>NZ_CP102577.1:0-85000 GCF_042231735.1 Corallococcus exercitus
GCTCGTCCGGGACTACTCGGGCCTCAAGCACCTGGCGAGCGAGCTGGGCATCCTCGAGCGCATGGACTTCGAGTTCGCCTGAGCCACGAGGATGACACCCATGACCCTCCCGACCCCGCCGGCTCCCGCCGACATCGAATCCCAGCTCCACTCCGAGGACGTCCAGGTCGTGTGCGACGCGCTCGTGAGCCTGACGTTCAACCACGCCGCGCTGCCGGGGCTGGAGGCGCACGTCCAGCGCCTGCTGGAGCACCCGCACCCCCAGGTCCGCCGCACCGCGGCCATCTGTCAGGGCTACACCTTCGGCCCCCTCATGGGGGAGGGGGCGGCGAAGAAGTAGCGGCGGCACGCACGACCCTCGAGGCTTGAACCATGAACGGCACTCCCAGGGGCCTCCGGGCCCGCCTGTCCGCGCAACTCCATGCCACCACGGGAGGGCTCCCGGCGGCGTACTGGTATCTCTGGGCGGGCACGCTGGTGAACCGGCTGGGCGGCTTCGTGGTGCCCTTCCTGACCTTCTACCTCACGCGGGAGTGCGGCCTGTCGGTGGCGCAGGCCGGGCTCGTCGCCTCCCTCCATGGCGTGGGGGCGGTGGCGGCCGGGCTGGTGGGCGGAGCGCTCGCGGATCGGCTGGGGCGGCGCACCACGCTCGTCGGCGGGTTGTGGTCGGGCGCGGCCGGGATGGTGTTGCTCGGCTTCTCGCGGACGCCCGCGGAGATCGCTGTGGCGGCCCTGGTGGCCGGGTTCCTCGGGGAGCTGTACCGGCCCGTCGTCTCCGCGGCCGTCACGGACCTGGTGCCGGCCTCGGAGCGGACGCGAGCCTTCGGGCTGCTCTACTGGGCGGTGAACCTGGGCTTCGCCATCGGGGTCCCGCTGGCGGGGCTCGCGGCCCGCTCCAGCTTCCGCATCCTCTTCCTGGCGGACGCGCTCACCACGTTCCTCTACGGCCTGCTCGTGTGGTGGAAGGTGCCGGAGACGCGGGTCTCACGCCCGGAGCCGGGCGCGAGGCCGTCCTCCGCGGCGCCGTTCCGGGACCCGGTGTTCCTCGCCTTCAGCCTGCCTGTCCTGGTCCTGGCCATCATCTTCTACCAGGGGCAGGCCACGCTCTCGCTGGACCTGGCCGCTCGCGGCATGTCCTCGGCGGTCTTCGGTGGAGTGCTCGCGGTCAACGGCCTGCTCATCATGCTGGTGCAGCCGTTCGCCAGCCGCGTCGTCGGGCGGATGCGCCGCTCCAGCGCGCTCGCGGGGGCGGCCGTCCTCACCGGCATCGGCTTCGGGCTCCACGCGGTGACGGAGGGCGCGCTGCTGGCCGCGCTCGCCGTGGGCATCTGGACCCTGGGGGAGATCGTCCAGGCGCCCGTGAAGCCCTCCGTGGTGTCGGACCTGGCGCCCCCCGACCTGCGCGGGAGCTACCAGGGGGCCTTCCACATGCTGGGAGGACTCGCCGCGTTCGTGGCTCCCGCGCTCGGTGGGTGGGTGCTGCAGCATTGGGGCTCCCGGGTGCTCTGGGGCGGCTGCCTCCTCCTCGGGCTCGCCGCCGCCGGCTGGCACCTGCTCATCGCTGGCGCACGGAGGCGCCGCATCGAAGTGCTCCACGCGGAGACGCCCGGGCTGGCGGCACGCCTGGAGTGACGAGCGCGTGGACTACTCCACGCCGCCCAGGAGGAACGCGAGCAGGAGCAGCGCGAGCACGCCGGTGGTGATGGCGGCGAAGGCGCGGTCCTTCTGCGCGCGGAAGATGCCCAGCGACAGGGCCACGCGCAGCACGGGCACGGTGATCATCACCAGCAGCCCCGCCATCACGAAGGACTGGCCGCGCACGGCCAGGACGCCCTCGAAGACGTCCGTCAGCTGGTGCGGCGCGGAGTCCGGGTCGGTGAGGCGCTGGAGCGCGTCCGGCGACGAGAAGTAGTCCGGGTGGCGCAAGAACGTCATCACCATGCCGCAGGTGACCAGCGACAGGCTCAGCAGCACGCCGCCGCGCAACAGCTGGCTGATGAGCAGCTCCGGCGTGAGGGGAATCACCTCCGGCGGCACGGCGGCGGTGGTGGTGACGGCTGTCTCCCGCGGAGACGGAGGTTCGGAGGGCTCGGCGCTCATCCCTGGATTCCCTTGGACAGCATCTCGTACGACACCCAGAGCAGGACGACGACGAAGAGCATGCGCAGCGAGCCGCTCTTGAGCTTCGTGAGGTAGCGCGAGCCCGCGAACGCGCCCAGCGTGACGCCCACGCAGACGGGGCCGGCGATGAACGGGTCGATGTCGCCGCGCGCGAAGTAGATGCCCGCGCTGGCCGCCGCCGTGACGCCAATCATGAAGTTGCTGGTGGCGGTGGAGACCTTGATGGGCAGCCCCATCGCCAGGTCCATGGCCGGCACCTTCAGCGCGCCCGAGCCGATGCCCAACAGGCCGCTCACCGTGCCCGCGATGTACATGAGCCCCAGGCCCACGAGCGGCCGGTGCACGCGGTACGCGACCTCACCGCCGGCGGACACGTCGTAGTAGCTGCCGTGCAGGCCCAGCCGGTCCGCGAGCGCATCCGGCGGCGGCTCCTCGCGCGGCCTGTCGTCCTCGCGCAGCTTGCGCAGCATCGCCAGCGCCGAATAGGCCATCACCGCGCCGAAGAGGAAGTACAGCGCGCGGCCTCCCACCATGCCCGCGAGCATCGCGCCCGTGACGGCGCCCGCCACGGTGGCCAGCTCCAGGAACATGGCCACGCGCATGTTGGCCAGGCCGTCGCGCACGTACGCCGCCGCCGCGCCGCTGGACGTGGCGATGACGGACACGATGGAGGCCCCCACCGCGTAGCGGATGTCCACCTTGAGCACGAGCGTGAGGACGGGGATGAGGATGAGGCCGCCGCCCAGGCCCAGCAGTGAACCCAGCAGGCCCGCACCGATGGAGACGCACAGCACGATGGCGACGAAGTTGAACGGAGTGGCGTCCAAGGCGGCGGCCATCTTCCTCCTGGCCCTCCCGCATGCAAGCGCTTCACGCGAAGCCCGCCTGGTTGCCTGCCTTGGGCCGTCCCACGGGGTGAAGGGGAAGGTGGACCCTCAACGTTGCCGGGGCGTGTCGGAGGGCTTCGCGTCCGGGGGCTGAGGCACGGGCCAGCCCTGGAAGAGCGGCCAACCCCGGTAGGGATTGCCTCGGGAGGGCTCCTCCACGGACTCCGGCTGGGGCCGGTACTGCCCGGGGTGCGGTGGCGTGCGCAGCAGCACCCACGCCAGCACGACGCACAGCAGGCTCATCACGACGATGCTCCACGCGCGCGTGCGGGGCTCCAGCGCCATCTAGAAGCGCCCCCGCTTGAGCAGGTCGCCCTTGGAGAGCGAACCCAGCAGGTGCCGGCGTCCGTCCACCACGGGCAGCCGCTCCAGCTCCGTCTGGCCGAACCGCGCGGCCACCTCCGCCAGCGACAGGTCCGGCGTGATGGGTTGCACGCCGGTGTCCATCACGTCCGCGGCCACGGTGGCCTTGAGCAGTGAGTGGTCCGGCAGGTGTCCCTTGAGCGCGTCCAGGGTGATGACGCCCAGGAGGCGCCCCTCCGCGTCGGTGACGTACAGGTCCGCGCCCGCGGGCTGCTCCAGGAGCAGCACCACCACCTCGTCGAAGGTCGCGGAGGGCGGCACCCGCTGCGTCGCGGGGGACAGGAGCGAGCGCACGCCCTCCTCCCGAAGCCAGTGCGGCACGGAGGCCGGAATGCGCACGTCGCGCTTCACGAGCACGGACGTGTAGAGCGACTCCGGCTCCAGCCGGCGGCTGACGACGGCGGCCACCACCGCGGCGAGCATCAGCGGGAGGATGAGGTCGTAGTCGCCGGTCATCTCGAAGATCATCAGCACCGCGGACACGGACGCATGCGTGGTGCCCGCCAGCACCGCGCCCATGCCGAGCAGCGCATACGCCCCGCTGGGCGCCGCACCGCCCGGGAACGCCCGCTCCACCAGCATCCCGAACGCGCCGCCCAGGAGCGCGCCGAAGAAGAGGGACGGCGTGAAGAGCCCGCCCGGCACCCCCGCGCCCGCGCACAGCGACGTCACCGCCAGCTTCGCCAGGGGCAGCAGGAGCAGCAGCGCGAGGGGCAGCGTCCCGTGCAGCGCCATGTTCACGGAGTCATAGCCGTTGCCCATGAGGTACGGCCCCGCGATGGCGGTGAGGCCCACCACCGTCATCGCGACCAGCGGCATGAACGGCGTGAGCCACGACGGCAGCTTGTCCAAGAGGTCCGAGGTGAGGTTGATGCCGCGCACGTAGAGCGCGGAGGCCCCGCCCACGAGCACGCCCAAGAGCAGCGCCAGCACCAGCTCGCGCGGGTGGGTGAGGGCGTAATGGGGGATGACGTAGCTGGGGTGGTCCGCGATGAGCGTGCGCGACACGAGCGTCGCCACCACGCACGACACGACGATGGGGCCGAAGAGCTCCAGCGCGAAGCTGCCCAGCAGCACCTCCAGGCCGAAGAGGGCCGCGCCAATGGGGACGTTGTACGCGGACGCGATGCCCGCGGACGCGCCGCACGCCACCAGCACGCGCGCCTGGCCCGGCCCCAGCCGCAGCCACCCGGACAGCGCGGATCCGCTCGCCGCGCCCGTCTGGAGGAGCGCGCCTTCGCGGCCCAGCGGTGCGCCCAGCGCCACCGCGAGGATGGACACGAAGCCACGCAGGAGCGCACGCGGGAAGGGCAGCCGGCCGGACTTCACCCAGATGGACTCGATGATGCCCGCGGTGCCGTGGCCGCGCAGGGGCTGGCCCACGACCAGCGACACCAGTGTCACCAGCGCGCCGCCCAGCACCGGCACGAGGAACCGGCGCCAGCCCGGCGACGCGAGCGCGCCCTCCAGGAAGTGCTCCGAGCTGCTCTGCCAGAACAGGTGCTGGGTGAAGCGCAGCACGGCGAGCAGCGCCACCGCGCCCAGCCCGGAGATGAGCCCCACGCCCACCACCAGCACCCAGAACCGCCGCTCCTGGCCCAGGAGGCCCCGGAGGATCCGCCGCAGCCAGGGGGAGGGTGCCCCCGTCCTCAGGTCGGGATGGACTGCGCCGGATGCGGGTTCGGGCATGGCCTCCACTCTTGTCCAATGTACGGAGGCGGGAAGGGCCTTCCCGTGACCGCACGGCATTGCCCGAGCGCTTCCCGTCCGGGCGGGCCGCCTTCCGGACGGACTACCTGCCCGACGGAGTCCTGGCCGTCTTGCCCTGCGGGCTCTTCGCGGGCTGGCGCGCTCCGGTGTCGCGGGGCGGAGCGGACGGGGAAGGGCCTCCCGGTTCATCCGTGAGGCCCAGGTGGATGCCAGGGGGCGGAGGGTTCTTCAGCACGGACTCCGTCCGCGTCGCGGGCTCGGTGGCGCCCGGGGCGAAGCGGTCCGCCAGCTCCGCGGCGGCATCGCTCAGGTCGCGGTGCGCGACGATGGTGCGCTCCAGCGTCTTGCCCAGGCGGGCGGACGTGTCGAAGGTCTGCCGGGATTCATCCGAGCCGGGCAGCGAGTCCTGGTACGAGAACGCGAGCGTCGCGTCCCGGCGCAGCGCATCCAGCAGCCGGGCCAGCTGCTGTTGCAGCTCCGCGTCCTGCTCCGTGCGAGGGCGCTCCAGGAGGCCGCGCTCGCCACCGAACCAGACGCGCCCCACGCGCCCGAAGCCCTCGTCCGCGGAAGGGACGGGCAGGTCCTCCATCACGAGGAGCGGGTGCACACGGCGCGGGAAGTCCTGTTCGTACAGCGCGAAGAGCAGCGTGCCGTCCGCGCGCGGGAACACCGCCGCGGTGCGCGAGCCGAAGGGGAAGAACGGCGTGGCGGACACCTCCGCGCGCTTCGCCACGCGGGCTCGGGCCAGCGCGTCCAGCGGCGTCGTGCCCTCCTGCGCGCGTTTGGGCGTACGGCGCAGGTGGGTCATCAGGTCGCGTGCCTGGTCGATGCCCACCACCACGTTGAGCGCACTGCCTCGCGAGTAGCCCGCGTGATAGACGCCCACCAGCTCGAACTCGCCCGTCTTGCAGGAGATGGCGAGCACCGGTGACCCCGAGTTGCCCTGCGACAACAGCGCGTCGATGACGAAGTCGTCGTGGTACCAGTCCTTGTACTCGTCGCGGTCGTAGGCGGAGATGACCTTGCCCATGTTGGTGGCGTTGAAGACGCCCAGCGGGAAGCCGCGCACGTCCACCACGTCGCGCTCGCGCACGGCGGCGCTCCGGCCCACCTTCCACGGCATCACCGTCAGCGGCGTCTTGGACTTGATGACGGCCAGGTCCAGCTGCGGATCCACCACCGCCGTGGACAGCGGGATGTCGTCGCGGTCGTACTGGTCCGCTTCGTTCTCCACGATGCTCAGGCCGTCCTTCACGCGCTTGCAGCCGGAAGGCACGCCGTCCACCGGGTGCGCGTCGCTGGTGACGTCCGGCCAGTCCACGACGTGCTCGTTGGTGAGCAGCAGCGTCTCCCCGGCCTGCTGCCGGTACGCGAACGCGGTGCCGTGCGAGGACACCGGCGTGCGCGTGCGGCGCACGTTGCCCTCCGCGCCGTAGGACAGGCACTCGTACACGGCGGTGCTGCGCACGCAGTACGTGTACTTCTTCTGCATCGCCTGTTCGAAGGCCCGCGCCTTGGGGGACAGCGCGCTGTAGCTGTCCGCGTACTCGCCCTCGCAGTACGGAGCGGGCGGCGCCTCCACCACGGGCGGCAGCGGGGGGGCGGGGGGAGTCTCAGCTCCGGAGGCGGTGAGGGACACCGCCACCACCGACAGTCCGACCCTCCACCCGACCATGGTTCCTCCCGCGTTGTCGTCGCCTGAGGTGTTGCTAAGGCCCGCCGCGCCCTCGTGCATCCGTGTGCGAGGGAGAGCAGGCGGATTTCGCGGTGCGAAAAGCCCGCTGTCCGTCAGAAGCGACGGCCTGCGTGTCCATTCCCGGACGGGCTGGCCCCACGCGCACGCACCCGGTGGGCGTTCGCCTCACCCGTCCAGGTCGTTGAGCGCGTCGGGCGGCAGCGGCGAGGCACCCGTCACCGTGCCGTCCATGTCCAGGGGCAGCGTGGACGGGTCAATCTCAGGAGGAGGGCTGTTCTCGAAGGGCGCGGCGTGCGTGGGCCGCGAGCCCGAGGCCCCCGGGGGCGGACGCAGCACGGGCCCCGGCGGCGGAAGCCCCGAGTGCCGCCGCGCGGCCTCCATCAGGGCGTTGTGGTGGCGGTACCTCGCCTCCACGAGCTTGTGGATGAGCAGCGGCCCGCCGGGCACGCGGCGCGCGGTGAGGGCCTGGGTGGCCTTGCGCACCGGGTAGCGCACGCGGCGGATCTGCACGCGCCAGCCCTTGGGGGTGAAGGTGAAGACGCCGTAGGCGGGGCGCAGGTCACCGTCGCGAGGAATGCCGGCGCTGGCCACGTCCGCGATGAGCATCCGGCCCACGCGCCGCCGGTAGGGGAAGTGCAGGTGCCCGAAGGCGCACGCGGCCGCGTCCAGGTGCGTGAAGAAGCGGCGCACCGCGTGGTCGTCCAGCGTGGGGTCCAGCGACTCCTCCAGGTTGCGAGGGTTCGCGTGGCAGATGAACAGGTCCTGCCCCTTGCGCGGCGTGTAGCGCAGGGAGAAGGGCATCTGTCCCAGCTGCTGCAAGAGCGCGTCGCCCAGCTGGTCGCGCGTCCAGCGCAGCAGCTCCGTCTTCCAGTGGTCCCGCTCGCGGTACGCGCCGCCCAGGTAGTTGCCGGCGAGGTACGCGTCCGTGTTGCCCATGATGAGCGCGTGGCACTTGCTGAAGAGCAGCTCCACCGTCTCGCGCGGGTGGGCACCGCGCAGCGCCAGGTCTCCGGCCGCGACGATGTAGTCCGGCGCCACCGACCTGGTGATGTCGTCCAGCACGGCCTCGCAGGCCGGAAGGTTTCCGTGAATGTCCGCGAGGATGGCGACCCGCATGGCCGCCCCCATCCTAGCCCGTCGCCGCCGTCGGGCCAGCCGCCGAGGGTAGAAAAATGACAAAGGTACTGCCTGCGTTCGGCTGGCTCTCCACCTTCACCTCGCCGTCCATCGCGCCCATCAGGTGCTTCACGATGGAAAGGCCCAGTCCCGTCCCACCCATGTCCCGGCTGCGACCCTTGTCCACCCGGTAGAATCGCTCGAAAATCCGGGAAAGATGCTTGGGCTCGATTCCCACGCCTGTGTCGCGCACGCGCACGACGCACCGGCCGCCCTCGTACGCTCCGTCCACGTCCACCCGGCCGCCCGCGGGCGTGTACTTCACCGCGTTGTCGAGCAGGTTGAGCAGGACCTGCTCGATGGCCCGTCCATCCCCCAGCGCCACCAGCTCCGGCGGCACGTGCAACCCGATTTGCTGGTTCTTGCCCTCGGCCTTGGGGCGCACGCCTTCGGCGGCCCGCGAGACGGCCAGCGCCAGGGGAACCTCCGTGCGCTGGAAGGTCATCTCGCGCGCCTCCAGGCGGGAGAGCTCCAGCAGGTCCTCCACCAACTCGGAGAGGCGCTCGGACTGGCGGTGGATGATCTCCACCATCTTGGGGGCCACCTGCGTGTCCTGGAGCGCACCGCCCTGGAGCGTCTCCGCGTAGCCGCGAATGGCGGTGATGGGCGTGCGCAGCTCGTGGGAGACGTTGGCCACGAAGTCCTTGCGCACCTTCTCCAGCCGGCGCAGCTCCGTGACGTCGTGGAAGACGGCGGCGCTGCCGGGCAGGTCGCGCCCCACGGGCGTCACTCGCACGGCGAGCGTGCGGGAGAACAACCCCTCGAGCGTCAGCTCCAGCCGCGTGGAGGCGCCTTCATGGCAGGCGCGGGCCACCGCGTCGTTGAGGGCCTCGTTGCGGATGAGCGCGAGCGGCCGCTGGCCCACGATGGCGCCGTTGGCGGGCCGGAGCATCTCCGCGAGCGCGTCGTTGTGGCGCACCACGGTGCCCTCCGCGTCCGTCACCCAGAGCCCCTCCGCCATGCCGTCCAGCACGGCGGTGAGGATGCGCGCCTCCTGGTTGAGGGCGGCGGCGCGCATGGACAGCTGGTCGTCCAGCGTGTCGATGGCGTCCTCCAGCTGCGCCAGGTCGTCGGTGCGCTCCAGGCCCGCGGGCGGTGCCACGTCCACGCCCGCGGCCAGCGACTGCGTCTTCTGGGTCAGCGCGCGAAGCTGGCGCTCCATGGCCACGCGGCTGGTGCCCAGCGCCAGCGCGGAGCCCGCCAGGGTGACGAGCCCCGCGGCGAGCGCGCCGGCCGGGTGGCCGAAGAGCACGAGCAGCGTCGCGACCAGGAGGGGAGGGACGAGCAGCGCCAGGAGCGTGAAGCGCAGGGGCATGACGGCCTCACGGAGGGCTGAGCTTGTAGCCCACGCCGCGCACGGTCTCGATGATGTCGCCCGCGGGACCCAGCTTCTCGCGCAGGCGCTTGATGTGCGTGTCCACGGTGCGCGTGTGGATTTCGGCCTGGATGCCCCAGACGTCGGACAGCAGCACCTCGCGCGTCTGCACGCGGTCGCTTCGCTCCAGGAGCGTGCGCAGCAGGCGGAACTCCAGCGCGGTG
This sequence comes from Corallococcus exercitus, assembly GCF_042231735.1. Lineage (GTDB taxonomy): Bacteria > Myxococcota > Myxococcia > Myxococcales > Myxococcaceae > Corallococcus > Corallococcus exercitus_B. The sequence continues at coordinate 9,493 of NZ_CP102577.1, forward strand.
AGGATGATCTCCTCGCCCTTCACCCGCACCTGGTGGCGGGACGTGTCCAGGCTGATGTCGCCCGCGGCCAGCACCGCGGCGGGGCCTTCCTCCGCGTCCGCGCGGCGCAGCACGGCCTTCACGCGCAGCAGCAGCTCGCGCACGGAGAAGGGCTTCACCACGTAGTCGTCCGCGCCCAGCTCCAGCCCCTGGATGCGGTCGGCCTCCTGGCCCTTGGCGCTGACGATGACGACCGCGGCCTTCTTCAGCTCCGGGTCGCTCTTGAGCATGCGCAGGACTTCACCGCCCGCCACGTCCGGCAGCATCAAGTCCAGCAGCACCAGGTCCGGAGGGTGGGCCCGGGCCCGGGCAAGCCCGCCCGCGCCGGTGTTCGCCGTGTCCGTCTCGAAGCCCGCCGCGCGGAGGTTGTAGTCGACGAGTCCGGCCAGGTCCTGCTCGTCCTCGATGATGAGGATGCGCGCCATGAAGGGTGCTCCCGCGAAGGGATGGAATGCGTGGCGTCCGTAACAGATTCGTTCCGCCGCGCTCGGGACAACCATGTGACATCCGCGCGCCATGCCCGCCCGCCTCCCCAGCGGGGCACCGGTGCCTGCCCGGGCTTCAGCGCGGAAACACCGGGTCGCAGACCTGGGAGGTCAGCTCGATGGGGGCGGCCACCAGGGTGGCGTTGGTACCGGAGTTCACCTCGCGCAGGTAGTTGCAGGAGCTGCCCAGGAAGCGCGTCGGCGTGTCGGCCGTCAACGCCTCGATGACGAGCGCGTAGTCGCGGCCCACCGGGACGTCCACCGCGAGCCCCATGGCCGCGCCGCCGGGGGCGGAGGGGAAGCGCAGCGTGCGCCCCGTGTTGCCGTCCGCGTCCTTCAGCTCCAGCAGGTCGCCCGGGTCCACCTGGGTGGCCAGGCAGGTGCGCTGCAGCTCCGTGCAGTTGCGCTTCGCGCCGTCCTTCAGCACCACCACCTGGTAGGCGCCCACCTGGCTCGCGACGGCGCGGCTGAGCGTGACCTCCAGTCCCAGGGGCAGGGCCTCTGGCGCCGCGTCCGGACCGCAGCCACAGAGGAGGACCAGCATCGACAGGACCGTGGGTCTCATGGCGCGGCGTCCTCCACACGGATGGTGATGGGCACCCGGCCGCGCTCCTCCGAGGACGCCAGGGCCACCACCCCGGCCGTGCCGCCAATGGCCACCGCGCCCACGGCCACCCAGAGCCAGGGGCTCTTGTACCAGGGGCGGCTCGTCCCTTCCGTCAGGGCCGTGGCGGGGGCGGTCCGCGACGCCACCTGGAAGAGGAGGGGATGGAACGGGTCCCCGCGTCCGGCGAGCCGCCGCTCGGCCGCGTCCACGACCTCGAAGTAGTACTCCACCTCATAGGGCGTGCTCTCCACGGGCAGCTCGTACGCGGGCAGCACGGCGGTGTAGTGCTCCGGCCGGGAGCGGTCGCGCACGAAGTCCACCGACGAGAAGCCCTGCGCCCCCGCGCGCCGGTAGAACAGCCGCGCCCGCGCGCCCAGCGCCATGTCCCGGAGGGTGGCGTCCACCTCGACGCGCTCGCCCGGCGCCGGGTCCGGGATGGGGTCCACCTGCAGGGTGACGGGGTGGACGCGGCGGTGGCGCAGGTCCTCCTTCAGCTTCGCGAAGAGGTCGCGGACCTTGGGCGGCGCGGAGCGGGGCAGCTCGAAGTCCGGCCGGGCCTGGAGCAGCTTCTCGTACGCGCCGCGCGCCAGGGCCTCGTCGCCCAGGTAGAGCGCGGTGAGTCCCTGCAGGCGGTAGAGCTCCACCAGCTCGTCGTCCGTGACGTCGGGCGCGTCCAGCCCGCCCCGCACCACCTCCAGGGCCTCCGGGAAGCGGCCGGCCTCCAGCAGGTCCTTCGCCGCGTCGATGGCGGGGCTCGTCGGGCCGAGCTGGAAGAGGAGGGCGGACGGGGGAAGGGGCGCACGGGCCTGCGCCGGCAGGGCGAGCATCAGCCCGAGCCCCCAGACCCAGAGTGCGCCCCGCGAACGTCGGGCGGGGGTGCGCATCAGATGGAAAGCTACCAGAGCGGTGTTGAGTGGATCCACGCGGCGCGGCTCGGTAGTCCAACCCGGCGTGTTGACTGACGGGGGGAGTCCCTCTATGTTGCGCGCCCTTTTGCCGGGAAGCCTTGTAGATGGTCGTAAAGATTGAACAAATCAAAGAAGCGGGGCTGAAGCTCGACGAGCCCATCGCTCCTGGGCTCCTCAAGGAGGCCCTGGAAGGCCAGGCGTCCGGCGAGGACACCGGCTTCCAGGCGACCGCTCCGTCGACGCTCCAGGCCACCCTGCGCAAGGTCAGCGGCGGCGTGCTGCTGACGGGCGGCTTCACGGTCCACGTGGGCGCGCCCTGCAAGCGCTGCCTCACGGACGTGACGCTGGACCTCCCCGTGTCCTTCACCATCAACCTGGTGCCGGAGTCCCTGGCCCGGGGTGATGACTTCAAGGACGACGACGAGAAGGCCATGGAGAAGAAGGAACGCACCCAGGGTGAATCCGGGGGCACCTTCGAGCTGGGCGAGGCGGACGAGCAGGTTTTCGATGGGAAGACGATCGATCTGGATCCGATCATCCGGGAACAGGTATTGCTCGCGCTCCCGATGAACGCGGTCTGTCGGGAAGACTGCCAGGGGCTCTGCTCGCAGTGCGGCCAGAACCTCAATGAGAAGAAGTGCGGCTGCGAGACGAAGGTCGTGGACCCTCGGCTGTCGCCGCTGAAGAACATCAAGTTGAACTGACGGTCCCTATGCCCCTCGCAGGTCGCGAGGGGGGACGGGTCCGATGCCGAGGTGAGCCGTGGGAGTTCCCAAGAAGCGGACGTCGAAGATGCGCCGGGACCGTCGTCGGGCCGGCAACAACAACCTGCGGACCCCCGTCCAGGTCATCAAGTGCTCCAAGTGCAAGGAGCCCGTGATGCCGCACCGCGCCTGCGCGGCCTGTGGCAACTACGGTGGCCGTGAGGTCATCGCGACCGCCGCGGAGTAGTTGAAAGCGGAAGGCTGCCGGTGCGGCTCGTCCTCGACGCGATGGGTGGCGACCACGCCCCCGACGCCGTCGTGGACGGGGGCGTGCTGTTCGCGCGAGCGTTTCCCGGGCACGAACTCGTGCTGGTCGGGGACGCCACGCGTGTGCGTCCCGTCCTGGAGCGCGCCGGCGCGCCCGCCAACGTGCATCTCCACCACGCGTCCGAAGTGGTGGAGATGGGCGACTCCGCCACCGCTGCGTTCCGGCGCAAGCGGGACTCCTCGCTCCGGGTGGGCTTCGAGCTCGTCCGGCAAGGGGAGGCGTCCGCCCTCGTGTCGGCGGGCAACTCCGGCGCGGTGATGGCCGGTGGCATCTGGACGCTCGGCCGGATTCCCGGCGTGGAGCGGCCGGCCATCGCGGCCCTGTTCCCGGCCCTCAAGGGCGAAGGCCGCTGCCTGCTCCTGGACGCGGGCGCCAACGTGGACTGCCGCCCCTCGCACCTGGCCCAGTTCGCCGTGCTCGGCGAGGCGTACTCGCGCACGCGCCTGGGCGTGAAGCGCCCCCGGGTGGCGGTGCTCTCCAACGGCGAAGAGGACTCCAAGGGCACGCAGCTCACGCGTGACGCGAGCGCCCTCCTGCGCCGCTCGGACCTGGAGTTCGTGGGCTACGTGGAGGGCAAGGACCTGTTCTCCGGCGACGTGGAGGTCGTCGTGACGGACGGCTTCACCGGCAACATCGTCCTCAAGACGTCCGAGGGCGTGGGCATGGGCATCACCGGCCTCCTGCGCTCCGCCATCGAGAAGCGCGGCGGCCTGCCGGAGAAGCTGGGCGCGCTGCTCCTCAAGCCCACCCTGGCGGGGCTGCGCCGCGTCATGGACTACGCCGAGTACGGCGGCGCCCCGCTCCTGGGCCTCCAGGGAGTGGGCATCGTCGCGCACGGCCGCTCCTCCCCCCGCGCCATCCACAACGCGCTCGTCACCGCGCTGCAGCACGTGCGCGCGGGCGTGCAGGAAGAGCTGACGCGCTGCATTGCCAACGCCGCCGCCTGGCTTCCTCCCCACCAGCGGGGAAGGAAGGCGGACGGGGACGAAGGGGCCGATTAGAGCGCGCGGGCCGGGCGTTGGACTCCGACGACTTCCGGAGGCCCCTTGGCACGCACCCACATCATCGGAACCGGCTCCTATGCCCCCGCGCAGGTCCTGACCAACCACGACCTGGAGCGCCTGGTCGACACGAGCGACGCGTGGATCCGCGAGCGCACGGGCATCCAGGAGCGCAGGCAGGCCGCCCCGGATGAGGCGACGAGCGACCTGGCGGTGCAGGCCGCCCGCAACGCGCTGGAGATGGCGGGCGTGGCCCCCGGTGACCTGGACCTCATCGTCGTGGGCACCGTCACCGCGGACATGCCCATGCCGTCGTGCGCCGCGCTGGTGCAGGCGAAGCTGGGCGCGAAGCGCGCGTTCGCCTTCGACGTGTCCGCCGCGTGCGCCGGAGGGCTGTACGCGCTCAGCGTGGCGGATCAGTTCGTGCGCTCGGGCCAGGTGAAGCGCGCGCTCGTGGTGGGCGCGGACCTGCTCACCCGCGCGGTGGACTGGACGGACCGCAACACCTGCGTGCTCTTCGGGGACGGTGCGGGCGCCCTGGTGCTGGGGGCGGAGCCGGACGCGGAGGACGACGCCATGGCGCCGCGCGGCATCCTCTCCACCCACCTGCGCACCGACGGCGAGCTCGCGAACCTGCTCTGCATCCCCGCCGGCGGCTCCCGCACCCCCGTCACCGCGGACAACGTGGATGCAAATCTTCACAAGCTCAAGATGAACGGGAAGGAAGTGTTCCGCTTCGCGGTGCGGGCGCTGGTGGAGTCCACGCAGGCGTCGTTGGGGGCCCACGGGCTGGCCACGACGCAGGTGGACCACGTCATCGCCCATCAGGCGAACCTGCGAATCCTGGAAGCCGTGATGGAGCGGCTGGAGATTCCCAAGGAAAAATGCTGGCTCAACCTGCACAAGTACGGCAACACGTCGTCCGCCTCGCTGCCCATGTCGCTGGATGAGGCGCAGCGCGCCGGCCGCCTCAAGCGCGGCGACGTCATCGCGATGATGGCCATTGGCGCGGGGATGGCGTGGGGCAGCGCGGTGGTGCGCTGGTAGGCAGGACGACACAAGGAAGGACCGCAACATGGCGAAGGTCGCGTTCGTGTTTCCCGGGCAGGGCAGTCAGGCCGTGGGGATGGGCAAGGACCTCTACGAGCAGTTCCCTGAAGCGCGGGCCGTCTTCGACGCCGTGGACGACGCGCTGCACGAGAAGCTCTCCACCACCTGCTTCGAGGGCCCGGAGGAGGCGCTGAAGCTCACCGCCACCACCCAGCCGGCCATCCTCACGGTGTCGGCCGCGGTTCACGCGGTGTTCCAGAAGCGGGGACCTGCCCCCGCGTTCGTCGCGGGCCACTCGCTGGGCGAGTACTCCGCGCTGGTGGCCGCGGGCGCGATGGACCTCCAGGACGCGGCGCGGGCGGTGCGCGCGCGCGGCACGTTCATGCAGGAGGCGGTGCCCGTGGGCACGGGCGGCATGGCGGTGGTGCTGGGCCTCACCCCGGACGCGGTGAAGGCCGCCTGCGACGCCGCGGCGGAAGGCCAGGTCGTCGCCCCCGCGAACTACAACTCGCCCGAGCAGACGGTCATCGCGGGCCACGCGGCCGCGGTGGAGCGCGCGGGCGCGAAGTGCAAGGAGGCCGGGGCCAAGCGCGTGATGCCGCTGCCCGTCTCCGCGCCCTTCCACTGCGCGCTGATGGACCCCGTGAAGCCCCGGCTGGCGGAGGTGCTGGCGGGCATGCGCATCCAGGCGCCGTCCGTGCCGGTGGTGAGCAACGTGGAGGCACGGCCCAACGCGGACGCGTCCCGCGTGGTGCCGCTGCTCCTGGAGCAGGTGAGCGCGCCGGTGCGTTGGATTGAGTGCGTGGAGTCGCTGAAGGCGAACGGCGTCACGCACGTGGTGGAGCTGGGGCCGGGCAAGGTGCTGGGCGGCCTCATCAAGCGCATCACCAAGGACATCGAGTCGTTCAACGTCGAGAACGCCGCGACCCTCGAGAAGGTGCTCGCCGCGCTGGGGGCAGCATGAGCGAGGGCTTCAAGGACAAGGTGGTGCTGGTGACGGGCGGCTCGCGCGGCATCGGCCGGGCGTGCGCGCTGGCCTTCGCGAAGGCGGGCGCGGCCACCGTGGTCATCAGCTACGTGGGCAACGAGGCCGCCGCGCAGGAGACGGTGGGCCTGCTCCAGCAGGCGGGCGCCAAGGCGGAGGCCGTGAGATTCGACCTGGCGGACACCGCCGCGTGCGCCTCCGCCATCGACGGCGTCGTCAAGACGCACGGCCGGCTGGACGTGCTGGTGAACAATGCCGGCATGGCCATTGACGGCCTGGTCATGCGCGTCAAGGACGAGGACTGGGACCGGCAGCTGGACACCAACCTCCGGGGCGCCTTCGCGCTCATCCGCGCCGCCAGCCGGCCCATGATGAAGCAGCGCTCCGGCGCCATCATCAACATCACCTCGGTCGTGGGGGAGATGGGCAACCCAGGGCAGGCCGCCTACTCGGCCGCCAAGGCGGGGCTCATCGGCCTGACCAAGTCGGTGGCCAAGGAGCTGGCCAGCCGGAGCATCCGCGTCAATGCCGTGTCCCCCGGGTTCATCGGGACGGACATGACGTCCCACCTGGACGACGAGCTGCGGCAGAAGATGGTGGGCGGCATCGCGCTGGGCCGCCTGGGCAACCCGGAGGAGGTCGCCGGGGCCGTGGTGTTCCTCGCGAGTGATGCGGCGTCCTACATCACCGGCGAGGTCCTGAAGGTCAACGGCGGCATGTACATGTAAGCCAAGGTTGGATTGCCGCCGGGCGTGGGATATACCGCGCCCGCCTTGAAGACGGCCCGCGAAACAAACGGCGGGCCCCATCTGGAGCTGGAGGGTTCTGCACGTATGTCCAACGCAACCGACGTGGAAGCCAAGATCAAGTCCATCATCGCCGACCAGCTCGGTGTGGGTGAGGATGAGATCAAGCCCGAGTCGTCCTTCATCGAGGACCTGGGCGCGGACAGCCTCGACATCGTCGAGCTGGTCATGGCGATGGAAGAGGAGTTCGAGGTCGAGATTCCCGACGACGAGGCGGAGAACATCAAGACCGTCGGCGACGCCGTGAACTACGTGAAGACCCACAAGAAGTAGGCAGTCGCGACACCCGGAAGTCCGGGGCCTGGGGAGCGTCCTCACCGGCGCTTCCGCGCCCCATCGCGGTCAGCGGAGAAGACCAGTGTCAAACCGTCGAGTCGTCATCACCGGCACCGGCATCATTTCAGCGCTGGGCACCGGCACCGAGAAGAACTGGCAGGCGATGCTGGCCGGGCAGTCCGGCATCAGCACGATCACCCGTTTCGATCTGGGGAAGCTCGACGCGCGCATCGCGGGCGAGGTGAAGGACTTCCAGCCCGAGCAGTTCATCGACAGGCGTGAAGTGCGCCGGATGGACCTGTTCGCCCAGTACGCGATGGCCGCGGCCGACATGGCGGTGAAGGAGTCGGGCCTGCCCATCAGCCCGGACGCGCCCCATGGCTACATCCCGGAGCGCGTGGGCGTCATCGTGGGCTCCGGCATCGGCGGCATCTCCTCGCTGGAGGAGCAGCACCGCAAGGGGCTGGAGAAGGGGTTCGACCGGCTGTCGCCCTTCTTCATCATCCAGATGATCGTCAACATGGCGCCTGGGCTCATCTCCATGCGCTACAACTGCAAGGGCCCCAACTGGGCCCCGGTGTCCGCGTGCGCCACCAGCGCGCACGCCATCGGCGAGGCCTGGAAGTCCATCCGCCTGGGTGAGACGGACGCGGCCATCGCGGGCGGCGCGGAAGCGGCGATTACTCCCCTGGGCATGGGCGGCTTCTCCGTGATGAAGGCGCTGTCCACGCGCAACGACGACCCGGCGCGCGCCAGCCGTCCCTTCGACAAGGAGCGCGACGGCTTCGTGATGGGCGAGGGCGCGGGCATCGTCGTCCTGGAGGAACTGGAGGCCGCGAAGAAGCGCGGCGCCAACATCCTGGCGGAGGTGGTGGGGTACGGCGCCAACTCCGACGCGTACCACGTCACCCAGCCGGCCCCGGAGGGCGAGGGCGCTGCGCGCTGCATGCGCCTGGCGCTGGAGTCCGCGGGCATGCGGCCGGAGCAGGTGGGCTACGTCAACGCCCACGGCACGTCCACGCCGTTCAACGACGCCAACGAGACCAAGGCCCTGAAGGCCGTGTTCGGCGACCACGCGCGCAAGCTGGCGGTGTCGTCCACCAAGTCCATGACGGGCCACATGCTCGGCGCGGCGGGTGGCGCGGAGGCCGTGGTGAGCGTGCAGGTGCTCACCAAGAACGTGCTGCCGCCCACCATCAACATGACGTCGCCGGACCCCGACTGCGACCTGGACTACGTGCCCAACACGGCGCGCGAGGCCCGCGTCGACGCGGTGATGAGCAACTCGTTCGGCTTCGGCGGCACCAACGCGGTGCTCGTCTTCAAGCGCTTCAGCTGACGGCCTTCCGGCCCGCTGCTCCCTGCAAGGGAGCGGCGGGCAGGGGCCCTCCTTCCCGGCCCCGCCCTCAAAGCGCGGGCCCCGCCTTCCGGAGTCCGGCCGTGAAAGTCATCCTCGCCTCCGACCATGCGGGCATCGAGCTGCGCCAGGAGCTGGTGGCGCTCCTGAAGGAGCGCGGCACCGCGTTCCAGGACCTGGGCCCCCAGACGCGCGAGTCCGTGGACTACCCGGACTTCGCCTCGCAGGTGGCCCGCCAGGTGGTGGCGGAAGAGGGCACGCTGGGCGTGCTGGTGTGCGGCACCGGCATCGGGATGAGCATCGTGGCCAACAAGCACCGGGGCGTCCGGGCGGCCCTCTGCACCACCGAGTTCGAGGCGCGGATGACGCGCGCGCACAACGACGCCAACGTGTTGTGCCTGGGCCAGCGCGTGGTGGGCGCGGGCGTGGCGCGCGGCATCCTGGAGGCCTTCCTCTCCACCGCCTTCGAGGGCGGCCGCCACGAGAAGCGCGTCCAGAAGATTCGCGACGTCGAGGCCCAGCAGCGCTGACGGGCCGTTGAGGCGTCCCTTCGCAGTCCCCTTCGTTCGTACGCCAGGAGGCAACCCCCATGGAGAACACCCGCACGCTGTCCCAGGTGGATCCTGAAATCGCCCAGGTGCTCCGGCACGAGACGGAGCGTCAGGAGGAGGGGCTGGAGCTCATCGCCTCGGAGAACTTCGTCTCCCCGGCGGTGATGGAGGCGGTGGGCTCCGTGCTCACCAACAAGTACGCGGAAGGCTACCCCGGCAAGCGCTACTACGGCGGCTGCGAGGTGGTGGACGTCGCGGAGAACCTGGCCATCGCGCGCGCGAAGGAGCTGTTCGGCGCGGACGCGGTGAACGTGCAGGCGCACTCCGGCAGCCAGGCCAACATGGGCGCCTTCATGGCGCTGATGAAGCCGGGCGACACCATGCTGTCGCTGGACTTGAACTCCGGCGGCCACCTCACCCACGGCGCGTCGTTCAACTTCTCCGGCAAGCTCTACAAGGTCGTCCACTACGGCCTGTCGCGCGACACGGAGACCATCGACTTCGCGCAGGTGGAGGCGCTGGCGCTGGAGCACAAGCCGAAGGTGCTGGTGGTGGGCGCGAGCGCGTACCCGCGCACGCTCGACTTCGCGAAGTTCCGCGAAATCGCCGACAAGGCGGGCGCCGCCATGCTGGTGGACATGGCCCACATCGCGGGCCTGGTGGCCGCGGGCGTGCACCCGTCGCCGGTGCCCTTCGCGGAAATCGTCACCACCACCACGCACAAGACGCTGCGCGGTCCGCGTGGCGGCATGGTCCTCAGCCGTGAGGCCTACGCGAAGACCATCAACAGCCAGATCTTCCCCGGCATCCAGGGCGGCCCGCTGATGCACGCCATCGCGGGCAAGGCGGTGGCCTTCAAGGAAGCGCTGACGCCGGAGTTCAAGGCCTACCAGAAGCAGATTGTGTCCAACGCGCAGGCGCTGGCGGAGGCGCTGAAGAAGGCGGGCCTGCGGCTGTGCTCGGGCGGCACGGACAACCACCTGATGCTGGTGGACCTGCGCGCCAAGAAGCTCACCGGCAAGGTGGCCGAGGACGTGCTGGGCAAGGCGGGCATCACGGTCAACAAGAACATGATCCCCTTCGACCCGGAGAAGCCCACGACGACCTCCGGCGTCCGGGTGGGCACCCCGGCCATCACCACGCGCGGCATGCGCGAGGCGGAGATGGCGGTGGTGGGCCGGCTCATCGGCGAGGCGCTGGATGCCGCGCAGGACGACGCGGCGCTCGCGCGGGTGAAGGGCCAGGTGAAGGAGTTGGCGCAGGGCTTCCCGCTGTACGCCTCGCGGTTGAAGTAACCCAAGCCCGTGCGCTGCCCCTTCTGCCAGGACCCGGAGAACAAGGTCATCGACTCGCGCGAGTCGCACGAGGGCTCCGTCATCCGGCGGCGCCGCGAGTGCCTGGCCTGCAAGCGCCGCTTCACCACGTACGAGCGGGTGGAGGAGCTCTACCCGCTCATCGTGAAGAAGGACGGGCGCCGCGAGGCCTTCGACCGCGAGAAGATGCTCAACGGCCTGAAGAAGGCGTGTGAGAAGCGCCCGGTGTCCGCCGCGCAGCTGGAGGCGACGGTGGAGGACATCGAGCGGATGCTCCAGGGGATGGGGGAGAAGGAAGTCCCCTCCTCATCCATTGGCGAGCACGTGATGCGGCGGTTACAGCAGCTGGACGAGGTGGCCTACGTGCGCTTCGCGTCCGTGTACCGCAGCTTCCGGGACATCTCCGAGTTCATGCACGAGCTGAAGGACCTGCTCGAGGACCAGGAGCGTGAGCGCAAGGCGAAGCCGCCTGTGACTCCGCCCAAGGACGGTTAGGAAGGGCGGTATGCGCTTGCTCACGCGGTCACGGTTGCAGGCGGTGAAGACGCCCCGCTCCAAGCGCGCGGCGGACTTCGACCACGCGGTGGCCGAGTTCTTCATGCGCATCGCGCTGGAGGAGGCCGCCAAGGGGCTGGGCCGCACCAGCCCCAACCCCGTGGTGGGCGCGGTGCTGGTGAAGGGCGGGCGCATCATCGCGCGCGGCCACCACAAGAAGGCCGGCACGGCGCACGCGGAGGTCGTCGCGCTGGAGGCCGCGGGCTCCAAGGCGCGCGGCGCGGACCTCTACACGACGCTGGAGCCGTGCGACCACTACGGGCGCACCCCGCCGTGCAGCCTGGCGGTGCTGGAGGCCGGCGTGCGGCGCGTGTTCAGCGCGTCGTCGGACCCCAACCCGCTCGTCTCCGGCAAGGGGCTCAACCGGCTCAAGCGCGGCGGCGTGGCGGTGGTGACGCACGTCCTCAAGGACGAGGCGGACGCGCTCAACCGGCCCTTCTTCAAGATGATGCGCACCGGCCTGCCGTGGGTGACGCTCAAGGCCGCGGTGACGCTGGACGGGAAGATTGCCGCGCCTTCCGGCGACTCGAAGTGGGTGACGGGCGAGGCGTCGCGCGCGTGGGTGCACCGGCTGCGCGACCAGGTGGACGCCATCCTCGTGGGCGCCAACACCGTGCGCATGGACGACCCGCAGCTCACCACGCGGCTGCCGGGCGGCGGGGGCAAGGACCCGGTGCGCGTGGTGGTGGACTCGCACCTCAAGCTGTCCCCGGGGCACACCGTCTTCACGCAGCGCAGCCCCGCGCGCACCGTCATCGCCACGCTGGAGGATCCGGAGGGCCGCCGCGCCCGGCGCTTCCTCGCCCAGGGCGTGGAGGTGTGGAACGTGCGCGCGAAGCAGGACCGCGTGGACCTGAAGGCCGTCCTCAAGCGCGTGAAGAAGGAGGGGCTCAACCACGTGCTCGTGGAGGGAGGCGCGGGCCTGTACGGCTCGCTGCTGCGCGAGCACCTGGCGGATGCGCTCGCCCTGTTCCTCGCTCCCAAGCTGGTGGGGGCAGGGGGCCTGTCGTGGGCGGGCGAGCTGGGCGTGAAGGACATGGCCCACGCCCTGGCCGTGAAGGACCTGACGATGGAGAAGGTGGGGGACGACGTCCTCCTGCGCGCCCTGCTCTGACAGGCCAGCGTGCCGCCGGGGCTTTCGTTATAAGTCCCGGTCATGTTCACCGGCCTCATCCAGGACACTGGCACCATCACCCGCGTCACCTCCGGCGCGATGACCGACTTCTGGATTCGCACCTCGCTGGGCGCGGAAGCGTTCGCCCTGGGCGAATCCATCGCCGTGGACGGCGCGTGCCTCACGGTGGTGGAGAAGGGCGGGGACACCTTCCGCGTGCAGGCGGCCCCGGAGACGCTGCGGCGCACCACCCTGGGGGCCCGGCGGACGGGCGACCGGGTGAACCTGGAGCGGGCGCTCGCGCTGGGAGACCGGCTGGGCGGGCACCTGGTGTCGGGCCACGTGGACGCCGTCAGTGAAGTCCTGGAGACGTTCGCGGAGGGCGGCTCGTGGGTGATGGTGTTCCGGCTGCCCCCGGAGCTGGCGCCCTGCTTCATCGAGAAGGGCTCCGTCACCATCGACGGCATCAGCCTCACGGTGAACGCGGTGGATGCCAGCACCTTCCGGGTGCAGCTGATTCCGGAAACGCAAGCGCGCACCACGCTCCACGGCAAGGGTCCCGGGGCGCAGGTGAACCTGGAGGGCGACCTGATTGGGAAGTACGTGGCCCGGCTGTATGCCCTCCGGGGCGCCCCGGAGGCGGCCGCCGGGGGAACGGGCCTGACGGAGGCGGTGGTGCGGGCGGCGGGTTTCACCCCTCGCGGGTAGGGGCGCAGGTGGTGTAAGGAGCGCGCCATGCCTCGCTATTTCGAAGGGGATTTCCTCCCCCCCCAGGGCCGGTTCGCCATCTGCGTGTCCCGGTTCAACAGCTTCATCACGGAGGCGCTCCTGTCGGGCGCCGTGGACACGCTGGTGCGCCATGGTGTGAAGGACGACGCCATCGACGTGTACCGCTGCCCCGGCACCTATGAGCTGCCGGGCGTCACCCGCCGCGTGTCGGAGAGCGGCCAGTACGCGGGCATCATCGTCCTGGGCGCGGTGATTCGCGGCGGCACCCCCCACTTCGACTACGTGGCGGGCGAGTGCGCCAAGGGCATTGGTTCGGTGGCGTTCAGCGCGGCCGCCGGCCCGAAGCCGGCCTCGGTGACGTTTGGCGTCCTGACGTGCGATACCGTCGAGCAGGCCATCGACCGGGCGGGCGTGAAGGCGGGCAACAAGGGCGCGGAGGCCGCGATGGCCTGCATCGAGATGGTCAACCTCTTCGCTCGCATGCCGGGCGCTGAGCGGAAGGGATAACCGCGATGGGCGCGCGCAGAACGGCACGGGAGCGGGCGCTGCAGGCGCTCTACCAGTTGGAGATGACCCAGGGCGCCACCACGCGGGAGGCCCTGGACTCCGCCTGGGCCGCCTCCGCGGAGGACGGCAAGCCGGAGCCGGACGCGGTGAAGTTCGCCAAGGAGCTGGTGGAGGGCGTGGAGGCGAACCGCGAGGAGATTGACGCGCTCATCGAACGCCACAGCCACAACTGGCGCCTGGACCGCATGTCCCGCATTGACCGGAACGTGCTCCGCCTGGGCATCTTCGAGCTGAAGTACCGCCCGGACATCCCCCGCAAGGTGACCATCAACGAGGCGGTGGAGCTGGGGAAGAACTTCGGCACCGAGGAGTCGAGCGCCTTCGTCAACGGCCTCTTGGACCGCGTCGCGGTGGCGCTCGGGAAGCCGTGAGCCAGACGCAGACCCTGGACGTGGGCCTGGAGGGCCTGGACGCGCTCAGCGGGGTGGACGCCCTCTGCCTCTTCGTGGCCGAGGACGACCGCCCCCTGCCGTCCTCCGCCGGCTACGTGGACTGGCGGCTATGCGGCGCCCTGTCCCGCGTGCTCCAGGGCGGCTTCTTCACGGGCGTGAAGGACGACTGGCTCCTCTTGCCCTCGGACGGGAAGCTGACCGTGCCGCGCATCTTCGTGGTGGGGCTGGGCTCCCGCAAGCGCCTGGACGCGGCCTCGCTGGGGGAGGCCCTGGCGGGCGCGGCGAAGGTGCTGAGCCGCGCGAAGGTGGAGGCCGTGGCCCTGGAGGTGCCCCAGGGGGCCTCCCTGAGCGACGCGGCCCGCGCGGAGGCGTACCAGCGGCAGTTCCTGCCCGCGTTCAAGGGGGCACGGGTGTCCCTCCTCGCGGACAAGGGGCTTGTCGGGTCGCTGTCATCCCGGAAGGGCTGACGCGCAGCGTCCAGGCGGGGGTTCTGCTAGCATCCGGCCCTTGAGGCGCGCGCGATGAAGTTCAAGGTGTTGATCGTCGAGGACTCCAAGGTGTCGCGCGAGCACATCGCCGCGACCGTGGAGGCCGTGGACGGCGTCGAGGCCGTCACCACCGCCAGCGGCTTCGAGGCGCTGAAGCTGCTGCCCCGCCAGCGGTTCGACCTCATCATCACCGACATCAACATGCCCGACATCAACGGGCTGGAGCTCATCAACTTCGTCAAGAAGAACCCCAACTACCGGGACGTGCCGCTCATCATCGTCACCACCGAGGGGCGTGAGCAGGACCGCTCGCGGGGCATGGCGCTGGGCGCGGCGGGCTACCTGGTGAAGCCGTTCCAGCCGGAGGACCTGGAGGCGCTCCTGCGGCGCTTCCTGAAGCCGCTGTGACGCCCGGAGGCAAGGCGCTGGCGGAGTTCGTCGCCGAGGCCACCGAAATCCTGGATGCGCTGGGCCGCGACCTGCTGGCGCTGGACGAGGCGCGCGGCCAGGAGGCGGACCCCGAGCACATCAACGGCATCTTCCGCGCGGCGCACTCGCTCAAGGGCCTGTCGGGCCTCTTCGGCCAGGAGCGCATCAGCCAGCTGGCGCACGCGGCGGAGGACCTGCTGGACCGGCTGCGGCTGGGCCGGCTGACGCTGGACGACGGGGTCCTGGACACGCTGGTGGACGCGCTGGACACCTTCCAGGCGCTGCTCGGGGAGGCGTCCCGCAGCGAGGAGGGCCCGGAGCTCACCCAGCGCACCCGGGCCATGGAGGAGCGGATGGCGCGGCTGGGCTCGCCTCCGCCCGCCGTGGAAGAGGATCCGCTGGAGCGGCTGGAGCTGGACGCGACGGTGCGCGCCGTCTTCACCGAGTACGAGGAGCACCGGCTGCGCGAGAACGTGCGGCGCGGGGTGGCCCTGTGGCGGGTGCGCGCGGCGTTCGACCTCACGGACTTCGACCAGGGGCTCGCGGACCTGAACGCGCGCCTCAAGCCCCTGGGCGAGGTCATCAGCACGCTGCCCTCGTCGCGGCCGGGCGGCGTCAACGGCATCGCGTTCGACCTCATCTTCGGCGCGAAGGTCGGCGCGCAGGCGCTGAAGGACAGCCTCCAGGGCACGCCCGCGGAGCTGTCTCCGCTGTCCGTGCGTCAGCCGGGAGAGGCTTCGGCGGGGCCCGCGTTCGACGTGCCTCCCGGGCGTGAAGAGGCCGACGTGGAGGCCCTGCTCGTGGACACCGACGAGGAGGCGCCCGACGAGGACGCCGAGCCGCCCGTGACCTCCACCAGCCTCGCGACCGTGCCGGCGGTTCCGGTGGGAAGCCCTCCGCGCATGCGGGCGGTGGCGCCGCCGCCCACGGTGGTGGGGCTCCAGGCCGCCGCGTCCGCGCCCATCCCGGCGGGCCGTCCCAAGCCAGAAGAGACGTCCCTGCGCTCGCTCACGCAGACGGTGCGCGTGGACATCGGCCGGCTGGACGGGCTCATCAACATGGTGGGCGAGCTCTTGCTCATCAAGGCGAACCTCCAGCGGCTGGCGGAGACGTCCCGGCAGGACGGCACCGTCGCGCTGTCCAAGCTCTTCGGCCAGGAGCTGTCGCGCGAGACGCGGCAGCTGGAGCGCAAGCTGGAGGCGCTCCAGGAGGGCCTGCTCGAAGCGCGCATGGTCCCGGTGGGCCAGGTCTTCGACAAGCTGGCGCGGCTGGTGCGGAAGATTGCCCGCGAGGCCGGCAAGGAGATCGACTTCGTCAGCTCCGGCGGCGAGGTGGAGCTGGACAAGCTCATCGTCGAGGAGCTCAGCGACCCGCTGATGCACCTCATCCGCAACGCCATCGACCATGGCGCGGAGGGGCCGGAGGCGCGGCTTGGCGCGGGCAAGGGCCGGCGCGCGGTGGTGCGGCTGCGCGCGGAGCAGAAGGGCAACCACGTCGTCATCAGCGTGTCCGACGACGGCTCCGGCATCGACGAGGTGCGCGTGCGCGAGGTGGCGCTCGCGCGCGGGCTCGTCACCCCGTCGCAGGTGAGCGAGATGACGCGGCGCGAGCTGCTCAACCTCATCTTCCTGCCGGGCTTCTCCACCCGCTCCAGCGTCAGCTCGCTCTCCGGACGGGGCGTGGGCCTGGACGTGGTGAAGAACAACCTGGGCAACCTCTCCGGCATCATCGACGTGTGGAGCGAGCGCGGGAAGGGCACGGCCTTCCACCTCACGCTGCCGGTGACGCTGGCCATCGTGCGCGCGCTGGTGGTGGGCGTCAGCGGCCGCACCTACGCGGTGCCGCTCAACAGCGTGCTGGAAATCCTCTCCGTGCAGCCGCGCGACATCCGCACCGTGGAGCGCCGCGAGGTGCTGGACCTGCGCGGCCAGACGCTGCCCTTCCTCAGGCTGGGGCGCCTGTTCCACCTGCCGGAGCGCGAGGTGAACCGCTACTTCGTCGTCGTGGTGGGCCTGGCGCAGCAGCGGCTGGGCATCGCGGTGGACGAGCTGTTCGGCCAGCAGGACATCGTCACCAAGCCCCTGGGCGGCCGCCTGAGCCGCGTGAAGGGCATCTCCGGCGCCACCGACCTGGGCAACCGGCGCACCGTCCTGGTGCTGGATGTCGCGGAACTCCTGGAAGAGGGCATCGCACAGGAGCGGCGCCGCGCTTGAGGCGCCCGCGCCGGGGGCTGCTATCCTCCCGGCCGTGTCCCGTTTCGAAGCCCTGCTCGACGCGTTCTTCTACCGCCCGGACGAGGACGTCGGCGGCCTGCTGGACTTCGCCGCGGGCAGTGACGACCTGGCGCCGCCGCTCCCGGAGGAGGAGCCCGTCGAGTACCTCGCCTTCCGCCTGGAAACCGAGTGCTACGCGGTGCCCATCCTCGCGGTGCGGGAGATCTGCAAGGTGCCGCTGCTCACGGAGATTCCGCGCGCGGAGCCGCACCTGCTGGGCGTGATGAACCTGCGCGGGGAGCTCCTGCCCGTCTACGACGTGAAGCTGCGGCTGCGGCTGGCGGAGGCGCCCCCGCTGGTGGCGGGGCCGGACGCGGGCCTGCCGCCCCGCGCCGCGCGCATCCTCGTGCTCAAGACGGACGACGGGCCCGCGGGCGTGTGGGTGGACTCGGTGGCGGGCGTGGTGCGGCTCAAGCCGTCCATGGTGGAGCTGTCGCCCGCGGGGCTGCGCGGGGACCGCGACTGCGTGGCGGGGCTGGGGCGCAAGGGCTCGCAGCTCTACATCCTGTTGGATCCGGAGCAGGCGCTCGCCCCATGACGGACCCCGTGAACCTGCTGACCCGCCGCCCGCGCGGCGACGCGCCCGGCGACGCGCCGGTGGCCGAGGCGGAGGTGCAGCTGTGCGCCTTCTTCGTGGGCAACGAGGAGTACGTGCTGGACATCATGCGCGTGGAGGAGATCCTCCCGCCCCAGCGCGTGATTCCCATTCCGCACGCGCCCGCCTTCGTGGAGGGCGTGCTGCACCTGCGCGGCGCGATGCTCCCGGTGGTGGACCTGCGGCGGCGCCTCCTGGGCCAGCCCGCGCAGGAGACGCGGCGCACGCGGATGCTCGTGTGCCGGCTGGGGGCGCGACGCGTGGTGGCGCGGGTGGACCGCGTGGCGGAGGTGCTGCGCGTGCGCCGCGGTGACATCAAGCCCGCGCCGGCGCTCATGTCCGGGGGCCGCACGCCGTTCGTGGTGGGCGTGTGCGGACCGCCGGAGCGGCTGCGGCTGCTGCTGGACCTGAAGGCGCTCCTGCGCGCGGAGCTGGAGCGTGACGCGCGCACCCCGCCCGGTGGCTGAGCGCGCGTTTTCGGCGTGCGCATCCCGGCTTTGAAAGGGGGCCTCATGCGAGACCTGAGCGGGCACCGGAAGTCGCTGGGGATCCTCTACCTGTTCGTGCACCTGCTGGTGCTGCTGGCCGCGGGTGCGCTGGCGTACGTCACCTGGAATCTGGTCTTCGTCATGGCCGCCGGGAACTCCACGCGCGCCGTGCCGGTGTGGGAAAACCCGGCCGTCCCCATCATGGGGGTCTTCATCGTGCTGCTCGTGGCGCTGGCCATCGCGGGGCTCTCCCTGGGCCTGGGACTGGTGCGCGGCCGTCCTGTGTCCAAGGGCCTGGCGACGCTGCTCGCCATCCTGGCGCTGCCCACCTTTCCCCTGGGCACGGTGCTGGGCGTCTACTCGCTCTGGTTCTTCAGCCAGGAGGGCTGGGACGCGGAGCCCTGGCCGGCCTGAAGGGTGCGAAGGTGAACGTTCCAGGCCGACGCCCGGTTGCCTCCCGGCGCGGGGGGCGCCCTGGGAATGGACCCGTCGAGCCCTCGTTCCGGCCTCGTGGGGCGCGACTCCCTCCGCCGCTTCGAGCAGGATGCGGCCACCCAAAGGAACGGAGCCCCGAAGGAGGACGGCGGATGAGCGACACGGTGCGGTCCCCCGCGGGGCAGGAAGAGGCGCGGTACCGGGCGCTGCAGGCGGTGGATCCGCGCGCGCCCGGGGCCCTCGAGACCTTCACCACCGGGCTGCATGACGAGAGCTGGCGCGTGCGCCACGCGGCGGCGGAGGGCCTTCGCCGCGTGCCGGACGCGAAGGGCGTCACCGCGCGGCTCATCTCCGTCCTGGGCGAGCGCGGCGAGACGGGCGCACGCAACGCGGCGGCCGAGGCGCTGGCGGGCATGGGGCCCGTGGCGACGCAGCCGCTGGTGCACCTGCTGGAGCACGAGGATCCGGATCAGCGCAAGCTGGCGGCGGACATCCTGGGACAGCTGGGGCACCCGGAGGTGGAGGACGTGCTCCTGCGCGCGCTCTCCGACGACGACCTCAACGTGCGCGTGGCGGCCGCGGAGGCGCTGGGCCGGATGGGCGGGGACGCCGCGGCGCGGGCCCTGGAAGGGCTGCTGGACACGCCCACGCCCCTGTTGCGGCTGGCCGCGCTGGAAGGCCTCGCGTCACTCAAGCGCGCGCCCCCGCTGGAGCGGGTGATGGCGCTGGTGGAGGACCCGGGGTTGCAGCGCAGCGCCCTGCGGCTGCTGGGCCTGTACTCCCCGGGCGTGTCCACGGAGCGCATCTGCCGGGCCCTGGCCTCGCCGGTGCGCTCGGTGCGCGAGGCGGCCCTCGTCGCGCTGGGGACGCAGGCCGGCGGGCTGGGCCCCTACGAGCGCGGGGAGCTGGACGGGGTGGCGCGCTCGGTGCTGGGCGGCATCCCGGGCGTGACGGAGCGCGTGGCGCAGGCGCTGGACGGCGAGGACGTCCAGGTGCGGGCCGGCGCGCTGGTGGCCGCCGGGGCGCTGGGAGAGGCGTCGCTCGCGGTGCCGGTGGCGGAGGTGGCGCGCGAGGACCGGCTCCTGCGCGAGGTGCTCTTCACGCTGGGCCAGCTGGGGCCGGATGGGCGGCGTCACCTGCTCGGGAGCATGGGCACGCTGTCGCTGCCCGCGCGCACGGTGGCGGCCGAGGCGCTGGTGCTGCTGGTGGACGCGACGTCGGTGCCGGAGCTGTGCGCGCTGCTGGAGTGGGCGGAGGACGACCTGCGCGCGGTGGTGGTGCGGGCGCTGGGGCGCACGCGCTCGCCGGAGGCCGTGGCGCCGCTGGTGGAGCTGCTCCCGGACCCTGCGCTGTCGGGCATCGCGGCGCGGGCGCTGGAGCAGCTGACCGTGGCGCATCCGCTGGCGGCGCTGACCGCGCTGGAGGCGGCGGTGGAGCGGCGCACGACGCCCGCGGCCGTGGCGGTGCTGGGCCGGCTGGGCGGTGCGCGGGTGCTGCCCGTGCTGCGGCGGCTGGCGCGCGACGAAGAGGCCCCCTGGCGCGCGGCGGCGGTGGAGGCGGCGGGCCGCGTGGATGGCGAAGCCGGCCTGGAGCTGGCGCGCGGCGCGCTGGCGGACGAGTCCCCCAAGGTGAGAATCGCCGCGGTGCGCTCCCTGGGGCAGCAGGGCGGCAAGGAGGCCGCGACGTTCCTGGGGCTCGCGCTGAAGGACGAGGACCGCGGCGTGCGCGTGGCCGCGGTGGAGGCGGTGGGCGCGGCGGGCGCGAAGGAGCGCTCCGCGGACCTGGAGTCCCTGGTGCGCCACGGCGACGGCGCGCTCGCGATGCTGGCGGTGCGGGCCCTGACGAAGCTGGGGACGGTGGGCGCGGGCGTGCTGTGGGACGCGCTCAGCCACCCCGACGCGGAGGTGGTGAAGGCGGCGCTGGCGGCGCTGGCGTCGGCGGAGGCCTCGGCGGACGGCGCGGCGCTGGCGGTGTCGCTCCTGGGCCATCCGCGCTGGGACGTGCGCGTGGCGGCGGCGCGCGTGCTGGGCGGCCTGGGGAGGCCGGAGTGTCTCCTCGCGCTGGAGCAGGCGCTGTCGGTGGAGCGGGACGCGCTGGCCCGCGTGGCGCTGGCGGACGCGGTGGCCCGGCTGTCGGGGCGGTGAGGGGAGGACTCGGATGCCACGCTTCGACGAGGGCCGCCCGGAGATGACGCTGGAGGAGTTCCGGCTGCTGCGCGACCACGTCTACGCGCACTGCGGAATCCTCATCCACGAGAACATGAAGTTCGTGATGGAGCGCCGGCTGTGGCCCCGGCTGGAGGCGCTGGGCATCCAGGACTTCGGCTCCTACCACCGCTACCTGCGCTACGACGCCCAGCGCAACGCGGAGCTGGAAGCGGCGGTGGAGTCCCTCACCACGCACGAGACGTACTTCTTCCGCGAACCCGCGCAGCTCAAGGCCTTCTGCGAGGAGCTGCTCCCCATCCTGGAGAAGCGCAACGCGCACACGCGGCGGCTGCGGCTGTGGTCGGCGGGGTGTTCCTCCGGCGAGGAGGCGTACACGCTGGCCATGCTGCTGAAGGACAGCGGCCGCTTCAACGACTGGGACGTGGAGGTCATCGGCACGGACCTGTCGCGCCGCGTGCTGGCCGTGGCCCGCCGCGCCGAGTACGGCCCCAGCGCGCTGCGCGCGACGCCGCCGGACCTGCTGGAGCGCTACTTCATCCCCGTGGGCGTCAACCGCGTCCGCGTGCGCGACGACGTGAAGGCGTGGGTGAGCTTCGGCCACCACAACCTGGCGGACGTGGCGGGCAGCCAGCTGGTGCCGCGCACGGACGTCGTCTTCTGCCGCAACGTGATGATCTACTTCGACCAGGCCGCGCGCCGCCGCGTGCTGGGCGTCATCCGCGACCGGCTCTGTCCCGGGGGCTACCTGCTGCTGGGCCACGCGGAGAACCTGCTCAGCCTGGGCGCGGACTTCGAGCTGGTGCACCTGAAGGGCGACCTCGTGTACCGCCGGCCGGACCTGCCGGGCGGGGAGGGCCGCTGATGCCACCCCCGCTCACGGTGCTCGTCATCGACGACTCGGCCACCAACCGCCGCACGCTCACCACGCTGCTGGAGTCCTCCTCGGACGTGATGGTGCTGGACTGGGCGCAGGACGGCGAGGAGGGGCTCAAGAAGGTCCTGGACCTCAAGCCGGACGTGGTGACGCTGGACCTGGAGATGCCCCGGCTGGGCGGCCACACCTTCCTGCGGCTGCTCATGCGCGCGTCGCCCACGCCCGTCATCGTCATCTCCAGCTACGCGCACCAGTCGGACGTGTTCAAGGCGCTGGAGCTGGGCGCGTTCGACTTCATCGCCAAGCCGCCCAATGACACGCCCGCGGCGCTGGAGAAGCTGCGGCGCGAGCTGCTGGAAAAGGTGCACGCGGCCCGCCACGTGAAGTCGGGCGGACGCCACGGGGCCGCGCCGCGCACCTCCGTGCTGTCGGGGGACGTGCCGCAGGTCATCGCCGTGGGCGCGTCCACGGGCGGGCCTCCCGCGGTGCAGCGGCTGCTGGAGGGGCTGGCCGCCGAGCCGACCGTCAGCGTGCTGGTGGGCCAGCACATGCCGTCGCAGTTCACCCGGGCCTTCGCGGAGCGCCTGGACCGCATCGGCCCCTTCACCGTGACGGAGGCGTGCGAGGGCGACGTGGTGACGCCGGGCCACGTCTACATCGCGCCGGGCGGGCGGCACCTGCTGCTGTCGGACCGCACCGGGCGCCTGGAGCTGCGCACGCCGTCGCCGGTGCCCGCGGACAAGTACGCGCCGTCGGTGGACCGGCTCTTCGAGAGCGCGGCGGAGGTGCTGGGCCCTCGCGCGGTGGCGGTGGTGCTGACGGGCATGGGCGCGGACGGGGCCCAGGGCGTGCGCGCCGTCCGCCGCGAGGGCGGAGAAACCTGGGCCGAGTCCGAGGACACGGCGGTGGTGTACGGCATGCCCAAGGAGGCCGTCGCCACCGGGGCGGTGACCCGGGTGCTTCCACTGGACGACATCGGTACGGAGCTGGCCGCGCTGGTGCGCCGCCGCAGGCAGTCTTCCGGGCAGTGAATCGCCGGGTGCACGACAGCCGCCGCACAAACCCGGGACGGGCGGCGCGCCGGTGCTAGGCTGAGGGTCATGTCGCAGCAGATCCGCGCGCTGGTGGTGGATGACTCGCAGGCCATGCGCCGCAGCATCATGTACGCGCTCCAGCGCCTGACGGATGTGGTCTGCATCGAGGCGCAGGACGGCGTGGAGGGGCTGAAGAAGCTCGCCACGCAGGGGCGCTTCGACCTGGTGATGACGGACATCAACATGCCGTTGATGGACGGGCTGAAGCTCATCCACCACATCCGCCAGACGGAAGACCACCGGGCCGTACCCATCGTCGTCGTGACGACCGAGGGCGCGGCCGCGGACCGCGAGCGGGCCATGGCGCTGGGGGCCACGGCCTACCTGGTGAAGCCCGTGCAGGCCCGCGTGGTGCTGGACACCGTGAAGGAACTCCTGAAGCTCGGCTGAGCTTCGACGAGGAGGCCCAAGGGCACGCATGGAACCGGCGCTGGACGTCGAGGGGTTGGAGAAGACGTACGGCGCGGTGCGGGCGGTGCGCGGGCTGACCTTCCAGGTGGCGCCCGGCGAGGTGCTGGGCCTGGTAGGGCCCAACGGCGCGGGCAAGACGTCCACGCTGCGGTGCCTGGCCGGCATCCTCCCGCCGTCCGTGGGGCGCGTGCGGGTGGCGGGGCATGACCTGGCGGTGGAGCCCGTGGAGGCGAAGCGCCAGCTGGCGTTCCTGCCGGACGAGCCGCGCTTCTTCGAGTACCTCACCGTCTGGGAGCACCTGAACTTCACCGCGCGCCTCTACGGCGTGGAGGACTGGGAGGCGCGGGGCCGCGCGCTGCTGGAGGAGATGGAGCTCACCGGCCGGGAGAAGTCGCTGCCGGGCGAGCTGTCGCGCGGCATGAAGCAGAAGCTGTCCATCGCGTGCGGCTTCCTGCACCAGCCCCGGCTCATCCTCCTGGACGAACCGCTGACGGGGTTGGATCCGCTGGGCATCCGCCGGATGAAGGCGTCGCTGCGCCGCCGCGCGGAAGAGGGCACGGCGCTGGTGCTGTCGTCGCACCTGCTCCCGCTGGTGGAGGAGCTGTGCCACCGGCTGCTCGTCATCGCCGGAGGGCGCGCGGTGGCGCTGGGCTCGCTGCCGGAGATCCGCGAGCAGATGGCGGGTGGGGCAGGGGACGGCGCGTCGCTGGAGGAGCTGTTCGTGCGCATCACCAGCGCGGCGTCGGAGGAGGCGCAAGCGCGGGGGAACGAACCGGCGTGAGCTTCCCGGGCGCGGTGGCGTTCCTCTGGGTGAGGACGTGGCGCAACCGGGTGGTGCGCCAGGTGCAGCGGCTGAAGCGCCCGCGCTACCTCCTGGGCGCGGCGGTGGGGCTCGCGTACCTGTACTCGCTGGTGGGCCGCAGCGTCTTCGTCCAGGGCACGGGCCGCGCGGTGTCTCCCAACGCGAGGCTGTTCGCGGAGTTCTCGCTGGAGGTGTCCGTGCTGGCCACGCTCGTCACGGCGTGGGTGCTGGGCACGGACCGGCCGGCGCTGACCTTCACGCAGACGGAGGTGCAGACCTTCTTCTCCGCGCCCGTCACGCGCCAGGCGCTCTTGCACTACAAGCTGCTGCGCGGCCTCCTGAGCGCGATGTTCGCGGCGCTGGCGGCGACAGTCTTCGTGGGGCGCTTCACCAGCCCCCGGCCGGAGCTCTTCTTCCTGGGCGCGGCGCTGGCCATGGGGACGCTCTACCTTCACGGCACCGCGGCGTCCTTCGTGCGCGCGTGGCTCGTGTCGCGCGGGCGCTGGGGCAGCGTGGTGCGGTGGGTGGTGGTGGCCGGGGTCCTCATGGCGGGAATGGGCACGCTGCTGTCCACGCTGCGCGACCATCCGCTGCCGGAGAACCTCTCCGCGCCCTTCGCCGTGCGCGAGTGGCTGCGCGACGTGCTCAACGCCCCCGGGCCTCGCGCGTTGCTGTGGCCGGGCCGGGCGCTGGTGGCCCCTTCCATGGCGCGCAGCGGCCAGGACTTCCTGCGCTACCTGCCCGCGTCGCTGGCGCTGCTCGTGGCGCACTACGCCTGGGTGCTGGCGGTGGAGGTGCCCTTCGAGGACTCGGCGGTCGCGGGGGCGGACGCCCGGACGCGGCAGCGGGCGCAGCGGGCCTCGCGCTCGGTCAACCTGCGCGTGGGCCGGGTGCCCTTCGTGCTCAAGGCCCGGGGGCGCCCGGAGGTGGCGCTGCTCTGGAAGAACCTCATCGCGCGCAGGCGCATGGGCAGCGGGCTGGTGATGCTGCTGTCCTTCGGCGTGCTGGGCGCCGTCTTCGCGCTGCTGATGGGGGACACGCGGCTGTTCTCCAACAGCCGTGAGTTCCTGGGCCCCATGGCCCTGATGGTCGCGGTGGCCATGGCCGTGATTGGCCCGAGCGCGTTCCGCACCGACCTGCGCATGGACCTGCCCAAGCTGGAGCTCTTGCGCGCGCTGCCCCTCACCGGGCGGCAGGTGGTGGGCGCGGAGCTGGGTGCCTCCGCGCTGACGTTGGGCGCGGCGCAGTGGGTGATGCTGATTGTGGCGCTGGTGCTGGGCGTGGGCACGGACGACGAGACGCTCGCGCCGTGGTCCGCGCCGGTGGTGCTGGGGCTCCTGCCGGTGTTGCCGGCGCTGGGGCTCGCGGGGCTGTTCGTGCAGAACGCGGCGGTGGTGCTGCTGCCCGCGTGGATTCCGGCGGACGCCGAGCGGGCGCGCGGCGTGGAGGCGCTGGGCCAGCGGCTGCTCACGCTGGTGGGCACGCTGGTGGTGACGTTCCTGGGACTGTTGCCCGCCGCGGTGGTGGCCCTCCTGGTGGGCTATCCGCTGTTCACTGTCATGGGGCCCTGGGCGGTTCCGCTCGCGGGGCTGGCGGCGGCGGGAGCACTGTTCGCGGAGGTGGCGCTGGGCGTCGCCGTCCTGGGCCGCGCCTTCGAGCGGCTGGACGTGTCGGAAGAACAGTCGAACGAAGCGTGAACGCGAGCACGAAGGGAGCATCTCCATGAAGGTCGGCTTCATCGGGTTGGGGAACATGGGCACGCCCATGGCGAAGAACCTGGCCGGCGCGGGCCATGAGCTCAGCGTCTGGAACCGCACCGCGTCCAAGGCGGAGCCGCTGAAGCAGCAGGGCGCGCGCGTGGCGAGGACGCCCGCCGAGGCCGCCCGCGACGCGGAGGTCGTCGTGTCCATGCTCGCGGACGACCACGCCACGGAAGAGGCCGTGCTGGGGCAGGACGGCATCGTCAGTGCCCTGCCGAAGAACGCCATCCACGTCTCCTCCAGCACCATCTCCGTCGCGCTGTCGGAGCGCCTGACCAAGGCGCACACGGACGCGGGGCAGGGCTACGTCTCCGCCCCCGTCTTCGGCCGCCCCGAGGCCGCGGCGGGCAAGCAGCTCTGGGTCGTCGCCGCTGGGCCGAAGCAGCAGGTGGAGCGCGTGCGTCCGCTGCTCACGGCCCTGGGGCGCGGCCTCACGGAGCTGGGGGAGCGGCCCTCCGCCGCGAACACGGTGAAGCTGTCCGGCAACTTCCTCATCGCGTCGATGATGGAGGCGCTGTCGGAGGCCTTCGCGCTCGCGGAGAAGTGCGGCGTGGAGCGCGCCGCGTTCCTGGACGTCTTCAAGTCCGTCTTCGCCAAGGCGCCCATCTTCGAGAACTACGCGGGCGCCATCGCCAAGGGGCAGTACACGCCCGCGGGCTTCGCGCTGCGCCTGGGCCTCAAGGACGTGACGCTGGCGCTCGAGGCGGGGCGCACGGCGGAGGTGCCCCTCCCGCTGGCCAGCCTCCTGCGCGACCACTTCCTCACCGGCGTCGCGCAGGGACGCGGCGACGAGGACTGGTCCGCGCTGGGGGCGCTCGCCCAGGAGCGCGCGGGCATCAAGCCGAAGGGCTGAAAGACGAAGGGCCTCCCGGGGACACGCCACGGGAGGCCCTTGCTGACTTCAGTGCGCGGCGTCGCGGACTAGAACGTCGCGGAGCCCGGCACGCGCGGGTAGGGGATGGCGTCGCGGATGTTCTGCAGGCCGCACATGTAGACGATGAGCCGCTCGAACCCCAGGCCGAAGCCCGCGTGCGGCACCGTGCCGTAGCGGCGCAGGTCGCGGTACCACTGGTAGTGCGCGGGATCGAGGCCGAACTTCCTCATGCGCGCATCCAGCACGTCCAGGCGCTCCTCGCGCTGGCTGCCACCGATGATCTCACCGATGCCCGGGGCGAGCACGTCCATCGCGGCCACGGTCTTCCCGTCCTCGTTGATGCGCATGTAGAAGGCCTTGATGGCCTCCGGGTAGTTCGTCACCACCACGGGCCGGCCCACGTGCTCCTCGGTGAGGTAGCGCTCGTGCTCCGTCTGGAGGTCCTTGCCCCACTCCGGCGCGTACTCGAACTTCTTCTTCGCCTTCTGGAGGATGGAGACGGCCTCCGTGTAGTCGATGCGCTCGAAGCTGGAGCCGATGAACTTCTCCATCCGCTCCGTGACGCCCTTCTGCTGGCGCTCCTCGAAGAACTTCATGTCCGGCGCGCACTCCTCCAGCACGGCCTTGAACACGTACTTGAGGAACCGCTCCGCCAGCGCCGCGTCCTCGTTGAGGTCCGCGAAGGCGATCTCCGGCTCAATCATCCAGAACTCGGCCAGGTGCCGCGTGGTGTTGCTGTTCTCCGCGCGGAACGTGGGGCCGAACGTGTAGACCTTCGACATCGCCAGGCAGTACGCCTCCACGTTCAGCTGCCCGGACACGGTGAGGTAGGCCTCCTTGCCGAAGAAGTCCTTGCCCCAGTCAATCTTGCCGTCCGGCCCGCGCGGCGGGTTGGTGGCGTCCAGCGTGGACACGCGGAACATCTGCCCCGCGCCTTCCGCGTCGCTGGCGGTGATGATGGGCGTGTTCACCCAGCAGAAGCCCTCGCCGTGGAAGAAGCGGTGCACCGCCTGCGCCGCCGCGTTGCGCACGCGCGTGATGGCCCCGAAGGTGTTGGTGCGCACGCGCAGGTGCGCCACCTCCCGCAGGAACTCCAGCGAGTGCTGCTTGGGCTGGATGGGGTAGGTGTCCGGGTCGTCCACCAGGCCCAGCACCTGGACCTCATCCGCCTGCACCTCGAACGCCTGCCCCTTGCCCTGCGACTGCACCAGCGTGCCCCGGCAGATGACGGAGGCGCCCGCGGAGAGGCGGAGGATTTCGTTCTCGTAGTTGGCCAGCGAATTGGGCGCGACGACCTGGATGGGGTCGAAGACCGACCCGTCGCTCACGTTCACGAAGCTGATGCCCGCCTTGGAGTCGCGGCGCGTCCGCACCCAGCCGCGCACCTCCACCTTCGAGCCCGCTTCGACGGCCCCCGACAGGGCCTTCTTCACACTCACGACCTGCATGGTGCTCTCCCTCTGCTCCAGACCGGGAAGGCGAGTTAGTCGCGCCCGGGCCCGAGGGCAAGCACCGAGCGAGGTCCACCCCCCACCACCCGGGTTTCCCGGTCAGGAGCCCCAGGGCGCCCGGCGTCCAGGCTTTCGACGCGCCAAGACTTGTTGCCCGCGTGTCCTACCTCCCGCTAAGAGTCCGAGGAGCCATGGCGATGAACGAGCGTTACGAGCCGCAGTCGATTGAAGGAAAGTGGCAGACCCGCTGGGAAGAGGAGGGCCTCTTCCGGGCAGGCAGGCGTCCGGATGCCCCCAAGAAGTACGTCCTGGAGATGCTGCCGTACCCCAGCGGCCAGATGCACATGGGGCACGTGCGCAACTACCTCATCGGGGACGTCTACGCGCGCTACTACCAGATGCGCGGCTTCGACGTGCTGCACCCCATGGGCTGGGACGCCTTCGGTCTGCCGGCGGAGAACGCGGCCATCAAGGACGGCGTCCACCCGGTCATCCGCACCCGCGAGAACATCGAGTCGTTCAAGGCGGAGATCAAGACGCTCGGCTACAGCTACGACTGGACGCGCGAGGTCAACACCAGCCAGCCGGAGTACTACCGCTGGAACCAGTGGTTCTTCCTCCAGATGCTCGAGCGCGGGCTCGTCTATCGCCGCTTCAGCAAGGTGAACTGGTGTACCGGCTGCCTCACCGTCATCGCCAACGAGCAGGTGAAGGAAGGCCGCTGCGAGCGCTGCGACTCCGAGGTGCAGGACAAGGAGATGCCCGAGTGGGCGTTCCGCATCACCCGGTACTCGCAGGACCTGCTCGACGCGCTCGACACGCTCAAGGAGTGGCCGGACCGCATCACCTCCGCCCAGCGCAACTGGATTGGCCGCTCGGACGGCGCGGAGGTGGACTTCCGCGTGCAGGGGCATGACGCCGCCCTGCGCGTCTTCACGACCCGCGTGGACACCCTCTACGGCTGCACCTACGTGGTGCTCGCGCCGGACCACAAGCTCGTGGCCCAGGTGACGACGGCGGACCGCCGCGCGGACGTGGACGCGTTCGCCAGGAAGATGGCTGCGCAGAACAAGACGGAGCGGCTGGGCGAGGACGCGGAGAAGGAGGGCGTCTTCACCGGCGGCTACGCGCTCAACCCGGTGACGGGCCAGCCGGTGCCCATCTGGATCGCCAACTTCGTGGTGAGCGACTACGGCACCGGCGCGGTGATGAGCGTGCCGGCGCACGACGCCCGCGACTTCGCCTTCGCGCGCAAGTACGCGCTGCCCGTGCGCGTCGTCATCCAGCCCGCGTCCGGCGACAAGCTCGGCGCCGGGGAGACGCTGGAGGCGGCCTACACGGAGGACGGCGTGCTGGTGGACTCCGGTGACTTCACCGGCATGCCCTCCGCCGAGGCGCGCGTGAAGCTGGCCGCGAAGCTGGAGGGGCAGGGGCAGGGCAAGGCGACGGTGACGTACCGCCAGAAGGACTGGGGCTTCAGCCGCCAGCGCTACTGGGGCACGCCCATCCCCATCGTCTACTGCGAGAAGTGCGACCCGGAGCGCAAGGGCATCCCCGTCCCGGAAGAGCAGCTCCCGGTGCGGCTGCCGGACATCGACACGCAGGCGGTGCTCACCGGCAAGGGCGAGCCCCCGCTCGCGAAGGTGCCGTCCTTCGCCAACACCACCTGCCCCAAGTGCGGCGGCCCCGCGCGCCGGGAGACGGAGACGATGGACACGTTCGTCGACTCCTGCTGGTACTTCGCGCGCTACCTGTCGCCGAAGTACGACGCCGCGCCCTTCGACCCGAAGGAGGGCAAGCGCTGGCTGCCGGTGGACATCTACGTGGGCGGCCCCGAGCACGGCGTGATGCACCTGCTCTACTTCCGCTTCTGGACCCGGGTGATGAAGCTGCTCGGGCTCTCTCCCGTGGACGAGCCCGTCACGCGGCTGATTACGCAGGGCATCGTCAACGGCGCGGACGGCCGCAAGATGGGCAAGCGCTATGGCAACGGCGTGGCGCCGAACACCATCGTGCAGAAGTACGGCGCGGACACCGCGCGCACCTACGTGCTCTTCGCGGGCCCGCCGGAGCGCGACTTCGACTGGTCCCACGAGCAGGTGGAGGGCGTGTTCCGCTTCCTCAAGCGCGTGTGGACGCTGGCCGCCACGCACCACGCCTCCTCGGCGGAGGCCACGTACTCGGGCCCCTACGAGGGCAAGGCGCTGGAGACGCGCCGCGCGGCGCACAAGTGCGTCAAGCGCGTGAGCGAGGCCATCGAGCGGCTGTCCTTCAACACCGCCGTCGCGGGCGTCATGGAGTGCGTGAACGCGCTCTACGCGGTGGGCACGCCGGAGACGCCCGCGGAGAAGGCGGCGATGGGCGAGGCGATGCGGCTGCTCGCGCGCATCCTCACCCCGTTCGCGCCGCACATCGCGGACGAGCTGGCGGAGGCCTACGGCGCGAAGGCGTCCACCGTCACGGAGGCCTGGCCGGAGTTCGACCCGGCGCTGGTGGTGGACGACGTGATTCCGTACGCCGTGCAGGTGAACGGCAAGCTGCGCGCGGAGGTGCGCGTGGCGGCGGACGCGGACGAGGCGGCGGTGCGCGCGGCGGCGGAGGCGGACGACAAGGTGAAGGCCGCCCTCGAAGGCAAGACGCTGCGCAAGTTCGTCTTCGTCCCCAAGCGGCTGGTGAACTTCGTCGTCGGCTGACGGCGAGCGAGGGAGGGGAAGTGCCCGCGGAAGTGCTCGTCATGTGCTCCTCCTGCGGGCGCCCCCAGTCGGCGGCCCGGCGCCGCTGTGCCTTCTGCAACGCGGAGCTGCCGGAGGCGCCCCTGCCGCCCCTGTCTCCGGCGGCTTCGGCCCCAACGCCCCGCGCCGCCCCGCTGGCGCTGGACCTGGGCAACCGGCGCACCCTGGCGGTGAGCGGCGAACAGCTGTCGTTCCAGGGGCGCCCGGGCGGGGGCCCGGCGCTCGACGTGCCGTGGACGCGGGTGCGGCGGCTGGAGTGGAGCACGCGGCCCTACTTTGAAGCGCTGGGGCTGCTCGCCTTCACCGCGCTGGGCCTCTTCTGGGCGCCGACGCAGGCGGTGCGGCTCCTGGGCCTGGTGGCGGGCGTCCTCAGCGTGATGCTGACAGGGCTCTACCGTCACCACGGCCTCACCGTGGAGCGGGATGACGGCACGCGGATGCGGTGGCCGCTGGGGATGGCGCCAAGAGGCTCGGCCCGCGAGGCCCGGCTCCAGCAGGCCCGCTCGGCACTGGCCGATGCCAGCCGCGCGCGCAACGTGCCGTTCGCCGGCCCCGGGCCCGGCGCTTGACGGAGGATCGCGGCCGGGTAGGGTGCGCGCCCATGCGGCCCTCAAGGAACGCGGTGCGGGTGGGTGCGGTGAAGGCGTTCCGGTGGGGCGTGGCGGCGGTGGCGATGCTGGGGGCCGGGTGTGGCTACCGCTTCAGCCCCTGGGGTTCGGCGCTGCCGGAAGGCACCGGGCAGGTGTGCGCGCCCATCTTCGCCAACGAGACGCCGGAGCCCGCGCTGGAGAACCTCTTCACGCGCTACCTGCGCCAGCAGCTCATCCAGGCGGGCCGGCTGGCCAGCGCTCCGAGCTGCACGTCCACGATTGAAGGGGCGGTGCTCAACGTCTGGGCGTCCCCGACCATCATCCCCAACAACTACCGCATCTCCACGACCGTGCGGCTGCGCCTCGTGAAGGAGGGACAGCTGCTGACGGAGACGGTGGTGTCGGGGACCGAGGACTACCTCCAGGGCCGCGGCAACGTCCTGGAAGCGGAGGCCAACCGTCAAGCCGCGCTGGCGCGCCTGGCGGAGCAGCTCATGCACGACGGATACGATCGGCTGGCCAGCACCTGGTGAGGACCGGGGAGCCCGGTCCTCAACGCGCGGTGTACGACGGGACGACTAGGCCTTCGCCTTCGCGGCGGCCTTGGCCAGCCGGGAGATGCGGCGCGCGGCGGTACGCTTGTGGAGGACGCCCTTGCTGGCCGCCTTGTTGAGGGTCTTGGAAGCCGCCTTCAGCGCGTCCGTCGTCTTGGAACCGTCCTTGGAGGCAATGGCCTCGCGGGCGGACTTGACGGCGTCCTTCACGGTGGTCCGGACGTTCACGTTCCGGGCACGGCGCTTCAGGGACTGGCGGTGACGCTTCTCTGCAGACTTGGTGTTCGCCAAGGCAATGCTCCAGCGGAAGGCAAGGCAAGGAAAAAGAGGGGCCGTCCTTACTGCGACGCCCCGGTTGCGTCAAGGTACGCGTGCGTTCGCGATCAGGATTTCCTGTTCCGGAACGCCCTGGAGGCCTCCGGAATGCCTCCGGGGCCCAAGCGGAAGGAATCAGGCCGGAGGGGCGGCGTATTCCCACCGCAGCCCGGCCGGGTCCAGGAACTGGAAGCCCGCCGCGGAGCTGGACCCCGCCACCAACCGGTCGGGGTGGTGGGCCCGGAACAGCTCCAGGAGCCGGCCCACGGCGGCCGGGGAGGGGGCCTCCAGGGTGAGGGCCACCGGGGAGGCGGCCAGAGCCTGGGCGCCCGGCGTGAAGACGAGCCCCAGGCCCGCGCCCGTGTAGGCCACCGTGCCTTCCGGCGAACGGGTGGGGCCCCAGCCCAGCCAGGAGGCCACGGTGTCCCAGAAGGCCCGCTGGGCCGCCACGTCCGGCACCGCCAGGCGCAGGGTGGCCACGGAGGCTCGCGGCGGGTGGGCCGGCGGGGGCAGCGCCTTCTCCACGGCCTTCGCGGCCTGCCAGTGGCGCTCCATGTGCTCCAGCGTGGCGCCGCCGAAGGGGACTCCCTCCTCGTTCAGCTTCGCCTCGATGTACTGGAAGCGGCTGACGAAGCGGCGGGTGGCCATGCGCAGCGCGTCCTCCGCCGGCGTCTTCACGAAGCGGGCGAGGTTCGCCAGCGAGAACAGCACGTCCCCCAGCTCATGCTCGATGGCGTCCCGGCCGCCCGACGCGATGGCCTCGTCCAGCTCGCGCAGCTCCTCGTCCAGCTTGCCGCGCACCCCGGCCAGGTCCGGCCAGTCGAAGCCGATGCGGCTGGCCTTCTCCGTGAGGCGCTCGGCGCGCAGCAGGGACGGGGCCGCGGTGGGCACGCCGTCCAGCACGGAGCCCGCGCGTCCCGTCTTCTTCTTGCGCTCCTCCGCCTTCAGCTGCGCCCAGTTGGCGAGCACCTGCTCGGCGCCCTTCACCTGCTGATCCCCGAACACATGCGGGTGGCGGCTGGTGATCTTGTCGCTGATCGCCGCGCACACGTCCGCCATCGTGAACTCGCCCAGCTCCGCCGCCAGCTGCGCGTGGAAGACGATCTGGAAGAGCAGGTCCCCCAGCTCTTCACACAAAGGCCGCCAGGGGCCGCCGTCGGAGACGCGGTCCATCTCGTCCAGGACCTCGAATGCCTCCTCGGTCAGGTAGGGACGGAGCGAGCGCAGGTCCTGCTCGCGGTCCCACGGGCAGCCGCCCTCGGCCCTGAGCCGCCGCATGATCTCCACCAGTCGTTCCAGCTCTGTTCCAGGCGCCGCCATTCATTCACTCCCGAGCAAATCCCCCGCCGCGCGCTCCTGTAGCACGGGCACCGGGCACCACATGATTTCGGATCGTCCGCCCTGTCGCCTATCATCGGACGCCCGGATGCTCCGCTCGTTCCTCGGCCTGTGTTGCAGCCTCGTGCTGCTTGTCCCCGCGCGTGCCCCTGCGTTGACGCAGGAGCCGCTCCTGCGCATCGAGGAGAAGGTCATCGAGCCGGAGCCGGACCCCAGCGTCTTCCGTGCCACGGAGGATGATCCGCAGGACGACCCCGCCGCCGAAGAGGTGGAGGAACCGGAGCCCGAGGCCCGCCCCGACACCCGCCGCCGCGTCATCGCCCCGCCGTCCGTCAAGCCCGCGGCTCCCGCCGAGCCCCCGCCCCCGCCCGTCGTCGTCCCGACCCGTCCCGCCGTCACCCCGGTGATGGCGCCCAAGGTGACGGACGCGGAGCTGCTGGCGGTCTGGGAGAAGTGGAAGGCGGCCCGCTCGCGCAACGACCTCATGGCGGCGGAGGTGGCCCAGAAGGAGCTGCTCACGCTGCGCGAGGAGGTGCTCGCCTCCGACCTGGAGCCCCTGAGCATGGGCTTCGTGCGCGAGGCCGGCGTCCGCCGCCGCGCCGGGGACCTGACGGGCGCGCTCGCGCTCCTGGACGTGGCCGTGGCCCTGTCGCCGGGGCTGCCCGCCGCGCGCTTCGCCCGGGCGGAGACGTACGTGGTGGAGGATCCGCTGAACGTGCCGCGCGCGCTGGGCGAGTGGAAGACCGCGATCATGACGCTGGCGAAGGACGCGAGATACCGCCGGCCCGCGCTCACGGACCTGGGCGCGCTGGTGCTCGCGGCGTGGGCGGCCACGGCGGTGGCGGTGGTCGCGGTGCTCTTCCTGCGGCGGATCCGCTACGCGCTGCATGACTTCCACCACCTGTTCCCCCGGGCGGTGACGCGCTGGCAGTCGGGCCTGCTGGGCCTGCTGCTCCTGGCGCTGCCCGCCGTGCTGGGCGCGGGCCTGGTGCCGGTGCTGCTCGTGCTCTTCGCCTCGGTGGCGCTGTACGTGGGCCGCGCCGAGCGCTGGGTGGCCGCGGTGCTGCTCGTGGGCCTGGGCGTGATGCCGCTCGCCGCGGGGACGCTGGCGCGCTTCACCGTCTTCGCCGGCACGCCCGCGGAGGACGTCTACCTGCTGGAGCGCGGAGGCCTGTCCGCGGAGGGCGCGGCGGCCCGGGTGCGCGCCCGGGCGGAAGCGCGCACCGCCCGGTTCCAGGAGCTGGGGGCGCTCGCCTGGTACGAATCCCGCCGGGGCCTGCTGGAGGAGGCGAGGGCGGACTTCAAGGCCGCCTCCGCCCTGAGGGAAGGCGACGCGCGGATGCTCACGCGCTTCGGCAACGCGCTCATCGGCCTGGGCGACGTGGACGGCGCGGTGCTCCTCTACACGCAGGCGTCCAAGGCGGATCCGTCCATGGCGGCGCCGCACTACAACCTGGGGCAGGTGTACCGGCGCCGGGCCCGGCTGCTGCCGGATGATCAGCTGGGCAAGGAGCTGGACCGCTCCACCTCCGCCATCGCCACCGCGCAGTCGCTGGACGAATCGCTCCTGCGCCGTGAGCCGCCGCCGGAGGACCGCCCGCTGCTCAACCTCCTGCTCCTGGCGCCGACGGTGCCCGAGCGCGCCTGGATGGACCTGGCGGACGGCACCCAGGAGGGCGCCCGCGTGGAGTCCCAGGTGGGCCGCTGGCTGTCGCCCGTCCTGCCGGCGGGCCCGGTGGGCTGGGGCCTGACCGCGGCGCTCGCGGCCCTGTTCGCCGTCCTCGGCGAGGCCTCCTGGCGCATGAAGGCGTCGCGCGGCTGCGAGCGGTGCGGCCGCGCGGTCTGCCAGCGCTGCGACAAGGACCTGGGCGTGGGCAGCGCGATGTGCGGCCAGTGCGTCAACGTCTATGCGCGCAAGAGCCAGGTCCCCAAGGAGCTCCGCTCGCGCAAGCAGGGCGAGGTGGAGCGCCACCAGGCCTGGACGAAGCGGGTGACGTACGCGCTGGGCGGGCTGGTGTCCGGCGCGGGCCACGTGGGCACGGGCCTGCCGGTGCGCGGCGCCCTCTACGCCTTCGTGTTCAGCTTCGCGGTGGCCGCGCTGGTGCTCCACCGCGGCCTCGTCCGCACCCCGTACGGCGACGCGCCGCTGTACCTCAAGCTCGTGCCCGCGGGCACGGTCCTCTTCTTCGTCTACCTGCTGACCCTGCGCGGCCTGCGCCGCCTCCAGCGGGGGGAGGCCTGATCCATGGCGCTCAAGGGCACCCTCAAGGATTTCGGCATCGGCGACATCCTGCAGCTGATTGGCCAGCAGCAGAAGACGGGCACGCTCCACCTGCGCAACAAGGACCAGGAGGTGCGCGTCGGCTTCCAGGACGGCCACATCATCAAGGCCGAAAGCCTCACCCGGAAGCGCAAGGAGCTCATCGGCGCCATGCTGGTGCGCGCCGAAATCATCACGGAGACGCAGCTGGAGGCGGCGCTGGAGGTCCAGAAGCGCACCCTCAAGCGGCTGGGCGACGTGCTGGTGCAGAGCCACGCCCTCACCGCCGAGCGCTTCCAGCACATGGCCCAGCTCCAGGTGACGGAGACGCTCTACCGCCTCTTCACCTGGAAGGCGGGCACCTACGAGTTCATCCAGGAGCCCGTGGAGCCCGGCCCCGACGGCATCACCCCGCTGCGCGCGGAGACGGTGCTGATGGAGGGCTTCCGGATGGTGGACGAGTGGCCCGTCATCCGGAAGCGCATCCACCGCGACGACATGACCTTCGAGCGCGTCAAGGCGCTCCCTCCGCCCCGCAACTCCGACGAGGGCGGGGAGCTGGGCGTCATCGGCCCGTCGGAGCGCCACGTCTACGAGGAGATCGCCGTGGGGCGCGACCTGCGCCGCATGGTGGACCTCTGCGGCCTGGGCGAGTTCGAGACCTGCAAGGCGCTCTACAACCTGGTCAAGGGCGACTACGTGCGCGCCATCGACCCGGAAGGCCGCGCGCCCGTGCCGGAGGACGCCCGCCTCGTCGCCCGGGTGGCGGGCCCCGTGGGCCGCGTCGCCGTGACCATGGCGGTCATCGCGGGGCTGGCCTTCATCGCCACCCGCTGGGTCGGCGGGGGCGGCCAGGAGCCAGGCGCCTCCCGTCTGGGGGATCCTGCCGCCCAGCGTCAGATTGCCCACGCGCAGCGCGTCCGCATCGAGGCCGCGCTGGAGGTGTTCCAGCTGGAAAAAGGCACCCTCCCTGAGCGGTTGGATGCATTGGTGGATGCCGGATTGTTGAGTCCCGAGGAACTGCGCTACCCGTGGCGGGAGGAGTACTATTACCGCCGCACGGCCGCTCGGCAGTTCGTCCTCCTACCGCCCGTGCGCTAGCCCGCGGGCAGGCTCGCCGTCGTGAGATGGCGGGCGTGGGGGGAGGGGCGGCGTTAACTTGAGGGCGAGCGATCACTGAACGAGGAACGACGCGCATTGCGAAATCCCGCCACGCTGGAAGTGCCCGCCACTCGCGCTGAATCCACCCCCACCTCCGCCAAGGTGGACGTCCGTGACAACGAGACGACCCAGGCCCTTTGCGGAAACCAGAATGAGAACCTCAAGCTGATGGAGCGGCGCCTGGGGGTCCGGGTGGGGCAGCGCGGTACGGAGCTGCTCCTGTCGGGGCCCGCGGACGCTGTCGCCTTCGCCGTGCGTCTGGTGGAGAACCTGGAGGAGATGATCCGGGCCGGACGCACCGTCTACCGGGAGGACGTGGAGCAGGCCATCAAGGTCCTGGGCCGCGGCTCGGAGTCGCTGCAGGAGGTCATGCTCGGCACCGTCCTCAAGAGCTCCGGCAACCGGCAGATCGCCCCCAAGAGCATCGCGCAGAAGCGCTACGTGGACGCCATCCGCGCCCACGACATCGTCTTCGGCGTGGGCCCCGCCGGCACCGGCAAGACGTACCTCGCCATGGCCATGGCGGTCGCCTTCCTCCAGGAGCGCAAGGTCAAGCGCATCATCCTGGCGCGCCCCGCCGTGGAGGCCGGTGAGAAGCTCGGCTTCCTGCCCGGCGACCTGGCGGAGAAGGTGAACCCCTACCTGCGCCCGCTCTACGACGCACTGCACGACATGATGGCCGTGGAGCGCGCCCAGACGCTGGTGGAGCAGGGGGTGGTGGAGGTGGCGCCGCTCGCGTTCATGCGCGGCCGCACCCTCAACGACGCCTTCGTCATCCTCGACGAGGCGCAGAACACCACCGTGGAGCAGATGAAGATGTTCCTCACCCGCCTGGGCTACAACAGCAAGGCGGTCATCACGGGCGACGTGACCCAGGTGGACCTGCCCACGGGCAAGGCGTCCGGCCTGAACCACGCCCGCTCCGTGCTGCGGAACATCGAAGGCATCCACTTCTCGGAGTTCTCCGACGTGGACGTCGTGCGCCACCCGCTGGTCCAGGAGGTCATCCGGGCCTACGAGCGCTCCGAGGCCTCCCAGAAGGACGCCCCCGCCCCGGTGCACGGCTCCGCGGCCTGACCTCGCCCCGCTTCACCCGCCACCCCCGCTCCCTGGCTCGCGCCGGGGCGGGGGGGGAGTCGCTGGGTGACCCACACCGCTGCCTGTTGGCTTACCCGCATTTTTCGCAGAGCGAACTGGCGTCCGGGCGGCGGCTGTCCCACCCTCACGAATTTTCCCCGTCGCTGCTTCCTTGTAGGGAGCCTTGACGTCTTCGCAGGGTGAGGAGTTCCCCCATGGCCGATCCTGAATCACCAACCCCCGGGCCCAGTCCGCTGGACGCGCTCGCGGTCCGCCTGGGGCTCGGGCGCAGTGGGGATTGGGGCCGGCGCGTCGTGCAGGCCCTGCTCCTGCTCGTCGTCTCCGTGGGCGCGGGCTTCGTCATCTCCCCGGGCCTCTACAGCCAGCAGATTCCGTCGCTCACCGAGGAGAACCTGGGCAAGCCGTTCCGGGCCAACTCGCCCGCCGGCTTCAAGGCCGCGCGCGACTACGACATCGTCCACCAGGCGATGACGGAGCAGCGCCGCCGCGAGGCCCGGAGCGCCGTGCGCCCGGTGTACGACCTCAACCCGGCGGTGGTGGGCAACCTGCGCGCGTCCGTGCGCGCCGGGTTCGCCTCCGCCCGCGACCACCTGGCGGAGGAGAAGGAGGCCCGCGCCGAGGAGACCCCGCCGGAGGAGGGCGCGTCCAAGCGCCGCAAGCCCGCGCCGCCCACGCCGGAGGCCCTGGAGCGCCAGCGCCACGACCGCGAGGAGATGCAGGCCCAGTTCCAGGAGCAGCTCTTCGGCCAGCGGGACGCGGGGCTGGAGAACGAGGACTTCCAGGCGCTCGTCGCCAACGACTTCTCGGAGGAGGCGGAGACCGCCACCCTGTTGCTGCTCGACCGCGCCTACCGCGCGGATGGCAGCCAGGTGTACGTGGCCGGCTCCCGCGAGGAGCTGGTGCGGGAGGCCCCCCAGGGCCTCACCGTGCGCGACGTGCAGCACAAGAACGAGGACACGCTCCCCGCGGGCGCGTCGCAGGTGGTGGACATGCGGGAGGCGCACCAGGAGATGGACCGCTTCGCCTCCGTGCCCGGCAACGTGCTGCCGGATGCCCCGGCGGTGCAGCGCCGCGCGGTGCTGAGAATCGCCAAGCGGCTCGTGCGCCCCAGCCTGACCATCAACATCGCGGAGACGGACCTGCGCCGCCGGCTCGCGGGCGACGCGGTGAAGGACGCCGTCATCGCCATCAAGAAGGGCCAGCGCGTCATCGGCGACGGCGAGCTCGTCAACGAGACGCACCTCGTCATGCTGCGCGGGATGCGCGCGCAGACGGACCGGTTGGACCTGCTCCAGCTCCAGGTGGGCGGCACGGGCCTGGTGGCCCTGCTGGTGGTGGCCTTCTACGGCTTCTGCCGCGCGGCCTTCCGCCGCTTCCGCCCCACGCGCAAGGACGGCGTGCTCCTGGGCCTGCTGCTGGTGGGCCTCTTGGGCCTGCTCCAGGTCTGGGTGTCCATCGCGGACGCGGTGCAGGACCGCTACACGGCGCTGCCCATTGAGGCGTTCTATTACGCCTTCCCGGTGGCGGCGGGCGCCATGCTGGTGCGCTTCATCCTCGCGCAGGAGCTGGCGCTGTTCTTCGCCATGGTGTTCGCGTGCCTGGTGGGCGTGATGCTGGGCAACTCGCTGGCGTTCGGCATCTACACGCTGGTGGGCTCGCTGGTGGCGGCGGACCGCATCGTCAAGGCGAAGGACCGCGTGGGCATCTTCCGCGCGGGCCTCGTCACCGGCGTCGCCAACCTCATCGCGGTGCTCTTCCTGTTCCTCGTGGAGGGCAAGGGCCTGGCCGGGGACACGCTCATCACCGCGCTGTGCGCGTTCTTCGGCACCGCGCTCGCCGTCCCGGTGATGGTGATGGCGCTGACGCCGCTCATCGAGGCCACGTTCGGCTACGCGTCGGACATCAAGCTCCTGGAGCTGGCGAACCTGAACCACCCGGCGCTCAAGGAGCTCATCGTCCAGGCTCCCGGCACGTACCACCACTCCATCATCATCGGCACGCTGGTGGAGAACGCGGCGGAGACGATTGGCGCCAACCCCCTGCTGGCGCGCTCGTGCGCGTACTACCACGACATCGGGAAGGGCCGGAACCCGCTCTACTTCGGGGAGAACCAGAAGGGGGAGAACCGGCACGACGGGCTGGCGCCCGCGATGAGCGCGGTCATCATCAAGCGCCACGTGACCGAAGGCCTGGAGATGGCGCGGCAGTACCGCCTGCCCAAGCTGGTGGCGGACGCCATCCCCCAGCACCACGGCACGCGCACGGTGGGCTTCTTCTTCCACAAGGCCCTGAAGGAGCAGGAGGGCAAGGAAGGCGCGCCCCCCATCGACGAGAGCATCTACCGCTACCCGGGCCCCAAGCCGCAGTTCCGCGAGGCGGCGCTGGTGATGATCGCCGACGCGGTGGAGGCCTCCACGCGCTCCATGCCGGACCCCACCAGCGCGAAGCTCCAGGCGCAGGTGCAGAAGATCATCAACATCATCTTCTCCGAGGGCCAGCTGGACGAGTGCGACCTGACGCTCAAGGACCTGAACCTCATCGCCCAGTCCTTCCTGCACACGCTCGAGGGCATCTACCACACGCGTCCCGTCTACCCGGCGGGCGCGATGGGCGGGGGCAAGGCCGGGGGCGCGCCGCTGATGATGGCGCCCGCGCCCGCGAAGGCCGACGCGAAGGACACGAAGGTGCGAACGGCGGGCATGTCATGAGCCGCAAGGTGGAGGGCGTGAAGCTGCGCAAGGGCAAGGTGATTCCGCGGGACGACGGCAAGCGCATCGAGGAGTTCGTCGGCGTCGCGAGCACGCAGACGGAGTCCGCGTCGGTGGCGCGCATGCGGGCCCCGCCGGGCTGGAGCGAACCCGCGCAGACGCCGGAGTTCGACGAGGTGGTGCTCGTCCTCACGGGTGAGCTCACCCTCGTGGTGGACGGCAAGCGCGAACGCATTGGCGCGGGCGAGGTGGGCCTCGTCCCGCGCGGCAAGCGCGTCGTGTACCGCAACGACAGCCAGGGCGCGTGTGACTACTGGTCCATCTGCGCGCCCGCGTTCCGCGTGGAGCTGGCCCACATCGAGAAGCCGGAGCCGAAGGTGAAGGCCTCGGACAACCAGGTGACGGTGCAGGTGGCGCACGGGCAGGGCGAGGACTACGAGCGCCTGCTCACCACCTGGGGCCGCGACTACCTGAAGCGCCTGGGGCTCACCGGCTGCGAGCTGTCGCTGTCGCTCGTGGGGGACCGGGCCATCCGCCGGCTCAACCGCACCTGGCGCCAGAAGGACAAGGCCACGGACGTGCTGTCCTTCCCCGCGGGGGACCAGCCCAAGGGCACGCCGGGCCCGCGCCCGCTGGGCGACGTGGTCATCTCCCTGGACACGGCGAAGCGGCAGGCCAGGGAGTACGGCCGCACGCTGGAGTCGGAGATGGGCCGCTACCTGGCGCACGGCCTCTTGCACCTCCTGGGGCACGACCATGAGAAGCCGCGCGACGCGAAGCGCATGGCCGCCCTGGAGGAGCAGCTGCTGGGCGAGCGGGGCATGGTGGCGGACTCGCTGACCATTGACTCGCGCGCCCGCCGGGCGAAGCTCATCTGAATCCCCGCCGGGGGGCTTGCGGCCCCCCGTGTCTCGTGTTGGATGGAACGATGCCCCGCCTGTCGTCTCTCGTCGTCGCAAGCCTGTTGGGTCTCCTGCTGACCGCGTCCTCCGCGCGCGCCGCGTCGGTGCCGCCGTGGGGCACGGGCGAGAGCCGGGGCGAGGACCTGTCCATCTGGCTGGTGACCTTCAGCCCCGGCGACGACGTCTTCTCGTGGTGGGGCCACGGCTCGCTGGTGGTGGAGGACCGCGCCCGGAACCTGCAGCGGCTCTACAACTACGGGATGTACTCGTTCGACGACCAGACGGTGGTCCACTTCGCCAAGGGCCGCCTGGAGTTCTGGGTGGGCGAGTCGAGCGTCAACGGCACCTTCCGCTTCTACAAGTCGCTGGGGCGCGACGTGCGCGTGCAGGAGCTCAACCTCACGCCGGAACAGCGCGTGACGGTGGCGAAGAAGCTGGCGGACAACGTGCTGCCGGAGAACCGCGACTACCTCTACGAGCACTACAGCGACAACTGCGTGACGCGGCTGCGCGACATGATCGACGTGGCCGTCGGCGGCCAGCTGTCGGAGGCGGAGAAGGCCCCGGCGCGCATGACGCTGCGCGAGCACACCCGCCGCTACACGGCGGTGAGCCCGCCCATGAGCTTCCTGCTCGACTTCATGATGAACGACTCCATCGACAAGCCCATCACCCGCCGCGAGGAGGCCTTCCTCCCGGACGAGCTGGAGCAGCAGGTGGCGGAGCTGAAGGTGCCGGGCCCGGACGGCAAGCCCGTGCCGCTGGTGGAGAAGCAGTGGGACTACTACGCGTCGCCCACGCGCCCCCGGCCCCCCGCGCAGCCGCCGGCGTTCGGCCCGTACATCCTCGCGCTGGGCGTGCTCCTGGGCGCCAGCGCGCTGGGCCTGGCCGCATGGGAGCGCAGGGGCAGCCGCGCGGCGCGCATCCTCCTGGGCCTGGAGAACGTGGTGGTGGGGCTGGTGCTGGGCATCCCGGGGCTGGCGCTCGTCGTCATGTGGGTGGGCACGAACCACGTGGTGACGCACCACAACGAGAACCTCTTCCTCGCCAACCCGCTGACGCTGCTGGCCGTGCCGTACGGCCTGCGCCTCACCTGGAACAGCGCGAAGGCGCGGGCGCGGCTCAAGTGGGTGTGGGGCCTGCTCGCGGCCACGGGCGCGCTGGGGCTGGTGCTCAAGGTGCTGCCCTGGTTCGACCAGGACAACTGGCGCGCCATCGCGCTCATCCTGCCCATCTCCCTGGGCATGGCCGGTGCCTTCTGGCTGGACCGGCTGCGGGCGCTCGTGCCAGGAACGGCGCGCACGCCGCCTCGTCAGGATGCACCGGTGTCGTCGCTCAAGGCGTCCTGAAACACCCCGGCATTCCCAACTGTTTCGATACGAAGGAGACGACGAACACCATGGCGAACGATTCGATGGAGAAGATCCAGGCCCTGAAGGAGCGCCTCAACGCGCTCCGGGGGCATCTTTGACCTCGACCGCAAGCGGTCCCGCATTGCGCTGATCGAGCGTGACTCCACGCAGCCCAACTTCTGGGACGACAACACCAAGGCCCAGGGCCTGCTGAAGGAGAAGTCCACGCTGGAGGCCAGCGTGGGCGCCTTCGACAAGACGATGCGCGGGCTGGACGACGCGCAGACGCTCCTGGAGCTGGCGGCGGAGATGAACGACGAGGCGAGCGCCCAGGAGGCCGAAGGCTCGCTCGCGTCGCTGGAGGCGGAGGTCGCGAAGCTGGAGCTGGCGCGGATGCTCTCCGGCCCGCAGGACCGCAGCAACTGCTTCATGGACATCAACGCGGGCGCGGGCGGCACGGACTCCATGGACTGGGCCGCCATGCTCCTGCGCATGTACTCGCGCTACGGTGAGACCAAGGGCTGGAAGGTCGAGCTCAGCGACGAGGTCCCGGGCGAAGAGGCGGGCTTCAAGAACGTCTCCCTGCGCATCGAGGGCGAGAACGCCTACGGCTACCTCAAGGCGGAGGTGGGCGTGCACCGGCTCGTGCGCATCAGCCCCTTCGACGCCAACGCGCGCCGCCAGACGGCGTTCGCGTCCGTGGACGTGTACCCGGAGGTCGACGACAGCATCCAGATCGACCTGCCGGAGAAGGACATCGAGCTGAAGTTCATCCGCGGCGGCGGCGCGGGTGGACAGAAGGTCAACAAGACGTCGTCCACGGCGCAGCTGCGCCACCTGCCCACGGGCATCATCATCACCTGCCAGACGGAGCGCTCGCAGTCGGCCAACAAGGACATGGCCTTCAAGATCCTGCGCGGCCGCCTGTATGAGCTGGAGATGAAGAAGCGCGAGGCCGAGCGCGACGCGGCGGAGGCGGCGAAGAAGGACATCTCCTTCGGCTCGCAGATCCGCAGCTACGTGCTGGCGCCGTACCGCATGGTCAAGGACCTGCGCACCGGCGTGGAGACGGGCAACGTGGACAAGGTGCTGGACGGTGACCTGGATGAGTTCGTCACCGCACAGCTGCTGGGCGTGAAGAACCCCAACCGCAACGCCTCCGCGGACTAAGGCTCCGGTCCTGTCCGGACACCTCCCACCCCTCTCGGGCCTCAGGTCCGGGAGGGGTTTTTCGTGCCCGGGAACCTTTTTCGCGGGGCCGGTGTCAGGGGGCGGGGCAGGGTGGTGCGGTAGGATGCGGTAGGCCCATCGGGGCGGGAGGCGCGGGTGTCACCGGGCGGAGTGCTCGACGTCGGACAGCAGGCCCTGGCCACCGAGGCCGCCGCTGACCCGCGCCGAGAGGCCGCCCGCCGCGAGGAACAGGCGCTGCTCGTCCGGCTGCGGCGCGGGGACCCGGAGGCCTTCGAGTCCCTAGTGCGCGAGCACCAGGACCGCCTCTACGACTTCTGCTTCCGCATGGTGGGTGACCGCGAGGAGGCCCACGACCTGGTGCAGGAGATCTTCGTCAGCGTGCACCAGAACGTCCGGCGCTTCCGCGAGGACGCGCGCCTGTCCACGTGGCTGTTCCGCATCTCCAAGAACCACTGCCTCAACCGGCTGAAATACCTCCAGCGCCGGGGGCGGGGCCGCTCGGAGGTCTACGACGAGGTGAGCGCCGCCGCCATCGCGGAGGGCGGAGGCGCCCCCCCGCAGCCGGACGCCGCCCTGGACGCGGCGCGCGAGCGGGCCCGGGTGCAGCGGGCCATTTCCCAACTGGACCCGGATGCGCGCATGCTGGTGGCGCTGCGCGACATCGAGGGCCTGAGCTACGACGAGATTGTCGACATCACCGAGCTGCCCGAGGGAACCGTGAAGAGCCGGCTCCACCGGGCACGCGAGAAGCTGGCGGACCTGCTGGGGCGCTTCGAACCATGAGCGGCGGCGGG
Source organism: Corallococcus exercitus (assembly GCF_042231735.1). Classification (GTDB taxonomy): domain Bacteria; phylum Myxococcota; class Myxococcia; order Myxococcales; family Myxococcaceae; genus Corallococcus; species Corallococcus exercitus_B. The sequence goes on from NZ_CP102577.1 coordinate 54,397, forward strand.
TGGAGGTCAACGGACGTGGAACCGCGTTTGGATCACCGTGAGGCGAGGGCGCTCTTCCTGGCGCTCGCCGACGAAGAGCTGCCCGCCGCCCAGGAACAGGCGGTGCGCGGTCACCTGGACGGCTGCGAGGAGTGCCGCCAGGGGTGGGACCGCTACGCCCGCACCGTGGAGCGCGTGCGCTCGGTGGAGCGGGAGAAGGCTCCGCCCGCGCTCGCGACGCTCGTGGCGGGCCGCATCCGCCGCCAGCGCCGCTTCGGCCTGCGCGGCCTGCACCTGGCCCATGCCCAGCACCGCTTCCCGGTGGAGGTCCTCGTCCCGCTGCTCCTGGCCGCGGCGGTGGGCGCATTTCTCTTGATGTCTTCCTGAAGCAGAACGGCCTCCCTGATGCGTTGCGTCCCGGGGGCCGCTTGGCTAGCGTGCCGCGCCTTTCACGAGAGCGCGTCATGGCCGAGACCGATAACAAGACCCCCCCAGGTGAGAAGAGCGGCGAAGCGGCGGATCTCGGCTCCAAGGAGCAGGAGATCTACCAGCAGCGGTTGGACAAGGCCGCGAAGTGGCGCGAGGCCGGCTTCAACCCCTACGGCAACGGCTACGCCCCCAAGCACCGGGCCGCGGACATCCTGGCCACGCACGCCAACCACTCCATGGAAGACCTGGAGAAGGACGCCCCCGTCTACGACGTCGCCGGCCGCATCGTGGCCATGCGCTCGTTCGGCAAGGCCGCCTTCATCAAGCTGCGCGACCGCACCGGGGAGATCCAGGCGCACGTGAAGAAGGACGCGCTCGGGGACCTCTATGAGGTCTTCAAGCAGTGCGACCTGGGTGACTTCGTCGCGGTGGAGGGCCCCATCTTCCGCAGCAAGACGGGCGAATTGTCCCTGTCCGCCACGAAGTTCGTGCCCCTCACCAAGTCCCTGCGCCCCATGCCGGAGAAGTGGCACGGCCTCACGGACGTGGAGATCCGCTACCGCCAGCGCTACCTGGACCTCGTCTCCAACCCGGACGTGAAGCAGGTCTTCTTGAAGCGCAGCAAGCTGGTGAGCTTCATCCGGAACTTCCTCGACGGGCGGGACTTCGTCGAGGTGGAGACGCCGATGATGCACCCGCTGGTGTCGGGCGCGGCGGCGCGGCCGTTCGTCACGCACCACAACACCTACGACATCGACCTCTTCATGCGCATCGCGCCCGAGCTCTACCTGAAGCGGCTCGTGGTGGGCGGCATGGAGCGCGTCTACGAAATCAACCGCAACTTCCGCAACGAGGGCGTGAGCACCCGGCACAACCCGGAGTTCACGATGCTGGAGTTCTATCAGGCGTACGCCACGTACGAGGACCTGATGAACCTCACGGAGGAGATGCTCTCGGAGGCCTCCCGCCACGTCACCGGCGACTCCAAGGTGAAGTACGGCGAGCACACCATCGACTTCGGCAAGGGCTGGAAGCGCATCCCCATGCCGGAGGCCATCCGCGAGGCCGTCCCCGGCCTGTCCGACAAGGACATGGTGGACGCGGACCGCCTGCGCCACGAACTGCTCAAGACGGTGCACTCGGAGGTGGAGCGCCGCGCCGTGGACGCCATGAACCACGGCGAGCTGGTGGGCGCCCTCTTCGAGGCCCACGTCGAGCACACGCTCATCCATCCCACCTTCATCACCCAGTATCCCACCGCCGTCTCCCCGCTCGCCCGCCGCAACGACCAGAACCCGGAAATCACGGACCGGTTCGAGCTCTTCGTCGCGGGGCGCGAAATCGCCAACGCCTTCTCCGAATTGAACGACCCCCTGGACCAGAAGGGCCGCTTCCAGGCCCAGCTGGACGCGAAGCAGCGGGGCCAGCAGGAGACGATGGACTACGACGAGGACTACATCCGCGCCCTGGAACACGGCATGCCGCCCACGGCCGGTGAGGGCATCGGGATTGATCGCGTCGCCATGTTGTTCACGGACGCCGCCAGCATCCGCGACGTGATTCTCTTCCCCCTCCTCAAGCCGCTGGCGAAGTAGCCACGAGGCCTCGTGCACCCCGCCGAACGGCAGACCGACTATCGCTGGCCCCTCCTGTGGGCCGGCGCCCTCGTATCCCTCGTGGGAGCCATCCTCCTGGGGGTGGCCATCTCCGAGTCCGAGGCGTGGGCCGAGGTGGCCGGCGCCCTGGGCCTCTCCTTCGTGGGGTGGGGTGGGCTCGTGCAGGCCTTCGACGCCGGGGCGCTCACCCTGGGCGCCCAGAAGGCCGCGTCCGTGGCCGGCCCCAAGATGCTCGTCGCCGGGACGCTCGTCTGGCTGGCGGGCTGGGGCCTCATCGCCGCCGGCATCCGCCGCGCGCCGGCCTCCGGTGAGGGGCCCAGCCCCGCCGCGGGCGCGCCCCTGTACCCGCGCCTCGCGCGGTACCGGGACTTCTACTGGAGCACGCTCGGCGCCTACGGCGGTGGCATCCTCCTGGCGGAGCTGGTGCTGCTGCTCCTGCAGACCGTCCTCTCCAGCGGCGTGCCGTCGGACCTGGGCGGCGCGGCGCGCGAATCGGGCGGGGGCCTGTCGCTGCCTCCCACCATCGCCTTCGCCATCGCGTTCATCGTGAGCATGGGCGTGGCGTTCGCGTCCGGCTTCGTGGGCGCGTCACGGGCGCAGCGGCTGTCGTTCCCGGAAGCCACCATCGGCGTGTTCTACCTGGGCCTGCCGGTGCCCATCCTCCTGTCGCTGATGGAGCGCGTGCCGTCCCTGCAGCTCGCGCTGGGCTACCGGCTGCGGGAGGTGACGTACGTCGCGGGGCTCATCGGCCGGCCGGAGCTGGCGTACTGGCTCGTCTTCGCCGCGCTGGTGCTGGCGCTCATCCTGGGCATCAACACGGGCTTCATCGCGGCGGGCAGCGGCCGGGTGGACCTGCGGCTGGGCTTCGAGCTCTTCGTCGCGCGCCGGCACGTGGCGGTGTTCCGCCCGTCGCTGCTCCTGGGCGCGCTCGCGGTGCTGATGTTCGGCATCATCCCGCCGCTCATCGTCTACTTCATCATCCGCGGGGCGGAGGCCGCCGTGGAGCGCACGCGCGTGCGGGCCCTGGGCCTGGCGGATCCGCTCGCCGCCGCGTCCGCGCAGCACCGGATGAAGCTGCACGAACAGTCCCCCACCATGATGATGACCGCCCTGTCGGTGGGCGGCGTGGGCGTGGGCGTGATGGCGCTCATCATCGTGCTCAGCGTGATGAGCGGCTTCGAGGCCGACCTCCAGCAGAAGATTCTGGGCACCAACGCGCACGCCGTGGTGTCCCGCTACGCCGGGGACCTGCCGGACTACGACAAGGTGATGCAGCAGGTGAAGCGCGTGCCCGGCGTGGTGGGCCAGACGCCCTTCATCATCAACCAGGTGATGATCGCCTCCGAGGGCAACGTCGACGGCGTCATCATCAAGGGCATCGACCCGAACTCGGTCGGCTCGGTGACGGACCTGCCGGAGAACATCCTGCCCGGCGGAGACCTGGGCCACCTGGAGCAGCCCGGGAAGATCCTCCCCAGCAGCGCGGTGGAGGACGCGGAAGGCAGGCAGGACGCGGAGGAGGACCCCATCATCGGCAAGCCCTCCAAGGCGGCGAAGCCCACGGTGCTGCCGGGCATCATCATCGGCCGCGAGCTGGCCGCCTCCCTGCGCGTGGTGGTGGGGGACCGGGTGAACGTCGTGTCGCCGCTCGGCACGGAGCTGGGCCCCTCGGGTCCCATCCCCAAGAGCCGCGCGTTCCGGGTGGCGGGCGTCTTCTACTCGGGCATGTACGAGTACGACTCCAAGTTCGTCTACATCCTGCTCAAGGAAGCGCAGGACTTCTTCGCCGTGAAGGGCGCCACCGGCATCGAGCTGAAGGTGGCGGACATCGACGACGCGCGCCGCATCTCCAACCAGGTGGTGCGCGTGCTGGGCGGCTATCCCTACCGCGCGCGCGACTGGGGGGAGATGAACAAGAACCTCTTCTCCGCGCTGCGCCTGGAGAAGCTGGTCATGGGCATCATCCTGTCCATCATCATCATCGTCGCCGCGGGCCTCATCGTCGCCACGGTCATCATGCTGGTGCTGGAGAAGCGCAAGGAGATCTCCGTCCTCAAGGCGCTGGGCGTCCCGGACGGCGGCATCGTGAAGATATTCCTCGCGGAAGGGCTCCAGATTGGCGTGGCCGGCGGCGTGCTGGGCCTGTTCTCCGGCCTCGCGTGGTGCCTCTTCATCGAGAAGGTCGGCATCAAGCTGGACCCCGAGGTCTATTACATCCCCGCGCTGCCGGTGCGCATCGAACCGGTGCAGACGGCGCTGGCGGTGATCATCGCGGTGCTCGTCACCTACCTGGCTTCCATCTACCCGGCCCTCAAGGCGAGCAGCGTGGAACCGGTGGAAGGTCTGAAGGCGGAGTAGCCATGGCGCTGTTGTCCATCCGCAACGTCTTCAAGAGCTACTTCCTGCACGGCAAGCGCATTGACGTGCTGCGCGGCGTGTCGCTGGACATCCACGCCGGCGAGCTCGTCTCCATGATTGGCGCGTCCGGCGCGGGCAAGAGCACCTTCCTGCACGTGCTGGGCACGCTGGATGCTCCTGCCGCGGGTGAAGTCCTCTTCGACGGCCGGTCCGTCTTCTCCATGAACGACGCGGAGATCGCCGAGTTCCGCAACCGCACCATCGGCTTCGTCTTCCAGAGCCACTACCTGCTGCCGGAGTTCACCGCGCTGGAGAACGTGGCCATGCCCGCGCTCATCCAGCGCCGGGACCGCGGCCCCTCCTACGCCTACGCCCGGGAGCTCCTGGAGCGCGTGGGCCTGGGCAGCCGCGTGGACCACCGCCCCGGCGAGCTGTCCGGCGGCGAGGCCCAGCGCGTGGCCCTGGCGCGCGCGCTGGTGCTCAAGCCCGCGGTGCTGCTCGCGGACGAGCCCACCGGCAACCTGGACCCCACGACGGGCGAGGGCATCCACCAGCTGCTCCGGGACGTCAACCGGGACCTGGGCATCACCGCGGTCGTCGTGACGCACAACGAGACGCTCGCTCGCTCCATGCCCCGCCGCCTGAGACTGGCGGGCGGGCAGGTTTCGGAGGCCTGATGGCCGCTCGCTTTTGGATTGAGGGGGCCTCCCCCCATCCCGTACATTGCCCCGCCTTTTCCTGGCCGGACTGCACTTGAGGCTCACCGTTCTGCGCAAGTCATTGCTCCCGCTGCTGGCGGTCGCCCTGTGGGCGCTCGGGCCGCTTCCCGCCCACGCCCAGGTGGACGTGGACGCGGGTTCGCCCGCCGTCGTCCCCCCGTCCACCCCCGCCGCCACGCCCGTGCTGCCTCCGGACGCGGGCACCCCCGCGGGCGGCGACGCGCCGCTGGCCACCTCTCCGGACGACGAGGACACCAACGTGTCCTCCGCGGACCGCGTCGTGGAGGTCCGCATCGAGGGCAACCGCCGCGTGGAGTCCGAAGCCGTCCGCCGCGCCCTGCGCACGAAGGTCGGTGACCCGCTGACGCGCTCCGCGGAGGACCTCCGCGCCGTCTGGGCCCTGGGCTACTTCTCGGACGTGCAGCTGCTCGCCCAGCGCATGGCCAACGGCATCGCCTACGTGGTGCGCGTGGTGGAGCGCCCCACCATCCGGACCGTGAAGCTCCAGGGCAACGAGGAGCTCAGCGCGGATGACCTGAAGGAACAGCTGGAGCTTCGGGCCGGCACCATCCTCGACATCGAGGCCGTGCGCGCCACGCAGAAGAAGATCCAGGAGAAGTACGTCGAGAAGGGCTACTTCCTGGCGGAGGTGACGTACCGGCTGGAGCCGGTGGAGAACGGCGCCGCGGTCAACGTCGTCTACGTCATCAACGAGCACTCGAAGGTGATGGTGAAGCAGATCACCCTCCAGGGCGCGGAGAAGGTGTCCCCGGAGGAGCTCAAGGCGACCATGATCACGAAGGAGGGCGGCTTCCTGTCCTTCTTCACCGGCGAGGGCACCTACCGCGAGGAGGCCTTCCAGCGCGACCTCGCCGTCATCCAGATCGCCTACTACGACCGCGGCTTCATCAACGTGCGCGTGGACAAGCCCACCGTGCAGCTGTCCGCGGACAAGCGCGACATCTACATCACCCTGCACATCACCGAGGGTGAGGCGTACGACATCGGGAAGATCGACTTCGCGGGCGACCTGGAGCGCCCGCCGGAGGAGCTGCTGAAGCTGATGCGCTCGCGCCCCAAGGAGCGCTTCAACCGCGGCCAGCTCTCCACGGACATCTCCGCCATCTCCGACGTGTACTTCGACAAGGGGTACGCGTACGCCAACATCAACCCCGTCACCTCCGTCAACGCGGAAGACCGGACGGTGGACCTCACCTTCGACATCCAGAAGGGCCCGCTCGTCAACATCGAGCGCATCGACGTCGTCGGCAACACGAAGACGCGCGACAAGGTCATCCGCCGCGAGCTGCGCGTCTACGAGGGCGAACTCTACAACGGCACCGGCGTCAAGCGCAGCCGCGAGCGCGTCACCGCGCTGGGCTTCTTCGAGACCGTCGAAATCACCCAGCACCCGGGCAGCTCCGACAACGCCATCGTGTTGCAGGTGGAGGTGAAGGAGAAGGCCACCGGCACCTTCCAGGTGGGCCTGGGCTTCTCCAACGTGGAGAACTTCATCTTCACGGCCCAGGTGTCGCAGAACAACTTCCTCGGCTGGGGCCAGAGCGTGTCCGCGTCCGCCCAGATTTCGGGCCTGCGCTCGCTCGTCCAGCTGTCGTTCTACGACCCGTACTTCCTGGACACGAACTACCTCTTGTCCGCGGAGTTCTTCCGCGTCCAGGCGGACTACGAGGGCTTCATCCGCAACTCCACGGGCGGCACCGTCTCCCTGGGCCGCCAGCTGGTGGACGACGTGCTGGCCACCATCGGCTACTCGCGTGAGTACGTGGACGTGCAGGCCGGGCAGGGCATCGGCGCGGTGCTGCTCGCCAACCAGTTCCAGTCCGGCGTCACCAGCGCGCTGCGCCTGTCGGTGTCCTTCGACCGGCGCGACAACCGCCTCTTCCCGTCGCGCGGCTTCATCCACTACGGCTCGGTGGAGACGGCGCCCTCGTTCCTGGGCGGCACGTTCCTCTTCAACCGGTACACCGCCTACTCGCGCCTGTACTTCCCCATGCCGCTGGGCTTCGTCTTCAAGACGAACGCCACGCTGGGCTACGTGCAGCAGCTGGACTCCAGCAAGCCGCTGCCCATCAGCGAGCTCTACTACGTGGGCGGCATCAACACGATCCGCGGCTACTACCTGCGCAGCATCAGCCCCACGCTGCTCGTGCCGCGCGCGGACAACCCGGACGCCAACGTCACCGAGTTCCGGGTGGGCGGCAACAAGCAGCTCATCTTCAACTTCGAACTGGAGTTCCCCATCTTCGAGAAGGCCGGCCTGCGCGGCGTGCTCTTCTACGACGCGGGCAATGCCTTCGGCTCCAACGAGAAGTTCTTCGAGGACCGACAGAACAAGCTGCCCCTGGGCCTCTTCCACTCCGCGGGCTTCGGCTTCCGCTGGTTCTCGCCCATCGGGCCCCTGCGCTTCGAGTGGGGCATCCCGCTGACCAAGCGGCCTTCGGACGACCCCATCCTGTTCGAGTTCACGATCGGTAACTTCTTCTGATAGGCATTGACCCCAAGGCCCTCCCGGCCCTTTCACCTCCGCCCTCCCCGGGCGGCAGTGAACAGGCCGGGCGGGTGGACGTCGGAGCCTGCAGCACCCTTTTCGAGGAGCCGTAACCCATGTCGCTTCGAAGCACCCTGGCGGCCGCCGCCGCTGTCCTGTCGCTCGCCCTCCCGGTTGCCGCTTCGGCCGCCGAACTCAAGGTGGCCTACGTCGACCTGCAGCGCGTGCTGCTGGAGGTGGACGACGGCAAGGCCGCCAAGGCCCGTCTCCAGAAGTGGCTGGAGGACCGCCAGAAGGAGATCGACAAGGAGCAGGACGCGCTGCGCAAGGAGAAGGAGACCCTGGACAAGCAGGCCAGCGCCATGAGCGAGGCCACGCGCACCCAGAAGGCCACCGAGCTCCAGAAGAAGGTGATGGAGCTGGCGCAGAAGTACGAGCGCAGCCGCGCCGAGGCCGCCAACAAGGAGCGCCAGGAGATGGAGCCCATCATCAACCGCATCGACCAGGTCATCGCGTCCATCGCGGACCGGGACGGCCTGGGCCTGGTGCTGGACAAGCGCGACTCCGGCATCGTCTTCGCGCTGTCCCAGTACGACATCTCCAACGAGGTGGTCCGCAGCTACAACAACGGCAAGAAGTCCGCCGCGCCGGTGGCCAAGGACGCCCCGGTCAAGAAGTAGGCGTCGGACACCCCCGTGCCCTCCGCATCCAACGCGCACCGGCTGGGGGACATCGCCGCCCACGTCCGGGGTGAGCTCCTCGGCGACCCCGGGCTCCTCGTCCATGGCCTGAACGGCCTGGAGGAGGCAGTCCCCGGGGAGGTGTCGTTCTACGGCAACCCCCGCTACCGCAAGCAGTTCGAGGCCACCCGCGCCTCGGCGGTGCTGGTGGGGATGGATGCCGCCGCTCGCGACGGCGTGGCCCTGGTGCGCGTTCCCAACCCGCACCTGGCCTACGCGAAGCTCCTCGCCCTGTTCCACCCGGCCACGCGGCCCCCCGCGGGCATCCACCCGGCGGCCCACGTCCACCCGGAGGCCACGGTGCACCCGGAGGCCACGGTGAAGGCCGGGGCGGTGGTGGAGAAGGGCGCCCACGTCGGCGCCCGCACGGTGCTGCACCCCGGGGCCTATGTGGGCGAGGACGCGCGCGTCGGCGACGACTGCGTGCTCTACCCGCACGCCACGGTGCGCGAGGGGTGCGTGGTGGGCTCGCGCGTCATCCTCCACGCCTCCTCGGTGGTGGGCGCGGACGGGTTCGGCTTCGCGTTCGACGCGGAAGGGGACGACGGTCCCCGGCACTTCAAGATTCCCCAGGTGGGCATCGTCCGCATCGAGGACGACGTGGAGGTGGGCGCCTGCACCTGCATCGACCGCGCGACGGTGGGTGAAACCGTCGTGGGCCAGGGGACGAAGCTCGACAACCTCGTGCAGATCGCCCACAACGTGCGCGTGGGCCCGCTGTCGCTCATCTGCGCGCAGGCGGGCGTGTCGGGTTCGGCGGAGGTGGGCACCGGCGTGGTGCTGGCGGGGCAGGTGGGCGTGGTGGGCCACATCCGCGTGGGTGACCTGGCCAAGGTGGGCGCGCAGTCCGGCGTCGCCCATGACGTTCCGGACGGACAGGTCGTCAGTGGCAGCCCCGCCATCCCCCACAAGGACTGGCTGCGCGCCAGCGCCGCGTCGGGGCAGCTGGCGGACCTGCTCAAGGAAGTGCGCGCCCTTCGCAAGAGGGTGGAGCTGTTGGAGAAGGAGAAGGGCGGATGATGGACATTGGCGAGATCCAGGCGCTGCTGCCGCACCGCTACCCGTTCCTCCTGGTGGACCGGGTGGTGGAAATCGTGCCGGGCCAGAAGCTCACGGCCTACAAGAGCGTCACCATCAACGAGCCCTTCTTCAACGGCCACTTCCCGGGGCACCCGGTGATGCCGGGCGTGCTCATCCTGGAGGCGCTCGCCCAGGCCACGGCCATCCTTGCGTATAAGACGGAAGCCATGGACCCGTCGCGCCTGGTGACGTACCTCATGGGCGTGGACAACGCGCGCTTCCGCAAGCCGGTGGTGCCGGGGGACCGGCTCCAGCTGGACATCGAAGTCATCCGCCACAAGGGCGCCATCTGGAAGACCAAGGGCGTGGCGTCGGTGGATGGCGCCAAGGTGGCGGAAGGGGAGTTCCTCGCCACCGTGGTGGACAAGAACAAGGCCGCCAAGGGCGACGAGAGCGCGGCGCCGTAAGGCGCGTCACACGCGCTGCTGAGGAGAGAAGGACATGGCGCAGGTTCATCCCACCGCGGTGGTCCATCCGGGAGCCCGGCTCCACGACACCGTGGAGGTGGGGCCGTTCTCGGTCATCGGGCCCCAGGTCGTCATCGGCGCGGGCACCCGCATCGGGCCGCACGTCGTCATCGAGGGCCGCACCACGTTGGGGGAGCGCAACCACCTCTTCCAGTTCTGTTCGGTGGGCGCGGCGCCCCAGGACTTGAAGTACGCGGGCGAGGACACGGAGCTCGTCATCGGCGACGAGAATCAAATCCGTGAGTTCGTCACGGTGAACCTGGGCACGGTGGCCGGCGGCGGCGCCACGCGCCTGGGCCACCGCAACCTGCTGCTCGCCAACAGCCACATCGCGCACGACTGCATCGTGGGCAATGAAGTCCTCCTCGCCAACGGGGCCGCGCTCGCGGGCCACGTGACGGTGGAGGACTCGGTGAAGATTTCGGGCCTCGTCGCGGTGCACCAGTTCACCCGGCTGGGGCGGTACGCGTTCATCTCCGGCGGCTCCATGGTCACCATGGACGTGCCCCCGTACTGCACCGTGCAGGGGGACCGGGCCACGCTGGTGGGCCTCAACGTCGTGGGCCTGGAGCGCGGCGGCTTCACCGAGGAGCAGATTGCCCGCGTGAAGGAGGCCTACCGCATCCTCTTCCGCTCCAAGCTGGGCCTGCAGGAGGCGCTCGCGCAGCTTCGCGGGGAGCTCTCCAGCCACCCGGAAGTGGAGCACCTGGTGCGGTTCGTGGAGACGAGCAAGCGCGGCGTCACGCGCTAGGCCTTTTCGCGCGGAAGAAACGGAGTTCAGCGCGTGGAGCGCATCGGCCTCATCGCCGGCAATGGCCAGCTTCCCTTCCTCTTCGTCCGGGCCGCCCGTGCGCGCGGCCTGGAGGTGGTGGTGGCCGCGCACCGGGGAGAGACGGACCCGGCGCTGGAGCGGGAAGTCACTCACTTCTCCTGGGTGCGCGTGGGGCAGGTGGCCCGCATCCAGAAGGTGTTCCTCCAGGCGGGCGTCACCCGGGCGGCCATGGCGGGCGGCATCGGCCGCGTGCGCGCGCTCACGGAGGCCCGGCCGGACCTGGGCGCGGTGCGCATCATCTCGCGCCTGCGCAGCTTCCGGGACGACGCGCTCCTGCGCGCGGTGGCCGCGGACTTCGAGGAGAAGGGCATCACCATCATCGCGCCCACGGACTTCCTGGGCGAGGTGCTGTGCCCCGAAGGGCACCTGGCCGGCCCCGCGCTGAAGCCCGCGCAGGAAAAGGACGTGGCCCTGGGCCGGGAGGTGGCGGTGCTCCTGGGGCAGGCGGACGTGGGCCAGACGGTGGTGGTGCGCGACGGCCACGTGCTCGCGCTGGAGGCCGTGGAGGGCACCGACGAGACCATCCGCCGGGGGGCGAAGCTGGGCGGCCCCGGCGCGGTGGTGGTGAAGCGCTGCAAGCCGGAGCAGGACCTGCGCTTCGACCTGCCCGCCGTGGGGCCTCGGACGCTGGAGGTCATGGCGGAGGTGGGGGCCCGGGTGCTGGCGCTCGAGGTAGGGCGTACGGTGCTGTTGGACGCACCCGCCCTCCTCGCGGGGGCCACCGCGCGGGGCATCACCCTGGTGGGCGTGCGGTAGGCTTCGCGGGAATCCGTTCCCCCGGGCTGGAGTTGCCTTCCCACCTCCCCCCGCGACGCCGAGGCCGACGCCGCATGTCCGTTCGACTCCTACCTCTGGTTGTGCTCCTGGGCCTGCCGCTGCCCGCCTTCGCGGAGGCCATCCGGGTCTCGCTGGAGGGCAAGGCGGCCCTGGGCGAGGGCGTGCCCACGCTGCTCATCCATATCGAGGAGCCCATCGCCGGCTTCGAGGTGAAGCTCAAGCGCAGCGACGGCAAGACGGTGGATCTCAAGGGGGGCGGCAAGCCGGGCATCACCCGCCGTGTCGCCCTGGAGCAGCCGGAAGGCAGGTTCCACTACGAGGGCGAGCTCACCGTGCGGTTCCCGGACGGCGCGGAGCCGGGCTCCATGCCGCTGTCCTTCGACACGGAGCTCAACGGCCCGCTGAAGCTGGAGGTGCGCCCCGAGGACGTGGACGTGCCCGGGCGCAAGCTGCGCTTCACGCTGTCCCGTCCGGCCGCGAAGACGGAAGTCACGGTGACGATGGACACCGGCAAGACGGCCTTCGCGGGCGACGTGGACTTCAAGGGCGCGCCCGCGGGCACGCCCCTGGAGGTGAAGTGGCTGCCGGCGGAGGGCAAGGTCATGCACATCCGCCTGCGCGCCTACGACACCTCCGACTTCTACACCGGCGTGGACCTCTACCCGTGGCAGGTGGACATTCCGCACGAGGAGGTGGGCTTCGCCTCCGGCCGCTCGGACGTTCCCCCGGCGGAGAAGGGCAAGCTGGACGCCAGCTACAAGAGCATCACGGACGCCCTGAATAAGTATGGGCGCTGGGCGTCGCTGCGCCTGTACGTGCTGGGGCACACCGACACGGTGGGCAGCACGGACGACAACCGCGAGCTGTCACTCAAGCGGGCGAAGAGCATCGCGTCCTACTTCCGCCAGCGCGGTCTGAAGGTCCCAGTGTTCTACGAGGGCTTTGGTGAGCAGTCCCCGGCGGTGCCCACGCCGGACGAGACGGCGGAGGCGGGCAACCGCCGCGTCGAATACATCATCGCGGTGGAGGACCCGTCCTTGACGAACGCGCCCTTCACCCCTCGCTGGCGCAAGCCTTGAGGTGTCACATGGTGGAACTTCCTCGCATCCGTTGGGCGCTCGCCGTGGCGGGGCTGGGCTTCATGGGGACGGTGGGCTGCGTGCGCAACGTGCCGTACGCGCAGCGCATGGAGGTGGAGGACGAGAAGTGCACGCTCCTCCAGGCGCTGATGCGCCAGCCCGCGCCCGCGCAGGCCATCCAGAAGTTCGTCGCGGAGGGCAAGGAGGAGAGGGCCCCCGTGGTCGTCTACGTGCGCCGTCCGGAGGAGGCCACGCTGGAGCGCTTCTTCACGGGCGAGCCCCAGTGCGCGAACGACTCGTTCAAGGTCGTGCAGGAGAACGTGGTGGACGCGGTGGTGGTGTACCTGCAGGAGGTCCAGGGCGGCTACGCGTACGACGCGCAGCGCTCCAGCCCGGAGCACCTCTCCATGGAGGGCCGCCCCCAGGGCACCGTGCGCAAGGACGGCACCGTGTGGGTGGCGGGCGCGGACGCTATTTGAGCAGGTCCTTCGCCCCGTCCGCGATGAACTGCACCGCGATGGCGGCCAGGATGAGGCCGGACACGCGCTCCAGGATGGCGACGCCGGACTGACGCAGCACCCGCTGCACCAGGCTGGACGCGTTGAGGATGAAGTAGGTCGCGGTGAAGGTGAGCACCACCGCGGCCACCACCGGCAGCGCGGAGACGAAGGACGTCCCGGAGCGCGCCATCAGCACCATGGCGGTGGCGATGGCGCCCGGCCCCGCGAGCAGCGGGATCGCCAGCGGGACGATGGCCACGTCGTCCTTCACCACGCCCTCTTCCTCTTCCGTAGGGCTGGTGCGCGTGGACGACGGCCGGGCGCGCAGCATGTCCAGGGACGTAATCAGCAGCAGGATGCCGCCCGCCACGCGGAAGGCGCCCAGCGACACCGCGAACACCTGGAAGATGACGCGGCCGAAGACGGCGAAGAACAGCATCATCCCGCACGCCACCAGACAGGCGCGCAGGGCGGTGCTCCTGATTTGCTGCTTGGTGTCCCCCGCCGTCATCGCCAGGAACAGCGGCACGACGCCAATCGGGTCCACCACGAAGAAGATGGCGGACAGCGACACGAGGAAGGTGGACACCGCACCGGACATCGTCATGGCGGCTAGACCGTGAAGCGCAGCTTCCACACCATGCCCAGCGCCTCGACGAAGATCTTCTTGTTCATCTTCGAGTGCCCCACGCGCCGGTCCTCGAACACGATGGGGACCTCGCGCACGGTGAAGCCCTTGCGCAGGGTGCGGTAGGTCAACTCAATCTGGAACGCGTACCCGGTGCTGCGCACCTCATCCAGGTTGATGCTCTCCAGCACGCGGCGGTGGAAGCACTTGAAGCCGCCGGTGAGGTCGCGCACGTCCACGCCCAGGATGCTGCGCGCGTAGAGCGAACCGCCCCGGCTGATGATCTTCCGGCCCACGCCCCAGTTCACCGTGCCGCCGCCCGCCACGTAGCGCGAGCCCAGCACCAGGTCCGCGCCGCCCTCCGCGGCGTCCAGGAAGGTGGGCAGGTAGCGCGGGTCGTGGCTGAAGTCCGCGTCCATCTCCAGGATGTACGTGTAGCCCTCGGCCAGCGCCCAGCGGAAGGCGGCCAGGTACGCGCGGCCCAGGCCCTCCTTCTTCTCGCGGTGGAGCACCCGCACGCGCGGGTCCTTCGCGGCCAGCTCGTCCGCGAGCTGCCCCGTCCCGTCGGGCGAGTTGTCGTCGACGACGAGGATGTCCACACGGGGGTCCGCCGCCAGCACCGCCTGGGTGATGGGGCCGATGTTGTCCCGCTCGTTGTAGGTGGGGATGCAGACCAGCGCACGGTTCATGACCCGGCGGACATACCCCAAACCCGGCGCCGGAACAGCAGAACCGGCGCCAACCCGGTCGGTTCTCCGCCTCAGGTGACAGCGCGCGGGGGCAGCAGCTCCAGCACCGTCTCGGCGGCGCGGTGGGCGGCCCCCACCTCGCCCAGGCGCCCGCGCACCTCGGCCAGGCCCTGGACCATGGCGTCGCGGGGCTCGCCCGGCAGCCACACGCGCCGCACCTCGGCCGCGATGTTCTCCGGCGTCATGTCCCCCTGGAGCAGCTCCGGCACCACGCGCCGGCCGGCCAGCAGGTTGATGAGCGACACGAAGGCCACCTTCAGCATCAACCGGCCCACGAGGTACGTCACCAGCGACACGCGGTAGACGACGACCAAGGGCCGCTCCATCAGCCCCGCCTCGAGCACCGCCGTACCGGAGGCCACCACCGCGGCGTCGCTCGCGCCCACCACCTCCGGGGCTCTTCCGTCCACCAGCACCGGCGTCACGCCGCTGCCCTCGAAGCGGGAGGTGATCTCCTCCTTCGCGATGGTGGGCGCCACCGGCACCACGACCTGGAGCCCCGGCCGCTCGGAGGCCAGCTGCTTCGCGGCCCCCACGAGCGTGGGCAGGATGCGGCGGATCTCACTCATCCGGCTGCCGGGCAGGAGCGCGAGCGTGGGAGCGTCCTCGGGCAGGCCCAGGCGCTGGCGGAACTCGCGGGCGCTGGCGGACTTGGGCATCTGCTCCAGCACGGGGCTGCCCACGTAGCGTGCGGGCACCCCGGCCTCCCGGTAGAAGTCCTCCTCGAAGGGCAGGATGCAGAGCATCCGGTCCACCAGCCGCTGGATGGTGCGCACGCGGCCCCGGCGCCAGGCCCAGATCATCGGGGACACGTAGTAGGCCACCGGGATGCCCAGGGCCTTGAGCTTCTTGGCCAGCCGCAGGTTGAAGTCCGGGATGTCCACCAGGATGGCGCAGTCGGGGCGTCGCTCCTCGGCGGCCTGGGCCAGGTCCTTCATGATCCGCAGGATGCGCGGGATGCGGGGGAGCACCTCCGTGATGCCCATGACGGACACTTCACGGGCGTCGTGGATGAGCTCCACCCCCCGGGCGGCCAGCCGGGCGCCTCCCATGCCGAAGAAGGTGAGGTCGGGCCGGAGGGCCTGGAGGGCGGCGACGAGCTCCGCGGCGTGGGTGTCACCGGAGGCCTCGCCGGCCACGACGAGGATGCGGGGAGAAGGTGTCATGAGGGGCAGGACCCGCATCGTATAGCTGATGCGCGAGGGGAGGGAGGCTGTAGACTGCGGCCCCCTTGAAGACGCTTCTGCTCGCTGAGAGCCACCCCCCGACACTCGAGCACCTGACGGGCCTGCTCTCGCAGGCCGGGTACACCGTTCGGGCGGTGAATGACGCCGTGATGGCGTTGGAGCACTTCTCGGCGGACAACCCGGACGTGGTGGTGCTGGGCGTGGACCTGCCGCGCGTGGAGGGGCAGCACGTCGTGCACCTCATCCGGGGGCACAGCCAGGGCGGGCGCGTGCCCATCGTGGCCATCGACAAGGGGCACCTGGGCCGGGCGAAGGGCGTGGGCTCGGTGCTGGACCTCAAGGTCAACGCGTACATCCCGGATCCGCTCAAGCCCGGTGAGCTGGTGCCCCGCCTGGAGGCGCTGGTGAAGGCCGCCCAGGCCGTCACTCCCACGGGCCTGGCCGCCACGCTGTCGCGGCCCGCGGTGGCGGCGGGGGAGCTGAAGGCCTTCCCGCTGCCGGCGCTCCTGCACTCGCTCTACCGGCTGCGCCGTGACGGCGTGCTGGTGGTGGCCCTCAAGGGCCTGTCTCGCCGCGTGTACTACCTGCGAGGCGGGCCGGTGAACTTCGACTCCTCCGCGAAGGAGGATGCGCTGCCGCGCTTCCTGCGTGAGCGGCAGGTCCTCACGGAGGCGCAGGAGCAGCCGGTGGTGGAGGCGCTCGCCTCCGGGCTGCGCATCGGCGCGGCGCTGGCGGACGTGGGCGTGGAGGCGGTGGGCGAGGACCTCCTGTCGCTCCTGCGCGACTTCACCCGGGACCGGCTCGGGCGCGTGCTGGCCATGCGCGAGGGCCGCTACGCGTTCTACGCGGGCGACGAGTTCTCCTCCGAAGTGGCCTCCGTGGATCAGCCCGCCCTCGCGCCGCTGCTGGAGGCCGCGCGCCGGCGGATGCCCCTGCGGGTGGTGGCGGCGGGACTCAAAGCGCACCTGAACGAGTACCCGGTGCGCTCGGCGGACTTCGGCCGTGACCTCCAGGCGATGGCGCTGGACACGGAGGACCTGAAGCTGGCGATGCAGGTGAACGGCCGCATCGTGCTCAAGGACCTGCTGGCCCACGGGCGCGCGGAGCTGCGAGCGGCGTACACGCTGCTGTGGTTCCTCAAGCTGACGGGCGGGGTGACGTTCTCCGCGACGCCGGTGGCCACGGGGACGGACGTGCTGAGCGCGGCGGCGGCGCCGGACGTCATCGCGCCGCGCAAGCGCAAGAGCCTGCCCCCGGAGACGGCGGCGTCGCTGCGCGAGGAAGCGGTGCGCATCATCACGCGCAGCTACTTCGGCGGGCTGGGGTTGGACCTCGCGGCGGACAAGGAGGCGGTGGAGCGCGCGTACCACGAGACGGCGATGCGCTTTCACCCGGACACCTACGCGGAGTTCGACATCTCCGACCTGCGCGACCTGTTGGAGCAGGTGCAGGAGAAGCTGTCCGCGGCGTACCGGGTGCTGAGCGTGGACGAGAAGCGCCGCGCCTACCTCCAGTACTTCTTCAGCCGGCAGGAGGTGGTGGGCCGGGCGACCGCCATCAACGTGGACGCGGAGCTCGCGCTGCGGCGGGGCGAGTCCGCGATGAAGCGGGGCGACTACAAGGCGGCCATCCAGGGCTTCGAGGAAGCGGTGTCGCTCAACGGCAGCGAGCCCGAGTACTACTCGTACCTCGCCTGGGCGAAGTACCGGGGCTCACCCGGGCCGCTGATGCAGCGGGCGCTCGCGGCGCGCAAGGTGCTCAAGCAGGCGCTGACGTTGGATCCGTACCTGGAGCGGGCGCAGATCATCGCGGCCATCATTGAAATCGACCTGGACGACGCGCCGCTCGCGCGAAAGAAGCTGATGAAGGTGCTGGAGCTGAACCCGTATTCGGTGCTCGCGAGGGCTGCGTTGCAGAAGGTGGTGAAGTAGTCATGCATCACGCGCTCTGGCGGCTCTTGCGCTACGCGAAGCCGCACGCGGGAATCCTCGTCCTGGCCTTCGTGTGCATGGCGGTGTTGGGGCTCGCCACGGGCGCGTACGCGTACCTGCTGGGCCCGGCGCTGCGCTTCCTGTTGTCGGGAGGAGAAGAGGGCTTCGCGAGCGCGCACCGGGTGCCGTGGCTCGCGGACCTGCCGCGCGAGGCGGCGCTCTGGGGCTTCCCGGTGCTGGTGCTGGGCGTGGGCGCGGTGAAGGGCGTGGGGTACCTGGGCCAGTTCTACTTCATGGGCCTGTTCGCGCAGCGCGTGGTGAAGGACCTGCGGCGCGACCTGTTCCTGCGGCTCACGGCGCTGTCGCCTTCACAGCTGTCGAAGGAGCGGACGGGAGACCTGCTCAGCCGCTTCTCCTCGGACGTGATGGCCGTGGAGATGGCCGCCATGTACACGGTGGGCTCCTACCTGCGAGACACCATTCAAGTCCTGGTGCTCGCGGGCGTGGCGCTGGCGATGAGTCCCGTGCTGGGCGGCCTGATGCTGGCGGTGATTCCGCTGGCGGCGCTGCCGGCGTCGAAGCTCACGCGCAAGGTGCTGAAGGGAACGCGGGAAGGGCAGGCCCACCTGGGGCAGCTCGCGGGTCAGCTGCACGAGGGGTTGGGCGGCCTGCGCACCATCCAGGCCTTCAACGGTCAGGAGGCGGAGCTGGCGCGCTTCGAGTCCTACGCTAAGGCGCACGAGGAGGCGGTGGTGGGGGCGGCCTGGGCGCGCGGAGGCGTGCCGGGGGTGATGGAAGTCCTCGCGGCGGCGGCGCTCGCGGGAGCGCTGGGGTACGCGGCGGCGACGCGGGCGATGGAGCCGGAGGCGCTCCTGTCGCTGCTCACGGCGGTCATCCTCGTGTACCAGCCGGTGAAGGACCTGGGCCGGGTGACGCAGTTCGCGGTGCAGGCGGGGGCGGCGGGTGAGCGCCTCTTCGCGCTGCTCGACCTGAAGCACCCGGTGGAGGACGCCTCCAATGCGGTGCCCGCGCCAGCGCTGCGTGAGTCGCTGCGCATGGAGGACGTGCGCTTCTTCTACGGAGAGCGCCGCGCGCTGGACGGGCTGACCCTGGACCTGAAGGTCGGGCAGGTGGCGGCGCTGGTGGGTGGGAGTGGAGGGGGCAAGAGCACGGTGACGTCGCTGCTGCTGCGCTTCGAGCGTCCGCAGCAGGGCCGCATCCTCCTGGATGGAGTGGACGCGGACACGTACACGGCGGCGAGCGTCCGCGGTCAGTTCGCGCTGGTGACGCAGGAGCCGCTGCTCTTCCACGGCACCGTGCTGGAGAACCTGCGGCACGCCAGGCCGGAAGCGACGCGAGAGGAAGTGGAGGCCGCGGCGAAGGTGGCGAACGCGGACGCCTTCATCCAGGGGCTGCCGCATGGCTACGACACGCGCATCGGTGAGCGAGGCGTCACCCTGAGCGGAGGCCAGCGCCAGCGCTTGTGCATCGCGAGGGCCGTGCTGTCGAAGGCCCCCGTGCTGGTGCTGGACGAAGCGACGAGCAGCCTGGATCCGGAGAACGAGCGCGAAGTGCAGGCCGCGCTGGCGAAGGTGCTCCCCGGCCGGACGGCGCTGGTCATCGCCCACCGGCTGTCGACGGTGACGAACGCGGACGTCATCCACGTGGTGGAGGCAGGCCGCATCGTGGAGAGCGGAAGCCACGCGGACCTGCTCCAGAAGGACGGCCGCTACGCCGCCATGTGGCGCCTGCAGACGGCGGGCCCCATCGAGCGGGGAGCGGCGTGAGCAAGGCCGGCACGGCGAAGCGGTCCCTCTCCCTGGCGATCCGTGCCGTGCTCGGTGTGCTGTTCCTGCTGATGGGCGTCGCGGGCTTCTTCGCCTTCGCGGCCGGCTTCGCGGACTACCCCGTGGTCGCACCCGTGCCGAACGCGAAGCCGTGGATCCGCGGCGCGTACCACGTGCACACCACGCGCTCGGACGGGAACGGGACGCCCGCGAAGGTCGCCCAGGCGGCGAAGGCAGCCGGCCTGGACTTCGTGGTGCTCACCGACCACAACGACTTCAAGCCGCCCGCCGCGACCTGGGTGGACGGCGTGTTGCTCATCCCCGGTGTGGAGATCTCCACCAGCGCGGGCCATCTCGCCGCGTTCGGCATGCAGCGCCCCATCGAAGGGGTGAAGCCCTGGGGCCCACCGGAGCAGGCCGTGGCCGCGGTCGAAGCCGCCGGGGGCACGGCGGTCCTCGCGCATCCGGTCCAGACGAAGAACCCCTGGAAGGACGAAGCGACCGCGCAGCAGGTCCCGGGCTTCGAGCTGTACTCGGCGGACACCTTCTTCCGGCAGGCCCTGCGAAGCCCGGTGAGCCGGCTCCTGCCCGCGCTGGGTGCCTCGATGGTGAACCCGGTGCACGGCGTGATGCTGCTCGCGGTCCCGGAGCCGCGACCCACCGAGCGCTTCCTGGAACTCGCGCGAGAGCGCAAGCGGCTCGTGCTGTGCGGAAGCGACGCGCACGGCCTGCCCGCGTACGAGGACATCTTCACCGCGCTCGCCATGGAGCTTCCACCGGACGTGCTGGCGGGCCCCCTGTCGCAGGATGCGCGCGAAGCCGCGACCCAGGTCACGCAGGCCCTGGCGAGCGGCCAGGCCCTCTGTGTCTTCCGTGCACTGGGAACCCCTGAAGGCTTCGCCCTGGAAGGCTTCGACGCGAACACGCGGGAAGCCCCCGTGGGCACGGTGCTGACAGTCCGCCTCCCGGAACACACCCCAGGCACGCTGGAGGTCCGGGTGTGGGGCGAGGGCCGCCTCCAACCCGACGGGCAACACATCGAGCTGACCGGTCCCGGAGTCGTCCAGGTGGAGGTCTGGGCCCACGCGCCCGGACGTTTCTTCGGCCACGAGTGGCGGCCCTGGCTGGTCCCCAGCCCGGTGCGAGTGGTGCCGCGACCGCCGGGCATCTGATAGAGCGCGGGACGTCGCCCATGCGCCTGCTCTACGTCGTCGCCACCTACGTCCTCTTCGCGCTGCTGTTCCCGGTGCTCTGCGTGCACCGGAAGACGCGCCACGGGCTGAAGCAGCGGCTGGGCTTCTACGGGCCGGGAGACCTGCCAAAGGGAGAAGGCCCGCTGCTGTGGTTGCACGGAGCCAGCGCGGGAGACCTGCTGGCCCTGGCGCCCATGTTCGGCCCCCTGCGCCAGCGCTTCCCGGGCTGCCGCATCGTGCTCTCGACGATGACGGACAGCGGCCACGCGATGGCAAGGGACCGGCTGGCGAAGCAGATCGACGGAGTCGTCTACGCGCCGTATGACCTCTGGGGCGCGACGCGAAGGGCGGTGCGAGCCTTCCAACCGGACCTCCTGGTCCTCGAGTACACGGAGGTCTGGCCCAACCTCATCCGCGCCGCGAAGCAGTCCGGAGCGAGCGTGGTGATGACCAACGGGCGCTTCTCCCCGGCGAACGTGGGGAAGTACCGGACGCTCTTTGGCCTCATCGGAAACCCGCTGAAGGACATGGACCGGCTGCTCATGCGGCAGGACGAGGAGGCCGAAAGGGCGCGAGCCCTGGGCGCACCGGCCGAGCGGGTCCTCACCACCGGCAACACCAAGTTCGACGCCCTCGCCGCGGGGCCTGCCCCCGAGGACGAAGCCCTGCGAAGCGCGCTCGGCCTGTCCTTGGAGGATCCGGTCTGGCTCGCGGGAAGCACGCACGAGGGCGAGGAAGAAATCCTGTTGCAGGTGTATCAGCGTCTGCGGGAGCGCTGGCCCACGCTGAGTCTGGTCATCGCGCCGCGCTACCTGGACCGGGCGGAACGGATCGTGACTCTGGCGAAGGAGCGGAACCTGGCCGTGGGCCTGCGCTCCCAGGGCAACCCGGAGCGCGCGCCGGTGGTGGTGATGGACTCGATGGGCGAGCTGTCACGCGCCTACCGCCTGGCGACGGTGGTGTTCGTGGGAGGCTCGTTCACGAAGCGGGGCGGCCAGAACATCCTGGAGCCGGCGGGGCAGGGCAGGCCGGTGCTGTTCGGCCCGCACATGGACAACTTCCGCGACAGCGTCGCGGTGCTGCAAGGCAACGGAGGCCTTCAAGTGGCGGACGGAGAAGCCCTGCACGCCGCGCTGGAGGACCTCCTCGCGAATCCCGAGCACCGGCAGCGCCTGGGAGCCCAGGCGGAAGCCACGGTGCGCCGCATCTCTGGAGCCAGTGAGCGCAACGCGGAGGCCATGGCCGCGCTGCCGCGCCGGCAGGCAAGGACCGCTTCCCGATGACGCTCATCGTCCATCCGCACTTCCACAAGCGCTACACGGGAGTCACGCGGCACGTGGAGTCCGTGGTGCCCGCGCTGGCCCGGGGCGACGAGACGCGGGTCATCGGCTCCGGCCTGACGGAAGCCCTGCCGCGCATCACCTGGGGCGAGCTGATCCGCCGCTCGCACCGCGAGCCCATCGTCTGGCACGCGCACCGGAACAACGAGCTGCTGGCGGGGATGCTCCTGAAGGCCTTGGGAGGAAGGGTCCAACTCGTCTTCACGAGGCACACGTCGGTGGCCCCCACGCGCTTCACCCGCTGGCTCGCCAGGGGCGCGGACGCGCTGGTGTCCCTGACGCGGCAGATCTCCGACGTCATCGCGCTCCCGTCCACGGTGATCTCGCACGGCATCGACCTCACGCGCTTCCGTCCACCGGAAGACCGCGACGCGGCCTGGGCCCGGCTGAAGCAGGGCGGTCGATACGGCATCGGCGTCATCGGGCGCATCCGCAAGGAGAAGGGGCAGGGCGACTTCCTCGAAGCGCTGCGGCCCCTGTTGCCACAAAGGCCGGACTGGCAGGCGGTGCTGGTGGGGCTCGCGAAGGGGCCGGACCTGGCGTGGGTGAACGGGCTGCGTGAAGGCCTTGAGGACCGGGTGCTGCTCGCCGGAGAGCAGTCCACCATCGAGCCCTGGTACCAGGGCCTGAGCATCCTGGTGCATCCGTCCTACGCGGAGGGCTACTCGCTGGTGCACGTGGAGGCCATGGCGTCCGGCTGCTGCGTGGTGGCCTCGAAGCTGCCGTACCTGGACACCCTCATCGAGCACGGCCGCACGGGCTTCTTCTTCGAGCCCGGAGACGTGAAGGGCCTGCGCGCCCTGTTGGACGAACTGACCCGTGAACCGGAGCGGGCCCGTCAGGTCGGCCGCAACGCCGAGGAGGAAGCGCGTCGCCGCTGCGGCGTCGAGCATGAAGCCCGAGCGCTCAGTGACCTCTACCATTCGCTGGTGAAGCGCTGATGCGCATCCTGCACCTGCTCGCGAGCCCCTTCTGGAGCGGCCCGGCGGAGAACGTCGCGCTGCTCGCCCAGGCCCAGCGAGCCCTGGGCCACGAGGTCACGGTGGCGGTGGACCGCAAGCGCCGGGACATCGCCGCCGAGGAACCCGCCGTCCCCCGCTTCCAGCAACTGGGCCTCCTGGACGAGGGAGGCCTGACGCTGTCCGTGAAGTCCCCACCGTGGGAGATCTGGAGTGACCTGCGAGCCCTCCGCCGCAGGACGGTGGACGTGGTCCACGCGCACTTCACCCACGACCATCTCGTGGCCCGCTGGGGAACGCCGAAGGGAGCGGTGCGGATCCGCTCCATCCACGCGCCACGCTCGCTGCGCTCCTCCCTGCCCGAAGCCGCTGCCTACACGGTGCCCGCGAGCCACCTGGTGTCGAAGCTCGAAGGCAGGCATCGCCCCATCCACGTCCTGCCCGCGCTGGTGGATCCGATGTTCAAGCCTCCAGAGGACCGCGAGGCCCTGCGCCGGACCCTGGGCATCGAGGACACGCACCTCGTGGGGATGATCTCCACGTTCCAGCAGAGCCGCCGTCACGCGCTGGGCGTCGAAGCCTTCGCCGCGTTCCACCGGCAACGCCCCGAAGCCCGTCTCGTGCTGGTCGGCGATGGAGCCCTGCTCGAAGCGACTCGGGCGCAGGTGAAGGAGCGGGGCCTCACGGAGCAGGTGACGTTCGCGGGCTACCAGCAGGGCGCGGACTTCGCGAAGTGGCTGCAGGCCCTCGACGAGGTCTGGATCCTCGGCCTGGGAAACGACTGGAGCGCGAGGGCCGCGGCCCAGGCCAGGGCCTGTGGTGTCCGGGTGGTCGCGGTGAACGAAGGAGCGCTCCCGGAGCTGGCGGATGCATGGGTGGAAGCGCCCACGGTGGAAGCCGTCGTCACCGCCGCCCTGTCCGGATCAACGGCCGGGACCCGGCACCCGACGAACGAGCACATCGCCAGGGACATCCTGGCCCTCTACCAGCAGGCCACGGAGCCTCGGCGATGACCGGCTCGCCCACGGCCCTGGAGCGGATCTTCTATCCGCCAGCACCGGAGCCCTGGACCCGTCGCGCCCTCCTGTCGCCGCTCGCGCTGTTGTCCTGGTCCTACAGCGGAGCGGTCCGCCTTCGGGGCGCCCTCTACGACTCGGGCCTGCTGCGAGCCGAGCACGTCGAAGGCCTGCGGGTCATCTCCATCGGAAACCTCAACGTCGGAGGCACGGGCAAGACGCCAGCGGTCCTCCATCTCGCGGAGTTGTTGATCCGCGAAGGGCGCAAGGTCGGCATTCTCACGAGAGGCTACGGGCGCGAATCCCAGGAGCCGCTGACCTTCACGGGCACCGAGCCCCTGCCCGCCGTGACGGAAGCCGGAGACGAACCCCTGCTGCTCGCCCGCAGGTGTCCAGGCGCCAGGCTCTTCGTGGGAGCGGACCGCGTCGCGGCGGCACACCGGGCCCGGGACGACTTCGGCCTGGACACGGTCCTGCTGGACGACGGCTTCCAGCACCGCCGCCTGCACCGCGACGAAGACCTGGTGGTCGTGGACGAAGCCGTGGGGCTGGGCAATGGCCAACTGCTCCCAAGAGGTCCACTCAGAGAGCCCCCATCGGCCCTGCGCCGCGCCACGCTCCTCTGGCTGAGAGCCTCCCCGGGGGAGGCCGCCCCCAACCCCTGGCTCGAAGCCGTGACCGCGCCCAGGGTCCGAACGCGCTACGGGCCCACGGGCTGGTGGGATCCCTCGGGCACCGAGCACGCGACGAACATGCTCGAAGGGAAGCCGGTCCTGGCCCTGGCGGGACTGGCCAGGCCCGGAGGCTTCCTGAAGACCGTCACCGCGCTCGGGGCGGAGGTCCGGGACGCGGCGCTCTTCCCGGATCACCATCGCTTCTCTGGGGACGAACTGCGCCAGGTCGAAGCCCGGGCCCGCCAGCAGGGCGCGCTCATTGTGACGACGGAGAAGGATGCGGTGCGGCTGCCAGCCGGCTTTGAGGCCTGGGTGGTGCGCCTGGGAGTGGAAGTCCTGGAGGGCGAAGCGCATCTGAGGCGGGCGCTCGGGCTTCCGGGAGAGACGCGCGACTTGTGAGGTCCGGAACGCTGTGGGACAAAGCGCGCCCATGCCCGCGGCCCCGTCTTCACGTCCGGCAGCACCGTCCTCGCGCCTGCCACTCGCCTTCGCGCGCCGCCGGGTGTTGCTGGTGGGAGACTTGGTCGCCGACCACTACCTCTACGGCCAGACGGACCGGGTGAGCCGCGAGGCCCCGGTGCTCATCGTCCGGTACGAGTCGTCGGAGGTGAAGCTCGGCGGTGGAGCCAACGTGGCGGCGAACATCCGCGCGCTGTCGGGGCAGGTGACGGCGGTGGGCGCGCTGGGCGTGGACGCGATGGGCAGCTCGCTGCGCAAGCTCTTCGACGCCGCGGACATCCGGCTGCACGCGGTCAGCAGCCGAAGCATCGAGACGGAGACGAAGACGCGCATCCTCGCGGGAGGCATCAGCACCACGAGGCAGCAGATGCTCCGGGTGGATCGCGGCCAGCGAGGCCCCCTCCCGCCCCGGATGCGCAAGGCCATCGCCAGGCAGGTGGAAGCGGCGGCGAAGGACGCGGACGCGGTCGTGGTCTCGGACTACGGCGCAGGCGTCGTCAGCGACGAGGTCCGGGAGGCCCTGAGAAAGCTCGCCGCGGACGGCCTGCCGGTCTGTGTGGACAGCCGCTACGCGCTCGCGGCCTTCGCGGGCCTCACGGTGTGCAAGCCCAACGAGCCGGAACTGGAAGCGCTCACGGGCCGTCCGGTGCGAACGAAGGAAGACCTCCTGGAGGCCGGTCACGAAGCGGTCCGCAAGCTGGGTTGCCAGGCGCTGCTGGTGACGCGAGGCCGGCACGGCATGGCCCTCTTCGACGCGGAGGGCGGTGTGGACCTCATCCCCGTGCACGGCGCGAAGTCGGCGGTGGACGTGACGGGAGCCGGCGACACGGTCATCGCCAGCTTCGCGCTGTCACTCGCGGCCGGAGCCTCCTTCGGCGAAGCCGCGAGGCTGGCGAACGTGGCGGGATCCCTGGTGGTGCAGAAGCCGGGCACGGCGACGGTCTCCCGCGAAGAACTCCTCGAAGCGCTGCGGAGCCCACGATGAACACCCTGGACAAGCTTCGCCCCCTCGCCGCCATCGCGGAGGAACGGGAGCGTTGGCGCGAGCAGGGCCGCACAGTGGCCCTTGCCAACGGGATCTTCGACCTGCTGCACGTCGGGCACGTCCGGTACCTGGAGGGGGCGAAGGCCCTGGCGGACGTGCTGGTGGTGGCGGTGAACTCGGATGCTTCCACCCGGGCCTACAAGGGGCCCGGCCGTCCGCACATTCCGGAAGCGGAGCGCGCGGAACTGGTCGCGGCGCTGGCCTGCACGGACCGCGTCGTCGTCTTCGACGAACCGAACGTGCGGACCATCATCCGAGCCCTGAAGCCCGATGTGCACGTGAAGGGGACCGACTACACGCCGGACTCCATCCCGGAGGGTGACGAGGTCCGGGCCTACGGAGGCAGGACTGCGGTGGCGGGAGATCCGAAGGACCACAGCACCACGGAGTTGGCGCGCCGGCTTGGGCGCGAAGGCGCGAAGTAGCCCATGGTCCTGGACCCGGTGCTGCGGTCCATCCTGGGCTGTCCCCACTGCAAGGGCTCGCTCGAGGAGCACGAAGGCCCCCCGCCCGAGGTCCGTTGCCCCAGGTGCCTGCGAGCCTGGCCCGTGGAAGACGGCGTCCCACGGATGGTGCCCGAACAGGAGCGACCGCTCACCCCGTGAGCGAGGCCCGCTCCGAGACGAACGACCGGACCTCCTCGGCCACGCGCAGCTCCAGTCCCGCCCCGGAAGCCCCATCCACGAGGGGCGTCAGGTCCACCATCCGGTGGGGGGCCACCGCATGGCCCCAGCGCTCCATGTCGATGCGCAGGAAGAACGCCAGCGTGGGTGCGCCCACGGCGACCGACAGGTGCATGGGCCCGGTGTTGTTGCAGATGGTGAGGCCCGCGCTCCGCATGAGGGCCGCGAGCTCATCGATGCTCGTCGGGGGAGCCAGCTCCGCCCCCGGAGCGCCGGAGATCACGGCCCGAGCCAGGGCCTCCTCTCCCGGGCCCCAGGTCACGACGGGCGAATGGCCCAGCGAAATCAGCTCCCGGGCCGCGGCCGCGAAGGCCTCGGCCGGGATGCGGCGCTCACCCAGCCGGCCTCCCGGATTGATGACCGCACGCCGAGAACCCTGCCCGGAAAATCCCGTCAGGTAGCTGCGGAACGCCTCGCTCAGCACCGGGTCCCGGAATGAAAGCCCCTGGGCGACACCCCCCTGGGTCAGGGGCGTCAGCAGGTGCGTCCGTTGAACGGCCTCGTGCCGCGTATCGGAACGGGCAGGCACGGACACCGACTGCAGCAGGGACACCGGCCAGATGCCCGGTCCAATGACCACCGCCTTCGGCCCCACCATCCGGGCGATGAGCGCGCTCGTCACGGACGGCGCGCTCCAGTTGGCGCAATCCACCACGGCGTCATAGCCCGCGCGACGGAGTGCGCGGATGCCGGGCGCCAGGGGCCCCAGCCACAGCAGGCGCCGGTCGAACGCCAGGACCGCATCCGCATCAGGGTGTCCCTGAAGGACGCGAGCCACCTTGGCGTGCACCAGCACGTGCACCTCCGGAGGCGGGTGGACATGCGCCTTGAGGGTCCGCAGCAGGGGCGTGGTGAGTAGGGCCTCGCCCACGCGGTTGTCGGGCCGGACGAGCAGGACCTTTCGCGGGTGGGGGAGGGGCGTTCCGGGAGCGCGACGACGTCCGGGGCGCCAGAACAGGAGGGAAGCCAGGAGCGCCAGTGCCAGCTTCGCCCACGTTTCAAGCCGCTTGTGCCACGCCATCGCGGGGGACCCTACCAGAATTGGAATGGACACAAGACGCTGGCTTGACCTTGGGGCGGAAAGCCCCTAGCACCCGGCCCGATGCTCAAAAGCATGACCGGATTTGGTTCGGGCCGCGCCCGCGTAGGGGACGAAGAGGTCTCCGTGGAAGCACGCTCGCTCAACCACAAGTTCTGTGAAGTGAAGGTCCGGCTGCCGCGCGAGCTGTCCGCGCTCGAGCCCGCGCTCGTGAAGCAGGTGAAGGACCGCCTCGCGCGAGGCTCGGTGGAGATCCTCGTGCGCCGGCAGGCCGCCACTGTCTCGGGCAACGTCCCCACGGTGGATGTCGGCCTGGCCCGCGAGTACGCGCGCGCCTTCCGCGAGGTCGCCGAGGCCCTGGGCCAGTCGGTGGAAATCGCCTGGTCGCATGTGGCCAACCAGTCGGGCGTCATCCGCCTGGAGGAGAAGGGCGTGGACGTGGAGTCCGCCACCCAGGCCACGCAGACCGCGCTCCAGCAGGCGCTCGGGGCCCTGGAGACCATGCGGAACACCGAGGGCGAGTCCATCCACGCGGACCTGGACGCCCGGATGAAGCTCATCGAGGGCTGGAGCCAGGAGGTCGCCCGGCTCGCACCGAAAGCGGTCAGCGACTACCAGCAGCGGCTCACCGAACGTGTGGCGGAGCTCGCGCGTGGCGTCGCGGTGGATCCGCAGCGGCTGGCGCAGGAAGTGGCCCTGTTCGCCGAGCGCACGGACATCGCGGAAGAGGTGACCCGGCTCGCGACGCACCTCGAGCAGTTCCGGCTCCTGATGGCGAGCCCCGAGCCGGTCGGCCGGCGCATGGATTTCCTCGTGCAGGAGATGCACCGCGAGGTGAACACGACGGGCTCCAAGAGCCAGCACGCGGAGATCTCCGCGCGCGTGGTCTCGATGAAGGCCGAAGTCGAGCGCATCCGCGAACAGGTGCAGAACGTCGAATGAACGAACCCTCTGGACTCCAGCCTGGTGTGCTCCTCGTCCTCTCCGCCCCGTCCGGAGCGGGAAAGACCACCCTCGCGCACCGCCTGCTGAAGGAGATGCCGGACGGCATCTTCTCCACCAGCGTCACCACCCGGCGCCCCCGGGGCAAGGAGCAGGAGGGCGTGGACTACCACTTCGTGGGAGTGGCCGCCTTCCAGGAGAAGATCGAGAAGGGCGAGTTCGTGGAGTGGGCCGAGGTGCACGGCCACTTCTACGGCAGCCCGCAGTCCGTGGTGGATGAGGCCCGCCAGCGTCGCGGCACCGCCATCTTCGACATCGACGTCCAGGGCGGGCAGGCCATCAAGCGCAAGCACCCCGACGCGGTCCTCATCTTCGTGCTGCCTCCCTCCATGGAGGAACTGGAGCGCCGCCTTCGGGACCGCCAGACGGACTCGGACGAGACCATCCGCCGCCGCATGCTGGCCGCCCGCTCGGAGATCGAGCGGGGAATCGCGTCCTACGACTACATCGTGGTGAACGACGACTTCGAGCGCGCCTACCAGGAGCTGCGCTCAGTGGTGGTCGCGGAGAAGTGCCGGCGGGGGAGGGTGGATCTCTCCAAGCTCAAGTTCGGCGGCTGAAATCCGCCGGGGAATGGGTGGAACCGGCCCATGGGTTCCCCCTCCACCACGTCGCATCGCGTCGGCGGCCTGCATCAAATTTCTTGCGCCGCCCGATCGCCTGATGGATAAGCCGCACACCTCGCGGCGACACGCAGGCGTCACCCCGGTGGCACCTGAAGGACGCGCAGACGAGGCGAGGCGAAGCAGGCCTCATCGGTGACGAGAAGTTGACATTCTCCGATCCGATTCTTAGATGGTTGCCGCAGCAGGACATGAATCGGCGGGCGTTGAAGGTGTCGGAGCGGGTTGCCGCCTCATGGGAGGCGGAGCTGATGGTGGTGGCGGTCAGGAATCGGAAGTAGCAGAAGGGTGGTTGACACAAGATGCGGCGGTGGTAGAAGCCGCGCCCCTCGCTTCGAAGCCCGCGCACTGGCGCGGAAGGCACTTCGGAGAGAGCGCAGCACCGACAAGGAAATAGGGCAGTCAACGAGCGAGTTGACAGCGAACGCGGCGAAGAGATAGAAGCCGCGCCCCCACCGAAGAGAAGCAGTCCGGCAGGCAACACACGGACGGCAAGCGGTGAAGGAAGCTGACAGCAAGCGGTTGACAGGGAACGCGGCGCTGAAGTAGAAGCCGCTCCCCTTCGAAAAGAAGCGGCGAAAGTCACTGGACGGCGCCGACGAACTTCGAAGCAGCCCGCAGGACGCAAAAGCGAAGTTGACGCTGACTGCGAA
This sequence comes from Corallococcus exercitus, assembly GCF_042231735.1. GTDB lineage: Bacteria > Myxococcota > Myxococcia > Myxococcales > Myxococcaceae > Corallococcus > Corallococcus exercitus_B. Next base: position 84,450 of record NZ_CP102577.1, read on the forward strand.
CTGAAATAGAAGCTGCAACCCGCTGGTTGACGCAAAACCAGCAGCGAAGTAACGGTAGCAGAAGTCGCGAAGCAGGACAAGCGGCTCGGTCTTTGAAAACCAAATAGCAAGCCCAAGCAGTAATGGATTGCGGAAACCCGCAGTCAATTTTTTGAGGGCATCTTCACCTCAAGAGCAGCGCTGAAAAGCGCAGCGAGAGGGAAGTGCCGACGAATCAGCGAGCCGAGACTCCTTAGCCGGGTCTCGGGGAACGCCGGTTCAAGCAAACCAAGAATACAATTGGAGAGTTTGATCCTGGCTCAGAACGAACGCTGGCGGCGTGCCTAACACATGCAAGTCGAGCGCGAATAGGGGCAACCCTTAGTAGAGCGGCGCACGGGTGCGTAACACGTGGATAATCTGCCTGGATGCCTGGGATAACCAGTCGAAAGATTGGCTAATACCGGATAAGCCCACGGTCTCTTCGGAGACTGAGGGAAAAGGTGGCCTCTGTATACAAGCTATCACAACCAGATGAGTCCGCGGCCCATCAGCTAGTTGGCGGGGTAATG
>NZ_CP102577.1:4887500-6960000 GCF_042231735.1 Corallococcus exercitus
CCCCGCTCGCTCCACCAGCCCCAGCAGCAGCCCGGAGTCCTCGCGCAGCTTGGACTCGACGCCCACCACCAGCCCCCGGCCCACCTTGGAGGCCACCTCCTCTCCCAATGGCGACAGGCCGCGCGCATCCTCCAGGATGACAGGAAGGGCTTCGTGCAGCTGCTCCGTGGCCGCCTTCACCACGCCCCGGGCCATCACCTGCGCCCGCTCCCCCGGCGCGCGGATCTCATCCGTGCGGGAGTGGGCGAACATCACCACCTCGTCGAAGAGGTGATTGAGGCGCACCATGAAGCCATGAAGGGGCAGGCCCCCGTCGTTCCATTCCCGCTCCAGCGCCTTCAGCGCCCCCTCCATGGCGGCGCCCGCGAACTCCTGGGTCGCGACCGCCGGCGCCCCGGATTCACGCTCGGCGGCCTCGTGCGCCAGACGGGCCAGCACCGTGAGCACGTCCTGGAGCAACGCGTGCAGCTGCCCATCCGCGTCCGGCAGCTCCTTGCGAATCCCTTCGGCCGTGCCGCGCACCACGCCGGTCGCGATCTCGCGCGCCGCCAGCTTCTGCAGTGACACCGTGAGGTTGCGAAGCGCCTCGATGGGTCCCGTGCGGCCCGTGCTTCCCATCCGCACACCCGTCCTTCCCCTGGGGGTTCCCCAGGAGGATGTGGCCCTGGGGACACCGGGACAATGAATGACATCCAGCCATGCCCGCCGCCCGCCACGCCGCCCCCCTGGGCGGCATGGGCTACCACACGCCGGACATCGACCGGCTGGCGAAGGAGGGAGCGCTCTTCACCGACTACTACGCCCAGCAGAGCTGCACCGCGGGCCGCGCCGCCTTCATCACCGGCCTCACCAAGGTCGGCATGCCCGGCGCGAAGGCCCCTACGCCTTCGCGCCGCGCTTCGGCTTGGGCAAGAGGTCCTTCCAGAGGCCCGAGTACTTCTTCTGGTACTTCGGGTCCTCCTCCTGGGAGATGAGCTCCACGGCGAGCTTCGGGAGCGAGTCATCCGGCGTGGCGTCGTGGGTCTTCCGGAGCACTTCCAGGATGTCGTAGCGGATCAGCGTCCCGTTCTTCTCCGTGGCGCATTCCTGGAAGCGCTTCTTCAGGCGGCCCACCACCGCCTTGCGCAGGGGCTCGCTCGCCGTCGCCACGCGCCAGAGCGCCTGGAGCGAGTGCCGCGCGGTGACGAACTTCTCGTCCTTCGTCGCGGCCATGAGCCGGTCCAGGTCCTTCAGCATCCGGCCTTCCGTGTCGCTCTTGGCCAGGTTCGCCAGCACCTGCGCGGCGATGGCCCGCTGGTGGTTGTCGCCCTCCTTCAGCAGCGCCAGCAGTCCGTCCCAGACCTCCGCGGCCCAGTCCACCGGCGCCTGCGTCACCTCCATGACGTGGCGGAAGGAGGCATAGCGGGAGTCCGCGTCCTGGCTGCGCAGGTTGGCGAAATGGTCACGGGTGGCCTTGTCCATGGGCGGTGTTTCTAATCCAGCTTCGCCAGGAAACACGCCTTGTGCGTGTCGGGGGCTTGAGGCATCCAGGGGCCTCTTTCCGGCCCCGGAACCTCGCGACATGACCGACACCCCATCCCCCGTCGCAGCCCCTCGAAGCAGGCGCTGGCGCCGCGTGGCGCTGTGGGCCCTGCTGGCGGTCGCGGTGCTGGAAGTGGCCCTCAACGTCGCGCTCAACACCGGCGTCACCCAGGCCATCATGGGCCGCGCGACGGACCGCACGCAGCTGACGTGGCAGCGCGCGTGGTGGCTGTGGCCCGTGGGCCGGCTCCACCTGAAGGGCTTCACCCTCACCCAGCAGGACGCGGACGTCTGGTGGAAGGTGGAGGTGGACGCGCTGGAGGCGGGCATGTCGCTCACGGGCCTGCTGCGAAAGCGCGTGGACGTGGACGGCATCGACGGACATGGCGCGACCTTCCACCTGGAGCCGTCCGGCGCGCCCGAACAGCCGTCCGCCCCGAGCAGCAAGCCCTGGGTCATCCACCTGAAGGACGTCACGCTGCACCAGGTGCGCGAGCTGGACTTCAGCCGCGTGCGCTTCGCGGGCGCGCTGGACGTCACCGGCACGCTGAACCTCCAGTCCCGCGAACGGCTCCGGGTGGACCTGCCGTCGGTGCGCGTGAGTGAGGGCTTCATCGAGGTGGACGGCAAGCGCGTCGCGAGGCTGGAGTCGCTCGACTCGCGCGCCCTGCTCGACGCGCCCTTCCGGCCCGGCAAGGGCTACGACCTCTCCCAGGCCCTCAGTGGCCAGGTGAAGACACACCTCGACGTGCTGCCGCTGGATTGGATCAACGACCAGCTGGGCGCGAGCGCCCCCGTGTCCCTTCGCGGCGGCGCCGGCCGGGTGGACCTGGACGTGCGCATGCAGCGCAACACCCTGGAGCCCGGCAGCCAGCTGAAGGCCTCCGGCGCGACGCTGGACCTGCGCGCGGGCCCCATGCGGGCGCAGGCCCCGTGGAGCCTGGAGGCGTCCATGCCCGCCGGGCAGCAGGGGCCGCCCTCCGGCACGGTGCGGTTGGCCTTCGCGCCCGTGCGCGTGTCGGGCGCCCGGGGCAACGACGTGGAGGTGCCGGAGGTGGCCCTCACCGTGCTGGCACGGCGGCGCGAAGGCCAGGCGGGCCTGGACCTGGAGCCCGAGCTGCGCGTGGCGAAGAGCAAGCCCCTGGACCTGCGCGTGCTCAACCCGTGGCTGGGACAGACGCTCGAAATCGACTCCGGCCACGTGACCATTCGCAGCGAGGAGCCAGCCAAGGGCGCGAAGGCGCGCAACACCCTGGAGCTGCGCATGGACACGGACCTCGTCTCCGGCCGCATGGGACAGAACAAGGTCCTCTTGCGCGCGGAGGTGGAGGTGGACGCGCGGCACCTGTCCTGGGACATGACGGAGCTGGGCCTGAGCGGCACGACGCTGCGGCTGAGCCAGGTGTCGTCCAACGGCAACGTGCCCATCCGCGCGTGGAGCGGGAACTTCACCCTGCCCCGCGCCAGCCTCAGCCTGTCCCCCACGGTGCTCAAGGCGCGCTTCGCCAGCCAGCTCACCGACACGCAGCCCCTGGTGGCGCTCATCACGTCGTCCAAGAAGCTGCCCGGCTTCCTCACGTCGCTGCTCAACATCCCGAAGGTGGAGGTGACGGGGCAGGTGCAGATCGACGAGCGCGGGCTCCAGCTGCGCGAGCTGAAGGCGAAGGGCGACGGCTTCTCCCTGGAAGGGCACCTGGACCTCGTGCAGGGCAACATGACGGGCGCCCTGCTGGCGACGCTGGGCGCGGTGACGGGCGGCATCGAGCTGCGGCCCGGCAAGCACGACCTGCACCTCATGAAGGCCACGGAGTGGTTCAAGGGCCAGCCGGTGCCGCCGTTCCGGTAGGGGCCCCGTCCCTCACTGGGAATGATGGGCCACGGCCCCGGTGGGCTTCACGTAGGCCGCCACCGCGGCCAGGAGCACGTCCAGGTCCACCGGCTTCTCCAGCAGGCCCTCCACGCCCAGGGCGCTCATGGCGCGAGCGCCCGCGTCCTGCGAGTACAGGACGATGACCGGGATGGAGGCGAGCGCCGGGTCCTCCAGCTGCCGCAGGCGGAAGGACCACGCGTTCATCCCCGGCATCATCAGGTCCAGGAGGATGAGCGCCGGGCGCAGTCCCTGCCGCAGGAGGCGCAGCGCCTCGAAGCCGTTTCGCGCCAGCGCCACCTCGTGCCCGTCCAGCTCCAGCGCTTCCTTGTAGGCCCGGAGCAGGTCCAGGTCGTCGTCCACCACGAGGATGCGGTTCCACCAGGGCATGACCGAAACTCCCCTTCCCCAGGTCTTCAAGGTGTCAACGCGCCGAAGAAGGCACCTCGTCCTCCGGTGAGGGGAGGGGTTTTGCGTGCCCTCGGGCGCGCAACCGTGCGACAAGGCAGGCCACTGCGACACCCCTGGAGGACGGCATGGCGGAGATGACCTACCGGACGGCGCTGGTGACGGGCGCCTCGAGCGGGCTGGGACGTGGACTGGCCCTGTGGCTGGCGAAGCACGGCGTGCGCGTGTTCGCGACGGGACGGCGGCTGTCGCAGCTGCAGGCCCTGGCCGCGGAGGCCCAGGCCGCGGGCGCGGCGGTGGAGCCCGTCGTCATGGACGTCAACCACGCGGAAGCCTCCCAGGAGCGCATCCGCGCCATCGACGCGGAGTGCGGCGGGCTGGACCTGGTGGTGGCGAACGCGGGCATCGGCGGGCCCACGCACGGCAAGCGCATGGACTGGGAGCGCACGCGCGCCATCATCGACACCAACGTCACCGGCGCCGCCGCCACGCTGTGCGCGGTGCTGCCGCGGATGGTGGAGCGCCGCCGGGGCCACATCGTCGGCGTGTCCAGCCTCGCGGGGATGCGGGGGCTCGCGGGCCACGCCGCCTACTCCGCGTCCAAGGCCTTCCTGGCCACCTTCATGGAGAGCCTGCGCGTGGACCTGAAGGGCACCGGCGTCCAGGTGACGTGCGTCTACCCGGGCTTCGTGAAGAGCGAGCTCACTGCGAAGAACAACTTCCCCATGCCCTTCCTCCTGGAGACCGAGGACGCGGTGGAGCGCATGGGCAAGGGCATCTTCGCGGGCGCCGCGGAGGTGACCTTCCCCTGGCAGCTGGCCACGCCCATGCGCCTCTTGAAGGTCATGCCCAACCCGCTGTTCGACGCCACCGCGCGCCGGTTGAAGTGAGAGGAGCCTGGCCATGACGACACTCCCGCCCCCGTCCTTCGCCGAGCGCTTCCAGCAGCTCGCCGACGAGCGCTCTCCCTTCTGCCTGGGCCTGGACCCCTCCCGCGACGTGCTCGCCCGCTGGAGCCTGCCGGACACCGCGCGGGGCCTGTCCGACTTCTGCGAGCGGCTGGCCGACGCGGCCGGCGAGACGCTCGCGGTGGTCAAGCCCCAGAGCGCCTTCTTCGAGCGCCACGGCCCCGAAGGGCTCGTCGTGCTCCAGCGCGTGCTCAAGCGCTTCCGGGCGGCGGGCACCCTCACGCTGCTGGACGTGAAGCGCGGCGACATCGGGTCCACCATGGACGCCTACGCTGAATCGCTGTTCGGCAAGGACAGCGCCTACGACGTGGACGCCGCCACCTTCACCGCGTACCTGGGCCTGGACGCGCTCGCGAAGACGGTGGAGCGCGCGCGCTACCACGGCGCCTGCGCCTTCATCGTGGTGCGCTCGTCCAACCCGGAAGGCGTCCCCCTGCAGAACGCCGTGGGCGGCGACGGCCGCACCGTGGCCCAGGCGGTGGCGGACGGCCTGCGCAAGCTCAACGACAAGGCCGGCCGCGGGGTGTTCCCCGCGGGCGCGGTGATGGGCGCCACCCTGCCCCCGGCCGACCGCGACGTGGTGGAGCGGCTGGGCGGCGCGCTGATGCTCACGCCCGGCATCGGCTCGCAGGGCGCGGGCTTCGCGGACCTGCCCAAGCTCTTCTCCGGCCGCGAGCGGCAGGTGATTCCCACCGCCGCGCGCTCCGTGCTGGAGGCGGGGCCGGAGGTCACCGCGCTGAAGCGAGCCCTGGAAGCACATCAGGCGCCCTCGCGTGCATTCCGCGAAGGCGCCTGAAGGGGCACTGCGATGAGGCGCGCGGTGGCTACTGCGCGCCCATCATGAACTGATCCACGCCGACCTGGTTCTTGTCGGGCACGGCCTCCTTCGGCTCGGTGCCCTTCTTGAAGAACATCAGCTCCGCGCCCTTGGAGCCGGGATGGGACACCTTGCCCGTCTTCTTGTCGATGTAGAGCCGCGCCAGCTGCATGGACTGCCAGGGGTAGAACTCCGGCTGCGGCCGGCCCTCCAGCGCGCGCTTCATGTAGTTGAGCCAGATGGGCAGCGCCGCGCGGCCGCCCGTCTCGTAGCGGCCCAGCGGGTGCGGGTTCAGGTCGTAGCCCACCCACGCCACCGTCACCAGGTCCTTGGTGTAGGCCGCGAACCACGCGTCGAAGGAGTCGTTCGTCGTGCCCGTCTTGCCCGCCGCCGGCTTGCCCAGCTTCTGCGCGGGACCGCCGGTGCCCTGGAGCACCACGCCGCGCAGCAGGTGCGTGAGGATGAAGCCCGTCTCCGGGCTCATCACCTGCTCACCCGGCTCGAAGAGGCGCGCGTAGCCCGCGGCCACGCGGTCCTGGAGCGGCGCCCACGCGTCGTCGAACGCGGTGTGGTCCTCCAGCGTGCGCCCGAAGCGGTCCTCCACCTTGCGGATGAAGTACGTGGGCTTCTTGCGGCCGTAGCGGTTGAAGGTCGCGTACGCGCTTGCCAGGTCGAACGGGTACACGCAGGACGAACCCAGCGCCGCGGAGAAGTCCATGTTCATGGGCGTCGTCAGCCCCAGCTTCTTGGACCACTCCGCCATGTTGTGCACGCCCACCGCGCCGAACGTCTTCACCGCGGGGATGTTCATGGAGTTCACCAGCGCGGTGCGCAGGAGCACGTCACCCACGAACTCCTCGCTGTAGTTCGCCGGCTTCCACGACACCTTGTTGTCCGGGTCGTGCTCCACGATGGGCGAGTCCACGATGACGGTGGCCTCCGTCCACTCCAGCTGCTCCAGCGCCGCCGAGTACACGAACGGCTTGAAGGACGAGCCCGGCTGGCGGCACGCCTGGAACGCGCGGTTGAACTCGTTGTCGTCGAAGTCGTAGCCGCCCACCATCGCGGTGAGGTACTGGCGATGCGGGTCGATGGAGACCAGCGCGCTCTGCGCCTCCGGCGTCTGCTCCAGCCGGAAGAGCTTCACGCCCTCCTCGGGGATGGCCTCCGCGAGCTTCTTGTCCCACTGCTCCCGGTCGTCCGTCAGCTCCTTCTTCGTCACGTGGCGCAGGACGACGACGTCGCCCACCGTCACGGCCTTCTTGACGGAGGTGATCATGCTCGCCGGGTAGTAGCTCTCCGGGTTCACCTTGCGCGCCCAGCGCATGCCCAACAGCGGCAGCCGGCCCTGGTGCGGCCCCACCTGCACGTCCGCGCCCTTGCCGTCCTCGTCGATGCGGGTGACGACGCCCACGTAGAGGCGGTTGTCGACGAGCTCCTCCTTGCCCATGGCCTTCTTCGCCTTGGCGAGGAAGGCGTTGCGCTCAGCGTCGGTGGCCAGCTGCATCACCGGGCCGCGCCAGCCCTGGCGCTTGTCCACGGACATCAGGCCGTCCAGCACGGAGTCCTGCGCCGCGCGCTGCCGCTCGCTGTCCATGGTGGTGAAGATCTTGAGGCCTTCCTTGAGCAGCACGGGGTTGCCGTAGCGGTCCACCACGTCCTTGCGCACCTGCTCCACGAAGTACGGGGCGAACTCGTGGAAGACGTCCTCCACCGGGTACACCTTCACCGGCTCCGCGTTGGCCTGGTCATGCTCCTCCTTGGAGATCATCCCTTCCGTCAGCATGCGGCCCAGCACGTACGAGCGGCGCCTCTTCGCGGCCTCCGGACGCAGGAACGGCGAGTAGCGGCTGGGCGCCTGGGGCAGGCCCGCGATGAGCGTCATCTCCCCCAGCGTCAGGTCGCGCACGTCCTTGCGGTAGTAGTTCTCCGCCGCGCTCTGCACGCCGTAGCTGTGGTGCCCGAGGAAGACGTTGTTCAGGTAGAGATAGAGGATCTCCTCCTTCGTCAGCGCCTGCTCCAGGCGGAAGGCGAGGATGGCCTCGCGAATCTTGCGCTTGGGCGTCTTCGCGGTGGCCTCCTTGTAGCCCTCCGCGGAGATGAGCACCGCCTTCGCGGTCTGCTGCGTGAGCGTGGAGCCGCCCTGCACGCCGCCGGCGCGCAGGCCCAGCTTCGTCATGACCGTCTTGGACACGGCGCGCGTGGTGCCCAGCACGTCCACGCCGAAGTGGTCGAAGAAGCTGGAGTCCTCGCTGGCGATGAACGCCTGCACCAGCCGCTTGGGGATGCGCTCGTAGGGCACCACCTTGCGCCGCTCGTTGTAGAACTCGCCCGCGAGCACCGCGTCGTCGGTGTAGACCTCCGTGACGATGGGCGGCCAGTACTCGTCCACCTTCGGGATGGCGGGCAGCCCGTCGGAGAAGATGTAGTAGGCGCCCACGACGGAGAGCGCGCCCGCGGTGGCGCCCATGAGGCCCAACACGGCGACGAGCTTCATCAAGCGCACGAGGATGTTGCGCTTGGGCGGAACGCCGTCGAGCACCAGCTTGGAGCGGCTGCGGTCAATCTTCGGGTCGGACATGCGTGTTCTGTCGAGTCCTGGGCTCAAGGCTTAGAGGAGCGCCGCCCGCTTCAGCACGTCCGTCAATTCGGCTGGCATTGCGGCCTCCACGACGACCTTCCTGCCATCCTCGGGGTGCGGAAATTCGATGCGCTCGGCGTGCAGGAACAAACGCTTGAGCCCCCATCGCGCCCGCACGTCGCGGTTGAAGGCGAAGTCTCCGTACTTCTTGTCACCCGCCACCGGGTGCCCCACGGCGACCAGGTGCCTTCTTATCTGATGCGTGCGCCCGGTCTCGATGGTGCAGGAGAGGAGGGCTGCCTCGCTCGACTGGCGCACGACCTTCCAGCGGGTGACGGCCTCCTGCATGTTCACTCCCCGACGGGCCTTGGACTCGGCCGTCTGCTGGTGCTCGGCGAGCGGCAGGTCGATGACGCCCGAGTCCCTGGGCATCTTCCCCTTCACCAGGGTGAGGTAGCGCTTCTTCGGGTGGCCGTGGGTGAAGATTTCCGTGAAATGCACCATCGCCGGGCGGCGCTTGGCCACCAGGATGACGCCGGAGGTCTCCCGGTCCAGGCGGTGGGCGGGTGAGGCGGTGAAGTCGTTCCGGGTGGCCTTGGGGCCCAGGTAGGCGCGCACGTAGTCCACCAGGGTGCCCCCGGTGATGCCGCTGCCGGTATGGACGGCCATGCCACTGGGCTTGTCCACGGCCATGAGCCAGTCGTCTTCCTTCAGGATGACCAGCCGGGAGGGGTCTACCGGTGGCGGCGGGGGGGGCGGACGGTCCGATTTCGGACGCTCCGCCAGGGTGAGCTGCTCTTCGGTGCCGCGGATGGTGAGCACGTCTCCTTCGGCAAGCAACTGCTCTGGCTGCGCGCGCTTGCCATTCACCCGCACCTTCTTGGTGCGGATCATCTTGAAGAGGTGGCTGACGGGGACGTTGGGCATCCGCTTGCGCAGGTGCTTGTCCAGCCGCATCCCGACGGTGTCGGCTTCGATTCGGTACTCGATCATTTGTGCTGGCGCCTGGACCAGAGCACACGAATAATTCGGGGTCCATGCCGAAAGCCCCAACTATCGAGAAGCTGCTCCAGAACGGTTCCGCCGAATGGAACAAGCTGCGCAAGTCCGGCCAGGCGCCCACCGGCCAAACGGGCGCCACGTTCACGCAGCTGTTCTCCGCCAACGCGGACCTCTCCGGACTGGAGCTGGTGGGCTCCGAGTGGGAGCGCTGTGACCTGTCGAAGATGAACTTCCGGGAGACGGACCTCACCAACGCCTACTTCCACGGGGGCCGCCTGCAGGACTGCGACTTCCGCGGCGCCAACCTGGAAGGCTGTGTCTTCGAAAAGCTCAAGCTGCTGCGCTGTGACTTCACGGGCGCCAAGGGTCTGGACGACCTGGAGCTGGACGACGTGGACATGGACCGCGTGACGGGCCTGGACGGCGAGGAGGCCCCGCCGCCGCCGCCCCCGCCGGTGCAGGGCATCACGGCGTTCACGCGCGAACAGCGCGAGAAGATGCTGGGCCAGTCGCACGGCGCTGGCGGCGCGATGGACGGCGCGGGCTCCGCGCACCCGGACGAGCTGCCCCCGTTCCGCCCGCAGGACCCGCCGGGCTCGCTCTTCTTCCGGGCGCTCAAGCGCGTGGGCGCGCCCCCGCTCTGGGTGCTGGACGTGCCGGGCCTGCGTCCGCTGCTGCCGCAGCGGCTGCCGCCGGGCAGCTCCCTGGAGACGCTCTACCGCGAGGCGGTGAAGACGCGGCTGGAGAACAAGAAGCCCGCGGCGGACCCGGGCGCGGTGGAGCGCGCGCAGAAGGCGCTGCGCATGGGCGGCAAGGAGGCCAACGTCGCGGCGGTGTACCTGCGCGAGGTGGGCGTGCTGCCGCTGTTCCGCTTCGCCGCGGCGAAGCAGCTCAAGGGCGAGCTGCGCACCGAGGTGGAGGTGGACGACCTCACGGGCTCCATTGATCCGCGCACCACGGGGGCGCTGCTGGAGCTGCGCCTGACGCACGAGGTGGTGGAGCACGTGCACGAGGTGCGTCGCCGGCTGGCCGCCGCGCAGCTGTACACGTCGCTGCTGGAGGCGGGCTTCAACCCGGAGAACAACTGGGACGAGGCGCTGGAGTCGGCGGACGCGTCGCTGGAGCTGGCGAACGCGGCCACGGGCGAGGACCGGCAGGCGCTCCTGGAGGGCTTCCAGGTGTTCGCGGCCCTGCCGGAGGAGGCGCGGCTGCGCCGCCTGGCGTACCTGGCGGAGTCCGTGTCGAACCTGGAGCTGCTCAGCCGGCTGCCGGAGGGCATGGAGCCGCAGTGGCTGTCCGGGCCAGAAGTGCGCGAGTGCCACGACCGCGAGATGACCTACGTGCAGTCGCTCAAGGCGCAGGACATCCCGGCCAAGGTGCCGGCGCTGGCCAAGGCGGAGCTGGGCGTGCCCGAGGGCGAGGTGCCCGAGGAGAGCGACGACGACCTGTTCGTGCACGTGCGCTGCGACGTGTGCGGCAAGGAGAAGCTCATCGTCCAGTCGCCGGAGGCTTGAGGCACTCCGACGCACTGACGTGACAGCAGGGCCCGGTCGGAGGCGCTTCCAAGCGCCTCCCGCCGGGCCTTCTGCTTTCCTCAGCCCACCGCTTCCGACTCCGACGGCGCGGAGGGCAGCGAGTACGTCACCGGCGGCGGCAGCATCACGCGCACCTCGTCGCCCGCGCGGATGAGGCCCGGGCGCTCCACCCAGCCCACCAGCCCGCGCTTCTGCCACGCGGCCTTCACGAAGCGGCTCGCGAGCCCCTTCATGTCCGGGTGGTGCGCTTCAATCACGCGGCCCGGCTGCACGCAGGGGAGGTTCTCCCCTTCCATCACCAGCGTGGCGTCCTCCGGGAAGAACAGCCGCGTCCCCGGCGGCAGGTGCGTGAGGCGCGGCACGCCCACGAGCTCCAGGTTCGCGCCCAGCCACGACGCCAGCACGTGCGGCACGCCCAGCGCGCGCGCGACTTCCACCATCTCCTCGCGCGACACCACGGAGAGCTGCCGGGTGTTGCGGATGAGGGTCCCCTTGGGGAACCACGGCACGCGCACGTCCGCCTTGCGCGTGAGGCCCGCGTGCCGGTCCCCCTCGATGCCTTCGAAGGTGACCTTCACTTCAGGCACCTCCCGGGTGACGAAGCGCTTGGGTTCAGCGTCCGTGCACAGCAGCACGTTGGCCAGGTGTCCGGTCAGCGAGGGAGCAGGAGTGGGCATATCGGGCGCCCGTTCCAACACGCCGACGCGGCAAAATCAAAACAGGGCCATCTGCTGTGGCTTGCCCAGCGGACGGGCATCCGTGCCCGCGTCCCGCAGTGCCTGGGCCAGCTCCTCCGCGAAGCCGTGGCAGGTGATGACGTCCCGCGCGCCGGTGTCCTTCACGTAGCGCATCAGCGACGGGAAGTCGGCGTGGTCCGACAGCGGGAAGGCCACGTCCGCGCCGTAGCGCCGCGCGCCGCCGGGGTCCATGGCCCAGCCGGTGAGCACCGCCGTGGCCCGGGGCCAGTGCGGCGCCAGCGCCCCGCCGCGCGCCAGGTGCGGCGGGAAGAACAGCACCTCGCCCGGCTCCACGCGGCCGTCGTAGCGGCGCAGGTTCTCGATGGGGACGCCCAGCTCCGCGTACAGCTCCGCGACCTCGAAGATGGACGGGTGCGCCACGAGCATGAAGCCCCGGCCGGCGAGCTGCTTCATCGCCTCCTGGCTCTTGCCCAGCGGATAGCCCAGGAGCACCGGCGTCACGCCCCGGTTCAGCTGCGCGCGCAGCCACGTCTCCACCTGCCCCAGCACCTCCGGGCGCGGCGGGAAGCGGTAGCGCGGGTGCCCGAAGGTGGACTCGATGACCAGCGTGTCGCAGGTGGCCACCTCCGTCGCCTCCGCGGTGAGCGACGGCGCGGTGTTCAGGTCCCCCGTGTAGACGATGCGCTTGCCGTCCGCGCGGGTGACGCGCAGCTGCGCGCTGCCCAGGATGTGGCCCGCGGGCAGGAGCTCCAGCAGCAGCGAGCCCAGCTCGAACGGGCGGCGGAAGGGCACGGACAGCGCGGAGGCCACCGGGCCCAGCCGGTGGGCCATGAAGCGCAGCGTGGCCGCGGTGGCGATGGTGCTCTCATGGCGGGCGATGTGGTCCGAGTGACCGTGGCTGACGAAGGACAGCGGCGACTTGCGCTTCGCGTCCAGCGACAGGGGCGTGCCCGTCAGGTGCAGGCCGTTTCGTCTCAGCTCCACGCTCATGGGATGGGCGCTGTCTATAGCGCGGCCCGGGCGCTCGCGCTCCCGGCCGGGCCACCCCACCCCGCGCGTCGCATGCTCAGGCGGCGGGCGTGCGGCCCCGTGCCCGCCATCCGTCCCACACCACCGTGCCCAGCTCCGACGCGAAGACGCCCACGACGATGAGCGCGCCGCCCAGCCACTCCTTCAGGCCCAGCACCTCGCGGCCCACCGCGACGGAGTAGGCCGAGGCGAACACCGGCTCCATCGCGAAGATGAGCGCCGCGCGCACCGCGTTGGTGCGCGCCTGGCCCCACGTCTGCACGAGGATGGCGACCGCGCTCGCGAGCACGCCACACGTGAGCACCGCCACCACCAGCGGCTGGGACCACTCCAGCTTGCGCTCCACGAAGGGCAGGCACAGCGCGGACATCACCGCCACGCCCACCAGCTGCACCGCCACCAGGCCCACCGCGTTGTCCCTGGAGGCGAAGCGCTCGGTGAGGAGGATGTGCCCCGCGTACGCCAGCGCGCACCCGATGGACAGCCAGTCCCCCAGGTGCAGGCCGCCCACGCCGCCCGGCAGCGCGTCATCCGGGGTGGGCCGCGTGAGCCAGTACAGGCCCAGCGCCGCCAGCACCACGCCCACGCTGGTGCCCCACCGGGGCAGGCGCCTGAGCAGCACCATGGACAGGAGCGGGACGAAGAGGACGTTGAGGCCGGTGAGGAACGCCGCGCGCGACGGCGTGGTGGTCTGCAGCCCCACCGTCTGGAGCGCGAAGCACAGGAACAACACCGTCGCCAGCAGCAGCCCCTTGGGAACGATGCCGGGCGCGAACATCCGCCCACGAGCGATGACGGCCAGCACCGCCGCGCCCACGACGAAGCGCAGGGTGATGAAGGTGAAGGGGTCCGCGAACGCGAGCGCGTCCTTCACCACCACGAACGTCAGCCCCCAGAAGACGGTGAGGAGCAACAGCGCCCCGTCCGCCTTCCACCGCGCCCCAGTCTGCTCCTGCGTCACCAGTCGACTCCCGCCCCACTCCGGAATGAAGAAGAACGCCACGCCGGGGACGGCGTGGACGCCCAGCAGCATCACACCCTCCAGCCCGTGGCCCCCGCCGTCCAGCGCGATGATGAGCTCCGTGGCCTCGCCCATCCGCCGCGCGAGCAGCAAACGCGGGGGACGGGACGGGGGTGCTTCTGGCCCAGGTGGCTGGAGGGTGCAACCCCGGGTCGGGCGTCAGCCCGGAAGCGGACGCACCAGGACGACCAGTCGCTTGCTTCCGCCCGCCGCGTCCCACTGCTGGTTCGTGGCGACGGTCAGCGCCTCCGGCGCGGGCCGGAAGCCCAGGCCGGAAAAGGTCCTCAAGGACGCGGTGTTGTCCTCGTCGATGTCCGCGTGGAGCCGGTCCGCGCCCTGCCGCTGGACCTCCTGCACCAGGCACCGCACCAGCGCGGTGGCCACGCCCATGCGCCGCACCCGGGGGGACACCACCAGCGAGCGCACCCAGAAGCCGTCCAGGGCCAGCCCCTCCTGGTGGTAGTCATCCGCCCAGGCGAAGCCGAGCAGGTGCCCCTCGGCGTCGAACGCGCCCGCCGCCGCGCCCACGCGCTGGTCCGGCGGCAGGCCCCACCGGTCGCGCAGCTGGCGGCGCAGGAAGGTGCCGGACACCACCAGCCTCTCGGTGGCGAAGGCGAGCAGCGCGTCCAGGTCATCCGGGCGCACCAGCCGGATTTCGAGCGGGCCCACGAAGTGGCGGCGCAGCGGCTTCGTCCACCCGGAGAACAGGTCGCGCAGGTGGCGGAACACCGCCCGGGACGCGGGCTTCGTCCAGACGCCGGACAGGGTGCGCTGCATGAGGAACAGCGCGGGCCGCGTGGGCCGGGGCAGCCGCACCACCCACCGCCCCCGCTTGAGCGCGATGATGCGCCCCACCAGCTCCCCGCCCGCCACGTCCGTGCCGCCCAACAGCGACTCCGTCACCCAGGGCCGGGTGGAGAGCACCACCTGCGCGGCCAGCCGGGGCCCGTGCCGCACCAGCGCCACGTCCCCGCGCGCCAGCCGCTCCGGCCCGCAGCGCAGCAGCCGCACCGCGTCCCCGCTGCGGAGCAGCGGGTAGAGACACCGCCCCATGCCGCGCACCCACAGCCGGTGGCCGAAGGGCAGCGCCGCAAGCAGGTCCGCGAGCTCGGCCGTCGAGACGCCACCAGAGGGCATGACACCCACTCTGTCATGAAGGCGCCCCCGAAACCCGCACTGGGTGCAGGCCCCACTTCCGCTTCGTCCGGAACCGGCTATGACACGGCCCCAGGTCCAGGCCAGGAGGGCCCATGCCGCCGACGATGCCCGAGGGTGACTACGCACCCGTGCCCCGCCAGGGGTGGTGGAGCCGCAACTGGAAGTGGGCGGTGCCCGTGGGCTGTCTGGGGATGGTGGGCTCGTGCTTCTGCTTCGTCGCCATCGCCGTGGGCTGGGGCTACTCGTCCTTCAAGGACATGGGCGCGTACACGGACGCCCTCGCCGAGGCCCAGGAGGACCCGCACGTGCAGAAGGCCCTGGGCGGCACCTTCAAGGCGGGCTTCCCCAGCAACACCCAGGTGAGCACCGTCAACGGCCGCACCCACGCGGAGTTCGTCGTCCCGCTGGACGGCCCCAAGGCGGACGGCAACCTCCACGCCGTGGCCGACAAGAACGGCGAGGCGTGGACGTTCCGCACCCTCTACGTCCAGGTGCAGGACGGCCAGCGCATCGACCTGCTCGACACGGGCGACGCGCCCTCCGAAGAGGAGGAGGTGCCCCATGAGCTGGAGCCGGAAGCCCCCGAGCCGCCCGCGGAGAAGAAGCCCGGCCAGGACCCCGACATCGAGCTGTAGGCCGCCGCCAGACGCGACGAAGGGCGCGCCCCCGGGAAGCAATCCCGGCGACGCGCCCCACGGTGTCACGGCCCGCCTTGAGAAGGCGGAAGCGGACTACTTCAGCTTCTGGATGCCCTCGCGCAGCGCGGGCAGGACCTTGAAGAGGTCGTCCACGAGGCCGTAGTCAGCCACCTGGAAGATGGGCGCCTCCGGGTCCTTGTTGATGGCGACGATGGTCTTCGAGGACTTCATGCCCGCCAGGTGCTGGATGGCGCCGCTGATGCCCGCGGCGATGTACAGCTTGGGCGCGACGACCTTGCCCGTCTGACCGACCTGCAGGTCGTTGGGAACCCAACCCGCGTCGCACACCGCGCGGGACGCGCCCACCGCGGCGCCCAGCAGGTCCGCCAGCGCTTCGACTTCCTTGAAGTCACCCTTGGTGCCGCGGCCACCGGACACAACCACGCTGGCCTCGGTGAGCTCCGGACGGGCGCTCTTCACCTCGTTGAAGGACACGAACTTCGTCTTGGAGGCCTCCAGCTTCGGCTGGAAGGACTTCACCTCCGCGGACGCGCCCGCGCCAGCGACCGCCGCGAACTCCGTGGCGCGGATGCTGATGACCTGCACGGGCGTGGAGAGCTTCACCTCGGCGAACACGTTGCCGGCCCACATGGGGCGCGTGAAGGTGATGTCCGCGCCACTGCCGTTGATGGCGGTGATGTCGGTGGCCATGGCGGCCTTCAGCCGGGCGGCGACGCGCGGCAGCAGGTCCTTGCCCTGCGCCGTGGAGGCCGCGCCCACGAAGGTGGCCTTCAGCTCCTGCGCCAGGCCCGCGACGACGGGAGCGTAGGTCTCGGCGAGGTAGTGCTCCAGCTCGGGAGCGGCCGCGGTGTGGATGACCTTGGCGCCGGAGCCCTTGAGCTCCTCCGCCAGCTTGGACGGGTCCTTGGACAACAGGACGAGGTGCAGCTCGGCGCCGGCCTTGTCAGCCAGCTGCTTGCCCGCGGCGATGGCGTTCAGGGAGGCCTTGCGCAGGTTCCCGTCCGGCTGCTGCTCGGCGACGATGAGGACGATGGACATGGTGTCTGTCTCCGGAATCGTTGGAAGGGTTGGCAGCGCGGGTCAGACGACCTTCGCCTCGTTGTGCAGCTTCTCCACCAGGGTGGCCACGTCCGGCACCTTGATGCCCGCCTTGCGCGCCGGGGGCGACGCCAGCTTGAGCACCTGGATCTTCGGCGCCACGTCCACGCCCAGGCCCGCCGGGGTCAGCTCCTCGATGGGCTTGCTCTTGGCCTTCATGATGCCCGGGAGGCTGGCGTAGCGCGGCTGGTTGAGGCGCAGGTCCGTGGTGACGACCGCGGGCAGCTGGACCTCCAGGGTCGCGAGCCCGTTGTCCACTTCACGCACCACCTGGACGCTCTTCTTGTCCGCGGACAGCACCACCGCGGGGACCTTGTTCTTCTCCTGGTCGCTCTCCAGCGACTCCACCTTGGAGGCGAACGTGGCCTGGCCCCAGCCCAGGAACTCCGCCAGGTACTGGCCCACCTGGTTCTGGTCGTCGTCGATGGACTGCTTGCCCAGCAGGACGATGTCCGGCTTCTCCTTCTCCGCGACCTTCTGGAGCAGCCCCGCGATGCCCAGCTGATCCAGCGGGCCCGTGTGGTTCACCCAGATGGCGCGGTTGGCGCCCATGGCCAGCGCGTGGCGCAGCTGCTCCTGCACCTCCTTGCCGCCGATGGACACCACCACCACCTCGCCGGTGTGCTTCGCGGCAAGGCGCAGGCCCTCTTCCACGCCGATTTCATCGAAGGGGTTGATCTTGTACTTCAGCCCCTCCTTCACGATGTCCGAGCCGTCCGGCTTCACCTTGATCTTCGACTCGGGATCTTCCACGCGCTTGGCGGTGACGAGAATCTTCACGGCGGGCTCTCCTCAGTGGGGAGTGTTTGGAAATGGTGGCGCATTGACGCGTCGCGCATCAGGGCCGGAGTAATAGACATCCGTACACGGCGGCGGCAACGGGAAAGCCCCGCCGGGCACAGTTTTGCTTTTCTACCTGAACAGTTCCTTCGCGATGACCAGGCGCTGCACCTGGCTCGTGCCCTCGTAGACCTGGATGAGCTTGGCGTCGCGCATCAGCTTCTCCACGGGGTATTCCTTCATGTAGCCGTAGCCACCGAAGACCTGCACGGCGTCCGTGGCGACCTTCATGGCCATGTCCGCGGCGAAGCACTTCGCATAGCTGGACTGGAGGGTGTTGCGCTGTCCCTCGTCCAGCACCTGGGCGCTCTCGTAGGTGAGCAGGCGCGCGGCGTGGGTGTTCATGGCCATCTCCGCCAGCATGAACTGGACGGCCTGGTGCTCGCGGATGGGCTTGCCCATCGTCTGGCGCTGGGCGGAGTACTCCAGCGAGTGCTCCAGCGCCGCGCGGGCGATGCCGATGGAGATGCTCGCGGTGAGCGGGCGGCTGTTGTCCAGCGTGGCCATGGCGATCTTGAAGCCCTCGCCCTCTTCACCGATGCGGTTCTTCACCGGGACGCGCACCTCGTCGAACGTGACGGTGGTGGTGTTGCTGGCGCGCTGGCCCATCTTGTTCTCGTGCTTGCCGGTGGTCAGCCCCTGGGGCCGGCCCTCCACGACGAAGCAGGTGATGCCCTTGTGCTTCTTGCCCTTGTCCAGCGTGGCGAACACGGTGAACTGGTCCGCGTAGCCGGCGTTGGTGATGAAGCACTTGCTGCCGTTGAGGACGTACTCGTCGCCCTCGCGGCGCGCGGTGGTGCCCATGGCCGCCACGTCCGACCCCGCGGCGGGCTCCGTGAGACAGAAGCAGCTGAGCTTCAGCTTCTCTCCGAAGGGGGCCAAGAGGCGCTTCTTCTGGTCATCCGTGCCGGCCAGGATGATGGGCAGGTTGGCCAGGTCGTTGGCGATGAGGGACGTGGCCACGCCCGCGCAGCCCCACGCCAGCTCCTCACAGACGATGACCTGCTCCAGGTGCGTCAGGCCCACGCCGTTGTACTCGGACGGGATGGCCATGTTCAGCAGGCCCAGCTCGAAGGCCGCGGAGATGAGGTCCTTGGGGAAGTCCGAGGTCTCGTCGTAGTGGGGGGCCTTGGGACGCACCACTTCACGGGCGTACTTGCGCGCGGCTTCCTGCAAGGCGCGCTGGTTTTCGCTGAGCTGGAAATCCATGGGCGGGGCTCCGGGAGGGTTGATTCAAATATCAATCCGCTCCCCCTGCCATACCGCTCCCGGCGTCGTGGCGCCAGCCCCCGCGAGGGTCCCCCCGTCGTTCCAGGGACACCGGAACGGCGGGGGAGACGACCGGGCGGCTACTTCCCGGCGGGCTTCGCCTGCTTGGGGACCTTCTCCCAGTCCGCGAGGAACTTCTGGATGCCCGCGTCGGTGAGGGGGTGGTTCGCCAGCTGGGTGATGACGTTGTAGGGCAGCGTGGCGACGTCCGCGCCCAGGCGCGCGGCCTGGAGGACGTGGACGGGGTTGCGCACGCTGGCCACCAGCACCTGCGTGGTGAAGTCGTAGTTCTGGTAGATCTCCAGGATGTGGGCGATGAGCTCCATGCCGTCCTGGGAGATGTCGTCCAGCCGGCCCACGAAGGGCGACACGTACGTGGCGCCGGCCTTGGCGCACAGCAGGGCCTGGTTGGCGGAGAAGCAGAGGGTGACGTTGGTGCGGATGCCGTCGGCGGTGAGCGCCTTGACGGCCTTCATGCCCTCCACGCCCATGGGAATCTTCACGACGACGTTGTCGTGGATCTTCGCCAGGCCCTGGCCTTCCTTGATGAGCTCCGGGGCCGTCAGCGACACGCACTCCGCGCTGATGGGACCGTCCACGATGGAGCAGATCTCCCGGATGGTCTCCTCCAGGTTGCGCCCGACCTTGGCCAGCAGTGACGGGTTGGTGGTGACGCCGTCCACGCAGCCCATCTCGTGGGCCTTGCGGATTTCGCCGACGTCCGCGCTGTCGATGAAGAACTTCATGCCGTCCCCTTGGTTTCCGGTGATGAAACAGGTTTCCCCGGCCACGGGCGGCCGGGCGGGCAGGCCGTAGCCCAGGCCCCCCCATGCGTCAAGGATGGCCGCCCACGGGGAGGCTGGGTTAGAGGTAGCGCCCAGCCATGGCCCGCGCCCCCCGCTCCACCGCGAAGAAGCAGCCCCGCCTGCGCGCCCTCCCCGGCCGCGCGCCCTCCCCGGCCCCCGTGCGGCCTGAGTCCCGGAGCGCCGACGACGAGGCCGCGCTCACGTACGCCCGGGGCGTGCTGGAGGCGGAGGCCCGCGCCATCCTCGGCGTCACGGACAGGCTGGGGGACGCGTTCCTGCGCGCGCTCAAGCTCGTGCGCGAGTGCCCCGGCCAGGTGGTGGTGACGGGCATGGGGAAGGCGGGCCACATCGGCCAGAAGCTGTCCTCCACGCTGGCGTCCACGGGCATCCGCTCCGTGTTCCTCCACCCCGCGGAGGCCGTGCACGGCGACCTGGGCCGCGTGGGCCCGGGCGACGTCATCCTCGCGCTGTCCAACAGCGGCAGCACGGAGGAGCTGTTGCGCCTGTTGCCCCTCTTCAAGCGCATGGGCACGCCGGTGGTGGCGCTCACCGGGGACGCGGACAGCGCGCTCGCGAAGGGCGCGGAGGTGGTGCTGGACATCGGCCGGATTGAAGAGGCCTGCCCCATGGGCCTCGTCCCCACCGCGTCCACCGCCGCGCTGCACGCCGTGGGCGACGCGCTGGCGATGACGCTGCTCCGCTCACGCCCCTTCGGGCGGGACGACTACGCGCTCCTGCACCCGGGCGGGAAGCTGGGGCGCTCCGTGCTGCGCGTCTACGAGCTGATGCGCACGGGCCCCGCGAACCCGCTGGTGCTGGACACCGCGCGGCTGTCCCAGGCGGTGGTGGTGATGACCAACACGCCGGGCCGGCCGGGCGCCGCGTGCGTGGTGGACCGCGACGGGAGGCTGGAGGGCATCTTCACCGACGGGGATTTGCGCCGGCTGGTGGAGCGGGGGCACACGGACTTCGAGGTGCCGGTGCGCCAGGTGATGGGCAAGCGCCCGCGCTGCATCACCCCGGACACGCTGGTGCTCACCGCCGCCACGCAGATGCGCGAGCTGAAGGTGGACCAGCTGCCCGTGGTGGACGTCGAGGGCCGCGCGGTGGGCCTGCTCGACGTCCAGGACCTGCTGGCGGCGAAGTTCGTCTAAGAAAGCCGCGGGGCTACTGCGACAGCTTCGCCTGGAGCGCGGCCTTGTTGGGGTAGTTGGGCACGTCCTGGGCCAGCTTCTCCCAGAGGGCCTTGGCGCCCTTCGCGTCGCCCTTGGCGAGCAGCGTGTCGCCCAGCTTCTCCACCGCGCCCGCGTCCGACTGGAGCGCCACGCCCCACACGCGCGCGCCCATGGGACGGCCCAGGCCGACGAGCGCCCAGGCCATGCCCGCCTTCGCGCGGCCGTTCTCCGGCTGGAAGGGCACCACGCGGGTGTAGTTGGCCAGGGCCTCCTGGTAGCGGCCGCGCGCCAGGTGCTCCTCGCCCTCCTCCACCAGCTTCGTGAGGCCCGCCTCCAGCTCCGGCGTGCGCTCCGTGTTCTTCACCGCGTCCACCATCTCCGGCGTCAGCGGGCGCGGCGCGTCCGGCGGCATCGCGGCGGCCTGCGCGGTGGACTGGGACAGGCGCACCTGGCGGTCCGCGGCGCGCGACGCGAGCCACTTCTTGCGGCCGCCCGCCTTCACCGTCTCTTCAATGCGCACGCTCAGCTCGCGGGCCATGGGCGCGCGCTGGGACTGCGGGTACGCCGCCACCAGCGCGTCGAAGCCCTCACGCGCGGACTTGAGCGCCTGGAGGTCCTCGCCCTTCGTCTCGAAGAGCAGCGAGGCGTGCGCGTACAGCGCCTCCTCGTGACGGGGCTCCACCTCCAGCACGCGCGCGTACGCCTTGAGCGCGTTGGCGCTGTCACCGCCCAGGTACAGCGCGTTGCCGCGCACCACGTCCACGTCCAGCGCGGGCACCAGCGCGGCGCGAGCGCAGGCGGCGGCGCCCGCGGCGTCCCCGGACTTCGCGCGGGCCTGCGCCACGGCCTCCATCGCGTCCAGCGGCTGGCCCGGCGTGAAGCCGCAGCTCGCGGCCTCCGGGGTGGCGATGGGGGCCTTGCCCAGCTTCTTCTTCGACGCGAGGAACAGCGAGCGCAGCCCCTCCGCCTTGGCCTGCGCCTGGCCCAGGTAGGTCAGCGCCTCCGCGTTGCGGCCGTTCGTGTAGTAGAGCTTGCCCAGCGACGAGGCGATCTCGAAGGTCTTCTCCCGCTCGCGCAGGCCCTCGGACGAGTCGAGCTGCTTCATCAGCTCCTCGGCGGAGGGCGGCAGCTTGTTCGCGTCCACCGTGGGGTGGCCCGACGGCAGCGGCGTGCCCGGCGCCACGGGAGAGCCCGCGGGCATCGTGGGGTGGCCGGGAGGCAGCGCGCCGTTGGCGGCACCGGAGCCCGAGCCCATGGCGGGAGACGCCTGGGTGCCAGGGGGAATCGTGGGGTGACCGGGAGGCAGGGGGGTGGGCTCGGCCGCGAGCAGCGCGGCCGTGGCCAGGACGAGGGACAGGCTCATAGTTCGTGGACGGGGAAACGGGCGCCCATGTCGGGCCAGTAGAGGGCCTCGCGCTTGCGGACGTCCTGGGGGGCGAGCTTCGCGAGCAGCTCCTGCACCGTCACGCCCAGCACCGGGTGGCGGGCGTCAGGGGCCAGCTCCGCCAGGGGCTCCAGCGCGAAGCGGCGCTTGTGCAATTCAAGGTGGGGCACCTGGAGGTTCGCGTCCGCGACGACGCAGTGGTCCTCCTCGTCCCAGAGCAGGATGTCCAGGTCGATGGTGCGCGGGCCCCAGCGCTGGACGCGGCGGCGGCCCAGGTCCTGCTCGATGCGCTGGAGGATGCACAGCAGGCGCTGCGGCGTCAGGTCGCACTCCAGCGCCACCACGGCGTTGAGGAAGCGCGGCTGCGCGGGGCCCACCGGGGCGGTGTCATAGAGGGAGGAACACCCCAGCACCGACACCGCGTCGATGCAGGACATCGCGGCAAGGGCGGCCACGAGGTGGGACTCGCGGTCGCCCTCATTGGAACCCAGTCCTACATAGACGGTAGCGCTCAAGGCTCCATCTCAACCGGGTTCACCAGGGTTCCGATTCCCTCCAGCTCCACCTCCACCGTGTCCCCCGCCTTGAGCGCGCCCACGCCCGAGGGAGTCCCCGTGCTCACCAGGTCGCCGGGCAGCAGCGTCATGACGTGGGAGATGAAGGAGACCAGGCGGGCGGCGCTGAACACCATGTCGGACGTTCGGCCATCCTGACGCACCTGTCCGTTCACCCGGCACACCACCCGCAGGTCCGCGGGGGACAGGCCCGTCACGGCCCAGGGGCCCGCGCAGGCGAAGGTGTCGTAGCCCTTGGCGCGGGTGTGCTGGATCTCCTTCCGCTGGATGTCGCGCGCGGTGACGTCGTTGAAGGCGGTGAGCCCCCAGATGGCGCGCGCGGCGGTGGCCTCGTCGGCGTTCTTCAGGCGCTCGCCAATCACGAGCGCCAGCTCCGCCTCGTAGTGCACCTCCTGGCTCGCCTTGGGGATGCGGATGGGCGAGCCCGGGCCGTTGAGCGCGGTGGAGGGCTTGGTGAAGATGAGCGGCTCCGTGGGGATGGGCTTGCCCATCTCCTCCGCGTGCTTGCGGTAGTTCTGGCCGATGCAGACGACCTTCGACGCGTCCGACGGCGTGAGCAGCGTGAGCCCCTGGAGCGAGCGGCGCAGGCCGGTCTCCTTGCCGCCGGCCCACGGCGCGGCGGTGAGCACCACCACCTCGTTGCCGTCGACGCGGCCGTAGCTGGCGCGGCCCTCGACCTGGAAGCGGCAGTAACGGGCGGTCATGTCTTCCCCTGGAGGCCGAGCACGTCGGCCATGTCATAGAGTCCCGGCGCGCGGCCCGCCACCCAGCGCGCGGCCCTCAGCGCCCCTTGCGCGAACTGATCACGGTTCGTCGCACGGTGGGTGAGCTCGATGCGCTCGCCCTCGCCGAAGAAGTAAACCGTGTGCTCGCCCACCACGTCCCCGCCGCGCAGCGCCTGCACGCCAATCTCACCGGGCGGCCGGGCGCCCGTCTGCCCCTCGCGAGCGAAGGTGAGGTCGTCCTTCGTGCGGCCCAGCGCTTCCATCAGCACCTCGGCCAGCTTGAGCGCGGTGCCGCTGGGCGCGTCCTTCTTCATGCGGTGGTGCGCTTCCAGCACCTCCACGTCGAACGAGGGGCCCAGCACGCGCGCCAGCTCCGCCGCCATGCGGATGACCAGGTTCACGCCCACGGACATGTTGGGCGCCGCGACGATGGGGATGCGCTTGCCGTGCGCCTCCAGCCGCGCGCGGCCTTCGGGGGAGAAGCCCGTGGTGCCCACCACCAGCGCCACGCCGCGCTCGGCGCAGATGCGCGCGTGCTCCAGCGTGGCCTCCGGGCCGGTGAAGTCCACGACGACGTCCGCCTTCGCGCCGTCCAGCGCGCGGCCCAGGTCGTCGTGCGCCATCACGTCCAGCGGCGTGCCCAGCCGCGCCACGAGCCCCGCGTCCTGTCCCGAAAGGGGGCTGCCCGGGCGCACCGTGGCGCCCACCACCGGAAGGTCGCTGGCGGCCTTCGCCAGGCGCACCAGCGTGCTGCCCATGCGGCCGGAGATGCCGGTGATGACGGTGCGGGTCATGGCGCGTGTCCCCTTCCCTTCAGCCCTTCAGCAGGCCCAGCCCGGTCAGCTCTTCCTTGAGCTTCGCGGCGTTCGCCTCGCCCATCTGCACGAGCGGCAGGCGCACTTCCGGGCCGAACATGCCCATCAGGTGCAGCGCCCACTTCACCGGGATGGGGTTGGACTCCACGAAGAGCAGCCGGTGCAGCGCGTTCATCCGCACCTGGAGGCCGCGCGCCTTCGCGATGTCGTTGCCGCGCGCCGCCGCCACCAGGTCCGCCATCATGCGGGGCGCGACGTTGGAGGACACGGAGATGACGCCCTTGCCGCCGCACGCGATGAAGGGCAGCACGGTGAAGTCGTCACCGGACAGCAGCGTCAGCCGGTCACCGCACTTCTCCACCAGGTCCACCGCGCGGATGAGGCTGGCCGTGGCCTCCTTCAGCGCCACGACCTCCGGGATGTCACACAGGCGCAGCGCCGTCTCCGGCAGGAGGTCCACGCCCGTGCGGCCCGGCACGTTGTAGGCGACGAGCGGGAAGCCCGGGTGCGCCTTCGCGATGGCGCGGTAGTGCTCCACCAGGCCCGCCTGCGTGGGCTTGTTGTAGTAGGGCGTGACGATGAGCGCGCCGTCGGCGCCCACCTCGCGCGCGCGGCGCACGGACTCAATCGTCTCGCGCGTGCTGTTGCTGCCCGCGCCCGCCACCACCGGCACCCGGCCCTTCACCTCGTCCACGACGACGGCGATGGCGCGCGCGCGCTCGTCCGCGTCCATGGTGACCGCTTCGCCGGTGGTGCCCATGGGCAGGAGCACGTTCGTGCCGCCCTCGAGCTGATAGCGGACCAGGGCCCGGAAGGCCCCCTCGTCCAGGCTTCCGTTGAGGAACGGAGTGGCCAGCGCCGTCATGGAGCCTTCGAAGGTCTTCATGCCGGCGCTTATACGTTCAGGTTCGCTCGCCGCGCCAGAGGTCCTCGACGCGCTCGCGCTCCCGCACGACACGCCAGGCCGCCCCGTCCACCAGCACCTCCGCCGGCCGGGGGCGCGAGTTGTAGGTGGAAGCCATGCTCATCCCGTAGGCCCCGGCGCTCATGAAGGCATACAGGTCGTCCTGGCGGGGCAGCACCAGGGGGCGCGCCCGCGCGAGCACGTCGGTGGATTCACACACCGGCCCCACGACGTCCACCTCCACGTCCCGGCCGCGGCGCTTCACCACCGGCTGGATTTCGTGGTGCGCTTCGTAGAGGGCCGGGCGCAGCAGGTCGTTCATGCCCGCGTCCACCACCACGAAGGTGCGCGCCTCGGTGGGCTTCCGGTACAGCACGCGCGTGAGCAGCACGCCCGCGTTGCCCACGAGCGACCGCCCCGGCTCCAACAGCAGCGTGGCCCCGGTGCCTTCCGTCGCGTCCAGCACCGTGCGCGCGTACTGCTGGGGGCTGGGCGGCGTCTCGTCCGAATAGGTGATGCCCAGGCCGCCGCCCACGTCCAGGTACTCCAGCGCGTGGCCCTGCGTGTTGAGCGTGGCGTAGAGGTCCGCCACCTTGGTGAGCGCGGCCTTCATGGGGGCGGTGCGCGTGAGCTGCGAGCCGATGTGGCAGTCCAGCCCCAGCGCCTTCAGCCCCTTCAGCTTCCGGGCCTTCGCGTAGAGGGCGACCGCCTCCTCGAAGGGCACGCCGAACTTGGACGTCTTCAGCCCGGTGGAGATGTAGCGGTGCGTGCGAGCGTCCACGTCCGGGTTCACGCGCAGGGCGAACGGCGCGCGCTTGCCCAGCCGGCGGCCCACGGCGTCCAGCGCCTCCAGCTCCTCCGCGCTCTCCACGTTGAAGAGCAGGAGGCCCTGGGACAGCGCCTGGGCCATCTCGTCCGGCGTCTTGCCCACGCCCGCGAACACCGTCTTGCCCGGCTCGCCACCGGCCTGCTTCACGCGCGCCAGCTCGCCGCCGGACACGATGTCGAAGCCGCTGCCCAGCCCCGCGAAGAGGCGCAGGATGGCCAGGTTGGAGTTGGCCTTCACCGAGTAGCAGATGAGGTGCTTCTGGCCCTGGAACGCGTCCGTCACCTCGCGGAAGCGCTCCGTGAGGGCGGCGGTGGCGTAGACGTAGGTGGGCGTGCCCACCGCGTCCGCGATGGCGGACAGGGGCACCCCTTCCGCGTGCAGCGCGCCCTTCCTGTAGGCGAAGGCGCTCACTCGGGCAGCCCGGCGTCCGTGGTGGCCGGCGGCACCGTGGGGCCGGAGGGCTCCACGGGCCCGCGCGGCGACTGCTGCGCGGGCACCGTCTCCGCCGTGGGCGCGGGCAGCGGCGCCGGGCGGGGCGCGCGGGGGCTGCCCTTGATGCCGCACGCCACCAGCGCGAGCGTCACGCTGGCAGCGGCACACAGCCGGATGAGAGAGGAGCGCATGGGCCTAGAACCGGATGGCCAGCGTGCCGCGGATGGCGTGCGCGGTGCTCAGCTCCTGGGCCGGCAGGCCCGTGTCCTTCAGGCCGTCCAGGGGGAAGAGGATGCCGTAGTCGATGCCCGCCACGAAGCCGTCCTCGGTGATGTAGCGCGCGCCGATGTCCGCCTCCAGGCCCAGCGCCTTGCTGGTGAAGGACGGCGTGGACTCCGCGTAGAACGCCTGCGAGTAGATGACGCTGCCGAAGACGTCGAAGCCCTCCGCGATGGAGTACTTGAGGCCCGGCTTCACGTAGAACGCGTCCGTGACGCCATTGAGGATGGACCGCCACAGGATGAGGTCCACGCGGTAGTCGCGGTTGAAGCGGAAGTTGCGGATGGCGTTGTCGCTGCAGCCGCCGGTGTCGCAGCTGTACTGACGGCCCTCCACGTCGCCCGGCGCGGTGTTGCCGTCCGAGCCCGTGCCCTGGCGGCCCGGGTAGTTGCCGAAGCCCGGCGCCTTGTCACCGGAGGCGAAGCCCACCTCCACGCCCAGGTGCAGCTTCTGCGGGATGACGTGGAACTCCGTCTGGAGCACGCCGCCGAACTGCGCGACGCGCAGCGACTGGGTGGTGGGGTCGTTGGCCGTGAGCGCGCGCCCGTCGATGTTGCCCAGCTGCGCGGCGAACTCCGCCTCGACGCGGAAGCTCTTCTCCTCGTACTTGAACCACAGGTCCGGGATGTAGAGCGTGCCGCCGCGCGGGACGAACGCCGGCGCGGTGGTGTTGATGGGGTTGGAGGGGTTGGCGTCCTCGAAGGGCACGCCCGTCTCCGTCGTCGCCGCGTAGCGCTGCGTGCGGTAGGTGAAGTACAGGCCGTAGTTGAGGACGCCCTGGTTGTTGTCCAGCTTGGCCTTCTGCTGCTGGTCGGTGTCGCGCCGCGCGATGGCCAGCACCAGGCTGTGCGCGTCGTCGGACTGGGTGAGGTCCACCGGCTCGCCCAGCGCGTTGGCCTTCTCCGTGGAGAGCCCCTCGGAGTTGAAGTCCAGCATGGGCGTCACGTACCAGCCGGCGAACGGCTCGGTGACGAACTGGATGCGGTCCACCGTGTCGCCGTAGTCGCAGTCCAGGCAGTTGCCGTCGTTGCGCAGCATGCCCAGGCCCCAGTGGCTGCCCATGCGGCCGAAGCGCAGGATGCCCACCGGCGTCGTCACCTCACCGTACGCGCGGCGGACATGGACGGAGTCCTTGAACGCGTTGACGGCGGAGTTGGACGGGGACTGGTTCTCCGAGAAGAGCGTGAACGTGTTGCGGCCATCCCCGCTGTAGGCGCTGTCCGGGTTGGAGCCCAGGAGGATGTTGTCCAGCGCGTCCACCTGCGCCTTGATGCGCACGTCCTCGGAGACGTTGAAGGACGGATCCAGGCGGAAGCGCATGTTGGCGCCGGCCTGGGTCTGCTCGGAGGCGGTGCGCGGCGAGCGCGTCCACAGCTGGCGGCCCAGGGGCGTGCCGGAGGGCAGCGCGGGCTTGCCCAGGTCGAACTTGTAGAAGAGCGTGGGGCGCACGCGCAGGTAGCCGTCCAGCGTGAACAGCTCCAGCTTGCGCTTCTCCTCCGTCCACTCCTCCTGCCAGTCGTTGTTGGCCACGGACTGGGTGGCCGTCTGGGCGCGGATGTCCTCGCGCAGCTCCTGACGCGTGGCCTCCAGGCGCTGCTCCAGCTCCTCGCGGCTGACGGAACCTTCGCTGGGGGTGGGGGCGGCGGCGGCCGGGGCGGCGGGCGCGGGGGCGGGAGACTCGGCGGGCGCCGACTCCTGGGGTGCCGCGGGCGCGCCACCATCGGGCACCGGCGTCTGCGCGGTGGCCGTGGACGAGGCGACGAGCAGCGCCGCCAGCAGGACGTGAGGCATGGTCAACGGTCTCCGGGGCCGCGACATGACGCGGCCGGGTGTAAAGGGCGGGCGATTCAAGCCATGCACCCCTGGGGTGTCAACGTCTACGGGAGCGGGGCTTCGTACTTGCAACGGCGGGGGCCGTCCCCTTCCCCGCCGCCGGCCCCTTCCGGGACGCGCGGGAGGGAACGGTGGAGAGCGGCTGACATTTCGGACAGAAATGCGTGGTCCGCCCACCCTGGGTGAAGGACTCCACGGCGGTTCCGCACTTCGAGCAGGGCCCCTTCGCCCGCCCGTAGACGCGGAAGCGGTTCACGGAGCCGGCCTCCTCCAGATAGGTGATGTCCTCGCCCTCCTGCTCCTTGAAGGCGAAGTCGAACGCGGCGTGGATGGCCTTCGCCAGGTGCTTCCAGTCGTCGGGCGTGAGGGTGCCGGGCTTGCGCGCCGGGTGCAGGCCCGCCCGGAAGAGGGCCTCCGCGGCGTGGATGTTGCCCAGGCCCGCGACGCGGCCCTGGTCCATCAGCGCCACCTTCAGGTCCTGCTTCGAGTCGCCCACCGCCTCCTGCAGCTGCGGCCCGGTGAGCCCGTCGGTCAGCGGGTCGCGCCCCAGGGCCTTCACCGCGGGCAATTCCCACAGCTCCTGCGCGGGCACGGGCTCCATCCGGCCGAAGAGGCGTGGATCAGCGAAGTGGACCACGTGGCCGTCGTCCAGGTGGAAGCGGGCGCGGCTGTGGGGGACGGCCTCGCCCTCCTTGCGGCGCACGAACTTGCCCGTCATGCCCAGGTGGGCCATCAGCCCGTGGCCGCCCTCCAGGGTGAGGAGCAGGTACTTCCCCTTGCGCTCCAGGGCCTTCACCTGCCCGGTGAGCCGGGTGAAGCGAGGCAGCTCCGCGCCCCGGAAGACGCGGGTGGCGTCCGCTTCCGCGCGCACGATGCGGTGGCCCTTGAACCAGCGCTCCAGGTTGCGCCGGGCGATCTCCACTTCCGGTAGCTCAGGCATCTGAGCGCCGGGGCATACCACCGGACTGTTTCCGGCGCATGTCCCCCGGTGGATGGCGCGCGGGGAAGGCGCTTGCCCGGGGCGTGGGGGCGCGGCTACGACGGGCGACGAAAGCCTCCAACCTCCAAAGCACAAAAGGACGACTCGCCCATGCAACGGATGGTCACCGCACTCATGACCCTCACCCTGGCCTCGGGCCTCACCACGGGCTGCACCAAGCAGCGCGTGGGCGCGGAGAAGGCCATTGCCAGTGTCCTCATCTCCGACGAGCAGGAGAACCAGCTCGGCCTCCAGGTGAAGAAGGAGTTGGAGACGAAGGAGAACATCCAGTACGTGGAGGACCCGGCGGTGCTGGACTACGTCCGGAGCATCTCCGCGCCCATCCTCGCGCAGGCCAACAAGGACCGCTCCGGGGTGAAGTGGAAGGTCAACGTCATCAACGACCCGAAGACGGTCAACGCCTTCGCCACGCCGGGCGGCTTCCTCTACGTGTACACGGGCCTCCTGCTCGCGGCGGACACGGAGGCGGAGCTGGCGGGCGTGATGGCGCACGAGGCGGGCCACGTGGTGGGCCGGCACTCCGCGCGCGCCATGGTGAACGCCTTCGGCCTGCAGGCCATCACCCAGGTGGCGCTGGGCCAGAACCCGGGCACCGCGGCGCAGATCGCCGCGCAGCTGGCGGGGGGCGGACTGCAGCTGGCGCACGGCCGCAGCGAGGAGACGGAGGCCGACGAGTACGGCGCGAAGTACTCCTCCGCGGCGGGCTTCGACCCCAACGGCCTCATCACCTTCTTCCAGAAGCTGCAGAAGGAGCAGGGCTCCACGCCGGGCGTGCTCAAGTGGCTGTCCACGCACCCCACCAACGAGGACCGCATCGCGCACCTGCGGAAGATCATCGCGCAGCAGGGGCTCACGGGCGGCCGCAACACCGCGGGCGGGCTGACGGCCATCCAGGCCAAGCTGCCCAAGCAGTAGCCTGAAGCCCTGGGGCGGGCTTCGGGGCCCCTCGAGCCTCAGTGCATGGACGGGTTGTCGTTCCCGTCCGGCACCAGGCCCGGGGGCTCCGGGTCCTTGCCCTCCGCCACGCGGCGCCTGCGCTTGAACAGCGCGAGCCGGGTCTTCCGGGCGCTGGCGGCGCTCTTGGCCGCGCCGGGCGTCTTGAGGGGCGGCTCCAGGGGCGCGGGCTGACCGAAGTCGCGCGCGCCCTTGGCCTTCCCCTCCGCGGACGCGTGCTCGAGGATGGCGTTGAGCTCCCCGCCGAGGATGAAGATGAGCCCGGTGAGGTAGAGCCACAGCAGCAGCACCACCACGCCACCGATGGAGCCGTAGGTGACGTCGTACTTGCCGAAGTGCTCCACGTACTGGGTGAAGCCCCAGGTGCTGCCCATCCACGCGAGCGTCCCAATCACGGAGCCCGGGGTGATGTACTTGAAGCGCTGCTTCACGTCCGGCAGCAGGTAGTAGCAGAGCGACAGCATCAGCATCACCAGCGCCATGGTGAAGGGCCAGCGCAGCCAGGACCAGACGAGGTGGAACTCGTCGATGAGCGCCAGCTTGTCCGCCGCCCACGCCCCCACGCGCCCGCCCAGGAGCAGGATGGCGAAGGACAGCGGAATCAGCAGGCCGCCCAGCAGCGTCACGGCCAGCGCCAGCCCTTGCGTCTTCCAGAAGGGCCGGGACTCCGGCACGTCGTACGCCAGGTTGAGGGCCTTGCGCAGGGCGTCCACGCCGCGCGACGCGGACCACAGCGCCACGAGCAGACCCACGGTGAGCAGCTTGGGGCGCGTCTCCCCGACGACGGACGTCAGGTGCTGGCTGAGCAGGCCCATGGCGTCACCGGGCACCAGCGGGCGGATGCGGTCCATCATCGCGTCCACGGCGCCGGGCGCGAACGGCAGGTACGCCACCAGCGTGACGAGGAAGAACAGGAACGGGAACAGGGAGAAGATGAAGTAGTAGGACAGCTGCGCCGCCACGTCGGTGACGGTGTCCTCTTCAATCTCCTTCCAGAAGCGCCGCGCGAACTCCCTCCACGTCAGGTACTTGAGCCGTGGCAGCCCCATGTGGTTCCCCCTCCGGGTCTGTGGGGAGCCAATGTGCGAACGGCCCGGGCATTCGGCAGCAGGCAGCCGGCCGAGCGCTCGCGGACAGAGGCACCGGGAGATGCGCCGGGTGTTGAACGCTAGACGAGTCCGGAGGGCAGGTAGCGGCCCAGCAGCGGACGCAGGCGGCTCTTCACCTCCGCGGGGATGCGCGTGCGGTCGGTGAAGATGGCCAGCGCGAGCGCGCTGGCGCAGCGGCAGGTGACGGGCGCGCTGGCGATGCGGGGCAGCGCGCGGCGCAGGAGCGCGGCGCCGTGGGCGGTGACGGCGTCCAGCCGCTGGGCGAACTGCGGCAGGAGCGCTTCGGGCTCCTGGCCCACGGGCTGCGGGCGCCAGGAGTCATGGTCGGTGGGCAGCGCGATGAGGGCGTAGTGCAGCTCCGCCTCGCGCGCGAGCCGCGCCTCCGGCATCGCGGTGAGCCCCACGAGGTCCGCGCCCCACGCGCGGTACAGCTGGCTCTCCGCCTGGGTGCTGAGGGAGGGGCCCTCGATGCAGACGTAGGTGGCCGAGGAGTGCACCACGGTGTCGCTCTTGCTGGCCGCGTCCGCGAGCGTCTGGCGCAGGGTGGCGCAGAAGGGCTGGGCCAGCTCCACGTGCACGGCGACGTCGTCGTAGAAGGTGCAGGGGCGGCGGTAGGTGCGGTCGAGGACCTGATCCGGCAGCGCCAGGTGGAGCGGCTGGATGGCGTCGCGCAGGCTGCCCACGGTGCCGGTGGCGACGACGTGGGTGACGCCGAGCGTTTTCAGGGCGAAGAGGTTGGCGCGGTAGGGGGCGCGGGTGGCGTTGTGGACGTGGCCCTGGCCGTGGCGGAAGACGAAGACGATGGGGACGCCGTCCAGCTCCGTGGCGATGAGCGGGGTGCTGTGGGGGCCGAAGGGCGTCTCCACGGAGAGGTGTTCGCCGCGCCCCTGGAGTCCCAGGGCCTGGTAGAGGGCGTTGCCCCCGATGATGCCCACCTTGACCGCCGGCATGCGTCTCCTCTCGCCCGGTCGCCGGGCGTGGGCCTGACGATATCGCGGGGGGCTCGCCCAGGAAGCGCGGAAGACTGGTAGCTTTCACATTTGCCATGCGTCTTCTTCCGCGCCTCGTCGTCCTCAGCGTCCTCTTCGGCACCCCTGCCCTGGCCGGCCCCGTCCCGCCCGGCTGCGAGGAGGACGCCACCACGTGCAAGGAGGACTGCACCATCGAGTACGGCGGCAACGGCGCCGCCATCAAGAAGCTGACGCGCTGTTTCGACGGCTGCCTGGACAAGCGCACGCAGTGTGCTCGTCAGTTCAACGCGCTGAACAACCGGGCGCCGGACGCACCGGAGGCCGCGCCCGAGCGCCGGGGCGGCATGACGGAAGCGGCCAAGCTGCGCGAGATCCAGGAGAAGGACCGCCGCCGCGAGGAGGACCCGTTCGGAGACGAAGAGAACAAGCAGCCGCGCGCGCGGCCGGTGCGCGACTCCTACGACGATCCGCCGGAGCCGCCCCCGGAGCGCAAGGGCTACCGCGCGTCGGATGAGAAGCCCGCGAGGAACAACCCGCGTCCGCAGGCCACCGTCCCTGCGCGAGCCACGGAGCCCGCGCGCCCGCCGCCTCCGCCGCCCTCCCCCGCCGTGGCGCCGGAGCCGGAGCCCAGGCGCTCCGAGGCCCCCGACATCGAGGCCTTCGCGGAGCCGCCGCCCCGCGCGGAGCCGCCGCCGAGGAAGCCCGAGCCGAAGCCGGTGGTGGCCGAGCCCGCACAGCCGAGCCGGTCGGACGACGAGGACCTGCCTCCGCCGCCCCCGCCGGTGGCGAAGAAGGAGCCGCCGCCCCGTATCTCGGAGCCGCCGCGCCCCACCATCCCGCCGGAGCCCGCGAAGAAGGACATCTCCGAATGGGACCCCAACGGCGACTGAAGCAGGGCCGTCAGCCCGCGGTTGCGCTCCAGGTGATGCCTCGTTCGTTGCGCTCGAACGCGCCCTGACGCCAGGGCGTTGAGCGCGCCAGGCCCCGGACATCCAAGCTGTCCTCCTCCGCCCGACGCGGTCGTTCCAACCGGTCCGACTGTCGGACAGGTTTCCGCTGCTCGAATGGAACGGGAGCCTCCCCCGCCCGACGCGGTCCCAACCGGTCCGACTGTCCGACAGGTTTCCGCTGCTCGGCTGGAACAGCCCCCTCCCCCGCTCGACGCGGTCCAAACCTGTCCGACTGTCCGACAGGTTTCCGCTGTTCGGCTGGGACACGAGCCTCCCCGGCTGCGGTCGTCCAAACCTGTCCGACTGTCCGACAGGTTTCCGCTGTTCGGCTGGGACACGAGCCTCCCCGGCTGCGGTCGTCCAAACCTGTCCGACTGTCCGACAGGTTTCCGCTGCCCGGCTGGAACAGGCGCCTCCCCGGCAGTGGCCGTTCCAACCGGTCCGACTGTCGGACAGGTTTCCGCTGCCCGGATGGGACACGAGCCTCCCCGGTAGCGGCCATCCAAACCTGTCCGACTGTCGGACAGGTTTCCGCTGCCCGGCTGGAACAGGCGCCTCCCCGGCTGCGGCTGTCCCAACCTGTCAGACAGTCGGACAGGTTTCCGCTGCCCGGCTGGAACAGGCCCCTCCGCCGCCGCGGCTGTCCCAACCTGTCGGACAGTCGGACAGGTTCGTGCCGTGCGCCGCCGCCGGGAGGTCCCAGCAGGGCTCCATCTTCTCAGCGGACAAGAACGCAGGTCCGAGGGCCGGCGCCGGTACCCGAAGCACCGCCTGGAGGGCGGGGGCCGCCGCCGCGGCTGAACGCGCCCTTCCTCAAGTCCGTCAGCCCGCGCGCACCACCACCGGCGCGGCCTTCATCGGTGTGCCCTGCGTCAGCCGCACGCCCACGAGCACCAGCGCGCCGCCCAGCGCCAGCTCCCAGTGCAGCGCTTCGTCCAGGAAGAGCCACGCCACCAGCGCCGTCACCGCCGGCTGCAGGTTGGAGAAGATGGCCACGCGCGACGCGGGCACCTTCGACAGCGCGTAGGACCAGAGCAGGTACGCCACCACCGACGTCATCAGCCCCACGTACACGATGGACGCCTTCGCGGCGGTGCTGGAGGCCCACACCGCCTCGGGCTCCAGCACGAACGGCACGAGCGGGAGCTGCAGCACCGTCGCCACCGTCATGGTCCACGCCGTCGCGCGCAGCGGTCCATGCTCGGAGGCCAGGGGCTTTCCTTCCGTCGTGTAGACCACCCACGCCACCACCGCCGCGAGGATGAGCAGGTCCCCCTCCAGCGTGCCCCGCGCGCTCGCGAGCCCCCGGCCCAGCAGCAGCACCACCACGCCCACCAGCGCCGTGAGGATGCCCGCCGTCGTCCGCGCGGAGGCCCGCTCCCGGCCCAGCACCAGGCTGGCCACGTACACGCCCAGCGGCGTGAGCGCGTAGAACAGCGCCGCGTGCGCCGCCGTGGAGCGCGACAGGCCGGAGAAGAACAGCGTCTGGTTCACCGGCCCGCCCATCAATCCCAGCAGCGCCACGCGCGGCCACGCATGTCGCGGCGGCAGCTTGCGCCCCGGCGTCAGCGCGAGCAGCGTCACGAACGCGGCGCCACACACGAGGAAGCGCCACAGCACCACCGTGAACGGCGACAGCTCCGTCATCGCGCGCTTGGCGGCCAGGTACGTGCCCGCGCTGATCAGCACCTGCACCGTCAGCGCCGCGTACACCCGCCCGAGCGGCGGCGGCGCGGCAGGAGGCGTCACGGCTCCAGTTGCAGAAGCGCCCATCGTGCGGCGCTGCGTACCAGCTCACTGTCGTCGCCGCTGAGTTTTTCGAGCAGCGGCCGGGCGTGCGCCTGCCGTGCGACCCCCAGTGCATAGACAGCGTTGCGCCTCAAACCGTCGTACCGCGCGCGCGCCAGCGCCGTGCCCGGGATGAGTTCCTTGTATTGCTCGGGGGTGAGCGCCGCCAGCTCCAGCGTGCCCAGCGACGCCACCGCGCGGGGCACGAAGCGGTCGTCCTCCGCGAACACCGGCTTCCTGTTCAGCGGACACACCTGCTGGCAGATGTCGCAGCCGAAGATGAGGTTGTCGAACTTGAGCCGGAACGCCTCCGGCACGTCGCGGTCGCGGTTCTCGATGGTCTGGTACGACAGGCACGCCCGCGCATCCACCTGCCGGTTGCCCACCAGCGCGCCCGTGGGACAGGCCATGAGACACCGCCGGCAGGAACCGCAGCGGTCCGCCACCGGCCCCTCCGGATACGCGTCCACCTCCGCGTCCAGGATGAGCGTGGCCAGGAGCACCCAGGAGCCGTGCGACTCCGTGATGAGGCAGCCGTTCTTGCCCACGTAGCCCAGGCCCCCGCGCGCGGCCCACACCTTCTCCATCATGGGTCCGCTGTCCACGCCGCCGTAGGTGCCCAGCCCCGGGTACCAGGCGTTGAGCGTCTTGCGGAACGCCTTCATCCGGTCGCGCAGCGTGGAGTGGTAGTCGCGGCCCCTCGCGTACCGGGCGATGGGCGAGCCCTGCGCCGGCGTGTCGTCCCGCCAGTAGTTGTTCGCGAAGGACAGCACCGTGCGCGCGCCCGGCAGGAGCACCGACACGTCGAGCCGCTCCTCCGCGCGCGACCCCATCCAGTCCATGTCCGCGTCGTAGCCGGCCTCCAGCCACGACATCAGCGACGACGGCGGGATGGGCTCCGCGCGCGCGAAGCCGATGAGGTCGAAGCCCACGTCCTGGGCGAGCTGCCTCAAGCGGGCAGTGGGCAGTTGCGTCGCGTACACGGCTACTTCGTCGGCTTCTCGGGGATCCACTTCACGTCCGGCAGGCCGGCGCGGAAGTTCACCAGCCGGGCCACCACGAAGAGCAGGTCCGACAGGCGGTTCAGGTACATGGCCACCGCGGGCGGCGCCTTGTCCTCACGCAGGAGCGTCACGACCCGGCGCTCGGCGCGCCTGCACACCGTGCGCGACAGGTGCAGCGCCGCGGCCGCGGGCGCCCCTCCCGGGAGGATGAAGTGCGTCATCTTCGGCAGCTCCTCCTCGTAGCGGTCGATGTGGCGCTCCATCTCCTCCACCCACTCCGGGTGCAGCTCCGGGATGTGGGCCGCCGCCTTGGTGTGCGGCGGCGTGGCCAGCACCGCGCCCACCGTGAAGAGCTGGTCCTGGATGCGCTGGAGCAGGTGGTCCAGGTCCGCCGGCAGCGGGGAGGTGCGCGCGAGGCCCAGCGTGGCGTTGAGCTCGTCCACCTCGCCGTACGCGTCCACCAGCGCGTCATCCTTCGCCACGCGGCCTCCGCCGAAGAGGCCCGTCTCTCCCGCATCGCCGGTCTTCGTATAGATCTTCATGGCAGCCCTTTTTATAGCGATGCAACAGATGCAACGCCGTGCGGAGGTGACCCGCGATCAATATTTTGATCACCCGTTCCACCCCGCCTAAGGAAAAAGCCCCATGCGGCCATACCTGAGTCTGATGGAGCACGTCCTGAACCACGGGACGAAGAAGGGCGACCGGACCGGCACGGGGACGCTGAGCCTCTTCGGCCACCAGCTCCGCTTCGACCTCACCCAGGGCTTCCCCCTGGTGACGACGAAGAAGCTCCACCTGAAGTCCATCATCCACGAGCTCCTGTGGATGCTCCGGGGGGACTCGAACGTGCGCTCGCTCCAGGAGGTGGGCGTCACCATCTGGGACGAGTGGGCCAGCGCCGACGGCAGCCTGGGGCCCGTGTACGGCCACCAGTGGCGCTCGTGGAACACGCCGGACGGCGGCCACGTGGACCAGATGAAGCAGCTGGTGGACGGGCTGAAGAAGAACCCGGACTCGCGCCGTCACCTGGTGAGCGCGTGGAACGTGGCGGACGTGCCCTCCATGAAGCTGCCGCCCTGCCACGTGATGTTCCAGTTCTACGTGGCCGACGGGCGCCTCTCCTGCCAGCTCTACCAGCGCAGCGCGGACATCTTCCTGGGGCTGCCCTTCAACATCGCGTCGTACTCGCTGCTGACGCTGATGGTGGCGCAGGCCACGGGCCTCACCGCGCACGAGTTCATCCACACCATTGGTGACGCGCACCTGTACCTGAACCACGTGGAGCAGGCCCAGGAGCAGCTGAAGCGCGAGCCGCGCCCCCTGCCGCGCATGCGCCTGAACCCGGACGTGAAGGACCTGTTCGCCTTCCGCTACGAGGACTTCACGCTGGAGGGCTACGACCCGCACCCCGCCATCAAGGCGCCCGTGGCCGTATGAGCCCGCGCGTGTCCGCCATCGTCGCCATGGCGGCGAACCGCGTCATCGGCCAGGGCAACACCCTGCCCTGGCGCCTGCCGCAGGACCTGGCGCGCTTCAAGCGGCTGACCCTGGGCCACACGCTCGTCATGGGCCGCAAGACGTACGACTCCATCGGCAGGCCCCTGCCCGGCCGCACCACCGTGGTCCTCACCCGCCAGCGGGACTGGGCCGCGCCCCAGGGCGTCCGCGTGGCCCACACCGTGGAGGAAGCGCTGGCGCAGGCCCGGGACGACAGCGAGGTCTTCATCGCCGGGGGCGCGGACCTCTACGCACAGACGCAGGCGCTGTGGCACCGGCTCTACCTCACCCGCATCGAGCGGGACTTCTCCGGCGACACGTTCTTCCCGCCCGTGGACCTCTCCGGATGGAGGCAGGTGGAGGAGGAACGGCACCCCGAGGGCGACCTGCCCTTCGGTTTCTTCACCTACGAGCGTCAGGGCCAGCCCCTGTTCCGGGGGCTGCCCTGAGTCATCCCGGGGAGCACCCCGAGTGTTGACCCCCGC
The DNA here is from genome assembly GCF_042231735.1 of Corallococcus exercitus. Lineage (GTDB taxonomy): Bacteria > Myxococcota > Myxococcia > Myxococcales > Myxococcaceae > Corallococcus > Corallococcus exercitus_B. The sequence continues at coordinate 4,925,490 of NZ_CP102577.1, forward strand.
GCCCCCTTCGGTTTCGGAGGGGGTGCGATAATTTGATCTTGATTCGCAGAATTGAACGCCCGGGGGGCGGTTGGTAGAAGACGGCCGTGAATCGCGCCGCCTCCCTCTCGCTGTGCCTGCTGCTCGCGCTGTCCTCTTCCGCCCGGGCTGAAGCGCCGGCGTCCGACGAGGGGCGCACCTGGCACCGGCTGGTGGGCATCCTCCAGTACCTCCAGGCGGACTACCCGGCGGCGGTGTCGTCGCAGTCGGAGTTCGAGCTGACGGAGCAGAAGAGCTTCGCGGCGGAGGCGCTGGCGGCGGCGAAGGAGCTGGGCCCGGCGGCGGCCACGTTCGTGCCGCGCGTGGAGGCCATCCAGGCGCGCGTCAACGAGGCCACGGACCCGGAGGGCGTGAGCCGCGACTGCGGAGAGCTGGTGGAGAACCTGGTGCTGGCGGGGGGCCTGGCGCGCAGCCCTCGCGTGGCGCCGGACCTGGAGCACGGCAAGAAGCTGTTCCAGGCCAACTGCGCGGCGTGCCATGGCGCGGAGGGCAAGGCGGACGTGGCCATCGCGGCCACCATGGAGCCGCTGCCGGCGAACTTCCACGACCCGGAGCTGATGGAGGACGGCCTGACGCCCTACAAGGCGTTCAACACCACCAGCTTCGGCGTGCCCGGCACCGCGATGCCGGCCTACCCCACGCTCACCGAGGACGACCGCTGGTCGCTGGCCTTCTTCGTCTTCACGCTGCGCCAGCCGCGGTGCCAGGGCGAGCCGCCCAACGTGTCGCTGGAGCGGTTGGCCACGTCCACGGACGCGGAGCTGACGAAGGCGTTCGGCGCGGACAAGGTGGCGTGCCTGCGCCAGAACATGCCGGACGCGGACGAGGAGAAGGTGCTGCTCGGCGCGCGCGCGGCGGTGGGCGACGCGCTGCGCCTGGGCGCGGACGGCGACTACGCGGCGGCGAAGACGGCGCTCCTGGACGCGTACCTCAACGGCCTGGAGCCGGTGGAGCCCAAGCTGCGCGGGCGCGACCCGGTGCTCACCCAGAAGCTGGAGGAGGCCTTCCTCCAGGCGCGGCTCGCCGCCGAGCGCAAGAGCCCGCACCTCCAGGATGAAGGGCGCGAGCTGCTGTCGCTGTTGGACCAGGCGCGCAAGTCCACCGGCAGCACGACGGACCTCGTGTCGGTGATGTGGCTGACGCTGCTCATCCTGCTGCGCGAGGGCTTCGAGGCGACCATCATCGTCACGGCGCTGCTGGCCGCGCTGAAGAAGATGAAGGCCATGGACCAGGTGCGCGTGGTGCACGCGGGCTGGGTGTCCGCCCTCATCGTCGGCGCCCTCGCGTACATCCTGGGCCGCAAGCTGCTGGCCGGCGCGCAGCGCGAGTGGCTGGAGGGCGTCACCGCGCTCGTCGCCGTGGCGATGCTGCTGTACGCGGCGCTGTGGCTCAACGCGCGCGCCAACGTGAGCCACTTCATGGGCGAGCTGCGCCAGAAGATGCAGGGCGCGCTGGGCAGGGGCAGCACGTTCGGCCTGTTCGCCATCGCGTTCACGTCCGTGCTGCGTGAGAGCTTCGAGACGGCCATCTTCCTCCAGGGGCTCGCGGTGGACTCCGCGGCGGGCGTGGCCTGGGGCGTGGTGGCGGGCGTCGCGGCGCTGGCGCTGCTGGTGCTCTTCGTCAACCGCATGGGCTACCGGCTGCCCATGAAGGCGCTGTTCAACCTCTCCACGGTGGTGATGGTGGTGACGGCGGTGATGCTGCTGGGCAAGGGCATCCACTCGCTGCAGGAGGTGGGCGCGCTGCCGCTGGTGCCGGTGCGCTTCCTCTACGTGGACATGCTGGGGGTGTACCCGGACGCCCTGTCGTTGGTGCCGCAGGCGTTGCTGGCCGTGGCGCCGCTCGTCTACCGGGCCCTGCGCCGCCGGCCCCGCATGGAGACGCCCGCCTCCGGGGACGGGGCGACGCCGACGCCGCCCTTGCGGTAGCGTGGGTCCTGGTGAAGCTCCCCCGTCTGTTCCCACTCCTCGCCCTGCTGCTCGTGTCGGGCCTGGCCTCCGCCCAGGAGGCCCCCGCCGAGCCGGCCCAGGCTCCCGCCGGGAGCCTCACGCCGCCACCGCTGGTGGGCGCGCCGGACGAGGACGTGCCTCCCCCGCCGGACGTCACCCCGCCGGAGCTTCCCACGCGCACCTCCGTCGCGCCGGAGGCCCTGCCGTCCGTGAAGGCCGCGCCCGCGAAGGACCCGGTGCCGCGCGTGGCGGTGGAGGTGCTGAGCGGCACGGCCGGCGGCGTCGTGGGCGCCACCGTCCTGGGCTCGGTGGGCTACCTGCTGGGCTCCGCCACGGTGGGCTGTGACGAGTGCCTGGTGATGGCCGTCGCGGGCGCCGCGGCGGGAGGCATCATCGGCATCCCGGTGGGCACGTACGCCGGCGGCCGGTTCATGGGCGGGCGCGGGCGCGTGGGCCCCACGGTGGCAGGCAGCATGGTGGGCTGGGGCGCGACGTTCCTGGCGCTCACGCTGGTGAACAGCGGCGGCACCGAAGCGCCCCCGGCCGTCAACGCGGCCCTCTTCATCCTGCCGGTGGTGGGCGCGAGCGCGGGCTTCGAATTGTCCCACGGCAAGGTCCTGCGCCTGGAGGCCGAGGCGCGGGCCTCCACGCCCTCCGTGAGCCTGATGCCCGTGGCCACCTACAGCAGCAGGGGCCCGCACCTGGGCCTGATGGGCAGCTTCTAGGCTGCGTCGCCGCTTCAGGCCCCGACGCGGAACCAGGTGAAGGAGTCCTCGCGCACGCGCCCTTCGGCCACCAGCTTCTCCAGCGAGGCCAGGGCGCTGCGCTCCGCCACCGGGTGCAGGATGGGCGGCGTGTCCGCGTAGGCCGTGGCCACCACCTCCGCCAGCGTCGCGCCCGTCGCGGGCACCGCGTCCAGGATGAGGGCCTCGCGCTGGGCGCGGTGGCGCAGGTACTCGTTCAGCTTGCCCGGGCCGTCCGGCACCGGCGAGCCGTGCGCGGGGTACAGCGTGGTGACGGGCCAGTCGCGCAGCCGCTTCAGCTGCTCGAGGTAGTCCACCATGTTGCCTTCCGGCGGGTCGATGACGATGGAGCCCACGCTCGCCACCATGTCGCCCACGACGGCGGACTTGCTGCGCGAGTCCACCAGGCACAGGTGCCCGCGCGCGTGCCCCGGCGTGTGCAGCACGTGCCAGCGCTGCACCATTGGCCCGTCGAGGTTCAGCACCTCGCCGTCCTCCAGCAGCCGCTCCACCGGGAAGTCCAGCCGGTCCGCCGTGCGCGCGTGGCACCAGAGCGGGATGCCCAGCCGCTCCTTCACCGCGAACGCGCCGCCCACGTGGTCACCGTGGTGGTGGGTGAGCACCACCGCCACCGGACGGGCGCCCTCCGCCTTCAGGCCCGCCACCAGCGACAGGAGCTTCGCGTACTGCTTCACGTCGGACGACCCCGGGTCCACGATGAGCAGGTCGCCCGTGCCCAGCACGTACGCGTTCGTGTGCGTCGCGGGCGGCAGCGTGGGCGTCTCCAGCGCCACCACCCGCACGCCGCGCTGGAACTCGATGCGCTGGGCCACGTAGCCCGGGCAGTACGGCGGCGTGCACAGCTTCGCGCGCGCGTCCGCTTCGTCCGTGAACTCCGACAGCACCTGCAGCGCGTGCTGCGCGGGCGGATGCAAGAGCGCCGTGCCGTCGCTCCAGCGCGACAGCCCGTCCTCCGGGCGGATCCACGCGCCTTCGGTCAGCTCGCCGGGGATGATGCTCGCGGCGGCGCCCTCCGGCAGCTCCACCAGGTAGAAGCGCGTGTCGAAGCGCACCGGGATGGCCGGCGGCGTCACCCACCGCCCCGCGGGCTTGAGGTCCTCGGCGCGCAGGCTCAGCGTGTGGCGCACCAGCCACTCGCTCCACTTCACGCTGCCCGCGAGCAGCGCCGCCCTCCCCTCCTCCAGCGTCTGGGGCGACAGCGCTCTCGCGCCTTCCGCCACCAGCACGCCCGCCTCCTCGAACAGCTCGCGCGCCGCCGCGGAGCGCAGCGCGGCCTCCTCGCCCTGGGCGCCCTGCACGGGCACGTCGTGGTCGTCCTTGTCCAGCTTGCCGCCGGGGAAGGCCTGGAAGCCGCCCGCGAAGGTGAGCGCGCGCTCGCGCTTCACCCAGAACACCTCCACGCCGGCATGCGCGCGGCGGTAGAGGATGACCACCGAGGAGGGCCGTGGCTCCACGGGGGTGTGGGGCCCGAAGAGGCCCATGCCGGGAAGGGGCTCGCTCATGGTTGCACCGTCGTCCTTCAGGGTTGCGTCGTCTGGCCGAGCAGCCGGCCCATCATCTCGCGCGCCCGCTCCGCCTGGTCCGGCCGGACGTAGAGCCGCGTCAGTCGCACCGCGCCACTGTAGCGCTGGTAGAGCGGCGTGTAGCGCGCCACCTCCGTCAGCCTTCCCGTGGACACGTCCAGGATGAACAACCCCGGGTTGCCGCCGCCCCCGGAGGACCCCACGTACTTGCTGAGCGCCCCCTTGGACTGCACGGTGTAGTGCTCGAAGCCGCCGCTGGTGAGCGCGCTGCTCAGCACCTCCAGGTCGTAGCCCGTGTCGCGCTCCGTGAACTGCGCCAGGAGCTTGAAGCCCTGCCGGCGGCTGATGCGCTCCGCCCACCGGTTCTTCGACCGGCGCAGCGTGTACCAGAGCGCCGCGTCGTCGCAGAGCAGGAAGGCCTCCGGGTCGTGCGGAATCTCGAACTCGCCGGGCGTCTCCTCGTAGTACCGGCGCAGCATGTGGTCGAAGTTCACCGACGTGTGGTGCAGGTACACCGACACGAACATGTGGTAGCGGCTGAGCAGGAAGTCCTCGAACGCGAACGCCGCCGCGCGCGACAGGGCCAGCACCGCCTTGCCGTCCTTCAGCGCCGGATTCAGGTTGGAGACGATCCAATCCATGTCGTACCGGCCGTAGTTCACGCCCGTGTAGAACGAGTCGCGCAAGAGGTAGTCCATCCGGTCCGCGTCCAGCTCCCCGGAGACGATGGCGCGCAACAGCGGCGTCCAGTCCACGCCCTTGTGGGTGAAGCCCGGGTCCTTGGGCGGCTTCGCGCCGGTGATGAGCGCCACCGCGGCCATGGGGGTGATGCCGCGCGAGCCGAACTCGCGCTGGATGATGTCCGTGAGAGAGCTGTCCAGGAGCAGCTTCGCCGTGTAGTCCTCGTGGGTCGCCTGCTCCCCTTCCGCCACGGAGTCCAGCCAGCCGGGCAGCCGCAGCAGTGAGCGCCGGGGCGCGATGCGCTCGGACGCGTGGGAGAAGGGCATGTGCCCCAGGTCGTGGCAGAGCACCGCCAGGCGCACGGCGGTGCAGAAATGTTCACGCACATCGTCCGGCAGGTCGGACCGGCTGGCCACGGCGTTGAAGACGCGCGAGGCGACGTACATGGCGCCCAGGCTGTGGGCATGGCGGGTGTGGGTGGCGCCGGGGAAGGCCAGGTCCCCAAAGCCCAGCTGCCGCACGTAGCGCAGGCGCTGATAGAAGCGGCTGTCGATGACGGCCTTCTCCGGGTCGCTCACCGGGATGACGCCGTGGATGGGGTCGCGAATCCGCATGTCGTCCTTGCCGGGCCCCTGCTCACCCAAGAGGCCCGGAACTGCTCCTACAGGTCACCCACCGTAGCGCATACCCTGGCAGGCGGTAGCCCTGTGAGGGGCCGACCGGCCACCATGTCACAGGCTGGGAAGGTCCCTGGGGACGTGCTAACCCTCGGGTCACTCCGAATGCACATCATCCTGCTGCACAATCGTGACCACGACCTCCTCGAGGACGACCCCGGGCGCGAAGCCCGCGAGGACGTGGTCCGGGTGGCCGAGAGCCTGGCCCACGCGCTCAGCCGGGACGGCGTGAACGCCGAGCCGCTCGCCATCGAAGGGGACAAGCTGGACTTCGTCGAGGCCCTGCGCTTCCTCCAGCCCGACCTCGTGGTGAACCTCTGCGAGTCGCTGGCCGCCGACAGCCGCGGGGAGATGGCCGTCCCCTGCCTCCTGGACGCGCTGGGGCTGCCGTACACCGGCTCGTCCGCCCTGTCGCTGGGGCTGGCGCTGCACAAGCCCAAGGCCAAGGACATCCTGCGCGCCCATGGCGTCTCCACGCCCGCCTCCTTCCTCGTGAAGAAGCGCGAGGACGCACTGGCGGTGGACCTGCCGTGGCCGCTCATCGTGAAGCCCGCGCGCGAGGACGCCAGCGTGGGCATGGACTTCGACTCCGTGGTGACGGAGCGCTCGGCGCTCGTGCGGGCGTGCGAGTCCGTGCTGCGCACCTTCCACCAGCCCGCGCTCGTGGAGCAGTTCATCCCGGGACGCGAGGTCTACGTTCCGCTGTTGGGCAACAGCCCCCGTCAGGCGCTGCCGCTGACGGAGATCCACTTCGGCCGCGCGTTCGAAGACCGGCCGAACATCGTGTCGTACCGGGCCAAGTGGGAGGCGGAGTCGCCGGAGTACCGGGACTCGCCCACGGGGCCCTGCCGGCTCGACGCAGTGCAGGAAGCGCGTTGCATCCAGACGGCGCTGGAAGCATTTGCAGCGCTGGATTGCCAGGACTATGGACGCGTGGACCTTCGGGTGTCGCCCGAGGGTGTGCCGTACGTCATCGACATCAACCCCAACTGCGACCTGCACCCGGGCGCGGGGTTCGCGAAGGCGGCGCAGGCCGCCGGCATGGACTACGCGACCCTGGCCTCCCGACTCGTGGAGGTCGCTCTCGAAAGAGCCCATGGAAATCCGCACACTCGAAAGAAAGGACCGGGAGCCGCTCGCCGCGCTGATCCGGCGAATCGAAACCTTCTCGCAGGAGGAGCAGGACTGCGCCATCGAGCTGGTTGACACCGCGCTCACGGCGGGCAACCGCGACTACACCATCCTGGTGGCGGACCGCGGCCAGGACGGGGGCGGGCTGGTGGGCTACGCCTGCTACGGCCCCACGCCGATGACGGAGAACACCTTCGACCTGTACTGGATCGCCTCCGCGCCGGAAGTCCGGGGCCAGGGCATCGGCGCGGGGCTCATCTCCGCCATGGAGGCCGACCTGCGCCGCCGCAAGGCGCGCATCATCCGCGTGGAGACGAGCGCCACGGAGGCCTACGGCCCCACGCGCGGCTTCTATGCCTCCATGAAGTACGGCGAGGAAGCGCGCATCAAGGACTTCTACAAGCAGGGCGACGACCTCATCATCCTGACCAAGCGCCTGTAGTCCCCCGCCGTCCCAAACCCCTGGGCGTGAAGACGCCGCCCGGGTCCCCGTCAGGAGGGGGCAGATGCCTTCCATGAACCGACCGATGCGACGCACCCGTCTGGGATTGTTGAGCCTGCTCGCCCTGCTGACAGGGGCCCCCTCCGCCGCCTGGGCCCAGGCCCCCGCCGCGCTGAAGAACCAGGCGAAGGCCGCGGCGGCCAAGGCCCAGGCCAGGACGGCCGGCGCCCCACAGGCGCAGGAGGTCTCCGACGTGCTGAAGGCCCCGCGCCCCAAGGGCGGCGAGTACTTCGGCCTGTACCTGATGGACAAGAAGGTGGGCTGGTTCTTCACCGACCTGACGGCGCTGCCGGGCAACAAGGTGCAGAGCATCAACGAGCTCATCTTCAAGGCGCAGGTGGGCACGCGCGTGTCGGAGCGCGTGCACCGCGAGGTGCGCGTCTACGAAGCGAAGCCGGGCGGCAAGCTGCTGTCCTTCACCGTCACGCAGAAGGGCGACGGCGGGGACAATGAGCTCGTGGGCACGGTGACGGGCGACGCGTTGCGCGTGGTGCGCAAGCGCCCGGGCCAGCCGGATGAAGTCCTCAAGCCGCTGCCCCTGCCCAAGGAGACGGTGGAGGACGCGGACCAGGCGCGCGTGGCGCTCCTGCGCGGCCAGAAGGTGGAGGGCGTGGCGCTGGACGGCACGGACCTGGAGGGCTACCGCACCGTCACGACGGTGGAGGCCCCCGAGGAGCAGGTGCTGGGCGGCGTGAAGGTGAAGCTGTCGCGGGTGAGCACGCTGTCGGACAAGGAGAAGGTGCCGGTGGCGGCCTTCCTGACGACGGACGGCAAGATGGTGCGGGTGGACTTCGGCCAGACGATGCAGGCGCGCGCCGAGTCCGAGTCGGTGGCGAAGCGGCTGGACCTGGTGGAGGTCTTCGGCCTCACGCGCGTGGTGCTGCCGCAGCCCCTGCCCGCGAAGGCGCGGGAGGTGCCCGGCCAGGTGAAGCTGGTGATGAAGAACCTGCCGGAGAAGTTCCAGCAGGACACGTACCGCCAGAAGTACAAGCGGCTGCCGGACGGCCGCGTGGAAGTCACGCTGATGGCGGCGCCGCCTTCTCCCAAGGGCCGGCTGCCCCGGCCGGTGGCGGATCCCGACAAGGGGGAGAACCTCAAGTCCACGCTCGCGGTGGAGGCGGACGCGCCGGCCATCAAGGCGCAGGCCAAGAGCATCATCCGCGAAGAGAAGGACGCGTACACGGCGGCGCGGATGCTGTCCGCGTGGGTGTACAGCAACCTGCAGAAGGACTACGGCGCCAGCGCGGACCGGGCCACGGACGTGCTGCGCCAGAAGAAGGGCGACTGCACGGAGCACTCGCTGCTCACGGTGGCGATGCTGCGCGCGTCCGGCATCCCCGCCCGCCGCGTGGACGGCGTCATCTACATGGTGAACTCCGACGGCGTGCCCGCGCTGTACTGGCACGAGTGGGTGGAGGCCTACGTCGGCGAGTGGACCCAGCTGGACCCGACCTTCAACCAGCCCGTCGCGGACGCCACCCACTTCTACGTGGGCTACGAGGGGAACGCGGAGATCACCCCCCTCATCGGGTCGCTGCAGGTGACGGACGTGAAGTAGTTCGCGGCCCGGCCGCCGCGGTTCTCCCAACCTGTCCGACTGTCGGACAGGTTCGTTCAGTGGCCCGGGGCCGCCACCAGCCGCTCCGCGAGCAGGCCTGCTTCCGTGATGGGCCGCTCGCAGACGAAGCCGCGGCAGAGGTACGCGGCGCCCTTGCCCTCCACCGGGTCGCGTCCCGCGAAGAGCTCCTGGAGGCGCGCGGGCGGAGCGGAGCCCGTGTCGTGCCAGCCGAAGGAGAACACCGGCGCGTAGGTGCGGTTCGCGGACGCCAGCAGCGGGGCCACGGCCTCGCGCGTGCCCGCGAAGGTAACGCCCGACGCGCCGTCCAGCAGCGAGTCCGCCGCGAGCGCCAGGTGGCCGTAGCCCAGCGGGTTGCGCACGAGCTGATCATGCAGCTTGGCCACGTAGTGCTCCGGGTGCTCCAGGTGGCACACGTCGCCGGTGAGCGCGGAGAGCGTCACCTGCGCCTCCGTCAGCGTGGACGCACCGGACGGGAAGGCGTTGTCGAAGAGGGAGAAGGCCGCCACCACCAGGTCCTTCTGTCCCCGGGGCGCGGAGAGGTACGCCTGCTTCTCCTCCTCCCAGAACAGCTCCACCGCGCGGTGCGCGAGCGCGTCCGCCGCGTCCAGGTACTTCGCGTCGAACGTGGCCTGATAGAGCGCGGTGAGCCCGGAGGCGAAGTCGCCGTAGTCCTCGAGGAAGCCGTCGATGCGGCCCTGGCCGTCCTGGTGCGAGCGCAACAGCCGCTTGCCGTCCCACATGTTCGCGAGCACGAAGTCCGCCGCGTTCGCCGCGAGCTTCGCCCAGTCCGGGCGGTTGAACACGCGTGACGCCAGCGCGAGCCCGCGGATCATCAGCCCGTTCCAGCCCGCCAGAATCTTGTCGTCGCGGCCCGGCTTCACGCGCTGCTCGCGCAGGAGGAAGAGGACGCGGCGCGCTTCGGCCAGCTCCTTCTCCACCGCCTCCACGGGGCGGCCCTGCTCCTTCGCGAGCTGCTCCACGGGGACGACCACCTCCAGCACCGTGGCGCCGTGCTCGAAGTTGCCGCCGGGCTTGATGCCGAAGTGGCGCAGCACGGTGTCCGCCTGCTGGCCCACGGCCAGGGCCGCGCGGACCTCCTCGGGGCGCCAGACGAAGAACTTCCCCTCCTCGCCCTCACTGTCCGCGTCCTGCGTGGCGTAGAAGCCGCCGGCCGGGTCGGTCATCTCGCGGCGGACGTACTCGACGGTCTCCTCCACGACCTTGCGCCAGAGCGGCCGTGACTCCACCTGCTCTGCTTCCGAGTACAGGTGCAGGAGCTGGGCGTTGTCGTAGAGCATCTTCTCGAAGTGGGGCACCAGCCAGCGCTCGTCCACGGAGTAGCGGTGGAAGCCGCCGCCCAGCTGGTCGTAGATGCCGCCCAGGGCCATGCGCTCCAGCGTGCGGAACACCGCCGCCTTCAGGGGCTCCCCGCCGCCGCGCCGCCATGCGCGGAGCAGCAGCGCGACGTTCATGGGGTTGGGGAACTTGGGGGCGTTGCCGAACCCGCCGTTCACCGGGTCCATGCGCTTGAGCATCGCCTGGCCCATGGCCACGATGTCCTCCGCGGACAGGTGCGCGGGGTCGGCGTCCAGGCCGTGCGTGGACAGCTCTCCCAGTCCCTCCTGGAAGCGGCTGGCCTGCTCCTCGATGTCGCTGGCCTTGTTCACCCACGCGTCGCGCAGCGCGGAGAGCAGGCGCGGGAAGCCGGGCCGGCCGTAGCGGTCCGACGGAGGGAAGTAGGTGCCGCCGTAGAAGGGGCGCAGGTCCGGGGTGAGGAACACGGTGAGGGGCCAGCCCCCGCCCTGCCCCATGAGCTGCACGACGCCCTGGTAGATTTGATCCAGGTCGGGGCGCTCCTCGCGGTCGACCTTGATGTTGATGAAGCCGTCGTTCATCAGGCGCGCGATGTCGGGGTCCTCGAAGGACTCGTGGGCCATGACGTGGCACCAGTGGCACGCGGAGTAGCCCACGGAGAGCAGGATGGGCTTGTTCTCCGCGCGGGCGCGGGCCAGGGCTTCGTCCCCCCAGGGGTACCAGTCCACGGGATTCGTGGCGTGCTGGCGCAGGTACGGCGACGGCTCCTGGGCCAGACGGTTGGTTTTTCCAGAGGGGGGATGGTCGTCCATGGGGTACTCCCGGTGCGAAGCGGCTTCGCGGCCCTTCACATTGTGAGCCTGGGTGCGCGGGGGCAAGCTGAAATGGCCTCACTCCCCGCTGGCCAACGGCCTCCCGGTGCGCTTTGTCCAGGGGCGTGCGTGCGTCCGCCCACTCCAGCCCCGGCCCGGGAATGAAGACGTGCCTCGCCCTGGTGGCACTGGGCGTGGGGGTGCGGCTCGCGCTGGCGCTGGGAACGGACGTCTACTTCGACGAAACCTATTACTGGCAATGGGCCCGGCATCTCGCATGGGGATATTTCGACCATCCGCCGATGGTGGCGTGGCTCATCGCCGCGCTGGGCATCCGGGGGACGGCGCTCCTGTGCGGGCTGGGGACGGGCGTGGCGGTGTGGGGGCTGGCGCTGGACGTGTACCGGTCCAGGGACGCGGCCTGGCGCGCGGTGGCGCTGTGGAGCGCGGTGCCGGTGGGCATCCTCTCCGGCGTCTGGGCCACGCCGGACTCGCCCATGCTGTTGTTCTGGGCGCTGGGGTTGTGGGCGCTGTACCGCGAGAAGTGGGTGCTGGCGGGGCTGACGTGTGGGCTCGCGCTGCTGTCGAAATATCCGTCCGTGCTGCTGGGGCTCGCGTTCATGGTCGCGGCGCTGCGGGCGCGGAGGCTGCCGGCGGGCGCGTGGCTCACGGCGGGGCTGGGCTTGCTGTGCTTCCTGCCGGTGGTGCTGTGGAACGCGAGCCATGACTGGGTGGGCTTCAAGTTCCAGCTGAACCACGGCCTGGGCGGGAGCGGCGGCTGGGCGACGTTCGGCGAGTACGTGGCGGGTCAGTTCGCGATGGGCGGGCCGGTGCTGTTCCCGCTGGCGCTGGTGTACGCGGTGCGAGGGCCCAGGGAGCAGTTCCTGCTGCGCATGGCAGCGGTGATTCCGCTGCTGTTCTTCGGCTACGCGGCGGCGAAGACGCGAGGCGAGGCGAACTGGCCCGCGGCGGCGTACGTGGCGGCATGCATCGGCGTCGCGGGGATGCGGCCGGTGTGGCAGCGGGCGGCGACGTGGAGCGGGATGGCGGTGGTGCTGGCGGTGACGTCGCACCTGCTGTTCCCGGTGCTGACGTTCGAGAGGGACGTGGTGCTGGCAAGGACGCACGGCTGGGGCGTGCTGGAGCGGTTGAGGACGCCGGAGCAGTTGTTCCCAGGCATGGCGCCGGGTCCCACGGCGGTCTACGCGCCGACGTACCAGCTGGCGTCGCAAGTGGCGTACGCGACGGGCGCGGAGACGGACACGGTGGGCCCGTCACGGCGCAAGAGCCAGTACGACGTCTGGCCTGAGCTGGAGTTGAAGCCGGGCCAGGACGTGCTGTGGTGTTCGGAGAACGGCGCGGCGCCGCCGGAGGAACTGGTGCAACGCTTTGGGTCCGTGGAGGGTCCCGTGAAACTCACGGGGGTCTTCCGGGGACGGCGGCTGCACACGTTCACGGTGTGGCGCATAAAACGGGCGAAGGTAGGCTTCGAATCGCCTGCGCGGTGAACGAAGATGGCGAACATCACCAACCACTCTGCAATCCAGCCAAGCAAACCATAAAAGCCATGCATGCAACAAAGAAACGCGAATTCCGTACCGCATTCATCATCGACGAACCTTCGATGGAGAAACTCGATCAAATCCTGAGCGAGTTCGGCCCGCGCTCCTACTCCATATCGTACACGGACGGACTCACGCTCAACTGTGGGGATAGCAGAGGTTTCAAACAGCAGCCCAACAACAGCAACAATCAAATCATCGAAATTCTCGTCAGCACTCCCTGGCAATCCACTCAACGAGCGGCCGTTCGCCTCCGCAAGCCAGAAAACTCAGAAGTCTCATCAATCGATTACGATATCGCCGGAGAAGAGAAGGACGTATTCATCCTCTCCGGAAAACTCGACCAATGGATCGCAGCCAGACGACCCGCGTATGCATATCTTTCCCGCTGGGAATTAATTCCAATACTCAGCGCCACGAGTGGACTCATGCTCATTCTGATGGCACTCATCGCACTACCAAACAGCGAATCTGCCGTCCGCGAAGCTCAGGCCACCGGGAAACCTTTGCCAGTTGTTGTAATGGCGCCACCATGGGCATGGGTTACAGCCTTCGTTGGACTCACAGCAACATGGCTAAGAAATCGCGTAATGCCGATTTCCGATTTCGCCATTGGCGACGGTGCGGAGAGAAGCCGACGGCTTAGCTTTTGGAGAAACACCGTTATCCTGGCCTCTTTATTGGGAATTGCAACAAGCGTCTTGACTGGAAAACTGACCCAGTAGAATTAGGACTGGAGACGGCTCGTACCCCCAGTATGGCGGCTGGGGGACTGATCATTCTGGGCTGAGGAACTTGTTCACGACCGGGTTGTCGCTGGAGTCCCAGCCCAGCACGCCCAGGTACATGCTCCGGCGGCCTCCATCGTCGGTCTGCGCGTCGATGCTCACTGGGCAGGGACTGCTGCCGCACAGCCAGCCGTGGAAGAAGATGCGCTGTCCGCCATCGAGCGCCGCGATGATGTCCGCGCCGCCTATCAAGACTGGCCTACGACCATCCAGTTCTGGCTTTCGATAGGCGCTGACACCTAACATCACTCGGGCAGGAAAACAGGCCCAGAGACGCCCCAACATCCAACGCAGGCACGGAATTAAATGGCACCGCTATCCAAGCTAGCAACCAATCGAATCGACGACCTGTCTCGTCGCTGGACCGCATTTCCCAACCTTGAAACAGTCGGTTACTACGAATATTTCTCTCAATCGATCCACACACCAAGCATCGAACAAAAACACGTAGACCAGTCCAAGACACTTCAAGATTTTACACTTAAACGCAGAACACTCGGCGTTTTTACTCACGAACTAACGCACTGGCTTGACCACACATCAACTTTATGGGGACACGGGAATCTCATTCGTCTCTACGAAGCAATCGATGCACGCAAACACGGACGCGAGGTTGACCTGTGGCGGATTCCACTTGCGCTCGCCGACAACAAACGGACTCACTTCAATGAATACTACACAGAATACGGGCCGGCCGCAGATTCAGGCAGGCCTTGGGTTGCAACATACACCTGCGGTCGCGAGTACGGACTTGATGGCCGAATCCGGAACGATCGGCCGGTGATGTTTGTCAGATTCTCGACGCCTTCCAATAGACTTATCGTACGCGCACCGCTATCCGTGGCTGCTCTTCTGGAAACCAGAGCGGTCTATGCAGAGCTCAGAGCCGACCTGCATTTCATATCAAATCTGAGTGAGGACGATCGAATCATTACCACGAAGCTATGGCAAACCGAATTCATGGATCGACTGTACATGGCCCGCTACGCCGCCTACACAGTCGCAGCGCACTTTGTCGCCAACAAGGCGAAAATGACAAACGCACTCGAGGCCTTCAGGTACTCATCATTGTTGGCCGGCCTTGCACTCAATCTTCCTCCGACACTCTTCACAGCTTTGCGACAGCCCGATGGGCTTGAGCCATGGCAAGAGTTAATCCCATATTTAATCGCCAGCCAGAATCGCGGGTACGCATTCTTAGTTTTGGCGAGCTCGCTCCCCCAGGAAGAACTGCCAGTCGAAGAGCGCATAGGACTCATGCTAGAGAACGCTGGGCTGCCGACTGCGCCAGAAATCTATACCCAAACCCTCACCGAGATGCAGGCACTTGGCGGCGGCGTGCACTTGCGCAACACAGGACGGGAGCAAAGACTGAACGGCCTACTATCCGTGGGATTTGCATACCAGAAATCTTTTGGTCCAGCATCCGCTCCTTATCTGGCAAACGACGCCGTCCTCAAAGCCGACATGAGGGCAGTTTTGCCCCCAGTGATTCTTGGCGACGGGCAACTTCTACAATACGGCACTCCGCTGCCAAAACAATGCGAGATCACCGAAGACTGGGTGACACAGTCTTGGGATGAAGAGAAGCAGCTTCAGGAATTTTTCGGTGCTTGTCTGCCATAATCGGCGACCGAAGATTCGAGGGGGACTGATTTCCATTTCTGGCCGAACTCACCAAACATGCAGGATTATCCCCAAAAAAAATGCAAAATAGCTCTGGGCCGCCAGCCGTCCCGAAAGAGCCCGGGGCCTGCGGTCCCTGAAGAAGAGCGTCAGATTGGCGATTGCCATTCCCAGGGGCAGCAGGAAGAACCAACCCGCAGTCTGTGAATGCCAGGATTTTGTCAGCCACAGGTAGAGCCCTGACGCTCCGACCATCATCGCGAAGGCAATCACGGCGCTAGTGGTAGAACCTACTTCGTCGCTGTAGAGCTTTTCCCCGGGCTTCGTGGTCCCGGGCCACGCGGTCTTCCGCATCACCTCCCAGTGCAGGTACAGGAAGACCATTCCCAGGATGGCCAGCAGCCCCTGTGGATTCAGCGGCGTTCCGGTGCGCTCCGCGTGCGCCACCCAGACGTAGAGGCCGTGGCCCACGTGGAGCTGGATGGCAATTCCTATCATCAGAAACATGCTGCGCTGGTACGCAGCCCAGTGCTTCTCCAGCACCCAGAGCACCAGCGCGTGCACCATTATGCCCAGCAGGATGGCGGCCCTTACCCAGGACACCGCCAGGTTCGTCCCGAGCAACACGGCCGCGTTGAGTCCCAGGGCCAGGTACAGGTCTCCGAAACTCACGTCCCCTTTCGCCAGACCCCGGTTGGGGTTGTGGACGAGGTCGTATTCGTAGTCGCGCAGCTCATCCACGATGCGCATGAAGTAGCCCACTCCGAAGATGCTCAGCGCGACGTGCAGCAGGTCCGGGGAGAACGCCAGCCCCCGGGCCCCGTCGAGCACTCCGAACATCCCGTCCAGGCTCACGCACCAGAGCGTGACCACCAGCAGGTAGAACAGCGGCGGATAACGCTGCACCGAGAAGCGCAGCGTGGCCCTTGCCCGCTCCATGACGGACCTGCTCATGCCGCCACCAGGGTGACTGTTCCCGTGGAACCATCCACGCGGACCCTCGCTCCGTCCGGGATTCGCGTGGTCGCGTTCGCCACTCCCACCACCGTGGGGATTCCGAACTTCCGGCCCGCGATGGCTGTGTGCGACAGCATGCTGCCTCGCTCCACGACGATGCCTCCCGAGGCCAGCATCAGGAACAGCCAGCCCGGATCCGTCTCCTTCGCGATGAGGATATCGCCCTTGCCCAGCGTGCCCACCGCTCCCGGGTCCAGCACGATGCGCGCGTTGCCCTCCACGATTCCCGCGCTCGAACCGATTCCCTTGAACAGCGAGGCATTGTCGCTGGCGGCCTCCACCACCCTGGGGATGCCGTCCGCCACGCTGCCCACCGTCGTGAAGTCACGCGGCGGCTGACGGTCCTGGTTGTCCTGCTGCTCGCGCCTGCGCAGCTTCGCGAGCTCGCCCAGGTTCCTCGTGACGCTTCGGCCCTCGAAGTGGTCCAGGACCTCGCGCATCGTGAGGTAATGCACGTCCAGCGGTGCATTCAGCACGCCCCGCTCCGCCATCCGCTGCCCCAGCGCCGCGAACACCTGCTTGCTGAAACCGAAGAGCTGGCCTCGCCAGAACCGGCTGTCCTCTCGCAGGCCAATCACCGTCCGCAGCTTTTCCAGCAACTGCTCGATGGCCAGCTTCTTCAGCGAATGCCCCTGGAGGAGCGTGGCCAGCTGCGCCTCTGCCTCCGTGCGTCTTGCCTTGTCCGACGCCCTCAGCTCCTCGCGCGTGACGGACGTGCGCGCGTAGGACTGGACGACCCGCACCAGGTCCCAGGGCGTGTCCCGCAGGTTCGGGCGCTCCACGTTCAGCTCCTGGACGCCCCGGTCTCCGTACTCGCTCAGGTGCTCTCTGAAGGCTCGGGCGAACGCGGGCGGCACCTCCCCGGCGTCGATGCTTCGCCAGAGGGCTTCCGCCTCCCCTTCGTCGAAGCGCTTCGCCAGCGCCGGGTCCGCTCGCACCATCTCCGCGAGCGCCACCGCGGAGAGCAGCGCGTGCGTGCCCGCGTCCGGCTTCGCTCCGCACATCAGGCCCACCAGCAGCGCGCTGGGGTCCTCTCCGGTCCACTTGAGCAGCAGTCTGCGCGCCAGTCCGAAGCACGTGTTGATGTACCAGTGATTGATGAGCGTCAGCCCCCACCAGTTCCCCACCTCCGTCCAGACGCGCCGGAAGTGATGGATGAGGACCAGCGGGTCTTCCCTCTCCACGGGCAGCGACCTCAGCCCCGCGAGCGTCTGCTTCCACCATGTCTCGAACGCTTCGAAGTCCCGCTGGAACGTCGCGGTGACGGTCAGCGCTCCCAGCGCCGAACGGCCCAGCGCGTACGCGTAGCTCGCGGTGCTGGGGAAGCTCTCACGGTGGCCGGGCAGCCGGATGACCAGCGACGCGTCTCGCTGGAGCACGTCCTCCAGGTCCCGCATCGACGTGGCCGCGATGAACGGGTTGATGCCATTGACGTGCATCAGGTTCGACAGCGAGTGGTAGACGCGCCCGTCGATGAACCCCAGCATGTTCTGGAAGGCCGGCGTCTGGTCGTGCAGCGCCCTCGCGTCCGCGCCCTTCATGCGGCGCAGCAGGTCGTAGAAGATGACCTCGTAGAAGTAGCTGGCCAGCGAGTACGTCAGCGGCGTCGTGACGCCCGGGAAGCTCTCCGACACGTTTCCGCAACCCCACACGCGGATCTTCCGGAAGTCGAAGGCGATGGGCCGCGCCTGCAACACGTGCAGCGTGCCGTCCTCCGTGAACGTGCCCTCGATGTCCTGGGGCATGCCGAAGCTGCGCTCAATGTCCTTCGCCAGCGTGGCCAGCCGCTTCAGCTCCTCGTCCGTGAGGCACGGCGCGTCCCGCTGGGGCTCCGGCACGGGGCGGCGGACCAGCTCGCCTCCGGGCTCCGGGTTCTCGCAGAGCATGTCCGCCTTGTGGCCCAGCTCCCGGTCGATGTGGCCCGTCTCCGGGTGGATGAAGTAGTGGTCCACGCCCACCTTCTCCTGAACCACACCCTCCCCGATGCCGTGCCCCGCGACCACCAGCGTGCGCCGCTCGGTTGTCTTCGGGTCGCAGGTGAAGGCCACGAAGGAGCGGCGGCCCGGAATCATCCGCTGCACGCCCACCGCCACCATCAGCCCGCGGACGTCGCGGCCCTGCGCCAGCCGGTAGATGAGCCCTTCTGGTGTGTAGGCTGACGCCCAGCAGCGGCGAATCCGGTCCAGCAGCGTGTCCCTCCGCACGTAGAGGAACGTGGAGCTCACGCCCGCGAACGGATCCGTCTCCGAATCCTCGCCCTCCTCCAATGCCCGGCCCACGACGGAGGCCCGCACGGCCACCATGCCCCCCTCGCCGAAGGTCCGGTCAAAGGCAGCCAGGATGGCGGCTTCGCGGTCCGCGCCCAGGGGGACCTGGAGGAAGAGCTTTTCAATCTCCTCCGCGACGCGGCGGATGTCCTGATGGGACGTCCGGTCCACCGCCGTGGTGAGCCGGTCGATGGCGGGCTGGAGGGGCCGCGCCACCTCCTGGAACATCGTGGTGGTGAGGCAGAAGAACTCGGGGACCGGGAAGCCGTGCTTCGCCAGGTGCTGCTGGCGCGCGAACTTCTGGCCGACGTGCTGCGGATCACCGGCCTCGGTCATGGAGACGAGCGGAAGGGGGGAAGCCATGTCAGGGGATTCCTTCAGGAACGAAAGTCATTGAGCGCGCTTCGCAGGGCATCCACCGGGGACCGCGCCAACACGTCCTCCGGCCCGAGCACCTCCGCGAGCCGCGAGACATCCAGACACTGTGAATGGGTCAGCAACTCCAGACGCTCCGCCATCGCCCGGGCACGCCGGCTGGGGACCTCCCGCATGACGCGCAGGAGCGCTCCGGGAACACGCACCTTCACGGCGGGGCGCTCCAGCCCCAGCCGCTGGGCCACCGTGCCCAGGAACTCCCCGCGCAGGAGCGGTTGTGCATAGGCGACGTTGAGCGCCTGCTGTTCCGGGTGCGGCGTCTCCACCATCCGGCTCGCGAGCCGCCAGAGGATGCGGCCCAGGTCATCCACGTCGATGACCGAGCACCCCACCCTGTCGTCCCCGACCTGCACGCCTTGCTTCAGGAGCTTCACCATCGCGGGCAGGACGAACCGGTCCCCGCGCCCGAGGAGGAAGCGCGGCCGGAGCAACGCCGCGTGCAGACCGTTCCGGACCGCGTGCTCCATGACGACGTCCTCCGCCGCCACGCGCGAGCGGGCCAGGGCGGTGATGGGACGCAGGGGATGCTCCTCCTTCACGCCCCGGTGCGGCCCCGGGCCATAGACAGACATGGAGCTGCCGAGCAGGACACCCCGGCAGTCCCCTCGAGGCCGCGTCAGGAGCCGCCGCGTGCCGTCCACGTTGGTCCGCTCGAAGCCCGTGTTGTCGGTGTCCCTTTGCTTCATGGCGAGGTGCAGGACGACGTAGGGGTACGGGGGAAACAGCGCGTCGGGGATGCCGTGCAGGTCCCCGCGCACGACGTGCACGCCGGCTCCCCAGTCACGGCCATCGGGCGAGCGCACCAGCGCGTGCACAGGATTCGGCCCGCGGTGGCGCAGGAAGGCCTGCCCCACCATGCCGGTCGCGCCCGTGAGCACGACGCCGAAGCCTCCGGGCGGCAGCGCTACCAGACCCATGGGACCAGCCGCTTGCGGCTCGCCGCGTACTCGGCGTAGCCCGGGAAGGAGCCCAGGAGCAGCCGCTCCTCGTGCCGGATGCGCAGGAGCACCGCCGGGACGAACAGCAGCGCGAACACCGCGATGCCCACGACGGCAGGAAACACCAGCAGGTAGCCCACGTGCGCCAGCAACATGCCGGTGTACGCCGGATGCCGCAGCTTCCGGTACACGCCCTCCGTGACGAGCAGGCTCGCGTCCGGCAACCGCACGCGGTGCGAATAGGCCTTCCCCAACGTGCGGATGGCCGTGAGCCGCAAGGACACCCCGGCGATGAAACAGAACACCCCCGCCGCGCGCGGCACGGGGCCCACGTCCAGCGTGGGGAGCGCGACCGCGAGGAGGAGCGTGGCCAGGCGGGCAATCGCATACAGCTCCAGCGTGGCGCTGTCCCGCTCCGCGGTGGGCTTGCGCGTCTCCCGCAGCGTCACCCGGCTCTCCACCAGCATCCACGTCACGTACAGCCCCAGCATCAGGGCCGCGATGGGCCGGCTGTCCTCCGGCGTGCGCAGGACCTGCCGGATGCCGAGCGGAATCAGCAGCCCCACGCCCGTCACCAGCAGCAGCGTGGGCATCCAACGGTGCAGGTTCTTCATGACGCCTCCTTCGCGCTCAGCGCGCCAATGAGCCCGTGGAAGCAGCAGGTGTCCTCCTGCCAGCCCTGCACGGCGATCCACATGCGGCTGCGCTTCCCGACGGTGCGCACCGGCTCCGCCCACTCGGGCAGCCGGAAGCTGACGAAGGTGCGGATGATGACCGGCACGTCGTTGCGCACGAAGCGCCGGAACTCCAGGGACAGGCGCGTCATGATGAGCGACCAGTCCAGCGGCAACCCCACGCCGTGGATGGTGGCGATGCTCGCCTGCCGCGCCAGCTCCGTGAGCAGCATGCCCTGCACGTGGCCTGAGGGATGGTCGAAGACGAACTCCGGGGACTCGGTGAAGCAGTTGAACTGCTGGAGCGCGCCCACCCGGCACGCGTTGGCGAGCAGCACGTTCGCCGGGTCGCGCTTGTGCACGAGCACCGGGTCGATGCGCGCCAGCGGCCTGGCCTGCTCCGCCTCACTGAAAGCCTGACGGCCTGCCGAGACGGAGTTGCGCACGGGGATGCGGGCCAGGAGCTCCGAGACGTTCTCCGGCGGGTCCCGCTTCCACGGGTCACCCACGCGCACGCCCACGGGCGTGGCGTCCGCCCACTCGGCCAGCGCGGGGAAGTCAGCGGCGCGCGCGCCCAGGTAGAGGCCGCAGTGTTCCTGGAGCACGGCGGCCAGGAACTCCGCCTCCTCCACGTCCTTCACCGGGATGCGACAGGGGTGCTCGACCTCCGGAAGCAGCGGCTCCGGCACGAGCAGGAACGGGACGGCCTCCGGCGACGCCACCCGCACGCGTCGCTCGGGATGGCTTGAATCGGAATCCATGTCTGCCTTTCTCCAGCTGAGGGGGAAAGGCAGTCTAGGAATCGCGATGTCTCAATACGAGAACCGGGGAAGGCCCGCTTTCACGCGTCGAGGAATCAGACCCGGAGGATTTGCGGGGTCTGTTTCATGAACCGTCATGACACGTCGCGAAATGCGTCTTGGATTGAGACGGACGGTGCGGCCGCGGGCTCACTGCCCCTCGGGCGTCACCGGCTCGCAGCGGACCCGCACCTCCAGCTTCTCTCCCCCCACCGCCCAGGTAGAGGGTGCCCGTGGTGGGCGTCGTGTCGGAGTACTGGCGCCGGCCCTCCGCGGACGCCTTCGATGGGGCGACGGCCGGTGGTGAACACATGAACCCGGTGTGACACCGGCCGGGACGCTGGCTGGCGAACAGTCGAGCGGGCCCCGGGTTGTAGCCGGACGGGTGCGTGATGACGGTGCGCCCCGAGTACGGCTGTTCGGGCAGGGCGGGCGTGGGAGGGGTGGGCATGGGGACGGTCAGCGGTCGTGCGTGGCTTTCGGCATTGGCGTTGGTGGTGGGCGCCACCCCGGCGTTCGCGCAGGGCGAGCCCGTCGCGCCGGATCCGATGAGCGTGCGCCGGGTGGCGGACCTCCCCGCCGAGCCCCGCTTCATCCCGGATCCGATCCAGCCCGGTTCGCAAGCCACCGCCGAGCTGAACGGGCGCCTGTACTTCCTCTCCGCCGCGAGGGACGACAGCACCGGGTCCACCGTCCAGGAGCTCTGGGTGACGGACGGAACGCGCGTGGGCACCCGCTCCTTGCAGGAAGAGCTGCTGCCGCCGGGCGCGCGCATCGACCCGGGCACGCTGCGCGCCACGGCCCACCGCCTGTTCTTCGCCGCGACGTCGCCGCAGACCGGGCGCGAGCTGTGGACGAGCGACGGCACGCGCGAGGGCACGCACGTCACGCGCGAGCTCAACCCCGGTCCGCTCGACGGCATCACCTTCCCGGCGCAGGTCTTCGTCTTCGGTGACTCCGTGCTCTTCACCCCGGTGGGGCTGGGCGAGACGAACTTCGACCTCTGGAAGTCGGACGGCACGGAGGCGGGCACCGTGCCCGTCAAGGACATCTACCCCGGGCCCTCCACGGCCTCCGCGGGCGGCTTCGTGCGCATGGGGGACAGGGTGTTCTTCACCGCGAACAGCCCCCTGGGCACCGAGCTGTGGCGCACGGACGGCACCGAGGCGGGCACCGCGCTGGTGCGCGACATCCACCCCGGCATGTATCACTCCACTCCGCGCCAGCTCACCGTCATGGGCGGCACGCTCTACTTCACCGCGGACAGCGGCAGGTACGAGCGCGCCATCTGGAAGTCGGACGGCACCACCGAGGGCACCGTGCGCGTCGCCGGGCTCGTGCCCCAGGCGCAGGGGCCCAGCCTCCACCACTTCACCGCGCTGGGCGACCTGCTCTTCTTCCTCGTGACCAACCCCGGCACCATCGAGCTGTGGCGCACGGATGGCACCGAGGCGGGCACCCTGCCGGTGAAGACCCTGCCCCGGGCGATGCTCGAAGGGCCTCCGGGCATGACGCTCGTCCCGGTGGGCGACCGCGTCTACGTGGTGGGCCAGGGCGCCGCCTCCGGTGACCTGCTGTGGGTGACGGATGGCACCGAAGCGGGCACCGTGCGCATCCCGCTCCCGTTCGGCAACGCGCTCCAGTTCGTGCGTGGCTTCACCCCGTGGGAGGGGGGGCTCGCCTTCATCGCGACGTCGGGCTCGGGCGTGAGCGAGCTGTGGCTCACGGATGGCACCCAGGCGGGCACGTCCCGGCTGACGCGGTTGCCTTCAAGCAGCATGTACGGGCCGCCCACCGGGCTGGTGCCGTTCCAGGGCGCGCTGCTGACGTCGTCCGCGGACCCGTGGACGCCGCGCGCCCTGTGGCGCATGGAGCGGGATGAAGCGCCGCCGACCTTCGTGTGCCCGGCCGCGCGGGAGGTGGCCTCCAACCGGCCCGAGGGCACGCTGCTGGTGCGCAGCCCGCCCCCGGCGCTGGTGGGCAATCCGCCCCAGGTCGCCCTCCGCACCACCCATCCGGACTCCAGCCTGCTGCGGCTCCACCAGCCCACCCTCGTCACCTGGCAGGCCGAGGACGCCACGGGCCGCCTCGCGTACTGCTCCACCACGCTGACGTCGCGGGACCTGACGGCGCCCGCGATGACGGGCTGCCCCACGGAGCTCACCCTGGGCACGCGCTCGCCCCTGGGCCTCACCTTCTACTATCCGGACCTGGGCATCCAGGATGAGACGAGCCAGGACGTGCTCGTCACCCACAGCCCGGAGGACGGCAGCGTGCTGCCCCTGGGCACCACCCGGGTGACGATGACGGCGAAGGACCCGTCGGGCAACGTCAGCACCTGCTCCTTCCCCGTCACCATCCGCGACGGCCAGGGGCCCGCCGGAGCCTGCAAGGTGAGCGAGGTCCGCGTGGAGGCGGAAGGGCCCCAGGGCGCGCATGCGTACTGGCCGGACCCCGCGCCCACCGACACCATCTCCAGCCAGGTCAGCGTCACCAGCACGCACGCGTCCGGGGACCTGTTCCCGCTGGGCCTCACCCGCGTGGAAGTCATCAGCACCGACGAGGCGGGCAACAGCACCACCTGTGAGATCCAGGTGCGGGTGCGCGACTCGCGGCCGCCCGTGCTCAGCTGCCCGGAGGACCAGACGCTGACCTCCGCGGTGATGACCGGCACCCGCGCGGAGTACCCACTCGCCACCGCCGAGGACGCCGTGTCCGCGACGGAGCTCTCCTACAGCCCCGTCGTGGGCACGCCGCTCGCGCCGGGCCACCACGCGGTGCAGGTCACCGCCATCGACGCGGCCGGCAACGCGGCGCTCTGCAACTTCCAGGTGACCGTGCAGTACGACCCGACGACCGACATGCGGCAGGGCCTGGGCTGCTCGGTGGGCAGCGGCCCGTCGTCGGCGGTGGGCTGGGTGGCGCTGCTCGCCCTCGCCTGGACGGTCAGCCGCCGTCTGAAGGGCGGCAAGCCGCGCGGGTGAGCGGAGAGCCATGGCGGCGCGGGGGACTTCCGCTACAGTCCTCCGCGCTCCCCATGGACCTCACCCTCTTCGTCGTCGGACTCGTGAAGGTCGTCCTCGGTGGCCTCGTGGCCGCGCTCGGCATCGGCCTGAGCATGCGCGGCCTGGGCCGCCTGCTGGACAGCCACCCCGTGGAGGAGCTGCGCCAGGGCAACGTCGCCGCCGGCCTGGTGCACGCGACGAGCCTCGTGTCTCTGGGCCTGCTCGTGCAGCACGCGCTGAAGGCCACCAGCGACGCGGTGGACCTGGCGGTGCAGAACCCGCCCGTGTCCGCCGTCTCGGTGCTCCAGCTGCTGGGGCTCGCGCTGGTGCACGTGGGGCTGTCGCTCGCGGTGGGCGTGGCGGTGCTCGCCCTGGGCGTGCGGCTGTTCGACAAGATGACGCCCGGCATCGAGGAGCTGGAGGAGGTGCGCAAGGGCAACATCGCCGCCGCGCTCCTGCTCTGCGCCTTCCTGCTGGTCATCGCGCTGCTCACCGCCCCCGGCCTCCAGGCCGCGCTCAACGGACTCATCCCCTTCCCGCAGCTCCCTACCGGAATGCTGCGCGCGCCTGCCTGAGCCCTTCCATGGTCTCGCGCTCGTGGAAGCTGCTGCTGTCGCTGGTGCTGGTGGGGGCGCTCCTCGCCTTCATGGGCTTCGAGGGAGTGCTGGCGCGCAAGGCGGGCCGGCTCGCGGAGGCCCCCCGCCCGGAGACGGAAGCGCCCCCGGCCAACGCCCCCCAGGAAGCGCTGAAGGACCTGGGCGTGGTGCTGGTGCCGGAGGACACGCCGCCGGAGCGCGCGAAGGCCTATGACTGGCGCGTGGAGGGCCTGGAGCCCGCCCGTCAGCAGGTGGCCTACGGGCTGGGCGAAGCGGTGGAGCGCGGGCTGGAAGAGGCGCACCGCGACTACAGCGTGCGGCTGCGCTACCGCGCCATGGGCCCGGAGCGCTTCACCTACGTGGCGCCGCCGGGCTGCGGCACGGACATGCGCTGCATCTACGCGGAGCTGATGAAGAGCAACGCGGAGCCGGTGCGCGTGCTGGGCAATCGCTTCGCCACCTCCATCCGCGAGCGCGACCTGGACGCGGCGCAGGCCACCGAGCTCATCCTCGGCTTCGTGCGCCGCATCCACTACGAGCTCCCTGGAGACGAGCCCTTCGGCATCGTCCCGCCGGGGCTGGTGCCCGCACAGGACCGGGGCGACTGCGATTCCAAGGCGGTGCTCGCGCTGATGCTGCTGCGGCAGGTGGGCGTGGACGCGGTGATGCTCTATTCAGACGCGCTCGCGCACGCGGCCATCGGCGTGGGGCTGCCCGGCACCGGCACCCGCATCCCCTTCGCGGGGCGCGGGTACCAGTACGCGGAGCTCACGGCGGAGGGCTGGCCGCTGGGGATGATTCCGCCGCAGTACGACAAGCCGCAGCTGTGGCGGGTGCTGCCGCTGCCGGACGTGCAGGGCTGAGCGCTGGCGACTCGCCTTATTTACCTGTATTCCTGCTCTATCTCCTTCCCAGGTGGGAGCAGGCACATGACAGGTTCACGGACGTGGATGACGGTGGGGCTGGTGGCGCTGGCCACCGGTTGCGGCGCTGCGGGGGACGCGGAGTCGCCGATGGCTCCGGGCGCGGTGGCACAGGCGCTGGGCGCGTGCACGCACTCGGTGACGACGAACACGTACAACGGCCCGGAGTACTGGGGCACGCTCGTGTTCAAGAACACGGGCACGGTGGCCATCGCCAACCCGGTCATCGCGCTGGACGTGCCCACGGGGGTGACGTGTGACGATGATCAACCCGGCTGGACGCACACGCAGTCAGGCCGCACGTGCACCTTCACGCGCACGTCGTCGCTGACGGTGGCGGTGAACACGTCCTACACGTTCAACTACTCCACCAACTCCAACACGTCCTTCACCGCGGCCAACGTGAAGGTCCAGTCCGACAGCTGCGGCGGCACGTCTCCCGGCGGCACGGGCCTCACCGCGAACCAGAAGAAGGTGGCGGAGGGCCTGACGAGCATCTGGGAGAACGACACGCCCACGCTGGACTACGCCTACTCGGAGAACATCGGCGACGGGCGCGGCTACACCAACGGGCGCGCGGGCTTCTGCACCGGCACGGGCGACGCCATCCAGGTGGTGCAGTGCTACCGGGCCCTGCGCACGGAAGGGAATGGCAACCGCCTGGCGAAGTACTGGAACGGCCTCACCGTCATCAACAACCGCTTCCTGTCCACCGGCCAGTCGCAGGCGTCCACGGCGGAGCTGGATGCCGTGGGCAACTGGACGGCGGACTGGGCGGCCAGCTTCAACACCGCCGCCACGAAGGCGGACTTCAAGCAGTGCCAGGACCAGGTGAGCGACGCGCTCTACTACACGCCCACCATCACCGAGGCCGCCAGGTGGGGCCTCACCCAGGCGCTCACCAAGGCCGCGCTCTACGACGCGTCCATCAACCACGGCTTCGACGGCATGAAGGACCTCATCCGCCAGGCCAACACCGCCCTGGGCAACAGCGGCCAGGTGGCGCCGGTGGTGGGCTACAACGGCATCACGGAGAGCGCGTGGCTCCAGAAGTTCCTGGAGAAGCGCCGCGACGTGCTGGCGGGGGACTCCACCTGGGTGGAGGCGGTGGACCGCGTGGCCGCGTACGAGAAGCAGCGCCGCCGCGGCAACTGGGACCTGGGAGTCGCCCTGCGCAACGACGTGCGCGCCCGCGACTGCTGGGGGACGGCCTACCCGGCGAGCGGCTACACCGTGCGCAACATCAACCCGGACGGCACCTGGAGCACGCCGTCCTCGTACACGTACTCCTGCCAGTAGGACGACAGGACAGTCCCGCACACGGACCGTGACGGCGGGCGCCCCGGGGTGGCATGACCCGGGGCCATGGCCCGTGACGTCTCGTTCTTCGACAAGCTCGCCTCGCTCCTCGCCCAGGAGCGCGAGGCAGAGAAGGCCCGCACGACCGCGTTGGCCCAGGGGCTCTCCCTGCGCGAGCGCGAGGAGCAGGGCCTGTCCGTGCTGGACCTGGAGACCGTCGAGGAGGAGGTGGGCCTGGGCGGCCGCATCCTCCTCACGCTCGCCCGCGCGGACCGGGGGAGGCTGCCCACGCGCCTGTCCAACGGCGACTTCGTGGCGGTGCTGCCCCGCCGCGCGGAGGTGAAGGAGCCGGCGAAGGCGCTCGTGTCGCGCGCCACCTCCACCCGCATCCAGCTCGCCTTCGACCGCGAGCCGCCCGCGTACCTCTCCGAAGGGCTGCTGCGCCTGGACGTCGTCCCCAACGACGTCACCTATGAGCGCGTGCGCGCGGGCCTCCAGCGCGTGAAGGCGATGGACAAGGGCCAGGAGCGGCACAAGCGCGAGGTGCTCCTGGGCAACGAGCCCCCGCGCTTCGACAACACCCAGGACTTCACCCCCACCCGCCCGCTCAACCCGGAGCAGCAGGACGCCGCGAAGCGCGCCCTGGCCGCGGAGGACTTCTTCCTGGTCCACGGCCCGCCCGGCACCGGCAAGTCCACCGTGCTGGCGGAGGTCGCGGCCCAGGCCGTCGCGCGCGGAGAGCGCCTCCTGTGCACCGCGGCCAGCAACGCCGCCGTGGACCACCTCTTGGAGCTGTGCCTGGAGCAGGGCCTGCGCGCCTTGCGCGTGGGCCACCCCGCGCGCGTCGCCGCCCGGCTCCAGGAGCACACGCTGGACATCGTGGTGGAGGAGCACCCGGACCGCGTCGTCAGCCGCGACCTGTTCGACGAGGCCTTCGACCTCTTCGGCTACGCGCGCCGCCAGCGCAGCCAGGGCCGCAGCCGCGAGCGCTTCTCCAACGCCCGCTCCTCCACGGCGGAAGCCAAGGACCTGATGGACGAGGCGCGCAAGCTGGAGAAGAAGGCCGTGAAGGCCGTGCTCGCCCGCGCGGACGTGGTGTGCGTGACGCTCGCGAGCCTGGGCTCCGGCGTGCTCGCGGGCGAGGAGTTCGACCGCGCCCTCCTGGACGAAGCCACCCAGGCCACCGAGCCGCTGGCCCTGCTGGGCTTCCTGCGCGCGCCCAAGGTGGTGCTCGCCGGAGACCCGCAGCAGCTGCCGCCCACCGTGCTGTCCCAGGAGGCCGCGAAGGCGGGCCTGGGCACGAGCCTCTTCGAGCGCCTGCTGAAGGACCACGGCGACGACGTGAAGCGCATGCTGCGCGAGCAGTACCGGATGAACGCCGCCATCATGGCCTTCCCCTCGAAGGAGATGTACGGCGGGGAGCTGCGCGCCCACCCGTCCGTGGCGGACCGCACGCTCGCGCAGGTGCTCAGCCCCGGCGCGGAGGCGGACGCCCCGCCCGTGCTCTACCTGGACACCGCGGGCAAGGGCTTCGACGAAGAGGTGGAGCCCACCACGCACAGCCTCCTCAACCCGGGCGAGGCCACCTACGTCATCGCCCGCGTGCGCGAGCTGCTGGCGAAGGGCCTGTCCCCGCGCGAGGTGGCCGTCATCGCCCCATACAGCGCCCAGGCCCGGCACCTGCGCGAGGCGCTGGAGGCCGTGCACCCGGAGGTGGAGGTGGACACCGTGGACGCGTTCCAGGGCCGGGAGAAGGACGCCATCCTCGTCAGCCTCACCCGCTCCAACAGCGAGGGGCAGCTGGGCTTCCTCAACGACCTGCGCCGCATGAACGTGGCCCTCACCCGCGCCCGCCGGCACCTGTTCGTCGTGGGCGACTCCGCCACCCTCAGCAGCCACCCCTTCTACGCGCGCTTCATCGAGGGCACCCAGACGGACGGCGGCTACCGCTCCGCCTGGGAGTGGCCGGACCCGGCTGAGCAATGATTGTCATCCCAACGACTCCGGGCTGCCCCGCGGGACTACGCAAGGAGTGCGGCCCGGGCGCGCGAAATTTGTCGCATCGCTGAACGAATTTTGTCACCCGCCTAGCCGCCTGGTTCCGGCGACGGCCGGAAATCAGGCATTTGGGCCCATCCCCGGGGTCGGCACGAAGGATGCTTCTCTTGCCGGGCACGGAGGGAATGCATGTCCCAAGCGCCTGTGGTGACCAAGGAGAATGACGTCTGGGTGATTCGGATCGACCGGCCCAACGGCAAGGCCCAGGAGTACCGCTGCGCCACGGAGAGCCAGGCCCGGCAGCTGGCCATGGTGCTCGGCAAGCCGGACACCGGCGGCCCGCCGCGCCCGGCCGCGTCCAGCAGCCTGGTCTAGGGTCGCCAGTACCCGGGGGGACGGAGTAAGGCGTGAAGGCACGAGGAGGCTCCGTGCCCGCCGCCGCATTCGAATCCCTCACCGTCGACGCCGAAGGGCTGCCGCTGCACGTGCGGCAGCGCGGCCCCCAGGGGGCCCCCGCCGTGCTGTTCCTGCATGGCTGGCTGGACCACTCCCACAGCTTTGATCCGCTCTGCGAGCACCTGCCCCAGGCCTGGCGCACGGTGCTGCTCGACTTTCGCGGCATGGGCCAGAGCGGCCACGCCGGTCCCGGCGCCGCGTATCACTTCAGCGACCACCTGCTGGACGTGGAGGCCACCCTGGACGGGCTGGCCCTGCCCCCGGTGCACCTGGTGGGGCACTCGCTGGGCGGCATCGTCGCGCTCGCGTACGCCGCCGCGCGCCCGGAGCGCGTCCTCAGCCTGACCCTCATTGAAAGCCTGGGCCCCTCCGGCGGCCCGGCCACGGGCGCCCTGCAGCGGCTGCGCGGGTTCCTGGACGACTCGCGCCGGCCGCCCAACCGCAAGCGCTACCCCACGGTGGAGGCCGCTGCGGAGCGCCTGCGTCAGGCCAACCCCACCCTCTCCCCGGACGCGGCGCTGCTCTTCGCGCGCCACGGCACGCGCCGGACTCAGGAGGGCGACTTCGCCTTCACCTTCGACCCGCGCCACCGCCGCCGCTTCGGCCAGGGCTTCGACGAGGCCCAGTGGCTGGCGCTGGAGGCCGCCGTCACCTGTCCCGTGCAGCTCCTGCGCGGCACCGAAGGGCTGTCCCCCGCCCCGGAGCTGCTGGAGGCACGGCTGGCCGCGCTGCGCACGCTGGCCGCCCCGCCCCGCTCCTTCGAAGGCGGGCACCACGTGCACCTGGAGCAGCCGGCGGCCATCGCCGCCGCGATCGCGGCGTTCATTGCCGGAAGCCCTGCCGAAGCGTCATCTGCATGACCTGAAAAGTTGGGGGTGAAGGTTGGCAAAAGGTCGGGAAAAACCTTTCACCCTCCAGGGCAACCCGGTTCCCTCCAGCGCTCACTTGGCCGCTGAAGCTTGAGCCAAGTCCCTGAATTCAGGTGGCCGCGGCGTGACGGCCCCGGGCGGCACGGGTCTTGATTAGGGGGAGCCCGAGTTGGATCACGTGTCCCGGGCATCCGTGTGCGTGTGGTGGGGAAGGGTGGGGAGCGGACAATGGTGATGGGGTGGAGGGGTCGGTTCGTCCTGCTGGCGTCGTTGGTGGCGGGGACGATGGCGTGTCACGAGGAGGACCAGACGCGCGGGGTGCAGGCCACGGCGGTGCTGGACGTGGACGCGCTCGACTTCGGCGAGGTGCCGGTGGGCGAGTGGCGTGAGAAGGAGGTCCGCATCCGCAACGTCGGCTACGTGCCCTTCTCCGCGCTGGAGGCGCTGGGGATTGGCAACAACCCGTCGTACCAGGTGGAGCTGACGGACGGTGGCGGCCGCGTGCCGCCGGGCGAGTCGCATGTCGTCAAGGTGCGCTTCCACCCCCTGAAGGAGGGGCCCGTGGAGGAGACCTTGCGCGTGACGACGGACGCCAACGTGGGCGCGCTGCAGCAGCTGCCCGTGCTGGGCCTGGGCACGCCCACGCGCATCGGCGTGAACCCGCCGGTGCTGGACTACGAGACGCTGGAGGTGGACAGCGACCGCACGCTGGAGGTCACCGTCACCAACCCGGTGGACCTGCCGCTCACGCTGAAGGTGGCGGGCGACCAGGCGGATCCGTTCACGCCGGACACCATCACGGTGCCGCCCCTCAGCACCCAGGTGGTGAAGACGAAGTACCTGCCCCGCTCGCTGGGGCAGATGGGCGCGCGGCTGGAGGTCATCTCCTGCGAGACGTGCACCCCGTCCGTCGTGGACTTGAAGGGCAACTCCGTGGCGAGCGCCTTCGTGTTCGACCCGGCGCCCGTGCCCTTCGACGAGATCCCGGTGCACGAGCGCACCGAGTCCTTCACCCGCGCGCGCAACATCACCTGGCGCCCGGTGACCATCTCCGCGCTGGCCACCAGCGACCGGGCCTTCTCGCCGCTGACCAAGCCGGAGGGCTCCACGGTGCAGCCGGGCGAGGTGGTGGAGATGCGCATGGAGTTCGCCGCGCGCTTCTCCGGCCCCAACGTGGGCAACCTCACGGTGGCGTACGCGTCCGACAAGGCGCGTGAGGCGCGCGTGATGCTGGATGCGCGCGGTGGCCGGCCCACGCTGGCGGTGGCGCCGGTGGCGCTGGACTTCGGCGAGCTGCCGGTGGGCGGCAAGCTGGAGCAGGTCATCCGCATCACCAACGCGGGCAGCAACGGCCCCCTCACCTTCACCGGCGTGCGCGCCGACGGCGACGCGGCCCAGTTCGCCGTGGGCACGCCCACGCGCGGCACGCAGAACTTCCCCTGGAAGGGCGGCACCTGGCCCGCGCTGGAGGCCAACGGCCTGCAGATTCAACCGGGCAACGACGCGCTGGAGCTGAAGGTCTACTTCGAGCCCAAGAACGAGGGCACCTTCTCCGCGACGCTCTACGTGCAGTCCAACGACCTGTTCACGCCCGAGCGCGCCATCACCCTGACGGCCCGCGCCCGCACCTCCGGCCCCTGCGTGTACGAGCTCTTGCCGCAGCCGAAGCTGGAGTTCGCCAACGTAGTGCCGGGCCGCGGCGCGGTGCTGGGCTTCTACTTCCGCAACCCGGGCCGGGCCGAGTGCGCCATCAAGGACGTGCACCTGTCCAATGACGGCGGCGGCGTGTTCTCCATGCCCGGCGGTCCCATCACTGGCGGCGTGGTGCTCTACGACACGGCCTTCAGCTCCATGATTGCCTTCCGCGCGCCCACCACGGGCGGCGAGTTCAACGGCGAGCTGATGCTCACCGTCAACAACCCGGCCCACCCCACGGTGACGCTGCCCATCCACGCGGTGTCCAACCCGTCCTGCCTCGTGGCCACGCCGTCCTTCGTGGACTTCGGGCCCATCCGCTACGACTGCCCGGCGAAGCCGCGCAAGACGTTCCTGTCCAACCGCTGCAGCGAGCCGCTCACCGTGGCGGACGCCACCATCGGCAACGGCACGTCGAAGCAGTTCTCCCTGATGACGCCGGTGACGGCGCCCATCACGCTCCAGCCCGGCGAGGGCTTCGAGATGGAGGTGGACTACGCCCGCAACGTGCTGGGCCAGCACTACAGCCCGCTGTACTTCCAGACGGACACGGAGGCGAACCGCTTCCTCGTGCCGCTGCTCGCGGAGACCAACCACGAGGGCATCCAGGTGGACCGCTTCACGCAGGGCACCGACAGCCAGCTGGACGTGCTCTTCGTGGTCTCCAACACCACCACCATGGACACCTACCAGCAGCGCCTGCGCAACGCGATTCCCGGCTGGCTGCAGCGCGCCAGGGAGCTGAACGTGGACGTGCGCGTGGGCGTCACCAGCACGGGCCTGGTGCAGCGCCAGGGGCTGTGCGGCGGCGGCGCCAACGGCGGTGAGGCCGGCCGGCTCTTCCCGGTGGACGGCAGCCGCGCCCGCGTGGTGTCCGGCAACAGCGCCAACGCGGCGGCCACCATCCAGTCCAACCTGGGCGTGGGCCTCTGCCACAACCTGGTGCAGGGCCTGGAGACGACGCGCCAGGCCCTGTCCGCCCCGCTGTCCGAGCAGGCCGACGACGTCCGCACGCCGCAGCCCAACGACGGCAACCTGGGCTTCGTCCGCGCCGCGGCCCGCATGGCGGTGGTGGTGCTGGCGGACGAGGACGACCACTCCGGCTTCGAGCCCGACAGCTACATCCAGTTCCTCCAGACGCTGAAGGGCACGGGCATGTCCCAGCGCAGCAACCTGCACGCGCTCATCCCCAACGGCGCCTGCTCCACCGCGAGCAGCAGCGCGCCCCGCTTCGCCGCGGTGGCCAGGGGCACGGGCGGCACGGTGGGCTCCGTCTGCGAGGGCGACTACCGCGGGTTCCTGGACCCCATCATCCAGCAGGCCGGTGAGCCGCAGGCGGACTTCCACCTCACCGCGACGCCGGACGGCACGCAGGAGATGAGCGTGCGCGTGAACGGCCGCACCCTGGGTGCGGACCAGTGGACCTACGACGCGGGCCGCAACGCGGTCATCTTCGCCCAGGGCTCCGTGCCCACCCCGGGCCAGTCCGTGGAGATCCGCTACCGCAGCGTCTGCGCCCCCACTCCGTAGCAGGGGCCGCGGCCGGTACGGAGTCGTGACGCAGCGCGGCCGGGCCGGTTCCCAAGGGGGGCCGGCCCGGTTCGCGTTTTTGGGGGTGCTCGGGCTTTTGAGATCCGCGCTGACGCGGCTATCGTCACGGCCGGAGTGGAAACGTTCGGCCGCTATGAATTGCTGCGCAAGCTGGCCACCGGCGGCATGGGGGCCGTCTATCTGGCCCGGCAGAAGGGGCCGGTGGGCTTCCAGAAGCTGCTGGTGGTGAAGCGGCTGTTGCCCCACCTGTCGGAGGACGACGAGTTCCTCCAGATGTTCCTGGACGAGGCGCGCATCGCTGCGCTGCTCAACCACCCCAACATCGCGCAGATCTACGAGATGGGGGACGTGGACGGGCAGTACTACATCGCGATGGAGTACGTGCACGGCGAGCCCTTGGGGTCGCTGGTGCCGCGCGCGTCGGCGCACCCGGGCGGCTTCCCGCTGGGCCTGCGCTGCCGGATCATCGCGGAGGCGGCGGCGGGGCTGGACGCGGCCCACAACGCGCGCAGTCCGTCCGGCCGGAAGCTGTCGCTCATCCACCGGGACGTGTCGCCGCAGAACGTGCTGGTGGGCTTCAACGGCGGCGTGAAGCTCATCGACTTCGGGGTGGCGAAGGCGCAGGGGAAGCTGTCGCAGACGGTGGTGGGCACCATCAAGGGCAAGCACGCGTACATGTCCCCGGAGCAGGCGCGGGGCGAGCCGCTGGATGCGCGCTCGGACGTGTTCGGGCTGGGGACGGTGTTCTACGAGCTCCTGACCGGCGGCCGCCTGTTCAAGCGCGAGACGGAGATGGCCACGCTCAAGGCCGTCGTGGGGCACAAGATCGTTCCCCCCTCGGAGGCGGTGCCGGGGATTCCGAAGTCGTTGGACCCCATCGTCTTCAAGGCGCTGGCGCGCAAGCGCGACGACCGGTTCACCACGGCGGGCGAGCTGCAGCTGGCGCTGGAGGAGTTCCTCCAGCAGGAGAAGCTGCACGGCACCAGCGCGCACCTGGCGGCGTTCATGCGGGACGTCTACGCGGACGAGCTGGAGGAGGAGCGCTTCGCGGCCGAGCCGACGATGATCTACTTCGACCCGCGCCTGATGGCCCGGCCGGGCAGCGCGGCCTCCGCGAAGGCACCGGCCGCCGGGACGACGCCGTCCGCGAGCAAGGCGCAACCGGCTCCGGCGAAGACGCCGCCCCGTGCGCCGGAGCCGTCGGTGAGCCAGTCGTCGACGAAGGCCGCCGCGTCGCCGGAGGACTCCGGCGTGGGGCGGCCGCCGCGCACGAGGGAGACGTCCGGCCTGAGCCGTCCGGATGCCCGGCCCGTGAGGACGCGGGAGAACACCGGCGTGAGCCTCGCGGACACCCGTCCCCTGAGCGACGAGGAGGCGGGCCAGTCCACCGCGAAGCACGAGGCCGTGCGCGCGGAAGGCGCCCGGTCCTCCACCGCGAGGCATGAGGCCGTTCGCGCCGATGCGGAGGCCGGCCGTTCATCCACCGCGAAGTTCAGCGCCGTGCGCGAGGACGCCGCGAAGCCGTCACGCGCGCCGGAGGGCTCCACCGGAGGCCGTGCCGCGGGCAAGACCGTGCGCGGACCGGAGGACGCCGACAGCCGTCCCGCCGCGAAGGCCGTGAAGTCCTCCGCGGACACGACCGGCAGCCGCTCCGCCGCGAAGGCCGTGCGCGCACCGGAGGACTCCGTCGGAGGCAAGGTGCCCGCGAAGACGGCGCGCCCCACCGAGGGCTCCGTCTCCTCCGCCCGGCGCCCCCCGCGCGGCGGTTCCGACTCCGACAAGTAGACCCGAGAAGCACCGCGACAGGCCGCCTCGGGCTCTCCTCGAAGCGCGTGCCCCAGGCCCTGCGAGCAACGCGGGCCTCGCGGCCTACAGGCTGGCCAGGGCCACGCGGTACAGCGCGCGGTAGCCCATGCGGGGCGCCACCTCGAACCGCTCCGCGTTGAAGATGTCCCGCATGAGCGCCTGCCCGTCCGGCGTGGACGGCAAGCCCAGCAGCGCCGTCTCCAGCGCCGTCACCAGCGGCGCGGGCAGCCCCATCGCCACCGGCACGCCGTCATTGGGGGCCTCGTCCGTGTACGCCAGGAGCTCGAACTTCGAGCCCATCCCCGGCCCCAGCACGTCCTCCACGCCCGTGGTGAACGTGAGGCCCGTGGAAGCGGGCGGACAGAAGACGCTCGTCACCTGCGCCCTGCCCTCCAGCACCGCCTCCAGCGCGCCCTGGTACGAGCCCGTGAACTGCTGCGCCACGAACACCCGCGAGGGCTCCAGCCCCTGCGTCTTCAAGAAGGCGCTGGGCAGGAGGTAGCCCGCCACCGAATCGCGGTCCACCCACGCCGCCGTGGAGCCCTTCAGCTTCTCCAGCGTCAGCCCGGAGCCCGCCCGCCCCACCAGCGCGGAGCGGTAGCTGGACATGCCCCGGCGCACCCCGCGCGCCAGCACCCGCACGCCCATGGCCTCCATGCGCGCGCACACGAAGGGCGGCGCCCAGGCCGCGTCCGCGCGCCCTGACAGGAGGTCCTTGGCCAGGGTCTCGTAGCTGGTGGCGACGTTCACCTCCACCAGCTTGCCCAGCGCGCGCTGCAGGAACGACGCGAGCCGTTCCGCACGCTCGCGCGCCGTCTCACTGCCCAAGGACGGCGGCAGGCCGAAACGGAAGGAGTGCCGCGAACCGGAGGGGACGTGCGGGGTCATGCGCCTCCCTGCTTACCCCTGCTGGTCCAACCGCGCCACTTCATCGTCTGCCAGGCCGAACGTCGCCTGGAGCAGATCCAGGATGCGCTGCTCCGCGGTGCTCGTCCGCCCGGACGCATGGGCGATCTTGGTGGCCAGCTGGTACGCCTTGACGCGCTGCGAGTGCGTGGCCAGCCCGTGCGCCAGGACATGGAGCCGCTGGGGCAGCCCGTCCGACGCTAGCGCCGCCACCGACTCGCTGACGAAGCCCTGCGCCCGCTCCGGGCTCACGTTCTGGAAGAGGGGATCCGCCGCGAAGCTCTCCACCATCGCGCGGGCCTCCGCCTCCTTGAGCTGGCCGTCCGCCGCCAGCACCAGCACCATCACCTCCGCGAACAGCCGCTCCAGGGGCTCGCCCAGCGCCTCCGACAGGCTGCCCCCCTGCTCGATGACGTCGATGATCTGCGCGACCTCGTCCTCGGAGATGCCCAGGGCCGCCTGGAACGTCTTGAGCAGCCCCAGCTCCGAGCGCGTGGCCCGCTGGTCCGCCAGCGCCACCGCCGCCGCCAGCCCGAAGGCCAGCATCCGGTTCTTGTGGTCCGGCAGCCGCCGCCGCAGCGAGGCGAGCACCTCCTCCAGGTTGCGCGCCTCCGACAGCCGCACCGCGCTGGACTCCACCAGCAGGTTCAGCTCGCCGGACTGCGTGCCCTCGAACTCCGGGCGCTCCAGCACGCGGGCCAGCAGCGTCTGCATCTCACGCTGGGACACGCTGCCGTCCGCCATGGCGGCCAGCAACATGGCCTCCACCAGCGCCGCGTTGCGCTCCTTGCGCGCCTTTACTGCCTGCTCTCGAGCCATGGACTGGCGCTCCCTTGCGTGTCGGGGGTGGGGGGGGTGACCGCGGGCCCGTCTTCCGTCGCGTTCAGCGGGTCCGGGTTCAGCGTCTTGTCCAAGAGGTGCGTGGGGCGCACGTTCGACATCGCGTTGAGCAGGCTCTGGCGGACGTTGGGGATCTCCTTGCCCAGGTCCTCCACCAGCTTCTGCATCCGCTTGCGCTGCAGGTTCTCCTGCGACCCGCACAGGTCGCAGGGGATGAGGGGGAACTGCTTCGCCTCCGCGAACTGGATGATCTCCTTCTCCGGCGCGTAGCACAGCGGCCGGATGACCACGTTGCGGCCGTCGTCGCTCTTCAAGAGCGGCGGCATCGCCTTGAGGCTCCCGGCGAAGAACATGTTCAGGAGCATCGTGTGGATGAGGTCGTCGCGGTGGTGGCCCAGGGCGATCTTGTTGCAGCCCAGGTGCACGGCGGCGTTGTAGAGGATGCCCCGGCGCAGGCGCGAGCACACCGAGCACTGCGTCTTCCCGGGCGGGGTCTTCTCCAGGACGATGCTGTAGGTGTCCTCCTTCAGCATCTTGTAGGCGTAGCCTTCCTTCTGGAAGTAGCCCTCCAGGACGTGGCCCGGGAAGCCCGGGTGGCCCTGGTCCAGGTTCACCGCCAGCAGGTCGAACTTCACGGGGGCCCGCCGCTGCAGCTCCCGCAGCAGGTGGAGCATCGTGTAGGAGTCCTTGCCTCCCGACACGCCCACCATGATGCGGTCCCCGGCCTCGATGAGGCGGAAGTCCGCGATGGCCCGGCCCATGTGGCCAAGCAGGCTCTTTTCAAGACGTTGGGCGTCGTTCATCGGCGGGGCCATCCTAGCGGCGGTTCGGGAAAAAACACGTCAAAGGGGCGGGCCGGTCCGCTAGCCTGCTCCCCGCGATGCCGACCTTTCCTCAGGGAGCCGTGGATGTGGTGGACCGCGCGGGCGAGGAGGCCGCCACGCGGGTGCTGGAGGCCGCGCCGGAAGTGGCGGTGGACCTGGAGGCGGACGCCATGCACGCCTTCCGGGCCCGCCTGTGCTTCCTCCAGCTGGGCACCGACACGGACATCTTCCTCTTCGACACGCTCCAGCCGGGCGTGGATCCACGCCTGCTCTCCCCCATGATGGAGGACCCCGGGCGCACGAAGTACTTCCACGCCGCCCAGGGCGACCTGCAGTTCCTCGCGGAAGCGGGCGTGCGCGTGCGCGGCCTCTTCGACACGCACCGCGCCGTGACGCTCCTGGGGTGGCCCAAGGTGGGCCTGGCGGACCTGGCGCGTGAGCGGCTGGGCGTGGAGCTGCCGAAGGAGCACCAGCAGTCCGACTTCTCCCTGCGTCCCCTGCCCCCGGGCATGCGGGACTACATCGCCAACGACGTGCGCTACCTCTGCGAGCTGGGCCGCCAGGTGAAGGGCGCGTGCCGCGAGGCGGACATCCTGGAGGAGGTGCTGCTGGACTGCGAGCGCATGTGCGCGGAGGCCGAGGCCCGGCCGGAGGTGGGCGCCGAGTACAAGCCCAAGCTGTCGCGCAGCGGCCTGTCCCCGGTGCAGTACGCGCTCGCGCACGCCATCGCGCAGGGGCTGCACAAGCTGCGGCTGGAGTGGGCGGAGAAGGACAACGTGCCCATGGGCCGCATGCTGTCCAACATGGCCATCACCGACCTGGCCCTGAAGCAGCCGGACACGCACAAGGACCTGGCGCGCGCGGCCGGCGTGCGGGGCGCGGTGGTGCGCGCGCACGGCGACGCCATCCTCGCCCTCATCCGCGACCTCCAGCAGAAGGCCACCCGGGGCGAGCTGGACCTGGACAAGGAGCCCAAGGGTCCGCGCGACCCCCACCGGCGCAAGCGCGAGGACGCGCTCAAGGCCTTCCGTGTCGAACAGGCCACCCTGCGCAAGGTGACGCCCAGCGTGGTGCTCACCAATCCGCTCATGGACGCGCTGGCGTCGAAGCCGCCCGCGGACGTGGAGGCGTTGTCGCAGGTGCCCTACTTCGGGGAAAAGCGGATCAAGCTGTACGGCGACAAGCTCGTCACGCTGCTCAAGCCGTTTCCGGTGCTGGGAAGCTGACGTTCGCCCGCGACGCAAAGGCAACTGGGGTACGCTTCGGCTGAATCGTGCGCGGGCCTTGTGCATCCCTTGTCGGCTCGCTGTCCATGACCCCGGAACGCAGGTGTTCAAGCGCCATCTGCGGCTCCGGTGCCGGTTGCGAGAACCGCGTGCGTGCGTACCTTTGACGCCGCACACAGGGAGGGCGTGGTCATGCTGGGAGCCAGGACAGGCGGGGCGCGGACAGAGGTCTCCCGGTGCATCGCCGCGAGCCTGCAGTGCCAGACGGCCTGCGAGGCGGGCATGGCGCGCCTGGTGGCGCAGGGCTTCGCGGCGGATGACGACGCGGTGCGCCTCTTGCGCCAGTGCGCGGAGCTGTGCGAGCTCAACGTGCGCGCGCTCCAGAAGGAGAGCCGGCTGTCGCGCCGCACCGCCAGCCTGTGCTTCGAGCTGGGCAGCCAGGTGGCCCGTGCCGCGTGGCTGGAGGCGCAGGACCCGGCCTCGCACGCGCTCGCGCGGGACGCGCTGCACCTGGCGCGCGCGTGCCGCCCGCTGGTGTTCGCGGCCTGAAGCGAGCCTGAAGCCCGCTAGAGCT
The DNA here is from genome assembly GCF_042231735.1 of Corallococcus exercitus. Taxonomy (GTDB): domain Bacteria; phylum Myxococcota; class Myxococcia; order Myxococcales; family Myxococcaceae; genus Corallococcus; species Corallococcus exercitus_B. Next base: position 4,965,136 of record NZ_CP102577.1, read on the forward strand.
TGATGCCGTACAGCGCGCCGTACTTCGCGCGCAGGTACGCCAGGAAGTCCCGGTCCGTGAGCCCCTCGCCGGTGATGGCGCGCACGCGCTCCTCCGCGGGCAGCCGGAAGCCCTGCGCGTGCAGGTTCGCGCGCAGCCAGCCCAGCAGCGGCGCCGTGTCCCCCCGGGCGAGGTCCGCCTCCAGCGACGGCAGCGCCCGGTTCGCGGCGGCGTACAGCGAGGCCGCGTAGAGGTTGCCCAGCGAGTACGTGGGGAAGTAGCCCAGCTCTCCCCAGGCCCAGTGGATGTCCTGGAGCACGCCCTGGGTGTCGTCCGGGGGCGTCATCCCCAGGTAGCGCCGCATGCGCTCGTTCCACGCGGACGGCAGCTCCGACACGGGCAGCTCGTCGCGCAGCATCGCCAGCTCCAGCTCGTAGCGCAGGGCGATGTGCAGGTTGTACGTGACTTCGTCCGCCTCCACGCGGATGAGCGACGGCACCACGTGGTTGATGCCCGCGTGGAAGCCGTCCAGCTCCACGTCCGCGAGCGCCTCCGGGAAGGCCTCCTTCAGCGCGGGGAAGTGGTGCACCCAGAAGGCGCGGCCGCGGCCCACCAGGTTCTCCCAGAGGCGGGACTGGGACTCGTGCAGGCCCATGGAGGGCACCGACGCGAGCGGCGTGCGGTGGTGCTCCGGGGAGAAGCCCTGCTCGTACAGGCCGTGGCCCGCCTCGTGGAGCGTGCCGAAGAGGGCCGCGGGCGGCCACGCCGCGTCCAGGCGCGTGGTGAGGCGCACGTCCTGCGCGTGCACGCTGTTGGTGAAGGGGTGGATGCTGACGTCCTGGCGGCCCGCCTCCAGGTCGAAGCCCACGGCCTTCAAGAGCCGCATCGTGAACTGCCACTGCTTGCCGGTGTCGTAGGCGCGGCCGGAGAGGAACGCGGGGAAGGCGCGCTTCTGCTCGCCCAGCGCGGCCACCATGGGGATGAGCGAGCCGCGCAGCGCGGTGAGCACCGGCGTGAGGCGCTTCACGCGCATGCCGGGCTCGAAGCCCTCCAGCAGCGCGTCGTAGCGCTCGCCGTCGTGGCCCTGCGCGTCCGCCTGCTCACGCCGCAGCGCGAGCAGCGCCTCCAGCGCGGGCTGGAAGCGCTCGAAGCGCTTCGTCGTGCGCGCCTCGCGCCAGGCCTGGAGGCCCTCCCCCTGCGCCTCCGCCAGCGCGGTCACCAGGCGGGCGGGCAGGCGCACCGCGCGGTCGCGCTCGCGGGTGAGGACGCGCACCATGGCGCGCTCGTCGGGCGTGAGGGCCTCGAAGTCCGGGCCTCCCTCCGCGGCGCGGGCCAGGGCCTCGCCCAGGCGGGGGTCCACCAGCCGCTCGTGGTGGAGGGCCTGGACGGTGGCCAGCTGCTGGGCGCGGGCGGAGGCCGCCTTGGAGGGCAGGTAGACCTCCCGGTCCCAGGAAGCCAGGTTGATGACGCTGTTCAGGTCGTTCAGCTCGTGCATCCGCGAGCGCAGCCAGGTGTCCATGGCTGTGTTTCTAGCGTGCTTCCAGGGTATGAGGTCGCCCGCGATGGCCAACATCCTCCAATTCTTCATGGCACCCGACGACGAGGTCGCCTTCTTCCGCTTCCTGGAGCGCCACGTCCTGGAGGTCTACCCCCGGCGCGTGCCCCCGGACTGGGTGCCCTTCCGGGCCACCCCGGACAACATCCCGCGCCTGCCGGAGGAGGACCTCTACCTGGTGGCCAGCGAGATTGGCCCCGCCATGGTGGACAAGGTGAAGCGCGGCCCGGACAAGGGCTTCTGGCGCATCGACGAGGTGCGCTCGCCCGTCATCTTCATTGAGCGCTCGCGCCGCAACGAGGAGGGCGAGCTGCTCAGCGGGAAGATGTGGGTGGAGCTGGAGGTGACGTCCCAGACGGGCCGCCGCGACGCGGCCCCGGACAAGTTCCGCCGCCTGTACATGGAGGTGGAGGAGTTCGTGAAGAAGACCTTCCGCCGGGGCGACCCCAAGGACTTCTTCGTCGGCAACCGCGCCGCGCGCCTCTTCAAGGAAGGCCTGGTGCTGCGCGACTCCGCCTTCCGCGGCGGCACGGTGGTGCCGCACAAGTAGGCCGCGGGAGGCCCCGCCCTACGCTTGCGCCTCGCTCTTGCGCCGCGGCCGGGGCGCCAGCGCGAGCGCGAGCAGCAGCGGGGCCAGCAGCACCGTGGGGAAGAGGAAGCGCAGGTCCGGGTTCGGCGACAGCAGCAGCCACGAGAGCGTGTTGAGCACCGCGGTCATCACCGCCAGCAGCGCGCCCAGGCTGCGCTGCCGCCAGAGCACCACGACCAGCCCCAGCACGAACGCGTACAGCGACGACGAGGGCTGCCACACCAGGGTGCGCAGCAGGCCGTGCTTGCCGTACGAGTCGAAGATGACGTGCTCGTAGAAGTTCTGTGCCGGGGTGAACCACGAGTGGGGACGGACGCCCACCCGGTTCGGGTCCACGGTGTTGCCGCCGCCGTTGAAGGGCCCGATGTAGAGGTCCCCCTCGGGCGCCCAGACGTAGCGCGTGACGCACACCTGCTGCTCCCACAGCTGCTCCGGGTGGCGCTTCGCGTAGCGCCACGCGATGTCCGCCAGCTCCAGCGTGCGCCCCGCCAGCATCTCGCGCTGCAGGGGCGAGCCGAAGACGAGCGGCCCCACGGAGAGGCAGGCGTAGCGCTTGCGCCACTGCTCCAGCGGCATCAGCTCCTCGAGCACGCGGGCGTCCTCGGGCGGCAGCTGGGGGTCCTTCGACACGGCGCCCAGCCGGTGCACGAGCAGCACCTGCTTGAGCACCGGCGGCGCGGGCTCCACGTCCGCCAGCGCGTAGCCGGGGCCGCGCACCATGAACGTGAGCAGCGCCATCACGGACACCATCGTGCCGCGCGCGCGCCGGTCCCCGTAACGCCACAGGCAGGCCAGGAGGATGGGCACGCTCAGGGCCGGCCCGTTGTGGCGCAAGAGCGTGATGCACGCGAGGCACGCGCCCAGCCACGCCGCGTCCGCCACGCGCAAGCCCTCCCGGCGCTCCGCCCGCAGCACCAGCAGCATCACCGCCAGGCACATCAGCGTGAACGGCGCGTCCTTCCACGCCGCGATGACGTTGCTGCCCACCGCGGGCGACAGGGTGACCCACGCCACCACGCCCCACCGCGCCCACGCGGGCACCCGCCAGTGCCCCAGCTCCTCCAGCACCTTGCCCAGCACCGTCGCGAACAGCACCGCCTGGAGCGCGCCCACGGGCGCCAGCGAGCCGAACGGCCACCCCACCACCCACAGCCAGAAGGTGTGGAACGCCGGGTGCCAGTCCTCCAGACGGCCCGTCTGGAGCTGCTCCCACTGCACCAGCGGATCATACGAGATGATCCCCGGGAAGAAGATGAGCCACCACGCGCCCCAGGACAGCAGCGGCAGCAGCGCGTAGCGCGCCCAGCCGGACTGCCGCCGCGCGAACGCCGCCGCCCTCCCCTGCCCCCAGCGCGCCTCCAGCACGAGCCAGAAGAGGGCCCACACCGTCACGGCGAAGAGCACGTCCGCCACGTCCACGTTCCAGAAGCCGGGCCGCAGCCGCGCCACGCTCACCGTGCGGGAGCCATCCGGGTTGGCGCGCTGTTCGAAGGGCAGCGCGCGCACGCCGGGGCCGCTCACCACGGCCCCGCGCAGCGGGAACCACGTCACCTGCTCCACGGTGAGGTCGGCCAGCGGCCGCAGCGTCACCTCCGCGGAGCGCGCGTCCCGGGGCAGCTGGACGCGCACCTCCTGCTGTCCCTCCGGGATGCCGTCGCCCAGCACCTGCTCGACCTCCGCCGGCGTGAGCGGACGCGCCACCGGCGGCGCGTCCTTCTCCACCGTGAAGGACACCTCGCCCGCCAGGGGCCAGCCCGCGGCGGGGAAGCGCACGCGCAGCTCGTTCGCGGGCCCCAGGTACAGCTTGAACGCGGGCCACAGCGCGAGCATCGCCGCCAGCGCGACGAGCGCGAGCCGGGACGACGGGACGGCCCGCCGCGAGGGGGCGGGAGGGGACGCCTGGGGGGCGGGGACGGACGGAGCACCGCCCCCCGGGGAGACGGGGGACGGGACGGCGGGCGCTTCCGCGGCCATGGACGGTTTCCTTCTCTCTAGCTTCCGGTCGCGGCCGACGCGGACTGACGCAGGAGGGGGGCCTCCGACAGGAACTTCAGCTCCGGGTGCTTCTCCTCGGCGTGCTGGAGCGCCCAGTCGTCGCGGAAGAGCACCAGGGGCAGCCCGTCGCGGTCCTGCACCGTCTGGCGGTTGCCTTCCCAGTCGAACGACTTCGGGTCGAAGTTCTGCCCCACCACCCAGCGGGCGTGGCTGAAGGGCAGCCGGTCCAGGGCGATCTTCGCGCCGTACTCATGCTCCAGGCGGTACTGGAGCACTTCGAACTGGAGCGCGCCCACCACGCCGACGATGGGGTCCTTCATGCCCATGGCCAGCTGCTGGAAGATCTGCACCGTGCCCTCTTCGGACAGCTGCTCCAGGCCCTTCTCCATCTGCTTGCGGCGCAGCGGGTCCTTCGAGCGCACCACCGCGAAGAACTCCGGGCTGAAGCGCGGCACGCCCTCGAAGAGCACCTCCTGGTTGCCTTCCGCCAGCGAGTCGCCGATGCGGTACTGCCCCGGGTCGAACAGGCCGATGACGTCCCCCGGCCACGCGTCTTCAATGGACGTGCGCTCCGCGGCCATGAACTGGCTGGGCTTCGCGAGCCGCACCTCCTTGCCCAGGCGCGAGTGGAACGCGTTCATGCCCTTGACGTAGCGGCCAGACACCACGCGCATGAACGCGATGCGGTCGCGGTGCGCGGGGTCCATGTTCGCTTGAATCTTGAAGACGAAGCCCGCGAACTTGGGGTTCGTCGGCTCGCGCGGGCCCTGCGTGGTGGGGCGCGCCGTGGGCGCGGGCGCCAGGTCCAGGAACGCGTCCAGGAAGGGCCGCACGCCGAAGTTCGTCATCGCGCTGCCAAAGAACATGGGCGTCAGCTGCCCCGCGTCGGACTTCTCCCGCGTGAAGGCGTCACCGCCGATGTCGAGCAGCTCGATGTCCTCGTGGAGCTTCGCCAGCTCCGCGTCCGTGAGCACCGACTTGATCTCCTCCGAGTCGATGGACACCGAGCGCTCCGACACCTCCGACTCGCCGTGCGAGCCCTCCGCGGAGAACACGTGCACCACGCGCGCCTGCCGGTCGTAGACGCCCCGGAACTCCGGCCCCATGCCGATGGGCCAGTTCATGGGGTACGAGCGGATGCCGAGCACCTGCTCCAGCTCGTTCATCAGCTCCAGCGGCTCGCGGCCGTAGCGGTCCAGCTTGTTGACGAAGGTGAAGATGGGGATGCCGCGCATGCGGCAGACCTTGAAGAGCTTCTTCGTCTGCGGCTCGACGCCCTTCGCCGCGTCAATGAGCATCACCGCCGCGTCCGCCGCGGAGAGCGTGCGGTAGGTGTCCTCGGAGAAGTCCTGGTGGCCCGGGGTGTCCAGCAGGTTGACCGCGTGGTCGCGGTAGACGAACTGGAGCACGGAGGACGTCACGGAGATGCCGCGCTCCTTCTCCAGCTCCATCCAGTCGCTGGTCGCGTGCCGCCGCGCCCGCTTGGCCTTCACGCTGCCGGCCAGGTGGATGGCGCCGCCGTAGAGCAGCAGCTTCTCCGTCAGGGTTGTCTTTCCCGCGTCGGGGTGGGAGATGATGGCGAAGGTCCGTCGCCGGGCGACCTCCCTCTCGAGCTCGTTGGCCATGATCCGAGGGCAACTATCACGGGCGGTCGTTCCTTGCAGCTTCGCAAGCAGCGCCTGGAGGTCCGGCCGGGCTCCGGCCCTCCGGGGCACCCCTCCTTCCCGCCCACACCGGAGCCACGCCATGCAGCGCATCCTCCATGCCACGGGTACCCCCTGGGAGCCCCGCGTGGGCTACTCGCGGGCGGTGCGCGCGGGCGCCTTCGTGTCCGTCTCCGGTACCACCGCCACGGACGCGGACGGCCAGCTTGTCGGTGAGGGGGACGCCTACCGGCAGGCGGCCCAGGCGCTCGCCAACATCCGCGCCGCGCTGGAGGCGGTGGGCGCCCGGGTGGAGGACGTGGTGCGCACGCGCATGTACGTCACCGACATCTCGCGCTGGGAGGAGATTGGCCGCGCGCACGGTGAGGTGTTCGCGGCCATCCGCCCCGCCACCTCCATGGTGGAGGTGAAGGCGCTCATCGACCCGCGGATGCTGGTGGAAATCGAAGCGGACGCGGTGGTGGCGTCCGCTCCGGCCTGAGGGTGCGCGGGGGGCGGCTCACGGGGTGGCCGTCCTCCGTGGGAGTCCCTACCTTCCAGGTACCATGGGCGTCGAATGGAAGAGCAACATCGACATCGCGGACACGCTGGAGCGGGTGGCGGACCTGCTGGACACGCAGGACGCGATGCCCTTCCGGGTGGGGGCCTACCGCAAGGCGGCGGCCACCATCGCGACCTGGCCGGACTCCGTGGCGCAGGTGCTGGCGGAGAAGGGCGAGGCGGGCCTGAAGGAGCTGCCCGGCGTGGGCAAGAGCATCGCGGCGGCCGTCGCGGAGCTGGTGCGCACCGGGCACATGGAGCTGCTCCAGCGGCTGGAGGGTGAGTCGTCCCCCGAGGGCCTGCTTGCCAGCGTGCCCGGCATCGGGCCGGAGCTGGCGAAGCGCATCCACGAGGAGCTGGGCATCACCACGCTGGAGGCGCTGGAGCTGGCCTCGCACGACGGGCGGCTGGAGCGGGTGGAGGGCTTCGGGCCCCGGCGCGCGGAGCAGGTGCGCGAGGTGCTGGCGGCGCGGCTGGGACGCAACCGGCGGGAGCGCGAGCGGGCGCGCTCCCATGGCGGAGAGGACGGGCCCCGGCCTTCGGTGGCGCTGCTCCTGAAGGTGGACGCGGACTACCGGCGCCGGGCGGAGGCCGGGGAGCTGAAGCGCATCGCGCCCAAGCGCTTCAACCCGTCCGGTGAGGCCTGGCTGCCGGTGATGCGCGAGCACGTCAACGACTGGAACTTTCGCGCGCTGTTCTCCAACACGGCGCTGGCGCACCAGCAGAACGCCACGGATGACTGGGTGGTCCTCTATTACGACCAGGACGACGTCGAGGGCCAGTACACGGTGGTGACCTCCCACGTAGGGCCGCTCAATGGCAGACGCGTGGTGCGCGGGCGTGAGGAGGAATGCCTCGCGTACTACGCCCGCGAGGACACGGCGCACGAAGCGCCGCACGCGGGGGCCTGAAGCGGGAACGACCCGGGGCAGGCAGTGCGCCCGCCCCGTGCCAGTCGCCGGCTCAGGGACTCAAGGCGCCGGTGAGTACACGTCGACGCCCACGCGCGCGCCGCCGCTTCCGCTGCCGCCCGCGACGAGCACGCGGCCCGAGGGCAGCAGGGCCAGCCCGTGGTGCGTGTTGCGCGTGGACAGGGTGCCCGCGACCGTCCACGCGTTCATCGCGACGTCGTACACCTCCGCGGAGTCGAGCACGCCCAGCCCGGAGCCGCCCTCCCCCGTCACCACCAGCACGCGGCCCGAGGGCAGCACCGTGGCGTGCGGCAGGTAGCGCGGCAGGCTCATCGGCGCCACGGTCCTCCAGGTGCCGCGCGCCATGTCGTACAGCTCCGCGGAGCGCAGCGGTCCATCCACGCCCCAGCCGCCCGCCACCAGCACCTGGCTGCCATTGCCCAGCGGCACCGCGATGTGGCCATAGCGCGCCACCGCCATGGACCCCGTGGGCCGCCACGTCCCCGTGGCCGGGTTGAACAGCTCCGCGCTCGCGGTGATGGGGTCCGCACCGGTGGAGCTGCCGCCCATCACCAGCACCTCGCCCGAAAGCAGCGGCACCGCCGCGTGGTACGTGCGCGCGTGTCCCATGGCGCCCGTGGGGCTCCAGGTGCCGGTGGCCGGATTGAACAGCTCCGCGCTGGCGAGCGTGGCGGACGTGCTCGCGCCCGACGCGCCGCCCGTCACCAGCACCTTGCCGGAAGCCAGCAGCGTCGCGGTGTGGCGGGCCCGCCCCGTCCCCAGGTCCCCCACCGGCGTCCAGGTCCCCGTGGCGGGCGCGTACACCTCCGTGGCGGACAGCCAGGTGGAGGCGTCCCGCTGCCCGCCGCTCACCAGCACCCGGCCGTCATTCAACGGCGTGGCGGAGTGCAGGAAGCGCGCGGTGCCCAGCGCGGTGGTGTCCCGCCAGGTGTTCGTCGCCTCGTCGTACAGCACCGCGCTGGACAGCGCGCCGCCCGCCGAGGACGCACCGCCCGCCACCAGCACGTCGCCCGTGTTCAGCCGGGTGGTGCTGAGCTGCGAGCGCGCGGTGACGAGGCTCGCGGCCGGGCTCCACGGAAGGACGGCCGGACGGTAGCGCTCCGCGGACGCATTGCGCGAGCCGGCCTGGGGCACGCCGCCCAGCACGAGCACGTCTCCCGACGTCAGCAGCGCGGCGGCGTGGCTGATGCGGCGCGTGGCCATCGTCGCCGTCTCCGTCCAGGCGCCGGTGGCCGGGCTGTAGAGCGCGGCGCGGTCCAGGTAGGGCTGGCCGCCCGTGGAGCCGCCCGTCACCAGCACCTGCCCGGAGGGCAGCAGCGTCGCCGTGTGGAAGACGCAGAGGAACGGCAGCAGGCCCTGGGACGTCCAGGTGCCGGTGTCCGGGTCGAACAGCTCGGACGTGTCCGTGGCGAGGCTGCCCGCGAAGCCGCCCGACACCAGCACCTGCCCGGACAACAGCAGCGTCGCCGTGTGGCCCGTGCGCTGCGTGGTCATGGTGCCCACCGGCGTCCACTCGCCCGTCATGGGGTCGTAGCGCTCCGCCGTCGCGAGCACGGTCCCGTTGGCGCTGTCCCGGCCGCCCGACACCAGCACCTGACCATCCGGCAGCAGCGTCGCCGTATGGCCCAGGCGCGCCGCGCCCATCCGGCTGGTGGCCGACCAGGTGTTCGTCGCGGGTGAATACAGCAGCGCGCTGGACAGCGCGTTGCCGGAGCCGCTGTCACCGCCCACCACCAGCACCCGGCCGTCGGGGAGCAGCGTCGCGGTGTGCTGGGAGCGGGGCACGTCCAGCCCCGTCACGGCGGACCAGCCGTTGGTGTCCGGGTCGAACAGCTCCGCGCCGCCCGCGGCCAGCACGGAGCTGCCTCCGCCCACCACCAGCACCTTGCCGGAAGCCAGCAGCGTGGCGGTGTGGCGCTGACGGCTCGTGGCCATGGCGCCCAGCGAGAACCAGCGGCCGGTGCGCGGATCATACAGCTCCGCCGCGGACGTGCCCCCGCCCGCGACGAGCACATAGCCATTGCGCAGCGGGGTGGCGGTGGCGTCCACGCGCACCGACGCCATGGTGCCGGCGCTGCTCCACGAGGACGTGTCCAGGCGCGAGGTGGAGGTCGTGGGAGCGTCCATGAAAGACGGTGCTTCGGGGGCGCAGGCCAGCGCGGACGCGAGCGCGAGCGCGGCCAGCAGGCCGTTGAAACGGATACGGGTCATCGAGGGGAGGTCCTTCACTTCATGGGGGATGCGGCTTTCGCCACAGGGGGGCGGCCCCTTAACCCAGACGGACGCAAGACACCACAGCGGAATTCCTCTCAGCCCGACCTCACGGGTAGAATCGGCATTCATGCGAATGCTCACCGCCGCGGTGCTGGCGTCCTTCCTGTGGGGCTGCGGCGCGGCCCAGCCGGTCGTCCCGACCCACTACCGCTCCCACTCCGCCCAGGAGCAGGGGGACCTCCGGATCGGCGGATACATCTCCTCCGAGTGGTCGCTCCAGACGGCTTCGTACTGGATTGAAGGACCGGAGGGCCTGGTCCTCATCGACACGCAATTGCTGCCCTCCGCACTGCTCAAGAAGCTGAAGTTCGCGAAGGACGTCACCGGCAAGGAGCCGAAGCTCGCCATCGTCCTCCACCCGAACCCGGAGAGCTTCAACGGCACGGCCCTGCTCAAGGAGCAGGGCGTCCCGGTGGTCACCTCCGGCCCGGTGCTCGCGCGCATCCCCGCGGTCCACGAGAAGTGGGCGCCCGACCTCTTCAAGCAGTACTGGAACGGCCGCTATCCCCGGACGCTCGTGCTCGCGGACAGCTTGGGCGACAGCACCCGCGAGCTGAGCGCGGCCGGCCTCACGCTGAAGGTCCACGTCCTGGGCGCGGGCTCCAGCGCGGCCCACGTCGTCGTGGAATGGGAGGGCCACCTCTTCACCGGCGACCTCGTGGCCCGGGACACCCACAACTGGTTCGAGGGCGGCGACACCACGGAATGGCTCCAGCGGCTGGAGGAGCTGCGCGCATTGAAACCCAAGTGGATCCACCCGGGGCGCGGACTCCCCGGCGGCCCGGAACTGCTGGACGCGCAGGCCGCCTACGTCCAGGCCGTGCGGGAGGAGGTGACGCGCGAGCGGCGCACGGCGCACCCCAGCAGCGACCCGCTCGCGGCGGTGGAAGCGAAGCTGAAGGAGCGCTACCCCGGCTACGCCTACGTGAAGCTCCTGCCCCACGTGGTGCGCGCGGAGTGGGCCCGGCAGGCGCCCCGGCCCTCCGTCAGCGCGCCCGGGCCCTGAGGCCTCAGCTGCTCGCGGACGTGTAGTGGCGGATGGACATGAGCCACACCCACCGCGCCACCGCCGCGAACGCCACCGCGCCCACCACCGCGCCCACGAGCCACGTCCACGGCAGCCTGCCCAGCAGCGCGAGCGCGGGGAAGGTGGTCATCAGCGCCAGCGGGATGATGAAGGTGAACACCCACGCCAGCGAGCCCCGGAACACCGAGGACGGCCAGCGGGCCGCGTCGAAGATGGACGTGAACAGGTACGTGAGGTTGTCCACCTTCACCACGAAGAAGGCCGCGCTCACCACGAGGATCCACATCGAGTAGAGGATGAGCATGCTCGTCCCAAGCAACACGAGCGACGCGAACACGCCTGGCAATGACGGCCAGCGCCCCAGCGACACGAACGCGTAGACGAACAGCCCCACGCCGGACAGCACGTTCACCGCGCGCCACGGCAGGAAGCGCTGCGTGGACACCAGGAACTGCGCGTCCGCGGGCTTGAGCAGCACGAAGTCCAGCGTGCCCTTGCGGATGTGCTCCACCATGCCCGTGAGGCTGGGGCTGATGGCGCCCTCCAGCACGCCCTGCAAGAGCGTGAACCAGCCCACCACCAGCAGCGACTCCTGGAACGTCCACCCCTCGATGCTGGGCCGCGCGTTGAAGACGACGAACAGCGGCGCCAGCGCGGTGAACGTCCACGCCAGCGACGTGAGCCCTTCCGCCAGGAAGTCCGCGCGGTACTGCAAGGCCAGCAGCCCGGAAGCCTTCAGCTGCACGCCCAGCAGGCGCAGGTAGCGCTTCACGTTCACCGCCCTACCCTCCGAACGCCGCGAAGCGCGCCAGGCCCCGCCGCCAGACGGCCATGGACACCACGCCCAGGCCCGCCACCCACGCCCACTGCGCCCCGAGCAACGCCCACGCCTCCTTCGCCGCGTGCGCCCCCGTCATCAGCTCCACCGGCAGCCCCATCTGGTAGCGGAACGGCAGCCACTCGATGACCGTGCGCACGCCGGCGGGGAAGAACTCCACCGGGAACATGTACCCGGAGCAGACGAAGAACAGCACCATGTAGACTTCCATCAGCTTCTGGCTGCTCTCCAGGTACAGGCTCAGCGTGCCCAAGAGCACGTTCAGATAGAACGTGATGAGCCACGCGCCCGTGATGCCCAGCGCGAACAGCCCCCAGCCCCCCAGCGACGTGGGAATCGCCCGCTCGGCGCCCGCCGCCCACAGGCTGATGCCCAGGACGGGCAGGACGATGGCGACGCGCAGCGGGATGCCCGCCAGCACCTCCGTCGCGTACGCGAGCAGCGGGGAGATGGGCCGCAGGAGCCGCATCGCCAGCGTGCCCTGCTTCACCTCGTAGCTGAGCAGCCACGCCACCCAGGAGCTGGTCATCTGCCGCACGCAGAAGGCCGCGAGGAAGTAGCCCGTGAACTCCGCCTGGCCAAAGCGCCCCACCGCCCCGCCGCGCGCCACCGCCGACCACAGGGCCAGCATGATGAGCGGCATGGTGGTGGCCAGCACCCAGATGATCATCTCCGCGCGGTAGGCCACCGCCTCGGAGAAGCCGATGCGCAGCATCGTGGGCAGCGCCTTGAGGGACGTGCGCAGGCTCATGCGGGCACCGCCGCCTCCCGGGCGGCCTCCGCCCGGCGCGCCTTGCCCTCCTGGAACAGCTCGCTCATCACCTCTTCCAAAGGCGCGTTCTCCACCGTCAGGTCCGTCACCGGCAGCGTGGAAAGCGCCCGGCCCACCGTGGCGTTCACCGCGTCCTGCTGGACCTGGAGCACCGCCGAGCCCGGCTCGTGCGACACCACCTTGCCCAGCGGCGTCAGCAGGGACTCGTCCACCGGCTGGCCCAGCCGCAGCACCACGCGCTTCTCCGGGCGCACGCGCTGCACCAGCGCGTCCAGGCTGCCGTCGTAGGACAGCTGCCCCTTGTCGATGACGATGACGCGCGGGCAGAGCGCCGCCACGTCGTCCATGTAGTGGCTGGTCAGGATGAGCGTGGCGCCCGTCTGCTCGTTGTAGGCCTTGATGAACGCGCGCATCGTCACCTGCATGGACACGTCCAGGCCGATGGTGGGCTCGTCCAGGAAGAGCACCCGGGGGCGGTGGATGAGGGCCGCGGCCAGCTCGCACTTCATCCGCTCCCCCAGGCTGAGCTGCCGGGTGGGCTTGCCGATGAGGTCCTCCAGCTCCAGGAGCGACACCAGCTCCTCCAGCGTCTGCTTGTACTGGAGGCGGGGCACGTCGTAGATGGCGCGGTTGAGTTCGAACGTCTCCGACGGGGGCAGGTCCCACAGGAGCTGCTGCTTCTGCCCCATCACCAGCATGATCTTCTTGAGGAACGCTTCCTCACGCAGCCGGGGCACGTGGCCGTCCACGGTGACTTCACCCTCGGACGGGTGGAGCAGGCCGGCGAGCACCTTGAGCGTCGTCGTCTTGCCCGCGCCGTTGGGGCCCAGGAAGCCCACGCGCTCCCCGGGCTGGATGTCGAAGGTGATGCCGTCCACGGCCTTGACGGCCGTGTAGTCACGGTGGACGAGCGAGCGCAGGGCCGCCTTCAGGCCAGGCGGGCGTTTGTGGACCTGATAGTGCTTGCGCAGTCCGCGGACGGAAATCATGGCGGGATGGGTTTAACGCGGTCGCCTCCGGGTGGCGACCCCTGATGTGAAGGCAACGATGAGCAACGCATACAGCAAGGACCTGGAGCGATGGCTGCCCCGGCTCATCTCCGTGTGGCGCGCGTCCCGGGGCCGGGAGGGCCCGGAAGGCCGCCTCACGCCGCAGGAGGTCAAGGAGGTGGGCGCGGGCGTGAAGCAGCTGTCGCTCGGCCTCACGCGGGAGCGGCAGCTGGCCGGCGCCCGCTACATGGACGACCCGCGCCTCCTGGGCGCGTACCTCCTCTTCTACTGGCCGGTGTCCTACGCCCAGGCGCGCCAGGTGCTGGGCGAGCTGCCGAACCGCCCGCGCCACGTGCTGGACCTGGGCAGCGGTCCCGGCCCGGTGGCCTTCGCGGCCATGGACGCGGGCGCCAGCGAGGTGACGGCCGCGGACCGCAGCAAGCCCGCGCTGAACCTGGCGCGCGAGCTGGCCACGGAGGCCGGCGAGGCCCTGGCCACGCGCGAGTGGGATCCGCTGAAGAAGAACGCCACCCTGCCGGAAGGCCAGTACGACCTCATCACGATGGGGCACGTGGTCAATGAACTCTACGGCGCGACGGATGAGGCGCTGAAGCCGCGCGCGGCGCTCCTGGAGTCGGTGCTCACGAAGGTGAAGAAGGGCGGCAGCCTGCTGGTGATGGAGCCCGCGCTGCGCGAGACGAGCCGCAACCTGCTCAAGGTGCGCGACCTCTTGGTGGAGCGCGGCTACGCCATCCGCGCGCCGTGCATGTACCGGGGCGCGTGCCCCGCGCTGGTGAAGGAGACGGACTGGTGCCACGCGGAGCGCGCGTGGCCCATGCCCAAGGTGGTGGAGGAGCTGGCGCGCGTGGCGGGCTTCCACAAGGAGTCGCTCAAGATGAGCTACCTGGTGGTGGCGCCCAAGGGCGAGGCCTGGCCGGAGCCGCCGCCGGGCCGGCTGTTCCGCATCGTCAGCGAGTCGCTGGAGGGCAAGGGCCGCCAGCGCTACATCGGCTGCGGGCCGGAGGGGCGCGTGGGCCTGGCGATGCAGGAGCGCCACCGCTCGGAGAAGAACGAGAAGTTCTTCCACCTCCAGCGCGGCGACGTCATCGAGGCGACGGACCTGGAGACGAAGGGCGACGGCTACGCGCTCGGGGAGAACGCCGAGGTGCGCATGGTGGCCCAGGCCGGACGCGGCGTGCCGCCCGCGCCGAAGCCGCCGGAACCTCCGCGCGAGCCCGCGGCGCCCGTCCCGCCCGCGAAGCCCTGAGCGGACACGACCAGGGCGAGGTGCCCGCTCCGTAGGAAGGGCAGTCCTTCCCCCGGAGGCACCGTGCCCCGCAGTCCCCTCGCGTTTCCCACCGCCCTCTTCCTCTTCGCCCTCGCCTCCACCGTCGCCCGCGCGGAGGAAACGCCGTCGCTCCAGGGGCCCTGGGTGGGCGTGACGCTGTCCACCAGCTCCGCCTTCGACGCGGGCATCCGCGAGCCCGGGCTCAACCAGTCCACGGTGGAGTACGGCGGCAGCGTGGGCCTGGGCGTGCGCGCGGGCTACGACTTCCTGTCGTTCGCGGGCGCGTACGCGGAGCTCCAGGCGGACATCCACTACACGTCCTTCGGTGGCGGCCTGCGGCTGATGACGCCCACGCGCACCCTGCGCGCGGGCCTGACCGCGGGCCTGCGCTTCCTCCCCGAAAATCCGACGTTGCCCTTCTTCACCGCCGGGCTCCTGGCCGAGGTCCGCCCCTGGGAACACCTGGGCTTCGGCCTGGAGGTGGGCAGGGCCTGGCCGCTGAAGGACGAGGTGACGCGCGACCAGCAGGGGTCCACGCCCCAGCGGACCCTCACGCTGGATGAAGGACCGCTGCGCGTCCTCGCCGGGCTGACCTGGTACTTCTGACCCTCTGCGCCAAGGCCTTCACCGTGTCCCGCCCTTCGCTGCCCGCCGCCCTCCTGCTCTTCCTCCTCGCCTCCACCGTCGCCCGCGCGGACGACGCGGCGCCCCTGCATGGGCCGTGGTTCGGCGTGTCGCTCATGCGCAGCTCCGGGTTCGACACCACGGTGCGCGACCCCGCGCCCATCTATCTCCAGACGGTCCGCTACGACGACGGCGTGGGCCTGGGCGTGCGCGCGGGCTATGACTTCCAGGCGCTCGTGGGCGCGTACCTCGCCGCGGAGCTGCTCACCGGCCGCGAGGACATCTTCTTCACGTCCCTGGGCGGCGGCCTGCGGGTGCTCACGCCCACCGCGCCGTTCCGCGTGGGCTTCAGCGCGGGCGTGCGCTTCATCGACTCGGATCCCTCCCTGCCCTTCTTCACCACGGGGCTGATGGGCGAGGCACGGCCCTGGCGGCACGTGGGCATCGGGCTGGAGGTGGACAAGGCCTGGCCGCTCCGGCGCGAAATCATCCAGGAGCGCAATGGCGGCACGCACCAGCGCAGCACCACCGTCGAGGGAGGACCGTGGCGACTCGTTCTCGGGCTGACGTGGTACTTCTGAACGGCTCGCCCCGGGGGCGCCACCTGTTGTTAGGTTGCGCCGCACCTCATTCCCAAGGAAGGAATCCCGTGCCCGCACCCACGCCGCTGCGTACGCTCTATCCCCCGCTCGAGCCCTACCGCACCGGCCAGTTGAAGGTCACCGGCGGCCACTCGCTGTACTTCGAGGAGAGCGGCAACCCGAAGGGCAAGCCCGTGGTGTTCGTGCACGGCGGCCCGGGCGGCGGCACCGACCCGAAGCAGCGCCGCTTCTTCGACCCCGGCGTGTACCGCATCATCCTGTTTGATCAGCGCGGCTGTGGCCGCAGCACCCCGCACGCCAGCCTGGAACAGAACACCACCTGGGACCTGGTGGCGGACATGGAGCGGCTGCGCGAGCACCTGGGCCTGGAGCGCTGGATGCTCTTCGGCGGCTCCTGGGGCAGCACCCTGTCGCTCGCGTACGCGGAGGCGCACCCGGAGCGCGTCACGGAGCTGGTGCTGCGCGGCATCTTCCTGTTGCGCAAGCAGGAGATCGACTGGTTCTACCAGCGCGGCGCGAGCGCCATGTTCCCGGACGCGTGGGAGCACTACCTCGCGCCCATTCCGGAGGAGGAGCGCGGCGACCTGCTCCACGCGTACGCCAGGCGGCTGATGGGCGACGACAAGCACACGCAGCAGGAGGCCGCGAGGGCGTGGAGCGTGTGGGAGGGCCGCACGAGCTGCCTGTACCCCAACGCGGAGCTCGTCGCGCGCAACGCGGGGGACGACTTCGCCATCGCCTTCGCGCGCATTGAGTGCCACTACTTCGTCAACAAGGGCTTCCTGCGCAGCGACACCCAGCTCCTGGACGACGTGCACCGCATCCGCCACATCCCCGCCGTCATCGTGCAGGGCCGCTACGACGTCGTCTGCCCGCCGGAGAGCGCGTGGGCCCTGCACCGCGCGTGGCCGGAGGCGCAGTTCGTGCTGGTGCCGGACGCGGGCCACTCCGCCAACGAGCCCGGCAACACGTCCGCCCTCATCGAGGCCACGGACCGCTTCCGCGGCCTGTAGCCCCCGCGAGCCCCTCCGCGCTCAGCCGCGAGGGGTCAGCGACTTCGCCAGCTCCTCGTACAGGTGGATGGCGGAGCGGATGGCCTTCTCCCAGTCGCCCAGGTGCAGGCTCTCGTTCTCCGAGTGGGCGTACGTGTACGGATCCTCCACGCCGATGAGCAGCGCGGGCACGCCGCCCAGCTCCTTGGCGAACGGCTCCACGAACGGGATGGAGCCACCGCAGCCGATGGTGACGGGCTTCTTCGCGTAGCCCTTCTCCAGCGCACGGAACGCCGCCTGGAAGGCCGGGTGCGACGAGTCCGTGTACCACCAGCCGGACGCCTGGTCCTCGCGGATCTCCAGCTCCAGGCCCCACGGGCACACCTTCTTCAGGTGCGCCACCAGCCGGCGCTGCACGTCCTCCGGATCCATGTCCGGCACCACGCGGATGCCCACGCGCGCCCACGCGGACTCCACGATGATGTTGCGCGCGTCCTTGCGGCTGCTGGCCTGGATGGCGTTGATGGCCAGGCTCGGCTGGCGCCAGTTCGTCTCCCAGGGGTGACGGCCGCCGCCCAACAGCTGCACGCCCTCGCGGATGCCCGCCTGCTCGCGGAAGGTGGCCTCGTCCCCGGGCAGCGCCTGGATGCTCTGGCGCTCCGCGGGCGTCAGCGGCTTCACCTGCTCCATCACGCCCTCAATCGCGATGGAGCCGTCCGCGTGCGTCAGCGACGCCAGCATCCGGCACAGCGCCATCGCCGGATCCGGAATGGGCCCGCCCCACATGCCCGAGTGCACCGCCTGCTGCAGCCCCCGCACCTCCACGTCCACCGTCACCAGCCCGCGCAGCGCCGTGGTGATGGACGGCAGCCCCGTGTCGAAGTTCGTCGTGTCCGTCAACACGATGGCGTCCGCCGCCACCAGCTTCGCGTGCTTCTGGAGAAATGCACCCAGGTGGTCACTGCCGGCCTCCTCCTCCCCCTCGATGATGACCTTCACGTTGAGTGGGAGTTGGCCGGTGCTCTTCAGCCACGCGTCCACGGCGGAGGTGTGCACGACGATGCCCGCCTTGTCGTCCGCCGCGCCGCGGCCGTACAGGCGGCCGTCGCGCTCTTCCGGCTCGAAGGGCGGGCTCTTCCACGCGGCCTCGTCTCCCGCGGGCTGCACGTCGTGGTGCGCGTAGAGGAGGAGCGTGGGACGGCCCGGCGCCTTGAGCACCTCGCCATAGACATACGGATGCGCGCCCTCGATTTCGAGCAGCTGCACGTTTTCAAAACCACGGTCCTTCAACAGGGCCGCGGTGGCCTCCGCGCTCTTGCGCACGAGGGCGGCGTCGAACCCGGGAAAGGACACACTGGGTATGCGTACGAGGGCCTTGAGGTCCTCCAGGTACGCGGCCTTGTGGGACTCGAAATGGGACAGCGCGGGGTCGGTGGACATGCCCACCCCTTAACCCAAAAGCCGAGCAGGCACGTGGGATGCGCGCGCCCAAACGTCGCGCGTCTTATGTATCCTGCCGCCCATGCCTGGACTACCTACCCTGCTGTTGGTGGATGACGACAGCTTCGTGCGTCGCATCCTCAAGGACGTCATCGCGGACACGGGCATCGACCTGCGGCTGTTGGAAGCAGCGGACGGGGAGGAAGGACTGGCGCTGGCGGAGAAGGAGCAGCCGGCGGTGATGTTCCTGGACCTCTTCATGCCGAAGAAGAGCGGGCTGGAGGTGCTGGGCGCCATCAAGAGCGTGTCGCCGGAAACGCGCGTGCTGGTCATCAGCAGCATGGACGCGGAGCCGGTGGTGGAGCAGGCCATCGCCGCGGGGGCCATGGGCTTCGTGGGCAAGCCCTTCCATCCGCTGGAGATCGCCGCCGCCGTGCGCCAGGCACTGGCGTCCTGATTCCTCGAGGTCCCCGTGTCGTCATCCGCTGTCGGTTACTGGGTGGGAGATTCGCTCGGCCGAGTGCTGGGCCCCCTCCAGCTGCAAGCATTCCGAGACCTCATCGCCTCCGGCCGCCTGAAGACGGCCGTGCGCGCGTCGCGCGACGGAACGAACTGGATCGCGCTCCAGGACCTCCCGGAGGTGCGCGACCTGTTCACCACCGCGGCGCCCACGGCCTCCATCGAGACCCAGCAGGCCGAGCGCCTGCGCAACCAGCTGCGCGGCCTCCTGCACCTGCCGCCGCACGAGGTGTTCGGGCTCAAGCCGCAGGCGTCGCTCGACGAGTTCCGCCTCGCCTTCTTCCGCATGGCGAAGCGCTTCTCACCGGAGCACCTGTCGCCGGACCTGCACCCGGAGCTGCGCAAGGTCTCCGTGGAGATCTTCGACTTCCTCTCGCGGCGGATCCGCGAGGCGGAGACGCTCTTCCTGCAGGGCGCGATGCATCCGCCCGCGCCCCCGCCGCCCCGGCTGGACATGGGCGGCACGCCGCCGGCCTCGCCGCTGCCGTTGAGTGGATCCGCGCCCCACGCGCGCCCGCCGCCGGTCGTCCCCCCGCAGGCCGCGCGTCCGCCGCCCGTCGTCATTCCGCCGACGCCGGTGCCGGGCACGATGACGCGCCCCGCGGCCGCCTCCATTCCACCGACGCCGGTGCCGGGCTCCCTCACGCGTCCGGCCGCCGCCTCCCTTCCGCCAACGCCCGTGCCGGGTTCAATGACACGGCCCGTGCCGCCGCCCGCGCCGCCCCGGCCTCCGCCGGTGATGACGCCCACGACGCGGCCGGTGACGCCGCCTCCGCCGGCGCCTGCTCCCACGCCGCCTCCGCCCGCGCCCGTCCGGCGCCCCGTGGCCGCCCCCGCGCCCTCGTATTCGAGCGCCGAGTTCGTGGGCCTGGAGCGCCGCTCGGACGACCGGCTGCACGCGGACGTGCGGGTGACGATGAAGAACACGGGCATCTTCACCGACCACCGCATCATCAACCTGTCGTCGGGCGGCCTGTTCATCGGCACGGACCGGCCGCTGCGGCTGGGCACGCAGGTGGAGCTGACGCTGCGCTTCGATGATCCGGAGCGGGTGATGACCCTGCGCAGCTCCGTCATCTGGGAGAACTCCCTGGATGACGGCAAGAACCCCCGGGGCTACGGCTTGCGCCTGAGCGCGTTGCGCGCGGAGGAGCGGGACTTCATCCAGCAGTACGTCCGCCGCACCAAGAAGCCCTGATGGGTTCCAGCCTTCCCGGGCGCGGCGGTGCTTCCCTTCCGCCCGGGGGCCTAGAGCAACTGGCCCAGGAAGACCGCGCCCATCGCCACGAAGGCCACCCACACGGCCAAGACGGACTTCAACTCCAGGTCCCTGCGGTCCAACTCGTTCGCGAAGTTCATGGTGCCTCTCCAGTGATCAACGCCTTCCCCCTTCCTTACGGCGCACCCGCCCGGCGATTGCCTCCGGGCCCCGGCCCCGCTGACGGCACCGGGCCTCCGGCCGGAGGAGCGGACGTCCCCGGGCCGGTGCGGCGATGAGCGACCGCGACCCGCCGGGCACGCTGGACGGCCTGCTGCCCGCGCTGCCGGTGCCCCTGTTCGTCGTCCGGGGTGACCGGCTGGTGTTCGCCAACACCGCGCTGCGCACGCTGCTGGGCCTGAGCGAGGACGTGCTGCCGTCGCTGCTGGAGCTCACCGCCCGCTTCGGGCCGGAGGAGCACGCGTGGGTGGAGCCCCTGCGCCAGGCGCTGACACGTGGCGAGCAGCCCGCGCCGGTGCAGCTCGCGTTCGTGCGCATGCGGGGCGCGGACGGACGCCAGCACCTGCTCTCCCCGCTCACCGCGCCGGGCCGCGTGCCGGAGGAGCAGCTCGTGATGCTGCTGGACGCGGAGGGCGGGGACGCGGTGCGCAAGCTGTCCACCGTGCTGGTGTCCACCGCGGCGGAGCTGCTGCGCTGCCGTGACGAGGCGCAGGTGCTGGAGCTGGCGGTGGAGGCCGTGCACCGGCAGGGCTTCTACGTCTCCGTGATGCTGCTGGAGGGCGACTTCCTGCGCCACGGGCCCCTGCGCCAGGAGCCGGAGAGCCTGGCCGCCGCGGAGCAGCTCTACGGGCAGAGCGTGCACGCGGTGCGCTTTCCCCGCTCCGGGATGCCGCACCTGGCGGAGGTGCTCACGAGCCGCCGGGCGGCGTTCCATCCGGACGCGTTCAGCATGGCGCGGCGGCTGCACACGAAGGAGGTGGCGGACCACATCCAGCGCATCTACCCGCCGGGCTCGCGCGCGCTGGACGCGCCCATCTTCGTGGGGGACGAGCCCTTCGGCGTGCTGGCGGTGCAGTCCACCACGCTGACGCCCGCGAACGCGGGGGCGCTGGAGCTGTTCGCGCAGCTCATTGGCGGTGCGCTGGAGAACGTGCGGCACCACCGGGCGGCGGAGGCGCGGCTCGCGGAGGTGTCCCGCCTGCAGAACGAGCTCATCGCCAGCGAGCGGCTGACGGTGCTGGGTGAAGCCGCCGGCGTCGTGGCCCACGAGGTGCGCAATCCCCTGGGCGCCATCCTCAACACGGTGGCGGTGCTCAAGCGCGAATCGCGCCTGGGCCCCGCGGGCGCCTCCGCGGTGGAGATGCTGGAGGAGGAGGCCATCCGGCTGGAGGACATCGTGCGCGACCTGCTGGACACGGTGCGCCCGCTGGAGCCCCGGCCGCGCCCCGTCTCGCTGGGCGAATTGGTGCACCGCGCGTTGGGGCAGCTGGTCCACGGCCGCGAGGAGCTGCCCGCGCCGCGCGTGCTGTTCGACGAGGCGCCGGACGTGCCGGACCTCCCCGGCGACGAGACGCTGCTCCAGCTGGCCATCACGCACCTGATGCGCAACGCCATCCAGGCCTCGCCGCGCGGGGGCACGGTGCGCGTGGCGGTGCGCCGCGTGCCGGAGGGCGTGTCGCTGGGCGTGGAGGACGAGGGCCCGGGCATCGCGGGGTTGGATCCGCAGCGCGTCTTCGAGCCCTTCTTCCTCACGCGCGCCAACGGCCGCGGCCTGGGGCTGGCCATCGTGCGGCGCGTGGTGCTGGCGCACGGGGGCAAGGTGAGCGCGGGCGCCAGGCCCGAGGGCGGCGCCCGCTTCGAGCTGGTGCTGCCGCTCTAACCTGCCTGCTGCCACCCAGGGCATTCCCTGGCGGCGTCAGCGCTGTGTGCGGCGAGAGCCTGGCGGGCCTGGGCGGCGAATTTCTCAGGCTCTGCTGCCCGTACATCGTTCGCTGCCGATAGGATGACCCAGGCTCCAAAATACCGTGGAAGGGCGGCGCAGAGCAGGGCTGCGTCGTGGGTCTTGAGTCCCAGCGTCGTGAGCGCGACGCCCAGGTTGTTCTGCGTTATGGCCCAGTCCAGCGGCACCCGCTCGCGCGTTCCCTCCTCCAGCGCCGCCCGGAAGGCCACCACCGCCTCCTCGAGGCGCTCCGTCCCCAACTTCCGCTTCCCGAGACTCATGAGCGCGACGCCCAGGTTGTTCTGCGTCGCGGCCCAGTCCAGCGGCACCCGCTCGCGCGTTCTCTCCTCCAGCGCCGCCCGGTAGGCCACCACCGCCTCCTCAAGGCGCTCCGTCCCCGGCTCCCGCTCCCCGAGCTTCGTGAGCGCGGTGCCCAGGTTGTTCTGCGTCAGGGCCCACTCCAGCGGCACCCGCCCGCGCGTTCCCTCCTCCAGCGCCGCCCGGAAGGCCACCACCGCCTCCTCAAGGCGTTCCGTCCCCGGTTCCCGCTCCCCGAGACTCATGAGCGCGATGCCCAGGTTGTTCTGCATCGCGGCCCAGCCCAGCGGCACCCGCTCACGCGTTGTCTCCTCCAGCGCCGCCCGGTAGGCCACCACCGCCTCCTCAAGGCGCTCCGTCCCCGGCTCCCTCTCCCCGAGACTGGTGAGCGCGTTGCCCAGGTTGTTCTGCGTCGCGGCCCAGTCCCGCGGCACCCGCTCGCGCGTTTTCTCCTCCAGCGCCGCCCGGAAGGCCACCACCGCCTCCTCAAGGCGCTCCGTCCCCGACTCCCGCTTCCCGAGCCTCGTGAGCACGATGCCCAGGTTGTTCTGGGTCCCAGCCCACTCCAGCGGCACCCGCTCGCGCGTTCTCTCCTTCAGCGCCGCCCGGAAGGCCACCACCGCCTCCTCAAGGCGCTCCGTCCCCGACTCCCGCTCCCCGAGCACCGTGAGCGTTTTGCCCAGGTTGTTCTGCGTCAGGGCCCATTGCACGGGCGAGTCGCGTCGCGTCCACGTCTTCAGGCATTCCTCGTAGAGGGCGATGGATTCTCGGAGGGGTTCATCCTGCCCATTCTGCAAGCCCAGGACATAGAGAGCCTCGGCGAGGACACCTTCCGTGGAGGCCCGATCCCGCGCATCCCAGGAGGCGCCGCGCGTACGAAGGAGATACCGGACCTTGTCGGTAAAGCCCGGGAGCTTGTCGGCGAGGTAGCGCCCCTCGTCTGAGAATTCGCTCGAGGCCTGCGTGAGGACAGCCAGACGCAGCACGGTCGACAGGTCGTTCCAGAACAACTCCGGAAGACGCTGCGCCCGCTCCCGCTCGTAGCTCTTGGGAACAGCCGCCTCCCGCTTCATCTCCCGCGGACTGTCCGCCCATGTCAGGTAGAGCTGCGGGACTGCCTCCGGGCCGCTCCCCATGACGCTGCCCCAGATGAGGACATCCGCGTGCATTCTGCGGAGGTACCTCCGTGCGGCCTCGTGGCCAGCCGCCTCGCTGCCTTCGGCGATGGTGAAGCCCACGGGCGTCACCTCGAGATACGGCTCCTCCTTCAGGTTGCCCTGAATGACGTGCCAGAGTTCGTTGTCGGCATCCCGCTCCAACCTGGCCACCGCGACCCTGAAGGCCCTGGGAGCCGGAGGAGCCGGAGGAGCCTCGTCGACTCGCACCTTCGCGACGAGCTCCATCCCCCACTGCACCGCGGGCAGCTTGACGATGTCCTCCCACTGCCACACCACGAGCGAGGCGAGGCCCACCACCACGAGCAGGAGGCGGAGGGCCTTGAGGCGCGGGGGGCGCCGCCTGCCCCACCGCGGCGACCAAAGGGCTCTCCATAGAGCGTCCCACGGGCCCGAGGGGACGTGTTCTTCGTCAGACGAGGTTGCGTCAGGGGAGACGCGGGGCGCCCGGTCGTCCGGCTTCTGTGATTTCGGCGGGGTGCGAGACATGACAGCTCACGGTGCCCTCCTCTCCTCCCCACCACAGCCCTGGGTTGTGTCGGGAGGGCTCAATGAACGGTAGTCACGGCGCCCCTCCTGGAACCTGTTCGTGGCAGGGCGGCGCGGTGGAGGGCACCATGCGGTGCTCGACGTCACTTGGGCCCAGGCTGCCCACGGTGCGTTCCATCAGCGGGTGGCACTCCTCGCCGCCGAGCAGGTGCTCCACGGTGAGGATGAGCGGGTTGCCGGTGTCCGGCTCCTCGTCGGGGTTCGGGAGGATGCGCATCGCGGAGGCCTCCTGAAGGCGCACGCTAGGACGGGCCGGCCAGCAACAACAGACAACGCAGGCCGCCGTTCTTCACGTTGAGCTGCCGCGCGCCCTTCAGCCCCAGCGCCGCCACCAGCTTGGGCTCCTCGGGGACGATGAGCGCCTTGCGCCACTCGCGGAACGCGCCGTTCAGCGTCGCGCCCAGCGCGCGGTAGAGCTCCGGCAGGTCTTCCGTCTCGCCCACGCGCTTGCCGTAGGGCGGGTTGGCCACCACCAGCCCGGGGGCGTCCGGAGGCGCCTTCAGCGTGCGCAGGT
Source organism: Corallococcus exercitus (assembly GCF_042231735.1). Lineage (GTDB taxonomy): Bacteria > Myxococcota > Myxococcia > Myxococcales > Myxococcaceae > Corallococcus > Corallococcus exercitus_B. The sequence continues at coordinate 4,989,469 of NZ_CP102577.1, forward strand.
CGTGCCGCTCCAGCGCCAGCGTCACGCCCGCGCGCTTCGCGTTGCGCCGCGCCGTGCCCAGCGCGCCCGCGTTGAGGTCATACCCGCGCATGGGCGCGCGAGGCTCCGCCAGCGAGTCCGCTTCCGCTTCCGCGCGCAGGCGCGCCCAGGCCTGCGAATCGAAGGAGGGGAAGGACTGGAACGCGAACGTGCGCAGCATGCCCGGCGCGCGGCGCTGGGACAGCCACGCGCCCTCCACCAGGAACGTGCCCGAGCCGCACATCGGATCCACCAGCGGCACGTCGCCCGCGTAGCCCGCGAGCTTGAGGATGCCCGCGGCCAGCGTCTCGCGCAGGGGCGCGCGCCCCACCTCCTGCCGGTAGCCGCGCTGGTACAGGGGCGCTCCGGACGTGTCCGCGCTCACCGTCCAGCGCTCCCCGTCACCGCGCACCAGCAGCGTGAGCCCCGGCCCTCCGTCCTCGTCGTCCAGGTGGCCCGCGGCCGCCACCTCGCGCTGGTTCCAGGCCACGGCCGCGGACTCCAGCACCACGGCCGGCCCCGGGGCCACGGAGCGGTGCAGCGTCACCGACATCCGCAGCGGCACCTTCCCGTCCCAGACGTCCGCCATGGGCAGCGCTTCCAGCCCGTGCACCAGCGCGTCCGCGGTGGGCGCCGTGAAGGTGCCCAGGCGCAGGAGCACGCGGCTGGCGGTGCGCAGGTGCAGGTTCGCCGTCTGGTGCAGGCCGGGCGGGCCCTCGCACTCGATGCCGCCCTCCGCGCGCCGGAACGGCAGGCCGCGCTCGCGCGCCTCCGCCTCCAGCGCGGGCTCCAGCCCGGGCAGCGTGGACACATAGACCGTTTCGCCCGTCCGGGCCCGCGCGTCCGTCACGCGGGCCTCGTCCTCGCGACCGGGGCGGCGCCCAGGGCGATCTGCTCCAGCGCGCGCTCCATCTGGTTCAGGTCATACGGCTTGGGCAGCAGCACCACGTGCGCCAGCGCCTTGCTGTCCTCACCCGACACCGCGCGCGAGTCCCCGGACGCGATGATGATGCGCAGGGCCGGATACCGCCGCACGGCCTCGCGCGCCAGCGCCACGCCGGACATGCCCGGCAGCGTCACGTCCGTGAAGAGCAGGTCGAAGGGCTCCTTCGCCAGCGCCTCGCTCGCCGCCTCCGCGCTCGCCACCGCGCGCACGGTGTGCCCGATGTCCGTCATCAGCTCGCACGCGGACTCGCGGATGTCCGCGTCGTCCTCCACCAGGAGGATGCGCAGCGTCCCCTTGCCTCCCGGCTCCGGCGCGGCGGGCACGGGCTCGCGGTACTGCTTCGCCGTCAGCCGCTGTTCGCGGCCCTTCAGCATCGCGCGGATCTTCCGCGCCAGGTCCTCGCGCCGGTACGGCTTGGACAGCAGGCTCACGCCGGGGTCCAGCCGGCCGCCGTGCACGATGGCGTTCTCCGTGTAGCCGGACGTGAAGAGCACCTCCAGGTCCGGCAGGAGCGCCTTCGCCTGCCGCGCCAGCTCCGGGCTGCGCACCGGCCCCGGCATCACCACGTCCGTGAAGAGCAGGTCCACCGGCAGGCCGCTCTGGATGACCGCGAGCGCGCTCTGGCCGTCGTGCGCCTTGAGCACGCGGTAGCCCAGCTCCGTGAGCACCTCCACCACCGTGGCCCGCACCGCCGCGTCGTCCTCCACCACGAGGATGGTCTCCGTGCCGCCCTCCACCTGCCCCGTGCCGGTGTCCGCCGGCTGCACCGCCGCCTGGAAGGTGCGCGGCAGGTAGATCTTGATGGACGTGCCGTGCCCGACCTCGCTGTAGATCTTCACGTGGCCGCCGGACTGCTTCACGAAGCCGTACACCATGCTCAGCCCCAGGCCCGTGCCGCGCCCCTCCGGCTTCGTGGTGAAGAACGGCTCGAACGCGCGCTCCAGCACCTCCGGCGTCATGCCGGAGCCCGTGTCGGAGATGGCCAGGAGCACGTACTGCCCCGCCGTCACCTCCGGGTGCAGCATCGCGTAGTGGTCATCCAGCATCGCGTTGCCCGCCTCGATGGTCAGCTTGCCCCGGCCGTCCATGGCGTCGCGCGCGTTGATGGCCAGGTTGAGGATGACGTTCTCCAGCTGGTTGCGGTCCACGGACGTGTTCCACAGCCCGCCCGCGATGACCGTCTCCACCTCCACGTCCTCGCCCAGCGCGCGGCGCAAGAGGTCGTCCATGTCGCGCACCAGCCGGCCCAGGTTGAGCGCCGTGGGCGCCAGCGGCTGCCGGCGGGCGAACGCGAGCAGCTGCGAGGCCAGCCGCGCCCCGCGCTCCACCGCGCCCAGCGCCGTCTCCAGGCGCCGCTGCGTGCGCGTGTCACCCACCGCGTCACGCTGGAGCAATTGGAGATTCCCGCTCACCACCTGGAGCAGGTTGTTGAAGTCATGCGCCACGCCGCCCGTGAGCTTGCCCACGGCCTCCATCTTCTGCGCCTGGAGCAGCGCGGCCTCCGCCTGGCGGCGCTCCGCCTCGCTCGCCTCCAGCGCCCGCGTGCGCTCGCGGACCAGCTCCTCCAGGTGGTCGCGGTGGCGCGCCAGCTCGTCCTCCGCCAGCTTCTGCGCCGTCATGTCGTGGCCCTGGACGAAGATGCCGGAGACGCGCCCGTCCGCCTCCACCACGGGCTGGTAGACGAAGTCCACGAAGACATCCGCCAGCGGCGCTCCGGGCTCGCGCTGAAGCTGCAGCGCCACGTTGTGCCCGACGAAGGGCTCGCCCGTCTTGAACACCCGGTCCAGCAGGTCGATGAAGCCCTGTCCGGCCACCTCCGGCAGCGCCTCCCGGACGGACTTGCCCAGCAGGTCCCGGCGGCCCACGAGCTGGAGGTAGGAGCGGTTGGCCAGCTCGAACACGTGCTCCGGCCCCTTCAGCGAGCACATGAAGCCCGGGGCCTGCTCGAAGATGCGCCGCAGGTGGCGGCGCTCGTCGTCCAGCGTGCGGTTGACCTCCTGTACCGCCTGCGCGCGCGCGAACACCCCGCCCATCAGCTGGGTCCGCTGCGGGCCCTCCTCCAGTGACGCCTCCGCGTCGCGCACGGCCTGCTTGAGCTGCTGCAGCTCCGTCACGTCCATCGTGTGCTGGAGGATGAAGGCCACCTCGCCCCGCGCATCCAGCAGGGGCGTGTGCGTGGCGCTCCAGTAGCGCTCCTCCACCACGGCGCCCGCCTCCGTCTGGCGGGGCACCCGGTAGGGGATGAGCGCCAGCGTGTCCAGCGTCCGCTCCGTCAGCACGCGGGAGAACGAGTCGCGCAGCATCCGCGTGCTGGCATTGGCCGGATCGTCCGGGTCATTGGGGAACGCCTCGAAGACGGTGCGCCCGACCAGGTCCTCCAGCCGGCTGGCGGTCACCCGCAGGTAGGCCGCGTTCGCGGTCACGTACCGCAGCTCCCGGTCCAGCAGCATGTAGGGATTGGGCGACAGCTCGAAGAGCGTGCGGAAGTCGAAGGGTGCCTGCATCCATTCACCGGGGAGGTCTGGAACCTCGCCGCCTTTCCTGGGGGGCCGCCGCGAGACGCGGGAAAGGAAGTACCCGTCCAGTGTACGGAGAACACCCCCAACGCACCGGCCAAAAGGCCCGGGCGCCCTGTCTTCCCGTGCGCCAGCCCCCCTGGAAGGTCGCCTTCTGGGCACCACTCAACACCTGCCTGGCCCCGGTCCCCAGGGGCCTTCCCTATCCGTCCTGGCTGTAAGACTGGGCGGGCATTCCAGACCTACTGATTCCCATGATATGAGATTATTACCGCCAAGGCGGTGTAATCCCACATGAACCGGGGTGTGCGGCAGGGGGTTCGCCTTGGATGGGAGAGGAAGCCACCTCCCGGCCCTCCGCCAGAGCGCTCGTGCCCGGCAGGAGGTCTGTCCCCAGATGCTCGCCGTTCCAGAACCGTTGTCGCTGGATGACTCGGAAGCGGTCACCTCCCGCGCGTTCGACCGCCGGTCGTTGAACGCGGTGGTGAGGGAGCTGTCGGTGGTGGCCAACGCGCGCGGCCTGTGGGCGGTGACGCGCCAATGGCTCATGATCGCGCTGTCGGTGGCGTTCGTGGTGCAGGTGGACCGGTGGTGGGCGTGGGTGCTGGCCGCGGTGGTCATCTCCACGCGGCAGCACGCGCTCCTGAGCCTGGTGCACGAGGCCGCGCACTACCACCTGTTCACGAACCGGAAGCTCAACGACGCGGTGGCGGACCTGCTGTGCGCGTTCCCCACGAACATCACCACGGCGGGCTACCGCAAGGAGCACGCGGAGCACCACCGCTACGTCAACACGGACAAGGACCCGTACTGGCGCACGGCGCAGCGCGACCACGCCTGGATGTTCCCGCGCACGCGCCGGGGCGCGGTGCTGGTGCTGCTGGGGGACCTGGTGGGCTTCTTCTCCCTCTCCCACCTGCGCATCGTCATCCCCTGGTCCTATACGGGCCGCTCCATGGGCAAGGGCGGCCCGCCCATCTCCCGCGCCGAGCACATCCGCTACGCGCTCTGGCTGACGGGCCTCATCACCTTCCTCACACTCACGGGCGGCTGGCTCTACTACCTGCTGCTGTGGTCGCTGCCGTCACTGACGCTGATGATGATGGCGTTCCGCATCCGCGCGGTGGTGGAGCACCCCTTCACCCCCGCCACCCCGGACGAGACGCACGAGACGCGGGACGTGGAGGCCGCCACATGGTTCGAGCGCTTCTTCATTGCGCCCTTCAACGCGAGCTACCACCTGTCCCATCACCTCTTCCCGTCCGTGCCCTACTACCACCTGCCCGCGCTGCACGAGCGGCTCAAGCAGACGGAGCTGTACCGCCCCGGGGAGAACCATTTCCAGACGTACCTGGGCGGTGAGAAGAGCGCGTGGAACTTCCTCACGTCCGCTGGCCGGAAGTGAGCCTGTGATTCATTGCATGTGAAGGATTGAAGCCGGACGTATCACAGCGTGGAAGCCTTTCCCCTGGAGGCGCCCCCGTGGCGCCTCCAGGCGTGGGAAGGGCCCGCCCGTCCCCGCCGTCACCAGGCGCCTTTCCCTCTGAAGCCAGACGCCCGCCGCGCCGCTGACACAGCGGCCTGGCGTCCTGGCGACGTGCCGAAATACCCCACCCCATGGCTTGAACGCTGACGACGGATCGCGGTGTTTCTCTGCCTGCGATTTGCCAGGTCCCCCTTTGCACGCACGCCAATCCAGGCGCGGCGACAGGGCGACCGGGGGACCTCCGCCGCGCGCCGCGAGCGGGGGAACGCGGCACCCCCGGCCCCGCCTTTTTCACCTGGCCGTAGGAGCGAACTTTGAGAAGGCAGCTCATTGGGTTCCTCGTGGCGTTGGGCGCGATGCACACCGGCTGTGGTGGTGCGCCGGACTTCACCTCCACCGCGGGCGACGAGGACTCGCTGTTGACCACCGGGGACGCGCTCGCGAGCGCGACCACGATGTATGACGACGCGCTCGGCTCGGGCTGGCAGGACTGGTCCTGGGCGACGCACAGCCTCACCGCGACGAAGCCCGTGTACGCGGGCACCCGTTCCATCTCCGCGACGTTCGGCCCCTGGAAGGGCCTGTACTTCCACCACACGGGCGTGCCCACCACGGGCTATGGCTTCGTGGAGCTGCGGGTGAACCCGGGCGCGACGGCCAACCCGGCGCTCGCGCTCTACGCGAGCGTGGGCGGCGTGGCGAAGTCCCCCGTGGCGCTCAATCCCACCTGCGCCGGCGGCACGCTGAAGGCCAATGCGTGGACGCTGTGCCGCATGCCCCTGTCCACCCTGGGCGCGGCGAACGCGACCCTGGACGGGCTGGTGGTGATGGAGAACGCGGGCCGCACGCTGCCCGTGATGTACTTCGACAACGTGCGCCTGGCGGCGAGCACCACCGCCCCTTCCGCGCCCACGGCCCTGAAGGCCACGGGCTCCGCGACGGACGTCGCCCTCGGCTGGGGCACGGTGACGGGCGCCACGGGCTACCACGTCTACCGCGCCACGGCGCAGACGGGCACGTACACGCGGCTCACCTCCTCGGCGCTCACCGCCGCGTCCTACAAGGACACCAGCGCCGCGGTGGGCACGACGTACTGGTACGCCGTCACCGCGCTGAACGCGGCCGGTGAGAGCGCGAAGTCCACGGCGGTGTCCGGCAAGCGGACCTCCACCACGGGCGTGAGCGTCAGCATCACCCCCGCCACCGTGACGCTGTCGCGGGGCGGCGTGCAGACCTTCACCGCGATGGTGACGGGCAGCAGCAACCTGGCCGTGACCTGGAGCGTCCAGGAGGGCGCCGCGGGCGGCACCGTGACCTCCAGCGGCACGTACACCGCGCCCCAGACGGCGGGCACGTACCACGTCGTCGCGACGAGCAACGCGGACGCGACGAAGAAGGCCACGGCGGACGTCGTGGTGACGGGCCCGGTGGGCACCACGAACAAGTGGGTGTCCGGCTACTACACGGGCTGGAACGCGGACGAGTACCCGCCGGAGAAGGTGGACTTCAGCGCGATGACGCACATCATCGTGGGCCGCGTGACGCCGAACGCGGACGGCACGGTGAACGCCGTCTTCGACAACTCGAACGGCTCCGCCATGGCGAAGACGCTCTCCACCCGCGCGCACGCCGCGGGGCGCAAGGCCATCATCATGGTGGGCGGCGCGGGCGAGCACGCCGGCTGGGTGGGCGCGGCCACCTCCGCGAACCGCGAGAAGTTCGTCCAGAACCTGCTCAAGGTGATGGACGACCACGGCTATGACGGGCTCGACATCGACTGGGAGCCGGTGGAGGAGGCGGACAAGCCGAACCTGCTGGCGCTGGTGCAGCGGCTGCGTCAGCTGCGGCCCAACATGCTGCTCACCTTCCCCATTGGCTGGGTGAACAACAACTTCAGCTCCGACGCGTCGCTCAAGTGGTACGCGCAGCTGGCCCAGCACCTGGACCAGGTGAACATCATGTCCTACGAGATGATTGGCGTCTGGGACGGCTGGGATTCGTGGTTCACGTCCGCGCTCAAGGGCGAGTCCGGCACCCACCCGACCTCCATCGAGTCCAGCCTCAATGCCTGGGTGAACGCGGGCATCCCCAAGCAGAAGCTGGGCATGGGCATCCCGTTCTACGGCCTCGCGTGGCGCAACATCACCGGCCCGCGCCAGCCCTTCACCAACTGGTCCGACTACGTGGGCGGGGACAACTCCTTCACGTACAAGAAGATCCTCGCGCTCTCCAAGACGGGCACGCTCAAGTGGGACTCGGCGGCGCAGGCCAACTACGTCACCTTCAGCACGCCGGTGGAGGACGGCACCGTGCGCTGGATTTCGTACGACGGCCCGGAGGCCATCCAGGCCAAGGGCCAGTACGCGAAGGCGAACGGCTACGGCGGCACCATCATCTGGACCATCAACCAGGGCTGCATCGACCCCGCGACGGGCGCCAACCCGCTCCTCACCGAGGTCAAGAAGGCGTTCCTCCAGTAATCGCTATCGGCTTGAAGCCGGACGGCCGCGTGGGCACCCGCCCGCGCGGCCGTTTTCATTGGCGGGGGCGCGCGGGCCGCTACGCGGAGGGCGGCGCGGCGGAGGACGGGGCCGTGGGAGCGACCGGAGCCGGCCCCCCGGCGTAGACGCCCTGGTAGGCCGGCGGCAGCAGCGCGGCCACCCGGCGCATCATCGCGTCCACCAGCGCCTGGCGCGCGTCGGGCGCGCCCGCCACCTCCGGCTCCAGGTCCTCCATGCGGAAGGCGGGCCCGAAGGTCACGGTGACGTCCGCGTGGAAGAGCCGCTCGCCGCCCATGTCGGAGTCGTTGATGGGCATGAGCTTCTCCGTGCCCGTCAGCGCCACCGGGACGATGGGCACCCCCGCGCGCTTGGCGATGAGGCCCACGCCCTTCTTCGCCTGCAGCAGGCCGGCGGAGCGGCTGCGCCCCCCTTCGGGGAAGATGAGGACGGACTGGCCGCCCTTGAGCAGCTCCACGCAGCGGCGCAGCGCTTCGATGTCCGGCGAGTTGGGCGTGATGTCGATGGTGTCCATCGTCTCCGCCGCCAGCCGCGTCATCACGGTGCCGTGCAGCTTCACGCCCGCGAGGAAGACGACCCGCCTTGGGCGCAGCGCGCGGTAGAGCGTGAAGCCGTCCGCGTTGGACAGGTGGTTGCAGATGAAGAGGCAGGGGCCGGCCGGCAGGTCCTTCAGGCCGTACACCCTCGCGTGGGACAGCCGGCCCCACACGCCGTGCATCAGCCCGCGCACGACGTGGCGGCGGAGCCCGTAAGGCAGCAACGACATCAAGGCGAAGAGAACTCGAAGCACGGGCCGGCCCACGTCCCTTCCGGAAAGCCCCTGGACCCAGGGGATGTGATGACGGACGTCCTCCTGGAAGATGTAGTCCCGCCCGGTGGGGTGGGTCAGCGGTCCTCCGGGAGCGCCAGGCCGCCCGCCTGCCCTTCCGTCATCCAGCCAACGATGCGCCTGCCCTGCGGGCCTGGCGTGAGGAGCGGGAGGCGGCGTGCCGGTCCGCGCGGCCCCGCACCCCGCGTGTTATGGGGAGCCACATGAGCGCTGAAGCCACGCCCTCCCGAGCGAAGCGGCCCGTCGAGTACGAGGCCACCGTCACCGAAGTGCGGATGGAGACGCACGACACGGCGACGCTGCTGCTGGAGCTGGATTCAGGGGCGGGGCCGCTCGACTACAAGGCAGGCCAGTTCCTCAACATCGACCCGCACCAGTTCCGGGCCATTGCCCACCAGTGCGCGTACCTGCAGGAGCAGAAGGGGCGCAAGGAGCCGCCGCGCTCGTACTCGCTCGCCTCCGCGCCGCATGAGCGGCACGTGGCCATCACGGTGAAGGACGAGGAGTTCATCCCGGGCGTCACGCGCTACCCGCCGCTGCTGTCGCCCCTGCTGGTGCATGGCAGGCTGGTGGGGGCGAAGCTGAAGGTGACGGGCTTCATGGGGCCGTACGTGCTGCCGGACGACGTGACGGAGCGCACGGACCACGTGCTGCACGTGGTGGCGGGCTCCGGCGCGGTGCCGAACTTCGCCATCGTGAAGGACGCGCTGCACCGGGGGCTGAAGCTGCGGCACACGTTCCTCGCGTCCAACAAGACCTGGGGGGACATCCTCTACCGGGAGGAGCTGGCCGCGCTGGAGCGCGCCGCGCCGGACCGCGTGCGGGTGGTGCACACGCTCACGCGCGAGACGGATGAGACGAAGTACGGCCCCCGGGTGCGCAAGGGCCGCGTCGCGGAGGCGCTGCTGCACGAGCTGCTTCCGGACCGCGACACCTGCCTCGTGTACGTGTGCGGGCCCGCCATCACCCCGTGGGACCGGCGCAAGGCGCTGGAGACGCGCACGCCCGCCACGCCGCGCTTCATGGAGGCCGTGCTCGGCCACCTGCACGCGCTGGAGGTTCCGGACAAGCGCATCAAGCGCGAGGCCTACGGCTGACAGGCCTCAGGGCTCGGACGCGGCGGCGTCCACGGGCGGCAGCTGTTCGAGGAACGCCAGCACGCGGTCGGCCGTCTCGCGCGGCCGCTCCATCGGGAACAGGTGCGAGGCGAGCGGGAGCGTGTCCACCCGCGTGCGCTGCATCTCGCTCTCCGCCCGCGCCAGCGCGTCGGGCAGGAGCGTGTCGGAGCGCTCACCCCGCAGCACCAGCGTGGGTGCCGCGTTCGCGCGGATGAGCCTCCAAGGGTCCGCGGGGAAGGTCTCGAAGATGCGGGCCTCCCACTCGCGCGGGAAGCGCAGCCGGAAGTCGCCGGCCTCCGTGGGCACCAGCCCGTGCGTGATGTAGTCGCTGAAGCAGTCCGCGTCCCAGTCCTGGAACAGCTTGCGCTGGCGGTACGCGGTGGCCGCCTCCTCGCGCGTCGTCCAGCGGTCCCGCCGCCGCAGCGCGCCCCGCACGATGGCGGTGCGGTCCATGCGGCCCAGCAGCTTCATCAGGCGCAGCGCCCACAGCCGGGGGCCGGCGATGAGCACCGGATCCAACGCCACCACCGCGCGGAACAGCCCCGGGTTCGCGGCGGCCGCCATCAGCGTGCTCGTGCCGCCCACGCTGTGCCCCACGCCCAGCACGCCGGAGCGCCCGCGCGCCTTCAGCTCGCGCGCCAGGTCCTCGCCCAGCTCCTCCCAGGTCGTGAGCGCCTTCGGGTCCTGGTCCGGCATCAGCGGCCGCGTGCGCAGCGACACCACGTGGTAGCGCGTCGCCAGCCGCGTGAAGAGCTTCCGGTACGTCTCCGGAGGGAAACCGTTCGCGCAGGCGAAGTGCAGGAGCGGCCCGCTCCCGCCCCAGTCATCCAGCTCCAAGGCCATGCCCCTTCTCATCGACCCTCCCCACCGCGTCACGGTGGAGGAACTTCACGGCTCGCCCCGCGCTCCTCCGGTGCCATGACGGCCACCCGAGCCGGCCCCACTCCGGGACGAGACTCCGCACCCCTGCATTCAGACACCGCGCCCACCGCCCCGGGTTCCTCCGCCGCACGCGACCTGCGGCAGCGACGTCATCCTGACGGGGCCCCCTGACGTGCCCACGTCCACCGACACCCGCGGCGGCCCTCCCTCAAGGGATTCAGCCACCTGGAGTGTCGTCCCGTGCGCAGCCCACGGCCGCCCGTCATGTAACGCCTGCCCGGCCGCCTCGCACGGCCGGGCGGCGGCCTCCCCGGTACGGGGGACACGCGTCCCCCACCCGTGAAGTCGCCTGCCCCGCCCTACGGTCCAGGGGCGGTCCGCTTGCGTTCAGGATTCCGAGGGTGATGCGGGCGCCGCGTCCGGCGTGGCTTCCGCCTCCGCCGGGGGCTCCGCGTCCGGTGCCAGCTCCGACGCCGCGCCGCCCGTCGCGCCCGCGGGCGTGATGCCCAGCAGCCGCGTCAGCCGGGGCTGCACGCCCGTCTCCGCCAGCAGCGCCTGGAGCTGGAGCCGCGCGCGCCGGTTGTCCCGGTGCACCCGCCGCCCGAGGATGAGCTCGTTCTTCAGCGAGTGCTCCCACCCGGTCAGCTCCGTCACCGTCACCTGGTAGCCGAACGCCTCCAGCGTCAGCGCGCGGATGACGTTCGTCAGGTGCGAGCCGAACTCGCGCCGGTGCCACGGGTGCTGGAAGAGCAGCGGCATGGAGCCGGCCGCCTTCGCCTTCTTCTCCTTCAGCTGCGCGGCCACCTCCGCCTGGCAGCACGGCACCACCGCCACGTGGTCCGCGCCGTGCTTGATGGCCGCCACCAGCGCGTCGTCCGTGGCCGTGTCGCACGCGTGCAGCGCCATCAGCACGTGGATGCGCTCCGGGTACTGCGCCGCGTCGATGTGCGCCGTCTGGAAGCGCATCCGGTCGAAGTGCAGTCGCTCGGCGCGGCCCTTCGCGCGCTCCGTCAGGTCCGGCCGCCCTTCGATGGACAACAGCTCCCCGCCCGCGGCGTCCTTGAGGAACAGCTCGTAGACGACGAAGCCCAGGTACGCGTTGCCGCTGCCCGCGTCCACCACCACGGGGTTCGCGTGGCGCGTCTGCACGTCCTCCATCGCGGGGCGCAAGAGGCCCACCAGGTGGTTCACCTGCTTGAGCTTGCGCAGCGCGTCCGCGTTGAGGTGCCCCTCGCGCGTGAGCAGGTGCAGCTCACGCAGGAGGGCCTGGGACTGGTCCGGCAAGAGCTCCTTGCGGACCTGCGGCGCCTTGACGTTCCGCCTCAGACGGACACCACTTCGGTGACCTCCGGGATCATCTCCCGGAGCCGGCCTTCGATGCCCATCTTCAGCGTCGCCGTGGACGACGGGCAGCCCGCGCACGAACCCTTCATGTGCAGGTACACGATGCCGTCCTCGAAGCGGTCCAGCGTGATGTCACCGCCGTCCTGCGCCACGGCCGGGCGGATCTCCTCGTCCAGGATGAACTGGATGCGCTGCTCCACCGTGCCGTCCGCGCTCGTCGCCTGGCGCGCCGCCGCGACCGCCGCCTCGTCCACCACCGGCAGGCCTTCGGACAGGTGCGTGTCCAGCGTGGACATCACGGAGTCGTTGAGCTCGTCCCACTCGCCCGCCTCGCCCTTCGTCACGGTGACGAAGTTCGTGCCGAGCATCACCGCCGTCACGCCCTGGATGTCCATGAGCCGGAGCGCCAGGGGCGACTTGGCCTGCGCGTCGTCCCGGTTGGTGAAGTTCACCGCGCCACCGCCCAGCAGCTTGCGGTCCACCACGTACTTCAACGTGCTGGGGTTGGGGGTCCACTCGAGCTGGATGTTCACTGACATGTGTTCTCCCTACGAAAGTCCGCTTCCTCTAAAGGGCGCCGGGCCCCATAGCAACCTGTCCGGCTGTCAGGCAAACGCCCCGCGCCGTTCATTCACTCCGGATGGAGCAAAGGCCCGTCACCGATGTAAGACAGGGCCCCATGCCCTTCCCGCCACGTCTCGCCCACCTCGCCACCAAGGCCGTGGTGGTGGCCAAGCTGGGCCCCACCTACGCGGACGCCCACCGCGTGGACTCCGAGGAGGCCGCCCAGCGCCTCTCCACCGCCCTCTCCGGGCGCCTGCTGACCTCCCTTCTGGAGGCCACCTGGACGCAGATGCTCGGGAGCACGAAACGTCTCAAGGAAGAAGGCCTTTTGGAGAAGGTGGCCGCCACCCTGAGCGACCGGCCACAGCGGCCGGGCAAGGTCGCCACCGTGACGCCCGGCTGGAGCGCCTTCCTCATCCTGGTGGACCTGGAGGTGGGCACCGCCAGCGACGCCGCCCGCCGCGTCATGGAGTCCGACGAGGGCCGCAAGCGCGCCGCCGCGGGGCTCACGGAAGTGGCCGGGTTCCTCGCCCAGGAGCTCACGCGCGGGAAGTAGCGGACGCCCGGCCAGCCGTGGCGGCAGCCGCCACCCGCCGTTATAGGCTGGCGTTCGCCACGTCCATGTCCGCCCCGCTCCCCACCACGCTGCGCCTGCTCACGTCCATCACCGACGTTCCCCCGTCGGCGTGGGACGCGCTCGTGGACCCGGAGTCGGTGCCCTTCCTGGAGTGGGGCTTCCTCGCCGCCCTGGAGGAGAGCGGCAGCGTGGTGCCCGAGCGCGGCTGGCACCCGCGCCACCTCACCCTGTGGCGGGGCTCGCGCCTCGTCGCCGCGGCGCCCGCGTACCTCAAGGACGACAGCCACGGCGAGTTCGTCTTCGACGCCGCCTGGGCCACCCTCGCCGAGCGCGCGGGCCTGCGCTACTACCCCAAGCTCGTCCTGGGCGTGCCCTTCACCCCCGCCACCGGCCGCCGCGTGCTGGTGGCCCCCGGCGAGCACGCCCCCTCCCGCGAGTCGGAGTTGTACAACGCCGCGCTGGAGTACGCGCGCGCGGAGGGGCTCTCCAGCGTCCACGTCCTCTTCCCCACCCCGGAGGAGCTGCCGGTGCTGGAGGCGCAGGGCTACGCGCTGCGCCTGGGCGTGCAGTACCTCTGGCGCAACGCGGGCTACCGGACGTTCGAGGACTTCCTCGGCCGCTTCCGCTCCAAGCGGCGGCATCAGATTCAGCACGAGCGGCGCGCACTGGAGGCCCAGGGCATCACCGTGCGCACGCTTCGCGGCGACGCGCTGGAAGAGGTGGACGCGGCCTGGGCCCACCAGCTCTACAGCTCCACCGTGGACCGCTACCCGTGGGGCGTGCGCTCGCTGACCGGGGACTTCTTCGCCCGCCTGCTCGCCGGCTTCCGCCACCGGTGCGAGTTCGTGGAGGCCCGCCGGGAAGGCCACAGGGTGGCCGGCGCGTTCAACTTCACCGGGCCGAGCACGCTGTACGGCCGTTATTGGGGAGCGCTGGAGGAGCATCCGTTCCTGCACTTCAACGTGTGCCTCTACCACCCGGTGGAGGACTGCATCGCGCGGGGCCGCCAGCGCTTCGAGCCCGGAGCGGGCGGCGAGCACAAGCTCACCCGGGGATTCGAGCCGCACCTCACGTACAGTGCGCATCTGTTCCTCCACCCCGGCCTGGACCGGGCGGTGCGCGGCTTCCTGGCGCACGAGCGGGCAGCCGTCGAAAGCGGCCTGCCGCTGTGGTGGGCGGAGACGGGTTTCAAGGAGCGGGTCTGAGCGGTTTCAGACAGGCCCGCCAAAGGGAAAGCGCAGCGAAGGCAAGGGAGTCCGCAAGCCCATGGCTCAGAAGCACCAACACGATGACGGCCAGGTCGTCACGGAGACCGTCCCCAAGCAGAAGCTGAAGAGGCCGACGCTCTACAAGGTCCTCCTGCACAACGACAACTACACCACGCGTGAGTTCGTCGTGGCCGTGCTCAAGGAGATCTTCCACAAGTCGGAGACGGATGCCGTGCAGATCATGATGCACGTTCATTACAACGGCATCGGTGTGGCGGGCGTTTATACCTACGACGTCGCCGAGACGAAGCTCAAGACAGTGGAGGCCGCGGCGAGGGACAACGGGTTCCCCCTGCGGCTGTCCATGGAACCCGAGGAAGGCTGAACCGTGGCAGGACCATCGATTGCCAAAGAATTGCAGGCCAGCTTCCGCACCGCGCTCGACGAGGCGCGGAAGATGCGTCACGAGTACCTGACCCTGGAGCACCTGCTCCTGGCCCTCACCCGTGAGTCGCGCACCCGCGAGGTGCTCAAGGGCTGCGGCGCGAACGTCAAGCGCCTGCAGGAGAACCTGACCTCCTTCCTGGAGGAGACGGTCGAGCGCCTGCCCGACGACGTGGACGCCGAGCCGCAGCAGACCATCGGCGTGGAGCGCGTGCTCCACCGCGCCGCCATGCACGCCTTGTCCGCGGAGCAGAAGTACATCGACGGCGGAGACGTGCTGGTCGCCATGTTCCGCGAAGAGGAGAGCCACGCGCTCTACCTCCTGCAGCAGGAGGGCGTCACCCGCCTGGACCTGCTCAACTTCATCTCCCACGGCGTCAGCAAGGACGGCGAGTCGGAGGGCGAGTCGCGCCCCACGCCCGCCGGGGACGACGAGGACGGCGAGTCCCAGAAGAAGAGCCCGCTGGAAGCGTACGCCGTGCAGCTCAACGTGGAGGCGAAGGCGGGCCGCATCGACCCGCTCATCGGCCGCGACAAGGAGCTGGAGCGCACCATCCAGGTGCTCTGCCGCCGCCGCAAGAACAACCCGCTCTACGTGGGTGAGGCCGGCGTGGGCAAGACGGCCATCGCGGAAGGGCTCGCGCTCCACATCACCGAGGGCCGCGTGCCGGAGGCGCTGAAGAACGCGGTCGTCTACTCGCTGGACATGGGCGCGCTCTTGGCGGGCACCAAGTTCCGCGGCCAGTTCGAGGAGCGCCTCAAGGGCGTGCTCAAGGCGCTGCAGGAGCTGCCGGACGCCATCCTCTTCATCGATGAAATCCACACCATCGTCGGTGCCGGGGCCACGAGCGGCGGGTCCATGGACGCGTCCAACCTGCTCAAGCCTGCGCTGGCGTCGGGCCGGCTGCGCTGCATCGGCTCCACGACGTTCCAGGAGTTCAAGGCGTCCTTCGAGCGCGACCGCGCGCTGTCCCGCCGCTTCCAGAAGATTGAGGTGGACGAGCCCAGCGTGGAGGACACCGTCAAGGTGCTGGAGGGCCTGCGCAGCCGCTACGAGGAGCACCACCACGTGAAGTACGGCGAGGGTGCGCTCCAGGCGGCGGCGGAGCTGGCGGCCAAGCACATCAACGACCGGTTCCTGCCGGACAAGGCCATCGACGTCATCGACGAGGCCGGCGCCGCCGAGCGGCTCAAGCCCGAGGGCGTGCGCACGGGCATCGTCTCCGCGCAGGACGTGGAGCAGGTCGTCTCCAAGATGGCCAAGATTCCGGCCAAGAGCGTGTCCGCGAGCGAGGGCGTCCAGATCCAGAACCTGGACAAGGAGCTCAAGGGCGTCATCTACGGGCAGGACAAGGCCATTGAAGAGATGGTGGGCGCCATCAAGCTGTCGCGCTCCGGCCTGCGCGCGCCGGAGAAGCCCATTGGCAGCTTCCTCTTCTCCGGCCCCACGGGCGTGGGCAAGACGGAGCTGGCGAAGCAGCTGGCGCAGAGCCTGGGCGTGGAGTTCCTGCGCTTCGACATGAGCGAGTACTCGGAGAAGCACACGGTGAGCCGGCTCATCGGCGCGCCTCCGGGCTACGTGGGCTTCGACCAGGGCGGCCTGCTCACGGACGCCGTGCGCAAGCACCCGTACGCGGTGCTGGTGCTGGATGAGATTGAGAAGGCCCACCCGGACCTCTTCAACATCCTGCTCCAGGTGATGGACCACGCGACGCTCACGGACAACAACGGCCGCAAGGCGGACTTCCGCAACATCATCCTCATCCTGACCACCAACGCGGGTGCGCAGGAGATGAGCACCAAGGCCATGGGCTTCGGGGACCCCAGCGTGGTGGTGGACGGCTCGCGGGCGAAGAAGGCCATCGAGCGCACCTTCACGCCGGAGTTCCGCAACCGGCTGGACGGCTGGATTCTGTTCTCCGGCCTGCCCCCCGAGGTCATCCTCAAGGTCGTGGACAAGGAAGTGCGCCTGCTCCAGAAGGTGCTCGACGAGAAGAAGGTCAAGCTGGAGCTCACGCCCGCCGCCCGCGCGTGGCTGGCCGAGCACGGCTACGACCCGGCCTTCGGCGCGCGCCCCATGGCGCGGCTCGTGGACAACACCCTCAAGAAGCCGCTCGCGGAGGCGCTGCTGTTCGGCTCCCTCAAGAACGGGGGCGTGGCCCGCTTCGACGTCGTGGACGACGCCGTGAAGCTCCAGGCGGAAGCCACCGAGGCCGTGCCGGCGTGAAGCCCCGGCTCTTGAGCCCCTGAAACACCTCGAGGCCCCGGGCCCCCTTCATGGGGACTCGGGGCCTTCGTGTCTCCTACTCCGGCTTGGACGCGACCTTGTACGCGCCCACGGCGCTGGAGAGCTGCTCGGAGATGATCTGCAGCGTGGTGGCCGCCTCACCGGTGGACCCGATGCGGGCCACGGTGTCGTCCATCATCTTGGACAAATCGTTCACCGCCAGGGTGATCTGATTGATGCCCACGTTCTGCTGGTTCACCGCGGCGGCGATCTGCCGCACGGCGGCGGCGTTGTCCTGGACGATGGAGGACAGCTCGCGCAGGTTCTGCCCGCTGTTGCGCACCTGCGCCAGGCCCGCCTCCATCCGCTCCGCGCCGCGCTCGGTGATGCGCACCGCGGCGGTGACGGAGTTGGCGATGTCGTCCAGCAGCTCCCGCACCCGCGTGGTCGCCTGGATGGACTGGTCCGCCAGCGCGCGGATTTCACGCGCCACCACGCTGAAGCCCTTGCCGTGCTCGCCGGAGCGCACCGCCTCGATGGCCGCGTTGAGCGCGAGCATGTTGGACTGGTCCGCCAGGTCCTTCACCGTCTGGGTGATGCCGCCAATCTGGCGCGTGCGCTCACCCAGCTCCAGAATCTTGTCGGCGATCTCCCCCACCTGCGCGCGGATGTCGTTGAGGCCCGCCATCGTCTGCTCGATGGAGGCCTCGCCCGCCCGGGCCAGGGTGTCCGCGCGCTCGGCGACGCTGAGCACGCTCTCCGCCTTCTGCGCGGCCAGCGTGGAGGTCTGCTTGATCTCCTGCGCCGTCACCTGCGTCTCCTGGAGCGCGGCGGCCTGTCGGGAGATGGTCTGCGCCTGCTCGGTGGAGGACGCGTTGAGGTGGTCCGTGGACTGGGTGAGCGCGGTGGCGGCGTGCTGGAGGTTGAGCGTCACCTCACGCAGCTTGCCCACCATCTGGGAGAAGGAGTTGGACAGCCGCCCCACCTCGTCGTTGCCCCGCGTCTGGATGGGGCGGGTGAGGTCGCCGGACGCCACGATGTGGCCCGCCACGGACGTGAGCTCCGCCAGGGGCCGCACGATGCTCCGGCCGAACAGCGCCGCCAGCACCACGCCGCCCGCCACCAGCAGGAGCGCGAACCCCAGCATCTCCCAGCGCAGCGCATCCACCCTCGCGTCGATGAACTCGCGCGCCATGCCCACGTGCACGGTGCCCAGCCGGCCCTTCTCCGCCACGGCCGCCGCGACGTCCAGCGCGCGCAGCGTCCTGCCGCCGCGCACCAGCCGGACCTCCGGCACCACGCGGGTGCGGCCCTGGCCCACGGCGGGCTGCGCGTCGATGGCGGCCTTCAGGCTCTCCGGGAAGGCGCCCTGGAAGGAATGCACCAGCACGAAGCCGGTGGGGTCCTGGATGAAGATGTAGGCCAGGTCCTCGCGCTCGCGGAACGTCTCCAGCAGCGGCTGGAGCGAGCCCATGCCCGCGGACACGCCCTGCTCCGCCGCGATGGCCAGGCTCAGCGCCACGGCCTCGCCCTCGCTGGCGTGGCGCTCCTCCAGGTTGGCCGCCAGCTGGCGCGTGGCGATGAGGGTGAGGATGAGGGCCACGGTGGCGCTGATGACCGCCGTGACGAGCACGAACTTCGGGGCAAGCCCGAGCCCACGCAGGAAGGAGACAGGGAGCGCGGTAGAGGGCTTCAAGGGAACACTCCCGGGGTGGCGTCCTCGGGCGGCCGACCGTCAGCCACCCGACGCCAGGGACAACGCAGGCGACTGCGATTTGTTGGTGGGAAACCGCTCACCGGGGCCCCCCCTCCGGGCCGCGAGCAGGACGGAACGACGGACGCTGACAGCTCTGCAGGATGAGGTCCGCCACCAGGGCCAGGGGCGTGCCCCCGTCGGTGGCCTTCAGCTCCACGGCGGCGCGCGGCATGCCGTAGACGACGCTGGACGCCTCGTCCTGGGCCAGGGTGACGCCGCCCGCCTGACGGATGGCCAGCAGGCCCCGCGCGCCGTCCTCGCCCATGCCGGTGAGGACGCCGCCGCCGCTGCGCCGGCCGTACGCCATGGCCAGCGAGTTGAGCAGCACGTCCCCGTTGGGGCACGGCCCGCCGTGGCTGCGCTGCAGGCGGGCCAGCCCGATGCTGTCCACCAGCAGGTCATGCCCATCCAGCGGGAAGTACACGCGGCCCGGCTCCAGCCGCTCGCCGTCGCGCGCCACGCCCACCTGCAACTCGCACACCTGGGACAGCCAGCGCACCATCCCCTGCGTGAAGCCCACGGTGATGTGCTGCGCCACGAGCATGGGCACCGGCAGGTCGCGGGGCAGCTTGGACAGCACCTCCGCCAGCGCGGGCGGGCCGCCCGTGGAGGCGACCAGGCCGAACACGTCCACCCGCGCCCCGCTGGGCACGGGCGGCGGCGCCACGGTGCGCGGACGGCGGGAGATGACGGGCACCTCCGCCATCAGGCACACGGAGTGGGCCAGCTCCCGGCCCCAGCGGCGCAGCTCCTCCGCGTTGGTGACGTTGGGCTTGCCGATGAGCTCCAGCGCCCCGGCGCTCATCGCCTGGAAGCCCAGGTCCACGCCGCGCTGCTCCGCCACCGCGCTCACCACCAGGATGCGCGCGGGCGCCTGGGACATGATGTGCCCGATGGCCGCCGGGCCATCCAGGCCGGGCAGGAGCAGGTCCATGGTGATGACGTCCGGGCGCAGCAGGCGCGCCAGCTGCACGGCGCGGTTGCCATCCCCCGCACGGCCCACGACTTCAATCCGCGGCTCCTCCGTGAGGAGCGCGGTGAGGGTGTTGGCCATGGTGGGCGAGTCGTCCACCACGAGCACGCGAATGGACTTCTTCGAGCTCACGCGCGGCTCCCCCGGCGGCTCATCACGTCCAGCACCTCCGCGAGCAGCCGGCCCGCGGCGCACTCGCGCTTGCTGAGGAAGCCGTCCGCTCCGGACGCCAGGCCCCGCTCGCGCGCCACGACGGTGTCGTGCGCGGAGACCAGGATGACCGGCAGCGTGCGCGTGTCCTTGCGCTCGCGCAGCCGTGCGATGAGTTCAATGCCGTCCATCTCTTCCATGTCCAGGTCGCAGATGACGACGTCGTAGGTGTCCGCCTGCAGCCGCTCCAGCGCCCGCGCCCCGCTGGCCGCCAGGTGCACCTGGAAGCCGCCCGCCTCCAGCATCGCCCGGTGCAGCGCGCGCGCGGTGAGCGAGTCATCCACCACCAGCGCCCGCCGGCTCACCGCCGACACCGTGACCTTCTCCGAATCCGACACCACCCAGTCCGGCCGGAGGATGAGCAGCAGCTCGCCCCGGCTGAGCGTCGCCGCGCCCTGCCAGGCCGCCACGTCGCGCACCTCCGACGGCAGCGGGCGGATGACCAGGTCCCGGTCCCCCACCACCGCGTCCACGCCCAGCGCCACGCGCTTGCCGCCGCTCTGCACGATGAGCAGCGGCTGGCCCTCCGCGGGAGGAGACGACGCACGCAGCCCCAGCCGCGCGCCCAGGTCCACCACCGGCAACAGCTGCCCCTGGTGCTCCATGTGCGCCCGGCGCTTGCCCAGGCGCAGCAGGTCCGCGCGCGCCAGCTGCGTGGACTCCACCGCCAGCATGGGCAGGCCCACGAACTGCTCCAGCGCGCGCACCATCAGCACCGGAGAGCTGCCCAGGTCCACCGGCAGGGTCAGCACGAAGCGCGTGCCCTGCCCGCGCGTGCTCGCGACCTCGATGCGGCCCTGCAGCGACTCCACCGTGGCGCGCACCGCGTCCAGGCCCACGCCGCGCCCGGAGGTGTCCGTCACGTCCGAGCGCGTGCTGAAGCCCGCGCTGAAGATGAGGTCGCGCACCTGGTTGTCGTTGAGCCGCGCCGCCTCTTCGGCGGTGACGAGCCCGCGCTTCTCCGCGGCCTTGCGCACCTGCTGCAGGTCGATGCCGCGCCCGTCGTCGCTCGCCTCCAGGTACAGGAGGTTGCCCTGCTGCTCCACGCGCAGCGTGAGCGCGCCCTCGTGGTGCTTGCCGGCCTTCTCGCGCTCCGCGGGCATCTCCAGGCCGTGGTCCACGGCGTTGCGCAGGATGTGCACGAGCGCGCCCTGGAGCTTCTCCAGCAGGCGCCGGTCCAGCGACACCTCCGCGCCCACCACCGACAGCCGCGCCTCCTTGCCCAGCTGGCGCGACAGGTCGCGCACCATGCGCTGCAGGGGGTCCAGGATGGTGCGCGTGGGGCGCGTGGTGATGGCCTTGAGGCCCTCCTCCAGCGCGTCCACGACGTCGCTCGTCTCCTCGCCGTCGGTGCGCAGCGAGCGGCCCGTGCCGGACAGCAGCGTGCGCGCCTCCGCGGTCTCCGCCAGCAGGCCCTGCTTCGCGAGCAGCGTGGACACCCGCTCCAGCTCGCGGCTTCGCTCCTCCACCCGCAGGCGCACCTCGCGCAGGCGCTCCACCTCGCGCATCAGCGACGTCACCTGGTTGGCGCTCACCCGCCACCCGGCGTCCGCCGACTCGCCCGAGGGCTCCAGCCCGGCGGCCGCTTCGCCCAGGGGGCTGGCCGGAGCGCTGGCGGCCGCGGACGGCGCGCTGGCCACCGCGGCGGGCTCGGCGGGCTCGGCGGACGTCGCCTGCGCGAAGCCTCCGCCCGGCAGCACGGCGGACTCCTCCGGCGGCGGCGCGGCGGCGACCAACTGGGCCAGCGCGGCGGCGGGGTCCGGCAGGTAGTCACCCCGGCCGTCCGCGTGCGCCTGGGCGCGCAGCATGAAGAGGTCCAGCCCGTGCAGCAGCACGTCCACCACCGGGCGCGGCATCTTCTGCGTGTGCGCCTTGAGCGGCGCCAGCGCGTCCTCCAGCCTGTGGGCGATGTCGCCCAGGTCCTGGAGGCCCAGCGACGCGGCGCTGCCCTTCAGCGTGTGCAGGTGCCGGCCCAGCCGGATGTAGATCTTCGCGAGCGCGTCGTTCTCCAGCCCCTCGCGCTCCAGCTCCAGCAGGTCCATGGTGACCTTCTGGATGACCTCCTGGGCCTCCACCGCGAAGCCCGCGACCAGCGGCTGCAGCATCGGATCAACGGGCATGGCGCACTCCCACGTCGGAGCGGAGGAACAGGCGCCGCGGGTCGATGAGGTGGATGAGCTGCCGGTCCTGGGTGAAGACCTCCACCACCGGCCCCTCCGCCCGGGCGCGCGCGGCCTCCACGGACGCGAGCGGCAGCGTGGTGGGGCGCGGGATGGCCTCGCAGTCGAGCGCGCACAGCTCGCCGTCCCCCCGGTCCACCACCAGCAGCACGGCCGGGTCCTGCCGCCACCCGTGGCCGCCCAGCAGCGACGCCAGGCTCAGCGCGGACAGCACCTGCCCCTGGAAGCGCAGCACGCCAATCACGGCGGGCGCGGACAGCGGCACCGGCGTCACCATGCGCAGGGGCAGCGCCGCGCGCAGCGACTCCAGCGGCAGCGCGTAGCGCTCCTCGCCCAGCGGGAACTCGGCGATCCAGTGGACCGCCTCCTCCACGGTCGACTCGCCCTGCTCGCGCAGGCGCGCGGCACGGCGCGCGAGCAACTCCCGCGTCTCATCCTCCAGGGCCTCGTCCACCACGCGCGGCGTCCCCTTCATTCCAGCGCCCCCAGATTCAGGTAGGCGTCAGCGGACGCCAGATAGAAGCGCGCGGGCAGCGCCTCCGGTCCATCCACCAGCGCGTCCGGCGGCAGCTGCCCCGCCCGCGTGCGCAGGGCGCGCATCAGCGGGAAGGCCGCGTCCCGGGCGCCCGCGCGCTCACGCAACAGCGCCAGCTCCAGCAGGCCCGGCAGGTAGTCCGGCGCCTGCTTCACGAGCAGCTCCAGCACCGCCGTGGCCCCGGCCACGTTGCCCTCTTCAATCCGCTCCAGCGCCTGCAGGTGCATCCTCGCGGGCGAGGGCGGAGGGGACGGCGGCGGCGTGGGCGAAGCCGGCATGGGCGCGGACAGCCGCCGGGGCGTGGGCGTCACGCGCTGCGGGGTCACCGGCTGCGCCACGGGCAGCTGCGCGAAGGTGCGCTCCTCCGGGCGGGGCTTGCGGAAGGCCTGCAGCTCCGGCGGCCCCTCGCGCGTGAGCCCCGGCGGCGTGCGGTCCACCTCCACCGTGCCCAGGAACAGGAGGCCCCCCGGCGCCAGCGCCCGCGCCAGGTGGACGACGGCCGCGTCGCGCGCGGACGGAGAGAAGTACGTGAGCACGTTGCGGCAGAGGATGAAGTCGAAGTGCCCGAAGCGCTCCGGCAGCGGCGCCAGCAGGTTCGCCGGAGCGAAGCGCGTCACCTTGCGCACCTCCGGGAGGATGGAGACCTGCCGCCCGTTGAGCAGCTCGTAGACGGGGTGCAGCGCGGGGGCGGACTCGCGCCGGGACCACGCGCCGTAGGTGCCGCGCCGCGCGGCCTCCAGGCTGGCCTCGTGCAGGTCCGTGCCCACCACCTCCACGGGCATCCCCGGGGGCGCGCACGCCAGCAGGCACGCGGCCAGCGAATAGGCCTCCTCGCCGGTGGCGCACCCGGCGCTCCAGCCGCGCAGGTGCATGGCGCCGTGGCGCAGCGCGGACGGGATGCCCTCCTGCGAGATGTAGCGGAAGTGCTCCGGCTGGCGGAAGAAGTACGTCTCCCCCACCAGCACCGCGCGCACCAGCGTGTAGGCCAGGGGCGAGCCCAGCTGCTGCAGCTCGCTCAGGACCTCCGTGGGCACGCGTCCCCGGGCCAGCTCCGCGCGCAGCACGCGCTCCACCGCCTCCTGGGCGATGGCGTCGTCGCGGAAGCCGGTGGTGTCCGCCACCACCTCCCGGGCACGGGCCAGAAGCCTCGGGTCGAGCCCCGCACTCATGCGCTCCGCTCTTCCTCCACCGGCGCGAGCAGCGCGGGCAGGTCGCGCAAAAGTCCCCGCGCGATGAAGACCTTCGGATCCAGGATGGGCAGCGCGCGGCCTCCGGTGCGCAGCATGCCCACGAGCCCTTCCTGGAGCAGGCCGTGCTCGGCGCCGCCCACCTTCTCGCGCCGGTCGATGTCGCCCGCCTGGAACTCCTCCGGGTCCTTCACCGTGTCCACGGTGAGCGCCAGCGACACGCCCTCCGCCTCGATGACCACCAGCATCCGCTCCGCGATGGGCACCCGGTGCTCCACGCCCAGCCGCAGCGCCACGTCCAGCACGCACACCGCCTGGCCGCGCAGCTCCACGTACTCGCGCAGGTATGAAGGGCCGGTGGGCAAGGGCCGCGTCAGGGGCTGGAGCAGGACCTCCTTCACGGAGTCCAGCGGCACGGCGAACTCGCGCTCGCCCACGTTGAGCCGCAGCAGCAGCATGGCCCCGGAGCGCGAGCGCCTGCGCGCGTTCTCCAGCGCCTCGCCCACGCGGGCCAGCAGCTCGTCCGCGCGGAAGGGCTTGGGCAGGAACGCCTCCGCGCCAAAGCCCAGGCACGCCTCCGCGCGCTGCTTCTCCGAGGAGATGATGATGACCGGGATGTCCGCCGTGCCCGCGTCCGCCTTCATCCGCTGGAGGACTTCATCCCCGTCCATCTCCGGCATGGACAGGTCCAGCAGCACCGCCGCCGGATGCAGCCGCCCCACCTTGTCCAGCGCCTCACGGCCGTTGCTGGCCGTGTGGATGGTGTAGTGCCCGGAGAGGATGGCCCGCTCCAGCGCCAGGATGGCGTCGCTGTCATCCACCAGCAGCAGCGTCGGCAGGCTCACGGTGCTCAGCCCCCGGTCAGGAACTGACGCACCGTCTTGGTCAGCTCGTCGTGGGACACCGGTTTCTGGATGAAGGCGTTGGCTCCCGCCTCCGAACCGCGCTGGCGCAGGTCATTGCCCTTCTCCGCCGTCAGCAGGATGACCGGCACCTTCTTCACCTGCGCCTGCGCGCTCGCGCGGACCTCCTTCACGAAGGTGATGCCGTCCATCACCGGCATGTTGATGTCCGCGATCACCACGCTCACCGGCACCAGCCGCAAGAGCTGCAGCGCGCGCTGCGCGTCCTCCGCCTCGACGATGCTGACCTTGAGGTTCATCAGGTAGATCTTGAGGATGTTGCGGACGGTGGGGCTGTCGTCCACCAGCAAGACGTTGGTGCTCACTGTGCCAAGGCTCCTCGCACAGGCTCCGCGACGTGCGGAGATGTCCTGCGCTGCATGAGTGATCCTACCGTGAGCGCTCCGACGGGCGGAAGCGGGGGGCTTCCGTCCGCCGGTAAGCCTGGCAGGTGAATGTCTGGACTTTCCGACAAGGTTGGATGGCCTCAGCCGTCCTTGGGCGTGGGGTTCGCGGGGACCCCTTCTGCCGGTGTCTCCACCGTCTCCACTGGGGGTGCGCCCACCGCGTGGTAGCCGCCGTCCACGTGAATCATCTCGCCCGTGGTGGACGACAGCCAATCAGACAGGAGGGCACAGGCCGTCTTGGCCACGTGGTCGTGGCTGTCCTTGTCGCTCCAGCCCAGCGGCGCCTGCTTGCCCCAGTACTGCGCCAGCGCCTTGAAGCCCGGGATGCCCTTGGCCGCGACGGTGGCCAGGGGGCCCGCCGCGAGCGCGTTCACGCGGATGCCCTTGGGGCCCAGGTCGCGCGCCAGGTAGCGCACGGTGGCCTCCATGGCCGCCTTGCACACACCCATCCAGTCATAGATGGGCCACGCCTGCCGGTTGTCGAAGTCCAGCGCCACGATGGAGCCGCCATTCGTCATCAGCGGCGCGCACGCCACCGCCAGCTCCTTCACGGAGAAGGTGGAGATGCGGAACGCCGTCTGCGCGCTCTCCCAGGGGGTGTTGAGGAAGTTGCCGCCCAGGGCGTCCTCGGGCGCGAACGCGATGGCGTGCAGCACGCCGTCCACGCGGCCCCATTTCTGACGCAGCGCCTCCGTCAGCGCCGGAAAGTGCGCCGGGTTCGTCACGTCCAGCTCCAGCACCTCCGTGCCGGGCTTGAGCCGCTTCGCGCTGCGCTCGGTCAGGGACTTCGCCCGGCCAAAGCCGGTGAGGATGACCTCGGCGCCCTGCGCGATCGCGTGCTCCGCGACGCCAAAGGCCAACGACTGCGGGGTGAGCACGCCGGTGATGAGCAGCTTCTTGCCCTGGAGGAGCATGTCGGTACGTTCTCGGTGAGGGAGGAAAGGGGGCGTGTGCTTACCACTCCTGAACGTTGGAGGGAGGCCCCGTCCCCCCGTTATCCCATCCGCCTCGGATGTACGTCTGTTCAGCATGCCAGGGGGGCTGGCGCCTCCTTTGAGCCCCTCCCAGACGCGGGAATCCGGCCTTCGGTGAAGCTCTGCTCACTTGGAGCATGACTCCAGCTGCACTCTTGAGCGAAGACAGGCAGCCGGGCGTGACGCGGTTCAACAAACCTGAGGCGAAAACCCCCCAACGCGGCGCCCATCCAGTAAAAGACCCCCGCCATGGCGAATTTCCAGGACAGCTTCCTCTCTGGTGCCAACATCGACTTCATCGAGGGGCTCTATGCCCGCTTCCTCGATGACCCCGGCAGCGTGGACGCGAGCTGGCGTGAGGTGTTCGAGCGCAACAACGGCACGGGCCGCCCCATCTTCAACGCGAAGCAGCTGGAGGCTCCCGCCCCGGCCGCTCCGGAAGGCAAGGGCAAGGGCAAGGCGAACGGTGCCGCCGCGCAGGGCCCGGCCGCCGCCGCGCCGCAGGCCCCGGCCGCGCCGGCGCAGGACATCGGGCTGCAGTCGAAGGTGGACCAGGCCATCACCGCCTTCCGGCTGCGCGGCCACCTGCGCGCGAAGCTGGATCCGCTCGCCCGTCCGCGCCCGCAGCTGGGGCACGTGGCGGACGTGGCGCTGATGGATGAGAACCACTTCTCCGCGAAGGAGCTGGAGCAGTCGGTGGAGTGCAACAACGTCTTCCCGCAGCAGCGCGTGCGGCTTTCGGACCTCGTCACGCGCCTGCGCCGCACGTACTCCGACCACATCGGCGTGGAGTTCATGCAGATGCTCGACAGCGAGCGTCGCCGCTGGCTCATGAAGCGCATGGAGCACAGCGACAACCGCACGCCGTTCTCCGTGGAGGACCAGCGGCACATCCTCACGAAGCTGTCGTACGCGGAGGGCTTCGAGAACTTCCTGCACACGAAGTACGTGGGCGCCAAGCGCTTCAGCCTGGACGGCGGCGAGGCCCTCATCCCCATGCTGGACGCGCTGCTGGAAGTGGGCAGCGGCATGGGCCTGAAGGAGCTGGTCATCGGCATGGCCCACCGCGGCCGCCTCAACGTGCTGACCAACATCCTGGGCAAGAAGCCGGATCAGATCTTCAGCGAGTTCGACGGCCCCAAGGACCCCAAGGCGTACCTGGGCCGCGGCGACGTGAAGTACCACATGGGTTTCTCGTCGGACCACACCACGCGCGCCGGCACGAAGGTGCACCTGTCCCTGGCCTTCAACCCCAGCCACCTGGAGTGCGTGGGGCCCGTGGTGGAGGGCCGCGTGCGCGCCAAGCAGGACCGCGGCGGAGACGCGGAGCGCACCGGCGTGGTGCCGCTGCTCATCCACGGTGACGCGGCCTTCATCGGCCAGGGCATCACGTCGGAGACGCTCAACTTCTCCGGCCTCAAGGGCTACACGACGGGCGGCACCATCCACATCGTCATCAACAACCAGGTGGGCTTCACCACCGACCCGTCGGACTCGCGCTCCAGCATCTACTCCACCGCCATCGCGCAGATGCTGGACATCCCGGTGTTCCACGTGAACGGGGATGACCCCGAGGCGTGCGTCCACGCGGCGCGGCTGGCGGCGGAGTACCGCCAGACGTTCAAGAGCGACGTGGTCATCGACCTCATCTGCTACCGCCGCTACGGCCACAACGAGGGCGACGACCCGTCCTTCACCCAGCCGGCGATGTACGACCTCATCCGCAAGCACCCGCCGGTGCGCGCGCTGTACGCGAAGGCGCTGGCGGAGGCCGGCCGCATCAGCGCGGAGGAGTCGGACGCGCTCAAGCAGCGCTGCTTCCAGGACTTCGACGCGGCGCTCACCCGCGCCCGCCAGGAGAGCCAGTTCAAGGAGCCCAACGCGCTGGAGGGCCTGTGGAAGCCCTACAAGGGCGGCCTCTTGAAGAACGCGCCCCAGGTGCCCACCGCGGTGGCCAAGGCCACGCTGCGCGACGCGCTCCAGAAGCTGGCCACGGCGCCGGAGGGCTTCAACGTCCACCGCGACGTGGAGCGCACGGTGCTCAAGAAGCGCCAGGGCATGCTGGAGAGCGAGGAGCTCCAGTGGAGCGAGGGCGAGTCGCTGGCGTACGCGACGCTCCTGTCGGAGGGCTACACCATCCGCCTGTCCGGCCAGGACAGCGAGCGCGGCACCTTCAGCCACCGCCACGCGGTGCTGCACGACACGCAGACGGGCGAGGAGTTCACGCCCCTGCGCCAGTTCGCCACGGGCAAGGCGACGTTCAACGTCTGGAACAGCCCGCTGTCGGAGATGGGCGTGCTGGGCTTCGACTACGGCTACAGCCTGGACGTGCCGGACGGCCTCACCGCGTGGGAGGCCCAGTTCGGTGACTTCGCCAACGGCGCGCAGATCATCATCGACCAGTTCATCGCCGCGGCGGAGAGCAAGTGGCGCCGGCTCTCCGGCATCACGCTGCTGCTCCCGCACGGCTACGAAGGCCAGGGCCCGGAGCACTCCAGCGCGCGCCTGGAGCGCTTCCTGGACCTGTGCGCCGAGGACAACCTCCAGGTCTGCTACCCCACGACGCCCGCGCAGATCTTCCACCTGCTGCGCCGCCAGGTGCTGCGCCCGGTGCGCAAGCCGCTGGTCATCATGTCGCCCAAGAGCCTGCTGCGCCGTCCGGAGGCGACCAGCCGCATGGACGACCTGGCCACGGGCGCGTTCCAGGAAGTGATTCCGGACGCGAAGGCGGACGCCGCGAAGGTGAAGCGGCTGCTCCTGTGCAGCGGCAAGGTGTACTACGACCTGGCCAAGGCCCGGGACGAGCGCAAGGACGACTCCATCGCCATCGTGCGCGTGGAGCAGCTCTACCCGTTCCCGCAGGACGAGCTGTCCCACCTGGTGGCGAAGCTGCCGGCGCTCCAGGAGCTGTACTGGGTGCAGGAGGAGCCGCGCAACGCGGGCGGGTGGCACTTCATGTTCCCGCGCCTGCACGACCTGTTGTCCCAGCGCGCGCAGCAGACGGTGAAGCTGGGCTACATCGGGCGCGCCGAGGCCGCCAGCCCCGCCACCGGTTTCACGAAGACGCACGACTACGAGCAGCAGCTCATCATCGAAGAAGCCATCCTCCGAGGACCCCAGAATGGCCGTTGAACTGAAAGTCCCTCCGCTCGGCGAATCCATCACCGAGGCCGTCGTCGGCAAGTGGAACAAGAAGCAGGGTGAGTCTGTCTCAGCGGACGAGCCGCTCGTCGTGCTGGAGACCGACAAGGTCACCATCGACGTGCCCTCTCCCGCCGCCGGCAGCATCGCGTCCATCGCCTTCAAGGAGGGCGACAAGGTCCGCGTGGGCGACGTGCTGGGCACCATCGAGGCCGGTGCTGGCGCCGCTGCCTCTCCGGCCGCCGCGGCCGCCACGCCCGCGCCCGCCCAGGCTGCGGCGCCGGTGGCGTCCGCCCCGGCCCAGGCCGGAAGCGACGCGCGCATCACCCCCACCGCGAAGAAGATGGCGGAGGAGAACCGGGTGGACGTGGGCCAGCTGAAGGGCTCCGGCACCGGCGGCCGCATCATGAAGGAGGACGTGCAGGGTCAGCTCAACCGCCCCGCCGCCGCTCCGTCCGCGCCCCCGGCCCCCGCCGCGCCGTCCGGCCCGCGCCCCAACGCCGCGCGCGAGGAGCGCGTGCGCATGACGCCCCTGCGCAAGCGCGTGGCCGAGCGCCTGCTCCAGGCCCAGTCCAACGCCGCCCTGCTCACCACCTTCAACGAGGTGGACATGGGCGAGGTGATGGCGCTCCGCAAGAAGTACAACGACAAGTTCCAGGCGAAGCACGGGGTGAAGCTCGGGTTCATGAGCTTCTTCATCCGCGCGTCCGTGGAGGCCCTCAAGGCGTTCCCGCAGATCAACGCGGAGATCGACGGCGAGGACGTCATCTTCAAGCACTACTACGACATCGGCGTGGCCGTGAGCGGCAGCCGTGGCCTGGTGGTGCCGGTGGTGCGTGACGCGGACAAGCTGTCGCTCGCGGACCTGGAGAAGACGGTCGGTGACTACGGCGGCCGTGCGCGCAACGACAAGCTGACGATGTCGGACCTCACGGGCGGCACGTTCACCATCACCAACGGCGGCATCTTCGGCTCCATGCTGTCCACGCCCATCCTGAACCCGCCGCAGACGGGCATCCTGGGCATGCACAACATCGTGGAGCGCCCCGTGGCCCGCGACGGCCAGGTGGTCATCCGGCCCATCATGTACATCGCCCTCACGTACGACCATCGCCTGGTGGACGGTCGGGAAGCGGTGCAGTTCCTCGTGCGCGTGAAGGAGTGCATCGAGGACCCCGAGCGCCTGCTGCTCGACATCTGACCTACTCCCCCGCACATGACACCGCGGGGGTGGAAGACGGGCATTCCCGGTGGGCCGGCTGGACTTCCAGTCGGCCCTTTCACTACAAATAGACCTGTCTCCCCGGTCGTCGGGCAGAACGGGCGGCCTTCCCCACGGCAGCCCTGCAAACGCAAGGAAGCGCAATGGCAACTGGTACCGTGAAGTGGTTCAACGACGCGAAGGGCTTCGGCTTCATCACCCAGGACGGCGGCGGCGAGGACGTGTTCTGCCACCACACCGCCATCAACATGGATGGGTTCCGCACGCTGGCCGAGGGCCAGAAGGTGGAGTTCGAAGTCACCAAGGGCCCGAAGGGCCTGCAGGCGCAGAACGTCCGCGCGGCGTGAAGTGACGCGTCTCAGCCATTCCTCACGGACTGGTTGAAGCAACAGAGGCCCGGCCCCCGAAAGGGAACCGGGCCTCTGCCTTTTCCAGGGGCTGGGTGCGCCTGCGCCTACTTCTTCAGGTTCTGCTCGAAGTGGGCGATGACGCGCTCGTACTGGCGCTCGGTGACGACCGGGTCCGGCACCATGTGCGTGAGGCCGGACAGGGGCAGCAGCTGGTGCGGCTTGCCCGCGCGGAACAGCGCGTCCGACAGCTTCAGCGTGTGGAAGAAGTAGACGTTGTCGTCCGCGGTGCCGTGGATGAGCAGCAGCGCGCCAATGGGGCTGTCCTTCTTCGCGTACGTCAGCAGGCTGCTGACCTCATAGGCCTGGGGGCTCTCTTCCGGCAGGCCCAGGTAGCGCTCGGTGTAGTGCGTGTCGTAGTCGCGCCAGTCCACCACCGGGGCGCCGGACACCGCGGCCTTGAAGAAGTCCGGGCGCTTCAGCGCGGCCAGCGCGGCCATGTAGCCACCGAAGCTCCAACCCGTGATGCCCACGCGGCTCAGGTCCATCTCCGGCACTTCCTTCGCCAGCGCCTGCACCGCTTCAATCTGATCATCCAGGGTGATGGTGGCGAAGTCGTTCTTCACCGCGCGGTTCCACTCCGCGGTGCGCAGCGGCGTGCCGCGCCCGTCCACCTTCACCACGAGGAAGCCGTGGTCCGCGAACCACTGGCTGAGCAGGTGCGCGGCCATGGACTGGTGCACCACGGTGACCGTGGGGCCCGCGTAGACCTCCACGATGACGGGCAGCTTGGTGCCGGGCTTGAAGTTCCGGGGCTTCACCAGCGAGGTCCAGAACTTCTTCGGGCCCACCTGGCGGATCTCGAAGTTCGGCGTGAAGGACGGCTCCTGCGCGACCTCCGGCAGCTCGCCCAGCTTCGTGCCGTCGCCCTTGAGGACCACGGTGCGCGGCATGGCCTTGGGCCCCTGCGTGTTGAGGACGATGAGGCCGCCGTTCTTGGAGACGAGCCCGCCCTCCACGGCCGGCCCCGTGGTGCCGGTGGCCACCTTCTCCGGAGCGCCGCCGGCCTTCACTCGCCACAGGTGGCTCTCCGTGGGGTTCGGGCCGCCGGTGAAGAACAGCGTCTTGTCCGCCTGCACGAAGCGCGAGAGGTTGCGGTAGCCCGCGTCCGGCTTCACGACGGAGCGGTCCAGCTCCCCGCTCGCCTTGCGCAGCTCCACCTCCGGGCCGCCGTTGCGCTCGGTGTACCAGAGGAAGCCGGAGCCATCCTCCAGCCACAGCGGGAAGTCCTGGGCCAGCTCCACCCACGCGTTGTCCTTCTCCGTGAGGAGGACGCGCGTCTTGCCCGTGGCGGGGTCCACCGCCAGCACCTGCTCCTCCGTCTGGAGGCGGTTCTGCACCACGAGGGTCAGCGGCCCGCCCTTGTCCCACTTCACCGTGGCCAGGTACGGGTACTTCTGCGCGTCCCACTGCGCCCACACCGTCTTGCCGCCGGTGACGGGCGTGACGCCCAGGCGCACCTTCGCGTTCGCCTTGCCGGGGCGGGGGTACGGGAAGATCTCCCCGCCCTTCTCCGGGTGCATCACGTCCACGATGGTGAGCTTCTCCACGTCGGACGTGTCGGACTCCGTGTACGCGATGGACTTCGCGTCCGGGCTCCACCAGTAGCCGGAGAAGCGGCTCATCTCCTCCTGGGCCACGAACTCCGCCAGGCCGTGCGTCTTCTGCGCGGTGCCGCCCTGCGTGACGCGCTTCTCCTGGTTGGAGGCCAGGTCCACCCGATACACGTCGTGCTCACGCACGTACGCCACCTGCTTGCCGTCCGGCGACAGGCGCGGGTCGATGACGCCGGGGCCCGTCTTCACCTCCGTGGACTTCCCCGTCGTGCGGTCCACGACGTAGAGGCGGCCGGAGAGGGGCACCAGCAGCTGGGTGCCGTCCTCGGAGAGGTTGTAGGAGGTGAAGCCCCGGGCGCTCACGCGCATGCGCTCGCGGCGGGCCTTCTCCTCGGGGGACAGCGTCTCCTCCGCGCCCTTGAGCAGGGCTTCGGGCGTGAGCAGCTCACGCGCCTGGCCGTTGGCCACGTCGAACGCGTAGAGCATCTGCACGTTGGACGTGGGGGACGTGCGCAGGAAGAGGACGGACTTCTCGTCCGGGGTGATGCGCGTGCCCACGGGGCGGCCGCTCTGGAAGCGGCGCGTCTCGGCGTACTGGCGCAGGAAGGTGTCCGGCTGCTTTTGCGAAGGGGCCATGGCGGAGGGTTTGCGCTCCTGGGCGATGGAGGGTGCGCTGCTCATGAGGAGAAGCGCGGCGGCGGTGAGGACCTGACGCATGCGTAGCTGAATCCCCGCGCGGGGCGGGGCTCCTTTCGCGGGAAGGTGCGGGCAAGCCTACACTCCGGCCGCCGCGCGGCCCTCCCAACGTCCAGCCGGGGAGCGGATTCCCACCCGGAAGCGGACAACGCCCCGCGGCACCCGGGGCCTCCCGCTACTTCAGGTTCTGCTGGAAGTGGGCGATGACGCGCTCGTACTGACGCTCCATGACGAGCGGGTCCGGCACCATGTGCGTGAGGCCGGCCAGGGGCAGCAGCTGGTGCGGCTTGCCCGCGCGGAAGAGGGCATCCGACAGCTTCAGCGCGTGGAAGAAGTAGACGTTGTCGTGAAGCCCCGGCTGCGCTCGCGGAGGGCCTTCTCCTGGGCCAGGGCGGGCATCCCCAGCAGGAGCAGCGCGACGGTGACGAATGGACGCATGCGTGATTGAACCCCGCAGGACGGGGCTCCTTTCGCGGCAAGATGGGACACGTCTCCAACGCCGGAGCCCGGAGGGGATTTCCTCCCGCATGAATTCGAAAGATGACGACGCCCTGCGCCACCTGCGCCTCGCGGGCGTGGTGCGGTTGGGATTGGGCGGAGGCCGTGGCCCGACGGATGCCTACGTGTTCGACCCGCACCGGCTCGCACTGCCGGCCTGGGCCTGTGCGCTGGGCGATGCGGGGCCCCCTGCCCTGCTCGTCACGCTGGACCGGCACCTGGACATCGTCGTGCCCGAGCGACCCGCCGACATGCCGGACCGCTCCGCCGGATTGCGCGCGCTGGACGAGCACGCGCGGTGGCACCTGGACGTGCGCAACTACGACCACATCGTCGCGGCCATGGAGGCGAACCTCGTGGGCGACGCGCTGATCATCGCGCGCACCCGGCCCCGGGGCTCCTTCCCCGGGGACACCTACGTGGACACCCGGGGCCGCTCGCATCGGTTCGTGACGGTGACGACCGTGGACCGCGCGGCGGAGGCGTACCTGCACCCCGGCCCCACGGACGCGGTGCGTGACGTGCTCGAGGCCGCGTCCGCCGTGCTGCTGGACGTGGACCTGGACTGCTTCACCAGCCTGAGCGACGCGGACCCCACCACCGTGCTGCCGTGGCCGAAGTCCGTCATCCGCGAGTTCCTCCTGCCGCCCGACTCGGAGCCGTTCTGGGACGCGGTGCTGGGCAAGTCCGTGGCGCTGACGCTGGCGCGGGAGCCGCATCACTGCGGCGGGCTGCTCGCGTCCGGGGAGCTGTTCCGCGACGTGGCGGAGGTCCTCTTCCGCGAGCTGCTGCGCGTCGAGCCGCCCTGAGGTGTCACCGGGCCGTCAGGGCGAGTCGAGGAACGTGGGCCGGTAGTCCGTCACCTGCCCGCTGCTCAGCGACAGGCGGCTGCCCACGGGAGGACGGTCGCCGTTGAGCACGTAGCCGAAGTCGATGCGGAACGGGAACACGTTGAACTGGGGGAACAGCAGCCGCAGGCCCACGCCCACGGTGGTCACCATCTCCGGCCGCTTGTTGAAGGCGCTGCCGGAGTCGAGGAAGAACACGCCGCCCAGGTGCACCGTGCGCACGACGAGCGGCGCGGTGCGGTACTCCAGGTTCACCAAGAGCAGCCGCTTGCCGGAGTACGCATCCACCGCCGAGCCCCGCAGGCCGTTGCTGCCGCCCAGCAGGCTCACGCGCTCGGACAGGTCGTCGATGTTCACGTCCAGCAGGCCTCGCGCCACGAAGCGCCCTCCGAGCACGCGCGGCGACACCTGCACCAGCTCCGCGGCCCAGCGGCGGTTCGTCCAGCCCTCCTTCGCGCCGGGCGTCTGGGCGCTGAACTGCTGGCGGATGGACGCGGCGGCGGACGCGGTGGTGAGCGCGTCCCCCCAGTGCACGCGGTAGCGCAGGGACAGGCCCCCTTCCGCGAAGTGCGCCGCGGACGGGAACACCGGCGGCGCGTAGCGCAGCGTGGCCAGCACCGAGTGCCCCAGCTGGAAGTCCTCCGACAGCGTGTACGAGTCCACGTTGCGCAGGACGTCGTAGCGGGCCTCGAAGGCGCTCAGGGAGAAGTTCGCGTACCCCGCGTCCTCCGCGCGCGGCAGGTAGTTGCGGCGGAACCAGTCCGCCTGCGCGTCACTCAACTGTGAGGCCAGAGGCGCGGCGTAGGCGTAGTGGTAGGCACCCGCGCCCATGCCCACGTTCCACTTGTAGCGCTGGCCGTAGGAGCGCGTGTACGTGGCGCCCGCGGCCACCTCGCGCGTGTTGTAGACGTACGGCACGGGGTCGCCGTCCGGGAACGGAAGCTGCCAGATGTCCGCGCCCCGGAACTGCCGCGCGGTCTCCACGTTCCACGCCACGGACGTGCTCAGGCTCCACGGCGTGGCCAGCGAATACAGCGGCCGGCTGACGACGAGGCTTCCGCGCGAGCCCTCCGCGCGGCCCGTGTCGCGGTTGATCAACACCGCGGCGGACTCCGTCAGCGACCACCGGCTGCCCAGCACGCGCCGGTCCGTGTAGCTCTGGCCGAAGCTGAACGTGTCCAGGCGCATGATGAAGTCCAGCGCCACCTTCTTGCCGCGCCCCAGGAAGTTCTGCTCCGTGCCCTGGAGGCGCAGGTAGAGCAGCAGCGAGCCCACGGCGGAGAACTCGTTGTTGAGCCGCAGCGACCACAGGTCCTTCGTCACCAGCAGCAGCGCGACCTTGTCCGGCGCGCTCCCCTTCACCGGCACCGCGCGCACGACGGAGAACAGGCCCAGCTTGCGCAGGTTGCGCACCGACTCCGCGACGAGCGCCTCCGAGTACGGCTGCCCCGGAGCGATGAGCACCTCCTGGCGGACGATTTCGTCGCGGGTGCGGACGTGGAAGATGTTGAGCAGCGATGGATACGGATCCATCGGCGCGACCACCTCCTCCGCGGTGACGAGCACCTCCTCCAGCACCTTGCCCTGGGGCGCGGGCTCCACCTGGCGCTCGACCTCGCCCAGGCCCCAGGCGATGAGCGCTTCCTCGTAGTTCTTCGTGCTCGCTTCGTCCTTGGAGAGCGCGGGCACCTGCGTGCCCTCCGGCCCCACCGGGACCTGCTCCGCGCGCGGCGGCGCGGCGACCTCCGTGTTCGACACGCCCGAGGGTTCAACGTCCGGCGACCGCACCGGCGCATCCGACGGCGCGACGTCCTGGGGCTTGCCCGAACCTTCAGGCGCGGTCTGTCCGCCTGTCGCGGCGAGCACGGTGACCAGCAGGACGGACAGGGAGAGCGGCACGCGCGCATCCTGTCATGCGCCGTGCCTGCCGCCAGCCTCCGCTCACGTCAGCGCGGTGCGCAGGTCCCCCGGCCGGGCCATGGGCAGCTTCTCCCCCTTCGCGATGGCCGCCACGATGCGGGCCAGCTGCTCCACCCCGTCGGACAGCGCCGCCGGCCCCGGCTGGAGGATGTAGGAGCTCCTCACTTCGTAGAGCTGATCATCCAGCACGGCCCGCACGCCCGCCCAGCCCGGCCGGGAGGCGATCTTCTCGCGCTTCGCCTTGCGCCCGCACCAGCTCGCGATGACGCCCTCCGGGTCGCGCCTCGCCACCTCCTCCGGGTCGAAGATGCGGCCCTTCGCGCCCTGCGACGCGCGCGACTCCTGGCACACGTCCACCCCACCCACCACCTCCACCAGCTCCGAACACCAGCGGATGCCGGAGATGAGCGGCTCGTGCCACTCCTCGAAGAAGATGCGCGGCCGCTTCGGCAGCGACTGCGCCGCGTCCGAGTGACGCTCCAGGTTCTTCTCCAGCTCCAGCGCGAGCGCCTCCGCGGGTTCTGCCCGTCCCACCAGCGCCCCCGTCAGCCGCACCGCCTGCAATATCTCCGCGAGCGAGCGCTGGTTGAACAGGTACACCGGCACCCCGCGCTTGCAGAGCTCCCGGCCGATGTCCGCCTGCAGGTCGCTGAAGCCCAGCACCAGGTCCGGCTTGAGCTCCAAAATCCGCTCGAAGTTCGCGTCCAGGAACGAGCTGACCCGGGGCTTCTTGCGCGCCTCCGGCGGCCGCACCGTGAACCCCGACACGCCGACGACCAGGTCCCCCGCCCCGATGCGGTAGAGCACCTCCGTCGTCTCCTCCGTCAGGCACACCACCCGCCGCGGATGGCGCGGCGCCGACGACAACAGCGCGGACAGCTGGGCATTCATGCGGGAAACCCTAACCCGCCCCCGCCTCCTCCATCCCGGATGACGCGACGCACCAGTGCCCGGGGACTGTGCGGCAACGGACGCTGATTTCCGCGATTTTCGACGCCCCCGGGGGAACGGGCAGCACGGGAAGTGCGGGAGTGCGAGCGCGCGGCGCGGGCCGGAAACTCGGGGCCCGGGCGCGGCGATGATAGCGGCACGTCTCTTGGGCGGTTTTCCAAGGCGGTGCTAGGCTCCGCCGGGTCCGAAACGACGTATGCGGTCCTTCTCTACGCCTTGGGGGAACACATGATCGAAAGCGACGCCCCCCGGAAGGGCGCGCCCGCCGACGTGCCGGATCCCCTGCTCGGGCGGATCCTCAACGAGCGCTTCCGCATCCTGGAGACGCTTGGCGCCGGAGGCATGGGCCGCGTCTACAAGGCCATGCAGGCCCCGCTGGACCGGCTGGTGGCGCTCAAGGTCCTCAACCCGCAGTACAGCGGCGAGGGCAAGGACCCGGGCTTCCAGAAGCGCTTCTTCCTGGAGGCCAGCGTCACCGCGAAGCTGCGCCATCCGAACACCGTCACCGTCATCGACTACGGCAAGACGGAAGACGGCATCTACTACATCGCCATGGAGTACCTGGAGGGGCTGACGCTGTCGCAGCTGCTCACCCAGGAAGGCCCGCTGCCGTGGGAGCGCGCGCTCGCCATTGGCCAGCAGGTGGCCCGCTCGCTGCGCGAGGCGCACAAGGTCGGCCTCATCCACCGCGACCTCAAGCCCGCCAACGTGATGATCCTCAACCAGGAGGCGGACCACGACGTGGTGAAGGTCCTGGACTTCGGCCTGGTGAAGTCCTTCTCGGGCGATGCCTCCATGAAGGAGGACACCACCCTCACGCAGGCGGGCGTCATCCTGGGCTCGCCGCAGTACATGGCGCCGGAGCAGGCGCGCAACATCGCGGATCCGCGCAGCGACGTGTACAGCCTGGGCGTGGTGCTCTACCAGGTGCTGATGGGCCGGCCGCCCTTCCAGGCGGCGCAGAGCATTGACGTCATCGTCAAGCACATCAACGACCCGCCGCCGCCCTTCCACACCATCTGGCCGGACCACAACGTGCCCGCGGAGGTGGAGGCGCTGGTGATGAAGTGCCTGGCCAAGCGCCCCGTGGACCGCTACGCGTCCATGGACGCCGTGCTCCAGGGCATGCGCACCGCGGCCTCCGCGTCCGGCGTCAGCGGCGTCTTCGCCACGCGCACCGGCCTCAACGCGGTGGGCTCCGGCCCCCACAGCGGTCCGCACAGCGGCATCCACTCCGGCGCCCACTCCGCGCTGGGCTCCGGCCCCACCCCCGCGCCCAACACCATGGCGCTGGACATCTCCGTGGACGAGGCCGGCGGCCTCCCACAGAAGAAGTCCAACAAGGGGCTGGGCATCGCCCTGTTCGGGGGGTCCCTGCTCCTGGGCCTGGTCGCCGCGGGCCTCATCGTGCTGCGCGGCACCCAGACGCCCCCCGTGGAGCCGGCCGTCACGGCTCCCGTGGCGCGCGCCCCCGTCGCGCCACAGCCGCCCGCTCGCGAGCCCGCCGCCGTCGAGGAGGCCCCGGCGCCGCCGCCCCCGGCCGTTCCCCGCACGGTCCGCCTGGACATGGAGAGCGATCCCCCCGGCGCGGAGATCACGCTCGACGGCGCGGTGCGCGGCACCACGCCTCGGGTCATCAGCTATACGCCCACGGTCATCACCCAGACCGAGGGCAGCCCGGATACCGCGACCGTGAAGGTGACGTTCGCGCTGGATGGCTACCAGAGCGTGAGCAAGACCTACTCGGGCGAGCTGGGCTCCACCGTCAACGTCTCCGTCAAGCTGCCCCGCATCAAGAAGCAGGGACCGAAGCCCGCCAAGGCTCCGGGTTCCGCGTACAAGGACGATCCGTACCAGTGAATCCCCCGACAGCCTTCCGACGTGGAGCGCTCCTCGCGCTGTGTCTTTGCGCGACCGAGGCCCTGGCGGACGCGCGCCTCGAAGCGCGCCGCCACTTCCGCAATGGCATGAACCTCATCGAGCAGAAGCAGTTCGATGAGGGCATCGCCGAGCTGGAGGAGGCCTACAACATCAAGCCGCACCCCAGCGTCCTCTACAACATCGCCCGGGCGTACCAGGACGCGGGCCGGTTCGACGAAGCGCTGGACCGCTACAAGCGCTACCTCGCCACCAACCCGCCGGACGCCGCCAACGTGCAGGCCCAGGTGACGCGCCTGGAGGCCACGCGACAGGCGGCCCAGGCGGAGGCCCCCGCCCCCGGCGCCGAACCCGGCACGTCGGGCACGGGCTCCACCACCGGGCTGCCCATGCCCCCGCCGCCCCCCACGAGCATCCAGGCCCAGCAGCAGCTGGCCACGCTCATGGAGCGGCTGGAGAAGGCCGTCAACCGCGCGGAGTCGCTCACCGCCCAGCCCCAGGCGCCGCAGCCGCCCGCGGCCACGCCCGGCCCCACCGGCGCCTCCAGCGGCAGCGCCGAGTCCGGTGACACCTCCGGCGACGAGGGTCTGGTGCCCTACGAGGAGCGCGTGGTGACGGCGAGCCGCCGCGCCCAGTCCTCGCTGGAAGCGCCCAACGCCACCACGGTCATCACCGCGGAGGACATCCGCCTGTCCGGCGCCACCACGCTGCCGGAGCTCTTGCGCCGCGTGCCCGGCGCGGACGTGATGGCCATGGGCGTGGGCAGCGCCAACGTCAGCCTGCGCGGCTTCAACCAGCGCCTGGCCAACAAGGTGCTGGTGCTGGTGGACGGCCGCACCGAGTACCAGGACTTCCTCGGCCTCACGGTGTGGGCGGGGCTGCCCATCGGCCTGGAGGAGATTGACCGCATCGAGGTCATCCGCGGTCCGGGCAGCGCGCTGTACGGCGCCAACGCGATGCTGGGCGTCATCAACATCATCACCCAGGCCCCCGGCACCGGCCGGCGCGCGCGCTTCGGCGCCATGGCGGGTGGCGGCAACACCGTGCAGGGCTCCTTCGTCAGCCACGGCCAGAACGGCGCCCTGCGCTACCGCGCGTCCGCCGCCTACCGGCAGGAGGACAAGTGGAGCCGTGACTACGAGAGCGGCCGCCCGGACTTCGCGCTCCAGGGCCCGGCGGATCCGGACCTGGGCCAGCGCGGGGCTCGCGCCAACCTGTCCACCGTCTACTCCTTCGAGGAGGGGCGCGCGATTGGCGTCTCCGGCGGCGTGCACCGCTACCTCACGGAGATCTACCCGCTGGGCCTCCTGCGCAACTACTACATCGACGGCCTGGGCGCGTACGCCAAGGCCGACGTGGAGCTGGGCGCGGTGAAGCTCAAGGCGTTCTGGAACCACCTGTCCGGCGACGCGGGCCCGCAGTACGAGGCCATCGGGCAGCGCTCGCTGGGCATCCAGGTCGAGTCCAACGTGTTCAACGGCGAGGCGCTGTACGCGCGCAGCTTCGAATTGGCCGGTGAGCACCAGGTGAACATCGGCGTGGAGGGGCGCCTCAAGCGCGTGGCCTTCACCTACCTGGACGGCCTGCGCGAGGAGTTCCACGCGGCGGCCTTCGTCCAGGACGAGTGGCGCATCGTGCAGCCCCTGCGCCTCATCGTCAGCTACCGCGTGGACCGCCACCCGCTGCTCGACAAGGGCAACCCGGGCATCGCGCAGTCGCCGCGCCTGTCCGCGGTGTTCCAGCCCATGGAAGGGCACGCCTTCCGCGCGTCCGTGGCCACCGCCTTCCGCGAGCCCACGTTCCTGGAGAGCTACACCCGGCTGCCCGTGCCCGTGCCGGGCGTCAACGGCGTGAGCCTGCTGACCACCGGCAACCGGACGCTGCGCCCGGAGCGCCTCAACGCGCTGGAATTGGGCTGGCGCGGTGAGTCCCCGCGCCTGGGCCTGGACTGGGACGTGGCCCTCTACCAGAACACGGTGAAGGACCTCATCGCCCTGTCGCCCGTGCAGCCGCTGCCCGCGGGCGAGTCCTACGACAGCGGCTCCGGCAGCTACCTCCTGGGCCGCTCGCTGTTCACCAACGAGGCCGCCATCTACACCGCGCGCGGCGTCGAGGCGGGCATCAACGTGTCCCCCATTGACGGCCTGGGCGTGAAGGCGAGCGCCGCGTACCAGCACATCAGCTCCGACCTGCCGGACGAGGGCCAGTGCGGCACGTGCAGCCAGACGCCGGCGTTCCGGCTCTTCGGCGGCGTCACCTACCGCACGCGCACGGACCTGGAGTTCGGCATCGAAGCGGCGTTCACGTCCTCCACCACCTGGGTGGAGCGCGAGCCCTCCGCGTCCGACCCGACGCGCGTGGACCTGACCGCCAACAACCTCCCCGCGTACACCGTCGTCAACGCCCGCGTGGGCTACACCGTGGTGAAGGACTTCGTCTCCGTGGCGCTGCAGGGCAGCCAGCTCGGCGGCGGCCACTCGGAGCACCCCTTCGGCAACCGCATCGAGCGGCGCGTGTTCGCCAACCTCACGGTGACCCCATGAAGCGCCCCCTCTCCTTCCTCGCCTTCGCGCTCGCGTCGCTCTTGTCGGGCGGCTGTGATTCCCCGGACGTGGTGCCCACGGCGGACGGCCGCCAGAACACGCGCTCGGCCCGCATCGAGGGCAGCCTCGTGGTGCAGTCGCGCGCGCGCGGCAACGCCATCGTGTTCCTCTATGACGCGGCCAACCCGCCGCCGCCCGCGGGCTCCGGCCGCCCGCTGGCCTTCACCGTCGTCACCGCCGCGGAGCTGTTCGGCGCGTCCCTGGGGGACAGCTCCACGGGGCCGTTCACCGCGCCGTTCTCGCTGAGCCTCGTGGAGCCGGGCAGATACCTGCTGCGCGGCTTCATTGACGCGGACACCTGCCGCAACGTGCCGCAGCCCTGCCACGTGTCCGACTTCAATCCCTGGTACGGCGTCACCTCCGAGCCCAACGCGGGCGACGTGGGCGGCGGCGCCGTGGACCCGGCCACCAGCGCCACGCGCATCCTGGAGGTGACGACGGACGCGGACGGCTGGCCCCAGCCGCTCACCGGCGTCTCCGTGTCCTTCGCGGACTCGGCCACCGTGCCCTTCGACCGGCCGGCCTTCCAGACCGCGGACGCGCGCGAGTTCAACCCCGCCACGTCCACGAAGCTGCTGACGCTCACGCCGCAGGTGCTCACCGGCGCGGTGGACCAGCGTCCTCCGGGCTTCTGGGTGCAGCTCGTGGACGCCAACAAGGACGGCGTCCCGGACGACGCCAACGCCGACGGCGTGCCGGACTTCTGGCCGCGCGTCATCGTGCGCAAGCTGGCGGACGGCGTGACGGGCTACGTGGACGACACCGACGCGAACCAAGACGGCAAGCCGGACGCGGTGGTGCTGGCGGCCGGCCTGGTGCCCGACCCCCTGCTCGCCGCGCTGATTGACGGGGAGGGCAAGCCCCGCCCGCAGCCCGTCTTCGTCCCGCAGCTCATGGTGGCCATCCGTCCGCAGGCGGTGGACGTGCGCGACCCCGCCGCGCCCGCGCCGCTGGCGGCCGTGCCCCCGGGCCGCTACAGCGTCACCCTGCTGCAGTCCACGGGGCAGACATGGCGGCTGCCCAACGAGCTGGACCCGGCGCTCGCCGAGGCCGTGGGGCTGCCGGGCGTGCAGTCCCAGGCCTTCGTGCTGGAGGTCCGCTGAGGTCGGTTCCGCCCTCCTGAAATCGCGGCGTGGCGCCCTGGGTTGCTTTGACTTCGCAGGGCCCATCCGCGACCATGGGGTGGAGCTGCTGGAGGCGTCCCCCCTCCGTGAGGTTTTGATTCCGATGAAGGCCGGCCCTCTCTCCGCCCCCGAATCCGCGCCCTCCCGCCCCACGGGGAGCACGCCCACGGTCCGCCCGGCCGGGAGCACTGGTCCGCAGCGCGTGCTGCTGGTGGACGACAGCCGCTCCATCCGGACGCTGCTGAAGATCTACCTCATGGCCCGCAGCTTCGAGTTCCTGGAGGCCGAGTCCGCCGAGGAGGGCCTCAAGGTCGCCGAGGCGGAGCACGTGGACCTCATCCTCACCGACTTCCACATGGACGGGATGAACGGCGCGGACTTCGCCGGGCAGATCCGCGCCAGCACCAACGCCAGGCTGTCCAAGGTCCCCATCCTGATGATGACGGGCGACCCGAACGTGGCGGAGGTGCGCGCCCTGGGCCAGAAGGCCGGCATCAGCGCCTTCGTGCGCAAGCCGGTGAGCTGCGCGCAGCTGATGACGCTGGTGGACACCATCCTCCCGCTGCCCCGCGCCGCCACGAAGTAGCGCGCGTGTCTCAGGCCGGGCGCTGCTGCGCGAGCGCCCGCCGCTTGCGCACGGCCTCTCCCACGCGCACGGCGAAGAGCAGCGCCAGGACGGCCCCGTAGAGCACCGGCTCCGTGACGTCCTTCTTCACCCGCCACACGAAGTGCACCACGCCCAGCACCGCGGCCACGTAGGCCAGCCGGTGCAGGCGCTGCCACGCGGGAAAGCCCAGCCGCCGCACCCACGTGTTCGTGGACGTGACGGCCAGCGGCGCCAGCAGCATGAGCGCGGTGAAGCCCACGGTGATGAAGGGCCGGGTGAAGACGTCCTCCGCCATGGCGCGCACGTCCAGGCCCTGATCCAGCACGGCGTACGTGAGGAAGTGCGCCGCCGCGTAGGTGAAGGCCAAGAGGCCCAGCGTGCGGCGGATGCGCGCGGGCCACGTCCAGCCCGTCACCAGCCTCAACGGCGTGCACGCCAGCGACGCAATCAGCACCGCCAGCGCGAAGAGGCCCGTCTGGTTGAGGGCGAACTCGATGCCGTTGGCCCCCAGCTCGCCCCGGGCCCCCAGCACCGCGAGCTGCACGAGCGGCGCCAGGCCTCCGACGGCGATGGCGGGGTTCAGCCAGGGGAGCTTGGAGGAGGCCATGGTTTTAGAAGTCCCGCTTCAGGTCCATGCCGCGGTAGAGGCCGGCCACCGCGTCCGCGTAGCCGTTGAAGGGCAGCGTGGGCCGGCGCGAGCCTTCGCCGATGCGGCGCTCCGACGCCTGGCTCCAGCGCGGGTGGTCCACCGCCGGGTTCACGTTGGCGTAGAAGCCGTACTCGCGCTTGTTGGCGATGCTCCACGTCGTGGGCGGCTGCTCGCGCGTGAGCGTGATGCGGACGATGGACTTGATGCCCTTGAA
Organism: Corallococcus exercitus; assembly: GCF_042231735.1. Lineage (GTDB taxonomy): Bacteria > Myxococcota > Myxococcia > Myxococcales > Myxococcaceae > Corallococcus > Corallococcus exercitus_B. The sequence goes on from NZ_CP102577.1 coordinate 5,033,585, forward strand.
GCCGTACTTCCACGGCACCACCAGCCGCAGCGGGGCGCCGTTCTGCGGCGGCAGCTGCTTGCCGTACAGGCCCGTGGCCAGCAGCGTCAGCGGGTGCTGGGCCTCATCCAGCCGCAGGCCTTCCACGTAGGGCCAGTCCAGCACCGGGCTCTTCTGGCCGGGCATCTGCTCCGGGTCCTCCAGCGTGGTGAAGGCCACGTAGCGGGCGAAGGACGTGGGCTGCACGCGGTCCAGCAGCTTGCCCAGGGGCAGGCCCAGCCACGGAATCACCATGGACCAGGCCTCCACGCAGCGCATCCGGTAGACGCGCTCCTCCAGCGGGAAGGCGGAGATGAGCTGATCCACGTCCACCGTCCACGGCTTGTGCACCTCCCCGTCGATGACGACGGTCCACGGCCGCGTCTTCAGCGTGTGGGCGCGGCGGGCCGGGTCGTTCTTGTCCAGGCCGAACTCGTAGAAGTTGTTGTAGGTGGTGATGTCCTCGTAGGGCGTGCGCGGCTCGTCCGTGACGAAGACGCCCTGGGCGGGGGCCACCGGCTGCTCCACCGTGCCCGCGTCCGGCACGAAGCCGTCCATGGGCCGGGTGCGCTTCATGCCCAGCAGGTACAGCCCGCCGCCCACCACGGCGGCGGTGCCCGCGAACAGGCCCGCGTTCTTGATGAACTCGCGGCGGCGCAGGTAGAGCTTCTCGGGCGTCACTTCGGAGCCGGGGGGCTCGGGAGGGAGCTTGTCGCGCATGACTCCCTCTATAACGCCCCAGGGCTTTTTCCGGTTACCGCCGGGCGTCCTTCACCCGCCACAGCCGCCACCAGGGCGTCCCGGGGGACTGATGGTGCTCCCAGTGGTAGCCGAAGAAGAAGCACGACAGCAGGGCCCACAGGTGGTTGCGCGGCAGGGTGCGCGCGTGGTGCGGCGCCATGGCTTCCGTGTCCGGACGCCGGTGCGGCAGGTACGTGCCGAAGTAGAACAGCTGCACGGTGGCCAGCACCGACGGCAGCACCCAGAAGGCCAGGATGCGCGCCTGGGACACGCCCAGCCAGAGCAGCAGGTTGAACTTCAGCGCCATCACGGCGATCTGGGGCCACGTCGTGTAGCGCGCCATGAAGGCCCCGAACCACGGCCAGAAGGACAGGCCCCGGGCCGCGAAGTCCGGGTCGTGCTCGCCGGTGGGGTCCGCGTGGTGCGCGCGGTGGTTCACCACCAGCCGGCGGTAGGACAGCCCCGCGAAGAGGAAGCAGGCCAGCGTGCCCACCGCCCCGTTCACCCGGCGGTGCAGGGACACGGTGCCGTGCATGGCGTCATGGCCGGTGATGAAGAGGCCGGTGGACAGCCACATCTGCAAGAGGACGTGCAGCCAGGGGAGCGGTGAGGCCCACGGCAGGTCCGGGCCCGCAAGCATCCACGCCAGGTGCCCGCCCCACGCGCCCACCACCGCGAGCGCGAGCACGACGCCCCACGGGTCGGGGGGCACGGGACGGGCTGGGGACTCGGACGCCATGGCTCCCTTACTGGCCATGCCCCGTCCCCCGCGCACGAAGAAAAGCGCGCGGGCGGGACGGGGCGTGGCCGGGACGCTACTTCGTCGCGGGCGCGGCGGCCGGGGCGCCGAAGTCCTTCACCAGCGAGTCGGCGGTGACGTAGCGCGGCTCGATGTCCACCGGCACGTTCTTCAGCCGCTCCAGCACCTTCTGCACGGGAGGGCGCACCACGCCCTGCTTCGCGAGCAGCGCCTCCGCGGCGGTGCGGTCGCCCTTGGCCTGGAGGGTCATGAGCTGGTTCGTCAGCGACGTGATGGACGCCTGCATCTTGTCCGGCACCACTTCGAAGGTGCCGTCCGAGTTCACCTTCACCGCGCCGGTGTCCAGGAAGTGGTTGAGCTGCAGCGCGATGCCCTTGCCGTGCGCCTCGTCGATGCCGAAGCGGATGGAGCGGAACGCGGACGCGAGGAACGTCGTGTACATGGTCCGCTGCAGGTCCTTGTCCAGCGTGCCCTTGTCCACCAGCCGCTGGAGCGCCCACAGGCCGGAGATGTCCGCCTTGGCCTCCTCAATGGCGCTGGAGGACGCCTGCAGCGCCTGCCGCACCGTCGTCTGCTTCCCGGCCACGGTGACGTTGTGGGGCCCCAGGCCGTGCATCAGCTCGTGCATGAGGATGTGCGTGAAGAAGGCGTCGAAGGACACGTCCTTGCGGTCCTTCGCGGGCAGCGCCACCTTCGCGATGGGCAGGAGCACGCGCTGGAACTTCGCCTCCTGGATGTTCTTCAGCATCACGCGCTTGGTGCCCTTCTCCGCCGCCACGCGCTCGTCGTTGGGCAGGTTGAAGGCCGCCGTCTGCACGCCCCGGTTGCCGTCACCGGACGAGTACAGGCTGTTGATGACGCGGATGGGAGCGAGCGCGCCCAGCTTCGGGTTGCGTAGGCCGGGCTCGATGGGGAGGTTGTTCTCCAGTTCCTGGAGCTCCGCGCTGAACTTCGCCAGCTTCTGCGTCTCCGCGTCGTCGCGCACGCCGATGAAGGCCTCGAAGGCGGCCTTGTAGTTGAACCAGCCGTCCTCGTAGACCTCGTAGGGCCCGATGGTGGGCTCCACGCTCGCGTCCAGCTCCATCCACGCGACCTCGCTGGCGTAGTAGTCATTGGACAGGAACGCCGCCGCGCGCGTCTCCAGGAAGCGCTTCAGCGTGGGCTGCTGGGTGAGCGCCGCCGCCTCACGCAAGAGCTGCGCGGCCTGGCCCAGCTCGCCCTGGTACTCCACGCTGTAGGGCACGCTCACGAACTTGCCGTCCGGGCCCTTGCGCAGCGTGGTGAAGAAGCCCGTGGCCGCGTGCTGCTGCGCCTCCGGCAGGCCCTTCACCCACGTCTCCACCTCCGCCTTGGTGGCGCCGGCGGGATAGAAGTTGCCCTCGTCCGGCTTGGCCGGCACGCCGGGGAGGAACGGCTTCGCCTCGTCCAGGCGGGACCAGGGGCCCTTGTTGAGGAGGAACGCGTGCAGCCGCTCCTTGCCCAGGGGCGAGGTGTCCTTCACCAGGTCCAGGAGCAGGGTCTCGTTGCCCGCCCAGGCCTGGCGCAGGAAGAGGGGGTCCATGATTTTCGCGGCCTGGAGCACCTTGGCCAGGGCGCGCTTCTCCGCGTCCGGCAGCTTGGACACGTCCACCTTGACGTCCACGGGGGCGAAGCGCGCGGTCATCCGCTTCAGCTCCGGGGCGTCGGGCAGGCGGGCGGGGGCCTCCTGGGCGGGCGCGGCGCCCGACAGGAGCAGCGCCCCGAGCAGGGGCAGGAGGGTTCTGGACTTGGGCATGCCCCCTTCCCTACCCCAACCCGCCCCGGCCTCCCAGCAACGGGTGGGGGTGGATTCTCTCTTCTCGACAAGCCGGCGGGCATGGTTATGGGGAAGGGCATTGGCGCGCTCCGTCAGCGCCCGGAGGCCTTCATGTCCACAGAGACCCACCCCCAGCGGGAAACCCATTCATTCCAGGCGGAGATCCAGCAGCTGCTGAGCCTGGTCATCAACTCGCTCTACAGCCACCAGGAGATCTTCCTCCGCGAGCTGGTGTCCAACGCCTCTGACGCGCTGGACAAGCTGCGCTTCCGGTCCATCACGGAGCCGGAGCTGCTCAAGGACGAGCCCGCGCTGGAGCTGCGCATCGTCCCCGACGCCGACAAGGGCACCCTCACCATCGAGGACACCGGCATCGGCATGACGCACGACGAGCTGGTGAAGAACCTGGGCACCATCGCGCACTCGGGTTCGCGCGAGTTCCTCCAGGCGCTGGCGCAGAAGGGCCAGAAGGACATGCAGCTCATCGGCCAGTTCGGCGTGGGCTTCTACAGCGCGTACCTGGTGGCGGACCGGGTGGAGGTGGTGAGCCGCGCCGCGGGTGAGACGTCCGCGTGGAAGTGGGCGTCGGAGGCGCACGGCACCTTCACGGTGGAGCCGGCGGAGAGAGCCGCGCGCGGCACCGCCATCACGCTGCACCTGAAGGCGGACCAGAAGGAGTTCCTGGACGAGTGGAAGCTGAAGCAGCTCATCACCCAGTACTCGGACTACGTGGGCCACCCCATCAAGCTCCAGGTGACGAAGCACGTGGGCAGCGGGGACACGCAGGCCACGGAGACCGCGCTGGAGGTGGTGAACAAGGCGAGCGCCCTCTGGCAGCGCGCGAAGAGCGAAATCACGGACGAGCAGTACCAGGAGTTCTACAAGCACCTGACGCACGACTTCGACAAGCCGCTGGCGTGGACGCACTTCAAGGCGGACGGCACGCAGCAGTTCACCGGCCTGCTCTTCGTGCCCAAGCACCCGCCGTTCGACTTGAACTCGCAGCAGCAGCGCGGCGTGCGGCTGTTCGTCAAGCGCGTGTTCATCATGGACCGCTGCGAGGACCTGGTGCCGCAGTGGCTGCGCTTCGTGCGCGGCGTCATCGACTCGGACGACCTGCCGCTCAACGTGTCGCGTGAGATGTTGCAGGACTCGGCGGTGGTGCGCGCCATCCGCAAGCACGTGGTGAAGAAGTCGCTGGACCTGCTGGAGAAGCTGGCCAAGGACAAGCCGGACGACTACCGCACGTTCTGGGAGTCCTTCGGCACGGTGGTGAAGGAAGGCCTGACGCTGGAGACGGAGTACCGCGAGAAGCTGGGCGCGCTGGTGCGCTACGAGTCCTCGCGTGAAGAGGGGCTCACGTCCCTGGCGGACTACGTGGGCCGGATGAAGGAGGGCCAGGAGGCCATCTATTACGTCTACGGCGAGAGCCGGAAGGCGGTGGCGGACAGCCCGCACCTGGAGGCGCTGAAGCAGCGCGGCTACGAGGTGCTCTTCATGACGGACCCGGTGGACGAGTGGGCCGCGCAGGGCCTGCGCGAGTTCCAGGGCAAGCCGCTGGTCTCCGCGCTCAACGCGGACCTGAAGCTCCAGTCCACGGAGGAGGAGAAGAAGGCGAAGGAGCAGCAGTCCGAAGGGCTCAAGGGCCTGACGGACAAGATGAAGGACGTGCTGAAGGAGGACGTGCGCGAGGTGCGCGTGTCGGACCGGCTCACGGACTCGCCGGTGTGCCTGGTGGTGTCGGAGGGCGGCACGCCGGCCTACCTGGAGCGCCTGCTCAAGGAGCGCGGCAAGGGGATGCCGCGCATCAAGCGCATCCTGGAGGTCAACCCCAAGCACCCCGTCATCGAGCACCTGCGCGGCCTCATCGCGCGCGACCCGGCCGCGCCGCAGGTGGGCGAGTGGATCGAGCTGCTCCACGACCAGGCCCTGCTCACGGAAGGCAGCCCGCTGAGCGACCCGAACCGCTTCGCCCGCCGCATGACGGCGCTGCTCACGCAGGTGGCCGCGAACGCGGGGACGTCCACGGGCAATGGCGCTCCGGTCGCCGCCCAGGTGCCGCCGGCCGCTGCCAGCACGACGGCGCAGACGCAGACGCAGTCCAGCTGAGTGAAGGACCCCTGCGTGGCGGGAGCAAGGAACCCGCCACGCCAGGCCATCGGGCCTGAACTTCGTCCACGGGATTCAAACGAGCGCGCCCCCGGGGGCTCCTCCCGTCCGGGGCCCGCCTCACGAACCTGTCCGACTGTCGGACAGGTTGGGAGCGCCGCGGCGGCCCGGTGCGCTGACGCCCCGCGTCGGACGTTCCCAATCGGACCGGCCTCGTCACCCGCCGTGGATGAAGGGCTCCCGCGCCATTCGAGCCGTGGAAACCTGTCCGACAGTCGGACAGGTTGGGACTCCCTCGGGCGGGAGGTGGACCGCATGGGCGCCATGGGCCTCGAGCCCCCACCCCGTACGCGCTTGCTACCCCTTCGCGTTTTCCAGGTCCGCGAGCAACGCCTCGCCGGTCCACGCGCGGCGGTTCCCCTCTTCCGCCTCGCGGATGAGCTCCACGAGCCGTGAGTTCACCGGCGTGGACACGCCGTGTTGCTGTCCCAGACGGATGACCTCGCCGTTGAGGTAGTCCACCTCCGTCTTGCGGCCCGCACGCAGGTCGTCCCACATGGACGAACGCGCCTTGGGGTCGATGGCCAGCATCTTCTTCGCCAGCACGCCGAACACCGCGTCCGGTGCCCCCAGCAGCAAGGGAATCCATCCCGGCGGCAGCGGCGTCAGCTTCGCGGGCTTCACCCCGGCACGTCCCAGCACCGCCAGCGCCTCACCTTGCGCGAGCGCCAGGCACCGCCGCCACGCGCGCTGCGACAGCTCCTCCTTCAGCGGCAGGTCCGCCAGCGCGTTGAGCGAGTTGTTCAGGTTGAACAGGAGCTTCGCCCACTGCACCGCGACGATGTCCGCGTGCTGCTTCAGCGGCAGCCCCGCGCGACTGAAGGCCTCCACGAACGGCGCGAGCACCGCGTGCCGCTCCACCTCCAGCGTGCCCTCCGAACCCGCGTGGAAGTGCCCCTGCCCCTGCGCCGCGACGTTGAAGGGCACCATCCCCGTGAGCACCGTGCGGCCGGGCAGCAGTCCGCGCAGCACCTGCGCGTTGTGCAGCCCGTTCTGGAAGCTGATGACCACGGCTCCGGGCTTGAGCCGCGACGCGAGCGTCCGTCCCGCGTCCTCCGTCGCCGCGGACTTCACCGTCACGAGCACCAGGTCCGCCGTGGCCAGCGCCTCCGGCTCCGTGTCGATGCGCACGTCCGCCACCGGCACCTTCAAGTCCGCGCCCTGCCAGTCCGTCAGGTGCAGGCCATGCGCGCGCACCTCCGACACCACCCGCTCGCGGCCGATGAAGCGCACCGCCGTGCCCGTCGCGGCGAGCCGCCCACCCACGTAACAGCCGATGCTGCCCGCGCCGAAGACGCAGATCTCAGGAGACGAAGCCATGGGCGCGCATTGTGGCACGCACGCTCACGTCGCGGGCCACACCACGACGATGAGCACGTCCCACAATGCATGGCTCACCCAGGACGCCAGGGGCGTCCGGCGCCACTCGGCCAGCGCGCCCCAGGCGAGCGACGTGGGCAGCGCGGCCAGCGCCAGCAACGGCTCACCGAAGCCCAGCAGCACCAGGCTCGACAGCACCGCCGACCCGGCGACCGCGCCCCACCGCCCCAGCCGGGGACGCAGCGCGCCCTGCACCCACCCGCGCCAGAACAGCTCCTCCGCGGGAGTGAGCAGCAGCACCAGGGCCAGCGCCGTCCCCAGGGACCCCGTGCCGAACGTCGCGTAGATGGAGTGCAGCGGCTCGCAGAGCGCGTCCGTGAAGCCGCCACAGAAGGCCCACAGGAAGGCCCGCGCGCCCGCGTACAACACCACCGCCTGGGCCCCGGCCCATGCGGCATCCGGAAGCGACAGAGAGGGAGGCGGCCTCCGCCAGGGGCCCATCGCCCGCCACGTCACCGCGAGCCAGACGGCGCAGAAGACGGAGGCGACGGCGAAGAAGCGCGGCGGATGCACGTGCACCAGCGCCGTCCAGGCCAGCACGCCGCCAGCAGCCGCGGCTCGCCAGACAGGCAGGGCCGCGTCACCAGCCAATGGCGGTCCCACGGGAGAAGCGTTCATCGCGCGCGGCAGCGTACCCCGGCGCGATGGACGCCGGCGGGCACGTTCACGCGTGCACCGCCGGCGGGAAGACAGACCGTCACGTCACTACGGGAGGCACGCGCCGCTGCCCGCGCCGTCGCTGACGCACCGGTAGCCCGTGCGGCACGTCCCCTGGCTGCTGCTCCCGGACGGCGTGCAGGACACGAAGCAGTAGGCGGTGGCGCCCTGGTCGTTGCTGTAGCAGGCCGAACCCGACGGGCAGCTGTCGGTCACGCACTCCTGGGTGCAGTAGCCGCCCGGGAAGCTGGAGCCGGTGAGGCACAGGCCGTCGGTGCCGCACGCGCTGCTGGTCGTGCAGGCCCCGCCGATGGTCGTCGTCGGCGTGTGGTCGTCGTCCGACTGGTAGGGCACCAGCGTGAAGCTGATGCCACTGGTCGTCTTGCCCCTGGAGACCGTCACCGTCTCCACCTGGGTGGTGTCACGCCAGAAGCCCACGCGGTCGCCGTCGTCGAAGTAGTTGCCCTCGCCGGTGTCGTCGATGGACGCCAGCACCAGGTAGTCCCGGGGGGTCATCTTCAAGCTGTAGTCGTACCCGCCGGACGCGCTCACCGGGGCGATGCCGTCGTCGTCGATCTGCACCTCGCCCGCGGCGTCCAGGTACGCGAACGCGATGTACGCGTCCTTCTCATCCGTGGCGCCCACGCGGAACTTCACCAGCACCTGCGCGTTGCCCGCGCCGGACGCGCCGGTGAGGTCCAGCTGCGCCACGTAGCTGCCCACCGGCAGCGAGCCCGGGGTGACGCTCACGTTCAGCGACCCGGACTTGTACGCGGGGATGGACAGCGACGTGCTGGAGACGGACACCGCGGAGGCGTTGGCGCCGGAGACGGCCACGCTCACCTGCAGCGTGCCACCGCCGTTGTTGCGCACCGTCAGCGCCTGCGACGCCGTGCCGCTGAAGGACAGCTGCGTGGTGCTGATGGCCAGCTTCGGGGGCAGCGTCGGGTCCCCACCGCCCTTGGCGCGCAGCACCGCGGCGTACGCGTCCACCAGGCCCGCGCCGCAGCCCTCGGAGCACTGGCTGGTCGTGTCCGCGGTGTCCTTCAGGATGCCCTCCACGTCCGCCGCCGTCAGGTCAGGGTCCTGCGCCAGCATCAGCGCGACGATGCCCGCCACGTGCGGGGTGGCCATGCTGGTGCCCTGGTACCACTCATAGGCGGACTGGTTGCTGCTGTTGGGCAGCGTGGACAGCACGCCGTCCGGGAGACCGTCGCCGTTGCGGTCCTCGCTCGTCTGGCCACCGGCGGCCATGACGTCCACCTGCGCGCCGTAGTTGGAGTAGCCGGCGCGCTTGCCGTTGAAGCGCACCGCGCCCACGCAGATGACGTTCTGCTGGTTGCAGGGGAAGGTTCCGGACGTGTTTTCGTTCTCGTTGCCCGCGGCCACCACCAGGATGGCCCTGCGCTCCACTGCCGCGTTGATGGCGGCCTGCACCTCCTGCGACGGAGAGCTATTGCCGCCCAGGCTCATGTTGATGACCCGCGCGGGCGTGGTGTTCGTCCGCACGCCCGGGACGTTGCCGCCGCTGGCCCAGGTGATGCCCGCGATGATGTCCGCCACTGAGCCGCCCTGCGCGCCCAGCACGCGCACCGGCAGGATGTTCCGCCCGGCCCAGGTGACGCCCGCTCCGCCCAGGCCGTTGTCAGAGGACGCGCCAATGGTGCCGGCCACGTGCGTGCCGTGGTACGACGAGCCGCCGTTGGGCAGGTCCTGGTTGTTGTCCGTCGGGTCGTTGTCCACGCCGTCGCCGTCGCCCGCGTTGCTGACGCTGGAGATGAGGTCCATGCCGGTCAGCACGCGCGAGTTCAGGTCCGGATGCGACGCGATGCCGGTGTCCACCACCGCCACGACGATGGACGCACTGCCCGTGCCCAGGTCCCAGGCCGCCGGCAGGTTCATGTTCTTGTAGTGCCACTGCCGCGAGTAGAGCGGATCATTGGGCACCGTTAGCGCGCGCACCCGCAGGTTGCTCTCCGCGTTCTGGACGCCCTGCACGGCCTGCACCTGATGGAGCACGCGCACGTGCTCGGCCTGGGTGAGGGCGCGCACCCTGGGCGTGCCGCCGGACATCGCCTGGGGCTGGCTGACCTCGTAGCGCAGCAGGTGCTGCGTGTCGCTCAGGAAGGCCTGGTGCACGACGTGATAGCCCGCGATGCGCGCCTGCGCGACGGCCTCCTCCGCGGACAGGCCCGGCGTGTCGAAGCGGAGGATGATCTCCCCGGGCAGCAGCGACGCCTCGCGCGTCAGCGGCTTGGACGGGATGCCCGTGCGCCACACGCCCCGCGCCGCCAGGGCGCTGGAGACCTTCTGGGACAGGTTCTTCGCGCCCGGCAGGGAGAAGAACGCATCCAGCGACGACCCGGCGTTCGCGGCGGCGGAGCCGGCCTGGAACGGCTGCAGGGTGCCCGAGACGGTCCCCTTGGTGGAGGTGATGTCGTCGTCGTCATCGTCGTTGCTGTTGTCGCCGGGACAGGCCACGAGACCGAGCAACCCCAGGAGGGCAAGGCGGCGGAGCATGAACGGATTCCTTGGAGAACGAGTGTGCGCGTCCGACCCTAGGTCCGCTGCGGGCAATGCGTCCAGCCGCCAATCGCCTGTCTGGCTGCCCTTCCTGAAAGGCAATCCTCCCGGGGCACGGACGCCTCAACGCCCCAGGTCGCGCAGCACCGCTTCCGCCGCGCGGCGCCCCGACGCGAGCGCCCCGTCGATGGACGCGTTCTCGCGGTGGTCTCCGCACACGTAGAGCCCCGCGGCCAGCCGCACGGGCCGGTGCGGCTCCACCAGCGCGGACGGAGGCTGCGCGGGCAGGGCCTCCGGGATGACGTACGTGCGCAGGTGCCGCCACGCGGACACCGCCGCGCCGAACCACTCCGTGAGCTGCGCGCGCACGCGCGCCTCCAATGAATCCGCGCCGCCCGCGTCGTCCACCACCGACACGGACACCAGCGCCTGGCCCTGGGGCGCGTACGCGGCGGACACCTCGCTCATCACCGCCACGTTGTTCACCGGCCCGCGCCCCTCGCCGTTGAGCGTGAGCCAGGGCCCCTCCACCGGCGGCTCCGGCGCGGCGAAGTACAGGCACGTCACGCGGTTCATCCGCGGCGCCGGCATCCCCACGAGCAGCGACGCCGCGGTGGTGGGGTCCGTCGCCACCACGACGGCGTCCGCGTGCAGCATCTCCCCGCCCGGCAGGCGCACGCGGTGGCCCCACACCTCCTCCACGCGCACGCGCATCCGCAGCGCGGCCGACGGCAGCCTCGCCGCCAGCTGTCCGGGGATGGCCCCCATCCCGTTCGCCGGAACGGCCGCGTGGCCCTTCGCGAACATCCGGAACACGAACTCCAGCATCCGGCTGGACGTGGTCAGCCCGCGCTCCAGGAAGATGCCGCCGAAGAAGGGCGTGAAGAACGCCTCGAGCATCTCCTCGGAGAAGCCCAGGTCACCCAGCAGGTGCCGCGACTCCTGCTGGGGCCGCTGCCACAGGTCCCCCAGCTCGCCGGACGTGGCGAGCTGCCGCAGCTCCAGCACGCGCAGCTTGTCCGCCAGGCCTCCTGGCGCGTCGAACAGGTGTGACACCGCCGTGACGGGCTGCCGCAACGGGTCTACCAGCGTGTGCAGCCGCCCACCCCGCCACACCTTCGCGCCCGGGATGAAGCGCTGGAGCGACAGGGCCTTGAGGTCCAGCACGCGCTGCCCCTCGGGGTAGGCCGTGAGGTACACCTGGAAGCCCCGGTCCAGCAGGAACCCTTCGTGCGAGTCGGTGCGCACCCTTCCGCCTGGTGAGTCCCCTGCTTCCAGCACGTGTGCGTCCACCCGGGCTTCAAGGAGCGCGGTGGCGCACGCCAGGCCCGCGAGCCCTCCTCCCACGACGATGACCCCGGGCCGCTTCGCCATGGTCCGCCTCCCGTCCAGCGAGCGTGCGGACCCTGGCTTGATAACGCCAAGACGTGCAAGCAAGACTCTGGTTCGGTTGCGGGCATCCGACAGTTACGGCAAACGTTTCCCGTGTGCCAGATGCCCCAGGCACAACACGTTGGCATCCGCCGGCGTGTCCTTTGGAGAAAAGAAAGAACAGGAGTCCCCCATGTTGATCGTGATGCGCCCAGACGCGACGGCCCAGGACATCGAGCGAGTGAACGATGAGATCCGCCGCCGTGGCTGGCATCCGCACGCGATTCCAGGGGGCTCCCGCACCGCCATCGGCATCACGGGCAACCCGGGCGCGGTGGAGCCGGAGCCCTTCCGCGTGCTCCCGGGCGTCGCGGACGCCATCCCCATCTCCCAGCCGTTCAAGCTGGTCAGCCGCGAGGTGAAGCAGGAGGACAGCCAGGTGCGCGTGGGAGACCTCACGCTCGGTGGCGCGGCCATCCACGTCATCGCGGGCCCCTGCTCCGTGGAGTCGCGCGAGCAGATCATCTCCACCGCCCAGGCGGTGAAGAACGCGGGCGCCACCATGCTGCGCGGCGGCGCGTTCAAGCCGCGCACCAGCCCCTATGAGTTCCAGGGCCTCAAGGGCGACGGCCTGGCGCTGCTGGCGGAGGCGCGCAAGGAGACGGGCCTCCTGGTGACGACGGAGGTGAAGGACACGGCGACGCTGGCCGCCGTCGTGGAGCACACCGACATCCTCCAGGTGGGCGCGCGCAACATGCAGAACTTCAGCCTGCTGGAGGCGGTGGGCGAGACGCGCAAGCCCGTGCTGCTCAAGCGCGGCATCAGCGCCACCATCAAGGAGCTGCTGATGGCGGCCGAGTACATCGTCGCGCGCGGCAACACCCAGGTCATCCTCTGCGAGCGCGGTATCCGCACGTTCGAGAACATGACGCGCAACACGCTGGACCTGAACGCGGTGCCCATGCTCAAGGCGCTGACGCACCTGCCCGTGTTCGTGGACCCCTCGCACGGCATCGGCGTGCGCAAGGCCGTCCCCGCGATGATGCGGGCCGCGGTCGCCGCGGGCGCGGACGGCCTCATCGTGGAGGTCCACCCGGATCCGCCGCGCGCGAAGTCGGACGGCTTCCAGTCGCTGGACTTCTCCGAGTTCGAGAAGGCCATGGGCGAGGTGCGGGCCATCGCCGCCGCGATGGGACGCGAAATGGTCCGGTTGGGATAGGCCATGACCCTCAAGGAAGCGCTGGGCAGGGTGGTGGGCCGGCGCGACCTCTCCCGCGAGGAGATGGCCTCTGTCATGGGCCAGATGCTCGCGGGCGAGGCCTCCGCCGCGCAGGTCGGTGCGCTGGCGGCGGCGCTGCGCATGAAGGGGGAGACCGAGGATGAAATCCTCGGCGCGGCGGAGGCCATGCGGGCCTGCGCGGCGAAGATTGCTCCCCAGGCGGAGGTGGTGCTCGACACCTGCGGTACGGGGGGTGATGGAGCGCACACCTTCAACATCTCCACCGCGGTGGCCTTCGTGGCCGCCGGGGCGGGGGCGACGGTGGCCAAGCACGGCAACCGCGCGGTCTCCAGCCGCTGCGGCAGCGCGGACGTGCTGGCGGCGCTGGGCGTGTCCATGGAGCGGGCGCACGCGCAGGTGGCGCGCGACATCGACGAGCACGGGGTGGGCTTCCTCTTCGCGCCCTCGCACCACAGTGCCTTGAGGCACGTGGCGCAGGCGCGCAGGGACCTGGGCTTCCACAGCGTGTTCAACCTGCTGGGGCCGCTGACGAACCCGGCGGGGGCGCGCTACCAGTTGCTGGGCACGTTCGACCGGCAGCGCGTGGAGCAGACCGCGCGCGTGCTGGGGCGGCTGGGCAGCCGGCGCGCCTGGGTGGTGCACGGGCACGACGGGCTGGATGAGATTTCGCCGTGCGCCCCCACGGAGGTCGCGGAGCTGTGCGCGGACGGCACCGTGCGCCGCTTCACGGTGACGCCGGAGGACGCGGGCCTGACCATGGTGCCGCGCGAGTCCATCGCGGGAGGCGACGCGGAGGAGAACGCGAAGCGCCTGCGCGGGTTGCTCGCCGGAGAGCGTGACGGCGTGCGCACGGCGGTGCTGCTCAACGCGGCCGCCGCGCTGCTCATCGTGGGGCTGGTGGACACCCTGAAGGAGGGCGTGAAGCGGGCCGAGCACGCCATCGACTCCGGGGCCGCCGAACGCAAGCTCGCGGCGCTCATCCAGAAGGCCGCGGCATGACGACCTCCTCCTCTTCGGCCGCGAAGACCGCGGAAGCCCCCGGCACGCTGGACGTCATCATGGCGCGCAAGCGCCGGGAGCTGGGGACCCGGCCCCCGCCCACGCACGGCGCGCATCCCCCCACGCGGGACTTCGCCCAGGCGCTGGTGCGGCGGGTGCTCGGACATCCGGTCAACGTCATCGCGGAGGTGAAGCGCAAGAGCCCCTCGGGCGGCGCCTTCCCCCACGCGGACGTCGTCGCGGTGGCCCGCTCCTACGAAGCCGCCGGGGCCTGCGCCATCAGCGTGCTCACCGACGGGCCGGACTTCGGCGGCAGCCTGGAGGACCTGGTCGCGGTCCGGGCCGCCGTCTCCATCCCCGTCCTGCGCAAGGACTTCCTCGTCGCCGCCAGCGAGGTGGAGGAGAGCGCGGCCTGGGGCGCGGACGCGGTGCTGCTCATCGCGGACGCGCTCGGGGACGCGGAGCTCCGGGAGATGATCGCCGCCGCGAAGCAGGTGCGCGTGGCCGCGCTCGTGGAAGCCCACACGGAGGCGCACGCCGAACGCGCGCTCGCCGCGGGCGCGAGCATCATCGGCCTCAACAACCGCGACCTCGCCACGCTGAAGACGGACACCGGCACGGCGCTCCGGGTGATGCCCGCGCTGCGCTCCCGGTCCACCGCGCTGGTGGCGGAGAGCGGCCTCAAGCACCTGGCGGACCTCACCGCCGCGCGCGACGCGGGCGCCAACGCCGTGCTCGTGGGCGAGTCCCTCCTGCGCGACGCCGACCCGGGCCGCGCCCTGCGCCGGCTGCTCGGCCTGGAAGGCGGCGGGACATGAGCGTCCTCGTGAAGGTCTGCGGCGTGACGCGCGTCGCGGACGCGAAGGGCGTGTGGGAAGCGGGCGCGGACGCGATGGGGCTCAACTTCCATCCGGGCTCGCCCCGCTTCGTGGACCTGTCCACGGCGGCGGCGCTCGCGCGCACGCGGCCTCCGCTGGCCGCCATGGTGGGCGTGTTCGTCAACGCGAAGCCGGAGGACATCCGCGTGCGCGTGCGCGAGTGCGGCCTCACCGCCGTGCAGCTCCACGGCGACGAGCCCCCCGAGGCCTGCTCCGGCTACGGCGTGCCCGTCATCAAGGCGCTGCGCGTGCGCGGGCCCGACGACGTGGCCAGGGCCCGGAGCTACGTGGGCGTGGGCGACGTGGCGGGGCTGCTCCTGGACGGCGCGGCCCCGGGCTACGGCGGCGGCGGCGTCACCTTCGACTGGTCGCTGGTGAAGCAGCTGGCGGACTGCGGCCTGCCGGTGCTGGTGGCGGGCGGCCTCAAGCCTTCGAACGTGGCCGAGGCCGTGAGGGCCACCCGGCCCTACGGTGTGGACGTGGCCAGCGGCGTGGAGTCCGCCCCTGGCATCAAGGACCTGGACGCGGTGCGCGCCTTCGTGCGCACGGTCCGGTCCCTCAACCCCTGAGGAGTCGAGCCATGACGACGGACACTGCCGTGGGCCGCTTCGGCCGTTACGGCGGACGCTATGTGCCGGAGACCCTGGTCCCGGCGCTGCTGGAGCTGGAAGAGGCCTACGCGAAGGCGCAGGCGGACGCGTCCTTCAACGAAGAAGTCACCCGCGTGCTGCGCGAGTACGTGGGCCGCCCCACCACGCTCACGCCCGCGCACCGCCTCACGGAGGCCTGGGGCGGCGCGCAGGTGTGGCTCAAGCGCGAGGACCTGGCGCACACGGGCGCGCACAAAATCAACAACACCGTGGGCCAGGTGCTGCTCGCCCGGCGCATGGGCAAGAAGCGCATCATCGCGGAGACGGGCGCGGGCCAGCACGGCGTGGCCACCGCCACCGCGTGCGCCCTCTTCGGCCTGCCCTGCGAGGTGTTCATGGGCGCGCTGGACGTGGAGCGCCAGGCGCTCAACGTCTTCCGCATGCGCGCGCTGGGCGCGGTGGTGCGGCCGGTGGAGTCGGGCTCGCGCACGCTCAAGGACGCGATGAACGAGGCCATGCGCGTCTGGGTGTCGCAGGTGCAGGACACCTACTACGTCATCGGCAGCGCGGCGGGTCCGCACCCCTACCCCACCATCGTGCGCGACTTCCAATCCGTCATCGGCCGGGAGATTCGCGCCCAGGCGCTGGCCACCCTCGGCCGGCTGCCGGACGCCATCATCGCGTGCGTGGGCGGCGGCTCGAACGCCATCGGCGCGCTGCACCCCTTCATCGAGGACACGGCGGTGCGGCTCGTGGGCGTGGAGGCCGCGGGCCACGGCCTGGACTCCGGCCAGCACGGCGCGTCGCTGACGCTGGGCACGGAGGGCGTGCTGCACGGCTCGCGCTCGCTGGTGCTCCAGGATGAGAACGGCCAGATTCAAGAGGCGCACAGCATCTCCGCCGGCCTGGACTACCCGGGCGTGGGGCCGGAGCTCGCGCACCTGGCGAAGACGGGCCGCATGGAGGTGCGCACCGCGACGGACGACGACGCGCTCACCGCCTTCTACGAGGTGGCGCGCACGGAGGGCATCCTCCCCGCGCTGGAGACGTCGCACGCGTTCGCGGCGGCGCGCGCGCTGGCCCGCGACCTGGGCAAGGGCAAGCAGCTGGTCATCAACTGCTCGGGCCGGGGCGACAAGGACGTGGCGACCATCTCGGCGCGCGGCGTGCCGCCGGCGACGGGGGTGAAGTCATGAGCGCGGAGCTGGGCAAGGCGTTCGCCCGGGCGAAGGCCCGGGGAGAGGGCGCGCTGGTGGCGTACGCGATGGCGGGCGACCCGGACCTGCCCAGGTCCGTGGACGTGTTCGCCGCGATGGTGGAGGGCGGCGCGGACGTGCTGGAGATTGGCGTGGCGTTCAGCGACCCCATCGCGGACGGCCCCGTCATCCAGGCCGCGTCGGAGCGCGCGCTGAAGGCCGGCGCCACGCTGCGCCGCGTGCTGGACGAAGTGGTGCCGGAGGTGCGCCGCCGCTGCCCGGAGACGCCGCTGGTCATCATGACGTACGTCAACGTGGTGATGGCCATGGGCGAGGAGCGCTACGCGAAGCTCGCGCGCGAGCGGGGCATCGCGGGCACCATCCTCCCGGACCTGCCGCCCGAGGAGAGCGCGGGCATCCGCGCCGCGTTCGACAAGGAGGGCGTGGACCTGGTGCCCCTGTGCGCGCCCACGACGCCGCCCGCGCGCGCGGAGGCCATCGCGAAGGACGCGCGGGGCTTCGTGTATTGCGTGTCCGTGGCGGGCGTCACCGGCATGCGCGCGGAGCTGCCGCCGGACCTGTCGCAGCGGCTGGACCTGGTGAAGCGCGCCGCGTCCGTGCCGGTGGTGGCGGGCTTCGGCATCTCCAACGCGGAGACGGCCCGGCCGCTGGTGGCCCACGCGGACGGCGTCGTGGTGGGCAGCGCCCTGGTGAAGGCCGCCCACTCGGACGGCCCGGCCGCGGCGAAGCAGCTTTGTGCCGACATCAAGCGCGGCCTGAAGCGCTAAGGTCCGCTCCACGCGCCGGCACGTGCCGGCGCCTGGAGACCGGACATGCAGACCCCGCCCATCCTGGGACCCACCCTCGAAACGCCGCGCCTCATCCTCAAGCCGCCCACGCTCCAGGAGCTGGAGGGCTTCGTGGCGATGATGGCGGACGAGCAGACCGCGCGCTTCATCGGCGGCGTCCAGCCCCGCTCCAACGTGTGGCGCGCCGTCTGCTCCATGGCCGGCTCCTGGGCCCTCCAGGGCTTCGCCATGTTCTCCATGTTCGAGAAGTCCACGGGCAAGTGGGTGGGGCGGCTCGGGCCCTGGATGCCCGCGGACTGGCCGGGCCCGGAAGTCGGCTGGGGCCTGTCCCGCGATGCATGGGGCAAGGGCTACGCGACGGAAGGCGCCGCGGCCACCATCGACTGGGTGTTCGACCACCTCGGGTGGACGGAGGTCATCCACTCCATCTCCCCGCCGAACGAGCCGTCGAAGCAGGTGGCCCGCCGGCTGGGCTCGCGCTTCCTGCGCATGGGCATGCTGCCGGCGCCCTACAACGACCACGAGGTCGAAATCTGGGGCCAGAGCCGTGAGGAGTGGCGAACACGGAAGCGGTAGCCCCGGCACTTTTCCCTCCCGTCCCGCCACGGGCTGACACAGATTGGCGCCATGAACTCACGCGCGCCCCAGCTGGTCCTCGTCCGTCATGGTGAGACGGAGTGGAGCCGCAGCAGCCAGCACACCGGCCGCACGGACCTGCCCCTCCTGGAGGAGGGCCGCCAGATGGCGGAGCAGCTCCGCGCGCCCCTGAGCGCCTGGCGCTTCGCCGCCGTGTGGAGCAGCCCGCTGACGCGCGCCCTGGAGACGTGCGTGCTCGCGGGCTACGGCGACGCGGCCCAGAAGAAGAGCGACCTGCTGGAGTTCAACTACGGCGACTACGAGGGCCGCACCGGCGCGGACATCCGCACCACGCGCCCGGACTGGACGCTGTGGAAGGACGGCGTGCCCAACGGGGAGACGCTGGAGGAGGTGGGCGCCCGCGTGGACCGCGTCATCGCGGAGGCACGCGCCCTCAACGACGACGTGCTCCTCTTCTCCCACGGGCACCTCTTGCGCATCCTCGCCGCGCGCTGGCTGGGCCTGCCTCCGGAGGGCGGCAGGCTGTTCCACCTGGGCACGGCGTCCATCAGCGTGCTGGGCTCCGAGGCCGGCGGCAAGCAGCCGGTCCTCGTGAGCTGGAACGACACCACGCACCTGAAGGGCTGAGAGCGCTACAGCTTCCCCTCCAGGAAGTTGCGCACCAGCGACGGGCCCTCCGGCGTCAGCACGCTCTCCGGATGGAACTGCAGGCCCACCACCGGCCGCGTGCGGTGACGCAGCGCCATCACCAGGCCGTCCTGGCTCCACGCCGTGGCCTCCAGCTCCGCGGGCATGGACTCCGCGGCCACCACCAGCGAGTGGTACCGCGCCGCCTGGAAGCCCTGCCGCACGCCGGTGAAGACGCCGGTGCCTTCGTGCCGGATGAGCGCCGCCTTGCCGTGCACGGGCTCCGGCGCGCGCACCACCTGTCCGCCGAACGCCGCGCCAATGGACTGGTGTCCCAGGCACACGCCCAGCACCGGCACGCGCGCCTGGGAGATGGCCGCCACGCTCACCCCGGCCTCGTGCGGCGTGCACGGTCCCGGGGACACCACCAGGTGTGACGCGCCCGACGCCGCGACGCCCGCGACGTCCAGCGCGTCGTTGCGCACGACCTTCACCTCCGCGCCCAGCGTGTAGAGCAACTGCACCAGGTTGAAGGTGAACGAGTCGTAGTTGTCGATGACGAGGATCACCGCCCACCTCCTTCACGCGCCAGGCGCAGCGCGGCGGCCATGGCGCCCGCCTTCGCTTCCGTCTCGTCCGCTTCCTTCATGGGGTCCGAGTCCGCCACCAGCCCCGCGCCGGCGGTCCACATGGTGCGGTCGCCGTCCACGAAGAAGGTGCGCAGCGCGATGGCCACGTCCAGCGTGCCGCAGAAGGACAGGTAGCCCACCGCGCCGGCATAGGGCCCGCGCCGCATGGGCTCCAGCTCGTCGATGATCTGCATCGCGCGAATCTTGGGCGCACCCGACACGGTGCCCGCGGGGAAGGTGCTCGCCAGCGCGTCCAGCGCGTCGAAGCGCGTGGTGTCCAGCTTGCCGCGCACCTGGGAGACGATGTGCATGACGTGGCTGTAGCGCTCGATGATCATCAAATCCTCGATGCGCACCGTGCCCGGAGCGGCCACGCGGCCCACGTCGTTGCGCCCCAGGTCCACCAGCATGATGTGCTCGGCGCGCTCCTTCTCGTCCGCGAGCAGCTCCTTCTCCAGCCGCTGGTCCTCCGCCTCGGAGCCGCCCCGGCGGCGCGTGCCCGCGATGGGCCGCACCACCACGTCCCCATCGCGCACCTGCACCAGCAGCTCCGGCGACGCGCCCACCAGCGCCCGTGCCTCGCCCAGGTCCACCAGGAACAGGTACGGCGACGGGTTCACCCGCCTGAGCGCCCGGTAGAGCGACAGCGGCGGGATGGCGCCCTTCGCCTCGAACCTGCGCGCGAGCACCGCCTGGAAGCAGTCCCCCGCGCGCACGTACTCCTGCACCTTCTCCACCGCCCGCGCGTAGCCCTCGCGGTCCCAGCACGCGACGGGGGCCGGCGCGTTCTTCTGCGCGGGGGCGGCCGCGTAGGCCTCCGGTGGCAGCGGCCGGCGCAGCCTCTCCGCCATTCCTTCCGCGCGCGCCTCCGCGTCCTTCAGCGCCGCCGCGACGCTGCCGTGCAGCGCGGGCCGGGCAATCGCGATGGCCTTGAGCGTCTGGGTGCGCGTGTCGTGGGTGACGAAGTCCTCCGCGATGAGCCACTCGGAGTCCGGGAAGCCCGTGTCGCGCGGGTGGCGGTCCGGCACGCTCGGCTCGAACCAGGACGTGGCGTTGTAGCCCAGGTAGCCCACGAGCCCGCCCAGGAAGGGCGCCTCGCCCGGCAGCGTCGCCACGGACAGCTCGCGCCACAGCGTGCGCAGCACGTCCAGCGGCCGGCCCTCGCGGCGCTCCTCGTGCGAGCCCCGCCACAACGTGAGCCCGTCCCGGTCCAGCCGCACGCGGCCCGCCGGGTTCACGCCCACGTGGCTGTAGCGCCCGAAGCGCTCGCCGCCGTAGCACGACTCGAGGATGAAGCCGCGGCTTCCACCGCCCAGCTTCAGGTATGCCGACAGCGGCGTATCCAGGTCCGCCGGCAACTCCACCGACACCGGCACCGCCTGGCCTGCTTCCGCGCGCTGCCGGTAGGCTGCCTTCCGCTCCTGCGCATCCATGGTCGATTGCCCTGACCCCTCTGCCACTTCCCGGAGGGGCGCCCGGGTGCCCGGCCTTCCGGGCCCTGCGACTACGGTTTCGCGACGGGCTTCGCCTGAGCGAACACGCCGTCCTGCCACTGATAGACCTCGCGCTCCGTAACCTTCCGCGGCTTGCCTTCTTCCTCCTCTTCCACGCTCGTGCGGACCACCAGGGCCCGCTTCGCGGCCGGCTGGAAGGAGACCGTGAAGGTGCTCTCGTTGGGCGGATCCATCAGCCCGCTCAGCTCCAGCGCCAGCTTCGCCTTGCCGAGCACCCCCGCCTTCCCATTCGCCCCGGTGTAGCTCACATAGGACGTGACGAAGTCGCCACAGCGCTCCGGCGCGGACTCCAGCTTCAGCAGCATCACGCCCGCCTCCTTCGCGGGGACCAGCTTCACCGTCACCGGGCCGCCCTGACCGCCGCCGTAGTCCGTGGACGCCACCGCCACGTCCACGCTGCTCACCCGGCGGGGCGGCTTCACGCCCGGCTCCAGCACGCGCACGCGCGCCTTGAACTCGTTGCTCATCACCACCGTGGCCACTTCCATTTCGCCGTCCCCGTCCAGGTCGGCCTCGAAGCGGAACGGCGTGAGCGTGTTGCCAAAGATCCAGCCCGTGACAGGCGTCGCGCCCGGAGCCGCCTTCGCGTCCATGACGGCCACCTGGTACCAGGCGTTGATGTACTCGCCGACCTTCGTGCGAGCCCCCTCCTTCAGCACGCGCACGGGCGTGCCCAGCATCAGCGTCTTCACCACGCCCGCGTCCGCCGCCGCGCTCGCGCGCAGGTTCGCTTCGTCCACGCCCAGGTAGAGCGTCTGTCCCGCCGTGAAGGCGGTGAACGTGAAGCCCTCGGGATCCGGCGCGCTCTCCTCCGTGAACGGCGAGCTGTATTCGAGCACCGCGTCCGCGGCGGGGGTGGACTGCGCCAGGGTGAGGGACAGGAGGAGCGCGGGCGTCAGCATCACGAAAGGGTCCGGAAGTGGGAGGTTCCCGGGTTTATCCCCCGTCCAAGCCCACCATCCAAGGGGCCCTCCGGTCCCTGGCTTCGTCGTTTGGAGCGCAAGCAGCGCCTGGACGCACGCCCGCCCCCTTGTCAGCGGAGCACTCCGGGAGGTGGGGCCGTGGGTGGCCCCTGTTCCAAGGCCTCGTTACCTCTAGAGGACCGTGGCCACCGCGACGACCCATCAGGACCGACCGCCGTTGGTTTCCGTGACGCCGCAGGGGCTGTACTGCCAGGCGGGGAACTTCCACATCGACCCCTGGCGTCCGGTGGAACGGGCGCTCGTCACGCACGCGCACGGCGACCACGCCCGGAGCGGCAGCAAGCGGTACCTGGGCGCACGCGCGGGGCTGGGGCTGCTGCAGCGCCGGCTGGGCGCGGACTCGGTCATCGACACGCTGGAGTACGGCGAGACGCTGAAGGTGGGCGACACCACCGTGAGCTTCCACCCGGCGGGCCACGTGCTGGGCAGCGCGCAGATCCGCGTCGAACACCAGGGCGAGGTCTGGGTCATCTCCGGCGACTACAAGCGCACGCCGGACCCCACGTGCGCGCCCTTCGAAGTGGTGCGCTGCCACACCTTCATCACCGAGGCCACGTTCGGCCTGCCCATCTTCCGCTGGGATGATCCGCGCCTCGTGGCCCAGGACATCCTGCGCTGGTGGGACGCGAACCGCGAGGCGGGGCGCTCGGCGGTGCTGTTCTGCTACGCGCTGGGCAAGGCGCAGCGGCTCCTCGCGGAGCTCGGAAGGCTGACGGACCGGCCCGCCTACGTGCACGGCGCGGTGAACGGGCTCGTCACGGCGTACCGCGAGGCGGGCATCGCGATGCTGCCCACGCAGCTGGTGTCGGAGACGGAGAAGGGCACGTCCTTCGCGGGAGCGCTGGTGCTGGCGCCGCCGAGCGCGGCCGGCTCCACGTGGATGCGCCGCTTCGGGGAAGCGGAGACGGGCTTCGCGTCGGGGTGGATGCGCGTGCGCGGCAACCGGCGCCGGCGCGGCTACGACCGGGGCTTCGTGCTGTCGGACCACGCGGACTGGCCGGACCTCTTGCGCACGGTGGCGGACACGCGGGCGGAGAAGGTGCTCGTGACGCACGGCTACACCGACCCCTTGTCGCACTACCTGCGGGAGCGGGGCGTGGATGCCTCGCCGCTCGCCACGCCCTTCGAGGGCGAAGCGGAGGACTGACCCGTGCGAGCACTGGCCGACCTGTACGACACGCTCGACCAGACGACCTCCACCAACGCGAAGGTGGAGGCGATGGCGCGGTACTTCCGGACGGCGCCGCCGGAGGACGCGGCCTGGGGCCTGTTCTTCCTCACGGGCCAGAAGCTCAAGCGGCTGCTCACGTCGAAGCTGCTGGTGGGCTGGACGCAGGAGCTGACGGGCATCCCGGACTGGCTCTTCGATGAAGTCTACGCGTCGGTGGGGGACCTGGCGGAGGTGATTGCCCTGCTGCTCGACGGCGCGAACCTCCCGCCCGAGCACGCCGAGGAATTGCCCCTCTCGCGCTGGCTGGAAGAGCGCCTGTTGCCGCTGCGAGGACTGGAAGCGGCGGAGCAGCGCGAGCGCGTGGTGGGCTGGTGGAAGTCCATGCCCCGCCGCGAGCTGTTCCTGCTCAACAAGATGCTCACCGGCGAGCTGCGAGTGGGCGTGTCCAACACGCTGGTGGTGCGCGCCATCGCGCAGGTCACGGGCCTGCCACCGCCCAGCGTGGCGCACCGGCTGATGGGGACGTGGACGCCGACGAAGGCGTTCTTCGAACAGCTCATCGCGCCGGACGTGTCGGACGGCCACGTGTCGCGCCCGTATCCGTACTACCTCGCGTCGCCGCTGGAGCAGCCGGCGGAGTCGCTGGGCGACTTGAGCGACTGGCTCGTCGAGTGGAAGTGGGACGGCATCCGAGGCCAGCTCATCCGCCGCCAGGGCGACGTGTTCCTCTGGAGCCGAGGCGAGGAGCTGATCACCGAACGCTTCCCCGAAATCACCGAGGCCGCCCGGGCCCTGCCCGAGGGCACGGTGCTCGACGGAGAGGTGATGGCCTACGAGGACGGAACGCCCCTGCCCTTCGCCCGGCTCCAGCGCCGCATTGGCAGACAGAAGCTCACGCCCAAGGTGCTGGCGGAGGCCCCCGCCGCGTTCGTCGTCTACGACCTCCTGGAGCAGGACGGAAAGGACGTGCGCGAGCTGCCCCTGCGCGAGCGCCGCGCGAGGCTGGAGGCCCTGCTCAAGGACCACCCGCGCTTCCCCCTCTCTCCTTCGGTGACGGCGCCGTCGTGGGAGGCGCTGGCGGAGCTGCGCAAGGAGTCCCGCGAGCGCAACGTCGAAGGCCTGATGATCAAGCGCCTGGACTCGGTGTACCAGACGGGGCGCAAGCGCGGCGACTGGTGGAAGTGGAAGATCGACCCGTACACGGTGGACGCGGTGCTGCTCTACGCGCACCCGGGCCACGGCCGGCGCTCGTCGCTCTACACGGACTACACCTTCGCGGTGTGGAACGGCGAGGACCTGCTGCCGGTGACGAAGGCCTACTCGGGCCTCACCGACGAGGAGATCGGCCGGCTGGACCGGTGGATCCGCGCGCACACGCGGGAGAAGTTCGGTCCGGTGCGCTCGGTGGATCCAGAGCAGGTGTTCGAGCTGCACTTCGAAGCCATCGCCCCGTCCCCCCGGCACAAGTCGGGCATCGCCTTGCGCTTCCCCCGCATCGCGCGCTGGCGCGCGGACAAGACGGCGAGGGACGCGGACACGCTCGACTCACTGAAGGGGCTGCTCCATGCAGCCCACTAAGCCCCGCCGCCGCAATCGCATGCGCGGCAAGCACGCGCCGGAAAATCAGACCGAAGCACCGAAGCGCACCCGCTCGAAGCGTCCCCTACCCCGGGCCCCCTCTCCGTACCAGGGCGCACCGATGGATCAGCTCCGCCAGTGGTTCGCGTCCAAGGGCTGGAAGCCCTACGCCTTCCAGGAGGAGGCCTGGGCCGCCTACGCGCGAGGAGACAGCGGCCTCATCCACGTGCCCACCGGCGCGGGCAAGACCTACGCGGCCTATATCGGCCCGCTGGCGGACGCGGCGGAGCGCAACGAGAAGGGCCTTCAGATCCTCTACCTCACGCCGCTGCGAGCGGTGTCGCGTGACGTGGAGCAGGCCCTGCGCGAACCGCTCCTGGCCCTGGACGCGGACCTGGAGGTGGAGAGCCGCACGGGCGACACGTCCGCCTCCGTCCGCCAGCGTCAGCGCGAGCGCCTGCCCCAGGTCCTCATCACCACGCCAGAATCCCTCTCACTGCTGCTGACCCAGGAGCAGGCGGCGGAGAACTTCGCCTCGCTGCGCGCCGTCATCGTGGACGAGTGGCACGAACTGCTCGCCTCCAAGCGCGGCACGCAGGTGGAGCTGGCCCTGGCCCGCTTGCGCTACTTCGCCCCGGGCCTGCGCATCTGGGCGCTGTCCGCCACGCTCGCCAACCTGGAGGAGGCCGCGCGCACCGTCGTCGGCACGGACCGCGAGCCCACGCTGGTGAGCGCGGATCTCCAGCGGCCAGTCGACGTGGAGACGCTGCTCCCCGCGGAGGTGGACACCTTCCCGTGGTCGGGACACCTGGGCTTCTCCATGCTCCCGCGCGTGGCGGAGTGGCTGGACCCGACGCAGTCCACGCTCCTCTTCACCAACACCCGCTCACAGGCGGAGCGCTGGTTCGAGGGCCTGCGCTTCCTGCGACCCGAATGGGAGCACCTGCTCGCGCTGCACCACGGCTCCATCGACCGCGAGGAGCGCGAGCGCGTGGAGGGCGGCCTCAAGGACGGCAGCCTGCGCCTCGTCGTGTGCACGTCCTCGCTGGACCTGGGCGTGGACTTCGGCCCGGTGGAGCGCGTCATCCAGATTGGCAGTCCCAAGGGCATCGGCCGCACCCTCCAGCGCGCGGGCCGCAGCGCGCACCGCCCCGGCGCCACCTGCCGCATCCTCTTCGTCCCCACGCACGCGCTCGAGCTGGTGGAGATGGCCGCCGCCCGGGACGCCATCGCGAGCCGCGAGGTGGAGCCGCGCACGCCGCTGTCCAAGCCACTCGACGTGCTGGCCCAGCACCTCGTCACATGCGCGCTGGGAGGAGGCTTCACCCGCGAGGCCCTGCGCGACGAGGTCCGCACCGCCACGAGCTACGCGTCCCTCACGGACGAGGAGTTCGACTGGGCCCTCACCCTGGTGCGCGAGGGCGGCCCCACGCTGCGCGCCTACCCGGAGTTCCGCCGCGTGGTGGAGGTGGACGGCCGCTTCCGCGTCCCCGACGTGCGCCTCGCGAGGCTGCACCGGCTGAACATTGGAACCATCACCTCGGACGCATCCGTGCAGCTGCGCTACTGGAGCGGCGGCAACCTGGGCACGGTGGAGGAGTCCTACGTCAGCCGCCTGAAGCCCGGGGACACCTTCCTCTTCGCGGGCCGCCGGCTGGAGTTCAGCCGCTTCAAGGACATGACGGCGTACGTGAAGCCCGCGAAGGCCAAGGCCACGCAGACGCCGCGCTGGGGCGGCAGCCGCCTGCCCCTCTCCACGTCGCTCGCCTCCGCGATGCGCCGCACCCTGGAAGCCGCGCGCCAGGGCGACGTCACCCGGGATGAGATTTCCGCCGCGTGGCCCATCCTCGACGCGCAGGCCCGCCTGTCGCGCATCCCCGGCGACGGCCGCTGTCTGGCGGAGACCTGCCGCACGCGCGACGGCCACCACCTCTTCCTCTATCCCTTTGAAGGAAGGCTCGTGCACGAGGGCCTGGCGGCGCTGCTCGCCCTGCGCCTCACGCGCCTCCAGAAGGCCACCTTCAGCCTGTCGGTGAACGACTACGGCCTGGAGCTGCTCACCCCCACGCCCTTCCCCTTCGACGAGGCCCTGCGCCCGGCCCTCTTCACCCGCGAGCACCTGGTGGAGGACATCCTGGAGAGCGTGAACCTGAGCGAGCTCGCGCGCCGGCAGTTCCGCGACATCGCCCGCGTGGCCGGGCTGGTGATGCCGGGCCTGCCCGGAGCGCGCAAGTCCACCCGCCAGGTCCAGGCCAGCTCGGCGCTCCTCTATGACGTCTTCGTGAAGTACGACCCGGACAACCTCCTCCTGCGCCAGGCGCGCCGCGAGGTGCTGGAGCACCAGTTCGAACAGGGCCGGCTCGCGCGCACCCTGGAGCGCCTGGAGGCGCATCCCGTCGAGGTCGTCCACGTCCACCGGCCCTCGCCGCTGGCCTTCCCGCTCGTCGTCGAGCGCATCAGCGCGAGCGTGTCCAACGAATCCCTGCTGGACCGCGTGGAGCGCCTCAAGGAGCGATGGTCCCAGGCCGATGCCAGACCCGCGTAGCGGACGCGGACGTGGAGCTGCTCCCGGAGCGGGCCCTGCACTGGCCCCAGGCCGGCGTGCTCGCCGTGGCCGACCTGCACTGGGGCAAGACGGAGTCCTTCCAGCAGCACGGCATCCCCCTGCCCCTGGGCGTCCTGGAGGATGACCTGGCCCGCCTGTCCTCCGCCCTCACCGCCACCGGCGCCCGGCGCCTGCTCCTGGTGGGGGACCTCGTCCACTCGCGCCAGGGGCTCACCGCCGACGTCATCAGCCGCGTGAATGCCTGGCGCGAAAACCATGCTTCATTAGAAGTCGTGCTGATACGCGGCAACCACGACCGCCACGTCCGGACCCTCCCCCCCACCTGGCGGATGGAGGACCGCGAGGACGTATTAGATGAAGGCCCGTTCCGCTTCGCCCACCACCCGGAGCCCGCCGCCGGCCGCTACGTGTGGGCAGGTCATCTCCACCCCATGGTGCGCCTGACGGGTGGGGCGGACCGGCTGCGGCTGCCGTGCTTCCACCTGCGTCCCGGGGTGGGCGTCCTGCCGGCGTTCAGCGCCTTCACGGGGGGGCTGGACGTGCGGCGGGGCAAGAAGGACCGCGTCTACGCCGTCGCCGGCACCGCGGTGGTGGAGGTCTAGCGCGCCATGAGCCAGGCCAAGCGCCGCCGCGTCCTGGGGATCATCGCCACCGACGCCACCTTCGAGCGCGTCCCCCACCGGGGCGCCGAGGTGTGGATGGGCAAGTGCCTGCACTGCAACGCCCACCTCACCGTGGGCCTGGACGGCGAGCCCATCAGCCGCGCCACCATCGAGCACATCGTGCCCCGGACCGCCGGCGGCACCGACGCGCTGGAGAACCTGGGCCTCGCCTGCGCCCGCTGCAATCAGGGCAAGGGCAGCCGCCACGACGCCCGCTTCCACCGCGACGCCCGCGTGCGCGAGCTGGTGGACCGCCTGCTCCAGAAGCGCCGCGATCGCTGGCGCGACCCTGGCGACCCGGACTCCGAGTAGCCCCGCTTCAGACGTGGCGCGGACCGTCGCACCCTGTAGCGCGTCCCCTGAAAGGGATTGCTCCCAGAGGGCAGCGCCCCCTCGCGCAAAGCTCCCTTCCGATCGCCAGAAGCCGGATTCATCCCCGCGCGCGGGCAACTTGTCGCAACCGCCCCAGAAGGTGCTAAGCGCTCCTTATTCCCACTCCCCACAGAATGGTTGACACTGCCGTGCTCATGAATGATGGTCCCGCGCCGCATTGGGTCGGGAAGTTCATGAGGGACCCGCGCCCACGGCACCATCCTAGAGGTTCGTTGGACGTGACTGCCTTGCCGTCTGAGCGCCAGGAGCCACCGCCCGCCCGGTCCACCGGGACCGGGACGGCCCCCCTGACTTCCGCGCCGAACGGTTTCCCCGCGTCCACCCCTGCTTTCATGTCGCCTTCAGTCCCCTTGCCCCTGGTCCTGGTATGAGCGGCCCTCTCTTCCCACGCTGGACGAATACGGTGTCGCGCCTGTCGGCCGCGATGCTCCTCGCCGTGCCCGCCATCGCCATCGGCGGCCTCTTGGCCTACGTGCGCAGCCCGCTCGTGACCAATCAGGCTCGCCCGGTGGAACAGCCCATCGAGTTCGACCACCGGCACCACGCCGGTGACGAGCAGATTGACTGTCGCTACTGCCACTGGACGGTGGAGAAGTCCCCGTCGGCGGGCATCCCCTCCACCACCGTGTGCATGTCCTGCCACGCGCAGGTGTGGAACAAGAGCCCGTACCTCACCGAGGTCCGCAAGGCTTTCTTCGCCGACCAGCCCATCCCCTGGGTCCGCGTCCACAACCTCCCGGACTTCGTCTACTTCAACCACGCCATCCACGTGGGCAAGGGCGTCGGTTGCGCCACCTGCCACGGCCGCGTGGACCAGATGGGCGCCATCGAGCAGGCCGCCCCGCTGACGATGAGCTGGTGCCTGGACTGCCACCGCGACCCCGGCCCCAACCTCCGGCCCCAGGAGTTCATCACCAGCATGACCTGGGCGCCCCCCACGGAGAAGGCGGAGGCCACGGCCCTCGCTGAGAAGCTCTCCAAGGAATACGACGTTCACTCGCGCACGAGCTGCTCCACATGCCACCGATGAACACCAAGCCTGACAGCGCGCCCGCGCAGGACACCCCCTCGTCGTTCGCGCTCCCGGTCGTCTCGGGCCGCAACGAGGCCGCCCCCCACGCGCACGCCCACGACGACGTCGTGACGGAAGCCCTCGAGCACGCCTCCACCCGCGCCGTCCCGGCGGAGGGCGCGTACGGTAAGACGTACTGGCTCGGCCTGGAGGAGAAGCTCGCCACGCCGGAGTTCCTGGAGGAGACCCGCCCGGAGTTCCCCGTCGGCGCGGACCTGCCCCCCACCGGCTTCGCCCGCCGCGAGTTCATGCAGCTCTTGGGCGCGTCGCTCGCCCTGGCCGGCGCCACCGCGTGCAGCACCCGTCCCCAGGACGAGCGGCTGGTCGCGTACACGAAGACGCCGCCGGAAGTCGCCCCGGGCAACCCGCTGCACTACGCGTCCGGCATGACGCTCGCGGGCCACACCTCCGGCCTGCTCATCACCGCGCGTGAAGGCCGTCCGGTCAAGGTCGAGGGCAACCCCCAGCACCCCATCAACAAGGGGTCCGCGGGCATCTTCGAGCAGGCGTTCCTGCTCTCCCTCTATGACCCGCAGCGCGCCCGCGTGCTGCGCCAGGGCAACAACCCCCGCTCGCTGCGCGTGCTGGCCGAGGAGATCTCCACCCTCGTCAGCCAGCGGGCCGCGGCCGACGGCGGCAGCCGCCTGCGCTTCCTCACCGAGCCCATCAGCTCCCCGCTGCTGCGCGACGTGAAGGGCCGCATCCAGAAGAAGCTGCCCAACGCGCGCTTCCACACGTTCGCGTCCACGGCCCACGAGTCCGCCGCGCAGGCGCACAGCGCCCTGTTCGGCCAGCCCGTGCAGGCCGTCTACGACCTGACCCGCGCGGACATCGTCGTCTCCCTGGACGCGGACTTCCTGGAGAGCCGCCCGGAGAACCTGGCCCTCAACCGCCAGTTCGCGGACCGCCGCGACCCGAAGAACGGCGAGCTCAACCGCCTCTACGTGGCGGAAGCCCGCATGTCCATCACCGGCGGCATGGCGGACCACCGCCTGCGCGTGAAGTCCGCCGAGGTCCTCGGCGTCGCCGCCGCGCTGGCGCAGGCCGTGGGTGGCCCCGCCGCCAGCCTGGGCGCCGCCGCGTCCGGCAAGGCCGGCACGGTGCGCCCGGAGGTCTCCTCGTGGGTGCAGGCCGTGGCCCAGGACCTCAAGTCCAAGGCCGGCCGGTCCGTGGTGCTCGCCGGTGAGCGCCAGCCCGCCGCCGTGCACGCGCTGGCGCAGGCCATCAACGTCGCGCTGGGCAACGTGGGCACGACGGTGCAGGTCGTCCCGGCCGCCGCTCCGGAGGCCATTGGCCTCGCGGAAGTGCGCGCCCTGGTGGAGGACATCAAGGCCGGCCGCGTGGACACGCTGGTCATCACCGCCACCAACCCCGTCTATGCCCTGCCGGTGGACGCGGGCCTGGCGGAGGTGCTGGACCCCAAGCAGAACGCCAACCGCAAGGCGCTGTCCGTCCTGTACGCGGGCCACTACGAGGACGAGACCTCCCGGTTCGCTGACTGGTTCGTGCCCCTGGCGCACCAGCTGGAGACCTGGAGCGACGGCCGCTCGGTGGACGGCACCGTCAGCATCGCCCAGCCCCTCATCCAGCCGCTCTTCAACGGCGTGCCGGAGGCGGAGCTGTACGCGCTGTTCCTCGACGAGCCGTTCCGCCCCGCCTACCAGATGCTGCGCGACTACTGGACCGCGCAGGGTGGCGAGGCCGGCCGCGCCGACTTCGAGACCCGCTGGGAGACCTGGGTCTCCGAGGGCGTCGTCCCCGGCAGCATCGCCGCCGCGCTGACGGCCACGCCGGACCTGGGCGCCGCCTCCTCGCTGGTGGCCGCCTACCAGCCGCCGGCCTCCGGTGAGCTGGAGATCAACTTCGTCCACGACTACAAGCTGCTGGACGGCCGCTTCGCCAACAACGCGTGGCTCCAGGAGCTGCCGGACCCCATCACGAAGATCGTCTGGGACAACGCCGCCATCCTCAGCCCCGCCACCGCCAAGCGGCTGGGCCTGGAGAACGGCCACGTCGCGGAGCTGGAGTACGGCGGGCGCAAGCTGCAGGTCCCCGTCACCGTCCTCCCCGGCAACGCGGACGACACCGTCACCGTGGCCCTGGGCTACGGCCGCACCGGCCTCCACGAGGTCGTCGCCAAGGGCGTGGGCTTCAACGCCAACCAGCTGCGCACCACGAGCGCCCCCTGGTTCGACGGCGGCGCCAAGCTGACCAAGGTCCGCGGCAGCCACACCTTCGCCCGCACCCAGTACCACTGGCGCATGGAGGGCCGCCCGCTGGCGCTCGACATGTCCGTCAGCGAGCTGGCGCACCCGTCGAAGGAGACGGAGCACGTGCTGGAGCGCGTCCAGGGCGAGCACAAGCTGGGCAAGCAGAACAACCTGCCCGACTTCCAGTACGCCACGAAGCCGGACGAGGGCTACAAGTGGGGCATGTCCATCGACCTGTCGCGCTGCACGGGCTGCAACGCGTGCGTCGTGGCCTGCCAGGCGGAGAACAACATCCCCGTCGTCGGCAAGGAGCAGGTGGGCCGCGGCCGTGAGATGCACTGGCTGCGCATCGACCGCTACTTCCAGGGCGATGAGAACAACCCCGCCATGGTCATGCAGCCCGTCGCGTGCGTGCACTGCGAGAAGGCCCCCTGCGAGTACGTCTGCCCGGTGAACGCCACCGTGCACTCGGACGAGGGCCTCAACGACATGGTGTACAACCGCTGCATCGGCACGCGGTACTGCTCCAACAACTGCCCCTACAAGGTCCGCCGCTTCAACTACCTGCACTACACGCAGGGCAAGACGCCGACCGAGAAGATGCTGATGAACCCGGACGTCACGGTGCGCAACCGCGGCGTCATGGAGAAGTGCACGTACTGCGTCCAGCGCATCGAGCGCGTGCGCATCAACGCCCGCGTCGAGAAGCGCCTCATCCAGGAGACGGAGCTCCAGACGGCGTGCCAGCAGACGTGCCCCACGCACGCCATCGCCTTCGGCTCGCTCGCGGACCCCGCCCAGCGCGTCACCCAGCTCCACGAGGACGAGCGTGCCTACCGGCTGCTGCACGAGCTGGGCACCCGCCCCCGCACCGCCCACCTCATCCGCCTGCGCAACCCCAACCCCGCCCTCGTGCCCGCCGCCCCTGCTGATGCCGCGCCGGCGCACGAAGGAGGTCACTGACCGTCATGGCCGAGACCGCACACGCACTCCCGCTCGACCCCCTCGAGCCCCGGGACCTCGTCGCGCCGCACCACGACGACAAGTCCCTCAATGAAACCCTGCTCGACCATGTCTGGCGCAAGCCCGGCAAGGGCTGGTTCATGCTGCTGGGCATCACGTCCGCGGCGCTGGGCCTGCTGGTCGTCGGTGTCACGTACACCCTCGCGCGCGGCATCGGCGTGTGGGGCAACAACCAGCCCGTCGGCTGGGCGTTCGACATCATCAACTTCGTCTGGTGGGTCGGTATCGGCCACGCCGGTACGCTCATCTCCGCCATCCTCCTGCTCTTCCAGCAGAAGTGGCGCACGAGCATCAACCGCTTCGCGGAAGCCATGACGCTGTTCGCGGTCATGTGCGCGGGTCTGTTCCCGCTGCTCCACACGGGCCGTCCCTGGTTCGCGTTCTGGCTGTTCCCCTACCCCAGCACCCTGGGCGCCTGGGCGCAGTTCCGCTCGCCGCTCGTGTGGGACGTGTTCGCCATCTCCACGTACCTCACGGTGTCCGCCCTCTTCTGGTTCGTGGGCCTCATCCCGGACCTGGCCGCCCTGCGTGACTCGTCCAAGACGAAGCTGCAGCGCACCATCTACGGCCTGTTCGCCCTCGGCTGGCGCGGCTCCGGCCGTCACTGGCACAACTACAAGATCGCCTACCTGCTGCTGGCCGGCCTCTCGACGCCGCTCGTGGTGTCCGTGCACACCATCGTGTCGTTCGACTTCGCCGTCTCCCAGATTCCGGGCTGGCACGCGACCATCTTCCCGCCCTACTTCGTGGCCGGCGCCGTGTTCAGCGGCTTCGCGATGGT
Source organism: Corallococcus exercitus (assembly GCF_042231735.1). Lineage (GTDB taxonomy): Bacteria > Myxococcota > Myxococcia > Myxococcales > Myxococcaceae > Corallococcus > Corallococcus exercitus_B. The sequence continues at coordinate 5,066,517 of NZ_CP102577.1, forward strand.
CATCACCCTCATCGTGCCCGCCCGCAAGTACCTGGGCCTCCGGGACGTCATCACCGACCGCCACCTGGAGAACATGAACAAGGTCATCCTGGCGACGGGCCTGCTCGTGTCCTACGGGTACCTGATGGAGCACTTCATCGCCTGGTACTCCATGAACCAGTACGAGTTCTGGACCTTCTACGTGAACCGCGCCACGGGCCCCTACGCCGGCGTGTACTGGCTGATGATCGCCTGCAACGTCATCACCCCGAACATCTTCTGGTTCAAGAAGGCGCGCACCAGCATCCCCATCATGTGGGTGGCGTCCATCGCGGTGAACATCGGCATGTGGTGCGAGCGTTTCATCATCATCGTGACGTCGCTCTCCCAGGACTTCCTCCCCTCGTCGTGGGACATCTACACGCCGACCTGGGTGGACTGGTGCATCTACATCGGCACGCTGGGCCTGTTCGGCACCCTGTTCCTCCTGTTCCTCAAGTTCGTTCCCGCCGTCGCGGTGAGCGAGGTGAAGGAGCTCCAGCTGGAGCTCAAGCACGCCGCCCACGCCGCCCATGGCAACGGACACCACGGCTCGGACGCCGCGGCCACCCACGGAGCGCACTAGCATCATGGAAGCCAAGGTCCTTGATTCCTGGGTGATGGCCGAGTTCGCCACCCCGGAAGCCCTCGTCTCCGCGACGCAGCAGATGCGCGAGAAGGGCTTCCAGGGGATGGACACCTACTCCCCGTACCCGCTGCACGGCGGGTCGGAGGCCCTCGGTCTGCCCCCCTCCCGCGTGCCCTTCATCGCCCTGGGCGGCGGCCTCACCGGCATGGTGACCGCCCTCGCGATGCAGACGTGGATGAACACCGTCGACTACCCGCTCAACGTGGGTGGCCGTCCGCTCCTGAGCCTCCCGGCCTGGGTGCCCATCACGTTCGAGCTGAGCGTGCTGTTCGCCGCGTTCGGCATCTTCTTCGGCCTGCTCGGCCTGAGCCGGCTGCCGCAGCCCTACCACCCGGCCTTCGAGTCGGAAGAGTTCCGCAGCGCGTCCACGCACGGCTTCTGGCTGAGCATCCCGCACCCCACGGGAACGGACGCCGCGGACGTCAAGAACCAGCTGACGGCCCTGGGCGCGACCCACGTGACCGTCGTGTCGGGAGAGAACGAATGAGGTGGCTCATCCCCGCCGCCGGGCTCGCCGCGCTCACGGGCTGCAACGTCAGCTCGGAGTTCCTCCAGCGCATGGAGACCCAGGCCAAGTACGAGTACTACGAGACGTCCGAGTTCTGGCCGGACGGCCGCGCCATGCGCGTGCCCCCCGCCGGCACCGTCCCGCGCGAGCGGCCGGTGGGCAACCCGGGCATCTCCACGGGCCGCGCCAACGGCGTCGCCGTGAACGCCATCCCGCTGCCGGTGGACAAGCAGCTGCTGGCGCTGGGCCAGAAGAAGTACAACATCGTCTGCTCGCAGTGCCATGGCGTGCTCGGCGACGGCAACAGCGTCGTGGCGGAGAACATGGCGCTGCGCCTGCCGCCGTCCCTGCTGGAGCTCGCGGACAAGCCTGCCGGCCACTTCTACACCGCCATCAACGAGGGCTACGGCATCATGCCGTCCTTCTCGGGTGAGCTCGACACGCGTGAGCGCTGGGCCGTCGTCGCCTACGTGCGCGCGCTGCAGGCCGCCCGCAGCACCGCCGGGACGCAGCCCGTTCCGCAGGAGAACCGATGACTGCCATGGAGCGCTACACCGGCACGCCCAAGCTGATGGTGCCCGCGTTCGGCCTGGGCGTGGTGGGCCTCGTGCTCACCGCCGTGGGCTTCTTCATGAACCCCGAGGCGACCAGCTTCAGCTACCTCTTGGGCTTCACCTACTGGGTCGGCATCAGCGTGGCCGCCCTCATCATGCTGGCCATCTTCCACACGGCCAAGGCGAAGTGGCCCATCGTCCTGCGCCGCGCCATGGAGACCATCTCCATCGCGGTGCCTGTCTTCGCGGTGCTCATCCTCGCCCTCATCCCGATGATGAAGTACCTCTACCCCTGGGTGGACGGCTCCCCGCTGGCCGCGAACATCCACGGCATCGAGGTGGAGCACCTGGCCCACAAGAAGCACGGCTACCTGAACCTGGGCTTCTTCGCCGCCCGCCAGGTCATCTACTTCGTGGTGTGGATCTTCGTCTCGCACCGGCTGTACGGCTGGAGCACCCAGCAGGACGAGGTGGGCGGGCTGGAGCTCACCGTCAAGCAGCGCAAGTTCTCCCCGGGCGCCCTGCCCTTCCTGGCGCTGACCATCACCTTCGCCGCCTTTGACTGGCTGATGAGCCTCACCCCGCTGTGGCAGTCCACCATCTTCGGCGCCTACTACTTCGCCGGCAGCTTCCTGGCCGCCTTCTGCGTCCTCACGCTGGCCACGGTGCGGGCCCAGGGCAAGGACCTCTACGGCAGCCTGGTGAAGACGTCGCACTACCACAACCTGGGCAAGCTCATCTTCGCCTTCACGGCGTTCTGGGCCTACATCGGCTTCTCCCAGTTCCTGCTGGTGTGGATCGCCAACATCCCGGAAGAGGCCCCCTGGTACGGCCTGCGCATGTACGGCCCGTGGCGCGGCGTCTCCTACGTCATCTTCTTCGGCCACTTCGTGCTGCCGTTCTTCACGCTGCTGTCACGCAAGCTGAAGGAGAAGCCCGGGACCCTGGCGGTGGCCGCCACCTACATGCTTCTCATGCACGCCGTGGACCTGTATTGGCTCATCTGGCCGGCGTTCTCCGGTGAGGCGGGCCCGACCTTCCACTGGACGATTCTCACGGCCTTCGTGGGCGTGGGCGGAGTCGCGGTGGGCTACGCCCTGTTCCGGGCGCGCGGTCGGTACACCTTCCCGGTGAAGGACCCCTACATCGCGGAGTCCCTGAGGTACGTGCAGCCATGAAGAAGACCCAGTCCGAAGTCGAATCGCGGGTCATCGTCGGCGCGCATGGCGTGGCGGCCGAGGAAGACCACCTCGTCATGGGGAAGATCATCGGCGTCGGTGTGGGCGCCATGGTCCTCTTCCTCGTGGGCGCGGTGTGGGCCTGGCGCATCCAGGTCGTCACCATGCAGGAGGCCCAGCCGGAGGGGCCGCCCCCCCGCCCCGCCGCGGTGGGCCAGTACGAGGTCGGCATCGTGAACCAGCGCCTGTTCGAACAGGACTGGCGCGCGACGGAGAAGCTGGGCGGCCAGCAGGAGGCGCTGAAGAACGGCTGGGGTGACCAGCCGGGCGTCGCCGCCCACAAGCCGCTGGCGGACGCCATGGACCAGGTCATCACGACCGAGGCCCAGAAGGCCCGCGAGCCGGCCCCGGCTCCGGCTCCCCCCCAGGCCCCGGCGCCCGCGCCCAACGCGGCGCCCCCGGCCCCGGCCCCGAAGAAGTAGGCTCCCACCCGCTCCTCCTGCCCCCGAGCCGTCCCTCGCCATGCCGTCCCTCTTCCCCCACTCCTCCGCCCGTGCCGCCGGGCTCCTCGCGGCGCTCGTGCTGGTGCTCACCAGCGTCACGCCCGCGTCCGCCCTGCCGGGTGGAGGCAAGACGCCCCGCGCCATCGTGGAGGCGGACTCCGACCTGCCCCCGCCGGTGACGGGGGTGGACGTGGAGGAGCACCTGGGGGAACCGCTCCCCCTGGAGACGCGCTTCGTGGACTCCAGTGGGGAGGAAGTGCGGCTGGGCACGCTGCTGTCCAAGACGCGCCCCACCCTGCTCACGCTCGTCTATTACGAGTGCCCCATGCTCTGTAACCTCGTCATCAACGAGCAGGTCCGCGTGATGCGCGAGCTGGGCCTGGAGCTGGGCAAGGACTACGAGGCCGTCACCGTCAGCATCGACCCCAAGGACACCCCGGCGCAGAGCGCCGAGCGGCGGCGCAAGTATCTGCAGTCCATGGGCAAGCCGGAGACGGCTCCGTGGCACTTCCTGACCGGCACCGACGAGAACATCCACAAGCTCGCCGATGCCGTGGGCTTCAAGTACACGTATGAACCGAGCACGAAGCAGTACGCCCACCCTGCGGTGGTCACCGTGCTCACGCCGGAGGGGAGCATCTCCCGCTACCTCTACGGCACGTCGTTCGACCGCAAGGACGTGAAGCTTTCGCTGCTGGAAGCAGCGGGCGGTCGGGTCGGGACGAGCGTCGATCGCATCGTCATGTCCTGTTTCAAGTATGACACCGCCACGCGGCGGTACGGTTTCTACATCTTCGGGTTCATCCGCCTGGGCTCCCTGGCTGTCTTCGGCGCCCTGGCCACGATGCTGATCTATTTCTGGAGGCGCGAGCTGAAGAAAGGCGCGACTACATGAGCGACCTGGCCAACCAATTCCTGTTCCTCCCGGAGCGCGCGTCCACGTTCGCGGAACGGGTCGACTTCCTGCACTACTTCGTCGTCGGTACGACGATGGTGATGTCCGCGGGCGTCGGCCTCGCGGCGCTCTTCATGTTCTTCCGCTACCGTCGGCGGGAGGCCCACCAGCACACCGAATACGTGGTGCCGGACCTGAAGACGGAGTTCCTCTTCGTGTCCGTCCCGCTGGTGTTCTTCCTGGCGTGGTTCGCCATCGGGTTCCGGGACTTCACCTGGTACACCACCCCGCCCAAGGACTCGATGGATGTCTACGTCATGGGCAAGCAGTGGATGTGGAAGTTCTCCTATCCGGAGGGCCCCAACGGCGTGAACGTGCTGCACGTGCCGGCGCATCGCCCGGTGCGCCTGCTCATCACGTCCCGCGACGTCATCCACTCCTTCTTCGTCCCGTCCTTCCGCATCAAGATGGACGCGCTGCCGGGCCGCTACACGCAGGCCTGGTTCGAGGCGACGAAGCCCGGCACGTACCAGGTGCTCTGCACCGAGTACTGCGGCCTGTCGCACTCGAAGATGCTGGCGGAGGTCGTCGTGCTCGCGCCGGAGGACTACGAGAACTGGCTGAAGGAGCAGCAGCGCGGCCGCCTACAGGACCGGCAGGACGCGCTGGCGGACACGTCGCTCGTGCCGCCCGTCGCCCGCATGGCCGAGCAGGGCCAGAAGCTGGTGGGCACGCAGGGCTGCCTCAAGTGCCACTCGGTGGACGGCTCCAAGCACATCGGCCCCACCTTCCTGGGCCTCTACGAGCGCAACGAGAAGCTCGCGGACGGCCAGGACATCCGCGTGGATGAAGCCTACATCACCCAGTCGATGATGGACCCGGGCGCGCACATCGTCGCCGGCTACCAGAACGTGATGCCGACCTACCAGGGCAAGCTGCAGGGCCCCGAGTCGGCCGCCATCGTCGAGTACATCAAGACGCTGCGCACCGCGAACGTGCGCGAGACCGCTTCCGAGGGCCCCGCCTATGACCCCATCCAGTAGCATCGCCGCGCCGGGGGCCGTCCCCGGCCATGAGGCGACCGACGACCACGGCCACCACCCGAGCTACCTGACGGACGGCACCACGGTGAAGTCGTGGCTGCTGACGGTGGACCACAAGCGCATCGGCATCATGTACATGGCGTGGATCCTGCTCTTCTTCCTGGTGGGCGGCATCTTCGCGCTGCTCATCCGGATCGAGCTGCTCACGCCGGGCCCGACCATCATGGACGCGATGACGTACAATCGCGTCTTCACGCTGCATGGCATCGTCATGATCTTCTTGTTCATGATCCCTGCCATCCCGGCCATCTTCGGCAACTTCCTGCTGCCGCTGATGCTGGGCGCCAAGGACGTGGCGTTCCCCCGCCTGAACCTGCTGTCGCTCTACGTGTACCTGGCCGGCGCGGGCTTCGCGCTCTGGGGCATGCTCAACGGCGGCCTGGACACCGGCTGGACCTTCTACACGCCGTACAGCGCGCACACGACGACCACGGTGGCGCCGGTGCTCTTCGGCGCGTTCATCATCGGGTTCAGCTCCATCCTCACGGGCATGAACTTCATCGTCACCACGCACACCATGCGCGCGCCGGGCATCACCTGGTTCAAGATGCCGCTGATGGTGTGGGCGCTCTACGCCACCAGCTGCATCCAGGTGCTGGCGACGCCGGTGATTGGCCTGCTGCTGCTGCTGGTGACGGCGGAGAACCTGTTCAGCCTGGGCATGTTCGACGTGGCCCGCGGCGGTGACCCGGTGCTCTTCCAGCACCTGTTCTGGTTCTACAGCCACCCGGCCGTGTACATCATGGTGCTGCCGGCGTTCGGCGTGATGAGCGAGATCGTCTCCGCCTTCAGCCGCAAGAACATCTTCGGCTACCGCGCGGTGGCGTACTCCAGCGTGGGCATCGCGTTCGTGGGCTTCTTCGCCTGGGGACACCACATGTTCGTGTCCGGCCAGTCCACCTTCAACGCCGGCGTGTTCGGCGTGCTGTCGATGCTGGTGGGCGTGTTCACCGCCATCAAGGTCTTCAACTGGGTGGGCACCGTCTACAAGGGCGCGGTGGAGTTCACGACCCCGTTCGCCTACTTCTGCGGCTTCCTGTTCTTCACCGTGTTCGGTGGCATGACGGGCATCGCGGTGGCGACGGTGTCGCTGGACGTGCCCTGGCACGACACCTACTTCGTCGTGGCGCACTTCCACTTCATCATGGTGGGCGCGACGATCATGGCCTTCCTGGCCGCGCTCCACTACTGGTTCCCGAAGATGTTCGGGAAGATGTACCACGAGGGGTGGGGCCTGGTGTCCGCGGCGCTCATCATCCTGGGCTTCAACGCGACGTTCATCCCCCAGTTCCTCGTGGGCAACGCGGGCATGCCGCGCCGCTACTACGAGTACCCGGAGCGCTTCCAGGCGCTGAACGTGGCGTCCACGGCGGGCGCTTCGCTGCTCGCGTTCGGGTTCATCATCATCGCGGTGTACCTGACGTACGCGCTCATCTACGGCGAGCGCGTGGACAACCCGTGGAACAGCAAGGGCTACGAGTGGCTGACCATGTCCCCGCCGCCCACGCACAACTTCATTGGCCCGCAGCCGACGTATCCCGAGGAGCCGCACTTCTACGTGGATCCGAAGAAGGCCCAGGGCGAGGTGTCGGATGTCTAGCGCGCACGTGACGCCGGGCTCGGTGCCCGGTCCCAAGCTGGCCGCCCACTTCGCGTCGCTGGAGGTCCAGAAGCACGCGGCGCGGTTGGGCATGTGGCTGTTCCTCGCCACGGAAATCCTGCTCTTCGCGGGTCTGTTCGCGTGCTACGCGGCCTACCGCTTCCTGTTCCCGGAAGCGTGGGCGGCCTCCAGCCGCAGCCTGGACCTGACGATGGGCACCATCAACACGGTGGTGCTCATCACCTCCTCGTTCACCGCCGCCATGGCGGTGCACTACGCCAAGGAGGGGAAGAACAAGATGGTGGGGCACATGAACGTGCTCACCCTCCTGATGGCGCTGGGCTTCCTCGTCATCAAGTTCTTCGAGTACAAGCACAAGTTCCACATCGGGACGCTGCCGGGCCGCTACTACTTCTACGAAGGCATCCAGCTGCCGGGCGCGCCGATGTACTTCTCCGTGTACTTCGCCTCCACGGCGCTGCACGCCCTGCACGTCGTCATCGGCATGACGGTGCTGGCGTTCGCCACGGTGCGCGCGTACCGCGTCGGGGACTTCAACGCGAACAACTACACGCAGGTCGAGCTGGGCTCCATGTACTGGCACCTCGTCGACCTGGTGTGGATCTTCCTCTTCCCGATGCTGTACCTGGTCTGAGGGTTACGACATGGCCATCGCCAACGAATCGCATCAGGAAGAGCACAACATGCAGGAGCACCACGGCGCCGGGCGCTACGTGGTCATCTGGATTGCCCTGCTGGTGCTCACGCTCGTCACCGTCTTCACCGGCCGCATGCACCTGCCTGACTTCGGCCTGGTGCTGGCGCTCATCATCGCCAGCGTGAAGGGCACGCTGGTGGCGCTGTACTTCATGCACCTGTCGGAGCACCAGGGCGCCAACCGCCTGGTGTTCGGCGTGTCCATCATCTTCGTGGTCCTGCTCATCGGCTTCTCGCTGATGGACCTGGGCACCCGCTTCCGGCTGGCCAACCCCCCGGGGTCGCAGTACAGCGACCTCCAGGCGGTGGACATCGGCGCGAACCCGGCGGAAGGCCGCCAGGGCGGGCACCAGCAGGTGGAGAAGCAGGGACACGAAACGCACGAGTAGTCCCCGCGCCCTCGAAGTCCCCTGAAGCACGAACGCGGCGCCCGGGTTTCTTCCCTGGCGCCGCGTCGCTTTTGCGGGCTGCGACTCCCTGAGGCCGCGGACTACAGGGCGACGGTCAGGTTGAAGGAGAGCGCCGTGTCGGTGGACACCTTGCCCGGGGGCGGAGCGCTGTCGGACTTCACGAGGAAGCCCACGCCCAGGGCCAGCGCGTCGGTGAGGTTCGCCATCACCTGCGTCTGGCTGCTGAAGAGGACGCGCGAGTCGGAGATGACGCTGACCAGGATCTCCGCCTCTTCCTGGAAGGTGATGTCCTTGGAGACGCCGTAGCGGAACAGGACGCCGAAGCGCGGACCGCCCAGGTCCACGTCCGGCAGGTCCACGCGCTCCGGGTAGTACTGGAAGCGCGTCTCGCGTGCGTAGCGGAAGGCGAAGTCGGTGCGCAGGACGGCTTCGCGCACGCTGGCCTTCTCATCCCGCTTGGTGTCGAACCAGAAGATGCTGGCGCCGGCTTCACCGTAGGGCCGCGCCTCCACGCTCTTGATGTGGTCCGTGTCCACGCCGGCCAGCAGGTAGCCGCTGATCTCCTGCGTGAAGCGGCGGTCCCCGCGCAGTTCCACGCCCGCGTTGAGGGCCACCACCTGGGACAGCGACTCCACCTCCCCCTCCACCTGGGGCGGGCGGCTGCGGCCGTACGCGCCGAAGGCCTTCACGGAGTAGATCCAGTTCTCCGTCTTGCGCAGCGCGCTGGCCAGGCCACTCACCGTCAGCGTGGACGCGTTGCCCGTGAGGGAGATGAGGCTCAGGCCCACGCTGACGTCCCAGACGCTGGGCTTCACGGGGGCCGCGGCGGCGGCGGCCTCGGCAGCGGGCGCGGCGGGCGGCGGCGGCGGGGCGATGGGCGCGCGCGCGGTCACTTCGGCCAGGCGCTCGATGGCCTCCGCGAGCCGGGCGCTGGCCTCGGCGGCGCGCTCGGCGGCGATGGCGGCGCGCTCGGCGGCGGCGGCGGCACGCTCGGCGGCGGGGGCGTCCGCGGGGAGGGAGGGCGGCGCGGGCGGCGCGGGAGCGCGGACGGCGGCCGGAGGCGGTGGGGCGGCGGGACGCGGGGCGGGCGCCGGCGTCTGGGATTGCAGTGACGAGGCGAGCAGCAGCGCAACGGGGAGCATCGGAGTTCCTTGGGGTGAGGCAGGTGCGGCAGCGGACCTGCAAGGGAGCGTGAAGGGCCGGCTCCCTTTCCGGCGCGAACTTCTTAGCGCATGCGGGACAGGGAGCGTCCTGACCTTCTAGGCTTGAAGTGTGGGTCCTCCCTGGACCCGGTACATGAGGACCCGCCCTTGAGGCCCACCCTGCTCCCGCTGCTGTTCGCGCTGTCGTTGTGGCCCGCCGTCGTCCCGGCGGCCCAGAGGGTGACCGTGCCGGTGGACGTGGGCGTGGGGCCGGCGGTGTTCGTCTTCTCCGGCCCCATCGCGGACGACCAGTTCCTGCACACGGGGCTGAAGCTGTCGGTGGACGCGGTGCTGGACAAGGAGTGGCTGCGCAAGAACCAGCGCGCGATTCCCGCGCGCTACCGCAAGCAGGCGAAGCAGATGGAGGAGATCCGCATCTCGCCGTCCATCTTCATCCCGGACTCGTTCATCATCTCGCCGAAGTATCGCGACACGGGGATGTACGGCGTGACGTTCAAGCCGCTGGGCGTGGGGCTGCCGCTGTCGTCCAGCCCGGTGCGCTTCAAGCTGGGCGTGGGGCTGGTGTTGACGTACGCGTACATCTTCTCCGACACGCTGCCGGACACGCACTTCCTGCGGCCCGGCGCGAGCCTGGGCGCGGACCTGGAGTTCCAGCTGGCGAAGAGCTTCCTCGTCAGCGTGGGCTGGGAGTCCACCTTCTACGTGCCGCAGGAGCTGGGCGGGCTGGGGCTGCCGGACTCGCTGGGCGACGGCATCTTCCACGTGGGGCAGGCGTACCTGCAGCTGCATTTCCGGTTCCCGTACACCACGACGCTGTAGCGCTCGCGCTCGGGCGGGGCGCGCGTCTAGCGTGCCCCGCACCATGTCCCTCGTCCTCGCCACCGACGCGCAGAAGGCGCAGCGCGACGCCGTCACCCATGCCGCGTGGGGTTCGCCCCTGAGCGTGCCGCAGTACCAGGAGCGCGAAGCCCGGCTGCGCGCGCACCCGTGGAGCCGCGAGGGCATGAACACCTGGCTGTGGCTGGCGGACGACGGCCGGGTGCTGGCGTCGTGCGAGACCTTCCACACGGACAGCTTCCTCAGGGGCGCGGACGGACAGCTCACGCAAGGGGACAGCTACGCCATCGCGAGCGTCTTCACCGAGGAGCCCCTGCGCGGCCGGGGACACGCCACGCGGTTGATGGACGCCGTGGCCGCGGCGCTGGAGCAGGTGGCGCCGCGTCCGCACGCGGTGGTCCTCTTCTCCGACGTGGGAGCGCCGCTGTACCGCCGGTCAGGCTACGTGGAGGTGCCCGCGTGGGACTGGCGGCTGGACGCGGTGGATGCGCCGGGGGGACGGCCGGTGGACGGCGGGCTCCAGGAGACGGACGTGGCGGCGGCGCTCGCGCGGATGCGCCGGCCGGACGCGCCCTTCTTCCTGTGGCCCAGCGCCACGCAGGTGGACTGGCACCTGGAGCGGGAGCGCATCTACGCGGAGCTGCTGGCACGGCCCCGGCCCCGGACGTGCGGCGCGGTGGTGGGCGGGTCCACCGCGCTGTGGGTGATGAACGCGCGCTACGGCGAGCTGGTGGTGTTGATGCTGGACGCGCGGGACGCCTCCGCGGCGGAGGCGCTGCTCACGGAGGCGCGCCGCGTGGCGCATCACGCGGGGCTCAAGCGCGTGGTGTGGTGGGAGGAGCCCTCGACGGCGCCCCTCCTCACGGGGGTGCCCGGCGCGGTGCGAGTGCAGCGGGACGGGTCGCTGCCCATGCTGCGCCCGCTGCGCGCGGGCCTGCCTCCCGCGCCGGAGGTCCCCTTCCCTCGCGCCCTCTGGGTGTGAGCCGCGCGGGCAGGCCCTGTTGCCTCGGGGCCGCGCTTCGGAGCCTCCGCGCCTCCATGCCTGGATGCCGCTCTGGCGGCCCGACCTCCAGCCCGCTGGGACGGCGGCTTCAACCCGGATGTGTCAGGCGGCGACAGGTCCCCTAGGATGCGCCCATGGCCGAGCGAAGGCGCATCATCGAGGGCTCCTGGAACTGCACGTCCTGCGGCGCCAGGAACATCCCCGCCCGTCACAAGAACTGCCCCTCCTGCAACAACCCGCGGGAGCTCAGCGGCAAGGAGTCCGAGTTCGACTTCGGGGACGTGGACGCGGCCTCCGGCAAGTCCACCCGCGAAGGCGTCAGCGACGAGCAGGCCCTGGACATGGCCGGCGCTGGCGAGGACTGGTTCTGCGCCTACTGCGGCGCGGCCAACCGGGGCGACGGCAAGCGCTGCCGGCAGTGCTCCGCGGAGAGGGGCTCGGATGCGAAGGCCGCGCCCATCGCGGACCTGGGCCCCAAGCCCCCACCGAAGCCCGCGCCCAAGCCCCGCCGCTTCGGGAAGGTGGCGCTCATCGTGGTGGGCATCCTCAGTTCCTGCTGCCTGGGCACCTGCGCGGTGGGCCTCTGGGGAAACATGAAGCATGAGCTCAAGGGTGAGGTGGTGGCGACGAACTGGCGCCGCGCGCTGGTCCAGGAGCGCTTCGTGCCGGAGACGCGCACGGGCTGGCGGGACGAGCTGAACACGACCGCGCCGCGCATGCCGGTGAATGGCACGGGCGAGGTCGCGGGCGTGACGAACATCCGCGACTGCGTGTCCCGGCAGCGGGGCACCCGCCGGGTGGCGGACGGCACCCAGCGCGTGTGCCGGACGAAGTCGCGCAAGGTGGCCTGCGGCACCGAGGAGAAGTGCACCCGCCGCGACAAGGGCAACGGCTTCGCCGAGGAGGTCTGCCACGACGTGACGAAGTACTGCAACGAGTCCTACGAGGACTGCGACACGGAGACGCGCTACCGCAACGAGCCCGTCTACTCGCAGCAGTGCTCCTATGACACGTACGTGTGGAAGCCGGTGGACACGCGCGAGCTCAAGGGCACGGACGGGCCGCCGCGCTGGCCGGAGCTCACCGCCGGGACGAACGAGCGGTTGCGGCGCGAGGAGGACTACAGCGTGCTCGTGCGCTACGACGACGACGGCGTGAAGCAGCACGAGGTGAAGCCCACGCGCGAGGAGGAGTTCGTCGCGTGGAAGAAGGGCCAGGGCGTCACGCTCACCGTGACGAACCTGGGCAAGGTGGAGCAGGCCGTCCGCCGCTGAGGCGAACCGCCAAGGAGCTGCATGGAGTGCACCTGCTGTGGCGCCTGCTGCGTGGCGCCGGACATCGCCGCGCTGGACAAGCCCCTGGGGCTGCGCTGCCCGCACCTGGGCGCGGACAACCTGTGCACCGTCTATGACCGGCGGCCCCAGGTGTGCCGGGACTACGCGGCGGACGAGGTGTGCCGCCGCATCGAGGCGCCCACCCTGGAGGAGCGCGTGCACAACTACCTGGCGCTGTTCCAGCTCACCGAGGAGGCGGAGGCCGTGCGGAAGTCCGGCTGCGCCTCCATGCGGATGGCTCGCGCCATCCGGGAGCGCAAGTGACGTTCCAGCCCACCGAGCCGTTCGTGCCCGCACCGGGCCTTCGTGGCGCGCATGCGCAGACCATCTACGCGTCGGTCGTGCGGCCCACCCGCGTGCCGCCCCTGCGCCGGGAGCGGCGCGATCTGCCCGACGGAGACTTCGTCGACCTGGACACCTTCGACGGCCCCCGGGGCGCGCCGCACGTGGTGGTGCTGCACGGCCTGGAGGGGTCCTCTCAAGCGGGCTACGTCACGGAGGTGCTGCGGGGCGCGGCGAAGCGCGGCTGGGGCGCCACGGCGATCAACTTCCGCTCGTGCAGCGGAGAGCCGAACCGGCTGGCCCGGGCGTACCACTCCGGGGACACGGCGGACACGCTGCTGGTGATGGCGGACGTGCGCGAGCGCATCACCGGGCCGATGCTCGCGGTGGGCTTCTCGCTGGGCGCCAACGTGCTGTGCCGGCTGCTGGAGGAGACCGGGGACCAGGCGCCCGTGGCCGCCGCCGCGTCCATCAGCGCGCCGTACGACCTGGACGCGTGCTGCCGGAAGCTCGATGGCGGCAGCGGCTACCACTGGCTCTACCGCGAGCGGTTCCTGCGCACGCTCAAGAGCAAGGCCCGCGCGAAGCTGCAGCGATTCCCGGGCGCGTTCGACGGGGCGCGCATGGAGGCGGCGCGCACCATCCGCGGCTATGACGACGTGGTCACCGCGCCCCTGCATGGCTTCCGGGACGCGACGCACTACTACCGGGAGGCGTCGTCGGGGCCCAGGCTCGCGGACATCCGCCGGCCCACGCTGCTCCTGAGCTCCGCGGATGATCCGATGCTGGAGGCGCCGGTGATTCCGCCCTCGGCGCGGGACAACCCGTTCCTCAGCGTGGTGCTGACCGAACGGGGCGGCCACGTGGGCTTCGTCGCGGGCCGCGCGTACCGCCCGTACTTCTGGGCGGAGGCGCAGGCGCTCACGTTCTTCGAGCGGGTGCTCGGCCGCTGATCAACCGAAGAAGAACGCGAAGCCGAGCTTCCCGGACGGCTGGATGGTGCGCATCATCCACGACCGCGTCTCCACGGGAGACAGCGAGTCGCGGAAGGGCTCATCCAGCTTCTGGAGGCTGGGGACCTCCATCTCCATGAAGCTCGCGCCGCCGCGCACGAAGAAGCTGAGGCGCCGGGTGGCGTTGAACTCCAGGCCCAGGTGCGTGCTGAAGTACGAGTAGCCCACGCGCTCCATGGAGGAGGTGGGCAGCTGCGTGCGATCCGCGAGCCGCCGGTTCAGCGTCTTCGTGCTCGCGGCCTGCGCGTGTCCGAACTCCCATGAGAACGAGGGCGAGAGCTTGCCCTTCAGCGGAAGCAGCGTGAGGCCCGCGCGCAAGGCGCCTCGCAGCCCGTTGTGCGCGCCACCGATGTGCAGCCGCAGGTACGGCGAGGGCCGGATGACGCCGGAGAGCCCCGCCCCTTCGGGCATGCCCGCGTCGAGCATCAGACCGAAGGGCGCCAGCCGCTCCGGATCATTCATGCGGCGACGGCCTTCGCCCGGCTGTGCCTGAACCTGAGGCAACTGCACCTGCGGTGCGGTCTGGGCCACGGCCGTATGCGCCGCCAGGACCGCTACCGCCGCGGTGACGATGGACACCGCTCCCATGAGGCTTCTCCCCGTTCCAGACATCGCGCCCCTGCACGATGAGATTTGCGAGGTACGCCGGATCCCGGGAGCACTCCCTCCACGAGACCCGGCTGCGTGTTGCTCCCCCCGACCCGCCACTCCACACCCGCCACACGTCCGGTACTGACTGTCGCGTCGCCTCAATGCCGTCGGCTGGATCGCGAAGCTCTCGCACCGCCACGTCCTGATTGACTGTCCTTCACGTCTCCTGTCCGGCGACCACGACCTCTTTGCCGGACTCCCCCAAACTGCGCACTGCCCCATCCCGCCGCCCAGCCCCGTCCCGCGACCTGCTTGCTGCCTTGCTCGACCGCGCGGCCTGCTGCCCCGTGCCGCGCGTTGCCATGTGCTGCCCTGCTGATCCGTGCTGCGTGCTGCCCCGTCCCGCCCGTCCTGCCCCGTACAGCGTGCTGCCCTGCTGATCCGTGCCGCGTGTTGCGTCCCCCTCCCCCGTCCCGCCCGTCCTGCCCTGTGTTGCTTTTGCTGCCCCGACCCGCCCGACCCCGTCCTGCGTGCTGCCCCGTTCAACCGTGCTGCCCCAACCCCGTCCCGCCCGTCCTGCCCCGTGTTGCCTTTGCTGCCCCGTTCAACCCTTGCTGCCCCGTCCCGCCCTGCCCCGTCCTGCTTACTGCCCCGTCCCGCCCGTCCCGCCCCGTCCGACCCTTGCTGCCCCGTCCTGCGTGCTGCCCCGTCCCGCCCGTCCTGCCCCGTGTTGCCTTTGCTGCCCCGTCCCGCCCTTGCTGCCCCGACCCGCCCGTCCTGCCCCGTCCTGCGTGCTGCCCCGTCCCGCCCGTCCTGCCCCGTGTTGCCTTTGCTGCCCCGACCCGCCCAACCCCGTCCTGCCTTTACTGCCCCGTCCCGCCCGTCCTGCCCCGTGTTGCCTTTACTGCCCCGTCCCGCCCAACCCCGTCCTGCCTTGCTGCCCCGTCCCGCCCGTCCTGCCCCGACCCGCCCGACCCCGTCCTGCTTTGCTCCCCCAACCCCGTCCCGCCCTTGCTGCCCCGTCCCGCCCTGCCCCGTCCTGCTTTGCTGCCCCGTCCCGCCCTGTTCCCCCTGAAGCAGTGCGGCTTCCCCCCCACCGACTCCATCCCCCCCGCCGTGCTGCCCGTCCCTGCTGCCGGGGTGCCTAAGCATTCGCCGTGCCGACGCTTCTCACCGATATATTCCCCTGCAATCTCAGGCACTTGAGCCATCCGACCTGGCGGAACGGGCAGGGCTGTGGGCGCGGAGCCGGAAAAAACTCCTGACCCTTCCGGGCCCCGGCCTAACGTGTGACAGCCTTGTTGACGGGATGATGGAGGAACCCGTGCGCCTTCCAGTCGCCGCCGCACTGCTCAGCCTGGTCGCCTGCTCTGAATCGACCGAAGGCACCACCCCGAAGCTCGAGGGCCTCATCAATCCGCTGCAGCGGCTCGTCACCCCCGCGCGCGTCTGCAACGCCGGTGGCGGCGCGGCCGGATGGCGCCTGGAGCTCATCGGCAGCCGCTTCACCCCCGTGCCCCGCGACGCGCTCACCGACACGCCCTCGGTGGAGCTGCCCCTGGTCTCGCTGAGCGGCCCGAGCGACTACACGCTCCCCGCCGACCACCTCTTCTTCGCGCGCACCGAGCTCATGCGGATGGACCTGCCCACCCGCGACAGCACACCGTCGAACGTGCTGCCACCCGGCGCCTATACCGTCGCCGTGACGAACCCCCTGGGCGGCACCTCCGAGTTCGCGGACGCCCTGCACGTCGTACCGCCGCCGGTCATCACGAACATCACCGCGCCCCAGGGCTTCCACTACAGCGCCGGCAGCCCCCTCGTCATCGAAGGCAGCGGCTTCCGCCCGGACGCGCTGCCGCTCATCGTCCTTCAGCGCGAAGGCGAAGAGGACCAGCCCCTCTTCACCCTCACCGTCGTCTCCGACACGCGCATCGAAACCGAGCTGCCTCCCGCGACGCCGGAAGGCACCTACGCGCTCACCCTCACCAACCCCGAGGGCTGCGCCACCACCCGGCCCCAGGCGCTCACCGTCGACTACGCGCAGCTGGGGGCCCTCACCGTGGCGCCTCGCGGCGGGCCCGCCACCCGCGACACGGCCATCACCCTGATCAGCGCCGCGGGGGCCTTCACCTCCGGCGCCCACGACGTGTACCTCGTCGCGCCCGTGAAGACGGACCCCGGCCAGACGGTGAACATCCCGCTGTACGACGTGACGTACGTCTCCCCGACGCAGCTCAAGGCCACCGTGCCCACGTGCTCCGGCTTCGACCCGCCGCCCGTCACGGATCCCGCGTGTCCCGGCGGCATCGTGCCCGGCACCTACGGGCTCATCGTCGCGGACCCCAGCGGCGCCTTCGGAACCATCCCCGCGTCGTCCGGCTTCACCGTCTCCCCATGAACGCCCTCGCCCTGCTCGCGGTCGCGGCGCTGGCCGCCGCCCCCTCCCCCAAGAAGGACAACGGAGGCCCCTTCTTCATCGCGCCCAAGGTGGGCTTCATCAAGCCCGTCACGTCGCTCGGCGGCGACCTCTTCCTGGGCGGCGAGGTGGGCTACGTCACGCCCCTGCTCCAGCGGCGCCTCGCGCTGGTGCTGGAGGTGAACTACCACCGGCCCTCCACGTCGGGGACGCTGCGCGGGCCCCAGTTGGACAACCTGGGCCAGCCCATCGAGTCCCCGTACACGCTCGCCGAGCGCGAAGTGGCCATCCAGCTGTCCGCCGTGTTCCGCTTCCCCCACGCGCTGGGGCCGCTCACCCCCTACGTGGGCGCGGGCCCCGGCCTGTACCTGCACCGCGCGACGGTGGAGTCGTTCGACGGCACCGCGTCGGAGAGCGGCGGCGGGCTGGGCTTCCAGGCGCTCGCGGGCGCGGAGCTGCCGCTGGGGCCGGGCGGCGCCTTCCTGGAGGCGAAGTACCACTTCGCTCCGGTGGACTTCCTCACCACCGGCGACGTGAACGCGGGCGCGGTGCTCGCGGCCGTGGGCTACCGGCTGCGCCTGTAGCCGCGCGCGAGCCTCAGGGCTTCAGGCCCGGCCCACCGGCGGGCGCAGCATCCGCAAGAGGTGCTGGGCCAAGAGGTCGCGCGTGGCCTGGAGTACGGAGCCCATCAGGTGGTGCAGCGCCTCCGCGGTGTCGCCGTGGGCTTCGCGCACGCGCTCGGAGCGGCCGTCGAAGATGCGCAGCCGGCCGGGCACCAGCGAGATGACTGGCAGCGACGGGTGCCGCTTGCGCAAGAGGCCCAGGAACAGCGGGTGGTCCTCGTCCGGGCGGCGCAGGTCCACCACCACCAGCGCGGGCTTGTTCTCCTTGATGGAGGCGAAGGCGTCATCGGGCTCGCCGGTGGCGGACACCTCCACGTCCGGCTCCGCGTCCAGGAAGCGGCTGAGCAGCGCGCGGGACGCAGGGTGCGGGCTGACGACGAGGACCCGCATCAGCGCGATGCCCGGAAGGACACGGGCCTCCAGCCGGCGGGCGGAGCACGGCGAGCAGCGGCGGGGCGGGTCCAGGCCATGGGGTGAGCAGGTAACGCCCGGCCCCCCCACAAAGCAACCCGCCCCGCGCCCAGAAGGCACGCAGTGCCTCCAGGCAGCCAATCGCCCGCGCCCGTGGTTTCTTCCAGCCTCGCGGACCACAGTGGCGGAGCGCCTTCCAACCCGCTACTTCCCTTCCCGCGCGAGTCTCCTCCCACGTCGGCTCCCCGAGCCCCGAGCGTCCGCCATCGAGCCCCTGCCCTCCCCCCTCACCGAGCTGCACTACGACAGCGGCACGCTGGTGGCCCCGACGCTGCCCGACGACGCGCGCCTGCACGCGCTCTTCCAGAAGGACGGGCGCACGGGCGTCTTCCGCGCGCCCGCGCTGCACTACCGCGACGTCGTCCTGCGCCTGCGCGAATGCGGGCTGCCCTACGAAGACCGGGCGAAGCGCTTCGAGCCGGTGGAGCTGCCCCTCACCGTCCCCATCGAGCCGTTCCCGCATCAGCGCGCGGCGCTGGACGCCTGGACGCGCGCGGGAGGCCGGGGGCTGGTGGAGCTGCCCACGGGCGCGGGCAAGACGCTGCTGGCGGTGCTGGCCATCGCGTGGGTGAAGCGGCCCACGCTGGTGGTGGTGCCCACGCTGGATTTGATGGCGCAGTGGCAGGGCGTGCTGGCGAAGCACTTCTCCGGCCCGGTGGGCATGGTGGGCGGCGGCGTCAACGACCGCCAGACGCTCACGGTGACGACGTACGACTCCGCGGCGATGCAGATGGAGTTCACGGGCAACCGCTTCGGCCTGCTCATCTGCGACGAGTGCCACCACCTGCCCGCGCCCAGCTACCGCTTCATCGCGGAGGGGACGCTCGCGCCCTACCGGCTGGGGCTCACCGCGACGCTGGAGCGCGCGGACGGCGGCGAGCGCGTGTGCGAGGAACTGCTGGGCCCGCTGGTGCACCGCACCGGCATCGACGAGCTCCAGGGCCAGTACCTGGCGCCCTACGAGGTCCGCCGCATCGAGGTGCCACTGACGCCCGACGAGAAGACGCGCTACGACGAGGCGCGCGGCCGCTACCTCACCTTCGTGAGGAGGCTGGGTGTGCCGCTCGCGTCGCCGGAGGGCTGGGCGCGCTTTCTTGCCCAGAGCCAGCGCAGCGACGAAGGGCGCGCGGCGTACCGGGGCTACCGGGAGCAGCGCCGCATCGCGCTCACCTCCAGCGGCAAGCTGGACGCGCTCTGGAAGATCCTGCTGGAGCACCGCGAGGACCGCGTCATCGTCTTCACGGACGACAACGAGACGGTCTACACGCTCGCGCGGAAGCTGCTGCTGCCCGCGCTCACGCACCACACGCCGCTGCCGGAGCGCAAGGCACTGCTGGCCGCGTTCGCCAGCGCGGAGCTGCCCGTGCTGCTCACCTCCCGGGTGCTCAACGAGGGCGTGGACGTGCCCGAGGCGCGCGTGGGCGTGGTGCTCAGCGGCAGCGGCAGCGTGCGCGAACACGTCCAGCGCCTGGGCCGCATCCTGCGAAAGCGCCCCGGCAAGCGCGCCCTCTTGTACGAGGTGTGCTCCGCGCAGACGGCGGAGAGCGGCATCAGCGAGAGGCGCCGGCAGCACCGCGCCTACCAGGAACCGGAGGGCCCACCCGATGCCGGCGCATGACAGTCCCTCGCGGGAGACCTCCGCATGCTGACGCGTGAGCTGCTCGCCTCGCGCGTGCGCGAAGGCATCCTGCGGCCTTCCTTCGTGAAGACGCACGACCCGTCCCTCCAGGCGCTCGCGAAGGAGCTGCTCGCGGACGCGGAGGCCTTCCGGGGCCAGAGCCGCGACGACGTGGAGGAGGCCTTCAGCCTCAAGGCCGGCGCGTTCAGCCGCCCCAAGGTCGCGCGCGGGCTGGTGAAGCTGCTCCTCGACCGGCTCCTCTTCGACGAGGCCGGTGAAGGCGCCACGGACGCGCGCTGGCGCACGCTGCTCGTGGGCGCCCGGGTGCTGCGGACCCTCTCTCCGGACACCACGCTGGAGGCCTACGAAGCGCGCCTCACCGAGGCCCTGGGCGCATCGCTGCCCGACACCCGCGAGGCGCTGTACTCGGACCTGCCCGGCAACCGGAAGCTGCTCGGCTGGGACGGGGAGGCGCTCACGCCGCAGGGGCTGCTGGACCGCTACAACCTGGCGCTCGCGCAGGGGCCGCTCTTCAACGCCCGGCGCCTCACCCTGCGCGCGCGGTCGCCGGAGCTCTTGCGCGTGCGCAAGCTCCTGCGCTGGCTGAAGTTCTGCCGGCTGGTGGCGGAGGTCCGGCGCGACGGCGAGGACTGGTCCCTGGAGGTCGAAGGCCCCGGCGCGATGCTGTCGCTGCAGAAGAAGTACGGCCTGCAGCTGGCGAGCTTCCTCTCCGTGGTCCCCATCCTGGAGCGCTGGGAGCTCTCCGCGGTGCTGGAGGACGCGCGCAAGCGCTCCACGCTCCAGCTCTCCCACGAGGATCCGCTGGTGTCCCCGCTGCCCGCCGCGCTGGGGCACGTGCCACCGGAGGTGGCCGCGCTGGCGCAAGGGTTCGAGGATGACGCCTGGGCGCTGGACCTGACGCCCCTGCCCCGCCACACCGGCGCCGCCGGCCTGTGCGTGCCCGACCTCACCTTCCGCCACCGGAAGACGGGCCAGGAGGTCGCGCTGGAGCTGTTCCACCCGTGGCACGCGGCGCCGCTGTCACGCCGGCTGGCGGAGCTGCGCGCGCGCCCCGACGCGGGGCTGCTCCTGGGCGTGGACCGCGCGCTGGCGAAGGAGGCGGCGGAGCGGCAGGCCCTGGAGGATCACCCGCAGGTGGTGCTCTTCAACGGCTTTCCCTCCGTCCGGAAGCTGCGGGAGCGGCTGGCGCGCTGGGACGGCGCGGCGGAGGCCGGATGAGCACCGCGGCGCCTTCAGCTGCGCGGTTTGAACTGCGAGGCCAGCACGCTGAGGATGCGGATGGAGCCCCGGTCCAGCTGCTTCGCGCGGCGCAACAGCCGGCGCAGCTCCGCGGACTCGCCATAGTCGGACGGAGGCTCCGCGGCCCACTTCACGTCCTGCGACGGCTTCAGACCCAACGCCTCGTCCGCGGAGATGGACAGCACCACGCACAACCGACGGAAGGTCTGGATGCTGGGCAGCATGTGCCCGCGCTCCAGACGCCCGTAGACTTCACTCGCGATGCCGATGCGCTCCGCCACGTCCGCCTGGGTCAGGTTCAGGCGGGTGCGGGCGACGCGGGCCGCACCTCCGAGCCGGGATGCGAGGGTCTTTTCCATGGGGTCGTTAACCTACCGGGTTCGCCCATGTCGATATGACTTGAGAGGTTGGCTTCCAAGAACTTCCGGGGTAGGCTTTTCGCGACACAACCTCTTGCGTCAAGCCCGTCCGCACCACCCAGTGCCTTCATGCAAGAGCCCTCCTCCCCTCCCAGCTTCCTGTTCGTGGACGCGGATCCACGCGCGCTCGCGGCGCTCCGGCGGCTGTCCAGGCACCTGCCCGGCGACAAGCGCTTCGCCCAGGGCGTGCGCGAAGCGGAGCGGCTGATGGGGGAAGCGCCGCCGTCCGTGGTGGTGAGCGGCCAGGGCCTGCCGGATGGCGACGGGCTGTGCCTGCTCACGTGCGTGCGCGCCCGGCATCCGCGCGTCGCCTGCGCGCTGCACACCTCGCTTCCGCCGTCGCGCGGGCTGCGGGAGAAGGGCATCACCTGGATGGACCGCGCCGCGCCGCCGCAGCAGGTGCTGGCGCTCCTGGCGTCGCTGGGCTGACGGCCGGGGCTGACGGCCCGCCGTTCCCATGGCGCGCGCGGCCGTGCGCGTTAAGGTAGGGCCTTCCCCACGCACGCCATGAAGCTCTACGCCATCAGCGACCTGCACCTGCGGCACAAGGAGAACCACGAGGCGCTGGCGGCACTCGCGCCGCGCCCGGACGACTGGCTCATCGTCGGCGGAGACGTGGGCGAGACGCTCGCGGACATGGAGCTGATGCTGCGCACGCTCACCGCGCGCTTCCGCCAGGTCGTCTGGGTGCCGGGCAACCACGAGCTGTGGACCATGCCCTCGGAACAGCCGCCGCTGAAGGGCGAGGCGCGCTACCTGCGCATGGTGGACCTGTGCCACCGCTACGGCGCGCTCACGCCGGAGGACCCGTATCCGCGCTGGCCGGGCGAGGGCCCGCACCGCGTCGTGGTCCCCATGTTCCTGGGCTACGACTACACCTTCCGCCCGGACACCGTGCCCGCGGACAAGGCGCTGGAGTGGGCCTGGGAGGACGACCTGATGTGCACGGACGAGGTGCTGCTCCACCCGGAGCCGTACCCCACCCGTCAGGCCTGGTGCCACGCGCGCGTGGAGCGCACGCGCGCGCGGCTGGAGCGGCTGCCGCCCGGGTGCTCCACCATCCTCATCAACCACTACCCGCTGAGATACGAGCACGTGCGGCTGCCGCGCATCCCGCGCTTCTCCATCTGGTGCGGCACGCGCCTCACCGAGGACTGGCACACGCGCTACCGCGCGGAGGTGGTGGTGACGGGGCACCTGCACATGCCCTCCACGCTGTGGCGCGACGGCGTGCGCTTCGAGGAGGTGTCGCTGGGCTACCCCATGCAGTGGCGCCACCGGGGCGGCCTGGAGCGCTGCCTGCGCGAGGTTCTGCCCGGTCCGGAGAAATCCATCCCGCCGCTGTGACGTCGTGAGTCACCGCGCGACAGGGGCCGCGTCACACCCCGGTGCGTTTGACGATGTGGAGCGCGCGGGCGTGTAGTGGCGCCCCATGTCCGAGCCCTCCTCCGTCGGCCCCGTCGAAGCCTCCGAGCGCGTGCACCTGCTGGACGCCCTGCGCGGCTTCGCGCTGCTGGGTGTCTTCGTCTCCAACAGCCTGAGCTGGTTCAGCGGCCGCTCCCTGCTGCCGCGCGAACAGGCGCAGGCGCTGACGGCGTCCACCCTGGAGACGGTGGTCAACTCGCTCTACGCCTTCTTCGTGGACCAGAAGTTCATCACCCTCTTCTCCCTCCTCTTCGGCATGGGCTTCGCGCTGCAGCTGACGCGCGCGGAAGCGAAGGGGGCGTCCATCGTGCCGGTGTACCGGCGCCGGCTGCTCGTGCTGTTGGGCATCGGCCTGGTGCACATGTTCGGGGTGTGGGTGGGGGACATCCTCAGCACGTACGCGCTGGTGGGCTTCGTGCTGCTCCTGTTCCGCAAGCGCTCCGACAGGACGGTGCTCACCTGGGTGGCGGTGCTCTTCGTCGTGCTGCCGCTCACGCTGTCCATCGCGCAGCGCTACGTCCCGGAGCTGTTGCACGGCAAGGAGGCCGCGGAAGCAGCCGCCAAGGCCACGCGCGAGGAGGAGGCCGCGCACCGCACGGCGTTCTTCACCGGCCTGTCCAGCCACTCGGTGGTGGCGTCGCAGCAGGCCAACGCCGTCTATGCCTGGCAGAACCTGCCCAACCCGGGCCGCCCCATCTGGCTGTGCATCATCCTGGGCCGCTTCCTCTTGGGCCTGTGGGCCGGACGCCACCGGGTGCTGGAGGAGGTGGAGCGACACCGCAAGCTGCTCGTCCGGGTGATGGCGTGGGGGCTGGCCGTGGGCAGCGCCCTCGCCACCCTGGCCCTGGTGATCAGCCTGAGGAACCGGGGCGCGCCCGGTGGCGGCCCCCTGGGGCAGATGAGCCCTCCGGCGTGGATGCTGGGCCTGCGCACCCTGCGGGAGGTGGGCTTCCTCTTCATGGGCACGGGCTACGCGGCGGCCTTCGCGCTGCTCTTCCAGAAGGAGCGCTGGCGCAAGGTGCTGGGCGTGCTCACGCCCGCGGGGCGCATGGCGCTGACGCTCTACCTCATGCAGTCCGTGGTGAGCGTGTGGCTCTATGACGGCTGGGGGCTGGGGCTCGTGGGGCACACGCCGCCGTCGCGCACGGTGCTGCTGTGCCTGGGCGTGTTCGCGGCGCAGCTCGCCTTCTGCCACTGGTGGCTGGCGCGCTTCCGCTTCGGCCCGGTGGAGTGGCTGTGGCGCTCGCTCACCTACGGCCGTGCCCAGCCCATGCGCCTGGCCCCTGCCCGCGAGGCGCGCGCCGCGCACTGAAAGCCCGCTGTCCGGGCAGGGGGGCTTCATTGACGCTGCCGAGGACGACAGCGTGTAGTCCCCCGCATGTCCGAAACACCCTCCGCAGGTCCCACCGAGCACTCCGAGCGCGTCCACGCCCTGGACGCCTTGCGCGGCTTCGCGCTGGTGGGCGTCTTCCTCTCCAACAGCCTGAGCTCGTTCAACGGCCGGCTGCTCATGCCTCGCGAGCAGGCCCTGGCGCTGGCGGCCGCCCCGCTGGATGTCGCGGTCAACTCGCTCTTCGGCCTCCTCATCGACCAGAAGTTCGTCACCCTCTTCACCTTCCTCTTCGGGCTGGGGTTCGCGCTGCAGCTGACGCGCGCGGAAGCGAAGGGGGCGTCCATCGTGCCGATGTACCGGCGCCGGCTGGCCGTGCTGTTTGGCATCGGCCTGGTCCACATGTTCGGGGTGTGGGTGGGGGACATCCTCGCCACGTACGCGGTGGTGGGCTTCATGCTGCTGCCGTTCCGCAAGCTCTCCGACAAGGCGGTGCTCATCTGGGCGGCGGTGCTCCTGTTCGCGTTCCCCATCACCTTCACCGTCGGGCAGCGGGTGCTCCCCGGGATGCTCCACGGCGCGGCGGAGGCGGAGCGCGCCCAGAAGGCCACGCGGGACGAGGAGGCGGCCCACCGCGCGGAGTACCTCGCCGGCCTGTCCAGCGACTCGGTGGTGACCAGCCAGCTGGCCAACGTGCGCTTCGGCTGGGCGGGGATGAACAACCCCAGCCGCCCGCTGCTGCTGTCCATCGTCCTGGGCCGCTTCCTCTTGGGCCTGTGGGCCGGACGCCGCGGGCTCATCCAGGACGTGGAGCGCCACCGCAAGCTGCTGCGGCGGCTGGCGGCCTGGGGCCTGGGGGTGGGCAGCGTCATCGGGCTGCTGGTGATGGTGCTCAACCTCGTCTACCGGGGCGTGGCCAGTCCGCCGGGGTGGCTGGCCTGGCTGCGCACGCCGCGCGACGTGGGCTACCTCTTCATGGGCACGGGCTACGCGGCGGCCTTCGCGCTGCTCTTCCAGAAGGAGCGCTGGCGCAAGGTGCTGGGCGTGTTCACGCCCGCGGGGCGCATGGCGCTGACGTGCTACCTCATGCAGTCCGTGATGGGCCTCTGCGTGTATGCCGGCTGGGGGCTGGGGCTCATCGCCCGCACGCCGCCGTCGCGCACGGTGCTCTACTGCGCGGTCCTCTTCGCGGCGCAGCTCGCCTTCTGCCACTGGTGGCTGGCGCGCTTCCGCTTCGGTCCGGTGGAGTGGCTGTGGCGCTCGCTCACCTACGGCCGCGCCCAGTCCATGCGCCTGGCTCCCGCCCGCGAGGCGAGCGCGGCGGGCGTGGCGGGCTGAAGCGCCTTCGCGAAGAGCTCCTTCGCGGGCTCCAGGCCGGACAAAAAAAGAACCCCGGGTCCCGCGAGGAAGCGGGAGCCCGGGGTCTTTCAGGAGCGGAGCGCGGCACCTTCGCCGCGCCCCACGCCTTCAGGTACTACGGGACCTTGTAGGAGGCCGCGAGCACGGTCTTGATGTAGCCGTCGACCGTGGTGTCCACCAGGCTCGGCACGCCGACCACGCTGATGTAGTACTTGCCCGCCGGGATGTTGCGCAGGATGCAGCTCTCCGTCGCGCTCTCCTTCACGCCACGGCAGTTGTACTCGAACTGCGTCGGGGCGGCGGCGGCGCGGACGTAGAGGTCCGCGTTGCCCTCACCCTCGCCCAGGGCGACGGACAGGGTGTTGATGCCGGAGTCCTTCTTGAACTCGGGCACGTCGATGATGAAGGTCTGCGTGGAACCCGGCACGCCCGAGAGGTTCTCGATGCGGGTCTCGTTGCCGATGTCCACGAAGCCACCCTTCCAGGTCACGGACAGGCTGGTGTTCGTGTAGGACGTGAAGCCCTTGATCATCACGTACCAGATGCCCTTCGGGCCGGACGTGGGGAACGTGCAGACCTCGCTGTTGCCGGACTTGTACGGACGGCAGTCGTACAGGGAGTCCGTCGGGGCGTTGTTCTTGCGGACGTAGAGGTCCGCGTCACCCGTGCCACCGGACAGCGTGAAGGTCACGTCCGTGGCGCCCTCGGGGATGGTCACCGAGTAGTACACCTTGCTGCCGGAGGTGCCGGAGATGCCCGTCACGGGCACGCCCTTCTCGATCGGCGTGGTCACCGGAGGAGGCACGGGCACGCCCACGCCCACGGCCTTCCAGGCGTTGCCCACCGAGGCGATCTCCGCCGCGGTGAAGCCCAGCTGCGCGGCGGCCTGCTCCGAAGCGGTCTTCGCCGCCTCGAAGTTGGAGGACGCGGTCAGCAGGTCGACGTTGATCTTGTAGAAGACCTTGGCGGCCTTCTCGAAGCCAATGCCCTCGACGACCTGGGTCGTCTTGGCGCGCGGGTGCGTGCCACCCTGGGACATCAGGTAGAACGCCAGGTTGGAGATACCCGAGCTGTAGTGCACGTCCACGCCCGAGCCGTAGTCCGGGTAGTAGTCGAGCGAGTCCCCGTCCTGCGTGGGGTTCTTCATGTAGCGCAGGCCGTCACCCGGGATGCCCGGGGTCCAGACGTCGTCGCCGACGATCCAGGTGCCCTCGTCGATGACCTTGCCCTTGCCGTACCACTCGCAGACCGCGCCGAAGATGTCGGAGAGGGACTCGTTGAGGCCGCCGGACTCACCGGAGTAGGTGAGGTCGGACTCGTACTCCGTCACCGCGTGCGTCAGCTCGTGCGCCGTCACGTCCAGCGAGTTCGCCAGGTTGGAGGCGTTCACGCCGTCGCCATCGCCGTACACCATCTGGGTGCCGTCCCAGTAGGCGTTGACGTAGTTGTTGCTGTAGTGGACGTAGCTCTTCAGCAGCTTGCCGGCGTTGTCGTACGAGTCACGACCGAACAGGTTGCTGTAGCAGTCGTAGACGGTGCCGAGGTGGTCGTAGTTGTTGTTGATGACCGGGTCGGCGACCGCGGCCTCACCCTCGAAGCGGCCCTTGACGGCCGTGGAGAGCGTGGTGCGGTGCTGCAGGTCCCACACCTGGCGGTTCTTCGCGGAGTGGATGTGCGGAACGCGCTCGAAGACGTCGCCCGTCTTGGCGTTCACGTACACGGAGTCATCCACCGGGGTGGTGTCCGCCAGCTCGCCCTGGACGCGAACCTCGTAGGCCAGGACCAGCTCGTTGCCCGAGCGGCGGTAGACCAGCTGGGGCTCCGCGTTGGAGGACGCGCGCTCCGGGGAGCCGCGGTCACCGATGGCCGCCGCGATGGCCGCGTCGGACGCGATGGCGGCCTTCAGCTCGCCCTTCAGGTCGCCGCGGGCGTTCGTGTTCACCGCGAACACGGAGCCGTTGCGCGCGTGCAGGCGGACCTCGGCGCCCTGAACCAGGATGCCGTTCTGGGTCACGCCGTAGCGGTAGTGGGTGTCACCGTCGAAGCCGACGTAGGCGCGCTTCAGGAACAGGTCGTTCGGGTTCAGGCGGAACAGCGGCGCCACGTTCGCGAGCACCGGCGCCAGCTGCTGCTGGGCCGCGATGCCCTGGATGGCCGAGGGCGCGGGGACGGAACCGAAGGAACCGGTGAGGAAGGTGGGGACCGCGTCGGAGTCCGCCGCGATGACCTTCTGGCCCGCCGACAGGTTGGCGGAAGCCTTCTGGACGTTCGCGTCCTCCGTGTTCGCAGCAGGAGCGCCGTCGGTGCAAGCGCCAACCATCAGGGACAGGGCTGCGGCACCCAGGGCGCCGCGTACTCGCTTCTCGTACATGCAATCCTCCTAAGGGGAAAGATTAGGAAAACACTGTGCCACAAGAGACGCGCGTATTTCAAGTACAGGCGAGAATTCTACTTTTGCGTCGTTTCTCAGACTTCGAGATTATCTCGCAACTGCTTGAAATGACGGAGGGACTCACGCAGCCCGGCGGAAACGGGGTGGATGCTTCAAACCGGTAAGGCAGCTACTTCATGGTTGAAGCACCTGTCGGCGGATGCGTGCAATGAGTGAACGACGGGGAGAAATTGCCGTCTCATTTATTCCCGACCCGGGTGGGTCCCGTGTCACCGCTGACACAGGGGGGCCCCTCCGGGCGGGGCGGGCGGGCTAGCGTCCCGGCCGAAGGGAGGCGACGCACATGCGCGCATTGCGACTTCAGCGGCTGACGGGACCGGAGGGCCTGGAGATGGTGGACGTCCCGGAACCGGAAGCCGGGGACGGGGTGCTCATTGATGTGGTGGCGGCCGGGGTGAGCTTCCCGGATCTGCTGCTCACCCACGGCCAGTACCAGATGAAGCCGGAGGTGCCCTTCGTGCCGGGGGTGGAGGTGGCGGGCGTGGTGCGCGCCGCGCCGGCCGGGGCGCGGGTGAAGCCCGGCGACCGGGTGATGGGCTTCTCCTTCACGCTGGGCGGCTTCGCGGAAGCCTGCGTGGTGGCGCCGGAGCTGGCCTTCCCCATCCCGGAGGCGTGGAGCTTCGAGCAGGCGGCGGGCGTGGTGATGAACTACCACACGGCGCACTTCGCGCTGCACCGGCGCGGGCAGGTGCGCGCGGGAGAGACGGTGCTCGTGCACGGCGCGGCGGGCGGCGTGGGCACCGCGGCCGTGCAGGTGGCGAAGGGCGCCGGGGCGCGCGTGCTGGCGGTGGTGGGCGACGAGCGCAAGGCGGACGTGGCGAAGCGCGCGGGCGCGGACGGCGTGCTCCTCCTGAAGGACTTCCAGGCCGGCGTGCGCGAGGCCACGGACGGCCGGGGCGCGGACGTGGTGCTGGACCCCGTGGGCGGCGACGTCTTCGACAAGAGCCTCAAGGTGCTGGCGCCGGAGGGGCGGCTGCTGGTGGTGGGCTTCGCCAGCGGCCAGATTCCGTCCGTGGCCGTGAACCGGCTGCTGTTGCGCAACGTCTCCGTGGTGGGCGTGGCGTGGGGCGCCTTCCTGATGCAGGCGCCGGAGCTGACGGGCGCCATCGCGAAGGACCTGGAGGCGCTCGCGGCGCGCGGCATCGTCAACCCGGTGGTGGGCCGCGTCTTCCCCTTCGAGGAGGGGGCGCAGGCGCTGCGCGAGCTGGAGTCGCGCCAGGCCGTGGGCAAGGTCGTCCTGAAGGTGAAGGCCGGCTGAAGCGGGAGGGGCGCGTCACTCCCCCGCTGGCGGCAGGGGTGACGGCGTGCCGGCCTCGCGCTCCAGGACGTCCGCGGCGCGGGCGTCCCGGGGCAGGCCGAAGCGGGCGCGCGAGCACATCAGGAGCTGGCCCGCGTAGACGCTGTCCGCCAGCGCGTCCGCGTACCGGCCATGCTCCTCGCACAGGCGGGCCCGCTCATCCACCAGCCGGGCGAGGATGCGCGCCTGCTCCGGGTGGGCGAAGAGGCTGACGACGGAGCGCGCGTCGAAGCGGGTGAGCGTGTCGTACTCCATGCCCAGCGTCGTGGTGCACGCCTCGCGGATCCGCTCCAGGCACGCATCCCAGGAGGCCCGCGTCCGGGCGATGTCGTGCACCGAGCGGCCAAGCTCGCGCACGGCGTTGAGCAGGAAGGCGTGTCGTAGCGAAGGCATCCGGTCCTCCACTACAGCCCAGCCTGCCTGAATCATCCAGCGTGTCAGGGGGTGCGACGCCACCCCGACGAATCAGGTTGCACCCACCCGCGGGGAGTCCACGCGCGCCAGCGGCACACCCCCACGGGAAAAAGACAGACATCGTCACACCGGCGTGGCGACACACGCCCGCGTCGCTCCAAAGATATATCCAGACAGGAATGACAGCCAGCGGGCGCGGACGTCCCCTGGGAGAGACGGGGGCTCGGATGACCCGAGCCTGTGTGTCGCAATCAAGACCCGGTGTGTATCACCGCGTGGTTCCTACGTATTGCGCGGGCGCTGCCAGTCTTTAGACTTTTCACGCGCGGACTCCCCCCACCGCGCGAGTCACTACATCCAAGGAATGCACCATGGCCCCCCCGTCCACGCTGCGTCTTCCCCCGACCGCGGAGGTCGCCTTCGGAGCCACGGTGCTGAAGCAGCCGGAGCTGCTGCGCCGGGCCTCCCGGGTGGCCCGGAGGCTGCGCGCCGAGTGGAACGTGCGGCCCGGGGACCGCGTGGGGTTGATGGTGGTGCCCGGGCCGGAGGTCATCCCGGCCATCCTGGGCATCTGGATGGCGGGCGCGGCCTACGTGCCGTTGGATCCATTCCTCCCCGACGAGCGGCTGCTGCGCATCCTGCGTGACGCGGGCCTGCGCGGCGTCGTCACCCAGCGCATGCACCGCGTCTCCGTGGGGCTGCTGGAGACCTGGCTGGGCTCGCCGCTGCCCTTCCTGGAGGCGGACGCGGCGGCGGTGGACGGCGCGGAGGACATCGACGGCTCGGACGTCATCGACGCGCCGCCGGACCGGCCCGCCTACCTCATCTACACCTCGGGCAGCACGGGTGAGCCCAAGGGCGTGGTGTGCACCTTCCGGGGGCTTTCGAACCTGGTGCACGGCGTGGCGCCGCTCCTGGGCCTGGGGCCGGACACGCGGCACCTCCAGTTCGCCAGCATCAACTTCGACGCGTCGGTGTGGGAGGTGTTCCCCACGCTGTTCGCGGGCGGCGCGGTGGTGCAGGGCACGCGCGAGGACCTGCTGCCCGGCCGGCGCATGGCGGAGTACCTGCGCCAGCAGCGCGTGACGCACCTGTGCCTGCCGCCGTCGGTGCTGGGCCAGCTGGGCCCGCACGTGGACACGCTGCCGGACGTGGCGTGCGTGGTGATGGCGGGCGAGCGCTGCCCGGCGCCGCTCGCGGAGCGGTGGCATGCGTCCGGCCGCCGCGTCTTCAACGCCTACGGCCCCACGGAGGGGACGGTCTGCGCGACGGCGTACCGGGTGAAGGGCGGCGAGTCGCCCGTGCCCATCGGCCAGGCGCTGCCGGGCGTGCGCCTGCGCGTGGTGGGGCCGGACGGCCAGGACGTGGCGGAGGGCGCGACGGGCGAGGTGTGGATTGGCGGCGAGGGCGTGGCGGAGGGCTACCGCAACCAGCCCGAGCGCACGCGGGAGCGCTTCCCCACGGACGCGGACGGCGCCCGGTGGTACCGCACCGGCGATGAAGCCATGCGCCGCGCGGACGGGGCGCTCGTGTTCCTGGGCCGGATGGATCAACAGGTGAAGCTGCGCGGCTTCCGCATCGAGCTGGAGGCCATCGAGCAGGCGCTGTACGCGTACCCCGGCGTCGCGCAGGCGGCGGTGACGGTCTTCGAGCACACGGACGCGCAGGGCCAGACGACGGGCCTGCTGGTGGCCTACCACAGCGCGCAGGAGGGCCACACGGTGGACCTGGACGCGCTGCGCGCGCACCTGGGCGTCGTGCTGCCGGACTACATGGTGCCGCACCGCTTCGTGGCGCTGCCGCGCCTGCCGCTCATGCCCCACCTGGGCAAGGTGGACCGGCAGGCCCTGCCGCCCCCCGCGGACTGGGTGGGCGCCACCGCGTCCGAGCCCCGCGCCGCGACGTCCGAGCCCCATGCCGCGCCCGCCACTCCCCTCGACCGGCTGTGCCGCGCCTTCGAGCGGGGCCTGCGCGCGGCCCCGGGCACCGTCACGCCCACCACGCACTTCTTCCAGGCGGGCGGCGACTCGCTGGGCGTGGCGCACGTGCTGGCGCGGGTGGAGGAGGACTTCGGCGTGTCGCTGCCGTCGCGCCGCGTGTACTCGCACCCCACGCCCCAGCTGCTCCTGCCCTTCTGCGAGGCGGGCGCGGCCCCGGCGGAAGCGGGCCCCCGGGGCGTGCGCGCCACGCTGCTCACCGACGCGCGCTCCACGGCCCTGCCCCTGCTCGCGGTGCCCGCCCTGGTGAAGCAGCCGCCGCGCACGCTGCTGCTCACGGGGGCGACGGGGTTCCTGGGCATCCACCTGCTGGCGGCGCTGGCGCCCCGCGTGGAGCGCATCCACTGCCTCGTGCGGGCCCGCGACGACGCGGAGGCCGGCGCGCGGCTTCGCGCCACCGCGCGCAAGTACGGCGTGCACCTGCCCTGGCGCGACGGGCGCATCCAGGCGGTGGCGGGCGACATCACCCGGACGCGGCTGGGCCTGGAGGCGTCCGTGCATGACGCCCTGGCGCTCCAGTGCGACGCGGTGGTGCACTCGGCCGCGAGCATCAGCTACATCCTGCCGTACGCGGACGCGGGCCGGCCCAACGTCGCCGGCACGCAGCAGGTGCTGGCCTTCTGCGCGCACGGCCGAGCGAAGCCGCTGCACCACGTGTCCTCGCTCAGCGTCCACGGCGCGGTGGGCACGCTGCTGGGCCTGGAGGAGGTGGCGGAGGACTTCGCGCTGGAGCGCTCGCTGGACCTGATGGCCTACGAGAACGGCTACACGCGGGCCAAGTGGGTCGCGGAGCGCATCGCCGTGGACGCGCGCGCAAGCGGCCTGCCCGTCAGCATCTACCGGCCGGGCTTCATCCAGGGACACAGCCGCACGGGCATCGGCAACGCGGACGACATGCTGTGCCGGCTGCTGGTGGGCAACGCGCAGCTGGGCATGTCGCCGGACCTGCCGGACAAGTACTGGCTGCCGGTGCCGGTGGACTACGTGGCCAGCGCCACCGCGCACCTGGTGCTCACCCAGGCCCCGGGCGGCACGTACAACGTGGCGCCGGAGCGCGAGCAGGAGCCGAGCCACAACGCCCTCTTCGACATGCTGGGCGAGCACGGGCACCCGGTGCGCCGGGTGGCCCCGGCGGTGTGGCTGCGGGAGCTGGGTCGGGTGGGGCCGGACAACGCCCTCTTCCCGCTGGTCGCGTTCCTGCGGGAGAAGGTCTACCACGGCACCCGCACGGTGCTGGAGCTGCACCACCGCACGCCGCGCGTGCGCACGGACCACACCCGCGCCGCGCTGGCGGGCACGGACATCCAGTGCCCGGACATCGACGCGGCCCTGCTGGGCCGCTACGTGAAGGACCTGTTCGCGCGCCACCGCTGCGCGGCCATCGCCGCCTAGCGGTGGCCGCGCGGGACGTCAGTGGTGCGGCGGGGCCTTGGGGTACCCGTCGCCGAAGCGGTAGTGGGCCACCACCGGCTGGTGGTCCGAGGACTCGGTGGAGCGGTCCACCTCGAAGAGGACGGGGACCAGCGAGCGCGTCGCGTAGAAGTTGTCGAAGCGCTTGCCCGTGGCGTGCACCACGCCGTGGCTGTCCGGGTGCGAGGTGAGCGTGGCGCAGTCCGCGATGTCCTGCAGGCGCCACCACGCGGGGCTGTGCTTGGGAATCTGGCCGGAGCTCAGCTCCTGGCGGGCGTGGTGCGGCGTCGTCAGCGAGTGGTCCGCCAGCCGCACGCGCACCGTCGCCGCGTGGCACACCGTCTCCGGCAGCTCCTGCTCCATCACGTGCAGCTCGTGGCGCAGGCGCGGGTCCGCGATGTTGCCCACGCCGCGGTCCCCCACGGTGACGTTGTGCATGTCGTCGCCGTAGCGGAGCCGGAACTCCTCGATGGTGTCCGTGTCGTTGTCCTGCTTCGGGTGCAGCAGGTGCGCCACCAGCCACGAGCCTCCGCGCTTGATGGCGGTGTTGGCGTTGAAGTCGCCCAGCACGACGGCGGGGACGCCCTCGCGCCGGCGCAGCAGCGCGTTGAGCTGGCGCAGGTTGAGGGCGTTGATGGCCGGGTCTCCCAGCGCGTGGTGCAGGTTGTAGAGGTAGAGCGGGTGGCCCTCCACGTCCAGCTTCAGCCAGAGCACGCCGCGGTCCTCCACCAGCTCTCCCGCGTAGCCCTGGCGCGCGATGGCGTCGTTGCGCTCGGCGTCGGTGAGGACGTAGGTGAAGTGCGCGGCGTCCAGGATGGGATGGCGGCTGAGCCACGCCTTGCCGTTCACCAGCCGCGTGCCGTCATCGCCGTCGTTGCCCTGGTAGGCCAGGTGGAAGCCGAAGCGGGACGCGAGCAGCACCGCCATGGGGACGCCCGCCTCCTGCAGGCCGATGACGTCCGGCATGCGGTCCTGGGCCTCCAGCTGGGTGAAGTACTCCAGCAGCGCCTCCTGACGCTCGCCGCCCATGAGGATGTTGTAGCTCATCACCGTGAGGCCCGGTCCCCGGGGCGCGCGCGGCGAGGGGTGGTGCACGATGAAGGTGCGGCCGTCCCCCAGCCGGCGCTCGCTGGCGGGCAGCGGCACGGCGTGGAAGTCCGGCAGGGTGAGGGTGGGGTCACGTCTGGGCAAAACGTCCTCCTGCCCGCCCGGCTTGCGGCCGAGCAGGTGTCCCACGGCGGGCAGGTGCTCCAGCACTTCGGGCATCTTCATGACGCCCTCCCCTTGCTGGGGCGCCAGGTCCGCGGGGTGACATGAGCGAAGGGGAAGCGATGTCGGGCGTCATGCCGTCGCGCTGTGGATTCCACCGAGCCTCCATCAGAAGTCCTCCGCTCAAGTTCGTGGCGACAGGCCACGTCCGCCAGCGTCATGCAGGGGACGGGCGGCCGGCTGGATGGCTGCCCTGCGTGCGCCGGGCATGAAAGGGGGCGTCGGACGGTGCACATCCCTCCCGCGTGGAATCGCCCCGGCGGCGAGGCGCGGGTGGTTAGATGGAAGGGCGATGAAGGAACTCGATGACCTCCTGCGGGCCTGCGGGCGTGCCTCCGGTCCGGTGGTGCTGGCGACGGTGGTGGCGGTGTCCGGTTCGTCCTACCGGCGCCCGGGCGCCCGCATGCTGATGGGCGCGGACGGCTGGCTCGCGGGCGGGGTGAGCGGCGGGTGTCTGGAGGGTGACCTCGTGCGCAAGGCCTTCTTCTGGACGTCCGGGGGGCCGCGCGTGCTGCGCTACGACACCACCGGCGACAACGCGGAGGACGAGGGCGGCCTGTCGTTCGCGCTCGGCTGCAACGGCGTGGTGGACATCCTGCTGGAGCGCTGGGAGCCGGGCCCCGGAGACGCGCTCACCTTCGCGGCCGAGGCACGCAAGCAATCGCTGCGCGCGGTGGTGGCCACCGTGTACCGGGGGCCCGCGGACGCGGTGGGCCTGCGGCTGATGCTGCGCGAGGACGGCGTGTCGGCGGGGAGCCTCACCGGCGCGCTGCTCGAACCGGTGCGCGCGGCGGCGACGGAAGCGCTGGTGCGCGGCGTGCCCTGGAGCGGCGCGTGCGGGGGCGCGGAGGTGCTGGTGGAGGTGGTGGAGCCGGCACCGCAGGTGGTGGTGTTCGGCAGCGGCTTCGACGTCGCGCCCGTGGTGGCGCGCGCGCAGGGACTGGGGTGGCACCTCACGGTGGTGGCGGACCGGCCCGTGGAGCTCTTGCGCCGCAGGTTCCCGCAGGCCCAGGCGCACGTCGCGTCCCGGGCCACCGAGGTGCTGGAGAAGGTGCCGCTGTCCGCGCGCAGCGTGGTGCTGGTGATGACGCACAGCCTGCCGCAGGACCGGGAGCTGCTGGAGCGGCTGGTGCCGCTGCCGGTGCGCTACCTGGGGGTGCTCGGGCCCCGCGCGAGGACGGAGCGCATCTTGCGGGAGCTGGCGCGCACGCCCACGGCGGCGCAGCTGGAGAAGCTGCACGCGCCCATGGGGTTGGACCTGGGCGCGGAGGGCGCGGATGAGATTGCGCTGTCCATCATCGCGGAGGTGCAGGCGGTGCTCGCCGGACGCGACGGCGGACGGCTGCGCGAGCGGCAGGCCCCCATCCACACGGATGCCGCGGCGCCGGAGCGCAGGTCGGCGTGACGGCATGCGCGGCTGACGCGGCGCCGGTTCGCATGCGGAGGCGCGCATGACCGTGGCCGTGGTGGTGCTCGCCGCTGGCGGTTCGTCACGGCTGGGGCAGCCCAAGCAGCTGCTTCGCCATGAGGGCACGTCGCTGGTGCGGCGCGCGGCGCTGCATGCCCTGGCCGCGAGCCCGGTGGTGGTCGTCGTGCTCGGTGCGCGCCGTGAGGACGTCGCCGCGGAGCTGGCCGGGCTCGCCGTGCGGTGCGTGGACAATCCGGACTGGGCGCTGGGTCAGGGCTCCTCGCTGCACGCGGGCCTGCGCGCCCTTCCCCCGGACGTGGACGGCGCCGTCCTGATGCTCTGCGACCAGCTCCGCGTGGACGCGGGCCACCTGCGCTCGCTCCTCTCCACGTTCGAGCACACGCACGCGCCCATCGTCGCTTCCGCCTACGCGGGCACCCGGGGCGTCCCTGCCCTCTTCTCCCGCACCCTCTTCCCCGAGCTGGAGGCCCTTCCTCCCTCGGACGGCGCGCGCAAGCTCATCGCCCGGGACCCTTCGCGCGTCGTGGAGGTTCCGCTGCCCGGCGGCGAAGAGGACGTGGACACCGCCGAGGACGCCCTGCGCCTCACGCGCCCCGGACGCGGTGGGTGATGCCTTCGGGCCCGGCCACCACCAGGTCGGTGGTCAGGTTCAGGAACAGGCCGTGCGCCATCACCCCGGCGCGGGACTCCAGCTTCGCGGCCAGCGCCGCCGGGTCGCCAATGGGACCGAAGTCACAGTCCAGCACCACGTTGCCCTGATCCGTATGGAACGGCGCCCCGTCCAGCGCGAGCCGCACCACCACGCGCGCGCCCAGCGACTCCAGGAACAGCGCCTGCGAACGCCAGCCGAAGGGCAGCACCTCCACCGGCACCGGCCACTTCGTGCCCAGCCGGGGCGACAGCTTGGGCGCGTCCACGATGATGATCTCCCGGCGGCTGGCCTGCGCCACCACCTTCTCGCGAAGGAGCGCCCCACCGCCGCCCTTGATGAGCGACAGGTCCGGCGCCACCTCGTCCGCGCCGTCGATGGTGAGGTCCACCACCGGGTGCACGTCCAGCGTGGTGAGCGGCACGCCCAGCGACGTGGCCAGGGCCTCGGTCGCGCGCGACGTGGGGACGCCCACCACGTCCTTCAGCGTCCCGGCGGAGAGCAGCGCGCCCAGCCGCCGCACCGCGTGCGCGGCCGTGCTGCCCGTGCCCAGCCCCACCACCATGCCCGACTGGATGAAGTCCACCGCGCGCTCCGCCGCCGCGCGCTTGAAGGAAGCCGAAACACTCTCGTCGGAAGTCATGCGGTGCCCATGCCCAAGGAAGGGGTCTGGCTCAGTGCGGCGCCCCAGGATGCCCGGAGTCGGACGGGGGCGTACGCCGCGCTTCCTTCCCCGGCGTCGCGAGTGGACCCGCCAACAGTGCCTCGTCCACGTTCCCCAGTCCGGAAGGCAGGGCCCTCGCGAGGCGCTGCTCGCGCCGCCACGTCTTGCGACGCTCGCGCTGCACCTCCGTGAGCAACACCTGCCCCGCCGCCGCCGCCGGCACCGCGAGGATGACCCCCAGGAGCCCCGCGACCGAGCCGCCCACCAGGGCCACCAGGGAGATGAGCAGCGGGTTCATCTTGATGGCGCGCCGCTGCACCAGCGGGCTCAGCAGGTGGGACTCGATCTGCTGGTAGACCATGAACACCGCCAGCGCGATGAGCGCGCGCTTCGAGCCCACCGACGCCAGCGTCGTGACGGTCACCAGCAGCGCGGTGATGACGCTGCCGATGTACGGGATGAGCCCCAGCACCATCGCCACCAGGCCCAGCGGCAGGAAGAACGGCACGCCCAGCACCAGGGCCATGCCGGCCGTGAAGGCACCGCCCACGCTGACGATGAGCAGCGTGCCGACGAGGTAGTTGCCCACCGCCTCGCGCATCCGGCCCACCACGCGGCGCACGCGGGGACGGCTGCGGGGACGCACCCAGCCCAGGATGCTCGCGTAGAGGTCGTGTCCGAACAGCAGGCCGAACACCGCCAGCGCCAGCACGGTGATGCCCGCGCCCATCAACTCCACCGTGGACGACAGCACGGTGATGAGCGGCTTGGCCAGCACGCCGGGCTCCATGTCGAACGCGTCCTGCGGCCGCGACAGCACGCCGAAGTGCTCATCCAGCTTCCGCATCCACGGCGCCTGGGTGAGCTCCGCCAGGAAGCCCGGCGCCGCGTGCACCAGGTTCTCCAGCTGCTCCACCAGCAGCGGCACCAGCGTGAGGATGAGCAGGCCGGTGACCCCCAGCAGCGCCAGCGCGATGAGCGCCACGCCCAGCCCCCGGCGCAGGCCCCATGACTGCAAGCGCCGCACGACGGGCTCCGCCGCGAGCCCCAGGAGCAACGCCACCGCCAGCAGGGTGAGCACGGGCCCCAGCCGCTGGAGGGCCGTGCCCAGCAGCACGAGCAACACCACCTGGACCCCGACCGACCACACCGTCCGGGGTGGCACGTAGACGGGAAGCCCCTTGCGCGAAGCCTTCATGCTCCCAAGGTAGGGAGTGCACCCCAGGCAAGCGATGGGCCCCCGGAGGCGGTCCCCGGGATGTCAGGTGCGGAACGCCGCCCGCGCGGAGGGCAGGCGGCCAGGCAGGCGTCGGGCGGCTACCAGGAGTCGCTGCCGCCACCGCCGCCGGACGACCCGCCGCCACCGCTCCAGTCCGAAGAAGACGAACTGGAGGAATCACTGCTGGAGGACGACGACCAGTCGGAACCCGACGACGAGCCGACGCTCCAGCCCCACGAGGAGCTCTCGCTCGAGCTGGAGGTGGACGCCCAATCCCCCAGGGGCCGTTCCTTCCGGAGCCACCGGTAGAGCATCAACCCGATGAACAGGAATGGGAGGGCGGCGGGGAACGTGAAGAGAGGGACCACCACGATCGACCAGAAGAAATCCGACAGGTCGAGAAGGGGCGTGTGTGACCAGAACTGGCCGACCAGGGCGCTCCACACGGGGAGGATGAGCAGCAGCAGGCCCCAGATGGTCTGCTTCCGCTGGAGCAGGCTCCACCCCCAGAAGAACAGGCCCACCAGCACGCCATACGCGACGAGGATGAACACCGGGGACCGGGGGCCGGACCAGCCGATGGCGACGAACATGGCGACCGGCAGCAGCAGCACCATCGCCGCCAGCACGGAGTTCTTCGCGTCCCGGAGGCCCGAGCCCTGGAGCTGGAGCAGCAGCCGCGCCACCACCCACGCCGTCACGAACAGGGCCATGACGAACCTGCGCGACTCGACCGGTGTCCAGGTCGTTGGCGCGGCGCTGGGGCTCGGGAGGTCCTCCGGGGACACCTGTTCGTGCACGCCCGCGATGATGGCGAGCAGCGCGGGTCCGAACCGGCCCTCGCGCAGCAGCGGGCCCTGCGCGTGCAGCAGGTCGGTGGCCTCGCCATCCGTCAGCGACGACTCCAGCCCGTAGCCCACCTCCAGCCGCGAGCGCCGGTCCCCGCGCGCGATGACGAGCAGCAGGCCATTGTCCCGGCCCGCCTCCCCGCCCTTCCATTCACGGAAGACCTCCTCCGCGTAGTCCTCGATGGACTGGCCGTCGGTGGTGTCCACGAGCAGCACCGCCATCTGCACCTGCTTCTGGGCGCGCAGGTCCACCAGGGCCCGGGAGACGACTTCCGTCTCTTGCGGCGTCAACATGCCCCGCGGATCCGTCACCGGACGGGTGATGGACGGCACGGCGGCCAGGGCCAGCGCGGGCAGCAGCAGCGTCAGGAGGACTGTCTTCACCATGAGGCAACCTCCGGGGACAACGGCAGCGCTGGAGGCAGGCCGGTCAGGCGCACCACCCAGCTCGTGGGGAAGGAGGCCGCCGAGGCGTTGTACGCCGCGGCCCGTTCGTCGTAGCGGCGCTGCTCCACCGTCACGCGGTTGTCCGCGCCCGCCACCTCCGCGTCGCGGTTCAGACCGGGCGTCAGTTGATCCCATCGCGCACGCAGGGCCTCACGGCGCTCCATCACGTTGCGCACCTGCGCCCGCTTCTGGGCCACCTCCGCCAGCGTGGTGGCGAGGCCGTTGCGCACGACGAGCCCGGACACGGCCAGCACGCCCGCGAGCACCGCGCCCGCCCACGCTCCCTGCCGCAGCCTCGCGCGGCGCTGACGCGACAGCCGCTCCCGGGCCTGGGCCTCGCGGGCCTGCTCCTCGCGGCGGCGGGCCAGCGCCTCCAGCGCCTGGTCCACGTAGCGCGCGGGGATGTCCAGCTCCTCGCCGATTCTCCGCAGGTCGTCCGGCGTGAGCGTGTCCGGCGCGGCGTCCTTCTGCATCAGCCGCGTGGCGGTGGCGATGAGCTCGTTGACGTCATCGTAGGCCACCGTGCCAGGGGCCTGTCGCGTGCGTGTCACGTCACCCATGAGCCCAGCCCCCTCGCGCTTCGGCCCGGTCCCACCCGGATCCGGGCCCGACGATAGGTCATTCCGTCCCGGGTCCGATAATGGCCTCCCGCGAGCGTGGCGCCCCTCCAGCGCTCCGGGCAGACTGCCGCGCCCATGGACAAGCCCCAGACAATGCGGTCGTTCGTGAAGCTGCTGGTGACGGATGCAGAGGCCTCCGTGCGCTTCTATGAGGGCCTCGGCTTCGAACGCATCGCGTCGGAACCTCCCATCCTCCGCCTCCAGTGGGGTGGCGAGTCGGACGTGTACCTCGTGAGCCACCCTTCAAGCCTGAAGCTGGAGGGGCGAAAAGGCATGGGCGTGCTCGTGGGCTTCCGCGCGGGGTCGGACGGCGTGGACGCGGTGGCCGCGAAGGCGGCGGCGCTGGGCGCGACGGTGGAAGGGCCGGCCACGCAGCCCTGGTACACCCGCGAAATCGTCGTCACGGACCCGGACGGCTACCGGCTCAACTTCATCGAGCCCGCCTGAGTGAGGCCCGGCGGCCTCTTTCGCTCCGCGCCCCGGTCCCTTAAGGGGCGTGGAACGAACGATGGACTCGACGCCGCTGCGCGGACCCGGGGACGCCGCCCCGCCACTTGATTGCCCCAGCGGCTTGCGCCAGCCTGTCGCGGCCTCCGTGAGCACGCCCCGCTACTTCGTTCCCCACGCCGCCAGCCCGGTCGAGTCCGTGCCGTGCGATGCCTCGGAGGTCGTCCACGTCCTGGACGCGTTCCGGCTGGAGCCCGCGTACCTCGGCGAGCCCGAGTGGTTCGTCTGCACCGACGTCGTGGGCCAGCTCCAGCTCATCCCCGGCAGCGAGCGCGCGCGGCTGCCCGCGTCCGTGCAGGCGCAGCTGACGCACCACGAGGTCGCCTCCGGCCGGCCTCCGCGCCGCCTGGCCGCGACGGAGCTGTTCTTCTTCTCCCCGGAGCTGGTGGAGCACCCCGCGGACGCGGACGGCTTCAACGACCCCGTCTACCTCTACGGCACGCTCACGGGCCCGTGGCCGGGCAACGCCGTCACGCGCGTGAACGGGCAGCTCACGGTGACCCGCGGCGATGTGCTCGCGGGCTTCGCGCACGGCGCGCAGGACGCCTTCCACTACGTGAAGGACGCGGAGAGCCGCGACGTGCCCCGCGCGTACCACGCGCTGCTGCCGGGCGACCGCGCGGATCAGCTCGCGCAGGGACGCGGGCTCGTCCTCACGTACCCGGCGGTACCCGCGGAATTGCAGGCCCACCACGCGGCCAACGGCGCGCAGGTCGCCAGCGTGCTGCACGCGGTGCTCACCCAGCTGCAGGCGGATGCCCGCGCGCACCAGGGCCCGAAGGAGCTGGCCGTGCTGGACCTGCCCGCCGCGAGCCGCGCCATGGCCATTGCCGACCTGGAGCTGCGCGGCTACGAGGTGAAGGGCGACATCGCCACGCCGCGCCCCACGAAGGGCGGGCTGGTGGGGAAGCTCACCGGCTGGCTCCAGGACGAAGCCGTGCGCGTGCCCCGTGAGGCGCCGCCGCCGGAGTTCCTGGAGCTCGCGCGCCGCGTCCTGCCGCTCTTGCCCGGCTGGCCCACGGAGACGGAGCGCGCGCTGCGAGCCCACGTGCTCGCGGGCACGCTGTCCCCGGGCACGCCGGTGACGCGCAACACGGTGCCCCGCGCGCCCACGCCGCCCGCGGCCATCCCGCCGCGCCTGCCCACGCCGCCCGTGCGCTCCAGCGACTGGATGCAGGACTTCATCGGCGCGCACGGCAAGCCGGGCGGCGCGAAGCCGCGCCTCACGAATCTGCAACCGAAGCCCGCGCCCAGGCCGGCCCCTAAGCCCCCTGCGTCGAAGGCGGCATCCAACGCTTCATGGCAGGCGGACTTCGGCCCGGCGTCGGCCGCGCCCGCCCGTCCGGCCACCAGGCAGCAGGAGAAGGCGCCCGCCCCGCCCGGCAAGAAGCCGGACTGGATGAGCGACTTCGAGGACTGACCCCGCCCTATTTGCGGTGCTCGCACTCCGGGCGATAGCGTTTTCACCCTCCAGAAAGGCAGACCATGGGACACGAGAAGCCGATCGAGCCGTTTTCGGACCTGCACCGCGAAGGGGACCGCGTGCGCGCGGTGCTGCTGCACGACCCCACGGTGGAAGGCCTGGACATGGCCATCTACATGGACGCGTCCGGCAGCATGAAGGAGGAGTACGCCTACAAGGCGCAGCAGCGCTCGTTC
This sequence comes from Corallococcus exercitus, assembly GCF_042231735.1. Taxonomy (GTDB): domain Bacteria; phylum Myxococcota; class Myxococcia; order Myxococcales; family Myxococcaceae; genus Corallococcus; species Corallococcus exercitus_B. The sequence continues at coordinate 5,108,680 of NZ_CP102577.1, forward strand.
CTGGAGTGGCTGCGCGGCGCGCCGATGAAGGAGGCCTCCAACGACGTGGAGCCGCAGGTGCGGTGGATGCTGGAGTACCTGGCCACCAAGGACCGCAACGGCCTGTTGCGCGTGGCCTACTGGGCCTGTGGCACCAACGGCCGCCAGGTGGAGGTCGTGGGTGAGCTCAAGGGCACCGACGTGAAGCAGTACAAGTTCCCCGGCGCGAAGCAGCTGGGCGGCTTCACGTACCTGGAGCCCGCGCTGCGCGACTACGTGAAGTACCTGGAGGAGCAGGTGAAGGTGGGCGCCAGGCGCGGCTGCGCCATCATCGTCACCGACGGCCGCCTCCACGACGCGGAAGCGGTGGAGAAGTTCTCCGAGGAGGTGGCGAAGAAGATCGCCGCCGGGCGCCTGCCGCGCCTCAACTTCGTGCTGGTGGGCGTGGGCGACGACATCGACGAGGAGCAGCTGGAGCACATCGCCCACGCGGAGTTCCCGGGCGTGGGGCACCTGTGGTGCCACCGCATCGCGAAGGAGATCACCCAGGTCGCGGAGCTGGTCGCCGTGCTGGTGGACGAGAACATGACCGTCGCCGCCGGCGGCACCATCTACGACGACAAGGGCAAGGTGCTGAAGACGTACGAGGGCCGCCTGCCCGCGGTGCTGGAGTTCGACGTGCCGGAAGAGGCCAAGAGCTTCACGCTGGAGGTCAACGGCCAGCGCTACACCCAGCCGCTCCCCGACGAAGAGCACCACGACGAGGACGAAGACGAGGACCACCACTGATGGCCGGCCACGAAGTCATCAACCGCCCCTTCTCCGACGTCCACCGGATGGGCAACAAGGTCGTCGCGACGCTCTTGCACGACCCCACCGTGGAGGGCCTGGACGTGGCCCTCTACATGGACGGCTCCGCGAGCATGGAGAACGCGTACGGGCCTCGCGGCATCCTGGCGAAGCTCGCCCCGGTGAAGAACCAGGTCGAGCCGCAGATGCAGTGGATGCTGGAGTACCTGGCCAACAAGGACCGGGACGGCAAGGTGCGCGTCACCTACTGGGCCTGCGGTGACGGCACCCAGCTGGAGATGGTGGGCGACCTCACCGGCCCGCAGGCCAAGGGCTACCGCTTCCCCGGGCCGCGCTCCTACGGCAAGGCCACGGTGATGCTGCCGGTGCTGCGCGACTTCGTGGCGCACATCAAGCAGCAGGTGGGCGAAGGCGCCAAGCGGGGCCTGGCCGTCATCATCACGGACTCGCAGATCAACGACGCCCACGACGTGACGGCCTACGCCACGCAGGTGGCCAAGGAGATCGCCTCCGGACGGCTGCCGCGCATCAACTTCGTCTTCATGGGCGTGGGTGAGCACGTGGACGAGGAGCAGATGGAGGAGATCTCCCACACCACCTATCCGGGCGTGGGCCACCTCTGGTGCCACCGCCACGCGGACCGCATGGAGGAGATGGCGGAGCTCGTCGCCGTGCTGGTGGACGAGACCATGACCGTCGCCGCCGGCGGCACCGTCTACGACGAGAAGGGCACGGTGCTGAAGGTCTACGAGGGCCGCCTGCCCGCGGTGCTGGAGTTCGACATCCCCCCGGAGTGCAAGCGCTTCACGCTGGAGGTCGCCGGCCAGCGCTTCGACCAGCCCGTCCCGGAAGAGCACGAGGACGAGGACCACCACGACGAGGACGAGGACGAGAAGCCCCAGGCCGCGCCGCCTCCGGCCGCCGCGTCCTCGCATTCACGCCGCGGACACCGCCACTAGGGCGACAGGAAGAACAGCCATGTCGGAGCAGAAGAAGAGCGGGTCGCGGTTCGGTTCGTTGAACATCAAGGGCCTCAAGGAGGCGCAGCCCGCCGGCAACGCCGTGCAGCGCCACGTCCACGGCCCGGGGTGCAACCACGACCACGGGCATGACCACCACGGCCACGACCATCACGGCCATGACCACGGGCACGCGCATGCGCACGGCGAGCCCCACGTGCACGGCCCCTCCTGCTCCCATGGCCATGACCACGGGCATGACCACCATGGGCATGCCCACTCCCAGCGCGTCATCCGTCCGCCGGCGCACCGTCCGGCGGAAGGGGGCGGCGTCGCGCTCCAGCTGGATTTGGAGGGCACGCTGCCGGGAGAGACGGACGACCAGGGCCGCTTCGCGCGGCTGGAGGCGGCCCTGGAGTCACAGCACGGCATCACCGACGTGCACCTGCGCCGTGACGCGGGCCACGCGGAGGTGTGCATCCACTACCAGCCGTCGCTGGTGAGCGTCTCCCAGTTGCTGACGCTCGCCCGGAAGACGGGGGCGCAGGTGGCCGCGCGATACCTGCACCACACCTGGTTCGTGCGCGGGATGGACTCCGCGGACGCGGCCCAGGTCATCGAGCACGCCGTCTCCCGGATGAAGGGCGTGCTCACCGCCAGCGTCGCCTACGCGAGCGAGCGCCTGGTCATCGAATACGACAAGGAGGCCCTGAAGCTCCCGGACGTGGAGGCCCGGGTGAAGGCGCTCGGGTACGGGCTGGAAGTGCCCATGGCGGGGCACGCCTGTTCGCACCACGCGCACGGCGGCGGCCTGGCGCCGCTGCTGGAGCTGCCCCTGGTGGTCGCCTCCGGCGTGCTGCTGGCGGCGGGCTTCGTGGTGGAGCACTTCGCGCTGGCGCCGCCGCTGGTGGCCACGGTGCTCTGGGCGCTGTCCATGGCGAGCGGCGGCTTCTTCGCCATCCGGGGCTCGGTGCAGTCCATCGCCCAGCTGCGCATCGACATCGAGACGATGATGGTCGTCGCGGCGGTGGGCGCGGCGGTGCTGGGCGCGTGGTTCGAGGGCGCGTTCCTGCTCTTCCTCTTCAGCGCGGGCCATGCGCTGGAGCACCGGGCCATGGACAAGGCGCGCCGCTCCATCGAAGCGCTGAGCCAGCTGCGCCCGGAGGTGGCGCGCGTGCGCCGGGGCTCGGAGGTGGTGGAGGTGCCGGTGGCGGACGTGGCGCGCGGCGAGCGCATCGTCGTGCGCCCGGGTGACCGCGTCCCGCTGGACGGCATCATCCGCGAGGGCAAGAGCTCCCTGGACCAGGCGGCCATCACCGGCGAGTCCATGCCGGTGGCGCGCAAGCCGGGCGACGAGGTGTTCTCCGGCACCATCAACTGCGAGGCGGCGCTGGAGGTGGAGGTCACCCGCCTGTCGTCGGAGTCCGTGCTGGCGCGCGTGGTGGACATGGTGGCGCAGGCGGAGGCGCAGAAGGGCAAGCGGCAGCGCTTCGCCCAGCGCCTGGAGCGCACCGTGGCGCCGCTCGTCATGGCGGCGGCGCTGGTGTTCCCGGTGGTGCTGGTGCTGACGGGCACGCCGCTGAAGGAAGCGGTGCTGCGCGCGGTGGGGCTGCTCGTGGCCGCGTCGCCGTGCGCGCTCGCCATCTCCACGCCGTCCGCCGTGCTCTCCGCGGTGGCGTCGGCCGCGCGCGGCGGCGTGCTCATCAAGGGCGGCATCTACCTGGAGCTCTTGAGCGGCATCCGCGCCATCGCCTTCGACAAGACGGGCACGCTCACCGTGGGCCGCCCCCGGCTGCTCACGACGTGGGCCGCGCCGGGCGTGACGCGCGAGGAGCTGCTGGGCACCGCGGCGGGCGTGGAGGCGCTGTCCGCGCACCCGCTGGCCAAGGCAGTGGTGGACGGCGCCGCCGAGGCGCGCGTCACCGTCCCCGTGGGCCGCGACCTGGAGGCCATCCACGGCCAGGGCATCCGCGCGAAGGTGGGCGACGACGCGGTGGAGGTGGGCAGCACGGCCCTCTTCGCGGGCGAGCCCCTTCCCCCGGAGGTCACCGCCGAGGTGACGCGGCTGGAGGAGGCGGGCCAGACGACGATGGTGGTGCGCCGCGCGGGCCGCTACCTGGGCGTGCTGGGCGTGGCGGACACGCTGCGCGGCGGCGCGCGGCAGGTGGTGCAGGCACTCAAGGCGGGCGGCATCGAGCGCACGGTGATGCTGTCCGGCGACAACGCGCTCGTGGCCCGCTCCATCGCGCAGCAGGTGGGCCTGGACGAGGCGAAGGCGCCGCTGATGCCCGCGGACAAGGTGACGGCGGTGAAGGACCTGGGCCGCACGCACCCGGTGGCCATGGTGGGCGACGGCGTCAACGACGCGCCCGCGCTGGCCGCCGCCGCGGTGGGCGTGGCCATGGGCGGCGCCGGCAGCGACGCGGCGCTGGAGACGGCGGACGTGGTGCTGATGAGCGACGACCTGGCGAAGCTGCCCTTCGCGCTGGAGCTGTCCCGGCGCGCCACCGCCGTGATGAAGCAGAACCTGGTCATCGCCCTGGGCGTGAGCGCGGTGCTCGTCGTCGCCGCCGTGCTGGGCCTCACGCGCATCAGCCAGGCGGTGGTGCTCCACGAGGGCAGCACGCTGCTCGTCGTGTTCAACGGCCTGCGGCTGCTCGCCTTCCGGCCGAAGGCGCCCGCCTCGCCGCCCCAGCCCGCCACGGGCCCGCAGCCCGCCGCCGGTTAGGCCGTACGCGTCATGCTTGGGATGGCAACTTCCCCCACGCCCGGAGGGGGAAGCGCACGCGCGATGTCTCGCCTTGCGGCCTGCATGACTTGAACTGGATGCATGCAGCGCGTCGTGAGCAGGGTGTCACGGGCGGCGCGGGTTGGACATGGCATGGTGGCCACCATGCCTGTCAGCGTCTTCGACCTCTTCAAGATTGGGATTGGACCCTCCAGCTCGCACACGGTGGGGCCCATGCGGGCGGCCCGCACGTTCGTGGTGGGGCTGTCGGACGCGGGGCTCCTGGAGCGCGTGACGCGGCTCAAGGTGGAGCTGTTCGGTTCGCTGGGCGCGACGGGCAAGGGGCACGGCAGCGACAAGGCGGTGCTGCTGGGCCTGCGCGGCGACACGCCCGAGGACGTGGACGTGGAGCTGGTGCCGTCCATCGTCGCGCACTGGCGCGCGGAGGGGCGCGTGTCGCTGCTCCAGCGGCTGGTGCTCCCCTTCCGGGACGGCGAGCACCTGGTGATGCACAAGCGCAAGGTGCTGCCCTACCACCCCAACGGCATGCGCTTCAGCGCCTTCGACGAGGGCGGGGAATCGCTCGCCTGCCGCATCTACTATTCGGTGGGTGGCGGCTTCGTGGTGGACGAGCAGGCGACGGCGGGCGCGGATCCGCTGCGCGCGGAGAGCGCGTCCGTGCCCCTGCCCTTCAAGTCCGCGGCGGAGCTGCTGGAGCATTGTGAGCGGGAGCGGCTGCCCATCAGCTCGGTGATGCTGCGCAACGAGCTGGCGACGCGCAGCGAGGAGGAGATCCGCGCGGGGCTCCTGCGAATCTGGACGGTGATGCAGGCGTGCGTGACGCGCGGCTGCACCACGAGCGGCATCCTGCCCGGCGGCCTGAAGGTGGAGCGGCGCGCGGCGGCGATGTACCAGCGGCTCCTCAGCCGGCCGGAAGCCGGGCTCACCAACCCGCTGACGGTGCTGGACTGGGTGAACCTGTACGCGCTCGCGGTGAACGAGGAGAACGCGGCGGGCGGGCGCGTCGTCACCGCGCCCACCAACGGCGCGGCGGGCATCATCCCGGCGGTGCTGCACTACTACTGGCGCTTCGTGCCGGGGGCGAACGCGGACGGCGTGGTGCGCTTCCTCCTCACGGCGGGCGCCATTGGGGCGCTCTACAAGGAGAACGCGTCCATCAGCGGCGCGGAGGTGGGCTGCCAGGGCGAGGTGGGCAGCGCGTGCTCGATGGCGGCGGGGGGGCTCGCGGAGGTGCTGGGCGGCACGCCGTTGCAGGTGGAGAACGCGGCGGAGATCGCCATGGAGCACAACCTGGGGCTCACCTGCGACCCGATTGGCGGGCTGGTGCAGGTGCCCTGCATCGAGCGCAACGCGATGGCGTCCGTGAAGGCCATCAACGCCGTGCGCATGGCGCTGTCCGGCGACGGGCGGCACTTCGTGAGCCTGGACAAGGTCATCAAGACGATGCGCGACACCGGCCGCGACATGAAGGACAAGTACAAGGAGACCGCGCGCGGCGGCCTCGCGGTCAACGTCCTGGAGGTCGCGAACCTCAGCGTCGGCCTGCCGGAGTGCTGAGACCTCCGGCGGCCCAGGAGCGCTGCTACCGCCGCCGCTTGCCGCCGCGCGTGGCGGACACCGGCACGGCCCTCACCGGAGGCGCGGGCCGGGCGGAGAGCCAGGCCTCCACCTCCTTCGACTGCGTCGTGCGGCCCGCGGACGTGAAGCGCGCGAGCGCCTGCGACGCCACGTCTCGCGCCTCCGCCTCCTCGCCTTCCTTCCACAGCGCCTGCGCCAGCGCGAAGCCGGACTCGCCCAGCGAGTCCTCCTGCGCGTCCTTGAACGACAGCGCCTGCTTCAGCGGAGCAATCGCGTCGCGCGTGCGGCCCAGGCCCAGCAGCGCCTGCCCCACGCCGTCCAGCGAGTAGTAGACCAGCTCGTCGTCCGGCCCCAGCTTCTCCTGCTTCACCTTCAGCGCCTCTTCGTAGTCCCGCAGCGCCTCCGGGTAGCGCTTGAGCGCGAGCAGGCTCATGCCCTCCTCGTCCAGCGCTTCCGCCAGCTTCACGCTCTGCGCACCCAGCAGCGTGCGGTGCAGGGACACCGACACCCGCGCGTGCTCCAGCGCCCCGGTGAAGTCCTTCTGCTCGCGCAGCGCCATGGACAGCGCCTGATGCCGGCGAGCCGTGTCCAGGTGCACGGGGCCCATCGCCTTCTCCGTCTGGGCGAGCGCGTCCTTCAGCACCGTCACCGCCTGCGCGCTCTTGCCCGTCTCCAGCAGCGTGCGCCCCAGCGTGAACGCCACCCGCGCCCGCTTGGGGTGCCCTTCCGGCAGCGCCTTCGACAGGAGCCCCGACGCCTGCTCCAGCAGCTTCAGCGCCTCGTCCGGGCGGTCCTGCATCAGCGCGAGGTTGGCCCCGTTCACCTTGAGGTCGCTCTCCAGCACCGCGTCGCCGCCCACGCGCTTCAGCGTCGCCTCACCCAGCCGGCCCCAGCGCTGCGCGAGCGCGAACTGCTCCTGCTCGCCGTCCACGTAGAGCAGCTTGTTCATCACCGACACCGCCAGCCGGTCCGCCCGGCCGGCCTCCGCGTCGTAGACGGCCTGCTCCAGCACCGCGCCGCCCGCGGCCTTGTCGCCCAGCACCGCCTGCGCCCAGCCCAGGTGGAACCGCAGCTCCGCCACCAATGGCAGGTAGCCCGTGGCCAGGACGCGCGCCTCCGCCCCCTTCGCCAGCTCCAGCGCCTTGGGCATCCGGCTCAGGTCCACGCGCGCCTTCACCTCCGCCAGCTGTCCCTCCAGCGCCTCCAGCTCCGCGCGCTTCGCGGGGTCCGCCGGCCGGGGCTGCAGCTCCGTCAGCGCCTCCACGTCCGCGCAGTCACCCGGCGCGGGCAGCGCGTAGGCCGCGTCCAGCGACTTGTCCACCAGCGCCACGTCCGCCGTCTGGAGCGTGGCCACCAGCGCGCCCAGGTCCTTGCGCCGCCGCTCCAGGCACACGAAGCGCTGGGACAACAGCGCCTCCGTCTGCACCTCGCGCACGCGCGTGTCCTCGCACGCCACGGTGTGCTGCTTCGCCCACTCCACGCCGTAGCCGTCCAGCACGTCGCCCACCCGGCGCGCCATGTCCTGCGCCACCGGGCTCTTCGTCGCGAGGAACGCCTGCGTCACCTTCTCGCGCGCGTCCGGCCCCCAGCGCTCCGCCACCAGGTCCGCCGCGCCCGCGCATACCTCCGAGCGGGACCACGCCACCCCGCCCGCCACGCCCAGCACCACCGTGGCCGCCACCGCGGCGCCCGCGCGGCGCTGGAGCAGGGCCCGCCGCTCCCGCTGCCCCAGCACCGTCAGCAGCTCCTCCATGGAGCGGAAGCGGTCGCGCGGCTCCAGCGACAGCCCCTTCATCAGCGCGCGGCGCACCCAGGCCGGCACCTTCGAGTCGCGCGGCGGCTCCAGGATGGGCGACGGCGGCAGCACCTGTACCGCCGCGGCCTCCGTCACGCCCGGCTCGTCATCCGCTCCGCCCCGGGCCCGCAGCTGGGACGCCACCCGCGACAGCTCGTCCGGGTCGAACGGGCGGATGCCGTACAGCGCGCGGTACAGCGCCGCGCAGAAGCTGAACTGGTCCGACCGCGAGTCCAGCAGCTCGCCCCGGAACTGCTCCGGCGACATATAGGCGGGCGTGCCCATCACCAGCCCCGCCTGCGTGAGCTGCGAGTTCAGCGGCGAGTCGTCCCCCACCGGCCGCGTGCGCTCGCCGTCGTCCTCGTCGTCCTCCACCTCGCCCATGGGCCGCGCCAGCCCGAAGTCCGTGACGTAGACGCGCCCGTCCTTGCCCACCAGCACGTTGGCCGGCTTGAAGTCGCGGTGCACCAGCCCCGCCACGTGCGCCGCCTCCAGGCCCCGGCCCGCCGCCAGGTACTTGTCCAGGAGCTCCTGCCACGTCCGGGGCTTCGCCTTCGTCCAGTCGCGCAGCGTGCCACCGTCCACCAGTGCCATCGCCACGTAGATCTGCTGCTCCCACTGCCCCACCTCGAAGACGGGGATGACGTTGGGATGGGAGATGCGCGCCATGGCCTGCGCCTCGCGCAACAGCCGCGCCCGCCCCTGCTCCAGGTCCTCGTGGCCGCCCTTCACCCGCAGGAGCTTCAGCGCCACCTTGCGGTCCAGGTCCGGATCATAGGCGGCGTACACCACCCCCATGCCGCCCTGCCCCAGCACCTTCAGCGGAACGAACCGGCCCACCTGCCGCGAGGCCAGGCGCTGCGACTCGCCCCCCACCCCGCGCGACGGCGCCGAGGACTCCGCTCCACCCCGACCCGTCGCGGGCGCGTTGCCTCTACCCGTACCGTAGGATTCCCGCGACGTCGAAACGCGCGGTGCGGAGCCAGGCGCCGAAGGCCCGTCGTCCCTGTCATGCCGGTTCGCCATGGGTCCAGTGTACCCCTTAGTTCAGGATTTCATGGTCTTCGGCCCGGACGCCTGCCCGGTTGCGTCGGAAATCGCGCGTTCCTGTCAGATCGCGGAATCCGGAAGCAACCTCTGAAGTCTCCCGCGGATAATGCGGGAGGAAAAAGACCCAGAAGCGACAGGAGATGCCCGTGGCCCTCAACATTGGCTCCAAGCTCGATTCGGTCATGGCCCGTATCCGCCAGGCCGCGGAGCAGGCCCGCGCGGAGATGGCGGCGGCCGCCCAGTCCGTGAAGGAACCCCTTCCGGACTCGCCGGACGCCAAGGCGCTCAACCCCGCCGAAGGCCGCTACCTGGACTCCTTCGAGGAGGAGCGCGCCAAGAAGATGGGCCTGCCCTCCCTGGCCGCGCCCCCGCCTCCGGGCACGGACCCCGCCGCCAGCGCGGTCCCCGCCAACGAGGCGACGCAGGCCCAGAAGGAGGAGGGCTGGAACGCGCCCCAGACGACCGTCGCGCAGACGAGCAAGAAGGGCTGCGCGGAGGCCACCCTCACCTACCTGGAGCAGTCCAGCGCGGAGGAGGCGGCCCCGCTGACGCAGCAGGAGGCCCGGGAGAAGGTGCGCAACAAGGCGGACACGCTGGCCACGTCGGAGACGGCGGGCGTGAAGGACCGCGTGCAGGTGAACCTGGATGACGGCGCGACCCCGGATGAGATGGGCGCCATGCTGGGCTCCATGGGCATCAAGGTCACCAACGGCTTCGACGAGTGCAACACGGACGCGCTGAGCGGGGCCCTGAAGAAGGGGCAGATGGCGCTGGCGCTGGTGGACTCCAACGCGCTGCTCAACACGACCCTGGCGGAAGGCGAGAAGGGCCCGGACAGCGGCGAGCTGCACTGGCTCACCATCGACGGCGTGAACCCGGGCAAGACGAAGAGCACGGACGACGACCTCTACCGCGTGCGCGACCCCGTCAACGGCGCCTACTGGGTGAAGGCGAGCGACCTGAAGAAGAGCATCGCCCAGGCCCAGGAGAAGCACGACAGCGGCGGCGTGATGACCGTGAAGAAGGACCGCTCCGCGAACACGAAGGAGGAGCGCGAGGCCCTGGCGCGCACGAACCTGGAGCACACCCAGCAGCTGGGCAAGGGCAACGGCGGCGCCAGCCGGCGCCTCAGCGTGAGCGAGTCCAGCTAGGCCTCCACGCGCAGCCCCTGCTCCACCCCAACGCCTTCCCCGGCCATCGCGCCAGGGAAGGCGTTTTCACGTCCGAGGCCTGCCAGGCAGGGCGCCAGAAGCGCGTTGCCCCTTCCGCGCCTGCGTTGCCGGCAAGGACGCGCGCCTCGCGGGACGCATTGATGGTCCGCGACGGTGTGCCTGAGCGGAGACCCGGGTGGGGCCACGGGCAGGGGCGCCCGCCGGGAGCGCTTTCGCCAAACCTGTCCGACAGTCGGACAGGTTCGCGCCGCATGGCCCCGGGCCGCGCCGCCCCGGCAGCCGCCGAGGACGGTGGGCCTTCACATCCATGTCAGACCCCTCTGGTTGGATGCGCGAGGCTGGGACGAGGAGGCGGACGGTGATGGTGAGGGTGGGGCTCGTGGCGTACGTGGAGGAGCAACTCGAGCGAGAGATTTCGCTCGGGAGACTGCCGAGGAACGGGCAGATTGGCTCGGAGCAGGTGCTGGCGCGTCGCTATGGGGTGAGCCGGGGCACGGTGCGCGAAGCGCTGCGGCGGCTGGCGGCGCGAGGCCTGGTGGTGCAGCGTCCCGGCCGTGTGACGCGTGCGGTGGCGTTGGATGAGTCGCTGACGCTGGAGAACCTGGGCCTGGCGCTGCATGACAAGCGCTCCGAGGAATGCCGGCGGCTGCTGGAGGGCTTCTTCAGCCTCAAGCGGCAGGTGCTGGTGGAGCTCCTGGCGGACTGCTGCGCGAGTGCCTCCGAGCGGGACGTGAGCCTGCTGGAGGACACCTGCTACAGGCTCTCGGACGCGGCGCACTGGACCCCCGGGGCACGGTGCGCGCAGCTGGAATTCGAGTTGCTGCGGCTGGCGGCCCAGGCGGCGTCACGTCCAGGGCACGTGCTCCTCATCCAGTCCCTGCAACGGGCCCTGAGAGGCAACGCGGCCCGGCTGCTGTCCTTCATGGGCGGCGAATCCCTGCGCCAGTGGGCCCTGTGCGCGATGCACGCCCTGAGCGAGCGCGACGCGCAGGCACTTCAGCACCAGCTGCCGGCGTTACTGAAGGCTTGCGATGAGCGCGTGCTGGACGCCTTCGCCCCCGTCCCCCAGGAGCATGCGTCTCCTGCGGAGCACCGCGCCCAGGAGGGCCTCCTCGAAGCCCCAACGTCAGCCCCTGAGCAGGACGAGGCGATTGAGGTGCGGCCCTGCGTCGAGGAGCGTGGCCCCGACCGCATCGCACCAGCCAACGAGGCGCTCGGGATTGCACCCGGTTCCCATGAGCAGCTCCACCCCATGGAGTCCGACAGCAGGGCGCCGCTGTTTCCAGCCGCCCCGGAGCGCATTCCCTGCGAGTCCGGCGGGGAATGCACTCGGGACGTAACCCATGGGCACGCTTCCTCCGCGGCGGGTGATCTCCAACCCGAGGATCCATCCACCCGTCTCTACTGCCCGCCCCACGGGGCGATACACGAAGGTGGCGGACCGCTCCACGACACCGAAGCCCCCAGGCCAGCGAGCTGCGCGCAACAGATTCCTCCATGGCCTGGCGCCCCAGCCCCCTCTGATTCGTGAGCGGCGACAGACCTTCGCACCTTCTGCCGCCATGAAGCCGCGGCTCTTCCCTGATGGATAGCGCCTGGATACCTCCGCCTGAGCCGCGATTTCGCGTCGGATAAGCCACCGAACGCCTGGCGGCCTGTTCAGAGCGTCTCGCCCACCACCAGCGTGACGGGGCCGATGCTCTGGAGGATGTACTGGTTGCGCGTGCCCACCTGGATGACGCTCTTCAGCCGCGCCTCCCGCCACTTCGTGAAGCCCAGCTCGTACAGCCATCGGTAGTCCTTCGGCGGGCCTTCCGAGGCCTGGGGCGAGGCGCGCTCGCCCAGGATGAAGGCCGCGTAGCGCGTGTACGCCTTGTGGATGCTGCCCCCGCCCGCGCCCGCGTAGTCCCAGAAACCCGGCCGCGCGTAGTTCACCTCCGCGCTGCGCGCGATGAGCGACATGGCCCACAGGTGGAAGAGTGAGTAGCCAATGGGCGGCTCCCGGAGGATCTTCTCCTCGTAGACGCGGCCCTCGTTGGCGGTGCCCGTGCCGGACTCGATGGCACGGTTGATGACTTCCTTGATGTAGGACGGGTTCGCGTACGCGCCGTTGCGGCGGTCCGTCCACGCCGTGCCATCCATCACGTAGCCCGCGAGCGCATTGTCCTGCAGCGCCACGGACGCGGCCATCAGGCCCGCCAGCCCCCAGCTGAGGTGGTTGTCGGAGCGGTAGCGGGTGAAGGCGCTGGAGGTGGGGTGCGCGTCCGCCCAGCGCGTCCAGGCCTGGAAGCTGGAGTTGACCGCCTCCGCCGTCTTGCGCAGCCACTCGCGCACGGCCGTGTCGTCCGCGGCGGGGAGCGCGTAGCCGTTGCGCTTGAGCAGCACGTACGCGTCGCTGGCATTGATGAGGCCGTACGCCTGGAACACGCCGTCCAGCGCGAAGTTCCACGGTCGGTTGGAGCAGTAGTCCTGCGTCTGGCCGTCCAGCTTCGCCGCCGCGTAGTCCACGTGCAGGTCGTGCATGTTGACCGGCGTGTGCTGCGACGCCCACGTCTTCAGGAACAACGCCGCGCGCGCCGCGTACTTCGTGTCCCCGCCGACGGCGTACTGGAGCGCCAGCGTGCGCATCCGGTCCGCGTCATCCGTGAACCTGCCCGTCGCGTCCGCCAGCGAGTTGTCGATGCCGTCCGTGTCCGGCGAGCACCAGTGGTAGGTGATGGTGGAGACGTCCGTCATCCGGAACGGCCTGGGCGTCGCCGTCAGCGCCGCGTCCGCGCGGCCCTTCAGGATGCGGGCGTTCTCCGCGTAGGGCTCCGTCGTGGCGGTGGCCCGCGTCCTCGCGCGCGTCAACTCCGCGGCCGTGATGAAGATGCCGCCGCCCGCCGTGGGCAGCGCCGTGGCCTCCGCCTCCACCTGGGCCAGCGCCTCATCCGTCGCGCCTTCCGGCCCGCAGGCCGCGCCGCCCACCACCACCACAACACCCAGCACCAGGGTGCGCAGCCATCGTTGCTCGAGGCTCATGTCGTCGGTTCCTTTTGGAAACGGGGGCGTGCGGCCATCAGGTCCCGTCGATGAGGCGGGTGGCCAGGTCCGGATTGAACTGTCCGGCGGGCGTGCCCGGGGCGATGCCGCACTGGCCATCCGAGTCTCCCGGCGTCTTCACCCACAGGAGCAGCTCCGCGCCGCCGCCCGTCTGCGAGGGGACACCCAGCTTGCGGCCCCCGGGGTTGCACCACTCGCCGTTGGAGCCGTTGCCGTTTCGGCTGGTGTCCACGACGTACTGCCGCGTGTAGCCGTAGCGGCTGTTCAGCGCGGCGTTCACCGCGTTGCCGTACGTGGTGGACTGCGCGGTGGGGTAGAAGTTGGAGACGTTGAGGGAGAAGCCGCGCACGTTGCGCACGCCCGCGGACTCCAGGCGCTGCGCCATGGTGTCGGCGGCGATCCAGCTCGCGTTGCCGCCGTCCAGGTACGTCCAGGTGTTGGGCGCGCGGTCGCGCAGCTGCTCGGAGGCGTAGCGCAGCAGGCTCAGGCGCGTGGCGCGCTCCGTGTCGTTGGGGAGGCAGTCGAGCTGCGCGACGCCATCCGGCTCCACGATGACCACCGCGGGCCGGTTGCCGATGGCCGCCGCGAAGGCGGAAATCCACGTGCGGTACGCGTCCGCGCTGCCGGCCCCACCGCCGGAGTGGCTGCCGCAGTCACGGCCGGGGATGTTGTAGGCCACCAGCACCGGCAGCTTGTCCGCCGCGTCCGCCGCGGCCACGAAGCTGGACACATCCTGGGAGATGTTGCTGTTCCAGTTGCCAAACCAGCGGGCCATCGGCTTCGTGGCGATGGACGCGTTGATGCGCGAAGCGCGGCCGTCGCCGCCGTTGTTGCGAACCCACACCGCGGGGTTGGAGTTGGGGTCCACGTAGAAGCCGCTCGTCATCGCCACCGGGCCGGAGCCCGTGCCGCTCTCCGTGGTGAGCGAGACGTCATCCAGCCGCACGGTGACGGCGTTGGCGCGGCCACCCAGCTGGAACGTCACCTGTCCCTGGCCCGACGAGAACGCCGACGTGAAGGGGAAGGAGAACCGGCGCGACGTGCCGTCCAGCGTGAAGGACTGCGTGAGCGTGGACGCGTACGGCGCCACCTCCTGCTGCACGGTGGCGCGCGCGGTGATGGTGGCCGTGGCGGTGGCGGTGAACGCCAGCGTGTACGTCTTCCCCGCGGTGAGCGTCAGGCCGCTCTGCCCGACGATGGCGTCCCACGGGTTGGCCGTGTTCGCCGCCACGTCCACGCGCCACCTTCCGCTCTCCACGGACGACTGCGTGCTGGCGTTGTTCCACCACGGCGCCGTCGTGCCGGAGCTGAACGTCCCATTGGTGAGCAGCTCGGTGAGCGCGGCCTCCTGCGCGGTGAGCGCGAGAGGCTCCGAGGTGACGGGCTCGGAGGGACCGCAGGCCGCGAGCACGAGCAGCGGCACGACCGGAAGCGACAGCCGACGCAGGAAGCGGAGGGAACGCATGAAGGGGGAGCTCCTCATCACGGGGGAGCTTCCTTCATGCGGCGCACCAATCCGGAATACAAGACTAAACAGCTATTTCAGCTATTGACGGAATATTGCTGAGACATTCCCGGCGAGGGGCCAGCCACGGCCGGACAGGCCCCTCGTGAGACATGTGTCACGGCCCCTGGGGACCGGGGCTGGAGTTGCCGCCGTCGGTGACGTAGCGCCACTGGCCGTCGGCCTGCCGGCGCCAGATGGTGAGGTACTTCACGTGGTCCACCTCCGGCTGGCCCTGCTCGTTCCTGCCGGTGGCGATGGCGCGGCCCACCGTGAACGCGAGGTCGCCGGAGCCCGCCGCGTCCCCCAGCACCGGCTCCCAGCGCAGGTCGATTTTGTCGAGCGTGAACGGCGCGTACGCCTTCGCGACGGCGTCATGGCCGAAGAGGCCGGCGGACCCGAGCGGCATCACCGCGTCCTCCGCGGCGTAGGCGGTGAAGGCCTTGCCCATGCCTTCGGACGCGGACTGCGCGGCGAACGCGCGGTCGGCGGCCTTCGCCTCCTCCAGCACCTGCTCGGGCGCCATCGCGCGCGGCGCCGGGGCCGGCAGCGTGGATGAAGGCGTGAAGCCCGCGGGCGGCGTCATCGCCGTCTTGGAGGCGTTGTGCACCGCCGCCACCACGCGCCACTGCCCGTCCGGCTGACGCTTCCACGCGGTGATGTAGCGCCCGGACGGCCGCACCGACGTGCCGCCCGACTCCACGGACGTGTTGCCCACCGAGTACCCCAGCGTCCCGTCCGCGCTGACGTCCCAGCGCACGGGCGTCCAGCGCACCTTGCCCTCCGCCTCCAGCGGGTGCGCGGCGAGCCACGCGCGGATGGCCTCCCGGCCCTTCTGCGCATACGCGCCGTCCACCAGCAGCACCGCGTCGTCCGCGACGAAGTCCGCGAACGCCTGCGCCGAGCCGGACTTCTCCGCCGCGTCCGACAGGGACTGGTCCGCCGCCCGCAGTCCCGCGCGCAGGTCCTCCACCGACCGCCGCGCCGTGCCTGCACCCGCCTCCGCGCCCGGCCCGGAGGCCTTCGCCCCACCGCACCCCAGGGTCCCCAACGCCGCGACGACGAGCGCGCCCGCGAACATCCGTTTCATGTGCTGGTTTCCTTTCGTGAATCACCGGGCCCGCGCGCCATGGCCGGCACCCCGGGCTCCCGGCCCCAAGCCATACACGTAAACACGGAATTCCGCGCGGCCCGCGATGGGGCGATCCAGGAATCATGCGTTTCTACAATTAGAAGGGAATTTCTCCCCACCGTGAAAGGAACCCCTCGAATGGATGGACGTAACGGAAGGACTGGCGGCGCCCGGCTGCTGCCGCTGGTGGCGCTGCTGTGCGCCTCGGCGTGTGAGCCGCGCGCGGCGACGCCCCCGGCGCCGGAGGGCCCCAAGGCGTCGGTGAAGCTGGCGGCGGGCAGCCTCTCCGCCACCGTGCGCAGGACGGCGCACGGCATCCCCCACGTGCTGGCGGATGACTTCGCGGGCGTGGGCTATGGCTACGGCTACGCGTTCGCGCAGGACAACTTCTGCGCGCTGATGGACGCGCTGGTGACCGTGAACGCGCAGCGCGCGCGCTACTTCGGGCCGGACGGCACGTACCTGGCGGCCCTGGGCAGCCAGTACAACAACCTCAAGAGCGACTTCTTCTACCAGGCCATCATCGACGACGGCACGGTGGACGCGCTGCTGGCGAAGCCGCCGCCCCTGGGCCCCTCCCAGGACGCGCGCGAGCTGGTGCGCGGCTACGCGGCGGGCATCAACCGCTACCTGACGGAGACCGGCGTGGACGGGCTGCCGGACCCGCGCTGCCGGGGCGCCGCCTGGGTGCGCCCCATCACCGAGCGCGACCTGTACCTGCGCTACTACCAGCTCAGCCTCTTCGCCAGCTCGCTGTACTTCCTGGACGCGCTGGTGGACGCGAAGCCGCCGTCCCTCCTGCCGGACGGCACGCTGCCGCTGCCGCTGCCCGTGCCCGCGTCGCTGGACCGCAACGTCTTCCCGAGCTCCGAGTCGCTGGGCCTGGGCAGCAACGCCTTCGGCCTGGGTGCCCAGGCCACGCGCAACGGCAAGGGCATGCTGCTGGCCAACCCGCACTTCCCCTGGGAGGGCTCGGAGCGCTTCTACGAGGCGCACCTCACCGTGCCGGGCAAGCTCAACGTCAGCGGCGTGAGCCTGGTGGGCGTGCCCGCCATCCTGATTGGCCACAACGAGACGCTGGCCTGGAGCCACACCGTCTCCACCGCGTACCGCTTCACCCCGTTCGAGCTGAAGCTCATCCCGGGCGCGCCCACGAAGTACCTGTACGACGGGCAGATCCGCGAGATGACCACCCGCACCGTGACGGTGCAGGCGAAGGAGGCGGACGGGACGCTCACGCCGCGCCAGCACACCTTCTACCGCTCGCACCTGGGCCCCATGCTGGAGTACCCCGCCGGCCTGATGACGTGGAACGGCCTCACCGGCTACGCGTTCCACGACGCCAACGCCAGCAACCTGCGCCTGCTGGACGCCTTCTTCGCCATGGACCGCGCGGCGAACGTGGACGAGCTGCGCACGGCGCAGGACACCTGGCAGGGCATCCCGTGGGTGAACACCCTCGCCGCGGACGCGCAGGGCCGCGCGTACTACGCGGACATGAGCGTGGTGCCGCACGTCACCGACGCGAAGCTCTTGCGCTGCGTGCTGTCCCCCATCCCGCTGCTGGTGCTCCAGTCCGCGGGGCTGCCGGTGCTGGACGGCTCGCGCTCCGACTGCGCCCTGGGCACCGACGCGGACGCGGTGGAGCCGGGCATCTTCGGCCCCGGGAGCCTGCCGCGCCTGCAGCGCGCCGACTACGTCACCAACTCCAACGACAGCTACTGGCTGCCCAACCCCGCCCAGCCGCTCACCGGCTTCCCGCGCATCCTGGGCGGTGAGAAGAACCAGCGCAGCCTGCGCACGCGCCTGGGCCTGAAGATGGTGCAGGGCCGCCTGGCGGGCACGGACGGCCTGGAGGGCCAGGGCTTCACGCTGGAGCAGCTCCAGACGGTGATGTTCAACAACCGCAACTACTCCGGAGAGCTGCTGCGCGACGCCGCGGTGGCGCTGTGCCGCCGCACGCCCTACGTGCTGATGCCGGACCTCACCTTCGAGGACCTGCGCCCCGCCTGCCCCGTGCTGGCCGCGTGGGACCTCAAGGGCGACGTGGACAGCCGGGGCGAGCTGCTCTGGCGCGTGTTCATCTTCAACGCGGTGGCCATCACGGGCGGGCCGTACCTGGTGCCCTTCAACGCGAACGACCCCGTCAACACGCCGCGCACGCTCAACACGCTGAACCCGCAGGTGGCCCAGGCGCTGGGCACCGCCCTCCGCACGCTGCGCGAGCGCAACATCCCGCTGGATGCGGCGACGGGCTCCGTGCAGGGCAAGCGCAAGAACGGCGTCTTCTACCCGGTGCACGGCTGCAGCCACGACGAGGGCTGCTTCAACCAGATCGCCAACCAGATTGCTCCGGACGGCACCTATGAGCCCATCCTGGGCTCCAGCTTCGTCATGGCCGTGTCCTTCACGGACGCGGGGCCCGTGGCGAAGTCCGTGCTCACCTACTCCCAGTCCTCGAACCCGGCCTCGCCCTGGTTCGCGGACCAGACGGCGATGTTCTCCCAGAAGCAGTGGGTGGACCGGCGCTACACGGAGGCGGAGATCGCCGCCGACCCGGCGCTGACCGTCACGCACCTCCAGGAGTAGTCAAAGCCAGACAGCAGGCCTTCGCGGCCCGGTGCCTTCGGGGAAGGTGCCGGGCCGTTGTGTTTCTTCCGGGGCGCTTCAGTCGCGGGGCGGCAGGTCTTCCGCCGACCCGTCGATGACGCGCTTCGCGATGGCGAAGGAGAAGCCCGCGCGAGCCAGCGCCGCCAGGTCCTTCTGGCGGTGCTCCGCGCGCGTGCTGAGGTCGCGCCGGAAGGGGCCCAGCCGCTTCTTGCGCGCCCAGATGCGGGCGGCGGCGTCCTCGGAGACGTCCTGCGTGGCCTCCGCCAGCTTCTCCTGCACCAGCTCCGGCGCCACGCCCTTCATGCGCAGCTTCTGGGTGATGACGCGCGCGCTGCGGCCGGACGCGCGCAGCGAGTGCACGCGCGTCTCCGCGTAGGTCCGGTCGTTGATGAGGCCGTTGCGGATGAGCTTCTCCGCCAGCGCGTCCACCCAGCCCACGGCCTCCGCGCGGTCGCCGCCGTGGAACTTCACGGAGCGGTCCACCCGGCGCATCAGCACGCGCTTGAGCTGGCTCACCGTGGCCGCGTAGCGCTTGAGGTAGTGCAGCGCCGCGTTCTCCAGGTAGCGCGGCGACACCTTCCGGGGCGGCTTCGGCTTGCGAGGCTCCCGGCGGCGCTCCGTGTCCCTGTCGGTTGGATCATCCATGGCGGGACAGCTCTACCACCCGGGTCCGACCCATGGGGCCGCGTCCGGCGTCCCTCCAGGGTGTCCGCCCGGGGCCCGGCCGCCCGGTTGCCCGCCATGTCGGTCGGGTATCACGGCGCCACCTGCGCCCGCGCGTAATGCGTGGGCGGCCGTCCGACGTGGCGGGTGAAGGCCACGCTGAAGGTGCTCGCGGAGCTGTAGCCGACCTGCTCCGCGACCTCGGCGACGGTGATCTCCGTCTTGCGCCGCAGCAGGTCCTTCGCCAGGGCCATGCGCCAGCCGAGCAGGTACTCCATCGGGGCGACGCCCACCGCGCGGCTGAAGCGCTCGAAGAACGTCGAACGGGACAGCGCGGCCTCCTTCGCCAGCTGCGCCACGGTCCACGCCCGGGTCGGGTGCTCGTGCATCCGGCGGATGGCGACGGCCAGGCGCTCATCGGCGAGCCCACGCAGCAGGCCCGGCGACGCGGCGGTGCCCGCCGTGGAGCGGAGCGCTTCGATGAGGAGCACCTCCATGAGGCGGGCGAGGATGACCTCGCGCGCGGGCCGCCGTTCGCGCGACTCCTCCCGCAGGAGCTCCACGAGGGTGGAGAGCCGCTGCTCGCCGCGGATGTGCACGAACTGGGGCAGGAGCGACACGAGCAGGCTCGCGTCCGGAGAGGCGAAGACGCAGTACCCCACCATCAGCCGGACGTCCGGCGGGCCATGGTGATCGCCGTTCCTGATTTCACCATCGGGCAAGACGATGCGAGGCGTCTCGTGCTTCCCCTTCGGCGGCTCGACGCTCGTCGTCGTGAAGTCGAACGCCGCGGGGATCAGGACGAAGTCCCCCTTCTCGAGGATGACCGGCTCGCGTCCGTCGATGGCCAGGCGCATCCGTCCCATGAGGACCGCGCAGTAGAAGGGCCGCCCCGCTTCCGCGCGCCGCACCCTCCAGCGGCCCGCCGCGCTGACGAGCTTCGAGAACGGCGCGCCCGGCTGGAGCAGCGTGACCACTTGCGCGAGGGGATCCACCATGGCCGGACTCCTGCGAATGAAATCTGGACTCCCTGTTGTAGCAGGTCCGGATCCCGCTCCGTATATCCGTCACCGAAGTCACCTCCCAGGAGACACCATGAAGACGATCCTGATCACCGGCTGCTCATCCGGCTTCGGCCTCGACACCGCCCGCTCCTTCCTCGAGCGTGGCTGGAAGGTCATCGCCACGATGCGCACGCCGCGCGAGGACGTGCTGCCCCGCTCCGAGCACCTGCGCGTGCTCCCGCTCGACGTCACCCAGCCACACAGCATCCGCGAGCTGGTGGAGTCCGCCGGCCCCATCGACGTGCTGGTCAACAACGCGGGCGTCGGCCTGATGGGCGTCTTCGAAGGCACCTCGATGGAGACGGTTCGCGGCATCTTCGAGACGAACACCTTCGGCGTGATGGCGGTGACGCAGGCGTTCCTGCCCGGATTCCGGCAGCGGAAGGCGGGGGTCATCGTGAACGTCTCGTCGGGCACGACGTTCAAGCCGCTCCCGCTGCTCGCCGTCTACACCGCGAGCAAGGCGGCGCTCAACGCATTCACGGAATCGCTCGCGCTGGAGCTCCAGCCCTTCAATGTGCGGGTGAGCCTGGTGATTCCGGGACGGTCCCCGGAGACGCCCTTCGGGCAGAACGCACAGGCCCGGATGCAGGACCAGGGCGTCACCGTCCCGGAGGCGTACGCCGGCTTCGTGCGGGGCATCTTCGAGCAGAGGACGGCGCATGCCTCGGGACCGGTCACCCGGTCGCAGGACGTGGCGGAGGTCATCTGGCGCGCGGTGAACGACCCGTCGGCTCCACTCCGCCTACCCGCGGGCGCGGATGCCGTGGCCATGGCCAACCAGCGCTGAGCCCGGAGGGTATGCTTCAGGAGTCCCGCCTCCTGAGGTCCCCATGCCCATGACGGTCCTGAGCCCACGCTCCCTGCTTCTTGTAACCACGCTGCTGCTCTCGCTGAGCGCCGTGGGCCGCGTCCAGGCCCAGCCCGCGCCGGAGTCCACCCGGACGACCGTCGCGCAAGGCAAGCAGGTCCCCGCGGTCCTCCAGGAGTGGCGGAAGTACAAGGCCTGGCTGCGGCGCAACGTTCCGGCGTACCACGCGCAGCTCAACGGCCCCGCCACCCTCGCGCAAATCCAGGCACTGGAGGCCGAGCTGGGCGTCAAGCTGCCCGAGGACTTCAAGCAGCTCTACCTGGAGAACAACGGTGAGCAGGACCCCTTCGGCGACGAAGGAAGCATGCTGGGACACTCCTTCCTCTCCCTCCAGCAGATCTCCTTCTTCTGGAAGCAGGACGTGCTCCCCGGAATCGAGGGGCTCGCGGACGCGGACTGGCAGACCCGTTCCTTCAAACCGGGAACGGTCCAGGACCACTTCCTCGTCCGCCAGTGGATTCCCCTCTTCACCGACACCCAGGGGGACTTCCTCGGCTACGACTTCGCGCCCGGGCCGAAGGGACAAAAGGGGCAGATCATCAACTTCGGCACCCGCGAATACGTGCACCATGTCATCGCCAGGGACCTGA
The DNA here is from genome assembly GCF_042231735.1 of Corallococcus exercitus. Classification (GTDB taxonomy): domain Bacteria; phylum Myxococcota; class Myxococcia; order Myxococcales; family Myxococcaceae; genus Corallococcus; species Corallococcus exercitus_B. The sequence goes on from NZ_CP102577.1 coordinate 5,130,248, forward strand.
CGGACTTCCTCCGGCGCATCAACGCGCAGCTCGCGAAGACGGACGTCAAGAAGGCCGTCTTCACGAACGAGAAGGGCACCCGGAACATCTTTGGCTTCAGCCGTGAAGGACACCTGACGGATGACCTGGTGGCGTTGAAGACACGGGGCGTCACCCGCGACGTGATCGACGGACCGACCAAGGTCATCATCCGGCCCGCGGAGGAACCCAGCGCCCCGGTCAGGACAGGGAAACCGACCCCAGTCCCAATCCCGGCGCCCGAGGACCTCCGCGCCCCGGTCCTGAAGAAGTGACCCGTCCCTGAAGTCCCGTGTCGATCCGCCGCGCGGCCGTTCGTCGTGCGGATGGAGCCACACCTTCCCCAGGAGTCCCATGCGCTTCATGCTCATCCCCCGCCCGTCCACCATCGAGCCCACGCACTCGGACGCCCCGTTCGACGAGGCCGTCTTCATCGCGCAGATGAAGTTCAACGAGGAGATGCACAAGGCCGGCGTGCTCATCGCCTCCGAGGGCCTCAGTCCCTCCCCGGGCGCGCACGTCGTCTTCAAGGACGGGAAGTCCACCGTGAAGGACGGCCCCTACGCGGAGACGAAGGAGCTCATCGGCGGCTTCTACGTGCTGGAGGTGGCGTCGAAGGAGGAAGCCATCGCGTGGGCCCGCCGCTATCCGGGCGGGATGGGCAACGACGACGTGATGGAGGTCCGCCCCCTCACGGGCACCGGCGACATCCCGCCGGAGCTGGTGGCGCTCATCGAGAAGGTGGCCCCCACCTGGAGCCAGACCTTCAAGAAGTCGTCGTGACCCCTCCGTGACGTGGGAGCGCCCTGAGCCTCCCCGCCCGCTGGCCATGGAAGGAGGCCCGCTGGAGCCTCCCCGTCCCGCCCGCGTCTATACTGCCGCGCGCATGTCCACCCTGCCCGCCCCCGCGCTTGAAGCCTCCGGAGCCCCGGCGTCCCTGCGCTTCCAGGGGCTGTGGCTCTTCTCGCCCCGGGCGGACCTGAGCATCCTGCTGCTGCCCACGCTGCTGCTCCTCGCCTCCGTCTGGCTCGCGAGCCTCACCGGCGAGGGCTCGCAGGGGTTCGCCCAGGTCATCGGCCGGTGGACGTCGCAGTACGTCTTCCTCAACGGCACGCACGTCATCCTCACCTTCCTGCTGGTGGGCACCCGGCGCGAATTGCTGCACACCACGCCCTCCCAGTCCCGGCTGCTCGTGGGCGGCTCGTCGGCGGTGTTCCTCCTCACCTTCGGGCTGCTCTGGTACGCGGACGCGCACGCCCCGCTCCTCGCGCTGCTCCTGGGCGCGGGCATCCACGTCCTGGCCGCGCACCACACGCTGTCGCAGGTGAAGGGCCTGTGGGCGCTGCACGGCTTGAAGGCCCGCGCCGCGGGCGCCCCGCCGCTGTCCGAGTCCGAGCGCACGCTCCAGCGCCACTTCGTGCCCGTCGCGCTGGCGCTGATGATGCTCCGCTCGCTGGCCCTGCCCGTCACCGACGCCCTGGGCTCGCGGCCGATGATCAACATCGGCCAGGCGGAGGGCGGCTCCCTGCCGCATGGCCTCACCTGGGTGCTGCTCGCCGTCTGGGGCGTCTTCGCGGCGAAGCTGGTGCTCGCGCTGCGCGGGCCTCCGGGCCAGCCCCCAGGCCAGAGTGGCCCCCGGCGCGTCTACGTCCTGGCGCACGTGGCGGTGGTGGCGGTGTACCTCGTGTGGCCGCTGTGGGGCGCCATCCTGAGCGCGGGCATCCACGGCCTGGAGTACTTCTTCCTCACCGGCCGGATGCTCCAGCCCACGCCCTCGGAAGCCACGGCTCGCCTGCGCGGCCCGCGCGTGTGGGCGGCGATGCTGGCCCTGATGGCCCCCATCATCCTGGTGGGCGTGGCCAACAGCCCCTTCGTCACGCTGGTGGACGGGGCGACGCAGGGCGCGGCCACCGCGTTCCTGCTGAAGCAGCAGCCGCTGTGGTCGCTGGGCGTCCTCGCCACCAACGGCGTGGTGCTGGCGCACTACTTCGCGGACGCGTTCCTCTACCGCTTCCGCATCCCCCGCGTGCGCGAGGTGACGCTCCCCCGCCTGGGCCTGGGCTGACACGAGGCCCGGCCGCCCGCCCTCCAAGCCCGCGTGAGCCGCGCCTTTCCCTGGAGCGCCCGGGAGGGTAAGCACCAGGGCGTGAAGAACCCGGCCGTCGAGAACCTCCCGCCCGCGTCCGCCACCGACCCGGCCCTGCCCCCCGACGTCTCCGTGGAGGACGTGCGCCGCGCCACGGCGCTGCTCGGCACGCTCGCCGAGCACCGCGCGCTCCTGCACCACCTCCCCCAGGAGGACCACCACGCGCTGATGGCCGCCGCGGGCCGGCTCATCCACCCGGACAAGGCCACGAAGTCGCGGATGGTCAACGCGCTCCGCAAGGAGAAGAAGGACGTGCTGCGCGCCAACGACCGCGCCGTGCGCTCCAGCACGGAGATCCGCGTGCTGCGCAAGGCGCCGGTGCTGACGCTGCCCGTGCTGCCCGCGCCGCCGCCGGAAGCGACGCCGGAGCGCCTGCTCGAAGTGCCGCGCAAGTGCTACGTGTGCAAGGTGGAGTTCCGCAAGGTCCACTTCTTCTACGACGCCATGTGCATCCCGTGCGGGGACCTCAACTACGCCCGGCGCACGCAGCGCGCGGACCTGAATGGCCAGGTGGCGCTCATCACCGGCGCGCGGGTGAAGATTGGCTTCCAGGCGTCGCTGATGCTGCTGCGCTCGGGCGCCACGGTCATCGCCACCACGCGCTTCCCCCAGGACGCGGTGCACCGCTACGCGCGCGAGCCGGACTTCGCGGACTGGGCCCACCGGCTCCAGGTGCACGGCCTGGACCTGCGGCACGCGCCCAGCGTGGAGCTGTTCGCGCGCCACATTGAACAGACGCATGAGCGGCTGGACATCCTCATCAACAACGCGGCGCAGACCGTGCGCCGGCCGCCGGGCTTCTACCAGCACCTGCTGGACGGCGAGCTGCGCGACGTGAGCACGCTGTCCCCCCAGCTGCGCCCGCTGCTCGCGGGCCACGAGGCCTGCGTCGCCGCGCTCCGGCCCGTGCTGGGTTCGGGCGACACGGGCCACACGTCGCTGCCCGCCGCCACCTGGCGCAGCAGCGACCCCGCGCTGGGCATCCACTCCTCCGCGGCGCTATCGCTGCTGCCCTACGCCATGGAGCAGGAGGGCGACACGCGCGCCCTCTTCCCGCAGGGAAGGCTGGACGCGGACCTCCAGCAGGTGGACCTCCGGGCCACGAACTCCTGGCGCCTCAAGCTGTCGGAGGTGCGCACCGCGGAGATGCTGGAGGTGCACCTGGTGAACGCGGTGGCGCCCTTCATCCTGTGCGGGAAGCTCAAGCCGCTGATGCTCAAGGACCGCTCGCGGCCGGGCCACATCGTCAACGTGTCCGCGATGGAGGGCAGCTTCTCCCGCTGGACGAAGACGGACCGGCACCCGCACACCAACATGGCCAAGGCCGCGCTGAACATGATGACGCTGACGTCCGCGCCGGACTACGCGCGCGACAACATCTTCATGAACGCGGCGGACACCGGCTGGGTGACGGACGAGGACCCCGCCCGCTTCGCCGACCGCAAGACGCTGGAGCTGGACTTCCAGCCCCCGCTGGACATCGTGGACGGGGCCGCGCGCGTGGTGGACCCCATCATGACCGCAGTGAACACCGGCGAATGCGTCTGGGGCAACTTCTTCAAGGACTACCGCCCCACGGACTGGTGACGCGCGGCCCTCAGCGCAGCGCGCCCCAGTTGTAGGTCGCGTTGCTCCCGCCGGTCAGCACGCGCCAGTACGTGCTGTAATACCCATACGTGTCCTTGATGGCCTTGTAGCCGCTGGACACGTTCCAGTCGTTGGGGCTCGTCGTGCCCAGGTTGTAGACGAGCGAGTCACCCCAGATGGAGTAGATGGCCCACGGGCGCGCGTCCAACTCGGACACCGTGCCGTAGCGGCTGTCGCCCCAGCGCACCGGCAGCTTGTCCGTCTCCGCCACCATGCGCGGTTTGTTGTAGCCCGCGAGCCCCGTGTAGAACTGCGCCGGGAAGTAGGGATTGCCGTGGTAGATGTCCACGGCCACCACGTCCACGCGGTCGTTGCCCGGGTAGTAGTTCCACGGGTCGCCGCCGTAGGTGCCGTCCCACTCGTACGGCGACCAGACGAAGACGAGGTTCTTCAAGCCGCGCGTCTTGACCAGGTAGTCATGCGCGATGTTCCAGAGCTGCTTGTACTGGGCCGGGTCCTGGTTCGCCCACCAGAACGGCGACGCGCTCCCCTTCTTGTTCATCTCGTGGAAGGGACGGAACAGCACCGGCACGCCCTGCTGCTGGAGGTACGCGAGCTTGTCCGCCGCGAAGGACAAGTCCCTCAGCAGCGCCTGGTACTCCGCCGTGTTCGCCTGCCAGTTGATGACCCGGCCGAACCAGTTGTAGTCCATCCAGGACTGCCGGAAGTTGTTCGGCCAGCTCTTCACCGGCGCGCCCGGATAGGACATGTGGAAGCTGAACCCCACGATGCCCTCGCCATAGATGAAGCGGTCGCGCGCGAAGCCCACCGCGTAGTCCACGTACGCTTCCGCGTAGGTGTTGCGGTTGTTGCCCGGCCCGAAGTCGAACTCCACGAAGCCCGGGCGGCGGCCGGAGAGGTCCCCCACCTTCACCCAGTACTCACCCGCGTAGGCCTCCTTCTGGGCCTCGCAGTGCTGCCCCAGGATGGTCTGCTTCGTCCCACCGTTGCGGCTGTGGTTCTCCAGGTCCGTCAGCAGGTTGTAGACCTTCTGCGCCTGCGCCGTGGGGCCCGGCGTGCTCAGCGTCCGGGACACCTGCGCGCTGGCGGTGCCCGCGCCCAGGCACAGCACCAGCGCCGCCAGGAGGAAGGAGAGGGATGGCTTCGGGGGGACGTGCGTCACGTGGAGGTCCTCCAATGGCTGCCCGGGGAGCGGCCAGGGTGCCACCCCGCGAGCCGGAATTACACGGATTTCAGGCTAGGCGAATCTGTCCACCGGCGTGCGGGCGGGTTCGCAAGGGCCTGGATTCACTGCCAAAGGGCCGGGCCGGTGGTATCAAGCACGCCACCATGCCTGAAACGCCTTCGCCCCTGTTCAACGCGGTCCCCGTGGAGATGGACTTCCCGGCCGAGGAGCGCCGCATCCTGGCCTTCTGGAAGGAGCGCGGCATCTTCGAGAAATCGCTCAAGGCGAACGAAGGCAAGCCCTCCTTCGTCTTCTACGAAGGCCCGCCCACCGCGAACGGCCTGCCCCACAACGGCCACGTCCTCACGCGCGTCATCAAGGACCTGTTCCCGCGCTACCAGACCATGCGGGGCCACTACGTGCCGCGCAAGGCGGGCTGGGACACGCACGGCCTGCCGGTGGAGGTGGAGGTGGAGAAGGAGCTCCGCATCCACGGCAAGGCGGAGATTGAGAAGTACGGCGTGGAGCCCTTCACGGAGCGCTGCATCGAGTCCGTGTTCCGCTACACCTCCGAGTGGGAGCGGCTGACCCAGCGCATCGGCTTCTGGGTGGACCTCAACGAGGCCTACGTCACCTACCACCGGGGCTTCGTGCAGAGCGTGTGGTGGGCGCTCTCCGAGCTCTACAAGAAGGGCCTGCTGTACCAGGGCCACAAGGTGGTGTGGTGGTGGCCGCGCGGCGGCACCGCGCTGTCCGCCGCGGAGGTGGGCCTGGGCTACAAGACGGTGGACGACCCCAGCGTCTACGTGGCCTTCCCGCTGCGCGATGCTCCGGACACGTCGCTGCTCATCTGGACGACGACGCCCTGGACGCTGCCGTCCAACATGTACGCGGCGGTGAACCCGTCCGTGGACTACGTCACGGTGGACGCGGGCGACCGCAAGCTCATCCTCGCGGCCGCGCTGCGCGAGGAGCTGGCCAAGAAGCTGAAGAAGGACCTGCCCGTGCTGGCCACGCAGAAGGGCAGCGACCTCGTGGGCAAGCGCTACACGCCGCCCTTCGACACGTACTTCGCGAAGGAGGCGGACGCCACGCTGCCCCTGAAGGACGGCGGCCAGGACACGGTGGGCTGGCGCGTGATTCCGGCGGACTTCGTCACGCTGGACAGCGGCACGGGCATCGTCCACACGGCCCCCGCCTTTGGCGAGGACGACTACCGGGCCTACCGCAAGGACGCCACGCGCTTCCAGGACCCGGAAGCGCTGGGCATGCGCTGCGCGGTGAAGCCGGACGGCACGTTCTCCGAAGAGGTGCCCCTGGTCGCCGGCCGCTTCGTGAAGGACGCGGACAAGGACCTGCAGCGCAACCTGAAGGAGCGCGGGCTGCTCATCCACACGGAGCAGTACCGCCACGAGTACCCCTTCTGCTGGCGCGCGGATGAAGACCCCCTCATCCAGTACGCCCGCCCCGCCTGGTACATCCGCACCACCTCCGTCATCGAGCAGGCCAAGGCGAACAACCAGCAGGTCAACTGGGTGCCGGAGAACATCAAGGACGGCCGCTTCGGCGACTTCCTCGCCAACAACGTGGACTGGGCCCTGTCGCGCGAGCGCTACTGGGGCACGCCGCTGCCCCTGTGGATCCACTCGGAAACGGGTGAGACGGAGGCCGTGGCCTCCATCGCGGAGCTGCGCCAGAAGCCGGGCAACAACGTGGCCGCGGTCGAAGCGGAGCTGAAGGCGTTCCTCGCCGGCAAGCCGCACGAGTCCAACGCGGAGCACCTCTTGGTCCACAAGCCGTGGATCGACAAGGTCACGTACGAGAAGGCCGGCGCCAGCGGGAAGTTCCAGCGCGTCCCCGAAGTGGTGGACGTGTGGTTCGACTCCGGCTGCATGCCCTTCGCGCAGTGGGGCTTCCCGCACGCGCAGGGCTCGCAGGAGATCTTCAACCGGGCCTTTCCGGCGGACTTCATCTCCGAGGCCATCGACCAGACGCGCGGCTGGTTCTACTCGCTGCTGATGGTCAGCACGCTGCTCTTCGACGAGGAGACGCAGAAGCGCATGGGCCTGAGCCCCAAGCGCGAGTGGCCCATGCCGTACAAGAGCTGCATCGTGCTGGGCCACGTCTCCGACAAGGAGGGCAAGAAGGAGTCCAAGTCCAAGGGCAACTACACCCCGCCGGAGATCATCCTGGACGAGGTGCGCATGGACTTCGCGGTGCTCACCGCCACGGAGGCCGGCGTCCCGGCGGAAGCCGGCGTGGCGCTCATCGCGCGCGAGGACCTGGAGGGCCTGGACACGCAGGAGGGCGCGAAGGTGCAGCTCTTCCGCCCGGACCGGCCGGACGCGCCCGTCACCGTGACGGTGAAGGTGCACAAGAAGCTCAAGCGCCGCGTGGTGCTGCTGGCGCCGCAGGAGCTGCAGCAGCTGGACGTGAAGCCCTCCGCGCGCGGCGCGGACGTGATGCCGGTGGAGGTGCCCCGGCTGGCGCCCACGGAGCGCGTGGTGCTCAAGGACCCCGCCACCAAGGCGCCGGGCGCGGACGCGTTCCGGTGGTTCTTCTACGCGGCCAGCCCCACCTGGTCCAACACGCGCCACTCGCTGGCGAACGTGCGGCTGTTGCAGAAGGACTTCCAGGTCAAGCTGCGCAACGTCTACTCGTTCTTCACCATCTACGCGAACATCGACGGGTTCCACCCGGCGAAGGGCAACGCGGGCTCCACGGAGGCCCCGTGGCTGGCCATCCGCAAGAGCCAGGGCTGGCGCGAGGTGAAGGCCCGGCCGGTGCTGGACCGGTGGATCCTCTCCGAGGTGCAGCTCACCCTGCGCGACGTGGCCAGGGCGCTGGACACGTACCAGGTCTACGACGCGGCCCAGCGGATGGTGGCGCTGGTGGACGCGCTGTCCAACTGGTACCTGCGCCGCAGCCGCGAGCGCTTCTGGGCGCCGGGCTTCGAGCAGGACAAGCAGGACGCGTACTTCACGCTCTACGAGGCGCTGACGACCATCACCGCGCTGTCCGCGCCCTTCATCCCGTTCTTCGCGGACGAGATGTGGGGCAACCTGGTGGGCAAGCCGTGGGGCGCGTCGCAGCCGGAGAGCGTGCACCTGGCGCGCTTCCCGGACGTGGACGCGAGCCTCATCGACGAGGGGCTGGCCGCGGAGATGGGCGCGGTGCGCGAGCTGGTGTCGCTGGGCCTCAAGGTCCGCACGGACAACCGGCTCAAGGTGCGCCAGCCGCTGTCGCGCGCGGACGTCATCCTGTCGCGCCGCGAGCTGACGGAGCGCGTGGCGGTGTACCAGGCGCTCATCTCCGACGAGCTGAACGTGCACACCGTGAAGCTGGTGGAGCCGGGCAGCCCGGAGGCGGACGTGGTGCGCTACCGCGTGCGCCCCAACCTGCGCGCCATGGGGAGCCGGCTGGGCCCCAAGCTCGCGCCGGTGCGCAAGGCGTTCGACTCCGGTGATGGCCGCGCGCTGCACCAGGAACTGCTCCAGACGGGCAAGGTGGCCCTGAACGTGGGCGGCGAGGACATGGTCTTCCCCGCCGAGGAGCTGGAGACGCTGGTGGAGGCGCAGCCGGGCTACGCCGCCGCGGGCGGGAACGTGGGCGTGGTCGTGATGCACACGCAGCTCACCGAGGCCCTGGTGGACGAAGGCCTGGTGCGCGAGCTGCTGGCGCGCGTGCAGGGCAGCCGCAAGGACATGAACCTGGGCTACACCGACCGCATCCGCCTGTGGGTGGACGGCGATGACCGCGTGAAGCGCGTCGTCGACGCGGCCCGCGAGGAGATTGCCCGCGAGACGCTGGCCGCCGAAATCCACGTGGGCCCCCAGGGCCTCACCGGCACCGAGGAAGAGGCCAGCCTCAACGGCCTGCCCGCGAAGCTCCGCGTCGAGCGCGCCTGAGCCCCGGACCTCCGGAGCACAGGGAAGGACAGCTCCGGGGAGTCACCTCCCCGGGGCTTTGAATGCAGACATCCGGTGTGGAGCCGGGAGGACCGGGAGGGCGTGGGCGCCTCCCGGGTGACTCCCGGCTTGCCGCGTCAGGGGGCGCGTGTTACGCGATGGGCGCCCCTCTGACTTCGCAAATCATTCTCAACATGCCCATCCAGAATCGAAGCCGTCCGCGCCGCCTCGTCCCGGGGGTGCTGCTTGGCGCCTCGTTCGCCGTCCTCGCCTCCCCTGCCCTGGCGCAGGAGCCCGCGGCGCCCCAGGAGTCCCCGGCTCCGGAGTCCCCCGCGCCCGCGCAGCCTGCCGCTCCCGCGCAGGACCCGAGGGATGACGAGCTCTACGTCCTGCCGACGGTGACGGTGGACAGCGAGCGCGCCCGGGGCCCGGTGAAGGGCTACACCGCGCGCCGCAGCGCCAGCGGCACGAAGACGGACGCGGCGCTGCTCGACACGCCGCAGTCGGTGTCCGTGGTGGGCCGGGCGCAGATGGACGCGCAGCAGGCGCAGTCCGTGACGGAGGCCACGCGCTACACGCCGGGCGTGCGCTCGGACACGTTCGGCGCGGATCCGCGCAACGACTGGTTCCTGATTCGCGGCTTCACGTCGCAGGAGGGCGGCTACTTCCTGGACGGGCTCCAGCTCTACTCCAGCAGCTTCGCCACCTGGCGCCTGGAGACCTTCGGCCTGGAGCGCGTGGAGGCCGTACGCGGCCCCTCCTCCGTGCTGTACGGCGGCACGTCTCCGGGCGGACTGCTCAACATGACGGGCAAGCGCCCGCCCGTGGAGAGCCCCGTGCGGCACGTGGAGGTGGGTGGCAACACGTTCGCCAACGGCTACGTGGGCGTGGACCTGGGCGGCGCCATCGACTCGGGGAACCACTGGCGCTACCGGGTGACGGCGCTGGCGCGCGGCGGCGGCACGCAGGTGGAGGACACGGACAACAACCGGCTGTTCATCGCGCCGGCCCTCACCTGGGCGCCGTCGGAGCGCACGTCGCTGACGCTGCACGGCAGCTTCCTGGCGGACCGCACGCAGGGACAGAACTTCCTGCCCTACGTGGGCACCGTGGTGGACGCACCCTATGGCCGCATCCCCACGGACCTCTTCACCAGCGACAAGAGCCTGGACCACTTCCAGCGCAACCAGTCCTGGGCGGGCTACGAGTTCTCCCACCGCTTCAACGACACCTTCACGCTGCGGCAGAACCTGCGCTTCGCGCACCTGGACCTGGACTTCCAGACGCTCTACGGCGTGGGCTACGCGGGCGAGCCGGCGGACGCGCAGCTCTCCCGAGGCAACTTCGTCACCCGGCCGCGCGCGAACCTCTTCACGGTGGACACCCAGGGCGAGGCGCGCTTCAGCACCGGCCCCGTGCGCCACACGGTGCTGGCGGGCGTGGACTTCAAGAACTACCGCCTGGACGACGAGCAGGGCTACGAGGCAGGAGCGCCGCTGGACCTGCTGAACCCCGTGCGCGGCGACTACTCGCCCACGGAGTCGCGCTACACGCTGAACCGCTCCACGCAGGACCAGCTGGGCGTCTACCTCCAGGACCAGCTGCGCTTCGCGGACCGGCTGAGCCTGACGCTGAGCGGGCGCCATGACTGGGTGGGCATGGACGTGGACAACGAGCTTGCGCCCACGTCCAGCTACGACGGCAGCGAGAGCGCCTTCAGTGGCCGTGCGGGCCTGCTCTACCGGTTCGACTTCGGCCTCGCGCCGTACGTCAGCTTCTCGAAGTCGTTCAACCCGGTGGCCGGGACGAAGTCGGACGGCTCGGTGTTCGAGCCGGAGAAGGGCCAGCAGGTGGAGGCGGGTGTGAAGTACCAGCCGGACGCGCTCCCGGTGCTGGTGGGCCTGTCGCTGTTCGAGCTGAAGCGCCAGAACTTCGTGACGACGGATGGTGCCTTCAACCAGCTGCAGATTGGCGAGGTCCGCTCGCGCGGCTTCGAGGTGGAGGCCAACGCCACGCTGATTCACGGGCTGAGCCTGATTGGCTCCGCGTCGCTGTACTCGCTGGAGATCACGGAAGGCGCGGACCTGGAGCTGGGCAAGCGTCCGGTGGGAGTGCCGGAGGTGCTGGCGTCGCTGTGGCTGGACTACACGTTCCAGGACGGTGCGCTGCGAGGCTTCGGAGCGGCAGCGGGAGTGCGCGGCGTGGGCAGTTCCTACGCGGACCGGGAGAACACGCTGGAGGTCCCGGGCTTCACGCTGGTGGACGCGAGCGTGCACTACGAGCGCGGCCCGTGGCGCGCGGCCATCAACGCCTCCAACCTGGGGGACAAGACCTACGTGTCCTCATGCAGCTCCGCGGCGGCCTGCTTCTACGGCGAGCGCCGCCGCGCGTCCGCCACCGTCGGCTACACCTGGTAGCCGTCACACGGAGTTGAAGGGCCCTTCCGGAGCATCACCACTGGAAGGGCCAGTCACACGCTGTCTCATGGATGGGGCCCTCGCCTGGCACGTCTCCGCCAGGAAGGGCCCCATGTCGTTCCCGGATGCCGCGCCCCGGGCCGCGCAGGCCCACGGTCACGTGCCGACGGCGGCTCCTTCCGGCACATCAAGCCCCGGACACGAAGCCCGCCCCCTTGGATGAGAAGGTGAGAATCCCGCGAGGACTCCCCGTCGGCGGCGCACCGCACGAACCTGTCCGACTGTCCGACAGGTTTGGGAACCCGGTGCCGCCCGGAGAGCCGCCCGGCGGCCCGTTCAGCACGAACCTGTCCGACTGTCGGACAGGTTTGGGTGACCGCATCCCCCGGGGCGGCTGAGTGCATCCGCCACATCCGAACCGCGGAAACCTGTCCGACTGTCCGACAGGTTTGGAGGTCCGCAGCTGGGACTCCTCCCACTCCATCCGCGCCACGGAAACCTGTCCGACTGTCGGACCAGTTGGGAGGACCGCTGCCCGGAGTGCTCCCGCCACATCCGGGCTGCGAACCTGTCCGACTGTCGGACCAGTTGAGCAGGCCGTGGTCAGGACGGGCTCCGCAGCAGCCGGGCCAGTAAAACCTGTCCGACTGTCGGACAGGTTTGGAGGACCGCGTCGGCCAGGAGGGGTACAGCATGGGGCCGAGGCCCGGCGCGTCTCGCGCGCATGTCAGCCCCCACGGTTACGCTTTGACGAAGGGCCCTTCGGAGGCTGCGCCACTGCGTACGGGCTCCGCTGTCTTCCGCCTGCGCAGTCCCCATGCGAGCCCACCGCAGCCCAGCGCCATCGCAGCCAGGAACGCCTCCGCCACGAACACCGGAGGCAGCCCCCGCGACAGCGCCGTGAACAGGTTCACGTCCTGTGTCACGACGTCGCCTGCTACCACCGCGCCGAACAGCACCGCGGCCACCGCGCACAGCACGCTGCCCACGCGCCGTGATGAACCGCTCGGCACGAGCGCGATGACGACCGCGAGCGCCCACGCTCCCAGGAACAGGCCGAACTCCCAGTCCCCACGCCGCGCCAGCGTCCACGGCAACAGGCGGTTCGCGGCGCAGTACACCGCCGTGCCGAACGCGAGCCCGGCGGACACGCCCACCGTCAGCCGCTCCAGCACGCGGTTGCCCCGGCGCGTCCGCAGCGGGTCCCGGCGCTCCAACCAGATGAGGTTGCCCGTGATGATCACCGCGCACATCGCCAACCCCAGCAGCGCGTAGAGCGGCTTCATCAGCGCCTCCGCGAACCGGCCTGCGTGCAGGTCGAAGAGGAGCCGCTCGAAGCTGAAGTTCGGCGTGCGGGACTCCACGCTCGTCCCGAACGTCTCCCCCTTCACCGTGTCCACGTGCGCGAAGTGGTCCGGCCCCAGCGGAGCCAGCTGGAAGTACACGCCCGCCCAGCCGTTCGCATCGCCGTAGTCGTGGAGCTCCACGTACCGGGGCGTTCCCTCCGCGCCCGGCACCGACGCTCGAGCGCCGTCCACCACCGCATCCAGCGACAGCATCGGCGCGTCCTTCCCCGACGCCGCCCGCACCGGCACGCTGTAGCCGCGCAGCTGCGTCACCCGGTCCGCCTGCCCCCGGTACACCGCGCTCCCGAAGCCCTGCGCGGCCAGCCCCGCCAGACACAGCACCGCCCCCGTCCACGCCAGCATCGCGGTGAATGGCAATCCAAAGACGCCCAGCACCTTGTGCGCGTCCGACGCGGAGAAGCGCGGCTTCACCGTGGGCCGGAAGCGCCACCACTGCGCCCGCAGGTCCTTCAGGTGGATCCACAGACCACTGACCAGCGCCACCAGCAGCGCCACCGATACCAGGCCGGAGAACTCCATCCCCCATGGCACCCGGTAGAAGAAGTGCATCCAGTACAGCTCGCTGGCCAGGCGGCTGCGCTCCGGCAGCGCGGTGCCGGTGAGCGGATCCAGCCACACCACGCGCATGCCGGTGGGCTCGAAGAGGTACGCGGTGATGAAGCGCGTCTCCTCGTGCGTGAGCAGCCCCACGTGCGCGCCGCGCGGCAGCGCCCCCTGCTCCTTCACCCGCGCGAGCATCGCGTCGAACGACGGCGGCGACTCCGAGGGCGGCGCGACGTGGAGCGCGGGCTCCTGCCACACCTCCAGCTCCTCGCGGAACATCGCGAAGACGCCGCAGAAGAAGATGACGAACAGGAACAGGCTGGCGACGACGCCCGCCCACGCATGCAGGTCGAACTGGATGCGGAACGTCCGGGGCGACAGCTTCATCGCGGGCCTCGCAGGACCAGCGCGACCGCGACAGGCACCACCACCGCCAGGCACACGCTCCACGCCACCCGGCCATCCCTCGCCAGCGGCAGCGCGCACGCGAGCCCCACCCACACCGGCAGCACCACGTGGAAGCCCAACGCGAAGGCCCATGGCCCCGACACCGGCAGGAAGGCCATCACCGCCGCGCCCACCGCGAACGCGACCAGCGGCGCACCCACCACCACCGCCAGCGTCCGCGCGACGGAGTGGTTCGCCGCCTTGTCCCCTCGCCCCGCGCTCATCGCCCCACGCCCATCAGCACCACCGGCACCAGTCCCGCCACGCCACTCCCCCACGCGAAGGCCCGCGCACGCGAAGGCCGGGGAGCGAGCACCAGCACCAACACCGAGGCCGCCGTCATCGCCAGCACCAGCAATACCAGCAGCCCCGCCACCGCCCCAAAGCCGGCCACGCAGCACCCCAGCGACGCGAGCCCCGGCACCAGCGCGGCCCACCGCGCGCGGCCACCACCGCCCAGCCACGACACCGCCGACACGCAGAAGCACAGCGCGGCCAGGCTCAGCATCGCGGCCACCACGGGGCCCCGTCTCTTGGTTCCATGTTGATAATGATTTGCACTTTCACGAATGCCCCCCAGGCCTGTCAAGGCAGGCGGAGGCCACCCGTGCTCCCGGTGCGAGCGTCAACGCACGGACACCGTGCGCGTCCCCGGCTTCCAGGAAACGTGGCGCTCCGGATGATGGCGGCATGAGCGAAGCCACGCCCCTGAAGGGAAGCTGTCACTGCGGCGCGACGCGGTTCGAGGTGACCGCGCCGCCCGGGGACCTCACCCGCTGCAACTGCACCTTCTGCTCCAAGCGCGGCGTGCTCTGGGCCTACTACCCGCCGGAGCAGGTGAAGTTCACGAGCCGCGAACAGGCGGGCGCGTACGACCGCAACGCGCCCGTCGTGCACCACCACTGCCAGAAGTGTGGCTGCGGCACATGGTCGGACATCCCCGTCTGGGAGAACAACGCGCCCGTGCCCGGCCAGTTCAAGGTGGGCCTCAACGCGCGCCTGTTCGACGACCTCGACCTGGACGCGGTGCCCGTGAAGTTCGTGGACGGCCGCAACCTCTGGTAGCCGTCAGAGGCGCGGGGCCGGCCCTCGGGCCTCCGGGAAGTCGGTGGACCGCGACAGGTCCTTCCACTTCTGGTCCTCCGCCTTGAGCGCGTCCAGCTTCTCCTGCGACAGCTCGAACGCGTCGCTGCCCAGCACCAGGTGCAGCGGCGGAGACGCCATCGCGGCCACCTGGAGCAGCACCTGCGCCGCGCGGTCCGGGTCTCCCGGCTCCTTGCCCGTGCGCGAGCGCATGTGCCGCGCGACCACGCCCACCGTGGGCGCGTACTCCGGCCGGAAGTCCGGGATGGTCATGGACGCCCCCGCCCAGTCCGTGCGGAAGCCGCCCGGCTCCAGCACCGTCACCTTCACGCCGAAGGGCGCCGTCTCCTTGGCCAGCACCTCGGAGAAGCCCCCCACCGCCCACTTCGCGGCCTGGTACGCGCCCAGCCCCGGCGTCGACAGGCGGCCTCCAATGGAGGACACCTGGATGACGTGCCCGGAGCGCTGCTCACGGAGCACGGGCAGCGCCGCGCGCGTCACGTTCATCACCCCGAACAGGTTGGTGTCCAGCTGCGCGCGGAAGTCCTCGTCCGTCACCTGCTCGATGGGCGCGAGGCTGCCGTAGCCCGCGTTGTTCACCACCACGTCCAGGCGGCCGAACGCCTCCACCGCCGCGCGCACCGCCGCCCTCGCCTGCTCCGGGTTCGTCACGTCCAGGGCCACCGCGCGGACCCGGTCCCCGTAGCGCTCCACCAGCGAGGACAGCTGCTCCGGCTTGCGCGCCGTGGCCACCAGCCGGTGCCCGGCCGCCAGCACGGCCTCCGCGAAGCTGCGTCCCAGGCCTCGGGAGGAGCCGGTGATGAGCCAGACACGGGACGATTCAGGGGAAGCACTCATGGCGGGAATCCCTTCAACCAACCAGTTGGTTACATGGATATAAAGGGCCTCCGGACCGGGTGCAACCCGGAGTGGGCTGGGGCATGGTGGGGCGGCATGGCTGGCGACGCGCAGAAGA
This sequence comes from Corallococcus exercitus, assembly GCF_042231735.1. Lineage (GTDB taxonomy): Bacteria > Myxococcota > Myxococcia > Myxococcales > Myxococcaceae > Corallococcus > Corallococcus exercitus_B. The sequence goes on from NZ_CP102577.1 coordinate 5,145,926, forward strand.
CCCGGCAGCGCTTGTTGGAGGCGGCCGCGGCGGAGTTCTCGGAGCGAGGCATCGCGGGCGCGCGCGTGGACCGCATCGCGGCGGCGGCCGGCTGCAACAAGGCGCTCATCTATTCGTACTTCGGCAGCAAGGAGCAGCTGTTCGACGCCGTGTTCGAAGCGCACGTGGCGGAGGTGGCGCGCGAGACGCCCATCGACGCGGCGGACCTGCCCGCCTACGCGGGGCGGCTGTTCGACGGCTTCCAGGCCCGGCCGCAGGTGCTGCGCCTGGCCACCTGGTACGAGTTGGAGCACGGCCCCACCGTGGACATCCCGGAGCCCGTCGCGCGCAACAACCAGCACAAGGCGGCCGCCATCGCGAAGGCGCAGAAGGAAGGGCTCGTCTCCAAGCACTTCGCGGCGGACGAGCTGCTGGCGCTGGTGCTGGCGCTGTCCAAGACGTGGGCCTTCCCGCTGTCCTACTGCGCCACCGCCACCGCCACCCCGCCCACGCCCGCGGAGATCCGCCGGCGGCGCCGCTCCGTCGTGGAGGCGGTCCGGCTCCTGGTCACGCCCGTCAGCTCCACGCCGTGAGGCCCGTCAGGGCGCGGACCCGAGCATGAACTTCCGCCTTCCCTCGAACGCCGGCTACGACCCCCTGGAGGGCGTCATCCCCCAAGTGGTCCCGGCCCCCGTCAGTTCGCGGTGAACGTCGTGTCGTTGCGGTACAGCAGCGTCTGGGACCAGTCCGCCGTGTAGACGAGCGTGTCCACGCGGTAGGTGCCCGCGCCCAGCGACGTGGGGATGGTGAACGCGGACGTGTAGCTTCGCGTCTGGCCCGCCGTGAAGGCCTGGTTCGTGTACTGCGCGGACGTCACCAGCGCCGAGTTGGCCGCGTTGCGGATCTCATACTTCATCACCAGCGTGCGCGCCGTGGAGGACGTCACGGTGCCCGTCACGTTGAAGGACTGGCCGCGCGTCACCGTCGCAGGGCTCACCGTGGCCTTCGTGGTGGACAGCTGCGCGGGCTGCGGGTTCAGGCCCGCGTAGAAGTTCTTGAACGCCGCCGCGGCGTTGGGGAACTCGGTGACGAAGGTGTTGCCGCCGTTGGCGTCCGCGCTGGACAGCTGGTGGTGGCCGTCCGGCGCCTGGATGTCGAAGTACGAGTGGTAGCCCACGTTGTTCGCCGGGTTGAAGATGAACGCCAGCATCTGCTGCACGTAGTACGTGTCATCCCCGCCGCCGTGGGTGGCCGCGTCGTTGACGCCCCACTCGGGCACGGACAGCCGCTTGTTGTGGGACTGGGCGAAGCTCTTGAACTTCGTCAGCGCCGGAGCGAACTGCGCGTTCCACACCGACTGCCACCGCGTGAGCGCGCACGAGCCCGTGCAGCCCGCCGGAATGGGATAGGCGCCGTTCCAGCCCTGGTCGTACATGTCCAGGCCGATGTAGTCGACGTACGCGTCGCCCGGGTACGTGGCGCTCAGGTCCGCGGCGGAGATGTCGTAGTTCGGGTTCCAGTCGAACTCGAAGCCCGCGTTCGGCTGCTGCGTGCGCATGGCCGTCACGATGCGGCGGAAGCACGCGGCGAAGTTCGCCTGCTGGCCGTTGCCGGAGTACCAGGGCATCCAATTGCCGCTGAACTCCCAGCCCAGGCGGATGATGGTGCCCTGGAGCTCATAGGCCACCAGGTTGGTCGCCAGGTTCTTGAAGCGCTGGTCGTACGCACCCGCCGCGCACGACGCGAGCGTGCCCTGCCCCGAGGGGAACATCGCCACCGAGTAGTTGAAGCGCCGCCCTGGCTTCGCCTTCACCCAGGTGCGCCACGCGCCCAGCTGCCAGCCCGGGTTCTCGATGTTGCCCCAGGAGTCCTTCGCCTGGTGCCCCTGGCCCATCTTCACGTCGAAGCCCAGCCAGGTGGAGTACGCGTTCACCGCGTTCGGCTGCGAGTACACCTCGCCCCGGTACACCCCCGTCAGCGGATCCGCCGAAGCAGTCAGCCCGGCACACAGCGTGGACACCACGGAGACAGAGACGAACCAGCGCTTGAGGCGCGAATGCATGGGGAAGACTCCTGGAGGGGGGAAAGAAGCTCTTTCTGACTCTCCAGGATTTACAGCTTACGTGTCAACGAGGGTCAGGTCGGCTTCACTCCCGGTGGGAGCCCGGCGATAGGCGCCGGGGCCCACGCCCCAGCGGCGCTTGAAGGCCTTGCTGAAGGCGGGCGCGCTCTCATAGCCGGCGCGCTCGGCGATGGTGTCCAGGCTGTCGGTGGATTCCCGCAGCCAGCGCGCGGCGCGGATCATCCGCCAGTTTGCCAGGTAGTGCAGGGGCGTCTCGCCCACCAGCGCGTGGAAGCGCGCGGCGAACCCGGAGCGTGACACGCCCACGGCCTGCGCCAGCCGCTCGACCGTCCAGGGCGTGCCGGGCTGTTCGTGCATCAGCGAGAGCGCGTTCCCGATGGCCGGGTCCGCCAGCGCCTTCCACCCCGCCTGCCGCGCTCCCGCCAGCGCCGTCTGGGCCCGCAGCGCATGGACGAGCAGCACGTCCGCCAGCCGGCCCAGCACCAGCGCGCTTCCCGGCCCCGGCATGGCGGTCTCCGCGGTGATGAGCTGCACGGTGGCGGCGAGCGACGGCGTCCCCTGCCCCTCCTGCGTGGACAGGCGGATGATGGAGGGGAAGGCCCGCAGCAGCGGATGCGCGGGGTCCACGCCGAACTGGAAGCAGCCGGTGACCAGCGTGGTGAGCGGCCCCGTCCCACCCAGCCGCGTGGTGGGCGGGCGGAGCTGCTGCGACGGAACGAAGTCGCTCGCGGCGGGGGCGCGGCGGCCGCCGTCATCCAGCACGTGCGCGGGCGCGCGGGGCAGCAGCACCACGTCTCCGGCGGACAGGAACACCGGCTTCGCGGTGCCCTCCACCTGGAGGCGCAGGCTTCCGCGCGCCACCACGTAGAAGGACGCGTTGGCCTTGCGGGGCATGCGCACCGCCCAGGGGGCGCCCAGCTCGAAGCGGCCGAAGAGCAGCGTCTTGAACCGCAGCGTCTCCAGCACGTCGGAGACCACGTCGGTCTTTTCGTCCGGGGGCATTGGACGCAAAGACAGTTCTTTTGGACGCAGTGACATGGAGCGTCCATAACGGACGCCCTATTCCTGGTCCATCACCTCTTCGCTGGAGGCCGCACGTGGACCGCACTTCTCCTGACCTGACCCGGCTGATGGACGCGCACCTCGCGCTCATCGCCACGGACGTCGAGCGCTGGCTCGCCCTGTTCGCGGACGACGCCGTCGTCGAGTTCCCCTACGCCCCCTCGCTCGGCACGCCGTCCCGGCTGGAGGGCATTGGCGCCATCCGCGCCTACTTCGCGCCCGTCACGAAGCACTTCCAGGGGCTCACCTTCACGAACGTCCAGCGCTACCCCGGCGCGGATCCGACGACGGGCTGGATGGAGGTGCATGGCACCGCGACGCTCCAGCCCGGGGACCTCCCCTACGAACAGGACTACGTGATGCGGCTCCAGGTGCGCGACGGCCGCATCGTGCACTACCGCGAATACTGGAACCCGCTGGCCGCGCCCCGGGGCACCTTCGAGCGCTTCGGCAAGGTGCGGTCATGACGCGCGTCCTCGTCATCGGAGCGGCCGGCAACACGGGACGTCCCATCGCGGCAGGGCTCACCGCGGAGGGCTTCACGGTGCGCACCGCCACACGCGACGCGCGGCCGCCCGTCGCCGCCGCCGAGCACGTGCGATTCGACTGGACGGACCCGTCCACGCATGGGGCCGCGCTGGAAGGCGTGGACCGGATGTACGTCCTCGCGCCCGGGCTGGTGGAGGACCCGTCCGCCGTCATGATTCCCGTCCTCGAGCGCGCGCTGTCCGGCGGCGTGCGGCGGGTGGTCCTGCTCTCCGCGTCCGCCGTTCCGGAAGGAGGCCCGGGGCTGGGGCAGGTGCACGCCTTCCTGCGCAAGCATGCGCCGGAGTGGAGCGTGCTCCAGCCCTCGTGGTTCATGCAGAACTTCATCAGCCCCGTCCACCATCACCACGCCGGACTCCAGCGCGACGGCACGCTGGTGACGGCCACCGGCCAGGGACGCGTGGGCTTCGTGGACGCGGAGGACATCGCGGCGGTGGGCGTCCGGGCGCTCGCGGATGACGTGTCCCATGACACCGCGCACGTCATCACCGGGCCCCAGTCGCTGAGCTACGACGACGTCGCGGCCATCCTGTCCCGGGTATCGGGCCGCCCCATCCGGCACGTGCAAGCGACGCCGGAGGAGGCCCAGCGGCACCTCCAGGCCTCTGGCATGCCGGAGATCTACGCACGGTTTCTCACGATGCTCGACGTGCGCATCCGCGACGGAGCCGAGGACCGCGTGACGGACACCGTGCTCCGGGTCACCGGGCGGGCGCCGCGCGACTTCGAATCATTCGCTCGCGCCCACCTGGGCATCCGGCGTTGAGTCCGTGTCCGTGCGCAGTGCCTCCATGCCCACGACGCTGATGACGATGCCGGCCGTGAACACCAGGAGGGCACCGACGATCATCATGGGCAGCTTCATCCAGAAGGGCGTGCGGTCCCACGGGCGTCCCGTCAGGAGGCCCGTGAGCCCCGCGATGACATAGGCGGCGCCCAGGAAGTACGTGGGCGCCACCAGGAGCTGGGCCCATCCGCCGCCGCCCACGTCCAGCCAGACCAGTCCCTCGATGATGACGGCTCCCAGCAGCACCAGCCCCGCGCCCTTCGCCAGGGTCCACAGCGCACGGCGCCGCACGGCTCCAGGCGTGAGCGGCTCGCCGGTGCTGCCCGTCTCGGCGGACAGCCGTTGCACCCCGTCCAGCAGGAGCTGCGCTTCGAGGCCAGGCTTGCTCGGCGGAGGCTTCGTCTCGGGGCGCATGTCCCACGAATCTACCGGCCTCCGCCGCCGCACGCCTTCCTGGCACGTGCCCACCCCAGCCCTCGCTGCCCTCCCGCGACGCCAGCAGGGCCATGACACGCCGCGTCCGCCCGGGACGACACCGGGTGGACGCATGCACGCAGGCCCCACCAGCCTTCCATTGCCCCGGGGCCGGCAATGCGCCTATGGGAGGGGCATGGCTGACGTGCCTCTTACCGCAGCGGACTTCCCGCCCCCTTCCGTCGAGGAGTGGCGCCGGCTGGTGGACAAGGACCTCAAGGGCAAGCCCTTCACGGTGCTCCAGTCGCCCCTGGAGGGCGGCCTGTCCCTCCAGCCCCTCTACACGCCCCAGGACGCCCCGGCGCCCACCGAACCGCCCGGCGTCGCGCCCTATGTGCGTGGCACCCAGCCCCTGGGTCACACCGAGGGTGGCTGGCTGCTGTGCCAGGAGTACGCGGGCCCCGACGTGGCCGCGACCGCCGAGGCGCTGCGCGACGACCTGGAGCGCGGCACGCAGGGCGCCTGGCTGCTGCTGGACGCGCCCCACGGCCTGGACGTGAAGGACGAGGCCACGCTGGCGCGGCTGCTCGCGCACGTGCCCCTGGACCGCACGCCGGTGCACCTGGAGCCCACGGCGGACGTGCTCCGTCCCGCCTCCCTGCTGCTGGAGGTGCTGGCGAAGAAGGCCGGCGCCGCGAAGCAGTCCCTGCGCGGCAGCCTGGGCATCGACCCCATCGCGGCCATCGCGCGCCACGGCGCCTCGAAGGTGGACGTGGCCCGGACGCTGGCGGAGGCCGCGCCCATCATCACGTCGCTGCTCAAGGACGCCCCGGGCCTGCGCGCGCTGCTGGTGTCGTCGCGCCCCTGGGCGGACGCGGGCGCCACGTCCGTGCACGAGCTGGCGTGGAGCATCGCCACCGGCGTGGAGTACCTGCGCGAGCTGGAGCGCGCGGGCGTGTCCCCGGGTGAGGCCGCGCGGTCCATGCAGTTCGCCCTGTCCGTGGGCGGGCAGTTCTTCCCCGAGATCGCCAAGCTGCGCGCGGCGCGGCTGCTCTGGTCCAAGGTCGTCGCCGCTTCGGGCGGTGCGCCGGAGTCGCAGGCCATGGCGCTGCACGCTCGCACCGCCAGCGCCACCAAGACGCGGCGCGACCCGTGGGTGAACATCCTGCGAGGCACCGCGGAGTCCTTCGCCGCCGTCGTCGCGGGCGCGGACAGCGTGAGCACGTCTCCCTTCGACGAGCCCCTGGGCACGCCGGACGAGCTGGGCCGGCGCCTCGCGCGCAACACGCAGCTCATCCTGCGCGACGAGTCCAGCCTCAACCGCGTCGCGGACCCCGCGGGCGGCAGCTACTACCTGGAGCAGCTCACCGGCGAGTTCGCCCGCGCGGCCTGGACGGAGCTCCAGCGCATCGAAGCGCTGGGCGGCCTCTCCCGCGCCATCGCGCAGGGCGACGTGGCCCGCGTCCTCATGGAGACGCGCGCCGCGCGCGACAAGGCCGTGCGCACGCGCAAGCTCCCCATCGTGGGCGTCAGCGAGTTCCCCCACCTCCACGAGGCCCCCGTGCAGCGCGAGGCCCGCGCCGCCGCGCCCACGCGGGCCGAGGGCGCCGTCACGCCGCCGCAGCCTGTCCGCGTGGCGGAGGCCTTCGAGTCCCTGCGCGACGCGAGCGACCGCTACCACGCGGCGCACGGCGTCCGCCCCCGCGCCTTCATGGCGAACCTGGGCACCGTGGCCGAGCACACCGCGCGCTCCACGTGGATTTCCAACGTGCTCGCGGTGGGCGGCATTGAAGCCGACGAGCACCACGGCTTCGCGGACGCGAACGCCGCCGCGGAGCTGTTCGCGAAGGCGGGGACGACGCTCGCCGTCCTCTCCGGCCCGGATGCCCTCTACCCGGAGGCCGTGCCCGCCTATGTCGCGGCCCTCAAGGCGAAGGGCGCCCGCACGGTCGCCGTCGCGGGCCGCCCCGGTGAACACGAGGCCGCCTTCCGCGCGGCCGGCGTGGACCTCTTCCTCTACGCGGGAGCGGACCTGTTCCAGCTCCTGAAGACGCTGCACACGCAACTGGGAGTGGCCTGATGCGCCCCACCGTTCCGGACTTCTCCCGCGTCGCCTTCGACGCCCCTGAAACCCAGACGCCCGCGCCAGTCGTCGAAAAGCAGCGCGCGCTCGCGAGCGAGGCCACGCGCTCCGCTGAACGCTGGGACACGCCCGAGGGCATCCCGGTGAAGCCGCTCTACACGCGCGAGGACCTGGAGGGCGTGGCGCACCTGGGCTCGCTGCCGGGCCTGCCGCCCTTCGTGCGCGGCCCCTACTCCACCATGTACGTGCAGCAGCCGTGGACGGTGCGCCAGTACGCGGGCTTCTCCACGGCGGAAGCGTCCAACGCCTTCTACCGCCGCAACCTCGCGGCCGGGCAGAAGGGCCTGTCCATCGCGTTCGACCTGGCCACGCACCGCGGCTACGACAGCGACCACCCGCGCGTCGCGGGCGACGTGGGCATGGCGGGCGTCGCCATCGACTCCATCAAGGACATGCGCATCCTGTTCGACCGCATCCCGCTCGACCAGATGAGCGTGTCGATGACGATGAACGGCGCCGTCCTCCCCGTGCTCGCGCTCTACGTCGTCGCGGCCGAGGAACAGGGCGTGAAGCCCGAGCAGCTCAGCGGGACCATCCAGAACGACATCCTCAAGGAGTTCATGGTCCGCAACACGTACATCTATCCGCCCGGTCCCTCCATGCGGATCATCGGGGACATCTTCAAGTTCACGGCGGAGCGGATGCCGCGCTTCAACAGCATCAGCATCAGCGGCTACCACATGCAGGAGGCCGGCGCGACGCAGGACCTGGAGCTGGGCTACACGCTCGCGGACGGCGTGGAGTACGTGCGCGCGGGCCTCGCCGCCGGCCTGGGCGTGGACGCGTTCGCCCCGCGCCTGTCGTTCTTCTGGGCCATCGGGATGAACTTCTTCATGGAGGTGGCCAAGATGCGCGCGGCCCGCCTCCTCTGGGCCCGCCTCATCAAGGGCTTCAACCCCAAGAGCGACAAGAGCCTGGCGCTGCGCACCCACTGCCAGACGTCCGGCTGGAGCCTCACCGCGCAGGACGTCTACAACAACGTCGTGCGCACCTGCGTGGAGGCCATGGCCGCGACGCAGGGCCACACGCAGAGCCTGCACACCAACTCGCTGGATGAAGCCATCGCGCTGCCCACCGACTTCAGCGCGCGCATCGCCCGCAACACCCAGCTCTACCTCCAGCTGGAGAGCGGCACCACGCGCGTCATCGACCCGTGGGGCGGCAGCTACTACGTGGAGCGCCTCACGCACGAGCTGGCGCAGAAGGCCTGGGGCCACATCCAGGAGGTGGAGGCGCTGGGCGGCATGACCAAGGCCATTGAAGCGGGCCTGCCCAAGCTGCGCATCGAGGAGGCCGCCGCGCGCACGCAGGCGCGCATCGACTCCGGACGCCAGGCCATCATCGGCGTGAACAAGTACCCGCCGGAGCGCGCGGACAACATCGAGATCCTCAAGGTGGACAACTCCGCCGTGCGCGAGGCGCAGATTGCCCGCCTGCGCGAGCTGCGCGCGGAGCGCAACGCGGAAGAGGTCCGCCGCCGCCTGGACGCGCTCACCGAAGCCGGCCGGCGCAACGAGGGCAACCTGCTGGCGCTGGCCATCGACGCGGCGCGGGCGAAGGCCACCGTGGGCGAAATCAGCGACGCCCTGGAGAAGGTCTTCGGGCGCTACGAGGCCACGGTGCGCGGGGTGACGGGCGTGTACTCAGCGGAAGCGGGACAGGCGCAGGGCATCGCGGAGGCGCGGGCGAAGGCGGATGACTTCCTGGCGCGCTTCGGCCGCCGGCCACGCATCCTCATCGCGAAGATGGGCCAGGACGGCCACGACCGCGGGCAGAAGGTCATCGCCACGGCGTTCGCGGACCTGGGCTTCGACGTGGACATTGGCCCGCTGTTCCAGACGCCGGAGGAGTCCGCGCGCCAGGCGGTGGAGAACGACGTGCACGTGGTGGGCGCGTCGTCGCTGGCCGCGGGCCACCTCACGCTGGTGCCGCAGCTCAAGCACGCCCTCAAGGCCCTGGGCCGCGAGGACATCATGGTCGTGGTGGGCGGCGTCATCCCGCCCCAGGACTACGACGCGCTTCGCGCCGCCGGCGCCTCCGCCATCTTCGGCCCGGGCACCGTCATCGCGAAGGCCGCCATCGAGCTGCTCGACAAGCTGGCCGCCGAGCAGGAGGCGGCATGAAGCTGCTGCCCGCGGACACCTACGTGGACGGCGTGCGCGCGGGCGACAGGGCGGTGCTCGCGCGCGCCATCACGCTGGTGGAGAGCGAGCACCCGAAGCACGCCGGGCTCGCGCAGGAGGTGCTGACGAAGCTGCTGCCCCACACCGGCAGGAGCCGCCGCGTGGGCATCAGCGGCGTGCCCGGCGTGGGCAAGAGCACCTTCATCGACGCGCTGGGCATGCACCTGGTGGGAGGCGGCCACAAGGTGGCGGTGCTCGCCATTGACCCGTCCAGCAGCGTCACGGGCGGCAGCATCCTGGGCGACAAGACGCGCATGTACCGGCTGGCGCGTGAGACGTCCGCGTACATCCGTCCCAGCCCCTCCAGCGGCACGCTGGGCGGCGTCGCTCGCAAGACGCGGGAGACGCTGCTGCTCTGCGAGGCCGCGGGCTTCGACGTGGTGCTGGTGGAGACGGTGGGCGTGGGCCAGTCCGAGACGGTGGTCGCGGACCTGGTGGACTTCTACCTGGTGCTGATGCTCGCGGGCGCCGGGGACGAATTGCAGGGCATCAAGCGCGGCATCCTCGAAGTCGCGGACATGGTGGCCATCAACAAGGCGGACGGCGACAACCTGCCGCGCGCCACGCGGGCCCGCGCGGAGTACCGCGCCGCCCTGCACCTGATGCGCCCCGGCGCGGAGCCGGTGGTCACCACGTGCAGCGCCATGGAGGGCACCGGCATCGACACGCTGTGGGCCTCCGTGGTGGACGTCGTCGCGAAGCGCGAGGCCTCTGGAGAATTGCTGCACCGGCGCACCCAGCAGCAGGTGGGCTGGATGTGGGCCATGGTGCACGACGGCCTGCGAGCAGCCCTGCGGGCGCACCCCGAGGTGGCCGCCCTGGTGCCCGGATTGGAGCAGGCCGTACGCGAAGGGCGCGCGACGCCCACCTCCGCCGCACTGCGTGTGTTGGGGGCGTTCCTGCCCCAATCGCAGGCCTGACAGGCAGCGTCGTTCAAAGGGCAACGCCTGTCTCAATCGCTTGCCGGGCCAGCACCGCACTCCTAGTGTACGGCCGTGCGACACCCCCAACCGACCACCGCTCCCCAGCCGTACCGGCCCCGCCACCACGTCCGCATCGTTACGGCCGCCAGCCTCTTTGACGGACACGACGCGGCCATCAACGTGATGCGCCGCCTGATGCAGTCCTCCGGCGCGGAGATCATCCACCTGGGCCACAACCGGTCCGTGGCGGAGATTGTCGACTGCGCCATCCAGGAGGACGCCCAGGGCATCGCCCTCACGTCCTACCAGGGCGGCCACGTCGAGTACTTCAAGTACATGATTGATTTGCTGCGCGAGCGCGGCGCGAACATCAAGGTGTTCGGCGGCGGCGGCGGCACCATCCTCCCCTCGGAGATTGAGGAGCTGCACCAGTACGGTGTCGCGCGCATCTATTCCCCGGACGACGGCCGCGCCATGGGCCTGCAGGGGATGATCGACGACCTCATCTCCCAGTGTGACTTCGAGAAGCGCCCGTCCGACTTCAAGGGCCTCCTGAAGCAGCCCCTCCCGCGCGAGCCGGAGCGCATCGCGTCGCTCATCACCATCGCGGAGAACTTCGCGGACGCCGGCGAGGAGCTGCGCACCGCGCTCCAGGCCGCCAGCGTGCAGGCCCCGCGCGTCCCCGTGCTGGGCATCACCGGCACGGGCGGCGCCGGCAAATCCAGCCTCGTGGATGAGCTGGTGCGCCGCTTCCTGGCGGACTTCCCGGACAAGACCCTGGCGGTGCTCTCCGTGGATCCGTCCAAGCGCAAGTCCGGCGGCGCGCTGCTGGGCGACCGCATCCGCATGAACGCCATCGACAATCCGCGCGTCTACATGCGCTCGATGGCCACCCGCCAGAGCAACCTGGCGCTGTCCCGGCACGTCGCCCACTCGATTGAGGTCTGCAAGGCGGCGGGCTTCGACCTCATCGTGGTGGAGACCTCCGGCATCGGTCAGTCGGACACGGAAATCACCGAGCACTCGGACGTGGCGCTCTACGTGATGACGGCCGAGTACGGCGCGGCGACGCAGCTCGAGAAGATCGACATGCTCGACTTCGCGGACGTCATCGCCATCAACAAGTTCGACAAGCGCGGGTCGCTGGACGCGCTGCGCGACGTGCGCAAGCAGTGGAAGCGCAACCACAACGCCTTCACGCTGAACGACGACGCGGTGCCCGTGTACGGCACCATCGCGTCGCAGTTCAACGACCCGGGCATGAACACGCTGTACCGGGCCATCATCGACGCGCTGGTGAAGAAGACGGGCGCGACGCTGGAGAGCAAGTTCGCCCTCACGCCCGGCATGAGCGAGAAGAAGTGGATCATCCCCCCGGAGCGCACGCGCTACCTGGCGGAGATCGTCGAGGCCTGCGAGGGCTACGACGGCTTCGTGCGCGCCCAGGCCGCCATCGCCCGGCGCATGTACCAGCTGCACGGCACCATCCAGGCCCTGCGCCAGAACGTGGGCAAGAAGAAGCTCGAAATCGTCGAGCCGAAGGACGCCGCCGACGTGGTGCAGGTGACGGAGCGCGTGGAGGGTGAGCCCGCGTACCTGGGTGACCTGGTGGCGCTGTACCAGGACCTGGAGAGCCGCCTGCACGCGGACTGCCGGCGCCTGCTGGCCGAGTGGCCCGCGACGAAGAAGCGCTACGCCGCGTCCAAGTACCAGTTCCAGGTGCGCGACAAGGTCATCGAGCTGGACCTCATCAGCGAGACGCTGTCGCACCTGCGCGTGCCCAAGATTGCCCTGCCCAAGTATGAGGACTGGGGCGACATCCTGACGTGGCTCCTGCGGGAGAACGCGCCGGGCGCCTTCCCGTTCACCGCGGGCGTCTTCCCGCTCAAGCGCGAGGGCGAGGACCCCGCGCGCATGTTCGCGGGCGAGGGCGGCCCGGAGCGCACCAACAAGCGCTTCCACTACGTGTCGCGCGGCCTGCCGGCGAAGCGCCTGTCCACGGCGTTCGACTCGGTGACGCTGTACGGCGAGGACCCGGACCACCGGCCGGACATCTACGGCAAGGTGGGCAACTCGGGCGTGTCCATCGCGAACGTGGACGACGCGAAGAAGCTCTACTCCGGCTTCGACCTGGCGGACCCGTCCACGTCCGTGTCCATGACCATCAACGGCCCGGCGCCCATGCTGCTGGGCTTCTTCCTCAACGCCGCCGTGGATCAGCAGTGCGAGAAGTGGATCCGCGCCAACGGCAAGGTGGACGAGGTCGAGAAGAAGATCGACGCGCTCTACAAGGAGCGCGGCCTGCCGCGTCCACGCTACCAGGGCGAATTGCCCCAGGGCAACGACGGGCTGGGGCTGCTGCTGCTGGGTGTGTCCGGTGACGAGGTCCTGCCGGCGGACGTCTACGCGAAGATTCGCGCGTCCACGCTCCAGGCCGTGCGCGGCACGGTGCAGGCGGACATCCTCAAGGAGGACCAGGCGCAGAACACCTGCATCTTCTCCACGGAGTTCGCCCTGCGCGTGATGGGCGACATCCAGCAGTACTTCATCGACCAGAAGGTGCGGAACTTCTACTCGGTGTCCATCAGCGGGTACCACATCGCGGAGGCCGGGGCGAACCCCATCTCCCAGCTGGCCTTCACGCTGGCCAACGGCTTCACCTTCGTCGAGTACTACCTGTCGCGCGGGATGCACATCGACGACTTCGCGCCCAACCTGTCGTTCTTCTTCTCCAACGGCATGGACCCGGAATACGCGGTGCTGGGGCGCGTGGCCCGGCGCATCTGGGCCAAGGCCATCCGGGACAAGTACGGCGGCAACGACCGGTCGCAGAAGCTGAAGTATCACATCCAGACGTCCGGCCGTTCCCTGCACGCGCAGGAGATTGCCTTCAACGACATCCGCACCACGCTGCAGGCGTTGCTGGCGCTCAACGACAACTGCAACTCGTTGCACACGAACGCCTACGACGAGGCCATCACCACGCCCACCGAGGAGAGCGTCCGGCGCGCGCTGGCCATCCAGCTGGTCATCAACAAGGAGTTCGGCCTGTCGAAGAACGAGAACCCCAACCAGGGCTCGTTCATCATCGAGGAGCTGACGGACCTGGTGGAGGCGGCGGTGCTCAACGAGTTCCGCGCCATCTCCGAGCGCGGCGGCGTGCTGGGCGCCATGGAGCGCATGTACCAGCGCTCCAAGATTCAGGAGGAGTCGCTCTACTACGAGATGCAGAAGCACGACGGCACGCTGCCCATCATCGGCGTGAACACCTTCCTGGATCCGAAGGGTTCGCCCACGGTGACGCCGCCGGAGGTGATTCGCGCGACGAAGGACGAGAAGGACTACGCCATCACGTCGCGTGACGCCTTCTGGAAGCGCAACGCGAAGACGGCGCCCGCGGCGCTGGAGGCGGTGCGCCGCGCGGCCCTGGACAACGGCAACGTGTTCGGCGCGCTGATGGACGCCTGCAAGGTGTGCACGCTGGGCCAGCTGTCCCGCGCGCTGTACGAGGTGGGCGGCCAGTACCGGCGCAACATGTGACGCGAGCACCACGGTCCCGGGCAGGTGTCCCGGGACCGCGGCGCGGGTTCATCAGGGGGCGTTCGTGCCCAGGTCTTCGAGTTGGAGGGTGTAGTGGCCCTCCACCCAACGCGCCGGCACGGACAGATCGCCGTTCACGCTCACGAAGTGCGTGGCCTGGGACGCCTTGAAGACCGTCACCGTGCGGTCGCTGCCTGACGGGCCGGGGGAAGCGCTGCCCGGCGCGGTATTCCAGACCTCGCAGCGCTTGTTGCCGTCGATGGTGCATGACGCCCGGTAGGAGTGACCGGCCACGACGCCCAGGGAGAAGAAGTCCCTGTCCCCGAGGACTTCGATCTTCCCCTGCACGGACGCCGTGCCCGCCGCGAGCGCGGTGGCGACCTGCACGGTGTCCCCGTGGTCCTCCGCGCCCCTGTCCCTCAGGACGCAGGTGTATGGCTGGGGGGTGGCCTTGTCCTGCTGGTCCTGGATGGCTGCGTAGAACAGGCCTCCCGGAGACTTGAAGGCCGTGGCGGCCTGGGTCTCCTCGAAGGTGCTGTTGTCCGTGACGCCGTAGCGCTGCCCGACCGGGTTGAGGATGGAGAGGTCCCAATACGGGGTGGGGAAGGTGCAATCGAGCGCGTAGACGTTGCCCGCCACCGTCTGGAAGGAGAGCAGGTCCCGCTCTCCCCAGTGCTCACCGGCGCCCACCAGGGGCTGCTCCGAGGGCGTATAGGGCGTCGCCGTGGCGAACAGGTCGCCGTGGTCGTCCAGGCCCTTGTCCACGAAGCGGAAGACGAAGGGCTCCGGGGAGGTCTCGTCGTACTGCCACGCCTCCACGGTATAGACAGCCCCTTCCGTGAGCCCCGACCAATGCCACGCGTAGGGTGCGAAGCGGGTGCTCTGGTTGGCGCCGTAGGCAAGCGTCTTCCCCGCCCCATCCCGCATGCCCAGGACGTGGTCCCCGACACCCGCTTCGACGATGAAGTCGTAGTGGTGCCCGGCCTGGGCAATGAAGGCGAACCGGAGCGGGTCATCCATCCCGCCCCGAGGAACGCTGTGGACCTCCGTCTCCGACGGCGTCAGCAGCGTGTAGCCCTCCGGGACGACCGCCGAGCCGGCGTCCGAGCCCGCATCCGGGTCGGTGCCGGCATCGGACCCGGCGTCCACTCCGGGTCCCGCGTCAGGAGCGGGGTCGTCCTTGGAATCACAAGCGCCCAGCGCGAACAGACAGGCGCCGAGCATGAAGGCAGACAGCGGGCGTTTCAGCATTGACATGGAATGGGCCTCCCCCTCTGAGGACGCCCACCCTATGCGATGGCTGACGCTCCGCCAAACATCCCTTCCCACTCACTCTCAGTACGGGCTCGACGTGGGGCGGATGATGATTTCACTCACGTCCACGTCCGCGGGCTGGCTGATGGCGTAGCTGATGGCGCGGGCGATGGCTTCCGCCGGAATCGCGTCCTTGCGGAAGTCGCGCATGTATTCACGCGCGGCCGGGTCGCTGATGCTCTCCGCCAGCTCCGACGTGGTGACCCCTGGCGAAATCACCGTCACGCGGATGTCCGCGCCCACCTCCTGGCGCAGCCCTTCCGAAATGGCCATCACCGCGAACTTCGTGGCGCAGTACACCGCCGCCGTCGGGCTCACCGCGTGCCCGCCAATGGAAGACAGGTTGATGAACTGCCCCGCCTTCTGACGCTTCATCACCGGCAGCCCCGCCGCGATGCCGTGCAGCACGCCCCGGATGTTCACGTCGATCATCCGGTTCCACTCGTCCACCTTCAGCTCGTCCAGCTTCGACAGCGGCATCACCCCCGCGTTGTTGATGAGCACGTCCAGCCGCCCGTACTCCTTCAGCGTGAAGGCCACGAAGGCGTCCACGTCCTCGCGCTTCGTCACGTCCAACGCCTTGTAGCGAGCCTCACCGCCCTTCGACCGCAGCTCGCCCGTCAGCGCCTCCAGCCGGTCCGTCCGGCGCGCGCCCAGCACCACCTTCGCGCCCTGCGCGGCGAGCAGGCGGGCTGTCGCCTCGCCAATGCCACTGCTCGCTCCGGTGATGGCCACCACCTTGCCCTGGATGTCCGTCGTCATCGCTTTCGTCCCCTGTGGAAGGCCCGGCGCGAAAAGGGCGCCGGGGATGAACGCACCCTCTCAAGGAGCGTGGGGACGGCGGTATCCGGATGCTCGCGGACTCTTGCCCATTCCTGCACGAGCGCCCGTCCACGCCAGGGGTTAGAACGGGCGTGCATGCCGACCGCCCGCACCGACTCCGCCCCGAGCCCGCACCTGTCCGAGCTGGCGAAGCTCCTGGAGCGCCACACCCCCACGGATGGCATCCACGCCACCGCCATCCCGCGCGTGGTGCTCATCCGCGCCTCCCGGCCCTCCACGCCGCTGCACGCATTGCAGGAACCGGCGCTGTGCATCGTGGCGCAGGGCCGCAAGCAGGTGCTCCTGGGCGAGGAGCTGTATGTGTATGGCCCGGACCAGTGCCTCGTCGCGTCGGTGGACCTGCCCGTCACGGGGCAGGTGGTGGAGGCCTCGCCCGCCGCGCCCTACCTGTGCTTCCGGCTGGACCTGGAGCCCGGGCAGCTGGGCAGCCTGATGATGGAGGCGGAGCTGGACGCGCCCGGCCCAACGGACATGGTGCGGGGGCTGGCGCTCGGCCCCGTGGGCGCGCCGCTCCTGGACGCGACGGCGCGGCTGGTGCGGCTGCTGGACACGCCGCGCGACATCCCCGTGCTCGCGCCGCTCGTCATCCGCGAGATCCTCTACCGCCTGCTGTCCGGGGAGAACTCGGAACGGCTGCGGCGCATCGCCGTGGCGGACAGCCGCCGGGAGTCCGTCACCCGCGCCATCCACTGGCTCAAGGAGCACTACACCGCGCCGCTGCGCATTGAACGGCTGGCGCGCGCGGTCCACATGAGCCCGTCCGCGCTCCACCACCACTTCAAGTCCGTCACCGCGATGAGCCCGCTGCAGTACCAGAAGCAGCTGCGGCTCCAGGAGGCCCGCCGCCTGATGCTGGCGCAGGCCATGGACGCGGCGATGGCCGGCCACTCCGTGGGCTACGAGAGCCCGTCCCAGTTCAGCCGCGAGTACAGCCGGATGTTCGGTGCACCACCTTCGCGCGACATCGCGAGGCTGCGGGAGTCCCTGGGCTCCGCCCCAGCGGCGGCGCGATAGCCCCCCAGTACCAATGGCGGACGTGGCGCATCGTTTCCACGTTGTGCCCCCCTTCCGGGCCGTGGCATCCGCCATCGCGCTGGAAGGCATGCCCGTGGGGAGGCCGCGATGTCTTCTGGTGAAGGTGGTGACTGGGGGCTGAAGCACACGGCGACACGGCTCGGCTTCGAGGAGCTGGAGCAGCTGGCCCGCGAGGAGCCGTTCCGGGACTCCGCCCTGCCCCCCTCGGGCAGCGCCGTGCGGTTCCTGCGCGTGCAGCTCATGCGCATCGCCGGGCACCTGGGGGAGCTGCACCTGCCGGACTTCAAGGAGGTGGTGGGCGGCGCCCTCCAGGCCGCGGAGCGCCCCACGCCGCTGCTCTTCGTCGCCCAGCTGCGGGAGCGGCTCGCCTTCGAGCGGACCAGCTCGCGGCTCTACGCGGGCCTGCTGGTGAAGACCCATGCCCTGGGCAGCTACCCGGGCGGCCCCTCGCCGGAGCGGCTGGTGGAGCTGCACAACCAGGAGCTGGACCACCTGAACCTCATCCGCGAGTGCGTCTACCGGCTCGGGGTGGACGCGCCCCAGCTGACGACGCCCGGGGACGGGGCCGACCCGCGGACGCATGGGCTCCTGCGGGCCGTGGACGACCCGTGCGCCACGCTCCAGGACGCGCTGCGCGCGGTCCTCATCTCCGAAATCCTCAACAACGCCGGCTGGTCGCTGCTCGTGGACCTGGCCCAGGAGCTGGGCCCGCCCGACCTGGTGGACGCCTTCCGCGAGGTCCTGCGCGAGGAGCTGCTGCACCTGGAAGAAGTCACGGGCTGGGTCGCCAACCTCCCGGAGGAGGTCCGCGTCGCCAAGGCGCGCGTCTCCACGGGCTGAGGCGCTTCACGCGCTCAGGCGTGCCGCCGCTGCTGCCGCAGGGGTTCGACCTCGCGGCGCAGCCGGGCCACGGAGAGGCTCAGGAACACCAGCATCCCCACCAGCAGCCCGCCGCCGAAGGCGAGCCCCAGCAGCCACGGCTGGAACGAGCGCACCAGCCCTCCGGCGACGCCCTGGCTGAAGGCGCCACCCAGCCGCGTCAGCGCCGCGTCCCGGCAGGCCACGGCCTCGGCGCCCTGGCGCCCCTCACACTCGGGGAAGACGGCGCCCAGCTCCTGGCGCGACTGCTCCACCATGGTGCTCGCCATCCGGCCCGCGGTGGCGGACAGGCTCTGGCCCAGCGGGCCCTCTCCCTCCGGCCCCAGCTGCCGCTCCAGCTCCGCGCTCAGCCCCTTCGCGACCTGCGAGGCCAGCGCCGAGGAGTAGGTCCCGAACCCCGAGCCCCCCGTGCCGGCTCCACCCGGCAGGCCCGCTCCCGGTCCACCTGGCGCGTTCGCCACCGGCCCTCCCGGGGGCACGTCTCCCGGCGCGGTGGGCGGGGTCTCCGGCCGGGTGACGGCATCCAGCATCCCGCGCGCGGCCTGCTCCGCGTTGCGACGGGCGACGGCGTCATCCGTGGCCTGGTCCTCGGCCGTCTTCTCCTTCTTCTGCTCCTGGATGGACTCGAGGGCGCCCTCGGTGCCCTGCTTCGCCATGTCGCGCGCGATGGCGCCACAGCCTGAGCCCCCCATGAGCACGAGCATCGCCAGCCCCACGGCCCTCACGTCCCGCATCCCGGCTCTCCCCGGCGGCACGGCTCCGCCATGAGTTCAACCTAGGAATCGGTGGTGCGCCGCGTCGTGGCGGAGGGAGAGGCGCCCCTTGCCTGCCTGCTGGCCACCTACACCGGCCGCCTTCGCGCGACCCGCTCCCGCACGGTGGCGATGAAGGCGGGCTTGTCCGCGCTCCCCTTCACGCCGTCGAAGTCCAGGTCCAGGTTCTCCGCGACGGCCCGGAGGTATTCCAGACAGGGCTCGTCTTGGGGCTGGGGCGTCTTTCCTTCCGCGAACAGCGGATGGCACGTGGAGCAGTAGTTGACCACCCAGACGCGCTCGTCCTCCGGAATCTCCAATGAGACGGGATTGCCGTCGCTCAGGTCCTCTTCGAACGGCTCGATGCGCCAGACGCCCGTGGCGTCGTCGTCATCCATGAGCAGCTGCCGGTAGTTGAGGCTGGGGACGAACTCCCATTCCCCCCAGTCGTAGCCGAAGGGCTGCGTCCGCGTGCGCCGGGCGCGGCCCCGGGCCTCCTCGAAGGCGTCGGCGTCCTCGGGTGCCTCGTCGGCGGCGAAGAAGAACAGGTCCAGGATGGCCTCGTCATCGCCAAAGCCCTCCTCCTCGCACTCGTCGCCGGTCTTCTCACCGCACACGAACGACGAGGGAGGACCGCAGACGCTGCATCGGTAGTCGTGGACGCCCATGGCTGGAAGGTTAGCAGGCCGCGCCGCACGGCTCAGTCGTCGTCATCGTCGTCGTCCCAGCCGCCACCGCCACCGCCGCCCCAATCGCTGTCGTCGGTGTAGAACCGGTCCGTGATGTTGAAGGTGCACGTCAGCTCGCCGCCGTCCTCATAGCGGTAGACGAAGCGGCCCTGGGCCTCGCCATCTCCCTGGACCAACCGGTCCAGCGTCAGCGTCCCCTCCACCGGAACGCCGGACGCGGCGGGAAAGCCGTCCGTGAAGGGGCCGACGTGCGCGCGCCACTCGCGGATCCGCGACAGGTCCTCGGACACCAGCGCCTGCCCCTGCCGCAGGAGCTTCACGGTCCACGCGCCGGCCGCCACCGTGGGCTCCCCCGGCATCAGGATGTCCACCCCGAAGCCCGCGAGCTCGGGGGCGCCGTCCGGTATGTACGCCAGGCCCAGCTGCGTGCCCTGCGTCCCGTCGTAGTGGGAGTACGAGGACATCACGGCGTTCGTGTCGATGGGCCACACCACGCTCTGGGCGCCGTGGGAGCCCCGGCATTCGCCCTCGGGTTTCGGAACGGCGTCACAGGCGGTGGTGGACAGGGCGCACGCCAGCAGCGGCAGCGCGGTGCGGGACAGGGTTCGAAGCATCCGCCCATCCTAACCAGGCCCCCCACCCCTCCCGTCAGTCCCACCGCGTCATTCGCTTGCGGCGACAATCACCTCGAAGGTGCACGTCAGCGCGCCGCCGTCGGCGTAGCGGTAGACGAAGCGGCCCTCCGCGGCCGACCCCGACAGCTCGTCCAGCGTCACCGAGCCCTCCACCGGGACCCCGGGCAAGGCGAGGTAGCCGGACGCCCCGCCGATGTTCCCCACCCACCGCGTCACCAGCGACGGCTCCGCGGGCACCAGCTGTCCCTCCCGGGAGCGGAGGTCCACCGTCCGGTCCTCCTCCACCCGGGCGCCCTCCACCAGGTGGATGTCCACGCCGAAGCCCTCCAGCACCGGCTCGCCGTCCGGCGTGTAGTCCAGGTCGATGAAGGTGACCGGCAGCTCGCCCTTCGCGGAGCGGTGCACCAGCGAGGAGTCCTCCAGGAGGGGCCAGTGCACGCGCCGTCCCTGATGCGTGCCCACGCACTCGCCCGAGGCCCTGGGCAGGTTGTCGAGCCAGTAGCAGGAGGAGGCGCAGAGGGCGCAGGCCAGCAGCGGCAGCACGGTGCGCGGCGGACGGGACATGGCTCGCATCCTAGCGGCAGGACCGTGGACGCGGCGGAGCCCGGGCTCCCCGCGGTTCCTGTCATCCGCGCGTCGCGCCTGGCCGTGGCCGCGCTGACCTCCCTGTCCCTGACGCTGGGCGGTTGCGCCCGCTTCCGCCGCGCGGGCAGGTCGTCCAGCGCCTCGTGGTGAGCGTCACGGGGGATGAGGCGCCTGGCCGCGCCGCCCTCCAGGCGGTGTCGGTGCCGTGGCGGGTGGCGCCGGCCGGGAGCCCTTGGCGCCAGACCTGTCCGACAGTCGGACAGGTTCGCGCCGCCTGGCCCCCCCCAGGCGCGGCTGTCCGGCAACGCGGCAGGACCGGAGGGCACGACCCGCCGGGCCGCGTGCCTCCGTATGAGGAGGCATGCGAGCCATGGACCTCCGTCGGACGCGGTACCTGCTGGGCGCCCTGCTGTCGTGGGGCGCCGCCGCCTGCCACGGGACGGACGGCCCCGCGTCGCCGTGCGAGGGCACGGACTGCGCGGTGCCCGGGCTCGTCCGGGCGTTCGAGCAGGGCACGCCGTCCTCGGCGGTTCAGCCGCGCGCGGGCTTCGGGGGACTCAAGGTGCGGCGGGCCTCCGGACGCACCTTCGTGCTGGAGACGACGCGGGACGCGGAAGGCCGGGACACCCGCCGGCTCACCGTGTCCGCCCAGGACGGCTCCCTGCTGTGGCGGTTCGACGCCGCGGCCGGAGAGTTCCTGAGCGACTTCACCGTGCACCCGTCCGGGGAGACCACCCTGGGCGTCGAGCGCACCGGCGCGGCGGCGGAGGCCTTCGACCTGGTGCGCCTGTCCGCGGACGGGCAGGTGCTGTCGCGGCAGCCGCTGCCCGCGCCCGCGACGGTGCCCGGCTCGGACCTGGGAGGCACCCTGCCCTCCCCCGCCTTCCGCATGAAGTCGCCCTGGGTCCACGCCCTCACCGACGGCTGGCTGCGCACGGAGGCGCGCGGCGAGGACGTGGCCGTGGCCTTCCTGTCGCTCGTGGCCGTCCCGGAAGGCGGGCCGGACACCCAGGAGCTGGCGTCGGGGCTGATGACGCTCCAGTGGACGGACGGGCGCTACCGCGAGCAGTGGACCCGCGTCCTCGACGGACGTCACTCCACGCAGCCGGCCGCCTGGGCCTATGACGAGTTCCGCTGGCGCGAGGCCCCGCTCCGGCCCCTGCTCGCCGTGGACGCGGACGGCCAGCTGGTGGTGGGCCGCACCTGGAACAGCTCCCGCTGCATGGCCTCCAGCCGCACGTTCAACGACTTCACCTCCGTGCACTGCCGCTCCGGTGAAGACGTCACCAGCCCGGTGGACACCGAACGCCAGCCCTTCGCCGTGACGGCCTTCACGCCCGTGGGGACGCGCATCGGGACGCACGTCTTCGTGCCCGCCCGGGCCGCGGAGTTCGTCGTCTTCGACATGGCGGTGCGCGGCGGCGAGGTGGCGCTCGCGGGCACCGTGGTGACGGAGGGCGCGGATGGCACCGTCCCCTACTACCCGTCCGCGCCGGGCGTGCAGGACCGGATGACGCCCTACGACGGCTACCTGGGCGTGCTGTCGCTCGACTCGGGCGCCCTGCGCTTCGAGCACCGCGTGGACACGGGCCGCGCGGACCACTTCTCCGCGCTGCGCTGGACGGACGCGGGGCTCGTCGCCGTGGGTGCCTCCGGGTGGGACCGATGGGACGGCGGCATGAGCATCTCGCGCGGCGCCGGGGCCCTGCTCTCGCTCGCGTCCGCCGACGGCCAGACGGTGCGCACACGGCGGGCCGGCCCCGAGGGACAGGGCCGCCACTTCCACCTGCTGGGCGTGGACGCGGACGGGGACTCGCTGGTGGCGGTGGGGCTCGCGGAGGCGCCGATGACGCACTCCGGAGACGGCGGCCACCTGGAGGCCATGACCTTCGGCGGGCTCGGCGTGGAGCTGCGCTGAGACACGCCGGGCGCCCCCTTCCGAGGCAGGGCGCCCGGAAGGGACTTCAGTAAGCCGGCGTCACGTAGCAGAAGTCAGACAGGAAGGGGCAGTCCTGCGCGCAGCTGGACGGCGTCTCCCCGTCGCAGCACACGCTGTCGCCGCACGTGGGCCCGACGAAGCCGCAGTCCTGCGGGCAGCTGTAGAGGTCCTCCGTGCCGAAGTCGCACACGCGGTCACCGCAATAGCCGCCGGGACTGCCGCAGTCCTGCGGGCAGTTGTAGCTGTTCTCCGTGTTGGGATTGCAGACGCTGTCGCCGCAGTAGCCACCGGGGCTGCCGCAGTCCTGCGGGCAGTTGTAGCTGTTCTCCGCGCTGGGGTCGCAGATGCTGTCACCGCAGACGGCGCACAGCCCGGCGGCGGACGCGGACGCGAAGCCCATGGGCGTCACGTAGCAGAAGTCAGACAGGAAGGGGCAGTCCTGCGCGCAGCTGGACGGCGTCTCTCCGTCGCAACACACGGAGTCACCACACGTGGGGCCCAGGCCACAGTCCTGCGGACAGTTGAAGGCGGTCTCCGTGCCGGGGTCACAGATGGAGTCGCCGCAGGAACCACACAGGGCCTTCTCCTGCCGCGCCAGCGTGGGCGCGGCGGTCTCCGGCTCCACCGTCCCTCCGCACGCCAGCAGCAGGCCCGATACCAGGGTCAGAAGCCCCATCTTCATTCCGTTCATGTCCGTGTCCTTGTGTTCCAGTCTTCCGCCCTAAGCGGGCCTGAGCTTGTTAATACGGAAGGCGGGCGGCACTCAAAGACAGAGGGCCTCTGGGTGCCTCAACGACCATGGGGTGACAGCTTCACGCGCGGACACGCCGCGTGGCCCTTGAGGGGAGGGACCCGCGGCATAGGATGCCGCGCATGACGACCTCCGCCTCCGACGCCTCGCGGCTGCTGGACCTGCTGTGGGAGCGCTACGCCTCCGAAGTCCCCTTCGCGCGCACCTTCGTGGCGCTGTCCGGGGGACGCTTCCGCAACGACCACGTCGCGTTCCGCACGCTCGCGCGGCCGGAGGGAGGCATCGCCCTGTTCTCACGCGTGTTCGAGCGGTTCGGCTGGCGGCCGGCCGGCACGTACACCTTCCCGGACGCGCACCTGTCCGCCATCTACCTGGCGCACCCGGAAGGACTGCCGCGCGTCTTCCTGTCCGAATTGAAGTCGGAGGAGCTGTCGCCGCGCGCCCGCGAGCTGCTCGCCGCGCTGCCGGTGGATCCGCCGCCGCCGGAGGACGTGGAGGCGCTCGCGGCGTGGTTCACGGCGCCGCTGCCTCCGGACGAAGCCGCGCTGCTGGAGCTGGAGAAGGAGACGCAGTACGGCGCGTGGCTGCTGGCCTTCGGCCGCAAGGTGAACCACTTCACCGGCTCGGTGGACGACGTGGAGGCATGGCAGCGGCGCATGCGCGAGGCGGGCGTGCCCATGAAGGCGGACATCGAGGGCGCGCCCGGCACGTCGCTGAGGCAGACGGCCACGCACGCGGCCCCGCTGCCCCTGACGCTCCGGGGTGGAGGCACGCGCGCATGGCCGTACGCGTACTTTGAAATCGCCCAGCGCTCGGGAGGGTTCGACGGGTTCCTGGGGCCACAGGCCCGCGCGCTGTTCGACATGACGAAGCGGGGCTGAGGCCGCGCACTGGCGTGTCGGCTCCGCGATGAAGGCCTCCATCCAGGGGGTGGGGCCTTCAGGCACGGTGGAAGAGAGGGCGTGTTGCGAGGGCGGAATCGCCTCTCCACCTTGCCGCACGAGGAGGCACACCATGCCCATGTCCCGACTTTCGCTGACGCTCGCCGCGGCCGCGGCGCTTTGTTTCTCCGCCGGCTGTTCCAAGAAGGGGATGCACAAGGAGGAGTCGAAGCAGCCGATGCCCGGCTCCGCCCAGTCCACGGCGATGCCGGCCTCGACGGATCAACGCTGCCCCATGTCGGTGCCGGGCACGCAGGTCCAGACGCAGGACACGTCCGACGGCGTGGCGCTCATGTTCACCACGTCCGACCCCTCGCAGGTGGCGGACCTCCAGACGCGCGCCCGGCGGATGCTGGACGAGCAGTCCATGCGCACCAGCGCGGAGACCCCCATGGACCTGGCGCAGGAGGAGGACCTGGGCGACACCTCCCTGGAGATGCAGGACGGCCTCGATGAGAGCGGCACCGGCGGCGGTGGCGACCAGGGCATGGCCGGGGCGCCCACCGTCCCCGCCAAGGCCGTGGCGACGGACACTCCAGAGGGCGTCACCATCACCTACTCCGCCCAGAACCACATGCAGAAGCGCCAGCTCATCGACGAGGTCCACGAGACCGCCCGTCAGCTGAAGGGCGGCCACTGCCCCGGCATGTAGCCATGTGCCGGACGCCGGGACGGTGGAGACACCGTCCCGGTGGAAGGCCCTACCGGCTGAACACCACCGTGAGGTTGTTGCTGGGCATCTCCACCACGCGCTCGCGCTGGAGCCCGTGCCGCTCGGCCTCGGCCGTCACCGCGCCCAGCTCGCGCACGCCCCAGGCCGGGTCTCGCGCGCGGAGCGATTCGTCGAAGGCGAGGTTGCTCGGCGCCGTGTCCTTCCCCTCCACGAAGTAGGGACCGTACAGCACCAGCCGTCCGCCCGGCCGCAGCACGCGCGCCGCGCCCCGCATCAAGCCCTGGCAGGCCGCCCACGGCGCGATGTGGATCATGTTCACGCAGAGCATGGCGTCCGCGTGCGCCGCCGGCCACGTGTCCGAAGCCGCATCCAGCAGGCGGGCAGGCAGCACGTTGGGCAGCTCCTCCTCCACGCGCCACGCGTCGATGCTCTCCAGCGCCGCCGGGTCCCCGTCCGTCGGCTGCCAGGTCAGCCCCGGGAAGGCCCGCGCGAAGAAGGCCGCGTGCTGGCCGGTGCCGCTCGCCACCTCCAGCAGCGTGCCCGACGCGGGCAGCACCTCCCGGAGGACGGCGAGCAGGGGTTCGCGATTGCGTTCGGTGGCGGGGGCGTGGCGCTTCATGCCCCCCCTCTTCCACACCCGCGCACGCGAGGAAAGGCCGCTCGCGGAAGTTTGCAATCACAGCCAACGGACGGACCGTGCGCGCGCGGGGTCCGCAACACTTTCCGCGTCCTGCCGACAACCTCCTGCCGTACCGCCTCATCCCCCTCGCAGGAGCAACCTTGACGTTCTTCAACCGGAATGTTTCACGCATGCTGTGCTCGGTGTCGCTGTTCGCGCTCGCAGGCTGCGGGCCGCTGGACGCGGACGCCCCTTCCCTCCCCGAGCAGGAGGTCGCCACCGCCCGGCAGGCGGTGTCCACCATCGCGTACCGGAGCAGCGCCACGGCGGGCGGCAGCACGCGCACGTCGCTGAGCATCGCGAAGCCCGCGGGCACGGCGGTGGGTGACGTGCTGCTCGCGCGCATCATCAACCGCAACAACGTGGCCGCGGTGGCGACGCCGCCCGCGGGCTGGACGCTGGTGCGCTCGGACCAGAGCGCGTCGCAAATCAAGGCGTGGGTCTTCTACAAGGTGGCCACCGCCTCCGAGCCGTCCACGTACGCGTTCACCCTCGACCTCGCCAGCTACATGGCCGGCAGCATCTCCGCGTTCTCCGGCGTGGACACGGCCAACCCCATCGACGCGCAGACGGGCCAGAAGAACGGCCTCACCGCCAGCTTCAACACGCCCGCGCTCACCACCAGCACCGCCAACGGCGTCGCGGTGTGGTTCGGCTCGCAGCTGTGGACCGGCGCCGCGTGCCCGGCGAGCCCCATCGTCCCGCCCGCGGGCTTCACCGAGCCCGTGGACACCTGCCTCGTGTCCTCGTCCACGGGCGTCATCTATAACGTCGCCTACAAGGACCTGGGCGCCGCGGGCGCGCAGGGCTCGTTCAACGGCTCGTCCCCCTACGCGGAGACGAACACCGCGCAGGTCGTCGCGCTGCGCGCGGCCAACGCCTCCACGTCCTGCTCCGTGGGGGACACCTTCTCCACCGCGTACACCACGCAGGGCACCGTGACGGCCCCCGCGCTGGTGGAGCCGTCCGGCCTGGCCGCCAGCCGCCTCACGCCGGGCGTCATCTACGCGCACAACGAGGACACCACCGCCATCGTCGCCATCAGCACCGCGGACGCGAGCACCAAGGGCACCTTCAACGTGTCCAACGTGACGCCCGCGGACTGGGAGGACGTCACCAGCGGCCCGTGCCCCGCCGGCCAGTGCATCTACATGGGCGACATCGGCCGCTCGAGCGCCAACTTCCCCACGCCGCCGTCCACCTTCGCCGTCTACCGCATCCCGGAGCCCAACATCGGCGCGGGCCAGACGAGCGGCAACCTCACCGCCGAGGCCTTCCCGTTCCAGTACCCGGACACGCCCAAGGACGCGGAGACCATCATGGTCCACCCCACCACGGGCGACATCTACATCGTCACCAAGTCCTACTCAGGCGCGAGCAAGGTCTACAAGTTCCCCCAGCCGCTGCCCACGCCGGGCACCATGAGCACGCTCGTGTTCGTGGCCAACCTCCCGCTGCCCACCACCACGGACACGAACTACGGCGCGGCCACGTCCGGCGCCATCCACCCGTGCGCCAACCGCTTCCTCTTGCGCACCTACCGCAAGGTGTATGAGTTCCGCGCCGCCCCCGGCGCCGCCTTCGAGACCGCGTTCGCCGCCGCGCCCGTCTCCCTGACGGACACCGTGGAGGGCCAGGGCGAGGCCATCGAGTACGACCCGACCGGCACGGCCTATTACACGATGAGCGAGTCCCCCTCGCCCTTCAAGCTCAAGCGCGTCGTGCGCCAGTAGCGCGCAATCGCAGTCAGTACGGAGGCCGCGTCCGGCACCACGCCGGGCGCGGCCTCGCGTGCGCCGTGAGACCTTCCGGCCCGCCTCGGCATGGACAACGGAATTGATGTTATTTCTCGTTTTCCATGTATAATCGCAGTCATGCGATGCTTTCGTTCCCATCTCGCGCGCGCCGTCGCGCTGTCCTCCTTGTCCACCTCGCTGCTCCTGGCCTGCGGGACGGAAGGGAATGGGCAGTCCTCCAGCGACGCGCTGCCCGGGCAGTCGCGGGCGCTGGCGGCGACGGGCCACAAGGCGTTCCGGGTGATGACGTACAACGTGCGGGGGCCGCTGGACACGGGCGTGCGCGCGTGGCCCAACCGCAAGGCGGCGGTCCTCCAGCGCATCCTCGCGAACAACGCGGACATCGTGGGCGTGCAGGAGGCCCAGGCGCCCTCGGGCGGGCCCAGCATCCCCGCGGACCTCATCGCGGGGCTGACGGGCACGGACAAGCCCTATGGCGTCCACAACCCGGGCGGCGGCAGCCCGAAGCTCATCTTCTTCAAGAAGAGCCGCTTCGAGATTGCCCCTGAAGTGGGCCAGGGCAACGAGGCGCTCGTGAATCCCTATGCCCCCAGCGCCACGTGCTTCAGCCACGCGGAAGGAAAGAAGATCTCCTGGGTGGGCCTGCGCGACCTGACGTCGGGCCAGGTGTACTTCGTGGCCAACACGCACTTCGCCTACGCGGCGGAGTGTTCGCTGGGGCGGCTCAAGGAAGCGGAGCAGCTGGCGTCGTTCCTCGCCACGAAGCCCGGCGGGCTGCCGGTCATCGCCCTGGGGGACTTCAACTCCGACGCGCAGGGGCAGTCCACGCCGGGGGAGGCCACCATCGAGAACCTGGAGGCCGGGGCGCGGCTGTTCCGCACCGCGCGCTTCGACGGCGTGACGGGGGTGGATGACGCCACGTTCAACAACGCATGGAACGGCTCCACGTCCACGAAGTGGAACCGGCTGGACTACATCTTCCACAACGGGGGCGCGCTCACCTCGTCCGCGCCCGCCATCGACCGGACGGAGAGCGGCGGCCTCACGCCGTCGGACCACTACCCGGTGCTCGCCACCCTTCGCCCCGCCCTCTTCTCCGCGGGCTCCACCCTGTCCCCCACGCCCAGCGGCACGTCCACGGGCACGCAGCTGTTCTTCGCGGACGTCACGGGGGATGGCTGCGCGGACCGCATCACCTGGAATTACGCCGTGGGCGAGGGCGAGACGTGGGTGGCGAAGTCGAAGTGCGACGGCGGCTTCGAGGCGGCGGTGAAGAACACGGGCGCGACCAGCGGCGTCGCCACCACGCGCTTCTTCTTCGCGGACGTCACCGGCGACGGGTGCGCGGACAAGGTCCTCTGGCGGCCCAACCTGGGGGACGGCGAGGTGCGCATCTACCCCGCGAAGTGCGACGGCACCTTCGGTGACCGCGTGGCCGTCACGCAGGCGGCCAGCACCCACGACGCCACGCGCTTCTTCTTCGCGGACATCACCGGTGACGGGTGCGCGGACCTGGCGCGCTGGAACCCCACGCAGAAGTCCGGCGCGTTCGACACCTTCGTGTCGAAGTGCAACGGCACGGTGTCCTTCGGCGCCGCGGTGACGAGCACGACCGGGGCGAACACCCACTCGGGCACGCGCGTGTACTTCGCGGACGTGGACGGCGACGCCAGGGCGGACCGCGTGCTGTGGAACCCGGACCAGGAAGGGGGCCGCACGCGCGTGTACCGCTCCACCGGCGCGGGGGCCTTCGCGCTGTTCTTCCTGCACGAGGCGGGCACCAGCGGCGTGGACACGTCCCGCTTCTACTTCGCGGACGTGGACGGCGACGGCAAGGCGGACAAGGTCTTCTGGCGGCCGGGCTTCCGCGAGGGCCGCATGCAGGTCTACCCCAGCACCGGCACCAACTTCGCGGGCAGCCCGGTGATGGACAACACCGGCTACAGCAACTCGGAGAACACCGGCTTCTTCTTCGCGGACATCGACGGCCGGGACGGCGCGGACAAGGTGTACTGGAACCCCAACAACTACGACGGGGACACCAAGGTGTTCCGCGCGCTGGCACCGTAGCGCCAGCACGCGGGAAGCGGAGCGCGCTTCAGTCCTGGAGGACGGAGTAGCCGTACGCGTTCGTGGACCAGGCGTCCGGTTCGTTCCCGGTGCGGGCCTCCTTGAAGAGGTCCTGGTAGCCGTGGCCCGCGCCCAGGGAGCGGGAGGACCACTGCACGAAGTAGAGTCCTCCGGTCAGCTCCCGCAGCGGTGACACCTCCGCCGGCAGGGTGAAGGGGGTGAAGCTGCCCACGGCCGCGGGGGCGGTGACGTACCATTCGAGCGCCGTTTCACCCTGCTGGGGAATCATGCGCACCGTCACGCTGTGCACGGCGGGGTCGGCGCTCCAGCGCAGCGTCAGCCCGGAGCGCGGTCCCGAGCCGGGCGCCGCCTCCGTGCCCGGCGTGGGCGAGGTGAGCGTCACGGGCGCGGGCAGGGCCAGCCGCGTGACGCCCTCGGGAGCCAGCGGCGCGTACGCGACCACCCGCCCGGACCCGGTCCGCTCATCGCTGCCCGCCGTCGCGACCAGCTGGATCTCCACGGTGTCGAACGGCGGCGTCCGGGCCATGGCGGGGACCTCGATGGGCGTGGCACCGGTGGTGCTCGTGGTGAAGAGGTGCTCCGAGCCGAGCGTGAAGGTGGCGGCGACGCTCGAAAGCGCGCCATAAGGCTGGAGGTTCGTCACCTCCACGGGCAGCCGCTGGTCCAACGGCCGGAGGGGGATGACCAGGTCGCTGACGGTCCGTCCCTCGCCCACGGCGATGTCCCGCAGCAGCCCCACCGCCGCGGCCTGTTCGGTGCCACCGGTGACGAGCAACGCCACCTGCCCGGCGGTCTCGCTCCAGACGTCGACGCTGAAGGTGCCATCCTCCTTCACGCTGGAGATCCCCGCGAAGCCCTTCCCCACCGCGCGCACCTGCGCCGGCGCGCCCGTGAGGTTCGTCACGCGGCCGGTGAGGGTGGCCTGCCGGCTGCCCCGGAAGCCGCCCGCCAGGAGGCCAAGGCCGGAGCGGACCCACACCTCCGAGCCCTCCACCCCCAGCGTCGTGCTCGCCCACACCTTGCCGTCGCCCACCATCACGACCGTGATGTCCTGCGGTCCGGTGATGGCCGCGTCATGGAACCGCGCGATGCCGTCACGGCCCAGCGGCTGACGGAAGCGGCTGCCGTCCCCCAGCAGGACGGTGATGCCCTGCATGTCGCCGAGCCCGGCGGTGAAGTCCCACCAGTCCGAGTGGACGATGAGGGTGGCCGGGCCTTTCGTGCCCGCATCCGGAGCCGGGTCGGTCTTGTCGCCACAGGCGACGCACAGCAGCACGGCGAGTACGAACAATCGATGCAAGGAAGGTCCCCCAGGGGAAGAGTGCCGCGTTCAGGGCCGGCCCCCTGACGCACGGGCGCGAACAAGCTGACTTCGTGCGTGAAGAAAAGCACTCCGGAGGGACCTGCCCCACAAACCCATGGTCCCAGGCCGTGGGACGCGCGCAGACTCCGCGTCCGACATGCGCGCCCTGCTCCTCGCCACCGTCCTGTCCGTGGTCCTCGGCTCCGCGTCCGCGCGGGCCCAGCCCCCTGCCCGTTCCTACGTGCTGCGCCCGGCACGCGTCTTCGACGGCACCACCGCGAAGCCCCACACGGGCTGGGTGGTGGTCGTCACCGGCGAGCGCATCGTCTCGGCGGGGCCCGCGCAGGGCCTGAAGGCCCCGGAGGGGGCGGAGGTCATCGACCTGCCCGGTGCGACGCTGCTGCCCGGGCTCATCGAGGGCCACTCGCACCTGTTCCTGCATCCGTACAACGAGGCGAAGTGGGACGACCAGGTGCTCAAGGAGTCCCTGGCGCTGCGCGTGGCGCGCGCCACGAACCACGCGAAGGCGGCGCTGCTGGCGGGCTTCACCACCACGCGCGACCTGGGCACGGAGGGCGCGGGGGACGCGGACGTAGGCCTCAAGCAGGCCATCGACCAGGGCATCATCCCGGGCCCCCGCATGGTCGTCACCACGCGCGCGCTCGTCGCCACCGGCAGCTACGGCCCCAAGGGCTTCGCCTCCGAATGGACGGTGCCCCAGGGCGCGGAGGAGGCGGACGGCGTGGACGGCCTCACGCGCGCGGTGCGCGGGCAGATGGGGCGCGGCGCGGACTGGATCAAGGTCTACGGCGACTACCGCTGGGGCCCGCGCGGCGAGGCGCTCCCCACCTTCTCCCTGGAGGAGATGCGCCTCATCGTGGAGACGGCGAAGAGCGGCGGGCGTCCGGTGGCCGTGCACGCCAGCACGCCGGAGGGCATGAAGCGCGCGGTGCTAGCGGGCGCGGAGAGCATCGAGCACGGCGACGCGGGCACGCCGGAGGTCTGGAAGCTGATGGCCCAGCGGGGCGTGTTCCTGTGCCCCACGCTGGCCGCGGGCGACGCCATGCTCCAGTACCGGGGCTGGAAGCGCGGCGTGGATCCGGAGCCCGAGTCCGCGAAGAAGAAGCGCGAGGGCCTCAAGGCCGCGCTGGCGGCGGGCGTGCCCCTGTGCATGGGTGGGGACTCCGGCGTCTTCACGCACGGGGAGAACGCGCGCGAGCTGGAGCTGCTGGTGGCCAGCGGCGTGACGCCCGCGCAGGCGCTCCAGGCGGCCACCTCCGGCAACGCGCGCATGCTGCACTGGGAGGACCGCATCGGGCAGGTGAAGGCCGGGCTCTTCGCGGACCTCGTCGCCGTGGAGGGCGACCCGACGCAGGACATCACCGCCGTGCGCCGGGTGCGGCTGGTGATGAAGGGCGGCACGCTGTACCGGCGCTGAAGGCGGCGTCAGAGCGGCGTGCTCACGATGCGCACGGAGCGCTCCTCCACGAAGTGCCGGCGCACGAAGTCCTTGAGCACCGCGGGCGTGAGCGGTGGCGGCGGCCGGAGGAAGCCCAGGTCCGTGCCGCCCTCCTGACGCGGCTCCGCTGCCTCGGACGCCAGCGCGTCCGCCAGCGCCGGACCCGCGCTCGACAGTCCGTCCACCTCGCGCCGTCCCCGCTGCGCCAGCAGCTTCTGCTCGGCGGCGGCGGGCGGGCGCTTCGCCAGCGAGTCGAAGGTCTCCTGCATCAGCGACGGAAGGAGGGAGCCGTCCAGCGAGCGCGTGTACGCGAACGCCAGGAGCAGGTCGTTGCCGCGCAGGTTGAGACAGCGCACCTCCACGCCGGAGACGATGGGCTCCTTGACGTGCACCGCGAGCAGCAGCCGCAGCTCCAGCAGCGCCGCCACCGCGCGGCACGTCGCCCGCGCCTCGTGGGGGAGCGAATAGCCCAGCGTCACGAAGGTGTTGGCCGCCCGTGTCTCCTGCTCCACCGGGAAGACGGCCGCCTCCAGCGCGGGCGCCACCCGCTCCTCCGCCAGGGCCGGCGCCAGCCGGTAGCCCTCGTCCACCAGGCGGCGCGCCTCCGCCTCGGCCACGGCGCCCGTGAAGACGAGCGAGATGTTGGAGGTGAGGTACTCCGAGGCATAGAACTTCAGCACGTCCTCGCGGGCAATCCGGCCGCGCGAGTTGCGTGAGCCGATGAGCGCGTAGGCGGCGGACACGCTGGAGAAGAGGGCTCCTTCAATCTGGCTGCCCAGCAGCGAGTCCTTGAAGTGGTACGTGCTCTCCGTCTGGATGATGCCCAGCTCGCGCTCCAGCCGCTTGCCGCCGGGGAGCATGGGGCTGGTCACCATGCGCAGCATGTCCCGGGCCAGCGGGACGAACGCCGCCGCGGGCGCATCCAGCATGTACACGGTGGCGTGCGACACGGTGTGGGCATTCAACGTGCCCCCGGCCGCCTCCACGCGCGCGCGCAGCTCCAGGCCCGGCAGGTCCTGGCTGCCGTGGAACACCAGGTGCTCCACCAGGTGCGCCAGGCCCTCCTTGCCCGGCGGATCATGCGAGGCGCCGGAGCGCACCACCACGCGCAGCGACGCGGTGTCCGACGCCGGCTGGGGCACCACCAGCAGCTCCGTGCCGTCCACCAACACCTCGGACGTGACGGCCAGGGCCGCGGCGGGCGGCGACGGGGCCTGCCCGCGCGAGGCCGCGAACCCCGGGGACGCGGTGAGCAGCAGGAGCCCGAGCAGCACGGGCCTTGGGAGAGAAGGGCGATGCATGGGTTATCTCCGCCGCGTCCGGGTGCCCGCCGTGGAGCGCAGCGGCACGACGCTGGGGGTGAACAGCAGGTGGACGCGGCGCTCCTCGCCCAGCCAGCCCCGCACGGTCTGCGTGAGGGACTCCGGCGTGAGCGAGGCCAGCGCGGACTCCAGCTCCGGCGAGTACCAGGCCGGCGCGTGCACGCTCGCCGCGAGCGCGAGCCCCACCTCCGTGGGACTCCGGTCGTCCGTGCGCAGCCGCGCGAGCACCTGGGCCCGGGCCTGCGCGAACTCCTCCGCGCTCACGCGCCCCTCGCGCACCGCCCCCACCTCCTCCAGCATGAAGGGCCCCAGGTCCAGCGCGGACGGGTCCCTCGCGGGCAGCGTCAGCACCAGCTGATCCATCCACGGCGTCAGCAGCACGGACGCCTCCTGCGCGTAGCCCACGCCCAGGCGGCGGAAGCGCTGCTCCAGCCGCTGGCCCAGCAGCACGCCCACCACCCGCGCCGCCGCGGCCTGCCGCGCGTCCCCCAGCTCGATGGGATAGGCCAGCACGTTGATGTCGCTCACCGCCGGAAGCTTGAGCGTCACCGGCAACTGGGGCGACAGCCGCGTCACCGCCGACGGCGTCCCGCCCTTGTGGCGGGCCACGGTGCGCCGCAGCGCCTCCGCGTCGAAGTCCCCGGCGGCGATGACCACCGCGTTGCGCGGGCTCAACGGTCCGGAGAGGTGGGCCGCCACGTCGTGGTCGGAGAAGGACAGCACCGCCTGCGCGTTGCGTGGCACGGGGGCCTTGAAGCGCGGCTCCGGGGAGAGCACCTGCGCCAGCACCGACTCCAGGAAGTCATCCGCGACGGTGAGCGAGGGGTCCTGCCCGGTGCGCTCCAGCGCGGCCTCCAGGCGCGCGCCGTCCACCTGGGGCGACAGCACCCACGTCAGCACGCGCTGCGCGAGCCGGTCGAAGTCCTCCCGGGGCGCGCTCAGCGTGAAGCCGCTCTGGCGCAGCCCCGTCGTCAGCGTCAGCGACGCGTTCGCGCCGAACAGCTCGCGCACCAGGTCCTCGTAGCGCCCGCGCTTGTTGGCCTCCAGCATGACGTGCTGGGAGGCCCGCGTGAGCCCCACCATGCCGCCCTCGTCGAAGCGGCCCACGGAGAAGAGCACGTGCAGCGTGGCGCGCCCCGTCCCGGGGCGGGGCGCCAACACCAGGCGCGCGTGCTCCGGTGACTCTCGCGAACGCCGCACCTCGAAGGGCGCGGCCGACGCCGCGCTCCAGGCCCAGAGCAGCAGCCACCCCCATGCCCACGCCTTCATGGTGCCTCCTGGCTTGCCTGCGCGCCGACGCCTGTCGCCGGGACCGCCACGTCCGTCCCCACCTTCACGCTGGGGCCCGCCACCGTCTCCTCCACCCGCAGGCCGTTGAGCCCCGCCCGCCGCACGGTGAGCGCGTAGCGCGCGGCGCCATCCGCCGTGTCGCGCCGGGGCCAGGCGAACCGCAGCCGCTGGGCCCACCACTCCAGCGGGTGTCCGCCGTACAGCGCCTCCTCCGCACCGGACGCGGAAGGGCCCGGGGCCGCCAGCGCCCGCTTCACCATCGCCATGTCCGCCGCGGATTCCCACCGCGCCTCCGGCGCCTCCTCCTCGTCCGGCCGCGCGCCCTTCCGGGCCACGGGGCGGACGCCGTCACGCACCAGCGAAGGCCGGCCCTCCATCCACCAGGACAGGTCCAGCCGCTTGCCGCGGGCGTCGTAGGTGCTCCACTGCCCGTCCCGCAGGCCGCGCGCGTAGTGGCCCTCGACGTGGGAGGTGCCGCTCGCGAAGGCGTGGGCGTAGGGGCCGTGGAGCTGGCCCCCCGCGTACGTCCTGCGCTCCAGCACGCGCCCGCCCGGGGTCAGGTCCTCCGCCACGCCCTCCAGGCGCCCCTTGCTGAAGCGGGCGCGGACCACCACCGCCGCATCCGGCGAGGCCTCGTCGCGGGTGCGCCATTCGCCCTCGGGCAGCCCGTTCGCGTATTCACCGTCCGCGAGCAGCCGTCCCTCCCGGTCCCAGCGGAACCAGGGCCCGTGGCGCTTCCCCTTCGCGAACGCCTCCTGGAGGACCAACCGCCCCCGCGCGGTGCGCAGCCACGAGGGCCCCTCCGGCAGGTCCTGCGCCGCCACGCAGCGCGACAGCACGTGTCCGTCCGGCGAGGACTCGCGCCGAGGGGTGGCACCGGAGGGACAGGCGTCCAGGTGCCACCGCGCCGCCACGAGCCCGCCCAGGACGAGCCCCAGCAGCGCCAGCGCTCCCGCCCCGGCCCACGGGGACGGCAGCGTCAGCGCGGGACGCGAAGCCACGACCCGGGACGTCCGGGGCCGGCCATGCTGTCCCCGGCTCAACTGGTGGAGCATGCCCTCGCGCAGCCACAGCGTCCCGCAGGAGGCGCACGGCACCACCGCGACGCCCTGGAACACCACCGTCGCGCACATGCCCCCGCACGAGGCGCACTTCGCCGGCCGGCCCCCGGGCTCCTCCAGCATCCGGCGCAGGGCCTCCGCGCTCAGACCGCGCTCGGTGAAGACCTGGGCCTGCTCGCGGGCGGTCAGCAGGTCTCCGTCGCAGGAGTCGCAGTGGGCCCCCAGCCGCCCCTCGCTCCGGAACAGC
Source organism: Corallococcus exercitus (assembly GCF_042231735.1). Lineage (GTDB taxonomy): Bacteria > Myxococcota > Myxococcia > Myxococcales > Myxococcaceae > Corallococcus > Corallococcus exercitus_B. The sequence goes on from NZ_CP102577.1 coordinate 5,181,831, forward strand.
GGGACCGCCGCCGGGCAGTCCGGGCAGTCATAGCCCGCCTCCTGCCGCGAGGCGTCCATGGCGGGAGCGGCCACGGCGGGCTCCGCCTCCGCGCCACCCGCCGCCGCGTCGCGCCACGTCCACCACACGGCCCGCAGGAAGGCCAGCTGCAGGCCCAGGAGCACCGCGTCCGCGCAGAGCACGGCCAGGCCCCAGCGGGGCGAGCGTGTGTGGAACTCCCCGGCGAGCAGCAGGGACACCGCGACCTGGAGCAGCACGATGGCGGGCGCGCAGACCTTCAGCGCCCCCGCGCGGGCACGCGGCAGGGCGGCCAGGACGGAGGCCAGCCGGGGCAACCCCACCGGCAGCAGGCCCGCCACCAGCCCCGCCGCCACCGACGCGTGCCGGGACGCGGGAAGGGCGCCGCGCCCCCGGAGGCCCTGCGTCCCCACCGCCAGGAACAGGGCCCAGGCCATCCAGGGCATCAGCGACGCCGCGAGCGCCCAGGGCCGGGGCGGCGCGCTCCACAGCCACGGGCCCAGCACCCAGGCCTCCAGCAGCCGGGGCATCCACTCCGGCGAGGCCAACTGCCCGAGCCGCGCCATCCCGAACGCGCCCATGAGCAGCAGGGCCAGGTCCGCGGACTTCCGCGCGTCCCTTGCGCCGTTCCCTTCGACGGGAAGCTCCGTCCGCGCCTCGCACGCGGCGCACACCTCCCCTGGCGGACGCGCGCGACCACAGCGCCCACAGGCTTCCCCCTCATTGGCTTGTGAAGACATTTCCCCTCGGGATGAGACGGCGCGCAGTCTAATCACATCCCGCCGTCACACGGAAAACCGCCCTCCCCCTCGGCACGGCACCAGGGCAGGGATTGACCCGGCGAAGCCGCCTTGCCTATACGTCCGCGCTCGGAGGGGGACGGAGCCTGGGAGCCCGAGCCCTGATGTCTTTCAGGTCTGTCTTTGATTTCAGGGAAAAAACCATGTCATTGCTCAGCATCGCCAGGCCGTGGGTCATGGGTGCCACCTGCCTGCTGGTGGCGTCAGGGGTTCACGCCCAGGGGCGGAATGCTTCGCGCGCGTCCCATTGGAAGGCATTGCCCGGCACGAGCGTGAAGGTGGGGGACTCCATGAGTGAGGGCTCCGGGAGCGTGCTGCCGGACAAGCAGGCCTTCTGCCAGGACGCGAAGGCGGTGGTCCGCACGGTGGGCAAGGGCTTCAAGCCGCTCCGGGGTCAGGCCCAGCCTGGAAACACGGAGGACCTCTCCATCTGGGAGTCCACGAAGAACGTCCAGGACCTGCGCTGCTCCGTCTACCAGACGCGCGTCCTGGGGGATTACGTCTACTGCGTCCAGACGAACCAGGAGTGCGCCGCGGCGCAGGACCGCTTCCACCTGCTCTCCAGCTACCTGATGAGCACGTGCTACCCGGGCTGGAGCTGGCAGGACTCCCGGCTGAGCTCGTGGGACCGCCATTCGCAGCGCCGGATGGTGATGGCCACCAACGACGAAGGGCTGCGCATCTCGCTGGAGATGGGCCGGGCGAAGGACTCCTACTCCCGCTGTGACGTGACGCTCACCTTCGAGCTGCTCTGAAGCACGGCGTCCGCCAGCCCCGCCAGCAGCAGCACCGGAGCCACCAGCACCGCGCCGAACCAGGCCAGCGCGTAGACGACGCCCAGGCCCATTTGCCAGGGGCCGCCCACGACGGTCCCGGACAGCACGCCCACGCACTGACGCCCCCCGCCCAGGTGCAGCAGCAGGAAGAGCGCGCCCAGGCCCAGCGCGGCCATGACGAACGGGTGACGCCTCATCGGTGTGCCTCCAGGTGCGGCGCCCGCGCGAGGCGCCAGAGGGGTCCTTCGACGAGCGCGTAGAGCAGCACCGCGTCCGCGAGCGGGTTGCCCGCCGCGAAGCGCAGGCCGGTGTCGTCGTGCACCGGGAAGGCCGCGAAGTGGAGGCTGGTGAGCAGCCCGTCCAGCGCCTCCTCGTCATCGAACGCCGCCGCGCCCACGAGCGCGAGCCCGCTGGAGCCCGCGTTCGCGTTCACCCACGGAATCGTGGGCCCGGAGTCGAGGTCCTGCACCGCCCCCGCCTCCGAGGGCCACTCCCCCGCCCACGCGAAGCCCAGCGCCTGCCCCAGGAGCGCGGCGCGGGCCCGCTGGTACTGGTCGCGCGCGAAGTCCGCGTCCACCACCTGGAGCATGTGCGCGGCGAGCCACAGCGTGGAGCCCTCCGGTCCGTCCTTCGTCACGCCGTCGTAGGTGAAGCTCGACACGAGCAGACCTGTCCGACTGTCGGACAGGTTCTCCCGCGCGGAGGCCACCCACCGGGCAAGGAGCGCACCGTGGTCCCGCCCATCCACCCTGTCCGACAGGCGCAGCGCCGCGAGCGCCACCGTGTTGCAGAAGGTCCAGCCCTCGTCGGGGTAGCTCTCCGCCGCGAGCACCGGAGCCCGCTCCAGCTGCGCGGTGATGAGGTCCACGCGCTCGCGCAGCAGCGGCGCGTAGGCCGCGCGCGGTGCCACCACCTGGCGCGCGGCGAGCATCAGCGCCAGCTCTCCGTCCACGAAGAGGCTGCGCCCGGCAGGGTCCTTGAAGGGCCCCGCGTGCACGTAGGGCAGGAAGAAGGCCTCGTGCGCGCGCTGCTCGTCGCGCAGCGTCCGGGCGATGAGCGCGTCCATGACCTCCAGGTGCTCCGCCCTCCGCCAGGGCTCGGACAGCGCGAGGTTCGCGAACGACAGCACGGAGAAGGTGCGCACCATCAGGTCCCACTCCGGGTTCGTGCGGTGGAGCACGTCGCGCTCGGGGCTCGACTCCTGGAGTGAGAACGCGCGCTGACGCGAGGCCAGGGCCGCCGCCAGCGCCTTCCGGTCGCGGGGCTGGAACACGAGGTGCAACGACGGCAGCCACACCGCCACGGCCAGCACCAGCAGCACGAGTCTGCGTCGCATGCGCGGCAGTATCGGCGCGTCGCGAGGCCACCTCCCGGGCCCATGCGCCGGACGGTCGCCTCCGCGCGCTGAACGGTCGCGATCGCGAAAGCGCCATGTCCCAGTGCGCGGGGCCCGCGTGTCTCAAGGGCCATGAAGACATCCGGATGGACGGCCCTGACCGTCGGCGTGTTCCTGGGAGGCTTTGGCCTGGCGAGGCCTCCTTCCGCGGAGGCCTGCACCAGCGTGCCATGCGCCCCGTGGTGGACCCCCTTCCCGCTGCCAGAGGACGCGGTCGTGCCCGCGAACGTTCCGGCGCTGGTGATGGTGCCGCCCGCCTGGAACACCGTTGATGCCGAAAGCCTGCGCCTGCGCACGGAGGCCGGCACCGACGTGGAGGCGAGCCTCCTGCAGGGTCCTGACGGAAGCGGAGTCCTCATTCCGGCCGCTCCGCTCGTTCCGGGAACCGGCTATCGCCTGGAGGGGCGCAGCCCGTGCCTGGGGGATTCAGAGAAGGGAGCCCCCTTGTCGGCGACGTTCACGGCGGGCCCGGCGGCCGCGCTTCCGGCGACGTCGGGGACCCTTCAAGCCGGACCCGAGCAGCACGGCTCGTTCCAGGTCTGGGGCGGCGGCTCCTGTTCGGTGGGGGTGGAGGGCAGTCAGGTGACGCTGGGCTTCACGCCCTCGCCGGAGCTGGTGCCCTTCCTGCCGTGGGTGCACTGGACGCTGGTGGTGGATGGACGGACGTGGGCCACGGCCCCGCACGGGACGGTGGCGCCGGGGGGCACCCTGCTCTTCCTGGACCGGCTCAAGTACCCGCATGCGCTGCTCACCGTGTACTCGGTCTGCGAGTTCTCGCTGGAGCAGCAGCCCCCCTCGGACCAGGGGCTCGCGCCCGGAACGCACGTGGCCCTGCTGCGCCCGGTGCTCGAACAGTCCGCCACGCCGCTGCCGGCCATGGAGGTCTCCTTCGAGCTGACGTGTCCGAAGGAAGAGCCAGCGCCTGGACCCGAGGAGCCCCGGCACGAGGGGTGCTCGCAGGCGGGCGGAGGGCTCGCGGCGTTCGGGCTCCTGGCCACGCTCCGGCTCTGGCGACGCCGTTCCTGAGCGATGTCCCACTTCGCCGGACTCCGGTGTCTGATGAAGCAAATGCACGGACACGCCTGGACATGGAGCGCGGTGGGGATGTTCCTCCTGGGGACGGGGATGCTCGCGCCCCCGTCGGCGGAGGCCTGCGCCGCGCCCAACTGCCTCATCGACGTTCGCTTCCCCCTCCCCGAGGACGGGGGAACCGTTCCCGCGAACGTCCCCGGGCTGGTGGTGAGGCCGCCGCTGCTGGAGAGCACGGATGTCTCCACCCTCCGGCTGCTCCAGTCGGATGGAACGCCGGTGCCCTTCACGTTGGCGAATGGCGAACGCCAGACGCATGTCTTGGTTCCGAAAGCGCCGCTCGTGCCGGGCACGCAGTACCGCATCGAGGCGACGGGCCTCTGCCAGTACCGGGAGACGCAATCGCAATCAGCGACCTTCACCGCGGGCCCGGAACTGCCACTGCCCACGACGCTGGGCACGTTGAGCGTGGACACGCCGAGCCGGGGGACGTTCCCGGTGTATGGGGGCTCGAACTGCGGGAGCACGCAGGAGGGCGACTCCACCATGCTGCGCTTCACGCCGTCAGCGGAGCTGGTGCCGTTCCTGCCCTGGATGCACTGGACGGTGGAGGTGGACGGCCAGCCCTGGTCCTTCAGCAATCACCACGGGCTGACGTCGACGGGCGCGGACAACTACGAGAGTCACCAGTACGAATACAACCGGCAGCTGCTGTTCCTCTACACGGTCTGCACGCAGGGCAACCCGCCGCCGCCCGGCCTGGGCCTCACGCCCGGACGCCACCAGGCCACGCTCCAAGGGACGCTGGAGCACGCGGACCTCACGCTGCCGCCACTGAGCGTGGACTTCGAGCTGAGCTGCGCCACGCAGTCCGTGGACGCGGGCACGCCGGACGTGGATCCCATCAGCAGCCCGTCCAAGGGCGGCTGCACTCAGGCGGGAGGAGGCCTGACGGTGCTGGGACTTCTCGCCACGCTGCGGCTCTGGCGCGGCCGGAGGAGATAGCCAGGGCGCCCCTCCGCGCGAAGGCCAGGCCTCGGCACCTGAGACTGCCTCCGCCGGGCGCGGCGATAGCGTGTCCTTCATGAGTCCGCGCCGTCAACGCACTATGGCTGCGAGGGCATCACACAGGGCAAGCTCACGGAATTCGTCGCGCGAAAGGCCAAATCATGTCGGAGTTCCTGAAGCACGGAGACCTGGTCGAGCATGCTTCCATGGGGCTCGGGAAGGTCATTGAGGCTGACGAGGTACACCTGCACGTCTACTTCCTGGAGCAGGAGTCGCGCTTCGCGGCCAAGCTGAAGCGCAATCTTGTGGGCTCGCTGCTTCGGCGGGCCACGAGTCACGCGCATCCCGAACTAGACGCGCTTCCACTGTTCGTTCGCGACGGCGGCCGGTACCGCCTCGAGCAGGAGGTGATGACCTTCGACCAGGCTGTCGCGCGCTTCCGTCAAGAGTTCCCGGACAGTTTCGGTGATGCGAAGTACGCGCGAGAAGAGCGCAACTACAAGTGGAAGGCGCACGAGGCGCTGACCGCGGCTTTCGGCGACGGCAAAGGTCTGCGCCTCATCGCCGAAGGGCGGGTGCGCGAGGTCGTCGAGACAGCGCTCCACACCGAGCGCAAGACCAACCTGACGCATCCCCAGTTCGAGAAGCCGCGCATTGCTGACGCACTCGCGGACCCTGATGCCGCTGCGGCCTTCTTCACTGCGCTCTTCCGCCTCGTGGAGCTGCAGCGGCCGACGCAGCCGGCGTTCGAGGAACTGGTCCGGGCGATGGATGCACTTCCGACTCCTGGTGGACCGCTTGCTCGCTGGCCCACGGTGTCCATCTTCCCGGCACTCCTGCGCCCGGATGCATTCATCTTCTTCCGCCCGACCTTCACCCAAGAGGCAGCGGCACGGTTGGCCTACGAGCTGAACTACAAGCCCGAGCCGAACTGGCTGACCTACAAGTCCGTCCTTGGCTTCGCTGACGTCCTGCTCACGAAGCTCAAGCCGCTTGGCGCCAAGGATTTTGTCGATGTGCAATCCTTCATCTACGTGACGGCCAGCGGCGCTGGGTACAACAAGTAGCCGCAGCAGCGTCAACCCTACGTCCTCGCGACTCGTCCCTGAACGTCGCCGCGGCGCGGAGGGGACGATTCGGGCGTGGACGGAGCTGTCGGAACTTCGCGCGGAAAGCTAGACATCCCCCTCCAGCCGGACCAATTGGAGCAGCCGCCGGAAGCTCGCATCGTCGCCGTCGCTCTTCCATCGGTTCGCGAAGCGACACACAACTTGTAGGTTTCCGGCCTCATAGTGGCCAGAACTATCAATGCGGTCCAGGGAGCACAGAAGCTCAGGGTCGTCGCTCTCACCGTCGTACTGCAACCGCAGGCCTGTCAGGGCGCAGAGCCCGTCCTGGGAGTCGACGAGGGCGCTGATATAGCCCTCGAGTTCGTGTTGCGAGGCGAAGCGCAGTTCCTTGTTCTTCACTGTCCGAAGCACCTGCTGTCCGTTGGAGCTCGCCGTGGTGCCAATGGCCGTCATCGCCATGCGAACCACCGCCCTGCGTTTGCCGGTGAAGGCAGTGACCGCGCCCTTGCCGGAGCCTTGAGACCTGGCCTTCCAGGATGGGCGGCGGTGCCACGGCTCAATATCGTCGCCCGCGACGAGAGCCTCGGCATATGCCGCGTTGTCGCCAGACAACTCGTGGAACGTCCCCTGGATGAACAGGAAGTCGCGGGCCCGCGGGTGGAGGGCATTCCAACGTAGTGGGCTGCCTGTCTTGGACCGATTCGACCAAGGGGTAGCAGGCTTGTGCATGAGGAAGACGCGCTCGCTCAGGTGCGACGGACGGAGCTCCGTGTCGAGGAGGACGTCTGGTGCTCCCGGCAACGTCGTCGTCCACCACAAGTCATCCTTCTCATGGTGGAGCCATAGGTCGCCATTGGTCTCCGAGATGATGGTGGCGAGATTGTACCAACGCGAGGCAACGGCCTTTGTCGGGGTGATGCCCGTGGCCGTCTTCTTCGTCGCGAGGCACCGTGCGATGTAGCCTTCACGGTCCCGCGCGAGCCACAGCGGCCGGAGGTCCTCGTCCTCGAAAGTCGCGACCGTTGAGCGCCCAAGGCATGAAGGCCAGAGCCGGTTGGCTTGACCAAAGTTGGCGATGAAGACTTTCCTCACGACTGCTCCGAAATCAGGAACCGGCAACTCGGTAGTGGACGAGTACGGCCTGGCTGTAGAAGCGAGTAGATCGAGCGGCACTACAGACCACCCCGCCATGTCCACGAACGGCTTCATTGCAGGGATACAGGATGCACCAAGTTGCGGGAGGCCATGGGCATGGCGCAGACCAACATCCATGGCACTGGCATGTTCGCGATGGTCGGGGCGCTCGCGTGCTCGGAGGCCAACCCTCGCTTGAGCGACGCGCCGATCATCGCTTCAATGCTATTGCCAGCGAGCTCCTGACGAATCGGGGAGCAACAATGTCGGCAGGGAAAGCCGCCCTCCGGCCCGCCACTGAGAGTCTCCAGCACCTTCGTTACCGTCATTCGAAGGCGGGGGGTCACAACGGTACGTTGATCGAGACTCCATCCCGACCCGTGGCCCAGTCGCGCAGGTACTTGTTGAGCTCGCCGTAGAACGACACCGACACCAGCTCGGCCACGGAGAACAGCTCGCTGAGCAGCGCACCGACATTTCCGTTGTGCGTTTCGGCCGCGGCGGCGTCGACGTACTCCTCGAGGATCGAGTAGTGCCCCGGCCGCTGCGCGACGAACCACTGGTAACGCAACGTCCCCGGTTCCTCCGCGGCGGCGGAAGCCAACGCCCGGGCAAGCCGGATGAACTCCGGCGCATGGCCAGACCGCTTCACCCGAAACTCACACTGCACCAGGAGCGTCATCCCCTGAGGATAGGGCAGCCCGGCCTCAGGCCGGGAGGAGCTCCACCGGGAGCGTCCGGGGCCCGTGGATGGTGAGCCCCGGAAGCCACTCGATGTCCGGAGAGCGCAGCCGCAGGGCCCGGATGCGCGGGACGAGCGCCTCCAGCGCGAGCCGGGCCTCCATCCGCGCGAGCTGCGCGCCCAGGCAGAAGTGGATGCCGTGGCCGAAGGAGAGGTGCTGGCTCCCCTTGTCCCGGCCGGGAAGGAAGGCCTCCGGCTGCTCGAAGACGCGCTCGTCGCGGTTGGCGCTCCCCACCAGCCCCATGACCAGGCTGCCCGCCGGAATGGCCGTCCCGGACAGCTCCACGTCCGACGTCGCGACGCGGAAGGCGAACTGCGCGGGGGGCTCGCAGCGCAGCACCTCTTCGATGAAACGGGGGATGTGCGCGCGGTCCGCCCGGGCCTGCTCCAGCTGCTCGGGATGGCGCGCGAGCAGGATGGCCGCGTTGCCGATGAGCTGCGCCGTCGTCTCCATGCCCGCGGGCAGCAGCAGGAAGAGGAAGGAGAGGACCTCCGCGTCGGTGAGCCGCTGTCCCTCCACCTCCGCGCGCAGCAGGTCGCTCACCATGTCCTCCCCCGGCTGGCGGCGACGCGCGGTGATGACGCCCCCCAGGTAGTCCTCCATCTCCTTCACGGTGTCGCGGATGCCCGCGTGCTGCGCCGGCACCGCGGAGGTGATGAGGCCCATGTTCACCGACCAGCGCTTGAACTCGGTGAAGGTGGACGGCTCCAGGCCGAGCATCCGCCCGATGATGTTGCGCGGCAGCACGAAGGAGAAGGCGTCCACCAGGTCCACCTCGCGCTGGGCGACGGCGGCCTCGGCCAGCGTCTGGGCCTCGTGGCGCACCTGGGCCTCCAGCCGCGCCATGCCGGTGGCACCGAAGGCGCGGTTGACCATGGCGCGAAGCTGCGTGTGACGCGGCGGATCCCGGGTGACCAGCGATTGCGACACCGGATTGGGCCCCAGCCAGGGCGGCTCCGCCGTCGTCGCGAGCGCTTCGGAGGAGAAGCGCTGCGCGTCCTTCTGGACGGTGCGCACGTCCTCGTACCGGGCGGCGGCGTAGGCGCCGAAGGGGGCGATGCGGCAGAGCCCGGACTCCGCGCGCATGCGCGCATACAGGGCGTGGCGCTCCGCCTCGGTGGCGGGGGCGAACAGGTCGAACGTCTGCAACGGCGTCTCCGTGGCGATGCCCCCGTGGCCCGGACGGGCGGGGGCTCCACGAAGGGATACGGACGATGCCCCCGGGACTGGCTGCGCACGGGCCCGGGGGCAACGTCAGCACTACGGCCGCAGCCGGAGGAAGAACGCGTCGCTCGTGACGGACGTGCCGTGCCAGGCGAAGGGCGAGTAGCTCACGCCGTCCACCCGGGTCGTGTCCTGCAGGGTCGCGCCCAACAGCAGCTCCCCTGTCGTGAGCGCGGTGGGCAGCGCGGGGAGCGGGAGGTGGCGTGACCAGCGGTGGGTGCCGCCCGTCGAATAGCCCGCGTAGAGGGGGCCGCCACGCAGCGTGCCGCCCCCGAAGCTCACCGGGCCGCTCGTCTGCGCCCACAGCACCACCGTGCCGGTGCGGGTGACCGTCAGCCCGTGGGCGCTGTCGCCATGCGGCGAGCCCACGTGCCTCAGCCACACGTCGGTGCCCTCCCCCGTCAAGCGCCCCAGGAACAGGTCATCCGGCGAGCCGCTGTAGTCGGTGGGCACCTGGGTGTACGTCGTGCCCGCGAAGGTGAAGGCGCCCGTGAAGGTGCCGCTGAAGAACACGTCGCCGCCGTACGGGACCACCGCCACGGTGGCGCCGTTGGCACCGGCCCAGGCGCGCGTCCACACCCGCTCGCCCTCGGCGGTGAGCCGCGCCACGAAGGGCGTGGGCCCGCTGCCGCTCGGAGCCAGCTCCGTGCCGCCCGGCGCCGAGCCGCTGAGGTAGAGGCTGCCCGCGCTGTCCGCCGCCACCTCCAGCTGAGGCAACGCATCCGAGGCCGCGAAGGTCCGCGACCACGCATGCGAGCCGTCCGCCGCGAACTTCACCAGGTACAGGGCGAGGGCCCCCTGCGACCCCGAACCGTCCGAGCGCAGCGGCCCGCCGCCGAAGTCCACCTCACCGGAGAACCGGCCCGCGACGATGGGCGCGCCCCCCGGGTCCGTGGTGAGGCCGGTGGTCTCCAACATGCCCGGCTGGCCGCTGCCGTCCGTGGAGGCGAAGGTCCGCACCCACTCCGTCATCCCGTCAGGGGTCAGCCGCGCCACGAAGAGGCGTGCCCCCGCGGCTTGCGGCAGCGGGCCCGTGCCCAGGTCCGGGGCGCCGTAGTAACGGCCCGCCACGAGCACCTGGCCCGTCGGAGCCACCGCGAGCTCCGCCGGGAGGAACTGGCCGGCATGGCCCACGCTCCACGCCACCGAGCCGTCCTCGCGGTAGCGCGTCACCGCGAAGCCCTGGATGCCCGGCAACGGGCCCCCTCCAAACGAGGGCGGGTTGGCGCTGCCATTGGACACGTACGACCCGAGCGCCACCCATCCCCCGTCAGCGGCCGCCGCCGTGGAGGCCACCCGCTCCTCGCCCCCCGCGGACACGTGCCGCGCGCCCGCCACGGTGCCGCCCACCCGGCTGAGCCCCCGGTACGCGCACGTCGAGGCCGTGTACGAGAGGACGAGCTGCGGCCGGTGGAGCGCCGCGCCCTCGCTGGAGGTGACGGTCATTCCATCCGTGCTCTGGGGCCGCAGCGCGAAGCCGTAGCGCCCGTCTCCGGTGATGGCCGCCCTCACGTCGTACTCCACCCAGGTGTCACTGCTCGCGCTGCCCTTGTCCGCCAGCGGCGTGGCGTCCACCGCCGGGCGGCCCGTCCAGTCGAAGTCACCGCCGCTCCAGTTCGTCGTCGCGTGGACCGCCGGCGCGTTCCCCGTGCCCCCCGTCGCGAAGAAGCGCAGCCGCGCGCCCGTCAGCGTGCGCCCGCCCGTGGCCACGTCGAAGGACAGGTACGCCTCGCTTTCCGGGTCGCCGTCCGACGTGAGCGCCTGGCTGTCGGCGTTGCGCCGCGTGGGCTCCGCCTGGGACACCCAGGTGTCGAAGCTGGGAGAGACGACGACCGTCTCCGGCCCCGGGCAATCCTGGACGGTGAGGACCAGCCGCGGGTTGTTGCTGCCCGGCGCGTCATTCGCCTCGATGCCCGTGCCGTCGCTCGTGGTGGAGACGAGCGTGAAGGCATAGTCGTAAAAGTTCGCCTTCACCCACGAGGACACGTCGTACTCCACCCACGTGCCCGCGGAGACCGCGCCCACGTCCGCCAGCTTCCGCGTCAGGACGGCCGGCGCCTTGTTCCAGGTGAGCGAGGAGACGCTCCAGTCCGGACGCACCCCGTAGACGGCCGGGCCGTCCTTGCTGCCATCCACCACGTACACCCGCAGCTTCGCGGAGGTGATGACCCCGTCCACGCCCGACAGGGAGAAGCGCAGGTAGGGCTGACGCCGTGGCGAGGCGTCCGCGTAGAGCGTCTGCGCGGAGGGGAAGCCGGTGTCCGGCTGGGTGGCGTCCGCCATCGTGTCCGCGTACGCCGTGAGGGTGCGCGTGGTGGTGGTCGCCGCGAGCTCGGCCTGGCCCAGGTCGGGCGCCTCGCTGGGCGCGACCGGATCCGGCCCGCCCTCCAGCTCCGCTGGCTCCCTGGGCCCGCACCCCACCACCACCAGCGCCACCGCCGCTCCCAGCCACCCGCGTCTCGTCCCCATGGGCCCCTGCTCCCGTCGAGAAACTTCCAACGGGATGCGACTGCAGGGCCAATGCCATACCTGATTGCCCATGGGCGAACAGCCTGTCCGGGGCCCGGCCGCGAGGCGTGGCAACGGCCTGCCCAGGCCGGGAGCGCCGCTTGCCGTCCGCGAGGCAGCGCGCTTCCCTCGCAGGGCACGAGGGGGTCCGCCGACCTGGATTCAACTGCCAGGACGCAAGCAGCAGCGGCTGGCGGCCGAGCGCGCCGGGGGCAGATACTTCTCTGGGCAAGGGCCGTCCGACGGTATGAAGAATGGCCATGAGCAATGAGCACACGCCCGCCGAGCCCGAGGTCATGGAGCCTACGTTCTGGCGGAAGAACGGCTGGTCGGCCAGGGTCATCAAGAACGAAGAGGATGACGGCTGGGCGGTGGAGATCCGCAAGCAGGGGCTCTCCGAGCCCGCCCTCATCAGTCCGTGGGTGATGGGCCGCGACAAGAAGAACCCCAAGCCCTTCGATGCGACGGCGTTCGCGACCTTCGTGAAGACGGCCTCGGAGGTCCTGGACCGCTCCGCGCGACAGCGCGACCAGGCCATGACCAAGAAGCTCTCCATCGCCTGGGAGGGCCGCTGGTACGAGGTCCGGCTGGAGATGGTGGCCGATGAGTATGATCCCCACGCGCTGCTGTCGGCCATCGACGACGCGGGCGCCACCGTCGCGAAGCATCGCGTGCCGGTGAACTTCAAGTTCACCCGGGACGTCGCCAACGCCTGGGTGCGCGGCGGCTTCCTCGAGCCCTGAGCGGGCTCTCCGCTTCCTCCCGCGTCAGGCGCTCCGCCGTGCCTTCCCGCGCGCTCGCGCGGCGCCCAGCGTCTGGTAGAGGCTCAGCAGCATCATCGTCACCACGCGGGACGCATCGGTCCTGGGGCCTGTCATTTCGCGCGGCGGCCAGGCCATGCCCCGCGGCGCGGGGGCCGGGGTCCCCGCGGGAGGAGCCCGAGCCACCCAGTGCTCGCCCTCCATCACGACGCGCAGGTCCAACCGGTCCTGGGAGATGCGCAGCCGCTCCAGCGTCACGTCCGGGGGCAGCCGCACCGCGTCCTTCAGCGGCTTGAGTCCGGGATAGCGCTTCGGCTTCACGCGCAACCTCACCCGCAGCCGCGTGGAGCAGGACCGCACCCGGCTCCTCGGCTTCAGCTTCAGCCCGTTCTTGCTCTCCTTCCAGCGGAACAGCTTGCGCACCCGCTCCACCGCGGTCAGGCGCAGGCGCGTGCCATCCCGGAGCCGGCCCTGGAACGCCAGCCACGGATCGACGTAGTCCTCCACGGTCCAGCGTCCCTGCTTCCGCTCGCGCACGCGCTTCGGCTCCCGGTCGGCGTCATCAAGGACCAGCCGCAGGCCCACGGGCGCGCGGGGATCCAGGTCCACCAGGAGGCGGTGGACGAGCACGATCGCCAGGTCGGAGCGGCGCTCCTGCAGGCTGTCCTTCCACAGGAGCAGCCAGAAGCCGCGGAGGCTCTGGACGAGCCACAGCGCGACCCCCACCAGCCCCAGCGTGATGAGCGGGCCGTTCCCCACGTGCTCCGCCAGCACCTCGGACCGGGACAAGAGGGACGACAGGAGGAACGCAAGGGAGACACAGCCGAGCAGCAGCCACCGGCCCTGCACGCGACGGGCACGGGAGCGGACGCGGTGGAGCTGGCCCAGGTTCTTCAGGCCCTCCAGGTCCCGGAGCAGCTCCTGCAAGGGCCCCTGGAAGAGGTAGACGCGGTGCTGGAGGAGCCGATCGGCGTTGAAGGCCACGCGGGGCAGCGTAGGGAGCGCGCTCCGCCCCGGTCAAACCACCCGGGCGCTCGCGCTCCGGGCCTGATGAAGCAAAGCCCCGGCGATCCACGCTGGACGCGGGATCGCCGAGGCTCCATGCGTCCTTACTGGACGGCGCGCAGAGTGGGCTGCTCTGGCGTCAGCTCCGTCAGGAGCCGGTCGCCCTCGGTCTCGTCGATGGGAACGAAGCGGCCGAGGTCCGCCCGGTAGGCGTGAACCTGCGCCGCCCCGATGTCGAACCACCAGCCGTGCAGCCGCAGCGTCCCCGCCGCGAGCCGGTCGCGCACGATGGGGTAGGTCTTCAGGTGCTCGAGCTGCTCGAGGACGTTCAGCTGGGAGAGGCGGTCCGCATCCGGCAGCCCCGCGCCCACCTGGGTGTTCTCCCGCAGCGCCTTGAGCGAGGGCGTTCCGTGCGCGAGCCACTGCTCCAGGTTCGGCGAGCCGTTCACGGCGCCGCCGGCCAGGATGGCCTTCATCGCGCCGCAGCTCGAGTGTCCGCAGACCACGACGTCCTCGATGGGCAGGAAGCCCAGGGAGAACTCGATCGCCGCCGCCTCCGAGCGGTCCGCCGTGGACTGTCCGTCGCCCGCCGCGGGCGGCACGAGGTTGCCCACGTTGCGCACGGTGAAGAGGTCACCGGGGTCCGTGGAGACGAGCAGGTTCGGCACCACGCGGCTGTCCGAGCAGCTGATGAAGAGGCAGTCAGGGGATTGCCCCTTCGCGAGCCTCGCGAAGGTCGCCCGGTACGAGGGCAGGGTGTGACGCTGGAAATCGAGCAGACCTCTGATGAGCTTCTTCACTGAGCACCTCCGGAAGCGAGAGACGAAGTGTGATGGACAGGGGAGGAAGGAGAGAGCGCCGCGGTAGGCCCCGTGGCGTGAGCCGCACGCGAGCTGCGCCGGCTCCAGACGTCCTCGAGCGGCTCCATGGTCACGGTGCCGCCCGTCTTGCGATGCGTGTCAGCCCAGCTCTCGAGTGCCTCGAAGCCGGAGTGGTCGAGCGTGTTCACCGCCACGTCGACCTCCACCCTGGAGCCCGACGGAATCCGCGCGAGCGCCGTCGACAGCTTCGGCACCCCGACGAACGTCAGCGCTCCGCTGATGCAGACCTGCTGGACGCCGTTGACGTCGCGGGTCTCCACGCGCACCTGGCCCAGCTGCCACAGGAGCCGGAGGATGGCCGCGCCGAGCCCCAGACCGATGCCCGCGAGCAGGTTGATGCCCACGACGCCAGCCACGGTGATGAGGTAGACCGGCAGCTCGCCGCGGTGCCGGAGCTCCCGGATGTGGGCGAGGTTCACGAGCTTCAGGCCCACGTGCACGAGCAGGCCGGCGAGCACCGTCAGCGGCACGTAGGACGCGAGGCTCCCCAGCAGGGTGATGAAGGCGAGCATCCACACGGCATGAAGCACCGCCGACCAGCGCGTCTTCGCGCCGGCGTTGATGTTCGCCGCGCTGCGCACGATGACGCCGGTGATGGGCAGACCGCCGACCAGACCGGAGAGGGTGTTCGCCACGCCCTGCGCGAGCAGCTCGCGGTCGAGGTTCGCCCGCGGGCCCGTGTGGAGCTTGTCGGTCGCCACCGCGCTCAGGAGCGACTCGGCGCTCGCCACGAGCGCGAGGGACAGCACGGCCACGATGAAGGCGCCCCACATGGACGATTCAGGAAGGGAAGGCAGCTTGATGGCGGACAGCGCATCCGCCGCCAGCTGCACCCGGGCCACGTTCGCGTTCATCACCGCCGCGACCGCGGTCCCACCCACGACCGCCACCAGCGGCCCCGGGACCTTCTTCAGCCGCCCGTTCGGCAGGAACTGCCACGCGATGAGGATGCCCAGCGTGAGGAGCCCCAGCAGCGTGGCCGGCCCATGAAGGTCGAGGATCTGCCCGGGCAGCTCCCGCAGGTTGTTCCAGGCATTGCTCTGCGGAGAGCCGCCCAGGACGATGTGGACCTGCCCCAGCACGATGAGGATGCCGATGCCCGCGAGCATCCCGTGGATCACCGCCGGCGAGATGGCGAGCGCCGAGCGCGCCACCTTCAGCCCGCCGAGCGCCACCTGCACCAGCCCCGCCGCCGCCACCGCCGCGCACGTCACGGCGAAGCCCAGCTGCTGGATGAAGCCAAACACCATGACCGCGAGGCCCGCCGCGGGGCCGCTCACGAGCAGCGGCACGCCGCCCAGCAGGCCCACCACGATGCCGCCCACGACGCCCGCGATGAGGCCCGCCATGATGGGCGCTCCGGAGGCGAGCGCGATGCCCATACAGAGGGGCAGCGCCACCAGGAACACCACCAGCGAAGCCGGCAAGTCCGAGGCGAGGATCGCCTTCAGCGAGGGCCTCTCCTCCGCTGCTTTTCCACCCGAATTCATTGCTTGAGCTCTCCTGTCATCTGCCGAACCGCAAAAGGGCTCGAAGTGACAGGGGCCTACGCAAGCGTCGTGCCGGACCGTTCCGGGGCCTTTCCTCCTGGGGCGTGGCCCGTCAGAACCGGGGGATGAAAGAAATTTGAAGCCCGCGCCTCAAGCGATGAAAGACTTTTTAAGTCCGTCACTCCGAGGGGGAGTTCTCCTCCAGGCGGCGGAGGAAGGTCGGGTAGGACAGGCCCAGTGCGCGGGCCGCCTCCATGCGCCTGCCTCCGAGCTGCTCCAGCACGTGGCGGACATAGAGCCGCTCCACCTCATCGAGCGGCCGGGGTGGGCCCGCCACGGAGAAGGCGTTGGGGTCCACCGGGGCCGGTGAGCCGCCTCCCCTGGCGAGCGACTGCAGCTCGAGCGCGGGGCCGACCTCGAGCACGAGCGCTCGCTCGAGCACGTTGCGCAGCTCCCGCACATTGCCGGGGAACGGGTAGCTCAGCAGGCGCTCCTCCGCGGCGGGAGAGAAGGGAACCGGGCGCCGGCCGAGCTCCGAGCAGAGCTCCAGCACGAGCGTCCGTGCGAGCGGCAGCACGTCCTCGCGACGCTCGCGCAAGGGGGGCACGTCCACCCGGAACACGCTGAGCCGGAAGAGGAGGTCCTCGCGAAAGCGCCCGGCGGCGACCTCCGCTTCGAGGTCCTTGTTGGTGGCCGCCACGATGCGGGCGGTGCTCGTGAGCTCCGTCGTGCCACCGAGCCGCCGGAAGGCCCCCTTGTCCAGGAACGTGAGCAGCTTCGCCTGGAGCGCGAGCGGCAGCTCCCCCACCTCGTCGAGGAAGAGGAGCCCATCGCTCGCGAGCTCCACGAGCCCGCGCCTCGCCGTCTTCGCATCCGTGAAGGCGCCGCGCTCGTGTCCGAAGAGCTCGCTCTCCATCATCGTGTCCGGAAGCGCGGCGCAGTTGATCTGCACGAAGGCCCCCTGCTTCTGGCGCAGGGCGTGGAGATGGCGGGCGAGCACCGCCTTCCCGGTCCCGGTCTCCCCGAGCAGCAGGACGGGACTGCGCGGAGTGGTGGCGATGCGCTCCAGCATCGCCAGCGTTCGCTGCATCGCCGGCGAGCGGGACTCCGCCATCCGATGCTGTCCTTCGAGGACGCTCTCGGCCTGGCGCAGCCGTTCCTGGAGCTGCAGGTCGCTGGCCGCGCGGCGCGCGCGCATCACCAGGTCGTCAATCTCGACCGGCTTGCTCAGGTAGTCGCGAGCCCCCGCCCGGATGGCCTCGACGGCGCTCTCGATGTCGCCGTGCGCGGTCACCATCAGCACGACCGTCGCCGGAAGCTGGGCACGCAGCTCGGGCAGGAAGACGAGCCCATCTCCGTCCGGCAGCCGCCTGTCCAGCACGACGAGGTCCGGCGCCTCCGCGGCGAGCGCGGCGCGGGTCTCGTGCAGCGAGCGAGCAACCCGGACGCGAAAACCTTCCTGGCTCAGCATGGAGGCCGCGAGCGAGGAGAAGGTCCTGTCGTCATCGACGAGCAGCAGGGAGGTGCTCATGAAGCCATTTTCTCAAGTGGAAGGCGAACCGTGAAGCGGCTGCCTCCGGGCACGCGGGTGTAGGAGACGCTTCCTCCATCATGCGCACGGATGGCCGTGCGCACCATCGGAAGCCCGAGCCCGATCCCCCTCGACCGGCCCACCGCGAAGGGCTCCCAGAGCCGTGGCTCGAAGGCCGGGGGCACGCCGCCCGCGTTGTCCTCCACGACGAGCACCACCTCCGCGCCCGCGCGCAGCAGCCGGACCTCGACGCGGGGCGTGGGCTGCTGGCCCGTGTCATGGGCCACGGCGCCGGCCTCGACGGCGTTGCGCATGAGGTTGTCGACAGCGGAGACCAGCAGCGTCGGGTCCCCCTTCACGAAGAGCCCCTCCTGGAGCGTGGTCTCGATGGTGACGTCCGCGGCTTCCGGCAGGAGCTTCACGGCCTGCAGCGCGTCCTGGACGAGCAGGTGCATCTCGCAGCTGCGCCGCTGCGTGGACTGGGGGGAAGCAAAGCTCAGCAATGAGCGGGCAAGGTGGCCCAGCCGGTCCGCCTGGGAGCGCAGCGCCTGGACGGGCAAGGTCGTCTCCCCTCCCTTCGCGCGGATCATGCTGAGCGCGGCCTGCATGCTGTTGAGCGCGTTCTTCACCTCGTGGGCGATGAGCGAGGAGGCCGTGCCGAGCGCCGCCATCGTCTCCTGGCGCCGCAGTTGTTCTTCGGCCGCCACCAGCGAACGGTAGGAGCGGCGCAGCAGCACCGTGAAGAGGAGGAGCACTCCGCCGAGCAGCGCGGTGTGGAAGCCGAGCTGGCCGAGGTAGCGGTTCTTGAGGACCGCGCGGTCCTGCGCCTCGTCCTCGAGCACGGCCAGCAGCATGCCGGTTCCGGGGACGAGCGCCGCCGCGCCGAGGAGCCGCGTGCTTCCGAGCGTCACGGGCCCGGGAGCGTCCACCAGCGGGCGAAGGTGGGTGGCGAGCTCCGGCTGGCGCAGCAGTGGCGGGGGCATTGCCGGGAGGAGGAGCCGGCCGCGCTCGCCGAGCAGGGCGACCATGGACTCGCTCTTCCCGCGAGGGGTGGGCAGCAGCTCGTTCGCCGTCGCGAGCTCGCCCAGGAGAAGGCCCACGACACGCTCGTCGCGCACGATGGGGACCGCGACCGCGACGAGCCCTCCGCCTTCCTCGTCCAGCAGTCCGACCGAAGCCACCCGCTCCGTCACCATCCGCCGGAACCACAGGCGCGAGGGGAGCGGAGTGCGCCCGAGCGGCATGTCCACCGGGTCGCTCCACATGCGCTCGCCGCTCAACGACACCAGCGCGACGCCTCCGGAGAAGAGCGAGGTGTGGCCAAAGGCATTCTCGAGCAGCGCGACCTCGGGTGCCGCGGCGCCATCCTCGGGCTTGAGCGCCGGGTGCTCCGCGAGCCGCTGCAGCTCCGAGCGCAGCAGTCCGAGGTGCGCGCCCAGTGCCTGGGCCTGGAGGCCCGCGCGGTCCGACAGGTGAACGAGCAGCTCGCCCTCCGCCGCCTTCACGTCCTCCCGGTAGGCCAGGAAGGGGCTCACGAAGGCGGCGCCCCAGAGGAGCATCAGACCGACCACGGCGGACCGGCCCGCTTTTCTCTGCGTGCGAAGCAGCTCGCCCGGTGGGGGCACGAGAGACGTCAGGGTGGGATGGGCCTGAGGCGACGACATGCGCCCATCATCAACACATTTCGACCCGCACAGCAGTCGCTCATGGAGGCCGCGAGAGGAATCGCTTGAGCGTCATGCCCCCGGCTGCCCGGCGAGGAGGGTGTCTGGCAGGAGGTTGAAGTTGTCGCGGCGCTCGTCGGCATGCGCCAGGCGATGGAGGAACAGGGCGACGCCTGCCGTTCCGGTGCCGAAGTCCAGGGTGAGCCGCGTGACGTCCTTCCCGGGGAAGGCGACGCCGGCCCCCTGCTTCACGCCGAACAGCGCGGTCAGCTGGCCTGCGTGCCGCGCCTGCTGCAGGTAGCTGGACTGGCCGGTGAACCGATACAGGTCCAGCAGGAAGTTGCCCAGGCCCGCCATGCCATGAAACAGCCCGGGAGTGGCGGCATAGGTCCGGGCCGCATCCGGGGCAATGCGCTCCAGCAGGCCGCGGTACCGCTCGTCCCGCGTGACGTGCCAGAAGCGCACCAGCGCGGTGCCCACCCCGGCCGTCCCCTCATACCAGTCCGGGCACGACTCCGGCGCACCGCCCGCGCCGGCCGGCCGGCGCATCATGGCCAGATGGGTGCCGGGCTCGTCCCACAGATGGGTCAGGTCGTGGTCCAGGGCCGCCGTGCCGGTCTTGAGGAACCGGCTGTCGCCAGTGGCCAGGCTCAGGTAGAGCAGGAAGAGCCCGATGCCCGCGGCGCCCTTCGCATAGCCGAGCCCCACGGCCCCATCCCGGTCGGGCCAGTAGACGCCGGCACCCTTTTCAATCCGCGTGCGCAGCAGCTGCTCGCCCACGGAGACGGCATCGTCCAGCCACTCCTGGCTCCCGGTGAGCCCGTGGAAGCGCAGGCACGCCAGCCCGTACCCGGCGGCCCCGTGGAACACGTCGGCCGCGTCCCGGAGCAGCGGGTGGTTCCGGGCGGAACGGAGGGTCTGGAGGGCGACCTCCCCCAACCCCATCTCCCAGAGTGCCCACGCCACCCCGGCGGACCCCACGTAGAGGCCAGGCGGGTACCGGTCCGGTGCGGCGGGCTCCGAGAGCATCCGTACGGTGATGGCCCCGGGCGCCGAGCCCGTCAGGCGGGCCAGGGCATACCCGATGCCCGCGGCACCGTACGCCAGGCTGAGCGGGTGGGCCGCGAGGATGGGCGAATCCGCCGGAAGCAGCCGGTCCGGGGGGCGCGGGTCGGCGCTGGCCCGCAGCGCCGTGATGGCGGCCTGGAGCGTGCCCTGGAGCGCGTCAGGCTGCGTGGGCTGGGGCTCGACAGGGGGCCGAGGCTGAGCGCCCGCCAGGCCCGCACCGGCGCGCTGGCCCAGCACCTGGAGCACCTCGGCGGCCGTGGGTCGCTGGGCGGGGTCGGGGTCCAGGCAGCGCAGAATCGTGTGTTCCAGCGCGTCGCCCAGGCCGATGCCGTCAGCGCCCAGGGCCAGGAAGGGCTGGGCCCGTGACGGGTCGAGCCGCGTCAGGGCGCCGCTCCGCGGCCAGAGCGTATCGGCCAGCAGCGTCCCCAGCACATGCAGGTCATCCGCGGGGGCCCGCCCCCCACCCGCCTCCCGGGCCGTGTCCAGGTTCCACACCCGCACCCAGTCGGCGTCCAGGTCGGTCACCACCACGTCCTCCACCGTGACCGGCCCCAGCACGAACCCGCGGGCGTGCATCTCGTCGAGCCCTGTCGCGAGGTTGGAGGCGATCTTGCGGAACTTCGCCGCGAACGCCTCCTGCCTGGCACGGGGCCCCTGCCCTCGCACCAGCGGGTTCGACGCCGCCGCGTACTCCTCCAGCGAGAGCCCGCGGATCCGCTCTTCGACCAGGAACAGGTGCTCCCATTCCCAGAAGAGGTCGAGGGGGGCGGGCGTGAAGCCCGTGTCCTGAAGCTCCTGCAGGAGCCGGTACTGCCGCTTCAGGCGCTCGACCGCGTCCAGCCCGTCCGCGTCGAGGCCCGCATGCGGCCGGGCCTCCTTGATGGTCACGGCCGCCTCGGTCTCACGGTCGAGTCCGACATAGACGCCGCCGGACACCGCCGACCGCATGACCGACCGGATCAGATAACGGCCCTTGTTGAGGCTGATGCCGTCTGACTCCTCGTCGGGCACGGCCTTGTCCGGAAACGGGTCGGAGAGCCAGGGCGGCGGGCTCCACAGGGGGGCGCGCTCATCCGGCACGAGCGTGCCGTCGGGTGCCTCGAGCATGGGCTGTCGCTCGCCGGTCACGCGCAGCACGGACACCCCGGGTCCGGGAAAGCCGCCGTACCGGTAGTGCACGACCTTCGAGTCCCGGAACCGCTTGCCTGACAGGATGTACGGCCCGTCGAACTCCCGCAGGGCGGTGTGGAGGCGCTCGAGGACCTGGTGGAACCGCGCGTCGTCCACCGGGTAGAGGCTGATCACCCGGCCGCCCGACTCCCTCGGCCAGGCCTGCCCGGTGACCCGCGTGACCACCTGGCGGTCCAGGGGGAACTGGAGCGCCACGCCGAGCTCCCCGCAGAGCGTGGCCGTGCGGTGCAGGATGGCTTCACAGTTGCTGGGAGTCGCCGAGAGCTCGACCACCCAGCCCTGCCGGGGCAGCCGGACTCCGGGCGGCTCCGACAGGTACCAGAGGTCATCCTGGCGGATGGGCCAGGTCGGGGGCAGGACGGCACGGACGACGCGCAGCAACGCATCGCCGGGGACACTCAGGTCGAATGCAGCGGGACTGCCCAAGGTTGTGGCCTCCTGTTGGTGTTACAGCGTGCCCCGGCCCACGGCCTGTCCGCCGTCCAGGGCGACGAACTGGTGCATGGTCCAGGCGGCCTGCCGGTAGGGCGAAATGGCCGCTGGCTCCGCGCTGGCATGGACGTAGACCCAGGCGTTGCGCTCCCAGGGGCTGGCGCTGGCGGCCAGCACCTGGTGCCCTCGGCGCAGATGCTCCTCCAGCGAGAGCTGCGTGTCGCCGGCCGGCTGCCGGCCATTGCGCTCGAACCACTCCGCCAGCGGCGGCGACTCCTCGGGGCGCCCGAAGAGGATCAGGTTGCTGTTGCCGTGCCGCTGGGCGGACCACTGGTCGGCCTGGACCACCGGGAAGTTGCGCCCCCAGAGGGTGGCCACCAGCCGCTGCACCTCACTGGTGGTCATGCCCGAGCGGGGCACGATCGCCAGGGTCTTCCGGCGCATCCAGTAGGGCATGAAGCAGTTGCGCATGCAGCCGGGGAAGGGCCTCGGCTCCTCCCATTCGGCCAGCAGCCGCGCCGGGTCCGCCTGGAGGCCGGTCACGACCCGGTCCACCACGTCGCCCACGTCGCACACCCCGTCGCGCTCGGCCGCGACCACCTGGGCGTAGAACCAATAGATGGGCTGGAACGGCGTTCCCAGCCGGCAATCATCGCGGGCGGGCGGAGTCTCCATGCCCTGCTGGACGAACAGGCGTGAGACAAAGGCATAAATCGTGAAGCGGCGCACGTGGGAGAACCAGTCGCGGGTGCCGCGGACGCTCGGGTCGACCCAGGACTCCACCAACCGGTACAGCTGCTGACCGGACTCGTTCACCGCCTGCCGATGCGGCTCCATCCGCCGGGACACCGCGCCGCCCAGCACGTGGTACAGCAGCCCCCGGGTCAGCTCGTGGCCGACCTGCTCCGGCCGGTTGCCGGAGGGCGGCTCACCAAAGAAGAGATGGACGTGCTCGTCCGGGCCGTGGCCGCCGCGGACGGCATACCGCTCTTCCCACGGCAGCGACCGGAGGGGCACGAAATCAATCCGCTGCGGCAGCGGAACGGCGGCATAGCGCTGCATCCAGCTCACCGCATCGGCGCCGGGCAGGTGGGCGGCCCAGGGGCGCTCGGGCGCTGGCAGGGCGCCCATGACCGTGTCGAACCCGGAGAGCCGCCAGTGGTCCCGCAGGGCCGAGGCATAGGCGGCCAGCAACGCCTGGGGGTCGCGCGGCAGTCCCAGCGGCTGAGCCAGCGGATCCACCGGGACCTTCGCGACCAGCGCGTCCGGGTAGGGATTGACTTGCTTGAACTCAGGGAACGGCCCGTGGTGCAGCCCCAGTTGCAGGGCTTCGTTGGTGCCGAAGCCGTTGGCCTGCAGCAGCTGGGTCATCTGGACGGCCGGGTGATCCATGGGGGGCTGCGACTGCCGCCACGCCTCACAGAGCGCGCCGACTTCAGGACGCAGCTGCCGGCTCAAGCCGGCCAGCCCGAACTGGGCACCGATGTATTCGAGGTGAGCAATCGTTGTCAGAACGGGTGTCAACATGGGTTCTTCGTCACCTCAAGACGACCGGGCCGGTAGGAAATATCATGCAACACCCGGTCGGCCCCTGCCAGCGGCCCTCCGCCCCCTTGAGATTGCTGAGCGTCCCAGGCCGTCCCCGCTGGGCTCCGAACGCCGGCCCGCCCGGAGGCGGGTGACCTCAGAGGTGCTCGCGGATGGCCTGGTACCAGCGCTCCGCCATCTTCTCCTCACCGATGAGATTCGGATGGACCCCGTCATACGTGTCCGTGGAGGGGGTGAAGTCGGTCCACTGGTCCACCACGTAGACAGGCGACTCCTCCGTGCTCTTGGCCGCGGCCAGCAAAGGCATGCGCTGGTTGAGGGACTGGAGCTTCAGCGCCAGCATGGCGCCCGCGGTGGGGATGACCTGGGCCAGGAACACCTTCACCCGCGGGTTCACCACGCGCAGCCGGTCGATGATCTGCTCCAGCTCCGACACGGTGCTGTCCTCTGTCTGGTCATGGTACGTGTCGTTGGTGCCCAGGTGGATGAGCACCAGGTCGGGACGCGTGCTCGCGGCCCAGTTGGAGATGTTCGCGAGCACCTGATCCGTCCGCCAGCTCCAGTGGCCCTCATGGTCGCGATCGAACGAGGCCGAGGAGCAGGTGTTCTCCCCCAGGTAGCCCGTCGACAGGGTGCCCACGAAGTCCGCCCTGTAGCCCCTCCGGATCAGCTTCCGCCAGAGCTGGCACCGGTAGCTGCCGTACCCTGCCGCCCCCTGGGTGATGGAGTCGCCCAGCGGCATCACCTTCTTCGGCGACAGCACGACGCCCCCCGCCGCCTCCGTGCGCACCTCCTCCGGCGAGTCCCCCTCCAGTGACTCTTCTTCCAGTGGACCGCTGCAGCCGAGCATTGCCAGCAGCGCCACGCCCAGCGCGCACCACACCTGATTCATCCTCCGATGCATCAGAAGCCCCCCTCCAGGAAGTCCTGCTCATGAATCCCATCAAATGCAGAATCGCAATCAACCCTGTTTCAATGGAATACCGCCATTCCTGGAACGAGGCAGGGATGTAGAATTGAAGCCACTTCGCGTGCGCCGGCTGCTCGCGGTGTTGCTCCCGGGCACTGCGCTCGCATCGCGGTGCGCGCCTTCTCGTACGGGGTGAAGCTCCACCCACCGCACGTCAGCACGGTGGACAAGCCCCGGCGGACGGCGGTGATGTTCAGCCAGCGGAAGCGGAGGCGGGCTGCCGGTACTCCCCCGCAATGGCGACGCCGCCAGCCCCCCCATGAGAGGGGCGCTGGCGGCGAGCGCTTTTCAGATTACTGGATGGCGGTGACGACCTGGGCCTGGCAGGTCATGGGGTCGACGAAGGTCTGCGACGTGCTGAGCGAGCAGAGGGCGCCCTGGTTGCCGAAGGCGGCCTGGTTGATGGTGCCCGAGCAGACGCCGTTGGTGACGGTGAGCGTCAGGATCCAGCGGCACGTCTTCGCGGCGCCGGTCGGATCCGCCGGGTTGGTCGTGTAGTAGTAGAGCTGGGTCAGCGGCGTCAGCAGGGGGGTGATCATCTGGAAATAGCCCGAGAAGGCGGGCGGCGCGACGGGGGGCAGCGGGGAGGGCGGCAGCGGATTGGGCGTGCCCGTCACGGAGTAGCCGGCGAAGGTGTTCACGCCGGTCCAGTTGGAGATGTAGAAGTCGTTGATGGTGGTCGCCGGGCGCAGCGACGGGTTTCCTTCCAGGCGGCCCGAGGGAAGCTGGAAGGTCTCCTCCTGAACGACGCTCACGTAGTCGTGGCGCGCGGAGAGGAGGTCTTCGACGCCGTACTGCTCGGCGAGCGCGACCGACGGCATGAGGGACAGCAGGGAGGCGGCCAGGAAACGCTTCACGTTGCTCGTCATGGGTCTTGTCCTGTGGTGTCTGGTGTTGGCCGGAGCCAATTCCTTTCTAAAATTGGGATTATCTGCAAATCAAATCGAGTCTTGAAATTCTGAAAATTCCAGCAGATGCAAAGGTTTTCCATCCGGTTGACTGCCCATGCCCGGAGTGCGCCTCTAGGGGATTCCCCCAGGGTCGTCCGGGTGTGATGTGATTGACCCGCCCTGGGTCTATCGGCGGGAGGGCGGCCAGGCATTGCATGTCCGCGCTCGGCTTGTCGGAACGAAGGGGCATCAGCAGCTGCCCGGGGGACGTGACGCGCGTTACCCGGCCCGCTATGTCCTTGCGGCGTGAGCACTCCCCTCCTCACCCTGTTGGCCCTCCTGGGCTTCGCCGCGAACTCGCTGCTGTGCCGCGCGGCCCTCTCGGATGGCGCGGCGCGCAGCATCGACGCGGGGTCGTTCACGCTGGTGAGGCTTGCGTCGGGAGCGCTGGTGCTCGCGCTGCTGCTGCGGCTCCGGCGGGGCGGCCGCGGGGCGCCGGGGCACGGGAGCTGGGCCTCCGCGCTCGCGCTCTTCATATACGCGGCCGGCTTCAGCTTCGCGTACGTGCGCATCGGGGCGGGCGTGGGCGCCCTGCTGCTCTTCGGCTGCGTGCAGCTCACCATGCTCACGGCAGGGCTCGCGCGCGGTGAGCGGCCGCGCGCGCTCGAGTGGGTGGGGCTCGCGGTGGCGCTCGCGGGGTTCGCGGGGCTCACGCTTCCTGGAGCGAGCGCGCCGGATGCGCTCGGCGCGGGGCTCATGGCCGCGGCGGGCGTGGCGTGGGGCATCTACAGCCTGCGGGGGCGTGGGAGCACGGATCCTCTCGCGGCGACGGCCGGCAACTTCGTGCGCGGCGTGCCGCTGGCCCTGGCACTCGTGGTGCTCACCCGCGCGCTGGACGCGGCCCCCCACCCGTCGCCGAAGGGGCTGCTGCTCGCGGTCACCTCAGGCGCGCTCGCCTCGGGCGTGGGCTACAGCCTCTGGTACGCAGCGCTGCCCCACCTGAGCAGCGCGCGCGCGGCGGTGGTGCAGCTGTGCGTCCCGGTCATCGCGGCGGTGGGCGCGGTGCTGCTGCTCACGGAGCCCCTCACCCAGCGGCTGCTCCTGGGCGGCACCGCGCTGCTCGCGGGCGTCCTGCTGAGCCTCCATGCAAAGCAGCGGCCGCCGGCGAATTACTGACATGGGACAGCGGAATTGTCGCGCAATCCCAAACATCGGGGCCGCTCCGCGCGCAGCTTTCCAATGGCATCATGATTCCCTGACAAACCTTGACCCGCATTCTCGTATGCTGTTGCATCAGCGTCTCACCTCGAAAAGGAGTGCCACATGATTCTCCGTGGGTTCGCGATGTTCGCCGTCGTCTCCATCTTCGGAATGGGCTGCGGTGGCGCTGAAGTGACGGACGGTGCCGAGAGCGGGATGCAGCAGCCCGCTCAGGCGTCCTCCGAGCTCCTCAGCAGCTGTGAGACGCTCCAGACCCGCCGCTGTACTCCGGGCGCGGAGACGGGCTGCCAGTGGGCCAATGGCACCTTTGGCGAGTGCTTCTGTCAGGAGATCCCCGCCAACAAGTGGGTCTGCCTGAGCAACTGACGTTCCTGTGGCAACCGCCTCTGACGGGGAATTCCTGTCAGAGGCGGAACAGGCTCACTCAATGGCTGGCGGCTCGGGCTCCAGGAGGTGCGGGGGCTCTGACTCTCCTTCGTCCCGGAGCCGGAGCACGCGGTCGATGCGCGCGGCGGCGCTGATGAGGCCGAGGTGGCTGAAGGCCTGTGGGAAGTTCCCCAGCTGCTCGCGCGTCAGCGGGTGGATCTCCTCCGCCAGCAGGCCCAGGTGGTTCGACGCCTCCGCGTGCGCGACGAAGACGTCCTCGGCCTCCTGGATGCGATTGGCCAGCGCCAGCGCCTCCGCCAGCCAGAAGCCGCAGAGGATGAAGCCTCCCTCCGGCCCCCCTACCCCGTCATCCATCCGGTACCGGCGCAGGAACGGGCCCGCGCCCAGCTCCGCGCGCAGCCAGTCCAGCGTCCTCAGGATGAACGGCTCCGTCCCCCGGAAGCAGCCCACGATGGGCAGCAGCAGCAGCGCGGCGTCCGGCTCGTTGCCTCCGTAGACTCCGACGAAGTGCTTGCGCGCCGGATCCACGCCGTTCTGCAGGATGTCCGCCCGGATGACGTCCGCCAGGGCGGCACTGGACTGCTCCAGGGCCGTCTCCCCGAAGAGCCGTGCCAGGTGCTGTCCCCGGCGCAGGGCCAGCCACCCCATGAGCTTCGAGTGGACGTTGTGCCGCATCTCCCGGCGCGGCTCCCAGATGCCGTGGTCGGGCTCGCTCCAGCGGCGGGCGGTGGTCTGGATGACCGAGCGGAGCAGCCTCCAGGTGCGCAGCGGCAGCCGCCCGCCGGAGCGCTCGTAGAGGTACGCCGCGTCGAGCAGCGCGCCCGCGGTGTCGAACTGGAACTGGTCCCTGGCATCGTTCCCCAGCCGCACCGGCCGCGAGCCCTGGAAGCCGGCCAGGTGGTCCAGCTCCCGCTCCGGCGGCACGGAGGCACCGTCCAGCGTGTACATCACCTGGAGCGGGTCACCGCGCTGCAACGTGTCGCGCACGAAGTAGAAGAACTCGCGCGACTCCCCCAGGAAGCCGAGGAGGTTGGTGGCGCGCACCGCCATCGCGGAGTCGCGGACCCAGCTGAAGCGGTAGTCCCAGTTGCGAGGCCCTCCAATCCACTCGGGGAGCGACGTGGTGGGCGCGGCCACCATCGCGCCCGTGGGGCCGTACATCAGCAGCTTCAGCGCCAGCGCGGAGCGCAGCACGTGGTGCCGCCACGGCCCTTCGTAGTGGAGCTGTTGCGCCCACTCGCGCCAGGCCTGGCGCGTATCCCTCAGGTGGTCGAAGGGCCGGTACGCGGCCAGCGGCTCCGGCCGGTCGGAGTCCCATGACAGGATCATCCAGCGCCGCTCGCCCGGCCCCATCCGGATGCGCGTCTGGAGGCCCGTGTCTCCCCGGCAGGGCTGGCCGCGCAGCTCATCGCAGGGCCGCCACTCCGCCTCCCCGCTGAGCACGGCGACCAGCCGCTCCCCTCCCGACCCTCGGGCGACCAGGCCGTGCTCCTCCCGCTCCACGCGCGTCCGCGACGCCCCGTAACCGAAGCGCGGGTCGAAGACGACGTTCAGCTCCACCGGGCCTTCCAGGCACTCGATGCGCCGGTGCACCTCGTGGACGGTGGAGCGCGGGTCGTTGGTCCACGGCATGTAGTCGATGATGCGGATGGCCCCCTTGCGCTCGAAGCGGAACAGCGTCTCCAGGACGTTGGTATCCGGGTCGTAGCGCTGCAGGCTCTCGAAGGGCCACACGACGGGGGTGATGCCGGTGATGCCACCCTTCTCGTCATCGAGGATGCCCGCGAAGACGCTCGGGCTGTCGAAGCGGGGGAAGCAGAGCCAGTCGATGACGCCGTCCGGACGGACGAGCGCACAGGAGCTTCCATCGCCAATCACCCCGCGGCCCGCGAGGGGGACCTCCCGGTAGGACGCCGGGTTGGTGAAACGGAAGGGGCGGGCCATCCGCCTGGCGGCGCTGTAGAGGTCCATGAGCAGGCGTGTCGCGGGACAGGAGCGCGACCTCCCGCCCTCAAAGTAGCGACCCCCGCGGCGGCCACACCCGGCACCCCACCCACGCAGGGGGCCCCTCCCTGCCTCCGCTCCAGCTCGCTCCTCTGCCCCTCACTCAGCTCCAGCCGGCGCATGCAGGTTCAACCCGCGACACCGACGAATTCACCCGAGCCGTGAATCAGACCGCCGCCTTCAGCGTGCGGTAGTCGATGACGTTCGGGAGCTTCCCCGTGCGATGACTCCGCGGAATCTCCCCCGGCTTCTTCGGCGCGATGGTGACGCGCAGCTGGCCCGCCTGCATGTCGTGTTGGATGGCGGGAAACCGCGCGGTCATCACCTCCAGGGCCCGCGAGGGCTCCAGCCGCTCGGCCTCCACGTTGAGGACCATGTGCGTGATGTGCCCTTCTGCCTCCAAGACCGCTTGGATGACCGACGCACCCTCGGCGTAGAGCGGCTCGCAGAGTTCGTGGAACCACACGTGCACGCTCGGGGCGAGCTTCATGAAATCGCCGCCGCGTCCCACGAACTCGAACCTGCGCGCTTCCTGGCCACAAGCGCAGGGGCCTTCCACCCAACGGCCGAGGTCCCCGATGTCGTAGCGCACGAGTGGAAACGACGTGCGGTAGAGCGATGTCAGGACAATCCTCCCCACCTCGCCCGGCCCCGATGGCCCGCCGTCGTCGTCGACAATCTCCACATGGTTGAAGTCATCCATCACATGATGGACCGTGCCCGTGCAGTGCTCGCACTGCACGCCGTACATCAGCGCATCCACCGATGCCATGATGGACGAGAACCGCTCGACGCCGAAGGCCTTGCGCAACCAGCTCGCGTCCTCACGTACCAGTCCCGTGCCACCATAGAGGACGAGCGGAATCTTGAGCTCCGGCGCCAGCTCGTGCGCTTTGCGCAGGGTCGACATGAAGGCGGTGGGCTGGATGAACATGGCCCTGGGCTTGAACTGCCTCGCGACACGCACGAAGAACTCAGGAGAGACATGACTCCCCACGGGAAGGCTGCGCGCATTCGCCGCGAGCAGCTCATGCTCCAGGGTGATGAGCCCACCGTAGAGCTCCCCGGCCGCGAGGCAATTGAGCACCTGGTCGCCGGGCCTCACGCCCACCGTTCGGAGCATCGCGACGCCCGCACGCACCATGCGGCGCATCTCGTTGCCCGAATAGATGGCGTATTTGGGGTCTCCCGTGGTGCCGCCCGTTTGCAGGACGAGCCCGCCAGGTTCGACCTCCGCCTGCAATAGCATCGGGTCCGTGGCCGAGAGCCTCTTGTACTCTGCCTGGGTGGTGATGGGGATCGCGCTCAGCGCACCGCGCTCCGCACTGCCCGCGGAGATGACGTCACGATAGTAAGGCGCCTTGCGCGCGGTCTTGAGAAGTCTTTGCAGAGTATGCATTGTTGTTTCCATTGTTGGCGGAGAGGGTATGGGTGTGTTCCGGTCACCCGGCCGGTTGATTCGCGGGTTCAGGGGGGACCTCGGGCTCGGCGATGGGTTCTCCCAGCAGCGTCTCGCCGTCGAAGTTGCGACGGTGCAGCATGAGGGTGATGGAGAGGTAGACCGTGGCGAGCGCCGCGATGCCCCCCAGCCCCACGGCCTCGCTGACCCCGAGCCCTATCGACGTCGCCCACACGGAACCCGCCGTGACGAGCGAGATGACCAGAAAGCGAAAGCCTGAGATGCGCCCTCGCTGCTCGGCCGGCATGCGGCCAAAGAGCTTCGAGTTGAGCAGGGCAGTGGATGCGCCAATCACCCCACCGAGTACGAAGAACGCCACCAGCGCCATGCGCCAGTCCTGGGTGGAGGCCGCGACCGCGAGCGAGGCAACTTGAAGGGCTTGAAAGAGCGGGAGGTACTTCTCGCGCAGATAGGTCTTCAAAAGAAGGAATGAGAAGAGCGCACCGCCGGCGAACGCGCCGTCAAGAACCGATAACCACACCGAGTTCCCGCCGAAGCGGCTGTTGACGATGGGCACCAGGGTGAGGTTGACGCAGGCCATGACGGGGAGGTCTCCCGTCGAGAGCAGGATGTGGCTGAGAAGCCCCCGCTTCTTCGAGAGTGTGACGCCCAGCTGGTACCAGTCACGCACCACCTGGACGAGCCCCAGGGCCTTGGCCGTGCCACGCGCGGGCCGTGGCACGCCGAGCGAGATGAAGAGCGCCGCCGTTACGCAGAAGAGCAGTGCGTCCGCGACGAACACCGCCGCCGTGCTCATCCTGATGAGCATGACGCCCACGAGTCCCACGCCAATGAGCTGGCCCACCTGCAGGAGCGTCATGAACAGCGCGGAGAACCCCGCCTGTTCCTCCTTGGGCACGACCGCCGGCACGATGGCGAAGGTCGACGTGCGATAGAACTGGGAGCTGATCTTGATCAGGATCGAAAGGCCGGTGATCAGCACGACCTGGCTCTGCATGCCCGACAGGGCCGCGATGACCACCAGCACAGCCGCGCGGAAGATGCCGGCGAGCATGCTCACGCGACGTGCCGACATCTTGTCTACGATGGGCCCCGCGTAGATTTGCGTGAATACCCCCAGGACATACTCGAAGCCCAACACGAGCGCGAACGCGCCGACCGCGCCCGTCTTGTCGTAGAGGTACTTGCCGAGCGCCAACGTGTGCATGCCATCGGCGATGTTGGCGAGGAGCGTCGCCGAGAGGAGCTTGTGCGAGTCCTTGAACTTGAAGTGTCCGGCCATCAACCGCCCCCCTTTCACACCGGAATGACTCTCACTTCGTCGCAGATTCTGCGCACGAGCGTTTCCACCTCGCGGCTGTCCTGTCCCTGGACGATGCCCGCGGTCGCCACTTCCCAGTACTGGTGGGTCACGGACTTGAGGAGCGGGCGCTCTTCGTGCGTCACGGCGAGCTTCACGATGTTGCTGGAGCCGGCCATCCAATCCGGAAACTCGACGCGGGCATGAGCGCTCTCGAGCTGGTGCCCTGGGATGCAGAACCAGCCGAACCACGGTCCCGAGTCCTTGAGGAACGGTGTGCTCCGTGGCTCGCCATCGTCGGGAATGCCGAGCAGCCGCCGTTGCTTGCGCAGGAGGACCTTGATCTCCTCGGACGGGATGTGAAGCCCCGTGCTGGCCTCGGTGGTTGGGATGATGTCGCCGCCACCGGCGCGGTTGGCCACTTCCATGAAGACGAGGCCGCGCGGGCCCTCGATCACTTCGAGGTGGAAGGCGCCGTCCGTGATCCCCACCGCCCGCAGGCTCGCCGTGAAGAAGGCGCGGTAGTCCTCCGAAAGCTTGAACTGCATGGAGCCCAAAGGCTTCCCGCCGACATACTCCAGCGGAGTGTTGATGTAGCGGCTTGCGACCATGAGGAGCGGCGCCCCGCCCTCCGACACACCGTCGACGTGAAGAATCGTGCCTTCGACGTACTCCTCCAGATCGCCATCCTGGAAGTACGTGTCCGCCTCGGGCGAGGTCAGGAGGAAGTCGATGGCTTCCTGCGGCGACTCGAACCGGTGCACGCCAACGCTGGACGCGCCAAGGATGGGCTTGAGGATCGTCCGGCCCTGCCACGCCAGGGAGTCGCGGAGCGAGGCGAGTCGGCCGCGGTCCATGCCGCGCAGGTCCACGAAGTCTGGCGCACGAACCCCCGCGCCGCGCACGAGCGTCTTCATGAGGACCTTGTCCTTGTACTTGAGGAGCTCCTCGTAGCGCGGGCCCGGAACGTTCAGGTGCGCGCGCACTCTTCCGGCCTCGTGGAGATCGAACTCCGAAAGGGCCATGACCCACTCATAGCCATCCTCGGGCGACACCTCGCGGCAGATCTCGGTACTGCGGCTCTCGATGCCAGGAATCACGATGCGCGTGGCCGGCAGCCCGGGCGGAAGGTCCGCCATGCGGTGTGGCGCGCCGATATAGGTGATGTCGTGCGCGTCGTGGTCGAGCGCGCGGTGGTATTCCATCTTCCGGTACGGCACCGTGTGCATGACAAGAATCTTCATGAGGGGGGGTCTCTCCAAAAGGTTTCAGAAGGTGATCAACGATGCGCCCCACGAGAAGCCCACGGCGCTGGAGACCGTGACGATGTTCGCCCCGGGCTGGAACAGGCCATGGTCCAGACCTCGACGCAGGGCGAAGGCGACATCCGTTGTTCCCAGATGCCCGCAGGTCTCGTAGCTCAAGCAGGACTGCTCCTCACGAAGGCCCAAGCGCTCCAGGGTCTCCGTCACCAGGCGGTGGTCGCCCTGGTTCATGAAGAGAAAGTCGATGTCTTCGCGCCCCAGCTTCGTCTCGCGAAGAAGCCGCTCCACGAGCGAGGTGATGTAGCGCGTGTACTGGCCGTGCAGGCTTTCAGGGTGCTGGATGCGCGTGTATTGAATGCTCTGGCGAACCTGCTCGGACCCCAGCGCCCGTGAGCCGCCCCAGGAAAGCCTGTAGGCATCGACGTAAGCGGAGTCCGTCGCCAGAACGGTACGCACGAGTCGCATGCGTGGCGCGTCGCGGTCGCAAAGCAACGCGCTCGCCGCATCGGCGAAGTTGAACATACTCCGGGCTTCCGGGTCGGCAGGGTCGACATAGCGCGAGAGCGTGTCGGCGCACACGATGAGCGCGCGCCGATATGAGGGGTTTGCCGCCATGAGGCCATCCACGAGGTGCAACGCGAGGTTGAGCGAGTTGCATGCGTTGCCGACCTCGAAGCAGTACGCATTCGTGGCACCCAGCGCGGCTTGCACCTTGGCCGCGGGCGACCAGAAGAGGTAGTCCGTGAGCCCGGTCGAGGCATACACAATCAAGTCCACCGACGCGGGCTCGAACGGGGCCTGGCGCTGGAGGTCTTCCACCGCCGCAAGCGCCAGGTCGAGTGGATGCTGCTCCCTCGCGACAGGCTTCTCCTTGAGCCTGAGTTGCTCCCGGAAGAAGGCGAGCGGGATCCCCGAACTCGCCGCCAGTTCCTCCGCCGAGACTTTCGTCGGCGGAAGCACCAGACCAATGCCTCGTATGCCCAAGCCCATGGACTCCCTCTTCACTCGACCGTGATGCGGAACATCGTCCGCGGGATGTTCGGGTCCGTCGGTGCCGCCGCATGGATGAGCGAGGGGTTGTCCCAGAGGAGGATGTCGCCGACGCGCCACTGGTGGCGGTACACCCTGTCCTCGCTCGTCATGTACTCGTGCAGATACGCCAGCAGGTCGGCGTTTTCCTGCGCGTCGAGGCCATTGATCCTCAGGGTGTAGCCTTCGCTTACGAAGAGCGCGGGCCGCCCCGTGAGTGGATGCCGCCGGACGACCGGATGCTCGACGTCGGGCACCTTGACCTTGAGCTGCTCGTTGATTTCATGGAGCGAGAAGCCGACGTCGGCGGCCGTGGCCTTGTAGCGTTTCCGGATCGTGTGGACGGCCGTCTTGTTGTGCAGCTTCGCCTTGAGGCTGCCGTCGAGCTCGTCCCAGGCCCTGTACGCCGAGGAGAACAGCGTGTCGCCGCCCGAGGGTGGGACCTTGATGCTGTAGAGCATCGTCGTGTTCGCGGGACTCTGGATATAGGACGAGTCCGAGTGCCAGAAGCTTCCGACGCGTGCCACGCCCAGTGGCTTGCCGTCCACCGTCTCGTTGGAGGTGATCAATATCTCCTTGAACTCCGGATGAAGGTAGTTGGAGAGCAGGAACGGTTTGATCGTGCCAAGGCCGCGGGCAAAGTCGACGAGCTCCCGCGCCGAAAGCTCCTGGCCGCGGATGAGGAGCAGCTGGTGCTCCAGAAGAAGCTGCCTGAGTTCGTCACCGGCCTCCTGGGCATGGCGCACGTCGAGGCCCAGGACTTCAGCGCCGAAGTGATTGTTCAGGGCGATTGTGGTGAGGTCCACGGTGGATTTCCTCTCGCGCGGCTTCAGCTTGCGCAGGCGTGGGTGGGGTTGGACATGACGTCGGCCAGCGCGTCGACGAACGCGCGGACGTCATCGGGAGAGTGCTCCGAGGACACGATGACGCGCAGGCGCTCCTGCCCCTTGTTGACGCTGGGGAAGTTGATCGGCTGCACGTACATGCCGTACTTGCCGAGCAAGCCGTTGCAGATCATCTTGCACTTGAACGCATCACCGATCAGGACAGGGACGATGTGACTCTGGCTGTCCATGACCGGAAGCCCTCGCTGCAGCAGCCCCTGCTTGAGCAGGGCAACGTTCCTGAAGAGGTTCGTGCGCTCCGTATTGCTTTGACGCAGATGGCGCACCGCGGCCAGATTGCCGGCAAGCAGCATTGGTGGAAGCGAGGTCGTGAAGATGAAGCCAGGCGCCACCAGGCGGATGGCATCGATGAGCTCGGCCCTTCCCGCGATGTAGCCGCCCGTGCCGCCGTAGGCTTTGCCGAAGCCGCCCTGGATGATGTCGATCTCCCCGGCCATACGGCAGTCCTCGGCCACTCCTGCGCCACTCTCGCCGAAGACACCTACGCCGTGGATCTCATCGAGATAGATCATGGCGTTGTAGCGGTGCTTGAGGCGAACGATGTCGGCGAGGGGCGCCACGTGGCCGTCCATCGAGTAGATGGACTCGATCACGATCATCTTCGGCGCGGCGTAGGGAAGCGCCTGGAGCTTGCGCTCCATGTCTTCGATGGAGTTGTGCTCGAAGATGACCTTGCGCAGCTTGCTCTTGCGGATGCCTTCGATGATCGAGCGGTGGTTCTTCTCATCTGAAAGAAGAATCAGCTCCGGCATGAGCTTGGCGAGGGCGCCGAGCGTCTCTTCATTGGCCACGTAGCCCGTGCTGAAGAGGAGGGCAGCCTCCTTGCCGTGCAGGCGCGCCATCTCCTCTTCCAGCGCGGCGTGGTACACCGTCGTGCCCGAAATGTTGCGCGAGCCGCCCGAGCCCAGACCGCACTTGGAGAGTGTTTGCTCCGCTGCCTCGAGCACGAGGGGATGGCGACTCATCCCCAGGTAGTCGTTCGAGCAGAAGACGTTGATGCGGTGCACACCCTCTATTTCGTGCGTGAAGGCATACGGGTAGGCTTCGTTATCGCGGTGCAACGGGAGGAAGTCTCTGTAGGCTCCTTCCGCGCGCAGGCGCTCGATGAGACCGCGGGCGGCTCTTGCCATCACTTCATCGGTAGAGTCGTGCGGCTTGTGCGCGGACGCGAAGGTGGCTTCATCGCGAGAAAATGACATCCTTGCCTTCTTGTTCAGGGTGGTTTCGCATCCGGGGGCGATGGGTGTGGCCTGGAGATAGGGGCGGACCACTCGCCTCTGGTCGTGAGCCATGCCTGCGACCCCGCAAAGCCAGGGGGCCGCTCACTTGCGGACGAGCAGTTCCTTGTTGATGAGTTTTCCCCGCTGACGCGCCTGGCTCAGGCACTCCAGTAGTTAGAAGTGCCGGGGGGAAAATGTGACGGCTCGGGCGCCCTGGCTGGGGCCGGTGGACGAGCGCATCACAGGTGAGCAGGCGGCCCGCCCACCGCATGGGCAGAGAGCTCGCCCATGCCAGAGGTCAGAAGGGCTGGTCGCGGGAGGGACGGCCCTCAACGGGCATCCCCCGCACAGCTCCCAGCGAGCGCTGCACATGGACTCAGGCCGCTTCGATGCGGACGCAGGACGTGCCTACTCCCCGCTGTTCCGGACGGTGGGGGCCCGCAGGGGTGTGATGAAGCCCGAGTAGGCCATCCGGTTCGGTGAGCAGCGCCCGGGGTTGGTCACCTTGTCCGGCGTGGCGTTGCCCGTCATGGCGGTGATGACCTCCTGCGGCGCGGAGGTGGGATGGGCCTCCAGGAAGAGCGCGACGATGCCGGTGACATGCGGGGCGGCCATCGACGTGCCGCTCAGCGCTCGGGTCGCCATGTCATCGCTGGCCCAGGCCGAGAGGATGCCCTCGCCGGGCGCGAAGACGTCCACGCAGTCGCCATGGTTGGAGAAGGACGCCCGCCGGTCCACGCTGGTGGTGGCCCCCACGGTGATGGCCTCGGCGGTGCGCGCGGGAGAGCGCTTGCACGCGTCCTGGTTCTCGTTGCCCGCCGCCAGCACATACGTCACGCCCAACGCGATGGAGCGGCGCACGGCATCGTCGAGCACCGCGTCTGCCCCGCCGCCCAGGCTCATGTTGGCCACCGCCGGGGACTGGTGGTGCTCGGTCACCCAGTCCACGCCCGCCACCGCGCCCGCCGTCGTCCCGGAGCCCTCGCAGTCCAGCACGCGCACGGCGTGCAGCGACGCGCTCTTGGCAATGCCATACACATTGCCGCCCACCGTGGCGGCCACATGGGTGCCATGGCCGTTGCAGTCCACGCCGTCGCGGCCGTCGTCGACGGCATCGAAGACGATGTCCGCCCGCCCGGCGAAGTCCTGGTGCGTGGGGCGCAGGCCCGTGTCGATGACGTACACGTGCACCCCCCGGCCCTGCGTCTGGTACTGGTAGAGCTGATTGAGCGGCAGGTCGCGCTGGTCGACGCGGTCAATCCCCCACGTCGCATCGGACTGGCTCCCGGCAAGCGTCACCACGCCATTCTGTTGCACGTACTCCACCTCGGGCGCGGAGGACATGGCACGGGCCTGCGCCTCGCTCATGCGCGCGGCGAAGCCCCGCAGGGCGTGCGCGTACACGTGGAAGGCCTTGCCGCCGAAGCGCTCGGTCAGGAGCCGCGCGACCACCACCGGCGTCGGCGCGGCGTCCCCTTCCCGGGGCTCCTTGAGCACGACGACGTACTCACCGGGGACCGGCTTCGCGACCCTGAGGAACTTCTCGCGCACGGGTGTCTGGACGGACGCGGAGCCACGGCAGGGCGTGTCATCGGGTGGCGGGATGGGATTGCCCGCGCTCTGGCACGCCGACAGCAGGAACAGCACGCAGGCGGACGCGACCGTCCGCGACAGGAGCTTCAGCGACATGGGTTCCCCCCGGGGGTGGCACTGGCACGGCCTTCCCAGTGAAGTAAACGCCTTCTGACCCAAAGCGGTCCCTGCCCCGCGGGGCCGCGAAACGTACGCTGTAGGAAGAGGGTGCTGGCGTCCCTGACGGCTCCCGGTGGGGTGCGTGCCCTCCTGGAGCACCTGGGACCGTCCACGCTGCCTGGGAGGCGCGGAGACACGTCCTGCGCGAACGCAACCGCGTCCCAATCCACGCCGTCACGGGTTAGATTCCGCGCCGTGCCTTCCGACACCATGCCGTGCGCCGGGGATATCGCGCAGGTCCGTCACCGCCAGTACCTCGTCGAAGAAGTGATCGCCCCCGAGGGTGTCCGCGAGGACCACACCCTGGTCCGCCTCACCTGCCTCGACGACGATGCCCAGGGTCGCTCGCTCTCCGTGCTCTGGGAGCGCGAACTCGGCGCGCGCGTCATCCGCCCCGCGCAGGGCGGGCTTGGGACGCCCACGGGGCTCGACGAGCCGCGCCGCTTCGCCGCCTATCTCCATGCACTCAAGTGGAGCTCCGTGACGGCCACGGACGCCCGGCTCTTCCAGGCCCCCTTCCGTGCCGGCATCCACCTGCTCGACCACCAGCTCTCCCCCCTCAAGAAGGCGCTCGAGCTTCCTCGCGTCAACCTGTTCATCGCGGACGACGTGGGCCTCGGGAAGACCATCGAAGCGGGACTCGTGATGCAGGAGCTGATGCTCCGCCAGCGTGTGGACCGGGTGCTCATCGTCTGCCCCGCGTCCGTGACGCTTCAGTGGCGTGATGAGATGGAGAAGCGCTTCGGCCTCCATTTCGAGATCTTCAACAGCGAGTTCGTCTCGCGGCGCCGCCAGGAGCGCGGCTTCCAGGTTCCCGTCTGGGGCACTCACTCGCGATTCATCGTGTCGTACCAGACGCTGCGTCGCAGCGAGTACTTCGAGCCGCTCAAGACGCTGCTGGAGGAGAAGGGCCGCCACAAGGCGATGCTGGTGCTCGACGAGGCGCATGTCGTCGCACCAGCTTCCGCCAGCCGGTACGCCGTCGACACCGAGACGACCCGCAGCATCCGCTCGCTGGCGGACCACTTCGAGCACCGCCTCTTCCTGTCCGCCACGCCCCACAACGGCCACTCCAACAGCTTCTCCGCGCTGCTGGAGATGCTCGACCCCCAGCGCTTCACCCGGGGCACCCGCGTGCGGGAGTCGCAACTGGCGCCGGTGATGGTGCGCCGGCTGAAGAGCGACCTGCGCGCACTGGGCACCGCGCAGCAGTACCCCGAGCGGCAGGTGCTGGGCGTGCGCCTGACCCATTCCGCGGGGCGCTGGAGCGCCGAGTGGCCCGGCCCCGATGGGAAGACCTTCGAGCGCCGCGTCGACCTCGGCGAGGGGTCCACCGCCGAGCTGGACCTCGCCACGAAGCTCGCCCGCTACACGCAGCTCATGGCTCCTGGCTCGACGAAAGGCCGGCTCGTCTTCATCAACCTGCAGAAGCGCCTCCTCTCCAGCGTGGAGGCCTTCCACCGCACGCTGTCCGTCCACGCCGCTGCCTTCGGGGCGGGCGCCCTGGCTCCGGGAAGCCGCGAGGCCCCTGGCGACACGCTCCCCGAGGAGTACGGCGAGACGGACGAATCCCTGGAGCTGGCCTTCGAGGAGGACATCCGCGAGGCCAGTGAGGGCCTGCCGGTGGACATCCAGGCGCGCCAGCTCCTCGACGACATGCTGCACGTGAGCGCGAAGCACCGCACCGGGCGGGACGCGAAGCTGCTCGCGCTGCTCCAGTGGATTCGCGAACACCTGTGCCCGCTCACCCGGGGCGCCAACTGGAAGCCCCGCCGCGTCATCGTCTTCACGGAGTACGGCGACACGCTTCGCTACCTCAAGGAGCAGCTCACCGCCGCCTTCGAGGGGACGCACCGCGGGGAGGAGCGCATCCGCACCATGACCGGCGGGCTCGACGACGCGAAGCGCGCAGAGGTCCAGGAGGCCTTCAACGGCCCGCTGGACGAGTTCCCCGTGCGCGTCCTGCTCGCGACCGACGCGGCCCGCGAAGGCATCAACCTCCAGGGGCACTGCGCCGACCTCTTCCACTTCGACCTCCCCTGGAACCCCTCACGCCTCGAACAACGCAATGGCCGCATCGACCGCACGCTGCAACCAGAGCCCGTCGTGCGCTGCGGCTATTTCATCTACGCCCAACGCACCGAGGACGCGGTGCTCGACACCGTGGCTCGCAAGGTGGACACCATCGCCCGCGAGCTGGGCAGCCTGGGCAGCGTCCTGATGGACCAACTGCACGAAGCCCTCTCCTCGGGCATCACCCAGGACACGCTCGAAAGCCTCGAGCGGGCCGCGACCTCCACCGGCACGGAGGTGGCGAAGCGGGAGCTGGAGTCGCAGCGGGAGCTGCAGGCCCTGCGCAAGGAGCTCGACGCCATCGGGGAGATCCGCGACCGCAGTCGTAAGGTGATGGACTTCGATTCCGCCCTCTTGCGTGACGCGCTGGACGTGGGCTTCGAGCTGGCGGGTTCGACCCGGCTCGTACGCGAGGCCGTCACCGAGGAAGGAAAGCCGCTGGAGGCCTGGAAGGTGCCTGCCCTACCCGCGTCCTGGAGCCGGACGCTCGACAGCATCCGTCCCCGCCGGGAGAAGGACGAAGCGCCATGGGTGTGGCGCAAGCGCCCGCTCTCGCCCGTGGTCTTCGAGGCGCCCCAGGGCGTGGCCAGCAAGCTCGCGCACCTGCACCTGTCCCATCCCATCGTGCAGCGCGTGCTCCAGCGCTACCTGGCGCAGGGCTTCTCCGCGAACGACCTGAGCCGCGTGACGGTGGTGAACAGCAAGCGCGACGCCGTGGCGCGCGTCATCGTCTTCGGGCGGCTCTCGCTCTTCGGCGCGGGAGCGGCGCGGCTCCATGACGAGGTGGTCTCCGTGTCCGCGAAGTGGCTCGACGGCGGCGGCAGGGGGCACCTGAAGCCCTTCGGCGAAGAGGCGGACCGTCGGGTCATCGAACAGCTCGAGGTCACGCTGGCCGAGGCACCCGAGCTGTCGGCGACCTCCAGCGCGGTCCAGGCCCGGCTCCTGGCCAGTGCGTCTTCTGACTTCGCGGCGCTCTGGCCTTCCGTCGAAGAGGAGTCGTCGCGGCTGGAGAAGGCCGCGCGCAAGCTGCTGGCCCAGCGCGGTGCGAGCGAGGCGAAGGCGCTGACGCAGATCCTCCTGACGCAGCGGGAGACCATCCAGGAGGCGCTGGGGGCACAGCTGGAGCTCAAGCTCACCGTCAAGGACGAGCTTGAGCAACAGCGGCGCGACAGGGGCCACCTGGAGCAGCGCCTCGCGGCCCTGGCGAAGGAGCTCGACGAGCAGCCGGAGTCGCTGAAGGCCACCTATGACGTGCGGCTGGCCCGGCTGACGCCGGTGGGAATGGTGTACCTGTGGCCGAGTTCGCGATGAAAACCGGGCGGGAAGCAAGCGTGAGGGCAGTCCATGAGTGACGTCGAACGCCGCTACCACGAGACGTGGCTGGGCATGGCGCAGCCCATCGAGGGGCTGGTGGTGTCGGTGCCGGTGCTGGAGGACGCGCAGTGCATGCAGCGGCTGCCCGTGACGGAGCAGCACAAGCTCATCGCGCTGGCCGGCACGGAGTCGCCCCGCGTGAGCGACGTGCCGCGCTTCCTGCGCGAAGTGCTGGGCTACCCCGACGGCGCCTTCGTCACGGCGTTCCCGGAGGACTTGCGGCTGGACATCGTGGAGGGGCAACAGACCCTCGTGCCCACGCGGGGGCTCCTGCGGCGTGGCCCGCCGCCACCGAAGCCGGAAGGCCTCCCTGACGACTCCACGCCCACCAGCCGGGCCGGCGAGGGCTTCGTCCTGCTGACGTGGGAGCTTCCGCCGGGCCTCGACCTGGACGCGAAGGAGGCCGTCACCGGCGCCTGGTTCTACGGCCCCACCGCGAAGTTCGAGCGGCTGCTCCGCGCGGCCCGGGTACCGGTGGGCCTGCTCTTCAACGGCGTCTCCGTGCGCCTCGTGTACGCGCCCCATGGCGAATCCACGGGCCACCTCACCTTCCGCTTCGCGGACCTCGTCACCGCCAGCGGCCGGCCGCTCTTCGACGCCATGGTGATGCTGCTGCACGCGCGGCGGCTCTTCGGCGTGTTGCCTGAACACCAGCTCCCCGCGCTGCTTGAACAGTCCCGCCGCCGTCAGGCCAACGTCACCGAGGCGCTGGCGGAGCAGGTGCTCGAAGCGCTGAACCTGCTCCTCGCGGGCTTCGAGTCCGCCGCCGAGCGCGACGGCACGAAGTCGCTGGACGACGCCCTCGCGCGTGGGGAGGACCACGTGTACGGCGGGCTCCTCTCGACGCTCCTGCGGCTCGTATTCGTCCTGTACGCGGAGGACCGGGGGCTGCTCCCCGTGGACCAGGAGCCCTACGCCGAGGACCTGTCGGTGAAGGCGCTGTACGAGCAGCTGCTTGAAGATGCCGGCCAGCATCCCGATGCGATGAACCGGCGCTTCGGCGCGTGGCCGCGGCTGCTTGCGCTGTTCCGCTGCATCTTCTTCGGCGCCTCGCACGGGAAGCTGCACATGCCGTCGCGACGCGGGCAGCTCTTCAACCCGGAGGCGTTCCCCTTCCTGGAGGGCTGGAGCGTCGGGGGCGCGCCGGTGGAGGCGCGGGCCCGGGCGGAGGTGAAGCCGCCGTCCGTGGATGACGAGACCGTCTACCGGGTGCTGGAAAGGCTCATCGTCCTGGAAGGCCAGCGGCTCAGCTACCAGTCGCTCGACGTGGAGCAGATCGGCTCCGTGTACGAGGCGCTGATGGGCTTCCACGTGAAGCGACTGACGGGCGCCGGCGTGTGCCTCAAGCCATCCAGGGTCTGGGTTTCCGCCGACGAGGTGCTGGAGCAGCCCGCGAGCCGTCGCGGTGCGTGGCTGGAGGACGAGGGCGGGCTGGATGCGAAGGCGGCGAAGGCCGCCGCGAAGGCCCTGGAGCAGGCGAAGACCGAGGCGGACGTCCTGACGGCGTTGGAGCCGTACCGGGTCAAGGGCATCGACACGCGCCGGCCGTTGCAGCTCGTGTTGCAGCCCGGGGCCGAGCGCCGCCGCACCAGCAGCCACTACACCCCGCGCAGCCTCTCGGCGCCCATCGTGCGCCGCGCGCTGGAGCCGTTGCTGAAGGCGATGGGGGAGCAGCCGGCGTCCGAGCGGCTGCTCAACCTGAAGATCTGCGACCCGGCCATGGGCTCCGGCGCGTTCCTTGTCGAGGCCTGCCGCTTCCTCGCGGATCAGGTCGTCGCCGCGTGGACGCGCGAGGGTGTGCTGAACGGCGCCCCCAAGGACGAGGACGTGGTGATGCGCGCGCGCCGGTTGGTGGCGCAGCGCTGCCTGTACGGGGTGGACAAGAACCCCTGGGCGGTGAACCTCGCGAAGCTGTCGCTGTGGCTGGTGACGCTGGCGAAGGGGGAGCCGTTCACCTTCCTGGACCACGCGCTGAAGTGTGGCGACTCGCTCGTCGGGCTCGACCTGGAGCAGATCCGCGCGTTCCACTGGGATACGGGGAAGCAGAAGCAGTACGACCTGGCGCAAGCGGTCTTCACGAAGGCGCTCTCGGTGGCGCTCGCGAAGCGGCAGGCCATCCTCCAGCTCGCGCTCGACCTGGAGCAGCCTGCGGTGAAGCGGCCGATGCAGCTCGGGCTGGATCCGGCCAGACAGAAGGAGAACCTGCTCCGCGACGCCGACGAGGCGCTAGAGCCGGTGAAGCGCATCGCCGATGCTTGCGTGGGGGCGTTCTTCGCCGGTGATTCGGACAAGGAGCGTAAGAAGGAGCGCGTCCGGCGGCTCGATGCGCTCGGTGCATGGCTCGCGACGGCGGAGGGTGGGGTGCCCCCGCCCATGCCGGAGGCTGTGCGAGGGTTGTCATCCCCTGGCTGGGCGTTCCACTGGCCGCTTGAGTTCCCGGAGGTGTTCCACGGGAAGCGGCCGGATCCGCTCGACAAGGAGCAGAGCAACAAAGTGGCGTGGGTGGATGGCTTCGTCGGCAACCCGCCTTTCGCAGGAAAGAACGGCATCAGCGATGCGGGTGGAGAAGGCTACCTCCCGTGGCTGCAAATGATTCACGAAGGCGCGCATGGCAACGCCGACCTTGCCGCGCACTTCTTCCGCCGCGCCTTCCATCTGCTCGGCGCGCACGGGACCATTGGTTTCATTGCCACCAATACCATTGCACAGGGAGACACGCGGGCCACTGGGCTCAAGTTCCTGGTAGACCATGGCGCCCAGCTCTACGAGGCCGTGCGGTCGATGAAATGGCCGGTGCCCGGGGCCAACGTCGCGGTGTCGGTGGTGCATGTGGCGAAGGGCCATGTCTCCGACTTTCCTCTGGAGCCACGGCTTGATGGCCACCCCGTGGACCACCTGAACTCACGGCTGCGCGGCAAGCCGGAGCAACCTGATCCAGTGGCGCTCAATGCCAATGAGAGCAAGAGCTTTCAGGGCAGCATCGTCCTCGGCATGGGCTTCGTGCTCAGCCCACAGCAGCGAGCGGAGCTGGTCGCGAAGAACCCGAAGAATGCCGAACGTCTCTTCCGCTATATCGGCGGAGAGGAAATCAACTCCGACCCCGACCCTCGGCTCGAAAGACACGTCATCAACTTCGGGCAGATGGAATTGGAGGAAGCCGAGCAGTGGCCGGACCT
Source organism: Corallococcus exercitus (assembly GCF_042231735.1). Classification (GTDB taxonomy): domain Bacteria; phylum Myxococcota; class Myxococcia; order Myxococcales; family Myxococcaceae; genus Corallococcus; species Corallococcus exercitus_B. The sequence continues at coordinate 5,226,094 of NZ_CP102577.1, forward strand.
GCTTCGCCTTGTGCGAGAGCTGGTGAAGCCCGAGAGGGACAAGGTAAAAGACAAAGGCGCGAAGCAGTTCTGGTGGCAGTTCATCCGGCCTCGTCCTGAACTCTACCAAGCCCTCCGCCCCCTCGACCGCTGCCTCGCAACCAGCATCGTCTCGAAGCACCTGATGTTCAGTTGGCTGGCAAGCGCCAACGTTTTCTCGCACAAGGCACAGGTGTTTCCGGTCACTCATGACCGTTACTTGACGCTACTCCAGTCGCGCATCCACGAGGTCTGGGCACGGCTTCTCTCGTCAACAATGCGAGTGGACCTCAACTACTCCGCCTCCGACTGCTTCGAAACCTTCCCCTTCCCCCCAGAACTGGCATTCACCGAACTCGACGCCCTGGGAGCACAACTCGACACCGAACGCCGCGCGTACATGACGGCGAACGGCGTGGGCCTGACAACGACATACAACCGACTGAAGGACGACACCGTGACGGACCCAGCGGTGCAGTCCCTGCGCACGCTACACGAGGCGGTGGACCGCGCGGTGCTCGACGCCTATGGATGGACCGGCGTGCAGGTGCCCCCGTACTGCGGCGCCACCACGGCCCAGCTTGAAGCCTTCGAAGACGACGTCCTCGACCGCCTCTTCGACCTGAACGCCCAGCGCGCCCGCGAAGAAGCCCTCCTCGGCGCCGCCACCGCCAAAGCCAGGAAGCCGCGCGCGAAGAAGACCGCCTGACTTGCACGGGAAGACGACCATGCCCCATCACCAGGCCACCCGCTGGAAGTCCGCGCGCCTGTTATGGGCCAGTGCCCTGCTCATGGCCTGTGCCAGCGGCCCCCACCGCTCCGCCCGCGAGGACTTGCGCCTCGACACAGAGACCGTCGCGAGCGTCCGCCATGCCGCGGCCCTGTCCGCGAGGATCACCACCACCACTGCCACCCGGGCCGCAGCCTCCGAGTTCATCCAACGCGTCCCACTCCTGCTCACCCTGCTGAAGAGTGACAACGCGGTGGGGGAACTCGAAGAGCGCCTCGCGGAGTGCGCCCGGCTGGCCGAACGACAGGTCAACGCCCGCTTCTTCGGCAACCGTCCCCCGACACGCGAGGAGTGCGGCGAGGAGGTGGAGCAGGACGGCTGCGTCAAACCCATCACCCGGGCCATGCAGCTCGGCCTCCAGAAGCACGTGCTCGCCCTCCAGTGCGCCCGCGAGGTGCTGGAAGAACGATGGCCCGCGCCCTTCAGCATCGAGCAGCGCTATCGCTACTATCCGAATGCCGGAATCCTGGAGACCATCAGCCGCGAGCAGGAAGCGCGCCTCATCGCCCAGGGCTGTACCCGTGAACTCTGGCGCACCCTCAAACCCGACCTCGTCCTTCATGCGGACCGCAACCTGCTCAAGGCCGCGCTCACCCTGGACTTCAAGTTCCCCTGCCCTGCCTCCAATGAGCCGCGATGGACACCCTATGGAGAGCACAGTGCCTATGCCGGCAGGAAGCAGGGCGACCTCTACAAAAAGGCATTGGGAGGAGAGGCCATGCTCATCTCGCCCAGGAAGGGAGTCACTCCGTGAGAGAAAACCTTCCCGTCATCCGGCTGCGGTACAGGGACGGCAGCATCGCGGCCCGCGACGGCGTTGTCCTGTCCTTCTTCCTCCACCGGGACCACCAGGAGGTGGCCCCCGCCGTGTGGCGCGCCCTGCAAATCTATCTTCGTGCAGTCCCTGCCAATTCACTGAACTGGTATGACTCGGATGATGGCGACACGGCCCGACTCGACGACAAGGGTTGGGAGGTCATCCGCGAACGGTTGCTTGAACGTACATGGGGAACCGCCTGGACCGCCGAGTTGTCGGGGAATGACAGCCAGACCGATGGCTACCATTTCGAGTACTACGGCCGGAAGCTCGATGCGCCCACAGGGTTCATCAAGACGGATCCCACCACCGGGGTGTCCTTCGCCGTCCCTACCGAGTACCTGCTGGAGCATGGCCCGGACGCGCTGCGCGCCCTGGCCTTCAAGCTCGCGTGGGAGCTGCCCTTCAGCTTCGGCTATGCCAGCCTGGCCGTCGTCGCGGCACGCGCCAACTGGGTCGCATCTCAGGGGAACGACCTTGCCGTCCTGCTCGACCGATACCTGGGCGTGGACCGCTACTTCGTGGAGGAGATCAGCGACTACATCGGCACCGGCGCCCGGGGGGCCTCTTGGCTCACCTTCCTCGGCCAGCCCTTGCTCGGGCAGCTCGGCGGCGTCGAGGGCCTGCGGCGCGCACTGCCCTTCCCCGAAGTCGCCCTCCTGTCCCTGGACAGCCAACGCCTGATGATTTCCCTGGGCGAGTGGCCTGACGCCATCGACACCCACAAGGGCCCCATCCCCCCGCAGTACCGGGCGCTGGCGAAAGTCCTGGAGCCCTTTCTCTACAAGGACCGCGACCACGGCGTCCCCCCGGAGGAGACCTTCATGCACCAATGGCTCCGCCGCCTCTGCCGGTGAGCTCTCCCGCCCGGGTGACATCTTGCGAGGAATACGGCGTAGACTCGACGCGAAATGACGACGTCGAGCGGTGGCGCTGGGGCGGTGCGGTCGCACCTTATCGATGCACTGGAAGCGGAACTCGTGGGGCCCTTCCGCAAACCTCCGGGAGCCGCGGTGTCGGACGCGCCGGAGGTGCTCCGCGTCTCTCCGTCGCGCTGGTACCTCACGGGCTTCCTCGTCCCCCTGGACCAGGGGGAAATCGAGGACGAGCCCGACGAAGAGGACGACGAGCTGGGTGCGGGCGACGACGTGGACGACGAGGAGGCGTCCAAGGCGGACCCGACCGTCAAGAAGGTGCGCCACCTTCCGGCCTCCATGGGGCTGACGGTCTTCACCCCGCCCGCGACCCGGCAGCTCACGGCGCACGTCTGCTGGGCCGACTACCAGCAGATCGAGGTGGGGGACCGCAAGCACTGGAGCCGCAAGTTCCACCAGCGCACCCTCCCCGTGCCCATGGACGACGCGGCGCTTCGCCTGGGGGTGGAGGTCCCGGACAGCCGGGGCCTGCGGCTGGAAGGCCGCGTGGAGAAGACCCCTGACGGGAACCTCGCCGCCGCCGTCTTCCTCGTGAACGCGCGCCCGGCTGCCCCCACCAGCAACGCGCGCGACACGGCCTATGCCTTCCAGACCCACCTCGCGCTGGAGTGCGCCGAGGGCTTCATCGGCCGCCAGGATTCGAGCGACGAAGAGAGCCCGGATCGCGATGACCGCGTGAACGACCTCCAGTTCCGCGACCAGCGGGAGTGGGCGGTGGGCCACGGCGTGTCCGTGCGCGTGGACGCGGCGGCCCTGCCCGTGCGGCGCGTGGAGACGGACTGGCTGCCGCGCGTCGAGGTGCTGCCGGTGGAGGCCCGCAAGCTGACCGACGACATCGTCGGGATGGAAAAGCTCGCCACGCTCGCGACCCCCGCGGAGGCGGAGGTGGCGCTGCTCCCCCTGGTAGAGGCCTACCGGAAATGGATCGGAGAACAGGCGTCCATCGACGTGGGCAGCATCCACCGGCAGGAGACGCGGGATGACCTCGTGCGCCGCGCGTACCTCGCGGCCAGCCGCATCGAGGAAGGCATCCGGTTGCTGGTACGAGAGCCGCTCGCCTTCGACGCCTTCCGCTGGATGAACAGCGTGATGGCGCAGGCCGAGCGCAAGGCACGACCGGACCGCGCCCCCGGGTGGCGCCTCTTCCAGTTGGCCTTCATCCTGTTGAACCTCCCGTCCGTGGAGGACGAGGCGCACGCCGACCGCGAGCAGGTGGAGCTCATCTTCTTCCCCACCGGCGGAGGAAAGACGCAGGCCTACCTGGGCCTCATCGCCTTCACGCTGCTGCTGCGCCGCCTGCGCGGGCAGTCGCGTGACGACAAGGGCCTGGGGGTGGCGGTGCTGCTGCGCTACACGCTGCGGCTGCTCACACTCGACCAGCTCGGCCGCGCCGCGACGCTCATCTGCGCGCTGGACGTGCTGCGCCAGCAGGAGCCGAAGCGACTGGGGGACGTCCGCTTCTCCATTGGCCTGTGGGTCGGCCGCTCCGCCACGGCCAACACGCTGGAGCAGGTCGCAACCCAGCTCACCGACTACAAGAACGACAACAGTGTCCGGGCCCAGTCACCCTTCCCGCTCGCGACATGTCCCTGGTGTGGCGCCGACTTCGAACGGGACTGCTTCATCCTGCGGCCGTCCAAGACGAAGCCCGACGAGGTGCTGGTCGGCTGCGCGAACATCGAGTGCGCCTTCAACCTGGGCCGCAACCCGGAAGGGCTGCCGGTGCTCTTCGTGGACGAGCAGATCTACCGGGAGCTGCCGTGCTTCCTCGTCGCGACCGTGGACAAGTTCGCGCTGCTGCCCTGGCGGGGTGAGACGGGCCTCCTCTTCGGCCGGGCCCTGGGCCGCACCGGCAAGCGCTTCGTGGGGCCCTGCGATGCCGCGCCCGCGCTGAGAGCGGCCCTCGTGAAGCTGCCAGGGGGGCTGCGGCCTCCGGAGCTCATCGTGCAAGATGAGCTGCACCTCATCTCCGGCCCCCTGGGCTCCATGGTGGGGCTCTACGAGGGGGCGGTGCTGACGCTGGCGCCCCGGGCCAAGCTGGTGGCCTCCACCGCGACGGTGCGCCGCTCCGAGCAGCAGGTGGGCCGCCTCTATGGGCGGACCGTGGCGCTCTTCCCGCCGCCCGGCGTGAATGCCTCGGAGACGTTCTTCGCCTCCGTGGGAAAGAAGGGCGCCCGCCAGTACCTGGGGGTCGCCGCGCCGGGCCGGGCCATGAAGGCCACCCTCCTGCGCGTCTACGTCAGCGTGCTCGCCGCCGCCGCGCGCGGCGAACAACTTCAAGGCAAGGCGGATGCCGACCCGTACCTGACGCTCGTGGGCTACTTCAACAGTCTGCGGGAGCTGGGCGGCATGCGCCGGCTCGTCGAGGACGAAGTGCGGCGGCAGGTGATGAACCGGGTCCAGCGCCGGCCAGAGGACTTCGGCAAGGAGGCCCCCCACCCCTGGTACGAGGGGCGGACCCTCCGCGGTGAGCCCATCGAGCTGACCAGCCGGGAGAAGACCGCGGACATCAAGGCCGCGAAGAACCGGCTGGACCTCACGCACGACCAGCCCCAGGGCATCGACGTCGTGCTCGCCAGCAACATGATCTCCGTGGGCGTGGACATCGACCGGCTGGGGCTCATGGTCGTGGCCGGTCAACCCAAGACGACCAGCGAGTACATCCAGGCATCCAGCCGAGTGGGCCGCAACGCGGACAAGCCAGGTCTCGTGGTGACGTGCCTCAACGCCGCCCGGCCGCGTGACCGCAGTCACTACGAGCGCTTCGGGAAGTACCACGAGTCGTTCTACCGCGCCGTCGAGGCCACCTCGGTGACGCCCTTCTCCGCCCCGGCGCTCGACCGTGGGCTCGCGGGCGTGGTGGTGGCATTGGGCCGGCTGCTGAACACCGCCATGACCGCCCCCCTCGAGTGGAAGTCACTCCAGGCGCACCGGAGCGAGCTGGAGGCGAAGCTGGAGGAGCTCGCGAAGCGCGCCGGACGGAACCTGCCCAAGGAGGAGTCCGAGCGCGCCAGCGGCATCGTGATGCAGCGCGCACGCAGCCTGCTGGACTCGTGGCACACCCTCATCGAGCAGGCGAAAAAGGACGCCGCCCAGCGCGCGTACTCACGTCTGGACCCGGAAGGGAAGGGCTACAGGGCGCTGCTGCGCACCGCCCTGGACAACCCCGATGACGCCCCCACGCAGGACGAACTCAAATTCGAGGCGCCCCTGTCCATGCGCGACGTGGAGCCCGCCGTGCACTTGTGGATCCAGAGGCAGCCGCTCGGCGGCTACCGAGCCCCGAAGGCAGCGAAGGAGGAGGTGACGGATGGCGAACCCTAGGAAGTGGTCGAAGGCCCGGTCGACGAAGCCCCCGGACGGCCGCATCCGCCAGAGCCAGGTGGTGTCCACCTTCGGTCCGGGCAGCATGCTGGACCTGGTGGATGACGCCGTGCTGGTGGGCGGGCTGGACTTCTGGCGGCTCAAGGGAAGCGGGGAGATCGTCAACGAGCCGCGGCTCCTGGAGATCGTGGAGCCGCTCTTCCAGCGCAACAAGTGGCCGCTCAGCAAGGAGGCCCCCTTCCGCAAGCCACCCGCGGGTGACGAGCGGGAGGCGTCGGAGGGCTGCGGCATCCAGGTGTATGAGTTCCCGCGCTGGTTCGTCTGTCAGAACCCCCGGTGCCGGGCCATGGTCAAGGCGAACAGCCTGGAGCGGGTGAACCAGACGTACCGTCATCGGTGTCCGGGCGTGGAGTCGAAGCCGGAGCGCTGCGTGCCCGTGCGCTTCGTCGCGGCCTGTCGGCGCGGCCACCTCGCGGACATCGACTGGCCCTGGTGGATGCACGAGCACGCGCCCTGCGACGCCCCCCAACTGAAGCTGGAGGAAGGCGTCTCTGCGGACTTCAACGACATCCAGGTGTCCTGCACGACGTGCGGCAAGCGTCGGCGTCTGGTGGACATGACAGTGAAGGACCAGCAGCACCGCTGCGGGGGCGAGCGGCCCTGGCTGGGTCTTGAGGCGAAGGAGCGCTGCGAGGAGAAACAGCGACTGCTGATCCGGACCGCCAGCAATGGCTACTTCGCGCAGACCACGAGCGCCATCACCATCCCCGAACCGGAATCGCTCCAGCGCAAGGTCCGGTCCGTCTGGAGCGTGCTGCAGGTCGCCACCGCGGAAGTGCTCCCCGCCTTCCGCAACATCCCCAACGTGAAGGAGGCCCTGGGGGACGCCACGAACGAGGCGGTACTTGAGGCCATCACAGCGGAGCGGGAGAACAGGCCCGAAGATGTGCCGGAGATCCGGACCGCCGAGTGGCTCCAATTCCTCTCACAGCCCGAGGAGAAGCCCGGCGAGATGCCGAAGGACCGCTCCGAGCTCTTCTGGGCCCGGCGCATCGCACGGCCCAAGGGGCTACCGTCCCAGGTCGAGCGCGTGGTGCTGGCAAGGCGGCTCCGCGAGGTGCAGGCGCAGGTCGGCTTCACCCGCCTGGAACCGCTGACCAAGGACCTCCAGGGCCGCTACGACCTGGAGGTGGAACTCGCGCCCCTGTCGTTGCACCGGGACTGGGTGCCCGTCACGGAGATGCAGGGAGAGGGCGTGCTGTTGGTGCTCAGCGAAGAGCAAGTGCACAAATGGGAGCTCTCCGAACCCGTGCTGAGGCGAACCCAGGTGCTGTTCAAGGCATGGGAGCGTTGGCAGAAGCATTCAAAGTCGAAGCTCCCCTTCCCGGGCGTCCGGCTCTACCTGCTCCACTCATTGGCGCACCTGTTGATGACGGAGGTGGCACTGGAGTGTGGCTATCCCGCCAGCTCCATCCGCGAGCGGCTGTATTGCGCGCCGCATGACGCGGCCGTTCCCATGGCGGGCATCCTGTTGATGACGGGCACCACGGGGACGGAGGGCACCTTGGGCGGGCTGGTGGAGGAAGGCCGGCGCCTGGGGCGGCACGTCTCACGGGCATGGGAGGCCGCCCGCCTGTGCTCCAATGACCCGGTCTGCGCGCACCACGACCCGGTCGGCCGCGACGACCGCAACCTGGAGGGTGCCGCCTGCCATAGCTGTCTCTTCGTTCCCGAGTGCTCCTGCGAGCGCTTCAACCAGTACCTCGACCGCGTCCTCGTCGTGCCCACGCTAGGTCACGAGGACGTCGCCTTCTTGAAAACGCCGTGAACCTGAGCCGCTTCTCGACTTCAGACCTGGAGCGGCTCCAAGCGGCGCTCGCGGGCCACCGGCTCTCGTTTCCCCTGTCGCGCCTGGGAATCCAGGGCGAGGGGTTGGAGCTGCTCGCGGACGAAGCGCTGGCGTTGAATGCGCTCGGGCGCGACGCGGCCCTCGCCGTGCTGGACGCGGTCCTCGCCGAGCGGCGCAATGGCACTCGGCGGCCCGAGCTGGTCTGGACGGGTCCGGAGTCCCGCTGGAGCGGGGCCCGGGACACCGCCGTGGTGCTGGCTGACCTGTTCCGCGGGGCCACGACCACCGTCCTGCTGGCGGGGTTCGCGTTCGACCACGCGGCGGACGTGCTGAGGCCTCTTCACGAAGCCATGCAGCGGGGTGTGAGCTGCCGACTCTTCGCCGACGCCCCTGTCGCCACCGGGTTCCTGCGAGAGCACTGGCCGTTTGGCCCGCCCTTCCCGGAGCGCTACGGCTTCGCGCCCGCGAAGGGCGTCTTCGCCAGCCTGCATGCGAAGTGCGTCGTGGTGGACGGGCGCCGGGTCTTCGTCACGTCCGCGAACTTCACCGACCGCGGTCAGACGCGAAACGTCGAAGTGGGCGTGCTGCTCGACGATGCCCATCTGGCCGCGGTGCTGGAAGCCCAATTCTTCACGGGTGGATGGTTCACCCGGGTTTCTTGAAGGGTGCCCCCTTCAGCTCGGGGTGCTCGAAACGTCCGTTGGCGTCGCGGCCTGCGTCTCCGTGTGACGGGGCAGCCAGACGTTCCCTCACGCGGGGCGGAGCTGAAGCCGGAAGAGGCAGGTGAGCCGCCTTTGGCAGCGACGAGGCAGGAGCGCACGCCGCCGCTGGATGGGGCCGGGCTGCTCAAGCAGGAGCTTCGCGCTGGACGTGTTCGCGTGCGGCAGGTGTGGAGGCAGGCTTGAGGGGCCATCCCCGGGGCCACGTTGGGATCCACGCGGTGTCAGTCGCGACGCCTCCCTGCCGTCTTGAAGCCTGACACGGCGGCCGTGGTCCCCCAGGCGCTCTTCGGCTAGGGTGCTCCTCGTCCCCGGAGCCCATGAGATGTCTTTGAGAACACGTTCGCTGTCTGCCTTTCTCGTTTCTTGGTGTCTGTTCATGGGCTCGGGGTGCGAGTCCACTCCGGATGAGCCGCTTCCCCTGCCGGACGCGGGCTCGAGCGTGGATGCGGGAGGCGACGCGGGGCCGGATGCCGGTGTGGACGCGGGGTCGGGTGCGGACGCGGGGGCCGATGCGGGCCCGGACGACGGGACGCCCGAGCAGCCCCCTCCGCCGGGCGTTCCGGAGGGCCACACGTTCCTGCGCCCGTCCGCGACGCGCGTTCACACCGTGGCGTGGACGGACCCCCAGGTCACGCTCCGCTTCGCCTTCCTGGGACAGGCCGGGCGGCACTACGACTTCCTCATCGAGGCGTACCAGCGGCGCATCATCATGACGTTGAAGGACCCGTCCGGAGCCGTCCTCGAACGCCGGGAAGGCGGCGTCGCGATTCCGCCCCTGACCACGCACTGGTCGGGGTTCACCCTGGAGGGCTTCTACACGCTGGAGGTCTCGACGGAGCCGTTCGAGTTCCCCCGGGACCTGGTCTTCCGCCTGGTGGATCAAGGGCCGGACGCGCACGGTGACCTGCTCACCACGGCAGCCCCCTGGGCCCCCTCGGAGCAGCCCCTGGTGGGGCAGGGAGAGCACCCGGGGGAGCGCGACGTGTTCTCGTTCTCCACCGTGGCGGGCCACGTCTATTCGTTGGGCTGCGACTTCTCGCACCAGGGCTGGTGGCTGTCCTTCTTTGATCCGGTCCTGGACTACGGCGTCAGCTGGGTGAACGGCGCGGACTTCACGGAGCTGCAGGCCTCCACGGCCTTCAAGGCCCCAGCGGAGCGGTTCGTCGCCATCGTCCAGGCCAACAACTCCCTGGGGGCCCCGTCCCCTTCCGCCTACCAGTGCCGGCTGAAGGACGAAGGAGCGGAGGACCACGGTGAGCGCATGGAGACCGCGACCACGCTCGCCGAGGGGACGGTGTCCGTCGAGGGGCGGCTCGACTTCCGTACGGACTTCGACGTCTTCGCGCTGAGCGTCCAGCCCGGACACCACTACCGCGCGACCTGCGCCCCCGGCGCCACGCCGCCCGACTGTCGGGTCCTCGCGGCGGCGCCGGGCGGCGAGTTCGAGGGGTTCAACGACATCGTCCTGGCCTTCAAGACGGAAGGAACCTCCCACTACGTGGGGGTGCAGGGGGACCTGATCCTGCGGGCGCGGTGGACGTCCGCCCCCTACACGCTCCGGTTCGAGGACCTGGGCCTGGACGACCACGGCGACACGCGGCAGACCGCGACGCCGCTGACCGGACCGTCGCAGACCGTCACCGTGCACATCTCTGAGTTCATCGACGAGGACTACCTCTCCTTCGAGGCCGTCGCCGGGGGGCGCTATCGCCTCAGCGGCGACTGGAGGGACACGTCCACCGGAGCGCAGCTGTTCTCAACGCTCTACGATGCGCAGGGGCGCTCCATCCGGGCACCCGGGCAGCACGTCGGCTCGCGCTGGGTGAAGGAGTTCACCCTGCCCACGGCGGGAACCTATTACTTCGCGATGAGCGTCTCCCTGCAAGAGAGCTTCATCGACCACACGGTCCTCTTCGAGGTCCTGGACCCCTGACATGCCCATTCCAAGAACCCCTGTCATGAACGTGAAGCAGCAGTGGCTGTCTGTCTTCCTCCTGTCCGCCGGGCTCGTCCTCGGTGCGGGCTGTGATTCCACGCCGGAGCCTCCGCCGCTCGTGCTCGACGCCGGCACGGACGCGGGGGCGGATGCGGGCGTGGACGCCGGTCCGGATGCGGGGAGTGAGCCGGAGCCGGACGCGGGGAGCGTCGCCTGCGCGGACGACGGGCCGGTCGGGGACGCGGGCGTGCCGGATGGCGCCACGCTGCTGACGCCCTCGGACGAAGTGCACACCCTCACCTGGCCACCCGGAGGGGGCGTTCCGCTGCACTTCGCCTTCGTCGCCCAGGGATGCCGGCACTACGACCTCACGGTGGAGCCGGGGAGCCTGGGGTACTCGGTGGTCCTGCGGGATGCCGCCGGCACGCGGCTCGACTCCGCCGACCAGTACAGCGACGACACCAGCTTTCCCCCCAGCCCGCGGCACTGGTCCGGGCTGAAGCACGGCGCCGTGCACACGTTCTATCTGCTCCCGAACACCAGCCAGCCTCGCGTGCCGTTCCAGTTCCGCCTGGTGGACCGCGGGCCGGACGACCACGGGGACCTGTTCCTCCGGGCGACACCCTGGACGCCGTCGGAGAAGCCCTTCACGGGCTACACCGAGCACTGGCGCGAGCGGGACCTGCTGTCGTTCGAGACCACCGTGGACCACGTCTACGCGCTCGGCTGCGCCTTCCCGAACCCGTCCTGGGAGTTGCGGATCCTCGACAGCCAGCAGAAGACCCAGGGCAGCGCGTATGACCCCAACGACCGGGAGACCGAAGGCGAGGCCCGCATCAAATCCCTGGGAGGCACCTACGTTGCCTCCATCCAGGGCAACTCCTTCGATGATCCGTCCCGCCCCTACACCTGCGTCCTGAACGACCTGGGGCCGGACGACCACGGGGACACCCCGGAAGCGGCCACCCCGGTGCCGGCGGGCACCGCGTCCGTGCAGGGGAAGGTCCAAGCGCCCGGAGACCGCGACGTCTTCGCCCTGTCCGTCCAGCCCGGGCACCACTACCAGGTGTCCTTCACCCTCACGGGGCAGAGCCAGGGCTCGATCCAGGATGCGGCGCCGGGGGGCCCGTTCGGCACCCATCCCGCTTCCGCGGGCATCCCCACCTCGACGTCCTTCAAGGCGTCCCAGGCGACGCACTTCGTGCAGATGACGGGCGCGCCCGCGCTCAACGCGAAGTACGTGACGGGGAACTACACGCTCCAGGTGGAAGACCAGGGCCTGGACGACCACGGGGACACCCTGGACACGGCGACGCCCATTCCGGACGGTCCCCAGACGCTGTCCTTCCGGATCGCCAACGTCATCGACCATGACGTCTACACGTTCCAGGCCATCGCCGGACGGCGCTACCAGCTCGACTGTCCCTGGAAGGTGTCGGGCGCGAAGCACCGGCCGTCGGTGGGCTTCCTGGACGCGAAGGGGGCGCGCCAGGCGTCCACCCTGGAGGAGCGGGACGACGTGCGCTGGCAGGCCGTCTACACCGCGCCCCAGAGCGACACCTACGCGCTCGAGTTCCGGACGGACTCCATCACGTCGCCGGGGACGGTGCTGGGCGACATGGCCTGTCGCTTCGAGGCCCTGGCCCCCTGAGGCACACCACGCCCCGTGAAGAACAGCGTCACTCAATGGCTGGCGGCTCGGGCTCCAGCAGGTGCGGGGGCTCTGACTGTCCTTCGTCCCGGAGCCGGAGCACGCGGTCAATGCGCGCGGCGGCGCTGATGAGGCCGAGGTAGCTGAAGGCCTGTGGGAAGTTCCCCAGCTGCTCGCGCGTCAGCGGGTGGATCTCCTCCGCCAGCAGTCCCAGGTGGTTCGACGCCTCCGCGTGCGCGACGAAGACGTCCTCGGCCTCCTGGATGCGATTGGCCAGCGCCAGCCAGAAGCCACAGAGGATGAAGCCTCCCTCCGGCCCCCCTACCCCGTCATCCATCCGGTACCGGCGCAAGAACGGGCCCGCGCCCAGCTCCGCGCGCAGCCACTCGAGCGTCCGCAGGATGAACGGCTCCGTCCCCCGGAAGCAGCCCACGATGGGCAGCAGCAGCAGCGCGGCGTCCGGCTCGTTGCCTCCTTAGACTCCGACGAAGTGCTTGCGCGCCGGGTCCACGCCGTTCTGCGGGATGTCCGCCCGGATGACGTCCGCCAGGGCGGCGCTGGACTGCTCCAGCGCCGTCTCCCCGAAGAGCCGTGCCAGGTGCTGTCCCCGGCGCAGGGCCAGCCACCCCATGAGCTTCGAGTGGACGTTGTGCCGCATCTCCCGGCGCGGCTCCCAGATGCCGTGGTCGGGCTCGCTCCAGCGGCGGGCGGTGGTCTGGATGACCGAACGCAGCAGCCTCCAGGTGCGCAGCGGCAGCCGCCCGCCGGAGCGCTCGTAGAGGTACGCCGCGTCGAGCAGCGCGCCCGCGGTGTCGCGCGTGGACAGTGGAGCGCGGGTCGTTGGTCCACGGCATGTAGTCGATGATGCGGATGGCCCCCTTGCGCTCGAAGCGGAACAGCGTCTCCAGGACGTTGGTGTCCGGGTCGTAGCGCTGCAGGCTCTCGAAGGGCCACACGACGGGGTGATGCCCGTGATGCCACCCTTCTCGTCATCGAGGATGCCCGCGAAGACGCTCGGGCTGCCGAAGCGGGGGAAGCAGAGCCAGTCGATGACGCCGTCCGGCCGGACGAGCGCGCAGGAGCTTCCATCGCCAATCACCCCGCGGCCCGCCAGGGGGACCTCCCGGTAGGACGCCGGGTTGGTGAAACGGAAGGGGCGGGCCATCCGCCTGGCGGCGCTGTAGAGGTCCATGAGCAGGCGTGTCGCAGGGCAGGAGCGCGACCTCCCGCCCTCAAAGTAGCGACCCCCGCGGCGGCCGCACCCGGCACCCCACCCACGCAGGGGCCCCCTCCCCGCCCCCTCCGTCCCGCCCCGTAGACCCTTCCTGGAAGCAACGGAGGGCCTGACCGATCCCCATTGGCGTGGTGCGCGACAGCGAGACGCTCAAGCGAGGACGTGCTCCAAGTGAAGGACCTGCAGGGCATCGAACTACGGCCGGACATGCGGCTGTCGAAGCAGCAGCTCTTCATCTCCAGCGGACACACCCCACAAAAACCCACACTGCGGTCATCGCCCACGGACGTCAGCCCACGTGGCCTTGGGTCGGCCCAAGCGCGCAAGGACGCCACGCTTCGCCAGGAGGTACGCATAAGCAGGTCTGCGCGGGCCTCCTGCGCAATCAGCAATGGGATGGCGGTATCGGCGGAGTACGAAGGGCCACTTTCGATCCCTGGTCTCAGGAGCAACACGGCCGCCGAGCGACAGCGCCCAGCCCAGGAGCCCCAGGGCCTCCGCGGAGCCTCGCTTCATGTCCGCGCCCGGGCGCATGCGGCGGAGGGCATCGAGGTGCGGGGGCAAGGGGCAGAGAGCCATTCGCGCGGGAGAAGGCGTCAGGAGCCATCCCGGGAGCCAGCCTTTCGGAGGAGTTCCATTTCGCCCCACCCGGGTCCAATCCTGCTCAAACCTTGCCGCTTCCCTCTGAGCGCAGACACGGCAGTCATTGACCACCCGGGTCAGACAAAATTCATCTTTACAGAAATTCACGAATTTCAGATATGTGGCCGGGAATTGATTGAGCAGTACAGATCTGCTCAATCGCACTCAACCAGGCCATGCATGGCCATGGAGGTAGCATGGATGTTCGTTTGTTGATGGGGCCTGTGGGCGCTGTCCTGGCGGTCGGCTGTGGCGGTGCGGGAGTGGATGGAGATCCGGCCCTGGCGACCCTTGGGCAAAAGCTGGAGTTGTTTCGATACTCGGCGACCGCCACGGCGAGCGCGACCAACGAAAACTCCGCCCTGTTCCCGCTCTTCCTGTCCGCGAATGAGACGGTCATGATCGGCACCTGTGGCCTCACGGAGGCGACTCCCGACCCCTTGGGCGGAAACATCCTCCGACTCCAGGAGCCGTCAGGAGCATCCGTGACGTCCTGGGGGGTCTTCTCCCCCGGGAGCGGATGCCTCGTGCCGTCGCGCATCTCGTACACCGCCCCCTCCTCGGGGACCTATACGGTCTGGGCAGGCTGCTCCGCCAACACCGCATGCAGCGGCACGGTCGCGGTTTCCCGGCGCAAGGGCGTGACGCCCTACAGCGCGAGCATTACGAACTCAGCCCGTCAGAACACTTTCAACAAGCAATATTACTTTGACGGAGGTGAAACCATCCGCGTGAGCACCTGTGAGAGCAATGCCCTAGGGGCTTCCGTAGGCAATGGCAATACCTACCTGCGGCTCTTCCAGCAGGTCGCGGGCGTCTACTTCGAAGTGGCCAGCAATGATGACGCCGCAGGATGCGGCTCCGCCTCGGAGCTGATCTACACGGCTCCCGCAGCTGGCAATTACCAGGTGCGCGCAGGGTGTGCTGGAAACACGGCCTGCAGCGCTAATTTCGCTGTCTACAGTGAGTAGTGGGACCCGACTCTCACCCAGGAGAATTCCATGAGCACCATGCAAGGATTTCGCAAGTCAATCCTCGTTGTCGCGGGACTCACGTGGGCCTGTAGCGCACAAGGCGACAGTGGCGCGGAGCAGCCGGTCCCCCAGCCACAGCAGGAGGCTCCCCAGGAAGCGCAGCCAGCCGCCGGAACCTATTTCCTCGCGGTGGATGCCAGCACCTACAAGGCCGGGGCGGCAGTCAACGTCGCGTGGTCCGCGCCGGCCACCCACTCCACGGGAGACTGGGTGGGGCTCTTCAAGGTGGGAGACTCCGGTGGCGCCTGGCTATCCCGGAAGTACGTCTCCTCCGGAGCCTCCGGACTGCTGACGTTCTCCGCACCCGCCCAGAGCGGGACCTACGAACTGCGCTACATGCCGGAAGGCAGCACGGCCAGCGCCAGCATCAGCACCCCATTCACCGTCAGCCTGACGGCAGGAAACATCGTCCTGTTCAGCAATTACGAGGGTGGAATCTTCACCCTGGTGATCGACCAGAACCTGCCCAACATCCAGGTTGGTATCGTCTCATATCATCCGACCGCTGTGACATTGACGGGCCCTTACGTTGGAAACGTAAGCAGCGTCCAGGTCCGTTCCTACTTGAGTGGCTCGTCCGTACAAGGCATTGATGCCAGCAGGGTGACGTTGTTGCCGGCGGAACCGGTGACAGTCGAGCAGGCCTATGCGAGTAGCCAGATCATCTGCAGCACTGGCCTGCGCATCAACACCTGGTCCAACAGCTGCAATACGACCACCCAGATCGAGGAATACTTCATGTCGAAGTTTGGTGAAGTATCGCTCTTGACGCATATGACAGGGTATCAAGCTTTCACCGGTTCCATTCCGCTGTCGAAGGCGCGGCTGAACATGGTGGTCGTCCGCGAGACGCCGAACTTCGATGTCGCCGTCGCCGCCGGGCAGCCTTCCGGGGTGGTGAGCCTCACCGTGGACGTGAATGCCACTGTGGGCTCGGCCTCCCCGCTCCGGCCCGCGCTGACCACCGGGGCGCTCGCTGCCGGCTCCATGGTACGAATCAACAACTACGCCAACATCATAGGTGCAGGTGGCGCTGGTGGTTCGGGAGGCAATGGTGGCGGAGGAGGCCAGCCGCGAACCTGCAGCCGTGATGGCCAGGCTGGAGGAGCCGCCATCGTGCTCACGGTTCCCACCACTCTCAACAATAGGGGCAACATCTGGGGCGGAGGCGGTGGCGGCGGTGGCGGTTCGGGCTGCAATGTCAACGCCGGTGGAGGCGGGGGCGCAGGGTTTGCTGGCGGTGCTGGAGGCGCAGGGGCGTCCAGTCTCAGCCCCGCGGAGGAGCTGGCTTTCTGTGGCCAGGACAATGGCGCCCGCTCGGGTGTCGCGGGACGCCCGGGAAGCACCACGGGTGGCGAGGGAGGCAAGACGGGCGACCAGGGCGGCAACGGCGGGATGGGGCCAGGGTCGTTCACCATGGTAGGCGGCGATGGTGGGGGCTATGGTCAGCCCGGTCAGCCACCCTCGGCCTGTGTGTTTCCTTCCTCGGGCGGTGCCGCGGGTGCGGCCATCAAGCGGAATGGCTTCACCGTGAACGTCTCTGACGGTTTGTATGACACTGGCGGTGGGCGCCTGCGGGGGCCCGTCCTCCCGTAGCCTCCCAGGGATGGCGCTTCGCGGGTCTGCCGCGAAGAACGAATGGCCCGGCCCCTGTCTGATTCGCAGGCGGGCCGGGCCGTCCGGGACACGGCTCCGAATGTCCTTCATCCGGCCGCAAGCCCCCGGGGCACCGTGGACTCGCGGCGAGGCATGTAGGCGGGATATTGGCCATGTGGAGAGTGAGGGCTGGAGCGGAGGAGCCGAGCAGTGCCGCTGGCGGGGGGCCGCCGGAGCAGTGAGCCAAGCGGGTGGAAAAACCGCTTGAGCCCCATGGGTTACACGCCGGCCCAGGCGGCCCGCCCATGAGGTGCGCGGCAGGGGCTTGGCGATCGCGCAGATGATCCCCGCCGCAGCGGTCCCTGGCGAGCAGGAGGCACTATCGGCGGGGACCTCCCACGAAAAGCGTCAGCGTGCCCCTGGGCTCGATTGGGCCGGCCTCCTCAAACGCACGTTCTCGCGCGCGGCGTCTCACCCGCCCTCCTGGCGCCCGCCTCAACCCCACTGCGTCCGCTCAGCAGGGGGGCCAGTCCTTTCCCATCCTCGTCCCAGCCTCCACGAGTGACCGTCACCGCCCCTGATACCAGTTGATGCCCGCCAGCAGATTGAAGGCCAGGCCCTTGCGTGTCCCCTCCGGGACACTCGCGGTGCCGTAGTGGCCTCGGCCCTGGACGTCCACGACGAAGCGCCCCGCTCTGAAGACCTCGAAGCCGGTCCCGAGCGTCACGGACGGGCCCAGGTGGAACTTCCCCTCGTCCTTGCTCTTCACATCGTAGAAGGCGGGCGCATCGAGCGTCAGTCCGACGCCGCCCATCACCCACCACCGGTCCATCAGCCAGAACTGGAGGGAGGGAATGGCGCCTTCGAAGCCCCGGTCCCGCTCCCTGCCGGCCCCCGTGTATCGGTAGATGCTGCCGGGAAGGTGCAGGACCAGCGCGGTGTCGTGCCGGAGCATGGCGCCAATCTTCAGGTTCGGAAACGACGCGGAGAGCTCCATCCGGGCTGGCACCGCGCCCACCGCGGTCCGGATGGAGGAGACTCCGAACGCCGCTCCGAGCACGAGCCCACTTCTTCCCTCCTCCGCCCTGACACGCGTGGACCCGGCAACGCTGACGCACAGGAAAAGCCACACCCACGCTGACCTCATGACTGCCTCCTCTTCCGGCGCGAGCGGCATTGCCGGCATGAAATGTAAATACGACTAACATCCGGGGATGAAAAGGAGCGGACAGCACACCGCTTCCGCTCCAGGGCACGACGATCCATGTTAGTCACACTCACATCGATAACATCTGCTCCACTGGGTGAGCAAGCAAGAAGGAGGTCGGCGGTGGCGCGCAGGAGCAGCAAGACGGAACCGGAGCGCAAGGCGGACGACGCCTACCATCACGGACAGCTACGGACAGCGCTCCTGCAGGCGGCACTGGAGACGATCGCCGCGCGCGGCGTGGACGCCGTGAAGATGAACGAGCTCGCGCGCCGCACGGGGGTCTCCGTGGCGGCTCCCTTCCGGCACTTTCCCAACCGGCAGGCCCTGCTGGTCGCGCTCGCGGAAGACGCCGCACAGCGGGTGCAGGCGCGGATGGAGGCAGCGGCCCACGCCCACGAGGATCCGACCGAGGCCCACCGCGCGCGCGGGGTGGCCTACGTCCGGTTCGCGGTAGAGGAGCCCGCCTACTTCGCCGTGCTCAGCCGGGCCGAGGTGATCGCCGCATCCCCCGTCCTGCAGCGGATGTCAGCGATGAACATCGAGGCAATGGACGTGATCCTCGGGAGACGGCGGGGCGGAGAAGCAACGCCCACGCTCGTGCGCCGCACGTCGGGCGCCCTCGCGGCCCAGGCACTCACCTTCGGGCTGGCCCGCATGATCGTCGAGGGACTGCTCGGTGACATCACCCCCGAGCAGGCGGAGCGTCTTGCCTACGAGGTCACCGGGGTGCTGGGGGAAGGGCTGTAATTCCTCCGTCACCGTCAGACCCGTTGCCGGTGGGCTCCGCCGGAAGCGGTGGAACCGTCTACCCGACTCCGCGCGAAGGGCATGTGGGAGCCGGGGGGCCGCGACTCGCCCGGCCGGTCCGCGATGCCCTCCGCGAGCTGAGCGTTGGCTCAGTTGCCCGGGAACGCGGACTTCATGCCCGTCCTGCGCTCGCGCCCAGGGTGACGAGCAGCTCGTCCAGTTGCTGGAACGTCTCGACCAGCGCCTCCGCCGCCCCGCCGGCAGCGTCGAGAGCTTCCTTCGAGGGGTAGAGCTCGCTCACGACCAGCAGCGTCTTGCCCTCTTTTTCCTCGAAGGTCACCGTGGTGACGGACGCATTGTCACCACCTTCCTCATTGGTCCAGACGAGGCGCGAGTGCGGTGTCACTTCGGTGTACGTACCGAAGAACGCCATCCCCTGGCCGAACACCAGACGGTACTTGCCCCCGGTACGAACATCCATCTCGCAGGAAACCAGGGTCATTCCC
Organism: Corallococcus exercitus; assembly: GCF_042231735.1. Lineage (GTDB taxonomy): Bacteria > Myxococcota > Myxococcia > Myxococcales > Myxococcaceae > Corallococcus > Corallococcus exercitus_B. Next base: position 5,245,105 of record NZ_CP102577.1, read on the forward strand.
ATCGACTTCGGCACCCACCACTTCTTGAACAGCTCAGGCTGTGTCCACGCCTCGAACACGATGCGTGCCGGAGCATCAAAGGTTCGCGTGACGACGGTCTCACGCTCGGACTTCCGTTCCACGGTCGTGCGGTTCTTCATGGGTGTGGGCTCACTCTCTCTTCTTGCGTCCATCGGCCTGTTCCTTCCGTTTCAATTCCTCGACAACCTTGTCCAACTCGTCGAAGCGGGCGTCCCAGCGCTGGCGGTACCTCTCGAGCCATGCCATCTCTTCCTCCAGTCGGCGCGGGCCGATCTTGCAGGTCCGCACGCGCCCGACCTTCTCCGTGATCACGAGCCCGGCCCGCTCCAGGACACCGACGTGCTTCTTCATGCCCGTGAGGGTCATGTTGAACTTCTCGGCGAGGTCCGTGATCGAGGCCTCCGCACGCCCGAGCTGCTCCAGAACACCGCGTCGAGTGGCGTCGGAGAGCGCGGCGAACGAAGCATCGAGGCCGGCATCTACACACTGAACCATATGGTTCAGTGTCTAGCAGGCGGATAGCTGGCACGCAAGGGTGGTCAGGGCGCCGCAAGGGCCTGAGCTGGGCCTGTGGCTTGCCTTGAACGCCTCAACACCCCGCTGCCTGGGGTGGCCCTCGCGCCGGGGCCAGCCTCGCACCTGCAGTGGCCAGGCCCAGGTGCTTCACAATCGCGCGCACCCCTCGTGCTCCCTTCACGGCCCGCCAACACCCTCAAGCCGGTCTCCACACCTCACGCAGGTGAACACATCCAGGACGAACGTCCTGCTTGAGCAGCCCGGCCCCGTTCACTTGTCGCAGGACGATAGTCGCGTTCGATCGCACATGGACACGCTTCGACGTGCATCGCTGGAGGGTCACGCTTCGAGTGCTCGAGAACGATCTCATCCTGCGGCTTTGCCGGCTGGATGATGACGACCGCCGCTGTGCACCTCGCAGATGCCTCGTTCTGAGGTGGCGCTCGGGGCGGCCCGATCCGCTGGGTTCTGGTCGTGGCCCTGCCTCGCCCTGGAGGATGAAGCTCTTTCCCGCTGGGGGGCTTGATGAGGGGACACCGCTCCGTCGCGCTACTCCTGCTGGTTTGGCTGACAGGCTGTGCCTCTGGGCGCGTGGTGCGCTTGGAAACGGGCCAGGGGCCGCCGGTTGTCTTCACACCTCACAGCGGCGAAGCCGGACCGGTGGAGCTGGAGCGGCGTGAGTTCAAAGCGGCCGTGGCGAGGCTGGCGCGGGGCGTGAGGCTCCCGGCCAATCCCCAGCAGGCCGCGCGGCGCCTGATGGGGGTGGACGCCCGGGGCGGCACGTACCTCTTTGATCCGCGCACCCGGCGAATGACACCAATGGAGGGGGCTGCACTGGCCTCCGACATGCCGCCAGCGGAGGTGGAGCTGACGCGGGCATATCTGCGTTGGTGCGAGCGCACCGGGCGCAAGGGCGACTGTCTGCGTTTGCTGGCGGAGAGTCCCACCGTCACTGGAGACGGGCGCTATGCGCTGGCCATGGCCATGGCTCAAGGGGTTGTCCTGGAAGAAATGCTGGATGCCTTCAAAGGCATGGCCGACCCGCACGCGGCGCTCTCGGCGGCGCTCTGGACCATGACCTTCTATCTGGTCCTCTGGTCGGTGCCCGAGCCTGCGTCCAAGGGCCTGGCTGCCGCGATGACGGCGACAGCCATTGTCTATCTCGGGGTGGACACCTTCTGGACGCTGATCGCGGGCTTCAAACGGCTGGTGGAAGAGGCGGACCGGGCCACCACGTTTGAGGAGCTCCGCGATGTGGGTGAGGGCTACGGCAAGGTGATGGGTCGGAACGCGGCGCGAGCCTTCGCGCTGCTGGCGACGGTGGCCATCGGCAACACGGCCGCGGGTTTCGCCTCGAAGGTGCCAACACTGCCCGGTTCCGCCCAGGCGGCGGCGGTGGCTGGGGGCCGCGCGGGTATCCGCCTTGCCGCCGTGGGCGAAGTGGGAGCGGTGGCGGTGACGGGCGAGGCCGTCACGGTGGCACTCGCCCCCAATGCGGTGGCCATGACGGCACGGGCCATGGGGGGCACTGCTGCCGCCCCGGTGGATGCGGAGGGCCACGACCACCACATCGCCACGAACAAGTGGTGGAAAGCCACGAACAATGAAGGCCCGTGGTCACCCCGGTTTCAGGAGATCTTCGACAGGGCGGGCATGTCGCTGGACGACCCAGCCAACATCGTCCGCGTCAAAGGTCACAAGGGGCCCCACCCACTGGCGTACCATCAACGCATCTTCCGGCGCCTGGACGCAGCAACGCGAAACTGCCGCACGATGGAGCAGTGCCGCGAAGTGCTGACAGCGGAACTCGACAAGTTGGCGCAGGACATTGCCGCTCCCGGCACCATCCTCAACAGACTGGTGACGGGAGCATAGGGGCGACACAATGGTCCGCATGCCCAAGCGTTACTTCGACCTGAGCGACGACATGAGCATTCCAGGCCGGTGGCTGCTCGGCGTCCCTGCTGACCTTGAAGGCAGAGCGTTGAGTGAACCATGGGTGTTCACTGACGGGACTCCTATTGACGCTCCGGGCCGCTTGATGCTCCCGATGTATCTTCCCGGAACAGCGCTCGACTTCTCGCTAGCAGCCCGCTCAACACCGGTAGTCCACGCCAAGGTGGCATCCGTCTTCGCGGACCTTGCTCCCGATGACGTGCAGCTCTTTCCCGTAGAGGTCGCGGGCCAGTCTGAGCAGTTCTGCATTCTCGTGGCAACCAAGCTGATTCGCTGCATTGACGACAAGGCCACCGAGGAGATCCTGATGTGGACGCCGGAGGACGGGCGCCCGGAGAAGGTTGGAGAGTACCGCGATGTTTGGGGAATGCGGATTGACGCTTCGCTGGTAGGTGACGCGAAGGTGTTCCGCACCTGGGGCTGGCCCATCGCGTTGATCGTCCGAGAGGAAATCCGCGACGCACTTGAGCGCATGGGCGCCACGGGAACGAAGTTTGAAGAGGTTTAGAGCCTATTTCGGCAGGGAAGAAGGTCGGCCACCTGCCGGGTTGAAGAGGCCAGAGACCGGCTGCTGCTCATCTCCGCGCTGGCGCAGGTGCTGCTGACGCTGCTGGGCGCCGCGGGCGAGGCACTCGGCTACGACAAGCACTTGAAGGTGAACACCGCGAAGCCTTCGGGCTTATCTAATTCAGATGAGGGGATGCCTCAGGCCACCCTCCGCTCGTGACAAACGCTCCAGCGCCAGCGTCATCGCCATGTTGGTCGAGGATCTCCAGCAGCGCCCGAGCAGGGCACGGCACGGCCCCGGGGCCCCCGCTTGGATGCGGGAGCCCCGAGGAACGGCGGCCTACTTGCGGAGCTTGAACAGCAGCACGTCGGAGCGCCGGGACTGCGGCGTGTACCAGGTGCCGTCCATCTCGAGCGCCTCCTTCAGGTTGCCCGCCACCACGACGCCGTCCGGGGAGGACGCGAGGTGGAGCCCATACACGGACGTGAGCCCCAGCACGCGGACCCACCGGGACTCCAGCCCGGGACCGAAGGCCGCCAGCGTGGGCCGGGGCAGTTCGCCCTGCCGCCAACCGACGTCGCCCAGCCCGACGAGGTTCCCCGCGCCGGACTGGGTCGTCACGATGTTCCCGGCCCCGTCCACCACCATGTCCGTGAACCCGGAGTGCGCGAACTGCCGTAAGCCCACGTCCCCACCCGCCGCGGTGAGCACGCCCACGAATGCATCCCGGGTCCCTTCGTATTCCTCCGGCTCGCGGCTGACGTACTGCTGACCTGCGAACGACAGGTACCCGTTGAAGTTCCCGGTGAAGGCGATGCGCTGGTCGGGCAGCACGCCCACGGAGGTCACCTCGCCGTACCGCACGCTCATCACCCGCGCCCAGCCGAAGTCGCCCCCCACTCCATACCGGGCGACGAAGCCTCCGCGCTCCGCGACGGTGCCGCCACCGAAGTCGGTGTTGCTGCCCGCGTGGCCGCCCACGAGGACTCCCTCGCTGGCGTCCACGGCGACGCTGTTGGCTCGCGTGCCCACCAGGGACGTCCCGACCAGCGCGCGCGACCAGAGGTGCGCGCCGTCCCACTGGAGCTTCAGAACGTAGGAGTTCGGGTACGTGTCGTCGTACGGGAACGCCTTGCCCGAATACAGCGGCCCATTGCCGAAGTCCGTGTAGCCCCAGAACGTGCCGACGACCACCGCGCTGCCGTGCGCATCCGTGGCCAGGTCGAGCACCTCCATCGGGTTGTCGTAGTAATTCTCCGGATCGCTCGGGTCACCGAACCAGGCCCGGAAGCCGCGCGTCCAGTCCACCGTGCCGTCAGGCGTGAGCTTCATCACCACCATGCCGGAGCCCTGGGGCAGCGGCCCCTTGCCCAGGTCCGGTGCCCCGTTGTAGCTGCCCGCGACCAGCACGTTGCCCACCGTGGTCACCACCACCTTCTCCAACAGCACTCCCGCCTGCGGGAAGGAGCGCGTCCACGCGACGGCGCCATCCGCCCGGTGCAGGGTGACGGTGTGGCCCGACGGGACGGCCGGTGTCCCCGTGCCGTAGAGCCGGGTGACGACCGCGAACCCGCCATCCGGCGCGGGCGCCACGTGCCGAGGGGCCTCCGCCCGCGCGCCTCCGTCCTGACGCACCCAGGCCGTGGTCCCCGACGGCTTCGTGCCCCGGTACGAGCAGAACGGACTGCTCTCATACGTGACGACCAGCCGGGGCGCGCCCCCGATGATGTGGCGCGCTTCCGCGTCCGTGGAGACGAAGCCCACGCTGTTGGTGCTGTCCGGCAGCAGCGCGAACGCGTACGTCCCCGAGGCCGTGACGGTGTTCGTCACGTCCAGTTCCACCCACGCATCCCGCGCGACGGCCCCCAGGTCCACCAGCGGCTCGCCCACTGGCGCCGGGCGGTGGTTCCAGTCCGTCGTCGCCCCGTCGAACGTCGACGCCCGGTAGAGCCGGGGCCCGTTGCCCGTGCCATCAATGGCATACAGGCGCAGCGCCACCCGCTGGACGCGCTCCGGCCGCAGCTGGACATCAAAGCGGAGGAAGGCCTCCGCGCGGGGATCCCCGTCCACCCGCAGCGAGGCGTGGTGCTGGAACTTCTGGTCCGGCGCATCCGCCGCGGCGTAGGTGTCGTGCAGCGCGCTGACGGGGACCTCGACGTACTCCGTGCGGGTCAGGCACGCGTCCGCCGGGGCCGTCTTCGCCGCGCCCGTCCAGACGAGCAGCCGGGGACGCAGCGACGCATCCGCGCTCTCCCGCGAGTAGAACGTCACGCCGTCGCTGGAGGTCGGGTACAGCCCGAACGTCACGTCCCCGTTGCCACGCACCAGGTCCGTCACGTCGTAGTCCACCCAGCTCCCCGTCGCGAGCCCCTGCGCGTCCTCCACCGGGCTGCCCGTGCGGGCCGGCCGCGAGCTCCACGTGACGCTGGCCTCGCTCCACGGCAGCCCCGTCAGCGCGTACACGGCCGGGCCGTCATCCGACCCCGAGCTCACGTACAGGCGCAGCACCGCGCGCTGCACGGCCTCCGTCAGCCCCTGCACCGGGAAGCGCAGGTAGGCCTCCTGCATGGGGGCGCTGTCCACCTTGAACGTCGTGGCGCCGCCCTGGGCCGTGCCCGGGCTCTCCGCGTCAACGAACGTGTCGCCGCTCGCGCTGAAGGAGACCGGCGCGCCGGAGAGCGTGAGCGGCGCGGGCGGCGGCGGCGGGTTGTCCGCGGCGGACTCCACTGTGAGGACGAGCTGCGGCTTGTACTCGAAGGACTCGCTCGACCCGAACGTGAGGCTGTCCGTGCCCTTCGCCGAGAGGAGGAAGTCGACGCTGTAGTAGCGGCTGGGGATGTACATGCCCGACACGTCGAGTTCCACCCAGGTCCCGCTCCTCACGGGCCCCTCGCTCGAAGTGAGCCAGGAGTCGCTCCAGTACGGCCGGGTGTTCCACGTCACGCTTTCGTCCCAGATGTGCACGCCCGGCGAGTCGTGCACGGCGACGCCCTGGGCCGCGTTGTTCATCGCGAACAGGCGCAGCCTCGCGGACGTCACCGTCCCGGCAACGGGGAGCTCGGCCCCGGAGAAGCGCAGGTACGTCAGCGCCTCGGGGGTTCGCGAGACCTTCAAGGTGGAGGAAGCGCCGAAGCTCGTGTTCGGGGACGCGGCCTCCACATGCGCGTCCTCCGTGGGCGTCAGGACGACCGTCCGCGTCGTGAGCGCCGCGCGCTCCGTGCTGACGGTCTCCGCCCCTGGCTCACGTGAATCTTCTTCCGCTGTCAGTGGCGTGCCGCACCCACTCAGGGTCGCGAGCGCCATTCCCATTCCCCACAACATCCCTGCGACTGTCATCCGTCTCACGCTGACTCTCCCTCTGGGACCACGAGGGGAGGACATGAGCAACAGGTGAGCCAGACATTGGGGCCGTGGCCGCTCCTGGTGGGAGGGCAAGGACGATGAACGTCGTGAGCAAGGTGCTTGAGAATCCCGTGGCGGGCTTCGTGCGCTAGACAGCCTCCTTCCGAGAATCCAGGCTTCATCCTGCCTGGACCCGCGAAGGAGCCTTGATGCGTTTGACCCTGCTGAAATCCTGTCTCACGGTGTTGCTGTTCTGTGTCACCGCCTGCGGTGGAAGCCCGGGGCCCGAGACGCCTGCCGCCGAGGAAGCGGGCGAGCACGTCCAGTCCGTGCTGTCCCCGCCGGCACCACCGGCCAGCGGAAACATCGTGGACAGCACCGCGTACCTGGGCCCGGTGTCCCTGCCCGGTGCGGTGCAAGCCCAGTTCACCACCAATCCCCAGGCGTTCTCCTTCAGCTTCCAGGCCCCCGCCGGCAAGACGCTGCGGCTGGAGGTCACGCACCTGGGCAGCTCCATGTACCTGGACACGGGCCTCTTCGTGTACGGCCCCAAGGACGCGAGCGGCAGCTACGGCGCCACCCCCGTCGCCCAGGACGATGACTCCGGATATGGACAGCTCAGCAAGATCGCCGCACTCACGCTCGCCCAGGGCGGCGAATACCTGGCGGTGGTGAGCACGGGCACCGGCGCGGGCAAACGGTTCCGCCTGGAGCTGGGGGACCCCGCGGCGGCGCCGGCCAGCTACACGCTCCACCTGGGAGAGGAAGCGCTTCCGCCCGACATCCACGCGCTGGAGCGCGAGGCCTACTGGGGCTGCGATGGCGGCTGTGACGGCGAGCTGCACGTCTACGCCTTCCCGTGGAGCTACGCGGGCGAGCCCACGCTCGCCATGGCCACGCGCACCGCCCAGGTGCAGCAGCTCCTCGCGGACTACTGGCTCTCCCCCACCGGCGTCATTCCGTACGCGGACCTGGAGCCGCGCATGGAGATCGCCTACCAGCGGCTGCACCCGGCGCTGCTCTCCACCTACGGGAACGGGACGGAGGACGTGCGGGTCGCCACGTACGAGAGCGGCTACGGCGGCGGCATCTTCCGCCTCTTCGTCATCCTCTTTCCCCAGTCCCACAAGGTCGTGACGCTCTGGCAGGACCACTGGTTCTAGGCACCCGCGGCCGGGCCTCCCTGGGGTAGGGTGCGCGCGCGATGGCGCTCCCTCTCGTCCACATCTACTGCGACGGCGCCTGTTCGCCGAACCCCGGCCTGGGAGGCTGGGGGGCCATCCTCATCGCTCCCGAGCGCAAGGACTACCGCAAGGAGCTCCAGGGCTCGGAGGCGGACTCCACCAACAACCGGATGGAGCTGACCGCGGCGCTCGTCGCGCTGAAGGCCCTGAAGATGCCGTGCCGCGTCCAGGTATTCACCGACTCGAAGTACGTGTGCAACGCCTTCGAGGCGAAGTGGCTGGACTCGTGGCAGGCCAATGGCTGGCGTACGTCGGGCAAGAAGCCCGTGTCCAACGCGGACCTGTGGCGCGAGCTGCTGGAAGCCGTCCGCGCCCATCAGGTGACCTGGCACTGGGTGCGGGGCCACTCGGATGACGTGGAGAACAACCGCGCGGATGCGCTGGCCGTGGCGGCCCGGCTCGAACTGGCGGCCCGGCTCGGACGGTAGAGAGGTCCCCGCGCCATCATCCCCGAGCCCCCGCCCGCCCCTGCCGCCCCTCACTCGCGGATCAGATCATGGACGGGCTTCCCGTCCTGCCCCACGCCATCCAGCCGCACGAAGTCGACCGAGAAGGGCCAGGACGTCTTCACGAAGACGTGCTCCAGCCGGGCGACGCTGTTGCCCATCTTCGTCCACGCCTGGACCTGGCATTTGCCGTCGACCCGCGCGGTGGTGATGTCGATGGGGCGCGAGGGAAAGGCCCGCAGGCGCACCCGCACCCGCCAGCCCTCCGCGGTGGTTTCGACCGGCTGCGGGTCCTCCAGTCCATACACGGGCTGCTCGACCTCCAGCAGGTCCTCCACCTCCGAGGCCCCGCGCTCCAACATCCGCCAGTACACCTGCACGGGACGCGTCCCCACGGGGCGGCAGGCCTCGTCCAGGCGCAGGGCGTAGTGGACCTGGTTCCGGTTCTCGCTCCGGGTCAGGAAGAAGGCGGACTGCGCTGGGAGGGGCTCTCCGGCCGCGGAGGCCAGGGTCGCGACGGACGTCAGCGCGACGGCGGCGAGGTTGCTGAGCCCGAATCGAGAAAACACAGGGGTCCCCCTTGCATGGCGGAGTGACGGCGGTCGCCCGTGGGGGCCGTCTCGGGATGACGAACACCCCTGGCCCCTGGAACTGTCACTCGGCCAGCACACTATTTCACCGAACGCGACGCAGGCTACTTCGGGTGCTGCGCTTCGCAGGGGAGGCGGAGATTCGCCGCATCGGCCATCGCACCGGGATTCTTCCACGCGGCGGAAGAGTCCCTGCCGGGCGGTGGGGATTCAGTCAGCGGACGCCGCCTCATACATCTCTCCTCGACGCCCAGACCAGGGCCGACGGCGGCACTTCGGCTCGCCGTAGCAACGAGGAAAGCTCATGAACTCCCACCAGAAGGTCGCCATCATCACGGGCGCATCGCAGGGCATCGGGGCAGGGCTCGTCGAGGGTTACCGGGGCCGCGGCTACCGCGTCGTCGCGACCTCCCGCTCCATCAAGCAGGGCAGCGACCCGGAAGTGCTCGCCGTCGCGGGCGACATCGGCGATGCCTCTACCGCCGAGCGCGTGGTCAACGAGGCCATTGCGCGCTTCGGGCGCATCGACACGCTGGTCAACAACGCCGGCATCTTCATCGCCAAGCCGTTCACGGACTACACGGCCGACGACTTCACCGCGATGCTCAAGACCAACCTCGGTGGCTTCTTCCACCTCACGCAGCGCGCCCTCGTGCAGATGGTGAAGCAGGGCTCCGGCCACATCGTCAGCATCACCACGCCCTTCGTGAACCAGGCCATCGCGGGCGTTCCGACGGGGCTCGCGAACCTCACCAAGGGCGGCATCAGCTCCGTGACCCGCGAGCTCGCGGTCGAGTTCGCCGGGAGGGGGATCCGCGTCAACGCCGTCGCCCCGGGCTTCATCAAGACCCCCATCCACGCGCCGGAGTCCCACGCGTTCTTCGCCACCTTGAACCCCGCGAAGCGCATGGGCGAGGTCAGCGACGTCACGGATGCGGTGCTCTACCTCGAGGGTGCCAGCTACGCGACGGGGGAGATCCTCTACGTCGACGGCGGCCAGAACGCCGGTCGCTAAGGGAGCCTGCCATGCCCATCGTCACCATCCAGATCACCCGTGAGGGCTCCGGCCCCGGCCGGGACTCCGTCACGCCCGAGGAGAAGGCCCGCCTGATTGCAGGCACCAGTCAGCTCCTGCTCGACGTGCTGAACAAGCCCCTCGACTCGACCTACGTGGTCATCCAGGAGGTCGAATTGGAGGACTGGGGCTGGGGCGGCTTGCCGGCGCTCGAGTTCCGCAAGCGGCGCGCCGCGGGCACGTCGTGAATCCCCTCAGCCCAGGAAGGCCTGGGCCTGTACGGAGAGCCTCGAGAACTCGGCGCGCAGGCGTGGCACCGCGAAGTCCATGAAGGCGCGGACCTTGGGCACCGAGATGCGACCCTGCGGAGTGAGGAGGTGCACGGGGAGGGCTGCCGGCTCGGCGTTGCGCAGGAGGACCTTCAGCGAGCCATCCTGGACGCGCTCCGCCACATGGTACGTGTAGAGCCGGGTCACGCCATGTCCGCCCACCGCGGACGCGAGCGCGGCCCGCACGCTGTTGACCACGAGCCGCGGCTTGAAGTGCACGGAGCGGGAGACGGCACTCCCGGCGGCTGGCGGAAACACCCACGCATCGTGCCCGAAGTGCGTCGTGGTGATGATCCGGTGCCTGCCCAGGTCCGCCGGCTCGAGGATGGGCGGATGCCCGGCGAGGTAGCGCGGCGATGCCACGACGACCCGCTTCACGTCGCCCCCGACACGGACGGCGACGAGGGAGGAGTCGGGCAGCTCGGCGACGCGCATCGCGACATCGATGCCTTCCTCGACGAGGCTGGCGTACCGGTCGAGCAGGACGAGGTTCACCGAGACCTCGGGGTAGGCCTCCAGGTAGGCGTCGAGGATGGGCCGCAGGATCTCCTCGCCGCTGATGGGTGGCGCGCTGATCGTGAGCGTCCCCCGCGGAGCGACGCGCTCGCCCGCGGCGCTCAGCTCGGCCTCCTCGAGATCCGCCAGGATGCGGCGACACGCGGACGCATAGCGCTCACCTGCCTCGCTGAGCTTGAGCGTGCGGGTGGTGCGGTGCAGCAGCTCGGCGCCAATGTGTTGCTCCAGCAACGCGATGGCACGGCTCACGGCGGCTGGCGAGCGCGCGAGCCGGCGGCCGGCGCCCGCCAGGCTGCCCTCGTCGAGCGCCGCGACAAACACCTTCATCGCCTCGATGCGATCCATGTCCCCTCTTCCGCGGCGCAGGATGCCCCTCATCCGTGGGGGCCCCGCGGCGAGCGGGTGACGGTGTACCGCAGGTCACCCCGGGCCTCCACGCAAGGACGGGTGGGTCACAGTGCGTCCTGCTTGGGGCTTCCTATCGCCTTGTCTTGGAGCCGGGTGCCACGTCGATGTGCCCCTTGCAGCCCTATCGGGTACACCCCTGCTCAAGCCGCCTTCCCCTGAAGAGGCGGCAGGCGACGGGCCACTGCTACTGCGGACTCAACACCCCGCGTTCTGGGTGGCCCCCGCGCTGGGGCCAGTCTCCCAAGCAGCGTGGGCAGGTACAGGTGCTCCAGGAGAGTACGCACCCCACCGGAAGCCGTCAGATACGCCAGCACCCTTAAGCCTGCCTCCACACCTGCCGCACGAGAACACGTCCAGCGCGAAGCTCCTGCTTGAGCAACCCGGCCCCATCCAGACGCGGCGTGCGCTCCTTCCGCCACGCGGACTACCGCGAGCGCTGCCGCGTGGAATGTCTCTTCAATCGCCTGAAGCAGCGCCGGCGCGTGGCGACGCGCTACGAGAAGCGCGCCGCCAACTCCCTGGCGATGGTTCTCATCGCCGCCATCCGTCACTGGCTCTAGTTTGCGGACACGGTCTAGACTGAAGCGATGTGGCGCCGGTATCCCCAGTGGCTCGATGCGGGCGAAACCGACGGAGATCCGCTCGGGGCGCCGATGCTGTGGCCCGACGGGCGTCACATCGCCGCGAACGGGCGCGGGCGCATCTTCCTCTGGAGTCTGGCGACCGGTGAGTGCACGCGGGTCCTGAAGACGGGCGCCATCTGTCGGAATGGAGAGCCCTGGTTCCGGCTGGCGGGTGAAGCCGAGCTGGGCCGCGTGCTCGAGGCGTACAAGATCCGCGGCCTGGCCGTCTGGGACTCCAAGGACTGGCGACGCGTGCAGACCTTCGAGGGCCACGGAGAGGAGGTCCAGGCCGCAGCGGTCGTCAGCGAGGACCGCGTCGTCTCCATCAGCGCCGACAGCAGCGCGCGGCTGTGGGACGCATGGACGGGCGAGAACCTGCGCACGCTGGAGACCGGACCGCTCTACGCGCTCGCGCATGCACCCGCCCGGGGCCTCGTCGCCGTGGGCGGAAGCAACGGCGCCGTGCACCTGCTCGAAGCCCTCACGCTCAACGTCCGCGCCCTCTTCCACCTGCGCATGGCCACCGCGCGCCATGAGCCCCTCGGCGCCGAGCGAAAGGAGCAGCTCGGCATCGTGCGGAACCGCCCGTCGCACACCCTCCGGGCGCTGGCCTGGCACCCCGACGGAGAGCACCTCCTCTGCGGGTCCTGGGACTTCGTGGCCCGCATGTTCCACAGCAGCACCGGACGCGTCGTGCGGCAATGGCAGGGCCATGCGGACGGGGTGGACTTCGTCGCGGTGGAGCCCTCGCGCGGGCTGCTGTGCACCGGGAGCTCCGATGGCACCGTGCGCGTCTGGTCGCTCGACTCCACCGAGTGCCTCGCCGTGCACGACGTCGGCCACGCCGACCTGGGCGGCCTGCTGGTGCACGACCGGACGCTCTACGTGACGTGTCAGCGGGAGCTGTTGTCGGTGCCTCTGGACTAGCGCAGCGCCTTCCCTCCGGGGGAGCTGTTCAATGGCGCGTTCGGCTTCCGTGAAGCCATCGCCTCCTGGGAGGCCACCACGCCCACGGGCACCTGGGTGGAGACGCTCGTGCGCGTGCAGGTGGGCGGCGCCTGGACGAAGTGGTTCAGCCTGGGTGTCTGGGCTTCGGACGCCTCCACGGTGCAGCGCCACTCGGCGGACTCGCAGGCGGACACCGTGGCGAGGGTGTCCATCGACACGCTCATCGTCACCGCGAAGAAATGACTGGTATTACGGCGGTCACGGCAACTGGCCCTTCAACACCGCGTACGCGGCGGGCCAGGGCTTCCAGGCGCACGTGGCGCGCTTCACGAGCTTCGCTCAGCTGGAGCCGTGGCTCTCCGCGGGAGTGCCCGTCATCCTCAGCGTCGCGTGGGGCAAGGGCGAGCTGACCGGCGCGCCCATCCCCTCCACCGCGGGCCACCTCCTCGTGCTCGCGGGCTTCGACGCGGTGGGCAACCCCGTGGTGAACGACCCGGCGGCCGCCAGTGACACCGCCGTGCGGCGCACCTACTACCGTTCGGAGCTGGAGCCGCTGTGGCTCTCCCGCTCCGGAGGCACCGCCTACCTCGTCTACCCCCGGGACTGGCCGGTGCCCGCGCTGTAGCGGCGACTCCCGCAGGTAGCTCCTCCGCGCGCATCTCGTCCGGGTCCTTGTCGCCACCCCAGCCGAAGCCCAGGATGTCGTGGTCGAAAAGGAAGTGGATGAACTCCTCCGTCCGAATGAGCGTGAGCTTCCATGAACCGTTCCTCCTTTCGCTGGGCCCTGGTGCTGGGGTTGCTGTCCTGCGTCGCCTGCGATGAAGCCCCACCGGAAAAGGGAGGAAGCATCGACACCGACACCCAGGCGCCTTCGGTCCCCGAGGCACCGGGCGCCAGCGCCGTGTCGGCTTCACAGCTCTCCCTCACCTGGACCCCCAGCACCGACAACGTAGGGGTGACGGGCTATCGCATCGAACGGTGCCAGGGTGCGGGCTGCCTGGACTTCGCGCCTGCGGGCACCGTGAGCGCGCCGCCGTTCGCGGACACCGACCTTCCCGCCAGCACCGCCTTCGGCTACCGGGTGCTGGCCACCGACGCGGCGGGCAATACCAGTGAGGCCTCCGCCACCGCTCGCGCCACCACGCTCGCCAGCGGAGGAGGCGGCGGTGCCAACGCCACGGTGGTGGGAGCGACGAGCCTCCCCTTCCCCACCCTGCACCATCTGACGGTCGAGTGGGCGTTCAGCGGGGATGCCAATGCCAATGGCGTGGTGACGGTTCGCTACAGAGCCTCGGGCACCCTCCCCTGGCGCGAAGCAATGCCCCTGCGCCGCGTTCCGGCGGGCAGCAACGAGGGCTTCAGCTGGACAAGCCGCCATTCCGGCAGCGTGTTCGACCTCCAGCCCGGGACGTCCTACGAGCTGGAGCTCACCCTCACGGACCCCGACGGCGGGACGACCACGCGCACCGCGACCGCGACCACGCGCCCGCTGCCAGTCCCCATGGCGAACGCCCCCATCAAGGCGGTGACCCCCGCCACCTTCACCAGCGTCGCCGCGGGCGCGCAGCCGGGCGACATCCTCCTGCTGGGCGCGGGCACGTACCCTGGCTTTGATTGGTCCCGGAGCGGCACCGAAGGAAAGCCCATCGTCCTCCGGGGTGGCTCGGGGGTGGTGATCAACGGCGCCATCAACCTCTTCACCCAGGCCTACGTCCACCTGGAGGGGCTCACCGTCAACGGCCGCATCCGCTTCAACGGCTCAAAGCATGTCGCCATCCAGCGCTGCACGGTCAACGCCAGCAGCACCTACGGCGGCGACGGCATCGTGACCTATGCCCGCGCGGAGAACGCATACATCGCGGACAACGTGGTGACGGGCCTGACGCAGTGGGCGGAGGCCTCGCTCGGCGCCAGCGGAGACAACCTGGGCGAGGGCATCGTCGTCACCGGCCCGGGCCACGTCATCCTGCACAACCGCGTGACGGGGTTCCGGGATGGCATCTCCCTGTTGGAGGACGACGAGGCCGTAGACCAGTACAGCATCGACATCCTGAACAATGACTTGAGCGGAAACGCGGACGACGGCATCGAGGCGGACTTCTGCTTCCACAACTGCCGCATCGTCCGCAACCGGCTGACCCACAACTTCATCGCGCTGTCCTCCCAGCCGGGCCTGGGCGGTCCCACGTACTTCGTCCGCAATGCCATCTACAACGCCGTCCACGTGGCCTTCAAACTCTACCGGGGCAGCACCGGGGACGTGCTGCTCCACAACACGGTGGTGAAGAACGGAGACGCGTTCGGCATCTACGCGGGGCGGCCCGTGGCGGGGCTCTACGCTCGCAACAACCTCTTCCTGGGGGGCGCGGGGGGCACCTTCAATGGATACAGCAGCGGCACGGGGCGGGTGTTGCACGTTCCCGACCTGGTGGTCGAAAGCTCCAGCCTGGACCACGACGGCCTGGGCTCCACCACGGGCACCCTCACGGGCCGCCTGGGCGGCACAACGTTCAGCAGCCTCCAGGCCCTGCGCACCAGCACCACCGAACAGCACGCGGTGCAGGTGGACCTCACGGCGTTCTCCACCGCGGTGGCGTACCCCTCCGCACCGCTGACACTCTCCCCGACGCCGGACCTGCGCATCCGCGCGGACTCCGCCGCGGCGAACGCCGGCCAGCCCCTCTCGAACATCAACGACGGCTTCGCCGGGCTGGCGCCAGACCTGGGGGCCTTCGAGGCGGGCTCGGAGCTGCCCATCCACGGCCCACGTTGAGCGAGGGCTTCAGGCGCCGTATGCAGTTCACACATCAGAAGGAAGCCACATGCGTTCGACCTCCGCCCCATGCAGTCCCTCGCTTCACGCCTCGTGGCGATACGGGACGGGGCTCGTGCTGGCCCTCTGCCTCGTGGTGGCGCCCGGCTGCGGCGAGGACGACGTGGCTCCGCGGCCGCCCTCCGACTTCCAGCCTGACACCGCGGCGCTGGATGTCCTTCCCGGCGTGTATCCCAACGCCGTCGACCTGTCGGGGACGGGAAGCCTCGACGTCGCGGTGCTGGGGGATGAGACCTTGGCCGCCGAAGAGCTGTTGGCCGACGAGGCCACGCTGTCGGCCCCGGAAGGCAAGACGAAGGTGCGGGCACTGGCAGCCGGCACCGCGCGGGATGTGGATGGGGATGGCCGCCTGGATGCCATCCTGAGCTTCTCCCTGCCCGAGTTGAAGGCGGCGGGCGTCCTGACGCCTCAGACGGCCCAGGTCGTCTTCAGCGCTCGGACGCGCGGCGGTGCCACCGTCAGCGCGCGGGATTCGGTCCATGACGTCAACCACCCGGTGGTGCGGTTCCCGCCGCCCACCGGCCCCCTCGCGGTGGGGACGTGGGAGGACGCCTGGACCGATGAGGCGCGAGAGGAGACGCTCACCCCCGCGGCTGGCGACAAGCGCGAGCTGAAGGTGCGCTTCTGGTACCCCGCGCGGGCCCGCCCCCAGGCCCAACCCGCCTCCTACTTCCTCACGTGGCGCGAGGGTGAGCTTGTCGCGAGCAAGGAAGGGCTGCCGTCGGCGCTCTTCAGCTTCTTCTTCGCCAGTTCCGTTCGCGGCGTGCCCCTGGCCGACGGGGAAGAGCGGTTCCCCGTGCTGCTCTTCTCCCACGGCTACGGCACGGCGACAGCGCTGTACAGCGGGGCCGCGGAGGAGCTGGCCAGCCAGGGCTACGTGGTGGTGGCCATCTCCCATCCCCGGGGAGGCAGCCCGCTGGTCTTCCCGGACGGACGCGTGGTGGATGAGCTCGTCGAGCTCTCCCCTTTCGACCCCGACCAGAACACGCGCGTCCAGGACACCTGGGCGGCGGACGCGCGGTTCGTGCTCGACCGGCTGACGGCGCTGGACTCCAGCGACCCGGCGGGGCGGTTCACCGGCAGGCTGGACCTGGGCCGCATCGGCGCGTTCGGCCATTCCTTCGGCGGCTCGGCGGCGGCGGAGGTCTGCCGCACGGATGCACGCGTCCATGCGGGACTCAACCTGGACGGCACCTTCCACGGGAACCTGGAGGTGCAGGTCCAGGTCCCGTTCCTCGTGATGAACAGCGAGGACGCGGAGGGCGACTCCAGCCGGGGCCGCTTCTTCCAGCATCTGGGCGCCATGGGCTACGACCTGGACCTCCAGGGGGCCGGCCACTTCACCTTCAGCGACCTCGTGCTCGCCCTGCCCCTGATCCGCTTCTATTCACCGCAGGCGACCGCCAGCGAGTACGCACTGGGCACGCTCGACGGGCCGCGCTCCTTCACCCTGGTGAATACCTACGTGCGCGCCTTCTTCGACAAGCACGTGCGCGCACGCCCCACGCCCCTGCTGGACGGGCCCTCCGCCGAGCACCCGGAGGTGGAGCTCGTCGTGCACCTGCCTTGATGGGCGCCCGCCCCCCGAAGCGCGCTCCCGTGGGGAGATGTTCAATGCCGTCCATTCGCCCAGGTCCGCAGGGGGGCATCCTCCGCGGGAACTGCTGTCGTGGTCCGCCCTCACATCCCCGGGAGCCTCCATGACGCAGTCCAGGACGGCCGTACTCGCGCTGATCATCACCCTCGCGCTCGCCCCCCCAGTGGCCATGGCGGGCCAGAGCGCCTCCACCCGCTGGGCGGCGAGCCGAGGGGACTTCCTCACCTGGCAGCTCAGCGGCGTGGCCCGCGCGGCGGATGGCTCGCTCCAGCTGCTTCCGGGCCAGTCCTGGTCCGGCACCGACCCCTACGGGCCGGGCGGCTACTACGGCGGCACCTATTACAACGGCGGCTCCTTCTTCCAGGGCGAGGCCACGAGCCCCATCGTCTCCAGCGCGTTCGGCTTCCGTGAAGCCATCGCCTCCTGGGAGGCCACCACGCCCACGGGCACCTGGGTGGAGACGCTCGTGCGCGTGCAGGTGGGCGGCGCCTGGACGAAGTGGTTCAGCCTGGGTGTCTGGGCTTCGGACGCCTCCACGGTGCAGCGCCACTCGGCGGACTCGCAGGCGGAC
Organism: Corallococcus exercitus; assembly: GCF_042231735.1. GTDB lineage: Bacteria > Myxococcota > Myxococcia > Myxococcales > Myxococcaceae > Corallococcus > Corallococcus exercitus_B. Next base: position 5,262,568 of record NZ_CP102577.1, read on the forward strand.
ACCGTGGCGAGGGTGTCCATCGACACGCTCATCGTCACCGCGAAGAAGAGCGCCGCGACCGCGTGGCAGGTGAAGACGCGGCTGTTCAGCGCGAACGGCGTGGCCACGCCCGTGCTGCACGCCAGCGCGCTCACCACCTCCACCTCGCCGGAGACGCGGCCCACCGTGCCCGCGGGCAACCCGGCCCGCTGGAACCAGGTGCTCGCCGTGCCGCGCTGCTCGCAGATGGTCTACCCGGACGGCGGCGAGGTCTGGTGCAGCCCCACGTCCACGGCGATGGTGCTCCAGTACTGGACGGCGGACACGCGGGGCTGCGAGGCGAACGTGCGCGCGGCTGTCGCGGGTGTGCATGACTGGTATTACGGCGGTCACGGCAACTGGCCCTTCAACACCGCGTACGCGGCGGGCCAGGGCTTCCAGGCGCACGTGGCGCGCTTCACGAGCTTCGCGCAGCTGGAGCCGTGGCTCTCCGCGGGAGTGCCCGTCATCCTCAGCGTCGCGTGGGGCAAGGGCGAGCTGACTGGCGCGCCCATCCCCTCCACCGCGGGCCACCTCCTCGTGCTCTCGGGCTTCGACGCGGTGGGCAACCCCGTGGTGAACGACCCGGCGGCCGCCAGTGACACCGCCGTGCGGCGCACCTACTACCGTTCGGAGCTGGAGCCGCTGTGGCTCTCGCGCTCCGGAGGCACCGCCTACCTCGTCTACCCCCGGGACTGGCCGGTGCCCGCGCTGTAGCGGCTACCTCCGCGCGGCGCGGAGGTCCTCTCCGTCATCGGGTTACGCGGAAGCACGTATTTACCCCCAATCACAATCCCCGGAGACTGACGCGGCAGTCCACCGAAGGGAGCTGTCCATGCGTACCGTGCTCAAGTCGCTGCTCGCCTCCACCTTGCTCCTGGCCCTCGTGCCGCTGCCGGCCGCCGCGGCTCAATGCCATGGCTATTGTGGCTGCGACGCGCCCTGCGACCTCCGCTGCAATGTCGGCGCCGTCAGCACCACCTGCGGCGCCGAGCAACTCTGCATCGACTACTGCCGCGCCCCCAGCGCGCAGCAGGCCTCCGTGAGCGAGGAGATGGAGGCGTCCGACGACGCGGCGCCCGTCTGCGAGGAGCCGCAAGCGTCCGAGTCCGCACCCTCCGCCGAGAGCTGAGCGCGCCCGAGACTCAACCCAGACATGGCTGTGAGGGATTGCGCAATCCCTCACTCCGCCTGGAAAGGTGCTGGGCGCGGATCAGCCCCACCGCGCCTTTCACTCTGGATAGGATGCGCCCATGCTCCTTTCCAAGAACGACTTCCTTCCGGAGCATCGCTTCGAGAACGGGCGCTCCGGCGAGGAGGCCGCATCGCGGGCCTCCGCCTTCCTGGTGCCCGGCCTCTGGAACATCGACCTCGGCGAAATCGACCACGACGAACTCTTCGAGCGCATCCGGCGGAACGAACCGGTCTTCACCGAAACGAAGAAGCACCCTGGAATGGAGAGCGCATGAGCCCGCCGGACCACCCGCCCCTCGACACCGTGGCCATCGTCGCCAGCGTCAAGGCCACGGCCGAAAAGACCTGGAAGGAGTCCATGGAGACAAAGCAGGGGAATCCAGCCGACGCCGGGTTCATCAGCTGGGATACCCGCCTCAGCGACCCGCTTCCCATGACGTGGCCGCTCGTGGAGCCGACGTTTGCCTTCTACGCGTACGCGAGAGGCATGAATCCCATGCGCCTGCGGGACGGGGAGTTCGTCGGCCCTACCTGGGCCCGAATCACCTGGTCGGCGCAGGGCCAGAAGCTGGAGCTCACCCGCCTGGACACCCGGCTCACGTCTCACGGAGTCCAGGGCGTACGGCCACTGCGGAAGGAGGAGCTCGAGACGCTGAAGGTGAAGCCGCTCGAAGTGCTCCTGGGTCCGCGGACGAAGGCCGCGGATCAGCAGCTCAAGTCCTATTACTGCCTCCAGCGCTCCGTCGGAAACATCCCCCCCGAAGCAGTCACCGCCCATGCCGCGTTCTTCAAGTGGCTGGACTGTGGGCCCTAGGTTTCCGCTCCGACGGTGATGACGACGCGGCCCACGGGCTTCACCTCCCCCCGGCACAGAGGCCTCCCTGCGGAACCATTGAATTCTTCCAGGATTGGCACTGTCCTCGGCATCCCGAGGGTCGGCTGACGAACGCGTTCGCCGGAAGTTTCGTCAGCCAGTCCCCGGTCGTCCCGGGGCGGGCGCTGTCCTGCGCCCGGACGTCCCCAAAGCGTGCACTCCTGGATTCGGATCATCCTCAAAGTCCAGGAGTGAGTCTCAATGACGCGGGTCAAGTCATCCGGTGCGGGCCTGTTGCGCACGTCGCGCACCTTCATCCTCACGTTGCTTTCGATGGGAGTCGCCGCAGGCTGTGCGGGACCGGAGGCGGAGGCGGAGCCGCAGGACGCAGAGGGGCGGCTGCTGTCCCAGCAGTCGGCGGCGCTGGTGACCTCCGCGGGGGCGGACCCGGCGGTGAAGCCTGGCTTCTCCTGGGTCCCCGCGGTCACGCCGCCCGCCACGCATTGGGTGAACAACGTCACCGGCGACGACGCCCGCGTGACGCCCACCGAGCTCCAGCCCTGGCGGACCATCAAGAAGGCGGTCGGCGCGGTGCCGGCCGGCTCCGTCATCCATGTGCAGAACAGCGGCATGCCGTACCGGGAGCACGTGCAGCTGTCGCGTGCGGGCTCCGCCACCGCGCGCTTCATGCTCGTCGGCGTGCCGTACGGCACCCACACCGACCTCCCCGAGTGGCGGGACGTGATCGGCGTGAAGCAATCCCAGGTGAAGTTCCTCTCCAGCTACTGGATCGTGAAGGGCTTCATCTTCAACAAGGTGGATTCCACGCATAACAACTGCGTGAGCATGTCTGGCTCGGACAATGCGCTCATCGAAGTGCACTGCCACGGTGCCCATGGCGTCCCCGCGGAGCATGCCATCAGCATCGCCGGCTCCAATCAGCTGATTCGCAAGTCCAAGTCCTACAACAACCTCGCGACGGGCTGCACGAGCAACTGCGACATCCACGGGTTCAGGGTGGGTCCGGGCTCCAAGCGCATCGTCCTCCAGCAGAATGAGGCGTGGAACAACAGCGGCGATGGGGTGCAGTGCATGGGCTCGGAGAGCGACGCCACGTTGGGGGACGCGGAGGATATCTGGATTGAGGACCACCGACTCCACGACAACAAGGAGCAGGCCGTCGACCTCAAGAGCTGCAACCGGGTGACGATCGCCGGGACTGACGGCGTGGATGGCAGCAAGTTCTACTCGCAGGCCCCGGGTGGCGCGATGGTCATCCACTTCAAGGCGCGCAACATCCTGGTCGAGAAGACCCGCTTCTGGAACAACAGCCACGGCGTGAACATCGGGGCGTATGGGACCGGCCACGACATCCAGAACGTCGTGCTTCGCCGCAATGTCTTCTTCGATTTCACCATCGACCCGGCGCAGCCCGGCACCCAGTCCGCCCCCAAGGGCTACGGCATCCTGATGTCGAAGGTCAACAACGTGGACATCTATCACAACACCTTCGACAACATGCCCGGCGGAGGCATCTACGTGGGCTTCGCCGCATGGACGGGCAGTCTCGTGAATGCCAGCTCCAACGTGCATGTCTGGAACAACATCTTCAACGACGTCTCGCTCTGGGCCATCAAGTGGAGGAGCGCGTACGGGCCTGGCTTCTCCAGCAAGTACAACCTCTATCACCGCGATGCGGGAGCGGCGGTGTTCGACATCAACCACGCCTCGAAGAGCTTCGCGGCGTGGAAGGCGGAGAGCGGGCAGGACACGGTGGGCAGCAGCGAGCAGAGTCCGCAGTTCGTCACCAACCCCCAGGCGAACGACTACTACACGCTGAGCACGTCGCCGGCGCGCAATGCCGCCCTCAACGACACCGGTCAACCGCAGCCGTGTGCCGGCACCCAGGCCCCTCCGGACATCGGCTTCAAGGAGACGTGCACCTGAACGACCGCTCACGATTCTCGATCGGCTCGGAGGGTACGCCAGGCGTGCCGCGGGAGGCGGGCGGAACGGCGTGCGCTCAGCAGGCGGCGGAGGCCGAAGAGGAGGAGCGCCGTGCCCGCGAGCAGCTGCGCTCCCCGGATGATGCGATTGACGTCCACGGCGGGAACCCAGGTGACGTTGCCCTCGCGGATGACGAAGGCGCCCGCGGGTCTGGCCTTCAGACCGAAGCCACTGCCGGAGCCGCTGCTCTTCAGGGCGTCGCCCTCCACTCCGGCCTGCTGGGGCACCGTCGGCCCTTCGCCGCCCCCTCCGCCGCCGCCGCCGGCCACCAGGGCCGCGGGAATCACGGTGACTCCGTCCTGCTGGATGGCCTCTCCGTAGACGCGCTTCACGGAGATGCTGTCGCGGGCCCGGTCGATGACCTCATTGACGTCCATGGCGTCCCCCCAGATGGGATGTCGGTGTCCTCTCAGCGAGAGGTGGACACGGTGCGGCATGAGGCCCGGATGGGCAGGCCGGCGGGCCGTGGGGCGACACGGGGAGCAGGGGCTCGCACCGCGAGCTCAGGACTTCTTGTACTCCAAGGCCAGCAGCGCCTTGCGTTGCTCCGGCTCCAGCCGCTCAATGGCATAGCGCAGGGTGTCCCGCTGCATCCCGGAGATGTTCTCCTGGATGAACCCCACCACCGCCTCCCGGTGGTGGTCCGCCGCGACCTTCAGCAGCCACCCCACGCTCTTCTGCACGTACGGCTCGGGATCCGATAGCAACTGGCGTGCATTGCCGAGGATCACCTCGCGGGGCAGCATGTATCGGGATGAGCGGATCTCGCGGCTCACGAACTTCACGAGCGCGACGTTCGCCGCCCTCCGACACCAGGGGGAGCGGGACCCGGTCCAGTGTTGGATCCGGGTGAGGGCGGGCGTCCGGGTGAGGAAGAACGGATACATCACCGTCAGACACAGGTCGTCGCACTGGGCCCAGGTCCAGACGGAGTGCTCCAACCAGTACCGGAAGCGGTCCAGCAGCGATTCGTCGAACGCGCGCCTGACCGCCTTGCGGACCATGGCAAACCCCAGGAGCACCTCCTCATGGTGGGTCGCATGGGCGAGCAGGTCCTCGGTCACCGCCAGGCAGTCCTCGGGCGACAGGCCCTTCTGTTTGACGAGCGCATCGGCGATGCGCCGCACCTCCGCGTTGCTGACCCCCAGGGCTCGGATGTCCGTGGGGAAGTAGCGGCGTGTCGCCTCGGCGAGGCGAGGGTCGCTCCGCGACTTCAGGGTGCTTCGAAGCTCGTCGCTCACGGCATGGGGCGCGCGCATGGACCAATCCAGCGAATGGAGGACCCAGGGTTGTACGCACGTTCAGTCAACGGCACCACCGCCTTCTTCATGAGGCGACCGTCACCCCATGGACCTTCTGTGGCGGCTGCGATTAGCCTCTTCCCCGTTCGCTTCACACCGGAAGCGGATTCCATATCAACGGGGGGAAAACCATGGGTCTTCTGAGCATGTTCCGCAGCGATGTACCGGCCAAGAAGGCGTCGGATGACGTGCTGCTGCTCCATACGATGCTCCTGATGTCCGGCGCCGATGGCTTCCTCGACCAGGCCGAGGTGGAAGCGGTCGAGGCCTACTTCACCCAACTGCCAGAGTTCGAAGGCAAACAGTTCCAGGACGTCTACGCCGAGGCCAAGAAGCTCGTGGCCCGCTATTCCAACCTGCGTGAATCCGTGAAGGCTCTCTCCGGATTCTCCAGCGAGAAGGTGCGCAAGAAGGCGTTCGTGCTTGCCGCGGACCTGGCCATGGCCTCGGGGGATGTGAGCGAGTCGGAGGACGAGCTGCTCACCGCCATGCAGCGTGTCCTGGAGATCGACGACGGCACCGTGCAGAAGGTGCTCGACGTGCTCGCCATGAAGTACGCCCGCTAGACAGGAGCCACGCCATGGCGAACGTGAATCCGAGCTCCTTCCAGTCCACCCTCGACCGCAAGCTGCGCACCGAATTGCTGGCCGACAAGGACGTCAAATGGGCGCTGCAGCGCGTGGACAAGGTGACCACGGGGCTCGGCTTCACCGCGCGACGACGGCTGCTCGCCAACTCGCTGCGGCTGACGCGCTCCATGGCGCCAGCGGTCGCCGAGGCGCTGGCCGACTGCAAGGAGATGCTTGGCTATGACAAGCCCGTCGAGGTCTTCGTCAAGCCGGATCCGATGATCAACGCCTCGGCGGTCCACAACCCGTCGGGGCATCCCCTCATCGTCCTCTCCTCGCGGCTCATCGAGGTATTCACCGAGGCGGAGCTGCGCTTCGTCATGGGGCACGAGCTGGGCCACCTGACGTTCGAGCACTTCGCCATTCCCATGCCCGTCACCGCCATCGCCGAGGACGCGGCGGGTGTCATCGTCCCGCGCCACACCGCCCTCAAGCTGTACCTCTGGTGCCGGGCGGCCGAGGTCAGCGCGGACCGGGCCGGCCTGCTGTGTGGCAAGGACCCGGATGCCGCCGCCAGCGGCTTCTTCAAGCTGGCCAGCGGGCTTGCCTCCGGCTTCGTGAAGCCGGACCTGGAGGCCTATTCGCGCCAGGTGGACTCGCTCGTCTCCGCGCCCTCGGCCCGCGCGAAGCCGCGCGACGACGACGACACGCTGGACTGCTTCAGCACCCACCCCTTCAGTCCCCTTCGCGTGCGCGCCGTCGTCGCCTTCTCGAAGTCGAAGACCTACCGCGCGCTGGTGGGCCACGCCGAGGGGGGCGAGGGCCTGTCGGACGAAGAAGTGGACTCCATCATCGAGCGAGACTTCCGGGAGATGGACGCGTCCTACCTCGAGGAGCAGTCCCCCCACGCCGAGTTGCTGCGGCGGGCCCTCTTCCTGGGCGGGCTGCTGGTGGCCCACGCGCATGAGGGCGTTTCCGAGCGGGAACTGCAGGCGCTCGCCGCGCTCCTCGGCTCCGAGCACGTCGGCGTCCTGCCCTCCATCGACGCCGCCCGGCGCGAGCTGACGGACGTGGCCGCCCGGGTGCGCGAGAAAGCCCCCACCTCCGAGCGGGCCCGGCTGCTGCAACACCTCACCCTGGTGGCGGCCGCGGATGGCAACGTGGCGGAAGAGGAGTTCATGGAGCTGCAGGGCCTGGCCGCGGCCCTGTCCGTTCCCGTGTCGCTCGTCGATGAGACGCTGCGCGGAGCCGCCCACCCGCTGGATTGAGGCGCTGATGCTGGCCTGGCCGCGGGCCCTTCAGTAGTAGCTCGCGCAGCCAGCCCAGTTGGCCATGTAGCACTCACCCTTGTAGACGCGACCCGCGTCGCCAGGGCACTTCCCCGGCGCCGAGGACTTCACCTTCACCCAGCACTTCGGGCGCTCCTCCAGGGAGGAGGCAAAGTCGTCGTCGTCCAGCTCTGATGCGAGGTCTTGCCCCTCCACCGTGCGGCCTCGAAGCACGACAACCGCCACTGCCGTCCCAGCAAGGAGGACGGCAATGACAATCGCGAACACCCTCATCCGGCTCATGACGGCTCCTGGCGAGGCAGGAAGGATACAGCGGTTCGGCGCTCCTCGAGCGTCTTCAGCGCTTCAGCCACATCGGCTCGCCGGGGCACAGCCGGCAGCGGGCCTCTCCGTTGGCACAGGAGGCCGCGCAGGACGGGAGCGCCGCGCGGGCCGAGCTTCCGGCGCGGTACAGCAGGTCCTGGTACGCGATGGAGCCCACGACGGGGTGCATGCTCTGCAATTGCACCACGGTGGCCCCCGAGCGCTTCAGCCGGAAGGTCGGCGTCCCCACCGCCAGCGCCGTCCGGATGGCCTGCACGCCGCCCGCCGTCTTGTCCTCGCCGTAGGTCGTCGTGCCCTGCGTGATTTCAAGCCGGCCCGCCGACGTGAGGAAGCCCACCAGCTCCACGTCATTCGTCGCCGGGCACCCTGCCTTGCACACCGCGAGGTTCGCGGACGTCTGGGTCGTGGGCACGAGGGACTGACGGTGGATGCGGTGGTTGTAATACAGCACGTCGCGCTCGATGGTCGGCCGCGTGCCCGTCTTGAACCACTGGATGTAATACGCGGTCATGTCGTACGCGGGCCACTGCTTCCCCGTCGACGGCCGGATGTTGTGGTGCTCGTGCTGGTCGTTCCAGGTGACGATCTGGACTTCATCCAGGCCGTCGGCAATCACGTTCTCCCAGATGGAGCGGAGCGTCAGTGAGTTGCGCGCCTCCCAGAAGGCCTTGTCCTTGGGCCGGTAGTCCTGGCTGCTCATCGGGTGTATCCACGACTTGCCGTATCCGGCCGCCTTCGTCTTCAGGCTCCCGGAGTACCCCGCCGTCGTCACCGGGACGGCCGTCCCCCACCCCGCGTAGGCATCCCCGACGTTCCTGTACTCCTCGAAGAGCGCCGTGCTCCCCGTGCCGAGGAAGACGGGCACCAGGTACAGGCTCATGCCCAGCTCCGTCGACGCGCGCTGCTTCACGGTGGCGTAGAACGCCGCCGTCCGGCCCTGCGCGGCGGGATTGAAAAGGCCAACGACATACTTCCCATCCGGCCGCCGCAGGAGCGCCGCGTAGCCCTTCAGCTGGCCCAGGATGCGAATCATCCGGTCCTGGTCCCCCGCCTGGCTCCCCGTGCTCAAAATCGTCATGTCGAAGTTGGGGATGATGTCGAAATTGCCGGCCTGCGAGGCCGCGTCGGCAATCGTCTTCGCCCGCGTCCACACCGCGCCGTTGCTCACGTCGCTGTCGGTCCACAGGTTCAGATAGAAGCCATCAATGCCAATCCTCGCCGCGAGCTCGATTTCGTCCTTCGCGTCGCGAAGCCGCCAGTCCGTCTCCGTGCGGGGCAGTCTCGGGAGCGGCCGCTCCCGCATCATGCCGCCGTAGGCCGCGTGGGTTCCGCCCTCGCCATTCACCGCGATGTAGTTGCGCTCGTAGTAGTCGTTGGACGTCGGGTTGGTGTTGTCCATTGACACCGGGTAGTAGTGCCAATGCGCATACACCCGCTTCGCCGAATTCCGGAGCGTGGTGCGCGGCACCGCGGTGAACGGCCACTCACACGGGCCACAGTCCGGCCCGCAGTCGACTCCCGTCTCCGTGCCGTTGCGCACCCGGTCCGAGCAGGTCGCGGCGGGCGTCACGCTCAGCGGAACGCTGTACTGGTTGTCGCTCTCGCTGGTCTCCGCCGGCAGGCGGTTGATGTCATCCACATGCGCGAGGAGCGTGTGGGCCCCCGCCGTGGCCGGCGCGGTCCACACCTTCGTCCCCGCGGGGCCGGAGTTGGCGGTGAGCGTGACGCTGGCCCCTGGCGCGAGTGAGCTTGTGTGCGTGTCCGACCACGACACCTGCGTGCCGTTCACCCAGAAGGAGAGGCCATGGATGATGCCCGCGGGCGTCGCGACGTTCCCCGCGTTCTGGATGGTCGCGCTGAAGGTGACGGCACTGCTCGGGGCCACCGCGGTCGGGCTCACGCCCGTGACGACGAGGTTGTAGCCGTCCACGAGCGCATCCTGCCGTGAAGCCAGGGGCTCTTGGAGCGGCTCCCCGCCACAGCCCATCCATGCGGCCAGCAGCCCCAGGGACAGGGCCTTCCATGCGCTCTTCGAGTCGTGCATCACCGGGTGCATCCAGAGGCTCCGTTCCATTTCCCGCCACCGACTGCCGCGCCAGCGCGGGCTGGCTGGCGCGTTCCATGGGCGGGCGGGCTCATTGTCTGGGTGAAGCGGAACGGGTTGCTTCGGGAACAGCGATGGCCGCGTCATTCCACCTGCGCGCTCGAAAGTTCTACCTACGCCGCACGCGGCGGCCCGAACCATCGGGTCAGGGCCTCACGCAGGCCCTGGTCCGTGCCCTCCCCGACCCACGCGACGTGTCCGTCCGGTCGGATCAGCACCGCGACGGGCGCCGTGACCGCGCCAAGCACCGGGAGTTCCCACGCCCCCGCGTAGCGAGCAGCGACCCTCCGAACCCGGTCCGCCCAGGGCGTGACGTCGAGGGTGCCGGGCTCGCCCAGGTCGAGCAGCACCGGCCGCGCTTCGTGCAACAGGTGGAACACGCGCCGGGGGCCGTCGGCGGTGACCACGTCGAGGTCCGGCATGCGGCGCCCGAGCAGCGGGTGTCCGTTGCCCAGGTCGTAGTGGACGTCCAGCCCTGACATCATCGCCGCGTACTGCTTGCGCGGCCCGTCCATCCGCAGCAACTCCGCCAGCGTCTCGCGCACGGCGTCCATCCGCGCGTCACCGCGGCTCAGCGCGGTCTGCGCCATGGTCTTGCGCAGCGCACGGGCCGCGACGGGGTGCCGCTCGGCCTGGTACGTGTCGAGCAGGTTCTCCGGCGAGACGCCGCGCACGACCTGGGCCAGCTTCCACCCCAGGTTCACGGCATCCTGCACGCCGAGGTTGAGCCCCTGCCCGCCCATCGGTGAGTGCACGTGCGCCGCGTCGCCGGCCAGGAGCACCCGCCGGTCCCGGTAGGACGCCGCCTGCCGCGTCATGTCGGTGAACCTCGAGAGGGACGTGGCGCCGCGCAGGCCGAAGTCCGTCCCGTAGAGCGCGACGAGCCCCTCGCGCAACCCCTCGAGGGTCGGCGCTTCGCCCGTGACGACCTGCTCCTCTCTCAGCACGACGCCCACGCGCCCGCCCTCCAGCGGGCCCATGGCGTAGGTGCCCTTCTCGTCCCGGCGGATGCCGAACGCCGGCGCTCCGGTCATCTCGACCTCGGCGATGAGGTAGCTGATGGACGCGTCCCAGCCCGGGAACTCGATGCCTGCCGCCTTGCGGACGAGGCTGCGCCCCCCATCGCACCCGACGAGGTACTTCGCCCGCAGCGCACGGCCGTCGGACAGCGAGACGTCGACGCCGGTGTCGTCCTGCGCGAAGCCCGTCACCTCGCACCCCCGGTAGATGGGCACCGCCAGCTCGCCCACCCACTCCGCCAGGATGCGCTCGAAGCGCTCCTGCATGAGCGCGAGCCCATGGTTGTGGCGCGTCGGGAAGTCGCTGAGGTCCAGGGGCGCCTGCCCGAACGCGACGTTCTGGACCGCCTGCCCTTGCGAGGTGAAGCGCTCGACGACCCCTCGCTGATCGAGCACCTCCAGGCTGCGCGCGTGCAGGCCGCGCGAGCGCGAGCCGGCGACGTCCTGACCGGCGCGCCGCTCGACGATGACCACGTCCACCTGCGCCAACGCCAGCTCCGCCGCCAGCATCAGCCCGGTCGGGCCCCCTCCAGCAATCACCACCGCGTGCTGCGTCACCACGTCCGTGTGCATCGCTCGGCCTCCCGCTCCTGGGTCGGAAACGGGCAATGGTGGAGCATGACCGGGGGGGCTTGCGGCAACACCCGGGGTCTGGCATTTGCTGGCAGTGGAGAGAAGGTCGTGCCCCCCCAATCCGGGAGCGCCGAGCGGCCGAGCCCCTGAGAAGGCTTCTACCGGGAGTAGATCCCCTGCAGAAACCTTCTCAGCCCGTCGATGACGCCCTTGCGGACATTCGCGTGGTAGAAAGAATCCTTCTCGAAGTGGGGAGACAAACGTCTCCTGGCTTCCGGAAGATGATGAAAGGGAATCGAGGGGAAGATGTGGTGGGTCATGTGGTACTGGGTTCCCACCGGACAGAAGAGAAGAGTGCTCAGACCTCTCTCTTCAATCTCGACACATTCCGCGATGTGCTCGTTCCAGGGAATCGGAGCGTCCCCCATGCTGAAATACTTGTGGGTCACCGCGAGAGCCCTGATGCCGTTGATCACGCCCACGAAGGTGATGATCGAAGCCCAGACGACGATGGCGCTCCAGTGAAGCCTGCCCGCCAGGACGAGGAGCACCAGGGCCCAGAGATAGACAAAAGTGACCATCTCCTGAAGCGACCAGGACTTCAGCACGGACGCATCTTCGCTGATTCGACGCGCGAACCGGGACTTCATCCCCATGAAGGAGGCCTCCCTCAGCACCAGCTGCCGGAGCTTGGAGTGAAGGTAGCTGACGGGCGTCAGGATGCAGAACCGGAGGATCCCCAGGTAGGGGAGGAACAGATTCATCCCCAGGAACTCAATGAGCCCCCAGGTCGGGGCCTTCTTGAAGTTGATGTACTCCGGGTCAAGGCTCGTTCCGTACTTCCTTGAGTGATGGTCCAGGTGGTTGTCACCGTAGATGAAGGCCGGAATCGCAAACAGGCCGCCTACGAGGATGTTCCAGGCCCAGAAGAACGAGCCGAACCTCCTTTGATCCAGGTGAGCAAGCTCATGGGTGAACGTCACGGCGTGGTAGACGCAGATGACGGAGACACAGAAGACACAGAAGAACACGAGGTCGAACCGGAGGCTGTTCGCCCTGTGGATCAGAAAGCCCAGGGAGGCCCAGGACAGGAGGGTCGCCAGGAGGAAATAGCTCCAGAACACCCTCATGTCGGGTTCCAGGAGGTCGTTCAAAAGCGGCTTCAACTCCTTGAATTTAATCTCGCTCACGGCTCGTCCTCGCCGTTCTCGTCCGGGGCCTGGGGGCGAGGAACGAACGAAACAGGATGTGTGTCATGGATGGATTTCGGGGGAACCGGCGTCAGGAGTAGGCCAGGGCAGGCACGGACTGGGACGGCCGGGAGGGGGGCATCGGGTGCGGGAGCGCGAAGGGCAGCACCGAGCCCAGGTGTGCCCGCTCTTTCGGACCGAGGGCGGCAATGACATCCGGGCGCAGCCGGGTCAGGTGCGCCACCGCACGCGCCCGAGGGCCCTGGAATCGCTCCAGGAAGTCCGGCTCCGCCGGGAACTGGAAGCCGGGCTCCTCCCGGACGATATAGAAGTGATAGGGGTTGGCGAGGGAGGGACGGGAGCCAAAGCGTTGCAGGAGCTCACGCGGGGCGTCCTTGACGCGCAACCGCAGGCAGATGCCCAGGGCCTTCTCCGACAGCCCCTGGTACCTGCGCGGCTCCCCCACGCGCTCGACCGGGAGGAAGCTGCGATACATCACCTCCGCGTCCGGGTGAACGGTCATCACCATGTCGTCCACGCCCAGCAGGGCCGAGGTCCGGTACACCATCTTGTTGAGCAGGTACACCACGCCCACGTTCCGGTGGCGGCGGGTAATGCACAGCGCCCCCACCTCCGCCAGCCGCCGGCCCTGGGCCCGCAGGCCCCCCATCACGTCCGCGAAGGTCTTGTCCAAGGGGATGCCCAGCGGGGAGTCCACATGCAGCGACACCGTCCCCACCACCTCGTCGTCGACCTTGGCCACGAGGACCACCGTCGAGGGGAGCAGCAGGTGCGGCGTGACCTGCACGCCCTCGGGGCGCGGGGAGATCAACCCGCGGTGCACGTAGCCTTCGTGGAGCACCCGCGCCGCGGCCTCCAGCTCCGCGGGGCTCTCCGCCACCTTGACGCTCACGCGCGACAGGCTCGCGGGGTCGATGCGCGAGAGCGAGCGGACCAGCTGCTCCTGCATTTGCTGGGGAAGCCATCGCAGACACTGTCGGACGAGATGTTTCATTGCCGGCCCGCTGAGCAAGTCCTGGACCACCCCCGAAGCACGCGATCCGTCCTTGTGGAGGCTCGCAGCGCGCGTCGAGCGTGACAGCCCTTGAACCGTGGACAGTTCCCCACAGTCTGTTGGGCACTGCCCACGAAAGGCCGGATCCGAGCGGCGGTGCGGTCGCGGGTCCTGGAGCTGAGTTCACAATTTTTTCATTGCACCTGGCGCGCTTCAATGCATCTTTAGACAGACGCATCCCCCAGCGTGCCTCGCAAGTGATTGCGACCCTGCCGCGTCCCCCACTCCGCCAGTTCACGGGTCCACTGCCATGTCCCTCGCTTCTTCCACTGAGTTGTCCGCGCAGACCCTGGAAGCCCTGGCCGGAGTTGTCGGTCCGCAGTGGCTCCGCACCGGAGAGGAGGCCTGGAAGCGGGGCACGAGCACCACCTCCGTGAGCAGGCGTGTCCCCGCGGTGGTCTTCCCCGCGTCGACGCGAGAGCTCGTGGCCCTGGTGGAGCTGGCCAACGCGAAAGGGCTGGCCCTGTACCCGGTGAGCACCGGCCGCAACTGGGGTTACGGCTGCGGGGCGCCCGTGCGGGATGACTGCGTGGTGGTGGACCTGTCGCGGATGAACCGCATCGTGTCGCTCGACGCGGAGCTGGGCCTCGTCACCGTCCAACCCGGGGTGACGCAGGGGATGCTGAGCCAGTACCTCCGGGAGCACCGGCTTCCCTTCCTGGTGCCCGTCACGGGGGCCGGCCCGGATTGCAGCCTGCTGGGCAACGCCCTGGAGCGCGGCTACGGCATCACCCCGCATGCGGACCACTTCGGCGCCATCACCCGGCTGGAGGCGGTGCTCCCAGACGGCTCGCTGTACCGGTCCGCGCACGGGGACCTGGGGGGACCGCGGGTGGACCAGGCCTTCAAGTGGGGCGTCGGCCCGTACCTGGACGGGCTCTTCTCCCAGAGCAACCTGGGCATCGTCACCGAGCTCACCTTCGTGCTCGCCCGGAGGCCCGAGCACCTGGAGGCCTTCTTCTTCTGGGTGCGCGAGGACGCGGCGCTGGAGGACGCGGTGGGTGCCATCCGCGAGACCCTGCGGGACCTGGGCGGCGTGGTGGGCGCCATCAACCTGCTCAATCCCCAGCGCGTGCTGTCCATGGTCGCGCCCTACCCGCGCAACCGGGTGCCGAGCGGGGACGTGCTCTCCACGGAGCTTCTGGCCGAGCTGTCCTCCCAGCATGGCGTGGCGGCGTGGACGGGCACCGGGGGCCTGTACGGCACGCGCGAGGTGGTGCGCGCCGCGCGGAGCACCATCCAGAAGAGGCTGGGGCCGGTGGCGCGTCGCCTCGTGTTCCTGGGGGCGGACCGGGCCCGCATGCTGAGCCAGTGGCTCCCCCGGCTGCCGCTGGGACTCGGCGCGAAGCTGTCCCCGCAGGTGCGCACCCTGTCCAACGTGATGAGCGTCCTGGAGGGTGTCCCCACCCAGATGGCCTTGCCGCTGGCCTACTGGAAGTCAGGCCGGCGCCCGCCGGAGGGGACGCCCCTGAACCCGCACGCGGATGGCTGCGGTCTGCTGTGGACCTCTCCGCTCGTCCCCATGGTGCCGGAGCTGGTGCGCACCTACGTACGGACCGTGCGGGAGGTCGCCGCGCGGCACCGCATGGAGCCGCTCATCACCCTCACCTCGCTGTCCGACCGCTGCTTCGACAGCTCCATCCCGCTGCTGTTCGACCGGGAGGATCCGGACGAGGCCTCCCGCGCGCTCGCCTGCCAGCAGGAGCTGCTGGACACCTGCCGCCGCGAGGGATTCCTGCCCTACCGCGTAGGGACCCACACCATGCGCTGGCTCGCCGAGCAGTCGCCCCAGGCCTGGCGGCTCACCGAGAACATCAAGCGCGCCCTGGACCCGCGCCAGGTGCTCGCGCCGGAGCGGTACTCCGGCCTGTAATCCACCGAGACACGGGCCCCTTCACGTCCTTGCTCCAGGCGGCGCGGTAGGACTAGGGAGCCGCGACCGGGGGCATCACTTCTTCCAGCGTCGTCGCCATGGTGAAACCATCATGGTAGAGCGAGGCTGTCTGCGGGATGGTCGCATCCCGGTAGTAGCCGAGCTGGAGGTAGCCCGCCGTGTCCGGGTAGCGCGTGGCGATGTTCCGCTTCGGCACCACCAGCTGGCCGTTGTAGTACAGCTCGATGAAGCCGACATTCGGGTCGGGCGACCACTTCACGTGCATCACGAAGTCGTTCCATTGATCCCGCTGCACCGGCGCCTGCCACAGCACCTCGCCCGAGCTTCCTCCGACGCGCATGTTCATCGTGTCGTTGATGACGAAGAACTCGAGCGGCGGGGAGCCACAGCAGCCGTCATGGTGCCATTGCGTGAACACCTGCCACCGCGGTGAGCTGGGGAAGTCCTGGGGAAACAGGGTGCTCCACTTGTAGAAGTACTCGGAGCCGTCCGGCTCATAGGTACCGTAGACCAGCTCGTTGCGATTGCCGCTGGCGTTGATGGGTTTGTCTCCCTGCTGGACGGTCACCTTCAGCGCCTTGTTGCCATCCCGGACAAGGTCGCCCTCCACCTGCATGCGGTCCGGGGTAACAGCCCAGGCCTCGCTGTACTGAGACAGGTCGCCGGTCTCGAAGTCTCCCTTCCAGACAACGGATGCCTGGGCAACGAAGGGCACCAGGAGCGCCAGGGGTGCGAGTTTCAGGAGTCGAAGCATCTTGGTCCTTTTGTCCGGGGGTTGAAGAGGACAGACAAAAGAAACCCGCCCGCGCTTCCCGCTGGCTTGCGCGCGCGGTCAGCGGAACGCCCCAGCAGTCGCCTCTCCTGGAGGCTCGCAACAGTGGCCCATGGCCAGGCCGTCACCTGTCCGGGCGATGAGGGGCGACGGGCAGTTCGTGCATTCGCCTCCAGCTTCCTGAGAGGACCCTCATGAGGCGCAAATGAAGAAGCTCGGATACAGCCTGCTCCTCGGGGCAGGGCTACTCACGGGGCCGCTCGCCGCGGCGCAGGGAACGTCCGCTCAGAAACCCGCTACCCCTTCCCTGGCCACGCCATCCGCGCAGTCACAAGCCGGCTGTCCCTGCTGGATGATGGGCGGCGGCATGGGAGGCGCGGGGATGAGCTACCCCATGCACGGCATGGCCGATGTGAAGGTCGAGCAGACTCCGACAGGAGCCGTCCTGCGGCTAACCGCGAAGGATCCCGCCAAGGTCAGCGAGGTCCAGCGCATGGCTCAGAGGATGGAAGGGTGCATGAGCTGGAGTGGTGCGCAGCAGGGCCGGCCGTCCGCGCATCCGCCTGCACAGCGGCAACCCTAGGAGGAAGATCGCGCGCTCCCGGCAGTGCTTGGCGAGGCGGGGCCTCGGCTTAAGCCCAGTGCCAGAGGATGTCCTCGCCGGGTCCGGCGACGGCGTGCCCTTCACTGCAGACAGGCTCCTCCTTCCGTTCCGCCTTCTGCTTCCTCAGGCGGACGACTCGCCTCTTGCGGCTTCGGCTACGCTCCCACTTGGAGATCCAGTCCGAAGGTTCCTGCCGAGCTGGAGCCGCCGGCAGATGCCATGCGTCGACTTGGGGTGTGCCTTCAGGCCTGCGCGCGAGTTGGCACAGGATCAGCCGCTACCGGCGCCTGCTGGCGCGTTGGGAGAAGCGAGAGGACGCCTACGTCGCGATGTTGCACTTCGAGCTGGGCATCATCACCCGAGTTTAAGAGCGCGAAAGAGCGTGCGGCGGCAGCTCTTTTGGGTAGGCCCAGGGCTTGAGCTCGGCGCCGGAGAGGACGCACACGGACACTTCGTGCGGGCTCCCTCCGGCGATCCAACGAAGCTACTTGCAGATGCTGCTGCCGTTGGGCGCATAACCGCACCGCTTCGGCGCGCAGCACTCGAGGCCATTATCGCAGACATCACACGACAGCTCGCAAGTCCCCCCAACACAGCTGCTAGGCCAGCCGCAATGGCTGCCACATGCCCCGCAGTTATCGCTTGAATTGAGGTTCGTCTCGCAGCCGTTACTGGAGACCCCGTCGCAATTAGCCCAACCCGCAGCGCAGGCGGCGCAAGTCCCCCCAGAACAGATGTTAGGCGAGCCGCAATGGCTGCCACATGCCCCGCAGTTATCGCTTGAATTGAGGTTCGTCTCGCAGCCGTTACTGTAGACCCCGTCGCAATTGGCCCAACCCGCAGCGCAGGCGGTGATGGTGCAGGAGCCCGCCGAACAGCTCGAGGCGGTCGCATTGGCTGTGTTCGCGCAGGTCAGCGGCTGGCCGCCACATGCACCAGCGCCGTCGCACACGTCACTCGTGGTGCAGGCATTCCCGTCGTTGCACTGGGTGCCAGCCGCCTTGGGCGGGTAGACGCAGCCATTCTGGGTCCAGGTGCCTGGCGACACACGGCATTCGCTCGGCGCACTGGGGCAGAGAATGAAGTTGGGGACGATGTTCAGCTTGAACGCGCCATTCCGCGAGGTCGGCGGCTCATAGCTGTCGACGACTATCCGGATCTGGGCACCAGCAGCAAGGTTCATCAGGGTGACCGATGAGCTGACGATGGGGTAAGGCGCATCGGCATTGTCATTGCACCCCAGCAACGCAGTCGCGCTGTTCTCGCTGAAGGTGTAGATGTGCAGGACGCTGTCGAGCAGAGAGCCCGTGCCCAGGGTACTGAAGGTGTAGCTGCCGGACTGCGGAGCAGTCCATTTGAAAGACAGGTCCGAGCCTCCAATGCCATCCGCACAGGACACGGGAGGGGTGAACTCGTTGGCCGCATTATACACGTTGCCGGACGTCACGGGCTCGCCCACGTTGGAGCCGAGGTCGACATAAAGCCTCTGCTTCATCTGCTCCAGGTTGGCCGGCTCCTTCCCCGCGGCAACCTCGTCTGCGACACCGCACGCGGCGAATGCCACGACACCAGCAACAGCCAGTGAAATTATCCAACGGCTATTCATATGCTTCATTTCAAAGCCCCCCAAGAGGAACAGGAGCAACCAGGATACATAGCTTTGCCTGGAAACGAAGCAGAATATTCCTATTGACAATCACAAATGGCGCCTGCGGAGCGAGACGCGGAGAGGCATAATCAGAGCCTGTTGAGCTGGACCAGAATGTTGCGGCAAGAGCGGTGCTCCCGCCGACGCTGCGAGGAGGACAGCGGTGTGACCCGATTCAACAGGCTCCAAGTTCGCACACGCCCTCTGCGGCGAGTCGCTTTTGCTGCTACGCACTTTGGAATTGGCACCTGCTATTGAAGGTGCCTCTTCGCTGTCCGCTTGCCTTCGAAGACCGCTACAAACAAGTGCTTCCCTCAGGCCATGAGCCCATCCGCTGTGAAGGTTATGCCCGGTGCCAGAGGATGTCCCCACCGGGTCCGGCGACGGCGTGCCCTTCACTGCCGACAGGCTCCTCCTTCCCGTCGCACAGGAAGTCGATGCCCGCGGTGTCCTGGGCCGGGACCTTCGCGAGGAAGCGCTCACCGGACGCGCCGCATCCGACGATGACGCCGAACCTGGGGCTGCCGTCGCGTTCGTACAGCACCGTGTACGTCTCGATGCGGCCGGGGCCGGTGAAGTCCTCCACGAACGGAGGGACGGGGCCGCGCGCGGCGTCCGCTTCCGCCTGATGCTCGAAGGATTGGGGGAGCGTTCCGGCGGGCGGCGGCTCCCGCGTGAGCACGAGGCTGTGATTGTGCGTCGCGAAGCCCCCGTTGCCGAAGAGCAGACCGTGACGCCCCTGCTCGCGCAGCCGCTGCACCATGCTGACCACAGCGTGGCTCATGTAATTGGCGATGGGGCCACCGCCGAACGTGAGGCCGCCGAACACGGTGGCGGGCTTCTCCAGCGGCCAGCCCAGCACCCGGCGCGCCATCTTCGGCACGCACGGGAAGCAGCTGTAGAGCTCCACGAAGTCCAGCGCGTCGACGGTCAGCCCGTTCAGCTCCAGCGTGCGTCGCAGGGAGACCGCCATGCTCGGCGAGCGCGCGTAGCCATCCCTCGCCAGGAAGTCTTCCGGTTCGTGCGCCGCCACGCCCCGCCCCACGTACACGAGGCGGTCCTCCGGCACGCCGTGCGCCAGGGCCTTCGCCAGGCTGGTGACGAGGAACCCCGCCCCCTGGTTGACGGCGCTGTTCGCCACCATCCGCTTGCAGTACGGAAACGCGATGGGCCGGTTGGACGGTGACGGCGTGACGATGGCCTCCACGGACGCGGGCTCGCGGATCCACGCGCCCGGGTTGCCCGCCGCGACCTGGGAGAAGCGCGACCAGAGTTCGCCACTCTCCCGCTGCGCCTCCGCCAGTGTCTGGCCATACGCGGCGCGACCGGCGTTCTCATAGAGGGGATAGACGTCGACGGGCGAATTGAGGCCGTAGCGCCGCCGGTAGGCCGCGTGCGCCTGGACGCCGATGGTGGTCGCGGCGTTGTGCGCGGAGGGTGCATCCCCGGCCGCCAGCGCCGCGCGCCGGGCCGCGGTGCGCAGCGCCTCGCCGCCCACGACCGCGGCGACCTCCGCCTCCCCGGAGGCAATCCGGTTGGCGGCCTCGTGGAGCAGTCGCACCGGGCTGTCTCCGTTGGCCTCCGCTGTCTGCTCGTGGAAGCGCGGCCGGGCCCCCAGCCGCTCCGCCAGTGGGAGCGGCAACGGCCCCATCTGGCGGAACGAGAGCTGATCCACCACCGCCAGCGAATCCAGCCGGGAGAGCCAGCCTCCGCCGGCGTCCACGTCCGCCGCCCGCAGCGCGGCCTCCATCAGCCCCAGCGAGTCCAACCCCCGCAGCGGATCCTCCGGACGGTCGTTGACCTGCCCCACGCCCACGATGACGGGAATCCTGTTCGCGTCCTTCATGCCTCGGCTCCGGGTCCGTTCCGCAACGCCCTGCTCCCACGATGCGGCCTTCACGGTCAATGCGCCACAGGTCGTCAACCGGGCAAGCAGCTGGTCCGCGTCGCGGCCCTTCCGTCGCCGCGATAGCCTGCGGTTTCCACCCACGCACGGAGCCTCGGATGAAACTCCAGACCACGCTGACCACCGTCCTCGCCCTCGCCACGGGCGTCGCGGAAGCCCGGGACCCCGCGCAGGACGAGCGCGAGCTGCTCAAGGTCGAGGCCGCGCTCTGCCGCGCCTTCGAGACCGCCGACGTCGCCACGCTGCGCAAGAGCCTGGACGCGCGCTTCACGCTCACCGACTCCAAGGGCACGGTGACGGACCTGGAGCAGAACCTCGCGGAGGTGGCGAAGAAGGACCCCGTCTACGAGGTCTTCCGCAACCACCACCAGAAGGTCCGCCTCTACGGCGACGCCGCCGTCGTCACCGGCATCACCACCCTCAAGGGCCACTCCGGCAAGACGCAGTTCGCGGGCGACTACCAGTTCACCGACACGTGGGTCTACCGCGACGGCCAGTGGAAGCTCGCCGCGAGCCACGCGACGCGCCTGTCCAAGTAGCCGGCTTCACGCCGCGTGCACTCACGGCATCGGCCTTCAATCCCTCATCACTCCCGCCCCCTGGATGAGGCTGGCCCCCAGCCGCTTCAAGCCTTCCGGGATGCGCGCGGCCGGAATGCCGCCATACCCCAACACCAGCCCCGCCCGCGCGCGCGGCCCCGCGAAGTAGCGCGACAGGGTGATGAGCCCGACCCCCGCGGCCCGGGCCCTCGCCACCGTCTCCCGCTCCAGGGCCAGGCCACCCCGCCGGAAGGTGGCGCTCAGGTGCAGGCCCGCCACGGAGGGCACCACCTGGAGCCAGTCCCCGCAGTGGCGCGCCAACCCCTCCGCCACACCGGAGTGCCGCGCCTCGTACTCCCTCCGCATCTTGCGGATGTGCCGCGCGAGCAACCCGCTGTCGATGAACCGCGCGAGCGCGGCCTGCTCAGGCACCGGGCTGTGCCAGTCCATCACGCGCCGGGCCCACCGCAGCTCCCGCTGGAGCGACGGCGGCGCGACAAGGAACCCCAACCGCAGCATGGGGACCATCACCTTCGAGAACGACCCCACGTAGAGCACGCGCCCGGAGCGGTCCATCCCATGCAACGTCTCCAGGGGCCGGCCGCCGAAGCGGAACTCGCTGTCGTAATCGTCTTCAATCACCACCGCGTCCCGCCGCTTCGCCCACTCCAAGAGCGCCACCCTGCGCGCTGACGACATGGGCATGCCCAGCGGGAACTGGTGTGAGGGCGTGACGTAGACGAGCCGCGCGGTGTCCGGCAGCGCCGCCACGTCCAGCCCTTCCGCATCCACCGGAATGGGCACGACGCGCGCGCCCAGCGACTGGAACACCTGCCGCGCGGGCGGATAGCCCGGCTCCTCCATGGCGACGCAGTCTCCCGGCTCGATGAGCACCCGGCCCACCAGGTCCAACGCCTGCTGCGCGCCATTGGTAATGAGCACGTCCTCCGCGTCCGCGCGCACGCCCCGCGCGAGGCCCACGTGCCGCGCCACGGCCTCCCGCAGCCCCCGGTGCCCCGCCGCGTCCACGTAGCCTCCGGACAGCGTGGACGCCCGCAGCTGGCGCGCCACCAGCCGGCGCCAGGACTCAAAGGGGAAGCGGGAGACATCCGGGCTGCCCACGCCAAAGTCATACGCGGCGGGGGCCAGGGGCGCGGGCAGGTCCGGCAGCGCGCGCCAGAAGGCCCGGGCGCGCAGCGGCACCTGCGCCTCCCGCCCTGCCCTGCCGCGCGGCCGGGACGCCTCTCCCCGCACGAAGCTGCCCGCCCGCGTGCGCCCCGCGATGAGGCCTTCGGCGGTGAGCCATTCATACGCCACGCCCACGGTGTTGCGCGCCACGTCCAGGCGCAGCGCCAGCTCGCGGGTGGGCGGCAACCGCTCCCCGCGCCGCAGGCGCCCGTCGAGGATGGCGGCGCGCATCCCCCGGTAGATCTGCCCGGCCAGGTCCCGGCGGCCCTGGAGCTCCACATGGAAGTCCATGCCGCATCCTTCCACGGATTGGCCCAATGGGATTCGTCAATCCTGGCCCCTCCACCGGGCCAGTGACGGAGCACTCTTCCGCCATGACCCATTCCTCCTACGCCTCCCACCCCGTCGACCCCGAACGCATGCCGTGGATCCCCATGGGCCGGCCCGGGCTCGCGTTCAAGCCGCTGCGCTTCTTCCGCGACGGCAGCGGCTGGATGTACCTCTTCCGCCTGGAGCCCGGCACCCGCATCCCCCAGCACCGCCACACCGGCGAGACGCACGCATTCAACATCTCCGGGCGCCGCCAGCTGCTCGACACCGGCGAGGTGATTGGCCCGGGCATGTATGTCTATGAGCCGCCCGGCAACGTCGACAGCTGGCAGGTCGTGGGCGACGAGCCCGTGGTCCTGCTCATCAACGTGAAGGGCGCCATCGAATACCTGGGCGAGGACGGCCAGGTGCTCAAGAGCGTGTCGTCCGCGGACCGGCTGGAGACGTACCGCCGCTGGTGCCAGGAGCACGGCGCAGAGTTCCTCGCCACCTGCGAGTAGCTTCCCAGGCCGCGAGAATCCCCCGCCCCGCGCCCCCTTCCGGCCCATGCGCTCCGTGCGGGCCGGCCTCACGCGGAATGTCAGACACGCTTGTTAGCTTTCGTGTTGTCCGAGGCCCGGCGAGGGCAGGCTTTCGCCGCCCCGGGCGACAAGCGTTCTCACAAACCGAGGAACATCTTGAAACGTATGGGATTGAAGTCTTTGGCGGCGGTGTGGCTGACGTGTGCCCTGACGGGCTGTGGCGCGGAGCTGGAGCAGGGCCCGGAGGCGGAGCTGGAGAACGCCCCCGAGGCCGTTGAACAGGCCCCGGTGACGCAGAAGGGGCCTCCGCCGGAGCGGCGGCTCCAGGCCGAGGCCGTGGACTGCACCAGCACCTCCACGCTGAGCAACGGCGTGCCCGCGTCCGGCGTGGGCCAGGAGGCAGGCGCCTGGTCCTGCACCTACAAGCTCTCCGTGCCCACCGGGGCCACCCAGGTGGAGTTCAAGACCAGCGGAGGCACCGGCGACGGCGACCTGTACGTGCGCCGGGGAAGCACGCCCACGGAGGCGGCGAACGACTGCAAGTCGGCCAGCGGCTCCAACACGGAGAGCTGCGCCCTCACGGTGACGTCCTCCGGCATCTACTACGCCCGGATGTATGGCTACAGCACGTTCTCCGGCGCGACCATCACGGGCACCTACACCCTGACCACCGGTCAGCCGGGCTGCACCAGCACCAGCCCCATCACCAACAACTCCACCACCTACGGCCTGAGCGCGGCTCCCGGGACCTTCTCCTGCGACTACACGCTCGAAGTCCCGTCGGGGGCCACGAGCCTCACGTTCAACACCTACCTCGGCTCCGGTGGCATGGCCCACCTCTACGCGAAGCGAGGCAGCGCGCCCACCCTGGCGTCCTATGACTGCAAGGGCACCACGGGCGGAGGCAACAACCAGTCGTGCACCGTCACCAGTCCCACGGCGGGCACCTGGCACGTGCGCCTGTACAACGCGGACTCCTCCATGACGCTCACCGGCGCGGCCCTGCGCGGGTCCTATGTCACTGGCGGCACGGGCAACCCGGGCACCGGCACGCTGACGAGCGGCGTTCCGGTGACGGGCATTTCGGGCGCGCAGGGGTCGTACCGCTACTGGACCATCACCGTGCCGGCCGGGAGGGCCTCGCTCCTCGTGCAGACGTATTTCGGCACGGGAGACGCGGACCTGTACGTCCGCCAGGGGACGCAGCCCACGGAGTACACGTCCACCTGCAGCTCCGCCGGCACGGGCTCCACGGAGTCGTGCCTCATCAACGCCCCGACGGCGGGCGTCTACCACGTGATGATCAAGGGCTACTCGGACTACTCCGGGCTGACGCTTCAGGCGTCCTACTGAAGTCGTCCCATGAACCCTGATGTGTGAAGCAGTGCCCGGCCCTGGGGGTGATTTCTTCCCCTGGGGCCGGGGTTGGGGGAACACTCCGGCCCCATGAGCGCTCGGCGGTTCGACGTGGTGGTCCTCGGCTCCGGTCCGGGGGGTGAAGGGGCTTCGATGAAGGCGGCCAAGTCCGGCCGCAAGGTGTGCGCCGTGGAGCAGGGCGCGCTGGTGGGCGGGGCCTGCACGCACACCGCCACCATCCCCTCCAAGGCCCTGCGCCACGCCGTCCAGCGGCTGCTGGACGTGCAGCTGGACCACCCGGAGCTGAGAGCGGACCTGGCCCGGCACACCACCTTCAAGGACATGGTGCGCAAGGCGACCAACGTCGTGTCCAAGCAGGTGCAGCTGCGCACGACCTTCTACGAGCGCAACCGGGTGGAGCTGGTGGTGGGCCGCGCGAAGTTCCGGGACGCCCACACGGTGGAGGTGACGGAGCCGCGCGGGTCCATGGAGCTGCTCACCGCGGACGCCTTCGTCATCGCCACGGGCTCCCGGCCCTACCGGCCCGCGGGCGTGGACTTCCGCCACCCGCGCATCTTCGACTCGGACACCATCCTCAAGCTGAGCGAGTCCCCGCTGTCGATGATCATCTACGGCGCGGGCGTCATCGGCTGCGAGTACGCCTCCATGTTCCGGATGCTCGGCGTGAAGGTGGACCTGGTGAACACGCGCGACCGGCTGCTGTCCTTCCTGGACGACGAGATCTCCGACGCCCTCTCCTACCACCTGCGGGAGCAGGGCGTGCTCATCCGCCACCAGGAGGAGATGGTGTCGGTGGAGCCGCACGACGACAGCGTGGTGCTGCACCTCAAGAGCGGCAAGCGGCTGAAGGCGGACGTCTTCCTCTGGGCCAACGGCCGCTCCGGCAACAGCCAGGACCTGGGGCTGGAGGCGCTGGGCATCGCGGTGGACTCGCGCGGGTGCATCCAGGTCAACGACGGCTACCAGACGTCCGTGCCCCACATCTACGCGGTGGGTGACGTGGTGGGCGCCCCGTCCCTGGCGAGCGCCTCCTATGACCAGGGCCGCTTCGCCGCCACGCACATCGTGGAGGGGCGGATGGAGCTCAAGCTGGTGAAGGACATCCCCACCGGCATCTACACCAGCCCCGAAATCAGCAGCCTGGGCCGCACCGAGCGCGAGCTCACCGCGGCGGGCGTCCCCTACGAGGTGGGCCACGCCTTCTTCAAGAGCCTGGCGCGCGCGCAGATTACCGGCCGCACCGTGGGCATGCTGAAGCTGCTGTTCCACCGGGAGACGCGAGAAATCCTGGGCATCCACTGCTTCGGGGACAACGCCTCCGAAATCATCCACATCGGCCAGGCCATCATGGCGCAGGACTGGCCGGGCAACGGCATCGACTACTTCATCAACACGACCTTCAACTACCCCACCATGGCGGAGGCGTACCGCGTGGCGGCGCTCAACGGCCTCAACCGGCTGTTCTGAAAGCACGAAGGGCACCGCGGGCCTCAAGCCCACGGTGCCCCGGGTGTGTCACGTCAGGCAGCGGCTAGTAGCGGTAGGTGTCCTGCTTGTACGGGCCGCTCTTCTGCACGCCGATGTACTGCGCCTGCTCGGGGGTGAGCTCCGTGAGCTGGGCGTTGAGCTTCTTGAGCTGGAGGCGGGCGACCTTCTCATCCAGGTGCTTGGGCAGCACGTACACCTTGCCCACCTGGTACTTGTCGCTGTGCGAGTACAGCTCGATCTGCGCGATGGTCTGGTTCGCGAAGGAGCTGGACATCACGTAGCTGGGGTGACCGGTGCCGCAGCCCAGGTTCACCAGACGGCCCTTGGCCAGCAGGATGATGCGCTTGTTGTCCGGGAAGATGACGTGGTCGACCTGGGGCTTGATCTCCTCCCACTTGTACTTCTCCAGGGAGGCGACCTCGATCTCGTTGTCGAAGTGGCCGATGTTGCAGACGATGGCCTGGTCCTTCATCTTGGCCATGTGCTCATGGGTGATGACGGACTTGTTGCCCGTGGCGGTGACGAAGATGTCCGCCTTGTCCGCGGCGTAGTCCATGGTCACGACGCGGTAGCCCTCCATCGCGGCCTGGAGCGCGCAGATGGGGTCGATTTCGGTCACCCACACCTGGGCGGACAGCGCGCGCAGGGCCTGCGCGGAGCCCTTGCCCACGTCGCCGTAGCCCGCGACGACGGCGATCTTCCCGGCCACCATCACGTCCGTGGCGCGCTTGATGCCGTCCACCAGGGACTCACGGCAGCCGTAGAGGTTGTCGAACTTGCTCTTCGTCACGCTGTCGTTGACGTTGATGGCGCGGAACAGGAGCGTGCCCTTGTTGGACATCTCCTGGAGGCGGTGCACGCCCGTGGTCGTCTCCTCGGTGACGCCGAGAATCTTCGCGCTCTTGCGCGAGTACCAGGTGGCGTCCTCGGCGAGCTTGGCCTTGATGGAGGCGTACAGCTCCGTCTCCTCCTCGCTCTGGGGGTTGGCGATGACGGACAGGTCCTTCTCCGCGCGCTTGCCCAGGTGCATGAGCAGCGTGGCGTCACCGCCGTCGTCGAGGATCATGTTCGGACCCTCGTGGTCGCTGCCGGCGGGGCCGAACTCGAAGATGCGGTGGGTGAAGTCCCAGTACTCCTTGAGGGACTCGCCCTTGTGGGCGAACACCGGGGTGCCGGCCTCCACCAGCGCGGCGGCGGCGTGGTCCTGCGTGGAGAAGATGTTGCACGAGGCCCAGCGCACCTGCGCGCCCAGCGCCTGGAGCGTCTCCACCAGCACGGCCGTCTGGATGGTCATGTGCAGGGAGCCCGTGACGCGCGCGCCCTTGAGCGGCTGCTGCTTCGCGTACTCCTCGCGGATCGCCATGAGCGCGGGCATCTCGCTCTCGGCGATGCGGATCTCCTTGCGGCCCCAGCTGGCGAGCTTGAGGTCGGCGATGGCGTAGTCGTGATTCTGCTGCTTGGTAACCGCGGTCATGGTGTGGCTCCGGATCCAGGGGGCGCGCCGTGCTGACAAGAAAGAGGCCGCGCCCTGGAAAGAAAGGCCGCCTCACCCTCGCAAGAAACGCGTACAGGTGAGCGCCGTTGGGTCATTCGGCTTCGAGCCTGGGGCCGGGAAGGCCTCGCAACGCTCCTCGAAGTCGCGGGGGAAACTACGGGAAGGCGCCCCGAATTTCAAAGGGAGATTGCCTTTCTGGAGGACAGCCGGAAGTCGCACCTGGAGGTGTCCTGGCGGACAACCGGAGGGGGTGTCCTGGGGAGTGGGAGGACCTGCCCTTCCAGGCCATGGGCACGCGAAGGGGCTGTCACGGAATCTTCGGATTCCACTTTTCCCAGGAGTCATGATGTCCGCCTCGCACCGCTCGCTGTGGGCGCTGGCCGCGCTCGCCGTCCTCCCCTCCGCCTGTGCGCACCGGGGCCCCCCGACACCCCGGGAGGGGGACATCGACTGGGACGTGCGCGAGTTCTACCGGCCCCCCTCCCCGCTTCCGAACGAGGCGCCCGGCCATGTGCTCGCCCACGAACCGCTCACGGGGCCGGCCGCGTTGGAGGACACCTCGCGGAACGAGCGCGTGCTCTACCTGTCGAACAGCGGGGGACCGGGCGAGGCCCCCATCGCCGTGTCGGGCATCATCGCGGTGCCGGAGGGAGACGCCCCCACGGGGGGCTGGCCCGTCGTGACGTGGGCGCACAGGACGCTGGGCATCGCGGACAAGTGCGCGCCGTCGCGGGACGAGCTGGGCGCGACCCCCCGTTACTACAACCAGGCTCCGCACCGGCTGCTCAACCAGTTCCTGAAGCAGGGCTGGGCCGTCGTCATGACGGACTACGAGGGCCTGGGGACGAAGGGACGGCACCCGTACCTGCTGGGCAACTCCGAGGCCTACGGCGTGCTGGACATCGTGCGCGCCGCGCATGCGCTGCATGGCGGAAGGCTGTCGAAGAAGTTCGCCATCGTGGGGCACTCGCAGGGCGGACAGGCCGCGCTGTTCGCCGCGGCGAGGGCGCCCGAGCGGCTGAAGGCAGACGGCCTGGAGCTGGTGGGCGTGGTGGCCTACGCGCCGGCCGCCAACATGGAGACGCTGTTCTACGCGGGCACGGTCCAGCCGAAGGCGAACCCCAACTCCGCGTTCATGCCCCTGTTCCTGACGGGCGCCATCGCGGGCAACCCCTCCGAGCTGACGCCGGAGGACATCCTCCAGGCCGGTGCCCAGCGGTTGTACGCGAACGTCGACACGCAGTGCCGTGTGGAGCTGAGCGAGCCAGGCTCCTGGGGCGGCCTCGTTCCGGCGGGGAACGTCCTCAAGCCGGACGCGCCCAGGCTGAAGCTGAGCGCCCAGCTCCGCGCGATGGAGCCCGGCGTGCTGACCCTCACCACGCCCGTGCGGCTCGTCCAGGGTGCACAGGACGAGCGCATCAACCCCGCCCAGACCGCGCTCGTGAGCGCGGGGCTCATCAGCCGCGGGGCCCAGCTGGAGTACGTCGGGTGCCCGGTGGCGGACCACTTCGGCGTGCTGGGGGATGACCTTCCCGGAACCCTGGCCTGGCTGAAGCAGCGGCTCACCGGTGAGGCCCCCACGGGGCCCGTGCTCAGCTCCTGCCAGCTCATCGACCCGCCCCCCGGGACGCCGCCGTCAGTGCCCGCGTCCCCGGCCCGCTAGCGGGGGCCCGCGCCGTGGCCCAATCACAGACAGCCAGGCCTGGCGCGCGCGTGATGGGCACGCCGACCTTCAATCCCCGAGCGCACCCTGTCAGGCTGGGAGCATGACAGACCTCATCCTGACCGGTGCCTCCCGTGGGATTGGACATGCATTGGCCCTGGCGCTGGCTCCGGCCAGGGACCAGCGGCTGCTGCTCGTGGCTCGTGACGCAGGCCGGCTCCAGGCGCTGGCGGCGGACGTCGAACGCCTTGGCGGTCAGGCCCTGGCGGTGCCGGGGGACCTGGGGACGGTGGAGGGGGCGCGGAAGCTGGGCGAGCGCCTGGCGGAGCTCGTCACGCCGGGGGCGACGCTCGTGCACAACGCGGGGCTGTGGCCGTCACAGCGGGTACTCAACGCGGACGGGTTGGAGACGTCGTTCGTCACCAACCACCTGGGGCCGCTGGTGATGCAGCGCTCGCTGCTGGAAGCCGGCCGGCTGCGGCGCATCCTGGTGGTGAGCGGAGGCCTCCTCGTCATGGGCCGCTTCGATGCCGCGCGCACCCCCACGGGCGAGGACTTCTCCAGCCTCCGCACCTACTGCAACACCAAGCTGTGCTTCGCGCTGGCCATGCGGGACGTCGCCGCCGCGCACCCGGAGGTGGACGTGGTGGTGCTCCACCCGGGCGTGGTGCGCACGGACCTGGCCGCGCGGCCGGGGCTCGTGGGTTGGCTGCTGTCCCAGGTGAAGCGCGCCTGGGAGCGCCCGGAGGTCTGCGCCGCGCGGCTCGCGCGCATCCTCCAGCGGGAGCGCTGGTCCCCTCCGGGGGATGCCCGCTGGCTGATGGAAGAAGCCGAGCAGCCGTGGCCCGCCGTCACGCAGGACGCGGCCACGCGGCAGGCGCTGCGGGACACCACCGCGCAATTGCTCGCGTCGCGCTGACGGACAGCCCTGCCCGTGGAGGCCTGGCGCCTCCTCAGGCCCCTTCCGCGCGCGGGCGTGGCCAGCTTCCCCGTGGGAGGCACGCCATGCAGGAGCCGTCACACCCCAGGAAGCAGGCCGGCCTTCGTGCCCCCGACGCGCCCTCCGTGCCGTGGCATGCGCTGCCCCCGGAGGCCGTGCTGGAGCGGCTCTCCAGCGCGCCCCAGGGGCTGACGGAGGAGGCGGCCCGGGAGCGGCTTGCGCGCCACGGCCCCAACGTGCTGGAGCGCTCGCGGCCGGACAGCGCGTGGAAGCTGCTGTGGCGGCAGATCGACAGCCCGCTCATCTGGGTCCTCATCGCTTCGGCGGGACTGGCCATCCTGCTGGGCAAGGTGACGGACGGGCTGGTCGTGGCGGCCGTCGTGGTCCTCAACACCGTCATCGGCTTCGTGCAGGAGTACCGCGCGGGCCGGGCCATCGAGGCGCTGAACCACATGGTGCCGGAGACCGCGCAGGTGCTGCGGGACGGACACCCCGTGGCACGGCCCGCCGCGGAGCTCGTCCCCGGTGACGTCGTGCAGCTCGCGTCCGGCGACCGCGTGCCCGCGGACCTGCGCCTGTTGCGCTCCCGCAACTTCCAGGTGGAGGAGGCCGCGCTCACCGGAGAGTCCGTCCCCTCCAGCAAGCACGTCGCGGCCGTCGCCGGGGACGCGGTGCTGGGAGACCGGGCGAGCCTCGCCTTCGGCGGCACGCTGGTGACGTCCGGCACCTCCACCGCCGTGGTGGTGGCCACCGGCGGCGCCACGGAGCTGGGCCGCATCTCCCACCTCATGGAGCAGGCCGCGGACCTGAGCACGCCGCTCACGCGCGAGCTGGCCCGGCTGGGCCGCGTCATCTCGGCCGGCATCGTCGTGCTGTCCGCCGTGCTGCTGGGGGTGGGGATGTTCCGGGGCTATGCCTTCAGCGACGCCGTGCTGGTGGCCATCACCCTGGCGGTGGCCGCCATCCCGGAGGGCCTGCCCGCCATCGTCACCATCGCCCTGGCCATCGGCGTGCAACGCATGGCGGCCCGCCGCGCCGTCATCCGCAAGCTGCCCGCCGTGGAGACGCTGGGCAGCACCACCGTCATCTGCACCGACAAGACCGGCACCCTCACCCGCAACGAGATGACCGTGCAGGCGCTGTGGACCGGGCGCGGGCACTACGCGCTCACCGGCGTGGGCCATACCCCGACAGGACAGCTCCTGCGCAACGGGCGCCCCGTGGAGGAGCTGCCCGGGGACGTGCACGCGCTGCTGCTCGCGGGCGTGCTCTGCAACGAGGCCGACCTCCAGCCGCGCGAGGGGCGCTGGGGCATGACGGGCGACCCCACCGAGGGCGCGCTGCTCTTCGCCGCGAAGAAGGTGGGCCTGGGCGTGACGGAAGCGCGCGAGCGCCATCCCCGCCTGGACGCCATCCCCTTCGAATCCGAACACCAGTTCATGGCCGCCCTCCACGCGGACGGCCCGGAGGCGCGCGGCGAGCTGTTCCTGAAGGGCGCCCCGGAGGTGGTGCTGCGCCGCTGCGGACCGGGGACGGACCGGGACACCGTGCTGACGGAGGTGGAGCGCATGGCGCGGCAGGGGCTGCGCGTGCTCGCCTTCGCGCGCAAGGGCATGCCCCGGGCGGACGCGCTGCGCCCCCAGGACGTGGAGGACGGCTTCACGCTGCTGGGCCTGCAGGGGATGATCGACCCGCCGCGCGAGGAGGCCGTGGCCTCCGTGAAGGGCTGCCACGCCGCGGGCATCCGCGTGAAGATGATGACCGGCGACCACCTGGGCACGGCGGAGGCCATTGGCCTGCAGCTGGGCATCCACTCCCCGGGACACCCGGGCCTCACCGGCGCGCACCTGGCCAGCATGAACGACGCGGAGCTGGCCCAGGCGGTGAAGGACACGAACGTGTTCGCGCGCCTGGCCCCCGAGCACAAGCTGCGGCTGGTGAGCGCGCTCCAGGCGCAGGGGCACGTGGTGGCCATGACGGGCGACGGCGTCAACGACGCGCCCTCGCTCAAGCAGGCGGACATCGGCGTGGCCATGGGCATCACCGGCACGGCGGTGTCCCGCGAGGCCGCGGACCTGGTGCTGACGGACGACAACTTCGCCACCATCGTCGCCGCCGTGGAGGAGGGCCGCCGCGTCTACGACAACCTCGTCAAGTCGCTCGCCTTCGTGCTGCCCACCAACCTGGGGCTCGCCCTCATCCTCATGCTGGGCGTGACGTTCTTCCCCCTGCAGGAGGCCGGCGGCGTGCGCGAGCCGCTGCTGGCCATGCGCCCCACGCAGCTCTTGTGGATCAACCTGGTGGCCACCGTCACGCTGGCGCTGCCCCTGGCCTTCGAGGCGAAGGAGCGCCACGTCATGCGCCGCCCGCCGCGCGCGCCGGACACGCCCGTCCTGAGCCGCTTCGTGGTGATGCGCACCGGGTTGGTCGCCCTGCTGATGGCGGCGGGCGCCATCGGGCTGTTCCTCTGGGAGTTCGAGCGCCAGGGCGGCACCCGCGCGGCCTCCAGCGGGTACGCCCTGGCCGAGGCGCGCACCATGGCCGTCAACACCGTGGTCAGCTTTCAAATCTTCTACCTGTGGCTGTGCCGCGCGCTGACGGGCTCCACGCGCGAGGTGGGCTTCACCAGCAACCGCACCGTGTTCGTGGGCATCGCGGCGCTGGTGGTGCTCCAGGCCGCCTTCATGTACGTGCCCTTCTTCCAGCGCCTCTTCGGCTCCGCGCCGCTGTCGTTGGGGGACATCGCGCGCTCGGTGCTGGTGGGCGCCTGCGTGCTGCCCGTCGTGGGCCTGGAGAAGTGGCTGCGCTCCCGGCGTCAGGAGGCGGGACGGAGCGTGGGCGCCACCTGAGCCGCTACGAAGCGTCCGCGCGCACGTCCAGCTCCCGCAGCAGGGCCGCGAAGTCGGTGAGGTGGCGGACGGCGGTGAAGCGGGAGCGCACGTGCTCGTGGGCCTGGGCGCCCAGGCGGAGCGACAGGAGCGGGTCGTCCAGGAGCCTGCGCACGGCGGCGGCGAACTCCGGCAGGCAGGACGGGTCCCGCACGAGCAGGCCATCCACCTCGTGGCGCACCTGGTCCTGGAGGCCGCCCACCGCGCTGGCCACCACGGGCCGCGCCTTCCACATGGCCTCCGTGACGGTGAGCCCGAAGCCCTCCCGCAGGCTCTTCTGCACCACCACCGCCGCCTGCCGCTGGAGCGCGTTGACGATGGCGGCGTTCTCCTCCAGGTCCACCATGGGCAGGCAGGCCAGGTGGACGCGCTGGCGCAGCAGGCGCGGCTGCTCGCGCAACGCGCCGAGGACGGACTCGAACGTGGCCGCCCCTTCGGGATCATCCGTGACGGACGTCACCGAGGGGCCGGCGAGCACCAGCTCCGCGCGAAGGCAGGGCGACTGCCGCAGGAGCAGCGCGAAGCCCCGCAGCACGCCCACCGGGTCCTTCAGCGAGTCCCACCGCGACACCTGCACCACCAGCGGCGCGTCCGGCGCGGGCGCGGTGCCCAGCCGCACGATGTCCGCTCCGCGCGACACCCGGGCCGGCACCCCGTCCGTCCGGGTGAAGACGGGCTCGGGGAGGCCCGGCGTCAGGCCCAGGAGCCCGGTGTGGCCCAGGATGGCGCGCGCGACCTCCGGCGCCAGGGGCTGGTTCTTCACCGCGAAGATGTCGATGGACGGCGGGATGACGACCGAGCGGTCCGCGAGCAGCGGCGGCACGTAGGCGGCACGGGAGAAGACCGCGAGCCGCGCGGCGGCGAGCCCCGGCGCGAGGAAGGCCCACGCCTCCTCCACCTCCGCGTTGGGTGAGTCCCGCCCGATGTGGCACCGCCAGACCACCCGGGCCCCCACGGCGGCGAGCGCCGGGGCCAGCCCCGCGGTCTGCGGGTCGTGCAGCAGGACCACGTCCCCCGAGCGCACCAGGACGAGCAGCTCCTCCGCGTTGTCGCGAAGCACCTCGTCGTAGCAGGCGCGCTCCGCGGGCCCCAGCGGCGAGCCGTCCCCCGGCGAGCCATGCAGCGCATGGTGCAGCCGCTTGGTGATGCGGAAGAAGTCGGGCGTGCCCTCCAGCACCATCCAGCGCGTGTCCACCCCCGCGCCCCGCGCGTAGGCGAGCAGCCGGGGCAGCATCTCCGCCACCCCGCCGCCCCGGTCCGTGGAGTTCACGTTCCAGAACGTGCGGCCCCGCATGAGCTCCCGGGCATGCTCCGCGTTCAGCTGGAGCGCCTGCCACTCCGCCGCCGTGAGCTCCGGCTGGAACCGCGCCAGTGAGCCGGCCTGCACGTGGACCTCGAAGGGCTTGAGCATGGAGGCCGTCACGGCAGCGCCGGGTGTTTGACCACCAGCACCGGCCGGCGGCTCCGGGCCACGACCTCCTGGGCCACGGACCCGAGCACCGCGCGGAGCACGCCCGTCCGTCCATGGGAGCCCAGGCAGAAGATGTCCGCCGCGTACCGCTCCGCGGCCTGGCAGAGGGCCTGCGCGGCCTGGACCCCCGACAGCAGCTCCACCCGGACGGTGACGCCCCGCCGGGCCGCTTCGCCGGGAACCAGGGCCTCCAGCTGGCGCCGCAGCGCCTCCTCGTCCCCCGCGTCGCCCAGCGTCACCGCGGGCCAGAAGTCCGCGTAGACGACGGGGAGGGGGGACTCGATGACGTGCGCCAGGATGAGCTCCCCGCCCCGGGGCAGCAGCGACAGCGCGTGGGGGATGGCCAGGTTCGCCAGCCGCGAGAAGTCCGTCGAGACGAGGACGCGCTGGATGGACGGGATGTCCATGGGCACCGCGGCCTCCCGCGGTCCCTCCACCGGCACGCACGCGACCGCCGCCACCGGCGCGAGCTGGAGCGAGGGGAGCGACACGGAGCCGTGCCACATGCGCCGCATCCCCCGGCGCTGGTGGGTGCCCAGCAGCAGCAGGTCCGCCTTCGCCTCCTGCGCCAGCGTGGCGAGCGGCTCCACCACGCTCCCGTAGCTCATGGCCATCCGGAGCTCCGCCCGGGGCTCCCCGATGCGCGCCAGGCGCTCGCGCAGGTCCCGCTCCAGGATGGCCTCCACCCCCGGCGGCCCCTGCTCCGCGCGGTACAGCCCGAGCCGTCCGTACTCCGTGGCGGGGTTGTAGACGTGGGCGACCGTCAGCTCCACGGGGCCCGCGCGGCGCAGCTCCGGGAGCCAGCGCAGCGCGACCTCCGCGCTCTGGGAGAAGTCGTCCGCCACGGTGACGCGCAGGGGGCGCCGACCTTCGCACCACTCGAGGAAGGGCGCGGCCAGGCGGACCATCAGGAACGGGCAGTGCGCGGCCTGCGCGACGCGCGCCGCGATGCTGCCCAGCCGCCAGCGCTTCTCCGAGCGCCAGCCCAGGGCCGACGTGACAATCAGCCGCGCCCGCAGCTGCTCGGCGTGCGCGACGAGCGCCTCGTCCGGCAGGCCCAGCCGCACCCGCGGCTCCACGCTCAGGCCCTCGCGGCGCAGCGGGGCGGCCTCGGCCTCGAGCCGCGCTTCGAGCTCGGGGATGGCACCGTCGTGCTCGGCCGGCCAGTCCCGCCGGAGCATGCGGGGCTCCGCGGCATGCACGAGCGACAGCGGCACGCCCGTCTTCCTCGCGATGGCGGCCGCGACGCGGACGGCGCCCTGGGCGTGCTCCGAGAAGTCGGTTCCGACGACGATGGCCATGCCGCCCCCTTTCCGGGTGGCTTGCCCTCCGAGCGCCGCGAAGAGGAGCCCCCGAGCGGAACGTCTGGCCCGGGGCCCGCGGGCGCAAGGCCCCCGGGGGAGGTGCGGGGGGCCGGTCAGGGCCTCGCGTCGGCGCCCACCGGTGCGCGCCCGCCTCCCGCGCGTGGTGGCCTGCGTTCCGGACGCGACAGGCCCAGCTTCAAACGGAGCGCGGCCGCACCGTCCCGCTGGCCCCCACGGGATGAGGCCTTCCCTCTTCTTCCGCGCCAGGAGCCGCGACCATGGACCCGTCCCTCGATGTGGAGCCGCTTGCCCGGGAGCCAGCATCCCAGCGGATGCCGCCCGCCTCCATCCTCTGGTTCGACGCGCTGTCCCGGGAGGACGTGGCCCAGGCCGGCGGCAAGGGCGCCAACCTGGGCGAGCTGACCCGCGCCGGACTGCCCGTGCCCCGCGGGTTCGTCATCACCGCCGCCGCCTTCCATTCCGCGATGGAGCCCGTGCGCGACCGGCTGCGCGAGCTGTGGAGCCGCGTGGATCCGGACGAGCCGCGGTCGCTCGCCCGCCTCACGCAGGACCTGCGCGACGTGGTGCTCCGGGCCCCGCTGCCTGACTGGCTGCGCATCGCCGTGCTCGCGTCGTACCACCAGCTGCAGGAGTGCCCCGCCGTGGCCGTCCGCTCGTCGGCCACCTCCGAGGACACCGCCACCACGTCCTTCGCGGGGATGCACGAGTCGTTCACCAACGTGGTGGGCGACGACGCGCTCCTCGACCGGCTGCGCGCGTGCTGGGCGTCCGCCTACGGCGAGCGCGTGGTGGCCTACCGCAAGGCGCAGGGGCTCACGGAGGAGCCGGAGATCGCCGTGGTGGTGCAGTCCATGGTGGACTCGGCGCGCTCGGGCGTCATGTTCACCGTGGACCCCGCCAGCGGCAACCCGCGGCACATCGTCATCGAGAGCGCCTTCGGCCTGGGTGAGGTCGTCGTGGGCGGCCAGGTGGAGCCCGACACCTACGTCGTGGACCGGACGGGCCCGCGCCTGCTGGAGACGCGCGTGGGCGTGAAGGCCTTCCAGTGGGTGCGCGACGGGGAGGGCCGCGAGAAGCGCGAGGTGCTCCCGCCGGAGCGCGCCCGGGCCCGCGTCCTCACGGACGCGGAGGTGCTGGAGCTGGCGCGGCTGGGGCTGCGCGTGGAGCGGCTCTACGGCGCGCCCCAGGACATCGAATGGGCGGAGCAGGACGGCCGGTTCTACCTGGTCCAGTCGCGTCCGGTGACGACCGTGGGCGCGGCCCCCGGCGAGGCTCCCAGCGAGCCTGGCCCCGTGGCCTCCCCGGGAAGGCCGCTCGTGTCCGGGCTGGGCGCGTCCCCCGGCACCGTGTCCGGCCGCGTGCGCGTGCTGCGTGAGGCGCGGGAGGGCTCGCGGCTGGAGGCGGGGGAAATCCTGGTGGCGCCCATGACGTCCCCGGACTGGGTGCCCGCGCTGCGGCGCGCGGCGGCGGTCGTCACCGACAGTGGCGGCATGACGTGCCACGCGGCCATCGTCAGCCGCGAGCTGCGCAAGCCCTGCGTGGTGGGCACGCGCACCGCCACGAAGGTCCTGCGCGACGGGGAGGAGGTCACCGTGGATGGCGCCACCGGCACCGTGCGAGAGGGCCGCGCCCCGGCGGTGCCGTCCGGCGCCGAGGCGGGACCGCGGGCAACAGCAGGCGCGCCGCTGCGGCGCGAAGCCGCCGCGCCGGAAGCGCTGGGCACGCGGCTGTACGTGAACCTGGCCCTGCCAGGGCAAGCCGAGGAGGCGGCGGCGCTCCCGGTGGACGGCGTGGGACTGCTGAGGGCGGAGTTCATGCTCACCGAGGCCCTGGGCGGCGTGCACCCGCGAAAGCTCATCACCGAGGGCAGGGGCCGCGAGTTCGTCGAGCGGATGTCCGGCGCGCTGCTGTCCATCACCCGCGCCTTCCGGGGCCGCCCGGTGGTGTACCGGACCACGGACTTCCGCACGAACGAGTTCCGGGGGCTGGAGGGCGGAAGCGACTTCGAGGCCACCGAGTCCAACCCCATGATTGGCTTCCGGGGCTGCTACCGCTACCTGCGCGAGCCCGAGGTGTTCCGGCTGGAGCTGGAGGCGCTCGCCCGCGTGCGCGAGGAGACGCCCAACCTCCACCTGATGATTCCCTTCGTCAGGACGAAGTGGGAGCTGGAGGCGTGCCTGGAGGCCGTGGACGCAAGCCCGCTGGGACGGCAGCGCGGGCTGGAGCGCTGGGTGATGGCGGAGGTGCCCTCCGTCGTCTACCGCATCCCCGAGTACGCGCGCATGGGCATCCGCGGCGTCTCCATCGGGTCCAATGACCTGACGCAGCTCATGCTCGGCGTGGACCGGGACTCGGAGCTGTGCGCGGAGCTCTTCGACGAGGAGGACGCGGCGGTGCTGGACGCCATCGTCCGCATCATCCGGGCCTGCCACGCCGCGGGCATCACGTCCTCCCTGTGCGGCCAGGCCCCCTCCAACCGCCCCGCCTTCGCGGAGCACCTGGTCCGCGCGGGCATCACCTCCGTGTCCGTGGACCCCGCGGCCGTCGGCGCCACGCGAAGGGTCATCGCGGCGGCGGAGCGGCGGGTGCTGCTGGAGGCCGCCTTGCGCGGGTAGGCACGCGTCAGATGTGCGCCCCGGCGTGCACCCCGGCGGACCAGCCCGCGGGCAGCGTGAAGGAGAACGTGCTCCCCGCGCCGGGCGTGCTCTCCACGCCCACCTGCCCGCCATGGGCCGCCACCAACCCCTTCACGATGGCGAGCCCCAGCCCCGCGCCCTCCCTGCGCTTGGGCCCGGCCTGCCAGAAGCGCTCGAAGATGTGCGGCAGGTCCTCCGCGGGGATGCCGGGGCCCGTGTCGCTCACCTCGAAGCGGACCTGTCCTCCCTCCGGCAGGACGCGCAGGGCGATGCAGCCTCCCTCGGGCGTGAACTTGAACGCGTTGCCCAGCAGGTTGGAGAGGATCTGCAGCACCCGCTCCCGGTCCGCCAGGACGCAGGGCAGGTCCTCCGGCACGTGGGCCACCAGCCGCAGGGGCTTCGCCTCCGCGAGCGCGCGGTATTGCTCCACGGCTTCCTGGACGAGCGGCGCCACCCCCAGGGGCTCCCGCTCCACCGACAGGACGCCCCCCTCCATCCGCGCCACGTCCAGCAGGTCCTGGATGAGCCGGTTCGCCCGCTGGACCGACCGCTGGAGGGTGTCCAGGTGCCGCCGGGTGCCATTGCCGGGAGGCAGGCCCTTCTCCAGCATCCCGGCGCTGAGCTGGATGACGTTGAGCGGGGCGCGCAGGTCGTGGGCCACGATGCGCAGGACCTCGTCGCGCATGCGGCTCGCCTGCCGGGACCTCTCGAACAGGCGGGCGTTGTCCAGGGCGAGCGCGGCGCGGCGGGCCAGCTCCTCGGCCAGGTCCAGGTCCCGGGCCCCGTAGCGGCGCCCGGAGCCGTACGTCGCGAGGATGAGGGCCCCCAGGTTCCGCCCCCGGCTGCGCAGCGGCACGATGATGAGCGACTGGAGCTCCAGCAGGCGCAGCTGCTCCAGGTGCTCGGCGTTCAGCGCGGACGTTTCGAGCACCTCTGGCGGGACCTCCGGCAGCAGCACCGGCTGGCCCGTGCGCAGCACGAAGGCGACGATGCCCGCCGGGGGGAAGGGGTTCGGCCCGTACGCCGTGGTCAGCGACTTCAGCCGCGCCGCCGTCCGCGGATCCTCGGCCGCGCTCTCCACCCGCTGGATGCGCCCGTCCGCGTCCAGGCTGGCCACCACGCACCCATCCGCCAGCGCCGGCACGGCGAGCGTCGTCACGGTGGCCAGCGTCGTCCGGGACGCCAGCGACTCCGCGAGCCGCGGTCCCACGTCCGCCAGGAAGCGCGACGCCTGCTCCAGCTCCTGGCGCGCCGTGATGTCCTGCATCTGCGAGACGAAGTGGATGGGTCTTCCCCGCGCGTCGCGCACCACCGCACCCCAGACGATGAGGGCGATGCGCCGGCCGTC
The DNA here is from genome assembly GCF_042231735.1 of Corallococcus exercitus. GTDB lineage: Bacteria > Myxococcota > Myxococcia > Myxococcales > Myxococcaceae > Corallococcus > Corallococcus exercitus_B. Next base: position 5,302,078 of record NZ_CP102577.1, read on the forward strand.
CTTGCGCACGTAGTGCTTCTCCCGCTGGAAGGAGTCGATTTCACCGCGGCGCATCCGCGCGGCGTTCTCCTGGTCCACGGCCAGGTCCTCCGGCACGGTGAGGTCCTGGAACGACCGGTGGAGCAGCTCCTCGCGGGAGTAGCCGACGAGGTCGCAGAGCGCCGCGTTGACGTGGAGGAAGCGGCCCCGCAGGTCCACCAGCGCCATGCCGACGGGTGCCCCCTCGAACGCGGTCCGGAAGCGCTCCTCGCTCAGGCGCAGCTCGTCCTCCGCCTTCCGGCGCTCGCTGATGTCGCGCAGGATGACGGTGAGCAGCCGGGTGCCCTCCACGTCCAGCTTGGAGATGCTGGCCTCCGCGGGGAACGGCTCCCCGGCCTTGCGCCGGCCGAGGATGGGCAGCCGCTCGCCCATGTGCCGGGACGTCTCCAGTCCCTGCGCGAAGTGGCGCACGTGCCGCGCGTGGAGCGCCGGCAGGCTTTCGGGCAGGAGCAGGTCGAGCGGCTGCCCCAGGGCCTCCTGCGCGGAATAGCCGAAGATGCGCTCGGCGCTCCGGTTGAACAGGACGATGCGCTGCGCCTGGTCGATGGAGATGACGGCGTCCGCGGCATTCGTGACGATGCCGCTGAAGCGCGCCTCCGACAGCCGCAGCGACTGCTCCGCCCGCCGCCGGCTCGCGTCCAGCCGCGAGAGGGTGTTCGCGTTCCAGAGGGACACGGCGAGGATGGCCGTCATGGTCAGGAGCACGAAGAACGTGGTGCCCGCCGCCGTCCCGTAGAGCCCCAGCCGCTCTCCCAGGAGCCGGATGGCGCCCGCCACGGGAACGATGAACAGGACCGCGAGCAGGAGCCGCCGCGCCGACTGGCCTCCCAGGTCGTCCCGCAGCAGCGCGTGCATCAGTCCCCGCTCTGGATGGATGGAGAGGACGCCCACCGACAGCAGCAGCAGGGCGAGCGCCATGGGGAGCCCCAGCGGCGAGGGGGGCCCCTCCGCCACGTGCAGCGGCGCCAGCCCGAACCAGTGCTCCTGGTACAGCCCGCTGATGAGGCGCCAGGCCGCGAGCAGCAGGGCACCGGAGGCCAGCCACCGCGCGGGGTGCCACCCCTGGCGCGTGCGGACATGCAGCATCCCGAGCGACAGCCCCGTGAGCAGCAGGCCCACCTCGCTTCCCGTGGCATGACGGATGAGCCCCGCGACGCCCAGGAGGACGGTCACCGTCGCCAGGGTCCACCCCACCGTGCGCCGCCGCCATCCGCGCGCCGCTTCGGCATGAAGCAGCCAGAGCCCGCCCCCCGCCGCGACGAGGCCCCAGGCCTCGCCGGTGGACGCAAGGCTTTCGTCCGCCGGGACGGGCTCCGGGAATGGCAGGGCCTGGCCGAGCAGCATGAGCGCGCCCACCAGGACGGCGAACCCGCTCGCGACGGGCACGGACCTCGCGAGCACCCGCGCGAGCCGGAGTGGACGGCCTGGACGGGCGCGCGCGGCCACCAGGGGCCAGGGCAGGCGACTGACCGGAACAGGGATCCGCATGACACCCCTGTGAGAACCTGGGGTCCGACGCGGGGCCCGGCAATGCGTCCTGCTCCCATGGGCGCGGGAAACCGCGAGCGGCCTGGCGCGCGCCGCGGCTCCTCCCTTCCTCCAGGGAGGGACACGCGACGGGGTGACTACGTTCAGGACAGGGGAGCCCGACATGAACATCGCGTGCACCACCAATTTCTCGGATGCCTCCCGGCGCGCATGCGAGACGGCGGCCCTGCTCGCCCGGCGCATGGACGCCGCGCTGCTGCTGGTGCATGTGCTGCCGGCCAACGTGGCGCGGACCTTCGGGGAGCGCGCCCACGAGGCCGTGGAGACCACGCTCCAGGAAGAAGCGCGGAGGCTGGAGGCGCTGTCCGGCGTGGGCGTCGAACCCGTCGTGCGGACAGGCGAAGTGGAGAAGGCGCTGAGCGGGCTGGTGACGGAGCGCGACCTGAGGCTGGTGGTGACCGCGGCGCCGCGCGAGGAGACGCCCTTCCTGGGCCTGGGGGGCACGGTCGACCGGCTGGCGCAGACGCTGACGACGCCCTTCCTGGTGGTCCGCGAAGGCGGAGCGCTGGAGGCCTGGGCGCGCGGCGGGGGCCCCCTGCGGGTGATGGTGGGCGTGGACCGCTCGCGCCCCTTCGAGGTCGCGCGGGACTGGGTGAAGGCGCTCTCCCACTTCGGGCCGCTGGAGGTGGTGGGCGGCCGCATCTTCTGGGTCTCCGAGGAGGCGAAGCGGCTGGGGCTGGTGCATCCGCGCAGCTACAAGGACGTGTCGCTGGAGCTGCGGGAGGCGCTGGAGCGGGAGTCGGACGCGCTGCTGGAGCCGCTGCGCATGCCCGGCGTGACGGTGCGGTCGCGGCTGGAGCCGGGGCTGGGCCGCGTCGCGGACCACCTGGTCGCGCTGGCCGCCGAGGAGCACGTGGACCTGCTGGTGGTGGGCACGCACCACCGCAAGGCGCTCGCGCGGCTGTGGAGCGTGTCGCAGCACGCGCGGCGGCTGGCCTCCATGTCCGTGGTGAGCGTGCCGGTGCTCACGGCCGAGCAGGGCATGGCGGAGGAGCCGCCCCGGGTGCGCGCGGTGCTGGCCACCACCGACTTCACGGAGCCGGGGGACCGCGCCGTCGCCTACGCCTTCGCGCTCACGCCGCCCGGGGGGACCGTGCACCTGCTGCACGTGGAGCCCGCCAACGCGTCGCCCGAGGCCGTCCAGGCCGCCCGGCGCCAGCTGGAGCTGCGGGTGCCGCCGACGGAGCAGGAGGGGCTGCACAAGGTGGAGCTGTCGGTGCTGACGGGCGACGACGTGGCCGGCGTCATCACCCAGGCCGCGGAGCGCTACTGCGTGGACCTGCTGTGCCTGGGCACGCACGGCCGCACCGGCGTGAGCCGCGCGGTGCTGGGCTCGGTGGCGCAGCAGGTGATGGCCCGCAGCGACCGGCCCGCGGTCACGGTGCGCATGCCGCGCGCCTGAAGACAGACGAGGTGAGCCATGAAGGCAACCGTGTTCCGGGGCACCCAGAAGGTGGGCGTGGAGGAGGTGGAGAAGCCGAAGGCGGGCGCGGGCGAGGCCGTCGTCCGGGTGACGCTCACCACCATTTGCGGCACCGACGTGCACATCCTGCGCGGCGAGTACCCGGTGAAGCCGGGCCTCACCGTGGGCCATGAGATGGTGGGCGTCATCGACGAGCTGGGGCCGGGCGTGACGGGCTACCAGGTGGGGCAGCGCGTGCTGGTGGGCGCCATCACGCCGTGCGGCCAGTGCCGGGGCTGCCTCTCCGGGCACGCGGCCCAGTGCGGCCACGGAGAAGGCCTGGAGGCCATGGGCGGCTGGCGGCTGGGCAACACGCTGAACGGCGCGCAGGCGGAGTACGTGCGCGTGCCGTTCGCGCAGGCGAACCTGGCCCCCATCCCGGACGAACTGCTGGACGAGCAGGTGCTGCTGCTGGCGGACATCGCGTCCACGGGCTTCAGCGGCGCGGAGTCCGGCGGCGTGAGGATTGGCGACGCGGTGGTGGTGTTCGCGCAGGGGCCCATCGGCCTGTGCGCCACCGTGGGGGCGCGGCTCATGGGCGCGTCGCTGGTGATTGGCGTGGACGGGGACGAGGCGCGCCTGGCCATGGCGCGCAAGCTGGGCGCGGACGTGGTGCTCGACTTCCGCCACCAGGACGTGGTGGCGGAGGTGAAGCGGCTCACCGGCGGCGGCGTGGACGTGGCCATCGAGGCGCTGGGCACGCAGCAGACCTTCGAGAGCGCCCTGCGCACGCTCAACCCCGGCGGCACGCTGTCCAGCCTGGGCGTGTACTCCGGGAAGCTCCAGCTGCCCTACGACGCCTTCGCCGCCGGACTGGGGGACCACCGCATCGTCACCACGCTCTGCCCGGGCGGCAAGGAGCGCATGCGGCGCCTGATGGAGGTGGTGCGGGCGAAGCGCGTGGACTTGACGCCGCTCTTCACCCACCGCTTCGCGCTCGAGGACATCCGCGACGCGTATGAGCTGTTCAGCCAGCGCAAGGACGGCGTGCTCAAGGTCGCCATCCGGCCTTGAGCACGCCGGTGGGTGCTAGCGCGGCGCGAAGGTGCCGTCGCTCAGCGGACCGGAGATGCTCCCCGCGTTGCTGGAGGAGAGCTCCGCGAACCCGCCGTTGAACGCCGTGGGCTGCAGGAGCGCGTAGCCGTCCGCGTCCAGGCCCAGGGAGAGCTGCGAGGGCTCGAGCTCGAAGGACATGCCCCGCTCCAGGTTCTCCAGGCGGATGGGCTCCACGAAGGGGTTGGACGGACCGGAGGACTCGATGCGGAGGTGCAGCACCTGGCCCTGGAGCGCGGCGACGAACTGCTGCTGGAAGGCCGAGCCGGTGGCGCCACCGAACTGGACGGTCACGGGCGCGGTATCGATGGTGACCCGCTTGCGGCCGAACTCCGTCGAGCGCGTGACGATCGCGGACTCGAAGCTGATGGCGAACGGAATGCTCTTGCCGGCCAGCTCGTAGAAGAGGTCCGGCGAGCCGGACGAAGGCGGCGGGCGGGGCGCGAACTGGAGGGTGCCGGCAATCCAACCGCCAGAGTCCACGCCGATGCCCACGTTCGCGTTGCCGTCCTCCGGCACCTTGAACAGGAAGCGCACCGGGCGCGTCTCGCCCTCGCCCAGCGTGAACGTCATCGGGTTCGGCGACACCAGCGTGGCCTGCACCGCGACGCCCGGGGCGTCCGTGCGCTCCACGTGCCAGTCACCGTTCATCTGGATGGAGTACGTTCCGGCCGTGAGCGGCAGGCTCACCGACTCCGCGGACGTATCCGTGATGGTGGCGTTCTGCGGGCCCGTGATGTCGAACGTCGCCCCCACCAGCTTGTAGCTGCGCCCCGCCGACGTCGACACCAGCGGCAGCTCCAGCAGCCCCTCGCCGTCGCGAAGCACCGGCGTGGACGTCTCGGAGACCTCACCACACGCGACCGCCAGCAGCGCAATCGCTCCCACGAACCACTTCAGCATTTGCATGGACTTCCCCCTCAGGAAGGTGGTGACGATAGGATTTTGAACAATGAACGGTCAAGACAGACGGACCCGCACGCTCAATCACAGCCACACCCGGCCGGCGCGTGCATCCTGCGGTTCATGAGTGACACCCCTGACGCCAAGACCGCCGACCTCTGTGACGCCCACGCGGGAACTCCGCACTTCCAGGTGGCCGAGCCTGGATTCCAGGACTACGGCGGGCGCCGGAGCTTCTCCGGCCCCATCAGCACGGTGCGCGCGCCGGAGGACAACTCCCTGGTGCGCAAGGCCTTGGAGGAGCCCGGCCAGGGCCGCGTGCTGGTGGTGGATGGCGGAGGCAGCCGCCGCTGCGCGCTGGTGGGCGACGTGCTGGCGGCGCTGGGCCAGAAGAATGGCTGGGCGGGCGTGGTGGTGAACGGCTGCATCCGCGACGCGGAGGAGGTGGGCCGCACCGCCATCGGCGTGAAGGCGCTGGGCACGCACCCGCTCAAGAGCGGCAAGCGCAACGAGGGCCAGCGCGACGTGGAGGTGCGCTTCGCGGGCGTCACCTTCATTCCCGGCCACCACCTCTACGCGGACGCGGACGGCATCGTCACGGCGGAGCAGCCGCTGCGCTGAAGGAGGAGGGAGCGGCCCCAGGGCCCCCTTCCGCCCTCCTCCCCGCCAGCCGGCCCGGCGTCCCCCGGCGGCCAGCCGCCGCCCGCGTCCCCATCGTCCGGACTGGAGGTGAGGACATGGCGATGAACGAGGATGCGGAGAAGAAGGTCGACCTGAACGCGAAGGAAGAGGAGCTGCGCCAGCGCAAGGCCGACTCGGGGGATGAGTCAGGCCAGGGCCGCCCCCGCCGGGACGACAACGACGTCTATCCCCGCAACCGGGGCCCGGAGAACTACGGCACGCACGGCGGGCAGAAGGAGCCCGGCGCGAACGCGCCTGAGCGGACCGGCCCCAAGGAGGAGAGCGGCCGCTAGCGGGATGCGCTCGGAGCGGCCCGGGACCTCGGGCCGCCGGGCCACACGGAGCGCAGCGTCCCCGCGATGGTGCGCAGCGCTTCCGCCCTCGGGTGCCCGGGACGCCACGCCAGCACGAGCGTCCGTCCGGGCTCCGGCGGCGCGAAGGGCCGCACCACCAGCTGCCCCTGCCGGTTCTCCATGCGCACCGCGAGTTGGGGCAGCAGCGTGACGCTGCCCGACGCCATCACCATCTGCGCGAGCGTCGTCAGGCTGGTGGCGCGGAAGTCCACCTCGCGCGCGCCCACGCGCGTGCACAGGGCCAGCGTCTGGCTGCGGAAGCAGTGCCCGTCCTCCAGCAGCAGCACGTCCTCGTCGTCCAGGTCGGCCAGCCGCACCTGCTTCTTCTTCTCCAGCGGATGCCCCGGCGGCGCCGCGACGACGAAGGGGTCCTCCGCGATGACCGCGTGCTCCACCTGGCGCCCCAGCTCCGCGTCCAGCGCGAGCACCGCCGCGTCCAGCCGGCCCTCGTCCATGTCGCGCATCAGGAGCGCCGTCTTCTCCTCGCGCAGCCGCAGCTGGAGCTTCGGGTAGTGCTTCACCAGCGCGGGCACCACCTCCGGCAGCACGTAGGGCGCCACCGTGGGGATGGCCCCCAGGTACAGCGGCCCCGCGAAGGGGTCCCCCATCCGCGCCGCCGCCTTGAGGATGTCCTCCGCCTCCGCGAGCACCCGCCGCGCCCGCGCCACCAGCTCCGTGCCCTGCGGCGTGAGCATCACCCGGCGCGCGTCCCGCTCGAAGAGCTTCACGCCGAGCACCGACTCCAGCTGCTGAATCTGCGCGCTCAGGGCCGGCTGGGAGACGTGGCACCGCTCGGCCGCCCGCCGGAAGCCCAGCGTCTCCGCCACCGCCACCAGGTACTCCAGCTGCCGCAGGGTGATGTCGTTGAGCGAGGCCATGGTCCTCCCTGGAACCGATAACCCCTGCCTATCACTCCCATCCAAACGATGTCTTGGCCCAATCAGGGGGACCTCTCTACCTTTCCCCGCGTTGAAGTGCCCCTGAAGCCTCACGCAAAGGAAAGCGGCCATGTCCCAGCGCCCCACCCTGACGACCGAAGCGGGAGCCCCGGTCTCCGACAACCAGCACTCGCAGACGGCCGGCCCCAGCGGCCCGGTGCTGCTGCAGGACCACCACCTGCTGGAGAAGCTGGCCCGCTTCAACCGCGAGCGCATCCCGGAGCGCGTGGTGCACGCGGTGGGCTCCGGCGCCTACGGCACCTTCGAGGTGACGCAGGACCTCACCCGCTTCACCCGCATGAAGGTCTTCAGCGCGGTGGGCAAGCAGACGGAGGCCTTCCTGCGCTTCTCCACCGTGGCGGGCTCCAAGGGCGCGCCGGACACCGCCCGCGACCCTCGCGGCTTCGCGGTGCGCTTCTACACGGAGGACGGCAACTGGGACCTCGTGGGCAACAACACGCCGGTGTTCTTCCTGCGGGACGGCATCAAGTTCCCGGACTTCATCCACTCGCAGAAGTACGACCCGTACACGAACTGCCAGGAGCCGGACAACGTCTGGGACTTCTTCTCCCACTCGCCGGAGGCCACGCACCAGTTCACCTGGCTCTTCGGTGACCGCGGCATCCCCGCGACGCTGCGGCACATGGATGGCTTCGGCTCGCACACCTTCCAGTGGGTGAACGCGAAGGGCGAGCGCTTCTGGGTGAAGTTCCACTTCAAGACGGACCAGGGCATCCGCACCCTCACCACCCCGGAGGCGGAAGCCGTGGGCGGCAAGGACCCGCAGCACCACCAGCGAGACCTGTACCAGGCCATCGACCGGGGCGAGTTCCCCTCGTGGACGCTCAAGGTGCAGGTGATGCCGGAGGCGGACGCGGCGGACTACCGCTTCAACCCGTTCGACCTCACGAAGGTGTGGCCGCACCAGGACTACCCGCTGATGGAGGTGGGCAGGCTCACGCTGAACCGCAACCCGGAGAACTTCTTCGCGGAGGTGGAGCAGGCGGCCCTGGACCCGTCGCACTTCGTGCCCGGCATCGGCCCGTCCCCGGACCGGATGCTCCAGGCGCGCCTGTTCGCCTACGGCGACGCGCACCGCTACCGGCTGGGCATCAACAGCACGCAGCTGCCGGTGAACGCGCCCAGGGGCGTGAAGGGCGGCGCGCGCAACTACGGCCGTGACGGCGCCATGCGCTTCGACGGCAACGGCGGCCGCGGCCCCAACTACGCGCCCAACAGCTTCGACGGCCCCGCCCAGACGGACGAGTCCCCGGGCACGGGCTACGCGGTGAGCGGCATGACGGGCACCTTCGTCCACGGCAAGCACGCGGAAGACAACGACTTCGTGCAGGCCGGCGCCCTCTACCGGCTGATGGACGAGGCGGCGAAGGCGCGCCTGGTGGAGAACCTCTCCGGCAGCCTGGCGCAGGTGCGTCGTGAAGACATCATCACCCGGGCCATCGCCCACTTCCGCGCGGCGGACGAGGAGTATGGTTCGCGCATCGCCACCGCCGTCCAGCAGAAGCGCCGTGCTCGCTAGGAAGGAACACCGACCATGAGCCCCCCGAACGACAAGAACGCCGCTCCGCCCTCCGCCGAGGACGCCGCCCTGATGGATTTCGTGAGGGGCGCCTTCACGCTGGTCCGCGCGGGAGACGCCGGGAAGCTGCGCGAGATGCTCGACGCGGGGCTTCCCGTGGGGGTGCGCAACGAGCGGGGGGACTCGCTCCTGATGCTGGCCAGCTACCACGGCCACGTGGAGGCCACGCGCCTCTTGCTGGAGCGCGGGGCGGACCCGGAGCAGCCCAACGACGCCGGGCAGACGCCCCTGGCCGGCGCGGCGTTCAAGGGCAACCTGGACATCGCCACGGTGCTCCTGAACGCGGGCGCGAACGTGGACGGCACGGGCCCGGATGGCCGCACGCCGCTCATGTTCGCGGCCATGTTCGACAAGCTGGAGATGATGGAGCTGCTCATCCAGAACGGCGCGAACGCGAAGGCCCGGGACGCGGACAAGCGCACCGCGCTGGACTACGCGCGGTCCATGGGCGCGGCGCGCGCGGCCGAACGGCTGGCGCCGCAGCCCTGAGTCCAGTTCAACAGGCGCCCTTCGTCGGCTCGTGAGTCAGGACGCCGCGGACCGCATGAGCCCTGCTCGGGCCAGCAGCTCACGCACCTGCCGCGCCAGTGCGAGGTGCTCGGGGTTGGCCACCGTGAAGCGCTCGGGGGTCAGGATGATCAACGTGCCCCGGTCCTCCACGGGCTCGATGCGTACGGGGGCGGGCAGTGGTGGCACCGTGCCCCGCTGGCTGGGGAGGTAGGTCACCCAGCCGAGCCACGGGTCGGCCTTGTCTTCCCCATCCTGTAGGTCCCGATGCGCGTGGGACAGTGCCACTGCCCAGTCGGGTTCCCAGGCCAGCGCCATGCTGCGCGTCACGTCCGTCAGCACGGATGCCGTGAGGAGGCGCTCCGCGCTCTCCCCCTTCGACGGAAGTGACAGGACACATACATTGGCGGAGCTGTTCTGCGCGTAGCTCCCGCAGGTCATATCCACGGACACCAGTTCCTTGGGAAGACCATCGTTGTATGCGCTGACCATCAGCCCCAAGTGCTCGATGGCAGGTCCGCCCGGCTCGCGGTTGACGCCACGCCGGAACGCTTCTGTCAGCGCGGGCAGGTCAGGAGGCATGAGGGGCGTCTTGCGCCCCTTGCCGCGCGGCTTGGGAATCTTGTTCCAGTTCGCCAGCAGGGGGTCGCATGCAGCCAGCTGGTTGAGGAAGACCGCCGCCCGTTGGGCACACGACTCAGGGGACTCTCGTCGCGGTCCCCAGTAGGCCCCGGCGTAGTAGGTCTCTGGATGGGTCTGGGATTCAGCGTGGGTCGTCATGCGGTGCTTCTCTCAAGGGACCAATGGCCGTGCTGAAGTGTGGATGACGGCAATCTCGGAGATGCCATTTCCCTCCAGCAGTTTCCGGATGGAATCCGCTGCATGCTTCTCGGCGACGTGCCACTCGATGCGGATGCCTGCGCTCCGGACCATGTCACGCTGCCTGATGGCCTGGTCAATGAGCTCATCGACCTTGCCCGATGCGGCGAACCAGTCCTTCTGCTCGGTGCGCCCGGTGAGTGCCCACGCCAGATAGCCGTCGGGTCGCAGCACCGCGATCTGCTCCCGGGTGAAGCGCTCCACCCGCCGCGACAGCTCCTGCCGCGTGACTTCGCCTCCCTCCATCACCTCGCGCAGGATGAAGCCGCGGCCATGCGGGGCGGCAGCGTGTCCAGCGTGACGGGCTTCCGCAGGAGGACGCCCAGGAGCCGCACGGCCTGCGCGGGTGTGAGCGTGCCGCTCGACAGGGGCTGCTCATCCCGTGCTTCCAGCCTCGCGTTCGTCAGCAGTTGCTCCCAGGCATCCGTGCGCACACCTGAACTCGCGATGGAGCGGACGGCATTTGCTCCTGGAGCGCGTGCCCTCGCGGACTCCCGGGGCGAGTAGCGCAAGGTCCTGCTGGAGACAGCCTGCGCGCAGCCCGTGAAGAGAATGACCGCGCAGCACAACTTCAGACTGTTGGCGGCCGACTCCCAGCCCGGCGCGCTCCAGGGCCTGGCACCGTCGTCACCTCGTCCAGGTGGCGCGTCGCCGTGGCTCGCTTTCGTGAGCCTCCTCGACTCGTGGGTGCGGTCGGAATTCCGTCCGGATGGGGCGTGGCGAACATGGGCACTGCAATTCCGCCCTCATCATCCGGCACCTCAATGTCCCAGATTTGGTTCCCCGCTTCCGCGAGAGCCTTCTGAACCTCCTTCACCGCGTCTTCCCCCGAGTAGGATGGCAACTGTGCCAGCCGCGCGCGAAAGAGGCCCTCCAGCTCCGACGCCGAGGCCAGGCGCTCCGAGGGTTCAGGCCGTAGCAACATGTGGAGGATGTCGCGCAGGGGCACTGACAGCCCTTGCGCCGCATGCTCCACGTCCACGGAACGGTAGGACATGGCGCACCGGATGATGTCCTCCGCGAAGGGCGGCAGCGTCAGCCCCAAGGAGGCCACGGACGCCGCCAGCACCTTCTCCCGTTCCTCCCGCGACAGGCGAGCCTCCACCCCGACCGCGAGCAGGTGGCCCGGGTCGTACAGGTGCCGGCCGGTGGCGAACTCCAGCAGCGTCAGTCCCAGGGAGAAGAGGTCAGCCCGCGCATCCACCGCGTCGCCCATCAGCGCCTCGGGCGCGGCGTAGAGGACTTCACCTTGGGGCCGGGGAAAAGACGTCGCCACGCGGCCCGTCAACCGGGAGAGGGCCACGCCGAAGTCCGTCATCCGCACTTCACCGCGCGGCCCCAAGCGGATGCGGCCCGGGTTGACGTCACGGTTGACGATGCCCAGCGGCGTGCCCGCTTCATCCGTGCGCGTGTGCGCGTAGTCCAGCGCCTTCGCGACCTCCACGCCCACATAGAGGACGAAGGACTCGGAGAAGTAGCGCCCGCGCGCCTGGGCCACCGACAGCAGCGTGTTGAGGGACAGGCCCTCCAGGTTCTCCATCACCACACACAGTCCATGCGTCATCTCGACAAGTCCATGGACGCGAGCGATGCGCGGATGCTGGAGGTAGCGCGCGAGCCGCACCTCCTCCTCCAACCGTGCCCGCGTGTGCTGGAAGCCTTCGGGCAGCTCTTCTCCTTGCGGCAGGGGAATGCACTTGAGGACCACGCAGTCGCCCAATCCCTGAGGCGTCCGGACGAAGGCGAGCAGGACGCGCTCCCCCAGCCGCCCCACTCCCAGGTCCCGGAAGAATTCGTAGGAGGTGTCCCCCTGCGTGAAGAGCACGACGCCGCTGGAGAGCGGCGGGTTGGATGGATGGGCCATGCGGATACCCCTTGCACCCGCGCGAGAGGAGTTCGCGCGAAGGAAGGTGCAAGGTAGGGCTCGCAGCCCCCGTGGGGAACGACGCGGCGGGTTCAACGTTCCCCGAAACCCCTCTCACTCCGGGTGAGAAGGACAGGGGCCTAATCGTAAACAGGCGTTACGTTCGGCAGGAGCGTCAACGCCAACGTTCGACTGCGAGGCCGGCCAAATTGCGGCGGGTCACGATCTCGCCCGGCTTGGATTCTTCTTCGAGAGTGGGCCACCCGGGTGCATCCGAATCCCCCAATTCGATGCAGACCGGCACCCTCTGGCCATTCGGAAGCCGGGCTTCGGTGTAGCGCGCCAGCAACCGGTCCTTGTTCCCCGTCCACAGGTAGCCGGAAAGCAGCGTGCCTTCGGGGAGTGCGGACACTTCGTCGGTATACACTTCGCCCGTTACGGGCCCCTCGCGGTAGACCCCAAAGTCCCCCATGCCCTTCTGACGCGTGTCCACCCAGAAGGGGACAGTGGTCTCCTTCCGCATCCCAAGACCGCCGTCCTTCTTCTTGTTGAACATCGCCTTGCGCGCGGCCTCGGGGCATTCCGCGGATTCAGGACGCACCTGGGCTCCCGGGCATCCCATCTGAAGGGCGGCGGCGGCGGTCAGGCCCGCGCACGTCTTGAGGAAGCCCCCCCACTCCGCCGGGGGCCACCCCTGGGAAACGGCCAGAGGCTTTGGCTTCCTGGAGGATTCGGGCGGCGATGAGAGGGGCGAGGGAGCGCGCTTCACGGGAGGACTTTCCTTCGGCTTGGGTGCGGACACGGGAGAGGCTACTTCAGGGGGCTTCGTGGCGGGCGCTAGAGGAGAAACAGGTTGCTTCGTCGCTGGGGCCTCCTGCCGTGCGGAGGAGGGGGTTACCGGCGCTCGCTGTGCAGCCGGAGGAGATTCCGAGGGCGTCGTGAAGCGCCAGAGCACGAGGCCGCCCAAGAGCACGGCGAGCCCCACCATGAAAGCCCCTCGCATGTTCGAGAGGCCACGCCGGGCAGCAGGGGCGGGCTCGTCCTGTGACGGCGCGGGGGGCAGCGCTTCGGGGGCGAGTTGAACGTGGGCCTTGGGGACGTGGAAGGGCTCCCTCCACGCGACTCCCACCTCGGGCAGCAGTGCCGCCAACTCGCGCTTCATCACCTCCGCCGTGGGGGCCCGCTTCTCCGGGTCCCGGGCAACAAAATGGAGGACGGCCGCACCCAGCGCCGCCGGCACCCGAGGGTTGAGCGAATGTGGCGCGGGCAATTCCAACCTGCCCCCCAGAAACATGGCCGGAGATTCACTCCAGGGGCGCGCAATCGTCAGCAAATCGTAGAGGCAGATGCCCAGCGCGTAGATGTCATCCGTGGCCTTGAACTCATAGCGCGCTTCGGACTCCTCGCCGTGCTCGCGCAGGAACTTCGTGGCTTCGGGGGAGCGGTAGCGCCGGGTGCCGGGCGGCAGGGGGGAGTCAGTCAATTCGGGCGCCTGCGCGTAACTGCCCACGCCGAAGTCCAACAGGAAGGGCTCGCCGTCGGAAGCGCGCACGAGGATGTTGCTCAACTTCAAGTCACGGTGGAAGACGCCCCGCGCGTGCACGTGGGCCAGAGCGGAAGCGAGCTTGACGAAGAGGGCTACCACCTCGTGCGCCGTGGGGTGCGTCTTCTCCATCCACTCGCCCAGCGTGTAGCCCTCCACGTAGTCCTCGACGACGTAGAGCCAGCCCCGGGTCGCGTCGTTCCATCGGCCGTGGGCGTATGTGCGCACGATGTTGGGATGGCCGCTCACCTGGGCCAGGCAGACCATCTCCCGCATCAGGCGCGCGTCCGACTGCTCCGCATCTCCACTGCTGGCGCGGTGCATGGCCATCTTCAGCGCGAAACGCTGGCCTTCCTTCTCCACGAGGTAGACGGCGCCGAAGGAGCCCGAACCCAGGGCCTTCACCACGCGCCAGCCATCCACCATCTGCCCGGGCTTCAAGCTGGCGGGAATGAAAAGCAGCATGGCCCGCGCTTCTAGAACATCAGGGAGGGGATGAGAAGGCGCCGCCCTCCCGTGCTGTCGCGCAGTTCCACCCGACGGTCACTGCCTTCGGGCCAGTCTTCGCCACGGAATTCCACCACGACCCGCGCCAGCCCTCCTGGGACGACGTGCGGCTCTCTCATCGTCACCGTGACGGCACTGGAACGGACTGGGGACAGCCGGGCCTCCGTGGGTGTCCAGGGCGCCAACCCTTCATTCGTGACGTCAAGCGAGAGCGCGACCCACCCTTTCCCTCGGAAGAGGGTGACACGCTCTGCCTTCAGCCCGTCAGTGAGCTTCATTGGCTGCAACGTGGGCTCTTTCGCCTGGACGCCGTCAGAGCCCATCGTCCCGGCCAAGATCATGCCCGAAGGCCCTGTGGCCGCGCTTCGTGCCCGAAGCGAAGCCAATTCGGCATCCTTGCCCGCACACGCGGCGCGCACCTCGTCCAGTTCAGCCTGTACCGCCTCGGCCGTGCGCGGCAACCGGGACACCTGGACCTGCACATCCACCTGCGTGGCGTTCGTGACGAGCGCAAACACGGCCCGTGCTGGTGACAGGCCGTCCGCGAATGGCACGGTCAGCAGGACGCGCTCGCCCGCTGTCACGTCGCTCGTGGGCCTGAGCATGACCAGCCGGTCATTGACCACGAACAGTTCCAAGCGGTCCTTGGCGTCCCCAAGCTTCACACCCGCGCGGTCCACAGAGGAGTCGAACTCCAGCGCGGTGAGGGAGCCCGAAGCAACGTGCAGTTCCACCGGATTGCCAGTTGCGGCCTGAGAGAGCGCCACGCGCCGCTGCACCAACTCATGCCCTCTTGAGGGCTCCTGAGCCGTGACGTTCGTGCCCAGCAGGAGAAGGGACAGCAGGAGCAACGGACGGGAAACCAGGAGCACCGGCGGGCGACCTCCGAGAAGACGGCGCCGACCGTAACAGGTGCCGTGGGGTCGCTGTGCCCGGGCTACGCGTTCGTGTGGCCCCAGGCGTTCTCGGACGGCCTTCCCCGGCCGTCCCCTCCGCGGGCCGTCTCCTCTACCCACGCGGTGACGGCCTCCACGATGTGCCCGGCGTCGATGCCGGCGGCGTCCAGCAGCTCCGCGGGCTTGCCGGAGCCGGGCATCTTCGTCACCGCGAGGCGCACCACGGCGGGCAGCGATTCGCGCTCGCCGGTGAAGGCCTCCAGCACCGCGTCCGCCAGGCCCCCTTCCGCCCAGTGGTCCTCCACCACCAGGAGCCGCCCTTGTGTCTCGCGCGCGGCCTTTCGCAGCGTCTTCGCGTCCACCGGCTTCACGGAGTACAGGTCGATGACGCGCACCGCGATGCCGTCCTGCTTCAGCAGCTCATGCGCCTTGAGCGCTTCGTGCAGCGTGATGCCGGCGCCCACCACCGTCGCCACGTCGTGGTCGGACTGACGCAGCACCTTGCTGCCGCCAATGGGGAAGGCCTCCGTCGCGGGGTAGAGCACCGGCGTCTTCTCGCGCGTGCTGCGCAGGTAGGTGATGCCCTGGCGCTCCACCACCTGCGCCAGCAGCTTCGCGGTCTGGTTGGCGTCGCTCGGGTAGAGCACCGTGCTGCCGCCCACCGCGCGCATCATCGCCAGGTCCTCCAGCGCCATCTGCGACGGCCCGTCCTCGCCAATGGACACGCCCGCGTGGCTTCCGCACAGGTGCACCGTGGCGTTGGAGATGGCCGCCATGCGGACCTGGTCGTACGCGCGTGAGAGGAAGGCCGCGAAGGTGCTCACGAAGACCTTCTTGCCCAGCACCCCCAGGCCCACCGCGCTGGACACCATGTTCTGCTCCGCGATGAACATCTCGAAGTAGCGCTTCGGGTGCGCCTTCTGGAACTCGTTCGCGTACGTGGAGTTGGACACCTCCGCGTCCAGCGCCACCACCTCCGGCCGCGCGTTGCCCAGCGCCAGCAGCGCGTCGCCGTACGCCTTGCGCGTGGCCTCCTTCTGGCCGACCTCGTACGTGGGCAGTTGGAGGGGCGCGGGCCTGTCCTCCACGGTGGCCTTCAGCGCCTCCGGCTTCTTCACCTGGATGCGGACGTGGCGCTCCCCGCCCAGCTCGCGGATGGCGTCCTGTGCCTTGTCCTCCGGCAGCGGCTTGCCGTGCCAGCCGTCCTGGTTCGCGATGAGCGAGGAGCCGTGCCCCTTCTGCGTCCGGCAGATGAGGCAGGTGGGCTGGCCCTTCTTCGCCTGCGCTTCGGCGAAGGCGCGGTCGAGGGCGCCCAGGTCGTGGCCGTCCAGGGTGACGGCGTTCCAGCCGAAGGCGCGGACGCGGGCCGCGTAGGCCTCCAGGTTCCAGCCCAGCTCCGTCTCCCGGCTCTGCCCCAGCCGGTTCACGTCAATGATGGCGCACAGGTTGTCGAGCCCGTAGTGGCTGGCCTTGTCGAACGCCTCCCACACGGAGCCCTCCGCCGTCTCGCTGTCGCCCATGAGCACGTACGTGCGGAAGGGCAGCCCGTCCAGGCGCGCGCCCAGCGCCATGCCCACGCCCACCGCAAGCCCCTGTCCCAGCGAGCCGGTGGCCACGTCCACGAGCGGCAGCACGTGCGGGTTCGGGTGGCCCTCCAGGCGGCTGCCGAACTTGCGCAGGGTGAGCAGCTCCGCGTCGTCGATGGCGCCCGCCGCCTTGAAGGCGGAGTAGAGGACCGGGCAGGCGTGCCCCTTGGAGAGCACGAAGCGGTCGTTGTTGGGGGCCCTGGGCTGCTGGAAGTCGAAGCGCAGGTACTTCTGGAAGAGCACGGCCAGGATGTCCGCCGCGGACAGGGACGAGCTGGGGTGGCCCGAGCCCGCGGCCGTGGTGCAGCGGATGCTGTCCACGCGCAGCTGCGCCGCGAGGTCCGCCAAGGTGTCCGCCATCGTTTCGCTCCGGGTTGGGGGGCCAAAGGGTGTGCCCCCGCTACTGTGTTGACTGCCCCGGCTTGCGAGAAGCGTTGCCCCCCGCTGGCCCTCGTCCCAGGCAGAATCCGCGAGTGCCTGCCCGCCCGGCCGGACCTGGGGGGCGGGGCATGCGCAACTTGAAGGAACGCCATCCGGGAGCCTCGTGCCCCCGCCGGGAGAACCCATGAATCCGCTGCGACAGCTCGCCGAGTTCGGCCAATCCGTCTGGGTGGACAACCTCCAGCGCAGCTACATCACGAAGGGCACGCTGAAGAAGTTCATCGACGAGGACGGGCTCAAGGGGCTCACCTCCAACCCCACCATCTTCCAGAAGGCCGTGTCCGGCAGCGACGACTACCAGGACCTCTTCGACGCGGCGAAGGGCAAGGGCGTCAGCGGCAACGACCTCTACGAGCAGCTGGCCGTGCGCGACGTGCAGGGCGCCGCGGACCTCCTCAAGACGGTCTACGACGCGACGAAGGGCCAGGACGGCTACGCGTCGCTGGAGGTGTCCCCCCGGCTGGCGCTGGACACGCAGGGCACGCTGGAGGAGGCGCGGCGGCTGTGGAAGACGCTCGCGCGGCCCAACGTGATGGTCAAGGTCCCGGGCACCGTGCCCGGCGTCCCGGCCTTCGAGCAGCTCACCGCCGAGGGCATCAACATCAACGTGACGCTGCTCTTCAGCCAGGAGCGCTACAAGGAGATCGCCGAGGCCTACGTCTCCGGCCTGGAGAAGTTCGCCGCGTCCGGCGGGGACGTGAGCCGCGTGGCGAGCGTGGCGTCGTTCTTCATCAGCCGCATCGACGCCATCGTGGACAAGGAGATTGAGAAGAAGCTGAAGGCGGGCGCCACGCCCGAGCAGCAGAAGGCGCTGGAGGGGCTGAGCGGCAAGGTGGCCATCGCCAACGCGAAGCTCGCCTACCGCACCTTCAAGGAGGTCTTCGGCGGCGCGCGCTGGAAGGCGCTCGCGGCGAAGGGCGCGAAGGTGCAGCGCGTGCTCTGGGCGAGCACCAGCACCAAGAGCCCGAAGCTGCGCGACGTGCTCTACGTGGAGGAGCTCATCGGCCGCGACACGGTGAATACCATGCCGCCCGCCACCATCGACGCGTTCCGGGACCACGGCAAGGTGCGCCCCAGCCTGGAGGAGGACCTGCCGGCGGCGGAGGCGACGATGCGCCAGCTGGAGGCGGCGGGCATCTCCATGAAGACGGTCACCGACGAGCTGGCCACGGACGGCATCCGCCTGTTCTCCGAGTCCTTCGACCAGCTGCTCTCCGCGGTGGGAGAGAAGCTGAAGAAGACCTAGCGCGGGAGGCCCGGCCCGGGAGGGAGCGGCGACACTCCCACCTCCTCCCAGTGCCCGTTGGAAGGCAATGCCTTGCACCCCACCCTTCCGGCCGCCTTGGACCGGAAGGAGCTGTGCATGCGTGTCAGGAATTGGGGTGCCCTGGTAGGGCTGGCGCTGGCGGGCTGCGGGGGCGTCCCGGAGCAGGAGGACGCGCGGCGGGTGGAGGCGCAGGCGTGTCCCCCCGGGGTGGCGTCACGGGTGCGCGTCGTCATTCCTCCCAGCGCGCCCCCGGGCAGCGAGGTGACGAACCTCACGGACGTGCAGGGCACGCTCTACTTCGCCACGCAGCTGCGCGACAGCAGCGCGGTGCTCTGGCGCAGCGACGGCACGGAGGCGGGCACCGTCCAGGTGAGGGCGTTCGCGGCGGAACCGCTGGGCTTCCCCCGGCTGTCGGACATGGTCGCGGTGGGCAACCGGGTCTTCTTCCTGCTCAACACCGTGGCCACCGGCACGGAGCTGTGGGTCAGTGACGGGACGGCGGCCGGGACGCGGCTCGTGGAGGACCTCACCCCGGGGGCGGCCGGCTCCGCGCTGCTCCACCTCACCGAGGTCAACGGCCGGCTCGTGTTCTTCCGGCTGACGACCGCGACGGCGACGGAGCCCTCGCGCACGGAGCTGTGGCGCTCGGATGGGACGGAGGCGGGGACGCTGCGGGTGCGCGACTTCGGCGCGGACTCGGGGCTGGACTTCAACACGCTGAAGGTCGGTGGCGCGCTGCTCTTCTTCCTCGCGCAGGACACGGGCACCACGCTGTGGCGCACCGACGGCATGCTGGCGGGGACCACCGCCGTCAAGCGGCTGGACGCGGGCCGCACCTTCATCCTCGACGTGGGCCGCGCGGGGGACCAGTGGCTATTCCTCTTGCTGGATGGCCCGAACTACGAGGTGTGGAGGACGAACGGCGCCGAGGCGGGCACCGCCCGGCTGGACGCGTTCGGCCAGTACACGCGGCTGCTCGGGGCGCTGGGAAGCAACGTCTACGTGTGGTCCGAGCAAGCGACCACGCGGCGGCTGAGAATTGACCGGCTCTCGCTGGCGGGCGGGGGCAAGGCGCTCGTCACCACCCTGCCCAATCCGTACGCGGACCAGGAGTTCGCGACGCCCTACGTGCAGATGTCGGCCGTGTCGGGCAACGCGCTCTACTTCTCCATGGCCATCAACAGCCCGGGCCCCTCTCCGCTGGACGTGTCGCTGTGGGTGACGAACGGCACGGCGGCGGGGACGCGCGACCTCTTCCGCCAGCTCAGCCGCAGCGACGAGTACCTCTCCCCCATCTTCGCCACCGGCACGGGCGTGGTCCTCTTCGCCGGTTCGCCCGAAGGCGGCGCCACCGAGCCCTGGTTCACCCGGGGGACCGTGGCGACGACGGGACAGCTGGCGGACATCCAGCCGGGGCCCGGAGGCTCGTCGCCCGTGGGGTTCACCCGCTCGGGCAGCCGCGTCTACTTCAGCGCGCTCGACGACACGCTGCGGCCCCAGCTCTGGTCCGTGCCGGCGTCCTTCTCCTGCCCGCCCGGGCCGGCTGCGGCGAGGTAGCGGCCTGACGCCACCGCCCACCGGTGGGTTCCCGGTGGACGGTGACACTCCACCCGGCTACCGGTAGGTGTCCAGGTAGGCGCGGTGGCTGTTGGAGAACTCGAAGTGGGTGAACTTGTCCCAGTTGATGGACCAGGTCATCAGCCCCTTGAAGCCGGGGTAGCCGCCGGCCTGGCGCAGCACGTAGGTGCCGCCGAAGGACTGGCCCTTCATCAGGTAGTCCAGCGCCTTCTGCACGTTGGCGGGCGTCGTGTAGCCCCCGCCCGCGGCCTGCGGCGAGGACGGCAAGCCGATGACCACCTGCTCCGGCCGGAGCGCGGGGAAGACGGCGCTCGCGTTGCCCCCCACCGGGAAGCCCTGGAGCAGCATCTCCGCCATGGCCACGTGGAAGTCCGGCGTGCCCTGCGCGTAGGCGCGGCCGTCCAGCCCCATCACGGTGCCGGTGTTGTAGTGCTGCACGTGCAGGTACGTGAGCCGGTCGCGCAGCGCGTGGATGACGGGGAGGTACGCGCCCCACGGGCCGCCGTAGGCCGCGTAGCCGCCCTGCACGTAGGCCGTCTCCGGCGCCATGGTCAGCAGGAAGCCTGACCCGTTGTCGTTGAGCAGCTGCCGGGTGCCGGCGATGAGGTTCTGGATGCGCGGCGTGGTGGGGTTGCGGAAGTCGGTGTCCCCGCCGTTGAGCGCCAGCGACGCGCCCTCCAGGTCCAGGTCCAGCCCGTCAAAGCCATACGTGCTGATGAGCCCCTGCATGCTGGTGACGAAGGCCTGCTTCGCCGCCGCGTCGTCCAGGTGGATGGTGCCGTTGGCGCCGCCCAGGGAGATGAGCACCTTGCGGCCCTGCGCCTTGAGCGCGGCGATGTCCGCCTTGAACTCCGCCACGGTGGCGTTGTACGGCGTGAAGCCCATGGTTCCCGACGGCGCGCCCACCACCGGCTCCGCGAAGGCGACCTGGATGACGTTGAACTTGGACGACACGTCGCGCAGCCGGATGTTGGTGGAGCCGTTGTCGAAGTTGTGCCAGTAGCCGACCAGCACCTTGCTTCCGGAGGGCGCCGTGTTGCCCGTCGTCACGGCGACGCTGTTGCTCGCGGAGGAGCGGTTGCCCGCCGCGTCGCGCGCCTTCGCGGTGAACGTGTAGGTGGTGTTGGCGGCGAGCCCCGTCACCGTGGCGCTCGTCGTGGTGCTGGTGGCCGCGGCGCTGGTGCCGTTGTTGACGAAGATCTCGTAGCCGGTGACGCCCACGTTGTCGCTGGACGCGTTGAACGCCAGGGACACGCTGGAGGCCGTCACGCCGGTGGAGCGCAGGGAGCCGGGCGCCGTGGGGGCCTGCGTGTCGAGCGGGGGGCGCGTGGGCGTGGTGGTGCTGAACGCCGCGCTGGCCGCGGAACGGTTGCCCGCCGCATCGCGCGCCTTCACGGTGAACGTGTAGGCGGTGTTCGCGGCGAGCCCCGTCACGGTGGCGCTCGTCGCGGTGGAGGTGGCCGAGGCGGAGGCGCCGTTGTTGACGAAGACCTCGTAGCCGGTGACGCCGACGTTGTCGGAGGACGCGCTCCAGCTCAGCGACACGCTCTCATACGTCTTGGAGGGGGACGTCAGTCCGGTGGGGGCGGTGGGGGCCTGGGTGTCCGCGGGCGGAGTGCCGGTGCGCTCCAGCCACAGGGCGAGCACGTTGGGCGGCTCCCAGCCTGGCAGGGACGTGTGGGACTGCCGGCAGTCGTAGCCCTTGCCGCCATAGGACGCGATGTCGCCCACGGCGTAGGCGACGCCTGGGGCCCAGGCCCCCCGGTCCGCGGCCAGGGCCAGGGTGGGCAGGAGCAGCAGGAGCGCGGCGAGAGCCGCGCGGGACGAGGAACGAGGGGGATGCATGCGGGGGAAAGCCTCCCGGGAAAAAGGGTCCGGGAGACACAGAGGGCGGGCCCTGGCAAAGCGGGTCAATCCGTCCGGAGAAATTCCCCGGCTTCCCCAGATGGTTGGACAGCGAACGGAGGACCTGGCGCAGGGGCTCGAAGTGCCGTGTCCACCGCCCCCCGAACTAAAGTCCCCGCCATGAAGTTCCTGGGTGAGTTGGACGAGGTCTCTCTTGGGCGGACGCAGCGGTGCAACCGCCGCCTCACGGATCCGAACCGGCTGCAGGCCATCCGGGACACCCGGCTGATGGACACGCCGCAGGAGGAGGCCTTTGATCGCCTCGCCCGCCTGGCGGCGCAGCTGCTCAACGTCCCGCTGACCATCATGTCCCTGGTGGACGCGGAGCGGCAGTTCTTCAAGGCGGACTTCGGGCTGCCCTCGCCGTTCCGGGAGACCCGGACGCTGCCCATCGACGCGTCGCTGTGCCGCTACACGCTCGAGGGGGACCCCATCATCTCCTCGAACGCGCCCGCGGACCCGTTCCTGAAGTTCCATCCCTCGACGGGGCCCTGGGGCATCGTCGCGCTCATCGTGCTCCCGTTGATCAACCCGGACGGGCACGTGCTGGGGACCTTCTGCTGCATCCAGCCCACGGTGCGCGAGTGGAGCTCGCAGGACCTGACGGTGATGAAGGAGCTGACGGCCTCCATCATGACGGAGGTCAACCTCCGCGATCAGATCCAGAAGCTGAAGACGGAGCAGAACCTCCGGGACACGTTCGTCGCGGCGCTCACCCACGACCTGCGCACGCCCCTGACCGCGGCGAAGATGAGCGCGCAGCTGCTGGGCAGGCGCCATGCGGACCTGCCGAACGTGCAGTCCTCCGTGTCCCGGGTGACGTCGAGCCTGGACCGCGCGGAGCGGATGATCCAGAACCTGCTGGACGCCAACCGCATCAAGGCCGGCAAGCGGGTGGGCCTGGAGCTGGGCGAGTGCGACCTCCACACGGTCGTGGCCCAGACGCTGGACG
Source organism: Corallococcus exercitus (assembly GCF_042231735.1). Lineage (GTDB taxonomy): Bacteria > Myxococcota > Myxococcia > Myxococcales > Myxococcaceae > Corallococcus > Corallococcus exercitus_B. The sequence continues at coordinate 5,324,580 of NZ_CP102577.1, forward strand.
AGCTCGCGGCGGTCTATCCGGAGCGCTTCGTCCTGAGGGCACAGGGCGCGTTCAAGATGCGGGCGGATCCGCTCGCGCTGCGCCGCATCGTGGAGAACCTGGCCTCCAACGCGGCGAAGTACGGCGCGCCGGGCACCCCCATTGAAGTCCAGCTCGACCGGAGCGGGAGCCAGGTGATGCTCCAGGTGCGCAACCAGGGCACCCCCATCGCCGCGAGCGAGCTGCAGACCATCTTCGAGCCCTTCCACCGCACCCGCTCCGCCACGGAGAGCGCGGAGAAGGGCTGGGGGCTGGGCCTGCCCCTGGTGAGGGGACTCGCGGAGGCGCACGGAGGGAAGGCCTCCGTGACGAGCCGCGCCGAGGACGGGACGTGCTTCACCGTCACCCTTCCGCTCGAAGCCGCGTCACACCAGCGCTTGTCGGCCTGAAGGGGCGGAGCATGCCCGTGCCCGCCCATGCGAGGATTCCATGGGCATCGACGAAGCCGTCGAGGGGGCCCTCGACCACGCCATCGAGAGCCTGGAAGGACTCGCGCGCTGAAAGCCCCTGTCCTGTGTTGTGAACAGGGGCTGTTCACGGGACAGGACAGTCAGCTCGCCGAACCGCAGTGGCTGTTCCGGTAGTCGCCGGTGAAGGCGCCCAGGCTGGGCTTCTTCTTCGACAGGTTCCACAGCGCCTTGCCGAAGTCCGTCAGGTTGGTGGGCGTGGTCCAGTGGTCCACCGCGTGGAACTGGCCGGAGGTGGTGAGGAAGAAGGTGTCATCCCAGTTCGGGTTCGCGTGCCACCCGATGATGCCCACCCCGTAGGTGGGCGCGTTGTTGAAGGCCACCATGCTGCCCGCCTTCAGCCGGGGCACGTCCGCGTCCGTCTTGTTCCAGCCCGTCTCCCCCACGATGAGCGCCAGGTTCTTGGACTGCACCGACTTCACGTACGCCACGAACTCCGCCGTGTGCACGTTGCTGCCGCCGGCCTCCGCCCACGCGTTGTAGACGTGGATGGAGAAGAGCGTGTTGCACTTGCCGTCCGCCAGTCGCGGCCCGTACGTGGGGATGAGGTTGCCGGGCACGCCCCAGCGGTTCCACTCCTGTCCCGCCACGCCGCCGTCGATGACGACGACGTTCTCCGCGCCCGTGTTGCGCACCGCCGCGCGCAGCGTCCCCAGCACGCTCAGGTAGTCCGTCACGGCCTCGCCCCAGATGGGCTCGTTGAGGAGGTTGAACCAGACGTAGGTGTTGTTCTTGTACTTCTGGGCGAGCGCGGCCCAGGCGTCCCGTGTCTGGGCCAGCTTCGTGGCGTCCGTCTTCCCGCCGCTCCAGACCTTGTCGTGGAACTCGAGCATCACGACGATCTTCTTCGCCGTGAACGCCTGCACGATGCGGTCGATCTTGTCGAAGTTCGGCTTCGACTTGTCTCCGGACACCAGGCCGAAGGTGTTGTACTCCGGGTGCGCCAGCTGCGCGCCGTTGATGCGCACGAGGTTCCAGCCCCACTTCGCGGCGGCGTCCGCGCGGTTCTCCGTGTCGCGCTGGAAGAAGTCCCAGCCGTCCAGGTTGGCGCCCACCGGATAGAACTTGTTGCCGCTGGGGCCCACGATGTCCTTGCCCACGATGTAGAAGCGGCCCGTGGGGTTGGGCGTCGCGGTGGCGGCCTGCTCCACGTCGGCGGCCTCCAGCACGGGCGTTTCCAGTTCGGGAGCGTCCTGCTCGGGCCCGCCGCACGCGGTGAGGCCACAGGCCAGGAGGAGCGACCACTTCAGGGGGCGGAGCATGTGTCTGCCTTTCGGGGGTGAGGGGGTGCCTCGGGGGGTCGTCACGGCACAAGGCAGGTTCCGTGCCATGCGCGGCTGTTAAGGTCCGCGCCCATGCCGCAGGGCCCGAGCCTCGATGACTTCGTCCTCCTCAAGCGCCTGGCGCTGGGCGCCATGTCGGAGGTGTTCCTCGCGGAGGTGAAGGGTGGCGTGGGGCCGGACCGGCTGGTGGCGCTCAAGCGGATGCGCCCGGAAGTGGCCGGTGATGACGCATGGGTGCGGCAGTTCCTGGACGAGGCCCACCTCTCCACCCTGCTCCACCACCCGGCGCTCGCGAGGCTGCGGGCCTTCGGGCAGCAGGACGGGCTGCTGTTCCTCGTGTTCGAGTACGTGCACGGCCTCACGCTGGCGCAGCTCCTGGACGCGCGCCGCGCCGCCGGGCTGGGCCCCCTGCCGTGGCCCCACGCGGTGCGCATCGCGCTGACCGTGGCGGAGTGCCTGGCCTACCTGCATCCGTTGCGCGGACGTGACGGACAGCCGCTGGGCCTCATCCACCGCGACCTCCATCCCGGCAACGTGATGCTCTCCGACACCGGAGCGGTGAAGCTGCTGGACCTGGGCATCGCGCGCCGGGTGGGAAGGCTCACCGAAACCCAGCCCGGACAGGTGAAGGCCCGGCTGGAATACGCCGCGCCGGAGCAGCTCCGCGCCGAGCCGCTGGATGCGCTGACGGACGTGCATGGTCTGGCATTGACGCTCCATGAGCTGCTCACGGGCGTGCCGCCGCTGCGACGGGACACGCCGGCCGCCACGATGGACGCGGTGTTGACGGACGTACCGCGCAAGCCGGGCGGGGTGCCCGCAGGGCTCCAGAAGGCAGTGACGGCGGCGTTGTCCAAGACGCCGTCGAAGCGCCCTTCCCTGCTGGAGCTACGGACGGCGTTGGATCAATCGCTGCGCTCCGGGGCACCGCTGGTGGGCCAACCGGAGCTCGCGGAGCTGGTGGCGCCGTTCCTGCCCGGCGCCGGACGGCTGCCCTGGGAGCCGGACCGCTCAGGCGAGGCCGCCACCGCCACGCTCACCGGAAGGTCCACGCGCACGAAGGGCTGAATCCTCCCGGCGCGGGTCAGCCCCCCGTCACGATGGCAGCATCGGTCCTACCGCGCGGATCATCGCTGCCGAGCGTCCCGCGTCGCCGGTCCTTCCGTCAGGTCCACATACCGGAGGGCTGATGCTTCCCTGAGCGGGGGGCTATCCGTCACGGTGCGGCGCCAGTCCTGCCGCGCGGAGTATCGCTGCCAGACAGCCCCCAGGCACTGGCCCATCAAGGCGTGACACATCGCGGAAGGCTCGCCTCCTCCGTGCGTACCGACGGAGTGAAGCGCATGTCCGGCGTTGGCCCTTCAAGGCCTGGCACATCGCGGAGAGAGCGCCCGCCTCCTCCGCTCCCTCCGCGTGGTGGACGGCGTCAGCCTCCGGCCTTCAGCCCGTAGCGGTGGAGCAGGCCGTGGACGTGGCTGCGCGCCAGGCCCGCCGTGCGCGCGACCTCGGAGATGTTGTTGTCGCACTTCGCGAGCAGCGCGGTGAGGTACTCGCGCGTGAAGGCCTCCACCATGTGCTCCTTGGCCTCCTTGAAGGTGAGCGCGCTCAGGTCCTTCGTCGCGGTGACGGCGCTCACCGGCTTCGCGTCCGGCAGCTCCACGTCCCCGGCAGCGAGGACGCGGTGCACGAAGTTGCGCAGCTCGCGCACGTTGCCCGGCCAGTCGTAGCCCACCAGCCGCTGCACCAGCGCGTCCGTCAGCGGGAAGTCCGGATGGCCCGCCTGCTCGAAGACGTGCCGCGCCAGCAGGGGGATGTCCTCGGCCCGTTCCCTCAAGGCGGGAACGCGCACCGGCACCACCGCCAGCCGGTAGTAGAGGTCCGCGCGGAAGCGGCCCGCCGCGACCTCCGCCTTCAGGTCACGGTGCGTGGCGGCCACCACGCGCACGTCCACGTCGCGAGCGGCGTTGTCCCCCACGCGGCGCACCGTGCCTGACTCCAGCACGCGGAGCAGCTTCGGCTGGAGCTCCAGCGGCAGCTCGCCCACCTCATCCAGGAACACCGTGCCGCCGTGCGCGTTCACGAGCTGTCCCTGGCGGTCCGCGTGCGCCCCGGTGAAGGCCCCCTTCGCGTGGCCGAACAGCTCGCTCTCGATGAGCGACGGCACCACCGCGCCGCAGTCCACGATGACGAACGGCTTCGCCGCGCGAGGCGAGGCCTGATGCAGCGCCTCCGCGAGCAGCTCCTTGCCGGTGCCCGTCTCGCCCAGCAGCAGCACGGAGAAGGCGGAGCGCGCGGTGCGCTCCAGCACGCCGAAGAGGCGCTGCATGGCGGCGCTCTGTCCCAGCGCGCGGCCAAAGGACGTGCGGGGCGCGGGAGTTCCAGCCTCGTCGCTGGCCTCTGGAAGCACGAGCAGCGTCGTCTTGCCCAGCGTGAAGCGGGCCTCGCTCGCGACCGTCACCTCGTGGACACGCACGCCCAGGGACCACGTGCCGTTGCGCGAGCCCACGTCGCGCACCCGCACGCCCTCCGGCCGGGCCTGAAGCTCCAGGTGCACGCGCGACACCGTCGGGTCGCTCAGCTTGAGGCCCCCTTCGACCTGGGTGCCCACGAGCAGCGTGCCTTCGAGGAGGACGTCCCGGCGTGCGTCGGGGCCTGTCTCCACCACCACCCGGAAGCGGGGGCCATGGGGTTCAGGTCGCCCCTCCGCCAGGGCACCAGGGGAGAGCGGCTCGGTGGAGGAAGCACCCATGGGTTATGGCAACATAGGGCCGCCCATGGCGCTCCACAAGCAACCCTCACCGTGCGCCACCTGTGGGCTGCCCCTTCCCTTCGCGGGCGCGCCTTGCGTGGAGTGCACCGTCATCACGCAGCACGCGGGCGAGGCCGGATGGACCGCGCGAACGTCGACGCGTCCACCGCTCAAGACGGGCGATCTGCTGGAGGGCAAGTGGCGGCTGGAGGAACTGCTGGGCGCGGGCGGCATGGGCCAGGTGTACCGGGCGCTGGACGTGGCGCTCGAGCGGACCGTGGCCATCAAGCTGCTGCACGAAGCGCTGTCTGAAGACCCGGAGAGCGTGGCGCGCTTCGAGCGGGAAGCGCGCGCGATGGCGAGGCTGGAGCATCCGCACATCACGCCCATCCACGCGGTGGGACAGGAGCGCGGCCGGCCCTTCATCGTGATGAAGCACCTGGAGGGGATGTCACTCGCCCGTTACCTGAAGTCGGTGCCGGGACCGCTGCCCGTGCCGGAGGTGCTCGCGCTGGCGCGGCAGGTGTGCGCGGGCTTGGACTTCATCCACCAGCGTGGGTGCGTGCACCGCGACATCAAGCCCGGCAACATCTTCCTGTCACCCGGAGGGCGCGCGACGCTGCTCGACTTCGGCATCCTCTGGGAGCACCGGGGAGACGAGGCCACCCGCAGCGGCCTGCGGCTGGGCACGCCCAGCTACATGGCACCGGAGCAGGCGCGCGGTGAGCCCGTGGACGGGCGCGCGGACCTGTATTCGCTGGGCCTGGTGTTGCTGGAGATGCTGACGGGCCTGCCGCCGTCGAGCACCTGCCGGCTGCTGGGCGAAGGCCCCCGGCACGCGGCGCAGGCGCTCCGTGAGCAGGCCCCCTGGTTGTCATTGCCGCTGGCGGAGGTGCTCGTGAAGGCCACCGCGATGGCTCCGGAGCAACGCCACGCGGGGGCGCTCACGTTGATGGCGGCGATGGAGGAAGCGGCGCGCGCAACCGTGGAGCAACCAGCGGCCGTTGTCCCCGCGCGGCCACCCGAAGTGCGAGGAAAGCGCTGGCGTTCGCTCCTCCTGACGGCGCTCGGTGGAGCGGGCGTGGGTGCGCTGTTGTTCGGGATGCTGGCGCTCCGGCAGGAGCTCACCGGTGTATCCGGTGCAGTGACCGCATCCGACCCCAAGCCAACCGCGCCCGTGGGCGCCGCCGCGGACACCGGGCCCGAGGACTCCTCCGCCCTCGACGGCACCGCCGCCCGAAAAGCTGCTGACACAACGCCCACACCCGAGCTGCGCACCGGGTCCAACACCTCGACGGGAAGCACATCCGGTATTGAGCAGGAGACGGGCAGCACAACAGGCCTTGCCGGGCCTGCCACGAAGACATCGCTCCGCCGGAACAGGAGCCAGACACGGTCGTTGACGGCCAGCGCGAAGCAATCCTCCGCACAGGCGCAGGCTCGCGGCGAACTGCGTGTGGTGACGGTGCACGACGGCAAGACGGTCTGGGCCGACGTCAGCGTGGACGGCAAGCACCTGGGTGCGACGCCTCTGGCCGTCGACCTCCCCGGAGGACGGCACTCCGTCCGCGTGACGCGCGACGGCTTCCAGACGGAGCAGCGGCAGGTGGACGTCGCCCCGGGCATCAAGGCCGTGGTCCGCATCGAGCTTCGTCCATGAGCACGCCCCAGGTAGTGATGTCCTTGCTGCTCGCCGCCGCGGGCCCCTTCGCGGAGAACCGCGACCTGGAGGCCGCGCTTCAATCCCTCTCCGAAGCGGACTTCGAGGCCGCGCTCGTCCACGTCGAAGCAGGGCTCCGGCAGGCCCGCGACGAAGCGCACGTCGCGCAGCTGCGCCTCGTGCAGGGCGAGGTCTACGCGGCGCTCCGTCAGTACGCCCAGATGGAGACCGCTTTCGCGCGGGCGCTCGAAGCCAACCCGGACGCCCGTCTGGATCCGGAGCGCGTGCAGCCCACCGTGGTCGCCCTCTTCGAGAGCCTGCGCGGTCGCCTCCAGGGCACGCTGTCCATCGACGTCGACCCCTCCGGAGCGGAGCTATGGCTCGATGGACGAGGGTTGGGACAGGCGCCCTGGCAGGGTCCGGTCCCCATCGGGACCCATACGCTGGAGGTTGGACCCAGCCTTACGCCCATCCAGGTCAAGGTCCGCCCAGGCCAGACGGAGCAGGTGCGCGTCGTCCTTCCGGCGGCTCCCACCGCGCAGCCTTCCTTCTTTTCCGCGCTCGCATTCAGCGCGCAACTGCGGGCCGCCTTCGGGCTGTCCCCGACATCCGGGGCCGGCCTGGAAGCCGGTGCACGACTCTCCGGGACGTATGTCTTTGGCGAACTCAACGCCACGGCTGGAAGCCGTTTCGGTGCCGCCCTCCGCCTGGGCGCCCAGGTCCCGCGACTCATGGGCCCCGTGACCCTCTCGCTCTCCCTGGATGGCTATGCCGTGGGAGGCCCCGTGCTGTTCGGCGGCGGCCTGTCCGCAGGCGCGAGCCTCCCCCTCTCCACGAAGCTCGACGTCTTCGCGGAACTGAGCGGACGCTGGCTGCCGTCGAGCACCGACCACCAAAGCACGCACCTGCTAGGCGTCACCGGACTGCGCTTCACACCCAGCGGCCAGGCAGGTCGCTAGGAGTCCGTTGATACGCCCAGCGCGGAAAGCATGGCTGGGGAGTATCCGTTCACGAAGGAGGTGGCCCCAGAGAATGGGTCATGAAGCGCCAGAGGCGCCGAGCCCATCGGCCCAAGAAGCCCCGGGTGCCGAGAAGCGAGCCGCCTTCCTTGTGTACCGTCACACGGGTTTGTCCGCGGGAACCCGTGGCGGGAGGATCGGGCTGGAGCGGCTCCTCCGGAGACGAAGCGTCCCACTCCCTGGCGCGCGCCTCCTCGGGCTCGCTTGGGGTGAGCCCTGAGGCGGTTGGCGCGAGGCGGCCGAGGTCCCGCTCCTCGACGCAGGGATGTTGCGCAAGCGCCTCACCGCGCTCACTGGCTGCGGCGGGGTCGCCGAGGAAGCACTGTTGGGCGTGCGGAGCTTCGGAGGACACATGCTCCTGGGGAGCGGGAGCGAAGCGGTCGAGCACCCCTTCATCGCACGTCTTCATCAACGCCGGCAGCTGGTGCTGGAGCGCCCGCGCGTCGCGCTCTCCCAGGGCGTGCATCGCGCACCAGGCCCACTGGCGCACCGACTCGCCACCCATGAAGGACAAAAGCCGGGCCGCGTTGCCTCGCAAGGCCCGCTGTAGCGATTGAATGAGGAGCAGATGCCCTGGACGGTCCGCCGCCTGGGCCGCCAGTCGCAGCAACTCGAATTCCAACTGCGCGCACCGCGCCCCGGGCTCCCATTTCGCCACGTCACTGAGCCTGAAGCAGGCGCCAGCCAATTGGTCCAAGACTGCCTCGGAGGCTTTCGCGCAGCAGTCGACCAGCAGATCCACCAGCACCTGCCGCTTGAGGCTGAAGAAGCCCTCCAGGAGCCGCCGGCACTCCTCGGAGCGCTCGTCATGCAGCGCCAGGCCCAGGTTCTCCAGTGTCAGTGATTCGTCCAGCGCCACCACACGCGTGATGCGCCCGGGGCGCTGCACCACCAGCCCCCGCGCCGCCAGCCGTCGCAGTGCCTCGCGGATGGTGCCCCGGCACACTCCATAGATGCGCGCCAGCACCTGCTCCGAGCCCAGCTGCCCGTTCCTCGGCAGCCTTCCCAGAAAGATATCGCGCTCCAGCTGCTCCTCTACGTACGCCACGAGCCCCACCTGCACCATCACCGTCGCCCTCCTTGCCCCAGCCTCGCCCATCCAACCAGACGGGTCTGACATGGACGCGAGGCCCACCGTCCTCTCCAACCGCCGGGCCGGCGTGCCCTTCGGCCCGGGCGGTGAAAACCTGTCCGACTGTCGGACAGGTTTGGCGAAACCGGGCTCCAGGTGGGCGCCTCCGCCGGTGACCACACCTTGGCGTCCGCTCCAGCGCCACGTCACGGCCCCCCCCGCGCTCCGCGAGCGGCGCGTCCTTGCGGAGACCTTCGGGTCGCAGGGTGGATTGACCGGCCGCTGATGACCTACCTGGCTCGCCTGCGGCGAAGGCAGACGCCCACGAGCACCGGCAACGCCAGGACTGCTCCCGGAGCGGAAGTGCACCCCAGGTCCGTCGTCCACGGCCCGCCGCCCTCGTCGTCCGAAGGCAGCGCTTCCACCTCGACCGTCAGCGCCCCGGGAAGGAAGTCCGCGTGCGACGCCTCCCACGTCACCGTCCGCGCTGTCCCCTGGGGCCGGAAGTACACGCGGCGCTCGGAAGCTCCCGTGGGCAACACCACCCGCGTCACCGGCGAATCGCAGTCCGCCTCCGCGTGGAAGCCGCCCGCGCCCCCCTGCACCGCCAACGCCACGTCGGCGTCATACGGCGCGGGCGCGAGCGCCCCCGTGGAGGACGCGTGCAGCGACAGGTCCACCGCGAGGCAGTCCTTCGTCCCCTCCATCACCGGCCGGCGCAACTCCAGACGACTGGCCATGGGCGCGTCCGAAACGCGCACGTCGTCGAAATCCAGGGAGCCGGTGAAGGTGCCCGTGTCGCTCCACGGCTCGCCCACCACCACCGTGTCCACCACGTTGGCGTCATCGCGCAGGTCCAGCCCGGTCAACCCCTGGCCCTGCTCGACGCCATCCACCCACAGCCGGGCCTCCGCGGACGCGGTCCCCAGTCCCCGGACGCGCAGCTCGACCAAGGACCAGCGCTCCGCCTCCACCTTCGCACCGTGAAGGCTGACATAGGTCCGGCTCGCCCCGTTGCGCAGCGCCAATTCCCAGCCGGGCCCCGGTGCCAGCAGGCGCAGCTCCACCAGCGCTGGCAGCCCCTGCATGACCACCACGCTCCCCACCGCGCCCACGGCCCGCATGCGCAGCCAGGTGCGCATGTGGACCTCCGACGCCAGCGGGGTCACGTTGGCGTTGATGCCGGCCTGGGAGCCCGACGCCGTGGCGCGGTCCACCACCGTGAGCCCATAGCGCCCCCGGTGCGCTCCCGCCGTCCCGCTGGTGAGCGTATTGGCGCCCACCGCCCCCGAGTCGTCCCACCGCCCCGGAGGCGTGTCCTCCGGGAGCAGCGTCCCCGTCTCGAAGTCGTCCGCGAAGCCCTCGGACGCCTGGGCGGACATGAACGGCAGGAGCAGCCAGCCCGCCAGCACTCCACCCCAGACCCTGGCCCTTCCCGCGCGCATCGGCATGAAGTCTATCAGCATGACGTGTGGGAAGGGCCCCGGTCCTCCGGCTAGCGGAACACCGTCAGGTCCACGCGGTCCGCGTTCAGCGTGTACCCGGACGACGCCGCGTTCTTGCGGCCCGACACCTTGACGGTCAGCGTGTGCGTCCCGCCGGTCAGCACCGCGCTGGTCCACAAGAGCTTCTGCTCCTGGCGCGTGGCGGAATAGAAGTCCACGTCCACCGCCGTGCCCCCGTCGATGGACACCGACGCGATGCCGTGGTGCGACGCCACCGAGCCGTACAGCTTCGCCTGCGTGCCGTTGAAGCGCACCACGTAGGTGGCGTTGGTCGTCGCGGAGAAGTGGTCATCGCCCTTGAACTTGCCCGTGCCGGTGCCCGCCTCCCAGGTGCCCGAGTACTCGAACTGCTCCAGGCCGGTGCCCACCACGCTGTCGTTGAGCTGGACCGTGGTCGTCGTCTGGCTCGCCGCCGTCACCGACACGGCCGTGCTGGAGCCCACGTTGTTGGCCGCGTCATACGCCTTCACCACCAGCGAGTGCGCCCCGGCGGTGGCGGCCCAGGTGAAGGAATAGGGCGCCGTCGTGTCCTCGCCTACCTTCTGGCCATCCACGAACAGCTCCGTCTTCACCACGCCAACGTTGTCGCTGGCCGTCGCCTGCACCGTCACGTTCCCCACCGCCACCGTGCCGCCGGTGGGCTGGGTGATGCTCGCGGTGGGCGCCGTGGTGTCGCCCTGCGTCGCCGTCATCACGTCCACGCGGTCCGCGTTGAGCGTGTAGCCAGAGGACGCGGCGTTCTTGCGGCCCGACACCTTGACGGTGAGCGTGTGCGCTCCGGACGTCAGCGCCGCGCTGGTGAAGAGCAGCTTCTGGTCCTGGCGCGTGGCGGAATAGAAGTCCACGTCCACCGCCGCGCCGCTGTCCACGGACACGGTCGCGATGCCGTGGTGCGACGCCACGGAGCCATACAGCTTCGCCTGCGTGCCATTGAAGCGGACGACGTAGGTGGAGTGGGTGGTGGCGGAGTAGTGGTCATCCCCCTGGAACTTCTCCGCGCCGGTGCCGGTCTGCCAGGTGCCGGTGTACTCGAACTGGTTCGCGCCCGTGCCGACGGTGTTGTCATTGAGCTGCACGGTGTTGCCCGTGGGCGGAGGCGGCGTGGAGGGCAGCGGGAAGTCCTTCATCATGGGCAGCATCGGGTCGCTGGGGCCGTAGCTCAGCTCGCAGCCGGACGGCGCCACGGGCTGCCAGTTCCAGATGAGCACCGCCGCCGCCCGGCCGGAGATGTATTGCTGGAACTTCTGGCGCATCGCATCCCGGCGGACCGTGAGCGACGTGCGGCAGCCGCTGGAGCCAGAGGCGATACCCGTCTCGCCGATGATGAGCGGCTTGCTCAGCGCGTCCATCGCGCGCAGCGCGGGCGCGAAGTGCGGCGACACGATGGTGTTGCCGTTGTTGTAGTCGTAGTCGTACTCATGCAGCGAGCCCACGTCGATGTTCGGCAAGTCGTGGAGGTCCTTGAAGCCCGCCTCGCCGCCATACGCCCAGGGCGCCCACGAACCGGAGCTGACGAGGTGGTTCGGGTCGATGCCCTTGATGGTGGTGCTCACGTCGTTGAAGAACGCCTTGATGGTGGCGTTGTCCGCATCCCCCGGCTCGTTGAGCAGCTCCCACATGCCCACCGACGCGGAGTTCTTGAACTGCGTGACGACCTGCCGCACCCACGGCACGTAGTTCGTCCTGTAGCCGCTGGCGTACCACACCGGGTACTTGCCGCTGCCATCGCTGCCCTTGTAGCCGTCCCACTCGCCGCAGTAGCTGCGGCCGTCCGCCAGCGTGAGGATGAGCTTCTGGTTGTACTTCTCCGCCGCGGCCACGACCTTCTGGATGCGGTCCAGGCCCGAAGGCCGGAACGCCCAGGTGCGCACCAGGCTGTTGGGCCGCAGACCCGCGAAGAACGCGTCCAACTGCGCGTCCGTGGGCGCCGCGCCACAGCCCGTCAGCGTGAAGGCGTTGGTGCCCACCATCTGGTACGGCGCGCCGTTCAGGTACAGCTGCGCGCCCTGGCGGTAGAGGAAGTTGGCGGGGACCGCCAGCCCGGAGGTGTTGGAGGTGAGGCCCTCTTCGCCCTCCTCCGGCAACCCGTTGCAGGCGGCCAGCAGGGACAGCGAGAAGAGCCCGAGGAGACGGCGGGCGGAAGAATGCATTCGCATGTGTTGGACTCCCGGAAGGAACGCGTGGGTGGCTCAGAAGAGCTGCTGGTACTTCGCCGCCGAGTTGGGCATGCGGGTGGTCGGGTTGAGGATCCACCGGCGGTTGTCCCGGTCCACGTTGAAGAGGGACTCGTAGAGGACCTTGCCGGCGCCGGTGCCGCCGTTCGCCTTGAAGAAGTTGAACATCTGCTCGATGAAGACGGGCGAGTCGCCGTTGTCCGCGTTGCCGCTCCACTCGGAGATGGCGAGCGGCAGGCCCACGCTCTTCGCGAACTCCAGGTGCTTCGCCAGGCCCTTGGGCGCGCCGTAGCCGTCCGTCTGCTGGATGGCGTTGTTCCAGTCCGCCACCGTCGCGACGTAGGGGTACTGGTTGTAGTAGTCCACGCTCATCACGTCGACGTAGGCGGCGCCGGGGAAGGTCTTGCGCCAGTCGATGCCGGAGTTCACGGACTCGCGGTTGACGCTGAACACCAGCTTCGCGGCGGGGAAGATCTCCTTCTGCAGCGCGCGGTAGCGCTTCCACGCGGCGATGAAGGCCGTGGCGTTGCTGGAGGTGACCTTCCAGGAGTACCAGTCGCCGTTCATCTCATGGGCGAAGCGGATGTAGACGGTGCCCGGTCGGGTGCCCCACTTCGTCTTCAGCGCGGTGAGCGACTGGCGCCAGCGCGCGTCGTACGCGCCCGTCGCAGCGGAGGCCCAGGACTCGGTGTCGCTGATGGCGCCCACGGCGATGTCCAGGCTCTGCTGCCAGGTGGCGTACTCGCCGCCGGAGGACAGCTGGCCCAGGCTCACGGAGGCGCTGTTGTTGTCCGCCCAGGTGGCGGCGAGCTTCACGGGCGTGCCGCGCCAGGTGCCGAACGCGCCGGACGCCACGCCCATGCCGGAGGCGCCGGAGAGCCACGGGCCGGACGTGCCGGTGCCGCCGCCGGTGCCCACCGTGAACGCCAGTCCCGAGCCGTCGCGCCAGACGCTGGAGGCGTCCTCCCACGTCGGATAGGCCTCCCAGGTGCCCAGCGGATCCGCGGAGGCAATCACGCGCGTCGCGGTGAGCGTCACGCTCTCGCCCGGCTGGAGGGTGCGGTTGGTGATGCGCGGCGTGAGGTCGTAGAACGGGCCGCCCGCGTGCGTGCCCCCCGGGGCGCGCGACGTGAGGACGATGTTCTTCGCGGTGACGGCGGTGGTGCCGTTGTTCTTGTAGGTGACGCTGGCGCTCAGCGTCTGGCCGCGCTCCAGCGAGGTGTCCACCACGGAGATGGACGTGGTGATGGTGAGCGCGCCGGAGGTCTCCACCGCGGCGGACGCGGTCTCAAGCGAGGGCGAGGAGTCATCCAGGGGAGCGGCCTCGTCGAGGGGGCCGCCACAGGCGGTGGACAGGGCCAGCAGTGCCGCGGTCACGAGGCCGGTGAGGCCGGCACGTGAGAAGGACGTGGAACGACGTGCGGAGGGGGACACGGAATGCCTTTCAGGACAGGAGGGGAGACGTGCTGCCGCCGCCGCCTTGAGCAATGGCTGTGCCGGACCTGCTTCCGTGGAAATCCCAGGACTTCCGGACGTGGACGGCGCGCTGGCTCCGGGGCGCTGACCTCTTGGGAGGACAGGACCTGTCCTCTCGACAGGACAGGGGGACGTGTCGCGGTTGCTTGCGTGGCCTGCGCTCCAGCGGTCGCCGGAGGACAGGAAGGGTGCGCGCGTCGCACGTGTGCCTTGCAGCGCGGCTGTGGGTGCACTAGCCATCGGGGGACGAGGGCCGACGGCGCCGACCGCTCGGGTCCTCCGAGGATGACTTTATGGCCCAGCGCCGCCCGACCCGACCTTCCGCCTCCCCTGATTCGTCCAAGTCCCGCAGTGCCGCTGGCAAGGCCGCCACGAAGCCCGGGGGCCGTCCCGCCGGGGGCAAGGCTCCCGCCCCGGCGAAGAAGGCCGGGGTCGCGAAGCCGGTGGCGCAGGCGCTGAAGACCGCGGCCTCGAAGCTGAAGCAAGCCGCGAAGGCGGTGAAGAACGCGGCGGCGAAGAAGCCCGCGGCGAAGGCACCGGCCCCCAAGGCAAAGCCTGACGCGAAGGCCGCCGCGAAGGCATCCACCGCGAAGTCCTCGCAGGCACCGAAGGCTTCCACCGTGAAGTCCGCGCAGGCTCCGAAGGCGCCTGCGACCAAGCCAGCCGCACAGGCTCCGAAGGCGTCCACCGCCAGGTCCGGTGCTCAGGCGTCGAAGACCGCCACGCAGGCTCCGAAGGCTTCTGCGACCAGGCCCGCTGCTCAGGCTCCGAAGGCTCCTGCCGCGAAGTCCAACGACAAGGCTCCGAAGGCGCCTGCTGCGAAGTCCGCCGCACAGACGCCGAAGGCCCCTGTTACGGAAGCTCCGAAGGCTTCCGTCGCGAAATCCGCCAAGCAGGCTCCGAAGGCCTCCGCCGCAAAGGCAGCCAGCTCGAAGTCAGCCTCGCAGTCCTCTCTCGCACTCGAGGCAACGGAAGCGCCGACCGGACCAGCTTCGAAGGCTTCCACATCGAAGGCTGCGGGACGGGCCTCCAAGGCTTCCACGGTGGAATCCGAGCCGACCGAAAAGAGCCCGAAGGCTTCCGACTCGAAGACCTCCGGACAGTCCTCCAAGGCTCCTGCGTCAGAGCCCGCGCCGACGGAGGAAAGCCCGAAGGCCTCCGAATCGAAGCCCTCCGGACGGTCTTCCAAGGCTCCTGTGTCAGAGCCCGCGCCTACGGAGGAAAGCCCGAAGGCCTCCGCGTCGAAGGCCTCCGGACGGTCTTCCAAGGCTCCTGCTTTAGAGCCCACGCCGACGGAGGAGAGCCCGAAGGCCTCCGAATCGAAGCCCGCTGAACAGCCTCCGGAGGCCCCCGCGGCGGAGCCCACGTCGGCCGGGGAGCCCCTGAAGGCGTCCACGTCGGAACCCTCCGAGCAGTCCACTCAAACCGCGGAGCCGGCGGCATCCGCCGCGGAAACCCCTGAGCCGAAGACGGGCGCCAGCGAAGCCCCTTCGAAGCGTGCGGGGAAGACGCCCAGGGGTTCCTCCGCGAAGAAGGCCTCCGCCGAAGCAACTCCCGCCCCGCAGGAGGCTCCGGCGTCTTCACCTCCGGAAGGCGCCTCGGAACCCACCACGCCCGCGACCCAGGCGGAGGCGGGCTCCACCGACGCCGCACCCGCGAGCACCGAGGAAGGAACGACTCCCGCCGCGGAGACGGCCACCGCCGAAGCCCCCTCGCGCAAGGCCGCGGGCCGTGGCGCGAAGCGAAAGGCCTCCGAAGCCGAAACCGAAGCCGCTGAACCCACGGCCGCACCGGAAGAGCCGCCCACCTCCGCCACCTCCAGCGAGGAGCCTTCGTCGAAGTCGAAGCGCGCGGCCAAGGGCACGGCGCGCACCACCGAGGAGCCCGCTGCCCCCGCGCCCTCCGCACCGGCGAAGCCCGCGCGCACCGTCGACCCCCAGTACCTCATCCTCACCGGCGGCTCGCCCTTCCTGCGCGCCATCGGCTCCGTGCGCCGCCCGGAGGGCGAACCCCTGCCAGGCTTCGGCAACCTCGCCGTGACCAAGATGTCCGCGGCCCCGCTGCCCACCGAGCCGGGCTCGTACGAGTTCCGCTTCCAGGCCAGCAACGGCACCGGCGACTTCAAGCTCGCCCAGCGCAGCGAGAACGGCGCCCCGCGCAACGTGCGCGACTTCGCGATGGCGTCCTCGGGCGGCTTCCAGGTCTACCGCTTCAGCATCCCCTGAGCGCGTCTCAGGGCAGGAACCGCGACATCAGCGCGAGCCCCGGCGCCTCCAGGGGCACGCGCCCCCGCAGCGCGGCGAACAGCGACCAGCCGTGGTCCGCGAGGAGCACCACGGCCGCGTCCGCCGCGACGCTGAGGCCCATGAAGCCCACGTAGCCGCCCATCACCGACGAGCGCCACGCCACGTCCTTCCCGCGCACCTGGGACACGTTCCACCCCAGGCCGCGCTGGAAGGGCCCGGCCTTCACCCGGGGCGCCTGCATCCGGAACAGGGCCTTCGTGAAGGACGTCTCCCCCCGCCCCAGGCCGGTCTCCAGGAAGCGCATCACGTCCCCCACCGTGGAGTGCAGCGCGCCCCCACCCGGCAGCGCCGGGAAGGTCCAGGGCGGCACGGGCTTGCCGCGCGCGGTGTGGCCCTGCAGCAGGCGCGGGGCCAGCTCCTCCGTGACGCGCGCCGTGGTGTCCAGGAGCCCCATGGGCTTGCAGAGCACGTCCCGCATCAGGTGCCCGTAGTTCAGCGCCATGCGCCGGGACAGCGCGTGGCCGAGCACGCCCATCCCCAGGAAGGACTCGGAGGACGGGTGCGGCGGCGGCCGCCGGGGGTGGTAGTCACGAAGGAACTCGCCGAAGAGGGCCGCGGAGTAGTGGCCGAACGGGTCGTCCGGGTTCCGGGGCGCCGCGTCCAGGTTCGGCGGCAGGTGCGGCATCCCGGAGGTGTGCGTCGCCAGCTGCTCCAGCGTGATGCTCCGCGCGACCTCGTCGCTCAGCAGCGACAGGGGAATCATGTTCGCCAGCGGCTCGTCGAGCCGCACGTCGCCGCGCTCGGTCATCACCGACAGCAGCGCCGCCGTGAAGACCTCCGTGAGCGACCCCAGGGAGAACAGGGCGTCCGTGGCCGGAGGCGTCCCCCTGCCCCGCAGGCCCTCGACGTGCAGCGCGCCCCGCCACGTCATCGCCGCGCATACGGAGGCCGTCGGGTAGCCGCGCAGGTAGGGGCGCAGCTCCGCGTGGAGGAGGTCGGAAGGGTTCGACATGGGGTGGCGCTTTACGGGCCCGCCGCCCGGTGAAGCAAGCCTTCCCGAAGCGCTTCTGTCAGGCATCCCCGTGCGGGGGCGTCCGTCCCCTGGAAGGCCCTTTCGTCCAGACATGCCGCCCGCGGTCGCGCCCTCCGGCGCCCGCCGTGGCCGTGTCAGGTCCCGCGTGTGCCCGCGTCAGCGTGGGCCCACCGCTCCCCTTCCCCAGCGCTTCCTCGACGAAAGGCCACCTGGATGCCCAGTTCCCCTGCCGCGAAGGCCATCCTGTTCGGGCGCAACCCACACCAGCCGGACCCGTTCGACGTGGAGGCCGACGCGGCCGAAGCGCTGGGCGTGGACACGTACCAGGCGGACCTCTCCGCCCTCCTGTCGGGCGACGCGGCGAGGGCGCTCACGGGGGTGCCGGAGCGGGGCCACCTCCGGCTGCTGTACCGGGGCTGGATGCTCACGGAGGAGGAGTACGGCGAGCTGGATGAAGCGGTGCGGGCGCTGGGCCACCGGCTGATGACGACGCCCGAGCAGTACGCCGCCGCGCATTACCTGCCCCTCTGGTACCCCCGGCTGGCCGGCTACACGGCGCGCTCGGTCTGGACGGAGGGGCCGGACGCGGCGGAGGCGTGGCGGGCGGCGCGGAAGCTGGGGCCGCCGCCGTGGATCCTCAAGGACCACGTGAAGTCCGCGAAGGAGCGCTGGGCGGAGGCGTGCTTCGTGCCGGCGGACGCCACGCGCGAGGACTTCGAGCGCACCTGCCAGAACCTGCTCGACGCGCGCGGCGACCGCTTCGAGCGGGGCTTCGTGGTGCGCCGCTACCTGCCGCTCAAGGTCTACGGCCGGACGCCCGCGGGGCCCGCGCACCTGGAGTTCCGCCTGTTCTTCGGCCGGGGGCGGTTGATTGCCGCGGAGCCGTACCACGAGTTCGACGTGGAGGTGCCGGACTTCTCCGCCTTCGAGCCGCTGGGCCAGCGCATCCCCTCCCCGTTCTTCACGCTGGACGTGGCGATGCTGGAGGACGGCGGCTGGGCGGTGGTGGAGGCGAATGACGGCGGCGTGTCCGGCCTGCCGCCCGGGTTGGACCCGCGCGACCTCTTCGCCGCGCTGCTCGGCCCGCGCTAGCCCGTACGGTGGGGAGACGGGCTCCGCCAGGAGAGGGCCGGTGCTAGCGTGCGCGGGCATGACGGACTCCGCCCGTGCGCGCCGAGGGTTGCGCCACCGCATCGCCGCCCTCCTCCTCGTGGGACTCACCGCGTGCGGCGGCTGCCAGAAGACCGACGCCGAGCGCGCCGCGAAGGAGCGCGCGGAGATCGACCAGCGGCTCCGCGACTCGGCCGCGCTCGTGCCCTACCGCGCGCTCAAGCTCACCGTGCGCGCGGAAGATGACCCTCGGGCCCCGGCGGAGGTGGCCCTGCTCTGGAAGGCCCTGGCCGAGACGCGCGCGCTGCCCGACAAGCCCGTCAACGACGAGGTGACGCGCGCGGCGGCCCGCACGTACCTGGACCTGGGCATCGCCTTCTACAAGGCGCGCAAGACGCTCCAGACGCGCGACGAGGACGAGTTCCCCCTGCTGTGGACCCGGTGGGCTCGCGGCGCGTCCGTGCCCCTGCCCTCCTACGACGCGGGCCAGGAGCACGCCTTCCTCGCCGCCGCCCTGCTGGCGCTGGACGCCGCGGAGAAGTCCGACCGCATCCCCGCCACGGAGCTCGTCTTCTACGAGCTGTCGCGCGCCACGCCCGCCCCCACCTGGCCCGCGCCCCTGCGCGCCGCGGTGCAGGCCAGCCGGGGCGCCGCCTTCTGCCAGGCGGGCTACCACTACGCCGCCGAGGAGGAGCTGACCGCCTTCCTCACCGAGACGGAGCGCCTTCCGCCGGAGGCCTTCCCCGCCCTCCAGCAGGGCACACCGGCGCAGTCGCGCGAAGCGGTGCTCGCGGCCGGGCACTTCCTGCGCGCCTGGAACCGCATGGGCCTGAAGCGCGAGCGCGCCGCCGAGGACGACATCGAGCAGGGACTGCGCTCGCTCCAGACGCTGGGCGTGGAGAACGAGCTGACGTGGTGGGGCTGGGCCTTCATCCACACCCGGCGCGGACGCTACGAGGAGGCCGCGGCGTCGCTCGACAAGCTCGCGGCCAGCCCCTACCTGGAAGAGATGGAGCGCCGCGAGGTGCACGCCAACGCGGAGGCCCTGCGCAAGCACGGGGACAGCCTGCCCTTGTTCCAGCAGACGCGCGCCACGGTGCTCCTGGGCCGCACGCTGCTGGCGCGGGCCGGCGGCCTGGAGCACGTGCTCACCGTGCTCCTGGGGCCCGACCGCGCACAGCGCCTCTACGCCCCGCTGGTCTGGATGGACCGGGTGCGCCAGCGCACGGCGGGGCTCTCCCCGGAGCAGGTGGCCCAGGGCGCGGGCGAGACGCTCGACCGCGCCCGCGAGGTGGGCAACCGCGGCTGGAAGGCCCTCCAGGAGCGCCTGGACCAGGGCACGACCCAGGACAGCCCTCCGTGAGGCGTCCAGGGGCCACCCGTCAGTGGTGGTACACCTCGATGCCCGACAGGTTGGCGGTTCCGCCGGACGTGGCCACGTCGAGGGCGCCGTCCGTGACGGAGACGGTCCAGGGGCCCAGACGCTTCCACACGCCGGGCGCGCCGCTCACGTAGTCATCCTGGACGAGCAGCCCCTCCACGCGGAGGTCGAAGGTCTTCGTCGCGTTGTCCTCCCACACGTAGAGGAAGACGTCGTAGGTGCCGGAGGGCACCGCGCCCAGGCGGACCTGCGCGGCCGTGCCGTAGACGGAGGAGCGGATCATCCGGGCGCGGTCCGCGTCCGTCGCCGGCACCAGCGGCACGGCCTGGTTCTCGAAGAGCGTCCCGGTGAGGGTGAGGTTCGCCGCGCCGCTGCTGGCCTCCCACGTCCGGCCGTCGATGGTGAGCGCCGGCCCGTTGAGGTTGATGGCGCGCAGCAGCGTCCCCGGCGGAGGCGTCGTGCCCGCGCGCTCCGCCACCAGCACCGCGTCCGTGTAGCCCGAGGGCCACGCGAGCGCCTTCGTCCCGCTGCCCGCGTACGTCCCGATGGGCGTCTTCGCGCCGCCCGCGCCCGGGTTCCACCAGGACAGGCTCACGCCCGCGCCGCCCAGCGCGGCCAGGTTGACGACGATGTCGGAGCGCGACGTGGGCAGGTACGCGAGCGCGAAGCTGTTGTCGCTCGCGGTGGCGGACACGCCGTAATCCAGGCCGCCGTTGGTGGAGGTGGAGCCATAGCCCCCCGCCAGCAGCTTCCGGGTGTTGCCCGAGCGGTGGTCCGGCCGCAGCAGGTGCGTCCGATAGCCGGCGAGGAACGACGCGAAGGTCTGGATGTCGGTGGCCGACGAGGCCGCCAGCGCCGGCTTCCAGCCCGAGTCCATGTCCCAGACGTTCTCATGGCCATACGCGAAGCCCGCGCCGCCGCTGAGCGCCGTCCACCAGGCCTGCGCACGCAGGCGGCGGCGGTCGAGCACGGGCGAGGACGTGCGCGCGTCGTAGTACGACTCCGGCATCACCACGGGCCGCACGGTGGCGCGGTTGTAGTCGGTGAGCACGGTGCCGTAGGTCTTCTCGTTCGAGTACGCGAAGTGCACCGTGTGCCAGGGCTGCGTCTCGAAGTACGCGGCGGACGAGGACGTGCGCTTCGCGTGGTACGACATCAGGTGGCGCTTCGCCTCGGCATTCCGGATGGCGTTGGCCAGGGCGTTGGTCGCCTCCACGCGGTCGCTGGTGTCCAGGCCCGAGGGCACCCCGGCGGTGTCCCCGATGGGGTTGTTGTCACCGCCCAATATCCAGAAGAGGTTGTTCTTCGCGCCGAAGCGCTGCCCCAGGAAGGTGCCGTAGGTGTTGGAGGCGGCGGTCGTCATGTAGGGCCGCCAGTCCGCGCCCGCGTAGCCGTACCAGGCCACGGCCGCGGCCACCTGGATGCCGCGCTGGCCGGCCTGGTCGATGACCCACTCCACGTGGTCCCAGTAGTCGTACCCCGCCGTGTCGGTGGGGTCCGTGGTGGCCACGGCCGTGACGGCCGGGGACGCGGGGTTCTTGTTGTTGAAGGGCACGTCGCCGTAGACGTTCTGGGTCCACTGGCTCAGCATCGGCAGCAGCATCACCTGCACGGTGTTGAAGCCCTTCGCCTTGCGGTCATCCAGGTAGAGCTTCACGTCCGCCTGGCTCAGCTTCGATGGCAGCGCCCACGGCGTATCCGCGACGTACTGGAACGGGGCGCCCGTGGCGGTGACGAGCGAGCGGTTGTCGGCGCTCGCCCGGATGGGGTAGTCCGCCAGCGTGAGCGGGTTCGCCGCGTGAAGGACCTCCGGCGACTCCGTGGCGGGGACGTCTTCCGCGGGGCCACAGGCCCCCAATCCCAGCGCGAGGAACAGCAGGCACGACGGTCGGAAAAGCGGACGCACGGAGGCTCCTGGACGGGTTCATCCAGGAGATTACGTCTTTCCGTGAAGTCATGGAGAGGTCTGTGATGAGGCCTCGCCCAGCGCCTTCACCGGGTAGTGCCCCGGGGAGGCGCGGAAGCGGCGCTCCAGCTCGCCGGGCTTGAGCACGCCCTGCTCGAACAGGCCCAGCAGGAAGGCCTCGTACGTCCCACCGCGTGAAGGGCCTGCGCGCTTCAGCTCCTCGTAGAGCACGAAGGCCAGGACGTGGATGCCGTCGTCGTGGTCCCGGAAGAACTCCGCGCCCGTGAGCGGGCGGCCCTCCCGGGTCCGCAGCAGGCCCTCCCGCTCGCTGACATAGACGTCGATGGCCTCCGCGCAGTCCTCCTCCGTCAGGCCGTGCGCGGTCGTGTAGCCGAACGCCGGGTCATGCTCGCGCACGAGCCGCTGGAAGTAGGGGTCCGCCTCCAGCGCCTTCAGCTTCGCGTCCAGCTCGCCCTCGCGGGTGAACGGCGGATGCAGCAGCTCATGCACCGCCGTCTTCACCGTGACGTTCGCCGGATACGTCGCGTCCGTGAGGAAGTTCCACCCCGTCACCCGGATGCCGTGCGGCTTCGCGAACTTCAGGACGTGCGCGTTCAACGCCTCCACCTGGAGGTCCCTGCCCAACAGCTGCTCATCCCAGCCCACGACATCGTACGGCGCCACCTTCGCCGCCAGCCCCGCGATGGCCTGCTCCACCGCGGGCAGGTACTCCGCGCGCCAGATGCGCGGGAATTCCACGCGCACGAGGAACGCCAGCAGGACGCCCAGGTCCTTGCGCACGTCCTCCATCACCGCGAAGCCGTCCTCCTTCCCGTACGACGTGGCCAGGAAGTCCGCGCGCATCCGCCCCCACGCCGCGTCGTCCGCCACCGTCGCAGCCAGGCCCTCCACCGTGGTGGCCCCCGTCACGGAGAAGACCAGCGTCAGGAACGGCCCCACCATCTTCCCGCCCTGCTTCGCCATCCGCTCGGTGAGGTGCGCGAGCGCGGCCTGCTCCGGGGCGTCCAGCAGCGCGGAGAAGCGCTGGAACTCCCCTGCGTAGAAGCGCGTGTAGAACGCGTCCCCTCGCAGCAGGTTGAGCAGGCACAGCGCGTCGTAGGCCTCGGACGGACGCAGCACCCAGCGCGTGCGCCCGGAGTCCACGCGGCGCGTCGCTGACTCCAGAGGCTCAGGAGCTTCTGGAGCCAGGGGCACGGGCCGGGAGCCCGCGCAGGCGGTCCACAGCAGCACCGCGGCCAGGGCCACGGCGCGGCGGAAGGAAGGCGATTCCAGGGTCATGCCCCGGACATAGGACCGCCCGCCCTCCGCCGTCTTGGACGGAACCTACCGCCTGGAACCGGATGCACGTCCCGCCAGCCGCCGGTACTCCGCCGGGGTGAGGTGCAGGCGACGGCGGAACTCGCGCGTCAGGTGGCTCTGGTCGCAGTAGCCCGCGTCCAGCGCGATGTCGCCCAACGGCCGCGCCGTCTCGCGCAGCGCCCGGCCCGCCCGCTCCAGCCGGGAGCGCCGCAGGTACTCCGCCGGGCTGCACCGGTACGCCTGACGGAAGGCCCGCCCCAACCGCAGCGGGCTCACCCCCGCCTCCCGCGCCAGCGCCGCGAGCGTGGGCGGCGGGCCCCGCGCCGCGTCCAGCAGCTCCCGCACGCGCACAAGCCACGCCGGAATCCCGGAGCCCTTCACCGGCGCTGACGCGCGCACCGCCTCCGCCAGCAGCTCCAGCGACAGCCCTTCGATGGCCAGCGCCGCCACGTCGTCCGCGCGCCGGAACTCCTGGTACACGCGCGCCCCCAGCGTGGCCACCCGCACCGACGCCAGGTCCACGCGCGGATCCAACCCCGCGACGAGCGCCCCGCGCGACCGCCACGACGCCTCCGAGAAGTCGATGTTGAAGGTGCGCGTGCGCACGTCCCGGATGCGCTGCGCGTGCTCCAGCCCGGGCGCCTGGAAGGCGACCGACCGGGCGGTGCACTCCCGCGCGCGGCCCTCCACCACGTCCGTGAAGCCCCCCTCCAGCGTGAGCCGGAAGCCCGCGTGCAGGTGCCGGTGGGACGGCAGCCGGACGCCCGGGGCGTACGTGCTCTCCGTGAGGACGAGCCCCGCCACCTCCACGCGATGGAGCGGCGTGCCCAGATAACGGCCGAAGTCGAGGACGGGTGCGGAGGCCACACCCCTTTTTGCATCGGCCCCGGGTCCCATTGCATCCCCGGACGTGGATTCCGCCGCGCTTTGTCCAGGGGTGAGGTGGCGCCAGGGCCGGGCGCGCCCCTCCCTCTTCCGAGCGCCAGACGGCCAGACGGCGGCAGGCCGGGAGCGTTGGCCATGCACGTTGCAAGTCCCCAGCTTTGCCCAAACGCCTTTCAACGACCGAAGGAGCCCCACCCGATGAAAGCCATCTGCTGGCATGGCCACGGCGACGTCCGTTACGAGTCCGCCCCGGACCCGAAGATCGAGGACCCTCGCGACGCCATCATCCGCGTCACCCGCACGGCCATCTGTGGCTCCGACCTGCACCTGCTGGACGGCTACATGCCGACCATGAAGAGCGGCGACGTCCTGGGCCACGAGTTCATGGGCGAGGTGATGGAGATCGGCTCCGGCGTCACCAAACTCAAGAAGGGCGACCGGGTCATCGTCCCCTTCAACATCGCGTGCGGCGAGTGCTTCTTCTGCAAGAAGACCCTCTTCTCCCTCTGTGACCGCTCCAACCGCAACGCGGAGGTCGCCGCGAAGATGATGGGCTACTCGCCCTCCGGCCTCTTCGGCTACTCGCACATGCTGGGCGGCTTCTCCGGCGGCCAGGCGGAGTACGTGCGCGTGCCGTACGCGGACGTGGGCCCGCTCAAGATTCCGGAGGGGCTCACCGAGGACCAGGTCCTCTTCCTCACCGACATCTTCCCCACCGGCTACATGGCGGCGGAGAACTGCGAGATGGAGAAGGGCGACACCGTGGCGGTGTGGGGCTGCGGCCCCGTGGGCCAGTTCGCCATCCAGAGCGCGTGGATGTTCGGCGCGGGCCGCGTCATCGCCATCGACCACGTGCCGGAGCGCCTGGCGCTCGCGAAGTCCTGGGGCAAGGCGGAGACCATCGACTTCACGAAGCAGGACGTCTACGAGACCCTCAAGGAGATGACCGGAGGCAAGGGCCCGGACCGCTGCATCGACTCCGTGGGCGCGGAAGCGCACGGCACCGGCAGCCTGGACGCCGTCATCGACAAGGCGAAGGCCGCGGTGAAGCTGGCCACGGACCGGCCGCACGCGCTGCGCCAGGCCATCCACTGCTGCCGCAAGGGCGGCACCGTCTCCGTGCCCGGCGTCTACATCGGCTTCCTGGACAAGGTCCCCTTCGGCTCCTTCGTCAACAAGGGCCTGACCATGAAGACGGGCCAGACGCACACGCACCGCTACACGCGGCCCCTGCTGGAGAAGATCCAGTCCGGCGCCATCGACCCCACGCGGCTCATCACCCACCGCGCCCGGCTGTCGGACGGCCCCGCCCTCTACAAGAAGTTCCGCGACAAGGAGGATGGCTGCATCAAGGTCGTGATGACGCCGTAGTCCCTCCTGAGCGTCATCACGAATGCGAGCGGGCCCGGAAGCTTCCCCTTCCGGGCCCGTCGTGTTGCTCAGGCCTGCCCCGTCAGCCGGTAGTACGCGTGCGGGCGGCGCCAGCGGATGAAGGCGCGCGCCAGCGGGTTCATGCCCCAGTGGATGGGCACCGGATCCACCACGAAGCCCAGCTCGTCCTTGAACTGCTCCAGCTGCGCCACCTCGCGGGCATGCAGGCCGCCCACCAGCGTCCGGGCCCCCTGCCGGCGGCAGACCTGCGCGAACTCGTAGATGAGGCCGGTGGAGATGTTCGTCGGCAGCGCCCACGTCGCGTAGTAGGCGCTGAAGCCATACGCGACGCCGTCCACGATGTAGCCGTCCAGGTAGCCGCCCAGCTTGTCGTCCACCAGGCCCGCCAGCACGCACCAGTGGTCCGACGTGAAGTACTGCCGCAGGCCCTTGAGGTACTCGTCCAGCGTGGGGATCTTCTTGTGCTGCGTGCGCGTCAGGGCATCGCGCACGACGCCATAGCCCTGCTCCAGGAGCAGCGAGGGCCCGGTGAGCTGGACGATGCGCACCGTGCGCTGGGCCTTGCGCAGCTTGCTGCGCCGGTTCGAGTTCAGGCGGCTGGTGTCATACGTGTCCAGGTCCTTCAGCCGCACCACCGGGACCTTGCCCGTGGCGGCGTTCGCCGTCTCCGGCGTCAGCGCCGCCCGGTAGCCCCAGGCCAGCGGCGTGGGCGGCGTGGCTTCATCCGGCGTCAGCCGCGCCAGCAGGTGCACGGGCTGGAAGAAGCCGGGCGCCCCCGACTGCTCCCAGTAGTGCCCCCGGTGGGAGATGACGCGAACGCCCTCTTCTCGCCGGCGCTCGGCGAGCTCCCGCTCCGTCAGGCACGTGAAGCGGGCATCCGCGACATCGCGGAGCTGGGGAAGTGACAGGACCATGGAAACCCCTCCACCAACGGCACGGGAACGTCAGGAACGGGGCGCGCGGTAGGCGGGGAAGAAGTCCCCGCCCGCGTGCCCCTGGGACAGCTGCGCGTACGCCTCCGGGTCACAGATGAGGTCGTGCGTGTAGAACCGGGACGTGGCGTTGGCGAAGCCGCGCTTGTACCGCTCGACGCCATCCCCCGGCCGGACGCCGCCGCCCAGGTGGACGGAAGCCTCCAGCTTCTCCGCCAGCTCCACCATCACCGGGAACTCGTTCTTCGCCGGCGAGTGCACCAGGTACGCGTCCGCCGTGCCGCCAATGAAGTTGTGCAGGAGCCCGTCGCTCAGCACCACCAGCGCGGCGGAGGCCACCGCTCCGTCCGGGGCGCGCGTCGTCACCAGCCACGCGAAGGGGCAGGTGAAGACCTCCTCGAACCACGCGTCGGTGAAGAAGTACCGCTCCCCGGCCTGGTTGCGGGCCAGGGTCTGCCGGTAGATGGACTTGAGCGCCTCGCGCTGCTCCCGCGTGGCGTCCTTCACCGGCACGGCCGCGCTGACGTAGCCGCGCCGGAAGTTGCGGCGGATGTCCGCGCCGTGGTCGCCGCGGAAGCGCAGCGGCAGCCTCGGGTCGATGAGGCACACCTCCGTGCGCAGCCGGCCCCCCGCGAAGCAGTACGGCCCGCCAATGCGGTCGCGCAGGAAGATGCTGACCAGCTCCGTGCCCCGCCAGTCGATGGCGTCCACCGGCACCTCGGAGAGCCCGTTCAGCTCCGCGCCGGGAAACCCATACGGCGACACCGCGTCCCGATAGGACGTCCCCTCAATGGGCCGCACGATGAGCGGCACCCGCAGCGCCCGCCCCGCTCCGTCCTCCACGATGAGGCTGTGCGTCACCCCTTCGGCGCGCAGGTGCTGCGCGGAGCGGAAGTAGTCAGACGACACGGCGCGATGGCCTTCGTCAGGGACGAGGATGGCTCTCCACGGTGTCACTCGGTTCATGATGGTTTCCCCCGGGGCGGAAGCGCGCGGGCGGGCGACCGCTTGAAACAACCAGAGGGTATGGGGATGGCCCCCGGCTCCGACACCGCCCCCCGGGGAGCAGCGCGATGTCCTCATTCCGGCGCTTGGCTCCGTTCCGGCCCTCCAGGGCAGGGCATGTGTCACCTCGCCAGCGAGCCCTAGCGGCTTCCAGACATTTGGCATTGTCCAGGGCTTACGATTGCTTGGTTTGTCCGGGAGATTCCCCGCCTTATGAAACACGCCCTGCTATTGGCCGCGGTGTTCTGCATGAGCGCATGTGCCTGGGGCCCAGGAATGCAGATGGACGAGGATGCCTTCCGGGAGCGCTACGCCGGAAAGGCAGACGCTGGCACGGATGGCGCCTACGAAATCGTCCCCATCGACGCGTCCCTCCTCAGCCACCAGCTGGAGGCGCGCAGGCAGGCGCGGCCCACGCCGCGGGTGGATCCGCTGGCCCAGGTGGCCACGGACTATGACTACCGGGTGACGGCGCACGACGTGCTGAGCGTCATCGTCTGGGACCACCCGGAGCTCACCATCCCCGCCGGCGAGTTCCGCTCCGCGGAGGCCACCGGCCACCCGGTGGCGGCGGATGGGACCATGTTCTACCCCCACGTGGGGAACATCCCCGTGGCGGGCAAGACGCTGCGGGAGATCCGCGAGCTGCTCACGCAGCGGCTGGCGAGCGTCATCGAGAAGCCCCAGCTGGACGTGCGCGTGGTGGGCTTCCGGGGGCAGAAGGTCCAGGTGACGGGGGAGGTGGTGGCGCCCAGCACCCTGCCCATCACCGACGTGCCCCTGCGCGTGCAGGACGCCATCGCCCAGGCGAAGGGCTTCTCCACGGAGGCGGACCTGCGCACCGTCACGCTCAGCCGGGGCGGCGCCACCTTCACGCTGGATCTGCAGGCCCTCTACGAACAGGGGGACACGAGCCAGAACTGGCTCCTCCAGGACGGCGACATCGTCAACGTGGCGGACCGCAGCCGCAACAAGGTCTTCGTACTGGGAGAGGTCCGCAAGCCGTCCTCCCGCGTGATGGTGAAGGGGCGGATGACGCTGGCGGAAGCCATTGGCGACACCGAGGGCTTCGACCCGCGCACGTCCAACCCGGGCCGCGTGTATGTCATCCGGGGAAGCTTCGACCGCCCCTCCATCTTCAAGCTGGACGCGAGCTCGCCGGACGCCCTGCTCCTCGCGGAGCAGTTCCAATTACAGCCACGCGACGTTGTCTTCGTCTCCGCGCACGACTTGACGCGGTGGAACCGCATCATCGATCAAATCCAGCCAACAGTTCAGCTGCTCTGGCAGGCAGTGGATATCGGAGACAGAACCATCATCATCGAAAACCCATGACGAGCCCCCCCCAACGCGTGGCGCCCTCCCGCCCCGGCCCCGGCACGCAGGATGATGAGCTGGGATTGGGCAGATACCTGGCCATCCTGGGAGAGCGGCGCGGGACCATCGCGGCGTCCGTGGCCCTGGCCCTGGCCCTGGGCGGGCTGTATCTGCTCACCACGGCGCCGGTGTACCGGGCCAATGCCATCCTGCGCATCGAGCAGAAGGGCAGCAGCCTGGGCCAGCTGGACGAGCTGATTCCAGACGCCCCCAGCATGGCGGCCCCTGAGATGGAGGTCCTGGGCTCCAGGGCCCTCCTGGGGCGCGTGGCGGACGCGCTGCACCTGGGCGTGAGCGTGGAGCCCCACCACTTCCCGCTGGTGGGCGCGGCCTGGGCCCGCGCGCACGAGGGGCCGGAGCTGGCGGCGGTGCCGTGGTGGGGTGGGGCCTCGTACGCCTGGGGCGGGGAAGAGCTCCAGGTGGAGCGGCTGAACGTGCCCACGGAGTGGGAGGACCTGCCGCTCACGCTCGTGGCCGAGGCCGACGGCGCGTACACCCTGTGGAGCCCCGAGGGGCGCGTCGTGCTCCACGGCGCTGTGGGCACCGGCGCCCAGACGGAAGAAGGCGCGGCGCAAGAGGTGGAGCTGTTCGTCACCGCGCTGCGCGCCCGGCCGGGGACGCGCTTCCAGGTGATGCGCCGCTCGAAGCTGGAGGTGGTGGAGGACCTGCAGCGCACGCTGCGCATGGGGGAGAAGGGCGCCGGCACGGGCGTGCTCAACCTGACCCTGGACGGGCCAGACCCGGTGCTGGCCACCACCACGCTCCAGGCCATCGCGGACACGTACGTGCGCTCCAACGTGGAGCGCCGCAGCGAGGAAGCGGGCCGCACGCTGTCGTTCCTGGACAGCCAGCTGCCCGGCCTGCGCCAGGGCCTGGAGCAGGCGGAGGCCGCGCTGCGCGACTACCGCGCCAACAAGGGCGGCGTGGACCTGGCGCTGGAGGTGCAGGCCGTCCTCAACCGGAGCGCGGACCTGGACAAGGACATCTCCACGCTCTCGCTGGAGCGCTCGGAGCTGCGGCAGCGCTTCACCGAGCACCACCCGCTGCTCATGGCCATGGAGCGCAAGCTGGCGCGCCTGCGCACGGAGCGCACCGCGCTGGAGACCCGGCTCAAGGGCATCCCGGACGCGGAGCGGGTGTCCGCCCAGCTCACGCGCGACGTGAAGGTGGCCAACGAGCTGTACCTCCAGCTGAACAACAAGGCCCAGGAGTACCGGGTGCTCAAGTCGAGCACCATCACCAACGCGCGCCTCATCGACGCGCCCGTGGTGACGCGCCTGCCCGTGCGCCCCGCGAAGCCGGACGTGTTCGCGGTCAGCCTGGTGCTGGGGCTGACGTTCGGCGTCGCGCTGGCCTTCGCGCGGCGGTCGCTGCACCCGGGCGTCACCGACCCCGCGGCCCTGGAGTCCGCGCTCGCGGTGCCCGTGCTCGCCAGCATCCCCACGGGCCCCCGCCGCGCGGCGGAGCCCCGCCTCCCCTCCCACATCCTGGCGCGCAGCCTCCCCCGGGACATCACCGTCGAAAGCGTGCGCGGCCTGAGGACCCGGCTCCAGCGGGCCATGAAGGAGGCGGGCAGCCACGTCGTCGCCCTCACCGGCACGGCCCCCGGCGCCGGGACGTCCTTCACCGCCCTCAACCTGGCGTGGGTGCTGGCGGAGACGGGCCAGCGCGTGCTGCTGGTGGACGCGAACCTGCGCGGCGGCTGGCTGCACCGGTGCTTCCGCGAGGCGCGCGTTCCCGGCCTCCATGAGGTGCTGCGGGGCACCGCCACCCTGGAGGAGGCCCTGCTGGAGGAGACCTCGCCGCCCGGCCTGTCGTTCCTGGGCGCGGGCGCGCTCCCGCCAGACCCCGCGGAGCTTTTGGCCGGCGCGGCGTTCGACACGCTCGTGGCGCGCGTGTCGGCCGAGTACGACGTCGTCCTCTTCGACACGCCCTGCATCCTCGCGGTGACGGACGCGGCGCTCGTGGCCCGGCACGCGGGCGTGCGGCTCGCCGTGGTGCGCGCGGCGACCCAGTCCCTGCGCGAGGTGGCCACGGCGCTGCACCACCTGGAGCAGAGCGGCGTGCCCGCCCAGGGCGTGGTCCTCAACGGCGTGCCGCGCTCCCGTTCCGGCCGCGAGGTGAGCGGCGTCTACCAATACGAATACCCGTCCGCGAGCTGAAGCCCCACCGGGAGCCAACCACCGTGAGCTGGATGTGCTGCACAGGACTGGGCTTCATCGCGGCGCTCTATGTGCTCGCGGGCCGCTGGGGCTTCCACCGGCTGGGCCTCGCGGTCAATGAAGAGGTGGACACGAACCTG
Organism: Corallococcus exercitus; assembly: GCF_042231735.1. GTDB lineage: Bacteria > Myxococcota > Myxococcia > Myxococcales > Myxococcaceae > Corallococcus > Corallococcus exercitus_B. The sequence goes on from NZ_CP102577.1 coordinate 5,354,913, forward strand.
GTCCAGGAGCTGCGGCTGTGGATCGTCCTGTGCGGGGTGCTGCTCGCCAGCGTGGGGCTGCTGCACCGCGCCCGGCGCGACGCGCGCCCCGGCGAGGCGCGCTTCGACCCGCCGCTCATCGCGGCCCTGCTGGGCTTCCTGGGCTACATGGCCGCCAGCATCGCCTGGACGCCCGACCCGCTCTTCTCCCTGACCAAGGTCGCCGACCTCGCGCTGGTGGGGCTGATGTGCGTGGGCTTCGCGCTGGCCGCGCTCCGCCAGCCCGCGCCCCGGGTGCTGGACGCGTTCTGGGGCGCCGTCGTCGTGGCCACGGGGCTGCTCGCGCTCACCGCCGTCAAGCAACTGCTGGGGGGCGGCGGGAGCGCGCGGCTGGCGGTGATGGGCGGCGGGCCCAACATCCTCGCGCGGCTCATGGGGCTGCTCTCCATCGGGGCGCTCTACTTCTGGTACTGGAGGGGCCAGGCGTGGCTGTGGATTCCGGTGGCCGCCACCGGCGTCGTGCTGGCGCTGCTCACGGGCTCGCGCGGCGGCTCCGCCGCCATCGTCGCGGGCCTCACCACCTGCCTCGTGGTGGGGCGCGTGCCGCTGCGCCGGCTGCTGCTGCTGCTGCTGCTGGCGGCCGCCGCCATCACCGTGGTGACCCTGTTCTCCCCGCTGGGGGAAGCGCTGAGCAACTCCGTGCAGGAGCGCTTCTTGCGCCTCACCCTCAACTACGAGACGGGCGCGGGCGGCTCGGTCCACAACGAAGGCAAGGTGTACCTGTCCGGGCGGGAAATCCTCTACGCGAGGGCCCTCCAGCTGGGCCAGGACTACCCGGTGGCGGGGGCGGGGCTCGCGGCGTTCCCCGCGCTGCGCCTGGGCGTCTACCCGCACAACCTCTTCCTGGAGGTGTTCTGCGAGGGCGGCGTCGTGGGGCTGCTCCTGCTCGCGACCGTCCTCGCCACCTTCGTGCGCTCGGCGCTCCTGCGGCGCCAGGGCCTGGACGGCGCCACCGTGGGCGCGGCGGTGCTGGTGCTGCTGGGCGCCCAGTCCAGCGGTGACCTCTACGACAGCCGGGCCCTCTTCCTCTTGATGGTGATGGCCTCCGCGACCGCGGCCCCCGGACGGAAGCCCGCGCACGAGGGGCCTCCCCTCCCCCACGCCCTTCCCCAACCTTCATTCACAGGAGCCGTCTGACATGCGCATCGTCTACCTGCACCAGTACTTCAACACCCCCACCATGCACGGGGGCACGCGCTCCTATGAACTGGCGCGGCGCCTGGTCTCCATGGGCCACGAGGTCCACATGGTGACCTCCGACACCCGCACGGACGCCGGCACGGGCAGGGGCTGGCGCGAGTCCAACGAGAGCGGCATCCAGGTGCACTGGCTGCCGGTGCCCTACAGCAACGCCATGAGCTACCCGGACCGCATCCGGGCCTTCAGCCACTTCGCGGTCAACTCCACGCGCCGCGCCGCGCAGCTGCCCGCGGACGTCTTCTTCGCCACCAGCACGCCGCTCACCATCGCGGTGCCGGGCATCGCCGCGTCGAAGTGGAACAAGCGGCCCATGGTCTTCGAGGTGCGCGACCTGTGGCCCGCCATCCCCATCGCGGTGGGCGCGCTCAAGAGCCGCTCCGCCATCATGGCCGCGCAGCTGTTGGAGAAGGCCGCCTACGCGGGCGCGGAGCACATCGTCGCGCTGTCGCCGGGCATGAAGGCGGGCGTGGAGGCGGCGGGCGTGCCGCCGGAGAAGATCACCATCATCCCCAACCTCTGCGACCCGGAGCGCTTCGGGGTGCCGGCGTCCGCGGGCCAGGAGTTCCGCCAGAAGTACGCGTGGCTGGGGGACCGGCCCATGGTGCTGTACGCGGGCACGCTGGGGCTGGTGAACGGCGTGGAGTACCTGGTGCGGGTGGCCGCGGAGATGCGCGGGCTGGACCCGGAGGTCCGCTTCGTCATCATGGGCCAGGGCCGTGAAGAGATCCTGCTGCACGGGCTGGCGGAGCGGCTGGGCGTGAAGGGCGTGAACCTCTTCTTCCTGCCCAGCGTGCCCAAGGCGCAGGTGCCCGCGGTGCTGAGCGCGGCCACCATCGCCACGTCGCTCTTCACGGACGTGCCGGGCATGCAGGACAACTCCGCCAACAAGTTCTTCGACGCGCTCGCCGCCGGGCGGCCGCTGGCGCTCAACTACGGCGGCTGGCAGGCGGAGCTGCTGGACAAGGAGCCCTTCGGCCTGCGGCTGCCGCCCAAGGACATCCCCGCCGCGGCGGCCATGCTGGCGAAGCGGCTGCGCGACCCGCGCTGGCTCGCGGAGGCCGGCGCGCTGGCCGGGAAGCTGGGCCGGGAGCGCTACTCCGCGGACATCGCGGCCAAGCGCCTCTCGGAGGTGCTGCAACGCGCGGCGGCGGCCCGGTCATGAACGGGCGCTCGGTGGGGGGAAACTTCGTCTGGTCACTCTCCGCCGGGCTCGTCTACGCCCTCGCGCAGTGGGGCGTCCTGGTGGCCTTCGCGCGGCTGGCCACCATGGAGGAGGTGGGCCAGTTCGCGCTCGCCCTGGCCATCACCGCCCCGGTGCTGCTGATGGCGCGCATGCAGCTGCGCACGCTCCAGGCCACCGACGCGAAGAGCGCCTTCGGCTTCGAGCACTACCTGGGCCTGATGGTGCTCAACGTCGCCGCGGGCGTGGCGGTGTGCTGCGCCATCGCCACGGTGATGGCGGACTCCCTCCACGCGGGCTGGGTCATCGCGCTGGTGGCGCTGGCCAAGGGCTTCGAGGCCGTGAGCGAGGTCTTCTACGGCGCGCTCCAGAAGGCGGAGCGGCTGGGGCTCATCGCCCGGTCCACCATCGCCAAGAGCGTGCTGTCCGCGGTGCTGGTGCCGCTGGCGCTGTGGCTCACGCACAGCCCCATCGCCGGCGCGGCGGCCATGGCGTTCGCGTGGGCCATCGTCCTCTTCGTCTTCGACGCGCGGGCGCTGCGGCGCGAGTTCCCCGGCGTGCGCCCCTGGAGCACCCTCTGGCGCACGCCGTGGCGGACGGAGGGCACGCGGCTCAAGGCCCTCTTCCTCTTGTGCTGGGTGCTGGGCCTCACCGCGCTCCTGGGCGCGCTCAGGCCCAACCTCCCCCGCTACACCCTGGAGGCGCACGCGGGCCAGGCGGAGCTGGGCATGTACGCCGCGCTCGCGTACTTCGCCGCGCTGGGCGGCCGGGTGGTGCACTCGCTGGGGCAGGCGGTGAGCCCCCGGCTGGGGCGCTACCACGCGGCGGGGGAGGCGCGCCGCTACGGCAGGGCGCTGGCGGGCTTCGTGGCCGCGTCCGCGGGGGTGGGCCTGTGCGCCATCGCCGGCTCGGCGCTGTTCGGCCGGTGGGCGCTGACGCTCTTCTACGGCGCCGCCTACGCCGGGAACCTCACGCTGTTCGTCTGGCTGATGGGGGCCGCGGCGCTGGAGTACGTCTGCCTGAGCCTCGCGGTGGGGCTCACCGCGGCGCGCGAGCTCAAGGGCCAGGTGGTGCTGCTCGTCGTCTCCGTGGCCGTGGTGGCGCTGGGCAGCGCGGTGTGGGTGCCGCGCGTGGGGCCGGTGGGGGCCGCCTGGGCCCTGGGGGTGGGCTGGGTGTCTGAACTGGGATGCAGCATCTGGCTGACCTGGCGGGTCTGGCGGCGGCTGACGGCGCCCAAGCCCGTGCAGGTGCTCCATTCCGTCCCAACCGCGCAGGTGGATGCCCGGGAACGGACAGCAGGCTGAGTCCGGGGGGCCGTGGTGGCGGGCCGTGAGCATTTCTAGCCTCACCGGCTTCAAGGAGCGACGTCCCCATGCAAAGACAGGCAGGAACCGGGCTGTTCCTCAAGCGGTGCATCGACGTGATGGCGGCGGGGGTGGGCTTGCTATGCCTTGCCCCGGTGATGGCCGCCACGGGTCTGTTCGTCCGCGTGACGATGGGCAGCCCCGTCCTCTTCCGGCAGTCGCGCCCGGGCCGCAAGGGCAAGCTGTTCACCGTCCTCAAGTTCCGCACGATGCTGGAGGCCACGGACGCGAACGGCCAGGCGCTGCCGGACGAGCAGCGCCTCACCTGGGCCGGGCGGCTCCTGCGCTCCACCAGCCTGGATGAGCTGCCGCAGCTGTGGAACGTGCTCCGGGGCGACATGAGCCTCGTGGGGCCGCGCCCGCTGCTGGTGGAGTACCTGCCCCGCTACAGCGAGGAGCAGGCGCGGCGCCACGACGTGCTGCCCGGCGTCACCGGCTGGGCCCAGGTGAACGGCCGCAACGCGCTCAGCTGGGACGAGCGCTTCCGGCTGGACGTCTGGTACGTGGACCACTGGAACCTCGCGCTGGACGCGAAGGTGCTGGCGCTGACGGTGGTGCGGGTGCTCCAGCGCCAGGGCATCTCCTTCGCGAGCGAGGCCACCCTGCACAAGTTCATGGGCAACCCGCCGCCGGCCTCCAACGTCGTGCCGCTCCGGCAGCAGGAAGCCAGCGCCGTCAGCCCGCCGTCCGCAGCCCCTGCCTCCGGGGAACGTCGCGGACCACCTCCACCACCCGCTCGAGCTCCTGTCGTGTGAGGTTGGAGCCGGACGGCAGGCACAGGCCGTGGCGGAAGAGGTCCTCCGCCACGGCGCCGCGCCGCCGCTCGAAGGTCGCGAAGACGGGCTGCAGGTGCATGGGCTTCCACACCGGCCGCGCCTCGATGTTCTCCCGCTCCAGCGCGGTGCGCACCGCCTCCCGGTCCGCGCCGAACGCCTCCGGGTCGAGGGTGAGGGTGGTGAGCCAGCGCGTGTGCCGGCCCCACGGCGCCTCGGGCATGAACTCGATGCCCGGCAGGTCCCGGAAGGCCTCCGCGTAGAAGGCGTGGTTCGCGCGGCGCGCGGCCACCCGGTCCTCCAGCACGTGCAGCTGCCCCCGCCCGATGGCGGCCAGCACGTTGCTCAGCCGGTAGTTGTAGCCAATCTCCGAGTGCTGGTAGTGCGGCGCCGTGTCGCGCGCCTGCGTGGCCAGCTTGAGGGCGTGCTGGACCAGCTCCCCGTCCGCGGACACCAGCATCCCGCCGCCGGAGGTCGTCAGGATTTTGTTGCCGTTGAATGAATAGATGCCCACGCGGCCCACCGTGCCGGGGGCCCGCCCCTTGTACGTGCTGCCCAGGGCCTCCGCGGCGTCCTCCACCACGGGCACGCCGTAGCGGTCGCACGCGGCCATGATGGGATCCAGGTCCGCGCTCTGGCCATACAGGTGGACCACCACCACGGCGCGGGGCAGCCGGCCCACGCGGGCGCGCATGGACAGCTCCTCCTCCAGCAGCGCGGGGTCCATGTTCCAGGACGTGCGCTCGCTGTCGATGAAGACAGGGGACGCGCCCAGGTAGCGGATGGGGTTCACCGACGCGGAGAAGGTGAGCGTGCTCACCAGCACGTCGTCGCCGGGACCCACGCCCACCAGCTGGAGCGCCAGGTGGAGCGCGGCCGTGCCGGAGCTCAGCGCCAGCGCGTGCGGGGTGCCCACGCAGCGGGCGAACTCCTCCTGGAAGGCATCCACGTGGGGACCCAGCGGGGCAATCCAGTTGCTCGCGAACGCGTCATCGACGTAGCCGCGCTCGAGCGCGCCCATGTGGGGCGAGGACAGGTAGATGCGGGAGGACATACGAAAGCTCCAGGCAGGACCGGGCATTCGGAACCCGGCATTGCCTGGAGCGTTCGCACACTCCCTCCTCCCGCGCGCTCGGGCGGGAGGAGGAGGTGTCTGTCCGTATTGTGGAACTCGGCTTACAGCGCCGAGCCCGCGCCCAGCAGCTTCGCGTTGAGCGCGGCGTTGCCGTAGAACTGGGTGTTCTGGCCCACGGAGTGGGTCTCCAGACGCTTCTGGAGGTCGGCGTTGTAGCGGCCCAGCTTCATCAGGCCGTCATTGAACCAGCCCGTGCCGGTGCCGGAGCCGTCCACGTAGTTGCTGTACCGCTTGGCGGACGGCCAGATGACGTTGTTGAGCGTCACGACGAACTTGCGCATGTCCGCGTCCGTCCACTCCATGCCCGCGTCGTGGGCTTCCACGAGGTAGGCCATCACGCCGTTGCCGTGCGCCACGTCCTGGCCGGGGCGCCGCTTGGAGCCCCACTCGGCGGCCCAGAAGTACGCGCTGGCGTTCACCGGGCTGGTCTGCAGCTGGCCGCGCAGCGACGAGGTGTTGTTGGGCATGTCACGGTTGATGTTGTTGAAGACAGTCAGGTACTGCGCCTTCTTCGTGGCGTCCGTCGTCATCTTCGACAGGTCCATGGCGATGTAGGCCCAGTGCGACGCCATGTGGGTGTTGACGCGGTAGATGTAGCTGTTCGCGCCGCGCTTGAGCCACTTCTCGAACATGTTCCGTTCGGTGAACGCCAGCAGCTTGTCGTACTGCGTCTTGTACGTGCTGTTGTTGTAGAGGGCAGGCGTCTCACGGATGGTGCGCAGCATGCGCGTCACATAACGCCAGCAGTAGCTCTCAAAGAGAGGGACTTCCTGGCCCAGCGTGTCCGAGCGGGCGGACGCCCAGCCCAGGTAGCTGTCCTTGAACTGGCTCCGGGGCAGCGAAGAGGAGACCTTCGCGTTCTTGACCATGTTGTTCACATACAGCAGGGCCCGGTCCATGTACTGCGTCTTGCCCGTGGCACGGTACATCGCGGTGTTGCCATCGATGCCGTAGGACAGGTCGTAGAACTTCCAGCTGTCCAGGGAGGTGCTCTTGGGGAGGAAGCTCGAGGTGTGCTCCGAGTTCCAGCGGTTCAGGAAGAGCGTCTCCCAGCCGGCGACCGTGCGCAGGCTGACGGCGGCCTGGGCAGTGGTCCCCAGGCTCTCCTCGGTGGTGGCAGGCGCTTCCGCGGCTGCAGGGACGTCCGCCTCCGGAGTGGAGGGAACCGCCTCGGTCTCAGGCTCGGAGGGAGCCGCGGCAATCTCTTCGGGGGAAGAGGGAGCAAGCGTGTCCCATTCCGGGGAGGCGACTTCGGTGCTGCCCGGGGTGGTGTCTCCGTTGTCAACGACCGCGCTGGAGCTGTCCTGCTCGGGGTTGGGGCCACACGCGCCACCGACCAGCAGGCTCAGGGACAGCAGGGACGACAGGGCGCGACCAGACGTGTTGCGACGACGAGGTTCCAACATCAGGGGGGTCCTGTGGGGTAGCTCCCGTTGACAACCCGGTGCGCTACCCTGTTGTGGGAACGCCGGAGTGCGTTCACAGGTCGCCAGAAGCATTTGGCGACCCGATGAATTCCTTTGTGATTAGACAAAGAATAAATCACGACTGCCTGTGAGTGTTCAGTCCAGGGCCACATGGGCCTGTCCGCCTGAGCCGGTTGGGAGATGTATGACGAGGACAGGGCAGGCGAGCGCCATGCTGGTTCCCGACGCGGGAGCCTCGGCGCGGTCCGGGGAGTACTTCCGCTCCGAGCATCACCTACGCGCCGAGCAGGTCACCCATACGCTGGTCATCAAAAACGATACAGACAGGACGTTGCGCGTGCCACTCATCGTGCGAGCGATTGAGGGGACGGCCTATCGCGACGCCATTTCTCCGTATGGGTTTCCAGGCGGCGCGGTGGACGGCTGGAGCGAGGTGCCAGCACCCGCGGTGGACTGGCGGGCCACGGAGCTGGTCAGCATCTTCGTGAGGGAGCGGGTCCAGGGACCGCACTGCTTCTCGGGAGGCACGGCGCGCAACGAGGTCTTCTTCGTGGACCCGTGCCGCCCGCTCACACTGCGGGAGATGCACCGCCGGCACCTGCGGCGTAACGCCCGGCTGGGCTTCGTGAGCACCGTGCGTGCGGCCCGGGACGCGCCGCCCGAGGAGCGCGCGGGGTTCCGGGACGTGTACCGGCAGACCATGGTCCGGGACCAGGCGTGTCACCGGTACTTCTTCTCGGACGCGTACTTCGAGGAGCTGTTCGCGTCCCCGGCCGCCTGGCTCGCGACGACGCGTGCGCCGGACGGCGCCGTCGCCTCCGCGGCCCTGGTCGTCCAGAGCGATGGCCTGCTGCACTACTACCTGGGCGGCACGGCGGATGCGCACCTGGCGCGCTCGCCCGCGAAGAACGTCTTCGGAGAGATGATCGACCTGAGCGCCCGGCTGGGGCTCCCCCTCCACCTGGGGGGCGGGCTCACGCCGGGGGACGGGCTGGAGGACTTCAAGCGCGGCTTCGCCAACGCCAGCGGGCGCATCCACACGCACGAAATCATCTGCGACGCGGCCGCGTACGCCGCGCTGGCGGAGGGCTGTCCCGCGGGCGGCTTCTTCCCCGCCTACCGCGCGCCGCCCCCGCCATGACGAAGCCCCGGCCTCCCGCGCCGGAGCACGGGAAGCCGGGGCCTCGCGACCGGCGGACAGGTCGCGTGGGGTCAGGCGCTGACGTTCTTCTCCGCGGCGGAAGCCTTCACCCCGGGGAAGGCGGGCAGCACCTTCGCCACGGCCCCCGGCATCTTCGACGGGGTGTACGCGGGGATGAGGTCCTGGAGGGCGCGCTTCACGTCATGGACGTCACCGGCCCTGGACGCGCGGTCCAGGCGCTTGAGCTGGAGCTGGAAGTCCGCGGGCGGCGCGGGGCTGCGGGCCACCTTGATGCGGTTGCGCACCTGCTGGGTGAGCTCCTCCTCCTCGGACATGAGCACCTCCTCCAGCTTCTCCCCCGGACGCAGCCCCGTGTAGACGATGGGGATGTCCTTGTCCGGCACCAGGCCCGTCATGGTGATCATGTTCGCGGCCAGCTCCGCGATGCGGACCGGCTCGCCCATGTCCAGGATGCACAGCTCGCCGTAGCCGCCCAGGCCGGCCAGCACCACCAGGCCCACCGCCTCCGGGATGATCATGAAGTAGCGGGTGCAGTCCGGGTGCGTGACGGTGACGGGGCCGCCCGCCTGGATCTGCTGCTTGAAGAGGGGCACCACGCTGCCCGCGGACCCCAGCACGTTGCCGAAGCGGACGGCGCAGAACGTGGTGCGCGACGTCGCGGCGATGTCCCGGATGACCATCTCCGCCAGCCGCTTGGAGGCCCCCATCACCGACGAGGGCTTCACGGCCTTGTCGGTGGAGATGAGGATGAAGCGCTCGGCCCCGCAGGCGTCCGCCATGCGCGCCACGTTCTGCGTGCCGAAGACGTTGTTCTTGATGGCCTCCTCGGGCGAGTCCTCCATCAGGGGCACGTGCTTGTGCGCCGCCGCGTGGAAGACGTACTGCGGCGCGAACTCCACGCCAATGCGCATCATCCGGTCCAGGTCGCGGATGTCCGCCACCACGGAGTGCACCGGCACGTTCGGGTAGCGCGACTGCAGCTGGCGCACCAGCAGGTAGAGCTCGTTCTCGTTGATGTCCACCACCACCAGCGACGCGGGCGAGTGCCCCGCCACCTGCCGGACGATTTCACTGCCGATGGAGCCCGCGCCGCCGGTGACGAGGATGCGGCGGCCCGTCACCAGCCGGTGCACCTCCTCATGGTCGAAGGCGATGGCGTCGCGGGGCAGCAGGTGCTCCGGGGACAGGTCGTGCAGCATGGCGGCGGTGATCTTCTGGTCCAGGTAGGCGAACGAGGCCGGGATGATCTTGAAGCTGACGCTCTGGTGCCGGCACAGGCTCAAGAGGTGCCGCGTGCGCTCCGGGGACAGCCGGGGGATGGCGATGAGCACCTGCGTCACCCGGTGCTTCTTCATCAGCTCCGGCAGCGCGTCCAGGACGCCGAGCACCGGCTTGCCGTTGAGGAAGGTGCCCTGCTTGCCCGGGTCGTCATCCACCAGCCCGATGACGTGCCACGGGCTCGTCCGGTCGCGCAGCAGGTCGCGCAGGAGCAGGTCCCCGGCGCTGCCCGCGCCCACGATGAGGGTGCGCTGCGAGCCCAGCGCCCGCGCTCGCCGCTGGTCCAGGTACCACTGCCGCGCCATGCGCGGGGCGAAGCGGTGGAAGCCCAGGAGCGTGGTGGTGACGAAGAACTCCAGCGCGACCACCTGCCCCGGCAGCGACTCCGCGAAGAAGACGGTGCGCAAGAGCTCGAAGACGATGGTGGCCGCGAGGCTGGCCAGCTCCAGCCGGACCGCCTCGTGGATGCCGGAGCGGTGGAACGACCAGCGGTGCAGCCCCAGCGACACGAGCGTCACCAGGCGCACCGCGACCAGGAGCGCCATGGCGCGGGGCAGCACCTCCCGGCACGCCGGAGGCAGCCCGTCAGCGAAGTGCAACACCGTGGCGAAGAGCAGCGAGCAGGCGATGAGGACCGCGTCCACGCCCAGCATCCGCAGCCAGCTGAAGCGGTGAGCCCTTCGCGGAGCCTCCTCCGAGGCCTCCCGCGGCTCCACGTCCATGCTCAGCGCATCCAGCTTCTGACCGTGATTCATCGAAGTCTCCCCCCTCCGACCTGGCGTTCACGGAAGATCCGCCGTCTTCCACGCATAATCAGGAAGACACGCCTTAGCTCGGATATCGAGGAAAGATGGCCTCGTCTCCAGCGAGACCCAAGCCGTCCAGGAGTGCAGTCCGACTCCGTGGCCGTGGGGATGCGTGGCATTGAGCAGACCTCCTGCCCCGCGGTGTGGAAACCCAGACATGCCCCGGGCCCTCCAGGCGCCGGAAGTCCACAGCCTCCAGGTCCGCCAGGGCTGTGTTTCAACCATGCGACACGCGCCGGGAGGAAGGGATGGGCCGCCCGTGGCGCGATGGCCACGGCACCTGACTGACACTCCGCGAGCCTTGCTCCCCTGGAGCCCGCCCGCCACGCTGGCACCATGACGACCGAATTCATCCTGCTCCGGCACGGGGAGACGGAGTGGAACGCCCTGGGGCGCCTGCAGGGGCACCTGAACAGCTCGTTGAGCCGCGAGGGGCTGCGGCAGGCGGAGGCGCTCGCGGCACGCCTCGCCACCCTCCCCTTCCAGGCCCTCTACAGCAGCGACCTGGACCGCGCGGTGCAGACGGCGGCCCGCATCGCGGCGAGGACGGGCCATGACGTCCAGCGGGATGCGCGGCTGCGGGAGCGCGGGCTGGGCATCCTCGAAGGGCTGACGCGCGCGCAGGCCGGCGAGCGCCATCCGGAGGTCTTCTCCGCGTACGCGGAGGGCCACGCGGACTACGTCGTGCCCGAAGGCGAGAGCGCGTCGCAGCGCTTGCGGCTGGCGCTGCACTGTCTGGAGGAGCTGGGCGCGCGCCATGCGGAGGCCCGCGTCGTGGTGGTGACCCATGGGGGCGTGCTCAGCGCCCTGCTGCGCCACTGCCTGGGCATCCCGTCCGCGGCGCCGCGTGCCTTCTCCGTCCTCAACGCGGGCTGGAACCAGTTCGACCTCCACGCGGGGGCCTTGCGGCTGGTGACCTGGGGAGACGTCAGCCACCTGCGCGCGCTCAGCCTGGACGACACCTGAGCCGGCCCGCCGCGCTCGGCCCGGGACAACCCCAGGCGTCCTCGAGCGCCCCGCCGTGCTGGAGTTCCACCGGGACGGCCCTGCCGGAGGGGGCCCGGTGGCCCTACAATGGAGCGCGCCATGCGCACGCCATCCGCTCCGGGGCTGGGACCGCCCGCTGTCTTCGTGGGCCGCGCCCAGGAGGTACGGCGCCTGGGTGACATGCTGAAGCGCGTGCACACGGGGGTCGTCTACGGGCTGCCCGGGGCGGGCAAGTCCGCGCTGGTGGCGGCGGTGGCCGCGAGGCACCGGGGCCCCGTCGTGCACCGGCGCGTGCGTCCCGGGGACACGCTGGACACGGTGGTGGACGACGTGCGCCGGCTGCTCTGTGACGCGCCCGTGGCCCAGGCCTTGTCGGACGCGTCGCGGCTGGAGGCGCTGGCGGGGGAGCTGGAGGCGCGCCGCGCCCTGTGCGTGCTGGACGACCTGCACGTGCTGGGGCCGCCGGAGCGCGCGGCGCTGGTGGAGGACCTGGGAGGGCGGCTGCGGCAGGGCACGCTGCTGGCGACCTCGCGCGAGTCGGTGCCCCGGCACGCGGCGAGCCCGGACCGGGTGGAGCTGCGGCTGGAGGGCCTGGCGGAGGAGGCCGCGCGAGAGCTGTGGCGGGAGCTGGACGCGCTCTACGGCGAGCGCGACGGCTTCGACGCGGCGTGGGAGCGCTCGAGGGGCCTGCCCTTCCTCCTGCGCCGGGCCCACGCGGGCGACACGGGCGGAGACGAGCCGGTGCGCGCGGCGCTGGCGGCGCTGCCCGGGGACGAGCGGCGGCTGGCCGCGATGCTCGCCTTGAGCCAGCTGCCCCTCACCGCGGCCACGCTGGAGCAGGTGCTGGCGGACACGCGGGAGCGGATGCCCGCGGGCGAAGCGCTGCGCCAGCTGGGCGCGAAGCTGCTGGTGGAGACGGACTCGCGGGGCCGGTACGGCGTCCACGACCTCGTGCGCGAGGCGATGGTGTCCCTGCTGTCCCCGGACGAAGCGCGCGCCGCGCACGAAGCGCTGCTGGAGGTCCTGGAGCGCGAGCCGCTGCCCGCCGTGGTCCGGGTGCGCGGCGTGTGCCGCCACCTCCAGGCGCTGGGCCAGCACGAGGAGCGCGCGGCCTTCATCGTCGCGCAGGCGGAGCCGCTGGTGCGCCACGGCGCCGCGGACGAGCTGCTGGGCCTGCTGGACTCGCTGCCCGCCGGACTGCGCACGCCCCAGGTGCGGCTGGCCCACGCCCGCGCGCGGGTGCGGCTGCTGGATTTGCGCCGCGCCTACCCGGAGCTGCTGGCCCTGCGCGCCTCGCTGGAGGCCGCCGCGGGCGCCCCGGCGCCGGAGTCCAACGAAGCCCTGCGCGAGGGCGTGGGCGCCGTGCTGGTGCGGGTGGCCCTCTTCGCGCTGGAGCCGGAGGCCTGCGAGCGCACGCTGGAGGCCATGCCGGTGCCGAGCAGCGCGGAGGTCTTCCTCCAGCAGCTGCTGGCCTGGACCGCGCTGCGCTTCTTCCAGGGGCGGCTGGACGAGTCCCTGGCCATGCTGGACAACGCCGCCGCCGCCACCGGGGACCGGCGCGTGCTGGGGTGGTGCGCCTACGCCCGCGCGCTGATGCTCTGGATTGAAGGCCGCGACAGCGAGCTGGCGGAGCCCCTGGCCCAGTGCGTGTCCTTGCTGGAGGACGCGCCGCTCGACTCGCGGGGCCCGCTGGTGGCGGCCATGTCCGCGGGCATCCTCAGCCGGCTGGGCCGCTTCACGGAGGCGGACGCCGCGCTCGCGAGCGCCCGGGAGCGGCTGGGCCAGCTGGGCGCGCCCCGCCTCGCGCTGGAGCTGGACTGCATCGAGGCGTGGGTGCGCGGAGAGCGGGGCCAGCGGAGAGCGGCGCTCGCGGCGCTGCGGGAGACCGAAGGCCGCGCGGAGAAGGCGGGCTACCTCTTCGTCCGGCTGCTCTGCCGCGTGGGCGCGGGCCGCATGCTGCTGGAGCTGGGCCGCCGCGCGGAAGGAAGGGCCCAGCTGGACGCGGTGGAGGAAGAGGTCCGGGCGCGCGGCGTGGTGGGGCTGATGCGGGCCGCCCGGGTGGCGCGCACGCTGGACGTGCCGGGGCCGGAAGCGCCCCCCGTCCCCGTGGAGCCCCGCGAGGTGCGCCCCGGCATCGCCGCCCGCCAGCGCGCCCTGGCCGCCCTGGCCGACGCCCGCGGCGCGGACGCCCCGCGCGCCACGGCGCTGCTCACCGCGCTGGAGCCCCTGTCCCGAGGCGAGGACTTCGTCCTGGAGCACACGCTGGCGCACCTGACCCGCGCCACGCTCCACCGGCACGCGGGCCGGACGCGCGAGTCAGCCGAAGCCCTGGCGGAGGCCCTCCGCACGGGCACGGAGGGCGGGCTGGACCCGGAGCTGATGGCGGAGCTGACCCGGCCCCTCGCCTCCGCCCCGGAGGCCCCACGCCCCCAGCAAGCGCCCGCGCCGGAGCAGGTGGTGCTGGACGCCCGGCGTCACGAGCTGCGAGCCCCGGGGAAGACCGTCTCCCTGGAGCGCCGCGCCCTGCCGCGAAGGCTGCTCTACGCGCTGGCGCGCCAGCCGGGGCGCACCCTGTCGAAGGAGGACTGCGTGCGCGCCATGTGGAACGCGGACTACGACCCGCGCCTGCATGACAACGCGCTGCGCGTCCACGTGAGCCACGTGCGCGACATGCTGGAGGGCACCGGCACCCGCGTGGTCTTCGAGGACCCCGGCTACCGGCTGGAAGTCACTCCGGGCTTCACCTTCGTCACGGAGTAGACATCCGCGGACCGGGCAGTGCGTCACGGCTGTGACACGCTGTAGCAGCCGGGCAACTCCATTACAGGAGTTATCCAGTTACGATAAATTACAAGGCAGGGTGTTTACATTTCCTTCTGGATTCCTCCAGAATCCCGGCGCTTCATAATTTCCCTCAAAGCCGAGGTTCACATGATTTCAGGTCAGGTCGTGCGTCGCTGGGCTGCCGCCAGCGTGGTGTCGCTGCTGGTCGTCGGTTGCGGTCCCCAGGCCACGGAGGAGAAGCAGGCGCAGCCGGAGACCCCGGCGCCGGCCGCCACCTCGCAGGAAATCGTCGGTGGCACGGCCACCACCATCGGGGCGAACCCGTGGCAGGTGTCGCTGCAGAGCAGCGGCGGCAGCCACTTCTGCGGCGGCTCCATCATCAACGAGAACTGGATCCTCACCGCGCAGCACTGCGTGAACTCGGGCGGCAGCATCTCCAAGCCGGGCCGCATCGTGGCGGGCGTCACCAACCGCACCACCACCACCGGCGGGCAGGTCCGCACCGTGGCCCAGGTGTTTGTCTATCCGGGCTACGTGGACGCGAACGTGGGCAAGGACGCGGCGCTGCTCAAGCTGTCCTCGCCGCTGGACCTGAGCGGCGCGAACGTGAAGGCCATCCCGCTGGTCACCGCGGCGGACGCGGCGGCGGGCGTGACCAACCCCGGCGTCGTGGCGCGCGTCACGGGCTGGGGCACGCTGTCCAGCGGCTCCTCCTCGCTGCCGAGCACGCTCCAGACGGTGGACGTGAACCTCATCAGCAACGCGGACGCGCAGGCGGACTACCAGGGCCAGGAGGTCATCTCCGCGGACCAGCTGGGCGCGAAGGCCCCCGGCAAGGACTCCTGCCAGGGTGACAGCGGCGGTCCCCTCACCGTCCTCAAGGGCGGCACCCGCGTGCTCGCGGGCATCGTGAGCTGGGGCTACGGCTGCGCCGACGCGCAGTACGCGGGCATGTACGGCCGCGTGTCGTCCTTCGAGAGCTGGATCACCACCACCATCAACGGCTCGTCGCAGCCGACGGTGACGCTGCTCAGCCAGACCAACCTGTCCGGCTCCGCCAGCACCTGGAAGCACTACGCCATCACCGTCCCCGCGGGCGCCTCGTCCCTGACGGTGGAGCAGGCCGGCGGCACGGGTGACGCGGACCTCTACGTGCGCCAGGGCTCGCAGCCCACCACGACCGCGTACAACTGCCGCCCGTACCTCAGCGGCAACGCGGAGACCTGCTCCTTCTCCGCCCCCGCGTCCGGCACCTGGTACGTCTCCGTGCGCGGCTACTCCTCGTACTCGGGCGTCTCCGTGAAGGCCACGGTGCCGTAGTCGTCACCTGACGCTCCCGTGAGCGTGAAGCCCTCTTCCTCCCGAGCGGAGGGAGGGGGCTTTCGTGTTTCAGCGACCCTGGGTGAGAGGAATGCTACACCCGAGGTCATGGCCCGGCCCGTCCCCAGAGCTTCCCGCTGTCCCCACTGCAACGCGCCCTTCACGCCCCAGGCCTCGAAGACGCACTACGTCTGCGGCTACTGCGGCCACGCGTTCGACCTGGAGGGCCCGCTCCCGGCGCACCCCGTCCCGCCGCGCGCCCCTCCGCCGCCCCCGGCGAACAAGCAGGCCCTCATGGTGGTCATGGGCCTGGGGGTGATGCTCATGATGGGCGTCATGGGCGCGGTGTTCTTCCTGGCCACCGGCCCCGCGGATCCGCCCCCGCGCCGCCCCGCCGCCGTCGCCCGGCCCGTGCCCCCTCCGGTCATCCCCGCGCCGCCCGTCGAGCCCCCGCCCCCGCCCCCGCCCGCGCCCGTCGAATGGGCGGAGCAGGGCACGCCCGTGTTCGTGGACATCAACGGGGATGGGACGGAGGACATCGTCGGTCACGCCAGCCGCCACGTCGGAGGCTCCGACTCCAGCCACTTCATCGCCGCGTTCGACGGGCGGACGTTCCAGAAGCTCTGGGAGTCGCAGCCTTCGGAGGGCCCGGACGCCGGGAGCTACACGAAGGTCATCGCCCAGGGGGGCCGGCTGGTGATGAGCGAGCAGCGCGCGGTGGAACTGCTGGAGCTGGAGACGGGCAAGCGGCTGGGACGCGTGCCGCTGACGGACTCGCCGGGCCGGCTCTGCATCCCTCCGGGGGACACGACGTCCGTCTGGGTGGGGGTGGTGGACGGCCAGCACCTGCTCTTCGACACGCGCACGGCCACCGCGAAGTCCGCGCCCCGGGTCCCGAAGGGCTGCGCCACGCAGCCCCTGAGCCCCCAGACCTGCAACATGCGCCGGCCCGCCGGGCACCCCACCACCTGCGAGCGCTCCAGCTACCCGCCCTCCGACATCCGCGGCTTCTCCACGAAGTACCTCTACCGCGCGAACGGCTACACCCTGTCCCTGGGCACGCGGTGGCCGGGGACGCAGGTGCCCCTGGTGGGCCTGTACGCGCCGGGCAACCGCAAGCCGCTGTGGCACGGCGTCGTCGCGGACCGCGACCCGCTCGAGCTGCGGGACGTCGCGCCGGAGGTGGCGGAGATCGCCCCGGATGCCGTGTACGTCATCTACGAGCTGGCGAAGGGAGGCCAGCGCCTCATCCGGCGCGACCTGCTCACCGGCGCCGTCGCCTGGGACGTGGCCCTGCCCGCGTTCCACTCCATCTCCATGCTCAACGTCCTGTGGGTCCGGGGCGACCGGGTGTACGTGCCGCTGTGGGGCGACTTTCACGTGCTGGACGCCGCGACGGGCAAGCGCCTCGGCGGCCTTGGAGCGAAGTGAGTCAGTAGATGGAGATGAGGTGGACCCGCACGCGGGGGTTGCCCAGGTACTCCTCCAACCGCCAGCGGGTCCGCATCCCGTCCTCGCGGATGCCCACGCCCCCGTCGGTGGGGGCCTCCGCGCTGGCGAGCGCGTCGCGCAGGTGGGCCACCGCCCAGGTGTCGAACTTCGGGTCCCCGGAGCCCTCCAGCACCTGGAGGTCAATCAGGCTGCCGTCGCGCGCCTGCCGCACCTCCACGATGGCGACGAGCGCGAGGATGGGGGCGGTGACGTCCGTCATGTACATGTTCGCCGCGCGCCCGGCCTCCACGGCCGCGCGCAGCCGGTCGGACGTTTCGCCGCGGATGTCCCGCTCCTGGGGCGCGAAGGGAGTGCCCGTCCGGCCGAACCGCTCGATGGCCTCCAGCTGCTCGCGCTTCAGCCGGCCGAGGACCACCTGCTTGTTGGGAGGGGGCGGGTTCACGAGGCGCTCGGCGAAGCCCTGGCGCAGCTTCGCGAAGTAGGGCGGCGTCGCGCCGGAGGCCCGCGCGGACGCGGTCGCATCCTTGGCCCAGCCATCCACCCGCTGACGCGCCTCCTCCGCCTCACGGGCCGCCAGCGCCTTGGGGTCCGGCTCCGACCCCGGCACGTTGCGGAGCGTCCGCCCCGTTGACGGAGGACCCTTCAGCAGCCCACCGCCCAGGAGCCCGGGCGGCTCCAGCTGGAGCGGGACGTCCCGGACCGGGGGGGATGCGCGCTCGGGTGCTTCCGCGAGGGGCGCCGGAGCAGCGCTCCCGGTGGGCGAGGGAGCCTCGGCGGGCGCTTCGTCCTTCGCCCGCGTGGAGGGCTCGCGCTCCGCCAGGGGAGCCGGCGCTTCGTCCTTCGCCCGCGCGCGCGGGGAGGGTTCGCGCTCCGGCGGATGCGCGGGCGAGCGAGGGGGCCGCGGCTTCGCTTCGGGCTCGGGCGGCGCGGGGCGTGCGTCCCGGGTGACGACCTCCAGCTCGATGACCCGCGGCGGCTCGTGAGGCCGGACGCGGCCGGACGGGCTCCGCGACAGCGCCACGAGGAGCGCCACGTGCAGGAGCACGGACACCCCGAGCAGGAGGAGCAGCTGTGAGCGGCGGGACACGAAGGTCAGCTTGCTCCGTCCCACCGCGCGGGAGAAGGGGCGCGGAGCGTGGGTGTCGCGTCCCCACGCTCCCCTGCCCTCCCATCATCGCCCGCTAAGGCGCCGCCGGTGTCCTGAACTCCGGGATGAGCTCGCCCGTGAGGCGGATGCTCTTCAGGACCTTGTCGTGCGCCAGCGCGCCCACCTGGTGGAAGGACATGAGCGCGTCGATGCCCAGCGCCTGGTAGCGCTTGAGCCCCGCGCGCACCTGGTCCTGCGTCCCGACGATGAGCGAGTCCTGCGCGCTCAGCACTTCCCAGACCTGCTCATCCGGCACGGTCTCACCGGACATGATGCGCCCCAGCAGGCGCTGCGCCTGGGACTGCGGCGCGTTCGGATCCTTCTTGCGCAGGTACTGGCCCGTGAGGCCTCCGCCCGCCGGGTCCTTCGCCAGCGCCTCCAGCTCCGCGGCCGTCTTCACGAAGGCGTCCTTCGCCTCGAAGAAGGTGAACGACCCGCTCGTGTACCAGGCGGCGGCCTTCGCGGCGCCGTTCTCCATGGCCTCGCGCTCGCTGTCCGCGCAGTGCACGAAGGTGAAGAAGGCGACCTGGTCGTTGACGAACTTCCCCACCGGCTCGCAGCGCGTGCGCAGGGCCTCGCGGTAGATGTGGATCATCTCCGCCACCTCCTCCGGAGACGCCCAGAGCGTCACGCCCAGCGCGCCCACGCCGTTGCGTCCCGCCTGCTCGAACGACGCGGGGCTGGAGCACGCCTGCCACAGCGGCGGGTGCGGCTTGCGGTACGGCTTGGGGATGACGGTGACGTCCTTGAGCTTCAGGTCCGGCCCGTCCCAGGACACCTTGTCCTGGGTCCACAGCTTCGGCACCAGCTCGAAGGCCTGCTGCATCTGCCCGCGCGTGGAGTCCGGCTCGATGTTGAAGGTGCGCCACTCCGGGATGGTGCTGCGCGCCAGTCCCAGCTGGAAGCGCCCGCCGCTCAGGTGGTCGATGAAGGCCGCGCGCTCCGCGATCCGGATGGGATGGTTGAAGCGCGTGGGCGCCAGCACCGACGAGTGTCCGACGTGCAGGTTCTTCGTGCTCCGCGCGATGGCGGTGAGCATGATCTCCGGCGCGGAGCTGTAGCTGAACTCCACCGCGGTGTGGTGCTCCACCTGCCACCAGACGCCGTACCCCATCTCATCCGCCAGCCGCGCCTGCTCCAGCGTCTCCTGGATGATCTGGTGCTCGTGGTCCGGACCGCTCCAGCGCTCCTTCGGATGCTGCATCTCCGAAAAGATATCGAGCCGCATGATGTCCCCCTGAAATCAGTTTAAGCTGATTTTACCCCAAACGTTGGATGGAACACCATGCGCACGAACACCACGGGAACACGGCTGCCGCGTGTCATTCCCCTGGCCCTGGCCTTGTCTGGCTGCGGCATTGAGACAGGCGATGAAACACCTGGAAGCCAACGCCAGGCGCTCACGACGTTGACGGCGTCCGAGGACGCCTACGTCCATGAGAGCAACGCGGGCTCCAACTACGGCGCCGCCACGTCGCTGTACGTGAAGACGGACGCGGGCACCAGCCGCTGGGCCTACCTGAAGTTCTCGCTGGCGGGCATCTCCGGCGTCAGCAGCGCGCGGCTGCGCGTGTACGGCAGCGCGTCCTCCAACACGACGCTCCAGGCCTTCCAGACGGCGGACGGCTGGGCGGAGTCCTCGCTCACCTGGATGAACAAGCCCGCCGTGGGGCCCCTGGCGGGCAGCGTGGCGTTGAGCACCACCGCGCAGGCCTACGACCTGGACGTCACGGCCTACGTGAACGCGCAGGCCGCGGGTGACGGCACGGTGTCGTTCGTGCTTCAGGAGACCGTGGGCAAGTACACCACGCTGGTCAGCAGCGAGGGCGGCGCGAACGCTCCGCGCCTGGAGCTCACGACGAGCGGCGGCGGCACCGGCGACACGCAGCCTCCGTCGGTGCCCGCGCAGCTCACGGCCACCGCCGTCTCCAGCAGCCAGGTCAACCTGGCCTGGAGCGCGTCCACGGACACCGTGGGCGTCACCGGCTATGCGCTCTCCCGGAATGGCACGTTCCTGAAGAACGTCACCGGCACCTCCACCAGCGACACCGGGCTCGCCGCCTCCACGACCTACAGCTACACGGTGAAGGCGCTGGACGCCGCGGGCAACGCCTCCGCCAGCAGCGCCGCCGCCACCGCGACGACCCCGTCCGGCGGCGGCACGTCGTGCGCGAACGCCCTGAGCTCCACCGCCAGCATCCAGGCGGCCCTGAAGGGCGCCGCGCCCGGCGCCGTCATCCTCCTGGCGCCCGGCACCTATACGGGCAACCGTCAGAACAGCGGCGACCCCGGCGGCCAGGGCCTCTTCTATTCAGGCCAGAGCGGCAGGTCCGACAGCCCCATCGTCCTGAAGAGCTGCGACCCCGCGAACCCGGCCACGCTCCAGGGCACCTCCGTGAAGGACGGCTCCTACGGCCTCCACCTCACCGGTGACCACTGGCAGGTGCGCGACCTGCGCGTCATCACCGCGCAGAAGGGCATCGTCGTCGACAACGGCAACCACAACCTGCTGTCCCGCGTGGAGGTCCACACGATTGGCGACGAGGCGGTCCACTTCCGGGACGGCAGTTCCTACAACACGCTCGAGGCGTCGCGCATCCACGACACGGGACGGTATCAGCCGCAGTACGGCGAGGGCGCCTACGTCGGCTCCGACGAGAGCAGCCCGTACGAGCACGTCGTCCTGGGCAACGTCATCCGCACCACCGTGTTCGCGGGCGGCATCACGGCGGAGCACATCGACATCAAGGAGGGCGCGGACGGCACGCTCGTGGAGGGCTGCACCTTCCAGGGCGCGGGCATCTCCGGTCAGAACAGCGCCGACAGCTTCGTGGACGTGAAGGGCGTCAACACGGTGGTGCGAAACAACCGCGGCGACCGCCAGGGCAATCCCCTGGTGCTGGATGCCTTCCAGGTCCGCACGCACGGCAGCAGCTACGCGACGGGACAGAACAACGCCTTCTCCGGCAACGTCGTGGACCTGAACGACTCGCCGGGCTACGTCGTGTACGCCACCAGCCAGACCACGGGGACCACCGCGCAGGGCGACGTGCGCACCGGCGGCGGCAACCTCTACAGCAGCAACGTGAACGACTGACGCGGAACTCCCGCGCCGTCCGGAACGAGCGTCGCTCCGGACGGCGTGGGTCAGGCGGCTACTCCACCCAGTGGACCTTGCCCAGGCCCGCGGGGATGAGGTCGCAGACGTAGAAGATGTCGTCGTACGGGTAGCTGTCGTAGACGCCGCGCGCGGGGATGCAGCGCGCCTGGTTGGGATACGGCGCGTTGAACTCCGCGGCCAGCTGCTGGCAGTAGGCGTTGTCGCCCTCGCCGCCGCACTCCTCGGTGCACTGGTCCGCGCGGATCCAATACGGGTTGTAGAGCGGGTACGAGTCCGCCTCCGTCCAGCACAGGCCCGTGGAGCACTGGCTGTCCGCGGAACAGCCCTGGCCCACGGCGTTGAGCCCCTGCTCCTGCTGCGTGGGGGCGGGGGTCTGCTGCTCGGGGGCCGCGCCGTTGCCACAGGCGAGCAGCGCGAACGAGAAGAGGGTCACGGGGACGGCGAAGAGGTTCCGCATCGGGGGAAGTCCTTTTCCGGGAGAAGGGGGAGTCCGGAGAGAACCACTTCAGGCCCGCCGAGCCAAGTGACGTTCTCGCGGTGCGCTACGCTGGTATTTCTTCACGCAAAGGACTCCGCCCATGTGCCGCAGCATCAAGACGCTGTTCAACTTCGAGCCCCCCGCGTCCGACGCGGAGGTGCGGGCGGCGGCCCTGCAGTTCGTGCGGAAGCTCAGCGGCACCAGCGCCCCCTCGAAGGCGAACGAGGAGGCCTTCCAGCGCGCCGTCGAGGACGTCACCGAGGCCGCGCGCCGGCTGGTGGACTCGCTGGTGACCACCGCCCCGCCGCGCAACCGCGACATGGAGGCCATGAAGGCGAAGCTGCGGTCCGCGAAGCGCTTCGCCCCGCGCTGAAGCGGGACCGCCCCGGCTCAGGGGATGTTGATGCGCGAGTGCAGGGCCCGCCCGTCATACGCGGCGGCGCCGCAGCGCGCGTGGGCCCAGTCGCCATTCACCGCGGAGCAGATGCGGAAGGCCTGGATGTTGGAGTACGGCACGTTGAGGCCCGCCGTGTCGCAGCGCCCCTGGTAGGTCCAGGACAGACTCTTGTTCACGGCGCCCACGCCGATGCACGGGCCAATCCACGCGCCCGTGTCCCGCCGCTGCACGTCGATGGAGTACTGCGCCGTTGTCTCCTCCTCGCTCCACTCCAGGTCCACGAAGGGCGTGACGCCGCCGGGCAGCTCCAGCGACACGTCGTCGGAGATGCCGTCATAGGCCTTCTCCACGAAGGGTCCCCAGACGTTGTTGTTGGAATAGAAGATGCGGAACGCGGCGATCTCCCCCTTCGTCACCACGCGGTCGCCCGCGCTGCGGCACACGCCGTCGAACACCGTCTTGTTCGCCTGCCCCAGCAGCACCACGGACGTGCACGGCCCCACCACCGAGCCATTCTTCAGCACGACGTCCAGCGAGTAGCTGTACCCGGCGAGCCGGTTCCAGCGCACGCTCACCTGGTTGAGCGACGTCATCGTCCCGTCCGCCTTGAACGCCACGCGCTGCTTGTACGTGCTGCGGGACGTGAGGTTGCCCGCGCTGTCGAAGGCGCCCTGGTGGAAGATGTTGAAGTACTCGCCCCGCCGCTCGACGATGACGTTGTGGCCGTGGGACTGCACCAGCCGGCCCGCCGAGTTCTTCAGCGGCAATGACAGCCGCCGCACCGCCCGCGCCCGCGTGAGCTGGGGAACCGTGTCCGCCATCACGTAGTACATGGCGTACTGGCTGTTGTACCAGCCGCCGCTGAAGACCATGTAGTAGCGCCCGTCGCGCTTGAAGAGCTCCGGCGCCTCGTTGATGCCCTCCTCATAAGAAGGCGTCGCGAACACCGCCGGGCCCGCGTGGTTGTAGACGGTGCCGGGCGCGGCCAGCTTGAACGAGGAGATGTTGTTGCCGTTCTGGAACCAGACGTAGAAGAGCCAGCGGTCCACGCCGTCGTTGAACGTCGCCGAGTCGATGCGGATGTTCCGGTTGCACCCCTGCGGCAGGCACGCCGTGCCGATGGTGGTGCGCGGCCAGGTGGTGTTGGCGTTGATGGGCTGGGGCGCGCCGAAGGCCAGGTTCAGGTCCGGCGCCGTGGCGACGAAGGTCGTCACCTCCTGGCCGGCGGGAGGACACGCCGCGCCGTTGGGCACCCGGTGGCCGGAGAAGTGGAGCTGGTAGACGCTGCCCGTCTTGCTCAGGTCCGGCGCCCAGAGAAAGCAGTAGTCGTAGGTCGCGTCCGCCGCGGACGGGTTGTAGTCCCGCTTGAAGCGGAACGCCGTGAGGTCGTTCGACTCGTACAGCGGCAGCACCACCCCGTTGCCGGTGCCGGTGAGGAAGAACAGGTCGTCGTTCTCCTTGTAGACGTCCGGATCCGCCAGCCACTGCATCAGCAGCGTGCGCGCGTTGTCCTGCGCATGGGCGGTCCCGGCGAGGGCCGTGGACAGGAGGGACAGCAGCAGGACGGCACGGAGCGGCTTCATGGCACTTCTCCCTGGAAGTCTTGAAATCCAAGCTTCCAGGGAAGGCCCGGTGAGCGCAAGGTCGATGGGT
The DNA here is from genome assembly GCF_042231735.1 of Corallococcus exercitus. GTDB lineage: Bacteria > Myxococcota > Myxococcia > Myxococcales > Myxococcaceae > Corallococcus > Corallococcus exercitus_B. The sequence continues at coordinate 5,378,616 of NZ_CP102577.1, forward strand.
TTTGACCGTCCGGCGGCGATCCGCTATATCCCAATTCGATAATGAATATCAATATCACTTGATATCACATATCCCTCTGGACGGACCTCTTCGTGAGCACCTCTCCCCGGCGCTTCTCTCCCCTCGTCACGGCCCTCATCGGGGTCGCGGTCTTCGGCGTGGTGTTCTTCGGCCTGCGCGCCTTGCGCACTCCCACCCTGGAGGGCGCGGCGCCGGCGGCGGCTCCCGCGCCGGGGGCGGGCCGGACCATCGCGCACGCGCAGGGCAGCACCGTCGTGGCCCCGAACCCGAAGCAGGTGCTGGTGTTCGACCTCGCGGCGCTGGACACGCTGGACGCGCTGGGGGTGGAGGTGCAGGGCGTGGCGGGTGAGTACTTCCCCGGCCCGCTGGCGAAGTACGCGGACGTGAAGAAGTACCCGCGCTTCGGGACGCTCTTCGAGCCCGACTACGAGGCCGTCCACGCCGCGCGGCCCGACCTCATCATCACCGGCGGCCGGACCAGCGCCCGGTACGCGAAGCTCGCCGCCATGGCGCCCACCATCGACCAGACGACGGACGACGCGCACTTCCTGGACACCGTGGTGGGCAACACCGAGCGGCTGGCGACCGTCTTCGGCAAGGAGGACCAGGCGCGCGCCCTGATTGGAGGGCTGCGCCAGTCCATCGAGACGCTGAAGGGCACCACCACCACCCGGGGCAGGGGGCTCATCATCCTGACGTCCGGCGGGCGGATGAGCGCCTACGGCCCGGGCTCGCGCTTCGGCGTGCTGCACGAGTCCTTCGGCATCCCGCCCGCGGCCCCGTCGCTCAAGGCGTCGCTGCACGGGGAGGCCGTCGGCTCGGAGTTCATCCTGGAGACCAACCCGGACTGGCTGTTCGTCATCGACCGGGACGCGGCCATTGGCGAGGGCGGCGGCGCGCAGCGGCTCTTGGACAACGAACTGGTGCGCCAGACGACGGCCTGGAAGCAGGGCCAGGTCGTGTACCTGGACCCCGCCAACACCTACCTCATCGGCGGCGGCATCCAGTCCATGCGGCGCCTGCTGGAGCAGATCTCCGATGCCTACGCGAAGCCCCGACAGCCCCCTGCTCCCTGAGCCGGCCTTTGCCCGCCGTGAGCCCGTGGCCTCCCCGCTGCCCGCGCCACGGCCCGCGAGCGACGTGAAGGGCGGCCCGCTGCCCCTGCTCGCCCTGGCCGGCCTGGGGGTGCTGGGGCTCGCGGGCGTCAGCCTGTTGATTGGCGTGAGCCACGTGTCGTGGGACGCGCTCCTGGCGCCCGCGGAGAACCAGCGCGCCGTGCAGGTGCTGGTCATCAGCCGCGTGCCGCGCACGCTGGCCCTGGTGCTGGCGGGCATGTCCCTGGGCGTGGCGGGCCTCATCATGCAGATGCTCGCGCGCAACCGCTTCGTGGAGCCCTTCACCGCGGGCACGGCGGAGTCCGCGAGCCTGGGGCTGCTGGTCGTCACCCTGCTCGCCCCCGGCATCCCCATCCTCGCGAGGACCGCCGTCGCCGCGGGCTTCTCCATGGCGGGCACGGCGCTGTTCCTGCTCATCCTCCGGCGGATTCCGCTGCGCTCGGCGCTCGTGGTGCCCGTCGTGGGGCTGGTGCTGGGCGCCATCTTCGACGCGGCGACGACGTTCTTCGCCTACCGCTTCTCCCTGCTGCAATCGCTGATGGCCTGGACCACGGGTGACTTCTCCAGCGTGCTGCGCGGCCGGTATGAGCTGCTCTGGGGCGCCTTCGTCCTGACGGTCCTCGCCTACGTCGTCGCGGACCGCTTCACCGTCGCCGGCATGGGCGAGGCCTTCACCACCAACCTGGGCTTGAGCCACCCGCGCATCGTGGCGCTGGGGCTGGCCATCGTCGCCATGGTCACCGCGGTGGTGGTGGCCACCGTGGGGATGATTCCCTTCATCGGGCTCGTGGTGCCCAACGTGGTCAGCCTCATCGTGGGCGACAACGCGCGCCGCTCCATCCCGTGGGTGGCCGTGCTGGGCGCGGGCTTCGTGCTCCTGTGCGACCTCGTCGGGCGGGTGGTGCGCCAGCCCTATGAGATTCCCGTGGGTACGGTGGCGGGCGTGGTGGGCAGCCTCGTCTTCCTCCACCTGCTCTTCCGGAGGGACGGCCGTGTCGGCTAGCGCCTTGCGCCTGGAGGGCCACGAGCGGCGGCTGCTCCTCTTGGGGGGCCTGGCCGCCTTCTGCGTCCTGGTGTTCATGACCGTGGACGCGGGGGGCCGGTGGGACTTCGTGCTGCCGTTCCGCGCGCGCAAGGTCGCCACCGTGCTGCTGGTGGGCTACGCCATCGCCGTCTCCACGGTGCTGTTCCAGACCGTGACGGAGAACCGCGTGCTGACGCCCGCCATCATGGGCTTCGACACGCTCTACGTGCTGCTCCAGACGTGCCTGCTCTTCTTCCTGGGCTCGCGCACGGTGGCGGCCCTGGACATCCGGCTGCTGTTCGCGGTGGAGGTCACCGTCATGGTGCTCTTCTCCGCCGTGCTGCACCGCTGGCTGTTCGAGGGAGGCGGGCGGAGCATCCACCTGCTGCTGCTCACGGGCGTGGTGCTGGGTGTGCTGTTCCGCAGCCTGTCCACCTTCCTCCAGCGCGTCATCGCGCCGGGCGAGTTCGCCTTCCTGGAGGACCGCTTCTTCGCCAGCTTCAACAACCCGGACCCGGACCTGCTCGTGGTCTCCGCGCTGATGACCGCGGGCGCGTCCGTCCTGGGCCTGCGCCTGCTGCACGCCTGCGACGTGCTGGGCCTGGGCCGCGACGTGGCCATCAACCTGGGCGTGGACCACCGCCGCACGGTGTCGCTGCTGCTGGCGGTGGTGGCGGTGCTGGTGTCGGTGTCCACGGCGCTGGTGGGGCCGGTGACCTTCTTCGGCCTGCTGGTGGCGAACCTGGCGCACGGCCTGGTGCGCTCGCACCGGCACGTCCACGTGCTGCCCGCCGCCGTGTTCCTCGCGGTGATTGGCCTCCTGGGAGGTCAGCTCGTGCTGGAGCGCCTCTTCTCCTTTGGCGCCAACCTGCGCGTCATCATCGAGTTCCTGGGCGGCCTCATGTTCATCACCCTGCTCATGCGAGGCGCGCTGCGATGATTGAAGCCCGGAACGTCTCCCGCCGCTACGGCGACACCCTGGTGGTGGACGACGTCACGCTGAAGCTCCCGGAAAGCGGCGTGACGTCCATCATCGGGCCCAACGGCGCGGGCAAGTCCACCCTGCTGTCCATGGTGAGCCGCCTGCTGCCGCTCTCCTCCGGCACGGTGCTGGTGGACGGCATGGACGTGGCCCACACGCCCGGCGACGCGCTGGCGCGCAGGCTCGCCATCCTGCGGCAGGACAACGCGGTCACCTCGCGGCTCACCGTGCGCGACCTGGTGACGTTCGGCCGCTACCCGCACTCCAAGGGCCGCCCGACGGTGGAGGACCGCGCCTTCGTGGAGGGCGCCCTCCACCACCTGGGCCTGGAGCCCATCGCCCACCGCTTCCTGGATGAGCTGTCCGGCGGCCAGCGCCAGCGCGCCTTCGTGGCCATGGTGCTCTGCCAGGACACGCACTACGTCCTGCTGGACGAGCCCCTCAACAGCCTGGACATGAAGCACGCCGTGTCCATGATGAAGGAGCTGCGGCGCGCGGCGGACACGCTGGGCAAGTGCGTGGTGCTGGTGCTGCACGACCTCAACTACGCCTCCTGCTACTCCGACCACGTCATCGCCATGCGCGGCGGGAAGGTGGCCTTCCAGGGGACGCCGGAGGAGCTCATGCGCCCGGACGTGCTGCGCGACATCTATGACATGGACATCGACATCCATGTGCTCGAGGGCAAGCGCATCGCGGTCCACTACCGCTGACCCATGGGGCCGTGACACACGTGTCGCGGTTGGAGTTGACGGCGGGTGCGTCCCGCGAGTGTCTCCCTCTGTGAAGTCGTGGCATCGGGATTGCTCAGTCCGCGGCCACCATGCCCCACCACCGTGAAACCGCTCCCCACTCCCGCCTGCGTCACTGGGCCTCCCGTCTGGCCCTCCTCGTCGCCAGTGTCAGCGTCGTCGCGACGTCACAGGCCATCTCCGACGACGTGTTCTCGGAGCCCTACACGGGCAAGCCGGTGTCCCTCACGACCGAGGCGCCCAAGGCCTCGATTCCGCTCGTCATGGTCGCCACGGCCTCGAAGTCACCGGACAAACTCGTCGAGGCGGAGATGAAGGCGCTGGTGACGGCCCGGTGGACGCCCGCGGACCCCAGCCAGACGGTGAGCCCCGTGTTCCGCGCCGTCCTGCGCGAAGGCGGGAATGACTTCTCCGGGCCGGAAGGCTCCAGCCCCCTGGTGGCGGGAGACTCGGTGACGATGGAGATCCACACGTACCTCTCCCGCGACTGCACGATGGGGACGAGCTGTCAGTGGACCACGAACCTGGACCTCGAGCTGCAGCCCAACGGCGCCGCCGGGACGGTGGAGGTCGTGTGGACGGCGACGGGCTCCGCGCACGTGGTGGACACCTCCAGCACGCCCAAGGGCTTCACCGTCATCGTCTCGGAGCCGTGAGCCCCTGGCGTCCCGGCTGTCTGGGGTTGCTCCCCGGTCACGGAGAGTGGAAGCCTGGAGCCTCCTCATTGCCTGAAGGGCAGACAGCCGATGCGCGAGAAGAACCTGGAGTACATGTTGGATTGGATTGCCGTGCAGGAGCTGGTGGCCGAGTACGGGCAGGCCATCGACCACGGCAAGGACACGGGCGACTGGACCCGCTGGGAGCGGGTCTTCGCCCCCGAGGTGACGTCGGACTACTCCCGCTTCATGGGGGTGCCGCCCTCCACCGCGCCGCGCGCCGTGCTGGCGCAGTTCGGCAACAAGGCGCTGGAGTGCTTCACCCGTGTGCAGCACTCCACGGCGAACACGGTGCGCACGGAGTTCTCCAGCCCCACGCACGCCACGGTGCACGCCTACGCGGAGGTCTCCCACTTCTTCACCATGGACGGCTTCCCCCAGGAGTGGACCCTGGTGGGGCGCTATACCCATGAGGTGGTGAAGACCGCCGCGGAGGGCTGGCGCATCCAGAAGGTCACGTTGGATCCCATCCACCACCGGGGCAACCTGCTGGGCCTGGAGTACGCCCGGGGCAAGCGGCTCGGCACGCCGTGAGTCCGCGGCGCGCGCACCCGCACGTTGTGGGCCAGGTCCTTGCCCAGGACAAGCCCTTCGACTTCGCGCCTGCCCAGGCGAAGTGACGCTTCAGCGCGAGTCGCGGCGCTTCTGCTGCCGGGCGAACTCCGCCCGCAGCGCCCCGCCGATGCGCTTGCCCGTCACCTTGGTGGACTTGCGGATCTTCTCGTAGTCCTTCGTCTGCTGGATGTAGCCACCCCGGTGCTTCTTCGAGGTGGTGTCCTTCGGCGGCTGGAACATCGGCAGGACTCCTGGCCGGGTGGGCTCACGGGTGTCTCCTGAAGATGCATCACGTCCCGGAGGGTTGCCATCCCTCCAGGACGGAGCACGGCCGGGCAGGCAGGCGCGTCAGACCTGGATGCCCACCACCAGGCTGGCTGCGTAGCCGTCCGTGGTGTTGCCCGTCACGGTCGCCAGCTGGGTGGACGCGCCGTCGCGGAACACGTTGTCGCTGGAGAGGGAGACCTGCCCGAGGTTGCGGACGCTCTGCGAATAGCCGGACGTCGCGTAGACCGCGTCGCAGACGTCCTCCGGCAGGGCCAGCTGGGACGTGGCCACCTTGTTGCGGGAGGAGGCGGTCGCCTCCAGCGAGGGATAGATTTCGAAGTGGATGTGCGGCCAGCGTCCGCTGTAGCAGGCGGGGAAGATGCTGGTGAAGGTCACCTTGCCCTCTTCATCCGTCACCTGCACCCCGCGCAGGTAGTTCTCGCTGGTGACGCCCGACGAGTACATGGAGTACCGCCCCACCTGGTCGCAGTGCCACAGGTAGATGGCGTAGCCGCGCAGCGGCGTGCAGCTGTCGTCGCTGGCGACCAGCGTGAGGGTGACGGTGAGCGGGATGCCCTCCGCGACGCCGCTCGCGCCCGCGATGCTGGAGCGGATGTCGCCGCGGACGATGCCCGACAGCACCAGGGCATTGGCCCCGTTGGAGCCGTCACCGGGATAGGGGCCGGCCGTCTCCTCCGGAATCCTCGCGCAGCCGGACGTGTCACCGCCGCCGCTGCTGGAGTCCGGGCCCCCGCAGCCGATGATGGGAATGAGGCTGGTGAAGGCCATCCAGCGCAGCAGCTCCCGCCGGTCCGTGCGCTTCGCCAGGACCCGCAGGTCCTGCTGGAGTCCGTGGTGGTGATTGCGTTCGTCGTCGCTCATGCGCATGCCCCCTTTGGAGTGAGCACGACGGTAGGGCAAAGGTCTTAAGCGAGTCCTAAGGCCCCGGGGCTGACGCGTTTTTGCAATCCAGGGGCGGTCTCCTGGCGTATGTGTCCGCCCATCCAGCAAGGGAGCAGGCACCCATGACGAAGCGCGCGAATGGCCCTTTCGACGTCAAGCTCACCCCCATGGCCCCGGAGGCGGGAGCGGTGGAGGCAGCCCCGGGAAGGATGGCGCTCGACAAGCGCTATCACGGCGCGCTGGAGGCCACGAGCCAGGGACAGATGCTCGCGGTGCGGACGGCCGTGGAGGGGTCCGCGGGGTACGTCGCGATGGAGCGCGTCAGCGGGACGCTGGACGGCCATAGCGGCACCTTCGCGCTCCAGCACTTCGGGGTGATGACGCGCGGCGCGCCCCACCTCGTCATCTCCGTGGTGCCGGACTCCGGAACCGGCGAGCTGACAGGGCTCGCCGGCTCCATGACCATCGACATCGCCCCGGGCGGGAAGCACTCCTACGACTTCCAGTACACCCTGCCCGACAGGCCGTGACGCAGGGAGCGAGGCTCGCAAGTCATGCGCCGCCCTTCACCCGGAGCCATGACAGGGCTTGAAGGGCCGCGAACCACGCCCCCGCCGCGAGCGCATGGCGCAGGTGGTTCATCCGCGCCCACCGCATCGCGGTCTCCACGGCCGCCGGGGAGTCCGCGGACTGCATCAGCCGGACCATCGTGGGGATGAAGTACGCGAAGGTCAGGAGCCGGTCCGCGAGCGCCACCAGCGCGGCCCCCAGCCACCAGGCGCGCAGCGGCCCCGTGGCCCGCGTGGCGAAATAGAGGCTCGCCAGGGTGAGCAGCGTCAGCGGTCCCGTATTCACGAGCCCCCAGAAGCGCCGCCCCACGTCATCCTGCCGCGCCGCCTCCGCGGACCAGTGCGCGCCCGTGGCGTCGAGCCAGCGGGGAAGCGAGACGCGGTGCTCATAGAGCCCCGCGCCGAACGCGATGCCCAGGTTGAGCACGAAGAGCCACAACAGGATTTCCGCCGCGGAGGGCTTCAGGTTCATCATGGGGACAGCATGCGTTCCCAAGCGCGTGAGCGTCTTTCGTGCCCTTGTGCTGTTTTTCTCGTTCCTGCGGTGTTTCCCCATGACTCCCCGGCACGCCCTCCTCGCCCAGATTGGCGCCGACATCGTCCGCTTCCAGGATGCCTCCGCGGAGTTCGACGCGGCCGTGGGAGCGGTGCTCGCGCTCGGCCGCGCGGAGCTGACGTGCCTGACGCAGCTGCACTTCGGAGGCCCCGCGCCCCTGAGCGCGGTCGCGCGAGGCGCCGACGTGGCGCGGCTGGAGCTCGCCGGCTACGTCCAGCGGGAAGGCGCCGGGAATGGCAGACGGCTCGCGCTCACCGGGCATGCGCGGGAATGGATTGAAACCCTCTGGGGCCCCCTCCAGACGGATGGCCTCCAGCTGATGTCGCCCCTGCCGGACGCGGAGCTGAAGGTCATCGCCCGCTTCCTGGGCGAGGCGCGGGCGGTGCAGGACCGCCACGCCGCCCGCATGGCGAAGCTGCTCCAGGAGCCAGGAGGCCCCCGGGCCGCGCGGCGGCGAGGTGGCCTCTCCGCCGCCGCGCTCCATCGCGTGCGGCTCTTCATCGAAGCGCACCTCGCGCGGAGGATCCGCGTGGGGGAGCTGGCCCAGCGCTCGGGCCTGAGCGTGTTCTACTTCACCCGCGCCTTCCGCCAGTCCATGGGCATGACGCCGCATGCCTACGTGCAACAGCGAAGGGTGGAGCGGGCGCGCGGCCTGTTGAGCCACACGACCCGCTCCCTCGGAGACATCGCGCTGGAGGTCGGCTTCAGCTCACAGAGTCACTTCACCACGGTGTTCCGCCGGGTGACGGGCCTCACGCCCGCCGTCGTGCGGCGCGCGGGACGCTGACGCCCATCCTGCCCGCAAGTCTTTGCAACAGCGGCTGAATCAAGTGGCGCTTCTGTAAATCCTGACATGCATCCCCTGTCATGAAGCACCGCACCCCAGGCTTTCGACATGACCTGGGTTGACAGGGATTACAACGTCCGGCCAACTTCGCTCCGGGTGAACACAAACGGGAGGGAGGGCCCGTGCCGTTTCGCTCCAAATCCATTGCACTCGTGTGCCTGGGAGGCGCCTGCCTCGCGGTGTTCTTCATGCTCGGGAACCGCGCCCCGGAGCCCCCGGCCCGGGCGCCGTCACCGGTGCGCGCCGCGCCCGTCACGGCCCGGCCCGAGCCGGCGAGCGCCCCGGAAGCCAGCGCGTCCGTCACGCCCGCGCCACCGCCAGACGCGCCTGTGACAGCGGCGCAGGCCGAGGCGGAGGCCGCGCTGCGCCGCAGGCTGGAGGCCGCCCAGCAGGTCGTGGCCGTTCCCCCCGCGGGTCAGGCGCCCCCGGCGATGGGGACGCAACCCCTGCCACCCCAGGTCGAGGCCCAGCGGCAGGTGGCGCTCCAGGACTGGAAGCACGCCGCGCAGCAGTTGATGGACACCTGCGCGGCACGCCCGAAGGAGTCCCGTCAGCCGGTGGCGCTGGAGGTGGGCTTCGCCCCGAGGCCCAGGGGCACGGGGGCCTCCACCTGGACGTTCACGCCGGACTGGATCTCCGTCCCGCCGCCGGAGCTCCAGCGGCTGTGGAAGGACACGGACCCCGAAAAGCTCCAGGCCTGCCTGGACCGCGCACGGAACCTGCCCCTGGAGGTGCCTGTCCCTGGCGGCACCCCTGCCCATGACGCCCCGCTCTTCGCGGAGAGCGTGCTCGTCCAGCTCTGACGGGCGCGAGTTCAGCAAGCCGTACGAAAGGAGAGGAATGAAGTGATGCGGATTCCAAGCCGAAGGCTCTCGTTGTGTCTTGCCGCGCTCGTGGCGGTGGTGTCGGGGCTGGCCGTCGCGGACGTGGTCATCCTCAACCCCGCGGAGATGAAGGGCCAGGTCTCGTTCGGAAGCGAGACGCTCACCCAGTTCAAGGTGCGCGCCTACTCCCAGGACGGCTTCCAGGCGGAGAAGCTGTTCACGGCGAATCCGTACTCGCTGACCGTGGAGAGCGGCCACGCCTATCGGCCCACCGTCCAGGCCTTCTTCAGCAACGCGACCGCGGCGGAGACCTACCTGGAGGTGACCCAGAACAACGCCGTCATGGTGGACAACCAGAGCGGCCCGACCACGGTGAACTTCAACCATGCCAACGCGAGCCGCGTGAACTTCTCGCTCAACGTGGTCGGAGGAACCGTCTCCTACTACTACGTCTACGCGTCCGCGGGCACTCCCACGGAGAGCACCTACGCCAGGACCTACAAGAGCTTCAGCACCCCGCAGCCCGCGTCCGCGTCCAGCTGGGTGTCCGCGCTCCCCGACGACGCGGTGACGGTGTACGGCAATGTCTATCTGACCACCCCGGGCGGAACCCAGGTGCAGCGCTCCCTCACCCAACAGACGGTCAACCTGCTCCAGGGCCCCGCGAGCGTGAGCTGGCAGATTGACCTCACCAACACGGGGCAGCTCTCCGGACAGGTGGGCATCAGCCCCGGGACCGCGGTCACCTACCACTACGTCTACTTCCAGGGCGTGAGCAGCACGCCCACCAGCGGCATCAGCGGCAGCAAGTACATCACCGCCAACTCGCCCTACTCCATCGACCTGCCACCGGGCACGTACGACGTCTTCCTGCGCACGTACTTCCAGCAGGGAACCCAGTACACCGTCACGAAGTCCTCTCGCGTCACCATTGCCGCGGGCGCCACGAGCACCCTGGACTTCATCGAGACCCAGGGCGCCGGGCAGGTCCCGTTGACCGTGAGCGGCTTCTACTCCAACGCGGACATCAGCTCCTTCCAGCTGGGGGTCATGCGGAAGGACCCCAGCCCGGGGCTCACGAACTACGGCTATGACTACCGCCTGCAGAACGGGCGGTTCGAGCCCCTGCTCTCACCGGGCACCTGGCAGCGCTCCAACCTCTACCTGAGCCTCTACAATGCCTCCAACCCGGCGGTCCCGCTCAATGCCTCGGTCCAGCGCACCTACTACGCCGACAGCAGCGTTCCGGTGGTCGCGGTCGCTCCGGGCGCGACGGTGAGCCTGGGCGCGGAGAACGTGACGCTCGTCAAGACCACGGCCTACTTCGACGTGCAGGAGTCCTCGCCGGAGGCCGCGGAAATCCCTCTCAGCAGCCCCTACGCCCGGCTGAGCCGGTTCGCGTTCAACAGCGACAATTCCTACAAGTCCTACCACTACGCCTACGGCGCGGGTTCCAACGAGAGCCGGGCCCTGTCCGCCCTCACCCTGGTCGCCGAGCCGGGCACGTACAGCATGCAGGCGTTCGCCACCGTCAACGGCAGCGTCACGCAGTTCTCCAACCAGAACATCACCTTCGCGGCCCCGGCCCAGACGCCGGAAGGGGTGGACGTGACCGTCACGCCCGTGGAGACCGAAGAGCTCAAGGTGAACGTGACGTTCCCGCTGGTGACCGACCCGGGCGTCACCACGGTGGTCGAAACGCCGCTCGCGCCCGAGCCGCCCAAGGGCATCCAGCTGTTCTGCGCGGACGGCGCGAGCGCGGAGGGCATCGAGTGCAGCCCGCTCTACTACGACATCGAGACCACCGCGGAGTTCGAGAGCGCGACGGTGTGCGTGCGCAGGAAGTTCAAGGGCGCGAACGGGCTGGCGTTCTTCCTGCGCCTCTTCCACTTCAACAAGAACACCCCGCCCACCGGCGCGTGGGAGGAGTTGCCCGCGCCCCCGGACATGGAGCCGGCCATCGACTGTGCGGACAACCTGGCCGCCTGTGGCTGCACGAGCCTGGAGGACTGCGGCATCGACTACAGCTCGGATCCGCCGGTGAGCGTCATCCAGGTCTGCGGCGTGACGACCGGCTTCTCCCCCTTCGCGGTGGGCGCGGTGAAGGAGGAGTTCACGAACACGGTGAACGGCGTGGAATACACCGGGCCCACCGGGCCGCCGTCGCTCCAGACCTGGACCGTGCCCGAGACGGGCACGTACAAGCTCACCGCCATCGGCGCGAGCGGTGCGAGCGCCACGCAGGCCCAGGCGCAGCAGATCCAGCCCGGCTGCGGGGCGGAACTCCGCGGCACCTTCGACCTCCAGCAGGGTGACACGCTGCAGATCCTGGTGGGCCAAAAGGGAACCGCGGCCACGTACAGCGGTGGCGGCGGTGGCGGAACCTTCGTGCTCCGCAATGGCTCGCCGCTGCTCATCGCGGGCGGCGGCGGCGGCGTCCGCGCGGGCGCGACGGTGCCGGGGCGCCATGGCAGCACGGGCGCGGATGGTGTGGCGGGCTCTGTGAGCGCCAACTACACCTCCGGGTTCGTCGCGGGCGGAACGGGAGGCCTGGGGGGCTCGCGGTCGGCGTCCTACGGCGCGGGCGGCGGTGGCTGGACCGGCAACGGCGCGGTGGACGGCGCCTACGGCGAGGGCGGCACCGCGCTGCGTGACGGTGGCAAGGGCGGCACCGCGAAGACCTGCGGCGGTCTGGCGCACGGTGGGTACGGCGGTGGCGGCGCGGGCAACGGCTGCTACGGCGGTGGCGGCGGCGGTGGCTACTCCGGCGGTGGCGGAGGCCGCGTCGGCGGTGGCGGCGGCTCGCTGAACACCAGCCTGAAGCCCGAGTCCCTTGAAGGCACGTGCACGCCGAACGGCCACGGACGCGTCACCGTCTCCATCGTGACCGGGTAGTGCCCCCAGGGCGGCCGTCCCCGCGAACCCCGGGGATGGCCGCCCTGTCTTTTGAAGAGGCGTGGGTGCGGTGACACCTCCGGGAAGCACCGGTGTTCCATCCCGCGGCCGGCGGCGCCGGTCCTTCCCTCACAGGAGATGGAACATGGCTGTCCTGCACCGCGGACTGCGGGTTGGTATGGCATTGCTCGCGAGCGTCATGACTCCCGCCTGCGGGCCGGAGACACCGCTCGGCCCCGGGCTGGAGGTGGGCGAGCTGGGGCTGGAGGTGGATCACGCGCCCCTGCCGCCCCTGAACCGCGAGGCGCTGCGGCAGGCCATCGCGGGGCTGCCGAACGCGGAGGTGTCCGGTGCCCTGGTCCGGGTGAGCGGCGCGGACGGCCGCTGGCTGGGGACCTCCGGGGTGGCCGACCTCCGCACCGGCGCCCCGGTGTCCGCGGACGCGCACTTCCGCATTGGCAGCATGACGAAGACGTTCACGGCGACCGTCGTGCTGCAGCTCGCCGCCGAGGGCCGCGTGGACCTGGACCGGCCCGTCCAGGACTACCTGCCGCGCCTGCTGCCCACGGGCGTCTACGCGCCCATCACCGTGCGCCAGCTGCTCAACCACACCCACGGCCTGCCCGGCGTGCCGGTGCCGCAGAAGGACCCGGAGTGGTTCTTCGAGAACCGGTTCCGGCGCTTCAGCCCCCGCGAGCTCGTCTCGCTGGCCCTCCCGCCGGGCCCGCGCTTCGCCCCGGGCACGAAGCAGGAGTACGGCAACATCGGCTACATCGTCGCGGGCCTGCTCATCGAACAGGTGACGGGGCGCCCCTACGGGGACGCGGTGCGCGAGCGCATCCTCCGGCCGCTGCACCTGCGGGACACCTTCGTGCCCGGCCACGCCGTGACGATTCCCGGGCGGCATGCGCATGGCTATGAGGAGGTCTCACCCGAGGACGGCCAGTGCCCGGCGGGCGCCATCCCCTACGGCACGCGGTGCCTGGTGGACGTCACCGAGGCCAGCCAGTCCGTCCCCTGGGCCGCCGGAGACATGATCTCCACCGCCGAGGACCTGGACCGCTTCCTCGTCGCGCTCTTCCAGGGCCGGCTCCTGCCGCGCAAGCAGCTGGAGGAGCTGTTCACCGTCCCGGACCTGCCCGGCGCCAGCTACAGCGCGGGCCTCAGCCGCTATGAAATCAACGGCGTCGTCTTCTGGGGCAAGAGCGGCGACCGGCACGGCTACAACAACGGGATGGGCGCCACGCGCGACCTGCGCCGGCGCCTCGTCTACTCGGTCAACACGCTCCACATGGGAGGGGACCAGCCGGCCATCGCCGCGCGCATCATCGCGGCGGCCCTGCAGGGGCCCTCCCAGCCTTGAGAGGGCCCTGAAGGCGCCTACTTCTTCGCGGCGGGCTTCGCCTGCTCCGCCTGCTTCTTCAGGGCGAGCAGCGTCCCGCGGGCCCGCTGCGTGGACTTGCGGCGCAGGCCGGGGTCGTACTCGATGGCCTTGCCCAGGTCCTTCAGCCCTTCCGGCACCTTGCCGCGCCGCAGGAGGATTTCTCCGCGGCCCACCAGGGCGTCCACGTTGGAGCTGTTGAAGCGCAGGGCCTGGTCATACGCCTCGAAGGCGTCGTCCACCCGGTCCACCGTCATGTACGCGGCGCCCAGCTGCGCGCGGAACACCGTGTCGTGCGGCGCGGCGGCCACCAGGCCCTCGAAAATCTGGAGCGCGACCTTCGTGCGGCCCGCCTGGAGCATCTGGTGGCCCGTGGCGGCGTACTTGTAGAGCCGCTCGTTCGACAGCCCGAGGAACTGCCCCAGCGTGACCTCTCCCCGGATGAGCTCCTCCGTCAGCGGCGGCGCGTCCTTCGGCCCGTCCTTGGGAGACTCGGTCTTGCTGCTTGTGGCCTTGCTGCTTGCGGCCTTGCTGCTCACGGGCACCTCACGCCGGGGGGCCTCTTGCAAGCGCCCCCCGAACACAGCGGGTTACTGTCAGACGAACAGGTTCCGCTTGACGATATCATTCAAGCGGCCGACGTCGTCGAGCGCGCCGAACATGCTCTTCACGCTGTCGAAGGCCTTCTGGATGCCCTCGCGGTGCTCGTCCTTGTTGTACTTGCCCAGGTCGTCATTGCCCGTGAACGGGTTGAAGCCCAGCGCCTGGGTGTTGCCCAGCGCGTTGAAGGTCTTGGTGACGGCCTCGGTGGCCTTGCTCAGCGCGTTGTCGCGGGTCGCGTCGAAGGTCGCCTTGGTGAACGTGGCGGAGCTCGTCTTGCCGTCCGAGCTGGAGATGGCCTTCTCGCTCAGCGTCATGAAGTCGCCGGTCTTGAACTTGTCCACCGTGCCGTCGTTGCCCGTCACCTCGCGGCCGCCGTAGGACCAGGAGGCCGTGGAGTCGCCCATGTTCAGGCGGTCGCTGAAGTTCTTGGTGGTGAAGTCCGCGGAGGTCTCCCAGCCGTCCTTCGTGATGGGGCCGACCTTGCCCTTGCCCTTGTCCACGTCCGTGACCTGCACGTGGTCGTCACCGCAGGTGATGTCGAGCTTGCCCGTCACCGTCATGCCGTTGCCGTACGGGACGCAGCCCACGTGGATCTGCGTGCCGTCCCCCAGCACGAAGGTCGTGTCGCGCTTGAAGTCGAACTTGCCGCCGTCGCTCTCGTCGACGTGCGGGTCGCCCCAGATGCGGGTGCTCTTGCCGTCCGGGCCGGAGATCTTCCACTCCTGCGTGCCCAGCTGCTCGATCTTGTAGCCGCCCGGCGTGGTGATGACGCCGTTGCTGTCCACCTTGAGCTTGTCCGCGGGGCGCATCAGCGCCTCCCACTTCGGCGCCTCCGAGGGGAAGGCCCCGTTCGTCGCGGTCTGCTGCGCGTCCGCCGAGGGCTGCTGGCTGGTCACGAACGCGCTGCCATCCCCGCCGGTCTTCGTGGGGGCCGGCTGCGCGGCGGCCTGCTTGAGCTGCGCGTCGATGAGCGACAGCGCCTCGTTGGCGGTCGCCTGGATGAGCTTGAGGTTCTTCGCCAGCTCCGCCTCGCTCAGGCCGGGAGCGTTGGTGGTCGGGAGGGCGCGCGCGCTGCCGCCGGTGGAGGTGATGCCAGCCATGTTTTCCCCTCGGTGATGGCCGCGCCCCTGGGAGACGCGGGTGTCTGAAACGGGATTATCCAGCGGCGCCGATCAGAAGTTGTGCCTACATGGCGAATTCCAGCAGGACGGGAAGCGCGGCGCCAGTCCCCCCCGCGGACTGGCGCCAAGCCCTTGGAACTACTGGTTATCCAGGGCAGTGCGCAGGCCGGTGATGAAGGCGTACTTGATGGCGGTGGCGCTCTGCTTGTCCTTCACCATCTCCTTGGCCTTCTTCATCCAGGCGTCGATCTCCACCTGGCTGGGGGCCCGGCCGTTGGGTCCCAGGACCTCGCGGAAGGCATCCTTCAGCAGGCGGGTCAGCGTGGCGTCGTCCGTCTTGTCCATGCCGTCACGGGCATCGCGCATCATGGACGGCAGCGTGTTCTTCACGCCGACGGCGTTCATCTTCTGGTCGTCCACCAGCTTCTTGGCCTCCTTCTCCCAGTGGGCCAGCTCGTGGGGCTTGGGCTCCCAGCCGAAGGTGGCCTTGAAGGCCTCCTTCGCCAGCCGCTTCAGGGTGGCGGCGTCCGTCTTGTCCAGGCCGTCGCGCACCTCGCGCATCATGGCGGGCAGCGTGTTCTTCACGCCGACGGCGTTCATCTTGTTCTCGTCCACCAGCTTCTTGGCTTCCTTCTCCCAGCGGACCAGCTGGTCCCCTTCGGGGGGCTCGCCGAAGATGGTCGTGTAGGCTTCCGTCGCCAGCTTCTTCAAGGTGGCGGCGTCCGTCTTGTCCAGGCCGTCACGCACGTCGCGCATCATGGAGGGCAGCGTGGTCTTCACGCCGGTGGCGCTCAGCTTGTGGTCGTCCACCAGCTTCTTGGCCTCCTTCTCCCAGCGGGCCAGCTCCGTGTCGTCGGGCCAGCGGTCGAAGACGGACCTGAAGGTGTCCTTCGCCAGCTTGCTCAGCGCGGCGGGGTCGGTCTTGTCCAGGCCGTCGCGCACCTCGCGCATCATGGAGGGCAGGTTGTACTTGATGGAGATGGCGTCCATCCCCTTGTCCGCCAGCTTCTGGGCCTCCGCTGCCCAACGGGTGAGCTCATCCTTACCGGGGGCCCGGTTGAAGATGGTCTGGAAGGTCTGACTCGCCAGGTTGCTCAGCTCGGCCGCGCTGGGCTTCACGTGGGTGCCGGCCTGGATTTCGCGGAGCTTCGCGATGACGGCGTACTTGATCTCCGTCGCGTTCTTGCCCTTCCCGGCGAGCTCGTTCGCGAGGGCGAGCATCTCCCTGCGCTCGGTGGTGGTGGGAAGGCGGCCGATCTGATTGTAGGCCTCCGACACCTTTTCGTCGATGGCCCTCGCGCTGGGTCGGCTGTCAGGCAGCAGCGGGCCCGTGGGCACGGGGGCCGACTGTGCCGTGACGTAGCTGGTGCGGGCCACGTCCGTCGTCGGCGCCGTCGTGGGGGTCGCCGCCACCGCCTGCGTGGCGGTCAGCTGCTGCAAGCCCTGTAGGAATTGGAGTTCCGCTGCCTGTCCAGACTTCGCGGTCGTCTGGGGCTGGGAATTGGAAGGAACAGCATTGAGCGCGCGCTCGGTAATCTTCACGGAATCTCCTTGGGACAGCGGGAGTCCTCCCCCGTCTTCGATTATCCAAGGATACCCTGGAAAGTTTCCGTAAGCACCAGAACCAGAAATTTCTACAGGAAATGCAAAGGAAATCAGTGTCTGGCATCTCCCATTTGGGAGCCTGCGTCATCGGTCCGTGGCGCGATAGCCTTCGACGCCTCTTCGACCGGAGGGCCCCTGGATGCCCGTGCTCGACAAACCCGTCATCATCGGCCGTTCAAGCTCGCACTTCACACGCATTGCCCGGCTCTTCGCCGCGGAGCTGCGCGTCGAGCATTCCTTCCAGGTGCTGAGCAACCTGCTGTCCACCGACCCGGCGGATTACGGCGGCAACCCCGCGCTCCGGATTCCCGTCCTGAAGACGGCCCGGGGCGCCTGGTTTGGCGCGCTCAATGCCTCCCGGGAGCTGTGGCGCCAGTCCAATCCCAGGCCCCGCGTGGTGTGGCCGGAGGACCTGGACGTGCCGCTCCTCGCGAACGTGCAGGAGCTCACCCTGCAAGCCATGGCGACGGAGGTGACGCTGGTCATGGAGAAGATGGCCGGCGGCGGTGAGGGGACGACCCATGCCCTCAAGCTGCGCAAGTCCTTGCTCAACATGATGGCGTGGCTGGAGGAGAACGCGAGCGCCGCGCTCGCCGCCCTCCCACCCGAGCGGGACCTGAGCTACCTGGAGGTCACCCTCTTCTGTCTCGTGACCCACCTGGAGTTCCGGGACGTGTTGCCCACCGCGCCCTATGCGGCGCTGAACCGCTTCTGTCAGCAATTCGCGCAGCGGCCCTCCGCCCGGGACACCGCCTTTCACTTCGACACCTGACACGACCGGCCGTTGCCGGTCTGTCTACGCCCTCCGCAGGGGCTTCTTCCTTCGCGTGCCCAGCGCGCCTGACGCGGCGCCCCGCAGGAGCCGGCGGAAGGTGGGGCATTCCAGGTGGCTCGCCGCGGGACAGGCCGCGGCGTGCCGGAGGCCGTCGCGCATCGCGCTCAGCTCGCGGATCGTCTTGTCCAGCTGCTCCGCCTTCGCGGAGAGCATCCGCCGGTCGATGCGCGGCTGCCCGTCCGGCGCGAACATGAGCGCGATCTCCTCGAGCGAGAAGCCGGCGGCGCGCCCCATCGCGATCAACGCCAGCCGCTCCAGCACGCCAGCGTCGAACAGGCGGCGCAGGCCCCGCCTGCCGACCGAAGCAATCAGCCCCTTCTCTTCATAGAACCGCAGCGTCGAGGCCGGAACGCCGGAGCGCCGCGCCACCTCCGTGATGTCCAGTTCGCTCACCCTCTTGACCTCAAGTCGACTTGAACTGGCACAGTGCGGCCTTCGGTTCTTGAAGGCAAGCAAGCGGAGACGACCATGGATGAGACTCACCAGACCGGGAATGAGCAGACGGCGCTTTGGAACGGGACCGCCGGACGCG
Organism: Corallococcus exercitus; assembly: GCF_042231735.1. Classification (GTDB taxonomy): domain Bacteria; phylum Myxococcota; class Myxococcia; order Myxococcales; family Myxococcaceae; genus Corallococcus; species Corallococcus exercitus_B. Next base: position 5,396,719 of record NZ_CP102577.1, read on the forward strand.
CCTGGGTCGACACGCAGGAGGTGCTCGACTCGATGTTCAAGCCGATGGAGGACCTGCTCGTCGAAGCGCTCGCCGCCAGCTCCGCGAGCCAGGTGCTCGACGTGGGCTGCGGCACGGGCAGCACGACGCTCGCCTTCGCGCGGCGGCTTGGCGGGGAGGGCCGCTGCACCGGCATCGACATCTCGGAGCCGATGCTCGCCGCCGCCCGGGCCCGCGCTGAACGGGAAGGCACTCCGGCAAGCTTCATCCGCGCGGACGCGCAGCTCCACGCCTTCGAGCCCGCGAGCTTCGACCTCATCCTCTCACGCTTCGGCGTCATGTTCTTCGAGGACCCCGTCCAGGCCTTCGCGAACCTGCGGCGTGCCGCGAAGGCTGACGCCCGGCTCCGGTTCATCGCCTGGCGGAGTCCTTCGGACAATCCATTCATGACGACAGCCGAGCGCGCCGCGGCACCGTTCCTGAAGCTCCCCGCCCGCCGGCCGGACGCACCGGGGCAGTTCGCCTTCGCGGACCCGCGCCGGGTCCACCGCATCCTGGAGGAGAGCGGCTGGGCGGGCATCGACCTCCAGCCTGTCGACTTCGCGTGCACCCTGCCCGAGCAGGAGCTGGTCCGTTACCTGACCCGGCTCGGGCCGCTCGGCCGGTTCCTTCACGAGATGGACGACCGGACCCGCGCCCAGGTCATCGAGACGGTCCGCGCCGCCTTCGAGCCCTTCGTGCACGGGACGGAGGTCCGCTTCACGGCCGCCTGCTGGACGGTCGGTGCCCGGGTGTAAGAACGCAGATACCCAGGATTGGCGGTCACCCGCGAGGCCAGAATCACGCCCAGTGATTCATGGATGATACGGGACGTCCGGCCACTGCTCCCTATTCCTTTTGTGTCACGGCGTGCCGTGCTGCCTGCTCTGCGACCAGCGAACGCCCCGCTCAAGGCAGGCCATGTCCGATTGCATAGCTTCATGGGCAGTCGTGCAACGGCACACATGAGCCAAACCACGCCAGAGGAGGTTGCGACATGGGGAGCATCATCGAGGGAGAAGGCCTGAGGAATCCCGGCTTCTACAATGACAGTCAGGCATCGTCCGAAGGTACTAGCGAGAGGGTCGGCCTCAAGCAGGAGGGCAAGGAACAGGTGAAGCGCATCGGCGGCCTCACGCGCCAGCGCGCCTTCTCCCAGGTCGATTCCCGCAAGGGCGTCCTGGTGGAGAGCCTGAACGGCTTCGCGAAGCAGCTCGAGTCCATCTCGGGCCAGGGGGACACGCAGCTGCCCCAGCAGCTGATTGGCAGCGCGGTGGGCTTCGTTCGCAAGGCGTCCGACACCCTGGAGCAGAACTCCACCGAGGAGCTGCTGCGGCAGGCGCAGACGCGGATGCGTGAGCGGCCGGGCGTGGCGCTGGCGGGGTGTGCACTGCTCGGCTTCGTCGCCGCGCGATTCCTCAAGGCGTGAGGGGGCTGACCATGGACCCCTATTCCTCACGAACACGCGGCCAGTACATGGGACTGGACGCGGACGAAACCACGACCCGTCCCCAGGCTGAGGGCTTCAGGACGGATGGAGGGCTGGGCGAGCAGTCGCTCGGCACCCTGGTCTCCGAGTTCATCGAGCAGGGCCGGCACCTGCTCCGGGCGGAGCTCACCCTGGCGCGCACGGAGATGCGCGCCGAAGCCAAGAAGGCAGCGGCCGGTGGCGGCCTGGTCGCCGCGGGAGGCGTGGTGCTCTTCCTGGGCGCCATGGCGCTGGTGGCCTTCCTGGTCATCGCGCTCGCGGAGCTGATGCCCCTGTGGGCCAGCGCGCTGCTGGTGACCGTGCTGCTCATCGCCGCGGGGGCGGGTATGGCCGCCGTGGGCGCGAAACGACTCAAGACGGTGCATGCACCGCGCAAGACCATCCAGACCCTCAAGGAGGACAGCCAATGGGCGAGCACGACGATGCGCTCCGCGAAATCGCAGATGCACGGGCACGCATGAGCGTGCTGGCGGACGAGCTGGGCCGCCGCGCGAATCCCGAGTTGTTGAAGGCCCGCGCGAAGGAGTTCGCGCTCGAGAAGAAGGAAGAGGTGACGGAGCACGCGAAGCAGCTCGCCGCGGAGAAGCGCGAGGAGCTGAAACAGCAGGCCCGGGACAAGGTGCTCGACTGGAAATCGCAGGCAAAGGAGACGGCGATGCGCAAGACGTATGAATGGACGGATGAGGCCACCCACACCCCACGTGGACTGGGGCTGCTGGGCGCGCTCCTGGGGGCCGGTGTCGGCTCCATGTTGATGAAGCGGGCCTTCCGCTCCCGCATCGAGGAGCGCGAGTACCGCGAGCGCGACTACCGCGTCCGGGGCTACGAGCGGGTCCCGGTGGGCTACCGCGAGCGCATCCCCCTCCACGAGTCCGAGCGTGAGTACTACGGCGCCTACGGTTCGGGCCGGGACATCCCCTACCCTGAATACAACACGCGCGCTGAATACGGCGCGGACGTGGGTGAGGGCGGCCACGAGGGCTCGCACCTCAAGGACCGCGCCAGCGAAGCGCTGCACACGGCGAAGGAGTCCGTGGGGGCCACCGCGGAGAACATGAAGGAACGGGTGAGCGGCGCCGCGGACACCGTGCGCGGCCGCGTCCACGACGCGGCGGACACCGTGCGCGGCCGCGTCCACGACGCGGCGGACACCGTGCGCAGCCAGGCCTCGCACCTGCGTGAGCGCGTGCCGTCGGCCCAGGCGCTCCGTGGCCGCACCTCGCAGTGGTACGACCGGGCCCTCGAGGAACAGCCCCTGGCGCTCGCGCTCGGCGCGGTGGCGCTGGGCATGCTCACCGCGAGCCTGCTGCCGGTCACCGACAAGGAGCGCCAGCTCCTGGAGCCCGCCAAGCGTCGCGCGCAGGAGGGACTGTCCCAGCTGGGAGACCAGGTGAGCCAGAAGCTCGAGGGCAGTGAAATGGAGCAGGACAGCGAGACGGCCCTCGCCGGCCCGACCTCGATGGGCGCGAGCGGCGGAATCCCACCGCTGCCGCCGTTGGATCAGATCGCCCCGAAGGTGCACTGAGCGATTGAAGCGCGGGGCCTTCCCGGGCCCGGGTTGTCTGGCCCGGGAGCCCCCTCCAGCAGAAGCCATTCCGCGCCCGCGCCGCCGGTCACTCCCGGTAGAGCGTGCGCCGCAGGAAGCCGAGCGCCCGGCCCCAGGCGTCGTTCCAGTCCTGCTCACGCATGGTGTGGTCCGACTCCGGGTACTCGTAGTGCCCGACGTGCGAGCCCAGCCAGGGGAACTCGCCCCAGAGCCGGTGCGCGAAGTCCCGGGCCTGATGCGCGGGGACCAGCTGATCCCTCCCCGCGTTCAGCAGGAGCAGCGGGTGGCGCGCGCAGTCCCAGGGACGGTGGACGGGCGCGTGCTGCATCAGCTCGCGCAGCGCGTCCGTGACGTGGCCATCCCGGGGCGTCCAGTCCGGCGAGCCGAGAAGGGACACGGTTGCCTGGACGCGGGAGTCCTGGGCCGCCACGGCCAGCGCGGTGTAGGCCCCGAACGAAACGCCCGCGAGCCCGATGGGCCAGTGCCCCTCCCCCACCACGTGGTCGATGACCCGGGAGACCTCGGGGACGGCCTCGCGGATGAAGGAGAGAAAGCGCGCGTGGGAGTCGGCCGGGCCGAGCGAGGGCATCCCGTCGAGCCAGCCGTCGCGCCGGGCGCCGTGATGCGGGGCATCCACGCCGACGGCGGCCATGCCCCACTTCGCGAGCGCCTCCAGCTCCCCGCGCTGGTCGTCTGCCTTCGAGAACAGGCCATGCAGCACGACGACGGCGGGGCCGGGCCGGGGCTCGTCGTGCACCTTGAGGACGGGGATATGGCCATCCACGCGGAAGCGGTACTCAGCGGACATGCGCGGAGTCTGCGCGTTCCCGGTGCTGTCTGGCGAGCCCCCCGCGCTTCTGCTCCCGGCGGCCGGGGCCTCAGGGGCCGAAGCGCAGCATGAGCAGGTCCTCGTCTCCAAGGCTCCAGTATTGGGGCTGGTCGCCGTCCAGCGCGTACCAGCCCTGGATGCTGCCCAGCAGCAGCACGCCGCCGCCTGGCCAGGCCTGGAGGCTGCTGCCTGCGTACCCGAACTCCCGGCGCAGGCTGCGCGACCACAGGTGGGTGCCGTCCGGAGCGAAGCGCGCCAGCACGTTGCCTCCGGCGAGACTCCCCCCACCCAGGTCCCCTTCGGAGCTCCAGCCGAAGAGCGCGATGCCACCGGAGGCATCGGACACGAGCCGGAAGAGCGAACCGGAGCCACCTCCCGGCTGATCCCTCACCCACAGCAGCTCGCCCTGTGCGCTCAGGGCCCCGAACAGCACATCCTCCCCCTGCACGCTCGCGACGCGGCGCCCGGCGAGGGTGCGGCTCCCCCGGAAACTCGCGCCGAAGAGCACCGCGCCCCTAGCCCCGCGCGCCACGCTCACCACCTCCCCATCCAGCCCGGTGAAGCGGTACGTCCACAGGGGTGTGCCGTCGGGCGCGACGCGGGAGACGAAGGGCGTGCGCGTCCACGTGCGCTCGGCCATGTCGCCCTCGCCCAACAGGCCTCCGACGAGGACGTGGCCCGAGTCCTCCAGGGCGAGCGTGCTCGCGGTGGTGGCCGCGGCGTCATCGTCGAACACGCGGGACCAGAGGTGCGCCCCGGAGGGATCCAGCTTCAGCAGGAAGGCCTCCGTGTAGTCACTGCGGCTGCCGGAGAAGGGGCCGCCCACGAGCACGCCCCCGCCGAAGTCCGCCGTGAGGGAGAGCGCGCCCAGCAGCACGGCGTTGCCCGCCGCATCCAGCGCCACGTCCGTCACGCCGGTGTAGCCCTGCACGCGGAAGCCGCGGCTCCAGCGCGCGTCTCCCGTGGGGCCGAGCCGCGCGACGAAGAGGCCGCGCGACACGGAGGGAAGCGGCCCCGCGCCCAGGTCCGGCGCGCCTGCGTAACCGCCTGCCACGACGATGCCACCCGCGTCGTCCACGGCGACGGCATTCAGTGCCACCCAGCTGCTCTCGGAGGGGGCAAAGGTCCGGCTCCACAGCAGGGCGCCGTCGGCCGCGTGGCGGGCAATCACCGCGTGCCCTTCGGAGCCGGGGCCAGGGCCCCCGATGTCGCCCGAGCCGACCATCACGAAGCCGCCGTCGGGCAGGGCCGCGAGGTCGCTGTGCCGATCCCTCCCGTCACCGCCACGCTGGCGGCTCCAGGTGAGCGCCGGCACGGGGCCGCGCGCGCGGCAGTCCTCTCCGTAGGTGACGAGGAGCTGTGGGCGCAGCGCGACGTCGGGCGACTCGCGCGAGTGGAAGCGCAGCAGGTCCTGTGAAGCGGGCACGAGCGCGAAGCTCGAGGCGTTGCGCTCCCACACCCGCTGCGTCACGTCGTACTCCACCCAGGTGCCAACAGTGGCCTGCCCCTCGCCAGGCTCCGTGAGCGCGGAGGCCGGCGCGGAGCCGTGCCAGGTGCGGCGCGCCTCGTCCACCTGCGTCTCCGGGAGGCGGTGCAGCGACGGCGCCGGGCCACGGCCTGCCTTCACGTGCAGCCGCAAGCGCGCGCGCACGAGGCCCGGCCCTGAGCGCTGTGGGAGGAAGAAGCGCAGGAGGGCCTGATTGCCAGCGGATCCGCCCACCACCAGGTCGGGCTCACTGCCCCGCGGCTCGGAGGCGCCCGAGGCGAGCGTGGCATCGTCGGTGGGCGGCATCACCACGCTCGTCCACTGCGCCGCGCAGCCGCTCGAAGGGCCCACGGGGGCACCCACCGACGCATCCACCCGGATGCTCAGCCGGGGACGCAGCGCCGCGTCCGGGTGCTCGCGCGAAGCAAAGGCCGTGTTTCCGCTCGAGTACCCGAGCAGCCCGAAGTTGAGTGCTTCCCCACTCCGCACCACCGCCGTGACGTCATAGCCGAACCACGCCCCCGCCGTGACGGGACGCCCCTCGAGCCGCACCTGCGCGATGTTGAAGGCGCGCCCATCCCACGTCGCCGTCTGCTCGTCCCAGCGCTGGACGTTGAGGTAGAGCCCGGGCGCCGCGTCCCCCTCCAGGACATGGAGCCACAGCACCGCGCGCGCCGCCGCGCCCTGGAACGCGGGCACGTCGAACTGCACCTGGCTGTACGCGTCCGAGCCACCGTTCACGCGCAGGGTGGGCTGGGTCCCCAGGGGCGTGGACGGCGACGTTGACGCCACCGTTATGTCCGCGCTGGGAAGCACCAGCAGGTGCCTGGTTCCGGGGCCCGTCGCCTCCGCGTCCCACGGCGCCCCGCTCCCGGCATCCTGCGGCCCTGGAGCAGGCCCTGCGTCCGGCGTGCCTTCCAGCTCCTCGGGAGTGCCCGCATCCGGAACGAGCGGCCCGGGCCCGGGGTCCGGGACGGGTGCCACCGGTTGCTCCGGGGCTTCAGCCTCCGGTGGGCCCGGCAACGCCTCCGGTTCCGGGGCCGAAGGTTCCCCGCAGCGAGTGAGCAGCAACGCCAACCCCACCGTTCCCAGCACTCGCACCACGCCACCGCGCTGCATAGCCCCTCCGCTCCGGCCTCCAACGTCCGCGCGATGCACGGCGTGCGCCAGGAAGGCTTCGTGCGCTGGTGAACGCAGGGCCCGTCCAGAGGGGAAACCTCGTGCCCACCGGACGAAGTCCTTTGCCCAACGTGCGTGGAAGGCCACTCCATGCGGCAGTGCGCAGGCTGAAACAAACGACCCATACATGAAGCAAGCCGCGAACATGCTCTGCGTGAAATCACGAGCCCTCGCGGTAGGGAGTGCTGAGACATTGTCGCGTGTCGACGGGTGTTTCCGCACTCGCGCGCTAAGTTCGCCTGACGATATTTTCTTGTTTTATTGGATTTTACGGATGGGGCCCTCTAAAACATGGGCAGTTCCTCCCGGCGCTCCCGTGCCGGGACCAGGAGCTGGGCTGATCCACATCCAGAGGGGCAACGAACATGTTCAAGAAGGCGGCTGTCCTCGTGGTGAGCTGTGGCGCGTTGCTGACGGCCTGCGGTGGCGATGCGCAGAGCGAGAACGAAGAGATCGTCTCCAACCTGATCGAGGCGGGCTTCCCCGCCAATGACATCATGGTTGTCGACAACGCGGTGTACGTGGGCCGCGACGCCCACGTGAGCCTGGAGACCTCCCGGGAGATGCTCCAGACCGACGCTGAGACGGCGGAGCAGTACCGGACGACCAACCTCGTCGGCACCAGTGTGACGAAGATCTGCGTCGTCCCCACCGCGCAGTTCAACAGCTACAGCCGCCTCAGCGCGGGGCTCGACCTGGCCATCGAGAACTACAACAGCCAGGGCCTCCGCCTCACCTTCGCGCGCGGCTCCGCGTCCGACTGCACCGCGACCATCTCCGCGAGGACCACCAGCGGTGTCGGCGGCTCGGCTGGCTTCCCCAAGGGCGGCAAGCCCTACGGCACCATCAACATCGGCGTCGGCCTGCAGGACTACAGCGTGGACGTGAACGAGCACGTCATCACCCACGAGATTGGCCACACCCTCGGCTTCCGCCACTCGGACTACTACGACCGGTCCATCAGCTGCGGCAGCGGCGGTAACGAAGGCGCGTCCAACGTGGGGGCCATCCACATCCCCGGGACGCCGACCACGGCCACGCGGGGCGGCTCGGTGATGAACTCCTGCTTCAGCTCGAACGAAAGCGGCGAGTGGACCAGCTCTGACCGCACGGCGTTGAACTACCTCTACTAAGCGCTGGCCTGACAGCCCCCCGGGTCGGAGCAAGACCCGGCGGGGCTCCGCGGTTCCCTCGCTGACGGGACTTCACCCCGCGCGCGAGTGCATTGCAGCGCCAATCCAGGGATGCTCCCGCACGTCCTGCCCCCGGCTGGGACGGACGCCTGGAATGGTGCCGCGTTGAGTGAAGAGATCGTCTACCGCCATGCCATCGAGGGGCTCTTCCTTCGCTCCGTGGGCAAGCGCCTCACGCCGGAGCTCAAGGACCGGCTGCGCGCCATTGGCCTGGACCTGGACGTGAAGCTGCCGCACCACACACCCCGCGGCGTCTTCGCCGAGGCCCTGGGCATCACCGCGCGCTACCTCTATCCGGAGGTGGATGCGCAGGAGGGCTACCGGCGGCTGGGGGTGGGCATCATCACCGGCATGGAGCACACGCTGCTGGGCAAGGCGCTCGTGTCCCTGTGGCCCATCTTCGGGCCGGACCGGGTGCTCTCCCGCATGCAGGAGAGCTTCGCCACGGTGAACAACTACCTGAAGACCGAGCTCATCACCCACGGCCGCGCGGACCACACCATCAAGGTCAGCGAGTGCAATGGCAACCCCGGCTACCTGATGGGCATCATCGAAGCGGGGCTGACCCGGGCCGGCGCGAAACACGTTCGCGTCGAGCCCTTCGACTTCAACGGCCACGCCTGCTCCTACCGCGTGCGCTGGGACCCATAGGGGCGCGAGCAATGACAGTCACCCAATCCCTGCTGGCTTTCGTCGTGGCAGCGAGCATCCTCGCCATCACCCCCGGGATCGTGTTCATCGCGTTCGGCGCGAAGCTCGCGCTGTCGCGGCGCTGAGCAAGGGGACGCCCGGCCTGACGCACAGACCGGGCCGTCCCATCACGGCCTTCCGTTACGTGGCAGCGTCGGGCTGGGCCCGCGGCTCCGGGAGCGCCACGGCTTCGCTGGCGGCCCCGGTGCGCGTCTTGGCGATGAGCAGGTAGATGGCCGGCACGAAGTAGAGGGTGAAGAGCGTGCCCAGCGCCATGCCCGTCACCAGCACCAGCCCGATGCTGTTGCGCGCCGCCGCGCCCGGGCCCGACACCAGCACGAGCGGGAAGTGGCCCGCGACCGTGGCCACGGTCGTCATCAGGATGGGACGGAGCCGCTCGGCGGCCGCTTCCTTCACCGCCTCCAGCTTCGTCCTGCCCTCTTCCTGGAGGCGGTTGGCGAAGTCCACGATGAGGATGCCGTTCTTCGCGATGAGCCCCACCAGCGTCACCAGCCCCACCTGCGAGTAGATGTTGAGCGTGGTGGTGAAGCTGTCCGTGAAGTACGGCATCATCGGGTTCGGCATCCGCAGGAACGTGGTCACCAGCGCGCCGAAGAGCGCCAGCGGCACCGACCCCGCGAGGATGATGAGCGGATCCCGGAAGCTGTTGAACTGGGCCGCGAGCACCAGGAAGATGAGCACCACCGCCAGCCCGAACGCCGGGGCGAACGAGTCCCCTTCCGTGCGCAGCTGCCGGGACTCGCCCGTGTAGTCGATGCGGTAGCCCGCCGGCAGGATGCGCGCGGCCTCCGTCTCCAGGTAGGTGAGCGCCTCATCCAGCGGGCGGATGGCCACGCCGCTGAGCTTCACGGCATTGAGCTGCTGGAAGCGGTTGAGCGACCGGGGCGCCACCTTGTCCTTGAGGGACGCGATGGCCGACAGCGCCACGAGCTTGCCGTCCGGGCCGGTGACGTGGATGTCCTTGAGCTGCTCCGGGGTGAGGCGGGACGAGCGCAGGACCTGCGGGATGACCTTGTAGCTGCGGCCGGCGATGTTGAACCGGTTGACGAAGTTGCCGCCCACGGCGGACCCCAGGTCCATTCCCACGGTCCCCAGGTTCAGCCCCAGCTGCGCGACCTTCTCCCGGTCGACCTCGAGCTCCGACTGGGGCTGGTCCAGCTTCACGTCGATGATGGGCGGGAAGGCGAACAACCCGCTCTGCGTCGCCTTCTCCTGGAGCTGCTGCGCGAAGCCCAGGAGCTCGTCCGCCTCCGCCGTGGAGGCGATGACGAACTCCACCGGGAAGTTGCCACCGCCCGGCAGCGCGGGAGGCTGGAGCGTGAACGTCTGGACCGCCGGGATGGTGTTCACCCGCTCCTGCGCCTCCGCCATCACCTGCGCCGTGGTCCGCTGGCGCTCCTTGAACGGCTTCAGCACCAGGCCCCAGAAGCCGTTGCTCGGCTGGACGATCTGGAAGTTGAAGCTGGACTCCGGCATCTCCATCAGCAGCTCGCTCGTCCTGGTCACGGACGGCTTCAGCTGATCCAGGGTGGAGTTGGACGGCGTGCTGACGATGCCGATGACGAAGTCCTGGTCCTCCACGGGCGCCAGCTCCCGGGCCGACTGGTTGAACATCACCAGCGCGAGCACGCTCAGGAAGATCCACGCCGCGTAGACGGGCCCGCGGACGAGCAGCGAGCTGTCCAGGGAGCGGGCGTACGCGGCCCGCAGGCGCGCGAAGCCGCGGTTGATGACGCCCGCGAGCCCCTTGTCCTCGTGGCCCGCCTTCAGGAGCACGGAGGACATCATCGGGGAGAGCGTCAGCGCCACCACGCCCGACAGGGTCACCGCTCCGGCCAGCGTGAGCGCGAACTCGCGGAACAGCGAGCCCGTGAGCCCGCCCTGGAAGGCGATGGGCGCGTACACCGCGGCGAGCGTGAGCGTCATCGCGATGATGGGCCCCACCAGCTCGCGCGCGCTCTTGAGGGCGGCGTCCACCGGGCGCAGGCCGTCACGCAGGTGGCGCTCCACGTTCTCCACCACGACGATGGCGTCATCCACGACCAGGCCCACCGACAGCACCACCGCGAGCAGGGTGAGCAGGTTCACCGTGAAGCCGAACACCTGCATCAGGAACACCGTGCCGATGAGCGACACCGGGATGGCCACCACCGGCACCAGGATGGAGCGCACGGAGCCCAGGAACAGGAAGATGACGATGACGACGATGATGAGCGTCTCGATGAGCGTGCTCACCACCTCGTCGATGGCGTTCTGGATGTAGTCCGTGCCGTCGAAGGCGACGCCGCCGTGGATCTGCTCCGGCAGGTCCTTCTTGAGCGAGTCCATCTCCTGGCGGATGCGCTGCATGACGTCCAGCGAGTTGGCGTTGGGCAGCGACCAGATGCCGACAAAGACGGCCGTCTTCCCGTTGAGCGTCACGTCGGTGTCGTAGTCCTCGGCGCCGAGCACCACGTCCGCGATGTCCGACAGCCGCACCACCGCGCCGCCATCCTTGCGGACGATGAGCTGCTTGAACTCCTCCACGGAACGCAGGCCCGTGTTCGCCGTGAGGTTCACCTGGACGAGCGAGCCCTTCGTCTGGCCCACGGCGGCGAGCGCGTTGTTGGCGGAGAGCGCCTGACGGACCTGGATGGGGCTGACGTTGAGCGCGGCCATCCGGTCCGGCTTCATCCACACCCGCATGGCGAACGTGCGCGCCCCGAGGATGTCCGCGCGCTGCACGCCCTCCACCGAGGACAGCCGGGGCTGCACCACGCGCACCAGGTAGTCGGACAGCTCGTTCTGCTCGAGGAAGTCGGAGGTGAAGTTGAGGTACGCGATGGCGAACTGGCTGTCCGCGGACTCGATGCCCATCACGGGCACCTGGGATTCAGGCGGAAGGTCGCCGCGCACCTGGTCGACCTTGGCGCTGATTTCGCTCAGGGCGCGGTTGGCGTCGTAGTTGAGCTTGAGCCGGGCGCGGATGATGGAGACGTTCTGCGAGCTCGTGGACTCGACGTAGTCAATGCCGTCCGCCGCGGCGATGACGCGCTCCAGCGGCGTGGTGATGAAGCCACGGACGAGCTCCGCGTTGGCGCCGACGTAGACCGTGGTGACGGTGATGTCGGCGTTCTCGCTGCGCGGGTACTGCCGCACGTTGAGGGAGCGCAGGGCCTGCAGGCCGGCGATGATGATGATGAGGTTGACGACCAGCGCCACGACCGGACGCCGGATGAACAGGTCGGTGAAGTTCATGGGTTCGCCTTCCGCGTCCCTACGGGTTCACCGGCTGGGGAGCGGCCTCGACGGGCGGCGCCAGCGCGTTGTTCACGACGACGGCCATGCCGTTCTTCAGCTTGAAGACGCCGCTGCTGACCACGGTCTGCCCGGGCTTCAGGCCGGACGTCACCGCGACGTAGTCGCCCCGGCGCTCGCCCAGCCTCACGAACTGCTGCCGCGCCAGCAGGGCCGCCTTCCCGGCGGCGTCCTTGCCCTCGGCGAGCGTGAACACCGAGTCCCCATAGGGAGCGAAGAGCACCGCGGTGGCGGGAATGGCCACCACCTGCTCACTGGCTTCGGAGAGCACCTCCACGCTGGCGAACATGCCCGGCAAGAGCCGGCCGTCCGCGTTGGGCACGGTGGCGCGCATGCGCACGTTGCGCGAGGACAGCTCCACCTCCGGGTTGACGGTGGTGAGCTCCCCCTCCCAGGACTCCCCCGGGAAGACGTCGACGCGCAGGCGCACCTTCTGCCCCTGCTTCACCTGGGCCAGCGCCTGCTGGGGGAGCTGGAACTCCACGAGCGCGGGGGTGGTGGACTGCAGGGAGGCGATGGGGTTGCCCGGGGAGACGAGCTGCCCCAGCTCCACCTGCCGGATGCCGACGCGGCCCTCGAAGGGCGCGCGGATGGTCTTCTTCGCGATGAGGGTCTTCAGGTGGGCCACCGTGGCCTCGGCCTGCGTGGCCCGGGCCCGGACGGCATCCAGGTCCGACTGGGTGTTGGCCCCCTGGGCGTGGAGCTTCTCCGCGCGGTCCCGGTTCAGCCGCGCGAGCTCCGCCTCGGCCTCGGCGCCGGTCAGCTGGGCCGCCTCGCTGGAGGTGTCGAGCTGGACGAGCACCTGGCCCTTCTTCACCGAAGCGCCGTTCTCGAAGCGGATGTCGTTGACGACGCCCGGCAGCTCCGCGCTCAGGGTCACGCCCCGGAGCGCAATCACGGTGCCGACAGCGCTCCGGGTCCCCTGCCAGCCGAAGGCCTCCGCCTGCGCGGACGTGACGGTCTCCGGCGGCGGAACGAAGGTTTCACCGGCGCTGATCATCGCGACGATCTGGCCCGCCTTGACGGCGGCGAGCCCCGCGAAGACCGCGAGCAGCAGCAGCACGCCGATGACCCACCGTTTGACGCGGCTGGCACGGCGCGGTGAGGAGAGAGGCACTTCAGGAGCAGGAGCATGCATCGTGGGCACTCGAACCGGCTGACGGGTGCAGCCGTGTCAGGGAATGCGCCGCCCTGTAGCCGAACCGTTCCGCGTTTGCGCCCTTGAAAATCCGTTCAGGTTGTGACCTCTTCGGTTGGCAACCCGGCAGGGCGATTTCCAAGCGAAGAGGTCACAAGCCCGTTACGGGCCCCTGCTTGCGGAGGTCTTCCGGATTGCCGCCCCTGATGGCGCTCAGTCCGGCCAGTTGCCTTCGATGGGATGGGGGCCGTCGGTGAAGGCGCGCACCAGGTGGGTGCCGCCAACGAACGCGCCCGCCCACGAGCCACCCCTGCCGCCGAAGGACTCCTCGCGGTCCCCGCGCGAGCGCAGCGCGTTGATGCCGACCTTGAAGGCGTGAAGCCGCGCGGCGATGCGCCGTGCGAGCTCGGGGTCGTCCGTCGCCACCGAGGCCACGAGCGCGCCGTTGGAGACGTTGGCCTCCCGCACCAGCTCCTCCTCGGAGTCCACCGACACCAGGACATCGACGGGACCGAAGGGTTCTCGCAAGTAGAGCTCGCTGTCTGTCGGAACGCCGAAGAGCAGGACGGGCGGAAGATACGCGCCCCGCTCCTGTCGCGCGGTGAAGGCGTCCTCCGCGAGTTCCCCGTGATGCAGCACCGCCGTGCCCCGCTCCCGCGCCTCGGCGATGAGGGAGCGCAGCTCCTCGGCCTTGCTGGGGGAGATGAGGGGCCCGAAGTCCACGTGCGCGCCCAGGACCGGATTGCCGACGCGCAACGTTGAGACGGTGTCGACATACGTCCGCACGAACCTGGGGACGAGCGACTGTTCGACGACCCAGCGGGTGTACGCGGTGCAGCGCTGCTTGCCGAAGTCGAAGCCCGCGCGAATCTGCGCGCCGAGCGCGTCCCAGTCCGTGAAGTGCGTGATGGCGTAGGCGTTCACGCCCTCCATCTCCAGCGCGTAGCGCTTGTCCGTGTCGCGCAGGCGGCGGTGGACCTCGGCGCCGTTGGCGCGGCCGCCAATGAAGGCGACGCCCGCGATGCACGGGTGGCCGACGAGCGCCTCGGAGAGGTCCCTGCCCCGCCCGCCGACGAGCGAGACGGGGAGGCCCGCGCGGCGCAGCAGCGCGAAGGCGAGCGTGAGGGAGACACCACCCCCCTGGGTGGGAATCTTCGCGATGACCGAGTTGCCCGCGAGCGCCTGCACGAGCACGTTGAGCAGCAGCACGGAGAAGGGATAGTTCCAGGAGGCGATGTTCGACACGAGGCCGAGCGGCTTCCGGCCGTCGAGCATCGGGCCCATCCGCTCCAGGTACCACGCGATGCCCGCGAGGCACCGGTCCACGTCGTTGGAGGCCGTGGGCAGCGTCTTGCCGATGTCCCAGGCGAGGACCCGGACGAGCAGGTCCCGGTGTGCATGGAGCAGCACCACGGCCTCCGCGACGTTCCGGGCGCGGTCCTCGAGCGGACGGGCAGCCCAGGGAGCGAACTCCGCCGCGGCCTGCTCGACGCCGGAGGCGACCTGCCCAGCGCCCAGCAGCGGCAGCTCCGCGAGGACGCTGCAGTCGATGGGCGAGACCGCGTTGAACCAGGCGGGGGGATGCGCCCACCGTCCAGCGATGGGCGAGAGCAGCCGGCCTTGAGCGTCGAAGGCTTCCGGGACGGCCCTCCGGGCTTCGGCAAGCAGGCGGCGGCTTTCAAGATGCGGAAGGGGCTCGCCAACAGGTTCGGTATCCAGCACGGTTGCACCTCCTCGCGCGTCGGGTTCGCGCCGAATCAGTCCATGCCGCGGCTCATGACAAGCCGCGGCATGGGCTGAATATCGACATGCGCGCGCCGTGCGTCTGGGGAGGCAGACAAGGGCATGGCGGGCGGGAACCGAACGCTCCCGGCCGCCCCCCGGGGCTCAACAGTCGAGCGAGTACGTCTGGGTGTCATCCCCCGGCGAAGTCACCTCGAGGGTGTTGGAGCCGTTGAATGACGAGGAGAACGTCCCTTCGCTCGTCTGTGTCGTCACCGTCCCCGCCGAGGGGCACTGGTTGGCGCAGCGCTGGTAGCCCGAGACGGTCGTGGTCGCGTTGCGATCGCCCCGTGTGGACCGCGACTGGCCGTCCAAGGTGAAGCACCCGCTGCCCGAGACCCACGTGATGGTGCTCTCGGAGGATCGCGAGTCGAAGCGATCCGGCGAGTAGCTGTTGGAGGTGATGGTCACCTTGCGCTGGTCCCCCTCGGGAGAGGAGCTCGCGACCTGCATGGAGAGGTTGTACGGCGCTCCGTTGATGGTGAGGTTGGAGGACGTGGCATTGATGGAGAGCTGCCCCTGGTTGTCCGCGAGCACCACCTGCACGTCGCCGGAGATCTGCTGGAGCGCGACCTGCGCCGCGCAGTTGTCGAGGGTGTAGTTCACCGTCGCGCCCGACGCGGTGGCGGTGGCGCAGCCGGCGGGAGTGAAGGTGGATGAGGCGTTCGCCGCGAGCTGGGCGGCCGCGGCGTTCACGTCGACGGGAGCCTGAGGCAGCCCGCTGACGGTGGACTGCGGCAGCACCCCGCCGATGCTGTAGTACCAATAGCCGTAGACGGGATCGACCCAATAGTAGCTCCACGCCGCGTCGTACGCCCCGTAATACGGGTCGTAATAGGCGGTGTCGTAGTAGTACCCGTCGTAGACGTCGTCGGAGCAGCCAGTGATTGCGAGCAGCGACAAGAACCCCAGCGCCCATTTCAGCTTCTTCATCCCGTTCCCCATCCTGTTTGTCTTCTGACCGCGTTCTCACCAGACGGTGGGCGCGCAGCGCCGACCGATGCCCCGAGTCCTCTCGGGGGTCGGAACCGGGACGAAGGTGGAAACCGGTGGCCAGCGGAAGAACTGGACCGAGGAGCAGCCCAAGTGCGGGCTGGCGGTCATCCGCTTCAAGTGCGGAAGGCGACCAGGACAGCAGGCGCCTGTCGTCAGCCGCCGGTGGTCATAAGCCCGGGAGGTGGTGGCGCGTGCAATCGCAGGCGCTCCCCTGACAGCGGGTGTGTGAAGGCGAGCGTCTCCGCATGGAGCAGGTAGCCGCCGTCTCCGGGGAGACCGGGCGAGTGCTCGTGGGGCAGCCCTCCCGCGGCGAACAGCGGATCTCCGACGAGCGGGTGGCCGATGAATGCCAGGTGGATGCGGATCTGCTCGGGACGGCCCGTGTGGATGTGCACCTCGAAGAGCGTGTGGCCGTCACGCCGCTCCAGCACCCGGGCGCTGCTGCTCGACGCCTTGCCCTGGGGGTTCGCCCCATGCACGGTTCCCAGCAGGGGATGGGGCACCAGCCCGATGGGCGCGCGGATCTCGTAATGCGCCTGCGCCGCGAGCCCATCCGACAGCGCGCGGTAGCGCTTCTCCACGCCGCCCTCGCGCCAGTCGCGCGAAAGGCGTGCGGCCGCCTCGCGCGTGCGGGAGAAGAGCACGAGCCCGGAGGTCGCCCGCCCCAGACGGTGCAGCGCCGAGGCCTCCGGCCAGCGCTTCCTCACGAACGAGAGCAGCGTGTTCTTGAGGAAGCCGCCCGAGGGAATCGTCGGCAATCCGCTCGGCTTGATGACCGCGAGCAGCGTCGCGTCCTCGTGCACCAGCTCGAAGCTGTCCGGCGTCTCCCCCTCCTGCCAGGGCGGACGGTGCCAGCAGAGCACCTGGCGGGCGCGCAGCAGCTCGTCGCCGGTCGCCGTGACGCCATCCAGCTGGACCTCGCCGCGCAGGAAGCGGTCGCGCCACTCCGCTTCGGAGGAGTGCCGGTACGTGTCCGTCAGGTAGGCAAGCGCGGTGCGCCCGGCGCCGGCTTCAATCTGCTCGCGGTACACGTAGCCGTCATTCAGGCCGGAGTTGGACGTCACCCGTCCATTCTATCCAGCAGGGCGGGGATCCTCCCCTGGATAAGGCTCGCGGCCTGAAGGACGAGCCCCTGCCCTCCAGCACCGTCCCTCATGGCAGACTGCGGCCATGATACGCTCTACTTCCTTCGCAGTCGTCGCGGCGCTGAGTCTGGTGTTGGTGTCCACGGCGTGCACGGCCCCGGATCACGCCCAGGACGAGCAGGACCTCCGTCAACTGGTGAAGGCGCAGACCGAGGCCTGGAACGCCCACGACGCGGCGGCCTGGACGAAGGACTTCACGGACGACGCCGACTTCATCAACATCGTCGGCACGGTGTTCCAGGGCCGCGCGGAGATTGAGACGCGCCACGCCGCCATCTTCGCGACCCTCTTCAAGACCAGCCACGCCGAGGTCACCGTGCGCAAGATCCGCTTCCCCAGCGAGGACATCGCCGTGGTGGACACGGTGCACGAGGTCACCGGCCACACGGGCCTCCCTCCGGGCGTGCAGAACACCGAGGAGGGGCTGCTGCGCACGCAGATGCGGTATGTGCTCAAGCGCACCCAGAAGCAGTGGCGCATCGTCGTGGGCCAGAACACCGACGTGAAGCCGGCGCCCAGGCCCGCGCCCTAGATGTGGATGAGCGCGGTGGCGCACGCCCCATTGGGAGAGCTGCCCGTCCACTCCCAGAAGGCCAGCTTGGAAGTCAGTACGAGACTGCGTTGCGCATACCGTATGGAAACCACCTGGAAGAGCAGGTCGGCGTTCCGGGCGGCGTGGCTTAGGGAGCCTCGTCCGGCTGGGGAACGGCAGTGGCCGGAGGCTCGATGAGGAACTCGATGCGGCTCGCGGCGGCGCAGGAGGTGTCGGGCCGCACCGTGGGCTTGCGCAGGAACTCCCGGGCGATGTCCGCCGCGCAGGTGTCGGTGTCGAGCACCGCGTGAGCACCTCCGGAGATGACCACGTGGTGGCCGCGCTCGAGGGTCCGCGCCGCGGCGCTCGCCAAGGCCGGCGGGGTCACGGGGTCGAAGTCTCCCGAGAGCAGCAGCGTGGGGACCCGGGACACCACCGGCTCATACCAGGACGGATCCGCGGCGCCCGAGGGCCACTGGGCGCAGGTGCTGAACATGCCGAGCTGCGTGGGCAGGAAGAAGCCCTGGAGCTCCGGCAGCGCTCCGGCCGCTCCCGCGATCACCGCCGCGGGGCTGGTGGCGGACACATCCTCGCGGCACAGGGTGGAGAGGTGCATTCCGTAGCTGAGGCGCATGAACGACGTCAGCATCGGCGAGGCGCCGAGGGCGTTGCCGAGCAGCCCGGTCCGCCCTTCCCTCGCACCGTGGAGCATGGCGGGAAGCGTCTTGAGGATCGCCGGGTCCTGGAGGAAGCCGGACAGGAACTGGATGAAGAGGGCCCCGTCCAACCGCAGGCGGCCGGGCCGACCTTCCGGAGTCTCGAAGCGCACATCGAGGGGGCTCGCACTCAGTGAGTACACCACCTCGGAGAAGACCTGCTCCAGCTCGGGATAGCGGGCATCACAGGCCGCATCCACGGCGCAGGCCTCGAACACCCCGCGCAGGGAGCGGTCGAAACCCGGCACCGCCTGGAGATAGAGGTTGTCCCGCGGTGGCAGCACCGAGTCGATGACGACACTGCGTACGCGCTCGGGCGCCCGGCGGAGCACCTCCAGCGCGAGCCGCGAGCCGTAGGCGGAGCCGCGAAGGTTGATGTGCTGGAATCCCAGCGCCAGCCGGATTGCCTCCACGTCCTCGGCGCTCTCCTGGGTGTTATAGGCAGTCACATCGATGCCCTGGCTCCGCAGGCGATCGCCGCACCGGAGCAGCGGGTCCGGATAGGGCATGCCGACCTCCCAGCACTCCAGCGCGGGCTGGGAACCCCCGACGCCGCGCGGGTCGAACACGACGAGTTGCCTCTCCGGAGCGAGGGCCTCCACCCGCTCCCGCGTCAGGGGCTTCTCCAGCTGGGCGAGGCGAAGTCCCGGGCCTCCCGTCAGGAGCACCACCGGATCCTTCGCCTTCGCCTCCCGGGGCGCTCCGAAGATGGCCACCGCGAGGCGGATCCACGGGCCGTCCGGCCGGGCATGGCGCTCCGGGACGGCGACGTAGCCGCACCGGACCGTCTCGCCTTCCACCTGATCTGGCGCCAACATGAACCAGCACGGTGCTGGCTCGAAGCCCGCCGGCGTGTGCTTCTCCGCCAGGGCCTGGCCGCCGCCCGCGAGCAGCAGCCCACTTCCCACCCGTACCAGCCAGCGTGTCAGCCCTCTCCTCGAGAAACGCATGTTTCCTCCTTGGCGTGTCCGGATGCGGTTACAGGAATTGTCGAAGACTTGAAAGAGCCTGTTGTCTCAGAGTCGGCGGTCTCGGCGGAGTTCACCCAAAGCCAGCCACGTGCAAGGACATGCGAGGTGGGAAAGGCTTTCATTGAAGCCTCCGTGATGGGTATGGCCGCTTCATCCCCGGCGCGGAACTGCTGACGCTGGATGTCAGACCGCATCTGTAGAAGGTCATCCCGACGATGACCGACAAACACACTTTTCCTGAACAAGAAGCATTTCAGGACCCAATCAAGACACCGGGGCGTCTTCGTCAATCCATGGGGTCCGCGAAAGGAACCGCCCTGCTCTGCGCGGAGCGGCTTTCCTTCGCCTTCGCCCAGGGGACGCCCGTGCTCCGCGATGCCACCCTTCACTTGAAGGGCGGGACGTCCGTGGGGCTGCTCGGGGCCAACGGCGCGGGCAAGACGACGCTGCTGGGGGCGCTCACCGGCACCGTGCGGGGTACAACGGGAGGCTCGGTGCGGCTGGACGTGGGCGGGCTGCCCGCGCGACGCGCCATCGGGTTCGCGACGCAGGCCATCGCGCTCTATCCCGTGCTCACGGTGGAGGAGAACGTCGGGCACCTGGCCCGGCTGTTGTTGACGCGCGCGGAGGCGAAGGCCGCCATCGCGAGGACCCTGGAGGAGTTCGCGCTGGGTCCCATTGCCCGCACGCGCGTGCACCACCTGTCAGGTGGACAGCGGCGCCTCGTGCACCTGGCGGCGAGCTTCGTCCATGCGCCGCCCATCCGGCTGTTGGATGAGCCCACCGTCGCGCTCGACTTCGAGGCCCGCCAGCTGGTGGTGCGCCGGGTGCGAGCCTGGCGCGAGGAGGGCGCCGCGGTGCTGGTCACCGCGCACTACCCCGAGGACATCGAGGAGCTGTCCACGGAGCTGGTGCTGCTGCGGGACGGAAAGACGCGCGACCTGGGAGCGCTGGGAGCCGTCCTGTCGAACCAGGCGCGCACGTTGTCGCTGCGGGGCGCGCGTCCCGACGCATCATGGGAACTCACGCTCGCCACCAGCAGCCTGGAGGAGGTCCGCTCGAAGCTGGGCGAGGTCCCTTCCGACGTCCACCTGTCCGAGCTGCGCCTGTCCGGCAACCGGCTCCGCGACATCCTGCTGAGGGACCCCTCCCTGAGCGCCTTCGCCCGGGAGTCGGAAGGGCCATGAATCAAGACATCGCTAGCAGTGACGCCTCCGCGCCCAGCGGCGTGGCGGGTTTTGTCAACGTCGTGCGTTGCTACGCGCTGACGGAGTGGCGGGTGCTCGCACGAGAGCGCACGGCCATGGTGTTCATCTTCATCCTGCCCGCGGTGCTCTCCGCCATCCTGGGCCCGGGTGTATCAGGGCTCGACGCGGCCCCGGGCGCCATGGGCCGGGCCACCATCGGCTTCGCGGTGATGTTCAGCTACATGGTGGTGACCTACTCCGGTCACGCGTTCTACCGGGACTTCTGGTACCACACCCACGGCAGGCAGGCGTTGATCCGCCCCGCCCGGCTCGCGTTCGCCATGGGCAAGGTGCTGCCCGCGTGCGCGATGTCGTTCGTGCAGCTGCTGCTCTTCACGGGCTTCGCGGCGGTGTTCCTGGGCCTGCCGTTGAACGGCCACGTCCTCCAGGTGGCCCTCACCGGCGCGGCGCTGGTGACCAGCGGTTCGGCGCTGGGCTTCCTCCTCTTCGCCATCACGCGCAGCACCGCGACGCTCTCCAACCTCTCCTACCTGGTGCTGGTGACGTTCAGCGCGGTGGGGGGCGCCATCGTCGCCACGGAAGCGCTGCCGGGTTGGTCGCGCACGCTCGGCTACGCCACGCCGCACTACTGGGCCCTGCGCGCGCTCAACGAAGCCACCTTCGGACAGGGCCGCTGGAGCGTCGTGCTCCAGAGCACCGCCGTCATCCTCACCTTCACCGCAGTCTGCGCGACCGCCGCGAGCCTGGCGTTCGACTTCAGAGACCAAAAACATGACACGACCTGAACAAGACACGGCGGGCCGCCCTCGGGCACCCGTCATCCAGCGGCTGCTCGGGGACCCGCGCGTGGCGCAGGCCCGGCTGGGCAAGCGCATTGGCCGCCTCCCCTACTTCACGCGGGTGGAGTCGGCCACCGGCCCCATCACCCGCATGGAGGGCCGGGACATCCTCAACTTCGGCTCCAACAACTACCTGGGGCTCGCGAACGACCCGCGCGTCATCGCCGCCGCGCAGGAGGCCTCGGCCCGCTGGGGCGCGGGCGTGACGGGCTCACGGTTGCTCAACGGCAACCTGGCGCTCCACGAGGAGCTGGAGGACGCCCTGCGGCGCTTCTATGGCCGCACCGGCGCCATGGTGTTCTCCACCGGCTATGGCGCCAACCTGGGCCTGATGAGCTCGCTGCTGGGCCGCAATGACCGCGCCTGGGTGGACGAGGAGATGCACGCCTCCGTCCTGGACGGAGTGTGGCTGGCGCGCGCGACCATGAAGCGCTTCGGCCACAACGACCCGGAGCACCTGCTGGCCCAGGCGAAGGACGACACCGCCTCCGGCCTCTGCGTCGTGGAGGGTGTCTATTCCATGCGTGGAGACCGGGCCCCGCTGCGCCGGTTCCTGGAGGTGTGCCGCGAGACGCGCCTGGCGCTCGTCGTGGATGAAGCGCACGGCCTGGGCACGGTGGGCGAGCGGGGGCTGGGCACCGTGGAGGAGGACGGCGTCGTCCAGGACGCGGACTTCATCACCATCACCTTCTCCAAGAGCCTGGGCTCCTGCGGCGGCGCCATCATCGGGGACAAGGAGCAGATTGAAGCGCTGCGCGTCCTCACGCGGCCCTTCCTCTTCACCGCCGCCAACACGCCGGCCTCCGTGGCCGCGGCGCTGGCCGCCCTGCGCATCCTCCAGGAGGACCCGGGGCTGGTGGCCCAGCTGAAGGAGCGGGTGCGCTCGCTGCGCGAGGCGCTGATGGCGCGCGGGCTGCGACCCCTTCCGTCGGACGGTCCCATCGTCAGCGTGGAGGTGGGCGCGGACTTCGACACGCTCCAGGCGTGGAGGCTGCTGTGGAACCGGGGCATCTACGCCAACCCGGTCATCCACCCGGCCGTCCCGGCGGGCCGCGGCCTGCTGCGCCTGAGCGTGATGCGGACGCATGAGGAGCAGATGGTGCGCACCGTCGCGGACGCGTGCGCGGACGTTTTCTCGGACCTGCAGCTGTCCCATGAGGGACGCGGGAAGGTGGCATCATGAAGCGCACGCATCAGCTCTCCAGTGGTCAACCGCTCACCACGCAGACGCTTCGCGCCCACGGCGTGGACGTCGAGCGCATCCTGTCGGAGCTGGTCAGCGACCCCGCCTCGTGCGGCGTGCTGCTGACGGGTTCGCTCGCGGCCGGCAATGGCACGCCCAGCTCGGACGTGGACCTGATGGTGCTGGTTCCGCACCGCACGTCGCTCATCTCCACGAAGGAGGGCGTGCGCTTCAAGAACAGCCGCTTCAGTGAAGCGCTCCAGTACTGCGACGGCGTCGAGGTCAACATCGAGCTGGCGGAGCGTGGCCGCGTCGCGGAGATCATGACGTGGATGACGGCCATCGCGCCGGCGCTCTACAAGCCGTCCGAGCTGAAGTTCATCCCCATCATCGACGGCCCGGAGCTGCGCTTCCTGCACCGGCTGCGCACGGGACTTCCGCTCCTGAACCCGAGCCTGGTGGCGAGCTGGCGGGACGAGTTCCTGGTGGAGCTGCTGCCCACGTACCTCACCGTGCGGCACTTCATGGAGGTCCACGAGTACCTGGAGGACGCCATCAGCCACCGCGCCGTCAGCGAGGAGTCCAGCCGGCACGTGGCGCGCATCGCGGTGGAGGAGGCGCTGGTCTCCATCCTCGCGACCCTGGGGGTGACGAGCGCGGCGCGCAAGTGGCTCCTCATCGAGTCGCGCAAGGCGATGGCCACCGCGGGCGAGGTGGACCGGAGCCTGCTGGCCGAAGGGCTCTCCATCCACGCGGACTGCGCGACGGGCCCGCTGGGCGGATGCCTCACGCGCATCGAAGCGCTCCACCGGCGCATGGCCCAGCGCATGGCAGCGGAGCCGGAGTTGGCGCGTGCGGTGGAGTTCCTCCAGGGCAGCATCACCTACGTCCTCGAGCACCAGGGATGAGCACGTCCGGGAACACGGCGACCCCACTCGCGCTGGCGCGGCTGGGGAGCGCGCTGGGCCCGCTCTACGGAGCGGAGCGCGCGGAGGCGCTCGTCCGGGAGCTGGCCCCGGCGGCGGAGGGCGTCCGTGCGCGCCTGAAGCCCGGGCGCGTGGCGGTGGACGCACGGCCCACGGTCATCGCCGTGTACCCGGACCACGTGCTCGACGGGGGCCTGGCTCCGCTCGCGGCGCTGCGGCGCTTCCTCGACGAGGAGGTGGGCGGCGTGGGACCGGCCCTGCTCCATGTGCTCCCGCCCTATGTGTCGGACGGGGATGACGGCTTCGCGGTGGTGGACCACCGGGCCGTGCATCCCCGCCTGGGGGGATGGGAGGACCTGGAGCGGCTGTCGGCGGTGAGCGGCGGGCTGATGCTCGACCTGGTGATGAACCACGTGTCCACGTCGCACCCGGCGTTCCGGGACGTGCTGCACGGGGAGGGCCGGCCCGGGGACTTCCACCTCTTCTCCGAGCCGCGCGCCATCGAGTGGGGCACGCGGGTGCGGACCTCCTCCATCCTCCAGCGCTTCGACACGGGGACCCGCGCAGTGTGGGCGTGGTGCACGTACGGGCGCGCGCAGGTGGACTTGAACCACGGCTCGCCGGACGTCTTCCTGTCCATGGCGGAGACCCTGCTGTGGCTGGTGGAGGCAGGCGCGCGGGTGGTGCGCCTGGATGCCATTCCCCACGTGTGGAAGCGCGTTCCCGGAGGGCCGCACCAGCCGGAGGCGAAGCTGCTGGTGCGCGCACTGCGTGCCGTGACGGATTGGGTGGACCCTTCGGTGCGCCTGCTCGCGGAGACGGACCACCGCACAGGAGAGCGGTGCTACCTGGGCGAGGAGCTGGCGCAGCACGACAACCACCTCGCGGTGCCGCTGCTCGTCTTCGCGGCGGCGCTCGCGGGCGAGGGCGGCCCGCTGGTGGACTGGGTGAACGCGTCCGCGGCGGATGCGCACGGCCGGGACGGCTACGCCTTCCTCCAGACGCATGACGGCGTGCACCTGCGTCCCATGGATCCGCCGCTCAATGCCCCCACGCTGCGGCGGGTGATGGAACGGATGGAGCGTGCCGGTGTCGCGGTGTCCCATGCGGACGTGGGGGGCGAAGCGCGGCCGTACGAGCTCAACAGCTCCCTGCATCGCATCTTCTCCACGGAGGCGGGGCTCGACGTCGAGCGCTACCTGGCCGCGCACGCGCTCCTCTTCGCGCTCCCCGCAACGCCGTGCCTCTACTTCCCCACGCTGTTCGGGCTGCCGGACGCGGTGGGCGTTGAACCGTCCAATCCCCGCGCCGCGAACCGGCACCGCTACGCGGATGGCGCCCTGCGCGCGTTGATCCGGCAGCCGGTGCACGCGCGCATCCTGAAGTCCCTGCTGGGCCTCATCCGCCTGCGCGACCGCACGCCCGCGCTGCGGGAGGACCGCGGCTGCGAAGCATGGCAACCCGCGCCCGGGGTCCTGCACCTGGCGCGAAGTCATGGCCGTCAGCCGCTGCACGTCCTGGTGAACTTCGGCGCGGCCCCTGTGTCCGTCCCCGTGCCGCTCCGGGAGTGGAAGGACCTGCTCGGCGGACGCCAGGGGCACGGTGACGTCCTGCTCGCGCCTTCCGAAGCGCTGTGGCTCGTGGAACCCGGGAGTGGAGACCTCACATGAGAAACGCTGCCAGTGTGTCCGGCCTCGTGGAGGCCTTCGGCTCGCGTCCGGGGAGCGAGGAGTTCGTCTTCACGTTCTTCGACCCGTACGCCATCGGCCTCGGGCTCGCGGAAGAGGCGCTCGCGTTCCTGGAACACGAGGGCTTCCGCGTCGTGGACCGGCGCTTCGTCCAGTACACGCAGAGCAGCATCGAGGCGGTGTACAGCCCCAACCGTCCCATCGCGCTCGACAAGACGTGGGCCGTGCCCAGCGAGGTGTACCTGCTGGAGTCCTCCTGCGCGCTCATCCTCCGCACCCCGGGCCGCTCCGCCTGCGCGGCGTTCAAGTCGTTCAAGGGGTCGGCGGATCCGCGCAAGCGCTCACCCCTCCACCTGCGCAGCCGGCTCCAGGCCCCGACGCGTGCGCTGAGCCTCATGCATTCCTCGGATGACACGCGCGCCATGATTGAAGAGGCCGCCACGGCCTTCGATCCCCGGGAGCTGCGCATGCTCCTGGAGTCGGAAGGACGTCCCACCCGGCGCGCGGGCTCCGCCATCCAGCAGCTGCCGGGGGCCGTCGTGGGGCGGGCGTGGCGGCCTTCGCCCACGGAGTTCCTGGTCCACCTCCGCCTGCGCCTCGCGGAGGAGGTGGAGCTCGTCGCGCCCCTGCCGGAGGCGCTGGTCTCACCGTGGCGCGAGGCCGCGGACGAGCTGGCGGGGCTCCGCTCCGACCCTTCGGCGTCCCGCGAGGTGTACCTGCGCGTCGTCGCCCGCGAGGCAGCACTGGTGGACGACGCGGTCCAGGCGGGGCTCTCACATCCACGCCGGCCCGGGATGTTCGACTACCGCGTGGAGCCTGCGCTCGCGGCCACGGTGCTGGAGCTGCTCCACCATCCGGCGCTGTACCGCGAGACGGACCTGACGCGGATCATCGGTCCACAGGGGGCGCTGGTCCGCAACGCCTACGAGCGCGTGCTCCTTCGCAGCGCGCTCCAGGAGTTCGAATGAACCCGTCACCCCGTCAGCGGCACGCGTTCGAGGACCCGGCTCTTGAGGATGAGGTCGTCGTGCGTGCGCAGGATGGAGAGCTCCGTCACGTCGAGCTCCACGATGGTCGTCTCCCGGAAGCGCTGCAGCACGCCGAAGAGCTCGTCCGCCTCGTGCACGTCCAGCTCGGAGTTGAAGCGCAGGTGGTCCATCAACTGGAGACAGCCGATGTAGAAGCCCGGGTGGAGCGAGTGGCCCAGGCGCGTCTGGACCTCGGTGAGGTGGTCCACGGGGTTCGGGCCGTCCGTCAGCTCCGGGTAGACGGGGAAGTAGATGCGGCCGTTCTTCTTGCCCCAGAACCAGCCGCCCTTCACCTGGATGCGGAAGCGGGGGAAGCCCTCCAGCCGCTGCTTCACGAACGGCACGATGTCCGCGATGGGCATCCGCTCATGCAGCCCGTTGCAGATGGTGAAGTGGTGTCTGTATTTGCGCCGCTCGACGGTCTCCCAGGAAATCTTCCGCGCCGCGGCGGTCATGGCCACGGCGTTCATGAAGCGGTTGAACTGGGGGCTCTGCGCGAAGGCGCCGAAGTCCACGAAGCCCACCAGCGAGACACGGGGCGCGCGGTAGGTGCCCAGCCAGTCGTAGCCGGCCTTGAGGTCGAACGGCACGACCTCCGGGTGGTCAGGCCGCACCAGCGGCAGCTGCATCAAGCGGTACTCGTAGGAGAGGACGTGGTCCTCGGACGGGCGGGGCTGAAGCTCATTGCCCGGGCGGCGATACGCCAGCCGTTCATCCGTGGCGAAGGTTCTCATGTATCGAATCCATCACACGTGGGCAGAGGCCACAATGCGATGCCGCGCACGCGCCATGCACCACGTCCGCTCGTGCGAGGTCTCCCGTGACAGCCCTGAACCGCGAAGCCGCGACGCTTCGCCCCACCCCTCCGGTTGGAATTGCTCCTGACTGCCGCATCCGTGGCGTAGGCCCCGTGCACGCCTCCATGTGGATCTGGGCCGAGCGCGTCCTGGACACGCTCGCCCGGACGTACGACGGCGTGCCGCTGACGCTCGTGTTCAAGGGAACGGTGCTCCCGCGTCCGCGCGCGCTTCGCGTGCGGCTCCAGGCGGCCTCCGCCGTCATCGCGACCTGGCGGGGGGAGTGCCGCTTCATCGTCGGAAGGACCCAGGCGGTGCGGGACGCGCTGGAGGGAGGGGACCTGGACGCGGTGGCGGACAGGCTGACCCGGACCGGAGACGTGGCCCGCTTCGAGCTGGAAGCGACCGAGGCCTCGAGCGAGCCCCTGGCCCCCGTGGGCCGGCTCGTCCTGGGGGACAAGGCACGCACGCTCGACATCCTGTCGGAGCTGCACGGACCGTGGCGCATCTCCTCGCCGCACATCGTGCGGGGCGAGGACTGGACCCGGAACCGGGACGCCGTGCTCCAGCGTGTGCGGGAGCGCTTCGGGGACGAGCGCGTCGTGGTGCGCTCCTCCTGCTCCGCGGAGGATGCCTGGACCGAGTCGAACGCGGGACGCTTCCTCTCGGTGCTCGACGTGGACGCGGGGGATGCCGTGGCCGTGGGCGGCGCCATCTCGGACGTCTTCGAGTCGTACGGTCCGGGGGCCGCGGAGGAGAAGGTCTTCCTCCAGTCCTACGTCCACCCCGTGAGCGAGAGCGGCGTGCTGATGGCGCGGCACCCGGAGACGCTGGCCTCGTACTGGGTGGTGGCGTCGGACGTCTCCAGCGGGCGCACGGATCAGATCACCTCCGGCGCCCTGGAGAAGCCCTCCTCCGCGTACGTGGAGCACGGCGTGCCCCGGGGCCTGTTGCCGGACTCGCTCCGTCGCGTCGTCACCGTGGGGCGTGAGCTGGTGAAGCTCATGGGTGTGGATGCGCTGGACATCGAGTTCGCGCTGGCGGGCGGTGACTTCCACCTCTTCCAGGTGCGCCCCATCGCCAAGGGTTCATCGCAGCCGGAGGGAAGCGAGGTCCGCCGGGCGCTGCTGCTGGCGGATGCGTGCACGGCGCACCAGGCGCTGCTGAAGCCCCAGTCCCCCGTCGTCGGAGACGGGCCCGTCTACAGCACGATGACAGACTGGAACCCGGCGGAGATGATTGGCCGGCGCCCGCTGCCGCTCGCGCGGACGCTCTACGGCAGGCTCATCACGGACCGGACCTGGGCGGAGCAGCGCGCGGCCTACGGGTACCGCGACCTGCGAGGCATTCCCCTGCTGCGCGACTTCGCGGGGCACGCCTACGTGGACGTCCGCGCCTCGCTCAACTCCTTCATCCCGGCCGTCACCCCGGCGCGCGTGGCGGAGGTCCTGGTCTCCCGGCAGCTGGCCCGGCTGGCCCACGCCCCGGAGCTGCATGACAAGGTGGAGTTCGAGATCGCGGACACCTGCGCGAGCCTCGGCCTGCGCGAGCGGCTTCGGAGGCTCTACGCGTCCTCGTTGGATGCAGGGGAGCTGGACGCCCTGGCCACCGCGCTGCGGGACATCACGCTCCACGGCCTCTCCGACCTGCCCGCGCAGGTGGAGCAGGTGGAGCGGCTGCGGTCCCATCCGTTCGCGCCGGGCTTCGAGGGCGGGCTCGGCCCCCTCCTCGCGCGCCTGCGGGAGCTGGGCACCCTGCCCTTCGCGCACCTGGCCCGGACGGCGTTCGTGGTGACCGCGCTGCTCAAGAGCTTCGTGCGTGAAGGCGTGATGGATTCGAGCGAGCAGCGCGAAGTGCTCCAGCGCATCCGGACGGTGGCGGGGCAGCTGCAAGCGGATGCCTTCCGCGTGCGGCGGGGCGAGCTGGGCCTGGAGGCGCTGGTCGCGGAGTTCGGGCACCTGCGCCCGGGGACCTATGACATCCGGATGCCCCGCTATGACGCGGACCCGGAGCGCTACTTCGGCCCGCTCATCTCCGGAGCGGAGGAACCGTTCCGGCACGAGGCCCCCCTGTCCCGGAGCCTCCACGAGCGGCTGAGCGCGGGCCTCCGGAGTGCCGGACTGTCGATGACCAGCGAGGTGTTTCTCAATCACCTGGGCGCGGGCATCGCGGGGCGCGAGTACGGCAAGCACGTCTTCACGAAGACGCTGAGTGGCGTCCTCGAATACCTCGCGCAGTGGGGCGAGCCGCTGGGGCTGAGCCGGGATGACCTCGCGCACCTGTCGCTGGAGCAGGTGGAGACCGCGCTGTCGCTTCCGCCGCGCGAAGCCCGGTCGTGGTGCCGCGACGCCGTGGAGGAGGCCCGCGAGCATGCCGCCGCCGTCAACCTCATCGAACTGCCGGACATCCTGGTGCGCACGTCGCACCTGCTCTTCCACGTGAGCAGTGGAGAGCAGCCGCTGTTCGTCACCAAGGCGTGCGTCCGCGCGCCGGTGCTGGTCGCGGACGGGCTGCCAGACCCGGAGCGCGTGCGAGGCAACATCGTGCTGCTGGAGCGCGCCGACCCCGGCTACGACGGGCTGCTCGCGCTGGGCGTCGCCGGCATCGTCACGGCGTACGGGGGCGCGAACTCGCACATGGCGGTGCGCTGCACCGAGCTGCAGCTGCCCGCCGCCATCGGCGTGGGCCGGGAGCAGTTCCGGCGGCTGTCAGGCGGGCGGGTGATGACGCTGGACTGTGGCGGGCGCAGGCTCGTCCATGAGTGAGCGCCGCGTGGCCCTCATCACCCAGCGCAGCGACCGTGTCCCGGGACGTCCGGAGGTGCGGGATGCGCTCGAGGACTCCTGGTCCTCGGGCCTGTGGGAGGCCGGCTGGGTGCCCTTCCCCGCGGTGAACGTGGCCGCCGCGGCCGTGGCCCAGTTCGAAGCCCTGCGTCCGGGGCTGGTCATCCTGAGTGGAGGCAACGACGCGCCGGGAACGGGGCCGGCTGCGGTCCCCGCGCGCGACGAGACGGAGTCGGTCCTGCTGTCGCTCGCCACCCGGACGCGGACGCCGGTGCTGGGCGTGTGCCGCGGCGCGCAGATGCTCGCGCTCTTCGCGGGGATGCGGCTCGTGCCTGTCGAAGGCCACGTGCGCGTGCGCCACGCGTTGACGGGTCCACTCGCCAAGGAATGGCGGGGTCCGGCGGAGGTGGCGAGCTTCCACCACTGGGGCGTGGCGGAGGACTCCCTGCCTGACGGATGGGACGTCCTCGCGCGTTCGGAGGACGGCGCGGTGGAGTCCTTCGCGAGCAGGGAGCGGCGCTCACTGGGCGTCCTCTGGCACCCCGAGCGTGCGCCCCATCACCTTCCCGCAGTCCTTGAAGTCATGGAGGCATACGAACCATGAAAGCCATCATCCTGGCCGCGGGCCTGGGCACCCGCATGGGGCCGCTCGCGGCGACCCGGCCGAAGTGCCTGGTGGAGCTGGCGGGAGCTCCGCTGCTCGACCATCAGCTGGCCGTCTACGAGCACTTCGGCGTGGACGTCACGGTGATGGCCGGCGCGTATCCCGACCTGACGCAGGCGGGCCGCAACGTGCGCGTCGTGGTGAACCCGGCCTACACCACCGGCAACATGGTCTCCACGCTGCGCTTCAGCCTGCCGGTGGTGTCGCGCACGGAGCCGGTCCTCGTCTCGTATGGGGACATCGTCTTCTCATACGAGGTGTTGGCGCGGATGCTCGCCGCGTCCCGGGACGTGGAGGTCGCCATCGACACGCAATGGCGCCGGCTCTGGGAGCTGCGAATGGAGGACCCCACGACGGACTGCGAGTCGTTGCGACTGGAAGGCGAGCGCATCGTGGAGATTGGCTCGCGGGTGCGTTCGGTGGAGGAGGTGCAGGGGCAATACATCGGGCTGCTGCGCTTCGGGCCCGGCGTCCTGCACGCGCTCCTGGAGCGCTTCGACCAGCGTGTGGCGAAGGATCCGCGTTACTGGAACATCTCCATGACGGCCTTCCTCCAGGACCTCATCACCGACGGAGTGGCGGTCCACGCCGTGCCCATCGCGTCTGGCTGGTTGGAGGCGGACAACGCGGAGGACCTGCGCCGCTACACCGAGGCTCACGCCTCGGGAGCACTGGCGGGCTTCTGGTCCCCCACGGCTGCCCGGTGAGGGTTGCAGGGAGCCGCATGGCTCCCTGCGTTGATGACATCCTTAGAGCGGCTCCCAGCCGTTCTCGGTGCAGTAACCGACGAACTCGTCGGTTGCGTATTGGGTGTACGTCCCCACGAGATGGTATTGGACGTAGCGCCAACCGCACTCGGGATAGATGTGCCCGACCACCGTGGTGTGGGAGGCATCGCTGTAGAGCGTCGTCACGTAGGCGGCTTCCCGGTAGCCGGCGCTGGCCGGGCTGGCGCTGAGGAAGACGGACGCGACAGCGAGAGAGGTCAAGATGCGCGTTGCCATTGGTTTCTCCATGGGGGGACTGGATACCTGCGTGTTGGTACAGGAGGGCTTACGGCCCACCTGCACGAGTCGTGAGTAAAGCCGTGCAGGACGCGGATTTCCAGGACATCGGAGAAATCAGGACCCTGCTTGTCGAGCAGTACCCGGGGCTGGAGCGGCTGTGCCGCGATGGGGCTCGTGGCGCCCCAGACAGCTGCCAGCACGGAGCCGATGAAGGAAAAGACCGGAGTTGGTGATCCGATAGCAGTAGCGGTCAAGACGAGGAAATTGCTTCATCCGCACGGCCTTGAGAGGCCGCCGCGCTCACCACTTCAGCAGGTAGCGGCCCACCCGGCCGTTCTCGGAGACCTGCACCGGCGTGACAGTGCCCTGCTCCCGGGTGAGCTCGAAGGCGAACTGGAACACGCCCTCCCACGCGACGAAGACGAGGCGCGGGGCGGGCTCCACGAGTCGCACCACCAGTTCCCCGGAGCGGGGAGAGAGCACGGTGTAGCTGTACTCGGTGCCGTGCTCGTACATGCCACCAATGGCGCCGAAGCGGCTGAAGAGGGTGGACGGTGAGGCGCCCATCAGGCCCAGCAGCGTCTCCGCGAACTGGCGCACCATGGGCCCATAGCCGTCCCGGGTCACCTCCAGGCTGAACCGGCGGACGGCGTCCTCGCCGCCGTCCATCGCCACCGCCGCGTAGATGTCGTCCAGCACCGAGCGATGCACCCACGACGTGCGCAGGATGAGCTTGTCGAAATAGACGGCCGTCGCGGGGCTCACCCGCTGGCGCATGGTGGCGCGCACGCCCTTCTTGTCGAAGTACTTCAGGAAGTTGAGGATCGAGGTCCCGCTCACCTCGTGCCGGGCGGCAGGAGCCTTGTCCTGGGAGGACTGGGATGGGGCGCTGCTCGGGTTCATGGGTGCTCCCCCTCGGCGGTGCCCACGCCGTCCATCAACTGGCGCTCCAGGCATTGTGCCGTGAATGCGAAATCATCTGATTTCACTGAACTCAAGAAGAAGGCACTCGCAGTGAAAACAGACCCTCCGGGCCCACAAGGCACCCGGCCGACGGGGAGGGCCAAGGTCGAGTCTAATGGCCACCCATGTCTTCGCTGCCCCTGTCCGACCCACCTCCCGAGAGCAACCGGGCTGCCTTCGCGGATGTGCTGACCGACGACCTCGAGCGGGCGCGTGCCCTGCTCGCGGGCGTCCCGAGAGCGCCGCGCGTGCCCTCGAAGGAGGCCCGGCGACTGGTGCTCGCCTTCGCGGGCCCCCAGCGCGTCACGCTCTCCGTCAGCCTCCTCGCCCTGCTCGCCGGAGGGCTCGTTTGCGCCTTGTTCCAGTCCCCTCGCGCCGTGGGGGACCTGCTGCTGGACCTGCGCTCCTTCGAAGTCCCCGGCGTCGTCGACTCGGTCGAGGTGGGGATGCGCAAGCGCAGTCCTCGTCCGCACGTGTACTGCGCGCGCTTCCACTCGGAGGACGGCGCGCTGGTGGGGCGCAGTTGCGAGCCGGGCGGTCACTTTCAGCCGGGCCAGCGCGTGGTCCTCGAGTCGCGCGGAAGCCAGGCCCGTATCCGTGGCACCACCCTCACCCCCATGGGGCGCATGGGAGGGCTGGTGCTGCTGTTCCCCCTCGTGGGCCTCGTGGGCCTGTTACACGTCGTGTGGACCAACCACCGTGAGTCACGCGCGGCCCGCGTGGGCATCCCGATTCTCGCGCGGGTGACCTACTTCGGCGACGGCAAGCCGGTGCGTAAAAAGGGGCCGCCGCCCACGGAGCTGCGCTGGAGCTTCATCGCGCGCGGCGAGCGGTATGAGGGCAGTCTCTCCCTGGACAGCGCGTCCGAGTTCGACTTCCTCCCCAGCCGCGACGTCATCGTCGTGCTCTACGACCCGGCGGCTCCGGGCATCAACACCGTCTACGTGCCCTGACCCAGGGTTCGTTTGACGCGATCGTAGAGGCTTGATCTTCTCTGACTCGGCGCGCACCTTCTTCGGCGGACACACTTCGGCGGGTTCGAAGGGGAGCTGGCGGCTGAAGCCCACGGCGCATGCGAGAAGATGAAAGCGCATGCCGCGTGGCGGACGCGCCCTTCACGGCGGGATACCGCGAAGGGCGCTGCCCGGAATGTCTGTCGAATCAGAAGCGGGCGAGGAAGGCGTCGTAGCCGCCTGCGTGGGGGTTGCCGGCGAGGCCTCCGTAGGTCTGTCCGACGACGTAGGTGGCGCCGGAGGCGTCCACGGCCACGCCGCGGGCGATGTCCGGGACCGGGGTGCCCAGGAGGCGGGTGCCCTGCCGGGTGCCGGACGCGTCGTAGCGGGTGAGGAAGGCATCGGAGAGGCCCGCGGGCGTGTTGCCGTCGAGCGCGGCGGAGGTGTAGCCAACCACCTGCACGACGTTGTCCGGGGTGACGGCGACGCCGAACGCGTAATCAGGCTGCGTGCCTCCGAGCATGCGGCTCCAGTCGCGGTTGCCGGCGCTGTCGTAGCGGGCGAGCAGCACGTCGATGGTGCCGTTGTTGGTGTTGCCGTCCAGGCTGCCGAACGTGTCGCCAGCGAGGTAGACGGCGCCGTCGGGGCCCACGGCAACGCTCTTGGCGTCATCAAGCTCGCCCGCGTCGATCTGCCGGACCCACTGCTGGACACCGACGATGTTGAGCTTGAGCAGGAAGAAGTCGCTGTTCAACGACGGGGTGGTGCCGTCGAGGCTGCCAGACGTGTTGCCGACGACGTAGACCTCATGGGCGGGCGTGACGGCGATGCCGCGCGCCACGTCGCTCGCGGAGGTGCCGTACTGCTGGAGCCAGTACGGGTTGCCCCCCGTGTCGTAGAGCGCGACGACGATGTCGTAGTTGTTGGGATTGCCGCCGTGGGTGAAGCTTCCGCCGGTGTAGCCGGTGAAGTAGAGGGTGTCGTCCGCGCCGACGGCGATGCCGGTGGCGAAGTCATCCATCTGCGTGCCCCGCTGGCGCAGCCACAAGCGATTCCCGGCCGCGTCGTACTTGGCGATGAAGAAGTCGACCCCGCCCGCATTGGAATAGAAGTCGAAGCCGCCGAAGGTGATGCCAGCGACGTATGCGTTGCCATCCGCGTCGGTGGCCACGGCGGTGGCGCGGTCCGCCCCCGAAGTGCCGAGCTGGTGGACCCACTGGAGACTGCCGGCGGTGTCGTACCGGGCAATGAACGCGTCCTGACCGCCGGCCTTCGGCTCGACGCCGAGCTGGCTGGTCGTCTGGCCCACCACGTAGACGCCCGAGCCCGAGACGGCGACGGCGTTGGCCTGCTCGTCCAGGTTGGCACCGAGCTGGCGCACCCAGGACGGGGGCGGGACCTGGGCCTCGGCGACGGAGGGGACGCTCGCGGCGCAAACGGCGCTGGCGAGCCCGAACATGCTCAAGAGAGGGTGTTTCATCGCGCACTCCATTTCTCAGCGGGGGGAACCGAGCCGTGGCACCGGGAAAAATCTGTTTCCACGGCATCCTTGCAAGACCACGAGAAACAGGCGTGCGGAAGATGGGTAGAGAAAGACACGCAAGCGGCGATGCCCGACCCAGGTCCGAGTGGATCCAGACCCAGATGCGAGGGCCTTGCACGGCGCCTCCAGGAGCCACGCCGCGTGGGCCC
Organism: Corallococcus exercitus; assembly: GCF_042231735.1. Lineage (GTDB taxonomy): Bacteria > Myxococcota > Myxococcia > Myxococcales > Myxococcaceae > Corallococcus > Corallococcus exercitus_B. Next base: position 5,431,478 of record NZ_CP102577.1, read on the forward strand.
GTGGTCCCAGGCGTCCCGGATGTATGGCCCCGGCAGTGGGTTCACCGCCAGCCAGGGTGAAGACGGCCGCATCGATGTGTTTGGCGGCACGAGCGCCAATCCCGAGGAGCACCGGAACGCGCGGGTCTGTTCCCGCCAGCGTTTGACGCCGTGAGCTTACGGGCTTCGGGTCCGCACCGCGGTCAGATGAGGCGCACCCGAGGGTCCCCCGCGTCCTGGAGCAGCGAGAAGCCAGCGCGGTAGCGCTCCTGGATGTCGGGGACGGAGGTCAGCGCGCGGACGGCCGCGTCCCAGTCCGGCCAGGTGAGCTGCTCCGAGCGGACGGCGTCGCTGAAGGGCGTGTCGTCCGTGAGGTGGAAGTGCACCTGCCCCACGTCCTGCCGGGGACCCGCGTTGACGAGCACCGACGCGGGGGCCCGCTGCCGTGCGGCGGCGATGAGCGCGAAGAGGCCCGCACGAAGCCCCGCGTGCCGAGGGTGCGCCAGGGCGAAGACGTCCGGCACGCCCCGCAGGGGGACGGCGATGTGGTGGAAGGTGCCGTAGACGGGACGCGGGTGGCGGTAGACGGCGGCATGCTCCGAGCGGTCCACCGAGGTGAGGGGAAGGAGCCGGTCCGCGTGCGCGAAGCCGAAGCGCACCAGGGAGCCGGAGGCGGGGGTCCGCGCCATCCGGAACGCCAGCTGTTTCAGGGTTGCCATGTACGTCCTTCGCTCGGGTGTCCGTCGAAGGAAGCATGCCCTCGCGGTCTGACAGCCTGCGCCGCCGGTTCTACTCCGGATGGGAGGCCCCGGGGCGGGCCCGCGCGTCAGCTCTATCTGCTATATCCGCTTTAGCCAGATTTACTGGCACTCACCTGCCATTGCTCGCGTCGGCGAGGCGGGTCCATGACAAAGGAGTCTCCATGTTCTCAAGAAAGCTCGTACTTGCGGCAGGGTGCATCGCGATGGGACTCGGGTGTGGCGAGCCCGCGGATGAGACGCAGGAGATCGTCGGCAACCTGGTGCAGGCCGGGTTCCCGTCCAACGACATCATGGTCGTCGAGGGGAAGGTCTATGTCGGGCGGGACGCCGAGGTGTCCCTGGACGCCTCTCGCGAGCTGCTCGCGGCCGGCGCGACCACCGAGGAGCAGTACCGCACGAACAACGTCGTCAGCCCGTCCCTGACGAAGATCTGCATCAACGGCTCGGCGTTCACGGGGGTGTTCAGCACCGCGCTGGACATGGCCATCCAGAATTACGCCGAGATGGGGCTCTCCTTCACCATGGCGCGCACGCCGAGCACCGGCTGCGGCTTCACCATCAATGGCATCATCGACCCGAACATGAATGGCGGCGTGGCCGGGTTCCCGGCGAACGGCAACCCGTTCGGGCAGATCACCATCGGCGGCCTGCTCAGCCAGTACGGCGTTGACGTCATCGAGCACGTCATCACGCATGAGATTGGCCACACCATCGGCTTCCGCCACTCGGACTACTACAACCGCGCCATCAGCTGCGGCTCCGGCGGCAACGAGGGTGACGCCGGTGTCGGTGCGATCCACATCCCGGGCACGCCGACCACGGCGAGCGTCGGTGCGTCCATCATGAACTCCTGCTTCCGCGCGGTCGAGACGGGCGAGTTCACCGCCAGCGACCGCACCGCGCTGGCCGCGATGTACACGCCCATCGTCCCCGCCCCCAGCCTCGTCAGCGCCCTGGACCCGAATCGCTGCCTGGACGTGACGGGCGGCAACTCGGCGCAGGGCACGCCCACCCAGCTCTGGGAGTGCAACGGAACCCTCGCGCAGCAGTGGCGCCTGACCCCGCAGGGCGAGCTGCGAAGCAACCTGGGGGGCAATCTCTGCCTGGACGTCGCCGGCGGCAATCCGGCGCAGGGCACGCGCGTCCAGATCTACGGGTGCAATGGCACGGCCGCCCAGCAGTGGACGGTGGTCGGAGGCACGATTCGCAGCGCCCTGGCCGCCAACCTCTGCCTGGATGTCGACAGCGCCAACACGGCCCCAGGCACCAAGATTCAAGTCTGGGAGTGCAACGGCACGAACGCCCAGAACTGGTACACGCGCTGAGTCTGAGCTCGGGGGCTGCCTTTCGGTACGTACCGCATCGCCACCACCCCCGAGCCCAACTCCAACCGGTCCACGCGCCTCAAGTCGACACACTCCGATAGCCCCGCGAACAAGGTCGGTCCGCGCCCCACGAGCCTGGGGTGCGCCGCGCATCGCATGCCACCTGGGCGTCAGCGACAAGACGGTACGTCGGCTCCTGAAGGGCCGGCGCATGCAGGGATCGCCGTGCCTCCCTTGGGGCAACACCTCTTCCACCTCTGAACACAGCGCCCCTCCGCGCCGGGCCGCTTCTGTTCCTCCGCGTATCATTGGCCTCATGGCCTCTGCGCACCTCGTCGCCGCTCTCGCGCTGGCCTTCGCCGTGCTGACGGCTGGCGGGGTGTCCTGGCTGTGGCACCGGCGCAAGGTGCGCAGGCAGCAGCGTCAGGACAGTTGGCGCGAGCTGTGCCTGCGTCTCGAGTTGGTGCCCCAGCCAGGAGCCGCCCGGATCGCCACGGGCGAGCTTCCGGAGACGCTCTTCCTCCTGCACGACACCGGCGCTCAATGGCTGGTGGAGCTGCCCCTGGCCCAGCCACTGCTGCCGCCTGGCATGCGCCTCCTCTCCTCCGACGCTCCCAGTCTCCCGCCCCACGTCAGAATGCTCCCGCTCGCGTGGGCATCCGCCTCCACGCCTCCGGGGCTGTGGGCCTGGCGCGTGGAGGGTGAGGGGGAGGCGCCCTCCGACAGGGTGGATGCCCCGCATGCATTCCTCGTGGAGGCCGCGCGTGCCATGCAGGCTCACGCCCCCCTTCGGGTGGAGCCACGGCGGATGATTCAGACCCTTCGCACGGGCGCCGTGCTCTCCGTCAAGGAGGTGCGGGAAGCGGTGCGTGCCCTGGATGCCACCGCGCGCGGCTGGCTCGAGGTGGCGGAGCACCACGGGCTTCCACGCGTACAACCCCCACCCGAGCCCGAGCCCGAAGCCCCGCGAGCACAAGCCCCGCAGCCCGAGCCGGCGCGGCCCGACGCCTCAGCCGAATTCGTCGTGGACTTCAACGCGCTGCCTCGCGCGACGCGCGAGCGCCTCGTCGCCGGCACCAGCCCCCGGGGTGAGGTGTCCCCCATCCTGGCCGACCGCAGCTTTCGCGGCGGTCCCTGGTGGACCTGCGCCGTGGTTGGGATTGGCGCCTTCTGCCTCTACCTCCTCTACCACCAGGTCGTGACGGGAGAACTCAACCGTCCGTGGCGGGACGAGCCTTGGCTGAACCTCCTCAACTGCGCCCTCACCGTGTTCAGCCTCCTCGCCGCCGTGCTCGTCCTGCTCTTCCAGGACACATGGCGTAAGGCGCTGCCCTTCCACCCCGGGCGCTACGTATTCCCCTTCGACTTCGTCGATGCCACCACCCGGCGGCTGCGCATCACCCCCATGACCGCGCTGGCCGAAACCCGGCGGGAGGACCACTACGCCAGGCGCCATCACACCCAGCCCTGCTACAGCCACACCACCCTCACCCTGCGCTTCAGTGGCCGCCGGCGCGTCGAGGAGTTCGAGATCGACGACCAGGCGCGGGCGTATGCCGCGGTCCGTCGCCTACCGGCTGGAAGCATGGCCCATCTCTCAGGGACCGAGGGGAAGGATGAGGAGACCCTGCGCGAGTTCGACCTGTTCCACGAGCTGCGCCGCCAGCCCGGAGGACTCCGAGCGCTCCGCGACCATGGCCCGGTGGAGGGCTTCGGCGGAGGTCCGCTCGTCCGGGAGCTGCCGACGCACTTGCGGCCGGCCGTCCTCCTCCTCGGGGCGTTCATGGTCAGCCTGATGCTGAGCCCCTGCCTCCTGCTGGGGAGCGACCGCTTCCATGACGATACCGCCTTCAAGGAGGCACAGAAGGACAGCAGTGGCCGCGCCCTCAATGCGTACGCCCTCGGTAACGGGCGCCACGCCGCCGAGGCGCGTCGGCTCGGCATGCAGCGCAGCCTCCAGGACTGCGAGACGCAGGACACCGAGCAGTGCTGGAAGTACGTCCTGTCGCTGCGTCCCGTGGAGCCCGGGATGGAAGAGGTCCGGGCGCGCATGCGCAGCGCCGCGTTCAAGGCCACCCCCCGCACCGTCGCCGGGTGGGAGGCCTTCCTCAAGCGCTACCCGGACTCGGCGGAGGCCCTGGAGGTGCGAGCGCGGCTGCTCCCCGAGGCGCAGCTCCGGGAGCTGCCCACCCACTCCGTCGTCGCGCTGCGCCGCTTCCGCAATGGGAACCCACCCCCCGGGGCGGACGCGCAAGCCCAGGCCCAGCTCCAGGAGTTGTTCGCCGCTGCCCGGGCCGGGTATCTGAACGAGGCTTCCCCCCAGAATCCCCAGGCAGTCCTCTTCATGAGCAGGCTGCTCACGCACCTGGAGTCCTCCGAGTCCTCCGTGGTGCCCGTCAGCTTCCGGCGCCAGCTCGCGCCCTCACTCAAGAGCGCCGACAGTCTGCTCTGGCAGGCGGCCCAGGACACGAGCGTCACTCCGGTCTCGGGTCACTTTGGCGCATCGAGCATCGAGTGGCTCGAAGGCCATACCGTCAAGGCGCTGGGAAATGCCTTCCGTCGGGTCCTCCCCGACGGCCTGCTCACGCTGGTGCACGGGGACCCGCTGCCCGCGCAGGCGAAGGACACCGGCGAGGCGCGCCCGAGGATCGACATCGACTACACGGTCAGCTGGACCGGGATGACCTACAAGCACGAGCACAGCGGGCGTCAGTTCGCGCGCATCCAGTTCGACTTCGCGGTGACCCTGCGCATGCCAGGGGAACAGCCCGTGCGCGTCAACCTTCAGGTCAAGCCGCCCAAGGACGTCCCGGTCCACGACCCGGACCGCGTCCCCAGCAGCTCAGCCGTCTACAACGTCATGGCCCAGCGCGCCTTCGAGGCGCTGCGCGAAAAGCTTGGCACGGCCTTCTTCCGTGCTGACAGCAAGACCTTCCAGGCCCTCGCGCAGCAGGCTCCCTGACGCAGGATTCACTTCAAGGGGACGCCTGGGGGTTCGTGAATCCGATGAGTTGATGTCCCGCGACGACGCGGACGGTGTTGTCCGGCGGCGTCGGGTTCTTCGTGAGCGCGGCGCCATTGCGCATGAACGCGGTGCGAATGCGCGTCATGGGGCTCGAGGCGTGGGCCTGGGCCAGCAGGGCAGACGCCTCCGCGGGGATGTCCACGAAGCCGAGTGCCCCCGGCGCGATGCACGTGAGGACGACCTGCTTCGCCTTCGCCGGAGGCAGCGCGAAGGGGACAAGGCCCGCCGTGGGCCCGTCCGTCGTCTGGAGCTGGATGATGGTGAACTCCGCCGAGCCGCACTCGCCCCCCTCTCCCGCGCATCCCAACCGGAAGGCGCGGCCGTCCAGGGGAACCTGGCCGAGCAGCCCCACCGTGGCCGTGTCGGCCGTGAAGGCGCTCCCGAGGGTGGCCACCGTCGTCTCCGGGAAATGGAAGGGCGAGCCGTCCCTGGGAGCGATGCGGACCCGGACCTGGTCGGAGTCCCGGAGCGGATCCCCAGGGGCTTCATCCTCGGGAGTTCCCGGCACCGGCCCCGCGCCAGCAAGCACCTGGTAGGTGCCCACGGTGGGCGCCGGATCCGCGCCCGGCGCCTTCGCCACCCGCACCTCCGTGGCCCCCGTCACGGAGACGATGGGGAAGCTTCCGCTCCCCGCCAGCGCGCCCCGGAGGCTCAGGTAGCGCCCCACGTCGTCCGGAACGAACGCCGCGCCCTGGATGGAGACCCGCGCGGTGTTGGGCGGTGCCCCCGCCCCCGCGACCGCGTGCTCCAGCACGAGTTCCCCCTCCCCCGCCGCGGTCGGACAGACGTATCCCGCGCCGTCCTGGAAGACACACGCCGGCCCCAGGCTCGCGCTCGTCCCATTGATGGTCAGCGTGCCCACGTCTCCGGCGGGCCGTGGCGGCGGGTCGGACGCCATGTCGTAGACCCAGACCTTGCAGCCCGTGATCTGCCCCGGCTCCTCGTCATAGTCGGGAGCCCGCGTCGCGGTGCTCATGTCCACGAGCACGGACACCCCGTGTCCAAGGTGCGGCGCCCCCAGGAGCCTGCGGTCCTGGATGGAAATCGTGCCTGCGTGGGTGGAGGCCACCGTCCCCGAATCGGGAGGCCCGCCGGGGTCCTCCATGGGACACCCACACAACGCCAGAAGGACCACGAGCCCGGGGATTCTTGATGCCGACATGGGAGCTCCTTGCCTGCGCTTTGAAGTAATCAGTGATTACATCCAACGGATAGAGCCGCGCCCGGGTCCGCGCAACAAAATAAGCACTGATTACATTGAGCCCGCGTTGCGGTGTGGGATGGGGCCCCCTATGCTCGCCGCACCATGTCCGAGCGCCGACGGCCCATCGCCAAGAAGTCCCCGTCCGCGTACCACCACGGTCACCTGCGCGAGGCGCTGATGGCCGCCGCGCTCCGGCTCATTGGAAGTGGAGAGGACGTCAACCTGCGCGAGGCGGCACGGCTCGTGGGCGTGTCACCTGGCGCTCCGTTCCGGCACTTCCGCGACAAGGCCGCGTTGCTGTCCGCCGTGGCCGAGGAGACGATGCGGCGCTTCCGCCGCGAGGTCGGCGGCGCGCTCGACGCGGCGCCAGCCACTCCGGCCGCGCGGATCCACGCGATGGCGATGGCGTATCTGCGGTTCGCGCTGGGAGAGTCCGCATACTTCCGGGCGTTTACGCGCGCGGGGGAGATTGGCTTCTTCGACAGCGACTTCTTCAAGAAGGAGAACCAGGAGACGCTGGACCTGCTCGACAAGTTGATTCTGGAAGGACAGCAGCGCGGCGAAGTCGCGTCAGGTGACCTGCGCATCGTGCACCTGGCGTCACGGGCCTTCGTCTATGGCCTGGGCCGCATGTACGTGGAGGGGCACTTCTCACGCATGGGGCTCGGCGAGGAGGACCCGCTCTCGGTGGCGCAACAGGCGCTCTCGGTCTTCGAGCAGGGGCTCTTGCGCGCCAGCCCCTCCCGCCCAAGAGGACCGTCCTCCCGCGCCTCCAAGGACACGCCTCCTTGACGCCCGTGGATGGGATTCGGGGCTACCTCTTCGGCACGTACCGCATCGCCACCGCCCCCGAGCCCAACTCCAACCGGTCCACCAGCTTCAAGTCGACAACCTTCGACAGCCCCGCGAACAACGTCGGTCCATGGCCCACGATCCTGGGGTGCACCACGAACTCGTACTCATCAATCAATCCCAGCTCCGCCAACGCCAGGGGGAGCTTCACGCCTCCCACGAACAGTCCCTTGCCCGGCTCCTGCTTGAGCTGCTGAACGGCCTTCCCCAGGTCCCCGCGCAGGAACTCCGCGTTCCAATCGACCTGCTTCAGCGTGGTCGACACGACGTACTTCCTTGCCGCGTCAATCGTCCGGGCGAAGAGGTCCATCTCCTCAGGCTTCACCCCCGTTCGATCCGACGGACGAAACGCTGCCTCCATCATCTCGTAGGTCACCCGCCCGAAGAGGAGGGCATCGGCCCGCTCGAGGTTCTCTTGCGCGTGACGATGCAACTCTTCGTCCGCGAAGCTCTCACGATGATCGCAGCACCCGTCCAATGTGACGTTGATGGAATACCGAAGAGGTCGCATGCCCCCAGGATACCGTCGACGGGGTGACTGACAACGAGGGGAACTCCGCGCGGAATATGGGCAGGCACGTTCATGTTGCCCACACTTTCTCCAAACATGACCCCAGCCCCTTCCGTGGTCTCGCCCTCCAGCGTCGAGGCCCGTCCCGTGGACTCCAGCGAGCGACTGGCGCTCCTCGACGCGCTGCGTGGTTTCGCCCTGTGCGGCGTGTTCATCTCCAACGTGATGGTGTGGTTCAGCGGGAGGGTGTTCCTGCCCCGAGAGCAGGTCCTCGCGGCGATGAACGACGCGTCGCTCGCCGACACCGTCGCCTGGCACGTGTACACGACGCTGGTGGCAGGAAAGTTCATCACCCTCTTCTCGTTCCTCTTCGGCCTCGGCTTCGCGGTGCAGATGGGCCGCGCCGAGGCGCGAGGGACCTCCATCACACCGCTCTATGTCCGGCGGCTGGGGGTGATGCTGGTGATGGGGCTCTCCCACCTGTTCCTCATCTGGTACGGCGACGTCCTGAGCTCGTACGCGGTGCTGGGGTTCGGCCTGCTCCTGTTCCGGGGGCGCTCGGACCGGACGCTGCTCATCAGCGCCTTGCTGTTGGCCCTGGGGTGGTCCGTCATCAGCGTGGCCATCCTCAAGCTCCCGCAGTTGATGGCGGACACACCGGAGGCTGGCGCGGCCATCGTCAAGGCGGCCAACGAGAAATCCGCGGCCATCCGGGCGGAGACGCTGGCGGCCTTCACCCAGGGAAGCTTGTTGGACGCGACAAAGGCGACCGGCTCCTTCTTCTTCCGCGACTACTTCCCGATGCTGCTGGCCATCCTGCTCCCTGTGTTTGGCCGGTTCCTGCTGGGCCTACTGGCGGGGCGCCGCCGCCTCTTCCACGACGCGCCCCAGCACCTGCGGCTGTTCCGCCGCATCCTCGGGTGGGGGCTCGTGGCCGGAGTGATTGGCAGTGGCAGCGGCCTGGTGCTTCAGCAGCTCATGCTGAAGAAGGTCTTCACCCCGGAGACGCTGCCGGGCTGGGTGCCCTTCGCCATGGCGCCGCTGCGGAACCTGGGCGAGCTGGGCTTCGCGGCCGTCTACGTGTCCGGCATCACCCTGCTCTTCCAGCGAGCCCTCTGGCAGCGGGCGTTGGGGCTACTCGCGCCGGTGGGGCGCATGGCGCTGACGAACTACCTGTCACAGTCGATCATCAGCTCGCTGTTCTTCTACGGGTACGGCCTGGGCTTCATCACGAAGCTGAGCCCCGCGGCGTGCGTGGCGTACTGCCTGGCCGTCTTCTGCGTCCAGGTGGTGTGGAGCCACCTGTGGCTGTCGAAGTTCCGCTTCGGCCCCGCGGAGTGGGTGTGGCGCTCGCTGACGTATGGAAAGGCCCAGCCGATGCGCCGTGACGACGCCGCTGGACAGCGCACGACGGCGCCGGCGTAGCGCTTCGACGAGGAGGGAATGCGCCCATTCCGCCTATGCTTGGGCGCGTGAACACCTCAAGACTGAAGCCGTGCGCATTCCTGGCGGTCTCCCTCTGGCTGGCCTGTACGGGCCAGCTCGGCCAGGACGTTTCCGTGGAAGGCCCTCCCGATTCGGGCGTGCGCCCCCTGGATGACGCCGGGACACAGCCAGACGCCGGGCCCGGTGACGCGGGCGTCCCGGATGCGGGCAGTCCCGATGCGGGCAGTCCCGATGCGGGCAGTCCCGATGCAGGAAGCCCGGACGCGGGGCTGCCCCCCATCACGAGCGCCCGGGTCTTCTTCTCCGGACACAGCCTGCTCGACAACCCCATGCCCGACCATTTCGACGACATCGCCACGAGTCGAGGCAAGGACTTCAACTGGAACCAGCAGAACGTGATTGGTTCACCCCTCCGGGTGCGGACCTGGGGCAACAACGGATGGGAGGGCTACCGCTCGGGCAAGAACCGCTCGGGTGACAGCATGAACGTGGTCCAGGAGCTGTTGTCACCCCGGACGCTGGGCCCGGGAGAGAAATACGACACCCTCCTCATCACCGAGCGGCATGACCTGCTGGGCACCATCGAGTGGGAGAACACCATCGGCTACCTGCGGCACTTCCATGACCGCTTGATCGCCGGGAACCCACAAGCCGTCACATACTTTTATCATACGTGGCTGGACCTCAACAAATCCGACCCGTCGCAGTGGATTGCCTATGAGAAGAACGCCCGGGCCGCCTGGGAATGTGTGTCTTCCAAGGTGAACCTCACGTTGCAGGCCGATGGACGGCCGGACCGCGTGGTGGCGCTCCCGGGGAGCACGGCGCTGGTCCACCTGGTGGAGCGCGTCATCGCGAACGAGGTGCCTGGCCTCAGCGGTTCGACGTCGCAGAAGCTCAACGTGCTCTTCAGCGACAACGTCCACCTGACGTCCCTGGGCGCCTACTACATGGCCGCGGTCCACCATGCCGCCGTGTTCCGGGAGTCGCCCGAAGGGGCCCGGGTGCCTTCGGGCGAGAACGCGGCGACCGTCCAGGCCCTCCAGCGCATCGCGTGGGACTTCGTGAGCGCCTATTACGCGCAGCCGGGCGCGGGCGAGCGGACGATGGAGGACTGCCGCACGCGAATCCCTCGGGACGTCTGCCCGGGCTTCTGGGCGATTCTCGGGAGCCCCCAGAACGTCGAGGGCTGCCAGCGCTTCTTCGGCAACGCGGCCCCGGGCTCGGGCGGAAACCCCTTCGTCTGGCCTGATCCGAACTGGCAGCCGCTACCCCCTCCGTAGCCACGGCGTGTGGCTCGTCGCGGAGACGAGCCCCGCCTCCGGAGGAACCGAGCGCGGTGCTTGAGGTTGCATCCAGGATGCTGGGGACGCGGGAGCACCGAGGTTGTCGCGCTGGAACGGAGCCGCTCGCTCAGAGTTCCACGTCGTAGGCGGCGGCCATCCGTTTGACGTCGACTACCCGAACGTGAGCGAGTCGCCGGGCATCAGCGAGGGGGAGTCAGCCGTCTGGTTTCCCCACTGGGCCTTGCGAAGCTGGAGCGCCCGGTCGGTGACGCCAAGCCGCCGGGCGGCGCGCTGGAGGCTGCCCTGCTCCTCCGCGAGGGTCAGCCGGATGGCCGTGTCCGAGGCGATGCGGCTGATGTCCTTGAGCCCCACGCCGCCCCTGAGCGCGCGGCGGATGGACTGGGTGAAGGACGTGTCCTGCCACCACGTCGCCGACTCATTGCCCACGGGCCGCTCGTCGGGCGGGATGTCTCCCACGGTGATGGGACCATCCCCCACGTGGCTCTTGCAAATTCGGCTGACGAGTTGGCGCAGGTCGCGCACGTTTCCCGGATAGTCGCGCGTGAGCAGGTACTCGCGCACGGGCTCTTCCAGTTCCAGGGGAGGCCTGCCCGGGCGCATCGTCTGGAGGAAGTGGTGTACCAGGGGCAGGAGATCCTCCATCCGCTTGCTCAAAGGGGGCAGGTGGCAGATCCAACTGGAGATCCGGTGGAAGAAGTCGCGCCGGAAGCCCCCCTGCTCGACCTCCTTGGCCAGGTCCCGGTTGGTGGCGCAGATCAGCCGGAACCGGGTGTGCTGCCAGGAATTACCGCCCACGCGCTTGTAGGTTTGCTCCTGCACCACGCGCAGGAGCTGCGCCTGAAGCTTCAGTGGCAGTTCGCCCACCTCGTCGAGGAACAGCGTCCCGCCGTCGGCCAGCGCGAATGCTCCGTCTCGCGAGTTGGCGGCGCCGGTGAAGGCTCCCCGCTCGTGGCCGAAGAACTCACTACCGGACAGCTCGGGGACCACCGTCGTGCAGTCGAGCGTCACCAGTTCCCGCTTGTCCGGGCGGGGATCCAGCGCGTGGATGAGGCGGGCCACCTCCTCCTTGCCGGTCCCGCTCTCGCCTAGCAGCAGGACCGAGGAGTCGGTGAAGGCGGCGGCTTCGACGATCTGCCGCAACAACCCGAGCCAGGCGGCGGAACGGCCCACGAGCCGCTCCTGCACCAGGGGCGAGGCGATGAGCCGATCCACTTCGAGCCAGCGCTCCAGCCGCGCGGCGATCTCCGCCGCCGGACTCGCGCAGCGGTCCCAGGCCAGGACATCGGAGAGGCCCGCATCGAGCAGCATCCAGCACGCGTCGTTGCCGAGCACCGCGCTGGAGGTGGCCACGCCCAGGACGCGCGCCTCCGGGCACTGTCGCAATTCGTTCGCGGCCTCCAGGGTCGCCGGGGCTACTTCATCGAAGACGAGCAACCCCGGGCCGGAGACCTCTCCCATCCTGACGGGCTTCACCTTCACACCCGCGGACTGCAAGGCCTGCTCCATGACGGGGAAGGTGCTACCGGAGCGCTCCACCAGCCGGATCCAGGCCTCGAACATGTGAAAGCACCTGCATGGTGTTGGGTGAGGCGCAATCTATCGGCAGGGCCGCAATGAATTGCAAGGGAGCACCCGCATGACCTTCCCACCATCAACAAGCCATCACCCCCAGGCCGCACTCATTTGCATCAATATGCAAGACGAGGAATACGAAATTATCAAGATATGGAGCAGACGGATGCGTCCGGGGCGCGGGACGCCCTCGGGCATCTGAACAATTCCTTCCAGCGGACATACGAAGCCGGCTTCGCCCACACAGAAGTGGACTTCGGCATCCCGGCTCGGGCGATGAACCGCCAGGCCCCTGTCCCGGCCGAAACACCCGAGCCGAAGCCCATCGACTGCTGGCACTAGGCCTGCAGAACCGGCCAGCCGGCGACAGACCACCGCAAGAGAGGAGCATTCGGATGCACGACACGAAGCGCGCGTACCCGGTGTTGGAGGGGGAGTTCGACGGACTGGCGGCGGAGAGGCTGGAGGTGGGTCCCCTGCGGTGGCCCTGGCTCTTGTACGGTTCTCCCGTCGAGGCCCGGTACGAGATTGAGCACAGCATGCCGTCGAGAACGGGGCCCGTCCGCCGCAGGGACCGAAAGAGAGCGCGCGCGGCACCATACACCAAACCCATCAAACCCAAGCAACAGAAAAAACAACCGAAGCGACACGAGCAAGAACAGGCAAATAATATAAAGCCAAACACACAATTAACAGAACGCTACATCCTCAGAGCCAGCACGAGACAAAAAGGAACAGCAACAAACAACCCCGCACGACAGCACGCAAAGACAGGGCAGGCGCCAGTAAAATTCACAGAAGAAATGACATACACAAACAAAAACGGCATAACAAAAACCGTCAGATTCATAGGCTACAACCCCATACCACAGAAGGGCGACATGCAAGCTGGCCACATCAAAGGAAAGCAGCACGGCGGCTCCGGAACGGATTTGTCCAACATCTTTCCTCAGAACCCGATCGCCAACATGCACCCCTATCCTGGCAGGGCGTTCACGGACATCCATTCGCATAGGCACAATTCAAAAAAGTGGATAACAAAAGAGGAGAACTGGAAGCGGAAACACCCAAGGGCGGTGGAGCCAAGAAAATGGCATAATGTTCCGATGTCTTGGCGAGAATGGGAGGATAAGAAGCGAAGAAAAATGAACCAATATCCTTCCCAGGATATCCCCGTCGTTTGGACGGGCATCTACTGATTCACGCCCCGGAAGAGTCCGTCGTGTCTGCCAGGTTGAAGGAGCATGAGAGGCTTGGCGCTGCGTGAGGAGCAACGGAGCAAGCAGGAGGAATGCTTCCTCACGATGGAGAACCAATGTCTGTGTGAGAGGTGAGCGGCGGTGTTGATGACGTCCCGAGGGCGAGTTCAGCAGCAAATTGCCGAAGCCCTGGGGACGACGCCACGCAACATCCGGCGATTCCTCACCCGCTATCTGGCGAGCGGCTTGAAAGGGTTGAGGATTCAGTGGGCACCGGGCTGCATGCCATTGAATCCCGAGGGGCTGGCACCCACGACGTTGGGCTGGGTCCAGCAGGGGCCCTTCGTGCGGATGCTTCACGCCAGCAGCAGGAGCAGCAGCAGTTGAACGAAATGAACGCCAGGCGCAAGCAGGTGACATCGCCCTCTTGAGTCAGGGCGAAACGAGATGACCGATTTACAATAGACGCAGGAAGGTCGCTGGCTTCGCGGCACGCGCTCTTTCGTCAACGTGCGTTCAGGATCTCCCAGCCCTCTGTCAGGTTGCTCAACGTTGCGGCACGGGTACCTCAAGGCAGCGTTTCACCGATTAATCCTGCCCTCACGAGCCGAGCCGCCCGAGACAGCCCAGCCCGGGGACGGCCCAGCAACCGCAACAGGTTGCCGCCCAATACCAGCTGTTCCGCTGGCGCGGGGAGCTGGAGTTCCCGCACCTTGGCCAGCTCCACCCCCGGGTGCAGCCAGGGTCCGTCACTGCCGAAGAGCAGTTTCTCGGGGCCCGCGCGCCGAACCGCCTCCACCAATAGATCGAAGCGGCGCACGCCCGAGGTGTCCGCATGGACATTGGGGTGTCGCACCAGCATGTCCAGCAGCGCCCGCTGTGCCGCCCAGTCATCCGAGAAGCTGCCCAGGTGCGGGATGATGAAGGGCACGCCGGGGTACTCGGTGGCCAGCAACTCGATGGGAGCGACCTGGCCCATCACGTCGTAGAGGATGGGTAGACGGAAGGCCCGAGCCGCCTCGCACACCTCGCGGGTGATGCGGGCGTCGCGGCGGTGCACCTTGAGGCCACGGAGGCCGAGCTCAACGGCCTCCGCCACCATCGCGAGGACCCGACCCCGGTCCCGTGCCGGGTGGACGAAGGCGAAGCCGTAGAAGCGCTCCGGATGGCGCGCGACGATGCGCGCCACCTCGCGGTTGGCCTCCGCGTAGTCGGAGTGGAAGGCCGGGAGGAGCACCGTCCGGTCGATGCCGGCCCGCAGCGCGCGGCGCCGGTAGAGGCCCAGCGGCGCCGCCGTGTCCCAAGGGCCCGTGAAACCATCCCCCTGGCCGGCGTGGCAATGACAGTCGATGACCATCACTCGTCATCCGGCTCGAGCGGCGGCACGTAGGCCGGCGCAATGACATACGGCCAGGATCTGAGATAGCGCAGCCACGGCCACCGGTGACGGGGCCCGCGCACGCGACCGGCCCCGAGCATCCACGGGTACCCCCGGCGGCGCAGGGCCCGGTACCGGAACCCGCCCACCCTCCGCCCCCCGCGGAGCTCGCCCTCCCCTTCCGTCTCCAACTCCTCGGACAACTCGTACCAAGGCCTCATGTCCTGGCCCTCCTTTCCGGGCACCACATCCCCCTGCCGTGTCAGCCGCGCGGATCCGGCTCACGGCGCCGCTGCTGCTGCAGCCGCTGGCGCAGGTGCACCGAGGGAGGCAGGTTGCGCTCCGCCAGCCGCTGCTGGTCCGTGGTGATGCCCGTCAGGTCCACCCCCGTCACCGCCCGGTACGCGTGGATGTAGCCCTGGATCTCCGGCCGCCAGTACCTGGCCCAGTTCGCCGCCCGATGCGGGTCATTCACCAGGCTCCAGTCCCCGAAGCGGATGGACAGCAGGAGCTGCTCACCGAAGACGGCCAGGTCGTGGAAGTGCACCGAGCTCACGTCCGTCCAGCCGTAGAACGTCTTCAACGCGTCCACCCGGTCCATCCACGGCTCGGGGTACGGCACCATCACCCGGCCGCCGAGGAACTCACGCATCTCCGGCCGCCCGAGAATCCACTGCTGCATCAGCATCTCCTGGCGGGCGGTGGACGGCAGGTCGCCGAACTGGTTGTGCGCGCCCTGGGCCAGCAGGTAGTGCGTCTGCTTGATGGAGTTGAGCACCGCGAAGCCATCCGCCACCACGGTGGTGTCATCATCCTGGCGGAAGAACTGCGCGCACTGGTTCAGCAGGTTGTTGAAGGACTCGAGGAACTTCGAGCGCCGCTCCACCCCGCGCGTCCGCGCCACCGCCTTGCCGTGCAGGCTGAAGCCATACTGGTGCTCGTACTCGAGCGACCTGCGGGCCACCGACAGCTGGTGCTGCTCGTCCTGCACGTACCCCCACAGCACGTTGTTCAGCGAGCGCAGCGGATCCAGCTCCAGGTTCTCCAGCGGATCATGCTCCCGGGGAGAGGAGAGGTTCTGGAAGCGCCGGCTGACGTGATTCATGCCCTGGACGAGCATTCCCTCTTCGTGCCAGTAGCTCCAGATGAACTCGAGGAAGCACGGGTACGCGAGCTTCTCCCGGATGATGCTCACGAAGCGGTCCGTGTTGCCGTCCCTCAGCTGCTTGTCGACGGCGGGCGACAGCGGCACGTCCGGCAGCTTGCGCCGGATGATGGCCAGGTAGGGAAGGACGAGCACGTCGTCACCCGGCTTGCTGTCCTCCGACAGCCGGGTGCGGTAGGCATTCCAGCGGTCGAGGAGCGCCTGGGGCATGGGCCCGGTCACGGGGTAGCCGAGGCGGCCCGCCTCCTCCTCCAGGTCGACGTCCTTCACGAACTTCTCGAAGTCGCGCAGCCCCTCGCAGTTGACCATCACGAAGGACTCGGTGGCCACCTTGAGCAGCAGGTACGCATCCACGCTGGGGTACGGCAGCCGCAGGTGCGAGGTCCGCGGGGACGGGCCTCCCGGCTCGGGCACGGCGGAGAAGTCCGAGCCTTCCGTGCGGAAGAGCACGCGGTCGACGAACTCCACGTAGCGGGAGTACGAGAGGCTGTTGGTGCCCTGGCGGATGAGGAGCCAGAGAATCTGGTCTCGCGTGGGGGGGTGGTTCGTGCGCTGCAACGTCACCGGCACCGAGCCAGGCACGCCCCGAGGCGCGGGCGGGGGCACATGCAGGAGCGGCCCCGGGCTCGAGCCGCCGTTCAGCGTCTCCAGCGTCTCGCGCACCACCTGTCTCACCGTGGTGCCGTGCATCCCGGGCGGATCCGCGGCCTCCGGCGTCCAGGCGGTGACCAGCACCTCGGTCTCACCGGTGCGCTCGTGCAGCAACTCCCCCCGCGCCCCGAACTCCTGGAGCGTGACGAACACCTTGTAGGTGCTCGGCAGCAGCCCCCCGGTGTGCCACTGCGCGGTGCCTGACTCGCTCTCCTGGGGCCGCACGACGCCCGCCGCCACCCTCCAGCGGTACGTGCACCGGCGGACCGTGGTGTCGAGCACCTCGGGAGACGCGGTCAGGTTGATGATGCCACCCGCGGTGATTGCCGCGGGCGAAGCATGGATATTGACGCCAGCCATCGTTCATCCTCCGTCAATTGAGAAGCGTGGACCTCTGGGGAAGCAGGGGCGGGCGCGCGGAAAGCACCGCGGGGGCCCGGGTTCGCGCGACCGAGGCGCAGATCTCCGAGGCGTCGACGGTGCTGCGCAGGGCCCAGTATTTGAGCAGGCTGGCCAGCGCCTCGCCCTCCTCCTCCGGAGTGAGGGTGCCGTCGGCCCTGGCCTGGCCAAGCACCGCGAACACCAGCGACGGGCGTGCCGACTGGAGCCGCGCGCGCCGCGTCCGGAACTCGGGGTAGAGCGCCGTCAGCCGCGCGGGCTGACGGGAGCGGATGTCGAGCGCCTCCGGGAGCGTCCGGCCCCGCAGAGCGGCGGGCCGGTGGCTCACCAGCAATTCCACCAGGGCGGGGATCGTCTCGCGCAGCACCGCCAGCTCCGCGCGGACCCCGGCATTCAGGCCGTCCAGGGGATAGAACTCCTCCCACAGCCCGGAGACCCGGGCCCACTGCCCATGTGGGAAGAGCGCCTGGCCCATGGCGCTGCTCAACAGCACGCGGATCCACGGCATGGGGTGGGGGTCGTGCTCGTTCCTCCGGAAGACGAACGCTCGCGGCAGGCTGACCACCGCCATCAGTCCCTGCGTGGAGGTGATGCCCACGCGGGCCACGGACCAGAAGTCCGCGACGATTTCGGAGATCCACCGCTCCCAGGAGTGCCACGCGCGCTCCTCGCTGACGCCGCGGCGCACCTCCCGGATGGCCCGGCGCAACGAAGGCACCAGGTCGAGCAGCGCCGCGCCCTGGTGCCCCACTTCGTGAAAGAGCGAGGAGGCGATGCCACTGCCAATCATCCGCTCGCGGGGCACGCGGATGATGGCCACGGGATTCTCACCCCCTCCCGGCAGCCGCGTGCGCGCACGCCGGATGGCCGCACCAGGCCCCCGGGCCAGATAACAGACGACCGGTGGAGCCTGGAGGTAGCCCGGCAGCGCGAGCGCGTCCTGGGAGACCACGTCCAGGCCGGCCAGCCAGACGCCATTGTCCGTCTCGCTGCGCTGGCAAAGGGCCTCGCTGAAGATGTCGAACTGGCCCAGGACCACGTTGAAGCGCAGACGCAGCAGGACGAAGCGCTTCTGCACCTCGGCCGGCGAGGCGCGCTGGCCCTGGGGGCCCTCCAGCCACTCCAGGAAGCGTTGAACGTGGGTGCGCAGCTCCCGGCGGCGTGAGACGAGGTAGCGCTCGATCGCCGACTGAGCCTCCACCGAGAGCGCCGCCGCGGGGACCATCGTCTCCTGCAGCGCGAAGGACTTGATGCGGTCGAGGCGGGTGAGGAGCGCCCGGGTCTCCTGGGAGATCATCCACGCGGCGAAGGAGCCGGGAGTCATCGCGTCAGGCCCCCAGGAGGATGATGCGGCTGCCCTTACGGACCCAGCGACCGCTGGTGGCGGCCCCCATGAGGGGCGCGGGCGACAGGCGCGTACCGGCCAGTCCCGGGGCAAACCGCTCCACGGCCTGGGCCACCGCGCCCTGGCTCACCTCGTCCTCGCGCTGCTCGTGCGGCGTGGAGAGCGCCGTCTGGGCCGCGTCGGCGGCGAGTTGGACGACCTGGCGGGCCATCTCGAGTTCCTGGTCCTCGTGGCTCAGCCCCTCCAGCTCCAGGCCGAACACCTCGCTCGAGACCGCGCCGGCTTCCTCCTCCGGCGGCGGGCGCCCCGGCCCCAGCCGCGTGAGGCGCTCCGAGCCGAACCGCGAGCGGCGCCCGCCCCCCGACTGCGGATAGGCCATGAAGGGTGGCATCTGGCGCAGCACGCGCTTGAGGTGGAGCCCCAGGCGACGGCCCATGGGCCCTCGCACCCGCGTCCCCATCGAGTGGGCCACCCGCTGGATGAGGCCGCCGAGGAACTGCTCAAGCTCGGCCTCGTTCCCGACCTCCAGCAGCTCCGAGGCCAGCTCGTCGAGCTGGGCCTCCGCCTCCGCCTCCAGCTCCATCCCGGACTCGCCCTCCGCCTCCAGCTCGCCTCCTTCGGCTTCTCCATCCGCCTCGGCGTCGAACTCATAGGAGAACGTCTCGCCCTCCAGCTCCGGGGTGGTGCGATCGAGATCGTGCACGTGCCTGCTCCTGGTTTGTCCGGCCACTGGCGGCCGCGTCCATGGGCCAGTGCAGGGCAGGTGCCAGGATGCGCGCGGCAGCGCTTCCGAGTGGAGGATGGCTTCAAGGGAGCGCGGCACGGAATGGCCCGGGCGAAGCCGGCTTCGGCGCGGGGCCTCCTGCCCGGGCGCGCCATGGCGGGTCCGTCCGAGGGGTGTCGAAGCCCGCTTCGGAGAAGGTGAAGCCCTCTTCGCCGGGTGCCGCATGCGCGGCTGTCGCCTGCGTGACGCCGGACCTCCAAGGGCGCTCTGCGTGATGGAGAGTCGCGGCCGAGGCCGGCGTGTTCGCCCTGCTGGTACACGCGCTGCAAGTGGCCGCGCTCCAACGGCCGCCAGGAAAGCGGCCCCACACAGGAGCGAGCCATGCAGGAGTCGAACATCGGAGAGGTGGCGGAAGCGGAGCTGGCACCGGAGCTGGAGCTGGCCAGTGAGCTGCTGGAGGTCCAGAACGATCAGGAGCTGGACCACTTCCTCCCGTTCCTCCTCCCAGCGCTCGCGTCCCTGGGGAGGGTGGCCATCGGCGCGGTGGGACGCGGGCTGGTGCGCAGGGCCGCCTCAAGCCTGGTGCGCCAGGGGGCCCAGGACTCCCGGCGCGGCAGGCGAGGGACCCGCGAGCTGGAAATGGAGATGGAGGGCGAGGATGCCGAGTTGGAGGCGATGCTGCCTGCCGTGTTCCAGGCGGTGCGGGGCGGCACGGGGGACCGGGTGCTCGATGCCACGTCGCGTTTCGTGCGGCTGGCGAGGGTGTCAGCGGCGCGTGTCGCGTCCATCCTCGCGGAGCGGCAGCGGCGGGGCCAGTCCGTGCCGCTCGAGGAGCTCCGGCAGCTTCTGGAGAGGACGCTGCTGTCCACGGCCCGCCAGCAGCGCTTCGGGCGCGTCCCGGGCGTCAGCGGGCGCGTGCCGGGAGCCATCCACCGGGCAGTGCTCCCATCCGCGGGGAGACCCGTCGTACCGGCGCCGCGGCCACGAGTGCCGCAGCCGGGCGCTGGAACGGCTCGCTGGGTGCGCCAGGGCAACAACCTGGTGATCTATCTCTGAGCAGTCCTCCGGCCACGGAGGCTCGCCTCAATCGGGATGCCTCCTGCCTCGCGGCGGGCACGGTCCTCATCCGGGTCCCACTTCGCACGCGGCAGCAGGTGCTGGAAGGCATGGGGGACGCAGCCGGCCTACAGCCCTACCTGGAACAGGAGGATGAGCCGCGAGAAGGAGTCCGAGCCCTCTCGCAGCGCCGGATAGTGGTCCCAGCTGAGCGCGGCCCCCAGCGGACCGAAGTGCAGGTCCGCGAGGAGCCGCAAGCCAGGCCTGACATCAGGGAGCACCTGCACCGGGATCCCCAGGCCGCCCCCGAAGCTCGGGATGATGACGACCTGGGGCGTCGCGTACTGCGTGAGGGGCGTGAGGACGACCTGCTCGCGAAAGTCCGTCTCCACCGAGAGCGAATGCAGGAAGGACTCGGGCGCGGCGAGCTGGTAGCCGAGCCGGGCCATGAAGCGCGAGTCGTCCCCGAGCCGCGCGCCCAGGCCCAGCTGTACACCGCCTGAAGTCCACCAGGGCTTGGGCTTCGTCAGCGTGACGTTGAGCCACTCGGGCGCGCTCGCCGCCGTGAGGGTCCGCTCCGCCACCACATGCTCGCCTTCGTGCCGAAGCCGCCAGCCCGTGGCCACCGGCAGCGAGCGCGCGGATGCATCCGGGCTGCTGCCCACCTCCCACGAGGAAGGGGCACGCACCGTGACGTGCAGCGTGGGGTTGCCCGCCCAGGTCCGGATGGGCCCCAGCAGATAGTCGATGTCCCAGTGCGTGGCCCGCGGCGGTCCGGGGGACAGCAATGCGTGACGCGCCTGGACCGCGGGCCACACGTACCCCGAGGGCAGGAAACGCTGCTCGAGCTGCATCAGGCCCCGCACCACCAGGTCCCCTTCCCGCCCGGGCGGAAGCGTGAGGGTGAAGCCGAAGCGCTCCACCGGGGACTGCGCAAGACTCCCGGATTCTGTCGCAGGGCCCATCGAGGCCACCTGCGCGTCTTTCACCGGCAGAGGCTCCTCGTCGAAGCGCACGCTGACCTCGCGCGTACGGGCACCCAGGAAGGCGGCATCGATGACCTCCGCCTCGGAGGTCCCATTGCGCAGCCGGTAGCGCGCCTCGAAGCGGCAGACCGCCTCCTGCTCCGCCTCCGTGCAATCGAAGTCCAGCTCCTCGCCGAGCACCTCCGTGCGCGTGAGCGCGGTCCCCGATGACAGGGTGAGAGTCGCCGGCGTCCGCGTGGAGGCGGCCACGTTGGCGGCGGCGGGAAATGCGGCGAGGAGACACAGGATGGACGCAAGGCGGACCGCCATGTCCGCCATTGTCGCTCAAGTCGAAGGTTCGGCAGCTGCGTGGAGCAGCCACTCGGATTCCTGCGCCAGTCAGAAGGCTGGAGCAGTTCGAATCCAGCCACGGCCACCATCGCGTCCGGTTCGCCCTGCGAGGTGACCTTCTCCTATTCGGTCCGGCGCGGAGAGGACCTCACGCGCTTCCGTCCAGCATCCGCAGGAGGGCGTCGCGCTCCACGACGAGCTTCTTCGAGTTGATGGCCTTGCGGATGATGCGCGCGGCCTCCGGACGAACCTCTGCGTCGGTCAACCTGGGGAGCCAGTGCGCACGGAGTTCCTCCAGCTGATGCCGCTGGGCAAGCTCCGTGGTCGCCAGCCACCGTTCAAGCTCGAGGATGACGCCCAACCGGGGAGGCGGGAGCTGCCCGGTATCAATGTCTCCGGGCTTCGGTGTGTAGCGGCGTGCGACCCAGTCTTCCGGGAGCGGGCCCCGCCTCTCCGCGAGGTTGCGCAGGCCCTGCTGGACGCCGACGAGAAAGTCCTCGTACCTCGGGGCGGAAGGCATGCCGTGGGCCTCCAGCCACTCGCGCACGGTCGCCTGCCCATGCATCTCGTCGTCAACGACGTCTGCCAGCTCGGCCTTTCCCCACACATCGAAGTGATGGTTGTGGTTCAGGGCCGCACTCTCGACGTAGGCGTCGCCGAAGACATAGGTGCCATGTGGCTCGTCCTGGCCGAACAACTGCCGGACGCGAAGCTCCCCGAGGACGATGAGGTAGCCCGCCGTATAGAGCGTCTGCGCCATGAGGTTGCCGCGGACGAAGACAAGCCCTCCTGGATTCTCCAGCCACCCATCGACGTACAGGTCGCCGTCAATGAACGTCGATCCCTTGTTGTTCGTGAGGCTGAGCGAGGGAACGCGGCCACCCGTGAAGAGCCCGGCGCCACCCTTGTTGAAGCCAGACGCAAGGACCTGGGGGTCGACGTCCATGCCCAGGCGGACACCGCGACGCTTGAAGGCCGTGTACGGACGCAGGTAGGCGGCGGCTTCTTCTGGGGACAACCAGCGCTGCAAGGGGAGCATCGTGTCGGGGCCCCTGGGGGACTGCGAGCAAGGCGCGCAGGGTTCGCGAGCCTACGTCGGGAGCGTGGGCGGAAGGACACGCCGCCACTGGGGATCCTGTAACCGGCCTTCGCCCCGCTGCGTATCCCTCCTTGCGACATCTGGAAGGGGCCGGAGGCACTCTCAACAGCCGAGAGCCGCCCGCCTCACACAACATTCCACCCATGAGGTTTGTCCCTTCAGGACGACGCCCGGGCGGAGCCACGTGCCGCGCTTCCCTCTGGATTTCGAGGCACCTCCCCCTCATTGGGACGCCCATCCGTGAACATTTCTCCCGGAATGCTCCAGCCCATCCCACTCCACCGGAATCCGGCCAGGAATTTCTTACAAAGCGATGGGGGCACGGAAACTTCCGGACGGGATTGGGGAGAATGGGAAAAAACGGTCGCCATTCCGGGCGCCGTTCCCATCGAACTCCGGAGTCCGCCCATGACCGCGCCCATCGGTTACCGCCCGCTTCCGCCGCCCCCGCCGCCCCCGAAGCCGAAGCCCGTGGCGCCGCCCCCGGCGAAGCCGACGACGCAGCAGCAGCAGCCCGGGACGCAGCCGAACGTCTCCACCCAGACGCAGGGCAACGTGCAGTCGCCGTCGCGCAACGTGCTGAGCGGTCAGTCCAGCTTCGAGGCGGGCGGCTCGCGCGCCGAGGTCAACGGCACCGGCCCCGGCGGAATCAACACCAACGCCTACGTCCAGGGCCCGACGTTCAGCGCGGACGCGTCCGTGGACGCGGACATCGGCCTGTCCGGCATCGACGTGAACGTGCAGGTGGACGTGTCCGCCAACCTGGTGGAAGCGGGCGCCAGCGCCACCAAGACGGTGGACTTCGAGATCGCCGGCGAGGAGTACTCCGTCGAGTTGGACCTGGCGGCGCTGGGCAAGATTGGCGCCGAGGGCTCCATCGACCTGGACCTGCACGTCGGCACCGACGGCAACGTGTCCCTCAACGCCGCCGCCTCCGGCTTCGCGGGCGCGCAGGCCAGCCTCACCGGCGGCATCGAGCTGAAGCACGAGGGTGACTCCCTGGCCTCCGCCAGCATCACCGCCAGCGCCAGCGCCGGCGTGAGCGGCGACGCCCACGCGGACATCGGCCTGGATGGCGGCAACCTGGAGTTCGACGTCGGCGTGGAGGCCACGGCCGGCCTGGGCCTGGGCGTCGAGGTGGAGGGCTCCGTCAACCCCGGCAACATCCTCAAGGCGGTCGGCGAGACGGCCGCCGCGGCCGGTGGCGAGGTGCTGGAGAACATCGCCGAAGGCGCCATCAACGCGGGCGGCGCGGTGGCGGACGCGGCCGGCGACGTGTTCAACGGCGCGGTGGATGTCCTGGGCGACGTGGCCGGCGGCATCGGCAACGCGGCCGAGGGTGCGTGGAACAGCGTCTTCGGGTGACACACCCGAGGTGACTGCCGGGCTCCTCGAGGGCTCGGCTATCCTCCCGCCCCATGGCCGTCTCCAAACAGGCAACCTCCGCGGCGCGTTTGATGAAGCAGGGCCTCCTCAAGGACGCCGCCATCGAATTCGAGCGCGCCCTCAAGCAGGACCCGAAGGACGCGGCCGCCCTGCTCGGGCTCGCGCGCCTGCGCCTCGCGCAGCATGACGCACCCGCCGCGCGCGAGGTGCTCCAGCGGCTCGTGGCCCAGCACCCCACCCACCCCGAGGCGCTGAGCCACCTGGCCCGGCTCGACGCGGAAGCGGGCGACGCGAGACAGCTCGCGGTGCTGGAGGCGCTCGCGGCCCAACCCAAGGCGGGCTTCTTCGAGGTCGTCAACCACGGCCGCGCGCTGCTGGCGCACCACCAGTACCCCGCCGCCATCGCCGCGCTGGAGAAGGCGCTCGCCCTGCAGCCGGGCAACGCCCAGACGCTGACGTACCTGGGCATGGCGCTCCAGGGTGACAAGCAGCTGGACCGCGCCCTCAAGCGCTATCTGGACGCGGCGGAGGCCAGCCGTACCGAGCACCTGCCGCTGCTCCTGGCCGCGCGGGTGCAGGTGCTCAAGGACCAGGTGGGCGCCGCGCTCCAGACGCTCCAGAAGGCCATCCTGCGAAGTCCTCGCGAAACGGCCCTCATCCGGGAGTTCGCCACCCTGTGCTTCGTGGCGGGCGCGCCCGAGCCGGCCATCAAGGCCGCCATCGACATCCGCCTCCAGCAGCCGGACAACGCGGACGCCATCTATCTGCACGGGCTGGCGTCCTTCGTGGCCGGAAAGGACGCGGACGCGGACCGCATCCTGCGCGAGGCCCTGGCCAAGGTGCCGGACAACGTCATGGTGCACATCGCCCTGGCCAAGGTGCGCCGGCGGATGGGCGATGACACGGAGGCCCAGAAGCTGCTGGAGGCCGCCCACACCAGCGACCCGACCGACGTGGGCGCGGCCAATGACCTGGCCGTGCTGCTGCTGTCGAAGCCCGGGGGCGCGGCCAACGCCCGCGCGGTGCTGGCCCCCGCGCTCAAGGCGCACCCGGACGACGCGGGGCTGCACCTCAACCAGGCCCTGGCCCTGGCGGACACCGACAAGGCCCAGGCCCGCACGCACGCGCAGAAGGCCCAGGCCAGCACCGACAAGCACGTCCGCGAGCAGGCGGACCGGCTCGCCGCCGCGCTGGCCGGCAAGTAGTTCGTTCCCCTCGCGCGGGCCGCGGCCCTCTCAAACCGGCGTCAGCAAACGCCTTCGTGGGCCGCGCAGTAGCTGAGGCAAATGGCAGCCGAGCCAGGGGAGCGGCATTCGCTGCCGTCACAGCAATAGACGGTGACCCAGGAGGCCTTCTTCGAGTCCTCGCTGGATGAGGCGCACTGGGTTTCGCACGTGGCAGCGGAACCGGAGCATGTGGTGCCGTCGGCGCACGACATGTACACCTCTCCGTCGGACGTGCCGCCACAGCCAGCCAGCATCCCTGCTGCCATCAGTCCCGCGATGATTGCCCTGCGCATGGAGTGATGTCTCCTGGATAGGGTACTGCGCGGGGAATGGTAGGCGAGAGCGCTCCACTCGGAAAAAATTTACAGGGCAGACATCTTTCTTTGGCTCAGACGTGAACTGCCTCTGACTCCGAGCCATTTGGAATCTTTGACAGTCATGACAAAGGACAGGCGGAGCGGGCACCTCCAATGGCAGCAGGTCCCAAGGGCGCGCTATTCTCGCAAGGCTTCACAACCCCGGAGAGCACATGCGCGGCATTCTTGGAGTGCTGATTGGTTGCCGAGTGCGATGTCCTTGAACTGTTGATCTGCTCCGGAAGGGGCAAGAAGCAAGCCTGCGTCTGGCCCACCACTGGGGTGCAGGTCTGGTGCACCTGTGACGGCGCGAGCTGGGTGTGTCCCCTCGAGTGAGCCCGGCTTGTCGCGGCTGTGTCCTGAGGAGCGCGCCGTCACTCACCTCCCGAGCTCGGTCGCGAGCAGGTCGAACACGAGTCGGATCCGCTTGCTGGTGTTCAGCTCGCGGTGGGTCGTCAGCCAGATGGGAAGGAACAACGGTGCGAGGCTGGGGAGGGCCCGCCGGACCCGCGGCTCGGCGTCTCCCACGCGCTCGGGAGCGACGCCCACGCCGAGGCCCTGCTTGACCATCTCCCAGTGCACGAGGTGGTTCCCCGTCAGCACCGGGAAGTTCCGTTGCGTCAGGCTCAAGCCCAGCCCGTTCAGCCCGTTGAGCATGACGTCCGTCCCGCCAAGCCCGATGAAGTCAGCGCGGCTCAGTGCCTTCGGCGTACGTGGGTTGCCGATGCGCGCAAGGTAGCGGGTCGCGGCATACAGCCGCATCGGGTCGTCCCGGACCTTGGTGGCGATGAGGTCGGGCTGGGTGGGGCGGAAGTTCCGAATGGCGATATCCGCCTCCCGCCGGCGCAGATCGACCGCGGTGTTGGTTGCGACGAGCTCGATTTCGATGCCTGGCGCCTCGCGCCGAAGTTGCTCCACGAGGGGCGGCAGCAGGAAGGCCGAGTAGATCTCGTTGGCCGAGATGCGGACCAGCCCGGTGACGCTCTGCGACTGTCCGCCGGCCGCGAGCGAGATACGCCCTGCGGCGTCGCCCATGGCTCGAACGTGGTCGAGCAGCTCTCGCCCGCTCGGCGTCAGCGCGAGGCTCCGCCCCACGCGCTCGAACAGCACCACGCCCAGCTCCTCCTCGAGCGCGCTCACCTGACGCCCGAGCGTCGGCTGCGCCATGCCGAGCGCACGCGCCGCCGCCGTGAGCGAGCCCTCTTCCGCGGTGACCAGAAAGGCCCGCGCCCGATTCCAATCGAAATTGACCGCCCGCCAATCCATGCATTTTCGCATATCAAGTGAAGGAACCCAGTCAATTCCGTTGGTGGTCGCGGAGGGCTATTTGTTCGACCATGACCTCCACCTCCAAGGCCGAGCGGCTCGTGCCCGCTGCGCTGGTCGCGCTCTCGCTCGTGCCCATCCTGGCCGGCGCCGCCCGTCTGGCCGAGCTGGCGGGCGGCGCCGAGCTCACGCCACGCAACGCGCGGTTCTTCGCATCGCCCCTACCGGTGGTGCTGCACCTCCTCAGCGCCAGCGTGTATTGCGTCCTGGGTGCCTTCCAATTCGCCCCGGACTTTCGCCGCCGGCGGCCCGGCTGGCACCGCGTCGCCGGGCGGCTCCTGGTCGCGTGCGGCCTCGTGGCAGGGCTCTCGGGCCTGTGGATGACGCTGTTCTATCCCCGCGCCGAAGGCGACGGCGCGCTCCTCGACGGCCTGCGGCTCCTGTTCGGCTCGGCGATGGTCCTGTCCCTCGTCCTGGGGATGGCCACGATCCTGCGGCGGGACGTGGGCGGCCACCGGGTCTGGATGATTCGAGGCTACGCCATCGGTCTGGGCGCGGGCACGCAGGTGCTGGTCTCCGTGCCCTGGTTCCTCATCGTCGGCGCGCCGAGCGAGCTCGCCAGAGCGCTGCTGTTGGGCGCCGGTTGGGTCATCAACGTCGCCGTGGCCGAGCGGGTCATTCGTCGACAGACCGCCTCGCCCGTTCGCGCCGCCGAGCTGCGCGAGGTACGCGCCAGCGTCGGAAACGCCTCACGCCCGACACAGGGATAGGCGTGTACCAGCGCCCTCAAGCGGAGCCGGGGCTGGAGGAGGAGAGCCCGGCCCAGGTTGGGACGGTGGAGTCGACGATGGAGCGCACACCTCGGGACGTTCGACCTGTTCGAGGTCTACGTGAAGAGCCTCTTCCGCCGGGAGGGCGCTCACCCTCAAGCGTTGGTGGGAGTTCGTTGCCTGGCGTCGACAATCGCTCCCTTCCCCTGTCAAGCGAGCGGGGCCGGTGCGCGGCCCCGTCGCGACGGGACGTCAGTCCTTGGTCCAGCGGAACGTCACGCGGTCGCCGCCGCTGAGCCGGTCCGCGAGGTTGTAGAGCCTGTACATCTCGGTGTGGACCGCGAAGATTCCCTTCGCCTTGCTGAAGACGAAGTACGAGCCAGGGTCGGTCACGATGCTCGTCCACTGCGAGTTGGTGTTGCAGTTGGCCGTCGAAGCCGAGGGCCAGTTGCACCAGGAGTTGCCGTTCTCGTTCCACACCTTCCAGTGGTCGCCGCCGCCGACGAGGCCCACCTGCTTCCACCACGTCACGGCCGAGCCGGACTCCAGCCGGAACTCCACCACATCCGGCGACGCGGCGTTGTGCTCGACGATGACGTTGATGAGGTCGCCGTCCGGCAGGTAGATGGGCTGGATGTCGGTGAGCCACACCTTGTCACAGGTGATGCACGAGTTGAAGGTGTCGTTCGGGCCGGTGCACGAGCTGTTCGAGTACTCCAGCTGGTAGTCGTTGTTGCTCGCGCAGAAGGCACACGAATGCGCGTATCTGGCGCTGATGCACGTGAGGGAGGTGGTGGTGTGGGCTCGGGTGAAGTCCTCCCAGGTGATGACCGTCGCGGCCATGGCGGAGACGGTGCGGCCCTCGTCCTCCTGCTGGGGCGCGGGCTGCTGGGGCTGGGTCGTCTCGGGGGCGGGAGTGGGGGCGGGCTGCTCTTGGGGGCCGCAGCCGGCGCCTCCCACGAGGGTGAGTCCGAGCACCGTCGACACGAGCCATTTCTGCATCTGCATGGTGAATGTACTTTCGTTGAGGAACGCCTGAGGACAGGCGCTTCGCGCGGCCGCGCCAGCGAAGAGGGGTCGAGTTGGGGAACGGCGGCCACCGGGCCTGGCCCGCGGCGACCCTTCATACGTAGGACCCTCGAAATGCTGGTTGTGCGGCCCCCTCCCGAAAGCAGCCCCGATGCGCCGTGCGGGAAGGCTTCTCCCCGCACGCCAACACGCATCCGTCCGCCGTCAGTTGCCGCGGTAGGTGGTGTTGAGGATTCCGATGCCCGCGCCTTCCACGTACAGGCTGACGGGCGTGCCCTGGGTGGCGGCCTGGGTGGCGCGCTCGAACAGGCCCAGGCGCTCGGCCTCGCTGTACTCGTAGCCGGCGGACGAGGCACCCGAGCCCAGGTAGTAGTAGTTCCCGACGAAGCTCCCAGTGCAGTTCGCCCCGGTGTTCACCTGCACGACCACGTAGCCCTGACCGTAGATGACGTTGGGTTGCCGGGTGTACGTCGCCGCGCAGACGTAACCATTCACGGTGATGGGGGCCGCCAGGGCCGTGCTGGCGAATCCGACCGACATCATCACCGCCGAAACAACGATGGACGCTCGCTTCATTGTGTTGTCCCCTCATGCCGTTGGCTGAGGCCTCCGCGCCCAGGATGAGCGTGGGGCTCCGGAAAGCGTTTCTGCATTTCCGCTCGAAGCAACGTGCTGGACGGCATCTTCCCCTCACCTCTTTTTCGCGTTCGAGATGGGCACGAGCACCGCGGCCAGGTCGCCCATCACATCTCAAAAAAGATTGGGTAATCCCGTGTAACCGTCACGGCGGGGCCGTCGTACCTCCTAGCAAAGGAACACGGACCATGATCGACGGGCTTCTCAGGCGACTCCTTCCCCCTCCTCCGCCACCCCCTCCCCCGAAGAAGGAGACCCCGGCGCCGCAGCCAGCCAAGACGCCGGCCGGGTTCACCGGGCAGAGCACGTTCGAGGCGCAGGTCCGGGCTCCCGTGGTGCTCACCCCTCCCGCCACTCCCAGGCCATTGGCACCGGCGGCCACCTCCGTCGCGGCCCGGCCGGAGGGGACGGCGACGCCAGCCCCGACCCCTACCGCCACCGGCGGCGCGTCCACCGTGCGCGAGGCATCGCGTGCAATCGAGGCGGCCTATACGTCAGGAGGGGCCAAGGCCGCCGCCGCCGAGCTCCGCTCCCAGACCGAGGCCCTGCCCCACCCGGCCCAGGTCGACAAGCTGATCGCCGCGGCGCAGCCCACCATCGACCGCATCTCCACGGACCTCGCCAACGGCGTGAAGAACGACAGCGTCGACCACGACACGAACCGGGATGTGCTCCGCGACCTCGACGCGACGGTCAGCCGCGCCGGCCAGGCCGGGCGGGACGCGGTGGCCACCTCGGTCGCGAAGAAGCTCTCCGAGGCGGTGCCCCAGGGCTCGGCACAGCTGGGGCGGTTCGATGACGCGCTGGTCGAGCTGGCCAAGGACGGTGTGGGAGGGAAGCTCTCCTCCGCGGTGTCGGAGAAGCTGATCAACGACCTCGGCCGCGTCGAGGCGGGCCATGCGGTGCGCGACACGTCGGTGGATGCCATCAAAGAGGTCCGCGCCGACTACGAAGCCAAGGCGGAAGAGCTGACCCAGGTGGAGACGCGGCTCAACAAGGAGCTCGCCCAGCTGGGGCCCGCGCTGACGCCGGAGGAGATCGAGGCGTACAAGGAAGCCTTCTGGGAGCGGGAGGACAACGCGGACATCCGCGACGCCGCGCGCGCCGCGGGAGACACGCTCTCGGAGACGCTCACCGCCAGCACCGCAGAACTCGAGGCGCTCGCGGCGCAGGGAGACCCGGGCGCGACGAAGGCGCTCTTCGATGGCTACAAGGCCCTGGCCGAAACGCCGAACCACGCGGATGAGGCCCTCCAGTTCGCCGGGCGCATCAACCAGGACGCCGGGCTCGCCAAGGCGCTGAGCAAGGAGTACGGCGGCGACTTCGAGCAGAAGCTGTCCGATGAAATCCTCGCGCCGGCGGTGCCGAACGCGCAGGCGGAAGCCATCGCCGAGGCAGGCGAGGGCGGCTTCGACGTGGCGATGAAGGAGTTCAGCTCCCTGGTCAAGGGGCTGAAGACGGGCCACGCGCTCGTGAACATCCCCGGCGACGTCCAGCAGATGCTGACGGACATCCGGGACATCCGCGCCGGCACCTTCACGCAGGACCAGGTGCAGGAGATGGTGGACGCCTGGGGCAACGAGTCGCCGCTGGGCAGGTCGCTGGCGGGCGCCACCCTTGGCCTCGGCCTCTATGACCTGCCCTCCCAGCTCGCGGACGGCGAGTACCTGGAGGCCATCAAGAACACCCTCACCTCGTCCGCCGACGGAATCGAGCTGACCTCCGGCGTCCTCAACACCCTGGGCAAGACGGGTGCA
The DNA here is from genome assembly GCF_042231735.1 of Corallococcus exercitus. Lineage (GTDB taxonomy): Bacteria > Myxococcota > Myxococcia > Myxococcales > Myxococcaceae > Corallococcus > Corallococcus exercitus_B. The sequence continues at coordinate 5,462,218 of NZ_CP102577.1, forward strand.
GCCACCGACGTGGCGAAGTTCGGCGCGAAGTTCGTCCCGCTGCTCGGGCTGGGCGCTGACGCCATCCAGGCGTACCAGGACGTCCAGGCGCTGCGGGACGGCGTCTCCGCGGGCGACGTGTTCAACCTCGCCGGCTCGGTGGTGTCGCTGGCGGGCGACATCGCCGGCTTCGTCCCGGTGGCGGGGACCGCGGTCGACGTGGTGGCCACGGTCGCGGGAGAGGCGCTCCGCACGGTGGGCAGCCTCCTGAACGGCGACCTGGGCCCCGATCTCGAGGACTTCTCCGTGGACGAGGCGACCGACATCCTCCAGGACACGCTCGGCCTCTCGGAAGCGGAGGTGCAGTTGCTCCTGGGGGGCACGAACAGCGGCTACGGGAAACGGATGCAGGCGCTGGGCCTGGATCCACTGCAGGTCCGCGAGGTGCTCACCCAGACGGAGCCGCCGCTGTTCGCCTTCTCCGACGGCCTCGGGAGCTATGAACCGATAGGCAACGCCCGGTTCCTCTTCGAGACGGTCGCCGCGTTTGGCCTGAGCGGGGACGCGGCGTTCGAGTTCATCCAGGAGCACGGCAACGCGCTGTCGGCGTTCGAGCAGGTCGACCAGTACGCCCTCCCGGAGTCGTCGCTGGGGGCCGCGACCTCCACTGGCGACTTCTCCGCCTTCCGCGAGGAGGCGCTGCGGCTGCTACCGGATGACATCGCCGAGGACCTGGAGCCCTACCTGGACGCGACGCCGAACACCGAATTCTTCGAGGCCTGAGGCTCGAAGGGGCGGCGCCGGATAAGGGCACGGACCCGAGGCGCAAGGGTCTTCACGCGCCTGGTGCCTCGGAGTGCAATCAAGCCGGGCGTGGCGCGTAGCGGGGACAGCCGTCATCCCCCCTACCCCAGAACCTCCCATGTCTCAGATTCCGAAGCGCCTGCTCTGGTTGTGCCTGCTGGGCCCGCTGCTCGCCTGTGCGTCCGCGCCGGTCCCGAAGCCCGAAGCCTCCGAGAAGAGCCCGCCTGACTTCTTCGGCGCGAAGGAGCCGAAGCCCCGGCTGATGATGCTGGGGACGTTCCACTTCAAGGACGCGGGGCTGGACGAGTACAAGCCCCAGCACCGGCTGGAGGTGCTCTCTCCGGAGCGGCAGCGCGAGGTCGAGGCCCTGGTGGAAGCGCTGGCGAAGTTCCAGCCGACGCGCATCGCCGTGGAGGTGAACGTCCCCCATCAGGACAAGCTGGATGCCCAGTACCAGGACTATGTGGCAGGCCGCGCCGAGTTGACGGCGAATGAGGTCGACCAGGTGGGCTTCCGGCTGGCGAAGAAGCTGGGGCACCCGAAGGTCTACGCCATCGACTCGGCCTCGCATCAGGTGCTCGACCAACTGTACTTCGCGGTGGATGAAAAGCAGGTCGCGGCGCTCGACCCGAAGTGGCAGGCGCGTTTCACCCAGCTCTACACGCATGACGACGCGCTGAAGACGCGTCAGTCGCTCATCGACCACCTGCGCTACGTGAACTCACCGGAGCGCATCCGCCAGGGGCACGGCGCGTACTCCATCGCCCACTTCAAGGTGGACGGAGAAGACGGCTACCTCGGAGTGGACCTGCGGACGGCCTGGTACAACCGCAACCTGCGCATCTTCCGCAACCTCCAGCGGCTCATGTCCGCACCCGAGGAGCGCGTCCTGCTCATCATCGGCGCGGGCCACCTGCCCATCCTCCAATTCGTCGCCGAGACCTCCCCCGAATACGAGTTCGTTGACGTGCGGGACTACCTACGCGCGCCCTGAGAGCCATTTGCTCTGTTGCGATCCTTGGTGGGCATGGCCAGGTGAAAAGGCATGCTCACCAAGTCCTGCAGAAGCCTGCTCGGGTGGCGCTGGCGGCGGCCGAGCAAGCACTCCCGCGCTATAGCTCCAAGTACAGTCGCCACGACTTCACCCTGCCTCAATTGACAGCGTGCCTGCTGGTTCAGCGCATCTACCGCTTGGACCTGCGAGGGGCGGAAGTGCTGCTCGTTGAGCATGAAGCCCTGCGTCAGGTGCTCGGTCTCAAGAGTGCTCCGGACCACACGACGCTCTGGCGAGCACAACGTCGGCTCCCACCGCCGCGGTTGGGGCGCCTGTTAGATGAAACCGTCCGCATGGCGGAGCGCACGGGCTTGATTCGTCCCCAGCGCAGTCCTGGCTCTACGCTGGCGCTGGACTCCACGAGTCTCGCGTCCGGATGGACCAGCCGGCACTCCTTCCGCTTCAAGACGCGCCCTTCCGCGTGCGCTCGCGGGGGCTGGCGGGGCTATCCCAAGTGGAGCATTGGGGTGGACACATGCAGTCACCTGCTTCTGGCCCAAGCGGCTGATGTGGGCCCGCGTCATGACACCTGCGAAGTGCAGCAACTGGTGCTCCAAGCCCAGCACCGCCACTCTTCGCGCATCCTCCTCGCCGATGCCGGATATGACTCCACCCGGACGCTTCGGCTCTGCCACACCCATCGGCTGCGTCCGATTATCCGAGTGAAGCCTCCGCCCAACTGCCCTCACCCTTCACGAGTGCAGGACCCTGAGCGGAGGCACTTGCTGCTGCACCTTCCCAAGCGCCTGTATGGCCAGCGATGGCAGGCCGAGAGCTTTTCCTCCAGCCACAAGCGGCGCTTCGGTGACGTGCTCGCAGGGCGCACCTGGCGGCGACGCGCCCGCGAAACACTTCTGCACGGGGTGCTGCACAACTGTGCACTCCTCAAGGCCGCCCGAGGATCGCAACAGAGCAAGCTGGGGTCACCGCACTCATCCGCGCAGCTCCGTCCCAAGGGAAGGGGCCGTGTCTTAGCCATAACAGACACATACCCTTTGGTAGCATACCCCAAGGAACGGAAAACAATCCCTCCCAGACCATGTTAATCGTGCGCTCGCGCATGTCTTTCTTGGCATTTCCCGACCTTGCGCCACCCATGGGGCGGAGACCATGTCCATACGCTCATTCACGTTCCCGGCTCAGGTTGGCATGCGCCGAGGCGCAACCGGAGCACCCGTCGTGGAGCTTCAGCAGTTCCTGCAGCGGTTCGGCTATCTGGAGCACTCTGGCACAGGCGCGACACGAGCCATGGCGACGAAGTCGCGCAAGCATGCATTACCGGCTGCCCAGGAGGGGGTTTTCGACGATGCGACGGTGACGGCGCTCACGCGGTACCAAGTGTTCCACCACCTCCCTGTCACAGGAATGCTCGACGTTGCGACCAGCGCGCACATGAGTCTGCCTCGCTGTGGGTTCAGGGACTCTCCTACCGGCATGGCGGCTTTCACGGCCCAGGGAAACCGGTGGACGACCACCCGGCTGACCTACCGATTCGAGAACTTCTCGCCGGACCTCTCCCAGGCAGAGATTCGGGCCGCCATCTCCGCCGCTCTCAACCTCTGGAGTCAGGTGACCCCCCTGACGTTCGTCGAGGTCACCGGCACGACCGCGGATATCCGCATCCGATTCGTCGCAGGTGACCATGGAGATGGCTCTCCTTTCGACGGTGTTGGGCATGTGCTCGCGCATGCCTTCTACCCGCCGCCCAACGGAGGGGACATTGCAGGGGATGCGCATTTCGACGAGGCGGAGACCTGGAGCGTGAACATCCCCGCGACAGGGTTTGACCTGATGTCGGTGGCTGCCCATGAATTCGGGCACTCCCTGGGGCTGGACCACAGCAGCATCGCGGGGGCCCTGATGGAGGCGGTGTACACGGGTCCCCACCGCTTCCTGCACGCCGACGACATCGCCGGGATCCAGTCCATCTACGGCCGCAGGCGGGTCGAGCAAGGCAACCTGTTGCACTTAGCAGGAGTCACGACGGAGGGACGCCTGTGGCACACCATCCGTTATCTTGACGGCGCATGGAACAGCTTCGGTGATGTGGAAGCGCAGACCGGAGACCGCGGTTTCATCACCGACATGGATCTGCAGAGCATCGGCAATGAGGTACACGTGTGCGCGGTCAGCTCCGACGGCCACCTGTGGCACACCATTCGGCGAGCAGATGGCACCTGGTACCCCTTCGGGGATGTCGAGGCGCAGACCGGAGACCGCGGCTCCTTCCGCACCGTGAGCGCGACTTCGGTCGCCAGCGAGCTCCATGTGTGTGGCACCACGGCCGATGGCCGGCTGTGGCATACCCTTCGACGAGCGAATGGCTCCTGGTATCCCTTCGGCGACATCGAGGGGCAGAGCGGCGACCGCGGCAGTCTCACCGATGTCGACTGTGCGAATGTCGGAGGAGAGGTCCACGTCTGTGCCGTTAACAGCGATGGGCAACTGTGGCACAGCGTGCGGCGAACAAACGGCACCTGGACGCCCTTTGGGGACGTCGAGGGACAAGCCGGCGACAGGGGTGCCCTCCGCCGGGTGGCCTGCGCAGGCAGTGGCTCGGAGCTACACGTCTGCGCCGTGAACAGCAATGGCCAACTCTGGCACAGCATGCGGCGGGCGGACGGCACCTGGACGCCTTTCGGGGACGTCGAGGCCCAAACCGGCAACGCGGGTACGTTCGTCCAGGTGTCCGTGGGCGAAGCGGGCGGGGAACTCCATGTCTCCGGCACTACGACAGATGGACGACTGTGGCACGCCATCCGGCGGGGCAACGGCACCTGGACGCCCTTTGGAGACGTCGAAGGCCAAGCCGGCGACCGTGGCAGATTCGTGAACGTCAGCGTCGACGGCCTCTACATTCCCTAAGGGCTCGGCCCCCGGCCCCCTCGCCATCCTGAATCTGAACTCGAGGGGTGCTCCATTGACGACGCGCGGCGAGCCTCCTCCGGATTCCGGATAGGCTGGGGGCGGAGGACGCGACGTGGTGACGACGGGTGCACGGAAGCTGAAGGAGCGCTGGGAGCGGGCGCGGGAGCGCTGGTGGGTGCGCTGGGGCGTGGACCTGCTGCTCTTCGCGCTCCTCTTCGCGGGCGTGACGGCGTGGCAGACGCGCAAGCTCCCCGGCGCGGGGACGCCGGCACCGGACTTCACCCTGCGGACCCTCTCGGGCGAGACGGTGCGGCTCGAGGACCTCCGCGGCAAGTCCGTGGCCCTCACCTTCTGGGCGCCGTGGTGCACGGTCTGCAAGGCGGAGTCCTCCACCCTCTCCACCCTGCGCGACACCGTGGGCGAGCGTGCCCACGTGCTGACCGTGGCCGTTGCCTACGACACCGTGGCGGACGTCCAGCGCTTCGTGCGCGAGCGCGGCGCTGACTACCCGGTGCTGCTAGGTGACGACGCGCTCCAGGAGGCGTACCGCGTGGACAGCTTTCCCACGACGATCTTCCTCTCGCCCGAGGGGCGCGTCACCCACGCCGCCGTGGGCTACACCACGCGGCTCGGGTTCCTGTGGCGACTCTGGCTGTAGTTCCCTCAAGGGGGGGCGGAGCCGGGGCTGGAGGAGGAGAGCCCGGCCCAAGCTGCGACGGTGGAGCGCACGCCGCGATTGGATTGGGCGGGACTGCTGCGTAGGACGTTCGCGCTGGACGTCTTCTGCAATCTGCTCCTGAGACATGGGAAGATTTCCCACATCTCTTCAATGGCGCATCTCGATGAGGAAAATCTCCTCACCATGATGGGATAAGGCTCGAGGAGAAGGCTTCGTCCCCGTATCTGTCACGGTATGGGCAAGGCGTCATCAGTCCGGCGGGAAGGGGGTGAACGCCATGCTGAGCGCCGTGAGGAAGCAGCTGGCCTCGACACTCACCCGAAAGATGATGGCGGCCGTTGTCTTCGTGCTGGCTCAGCATCTTCGAGAGCGGGTAAGGCACGACTTCACATGTGGCGTCATCCACGTCTGTCGCTCGGAGTGGGAGAGATACGTCACGCCACCCAAGGGCGGGCGGGCAGGCAGGTGAACACCCCCGCCCAGTTGGTGGACGCCCTCCGTAAGCAGCGGCACCTCGAGTCGAGCGCGGCCTTTGGCGGGCCAATGACCACGACGCTAGAGGGGCAACGAACCCGAAAGCCCCAAATGAAAACGGGCTGGAGACCTTGAGATCTCCAGCCCGCTTCACTGATGGTCGGGGAGACAGGATTTGAACCTGCGACCCCTTGGTCCCGAACCAAGTGCTCTACCAGGCTGAGCCACTCCCCGATATCCGGTGCTGCGCCAGGAACTGCCCTCGGGCCCGGCGAAGCGTGGGCGGATCTATCCGAGCCGCTTCCTTGAGTCAACGGACTCTTTCGCCCCTCCCTTCCCTCCCCTCCCCCACCCCTCCCGCTCCCTCGACTGTTGTCCTACCTACCCTTCAGGACGGGACAATGTTCACCCTCTTCACAACATCCGGGCCTTCCTGTACTTCCAAGGTGTTGCACGTTGATCCGCCCCTGTCCCCCCACAGAGGACCATGACTGCTCCCACTGTCCTCATCTCGGATGATGAGCCCCTCGTCGTGTCCGCACTCGCCCGGGAGGCCAAGCGCTCCGGCCTCGTCTGCGTGTCCGACACCACCTCCGAACATGTGCTGGAGCTGGCCCGCAAGCACCGGCCCGCGGTCATCATCCTGGACATCAACCAGCACCAGGACGGCCGGGACCTGCTCGCGCAGCTGAAGAAGGACCCCGTCACCCGCGACTCCAAGGTCATCATGCTCAGCGGCGTGGAGGACCAGTTCACCCGCCACGTGTGCTTCGAGCTGGGCGCCGACGACTACGAAGTGAAGCCGTGCGACCCCACCTTCATGGCCCGCATCGCCCGCATGGCCGCCGCCGCCGTGCGGCCCCCCGCTTCGCCCGAAGCCGCCTGACTCACTCCGGCCGCAGCGAACGGATGGCCGCCGCGCGGTCCTTCGCGCCAAACACGTAGCTGCCCGCCACCAGCACCGTCGCCCCCGCGTCCACCACGCGCTTCGCCGTCTGCGCGTTGATGCCGCCGTCCACCTCGATGTCCACGTCCAGCCCGCGCGCGTCCAACATCGCGCGCAGCCGGCGGACCTTGTCCACCGTGGACTCGATGAACGACTGCCCCCCGAACCCCGGGTTCACGCTCATCAAGAGCACCATGTCCACCTCCCCCAGCACCTCCTCAATCGCCACCAGCGGCGTGCCCGGGTTCAACACCACCGCCGGCTTCGCCCCCGCGTGACGGATGGCTTGCAGCGTGCGGTGCAGGTGGGGGCTCGCCTCCTGGTGCACCGTCAGCACGTCCGCGCCCGCCTTCACGAACGCGTCCACGTACTTCTCCGGCTCCACGATCATCAGGTGCACGTCCAGCGGCTTCGTCGCCACCCGCTTGATGGCCTCCACGATGGGCGGCCCCAACGTGAGGTTGGGGACGAACCTGCCATCCATGACATCCACGTGAATCCAGTCGGCTCCCGCGGCCTCGATGGCGCGGACCTCCTCGCCCAGGCGGCTGAAATCACAGGAGAGCAGCGACGGGGAGATGCGGACGGGGCGGGTCATGGCCGCGCTTCATAACCGCTTCTCGTTGGCCACGGTACCTCTGCCCGACCGGAGAGAGACCTGGCGGACAGAGGTGAACCCACCAGGTGGGGGGGCTGGGCGGCCGAGACACCGTGCGTGCTACAACCGGGTGCGCCCGCGGCCATCCGCCGCATCCCACGGAGCCCGCCCCGGTGCTTCCCCAGTCCGTGCCCGCCTCCCCCAACCTGTCCCGCCGGCTCGCGAAGCTGACGTCCATCCTGGACGTCGCCAAGGCGATGAGCGCCGAGCGGGACCTCGACCTGCTGCTGCCCCTCATCCTCTATGAGGCCACCAAGGTCGTGGAGTCGGACCGCTGCTCGCTCTTCATCCTGGACCGCGAGCGCGAGGAGCTTTGGAGCAAGGTGGCCCAGGGCTCCAAGAACGAAATCCGCCTCCCCATGGGCAGCGGCATCGCCGGCCAGGTCGCCCACACCGGCGCCGTCATCAACATCCCCGACGCCTACGCCGACCCCCGCTTCAACAGCAGCTTCGACGTCTCCAGCGGCTACCGCACCCACACCATCCTCTGCGTCCCCATGCGCGACGCGAATGGAGACGTGACGGGCGTCATCCAGGCCCTCAACAAGCGCGGCGGGCGCGTGTTCGACGCGGAGGACGAGGAGCTGCTGCTCGCCCTGGGCGCCCAGGCCGCCGGCGCGATTGAAAACGCCCTCCTCCACGAGGAAATCAACCGCCTCTTCGAGGGCTTCGTCTCCGCGTCCGTCGTCGCCATCGAGGCGCGCGACCCCACCACCGCGGGCCACTCCGGCCGCGTGGCGGACCTCACCGTGTCACTGGCCCGGGCGCTGGAGCACCACACCACCGGCCCGTATGCCCAGACGCGCTTCACCGCCGTGGAGCTGCAGGAGCTGCGGTACGCGTCGCTGTTGCACGACTTCGGCAAGGTGGGCGTGCGCGAGAACGTGCTCGTCAAGGCGGAGAAGCTCTACCCGCATGAGCTGGAGACGCTGCGCGCGCGCTTCCAGTTGGCTCGCAAGGACCTGCAGCTGCAGAGCTCCCGGCGGCGGCTGTCCGCCGTGGAGGCTCGCGGCCTGGCCGCCCTGCCCTCCATCCACCAGGAGGAGGACGCGCGGCTCGCCCAGGAGCTGGCGCAGCTGGACGAGGTGATGGGGTTCCTGCTCACCTGCAACAAGCCGACGGTGCTCGCGCAGGGCAACTTCGAGCGGCTGCTGGAGTTGGGCAAGCTCAGCTACACCGACGCGCACGACCATGGGCAGCCGCTGCTCCTGCCCCATGAAATCCAATCCCTCTCCATCACCCGCGGCACGCTGTCTCCGGAGGAGCGCCGCGAAATCGAGAGCCACGTCGAGCACACGTACCGCTTCCTGTCGCAGATTCCGTGGACTCGCGCGCTGCGCCGCGTGCCTGAGATTGCGTACGCGCACCACGAGAAGCTGGATGGCACGGGCTACCCTCGCGCCGTCCCGGAGATTCCCGTGCAGTCCCGGATGATGTCCATTTGCGACATCTACGACGCGCTCACCGCGAGCGACCGGCCCTACAAGAAGGCCGTGCCGCACGCGCTCGCGTTGGACATCCTCAAGAAGGAGGCGGGGTCCGGACAGCTGGACAAGGACCTCTTCACCATCTTCGTCGAGGCGGAGATTCCCCGCCGGGCCCTCAAGAAGGGCCCGGCGTAGGGCACTGCATCAGGCGCTGATGGTGTGCAGCCGGAGGCTGTTGATCTTGCCCGGCTGACCCACGGGCGCGCCGAACACCACCACCACGCGGTCGCCCCTGCGCGCGAGGCCTCGCGACACCAGCTCCTCCTCCACGCGGCGGAGCATGGTCTCCGTCTCCTGGATGGGCTCCAGCACGCGCGGCACCACGCCCCAGAGCAGCGACAGGCGGCGGCGCACCTCCTGGTTCGGGCTGAACGCGACGATGGGCACCGTGGGCCGGTAGTGCGCGAGCAGCCGCGCCGTCACGCCCGACAGCGTGAAGGCCGCGATGAGCGACGCGCCGCTGGCCTTGGCCGCCTCGCACGCCACGCGCGCGATGACGTCCGGGAAGTGCAGCGGCAGCCCCAGCGGGGCCTCGATCACGCGCGGCTGGTGCTGCGCGCGGGAGGAGGACTCGGCGGCCAGGATGATGCGCTCCATCATCTGCACGGAGTCCACGGGGAACTTGCCGCTCGCCGTCTCACCCGAGAGCATCAGCGCGTCCGCGCCGTCGTAGACGGCGTTGGCCACGTCGCTGGCCTCCGCGCGCGTGGGACGCGGGTTGTCGATCATCGAGTTGAGCATCTGCGTGGCCACGATGACGGGCAGGCCGCGCAGGTTGGAGCGCCGGATGATGTCCTTCTGGACGGCCGGCACCTCTTCCGGGGGAATCTCCACGCCCAGGTCGCCGCGGGCCACCATCACGCCGTCCGTCTTGTCGAGGATGGCGTCCAGGCGCGCGATGGCCTCCGGCTTCTCCAGCTTGGAGATGATGGGCACCGTGCGGCCCACCTCCGCCATGGCCTGGCGCGCGGAGTCCAGGTCCGACGGCTGGCGCACGAAGGACAGCGCGATGTAGTCCACGCCCGCCTTGAGGCCGAAGATGAGGTCCTCGCGGTCCTTGGGCGTGAGCGCGTCCGCGCGCACCGCCACGCCGGGCAGGTTGATGCCCTTGTTGTTCTTCAGCGTGCCGCCGTGGACGACTTCCGTCTTGATGAGCTGCTTCTTGTCCGTCTCCACGACGCGCAGCTCCAGGAGGCCGTCGTCCAGGAGGATGCGGTCGCCCGGGTTCACGTCCGCCGCCAGGTGCGGGTACGTGGTGGACACGATTTCATCCGTGCCCTTCACCGTCTCGTCGGTGGTGATGTGGAAGGTGCCGCCGTGCTTCAGCTCCGTGCTGCCGGTGATGAAGCGGCCGGTGCGGATCTTCGGACCCTGCAGGTCGCCCAGGATGCCCACCGCCTTGCGCACCTTCAGCGAGGCCGCGCGCAGCATGTCGATGTTCGCCTGATGCTGCTCGTGGCTACCGTGGGAGAAGTTGAGCCGGGCCACGTCCATGCCGGCCTCCAGCAGCGCTTCCAACATCTCCGGGGTCTGACTGGCCGGGCCGAGGGTGCAGACAATCTTTGCTCGTCGCATATGAGGCCGAACATCCGGCCCCAGCGCGTTTCGGTCAAGGAGTCACCGAAGGTGACCGAGCAGGTAAACCAGTAAATGTCCAGGCTGCTCGGCGTGCGCTCAACCGCGCAACAGCGTGCCCAGGTTCTCGCGCTCCCAACGCAGCGCGGCGGCGTAGTGCGGGTACGTGCGCTCGCGCTCGCGGAAGGCGCGCGGGTGGTGCACGCGGCGCCCGGTGCGATTGCTGCTGGGGAACAGCTGGTGGAGCATCTCGTGGAAGACGATGAACTCCACGAAGAAGGCGGGCACGTCCGGCTTGTCCAGCGCGGGGTGGATGCGGATTTCGCGCGTCTGGTGGTCGTAGACACCCAGGCGGATGGACTTGCGGCGGCGGCGCGGGGGCATGCGGCCCCAGCCGATGCGGGCCTGGATGGCGTTCTGGAAGTAGGCCTCGTTGACGCCGTTGTAGAGCGCCCGCAGGTCGAAGCAGCGGCCGAGCGGATTCAGCTCCGCGTCGGACTCCCGCCGCAGCTGGCGGATGAGCGGCTGCTGGCCCCGGATGTATTCGTCCAGCAGGGCGCCCGCGGCGCGGTGTCCCCGGCCCGCGTAGTCCGCCACCGCGCGCACGATGCCCTCGGGCGCGTCCAGGAACATGTGGTGCAGCCGCAGCTGGAGCACCTGCGAGCCGCGGCGGAAGGACACCATGGTGGAGCGGTTGTCCGTCACGGCCAGGCGCACCGGCATGCCCAGGTTCGCGCTCAGGCGCCACGCGAGCGACTCCGCGCGCGTCCACAGCTCCTCGCGCGACGCGGTGAGGACGCGCGGGGCTTCCTCCGCGACGCGGTTGCGCGGAGGCAGGGGCGCCTGTCCCTCCGGCACGCGCTGCGCGGAAGAGGCGGCGCGTTCCGCGGACGAGCCACGCGGGAACAGGGACATCTGGCGGAAGGCTTCGGGCGTCACGCGGGGGGCATCGTACCCGGCACTTCCCGAACCTCAAGGCCAGGGGCTGGACGCCCGTCCGCCTGTCGACCTGGCCCACACGCCGAGCGTGACACCCCGGGTTGAATCCGTCCCAGTGGCCCTGTCCTTCAGGGCAGGCCCGGGTCGCCATGGCGCGACTTGAGCAGCCGCTCCAGCCGCTCCGGCTCCATGCGCACCACGAAGGTCTTCTCCCGGGCATACGTCACCTGCCCGGGGGCAGCGCCCTTCAGCTTGCGCACGAACTTCACCGGCAGGTAGCTCACCTCCCCCCGCGGCTCGCCCTTCGCCCCCGAGTGGTGCAGCGCGAGGTGCGCCGCGTCCAGCAGCACCTCCTGGGACACCTCCGCGTTCTTCTCCAGCGGCACCACCACGTGGCTGCCCGGCAGGCCCCGCGCGTGCAGCCACAGGTGCCAGGGACGGGCCACCTTGAAGGTGAGCTGGTCATTGTCCTCCGAGCCGCGCCCCACCCAGATGCGAGCGCCGCCGTGGCCCACGTACTCCTTGAAGGGGAGCCCCCCCTTCGGGCCCTCCTCGCCCTGGACCACCTGGAGCACTTCGGCCTGCGCCATCAGCGCGGCGTCATCCATGGCCTCAATCTGCGTGAGCGCCGTCTGCGCGTGGGCGACCTCCCGCGCGAGCTCCGCCTCGCGGTGGCGGGCCTGCTCCACGCCGCGCAGGAGGCGCCGGTACTGGTGGAAGTGCCAGTCCGCCTCCTCCTTCGGGGTGCGCTTCGGGTCCAGCTTCACCTGGACCTCCTCCACGCCCGCCTCCGTATAGGCGGTGAGCGTCACCTGCGCCGCGCCGCGCTTGAGCCGGTGCAGGTTCTGCGCGAGCAATTCGCCCACCTCGCGGTGCTTCTCCGCCTCCGGGCCGCGCTGGGCCTCCGCGCGCACCTTCTCCAGCGTGCGGGAGGAGCGCTTCAGCCGCGCCCGGTACGGCTGCGCGAGCCGGCGGCGGATGGCGTCCGCGCGGCTGGTGCGGTCCTTCTGCCCGAGCACCCGCTCGGCGGCCTGGAGCTTGGGGAGCGTGTCCTCTTCGCGCGGCTCCAGGCGCGAGGGCTGCGCGCGCCCCTTCGCCAGCGCCTCCGCGGACACGGGCTCCGGCGGCGACCACTGCGCCCCGGGATAGAGGTTGCGCCGCGGGCCGAAGCCCTCCCCGGAGAGCATCAGGACGCGGTGGTTGTCGCTGAGGAGGAGCAGGCCCCCGGGCGCGCCCACCTCCAACACCAGCCGGCGGCGCACGTCTTCGCGCTCGAACTCCAGGAGGATGGCGCGGCTCTCCTCCAGGTAGCGCGCGGCCTGGAGCTTGAAGCCGGTGAGCTCCTGGCGCAGCCAGCGCTGGAAGGGGGCGGGCTCGCCCGGCGTGGGGAAGCGGTCTTGCGCGACGGACAGGCGCGACAGCTCACCTTCGGCGCACAGGCAGAGGACGACCGATCTGCCGGGGACGCGCAGCTCCAGGTAGGCCAGACGGGGCAGCGGGCACCACGCCTTCTGGGCCACCGCGCCCACCAGCCGGGCCGCGGCCTCCGCCACGACCTCACCGAACTCCACCGGACGCAGCGACATGGGCCCTCCCGGACGCGGGACGCGAGGAGGCAACCCCTGGCCCGCAAAAGAAAAACGGCCCGGCGGGTTTCGCCGAGCCGTTCACCGGACGTCAACCGACGTCCGTCATGACGCTGTACTTCAGGCTTCCGGCGTCGCCGGGGCCGCAGCGGCCTTGCTGGCGCTCTTGCGGGTGGTCTTGCGCGCGGACTTCTTCGCGGCGGCCTTCTTGGCCGGGGCCTTCTTGGCCGCACCGCGCTTGGCGGCAGGGGCCTTGCGGGCGGCGGTCTTCTTCGACGCGGTCTTCTTCGACGCGGCCTTCTTCGCGGTCTTCTTCTTCGCGGCCATCGGAATCCTCCGTTCAGTGTTGAGGCCCGCGAGGACGCGAGCCCTGCACCCACTTTGGACTGAACGTGAGTGCTTGAAATGAATGGTACGGGCGACATGCCAGTGTGTCAACGCATGGTGATGTATTGCAGTGCGCGGCGAGGCCGATTTTTGGCCTCCGGGCGCTTCGAACCGTTCTTGGGCGGTCATTCCGGGGGTCTGGCGCGTCGCGTGCGGGGCCGAATTTCCGGCTCCGGACGCATTTCGAGGGTCCGCGCTACAGGTCTGGATGTCCGCTGCCGTGCATCTGGCGCGCGCGCATCGCGTCGCTTCCCGTCCTGAAGGCGGCGACCTACGGTGCCCGCCCGCATGAGCTCCACCGCGCTGACCTTCCCCGCGTCCTTCACCTTCGGCGTCGCCACGTCCGCGTACCAGGTGGAGGGCGGCATCGAGAACGACTGGGCCCACTGGGAGCGGCAGGGGAAGTTGAAGGAGCCCCACGTGAGATGCGGCCGCGCGGTGGACCACTGGAACCGCTACGCGGAGGACTACGCCCTGGCGAAGGCGGTGGGGGCCACGGCGTTCCGGCTGTCGCTGGAGTGGGCGCGCATCGAGCCCGAGCGCGGCCGCTTCGACGCCAGGGCGTTGGAGGGCTACCGCGAGCGGCTGCTCCAGCTGCGTGCGCATGGCTTGCGGCCGGTGGTGACGCTCCATCACTTCACCCACCCCACGTGGTTCCACGCGTCCACGCCCTGGCACCTTCCGGAGAGCCTGGAGGCCTTCCGCCAGTACGTGCGCCAATGCGCGCCCCTGTTGGAGGGGCTGGACGCGCTCGTCATCTCCTTCAACGAACCGATGGTCCTCTTGTTGGGCGGCTACCTCCAGGGCCTGATGCCGCCGGGCATCACGGACGGGGCGAAGACGATGGCCGCGCTCGGGAACATGGTCCGCGCGCACGTCATCGCGCGCGAGGAGCTGGGTCAGCGTCTGGGCCGGGTGGAGCTGGGCATCTCCCAGAACATGCTCGCGTTCGCGCCGGACCGCTGGTGGCATCCCCTGGACCGCTCGCTGGTGCGGCTGGCGGCCCCCGCCTACAACCACGCGTTCCACGAGGCGCTGTCGTCCGGCCACCTGCGCGTGTTCATGCCGGGCGTGGCCTCCACGGACGTGCGGATTGAAGGGGCGCGCGACTCGGTGGAGTTCGTGGGCGTCAACTACTACACGCGCGCGCACCTGCGCTTCATGCCGCGCCCGCCCTTCATCGACTTCAAATACCGCGACCCGGAAGGGCGCGGGCTCACCGACATCGGGTGGGAGAAGCGGCCCGAGGGCTTCCTCCAGCTGCTCCAGGAGGTGAAGCGCTACGGCAAGCCGGTGTGGGTGACGGAGAACGGCATCGACGACCGGCAGGGAGCGGTGCGGCCGGAATACCTCCACACGCACCTGCGCCAGGTGCTGGCCGCGCGCGAGGCCGGCGTGGACGTGCAGGGCTACCTCTATTGGAGCCTGCTGGACAACTTCGAGTGGCTGGAGGGTTGGGGCCCGCGCTTCGGCCTCTACCACGTGGACTTCGACACGCTGGAGCGCCGCCCCACCCCGGCCTGCGACTACTTCCGCACCGTGGCCACCGGGCGCGTGCTGGTGCCTCCGTCAGCTCCGGGCACGGGCAGCGCGGCTCAGCCCAGCGCCGCGCGGTAGTCCACCTCGGGTTCCTCCAGAGGGGCCGTGGGGTCGGTGTCCGCGCCCGCGAAGAAGCGGCGCACGCTGTCCTCCACCGCCTCCGGCGAGTCCAGCCCGTTCACCTCCGAGCGGAAGTGCGCCGCGCCCTTGAGGCCGTGGGCGTACCAGGCCAGGTGCCGGCGGAAGGAGCGCACCGCGCTCAAGGGCTCCCCGACGAACTCCGCGTGGGCCCGGGCGTGCTCCAGCACCAGCTCGCAGCGCTCCTCCGGCGTGGCGGGCGGGCCGCCCACGAGCTCGCGGAAGAGCCACGGGTTGCCCAGGGCGCCCCGGCCAATCATCACGAAGTCGCAGCCGGTGCTGTCGAGCATGCGGTGCGCGTCCGCCACCGTCTTCACGTCCCCGTTGCCGATGATGGGCAGCTGGGGGAAGTGGCGCTTCAGGTCCGCGATGTGGGCCCAGTTCGCCTGGCCGGAGTAGCCCTGCTCGCGCGTGCGGGGGTGGAGGGCGAGCCCCGCGCACCCCGCCTCCTGGAGGGCCTCCGCCACCTGGAGGTAGTTGAGCGTGCGCGCATCCCAGCCCGAGCGGATTTTGCAGGTGACGGGCAGGCCGGTGGCGTCCCGGATGGCGCGGACGATGGCCGCGGCGCGGGGCACGTCGCACAACAGGCCACTGCCGGCGCCGTTGCGCACCACCTTCTTCACCGGGCAGCCCATGTTGATGTCGATGAGCTGCGCGCCCGCGGCCTTGCCCACCTGCGCGGCCTGGGCCATGGCCTCCGGTTCGCCGCCGAAAATCTGGAGCGAGTAGGGCTTCTCCACCCGGGGGTCGTAGCGCAGGTACTTGAGGGTGCGCTGGTTCTGCCGCATCAGCCCCTGGGCGCTGACCAGCTCCGTGGGGCAGAGGGCGGCGCCCAGCCGGAAGGCGATGACGCGGAAGGGGCGCTCGCTCACGCCGGCCATGGGCGCGAGGATGTAGGGGTTGGGGAGCGTGTAGGGACCCAGCTTCAGCATGCGAAAAAGACACCCTATACCCGGCGGGGAACAGAAGCGCGCGGGCCATGAGAACGGCCCTGCGCGAGTGGGGACCAACGGTTAAGGTCCCCCTCCATGTTCCGTTTTCGGCTCGGGAGCGTCCCCGTCCACGTCCACATGAGTCACCTGCTGTTCTCCGCGGTGCTCGCCTACAACTCCCTGCCGGTGCCGGGGAGGCACTCGGGGGCCGGGTGGCTGGGGGACCAGCTGGCCGACCCCTCGTCGCCCGGGCACATGGGCGCGGTGGCGACCTATGTGCTGTCGTGGATGTTCATCGTGTTCGTGTCCGTGCTCGTCCATGAGCTGGGGCACGCGGTGGCCTTCCGCTTCTTCGGCTACCAGCCGAGCGTGGACCTGGTCTTCATGGGCGGCGTCACCCGGCCCAACACGGACGCCCCCCTGCCCTGGCACAAGGACGTGGTGAGCAGCTTCGCGGGCCCGCTGGCGGGGCTGACGCTGGGCGTCCTGTGCTGGGCGGTGCTGCTGCAGGTGAAGGGCCGCTCGGAGGTGGCGGACTTCTTCCTGGGCAACTTCTTCTTCGCCAACATGGTGTGGGCGGTGCTGAACCTGCTGCCGGTGCCTCCCTTGGATGGCGGGCACATCAGCACGGCGCTGGCGACGCGGATGTTCGGGCGGCGGGGCTTCATCGTGTCGCACGTGCTGGCGCTGGGCCTGTGCGTGGGCGTGGTGCTGCTCAGCATCAAGAGCGGGGCCCTGTTCATGGGCGTCCTCTTCGCCATGTTCGGCTTCCAGGCGTTCCGCGTGCTGACGGACGTGATGCGCGCGCGCAACGAGGCGAAGGAGGAGGAAGGCCCCAAGGCCCAGGCCCTGCGCGAGGCGCAGCAGGCCCTGCGCGAGGACCGGCTGGACGACGCGTGGCGGCTGGGCAACCAGCTCCTGGAGACGGAAGGCATCTCCCCGGGACTCATCAGCCGCGCCCATTACCTGTTGGGCTGGGTGGCGCTGAAGCAGGGCCACGGGCGGCCCGCGCTGGACCACTTCTCCCAGGTGCAGGGCCAGCCGGTGGAGATGCACGCGGTGGCGGCGGCCTTCTCCCTGGTGGGGGATGACGCGCGGGCGGTGGGCTACTGGAAGCAGGCGTGGGGCGAGTCGCAGGACCGCACCGTGATGCACGAGTACGCGGGCGCGCTCATCCGCCTGGGCCAGGTGAACGAGGCGCTGCGGCTGCCCGGCGTGGACCCGGCGGCCGCGTTCCGGTGCGCGGAGCGGGCGCTGTTCATCCGGGGCGCCTATTCGGAGGCGGCGGCGGTGAGCGAGGCGGCGCTTCGCCACGTGCCGGACCCGGGCATCGCGTACGACGCGGCGTGTGCGTTCGCTCGCGCGGGCAATGTGGCCGAGGCGGTGCGGCTGCTCCAGCGGGCGGAGGCCCTGGGCTTCCGGGACGCGGCGTATGCCGCCTCCGACGAGGACCTGTCGCACCTGCACGGCCACCCCGCCTTCGAGGAGTGGCTGGCGCGGCTGCGGCCGGCTGCCTCGCCCTGAGCCGAGTGGCCACGCGGGAGGGCGACTTTCTCCCGCGAAGGGGCCGAGGGGCTTAGAGTCCCCGCCCGTCCCGTGAGCCCCTCGTCCCCTCCCGTGAAACCTTCCGCCGCGCCCGTGCGTACCGGGGACATGCCGGCATCCCCAGGGGCTCCCGGAGGAGCTTCCGGCGCCACGGACGAGGTGTTGATGGAGCGGTTCTGCCAGGGAGACGCGCAGGCGTTCGACGCGCTCTTCCAGCGCTATGCGCGCCCCGTCCAGGGCTACCTGGCGCGGCTGACCGGCAGCGCCGCCACCGCCGAGGACCTGGCCCAGCTCACCTTCCTGTCCCTGGTGCGCGCGCGCGGCCGCTATCAAGCGGGCGCCCGCGTCCGTCCCTGGCTGTACGCCATCGCCACCAACGCCGCGCGGGACCATGCGCGCCGTCACCGCCGTCCGGAGGACCTCACGCCGGAGGGCGAGCTGCCCCTCACCGCCGTGGCGGACACCCCGGAGCCGCGCGACGCGGGCCTGGAGCGCGCGGTGCAACACGCCCTGGCGCAGCTTCCGGAAGGCCAGCGGCTGCCCATCCTCATGCACCGCTTCGAGGGCATGGGCTTCGCCGAGATCGCCGAGGCCCTGGGCCTCACCGAGAGCGCGGTGAAGGTCCGCGCCCACCGGGGCTACGCGCGCCTGCGCGAGCTGCTCGCCCCCCTTCAGCAGGAGACCTCGCGATGACGCCCGAGTGCGAACGCGTCCTGGACTGCCTGGACGGCCCGTTGCCTCCGGAGCTGGCGTCGCACGCGGCCGGGTGTGAGGACTGCCGCGCGCTCCTGGACGGCTTCCAGGTCCTGGCGCCCCCCGCCGCCCGTCCGCCCCCCGTCCCCATCAATGAGGCGAAGCTCGAGCAGACGCGGCGCCAGTCCCTCACGGAGCTGGCCGCGCAGCCGCTGCCCACGCCGTGGTGGAAGGAGGTGGCGGTGCTGCTCGCCACCTATCTGGGCGTGGGGGTGGTGGGCCTGCTCGTGGTGGGCCGGAACGGGCTGCTGCTCAACTCCGCGTCGCCGCTGACGGTGGCGCTCGTGGCGCTGCTCATCGTCGTGGGCGTGGGCGGTGGAGCGATGGTGGCCCTGGCGCCGAGGCAGCGCACCTGGCCCTTCACGCTCGTGGCCGGAGGCGCGCTCCTGCTGGCGCTGGCGCAGCTGACCGGGCGCTCCGGCGTCCAGGTGCGGCCCTTCCTCGCCGGCACCCTGGGGTGCCTGGGCGCGGAGGTGGCGCTGTCGGTGGTGCCGCTGGCCCTGGCGCTCGTCCTGCTGTGCCGCTCCGCCTTCCAGCCCGTGCGCGCGCTGGCGGCGGGTCTGTCCGCCGCCGGGGTGAGCCTGCTGGTCCTGCACGTGCACTGCCCGGACGGCTCCGCGGGGCACCTGCTGCTGGGCCACGTGCTGCCGTGGTTCGCGTTGGCGGGCGTGGCGGTGCTCATCCGCTCGCGCCTGCCGTCCCGCTCGTACGCACCCTGAAGGCTCTGGAGCCGGCCGGGCGCTGGAGCCCTACTGGAGGCGCGACAGCGCTTCCTGGGGGAAGGCGCGCGCGTCCACCTTGGCGTGCCACTCCTTGATGCGGCCGTCCGGCCCGATGACGACGCCCACCCGGCGCGCGTTGGCGGCCGAGGCGTCATCCGCGGCCCCGTAGGCCAGCCCCACCTGGCGGTCCACGTCGCACAGCAGCGGGAAGTTGAAGCCGAACTTCTGGGAGAACGCCTGGTTCTCCGCCGGCGTGTCGAAGCTGATGCCCAGGATGACGGTGCCCTTCGCCTCGTACTGGGTCTTGTGGTCGCGGAAGGAGCAGCCCTCGGCGGTGCATCCGGGGGTGTCCGCCTTCGGGTAGAACCAGAGCACCACGTTCTTGCCCCGGTAGTCCGACAGCCGGTGCGTCTTCCCCGTCGAGTCCTGCACGGTGAACTCCGGCGCCACGTCTCCCTGCTTGAGCATGTGCGATGCCTCCTTCATGGGGTGGAAACGGGGGCGTCGTAGCACGCCCGGGGGGCGGGGAGCCGGGCACCGCTCGGGCGATGTGTGGAGTGGAGTGCAGGCGGACGGTGCCGGGGTGTGGGCAGCCTCAATTGGCTTGAAACCCACCGGCCGCCTCCGTTTAGTAGGTGCACCAAATGAACACCTCCGACGAACCTCCGCCTGCTCAGTCGCAGCGGACGGCCGCGCTCATGCTCTGGGCGCGCCAGAACCTTTCACGCCTCATCTACTTCCTGCTGGGCGCGTCCAACCGCATCCGGCTGCCGACTCCCTCGGTGCTGCCCATCGCGGGCGCGGTGGTGGGGCTCTACAGCGGCCTGGCCGCGGGCATCTTCTCCAACCTCATTGGCGTGATGAGCGGCATCACGTTCAGCGCCGCGGAGCTGGCGGCGGCCCTGAAGCCGCAGCGGCTGCGCACGTTGATGGAGGCGCTCTCCTCCGCGCGCTGGCACCTGGAGTACGCGCTCGTGGGCGTGCCGCTGGCGCTGGGCGCGCTCCTGCTGGCGCGGGTGATTGAGCCCGGCGGCCCTCGCGATGAGGTGAAGCGCCGCCTGCGCCTGCTCGCGCTGCTGACGCTGGGCGCGCTGTCGCTCTACTACCCGCTCGTGGGCCTGGCGGCCGTGAACGCCGTGTTCGGCCACGCGCACAACCTGCCCGCGGCGCTGCCGCACCTGCCCTGGTGGCTCATCCTGATCGCACCCACGGTGGGCGGGCTCGCCGTGGGGCGGCTCTTGCGCGACCGGCCGGAGACGCACGGCCATGGTCTTCCGGAGGTGGTGCGCGCGGTGAAGAGCGGCGCCAACGTGGTGCCGGCGGACCGCGGGTTGCTCAAGCTCATCGCGTCCGCCATCACCATTGGCAGCGGCGGCTCCGCGGGCCGCGAGGGCCCCATCGTCTATGGCGGCGCGGCGTTCGCGTCCAGCGTAGGGCGCGTGCTGGGCTTCAGCCGCAAGGAGCTGTCCATCCTGCTGGCGTGCGGCGCGGGCGCGGGCATCTCCGCGTCCTTCAACGCCCCCATCGCGGGCGCGGTGTTCGCCATGGAGATCATCCTGCGCGAGTTCGAGCTGCGGGTGTTCTCCCCCATCATCCTGGCGAGCGTGGCGGGCACGCTGGTGAGCCGGGGCGTGCTGGATGAGGCGCCGCTGCTCAACCGGGTCAACTACGAGCTGGTCAGCGGCTCGGAGGTGTTCGCCTACGCGGGGCTGGGCATCGGGTGCGGGCTGCTGGCGTTCGCGTTCGTGAAGCTGCTGCACGGCGTGGAGCACTTCTTCCACGGCGGCATGGGCGGGAAGCTGTCTCCGTGGCTGGGGAGGAAGCCCCTGCCGGTGCGCGCCGCGCTGGGTGGCCTCTGCACGGGCGTGCTCGTGTTCCTGAGCCCCACGGTGTGGGGCAGCGGGAACGACTACATCAACCTGGCGGCGGCCGGACAGCTGCCGTTCCTCTTCCTGGTGACGGCGTGCGTGCTGAAGCTCGTGGCCACGTCGCTCACCATCGGCTCGGGCGGCTCCGGCGGCACGTTCTTCCCGGCGGCGCTGATTGGCGCGATGGCAGGCGGCGCGTTCGGCACGCTGGTGCACTACTTCTTCCCGCATGCCACCGGGCCCAGCGGCGCGTACGCCATCGTGGGCATGGGCGGCGCGGTGGCGGCGCTCACGCGCGGCCCGCTCACCGGCATGATGATGCTGTACGAGCTGAGCGGCAGCCACGAAATCATCCTGCCGCTGATGGTGACGTGCACCATCGCGTCCGCGGTGTGTCACTTCCTCACGGAGCGCACGGCGCCCAAGGTGCAGAGCGACGAGGACCTGCTCGTGGCCACGCACGTGCGGGCCCTGATGACGGAGGTGCCGGCGGTGCCCGCGGGCACGCCGCTGCGCGCGCTGACGGACCAGCTGCTCACGTCCGAGGCGGGCACGCTGCCGGTGCTGGACACGCAGGGCAACCTCTACGGCACGGTGCAGGTGGAGCAGCTGCGCGAGGTGTGGCGGGACGAGTCCATGTACCCGCTGCTCGTGGCCAGCGACCTGGCGCGCAAGCTGCCGGCGTTGGCGCCGGACTCGGACCTGGCGCACGCGCTCCACGTGATGGACCACGAGGACGTGGACGCGCTGCCGGTGGCGCCCGTGCTGGGGCTGTCCCCGTGCGGACTCCTCACCCGCGCCGCCGTCCGGCGCTTCCTCTTCGCGCAGCACACCCGCGCGCACGCCACGGGCAACTATCCCGTCACGCCCTCCGAGGCGACGCACTGAGCGGTCGCCGAGGAGGTGTCCGGCCCGGGCGGCAGGGGGGCCGCGCGAAGGGCTGGGTCTGTCAGGAAACCCGGGGAGCAGGCATCCTTGGGCGCCATGTCCGAACCCGCCCTGTCCGCCCTGCGCGCCGAGCTGTCCTCCACCTTCCATGATGCCCGGGTGCGTCACATGGTGGCCCTGGGACGCAAGGCCCGGACGGACCCGGAGGCGCAGGCGCTGCTGGACGCGCTGGCCCGGGGGGACGCCTTCGAGAGGCGGCTGGCCCTGGCGGCCCAGTTCACCCGGCGCGACGGCGCGGCGGTGCTGAAGGCCACGGCGGACGAGTCCTTCCGCGTGCGGGCGCTGGCGTTCGAGCTGGTGTCCGTGGCCTGTGACGACGCCCAGGCGCTGGAGGCGCTGCGCATGGCGCACGGGATGCGCCGCGAGCAGGCCGTCATCCACCAGCTGCGCAAGCGCAAGCGGCACGCCGTCATCGACGCGTTCGTGGACGGGCTGGCGGAGCGCGGCGAGCACGCCACCTTCGCGGACACGGTGCCGCTGGCCTCTGAAGCAGTCCTGCGCCGGCACCTGGCGCGGGCGCTGGAGCGGCCCAGCTTCCGGTTCTGGGCGCGGCTGGCCCGGCACGCGCCGGTGGTGCTGGGCGAGGTGCTCCTGGAGCAGTTGCGCGCGGTGACGGGAGAGCCCGACCCCGTCACGCGGCAGAACATGGGGTGGGGCCTGACGTGGCTGGCGGAGCTGGCGCCCGACGTCGCGGAGACGCTGCTGGCGCTGCTGCTGGAGCGGGGCATCCCGCCGGACGAGCACGCCGTGCGGACCCTGGTGCGGCAGCGTCCCCTGCGCATGGTGGCGCTCCTGCGCCAGCATCCCCCGGCGTTCCTCCCCCACCTGCTGTTCGCGAAGGCCGTGGCGTCGCTGGACGCCGAGTCCCTGACCTGGGTCGTCCAGCGGGATCCGACGCTGCTGGGCCGCGCGGAGGACGTGCTGAAGGCGCTGCCGGAGGCGCTGCACCCGACGCTCACCGAGGCCTGGGCCGCGTCCGTGGAGCGCGCGCCCGCGTGGGGCACGCCGCTCCTCGCCCGCATCGTGGACCCGGCCGTGCGCGAGGGTGTCTACGCGCGGTGGACCGTGGGGGCGCGCAACCGCGACGGCGTCATCCCGCTGGAGTCCCTGCGGCACCTGCCGGTGGGCCTGCGGGAGCGTGAGGCGCGCCGTCACCTGAACGAGGTGGTGGCGCTGGGCACCCGCGCCGAAGCGCGAATCGCCTATGCGCGCTTCCTTCCCTGGGATGAGGCGCTGGGCTCGCTCCGGGGTGCGCTGGGGCATCCGGAGGCGGCCATGCGCGGCGAGGCACTGGGCGCCCTGCTGGCGCTGCCCGGCCTGCGCCCGGACGAGCCCGCGTGGGTGGCCCCCGCGCTGGCGGTGGTGCTGGCCCGGAAGAACGAACAGGACCCGGTGCGCGGGGTGATGCTGCAGGCGCTGGCCACGTGGCCCCGGCGGATGTGGCGCGCCGAGCACACCGAGGCCCTGGGCCGGATGCTGCGCGACGCGCTGGACGCCGCCGACCTGTCGATGGGCACGGCGCAGACGGCGGAGCGGCTGCTGGTGCGGGCCTTCGGCGCGGACCCGGCGTGGGGCGCGCAGTGGCTGGGCACCTTCCTCAAGGAGCGCGGGCGCATCCAGGACGCGGGGCTGGGCCACCGGTTGACGGACGACGAGGTGCGCCGGGCCGCGCCGTACCTGCTGAAGCTGGCGAAGGCCTGGGCGGAGCGCGAGCGCGGCGGTCCCCTGCTCCAGCTCGCGGCGAGCCTGGGCAAGCGCGCGGCGCTGGTGCCCGACCTGTCGGACTGGCTCGTCTCCGTGCGCGACGCCACACCTGACAACCGGCTGGCGCTGGCGCTGACCGCGTGGCTGGCGAAGGAGGGCCGGCCGCGCTTCGAGGCGACGCTCGCGGGCACCCTGCGGCGCTGGAGGGACCGCGGCTGGGACGACGAGGTGGTGGCGCTGGCGGTGGCCGAGAAGCGCGGGCTGCCCCTGCACCGGGAGCTGGTGGAGGAGCTCGAGCGCGTGGCGCTGCGGCTGGGCAAGCCGTCCGGGAACGCGCTGTGGGTGCTGCGCTACCGCGCGGTGAAGGACTTCGACCGGATGCTGCCCGCGCTGCTCAAGCGGGACGAGAGCGCCATCGCCATCCCGGTGGTGCGCGAGTACCTGCACCGGCGGCGGCAGGACCTGCTGGGGCCGTACCTCCACGCGCCGGTCATCACCGGTCAGTTCGCCACGGGGGCGACGCACTGGATCCTGCCGTTCGACTCGGGGTTCTTCCGGTGGAACGTGGAGCAGAACCGGGCGTACTCGCGCGCGCTCGCGCGGCTGTGCGAGGACCAGGAGCGGGACACGCCCACGCTGCTCGCGGCGGTGACGCGGATGGCGGTGCTCGACTGGGCGCCGATGGACGCGCTCCTCGCGCTGGCGGACGACAAGCGGCCCGCGGTGCAGGAGCGGGCCCTGCGGGTGATGGCACGGTGCGACCAGGGCCAGGGCGTGCCCACGCTGTTGGGGGCCCTGGAGGATTCGCGCGCGCGCATCGCCATCTACGGGCTGCGCCGCGCGTTCAACGGCATGCCCGTCACGCGGGTGCTGTCGCTGCTGGCGGAGGTGCCGCTTACCAGGGTCACGGTGGCCAAGGAGGTGGTGCGCCTCCTGGGCGAGCTGCGCTCGGACGCGGGCTACGCGCGGCTGCTGGAGCTGGACGCGCTGCCCCTGCACCGCGACGTGCGCATCGCGCTCCTGCGCGCGCTGTGGGACCACCTGGACCGCGAGCCCACGTGGGCGGTGTTCGAGCGCGCCGTCGCTGGCGAGGACGCCATCATGGCGTCGCGCGTGGGGGACATCCCGGCGGACCGGCTGACGGAGGCGCTGGATGCGCGGCTGTCCGCGCTGCTCGCGAAGGTGCTGGCGCGGCCGGAGCCGGATGCGCGCATCGACCTGCTGCGGCGCGCGGCGTGGCTGCAGGTGAAGGACCGGGAGCGGGTGTTCCTCTCCGCCTGCGGTGCTCGGCTGGCCTCGCCCTATGACGACGAGGTGCGCGCGGCGATGGGGGCGCTGGTGTACCGGGCCGACGAGCGCGACGTGGCCCTGATGGAGCGGATGCTGGAGGCGGTGGCACCGGACCGGCGCGCGCTGAGCGTGGCGATGGATGCACTGCTCCAGCCCCGGGAGCGGATGCGGCCCGTGCCTCTGCAGGCCGTATATGGACTGGTGACGGGGGGGCTGCTCACGAAGGACCCGTGCCTGGCGACGCTGCGCGTGCGCTGCGCGGCAGTGGCCCTGGATCCTCCGGCCTTCGCGCTCCACCTGGACGCGATGGGACAGGAGGGGTGGCTCCACGCGGACGCGCTGATGGCGGCCCAGGTGGCCGTGTCGAACCTGCCGGTGGACATGATGGAGGTGGTGGGCGGGCGCCTGGCGTGGAGCCCCAGCCCGGAGGCGCGGCGCGTGGCCCTGCACTGCCTGGTGCGCGACGCGGCGGACGGACGTGGCTGGACGGAGGAGCGGCTGGCGATGCTCGCCGAGTTCCAGCGAGACGCCTCACCGCTGGTAGCTGGGACCGCGCAGTTCGTGTTCCCGCCCCGGGAGATGGTGAAGGCGCCGCAAGGGACCTGAGTCCCCGGACATGGCGGTTGGCCAAACCTGTCCGACTGTCGGACAGGTTCGTGCGGGGCGCCGCCAGGGCTCAGGCATGGCCTGGATGTGACGCATCGCAGTGAGGCCGGGGGTCCCCTCCGTTCAGCGAGCGCACCGGGGCATCCGTGATGCACCCCGCTCCGCCTCGTTCGCGTATTGCTCCAGCTGCGCGGCGCGGTGGGCCACGGTGTGTTCGGCCAGGACCCTTGCCCGGGCTCGCATGCCCAGCTGGCGCCGGTCCGCTTCCGGCATCCCGAGCAGGTAGCGCAGCACGTCCCGCTCCGTGCGGGCGACCATCACCTCCTCGCCCAGCGCGAAGACGTCCTCCAGGCCTGGCCAGGGGTCGCAGATCAACGCCGCGCCACAAGCGGCGGCTTCGAACAAGCTCGCGCCCGGCGTGTGCTCCGCCTGGGAGAGCGCCAGCGTGAAGCGCTGCGCACCAAGGAAGCCTGCATGCTCGCGGGGCGACGGCGCGGGATGCCTCGCCACGTTGGCGGGCCAGGCGTCATCCACCGCGGACAACATCCCCGCGAGGACGAAGCGCCCCTCGGGCCAGCCTCGCGCGGCGCCGAGCAGCCATTGCTTCAAGAGCCCCCGCCGCTCCGCAGGCAATGGCCCCAGGTGGCCCAGGTCCCAGCGCGTCCTGCCGCTTCCGGGCGCGAAGTGCTCCGCGTCCACACCCGGGAGGAACACGCGCGCACGGGCCACGCCCCACTCGCGCTCCAGCTGACGCGGCACCGGGCCTCCGCTGGAACAGAGATGGAGCCGGTAGCCCGCTAACAGCTCCGGCGTCATGCCGCCGGGGTCCTCACGCAGGGCATGCCGTGCCAGCGTCCGGGGCGTGTCCCGGTCCCAGAAGACGGTGAGCCCGCCCGCCGTGTTCGTGGCCCAGTGGCTCACGTCCGCGACCCGCGGCACGTCCGCGTCCACCAGCACCAGGTCCGCGCGGCGCACCCTCGAATGGAAGCGCGCGTGGAGGTCCGCGAGGTCTTGATACGTCGCGACCGTGGGTGACGCTTCGGACCGCGTGCCTGGAGCCATGCGCTCCAGCAGGAGGACCGCGTGTCCGCGCCGCCGGAGCGCCTTGGCGAGCTGCCTCGGAGCCGTGCCCGCTTGCGCCTCGGTGCCAGGCCGGCACACCGGGCCCAGGAAGACCATGTCCATCCACTCGGGCCTCCTCACGCCCCCAGCCCGGCGGAGGGAGGAGCTCCCGCGCGCGGCAAGCCCCAGGGCTATCGCGCCCCGCATCAGGCGGACAAGCAGCCGTGCGCCGGGCCGCGTGAACTCCTCAACGGCATGGCCGGCGTCCAGCCCGCGCGTGCCACGAGGACGTCCGCGAGTGGACCGTGCCCCTGCCCTGGAAGCCAGGGGCCCATGGCGGTGTCGCGGCTACTTCGTCGCGGGCTCGGCCTTGATGGGAGGCGTGTTCCCCGCCGGGGCCGCCGCGGGCTTCGCGGCGCCATCCTTGCGCAAGGGACACGCGGCGATGGCACCTGAGACGTTGATGGCGTCCTTGCCCTCGTCCACCTTGAGCACCTTGCGGTCCTCGCCCACGACGAACGTGTAGCGCTTGGACACCGTCAACACCGGCATCTTCACGTCGTACGCGCCCACGACCTTGCCGTCCGGATCCGGGATGAACGCGAAGGGCGCCTTCAGCTCCGACTTGAAGCGCGTCAGCGTCTCCGCGTCGTCCGTGGAGAAGGCCAGCACCTGGCCCTGCACCTGCTCGATGTCCTTGTAGCGGTCGCGGTACGCGGTCAGCTCCTTCGTGCAGCCGCTGGTGAACGCCTTGGGGAAGAAGGCCACGATGACGGGCCCCTTCTTCACCATCTCCGACAGCGTGTAGGTCGTCCCCGCGGTGTCCTTCACCGTGAAGTCCGGGGCGGTTTCACCCACCTGGGGAATCGCTGCGCTGAGCCATCCGACGACGAGCAGGGAGTTGAGCATGCCCGGGACTTAACGGGCCCCGGACACCGCGACAAGCTCTACGCCCCGGGCTCTACGACGAGGCCATCCGCGCCCACACCGCGGCGGCGGCCTCGCGCGACTGCTCGGCCACCACCGTGGGGTTCACCGACAGCGGCCTGCGCGCCCAGACGCGCCACACGCCGTCCACCATCACCGCCTCCACGTGGCGGCTGCCCATCCCGTGCACCACGTGCCACGCCAGCGTCTCCGCCGTCAGCGGCGTGGGTGACAGGTAGTCCAGCACCAGCAGGTCCGCGAGCGCGCCCTCGCGCATGGGGCCGATGGCCGCCTCGAACACCTGCGACGCCAGCCGGTGGCCGTTGGCCAGGTAGCGCAGCACGTCGATGGGCTGCCCTGCCTCGCGCGAGCGCAGGTACGCCGCCTGCGCCTCCGCGAACAGGTCCGGCGACGTGCCGTCCGTGCCCAGCGACGCGCGCGCCCCGAACTTCAGCGCGGGCGCGTAGCCCACCTCCAGGCCCTGGTTGGAGCGCGGCGTGTGCAACAGCCACGTCCCCGTGGCCAGCACCTGCGCCAGGTCCGCCCACGCCAGGTGGCCCACGTGCGCCGCCATGGCGCGGGGCGACAGCAGGTTGCTCGTGAGCAGCCGCGTCACCGGCGGGTTGCCGTGGCGCTCGGTGGACAGCCGCTCGTCCAGCGGATCCTCGGCGAGTGGGAAGTGCAGCCCGGTGCCGGTGGTGTTGAGCGCCTCGCCCAGGCCCTGGAGCGCGTCGTCGCCGAGCGTGAAGCAGGGGCCCGCGCCCACCTGCCCGCGGAAGCGGCCCCGAGCCTTGCGCGCGAAGCTGACCGTCTCCTCCAGGCCCTCCTCGCGGCCCACCGCGCCCATGCGGTCCGTCACCGCGTAGGACAGCACGCCGCGCACCCCCACCTCATGGAGGCCGCGCGCCGCGCGCAGCAGCGAGCCCGTCACCGCCTTGGGCGAGGCGTGCAGGTCGAACAGGGTGGTGGTGCCGCACTGGATGGACTCCAGGCCGCCGGCCGTGGCGGCCACCTGCACCGCGTCCAGGTCCAGCGCGTTCTCGAAGGGCCAGCGCACCTGCTCCAGCAGGGCCTGGTAGGACGTCGGCGCCGGGTGGACCAGACCGCGCGACAGCACGCTCGCGAGCCGGTGGTGGGCGTTGACGAGCCCCGGGAAGACGAGCTTGCCGGACAGCGCGACCACCTCGTCGTCGGGGCCGGGCGCCAGGTCCTCGCCCCGGGCCACGATGCGCTCACCCTCGATGCGCAGGTCCACCCGCTCCACGGACGCGGGCTCCAGCTCGACGACGAAACCACCCTTGAGGACGGTGCCCAACATCTCTCCTTGCATCCGCGACGGGTCGCGAGGTTCGTGAAGGCGGCCCCCTCCCCTTAGGGGTCACGCTTGAGGCGGGGGAGGTTAGCACTCCCGCCCCGTCCTCCGTCATCGGGTCCACACATCCCTGCACCCACACCCGTCGTCCCGCTCCCCCCAATACGGTGGGCATGCCCGGAGCGTCCGGAGGGAAGGATGGGGACAGGCAGGCAGGCGGACCGTCAGGACGTTGGGCGCCGGGGGCTCGGGCCCGTAGACTGCCGCCACCTTGGTGTCGGAATCCGGCGTTTCGTGGGCAGGCCGCTACCGCTTGAGCGCGCGCATCGCGACGGGCGGCATGGCGGAGGTGTATCTGGCGCGCGCCATCACCCCGGATGGGCAGCGCGGCCCGGCCGTGGCGGTGAAGCGGCTGATGCCGCACCTGGTCGCGGACCGGCGCATCGTGCAGATGTTCCTCAATGAGGCGCGCATCACCGCGCAGGTGCGTCATCCGCACGTGGTGTCCATCCTGGAGCTGGGCATGGAGGGCGGAGAGCCCTTCATCGCCATGGAGCTCCTGGAGGGGCGCTCGTTCGCGGAGGTGCGGCAGGAGGCCGCCGAGCGCGGCCAGCGCGTCCCCCTGGGCATCACCCTGCGCGTGCTGGTGGACGCGTGCCGGGGGCTGGACGCCGCGCACCGCGCCGTGGACGAGGCGGGGCGGCCGCTGAGAATCGTCCACCGCGACTTCACGCCGGACAACATCCACGTCGGCGCGAACGGCGCGGTGAAGGTCATCGACTTCGGCATCGCGAAGGCGGACGCGCTGGGGTCCGGGACGGAGCCCGGGACGCTGAAGGGGAAGTTCTTCTACATGTCGCCGGAGATGATCGCCGGCCGCAGCGTGGACCACCGCGCGGACCTGTTCGCCGCGGGGGTGATGCTCTACGAGCAGCTGTGTGGCCGGCGGCCCTTCACCGGCATGTCCACCGAAGAGGTGCTCACGCGCATCTCGGAGGGACGGCCGAAGCCGCCCACCGCGTTCGACCCGTCGGTGCCGCAGGCGCTGGAGGCGGTGTGCCTCATGGCGCTGGCGAAGGATCCGGAGGCGCGCTTCGACAGCCTGCAGACGTTCATCGCCGCCATCGAGATGCTGGGCGGGCCCGCGGAGGTCGCCTCGCCGGCGCAGGTGGCCGCGTACCTGGACACGTTGTTCCCACCGGACAGCGACCCGAAGCGGCTGGCGCTGCGCAGCGCGAGGCTCGCGGATCCCTCCAATTCGGGCGCGGAGGGCGCGCAGGCCGTGGACGTGCTGCCGCCGTTCGGGGTGCAGGGCATTCCGTCCTGGCCCGTGCCGCCTCCGGCGGGCGCTGCTCCGGCGGCCTCCCGCCCCCTTCCGCCCGTGGGCCTGCAAACCGTGTCGCTGCGCGCCCGGCCCGCGACGGCTGGAGGCCCGGCCCCGGGTGGCGCGAACGGGCCCGTGGCATCCGGAGGCTCCAACGACGTGCCCGCGGGTGGCGAGACCTGGCCCGCGCCGCCGGAACTCCCTGCCGCGCCCCCGGGTGATGCCCACGGCGGAGCCCCCACCGGCCCTCAGGCCAAGGCTTCCCGTGGCGCCGTGGACGGCGGAGCCCCGGCGGGCGCCCAGGGCAAGGCGCCCCGGTCGCGCCGGGCCCTGGCCATCGTCGTGGGCGTGCTCGCGCTGGGGGGAGTGGGCGCGGGGGCCACGTGGTACCTGCGGCGCCCGGACGCGCCGCCTCCCGCGAGGATCGCCGCCGCCGAGGCCGCCACGACCGCGGAGGCGAAGGTGTCCGCGCTGGAGGGGCTGCACCAGGATGTCCGCGCCACGGCCGCGGAGCTGGCTCGCGCGGGCACGCTGCTGTTGAAGGCGGGCGCCCACTCGCAGGCCCTGACCCTGGCGGAAGCCTACACCTCGCGCTTCCCGAAGGAGGCGGAGGCGCACCTGCTCGCCGCGCGCGCCGCCACCGAGCTGCGCATGGGCAAGCGCGCGGAACGCGCCATCGACGAGGCCACCGCCCTCGCCCCCAAGGACGTCCGCGTGCCGCTGGCCCTGGCCGAGCTGCGCGCCCGCCAGGGCGACGTGCCGGGCGCGCTGACCGCCCTCGCGAAGGCGTACGCGCAGGCGCCCGGCTCCGCCCAGGTGGCCCCCCGCTACGGACAGCTCCTGTCGCAAGGAGGCCGGCTGGACGAGGCCGCCACCGTGCTGTCCGCCTGGACGCGCCAGCACGACGACGCCGAGTCCCTGGCGGAGCTGGGCTTCGTGCGCTTCCGCCAGGAGAAGCTGGACGACGCCGTCGCCCTGCTCAAGCGCGCACAGAGGAAGGCCCCCTCGCTCGCGGTGGCCCACTCCTACCTGGGGGCCGTCCTCTTCCGGCAAGGCGACCTTCGCGGCGCCGAGCGCGAGTACCGCGAGGCCGAGCGTCTGGCCCCGGATGACCCTCGCGCCCTCACCGCGCGTTGCCAACTCCACGTCCACGAGGGCGACGAAGCCGGGGTGGCCGAGGTGAAACGTACGCTGGCGGAAAGGTTCCCGGACCGGGCGCAGGCGCTCGCGGCGGAGTGCGGCACGGGGAACTAGCTTCCCCCCATGCGCCTTCGCTTCCTCGCCCTCGCCGCGTCCAGCCTGCTGCTGACCGCCACCGCGTGCGGCTCCACGGACGACATCGACACCCCGACCGACGCCGGGACGGTGCTCCCGGACCCGCCCTCCGGTGACGTGGCTCCCGCGGACCGCACGGCCTGCTCCGGCCTGACGGTCACGCCTGGCACCTACGACTGGACCGTCGAGCACGACGGACGCACCCGCGCCTTCCGCGTCCACGTCCCCACCGGCTACGACGCCACGAAGCCCACGCCCGTCGTCCTCAGCTTCCACGGCTTCGGCTCCAGCGAGCAGGAGCACGAGCAGCTGACCGGCTTCTCCACGCTGGCCGACGCGGAGGGCTTCATCGCGGTGTACCCGCGCGGCCTCAACTTCCCGGAGGTCTACGGCCGGGGCGAACCGGACACGCGCGGCTGGAACGGCGAGGCCTGCTGTGGCCCGGCGCAAATCGGGGGCGTGGACGACGTGGGCTTCGTGGACGCGCTGCTCGCGGACCTGGACACCCGCGTGTGCACGGACCCGCGCCGCGTCTTCGCCAACGGTTTCTCCAACGGCGGCTTCTTCTCCTACCGGCTGGCCTGTGAGCGCGCCCAGCGCATCGCCGCCATCGCGCCCGTGTCGGGCATGCTGGGCGTGACGGACTGCCGCCCGTCCCGGCCCATCCCCGTGCTCCACTTCCACGGCAGCGCCGACGAGACCATCCTCTACGACGGCGGAGACAACGTCCTCGGCGGCAAGCCCTACCCTTCCGCCGCGGAGTCCGTGCGCCGCTTCGCCGAGCGCAACGGCTGCACCGGCCCGCAGCAACAGACGTATCAGCAGGGCAACAGCACCTGCGTGGCGTATACGGGCTGCCAGCCGGAGAGCGCCACCGCGAGCCTGTGCACCGTCACCGGCGGCAAGCACGCGTGGCCCGGCCAGACGCTCTACAATGACGGCACGCCGGACCTGGATGCGTCCCTGCAGATGTGGCGCTTCTTCCAGGCGAGGCCCCGCCCCTGAAGGAGGCCGTCACCCTGGCCCGCGCCCTCATCATCAACGCCGATGACCTGGGCTACGACCCGGGCATCACCCGGGGCATCCTCCAGGCCCTGCGCGAGGGTGTCGTCTCCTCCGCCACGCTCCTGGTGAACGCGCCGAACTCCGAGCAGGCCGCGCGGCAGGCCCGGGGACTCGCCATCGGGTTGCACCTGAACCTGGACCGGGGCGCCCCCATGGACCCCGGCTTCCCTCGCGAGTGGCGCACCGTGGACGGAGGCCTCGCCGGAGCTCGCGTGGCGGAGCTTCCCGCGGACGTGGTGGAGGCGGAGGCGCTCGCGCAGCTGGAGCGGCTGGAGCGGCTGCTGGGCCAGGCCGCCACGCACCTGGACGTGCACAAGCACCTGCACCGGCACCCCCAGGTGCTGGAAGGGCTGTCACGCGTCGCGAGGCGCGCGGGCCTCCCGGTGCGGTCCATCGACGCGGCCATGCGCGGGGCGCTGCGGGCCCGGGGCGTGGCCACGAATGACGCCTTCGTGGGCGAGTCCGGCGAAACGGCGTACTGGACCCCGGAGCGCTTCTCCGCGGCCCTGGCGGCGCTGCCGGGCGAAGGCGTCACGGAGTGGATGTGCCACCCGGGCCACCTGCCCCAGGTCGTCACCACCCGCTACGCCGCTCAGCGCGAGGCGGAGCTGGCCACCTTCCTGGAGGCCCGCTCGCGCGCGGCATTGGAACAGGCGGGAATCCGCCCCACGGACTACCGCGTCCTCACGCGGGCGTGACGAGCGGAAGCTCCGACTCCACCGGCGTCAGCGTCCGGCGCTTCTCGCGCGTGAGCACGGTGCGCACGCCCGCGAGCAGCTCGTCCGGGCGGTAGTGCCGGGGACACAGCGCGGCGCTCTCCTGCGCCCACCACGGCCGCTCGTCCCCCGCCAGCAGGATGGGCACCGGCCTCGCGCGAGGCAGCGTGGCGAAGGTCTCCAGGAAGGTGCCCACCGCGGACTGCGTGGCGCTCGTGGACAGGACGATGAGGTCCACCGGCAGGTGCGTCGCCTTGCGCAGGGCCTCCGCGCCGCTCTGCACGGTGAACACCTCGAAGCCCTCGGCGCGCAGGGTGCGCTCCGCCGTGGCCTCCTGGTGCACGTCCTCGTCCAGCACCAGCACGCGCCGGGGCAGCCTGCGCACCTCGTGCGCGGGCATGCGCGGCAGGTCCAGCGAGAACGTGGAGCCCTCGCCCTCGCGGCTGCGCAGCGCCAGCGCGCCGCCGTGCATCTTCACGATGGAGTGGCTGATGAACAGCCCCAGCCCCAGCCCGCCGAAGTTGCGGTGCGACACGTTGCGCGCCCGGTAGAAGCGCTGGAACACCAGCGCCTGGTCCGCGCCCGGAATCCCGATGCCGTGGTCCTGCACCTGGATGCGCGCCGACTCCGCCGTGCGCCCCACCTTCACGGAGATGGGCGCCCCCGCCGGGCTGTACTTGTGCGCGTTCTCCAGCAGGTTCACCAGCACCTGCTCCAGGCGGTCCCGGTCTCCCAGCACCCAGACGCCGTCGTGCGGCACGTCCACCGTGAAGGGGCGCTCGAAGGCATGGCGGAAGTGGTCCACCACCTCCGCCACCAGCTGCCCCACCTCCAGCGGCGCCGAGTCCAGCGCCAGCCGCCCCAGCTCCAGGCGGCTTGCGTCCAGCAGGTCCTCCACCAGCCCCGCCAGCCGGTCCACCTGCCGCTTGGACTTGAGCACGCTCGCGAGCGACACCGGCTGCCCGGAGGCGATGCGGCGCTCCATGGAGTACAGGCCCAGCTTCAGCGGCGTGAGCGGCGTCTTCAGCTCGTGCGACGCGATGGACATGAACTCCTCGCGCACGCGCAGGGCCGCCTGGGCCTCGCGCAGCAGGCGCGCGTTCTCCACCGCCACCGCCAGCTGGCTGGCCGCCGCGCTCCACATCTCCAGCTCGCGCACGGAGAACGAAGCGCCCTGTTCCTTGTAGATGAGCAGCAGGCCCACCGTCCGGCGCGGCGCGCACAGCGGCACCGCCGCGAACACGGAGCCCACCGCGTCCCCGTAGCCTCGCTGGATGCCCAGCTGCGGCTGGCGCAGGGCCAGGGCCTGCCGGTAGGGGTCCTCCGACGGGTCGAACACGTCCTGGGGCGCGTCCAGGCCCTCCAGGTCCGACACCGCCATGCGCTTGAGCGTCGCGTCGTCCTCCTCGTAGAGGAACACCTCCGCGCGGCGCACCTGGGCGCACCGCACCAGCGACACCACGGCGGCCGAGCAGACGCGGTCCACCTCCAGCGACTCACCCACCGCGCGGGCAATCTCCCGCACGGCCTGTGAAAACGCGCCCTCGTCGTCCACACCGGACGGCTCCACCACCAGCCACGCCCCGGCCGAGCCGTTCGTGTGGGTGGGCTTCACCTGCACACGCACCTGCCGGAGCGCGCGGGTGATGACGTGGCCGGAGTGCACCCGGCCATCGCGGATGGCGCGCGCCAGGGCCTCCAGGCTGCGGCCGGGCTCCAGGGCGTCCAGCAGGGTGCCGCCCGGAGCGAGCGTCACGCCCGTCTTGGCCGCGAAGCCCTCGTCGCACCACTGGACGCGCAGGTCGGGCCCCACGCGCAGGAGCGCTTGGGGCAGGCACGAGAGGACATCCTCGACGTCGTTGGGTGGCAGCATGGAAGGGGCGGGACGCGCTTGGCTTCAGGGGTCGCCGGAGGGAGATAGGAATCCCCGAGCATGATCGCCAACCACCCCCCGACGTTCTCCTGTCCTGGAGGGTCCTGGCACGTTGGCCCCCGAACAGAGCCCTGGGCCAGGCAGCCGGGGAGGCGACGTTGGGGAGGGCGGTGACACGCGCCGAACGTGTGCTAGACGACAGCGCATGTCCTCCAAGCCGTCCAAGGAAATCCAGACCTTCCCCAACCCCGCCGCCGATCGCGACTATGAAATCGCCTTCGACGTGCCGGAGTTCACCTGCCTGTGCCCGCTGACGGGCCAGCCGGACTTCGCGCGCTTCACCATCAAGTACGTGCCGGATCAGCTGTGCGTGGAGCTCAAGAGCCTGAAGCTCTACATGTGGTCCTACCGCAACGAGGGCGCCTTCCACGAGAAGGTGACCAACACCATCGCGGACGACATCATCAAGGCCATCCAGCCGCGCAAGCTCACGGTGGTGGGCGACTTCTTCGTGCGCGGCGGCATCGGGACCATCGTCACCGTCACGCACGACAAGAAGCAGCAGGCCTGAGGCCCTTCCCTCAGCGGGTGAGCTGCTCCAGGAGCGGCGCCCACTGGGACTGGGACAGGTAGAGGCCGGTGCCGGCCGCGGCGGTGCCCGCGGCGAGCGCGGCCAGCACCCACTTGAGCTTGCTCGGCGCGCGCACGGGCTTCTTCGAGGCGAAGACGTCCAGCACGCCCAGCTCCTGCTGGGTGAGGTGGGCCAGGGCCTCGGTCTCGGTGAGCTTCTCGCGGTAGCGCAGGAAGGCCACGAGCAGCGCGGGGTGGGACACGCGCACCTCGTGGGCGAGGAACAGGTCCAGCTCGCGGCGCATGGCCGCGGCATCCGGGAAGCGGGCCTCCGGCTTCACCGACAGCGCGCGCTTCACGATGCGCGCGAGCGGTGGCGGCACGTTCGGCGCGGCCTTCTGGAGGGGGATGAACTTGCCGTCGCGGATGCGGGCGAAGACCTCGCCGGCCGTCTTGCCCACGAAGGGGCGCGTGCCGGAGAGGGCCTCGTAGAGGAGCACGCCCAGGGAGAAGATGTCGGTGCGCGCGTCGATGGGCGCGCCGGTCACCTGCTCCGGGGACATGTACGACGGCGTGCCCACGGCCATGCCCTGCTGGGTGAGGGCCTCCAGGCTGACGTCCTTGGCGATGCCGAAGTCCATGAGCTTCACCTCACCGGACTTGGTGAGCATGACGTTCGCGGGCTTCAGGTCGCGGTGGATGATGCGGCGGAAGTGGGCGTGGTCGAGCGCGCTGGCGATGCGCGCGCCGATGACGGCGGCGACGTCCGGGGGGAGCGGGCCGTCCTTGATGAGGCCGTGGAGGGTGGGGCCGTCCACGTACTCCATGACCATGAAGAGGCTGTCGTTCTTCTCCACCAGGTCATAGAGGGTGACGATGTTCTGGTGGCGGAAGGCGGCGAGCGCCAGGGCCTCGCGGCGGAAGCGGGACAGGGCCTCCTGGTCGCGCTGGCCTTCGGGGAGCAGCTCCTTGATGGCGACCTCGCGCTGAAGCAGCTCGTGCAGGCCGCGGTACACCAGTGCCATGCCGCCCCGGCCCAGCTCGCCGAGCACGCGGCAGGCGCCAATCTTGCGGTGACGAAGTCTCTCGGATTTCTCGGCGGCGGCGGTCACGGGGCCGCAGGGTACCGATTCACGTCTCATGCGTCGATGGGCCCTCCTTCACGGGGTGGGTTCGCACAGGTGTGATGGAAAGGCGCGGTGTCGCTGTCTCACGCCAGGGTGCCTACCTGCCGAGCGTGGACTGGCAGGATGGGGACATGGGCCTGGGACGCTGGACGGATTGGCTGTGGGTGTTCGTGGCGGTGGGGCTGGGCGGCTGCGCCGGCCCGCGGCAGGGCACGTATGCGCAGCGGAGCTTCGATTCGGTGTCGAACACCTGCCGGACCCAGCCGGCGCTGTGCACCGGGGCGGAGTCGGTGCTCCCGGGAGTCCGCGCGGCGGAGGTGGCGGTGGTGGTCGCCGGGGCCCGGGCGATGCTGGACGAGGACGCGAAGCGGGCGGTGGAGTCCGTGCTGAAGGAGTGCGCGGAACAGGCGCGGTCAGCGGTGCTGCTTCGCGAGCACGAGGGGCGAAGCCCCACGCCTATGCAATGCAAGGAGCAGGTGCGCAACGCGCAGGGTGAGTCCGTCAGCCGCGCCATCTGGCTGGGGAACCAGATGCATGCCGTGGCGCTGGAGTGTG
This sequence comes from Corallococcus exercitus, assembly GCF_042231735.1. Classification (GTDB taxonomy): domain Bacteria; phylum Myxococcota; class Myxococcia; order Myxococcales; family Myxococcaceae; genus Corallococcus; species Corallococcus exercitus_B. The sequence goes on from NZ_CP102577.1 coordinate 5,499,505, forward strand.
TCGAGCGGAAGTTTGACTCGATGATGCCGGGCCGCTTCAGCATTGAGCCGACCTACCGGTTCGACCGGCGTACAGGCACCAGCACACTCCTCGGTAAAGAAGAGGTCCAGTTGCTCAAGCAGCCCCGTTTCCGGCATGAACTGAAGGGCACGCTGACGCCAGATTTCGTCATCCACACGGGTGATCCGCTACAAGTCAGTGTCGTCTACGACTTCAAGTTCCCCTGTACGAACGTCTCGGAGCCACCTGAATGGCGCTCAGGAGGTTCTTCATTGAGCGGGCCGACCCAGAAAGAAAGCTATATGCAGGCATTCCGCCTGGGCACCAGGCAGGTCCTCCGCGTCGTCCCCAGACTTGGAATCTTCGAATGACGCAATCAATCCCACACATTCGCCTCCATGTGAACGGCGACTTCGACGAGAAGCTCCTCGTCGTGCGAGACGGACTCCAGCTCTGTCTCTTCCTGCCGCATGCACATGAAACATTGAAGCCCCACATCCAGCGGGCTCTCGACATCTACCTCCATGCCATTGGAAGGGAGTCCCTGAGTTTCTATGTGGACCCCGACGGTCAGTGGCAGTCTCTCGACGCGGCGGGATGGGATTTCATCCAACAGGAACTCCATGAGGAGTTCGGCAGTCGGGTCCACATGGTGGGGTCTTCCGCCCCAGGTGAATCCACGACGCGTCATCGATTCCGGTTCCAGTACGTGGGACGCCTCGAAGACTCCTACTGGCCGGACTCCGTCAGCGCCCTGCTGATGACCTTCCCGACGAAGTTCCTGGAAGCACAGGGTCCCGAGCGCTTTCGAGCGCTGGCGCTTGAGATTGCGGGTTCACTGCCCTTCGGTTCAGGTCATGCAGGCCTGTCATTCAACGGATTGCCCCAGGCTTCTGTCGTCCGTGACGAGATGAAGGCACTGAGCTTCCGTTATCCGGCCATGGACGTGATCAGCCTGGACGATGTGGCCCGGGAGCTGGGCACCCGCGTGCGCGCCCCGGCATGGATGAACTTCCTGGGTCCTCCCATGCTCAATGAACTGGGCGGCATCGACTCCCTGCGCTCCAGGCTGCACTCGCCGGACACCACCGTGCAGGCTTTGGGACCGGACCGGGCTGTCGTCACACTGGGCCCCTTTCCTGAAGCTGGTGACACCGAGCAAGGACAGACATTGCCCGCCTACCGGGAGCTCGCGCGCGTGCTTGAGCCTTGGCTGTACCAGGCGTCATCTCCCGAGCAACGCCGCTGGCAGCGCCGCTTCCTCGACTGAGCGCTCCGCCTCCCGTTCCCCTCCGCCCTGCACCGCCTCGCGGGCGTTCCCATGCTTCTCCCATCCAACGTGCCTGGGGAGGACGCCATGACGGAACAGGACGCATACATCCAGAAGATGGAGGCCGAGCAGCGCGAGGCGACCGCTCGCTTCCGCGAAATCGAAGCCCAGGCGGAGCTCGCCGACAACGAGGAGACACTCGACGTCCTCACTGGCGTCCGCGGGTTCAACGACGACGTCAACCGCGAGCTCCAGGCGCTCCGCCGCGCCGACCAGCGCGACTGGGAGCGCCTCAAGGGCGGCGCGGAGAATGCCCGCCGCCGCTTCCATGAACACCTCGACCGCGCCGGCACCCGGTGGGAAGAACTCCGCGCCGCCTACCGCCGTCAACGCGAAGCCGAAGTGCGCGAGCTGAGCGCCCAGGTGGACCGCTGGGAGGCCGCCCGCAGGCGCGCCACCGCCGAGGACTCGCTCCTCACCCGCGAGGAGCTCGACTTCATCAAACGCGGCCTGAAGAACGCCGGCGACCTGCTGAACAACCTGCGCCACGCCCACGGGCACGCCTGGAAGACGGTCCGCGAGCAGTACGAGGCCAACTGGCGCGAACTGATGGAACGCTCCCGCCGCATCCGCGCCGACAGCGACGTCGCCGCCGGAAGCACGGCCCCCTGATGCCCCATCTTCTCCGGCGCCATACGGCTGTCACACGGCTACGCTAGGAACCGCCCCCACCCGGAGGGGCACGGCCCGGAAGGACCGTGCCCCTCCCAGGCGTTTCCGTCCGCGAGCCCATGGCCCTTCCTGCCCGCCCGACCCAGCCTCCCGTCCTCGCCGCCATTGATGTGGGCACCAACGCCGTGCGCCTGGAGCTGGCCCGCCCGGACGCCGAGGGCTCGCTCGAAACCCTCCACCAGGAGCGGGACCCCATCCGCCCCGGCGAGGGCGTCTTCACCACCGGCGAGATGCCCCAGGAGACGGCCGACCGCCTCCTGTCCACCCTGCGCCGCTACGCCGCCCTCTGCCGCCGCCACAAGGCCCAGGTGCGCGCCGTCGCCACCAGCGCCCTGCGCGAGGCCCGAAACCGCCAGGACATCGTGCGCCGCGTGCACGAGGAGGCCGGCCTGGAGCTGGAGGTCGTCAGCGGCAAGGAGGAGGCCCGCCTCATCTGCCTGGGCGTGCTGCACCGAAAGCCCGCCAACACCCGCTCGCTCCTCGTGGACATCGGCGGCGGCAGCACCGAGGTCGCCATCGCCACCGGCGAGAAGCCCGACGAGCTCTGGAGCCTCGCGCTGGGCTCCGTGCGCCTCACGGAGGTGTTCGACACCGCGCGCGCCGTGACGCCCAAGCAGCTGCGGCTGATGCGCGGCTTCGTGGACGAGGTCCTCCACAAGACCCTCCCGGAGAAGCTCCCCGCCCTGCCCCGCGTGGCGCTGGGCTCGTCCGGCACCATTGGCGCCGTGGTGGGCTTCGCGTCCGCGGAGAACGGAGGCAACGCCACCGTGCGCCAGCTCACCCAGACCGTGGAGACCCTGGCGAAGATGCCGCCGGAGCGCCGCCGCAAGCGCTTCGACCCGCGCCGCGCGGACATCATCGTCTCCGGCGCCGTCATCCTGGAGGGCGTCGCGCGCCACCTGGGCGTGGAGTCCGTCAGCGTCGTCAACCGCGGCCTGCGCGACGGCCTGCTGGTGGACCTGCTCTACCGCCAGGACGAGTCGCGCGAGGACCACAGCCTCGCGGACGCGGCCCTCGTCATGGGCCAGCGCTTCCGCTTCGACGAGAAGCACGCCCGTCAGGTGGCCCGCCTGTCCCTGGCCCTCTTCGACAGCCTGGCCGCGCTGCACCAGCTGCCCCTGTCCGTGCGCCCGCACCTGGAGGTCGCCGCGCTCCTGCACGACATCGGCACGGCGGTCAGCTACGAGCGCCACCACCGCCACACGTACTACCTCATCCACAACGCGGACATCCCGGGCCTGGCGGACCGCGAGCGCGAAATCATCGCGCGCGTCGCCCGCTACCACCGGCGCTCGCAGCCGGAGCTGTCCCACTCCGGCATGGCCGGGCTCACCCCGTCCGAGGCGCGCCGCGTGCGCAAGCTGGCCACGCTCCTGCGCCTGGCGAACGCGCTGGACCACAGCCACCACCAGCCCATCCGCGACTTCAAGGTGACGGATGGCCGCGAGGCGGTGACGCTGCACCTGCACGCCCGCCAGCCCCTCGACCTGGAGCTGTGGAACGCCGAGCGCGAAGTGGCCCAGTTCCGCAAGGTCTTCGGCAAGCGGCTCGCGTTCCAGGTCCACTCGACCGGCCGCTAGGGCCACTGCCTCCCCGCCCGCCCTCCGACGGAGGGAGCGCGGCGCCAGTCCTGCCCGGCTCCATCGCCGTGGCCAGAGTCCAGACGAACGGGTCCCGTGTGCCTTCAGCAAGGCGCCGTGGGCCTTCACGTCTTTCAAGGCCCTGGCGGGGGCAAGGAGCGGAACATGAAGGCAGTCGTTTTCCACGGCATTGGGGACATCCGGCTGGACGACGTCGCGGAGCCGAAGCTGAAGGAGCCCACGGACGCCATCATCAAGCTGACCGCCAGCGCCATCTGCGGCACGGACCTGCACATGATCCGCGGCACCATGCCCGGCATGAAGCCCGGCACCATCCTCGGCCACGAGGGCGTGGGCGTCATCGAGCAGCTGGGCAAGGACGTGCGCAACTTCAACGTGGGTGACCGCGTGGTCATCTGCTCCACCATCGGGTGCGGCAACTGCTCATACTGCCGCGCGGGCTATTACGCCCAATGCAACGACGCGAACCCCAACGGCCCCGACGCGGGCACCGCCTTCTTCGGCGGCCCGGAGATGACGGGCCCCTTCGACGGCATGCAGGCGGAGAAGGCGCGCATCCCGTTCGCGGCCGTCACCATGGTGAAGGTGCCCGACGGCGTCACCGACGACCAGGCCATCCTCGTCTCCGACATCTTCCCCACGGGCTACTTCGGCGCGGAGATGGCGGAAATCAAGCCGGGTGACACCGTGGCGGTGTTCGGCTGCGGGCCGGTGGGCCTGTTCGCCATCGTGAGCGCGAAGCTGCTGGGCGCGGGCCGCATCTTCGCCATCGACAGCCACGAGGACCGGCTGGCGCTCGCGAAGGCCCAGGGCGCGGAGGTCATCAACTTCGAGGAGGAGGACCCGGTGGAGACGCTCAAGCGCTTCACCGGCGGCATCGGCGTGGACCGCGCCATCGACGCGGTGGGCGTGGACGCGCAGCACGCGCACCACGGCCCGGCCGCCAAGAAGGCCAAGGCGGAGAAGCCCGAGTTCAAGCGCGAGGTGGAGCAGGTCGCTCCCAAGCAGAAGCCGGACGGCGCCAACTGGGTGCCCGGCGACGCGCCGTCCCAGGCCGCGCAGTGGGCGGTGCAGGGGCTGGCCAAGGCCGGCACGCTGTCCATCATCGGCGTGTATCCGCAGACGATGAACGCGTTCCCCATTGGCGAGGCGATGAACAAGAACCTCACCCTGCGCATGGGCAACTGCAACCACCGCAAGTACATCCCCAAGCTGCTGGAGCTGGTGCGCTCCGGCACCGTGGACCCCACGGCCATCCTGAGCCACGTGAAGTCCATGGCCTCCGCCATCGACGCGTACCGCAACTTCGACCTGCGCAAGCCGGGCTGGGTGAAGGTGGAGCTGGAGCCGGGCGTCACCCTCCAGTGACGTGCGTCATGAATCCAGGATGAGGCACGTGTCGCCGAACTCGTGCCCCAGGTAGCCCGCGCCCTCCGCGTGCGCCGAGGCCCGCTGCAACAGCGGCAGCGGCGCGAAGGCCTGGAGCAGCGCATGGTGGCTGCTCCCCGGGTCGTGCACGCCGGTGAGCAGCCCGTGCACCACCCGGGGCACGTAGCCGGGCCCGAGCAGCAGGTCCGTCACGGCCTCGCCCGGCACCAATGCCCCGTGTTGCGTCGCGCGGCCTTCCAGCGCGCGCACCACGGTGGTGCCCACCGCCACCACGCGTCCGCCCTTCGCGCGCGTCTCCTCCACCAGCGCCACGGTGCGCTCGGGGATGTCCGAGCGCTCGGGCCGGGGCAGTACGGCATCCAGCGCCGCGTCCCCCGTGGAGGAGAGGCCCGCCGCGTGCGTGAGGGACGCCCAGCGCACGCCGCGCGCCTTCATCTGAAGGAGCACGGACGCGGTGAGGGGCAGGCCCGCGGAGGGCATCTCCGCGGCCCACGGACGTGCGGCGTAGAGCGTCTGCACGTGCCACAGCGCCAGCGGTCCCGCCGTGTACGCGTACTGCACCGGACGGCCCGCCGTGTAGAGGGCCTGCCAGAGCGCCGCGCCCCTCAGGTCGAAGGCCACGCGCAGGAGCCGCGGTGAGGGCGGCAGCACCTCCACCACCCGCGCGGTGAGCCCGCCGGCTTCCAGACGCGCGCCCACGGGAAGCTCGGGCGGTGGGGGCCGGTCCTCGGTGCGCCGGCGCCAGTCGCCCGCGCCGAAGAGGACGGCCGTCCAGGTGTCGTCCGGTTCGTGGGAGAGCAGGCGCAGCTCGATGGGCGCGCCCGCGCCGGTGCGGCCCGTGAGCGAGCCAGGCAGCGTGGCCGCGTCGTTCATCACCAGCAGGTCGCCTTCGCGCAGGAGCTGGGGCAGCTCCGAGGCGACGGTGTCGGTGAAGCGCTCGCGGCGGGGCTCGACGTGCAGGAGCCTCGCGGTGTCGGGGCGTTCCCGGGGCCAGCGGGCGGCGTTCATGCGGCCTCCCATCTCGCGGCCTCGAAGCGCTGACCGGAGGCGGTGTCGCGGGCCTCCACGAGCGCGAGGATGCGCGCGGCCACGTCCTCCGGCTTCGCCAGCGTCGCGGGGTCGGCGTCCGGGAGCGCTTCGGCGTGCATGCGCGTGTCCATGTCACCGGGGTCCACGGTGAGCAGGCGCACGCCGCTGCCCTCGAACTCCGCGGCCCAGATGCGCGTCAGGTGTTCGAGCGCCGCCTTCGACACGCTGTAGGCGCCCCAGCGGGGATAGGCGGACACGGCGGCGTCGGAGGTGACGTTGAGGATGAGGCCGCGGCCCCGGACCACCATGCTGCCCGCCACGGCCTTCGTCAGCCGGAAGGGCCCGAGCAGGTTGACCTCCAGCACCTGCGACACGTCCTCGCACGCCGTGTCCAGCAGGAGCGGGAGCGGCGTGGGGCCCAGGGTGCTCGCGTTGTTGATCAGCACGTCCAGCGGGCCCACCAGCGCGGTGGCCGCGCCCACCAGCGGGTAGATGGCCTGCTTGTCCCCCACGTCGAAGGCGAGCGCGTGCACCGCCAGCCCCCGGGCCTTCAAGGGCGCCACCGCCGCGTCCAGAGCCTTCGCGTCGCGCGCGACGCCCACCACCCGGGCGCCCTTCAGGGCGAAGGCCTCCATCAGGGCCCGGCCCAGCCCCCGGCTCGCACCCGTCACCAGCACTGCCTGGTCATGCATGTCCATGGCTTGCTCCTCCTTGGGAAGAAGGGATAGCCGAGGGGCTCTGACGGGATGGAAGGAACGCCAATGCGTTGGCAGAATGCCAGCGCATGAGCGAAGAGGACCTTCCGGGCAGGCTGGCGCGCAACCTGCGGACCCTGCGGGAGACGCGAGGGGCCACGCAGGTGCAGCTGGCGAAGCTGGCGGGCGTGCCCCGGGCCACCTGGGCGCATCTGGAGTCCGGCGCGGCGAACCCGACGCTGTCGGTGTTGCACCGGGTGGCGGGGGCGCTGCAGGTGTCCCTGGAGGAGCTGCTGGCCCGGCCCAAGGCGAGCGCCCGGCACTACCGGCGAGACAGCCTGCCCGTGCGCCAGCGAGGCGCGGCGTTCTTGCGAAAGCTGCTGCCGGATCCGCTGCCGGGCATGGAGTTCGACCGGCTGGAGCTGCCAGCCAGGGCGCGCATCACCGGAGTGCCCCACACGCCGGGCACGCGCGAGTACCTGGCCTGTGAGTCCGGAACCCTGGCACTGGTGGCCAGTGGAGAGCGCTTCGTCCTCGAAGCCGGAGACGTCGTCGTCTTCCGGGGCGACCAGAAGCACTCATACGAGAACCCCGGCGCGCGCACGGCGGTGGGCTACTCCGTCGTGCTGCTCGCGCCGTCGCTCTGAAGCCCTACTCCCCGGTCTTGAGCCAGAACCAGCGCCGCTCGGAGCGGAGAGCCCCGGAAAGGAACTCGGAGAACGAGGCCGCGATCCGGGTGCTGTAGTACGGGTCCGGGAATCCCTCGCGGTAGCCGTCGATGATGGGATACCGGCCGCCGTGCTGCTGGCCCACGTCCACGAGGATGTAATTGCTGTCCTGGAGTGCGCACGTCGCGTACCACGACGCGGGCCCGGACTTGTCGCTGTCGTCCTGGAGCATGACCACCCGCGCGCGCCGGATCATCGCCAGCGGGAGGAAATGGAAGTCCGGGTCGATGCGGTCGAACAGCTTCGCGCCATCGCAGTGCAGATAGAACGCACGCAGGTCCGGATCCAGCGCCCATCCCATCCGGGCCTCGAACGCTGCAATGTGAGCGGGCGTCGCCGGAGGATTGGGGAAATGGCGCCGTGACACCTCTTCCAGCAGCTCGGTCATCGTCGGCATATGACTACTCTCCGTAGGGGTAGCTCGCCCCTGCGGTCGTCCATGGGGGTTGGCCCGCGTAGCACTGGTTGTAGAGCCCCAACAGCGTCTCGTGAATGTCCTTGGGGTAGGGAATGATGTTGTCCCAATCGGTGGGATTGCCTCCATGCTTGAGGTCGCGGAGGTGGTGCGCCTGGTAGGGCGACCCATCCGCCTCGCGGGGCCACTCCATGAAGCATGAATCGATGAAGCAGGCGTCCATTCATGAACTGGTGGCAGCCTTCGCGAAGGCCGCGGAGCTGCACGGACAGGCGTCCATTGAAGGCGCTCACCGAGCGGCCAACGCGCAATACGACAAGCTCAACGCAGCAGGGCGGGAGCTGCGCACCCGGGGAGAGGATGGACGTTCGGCCCTCACGGGACTGCTGCAAGACAGCAACCCTCGAGTGCGCCTCTGGGCTGCATCCCATGCCCTGGAGTTCGCCCCCGTGCTCGCGGAAGCGGAACGGGAGCGGTTGTCCCAGGGCCCCGCAGGCGTGGTGAGGCTCGACGCCGAGATGACGCTCAGTGAGTGGAGGTCAGGGAACCTGAAGTTCACGGAGAGCTGAGCGAAGCCACCTGCTCCGCCCCACCGCCCTGCCAGGTCAGCATCCCCCTCACGCCCACGTCTCGCTCGCCGCCCGCGCGGAGCCTCCAGGGGACCGCCACGCCGAACTCCACGGACTGTCGCTGCCTGCGGCTTCATGCGGCACGAACCTGTCCGACTGTCGGACTGGTCTGGCGGAAAGCACGCCCGGCGGGCCCGGGCCTCTCTCTCGGACTTCACCTTTAAAGTCCAAGTGATGTGGACTTTTCAGGTCCACCATGCCCAGACTCCCGGGCGGCGCCGTCGCGCCGAACCCTGGCCCCCGAGGAGTCATGTCCACGTCCACCCCTGCCGGCGGGCCGGTGCGCCCCGGACCTGCAGCGCGCCTCGGTGCCTTCCTGGCCACGCCCGGCCAGCCCCGGCCGCTCTTCACCATCGACGGCGTTCGCTACGAGGCCATTCGCGAGCTGGTGCGGATGCAGACAGGGGAGCTGCTGATGCTCGCCCGCCGCTTCCCGGAGCGCCGGGACACCCTGCCCGGGCTCTGCTTCGTGCGGCGGCTGGCCAATCCCTCCACCACGCTGCGCCGCACGCGCCTGGGAGAGGAGATCCAGCTGGCCTTCCGCCTCCATCACCCCGCCATCGCCCAGGTGTTCCACCGCAAGGTGCACCGGGACGCGCTGCACGTGGTCATGGAGTACGTGGACGGCCCCTCGCTGGAGACGCTGGTGAGCGCGAGCGTGGCGCGCGGCCAGCCGGTCTCCGAGGCCTTCGCCCTCTACGTGGGGGCGGAGCTCGCCGAGGCGCTGCACCATGCGCACACGCTGAAGGACGAGACGGGCAAGCCCCTGGGAATCATCCACCGCGACGTCAACCCCCGGCACGTCTACGTGGGAGCGCACGGCGAGGTGAAGCTCGTGAACTTCGGCGCGGCCTACTCGGTGGTGATTGGACGCGAGGAGTCGCCCGCGAACCTCGTCCGGGGGGACGTCGCCTATGCCTCACCCGAATACCTGGAGCGGCTGCCGCTGACGCCGCGTTCCGACGTCTTCAGCCTGGGCGTGCTGCTGGTGGAGCTCTTCACCGGCAAGCATCCCTTCGACGTGCAGGACGTGCCCCGGCCACCCTTCGGCCTGAACCCGCTGCGGGTGGAGACCCTTCCCTCGCTGCCGCTGACGCAGATGCGGGTGCTGCTGGCCAACTTCGGCCCCGCCGAGGTCGAGGCGGCGGTGGAGCGGCTCTCGCCGGACGTGAAGCGACTGCTGCACGCGGCCCTGCGCTCCAAACCCGAGGAGCGGATCGCCACGGCGGCGGAGCTGCGTGACGTCCTTCGCGCGGCGCTCGTCAGGCGGCACCCAGGCTACGGACGCCAGGAGGTCGCCAACGAAGCCGCACGGCTGCTGGCGGACGGCAGCGTGCTCCGGGACGTGGTGGAGTTTGGCGAGGGCGGCCTCTTCCCGGAGGGCTTGGAGGAACACGAACTGGTGGGCCTGGGGAAGAAGTAGCGCCTTCAGCGCGCCAGCACGGAGGCGACGTGCAGAAGGGCGTCCAGCTTCTCCGCGTCCAGCTTGCGCGCCAGGTGCAGCAGGCGCCGCAGGTCCGGCGCGTCGCTGTCTTCCTGGGGCGCGGGCTTCCGGCCCTTCTTGCGTACGTCCCCCTCCGGCGTCAGGCCCAGCATCGCTTCGGGGGAGACACGCAGCTCCTGGCAGAGGCGGTAGAGGGACGGGACGCTGGGCAACATCTTGCCGCGCTCCAGGCGGCTGTAGACGGGGTGCACCAGTCCAATGCGCTCGGCGACTTCGGCCTGCGTCAGTCCCAGATGCTCGCGGGCGGCGCGCGCCGCCATGCCAATGGTGATGCCGAGTTCTTCATTCATGGAGGGCGCGCAGCGTATCCGAGACGTCCGCCCCGGGCCCTCGCCCCCGGAGCGCGTGCGGCCCTCGCGGGGAAAAGACCGCATGCACGTACCACGGGAGCCTGAAGTGAGGACGCCTTGAAACCACCTCCCGCCATCCTGGTGCCCGGGGCCGAGGTGCTGGGCTACACGGTGGAGCGCCAGCTGGGACAAGGCGGCTTCGGCACGGTGTACCTCGCGCGCAACGCGGGCCAGCCCTTCGCGCTGAAGCTGTTGCACCTGCCGCGCGTCGGGGAGCGGGTGGAGCGCGAGGTCTCCATCCTCCTGAAGCTGCGTCACCCCCACGTCGTGGGCCTCCAGGGCTACGGGCTGTGGCCGCCGGGCGAGCCGCGCTTCGCGGTCATCGTCATGGAGTACGTGGACGGACGCCGGCTGGACGCCTGGGCCGACGAGGAGAACCCGTCCGCGCGGCAGGTGGCGCGAGCCGTGCTGGACGTGGCGCGGGCGCTCAGCGCGGCGCACGCGGCGGGGGTGCTGCACCGGGACGTGAAGGAGGCCAACGTCATGGTGCGTGGCTCGGACGGCCTGGCCAAGCTGGTGGACTTCGGGATTGGCGACTACTCGGGCGCGCGAGGGCTGACGGAGGACATCCTTCCGCCGGGCACGCCGGAGTACCGCGCCCCCGAAGCGTGGCGGTACTTCCGGCAGCACGCGCGAACCCCGGGGGCCCGCTACGTGGCGAGCGCGCCGGATGACCTGTGGGCGTTGGGCGTCGTCCTCTACTGGCTGCTCACGGGACGCAAGCCCTTCGATGGCGAGGACGACGCGGCGTTCATCGAGGCCGTGCTCACCCAGACGCCCACGCCACCGTGCGAGGAGAACGAGCGCGTGCCACGGGCGCTGAGCGGCGTGTGCATGGGGCTCCTGGAGAAGGCGCCCGAAGCGCGCACGCCGGATGCGCTCGCCGTCATCGCCGCGCTGGAGGAGGCGCTGCGGAGCGCGGACGCGGCGTGGGACGTGCCGCTGTGCGACGCGTTCGGCGAGGACACCGCGACGACGGAGAGCCAGCAGGACAGCTTCGAGAAGTGGCTGAACCGGCCGAGGCACCGGCCCCGGCGGGGAGCGCGCGCGGAGCCGGAGGGGCCCCCGGGGCCTGCCAGAGCCCCGACACCGGTGAGGGCGAGACCGCGAGCCTTCCGAGCATGGACCGCGATGGCCATGGTCCTGGCAATGGTCGCGGCAGGAGCCGTGCGGATGCGTGGGACTTCGCCTTTTCCCGAGGCAGTCACGCTTCGTCAGGAAGTAGCGCCCACTGACAAGTCGCCTCAATCTGACCGGGCTGCGGCTCCCAGCGGGCCAGAGGCCACCGCCGCGGCCGTCGCCCTTCAAGCGACGCACCAGGAGGTCCCAGCCACCGTGACGACGCAGACGCCAGAGACTCCCTCCCTTCCGCTCCCCTCGAAGCCCGCGAGGAAAGTCCGGAGCGTCATGACCCGCGCGGCGGGCACGGCGGCCTGCACGGCCTTGATGGGCTGCCCCGGCCCGCAGGTGCGTCCTCCACCACCGCCCGAGCCCTGCCCTATTGGAGCGGTGAAGGCCATGCAGGAACGGGGCATCGAAATGGGGGAGCAATACATCGCGGCCTTCGACTTCTCGCGGCCGCGCATCATGTCGGTGTCCGAAGGCCCCGCCCAATTTGTCCTGGCCGAAAGGGTGGGAAGCCTGCACAGCGGGACGGCACTGTCAGGCCGGCTCATCGTGAGGGATCGCGTCTATGGGCGCCTGACTTGGGCGGTAACCAAGCCAGGCGACAGCTTTCCCGTGTGTCTGGAGGTCTTCACAGAGGGGGGAGGCCGGGGCATGGAGAGGGAGCCTGGAGACGACTCACCGTCGAGCGCCCGGGTCTTCACCACGGTGCGAGTGAAGGCGGTGGAGGAGTTCGAGTAGCAGGCTTGCCTGGGAGACGCCGCCAAGTGCCCTCTACATCCACGGTTGTCCTCCTGGCGCTCCTGTTCGCGAGCGCGGCAGCATTCGCACAATCCGAGAGCCCGGCCTCCGTGCCGGGCGCCCGGCGCATCGAGCTGCCCCCAGACGGGAGTCCATCCAGCGCGGAAGTCGCGGTCAGCGCAGGTCTCTCCACGGGGCTCTATTTCGACTCGGACCTGATGCGTGACGGCATCGAACTGGAAGGACGGGAGCGATTCTCGCTGGTGGACATCGGTCAGGCCACCCTCCGCCTGGTTCCGTCTTCACGTGTGACCCCTGGCGAGCACTTCCGGCTCGTCGTGCGCTTCAGGGATGGCGCGGCCCCCGTCAGTGCTTCCTTTCTCCTCCGGGTGCATCCCGCGAAGGCGGACCCCCTCGTTGAAGTCTTTCGCGGGAAGCGGACGATCGAGACCTATCAACAAGAGGCCCGGGAGCTCCGTGCGGAGCTGGAGCGCTGCCGGGATGAGAACTCACGGTTGGTGGCCGAGCATGAAGCCCCAGCCGGGCTGGCGGGGCTCCTCTCCACCGGAGCCCTGGATGAGAACGGTGTGTCGGGGAGCGTCGTGACCAAGGACATCCTTCCCTCTTCTGGAAATGCCCTGGAGGCGACCTCCGTCACCACATACCGCGCCAAGAAGGCGGTTGCCGTCGTGGTCAATCTGGTGACGAAGGCGGGTGCGCGGCCCTGGAGCCCGAAGGGGGCGACACTTCGAGGCAAGAGCGGAGCGGAGTTGAAGGTGCTTCGCATCTGGCAGCAGCCATCCAGTCCCTTGGATGCGGCCCGAAGCATCGTGGTCGAGGCCGAGGCCCCGAAGGCCAGTGTCCAGGGGCCGTTCTCCTTGAAGCTCTGGGAGGACGGACCGCGCACCGTCACACTGGGCAACGTGACGTTCCCCTGAGACCGCTGCGCGGTGGCATCCGACTGCCGATGCCATGTCGGACCGAAGTGGAAGCATTCGGGGTGTCCACCCTCCCAGGTGGGCGCCCCGGAGGTGGACGATGCGCGTGAGTGTCGTGGCGCTGTTCGCGGCCTTGCTGATGGTGGGCTGCGCGGGCGTGGAGACTTCTTCCGCCAGAGGGGGTTCACGAACCCTCCGGCAGCGCGCCGCCCATGGGTCAGACGCGTCCGGCGAGGGACGCCGGAGCGCCAACACCGAAGACGGCACCCCCGACGAGGAGGCGGACACTCAACGACTTCACCGGCGTCAATCCGTCCGCATTCCGGTGGGGACGGTCATCCTCACTCCCTCCGGGAAGGTCTCGCGGCAAGCCCTGGAGATGGGCCTGCTGGACGTGGACGCCTTCGAGAAGTTGCTGGTGCGTGCCGGCCTGGAGGACGTGGACGAGCTGCCCCTGCGCCGCAATCCCTTCACTCCGGATGACGCGGTGGAGGTGCTGGGCCGGTTGATGGAGAAGCCGGTGACGCTCGGCACCTTCCCACCCCGCATGGCTGCGGGCTTCCTGCTGCGGGAGGTATTGGAACGCGGCGAGGTTTCCCGCGAGGAGCTGGCACGGCGGGTGGCGCGCTTCGCTCGCGAGCAGGTAGCAGTGCTGCGACCGGACGGCTACCTCGCATGGGCACTCACCGGGCTCACCCAGCAGAAGGTCGCGCCCATCCACTGGAAGGACGGAGCCTTCCGAGCAGGCAACTTCGAACTGGGACGCTTCTACAGTGGCAAGGGCGGCGTCTTCCGCCACGTCGATGCGCAGCTCCAGGCATCGGACCGGCGCCCCCTGGCCGAGGTGTACGACGACGCGGACGTCCTCGGCCGCTCGCTGGACGGTGCCGAGGATGCCTTCGTGGAGCTGTACCACGTGCTGGGGCAACTCCTCTCCCGCCCCGCTGACAGCATCGCGGGACTGCGCAACCTCCCGGCGGGCGTCGTGGCCCTCATTGCGTCGTCGCCCGAGTACTGGGAGCGCTTCCAGTACATGACGGCCGGCGAGCAGATCCGCGAGACGGCCCGGCTGACGACAGGGGTGCTCGTCACCTGGGGCTCGGCCTCGGCCACGACACGGACGCTGAAGGGGCTGGTGTCGGGTGTCGACGCCACGGTGCCCGTCCTGTCGCTGTCAGCACAGGGAGCATTGGTGCTGGAGCGAGTCTCCATACCCGTGGGGCGCACAGCGGCGGTGTTGAGCAGTGGTCCCGGTGCAGCCATCATCCTCCAACGCGTTGATGACTCAGGGTCGGGTGACGGAAACGGTGGAGGTTCGCCGCCGAACGGGCCCAGGGGCTATTCGTCCTTCAAGTCGTTCAAGCGGGCCCTGGGGCCGGCGGGGAATGGGAAGGAGTGGCACCACATCGTGGAGCAGACAGATGGGAACGTGGCGCGCTTCGGGCCGCAGGCCCTCCACAACACGGAGAACGTCATCCCGCTCGACAAGGCACTTCATAACTCGGTGAGTGCGTTCTATTCGTCGCACCAGTATCGGATCACAGGCTCGACATCGCTGACTGTGCGGCAGTGGCTGAGCACCCAATCATTCGAAGCCCAATCCGCATTCGGGCTGCGCGCGATGGAGAACATTCGGAACGGACTATGGTGACGGAAGACCTTCAGAAACTCGTCGCGAAGTTCGCGCAGCATGCGGAGGCACAAACAGAGGCAATCATGCAAGGAGACTCGAAAGCCGCGAACAAGCACGCGAAGGAATCGATTGCAGCGTTCAAACGGCTGAAGACCCACGGAGATGTGGGACGGGACGCACTCGCAACCCTCTTCACCCATCCGCGGATGGATGTTCGAACGGCAGCGGCGGCATTGCTGTTGCGGTACCGCACTGCTGAAGCCAAGGCGGTGTTGGAGGAGGCTGCGAAGGGAAAGGGGCTCATCCCCTTCGAGGCCCAGGAGGCACTGAAACGCTGGGAAGAAGGAACCTGGACCCTGGACCCTGCTTGAGCGACCCCATCCGCTAAGCCCCACCGCCCTGCCAGGTCAGCATCCCCATCACGCCCACGTCGCGCTCGCCGCCCGCGTGAAGCCTCCACGGCACCGCCACGCCGAACTCCAGGGACTTCAGCGGGCGCGCCAGCAGGCCCGGGGCCAGGAGCAGGGTGGAGGTGCCGTCCTCGTCCCGCCAGCCGGCCTCCACCATGGGCCGCAGTGGCCCCAGGGCCAGCACCGCTCCGGCCGCGAAGTCCGGATGGAGCTCGCTTCCCAGCCCGCGCACCCCGGGCAACTCCTCCGCCTTGAGCTGGAGGTTGAAGCCCACCGGCCCCACGTCCTGATACGCCAGCAGGTACGGCTCGAAGCCCGGACGGAAGCGGCCGTCCCGGACGTCTCGCGTGGCCTCCAGGTCCATGCCCAGGCTCAGCGTGAAGCCGCGCTGTCTGTCATTGACCAGCGCCAGCCCGATGCCCGCCTCCGCCGTGTCCAGCCCTCGCGGGCCCTCCAGCGTCGTCAGCGCCACCTTCGCCTCCAGCTGCATCCGGTCGCTGCGGCCGTACTCACCACGCACCGGCAACTCGAAGCGCGTCTCGTCCTGCTGCCGCGTCCACTCCAGCCCCGTGCCCAGCTCCACCTGGCCGCGCTGCTGCGGGGGCGCGCCATCCCCCAGGAAGAACTCCTGCACGCGCCCTTGCACCCCTTCCTCCGCGACCGCGGGCACCGCGAAGAGGCCCACGACTCCCACCGTGACGAGCCGCCGTACGTTCGCCATGCCAGCAGGGTGGACACGGGCCTGATGCTCCGGGGCCTCCCCGCCGTGGCACCCACCGCTCGGCTGCCCGCCTGCTCCTGACGGGACAAAGCCACAGGCGCTCCGGGTGGAGGCTTGCGTCACCGTGCGTGAGGGTGGCAAAGCCCAGGGCCTCCTCTTCACGAGCGACAGCGACCATGACCTCCCGACTGAAGCCCGCCCTTCCCTTCGCGCGACACGCCGTGGCCCTGCTGGCCCTGGGCCTCACCGCCTGTGGCGGCAAGGAGGTGCGCCCTGACGAGAACCCCGTCACGGACCCGTGCGCGGAGAGCACCACCGCCGACCCGGCCAGCGGCACCTGCGCTCCGCTGCGCCTGCAGTGCGCGAAGGACCTGGGCGGCTTCAAGACGGACCGCTACGTCTGGCGCGACCGTGACTGCCACGTGCGCTCCGTGTCGCTCGTGCGCAACGACGCCGCGGACCCCGCTGGCTGGAACGGCGGCTACATCCGCCGCTACACCTACGAGGTCGCGGGCGCCGAGCGCGTCTGCGACGGCCAGAACCCGCAGGTGCCCGGCTGGGGCATGGTGACCAGCCACCTGAAGGAAGGCCCGACGTGGGGCGCGTGGACGCAGGACGTGCGCGGCACCGGCCGCTTCGTCTTCAAGGGCGCGCACCACGCACTGCATGAGCTGAAGTGGCCGCTGTCGCTGGACGGCCACGTGGTGCAGGTGACCGTGCAGTACCTCTTCGCCACCGGCCGGGACCACCCGCTGTATGCCATCACCCACGACGCGTCCGGCTTCCCCGCGAACCAGATTGAAGCCGACGTGCGCTCGCCCTACGGCGACCTGGGCTTCGACGGCAGCGCCAACGCGGACATCGCCGGCCTGGGCTGGGGCGACCGCTACCGCTTCGTCACGCTGTCCTCCCCGGTGACGATGAACACCGGCTGGGACTACCGCGAGCCCAACGTCGTCCCCTACACGCGCATGTGGACCGCCGCGCCGGACGCGGAGATGGGCGCGGTGCAGACCCAGACGTGGGAGCAGAAGCCCGCCGGTGGCTACTGGCTGTATCCCGAGTGGGGCACCCGCCACGCGGATGGCCCCATGCCCGTGGACTACAACTGGGCCTACCAGCTCAACCAGTACGAGCTGCCCTCCGTCCGCAACTCGCACCGGCTCGCGTGGGGTAGCAACTTCGGCGCGGTGGGCCTGTCGCAGTACCCGCGCCTGGGCGACGACGGCGTGATGCTCTCCGGCCATCCCTACCAGAGCTACTCCGTCTTCATGGTGCTGGGCACGCACGCGGCGAACCCCGTGCTGTCGCTCGTGTCGGAGGTGGAGGCCTGGCAGGGCGTGAAGCTCACCGCCTCCGAGGGCACCGTGCGCACGCGCGGCCCCGGCGGCGTGGGCCGCACGGACACCGTCACCTACGACGTGGCCGGCTACAACCCCGTCTACGCCACGTGGGAAGCGGACGCCGCCTCCAACCGCGTGACGCTGACGTTCGACACCGCGGGCCGCACGCTCGCGCACCCGATGCTGGTGGTGCACGGCTACACGGCCACTACCGCTCCGGCGAGCGTCACCCTGGACGGCAAGGCCCTCACCGCGGACACGGACTACTTCGCGTCCGTGGACCCGGCGGGCAAGGCGCTCTGGCTCACGCTCCAGCGCGACCTGAAGGGCGCTTCCACCCTGAAGGTGCAGTAGCCGCACGCGCGGAAGGACCGGCCCCTGGCACCCTCGCGAGTGCCCGGGGCCGTCCCTTCGCGCTTCACGCGGGGGGCGTCAGTCCGCGTCGCCGCTGCCGCCGTAGCCCTGCGGGGCCTGCGAGCGCAGCCGCTGCCACTCGGCGCGGGCGTCCTGCTCCACGCGCTTCTGCTCGTCCACCTGGCGCCGGGCGTCCTCCACCCCGCGCTTGGCCTCCGCGACGGCGGCCATGTAGTTCGCCTCGGACATCTCCTTGGCGCGCACGTCGCCGCTCCTCTCCAGCGCCTTGTACTGGGCCAGGTTGAGCTCCGCGTCCGCCACCTTCAGCTCCGCGTCGCGCAGGTCCTTCTCCGCCTTGGCGGTGTCCGTCTTGCGCTCGTGCCAGGCCACCTCGGCGTCGGCGGCGGCGCGGCCGGCCTGGGCGCCGTCGAGCCTGGCCTTGGCCTGCGCGATGGGGCTCTGCTGGCCGGTGGCCTCGGCGGCCTTCACCGCGGCCTGCTCCGCCTCCAGGCGGCTCTCCGCGGCGTCGCCGTTGCGGCGGGCCACTTCCGCGGCGCGCTCGGCGTCGCGCACGGCCACCTCGGCGCGCGTCACGTTGTCGGCGGCCTTCGTGCGGGCCAGCTGCGCGTCACGCACCTCGCCCAGCTGATCCTCGGGGACGCGCGCCATCATCTTGTCGTCCACGCGCGCGGCCTTCGCACCGCCGCAGCCCGCGAGGAACGTCATGGACGCCCCCAACGCCAGACCCACCACCCAGTGACGCTTCGTCCTGTTCTGGAACATGCTCTCGATCCCCCGTACGAAGATGACTGGGGAAGAACGTAGACACGACCCCGCCGGGCGACAGGTGTCACGGACGCCGCCGTTCCCCCTGGAATCCGCCGGGTTTCGGGCTGGCCGTGGAGCAGGCAGGCTCCGGCCCATTTCCGCCGCGCGCCGTTGCCCTCCGGCACTTTCGTCACGGAGGCATGTCCCAACCCACACGGGGTGCGTGTCTCAAGGTCGCGCGGACGACGCGCCACCAGGGAGAGGGACCACATGAAGCGAAGCCGATGGGGAATCGTGCTGGGGACGAGCTGCGCGCTGATGATCGCGGCCTGCGGTGCCGGGACGGACGAGCCCGAGTACGTCGAAGGCACCGAGTCCGTGAAGATGAGCATCTCCCTCGCGGGAGACGCGTGCGGCGTCACGGCGGCCGCGGCGACGGTGACCGCGCAGGACCTGCCGTCCACGCCTCCCCAGCCCCTGTACGTGGGCAATGGCTACATTGAGGGCTATCTGAGCAACATCCCCGTCGGGCCCCGGCGCATCGTGGACGTGCGGGCCTACAACAGCGCGGGGCGGGAGGTGTACGCCGGCAGCACGGCCGTGGACGTGTACCAGGGCTCCGTGGCGTACGCGCAGCTCCTGCTGAAGCGCAATCCGCAGAACTGCCCGGGCACCGGAACGGGCGACATCTACATCATCGGCACGCTGGAGGGCACCGGCCCGTCGCAGGACGCGGGCACGGCCTACGACGCGGGTCCCGGTCCGTCCTACGACGGGGGCGGCGCTTACGACGCGGGCTAGCTACGTGCCCCGGCTGTAGAACCACGCGGTGAGGGCCAGGCGGGAGGCGTGGGAGGGCAGCACCTCGTGCTCCAGCCGCTCGCTCAGGAACACCACCAGGCGGTCCAGCACCGGCGCGACCTCCACTGGAGCGCCGGCGTCTTCAGGGAAGAGGCGCAGGAGGCCGCCGTCCTCCGGCTTCCAGCCCGCGTTCGCGTACCAGATGGCGGTGAGCCGGCGGTTGGACTGGCCCGGGAACGCGTCGCGGTGGCGGGCGTAGTGCGCGCCGCCGCCAGGGTAGCAGGCGAGCTGTACGTCGAAGCGCCCCAGCCCCAGGTACGCCCCCGAGGACACGGCCTCTCCCAGCGCCTGGAAGCGATGCCACAGGGCTTCGAGCTCGGGGGCCGCACCGGGCAGCACCCATTCGATGTGGTCGCCGCGCACGGAGGTGTCGAGCGAGTGGTCCGCGCCGCGGCGGATGCCCGCGGGCTTCAGCGTCCCGGCCTCCACGCGCGCGAGCGCCGCGGCCCGCACCGCCCGGGCCTGGGCCTCGCCGAGGAAGCCATCCCGCACGAAGTACGCGCGCGAGCCCAGGGCCTCCACCTCCGCGTCCGTCAGCTCCACCGTGCGACTCCCCTTCGCGGGCGCTTGTCCGGAAGCCCGCGTCCGACACGCTGCCCCAGGACGCCCCTGTTCCGGAAGCGGGTAGACTTCCCACCCATGGCGAAGAACGTCTCGCGAGCCCTGTCCCTCGTCGCCGCGGTCGCGCTCGGCGCGCTGGGGGCCTGGGTGCTCCTGCGTCCCGCGGCCTCCCGGCTGCCGGACACGGCGGTGGTGGTGGAGCAGATGCGGGAGGTGGCCCGGCTGGAGACGCTGGACGTGTCCCTCTACAAGAAGGTCACGTTCACGCCGGAGCCGCAGGCCACGGACGCGCTGTGGAAGGACGTGCTGCTCTGGGCCAGCTACACGCTCCAGAACCCGCACGGCCGCGCCATCGTGTTCGCGGACGCGCACCTGGGGTTCGACTTCCAGCGCTTCGACGCAAGCCACCTGCACGCCGTGGGCACGCGCGTGGACGTGCTGCTGCCGCCCATGCAGGTCACGGTGGCGCTGCGGCCCGGCGAGACGGAGATCATCGACTCCAACCTGGACAGCGCGCAGACGGCGCAGCTG
The DNA here is from genome assembly GCF_042231735.1 of Corallococcus exercitus. GTDB lineage: Bacteria > Myxococcota > Myxococcia > Myxococcales > Myxococcaceae > Corallococcus > Corallococcus exercitus_B. Next base: position 5,519,833 of record NZ_CP102577.1, read on the forward strand.
TTGGAGAAGGCGCGTCTGGCGTTTGAAAAAGAGGTGCGGCAGGACCGGCGCCTCCAGGAGAAGGCGCGGCAGTCCGCGGAACGCTCGCTGCGGGGACTGTTGCTCACGTTGGGCTTCCGCGAGGTGCGGTTCGTGGAGACCTTGCCGGTGGGGAGCGCGGGATGACGGAGCGTCTGGAGTTGATTCAGGGAGACATCACGCACGTCACGGCGGACGCCATCGTGAACGCGGCCAACTCCTCGCTGACCGGCGGTGGCGGCGTGGATGGCGCCATCCACCGCGCGGCGGGGCGGGAGCTGCTCACGGAGTGCCTCACGCTGGGCCGCTGTCCCACGGGGCAGGCGCGCATCACACGGGGCTACCGGCTGCCCGCGGCCCACGTCATCCACGCGGTGGGCCCGGTGTGGCAGGGCGGGCGCAACGGCGAGGACGCGCTGCTGGCCTCGTGCTACCGGAATGCGTTCGCGCTGATGGAGAAGCACGGGCTGCGCACGGTGGCGTTTCCCTCCATCTCCACGGGCATCTACGGCTTCCCCATCGAGCGGGCGGCGCCCATCGCGCTGCGGGAGATCCGCGAGGCCCTGGCGCGGCGGCCAGAGCTGGAGCGGGTCACGGTGGTCCTCTTCAGTGAACGGGACCTGAAGGTGTATCAGCAGGCGCTGAGCACGTAGTCACACGCTCCGCAGCGCGTCCCCATCCAGCAGGAACGCTCCGGGGACTCCATCCGGCGCGTGCCCCAGCGCGACGAGCCTCCGCACCGAATCGCCGTCCGAGTCGCGGCACAGGAGCGCCACCTCGCGCCGGCCCAGGCTCACGCGCAGCGGGCCTCCGCCCGTGGCGGCATCGAGCCTGCGGCGCTGCGACTTCGTGAGCAGCCGCGCGCCGTCATGGCCGTCGCCGCCCGTCACCGCCCAGATGCCGGAGAACGCCTCCGCCAGCCGCACCTCGCCCTGGTCGATGACGACGGGACGCACGTCGGCGGGACGCAGCTCCAGGTTGTGCCACGCCGCCGAGTCCACCGCGTCGAGCGTGAGCCCGGCGTCCTTCAGCGCGGAGGCGGGCAGGTAGCGCATGAACTCCGCGTCCTCCAGCACGTAGAAGACCTCCAGCCCCGCCGGCCCCGGCCGGAACAGCGCGCCCTGGGTCCCCGCCACGAAGCCCGAGGGCCGCAGCACCGGCCGCAGCGCATCCAGCGTCACCCCCGTGGGCCCCACGCCGGAGGACAGCCCGCCCAGCCGTGAGGCCAGCGCCTCCACGTGCGCGGTGAGTCCCTGGGCTCCGGGCGCCTCACGGTAGGCGGCATACAGCGAACCCACGTCCACGCGGCCCACGCCCCCCGAGGCCAGCTTCACCAGCAGGTCGCGGCCCTGGCGCCGGAAGGCCACGCCCGCGCGTCCGAGCGCGGCGGTGAGCGCGGCGGTGAACTCCGGGCGCAGCACCTGCTCCTCGGGCACGGGAGGCGGAGGCAGGTCGGCGGCCTCCAGCTCCGCGCGCAGCAGCTTCGCCTCCGCGTCGAAGGGGTCTCGCTCCACGGCCTCGGCCACGTAGGCACGGGCGCGCGCGCCCTCCCCTTGCCGCAGCGCGAGCACGGCCAGCACCTTGAGGGCCTCCGGGTCGCCGGGGCTCAGGACCAGCGCCTCCCGCAGCTCGGCCTCCGCTTCACGGTGCCGCTCCAGCCCCAGCAGCGCTCGCGCGAGGCCCAGGCGCACCTGGAGGTCCTTGGGGAAGTCACGCCGCAGGGCCTGCATCAACGGCAGGGCCTCCCGCTCCGCATCCGCGTTGACCAGGGCATGCGCCACGGTGAGGCGCAGCGTGGGCCCGGGAGTGCGCGCGGCCTCGGCGCGCAGCGAGTCCAGCTCCGCGCCGCTGAGCACTTCACCCGCCTCCACCTTGCGGCGCAGGCGCTCCAGTTCCGCCGGGGAAATCACGCGAGGACTCTAATGGTCCATGCCGGGAGCGCCCAGAGCCGTTCATCCACGGCGTCCTCGCGTCGACGGGAAGGCCCTCGCAGTCGCCGCGAGGGGCCGCCACGACGTTTGCCTCATGAGCCACGCGGTACGCACCCGCGAGGCCTCTTCCTTCACCGGGCACCCGGCAAGAGCGCCAGGGCTTCCGGGACCTGGACTCCGTCCTCAGTGCTGAGAAGGTGAGAACCCTGCTGGGACTGCCCGCCGGCGGCCCACCTCACGAACCTGTCCGACAGTCGGACCAGTTTGAAGAGCCGGGGCCCGGACGGCGCCCGCTCCAGTCCGGCCGTGGAAACCTGTCCGACTGTCGGACCAGTTTGGAGAGCCGCACTCCGGGGGCGCCGTGACCGCTGAGCCGTGGAAACCTGTCCGACTGTCGGACCAGTTTGGAGAGCCGGGGTCCGGACGGCTCCCGCTCCAGCCCGGCCGTGGAAACCTGTCCGACTGTCGGACAGGTTGAGGGCGCTCCGGGCGGGAGGCCGCGAATGTCCCCGCCCGTCAGTGCGTCGCGTCGTGCGGGCCGGATTCCTCGGAAACCTCCTCTTCTCCCCGGGTCTGGGAGAGGAAGTCGTCCAGGGCTCCCACGTCGATGGGCTTTCGGAAGACGGCGTCCACCTGCGCGAGGCTCGCGCGGTTCTGGCCCCGCACGTCCATGCCGGTGACGATGGCCAGCAGCGCCTGGGGCGTGCGCTGCCGCAGCTCTCGCGCCAGCTCCCAGCCCGTCATCTCCGGCATCACCGCGTCCAGCAGCGCGGCGTCATACGGGTGCTTCTCCCAGATGCGCAGGGCCACCTCCGGGCTGTGCGCTACCTGCACATCATAGCCCTCCTCGCCCAGCACCTCGGCCATCATCCGCGCGTTGTCCAGGTCGTCGTCCACCACCAGCACGCGGCGCGCGCGCGTCGGCAGGCGCGGCACGCCTCCCGGCGTCTGCGGTATCAGCTGCGCGGAGGGCGGCGGCGCTCCGGTGGAGACGTCGCTGTAGCGCGGCAGCCTCACGATGAAGCTCGCGCCCGAACCGTCGCGCCGGTTCTCCACCGTCAGCTCACCACCCCAGCGCTGCACCTGCGTGCGCGCCACCGCCAGGAACAGCGAGAACTGCGGCGCACCGGGGTCGCGGCGCAGCGGGTCGAACAGGCCCGCCAGTTCGTCCTGCGCGTAGGGCCGCCCGCCGTCCTCCAGGCGCATCTCCAACCAGGCCTCCCCGGCCGGACGCGTGCGGACCACCAGCGTGCCGCCCCCTTCCATCCGGTCCCGCGCGGACAGGAGCAGGTTCACGATGAGCTCGCGGAAGAAGCCCGCATCCGCCTTCACGCCCCACGGGACGCCCAGGTCCAGCTCCGTGTGCACCGGATGCTCGCGCTGCTCCAGCTCGCCCCGGGCCAGCTCCAGGGCCTCGCGCACCGTCTGGTCCACCGGCACGTTGCCCAGGCGCTCCTCGGTGCGCTGCACGCTGAACTCCTGCAGCCGCGCCACCAGCTCGCCAATCTGGCGCACCGTCTTGTCCAGCGCCTCCACGTGCTCCGGCTTGTATTCGCGCTGCAACAGCGTGATGCGCAGCCGCAGCACGTTGAGGAAGTTGTTGAGCGCGTGCGCGGCGCCGCTCGCCAGCTGTCCCAGCGCCTGCTGCCGGGTGCGCCGCAAGAGCTGCCCCTGGAGCCTGCGCACCTCGCCGTGCGCGTTCTCCAGGGCCTTGGTCTTCACGGCCGCCTCCGTGCGGTCGCTGAAGGTCTGGATGACGCCCGCCAGGACGTGGTCCTCCTCCCACACCGGCGTGGCGCTCATCTCCAGCGTGGCGTCCCCACCTCCAGGGCGCTCCACCTGCATCATCACGCCGCGCACCGGCCCCTTCTCGCGCAGCGCGCGCAGGAAGGGCATGTCGTGCACCTTGAAGGGCTCGCCGGTGGGATGCCGCGCGTTGACCTGGCTGAGCACCGGCCCCAGCGTGCCCGCGGCGCGCGCGCCCACCACCGCGCGCATGGGCACGCCCATCAGGCGGCTCACCGGCGGTGACGCGAAGGACACCATGCCGTCCGTCTCCGCCAGGAGGATGCCCACCTCCACGTGGTTGAGCACCGACTCCATCACCGCCGCCTCGCGGAAGCGGACCTCCTCCGTCTTGAGCACGCGCGCATAGGAGGCCTGCGCGGACGCGTCCGCCTCCCACACCAGCTCCGACACCAGCTCCGCCACGTCCGCGTCGATGACGCCCCCGTTGCGGCGCGCGTAGACGTAGAGAAGCACCTCCTGGAGCGACTTGAACTCGCGCGTCAGGTCTTCGGGTTCGAAGTTCTGGTCGTACCGGAAGGCCCCGTGCGAGCGCACCACCTCCGGCCACAGCCGCACCGCGTCCTCGCCCCGGCTCTCGAGCAGGCGGGCAAGCTCATCCAGCAGGTGGCGCAGCGGCGCGCGCAGGTCGCGGCCGGGGACCTCCACTTCGTACGTCTCCGCCCGCAGGCGCTTGGACCACAGGCGCGTGATGCGCTCGCCCTCGTCCGAGAGCAGGCCCGACAGTGCGGTGATGGCGGTATCGGAAGAAGGCACGGTCAAGGGCGCACGATGCGCACGCCCCAGGCGTCCAGCCACCCGTCCCCCGTGCCCGCGCGGTGCGCCAATGTCCGGCGTCCCACAAGCCTTCCGCGCGGAAGGTGACGAGGGCCCGCCTGCCCGGCTGCCCTGGCCAAAGGGGGCGACCGTCTCCACCTTTTCCGGCACGGATGAGCGTCAAGGAGCACAGGCAGAACGACCTGGAGCAGCCCGTGGTCTCGCAGCAGGCCATGGCGCAGCTCTTCCGGGGTGAGCTGAGCCGCTCGGACACGTGGCGCACGCGCCTGGACACCACGACGAACTGGGCGCTCACCACGACGGCGGCGGTCATCTCCTTCGGCTTCGCGACGCCGGAGAGCTCGCACGTGACGTTCCTGGTGGGCATCTGGATGGTGGTGTCCTTCCTGCTCATCGAGGCGCGGCGCTACCGCTACTACGACCTGTGGAACCGCCGGGTGCGCCTGCTGGAGGACGGCTGGTGGGCGCCCATGCTCAGGCGCGAGCCGGTGGATCCGGACGCGCTGCGCGAGCTGGCGGTGGAGATGTCCCGGCCGCAGATCCAGCTGTCGCTGGTGTCCGCCATCGCGACGCGGCTCAACCGCGCGTACGGGCCCATCCTCATCGTCCTGATGGTGACCTGGTTCTTCAAGGTCTACAGCCACCCTCGGCCGCCGCGCGACTTCGGGGACTTCGTGGAGCGGGCGCACGTGGCCTGGATTCCCGGCCCGGTGGTGATGGGCTCGCTCCTGCTCCTCACCGTGGCGGCGGCATACCTCTTCACCGCGTCCTTCTTCATCCGGGCGCCGCTGGGAGAGCTGCGCACCCGGCCCCGGGGACGCCGGGCCGCCCTCTGGGAGTCCTTCTACCGGCCCTACGCCATCCAGCGCCGCAAGCGCACGCGCCCCACGACGGGCGTCCGCTCCGCCCCGCCGCGCCCACCAGTGCCGTTCGACCCCTGACACACCCGCACCGCCCGTCTCCGGGCCCACCTCCGAGCATGCCTCCGAGCATGCCTGGGCGACGGCGAGGCGGCCGGACGGCGCACCCGGGCTGATGGGGGCCATGCCCAGGGGTGAATTCCAGCAGCTTTCGCCCTTCCGGCCCCCCCGGATTTGTGGTGTGAACCGCCCCCATGGCGAACACGCGCACTGTGACGGTCATCAACGGCGACGGCATCGGTCCCGAAGTCTCTGCGGCCACCATCCGCGTCCTGGAAGCCCTCAAGGTCCCCCTGGAGTTCGAGTTCAAGGACGCGGGCACGGAGGTCGTGGCCAGGTTCGGCACCAACCTGCCCCACGAGACGGTGGAGGCGGTGCTGCGCAGCGGCGTGGCGCTCAAGGGCCCCACCGGCACCGTCGTGGGCGGCGGCCTGCCTTCCGCGAACGTGGGCCTGCGCAAGCGGCTGGACCTGTACTCGTCCCTGCGCCCGGTGAAGAGCGTCCCCAACGTCAAGACGCGCTACGAGAACGTGGACCTCGTGGTGGTGCGTGAGAACACCGAGGACCTCTACGCGGGCCTGGAGCACATCGTGGTGCCGGGCGTCGTGGAGGCCATCAAGGTCATCACGGAGAAGGCCTCCACCCGTATCGCCCGCTTCGCCTTCGAGTACGCGAAGAAGAACGGCCGCAAGAAGGTGTCCGCCATCCACAAGGCGAACATCATGAAGCTGTCGGACGGCCTCTTCCTGGACTGCTGCCGCAAGGTGAGCCGCGAGTTCCCGGAGGTCGCCTACGACGAGGTCATCGTCGACAACCTCTGCATGCAGCTGGTGAAGGACCCGACCCGCTTCGACGTGATGGTGCTGGAGAACCTCTACGGCGACATCGTCAGCGACCTGTGCGCGGGCCTGGTGGGCGGCCTGGGCATGGTGCCGGGCGCCAACATCGGCGAGCGCACCGCCGTCTTCGAGGCCGTGCACGGCACCGCCCCGGACATCGCGGGCAAGGGCATCGCGAACCCCACCGCGCTGATGATGTCCGCGGTGATGATGCTGGAGTGGCTGGACCTGCGGGAGGCGTCGCAGCGCATGGCCAACGCCATCCAGAAGGTCTACGGCGGCGAGGCGAAGGTGCGCACCGGCGACCTGGGCGGCAGCGCCACCACGCGCGAGTTCACCGACGCCATCATCGCCGCGCTGTAGTCCTCGACGCGCGGCGCGTCACCGCTTCAAAAGCCAGAGGGGGCGGGAGGATTTCCTCCGGCCCCCTTCGTGCTTTTCAGCCGACGATGACCTTGCGGACGCCCCGCGCTTCCAGGAGCGCGGGAAGCCGTTCGCGCTGGTCGCCCTGCAACACCAGCGCGTCCTCCTCCACCACGCCGCCGCAGCCCAGGCCGCCCTTGAGCGCCTTGAGCCAGGTGTCGAGCTGGGCCGCGGGCAGCCCCAGCTGCTCCACCACCGTCACCTCCTTGCCGCCCCGGCCCTTGCGCTCCATGCGCACCACGGCGCGCGCGGGCCCCTTCGGCTCCGGCTTCTCCCGGGCCGCGGGCGGGGGCGGCCCCGCGGGCAGCGCTTCCCGCTGCGCGGACAGGGCGGCGAAGGGGTTGTTGAAGGGCCCCGGCGGCGGGGCCTCGTCCTTCTTGTCGCGCTTGCCCATGGCGTCGCTTCCGCTCCGTGGCCCCCTTACGGGTGGGCGTGGCCCTCGTGGCCGGGGGCGCCGGTGCCGCGCGCGCGCGGAGGCGGCAGGGCGCTGAAGGCGGGGGCGTCGGGGTTGCCGCTCGCCAGCACCAGCGCGTAGATGAGCGGCGCGGACGGGGGCACCTCACGGCCGTTCACCAGCACCAGCGGCGTGCCCTGGATGTTGTAGCGCATGGCGTACTCGACGTCCTGGCGCAGCTTCCCGATGGTCTCCGGCGCCGTCATGCACGCCTCCAGCTGCGGGCGCGCCACGGAGCCGGAGCTGGCGATCTCCATCACCTTGTCGGTGTCCAGGAAGGCCTGCGCCGCGAAGAGCTTCTCGCGCAGCGCCCAGAAGTCCTTCGCGCCCTCCAGGCACACCGTGGCCCGGGCCGCGGCGCAGCGCACGCTGAGCGCGTCCGGCCCGCGGTTGGGGATGGCCGGGTTGCACTGGCCGTCCAGCGGGAACTGCCGCGCCTCCACGGACAGCATGCCCTTGGGGGCGTGCTGCTTGATGAGGGCCAGCTCCTCCACCAGCGACTTGCAGTGGGGGCACTTGCTGTCGGTCCACTCCAGCACCTTCACCGGCGCGTCCGGCGGGCCGAAGAGGGTGCGCGGCGGATAGGCCGCGAGCTTCGGCTGCGCCGCCCGGTACACGGACAGCGAGTCCGACAGGAACTGGCGCTGATCCGACGGCAGGCTGGCGATGAACGCGTCCAGCGTGGCCGGCGGCGGGGGCGCGGGCGGCGTGGCGCTGGAGGTGTCCTGCGGCTGGGACTGGTTCGCGGCCACCGGCGGCAGGAAGGCGCCGGGCTTCTGCGCGTGCGGCGTGGCCCGGCCGGGCATCAGCATGGCCACGAAGGCGACGGCCGCGAGGCCCACGGTCCACTTGAGCGTGTCGCCCCACTCGCCCGCCTGGGGCAGGAAGGGGCCGGGCAGCCCGCGCCACGCCACGCCCGCGAACGCGAGCACCAGCACGTAGGTGCCCAGGCACGTGGGGCACACCACGCCCACCCGGGCGCTGACGGTGGCGAAGACGGCGACGGACACGACGCCCGCGAGCGCCAGGAGGCGCAGGCCGCTGGCGGCCGGACGCACCGTGCGTCCCGCCTTGGCCCACGCGAGGTACAGCGCGGCGAGGCCCACGGCGGTGAGCCCCCACACGAGCCCGAGGCCCGCGATGGGGATGCCCAGCGTGTCGTGCACCGCGCTGGCGAAGTCCGAGTTCCAGACGGTCTCGCAGTTGACGTGCTCGTTGATGCCGCAGCTGGTGGCGCCACCGGCGCGCAGCGTGAGCAGCTCCATCCACTGATAGATGGCGAGCCCACTGGTGAGGAGGCCCAGCACCAGCAGCGCGAGTGCGCCACGGGTGGGGACGGGGGCGGCCGGGGTCGGGGCCTTCTTGCTCATGCGTGCTCCGGAGGGGGGGTCATCAGGACGAGGAGGCGGGCGTTGTCCGGGCCGTCGTTGACGACGCCGTGTTCGGTGCCCGCGGGGGCGAAGAGGGTGGAACCGGGGCCATGCGCCGCTTCCTCGTCGCCGATGCGGAAGCGGCAGCTTCCCTCCAGCACGAGGTACACCTTGTCGGACGTGGCATGCCGGTGGGGCTTCTGCGCCTGGCCCGGGGCCAGGCAGTAGACGTCGAGGAAGAAGCGACCCGACTGGAAGACGGTGTGCTTCTGGAGCTTCTCTAAAGAGAAGCCCTGGAAGGCCGAAAGCTGCTTCACATCCATCGTGGCATCCGCTCCTGCGCCTCTATATAGCGACGGACATGGAACCGCTGACGCTGCATTTTGTTCACGAGCGGGTGGGTGCCCGCTTCATTCCGGTAGGCGGCCGTGAAGTCGTGGCCGGGTATGGAGACGTGGGCGCGGAGTATGGCGCGGCACGCGACGGCGTTGCACTGCACGATGCGTCCTACCGCGAAATCCTCCGGATAACGGGGGAGGATCGCGCCTCCTTCCTCCACGGCATGGTGACCCAGGAGGTGAAGAACCTCCCGGTCGGCTCGGCCGCCTACGCCGCCTTCATCACGGTGAAGGGCGCCATGGTGGGAGATGCACGCATCCTCAAGCGGGAGGACGACCTCCTGCTGGACCTGGAGCCCGGCCTGGGCGCCAAGGTGCGGGAGTTCCTGGACAAGTACCTCATCTCCGAGGACGCGGAGCTGCACGACGGCACCCCGGACGGGGGCTGGCTGAAGCTGCTCGGTCCCCGGACGGCCCAGGTGTTGGCGGCCGTCCTGGGCACCCCCGTGGAGCTGCCGGCCCCCCTCTCCAGCCGCAAGGCGTCCATCGCCGGGCAGGACGTGTGGCTGTTGGGGACGGCGCTGCCGGGCGGGCTGTCCGGCGTGGACGTGCTGGTGCCCCGCGCGGGGCTGGAGGCGGTGTGGGCGGCGCTCGTCGGGGCGGACGGGGTGACGCCGGTGGGGTTCGACGCGCTGGAGCTGGTGCGGGTGGAGGCCGGGGTGCCGCGCTACGGGCAGGACATGGTGGACACCACCATCCCGCTGGAGGCGAACCTCACGAACGCCATCTCCTACAACAAGGGGTGCTACATCGGGCAGGAGGTCATCGCCCGGGCCACCTTCCGCGGGCACATGAACCGCAAGCTGGCGGGGCTGCTCCTGGGTGAGCAGGACGTGGCGCCCGGCACGGAGCTACGCCGCGGGGAGAAGAAGGTGGGCTGGGTGACCAGCGTGGTGACGTCCCCGGTAAAGGGCCAGCGGGTGGCGCTGGGCTACGTGCACCGCGACTCACTGGAGCCGGGCACGGAGCTGACGCTGGGGGACGGCGCGGGCACCGTCACGGTGGCCGCCCTGCCCTTCACGGCCTCCTGACGCGCCCCGGCGTTCAATTCCTTTCAAAAGCGGGCCGCCGCGTCTGCCCTTGAGGGCATGGACAGCGCAAGGATGGGATTGCCGTACTTCACGGCAATCACCCCAAGGGACATCCCATGCGTCTGTCATTCATCGCGGCGTTGCTGTCGGTGGGCCTTTTCGCGGGCTGTGGCGGAGTGGAGCAGGAGGCGCAGGAAGCGGAAGTGACGGCCATGGCCCCGCCGCCGTGTGAGCGCGCCTGCATGACCATTTACAATTACTGTATGCGGAACGCGACGACGCCCGAGCAGCAGGCGTGGTGCGTGGAGGACCAGGACTCCTGTTTCCAGGGCTGCGAGTTGGGAGCGGCGCCCGTGCAGGCCATGCGTCCGCCGCCGTGCGAGTACGCCTGCGACCTGGCCTACAACGCCTGCATGCGCAACGCCTCGACGCAGGAGCAGAAGGACGCCTGCGTTGCCCAGCGCGATGACTGCTACACCGGGTGTCCGGCGCCGGAGGGCGCGACGGATTCGCGGTACTCCGCGCAGTACGTCCACTGCAGCGTCTATGAAGGCCAGCCCTGCACGTCGCCGTCCTCCCCCTTCTGCTACAACCACTATCCGGATGAGCCGGGGCGCTGCTTCTGCCTGAGCGGGACCACGACCTACACCTGCGGCTGAGCCGCTGACTCCAGGTCCCTCTTGATGAGGGCCCTGGAGCTCGTTCCCGATCGAGTCACCGGCGCTCCGGGGAACGATTTCCCCTCAGCTCACGCAGCATCGCGCGCGGCCCTTCCTTGAACAGCGTCAACGCCATCGCCAGGACGAAGAGCAGCAGCATCAGGAGGAGGGGCCCCAGCACGACGCCGCCCAGCAGGCCCGCCACCGCCCAGCCGATTCCCGCCCCGAAACCCCACACCGCGCCCGTCACGCCTCCAATGGCGGCGCCCACGAGCATGATGGGTTCAATGAGCGTCATGGAGGATTGGCGTCGCAGTACACGTACTTCGTTCCCGTGGAGCAGCCCGCGTAGGCGCACTGCGGATCCTTCTTCGCCGCCTGGTCCTTTTCAATGAGGGCCTGGAGGTCGTCGCCGTTCGCGCAGGACAGACACTCCACCCGCGGCTCCACCCCGCCGCAGCAGCCGCAACCACAGGCCACGTAGGTGGCGTCGCAGTCCAGCGGCGCCTTCACCTGCGCCTCGTCGTCGGCGGCCTGGCAGCCCCACCCCAGCGCGCCCGCCAGCAGCAGCCCCATGAGCCTTCGCATGGGGAAAACATAGGCCATTCCCCTGACGAAGAAACCCCACCGCCCGCCCCCGGAAAGGGCGCGAGGGGTGGGGCTTTCATTCCGCGAACGCGTGGGGAAACCTAGACGCGCCCTTCCGCCTTCTGCGCGCGCTCGATGCTCTCGAACAGGGCGCGGAAGTTGCCGCCGCCGAAGCCCTGGTCGCCCTTGCGCTGGATGATTTCGTAGAAGAACGGGCCCGCGTCCGCCTGCTTGTAGAGGCTCGCCGCGTCCTTCATGAAGATCTGGAGCATGTAGCTGCGCTCCTTGTCACCGTCGATGAGCACCTCCAGGTCGCGCAGGACGTTGATGTCCTCGTCGATCTTCTTGATGCCCATGCGCTGGATGCGCTCCGGCAGCGCGTCGTAGTACGAGCCCGGCGTGGGCATGAACTGGATGCCCGCGTTCTGCCGCATGTCCTTCACGGACGTGAGGATGTCCTTCACCGTGATGGCCAGGTGCTGCACGCCGTCACCGCGGTGGTCCTCGTTGAAGATGTTGATCTGGCTGGCCTTGAAGAACGGGAACTTGGGCTCGTTGTTCGCGAACTTCACGCCGCTCTTCGGGTCCCACATCACTTCCGACTTCAGGCCGCTGCCGTGGTCGCGCTTCTGCTGCGACGCCACGTCCTCGGTGTGGAACTCGATGTGCCAGAACTTCTCGAAGCCCATCACGTGCTCCATCCACAGGAGCATGGGCTTCATCGTCTGGAAGTTGGACGTGACGTGGTCCAGCTTGTCGAAGCCGTACTTGTTCTGGCCGCCCTTGGGCTGCGCGTGCACCCGGAAGCCCGGGTAGATGGACTTGTAGTTGTCCCGCTGCAGGAAGCGGAACGTGGTGTCACCGAACGGCGTGGTGATGGAGAAGAACGACAGCTTGCCGCCCGCGTCGTCCGTGAAGCGCTGGATGTCCGTGATGAACGTGGCGCCGCGCTGGTCCAGCAGCTTGAACGCCTTCTCCACGTCCTCCACTTCGAAGTTCAGCGTGCCCACGCCGTCCGGGTGCTTGCGCAGGTAGCGCCACGCCCGGCCGCCCTCGCCCACGGGCTGGCTCACCACCAGGGCAATCTCACCCGCCTGGAACAGCGCGGACTTCTGCTTGCCGTGCGCCTCCAGCTCCGGGCCGGACACCGCCACCTCCGCGAAGTCCAACCCCTTCGTGTAGAACTGGCGGCTGCGCTCCAGGTCATGCACGTACCAGTGGATGCTCTCCAGGGCCTTGATGCCCAGCGATTCCTGCTTGGCCATGTCGCTGACTCCTCGTGATGAAGAAGATGGTTCGTGATTACGCCGGCTGCGCGTCGGGCTGCCGGTCCGGCTGCGCCGCCTGGAAGGCGGGAAGTTCGTTGCACGCCGCTTCAATCCGCAGCAGCGTGGGATAGGGCTTCAGGTCTACACCGAACCGGCGGGCCCCGTAGAGCTGGGGAACGAGCAGGACGTCCGCGAACGACACTGCGTCTCCCACACAGTAACGGCCCGCCGTCTCCTGCACCGCCGCCTCCAGCGACGTCAGCCCGTGCACGTTCCAGTGCGCCGCCCAGGCCTTCTCGTCCGCCTTCAGCTCGTTCTTGATGCGCAGCGTCACCGACGTGTTCTGCAGGGGCTGCATGCCGGAGTTCACCATCTCCGCCAGCATGCGCGCCTTGGCGCGGAGGTACGCGTCCGTGGGCAGGAGGGCGGGCGAGGGCACGCGCTCCTCCAGGTACTCCAGGATGGCCATGGACTCGGACAGCTTGCGCGCCTGCCCGTCCGCTTCCGTCCACTCCAGGGTGGGCAGGCGGGCCATGGGGTTCTTCGCCCGGTAGGTGGCCGTGAACTGCTGGCCGCCGTCCTGGAGCAGGTGCACCGCCAGGTACTCGAAGGGGAGCCCCTTCCAGTTCAGCGCGATGCGCGCGCGCCAGGACGCGGAGGAACGCCAGTAGCTGGAGAGCCGCAGGTTCCTCATGGCGCCTTCACCACCGTCTGGGAGATGCGGCCGAAGAGGCTGTGGCCCTCGCCATCCAGCATCTCAATCTCGATGGTGTCGCCGGGCTTCATGAAGGGCGTCTTCGGCTTGCCCTCGTCGATGGTCTCGATCATCCGGCGCTCGGCGAGGCAGGAGATGCCGCGCGTGCGGTCCTCGTTGGACACCGTGCCGCTGCCCAGGATGGTGCCCGCGGTGAAGGCGCGCGTGCGCGTCAGGTGCTGGATGAGGTCGCGGAAGGAGAAGTGCATCTCCGGGCCCGCGTCCGCGTCACCCACCAGCTGGCCGTTGAGCGTGCTGCGCATGCGCAGGTGCACCCGGCCGTCCTTCCACGCCGCGCCCAGCTCGTCCGGCGTCAGCGCGAAGGGGCCGAACGCGGTGGCGGGCTTGCTCTGGAAGAAGCCGAAGCCCTTGGCCAGCTCCTCCGGGATGAGGTTCCGCAGGGACACGTCGTTGGCGATCATCACCAGCTTGATGTGCCTGTCCGCGTCCTCCGCCTTCGTGCCCATGGGCGTGTCACCCAGCACGACGCAGACCTCGCTCTCGAAGTCCAGGCCCCACGCCTCGTCGCGCAGGGGGATGTCCTGCGTGGGCCCGAGGAAGTCGCCGGAGCCGCCCTGGTACACCAGCGGATCCGTGCGCAGCGTGGCGGGCGGTTCGGCGTTGCGCGCCTTGCGCACCAGCATCACGTGGTTGATGTACGCGCTGCCGTCCACCCACTCGTAGGCGCGCGGCAGGGGCGCGTGCAGCGCCTTCACGTCCAGCGGGCGGCTCTGCACCGCGCCGGCTTCCAGCTGCTGCGCCAGCGCGCGCAGCTGCGGCTCCTTCTGGTCCCAGTCATCCAGGGCCGCTTGCAGCGTGAGGGCCACGTTGGTGGCCAGCGCGTAGGCGGAGTTGTCCCGCTTGACGACGATGAGCCGTCCGTCGCGGGTTCCGTCCCTGAGCGTCGCGAGCTTCAATTCCGCGCTCCCTCGGCGGCCTGCGGGGAAGGAAGGGGGAGGCCGCCTGACCCGACGGGCTTTTCCGCCGGGCCACCAGGGGAGTCAAGCACACCGGTTGAACGCGGCGCGGCATCCTTCCTCCCTCCAGCAACGCTGCTGGCCGCACGCATTCGCGTGGCTGTCGGATGACGGACGACGCGCGGCCCTTCCCCCGCCTCCTGGTGGAAACCCACGAGCCTGGCGGAAAGCGGTCCGTGCGCGGGGCAGGGAGCGGGGAGCGGGGCGCTGGCGGGCTGCCTGCCCCACGAACGGCCAGGGAGTACCGGGGGACGGGGGCGGGAAGCGGGAGCGTGCCGACTGTTCAAATCCCGAGCAGCGTACGGAGGGCGTGGGTTGCTCCCCCCTGGCAGGGACCCGGGCGGCAACCCAGCTTGTGGAAGAGGGACGTCCGGCCGACCGCGCCGCCGGGGCGACGCGGTGGAGGGGCTCGCGAGGGTACTGAATGGCGCAAGGCTTCCAACAGGCCGGCGACACCCCTGGGGAGCCACACCCGGGCCAGCGGCTGGGCAACCGCTACGAGCTGCGCCAGCGGGTGAAGGCCGGCCGGGGCATCTCCACCTGGCAGGGGTTGGACCTGCTCACGCACGAGCGCGTGCTCGTGAAGGTCACTCCCCTGTCCGCCTTCGTCCCCACGGCCCGCCACCGGCTGGAGCACGAGGCGGAGGTGCTGGGGCGGCTGCACAACCCCGCGCTCGTGCCCGTGCGCGACCTGGGCACCTTCGACGACCTGCTCTACCTGGTCACGCCGTGGGTGGACGGCGAGACGCTGGAGGCGCGCCTGCAGCGCGGCCCCCTGTCCCTTCCGGAGGCCATCGTCCTGGGCCAGCGCCTGCTGAAGGCGCTCGCGGAGGCGCACCGCGAGGGCGTCCTCCACCGCGACGTGAAGCCCTCCAACATCCTGGTGCGCGACCACCCGATGTCGGCCGCGTGGCTCACCGACTTCGGCCTGTCGCGCAGCGAGCGGTTGGATCCGTCCCTGCGCGACTTGCCCGTGGGCACCGCGCGCTACCTGTCGCCGGAGCAGGCGGGGCTGCTCAACCGGCCGGTGGAGGCGCCGTCGGACCTGTACGCGGTGGGCCTGGTGCTCTTCGAGGCGCTGTCCGGCCGCCCCGCGCTGGAGGGCGCGACGGTGGGCGAGGTGCTGCGCCTGCACCTCACCGCGCACCCGCGCCTGCGGCCCGTGGGCGTGGAGGTGCCGCTGGCGATGGAGGAGCTCATCTCCCGCCTGAGCCAGACGGACCCGCGCGACCGCTACCAGTCCGCGGACGCCGCGCTCGCGGACTTGAACGCGCTGGAGGCCGCGCTGTCGCGGGGGGAGGCGGAGCCCGCGCTCGTCACCGGCGCGCACGACCACCGCCAGAGCCTCACCGAGCCGTCCTTCGTGGGCCGCCGCGAGGAGCTGATGACGCTGGAGCGCGAGCTCGAGCACGCGCGGGAGGACGGCTCGCGCGCCGTGGTGGTGGAGGGCGAGTCCGGCGGCGGCAAGAGCCGGCTCCTGGAGGAGTTCTCCGCCCGCGCGGTGGGCCAGCGCGCGTGGGTGCTGCATGGCCAGGCGCAGGACCAGGCCGCGCAGCGCCCCTTCCAGCTCTTCGCGGGCGTGGCGGAGGGCATCGCCGCCGCGGCGCGCGCGGAGCCCGCGCTGGGTGCGCTCCTGCGCGAAAGGCTCGCGGGCCAGGAGGCCGGCCTGTGCACGGTGCTGCCCACGCTCACGGAGGTGCTCGTCCCGGACGCGCGGGCGCCGCAGTCCCAGGGCCTGGGGCCGGAGTCCCTGAGCGAGAGCCGCAGCGTGTGGAGCCTCACCGCGCTCCTGGGCGCGCTGGGCACGCCGGACGCGCCCGCGGTGGTGGTGCTGGAGGATTGCCAGTGGGCGGACACGCTCACGCTGCGCGCGCTGGAGGCGTGGTGCCAGGGCCGCCGCGCGGGGGACGGGCGGCTGCTGCTCATCGTCTCCTTCCGCAGCGAGGACATCCACGCGGGCCACGTGCTGCGGCGGCTGACGCCGGGCGCGCACCTGAAGCTGTCCGCCTTCGGCGCGGCGGAGGTGGCGCTGCTGGCGGAGTCCATGGCCGGCGTGCTGCCGCCGGAGGCCGTGGAGCTGGTGACGCGGCTGGCGGAGGGCAACCCGTTCATGGCCTCCGCCGTGCTGCACGGGCTGGTGGAGGACGGCGTCCTCGTGCCCGGTCCGGACGGCTGGCGGGTGCAGCCGGAGGCGATGGCGCACGCGCGCTCGTCGCGCCAGGCGGCCACCTTCCTGGTGCGGCGCCTGCGCCTCTTGCCGCCGGAGTCCCTGCACGTGCTCAGCGTGGGCGCGGTGCTGGGCAAGGCCTTCGACGCGAAGGCGGTGGCGGCCCTGTCCGGCACGCCGCTGGAGGCCGTCAACACCGCGCTGGAGCCGCCGCGCCGCCGGCACATGCTGTGGACGGAGGGCACGCGCTCCACCTTCGTGCACGACAAGCTGCGCGAGGTGCTGCTGGACCTGCTCTCTCCGGAGGAGCGCCGGGAGCTGCACCGGCTGGCCGCGCGGGCCGCGCAGCAGGCCGTGCCCAACGACCCCTTCGAGCTGGCCTACCACTTCGACGCGGCGGGGGAGAGCGCGCAGGCCCTGCCCTACGCGCTGGTGGCCGCGGAGCAGGCACGCCAGCGCTTCTCGCTGGACACCGCGGAGGTGAACTACCGCATCGCCGAGCGCGGCGCGGAAGGGGCGGACGCGCACACCCGCTACCGCATCGCGTCCGGGCTGGGCACCGCGCTGATGATGCGCGGCCGCTACGACGAGGCGCAGCGGCAGCTGGAGGCCGCGCAGACGCTGGCGCACGACCGGCTGGAGCAGGGCCGCACGCTGGGGCACCTGGGCGAGCTCGCCTTCAAGCGCGGCCAGACGGTGCAGGCCAACGCCTACCTGGAGCAGGGCCTGAAGCTGCTGGGCCGCTGGGTGCCGCCCGGCACGCTGGCCACCGGCGCGAGCGCCGCGTGGGAAATCCTCACGCAGGCCGCGCACACCGTGGCGCCGCGGCTGTGGCTGGCCCGCAAGTCCCTGGCGCAGGGGGAGGAGGACCTGCTCGCGGTCAACCTCTACAGCCGGCTCGCGTACGGCTACTGGTACCAGCGGGGCCGCGCCGCGGTGCTGTGGGCGCACCTGCGCGACATGAACCTGGCGGAGCGCTACCCGCCCACGCCGGAGCTGGCGCAGGCGTACTCCGCGCACTCGCCCGCGCTCACCACCCTGCCCTGGTTCCAGCGCGCGTATGCCTACGCGGAGAAGTCCCTGGCCCTGCGCCAGCAGCTGGGCGACGTGTGGGGCCAGGGCCAGTCGCTGCACTTCTACGGCCTGGCGCTCTACGCCTCGTCGCGCTTCAAGGAGTGCATCGAGAAGTGCCGCGAGGCGGTGCGCCTGCTGGAGCGCACCGGCGACCCGTGGGAGGTGAACAACGCCACCTTCCAGATCGCCATGTCGCTCTACCGCCTGGGCCGCCTGAAGGAGGCCGCGGCGGTGAGCCAGAAGCTGCACGCGGCGGCGCTCGCGCTGGGGGACCGGTACTCGCTGCGCCTGGGCCTGGAGGCGTGGGCCAAGTCCACCGGCGGCCGCATCCCCGCGGCGCTGCTGGAGACGGAGCTGGCGGCGCCCACCGCCACCGACCCGCAGTCCTTCGCGGGCGTGCTCCAGGCGGAAGGCCTGCGCCTCTTGCGCGAGAACGAACCGGCGCGCGCCGCGGAGGTGCTGGAGCGCGCCGAGCGCGTGGTGGAGGACGCGCACCTGCGCCAGGAGTACGTGGCCCCCATCACCCCGTGGCTCGCCACCGCGCGCAGGCGCCTGGCGCAGCAGGCCAGCCCCTTGAACCCGAAGCAGCGCGACCAGCTCCTGAAGGAGGCTGACGGCGTGGCGAAGCGCGCCCACGACGTCGCGCGCACCTACCGCAACAACCTGCCGCATGCGCTGCGCGAGCGCGGCCTGATGTGCGCGCTGCGCGGCCGTCCCGCGCGGGCCCGCAAGCACCTGGACGAAGCCCTGCGCGTGGCCGAAGCGCTGGGGATGCGCCAGGAGCGCGCCCTGACGCTCCAGGCCCGGGGCGAGGTGGGCCGGGTGCAGGGCTGGCCCGGCGCCGCGCGCGACCTGGAGACGGCGGCGCGCGAGCTGGAGGCCATGGAGGACGGCCTGCACAAGGAGGCGGAGCACCGCTCGGCCGGCGTGGAGACGCTGTCGCTGGTGGACCGCTTCCCGCGCGTGCTGGAGGTGGGGCGCAGGCTGGCCTCCGCCCTTTCGCGTGACGCGGTCTTCGAGACGGCCCGCCAGTCCATGCAGGAGCTCTTGCGCGCGGAGCGCTGCGCCGTGGTGGACCCCCGCGCGGTGGTGTCGGAAGAGGACGCGAAGAACCAGGGCCTCAGCCGCACCGCGCTCGCGCGGGCGCTGGAGACGGGCCGCATCACCGTGCTGGGCCAGGGGCTGCCCGGCGGCATCAGCGAGAGCATGGAGCTGCTCGGCGTGCGCTCGCTCCTGTGCGCGCCGCTCCAGGTGCGCGGCAAGACGGTGGCGTGCGTGGTGGCCAGCCACCGCAAGGTGGGCGCGCTGTTCGGCGAGGACGAGGAGCGCCTGGCGTCCTTCGTGACGGTGCTCGCGGGCGCGGCGCTGGAGAACGCGGAGAACTTCGAGCGCGTCGCCGCCCTCTCCGAGGAGCAGGGCCGCCTCTACCGGGAGGAGCAGGAGGCCGTGCGCCGCCGCGACGACTTCCTGTCCATCGCCGCGCACGAATTGAAGACGCCGCTCACGTCGCTGCAGCTGCACATCCAGGGGCTCCAGGCGAAGGCGAAGGGCGCGCCCATGCCGCCGGAGAAGCTGACCGCGAAGCTGGAGTCGGCCTACTCGCAGACGCAGCGGCTGGGGAAGCTGGTCAACGACCTGTTGGACATCTCCCGCATCGCGCAGGGGCAGCTGCACATCAAGCGCGAGGACGTGGACCTGGTGTCCCTGGTGCGCGGCCAGCTGGAGCGCAGCCGCGAGGCCCTGGTGCGCGCCGAGTGCGAGGTGCGCTTCCACGCGAGCGAGCCGCGCCTCGTGGGCCACTGGGACGCGCTCCGGCTGGAGCAGGTGGTGGGCAACCTCCTGACCAACGCCATGAAGTACGGCGCGGGCAAGCCCGTGGAGGTCACCCTGGACGGGGACGCGACGCGCGTGCGGCTGGAGGTGCGCGACCACGGCATCGGCATCGCGGAAGAGGACCGGGCGCGCATCTTCGAGCGCTTCGAGCGCGCGGTGTCCGTGCGCCACTACGGCGGCTTCGGGCTGGGCCTGTGGATCGTCCGCGAAATCGTGCAGGCGCTGGGCGGCAACATCGACGTCACCAGCGCCCCGGAGCAGGGCTCCACCTTCACGGTGACCCTGCCCCGCTCCGGCTCACCCGTGCACTGAAAAGGGGGCGGGCCGCGCCTACTGGCGCGTCGCCTCCAGGTAGATGACGTTGTCCTGCGAGTCGCGGAACAGCCGCACGTTGGCCACCTGCTCCAGCGGCGTCTCCGACAGGAGGCCGCGCATGCCGTCCTCGTCCCGGTAGGTGAGCCACCAGTCCATGAAGGCCTCCATGTAGCCCGTCTCCGGCGGGTGCACCGCGAAGTTGGCCACCAGCAGGCGTCCGCCCGGGCGCAGCATGCGGAAGAGGAGCGCGGTGAGGCGGGCCGCCACGGAGTCCGACAGGTAGTCGTACAGCCCGGCGGAGTACGCGAAGTCCAGGTCCTTGAACACCGCCTTGCCCGCGAGCAGCGAGCGGACCGAGCCGCACACCGGCTGCACGATGCCGCCCGGGTGCAGGCGGGAGATTTCGGCCAGGCTCACCGGGTCCTGGTCGAACGCGATGAGCGCCTCGAGCCTCCGCTGCGCCACCGCGCGCGACGACTCCGCCTCCCGCAGGTGCCCACATGCCACGGACAGCACGCGCCCGTCGGGCCGCCGCTCGGCCGTCTCGTCCATCATCCGCGCGAGCAGCTCCCGGCGCTCGCGCACGCTCCGCGCGGAGGGCTGTCCGTGCATGTACCGGTAGATTTCCCGGCCCGCGTGCAGCTCGTCCGCCGCGTGGTCCATGTAGAGGTAGTCGATGAGGGCCGCGTCGCCCGCGTAGCCGCGCGGCCGTTCGAAGGCGTGCCGGGTGAAGGGGCACTGGTGCAGGAAGGGGCGCATCGGGTGCTTGCGCGCCAGCTCCAGGCAGAAGCGCTTCCACACCTCCGGGCTCCACTGCCGCCGCCGCTCGATGAGGCCCCCGTGCAGGTCCGTCATGCCCTGGTGCAGCGTCTCGTCCGGGCCCTGCATCATCCGGGAGTGCAGCGCGTCCAGCCACTCCCGGGCTTCCACGAACGCTTCCTCGGAGGTGGGCGCTTCCTCCCTGGGGGCGTTCACCAGGATGAGGTGGTTGGTTTCAGGCGCGACCGGCAGAGCCGCGCCGTGGACCGAAAAGAGGGGCTGGCGCATAGGCATCATCCTGACAACCTGGGAGCGGAGGGCATCCACTTCCCGAGCCTCCGCCCTTCGCCGGGCCCTGCTCCAGCCAGCCAGCCGGGGCCCCGCGCACCGCCCGTCCCGCACCCGCCGCGCGCGCCGTGACGCCCTGGGGCTGGAGGGCCTGGACAGGCTGGGTTCTACCCGCAAGGTCTGACATCCCCCTGCGGCGTGGAGCGGCGTGGAGCGGCGTGGGGCGGCGGAATGCGGGGGCGCGGTATCCGGCGACAGACACTGCGGTTAGGATGGCGCGCCCCGCCAGGAAGAGAGCCGCAAGCCGCGCATGAAGATTGAAATCGCCCACCTGCCCCACGACATCATCGAGATCATCTATCCCTCGGAAGTGACGCCGAAGGACGTGACCGAGTACGTCGAGCAACTGAAGAAGGACATCACCGCCCGTGGGGGCGCGGAGTGGTCCGCGCTGGTGGACCAGTCCAGGCTGCGGGTGATGCCCGCCTCCGTGGTGGGGGAGATGGCGCGGCTGAACGCCTACGCCCAGCAGCGCGGCATGAAGCGCTCCGCGCGCGTGGTGAGCGACCCCGGCAGCGGCCTGCAGGCCTGGCGCATGACCAAGAACGCCGGCCTCACCATCCCGGCGAAGACCTTCGAGTCGCGCGCCGAGGCGCTCAGCTGGCTCGAAGCGCCTGACGCGGACTGAAGCAGACCCCCGACATCCCCCCGGCCCGGCCCTTCCCTGCGACCGCCGGGGTCCGCCTACGTCTTACAGTGACACCCCCTTTCTTCGCTGTGTCTGTCGCAGTACCCGTCAGGAGTCGCCCCGCATGTCCGTGTCCGCCCCCGCCTTCCGAGCGAAGCTGCTCGGCACCCTGTTCTGTACCCTCACCGCCCTGGCCTGTGGACCGGCCCCGGAGTCGGGCGCGCCCGAGCAGCAGCCCGCGCTGACCGAGTCCAGCGCGCCGGTCGTCTACGGCACCGACAACCGCCTGGACGTCTACGCGGCCCCGGAGGGGGTCCTGAAGCAGCGGGCGCAGCAGTCCACCGTGGCGCTGCTGCACCGCAACCTCATCGACGTGTCGAACCCGAACAACGTCAAGGTGGACCCGACGACGCTGGGCGAGTTCGAGGAGTTGTGCACCGACCAGCGCTTCTACAACGACCCGGTGCCGGCCTTCTGCTCCGGCACGCTCATCGACGATGACCTGGTGCTGACCGCGGGCCACTGCGTGGGGCCCGCGGCGGAGGACGCCGTCGAGTGCGAGGACGTGCGCTTCGTCTTCAACTTCTACAAGACGGGGGAGAACACGCTGCAGACCCTCACCAGCCAGGACGTCTTCTCCTGCAAGAGCATCGTCGCGCGGCACCTGAGCGATGACACGGAGGACACCTACGTGGACTTCGCCATCATCAAGCTGGACCGCTCCGCCGCGCCGCGCTTCACCCCCGCGCCGGTGCGCGCGGGCAAGGCCCCCGTGACGGTGGGCCAGAAGCTGGCCGTCATCGGCAGCGGCAGCGGCCTCCCGTTCAAGATCGACTCGGGCGGCGCCGTGCGTGAGAACAACGCCGACTACATGGACTACTTCATCGCCAACACGGACACCTTCGAGGGCAACTCCGGCTCCAGCGTGTACGAGACGACCAACAACACCGTCGCGGGCATCCTGGTGTTCGGCGACACGGACTACGTGCCGCGCCCGGGCGCGAGCTGCAACGAGGTCAAGGTGTGCTCGGAGACCGGCTGCGGGGGCGAGGGCGTCATCTACGTGCACCACGCCATCGAGGAGCTGTGCCTGCGCACCACCAGCCAGCGGCTGTGCAACACCACGCCCCCCCCGGCGACGAAGTACGACTTCAACGCGACCAACACCTCCAGCGCCACGCGCAACACCGTCAACGGCACGGTGACGCTCGCGGCCGGCCAGAAGCTCACCGTGGGCACCTGCGGCGTCACCAGCGCCGCCGTCACGGGTGACTCGTTCCTGCGCCTGCGCGGCCCGTCCGGCTCGGAGGTCGCCTCCAACGACGACGCGTGCGGCGGCGCGGGTTCGAAACTCACCTTCACCGCCACCGTCGCGGGCGCCTATGAGATCCGCGCGGGCTGCTACCAGAACAGCAGCTGCGGCGGCACGGTGTCCTGGGAAGTCACCCAGGGCAGCGCGGCCACCCAGGGCTCCTTCACCTTCGACGTCAGCAACACCGCCAACGCCACCACGGGCACGGCGAACAGCGACGTGACGGTCCAGGCCGGCCAGACGCTGTCCTTCGGCAGCTGCGGCGTGGCGGGCGCGTCCGGCACGGGTGACACGGTGGTGCGCCTGTTCAACGCCGCCGGCCAGCAGGTGACGTTCAACGACGACGCGTGCGGCTCGCTGTCCCGCGCGGCCTACACCGCGCCCACGGGCGCGGGCGGCACGTACCAGATCCGCGTGGGCTGCTTCGGCGGCAGCGCGTGCAGCGGCACGGTGGCCTGGACCATCCAGTAGCCCCGAAGCCCCGCTGCTTCCCCGCTGTCCTGCCGGGCCCGTCCCTCCCCACCGCATCCGTGGGGCGTGGCGGGCCCGGTGTCTTCTGGCGTCCCGCCGCCCCGCCAGGGAGGCAGGCGGGGGCGCGGGCCATGAGCAGGCAGGGAACAGGCGCAGCCTTAACTTGAAGGTCGTCTTCCGAGTCCTTCGAGGCCGCGCGTGCAGACCCCAGATGCCCGACAACAGGAGCTCTGGCGCCGGGCGGGCCGGCTGTCGTCGGCCCTGGCGGGACTGACGCTCATGCTGGGCGCGGGGGTGCTGCTGGGCTGGGCGGTGGGGAGCCTGACGCTGACGCGGCTCGTTCCCGGCCTGCCCCAGATGGTCCCCCTGACGGCCGGGGGGCTGATGCTCACCGCGTGCGCGGAGCTGGCGCTGGGCGGACGCACGGCCGCGTCGCGCCGGCTTGGCGGGGTGCTGGCCCTGGGGGGCGTGCTGCTGAGCGTCCTGATGCTGAGCAGGTACTTCGGGGAGCCGTCGCGCTGGGGGGCCCCGCTCGAGGAGCTGGGCGGGCGCACGTCGCCCCAGTCCGCGTCGATGCTGCTGATGCTCGGCCTGGCCCTGGCGCTCCGGGACGCGGAGGGACGGTGGGCGCGGTGGCTGTTCCAGGCGCTGGCACTGGGGACCCTGTTCCTGTCCTTCAGCGTGCTGGTGGCCTACTCGTTCCAGGAGCCGCGGTTCTACTGGTTCGCGGGCAGGGGCATCGGCATCGCGCTGCACACCGACGTGGCCCTGCTACTCTTGTCCCTGGGGGCCCTGCTGCTGCGCCCCGAGCGGGGCGCGGTGGGGGCGTTCCTGCACGCGGGCGCGGGCGGCATCATGGCCCGGCGGCTCCTGCCGGCGCTGCTCGTGCCCGTGGTGGGCGGCGTGGTGGCGCACCAGACGCTGCGCCACACGCGGATGGATCCGCGCATGGTGTGGTCACTGCTGGAGGTGGCGCAGGCGGCGGTGTTGACGTGGGTCGTCTGGCGCGCGGCCACGCGCCTCAACGCCCTGCACGCCGAGCAGCTGCGGGCCGAGGAGCGCACCCGCGAGGACGCGCGGGCCCAGCGGAGGCTGGCGGAGGAGAACGCACGGCTCTACGCGGAGGCCGGGGAGGCCGCCCGCGCGCGCGAGGACGTGCTGGCCGTCGTGTCGCACGACCTCAAGAACCCGCTGTCCACGGTGCGGCTGGGGACGGGCGTGCTGGCGCGGCGGCTGGACGCCCTGCCGGAAGGGGCGGCGCTCCAGCGGCAGGTGGCCGCCATCGACCGGGCGGCGGCGCACATGCAGGACCTCATCACCCGGCTCCTGGACGCCGCGCGGCTGGACGCGGGCCAGCCCCTGGTGATGGACCGCCACCCGGAGCCCGTGGAGCCGCTCACCGTGGACGCGCTGTCGCTGGTGGAGCCCCAGGCCCAGGGCAAGGGCGTCCAGCTGCGACACCAGCTCGTCCCGGGGCTGAGCGCCTCCTGCGACCGCCCGCGCATCCTCCAGGTCCTGGCCAACCTGCTGGGCAACGCCGTCAAGTTCACCCCGCCCGGAGGCACCGTGACCGTGACCGCCACGCCTGACGCGGGCGCCGTGCGCGTGAGCGTGCGGGACACCGGCCCGGGCATCCCCAAGGCCCACCAGGCCCGGCTCTTCCAGCGCCACTGGCAGGCACGCGACACCGCCCACCAGGGCAGTGGCCTGGGGCTCTACATCGCCTGCGGAATCATTACCGCCCACGGGGGCCGCCTATGGGTGGACAGCGACGAAGGGGCCGGAACGACGTTCACCTTCACCTTGCCGGCATCCCCTCCCGCCCACCCCAGGCTTGACACCATGGAGGACGAGGTCTAACGCAAGGCGCCATGAGCACACCCCGCTTCCCGCCGTCGCCCCGCCGCCCCGTGAGCACCGAGGGCCCGCTGCGAGTCATGTTGCTGGAGAACATCCACGCCTCGGCGCAGGAGATGCTGAAGGCGGAGGGCTTCGAGGTGGAGCGGCTGTCCGCCGCGCTCAAGCCGGAGGAGCTGGCGGAGCGGCTCAAGGGCGTGCACCTCCTGGGCATCCGCAGCAAGACGACGGTGCCGGAGGAGGCGCTGAAGTACGCGGACGACCTGCTGGCGATTGGGGCCTTCTGCATCGGCACCAACCAGATTGATCTGCTCGCCTCCAGCGTGCACGGCGTGCCGGTGTTCAACGCGCCGTTCAGCAACACGCGCAGCGTGGCGGAGATGGTGCTGGCGGAGGTGGTGGTGCTGACGCGCCAGCTCTTCGACCGCAGCCGCGAGGTGCACGCGGGGCAGTGGCGCAAGGTGGCCACGGGCAGCCACGAGGTGCGCGGCAAGACGCTGGGCATCATCGGCTATGGGCACATCGGCTCGCAGCTGGGCGTGCTGGCGGAGTCCCTGGGCATGCGCGTCCTCTACTACGACGTGATGACGAAGCTGCCCCTGGGCAACTCGCGGTCGGTGCCCACGCTGAACGCGCTCTTGGCGGAGTCTGACTTCGTGACGCTGCACGTGCCGGCGCTGGCCTCCACGCACCTGATGATGGGCGCCGAGCAGCTGGCGGCGATGAAGCCGGGCGCGTGCCTCATCAACGCCAGCCGCGGCACGGTGGTGGACATCCCGGCGCTGGCGCGCGCGCTGCGCTCCAAGCACCTGGGCGGCGCGGCGGTGGACGTGTACCCGGAGGAGCCGGAGGGCAACTCGGACGGCTTCGTGACGGAGCTGCAGGGGCTGCCCAACGTGGTGCTCACGCCGCACATCGGCGGCTCCACGGAGGAGGCGCAGGCGTCCATCGGCAAGGAGGTGGCCACGTCGCTGCTCAAGTTCGTGAAGGGCGGCGCGACGACGGGCGCGGTGAACTTCCCCAACGTGGAGGCGCCCATCAACCCGGGCACCCACCGCATCATCAACGTGCACCGCAACACGCCGGGCGTGCTCCGCGACATCAACCGCATCGTGTCCGACCTCAACGCCAACATCCACGCGCAGGTGCTGAGCACGGACGCCAACGTGGGCTACCTGGTGATGGACCTGGACCAGGACGTGTCCCGCCAGGTGTGCGAGGCCATCGCCGGGCTGGAGACGGACATCAAGACGCGCATCGTGTCCTGAGGCCGCGGGGCGCCGGACCGCGCCCTCAGGCGTCCAATATCTTCCCCGGATTCAGGATGCCCGCGGGGTCCAGGGCGCGCTTGAGGGTGCGCAGCAATTCCAGCTCCCCGGGCGCGCGCGTGTAGTCCAGGTAGTCCTTCTTGAGCAGGCCGATGCCGTGCTCGGCGGAGATGCTGCCGCCGTGCTTGCGCACGAGGTCGAACATGGCGTGGTCGGACTGCTTGGCGTGGGCGAAGAAGTCCGCCTTCTCCACCGCGTCCGGCTTCATCACGTTGACGTGCAGGTTGCCGTCGCCAATGTGGCCGAAGAGGCAGATCTCCCAGCCCGGGTAGCGGCTGGCGAAGACGGCATCCAGCTCCGCGCAGAACGCCTCCAGGTTCGCCACCGGCAGGGAGATGTCGTTCTTGTGCAGCACGCCCGTGGCGGAGAGGCTCTCGCTGATGGACTCGCGCAGCGACCACAGCTCCTGCGCCTGCGCGGCGCCCTGCGCCTGGGTGCCGTCGGTGACGAGCCCGCGCTCGAAGAGCGAGCCGAGCCACGCCTCCACCGCCGCCGGGTCGCCGCCCTCGGACTCCAGCAGGACGTAGCAGCCGCTGGGCGCCTCGAAGGGCGAGCGCAGCTTGCGGTGGCGCTGCACGCGGGACAGGCACTTGTCGGTGAAGAACTCGTAGGCGGACAGCACGAGCGGCGCCTGGCGCGCGTCGCGGAACAGCCGCAGCACGGCGGCCACGTCCGGCACCGCGAAGAGGAAGACGTCCTGCTTGCCCGGCAGCCGTGTCAGCTTGAGCGTGGCCTCCGTGATGATGCCCAGCGTGCCCTCGCTGCCGATGAAGAGCTGGCGCAGGTCCGCGCCGGTGTTGTTCTTCTCCAGCGCGCCGTTGAGCTCCAGCACCTGCCCCTGCGCCGTCACCACCTGCAGGCCCAGCACCCACTGCCGGGTGAGGCCGTAGCGGATGACCTTCACGCCGCCCGCGTTGGTGGCGATGTTGCCGCCCACCGTGCTGCTGCCCTTGGAGGCGAAGTCCACCGGCCAGGTGAGCCCGTGCGGCGCGCAGTGCTGGTGCACGGCCTCCGTCACCGCGCCTGCCTGCACGCGCACCGTGTTGCCCAGCAGGTCCACGGACTCCATGCGGGTCATCCGCTGGAGCGACAGCACCACCTCGCCGTGCATGGCCACCGCCCCGCCCGCCAGGCCCGTGCGTCCGCCGGAGGGCACCACCGCGACGCGGTGCTGGTGGCAGAGCGCGACGAAGCGGGCCACCTCGTCCGTGGTGCGAGGGAACGCCACCGCACCCGGCGCGGGGGCGTACACGCGCGTCCAGTCGCGGCCGTACTCCTGGAGCTCCGCGGGCTCCCGGGTCAGGAAGTCGGCGGGGAAGGACTCGGCGATGGCGCGGAGGAAGTCGGCGGGCAGCGCGGCGGTGGACATGACTCCAAGGCGTATTGCACCCCCTGGGGCATGACAAGCCCGGCGGCGCCCCGGCGCAGGGCTCCTGACGCAAGCCGGGCCGGGCCGGGGAGGGAGCGGACGGCCGCCGGTGCCAGGCGCCCCGCAGGGGAAACCAGCCAAGGAATCCGGCTGCCTCCGTATAGGGCTGGACACCGCGCCCCCGTCGCGGCCCTGACCCTCCAAGGAACACGCCATGTCGCCGCTCCGCGCACTCGCCCTGCTGGCCACCCTGTCCCTCGCTCCGAGCACCGCCGGGGCCCAGACCCAGCCGGAGCAGCCCGTCTGGGGCGTGACCTATGTCTTCACGTCGGTGGATGCCTACACCGTGGGCCACGCCTCGCTCGACATCACCGGGACCCTCGAGGGTGAGAGCACGCCGCGCACCTTCAGCTTCTGGGCCGGGGGCAGCTCCACGGACGGCTACTCCATCGAGGCGTCGCGGTGTGACCGGCTGGCGCTGCTCGCCATGACCCGGCCCGGGCGCTACCTGTTCTCGTGGGCCTACGGCCTCCCGTACTCCAACGCTCCGCAGTGCACGCTGACCCGCAAGTAGTCCCCGGCCGCCTCCATGGACACGCGGGTGCGAATGATGCGGACGTGGGCGTGGCTCGCCCTGGGGCTCCAGCTCGGCTGCGGTGGCGGCGGCGTGGGTCCCCGGGACCTGGACCGCGACGGCCATCCGGCGGAGCTGGACTGCGATGACGCGAACCCCACCGTGTGGCGGTCCGTCAGGGGCTACGAGGACACGGACCGGGACGGCTTCGGAGAGGGGAGCGAGTCCACCCTCTGCGTGGGCAACGCGACGAAGGGGTGGACCCCGGTGGGAGGCGACTGCGCCCCCCTGGACGCCACCCGCTGGCGCTCCGTGCCGGGCCTGTACCGGGACATGGACGGAGACGGGGCCACGGGCGCGGGGCCGGTGACGGGCTGCGTGGGGGACACGCTCGCGGGCTACCAGGAGCAGCCGGCGGCACCGGACTGCGATGACGGCGACGCGGCGGTGTCGGCCCTGTCGGAAGCGTGGGCGGACACGGACCTGGACGGGGTGGGGTCGGGAATGGCCGTCGCGTGGTGCCCCAGCCGCGGGCGCCCGCCTCCCAAGGGATACGTGCTCACCTCGGGTGACTGCGCGCCGGGGGACACCCGCTTCTGGCGGCAGCTGCCCTTCACGCGCCGGGACGCGGACGGGGACGGCTTCGCCGTGGAGCAGGAAGGCACGGTGTGCTCGGGCGCGAACCTGCCTGCGGGCTACGGCACCGAGCCCTCCGTGGCCGACTGCGACGACCGCAACGCGAAGCGCACGGTCCTGGTCGAGCGCTGGTTGGATCCGGACGGGGATGGCTACGGCGACGGAGCGCCAGTGCTCCGCTGCGTGGGCCCGGGGGAGTCCCTGCCGGGAGAGACGCGCCAGGGCGGGGACTGCGCGCCGGGCGATGGCACCCGCTGGCAGCACCTGTACTACGCCTCGAGGGACGGCGACGGCGACGGCCGCCTGGCCCCGGCCGTGGGCCAGGTGTGCAGCGGCTTCTGGCTGCCCCAGGGCTACTCCCAGGTGGTGCGGGACGAAGACTGCGACGACGGGAACGTGGCGCTGTTCCGCGCCTGGAGTGTCCACGCGGACGCGGATGGGGACGGCGTGGGCGCTGGCACGGCGGCCTCCATCTGTGGCGCGGCGACCGTGCCCACGGGCTACTCCACGCAAGCCACGGACTGCGAGCCGCAGGACGCCTCCCTCTGGCGGATGCTGGGCTTCACCTACCGCGACGCGGACGGCGACCTGTACACGGTGGCCCAGGCCGGCCAGCTGTGCGCGGGCATCGCCCTGCCCGCGGGCTACGCCACCCAGCGGCTGTCGGGCGAGGACTGCGACGACACGAACACCGCCGCTTTCCGGAACGTGACGGCCTGGGAGGACACGGACGGGGACGGCGTGGGCGCGGGGGTGTCGACGGTCCTCTGCACCAACCATCAGGTCCCCAGCCCCTGGTCCACCAGCGGCACGGACTGCGACGCGCAGGACGCGACGCGCTGGCAGACCCTGTCCGCCGCCCACGCGGACCACGACGGCGACGGCTTCACCGCGCCCATCCCCGCCCAGACCTTCTGCACGGGGAAGACGTTGCCCGCGCCCTACTTCTCCAAGGCCGTGGGCAACGACTGCGACGACGCGGACACCGGCCGCTACCGGTGGACCTACCTCTACCGCGACCAGGACGCCGACGGTGTCGGAGCCACGCCCCGGCAGATGACGTGCCTGGGCCCGGAGGTGCTCGCCGGGTGGTCACTGTATGGGGACGACGCGGATGACGGGGACGCCGCCGTCCAGACGGACGAGGCCGCGGAGGAGGAGGTCAGCCTCATCCTGGACCTGTGAGCCCCCAGGCCGTCGGACAGGTTGGGGCCCCCCGAGGCTGGGGGCGGCCTCGCCACCCGGACCGCACGAACCTGTCCGACTGTCGGACAGGTTTGGACCGAGTGGGTCTGGAGGTGCCCCGCCTGGAGGGGGTCCGGGCGCCTAACCCTGGATGAACGCCAGCAGGTCCTTGTTGATGACGTCCTTGTTCACCGAGCACATGCCGTGGCTGAAGCCCGGGTAGACCTGGAGCTTCGCGTCCTTCACGAGCGTGGCCGTGATGCGCGCCGCGCCGTCGATGGGGACGATCTGGTCGTCATCGCCGTGCATCACCAGCGTGGGCACGTCGAAGCGGGCCAGGTCCGCGCGGAAGTCCGTTTCGGAGAAGGCCTTGATGCAGTCGTACTCGGCCTTCAGGCCCCCCACCACGCCCTGGAGGCGGAAGCTCTCACGCAGCCCCTCCGACACCTGCGCGCCGGGCCGGTTGAAGCCGTAGAACGCCAGGCTCAGCTCCCTGAAGAAGCTGGAGCGGTCCGCGCGCACTCCGGCGCGGATGTCGTCGAAGACCTTCATGGGCAGACCGTCGGGGTGCCAGTCCGTCTTGACCTGGGGCCTCAGTCCTTGAAGTAGAGCTGGGTGCCGTCCCGCGTGGTGAGGAAGCTGCCTGAAATCCGTCCCGTGGGCGGGAGCCCGTCTGGGTTTCATTCGTCATGGCGCGACGGTGCGCATCGCCCCCAGGGCCGGTGATTGCCCCTGAGGGCCGGGCAGCGGCGTCCTCAATGACGAGGACCTTCGTGTCCGGCGTCCCCGCCGCGGTGCCAGTAGGACGCGGCCTTGATCCACTCCACCGGGTGCTTCCGCTCCTCGGCGAAGTGGTTTCGCAGCTCGCGGACCCACTCGGCCTCACCGGCGATCCACACGAAGCCATCCCCCGCCGGAGGCGTGAACCCCTCGAGCGCGCGGCGCAGCAGCCCGCCGTCGCCCGGCCCCGGCTCCCCGCGCACGATCCAGGTCGGCTGCCAGGACGCCTTCGTGACGAAGGTCTGCTGCTCGGCCTCGTTCGCCACGACGGCCACGGTCGTCACGGGCACGCCCGGACGCAGCGACTCCACCCGGCGGCCGAGCGCCGGCAGCGCGCTCTCGTCACCAACCAGGAGGTACCAGTCGAAGTCATCAGGCACGAGCTGCGAGCCCTTCGGTCCGCCAATCTCCAGCGAGGAGCCGACCTGTGCCCCGGCGGCCCATTCCGTCGCGGGGCCGGAGCCGTGCAGCGCGAAGTCGATGGTCAGCGTCTGGCCCCGATTGTCGAAGGCGCGCGGCGTGAAGTCACGCATCACCTGTTCCCCCGCCCGAGGGAAGAACAGCTTGATGTGGTCATCCGGCGACGGGCTGTTGAAGTCCGCCAGGTCGGGCGACGCGAAGTGGATGCGCCGCATGCGGGGCGTCACGGACTCCACGCCGCTGACCACCAGCCTGCGCCGCCGCAGCTCGTGGCGCACGCGGACAATCTGATGCAGGTCCTGGGTGCTCATGAGCGGAGCCTCTCGATCTTCTGCGCGGCCTCATCAATCAACGCCGCCACGTCGAGCACGACCTTCGTGTCCACACCCGGCGACAGCGTGTCGAACAGCACGCTCTTCAGGTTCTGCATCGCGCGCCGCACCGGAGCCGCGTCCGTGCGCTCGCGAAGCGCTCCGGCCTCGCCAAGCCGCCGCAGCAGCCCCTCCACCGTCTTCGCATTCTCCGCGAGCAGTGCCTTGCCCTGCGCCGTGATGGCGAAGAGCTTGCGCTGCGTGTCCGTCGTGTCCGGCTCGCCCACCAACTCCATGTCCTTGAGCAGGGTGAGCGTGGGGTAGATGACCCCGGGGCTGGGGGCGTACACGCCGCGACTCAAACCCTCGATGGCCCGGATGAGGTCGTACCCGTGCCGGGGCTCCTCGTTGATGAGGTGCAGCAGCACGAGGCGCAGCTCGCCGCCCTCGAACATCCGGTGGCGCCCGCCGCCGGGCCCCCCGTGCCGTCCCCGGCCCTCTCCCCGCTCGTGATGCCAGGGCTCCGGGTCGCCCCGGCCTCTTCCGTGTCCGCCGCGCATGTCGTGTCCCTTCAGGGAGTTCAAGATACCTTCCAGATGGATCTGAGATATATCTCAGCATTATCGAAATCAAGCTGACTTGAGCCCGGAGCCTGTCCGCCTGCTTCGTAACCTCCTGAAACGACAAGCGGCCCGGGCAGGGGTGCCCGGGCCGCCAGGAGTCTTCAGCCGCTGACCGCGGAGCCGCCGCTACGGGTGGCTGGCCGGGTTCGCGGGGTTGGTGCCCGCGGCCCGCTCATCCCCGTCGAGGAAGCCGTCCAGGTCGCGGTCGATGCCCACGCGCTGGCCGGAGCCCAGGGGCGCGCAGGTGTACGTCAGCACGCCCTGGTTCGTGGCGACGCCCGAGCGCAGCGACGCGGACGGCACCAGCGGCAGCGCCGCGCGGTCCGCCTTGAACTGCCCGCTGCCCAGGTAGCGGAAGCCCATCTCGTACGTGCCCGCGCGGCCCTTGGCCACGAGGTCGCACTCGCCCGCGTCCGCGCGCGCCATCAGCAGGTCGATGCGCGAGCCCACCACCGCCGCGTTGGTCGCGGTGAGCGTCACCTGCTGTCCGACGATGGGCGCCAGGTTGGTCTCGAAGGCGAACATGTATTCCTCCATGTCCTTCTTCGCCTGGAAGCCCGCGGGCGTGTCCGGGATGCCCACCTGGTTGAAGACGGGGTGGAAGTCGAAGCCGCTGTTGAAGAGGAACAGCGTGGGGATGGCGCCGTCGCTGTTGAAGCCCGTGCCGCGCACCTGGTCCCCCAGGAACGGATCCACCGGCGTGGTGCCGAAGGGGAAGCCGGCGCCGAACATGCCGACCTTCTGGTACATGTTGCGCAGGTGCGGGACCTTGGGGAACAGCGGCTCCGCGTCGAAGGAGCTGCGGCCGTCCGTGCCGAAGAAGCCCTTGAAGGGGCCTTCCCCCGGGTTCGCGTTCACGTCCACGCGGTGGCAGGACTCGCACGAGCCCTGGAAGAAGCTCGTGGTGTTGGTGAAGAAGTCCTTGCCCGCCTGCTGCGAGGCCGTGAGCGAGTTGTCCAGCTTGCGGATGGGGTTGGGCGGGTAGACGACCTGGAGGATGAAGTCGGAGAACTTCTGCATCTCCACTTCCGTCAGCTGCGAGCTGCGGCCCAGCAGGTCCTTGAACGCGGGGTTGAACTGCTTGAAGGCCGCGACCTCGTCGAAGGTGCCGCTGTTGGGCTGCACGCTGGGCGCGCTGTCGCCGCCGGTGCGGTCCCCGCGCCAGTGCATGGGGCCCTGGTTGGCCATGCCGCGCAGGCTCTGCGTGGACAGGGGGCCCTTCATCGGGTGGAAGGACGTGTCCTGGCCGAAGGTGGGGTCCGTGCCGAACTCCGGCAGCACCGGCACGACGGGGTTGTAGCTCGTCTTCACGTCGCCATCCGGGTTGCCCAGGTCCCAGGTGGTGCTGTCGAAGTCACCGAAGATGTGGCAGCTGCCGCAGGACGAGTCGCCGTGGCTGGAGCTGTTGCGCGCGTCGTAGAGGAACGGGCGGCCCTGCACCACGCTCGGGGGCTCCGGGTTGAACATGGGCAGGTGCGCCACCTCCGTCTTCGTGGCGGTGTCCACCACGGAGACGGCGTTGTCGAAGCGGGTGAGCACGTACAGGCGCCCCCGGGCCTCGTCCAGCACCAGGCCGGTGGGGCCGCCGCCCGTCAGCGGAATCTGGTTCGCGGTGGACGGCGTGAAGGTGCCCGCCTCCAGCTGCGAGGTCGCGTACACGCCCAGCTTCGACGAACCGAACGCGGCGACGTAGAGCGTGGCGCCGTTGGACGTCACCGCCATGCCCGTGGGCTGCGCGAGGCTCTTCTCGCTCTCCGCGTTGGGCGTGGGCGCGCAGCAGGCCGCGTAGTTGATGTGCGTGTTGAGGTGGCGGGGCGTGACGGTGGGCGCGCTGGAGTTGCCCAGCACGGTGATGCGGCTCTCGTGCAGGTGGCCGCGCAAGGTGTTGCCCGTCATCGTGCCGGGGCCCTCGAAGCGCAGGTCGTTGCGCGCTTCGGTGTTGCTCACGTAGACCTTCCCGCTCACCGGGTTGACGGCCATGTTGAACAGGATGGTGCCCACGCCCGCGTAGGTGCCCGCGGCGCCCGCCACCTGCACGGGCGGGTTGGCGGTGGCGGAGATGGTGAACACGTCCTTGTCCGGCAGGGTGAAGCGGAGGGAGTCGGTCCACGGCCGGTTGAGGATGTCCAGCCAGTCCTGGCCGTTGTACTTCACGATGACGGAGACCTCCGGAGCGGCGATGCCCTGGTGGTTGACGTTGGGGCCGGGGACGCCGCCCACGGACTCACCGCCGTTGGGCACCAGGCTCTCGTGGACCACGGAGGTGCGGTTGCCGGAGTGGAACGCCGCCGCGTAGACGCGGCTGCCGTCCGGCGTGGCCGCGAGCGCGCGAGGCGTGTCGCCAAAGAGGCTCAGGCGCGTGAGCGGCGTGCCGCCCAGCGTCGTCCCCAGGTTCTCCGAGTCGAACACCCACACGTCCGCGCGGCCGATGCCCGGCGTGGTGAGCTGCGGGTCGAACCCGGTGTTCTGCCCGCGGTGCGCGGCGGTGATGAACGCGCGCTTCTTGCCGGTGCCGGCGAAGACGATGTCGCGGGGCTCGTCACCCACGAGCAGCGTCCGCGTCACGCTGCCGCCCTGCCCGGTCGCGTCCACCTTCACGATGCTGACGCTGTCGGACAGGTGGTTGACCACCCAGACCTCGTCGTTGGTGCGCGCGGCGACGGCCACGGGCTCCAGGCCCACGGGCACGGAGCCCTTGTGGGTGAGGCCGCTGGCGGCGACCTGGAAGATCTCCAGCCGGTTGTCCGGCGTGTTGACGGCGTAGAGCCACTGGCCGTTGGGCGACAGGGCCAGGGGGCGGACCTGGCCACTCTCAAAGACGGTGAAGTGCTGCGCGTGCGACGGGCGGCTGTAGGCAAGGCCCAACAGCAGCATCGCCGCGGACGCGGTGCGCTTGAAGACACGGCGCACCACCGGGTGTCTGGCTTTCATGATGTCTCTCGGGGAAGGGGCTGGGAACCCCGGCTGCACTGTAGATGTGGCGTCCGACATGGGGGAAACGGGTGGACCCGGACCCGGTGGAGTCGCTGCGCGGCGCAAGGACCCCTTCCCAGTACGCAGTGAGGGGCGTTCCCTGGTCGGAGGACCGGCGCTACCGGGGCCAGTCCCGCAGGAGCCGCTCGGCGGCATCCTGCTGGTCCCACTGCACGCGGCCGGTCAGCGTCAGGCCGCCGTGCTCGATGACAATCCTCCGCCACACGGGGGCGCCCGGGACGTAGCGCGCGTCCGCGCGGGCCCAGGCCGCGCCGCCGGTGGCCTCCACCATGCGCATCACGCAGGCGTCGAACTCCGCCTCCGGCAGCCAGCGCAGCGCGTCCAGCACCTGGTCGGACTCGAAGTCGCGCAGCGGCGAGGGTCGGCCGGTGACGGCCCTCAAGGCCTGGGGGCCCTTTCCCTCCGGGATGAAGGAGAGGCCCTGGGGCCCCAGCGCGCAGTACCCCTGGCGCCTGCCGAGCTTCGCGGGAAACACCGCCACGCTGTCCAGGCGCACGCCCGCCCGGGCCGCGCCGCGCAGCGGGGGCTGCCGGTGCAGCTCCACGACCAGCGCGACCGCCGTGGCCCCGCGCACCGAGCGCGCGTGGAGCCGCCGGTCGCCTTCAATATGGAGGTCCACGTTCTGCTCCAGCCGGAGGCCGGCGGGGGCGATGGTGCCCAGCCGCACCTCCTGCGGCTCACCGAACGTGGGGGCCCAGATGAGCCGCTCGCTGGTGAGCCGGAGCCGGCCCGAGCGCAGGAGCTGGGCCCACCCGATGGCCATGAGCCCCATGACCACGGAGCCCATCACCCACAACTCCATCCGCCTGGGAGCGACGAGGAACAGCAGGAAGCCCAGCGCGACCACGCCCCCCATCGCGAGCGACAGCCGCGGCGGCAGCTCCTGTCCGCGGGGCCTGGGCACGAGGCTCGGGCCCGACTGCCGCCAGGTGTCGTCCTCGAAGACGAGCACCTCGCCCGGGTTCAGCGCCCAGCTCACGGGCTGGCGCACCAGCGCATCCAGCCGCGTCAGTGCTTCTTCCAGGGACACGTCTCCGGGTGCCACCGTCAGCACGTCCAACCTGCGCCGGGCCAGCCGCGTCAGCCGCTCCCGCCGCGCCGACAGCTCCCGGGCTTCCTTCAACACGGGCGTGGCGTCCGGCCAGGCCTCCAGCTCCGCGCGGCGGTGGACGCGCTCCAGCGCCTCCTCCACGGCCCGCGCCTCGGCCACGAGCGAGGGCACCAGCTCCGGACGCCGCACCAGCGCGCGCCGCCATCGCCGGCCGGACAGCACCTTCTCCAGCTCCGCGTGCGGCCGCCGCGCCGCCGCGAGCACCTCCGCGCGGCCCTCCAGCTGACGCTCGGCATCGGCCACGGTGAGGCCTGGAGGGCTGGCGCTGGGACGTGACCGCTGGGACATCGCGCCGGCCAGCATAGTCCCTCGCGGCACGGCCGTTGGGATGCGTGCCCCGGACCGTGTCCGTCCGTGCCCCGCCGCTACTCGACTGTCGGCTCCAGCTCCAGGCGCTCACACTGGCGCAGCATCTCCTCCGCGTCGGCGGGTTCGCCGGGCGAGGGAGGCGCCGCCTCGGACCAGGGCACGGACGGCGGGGCCTGCGCTCCCAGCGACTCCTTCAGCAGCGCGAGCAGCTCCCTGGCGGGGTCCCTGGGAAACGAGGTCACCGCCTGCAACGGCCGCGCGGCGAGCGGAGGCTCCGGCGTCTCCAGCGCGGCGGCCTGGAGCAGCAGCACGGGCGAAGGCGCCACCACCGCCACGGGCTCCGCGGGCAACAGGTCATCCGGGTCGAACCCGAAGGGCACCCGGGGCGTCGCTCTCAAGGGCACGTCCTCGCGCTCCACGTCCGGCGCGTTCCCCTCCTCCTTCGGGATGCACCGCAGCGTGTTCAGGCGCGGGGTGTGCGCTTTCGCGTGCGTCACCCTGGACGCCAACTCCCAGGGCGCCGGAGGCAGCGGGTCCACCCGGGGAGGCCACAGCGGCACGGGCGGCGGCAGCACCGCCGCCGGCTCGCGCAGGGGCAGCGAGCGCACCCGCGCGCCTCCCAGCCCCGCCGCCGCCTTCGCCAGCGCGGCGGCGTGCTCCGCCAGCACCCGCTCCGCCCAGGCCTTCAACCACCGCGCCACCACCAGCACCCACGCGAGGTGCCGCCGCGCGCGGGGCAGCGTCTCCCCGGCCCCGGCTGGCGGTCCCGCGTGCATCGTCACTCCTCCTTCACCGGCATCCGGATGATCAACGGCGCCGTCCCCGTGGCGAGCACCTCCGACTCCACCGCCAGCATCTCCCCCTCCGCGCGCACCTCCAGCCGGCCCAGCGACTCCACCGGCGGCAGGCGGGGGAAGTGGAACTGCCCCTGCGCGTCCGTGCGCGTGCTCAGCTGCAGCTCGGGCAGCGCCACCCACGCGCCGCGGATGGGCACGTCACCGGGCCCCACCACCCGACCCAGCAGGGGGGCCGGCGCGGACGCCCCGTCCACCAAAGACAGACATCGCACCTCCGCCAGGGGCTTCTCCTTGCGCACCTGCACCCGCAGGCGGAAGGCGGGGCGCGGCACCGAGCGGAGGCCCGCCCACAGCGCCGCCGGCACCGGGCTCAGGTCCACCTCCAGCTCCTTGTCGCTCATGGCCGCGAAGACCAGGTCGCCCAGGAGCCGGTGCGCGCGCTCGGGCGTCTCCGCGCCCACCGTCACCAGATAGCAGACGGTGAACTGCAGGGCGCCCCGCTTCCCCGCCCGGGTCAGGGGCGCGGGCCCCAGCTCCAGGAGGTAAAGACAGACACCCCGGTCCAGGGACTCGCGGTCGGGCACGCCCAGATAGACAGGCGCTTCCGTGGCAATGCGTCCCACCCACGCCTTCATGCGCAGATCGACTTCGTCGATCATCCTTGGCCCCCCGGTTCCCGGCCCTGAAGCCACGCCACCGTGTCCTTTCATCATACGCTCGCATCGCGCCGGATGTCTGGACATCACCCAGGGGATTGAACAGGACGTCGGTGATTTGACAGGCATTGCACGCATTTCCGGATCTCTTCGGACGACTCAGCGTGTCGGGAACCGGGCAGTCCACCCACCGCGGGTCGTGGCATCCCGGAAAGCCCGTACGGGATTCGCGCGTCCCGCTTCATTTCCCGGGCGCCTTCCGCGAAGAATGGCCGCTGGGCCGGCATTCACCGTGGAACTTTCGTCATGACGATGGACTCCCCTTCCTTGAGACGACGACATCCCTCCCTTCTCTCCTCGGGCATCGCCCTGGGGTGCCTGGCGGTGTTGGGTACCGCCACGCCCGCGCTGGCGCAGGACGACGACACGCCACGCAGGGTGGGCCTGCTGCTGGACGCGGGCGCCCCGCACGGCATCGGCCTGTCCGCGGTGGTGCGCCCCACGAACTGGCTGCGGCTGCACGCGGGCCCCACCACCAACACGCTCAGCATCGGCGTGCGCGGCGGGTTGAGCATCCTGCCGATGGACACCTTCATCGCGCCATCCCTCAACGTGGAGGCCGGGCACTACTTCGGCTCGGA
Organism: Corallococcus exercitus; assembly: GCF_042231735.1. GTDB lineage: Bacteria > Myxococcota > Myxococcia > Myxococcales > Myxococcaceae > Corallococcus > Corallococcus exercitus_B. The sequence continues at coordinate 5,558,544 of NZ_CP102577.1, forward strand.
GTACAGCGAGGTGCTGGACTGGCTGGGCCGTGAGCCGAGCGCCACGTCGGAGGCCATCCGCGACGTCACGTACAACTACGTGACGGGCAGCGTGGGCCTGGAGGTGGGCACGAAGAGCCGCTTCAACTTCTTCCTCAACGTGGGCCTCAGCTACGTGGCGCTCACCGTGCCGGACCCCACGCCCCTCATCCAGGACGCGGCCGACGACGACAGCGTCACGTCCGGCCCGCTGCACCTGCGCGCCACCATCCCGTCGGTGAAGCTGGGCTTCATCGTCTACTTCTTCTGAGCCAGGAGACCGCCAACCATGCGAACGCCATCCTTCCGCACCCTCCTGCTCGCCAGCGCCGTCACCCTGCTGGGCACGGGCTGTGATTCGCTCTTCACCATCGAGGTGGAGGCCGAGCGCATCTGCAAGACCCAGAACGACCTGTCCTTCCCCGCCGCCCCACCCATCAGCGGCTCCGTGGAGCAGTCCTTCGAGATTCCGCTGGGCGACTTCGCCAACGCGCTGCCCGAGGACGCCGACGTGGAGACGGAGCTGCGGCTGAAGCTCTTCGACGCCACCGCCAGCACGGACATCAGCGGCATTGAGCGCGCGAGCCTCTCCGTGCGCAAGCCGGGCTCCGCGGAGTACGTGCTCCTGGGCGAGTTCCAGCGCTCGGGCACCGGCGGCTCCACCAACAAGCTCCAGCTCACCAGCAGCGGTGCGGTGGACGTGCTGGACCTGGCCAAGCAGGAGCAGATGGAGTTCCGCTTCCAGGCCACGGGGTCGCCCCCCACGCAGTCGTGGACCGCGGACGTCGAGGTCTGCGTCGGCGCCAAGGCCAGCGCCAACTACTTCGGCCTGCTGTTCTAGGCGTGCGTGAGCCCCTGCCCCGGCCGAGCGCCGGGGCGGGTGGCGGGTCCGGCGGTGTCCACTGGCGCGGGCCGGAAGTTGGACGGGGACGCCCGGGGCCCTTAAGTGGGGAGGGTGGGACGCAAGCGGGCCGTGGGCGGCATCGAGATTCCGGGATGGGCGTGGCTGGTGCCGTGCGCGCTGGTGCCCGTGGTGCTGCTCAACGTGGGCGTCGCCTGGCTGGGCGAGACGCAGGTGTCGCCGCTGTCCTTCTCCTTCCTCCAGACGAAGGCGCGCGCCCTGGGGGCCTACGTGGCGCACCGGCCCGCGTGCGTGCTGGATGAGCACCCGCCGCTGGAGCCGCTCATCGCGGACGCGGAGCGCCGCCATAGGATTCCGCCGGGGCTCTTGAGGGCGCTCATCCAGGTGGAGTCGGAGACGCGGGTGCACCGCATCTCGCCCGCGGGGGCCATGGGGCCCGGTCAGCTGATGCCGGACACGGCGGCGCTGATGCGGGTGGAGGACCCCTTCGACCCGGAACCGTCCGTCAACGCGAGCGGGCGCTACCTGGCCGAACAGCTTCGCCGGTTCCGCGACGTGCGGCTCGCGGTGGCCGCGTACAACGCGGGCCCGGGGTCGGTGAACGGGCACGTGCCGCGCAACGGGGAGACGGAGTTCTACGTGGCCAAGGTGCTCGCGGCCTATGAGCACACCCGGCCGAAGGCGCCCGTGATTGCGAAGCGCCCGGCCGCCTCCGAGTCCCCGGCCAAGGCCGTCACCGTGAAGGCTCCCGCCGCGCAGGCCGCAGCGAGGAAGTCCCGTCCGCCCGGCGCCGCCGCGAAGCCGCCCGCCGCACCGAAGGTGCCTACCCCCGCGAGGCCCGCATCCCGCCCGGCCACGGCCAGCAAGCCTCCCGCGCGGGTCGCGTCCGCGACGCACTGATGCTGCTCCTGTCGGGCCCGGACGCGTCGAGCACTCCAGGGCACCTGGGCCCCCAGGCCTCTATGCGGGACGCCTTCCGCCCGGCGCGGCTCCAAACCTGTCCGACTGTCGGACAAGTTTCCACGGCTCGGGCGGAACGGGAGCCCCCAGGTCGCGGGGGGCCAAGCCTGTCCGGTTGTCGGACAGGTTTCCATTGCTCGGAGAGAGCGGCGGCCCCCAGGCGCGGTCGCCCAAACCTGTCCGACTGTCGGACAGGTTTGCGCGGTGCGCCGCTGCCGGGGCGTCCCTGCTGGGTTCTCACCCTCTCAGCCATCAGGACTGACTTCGTGTCCGAGGCTCAGCGGGCCTCCGGGTCGCGGCGCAGCACGAAGAAGTAGGGCTGCGCCATCCCCCGGGCGTCCATCGCGCCCAGCACCGTGTCCGCGTCCACCTTCCGGAACACGTCGAGGATGGGCCGGTCGTCGTAGACCATCGTCGCGCTGAGCCGTCCCCGGTACTCCGTCATGCGCAGCCGCGCCTTGAACTGCCCGGTCTCCACCGCGGCCCGATGCGGGCCCACGGGACCGCGAAGGTCCGGCGACGGCCACTTGCGCGGATCCACCGGGAACACCGCCTTGCGGTCCTCCGTGTGGAACAGCAGCGGGTGCACGCTCTCCGCGTCGACGAACTGCTTGCCGTACCAGCCCGTCGCGTCGAGCAGTCCGTCCATCGGGTGGCCCGTCTGGAGCTCGTGCCCCCGCCACGTGCCGCGCAGGAACCCCAGCTCCACCGTGGGCAGGCTGTCGAACAGCGCGAGCGCCTTCTCCACGGGGATGCGCCCGGCCTTCACCGCCTCGTCGAACGTCATGTCGTCCCGCCTCCCGGCATCCGCAGCACCGGCTTGATGGCCGTGCGCGTCTCCATGTCGTGAACCGCGTCGTTGATGGCCTCGAAGTCGTAGGGGCGGCGCAGCTTCTCCAGCGGGAAGCGTCCCTGCGCGTGCAGCGCGACCAGCTTCGGGATGAAGGCCTTCGGGTCGGCGTTGCCTTCGAGGATGCCCACCAGCCTCCGCCCCATGAGCAGCGCGGTCATGGAGAGCGCCACCTCCGCGTCCCGGCCCGGCAGCCCGAGCAACCCGCAGGTGCCCAGCGGGCGTGTCACCTCGAACGCCTGCCGCAACACCTGGGGTGACCCGACACACTCCAGCGCGAAGTCCACCCCGCCCCGGGTGCGCTTCAGGAGCGTCTTCGTCAGCCCGGGCTCATCCGCCAGGAACGTGTCCGTGGCGCCCAGCTCGCGCGCCAGCTCCAGCCGCTCCGCGCTGAGGTCCACCGCGATGACGGTCGCCGCGCCCGCGACCCGCGCCGCCATGATGGCCGCGAGCCCCACGGCGCCCGCCCCGAAGACGGCGAGCTGCTGTCCCGCCTGGAGCCGGAACGCCTCCAGCACCGCCCCCGCCCCCGTCTGGAACCCGCACCCCAGCGGCGCCACCAGGTCGAGAGGCGCCGAGCCGTCCACCTTCACCGCGTTGTGCTGATGCGCCAGCACGTGCGTGGCGAACGACGACTGATGGAAGAAGCTGGAGCGGACCGGAGCGCCGCGCCACCGCATGGGGAACGAGCCGTCCGGCCGCGAGCCGGAGAAGTTCCCCGCGTACCCATGCTCGCAATACGCGGGGTGTCCGCCCGCGCACGTGGAGCAGGCGCGGCAGGAGAAGTAGCTGAGCACCACCGCGTCGCCGGGCACGAAGCCCGTCACGCCCTCCCCCACCGCCTCCACCACGCCCGCGCCCTCGTGCCCCAGCACCGCGGGCAGCGGGAAGCGGCCCGCGCCCGCCCGGTACGCAAGGTCGGTGTGGCAGATGCCGCTCGCCGCCACCCGCACCCGCAGCTCGCCCGCCCGAGGCGCGTCGAGCTCGACCTCGTCGATGACGAAGGGACCACTCACCGCCTGCAGCAGCGCGGCACGCACCGGAAGACCCATGGCGTCCATCTTATTGGCATTCCGCCAATAAAGTCACATGGACCGGGCGTCCGGGGTTGTGCCGGCTTGAACACGGAGGGACCGGTGGTCCCGGGTCAGGCGCCGTCGCGGGGCCGGTCCGCTTCCAGCCTGCGTCCGTGCAGGCCGCTGGCGGCGCCGGTGTCCAGCCACAGCTCCACGTCCCGGTGGAGCTGGAGGAACGACGCGGGCCACCGGGGCGTGAGCGGCCCGTGCACCATCGCCGTCACCGCCGCGGCCTTGTTCACGCCGAAGGCCAGCACCACCACCTTGCGCGCCTGGAGCACCGCCGCCATGCCCAGCGTCAGCGCCGCCATGGGCACCTTGGACGGATCATCCCCGAAGGCCATCACGTGCGACAGGCGCGTCTCCCGCGACAGCCGCGCGCGGTGGCTCGTCGCCGTCAGCACCTCGCCGGGTTCGTTGAACGCGATGTGCCCGTTGGGTCCCACGCCCAGCAGCAGCAGGTCCAGCCCCCCGGCCGCCGCGAGCGCCGCGTCATAGCGCGCGCATTCCGCCTCCGCGTCCGGCGCGCACCCGTCGAGGAAGTGGATCCGCTCCGTTGACAGATTCACATGCCGGAACAGGTGCCGGTCCATGTACGCGCGGAAGCTGCCCGCGTCCTCCGGCGGCAGCCCCAGGAACTCGTCCACGTTGAACGTCGTGGCCCGCGACAGGTCCAGCGCCCCCCGGGCCGCCAGCTCCACCAGGTTCCGGTACACGTTGAGCGGTGAGCGCCCCGTGACGAGCCCCAGCACCAGCTCCGGCGTGTGCCGCACCGCCTCGGCGATGCGCGCCGCGCAGGTGCTGGCCGCCTCCTGCTCCGTCTGGAACACCCGTAGGTCCATGGACCGGCCAGCATACGCCGGCCTCCCCGCCCCGGTCGCTGGCCCCCCAGCCGCATCGTGCGTGGCGCCGCGCGGCAAGGGCTCACGCTTCCGGGAATTACATGTGAACCCGGGCGGCGATTAACAGGCCAGGTCCCCCGCACGCCCGGGGACCGGGGAGGGCGCTCCGTGCAATCCGTCCTCACGCGCGGAGGCCGGGTCGCGCTAGAACCTGTCACATGAAAGTCGCCGTGCTCACCGGCGGGGGTGATTGCCCCGGCCTCAATGCGGTCATCCGAGCCATCGTCCGCCGTGCCAGCGAGCACGGCTTCGAGATGATGGGCCTGCGGGATGGATGGAAGGGCCTGCTGGACGACAACCACTTCCGCCTCACGCGGGAGACCACCTCCGGCATCCTCCACCGGGGTGGCACCATCCTGGGGACCTCGCGCGTCAACCCGTTCAAGGTGGAGAACGGCCTGGAGCGCGTGAAGCGCGCCATCGAACGCAATGGCATCCACGCGGTCATCGCCATCGGCGGTGAAGGCACCCTGTCCGCCGCCACGCGCATGTCCCAGGAAGGCCTGCGCATCGTCGGCGTGCCGAAGACCATCGACAACGACCTCAACGGCACCGACTTCACGTTCGGCTTCGACACCGCGGTCCACATCGCGACGGAGGCCGTGGACCGGCTGCACTCCACCGCCGAGTCGCACAAGCGCGTCATCGTCTGCGAGGTGATGGGCCGGCACGTCGGCTGGATTGCCACCTACGCGGGCATCGCGGGCGGCGCGGACGTCATCCTCGTCCCGGAGATTCCCGCGGACCTGGAGGCCGTCGCCCAGCACCTGGTGCGCCGCAACGCGGGCGGACGCACCTTCTCCATCGTCGTGGTGGCGGAGGGCACGCGCATCAAGCTGTCCGCGGACCAGAACGAACAGCTGGTCACCACGGGCGCGCTGGACGAAGCGGGCCGGCCGCGCCTGGGCGGCGTGGGCAACATCGTCGCCGCGGAGATTGAGCGGCGCACCGGCTTCGAGACGCGCGTCTCCGTGCTGGGCCACATCCAGCGCGGCGGCGCTCCCACGGCACACGACCGCGTGCTCGCCACCCGGTTCGGCGTGCATGCGTGCGACATGGTCGCTCGCGGCGAGTTCGGCAAGATGGCCGCCCTGCGCGGCAACGAAATCGTCAGCGAGCACCTGGCGGAGGCCACCCGCGAGCTCAAGCGCGTCCCCGAGGAGTTCTTCAAGGTCGCGCAGGTTTTCTTCGGCTGACATTGACGTGATGCGCCATGCCTGCTCCCACTGGGAGTGGCAGGCATGGCGCCGCGCATCCGGTAGCATCCGGCCCTCCCCCCTCTCCCGAAGGGATGGTGTCGATGCTCACCGGTCGCATGATGGACTTCCCGCTCACCCTGACGCACTTCCTGGAGCGGGCGCGCTCCTATTACGCCGCGCAGGAAATCGTCAGCCGCAAGCCGGACAAGTCCCTGCACCGCTACACGTACGCGGACTTCCACCGGCGTGTCTGCCAATTGGCGAACGCGCTCACGCGGCTGGGGGTGAAGCCCGGGGACCGCGTGGCGTCCCTGAGCTGGAACCACCACCAGCACCTGGAAGTGTATTTCGGCGTGCCGGCGATGGGCGCGGTGATGCACACGCTCAACCTGCGGCTGCACCCCAACGACCTGGGCTACATCGCGCGCCACGCCGAGGACACGGTCGTGGTGGTGGACCGCTCGCTCCTGCCGCTGGTGGAGAAGTTCGAGAAGGCCGCCGGCAACATCAAGCACGTCATCGTCATCCCGGACGACGGCCCGGTGCCGGAAGGGCGGCTGGACTACGAGAAGCTGCTCGCGGCGGAGTCGCCCACGTTCGAGTTCCCCCGCCTGGATGAGAACAGCGCGGCGATGCTCTGCTACACGTCCGGCACGACGGGCAACCCGAAGGGCGTGCTCTTCAGCCACCGCTCCATCGTGCTGCACACGCTGGTGTGCTGCCTGCCGGAGGTGCTGGGGCTGAAGGAGTCCGACACGGTGCTGGCGGTGGTGCCCATGTTCCACGCGGCGGCGTGGGGCCTGCCGTTCGACGCGCTGCTCACGGGGGCGAAGCAGGTGCTGCCCGGGCCGCACCTGGACCCGCAGTCGCTCTTGGAGCTGATGCAGAACGAGAAGGTCACGGTGGCGGGCGGCGTGCCCACCATCTGGCTGGGCATCCTGGCGCAGCTGGACCGCGAGCCGGGCAAGTGGGACCTGAGCGCCATGCGGCACATGGTGATTGGCGGCTCCGCGGCGCCGCCGGCGCTGATTGATGGGTTCCGCAAGCGCCACGGGCAGAACGTGCTGCACGCGTGGGGCATGACGGAGATGAACCCGGTGGGCACGCTCGCGCGGCTCAAGGGGGACCTGCGCACGGCGTCCCCGGAGACGCAGCTGGAGGCGTACGCGTCGCAGGGCTACTCGGTGCCGTTCGTGGAGACGCGCCACGTGAGCGACACGGGGGAGATTCTTCCCTGGGACGGCAAGGCCATGGGCGAGTTGGAGGTGCGCGGGCCCATGGTGGCGGCGTCGTACTACGGCGACGAGGGCAAGGACCGGTTCACGCAGGACGGGTGGTTCAAGACGGGCGACGTGGTGACCATCGACCCGGCGGGCTACCTGCACATCACCGACCGCAGCAAGGACGTCATCAAGTCCGGCGGCGAGTGGATCAGCTCCGTGGCGCTGGAGAACGCGCTGATGGCGCATCCCTCCGTGCTGGAGGCGGCGGTGTTCGCGGGGCGGCATCCCAAGTGGGACGAGCGGCCGCTGGCGGCGGTGGTGTTCAAGCCGGGGCAGCAGGCGACGAAGGCGGAGCTGACGGCGCACCTGGAGAAGCAGTTCGCGAAGTGGTGGCTGCCGGATGACTTCCTCTTCGTGCCGCAGATTCCGCGCACGTCGACGGGGAAGTTCCTGAAGATGAAGCTGCGGGAGGACTACGGGGACCACCTGATGAAGGCGTCCGTGGCGTCCTGAAGTGGTTGGAAGGACCGCCGGGCACCCGACACTGGGAGTCCCGGCGGCTCGCACCGGGGCGGGGCCGAGGGTAGTGTGAGGGTGTGATGCCTTCCGTCCAACAGCTCCGCCCGTTCGCGTACGCGCCCGTGCAGGCGTTCCTGCAAGCCTCCGGGCCGGTGGTGCTCATCCAGCAGCCGCCGGAGCCGGTGTTCCAGCAGGTGGCGTTGCGGCTGGCGGAGGCGCGCACGGTGGGCATGGCGCACCGCTCGCGCCTGGTGGACCGGCTGCTGGTGATGCTCCAGGCGTTCGACTCGCTGGAGGTCCACTTCCTGGGGCCGGAGCGGGACGGGCAGGAGCTGCGGGTGGGGCGGACGGAGGGGTGCGCGCTGATGGTGCATGACCCGTCCGTGTCCAAGCAGCACGCGGTGCTGCGCTGGCACGCGGCGCAGGGGACGTGCTCGGTGCAGGACCTGAAGTCCATGAACGGCACCTGGCTGAACGCCGCGGAGCTGGGCGAGGGCGAGGTGCGGATGCTCACGGATGGGGACGCGCTGGCCTTCGGCGATGCGCAGTTCCTGTACCTGCGAGCGGAGACGCTGCACTCCCACCTGCGGCTCGCGAGCCCGGGCGGGGGGATGTGATCAGTCGGCGGCGGGAAGCTCGCGGTAGTGCACGTCGCTGGGCCCCAGGCGCTGCACTGTTTCGACGAAGCGCTCGCTGACGACGCGGGGGTTGGCCCCGTCGATACCGAAGACGTCGAGCCCCTCCGGAATGGAGGAGCGCAGCAGCCAGCGTTTCGGAGGCAGGGAGTACGACTCGGGTTTGCCGCAGAGGTCACACGCGGGCGTCTTCCATTCTCCGATGCAGTCGGGATGCAGCCGGGCCAGGGGACGGGCTTCCAATTCATGGAGCGCGGGCATCGTGCTCCGGCGGGACCGGAGTTCCATCCGGACCGCGATGATGCCCCGCAGCCCTTCGGTCTTGAGCAGATCCACCGCATCCTCGCGGAGGAGCACCCGCCATGCGGGCCAGCAGGTGATCGGACCGAACCTGCCTCTTGCCGTTCCGACCATGGGCCCGAACGAGCCCCCTGCTCTGACGGGAAGCTCGGGAGGAACAAAGGGGCGAATGAGCGTCACCAGCCGGTTGTATTCCGCGACGGACATGGGCCCCTTGGAATCAGCCAGCACCGGCTCGTCTACAGCGGAGAGGTCTACGGATGGGAAGGCATCCATCCATGCCCAGGGACCAAACCTGGGACAGTTAACGCCGGACAGGTGCCATCGGTACTCGGCCCGGTACTCACCGCTCCATTGCGGCTCCACACCGTCAGGCGGGCCACGAACCTCGAAATAGCGCATGGCTCAATCCTCGAAGGGCACGGGCATCAGGTCGACCTGCTGCCAATACGTCATCGGAAGACCGAAGAGTTCATATTTTCGAATCATCCATGCGGCGTGCTCGAAATGATCCGGAATGTCAGCCTCGGCCCCTTGAAGTTCGATGAAGGTATTCCAATCTCGATTCCAGGGTCCGCCCAACGCGCCACGATGGATGCGTGCATGAACTTCCGCATCGATCATCAAGACGTACTTGTGGATCTCAATACCCTTGTCCTCGAAGTGCTTCTTGAACGCCTGCGGGAAGATGTGGTGCCGCTCCTTCGGCCGCTTCGCCCACTCCTGTAGCGCCTTCTCGCGACGAAGCTCGCTGGGCAGCTTCTCCCGCCGGTGCCAGCGGAACACCATGACCGGCACCGCGTCGCGTGGCAGCCCCTGCGCGCTCCCCCACGTCCGCTGCGGCCCACTGCCGGGCGCCACGAACACCGGCGCCACTGGCGCGGCGGCTCGCGTCCGCACGATGCGGTTCGGTGACAGGTCCTCGCACCGGAACAGCGCGCAGACGTCGTCCTCGCAGACCTGAGTGAGGCACTGGTCCTCGTCGCGGTCCTCGCACTCCCTCGACGCCTGTATGGGCCCGGGTGCGGATGCACACCCCAGCAGCATCACCAGCCACAGCCACCCGACGCGGACACCGGCCCCGGAGATTCTTCTCATTTCCCTGTTATTCCATGTTCAGTCCCAGGGAGCCCGGGAGGCGAGCAGCCCGGTCACGGAGGACAGCGCGGTGTCAGGGGGTCCGTTATCCTCCGGGCTCCTCACGACACCGAGAGCGCGCACACCATGGGAAGGCTGCTGGTCCTGCTGTTCGTCTACCTGGGCGCGTACCTCGTGCTGCGCAGGCTCCTGCCCGCTGTCACCCGGGGCTGGCGCCATGCCGTGCTGCTGGGGCTCATGGTCTTCGCGTTCGCGGCTTGGACCGTGCCCGCGGTCACCGGCTACGGCCTGCACCACACGCCTCCGCTGCTCGTGCCGGTGAAGCTGTTCGCCGTCGTGTGGAGCATCGCCGCGCTGCTGGTGATGCTCATGGGCCTGCCGTTCCTCATCCTCAAGCTGCGCGCGGAACGCCGGAAGCAGGCCGCGCCCCCGGGCGTGGACCTGGAGCGCCGCAACCTCCTGGTGAAGGCCGGTCAGGCCATGCCCGTCTTCGCCATGGGCGCCAGCGCCGTGGGCGTCGTGGGCGGCAGCCTGGGCTTCACCGTGCGCGAGGTGGAGGTGAAGCTGCGCGGCCTCCCCGCCGCGCTCGACGGCTTCCGCATCGGGCAGATCACCGACGTCCACGTGGGCCCCTTCATCTCCGCCGAGTACCTGCGCGGTGCCGTGGAGGTGATGAACACCGCCGGCGTGGACCTCCAGGTGATGACCGGGGACCTCATCGACGACGTGAATCAAATCGACGAGACGATGGCCGCCCTCGCCTCCAACACGGCCCGCCACGGCATGCTCGCCGTGCTCGGCAACCACGAGCACTGGCGCGGGCTCGACGAAGTCCTGGGCGGCTACGCGCAGCTGGCCCAGCGCGGCGCTCCGGTCCGGCTGCTCGTGGACGAAGCCCATGTGCTGGAGCACGGCGGGCAGCGCGTGCGCGTGGTGGGCGTGGACTTCCCCATGTCCGGCCGCAGCCGCACCGTGCGCGACCAGCGCTGGCAGCACTCCGCGGACACGGCGTTCACGGAGGGCCACCCGGACGACGTGGTCCTCTGCCTCTCCCATCACCCGGACTTCTTCCCCTACGCCGCCGAGCGCGGCGCGCGCCTCACGCTCGCGGGCCACACCCACGGCGGACAGGTGGCCTTCCTGGGGGTCCCGCTGTTCGGCTTCGCCTTCAAGCACATGCTGGGCCGCTATCGCTTCCGCGACAGCCACCTCTATGTCTCCGGCGGCACGGGGCACTGGCTCCCCTTCCGCCTCGGCGTCCCGCCCGAGGTGACGCTCCTCACGCTGCGCAGCGCCTGAGTCCTCCGTGGGTGAACCGGGGCCTACGTAAGTCCCGGTGTAACCGGATGCGGACGCATTTCGTACAGGGGGGCAAGGAGAGTCCCTCATGCTCACGAAGCTTCTGTCCCGCCCCCTGCCGCCGCCCCCCGCGCCCAAGCCGGTCCTCACCTCCAGTCCCGCCAGGCCGCCGGCCCCCACCCTCCAGAACACGGCGGTGCGCGCGTTCCAGGGGACCAGCGGCTTCGAGCCGGCCCGGCTCGCGAAGCCCTTCTTCCCCCCGCTTCCGCCCCTGCCGCCCCAGCCGCCCGGCGACCTCGGGAAGCTCATCAATCCCCGCCATGCCGCGGTGGAAGAGGCCCTGGCGAAGGGCGGCACGGTGCCCTTCACCAACACGGACGGGAAGACGGAGCAGGTCTCCATCACGCCCGTGCCGGTGCCCTTCGGCAACCACGACATCTATGCCGTCCGCGTCGGTGACGACACCTTCACCGTGTCCATCGAGCGGGGCGGCGACGTGGACGCGGCGGACGTCCTCACGCAGGTCATTGATTCCTACAGCGAGACGCCGGAGGACCTGCGCGGCTCGCTCGAGCGCGTCGTCATCAAGAAGGACCCGGATCCGGATGATGCCGCCGCGCGCGCGGGTGACGGCACCATCACCTTCTATGACGGCGAGGCCAACGTGACGGCCGACATCTTCCACCACGAGATCGGCCACCTCATCGGCCGGCAGGTGGAGGACGCGAACGACACCTGGGTGTCCGGCCACTTCGAGAGGCTCTGGGGCGAGCCGCCCCCCATCCCGGACGGCTGGGCGGAGGCCGCGGCCGCGGACGGCAACCACCTCAACGACTACACGGAGGACAGCTTCAACGACTCCGGCGTCTACACGGAGGACTTCGCGGAGGCCTGGTCCGAGTACATGCGCGCGCTCGATGGCGGCCCCGAGGCCCTGGCCGAGTTCGAGCGGATGTATCCCGAGCGCTCCGAGATCCTCGAGGACATCTACCCGCCGCCGGCCTGAGCCATGGGCCCCGCGTCCAGCAATCGCAGCGGCGTGTCCCGCCCCATGGCGATGAAGGGCGCCCAGTAGTGCGGATGGGGCTGCGCGCGCCGCAGCTCCCGCATCGCCTCACGCAGCGCCGTGGCCAGGCCCTCGCCCCCGAGCAGGTGGCGGTAGTAGGTCTCCATCAACGTGCGCGTCGTCGCGTCGTCCACCTTCCAGAGGCTCATCACCACCGTCTCCGCGCCCGCGACGAGGAAGGCCCGGCGCAGGCCGTAGACGCCCTGGCCCCGCCGGACCGCGCCCCGGCCGGTGTCACAGGCGGACAGCACCACCAGCTGCGTGCCCCACAAATCCAACCCCGCCAGCTCCAGCGCCGTCACCAGCGCGCTGTCGGAAGAAGCGGCACCGGGAGCGCTCGTCTTCGCCGTCTCGCCCGCGAGCAGCAGGCCGGAGCGCAGCAGCGGATCCGGCGGGCGCGAGGCCCGCGGATCCTCGCCCAGCGCGCCGAAGGTCGCGACGGCCCGTGAGGTGTTCTCCGGCGCGGTGGCATCCTCCAGGAAGAAGCCGTGGGTGGCCAGGTGGAGGATGCCGGGCGTGCGCAGGTGCAGCAGCCGCTCCTTCGTCGCCTTCGCCCCCAGGAACAGCTGCGCCTGCGGGAACAGGCGCTGGATGGCCTCCGCCTCCTCGCGCGAGCCCGGCAGCGGGACGGGAGCCCAGTCCCGCGCCACCAGGTCCTCGCGCGATGACGGAGAGCGCTCGGCCACCACGGAGGCGCCACCCGTGAGAGCCCGGGGCCCCGTGTTGAACGCCGGATCCGCCAGCACCACCACGGAGGACGCGGGCCGGGGCTGCTCGGGACGCGGCAGCAGGTCCTTGCCGGAGGTGACGTAGGTGAAGTCGTAGCTGTCCACCAGGTACTGCTGGCCGTCGTGCAGCGCCGCGAAGGGCACCAGGGCCAGCTCGCCATCCGGGGAGAGGAAGAGGCGGCGGGCCTTGCCCAAGAGCGGAAGCAGCGGCTGGAAGGCGAGCTGGTAGAGCGCGTGGGAGGACTCCTCGAAGGCGGCGTCCCGGCGCGCCAGCGCGTCCCGCAGGCGGGAGGCCGCCGCTTCGATGGGGCCGGCGGGGCCCAGGTCGAGCGCGCGGATGCTCGCGTCGGGCATCAGCACCAGGGCCAGACAGCGCAGCTGGGACGTGCCCGTTCCCTGCACGAGGGGACGGTCCTCGTAGGTGATGAACTCCACGAGGGCGCCGTCCTTCGGCAGGGTCTCGGCGACGCGGTCGACGATGTCCTCGGGAGACGGCAGCGCGGCCAGCGCGCGCAGCGGCGCGGAACGGCTGGCGAGCGTCGCCTCCAGCGTGTCGCCCTGGACGGTCAGCGCCGTGAGCTGCCGCTGGTAGGCGGACGGCGTGAGCGCGCCAAGTCCGTGGAGCGAGAGACGGGCCAGCTGGGTGCGCAGCTTGCGCAGCCGCTCGAAGGTGCCGCGCTCCTCCGGGCCCAGGCTCCGGTAGACGGCGCGGGAGATGTCGGCGGTCTCCTCGACGGAGCGGCCCTTGAGCAGCAGCGCCGCGCTCAGCGCCAGGCGCCGGACGTCGGCGGAGTCCGGGTGCGCTCGCACGAGCGCGTAGAGCTGCTCCTCGTCCGCGCGCAGGTGCTGGAGGAAGCTGGCCAGCCGCGCCTCGGAGAACTCCAGGGCCTCGCGGCGCAGGCGCTGCTCGGAGACGGCGAAGGCGCGCGTGAACAGCGGCACGGCGTCCTCCAGGCGGTGCTGCGCCAGGCGCAGGAGGGCCAGGTTGTTGAGCGAGGCCGCGAGGTCCGGGTGGTTCTTGCCCAGCACGGTCTCACGGATGGCCAGCGCGCGCGCGTAGAGCGGCTCCGCCTGGCTGAACATCCCCTGGTCCCGGTAGAGATTGGCCAGGTTGTTGAGCGAGCCGGCGACGTCCGGGTGGTTCTTGCCGAGCACCTCCTCCCAGATGGCCAGCGCCCGCGCGTAGAGCGGCTCCGCCTGGGTGAGCTTCCCCTGCTTCCGGTAGAGCGTGGCCAGGTTGTTGAGCGACGCGGCGACGTGCGGGTGGTTCCTGCCCAGCGCCGCCTCCCAGAGGCCGAGCGCGCGCGCATAGAGCGGCTCCGCCCGGCCATGCTTCCCCTGCGCCTGATAGAGCGTGGCCAGGTTGTTGAGCGCGGCGGCCAGGTCCGAAGCGCTGCTGTCGGAAGCCGCCTCCCGGATGGCGAGCGCGCGCGCGTAGAGCGGCTCGGCCCGGTCATACAGCCCCTGGTCCTGATAGAGATTGGCCAGGTTGTTGAGCGAGTCCGCCACCAGGGGATGCTTCTTGCCCAGCGCCGACTCCCGGATGGCGAGCGCGCGCAGGCCCAGCGGCTCCGCGCGGCTGTAGAGGCCCTGGTCCTGGTAGAGCGTGGCCAGCGTGTCGAGCGAGTCCGCGACCAGGGGAGCCGTCTTGCCCAGCGCAGACTCGCGCAGGGAGAGCGCCCGCACGTACAGCGGCTCCGCCCGGTGGTAGAGGCCCTGCTCCCGGTAGAGCAGCGCCAGGTTGTTGAGCGAGTCCGCGACGGTGAGGTGCTGCTTGCCGAGCACCGTCTCGCGCAGGTCCAGCGCGCGCGAGTAGAGCGGCTCCGCCCGGCTGTACTGGCCCTGCTGCTGGTAGAGGTTGGCCAGGTTGTTGAGGGACTCGGCGTAGGCGGACTGGTTCTCGCTGAGGGTCGCTTCCTGGCTGGCCAGGGCGCCCATGCGCTTGCGCTTGTCCATGCTGAACAGGTTGTTCGTCCGCCGGGACATGGCGTGCCCATGGTCGTAGAAGCCCCCGGCCTGGCGGTCGGTCTCCATCATCGGAGAGGCGGCGAAGCCGAGCAGCCTGGCCGCGGTGACGGCCTTCGCGGCGTCGTCGTTCACCACCGCTTCGCGGATGGCCAGCGCGCGCTCGTGGAGGGTGCCCGCCTGGGCGAAGTCCCCCTGCAGCCGGTACAGCTCCCCCAGCAGGTTCAGGGCGTAGGCGACGTCCGGATGCGAGTTCCCGAGCGCGGTCTCCCGCAGCGCCAGGGCCCGCGCCCCGGGCGCCATGGCCTCGGCATACCGGCCCTCCTCGTAGAGCGTCGCGGCCTGGTCATAGGCCTGGAGCGCGTCCGTCAGCCGCGCATCCAGGGGCTCCCGCCCCGCCGGCATGAGCGAGGCACACCCCAGTGCCATCACCACCATGCACCCGAGAACCCACCGCATGCCGACTCCTCCTGGAGACCGGGGGTGACCCACCCGGGCCTCCCCTTCCCGACTTAGAGGCAGGGACCCGGAGAATCATGCAGGAACGTGTGCGCGAAGCACTTCCTACTGGCCATACCCGCGGAATTGCTGGAACACGCGCTCCATCTCGGCGTCGTCCAGCAGGACGGGCTCGCCCACCTGGAGCGCCCGCCAGTACATGGCCGCCAGCGTCTCCACCTCCACCGCCAGCTTCCAGGCGCCAGCCAGGTCCGCGCCCACCGCCACCAGCCCGTGGTTGGCCAGCAGGCACGCCTTTCTGCCCTCCAGGGCCACCATCATGTTGCGCGCCAGCTCCGGGGTGCCGAACGTCGCGTACTCCGCGCACCGCACGTCCGTGCCGCCCGCCGCGGACACCATGTAGTGGAACGCGGGGATGCCCCGGCGCAGGCACGCCAGCGTGGTGCTGAACATGCTGTGCGAGTGCAGCACCGCGCCCACCTCCGGCCGGGCCTGGAGGAGGTCGCGGTGCAGCTGCCACTCGGTGGACGGCCTGCGGGGGCCCTCGTGCGAGCCGTCGAAGCGCATGAGGACCAGGTCCTCCGGCGTCATCGCCTCGTAGTTCATCCCGGACGGCGTGAGGAGGAAGCCGCCCTCCACCCGCTGGCTCAGGTTGCCGGACGTGCCCTGGTTCAGCCCGGAGGTGTTCATCCGCCGCGCGGTGGCCACCATCGCCTCGCGCAGCGCCGCGTGGCCCCCCGCTCCGCTCACTTCGCCGCGCTCCGCTGGACGCGCCGCTCCGGGAAGAGCGACAGCATTCCTTCTTCCGTCGCCGGACACACGCCGCGCTCCGTGACGAGCGCCGTCACCAGCCGCGCGGGCGTCACGTCGAACGCGTAGTTCGCGGCGGGGCTGCCCGGAGGCGTGATCCGCACCGTGGCGATGTCCCCCGACGGCAGCCGGCCCGTCACGTCGCTGAGCTCCGTGCCTTCGCGCTGCTCGATGGGGATCTCCTTCACGCCGTCGTGGAGGGTCCAGTCGATGGTGGGCGACGGCAGCGCCACGTAGAACGGCACGCCGTTGTCCTTCGCGGCCAGCGCCTTGAGGTACGTGCCAATCTTGTTCGCCACGTCCCCGCGCGCCGTCGTGCGGTCCGTGCCGACGATGCACAGGTCCACCTCCCCGTGCTGCATCAGGTGGCCGCCCACGTTGTCCGCGATGACCGTGTGCGGAACGCCGTGCTGGCCCAGCTCCCACGCCGTCAGCACCGCGCCCTGGTTGCGCGGGCGCGTCTCATCCACCCAGACGTGCAGGGGCAGGCCCGCGTCGTGCGCCAGGTACATGGGCGCCAGCGCCGTGCCCCAGTCCACCGTCGCCAGCCAGCCGGCGTTGCAGTGCGTGAGCACGTTCAGCCGGCCCTTGCGGCCCTTCTTGTCCCACGCCTCCTGGAACAGCTTGAGCGCGTGCTCGCCGATGGCGCGGTTGATGGCCACGTCCTCGTCGCACAGCGCCGCCGCCTGCCGGTACGCCGCGGCGACGCGCTCGGAAGGCTTCAGCGGCGCGAGCACCTGGCGCATCCCGTCCAGCGCCCAGTGCAGGTTCACCGCCGTGGGCCGCGTGGCGCGCAGCATGGTCAGCGCCTTCTCCAGCGCGCCGTCGGACGCGTCCTGCCGCATGGCCAGACACACGCCATACGCGGCCGTGGCGCCGATGAGCGGCGCGCCGCGCACGAGCATGCTGCGGATGGCGTGGCCGGCCTCATCCGCCGTGGACAGCGTCACCTTCACGAACGCGTGCGGCAGGCGCGTCTGGTCGATGACGCCGACGCTCCAGCCGTCGGACTCGACCCAGATGGAGCGCATCGGAACGCCTTGGACTTTCATCGCCGTGTCTTCCTTGTTCCCGCGTTCAGCGCTTGAGGACGCGGCCCGCCACCGCGGAGAGCTTCTCCACCATGGCCGGGTCACGCGCGTCGGGCGACGTCATGATGGCGTGCTCCAGCGCCGTCTGGCAGCCGGCGTGGCACGGGGCCGTGTGCTGGCTCACGAGCGGCGCGATGTTCTTCACCAGCCCGCGCGCCTTGCCCGCGTTGCCCAGCAGCACCGCGACCACCTGGTCCACCGTCACCGCGTCGTGGTCCGGATGCCAGCAGTCGTAGTCCGTGACCATCGACACGCTCGCGTAGCAGATCTCCGCTTCCCGGGCGAGCTTGGCCTCCGGCATGTTGGTCATGCCAATCACGTCGCAGCCCCACTGCCGGTACAGCTTGCTCTCCGCGAGCGTGGAGAACTGCGGGCCCTCCATCACCAAGTACGTGCCGCCGCGGACCACCTTGATGTCCAGGCCCTCGCACGCGGACATCACCGCGTCGCCCAGGCGCGAGCACACGGGCTTCGCCATGGACACGTGCGCCACCAGGCCCTGGGAGAAGAAGCTCTTCACGCGCGCGAACGTGCGGTCCACGAACTGATCCACCACCACGAAGGTGCCGGGCGGCAGGTCTTCCCGCAGGCTGCCCACCGCGGAGACGGAGAGGATGTCCGTGACGCCACTGCGCTTGAGCGCGTCGATGTTCGCGCGGAAGTTCAGCTCCGACGGGGGAAGCTTGTGCCCACGCCCGTGGCGCGGCAGGAACACCACCGGCTGGTCGCCGATGCGGCCGAAGCAGAACTCGTCCGACGTCTCACCGAAGGGCGACGACACCCGGCGCCACGAGACGTCCGTCAGGCCGTCAATCTGGTACAGGCCGCTGCCGCCGATGATGCCCAGCACGGGCTTGTTGGAACTCGACATGGATGGGGAGACTCCGCTCCGGGATGAAGAATCAGTTCAGGACACGCGCGCGAACGGATCGAGCGACGTGAAGTCGTGGAACACCGGGTGCCCGTGGCCCGGCGGCAGGGCCACCTCGCCCCGGTCCAGGGCCGCGGTGCGCAGGCCCGCCTGCTTCGCCGCGTCCAGTTCCGCCGTGTTGTCGGAGAGGAACAGGATGTCCCCGGGCGCAAGCTCCAGCGCCTGGGCAATCTTCGTGTACGACGCGGCCTCCACCTTGGGGCCGGTGGTGGTGTCGAAGTAGCCGGAGAACACCGGCGTCAGGTCCCCCTCCACGCTGTAGCCGAAGATCAGCTTCTGCGCGGCGATGCTGCCGGAGGAATAGACATACAGACGCAGGCCCTTCGCGTGCCACTCGCGCAGCGCCCGGGCCGCGTCCGTGTGGACGTGGCCCTTGAGCTCCCCGCGCGCGTAGCCGTCCGCCCAGATGAGCCCCTGGAGCGTCTTGAGCGGCGTGGCCTTGCGGTCCTCGTCCAGCCAGCGCTGGAGCAGCGCGACGGTGCCCACGTCGCCCAACGCCGGCTCACCCGCGAGCGTGCGGGCGTCGGACAGGCACTGGCGCACGGCGGCCTCCTGCCCGTGCGTCGCGACGTACTCCGCCAGGTGCTTGCGGGCGAAGGGGAAGAGGACGTCCTTCACGAAGGCGATGGAGCTGGTGGTGCCCTCGATGTCCGTGACGATGGCCTTGGGGGCACTCACGGCGCGTACTTCGGGAAGCGCTCGGCGATGGTCTCGCCGGTGAAGTGGCCCACCCAGCCGTCCGGGCGGATGAAGAAGCGGATGGCGGCGAAGCGGGGCGCGGCGCCCATGTCGA
This sequence comes from Corallococcus exercitus, assembly GCF_042231735.1. GTDB lineage: Bacteria > Myxococcota > Myxococcia > Myxococcales > Myxococcaceae > Corallococcus > Corallococcus exercitus_B. The sequence goes on from NZ_CP102577.1 coordinate 5,577,328, forward strand.
ACCAGTGCTTCATGCCCTCCGGCACGCTGATGAGGTCACCGCGCGTGCACTCCACCTGGAAGACCTTGTCGCCGGCGTGCAGGTAGAAGCAGCCGCTGCCCTCCACCATGATGCGCGACTCGTCCTCCGTGTGGGCGTGCTCGGAGAGGAACTTCGCGCGGGCGGCCTCCACGTTGGGGGCGTCCGGCTTGATGCGCGCCACGTCCACGGTGTTGTAGCCGTGGGCCTTCATCTCCGCGTCCACGATGTGCTTGTAGGCCGCGAGGACCTCTTCCTGGCCCGCGCCGTCCGGCAGGTCCACCGAGGCGTTCACGCGCTCGAAGCGCACGCCCGCGGGCTTCAGCTCGCGACGGATGTCCTCGGGCTCGGTGAAGACGCCCAGCGGCGCCTCCGGCTGGTGGTCGTTGTAGACAATCAGCTTGCTCATCGCCGCACCTTCATCTTCTCGAGTTCGTACGTCAGCAGGTGTTCCAGCGCCACCACGTGGCGGCGCGCCTCGGCCATGCTCCGGCCCCAGGTGTACAGCCCGTGGCCGGCAATGAGATACGCGACCAGGTCCGTGCGCTTCGCCAGCATCGCGGTCACCTTGTCCGCGAGCCGGGGGATGTCCTGGTCGTTGGGGAAGATGGGGATGGACACCGCCGCCTCGTGCGTGCGCGTGTCGCCCAGGGCCTTGAGCAACTCGAAGTCCTGGAGCACCAGCTCGCCTTCCGGCAGCCGCAGGTTCGACAGGAGCGCGGCCACCACGGAGTGCGTGTGCAGCACGGCCTGCGCCTCCGGCCGGTCTCTGTAGAGCTGCAGGTGCAGGGGCGTCTCCGCGGACGAGCCCCTGGGCGGCGGCGCGTGGATGTCCGCGACCAGGATGTCCGCATCCACCAGCTCGCCCTTGTCCACGCCGGAGCGCGTGACGGCGGCGGTGCGGGCATCCAGCCTGCGGGAGAAGTTGCCGCTGGTGGCGGGCACGAAGTTGCGCACGCTGAGGAAGCGGCCCACTTCGACGATTTCACGGGCCGCTTCGGACAGGGTCGCGGCAGGGGCCGGGTCGATGCTCATCCATCCCTCGGGGGCGCTTGAGGACGCGATGAAACATCGCGTTGATGACACCGAGCATAATCCGGGGGTCGCCGGTAGGCGCAAGGGAACGCGACGCAGGACGTCATGCGTCCTGCCGGGCCGCTCAGGTTCCGTCGAGCGCGAACGTGGCCAGCCGCGCGAACTCCTCCTGGCCGTCCCGCTCCAGCACGTCGTTGTGGTGGGCGCCCGGAACGGTCACCACCCGGGCCTTCGGGAAGCGCTGGCCCAGCGTGCGGCCCATGTCCACGGGGACCACTTCGTCCTCTTCGCCGTGGATGATGAGGACGGGGATGGGGATGTGCGGGGCCTTGTCGAACGACAGGTAGCGGTCGCGCATCAGCAGCGAGGCGGGCAGGAAGGGCAGCATGCGCTGGCCCATGGCGACCATGGACGTGTACGGGGACACCAGCACCATGCGTGCGCCGTACCCGCGCCGCGCCATCTCCACCGCGACGCCGGTGCCCAGGCTGCGCCCGCTGAGCACGAGGTCCTCCGGCTTCACGCCCTGCTCGCGCAGGAACTGGAGCGCGGCCTCCGCGGACGCGTACAGGCCCGCCTCCGTCGGGCTGCCCGGCGACGCGCCGTAGCCCGGGTACTCCACCGCGAGGAAGCCCAGCCCCGCGTCCCCCAGCGCCTGGCCAAAGCCCCGCTGCCCCAGGAGCTGCTCGCCGTTGCCGTGGAAGTGCACCACCGTGGGCGCTCCCGGCGGCGCGGGCAGGTAGAAGCGGTCCACGTTGAGACCGCTGGCCAGCGGCACCACGCCGAAGCCGGGCTGGTCGCGCAGCATCCCCGGCTCAGCGTGGGGCGCGGGGTAGATGAGCGAGCGCTGCGCGGCGAAGGCGACCGCGCACAGCGCGAAGTACAGCATGCCGGTGACGAGGACGAAGGCCATGAGGAGGCGGCGGAGGCGTTGCACGCTGGCACTCCATCACACCGCGCGCTCCCGGGGCGACAAACCGCGACGCGGTACTCAGTGCAGCATCGCGCCGAAGAGCGACAGGCCCAGGTTCACCGCCGAAGCAATCACCAGGCCCGCGCCCACCACGCCCGCCGCCATGAGGCCCATGGGGTTGCGGTCCGCGAGGCGCAGCCCCTTGTGCAGGGTCCGCTTCAGCATGGTGCGCTGGCAGTGCACGTGGATGCGGCCCTCCAGCGCGGCCTGCAGCTGCGTCACCATGTCGTCCACCGACTCGAAGCGCTCCTGGGGGTCCTTGCTCATCCCCTTCTTCACGAACCACATCAGCTCCGCGGGCACCGGGCCCTGCGCGCTGTTGGCATGCATGGACCCCATCTCCAGCGTGCGCGTCTGCACCGCCTTCATGATGTCCGGCACCGCCTGGAGGCCGTCCAGGTAGTGCGTCAGCGACAAGAGCTCGTGGAAGAGCACCGACAGGCTGTAGACGTCGCTGCGCGCGTCCATCGTGTCGTGCTCGCCGCGCGCCTGCTCCGGGGACATGTAGAGCGGCGTGCCCACCACGGAGCCCAGCTCCGTCTGGAGCGGCCGGGCCGAGTGGAGGTCCGTCGGCGCGCCCTCCGCGATGGCCCGGGCGGCGGACGCACCCACGCGGCGCGCGAGGCCCCAGTCCAGCACCGTCACCTCGCCGAAGGGGCCCACCATGATGTTCGCGGGCTTCAGGTCGCGGTGGATGAAGCCCTTGCCGTGCGCGTACGCCACCGCGTGCAGCACGCCCAGGAAGATCTGCACCCGCACCTGGAACGGATAGCGCACCAGCGCGTCCAGCTCCGACTTGCGCAGCCGGGCGATGATGGACTCCAGCGTCTCGCCCTTCAGGTGCTTCATCAGGAAGTAGTACCGGCCCTGCTCATCCACGCCCACGTCGTGCACGGGCGCGATGTTCGGGTGGTCCAGCATGCCCACCGTGCGGATCTCCTCCACGAAGCGCAGCACGCGGTCCAGGTCCGCGCCCGGGGGCAGCCGCTTGAGCGCGACCTCCCGCTCGATGTCGTGGTCGCGGATCAGCACCACCTCGCCCATGCCGCCCTGCCCCAGCGGGCGCACTTCTTCAAAGCGCTCGCGCTGCAGCGGAATCACGCTGGGCTGCTGCCCCTTCCACTCCACGCGCGGCAGCACCGTGTTGCGGCGCTGGCTCGTGGAGGCACCGGGCACGAGCGTGGGCGCCAGCTGCGCCCCGGAGGACGGAGTGATGAGCGTGTTTTCCAGGCCGACCGAGAGCGTTTGACTCATGGGCGCCAGGAATAGCAGGCACTCCGTGCGCGCGCACACCTACGCGCAGTCGTGACCCAACCGCGCGAAACCACTGGGCTGGCGAGCAGCCAGGCATCACCCCGCCGGGGTGAAGGGCACGTCCAGCACCGGCAATTTCGTAGCGCCGGGCAGGTCGTAATGCCACCACTCCATCTTGTTGCGCTGGAAGCCGGCGCCCTCCATGGCCTTGCGCAGCACCTCCCGGTGTTCGCGCGAGGCGGGCGTGCCGCCGCGGTAGCCGTGGTGCGCCGCGGGGGTGAAGTCGTCGAAGGCGGTGGGCATCTCCACCTCCGCCCCGTCCGTCGTCACCAGGGTCAGGTCCACCGCCCCACCCCGGTTGTGGTTGGAGCCCTTGCGCGGGTCCGCCACGTAGCCGGGCTTCGGCAGAATCTTCCACATCTCGTACTGCACCGCGCGCGGCCGGTAGCAGTCGTACACCTTCAGCCGGTAGCCCTGGGGGCGCAGCGCGTCCGCGGCCTGCTTCAGGCGCTTCGCCGAGTCCGGCAACAACAGACACCGCGCGCCGTCCGGGTACACCTGCCGCTTGAGGAAGTTGTCCTTCGTCGCGTAGCGCAGGTCCAGCACCAGGTCCGGGATGACGGTGGTCGCGTCCACCAGCTCCGCCCCGGGCTTGGGCGTGGCGGCCTTCGGTGCGCTTCCGAGCAGCGCCAGGGTCAGCGTGAGGCCCGTCGCGGAGAGCATCAGCGCACCTCGTCCGTGTACACCGTGGGGTCCGGCACGCCGGCTTCCTGGAAGCCCTTCGCGCGCAGCAGGCAACTGTCGCAGCGGCCACACGCGCGGCCCTGTGCGTCCGGGTCGTAGCAGGAGTGCGTCATCCCGTAGTCCACGCCCAGCTTCACGCCTGCCTGGATGATCTGCGCCTTGGTGAGGCCGGACAGCGGCGCGTGCACCTTGAAGGTCGCGCCCTCCACGCCCGCCTTGGTGGCCAGCTGGGCCATGGCCTCGAAGGAGCGGATGAACTCCGGGCGGCAGTCGGGGTAGCCGCTGTAGTCCACCGCGTTGACGCCGATGTAGAGGTCCGTGGCGCCCACCACTTCGGCCAGGCCCAGCGCCAGCGAGAGGAACAGCGCGTTGCGCGCGGGCACGTAGGTGACGGGGACGTCGTGGGACATGTCGTCCTCCGAGCGGTCCTTGGGCACCGGGATGTCGTCCGTGAGGGCCGAGCCGCCCACCTGCCGCAGGTCCACCGTCACCACGCGCACGTCGCGCACGCCCATGGTGGCGGCGACCTTCTTGGCGCGCTCCAGCTCCACCGCGTGGCGCTGTCCGTAGGCGATGGAGAGGCACACCGGCTCGAAGCCGTCCGCCTTCGCCATCGCCAGGCACGTCGTCGAGTCCAGGCCGCCGGACAGCAGCACCACCGCACGCTTCGCCATTCCATCCTCCACTTCGGGGCGGCGCACACTACACGACGGGGACAGGCCCGGGGTGCTTCAGTCGATGCGGTCGCCGCTCACCGTGTACACGGTGGTGCAGGTGGACGGGTTGCATTTGCAGGCCGTCCCCTTGCCCGGCAGGAAGACGTCCGTGAGCGAGCCGCACGCGAGCGACACGTCGTAGCCGTTCTCCGTGGGGGCCGGGATGTCGCCCTCGGGGACGCTGCCGTCCAGGCGCTTGCAGTCGCGCGCCACGTTGCGCGCCTGGCTGTCGCTCAGGAGCATGACGTTGAGCGCTTCTTCAATCTCGGAGTCCTCGCAGCCGGTGCCGCACGAGTCGCGGCGCGCGGTGGCGCGGTGGGTGGAGGACACGCTCTGGCCGGTGTAGCCCGCGTCGCGCGAGAAGCCCTGCACGGTGAAGAAGCCCGTGCCCGCGTCGGTGTCGCGGGAGAAGGTGCCCTCGAAGGTGAAGGTGCCCGCGTCGTCCAGCTGCGCGAAGTCCCGCGAGCCCGCGTCGCACGTGGTGCGCGCCGCGTCCAGCTTCGCCTGGAAGCGGAACGTCCCCATCACCTGGTTGCCCGGGTACACGGGGTCGGAGAAACAGCCCACCGCCACGGCCAGGGCCGCCGCGGGGAAGAGCGCCAGTGCCAGTCGCTTCAGGTGCATGAGGCGCTCCAGGTTAGACGTCCAGCGAGGCCAGGGCCAATTGACGGAAGGCCTCGCTGCGGGCCAGCACCGCGCCCACATCCACGCCCGCCGGGTCACCGCCGCGCACGTCCGAGTCCAGCCGCGCCAGCACGCGCCCCGCCGCCAGCGACGCGGGCATCGCGCGCCAGGCCGCCACCGCCGCGTCCTCCCACACCAGCACCGCGCCGGGCCGGGTGAGCTCCACACCGTCGGCGCCCAGCGCCAGCGCCAGCGCGCAAAGCCAGCCCAGTTCCACCGCGCCGAAGCAGCCGAGCGCGCCCGCGCCCAGCACCAGCGCGTCCGGCGACGTGAGGTACGCCTCCACGCCGCCGCGCGGGTCCACGGACACGCGCACGCCTTCCGCGCCCAGCGCTTCGAGCACCGGCTTCAGCGCGACGTGCAGCCGCGCGAGGCTCGCTTCCGTCACCGGCACCAGGCCCTCCGGCTCCGGGTGCTGGAAGTCCTGCGCGGGGCGCGCCAGTCGCGACACGGGCGCGCGAGGCGCCGGGGCATCGCTGCCGACGAGCGCGGCGCCGATGCCGTCCGTGCGCTCCGCCTCCGGACGGCCCAGGGCGCGCAGCGCTTCCGCGTACAGCGTCCAGCCGTCCACGTCCGGCCACTTCTCCCGCAGCAGCGCGGGCCAGAAGCGCACCGCGAGCACCGCGCCGTCCGGGGACGGAGAGAAGCGCTCGGTCACCCACCGCGTCAGCACGGGCGTGAGCTGCTGCGCGTCCGCGAGCCGCTCCGCCAGTCGCACAGCCGGGCCCACGAGCTGCGCGTCCAGGTAGCCGCGCAGGATGACTTCCAGCTCCGCGGGGTCTTGCGTGAGGCGCTCGCGCAGCCGCAGCGCTTCGCCCACGAGGCCGCGCGCGTCGGCGAGCTTCACGCGGCGGGCCAGCCGCTCGTCCGTGTCCGGAAGCTGCTCCAGCTGCGTGGCCGCTTCGGCCCAGCGCTGCTGGGCTTCGTACGCGTCCGCCAGGCGCTCGCGGTACGGCGTCCACGCGTCGGCGCCCGCGAGCTTCGCGAGGGTGTCCGCCAGCGAGAGGAACACCGTGGACTCGCGCGCCTCGTCCACCAGCGCGAGCAGCGACTGCACGGCGGCGAGGTTGTCCGCGTCGTCGGTGAGGGCGGCCTCGAAGGCCTCGCGCGCTTCGGCGGGCTGGGCCAGCGGGCCCTGGAGCAGCTCACCGCGCTCCAGGTGCAGCAGCGCGCGCGCCTTGGCGTCCTTGGTGTCCTCCGCGATGAGCGCCAGCGTGCGCTCCGCGGACTCCAGGTTGCCCAGCTGGCGCTCCAGCGCGTAGCGCTCGCGCAGCAGCTCCTCGCGGCGCGCGGGCCAGCCGTCCGCGGCGAAGGCCAGGGACTCCAGCCGCGCGGGCTCCGGCAGCGCGCGCACGCGGACGAGCACCGCCTCCGCCAGCGCTTCCGGCTCCAGGCCCAGCTCCGGCAGGAGGAGCATCAGGCGCGCGCCGAGGCCGGGCTCCCCACCCACCTCCTCCAGGGCGCGCAGGCGCGCGAGCACCGGGGCCGGACGGGCGCGCAGGACTTCGTCGCGCAGCGCCACGGCGAAGGCGGTGTCGCGCTCGTAGGACAGGGCCGCCAGCTCCAGCAGGCCTTCCCACTCCGCGTCCTCGCGCAGGCCGTCCGCCAGCGCGGAGGCGTGGGCGGGATCCGCGTCCGGCATCGCGACCAGGGCCCAGAGGGCCACGCGCGTCCGGGGCACGTCGCCCGCCTGCGCGGCCATGGCCAGCGCGTCGGTGTACTCGCCGGCGGCCATGGCGGGCGCGAAGCCCACGTCCAGGGCGCGCGCGAAGGCGCCCAGGCGGGCGAAGCGCTCGGCCAGCTCCGACGCGGACAGCATGTCCGGTGCGTCGGTGGCGATGCGCTCGATGACCTCCAGCGCCTCGCCCATCTCGCCCGCCTTCTCCCAGAGGCCGGCGGCCTCCAGCAGCAGCGGGGGACGCTCTTCCGGCGCGGCGAGCCGGGCTGCCTGCAACAGCGCGCGGGCCGCGCGGGGCGCGTCTCCGGAGGCGCGGTGCAGGTGCGCGACAAGCAGCGCGGCGCGCAGGTCCGGCTCCGTGGCGACGGCGGCCTTCGCGGCCTTCAGCGCCTCGTCCAGCAGGCCCGCCTTCTCGAAGGCGCGCGCGGCGGCCACCAGCAGCGACACGCGCTGCTCACCCGACGCGAGCTCCGCGCGGGCCACGCGCACTTCCGCGCGGCGCGCGTGCGCCTCACCGAGCAGCGGCTCCAGGGCCTCCAGCGCGTCGGCGTAGCCGGCGCCGGAAGCGCCCCGCGACACCACGGCCTCCAGCGCGTCGCGCGCGGCGTCCTCACGGCCCGCGTCCTTCGCCAGCGCCGCGAACTCCAGCCGGAGCACCGCGGACTCGTCCGCGTCCTCCGTGAGGGGAATCAACCGCTCCAGCGCGGCGAGCAGCCCAGCGGACTCCTTGCGCGCGCGCAGGCCGTCCACCAGCGCGCGCAGGGCGGCCGGATTCTCCGGATCCGCTTCCGCCGCGCGGCGCGTGAGGGCCCAGGCCGTGTCCGCGTCCGACAGCGACTCGTTCGCCACGGACGCGGCGGCGAGCAGCAGCTCCGCGGCGCGCGAGCCTCCCGCGGCCTCCGCGCCCACTTCGTAGATGCCCAGCAGGTCGCCGTGGCGGCCCAGGGCGCGCAGGCCCTCCACCGCACGGTCAATGACGCTCGCGTCCGCCGGGCGCAGCCGCGCCAGGGGCACCAGCGCGTCGATGGCCTCGCGCGGGTCGTCGAAGAGGTCCGCCGCGCGGCGCAGCAGCACCTCTTCCGTCGCCGCGTCCTGGGCCCTGCGCGCCAGCTGCAACGACGCGCGGTACAGCCCGGGGCCGTTGCCCGTGCGCGAGTGCACCTCCGCGAGCAGCGACAGCGCCTCACCGCCGCGCGCGCCCTCCGGCTCCAGCGACACGACGGCTTCGAAGGCATCCGCCGCGTCGTGGAACGCACCCGACGCGAGCGACGCATGGCCCAGGCGCAGCCACGTGCGCACGCGCACCGGCACCGGCAGCGAGTCGCCGCCCAGCGCCAGCACCCGGCGGTCATACGGCTGCGCGGCGGCGGGGCCTCCCCCCTGCGCGGCCAGCTCGGCGCGGGCGCAGAGCGCATCCACGTCGCCCCCCGCGCGGCCCAGGTAGTCGTCGAAGGCCTCCGCGGCCTTGAGCGCTTCGCCCGCGTCCAGCAGGCGCTGGGCCCGCTCACGCAACAGGGGCAGCGCGTCCGAGGGGGCCACGGCCTCCGCGCGCTGGCCCAGCAGGTCCGCCAGCCGGCGCACGTCACCGGCGGCGCGCTCGCGCACGTGCTGGAAGGCCTCCGCGTTGGAGGGGTCCAGCTCGAACGCGCGGTCCTCGCAGAGGATGGCGCGCTCGCGGGCCCCCTCTTCGCGGAAGGCGCTCGCGGCGGCGAGGTAGCTCGCGGCGGCCTCGGCGGGCGTCTGGCGCTCGGCGCGGCGGAGCATCAGCTCGGCCAGGGCCTGACGCTCGCCGCTCTCCTCCAGGAAGGCGCGGTGGCGCGTGAAGACGGGCTCCCGGAACGGATCCGCCTCCAGGAGGATGGCGTCGAACTCGGCGGCGTCGGCGGGGCGGCGCACCTGGTGCAGCAGCTCCGCCGCCTGCGCGGTCAGGTCCAGGTCGTCCGGCTTCGCGGCGCGCGCGGCGATGAGCGCGGCGGCGGCGGCCTCCGGCTTGTTCGCGCGGTCGCGGTAGAGGACCGCGGCCTGGAGGAGCAGCGCCGCGTGACGGTCGGCGTCGATCTCCGCCTCCGCGCACTCCTCGTACCAGGCGGCCAGCTCCGCGAGCCGGCCGTCGCGCTCCAGCAGCTCCGCGAGCAGGCCTTCGGCCTCCGTGAGCCACCGGTCCTGGCGCAGGGCCTGCCGAAGGAAGCCCTCCGCCTTCGCCGGGTCCGCGAGCTCGCCCAGGTGCAGGCGGGCCAGCCGCAGCAGCACCGCCGCGCCCTCGCGCGTGCCCGTCATCCGGGGCAGCCCGCGTTCCCACCAGCGCGCCTCGGCGGCCGCGTCGTCGCGGCGCTCGGCCAGGGCCGCGCCCATGCGCGCGGTGTCCAGCTCCGCGGCGAACCCGAAGGCGCGCTCCAGCGAGGCTTCGGCCGCGTTCAGGTCCAGCTTCACGTCGCGCAGCAGCTCCGCGCGGCGGCGTTCGCACGCGGCGGCCTCCGCGTTGCGCTCCCCGGCGGCGAGCAGGTCGCGCGCGTTGGCGAGCGAGCGCAGCGCTTCGTCCGTGCGGCCCAGCGACTCGGCGAGCCGGGCCTCTTCGTCATGGGCCGCGAGCGCGGCGTCCACGTCCCCGGCCTGGAGGCTGAGCGCGGCCACCGGCTGGAGCTCCGCCAGCAGCTCCGACGTGCGGCCCGTCTCGCGGTAGAGCGCGACGAGCCGGCGGCGCAGGGGCAAGGGCTCCTTCGCCATCGTCGCCGCATGCGACAGCAACGACGCGGCGATGCCCGCGTCCGCCAGCGCCTCGCGTGCGCGCTCCGCCAGCGACACCAGCCGCGCGACGGTGTCCTCGGACGGCGCCAGCACGCGCGCGTGGGCAACGCGCACCTCGAAGGCACCGCGCGGATCCTCGCGCTCCAGCAGCGCGGCAAGGCGTTCCACGGCGCGCTCGCACAGGGGACGCTCCGCGAGCAGGTGCCGGTACGCGGCCACCGCGCGCTTCACGTCGCCAGCCTGCTCCGCCAGGTCGCCCAGGCGCAGGCTCATGGCCTCCGCTGCCTCCGGAGCCGAGCGGAAGTCCGCCGCCTGGACCAGGGCCTCCTGCAACGGCAGCGCTTCGCGCACCGCGCCGCGCAGGTAGAGCAGGTCCGCCAGCGTGGCCAGGTCCTCGCCCTTCGCCGGCACCCGCGCATGCGCGCGACGCGCCAGGGCCAGCGCCCGGTCCAGCTCCTGGGCCTGCCGCGCGTAGGTGGCGCCCTCGCGCAGCAGCGCCGCGGCCTCGGCGGCGTCGGCGTCCTCCGCCGCGGCCTCCAGCAGGCCCGCGGCCTCCAGCAGCTCGCCGCGACCGGCCACCAGCGACACCAGCCGGCGGCGCACCGCCGCGTCGGCCGGGGTCAGCCGCAGCGCCTGTCGCAGCGCGGCCTCGGCGGGCGCACCCTGCCCCAGCCGGTCGAGGTAGAGGCTCGCGAGCTCCGAGTACAGCGACGCGGCGACGGCGGCCGGAGCATGGGGCGCCTCTGCGGCGAGCAGCTCCGCGAGCCGGGCCCAGTCCTCCAGGTCGCGCAGCACGCGCTGCAACGCGAGCGTGGCCTCTTCGTGACGCGGCGCCAGGACCAGCGCGGCTTCCAGGTCGCGCGCGGCGGCCTCGCGGTCACCCAGGTCTTCGAGCAGCGTGGCGCGCAGCAGCAGCGCCTCCACGCGGCGGGCGATGGGCCCCTGGCGCGCGGCCTCGACCAGCGCCGCGGCTTCGTCGGCGGGCTTGCCTTCGCGACGGGCCAGCTCGGCGAGCGCGAAGAAGGCGTCGCACCGCGCGTCGGCGGGCGGCTCCAGCGCGATGGCGGCACGCAGCGCGTCCCCGGCGGAGGCGCGCTCGTCCTTCTCCAGCAGCACGGTGGCCAGGGCCAGCAGCCGCTCGCGAGCGCGAGCGCCCAGGGTGGCATCCGCGGCCACGGCGCGGCGCCACGCATCCAGCTCCGCGGGCGCGTCCGACGCCTCGCGCGCCAGCTCCGCCAGCATCAGCAGCAGCGGCGCGGGGCGGCGCGACAGCTTCGCGGCCTGGGCGCAGTCATCCCGCGCGGGACCCGTGCGGCCCGCGCTCCGGTGCAGGGCGGCACGGCGCGCGAGCAGCTCGGCGCGAGCCTCACCCGACGCGGCGGACACCAGCGTGCCCAGCAGCTCCAGCCGCTCGGCCTCTTCTTCCGGCGTGCCGGTGCCGGGCGGGGGCAAGAGCTCCAGCAGCGCCTGCGCCGCCCACGCGTCCTGCGACTCCTCCGCCAGCAGGCTGCGCAGCGAATCCGCCGCGGCGCTCGCACGGCCCAGGGAGAGGCACAGCTCGGCCAGCTCGCGGCGGGCCTGACGGCGGGCGTCTCCGGAGAGGCGCGGCCACAGCTCCACCAGCAGGTCCGCCAGGGCCTCGCGGGCGCCGGCCTTGCGGTGCAGCGCGGCCAGCTCCAGCCGCGCGTCCAGGTCCTCCGGCGTGCGCGCGCAGAACTCCGCGAGCAGGCGCCGGGCCGCGTCCGTGCGGTTCGCGCGCACGGCGGCGGTGGCGGCCTTGCGCGTGAGGGCCACGCGCTCCGCTTCGCGCGGGGCGTCCACGTCCGCGGGCGGCAGCGCCAGCACCGCCTCGAAGTCCTCCAGCGCGGCGCGGGCATCCGTGGTCAGCCGCAGCTCGCCCCGGCGGATCCGCGCGGGCGCGAACGTCGCGTCGCGCTCCAGCGCCTCGGCGAGGAAGGCCTCCTCACGGCTCGTGCCCGCGGCCAGCAGCGACGCGCGGAAGAGCAGCTTCGCGCCCGCCCGGGCATCCGGCACCAGCGTGGCCCGTCGCGCGTACAGCCGCGCCGCCTCCAGCTTCTCGCCGCGCTCCAGCTCCAGCTCCGCCAGCGCCTCCAGCACCTCCGCGGCGAGCGGTCCCTCGGGGCTCGCCTCCAGCGCGGAGGCCAGGCGCATCAGCGCGGCGGCCTTCTCCCCGCGCTCCAGCAGGGCACGCGCGCTCTGGAGGAACAGCGGCGCCGCTTCCTCCGACCGGTCCGCGCCCGCCAGCGCCTGCGCGCGCGTGGCCCACAGCTCCGCCAGCGCCTGCGTCTCGCCGGCCTCCGTGTAGAGGGCCTCCAGCCGCGTGGCGAGCACGTCGTCCAGCCGCCGCAGCGGGAACGCCTGCGCGTACGCGGCGATGGCGCCCTCGCGGTCACCCAGGAGCTCGCACGCCCGGCCCAGCCGCGCGCGCACGTCCGCCAGCTTCTCCGGCGCCGCGGTGCGCGGCAGCGTGGCCAGCAGCGACTCCAGCGCGCGCCGGGCATGCTCGGGCCGCTCGCAGCGCAGGCTCAGGTCCGCCAGGTCCAGCAGCACCGCCGCGTCCGGCGCGAGCCGCGCGGCCTTCTCCAGCGCCACCAGCGCGTCGCCCACGCGACCCAGCCGCGCCTCCAGCACGCCGGCCAGCTCACGCAGCGCCGCCGCCGCCAGCCGCTTGTCGCCCTGCGCTTCCGCCACGCGCGCGCGGTCCTCCAGCGCCGTGGCGAGCCCCGCCAGGTCGGCGCGCTTGCGCTGCAACGCGCACAGCTCGCCCAGCGCAGGCAGGTCATCCGGCTCCGCGCGCAGCACCTCCTGCAGCGCGTGCACGGCGAGGTCCAGATCGAACGCCAGGTCGCGCGCGGCCACCGCGAGCCGGCGGTACTTCTGCGCCCGCTCCTTCGGCTCCACCGTCAGCCGCGCCAGCGCCGCGAGGCACCGGGTGAGCTGCGCGCCGTCGCGGCGGGCCTCGGCCAGCGCGAGCAGCGACTCCAGCGCGGGCCGGTGGTCGCCGTCCGCCTCCAGCGCGAGCGTCAGCAGCTTGTCGGCCTTGTCCGCCTGCTGGAGCTTGCCCCGGTACAGCTCGCCGGCCTCGGCCCACAGCGCGGCGCGGGCCTTCGGCTCCTCCTTGAGGGCGGCGGCCTTCTCCAGCGCCTCGGCCAGCTCCTGCGAGCGGCCGGTGACGCGGAAGTACGGGATCAGTTCGTCCAGCGCCACCGCGTCGCGCGGATCCAACGCGAGCGCCGCTTCCAGGTGCTCGCGCGCCCGCGCCGGGTCGCCCAGCTTCGTGCGCGACAGCCGCGCCAGCGCGTGGTGGCTCTCGTGCGCGGCGTGGCGCACGCTCTCCGAACGCGGAGCAGGACCCGCCAGCTCCAGCGCCTGCTGGTAGCCGCTCAGGGCCTCCTGCAACCGGCCCAGCCCTTCGGCCACGCGCGCGGAGGCGAACAGCGGCTCCGGCTCACCGGGCAGCAGCGACACCGCCTCGCGGTAGCGCAAGAGCGCGTTCTCCGGCTGCTTCAGGCCGTCTTCCCACACCCGGCCCGCGAGCAGGTCCGCCTGTCCCACGCGGTCCAGCTCATGGCGTGCCATGGACACTTCACGCAGCCGGTCCAGCGCCTTCAACGCGCGCAGGTGCTCGCCGCCGCGGTGGCACAGCTCACCGAGCAGGAGCAGCGCGTCCGGTTGATCCGGCGACAGGCGCAGCGCGGCCTCGCAGTGCAGCCGGGCCCCCGCGATGTCGTCCTCCGTCTGCGCGCACAGCCGCGCCAGGTGCACGTGCGCGTCCGCGGCCTCCAACGGATCGCGAGCCAGGGCCGCGAGCCGCCGGTACGCCCGCACCGCGCCCGCCCGGTCGCGCGCCTGGTCCGACGCGCGCGCCAGCGCCTTCAACGACGGCAGGTGGTCCGGCTTGAGCCCCAGCAGCTCGTGCAGCGCCTTCACCGCCACCTGGGGCGCGGTGTCGCGCGAGGAGCGCGCGGCGGCCTCTGCGGCGAAGAACGCGGCGGCCTCCTCCGACGTGCGGCGGGCCAGCGCGCACAGCGCCAGGTAGCGCTCCGCCGCGCGGGCACCCTCGCCCCGGCGCTCGCGCACCACGGCCTCGCCCCACAGCGCCGCGGGGCTGCGGTCCCGGCGGCGCGACAGCGTGGCCGCCACGTCCAGGGCCAGGTCATGCGCCTGCGGATCCGCGACGAGCAACGCCAAGAGCCGCTCCGCCGCGAACGGGTGCGCGTCCTGCGCGTCTCCGGCCTGGAGGTACGCCTGCCGCGCCTCCGCGAGCCGGCCCTGCGCGACCAGCGCTTCCGCGTCCGCGAAGGCCCGCGCGCCCTCCAGCGCCAGCATCAGCTCCTCGTCCGGCGCGGCGGGCGGCGGCAGCCCACCGGCGGCGAAGCGCAGCCGCAGGCCCGTGCTGGAGACCTCCGCCGCGGACAGGCGCGCGGTGTCCAGCGTGGGCACCTTGTAGCCCCGGCTCAGCGCGGCCAGCTCGCACAGCGCCGGCAGCACGCGGGTGGAGAAGCCGGTGGCGCCGCGCACCTCCACGTCCGGCAAGAGGCCCAGCGCGCCCACGGCCTCGGACAAGAGGCCCGGCAGCTGCACCGACGGCGTGGCGGAGAAGCCATACAGCCGCACGTCGTAGACGTAGACGGCCAGCCGGTCCCCGTCCGCGTCGAAGGCGATCTTGAACGTGAACGGCGTGCGCTCCGGCGCGGGCAGCCGGCCCTGGCCCTCCAGGTAGCCGGGGCGGAAGTGCAGCCGCAGCTCCTCCACGCCCGCGAGCCGCCCGGCCAGCTCCGCCACCTTGCGCGTGACGAGGTCCGCGTCGACCGTCAGCTCCAGGAAGCCGAAGAGCAGCTTCTTGCGCTGGTACCGGGTGGCGCCCGCGCTGACGTTGAACGGGAAGCTGACGTCCGGAATCTGGAGCGCGAAGTCGGCGATGCGCAGCCCGGGCTGGACCTCCAAGGCCGGAAAGCCCACGAACGCACGCCGATCCAACAGGCGAAGCTCGGGGGCGGCGCCGGAAGCGGGCGCGACGGGCTTGGGGGACTCGCTATCGGTGGCCATCGGTGAGGCTGGGGAGGCTACCATGCCCCCTAAGTCCTGGAATTTTTGGGCAAACCCCCGCCTGGGAGGCAGGCGGCGGGGCACGATGTACCCAGGTGAATCCTCCCTGGAGGAACGTCATGCGCCCAGGCCGGAAGCCGTGCAAGATGCCGCGCCGTGCTGGCCCCCGACGCACTGGTTCTCGACGGTCGTTTCCGGGTCCTCGGGCCCCTGGGCTCCGGGGGCATGGGTGAGGTGTACCTGGGCGAACAGGTCTCCCTGGGCCGCAAGGTCGCCATCAAGGTCCTCCACCACGACCTGCACGCCCAGGCCGGCATGGCCGAGCGCTTCAAGCGCGAGGCCCGCCTCCTGTCCGCCGTGGAGCACCCGGCGGTGGTGCGCATCGTGGACTTCGGCGAGTCCGGCGACGCCGCGTGCCTCGTCATGGAGTTCGTGGAGGGGCAGAGCCTCTACGACGCGCTCCAGGGCGGTCCGCTCCTCGCGCCCCGGGCGCTGGCGCTGCTCCAGCAGCTGGCGGAAGGCCTGGCGGCCATCCACGACAAGGGCATCATCCACCGCGACCTGAAGCCGGAGAACGTCCTCATCTCCCCGTCGGTGCGCGGCGAGCAGGCGCGGCTCTTGGATTTCGGCATCGCGCGGCTGGTGGAGCCGGACGCGAACAGCGCGCTCAGCCAGGTGGGCGTGGTGCTGGGCACGCCGGAGTACCTGTCCCCGGAGCAGGCCGTGGGCGCGAAGGTGGACACGCGCAGCGACCTGTACTCCTTCGGCGTGCTGGCCTACCGCGTGCTGTCCGGGCGGCTGCCGTTCGACGGGCCTTCGCCGCGCCACTTCCTGTCGCAGCACGCCTCGGCCGCGCCGCTGCCCCTGGATCGCGCGGCTCCGCAGCTGTCGCGCTACGTGGGGCTGCTGTCGCTGGTGATGCGGCTCTTGGACAAGGACCCGGCGAAGCGGCCGCAGACGGCGAAGGAACTCGCGGACGCGCTGGGCCTGGCGCACGCGGCGCTGATGGCCTTCACCCCCAGCCAGGGCACGCCCATCGTCCACGCGACGCCCGCCGCTGGAACGGCGCCGGCCTTCCCTGGCTCGGGCACGGCGGCGTTCGGCGTGAATCCCGCGCCCGCGGGCCCGGGCTCCGGCACGGCGGCGTTCGGCGTGGCCCCGGCCGCCCCTTCGGTGACAGCGCCTCCGGTGCAGGCGCCGCAGCGCACGGGCACGGCGGCGTTCGGCACGGCGGCCCGGGTGACGGGCGGCGGGATGCCCGCGGTGACGGGCGGCGCGGCGGTGACGAAGGCGCAGAACGTGACGGTGATGCTCACCGACATCCAGGGCTTCACCGACCGCATGAGCCGGCAGACGCACGAGGAGAACGCGCGGATGCTGGACACGCACGACCGGCTGCTGATGCCGCTGGTGCGCGAGCACGACGGGCGCCTGGTGCAGAAGCGCGGCGACGCGCTGCTCGCGGTCTTCCGCGCCCCCTCCTCCTCCATCCGCTGCGGCATGGCGATGCAGCAGGCGCTCTGGCGCTACAACCAGACGGTGCCGATGGAGCACCAGCTCCACATCCGCGTGTGCCTGCACGCGGGCGAGGTGCTGGTGACGAACGACGCGGTGCTCGGCGAGCCGATGGAGGTGGTGAAGGCGGTGGAGCACGTGGCCGCCGCGGACGAGGTGACCTTCACCGAGGCCGTGAACATGGTGCGCAACCGCGCCGAGGCCCCCGCCGAGCCCTGCGGCACCATCCCCCTGCCCGGCCGCGATGAGAAGGTGCAGCTGTACCGGGTGACGCGCTCGGCGGAGGGCTCACCGTTCGGCGCGGCGCTGGGCCACCGGGAGCCCGGGACGCGGCAGTCGCCGCTGGACGGCCTGCGCACGAAGGCGCTCGAGGGCATGGCCTTCGGCATGGCCTTCCTGCGTCAGCGCCCCCGCGTGCTGGCCGGCGCCGCGGGAGCGCTGGTGCTGCTGGGAGTGGGCGTCGCCTGGACGGTGCACGCGAGTGATCCGCTGGTGCAGGCGCGGGCATTGTTGAAGGACGGCCAGCCCGCCGAAGCGCTCCAGCGGTTGAACGAGCAGGACGTGCCGAAGGGCGCGGAGACGACGCGGCTGCGCGCGGCGGTGAAGCACGCGCTGAACGCGCACAACGAGGAGCACGGCCTCATCCTGGGCCTGGACGAGGAGGGCCGGGCCGCGCCGGAGCTGGGGCTGCTGGACGGGCTGGCGGAGGACTTCGGGAACAACGAGAAGGACCTCTCCGCGCGCAGGGCCCTGGAGGCGCTGCCCGCCGCCACGGTGCGCTCCCACTTCGAGTCCCTGGCCCGGGCAGAGCCCTCGACGAAGCAGTGGGGCGCGCTGCGCTACCTGGACTCGAAGGACCACGCGGGCCTGGACCGGCTGGAGCTCTACTCCGCGTCGTTGGAGTCCAGCGACTGCGGCGTGCGTACGAAGGCGGCCTCGCAGCTGGCGTCCCTGGGCGACCCCGCCGCCCTGCCCGCCCTCACGCGTGCGCTGGAGCAAGCCCCCCGGGAGAAGGCGTCCGGCGGAGGCAAGGCCTGCAGCACGCAGGGGCTCATCCGGGCCATCGAAGACCTGAAGAAGAAGTCCTCGCCCTGAGCCCCCCGGCCCTCGACGAGGTCCAAACCTGTCCGACAGTCGGACAGGTTCGGGCGGTACGCCGCTGACCTGGCGTGGCTCCGGGAACACGCGTGTGTCCCGAGAGCCTCGGGGCCGCACGGGTTCCCGGGCGGAAGCGCGGCGGAGCCGCTGTGCATCCATCTTGCACTCGCGGCGGGCTTCCCATGCACTCCCTCCCCATGACACCGCTCCGCGCCTCGGCGCTCCTGCTCCTCCTCACGGCCTGTGCCTCCACGCCCTCCGGGCCTCCGCCGTCCCAGGAGGAATTCGTGCTCACGCCAGACGTGCGCGTGCGGCGCCTCGCCCCGGGCGTGTGGATGCACGTCACGGAAGCGGGCGGGGACTGGGCAGGCATCACCGCGAACGGGCTGCTCGTGGAGGACGGTGACGCGTCCATCCTCGTCGACACCGGCTGGAAGCCGGAGCACGCCCGGGCGCTGCTCACCTGGGCGAAGGACACGCTCCACCACCCGGTGCGCGCCGCGGTGGTGACGCACTTCCACGTCGACCGGACCGGCGGCATCCCCACGCTCGACGCCCAGGGCATCCCCGTTCACGGACGGGAAGACACCGCGCGCCGCGCCTCGGCGAAGGGCAATCCCGTGCCCTCGGAGCGGCTGACGGATGCGCAGGACTTCGGACCGCTGTCGGTGTTCTTCCCCGGCGCGGGCCACTCGCCCGACAACCTCGTCGTCATGCACCCGGCCACGGGCATCCTCTATGGCGGCTGCTTCATCAAGGACGCCACCGCGAAGACGCTGGGCAACCTGGAGGACGCGGATGTCGCCGCGTGGCCCTCGAGTCTCCAGCGCCAGCGCGAGCACTTCCCCAACGCCCGCGTCATCGTGCCCGGCCACGAGCAGCCCGGTGGGACGGAGCTGCTGGAGCACACCGAGGCCCTGCTGAAGAAGGCCTCGCCCTGAGAAACCTGGCGGCTCAGTCGTCCCGGCGCGCGTGGCCCTTCTTCTTGCCACGCCCCGGGCCGTCCCAGTCGTCGTCCCTGTCGTGGCCGTGGCCGTGGCCGCCCTTGTCCTTCACCTTGTCGTTCACCTTGATGAGGTTGCGCGAGTACGCGTCGTAGTCCAGGTGCAGGTGGCCCTTCTCGCCCCGGCCATCCACGCGGAACTTCACCTTCCACACGTCGTTGCCGGTGAGGTGCGCCTCCTGCAGATCGCAGCGGTAGCCGCGAGCGCGGCACTGGTCGAACCCGCGCCGCACGGCCTCGTCGTAGCCCATCGCCACCGGACGGGACGGGGGCGGCCTCGGAGGCGGACGCGAAGGACGCGAGGGGCGCGTCTCCGCCACGAGGCAGCCGGACGACAGCAACAGGCATCCCAGGAGCAGGGGCAATCTCATGCGCGGGATGACGCCACACCCGCGCCGGGATTCAAACGCGCTCGCGGTGCGAGCAAGCCCTCGGGACTGCCGTGAGACTACAAACCTCCAGGTGAAGCGAACGCGACGAACAGCTCGCCCGCGAGGTACGCGCGCGTCCCCTTGCTCGCCGGTCGGATGAAATCGTTGAGCAGCGCACCCGAGTTGAGCTTGTGCACCGTGGGGAACGCCAGGTTCATGCGGCTGCGCGCCACGCCCTTGCCGCCCCGGTGGATGAACGTCACGGTGCCGTCCGGCGCCACGGCCTCCACGACCGCGATGTGCGTCATGCCGTCGTTGCGCTTGCCGTCGCGGTTGCGGTCGTACGTCTCCTTGAAGAACGCCAGGTCGCCCGGACGCGGGTTCAGCCGGCGCACCGCGCCCGCCGCCTGCGCGCGACGGAAGATGCCCGTCACCGCGTTCTCTCCCGCGAGGAAGCCGTGCGCCACCAGGTCGATGCCGGCTTGGAGATATGCCAGCCGCACCAGCCCCGAGCAGTCATTGGGCACCGAGCGGTCCAACCGCCGCGCGCCCACCAGCTGCGCCGCGCGCGCCACGATGCCGCGCGCCTGCTTCGACGGCGGCGGCAGCAGTTCCTCCCAGAAGCCGCCCGGCCCCTGCGTGGGTCCGGTGAAGAGCGCCGCGGCCTCCAGCGCCGCCGCGATGACGCCCGCCTCCTCCGGCACCGGGTGCGCGTCCGCCTCCAGCAGCGCCGCCAGCCCCTCGCTGCCCTCGGGCGTCACGAAGGCCAGCGGCGGAGGCGCTTCGGCCTTCACGCCCAGTGCTCCCTCCGCGCCCACCGCCGCGACCCTGGGTGGTTCAACGGACGACCGCGTGGCGGACGGGACCGGGAGCTCCACCGCCATGCGAGGCGCGGCGTCCGGGACGTGCGCACAACCCACCAGACAGCCCAGCGACATCAGGGTGACGAGCGACGAACGACGCAGCAGCAACAAGTCCTCCGGGGGTGAACGCGGACGCATTCAACCCCGGAATCGTTGTACGTCAAACAGCGATCATCCCTCCCAGGTCGCGAGCAGGTCGCGCACCCGCGCGTACTTCTGGAGCAGGGCTGCGCGGTGGGCGCTGAGCACCACCATGAATCCCACCACCAGCAGGCCCAGGAGCGACAGGAACGCGGCGCCCACGCGGTGGTCGCGCATGCCGAAGCGCACCAGGTTGGCGGCCACCGCCGTCACCAGGAACGCGGAGCCCAGGTACACGTAGGAGCGGATCCGCAGCGCGATGCCCGCGCCCACGCCCACGAGGCAGAGGAAGACGCACAGGAGCATCGCCTCGCCGTCGTTGAAGAGCAGCGGCTTCCACGCGCCCGCCACGTAGATGCCCGTCACCGCCAGGGCGCGCAGCTGCGCGTAGGCGTCCTGCGACAGCCCCTTGCGGAAGACGCGCAGGAGCAGGAGCAGGGAGAGACCCGCGGGGATGGCGTAGTACTGCGGCTCGCCGGAGCCGGTGCCCAGCCACACGAGGTACAGCGCCGTGTTGAAGGCCGCGACGGACATCAGCGACGCAGGCCCCTTCTGCTTCGTGAACGCCGCGAGCGCCGCGAAGTGCGCCGCGTAGCCCACGAGCAGCGCCATCGCCACGAACGGCTGGCTCCACGGCACCGTCAAGAGGCCCGCCAGCGGGAAGAGCCACGCGCCCGCCACGGACGGACGGCGGAAGGCCTTGAGGCCCGCGCCCTCGCGCCGCACGAAGAGGTACAGGCCGGTGAAGGCCGCGCCGCCCATGATGGACACCAGGCTGTCCGCGGCGTCGGGGCTCGCGCCCAGGCCGATGAAGCGCACGCAGAAGTAGCCCGCCGCCACCACCGCCTGCGCGAGCCACGCGGCGGCTTCGTCCTCCTCGCGCGCCGCGTGGCGCACCAGGGCGAACAGCAGGAACACGAGCCCGCCGCACGCCACCCACGCCTCGCGCGACGCGCCGCCCGGCAGGTGCACCGCCAGGACCGCGAACAGCACTTCGATGAGCGCGATGACGGAGAACGCGCGCCCCATCCGCCCGCGGACCGCCGGGCCCGCCACGGACAGCACCAGCGTGGCCAGCAGCGCCGTCGCCGCGCCGAAGTACGGGAGGATGAACTCCGCGCCCCGGCCGGTGGAGTACACCGCGCCGAGATGCAGGATGAAGGCGTGCACGGCGAAGAGGGACGCCAGCCACCCCACCCACTCGCGGTCCCGGCGGCGCATCACCACCACCCACGCCGTGGCCCACGCGAAGAGCACGCACAGCGGCATGCCCGGGTGCTTCAGCGAGCGCAGGCCCGCCAGCGACACCAGCGCCAGCACCGCGCCGCCGTGGTGCAGGGCCGCGCCCACCGCCACGCCGCGCCTGTCCAGCCAGAAGCCCACGCCCGCGAGCACCAGGCCCGTGCCCGCCACCATCGCGGGCGCCCACAGCGGCGGCACGGCGGCGACCAGCACCAGGCCCAGGAGCGCCGTGGCGGCGTTCATCATCAGGCGCTCGCGCGTCACCATCAGCGTCAGCGACGCGGCGCCCGCGACCAGCGCCACGGACAGGGGCAGCTCGCCCGGGCCCGCATCCATCAGCCGCAGGCCCACGAGCAGCGCCACGGTGCCCGCGCCACCGGCCCACAGCGGCTCGCTCCAGGTGCCCTCGATGCCGGGCGTCAGGCGCGCGGTGGCGTTCGTCAGCGCGCGCTGCACGGCGCCGGACTGACACAGCGCGGACAGCAGCGCGGAGGCCAGGCCCACGAGCGCGACGAGCACGGCCCCCTCCGGACGCCACTCGCCCACCGAGAGCGTCCCCGTCTGCCCCAGCGGCGCGAGCGCGAACGCCGCCACCGCCGCCGTGAGCAGCCAGCGCTGCGACAGCAGGAACGCGGACATCCCCAGCACCGCGCCGAAGACCGCCAGCGCGCCGGGGGACGGCAGCACCAGCGTGGACACCGCCGCGATGGCCAGCGCCGAGCCCGTGGCCGAAGCGCGCAGCACCGCGTCGCGCGGGCCGCGGAAGAAGGTGGCCAGGGCCTGGGGCGCGTGGTGCTCCGCCAGCGCCAGGGCCAGCAGCAGGCCGGTGGCCCAGGGCCGCGCGTCCGGGATGAACAGCAGCAGCAGGGACGCGGCGATGACGCGGACGGACGGCAGCGGGCCCGTCATGGGCACCAGCGCGATGGCGCAGAAGAGGGCCGTGCGCTGGCCCAGGTCCACCTCCGGGACCAGCAGCATCCCCGCGCCCAGGCACGCGAGCGCCACCTGCATCCACTTGGACAGCTCGTGGCGCGGGCCTTCTTCACTGGAGCGCAGGAGCAACGAGGCCACGGAGGGAACGTGCTCCACGACGCGCACCACGAGCAACGGGAACAGCGGCAACAGCGCGGTCCACATGAACGGCATGGGCCAGGCCGCCACGGTCATCACGCCGTAGGGCACCATCAGCGCCGCGACGAAGGGCTGGCGCAGCGAACGTGTCCACAACAGCGGCAGCAGCGCCGGGCCGATGAGCGCGAGCGGCAGGGCGCCGCGCGCCAGCGACAGCGCGTGTCCGTGCCAGGCCATCGAGGCGTCCACCATCACCGCCATCGCGCCGAGCGTGGCGACGATGCGGAAGGACTCGCCGCCCGTGGCGATGCGGCGCACGGCGGGCACGTCGTCCAGGAGGGCCAGGACGCTGAGGAACGCGGCGAGCCCCACCAGTGCCAGGGGTCCCGCCGTGTGCAGCGCGACGGTGGCCTCGATGGTGGCCAGCAGCAGGCCCAGCGTCACGGGCAGCGTGCGGGCGGTGAAGAGCGCCGCCAGCGCCGCGCCCAGCAGGAACAGGGACTGGTCGCTGTAGGGGGCAAGCGCCACCGGCACCAGCGGCAGGATGAGCGCGAGGATGCCCGCGGTGGTGGTGCTCGCGCTCTTGCCCTTGCGCGCGGCGACGAGGGAGCCCACGAGCGAGCCGATGACGAGCAGCCCCAGCGACAGCCCCGGCGACAGGCCCCACACGGAATAGACGTGCGCCACGTCCGGCAGGAGCGCGAAGCCCACGAGCACGACCGCGAACGGCCGCACGCCGGGGAAGCTGCGGGAGGTCACCGCCACCGTCGCGGCGGCGGTGAGGAGCACGGGGCCCATGAAGACCATGCCAACCCCGCCCCACACCACGGCGAGCCCCGCGTACAACAGGGCCGGCACGCCCAGCCGCTTGAGCAGGCCGCCGCGCTCGCCCAGCAGCGCCAGCACCAGCGAGCCGCCCACCATCGCCGCGACCATCGCCTGCGTGGAGTGGGCAAAGGCGAGCTTCGGCAGGATGGCGCCCGCGAGGAACGCGCCGTAGGCCAGGAAGCGCTCGTCGCGCAGCCGGAGCGCGGCCACCAGCACGCCCGCGCTGCCCAGCGTCATGCCCACGACGGGCGCGGCGATGGGCTGGGTGACCAGCGCGATGCAGAACGCGGACGTCGCGAGGACGCCGACCACGGCGGAGACGAAGCGCCGCGTGCGCTCCTCCGTGAGCCGCCAGACCAGCCCCGCGAGGCCCAGGGCCAGCACGCCGGCCACGATGGCCGCGGGGCCCGCGCCGTAGACGCGCAGGGCGCTGAACGGCAGCAGGCCGAAGAGCACCGAGCCCACGGCGGTCAGCGGGAAGCGCTTGAACAGCAGGCCCGCGCTCAGGGACATCACCGCCAGGGCCAGCGTGGCGGAGAAGGAGGGGCGCGCGTCAGGCCCCAGGTGGGAGTAGAGCACGAACGCCGGCGCGGCCCAGGTGGTGCAGCGCAGCAGCACGTCCGCGAGCCCCAGGGCACGCGCGTCACCGGTGCGCTCGCCGCGCTTCTGGGAGAAGTACGCGAGCACCAGGCCCGCGAGCACGAACGGAACGGCCGTCAGCGCGCCGTACTGGAGGGGCAGCGGCGCCGCGGGCGGGTAGCCCATGCGCGTCTTGATGGCATTGAGGAGGAGCGTGAGTGCGTGCGGGATGAGCTGCGCGCTGGACGCATAGCTGAAGTAGGCGCCCACGTACGCCGGGTAGAGCCACGGCAGCCGGTTCACGGGGCCGCGCGACAGCGACACGAGCGTGCCGGTGAAGATGGCGGCGGTGAAGAAGAAGGAGGGCCGGGTGCCGGTGATGGCGCCCGCGAGGCAGGCCACCTGGAGCGCGACGGTGAGGACCGCGAGCGGATCCGCGGCGCGCTTCGCGTCGAGCGTGCGGAAGCGCAGGCAGGTGGCGAGCAGGAACGCGACGAAGGGCGCGTAGGTGCCAGGAGGGACGGAGGTCCCCGTGGCGCCCAGCGCCAGGTGCAAGCGGATGGCGAACAGCGCGGTGAGGTACAGGGGCGCTGCGAGCGCGAACGCGAGCGCATCGCCCTTGCGCGGGGTGGTGAGGGCCTTGCTCGACAGCAGGAAGAAGAGGATGCACGGCAGGGCGTTGAGCCACACGGCCGGGGCGCCCACGCGCGCGGCCACGGGCGCCAGGCCCATGATGAGCGTGGCGCCGACGAGGCCCAGCTGGATGAACGGCCGCGAGGGCGCGTCGAAGGACTCGGCGGGCTTGCGGGCAAGCCATGCGGCGACGCCGGACCAGGCGAAGAGGAGCGGCACGAGCAGCATGGGGCGCACGCCGTCGAGCTGGAGGGCGTCACCGAAGCCCAGGGGCCCCAGCGCGACGCCACCGAGCGGGGCCACGGCGGAGCCGATGAGGCCGAGGATGTGGCCGGGCTTGCGCAGCGATTCGCGGCGGGCGAGGTAGCCGCCCCAGACGGAGAAGCCGACGGAGTAGCCCACGGTCATGAGGAAGACGGTGAGCGAGCGGGTGACGGACGTCATCCCGGCCCAGGACTCGAAGACGAAGTAGAGCGTGCCGGAGAGGATGAGGAACGCGCCGATGAACCACGCGATGCTCTCGTAGAGGAACGGCCGCCACACGCGGCTCCACGTCGACGTTTCCTCGACGAGGCGGGCCGTGCGGCTCTTCGGAGCGGGAGGCTCCATGAACGCTTCGCCCGGGTTCGGAGGCAGCTGACGGGCCGCGCGCTGTTCGTTCACGCTCCGCGCGCGGGACTCAGCGGAAGCACGCGCCGCGTTCGAAGCGTGAGCGACGCGGGGGAGCCCAGGAGTCGGAGGCGCGATGCCCAGGGCCGCGGCGAGGTCGAGCGTGGTGAAGCGGACGACGGAGGGCCCCGTCGCGGCGGAGGCGGCGTGGGCGTTCGAAGCGGCAGCAGCGTCGGTGGCGACAGCGGCGTGGGCGTCCGGAGCGGCAACGGGGTCAGAGACAGCAGCGTGAGCGTTCGCGGCGACAGCGGTGTCAGAAGCAGCGAACTCGCTCGCGACAGAGGCCTCGAAGACAGCCGCGTGAGCAGCGGAAGCGGAGGCATCGGCGACGACGTTCGCGGCCACCTGCGCGACCGGGGCCTCATCGGAAACCGCATCCACGGTGGGGAGCGCCACGGGGCCAGGCGCGACGGCGCCCTCCCCCATCGTCTGAGGCGCCACAGCCTCGTTGCGAGCCTCGACGGGCGCGGACGTCGGCGCGTCGCTGGGCGTCTCCGTGAGGACGGAGAGGAGGATGCGAGCCTGCCGCTCGTAGCGCTCGGTGAGGCGGCGGCCGACGTGGGGCGGCACGTCGTGGACGTCCCAGCGTCGCACCTCGTCCAGGAGGAAGTGGACGTGCGCGAGCTCGGCCTCGATGACGGACCGGGCTCGGGCGGCGAGACGATTGCCACAGACAACGCACTGGCGCGCGCTTCCCAGGCGTTCTTGTCGGCAGGCAGGACAGTACATGGAGCTTCCCCCTCTACAACGACCGTGCCACGCAGAATGCCCTGGAAGGGCACGGGATGGATACCCACCGGGGTGCGTCGGGCGCGTGGCGGTTGTGCAGGGCGCTGCACAGGTGCACACCCGGCGCCGCTGGCCGGCGGGCGTGAGTCATGGGACCGTGCAGGTCATGAGCACGGAACTGACGTTGAGGCCCATCGAGGCCCGGGACGACGCGGCGGTGGCCGCGGTCATCCGCGCGGTGATGCCGGAGTTCGGAGCGGACGGCCCGGGGTTCGCGATCCACGACCCGGAGGTGGACGCGATGAGCGCCGCGTACAGCCGTCCCCGGCACGTGTATTTCGTCGTGGAGCATGGGGGCCAGGTGGTGGGAGGCGCGGGCATCGCGCCGCTGGACGGAGGCGCACCGGACGTCTGCGAGCTGCGCAAGATGTACTTCCTGCCCACGGCCCGGGGCCACGGCATGGGCGAGCGCTTGTTGAGACACTGTCTGGAGTTCGCGCGGAGCGCCGGCTTCCGGCAGTGCTACCTCGAAACGCTGGGAGGCATGGAGCAGGCCCAGAAGCTCTACCGCAAGGTCGGCTTCGAACCGCTCTGCGCCCCCATGGGCCGCACCGGCCACTTCGGCTGCGACCGCTGGTACGCGATGAACCTCACCCAGGCGTCCTGAGCGCTACGGCATGACCGCGCGTCGCCCGAGGACCTTGCCCTCGGGTGACACCGCGTACAGCTCGAACCAATCGAACTCCAGTTGGCTGCCCACAGGCCATCCACATCGGTCGAGCCGTCGATCGACCCGGACGAAGTAGACGCCCCCCTCCAGGCCCACCACCACGTCCAGCGAGCGGGCGGACGACTCACAAGCCCCCGCGTCCTGCTTGGGAAAGCGGGAGAGGACCCGCTGGAGCGCGGCATGGGCCGCCAGGACCGCGGGACCGTCCAGCGTCGTGAGCGGGCGCAAGTCCGTGGGCCACGAAATGCCTGCATCCGAAGCCCCGGCCACGACTCCTCCATCCGGCCGTGCAGGAGCCCCGGCATCGGGCCGAGAAGGCGTGCTTCCGCCATCCGCCACGAGCGACACCAGCAACAGGACGTGATGAGGCTTCAGCAAGTGGCACCTCGCCAGCAGAGACACTGCGCCCGCATCATCGTGGGTAGCACTTCGGAGGAGAAAGGGTCGAACCGATATTGCTGGGAGGCGCGGGCTCGCAACGGGCCTCAAGCTGCCAGCTTCGCTCCGGCTCGCTCCAGCGGAAGACCTCTCCTTCGAAGTTCCACTTCAGGAAGCGAGGCGCATCTGCATGCCCGGTCGCCAACCAGGCCCACGCGGGAATGGGCCGCCCACGGGAGTCCCGAGCAGGTTTCCCACTCGGAGACACGGCGTACTGGATCATCGTCCAGCGCGCTTCGCCAAGTCTGACCGCGGGGAACACACGCAGGTCCGCGCTGCTCATGTCCGTTCCGCACGGATGGTTGTGAGCGAAGCCGAAGATGGGCAGGTCGCTTCCGAAGTCCTGGTCCGCGACACCGCCCATCGGGGGCTGACAGCCTCCTCGCTCCCCCATCAGTTTCCGAACGGGCCAGGAGACACGCCAGTCCTTCGGCGTCCGGTACACGGCAAGGCAATACTCGGTTGCATCGGGTCGAGGCTGGCCCGTGTTCGCGTCACATGCATCCGTGGCCCCTGGAAGCGCCATCAAAGTCTTGAGCGCGGGGAGCACCAGGTCATCGGGAACAGCGCCCATGTCCGCATAGACCACGGGAACATCCGGATGCGTCCAGGGCCCAGGCGCGACAATCAGCCTCGGGTTGTTCTCCAGCTGAGGCAGTTCACTGCTCAGGAAGTAAATCCTGGGGCTCGCGCAGGCGAGCACCAGCCCAAGGAGGCCCCACAGGATTGAAGAGGGACGTTGCCGCATCACCCCACCAGCCTGGCCGCCCGCCCACCGGCCCGGCAAGTGCCCCCGGCCAGTCACGTCCTCCGGACCCAACTTCACAGGTCAGGAGGCCCGCATGGCACTCAAGAAGCAACCCCGGTCCACGACGACGACAGCGCCACGGCGTGCGCCGCGCTCACAGAGCGCTCGCACCGCGCACGCCGCGCCTCCGACCTCAGGCACGGAGAAGCTCCCGTTCGACATCGAGGAGGTCCTCCGCCGCGTGCGCCACGAAGTCCGCTCCTTCGCGGACGCGGCCATGTTCGAGCTCGCCGCGAAGGGCCATGGCTCCCTCTTCGAACAGCTCATCGCGTGCATCCTCTCCATCCGCACGCTCGATGAGGTCAGCCTCCCCGCCGCGCTCCGCCTCCTCGGCCGCGCGCACACGCCCGAGGCCCTCGCGCGCCTCACCCCGGAGGAGATCGACGCCCTCATCCGCCCTGTCACCTTCCACGAGGGCAAGGCCCACCAGGTCCACGCCATCGCCGTGCGCACGCGCGACGAATTCAACGGCCAGCTCCCCGCGGACCCGGACGTGCTCCAGTCCTTCAAGGGCGTGGGCCCCAAGTGCGCGCACCTGGCGCTCGGCATCGCCTGCGGCCATGAGGTCATCAGCGTGGACATCCACGTCCACCGCGTCACCAACCGCTGGGGCTACGTGAAGGCCTCCACGCCAGAGCGCACGCTCGCCGCGCTCGAGGCCGTGCTCCCCCGCCCCTACTGGGTGGAGCTCAACCGGCTCCTCGTCCCCTTCGGCAAGCACGTGTGCACCGGCTCCCGCCCGAAGTGCTCCACCTGCCCCGTCCTCCCGTACTGCCGGCAGGAGGGCGTCACCTCCCACCGCTGAACGCTACCGGTCGTGGCCCGCCCACTGCGTGGCCCGCCGCGCGAACCTCCGCCACGGGTTCGTCCGGCCGCCGTTCTGCAGGGAGATCTCCTTGGAATGCCGCACGTCCTTCTCCCAGCATCGCTCCAGCTTCGAAGCAATCTCCCGGTCCTCGAACACCAGCGACCCTTCGCTCAACTTGTTGAGCGACAGCGAATCCAGGTTCGTGGAGCCCACGACGCACAACCAGTCATCCACCAGCATCGTCTTGGAATGCAGCATCGCCGGCTGGTACTCCCAGATGCGCACCCCCGCCGCCAGGAGCCGCTCGTACGTGGACCGCTGCGACGCGCGCACCACCGGCACGTCGTGCTCCGGCCCCGGGCCCATCACCCGCACGTCCACGCCCTGCCGGACCTTCACCTCCAGCTGCTCCAGGATGTCGTTGGGCGGCGTGAAGTACGCGTTGGCGATCCACAGCCGCTTCGTCGCCGCGGCCACCACCAGGCGCACCATCCGCTCCGCCTCGGTGATGCCCAGGCGCCCGGCGCTGTCGATGAACGCCGCGCACCCGCCCCCGTCCGCCTCCAGCTCCGGGAAGCACTCGCGCGGCAGGAACCCTCCGCCCGACTCAATCCAGTGCTTGGAGAACGTCACCTGGATGCGCCGCACCTCCGGCCCCTCCACGCGGATGTGCGTGTCGCGCCAGTTGTCCGGCTTCAGCCCCTCCCCCTCCCACACCTTCCAGATGCCGAAGCCGCCCGTGTACGCGATGCGCCCGTCCACCACGACGATCTTCTGGTGCGACCGGCTCAGCAGCCGCCCCAGCACCTTGCCCGCGAGCAGCCGGTAGTAGTGCACCTCCACGCCCGCGTCCGTCAGCCGCTTCTCAATCTGCTGGTCGAAGTCCTTGTCCCCGGTGGTCTCCTCGCTGCCCACCGGGTCCACCACCACGCGGCACTGCACGCCCGAGCGCGAGCGCTCCATCAGCGCCTCCACGAACCGGTCCGACAGCTCGCACGGCCGCCAGATGTAGACGAGCATGTGCACGCTGTGCTTCGCCGCGCGGATGTCCTCCAGCATCCGGTCGAAGACCTCGCTGTTCTCCAGGAGGTGCATCCGGTGCCCCAGCGTCAGCGCCACGCCCGTGGCCTGGTAGAGCGCGAACGAGAAGCCCTCGGGCCCGGGGGGCAGCTCGAACGGGCCCTGCATCTCGTGCTTGCGCGTCTCGTCGCCACCGTCGAACCCATGCGCCCCCGGCTGGGGCAGCAACTCGTCCGTAAGCTCGCTCATGGTCCCGGGAACGTAAGGACGCCCGCTCGCCCCCGGGAGTCACCGCCCGGCCCCCGCTCCGCCCGGTGAACAGGTCCCCATTCCGTCATTGCCGGAGCGTTCCAGCGTGGCGACACTGCCGTCTTTCCGTTCCCTCGTCTGGAGAGACTGCATGCTCGACGCCCCATCTCGCCCCTCCGCCCGGGAGCTGTTGTCCCTGCCCAGCCTCGCGCCGCTGGTCCCCATGCTGTACGTCGCCTGGACGGACGGCGAGCTGACGGGCGACGAGCTGCGGGCCCTGGGCGCCGCGGCCCGCGCCCAGCCCTGGCTGGACCTCAAGTCCAGCTCCATCCTGGCCCTCTGGGTGGATCCGCTGCGTCCGCCCCCGCCCCGCGAGCTGGCCGTCGTGCGCGAACACATCCGCGCCACCGCGGAGAAGCTGGCCAGCAGCCAGCAGCAGAACCTGGCGGAGCTGGGCGTGCAGCTGGCCCAGGCGCTCACGGGTGAGTCGCCCCTGAGCATCCCCGCGGCGGAGCTGGGCAAGGCCCTGGCCTCCATCGAGGCCACCCTGGGCGTGGACGGCAAGGAGGCGGTGCGCTCGCTGGTGCCCAAGGCGTCGCGCATCCCGCGCGCGGAGCCCCGCTCGCACACGGCCTCCTTCGACCCCGTGGCGATGACGGCCGTGCTGGAGCGCACCTACTCGGACGTGCGCCAGCGGGTGCGCGGTTGGCTGGAGGACGCGGACTTCCGCTACAAGGAAGGGCTCGGCACCACCGCCTACCGCGACCAGGTCTTCGACTGGCTCAAGCACCTGGCCAACGACGGCCTGGGGCAGCTCGCCTTCCCCAAGGGGCGCGAGGGCGGCGGGGACCTGGGCGCGTTCATCGCCGCGTTCGAGACGATGGCCTTCTTCGACCTGAGCCTCGTCATCAAGGCGGGGGTGCACTTCGGCCTGTTCGGCTCCAGCATCCTGTTCCTGGGCACGAAGCGGCACCACCAGCAGTACCTGCCCGGGGTCGCCTCGCTGGAATTGCCCGGCTGCTTCGCGATGAGCGAGCTGGGCCACGGCTCCAACGTGCGCGACTGCGAGACGGTGGCCCGCTACGACGCGGCCACGGGCGAGTTCGTCATCCACACGCCGTCGGAGACCGCGCGCAAGGAGTGGATCGGCAACGCCGCCCGCCACGCGCGCATGGCCACCGTGTTCGCGCAGCTGGAGGTGGACGGGGAGCGGCTGGGCGTGCACGCGCTGCTCGTCCCGCTGCGCGATTCTCACGGCAAGGTGCTGCCGGGCATCCGCATCGAGGACTGCGGCGAGAAGATGGGCCTCAACGGCGTGGACAACGGCCGGCTGTGGTTCGACCACGTGCGCGTGCCGCGCGACAACCTGCTCGACCGCTACGGCCAGGTGACGGAGTCCGGCGAGTACACGTCCTCCATCACCGGCGACTCCAAGCGCTTCTTCACCATGCTGGGCGCGCTGGTGGCGGGGCGCGTGAGCGTGGCGTGCGCGTCGCTCTCCGCGACCAAGAGCGCGCTGACCATCGCCGTGCGCTACGGCGACCTGCGCCGCCAGTTCGGCCCCCAGGGCGCGCCCGAGGTGCGCCTGCTGGACCACCAGTCGCACCAGCTGCGGCTGCTGCCGCTCGTGGCCAAGGCGTACGCGGTGGACTTCGCGCTGGAGTACCTGGTGGACCGCTACGTCCACCGCACGGAGGACGACGCGCGCGAGGTGGAGGCGCTGGCCGCGGGCCTCAAGGCCTACGCGTCGTGGAACGCCACCGCCACCATCCAGGAGTGCCGCGAGGCGTGCGGCGGCCAGGGCTACCTCACCGCCAACCGGCTGTCCTCGCTCAAGGCGGACACGGACGTGTTCACCACCTTCGAGGGCGACAACACCGTGCTCATGCAGCTGGTCGCCAAGGGCCTGCTCACGGGCTACCGCCAGCGCTTCGAGGACGACCGCGTCTTCGCCGTCTTGCGCCTCATCGTGGATCAGGCCGCCACGGTGTTCACGGACAGGAACCCCATCGCGGGCCGGCGCACGGACACGGACCACCTGCGCGACAGCGACTTCCAGCTGCGCGCCCTGCGCTTCCGCGAGGAGGCCCTGCTCGCGTCGGTGTCCAAGCGCATCCGCAAGCGGCTCACCGCGGGCGTGGAGGCCTTCGAGGCCTTCAACCAGGTGCAGGCGCACCTGCTGGCCCTGGCGCACGCGAGCGTGGAGCGCATCGTGCTGGAGCAGTTCCTGCGCGGCGTGGCGGCGGTGAAGGACGAAGCGCTCAAGCCGGTGCTGGGGCGCATGGCGGACCTCTTCGGGCTGTCCTGCCTGGAGTCCGCCAGCGGCTGGTTCCTGGAGCACAGCTGGCTCACGGCCCCCAAGGCCCAGGCCATCCGCAAGGAGCGCGTGAAGCTGTGCGAGGAGCTGCGCTCGGACGCCGTGGGGCTGGTGGACGCGTTCGGGATTCCGGACACGTTGCTGGCGGCGCCCATCGGCCTGGGGCGGCTGGCGCCCGGCGGTGAACGGTTCGACGACAAGGCGGCTGACAGCGCCCGTGCGGGCCCGGCAGATTCCCGCGCGTCATGAGGACCCGTGTTGTGTCGTGGGTGGTGTTGGGGCTCGTGGGGATGACCGGTTGCGCGACGGTCTCCCCGGCGGAGCGGGCCCGGCAGGTGGGCGAGTCCAACAAGGAGCGCGCCCGCCTGTTCACCGAGGAGATCTACAACCAGAAGCGCCTGGAGCGCATCCCGGAGTACGTCGCCGCCGACTTCGTGGACCGCTCCGAGGGCGCGCCCCGGGAACTGCGCGGCCCGGAGGTGGTGCGAACCCAGGCGGAGCAGGGCTTCACCCTCTTCCCGGACCTGAAGTTCGAGCTGCTCCACGTGATGGCGGAGGACGACTGGGTGCTGGTGCGCTGGCGCGCGACGGGCACGGACACCCAGGGCCCGCCCACCATCGACGGCAAGTCCCGGCCGGTCACGTTCCACGGGGACTCGCTGTACCGGCTGCGCGACGGGCGGCTGGTGGAGTCCTGGGACCTCACCGACCGGCTGGCCCCGCTGCTCCAGCGCGGGTTCAAGATCGTCCCGCCAGACCCCTGAAGCGTCCTGACCCGGTGACCCGCTGAACGGCCACGGGTCGGGCCCGACGCCGCCGGAGTCAGGAAAAACCGGGCACCGTCGAAACGTCTCCCCATTGACACCCATGCACCGGAGCCATCAGGGTCCGGGAATGAGGATGAACGCGGGACCCATGCGGGCCGCGGACAAGGCCCGACAGAAGGCCTTCCGCACGGCCTTTCCCTCTTACGGCCAACGGCCGTCCTGGGGCGGCCGGTTGTTGCGCCTGTTGGGGTGGGGCCTGCTGCTGCTCGCCGCGTTCCTGGCGATTGTCGTCATCGACGGGTGGCGTGCGTTCGGCAGGGCACCGGAAGGGGCGCGGCTGGAGCGGCTGACGCGCTCGCCGCAGTGGCAGGACGGGGGGTTCGTGAACCCGCAGCCCATCCTCAACAACTGGGAGCGGACGCTGACGGACCTGTTCCACTCGAGCCCGGAGAGCACGCCCCGGATGCCGGTGGTGGTGGACCGCATCGACCCGAAGCGCTTCGCCACGCCGCCCGAGGACGGGCTGCGCGTCACCTGGCTGGGGCACTCGTCCACGCTGGTGGAGGTGGACGGGCACCGCGTGCTCACGGACCCCGTGTGGGGCGAGCGCACGTCGCCGCTGGAGTGGATTGGCCCGAAGCGCTGGTTCCCCGCGCCCATCGCGCTGGACGCGCTGCCGCCCATCGACGCGGTGGTGATTTCGCACGACCACTACGACCACCTGGACTTCGCCACCATCACGGCGATGAAGGACTGGAACACCACGTTCGTGGTGCCGCTGGGCGTGGGCGCGCACCTGGAATACTGGGGCGTGCCGGCCAGCCGCATCGTGGAACTGGACTGGTGGGAGCGCACGAAGGTGAAGGGGCTGGACATCGTGTGCACGCCCGCGCGGCATGCCTCGGGCCGCTTCCTCCAGCAGGACAAGACGCTGTGGGCGGGCTGGGCGCTGGTGGGGCCCCAGCACCGCGTCTACTACTCCGGCGACACGGGCCTGTTCCCCGCGATGGAGGAGATTGGCGCGAAGCTGGGGCCGTTTGATTTGACGATGATTGAAACGGGTCAGTACGGCGCGGGCTGGCCGGACTGGCACCTGGGGCCGGAGCAGGCGGTGCTCGCCCACCGGCTGGTGAAGGGCCGGCTGCTGCTGCCAGTGCACTGGGGGCTGGTGACGCTGGCGTACCACGGCTGGACGGAGCCCATCGAGCGCTCGCTGGTGGCCGCGAAGCACGACGGCGTGGGCATCACCGCGCCCCGGCCCGGGCAGGACTTCCTCGCGCTGGCGCCTCCGCCCGTGGAGCGCTGGTGGCCCGACCGCCCGTGGAAGACCGCGGAGGAGGCCCCCATCGTGGCCAGCCAGATTCCGCCGAAGCTCCGCGAAGGACACCCGGCGCTGCCGCTCCTTCCGGTCCCCACCACCGTGAGCCCGCAGGCCGCGAAGCCCACGACTCCGAATGCGCAGCCAGCACCGTCCCCCGTGGGTCCACAGCGAGCGAGCCCGACGGTCGCGGCTCCGCAAGCCACGCCGGGCACGGCAGCTCCCGTTCCGCAGGGTGCGGGAACGCAGCTCGCGACTCCGCAGGCCGAACCCCCTGTCGCGAGTCCTCCGGCGATGAACGCGGCGACGTCCGCTCCGCAGGGCGCGGCGACGCAGCCCGCGACCCCACCATCGGACGTGCCCGCTCCGTTGGGTGTGGGGGCGACGGTCGCGACTCCGCATGAGTGACGTGCGGAGGGCCGCGCTGCACGCGGCCTTCAGGGCCACGGCCTACGTCGTGCGCCCGCACCCGCTCGTCGGCAACCGCGAGCACGTGCTGCGCGTGGACGCCGCGCACCCGGCGCTCGACGCCGCGCTCACCGCGCACGGCTTCACCACCTGGGCCTTCATCACCGCGTGGAACCCCCGCGCGCAGCCGTGCCCGCCCGACACCAACGCGCGCCTTCAACAGCGCCTCATCGCGCTGCTCGAAGCCCAGGGCCATCCGAGCGTGTCCGCCGTGGGCGTGGCCGACGACCGGCGCTGGTTCGAGGAGAGCCTCTTCGTCCCCGGCCTGTCCCGCGATGAAGCCCTGCGCATGGGCCGGCTGTTCGACCAGGAGGCCGTGCTCTGGGGCACCGTGGGCGGCGCGGCGGAGCTGGTGCCGTGCTCAAGCCCTCCGACCTGAAGCCTGTCCCTGGTTGAGAAGGTGAGAAGGTGAGAATCCCGCGGAGGCCCCCGCCGGGGGCGGACCGCGCGAACCTGTCCGACAGTCGGACAGGTTTGGACCTCTCCGGGTGTCGGAGGGGGTCCGCATGGAGGCTTGGGGCTTGGAGCGCTTCCGCCCCTGACCCGATACTGGGTGTCGTCCAGGCCACATCCGCCCGGACGACACCCATTCGGAACCCGGCCCTCACACCCGCGCCACGCAACGCTGCCAGGGTTTCGCGCTTTGCCGCGTACACCGCTTCCCACCCCAGGAGCCGCCTCGATGCAGCCTTCCGTCCCCCGCGCGCGTGATGTCGCGCGTCCCAGCGTCTTCCTCCTCGCCGGTGCGTTCGTCACCGGCCTGCTGCTCGCCTTCCACGGCGGCTGCGGCAGCAACGAGTGCGTCAACGCCTTCGACTGCCAGGAGCAGAACCCCGCGCCGGAAG
This sequence comes from Corallococcus exercitus, assembly GCF_042231735.1. Lineage (GTDB taxonomy): Bacteria > Myxococcota > Myxococcia > Myxococcales > Myxococcaceae > Corallococcus > Corallococcus exercitus_B. Next base: position 5,612,755 of record NZ_CP102577.1, read on the forward strand.
GCCAGGGCTGGACCTGCGTGGACCACGTCTGCCAGGCCGTCACCTTCCCGCCTCCGCCGGGCGGGGACACGGACGCGGGCACCGGCACGGAGGACGCGGGCACCGGCGGCACGGTCGCCGTGAAGATCATCGCCTTCAACGACTTCCACGGGCAGCTGGAGCCCGCGACCGGCACTGGCGGCCAGATTCACGAGCGCCTCCTGGCGGACGGCGGCGTGGACACGGCCAGCCGCGTGAACGCGGGCGGCGCGGTGTACTTCGCCCGCTACATCGCGGAGCTGCGCGCGAAGAACCCGAACTCCGTCGTGGTGTCCGCGGGTGACCTCATCGGCGCCACGCCGCTGCTCTCCGCGCTCTTCCACGACGAGCCCACCGTCGAGGCCATGAACCAAATCGGCCTGGACATCGCCGCCGTGGGCAACCACGAGTTCGACGAGGGCGGCTCGGAGCTCTTGCGCATGCAGAACGGCGGCTGCCACCCGAAGGACGGCTGCCAGGACGGCACCGGCTTCACCGGCGCGAAGTACAAGATCCTCGCGGCCAACGTGGCCACCGGCCCGGACCGCACCCTCTTCCCGCGCTACGACGTGCGCACCTTCGAAGGCGTGAAGGTCGCCTTCGTCGGCATGACGCTGGAAGGCACGACGAACCTCGTGACGCCCACGGGCATCGCCGGCCTCCAGTTCAAGGACGAGGTGGAGACCGTCAACGCGCTCGTCCCCGAGCTCAAGGCGCAGGGCGTGAACGCCGTCGTCGTCGTCGTGCACGAGGGCGGCACGCCGGGCGTCGACTCGCTCTACAACGAGTGCAAGGGCTTCACCGGCCCCATCGTGGACATCGCGAAGAACCTGGACCCCGCGGTGAGCGTCATCGTCAGCGGCCACACGCACCAAGCCTACAACTGCACGCTGAGCGGCAAGCTCGTCACCAGCGCCGCGTCGGTGGGCCGGCTCGTCACGGACATCGACCTGACGCTGGACGCGGCCTCCGGCCAGGTGGTGAAGGCCCAGGCCCAGAACGTCATCGTCACCCGCACCGTGACGCCCGACTCGGACATCAACGAGCTCATCACCCGCTACAGGGGCCTCACCACGCAGCTGGAAAACCGCGTCATCGGCTACATCTCCCAGACGCTCCTCCGCGGCAACATCCAGACGGACCCCAGCGGCCAGTCCACGATGGGCTTCGTCATCGCGGACGCGCAGCTGGAGGCCACCAAGGGCGCGAACGTGGGCGGCGCCCAGATTGCCTTCATGAACCCGGGCGGCGTGCGCACGGACCTGGTGCGCAACCCGGCGGACCCCAATGACAACGGCGCCGTCACCTACGGCGAGGCCTTCACCGTGCAGCCCTTCGGCAACACCCTGGTCACCGTGACGCTGACGGGCGCTCAGATCGAGCGCCTGCTGGAGCAGCAGTTCCAGCTCGCCAGCCCGCGCATCCTCCACCCGTCCGTGGGCTTCCAGTACGCGTTCAGCGCGTCCGCGCCCGCGGGCTCCAAGGTGGACCCCGCCAGCATCCAGCTCAACGGCGCGACGCTGGACCCGGCCGCCAACTACCGCGTCACCATCAACAGCTTCCTCGCCCCCGGCGGCGACGGCTTCACCGTCCTCACGGAGGGCACCAACCCGGTGGGCGGCGTCGTGGACTCGGACGCGCTGGAGGCGTACCTCAGCGCGAAGAGCTCGGAGGCCGCGCCGCTGCCGGCCCCGGCGCTCGACCGCGTCACGCGGCTGCCGTAGCCGTCACTGGGGACCCGAGCCCCCCGTCGCGGGGCTCGCTTCGCTGGGCAGGGAGGTGCGGGGGATGGGCGACTGGGCGGAGCTGATGTCCAGGCGCCGTGCCCCCGTCACCTGCTGCGCCAGCTCATCGAAGTCCAGCTCCAGGAACTTCCCGGAGCCCTCCTCCGGGAGCGCGAAGCGGATCCGCCAGTAGTTGGGGCGGATGCGCACCGCCTCGCCGCTCTGCGCCAGCACCAGGCCGTTCTGGCGGGCGTACTCCGCGCCCGCGTCGACGACGTTGCGTTCGCCCAGCTCCTCCTGGACCGCCTGGGAGCTGGGCGGCACGGGCGGGCGGCCCGTGGGGCCAGTGGCACAACCCACACCCGCCAGGAGGGCAGGCAGCAGAGCAGCGGCGAAGAGGCGGGGCAGCATGCCCGAACCTTGGGCACGCCTTCGTCAAGCTGCACCGTGGGGCGGCTTGCGAAACCGCCACCTGTCGCATGCCTGCCCGGAGGAACGGCGCGGGGCCTGCTCCTCCGGTCCCCGCTGGAATGCAAACCTACTTGGGCGTCGGCACGCCGGAGGCGCGCTCCACGACCTCGTCGATGAGGCCGTACTGCCGGGCCTCCTCGGCGCTCATGAAGTAGTCGCGCTCGGTGTCCTTCTCGATGCGCTCGATGGTGTGGCCCGTGTGCTTCACGAACAGGCCGTTGAGGTACGTGCGCAGACGCAGGATTTCCTTCGCCTGGATGTCGATGTCCGTCGCCTGACCCTGCGCGCCGCCCAGCGGCTGGTGGATCATGATGCGGCTGTTGGGCAGGGCGTAGCGCTTGCCCTTGGAGCCCGCCAGCAGCAGCAGCGCGCCCGCGGAGGCCGCCTGGCCCACGCAGATGGTGGACACGGGGCACTTGACGTACTGCATCGTGTCATACATCGCGAGCGCCGCCGTGACGGAGCCACCGGGCGAGTTGATGTAGAGGTTGATGCCCTTGTCCGGGTCCTCGGACTCCAGGAACAGCAGCTGGGCGACGATGAGGTTGGCCACATCGTCGTTGATGGGCGTGCCCAGGAGGATGATGCGGTCCTTGAGCAGACGGCTGTAGAGGTCGTACGCCCGCTCGCCGCGGTGCGTGGTCTCAATGACGAAGGGGACGTTCATGGCTCCCGTACCCTAATCGTCCCCCATCCCGCGCGCTCCCCCCTTCTTGCCGGAGCGTGCGCTGCCCCACGCTTGGGCGGGTCGCAGGAGGGCCTACAGGTTCCCGGTCATCTTCTCCGGGCGCACCCACTGGTCGAACTGCTCGGCGGTGACGAGCCCCAGCTCCACCGCCACCTCCTTCAGCGTCTTGCCCTGCTTGTGCGCCGTCTTGGCGATCTTCGCCGCGTTGTCGTAGCCGATGTGCGGGTTGAGCGCGGTGACGAGCATCAGGCTGCGCTGGAGGTTCTCCTGGAGGCGCGGGAGGTTGGGCTCGATGCCCACCGCGCAGTTCAGGCGGAAGCTGCGCATGCCGTCCGCGAGCAGGCGGCAGCTCTGCAGGAAGTTCTGGATGATGAGGGGCTTGAAGACGTTGAGCTCGAAGTTGCCGGACGCGCCGCCCAGGGAGATGGCCACGTCGTTGCCCATCACCTGGGCGGACAGCATGGTGAGCGCCTCGCTCTGCGTGGGGTTCACCTTGCCCGGCATGATGGAGCTGCCCGGCTCGTTCTCCGGGATGTTGATTTCCCCGATGCCCGAGCGCGGCCCGGACGACAGCCAGCGGATGTCGTTGGCCACCTTGAACAGCACCGCCGCCAGCCCCTTGAGCGCGCCGTGCGCCTGCACCAGCGCGTCGTTGGCGGCCAGCGCCTCGAACTTGTTGGGCGCGGTGACGAAGGCGTGGCCGGTGAGCTTCGCGATTTCGGCCGCCACGCGCTCGGCGTAGCCCGGGGGCGCGTTGAGGCCGGTGCCCACGGCGGTGCCGCCCAGCGCCAGCTCCAAGAGGTGCGGCAGGGAGGCCTCGATGTGGCCCCTGGCGCGGTCCAGCTGCGCCACGTAGCCGCTGAACTCCTGGCCCAGGGTGAGCGGCGTCGCGTCCTGCAGGTGCGTGCGGCCAATCTTCACGATGGACTGGAAGGCCTGGGACTTCTGCGCGAGCACGTCGCGCAGGGCCTGGAGCTCCGGCAGCACCTGCTTCACCACGACCTCCACGGCGGCCACGCTCATCGCGGTGGGGAACACGTCGTTGGAGCTCTGGCCCTTGTTGACGTCGTCGTTGGGGTGGACCTTGCGCCCCTCCCCGCGCTCACCGCCCAGCACTTCCGAGGCGCGGTTGGCCAGCACCTCGTTGCAGTTCATGTTCGTCTGGGTGCCGCTGCCCGTCTGCCACACCAGCAGGGGGAACTCCTCGTCGTGCTGGCCGGCGAGCACCTCATCCGCGGCCTTCACGATGGCCTGGGCCTTCTCCTGGGACAGCGAGCCGTTCTCCTGGTTCACGAGCGCGGCGGCCTTCTTCACCAGCACCAGCGCGTACACGAGCGCCAGGGGCATGCGCTCCGAGGAGATGGCGAAGTTCTGACGGCTGCGCTGCGTCTGCGCGCCCCAGAGCCGGTCGGCGGGGACTTCGATGGGACCAAAGGTGTCCTTCTCGATGCGAACGTTCTTCGTGCTCACGGTGGCGCCTTTCCCAGACAGGAACGATGTCCCGCGCGATTAACACCGCCGCCCCGTCCCGGCAGGACGGAGTGACGGGCGGATGCCGCATCCCCAACGCTCGGCGAGCGAGGAGGCGGACAGGACGCCCGCTCACCCGGGGCGTTGCGGCGTTAGTGTCACGCCGTGAGCACCCCTGGAATCATCAAGGCCCTCTTCCTGGCCCAGGAGCGGGGCGCGCCCATGCGCCGGGTCCCGGAGGCCCACGCCGTGGAGCAGCACGGCTTCGAGGGCGACCGTCATCAGCGGCGGGCAGTGGGCCACAAGCGCCAGCTGCTGCTGCTGGACGAAGCGCAGCGCGCGGCGCTGGACGTGCCCGAGGGCGCGCTCAAGGAGAACGTGCTGGTGGAGGGCCTGTCCCTGGACGCGCTGCCACCGGGCCAGCGGCTGGCGCTGGGGGACGCGGTGGTGGTGGAGCTGACGGAGCCCTGCGTCCCGTGCTGGAAGCTGGACGCCCTGCGCCCCGGCCTGCTGAAGGACAGCTGGGGCCGGAGGGGTCAGCTCGCGCGGGTGCTGAAAGCGGGCACCGTGCACGAAGGCGACACCGTGCGCCTGCTGGACGTGAACCCGGACGCACCGCGCATCATCCGGCCGAAGCTGCCCTGATCAGCGCTCCCAGAGCGCGCCCAGCTCCAACGGCACCGCATCGAAGGGCGCGGGGTGCACCGTGCCTCGCCCGAGATGAACGCCAGACAAGGTCCATTGCCCCTCCCGCAGCTGGTGGATCTCCAGTCCCTCCTCCAGCGGCTTGATGAACCACAGCCACTCCACGCCGGCCCGGGCATAGACACGCATCTTCGGTCCCCGGTCCCACCTCCGGGTGGAGGGGGACAGCACCTCGCAAATCCAATCTGGCGCCAGGGAGAAGACGGGCGTGTCTGGCATCCGCGGCATGCGCTCACGCCGCCATCCCGCCAGGTCCGGCACCAACGCGTCCCCCGTCCCCGGGAAACGCAGCTCCGGTTCATCCAGGATGAGCCACCCGCCCGGCCCGTCACGTCCCCGGTCGAAGGGGCCATCCAGCAAGGCGCCCAACCGCGACGCCGCCCGCGTGTGGCGGGACGCCGGTCTGGGGCTGACGACCAGCTCCCCTTCGATGATCTCCCCCACCTTCGTCGGCGGCACGTCCTCCAGGACGGCGTACGTCACCGACTTCCCCTTCCCACTCCCGTTGCCATCGCCCATGCGCGCCAGGATGCCCCCTACCCCTGACATCCTCAAGCCAGCGGCCCACCCGAAGTCCGGAACACGGGAGCAGGAAGCCAGGCCCGTGCAGTGCTGGCCGCCCTGGAGCCTGTGAAAACAGGCTTACTTTGAATAATTCAAATCACGCCTGCCTGCGTGACGGAGTGAACGGTTCCGTGACACACTTTTTCTCAACCGTTCCTCACGGCTCCTGGGGCGTCTGGTTATGTCCATGTTGTGGATGGGATTGGCGCTGACCGTTGGGGGCCAGCTCCCCCCCGATGGTGTCGCGCAGCTGCGGAAGGTGGACGGCGTGATGCCGCACCTGCGGCGGCTTGCCGAGGACCCGGAGGTGGTGCGGGCCATCCGCGACCAGAACGCGCGCCGCACGCCGCTCGCCACCATCCAGCAGCACGACGCGGAGTGGATGGCGACCCCCGCCCTCACGCCCTTCAAGCAGCGCGTGCTGGACGCCCCCTGCACGGGCGCGCTGCGCCGCCTGCGGGAGCGGCTGGGCCCGGCGATGGCGGAGGCCTTCACCATGGACGGCCAGGGCGCGCTCGTCTGCGCCAGCCGGCGCACGTCCGACTACTGGCAGGGGGACGAGGCCAAGTGGCGCCTCACCTATGCCGGGGGCCGGGGCGGACCGGCGCTGCGCGAAGCCCCCTTCTTCGACGAGTCCTCCCAGGCCTACGTCATCCAGGTGTCCCTCCCCGTCCGCGACGGCGCCCAGGTCATCGGCGCGCTGACCGTGGGCCTGTCCCTGCTCGACCTGTGACGCCCACCGCCTCTTCCCAGGGTCTTCGCGAATGCGCCTGCTGTCCGGTTTGAAGTTGCGGGGCCGCCTCACGCTGTGGGTCTGCCTGCTGCTCGTCGCGGCCCTCACCCCCGTCGTCGTGGTGGGCGTCCACGTCATCCGGCGCAACCTGGAGCAGCAGGTGCACGGCGTGCTCCAGGTGGAGGCCGAAGGCCTGCAAGACCTCATCGAGTCGTCCCTGCACGAGCGCGAAGCGAACGCGCGCGCGTGGACCGAGGACGCCATCGTGCGCGGCGCGCTCCTCTTCGACACCTACGCCAAGAGCGACGCGGTGCTCGCCTCGCTCAACGGCCGGCACGCCAGCTTCGCGGGCCTGGTGCTGTTCACCCCCGACGGGCGCGCCGTCTCCGTGAGCCGGCCGGAGCTGCGCCAGGCCTTCGCGGGCCGCGAGCAGGAGGTGCGCGCCGCGCCCTGGTTCCAGACGGCGCTGGAGGACCGGCTGGACCCCGCCGTCCTCACGGGCGCCCTCACGAGGAAGGACCCCTTCTTCGCCCGCCAGGTGATGCCCCTGGCCCTGCCCGTGCTCAGCCCCATCTCCGGCGCGCGGGTGGGCGTGCTGCTGGCCGCGTATGACTGGGACCAGCTGGAGGAGGTGGTCGCGGGCGCGCTCCAGCGCTCGCGGGACCGGGGCCAGAAGAGCTTCACCCTGGAAATCCTCGCGCCGGGCGGCGGCCGCCTCTTCAGCTCCCGGGCCGCGAACGCGCCGGCCCTCGTGGACCCCGTCCGGGCTGAAGCCCACGACGACAAGGCCCGCTTCGCCGCGGGCCGGGCCTGGCGCTTCGTGGCGGCGATGGACGCGCAAGAGGCCTTCCTGCCCCTGCGGCGCTTCCTGCAGCTCAGCCTCTTCGCGGTGATGGCCCTCCTGGGGCTGGCCGTCCTGGCCGCCTGGGCCCTGGCGCGCGGTGTGACACAGCCCATCACCACGCTGAGCGAGCTGGTGTCCCGCGTGGTGCGCGAGGGCGACCTCACCCAGCGCGTGGAGTCCCGCGGCGCCCGGGACGAGGTGGGCGAGCTGGCCTCCGCCTTCTCACGGATGATGGACCACCTGCGCGAGTCCACCACCAGCCTCCAGCAGGCCACCCGGGTGCTGGGCCAGACGGTGGGCGAGCTGACCCAGGCCACCGAGCAGCAGGAGCGCAACCTCACCCGCCAGGGCGCCGCCATCCAGGAGACGCAGGTCACCGCGAAGGAGATCCAACAGACCTCGCAGCTGGCCGCGGAGCGCTCGCAGGCGGTGCTCGCGCTGGTGGCGCGGGCGCGCGAGGCGGGCGGCGCCGGACAGACGGCGCTCGGCGCCAGCCTGGACGGCTTCGAGGAGCTGCGCGACCACGGGGCGCGCCTGGCGGAGGGCATCTCCTCCCTCCACGAGCGCACGCACCAGATTGGCGGCATCACCCAGACGGTGAAGGACCTGGCGGACCAGTCCAACATGCTCGCGCTCAACGCGGCCATCGAAGCGGTCCGCTCCGGCGAGCACGGCAAGGGCTTTGGCGTGGTGGCGCGGGAGATCCGCAGCCTCGCGGATCAATCCATCCAGGCCACCGGCCGGGTGCGCGAAATCCTGGACGCCATCCGCGGCGGCATCCGCGACACCGTGGCGCTCTCCGAGGAGGGCCAGCGCCGCTCCGAGGCGGGCCTGGCCCAGGTGCGCGAGAGCGGCCAGAGCCTGCGCGCGCTGACGGACATCATCCAGGACAACGCGTCCGCGGCCCAGCAGATCGCCGCCGCCGTCATCCAGCAGAACGCCGGCATCGCCCAAATCTTCACCGCCGTCACGGAGCTGTCCGGGATGATGGACGACACCCTCCAGGCCATGTACGGCACCCAGCGGATGACGCTCGCCCTGCGCGGCGTGGCCGAGCGCATGGAGTCCGTGGCCGGCGTCTGGCGCGTCTAGCCGGACGCGCCAGCCCCCAGGCCACGCCAGGAGCGGCCTAGACGCGCTTCTCCCAGCGGGGCGTGTCGTCGTCCACCGGCGCGTTCGCCACCTTGGACACCCAGTCCAGCGGCCCCTGCAGCGGGGCCCGGCCATGGGCCTTCGCCGGGAGGAACGCCCAGAGCAGCAGGTAGAGCCCCGCGCTCATCCCGCCGGACGCGAAGAACATCAGCACGAACGCCACCCGCACCAGCGCCGGATCCACGCCGAGCTCGCGGGCCAGCGCCGCGCAGACGCCCAGGAGCGCCCGCCCCTCGCCCCGGTGCATCGGCACCGTGCGCGTGCGGCAGTGCGAGCAGCGCGTCGCCTCCCCGGACAGCTCCCTCGAACAAGCCCTGCACCGTGTCGTGACGTCCATGAGGTGACCTCTCCATCAGATCCCCGCTTGGCACATGGGGGTCTCATTCCTACCTACGGACCCCACCGCCGGCGATTGCCCTCCCCCTCCAACACCGTGATTCCGGGGGTTTGTGTCCGGCTGCGTCAGTCGATTTACAGATTTAATCCGGATGATGTTGACAGCCTTACAGGCAAGCAGGTTCTGATTCACCAAGGCTTCCCATCCCTAGACGGTGGGAGCATCTTTCAGCCCGTTGAGCCGTTTTTACAACGCATCTCGTCAGGAGCCGACATGGACGCGCGCACCTCCCAGAACCCCCCGGCCTTCGGCCCCGGCGTGACCGTGGAGGGGGCCTGGCATCCGGACTACGCGGAGGTGCTGACGCAGGACGCCATGGCCTTCGTGGCCAAGCTGGTCCGCACCTTCGGTGAACGGCGGGAAGCCCTGCTGGAGCGGCGCAAGAAGGTGGCGCAGGCCTGGCGCAAGGGCGAGCGCCCGCACTTCCTGCCGGAGACGGCGGACGTGCGGAAGGGCGACTGGCGGGTGTCCCCGGTGCCCGCGGACCTGCAGGACCGGCGCGTGGAAATCACCGGTCCGGTGGACCGGAAGATGATCATCAACGCGCTCAACTCCGGCGCCAGCGTCTTCATGGCGGACTTCGAGGACGCCAACAGCCCCACCTGGGACAACGTGGTGCGCGGCCAGCTGAACCTGCGCGACGCCGTGCGGAAGACCATCTCCTTCACGGCGGAGAACGGGAAGCACTACGCGCTCAACGACAAGCACGCCGTGCTCTTCGTGCGCCCGCGCGGCTGGCACCTGCCGGAGCGCCACGTGCGCATCGACGGCAAGCCCATCTCCGGCGCGCTCTTCGACTTCGGCCTCTTCTTCTTCCACAACGCGCGCGAGCTGCTGAAGCGCGGCACGGGCCCCTACTTCTACCTGCCCAAGATGCAGAGCCACCTGGAGGCCCGGCTGTGGAACGACGTGTTCCACCTGGCCCAGAGCGAGCTGGACATCCCGCGCGGCACCATCAAGGCCACGGTCCTCATCGAGACGCTGCCCGCCGCGTTCGAGATGGACGAAATCCTCTACGAGCTGCGCGAGCACTCGGCCGGCCTCAACTGCGGCCGCTGGGACTACATCTTCAGCTTCATCAAGACGCTCCAGTCCGACGACTCCGTGGTGCTGCCCGACCGCGGGCAGGTCACCATGGACAAGGGCTTCCTCAACGCCTACTCGCAGCTGCTCATCCAGACCTGCCACCGCCGGGGCGCGCACGCCATGGGCGGCATGGCCGCCTTCATCCCCATCAAGGGGGACGCGGCCGCCAACGACGCGGTGATGGCCAAGGTCCGCGCGGACAAGCTGCGCGAGGCGAAGAACGGCCACGACGGCACCTGGGTGGCGCACCCCGGTCTGGTCCCCGTGGCGAAGGAGATCTTCGACGCGCAGATGCAGGGCCCCAACCAGGTGGCCAACAAGCGCGAGGACGTCCGCATCACGGAGGCGGACCTGCTCCAGGTGCCCTCCGGCACGCGCACGGAGGAGGGCCTGCGCCACAACATCCGCGTGGGCATCCAGTACACCGCCGCGTGGCTGGGCGGCCTGGGCTGCGTGCCCCTCTACAACCTGATGGAGGACGCGGCCACGGCGGAAATCTCCCGCGCCCAGGTGTGGCAGTGGATCCACCACGGCGCCACGCTGGAGGACGGCCGCGAGGTGACCCAGGAGCTGTTCCGCAAGCTGCTGGCGGAGGAGATGGCGCGGATGGGCCGCGAGGGCGCCGTCGAGCGCTACGGCCAGGCGCACATGGAGAAGTCCCGCGCCCTCTTCGAGCAGCTGTCCACCGCGCCCGCCTTCGAGGACTTCCTCACCCTGCCGGCCTACGAGGCCCTCGACCCGCAGTCCTGAACCTCTTCCACACGCGGTACCGACGTCTTCTTCCACCCTTCACCGTAAGCCCGAGGAGTCCTGGCATGTACGACGCGACGCCGACCACTTCCGATGCCTCCCCTCACGCGAAGCTCCATGCGCAGCGCTTCGAGGGAATCAAGCGCAACTACTCCGAGAAGGACGTGGAGAAGCTGCGCGGCTCCATCCGCGTGAGCTACACGCTGGCGGAGCTGGGCGCCCGCCGCCTCTGGGAGCTGCTCCACACGGAGGACTACATCAACGCGCTGGGCGCCCTCACCGGCAACCAGGCCGTGCAGATGGTGCGCGCGGGCCTCAAGGCCATCTACCTGTCCGGCTGGCAGGTCGCCGCGGACGCGAACAACGCCGGCCAGATGTACCCGGACCAGAGCCTCTACCCGGCGGACTCCGTCCCCAGCGTGGTGAAGAAGATCAACAACGCCCTGCGCCGCGCGGACCAGATCGACCACGCGGAGGGCCGCAAGGACCGCAACTGGTTCGCGCCCATCATCGCGGACGCGGAGGCCGGCTTCGGCGGTCCGCTCAACGCCTACGAGCTGATGAAGGGCATGATTGAAGCGGGCGCCGCGGGCGTGCACTTCGAGGACCAGCTGGCCAGCGAGAAGAAGTGCGGCCACATGGGCGGCAAGGTGCTGGTGCCCACCAGCCACTTCGTGCGCACGCTGACCGCGGCGCGCCTGGCGGCGGACGTGATGGGCGTGCCCACGCTGCTCGTGGCCCGTACGGACGCGGACAGCGCCAAGCTCCTCATGAGCGACGCGGACGAGTACGACCACGCCTTCATCGACAAGGCGGCGGGCCGCACGGGCGAGGGCTTCTACCGCATCAAGGGCGGCCTGGAGTGCGCCATCGCGCGCGGCCTGGCGTACGCGCCCTACGCGGACCTCGTGTGGTGCGAGACCAGCACCCCGGACCTGGCGCAGGCCAAGGCCTTCGCCGAGGGCATCCGCAAGCAGTTCCCCAACAAGATGCTCGCGTACAACTGCTCGCCGTCCTTCAACTGGAAGAAGAACCTGGACGACAGCACCATCGCGAAGTTCCAGCGGGAGCTGGGCGCCATGGGCTACAAGTTCCAGTTCGTCACCCTGGCGGGCTTCCACGCGCTGAACTTCTCCATGTACGAGCTGGCCCGTCAGTACAAGGACCGCGGCATGGCGGCCTACAGCGAGATGCAGCAGTCGGAGTTCGGCGCGGAGAAGCACGGCTACACCGCCACGCGCCACCAGCGCGAGGTGGGCACCGGCTACTTCGACCAGGTCGCCGAGGTCATCTCCGGCGGCAGCGCCAGCACCCTGGCCCTGCACGAGTCCACCGAGGCCCACCAGTTCTAGGCCGGGCGGATCATCCCCGAGCCTGAAAGGCCCTGAAGGCCGTGGCGTCCCAGGGGAAATTCCCCCAGGATTCCGCGGCCTTCGCCGTTCTCCCACCCCAAGAGGCAACTTCCGGGGCCCCCGGGCGATAATGGGGAGAACGAACTTGAAGCCCCACAGGCATGCCCACGGGCGTGCCTGGGTTGAACAGGGGCCTTTTTGACGGGAGCCGCCATGAACCGCATCACGTCCCTCTCCGGTCCGCGGGTGCAGCCGGCCACGACGAACACCGCCTCCTCCGTGTCGGGCAGCCGCTTCGGCTCGCTGATGTCGGGCGCGGCCGCGCAGCCCAAGGCGGGCGCGCAGCTGACGGGCGGCTCGGTGGTGTCGTCGGCGCTGGCGCAGATGGGGGCCACGCCGCACGGCGGGCTGCTGAACGCCTACACCGCGGGCGCCACCTCCACGCCGGTGAACGTCACGGGCCAGCAGCCCCAGCAGCAGGCCGCGGGCTCGCAGACGGGCGCGCAGCCCCAGAGCGAGGAGATGAAGGCCATCGAGGACCTGGCCATCATGTCGTCGGTGTCCATGTCCCAGTCCATCCTGCACATGGGCGGCATGAAGCTGACCCTGGACCGCGACTAGTTCTCGCGCCCCAGGGCCGTCCTTCACAGCACTGACTTCACGAGAAGCCCTGGGGGAGACCTCAGGGCTTCTTCTTGTCGCTGTCGGCGTTGTACTTGTCGCGGATGCCGTCGTGCCGGTTCCGCGTGTCGTTCCAGGGCTCATCCGCCTCGGTGCGCTGCCCGCCGTTCTGCCCGGCGACGTCGTTGAGCTCCTCGGCGCGGCCTTCCGAAGGCACCCGGTCGCCGTGCTCTTCCGGATCCTTCTGCTTGCTGGGGTCCAGCGGGATGCCGGCGCTCTTCTTGAGGTATTCGTCCTTGGGGTCCATGCCGTCATTCCTCCCTTGAGCCCTCAAGGTGGTGACGGAGTGCCGTTCCGGGAGCGGCCGGGCGGCCAGGGGGCCTCTTCCTCAGTTGAGGTACTTCGGCTTCGCGGGGGCCGCTGGGGCCGGTGCCTGGGCCTTCATCATCTCCAGCCCCTGGCGGGTGAGGACGAAGCGGACCACGCCGGAGCCGCGCTCGGTCTCAATCTCCGCCTCGAAGGCGGGCCCGGCGATGCCGCCCAGGGACACGTCCTTGCGCAGGTTGTTCACGCGGCCGGAGAGCAGATCGCCGGCCACCTCGCGTGAGCCCTCGCCGCGCGAGTACAGCTCGAAGGCGGCCTCGTGCAGCGTCATGGCCAGCGCCGGGGTGAGGGGCTGGGAGCTGAAGAGCACGGAGATGAGGAGCCAGTAGGGCGTCTGTTCAGCCATCGCTGGAGTGTAACGGGTGCGGCTAGCGGGCGCGCGGCTGTCTGCGGGCGGCGATGGCCTCCGCGAGCACGCCCTGCGCCCTCCAGTGGCCGTACAGGCGGCCCTGGGACGCGAGGAAGTCCAGCCGCTGCTGGGTGCGTGCGTCCAGGCGGCCAGGGGCCGCGTCGCGGTAGGGCGTGCCGGGCAGCGGCATGAAGGTGTGGCCGTGCACGCGGGCGCCCAGGTCGGACAGCCGCTGCATGAGGTCCAGGGTGGCGTCCACGTCCGAGGGCTCCTCGCCGGGCAGGCCCAGGATGAAGTCCACGTTGGGCACGAAGCCGCCCTCCACCGCGAGCCGCGCGGCGCGCACCACAGTCTCCACGTCGTGGCCGCGCCGGGTGGCCTGGAGGATGCGCTCGGAGCCGGACTGGCCGCCGATGATGAGGTTGTCGTTGGCCACGTAGCGCTTGAGCAGCGCCAGGGCCTCGGGCGTGACGTGCTCCGGGCGGACCTCCGAGGGGAAGGTGCCGTAGTAGATGCGCCCCTCCGGGGCCATGGCCTCCGTCACGGCGGCGAGCAGCTCCTCCACGGCGGCCAGGTTCACGGTCTCGTCGGGGGTGCCGTAGGACAGGGACGTGGGGGTGATGAAGCGCAGGTCGCGCCGGCCCGCGCGGCGCAGCTCGCGAGCCCAGCGGGCGATGTTGGCGACGGTGCGGTGCCGGAAGCGCGCCTTGGACATGAAGGGCGTCTGGCAGAAGCGGCAGGCGTAGATGCAGCCGCGGGTGATCTCGATGGCGCCGAACTTCACGTGCTTCGCGGCGAATGGAGGGAAGTCGTCCAGGCGCACGCCCTCGCCGTGGCCGTGCTGCACGAGCTTGCCGTCCTTGAGGTGCGCGGTGCCGTGCGTGGTGCGCGGGTCCTCGCCCTTGAGGACGCGGGCCAGCAGGGCGCGCAGGGTGTGTTCGCCCTCGCCCACGGCGACGAGGTCGAAGCCGGCCTGGAGGGTCTGGAGGGTTTCGGCGGTGGCGTGCACGCCGCCCGCGATGCAGAGGACGTCACGGCCTTCCAGCCGTTCGCGCACCCAGGTGAGTTCCACCACGGAGGGGCCGAAGCTGGCGGAGTAGAAGGACCACGCGGCGACGACGGTGTCGCCCGCGTCCGCGCGCTCGCGCAGGGTGGTCAGCAGGTCCTCGCGGTTGCGAGGGAAGTGCAGCGACACGTCCGCGAGCGCGGGGTCCGCCTCCACGGCGCCAGCGAGCACGGTGAAGGCGTACTTGCCGGGGTACTGGTAGCTCAGGACGAGCGAGACCTTGCGAGGCGTCTGCGGCATGGCTGCCGGGGATGATGCCACAGCACGGTCAGAGGAAGCGGCGCTCCCACTGGCGGACCTCGGCTTCAGTGAGGCCGCCCCATTCGCCCTTGTGCACGTAGAGCCACGGCTCCAGCACGCGGGCCAGCTCGCGGTACGCGGGCAGCGTGTCACCGGTTTCCAGGTCCCCGGCTTCGGGAACAGGGCCGAGAGAGACCACCGCGCGGTCCGGGGACAAGGCTTCGACCTGGGTGGACGGTGAGTGCAGCCGGGAGCGCAGGCCCGCCGCGCCGCCCAGTTCGTTGAGCACCGGCGGGCCCAGGAACGTGAGCCACGCGGGGGGACGGAGCTTCGTGCCCAGGTACAGGGCGAGTCTGTTCAGCCGGTGCACCAGATCGAAGCCCGGGTGACGCCGGATCACTTCTTGGAGGCGCGGCGTGTGCGCTTGGATCCAGGCATGGACTTCGAGCGACAGGCCCGCGTGCCCGGAATTCCATGGCAGTTCGCGTCCCAGGTCGATGGCCAACGCCCGGATCCACTCCGGCCCGCGCTCCTCCAGGAACTCGGTGGGCAGCCGGAACTCCAGGCAGCAGGTGTTCTCTGGGTACGTGTCGTGGAAGTTGGGCGCCGTGGTGCCACGTCCTTCGTACTTGAAGCAGATGCCGGTCGCGGAGTGATACAGCTCGTGCACCTCGGCTGCACCGAAGACAGGCTCAACTATCCGGGACCGAAGAACCGCCTCCCCCTCCGCATCGAGTCGTGGCCTGTCCCCCGTGTAGATATCCAGGTACGCGTCGAACTGGCGTGGCTCGATGGCCTTTCGATAGCGCTCGAAAGCACGCCAGACCGCCGAAGCGATCTCCTCGTGAGGAGCCCGCACATAGTAGGCAATGCTGAGGCCTTCTCGGATCAAGAGCACGGTTTCGCCCTCGATATCGAGGGTCTCACGGACTCTCGGGACTCGCGTGACCATCACCTGACTCCGTAGTTGGGAGACACCGTTTTCAGCATCAGGTCATTCCCCAGAAGATCCCGGTACACCTCATCCTGCCACCGACCCGCGTAAGGGCTCCCTGGCGGGTATGGTGACCAGGCTGCGGGGCTATCCACCGGGCATGGGAACTTGAAGTC
Organism: Corallococcus exercitus; assembly: GCF_042231735.1. GTDB lineage: Bacteria > Myxococcota > Myxococcia > Myxococcales > Myxococcaceae > Corallococcus > Corallococcus exercitus_B. Next base: position 5,628,479 of record NZ_CP102577.1, read on the forward strand.
GTAGACCCGCTGCACCTGGAGCGGGTTCCCCAAGGCGTGCAGCACCACATCCGGCGCGATGGTCCCTGTCAGCAGGAAGAACTGTCCTGCGGCCAGCCAGCGGGCCACCTCCTCCGGATCCAACCACCGCGTCCTGCCCGTCTTCGCGTCCCGCAGGTAGCGCGGCTCCAGGCTGAACCGTCCCGCCTCCGTGTCGCCCAGTTCCCGCTGCACACACTCCAGCGCCGCCGCGTGCTTGGCCGCTCCAAGCTGCATCCCCCGGGTGACTTCCCGGCCGTTCGCGTCCACCACCTTCTCCTCGCAGATGGCGCGCGTCGTCCGCTGCCCGGGTCCCAACATCCGCTCGTTCACCTCGAAGTTCGCCCGCTTCGCGCACTCCACCAGCACGTGCTCCACACGGGCCACCTCCGCCGCCTCCCACAGGCGCATCACCGCCGCGGCCTCGGCCGCACGGGCAGCGGCCCTGGACAACCACGGCAGGATGGCGTCCTGCCCCACCTGGGACGCGCACGCCGGGTTGCGCAGACACCCCGCCGTCGCGGAGTCCATTGCTATCTGGGAGTAGCTTCGAGGCCTTCGCACCTCCGGGCCCGCGCACGCGGTCCACAGCAGGCAGCACAGCCACCACATCCATCGGGGAGGAGTCACGCCGCGCCTCCTCGCATGGAAGCAGCACCGCATCAATCCCTGGCAACGCGGCCACAGCGGCTGTTACCAGCGGGGCGCGTCTGCCGGGTGCGAGGTCAGAGGAAGCGGCGCTCCCACTGGCGGACCTCGGCTTCAGTGAGGCCGCCCCATTCGCCCTTGTGCACGTAGAGCCACGGCTCCAGCACGCGGGCCAGCTCGCGGTACGCGGGCAGCGTGTCACCGGTTTCCAGGTCCCCGGCTTCGGGAACAGGGCCTAGAGAGACCACCGCGCGCTCCGGGGACAGGGCTTCGACCTGGGTTGAAGGCGAGTGCAGCCGGGAGCGCAGGACCTCCGCGCCGCCCAGTTCGTTCAGGACCGGTGGCCCCAGGAAATTGAGCCACGCTGGGGGACGAAGCTTTGTGCCCAGATACAGGGCCAGTCTGTCCAGTTGGTTCAGGTCGAAGCCGGGGTGACGCCGGGTCACTTCACGCAGGCGCGGCGTGAGGGTCCGGGTCCAGGAGCCCACTTCAAGTGAGAGTCCCACGTGTCCTGAGTTCCAGGGCAGCTCACGTCCCAGGTCGATGGCCAGCGAGCGGATCCATTCCGGCCCCTGCTCGTCCAGGAACTCGATGGGCAGCCGGAACTCCAAGGCACAGGTACGCTCCCGCTCCTCTTCCTCAAAGCCGGCCACTGCTTTGCTCTGCCCTCGGTAGTTGAAAGCAATTCCCGTCACGGAGTCGGGGCGCTCAATCAGCTCGACCAGTGCAGAGCTTTCCAGCAGCCGCTTCCGTATGACGGCGTCACCTTCGGAGTCCAAGGGCTGCCAGTCTCCCGAGGAGTCTACGTACCATCCAGGCTGGCGCGGGCTGACAGCCTGACGATACCGCTCCAGTGCTCGCCACACGGCCGAGGCCATCACCTCGTGGGGCTGCCGCATGTAGAACGCGATGCTGATCCCCTCTCGTACGAGGACTACCCACTGGTCCTCGATATCGATGCCTTCACGGATTTGGGGGACTGGCCGGCTCATGGCGTGACTCCAAAGTTGGGAGATACCAGCTGGGGTGTCCGCTCGCTCTTGAGCAACTCCTGATAGATCTGTCCCTGCTGTCTTGGAGCGAAAGGGTGCCCTTCAGGATAGGGCTCCCATCGGGGAAAGTTGCTCACCGGGCACGGGAATTTGAAGTCGTAGACGGCCTGCACATTCAACGGGTTTCCCAAGGCGTGCAGCACCACATCTGGTGCGATGCTCCCCGCGAGCAACTGGAACAGTCCGTCCCTGAGCCATTGCGCGACCTCCTGCGGATCCAACCACCGCATCCGCCCTGTCTTCGCGTCCCGCAGGTAGCGCGGCTCCAGGCTGAACCGGCCCGCATCCGTTACGCCCAGCTCCCGCTGCACGCACTCCAGCGCCGCCGCGTGCTTTGCCTCTCCCAATTGCATCGCCCGGGTGATTTCCCTGCCGTTCGAATCCACCACCTTCTCCCGGCACACCTCGGGTGAGGTCCGCTTGCCGGGCCCCAGCATCCGCTCGTTCACCTCGAAGTTCGCCCGCTTCGCGCACTCCACCAGCACGTGCTCCACGCGGGCCACCTCCGCCGCCTCCCACAGGCGCATCACCGCCGCGGCCTCGGCCGCACGGGCAGCGGCCCTGGACAACCACGGCAGGATGGCGTCCTGCCCTACCTGGGACGCGCACGCTGGGTTGCGCAGACACCCCGCCGTCGCGGAGTCCATTGCTATCTGGGAGTAGCTTCGAGGCCTGCGCACCTCCGGGCCCGCGCACGCGGTCCACAGCAGGAGGCAGCACAGCCACCACATCCATCGGGGAGGAGTCACGCCGCGCCTCCTCGCATGGAAGCACAGGCCCCTTCAACCCGCCTCCCGCCCCGGACGCACCGGAGCGGGAGGGTCCTTCACCCGCCGCTCAGCTCCGGCGGCGACGCGCCCGCGCCAGGCCCAGCAGCCCCAGCAGCGAGAACGCGGCCAGCGAACCACCGCCCGTGGAGCAGCCGCCGCGGAAGTCCGCGTCGCCTTCGTCCAGCGGAGACGGCTTCACGCTCGTGCCCGGGCCCGCATCCACCGGCGTGCCCGCGTCCACCACCGGGTCCACCGGAGTGCCCGCGTCCACCACCGGATCCACCGGCGTGCCCGCGTCCACCACGGGGTCCACCGGCGTGCCTGCGTCCACCGCCGTGCCCGCGTCGGCCGGCGTGCCCGCGTCCACCACGGGGTCCGGATCCGGCTGCACCACCGGGAACACGTCCTCACGGCTGGTCGCCTGGATCATCCCGTCGTGGTAGACGACGCCCACTGCGGAAATGCTGTCGTCCCGGTACAGGCCCAGCTTCAGGTAGTTGTTCTGGCCAGAGAACATCGTCATGGCCTTGGTCTTCTTCAGCACCTGGACGCCGTTGTGCCACAGCTCCACGTAGCCCACGGCCGGGTCCGGGGACCACTTCACGTGGAAGACGAACTCCTGCCATGTGCCGCGCTTGAGCGGCGTGGTCCACACCGTGCCGCTGTCGTTCAGCGACAGGCGGATGACCTCGCCCTTCACGAAGAACTCCACCGGCGGCGAGCCGCAGCACCCGTCGTGGTGCCACTGCGTGAAGAGCTGCCACGCGTCCACGCTGGGGAAGTCGTTCGGGAACATCACCTTCCAGCGGTACCAGTACTCCGACCCCACCTTCTCGTTGCTCAGGTACACCAGCTCATTGCGATTGCCGCTGGAGTTGATGGGGTCATCGCCCTGCTTCACCGTGGCCTTGAGAGCGTACTTGCCCTCCGAAACCGGGCTCGTCACCACCTGGAGCCGGTCCGAGCTCACCATCTGTTCCTTGCTGTACTGGGAACGGTTGCCCGTCTCGAAATCGCCCCGCCAGACGATTTCCGCCGCAGCGAGGCTCGGGAGCAGACAAACCACGAGCCAGAGGTGCAGTGCTTTCAATGAGGAATCCTTGGGGGAGGGGGAAGGCGTGATGCTTTGCTTTCAAACTTCGACAAAGATTGAGCAGCATCATTCCTTGTCTTCATTCCATCTCCAAACCATTCCCAGACGCCCGGCAAGTGGGCATGCGGCCAGACAAGCCCCTCTCTGATTTGAGTTGTGTTTCACGACGGGACCGGGCCGCCCGTACCCACCGAGCGGACGGTGGAGCGGTGTCCTGAACGCAACGCGTCATTGACAAGGGAGCATGCAGGAGGCTGACGGGACGGGGGCGTGGTGTAAGGTCACGGGCCCTTCCGGCGCTCCCTTCCCGGGGCGCTCATCAGCGTGCCCCATGCTCGTGTTGCGAGACGTCCAGAAAACCGACTTGCCCGGCCTGAAGCGTCTTGCCGCGGTGCTGAACACGGTCAACCTGCCGAACAACGAGGAGACGCTCGAGGCCATCATCGACAAGTCGGTGAAGAGCTTCGCCGGCAAGGTGAAGGACCCGTTCGAGCGCGAGTACCTCTTCGTGCTGGAGGACGTGCGCAACAACCTCATCATCGGCACGTCGATGATCATCGCCCAGCACGGCACGTACGACGCGCCGCACATCTACTATGAGGTGAGCGAGCGCGAGCACTACTCCGCCTCGCTGGAGCGGCACCTGCGGCACAAGGTGCTGTCCATCGCGTACAACTACGAGGGCCCCACGGAGATTGGCGGCCTGGTGGTGGACCCGCCCTACCGCGCGACGCCGGACAAGCCCGGCAAGCAGCTGTCCTTCGTGCGCTTCCTCTTCATCGCCATGCACCGGCGGCTGTTCCGGCCGCGCGTGCTGGCGGAGCTGCTCCCGCCGCTGCTCCCGGACGGGCGCAGCCTCTTGTGGGAGGCGTGCGGCAAGAAGTTCACCGGGCTCACCTATCTGGAGGCCGACCGGCTGAGCCGCCAGAACAAGGAGTTCATCAAGGAGCTGTTCCCCGCGTCGGACATCTACGCGTCGCTGTTCCCGGACCGCGTGCAGAAGGTGCTGGGAGAGGTGGGCCCGGCCACGCGCGGCGTGCAGCGGATGCTGGAGCGGGTGGGCTTCCGGTACGTGGAGCGCATCGACCCGTTCGACGGCGGCCCACACTTCGAGGCGGACACGGCGGACATCACCCTGGTGCGCCGCTACCGCACGGTGAAGCTGGCGGAGGAGGACTTCGAGCTGGAGGGCGACGACGTGCTGGTCGCCGCCGAGCGCGAGTCCGGCCGCAACCGCTTCCGCTCCGTGCGCTGCCAGGCCCGGCTGGACAACACCGTCATCTACCTGCCTGCTCGCGCCAAGGAGATATTGGAAGTGAAGCCGGGCGCGAAGCTGTCCATCATTCCGTTCGAGTAGCGCGCACCACGCGCCAGTCCCCGCGCAGGAGCGACAGCCAGCGCTCCCCGGCCTCCAGGCCGGGGCCCTCGGGTGGCACCAGCGCCAGCGCCAGGTGCGTGTCCGGGCGCACGGGGTCCAGGGACGTGGGGTCCAGGTCCAGCGTCCCGCCGCCTCGCAGCGCCACCCGCACCCAGGCGTGCGGCCGGGCCGCGCCGCCGTCCACCACCAGCAGCCCGTGCACCAGCCCCACCCGCTGTCCCCGGGAGCGCGCCAGGGACGCGAAGCGCAGCGCGTGGGCCAGGCAGCCTCCGGCCTCGCCCTCCCCTCCCGCGCGCCAGTCCGCCGCCGTGGGCCCCTTGTCCGGGAAGGCCGCGTGCACCTTCGCGGAGAGGGCCCGGGCCTCGGCGGACGTCCACTCCGTCATCTCCGGCAGCCGGGCCGGGACCGAGGCAGGCCGTGCCTGGCCGCCTGGTACGAGCCTCAGCGCGCCCTCGGGGCCGCCCTCCACGGGCACCCCTTCCGCGAAGAGCTCCGGCGGTGCTCGCAGCCGCTCCCCGGGGGCCGCCCGCGTGAAGCGGGAGTCGCCCACCTCCAGCGCCTGGAACTGGCCCTGGTCGTCGTAACGAGCGAGGAAGCGCGCGCCCAGCATCGTGCCCTCGGCGGTCGTGGGGCCTCGCTTCGTGACGCAGTGGGGGCCCTCCTGGCCGGACAGCTCCTCGCGGCCCTTCACGCAGCCCTCGGGTGGCGGCCCGCGCCACAGCCACAGCGCCTGGGGCACCGCGTCCGCGTCCTTCACGCGCCCCGCGGCGTCCACCCGCAGCGTCACCTCGCGCACGCGCTCGCCCGCGCGGCCGTCGCGCACGTGCAGGTGCCGGCTGGTGTACGTGAACCGCCCCGCGTCCAGGGTCAGCCCCACCGTCCCCACCGGCACGCCCCGCCACGCGAAGACGAACCGCGTCGAGCTTCCAGCCCTGGCGGCCTCGGCGCCCGTACTGGCGGGGATTACCGGGAGCGCCAGCACGGCGATGGCGAGCAGGGCCTTCATGTGTCGCGAAGCATGCGTCGAATTGAGGACCGGCGCGAGAAGGCGGGTTAGCGTTCCACCCCGTCCATGGGCGCCAAACGGTACCTTTTCTCGTTCGGGCTGGCGGCGGCCCTGGTCTCCGCATTCATCCTGGGCTTCGTGCTGTGGTGGGTGACGGGTAAGCCGGATGATACGGCCGGGTGGGCGGTGCTGCTCCTCGGGGTGCCGTTCCTCTGGCTCATCGGCAGCTACCTCGCGTGGTTCCGCTTCGCCGCGATGCGCCGGCGCGAGCGGCGCGACCTGATGTCCCGGCTGGCGGAGGGCGACCTCACCACGCCCATCCACACGGGCTTCGAGGGCCAGGAGGACCTGCGCCGCCTCATCCTGTCCCTGCGCCGCGCCCTGTCCCAGGTGCAGCGCGTGACGAGCAACCTGCACCGCACCGGCAACGGCGTGAGCGAGCAGGCCCGCATGCTGCTGGAGGCCGCGCGCCGGCAGGGCGGCGCCGTGGAGCGCACGCTCTCCGCCGTGGGCGGCAACGGCAGCAGCCTCCAGGTGGCCATCAAGCGCGTGCAGCACATCGAAACCTTCGCGCACGAGACGACGGGCGCCCTGCTGGAGATGACCGAGCGGCTGCACCAGGTGGTGGACGGCCTGGAGACCGTCAACGACTTCAGCCAGCGCACCAGCGGCCTCACCCAGGCGATGACGGAGCGTCTGACGCACATCGCCGCGTCGGGCGACGAGCTGGGCCGCTTCGCCTCCGAGGCGGAGGACTTCGTCGCGCTGGTGGAGGGCGGCATCTTCGCCGTGCGCCGCCGCGCCATGGAGACCAACAGCATGGCCGTCGCCGTCACCACCACCGCCCAGCGCGGCGAGGCGCTGGTGGGCGACAGCGTGCAGGGCATGTACCGGGTGGAGGAGACGGTGCGCAAGGCGGCCGAGCTGATGGAGATGCTCGGCACGCGCTCGCTGGAGATTGGCCGCATCGTGGACGTCATCCAGGAGATCGCCGACCAGACGAACCTCCTGGCCCTCAACGCCGCCATCATCGCCGCGCAGGCGGGCGAGCACGGCCGCCCCTTCGGCGTGGTGGCCAACGAAATCCGCAGCCTCGCCGAGCGCACCACGCGCTCCACGCGCGAGATTGGCACCATGGTGACGGGCATCCGCGACGCGGTGGAGACCGCCGTGGCGCTGGTGCAGGAGGGGCGCGAGCAGGCCACCGCGGGCGTGGCCCTGGGCGACCGCGCCTCGGAGGCCCTGAGTGAGATCCGCGCCATCACCCAGCGCACCTTCGCCGCCGTGGAGGCCACGGTGATGGAGACGCAGCAGCTGGAGGCGCAGGGCGCCACCGTCGTGGAGGCCAGCAAGCGCGTGGCCCAGCGCGTGGAGGACATCACGCGCATGGCCATCGAGCAGTCCGGCAACGCGCGGGACCTGGTGCGCCAGATTCAGGAGATGTCTCGCGTGGGCCAGAGCGCCGGCCAGAAGGCGGAGGCGCAGGCGCGCACCGGCCGCGACCTGTCCGAGGCGGTGATGCGGCTGAGCGCGGCCATCGAGGAGCTGCGCTCCGCGCACCAGGTGCTCACCCGGGGCGACGCGTCCATCCGGGAAGAGGTGGCCCAGGTGCGCGAGGACGCGCGCCGGGTCATCCGCATCGGTGACGAGCTGGACCGCACGGTGGACCAGCTGAGCCACGAGACGGTGAGCCTGGAGGCGGAGGTGTTCCGCTTCCAGCTGCCCCGCGCGCGGATGGGCGGCACGCTGCGGGTGGGGTTGCACCAGGCGGGCTCGCTGCGCGCGCGGCAGTCGGTGGATCCGCTGTTCAGCGTCGAGAACCAGATGACGGAGCTGACGGCGTGCCTCTTCTCCTGCCTCGTGCGGCTGGAGGACGGCGTGCTGGTGCCCGACCTGGCCGAGCGCTGGGACGCGGACCCTTCCGCGCGCCGCTACCGCTTCTACCTGCGCCGGGGCGTCACCTTCCACGACGGCACCCTGCTCTCCGCCCAGGACGTGAAGCGCCACCTGGAGCGGCTGATGGACCCGGCGCTGCGCTCGCCGGACCGCAGCCTGCTGGAGGACGTGGAGGGCGCGCGCGAGTACTCCAGCGGCCTGGCGCGCGAGGTGGCGGGCATCGAGGTCCTGGACGAGGGCACGCTGGAGATCCGCCTGCGCGAGCCCAAGGCGTTCTTCCTCCAGCTCATGGCGCTGACGGCCACGGCGGTGGGGAAGATGGACTCGGCGGGGAAGCTGGTGGGCACCGGGCCGTTCCGCGTCGTCGGCATGCAGCCGGACCGGATGGTGCTGGAGCGCAACGCCACCTACTGGCGTGGCGGGGTTCCGCTGCTGGACCGGCTGGAGTTCGTCATGACGGACACGCGGGCCCAGGCGGTGCGGCAGCTGCTGGACGGACAGGTGGACCTCGTGTCGTTCCTGCACGTGGAGCACACGGAGGCCAAGGGGCTGGAGGCGCACCAGGTGGTGACCAGCACCACGCCCTCCACGGCGTTCCTGGGCCTCAACCTCAACGAGGCGCCGTACAACGACGTGCGCGTGCGGCGGGCGCTGCGCGCGGGCATGGACATCCCGAGCGTGGTGGCGCAGTTCCATCCGGGTGCTCGCGTGGCGCGCACCTTCACTCCGCCGGAGCTGCTGGATGGGGCCCAGGAGCTGGGGCCCGCGCCGGTGCCGGACCTGACGCTGGCGGAGCGGCTCTTGCGCGAGGCAGGCGTGCGGCGGTTGCAGCTCACCCTGCACCACCCGGTGGGCCGCGACACGTCCGCGGAGGACGCGGTGCTCTTCCGGCCCATGATTCAGGCCGGGCTGCTGGAGCTGCGGCACGAGCAGATGAGCCCGGAGGAGTACCTGCCGCGCCTGCGCGAGGGGAAGGTCCCCGCGTTCCGCACGCTGTGGCTGGCGGATTTCCCGGACCCCGACGCGTTCCTGCACTTCCTGCTCAACTCCAGCGCGCAGACGGTGTACCCGCTGGGCTACCGCAACCCGGAGTTGGACCGGCTCACCGCCGAGGCGCGCGTGTCCATCGACCCGGAGCTGCGCTCGCAGCTCTACAAGCGCGCGGAGCTGCTGGCGCGCGAGGACTGTCCGCTCATCCCGCTGTACCACGACCGCACGCACGCGGCCGCCGCGGCGTCCGTGCAGAACCTGCGGCTGCATCAGACTCCGCCGCAGGTGCGCTTCGAGGACCTCTGGGTGGATCCGGCCGTGGGCGGCTGAGTCCGGCCAGACACGGTCGGAGCGGGCGTGGAAGGCCCGTCCCTGCTTCGTCCAGGAACGCCGGGGTTCGAGTCCCCACGGATGAGAAGGTGAGAGCCCACAGGGCTCCCCGGCAGCGGCGCCCCGCGCGAACCTGTCCGACTGTCGGACAGGTTGGGACCGCGTCGGGTGGGAGGGGGCCCGCAGGGAGGTCCGGGGCTTGGGCGGCGAGCCCCTGGCTCAGGGCACGGCCCTGCGCGTCCCGGCGGGGCTGGCGTTGCGCTGGGGCCAGCCCCGGGCTTCAGCGCGCATGCCGACGGGATAGGACTCCAGGCGCCAGACGCCATCGCGGCGCAGGGCCACGTGCAGCAGGTCCCCCGCGAACACCGCGCCCGCGACCTCCACCCGGCCCGGCAGGGAGCACTGATTGACCTTGTTGCCGAAGGCAATCCATTCGAGCCACGCCTGACGCTGGCCGTTCGGCAGCGCCGCGTCCGCGAGCACGCCCACGGTGCTCTGCTCCAGCAGCGCGGCTTCGTGGAAGGCGCCGGGAAGCAGCGGCGAGGGCAGCACGTCCACCTCCGAGAGGACGTGCCCATCGTCGGAGCTGAACGAGCGCAGCACGGTGCGCAGCTCCGTGTCGACGCAAGGGGTGCCGTCGGTACGGCCGCACGCGAGCGCGAGTGCATGACCGACCGTGCCGCTGGGAGACATCAGCACGGGCTCGGCCAGGGGTGTCAGCGTGCGCGAGCCCGCGTCCCAGTCCAGCGCGGTGAGCACGCCCCCATCCGTGTCCACGAAGGCCTGCGTGCCCACGAGCAACCGTCCCGACGCCAGCGCCAGGGACGGGGCACCACCTGGGACACCTGCACCGAGCGGCTCGAGGCTCAGTGATGCGATACCTCCGTCCCCGAGGGCGGCCGCCCCGGGTGCGAAGCCAGGCCCCGGGGGCGATGCACCGGGCCATGCCGCGTGCGCGTCGTCCTGACGCGTGGCCAGCACCGGGCCCGACACATCCGCGAAATACGGGCCCATCCGTGCCGTGAAGGCTCCGCCGTCCGTGCTCACTTCAGGTGGCGCCCAGCTCGTGAAGGCCAGCCGTCCATCCCATGGCGTGTAGAGGTACGCGCCGCGCGCGTCATCCACCGCGAGCCTTGCCGCTCCACCGCCGTCCTCCTCCGGCCCCATCGCCAGCGGCGCTCCCGCGTCCGCGCTCAGCAACATAAGCCTGGAGCGCAGCGGCTCCGTGCCCGCATCACCGCTCCACGTCACGTACGTCAGCACGTCCCCTTCCTTCGTGAGCGCCACCCTGCCCGCTCCCGTGCCGGGCACTCCCTCCGGTGTCCCTCCATCCAGCGCCGCATCGGAGAGCGCCAACGACGTGCGCCAGCGCAGCTCTCCCAGGCCTCGCGCCGCGTACGCCTCCAGGGCCTCCGGCGCGAGCACCACCACACCCGCGTCCGACGCCGCGAGCAACGTCCTCGCGCCCCCGTCCTCATAGGGCGACTCGTAGCGCAGCAGCCCGCTCTCCGTGTACGCAGCGAGCCAGCAGCCCGCGTCCTCGCCGCACACCGAGGCGTAGACCGTCCCGTCGTCCACCAGCAGCACCGGCCCCCCGTCCTCCGCGATGGGCACGCCGCCCAGCTCCGCGCTGAAGACGGACTCCAGGTCTCCCGCGTCCGGGCGCATGCACTCGCCCGCGCTGCACTTGCCTTCGTCCTGGCAGGGCGTGGCCGGCGCGCAGACGAAGCCGTCCGGCGGCGTCACGGTCCTGCACGAGCCGCTGAAGCAGACCTGCGCCGCCTTGCAGCTCACCGCGCCGCAGGGGCTGAAGTCCGCCACGTCCACCTCCTGGCAGCCCGCATTGCGGTCGCACACGCCCACCTTGCACGGGTTGCTCGGCGCCGGGCACGCCACGCTCTCCGTCACGCAGCCCTGCGTCGGAGAGCAGCTGTCCACCGTGCACGGGTTGTCGTCGTCACACGTGCGCGGCTGCCCCACGCAGACGCCCGCCTGACAGCGGCCGTTCTCCTGGCAGCGGCTGCCCGGGATGCACGACGCGCCGTCCGCCTGCGGTGATTCGATGCACTGGCCGGACTCCAGGTCGAAGCGCGAGTCGCGGCACTCGCCCGCCGGCACGCAGGCCAGCGGACGCACGCCCACGCCGGTGAGCTTCACCTTCGCGGTGGTGCGCCCCGCGGTGAGCACCAGCTCGCCCTGCACCGGCGTGTTGCCCGCGGAGAACAGGATGTCCACCGTGCCCGTGCCGCTGCCCGCGACGACAATCTGGGACACGACGACGAAGAAGGGCGCGTCCGTCACCGCCTCCACCGTCACGCCCGCGCGGCCGGTGGCCACCAGCGTCAGCGAGCGGCGCACCTGCGTGCCCTCCAGCACCCGGCCGAAGTCCACGACCTCTTCCTGCGGCCGGAAGCTGGCGCTCGCACCGCCCACATTGGGGTCGTCCCCACAGCGGCACCCTCCCACCAGGACGAGCAACACGAGCAGCCACCAGCGAGCACGGGCGCGGAACATGCCCCGACTCAACCGCGCCACCCCGGGCCCGCGCAACGTGCGCGCCGCTCCGGCACGCCGTCCCCGCACATTTTCCTGCCCGGACGGGCCCGCTACGGTTCCACGGCCGACTCACGCCGCCGCGTCAACGCCCGCACGCCAAAGCCCAGCGCCGCCACCACGAGCAGCCCGATGACCGCGTACTGGTAGCGCGACACCAGCAGCGTCAGCCGCTCCAGGTTGCCGCCCACCGCCATGCCCAGCGCCAGGATGAGCCCGCTGTGCGCCAGCGCGGACACCGCCCCCAGCACCAGCGCGTTGAAGCGAGGCACCCGCGCCGCCCCCGCCGCGATGAAGATGACGCCCCGGATGCCCGGCAGGAACCGGTTCACCAGCAAGAGCCACGGCCCCGCGTGCCGCATCCGCGTCTGCACCTGCACCAGGCGCGCGTGCGTGAGCCCGAAGAAGGAGCGGTTCGGATCCGCCTCGAAGCGCTTCGCCAGCCACTGGCCCACCGCGTAGTTGATGAACGCGCCCAGCACGCTGCCCGCCGTCACCACCGCGAGCACCAGCCACCAGGGCTTCTCCCCACGCACGGCGTAGATGCCGCCCATCAACACGATGGTGTCCCCGGGAAACGGCGGCACCACGTACTCCAGCATCGCCGCCACGCCGAGCACCAGGAACCCGAACGGCCCCAGCGTCCCGATCAGCTTGTCGACGTGCTCGATCCACATCCGCGCGGTGCCCTCCAGGCTTGGGAAGCGCCTCGCGCGAGACTTAAGTCGCCTTCCCGCCAGACGGAACCCGGGAACCGCACGTCCGCGCGGCGGTGAACACGCGCGGGCCGGGGCCAACCCCCAGCCCGCGGGTGCCGGGCGCTCAGACCAGCGACAGGCCTCCATCGACCGTGAAGACGCTCCCGGTGACGAAGGACGCCTCGCCGCTCGCGAGGAAGACCGCCGCGTTGGCGATCTCCTCCGGGTCCGCGACGCGCTGGAGCGCATGCAGCCGCGCGGCGGCGGAGCGCTGTTCATCGGACGCGTTCCAGTTCCGGAACATGGGCGTGTCCGCGCCGCCGGAGACGAGCACGTTCGCGCGGATGCCCTGCGGGGCGTACTCGGCCGCGACGGTGCGCGTGAGCCCGATGAGCCCCGTCTTCGCCGCCGCGTACCCGGACGTCCCGGGCATCGCCTTCGTGTACCCGACGAAGGTCCCGATGTTGATGACGCTGCCCCCGCCCGACCTCAACATCGCGCCCACCTGGTGCTTCGTCGACAGGAACGTACTCACCAGGTACCCGTCGATCCACTCCCGGAAGCAGGCCGTGTCCAGCGTGTGGGTCGGCCCGCCGCCGAACGAGCCCCCGGCCGCGTTGACGCCGACGTCGAGCCGCCCGAACGTCTCCAGCGTGAAGCGGACCAGGGCCTCGACGTCGCCCTCCCGCGTGACGTCCGCGGCGTGGGCCACCCCCTGCCCTCCCCGCTCCGCGGCCATGCGCACCGTCTCCTCGAGCGGTGCCATGCGCCTGCCGGCCGCCACCACCCGCGCGCCCTCCCGGGCCAACGCCAGCGCCGTCGCCCTTCCAATCCCTGAACCCGCCCCCGTCACCAGGGCGACCTTCCCTTCCAATCGATGCGTCATCCGACGGTTCTCCCGGACACTGGCCCGCTCATGAGGTCGCGCCCGCGCAGGCCTTCGCCGCGGCGCACGGTCCTCGTAGCGCCGCGAGGCCATGCCCCGCGCTCCGGTTCTTGCCGTCGAATCGAGAAGCCGCGAACGCCGCCGGGCACGAGGCCCAGGCCGGCGGATAAGACACGTCAGGCCTGACGGGGCGACACGGCCGGCGTCGGCAGCACGGTGCCGCCGTACTGGCTCGCCGCCAGCGTGCCGCATGCCGCGCCAATCTCCTTGCCGCCCGAATAGCGCCGCGCGATGGGCGCCTTCAGAATCTGGAGGTGGTCCCGGAACGCGCTCAGCTCCTCCGCCGTGGGCGGCAGGTACTTGCCCGTTGGATCCGTCACGTCGATGAGGTCCACCTTGATGGGGATGCCCTCGAACGCCGTCTTCAGCGCCTCCGCGTCCTCGCGCCCCAGGTTGAAGCCCTGGATGGCCACGTAGGCGATCATCGCCCGCTCGCGCCGCGCCTCGCTGTACTCGCGGATGGCTTGGATCAGCTCCGGCAGCGGGTGCGTCTTCTCGATGGGGAGCACCTTCGCGCGCTTCTCCGGGATGGCGCTCGTCACGCTGAACGCCAGCCGGAACGGATGCCCCTCGCGGGTGTAGCGGCGAATCGCCGGGACATGCCCCGCGGTGGAGAACGTGATGGCCGTGCCGGAGATGGAGAACCCCGCCGGGTGCGAGAGGATCTGCGCCGCGCGGACGGTCTCCTTGTAGTTGAGCAGCGGCTCGCCCATCCCCATGAAGACCACGCCGCCCACGCGCCGGTCCGCCTCCGCGCGCACCTGCATCACCTGGTCCAAAATCTCCCAGGTCTGGAGGTTGCGCTGGAAGCCCAGCTTGCCCGTCATGCAGAAGTCGCACGCCAGCGCGCAGCCCACCTGGCTGGACACGCAGACGACGTACTTCTCCTCGAAGATGGGGATGCGCACCGCCTCGATGCGGCCGCCCAGCGGCGACTCGAAGAGGTACTTCACGAAGCCGTCTTCCGCCTGGCGCCGCTCGACGATTTTCAGGGACGGCAGCTCCGCCTGGGCGCGGAGCAGGTCCGCGACCCGGCGCGGCACCTGGGGCGCCAGCGCGATGGCGTCCACCGTGGGACGGGCGTGGGCGAAGACGCCCGCGAACACCTTGCGGACCGCGGTCGCGGACGGCTGGGCCGGCGCGAGCGCCGCTTCCAATTCCGGCAGCGACAGTTGTTTCAGGTTCACGAGCAGGACTTGATCTTCGAGCGCAGGAACTCGGTCAGCTTCGCCGACACCTCCCGGGGCATCTTCAGCGCCATGGCGCGCTTGCACAGCCCGGGAGTGGCCCGATAGGTGCTGAGGAATTCCTCGCAGGGCTTGCAGCCCGACAGGTGCTCCTGCAGGTGCCGCGCCTCCTCCTCGGGCATCTCGCCCTCAAGGAACTCCAGCAGGAGGTTGATGGAATCTTTGCACGTATACATCCGAACCTCGGCTGGCTGCGGCTCCCCTCGTTCCAGTTCGAAGATGCCGAGGCGCCCTGGGGGTTTCACACCCCGCGATTGTCCCGGTTGTAGAACAGGTCGATGGCTTCTCGCAGCGCGAGCCGCGCCCGATGCAGGCGGCTCTTGATGGCGGGGATGGAGTCCCCCGTCACTTCTGCGATTTGTTCGTAGCTGAGGCCGTCCACGTCTTTCAAGAGGAAGACTTCCCGGTAGCCCTCCGGCAACCGGTCGGCCGCCTGCTGGATCGCCTGCCCCAGCTCCGCGTCCAGCGCCTTCTCCTCCGCGTCCCGGCTCCAGTCCGTGACGGGGTAGTCCGCCAGCGTACCCCGCTCCGTGAACTCCGGTGCCTGGAGCTCCGACTCCGCGGCCTGGGCCACCCGGCGGTGGCGCAGGCGCATGAGGGCATGGTTCGCCGCGATGCGGTGCACCCAGGACCCGAAGGCCGCCTCGCCCCGGAAGTCCTTGAGGTGCTGGTAGGCGGAAAGGAAGGTGTCCTGGGTGATTTCCGCCGCGTCCGCCTCTGAACGCGTCATCCGCAGCGCCAGGCCGTACACCCGGTCCTGGTGCAGGCCCACCAGGGCCTCGAAGGCGGACACGTCGCCGTCCTGGGCGCGCGCCAGGAGCCGCCGGTCTTCTTCCTGCCGGTCTTCTTCCTGGGAAGCCTCTTGGGACATGGCGTTTTCCACCCAACCAGCCAGAACGTTCCGCGTCAAGGACGACGGCGAGGCCGCCGGGACACGAAGCGGCTGACGTGTCCACTGTCCCGGTCCCACAGCCGGAAGGGTTCAGCGGCCCACGCCCCGGCGTACTCCACGCCGATGCGAGGCCCCCGCTCCACCCGCGCGTCCGGCACCGGCGCCCCTGGCAACAGGTGCAGCCCGTCCGAGTCCAGCTCGAGGTTGTTGTGGTTCAGGTTCAGCCCCAGCACCCGGCACAGCCGCCCGGGCCCGTCCGTCCGCTCGCCGGGCGGGATGCCTTCCACCGGCTCCACGCCCCGCACCAGCACCGCCGCCGCCACCCCGGGCGCGTCCGTCACCACGTTGAAGCAGTGGTGCATTCCATAGATGAGGTAGACGTACGAGCGCCCCGCCGGCCCGAACATCACCTCGGTGCGGGGCGTGCGCCCCTTGGACGAATGGCACGCCAGGTCGTGCTCGCCCAGGTAGGCCTCCACCTCCACGATGCGGCCCACGCGCCGGCCCTTCACCCCGTCCACCACCAGCAGGGTGCCCAGCAGGTCGCGCGCCACCTCCAGGGTGGGCCGCGCGTAGAAGGACAGGGGAAGGGGTTTCATGGGTGCGGAGCGTGACCGGACATGGAGCCGGGGCCGGGGCCACCCACGACGACAGGGAGGCTTGTCCGGGTGCGAAAGATGATGGCAGACGACCTCATGCACAACCCAATGAAGAGGCCTCCTCTCTTCCGCCGTGTCCCGTTCGCCCTGGCGCTGTCGCTCGCGGTCCTGGGAGGGACCGGGTGCGGGAGGGAGCCGACCGTCACCGGCCACATGCGGGTGCGGCATGGCGACGTCTGGGAAGAATTCCCCACGTCGGCTTCCAGCCTGGTCCGCCCCCATGCGGGCCGGGACTCCGAGTTCGACCTCGGCCCGGTCTTCAGCTTCTGCCATTCGGACAACCTGTCGGCGGAACGCCGGGAGGACTCCCGGGGCCTCTGCGTCTACGTGGACTTCGAGCTCTTCGCGAAGGGGAGCGGGCCCGCGGAGTACGCCATCGACGGAGCAGCCCATGTCCCGGGCCAGCGGTATCAGGGGACCGACGACGACGTCCACTTCGAGCCCGGCCCCGGACACTCGCCGGAGCTGAAGGCGGCCTGGACCCAGTCGTTCTGCTCGGACGGGGACGACGAGAAGACCGCCATCCAGCAGGTCTCCGGCCGGTTCGTGCTGGAGGAGAACTCGGAGGACCGGCTCCGGGGGCACCTGGAGCTGACGGTCCAGGGGCCGACGGCTGGCACCTGCCCGGGGGATGCCGCCGAGGTCACCTTGGACTTCGACCTCCAGGACTGAAGGCGCGGCGCCCCTGACGCCAGGGGGCCAGGCGTGCGGGAAGCGGTCGAGTTCCGTCTGGGGTGCGCTTCGTCAACCACTGAGCGCTCGCATCGTCCAAGGGTCCACCGCTGCGTCTTCCAAATGGCTGACAGGCAGGCGTGTGTGCACTGCGTCGCGACAGCAGTTCACACCGGCCCGGTGCTGGGGCAGATTGGGCCGCATGTCCACTCCTGGCCGGCTCTCCGGTCTCCTGCTTCCCCTGTTCTCCCTTCGCTCGCGGACGGACTTCGGCATTGGCGACTTCGGCGCCATGGACGGCCTGTTCTCCTGGATGAAGGCCGCGCGGCAGCGCCTGTTGATGGTGCTGCCCCTGCTTCCCACCGCGCCCGGTGACCCGAGCCCCTACGCCACCCGGTCCGCGTTCGGCCTGAACCCGCTCTTCATCGACCTCCACCAGGTGCCGGAGTTCCAGGCCACCGGCGGCGAGGGCGCGCTCAGCGACACGCAGAAGGGGCAGCTGGCGGAGGCCCGGGGCGCGCCGCGCGTGCGCTACGACCTGGTGTTCCCGCTGAAGGACGCCGCGTTCGCGCGCGCCTTCGACCACTTCGAGAAGCACGAGTGGACCGCGCGCACGCCGCGCGCCCAGGAGTTCCAGAAGTGGCGCGAGGCGCAGGGCGAGTGGCTGGAGAGCTACGCCCTCTTCACCGCCATCAGCGAGAAGGAGGGGCGCCGTCCCTGGTGGGAGTGGCCCGAAGGGCTGCGCACGCGCCAGCCGGAGGCGCTGCTCGCCATCCAGAAGGAAGGCCTGGAGCGCCGCGTGCGCTACCACGCCTGGCTGCAGTGGCTGGCGGAGGCGCAGTGGAACCAGGTCCGCGCGCAGGCCAAGGCGAAGGACGTGCTCTTGTGCGGGGACGAGCCCTTCATCATCGGGCAGGACAGCTCCGACTGCTGGGCCCACCCGGACATCCTGCGCCGCGACGCGCGCCTGGGCGTGCCGCCGGACGACTTCTCCGCCACGGGCCAGGACTGGGGCCTGCCCTACTTCGACTTCGCCGCGATGGAGAAGGACGACTACGCGTGGCTGAAGAAGCGCGCGGCCAAGGCGGCCAGCTACTACGACCTGCGCCGCGTGGACCACGCGGTGGGCTACTTCCGCCAGTGGATCCGCGACGAGAAGAACCCCACCGGCTACTTCGTCCCCGCGGACGAGGCCACCTGGCGCCGCCAGGGTGAGAAGCACTTCCGCCTCTTGTCGGAGGGCGCGGGCATCGTCGCCGAGGACCTGGGCGTGATTCCGCCGTTCGTGCGTCAAATCCTCGCGGACCTGAAGCTGCCCGGCTACCGCGTGCTGCGCTGGGAGCGCGACGACAACACCTACCGCGACCCGCACCAGTTCCCCGCCGTGTCGCTGGTCACCACCGGCACGCATGACACGGAGCCGCAGGCCGAGTGGTGGGAGCAGGCGCGCGAGGACGAGCGCCAGAACGCCGCGCGCGTGTGGCCGGAGTTCCAGGGCGTGGCGGTGACGCGCGAGTTCACCCCGGACATCCACCGCGCCACGCTGGCCGCGGCGCTCAACGCGGGCTCGGACCTGTGCGTGCTGCCGTGGCAGGACGTGCTGGGCACGCGCGACCGCATCAACCTGCCCGGCACCATGGGCGACGCCAACTGGGCCTACCGCATCGCGCAGAACACGGACGCGCTGCTCACGGAAGCCCAGACGAAGGACGCCGCGGAGCGCCTGGCGTGGCTCACCGCCTCGTCGCGCCGCTAGCCTGACTCATCCGCCCCGGGGCCGCGCTGGACACGGCCGCCCCGGGCGCTGACGCAGGGGACGCCTTGCCTGCCGCGTCAGTCGCCGTTGCCCTCGATGCACTTCACCTGGCCGGGGAAGCCGTCGAACACGGCGCAGCGGCGGCCCTCCTTCGCGCACTCCAGCCGGTCGCAGATGTTCTCCACGACGCACAGGGGCGGCGAGCGGCCGAACTCCAGGAACAGCTCCGCGCAGAAGCGGAACGGATCCGCGCACCCGATCGAGCCGCAGTAGGGCGTGTCGGAGAGGTTCTCGCCCTCCTTGAGCTGGACCACCTCGTCTTCGTTCACGCCGCAGCCGGTGGCGAGCACCAGCGTGGCCGACAGCAACATCGCGATTCGCCGGACCATAGGGACCCGAATCTGACGCACCCCGGGCCCGGTTGCACGCGCCACGGCGGTGCCCGGGGGGTGGAGGACACTGCCCCCGCCCCCGAGGTCGTGGAATGCGACACTCGCCCCACAAAGAAACATTGCGAAACGCGTCAGGGGCTGGCCTTCCGGTAAGAAACCTGGCGTGGCCGACGTCCGACTCCTCCGATTCCGCTTCGCCGTGCCCCTCGCGCTGGCCGTGCTGTTGACGGCGTGCGCCACCACCTCCAATCAGCCCACCGGGCCGAAGGTGAAGTCCCTGGACATCCAGGGGACGAAGCAGGTGGACGAGGGGGACATCAAGGACCGCATCCTCACGTCCTCCACCCCCTGGTACGCGTTCTGGCCCTTCGGCAAGGCGCACTACTTCGACACCAACGCGTGGCAGGCGGACCTGCGCCGCATCGAGCGCTTCTACCAGGCGGAGGGCTTCTACCAGGCGCAGGTGGAGTCCAACGAGGTCATCCCCGACGGCGACAAGGCCGTGCGCCTCAAGGTGGTGGTCAACGAGGGCGCGCCCACCATCATCGACCGCATTGAGCCGCACGGCCTGGAGTCGCTGAGCCAGGGCGAGGGCCAGCCGACGCAGCGGGAGCGCGAGCGCATCCTGGAAGAGCTGCCGATGAAGCCCGGGGACGTGTTCCGCGAGGACACGTGGACCACCACCAAGGAGCTGGTGCTCCAGCGGCTCAAGGACCTGGGGTACGCGGAGGCGGAGGTCGGCGGCGAGGTGCGCGTGGACGTGGCCACGCAGAAGGCCGTGGTGGACCTGCAGATTGCCCCGGGCCTGCGCTACCGCTTCGGCAACATCTTCATCGCCACGGACGCGAACCCGCAGGTGCCGCCCCGCCGCATCATCGAACAGGCGCAGGGCGCCGTGACCAAGGGCGCGTACTTCAGCGAGGCGGCGCTGGCGGAGGCCCAGGCGCGCGTCTTCCGCATGGGCGTCTTCGGCGCGGTGAAGGTGAACCGGGGCGCGCCGGACCGGCAGAACGCCACGGTGCCGGTGGTGGTGGACGTGCGCGAGTCGCCCTTCCACTCGCTCAGGCTGGGCGGCGGTATCGGCGTGGACGCCGCGCGGCAGGAAGGCCGCATCCTGGGCGAGTGGAGCAACCGCAACTTCCGCGGCGGCCTGCGCCGGCTCACGCTGCGCGGACGCCTGGGCTACGCCTTCATCCCCAACGTGCTGGCGAGCCTCCGCGACGACGAGGGCTCCGATGACGACCCCGTCTTCACCTTCACCACGGAGTTCGAGCAGCCGCGCTTCCTCTTCCGCGACGTGGCCCTGCAGGCCTCCGTCACCGCGGAGAAGGGGCTCCAGCAGGCCTATTCGTTCTACGGCGGATACCTCAAGACGGGCGTCATCTGGACGCCTCACCCGTCCTTCTCCGTCTTCCCCTCGTACAACCTGCAGCTCTACCGGCTGACGGGCCAGGTGAGCCTGGAAGAGGGCGTCCCGCCCATCACCCTCGGCTGCGAAAACACGACCGAGGACGGCAAATGCGACCAGGCGCTGAGCTTCCTGGAGGTGGCGTTCGCCTGGGACCGGCGCGATGACCGCACCGAGCCGCGCGACGGCTACTACGTGGGCTTCTCCATCCAGAAGGGCGGCGGTCCCTTCTTCGGGCAGTACCACTACGTCCGGCTGCTGCCGGACCTGCGCTACTACCACTCCCTTGGAGACAAGAAGGACCTGACGCTCGCGGTGAAGCTGCGCGCGGGCACGCTGAACCCGGCGGGCGGAGGCCAGAGCTCCATCGTCACCCGCTTCTTCTCCGGCGGTGCCACCGCGATGCGCGGCTTCAACGGCCAGCGGCTGTCGCCCATGACGCCGCTCGCCCCCACCTACAAGAAGGACGACGACGGCAACGTCCTGCTGGACGCGAACGGCAACCCCATCCTGGATTCCTGGGACACCGTGCCCGTGGGCGGCAACAGCCTCTTCGAGACCTCCGTGGAGCTGCGCTACATGCTCACGGACAGCCTGATGGTGGCCATCTTCTACGACTCCGGCCTCGTGGGCACGGAGGCGCTGTTTGGCAAGAACGCCCCCAAGCTGTTCGGTCCCGAGCACTACCACGCCCTGGGCGCCGGCCTGCGCTACCTCACGGTGGTGGGCCCCATCCGACTGGACATCGCGCGGCGCTTGAACATCGGGCGGGGATTGCCCGTCAGCGATCCCGGATACATCTATCCGTCCTCTGGTGGATGCCTGGGCTTCGGACGCAAGTTCGACAAGGCCTCGACGTCCGCTGATGCAGCGTTCGCGGGTGCCCCGGAAGGGCTCTGCGCGATCCATATCTCCATCGGAGAGGCGTTTTGAGCGACCCCACGACCCCCGCCCCCACCGCCCCGCCCCACCGGCGCAAGCGCTGGGGACGGCGGATCCTCTGGGGCCTGCTTGGTTTGCTCGGGCTCATCGTCCTCTTGGTGGTGGGCGCGCTCGTGTACGCCACCAGTCCGGCCGGCTCCGCCCGCCTCGCGCGCCTTGGCGTCGACCTGGCGAACAAGCAGCTCGCCGGCCGGCTGGAGCTGGGCGGCTTCGACCTGGACCTGAACGGCGCGGTCCTCACCGGCATCAAGCTCTACACGCCGGAGGGAGACCTGGCGGCGGAGGTGGCCCGCGTGGAGGCGCGGCTCCACCTGACGCCGCTGCTGGGGCAGAAGGTGGACCTGACGAAGGTGCGCATCGAGACGCCCCGCCTGTACCTGGTGCAGGACGAGCGCGGCCTCAACCTCATGCGCGCGCTGGAGCCCCGGGAGCCCAAGCCGGAGGAGCCGCCCACCCAGGGCAAGAGCGCCCTGCGCATCCACCTCAAGGACTTCGAGCTCAGCCACGGCTACGTGGACTTCCAGCAGGAGCTGCCGGACGGCGGCGAGCGCCAGGTGCGCCTGGAGGAGCTCGGCGCGAAGGGCGAGGGCCACTACGGGCTCGCCGACATGGACTTCGCCGCGGACCTGCAGGCCACGGGCGGCCTCACCCGTCCGCTCACGGGCCCGGTGCGCCTGGTGCTCAAGGGCCAGGGCAAGGACGTGGTGCGCCAGGTGGACGCGCAGCTGGCGCTGGCGGGCATCGAGGCGGATCTGGGCGCCAGGCAGTCCGGTGAGACGGCCGCCGCCGTGGAGCTGCGCCGCCTGCGGGTGCCGCCCGAGCCGGTGAAGGCCTTCGTGCCCGCGTACCCGCTGGTGGTGCCCATTGAGGCAAAGGGCACCGCGTCCATGGACGGCGACCTCGCGAAGGCCCGGCTGGGCGCGTCCGCGGGCAAGGCCACGCTGGACCTGACGGGCGACGTGAACCTCAAGACGTACCGCACCACGGAGACCACCGTGAAGGCGCGCGGGGTCAACCTGGCGGAGCTGATGGAGGGGGGCATCCCCACCAACATCGCCGCGGACCTCGTCGCGCACGGCGGCGGCGACAGCGTGGAGACGCTGGACGGCGACGTGGCCCTCACGGTGTCCCCTTCGGAGTACCGGGGCCAGTCGGTGGGCCCCATCGAGCTGAAGGCCAGCGCCAAGGACGGCCGCTACAACGTGGCCAACCTGCGCGTGATGATGCCGGGCGCGGCCTTCATCGCGTCGGGGGAAGGCACCGCGAAGGCGCTGGAGGCGCGCGGCAGCCTGTCCGCGGGCGACCTGAAGCTGCTGTCCCAGGCGCTCAACAAGCTGCTGCCCGGCGGCACCGTGCCGCCCATGTCCGGCAGCGGCTCGCTGGAGCTCCTGGTGCAGGGGCCGCCGCGCTCGCCGGGCGTGAAGGCGGACGGCAACTTCGTCGCGCTCAACTACGGCGACATCGCCATCACGGACCTGACGCTCAAGGCGAGCGTGCCGGACGTCACCCGCCCGCTCACCACCGACGCCACCGTGCTGGTGAGCCAGCTGAAGACCGCGGGCAAGACCTTCCGCGACCTGTCCCTGGCGCTCACCACCGACGAGAACCGCGAGCTGAAGGCGAGCGTGCGCGTGGACGGCGACGCGCAGCTCGCGCTGGGCGTGGAGGGCACGGTGGACGCGGACAACGAGGGGCTGGCCATGCGCGCCTTCTCGCTGTCCTGGCCGGAGGCCACCTGGACGCTCCAGCAGCCCACGCACCTGGGCTTCGGGGGCGGGCGCATCGCGCTGGAGCCGCCGCTGGCGCTCGCGTCGGGGCCGCAGACCTTGAAGATCGCCGCGGTGAAGGACGGCGAGCGCGTGGACGCGCGCATCGACCTGGGCGCGTTTGACTTGTCCAAGCTGCCTCGCATCGCGGTGCCGGAGGACCTGGGCCTGGGCGGCACGCTGTCCGGCCACGTCGCGGCGAAGGGGCGCATGGCGCGGCCGGACGCGGACGTGGACCTCACCCTGGCGGGCGGCAGGGCGCGCGGCTACGAGGGGCTGGGGCTCCAGCTGAAGGCGCGGTACGTGAAGGACCGCGCCACCGGCACGCTGGGCGCGGAGCTGAACGCGGCGCGCGTGTCCTCGGAGTTCGACGTGCCCGTGCAGGGCGTGCTGCGCCGCCGCAACGAGCCCCTGTCCCTGACGGTGAACCTGGAGAAGCTGGACGTCGCGGAGACGCTGAAGCTCGCGGCCCAGCCGCCCGGCCCCACGGGCCAGATTACCGGCAAGCTGGTGGTGAACGGCTCCGCGAAGGACCCGCGCCTGGACCTGAAGGTGGTGGGCGCGGACCTGCGCTATCCCGGCCGGCCGGAGGCCCTCTTCGCGCAGGCGCTGGGCTTCGAGCTGCACGCGAACTCCGACGCGAACGACGCCACGCTGGGCGCGCGGCTGGACGTGAAGGGGGTTGCCCCCCAGGCCTACGTCGCGCTGAAGACGCCCTTCACGCTGGGCGGCGTCATCGCGAAGCCGCCCACGCCCGCGCAGGCGCTGGAGGCGCCGCTGCACCTGGAGGCGCTGGTGGCGGAGCTGCCGCTGAAGCTGCTCCAGGGCGCCGAGGGCGTGGACAAGCCGGACGGCACGGTGACGCTGAAGGCGGACGTGAACGGCTCCGCGCTCGCGCCGCTGGGCCGCGTGGAGATGCAGGCCCAGGGCGTCACCGCCAACGGCCTGCCGCCCCTCAACGGCACCGCGCTGGCGCTGGCGGGCAACGAGGACGTGAAACTGACGCTGGACGTGCGGCGCCCCGACGGGCCGCTCGCCACGCTGGAGGCGCGCGTGCTGGCGCCGCTGGCCGCGCTCCAGGACCGCGAGGTCATTGCCCGCGTGCCCTTCCGCATGAAGGGGCGCGTGGGGCCCGTGCCCTTGAGTGAGCTGCCCGGCATGGCGGTGCGGCAGCCCGGGCAGGGCAACCGCGGGCCGCAGGGCGTGCTGTCCATGGAGCTGGTCGCGCGCGGCACGCCGGAGGCCCCGGAGCTGGAGCTGAACGCGGGCATGCAGGGCCTGGGCGTCGCGCAGACGGCGCTGGGGCAGGCGCGGCTGCACTACTCCTACTCGCAGGCGAAGTCCCTCTTCGACGCGATGCTCACCGCTCCCGGCGGCGGGTCGCTGCTCCTGGGCGGCACGATGGAGCTGGACCTGTCGCTGCCCGCGTTCCAGGCCGCGCAGGGGCCGGCGAAGAAGGTGGACCGGGCGCCGGTGGAGGTGTCGCTGCGCGCGCGCCGCTTCGACCCGACGTTCCTCTCCGGCATCTCCCCGTACGTGCGCTCGCTGGGCGGCCTCATGCAGGCGGACGCGAACCTGGGCGGCACCGTGGGCGCGCCCACCTTCAAGGGCGACCTGGCGTGGAAGAACGGCAAGCTGGGGCTGATGGGCTACGGCGAGTACAACGACATCCAGCTGGCGCTGAACGCGTCGGAGAAGCGCATCGAGCTCAAGCAGCTCACCGCGAGGTCCGGCAACGGCACGCTGGAGCTGACGGCCACCGCGAACCGCCAGGGCAAGAGCGGCGAGTTCGTCCTGGAGGGCAAGGGCCGCACCAAGAACCTGCCCATCGTGGTGGAGGACCAGCTGATGGCCCTGCTCTCGCTGAACCTGTCCATGAAGGGCAGCCTCAGCGAACGGCTGGTGAACATCAGCGACCTGTCCATCCCGGAGGCGCACGTCGAGCTGCCGGAGGCCAAGCGCAAGGACCTGCAGCCGCTGGAGCGCCCCGCGGACGTGGTGATGGTCCGCAACGGCGTGCCCGTGGACAAGCGCAAGAAGAAGGAGCAGGCGCCCACGCAGGTGGCCACGTCGCAGAAGGCGCAGAACCCGCGCAACGCCCCGGACTCGCCCGGCATGCCCGGCAACCCGGAGTCCACCGTGGGAGGCAGCGGCAACGCGGGCGGGCCCACGTCCCAGGCGGAGGCCGAGGCCCTGGCGGAGGACGGCGAGGAGGAGGAGGCGCC
Organism: Corallococcus exercitus; assembly: GCF_042231735.1. Classification (GTDB taxonomy): domain Bacteria; phylum Myxococcota; class Myxococcia; order Myxococcales; family Myxococcaceae; genus Corallococcus; species Corallococcus exercitus_B. The sequence continues at coordinate 5,653,816 of NZ_CP102577.1, forward strand.
GCAGCGCCAGTTCTGGGTGAACATCAACGCGCCCCGCAACCTCTGGGTGCGCGGCACGGACCTCAACGTGCAGCTGGGCCTGTCCGAGGGCTTCCGCGTCGAGTACGCCAACGAGGCGCGCATGTTCGGCGAGGTGATGGTGCTGCTGGGCCGCGTGGACGTGCTGGGCCGCCGCTTCGACGTGCAGCGCGACAGCCAGGTGCGCTTCACCGGCCCGGTGATGATGCCGTACATCAACGTCACCGCCGAGCACCGCAACGACAACGCGAACGTCACCGTCTTCGTCACCGTGCGAGGCCAGGGCAAGGAGGTGACGCTGAAGACCACGAGCGAGCCGGCCCTGCCGGAGTCGGAAATCTATACGCTGCTCGCCACCGGCCGCCGCACGCTGGAGCGCGGCTCCGGCGCGTCCATGAACGCGGGCGCGCAGGCCGCCTCGGTGGTGGGCTCGTTCGTCGCCAACGAGGCGCGCAAGGCCATCGCCGCGAAGCTGCCCCTGGACGTGCTCTCCATCGAGGCGGGCGACAGCGGCATCGCCGGCACCAAGCTGGAGGTGGGCACGTACGTGACGGACAAGATCTACGTGGGCTACACCGGCCGCGTGGGCGCCAACCTCCAGAAGGGGGAGAACGCCAACGCCGTGCGCTTCCAGTACCTCTTCAGCCCGCGCTGGAGCCTGGAGGGCATGTACGGCGACGCGCGCTCCGGCGGCCTGGACCTCATCTGGTCCAAGGAATACTGACCGCCCGGACGCGGGTGTCCCATCCGGGCGGCGCAGGTGACGGCTACAGCGCGTACGACGCGTAGCAGGTGCCCACGGGCCCCACGCCCGTGGTGCCCGCGCCCGGCGCGTCCCGCCACACCCCTTCCGCTCCGCACTGCTGCCAGACGGTGCTGCTCGCCTGCACGCAGGTGCGCGTGGGCACGCCGCGGCCCAGGCGCGTGGAGACGCAGTACGGGAAGGACACGTTGCAGTTGGACGGCTTCGCGGTGGTGCCGCCAATGAACACGCCCTGCGAACACTGGCGCCACAGCGCGTCCGACGAGCTCTGCACGCACGAGCCTTCCGGCACCGTGGCGTCCACCGTGCCGGAGTAGCAGCCCTCCGCCGTGGTGAGCGTCCACGGGTAGGCCGTCTTGTAGCGGTTGTAGATGGACGCCATCAGCGACGAGCCGCCCACCGTGGTGCGGCCGCACTGGATGGCGTACGCGCCCACCCAGGGCGTGTACGTGTAGAGCGCCGCGGTGGCGTGGTTCGCCGGCTTCACCGAGCACGGGTCGGACGTGGACTTCGTCACTCCCGTCTTCCAGCCAGAGATGGTGGCGCGGCCCGCCTCCAGGTCGGTGAGGTAGCCGCGCATCTTCTTCGCGGCGCACTCCACCTGCTTGCCGAAGCCCACGTATTGCGCGTCACACCCGCTGGTGTCCGGACAGCCACAGCCCGTGGCCTTGCTCAGGTTCGTGGACGTGCCGCTCTGGATGAGGCTGGACTCGCCCTGGATGCGCGCCAGCATGTAGAGCGGGCTGATGTTGGACGCACGCGAGCGCTCCACGATGAGCGTCGCCGCCGTCTTGCCGTAGGCCGGGTCCGTGTAGCCCGCCAGGTACGAGCCCTGCTGCTGGAGGAACGCCTGCACCTGCGCCGGCGTGATGCCCGTGCCGCCCGTGACGTCCGAGTTTTCCAGCAGGCGGTGCATGTCGTACTTCGTCGTCGCCTCCTGGAGCACCTGCCCGGTCAGCTCGTCAATCACGGGCTCGGTGGGAGTTTCATCCAGGGGACCACAGCTGGCCGCCAGCAGCGCGGGTACCAACAGCACGCACAATCGGAGCTTCATCTCGCACACCTCGGGGGAAGGCCGGCCGGTCGCCGGTGGGGCGAGCGTGACTCAAGACTTCCTTGGAATGCGAGAACAACCTCTCGGGGACCGGAGGCATGCGGGGACGGGGCCGGAGTAGAGTTTTGGACATCATGCGGACCCCTGCCCTGTTTCGTCGGAAGTGTTGGCCGTTCCTCGCCGCGGGCCTGCTGGCCGTGGCGGGCTGTTCGGATTCGAGTGACCCGGGTGAGGAGCCCGGACCGGGCACGGATGGGCCCGGGGTGACGCCGGGTGACGGCTCGGAGTGCCTGGGCGCGCAGTTCCTCACCACGCTGGGGAAGAACACGCTGCTGGTGGGCGCGCAGATGGAGGACGCCACCGCGAAGGCGGCGCCCTTCGACGTGCGCTACCTCTACATCGCGGCGGGCCTCTTCGATTCGAAGGACGCGTGCCAGTCGTGCACGTCCGGGTGCACCTCCGGCGGCACGTCGTGCGTCAACGGCGCCTGCGCGTGGTGGGGCTGCTGGCAGTACGACCAGGACCCGCCCGGTGCCTACGTGCGTGACTTCATCAAGTCCGCGCAGGCGAACGGGCAGCTCCCCTTCATCACGTACTACGAGGCGTTCCAGGCCAGCGGCTACACGGAGGGCGAGGAGCAGCTGAAGGCGCTCAACGACGCCGCGTTCCTGGGGCGCTACCTCGCGGACTGGCGCTTCCTGCTCAAGCAGGTGGGCCAGGAGAAGGTGCTGCTCCAGATTGAACCGGACATGTGGGCCTACCTCCAATTCTTCCCCCAGGACGGCAAGGCGCAGTCCACGCCGGTGGCGGTGAAGGCGGCGAACCCCACGGACTGCGGCAGCCAGGAGAACAACGCGGCCGGCCTGGGCAAGTGCATGATCGCCATGGTGCGCAAGTACGCGCCCAACGCGAAGGTGGGCCTGCACGCGAGCGCGTGGGCGACGAAGACGGACGTGTCCGGCAACACGGACGCGTCCTTCGACGTGGCGGGCGAGGCGAACAAGGTGGCGGACTTCCTCTTGTCCGTGGGCGCGGGCTCCACGGACTTCGTCACGGTGGAGGCGTCCGACCGGGACGCGGGCTGGTACCAGGAGGTGAGGGGCAGCGCGGTCTGGTGGGATCCGGAGAACCGCAAGCTGCCGCACTTCCACCAGGCCTTCACCTGGGCGAAGGCCGTCTCCACGCGGCTCAACAAGCCGCACCTGTGGTGGCAGCTGCCGGTGGGCCACATGGGCCTGCCCAACACCGACAAGAAGTGGCGCGACAACCGCGTGGACTACTTCCTCACCCACCCGGGGGAAGTGGCCGCCGCGGGCGGCGTGGGCATGCTCTTCGGCGCGGGCAACTACGAGCAGACCACGCCGGAGACGGACGGCGGCAACCTGGTGAAGCGCGTGAAGGCGTACAAGGACGCGGGCGGCCAGGCCGCGTGCGTGAAGCCCTGAGTCGTTGAGGGGTGCCGCGCGCCCGGGCTGAGAGCCGGACGCGCGGGCCTTGCCGATCCCGCGAGGAGGTCAGGCGCGAGGCCGCGTGCGCGAGGGGGCAACGGCCTTCTTCGCGGCGGCCTTCTTCGCGGCGGGCTTCTTCGCGGCGGCGGGCTTCTGCTTCGGCGGTGACGCCGCGGAGCCCGCCTTCGCCGGAGCCCGGGCCTGCTTCCGGGCCTGGATCTTCTGGATGTATCGGGCGGCATCCGGCGTCTCGCAGGCCGTGTCGCCGTGATCCACCTCCACCTTGCCCAGCCGCTTCGCCGTCGCGAGCGCGGCGGTCTGGAGCGCGCCCCCGGTGGCGCCCAGCGCGATGAGCGCGCTGTTCATCGCCTCGCGGACGCGGTTCTTCGCGCCCGGCAGCTCCGCTTCGATGCGCTTCACCCACGGCAGCAGGTCCTCGTCCTCGAGCACCGCTGTCTTCGTGAGCAGCACGGCGAGGCTCTGCCAGCCCGCGCGCCCCACCCACTCGGACTTCGACTGCGTCCACGTCAGCGCCTTCGCCGCGTGCGGTGAGCGCTGCACCACGTTCGTCACGAAGACGTCCGTGAGCGTGTGCCAGTCCAGCCCCTTCGCCCAGGCGTCCAGCTCCTTCCAGGGCATCGCGGGCGCGTCCACCACCATCGTCGCCAGGAACCGCGCCTCCGCATGGCCCGACGCCCAGAGCGCCCGGGCAAGCCCGGTGTCCGTGCCGAGCCGCTTCTTCAACACCGTCAACGGACCGAAGTTCACACCGGACAGCGGCGGTGGCGCACCGTGCCGCAGATAGGTCTTCCGCGTCTGCTCCGTGCCCAGCCGCTCCAGCTCCCGCATCGTCTCTTCCAGGGTCATGGCGCGCGGGATTCTGCCATCACTAGCTCAAACGAGTGACTGCCACTCCCCGTGTGCCTCCTCCAACTTGGGCCCCGTGAAGGGTGGATGTCTCGCGATGCGAGGGGGAAGCGATGACCAGCGCTGAGTACATGTCCGATGTGGAGTCCCTCGACGCCATGGACGCGTGGGAGGGCGCGGATGCCCTCCAGGAGTTGGAGGACCTGGCGGACGCGTTCAGCGACGTGGAGGCCTTCGAGGCGGAAGGCTTCGAGGCGGACCCCTTCGAGGCGGAGGGCTTCGAGGACGACGGCTTCGCGGAGCTGTTCGCCGAGGCCGAGGCGGAGGACGCCTTCCTGGAGGAGGACGGCTTCGACGCGTTCGAGCAGGACCTGGCCAGCGGTCTGTACCTGCCGACCACCGCCCAACGCCTCGTGTCCGGCCCGGCCGCCGTGGCGCTCGCGCGGACGCTCAACCCCTTCGTCCTGGAGTCGATGGACGCGGACGACGCCGAGGCGTTCCTCCGCCGCGTCGCCCGGCGCGTGCGGACCGCCGCGCGCGGGGTCGCTCGGGGCGTGCGGCGGGTGGGACAGCTGGGGGCCGCGGCGCTGCGCCGCGCGGGGCCGCTGCTCGCTCGCGCGCTGCCGGTGGTCCAGCGCGTGGCGGGGCTCGCGGGGCCGTGGGGGCGGGTCGTCGCGGCGGGCATCGGCGCGGCGCGGGGGTTGATGCGGGGACAGGGGCTGCGCGGGGCGCTCGCGGGGGCGGTGGGCGGCCTGATTCCCGGCGTGGGCGGACGGATCGCGTCCTCCATCCTCCGTGGCGACGGCGCGGACGACGACGCGTCGCTGGACGCGCTGGCGGACATGGCGGACGCGCGGCAGGTGCCGGCCGCCGTGGCCCTGCCGCTGGGCGCGGGGCTCGCGGCGCGCGTGGTGACCCGGCAGGCGGTGCCCATGAGCAACACGCTCGGCGCCGCCGCCCAGGGCGTGCTGCGCTCGCGCACCCGCGGCGTGGAGCAGCAGCTGATCCGCGCCGCCCAGCGGGTGCCCGGCACCGCGGGCCGGCGGCTGCGGCTGATGCGCGCCATCGCCCGGCTGGCCGCGAGGAACCTGCGCCTGCGCGGCCCCAGCGGCGCCATCGGGGTCCTGCCCGCGGTGGTGCAGGGCGCGGGACAGCGGGTGCTCGCGCGAGCGGTGCGGTCGCCCGCGATGGGGGTCGTCCCGGCGCGCGTGGCCGCGCAGCGGGTGCAGGCACGGCGGCAGGTGATGCGCCGCATCCCCGTCTCCGCCGTCAGTGTCGCGGCCGTGCGCCGCGCCTAGCCCCATCCCGTCACGACGTCCCTGGCAGCAAGCGTTCGCCGTGCCTGGGCCTGCCCGCTCACGACGCCTCCGGCGGTGAGCGTCCGCCGCGCCCGGGTCCATCCACTCATGAAGTCTTCAGGACAAGGAGGAGTACCCATGCAACCGCAGCCTTTCGAAGAGGAGTTTTCGGGCCAGGGCGATGAGATGTCCGACCTGTTGGCAGAGGGCGAGGAGGGCTTCGAGGGCGAAGGCTTCGAGGCCGAGGGCATGGAGGAGGGCTTCGAGGAGAACCCCACCACCATGGAGGACCCCTTCGAGGGCGAGGGCTTCGAGGCCGAGGGGATGGAGGAGGGCTTCGAGGGCGAGGGCTTCGAGGAGAACCCCACCACCATGGAGGAGGGCTTCGAGGCCGAGGGCTTCGAGGAGACTCCCACCCCCATGGAGGAGGGCTTCGAGGGCGAAGGCTTCGAGCTGGACAGTCCCACCGCCCTGGATGACACCTTCGCCGACGCGATGGACGCCCAGGACGAGGAGGAGTTCCTCCGCCGCCTGAGGGCCGGCGCGCGCCGGCTGGCCACCGTGGCCGGGCCCACCTTCCAGCGCATCCGCCGCCGGGCCATGCCCATCGCCATGCGGCTCATCCGCCAGGCCGCGCCCCGCCTGGGCGGCATCGCGGGCCAGGAGATTGGCCGCACCCTCGGGGGGCTGCTCCGCGCGGACGCCATGGACGCCTTCGCGGACGCCGCCGGGGACTACGCCAGCGACGAGGACCTGGACGCCTTCAACCGCGTGCTGGGCGGGCTCGCGGCGCGGCACGTGGTCCGCAACACGATGTCTCCCGCGCGCCGCCGGCAGCAGCCCCAGCAGGCCCGGGCGCTGGGGCGGGCGGTGGGCCAGATGACGTCGCAGCTCGCCTCGCGCATCACCTCGCGCTACGGCGCGCGGGCGCTGCCGGCGGTGACGCGCGTGGTGCGTCAGGTCACGCGGCTGGTGCGCCAGCAGGGCGCGAGCCCCCAGGCGGTGCCGCGCATGCTCCGCCGCATCGGCGGGCGCGTCATCTCCAGCCCCCGCGTGGTGCGCCGCCTGGCCCGGCCGCTCGCCGGCGTGCGGCAGCTGCGGGCGCGCGCGGGCCTGCGCCGGCCCGGTGTCCGCGGCCGGGTGAACCCCATGATGGGAGGCCTCGGCATGCGCCGGATGCGGACCGTCACCCTGCGGGGGCCGGTGCGAATCGTCGTGAGGTGAGCCGGGTGGCGTGAACGGAAGGGGGAGGCGGGCAATGGCGGACGCGCTTCAGCAGTTCCTGCGGGCCAAGGTCCAGAGCATCACGTTCCGGGCGGGGCGGCTGTCGCGCCTCACGCCGCAGGACGTGGGCATCCGGCCGCGGGACGTCCCCTATGCCCCCTCCACCGCGCACTTCGCGGCGGCCAACGCCCGGCTGGGCGAAATCGACCGCGACGTGCGCCGCGCCCTGGACCGGCTGAACGGTCGGCTGCGCGACGCCCCGCCCCGTCCCCACGAGGTGCTGGAGCGCAACGCGCTGCTGGAGCGCGAGATCGACCGCGCCCGCCGCGCCTACGGCCTCTTCTTCGACGTCTTCAGCCAGCGCGGCACGCGGTTCGCGCCGGCCCTGGCGGCCTGCGACGCCATCGCGGTGGACTGCTTCCAGGCCGTGCGGCAGGCCGCGCCGGGGCTCCTGCACGGGCCCATGCTCAAGCCGCTCACCTACCTGGAGCACGGCTTCTCCCCGGCCACCTTCCGGCGCGGCGTGCTGCTCCGCCGGCTGCTCGGGGAGCGCAACCCCTTCCCGCTCATCCGCGTGCCCTATGAGCGCGTGGAGGCGCCGTGGGGCATGGGGGTCATCCTCCATGAAATCGGCCACAACCTGCAGGCGGACCTGGGCATCTGGCAGGAGACGGAGGCCGCGCTCCAGCGGCGGGTGCTGCACGTCACCGGCAACCCGTGGCTCACGCGCCTGTGGGGCCGCTGGCACAAGGAGATCTTCGCGGACCTCATGGCGTGCCTGCTCGGGGGCCCCGCGTCGGTGCACTCGATGAAGGACTTCCTCGCGTACCCGCCGTCGCGGGTGCTGACGTTCCATCCGCTCAGCGCCCACCCCACGCCGTTCCTGCGGGTGTTCATCCAGGCGGAGATGCTCCGGCGCATGGGCTTCCCGCGCCAGGCCCGGGACGCCTACGACAACTGGAACCGGCTGTACCGCGCGCAGCTGCCCTTCGCCCGCATCCCGAGGCTGCTGCTGTGCACGGCGCGGAGGCTCATCCCCCACGTGGTGGATGAGATTGCCTTCCAGCCCCGCCGGGGCCTGGCGCAGCGCGCGCTGGTGGACGTGGTGCCCTTCTGGCCGTCGGATCAGGAGCGCATCGAGCAGGCCGCGGAGTCCCTGGCGCGGGGGCACATCCCGCCGGGACTGCCCCCGCGCTACGTGGTGAGCGCCAGCCGCGAGGCGCTCGAACGGAGGCTGGCCCCGCCCGAGCGCATCTCTCGGACGGTGCTCAATCATCTGGTGAGGCTTGGCTCGCGGAACGCGCGGATGCCGGGCGTGGGCGTCACCCTGGCCGCATGACAGGACCTCAAGGGAGGGACGATGTACGAGAACATGAAGGGCAAGAGCCCCGCGACATCCATGGAGCTGGCCTCGAGCGCGAAGACGAAGTTCGACGAGTTCCTGCGCCGTCAACTGGGGGTGTCCGACGCGCGTGACCCCAAGGCGGTGGTGTACGCGCTGCGCAAGCTCTACCCGACCGCGGCCGCGCGCCTGGACGACGAGAGCCGGGGCCAGCCCATCCGCGTCCAGGTCACGCCCGAGCCGGCCCTGGGCCTGATGACCGGCACGATGGACTCGCCGGGCCAGCGCAGGTTCCGCCAGGAGCGCAAGGCGCTGGTGGACGACCTGGACATCGCGGCGAACCTGGCCGCCAACCGCGACTTCAAGGCGCCGGTGTGCGGCTGGCGCGACTCCATCGTCGCGGAGCTGGACGAGGGCGAGGCCGCGGCGAACCTGGCGGTGGACCCCGTGTCGCGCGACCGCGCCTTCTATTCCGTGCGCAAGCTGGGGGACAACGCGCGCGTGGCGCGCCTGGTGGCCATGCTCAACCCCACGGTGAGCCCGGAGTTCGGCCGGCTGGCGGCGACCATCGACGAGACGGCCATGCTCCTGCGCATCCTCGCGGGCGAGTCCCTCTTCCGCGCGGGCTTCGACAAGGGCGGCACGGTGTTCCAGGTCGCGCTCCAGGACCTGCGCCAGCGCCGCGAGGCGCTCATCAACTCCCTGGAGCAGCTCACCTCCACCTCCATCCAGGAAGGCTATGACGACTGGGGCGACGGCCAGGCGTCCTACGGCAAGCTGCTGGAGCAGCTGCGCGCCCGGGGGCAGTCGGACCTGCGCTCCATCGTCCGGCCGGATGCCATGTCCCGGCTCCTGGACGTGCTGCTGAACCACGCGCCCCGGCAGCAGTCGGAGGACATGCGGGGCATCGCGTCCGCGGTGCCCGTGGAGCTCATCCAGCTGCGGCGCCTGCGGGACGTGGCCGGCACCCTGCTGGACACCTCCACCACCGGCTTCTCCGGCTCCGGCAGCCGGGGCGTCGCGCTGAACGCGAAGGTCCAGGGAGCCTCCGCGCCCCTGGCCGCCTTCGTGGAGGCGCTCACGCTCTTCATCGACGCGTTCGACCGGCCCAACGCCGGGGCGAGGCTGCTCAACCTGGTGCTCCCCGCCCCGCTGACCTTCCGGGACCAGACGGGCAAGGAGCAGGAGCTGAACGACAAGTTCCGGGAGCGCAATGACGTCCAGGAGCTCATCGAGGACCTGCTGATGGACCCGTCCACGTCGGTCGAGTTCTGGAAGGAGCTGGCCCGGCTGGACCGCAAGCTCTACCACATCGACCGGATCATCGACCTGTTCCTCCTGGACTACGACGAGGCCCCGGTGCCGGGCGGCAACCGCGTGGACTTCCACGCGGAGATGCTGGAGCAGCTGGACCAGAACGTGGACGTCTTCAACGTGAACCCCGCGTTCCTGCGCGAGCAGTGCGGCCTGGAGGAGGACTCGCTGGAGCTGGCGAAGACCCTCACCCAGGACGCGCCGGGCCAGGCGGAGGAGATTGAAGACGACCGCAACCACAAGTACGGCTTCCCGGAGGGCGGGCACTGCAACACCGGCGAGCCCTTCACGGTGCCCCCGCCGATCCGCGTCTCGCTGGACCGCATCGAGAAGAACCTGGAGCCGGGCTTCAACCCCGGGACCCGGGCGAAGCCTCCGCGCGGCCCCGGACCCGAGGCCCCGCCGCCTCCGCCGCCCTCTTCGCCCTCGGGCGTGTCGGACTCCGCCATGCAGGCCACCGCCCCCAGCATGGACGACGTGGCCTCGCGCATCGAGGAGAGCCGCGCGCGCATCATGACGGACGTGAAGCAGCAGCTGGACGACCAGGCGCAGGAGCTGGGCCGGCAGCTGAAGCAGGCGTTCTCGGAGCAGCTCAAGGCCGTGGAGCACATCATCGCCGGCAAGGAGCGCCACGGCTCGGATGGCCCGCCCACGCCGGTGAACGGCTATCCCAAGGCGGGAGGCCACACGCGCCGCCACGTCCGCCACCCGCGCAAGTCCTGAGTGTGCGCGCGAAGGCCTGAAACCCTTTCCCTCAACGTCATTGACCCAGGTGGCATGCCATGAGCATCGGTACGGCAGAAGCCCTTCAGCGTCTCTTCTCGCAGTGGAAGCGGGAAGTCCTCGCCAACGTCACGTCGGATGAGCAGCGCACGGAGCTGCAGAAGCAGCTGGCGCTCCGGGAGGAGGAGCTGCTCGCCAGCGCCTCCAACGGCGCGACGGCGTCGCTCTTCTCGGACCTGATGGGGTTGGGCAAGGACGGAGCGCCCTCCTTCGACTCCATCAGCCGGCCGTTGCTCGTCCAGGACTTCGACGAGTCCGTCATCGAGACGCAGCTCCACGCGACCGCGGAGCTCTATTACATCTACCAGCATGAACGCATGAAGGTGTTCCAGGTGGCGGGCGCGCTCTTGCGCCTCTTCCACGACGGGCGCATGCGCATCCAGCGGGGTCCCGGCGCGCGGGCGCTGTACCTCATGGAGAAGCACCAGCCCCTGCGCTACAAGCCGCGCGACCGGCAGCTCGCGTACCGGCGCGCGTTCAACTACGGGAGCCTGGCGACGCCGCCGGGCGCGGTGATGTTCCGCAACTTCCACCGCGAGTTCGTCGCCTTCGTGTCCGCCATCGCGCAGTACTTCCGCGACCTGCTCATCGGTGAGGTCATCCGCGGCTCGCAGCACCTGAACGAGCGGCCCTTCGCGAGCCAGGCCACCATCCAGCGCTTGGGCACGGACATCCGCTGGCAGATCGACCGCGCCACCTACGGCAACATCCTGGCGCTCACGGTGGAGGTGGGCGAGTACCTCAAGACCATCCTCGACGCGCTGGAGACGCCGGACATCAAGAAGGCCTTCGACGCGAACACCAAGTGGGACGTCATCGAGGTGGTGTCGCAGCGCTACCTGGGCGGCACGGGGGATATCTCCCAGCGCTCGAAGATGGCGGACGCGGGGCGCCTGCTGCTCAACTTCATCGCGGACAACCCGTTCAAGACGCGCGACTTCAAGGACTTCCAGACGGAGGTCATGCCGCTGGGCCCGGTGGCCGAGGAGTGGATCGCCGCGTACCGGATGACGCCGGACGGCCGCGCGTTCCGGGGCGTGGCGCCCACCCTGCGCTCGACGCTGGGTGTCACCAGTCCCGCGCCCGCGCTGCGCTGAGGAAAGGAGGCACGGCATGGACCTCCCGCTGCATCCCCTGATGGAGGCGGGCATGGGGGCCGCCTCGGCGCCGCGCACCAATGAGTCGCGGCTGGTGGCCGCGGCGGTGGCGGGCCAGGTGTCCCATCCCGTCGTGCGCGTGTCGCCCTACCGCATTGGCCGGGACGGGGTGCTGCGGCTGCTGCCGGGCAGTGGCGGCATCGTGCTCAACCGGCGCGTGGGCGACCGCGCGGTGGGGCTGGCGGCGGACCACATGGAGGCGGGGGTGTCCATCCACAACCCCGGGCGCGACGACATCGGCGCGCGCGGGGGCTCCAACCGGGCGCTGATGTTCCAGGCGTGCGTGGGCAACCGCGCGCGCGTGACGAGCGGCCCTGTCACGGGCGCCGTGGGCACGGTGGTGGGCAAGCACGGCGGCATCAACCACGTCATCGTGGACTTCCCGCCCGCCGTGAAGCGCCGCATGCGCATCGGGGACCGCATCCAACTGGATGCGTACGGCCAGGGGCTGGAGCTGCCGGACTTCCCCCAGGTGCGCGCGCTGAACCTGTCGCCCCGGCTGCTGCGGCGCTGGGGCGTGCGGACGGAAGCGGGGCGGCTCATCATCCCCGTGACGCACACGGTGCCGGCGGAGCTGATGGGTTCGGGGTTCGGGCGCTCGGAGGGCGTGCTGGGGGACCTGGACATCCAGCTGTCGGATGCGCGGCTGGTGCGCAGGCACCGGCTGAACGCGCTGCGGCTGGGGGACCTGGTGGCGGTGTGTCCGCTGGACTATCGCTTCGGGCCCTCGCGGCGGCCGGGGGTCATCACGGTGGGGGTGGTGGTGCACTCGGACAGCAAGGTGGCGGGGCATGGGCCCGGGATGACGCCGCTGCTCATCGCGCCGGGGGAGTGCGTCCGGCTGGTGCGGCGGCCCCAGGCCAACGTGGCGCTCGTGCTGGGCCTGCGCCAGAGCGTGGCGCCGCCGGCGCGCGGGCCCTCAGGGGGGCGGTGGTAGGGCCACGGCCTCCAGGCAGCGCGACACCATGGCCGCGCGGGTGTCCACGCCCAGCTTGACGAAGATGCGCCGCAGGTGGGCCGCCACGGTCCACGTGCTGATGTGGAGCTTCGTGGCGATCTGCTTGTTGCTCCAGCCCGCGCGGACGCAGGAGACGACCTGCAGCTCGCGTGACGTGAGCAGCCGCACGTCGGACGCGGGCTCCGCCATGGCGTTCGCGGAGGGCTCCGCGGGCACCAGGTGGTAGCGCTGCCCGTTGATGATGAGCTCTCCGGCCAGGACGTGGTTCCGCGCGCCGGGGTCGGGAACCACGAGCAGGACATGGCTCCCGGGTGGAAGAGGCGTCCGCATGGCGTGCGCTAGGCGGGGTCCGCGAGCTCGGGAGAGGTGAGGACGCGCCAGAGCTCGGAGGCCTCGCGCGAGCGTCCGGTGGAGCGCAGGTCCTCCGCGAGGCGTTCGCCCGCGTGCTCCCCTGCGACGGCTGACTCCGGCCGGTCGCGCGCGAGCGTCACGAGCCGCGTGACGCCCCGATGGCCGAGGCGCAGCTCCGCGAGGAAGAGCAGCGCCAGCGCGCGAGCCGAGGAGAAGGCGCTGTCCGCGGGCGCGTCCTGGACGCAGGAGGCCAGCACGGGGCGGAGCACGTGCGTGACGAGGGTCTCCAGCTGCGCCAGCTGAGCGCCGCGCTCCCGCCCGGCCTGGGCGAGCGCCGCGAGCAGCCGGGGGTCCTCCGTGAACAGGGACAGGGCGTCCCGTCCTTCGCCGCGGGCCGCGTTCCTGGAGCCCAGGAAGCGCAGCGACGCGGGTTCGGGCGGCTGCGCCGGGGTGGCCTCCAGGCCCAGCCGTCCCAGCCGCGCTTCGAACGCTTCGGGCTCCTGCTGCTTCCAGTGCGCGAGCGCGGTGATGAGCGTGGGCCCCGACAGGGGCCAGGCGCCCCAGTGGGGTTCGCCGCCGGACTGGGGCTCGGTGGTGACGGAGTCGAACGGGCTTCCGAACCAGGTGAGGACGAACTCCAACGCGCGGGCCTGGGCCTCCGTCAGGCCGAGCTTCACGAGGTCCTCACGCGAAGGCGAGCACGGGCCGCGCACCGCGACGGTGCCGCGATGGATGGGCCTGCCGCCCTCGTTGCCGAGGACGATCCTCGCGCCATCCGGGAAGATGACCACGGGCCCCTGGAGGAGGATTTCCTCCCGGGCCGCGCGGAACGGTGAGGCCTGGGCTTCCGTGTCGCGAGGCTGTGGTTCGGTGAAGAAGTCGGCTCCGGCGCGGAGGTCGAAGCCCTCCTCACGGGACGGGTGAGCGGATGCAAGCCCTGGCTCGCGGAACGGATCCGCGCCGGAGCGTGAATGGTTCGGCCCACGGGCCGACTGCTCTGGCTCCTTGAATGGGTCCACGCCAGAGCGCGAGGGGCGGCCTTCTTCACGGGACGCACGAACGGATGCAGCTTCGGGCTTCCTGAACGGGCCCGCGCCCGAGCGCGAGGGGCGACCTTCTCTACGGGACGCGCGAACGGATGCGGCCTCGGGCTCCATGAACGGATCCAAGCCGGAGCGCGAGGGGCGGCCTTCTCTACTGGACGCGCGATCGGATGCAGCCTCGGACTCCCTGAACGGATCCGTGCCCGAGCGCGAGGGGCGACCTTCTCTACGGGACGCGCGAACGGATGCGGCCTCGGGCTCCATGAATGGGTCCGCGCCAGAGCGCGAGGGACGGCCTTCTCGGCGGGACGCGCCAACCGATGCAGCCTCGGGCTCCATGAATGGGTCCGCGCCAGAGCGCGAGGGGCGGCCTTCTCTACGGGATGCACGAACAGACCCCGCCCTGGGCTCCCGGAACGGATCCGCTCCGGAGCGCGAGGGGCGGCCTTCTCGGCGGGACATGCGAACAGACGCCGCCCTGGGTTCCCGGAACGGATCCGCACCGGTACGGGAAGGACGGTTCGTCTCATGGGTTGCGCGTTCGGCTGCGCCGGGGAGGTGGAGCGCTTCTTCGCCGAATGGATCCGCCCCGAGGTCGTGCGCCGCGCGCGGCTTCGGCTCAGCATCGGGCCTCACGCCTGGACGCGGAGGTCGCCCCTCCTCCCTGGCCGCGCGCGCAGGGATGGAACGGTCGTGTCGCGGCGTCCGTTCACGGGAGTCCGGTCCGGCGAAAGGGTCGGAGCCCGGACGACGCAGACGCATCTGCTCCCGAACCGGGCGAGCGTCAGGCCCAGCCTCCATGAGCGGCGCCTCTCCGTCGCGCGGAGCGGCACCCGGCTTGCGCGGACGTGACTCTGGCGCATCCGCCCTCGAGAAGGGCGCATCCCGTTCGAGGTCGGAAACCCAGCGGTCCAGGAGCGACATCACCCCCTGCGAGGGAATGGGCGCACGGTTCCGCTTCCGCCCCGATTCATCACCAGCCACGGCAACCTCCCCTGCGATCCATCCTGCCCAGGCACAGTAGGAATCGCCCTTGCACAGGGAAGTTCGACCCGGAGCCGGGCTCCACGGTTGAGTTCAGGATGGAGGGGCCACGGCGGACCTCCAGGACGACAGTGCGGTCATCCCGGAAGGAGGGCCCCACGCTGGCTCGCCTGCTCCCGGCGTGTGCTCAGAACAGGCGCGAGTACGTGGCCGGCGCCCCCGGACGCGGCGTCCATCGCTTCGCGTCGCGGGGCAGCCACAGGAGCTGGAAGGACTCCGCGCGCCCTTCGTAGCGGACGCGGTGCTCGCCCCGGGACAGGGCGAACTCGGGCGTCGTGATGCGCTGGCCATCGATGAACAGCGCGCCGGCCTCAAGCGTGCTCGCGGGCTGGACGAAGTACCGGTCGGCGCGCACCGCGAGGAAGCGATCCTCCAGGACACCGGAGTCCATGGGCACGCGGTAGCGCTGGCCCCACAGGTACAGGTCGCCGTCATGCGGCTGGTAGTGCGCGTCGAGGAAGCGGCGCAGCGCGAGCGGCAGGCCGGAGGTGCGCAGGTCGTCCACGCGCAGCACGCAGCCCTGCTCCACGAGCGCGCGGGGCATCTCCGTGGACAGCAGGCCCGCGAGCGAGCCGCGCAGATACGCGTCCGTGTAGAAGTAGAAGTGGGCATGCGGCCGGCTCACGTAGCCCCCCGAGTTGTCGTAGACGACATCCTCCGGTCCCGTGAGCGTCGCGATGCGCGCAAGCACCTCGAGCTGCCGCGCATTGCCGCCATCGTCCAGCGAGGCCTCCACCCGCGCGGCCTGAACGGCGAACAGCCCGCCAAGCCCGGCAAGCCCCACGGTGCGCCAGACCGGAGTGCGCAGCACGGAGAGCACGGCCAGGACGCCGCGCGCGGCGAAGGGCGCGAGCACGCCCAGGAAGGGCAGCAGGCTGTACGGGAACGGAGCGCGCTGGAGCGCGAACGCGCCGAACGTCGCGGGCACGGCCACGAACAGGAGCAGGTCGGGGGTGCGCGGGTGCTTCAGCAAGCGCGCGAACGTGGAGACGAACCCGACGGAGGCGAGGACGAAGAACGCGGGTTGTTCGCCCAGGGCTGGCACTCCGTACTCGCGCCACGAGAAGCCCGGGTAGTGGCGCTGATGCTCGGAAGCCCAGACGAAGCACCACTGCCACCATGCGCCCCAGGAACCCGTCACCGTGAGGTACGCGGCCACCGCTGCCGTCGCGGTCGCGATGCCCCCGAAGAAGGCGCGAGGCGCGGCGAGGAGCGTGGGAGGAGTGCCCCTGCGCATCAGGAGGTCCGCCAGGAGCACCGCGATGACGAGCCCGCCGAAGAAGAGCGCTTTCTGGGAACCCCATGCGGAGGCGACGAGCAGCGCGCCCGCCAGGAACGACGAACGGACGGAGCCGGGTTGCACGGCCAACGCCGCGAGGGCACCCAGGAAGAGCGCGGCGGTGAGCGCATCCGGGCGCACCTCGGTGGCGAAGTGCAGGAAGCCGGGCGTGCAGAGCAGCAGCACCGGGGCCAGCAGCGCGGCGATGCGCCCTTCCCTCCGGTTGAGGAGGAACACGGAGACACACGCCCCCGCGAGCGGCACGAGCATCGCCGCGCGAAGGGCGAGCACGTTGCGCGGATCATCCCCGAACAGCCGGAACAGCGGCGCCAGCACCTGGTACACGAGCGGGAAGTGCACCTCGAAGAAGTCGCGATACGGCACCTGTCCGTGGGCCATGAGCCACGCGGCGTGGGCGTACTGGAACTCGTCGATGCTGAATGCCTTGTGCAGTGCGAGGCGTGAGGCCTGGAGCGCGAGCACGCCCAGGACGACACCCAGCCCCCACCGCAAGGCCCGGGGCTCCGTCATCGGCGCCGTCATACCGCGAAAGCCCGGGTGGCTTCAGGGCGCACCGGGAACAGCGACCGATGGCAGCAGCAAGTACCATGCCTCCGTTCAAGACGCCTCGTCTGGCCACGACTCGCAAGAGGATGAGCATCAACTGATACCTCCTCGGAGCGGCCCAGGCCCGTCCTCGGCGCACCGCAAGAACCTGTCCGACTGTCCGACAGGTTCAAAGACCGCAGCGGGGCGGGCACATGCGCTAGCCGGTTCTTGGAAACCTGTCCGACTGTCGGACAGGTTTGGACGACCCAGCTCAAGGGAGCGTCCGCTGCAGCCGAACCGTGGAAACCTGTCCGACTGTCGGACAGGTTTGGACGCCCCTGGGCGGAAGTATCCGCCTGGACTCCTGGCCCAGGTGACGCGGCATCCTTTGAGCTCAGCGTTTCAGCGCCCCGTGCGCCGCCGGGCGCGGGCGCGGGCGGCCTCCAGCGCGGAGTCCACTCCGGCGGGCGGCTTCGGCGGTTCGGGCTTCTGCTCGGCTGGATCCTCCGGCGCAGGCCGGGGCGGTGTCGCGGTGGGCCTCACGTCCGTAACGGGTGCGGCCGTGGGCCCTCGCGCGATGGCTTCCTTCACGGGCCGTTCCCGAGCCGCTTTCACGCGGGGCGCGGAGAGGAACCGGCGCACGGCCACTTCCGCCAGCATCGCCGCCAGCGCGAACGCCACCAGCCACGGTGCCAGCGGCACGCGGCCCTCGGACTCCGGCGCCTCCGTGAACAGGCCCGTCATCGACAGACGCTCCTGGCCTCCACCCACCGCCGCCAGCGCTCGCAGGAGCTTGAGCCCCTCCTTCGCGCTGCCCGGCTCGAACTCCGGCGCGTAGGGCAGCGCCACCGGTGGCGCCCGCAGCACGCGCCCGCCCCACTTCACCACCGGGTGCCAGGTGCCGCTGCCGCTCAAGGGGTACTCGACCACCAGCCGGTCCTCGTCCTCCCAGTGCAGCGGCTTCTCCGCGCCGGAGCGGCCGTCGCTCGACAGCAACACCGCCGTGGGCAGCGCGCCCGGCATCGGCTCCCCCGGCGGCAAGTCCAACGTCACGCGCAGCAGGTTGCCCTGGCGCTCGGAGCGCACCACTGCCTCCTCCTTCGGCGTGGCCCGTCCCATCGACCAGCGCACCACCGCCTCCAGCGTCGCCCGCAGCGCGCTCCACTCGCGCAGCTCGCCCGTGTACCTGCCGTCCACCTCCGCCGTGAGCGCCACCGTGCGCCCCGCGCCATGCGGCCACAGCGCAATCACCGGCGCGGCGTTGGTGTCCAGCGTGCGCAGCGCCACGTTCGCCCGGGGTTTCAGGTAGGTGAGGTTGTAGCCGCCTACCTGCGGCAGGCCCGTCGTCGGCAGCGGCCCCAGCAGTGTCAGGTCCGGCGCGGCCTCCATCGACGCGGGCTCGTCCACGAACGTGGCCCTCGCCACCGCCAGCGTCTCCTGGCTGAAGATGCGCGGCAGGCTCATGGCGTCCTCCGCGAAGTAGATGCGCCCCTCACCGCGCCGGGCCACCTCGCGCAGCAGGTCCGCGTCCGGATCCGTGGGCTTGCCCAGGCCGATGACGGACACCGTCACGTTGGCCTCACGCAGCGCGGCCAGCGTCTCCTGGTAGTCGCCCGGCTCCTCGGAGTCCGCCGCGTCGGAGAACAGCACCACGTGCCGCGTGGGCTTGTCGCTGCGGAGGATCTCCTTGCGGCCCGCGCGCAGGGCCGTGCCCACGTAGATGCCGCCACCGCCGCTGAAGCCCCGCGCCACCTGGCCCAGCGGCAGGCCGTCACTCACCGGGCTCAGCGGGAAGACCTCATGCGGCTCCGTGTCCACCATGTGCACGGAGGCTTCGTCGTTCGCGTTAAGCAGCGTGAGCGCCGCCGTGACGCCCTCCGCGGCCAGCTCCATCTTCGTGCGGCCGTCCGGCACCTGCATGCCCATGGAGCAGCTGGAGTCCATGAGCACGCTCATCGCCACCGACGCGCGCCGCTGCTCCTCGCGCATCTCCAGCGACACGGGCAGCAGCGGCTCCAGCGGCGAGCGCCGGTAGCCACCCTCGCCGAAGCTCGAACGCCCGCCCGTCATCACCAGCCCGCCACCCGCCTGGTCCACGTAGTCCGCCAGCGCGTTCAAGCCCGTCTCGCCCAGCGCGTTGGCGTCCACGTTCTCCAGCACCACCACGCCCACCCCGTCGAGCGCCGCCAGCGACAGGTGGAACGGCGCCTTCACGTCCAGCTCCATGCCCGTCGCCGACAGCGCCTTCGCCAGCGTGCCCGCGGGCTGCGAGGTGAGCAGCAGCACGCGCGGCGGGCCCTCCACGCGCAGCACGCCCACGCCCACGTCGTTCTCCGGGACGCCGTCGCCGGACACCTCCACCGTGAGCCGGTAGTGCACGAGCCCCGGCTCCTCCAGGAGGTCCCGCAGGGGCAGCAGGTTGGGGCCGGGCTTGAAGTCGAACGGCCCCTTCACCAGCACCTTCCCATCGCGCTCCAGGCGCACGGTGCCGGTGACGGCGGAGGTGGCCTGCACCACGGCGGAGAACTGGAAGGGCTCGCGCACGGAGACGGTGGCGGGCACGTCCAGGGACACGACGGCCACGTCCAGCGCGGGCTCCGGCCGGGACACCTGCCGGTAGTCCACCGCGATGCCTCGCGCCGCCAGCCGCCGCGTCGCGCCCCGCGCATCCGCGCCCGTGGTCCGGCCGTCGGAAACCACGAGCACCCGGCCCGTGCGTTCCGGAGGAATGAGCGCGCCCGCCGCATCCAGCGCGGCGGACAGGTCCGACGCCTCCGCGTCCACCGGCCGAGTGAAGCCGCCGAACCGGCCCGACTCCGACAGCGGGGACTCCACCCGGGCCTCGCGGCCGAAGGTGATGACGCCCACGCGGTCGCCCGGCCGGCGCTGGGACTCCACCAGCGCAATCAGCTCCTGCGCCACGCGGTCCACGTCCAGCGGCATGGAGCGCGAGCGGTCCACCACCACGGCCACGTCGCTGCCCGCGTTGGCCAGCCGCAGCTCCGGCCCGGACAGCGCGCCCACGCCGAGCACCAGCAGCGCCCACCGCAGCACCATGGGCGGGCCGGGCCTCCGGCCGTAGCGCCACAGGAAGAGGCCCAGCGGCAGCAGCAGCAGCCACGCCTGGGGAAGGGTGAAGGTCATACCTTCCTCGTGACGTAGAAGTCCGCCAGCAGCGCGGCCAGCAGCACCACCAGGGGCCAGCGGGCGCGCTCATGGCCGCCGCTCCCTTCCGAGTCCTCGCCCGCCTCCTTCGCGGCCACGTCGGTGCGGCCCCGGCCGCGCAGGTCCGACTCCCGCGCGTCCAGCGCCAGCACCTCCAGCGAGTCCACTTCACGGCCCTCGCGCTCCAGCACGTAGCGGCCGGGGCTCGTGGGCGCGGGCAGGCTCAGCGCGCCCGCGCCGAACACGGGCTTGCGGCCCGAGGGCCCCGTCAGCGCGTAGCGAGCCCCCGCCTCTGTCACCACGGAGAGCGCTTCGCCCAGGTTGAGCTGATGCCGGGGGAAGCCCTCCCGCAGCCGCCGCGCTTCGCGCACCACGTTGCCCAGGAGCACGGGCCAGGCCGTGGTGCGCTGGAGGTTGGAGCGCGCCAGGTCCACGTTGAGGTGCAGCCGCCCGCCCTCCTCTTCCGACACGAGCACGGCCTCGCCCGCGGTCATCAGCGGACGGCCCGGAGGGTTCGCGCCCGCCGTCCACCGCACGCCCGCGAGCTGCACGTCGTCCATCAGCGTGCTGCCCTTCTCCGTGAAGAACGGGCCCACGAAGGTGCGCAGCGGCCCTTCCGCGCCCAGCGTCACGCGGGCCTCCGCGCGCGCGGGGCCCACGGACAGCACCGGCGCACCGGGGACGGGGGTGCCATGCGCCACGTCGGGAGACACCGCCAGGAAGCGCTCCAGCGCCTGCTTCGACACGGGCGACAGGCCCTCCGTCAGCCCCACCGCCACCGGCATCACGGGGGACGGAGGCAGGCGCACATGTCCGTCCTCGGGCAGCGCGTCGTCCGGCAGGGACACCTCCACGTCGCCGGCCTCGCGGAACGTGAGGCGCACCGTCGCGGCGCCCTCCTCCGGCAGCACGATGCGCTCCATGCGTTCAGTGCCTTCCCTCGCGCCCGGTCCAGGTGCCGCGCGCACGCGAGCCACGACCTCCGAAGGGCCCTCGCCGAAGCGCGCGACCCGCAGCGTCACCGTGGCCCGGCCCCCTTCGTCGCGCCGCTGCGCGGAGACCAGCGCCACGTTGCCCTGGGCGCGGCCCAGCGCCGTCCAGCGCACGGAGGGCGGCACGGCCACGTCCGTGGAGGGCGGCGCGTCGGTGAAGAAGTGCACGCGCTTGCCCGGTCCGGCCAGCTCCTGCGCCCACAGGAGCGAGGCCGTGACGTCGTGGTCCGGTCCGCGCGCTTCGAAGGACTCCAGTGCGCCCAGGGCGCGTGAGGCCTCCGCTTCCGGTCCAGCGATGACCTGGGGCGACACACCGCTCGCGAGCACCGTGACGTGCGTCGCGCGTTCGGCCTCCACACGCTTCGCGGCCTCAGTGCGCACGTGCTCCAGCACCGTCCTGCCCTCCGGAGTCCGCGCGGACATGGACAGGCTGCCGTCCACGACGAGCACGAGGTGACGGCGGCGAGCACTCTCCCCCAGCCGCACGTCCGCCAGGTACAGCGCGGCGGCGAGCACGGCGAGCGCCTCCAGCAGCAGCGACGCCTCGCGAGTGAAGCGCTCCCACCGGGGTCCACCCTCCGCGCGAGGACGCGGCGTGCGCCAAAGGAACAGCGCGCTCACCACGACCGGCTTCTGCCGGCGGCGCAGGAAGTACGCCGCGACCAACGGCACCAGCGCGCCCAGCGCCAGCAGCCCCCAGGGAAGCCCGAAGCTCACGCCCCGCCTCCCGCGACGAACAACGCGCGCAGCGGTCCCGCCACCTGCGCTCGCAAGCCTTCCGCCGCGTTCACGGTGAGCAGCGTTCCCCGCGCCCGCACCGCCGCGCTCCGCAGCGCGCGCTGGTGCTCCGCGAAGCGGCGGGCGTAGGCGGCCAGCACCCCGTCCGTCAGCAACTCCTCCAGCGCCACGCCGCTCTCCGCGTCCACCAGCCGCGCGCCCTCACCGCCCGTGGGCTCCAGGTCCTCCGCGTCCAGCACCTGCACCAGGAACAGCGCGGACGCTCCTCGCGACAACCGCGCGCACAGCGCCTCCAGGTCCGTCTCGAAGAGGAAGTCGCTCACCACCACCCGCACGCCACACGGCCGCAACGGCGGCAGCCGCCCCAGCGCCGACGCCAGGTCATCCCGCGCCTCGAACTCCGTGCCCCGCAGCGCCGCGCGGCATGCCGGCCCCTGCACCCGCTCCGACCGCGCCCCGCCCCACAGCAGCGTCGGCGTCAGCCCCTGCCGCCCGCCCACCTCCACCGTCAGCAGCGCGACCTCCCGCGCGCCCGCCGCCTTGCGCGGCGACAGCCCCATGCTGCGTGACCCGTCCAGCAGCACCTCCACGCGCGGCGACACCTCGTCCTGGCGCACGCGCAGCACCAGCTCCCCCGTGCGCGCCACCGCGTTCCAGTCCAGCTGCCGCAGGTCGTCCCCCGGCTGGTACGCGCGGAAGTCGTGCAGCTCCATCGCGCTGCCCGCGGACGTGGCGCGCACCTCGCCCACCCGTCCCCGCTGCGGCAGGCGCGGCAAGGCCAGGGTCAGCCCCGGCGCCAGCCGCGCCACCTCCGCCTCATCCAGCCTCGCGCTCACTGCTGATGGGCCCGCCGCTCGCGGTCCGCGAGCACGCGGTCCGCCGCGAACGCCGCCAGGAAGGCCACCAGCGCCACGCACAGCAGCAGCTCCGGCGGCATCTTGAGACCGCTCGGGTCGCTGTAGTCGTACTCGGCGAAGTTCAGCGTCCCCAGCACCGGGTTGAGCAGGTTGAGCAGCGCATCGTCACCCTTCAGGTCCAGGAACACCGCCAGCAGCGGCGGCACCCCGGCCCCCAGCACTCCCACGAGGATGTAGAGCAACCGCACCGACACCGGCGACGCGAACCGCCCCGAGCGCGGCATCCGTCCCAGCAGCAGCGCCACCGACAGGTACAGCACCCCGTAGAGCGCCAGCGCCACCACCGACATCGCCGTCCGCAGGCTCCCCGCGGCGCCGTCCGCCCACAACATCGGCACCGCGCACACGGCCGCCCAGCCCAGCAGCAGCAGCACCGACAGCCGGAAGCCTCGCAGCGCGCCGGGCTTGAACAGCGACCAGACCCGCGTGCCCGCGCGCAGGGGCCGCGACAGCCCGTCCACGTCCGTCGCCATGAAGAGGCTGGCGAAGATGAGGTGCAGGCCTCCCAGGATGCCCATTGCCCCGAGGATGTTGTTGTCCCAGTCCTGCAACCGCCACACCGCCGTCATCCCCACGAACGTCAGGAGCACCTGCACCACCAGCGCCCGCCGGGGATGGCGCGTGTAGTCCTCCGTCACCAGCGACAGCCGCGCCACCGCCGTCTCGAACACCAGCCACCCGTTCGACACGAGCATCCAGAGCGCCGCGCCCAGCCCCAGGAAGAAGTCCCGGTCGAAGGAGAACCCGCTGCCGCGCTCGTTCGTCACCACGAAGGCGAACGTCAGCGTCTGGAAGAACGTCACCACCAGCACGCCCACCAGCCCCAGCCGCACGGCGGCCCGCCCCATCCGGCTGTCCGCCAGCGTCGCCGCGCACACCGACACGAGCGTGAGGAACACCAGCCACACTCCGCCCATCAGCAGCACCATCAGGATGGTGGGCAGGTCGATGCCGTTGAGGAAGTAGCTGAACAGCAGGAACGGCCCCACCGCCGACGCGTACAGCGCCGCCTGCACCAGGAAGGACGCCACCTTGCCGGCCAGGATGCGCCGGGGCCCCAGCCCCGTGAGCAGGAGCAGCGACCACGTCTCGTCCTCGCGCTCGCGCGCCAGGGAGCGATACGCGTTGAAGGGGATGACGCCGAAGTGCACCAGCGCCAGGCACACGAAGAAGGAGAAGAAGTACGTGCGCCCTTCACGCGTGTACGTGCTGGCGTGCGTGTTGCCGAACGCGATGAGCGACAGCACCAGGCACGCCGCGAGCAGCAGCCCGAAGCACACCCAGAACACGCGCGTGCGCAGCCCCTGCCGCACCTCCTTCACCACCAGCGGGTTGAGCCGGTCCCCCCACTTCTCCCAGCGGTCGGACGTCACGGCGGGGACCCCGGGCGAGGGGGCGGACTCGGCCGCGCCCGACGCGGGACTTGCTTGCGTGCTCACGCCACCCTCCCCTTCGTCACCGTCATGAACGCGTCCTCCAGGTTGCGCTCGCGCGGGCTGAACGCGCACACCGGCAGCCCCTGCGCCACCAGCGCCGCCAGCAGCACCGCCGCGGCCGTTTCCGCCTGCGCCGGCCCCGCGTCCGCCTCCAGCTCCAGCCGCACGCGCAGCGCGCCGCCCTCGCGCGCCACGTCCTTCACACGCGGCTGCTCCAGCAGCGTGCGCTCCGTGCGCGCCCACAGCGCTTCACCCTCGTCGCCCGCCGCCGCCAGCCGCACCGTCAGCTCCGTCACGCGGGACGGACCCGCGCTCTGGCGCAGCAGGTCCTCCACCTTGCCCTGGGCCAGCAGGCGCCCCTGCTCGATGATGACGCAGCTGTCGCAGATCTCCGCCAGCTCCGTGAGGATGTGGCTGGAGATGATGACCGCCTTGCCCTGATCCGCCAGCGCGCGCAGCAACTCCCGCAGCTCGATGCGCGCGCGCGGATCCAACCCGTCCGCCGGTTCGTCCAGCAGCAAGAGCCGCGGGTCATGCAACAGCGTGCGCCCCAGGGCCACGCGCTGGCGCATGCCCTTGGACAGCTCCGTGGTGAGCTTCCCGGCCAGCGGCCCCAGCCCCGTGAACTCCATCACCGAGTCCACGCGCTGCCTGCGCTGCGCGCCCTTCAGCCCGTACGCGCGCGCGAAGAAGTCCAGGAACTCCCTCACGGTGACGTCGTCGTAGGTGCCGTAGCGGTCCGGCATGTAGCCCAAGAGCGGCCGGGCCCGGTCCGGCGCGTCCACCAGCGACGTGCCGTCCAGCAGCACCGTGCCCGCGGTGGGCACGTCCAGCGTGGCCAGGATGCGCAGCGTGGTGCTCTTGCCCGCGCCGTTGGGCCCGATGAAGCCCAGGATGCCGCCGGCCTCCAGGGTGAACGACACGTCGTCCACCGCGCGCAGCGCCCCGTAGTCGCGCCGCAGCCCCTTCACCTCCAGCAGGCTCATCGTCGTGCCTCCTCGACCTGACCGCGCACCAGGTGCCGCGCGGCCTCCAGCTCCACGTCCATCACCGCCGTGGGCGTGAAGCCGCGCCCGCCCAGCCGCGCCACGAACGTCCCTTCCTCCAGGTCCTGTTCCAGGACCGGCACCGCCCCCGAGAAGCGCATGCGCGGCTCTGGGTCGAGCCCCAGGAGATCGTCGCCCACCCCGTCCTTCGCGACGGCCTGCCCCTCCGCGCCGTCCTCCAGCTCCGGCAGGGTCCAGAGCTGGCCGTCCAGCTTCAACGTGCCGCCCTGGAGCGGAGCGCCCAGCGCGTTCTGCACCTGCACGCCGCCGTCCGTCTTGCGCGCCGTCAGCCGCGCGCGCGTGGGAATCACGGCGACCTCGCCCCACTCGCGGTAGCTGCGCGAGGGCAGGAAGCTGTTCTTCACCACCAGCCCGTTCGTCCAGTCCAGCAAGCGCGGCGGATCCTCGGGAGCCGTCGGGGCCAGCAGCACGCTGGAGGCGGGCATGCGCACGCCCTCCTCCGCGAGGTTGGCGTACCAGGCGTTGAGCCCCACTGTCACCGCGCGAGACCGCTCGCGGTCCAGCAGCGTGAGGCTGTAGCGCGCGGCGTGCACGCTGAAGCCGTCCACCAGCACCGACCACGCCACCAACCCCAGACACGTGAGGGCCGCCAGCGTGGGCACGGCGATGAGCACCGCGAGCGGCCCCTTGCGCCGGGCGAGCATCCATCCGCCGGGCCCCACCGCGAGCGAGAAGAGGAAGATGAGCAGCAGGAAGCGGCCCACGGGCGCGCGGGCGCTTCCGAGCAGCGGCAGCCGCCCGTCGCTCAACAGGTCGTTGCGCTCCCACCGGGGCGGCGGGCCCGCGGGCACCACGACGGCTGGTGACCGCTCCGAGTCCACCCACAGGTCGAAGCCGCACCCGGGCGCCCGCGTCCGGCACTCGCGGAACTGGCGCACGGTTCCGAACCCGTAGACCGACAGCTCCGCCTTCTCGTCCTGGAGCAGCGGGAAGCGCAGGCGTGGACTCGCGGGGGGCTGGTCGAGCACCAGCTTGCCGCCGCTCACGGCGAACGTCTCCAGCACCGCCCAGACGTCGTCGGGCACCTGGTCCGCCGGCACCGCCACCAGCACCGCGTCGTAGCCCGCGTAGGCCGCCAGCTCCCGAGGCGCGATGCGCGGCTCCACGAAGCGCGTGGCGACGAGCGGCTCCGTGTTCTCCTCCGCGCGGGTCAGGCCCGTCGCCTT
Organism: Corallococcus exercitus; assembly: GCF_042231735.1. Lineage (GTDB taxonomy): Bacteria > Myxococcota > Myxococcia > Myxococcales > Myxococcaceae > Corallococcus > Corallococcus exercitus_B. The sequence continues at coordinate 5,679,789 of NZ_CP102577.1, forward strand.
CTCGAAGGCCTTCACGTCGCCCAGCACCATCACGCGCGAGCCCCGGTAGCCGTCCAGGTAGAAGCCCTGGGACGCGGTGTCCATGCCGGGTGAATCCATCTGGAGCGTCCCCGACTGCAGGTCCGCCGGCAGCAGCAGCCAGGTGACGGTGCGCTCACGAGGCGCCAGCTGCAGCGAGCGCTCCACGACGCGCCCCTGCGAGTGGATGGACAGGCGCACCGGACGCGGCTGGGCGCCGGTGTTGTGCACCGTCACCTGGAGCGGCGTGTAGCCCCGGTTGGGCACGAGCGTGACGGAGCGCAGGGTGGCCTTGAGTTCGCCCTTGTCGGGGAAGCTCTCCGCCGATTCCACCACCTCGCGGTAGCCGCTGCCTTCGGGCTCCTTCTCCCGCGCTTCCTCCACCGCCACCGGCGTCGTCGCCGCCGGCGCAGCCACCGCCTCCACCTCCACCATCCCCGGGCTGGTCGCGAACGCCACCGTCCCGCCGGGAACGCCCGGCTGGCCCGTCCAGAGCAGGGCCCCCAGGAGCACGGCGCCAGCCAGGGACACGCGGCTAGCCACGGGGCACCTCGGAGATGGCCTTGAGCAGCTCGCGCACCACGTCCGGCGCGGACACCTTCTCCAGCGACGCCTCGTAGGCCAGCACCAGGCGGTGGTTGAGGGCGGCGGGCGCGGCGGCCACCACGTCGTCGAAGCCCACGTTGGGCCGGCCATCGAGCAGCGCGCGTGCCCGGCCCGCGGAGGCCAGGGCCAGCGCGGCGCGGGGGCTCGCGCCGAAGCGCACGAAGCGGCGCACGGGTTCAGGGGCGGAGGGCTGACGCGGGTCGGACGCCTCCACCAGCCGGCCGATGAAGTCCGCCACCGGGCCGGGCAGGTGCACGCGGTCCACGGCGGCGAACAGGCGCGACAGCCCTTCGGCGTCCAGCACCGGCTCCAGCGAGGGAGGAGCGCCGCGCACGCGCGTGGTCAGCAGGGTGCGCAGCGTCTTCGCCCCCACGGGCGGCACGAGGATGCGGAAGAGGAAGCGGTCCAGCTGCGCCTCGGGCAGCGGATACGTGCCTTCGAGCTCGATGGGGTTCTGCGTGGCGAGCACGAAGAACGGGTCGGGCAGGGGCCGCGTCTGGCCCAGCACCGTCACCGAGCGCTCCTGCATCGCCTCCAGCAGCGCGGACTGCGTCTTCGGGCTGGAGCGGTTGATCTCATCCGCGAGGACGAGGCTCGCGAAGAGGGGGCCCTCGCGGAAGACGAAGTCGCGGCGCGATTCGCCCTCCAGCACGTAGGTGCCGGTGATGTCGCCGGGCAGGAGGTCGGGGGTGAACTGGATGCGGCGGAAGGGCAGCGACAGCAGCCGCGCCAGGGCCTTGCACAGCTCCGTCTTGCCCAGGCCGGGCAGGCCCTCCAGGAGCACGTGGCCCCGGGCGAGCACCGCCGTCACGACCTGCTCGACGACCGCCTCCTGGTCGAGCATCACCTGGTTGAGCCCGGCCTTGAGCCGGGAGGCCACGTCCGCCGCGCCCTGTGCCTCGGCGGGACTCAAAAGCTCCGCTGCCACGTCGTTCCCCCTTCTTACCTACGGACCACCGAAGTACCGCTTCACCAGGTCGCGGTTGCGAGGCAGCAGCGGACCGGAGGTCGGCCCCGCCGTCGCATCGCCCTTCGCGCCCGTGCCCTTCGCGCCCACCGCCCCCGCCTGCCCCGTCCGGGCCTGCGGATCCGCGGCGCGAAGGCCCCACAGCTCCTCCGCCTCGCCGCCATGTCCCTCCGGCAGCGGCTGGAACGCGAGCCGCTCCGGATCCATCTCCGCCTCGCCGCCGAAGACGAGCGGCTGGCTCTCCCCGCCCCGGCCCACGCCCGCGCCATCGCCCTGCCGCGTGTTCCGGCTCGCGTGCTGACTACTGCCCTGCTGTCCCTCGCCGTCGCCCTCCTCGCCCTCGCCCTGCCCGTCCTGGCCCTGGCCTTGTCCCTTCTGGCCTTTCTGTCCCTGCCCCTGTCCGGACGACTGCTGACGCCGGGTGGGACGCCGGGCCTGGGCGCCCCGGTTCCCGCGTGAGGCGTTCTCCTCGCCGAAGCGCTGGGCCAGCGATTGCTGCCGCCGCTCCAGCGTGCGGCGCAGGTCGGCGATCTGATCCGGCGAGCCGGAGGCCTGGGCACGGGCGGAAGCGCGGGCCTGGGCCTCACGACCCGCGCCCTGCTGCTGCGAGCCCTGCGGGTCGCCACCCTGTTCGCCCGCGCGCTGCCCCTGCGAGCCCTGCTTGTCGCCGCCCTGCTCACCGGCGCCCTGCCCCTGCGAGCTGCGCTCGGACGCGGGGCCTTCCTGCTCCCCGGCGGCGGAGTCCTCCTCGCTCCCGCTGGCGCGAGCATCGAGCGCCATCAGGGCCTGCTCCAGCGACTCGCGCTCACGGGTGGCGGACTCGGCACTCCCGGCGGCGGCGAGCGCATCCTCCAGCTCCGCGGCGGCCTCGGAAGCGCGGTTGAGCTCGGCGGCGGCCTCGGAGGCGCGTTCGGCGAGCCGCTGCTCCAGGGCATCGGCGGCCTCCCAGTCCGCGGAGTCGAAGCGGCCCTGGGCGACTTCTTCCGACAGCCGGCGCAGCTCCTCCTCGACGTCGGGGCCCAGGGGCTCCTCGCGAGCCAGGGCCTCGGCCTGCGCCTGCACGGCGGCAACCTGGGTCGCGGCGGCGGCGTTGATGTTCGACGCGCGCAGCGCCGGAAGCGGAACGAGGAACCCCACGGCAAGGAACACCAGCGCCCCCAGGAGCGCGCCCACGGGCCGGCGCCAGGGAACGTCCGGAGGCTTCACCTGCCGGGCGAACTGGTTGAGGCTCAGCTCCCATTCGCCAACCGGGCGCTCCAGCCGCGTGAGCAGCAGGCCACCGGCGTTGGCGGAGCGGTCCGCGAGCACCGCCGCGTACTCCAGCGACACGCCGCGAGAACGGGCGCGAACGAACCACCAGACAAGGCCCGCGATGACAAGCGGAGGCACGGCCCAGACAGCCAGGTCGCGCAGCAGCAGCCGGAACAGCACGCAAGCGGTGGCGGTGGCCCAGACGGGAGCGATGCCCGCGCCAGTCCAGGCGACCGCGTTGAGCCGCCGCTGCACGCGCCGGATGGGCGCGAGCACGAGGGACTGGAAGCGGCGTTCGTCACTGGCGGCCATGCGTGGAAGCCAGTGTCGGACACCCGGCCCACCGTTCACAAGCGACGCCCGGGAACGGTCGAATCCCGCCGCGGACGGTCGGGAGGACGGAGCGACCAGCCTCTTGCGTCATGAGAATCCGTGGCCGGTTCCCCTGTGCTAGAGGAACGGAGCCTGCCGCTGCCGGAGCCCTCCCATGCTGACGTCCCTGCGGATCCAGAACTTCCGCTCCCTTCGGAACCTCTCAGTCGAGGGACTGACCCGCGTCAGCCTGCTGGTGGGCGCCAACAACACGGGCAAGACGTCCGTATTGGAGGCTGCGGAATTGGTGCTCGCCGGGGGTGGCCCCTCGGTTCTTGCTCGAAGTCCTCTTCGGCGTGAGGAAACCGAAGTCCGTGACGAGGCAATCGACCTGAACGATCGCGTCATCGTCTCTCACTTTTTCTTCGGGCACGCGCTCGCTCACGACGCGCACTTCCAAATCAACGCAGCAGGTCCCGAAGCACGATACTTCCGCGGAAGGATCGAAACGCTCGTCACGAACGACCCATCAATAGCGGCAGCAGATGTCATCGACCTCCAGCGCCCCCCTTCTCCCGAAGGTCCCTTAAGCCTTGTCCTCGAAAGTGATCAATTCGAGCCAACGGCTTTCAGATTGATGGAGCAAGGGGTCAAATGGGGAGGCTTGGCGGGTCGCGCTGTTCGAGGCAAGAAGGACCGCCCAGAGACCAGGCCTGTTAGCTTCATCGAGACGACGGCTCCGGGAATCCCTCACCTTAGCAATCTATGGGACGGCGTCGTTCTGACACCGGAAGAAGACCGAGTCGTTGATGTCCTGCGAATCATCGAGCCAGGACTCGATCGAATCGCAGCGCTTGCGGGAAGGAACACTTCCCCGTCCGCGAGCATCTTCGTCAAGCTGAAGGGTTCAGATCAGCGCATTCCGCTTGGGAGCATGGGCGAGGGCATCAAACGCCTCATGTCCCTGAGCTTGAGTCTAGTGAAGGCAGCGGGCGGCTATCTCCTCGTCGACGAAATCGACACGGGTCTCCATCACTCCGTGATGGTGAAGATGTGGCGGCTCGTAACTGAAGCGGCGAAGCGGCTGAATGTCCAGGTTCTCGCGACGACGCACAGCCTGGATTGCGTCCGGGCCCTGGCATCGCTCTACGAGGAACAGCGGGACCTCCGGGAGATCATCTCCGTCCACCGTATTGAGCGGAACGCGGAGCACAACGTCCCCTACTCAGCGGACGAACTGCTTGCCGCTGCTCAGCATGAGATGGAGATTCGGTGAGCCCACCGTCCATCAAGAGCCCCTATCGCTTGATGGTCGAGGGGCCGGACGACAAGCACACCCTCGTTCACCTCTTGAGGCGTCACGGCTACGACTGGGACGACGTGAAGCTCACGCGTCCATACGTCGAGGACGTAGGTGGCGTGGAGAAGCTACTCGACCGGACGCTCCTATCGACCGCGCTCAAGACCTATGACCGTCTTGCGCTGGTCTTCGACGCGGACCTGCCTCCATACAATCGCTGGCACCAGCTCAAGACCTGCCTCGAACAACTCAACATCGCGGTTCCAGATGCACCCGAGCCCGGCGGCACGCTCCTGTCGGGATTGCGCCCCAACTCTCGCCTGGGCATCTGGGTCATGCCAGACAACTCCCAGCCCGGCCGTATTGAAGAGTTCATCGAGAAGCTCGTTCCTGCCGGTGACGCACTCTGGCCCCACGCACGAACAACCACCACGGATGCGCTGAATCAAGGCGCCCCACTACGTCCCCAGGACCACGTGAAGGGCGCCCTCCACGCATGGCTGGCGTGGCAGCTGGACCCAGGCCTCCCCTTCGGCGTCGCCCTCGCCAGCAAGGTCCTGAGCCACGACTCGCCCGAAGCTCAACGTTTCGTGGCGTGGTTCCACCGCTGCTTCTCCTGAACCCGTGCGACCCCAGGAGGCGGCGATTACGCTGCCGCCCCCTATGAACTTCCGATTCCTTGGCCGCAGCGGTCTGAAGGTCAGCGAGATTTCTTTCGGCAACTGGCTCACACATGGCTCCCAGGTGGAGGAGGACGCCGCCATCGCGTGCGTGAGGGCGGCGCTCGACACGGGCATCACCACCTTCGACACCGCCGACGTGTACGCCGGCACCAAGGCCGAGGCCGTCCTCGGCCGCGCCCTCAAGGGCCAGCGCCGCGAAGGCTACGAGCTGTTCACCAAGGTCTACTGGCCCACCGGCCCCGGCCAGAACGACCGCGGCCTGTCGCGCAAGCACATCATTGAATCCATCCACGGCTCCCTGCGCCGCCTCCAGACGGACTACGTGGACCTCTACCAGGCCCACCGCTTCGACGCGGAGACGCCCCTGGAGGAGACCATGCTCGCGTTCGCGGACATCGTCCGCCAGGGCAAGGCCCTCTACATCGGCGTCTCGGAATGGACCGCCGAGCAGATCTCCGCCGGCGCCAGGCTCGCCCGCGAGCTGCGCGTGCCCTTCATCTCCAACCAGCCCCAGTACTCCATGCTCTGGCGGGTCATCGAGTCCAAGGTCATCCCCACCTCCGACGCCGAAGGCCTGGGCCAGATTGTCTGGTCCCCGCTCGCCAAGGGCGTGCTCACCGGCAAGTACCTCCCCGGCAAGCCCCCGCCCGCGGACACCCGCGCCGCCAACCAGCAGGGCGCGCAGTTCATGACCAGCTTCATGACCGACGACGTGCTCACCCGCGTCCAGCAGCTCAAGCCGCTGGCCCAGGAGGCCGGCCTGTCGCTCGCGCAGCTGTCCGTCGCGTGGGTGCTCCAGAACAAGAGCGTCGCCTCCGCCATCATTGGCGCCTCCAAGCCGGAGCAGGTGCTCGACAACGTGAAGGCCACCGGCGTGAAGCTGGACGCGGAGCTGCTGCGCCGCATCGACGCCATCCTCGGCCCCGTCGTGGAGCGCGACCCCGCGCAGACCACCAGCCCGGCTCGCAGGCCCTGAGAATCCGGGACGCGGGGCAGGCGCTCCAACGCCTGCCCTGCCGGCGCACGTGGTGCTGGCCATCCGACATCCACGCCCTCCCGCCGCCACGCCCGTCCACCAGCGCGCGACACCCGGGTGAACTGAAGACCGTTCCATTTGACTTTTGAGTTGGGGGGAACAAGAGACTGCGCCGCGCGTTGACGCGGTCCCACTCTTGAACCGGGCATTTCCCACATGACGTCCTTCTTCCTCCTGGCCCAGGCGGCCCACCCCGAACTCGGCTGGTTGAGCGGCAAGCTGCTCGGGGTGACGCTGGGCAGCGCCGAGTGGGTGCTCTGGCTGCTCGTCATCCTCTCCATCGTCTCCATCGCGGTGATGCTGGAGCGCACGGTCTACTTCTCGCGTCACCGGCTGCCCAACTCGGAGGCGCTGGCGGTGCGGCTGGCGCGCGGCGAGTTCGACGCCGTGGCCGGTGAGGTGAAGAACCAGAAGGGCATGGAGGCCGCCGTCATCCGCGAGGCCCTGGCCTCCGCGCAGCAGGGCCCCGACACCGTGGAGCAGGTCATCGCGTCCACCGTCGCCCGCGAGCGCCCCCAGTACGAGCGCGGCCTGTCCATCCTGGGCACCCTGGGCAACAACGCCCCGTTCATCGGCCTGTTCGGCACGGTGCTCGGCATCATCAAGGCCTTCAACGACCTGGGCGCCATGAACGCCAAGGGCGGCGCCATGCAGCAGACGGTGATGGCCGGCATCTCCGAAGCGCTCGTCGCCACGGCCGTGGGCCTCGCCGTCGCCATCCCCGCCGTCGTCGCCTTCAACGTCTTCAACCGCCAGCTGAAGACGCTCACCAGCCGCACCACCGCCCTGGGCCACGCGCTCGTGGGTGCCATGAAGGCGCGCAAGCCGGGCGCCGCGGGAGGCAACTAGCCCATGGCCGGCGGCGCGAACGACAGCGACGAGGAAATCTCCGGCATCAACGTCACCCCGCTGGTGGACGTGGTGCTGGTGCTGCTCATCATCTTCATGGTCACCGCGAACTTCATCGTCCGCGAGACGGTGGAGGTGGACCTGCCCCGCGCCGCCAACGGCGGTGAGACGGTGCAGGGCCTGGTGAACGTCGTCCTCGACAAGGAGGGCAAGCTCTACTTCGACGGCGCGGAGGTGACGGAGGCGGACCTGTCCCGCCGCGTGACGGAGGCCGTGGCCAAGGACAAGGACACGCGCGCCATCATCAGCGCGGACCAGACGCTCGCCTACGGCCGCGTGATGCGCCTCATCGACGTGGTGAAGGGCCAGGGCATCGCGAAGTTCGCCCTCAACATCGAGAAGGACGCCGCCCCCGCCCGGGCCGCGCCCGCCACGCCCTGACACGAGGCTGAGCGAAGATGAGCCAGGCGGTCCTCGACCCCATCCCTCAACGCGACCGCTCCACGCGGTTCGTGCTCGTGTTCCTCCTCGTGTCGCTCGCGCTGCACGGGGTGGGCTTCGGGCTGCTCTCCACCCTGGAGGGCCGCAAGCTCGCGCCCCTCCAGAAGCCCGTGGAGATGGTCATGGTGGAGGTGCAGAAGCCGCCGCCCCCGCCGCCTCCGGAGGAGAAGAAGGAGGAGCCCAAGCCTCCGCCGCCCCCGAAGGTGAAGCCGGTGAAGCCGCCGCCCATCAAGGTCGCGGAGGCGCCCAAGCCCCCGCCCCCGACGGAGGCCCCGCCGCCCCCCAACGACACGCCGCCGCCGCCCTCCGCCAGGCCGCCGCCGTTGGTGGTGGGCATGACCATGTCGTCCACCACCAGCGCGGGCTCCTTCGCCGCGCCCGTGGGCAACACCGCCTATGGCAAGGCCAACGGCCCCGCGAAGGCGCCCCAGGACGTGAAGGGCTACTCCGCGCCGAAGTACGTGCCCGTGTACCAGGTGGACTCGGAGCCCTCGGTCGCGTCCGAGGTGAAGATTCCCTACCCGGACGAGGCGCGCCGCGCGGGCATCGAGGGCACCGTCACGCTGTCCATCACCATCGACGCGGACGGCAAGGTGACCCAGGTGAAGGTCATCTCCGGGCCCGGCTACGGCCTCAACGAGGCCGCGCGCGACGCCATCCGGCGCTTCCGCTTCAAGCCCGCCATCAAGGGCGGCGAGGCGGTGGCCACGGAGATGAAGTACTCGTACACCTTCCTGCTGGACTGAGAAGTCCGGGCGCGCCAAGGACTGGGGCGCCCGCACGCGCTACTGCGTCTTGAGCGCGCGACGCATGATGTCGCGCAGCGCCGCCAGGTCTTCGTCCGGCATCGCGGCGATGAGGGGCGGCGGCGCGCTCAGCCGCGCCATCAGCCGGCCGCGCAGCTCCGCGCCGGCCTCCGTCAGCACCAGCATCTTCACCCGGCGGTCCTGCTCGCTGCTCTTGCGCTCCACCAGCCCGCGCGCCTCCAGCCGGTCCACCAGCCCCGTCACGTTGGACGCGTCGCACGACAGGTAGTTGGCGAGCGTGCTCATCGCGAGCGCTCCTTCGCCCAGCTGCCGCAGCACGTGCGCCTGCACCGGGGACAGGTCGAACTCCGCCGCCAGGGCGGGGAAGTTGCGCATGTGCGTGTGCAGCAGCTCGAAGAGGAGCGTCCACGCCTGCTCGGGGAGCCCACTCTCGCTCTCGGCCGGGCCACCGGGGGACGCCGGCCGACGCATCACCTGCTCGCTGGGACCGTCGTTGAAACCGTTCATAGTGAATTTACGTTAATTCATCGGGCGCACATAAACAATTGACATCATCAACCATTGACCGGTACTACATTCCGCATATTCCAACATCCGACAGTGCGGATTACTTCAACGCCGCCCCCAGGTCGGGTAGAGGACGCAACACAGTCGTCCATTGGACGGATCCGCCTCGCGCTCCCGCGGGTCGGTGAGGAGGTCGAGCGGTATGAGTACCTTTCTGGCGCTGTCCCTGTCGGCCACCCTGGCCGCGGCGCCCGTACTGACGCTGGATGAGGCGCTGGAGTCGGCGCGCCAGCAGAACCTCGATTTGAAGATCGCCCAGGAGCGCTTCGAGCAGGCGTCGCTCGCGACGCGCCGGGCGTGGGCGGGCTACCTGCCTACCATCAGCGTGGGTGCGTCCATCACGCGCAACAACGTGGCGGCCGTCATCCCGGGAGGCGTCCTCGGTCCGGACCCCATCACCATCCAGCCGCTCATCCAGCAGGGTGCGCAGGCGGAGGTGCGGCAGGCCCTCATCGCGCCGCAGCTGTGGGCGGGCATCGCGGCCTCCTACAAGGCCGTGCGGCTGGCGGAGCTCAACACGCAGACGGCGCGCCGGCAGGTGCTCTTCGGCGTGGCGCAGGCGTACTACGGCGCCGCGGCGCAGCAGGAAGCCCTGCGCGCGCAGGAGCGGCTGCTGGAGCTGAACCAGGCGCGGGAGAAGGACACCCAGGCCCGGTTCGACGCGGGCACGGTGACGCGCGTGGCGCTGCTTCGCGCCCAGCTGGACCGCTCGCGCGCGGAGCAGGACCTGGTGCGCGCGAAGAACGCGCTCGCGGGCCTGAAGCTGGCGCTGGGCACGCTCATCCAGCGGGAGCCGGACTTCGACCTGGCCCCGCCGCCGGAGCCGACGGTGCCCGCGCAGGCGTCGCCGGACGACCTGGTCGACCAGGCCATCCAGGAGCGCTCGGACGTGCAGGCCGCCGAAGTGGGCCTGAAGCTCACCCGCATCAACAAGACGGGCGTGCTCCTGAGCTACCTGCCCACGCTGGGCGTCACGGGCGCGTACCGCATCGCGAACGCGGCGGGCTTCGCCGGCTCCAACAGGACGTGGGCCATCACCTTCGGCGCCAGCTGGACGCTGTTCGACGGCGGCCTGCGTGAGGCGAACCTCTCCGAGGCCTCGTCCCGCGTGCGCGAGGCCACCGTCACCCAGACGCTGGCGCAGGCCCGCGTGAAGGAAGAGGTGCGCCGCTCCAAGCTGGACCTGGAGAACGCGCTGGCCAACCGCGCCAAGGCCGAGGAGGCCCTGGAGCTGGCGCGCGAGTCCAACCGCCTGACGGACGTGAGCTTCAAGGCGGGCGTCGCCACCTACCTGGAGGTCGCGGACGCCAACACCGCGCTCACCAACGCGGAAGTGGGCTTCGTGTCCGAGCGCCTCCAGGCGTCGCTCGCCGCGCTGCGCCTGCTCAACTCGCTGGGCTCCTTCGAGTCCGGTTCGGTGAAGAAGGACGCGGCCTCCCTGGGTGCGCAGCCCGGCGCGGGCGTGCAGCAGCAGGCGGCCCCGCCGGCGCAGCAGCCCGCCCAGGAGCAGCCGGCGCCGCAGCAGCAGCCCGTGCCCCAGCAGTAGGCGCGGGTGGAGTGGAATTCCCGGCGCCTCCCCCAGGGCGCCGGGTCCCCTGCCCTCCCGGGCGGGAAGCAGGTGCTGCGTTGTGGGGGTCCGTCACCGGCCCCACCCTCCTCTTACGGACCCGTTCCACGAGGAGGGAACCATGGCGGACGCATCCTGGGGCAACTGCAAGAACTGTCGCTTCTTCGCGGGCAACAGCGACGAGCCGAGCGACAACGAGACGCAGAGCTGCAACCAGCCGGAGCTCAAGCAGTTCGCGCTCGTGGTCTCCGGTGACAGCGGCTGCAACGCCTACGAGGCGCGCACCGGGGAGACGGTGCCCTCCTACGAGGAACCCGCGCCGATGCACTGACGGCCCAGCGGTCCTCGCGATGCGACGGCGCGCCTGACGCTCAGGTGCCCGTGGCGTCGCGGACCCGGGGCAGCGCCGGCCCCGCGGGCGCGTGCGCGTCGTGCGCGTAGTAGATGCGCTCCATGAGCTTGCGCTGGTGCACGAGCGGCTTGTCGTACTTGTCCAGCCGCATGCCCTTGTGGCTGTAGGGCGTGTCCGCCACGGTGGGGATGAAGCGCGCGTCGTCGCGCACCTCCCACCAGGTGAGGCCCAGCGCGGCCTTCGCCGCCACCGGCAGCAGGGGCCTCAGCGCGGACACCGTGGTGCGCAGGAAGGAGAAGACGTGCAGGCGCGTGGTGCGCGCCGTCTCCGGCACGAAGAAGATGTGCGCCTGCGTGGTGAAGGGGCGCGGCGTCCCGTCGGGCCGTCTCCAGCTCACGGTGTAGACGCTGCGCACCGGGTCGAAGCGCGTCACCCAGTCGTTGTGGAAGACGTCCCCCTTGCCCACCATGAGCAGCCGCATGATGGGCGCGGGCCGCTGCGGGGCGCGGTAGTGCACCTCCGTGTGGTCCTCGTGGTTGTGCGCCTCGAACTCCACCGCGCCCGCCTGCGCGCCGCTCCACCCCAGCCGGGTGTGGACGAAGGGCGTGTGCTCGTCCTCGCTGAAGTTGTCGAGCGCCACGTGCAGCGGCGCCTGGAACAGCGTGGAGAACGTCCCGCCGAAGACGTAGTCCCCGCCGGAGAGCTCCGGCATCGCGGACACGGGCGTGCTCGCGTGCCCGAGCCAGAGGTAGCCGTGGCGCTCCACCACCTGGAAGCTCTTCGCCTCGCAGTGGCGCAGCTCCGGCTGGCTGGGGTTGAAGCCCTGTCCTCGCGCGTCGAAGCGCCAGCCGTGGTACGGGCATTGGAGCTGGCCCTCCTTCGTCACGGTGCCCTTCGACAGCGGCGCGAAGCGGTGGGGACACGCATCCGACAGCGCCGCGGGCTGGCCGGAGGCGTCCCGGAAGAGCGCGTACGCATGGCCCGCCAGCTCCACGCGGACGGGCTGGCGGCGCAGCTGACGGGAGGGGAGCACCGGATGGAAGTGCCTGACGACGTCGGGGGTAGGCTCCATGGCGCCGGCAGTATAGCGGCCTGTCGCGTCGGACCCCGGGTGGGTCCTCTCAGGGCCTGAACGGTGGGAGCCGGGCCGCGCGGGTGGCATAGACTGCCGGGCCGTGAATGCCCCCGTCCCTTCCCGCCACCGCGCGCGCTGGTTCCCCGTGGCGGCCCTCCTGGCCGTGCTGGTGGCGCTCGCCGTGGGAGCAGGGCTGTACGTGGGCGGCGCGCTGCCGGCGCCGGTGCCCCAGGTGGCCGGGCCCTTCGGCTACGCGGACTACGCGCAGGCGCTGAGCCACGTGCGCCCCAGCGGGGACCTGGACTTCGAGGGCCTGTCGCGCGACCGCCCGGCCCTGGAGCGCTTCGTCGCGTCGCTCGCGGCGGTGTCACCGCACCGCCAGCCGGAGCTGTTCCCGTCGCCCGAGGACCGGCTGGCGTATTGGATCAACGCGTACAACGCGCTGGTGCTGATGCAGCTGGTGGAGCGCTACCCGGACGGCGTGGGGGCGTCCTGGTTCGGCGGCTTCTATTGGAGCCACGCGTGGCCGGTGGGCGGTGAGCGGCTGACGTTGTGGGCCATGGAGCAGCGCATCCTCTTCGGCGAGTACGCGGACCCTCGCGTGCACTTCGCCCTCTTCCGGGGGACGCGGGGCGGGCCCCGGCTGGACGGCGCGCCCTACCAGCCGGAGTTCCTGGACGCCCAGCTCAACGACGCCAGCCGCCGCTACATGGGGGATGCGCGCCACGTGAAGCTGGAGGACAAGACCGTGCACCTGGCGCGCCTGCTCCAGGACCGCAAGCAGGACTTCCTCGCCGCGCTGCCGGAGGGCCGGGACGGCAACGTGCTCCAGTTCGTCTGGGCCTTCCTGCCGGACACCTGCGAGGAGCGCCCGGGCTGCGACACGCGCGGCGACCTGGACCGAGCCTGCGGCCCCCTGCTGGACAAGTGCCGCATCGAGTCCCTGCCCGAGGATGCGTCGCTCCCCGACGCCGCGAGCACCGCCGCGCGGCGCTGACCGGCCGCCTTCGGCTAGCGTCGTCACTCGTGGACGAACACGCGGGAGGCACCGGGACATGACGATGGGAGCGGTGTGGCTGGCGACATGGCTGGCCCTGGGGAGCGCGGACATGAAGTGGGAGCCGCAGGCGAGCGGGACGACGGTGCGCCTGCGCGGGGTGAGCGCGGTGGACGGCCGCGTCGCGTGGGCCAGCGGGGACAAGGGCACCGTCGTGCGCACCACGGACGGCGGGAAGACGTGGAAGCAGGCGCCGGTGCCGGGCGCGGAGGGGTTGGACTTCCGCGACGTGGATGCCTTCAGCGACCGCACCGCGTACGTGCTGTCCATTGGCGCGGGTGACAAGTCGCGCATCTACAAGACCACGGACGGGGGTGCGCACTGGACGCTCCAGTTCACCAACGCCGTGCCCGGGGCCTTCTTCAACGGCATGGCCTTCTGGGACGAGAAGCACGGCATCGCGTTCAGCGACCCGGTGGACGGCCACTTCGTCGTCATCACCACGGAGGACGGCGGCGCGACGTGGAAGCCCGTGCCGGAAGGCGCGCTCCCGGCCGCGCTCGCGGGTGAGGCGGGCTTCGCCGCCAGCGGCACGAGCATCGCGGTATACGGCAAGTCCGAGGTCTGGTTCGGACTGGGGGGCTCCATCGCGCGCGTGCTCCACTCCGCGGACCGGGGCAAGACGTGGGGCATCGCGCCCACGCCGCTGGCCACCGGTGAGGGGGCGGGCGTGTTCTCGCTCTACTTCTGGAGCCCGATGGCGGGCATTGCCGTAGGCGGCAACTACAAGCAGCCGGAGGTGGCCACGGGCAACGCGGCGCTCACGCTGGACGCGGGCAAGCGCCAGTGGACCGTGCCCGGCAAGCCGCCCGGGGGCTACCGCTCCTGCGTGGCCCCGCTCACGCGCGAGCGCAAGATGTGGCTCGTCGCCGTAGGGCCCACGGGTTCGGACGTGTCGAAGGACGCCGGCAGGACGTGGGAGCCGCTGGACCCCACCGGCTTCCACGCCGTGTCCACGCCGCCTCGCACGCGCGACACCGCCTGGGCCGTGGGTGAGGAGGGGCGCATCGCGCGGCTGGGCTTCACCGCGCCTCAAGCTCCCGGGAAGCCGTAGGCCGTCCCGAAGACAGGCGCGGGGGAGCGCACTCCCCGCGCCGGGTGCTTCACTTCACCAGCAGCGCCGCGCCGATGATGCCGCTGTCGTCGCCCAGCTCCGCGTCGGCGATGAGCAGGCCCTCGCGCGACACGCGGGACGACCACTGCTGCACGCCGTCCAGCACCTTCCGCTTGAGCCCCGGGCAGTGCATCAGCACGCCGCCCCCCACCACCAGTCGTGAAGGGTTGAGCACCGTCACGTAATTGGCCACCGCGAGCGCCAGGAATTGCCCCGCGCGGTCGTGGATCTCCTTGGCCTTCGCGTCGCCCGCGTCCGCCGCCGTCTCCAGCGTCACCGGCGTGATGGTGTCCGGGTCGTCCTGGGTCAGCTGCTCCAGCACGCGCGAGCTGCCCGACGCCAGCAGCTCCTTCGTCTGCGCGATGAGGTTGTGGCCGCCCGCGTACGCCTCCAGGCAGCCGTGCTCACCGCAGCCGCACAGCCGGCCGCCAGGCACCACCTTGATGTGGCCCAGCTCCGCCGCCACGCCACCGCCGCCGTTCACCAGCCGCCCGTCCGCGATGATGGCGCTGCCCACCCCGGAGCCCACGAACACCACCAGGATGTCCTGCGCTCCACGGCCCGCGCCCGCGTGCAGCTCGCCCCACGCCGCCGCGGACAGGTCGTTCACCACCTTCACCGCGAAGCCCAGCCGCTTCGTCAGCATCTGGCCAAACGGTACGTCGCGCCAGCCCAGGTTGGGCGCCACGGAGATGACGCCCGAGTCCTTGTGGATCTGCCCGGCCGCGCCCACGCCGCAGCCCTCCACCTTCACCCCGGCCGTCTTCACCGCCTCTTCCGCCGCCTGGGCGATGGTCTCCACCACGCCTGGCGGCTTGCGGTCCTGCAACGCCACCTTGGCGCTCGCGAGGATCGCGCCCTTCCCATCCACCACCGCGGCCCGGGCGAACGTTCCGCCCAGGTCGATTCCCAGCGTCGGCATGGCCAGTTCCTTCCCTTACGTGCGTGCTTCGCGTGGAGCGCCGAAGGCTTAAGCGCCGACTTCCTTCTGCGCCTGGGCGACCGTCTTCTCGATGAGCGCCTGGATCTCCTTCACGCGCGCCTCCGTGCTGGCCTCGTAGCGCAGCACCAGGATGGGCTGCGTGTTCGACGCGCGGATGAGCCCCCAGCCGTCCGGGAACGTCACGCGCACGCCGTCCACGTCCACCACCTTGTGGCCCGCGTCGCGCAGGATCTCCGTGGCGCGCTTCACCATGGCGAACTTCTTCTCCTCCGTGGTGTCGAAGCGCAGCTCCGGGCTGGCGAAGGTCTTCGGCACGTCGGAGAGCAGCTGCGACATGGACTGCTTCTCGTGCGTCAGAATCTCCAGCAGGCGCGCGGACGCGTACACCGCGTCGTCGAAGCCGAAGTAGCGGTGCTTGAAGAAGATGTGGCCGCTCATCTCGCCGGCCAGCTCCGCGTGCTCCTCCTTCATCTTCGACTTGATGAGGGAGTGGCCCGCCTTCCACATGATGGGACGGCCGCCGTGCTTCGCGATGTCGTCGTACATCGTGTAGCTGCACTTCACCTCGCCGATGATGGCCGCGCCCGGGGACTCCTTCAGCACGTAGCGGCTGAAGAGCACCATCAGCTGATCCCCCCAGAGCACGTTGCCCTGGTCGTCGATGACGCCGATGCGGTCGCTGTCGCCGTCGTAGGCGATGCCCACCTCCGCCTTGACCTCCTTCACCTTCTTGATGAGGTCCTGGAGGTTCTCCACCACCGTGGGGTCCGGGTGGTGGTTGGGGAAGTCCGCGTCCATCTCGCAGAACAGGGGCACCACGTCGAAGCCCATGCTCTCGAACAGGGGCACCGCGATGGCGCCGCCCGTGCCGTTGCCCGCGTCGATGACGATCTTCATCCCCTTGCGGCCCACCTTCACCGTCTGGCGGATGAAGTGGTTGTAGGGCGTGATGATGTCGTAGGGCGTGACCTTGCCGGGCTTGCTGGAGGTCGCGAAGTCCTTCGCCTCGATGAGGCGGCGCAGCTCCTTGATTTCGGGGCCGTGGAAGGTCGTCTTGCCCGCGCCAATCTTGAAGCCGTTGAACTCCTTCGGGTTGTGGCTGCCGGTGATCATCGCCAGGCCGTCCACGGGCAGCGTGTTCGCCGCGAAGTAGGTCAGCGGCGTCGGCACCACGCCCACGTCGTAGACGTCCAGGCCGGTGGCGGTGAGGCCCTTGGCGAGCGCGTCGCGGAAGCGCGTGGAGGACTCGCGGCAGTCGCGGCCCACCACGATGGAGGTGCCGCCCTTGCGGCGGATCATGGTGCCCAGGCCCAGGCCCAGGAGCTCCACCACCTCGATGGTGAGGTCCTTGTCCACCAGACCTCGGATGTCGTACTCGCGGAAGATGTGCGCGTTCATGGCAGTGTCCCCACCCTCGACAGGAACCGGGAGGGCGTAACGGAAGGCGTCGGACACTACACGAGGGGCCCCGGGGGCTGCACACGCCCGAACGCGCCCGGCTGACTGTTGAACGCCCGGGCCGCCCCGGGAGGGCGGAACCTACCCCGGGGGAGGGGTAATGGCCCCCATCAGGCCATGGCCTCCGGCATCCGGGCCCCGGCCCCGGAGCCTGCCGGCACCTGCCGCAGCAGGGACTGGTAGTGCTTCAGCCAGGACGTGTTCAGCGGGTCCAGCTTGAGGGCCTCCGCGTAGCGCTCCAGCGCGGCCGGGACGGCCCGTTGGACCTCCAACGCGTGCCCCTGGGTGAACAGGGCGCGGGCCTTGCGCTCCACCTCCGGCCGGGCGGCCAGGAAGGCGCTGCGCAGGGCCTCCATGGTGGGCTCCGGGACGCCCGCGGCGACGCAGCGGGCGAGGCCCCCCAGGTTGCCCCGGGTGGCGTCGTAGCCCACGCGGGAGAGCGGGTCGCCGAGCATCCGCTGCGCGGCCAGCACGCGCACGCGCAGGGCGTCCAGGGCCTGGCGCTGCGTGGTGGGCAGCGGGCGGTTCTGGAAGGTGACCAGGCGGCGCAGGGCGGCCTGGGCGCGGCGGTGGATGTCTCCGAAGTCGGCGTCGTGCTTCGCGCCCAGCAGGGCGTACGGGTCCCGGGCCACGGCCTCCGCGCGGGACAGCATGCGGGCCAGCTCCGCGTCGGGCGCGGGCTCCGCGTCCTCCATGAGGGCGCGGGAGAGCAGCCGGCCCAGGGCGGGGAACTCGTCGGAGAAGTGGACGAAGACGCCGGCGGGCACGTTCCAGGTGCGCGCCTCGTCGAAGGTGACGTGGCGGACGACGTCGCAGGCGCCCAGGGCCGTCTCGCCCCGGAAGGACACCTCCACCGTCAGCCGCGCGGCGAGCGGGGGCAGGTTGCCCTGGCACTCGGCGAAGAGGCCCTCGGGGGCGACGTCGCTCACGGAGACGGGCTGGAGGACCTCGCCCGGCGTCAGGCCCAGGCGCACGCGCAGGTCCGCGGGCGCGTCCGTGCGCGGCGCGGAGGCCTCCAGCGGAGGCACGGCGGCATTCACCAGCGGGATGGGCGCGGCGTCCTGCACGACGTCCACGAGCGGAATGGGCAGAGGCGACGGAATCACCGTGGGCGCCAGGGTCATGAACGGGATGGCCGCGGCGCCCAGCGTGGACGTGGGGTTCACCGCCGGCTGGGGCGTGACGTCCAGGGGCGAGGCCGGATCCACCAGCAGGATGGGCGCGGCGGACTGGAGCGGGTTCGCCTCGACGACGCCCAGCTTCATGGTCGCGGCCGGAGCGTGGGCCGCCGGCTGCACCAGGAGGACGGGAGCCCCGGAAGCGGCGGAGGCCGGGGAACCGGCCCCGGACGCGCCGGTCAAAGGCACCGTGGCGGAAGGAGGCTCCGGCTCAACCGGGCCCAGCAGCGCCACGGCCGAGGCCCAGAACGCGGCCACGTCCTCGCGCATGGCCACTTCAACGGCGCGGGCGTTGGACGGCGCGCCATCCGCCGCGCGCACCGCCGCATCCTCCATGGACGTGGCGGCCATGCCCCACTCCGGCACGTCCTCCACGATGTCGAAGTCGTCCGCGTCGTGCGCCGCGGAGGCCTCCAGCACGGCGCCCGGCTCGCCCGCGTCCGTCACCTCCACGTCGGACAGGTCCTCGGTCGCATCCGCCGGCGCGCTCCGCACCGGCGCCTTCATGCCCAGCGCCTCCGCGAGCGCGACGCGGAAGGCCCACGCGCTGTCGAACCGGTCCTCCGGCTTCGCGGCCAGCGCGCGCAGCAGCACGGTGGACAGCGCGGGCGGCACGCTCGCGTTGACGGCGTGAGGCGGAAACAGCGTCACGTCCGCGGAGCGCCCCAACCCGAACGGCAGCCGGCCCGTCACCAGCAGGTAGCCCGCCACGCCCATCGCGTGCAGGTCCGCGCGAGGGCTTCCACCCATCCCCGCGCACTGCTCGGGCGCCATGAACGTGGGCGAGCCCACCGTCACGCCCCGCGCGCGCTCCTCCTGTGACAGCGCCGCCTCCCGCACCGCGCCCGCGCCGAAGTCGCGCACCCGCACGCGCCGCTCACCCTTCGCGTCGCGCGTGACGAACATCGAGTCCAGCGTGAGGTCCCCGTGCACCACCCCTCGCGCGTGCGCCGCCTCCAGCCCCGCGAGCGCCTGCTCCAACACCTCGCCCACTTCCGCCGGCGACAGCGGCAGGGGCAGCGCGCTCAGCGACTCGCCCTCCGGCGCCTCCATCAGCACGCAGGGCAGGCCCTGGGGACCGGGGCGCACGTCCAGCACGCGCGCCACGTGGCGGTGCACGACGTTGCGCTGCGCCAGCGCCTCCGCGACGAACCGGGCGCGCACGGCGGGACGGGCCGCCAGGTGCGCGTGCAGCACCTTCACCGCGAAGCGGTGCCCCGTGGGCACGTACTCCGCCAGGTACACCGACGCCACCGCCCCCACTTCCAGCCGGCGCTTCAAGAGCAGCGGCCCGTGCCGCTGGCCTTCCAGCGAATCCCCCGGCACCCCAGGCCGTGCGCCGGGGCACGCCTCGTCGTTCCGGTGGTCGCCTACGCAGCGCTTGCAGCCCATCGCCATCCCCGCCTGTCGCCCCGGAAGTGGGGCGGACCCGGGGTGGGCTTGCAACCTCCGCGCCTCATGCCCGGGGGCCGCTTCCGTGCCCTCAACGACACTCCAACCGCCCGCAGGTGCCAGCGCCCCCCGCGAAACGCACGGGGCCCCCTGTAGAAACGACAGGGAGCCCCGGGAAGAAATGTGTGAGGGGAAACAGGAGGCGAAGTCGCCTCCGGGCCTACAGCAGCCGGGTGCGCTTCTTGGCCTTGAGCGCCTCGACGACCTTGCGGACGTCCTGGCTGCGGTCCTTGGGGACGACGAGCACGGCGTCACCGGAGTCCACCACCACCACGTCGTGCAGGCCCACGACGGACAGCGTGCGCTTGTCCGCGAGCACCACGCAGCCCGTGCAGTCCACCAGCACCGCGTCGCCGGAGACGACGTTGCCCTGCGCGTCCGCGGGGCGCACCTCCGGGATGGCGGCGAAGGAGCCCACGTCGGACCAGCCGAAGTCGCCGTCCAGCACCGCGATGTTCTCCGCCTTCTCCATCACGCCGTAGTCGATGGAGATGGAGGGCAGCTTGGGGAACACGCGCTTGAGCACGGCCGGGAAGGTGCGCTTGCCCGCGGCCTTCTGGAGCGCGTCCAAGCCCTTCTGCATCTCCGGCATGTGCTTCTGGAAGGCCTCCAGCATCACGTCCGCGCGGAAGACGAAGATGCCGCCGTTCCACAGGTAGTCGCCGCCGGCCACGTACTCCTGCGCCGTCTTGAGGTCGGGCTTCTCCCTGAACGCCTTCACGCGGCGGCCGCCGCCGTCCAGCGCGTCACCGACCTGGATGTAGCCGTAGCCCGTCTCCGGGCGCGCGGGCTTGATGCCCAGCGTGACGATGTGGCCACCCTCCGCGATGCGCGCCGCTTCCGCGAGCGTGCGCTGGAAGCCCTTCACGTCCGCGACGTGATGGTCCGACGGCAGCACCGCGAGCACGCCCTGGGGGTCGCGCGCGGCCACCTGGAGCGCGGCGAGCGCGATGGCGGGCGCGGTGTTGCGCGCC
Organism: Corallococcus exercitus; assembly: GCF_042231735.1. Lineage (GTDB taxonomy): Bacteria > Myxococcota > Myxococcia > Myxococcales > Myxococcaceae > Corallococcus > Corallococcus exercitus_B. Next base: position 5,699,816 of record NZ_CP102577.1, read on the forward strand.
ACGGGCTCCACCAGGAGGTTGCCCTTGGGCAGCCCCTTCACCAGCTTCGCGGCCGTCTTCGCGTGCACGGGGCCGCACACGATGAAGGTGTTCTTCACCGGGGCCAGCCCCTTGAGGCGCTGGGCGGTGTCGGTGAGCAGCGGCTGCTTGGAGGCCAGCGGGAGGAACTGCTTCGGACGGGCCTGGCGGGACAGCGGCCAGAAGCGGGTGCCGGAGCCTCCGGCCATGATGACGGGATAGAGGGCCATATGCGGGTGCGAGCTCCTAGGGGCACGCCGGGCCACCGCCTGGCGCGCACGGCGGCGCACCATAGCGCGTCGCGCCAGCGGAGGAAGGGGGCTGCTCGCCGCTCAGGCTGGCAGGACCGCGATGGCCTCCACCTCGAAGAGCATCCCGTCCAGTGCCAGCCGGGGGACGGGAATCAGCGTGCAGGTCGGCTTCATGCCGCCGTTCCAGGCCGCGTCCAGTTCCGGACCGATGATGCGCAGCTTCTCCTCCGTGTGGTCCACCACGAGCATCGTGAGCTTGGCGACGTCACCGACGCCCGCTCCCACGGACTCGAGGGCCGTCCGCACGTTCATGAACGCCTGCCTCACCTGGAGGCGGAAGTCGGGCTCGAGCGCGCCCGTCTCACGCTCTCCCCCCTGCCCCGCCAGGAAGACCAGCCGGGTGCCGGGCGCGACCTGCGCCACGTGGGAGAAGCCATAGGGCGCCGGGTCGAACAACCCCTTCGGATTCGTCAGCACCACGGTCGGCGTCTTCGAGGAGTCTGAGCTCTGTCCCATGATTCACCGTCTCCTGTCCGGCCCGACGAGGTGAAGGGCCGCGCACATCCTATGGAATCTGGACGCGGCCCGGCCGCCTGCCCCCCGAGGGATGGGGCGCGACAATGTGGGCAGAGTTTTGACCCGCCCCCGAAAAGCCAGTCTCATGCCCCGGCGTTGAGCCTCAAGCCCACATCCACCGGATGGACGCTGGCCTTCACCGTGCTCCTGGCGGTGGGAGTGTCCCTGGCGCCATTGCCGGAGAAGTTCCGCCCCCTCCCCAGCCTCCGTCAGGAAGGTTCGCTCGGGCCCAAGCTGGCGGCGCTCGTGCTGCCCGCGTCCCTGCGCGGCGTGAAGGCCCCGCGTCCGCCCGCGGACAGCATGGCGCCGGACGCTCCGCCCTCCGTGCTCGCGGAAGCGGACACCGCCGCCAGCGACACCGATCCGCAGGCGGGCCCACAGGTGGGCGAAGCGCCCGCCGTGCCCGGCATCGGCCTGGAGGAGCTGAGCGCCCCCACGCTGGCGACCGCCCGGGAGCTGGAGGCGCTGCGCGAGCGCATGGGCGCGAAGCACGTGGACATTGAACTCAACTGCCGTAAGACGCGCGCGGACGGCACGTGTGACGAGGACGGCCTCGCGCCGTTCATGAAGGCGCTGGGAGACTTGCGCTCGGACGCGCGGCGCACGCCGGTGCGGGTGGTGCACCTGGGCGATTCGCTCATCGCGTCCGACTACATCACGGACGTGGTGCGCGACCGGCTCCAGGAGCGCTTCGGTTCGGGCGGCCCCGGCTTCCTCTACATCCACCGGCTGGCGAGCGCCGGCCGCGCCACGCGCGCGGGCACCGCGAGCACCGACGGCTGGAAGATGGAGCGGCTGGTGGACACGCACTGGCCCAGGGACCGCGTGGGCTGGACGGGCGTGGCCTTCTCCACGAGCGGCCCCGCGCAGGGCACGCGCTACTCCGTGGAGGGCGCGCGCGAGGCGGAGCTGTTCTTCCTGGCCCAGCCGGCCAACGGCTCCGTGCAGGTGGCGGTGGACGGCAAGAACACGCAGCGCATCCAGACGCGCGCGTTCGGCCCCAAGGCGGAAGCGGCCTTCGCGCGGCTGAGGATTCCGGAGGGCGCGAAGACGCTGACGCTCACCGCGAGCGGCAAGACGGAGCTGCACGGCGTGTCCGTGGAGTCGGGCACGCCGGGCGTCGTCTACGACACGGTGGGCCTGTTGGGCGGCATGGCGGAGGTGTACCTGCGCGCGCAGCCCCAGGCGTTCCGCTCGCAGCTCAAGCACCGCAAGCCGTCGCTGGTGGTGTTGATGGTGGGCGGCAACGAGGCGTTCTTCCTCTCGCGCGAGCGCACCACGCTGGACGAGGTCCGCTCGCAGATGAAGGAGCTGGTGTCGCGCGTGCGCACGGCGGTGCCGGACGCGGCGTGCCTCGTCATGTCGCCCATCGACGCGGGCGTGCGCACGCTGAGCGGCGAGCTCATCACCCGCCGGCACTCGGCGGAGGTGGCGGAGGTGTTCCGCGAGGAGGCGCGCGCCGGTGGCTGCGCCTTCTACGACACGCTGGCGGCGATGGGCGGCGAGGGCTCCGCGCTCAAGTGGCTGGAGGCCGGCCTGATGCTGGAGGACCTGGTGCACCCGCGCGTGCGCGGCTCCAACCTCCTGGGCCACCTGTTCGACCTGGCGCTGCAGCGGGCCTTCGCGCGCACGCACCCGCCGCGCGTCCCGGGCACGGACACCACCGGCCTTCAGAACGCGACCCCGGCGCTGCGCCGCACGTTCGAATCGCTGGCCCGCCGCGAGTCCGGCGCGAAGCTGCGCGTGGGCATGGCGCAGCTGGGCGCGTCGCACACGGCGGCGCACTACTTCTCCGACAAGGTCCGCGACGCGCTGACGAAGCGCTTCGGCGACGCGGGCCGGGGCTTCATCGCGGCGGGCAAGCCGTCCTCCCGGCTGGAGGCGGCGCACGTGACGCGCACGCTGGACGGCGAGTGGGCGGTGGAGGACGCGAAGAGCGCGCCCGGAGGCAGCCCCGGAAACATCTCCGGAAGCATTTGGGGGCTCACCGGCATCCGCGCGGTGGGAGCGCCCGGCGCGAGCCTGGGCATCTCCTTCTGTGACGGCTGCGCGGAGGACAAGAACCGCCAGGGCCGGCTGGACCTGTACGCGCTGGACGCGCCCGGGGCCGCGGCGCCTGAAATCACGGTGGACGGCGAGGCGATTGCTCCTGAAGCGCCGCCGCCCGAGCCGCTGACGCAGCCCACGGTGCGCATCCGTTCGTTCCCGGTGACGGGCGTGGCGCACTCGGTCCAGGTGAAGGTCCCGGAGGGTGGCGGCAGCGCGACGGTGCTGGGCGCGTCGCTGGAGTACGACACGCCGGGGCTGGTGTACGACGCGCTGGGGTTGCCCGGCGCCACGGCCTTCACGGCGCGGGACATGGATGCGGCGGCGATGGACGCGCAGCTCACCGCGCGCCGGCCGGACCTGCTGGTGTTCTGGTACGGCACCAACGAGGCGGAGCTGCCGGAGCTGGACGCGAACGGGCTGCGCCAGGACTACGCGGCGCTGATTGCGCGCATGCGCAAGGCGACGGGCGCGGAGTGCCTGCTCATCGGCCCCACGGACCGGCTGGCGCAGGACGCGAACGGCCGGTGGGACGAGGCGCCGTCGCTCTCGAAGGTGCTGAACACGCTGCCGCAGGTGGCGAAGGACGCGGGGTGCGCGTACTGGTCCGCGCGCGCGGCGATGGGCGGTGAGCGGTCCATGCAGCGCTGGCAGCGGCGGCCGGTGCCGCTGGGCCACGCGGACGGCGTGCACCTGACGCCGCAGGGTTACGCGGTGCTGGCGAACGCGTTCGTGAAGGACCTGATGGCGGCGTACGAGTCCACGAAGAAGGGCGGCGAGCCGACGGCCTCCGCCGCGGGAGCGCCCTGAGCCGTGCTGTCCCACAGCCTCCAGTACGTCGTCTTCGTCATCCTGGTGTTCGCGCTCTACTGGGCGGTGCACCGGTACTACTGGCCGCGGATGCTGGTGCTGCTCGCGGCCAGCCTGCTGGTCTACGTGTCGTTCCTGCAGGTGTCGCTGACGGCGTTCGTGGGCGGGGTGCCGCCCGGCGAGCTGGTCGTGCGGCTGGTGCCGCTGTTCATCTTCCTGGCCGGCGTGACGGTGGACCACCTGCTGGTGAAGGGGATGGGGCGCACGGAGCGGCCCGGCGTGCGCAAGACGCTGGTGGTGCTGTCCATCGTCTCCAACCTGGGGCTGCTGGCGGGCTTCAAGTACCTGGAGCTGTTGCGCCGGACGGTGGCGTCGCTGTTGGGGCCCTGGGGCGTGGAGGTGCGGCCGGAGCCCTTCCACTTCCTGTTGCCGGTGGGCCTGTCGTTCTTCGTCTTCCAGTCCATCAGCTACACGGTGGACGTGTACCGGGGGAAGGCGAGCTCCGAGCACACGTTCGTGGAGCACCTGCTCTACATGCTGTTCTTCCCGCGCGTGCTGAGCGGCCCCATCGTCCGCGCGTCGGAGCTGATGGCGCACTTCCGGGAGGTGCCCACGCTGTCATCGGATGACGGGAACAAGGCGCTGTTCCGCATCGCGGTGGGGCTGGTGAAGAAGCTGGTCATCGCGGACGTGCTGGGCAGCGGCATCGTGGATCCGGTGTTCGGCAGTCCGCACGCGTACTCGTCCGCGGAGTGCGCGGTGGCGGCGGTCGCGTACACGCTGGAGCTGTACTACGACTTCTCGGGGTACTCGGACATCGCGATTGGGGTGGCGTCGCTGTTCGGGTTCAGGTTCCCGGAGAACTTCGCGCGGCCGTACCTGGCGAAGAACCTGTTCGAGTTCTGGAACCGCTGGCACATGAGCCTGTCGTCGTGGCTGCGGGACTACCTGTACATCCCGCTGGGCGGCAACCGCCGTTCGAAGCCGCGGGTGTGCTTCAACCTGATGATGGTGATGGTGCTGGGAGGCCTGTGGCACGGGGCGGACTGGCGCTTCGCGGTCTGGGGCGCGGTGCACGGCGTGGCGTTGTGCGCGGTGCGGTGCTGGTGGTGGTACCGGGGCAAGCAGCAGGAGCCCGGGCCGGTGCGGGTGGCGTTCGGGATGTTGGCCACGTTCACGCTGGTGGTGTTGACGCGCGTGGTGTTCCGCGCGCCGGACATGACGCACGCGGGTGAGTTCTACGCGCGGATGCTGGCGGGAATCCCGGGCCTGGCGAACGTGGGCCCGCTGGTGTGGAGCATGCTGGCCATCGCGATCATCGCGCACGCGGTGCCGATGAAGCTCTACGACATGACGGCGCTCGCCTTCCTCCGGCTGCCCGCGCCGGCAAGAGCAGTGGTCCTGGTGCTCCTGGGCCTGGGCATCCGCCAGTTGTCCACGCTGGAGACCCGGCCGTACGTGTACCTGCAGTTCTGAGTACGCTGCCGCCGGATGGGGCTCCTCCGGCGACAGCTTCTCTGGCTCGGCATCGCGTGCCTGGGCATCGCGTGCGCGGCGTCAGGAACTCGGCGATTTTATCTGGCGTCGGAGCTTCCGATGCAGGATGGCATTGATGGACTGACCATCGCGCCAGGCCCCTGGCCGGAGGTTCCCGCTGTCCTGACGCGTGCCGCGCTCGTGCCGGATGATCTGGTGATTCCAACGCTCCAGGCCCTGTTGGAGCTACCTGGAGCAGTTGATGCGTGCGACCCGAACACAGGGCGCCCACGTCCGGAGGCGTCGGAGTACTGCGTCGCCATCTATCGGACGCCCTCTGACTGGCGCGTCTCCTGGCCCGTGCGGAACACGGTGAAGTCGAGCGGTTCTTGCATGCCTCCCTTTGGAGGTGTCGACGATGCGGACCTCGGAAGGAACCTTCCGGTCTTTGGCTACGCGCACAACCACCCGTGCGCCTCCGCACTGAGCAATCAGGACCTGCGCACTTGGCCCATGGCGAAGTCGGAAGGCGCATGGGTGATGGTCGCCTATGGCACGACGCCAGATGGACGGCTCGTACGTGACGAGCAGGGACAAGCAATTCCCGCTTGGGGCTGGCTTGCCACGGGCCACCGCGATGAGCCCCGGTTCTACAAGTGGAACCAGGGGGGCGAGGTGTTCCGGTGGGATGTCGATAGGAAGCAGTGGAAGTTCAAGGCACGCTGCGAGCCCAGTCCACCCAGCATGCTCAGGCCTGAAGGCGTTCCCCCCAACTGCTCCGCGGCACTCCACCCCTAGAGGCCCATGGGCTACCCAGGTGCTCCATGTTGAAGGCTTCGCGCTCCATGTTGATTGCATCGCTGCTGGTGGAGACGGGGCTCCTCGGAACGCCTCTGTGCAACAGGCGGCCGGATCCAGGCCCGGTGGAGTCTCAAGCACAGGCGGCACTTCCAGATGCGGGCTCATCCGCGCCCATCCCTGATGCAGCCATTCCCTGGCCCAAACAAGACCTGACACCTCTCGCCACCCTGGAAGGCCCTGCCATCCAGGCCGCGAACGCAGCCCTGGGAGAAGCGCTGAAGCGATTTCCCAAGGAGTCCGCGGACAAGTGCGTCTTTTCCGCTCGGGCACTGGAAGTCGTCGTCGGACAGGAGGCGGGCTGGTACTTCGCCCGCGTCAACCGCCGTGTGGACAGATGCCCTGGCTTCGGCCCGGGTGTCACCGGCCTGGAGACGGACTGGTTCGAGCTGTACGCGATCTCTCCAGATGGAGACATCACGCGATACCCCTATCAGCCATGAGCCACGGGGTAGCTCGGAGATTTCGAGTTCGATCACTTCGATGGCAGGACCAGTCCGCGAACCACCCACCCCTCCGTTCTGAAGAAGCGAGACGAAGAGGAGCATGTGATGCGGCTTCAGTACTGGGACTTCCACCATGCCTCGGCGGGACGCGCTGTCCCGCCGAGTCTACCCGACCGCTTCAGTTCACCTGGAGGGTGAACAGGGTGATCCGGTCGTCCGGGGTCAGGCCCACGCGGTAGCGCCAGGTCGCGGCGCCGAACTGCACCAGGTACGTGTAGATGCGGTCGTCGCCTTTCGTCTCACGCTTCGCCAGCACCAGCGGCCCCGCGGGGCCCAGCCTCTGCAGGATGGACTGGAAGAGCGGGCCGGCCTCCGCCACGTACCAGTCCGGCACGTAGGCGAACATGGACGGCTCCCACGCGCCCTGCCGCGTCTTCTCCAGCAGCGCCGCGAGCTGCGCCGTCACCTCCGGCTCCAGGTCCGGAATGGGCGCCAGCGGCGGCACCGCGAGCGCCGGATTCACGATGGCCGCGATGCCCTCCACGAACAGCGTCGGGTTCGCGCGGTCCAGGTTCGCCAGCACCACGATGGACAGCTCATCCCCCAGGAAGCGCGAATAGGCCGTCCGGAACCCCTGCCACGCCCCCGTGTGCTGGTGCAGCGGCTGGCCGTTGCGCTCCAGCACCTCCCACCCGAAGCCGTACGGATACGTGGCGCCGCTGTTCAACTTCACCGGCGACAACACCTCCCGCCAGCTGCCCCGCGTCAGGATGGCGCGCTTCTCCACCGCCTCCTCCCAGGCCAGCACGTCCTTCAGCGAGAAGTAGAGCGACCCGTCCCCCGTCGTGTTCAACGACTGCGACACCCATCCCTGGTTCTTCACCACGCCACCCACCAATTGGTAGCCCGCCGCGCGGTTCGGGATGACGTCCGCCTCGCTGATGCCGCGCGCCGTCTTCATGCCCGCGGGCTTGAAGACCTGCTGCCCCAGGACCTCCTGATACGTCATGCCCGCGACGCGGTTCACCAGGATGCCCAGCAGCACGTAGCCGGAGTTGCTGTAGCTCCACCGCAGCCCCGCCGGGAACTCCAGCGGCAGCTGATAGATGAACTCCGCGAACTCCTGCTCCGAGTAGTCCTTGCGCTCGTCGAGCAGCCCCTCCAGGTCCCGGATGCCGGACGTGTGCGCCAGCAGGTGGCGCACCGTGATGGGCTTCCACGTCGCGGGCGCATCCGGGAAGTACTTCGTCACGCTGTCGGACAGCGACACGCGCCCTGCCTCCACCTGGAGCATCAGCGCCGTCGCCGTGAACATCTTCCCCAGCGAACCTGACTGGAAGAGCGTGTCCGTCCCCACCGGGACCTGGTGCTCCAGGTTCGCGGAGCCGTACCCCTTCGCCAGCACGACCCGGCCGTGGCTCACCACCCCCACGGCGAGCCCCGGCACTCCCAGCCGCTTCTGCTCCGCGCGCACGAACGCGTCGATGCGCTCGCGGAGCTCATGCTCCCGGCGCGAGTCATGGGCCTGGACGGGACGGGCTACCAACAGGCCCATCAGGAAGACGACAGCCAACGTGAGCGACAGCAGGGATTGGCGCATGGGGAGTTCCAACATCCGGCCCGTCATGGGCCGGACGTGGCATCCCTTCAGGAGTCCCCGTCCGCGTGAACGATGCACGGCCACGCCCCCGGCTCGCCGCGATATGAACAGCGTGTGATGCGCCGCGCACCGCCAGTGGATCCACCTCCGCCTCCGTTCCGCTTCCGCCGGCGACTGCTGGCGGTGATGCTGCTCGCGGGCCTCATCCCGCTGGCGTTGCTGGGGGCACTCGCCCAGGGCGTGCTGGAGCGCGTGCTCTCCATCTCCATCGCTCCCGTGGAGGACGTGCTCGACGGCGTGTCCGACGAACTGACCCGCCGTGGGCTGCCTCCGGATGCGCTCGACGAGGCCCGGCTGAACCTGGCGCAGGCGGAGCTGGCGCGGCGGGCCCTGGTGCGCCGCGTGCCCGTGTTCATCGTGGGCGTGGGCGCCATCGCCGCCGTCGTGCTGGCCGTGTCCGCGGTGCTCCTGGGCCGCGTCCTCACGCGCCCCATGGCCACGCTCCTGGAAGGCATGCGGGCCTACTCGCGCGGAGACCTGTCGGTCCGCCTGCCCGTCCCCGAACCCGCGCGAGACGAGCTCCAGTTCCTCCTGGGCCAGTTCAACCGCATGGGCCAGGAGCTGCTGGGCCAGCGCGAACGCCTCAAGGCCGCCGAGCAGATCGCCGCGTGGCAGGACGTGGCGCGGGCGCTCGCCCACGAGCTGAAGAACCCGCTGACCGCAATGAGGCTCTCGCTCGCGCGTCTGTCCCCGCGGGATGCCGACGCCCCGCCAGACCCGACGCGCCTCGCCGAAGCAGTGGCGCTCCTCCAGGAGGAGGTGGACCTGCTCATGCGCATGACCCAGAGCTTCTCCACCTTCGCGCGCCTGCCGGCCCCGCGCTTCCAGGACGTGGCGCTGCGTCCCCTGCTCGCGGAGGTGTGCGCGCTGTACGCGGGCAGCTCCCCGGTGCCCGTGGTGCTGGACCCCGGCGAGGAGCTGTCACTGCGCGCCGACCCCGACGGCCTGCGCCGCCTCTTCGGCAACCTGGTGAAGAACGCCACCGAGGCCTCCCCACCCGGCGCCTCGCCCGTCCACGTGGCGCTGCGCGAAGCGGAGGACGGCCGGGTGCACGTCACCGTGAGCGACGGCGGCAGCGGCGTCCCGGAAGTGCTGGAAGGCCCCGTCCTCACCCGGGGGCTGTTCAGCACCAAGCCCGGAGGCAGCGGGCTGGGCCTGCCCATCGCGCAGAAGATCGCCCACGAGCACGGCGGCAGCCTGCGACTGGAGCCGGGCCCCCAGGGCGGCACGCGGGCCCAGGTGGTGCTGCCACGAGTCCCCTCCTCCGACGTCTCCCAGGTGGCCGCATGAAGCCCGGAGCCCGCATCCTCATCGTCGACGACGACCCCGGTGTCCTCCGGGCCGTGCGTGGACTGCTGCAAGACGGAGGCTTCTCCCCCGTGGAGGCCCGCTCCACGGCGGAGGCCCAGCGCCTGCTCGAAGCGCCGGAGGCACCGCCCGCGCTGATGCTGCTGGACCTGCGCATGCCGGGCGAGACGGGACTGGAGCTGCTGGCGCGCCTGCCGAAGCCGCTGCCCGTGCCGGTGGTGGTCCTGTCCGGCGAGGCGTCCCCTTCCGAAGCGGTGCAGGCCTTGAAGCTGGGGGCCACGGACTTCGTGGAGAAGCCCCCGTCCGCCGAGCGGCTCCTCACGGCGCTGCACAACGCGCTGGCCCTGGGGGCACTGCGCGAGGAGCGGGAGCGGCTGCTGGACGCGCTGGCCCAGCCGGGACACCTGGTGGGCGAAAGCCCGGCCATGGAGTCCCTGCGCCAGCTCATCGCGCGCGTGGGCCCCAGCGACACGGCGGTGCTCATCACCGGCGAGACAGGCACCGGCAAGGAGCGCGTGGCGCAGGCGCTGCACAAGGCCTCCGGGCGCAAGGGGCGGCTGGTGGCGGTCAACTGCGCGGCCATTCCCTCGACGCTGCTGGAGAGCGAGCTGTTCGGCCACGAGCGAGGCGCCTTCTCCGGCGCGGTCGCGCGGCGAGCGGGCCGCTTCGAGCAGGCACAGGGCGGCACGCTGTTCCTGGACGAGCTGGGGGACATGCCGCTGGAGCTCCAGGCCAAGCTGCTGCGCGTGCTGGAGACGCGTCAGGTGGAGCGGCTGGGCGGCACGCTGCCGGTGTCCGTGGACGTGCGCATCCTGGCGGCCACACACCAGGACCTGGGCCGCGCGGTGAAGGAGGGCCGCTTCCGGCAGGACCTCTTCTTCCGGCTCAACGTGCTGCCGCTGCACCTGCCCCCGCTGCGCGAGCGCCCCGAGGACCTGCTGCCCCTCGCGCGAGTCTTCGCCGCGGAGCTCGCGGGGCCGCGCACGCCGCTCGTGCTCGCGCCGGGAGCAGAGGCCGCGCTCCGCGCCTATCCATGGCCCGGCAACGTGCGCGAGCTGCGCAACGTCATCGAACGGCTGAACCTGCTCCGGGGCGATGGCCCCCTGGAGCTGGGCCCGGACGCGGTGGCGGCACCGACGGGCACCGCGCCCGCACCGCGCCGGGCGTTCGGAGACAAGAGCTACCGAGAGCACGTGGAGGACTTCGAGCGGGACCTCATCCGCGCCGCGCTCCGGGAAGGCGAGAGCATCGCCGGGGCCGCGCGCCTCCTCCAGGTGGACCGGGGCAACCTCTACCGGCGCATCAAGGCCCTGGGCCTTCCCATCGATTCCTGACCGCGAACCGGGGCCGGGTGATGTCACGGCCACAACCGCCCGATACATCCGGATGTGTCCGTGACATCCGCCCGCCTGCTCGCCCCTCGTCGTTCCGGGCACTTGCCGTGAGCCCCCGCCTGGAACGGCCCATGCTCCTGCCGCCTCTCATGAACCGTCTCGCACTGGCGCTCTGCTTCGTCTCGTTCACGGCCCTGGCCCAGCCTCCACAGGATGCCGGCACCTCCGACGCTCCTGCCGTCATCAACTCGCTTCCGCCTCCATCGGATGGGGGCAGCGCTCCCCCTGAAGACACGGCCGCATCGGGCGATCCCGACTACCCGACGTGCCCGGAGGGCTTCAGCGAGGAGGCGGGAGCGCCCGCGGACTCCACGGTCCTCGGGGCCATGCAGGTGGAGGTCGCTGGCCAGGGGCTCACGCCCACGGGCCTGGAGCTTCGCGGACTCCAGCGGCTCACGGATCCGCAGGTCCGCAAGCTCGTGGGCGCACCGCCCTCGGACTCCTCACGCGCCCTGACGGGCAACGAGGTGCAGGCCCTGATGCAGCGCCTGGCACGTACGGGCCTCTTCGCCCGCGTGGAGCCCCGCGTTCGCGTCAGTGAACAGGGACCGGCGGTGCTCGAAGTGACCCTGGAGGAGAACCCCACGCTCACGTCGGTGGAGTTCGTGGGCCTTCAGGACCTGCGTCCCGATGACCTGTGGGATGCGCTGTTCAAGCTGCCCTCCCGCTTCCCCGAGAACAACGACACGCAGGAAGAGGTCGCGACGCTGCGACTGCACAAGCGCCATGGGACGCTGCGGGTCGTCAGCGAGTGCCCCACGCCGCGTCCGCCCCGGCCCTGGCTGGCACGAAGGGAGGACGGGAAGTTCCAGCCCGGCATCATGCTGGGCGGCCTGGACGCCGCGCTCGAGCGCATCCTCCAGACCCTCCGCGAGGACGAGGGCTACCTGCTGGCCACGGTGAGCGCGACGCTGTCCCCCGAAGGACGGCTGGTCGTGACCGTGGACGAAGGCCGGCTGGAGTCCGTGGAGGTGCGGGGCGTGGACGAGGCGATGGCGGCTCGCGTGCGGGAGGCCCTGAACCTGGAGCCCGGCAGCGTCTTCCTCCGCAGTGACGCGCGTCGCGCCATCGAGCGCATGGAGTCGCGACTGCCGTTCCTCCAGGAGGAGGACAGCGAGGCCCCCCGCGAGGAGCGCATGACCGTGCGCATCGTCGAGGAGCGTGAGGCCGACGGCACGCGTCGCTACAGCACCCGCGAGGAAGCGCCTCGCAAGCCGCCGCGCCACGAGCGCGTGGAGTTCGAGGTGGGCTGGGGCCGGCTGTTCAACGACGACGATGATGAGAGCAGGGACGACCTCACGCTGGAGGGCAAGCGGCTCATCGTGCACGTGCGCCCCCGTCCTCCGGACCTGGACGTGGACCTGCTGCCCGTGCACACGCAGGTGACGGGCTTCGCCCCGGGGCTCAAGGCGAACCTGCGCATCTGGGACTCAAAGGACCGGGTGCACACGACGCTGGATGCGGCCTTCTTCATCCCCCTGCGGCTGGGCGGTCAGCGTCTGCCGGATGATCCGGAGGGCACGCGCCAGCAGCGCCGCGTCAACCTGCTGGGTGGCGCCAAGGTGCAGCTGCCGGCGCTGGGACTCGAGGAGCTGGGCGCGCAGGTGCATGACTTCATCGACACGCTGGACCGCTGGCGGCTGGGGGACTTCGACTCGTACTTCTATTCGTTCCTCATCAACCGGCCGGACCGGGACTACTTCCGCCGTGAGGGCTTCACGGCCTTCGCCACCTGGCGCTGGCAGCGGTCGTGGCTCGCGGGCGTGGAGGTGCGCGGTGACACGGTCAGCTCGCTCCAGTCCTTCACCCCGCCGCTCAGCCTCTTCCGCAACGACCACCCGCCCTTCCCGAACGCGCCCGTGAACGAGGGCCGCTTCCGCTCGGCGGTGGTGCGGCTGGAGTACAGCGGCGCGGCGGAGCGCGGCACGCGCGTGGGCTCCCTCTTCCGCACGCCGGAGACGACCCTCTTCGAGCGCCACGAAGGCTGGAAGCGCGAACCCACGCTGCGCGGCTTCGTGACGATGGAGGTGGGCGAGGGGCCGGGAGCGGACGGCGCGGATGCGCGCTTCTGGAAGCTGGTGGGCGACGTCGCCATGGACCTGCCGGTCAACTGGCACACGGGCCTGAGCCTGCGCCTGCGGGCCGCGACGGGCCATGACCTGCCGCTCCAGAAGCAGGAGGCGCTGGGCGGCTGGAGCGCGCTGCGAGGCTTCGGCTTCAAGGAACTCCGGGGCGGCGACAGCTCGGTGCTGGCGAGCGCCGAGTACCGCTGGCACGGCCTGGGCATCTTCGCGGACCTGGGGTCGGTGCACGCGGCGTCGGCGTGGTCGGACGCGAAGCTGGGCCTGGGCGGCAGCTTCCACTTCGGTGACGACGTGCGCTTCGAAGCCGCCTGGCGCATCGACGACAAGGCCCGGCTCACGCCCGAGGCGCGTCTGCTGTTCAACCGGACCTTCTGAGCCATGGGAAGGCACGGAACACAGAGCAGGCGTGGCGCGGCGCTCGTCGTCGCGACGGGCCTGCTCGCCTCCGGGGCGCGGGCGGAAGAGGCGTCCGCCGCCTGCACCGCGACGCTCTCCGGAAGGCGCGTGACGGTCCGGCCGGAGGCACGCGCCTTCATCTCCCCGGAGCTGGACCGGCTGGTACGGCTGGGCCTCGCGGGGAAGCTGGAGGTGGAGCTGACGCTCTGGCGCCGCCGAGACTTCTGGTTCGACGCGCACGTGGACAGCGCGCGGCTGACCCAGGTGCTCGCGTTCACCCGCGCGGGCTACCTGCTGGACGGAAGGGAGCTGCCAGGAGGCGTGGGCACGCTGGAGCTGGAGCGCGTGGCCTGGACGCTGGAGGCGCGGCCCGGCACGGATGAACACTTCGTCGTCCAGGTGGAGGTGCGGCTGCAGGTCGTGACCGCCGCGAGCCTGGGCCGCATGGCGCGCTGGCTCACCCAGACAGAGTCCTCGTCCTCCGGCACGCCTGTCCTGGGAAGCCTCCTGCGCTCCGTGGCGGAGGACCTGGCACGAAAGGCCTCCGCCCGCTGCGACGTGAGCCGCCAGCCCTGAGCGGGATGCACCTGTCCCCGCCGACTTGCTTTGCTGTACCGTCGCACGCGTAGACATGCGCCCATCAAGCAAGCGGAGCTGAGGAGGAAGCCATGGCCTCGCGAACCAAGACTGGGCGCCCCTCGCGCACGAACACGAAGCCCACGAAGAAGGCTCAAGCGAACGTGCCTGCCTCACTCACCCGCGCACCGTCGGGCTACGCCGCATGGCTCTCCGAGGTGAAGGCGCGCATCCACGCCGCGCAACAGCGCGCGATCCTGGCGGTGAACCGCGAGCTCCTCGCGCTCTACTGGCGGATCGGCCGTGACATCCTCGTGCGGCAGCGGCGGGCCGGCTGGGGCGCGGGCATCGTAGAGCGCGTCTCCGTGGACTTGCGCGCTGCCTTCCCCCAGATGCAGGGCTTCTCCCGTGCGAACCTGATGTACATGCGAGCCTTCGCGGAGGCCTGGCCGGACGAGGCCACAATTGTCCAACAGCCTGTTGGACAATTGCCCTGGGGCCACAACCTCGTACTGCTCACCCGGCTCAAGACGGCGCAGGCACGCCTCGACTACGCGGCGCGCGCCGCCGAGCATGGCTGGTCGCGTGCCGTCCTCTCACTGCACATCGAGCAGCGCACCCTCGAGCGCGAGGGCAAGGCCGTCACCAACTTCGCGGAACGGCTGCCCGAGCCAAGGTCGGACCTGGCACGAGAGAGCCTGAAAGACCCGTACCGCTTCGACTTCCTCACGCTCGGAGCCGAGGCAGGTGAGCGGGAGCTGGAGGACGCCCTCGTCACGCACATCTCGCGTTTCCTGATCGAGCTTGGCGCCGGCTTCGCGTACGTCGGCCGACAGGTCCATCTCGAGGTCGATGGCCGGGACTTCTATCTCGACCTGCTCTTCTACCACCTGAAACTCCGCTGCTACGTCGTCGTCGAGCTCAAGGCGGGCGAGTTCGAACCCGAGCACGCGGGCAAGCTCAACTTCTATCTGAGCGCGGTCGACGCGAGGATGCGCGGCGAGCACGACGGACCGACCATCGGCCTTCTCCTCTGCAAGACCAAGAGCCGCGTCATCGCCGAGTACGCGCTGCGTGACACGAACAAGCCGATGGGCGTCGCCGAGTACCAGCTCGTGCAAGCGCTGCCGGTGCGGCTCGAGACCAGCCTCCCCAGCATCAAGCAGCTCGAGTCCGAGCTTGGGGAGTCACCGGCTCCCGGGACTCGCCACAGGGTGCGAGGAAGGCCATCACCTGCATCTGCATCAAAGAAGGCGTCGCGCGAGTGACAGGTGCCCGCGCTCAAACGCGGGCTACTTGCGCCGGGCGGTCAGCGCCACCAGCGCGATACGCTCCACGCCCGCGTACGGCTCCTTCTCCAGCTCCTCGCCGAACACGTCCGGATCCAGCTCCTCGTAGACCACGTCCTTGAGGGGCGCGCTCCGGCACACCGGCTCCAGGGCGCTGCGCAGCAGGTCCTCGCCTTCCACCACCGGCGCGCCCGTGTAGAGGACCAGCGTGCCTCCCGGCTCCAGGCGCTCCACGCTCTCCCGCACGATGCGCACCGACAGCTCCGTGCCGTGCGTGCCGCCGCCATCCCGGTACGTGCGCCCGTCCGTGTCCGCCAGGTACGGCGGGTTCGCCATGATGAGGTCGAACCGGCCGGACACGTCCCGCAGCAGGTCCGAGTGCACCGCCTCCACCGCGTGCGCGCCGTTCAACCTCGCGTTCACCCGGGAGTACTCCAGCGCCAACGGGTTCAAATCCGCGAGCACCACCTCCTTGCTCCGCGCCGCCACCGACAGGCCGCCGGCCCCGGACCCGCAGCCCAGGTCCACCGCGCGCCGGAACGTGCCCGGCACCCGCTGGAGCAGCGCGCAGAACCGGTAGGTGTCCGGCCCGAAGAACACCGCGTCCTTCTCCGACGTGGGCCACGCGGAATGGACATACAGCCCCGTCCCCAGCGTCGAGAACCGCACCCGGCTCCGGTGCGTCCCGTCCCCGCAGTCCGCCAGCGCGCCCGCCTGCTCCAGCAGCGCCAGCATCCGGGGCTCCAGCACGCCCGGCCCGAAGCGGCGGCTCCACCCGAACACGTCCCGGAGCGAGTGGGCCTCCTGCGCCCCCGGCCGCGCGTTCACCCGCCGGTGCGTCTCCGGAGTCACCGTCGTGAAGGCGTAGCCCGTGGCGCGCAGGGCCTCTCCCAACGCGGTCAGCGCGGCTTCCCTCACCTCTGCCACCCCGTGCCCATTGCCACCGTCCACGTCCCGTCCCTTCGAAGGGTGTGTCCCTCAACGTGGGACCTGCCCTCCGGGGCGACAAGGCGTCCTCCCGCCCGAACCGCCCGCCCGCATGGACTCCGGGGCTCAGCGCCCAGCAGGCGGGGGAGCGTCCAGGAGCCCCTGGATGCCCGGCACCTCCGCCACGAACTGCAGGAAGTTGCGCAGGATGCGCCCCGTGGCGCCCCAGATGACGTGCTCGCCGTGCGTGTAGAAGTGCACGTCGTGCTCCATCCCCTCCCACAGGTGCCGCTCCACGCGGACGATGGTGGGGTCCAGCAGGCGCACCAGCGGCACCTCCAGCACCAGGTCCACCTCCACCGGGTTCGGCACGTACTTCCCGTCCCCCGGGACGACGCCCACGTAGGGACGGATGCGGTACGCGGACGTGGTGGGCGTCTCGTCCAGCAGGCCCAGCACCCGCACGCCGCCGCGCGAGATGCCCAGCTCCTCCTCCGTCTCGCGCAGCGCCGTCTCCAGCGGCGTGACGTCCCGCGCCTCCTGGCCGCCGCCGGGGAACGCGTACTGCCCCGCGTGCGTGCGAAGGGTGGCGGGCCGCCGGGTGAAGACCACGTAGGGCACGCCCTCCCGCTCGAACAGGGGCAGGAGCACCGCGGCCTCTCGCAGCGCCCGGCCCTTCCACTCGAAGGTCCGCGCCGGCCTCGCCTTCAGCCGCGTCTCCAGCGCATCGAACAGGGCCTGCACACGCACGACCTCCCCCTTCCTCAGTCCGTGATCTGCTTCTCGACCGGAGGCTTCGCCGGGGCATCCGGCGTCGACAGGTTCTCCACGCCGGACATCGGCTTGAGGATGTTCGCCTGCAACAGCCCCAGCAGCACCAGCCCCAGCGCGATGCGGTACACCACGAACACCAGGGTGGTGCGCCGCTTCAGGAAGCTCAACAGCCACGCGATGGCGGCCATGCCCGACAGGAAGGCCACCAGCGTCCCCACCACCAGTGCCACCGTCGACGGACGCTGCGTGGCCTCCAAGAGGTGCTTCAGCTCGAAGATGCCCGCCAGCGTCGTCGCCGGGATGGACAGCAGGAACGAGTAGCGCGCCGCGTCCTCGCGCTTGAGCCCCAGCGACAGGCCGCCCGTGAGCGTCGTGCCGGAGCGCGACGAGCCCGGCACCAGCGCCAGCGCCTGCCACAGGCCGATGAGGATGCCGTCCTTCCACGTCATGTCCGCCAGGGTGCGCTGGTGCGACGCGCGCTTCTCCACGACGAACAGCACGATGGCCAGCACGATGAGGCTGCCCGCGATGACGTACAGCGAACGGAACTGCGTCTCGATGAGCTTCTTGAACGCCAGCCCGCAGATGCCGATGGGCAGCGTGCCCACGCCCACGAACCACGCGAGCCGCGCCTCCAGCGTGCCGAACGGGTCGCGCTTCACCAGTCCCACGACGAACGCCTTCACCAGCGAGACGATGTCCTTGCGGAAGTAGATGAGCACCGCGGCCACCGTGCCCAGCTGGATGATGGCCGAGTACGCGGCGCCCGGGTCCGGCCAGCCGAACAGCTCCGGCGCGATGCGCAGGTGCGCGGTGGAGCTGATGGGCAGGAACTCCGTGAGACCCTGGACCAGACCCAGGACGATGGCTTCGAGCAGGCTCATAGGGGGCGTGGCCGCCAGGGATATGCCCTGCCCCCCTGCCCCGCAAGCGCGAAGGTTCCCCACCCCGCCGCGCGGGTCCGCCACCCGACCGTCTGGCCCGGGAAGCCGGGAGGGGAACCCGGGTAGGCTGGGCCCCGCCATGCCCCCCGCCCCCCTGTGCCCCTGCTCCTCCGGCCAGCGCTACAAGCAGTGCTGCGCCCCCTTCCACAAAGGCGAGGCGGAAGCCCCCGACGCCGAGCGCCTCATGCGCAGCCGCTACAGCGCCTTCGCCTGGCGCGAGGCCGCCTACCTGTGGAAGACGCTCCACCCCGACCACCCGATGCGGGCCCGTCCGGAAGCGGACGTCGTGCGCGAGCTGCGCGCCTTCGCGCAGGCCCACCAGTACCCGGGGCTGGTGGTGCTGGGCCACCAGCCCCCGGACGCGACGGGGCTCTCCCGCGTCCTCTTCTTCGCCAAGGTGTTCGAGAAGGGAAAGGACCAGTCCTTCGTGGAGCGCTCGGACTTCCGCCACGACGGCACCGGCTGGCGCTACCTGGACGGCGTCCTCAAGCTGCCGCGCGAGCTGAAGGTCCCTCCAGAGACCCTCACTCTGGACACCTTCCCGGCGGACTGAAAAAAGGGCCCGCGAAAATCCCCCGTCAGGATTCTCGCGGCACCTGCGTCCCTGGGAGTGCTGCCCGGCCGGAGAGGCCCTACACGCTCTGGTAAGGCTCCCCTCACGGGGGGCTCACGGTTCGAATCCGTTCTGGCCTATCACGCCACCCAATCGTGGCTTCTCCACTCGGGCAGCACCCTTTCTCCCCCTGTCGTCACTCCCGGGACCGCGCGTCCCGGTCGAGTGACGACAGGTCCCGGGCATCCTCGTCACCTCCCGGAGCGCCATCCGCGCCCAGTGACACGATGACCGGCACGCCCCGCTCCAGCGTGTACACGTAGTCATTGCCCCACGGGTCGCGGGGCAGCTCCGGGAGGATGCGGTCCTCCACCAGCGCGCGCAGCCCCGTGGAGGTGTCCGGCAGCCTGCCCCGCTTCATCGCGTACAGCTGGAGCCCCTGCCCCAGCGAGCCGAAGTCCAGCTTCACCCGTTTCTGCTTCGCATCCCCGAACTGTCCCAGCACCGACACGCCCACGGCGGCGGCGATGAGCCCCAGGATGGTGATGACGACCATGATCTCCAACAGCGTCATGCCCCGCTGACGTCGCTGCGCTCTTGCCATGTCTGTCTTTCCGGCACACCTGCGGCCCAGGCCGTTGTCGGCGTGTCCCTCACGGAAGGCCCCTCTGCCTTCCGGGATGGCTGTGATTGCAAGGGGCGCGCCCACGTCACTGCGCCAGAGACGGAAAGCCACCTCGAAAGGCCCTGGCTGTCTTTCTGGCGCAAGCGTCGCGTACGGCGCGCCACCGTGTCCTGTCACCGCGTTCCCGGGCTCGCGCCGGGCCGCGGGCCTCACGTCGTGACGTGCGGCAATGGGCGCAGGTGGTAGCGGGCCTCGAAGGCGTTGAAGAGGTCCAGGTACTGCTCCAGGTAGCGCGTGAGCAGGAAGTGGCGGCGCACCGTTTCGTGCGCGTGGTGCCCCAGCTGGTGGCGCAGCTTCGGGTTGCGGAGCACCTGCACGATGCGCGCGGCGCACTGGTCCACCGTGTCCACCAGGAAGCCGTTGTGGCCGTCTTCAATCTGGTGACGGATGCCGCCCACGTTCCCGCCGATGACGGGCGTGCCCTTCCACATCGCCTCCGCCACCGTGAGCCCGAAGCCCTCGCGCAGGGACTTCTGCACCACCACCGCCGCGCGGCGCTGGAGCGCGTTCACCAGCGCCGTGTCCTCGCGGCTGAGGATGATGAGCCGCTCGTCCCGGTGCCGCATCACCTGCTCGTAGACCTGCTGTCCCTCCGGGTCGTCCGTCGCCATGTTGCCCAGCAGCACCAGCGTGCACGGCGTCTCCCTGCGCGCGAGCCGCCACGCGGCCACCACGCCCTCCGGGTCCTTCCAATGGTCGAAGCGTGAGACCTGCACCACCAGCGGCAGGTCCGTGGGGATGCGGTGGTGCTGGAGCCGCTCATCCATCTCCGCGTCGCTCATCTCCCGGTTCTTGATGGAGAACGGATCGATGGCCGGCATGAAGAACACCTGCGGGATGGACAGCTCGCGCGTGTACTCCGGGATGCTCAGCACCGTCGCGTCGTACTGCTCCACGAACGGCTTGAGGTACGCCCACAGGGACGGCTCCGGATTGGACAGGTCCACGTGGCAGCGCCAGATCCACGGGCCGCGCTTGCGGCTGTGCCGCACGATGGGCAACGGCTGCGGGTCGTGGATGACGACGCGGTCGTGGTCCAGCCGGTTGCGGACCGCGTTCTCGTAGACGACCTCCTCGTAGATGGTCGCCTTCATCGGCGTCAGGTGGATGTCCGCGCCCTGCAGCGCGTTGTGCATCTTCTTCGTGATGTTGAAGAAGTCCGGAGGCCCCTGGATGGCCCGCCACTCGGTGGCCAGGCCCAGGCTGTTCATCAGCAGCGTCAGCGGCGACAGGAGCTCCGCCACCCCTCCGCCGTAGTACGTGGAGTTGACGTGCGCGACCCGCAGGTCCTGCAGCGGGCGCGCCTTCTCCAGGATGCGCTCCACCGCCTCCGCGCCCACGTAGCGCTCGTAGTGCTCGACCTGGATGAGGGAGTGCGGGTCTCCGGGGATCATCGCCATACCCTGGGGCCGCATCCGCCCGCCGGCAGGTGCCACCCGCGCGCCCCCATCCCCTCGGCCAGTTGCCTGCCGTGACCGCTCAGGCCTCCTCGGGCCGGTGCGACACGACCCAGAGCGGCGCGTCCCCGCACTGCACCAGCAGCTCGTCCCCCTGCCGGGCCAGGAGCGTTCCCGGCTCCGAGCGAGGGTCCTCGCCCCGCCAGGCCCGCGTGCGCCGCACCCGCACCCAGCGGCCCTGGAGCCGGGCCCTCGCATCGCCGTGGCCGTCGCGCCACGCGGCGAAGCGGCACGCGCGCACCTTCAGGTGCACGGAGCGCGCGCTGTCGCGCCAGTCGATGTCCCGGTACGCCGGCTCGAAGAAGGGCGCGAAGGTGGCGGCGGCCTCCACCTGCCGCTCACCCACGTCCCGCCGCGCCACGCGCTCCACCACGCGGGGCAGGAGCTGGCGCGACGCGAGCAGCAGCTTCTCGAAGACCAGCTCCTCCGTGTCCTCGTCCTGGAGCGGGAACGTCCCCTGCGCGAGCACGGGTCCGGTGTCGAAGCTCGCGTCCATGCGGTGGAAGGTCAGCCCCAGCTCGCGCGCGTCCTCGCGCAGCGCCCACCCCAGCGGGCAGGGCCCCCGGTAGCGCGGCAGCAGCGAGGGGTGCACGTTCACCGCGCCCAGCGGCGCCAGCGCCAGCGCCTCCGGCGGCAGCTTCCAGGGAAAGAAGAAGCACAGCAGCAGGTCCGGCCGCAGGTCCGCCAGCCGGGGCGTCATGTGCGCCCGCTCGCTCACCAGCAGCACGTCCAGCGACGGCGGCGCGGCCTCGAACAGGCGCCCCAGCTCCGCCCACCCCTCCAGGTCCAGCGGGCGCAGGCCCCGGATGCCCGCCGGCACCACCAGCGCCACCACCTCATGCCCCAGGGCCCGCAGCGACAGCGTGAAGTCGTGCGCCACCGCGGGGGCCACGGTGAGCAGCACGATGCGCCAGCCAGACGCGGCACCGGAAGTCGGCATGGCCGTGTCCTAACAATTCACCCACCGTGAATGCCCGGCGAATGAAAACGCGCTCGCCCCGGGAAGGGACGAGCGCGCGGGCTCAACCGAAGCGCTTCCGGTGGTGCGTCAGACCGCCTTCAGGCGCGGCGTGCGCGTCTTGGCGGGGGCGGCGGAGGAGGCCGCCTCGCGGAGCGCGTCCTTCTTGTCCGTGCGCTCCCAGGTGAACTCCTTGTCCGAGCGGCCGAAGTGACCGTACGCGGCGGTCTTCTGGTAGATGGGCCGCAGCAGGTCCAGGTGCTCGGTGATTTCGCGCGGGCGCAGGCCGAAGGTCTGGCGCACGGCGCGGGCAATCTGCTCTTCCGGCACGGTGGACGTGCCGAAGGTCTCCACCATCACGCTGACGGGCTCCGCCACGCCGATGGCGTAGGAGACCTGCACCTCGCAACGGCTGGCCAGGCCCGCCGCCACGACGTTCTTCGCGATGTAGCGGCCCATGTACGCGGCCGAGCGGTCCACCTTGGACGGGTCCTTGCCGCTGAACGCGCCGCCACCGTGACGGCCCATGCCGCCGTAGGTGTCGACGATGATCTTGCGGCCGGTGAGGCCCGAGTCGCCCATGGGGCCGCCGATGACGAAGCGGCCGGTGGGGTTGATGAAGAACTTGGTCTTGTTGTCGATGAGCTTCTTCGGCAGGACCTTCAGGATGACGTCCTCGCGGATGGCCTCCTGGATCTTCTTGTTGGAGACGTCATCCGAGTGCTGCGTGGACAGCACCACCGCGTCGATGCGCAGCGGCTTGCCGTCCTTGTACTCCACCGTGACCTGGCTCTTGCCGTCCGGGCGGATCCACGGGTGGTTCTTGCGGCGCACCTCCGCCAGGCGGCGGGTGAGCTGGTGGGCGTAGTGGATGGGCGCGGGCATCAGCTCCGGCGTCTCGTCGCACGCGAAGCCGAACATCATGCCCTGGTCGCCGGCGCCCTGGTCCTTCTTGTTGTCCACGCCGCGCGCGATGTCCTGGCTCTGGCCCTCGATGGCCACCATGACGCCGCAGGTGTTGCCGTCGTAGCCCATGGCGCTGTCGGTGTAGCCGATGCGCGTGATGGTGGAGCGGACGATCTTCGGGATGTCCACGTAGGTGTTCGTCGTCACCTCACCCGCGACGATGGCGAGGCCCGTCTTGACGAGCGTCTCCACGGCGACGCGCGCCTGCGGATCCTTGGCGATGATGGCATCGAGCACACCGTCGGAGATCTGGTCGGCGATCTTGTCCGGGTGGCCCTCGGTGACGGATTCAGACGTGAACAGGAAGTCGGTAGGCATGTCGTCTCGGGCTTCGCGCTTATTCGGTGACGCTGCGCAGGGGGCGGACACTAAACGTGCGGTCCCAGCAGAGTCAAACCTGCAGGTGCCCGGGTTTATTCGGGGGGAGCGCCTGTTGGCCGGGCGGACCCGACGCGGCGGGTGTGCCTGCCCGCCGGATGAATTTAATGGTCCGCGGGGCGTTCCCCTGGGCTACAGGACCCGCGCCCTTCTTCTGGAGGTCACCGACCCATATGAACCTGAACGCCCGCATCCGCACCCTCCCCTTCCTGGTTGCCCTCACCTTCGCCGTGCCCGCGCTCGCCGCGCCCAAGGCGTCCGAAGCCATCACCAAGCCGGTGAAGACCGTGGTGCAGTCCGTGCGCTACGAGAAGGACCTCAAGGCCCTGGAGAACCTGGGCAGCGACCAGCAGGGCCTCTTCCTCCTGGGCGACGAGTGGACCAAGGCCACGGACGCCCAGCGCAAGGAGTTCACCCAGCTCTTCCAGAGCCTCTTCGCGAAGATTGCCTTCCCCAAGGTCCGCGAGAACTTCAAGAACCTGGACTCCATCACCTACGACGAGCCGCAGGTGACGGGCGACAAGGCGCTCGTGGGCTCCACCATCTTCATCAACCACCCGCTGAAGAAGCAGGAGATGAAGCTGAAGTACGCCGTGGAGAAGGTGGGCAACGGCTGGAAGGTCGTGGACGTGTCCGTGCTGGGTGACTCCATGCTCACCGGCATCCGCGATGACCAGGTCCGCCCCCTCTTCAAGGAAGGCGGCTGGGACGGGCTGCTCGGCGCCATGCGCAAGAAGAACGACGAGCTCGGTGCGGTGAAGCTGAAGTAATCCAGCCATTCCCGGCTCAGCAGCCAGACCACCAGGCCCTCGTCCTCCCCATGGGTTCCGGGGGAGGCGCGGGCCGGTTAGGCTCCGGCGTTCCCCTCCTCCCGGAGCGCCTGGCGAATGACTGTCTCGACTCCCGCCCAGCGGCTGCTGCTCCGCGGCGCCCCGTCCGACCGGGAGATGGACGCGTTCTGCGTCCAGTACGCCCCGCGGGCCCCCGGGCACCCCGCGGTCCGGGACCTGCTCCGGCTCTTGTCGGAGGTCCCCGGTGACGGCCTGGAGCCGCGCCTGGAGTGGGTGGAGCGGTGGATCCACTGGATGCGTGACCGCATCCCCGCCCACGGCCTCACGGACGCGGATGACGGCGCGCTGTCCCCCGCGAACTCCCGGCTGTCGCTGCTGGTGCGCGTGCTGGAGGGCGAGCCCGCCCTGCGCGCGTCCGTCACCCGGCTGGTGTCGGGGGTGTGCGCGGGCAGCCGGGGGCTGAAGCTCTTCGCCCAGGTGGGCCTGAGCGCGGGCAACGGCTTCTTCTCCGAGCTGACGGACCGCTTCGTGCGCGGCGTGCTGCCCACGCCGCCGGAGCCGGGCAAGCTGTCGGAGCTGCTCCTGCGCCTGTTCCCCGTGCCGCAGGACGCGGAGTGGCTGGGCGCGCTGTCCCCGCTGCTCCTGGCGCGGCTGACGGCGCTGGTGGGCGAGCCGCCCCCACCGGACCCCACCCCGTCCTCGCGCGTGCGCGGGGACCTGATGGACGCGCTGCTGCTCTTGGGCGTGCAGGTGTCGGGGCTGGGGCTCGCGGAGGACGTGCGCGACCGCACCCCGGACATGTCCTTTCGCGCGTCACCCTTCCTGCGGCTGCGGCTGGTGTGCGACGCGGTGCTGGCGCGCGACGGGGCCCAGGAGGCGCTGGCGGAGCTGGCCCGCGTGGTGGAGGACTGCCGGGGCGTGGTGCGCACCGTCACGCGGCACCTGGAGGAGTCCGGCGTCAGCGTGGACCTGGTGTACCGGCTGGAGCGCATCCGGGGCGGCCTGGACCGGATGGAGGCCATCGCACGGGTGCTGGCCGCGCCCCGCGGCGAGCCCCGCTGGCGCGAGGCGCTGGCGCTGCTGTCGGACCTGCTGGAGCACTCGCACGCGGACCGCTCCGTGCGCGCGCTGGTCAGGCGCAACGCGCGGCTGATGGCTCGCAAAATCATCGAGCGCACCGGCAACACGGGCGAGCACTACATCACGTCCACGCAGGGCGAGTTCCACCGCATGGTGGACTCGGCCGCGGGCGGCGGCTTCGTCGCCGCGTTCGCCGTCGCGCTGAAGTTCTTCCTCACCGGGTTGCCGCTGGCCCCCTTCTTCGCGGGCCTCTTCGTCGCGCTCAACTACGCGGGCGGCTTCGTGGTGATGCAGATGCTGGGCCTCACGCTGGCCACCAAGCAGCCGTCCATGACGGCCGCCACGCTGGCGGCCGCGGTGGGCGAGGACGCAGGCCCGGACGGGGGCACCGGGCGCATGGAGCGCCTGGCGGCGCTGGTGCCGCGCATCACCCGCTCGCAGCTCGCGGCCATCCTGGGCAACCTGGGCTGCGTCCTGCCCGTCGCGGTGGCGCTGGGACTGGGCTTCCAGTTCCTCCAGGGCCACACGTACCTGACCGCGCAGCAGGCGCAGCACGTGGTGGAGACGCTGCACCCCTGGAAGAGCGCGACGCTCCTCTACGCCGCCCTGACCGGCGGGATGCTCTGGGCCTCCAGCGTGGCCGCGGGCTGGTTCGAGAACTTCGTCGTCTACCGCCGCCTGCCGGAGGCGCTCGCCCACCACCGCGTGCTGCGTGCGCTCGTGGGCACGGGCGGCGCGCGCAAGGTGGCGGACGCGCTGATGCACCACGCGGCGGGCGTGGGGGGCGGCGTCACCCTGGGCGTGCTGCTGGCGGTGATGCCCGGAGTGGGCGACTTCTTCGGCGTCCCGCTGGACGTGCGGCACGTCACCTTCTCCTTCGGCGCGCTGGCCCTCGCCGGGTGTGCGCTGGGCCCCTCCGCCGTGATGGAGCCGGGCTTCCTGGCAGCCGTGGCCGGCGTGCTGGTGGTCGGCGTCGTCAACTTCGGCGTGTCCTTCGCGCTGGCCCTGGGCGTGGCCCTGCGCGCCCGCGACGTCCCGGTGCTTGAAGGCCTGCGCTTCCTGGGCGCGGTGTTCCTGCGCTTCCTGCGCCACCCGCTGCCCTTCCTCGTCCCGCCCCAGGACGAGCCCGTCCCGGGTGGGACGCAGGCGCAGGTCGTCCCCCTGGCGGGGCCTCCGGGGCACTGACGGAACCCGGTTTATTCCCGGGGGTTGGGAAGCCCTGTCTCGCGCGGAGGAAGGGCGGACAGGCATCCCGGGCTTTGCTTCCGGGCGGGAACGTTCAGCGATAGGGTCCCGCGCCCATGAGCGGCAATCCCTCGTCCCATCCCCCGCCCCGCCTCGCCCTTGCCTACGCAGAGCTGATGGTCCGGCGTCCCGGCACCGTCATGACCGTGCTGCTGCTGTTGCTCGGCCTGGCCGTGTGGGGCACGTCGAAGCTGACCATCAACTCCAACCAGCTGGACCTCATCTCCCAGGACCTGCAGGAGGTGAAGGACGTCAAGCGGGTCATCGACATGGTGGGCGGCAGCGGCTTCTTCATGGTCGCGCTGCGCGGCGATGACGAGGCCACGCTCAAGAAGGTCGCGGACGACCTGGCCGTGATGGCGGGCAACGACAAGGAGCACGTGCGCTCCATCACCTACAAGATTCCCGTCGAGTTCGTTCAGCAGAACATGGTGCTGTTCGTGAAGACGGAGGACCTGGCCGAGGGCAAGCGCCGCATCATGGCGTTCCTCAAGGATCAGCTCCGCCGCGCGAACCCCTTCTACATCGAAATCAAGAAGACGGAGCCGGTGAAGCTGGACCTGCAGGACCTGGTCGACAAGTACTCCAGCGTTGGCAACAAGAGCATCGCGGACGACTACTACATCTCCCAGGACCGCAAGCTGCTGCTGCTCCTCATCAAGCCGATGTGGGACACCAACCAGATTGGCCAGACGAAGCTGTACGTGGACAAGCTGCGCACGGACCTGGCCGAGTACTCCAAGAGCAACAAGGCCGGCGTGCAGCTGGTGGAGGACTACTACAAGATGGGCGACAAGAAGACGGTCGCCTACGGCTTCACGGGTTCCTACAAGACGGCGGTGGACGACTCGTACGCCATCGAGGACTCGCTCCAGCCGGTCACCATCATCGCGCTCGTCGCCATCTTCGTCATCACCATCGCGTTCTTCCGCAAGTGGGCGCCCACGCTCATCGTGGTGAGCGGCACGGTGGCGGGCACGCTGTACACGCTGGGCTTCACCTACGCGACGCTGGGTGAGCTCAACATGATCACCTCCATCCTGGGCGGCATCCTGATGGGGTTCGGCATCGACTACGGCATCCACTTCATCTTCCGCACGCGCCTGGAGCTGGGCGCGGGCAAGCCCTACGACGTGGCCATCCGCGACGCGGTCATCAACGCGGGCCGTCCGGCGCTGGTGTCCGCGGTGGTGGTGGCGGGCTCCTTCTACGTGCTGATGGTGAGCGAGTTCAAAGGCTTCTCCCAGTTCGGCTTCCTGGCCGGCACGGGCACGCTGATGCTGGGCTTCACGCTGTTCTCCTGGTGCCCGGCGCTGCTGGCGCTGGCCGGCCGCAAGAACCCGGAGCTGCCGCGCAAGCTCATTGGCGTGATGAAGCCGCCGCCCACGAACAGCGCGACCGGCAAGGAGCTGCGCATCCCGCGTCCCGGCCTGGTGCTGGCGGTGGGCTGCGTCATCGTCGCGGTGGTGTGCGGCGCGGCCATCCCGTGGAAGAGCGGCGAGCCCCCGGCGGACGCGGGCTTCTTCGCGCGGCTGCCCTACGGCGTGCGCTTCAACTACAACACCCGCGCGCTGATGCCGGCGAACCAGCCGTCCGTGGTGCTGCAGGATGAAATCAACGCGCGCTTCAAGATCGCCAGCGACCCGCTCGCCGTCTACACCAAGGACCTGGCGGAGACGGAGGCCCTCTACAAGGAGCTGACGAGCGACCCGAAGAAGCGCCCCGCCATCTCCCAGGTGATGAGCCTCTTCACCTTCGTGCCGCCCGAGGGCAGCTCGCAGGCGAACGCGAAAATCCTGGAGGAGTGGCAGGAGGAGCTGAAGGAGATCGACGTGAAGGCGCTGCCGCCGGAGACGCAGGAGAAGGCGGCCCTGTTCTTCAAGATGCTGGAGGCCCGGCCCTTCGACGTGCACAACGTGCCGGAAATCTACGCCTCGCAGTTCCGGCACCTGCCCAGCACCAGCCCGGAGAACCACGGCTACCTCACGTTCATCTACCCGAGCGTGGACCTGTGGGACGGCAAGCAGATGCTCCAGTTCGCGGACCAGACCTCCTCCATCAAGGGCATGGTGACGCCGGGCAAGTTCATGCCAGGCGGCCCCACGGGCGCGCCGGTGGAGATGGAGTTCCGCGCCGCGGGCGCCACGCAGCTGTACGCGTCGCTGGCGCGCATGGTGCTCAAGGACGCGAAGCTCACGGTCATCCTCACCGCGCTGTGGATTCTGGTGATGCACTTCGCGGACTTCCGCAACGCGAAGCTGGCGCTGGCGTCCGTGATTCCGCTGACGGTGGGCCTGGCGATGATGATGGGCTTCATGGCGCTGTTCGACCTGCGCCTGAACTTCATGAACATCATCATCCTGCCCATCCTCCTGGGCTTCGGCGTGAGCCACGGCCTCTACCTGCTGCACCGCTTCCTGGAGGGGACCTCCCCGCTGGTGGCGCTGCGCAGCGTGGGCGCGGCGGTGGCGTCCTCCACGCTGACGGCGGTGGCGGGCTTCGCGGCGCTGCTGGTGGCCAGCCACAACGGCCTGCGCTCCATGGGCCTCGTGGCCTGCATCGGCCTCATCACCACGCTGCTGGTGTCCTTCACGGTGCTGGCGGCGGTGATGCAGCTGATGCACGACAAGCGGCAGAAGGACGCGGGACGTTCGCCAGAGGGCGGTTCCGCGACGGGGGGCGACACGTCCTCCACACGCGCCGCCTGACAGCGCGGAAGAAGCGCTTAATATCCCGCGCCGGACCTCGCGGCCCCGCCTTCCCCAGGGAAGCGCGGGGCCGTTCTTTTCTTCGGGAGCTTCAAGCCATGGGGACGTTCAAGCGGGTGGGCGCGGTGCTGGGCCTGATGGTGCTCACGGGCTGCGCGAGCACGGTGAAGAGCCAGCGGCTGCGCGACGACTACGCCACGGTGGACCGGCAGCAGGTGAAGCGGCTGGCGGTGGTGACGCAGCCGTTCCCCCAGGGGCAGCAGTACATCGGTGACCTGTGGAGCCTCATCGCCCGGCAGTGGCTGAACCAGAACCGGGACTACCTGGTGAAGGCCAACACGTCCCTGCCGGAGCGCCCCACGGACCCGACCTTCAAGGACCAGTGCGTGGAGGGCATCGAGGGCGTGCTCTGGCTGGACCCGACGGTGAAGCACGTGGGCGACGGCGCGGAGGTGGCGGTGAAGGCGCAGCTCTTGCGCTGCCGGGACGGCCAGGAGGTGTGGGCCGCGGAGGCCGGCGGCAGCTGGGACTCCGAGGACAAGAAGTACGTGGAGCGCAAGGAGCAGTACGTGAAGGAGCTGGGCCCGGACGTGGAGCCCTACGTGGTGCCGTCCTACAAGCTGCTGGTGGCCACGCTGGACACGCTGCCCAATCCCGAACTGAACGAGGCGGACAAGGACGAGAAGATCGACCTGGGCGAGTAGCCTCGCGCCCAGGTGGATCCTCAAGTCATCATCGGGCGCCTGGTGCTGGCCACGCTCCTGGGCGGCGTGCTGGGCGTGGAGCGCGAGGCGCGCAACCAGGCCGCGGGGCTGCGCACGCACACGCTGGTGGCGCTGGGGGCGTGCTGCTTCACGCTCTCCAGCGTGTACACGGAGGAGTTGCTCCGTCCTGGCGCGCCCCCGGATGGGGCGGAGGCGGACATCAGCCGCATCGCCAGCCAGATTGTCGTGGGCATCGGCTTCCTGGGCGCGGGGGTCATCCTGCGCCTCGGGGGCTCGGTGAAGGGGCTCACCACGGCGGCGAACCTCTGGGTCACGGCCGCGGTGGGCCTGGCCTGCGGCCTGGGCCTCTACCTGGCCGCCAGCGCCACCGTGGCCCTGGCCCTGCTGTCGCTGGTGCTGCTGCGCCCCGTCTCCCGCCTGCTGACGCCCGACGAGCACCGCCACGGCGGGCACCCGAGGGAGCGCTCCAACGGCGGAAACGACGAGGACGGGCCCCCCCTCGCGTGAGGAGGAGTCCCGTCCCGGGTGAAGCGCGGCGCGCGTGCGCACGCCCGCTGTCCGGCCCCTACTCCATGGGCACCAGCGCGCCCGTCAGGTCGTGCGTGTAGGCCACCGGCCGGTGCGCCGTGTCCGGGTGGCAGTGGTCGTCGTCCAGCTCCAGCGCGCCCTCGGCCAGCACGGCGCCGGGGAGGCTGGCCAGGTCCCGGCGGAGGTAGACGTCATCCCCGTCCAGGTCCGCGACGTCGGAGAAGCGCACGGGGTACTCCCGTTCGAAGATGCGCCCCTTGCCGATGGTGAAGCCGCGCGGGTCCACCGCGACGATGCCGCCGAGCGCTTCGCCGTCCCGGTCCCGCACCGTCATGCCCCGCTGAATGTCCGTTGCCTTGAACACGCTGCTGCCTCCTGCATCCGTGTCCGGCCAAAGTGTGCACCCTGCCTGGAAACGGCGACCCCCTCCCCGCCGCATTCAGCCGGGGGGAGCAGGGCCTACACGGGCTCCGGTTCCGGGTCGCGCACCGGCGACAGCAGCGAGCCTTCCTGGCCGCTGAAGCGCCGGTCCATCTCCGTGCGCACGAAGCGCTCAATCTCCTCCGCGGTGGTGAGCTCCATCGCCCCCTGGAGCATCTCCATCGCCTCGCTGCGGCTCACCCGGCGCATCAGGCGCTTCACCACCGGAATCTGCCCGGACGTCATGGACAGCTCGTCGAAGCCCAGCGCCAGGAGCACCAGGGTGAAGAGCGGGTCGCCCGCCATCTCGCCGCACATGGAGACGGGGATGTTGGCGCTCTTCGCCGCGTCCACGATGCCCTGGAGCATGCGCAGCACCGACAGGTGCAGGGGCCGGTAGAGGTACGCCACCTCGCGGTTCTGGCGGTCGATGGCCAGCGAGTACTGGATGAGGTCGTTGGTCCCGATGGAGAAGAAGTCCGCCTCCTGCGCCAGCCGGTCCGCGATGGTGGCCGCGCTGGGCGTCTCCACCATGATGCCCACCGGGAAGCGCTTGCCCACCGGCACCCCGGCACGCCCCAGCGCCGTGCGGCACGCCTCCAGCTCGCTGCGCGCCTCGCGCAGTTCGCTGACGCCGCAGATGAGCGGGAACATGAGGCGCAGGTTGCCGTGCACGCTCGCGCGCAGCAGCGCGCGCAGCTGGACGCGGAACAGCTCCCGGTTGGACAGGCAGTAGCGGATGGCCCTCAGGCCCATGGCCGGGTTGGGTTCCTTCTCGTGCTTCGTCTTGCCGGGCACCTTGTCGCCGCCCAGGTCCAGCGTGCGGATGGTGACGGGCCGGCCGCCCATGGCCTCCAGCACCTGCTTGTAGGCGCGGTAGTGCTCCTCCTCCGTGGGCGCCGTCTTGCGGTCCAGGAACATGAACTCCGTGCGGTACAGGCCGATGCCCTCCGCGCCGTGCGCCAGCAGCGAGGGGATCTCCTCCAGGAACTCCATGTTGCCGTTGAGCCGGATGCGGAAGCC
This sequence comes from Corallococcus exercitus, assembly GCF_042231735.1. Taxonomy (GTDB): domain Bacteria; phylum Myxococcota; class Myxococcia; order Myxococcales; family Myxococcaceae; genus Corallococcus; species Corallococcus exercitus_B. Next base: position 5,731,166 of record NZ_CP102577.1, read on the forward strand.
GTCCGTGCTCACCGCGGGCTGGTCCTTCGTGGCCAGCGCCAGCTGCTCGCTCTCCAGGTAGCGGCGCTGCTCCTCGCGGAAGAGCGCGAGCTGGTCCTCCGTGGGGTTCACCAGCACCACGCCGCGCGTGCCGTCCATGGCCACCAGGTCGCCCGGCGAAATCTGCTCGCTCGCGCGCCCCGCGCCCACCACCGCGGGCGTCTCCCGCGCGCGGGCGACGATGGCGGTGTGGCTGGTCTGTCCGCCCAGGTCCGTGACGAAGCCGGCGACGCGGCCGCTGCGCGCCATCATCGCCGCGTCCGCGGGCGGCAGGTCGTGCGCGACGACGATGGCCTCCGCCGGGACCTCCACGTCTTCATCCACCACCTGGCCCATCAGGTTGCGGATGATGCGGTCCGCGACGTAGTCCACGTCCGAGCGGCGCTCGCGGAAGTACTCGTCCGGGATGTTGTCGAAGAGGTGCTTTATCTTCCGGGCCGTGCGGCGCACCGCCCACTCCGCGTTGATGCGGTCCTCCACGATGAGGCGGTTCACCTCGTCCACGAGCATGGGGTCGTGGAGCATCAGCCGGTGCGCTTCCAGGATGAGGGCGTGGTCGCTGCCCTCCGTGCGCGTGATCTGGTCCTTCAGCTCCGCGAGCTGGCGGTCGGACAAATCAATGGCGGTCTTCATCCGCATCCGCTCGGGTTCCACCTCCGCGTCCGCCAGGCGCAGCTTGGGCGTGCGGATGCGCTTCCTGTCCAGGATGAAGGCGTGGCCCACCGCGATGCCCGGGGAGGCACCGATGCCCGTCAACCTGAGTGTAGGGGTGGCCTGGCTGCTCACGGTTTTCCTGACCTCTTAGGGGAGTCTACCTCCCCTTTCGACGCTCACTGCGCTTCGCCAAACCGGTCCTCGATGAGCTTTTTCAATTCGGACAGGCAGGCCTCGGCGTCCTCGCCCTTGCAGGTGAGGGTCACCTTCGTGCCCTGGGCCGCCGCGAGCATCAGCACGCCCATGATGGACTTGGCGTTGGCGCGCTGCCCGGAGGCCTTGATGAAGACCTCGCTCTTGAAGCGGTTGGCCACCTTGACCATCTGCGCCGCGGCCCGGGCGTGCAGCCCCAGCGCGTTGATGATCTCGAAGGTTCCCTCGGCTTCACTCGCCATCGTGCGACTCCCGCTTCACTCGACTGTTCGTACTCACAGAAAGGCACCCGCCGCGCAGGCCAATCCCGCCGCGACGTAGAGGACCCCATAGGTGGGGACCCGCCGGTTGACGGCCACGTACGCCAACACGCCCACCGCCAGGCACCCCACCGCCAGGAACGGCGCCCAGGTCCCGCCCGCCGTCGCCCCGAAGCTCACCGCCAGCCACGCGGCCAGCCCGCCCGCGCTCGCCGCGGCCACGCCCCTCAAGCGCGCGCCCTTGGCGGGAAGGTTCACCCGCGCCACCGCCTCCACCAGACGGTCTCCCAGGCTCAGGCCCAGCCAGTACAGCCGGATGCGCAACAGCAGGTGCACCAGGTTGTAGAGCACCAGGAAGAGCACCACCGCCCAGACGCCCAGCAGGGGCACCATCGCCGCGCAGAGGCCGCCCACCGCGGGCTTGAGCGACAGCCAGAAGAACCCGTCCCCCAGCGCCGCGAGCGGCCCCATCAGCGCCGCCTTGAAGCCCACCACCCGGTCCGGCGTCTCCTCCCCCCGGGCGATCTTCTGCTCGTGGTTCACCACGCCGCCCACGATGGCCGCGGCCACGTACGGGTGCGTGTTGAAGAAGACCAGGTGACGGCGCACGGCCGCCTCGCGCTGCGGGCCCGGCGGGTACAGCCGCTCCAGCGCGGGGTACACGGCGTACGCGAGCCCCAGGTTCTGCATGCCCTTGGGGTTCCACGACGCCTGGAGGAAGAGCGAGCGCAGGAAGACGCGCAGCACCGTGCCCCGCGACAGCCGCGCGGGCGGCGTGAAGGCGGGAGCGGCCGCGGGGGGGGACGTCGGCTGCACGCTCATGGCCGCTGCTCCTGCAGCTGCACCAGCACCACCGCCGCGGTGACGGCCGCCGCGGCGAGGCCCGCGTACAGGGGGGCGCGCTTCGCGTGGCTGGACTGCGCGGCGATGGCCGCCGCCACGGACGCCATGGCCGGGTACGCCCAGGCGAGCCCCCGCACCAGCCCGTGCGGCAGCGCCACCATCACCGGCTCCAGGAAGTAGCCGGCCAGCGCGCACATGCCGGTGATGGCGCCGTAGCACACGAAGTGCGGCCACATGCCCCACAGGTTCTGCCGCATGGCGCGCGTGAGGTTGCCGGCCTCCGCGGACGCCAGCGCCACGCGCGCAAGCCGCGCGGAGTAGCCCTCCAGCAGCCGGTCCAGCCTCCGCCCCACCCGCCCCAGGCCGATGAACAGCAGCACGGCCAGCGACCAGATGGCCGGCGTGGAGCCCGCGCCGGTGGCGGCGGTGAGGGTGGCGGCGGCGGCGGCGGTGCCGGTGGCCGCGACGGTGTCGTTCTCCGGCAGGGAGGCGCCCAGGTTGGCGGTGCCCAGGTAGAACAGCTCCAGCAGCATGCCGACGGACAGGCCCCCGCCCACGTCACCCAGCAGGGCGCCCATGAACGTGGCGGCCACCAGGGGCCGGGACAGCATGGCCTGCAGGAACGCCTTGCGCTCCACGGCCACCAGGCCCCCCCAGAGACACGCGAGCGCCACCTGGGTCCAGCCGACGTTCACCGGCTCACCCGGCCTTCGACCAGCGCTCGGTCAGGTCCGGCAGGTCCACGGACTTCTCCGCGGGCACGGCGCGCGCCTCCACCCGCACGCCCTGCGCGGACAGCTGCTGGAGGGCCAGCAGCTCCCCTTCCGCCAGGAAGACGGACGGCGACACCTGCCGCCGGCCGGTGCCGAAGTGCACGTTGCCCAGGTTGAGCTGGTCCATGGCCAGCCCGTTCTGGAAGGCGAACGGCACGGAGGCGACGTCCCTCAAGAGCACCAGGGTGCGCACACCGTCCTTGGACAGGGCGGCGAAGTCCACCTGGGCGAGAGGGAGGATCTGCACCTCGATGGCGCTCTGCACGGCGAGCGCCATGGCGGCACGGATGAGGGGACTGGAGGCCGCCTCATCGTCCGCCACCACCACACGGGACACCTTGAGGTGGGGAAGCCAGGCTTCGACGACCTGACCATGGATGAGGCGGTTGTCGACGCGGACCAGGGTGATCACGGCAGTCTCGAATCGCCGACCCGTACGGGTCCGTCAAGTTCGCGGCTGCTGCTGGGCCTCGCGAAGCAGGGCGGATGCACAGGTGATGTTGCGCTGGCCGTACGACGCCAGCTGGTTGGCCATGTCCGACAGGGCCATCTGCTCCGAACGGAGCGAGTTGGCCTTCAGCAGCATGGGCAGATTGACGCCGGCCAGGACCTCCAGATTCATCCGCTGACACATCATCAGCGATTCCTTACAGGGGGTACCTCCGAAGAGGTCGGCCATGATGATGACGCCGTCCCCTTCGTCCACGGCCTTCACGGCCTGCTTCATCTTGGCGCGGAGGTCCTCCACGGGCGCCCCCGGCTCGATGTTGCAGGTGGCCACGGCGGGCAGCTTGCCCACGATCTGTTCAGCGGTTGAGACAAGCTCATCCGCGAGACGCCCGTGCGATGCGATGACGAGGCCGACCATTGATCACCCCTGAGCCACTTCCCGGGAGATTTGCGTCCTACGCCCATCAACGACCGGACGCAACTCCGGCGAAGTTTTCCGCCTGCACCTGGGACTGCTTCCCCAACCGCTACGCTTCGAAGGTAAGGCGACTGCGCCCACCATGCCTGGAATTTCAGGTCCGGGAAAGGGACACGGTGTCGTCTGCCGGACGGGGAGCCGGGCGCGGTCTCCCCACGCTGTAGAGATGCACTGCGCCCCCGTGTGATGCGTGCCCTCCAGGGCGAGTCCGCGCGCCCCGCTCGGTGGGTAGGAAGGCAGCCGGGCCATCGCGCGGAAGCGGCCGTATCACCCGGAAATCCCGGGAGGGCCCGCGAGGTCCAACGGTACTCGGGGCGCCCCGGATTCTGGGGACCTGCCGCATCGGGTGCGGTGTCTCAGTGGACGACCAGGCATGCCCTCTGCTCGGCCGGCCGGATGCGCGCGGTGGCGCCGGCGCCGAAGGTGAGGAAGTCCTCCTCCATGCCGTCGCTGAAGATGACGCCGCCCTGGGGCATGCGGGACTCGAGCACCAGCTCCTCCTGCGCGGTGACGAAGCCGCCGACGATGTCCGCGCCCGAGTGGCGGCTGACGAAGGGCTCGCGCACGACGAAGGCGAGCCGCGCGTCCTCCCAGCCGAGCGTCCAGGGTTTCCCCGGCGTGCCGCCCGTGCAGCGCGTGAGCCCCTGCGCGAGCGCGAACACGGACGACAGCCACCCGCTGGAGCCCGCGCCGGTGGACACGAGCACGCCGCTGGAGGACTGCGACTCCTCCCGGCCGCCGTAGCGGACCTCGTAGCGGGCGGACACGTGCGTGCGCGCGCCGATGAACAGGTCATTGAAGGCGAGCAGCCGCTGGCCGTCCTGCAGCCGCGCCTCCGCCAGCTGCACCTGACGCACGTTCGCGCGGCCCTCCAACGTGCGCAGCACCGCGGCCCGGGCGTCGCGCGGGAGGAAGGGCAGGAGCACGCCGTCGAAGCGCGCGGGGTCCGGGTTGACGCCCACGAGCGGCTGGCTGCCCACGTACTTGGCCACGTTGGCGACCAGCCCGTCCTGTCCCACCGTCACCACCACCTCCTTGCCGGTGAAGAGGAAGGTGGGCACGAGCGAGCGGTCCACCTGCTGCACCGGCAGCCCCACGTCCAGCCGCGAGCGCAGGCCGTCCACCGCGCGGCGGTAGGTGTCGTCCTCCGCCTCGAAGGCGGTGAAGTCCTGGTGGTTGCGCTCCACGTAGAACTTCGCCTGCTTCTTCGTGTTGAAGCGCACCACCAGGTCCGCCAGCCGCGTCTTGCGCGTGACGAGCACCACCTTCTCGAACATGGCGTTCATCCTTCGCGCTCCTTTCAGCGGTCGCGGGGGTCGAAGGCGTGGACTTCGGCTCGCGGGGGAGGGTTGGGCCGGGCCGGCTTCGAGTCCGGGGGCAGCAGCGAGCGCAGCAGGTCCGGCGACACGTTGAGCTCGCCGATGCGCTGCGCGTTCTCGCCCATCTCGCGGAAGGCCAGGGCGATGTGGAGCGCCGGGTCGCCGCCGTTGGCGGACGTGGCCAGCAGCGTCTTCCAGTCCACGCCCTTCACCGGCTCCAGCGTCTTCTCCAGGGTGTACGCGCGCGCGTCCGCGGACTGGCGCTCGTTCTGGACCCAGCGCTCCATGAGGGCGGCGCGCTGCTCCTCCACGGAGATGTCCGCGGCCATCTTCGCCTCGCGAATCTGGCGCTGGCGCTCCTCCACCACCAGCTCCGTGGCCAGCTCGCTCTCCTTGATGCGCCGCTCCTGCTCCACGGCCGCGTTGCGGCGGGCGTAGATGGCCTCGTCCGCTTCGCGCTGGAGCCCCTCGCGCGCGGCGGCCTCCAGGGCGCGCGCCATCTCCGGCGTGGGCGCGATGGAGAGCACGGAGAAGGCCATCACGTGCACGCCCAGCGCCTTCACGGACTCGGCCTCCGCCAGCGCCGCCAGCACGCGGGCCTCCAGCATGTCGGATTGCACCAGCACCTCGCGCAGGCTCAGGGACTGCACCACCGCGCGGGCGCGCACCTGCGCGGCCTGCACCAGCCGGTCCGCCAGCTTCTCCGGGTCCTCCGAGCGGTGCCGCCCCGACGGCGTGATGGAGTAGTCCAAGAGCCCCGCCAGCCGGCGCGGATCCTCCACCCGGTACGTCAGCTGCCCCTGCACCGTCACCGGCTGGAAGTCGCGGGTGACCTCGTTGAAGGCGAACGGGACGTCCGCGCTCGACAGCGGCACCGCCACCAGCGTCGTCGCCGGCTTCCAGTAGAGGAACGACAGGCCCGCACCTTCGCGGACCACCTCGCCGTCCCGGTACTGCATCACGTACGTGGTCGGCGTTGACTTCATGTACCCGAAGAACATCCGCGCATCCCCCTGACCTGCTGCGTTTGTTTGTGTAATTTCAACACCATCTTAGTGTCGTTCGTACACATTCGCAACGAGGAATGGGGAAAGCGGTGTAGGTGGCGTGGATGCCGGTGGACGGGGTGGGCCCGGGCGTCCTTGAATCGGGGGCATGACGCGCAAGCTCGGGGAGCAGTTGGTCCTGGATGGAGTGCTGACGCCGGAGCTGTTGTCCCGGGCGCTCGCGCGGCAGCAGGAGACGGGGCTGAAGCTGGGTGAGTGCCTGGTGCGGCTGGGCGTGGACGAGACGCCCGTGCTTCGGCTGCTGGCGCAGGAGCTGAAGACGCGCTTCGTGTCCACGGAGAAGCTGGCGCAGGCGAAGGTGGACCCAGGCCTGCTGGAGCGCGTGCCGGTGCGGCTGGCGGAGGGCTTTGACTTCATGCCGCTGCGGCTGGCGCAGGACGCGCTGTACGTGGCCATCTCCGAGCCGCAGCGGCAGCGGGCGCTGGAGGAGATTGCCAAGACGGTGGGCGTGGCGCAGGTGCTGCCGTTCGTGGCGGTGCGAAGGTCCATCCGCGCGGCCATCCGCAAGCACTACTACGCGGACGCGAAAGCCTTCGAGCACCCGCCGGAGGACCTGGTGTGTCCGCACTGTGGTGCGTCCTGCAAGCCGGGGGACTTCCAGTGCGCGCGCTGCGAGCTGCTGCTCGTCAGGAGCGTGGAGGACCTGCCGCCCCGGGACAACGTGTCGCTGGTGCGCGCGCTGCTCACGAAGCCCGAGCAGACGGGAGCGCGCGGCGTGCCCCGGCCGCCCCAGCAGGAGGCGACGCGGGTCGTGTCTTTCCAGGCGCAGGCCCAGGGGGCGGCGAAGACGAAGGGACCGCCGGTGCGGCCAATCATCGCCGCGGGACTGGACCTGGTGAACCAGCCGCTGAGCCCGTTCGAGGCGTACGTGCTGTCGTTCGTGGACGGGCGCACGGCGCTGGCGGACATGGCGCTCATCACCCAGGTGACGGAGCTGGAGCTGCGCGCGGTGTTCGAGTCGCTGTCCGAGCGCGGCGTGACGAAGCTGGTGGGCACGCTGGCGTCGGCGGATGCGTCGTTCTCGGGGGATGGCACGCCCGTGTTCGGGCGGGGTGAGCCGAAGACCGTGCCCCCGTCCGCGAAGGTGGCGGCGGCTCCGGCTTCGGGGGCCCGGCCGCAGGCGCCGATGCCGGCCGTGACGTTGGCCTCGGCGCTGACGGCGAAGCCTCCCGCCGTGCCGCCGGTGTCACCGCCCAGGATGGAGGACACGCGGGAAGAGGTGCTCCAGCGCGTCGTTCGGCTGGAACAGGCCGGGAAGCTGGCGGAGGCGCTGGACCTGCTGGAGCGGAGCATCGGGCTCTTGCCGAAGCCCGCGCCGCTCTACAACCGCATGGGGATGATCCTCCTGAACCACCAGCGCGACTACGCGCGCGCCAGTGCCTTCTTCCAGAAGGCCTCGGACCTGGAGCCGGAGAACAGCGTCTACACGATGAACCTGTACTCCGTGCTGGCCCTCACCGCCGAGGCCACGAACGCGGGACAGAAGAAGCCCCGGCGCTGAAGGTGCCCATATGCCCTCCCCTTCCGAGGCGTACCTGCTCGACTTCCATGCGCGCCTCGCGGGGGTGACTTCGCGGTGGTTCGCGCATGCGCCCGTGCAATCGGAGGAAACGGAGGCGGCTTCGGGCGCAGCGGCTCCTTCGGCCTATGCGCTGCTGGAGGCCGTCGTTCCTCCCGATGCTCGGCCCCTGACGGTGCTCGACCTGGCGTGTGGAGATGGACACCTGCTGGAGCTGCTTGCACGGAGGAAGCAGCCGGGCCTGTCACTGCTGGGGCTCGACATGAGCGCGCATGAGCTGGATGTGGCGCGGGCCCGTTTGAACGGGGCGGCGACGCTGATTCAAGGACGGGCGCAGTCGCTGCCGTTTGGAGATGCCAGCGTCGACGTGGTGCTGAGCCACCTGGCGCTCATGCTGATGGATGACGTGGAGACCGTGCTCGCGGAGCTGCGGCGCGTGCTGAAGCCGGGCGGACGGGTGTCCGTCGTCGTGGGTGGAGACCTGGTGCCGGGTCAGGCGCTGGAGGTGTTCGCCGGGCTCATGAAGAGCGCGGCGGCGGTTCCTCCCACGCGGCTGGGTGACGCTCGGGTCCGCTCCGTGGACGGACTGCGGACGCTCTTCGCCGAAGGCTTCGGGGACGTCACGGTGCGGTCGCTCTCCGTGCAGGGCGATGGGTCGCCCCATGAGGTCTGGGAGTCACTGCTCACGACGTATGACGCGGACCGCCTGTCTCCGGCGGCCCAGGCGTCGCTCAAGGCCTCGTTCCTCCAGGCCGTGGAATCGCTGCGGCGCCCGGATGGGAGCGTTCCCTTGCGCTGGGGCATGCGGCAGCTGACGGCGCTCCGGTCTCCCTGATCAGTTCCCCGGCGTCCACGGGACGATGCGCAGCGTGTTGCCGTCTTCCGTGGGCTTCGTCTCGTGGAGCGTCATCGCGAACGTCCCCGTCGCCGTGTCGCGCGTGTGGTGCACGATGAGCGAAGAGATGGGCAGTCCCGGCATGGCCTCCGTCAGCCACGCGTAGCCCTCCTCGGGCGTCTTCGCTTCCAGGACGCTGACCGCGGCGTGGCCCGTGAGCGCTCCGTTGCAGAGCATCCGCATGTCCTCCAGCGTGCGCACCTCGTCCGCGAAGAGGAGGTCCGGGTCCTGTCGCAGGAACGAACGCACTGCATTCACCAGCGGCAGCTCCGGACTCACCTTCACGATGCCGACGGCACCTCCCGGCCCGCCCTTCGGCTCCTCCACCGCCGCCAGCGCGTGCACGTTGTCGGGCAGCGCATCCATCAGGGCCCGCAGAGTCGTGCTGCGGCCCGTGCCGGACGCGCCCGTGAGCAGCACCAGCTGACCGTTGAACAGCGACGCGTCCAGGCGGTTGAAGAGGCCCGTGAGGAACGCCGCCGCTTCGGCGGAGAGCGGGAGGCTGGAGAGGCTCGGGTACGCCTTGCGCATCTCCCGGCTCCTCGCCACCGCCGTGGTCCAGGTGCCCAGCGCGTCTTCGCGGAACGACACCCGGAACTCGATGTCTGGATCCGCCGCGCCCGCCGGGAAGGACACCGTGCCCCGGTCAGGCATCACCGGGTCCGCGCCCCGCTTCGCGTACGCCGTCAGCGCCTTGCCCAGCGGCCGGTACAATTCGTACGCCATGGGCTGACGCACCGGCACCCGCTCCGCGCCCAGCAGCCCCACCGTGCCTGGCGTGTCCTCCGCGATGAAGAACAAGGTGATGCCCGCGTTGATGATTCGCTCCCTGGCCACCGGCGCATCACCGTCCGCGTCTTCGTCCTCCTGCGCGACGCTGTCCGTGTCATCCGCCGCCCAGACGGAGAACATCGCCGCGCCCGAGCCTCCAGCGACGGCGAAGAGGGCCGCCGCGAACGCCTCGGGCGTCTTCGGCGAGGCCTGCACTCCAGACGAGGCCCTGCCCGCCTCCTCCATCCTCTGGAGCAGGCTGGCGAACACGGCTTCCGGCGTCGCGGGGGCTTCGGACTTCGGGCTCGGAGTCGGCATGGGCGCGGACCATGGCATGGCCCATCGCGGCCCGGCCATGTCCGAAGCGGCCTCAGAAAGCCCTGTCCCCCGTGGCCCCACATGCGCCGGACCCGGATGGCCGCTGGCCTGCCTTGAGAACAGGCGAGGAAGCCCCAAGGTAGGGGCTCCCCTCCAGCGGGCGCTTGGGTAACATCGCTTGATGTTCAGGCGTCTCACCAACGCGCTGCGACGGCTGTGGCACCGCCCATCCGAAAGCAGCCCCCCGGACCGGCAGAGCCCGGCCGGCGGTACCGAACCCGCAGCCGCGCCCCGGCGCTCGCGGGCGTCGGTCGCGGAGGAGCCCTCGCCCCAGGCGAAGCACGGCACCAGCCGTCCCCGCCGCCCGGCCGTCCGCATCGTCGCGCACGGGGCCACCCCGCACGTCAGCAACCGCAAGGTCCGCCGCACCGGCGTCACCTCCACGCGCTTCTACGACCTGCACGACGACTTCCGCGCCCCCGGCCGCTGGGAGCCCGGCGACCCGATGGACCTGGAGGACAAGGTGGTGGGCGACGTGTGGATGTTCACCGCCGGGCGCCCCGTGGACCCGCCCGGCCCCCTCCACATCCCCAACGAAGCGAGGGCCGCCCCGCTGGACTTCAGCCTCGCGGGCGCCGGCCTCACCCCCGTGGTGCACCCGCGCGTCGCCGCCGTGTTCGCGCGCCTGGCCCCGGAGGACGTGCAGCTGCTCCCCGTGGACATCGAGGGCCAGCCGGAGCCGTACTTCCTCGTCGTCGCCACGCGCCTCATCCGCTGCGTGGACGAAGCCGCCTGCCTGGAGGTCCACCGCTACGGCCCCGGCGACGGCGTCCCCGCGCGCGTGGGCCAGTACCGCTCCGTGCGGGGCCTGCGAATCGACCCCAACCAGGTGGGCCGCGCCCGCGTGTTCCGCCCCTGGGGCTGGCCCGTCACCCTCGTCGTCTCCGAGGTCGTGAAGGACGCCCTCGAAAAGGAAGGCGTCACCGGCGCGCGCTTCACGCCCGTCACGGACACCCGGCACTGACAGGCTCCGGAGCCCGGCTACTCCTTCTCGATGTCCCGGTCCCACAGCTGCACGCGGCCGTAGTCCGCGGACAGCCGGCGCACCATCTCCGCCGCCAGCGCCACCGAGCGGTGCTTGCCGCCCGTGCACCCCAGCGCCACCGTGAGGTACGCCTTGCCCTCCTTCTGGTAGCGGGGGAACAGGAAGCGGCAGAGGTCCACGACCTTGTCCAGGAACGCCTGCGTCTCCTCGCGCTCCAGCACGTACCCCGCGACCTTGGGGTTCTTGCCCGTGAGCCCCTTGAGCTCCGGCACGAAGTACGGGTTCGGCAGGAAGCGCACGTCGAAGACGAGGTCCGCCTGCGGCGGCACGCCGTACCGGTAGCCGAAGGACATGATGGACAGGCTGGGGCCCGTCGTGGGCTCCGGGCTGAAGCGCCCCTGCACCATGCGCTTCAGGTCGTGCACGTTGAGCGCCGACGAGTCGATGACCTGATCCGCCAGCTCGCGCAGGTCCTTCAGGGCCTCGCGCTCCGCGTGGATGCCCTCCGCCACCGTGCCATCCGGGGCCAGCGGGTGGCGGCGGCGCGTCTCACTGAAGCGGCGCATGAGGCTGTCGTCGCTGGCGTCCAGGAAGAGCACGTCCACCTGGTGGCCCGCGCGGCGCACTTCGTCGAGCACCCGGGGGGCGTCCTTGAGGAAGACGCCCTCGCGCGCGTCCATCACCAGCGCCATGCGCTCGATGTGGCCGCCCCCCGCCAGCTCCGTGAGCTTGGGCAGCAGGAGCACCGGCAGGTTGTCGATGCAGAAGAACCCGGCGTCCTCCAGCGCGCGGATGGCGGTGGACTTTCCGGAACCTGACATGCCGGTGATGACGATGATCTGCTTCGCGGGGGCGGTCACTCGACCTCTTCTCCCAAGGTGCGGCGCATCGCCCCCTGGGCGATGGCTCGATTGAGTCGCTCGGCGAACTCTCGCGCCGAATGGTGGCCCTGAAGCTTCAACAGCTGGTTGCGCGCGGCCACCTCCACGATGGTGGCCATGTTGCGTCCAGGACGCACCGGCACGACCGACAAGGGGATGTCCACGCCGACAATCTGCAGGTGCTTGTCCTCCACGCCCAGGCGGTCGTACTCCTGGTGCGGATCCCATTCCTGCAGCTCAATCACAAGCTCAATCTTCTTCTGTTCCCGGACGGCGGACACTCCGAAGAGGTCCTTGATGTTGATGATGCCCAGTCCGCGAATCTCCATGTGGTGCTTGATGACGGGATTGCCCGCGCCGTAGACGGCCCCCTTCCTCCGGGTGACGTCCACGATGTCGTCCGCCACCAGCCGGTGGCCCCGCATCACCAGGTCCAGGGCGATTTCACTCTTGCCGATGCCGCTCTTGCCCAGGAGCAGGATGCCCACGCCGAAGACGTCCATCAGCACGCCGTGCAGGCTGCTGGACTCCGTGAGCGCGTCCTCCAGGAAGTTCTGCACCCGCTGGATGAACTCGCTGGAGAGCAGCGGCGTCTTCATCAGCGCCAGGCCCGCCGCCTCGCAGGCGTCCACCAGTGCACGCGGCACGTCCAGCGCCTTGGTGACCACGACGCACGCCAGGTCCTCCTCGCCGAAGAGCTTGGCCAGCGAGGCGTGCTGCGCGTCCTCCGGCAGGGTGGCCAGGTAGGAGATTTCGGTGTTGCCGAAGACCTGGACGCGGTGCGGGTGGAGGTGCTCGGTGAAGCCCGCCAGCGCCAGGCCGGGCTTCTGGATGCGTGAGGAGTCCACCGTGCGCTTCAGCCCCTGGGTGCCCGCCATCAGGGTCAGCCGCAGGTCATGGCCCTGGTCCTCGAGGAGCTGGGAGATGCGAATGGATTTCATCGTCAGGACGTGGATATCACCCACCGGCCTCCGGAGGTGAACCGCACCGTGTCCGCCGTCCCCCCCGCCTCCCCTACAGCCGCCGCCGAGGCCCCCCCCGAGCGCCGGCTGGGCCTGCTGCTGCTGGCGGGCGTGCTCGGGCTGGGCGCGGCCTTCCGCCTGTACTGGGCGCTGCGCGACGACGGCATCTACTGGCCGGACGAGGTCTACCAGAGCCTGGAGCCCGCCCACCGCCTGGTCTACGGCTACGGCCTGATTGCCTGGGAGTTCGTCGAGGGGGCCCGGAACTGGGCCCTGCCGGCGCTGGTGGCGGTGCTGCTGGGGCTGGGGCGGCTCGTGGGGCTGACGGAGCCCGCGGGCTATCTGGCGCTGGTGAAGGGCTTCTTCGCGCTGGTGGGCACGGCGACGGCGTGGGCCACGTGGCGGCTGGCCCGCGCGTCCGGGGCCTCCACCCTGGCGGCCTCCGGCGGGGCGGCCCTGTTCGCGCTGGCGTCGGTGCCCCTGTACTTCGCCCCCCGGGCCATGAGCGAGAACGCCTCCGTGCTGCCGGTGGTGCTGGGCCTGGCCCTGGCGCTGCCGCGGGCCGCGTCCCGGCGGGCCCTGCTGACGGGGGCGTCCCTGCTGGGGCTGGCGGTGCTGCTGCGGCTGCAGAACGGCGTCTTCTGCGTGGGGCTCCTGGCGGTGCTCCTGGCGCGGCGCCAGTGGCGTCAGGCGGGCGTGGCGCTGGCGGTGCTGTCCGGGTGGGCGCTGGCCTTTGGCCTGTTGGACAAGCTCACCTGGGGCCGGTGGTTCCACTCCGCCATCGTCTACCTGGACTTCAACCTGGTGCAGGGCAAGGCGGCCCAGTGGGGCACGGAGGCCTTCGACTACTACCCGCGCATCCTGCGCCGGGCGATGCCGGGGCTGTCCGTGCTGGCGGGCGCGCTGGCCCTGCTGGCGCTGCCCCGGGCGCGGGGGCTGGCCTTCCTCACGGCGGCCTTCGTGCTCCTGCACGCGTACCAGCCGCACAAGGAGCTGCGCTTCCTGGTGCCGGCGCTGCCCCTGCTGGCGGCGCTGGCGGGCGTGGGGCTGGACTCGGTGCTGCGCGTGCTGCGCGGCTTCCCCGCGCGGGCCACCGCCACGGTGGCGGTGGTGGCGGCGGCGCTGCTGTCCGGCGCCAACGCGGGGGCGCTCACCTTCGGCGAGCTGGGCCAGTACGAACGCGTGCGCCCCCAGGACAGCGCGTGGGACGACCAGGGTCCGGTCAACCGGCTGCTGGTGGCCGCCGGAAGGCGCGACGACGTGTGCGGCCTGAAGGTGGAGGCGGTCCATCAGGCGTGGACGGGGGGCTACAGCTACTTCCACCGGAAGGTGCCGCTGTATCCCCACAACGGCCCGGGCCGGGGCTCCAACCGCTTCAGCCACGTCATCACCCGGGAGGGCTACGAGGGCGCGGGCGCGGCGGTGGCCCGGGAAGGCCCGCTGGTGCTGGTGAAGCTGCCCATCACGGGCTGCACGCCGGACCCCGGCTATTCGTGGCGACTGCCCTGAGGGGGACAGTTCGGGCCCAGAAGACCCTTCCTGCCCCACCGGCGGGTTGGTAAGCCAGGGCCATGCCCGAATCCGACTGCCTCTTCTGCAAGATTCGCGATGGCCTCATCCCGGCGAAGGTCGTCTACCAGGACGAGGACTGCCTGGCCTTCGAGGACATCAACCCGCAGGCCCCCACCCACGTGCTGTTCATCCCGCGCAAGCACATCGCCACGGTGAACGACATCACGGCGGAGGACCGGGAGGTGGTGGGCAGCCTCTACATCGGCGCGGCGAAGCTGGCGCGCGAGCGGGGCTTCGCGGACACGGGCTACCGGGTGGTGATGAACACCCAGCGCGACGCGGGCCAGACGGTGTTCCACATCCACCTGCACCTGCTCGCGGGCCGCCCCCTGCAATGGCCGCCGGGCTAGCCGTCCGCCGGTCATGTTCAGCGCCCAGTCATCGCCCCGGTCCCGCCGCGCCTACTCCCGCCTCGCCGTGCTGCTGGCGTCCGTGGCCGGCGCGGTCAACGCCATGGGGTTCGTGGCGCTGGGCTCTCATGCGTCCCACATGTCCGGCAACATGGCCACGCTGGGCGAGTCCCTGGCCCAGGGCAACTGGGACACGGCGCGGCTGCCCGCGCAGCTGATGGGGCTGTTCGTCGCCGGGGCCTTCTGCGCGACGGGGCTGCTGGATGCCTCGCGGCACCGCACGCGGGGCCGTCACGTGGCCGCGCTGCTGGTGGAGGTGCTCGTCCTGGGTGGCGTGGGCGTGGGCATGGCGGCCATGCCGGGCACGCGCGCGCCGGTGCTGCTCTGGGGCTTCGCCTTCGCCATGGGGCTGCAGAACGCGCTCGTCACGCGGGTGTCCGGCGCGGTGGTGCGCACCACGCACGTGACGGGGATGCTCACGGACATCGGCATCCAGCTGGTGCAGATGCTGGCGTGGGTGCGCGACGGCCTCCGAGGGGAGCGCGCGCCGGGGCTGTGGCGCCGCGTGCGGGGCCTGCCCTCTGAAGTGCAGTTCGAGCGCACGCGGCTGCACCTGGGCCTGGTGCTGGCGTTCCTCGCGGGCTCCACGCTGGGCCCGTTCCTGTTCCTGCGCCACGGGGCCGTGACGCTGGTGCTGCCGTGCGCGGTGCTGGGCGTGCTGGCCGCGCTGGACATGCGGCTCGCCGTCAAGCCCGCGCCGTCCTCCACCGCGCCGGACCGCTGACTACGGCGCGGAGGGCCGGGCCACCGCGGGCGCGTCGACGACGTTCGGGTCCGCCGCGGCGCGGCCCTGGGCCCTGGGGCGCAGGGCCTGGAGCACGCTGCTGCGCTCGTCCGTCCAGACGTAGGCGGGCTCGCCGCGCAGCCCCAGCCGGCGCACGTGCGCGCGGCCGCCGGTGAAGGTGGCGCCCCAGAAGAACTCCGGCTCCGGGCTCAGCAGCATCCACGAGCTCGACACCGTGTCGCCCTCGCTGTCCAGCGTGATGAGCGCCGAGGCCAGGCTGGAGGCCCGCGCGTGCGCCAGGCTGATGGGCACCAGGTCCAGGTGCTGGTTGCTGATGTGCAGCGCCAGCACGCCGTGCGGCGCCAGGTGCTGGAGGTAGAGCGCCACCGCCTCGCGCGTCAGCAGGTGCACCGGGATGGCATCCGAGCTGAAGACGTCCAGCGCCAGCACGTCGAACTTCCGCGAGCCGTGCTCCAGTTCCCGCTCCAGCGAGATGCGCGCGTCGCCCTCGACGACCTCCACGCGCGCGGGCGTGTCCGTCAGCGTGCTGAAGAAGCCACCCTGCCCCCGCGCCAGGTCGATGATGACGGGGTTGATTTCGTAGAAGCGCACGTCGTCCCCGGCCGCCAGGAGCGTGGCGCTGTTGCCCACGCCCAGCCCCAGCATGCCCACGCGCAGGCCGGTGGGCAGTCCCTGGGCCTGGCGCCACCGGCGCTGCTCCGCGAGCGCGAGCCCCAGGCCGCTGTCCGGCGTGTAGTACGCGGAAGGGAGGTTGCGGCGCTCCGGACGGATGTACTGCCAGCCGTGGGTGATGGCGCCGTGGCGCAGGGCGAACTGGTGCTGCTTCGGGTCCTCCGGGGACAGCTCCAGCACGCGCACCACGCCGAAGAAGTTGCGCGCGGCGAAGCGCACGCGCTCCTGGTCCGACGCGACGAGCAGCGGCAGGTGCAGCGCCACGCCCACCAGCATCGCCCCGCGCAGCAGGCGCTGCGTGCGCACCACCCCCGTCTCCTCCTCCGGCCGGCGCATCAGCCCCACGAAGGCCACCGCGCAGCACGCGGCCAGGGCCAGCGGGTGCTCCCAGTAGGTGTTGAAGAGGGCGGGCGCCACCAGGTTGACGAACACGCCGCCCGCCACGCCGCCCACGGACACCCAGAGGTAGAAGGCGCTCAGGTAGCGCGGGGCCGGGCGGCGCCGGTACAGCTCGCCGTGGCACACCATGGCGCCCGTGAAGAGGGCGGACGCGTGGAAGAGCACCTGCCACCCCAGGCCCAGCGCGGGGCCCTCCTTGTGCGCGTACGTCACCAGCACCACGGAGGCGATGAGCGCCACCGAGTACGGCGTGCGCGCGTAGAGGGACTCGCGCGAGAAGGCCAGGATGAAGGTCACCAGGTACACGGCCAGCGGCATCACCCACAGGAAGGGGCCCGCCGCCACGTCCTGGGAGAGCTTGTTCGTCGTGGCCAGCAGCAGCACCGACGCGCACGTGCTCAGCGCCAGCCACGTCAGCGTGCGCCCCACCCCCGGACGCGGCGATTCGATAGTAGCTCCGGTGGGAGCTCCGGCGGGTGCTCCGGCGGCGGACTCGAGGGGGCTCGCGGCGGCCCCGGGGGCGTTCGCCGCAGGCGCGCGGCGCAGCAGGTCCCGGGCGCAGGCCAGGACGCAGAGGACGAAGAGGACGAAGCCCGCGGCCCAGCCCCACGCCTGCGCGCTCCGGCCCACCCAGGGCTCCACGAGGAACGGGTAGCCCAGGAGCGCCAGCAGCGAGCCCGCGTTGGAGAGCGCGTAGAGCACGTACGGTGAGCGCTCCGGCCGCGCGCGGGCGAACCACGACTGGAGCAGCGGGCCGGTGGTGCTGAGCACGAAGAAGGGCAGGCCCAGCGTGGCGGCCAGCATCCGCATCAGCCGGAGCACGGGCAGGTGGTCATCCAGCGGGCGCCAGCCGTCCCCCGGCGCCAGCGGCGAGCCCGTCCACGAGGCCCGCGCCACGAGCGCTCCCAGCGCCACCACCAGCAGGCCCAGGTGCAGGAAGGCCTGCGCGCGCGGGCGCAGCCGGGAGGCCACCGCGTGCGCGTAGGCGTAGCCCGCGAGCAACACGGCCTGGAAGAACAGCATGCACGCCGTCCACACCGCGGGCGTGCCGCCGTACCACGGCAGCGCGTAGCGGCCCGCCAGCGGCTGGACGCCGAAGAGCAGGAAGGCGCTGGTGAAGATGGCGAGGGCGTAGCGAACCATGCGACCTCGGAGGCGGGGGAAGACGCACGGCGTAGGAATCCCGCGCTCCCGGTGTTTCCCGCCAGGGCGACAGTCTTGTCAACACGGGCACGTCCCGGAGCCCGGCGGGCGACCAGGCAGGCTGCTGTCGGGGTGGGTGGCCTCGGGGGACGGCAGCCCTAACTTCCGGAACGGTCAGGCGCGGACTTCCTCGCGCCCGAGGGGGAAACCATGAAGGGCTTCAAGCGCGCGGTGGGGCTGGGACTGCTGGTGGGTGGGGCCCTGGGGGGCTGGGGCTGCAGCAACGAGCAGTCCTCGGCGCAACCCCGGGGGTTCCAGGACCCCGTGCAGCTCCAGCACCGTTCGCAGCCAGCACCGGCCGGAGACAAGGCGGGCAGCGACCTGGGCCACCCCTCCAACGAGGGGGGCGGCGGCAGGCCCTACCACAGCGACAGCCAGGCCGCGCTGGGTGGCGGCACGTCGGCCCCCAACAGCATGGAGGGCGACGCCCCGAACAACTCCGGCCAGAAGACCGGTGGCAGCGCGGAGCTGGGCACGGGGCTCGCGGAGAGCTACCAGGGCACGGGGGGCTCGGGCCGTGACGCGGGCACGGGGATGATGGACGCGGGCACGACGCGCGACGCGGGCACGGGGATGATGGACGCGGGCACGACGCGCGACGCGGGCACGCGGCGTTGAGCGCACCCGCGCATCAGGGGCCGTCCGGGGACGCTACTCCTGACGGCGCTGCACTTCCCTGAGCTGGTTGTACAGGCTCCGCACTTCCTTGAGGGTCGGCGTCCTGCTGCCGCCCTCGTTGAAGTCCTCCACGAGGGTGCCGTAGCGCTGGCACTGCAGCCCCATGGCCTCGCAGCCGTGGTTCTTCTCGAGCGTCTGGAAGAGCGTCTTCGTCTTCCCCCACTCCCGCTCCAGCTCGGTGGTCGCACTGGCCTCCTTGGCGGTGCGCCTGGCCGGGCGGGCCGGGGCCGCCTTCTTCGCCGCGGGAGTGGCCGGCGTGGGGGCGGGAGCGGCAGCCTCCTCCGTCGGCTCATCCGGGGCGAGCAGGTCGTCCAGCGCCGACGCCGGAGCAGCGGCCGGGGCCGTCTCGGTGGGGGCCTGCGCGGGCTCGGCGGACGGCGGCGTGGCTCCGGCCGGCACGACGGCGGGGGCCGCGGCCACTTCCTGGGCCGGCTGCGTGTCCTGGGCCGGAGCGGGAGTGGACGGAGCCTCCGGGGACACGGGC
Organism: Corallococcus exercitus; assembly: GCF_042231735.1. GTDB lineage: Bacteria > Myxococcota > Myxococcia > Myxococcales > Myxococcaceae > Corallococcus > Corallococcus exercitus_B. Next base: position 5,749,816 of record NZ_CP102577.1, read on the forward strand.
CGCGTCGGAATCTGCTGCACCGGCGTGGGCGGAGGCGGCGTCGACGTGCGCGACTGCTCCAGGCCCACGGCCACGCGCAGCTCGGGGACGAAGTAGAGCCCCGCGCCCACGAGGGCCAGCGCCACGACCATCAGCAGCGTGAACATCAGCACGGAGCGCAGCGCGCCGCCCTTGCGGGCCGGCGCCGCCTCACGCCGCGAGGCACGCGGGGGCTCCGAGGGCTCCGGCCGCACGGGCATCGCCTTGCGCCGGGTCGCGTCGTCGCGCGTCGCGCGCGAGGTGGACGACTCGTCCGGGTCCACGGCGGGCGCGGGGGCACGGGCGGGAGCAACGGCGCGCATGCTCGACGCGGTGCTGGAGCGCGGAGGCGGCGTGCCTGGCGACGAACCGCGCACGGCGCGGCGAGACCCCGTGCGGCCCCGGGCCGGACCGGTGGGGCCGGTGTCGGGCTCGCGCTTGCCGGAGGACGCGGAGGGCTCGCGCAGCGCGTCCTCGTCCAGCACCACGCGGGCCTGGGGCTCCTCGCGGCGCGGAGCGCGGGGCATGGGGATGCGCGGGTGCGTGTCCGCGTCGCCCTCGCGCGCGACCAGGGCATCGTCCGGATCCGCGGAGATGTACGGCACGCTGGAGTCCACCTCCAGGACGCGCGGATCCACCGAGACCAGCTCCTCCGACGGCCGCGTGTCCTGCATCGTGGGCCGCGGAGCCGGACCCGAGTCGAGCGGCTCGGAGGCCCGTGGCTCCTCGTCGAAGTCGGTGGAGCGCGAGGCGCCGGGCTGGATGGAGGGCACCTGGATGGTGGGCGCGGCGTACGGCGGCACCGGCCGGTTGCCATTCGACGGCGTGGTCACCCCGGGGCGCGACGACGGCAGCGACGGCATCGCGGCCGTGGGGCGCTGGCCTTCCGGAATGCGCGGCTCGGCGGCACGCGCGGGCTCGGCGGCGCGGGGGGCATCAAAGCCGCGGGACGAATCAGGGCCCCGCGGCAGGTCGAAGCCGCGAGAGGACTCCGGCGCGCGCACCGGCTCGAAGCTCGGCAGGGGCTCCGGGATGCGGGTCGCGTCGAACGCGGGCGGCGGCGCGGGGCGGCTGCCATTCGACGGCGTGGTCACCCCGGGGCGCGACGACGCCAGGGACGGCATCGCGGCGGTGGGGCGCTGGCCTTCCGGAATGCGGGCCTCCGCGGCGCGCGGCTCGATGCGGACGCCCTCGACGATGGGCGCCGGCCACGGGTAGTCGCTCTCGGGAAGCTCCTCTTCATCATCGAGGAACGGGCCGTCCGGCGGAGGCGGCGGCTCCATGAACGGCAGCGACTCACCCGACGCATCGAACCGCCCCGCCCCGGCGTCGAAGGACGGCATCGGCGGAGGCGACACCGGCCGCGACGCATCCACGGGCACGAAGGGCACGGGGCCATCCGCCGGCCGCACGGCGGGAATCGCCGCCATCGGCGCGGGGGGCGGCACGCCCCGAGGCCCCACCGAATCCGAGAAGGGCAGCGAAGCGCCCCGTCCCGCGTCCGCGAACGGCCGCGACGTGGGCACGTCCGCCACGGGAGGCGCGTCACGCGACGTCAGCCCCGGCTCCGCGTACGGCAGCGACGTGGCACGCGGCGCGGTGGGCTCCACCGGCGCCTCAGACACAGGCAGCGCTTCGGTCCGGGGCGCGGTGGGCTCGCCGGGCGGCGGGGCCGGCACCTCCGCCTCCACCGGGCGGTCCGAAGGAAGCCGGATGGCCGGCAGGCCCTCGAGGATGGTGGGCCGCTCCATCGCGTCCTGGCGCACCTCCACCGTGGGCGACGGCTCCGACGACGTGGGGCTGGGCCGCATCTTCGCGCGGGCCGCCTCCTCCAGCGCCTCCACCGGGAACGCGGGGCGGGTGGACTCGTCCACCATCACGCCGGGGCGCGTCTCACCGTCGTCGCGCGCGCCCCCGCCGTCCTCGCGGCTGCGGGGCGTGGGGTGGAAGGACAGCGGCTCCACCGGCCCATCCAGGCGGATGGTCTTCGCCGGCAGCGAGGGCGCCTGCATCGTCGGGCGCGGCGCGGGGCCCAGCGACTCGTACGTGCCGCTGGCGCGCACGTCGCGCGACACCTCGCGCAGGGACGCCAGCAGGCGCCGCTCGGACTGGTAGTCCGAGGAGAACAGGTCGCGCATGAAGCGGCTGACGCTCTCCGGGCCCGCGCTGGTGTCGATCTCCATCAGGCACGCCTGCAGGCGCACCCGGAAGTCCTCCGCCGTCTGGAAGCGCTGGGCCGGCTCCACCGCCAGCGCCTTCGCCACCAGCTGCGACACCGCCGGCGGCGTCAGCGGCTCCACCTCACTGAGCGGCGCCACCTTCGGGTTCGCGACGGCGGACATCAGCTCGCCCGGCGGCAGCGCGTCGAAGGGGTTCTTGCCGGAGATGAGCTCGTAGAGGCACAGGCCCACCGCGTACAGGTCGCTGCGGCGGTCCACCGGCTGGTGCCGGGCCTGCTCGGGCGACATGTAGAGGAACTTGCCCAGGATGATGCTGGGGTTCGTCTTCGCCGCCGACAGCCGGCTCTTGGCCAGGCCGAAGTCGATGACCTTCACCTCCCCCTCGTAGGAGATGAGGATGTTCTGCGGCGAGATGTCCCGGTGGACGAGCTTCAGCTCCTTCTCGTCCTCGTCCCGCTTGCGGTGGGCGTACGCGAGCGCATCCAGCACCCGGCCCATCACGTAGAGCACGAACGTGAGCGGCAGCGGCGTCTGCCGGTCCCTCACGCGCGCGGCCACCTTGCGCAGGTCCTTGCCGTCCACGTACTCGAGGGCCATGTAGGCCTCGCCCTCGTGCACGCCCATGTCCAGCACCTGCGCGATGGAGCCGTGCCCCAGCCGCACCAGCGTGCGCGCCTCACCGACGAAGCGGTCGACGAAGTCCTGGTCCTCCGCGAACTGCGGGAGGATCTTCTTGATGACGCACAGCTTCTCGAAGCCCTGCGCGCCCTCCAGGCGGGCGAGGTAGATCTCCCCCATGCCGCCGGTGGCCAGGTGCGACAGGAGCGTGTACCGGCCGAAGGGCTGCGGCCGGAAGGGCCGCAATCGGGCGGGCTGGGTCGAAGAGTTCATGCGGCGCGGGGGTCCACCACGGGAAGCGCATTGAACCCCGGGCAGGGCTCCCGCTTCAACCCGTCAACCGGCCGCGCCGGCCGCCTCACCGGATACCGGGGTTGGTCAGCATGCCCATGTCCTCTTCAATCACCTCGAAAACCGCCACCTTGTCGCGCGGAGGCCGCACCACCCGCTCCCCCAGGGGCATCACGTCGAAGCGCGCCCCTGTGGCCGCCAGCAGCTTGCCCGTCATCAGCACCTGGCCGGGGGCCGCGGTGGAGGCCAGCCAGCCTGCCACCCCCATGCCCTCTCCCACGGCGCTGTACTCCGTGCGCGACTCGGTGCCGATCATCCCCACCAGCGCCTTGGTGGAGTGCAGCGCGATTCTCAGGTCGCAGCGCTCGTCCTGGGGCCTGCGGGCCATGCCCCGCTCCCAGTCCGCGCGCAGGGCCAGCGCCGCGCGCACCGCGCGGACCGCGTCGTCGCCCTTGGCGTAGGGCACGCCGAACAGCGCGCGCATGGACTCGCCGAGGAAGCCCTCCACGGTGGCCTCGAAGCTGAAGACGATGCCGCTCATGCGCGCGTGGAAGTCGTTGAGCAGCTGCGTGGCGCGCGCCGCGCCCAGCCGGCCAATCACGGCGCCGAAGTCCGCCAGCTCCGCGTGCAGCACGGTGAGGTTCTTCTCCTCCAGGCCCGGCAGCTTGCCGCCCGTGCGCTGGGCCTCGGCGGAGCGGCGCTCGGCCACCTCCGGCGAGTGGAAGCGCTCCAGGTTGCGCCGCATCCGGTCCGTGCTGGAGCCGTCGCGCACGGCGAAGCGCTGCACGCCGCTGGCCACCAGGTGGGCCACCGCGGTGCACGCGTCCAGCATCAGCTCCAGGCTGGTGTCGCCCTCGGCGGGCACGTTGACGTAGAGCACGCCCGCGAAGGGCGGCTCGGTGCCGATGGGGATGCACAGCACCCGGTTCACGCCGTACATGATGACGCTCTCGCGTCCGGCGAAGCGGCGGTCGTCCTTCACGTCGCCCACCGCGAGCGCGCGGCCCTGGCGGATGGCCTCGTCCACGATGGCGTCCGACACGGGCACTTCGCCCTTGGCCAGCCGTCCCCGGTGGCGCACCGCCGCGGGCACCAGCGGCCCGGTGGCGTGCTTGAGCAGCACCACCGCCGTGGTGGCGTCGGTGCGCTCCAGCAGGCGGTCCATCGCGGACTCCAGGAACGCGGTCAGCGTGCGCGCGGTGGCCAGCGCCTCCGCGGCGTGCACCAGCAGCACCAGCGTCTCATACGACACGCGCGGGCTGGCGACGGCGGAGCCCGCGGGCACGGGCGAGGGGCCGGAGAACGCGTCGTCGAACGGCAGCGGCCCCACGTTGTCCAGCAGGCGCAGCACGTCCGCGTCCTTGACGTTCTTGGCCATCAGCACGGCCGGGCCCACGTCCGTGCCGTGCCCGAAGCGCACGACGCCGCCCGCGCCCAGGTCCATCATCTCCGTGGCGGCGTTCTCCACCGTGTGCGGCTGGCGCACCGCCAGGGTGTTCTCCCCCAGCGCCACGGTGTCGCCCGCGTTCAGGTGCTTGCTGCCCTGGAGCGGCGCGCCGTTCACCCGGCTGCCGTTGCGGCTGCCCAGGTCCTCGATGCGCAGCGCATCGCCCTCGACGTAGAGGCGCGCGTGCCGGCGTGACACGAGGTCACCGCCCAGCACGATGTCGTTCTCGTCGGCACGGCCGAGGCTGGTGACGCCCTCGGGCAGGTCGTACGACGTGTCGAAGTAGCCGGGCCCGTTGATGATGATCTGCCACATCGGGGGCACGACATTACACGACCTCCCAATCTTCCGAGAGTCCGAGACGCTTTCCCGTGGAATACGGGCGTCCGGCCGAGGCCCTGGAAGCCCTCCCGCGTCGCGTCATACCCCTGGGCCCCCCCATGCGGGAGGGCAGCCCCGGGGTCGGACTTCACCTGGGGCGGTGGATGAAGAGGGCGTCACCCACGCGCAGCGTGCGGAACGCCGTCAGCGGCCGGGACGCGGGGCCCCGGACCACGCTGCCGTCCAGGCCGAAGCGCGAGCCGTGGCAGGGGCACTCCACCAGCCCCAGCGCGCCGTCCCAGGCCACGGCGCAGTCGCCATGGGTGCAGGTGCGCCACACGGTCCGGTAGCAGCCGTCCGCCGCGTGCACCACCACCACGTCCAGGAGCGCGTCCGGGACGCGGACGGCGGCCTGGCCTCCCGGCTCGCGCAGGGCGGGATGCTGGTCCAGCGGGACCTCCACCCAGCCCTCCTGGGGCGTGCCGGGGACACCGGTGTCGCCGCAGGTCGCGGGGAGAGGGGCGGGGCCCACGTCCGGCGCGGGGAGCACCACGGCCTCGCGCCAGTCGCCGCCGCAGCCCAGCGCGGCCAGGGCACAGGTGCCGCGCAGGAGCGTGCACAGCGCCTGGCGGCGATCCACCCCACCCGCCTCCGCGTCGCCGGGAGGCAGGTGGGGAGCGCGCGGGCTCACGGCACGCCACCGTCCGGCAGCTGCCCGTTCACGACCGACAGCGCATCCAGGTCGAAGCCGCCGGACGTGCCGCCGTAGCCGTTGAGCCCCGTGTCGGTGAGGCGCACGAAGCGGGCGCGGGCGAGGCCCACGTCCGCCAGGTCGAAGCCGTCCCCGCCCGCCGCGGCCGGGTCGGTGGGGGACACGCCGTTGTCCGGCGCCGAGTGCACCGGGTGCGTCCCGGCGCAGCCCGGGAAGCCCCCGTCCTTGTCGGTGGAGGCACAGGGGAAGTCGAACCACGTGAGGCCGTCGTCGCTGACGGACACGTGGGCCGGCTCCGCGAAGATGTCGCCGCCCACCTTCTGGAAGGCGTTCTCGAACACGAGCAGGTCCACGCCCGGGCCGTCCACCGCGAGCAGGTCGGTGAACTCCAGGGTGATGGAGCCCCCCTTCCCCAGCGACAGCACGTCGAGCGAGCCCGCGTGCTGTCCCGCCCCCACCGGAGGCCCGAGCACGACGTCCGGGAAGCGGTCCTGCCCGAAGCCGGCCGAGTCGCCGAAGTGATACGCCGTCACCCGGTCCGCGAACGGATCCACCGGCCGCGAGCCGGCATCGACGCCAGCGTCCGTGCCGGCATCGGCGTCCGTCCCCGCGTCCACGTCCGTCCCCGCATCCGGAGCACCGGCATCCGCGCGGGTGCCGGCGTCCAGGATGTCCTCCCCCGGAAGCGGACCGGGCTCCGGGTCGCCCGTGCACGCGCCCAGGGCCAGCAGCGCGCCGAGCGCGAGCAGCGGGCGCTTCATCACTGGCCCTGCCGGATGCGCACGAGGCGGCGGCCGTTGACGTCCGTCACGCCCACGAGCAGGTCCGAGCCCAGCGACGACAGCAGGTTCACGGCCGTGCACGCGTCCGTGGCGGTGAGCACCGCCTCGCGGGCGCCCACGCTGAGGGGCTGACCACCGCCCAGGCCCGGGGTGAGCGAGAAGCGCGACACGTCGGTGACGTCGAAGTCGATGGCACCGTAGGCACCGCGCGCCACCGCCACGCCGTTGCCGAAGCCCGTGGCGGCGTTGAAGTTCGTGCCCACGTCCAACTTCGGCTCGTCCGTGAGCACCACCGGCGTGCGCGAGGCCAGCGCCTCGCTCAGTTTCGCGTTGGCCACGGCGTGGGCCACGTTCACGTACGTATCCGCCGCCGAGTAGCCGAACACCGCGATGCCATTGCTCGCGATGGCGGAGAAGCCGCTGCCGCCCACCTGCGCCGGGAAGCTCACCACCTTCACCGCGGCGTAGGGCTTGGCGGAGGTCACCAGCGCGTAGACGCCCAGGCCTTCAGACACCGTGTCCAGGCCGCCGCCGTTGATGAAGAACGCGTCCGTGGTGCCCACGGCGGTGTAGTTGTCCGGCGCGTTGACGTAGTCCGTCGCGTCGCGCGCGGCCGGATCCATCACCGCGACGGAGCCCGGGGCGGGAAAGCCGTTCTTCGTGTAGCCCGCGAGCAGGCGCGTGCCGTCATGGGCCAGGAAGTAGGACGGGAAGGTGCCGGCCGCGTTGGCGCGGTCCGCGGGCGCGATCACCGTGTCGAGCGCCGCGTCGCCCAGCTTCACGTCCGGCCAGGTGCCCAGCGCGAAGACGTCGCGGCCCGTGGTCGTCTTGCGCAGCCCGAAGAGCGAGTACGTGGGGCCGGGCGTGGACACCACCGCGAGGACCTCCGTGGACAGGGGCGCGGACTCTCCGACGGTGAAGCCCGTCTGGAGCTGGAGCGTGCCCAGCACCGACTCGCGAGGCAGCGGGCCGCAAGAGGCCGTGCCGCCGTCCGTGCCCGCGTCCGTGCCGGTGCCACCGTCGTTGCCGGTGCCCGCATCCGTCCCCGCGTCGTTGCCGGTGCCCGCGTCGGTGTTCGTGCCGGCATCCGTGCCGGCGTCGTCCCCGCCGATGGAGACCTCGACCTGGGAGCACTTCTCCTCGACGCAGGCCCAGACCCGGCCCTCCGGGGGCGTGCCCTGGTCGCGGCAGTCGAAGGCGTCCACGCACTCCTCGCCGCAGCCCGTGCCGCCCAGCACCACCGCCAGCAGGGCCCCCATCAGCGCCGCGCGCTGGCCCTTCGTGCCCATCCGCTTCATGTCGGTCCGCATCGCGTCCTCGCTCCTGGCCTCTCCGCACGGAGGCGGAAGAAGGCATTGCCCTGGCGGGAGGCGGCACGGACGCGAGGCACCGGACCGCCCGGCGCGTATCGCGCCCTGGAGGCCTGCCTTCGCCGTCAGCTCCCCGCGGAGGTTCCGGTCTGTAACCGGCCCTCCGTGGGGAGGACGCCGGGTCGTCGCCAGGTCTTCGGACTCGCGGGAGCGGGGTTCGTGCGAACGCCGCTCCTGCTTACCGCTGCGGGGCAGTCCCGGACTCACACCGGGTTCCCTGGAAGCCCTCACGCCCCATGGCGGGAAGGCATCGATGACGGGGCGGAACTATGGCGACCCCGGGGCAAAGTCAATGCGGTGCGGGTTCCACACGCGGTCGACAGGGCGACCGCGTGGGAATGAGGACGCTTATCGCCCGTCACGGATGCGGACGAGCCGCGCACCGTTCTTGTCCTGCACCTTGACGAGCAGGTCCGAGCCCATGGGGACCATCATCGAAACCAGGGTGCACTGGTTCGGGAAGGTGAGGACAGGCTCGGGGGCTCCCACCGTGACGGTCGCGCCCGCATCTGTCACCGTGAAGGCGTAGCGGGAGACATCCGTGAAGGCGAAGTCGGGCGGGGCGTCGCCGCCGCGCAGCACCACGACGCCTTCGCCCATCGCGGAGACGGGGCCCAGGAAGCTGACCACCTCGGGAGCATCCGCCACGGCGAACGGCGTCCCCGTGGCGAGTGCCTGTGCCAGCAGGGCCGGTGCCACCGCGTGGCCGTGGTAGCGCGTGTCCGACTTGGAGAGGTAGCTGAGCATCGCGACGCCGTGGGTCGAGACGCTGATGGCACCACCGCCGTGGATGTTCTCGGGGAACGTGCCGACCTTGAGGGCGGTGAACGGAGAGGCGTCCGTCTTGAGCGCGTAGATGCCCTGCCCCTCGGACACGGTGCCCAGGCTATCGCTGACGGTGAGGAACACACCGGGGGCGGCGCCCGCGTAGAGGATGTTGGGCGCGGGGAGATAGGTGGAGGAGGCCGACGTGGCGAGGTCGTGGACCCCCACGCCCCCGGATGCAGGTGCAATCCCTCCGCTGGGCCGCATGTAGCCGGTGAGGAGGCGCTGGCCATCCGTCACGAGGGCGCTGGCGATCCAGCCTGGGGTCGTGCTCCGATCCTCGGGAGAAAGCACGTCGAACAGCGGCGTCGCCCCCAGCTCCACCTGAGGCCAGGTCCCCAGCGAGTACACCACCGGCGCGTCGCTGGACGACACCGAGCCCCCAATCACCGTGTAGAGCGAATACGTGGGGCCGGGCGTGACGACAATCTGGCCAGAGTTGGCCAGGCCCGGCACCGCCGCGGACTCGCCAGCCACGTAGCCCGTCTGGAGCTGGAGTGTGCCCAGCTTCGGGTCATACGTGGCGCTCTCGCACGGGTCGGAGCCCGCGTCCGGCTCCGGCTCTGTCCCGGCGTCCGGCGCCGGCTCGGTCCCGGCGTCCGGCTCCGTCCCAGCGTCCGTCTGCGTTCCCGCGTCCGTCTGCGCTCCTGCGTCCGTCTGCGTGCCCGCGTCGGTGTTGGTGCCCGCGTCGTCGCCACCGGTGTTGTTGTTGATGGCGACCTGGGTGCACTTCTCCTCGACGCAGGCCCAGGCCTGGCCCGCCGGTGCCGCGCCCTGGTCACGACAGTCGAAGGCGTCCAGGCACTCCTCGCCGCAGCCCGTGCTTCCCAGCATCACCGCCAGCAGGGTCCCCAGCAGTGCCGCGCGCTGCCCCTTCTTGCCCATCCACATCTTGTTGCTTCGCATCCGCGTCCTCGCTCCTTGCCCGTTAGCCCTGATGGCGAACGGGTATCGGTGGCGCGGAGGACGGTACGCGGAGTCACCGCCAGCTCTCAGCGATTCAATTCGCGGGAGCGGAAAGGCATCGCTGATGGGCAGGACCCATGCGACCCAGGGTCAAGGTCCACGAGGCGCGGGTTCGGCGCGGCGGTCGCGCATCAGCACGTAGCGCCGCGTGCTGCCGTCCACGACGACGGTGGACACCACGCGCCAGCCCTCCGCCCCCAGGCGCTGGAGCTCCGCGAGGTCCTCGTCCGGGCCCTCGCGCTTGACGAAGGTGTACTCGTACGCCGGTGCCGGCGGAGGCGCGGGCGGAGGCGGAGGCGCTTCCTTCGGTGGCGCCGCACGGGTGCGCGACGTCTGGGCCCAGACCACCGAAGGGACGAGGAATGCGGCGGACGCGCCGAGCAGGACGCCCAGCAGCACGAGGAGGGAAGCGAGACGACGGTTCATGGAGGCGCACCCGGGGGAGGAACAGCGGGCATCTAATGCCGCCACCTCTCCCCCGGAAGCCTCGTGCGGCCCGGACTCGCCGTATGAGCGCGCGAGGCCGCCGGGACCGTCCGCTGGAGAACGGCCCCGGTGCTCGCGGCGCGACTACGGCAGCTGCACGCCGTTCACCACGGCGACGGCATCCAGGTCGAAGCCGCCGCTGGTGCCCGCGTAGCCGTTGGCGCCCGAGTCGCGGATGCGCACGAAGCGGGCCCGGGTGAGGCCCACGTCCGCCAGGTCGAAGCCGTCCCCGCCCGCCACGGCCGGGTCGGTGGGCGAGATGCCATTGGCGGAGCTCGAGTACACGGGCGTGACGCCCGCGCAGCCCGGGAAGTCGTTCGCCACGTCCGAGGACGCGCACGGGAACTCGTGCCAGGTGACGCCGTCATCGCTGACGGCCACCACGCCCGTCTCCGCGAACGGCTTGCCGCTGGGCTTGATGAACGCGTTCTCGAAGACGAGCAGGTCCACGCCCGGCCCGTCCGTCACCACGATGTCGGTGAGCTCCAGGACGATGACGCCCTTGAACCCGAGCGACAGCACGTCCAGCGAGCCCGACCCCGCGCCATCCCCTTGCGGAGCACCCAGCACGATGCCCGGAAGCTGGGCCTGACCGAACCCGGCGCCGGTGCCCGGCGAGAAGGACACGATGCGGTCCGCGAACGCGTCACCCACCAGTGGCTGGGTTTGGAGGGAGTCCTGCCAGTCCTCGCCACCGCACGCGAGGGTGAGCAGCGCGGTGAAGCCCAGCGCGAACGACTTTTCAAGAAGGGTCTTCATGGGTGTCCTCACCGGGCCTGCGGGGCCTGCTGGATGCGCACCAGGCGCGTGCCGTTCTTGTCATCCACGCCGACGAGCAGGTCCGTGCCGATGGAGTTCAGCCCGGTCACGCTCGTGCACTGGTCCACGTAGACGAGGACCGGCTGGCGGGCGCCGATGGTCACGGTCGCTCCGGCATCCGTCACGGTGAAGGCGAAGCGCGAGATGTCCGTGCCGGCGAAGTTGTAGTCCGGAGGAACGTAGTCGCCGCGAAGCACCGACACGCCCTCGCCGTGGCCGGAGGCGGCGACGAAGTTGGAGCCCACGTCGAGCGAGGGTGCGGCCGCCACGTCGAACGGCGTGCCGGAGGTGAGCGCCTGGGCGATGGTCGCGGGGCCCACCGCGCGGCCCTCGTTGAGGAAGGTGTCGTCGGAGAAGTAGCCGAGCATCGCGACGCCGTTGGTGGACACGGCGGTGAAGCCGCTGCCGCCCGTCTCCGGCGGGAGCGTGCCCACCTTCAGCGCGGTGAACGTGTCCGTCTTCAGCGCGTAGATGCCCAGGCCCGCCGACACCGTGCCGAGCCCGCCGCCGTTGATGAGGAACGCGCCCGGCACGACGCCCGCGGAGAAGTTGCTCGGGGCGGAGACGTAGGTGGGAGCGGACGGCGCGGCGCTGTCATAGACGCCCACGGAGCCGGGGAAGCCCCCGCCGGACTTCGTGTAGCCGGTGAGGACGCGCTGACCATCCGTCTCCACGAACGGGCTGAGGAAGAGCGAGGCGGAGGGGCCCCGGTCGGCGGGAGCCGCCACGTCGAACAGCGGCGTCGCCCCCAGCTCCACCTGTGGCCACGTGCCCAGCGAGTACAGCGCATGCGGCCCGGTGTAGCCCTTCGACACCACCGTGTAGAGCGAGTACGTGGGGCCCGGCGTCACACCCAACGGGCCCGCGGCCGCGGGCAGCGGCGCGGACTCGCCGGCCACGAAGCCCGTCTGGAGCTGGAGCGTGCCCAGCTTCGGGTCGTACGTGGCGCTCTCGCATGGATCCGTGCCTGCATCCGGATCCGTGCCAGCGTCGGTGGTTGTACCTGCATCGGTGTCCGTGCCCGCGTCCGTCGTCGTACCGGCATCACCGCCCGTGCCCGCGTCGGTGTCCGTGCCCGCGTCCGTCGTCGTACCGGCATCGGTGTTCGTGCCCGCGTCGGTGGTCGTGCCTGCATCACCACCGGTGCCCGCGTCGGTGGTCGCACCGGCATCGGTGTTCGTGCCCGCGTCGCTCGTCCCCGCGTCCGTGCTCGTGCCGGCGTCGGTCCCGGTGCCCGCATCAGGCACGGGGTTGGACGTCAGCTCGCAACGGTTCTTGACGCAGGTGTAGACCTGTTCCCCGGTGCCCTGGTCGCGGCAGTCGAAGTCATCGAAGCACACATCGCCGCAACCGGTGCCGGTCACCGCCATCACAAGGGTCGTCAGCATCCACGCGACGCCCTTGGGTCCCCGCCCCTTCATCATCCGCTCTGTCTTCATCCGCGACTGCTCCCTTGCATCGCCCCCACGGGCGAGGTGAATCCAAGGGGCATGGACGGAGAGCGGACCGCGAACGAGGGACACGTCAGGACACGACACGCCGCGCGAGCGGAAGACCTCCGTCACCTCCCCTCGGAGGCTCCGGTCTGGCCATGCCCGGGGGCATGGGTCGTGGCAGGTCTTCGGACTCACAGGCGCGGGAGACCCTCATCGGGTCACCCACCTACTGGCCGTCGCTTCCCAGCCCCCTGAAGGGCCAGTGCTTGCGAGGACGGCGTTCGTTCCTGCTCACCGCTGCGGGGCAGTCCCGGACTCACACCGGGTTCCCTTTAAACGCCACATCGTGCGGATGCGGCGTACCAACGACGCGCGCTGGAGTATGGCGGACGGCAGTGCTTGTCAATGCAACGCTTCAAGGCACCGCGACGATGTCGATGGCGTTGGACACCCCACGCCGCGCATCCACCGGGCACGCATCCAACGCCGGGCCCTTCGCCTCCGGGGTGGAGTTGCCGCGCCGCTCGACGAGCTGTCCGTCGCGCACCTCCACCACGAACACGCGGCCCGCGTTCACGTCCGTGACGTACACGGCATTGCCCACCACCGCGAGCCGTCCGCCCACCGCGAGGTCACAGCCGTTCTCCGGCCCTCCGGTGCAGCCCGGCGACAGCGCATATGACGCCACGGGCTTGTCATCCTTCACCAGCACCAGCCCCGTGGCGCGCACCGCCTTCGCGCGGTAGCCGCCCGCCGTGTCGAACACCGCCTCGCCCAGGCAGCTCACCACCAGCTGGTCGCCCACGGCCTGCACGTCGCCCGCGTTGAGACAGTCCTTCGCGCCCAGGTCGATGGCCGTCACCCCGCCATCCGCCGGGTCGATGCGCGCGAGCATCCCGGGCCCGTTGGGCAGGTAGTCATTCGCGGGGTTCAGGTTGGTGAGCGCCACGTAGACGCCCGCGTCCACCGACGCCGCCGCGTACGGCAGCGCCATCGTCGTCCCGCCGTCGAAGGACTTCAGGTCCAGCCCCGTAAGCGGGACGGTGTCCACGAGCCGGGGGCGTTCCGGGTCGCTCACGCTGACGCGAGCCACCGCGTTGCCCTGCTTGAAGTCGGAGCCGGCCGTGCCGAACAGCGGGATGTAGAACGTGTCGCCGCGCTTCGCGATGACCTGCGGGCTGGTGTTCGCGCCCAGGTTCACCTGCCCCACCGTGCGCAAGCCCAGCCCACTGCCCTGCGCGGCTCCTTCCTGCTTGAGCACCTGGAGCGTGTTGTTCACCGAGTCGAGGACATACACATACGGAGGGTCCACCAGGATGTCATTGGGCGAAGCCGCCACCGCGCCCAGCGAGTCCTCCTCCACCATCGTCCCCAACGCCCCCGCCGGAGCCTGCGACAGCACCGAGCGCGCCGCGTCCGCCGCCAGCACCACGCCATCCCACGCCGCCAGCGCCTGCACGCCCGAGCCGAACTGCCGCCGGGGCCCCATCCGGTCCGTCCCCGCCTGGATGCCGACGAGCTGCCCGTTCGTGTAGCAGGCCGTCACCACGTCATACATGCACCGGCCCGCGTGGCACGACTGCACGTCCGGGCACACCCTGCCGCAATCGCCGCAGTTGAGCGGATCATTCGCGAGGACGACGCAGCTGTCGCCGCACCGCTCGGCACCGGCGGAGCAGCCCTCGCGGCAGGTGCGGGACTCGCAGACCTGGCCAGAAGGACACGCCACGCCGCAATCGCCACAGTTCAGCGGATCGCTCGCGAGCGCGACGCACGCGTCACCGCAGACCTCCGTGCCCGGCTGGCAGCCACACACGCCCGCCTGACACGTCTCCCCTGCCCCGCACGCGGTGCCGCACGCGCCGCAGTTCGAAGGGTCGCCCTGGAGGTCCACGCACTCGGCGCCGCAGACGTCCAGGCCGGACGTGCACAGGACCTTCTCCTCGGGACAGCCGGTGAGGAGCGCCGCCGCCAGGGCCGACAGCAGCAGCGCGAGCCGTGCATCAGGGAGGGGACGCGACATGGGAGTCCTCGGAGGCAGAAGGGTCGAGCGCCACGGCGAACGTCACGTACGCGGCGCGGCCGGGCAGCGGCATGCCGGTGTAGTCGGCGGTCCGCACGTCGAGCAGGTTCTTCACGTCGAACGACACGGTGAGGTCGGGCTGGTGCAGGAAGGTGCTGGAGGCCCCCACGCTCACCCAGGTGCGCGAAGGCAGGGACAGGCGCGCTTCGCCCACGCGGTTGATCAACTGCGCGGACTGGACGAGCACCTCCGTGCGGCCGTTGAGCCAGTCCGGCCCCACGCGCAGCCGGCCCACCCACTTGTGGCGAGGCCGGTACGGCAGCTCCTTGCCGAAGTAGCGAGGGTCGCCGTAGCGGTTCTGCGTGCGGGTCCACGCATAGCTGCTGGTGGCGGTGAGCCACGCGCGCGGCCGGGCCTCCACCTCCACCTCCGCGCCCCACACCCGAGCGGCGGCGAAGTTGTAGGGCCTGGCGAGGTTCGGCGGATACAGCTCGTAGGCGATGAGGTTTTCGTACACGGCCGCGAAGCCGCCCGCCGTGACGTTCCAGGTGTCGCTGCGCCACAGGGCCGCGGCGTCCACGGACAGGGCGCGCTCGGGCTTGAGCTCCGGGTTGGGGAGCAGCAGCCCCTGACGGATGTAGAGCTCCAGGAACGACGGCGCGCGGTGGGACTGGCCCGCGTTGGCGCGCACGCCGAAGCCACGGCCCAGGTCCACGCTCGCGCCCAGCTTGGGCGACAGGAGCGAGTAGTGCCCCACGCGCTCCACGCGCAGCGAAGGCACCAGCTTCACGCGCTCGGAGAACAGGGACAGCTCGTCCATGGCCATGACGCTCGCGCGCCACCACGACGCGGCCTGGCCCCCCACCGCCTGCGTGACGGACTCCGACGACCCGGCGAGCGTGACGGCGAGCGCGTTGGGTCCCAGCACCGCACGGCCCTCCACCTCCACGCCGCCCACGGTGTAGTGCTGCGCGCCAGAGTCCACGCCGGTGGTGCCGCCGGTGACGTCCAGCCAGTCGCGGCGGAAGAACCCGCGAGCACTGCCCTCGCCCGTGTCACCGAAGGGCCGTCCCCAGCGAGCCCCCAATGACAGACGCATCTGGTCCTGGCGGCGGGACACGGTGGGGTTCTGCACGGTGCCCGCGAGCGCGCGGTCCTCCAGGGACAGCTCCGCCAGCACGTCCACGCGTCCGCCACCGTCCAGGCCGTGCCGGTACTTCAGGAGCGCGCCACCGCCGCGAGCATCGTTGCGAGTGCGCACCTCCTGCGTGAGCGGGTTGTCGTCCAGCGCGGGCAGCTCATCCACGCGGTAGCTGTAGTCCCCTTCGGAGCGGCCCCCGTGCAGCAGCACCAGCGCCTGTCCCTCGAGCAGCGCGCCCGACGCGGCGACGTGGGCCATCACGGTGTCGAAGCTGCCGTAGGTGACCTCGCCGCTGGAGAGCAGCCGCGACGACGGCGCGCGGGTGACGAGGTTGACCGCGCCGCCCAGGCCGCCCGCGCCGTAGCGGGCCCCGGCCGCGCCGCGAAGGATCTCCATGCGCTCCAGCAGCGCGACGGGGATGAGCGACAGGTCCGCGACGCCGCCCGCGCCGTTGAGCGGAATGCCATCCAGGAACACGAGCACGCCATTGGACGACGCGCCGCGAACCACCAGGCTCTTGCTCTGGCCGTAGCCGCCGGAGTCCTGCACCACGAGGCTCGCGGATCCGCCGAGCAGCTCCGCCGTGTCGCGAGCTTCACCCGCGCGCTCGCGAGCATTGATGACGGTGATGGCGCCGGTGGGGTCGCGACGTTCAGCGGAGTCCACGGGTGCTTCCGGGACGTCCTTGCCGATGACCTCCACGGTGGGGAGGACGAACTCGGGAAGGGGCGGCTCGTCGGGCGCAGGCGTGTCCTGCCCGGCCCGGGCCTGTCCCTGGAAGCTGAGCACCAGACCCGCGACGGTCCGGGCGAGAAGCGAGCGCCACATGCTCCGCCTTCCGCTCCCTCCGTCGAAGAGAGAAGGCCAGACGGCAGCACCGCTGCCGCACCCCCGGGCAGGTCTCCTGGCTGACGGGCTCCAGACGTGGGCGCACGCTGCGCCCTTCTGGAAGGAAGCCTCCACCTTCCCTTCGCATCGCGATGCGAAAGTGGTGACAGCCGAGGCTTCCAGCCCTGGACCTCAGGGCAACCCGTTCACAGTGGCGGGACCGCGCCGGACTCGCACCGGCTTCCCTCTTGAAGGCCCGGCATGGGCACCCAAGGGCCCGGCCCTTCTAGGAGGTCACCCCAGGCGCGTCAAGGCGCGGTCCGTGCGGCCACGGCTCACGGGGCCTGCTGGATGCGGACCAGGCGCCTGCCGTTCTTGTCCTGCACGCCGAGGAGCAGGTCTGGACCGATGGCTTTCATGTCGGTCACGGAGGTGCACCGATCCAGGAAGACAAGGATCGGCTGACGGCTACCGACGGTCACGGTCGCACCGGCGTTCGTCACGGTGATGGGGAAGCGCGAGACGTCGCTGTAGGTATAGGGGAAGCCCGGCGCGGGGATAGAGCCACGAAGCACCGACAGGCCCTCGCCGTGCCCCGCCGTGCGGGTGAAGCGCGAACCCACGTCCATCACGGGCGCGTCCGCCAGGGAGAACGGCATGCCGGAAGTGAGCGCCTGGGCGATGGTCGCCGGAGCCACCACGCGGGCCTTGATGAAGGAGGAGGTCTCGTAATAGCTCACCATCAGCGCGCCGTGAGTGGACACGGAGACAGAGGCGCTGCGTTGGCTCTCTGACGGGAACGTCGCCACCGTCGTCTGGGTGAGCGGCGTGGTGTCCGTCCTCAGCGCGGCGAGGGTCTCTGTTGCGCCGGCCCCTCCTGGCGGGTTCCCCAAAGGCCTCGTGGTGAGGAGGAACGCGCCTGGGACGACACCCGCGGCAGTGAGGTTCGTCAAAGGAATGTAGGTGGAGGCGGCGGGCGTGGCGATGTCATACACGCCCACGGTGCCCGGGTAGTTCACGCCGGTGATGACGCGCTGGCCATCCGTTTCCACGAAGTAGCTGCTGTAGTTCGGGAGGCCGGAAGGGCTCATGTCGAGCAGCGGCGCCGAGCCCAATGACAGCTGAGGCCACGTGCCCAGCGAGTACAGCGCATGGGGGCCGTGATAGATCCCCGACACCAACGTGTAGAGCGAGTACGTGGGGCCGGGCGTCACGCCCACCGGGCCGGCGGCCGCGGGCAGCGGCGCGGACTCACCGGCCACGAAGCCCGGTTGGATCTGAAGTGTGCCCAGCTTCGGGTCGTACGGGGTGCTGTCGCACGGACCCGCGTCGAGGTCCCAGCCCGCGTCGATGCTCGTGCCCGCATCCGTCCCCGCGTCGGACGCGGAGGCGGCCATCAGTCCACACTGTCCATCGACGCAGACGGTGCGCGGGGCCTGGTCGCTGGCATCAGCGACGTCCCCCTCACCGCAGCCCGTGCCGGTCAGCGCCATCGCCAGGGCCGTCAGCACCCAGGCAAACCCCTTGAGTCCCTCTCCGGTCATCATCCGCTCGGTCTTCATCCGTGATTGCTCCCGTGCATTGCGCACATGTGGGAAACGATGCGCGGAGGGGGAATCCGCCACTGCCTGGACCTGCAGGATCTGACTCAACGCCGCACCGTACGGATGCGGCACACCGGCAGTGCGCGAGGTAGGCATGAGGGGAGTGTTTGTCAATGCGGGCCGGGTCAAGGCCTCACGGCACCGTGACGAGAGGGCTTGCACCCGACACCTGGCGCTCGTGCCCGTCGTAGGCGCACGCACGCGCGACGATGTCCCAATCCCATGGACTCCTGTGTCCAAGGGGACATGAACGAAGACGCCTGGAAATGGAGCGCGGTGGGGACGGTCCTCCTGGGGATGGGGATGCTCGTTCCCATGCCGGCGCGCGCCTGCGTCGCGTCCAACTGCCTGCAGGGAGTGCGCTTCCCCCTCCCCGAGGACGGCGGCGTGGTGCCCGCGAACGTCCCCGGGCTGGTGACGATACCGCCGCTGATGGAGAGCGTGGATCCGTCCACCGTCCGGCTGCTGCTGCCGGATGGAACACCGGTGCCCGCGACCGTCACGGCGGGCGCGCACGAGACACAGGTCCTGGTCCCGGACGCGCCGCTGGAGCCGGGCACCACGTACCGCATCGAGGCGAAGGGGGTCTGTGAGCTCCAGCCGCTCTGGACCCAATCCGTGGCCTTCACCGCCGGTCCAGCCCTGCCCCTGCCCACGACCCTCGGCACCCTGACGGCCGACACACCCAGCCAGGGTTCCTTCCATGTGTATGGGGACTGGATCTGCAGCGAAGGGATGGAGCAGGGGGAATCGACCAGGCTGCGCTTCACTCCGTCACCGGAGCTGGTGCCGTTCCTGCCGTGGGTGCATTGGACGCTGGAGGTGGACGGCAAGCCCTGGAGGTACGCGACGCACGGCGTGCTGTCCTCCACGGGTGAGGACAACGACAAGTGGCATCGCGCCGACAACGTCTGGCAATTGCTCTTCCTCTACACGGTCTGCGTCTCCAGGAGCTGCTCGGGGATGCCACCGAGCGACAGCCTCCTGCCGGGCCGGCACCGGGCCACGCTCACGGCGACGCTGGAGCACGCGAACCTCACGCTTCCGCCCGTGAGCGTGGACTTCGAGCTGAGCTGTCCGTCAAAGGGCACGCTCTCGGAAGGCCACCCGCGGGCCCAGTGCGCGGACGGGGGCTCCTGGGCTGGCGATGACGGAGGGGCCGTGGACGAGGATCCGCGACCCGTGCCAGGCGACTCCAAGAAGGGCTGCACCCAGGCCGGAGGAGGACTGACGGTGCTGGGCCTGCTCGCCACGCTCCGGCTCTGGAACAGCCGGGGCTCACGCCGCGCGAAGCCCTGAGCGCAGAAGCAGGACTTGAACCCACGTCCTGACCTCCCGCGACTCTCACCGCGCAGTGGTGGCGCGGGACCGTCGATTCCGCCCCTTGGGCTTGCGCTTGAGGCCCCCTATCGCCACGGCCCGCCCGCTTGAAGCGACGTCCACGTCGGCTCCTGTGCTGATTTCGAGCCTCGCACGCGCGGACGCAATTGCACGGTGGAGACGTTCCTGGAGGACCTCACGCGGAGGCAGTTCAGTCAGGTACTCAGCGACGTGGATTCCACGTGCGTCGAGGTCGAGGTACTCGACCGTCTCGCGCTTCTTGCCCGCGCACAAAATGATGCCGAGCGGGGCCTGCTCGGCAGGCTGACGTTCGTGTCGATCGAGCCACCGCAAGTAGAGCTCCATCTGGCCGGAGTCCGAGGGCTTGAAGTCGCCGATCTTGAGCTCGATGGCGACGAGCCTTCGCATGCGCCGATGGAAGAAGAGCAGGTCGAGGTAGTAGTCGTCGCCGTCGAGCGTGATGCGCTTCTGCCGCTCGACGAAGGCGAAGCCCACGCCGAGTTCGAGGAGAAAGCGCTCAATCTCGCGGAGGATGGCCGACTCAAGATCCTTCTCGCTGTAGGAGTCGGAAAGCTCGAGGAAATCGAGCATGTACGGGTCTTGGAACACGAGTGCGGGCGTGAGTTCCTCTCTGTCGCGTAACGCCGCGAGCTCACCGCGAATGAGGTCCTCTGGCTTCTTGGAGAGCGCCGTGCGCTCGAAGAGCATGCTGTCAATCTTCTGGGCCAGCGTCCGTGTCGACCAGCCCTCGACCCGGCACATCTCCGCGTAGAACGTACGCTTCAGCTCGTCCTCCATGTAGATGAGTTGCTTGAAATGGCTCCAGGACAATTGTCTCCGCAGTGCGGAGACAATCTCTGGCGAGGGGAAAGCCTCGGCAAAGCGGACCATGTGCCGGAGTGATTTCTCGCCGAAGCCACGCCCGTAGCGTGCCTCCAATTGGCGCCCTGCCGCGGAGACAATCTGACCACCGTATTCCGCACGCTGCCCACCCGTCACCTGGGTAAGGACGCGATGCCCCATTTGCCAATACAGCGTCGTAAGCGCGGCGTTCGCGGTAGATGCGACTTGCTGGCGAGCCGCGTCGATCATGGAGCTGAGGTCGTGGACGAGCATTGAAACCTCCTGGTCGCCGGGAGCAGCAACAGGCAGCTTACTCGAGCGTGCCGACGAGTCCTGCTGGGTGACCATCGGTGGCGATTTCCGGGTACGGCTCGAAGACGTACCCGTCATTTTCGGGACACTGTTCGCTGACATCCTCGCGGGCTTCTTGCGCGTGCTCACGGCTCCAACACCATGCAGCACAGGTGCCGCTGCGTTTGTTGCGACCGCTCCCACTGCCTGATGCGAGCCCGGCCAGAGGGGGCGTACCTGGCAGGCCCCGACTCTCACCATCCAAGACACGCGCTGGAGCATCCGCGCCCATCCCCGCGCGTGGACGCCGCGCGCACCGCCGCACGG
Source organism: Corallococcus exercitus (assembly GCF_042231735.1). Classification (GTDB taxonomy): domain Bacteria; phylum Myxococcota; class Myxococcia; order Myxococcales; family Myxococcaceae; genus Corallococcus; species Corallococcus exercitus_B. Next base: position 5,770,485 of record NZ_CP102577.1, read on the forward strand.
TGCGTTGACGTGACTTCAGAGGCACACGCCGCTGGCACGCGGACTGCTCAAGCCCCGACGCGACCTCAGGCGGTCGAGCCAGCGAGGTGCCCGGGCCGTGGTGGCGCGGGAGTCTGAAGGGGGAAGCGTGTCGATGCTGATGGCGGGGAAGCGGTTGGCGGTGTTCTCCATCCGCGAGGGCAAGGGCGGGAGCATCTGGGTGCGCGCGGGCAGCGCGTTCGTGAACAAGGACGGCTCGCTCAACGTGCTCCTGGACGTGCTGCCCCTCGACGGGAAGCTGCACGTGCGCGAGGCGGCGGAGAAGCGCGACACGGCGGCGGGGGGACGCTTCGCGGGCGACGGTGGGGCGGAGGCGGGCGTGGGGGGCCACTCGTGAAGTGGGCCTGGGCGTGGGTGTTGGGCTGCGTGCTGATGGGCGCGGGGCGCGCGGACGCCGCCAGCCCGCGCATGCAACACGTGGGGGTGGTCAACCTGAATGAAGCCACGGCGGCGGAGCTGGACCTGCTGCCGGGCGTGGGTGAGAAGGCGGCGCAGCGCATCCTCGAGCACCGCAAGAAGCGGCCCTTCGGTCGCGTCGAGGAGCTGGTCCGGGTCAAGGGCTTCGGCAAGAAGAAGTTCCTCAAGCTGCGGGCCCACCTGGCCCTCAGCGGCCCCACGACGCTCAAGGTGGAGCAGGTCCCCGCCGGGTCGCCGCCGGGAAGGGAGGGAAGCGTCACGAACCCATGAAATCCACTGGTTGAGTCAGGCTCGTGAGGGCCGCCATTCCCGGGCTCCGGCATGCCCGGGGGTGGCGGCCCTCGCTACCGCGAATGACACGGCTGGCCAGCTTTCCAGGACCTTGCGCGTCATCCCCGCCTACAAGGCCTCCGGGCGGGCGTCCCCGTCCGGCCGCGAGCACCCCTTCCGGATTTTGCTGGAACCCCCAGGCCGACGCGCTAGGACACGCCCACCTTTGGAACACAACGGAAAGACAGGGAGGCCGGAGGTGAGGGAGGATGCGCCCATGAAGGACACTCAAGCCCCGGAGTCGATGGCAGGCCCGGACGGCAGCAAGTCCCGGGGGCAGCAGCATCAACAGCAGCTGGGCGAGGTGCTGGAGTTCATGCGCCTGCTGTGGGCCGTGGACCATGGCCTGCAGTCCACGTCCAAGCGGATGGAGTCCACGCTGGGGCTCACCGGCCCGCAGCGGCTGGTCATCCGGCTGGTCGGACGCTTCCCGGGCATCACCGCCGGCACGCTCGCCAACATCCTCCACGTGCACCCCAGCACCCTCACCGGGGTGCTCAAGCGCCTGGAGAAGCGCGGCCTGCTGGAGCGCAAGTCGGATCCGCTCGACGGCCGCAAGGCCCTCTTCGCGCTCACCGATTCCGGCCGCGCGCTGGACATCCCGTCCGAGGGCACCGTCGAGTCCGCCGTGCAGCGCGTGCTCGCCCGCATGCCCCGCGACCGCATCGTCTTCACCCAGGAAGTGCTCACCGCGCTCGCCGAGGAGCTGGGCGGTCTCTCCGCGCCCCTGGAGGACGCTCCGGCGGCCCCCCGCTCCACCCCTCCCGCCGAGGGCTGAGCGCCCCCCTGCCCTCCCACCGTCCCCAGCGGGCGGGGAGGGCACGGGTCCCCCTTCCGCGTTGTCCCCAGAACCCTGCCGTCCGCCCCTCCTTCCTGCGGCGGACACAGGCCGTTCCCTTCCGCCCTCCGCCCCGGTGATGCACGCGCGAAGACGGCGGGAGTGCGCCACAATTGGGAAATAGCCTGCCCCGCCCGGGGTTGGCTCGCGACCGACGAGCGGACAAGCCAGCGTGAACCTCGAGACACCGCAGAGCCCAGGCCCCGAGCTGCCGCCCCCGCCACCTCCTCCGGCCCCGCCCCCCCAGGCCCGGCGCGAAGCGCGCTTCGGAGGCGTGGCGGAGCTGCTCGCCCAGGTGCGCGCCCGCCAGCGCCGCCAGCTGTGGGCCCAGGGCGTCCTGCTGGGTGCCGTCACGGCCCTCGTGCTCCTGTTCGCCACGGGCCTGCTGGGCCGCGTGGCGCCGGGGTTCGCGCGGGCCCTCCTGTGGCTCGCCGTGCCGGTGGGCGCGGCGGTGGCGGGCTTCTTCGGCGTCGTGCTCGCGCGCCGGCAGGTGGGCGACGACCTGCTCACCGCCCGGCTCGTGGGCCAGCGCCGCCCGGAGCTGTCGCTGGACGTGCTCGCCGCGGTGGAGCTGTCGCGCGAGCGCCGGGAGGAGGCCGGCTGGTCCCCCCAGCTCGCGGACGCGTTCCTGCGGCAGATGGACGAGCGGGCCCGCACGGTGGACCCGGGGCTCGTGGTGGACCGCCAGCCGCTGCGCCGCGTGGCCATGGCGTGCGGCGGCGCGGTGCTGCTGCTCGCGGTGCTGCTGTTCTTCGTGGGCGGCCGGTGGGCCGCGGGCTGGAAGCACCTGCGGGAGCAGGCCGCGCGCCCGGAGACCGCCGCGCAGGTGGAGCCCATCACCGGCGACATCGAGCTGACGTACCGCTACCCCGCGTACACCGGCCTCGCGCCGCGCACCGTGCCGGGCACCAACGGCGAGGTCAGCGCGCCCGCCGGCACCGAGGTCGCGCTGAAGACGCGCTCGGACCGCCCCATCGAGCGCGCGGAGGTCGTCGTCAACGGCCAGACGCTGCCCCTCACCGTCACCGGCGGCCGCGAGCTCACCGGCAGCTTCGTCGCGAAGCAGGGCGGCCACTACCACTTCGTCTTCTACGGCGCGCGCGCGAAGCCGCTCGCGGTGGGCCCGGACATCCCCCTCACCGTGGAGGCGGACAAGTCCCCCCAGGTGACGCTGCTCACGCCGTCCACGGAGATTGAGGTCGACCCCGGCCAGACGGTGACGCTCAAGTACGAGGCCACCGACGACTACGGCCTGTCCGGACTGGCGCTGGTGTTCCGCATGCCCGGCGCGAAGCAGGAGACGCGCGTGAACCTGCCGCGCGAGGACAGCCGCCGCAGCCGCGGCACCTTCAACTGGGACCTGGGCCCGCTCAAGCCCGCCCCCGGCGACCGCATCACCTACTACGTGGAGGCGAAGGACAACGACGCGGTGGAGGGCCCCAAGAAGGGCGTCAGCCGCACGCAGACCCTGCGCGTCTACAGCGCCGCCGAGCACCGCCGCGCCGCCCTGGAGAAGGCCGAGGTGCTGTGGGGCCGCCTCGTGGACCACCTGGCGGACCGCCTGGAGGGCCCCGACCGCGCGAAGCAGAAGGACGCGCAGGCGGTGGAGACCGCGAAGTCCACGGACACGAGCGGCCAGCAGCTCGCGGACGACTTCCGCGCGCAGGGCTCCGAGCTGTCTCGCGAGAAGGACGTGCCCAAGGAGATCGTCTCCGCGCTCTTGAACATCGGCGGGGAGCTCAAGCGCAGCGTGGGCACCACCGCCGACTTCCGGCGCCTGTACCTGCGCACCCAGCGCGCGCGCGGCGAGGACTGGGGCACCGGCACCCGGCTCACCGCCGTGGTGGAGGACGAAATCGAGGGCCTGGAGCGCGACATCCTCTACCTGGAGTCGCTGCTGGACCGGCAGAAGCTGGAGGCGCTCCAGGAGCTGACGAAGCAGCTGGCCAACGAGCGCCGCGACCTGTCGCGCCTCATCGAACAGTTCAAGGCCAACCCGGACGAGGCCGCGCGCGAGCAGGTGATGCAGCAGATCCAACAGCTCAAGTCGCGCATCCAGGAGCTGATGCAGCGCATGGCGGAGCTGCGCAAGGGCATCCGCGACGAGCACCTCAACGCCGAGGCGCTGTCGGAGATGATGCAGCAGGAGGACATGCAGGGCGCCATGGATGAAGTCGAGCGCCTGATGCAGGAGGGCAAGGCGGACGAGGCCCTGGCGAAGCTCCAGGAGCTGGGCATGCAGATGGACGAGATGCTCGAGTCCATGGACAAGTCCCAGGAGGACTTCGGCGCGGAGCAGTACCCGGAGCTGGCGGAGAAGTTCGGCAAGTTCATGGACGACCTGCAGGGCACCATGGACGAGCAGCAGAAGGTCGCCGAGCAGACGCGCGCCCTGCGCGACCAGGCCCGCAGCCAGAACCGCGACCGGCTCAAGGAGAAGGGCCAGGCCCTCAAGGACGAGCTCGCGCGCAAGGTGCAGCAGGTGCAGGAGCACTACCAGAAGCTCGACCCGGGCCGCCTCAACAGCCGCGCGGCCCGCCCGCTGGAGGAGGCCCAGTCCGAGCTGCGCAACGTGGAGAACGCGCTCAAGGTGGACGACTTCGACCTCGCCGCCGAAGCCGCCGCCCGCGCCGAGGACGCCGCGCGCCAGCTGTCCAGCATGGGCGAGCAGCAGCGCCAGCTGGATGAGATGTTCGGCAACCCGCCGGAGGTGCGCCAGCAGTCCGCGAAGCTCGCGGAGCAGCTCAAGAAGGACGCGCGCGACGTGTCGGACGTGAGCCAGCAGCTGCAGAACCTCTTCCCGCCGCCGGGCTCGCAGCTGTCGCAGCAGGAAAAGCAGCAGCTCCAGCAGCTGGGCCAGCGCCAGCAACAGCTGGAGCAGCGCGCGCAGGGCCTGCGCCAGCAGATGGAGGACATGGAGCAGACGGCGCCGCTGTTCGGAGAAGAGGCCGGCCAGCAGATGGATGAGATTGGCCAGCGCATGGGCGAAGCGTCCCAGCGCATGCAGGGCAAGGACCCCGGCCGCGGCTACGGCGAACAGCAGGCCGCCATGGAAGGCCTCAAGCGCTTCCAGCAGCAGATGAAGCAGAGCCAGCAGGGCCGCAAGGGCGGCCGCGGGCTGCCCATGCCCATGGGCTCCGGCCGCCAGCAGGAGGGCAACGGCCGCAACCCGCAGGACAAGGTGGAGCTGCCGGACGAGGACGCCTTCCAGGCGCCTCGCGAGTTCCGCAAGGACCTGCTGGACGCCATGAAGCAGGGCGCGCCGGAGAAGTACCGCGAGCAGGTGAAGCGCTACTACGAGGAGCTGGTGAAGTGAGCCGCCGCACGCACCCGTCCATCCCCTGCCTGGGCGTCCTGTGCGCCCTCTTCCTCGCCGTCCCCACGGCCTTCGCGCAGCCGCCCGACGCCGCCCTCAAGGAGGACGTGAAGCAGCGGCTGGGCAGGGTGGAGCAGTCCCTGGACGACTGGGACGTGGGAGGCGCCCGCCGCGAGCTGGCCGAGGTCGAGAAGCGCGTGCCGTCCGAGTTGGAGCCCCTGAAGTACTTCCAGGGGCGCGTGGCCTTCGAGGAGGGCCAGTACGAGGACGCGGTGACGCTGCTGGAAGCGGCCAACATCGAGGACAAGCCGGGCAGCTACCTGCGGCTCGCGAAGGACACGCGCGCCATCGTCAAGGACCACCAGCGCGCGGAGTCCGAGCACTTCATCTTCTTCTACCCGAAGGGCAAGGAAGAGGTGCTGGTGCCCTACGCGCTGGAGACGCTGGAGTCCATCCACCGCGCGCTCTCGGAGGACCTGGGCTGGACGCCGCCGGGCAAGGTGCGCGTGGAGGTGGTGAACAACGCGCGCGAGCTGTCCCGCGTCAGCACCCTGACGGAGAAGCAGATCCGCACCACGGGCACCATCGCCATCTGCAAGTTCAACAAGCTGATGGTGACCAGCCCCAAGGCCGTGGCGCAGGGCTACGACTGGCAGGACACGCTGGCGCACGAGTACGTGCACCTGGTGGTCAGCCAGCTGTCCCACAACACCGTGCCCATCTGGCTGCACGAGGGCCTGGCCAAGTTCCTGGAGTCGCGCTGGCGCGGCAAGGGCGGCCTCGCGATGACGCCGTCCACGCAGGCCCTGCTGGGCAAGCGCGTGAAGGAGGACAAGCTCATCCCCTTCGAGAAGATGCACCCCTCCATCGCCATGCTGCCCACGGCGGAGGACGCGGCCACCGCGTTCGCGGAGGTGTTCTACGCCATCGACTACATCCACGGCACCAAGGGCACCGCGGGCCTGCGCACGCTCTTGCAGGAACTGAAGGCCGGCCAGCCGGACAAGAAGGCGGTGGAGGCGGCGACGGGCATGCCCTTCCCCCTCTTCGAGAAGACGTGGCTGTCCTACGTGAAGAAGCAGCCCTTCCCCCAGGAGCTGGTGCCGCGCGACGACCGCGTGGTGCTCAAGGAGGACGCCAAGGGCGCGCAGAAGGACAGCGAGAAGAAGGGGCGTGAAATCTCCTTCGGCGGCTTCTCCGAGGTGACGGAGGTGCCCGCGCGCAAGTTCGCGCACCTGGGTGAAGTCCTCCGCGAGCGCAACCGCGTGAAGGCCGCCGCGGAGGAGTACGCGCGGGCGCACAAGCTGGTGGGCGACAAGTACGAGTCCGTCTCGAACAAGTTCGCGCTCGCGCTGCTGGAGCTGCGCCGGCTGGATGAGGCGGAGTCCGTGCTGCGCGGCTCCTTGCGCATGCACCCGGGCTCGCCCTCCACCAACGTGCACCTGGGCCGCATCCTGCTGTTCCGCAAGGACTACCCGAAGGCGAAGACGGCGTACCTGGAGGCGCTGGCCTCGGATCCTTTCGACCCCGAAATCCACGTGGCCCTCACGCGCATCCACGGCGCGCTGGGGGAGACGGCGCTCGCGTCGCGCACGCGCGTGGCCGCCGCCAACCTCACGGGCCTCAAGCCCGACGACGTGGACCGCGCCGCCCAGGCCTTCCTGCGCGCGGAGGACGAGCTGTCGGAGACGAAGAACGTCCCCGCCGGCACGCCCGACGCGCCGAAGCCCGCGGCCCCGCAGGCCCCCGCGCCGAAACCTTCCCCGGCGCCTCCACCCGCGAAGTAGCCCCCCTCCCCGGCTGCCAGCCAGCCGGGGCAATGCCTCCGTTTCCTTCCCGCCCTCCCGGGATGCCTAGCTTTTCGGGCACGAGGAGGACGGATGGCGTTCCCAGACAGTCGTGTGGTGCTGAACGTCCGCGCCCGGCCCCGGGTTCAGTGGCGCTGTCCACTGGCGCACCCGGCCGTGGGCGCAACGTGAATTGGCACACGTCCGCCTTCCCACCCGCTGGGTTCGCCGTGGCGCCCTGCCCCAAGGTGCGCCGCGCGGATCCGCGTGTCCCTGGTCCACCGACTTTGTCCCGCCTCACTTCCGAGGCCTTGAAAAGGAGCAGCACCCAATGAAGCGCACCCTGCACGGAGTCACCCTCGCCGCGGTCCTCTTCACCGGCGGTGTCTCGCTGGCCCAGAGCGCCGCGCCCGCCACGCCCGCCGCGAAGCCCGCGCCCGCCGCCAAGGGCATGGCCGAGTTCAAGGGCTTCATGGCCCCCACGGACCCGAAGGCCTTCCTGGAGCGCCTGCACTACATCAACCAGTCGGAGATCAAGCAGGCGGAGCTCGCGCAGAAGAACTCGCAGAACCCGGACGTGCAGAGCTACGCGAAGATGATGATCGACTCGCACACGGCCGCGGACAAGCAGGTCATGGACTTTGCGAAGACGCAGAACCTGAAGCTGGCGGAGATGCCCAAGCCCGCCAACGACATGGAGAAGAAGGCCATGGCCGCCGACAAGGCGAACATGGAGAAGCTCCAGACGCTCAAGGGCGCGCCGTTCGACTCGTGTTACATGGCCGGCCAGGTGGGCGCCCATGACGAGGCCATTGGCAAGGTGATGGCCGCGAAGCAGGGCATGACCTCCGCCCCCGCGGAGATGACCACCATGCTGACCCAGCTCAGCCAGGAGCTGCCCAAGCACCGCGACATGGCCTGGCAGACGCTGGGCAAGCTGGACGACGCCATGGGCGTGGGCGGCGCCGGCATGCAGGGCGGCACCATGGACCACGGCTCCATGAACCACGGCTCCACGGGCTCCATGGGCGGCACCACGGGCGGTACGACGAAGACGAAGTAATGCAGCTTCGCTGAAGCACCTGACGCCTCCCGGGAAGAGCATTCCCGGGAGGCGTCTTCGTCTGCATACTGCCGCACCATGTCACGACTGATTGCCCTGGCTGCCTGTGCCTCCGTGCTGCTGCTCACCGGCTGTTCCAACAACGCGGACGCCATCTGCGACTACCGCAAGGAGTGCTTCGACTCCGACCTGAACACCGGCGCCTGCGCCGACAAGATTGGCGCCTGGGAGGAGGAGAAGGAGAGCGAGCAGGACGAGCGCCGGGAGCGCACCTCGGAGTGCGCCGAGTGCCTCGCCGACCGCACCTGCGCGGAGGTCGTCGCCAGCTGCATCGGTGACTGCTTCGGCATCCCCTGAGGCGGCGCACGCCCCAGGGGAGGCCCTGCTGGACGCGCGCTACTTGCGCGTCCAGCGGTCCAGCCAGCCCAGCACCTCGTCGTGCCACTGGATGCTGTTGTGGGGCTTGAGCACCCAGTGGTTCTCGTCCGGGAAGTAGAGGAAGCGGGACGGGATGCCCCGGCGCTGGAGCGCGGTGAAGGTGGCGATGCCCTGCGTGTCCACCACGCGGTAGTCCTTGCCGCCGTGGATGACGAGCATGGGCGTCTTCCACTTCGCCACGTGGTTCACCGGGTTGAACTTCTCGTACGTCTCCGGCTTCTCCCACGGCAGGGCCTTGTGCTCCCACTCGGGGAACCAGAGCTCCTCGGTGTCGTAGTAGGCCGCGCGCTCGTCGAAGATGCCGTCGTGGTTCACGAGGCACTGGAAGCCGTCCGTCCAGTTGCCGGCGATCCAGTTGATCATGTACCCGCCGTAGCTGCCGCCCAGCGCGCACCGCTTCGTCTTGTGGATGAAGGGGTACTTCTGGAGCGCGGCGTCCACGCCCTTCTTCAGGTCCTCCAGCGGCTTGCCGCCCCAGTCCCCGGCGATGGAGTCCGTGAAGGCCTGGCCGTAGCCGGTGGAGCCGTGGAAGTCGATCATCACCGCCACGTAGCCGCGGCCCGCGTACACCTGCGGGTTCCACCGGTAATGGAAGTGGTTGCCGAAGCTGCCCTGCGGCCCGCCGTGGATGAGGAAGGCCATCGGGTACTGGCGCTTCGGGTCGAAGTCCACGGGCTTCACGACGTAGCCGTGCACCGTCTCGTTGTTCCAGCCCGGGAAGTTGAACTGCTCGAAGGCGCCGAACTTCAGGCCCGCGAGCGCCTCCTGGTTCACCTGGGTGAGCTGCCGGGCGCCGGTGCCGTCCGCCTTCATCGCGTACAGGTCCGCCGGCGAGTCCAGGTCATCCAGCGCGTAGACGACCTGGCCGTCCGCCGCGGGCTGGGCCCCCTCCGCGTTGCCCGCCTGGGTGAGGCGGCGCGGCTTGCCGGTGGCCACGTCCAGCGCGAACACGGCGTTCTGCCCCACGTCGTTGGCCGTCGTGTAGAGCGTGGCGCCGTCGTTGCTCCACGCGAGCGAGCCCGCGGAGCGGTCCCAGTCCTGGGTGAGCACGCGCTCCTGGCCGCCCGGCCACGTGCGCAGGATGACGCGGTAGCGGTCGGACTCGTAGCCGGGGCGGGACATGGCCACGTACGCGAGCGTCTTGCCGTCCGGGCTGAACACGGGGCTCGTGTCCGTGGCGCGGTTCTTCTCCGTGAGCTTGCGCGGCTTCGCCTTGCCGTCGACGGGCGCGTGGAAGAGGTCCAGGTCGGTGGACCAGGACTCGGTGCGGCCCGCGTCGCGCGCGGCGAAGACGACGCCCTTGCCGTCCGGGGTGAAGGTGAACTCCTCCGCGCCGCCAAAGGGCTTGCTGGGCGCGTCCGCGTCCATGCCCTTCATCACGTCCACGGGCGTGCCGCCGGCCACGGGGACGACGAACAGGTGTGAGCGCGTGCCATCCCGCCACGAGTCCCAGTGGCGCGCGAAGAGCTGATCATACGCCTGGCCGGTGGTCTTCTTCTTCCCGGCCTCCGCGGCGCGCTGGGTGTTGCACGTCAGGTCCGCGCAGTCCGGGCGCACGTCCAGCGCCACCGCGAGCTGCTTGCCGTCGCGCGACACCGCGAAGCTGTTCACGTCCAGCGGCAGCTTCGTGACGGGCAGCGGCTCGCCGCCGTCCACGGGCAGGCGCCACACCTGCGAGGAGCCGCCGCGCGACGACAGGAAGAAGAGGCTCTTGCCGTCCGGGGCCCAGACGGGGTCGCTGTCGCTGTCCGGATGGGAGGTGAGCTGGCGCGGGGCCGAGCCGTCCAGGTTGACGAGCCACAAATCGGTACGGCCGCGGTTCTTCTCCATGTCGGTGGAGCGCAGGACGTAGGCGACCTGGCGGCCGTCGGGCGAGACGCGCGGGCCGTTGAGCCGGCGCAGCGTGACCAGGTCCTGTTGATTGAACGGATGGGGCGCGGGCGCCGGGTTGGCGCCGAGCGCCAGGGCCGCGAGGAGCGACAGGGGCACGGGGGGTTCCTCCGGAGGGTTGGAACCCGGACCGTGCCCTTGGGAGGACGCACTGTCCACCGATGGATGCGGGCCGGGTGGAAGGGGTGGAAGGCCCCGACGCGCGGTGCTAGAGATTCAGCCCATGAGCGCACCCATCGTCGTCCACATCTGGTCCGACTTCGTTTGACCCTGGTGTTACGTCGGCCTCGGTGAGGTCGAGAAGCTGAAGAAGGAATACGACGTCCAGGTGGAGTGGCACCCCTACTTCCTGCGCCCGGAGACGCCTCCGGAAGGGCTGCCGTTGCCCGAGTACGTGCGCCAGGGGATGAAGGACCCCAACAACCCGCTGAAGCTCCGCGCCGCGAAGGCCGGGCTGAAGATGGTGCACCGGGACATCATCCCGTCCACCCGCCGTGCGCACGAGGCGGCGGAGTACGCGCGCGCGCAAGGCCGGCTGGAGCCCTTCCAGGCCGCCATCCTGCGGCGCTACTGGACCGAGGGTGAGGACCTCTGGCAGTGGGACACGCTGCGCGGTGCGGGCGTGGAGGCCGGGTTGGATCCGGACGAGCTCCAGCGCGCGGTGGAGGAAGGCCGCTACCGGCAGCTCGTGGAGGAGTCCGTGCGCGAGGCCCAGGAGATGGGCATCCGCGCGGTGCCCACGTTCATCCTGGGCGACAAGCTGGCCATCCAGGGCGCGCACGAGTACCCGTCGTTCCAGCGGGCCATGCAGCAGCTGGGCGCGAAGCCGAAGCAGCAGGGCTGAAGCGCGGGCGCTACAGGCCCTTCACCAGGATGAGCAGCCGCGCGAAGGTCTCCGGACCTTCGCCGGCCAGGCCCCTGGCGAAGTCCAGGAACGTGGGCGCCTGCTCCACGTGCTTGGCGACGACCTGGAACGCCTCCACGGCGGCGGCGTCCAGCGTGGACTCGGGCGTGCCGGGAGCATCCAGCAGCGCCACCACGGCCGGGTGCCCGAGCAGCACCCAGCGCACCACGGAGGCGCGCAGCACGAGCAGGAACACGGCGTTCAGGAGGCTCGGGGCTTCCGTGAACGGGTGGCGCAGGACGTGGTTGAGCGCGTGGTGCAGGAAGTACTGGTGCACGCGCTCACCGTGCAGGGACTCCAGGGCGGAGCGCCGGGCAGCGTGGAGCCGCCACGCGTCGTCCGGGCTCGTGTCCGCGCCACCGTAGTTCGCGTGCACGTCGCGCACGAGTGAGAGGAAGCGCTGGCTGCTCACGGCGGCCTCGCGCGAGCGGAGCACGGCGGCGCAGATGCCAGCCCACGGCCCTCCGGGCAGCTCCAGCGCTTCGAGCTGCGCGCGCAGGGACGCGAGTGTTTCCGTGGACTCGTATTCGCGAAGGATGTTCGTGAGACGTGCGTCCCCCGGAGCGAACGCCGTCGTCCCTGGGAAGTAGAAGTCGCCCAGGTCCAGCGCCATTCGGCCCAGCGCGTACAGCCTCGCGGCGAACGGGACTTCACGCCGTTCCAGGAGCCTCAGCATCGCTTCGCGCACGGTGTCCGCGTGGGCCGTCCACGCGTCGTCACCCGCCGCCACCTGCCGCGCGACCTGGGGACGCAGGGCCTGTTCCTCGGGCACGGGCTCGCGCACCAGCGCGTCCTCCGCCAGCAGGCACAGGCGTGCCGTCTCCGGACACGCGAGCGACCCCGCCATCTCCACCTGCTCGCCCCAGCGCGTGAGCACCCTTGGAAAGACGGAGCAGCCGTCCGGCAACACCGCTTCGCCGTACCGGCGCTGGAGCGAGCACAGCTTCGCGTCATCCAGGAACGCGCAGTGTCCGTCCGCGCGCTTGCCCAGGATGCCCGCCTGCTGGCCCGTGGCGCCTTCCGGGTTCGGGGTGATCAACGCCTCGACACGCGCCGCGTCCGGGCTGCCCGCGACCTTCTGCCGCAGCAGGCTCCAGCGCGACTCGCTGATGGGCACCGTGAGCCCCGCGCAGCAGGTGTCCTCGCACGCCTCCGCGATGCAGCGGAAGCGCGCCATGTAGCGGGGGGCGGAGGCGGTCATGGCGCCAGTCTACTTGCGGCCCAGCGCCTTCTTCACGAACCCCCAGAAGCGGCCCGCGCGGTCCTTCAAGTCCGCGCCCCGGCGCTCCTCGGCGGCGTTCATCGCCTCCTTGCTCACCTGGAGCTGCTTCTGGAGTTCCTCCGGCGAGTAGCGCGTGGCGAGCGTCGCCTTCACTTCCTTGCGCGTCGAGTACTCACGCGCCTCCACGTGCAGCACGCATTCGGAGTCGAGCTTCAGCGTCACGGCCACGCGCACGGAGCCCTTGGGGCCTCGTGGGAGGCCTTCCATGCGCACCGTGCCCAGGTACTCGTTGGCGGAGATGTGGTTGTCCTCGCCCTGGAAGATGGACAGCTCCATCCGCTCTTCGTTGTCCTGCGAGGTGCTGATGGCGAACGAGCGCTGCGTGGGCAGCGGGCTGTTGCGCTCGACGACGCGCTTGAAGGCGCCGCCGGGCATGGCCACGCCAATGGTCATGGGCAGCACGTCGATGAGCACCACGCTGCTCACCTTGTCCACCGAACCCGAGTACAGCGCCGCGCCCAGCGCCACGGCCTCGTCCGCGTTGACGCTCGCCTGCGCGTTCTTGCCGAAGAGGCCCTTCAGCTTGTCGCGCACCAGCGGCATGCGGCTCATGCCGCCCACCAGGATGATGTCGTCCACCTCCGAGGCCTTCAGCTTGGAGTCCAGGAGCACGTCGCGCACCACGTCGATGGTGCGGTTGAGCAGCGGGTCGCAGATCTTCTCCAGGTCCTGGCGCGACATCGTCACGCGCAGGTCCCGGGGGCGGCCCGCGTTGTCCATCATCAGCATGGGGATGTGGACCTCGAAGGTGCTGCGCTCGGACAGCCCCATCTTCGCGCGCTCGGCGGCGTCGGCCACGCGCGACAGGGCGATGCCGTCCCCGTTGAACGCGATGCCCTCCTTCTCCTGGAAGCGCTCCAGGAGGAAGTCGACGATGAGGTTGTCGAAGTCGATACCGCCCAGGAAGATGTCGCCGCCGGTGCCCAGCACCTCGAAGACGTTCTTCTCGATGCGCAGGATGGTCGCGTCGAAGGTGCCGCCGCCCAGGTCGTAGACGAGGACCTTCTTGTTGAGCTCGCGGTTGAGGCCGTACGCGAGCGCCGCGGACGTGGGCTCGTTGAGGATGCGCTCCACCTTGAGGCCGGCCATGTGGCCCGCCTTGCGGACCGCTTCACGCTGGGGCTCGGAGTAGTAGGCCGGCACCGTCACCACGGCGCGCTCCACCTTCTGGTTGAGGTGGGTTTCGGCCATCTCCTTGCACTCGCGCAGGATGATGCCCTGCACCTCTTCCAGCGACAGCACGTCGTTGCCCAGGCGCACGGCGGCGCGGCCCGCGGCGTCGGGGGTGATTTCGTAGTGGAAGCGCTCGCGGACCTGCTTCACCACGGCGCTGTCGTAGGGACGGCCCACCAGGCGCTTCGCGCCGTAGATGGTGTGCGTGGGCCGCAGGACGAGCTGGTTCTTCGCGCGGTGGCTGACGAGCAGCTTGCTCTGCGCGCTCAGCGAGATGACGGACGGGATGGTGTTGTAGCCCTCGCGCGAGCGCAGCACGACGGGCCGGCCGTTGGACAAGAGCGCCACGCAGGAGTTGGTGGTGCCCAGGTCGATGCCGATGACGGGGCCCGTGCCCGCCAGCGGCGTCTGCGGCGGCGTGAGGTAGATGGGGCGCACCTGGCCGTTGGCGTCCAGGGCCGGAGGCGGCGCGGGCGTCGCCGGAGCCGCGGCGGGCGCGAGCATCGCGGGGGCGCTCGGCGCGGCGGGGGCAGGCGGGGCCTGACGCACGGAGGGCGGCAGCACGCTCGGCGGCGGCTGGGGCGGAGGAGGCGCCACGGGCCGCGCGGCGGGACGGCCCGGAGAGGACTTGGACTCGCGGGCCAGTTCCAGCGGCCCGTCGTCGTCCACGGACAGGTCGAGGTCGAACTCGGTGCTGCCGCCGGACGGGCGCTGCGGCGCGGGAGGCTGCTGCGGGACGGCGCGGCCCCACGAGGAGGCCGGCTCCTGGGACAGGTCGGGGGCACCGGCGCGGGAACCAGGCTCGCGGCCCAGACCCGGCGCGGCGGGACGGTTGGCGAAGGAGCCGGGCTCCAGGCCCAGCCCTGGCACGGAAGCGCGTCCAGCGACGGAGCCCGGCTCACGGCCCAACCCCGGAGCAGCCGCACGGCCTCCCGAGGAAATGGGCTCGAGTCCCAATCCCGGCGCGGCACGACCGGCAGCGGATCCCGGCTCGCGGCCCAGGCCCGGCGCGGCAGCGCGGCCACCTGACGAGATGGGCTCAAGTCCCAGTCCGGGCACGGCGGCGCGACCCGCCGCGGATCCAGGCTCACGTCCCAATCCAGGCGCGGCACGACCGGCCGCGGATCCAGGCTCCAAGCCGAGTCCAGGCGCGGAGCGACCTGCGACGGACCCGGGCTCGCGTCCCAATCCAGGAGCGCCACGACCGGCTGCGGACCCGGGCTCAAGGCCCAATCCAGGAGCGCCACGACCGGCTGCGGACCCGGGCTCAAGGCCCAATCCAGGAGCGCCACGGCCGGCAGCGGATCCAGGCTCACGGCCCAGGCCCGGCGCGGCACGGCCCGCGGCGGACCCGGGCTCACGGCCCAGCCCCGGCGCGGCGGCACGGCCCGGCGACGACGCAGGCTCACGTCCCAGCGGCCGGTGACGGCCCGGCGAGGACGCAGGCTCGCGCGCCAGCTCCAGCGGGGCCTCGTCGTCCAGGGACGACAGGTCCAGGTCGAACTCGGTGCTGCCACCGGAGGTCTGCGCGGGCGCTGCCGGCGGCGCGGCGGGCGGAGGAGGAGGAACGGCGCGCTGCATGGGCGGCGGTGCCACCGGCGCGGCGCGAGGCGGCGGCGCGGGGTCGAAGGCGTCCGAGAAATCCAGCTCGAACCCACCCGCGTCGCCAGCGCCAGAAGCCGCGCTGTCCTCCACCGAGATGCCCACCTCGATGGGCGCCTCGTCGAGCGGCTCGCCCATCGCGATGGGCGCATCCACGGCCGGAGCCTCGAACTCGAAGTCGAACCCGGGCAGCGGCTCGTCGCCTCCCGACAACACGCCCGGCACGGTGGGCGGAGGCGTCCCCGCGATGAGCTCGTCCAGCGGGATGTCCACGTCGTTCGCGGAGTCCGCCAACGCCAGGCCCACGTCCTCTTCCGGAGCCCCCAGCGAGAACGGCTCGTCCGCCCCACCCAGCGACAGCGGCTCATCCGCGGAGGGAGCCGGGCTGGCCGAAGCATCCAGGTCGTTGAACAGCGAATCGGGCGCGGGACTGGACGGCGCATCCAGGTCGTCGAACAGCGAATCGAGCGCCGCGCCCCCTGAGGCCTGCGGCGCGGGACGCGCGGCCGCGGTGGACGGCGCGACAGGACGCACGGGTGCCACGGCGGCGGGACGCGGCGGCGCGGCCACGGGCGGACGCACCGGGGCGATGCCCGGCGCGGCCAATGGAGCGATGCCCGGAGCCACGACCGGCGCGATTCCCGGAGCGACAGCCGGCGCGATGGACGGCAGCGGCGCGGCGGCCGGCGCGGCACTCGCGCCCGGCTTGCGCTGGAGCATCAGGTCCACGAGCGCGCGGCTCGCCGTATCCAGGTCCTCGAACGCCAATCCCATGCCCGGAGGCCCCGCCGGGTCGTTCACCTCGCGCACCCAGCGCACGGTGGCGGTGCCCTGGAGCACGCGCACGCCGTTGGCGATCTGCACCTCGAAGCGCACGGGCGTGCCCACCGGCTGCGGCGTGCGCGAGCGGATGAACATGCCCCCAGGACTGATGTTGGTGGCGAACTCCTCGGTGAAGCTCCCCACAGTCTCATGCTTGAGCTTCACCAACAGACCGACCGACTTGCGGTCCGAGGTACGCCGACCTTGATCCATGGTTCGGCACTGTCGCGTCCGGGGGCCATTCCCTCAAGAGGGTTCTGGCCCCCTGCCCGGCCGTCCGGTATCCCCCCGAGGCCCCAGGTGCGCCTGCGTCTTACCTGTATGTCCCCGCTATCCTGGGACTTCGTCGTCCCCCAGGAAGCGGTCCGGGTGCGCCGGACAGGAGTCCCCAGATGAACGCGGTTCCCCATTTCGCCCCGGTTCCCCTGCATGCGCGGTGGCTGGTGGACCGGCGGCACGACCTGCTCTCCACGGTCGGGGGGCTGGGCGCGAGCCTGGCGCTGATGGCGCTGCACGTGCTGGGGGGCGTGAGCGGGCCGCCGCTGTGGTGGGCGTGGGTGCTGCTCCTGGACGGGCCGCACCTGTTCGCGACGGTGTCACGCACGTACCTGGACGCGCGCGAGCGGAAGGCGCGGGCGCGGCTGCTCTGGGGCAGCCTGGGCTGGTTCGTGGCGGGGCCGGCGGTGTTCGCGGGGTCGGTGCTGGCCGGGCAGCGCTGGCCGTTCGCGGTGTTCGTGACGCTGGCGGCGCTCTGGGCGTACTGGCACGTGGTGCGGCAGCACTACGGCATCATGGTGCTCTACCAGCGCAAGGCCGGGGAGAAGGACGCGTGGGACCGGCGGCTGGACAGCGTGACGCTGTACGTGGGGTTGCTCGCGCCGTTCGTGGCGTTCGCGCTGACGCATCCGGGGGCGCGGCGCCGGCTGGGGCTGATGGCGGAGCCGACCTGGGAGGTCGGGGTGGCGCACGCGTGCTTCGGCCTGGTGCTCGCGGTGGTGGGCGTGCTCGCGGCGCGGCAGGTGTGGCGGTGGCGCCGGGGGCTGGGGGTGAACGGGCCCAAGCTGCTCATGCTGGGCGCGGCGCTGGGGCTGACGTCGCTGGTGTTCTGGCCGTCGGTGTCGCGCCGGATGGACTTCCTGATGTTCACCGTGGCCGTGACGGCGTTCCACAACGTGCAGTACCACGGCATCGTCTGGTTCTTTCACCGCAACCGCTACCACGCGAGCGGCGTGGACCATGCCGCGTTCGGCTGGGCGCCGAAGGTGAGCCAGCGCTTCATCGTCTACGCGCTCTGCGGGCTCGCGTTCACGCTGGCGTACCGGACGCTGGGCTGCGGCATGGGGGTGCACCCGGGCTGCGGCGCGTTCGACACGAAGGTGGCGCTGGGCGGAAGCGGCCTCACGCTGCGCGACCTGATGGAGGGCTTCATCTGGGGCTTCGCGCTGCACCACTACTTCCTGGACCAGTACATCTGGCGCGTGCGCAAGGACGCGGGGCTGAACCAGGACTTGAAGCTGAACACGGCGACGGCGGCTTGACCCCCGGGCCAACGGGACTGTGTCGGACCTGTGGCTATTATCCGCGGACCATGGCCAGCAAACATCGACGGCGGCCTCCTCCTCGTCCCGCGACTGCGCGTCGCGCCGCCGCATCATCGCCCACGTGGCCCCTGCCCATGCAGCGTGTCCCGCTCAGTGAGGCGCGCAGCCATCTCAGCGCCCTCGTGCAGCAGGCAGCCACCCAGCGTCATGTCACTGCCATCACGGTGCACGACGAACTGAAAGCGTTCCTCATCGCGCCCTCACGGCTGGAGGCCCTTCTGGAAGCGGAGCGGAAGGCACGCCCCTCCCGGAAGCGGAAGTCGAAGCTTCGAGGCTCCCTGCGCATCGTCGGCGACCTGGAAGCCCTTGAGGAGAGCCCCAGTCAACGACTTCAGCGCTCGGCCCTGACCTCCGCGGAGGTGCTGGAGCTTGAGTGAAGGCTACGTGCTCGACACGAATGCCCTGCTCTTCTACGCGGGCGACCAGTTCCAGAAGCTCGGGCCCACGGCGAAGCGGGCGTTCTCCGCCTTCGAGCATGGACGTGGTTATCTGGTGGTGCCCGCGCCCGTCGTAGCGAGGCCTGATCACCTCCGGGCCTTGCGCGCCATGGCCTTCTCGTACGCGGCCTGAAGCTCACCGAACACCGAGCGGGCCGGGCGCGGCCTGCCCAGGTGCAGGTGGCGCAGCTCGTCCATGAACGCGTCCCAGAGGGGCGGGCCGCCCTTCTCCAGCAGCTCCGCGCGCACGGACAGCTCCTCGCTCGGCTGCGTGTGCCGGCGGCCCCAGGCCCCCATGTGCGCGAGCAGGGGCACCAGCTGGATGGACGCCTCCGTGAGGCTGTAGATGCCCTTCTGCCGGTGGTTCGGATCCGGGCGGCGCGACAGCAGCTCGGACGCGGTCAGCCGCTTCAGCCGGTCCGCGAGGATGTTCGAGGCGATGCCCTCCTCGCTCTGCTCCAGCAGCTCTCCATAGGTGCGCCGGTTCCCGAACATGACGTCGCGGATGACGATGAGGCTCCAGCGGTCACCGAGCTGTTCGAGCGTCAGGTTGATGGGACAGCCGGATCGTCCTGTCTGCGGCATGGCCGTCCTCCCGGGGTTGATACTTGCAATATGCAAGTAGCGCGGATACGGTTCAACCACTTGCAAATCACAAGCAGTTGAAAGGTCCCACGATGGCGCTCGCGGTCTACGGTCACCCCTTCTCCTCGTACACGCAGAAGGTGCTCATCGCGCTGTACGAGAACGGCACGCCCTTCGAGTTCCGGAACATCGGGCCGGACACGCCGGAGCACACGGCCGAGTGGCTGCGTCGCTGGCCGCTGCGCAAGTTCCCGCTGCTGGTGGACGGTGACCGCCAGGTCGTCGAGACGAGCATCATGATCGAGTACCTGCAGCTCGCGCATCCCGGGCAGGTGCGCCTGCTGCCCGAGAATCCAATGGCCGCGCTGGACGTGCGCTTCCTCGACCGCTTCTTCGACCTGCACGTCATGGACATGGTCCAGCACGCCGTGAATGGCGCACTGACAGGGGATGCCACGAAGCGGAAGGAAGGCCTGGCCACGGCCGTGGAGAACCTGGAGCGCGCCTACGCCTGGGTGGAAGGGCAGCTCGCCGGCAGGACCTGGGCCACGGGCGCGGACTTCACGCTGGCGGACTGCGCGGCCGCGCCCTCACTCTTCTACGCGGACTGGACCCACCGCATCCCCGAGTCCTACCCCCAGCTGCGCGCCTACCGCGCGCGGTTGCTGGCCCGCCCGTCCGTCGCCCGGGCGGTGGATGGAGGACGCCCGTTCCGCCCCCTCTTCCCCCTGGGCGCGCCGGACCGGGACTGACGGGCTCACGACGCCCGTTCGGCCGGCGCACGGAGCGCACGGGCGAGCGCCTCGTTCAGCTCGCGCTTGAAGCTCGTGGTCATCCAGGCGTCCGGGATGGCATCGAAGCCGTGGATGGCCCCGGGGTAGACATGGAGCTCCACCGGGACTCCCGCGCGGGAGAGGCGGCGGGCGTAGTCCATGGACTCGTCGAAGAAGACGTCGAGCGAACCCACGGCGATGAAGGCGGGGGGCAGCTGCGAGACGTCCTGGCCGAGCGAGGCCGAGAAGTGCCCGGCGCGAGCGTCGGTCGGGAGGTAGTCCCCGCGCAGGGACTCCCAGCCGAAGCGGGTGTGCGCACGCGTCCAGGAGAACTCGCCCGTCGTCGGGTTGGGGTCCGCTTCCAGGGCCGTCCCCGTGCGGGCGTCGAGCATGGGGTAGATGAGGATCTGCGCCGCGGGCCGGGGTCCGCTGTCGTCGCGGCTGAGCTGCGCCAGCGAGGCGGCGAGCCCGCCACCGGCGCTCTGCCCCATGAGGACGATTCGCGAAGGATCGATGCCGAGTGACGCGGCGTTCGCGTGGACCCAGCGCAGCGCCGCGTAGGCGTCGTCGATGGGCCCCGGGAATGGCACCTCCGGCGCGAGGCGGTAGTCGACCGAGACGACGACGGCGTCGTGCGCGAGGGCGAGCTCGGCGTCGAAGCCCTCGCCCATGGTGGCGCTGCCCATCACCATGCCGCCGCCGTGCAGGAACAGCACGGCGGGCCGCGGCACCGTGATGGAGCCCGGCGGAGTCTGGATGACGAGCCGGACGTCAGGCGCTCCGTGCCGTCCGGGGATGCGCACCTCGCCGCGGAGCGCGGTGGTCCGGGGGGCGATGGACGCGATCATCTGATCCATGAACGTGCGGGCGTCCGTGAGGTTCTCGCGGGAGAGCCCCGGGAGGAACGCGTGGGCGGTGAGGGGAAGGAGGGACGGGTCGACGAGATGACGGGTGGACATGGGTGACTCCTGGGATGCGGCGGTGGGTGGGGTTGCGTTGGAAGGCGGGGGCTTCAGGGCGCGGCGCGGATGACCACCTTGCCGATGACGCCGCCGCGCTCGGACCGCTCGAACGCGCCGCGAGCGTCGGACAGCTCAAACACCTCCACGGGCGGAGGAAGGAGTTCCCGGGCCTGGAGCTTCCCCGCGAGCTCCGCGAGGTCCCGGCCGGACGGCCTGGTCACGAGCAGCAGCTGCTTCTGGCGGCGGAAGGGGCCGAGCACCTTGGAGGCGATGAGCGACGCGGGCGACGGCTCGAACCCCACGTGCCGGCCGCGCGGCGACAGGAGGCTCCGCGCCTCCGCGAAGGACAGCTTCGTGCTCAGGTCGAAGACGACGTCGAAGCGCTCGCCGAGCATCGAGAGCGGCCGGGCGCGATGGTCGTGGACCCCCTGGGCACCGTACTGCCGTGCCACGGCCAGACCCGCGGCGGAGGCGACGGCGGTGACGTGCGCGCCACGCGACCGGGCGAGCTGGATCAACATGAGCCCCACACCGCCCGTCGCGCCGTTGACGAGCACGCGCTCACCGGGGGCGACGCGCGCGACGTCACGCACGGCCTGAAGCGCCGCGAGCCCCACCATCGAGACCGCCGCGGCCCCGACGTCGTCGAGCCCTGGCGGAGTCCGGGCGACGGACGTCGCCGCGACCGTGATGAGTCCGGCGAGCGTTCCCTCCCGCATGCTCCCGGGGAAGCCGAACACGCGGTCTCCGACCGAGAACCCTTCGACGCCCGCTCCTACCTCCTCGACGACACCGGCGAAGTCCGAGCCGGGCGACCTCGGGAAGCGGGCACCGCTGAGCAGCCGCAGCTCGCCCCGCCGGATCTTCCCGTCGATGGGATTCACCGAGACGGCTCGGACACGGATGAGCAGGTGGTGGGCGCGGACGCGGGGCGCCGACGACTGAGTGTGCTGGAGGACATCAGGACTGCCGAAGCGGCTGTAGGTGAGTGCGTTCATGCCCTTCAAGCTACGGGGCGGCACTCATTCGCGGAACTTGATGGTGGGAATGGGTATTGTTCACGCTGTGAAGCTCTCGGCCTTCGACCTGAACCACGTTCGCGCGCTCCATCACCTGCTTGAGGAGGCTCACGTCACGCGCGCGGCGAAGAAGCTGGGAATCACGCCCGCGGCGGCGAGCAATGCCCTGCACCGGCTGCGCGTCGACTTCAACGACCCGCTCCTGGTCCGCAACGGGAGGTCGCTCGTGCGAACCCAGCGGGCCGAAGCGCTTCGCGCACCCGCCAGGGAGGTGATGCTGGCGGCCGGGCGGCTGTTCGACCAGGGGCGTCCCTTCGACCCGGCGACGGCGACCTGGGACATCTTCGTGACGACGTCGGACCGCGTCGCGGAGCTGCTCCTGCCGACGCTCGACCGACTCCTCGCGGCGCGTGCTCCCGGGGCCCTGCTCACGCTCCGGACCCAGACGTCGGACCTGGGGACGTTCCTGCGGGACCACGGCGGGATCGCCATCGTCCCGGACCTCGCGAAGGAGCGGGACCTGCGCTCGCAGCGCCTGTTCGTCGACGAGTTCGTCTGCGTCATGCGCGGGGCGCATCCCCTCGCCACCGGACGCATGTCCCTGAAACGGTTCACCGAGTGGGAGCACGTCCTCGTCGCCCCCCTCGCGCAGTCGCGACGCGGCGGTATCGACGTGCTCCTGGAGAAGGAGGGGCTCTCACGTCGCGTGACGCGCGTGGTGACCACGTTCTCCCTGGCGCTGCCGCTCGTGCTGGGCTCGGACCGGCTCGCCGTCCTTCCGCGCAGCTTCGCCGCCATGCACGCGAAGGCACTCGGGCTCGAGCTTCGGCCGCTGCCTGTCTCGATGCCTCCCCTCGAGATGCTCCTGGCCTGGCATCTTGGGAACGAGGGCGACCCGAAGCACGCCTGGGTCCGCGGGCTCGTGCAGGACGCGGTACGCGCCGTGGGCCTGAAGTAGCCCACGGCACGCTCCGCGGTCAGGCTCAGTGCGTCACGAGCCGCAGGAACGCATCCTGGTTCCACGTGTCGCCCGCGCCGTCGCGCTGCCAGCCGGACACCACCAGCCCGGAGTCCGGCGCCGCCACCAGCGCCGTCGTCGCCAGCGAGCACGTGCCGCTCTCGCACGCCTCCGCCGCCAGCGTCTTCGTGCCCAGCAGCGCACCGTCCGCCGCGTAGCGCGTGACCGTGTTGCCGCAGGCAGCCGCCACCGGGCCGGCGGCCTCCACCGCGGCCACCGTGCCCACCGACGTCGAGCCACACGTGGGCTGCTTCACCCAGCGCTCCTGCCCGTCCGCCGCCGCCGTCAGCACGAACGGACCGCCCTCATCCAGCGCCACGCCGTTCCACACCAGCAGGCCCACCGCCTCGCCGGCCACGGCCACCGTGCCGTCCGCGCCCACCGACACGGAGCCCACGCGGCCGTTCACGCCCGGCACCTCGCGGCCCCACGCCAGCGCTCCGTCCGCGCCGAACGCGAGCACCACGAAGCCGCCCGCGCCCTCGGCGTCGAACGTGCGCCCGTCCACCGTCACCGGGCCCACCAGCCGGCCGGCCACCACCGACGTGCCCGTGGCCGACAGCGCCACCGCCGACAGCAGCGTGCCCTCCTTCGCGCCATCGAACGTCTGGGTCCAGCGCACTTCCCCGTCCGCCGCGTAGCGCACCAGCCGGGGCGTGTGGGCCTCCGTCGTCCACTCCTCGCCCAGCGCCACCACGCCGCCCGCCGCGTCGGCGGACACCGCGTAGACCTTCTGGCCCACGCGGCGCTGCCACTCGGGCGCGCCCGCCTGGGAGAACTTCACCAGGAAGCCGTCCTGCGCCTCGCCCAGCCCGAAGTCCGCCGAGTACAGGAACGCGTTGCCGGACAGGAACACCGCGCCGTCAGCTCCCGTGGAGCCCGCCACGCGCAGGTCCGACAGGCGGTTGCGCTCGAACTCCTTCGCCCACTGCTTCGTCCCGTCCGCCGCGTAGCGCGACAGCGTGACCACCAGCCGCTCGCCCTCCACCTGCTCGCGGTCCTCGTCCGAGCGCGGCGTGCCGGACGTCACGAACAGCACCTCCCCGCCCCGCCCCACCGCCAGGCCCGTGCCCGTGTCGTCCTGCGGGCCGCCCAGCGTGTGCGACCAGGGGCTCGCCGCCGGGGCCGAGGGCTTGGGGGCCTCCGCCGAGGGGGCCTGCGTGGGCGCCTGGGTCCCAGGCGAGGGAGCAGCCGTCTGGGGGGCCGGCGCGGGGACGGTGCCCTGGGCTTCCGCACTGGCCGTCACATCGCCAGCTTCCTCCGCCGAAGCACCACCACAGGCAGTGCCGCCCAACCCGAGGAGTCCCGCGCCCAGAAGTGCCCACCCGCCCCAGATGACTCGCCGTGCTGAACGCATGCCGTGCTCCCATGCCTGCCCTGCTCCATCGCAGGTGCCTTGGGAACGTAAGCAGTGTGTCCACGGTCCGGCATTCCCCCCTGTCCAGGGGGCACTGAAACAGGCCGGGGGGCAGGCACCGGGACGGGCGCGGGGCCGGTCGGACCCCTGTGTTTTCGCCGAGGAATACCGGCCCCCTGGAACGGTTGCCACCCCACGCTCGGGCCCCAGGGCGACGGAAACCGTTGGTCCGCCCCCCGCGCGCCGATTAAGAGAACCCTTCCATGGAAAGCGCCGCCCCCGCCCCACTCCCCCCGTCCGACGCCACCCCCGAGGACCTGCGCGCCGTCGAGGAGCTTGCCCAGGCCCGCAACGCCATCGTCGAGCAGATTGAAAAGCGCGTCGTCGGGCAGCGGGACGTGGTGGAGCACCTGCTCATCTCGCTCTTCAGCCGTGGCCACTGCCTCTTCGTGGGCGTGCCCGGCCTCGCGAAGACGCTGCTCATCTCCACGCTGGCGGACGTGCTCAACCTGTCCTTCAACCGCATCCAGTTCACGCCGGACCTGATGCCGTCCGACATCACCGGCACGGACATCCTGGAAGAGGACAAGACGACGGGCCGCCGCTCCTTCCGCTTCATGCAGGGGCCGCTGTTCGCGAACATCATCCTCGCGGACGAGGTGAACCGCACGCCGCCCAAGACGCAGGCCGCGCTGCTCCAGGCCATGCAGGAGTACCGCGTCACCGCGGGTGGCCGCACGTACCCGCTGGAGCTGCCCTTCCTCGTCTTCGCGACGCAGAACCCCATCGAGCAGGAGGGCACCTATCCCCTCCCCGAGGCGCAGCTGGACCGCTTCATGTTCCTGGTGGACGTGGGCTACCCCACCGCCGAGGAGGAGGTGCAGATCGTCAAGAGCACCACCGCCGGCGCGCCGCCGAAGCTGGAGAAGATTCTGTCCCCCGAGCGCATCCTCGCCCTCCAGGAGCTGGTGCGCCGCGTGCCGGTGCCGGACCACGTGGTGCGCTTCGCGGTGGAGCTGGTGCGCCACACGCGCCCCAAGGAAGCGGGCGTGCCGGACTTCGTGGCGAAGAACGTGTCGTGGGGCGCGGGCCCCCGTGCGAGCCAGTACCTGGTGCTGGCGGCCAAGGCGCGCGCCATCCTCAACGGCCGCTTCGTGGCCACGGTGGAGGACGTGCGGGCGCTGGCGCGGCCCGTGCTGCGCCACCGCGTGCTGCCCAACTTCACCGCGGAGAGCGACGGCATCACGTCCGTGAAGCTCATCGACCAGCTCCTCACGGTGGTGAAGGGCTAGGCGCTTCCACCCCATGGCGCTGCTCGACGCCCAGACGTTGTCCCGCCTCCAGGGCGTGAAGCTGCGCGCCCGCGCCGTGATGGAGGGCGTGCTGTCCGGCCTCCACAAGAGCCCACATCAGGGCCAGAGCGTGGAGTTCGCCGAGCACAAGGAGTACGCCCCCGGCGACGAGCTGCGCCACCTGGACTGGAAGGCCTACGGCAAGTTCGACAAGTACTACGTCAAGCGCTTCGAGCACGAGACGAACCTGCGCTCGGTGATGGTCGTGGATGCGTCCGCGTCCATGGGCTACCAGAGCGGCGCGATGTCCAAGCTGGAGGTGGCCAAGACGCTCGCGGGCGCGCTCAGCTACCTGCTCGTGCGCCAGCAGGACGCGGCGGGCCTGGCCGTCATGGTGGGTGGCGCCTTCCGCGACGTGCCGCCCCGCGCCTCCGCCGGACACCTCAACGTGCTGCTGGACGCGCTGGAGCACACGGAGGCCAAGGGCCCCACGGACCTGGGCAGCGCGGCGGATCATCTCGCCGAAGTGCTGCCCCGGCGCTCCACCGTCATCGTGCTGTCGGACCTCTTGGATGAACGGCAGGAAGCGCTCAAGCGCATCCTGGCCCTGCGGCAGCGCAAGAACGACGTGGCGGTGTTCCACCTGGTGGACCCCGCGGAGCTGACGTTCCCCTTCGACGACCCCACGCTCTTCCTGGACATGGAGGGCGAGGGCCGCATCGAGGTGAACCCGCGTGAAATCAAGCAGAGCTACCTGGAGGAGTTCGGCGCGTTCCTCGCGGACGTGAAGGCGAAGTGCGCCGAGGCCGACGTGGACTACGAGCTGGTGCGCACCGACGAGCGGCTGGACGAGGTGTTGCTGCGCTTCCTGGGACGTCGCGGGAGGCGCCGGTGACCTTCGGCAACCCCTGGTTCCTCTTGGGCGCGCTGGGTGCGCTCATCCCCGTGCTGGTGCACCTGTTCGACCGGCGTCGGCCCCGGGCGCATCCGTTCGGGCCGCTCGCGTTCGTGCTGAGAAGCCAGAAGCGCACGGCGAGCCGGCTCAAGCTGAAGCGGCTGCTGCTCTACACGCTGCGCACGCTCATCCTGCTGGCGATCCCCATCGCGCTGGCGCGGCCGGAGTTCACCCGCGACGCGCAGGCGGCCACGGTGACGCGCGGGCCGGCGGCCACGGCGGTCATCCTGGATGCGTCGCTGTCCATGCGTTGGTCGGACGGCACGTCGAACTTCGAGAAGGGCCGCGACGAGGCGCGCGACGCGCTCAAGGACCTGCTGCCGGAGGAGCCCGCGACGGTGATGGTGTGCACGTCGTCGCCGGAAGCGCCGCCGCCGCCGGGCTTCGACCGGGCCCGGCTGCGCGCGCTGGTGGACGAGGCGAAGCCCACGTACGGCACGGCGGACCTGTCGCGCTGCCTGGACATGGCCGCTCGGGCGCTGGAGGAGAACCCGATGCCGGGCAAGCGCCTGGTGGTGGTCTCCGACATGACGGCCTCCGGCTTCCGGCTGGAAGCGCCGCCGCCCACGGTGAAGGGGCCCACGGGCACCATGGTGAAGCCGGAGGTCGTGCTGCGCGACGTGGCGTCCGGGCGCGAGTCGCTGGACAACCGCGCGCTGGTGGACCTGCGGGTGGAGCCCGCGCTGCAGGCGGGCCCTCGCGCGTACCAGTTCACGTTCACGGTGCGGAACTTCGGCACGAAGCCGGCGAAGGACCTGGAGGCCGCGGTGCGCGTGGGCGAGTCCACGCTGGCCAAGGGCTTCGTGGACGTGCCCGCGGGCGGCACGACGCAGAAGACGCTGACGGTGCGCTTCCCGCAGGGCGGCACGGTGGTGGGCCAGGTGACGCTCGCGCAGGACTCGCTGGCGGAGGACGACCGGCGGGCCTTCGTGCTGCCGGTGCCGCGCGGGCTGAAGGCGCTGGTGGTGAACGGCTCGCCACACGCGACGCGCTACCGGGACGAGGCCTTCTTCGTGGATGCGGCGCTCACGTCGCCGGGCTCGCCGGTGGACGTGGCGGTGCGCGACGCGGAGGTGGGGCTGCGCGAGGACTTCAGCGCGTATGACCTGGTGCTGCTGCTCAACACGACGGCGCCGTCCGAGGAGGAAGCACAGAAGCTGGCGGCCTTCGTGGAGAACGGCGGCGGCCTCTTCGTGAGCGTGGGCGACCACGTGAACCCGGAGGCGTACAACTCCCGGCTGGGCACGCTCCTGCCGCGACCGCTGCGACTGGTGCGCACGAGCGCCGAGCGCGAGGACCCCGACGCGGAGACGAAGACGGCGAAGCTGGCGCAAGTGAAGGTGGACCATCCGCTGTTCGCGCCCTTCACGGGCCGCGCGGAGGAGGGCCTCATCGGGGCGCGCTTCTACAAGTACATGCTGCTGGAGGCGGACAGCCCGTCCGCGCCGGGCACCAGCCAGGTGCTGGCCACGTACGAGGACGGGGCACCGGCGGTGGCGGTGGCGCGCCGGGGCAAGGGGCGCGTGGCGCTGTTCACCAGCACGGTGGACCGTGACTGGAGCGACTTCGCCATCCGGACGAGCTTCCTGCCGCTGATGCAGCGCTTCGCCGCGTACCTCACGGGCTCGCTGGAGGAGCGCGAGGAGGTGCGCGTGCGCGTAGGCGAGACCGTGACGCTGCGCCCGGAGGGCACGCAGAAGGTGGCGGCCGTGCGCGCGCCGGACGGCAGTGAATTGCCGGTGAAGGCGCAGCCGGACGGTTCGTTCGTGGCGGGCCCCACGGTGGAGCCGGGCGTGCACTCGGTGCTGGGCGCGGAGGGGAAGCCCGTGGCCGCGCTGGACTTCGCCGCCACGCTGGACCCGGCGGAGAGCGACCTGACCCGCGTACCGCAGGACACGCTGACGGCCTACTTCGGCGAGGACACGGTGAAGGCCTCCACGGGGGATGCGGACAAGCCCGCCGTGCCGCTGTGGACGTGGCTCATCCTGGCCGCGTGCCTGGCGTTCTTCTTCGAAGGCACGCTGCTAAGGAAGTAGCCCGGCCGCCGCCCGCCCGGCGCGGACCCAACCTGTCCGACTGTCGGACAGGTTTCGCTGCTCGGGTGGGCAGACTCCCCCCTCGCCCCAGGCTTCCAGACCTGTCCGGCTGTCGGACAGGTTCCCGCCTCTCGGATGGAGCGGGGCTCCTTAGCTGTGGTCCTCCCAACCTGTCCGACTGTCCGACAGGTTCCCGCCTTTCAGATGGAGCGAGCCCCTTAGCCGCAGTCCTCCAGACCTGTCCGGCTGTCCGACAGGTTCCCGCCTTTCAGATGGAGCGAGGCCCCTCAACTGCGGTCCTCCAGACCTGTCCGACTGTCCGACAGGTTTCCGCTGCTCGGGTGGGCCGAATGCCCCGAGCCGCAGGGGTCCCAACCAGTCCGATTGTCCGACAGGTTCAAACCTCTCGGATGGAGCGGGGCCCCCAGCCGCGATCCTCCCAACCTGTCCGACAGTCGGACAGGTTTCGCTGCTCGGGTAGGCGGACGCCCCCAGCCGCAGGGGCCCAACCTGTCCGACTGTCCGACAGGTTTCCGCCGTCCGGCTGGACCAGAGCGCCTCCTGGCCACGGCCTTCAAAACCTGTCCGATTGTCCGACAGGTTTCCTCCTTCCGGCTGTAGCGGCCGGTCCCAGCCACGGGCTCTGAACCTGTCGGACTGTCGGGCAGGTTCGTGCGGTGCCCTGACAGGCAGCCGACGCTCGGGATGCGCGGGAGTGCCCGGAAGCCGACGGGCTCTGCCACACTGCGCGGCCGTGAGCCCTGCTTCCGCCCTCTACCGCGACTGTGCC
Organism: Corallococcus exercitus; assembly: GCF_042231735.1. Classification (GTDB taxonomy): domain Bacteria; phylum Myxococcota; class Myxococcia; order Myxococcales; family Myxococcaceae; genus Corallococcus; species Corallococcus exercitus_B. Next base: position 5,799,211 of record NZ_CP102577.1, read on the forward strand.
CGCCTCTTCATGGTGGGCTTCCCTGGCACCCGCATCGACGCCGACCTCGCGGCGCTGATGGATGACGGCATCTACGGCGCCATCCTCTTCAAGCGCAACGTGGGCACCGCGGCGGAGACCGCGGCGCTGTGCCGTGAGCTGAAGACGCGCGCGGGCCGGCCCTTCATCCTCTCCGTGGACCAGGAGGGCGGCCGGGTGGCGCGCCTTCGCGGTGAGCCCTTCACGTCCCTGCCCCCCATGCGCGAGCTGGGCCAGCGCGGCGACGAAGCCCTGGCCGAGCGCGTGGGCCGGCTGCTCGCGCACGAGCTGCGCGCCGTGGGCTTCGACTGGGACTTCGCCCCCGTGCTCGACGTGGACACCAACGCTGCCAACCCCGTGATTGGCGACCGCAGCTTCAGCCGCGACCCGGTGGAGGTGGGCCGGCTGGGCGTGGCGCTCGCCAGGGGCCTGGAGGCCGGCGGCGTGGCGTCCTGCGGCAAGCACTTCCCCGGCCACGGCGACACGACGACGGACAGCCACCTCACCCTGCCCCGGCTGCCGCATGACCTGGAGCGCCTGCGCCGCGTGGAGCTGGTGCCGTTCCAGGCCTTCGCGAAGGCAGGGCTCGCGTCGCTGATGACCGCGCACGTGCTGTTCGACGCGCTGGAGCAGGGCGTCCCGGCGACCATGAGCCACCGCGCGCTGCACGACCTGCTCCGCAAGGAGCTGGGCTTCGACGGCGTCGTCGTCTCCGATGACCTGGAGATGAAGGCCATCGCGGACCACTACTCCGTGGCGGAGGCCGCGGTACAGGGGACGCTCGCGGGCGTGGACCTGTTCCTCGTGTGCCACAAGGCGGACGTGCAGCGCACCGCCATCGAAGCGCTGGTGAAGGCGGTGGAGTCCGGCCGCGTCCCGCGCGAGCGCATCACCGAAGCGCACCGGCGCCTGGACGCGCTCGCCGCCCGCTTCGCGCACCCCGCCGAGGACCGGCTCGCCACGCTGGGCGACGCGGAGCACCGCTCGCTGGCCGAGGGCCTTGCCAGTGCCTTCACCGGCAAGGACCCCACGGAGGTCATGCTCGCGTCGCGCTAGTGGCCTGACGTCTCGGAGCCTGACGTCTCGGAGCCTGACGTCTCGGAGCCTGCCGCCCCAGAGCCAGAGCCAGAGCCAGGGGCTGAGCCCTGGCCCATGGGGCCCTGGAAGCGGTCCGCTCCGCCCTGGTCCCCGGGCACGCGCTCCTGCGGCGTGGTGAAGCCGGGCGCGCCAATCTTGTTCTGCTCGCCCTGGGCACCGGCGGGACCCGGCTTCAGCGGCATCCCCTTCGCGTCCTTGGGCGTCTCCGTGGGCGTGTTCGCGCCCTGCTGCTGGCCGGAGCCCCCCGTTCCCGGCGGCGCGGGCTGCTGCTCGTTGGCGACGCCTTCGTAGTTGCTCCCCGTACGCGGCAGGGGGTTGTCGCGGTTGCAGCCGGGGCCGACCAGCGCGGCCGTCGCGGCGCACACGGCCACCAGCGTCCAGTGATGAAGTCTCTTTGAGTGCATGGCCTGCTCCTTCCGGAAGCCGTCACGGCCTCGACAGAAGGAGTGGCCACCCCGGCGCCCCACCGGGAGTGGCGGGGCCGGAGCAGGGACGCCTGCTGGCACGCTGGCCGGCGGGCGCCCCCTGGACCGCCGTACAACTACCGGTCGCGCAGGTAGATGGGCGGGCTGACGTAGCTGTAGGGCTCCTCGAAGCCGCGCTGGGTCTCGTTCGTGTTGGCGGACACCCCGCCCCCCACGCCCCAGGCCGCGGGAGAGTAGGTCGCCCCACCCAGCGCCGCGTAGCGGTGCGCCATCATGCCGCCCGGGTCGTCCCACTTGGAGTTGTTGGGCTGGCCATCCTTGGCCGGCGTGCGCGGGTCGATGCTGGAGCCAATCTTCTCGATGGTGGAGTTGTAGCCCCGGTCTACCGTCAGCACGTGGGCGGGCAGCTTCGCGGCCGCGTCGCCGCGGTGCGCGTCAGAGGGGTTCTCGTGCCCCTGCTGCTCGGCCACGTTGTAGACGGCCTCCGGCTGCGCCCCACGCTGCGCGAAGGCATTGCCCCGCGACTCATCCGGCTGCTTGCCGCCCGTCTCCGGCAGCCCGCCACAGGCCGTGCCCAGGAGCACGCCCGCCGCCAGCGCCGCCGCTCCCATCCACCGCTGAATGCCTCGCTCGCGCATGTTCATCGTCTCCGCCATCCCCGAGGAATGGTCATGCCGTCCTCGCCAACCACCGGGCATCCACCCGGGGGCTGGCCCTGCCGGCCGCCCGCTGTCCGGCCCGGAGGCCGTCAGGGCTTCATGGTGAACGGCCAGCCCCGCCCGGGGAGAGAGGAGCCAGCCACGGGCGCAGGCATACACGGTCCCGGCCTCCCTGTCCCGCCAGGAGTGCACCGGCGCCCGCCCCCGACTCCGCTCAGGCGCGAGCACCCTTCCGGGCCGCGGCCTTCGCCGCCGGCTTCGCGGCCGGGGCCTTCTTCGCCGCCAGTTTCTTGACACCCGCCGGCTTCGCCTCCGCCGCCGGAGCCTTCTTCGCCGCCGGGGCCTTCGGGGCCGAAGCCGCATCGGAAGCTCCACCCTGGAGCGTGGACAGGACCTCCGCGACGTGGCCGGCCACCTTCACCTTGGGCCACACGCGGACGACCTTGCCGTCCGGGCCGATGAGGAAGGTCGCGCGGATGAGGCCCATGAACTTGCGGCCGTAGAGGGACTTCTCCCCCCACACCCCGTACGCGTCCGCCAGCGCGTGGTCCGGGTCCGCCAGGAGCGAGAACGGCAGCCCCTGTTTCGTGGCGAACTTCTGGTGGGAGGCGACGGTGTCCGGCGACACGCCCAGCACCACCGCGCCGGCCTTCACCAGCGCGGAGTGCTCGTCGCGGAAGTCGCACGCCTCCGTGGTGCAGCCGGGGGTCGCGTCCTTCGGGTAGAAGTAGAGGACGACGTGCCGCCCCTTGAACTGCGAGAGGGAGACGGTGGCGCCGCTCTGGTCGGGGAGCGAGAAGCCGGGGGCCTTGTCACCTGCTTGGGGCATGGGCATGCGCCGGTTCCATACCCAGACCTCGCGGGCTTCTCAACTCCACGCGCGCTTCGAGCAGGCTCAGTGCGCGCCTTCACCCGGCGGATGCACTTCCTCGCCCGGCGGGTGGTCATGGGCCTCCAGCCGGACCAGCTCCGCCTGGCAGGTCTCCAGCACCTTGCGCAGCACGTCGCGGGTCGCGTCCGTGTTGGCCTCGCCCAGCTTCTTCGCGAGCGCTTCGCACGCGGCGCGCTTGGCCTCCACGTCGCTGGCGCCCTGGCCGGTGGCGCCGGGGCGGGCCAGGGGGCGCGGCGGGACCTTCTCGCGGGCCGCCTTCAGCGAGGCCAGCCGCTTCTCGGCCTCCGGGCGGGCCTTGGAGTCCTTGGGGACGGCCTCAAACTGGGCCATGACCTCCGTCCAGGCCGGGTCCTGCGCGGGGAGCTTCTGGTTGATCAGCTCCTCGTAGCGGCCCTGAGCCTTCCGCAGTTGCTCCGGACCGGGGTCGCTGGAGCAGCCCGGCAGGGCGAGCAGCCCCGCCAACAGCAGCGCGGCGGAATGTCGGGGATGAGCAATGCGCATGATGTGGGGCTTCCTCCTGCTGGCCACCCGGTTAAACCACGGCTAGGGTGCGCCGTCGTGGCTCCCATCCTGCTCGCCTTCCTGCTCGGCCTGACCCAAGGCATGCTCCACGCCCTGGGGCCGGACCACTGCGCCGCCATGGCCACGCTCGGAACCCTGGGCGGAGGCCGGCGCCGCGTCGCCATCATGACGGCGCTGCGCTTCGCCCTGGGCCACGCGGCCATGCTGGGCGGCATCGCGGCGGTGTGCCTCTTCGCGGGCGTGGGCCTGTCGGAGACCTTCGAGCGGTGGGCGGAGGTGTTCGGCGGCGCGGTGCTGGTGGCGCTGGCCGTCACCGCCCTGCTCTTCCCGCACAGCCTGGACCACGGCCACCCGCACCTGCCCGGCCACGACCGCGAGCCGCACGAGCACGTGCACACCGTGAGCACCGCCGCGGGCGCCTTCATGGCCGTGAGCGGCGTGCGGTCGCTGCTCATCGCGCTGCCCCCGCTGCTGGTGGGCGGCAGCATGAGCCTGTCCGCGTGGACGTACCTGCCCGGCTTCGCGCTGGGCATCCTCATCGGCATGGGCGCGGTGGGGCTGGTGTTCGCCGAAGGCCTGTCGCGCGCCAACGCGCGCATCAGCCTGTGGATCCAGCGCGGCGTCGCGCTGGGCTCCGGCGCGCTGGGCCTGTTCTGGATCGGCTCGCGGCTCGTCTGAAGTGACGTCGCACGGCGCGGGGGCACCCGGAGACCGGGCGCCCTTGAGCGCACCGGCCCGCTACGAGCGCTTGTCCAGGATGCCCAGCGCCATCATCGACACCAGGAAGCCGTAGACGACGTGCTCCGGGCGGTTGGCGAACGCGAGCAGCTCCGCCACCACGCGGTTGCCGTCAATCTTGGGCAGGAGCTCCGCCTCCCAGCGCTCCAGCTCCACCTCGTTGAGGCCGTAGGCGGGGGCGACGGCGGGGATGAGCCGGTCCTCGGGCTGGAGCAGGCGGCGCAGGCGCTCCGGCTTGTAGAGCTTCTTGATGCCCCGGACGATGAGGTTGGCCGGGTGCACGTCCAGCTTGATGGACTCCGCGGAGGCCTTCTCCTTGAAGCTCATCACGTACGTGCCCTCCTCCCAGGAGAAGAGCGAGTAGATGATGGCCTTCACCTGCTGGCCCACGTAGTACAGCCGCTCCGTGTCCTTGAGCAGGGCGCGCTCCACCAGCACGTCGCCGGTGCGGCGGTGGCTCTGCGCGGCGACGGCGGACGCGTCCTGGAGCTGCTCGGGTTTGATCTTCCCCACGCGCACCAGGAACTGCCCGAAGCGGTCCGCCAGCAGGTTGGAGAGCGCGAACACCGGGGTGCCGTTCTCGAAGTAGACGACCTTCTTCACCTTGCCGCGCTGGACGCCCAGTTCGCCCGTCTCACGCGACAGGTAGAAGGCGGTGAGCAGCGACGGCAGGTTGTCCTTCAGCTCTCCCCGGCGGCTGCCCGGCGAGCCCGCCCCCACCGGCAGTGGATCCGGCGGTCGGCCCGCGGTGGGCGGCCGCACCTGGGTGGAGGGCACCTTCTGCATGGGCGTGGCGGTGAGGTTGGCGCCGCGGATTTCGGCCGTGAGGTTGCCGCCGCCGGTGACCTTGATGCGGCCGGTCAGCTCCATGGCGTCCTGCGGGCCCTCCTCCTCCACGTCGATGTCCAGCTCCACCTCGAAGGCGTCCTGCATGGAGGCGGCGGGGACCTTCTTCTCCGCGGGCAGCACCTTGGCCACCGCTTCCAGCAGCTTCTGGGCCTCGAAGGGTTTCTCGAAGTAGCCGGCGGCCTGGTACTTCTGGCGCGCCTCCGTGGCGTGCTTGCCGCCCTTGAAGACGCCGGTGATGAAGAGCAGCGGCAGCTGGGGGTTGTCCTTCCGCAGCGTGTCCGCCAGGTGGTAGCCCATCATGTCCGGCAGCAGGATGTCCAAGACAGCACAGCCGGGCGGCTGGGCGCGGGCGGCCTCGATGGCCTGCTTGCCACGGCTGGCGCCCACCACCTCGTACCCGGCGTCCTCGAACAGCTGCGTGAGGAGGGAGAGGAGCTCCTGGTTGTCGTCCACGACGAGGATTCGAGGCGCCATCGCGGGGGGACCGTAGCAGATTCGGGCGCCTGGGCGGCCAGCGTTTCCAGGGAACGCCGGACGGCCGCCCCCTTCAGAGGATGGATGCAACCGCCCCGCTGGGGCGTTAGGGTGGCGCCCGCCTCATGTCCTCCCTCTTCTCCCGCATCTGCCCGGCAGGGTTCCTGGCCGGATTCCTCCTGTTCTCCCCTCTGGTGGCGCTGGGCCAGGAGGGCCAGCCGCAGGACGCGGGCCAGCCGGACGACCCCAACTCCCCCGAAGGGGACGACAACACCGGGCGCGTGCCCACGGACTGCCGCAGCAGCAGTGACTGCGCGCCGCGCTTCAGCTGCAACACGGGCAAGTGCAAGTACACGGGCATCCGCCAGGCGGAGACGCAGGGCTGCCTGCTGGGCCCGCAGGCGGCGCTGATGATTCTGGGCGTGGCCGCCGTGGCCGGCTCACGGCGCCGCCGGTAGCCGGCAGGCCCCCACTCCCCCCACTCCAAGGAGCGACGCGCGATGCGGCTGGGCCTCAAGGCGGACAACCTCCTGGAGCGGGTGGCGGACTTCCTCAACCTGGCGCCGCAGCCGCTGGCGCACGCCTTCTTCGGGATGATGGCGTCGCGCACGCTGATGGCCGGCGCGCGGCTGGGCGTCTACGCGGCGCTGGCGGACGGCGCGGCGACGGCGGAGGCGCTGGCGGCGCGGCTGAAGACGAGCACCGAAGGCATGCGGGCGCTCTTGGAAGCGCTCATCGCCTGCGAGGTGGTGGAGCTGCACCGGGGCCGCTTCCGGCTGGCCCCCCGGGCGCGGCGGTGGCTGGACCCGCGCTCGCCGCAGGCCATCACGGCGTTCCTGGAGTTCAACTACGCGCAGTGGGACTGGTGGGGGCAGCTGGAGAGCGCGGTGAAGAGCGGGCAGTCGGTGGACATCCACCAGTTCGCTCCGGACGACCCGCGCTGGCGCGACTACATCCAGGCCATGTACCAGCTGGCGCGGCTGGCCTCGCCGGAGGTGGCGGCGGCCATTCCCCTGCCCCGCGGGGCGCGGCACCTCTTGGACCTGGGCGGCGCGCACGGCTGGTACGCGGCGGAGCTGTGCCGGATGCACCGGGGCTTGAAGGCCACGGTGGTGGACCTGGAGGGCAGCGTGCGCGTGGGGCGGGACATCATCGCCCAGGCGGGGCTGTCACACCGGGTGACGCACAAGGAAGGGGACGTGCTGCACGCGGAGCTGGGCGGGCCGTATGACGGCGCGCTGCTGTTCCAGGTGATGCACCACCTGACGCCCGCGCAGAACGTGGCGCTCCTGCGGCGCGTGCGCGGGGCGATGGCGTCCCGGGGCACGCTGGCGGTGCTGGAGTACCTGCGCGAGGAGCGGGACACGCAGAGCACGTCCGCGCCGCTCATCGGGCTGCACTACTTCCTCACGTCCGGGGCCGCGTCGTACACGCCCGCGGAGGTCGAGGGCTTCCTGGATGACGCGGGTTTCAAGGTGCAGAGCACGCGGCCCATCCGGCATCTGCCGTTGCAGACGTTGATCATCGCGCAGCCGGAGTAGCCGCCCTGGGGTCGGCTTGTCAGACGGTGGAGGTAACTCCACACTCCAGGCATGGCCTATGGCGCGAAACCACTCGGGGGTCCGGCGACCCTCGCTGACATCGAGGCCCTGCCCGAGGGCGTGGTGGGCGAGATCATCGATGGGACGTTGTACGCGCATGCGCGGCCCCGGGCCGGGCACATGGACCTGGTGGGCGCGCTGATTGAAGCGCTGCGAGGCCCCTTCCAGCGCGGCCAGCAGGGCCCGGGCGGCTGGTGGATATTGGCGGAGCCGGGCATCCAGGTGGAGGGAGCACCGGAGTTCAGCCCGGACCTCGCCGGGTGGAGGCGCGAGCGGGTCCCCGTGCTGCCGGGAGGAAGGTGCAAGGTCGTCCCGGACTGGGCCTGTGAAATCCTGTCACCGTCCACCAGGGCCTACGACACGCGCATCAAGCGTCCGTTCTACGCGCGCATCGGCATCCAGCACCTGTGGTTCATCGACCTTGAGGCGCGCACGCTCACCGTGAGCGAGCTGCATGATGGGCGTTGGGTGGAGCTGGGCGTGTACGGAGACGACGATGTCATCCGCGCGGCGCCGTTCGACGCCATCGAGCTGCGGCTGGGCGAGTGGTGGCCCGTCACCGAAGCGTCTTGAGTGCTCGGTGCCGCCTGCTTGTCAGACGGTGCTGCTAACTCCACACTCCAGGCATGGCCTATGGCGCGAAACCACTCGGGGGTCCGGCGACCCTCGCTGACATCGAGGCCCTGCCCGAGGGCGTGGTGGGCGAGATCATCGATGGAATGCTGTATACGCAGGCGCGGCCGCGCGCCGCGCATGGGCACTTCGAGTACAGGCTTCACCGCGAACTGGATGACGCATTCCATTTGGGTGGTGAAGGGATGCCGGGTGGCTGGTGGCTCATGACCGAGCCCGGCATCCGGGTGGGCGGTTCTCCGGAGTTCAGTCCGGACCTCGCAGGCTGGCGGCGCGAGCGGGTGCCGCTGATGCCCAAAGGCCAATGGACGGATGTTCCCGACTGGGCGTGTGAAATCCTGTCGCCGACCACGCGGGCCTACGACACGCGCATCAAGCGGCCGTTCTATGCGCGGATTGGCATCAAGCACCTGTGGTTCGTGGACCTGGACTCGCGCACGCTCACCGTGAGCGAGCTGCGGGACGGGCTCTGGGTGGAGGTGGGCGTCTACGGCGAGGAAGACGACCTCATCCGGGCCCCGCCCTTCGAGGAGCGGGACCTGCGCCTGGGCTGGCTCTGGAAGTCGCTTCCGCCTCCGGGCTAACGCGGCCTCGGCTTGGACACGGCCCGGGGCTTCGGCCCGCGGGCCGTCCGCTCGCGCTCCAGCTGCATCTGCCGCTCGATGACCTCGTGGTGGAACTTCGCGAAGTTCACGGACTCCAGCAGCCGCCGTCCCGGGTTCGGGCCGGCGTGCTCGAGGATGGCGTCCAGCGCGGAGAGCGCCTCCGGCAGGAACTCCTCCCGGAGCAACACGATGGCCCGGCCCATGAGCGCGGTGGAGACGAGGGCTCGCAGGCGTGGATCCGTGTCCTCGCAGTAGCGCACGTCCACCTCGTCGAACGCCTCCAGCGCTTCATCCACGTGCCCCAGCCCCTGGAGCGCGATGGCCCGCTGCAGCAACGCCACCGCCGTCTGCTCCACCAGGAACGGATCCGCCTGTCCGTCGTACTCCTTCAGGAGCGCCTCGGACAGGCTCAGCGACTCCTCGAACCGCTCCGCCTGGTTGTGGGCGGCGAGCACCGCCGTCCGCGCCATCTCCACCGGAACGCGCAGGTCGGACCGCTGCGAGAAAGTCCCGAAGCGGCTCAGCATCCGCTCCAGCCAGTTGCTGCACATGGGCTCCTGGTCCATCTCCAGGAGCACGCGGGCCCGGTACAGCATCCCCCACGCGACGCCCTCCCACAGCTCGGGCCTGCGCGGACTCCAGAAGCGGCGCTCCACCTCGTCGAAGTGGACGAGCGCCTCCTGGAACATCCCCTGCTCCGCGATGGCCGCGCCCCGGTGGCTCAGCGCCCGCGCCACCTGGAGCTGGAGCGCCGGTGACTTCGACAGCGTGAAGCGCCGGTACACAGCGTCGCAGAGCGGAATCGCCTCCTCCACGTCGCCCGAGCGCATGTGCCCGCGCGCCCGGTCCATCAGCTCCTTCGCCTCCACCTCCGGCGGCACCGCCCCCTCAGCGTCCGGCATCGGCCCGCCCGTCATTCCCCGGCGCCAGCGGCGGCACGTCCCGGCCCTCGCCGAAGCCGAGCGCCCAGAAGCGCGGCCGCACCTCCTCCTTCAGCAAGAGCCGCAAGAGCAGGTACTTCGCCTCGTCCTGGCCGTCCCACGCCATGGGGAAGGTGCCGTAGTGCATCGCCACCGACGTGCTCGAGCGCAGCACGCGGTGCGCCTGGAGCGCGTCCTCCGGCCCCATGTGCACCGGGTGCAGGACGCGCGGGCGGAACGCGCCGATGGGCAGCACCGACAGGCGCATGGGCCCGAAGCGCTCCGCGATGCGGTCGAAGTGCGGCCCCAGCCCCGTGTCACCCGCGAAGAGCACCGGCCCGCCGGACGTCTCCAGCACGTAGCCCGCCCACAGCGTCTCCTCCTGGTCCGTCAGCCCCCGGTTCGAGCGGTGCTGCGCGGGCACCGCCCACACCTTCAGCCCCGGCGGCCCGCCCTGCGCGGAGTGCCACCAGTCCAGCTCCTCCACGCGCTGGAAGCCCTCGTCCATGAGCAGCTCGCGGTTGCCCAGGCCCACGACGAAGAGCGGATGGTGCGCGGCCTCCAGCCGCCGCAGCGTCGGCAGGTCCATGTGGTCGTAGTGGTTGTGGCTCACCACCACGACGTCGATGGGCGGCAGGTCCTCGAAGCGGATGCCCGGGGGCCGCACGCGCTTGGGGCCCACGAAGGACACGGGGCTCGCCCGCTCCGAATAGATGGGGTCCGTCAGCACGTTCACGCCGTCCGCCTGGAGCAGCACCGTGGCGTGGCCGATGAACGTCACGCGCAGCTGTCCCGGGCCCACGCGCTCGGGCGGCTTCGGGCCGGGCGGCTCCTCCGCGGAGTCGCGCCACGGGCCGCGCTTCTCGTCCATCACGGCCGCGATCAGCGTGAGCGGGGACAGCTTCGGCGCGTCGCCGATGTTCTGGAACGACTCGCCGTCGAAGTGGTCCGTCACCGGGCCCCGGTGCACGGTGCCGGCGAAGCAGCCCGTGAACAGCGACAGGGCCAGCACGGGCCACAGCCGCGTCACTTGATGACGATGGTCCAGTCGCATTCGAAGGGCTCTCCGTCGAGGGTGGGCAGCGCGTAGCGCGAGGCCTGGATGTGGGTGAGCGCCTGCGCCAGCAGGTCCGGGGGCAGGTTCGCCTCCCGCACCTCGCAGCGCTGGGGCACGCCGCCCTGCACCAGCCGGCACGTCACGCGCACGTGGTGCTTGCGGCCTTCGCGCCAGCGCTGGAAGGCCTCCTGGAACACCGGGTCGTCCGGCGGACCGCCGCGCACGCGCTGGGGCTCCTTCACGTGCTGGGACAGCCAGGCGCAGGCGTCCTTCACCTGCCCGTCACACGCCTTGCCCATCAGCGACAGCGCGCGCAGCCGCTCCGGGCCTTGCGCGTTCGAGGCCAGCAGGGTGAGCGCCTGGTCGAAGCAGGTCTTCGCCGTGCGCACCGTGCAGTCGTCGGTGGTGGCCGGAGGTGTGCCCGCGGCGAAGGCGCCCACGGGCGCGGGGCGCATCAGGTCCTCCGCCACGCGTGCGGGGTCGCTGCGCCGCGGCCCGCATGCGGACGCGGCGCCCAGCAGCGCCAGCGGGAGGAGGAGGGAACGCCAGGTCATGGCGCCATCGTAGACGGCCCGCGCCCGGGAAGGGATGTCAGGCGGGGTTCGCGGCGGAATCCACCCACGCGTCGAGGTGGCCCAGGAGGGTGTTCCACCCCTTCACGGTGCTGTCCTTCCACTGCTCGCCGTCCGGGCCCATCTCGTGGGTCAGGGTGAGCTCACAGCCGGTGCCCTGGGGAACGATGTCCACCGTCACCCGGTCGTAGTCCTGGGAGTACCTGGGCACGGCCAGGGTGAACACCAGCCGGCGGGGACGGTCGAGCTCCAGGTACTCGCCCACGTGCTCCACCTCCTCGCCGTCGCGCGAGTCCGTGAAGGTGTAGGTGCCGCCCACGCGCGCGTCCACCTCCGAGCGCACCAGCGGCGTGTCCGTCTTGGTGACGAAGAGCCAGTGACGGGCCTTCGCGGGGTCGAGCCAGGCGTCGAAGACGCGCTCGGCGGAGGCCTTGAAGCGGTGGGTCACGCTCAGCGTCACGGGGCGGGGCGGAGTCATCGGGTGCGTCCTTTCGGGTGGGGAGGAGCGGAGGCCGCGGCAGCGCGGTCCTCTTCCTGGAGGAGGTCGTCGAGCGCCTGGAGCCGGGTGGTCCAGTTCGCGCGCTGCGCTTCCATCCAGCGCGCGGCTTCGTCCATGGGTCTGGGAGTGAAGGACAGCAGGTGTTCGCGGCCCTCGCGGCGGCGGCGCACCAGCTTCGCGCGCTCCAGCACGCGGATGTGCTTGGACACCGCGTTGAGGGACATGGCGAAGGGCTGGGCCAGCTCCGTCACACGCGTCTCCCCCGCCGCCAGGCGCTGGAGGATGGCCCGTCGCGTCGGGTCGGCCAGCGCCAGCAGCGTCTGGTCCAGGTGGTTCGGGGTCGCCGGGGTCCGCATCATTCAACCTCTGGGTTGAATATCAACGCGGGCCCGTGAGCTGTCAAGGCGAAGGCCTGGAGAGGTCAGCGGCGCTGCACGGCTTCCAGCACCCGGGCCAGGGTGCGCGTCCCCGCGCGGAGGGCGTCCGGGCGCACGCCGCCGAAGCCGAAGACGAGGCCGGACTCCCGGCGCCGGCCGACGAAGTAACCGGACAGGGCGGCGACCTCCACGCCGCTCCGGGCCGCTTCATCGCGGACGCGCAGGTCGGACAGCGGCGCCGCGAGCGACGCGCAGACCTGCATGCCGGTGTCACAGGGACGGGGCGTGAGCACGCCCGAACAGTCGGCGCGCAGGGCTTCGAGCAGGGCTTCGCCGCGTTCACGGTAGGCCGCGCGCATGCGGCGCAGGTGGCGGGCGAAGTGCCCCTCCGCGAGGAACACCGCGAGCGCGGCCTGTTCCAGCGCGGAGGCTGGCGCGGACGCGGCGGCGCGGGCGGCGGAGAAGACCTCCACCAGGGTGGGCGGCGCGATGAAGAAGCCCAGGCGCAGGCCGGGGAACATCGACTTGCTGAACGTGCCCACGTAGACCACGCAGCCGGCGTCATCGAGCCCCTGGAGCGCGGTGAGGGGACGGCCCCGGTGGCGGAACTCGCTGTCGTAGTCGTCCTCGATGATCAGCGAGCGGGTGCGCCCGGCCCACTGGAGCAGCGCCATCCGCCGCGCCAGGCTCAGCGTGGCGCCCAGGGGGTACTGGTGTGAAGGCGCCACCAGCGCGACACGGGCCCTGGGCGCACGAGCGATGCCCGCTCCCACGTCGAGCCCTTCCGCGTCCACGGAGACGGGCACGGGGCGGCCTCCAGCGGCGAGCACGGCGCGACGTGCACCGGGATAGCCGGGGTCCTCCACCCAGACGGCGTCACCCGGGTCGAGCGCGAGCCGGAGGATTTCATCGAACGCCTGTTGGGTGCCCGCGGTCACGAAGACCTGCTGCGGAACGCAGCGCACGCCGCGCGACGAGGACACATGGGTGGCGATGGCTTCGCGCAGTGGCGCATGGCCCGAAGGGTCACCGCCGTCGAGCAGACCCGTGCTCGCGCGGGCGTGGACGCGAGACACCGTGCGGGCCCAGAGCGCGGTAGGAAACAGGTCCAGCGCGGGCACACCTGGCCGGAAGGCGCGCGGCGCCGAGCCCAGACGCGGAGCACCGACAGGTGCGGGCTCCAGCGTCCGCGCGGATGAAGCAAGCCGCGGCCCCCGCGGGGCACGGGGCACCAGACTCCGGTTTCGGTCTTCGAGGAGGCCGGGCAGCTCGGGCGCGACGCGCGTGGAGGAGCCTGCACGGGCCACGAGGTAGCCCTCCGCCGTGAGCGCATCCAGCGCCTGGAGGACGGTGCTGCGGGCCACGGCCAGCTCGGTGGCGAGCTGACGGGAGGAGGGGATCCGCAGCCCAGGCACCAATGCGCCCGCGAGGATCCGCGCGCGGATGCCTTCAAAGATTTGCTCATGCAGCGGCGTGGGGCTCCGTGAATCGAGCCGCAAGAGGAGCGAGGACGCGACGCCGGTGGGGGTCTTCAACTGGTATGGCCGATTCTGTCGGAAGTGGTCTTCATGACCCTACCAGTTCCCTGCGATGGATGGCCTCCGCACCCGCACCCCGGAAGCCTTCATGCCGTCCCAGTCCGCCTGCTGCTCGGTCCTCGAGCTGCGCCAGTACACGCTGCATCCCGGTCAGCGCGAGGCCCTCCTCTCGCTCTTTGAACGGGCCTTCGTCGAGTCGCAGGAGGCCGCCGGGATGCACCTCATCGGTCAGTTCCGCGACGAGGACCGGCCGGACCGGTTCGTGTGGATGCGAGGCTTCCGCGACATGGCGTCACGACGCGACGCCCTGAGCGCGTTCTACGGCGGCCCGGTGTGGAAGGAGCACCGCGACGCGGCGAACGCGACCATGTTGGACTCCGACAACGTCCTGCTCCTGCGCCCCGTGCGGCCGGACACAGGGCTCGTGCATCCCGGCACGCCTCGGCCACCACCCGGTGCCGTCGCTCGGCCCGACTCCCGGGTCGAGGTGACGCTCTGCTCCCTGAAGGCCCCGGCCGATGAAGCCCTCATGGCCTCCTTCAAGCAGCACGTGAGTCCCGTGCTCCAGGAGCTGGGCGCCACGCCCCAAGCCCTGTTCCAGACCGAGCCCGCGGAGAACACCTTCCCTGCCCTGCCCGTGCGCACGGGTGAGCACGTCCTCGCCTGGCTCACCGTGTTTCCCGATGCCGTGCATCACCGCGAGCACCTTCGACGCCGAGCCGCCTCGAAGGCCTGGGTGGAGCCGCTCCAGCCGTGGCTGAGTGCTCCGCTCGAACACCTGACGCTGTCCCCCACCGCACGGTCCCAGCTGCGCTGACCGTCTCCAGAAAGGACCTGATCCATGAAGCCCCTTCCCCCCTTGCCCACGGGCGACGTGCACGACTTCGACTTCCTCATGGGCGAATGGACGTGCGTGAACCGGAAGCTCAAGCAGCGTCTGACGGGCAGTGACGACTGGGACGTGTTCACGTCCAGGATGCGCTGTCAGCCCCACCTGGGCGGCCTGTCCAACGTCGAGGAGACCGTCTTCGAGCGGGGCTTCTCCGGCATGGCGCTGCGCCTGTTCGACGTGCGGGAGCGCCGCTGGTCCATCCACTGGATCGACAGCCGCCACGCGGTGCTCCAGCCGCCAGTGCACGGAGGCTTCACGGGCGACCACGGCCGCTTCTACGGCGAGGACACCGAAGGAGGCCGCCCGGTCCAGGTCGTGTTCCACTGGACCCGCCAGGGCAGCGACCGGGCCCGGTGGGAACAGGCCTTCTCCCTCGACGGAGAGACCTGGGAGACCAACTGGGTGATGGAGTTCACCCGGGTGGCGGCCACCGGCTGAAGGCGCCTGCCTCCAGCCCTGGACCTCCCACCCGCGCGTCCGGTTGAATGCGCGCGCGGTCCACCCTGTCCCGGGGCTCCAATTCCATGCGCCGTCTGCTCGCCGTCGTCCCACTGTTCACCCTGGCCGGCTGTGCCTACGTGGATGTCGGCGCAGGCCCGACCCCGTCGAGCAGGTTCGGTGGCAGGTCCACCTCGCAGCCCGTGGTCATCCGGGTGGGCAAGGAGGAGCCCGAACCCCTCAAGACGCCGAAGACCGACGAGCCCGCTCCGTCGAAGGAGGCCTCCACCGCCGAGGCCTCCGACGCTCCCGGCGCGACGCAGTAACGGCTCGCGGGATTGTGAACGGACCGGCGCGGTTCCGGTTCGACAGGCCGTGGCGGTCGACGGGCGCATGGATGTGCGGACGCATCACCATGCCACGTGGAGCGCAGGGACTCCGGCATCGTGTGGCTCAGGTACCGCGTGCGCCGCTGAGCCCCGCCGGATGCACGCGCCCGAGGAAGTCCCGCGACAGCGCGACGACCTCCTCCAGGTTCGTCTCCAGCGCCCAGTGCCCGCCGTCCAGCAGGTGCAGCTCCGCGTGCGGCAGGTCGCGCAGGTACGCCCGCGCGGCGGGCTCCGGCATGTAGCCGTCCTGCGGGCCCCAGACGATCAACGTCGGCGGTTGATGCTCGCGCAGATAGGCCTGGTAGCGGGGGAACCAGCCCAGGTTCTCCTTCAGCCCCTCCATCAGACCGACGGCGATCTCCCGGCGCCTCGGCTCGCGCATCAGCGACCACGACAGCTTCCACAGGTCCGGGGGGAGCCGTGACACGAGGTGCGGGGCCACCTCGCCCACGAACTCGTGGCGGAAGCCCTCCTCGCTGACGGCCTCCTCCAGCGTCCGCCGCGCCGCCGCGCTGGGGTTCGCCCAATACGCCTTCAGCGGCTGGTACTTCGGCCCGAGCACGTCCTCGTAGATGTCCCCGTTCTGGAGGATCAACGCGACCACCCGCTCCGGTGCGCGGAGGGCCAGCCGCAGGCCAATCTGCGAGCCGTAGTCGTGCAGATAGAGCGCGTAGCGCGTCAGCCCGAGCGCCTGCGTGAAGCGCTCCAGGAAGCCGGCGTAGCCGTCGAACGAATAGTCGAAGCGCTCCGGCGTGCCGCTGTACCCGAAGCCCGGGTAGTCCGGTGCGATCAGCCGCCAGCGGTCCGCCAGCGCGGGCAGGTAGTTCCGGTACTGGAAGGACGAGCACGGATAGCCGTGCGGCAGCAGCACCACCGGCGCATCCACGGGGCCCGCTTCCCGGTAGAAGACGTCGACCCCGTCCAGGTCGAGCGTCCGGTGATGGATGGGCGGCAGGGGCATGGGCGTGCGCTCCTTCAAGAGGGCACCGCCATGCTTATCCAGGAGCACGCGCCGCGGCGGTCAGGAGGCCGCGCGCGTGTGCGGCCTCCGACAGAAGCTCAGGCGGACGGCGGGGCGCGCAGCAGCGTCGCGGACTCGTAGAGGCTCTGCTGCTGGAAGACGCCCGCGGCGGACGTGTCCTTCTCCAGCTTCTCCTGCACGCTCTTGGGCAGCTGCGCGTAGAGGTCCTGGCCCAGCAGTCCTTCCAGCTGGTCCACCGGCACGCGCGACTCCTGGAGCAGCGGAAGGATGCCGTCCTTCTTGGACGGGCCGTCCTTCACGTTCGGCACCATGTACGCGAACATCGACAGGTTGCCGTTGGGCAGCTCCAGCAGCACCGTCTTGAAGTTGTGCGTGGGGACCGCGATGCGCCGGTCGTCCTTCGAGCCCGTCGTCTGGAGGGACTCGGGCGGCAGCGGCTTGCCCTTGTCGTCCAGGTACAGGTTGCCCGTGACGATGTAGGCCTTGCCGCCGGTCTCCTTCACCAGCTCCGACACGCCGCGCTCCAGCGTGCGCCACACCTGCTGGTTGTGGTTGCCGTACTGGGGCGCGATGTTGCTCATGTAGTGGCTCTCGTCCATCGCCGCCTGCGTGGGCGAGTCCTCGGCCGCCTTCATGTGGCCCCGGTCGAAGCCGGTGTTGTTGTAGTCGGAGTCCACCACGCCGTCCTGCTTCAGCTCCGGGTCGCGCACGAAGGTGCTCTCCAGCCGGCTGACGTCCGCGGGCGTCTCCTTCACGTCCGCCGCGGACAGCAGGTAGCTCACGAACGTGGGCACGTTCTTGTCCGTGTCCATGAGCGTGCGCGAGTACTCCTTCACCATGTTCAGCCCGGGCGTCGCGCCGCCAGCGCCCACGGCCTGGAGCGGATCCACTTCCCCCGCGACCTCCGCCACGCGGCTCTGGAAGGTGGCCATCTGCTGGTCGGGCACCCACTGCGTGTCCGCCGCCGTGCCCGTGCCCTTGGCCTGGTTCGCCTTGGACGCGTTGATGTAGGCCGTCAGCTCGTCCGCGGAGAGCTGCCCGTCGCCATTGCCGCCCAGCAGGTCCGCGCGCTTCGCCACCGACTGCTGCCAGGGGCTCTCGAAGCTGTCCACCTTCGCGGACTGCGCGCCGCCCGCGAGCTTCGCGTCGAGCGCCGCGCGCTGCTGCTGGAGCGCCGTGGACGTGAGGAACTGCGCGTCCGCGGGCGCGGAGAGGTACGCCTCCAGCTCCGCCGCGGACACCTGGCCGTTCGTGGCCCGGCCTCCGTCGGCGCCCTCGTCCGCCGCGTGCAGCAGGCGCCCCTGCCAGCTCTCATCCGTCCAGCCGAACTTCTGCTGGAGGTCGGAGATGGCCACCTCCTTGGTGGCGGAGCGCTTCCAGCTTCCCCCCGTGGGCGCCACGACGTTGGCGGCGGGCGCGCTGGCGGGGAGGTCCGCCCCGGCGGGCACCGCGGTGTTCGCGGGCGCGGCGGCGGGAGCATTCGCGGGCGTGGGGCGCGGGGGGGTGGCTCGCGTCGGGATTCGCAGCGACATGCGGTGAACGTCCTCGGGGCCGGCGGGGGAGACGGTCAGGGAGGGCCCCTCCCCTCCATCGTCGGTGCGACGCGGCGCCCGGTTGCGTCACACCGCCCTTTTTCTCAGGGGTCAGGGCGTTTTTCGGTCCGGTCCGACCCGGCTGTCACTTAATGCCGGACTTGGAGGGGGCCCGGGCGTGCTGGACGGCGTGGACGATGCGGGCCTCGGCCTGGAGTTTTTCGACGACGGCGGCAGGCAGGCGAGCACGCTCGGCGGCGACGGCGAGGGTGATCAGGAAGGCTTCGCTGACGGGCCCCTGGGTGGAGGTGTTGCGCGGGGCGGGGGTGAAGGCGTGGGCGTCCACCACGGTGCCGGAGGCGGTGCGCACCTTCACGGGGAACTCCTCGGTGGCCAGGGCGAGCGCGGTCTCCAGGCGGGCCAGGACGGGCCAGGACTCGGCGGCGACGGGGCGCAGGCGCCCGGACAGCTGGTGTCCGGGGGCCTCCACGAGGCGTGCGACCCGGCCGCCCCAGTTGGGCACGTGCACGTCGTAGACGACGTCCACGTCCAGGGCCTCGGCGAGCTCGCCCTCGGGGAAGTCGGGGACGGGGGGCAGGCCGTGCAGGTGCCGGCTCGCCGCGGCCGGGGCCAGGTCGAGGGAGAACGCGAACCAGGGACGCGAAGCCGTGGGGCCGGGTGCCATGGGGACGGAGTGTCCCCGGCGCGCGGCGGTGGAACAAGGGCCGGGTCGTGCGGATCCGCGTGCGGGAGCCGGGGGGCTCCGGGCTTTCCGGAAGCAGGCGCGCTCCCGGAGGGCCCGGCACGTCAGAACCGCATGGCCTCCACGGCGGCCACCATCTTGCCGACGTCATAGGCGTAGAAGCCGGCCGAGTTCAGGTTGTTGAACTCACCGATATACAGGCCGCCCTCGTGCATGAAGACGTCCAGCGCGTAGGCGCGGTCCGGGCCCCACGTCTCCGCCATGCGCTGCGCGAAGGCATGGACCTCCGGCTCCACCTGGGACGAGGCCACCACGCGGTCGCCCAGCTTGTAGAGCGAGCCGGTGATGACCCGGCCGTCCACGACGACCATGCGGTACTCGCGCTGGATGTGCCTGGGCGCGCTGACGGCCACCGGCGTGTCGGCGGTGACCGTCGCGTACGTGTCGAGCTTCAGGACCTGCTCGCGCCAGGTCGTAAAGGCATCCCAGGTCGTGAGCATCCCGGAGAAGGCCTTGTCGTCCAGGCAGGGGCGGATGAAGAAGGGCCCCGGCTGCTCCGGCACGTCCGCGAACCGGTGCACGGTGGCGTCAGCGTTCAGCAGGTGCGGGCCCAGGTGCCGCCGCCAGACGCGGAAGTCGAACTGGTCGTTGATGAAGGCGCCGGGGGTCCAGCCCTGCTCGTGCGCGTAGCGCGTCAGGGAGAGCGAGCCCATCACGACGACGGGGCCCGTCAGTTCCAGCGTGGGCTCGATGCCGCCTCCGAACGGGATGACCTTGACCAGGGTGTGCGGGATGGAGCCATGCGCCAGGACATCCATCAACGTGTGGAAGCCCTGCTCGTTGAAGAGGTTGTTCTGGACGACCCAGTGCATGCGCGGCTCCGAGGACGATGGCCGCCGCGCGGACGTGGGAGCGCGGGTGGGGCTGACAGACGGGTTACGTCACCACGGCGGCGAGGATGCGCTCGAAGAGCCAGGGGGCGCGGCCCAAGAGGCGCACCACGGGCCTGCGCAGGCGCGGGCGGCGCGCGAGCATCAGCAGGCCCTGCGTGGTCCAGGCGTACTTGCGGAACACCTGCTGGAAGGTGCGCTCGTAGGGCAGCAATGTGTCGCGGCCAGCGCCCTTCGCCAGAGCGTCCGGGAGCAGTGCGCCCAGGGACTCCGCGCAGGCGAAGGCGAGCGTGAGTCCTTCACCCGTCACCGCGTCCACGTAGCCCGCGGCGTCGCCCACGAGGGCGAAGCGATCCGCGATGCGCGTGCGGACCACGCGTGCCAGGGGACCGGCGCCTCGCGGCTGGGAGTCCGGCTCCGCGCCGGTGAGCTGTTCCGCCAGCCGCGGGAAGCGCTCCAGGAGCGCGTCGAAGCCCACGCGGCCCTGCACGGTGCCGTCCTCCCACAGGAACGCGATGCCCACGCGCTCCGCTCCAGCGGGCGTCACGTAGGCTTCGACGCCAGAGGCGAAGTGCACCTCCACGTAGGGCGTCCAGGGCACGCGCCGGAAGTGGCGCCGCAGCCCGTAGCGTCTGGGGACTTCCCGCTCCACATCCAGGCCCTCGGCCTTGCGCAGCGGTGAGTTCAAGCCGTCCGCCGCGACGAGGAACCGCGCGGACACCGGCCCCGTGGGCGTCTCCAGCGTCACGCCGTCCGAGGTGCGCGCGTGCGACACGACGTGCGCGTTCTCGCGCAGGTCCACGCCCACTTCGCGCGCGCGGGAAGCCAGCGCATGGGACAGGGCCAGCCTGCGGACACCGAGCCCGCCGGGTGCGGGCAGCTTCCCTTCCGCCGTGCTGCCATCCTCCTGCACGTAGCGGATGCCCACGAAGGGAGAACTGTCGCGCATGTCCAGGTGCGCGAGCGCGCCCAGCCGCTCCAGCGCCGCGAGGCCGGAGGGCATCAGCCCCTCACCGCACGCCTTGTCCACGGGCGTGGACGCACGCTCCAGCACCACCGTGTCCAACCCGCGCCGGGCCGCCGTGATGGCCACCGCGAGCCCGGCAGGGCCTCCGCCGACGACGACCACGTCGTGCCGCTTCACGTGCTCGGGCCTCGTCGGGTCACCGGAGGCAGGCAGTCAGCGCAGAGCCCGCGCGACAACAGCGCACGCTCTGCCCCGTTCTGTGCCTCCCGCCTTGAGGGGGTCATGCGGAGCACTGCCACGCTCACGAGTCGTGCTCCGCGCGCACCATCGCCAGCGCGCTCTTCGCCATCTCCACCGCGAGCCCCACCGCGCCCACCTTCTTCGGCGCGGTCAGCTCTCCGGCCAGGTAGCGCCGCAACGCCTCGCTCCTTCGCAGCTTGCCGCTGGACGTGCGCGGCAGCGTCCCCGGCTCCAACAGGCGCACCGTGTGCGGCTGCACGCCCGTCGCCTCCACCACCGCCGCGCGGATGTCCGCCTCCACCGACGCCACGTCCGCGCCCCGCTCCGCTCGCTCCGCGAGGATCAACAGCGCTTCGTCCTGTCCGCCCTCGGGCGTGAAGCCCAGCGCCACCGCGCAGCCCGTGCGCACTCCCTCCACCTTGCCCAGCGGCTCCTCGAAGGCCTGCGGCGCGTGGTTCGCGCCCCGGATGATGACCAGGTCCTTCGCGCGGCCTGTCAGGTACAGCTCCCCGTCCGCGCTGAAGCCCAGGTCTCCCGTGTCCAGCCAGCCGTCGCCCACCAGGGCTCGCGCCGTCGCCTCCGCGTCCTCGAAGTAGCCGCGCATCACCGACGGACCCTTCGCGAACACGCGCCCCACCCGGCGCTCCGGCAGCACCGCGCCGTCCTCGCCGCGCACCTGCACCTCGAAGCCCGCGACCGGCGCGCCCACGCTCACCAGCATCCGCGTCCCGTCGCGTGCCTGCCCCTCGCGCGCCAGCACGTCCGGATCCAGGCCCAGCTCGCGCGGGCCCCGGCCCGCCGGTGGGAACGTCACCGCCAGCGACGCCTCCGACAGGCCGTACACCGGCCGCAGCGCCCGCGCGGAGAAGCCCCACCGCTCGAAGCGCTCCGCGAAGCGGCGCAGCGTGTCCGCGGACACCGGCTCCGCGCCGTTGAGCGCGTGCAGCCACCCGGACAGGTCCACGCCCTGGAGGTCCGCGTCCTTTACCCGCTTCAGGCACAGCCCGTACGCGAAGTTCGGCGCGGGCGACACGAAGCCCCGGTGCCGTGACAGCGCGCGCAGCCACAGCGCCGGCTTCACCAGGAACGTCTCCGGCGGAATCAGCACCAGGCTGCCCGGGTAGTACAGCGCCGCGAGCACACAGCCGATGAGCCCC
This sequence comes from Corallococcus exercitus, assembly GCF_042231735.1. Lineage (GTDB taxonomy): Bacteria > Myxococcota > Myxococcia > Myxococcales > Myxococcaceae > Corallococcus > Corallococcus exercitus_B. Next base: position 5,820,878 of record NZ_CP102577.1, read on the forward strand.
ATGTCGTGGTACAGCGGCAGCCAACTCACGCCCACCGGCGTCACGCCCGCGGCCACCGGCATCGCCGCCTCCAGCGCCGCCACCTGCGCCACCAGCGCCCCGTGCGTCAGCGCCACCGGCTTCGGCTCCACCGTGGAACCGGAGGAGAACTGGATGAGCCCCAGCGCGTCGGGCCCCACCTCCACCTCCAGGTCCTCGTCGCCGTGCATCACCGCGTCCACCGTGTGACAGCCCAGCTTCGGGCGCGCCTGCGCCATGCTCGGGCCCAGCAGCAGCCGCACGCGCGTGTCCGTCAGCACCGCCACCGCGCCCGTCAGCTGGAGCATGCGCGCCGTGGAGCGGTGGTACTCGTCCAGCCGTCCCAGCCGCACCGGCGGATACAGCGGCACCGGCACCGCGCCCGCCAGCAGCGCGCCGAAGTACGCATCCATGAACCCGGGCGACGTGGGCAGCAGCAGCGCCACCCGGTCCCCCGGACGCACGCCCAGCCGCGCCAGCCCCGCCGCCGCGCGCTTCGCCCGGCGGTAGACCTGGGCCCACGGCAGGGACGTCTCGTGCTCGGCGGCGTCCACGAACACCAGCCCCAGCGACGTGCGCGACGTCGCCTTCAGCATCGCGTTCACCGTGGCGTGCTTCAGCGCCGGCAGGGGCGGCCCCTTCACGGGTGCGCCCCCACGTCCGGCTTCGCCGCCGCGACCCGCGCCGCCACCAGCCGCGCCAGGTCCTCCACCGTGTGCACGCCCTGCGCGTCCTCCTCCGACAGCAGCACGCGGAAGCGGTTCTCCAGCCCCACCGCCAGCACCGTCAGCCCCAGGCTGTCCAGGTGCAGGTCGCGCAAGAGGTCGTGCGCGGGCTCCACCGCGCCCTCGAACTCCAGCTCCTCGCGGGCGATGCGGCGGATCTCCGCCACCGCCTCCATCACGATGTCAGCCACGGCGAACCTCCGGAATGAAGCGGGGACGGTCGGCGAAGGCCTCGGAGTACATCGCCCCGAGCGCCGCCTCCTCCGCGCGGATGCGCACGTAGAGCAGCGCCGCGTTGCCCACCGTGAACACCACCGCCGTCACCCACGCTCCGTGGATGAGCGGCACGCACAACAGCTCCAGCACCACCGCCACGTAGTTCGGATGCCGCAGGAACCGGTACGGCCCGCCCGTCACGGGCGCCAGCCCCGGCACCACGATGATGCGCGAGTTCCACCGGTCACCCAGCGTCCCGATGGCCCAGTACCGCAGGCCCTGCGCCACCACCGCGCCCGCGAGCGCCGCCCAGCTCCACGCGCCCCAGAAGGGCCGCTGGAAGCCGAACACCTCCACGACGCAGGCGACGAGGAACAGCGTGTGGAACACCACCATGAACCGGTAGTGCCCCTGCCCCGTCTCCACCCCGCCGCGCGCGAAGGCCCGCGCCGCGTTGCGCTTGGACAGCACCAGCTCCAGCAGCCGCTCCGCGACGAGCAGCCCCATGAAGCCCGCGAACAACCCCTGGGTGCCGGTCACCATCGCACCAGCACCATCTCCGCGCAGAAGCCCGGTCCCATGGCCATCACCACGCCCCAGTCGCCCGGCTTCGCGTCCGCCTCCTCCAGCGTCTCGCCCAGCACGAAGAGCACCGACGCGCTGGACAGGTTGCCCACCTGCTTGAGCGACTTCCACGAGCGCTCCAGCGCCCCGGGCTCCAGCTCCAGCGCGGACTCGAAGCCCTCCAGCACCTTGGGGCCGCCGGTGTGCGCCACCCAGTGCCGCACGTCCTTGCGCGTGAGCCCGTGCTCCGCGAGGAAGCCGTCCACGTTGCCCCGGATGTGCTCCTTCACCAGCTGCGGCACCTTCGCGGACAGCACGACCTTGAAGCCCGTGTCCACGACGTCCCAGCCCATCACCCGCTCGGTGTCCGGGTAGAACACCGACCGCGAGCCCACCACGCGCGGTCCCTTGGCCTGCGCCTCCGCGCCCCGCAGCACCACGCACGCCGCGCCGTCACCGAAGAGGCCGGAGGCGATGATGTTGGGGATGGACAGATCCTCTCGCTGCAAGGTGAGCGAGCACAGCTCCGTGGCGATGAGCAGCGCCGTCTGCTTCGGGAACGCGCGCAGGTAGTCCGACGCGCGCGCGAGCCCCGCCGCGCCCGCCACGCAGCCCAGGCCGAAGATGGGCGTGCGCTTCACGTCGTCGCGGAAGCCCATCCGGTTGACCAGCCGCGCGTCCACGCTGGGCGTGGCGATGCCCGTCACCGTGACGAAGAAGACGTGGTCCACGTCCTTCGGCGTGAGGCCCGCGCGCGACAGCGCGTCCCGCGCCACGCCCTCCGACAGCTCCGTGGCCACGCGGATCCACGCGTCGTTGCGCTGCTGGAACGTCGCGAGCGCCGGGTACTCCTCCAGTGGCAGCGCCAGGTGCCTCCCGCCCACCTGCACGTTGCGGTGCAGGTCCTCCAGCCGCTCGATGTTGAAGTGTTTCGTCGCCCACAGGTCGCGCAGCGCCGCGATGAGCTGCTCCTGGCTGGCGTAGTGCGGGGGGAGCGCGCGTCCCACCGCGCTCAACGAAGGGGATGGCGCGGGGTCGTGACGGGTCGTGCTGGGCATGAAGTCCTGGAGGGTCCCACCCGGGAAGTCGAGTCCCCAGGCTTAATCGGCGGCAGGGCCGGATGCGATGGTCTATCGCCGGACCTGCACGCCCCTGAACCCCACCGGTCCCCCACACTGTTGCACACGCGACGCCCCGCCCCTGCTACTGGCAGCGCTTCGTGCAGTCCTTTCCCGGTGCCTTTGCCCTGGCACGTCTGGGCCCAGGGACAGGCCGAGGTCACGCATCCTTGCTCCAACCTTTCAGATGGGCCCTGGCGTTCGCGCTTGCGTGGAGAGCCGCCGCGCGGGCGGAGTCCGCACCCGGGGCGGGCAGGTGGCCGGTCTTGCCGGCCCCTACCTCCTGAGGGAGTCCGTGCGACGCGCCTTTCCCGTGGACGCTCAGGGGCATGCGGACTGCATGAGCCCCGCGCGGGCCAACAGTTCGCGCACCCGCCGCGCCAGCGCGACGTGCTCGGGGTTGGCCACCGTGAAGCGCTCGGGGGTCAGGATGATCAACGTGCCCCGGTCCTCCACGGGCTCGATGCGGACGGGGGCGGGCAGTGGCGGCACCGTGCCCCGCTGGCTGGGGAGGTACGTCACCCAGCCGAGCCACGGGTCGGCCTTGCCCTGTCTGCCATCCATGCTCCGATACGTCTCGGACATGGCCACCGCCCAGTCCGGTTCCCAGGCCAGCGCCATGCTGCGCACCACTTGCGTCAGCACGGATGCCGTAAGGATTCGCTCCGCGCTCTCGCCCTTCGAGGGGAGGGAGAGGACACAGACGTTGGCGGAGCTGTTTTGCTCGTAGCTCCCACAGTGCATGCTCACGGACACGAAGTCCTGGCGAGCGCCATCGTTGTATGCGCTCACCGTCAGGCCGAGGTGCTCGATGGGAGGCCCGCCCGGCTCGCGGTTGACGCCACGCCGGAACGCTTCCGTCAGGGTGGGCAGGTCGGGGGGCATGAGGGGCGTTTTTCGCCCCTTGCCGCGCGGCTTGGGAATCTTGTTCCAGTTCGCCAGCAGGGGGTCGCACGCGGCCAGCATGTTGAGGAAGGCCGCCGCTCGCCGGGCACACGCCTCGGGGGGCTCCCGCCGCGGGCCCCAGTAGGCACCGGCGTAGTAGGTCTCGGGATACGTCCGGGAATCGGCGTCGGTCGTCATGAGGCGCTTTTCTCAGGGGCTCAACGGGCGCATGGGAGTGGAGATGACGGTGATCTCGGTGATGTCATTGCCCTCCAGCAACTTCCGAATGGAGTCTGCCGCATGCGCTTCCGCGACGTGCCACTCAACACGAATGCCCAGCCCACGGGCGATGTCGCGCTGCTTCCTGCCCTGGGTCACAAGTTCTTGGGCCTTACCCGAATTCTTGAACCAATCCCTGGGGGCAAGATCGTCCTCGAAGAACGCAGCGTAGCCGGGTCCTTTTGCCTCCAGTAGCACGTCATCCCTGAACCCATCGAACTTGATGCCACCGGCCTTCGTGCTCGTGGCGCCAACCCAATACGCCTCATCCGCCGAGTGCCCCGTGATCTGCTCCTGGTAACGCCGGGCGCGCTCGGGCATGGATTCATTGGCGGGCGCCCACTGTCCAGGCCCCTTCGAGGGGGCGGCTCCTGAACCCGAGGCGCTTGCCCGCTGGAGGATGATGGCCGCCCCGGGTCCACCGCTCAACACCGCCGCCGCGCGCCCTGCTGGCACCGCGACGCGCTCCAGCGCCAGCGCGCCCTCCGCCGACAGCGAGAGCACCGGCACCGTGGCTTCCGCGCCCAGCGCCATCCCCTTCAGCGTCCGCGTCGTGGCCGAGGCCGCCCCTCCGGTGAGGAGCATTCCCGTCGTCAGACGCGACACCTCGCGGATCTGCTCGCCACGGGTCATGGACTGGAAGCGCTCCCAGTACATGGGCGAGGACGCGATGAGTGCCGCCACGCCCGCTGGCAGTTGGCGCAGTCCCGCGAGGCTGTCCACGGGACGCGTGAGCACCTGTCCCAGCGCGTGGTACAGCTCCACGAAGGCGTCCTCGGCTCCATCCAGGGTGCGGCTGAGGACGTCCGCGTCGTCGTACACCTCCGCCAGCGGGCGCCAATCCGAGGCCTGGAGCCGCGCGTCCACGGCGCGAAAGACACCTCCCTTGCCGCTGTAGAAGCGCCCCAACTCGAAGCCATGCGCGCGGAAGGCGCCGTCCTCCCACCCGATGGGTGCCACCTTCTGCTGCGTGCGCCCGGTGAGGGCCCACGCGAGGTAGCCATCCGGCCGGAGGACCGCCACCCGCTCCCGGTCGAAGCGCTCCACCCGCCGAAGCAACTCCTCCCGTGTGACTTCACCGCCCTCCATCACCTCGCGCAGGATGAAGCCCGCGGCCATGCGAGGCGGGAAGGTGCTCAACGTGACGGGCTTGCCCAGGAGCACTCCCAACAGTCGTGCCGCTTGAGTGGGCGTCAGCGCGTTTCCCAAGGGGCGCTCATCCCGCGCCTCCAGGCCCGCGCTCGCCAACAACCGCCCCCAGGCGTCCATTTGTGCGTCGTCGGTGCTGGTGCTGCTCGCCATGGCCACCGCACGGACGGGGCTCGCCCCCGTCACCTCTTCGCGCACGGCCTTGCGGCGGTACAACGGTGGTGCGTCAGCATGCCGCGTGACGCTCGGCTCCGGGGCGGAGGCACGCGGCGCCTCGTCGTTCGACACTCGCTTCCCGGGGGCGTCCGTGGCCGTGCGGGACGTGTAGCTCAGCGTCCTTCCGGGTCCGGAAGGCACCGAAGCGCAGCCAGTGAAGAAGACAGCCATGCACCCCATCTGCACGACAGCGCGCAGGGTCCCCCCAAGCCCACCGGCGCGAAGGAGCCACCGCCCAAGCACCGTCCACCCACGGTTGCCCATTGCTCGCGCCTCCTGCTTGCATTCCGGTGCGGCGTGCAGAACCAAGCTATAACCGCCGGGTCCGACAACCCGGCCGAACCGGGCGGCGCAGGCCCGGGGGCCTGTCCCGAGGCGAGTTCCGGCCCATCAACTCCTTCCTCTGTTTTGCCAGCAACGACAGACAGCACCTCTGACCAGGGTCGCCCTTCAGGGCGGGCCGGTAGCATCGGGCCGTTCGAGCAGGGGGGATGCGATGAAGATGGTCTGTGTTGGCGGGGGTCCGGCGGGGCTCTATTTCTCAATCCTGGCGAAGCTGTCCAACCCGAAGCACGACGTCACTGTCGTTGAACGCAACCCCGCGGGCGTGACGTATGGCTGGGGCGTCGTGTTCTGGGACGACCTGCTGGACGACCTCTACCGGAACGACCCGGTGAGCGCGCGGCAGATCGCGGACTCGGCGGCGCGCTGGGACACGCAGGAGGTGCACCTGCGGGGCGAGTACGCGACGCACATTGGCGGCTACGGGTTCGCGCTGGGCCGCGACCGGCTGCTGGACATCCTCATCCGGCGGGCGAGGGCGCTGGGCGTCGACGTGCGCTTCCAGTACGAGGTCACGGACCTGTCCGAGCTCGCGGACGCGGACCTCATCGTCGCCTGTGATGGCGTCAACAGCCGGCTGCGCCAGCGCCACGTCCACCACTACCAGACGCACGTGGAGGAGGGACGCAACAAGTACATCTGGCTGGGCACCAACAAGGTGTTCGACGCCTTCACCTTCGCCTTCGAGGAGACGCCCGCCGGCTGGCTCTGGTTCCACGGCTACCGCTTCAACGGCGAGACCAGCACCTGCATCGTCGAGTGCCAGGAGCAGACCTGGAAGGCGCTGGGCTTCGACACGCTGGGGCCGGACGAGACGCTCCGGAAGCTGGAGGGCATCTTCCAGAGCCGGCTCCAGGGCAAGTCGCTGTTCAACCAGCTGAAGGGCATGGGCAAGGCGCCCTGGCTCAACTTCAAGCGCATCACCAACGAGCGCTGGTACCGCGACAACGTGGTGCTCATGGGCGACGCCGCGCACACCACCCACTTCTCCATCGGCTCCGGGACGAAGCTGGCCATCCAGGACGCCATCGGGCTGGCGCGGCAGCTGCGGGCGCACAAGGACCTGCCCACCGCGCTGGAGGCCTATGACGAGGAGCGGCGCGCCGCCCTGCTGGCCATCCAGCTGGCCGCGCGCAGCAGCTCCCAGTGGTTCGAGAACGTCCCCAGCTACGTGAATCAGGACGCGACGGCCTTCGCCTACGCCCTGCTGAACCGCCGGGGCAGCTCCGTGTGGAGCTACCTGCTGCTCATGGCCAGCCAGAAGCCGGCGCTGCGGAACGTGCTGCGCCAGCTCCACGCCTCCAAGCGGTGGGTCCGCGCGCAGCGCCGGGGACGCGGCGCCGTGGCCCTGAGCGCCCCGCCCGCCAGCCCCTGACCCTGGAGAAACATTCCAGACATAATCGCGTTTTCCTTGACTTATCGGCAAGCCCCGGAGACGCTGGGCACTCCCGCATCGAGAGGAGCCGTGAGCATGCGCCCCCGTCCCACGCCGTTGATGCAAGGAATCGCCACCCTCGCCGTGATGGCGGCCTCCGGAATGGCGCTCGCCAGCGTCCAGTCCGCCGCGCCGTCCGCCGCGGTGGCTTCGGAGAGCCTGCGGGTGGTGACAGCGAACCTGGCCTTCCGGGGTCCGGACGCGGTCCGCCAGGACTGGCAAATCATCGGGCCGGAGGCGGACATCGTGTTCGTGCAGGAGGCGAAGAACGTCCGTCTGCGCGACATCCTGGGGGACGGCTGGGCGGTGCGGCAGGACACGTCGTCGGACGACCGGCAGGGCAGCGCCGTGGTCATCCGCAAGTCGGCGGTGAAGAGCATCGACGACCTGGTGCTGGTGAAGGGCACGGATGCCAGTGATTGCGGCACGCAGGGCGACGGCATCATGACCCGGTGGATTGCCCGGGTGGACGTGCAGCTGAACAACGGCCGGTGGATCCGCGCCGCGTCGCTGCACATGCCCCCGGCGCGCTGCCAGAACGGCCCCGGCAGCCCCTACGCGGTCATGGCGGACAACGTCGTGGCGTTCGCGAAGCGCAGCGACCGGATGCTCGTGCTGGGCGCGGACTGGAACAAGGTGGTGGACGACGACCCGAACGAGATTGGCGCGCGCACGGGCCTGAAGCCGCGCGGTCCGGACTCCGGGCTGCGCATCGACGGGTTCTACATCGCGCCCGACATGAGCAACGCCAACCTGCACCCCCTGCCCCAGACGGGCAGCGACCACCGGCCGGTGCAGATGACCGTCGGGGTCCCCGCCCCATAGCGCCACGATGCCTATATCCTCCAGCAGTCTCACCTGACTCCTGGAGGCATCCATGTGGCGTTCCCTGGCGGTTGCGGCGTTGTGTGTTGTCGGTCTCACGGCTTGCGGCGGTAGCACCGACGCGGACGTGGACCTGGGCTCGCAGGAACAGGGCCTCGCGTGTGAAGTCGGGACCGGCTACTGCCGGGGCACCACCAACACCTGTGCCTGGCTGCCCAACAGCCCCGGCGAGGGCCTCTGCCGTCCCGCGTGCGTCAACGGCACGTGTTCCAACGGCCAGACCTGCTGCACCCAGCCCAACGGCGCGCCGTACTGCAACAGCTTCTGCTACTGATTTCCCAACCCCACTGGAGGCGGAGTCCCCACGACTCCGCCTCCGGCGGACACCGCGTGACTACTCCAGCACGCCGATGGTCTCCGAGCGGTCCACGGCCTCGCCCCTGGTGGTGTAGCCGGAGTACCAGCCGGTCAGGTTGCTGCCGGACTGGTCATACTGCATGTGGACGTGGGGCCCCGTGGCGTTGCCCGTACCGCCCTCGTTGCCGACCTGGCAGCGGTTGCAGGTGCGGTCGTACGAGTCCGACGTCTTGATGAAGTGCCACAGGCGGAACGTCTTGCCATTGGCGAACGCGTGCTTCGCCTCGTTCTGCGTGCCGCTGCCCGTGCCGTTGCAGTAGACGCCCGAGGTGCGGATGGTGACGTTCCAGGACATGGACGCCATCACGCCCGTCTCCACGCCCCAGTAGTTGCAACGGCCGCTGGAGATGTCCACCGCACCGTGGAAGGTGCCGCTGGAGTAGTACGTCGTCGCCGTCACCGTGCCCGGGAAGGGAGACTTCACCGTGTACGAGTACGCGGCCGCGACGGAGGGAACCGCGAGGGCCAGGATGGCCGCGAGGGCCGTCTTCTTCATGAGACGCATCGGGGGTGTTCCTTTCGGGCCGGCGGGTCCGGCCCCATGAGAGTGCTGCTCAACGGACCTGTTGCAGCCGCTGCTTCTCTCTCAGGAGCAGGCCCCACTCCTGAACGCCTGATTCGAGGACGCGGATCCACGCGTCGATTTCCGGTGCCATGCCGGGGTCCACGCTCCGCAGCTTGCGCAGCTCCGGCACGGCGTCCGCGAAGCCCAGCTCCGCGATGCCCTGCACCAGCGCCTTGCGCACCCCCGCGTCCCGCTCTCCCCGGTACATGCCCACCAGGGCCTCACGCGCCGGCCCCATCTGCGCCGCCGGCACGCCGCCCAGCGCGAGCGCCGCCGAGCGCCGCACGTCCGCGCTCTCGTGGCCCAGCATCCCGAGCAGCTTCTGCCCTGCCTCCGGCCCCAGCTTGCGCGTGTCCAGGGACTCCAGGAGCGTCGCGGTCACCTTCGGATCCGTGGAGGCCTTCGCCGCGTTGACGGCCGCGTCCGTGGCCGGGCCGTGGTGGCCGGAGTAGACGTACTGGTTGTCTTCAATGAGGTTCCGCGCCGCCTCCATGCGGACCTCCGGCGAGCCGTCGCGCACGAGCCGCTCGTACATGTCCCCCGTCTTCTCCATCGCGCCGGTGCGGCGCATGGCGCGCACGGTGGCGGCACGGACGGACGGGTCTCGGTCCTCCAGCGCGCGGCGGGCCACGGCCTGGATGGCGTCCTTCTCCGCCTCGCGCTCGCTGCGCGCCACCAGCGCCGCGGCCAGCTGCTCCACCATCGCGGGGTCCGTCTCCCGGTCGAACGCCGCGTGCAGCTCCCCGGAGGGTAGCGAGACGGCGGCCTCGCGCAGCACGGTGTTCAGGTAGTCGCGGTAGGCCTTGGAGCTGGAGCCCAGGCCCTGGCGGAGCTGATCCATCAGCCCCTGCACCGAACAGCTCTCCCCGCTCAGGGCCGGCCTGGCGGCGGGGGACGTGGACCACGCGGGGGAGGACGCGAGCATCAGCGCCAGGCCCCCGAGCGCGCGAAGACCGTGGAGGAAGCGAGGCATGCGGAGGGCTCCTAGTCGTGGCGGTCCATGCAGCCGAAGGGGTTCTGGTCCGGCAGCTCGTTCCAGATGCGGATGAAGTCGACGTTGCCCTGGGCGTAGAGCGTCTCGAAGGTGCCGTAGAGCGCCTGGAAGCGCGGGTCCACGGTCGCCATGTTCGCCATGACGGGCAGCGCGTCCCGGCCCGCGACGCGCGCGGAGAAGCGGAACAGCGCCCAGCGCACGCACACGGACTGCTCGCGGTTGAAGGAGTCCGCGAACAGCTTCAGCGTCTGCTCCTTGTCGGAGGACATGGCCAGCACCTGCGCCGCCGCGTCGCGGCCGTCCTCGTTGCCCTCGCTCTGCAGGATGCGCGCGAAGCGGTCCGCGGTCTTCGCGTCCAGCACGGGCGAGTTGTGCAGCGGCGCCGTCTGGGCCAGGTGGCGGATCTGCTCGTCCGGCGAGTCGGTGGCGATGGTGATGAGCCGGTCGAGGTAGGGCGACGCGTCGCCCAGGTTCTCCGACTCCCGCGCCATCACGCGGCCCAGGGTGCGGGTGGCGGCCCAGCCGGCCTCCGCGGACGCGGGGTCGCGCGCGAACTCCGCCATCCGGTCCATCGCGTCCGGCGTCAGGCGCTTCTGCGAGTCGAGCGCGGAGAGCATGCCCGCGCGCCGCTCCAGGGGCAGCCCCTTGTCCAGCCCCGCCTCCAGGAGCCGCGCGGCGACCTGCGGCCGCTGCACCGCGGCCGACTCGCGCAGCCCCGACAGCAGCACCTTGAACTCCGCGCCCTGCGCGTCCCGGGCCCAGTCCACCACCTGCCCCGCCCGCCCCGCGTCGTCGCCAATCAGCTCCGCGAGCTTCGACTTCAGGTAGTCGCGGACGAGCGCGTCCTTCGACGCGAGCAGCGGCGCGGCCCAGTCCCGGAACGTCTCCAGCGTCACGCCGTCGTTGAAGCGCGCCAAGTCCGGGAAGCACGTCTGGTCGGAGAAGCGGCGCTCCGCGGCCTCCGCCTCCTCCACGCCGGAGGACGCCATCCCCCCGCCCCCGCCACCGCCCTGAAGGCCTGCCGCCCGTGCGGCTTTGACGGAAGCCGTCACCGCCGACGGAGACGGGACTTCGTCACCGCCGCGCCACAACAACCCCACGGCGGCCACCACGGCCACCAGGCCTGCTCCCGCCAGCACCCGGGTGGCACCGCGCCCGCGTGAAGGACCAGGAGCGGAAGTCTGGGTCGGGACGGGAGGAACCATGGGAATCCAAATAACCACGGATTCCTTGTTTCAATCAAGCAAAACAGATTGATTGGATTTTTACCGGATTCGGTGGGTTTTCACTCGGGAGAACCCCTTCATTGACCATGCGCGTCATCGGAACAGTTCCAGCGTTATGGAAATCCATGACGGTGTGACGCGCTTCGTTGGAGGCCCCGGCCGCGACCGCGTCAATGACTCTCCGTACGCGCGGAGCACGCCTGTCACACATTGTTGAACCCTCCGCTCGTCTGCCTTCCTGCCTCCCAAGGTCAAAACAGACACGCCTCCTGGGGAATGCGGTGAACTGTCCGCGCTCCAGTGTCCGTGTATGATTTCGGTCCGTGGTGGCAGGGCCGGGGGGCTGTACCCAGCGCACGGATGCACCGGGCAAACCCGCTCGGACCGCTCCATGGCTGTGAATGCGTCGCGGGAAAAGTGGCCGGACAATGATGAAAAACGAAGCAGGTGCCGTGCGGCGGAGTCCTTCCGCGGTGGGCGTGACGGGTGTGTCCTCGGACCTGACGGACCGGACCCAGGCCGCGGACGTGGAGTCGCTCTTTGGCGCGTCGAGGGAACAGGGGTCCTCGTCCACCTGGGACGGGCCGGCGCGTCCCGTCACCGGCTCGGGCACGGGTGACACCAGCAACGACACCGGGCCGTCCATCCAGGGCCACGCGCTGCGCCCGGGCATGCGCCTGCAGCACTACGAGCTCATCCGCGAGCTGGGCTCCGGCGGCATGGGCACGGTGTTCCTCGCGCGCGACGTGCGGCTGGGACGCCGGGTGGCCATCAAGTTCCTGCACAGCGAGGACGCCGACATCACCCGGCGCTTCATCCTGGAGGCGCGCGCCACCGCGCGGTGCAGCCACGAGAACATCGTCATCATCTACGAGGTCGGCGAGTTCCCCGGCGGCCCCTTCATGGTGCTGGAGTACCTCCAGGGCAAGCCGCTGACGAAGGTGCTGGGCAACCAGCGCCTGCCGCCCGCGCGCGCGGTGGAGCTGATGGTGCCGGTGGTGAAGGCGCTGGAGTGCGCCCACGAGCAGGGCATCGTCCACCGCGACCTCAAGCCGGAGAACATCGTCGTGACGGACTCGGGCGCCATCAAGGTGCTCGACTTCGGCATCGCCAAGGTGCTCCAGGGCGACGAGCCGCCGGAGACGCCCGCGGGCGGGCCCCAGGCCCAGCCGCGCCTGCACTCGGTGGAGGGCATGGGCGAGGACGTGTCCAACCTCACCCGCAAGGGCGCCATCATGGGCACCATGGCCTTCATGTCCCCGGAGCAGTGGGGCATCGGGGTGGCCGTGGACAACCGCACGGACATCTGGGCCGTGGGGTTGATGCTGTTCCGCATGCTCGCGGGCAAGCACCCGTTGGATCCACTGCGCGGCCCGCAGCTGATGGTGACGGGCATGCTGGATGAACCGATGCCGCTGCTCAGGAGCATGGCGCCGGACGTGCCGCAGGAGCTGGCGGCCGTCGTGGACCGCTGCCTGCTCAAGCGCAAGGAGGAGCGCTTCCCGGACGCGGCCTCGCTGCTGCGCGCGCTGGAGCCCTTCCTGCCCGGCCGCATGAGCCGCGAGCTGCGCGTGGACGAGAGCCCCTACGCGGGCCTCAGCTCCTTCCAGGAGGCGGACGCGGACCGCTTCTTCGGCCGCACCCGTGAAATCGCCGCGCTGGTGAACCGCATCAACGACCGGCCGCTGCTGGCCGTGGTGGGCCCGTCCGGCACGGGCAAGTCGTCGTTCGTGCGCGCGGGCCTGGTGCCCGTGCTCAAGCGCTCCGGCACGCCCTGGGAGGCGCTCGTCATCCGCCCCGGGCGCAATCCCCTGTCGGCGCTGGCCAGCATCGTCGCGCCGCTGATGAGCTCGTCCACCACCATCGAGGACGACCTCCAGGAGCAGCAGCGGCTGGTGGAGCGGCTGCGCGCGGAGCCCGGCTACGTGGGCAACGTGCTGCGCAGCCGCGCGCGGCGGGAGCGCCGGCGCATCCTCCTCTTCATCGACCAGTTCGAGGAGCTGTACACGCTGGTGCCGGACGCCCAGGAGCGGCTGGCCTTCACCGCGTGCCTGTCCGGCATCGCGGATGACGCGACCACGCCCATCCGCGTCATCCTCTCCATCCGCTCGGACTTCCTGGACCGGGTGCCGGAGGACGAGCGCTTCATGGCGGAGCTCAGCCAGGGGCTCTACTTCCTCACCGCGCCCGCCCGCGAGGGCCTGAAGGACGCGCTGGTGCAGCCGGCGGAGCGCGCGGGCTACCAGTTCGAGAGCCCCGCGATGGTGGCCAGCATGCTGGAGCACCTGGATGCCAGCCAGGGCGCGCTGCCGCTGTTGCAGTTCGCCGCCACCCAGCTGTGGGAGGCGCGCGACACCACGAACCGGCTGCTCACGGAGAGCGCCTACCAGGCCATGGGCGGCATCGCGGGCGCGCTGGCGAGCCACGCGGACAGCGTGCTGGAGAGCCTGTCCACGCAGGAGCGCACGCTGGTGCGCGCCCTCTTCCTGCGGCTCGTCACCCCGGAGCGCACGCGCGCCATCGTGTCCCTGGACGAGCTGCGCGAGCTGACGAAGGACACGGGCGAGATGCAGCGCCTCATCGACCACCTGGTGCAGGCGCGCCTCCTGGTGGTGCAGACCGGCGGCGGCGCCACGGGCGCGACGGTGGAGATCGTCCACGAGTCGCTCCTGCACAGCTGGCCCACGCTGCGGCGCTGGCTGGACGAGGGCCAGGAGGACTCCGCGTTCCTGGAGCAGCTGCGCAACGCGGCCCGGCAGTGGCAGGGCAAGCACTTCGACGCGCACCTCTTGTGGCGCGGCGAGCTGGTGGAGGAGGCCCAGCGCTTCCAGCGGCGCTACCGGGGAGAGCTGCCCCAGCTGCAGCAGGACTTCCTCGCGGCGGTGTTCGCGCAGGCGAAGAAGGGGCGGCGGCTGAAGCAGGTGCTGCTCATCGGCAGCGCCACGTTCCTGGGGCTCCTGGTGGTGGCGGCGGTGGTGGCGCTCGTCGTCATCCGCAACGCGCAGCAGGAGGCCGAGCGTCAGGCCCAGGCGGCGCAGGCGGCCGAAATCATCGCGCGCGCCGCGGAGTCCAACGCCCGCGGCGCGGAAGCCGAGGCCAAGCAGCGGCTGGCCGAAGTGCAGGCCAAGGAGCTGGAGCGCCAGAAGGCGCAGCAGGCGGCGGAGGCGGCCAACGCGCAGGTGGCGCTGGCGAACCAGGAGCTGCTCAGCAAGAACGACGAGCTGGTGTCCGCGCTCCAGCGCGCCCAGGAGGCGCAGCTGCGCGCCCGCTTCGCCAAGAAGCGCGCCGAGGAGAGCGCCGACTCCGCGCGCGACGCCCGCGAGGAAGCCCTCCGCGCGGCGGAAGAACTCTCCACGTTGCTCAAGCGGGAGAAGGAGCGCGTCTCCCGTCTGCAATCCCAGTTGGGCAGTCCGGTCATCGAGGTCCTGAAGTGAGAAGCAACGTGAACAGGATGATGCGCAGGTCCGCGGTCGTGTTGTCGGCGCTGCTGGCGCTGGAGACGGTGCCCGCGTGGGCGCAGGAGCCGGCGCCACGCACAGGCACCCCGAAGGCGTCCCGGGGCACGCGCAAGGCGGGCGTGGCGAAGACGCCGGGCACCGCGAAGAAGGCCACCGCGCCGAAGAAGTCCACGGCGTCGAAGGCCCCAGGCACGACGAAGCTGTCCGGCACCGGAGCAAAGCGCCGGCGCAAGCCGTCCGCCGCCGAGGCCGCGCAGGCGCCCGCCGTGGCGCCCTCGGACGCGCCCCTCTCCGAGTCCCTTCCCCAGCCCCCGCCTCCCTCGCCGAAGTCCTCCGAGGAGTCCCGGCAGGAGCAGGCCAGCACCACGCTGGAGGGCTCGCAGCCGGGCTCGGCCGGCCCGGAGGACCGGCCCTGGGCGAAGGACGTCTCCAGGGCGGACCAGGACGCGTCGCTCGCGCTGTTCGGCGAGGGCAACGCGCTCCTGAAGGAGTCCATCTTCGTGCAGGCCGTGGAGAAGTACCGCCAGGCGCTAGCGCGCTGGGACCACCCGGCCATCCACTACAACCTCGCGCTGGCGATGATGAACCTGGACCAGCCCGTGGAGGTGCACGAGCACCTGGTGGCGGCGCTGCGCTACGGGCCGGCGCCGCTGGAGAAGGAGAAGTACGAGTACGCGCGCAACTACAAGACGCTGGTGGAGAAGCAGCTGGCGCGCGTGGACATCACCTGCGCCACGCCCGGCGCCACGGTGACGATGGACGGCCAGACGCTGTTCGTGGCCCCCGGCCGCTACGAGGGGCTGGTGCGCCCCGGCGCGCACAGCATCGTCGCGACGATGGCGGGCTACGTGCCCAGCGACCAGAGCCGCACGCTCCTGCCCGGTGAGACGACGGCGCTGGACCTGAAGCTCTTCACCTCCGACGACCTCATCCGCTACAAGCGCCGCTGGTCCGCCGCCATGCCCTGGCTGGTGATGGGCGCGGGCGTGGCCGTGGCGGGCGGCAGCGCCTTCCTCCACCTCCAGTCCCGCGACCACTTCCGCGCCTTCGAGTCGGGCATCGCCGAGTGCGGGGGCTGCGTGCCGCCCACCGCCGTCGCGGATGAGCGCTCGCAGGGCAACCTGATGCAGACCGGCGCCATCGCCGGGTACGCCGTGGGCGGTGCGGTGCTCGTCACCGGCGCGGTGCTCGCCGTCCTCAACCAACCCAAGCCGTACCGCATCGAACCGGGCCAGGAGGCGGCGACCGTGCAGGTCACGCCGCTCCTCGGCGCGGGTTCGGGCGGTGCCGTGGCCACGTTCCGTTTCTAGAGGCTTTCGCATGACACGCGTCCCCTCCTCTCCGCCCTCCAGCGGTTCCTCCGTGGCGCGCGCCCTGCTGCTCATGGCCGCGCCGCTGCTGCTGCTCACCTCCTGCTTCCAGCCCACGACCGTGGACTGCGCCTCCGGGCTCGTCTGTCCGGAGGGGCTGAGGTGCGCCGCGAGCCAGGACGTCTGCATCTCCACGGACTGTGGCGACGGCGCCGTCCAGGACGGCGAGCAGTGCGACGACGGCAACGTCGTGGACGGCGACGGCTGTAGCCGCGACTGCAAGTCCACCGAGACGTGTGGCAACGACGTCGTGGACCTGGCCACGAAGGAGAAGTGCGACGACGGCAACACCGTGGACGGCGACGGGTGCAGCGCGGACTGTCTGTCCAATGAGCTGTGCGGCAACGGCGTCATGGACACGGCCGTGGGCGAGAAGTGCGACGACGGCAACAACGCCAGCGGCGACGGCTGCAGCGCGGACTGCCTGTCCACCGAGGTCTGCGGCAACAAGTACACCGACCCCACCAAGGAGGAGCGCTGCGACGACGGCAACACCGTCAGCGGCGACGGGTGCAGCGCGGACTGCCTCTCCCTGGAGAGCTGCGGCAACCGCTACGTGGACACCGCCAAGGGTGAGAAGTGCGACGACGGCAACAACGTCAACGGCGACGGGTGCAGCTCCGACTGCAAGTCCGACGAGTCGTGCGGCAACAACGTCGTCGACACCATCAAGGGTGAAATCTGCGACGACGGCAACAACGTCAGCGAGGACGGCTGCAGCGCGGACTGCCGCTCCGCGGAAGGCTGCGGCAACGGCGTCCGCGACGGTGAGGAGCAGTGCGACGACAAGGGCGAGTCCGCGACCTGCAACAGCACCTGCACCGTGCGCGTCTGCGGCGACGGCATCATCAACCGGACCGCGGGCGAGCAGTGCGACGACAAGGGCGAGTCCGCCTACTGCAACGCCAACTGCACGCTGCGCAAGTGTGGCGACGGCGTGGTGAACACGTCGGCGGGCGAGCAGTGCGACAATCCCGGCCCCGCCAACAGCCCCACCTGCGACCTGGACTGCACCATCGCCTTCTGCGGCGACGGCTTCGCCAACATCACGAGCAACGAGCTGTGCGACACGGCGGGCAACTCCCGCACCTGCAACGCGGACTGCACGCCCGCGGCCTGTGGCGACCGGATCCTCAACACCGCGGCGAACGAACTGTGTGACGACGGCCCGAACTCGGCCTTCTGTGACAACGACTGCACCCCCACCGCCTGCGGCGACGGCCTCACCAACACGGCGGCGAAGGAGCAGTGTGACGACGGCAACACGCTCGACGACGACGACTGCCTGGGCACCTGCAAGCCGAACGTCTGCGGCGACAACGTGGTCAACGTCAACGGGCCGGAGCGCCCGGAGGCCTGTGACGACGGCAACACGAAGACGGAGACCGTGTGCGCCTACGGTACCGCCACCTGCCAGGCGTGCCGCGGCGACTGCCAGTTGCCGCTCGAGCTGAAGGGCAACGTCTGCGGCGACAAGGTGAAGGACGCCACGAACGAGGCCTGTGACGACGGCAACACCGACACGGAGGAGGCCTGCCCCTACGGCACCGCCAACTGCTCCGTGTGCCGCTTCGACTGCAAGGAGAGCCTGCCGCGCAAGGGCAACACCTGCGGCGACGGCGTGAGGGACCTGGACAACGAAGTCTGCGACGACGGCAACACCACCTCGGAGAGCACCTGCCCCTACGGCGAGGCGAGCTGTCAGCGGTGCAGCAACGACTGCAAGCGGGTCCTCACGCTCGAAGGCAACATCTGCGGGGACAACGTGCAGGACCTCAGCACCGCGAACGAGGTCTGTGACGACGGCAACACCGAGACGGAGGACGCCTGCCCGTACGGCACCCGCAACTGCAACGTGTGCCGCTTCGACTGCAAGGCGAAGGTGTCGCGCACGGGCAACGTTTGCGGCGACAACGTAAAGGACTCCAACAACGCGAACGAGGTCTGCGACGACGGCAACACCACCTCGGAGACCGCCTGCCCCTACGGCACGGCGAGCTGCGAGAAGTGCAGCGACACCTGCAAGGCGGTCCTCACGCTCGACGGCAACGTCTGCGGCGACGGCGTGAAGGACTCCAACAACGCGAACGAGGTCTGCGACGACGGCAACACCCTGGTCTGCGGCTCCTGCAGCGCCAACTGCAAGGCGAAGACGCTCCAGGTGGCGACCGGCACCATCACGGCTTCCAGCAGCACGGACATGAAGGACGGCGAGACGTTCACCATCAGCGACGGCATCAACGAGCCGGTCAAGTTCGAGATCGACCGCAACGGCGTTCTCAGCAACAGCGCCAACCAGCGGGTCATCGTGGAGAACAACACACCCGCGGCGCAGATCGCCCTGCTCATCACGGACGCCATCAACTCCGTGCCGGAGCCGTTCGAAATCGAGGCCACCGTCGCCCCCAACTCCGTCACCGTGAACCTCACCCACAAGCTCCAGGGCTCCATCGGCAACCAGGCGATGACCGAGCGCATCACCAACAACACCTTCAAGGTGAACGGGATGAGCGGCGGCAGCGGCTACGACTGCACCGAGGGCACGAAGTGCGTGGGCAACGAGGACTGCGCCCGCGACCTGGTCTGTGGGGCCAACAAGACCTGCGTCCCGGCGCCTTGACGCGCCGGGTCATGTCCAGCGTTGTACGGGGGCGCGCGGAGGGGCGCGGGTGGGGGGACGTGCGGTTGACTTGACCGCCGTGGGGGTGGTGAACCGTTCGGGCCCCGGGCAGTCGCGGGCCCGGTGGCCTTGCAGCGGTCGTGAACCTCGCTTGCCGCGTCTGGAGCCACATCCATGATGACCCCTCCCCGTCGTCACCGCCGGAGCCCCTGGCTCACGCGGTGGCATCCTCTCGTCGCCGCGGGCTTCGCCTCGGCGCTGGTCTCCTGCGCCGCCTCCGAAACGCCTGACACAGCCCCCGTTCCTTCCGCGCCCGCCGTGGAGGACACCGCGCAGCGCGAGCAGGAGCTGCTCACCTGGACGCTGGGCGCGAAGTACGACGCCACGCAGGCCAACATCCACTTCAACGTGTACTCGTCGCGCGCCACGCGCATCGAGCTGTGGATCTACAAGACGGCCCAGGGCGCGGCGCCCGCCGTGACGTACGTGATGACGAAGAACGCGACGACCAACGTCTGGTCGAAGACCGCCTCCGTCTCCACGCTGAAGAACAGCTACGGCGTCACCGGCACCGTCTATTACGGCTACCGCGCGTGGGGCCCCAACTGGACGTACGTCTCCACCTGGAACACGTCGACCAACAGCGCGCACGGCTTCGTCGCGGACGTGGACTCGGCGGGCAACCGCTTCAACCCGAACAAGCTGCTGTGGGACCCGTACGCGCTGGAGCTGTCGCACGACCCGGTGAACCCCGCCAACGCGGACGCCACGGTGTTCGCGTCCGGCCCGCTGCACCGCTACAAGGACTCAGGCCCGTTCGCGCCCAAGGGCATCGTGCTGGCGCCGGACACCACGGCCACCGGCACCAAGCCCACGCGCGCCTTCAAGGACGACATCGTCTATGAGGTGCACCTGCGCGGCCTGACGAAGCAGGACACCGGCTCCGGGCTGGATGCCGCCTGTCTGGGCACCTACAAGACGGCGGGACAGAAGGCCGCGCAGCTGGCGGCGCTGGGCGTGACGGCGGTGGAGTTCCTGCCGCTGCATGAGACGGACAACGGCAACAACGACAAGGTGGCGAGCACGGCCGGCGACAACTACTGGGGTTACATGAACCTCAGCTACTTCGCGCCGGACCGCCGCTACGCGTGCGACCAGACGCCGGGCGGCCCCACGCGCGAGTTCAAGGCCATGGTGAAGGCCTTCCACGACGCCGGCATCAAGGTGCTGGTGGACGTGGTCTACAACCACACCGGCGAGGGCGGCGCGTGGATCAGCGGCGACCCCAGCACGTACAACGTCATGTCGTACCGGGGCCTGGACAACCCCACGTACTACAGCCTCACGAAGGACATGAAGTTCAACTGGGACAACACGGGCGTGGGCGGCAACTTCAACACGTTCAACCCCACGGCCCGCAACGTCATCCTGCATTCGCTGTCGTACTGGAAGGACACGCTGGGCGTGGACGGCTTCCGGTTCGACCTGGCGTCCGTGCTGGGCAACATCTACGAGCACGAGACGGCCACGCACTCGGGCTTCGAGTACAACCGCGACAACCCGAACACGGCGCTCAACCAAATCACCACGCAGCTGGATCCGCGTCCGG
This sequence comes from Corallococcus exercitus, assembly GCF_042231735.1. Taxonomy (GTDB): domain Bacteria; phylum Myxococcota; class Myxococcia; order Myxococcales; family Myxococcaceae; genus Corallococcus; species Corallococcus exercitus_B. The sequence goes on from NZ_CP102577.1 coordinate 5,840,909, forward strand.
AGGCGGGCGGCGCGGGCACGGACTTCATCGCGGAGCCGTGGGCCATTGGCGGCAACTCCTACCAGGTGGGCAACTTCCCGGCGAAGTGGCGCGAGTGGAACGGCGCGTTCCGCGACACCCTCCGCAAGGACCAGAACCAGATGGGCGTGGAGAACATCACGCCGGGGCAGCTGGCCACGCGCTTCGCGGGCTCGTCGGACCTGTACTTCGATGACGGCCGCAAGCCGGCCGCGTCCGTGAACTTCATGGTGGCCCACGACGGCCTCACCCTGAAGGACCTGTACTCGTGCAACAGCAAGAACAACAGCCAGCCGTGGCCCTACGGCCCGTCCGACGGCGGCGAGGACAACAACCACAGCTGGGACCAGGGCGGCAGCGCGGTGCTCCAGCGGCAGGCGGCGCGCAACGGCCTGGCGTTCCTGATGCTCAGCGCGGGCGTGCCGATGATTACCGGCGGTGACGAGTTCCTGCGCACGCAGTACTGCAACAACAACGTGTACAACCTGGACTCGAACAAGAACTGGCTGGACTACGCGTGGAGCGCGGACCAGTCCAACTTCCGCCTGTTCGCCAAGAACCTCATCGCGTTCCGCAAGGCGCACCCCGCCCTGCGCCCGGCCGCCTTCTACAGCGCGGTGGACAACAACGGGAACGTGATGGAGCAGCACCGCTGGTTCAAGCCGGACGGCTTCGTTCCGGACGCGACGTACTTCAACAGCTCGGGCAACCACGCGCTGGCCTACCGCATCGACGCGTCGGAGTTCTCCGGTGAGACGGTGAGCGCCATCTACGTCGCGTACAACGGCTGGTCCGCCGCGGTGAACTTCTCGCTGCCCTGGCCGGGCAACGGGAAGCAGTGGTACCGCGTGACGGACACCTGCTCGTGGATCGAGAGCCGGGGCGCGGATCAGGTGCTGCTCAACCCGGGCGCCGCGGACCTGATTGGCGGCGAGGCCGCGACCTACGGCCTGTGCGGCCGGGGCGTGCTGGTGCTGGTGGCCAAGTAGCGTGAAGACGGTGGAGGACCCGGTGCGCTCTCACGGCCACCGGGTCCTTCGCTCCGGTATAACGCCGGGCATGGCCCAGGACGACAGCGCGGTGGTGAAGCGGCTCCAGCAGGAGGACTCCTTCGAGAACGAGACCTTCGAGGGACTGGACCTCCAGCGCGTCGACCTGGGTGACAAGGAGTTCTACCGGTGCACCTTCCTGAACTGTGAGTTGCAGGAGAGCCGGTGGAAGGAGGCGCTGCTGGAGGTGTGCGTGTTCCAGGGCTGCAACCTGACGCGCGCGAACTTCAACGCCATCCGGCTGCGGGACGTGCGCTTCGAGGGCTCGAAGCTGATGGGCATTGACTGGACGGGCGTGGCGGCGAACCCGGAGGTGAACTTCGAGGAGTGCGCCATGCCCTACAGCTCGTTCGTGGGGCTGGGCCTGCGCCAGACGTCCTTCGTGCGCTGCGTGGCGCGCGAGGCGAACTTCTTCGACATGGACCTGACGGACGCGGACTTCACCGGCGCGGACCTCACCGGCAGCAACTTCCGCGGCTGCACGCTCACCCGGACGGACTTCTCCGGCGCCACGGGCCTGGTGCTGGACCCGGCGCGGAACAAGCTGAAGGAGACGCGCATCCCGCAGGACACGGCGATGTCCGTGGTGCATGAGCTGGGCATGCGCGTGGAGGGCTACCACGCGAAGACGGCGGGGCGTGGCGCTGCGAAGAAGGCAGGAGCGAAGCGGTGAGGGACGGCACGCCGTTCGACATGGTCGCCGTCGTGCGGATCGGCGTGATGGTGGAGATGGGGCTCGTCGGGCTGAAGCAGCTCATCGCCTGGGCGGACGCATGGGTGATGAAGCTGGACGACTCACCCCTCTGGCTGCTGGAGCTGTGCACGGCACCGGACGCCGACACGGCGCTGGGGTTGATCCGCAACATCCCGATGCTTCCGTCTCCAGCCACTCCCGAGGAAGACCGCGCGGCGGATGCGGACCACCTGGCGAGCCTGTTCCTCCGCTACCGCAACGGGTCGCTCTCCTGGGGAGACTTCCTCTTTCAGGGAGGCCAGTACCTGGATCGCGCGGGCGGCCCCTGGCCGTGTGAGACGTTCTTCATGCAGCTGAACCTGCTGGAGCGCATGGGGTTTCCGGAAGACTTGATGCAGTCCCAGCGCGAGGACATCGAGCGCGAGCTCCGGGAAGCGCTGGAGCGGATGGAAGCCGCGCACCGGCGCTTCGAAGCCGAAGCGCGCGGGGACTAATCCACGACCACGCGTCTTCGTGGGGCGACGTTCCAGAGGGCTGGCAGGTCCGCGTCGCAGAAGGTGCAGACGAACCACTGTTCCTTCACCAGGTTGAGCTCGCCGCATCGGGTGCACCGCCTGAAGGTGATGGCGGAGGTGAAGCCCGGAGGACCGCGAAGGCCGGCCCTGGTCAATGCGAGCGCGAGCGCGTCCCAGCAGTCCGTGTCCGGGCAGTAGCCCGTCGATTGATTCGAGGCTCCCGCGACGTCCCACCCCGTCGCTGTTCGCTGGAAGTGGAGTTCGCCCGCCGCCAGCACCTCCTCGCCTCCCGCGCACGCGACGTGTTCCGACCGGCGGGGCGCCAACCGCAGGCAGCCGGTGAGGTCCACGACCCAGGTCGCGCCCTCCTCGCTGGCTTCCGGATGTTCCTGGAGCCAGCGGTCGAGGTCCTTCCGGGCGCGGATGGGAGCGCCGGCCGGATGCGCCTTCACGGCGCGGCGGATCTCCTCGGGCCCGACATAGGTGTAGGCGTACAGCTCCATCACGGTCTCTCCTGCAAGGGACGACCGTGAGACGTCAGGTCACGCCCCCACCGGACATCGCGGGTGAAGCCGTGCGCGACATGACCAGGCGGCGGCAGGCGGAGGACTTCACCGCGAGGTACACGCGCAGGCCCGGTGCGATGTGGAGCTCGCGCACGGCGGCATGCGTGAGGCGGACCACCCAGTGCACGCCCGCCACGTCCACGTGGGTCGCGCACTCCCCTGCTCCCGCGTCCTCCAGCTTCGTCACCGTGCCTTCGAGCACATTGCGCGCGGAGATGCCGGTGAGGGGGCCGGTGGAGAGGAGGATGTCCTCGGCGGGCACGGCGTAGGCGGCGCGGGTGCCGTGGGGCAGCTCCGGCGCGTCCGGTACCCAGAGCGACAGGCCCTCCGTGACGCGCAGCCGCGTGCCTCCGGAGCCGGGATGTTCCAGGGTGCCTTCAAGGATGTTCTCCTCGGGCTCGCCGGTGAGCAGGCCACGCGCCACCGTGCCCAGCACCCTGTCCGCGGGGCCCACGGCCTTCACGGCGCCGCCGTCCAGCAGCAGGGCCTCGCGGGCCAGGGCTCGGGCTTCGCCGAGTTGGTGGGTCACGTAGAGCAGCGGCACATGGGCTTCGTCGCGCACGCGCAAGAGGTAGGGCAGCACGCGCTCCTTCAACGCGACATCCAGCGCGGCCAGGGGTTCGTCCAACAGCAGCAGCGCGGGGTCGGTGGCGAGCGCACGCGCCAGGGCGACCCGCTGCTTCTCGCCTCCGGACAGCGTCACCGGGTAGCGGTGCAGCAGGGGCTCCAGTTCCAGCAGGTGCACGGCTTCGTCCACGCGCGAAGGCCGTCCGGCGCGCACGCCGAAGCGCACGTTCTGTCCGGCGGTGAGGTGCGGAAAGAGCAATGCGTCCTGAGGCACGTAGCCCATGCGGCGCGCTTCGGGAGGCACGTCCACACCGGCGGCGGTGTCGAGGAGCACGCGGCCATCGACCACGATGCGGCCTGTCGCGCCTCGGCGCAGGCCCGCGAGCACTTCCAGCAGCGACGTCTTCCCGGAGCCGGAGCGGCCCAGCACCGTCACCGACGCGGACGTGAAGCGTGCCTCGACCTCCAGCGTGAAGCGCGCCAGGGGCAGCCGCAGCGACAGCTCCATCACGCGAGCCCCCGGGCCCCGCGCCGCCGCGTCACCACTTCCGTCACGTACATGGCCCCGAACGCGAGCACCACCGCCACGCCCGCGAGCCTCAGCGCCTCCGCGTCCTGCCCCAGCTGCGTGCGCTGGAAGATGGCCAGCGACAGCGTCTGCGTGTGTCCCGGGATGTTGCCCGCCACCAGCACTGTCGCGCCGAACTCGCCCAGCGCCCGTGAGAACGCGAGCAGCGCGCCCGTGAGCACCCCGCGCCACGCCAGCGGCAACGTCACCCGGAAGAAGGCCCCCGTGCGCGTGTCTCCCAGCGTGCGCGCCACCGCCACCAGCCGGGGATCCACCTCCTCGAAGCCCGCGCGCGCGGAGCGCACCAGCAGGGGGAACGCCATCACCGCGCTCGCCAGCACCACCGCCTTCGGCGTGAACACCACCTCCACGCCCATCGCATCCAGCAGCCGCCCCAACACCGAGTCCCGCGCGAGCAACTCCAGCAGCACCAGGCCCACCGCCGTCGGGGGCAACACCAGCGGCAGGGCCAGCACCGTCTCCACCACGCCGCGCCCCGGTCCCTTCCAGCGCGCGAGCGCGTACGCCGCCGCCACGCCGGGCACCAGGATGAGCGCCGTGGACAGGGCCGCCACCGCCACCGTGAACAGCACCAGCCCTGTCAGTCCCTCATCCATCACGGCGATGGGTGCTCCCTGCCCGCGTCTGGCGTCCCACCGCGAGCTCCGGACGGCACGGCCTTCGCCGCACTCACGTCCAGGAAGCCCCACCGGCGGAACTCCTTCCGCGCGGCTTCCGTCTGGAGGAAGCGCACGAACGCGAGCCCCGCTTCCGGTGCCTTGCCCCGCGTCAGCGCCGCCACCGGATACACGATGCGCGGCGCGTCCGCCTCCGGCACCGTGAACGCCACCCGCACCTTCTTCGAGTTCACCGCGTCCGTCGCGTACACCACGCCCGCGTCCGCCCTCCCCGCCTCCACCGCCGCCAGCGCGGCCCGCACGTCCAACGCCGGCACCACGCGCGGCGCCACGTCCGCCCACACGCCCGCCTTCGTCAGCCACGCCTTCGCGTACACGCCCGCCGGCACCGCCGCCGGCTCCGCCAGCATCACCCGCTTGAGCCCCTTCAGGTCCGCCGGCCCGGTGACCTTCACCGCGGACCCCACCGGCACCACCACCACCAGCCGGTTGGACAGCAGGTCCACCCGCGAGCCCGCCTGCACGAGCCCCGCCCGGTCGACCAGGTCCAGCTTCGCCTCGTCGGCGGAGAGGAAGGCATCCGCGGGAGCCCCGGCCACCACCTGACGTGCCAGGTCACTCGACGCACCGAACGCGAACCGCACCCGGTGCCCCGACGCCTGCTGGAACGCGGGCGCGAGCGCCTGGAGCGCGTCCGTCGTGCTCGCCGCCGCGAACACCAGCACCTCCTCCGCCCGCGCCGACGACACCGACAGCCACGCCAGCAACAGCCCCCACCATGCACGTCGCATCGCCTGGACCTCCAGATGTTCTGGCAGCCTACAAGTTGACCCGCACGCACCTCGCCGCTAATGAATACTCTGTGTCACGGAATATCCATAAAGAGGATGAAGCGCTCTCGAAGGACGTCGACCGCATGCAGGAGTTGATGTTCTCGCTGGGGCGTCGCCGTTCGCTCCGTGACCCCATCGCCAGCACCTGCGAGCAGCTCCAGTTCACGCCGCCCCAGGTGCACGCCCTGCTGTGGCTGGGCCTGGATGGCTCGCTCACCATGGGCGAGCTGGCCAAGCGACTGGGCGTCACCGAGAAGACCGTCACCGGCGTCGTGGACCGTCTGGAACGCGAAGGCCACCTGCAGCGCGAACGCGGAGAGACCGACCGGCGCGTCGTGCGCTGCCGGCTCACCGACAAGGGCAAGCAGACCTTCGCCAAGCTCGACCGCTCCATGCACCGCGCGATGGGCGTGGTCATGGGCATGCTCGACTCCGAGGACCGCCAGGCCCTCTTCCGCGTCCTGGAGAAGGTGCTCCTGAAGCTGGACACGCCGGACGCCCCCGCGTCCGGGACCTGAAGCGCCTCCCACGCGGCCTCAGCGCCCGCCGGGTGCCCTCGCCAGCAGGAGGCGCGGGTGCAGGAGCAGCGCGAACGCCTCGCGCACCGTCCAGTACGCCCGGTCCCGCGCGCGCATCCGCCCGGCGATGGGCGCCGGACTCGTGGCCACCTCCAGCCCCTCGCGCCGAAAGCACTGCCGCGCGCGCAGCAGGTGATACGGGTCGGAGACCACCACCACGCGCCGTGCCCCACGCTCCCGCAGCAGCCGCGCGCTGAACCGCGCGTTGCCTTCCGTGGAGTGGCTGTCCTCCTCCAGCACGCACGCGGACGCGGGCACGCCCGCCGCCACCGCCAGCCCGAGCATCACGCGCGCCTCGGACGGCGGATGGGCGCCCGCGCCGCCGGACAGCAGCAGCCACGGCGCCACGCCCCGCTGGTACAGCGCCACGGCGTGCTCCACGCGCGCCACCAGCGCGCCGGACGGCACACCGCCCGGCAACACCCGCGCGCCCAGCACCACCAGCGCGTCCGCTGCGCCCACGTGCTCGCGCTGGCCGAAGCGGGCCACCCACCACGCGAGCCCGAACACACCGCCCGTGAGCACGCCCGCGCACAGGAGCAGCGTCCGGCGCGCACGTCCGGGTCTGGGAAGGAGGGCAAGGGGCAGCACCGCCGGGACCCTAGTCCTGCACCGGACATCCCGCGGCCCCGGATACACCTTCAGTGAAGCAGTGTGTCCGCGATAACAGGTTTCGCCGTCCTGGACCGACGGACGACCCGGTGAATTGTCACGATGCGTATCGCCCAGCGGGTGGTCTCGGAGACACAATGCGAAATACGCACGGCCGGGGTCCGCGGCGAACCCGGAGCGGCCGGTGGGAGGCATACGGATGGATGTCAAAGGCGTCGCATTCCTGGCTCGGCAGACCATGATGGTGCAGGCCTTCGGCGAACCGGCCTGGAAGGCCTTCGTCGCGGAGCAGGCGAAGCGGGACCCCATCTTCGGACAGCTCATCATGCCCGTGTCGCGCATCCCGGCGGATGCCTTCCTGCGCTTCAACGAGGCCATGACCCAGCGCTTCTACGGCGGCGACACCAAGGCCTACTGGCAATACGGCGTCAAATCCGCCGAGTACGCGCTGAGCCAGGGCCAGCTCAAGACGATGTTCGGCAAGGACGACTTCCGCCGCTTCGCCCTCTTCACCCCCGGCATCTGGAAGGGCTACTTCACCGAGGGCGAGCTGACCGCGCAGCTGCAGGGCGACACCGTGGACCTGCGCATCACCGGCGTGCCCCGGCCGCACGTCTACTTCGAGCTCGCCGTGATGGGCTTCGCCGCCGGCGGCCTCGCGTACCTGAGCGGCCGCAAGGAGATCCACCACGAGGTCCTCAAGGGCTTCAGCAAGGGGGACCTGGAGGTCCTCTACCGCTTCACCCTGCCCACCGCCGCCCCGTAGGACCTGGGAGACTTCAGGGCGCCGCGGCGGCCGTGGCGGCGCCAGCGGGAGCCGCGCCGGCCGGGGCCACGACGGGCGCGGCGGCGGGCTGGAGCCGCAGGTCCGCCACCACCGGGTAATGGTCGGACACGCCCACGCGCAGCACGCGCGTGGACACCGGCGTGAACGCGCCACACGCCATCACGTAGTCGATGCGCAGGGACGGCAGGAACAGCGGCATCGGGTAGGTGCCCGTCCCGTCGGAGCGCGTGACGCGCGCCACGTCCTGGAGCTGGCGGCGCAGCAGGCGCACCGGGCGCGAGTCCGGGTCGTCGTTCAGGTCGCCCATCAGCAGCCGGGGCCGGTCGTCCTTCGCCAGCAGCTGGGAGATGAAGACGCTCTGGCGCACGCGCGCCGCGCCGTTGAAGGGCCGGCGGATGAGGTGCGTGGCGTAGACGCTCACCTCGCGCCCGTCCACGTCCAGCACGGCGTGCGCCAGCGTGCGCGGCTCCGCCCCCCGGGGCGTGGGCAGCGGGTACTGCGCCAGCGACGCCAGCGGGTAGCGCGACAGGAGCGCGATGCCGTACGCGCCGCCGTACAGCCGCGTGGTGCCGAAGTGCGCGCGGTACTTCAGGCCGGTGAGCGCCGACAGCCGCTCCACCTGGTCCTCGCCGTGCGCGCGCGTGGAGCCCACGTCCACCTCCTGCAGCGCGACGACGTCCGGGGACTCCTGGCGGATGACGTCCGCCACCCGCTCCAGGCCCTTGAGGCCGGACTGGATGTTGAAGGTCATCACCCGCAGGGCGCCCGCGTCACGCGCGGCCCTGGGGGCCGCGGCGACGGGCGTGACGCCCGAGGACAGGGTGGGACGCACCGCGGGACCGGAGGCACAGGCCAGCGATCCCGCGACGAACAGCGCGGTCAGGAGGGGGCTTGTTCGCATCAAGGGGGGCGATGGTAGGCCGCCCGCCCTCGCGCTGTCGTCCCGCCCCCCGGGGCACGGCTGGAGGGCAGCCGGGCTTCAGCCCTGCGTGTCACGGCGGCGGCGGCGCGCGGCCAGCGCCGCGAACACGGCGATGAGCACCGCCGGCGCGCCGCTGGTGGCCGCGGAGCAGCCGCCCTCGTCATCCTTCGGGGGGACGGGGTCGGTGCCGCCGGTGACGACGACGTCCAGCGTGGCGTTGGCGTGCGAGTCACCCGTGGCGTCGCTGTTGCCGTTCACGGAGTTGCCCGCGGCGTAGACCTTGTAGGTGCCGTTGGTGGCCGGGGCCACCAGCGAGAAGTCGAAGCGCGCCGAGCCGCTGGTGAAGCCCTTGGGCAGGGTGTGCGTCAGCTCGCCGTTCAGCACCTTCGTGCCCGAGCCCGCGGTCAGCGTCGCGCCGTCCGTGGCCACGTTCATGCCCGCCTTCGAGCCAGGGCCGCCGCTGATGACCAGCGAGTACTGGCCCGTCTCGCCCGCCTTCAGCGCCGTGGGGCCCTCCAGCGTCACGGTGGGGTTGCTCGTCCCGCCGCCGTGGCAGCCGGACGCGGTGCAGGACACGCCGTTCTGCTTGCCGCTGCGCCCGCTGATGCCGGTGGAGTTGGCGAACGCGGAGCCCGCGACAAGGCACACCGCGACCGCGCCCACGGACGAAAGAATGGACCGCATGGATGGAACCTCCTGGGGGGAAATCAGGAAAGACAAGGGGGCTCCCTTCTAGCGCAGCGCGGCGAGGAGTGCAGCAGGCGACACTCCTCTATGACGCGGGGGCTGGGCGTACCGCGCCCTACAGCCAGGTGAAGGCGTCGTGGAGCGCCTTGTGGCCGCCGTGCTCCAGCACCTGGCCGTGGCAGACGACGACGCGCTCCACGTCCCACCTCAGCGCACGCTGAAGCGCGGCGCGCGCGGCCTCCCGGTCCTTCGTGACGAGGCGCAGGAAGCGCGGGGCCGCGAACTTCCCCAGGACGCCGTCCAGCAGCAGGTACGCGCGCTGCCGCAGGCCTTCCGCGCGCGGATAGTGGAAGGCCAGGTCGGTGACGAGGAGCGTGCGGCTGGGGCGGTGGAAGAAGAGGAACTCGTTGAGCTGGGGCATGCCGCGCACGTGCATCTGGTCCAGCACGGGGGCCCAGGCGGGGTCGGGCGTGTCGTCCAGCTCCTGGTCGATTCGGAGCGCCGGCTGCTTCACGCGCAGCCCCGCGGGCGCCACCACGCGGGCGTCGGGGAAGGCCGCGGCCCAGTCCGGCAGGTGCACGTGGTGCATGAGGTTGGGGGCGACGAGGAAGCGCACCTTCCCCAGGGCCTCCACGGCGGCCCTCCGCTCCGGCGTGAAGGCGACGGGCGAGTGCACCCACAGCCCGCCGTCCGGCAGGCGGAGGACCGTCATCCGGCCTCCCACGGGGACGCCGTAGAAGGAGAAGGGGGCTTCGAACACGTGGACGTCGTCGGCGAGCCCGCGGGGCGCGGTGTCAGGGGGCGTAGGCATGGCGGGTCCTTCTCCAAGCACGGACGGCGTTCGGGGGACGAGTCCGGCCTCGGTCCGGCGTTGATTTCCGGAACATCCCATCGTAGGCAACCCCCCTCTTTCCATCCCCAAGCAAGGTGCCCAGCACATGGCCGAGAAGCTCACGCCCCGCGAGAAGGGCTTTTCCGAGTGGTACGTCGACCTGGTCCAGAAGGCGAAGCTCGCCGACTACTCGGACGTGAAGGGCTGCATGGTCATCCGCCCCAACGGCTACGCGCTGTGGGAGAACATCCAGCGGACGATGGACAAGATGTTCAAGGACACGGGCGTGAAGAACGCCTACTTCCCGCTGCTCATCCCGGAGTCCTTCCTCAAGAAGGAAGCCGAGCACGTGGAGGGCTTCAACCCGCAGCTGGCGGTCGTCACGCACGCGGGCGGCCAGAAGCTGGAGGAGCCGTACGTCATCCGGCCCACGTCCGAGACCATCATCAACCGCAGCTTCTCCAAGTGGATCCAGAGCTACCGGGACCTGCCCCTCCTGGTGAACCAGTGGGCCAACGTGATGCGCTGGGAGATGCGCACGCGCCTGTTCCTGCGCACCACGGAGTTCCTCTGGCAGGAGGGCCACACCTGCCATGAGACGGAGGCGGACGCGGAGGAGCGCACGCTGCAGATGCTGGAGGTCTACCGCACGTTCGCGGAGGACTACATGGCCATGCCCGTGCTGCCGGGGCGCAAGTCGGAGTCGGAGAAGTTCGCCGGCGCGCTGCGCACGTACAGCATCGAGGCCATGATGCAGGACAAGAAGGCGCTCCAGGCGGGCACCAGCCACAACCTGGGCCAGAACTTCGCCAAGGCCTTCGACACCACGTTCCAGGGCCGCGACGGCAAGGTGCACCACGTGTGGCAGACGTCGTGGGGCTCCTCCACGCGCCTCATCGGCGGGCTCATCCTCACGCACTCGGATGACGCGGGCCTCGTGGTGCCGCCGCGCATCGCCGCCACGCACGTGGTCATCATCCCCATCGCGGGCAAGGCGACGGACGCGGAGAAGACGCAGGTGATGGAGAAGTCGCACGCGCTGGCCGCGGACCTGCGCAAGGCGGGCCTGGGCGTGGTGGTGGACGACGACGAAACGAAGGGCCCGGGCTTCAAGTACAACGAGCACGAGCTCATCGGCACGTGTCTGCGCATCGAGCTGGGGCCCAAGGACCTGGCCAAGGGCTCGTGCGTGATGGTGCGCCGCGACCTGCGCCAGAAGGAGTTCGTGTCCCTGGACGAGGCCGTCGCCAAGGCCCAGGCGATGCTGGACCAGATGCAGAAGGACCTGTTCCAGAAGGCGAAGGCCTTCCGCGACGCGAACACCTTCGAGGTCAACTCCTACGAGGAGCTGAAGGCGCGCGCGGAGGACGGCTTCCTCCTGGCGCACTGGGATGGCGACCCGAAGACGGAGGCGCGCATCAAGGAGGAGACGGGCCTCACCACCCGCTGCCGCCCGTTCAGCCTCAAGCAGGAGCCGGGCAAGTGCGTGATGACCGGCAACCCGTCGCCCGGCCGCATCGTGTTCTCCAAGGCGTACTGACCCGGGCTTCGCGTCCGTGTCATCCGCGGGGCTGGGAGGCGACTCCCGGCCCCGTTGTCATTTCAGCGCGTCAGCTGGCGGCGAGCAGGGGCCGCTTCCGGGGCAGGAAGGTGGCCACGGGCTCCGGCTTGCCCGCGACGGGCAGCGGCGCGGCGGCCTCGAAGTCGAAGGCGTCCAGGCAGCGCTCGCGCGTGGCGTGGGAGACGAGCACCGGGGCGCCGACCTTCTTCGTCAGGCCCTCGATGCGGCTGGCCAGGTTCACCGCGTCGCCGATGACGGTGTACTCGCGGCGCTGCTCGCTGCCCACCGCGCCCACCACCACGCGGCCGGTGTGCACGCCCACGCCGATGCTGAGCGGGGAATCGCCCCGGGCGGCGCGCTCCTGGTTGAGCGTGTCCAGCGCCTCCAGCATGGCCAGCGCGCACGCCACGGCGGCGGCCGGGTGGCCCGGCTGCTCCAGGGGCGCGCCGAAGTACGCGAGGATGCCGTCGCCCATGAACTTGTCGAGCGTGCCGCCGTGGCGGAACACCACCTCCACCATGCGCGACAGGTACTCGTTGAGCAGCGCCACCACCTGGGGGCTCTCCATCCGGTCCGACAGCGACGTGAAGCCGCGGATGTCGGAGACGAGCAGCGTCACCTCGCGGTGCTCGCCCGCCTCGCCGTCGGGGCCCTTCTGCGAGATGCGCCGCGCGACCTCCGGGGAGAAGAAGCGGCCCAGCCGCTCGCGCTGCATCTCCTCGCGCACCACGTCCGTGACCAGCCCCATCACCGTGCGGCTGATGAAGAAGGCCACCGACGACGCGAGCACCATCACCAGCACCAGGCCGGGCAGGAACTGGGGGGCGGGCAGCCCCGCGCCCAGCGTCAGCATGGCCACCGTGACGATGCCCAGCACCGTGGCCGCCGCGACGATGAGCCGCGACAGCGTCACCATGGACACGATGACCACCAGCACCAGGTACACGCCCATGGTGAGCAGCGCGGTGGTGGCGCCGGTGGCGGAGCCCTGGATGGAGCGCTCCTGCAGGAAGTAGATGAGCGGCATGTCCAGGAGCGCCACGCCCAGCGCCGGCCGCCGCAGCAGCGCGGGCACCCGGCGCGCGCCCGCCCACAGCAGCACGGCCAGCGCGATGTAGCCCCCCAGCACGCCGCGCGGCACGCGCCAGTCATCCAGCACGGCCAGCCCCAGCCACGCCGCCGTGGTCACCATGCGCGTCACGTTGAGCCAGGACCCCACGTCCGCGCGCCACTCGTCCAGGCGGCGCTGCAAGGTGGACTCGACCTGGGCTCGGGAGAACAGGGACCGCATGGGCCTGGAACGCTACCCCACGCGTGGGCCCCTCTCCAGGCGAGCCCCCCGCTGCGTTAGGGTCCCGCGCATGGCGAGCATCGGGCACGTGGCCGTGGGCATGGCACTGGGGCGTTATGAGACGGGGGCGGGCGCGCCCTGGCGCCGGCGGCTGGCGGTGATGGGGTTCCTGTCGCTGATGGCCCTCCTGCCGGACGCGGACGTGGTGGCGTTCGCGCTGCGCATCCCCTACGCGGCGACGTGGGGCCACCGCGGTGCGTCGCACTCGTTCGTCTTCGCGGCGGCGGTGGCGCTCGCGGTGGCGGCGCTGGCCCGGTGGAAGGGGGAGTCCGGCACGCGCTGGGGGCTCTTGACGCTGGCGGCGGTGGCCAGCCACGGCATCCTGGACACGCTCACGGACGGCGGGCTGGGCGCGGCCCTCTTCTGGCCCTTCTCCGACGCGCGCGTCTTCGCCCCGGTGCGGCCGCTGCCGGTGGCGCCCATCGGCGCGGGCATGCTGTCCGCGCGAGGGCTGTACGTGAGCGGCGTGGAGCTCCTCGTGTTCCTGCCCGCCTGGCTTTATGCCCTCTGGCCGAGGAAGGCGCGCGCGGCCGGGAGCGTCCAGGTTCCCTGAGGCCGGTTCTCGCTGGTTCTCAACGAGGAGCAACGCGATGCGCCTGTTCACCGCCGTGACGCTGGGAGACGCCCTCACCGCTGAAACCGGGCGGGGCATCGAGCGCCTGCGCGCCCTCGCGCCGGACGCGAAGTGGGTGCGGTCGGAGGGCGTGCACCTGACGCTGCTGTTCCTGGGGGACGTGGACGAGGGCCGCCTGCCGGAGCTGCGCGACGCGCTGGAGCCGGTGGGGCTGTACCACGCGCCCTTCGTGCTGTCGGTGGCGGGGGGCGGGACGTTCGGTTCGCCCTCCCACCCGCGCGTGCTCTGGGCGGACGTGCGAGGGGACGTCGCCGCGCTGAAGGCGCTCCAGGCGGACGTGGCCCGCGCGCTGGAGCCGCTGGGCTTCAGGTCCGACCACGCCGAGTACACCGCCCACCTGACGCTGGCCCGCGCCCGGCCACCGCGCGGGGACCCGGCCCTGGCGGCGTGCGCGCGCGAGCTCCAGGGCGCGGCGTGGGGCGAGGGGCGCGTGGACCGGCTGGTGCTGTTCGAGAGCACGCGCGGCCACTACGTGCCCCGGCTGGAGGTGCCGCTGGAGCGCGGCGGCTGAGCCGCCTCTAGCAGGCGCGCAGGGACTCCGCCACGGACACGGCCGCCGGCAGCGTGACGGTGAGCAGCGTGCCCCGGCCCTCGCGGCTCTCCGCGCGCAGCGTGCCGCCCAGCCCGGTGACGATGGTGTGGCTCACGGACAGGCCCAGGCCGGTGCTGTTGGGGCGCGCGGTGGCGAAGGGCTCGAAGATGTGCGCGAGCGCGTCCGGGGACAGGCCCTTGCCGGAGTCCTGCACCTCCACCACCACCTCGCCGTCCTCGCTGGTGTAGGCCGCCACGCGCAGCACGTTGTGCGCGGCGTCCTGGGTGTCCATCTGCTGCAGGGCGTTGAGCAGCAGGTTGAGGAAGAGCTGGGTGAGGCGCGCCTCGTCCGCGTCCACCGTGGGCAGGTCGTGGAAGTCGCGCTCCAGCCGCGCGCGGTGCTGCAGCTCGCCGCGCAGGAGCTTGAGCGCGTTCTCCAGCACCGGCTGCACGGCCACGCGGGCGCGGTGCTCCGGCGGCTTGCGCGACAGCGTGCGCAGGTCCTGCACGATGTGCTTGAGGCGGGTGGCGCCCTCCACCGTCTCGCCCAGCGCGGACAGCAGGTCCTCCAGGTCCGCGCGCGGCACCTTCTCGCCCTCGAGCAGCGGCTGCTTCAGCCGGTCCATCTCCTCGCGGATGTACGAGAGGTTCGCCAGCACGAAGGCCAGCGGGTTGTTCATCTCATGGCCCACCGCCGCCGCGAGCGACCCCAGCGCGGACAGCCGGTCCGCCTGGAACAGCCGCGCCTCCATCTGCTTGCGCAGCGTCACGTCGCGCGCGAACACGCGCAGGCCCGGCGGGTCCCACAGCTGCGCGACGGTGAGCTCCCAGTAGCGGCCATCCAGGTGCACCGTGGGCGCGGGCTCTCCCGGGGGCGCGCCCCGCCACGCCCAGGTGAGCGCCGCGTGCACCAGCGGGTGCTCGGCGCCCTTCTCCACCAGGTCCTGGAAGGCCGCGTGGGTGGCGGGGTTCGCGTACCGCAGCTCCCCGTCCATGCCCAATTCCAGCAGCGGCTCCGGGTGCAACAGCGGGAACGACGCCAGCCGGTACAGCGGGTCCTCCAGCGCGCGCAGGCCGCTCACGTCGCGCACCAGCAGGCCCAGCCGCGCGCCCGTGTCCTCCGGCGAGGGCTCGCAGGGCGTGATCTCCGCCGCGTAGACGCGCTCGTCGCCGTTCACGTTGAGCCGGTACTCCAGCCGCCCGTCGGAGCCGCCCCGCAGGACGGCCTGGAGCAGGGACATGAGCGGCTTGCTCGCCGCCAGGCCCAGGGTCTCCTCCAGCTTGCGCCCCTCCGCGCCGCGCACGTCCAGGCCGAAGGCCCGGCCGGACGGGGACCACAGCCGCAGGCAGCGCCCTTCCGCGTCCAGCTCGCCCGCCAGGTACTCCGCGCCGGACGCGGGGCGCGGGCTGGACACGGGCGCCCCCGGCCCGGGCGAGCGCACGAAGCCCTCCACCCGGAAGGGGCCCATGAGCATCTCCAGGCCCGCGCCGTCGGTGTTCATCCGGGTGAGGACGGAGATGAGCGCCTGCGCGTCCGCTTCCGGCAGCCGCCTGGTGAGGATGAGGCCGTCCGCGAGCGTGGAGATGGTGAAGAGGAACGGCATGAGCCGCGGTGCGTCCGCGCCCAGGTACGACGTCAGTGTGGCGCGCATGGCGTGCGCGTCCGAGTGGTTGCTGAAGAGCGCGCACACGTCCGAGTCGCCCCGCAGCACCGCTTCCAGCGCCTTGCGGTAGGTGCCCAGGAAGCGCTGCTCGGAGAAGAGCGTGTCGGGGCGCAGGCCCAGCGACTCCAGGTGGCGCACGGGCAGCAGGTGCCCGCCGGTGGAGCGCGGCGCCACCCACGCCACGCGCTTGCCCTGCAGCGTCTCCAGCGTCAGCGGCGCGTCCGCGCGGCAGATGAACGCGGAGTGGTAGTGCCAGCTGCCCGAACGCACCGCGCGCAGCACCGCGCGCGCCTGCGGCTCGAAGGCGTTGCACTGCTCGGCGGTGCCCCAGGCCATCTCCACGCGGCCGGACGCGAGCTCCGCCTCCAGGAACTCGTAGGTGGGCGCCATGGACATCACCACCGGGCGGCCCATCCGCTCCGACAGCGCCCGCGCGAACAGCTCCACGCGCACGTGCTCTCGTATCTCGCCCAGGGACGGATAGAGCAGGCAACGGATGGGCGAGTTCGATGCGGTCACGACGAATTCCTCCGATGAACCCCCCTCTGCCGCGAGCCCGAAGAGCCGGATCGCGGGTGCTCCCTACCTAACTTAAAATTTACGACAATGCCACACTATTCTTGAATCACTGCAATAAGTAGGTTCCCCAGGTTTACCACGCTCGGACCCAGGGTCGGAGGGGACCAGGGCGCACGGTGTGTGAAATGTGGCTCGGGGGCGGCTGGCACCGGGGCTGCACTGGGGGTGGGTGGACGGATGCAACCCCTGGAAGGGACGTGCGCATGGCGAGGATCGTGAGGGGGCTGTGGCTGCTGGCCCTCGTGTTGGTGGGAGCGACGTGGTTGGTGGCCCGCGGTTCGGAGGCGGCGCCGCGCGCGGTGGAGGGCGTGGCGGCGAAGGTGCGGACGGGGGACGTGGTGTTCCAGACGTCGGGCTCACGCCAGTCGAAGCCCATCCAGGTGGCCACGCACAGCCCGCTGTCGCACGTGGGGCTGGTGGAGGTGACGCCGAAGGGGGTGTTCGTGGTGGAGGCCGTGCAGCCGGTGAAGCGCACGCCCTTTCAGCAGTGGAAGGCGCGCGGCGTGAAGGGGCGGCTGCTGGTGATGCGGCCGCAGGGGGTGGACGACGCGGCGAAGGCGCGGGCGGTGGCGGAGGCGAAGCGGCACCTGGGCAAGCCGTACGACGCGCTCTTCGGGTGGGGGGACGAGGCGATGTACTGCTCGGAGCTGGTGCGCAAGGCGTACGCGGCGGGGGCGGGGGTGGAGTACGGCAGGATGGAGCGGTTGGGGGACCTGGACGTGGCGGGCCTGAAGCGGGAGATTTCCGAGCGCTACCGGGGTCCGGTGCCGCTGGACCTGGAGCTGGTGACGCCGGCGAGCCTGGCGGCGGATGCCCGCCTGGCGGTGGTGTATTCGGATTTCCCCGAGGCGGGCCAGGGCCGCGCCAATCCCTGAGGATTCAAGAGGGGGTCAGGGACTCACACGCGGGGAGAAGGGCCGGTAGAATGCGCGCCCATGAAACGCCTTCTGCTGATGTTGCCGCTGTGGGCCCTCGCGGGCTGTAAGGACCCCAAGGACGGGGTGAAGGTCGTGGTCGCGTACACCCAGTTCGTTCCGGGCTGCGTGCGGGTGACGGCCACGGACGACGCCAGTGGGGAGACGCTCGCGACGGACGTCGCGGTCCGCGAGAAGAACGCCAACCCCGACGGCGAGATCGTGGTGGGCGTCCTGCTGCCGGAGAAGTGGGGCACCACCATCTCCGTGACGGCGGATGCCTTCGAAGCGCTGCCCACGAACGGGCAATGCGGCGGGAACGCCGTGCGCAACAACAAGCAGGGCATCACCGTCCCGAAGGGCAGCGGGAAGGAAGGCAAGACCCCGGAGCTGCGCCTCACGGTCGCGGCTCCTGACATGGACATGGATGGTTACGTCCCCCAAGGGGAAGCAGGGGGCTCTGACTGCAACGACTCCCCGACCCCAACAGGCAAGTCCATCAATCCGGGCGCCACGGAGCTGTGCAACGACGTCGACAATAATTGCAATGGGGTATCGGGCGCGACGGAACTGAAGATCGGGCAAAACTGCGCGGGAGAGAAGAACTGCACCGGGAAGAACGTCTGCAACCCGGACCTGACCGTCAGTTGCGTACTCCCGGACACGTACCGCTACTGGAGGGACCAGGATGGCGATGGCCGTGGAGCGACGGGGGTCGATGCCACCATCTTCTGTCCCGAGTCGGCGCCAGTTCCTGATGCAGGCTACGTCCAGGCCACTGATAACAACCGGGATGACTGCAAGGACGACGACAAGACCGTAAACCCCCAGGCCACGGAGATTTGCAACGGGAAGGATGACAACTGCGTCAATGGCACGGATGAAGGCTTCGACGTAGGCAAGAACTGCACGGATCCGACCTACCTGTGCACCAACGGCACTTGGAAATGTGATTCCGCCAATGTCGACAGGCTCTGCGAGCCTCCCCCCACTTCCACGATTCCCACATGGTACGTGGATAGCGATGGAGACAAGCACGGCAGCAACACGGGAAACGTGACGTCGTGTGTAGATCCCAGCACCGGCACCGTGACCTATGTCGCCGATGCCGGTGGGGACTGCAACGATGGCAATCCCTTCACCTATCCCTCCGCGACTGAACTCTGTGATGGAGAGGACAACAATTGCGATACTGCCGTGGACGATGGCGCATGCCCCAATGGGACCACTTGGGACGAAAAGTCCATCAACGCCGGGGGTGCAGCGCTGCGCAGCATCGCGCTCTATGGTGATGGAGGCGTATGGGTTGTGGGCCATGACTCGACCCGAGCCGTCAAGCGACCCGACTCTCCCACCTTTACAGTTCTCCCGGGCACGTGCACTGGAGGAGGCTCGGAGCGAGTGCTTTACAGCGTGTGGGCGGACTCACGCACTGAAACCGCATACATTGGCGGCGACACCGACATCCTATCCATTCAAAAGCCAGACAGCGGAAGTTGCAATCCGGTCAAGCCCCCACAGGCCTCCGGTACCACCACAGGTTTGATTGGTTTGCCTACGGACGGCGGCGTCCAGCTCGTTGGTGTCGCGAGCACCTCCAATGGCTCCGAGGGCGGGACCATCGAGTGGGACGGAGGCGTCAATACGGCCGTCTTCACGGACCAGCCCGGGATGCCCCTCTTTGACGTTTCAGGAGCGTTGACTGACCGGCTCTTCGCGGTAGGCGGCGTCAATACCCCTACAAACAAGGGTTACATCCTTGAGCGCGTCGCAGGAGATTCGAGCTGGAAAACGTCTGAGGTTCCCCTCAACACTCCCTGGTTGAAGGGAGTGCACGTCGTCTCACCGCGCTTGGCTTATGCAGTGGGATACTCAGGGACGTTGCTTAAGTGGACCGGCGGTAACGCCTGGGCGCAGCAGGCTGGCCCTCCGGACACTGCCGGGGAGACGTTCTCGAGCGTGCTAGCTTTTGGTGAAAGGTCCATCTACATCACCACGGAGACTGGAAATATTTATTACTGGAATGGCACAACTTGGCAGACAGCAAAAGCCACGGGCGTGAGTCTGTATGACATTGCCGGAAACAATCCCGGTGACATCTGGGCTGTTGGCAATTTCGGCAACGTCTTCCACCTGATGCCCGCGCCCCCTCCGTGACGAACCGGCTCACGGTGGGGCACCCCGCCCCACCGTGACGCCGTTCATCAGCGCTTCACCCGCAGGACCTGGAACCCCTTTCCTCCGGTTCCGAAGCCCATCAGGTTCTCCGCGCGCACCACCAGGTCTCCGTTGGGCAGCACGCCCCAGACCTCCGCCCGGGCCAGGGATGTGCTCCCGGCCCGCTCGTATCTCCGGGCCTCCAGCCACGTCACGCCGTCCGTGCTCGTGAACAACCGCGCGTAGACGTCCGACGCGGGCTGCACGTCCCCTACGTCCGCCCTCGCCGTTCCCAGGACGAAGCCGCCTCCCGTCAGCGCGTCCAGCGAGTACGCCGGCCCCGGCAACGTCATTAGCGCGTCCACCCTTCCGCTCGCGTACACGCGCAAGAGCTTCGGGTGCTCCGGCTCGTAGAGCGTGGACTGCCCCAGCAGCAGCTCCCCTCCCGACAACACCGTCCCTGTCACCGCGTTGGCCGCGTAGCCGCCCATCACCTTCGTCCAGGTGCGGCCCCCGTCCGTGGAGCGCACCACCGCCGCCTGCGTGCTGCTGCTGCCGAACGTGGCCCACAACGCGCTCCGCGTCGGGTCCGAGTGCAGCGCCGTGCCGTGCCGGTGGTCCTGGAACGTGGCCCGCACCGCCCATGTCGCACCGCCGTCCGTGCTCGCCCACAGCCGCAGCGGCGTGCTCGCCGACGTGAACGTCTGGTACTCCAGGAAGAACACCGTGCCGCCCAGCTCCGCGAAGCTCGCGGGCGACATCGCGCGGTAGCTCCCCAGCGCCGCCACGTCCGCCCACGTCGCCCCGCCGTCCGTGGAGCGCTCCAGGTGGTAGCTGCCGCTGCGGCTCATCTGCGCCAGCAGCGTCCCGTCCTTCAGCACCGCCATCACCCAGAACGACGCCCCGCCCACCCCCTGCCCTCTCGCGCTGAAGGTGCGCCCGCCATCCGTGCTCGCCCACAGCTTCGAGCGCCCCCCGTCCAGCGCCAGCGCGTACACCGTGCCCGCGCCGTCCACCGCCAGCACCTCGTGCGTCGTGTTCGTGAACACCGGCTCCAGCGTCACCGGCCCCTGCACCCCGCCATCCACCGGCGGCGTCCCCGCGTCCACGCCCCCATCCGAGCCCGCGCCGCCATCCGGCGTCCCCGCGTCCACGCCGCCATCCGTGCCCGCATCCGGAACGCCACCGCCATCCGGAACGCCACCGCCATCCGGCGTCCCCGCGTCCACGCCGCCATCCGGAGTCCCCGCGCCGCCGCCATCCGGCGTCCCGCCGTCCTGCCCGGAGCCGCCGCCCCCTTCCGGCTGGCGCGGCAGGGCCACGCGCATCACCCGGCCGCTGGAGTTCGCGTCCGCCGCGTCCCCGTAGAAACACGGCACCTCCGTGACGCTGTCCGGCAGCACGTCCAGCGTGCTCAGGTAGCCCTTGAAGCTTGTGCGGGAATCCAGCGTCACCGGGGCGCTGAACACGCCATCGCGCAGCACCCGCACCCGGATTTCGTAATCCGTCGCCGTCTGGAAGTGATTGTAGAAGACATACAGCGCATCCCCGATGCGCGTGACCGCGGGCTGCAGCGCCCAGTCCGGCGTCCCCTCCACCAGGATGCGCGAGCCGAACGACGTCCCGTCAAAGCGCCGGTAGTACAGCCGCTCCGTCTCGTCCTTGTAGACCAGGTGGATGCCGCCCCGGCCGTCCTCCACCGCGCTCAGCGCCGCGCCGTGGTAGATGCCGTCGGAGAAGGCGTCCCGCTGCGGCCCCCACGAGTCCAGCGGATCCGCCACGTCACGCACCCGCATCCGCGTGGGCTCGAAGCCGTCGTGCATGGCCCAGAAGAAGACGAGCTTCGACCCCACGCTCAGCAGCCGCCCTCCGCCCCGCTTCCGCGTCCGCCCCAGGTCCGGCTGTTTCTGGAAGCTGGCGCCACCGTCCGTGGACACCGCCACCACCGCCGTGGCGCCGCCGTCCGCCTCCAGCCGGAACGCCTGCACCCACAGCCGCCCCTTCGAGTCCCGCGCCAGCAGGGCCCGCGAGTACGCCTGGGCACTGTCCGCGTTGAACACCCGCACCGCCGGCTCCGGCGCCCAGGTGTCCTGCGCCTCGTCGTAGCGCCACCACTGGAAGTACACGTCGTGCCGCGACGACGCCGCCAGTGAAGGCCCCTCGTACGCGTAGACCATCGCCACGTCCCGCCCCACCGCGACCAGCTCCGCGCGGTCGTGGTGCGACGCATCCGGCTGGATGGCGGCCAGCTTCGTGAAGCTCCCGAAGCCGTCCTCGGAGCGGAACAGGTTCAGCCCCTGCCCTTCCGCCCCCTGCTGCTGGATGGCCAGAAGCCACGTGGGCGCATGCCCGTTGCCTGTCTCAACCCGCACCGCATGCCGATGCGCCGGCAGCGTCAGGGCATTGCCCCCGCCGGCCGGCACCATGGGCACCCCACCCGCCGCCACCACCGTGGTCAGCAGGGCTCCCACCCAGGACATCATGTGATTGCGCCCCCTGTCGTATCCCCGCGCGAAAGGTAGGGACGGGAGACCCGGGAGCAATCCGGTGGGCGGACTCCGGCGGAGGCGGACCCGGAGGGCCCGACACTCTCCACGCGGACAGGTGAACACACCCACACCGCGCGACGCCCCCGGGACTTGTGGGAGCGTCGCGTCAGCGCCTTGCGACTACTTCGCCTTGCGACGGCGCGGGGCGGTGGTGCCCGCGTCGGTGGTGCCCGCGTCCATGCCCTCGAGCGTGCCCGCGTCCATGGACGTGCCGGCGTCCGGCGTGGCCGTGGTGAGGGCCGGGGGCGGGTTCACCAGCTTCAGCGAGGTGAGGAACGTGTCCGCCGTGGTGTTGGGGTGGTTGGGGTTGTAGATGACCAGCAGCGTGTACAGGCGCGGGCCCACCAGGAAGTTGCGCGCCTTCAGCTCCCCCACCACCGGCGAGCTGACCGTGTAGGCCTTGCCGGGGTAGCCATCCAGGGTGACGTCCGACTCTTCCTTGATGGTGCCCTGGACCTGCTTCACCAGGCCGTCCTTGCCCTCGTTCAGCAGGGCCTCCGGAGGCCGGCTCGCCACCAGCTTCTCCGGGTAGTCCGCGGTGCTGATGGAGTAGATGGTGCCGTCCTCGGTGCGCGAGGAGAACGCGGCGGTGTTCACGGTGTTGGCGCCCAGCGGGACCTGCTTGCGCTCAACCTGGGGCTCCGTGGGCATGCCGATGGTGAAGCCTTCCGTGGCCTCGTAGGGCTTGAAGGTCGGAGCGGCGGCCGCCGTGGCGGTGCCGTCCGCGCCCGCGGCGCCGTCGTTGGGCACGTCCTCGATGGTGGAGGTCGCCTGGGGACCGCCCGACGAGGAACCGTCGGTCTTCTGCTGGTTGGCGCATGCGCCGGCGATGAGCGCGAGGGTAGTGAGCGAGGCAAGGAGGAGGCGGGACAACGGACGCATGGGCACGCTTCCTGAGAGGGAAGAGGAATGAGACAAGGAGTCCTGTCAGACGCTAGACGAAGTGCTCCGCCGCTGACTACCCGAGTTTCGACGCGGCGCGAGCAACTTGCCCCCGCGCCGCCCCCGGAAGCGTCCGGGGGCGGACAACGTGCAACGGGGCCGGAAAGTCGGCGCGGGAGGCTATTCGCCCAGGTACGCGCGCCGAATCTCGGCGCTGTCCAGCAGCGCCTTGCCCGGGCCGGCCATCACCACCTCGCCCGTCTCCAGCACGTAGCCGTAGTGGGCGGCGTTGAGGGCCAGGTGCGCGTTCTGCTCCACCAGGAGCACGCTGACGCCGGTGGCGTTCACCTCGCGCAGCGTGCGGAAGATGGTCTCCGTCACCTGCGGCGCCAGGCCCAGGGACGGCTCGTCCAGGAGCAGCAGCTGCGGCTTGCTCAAGAGCGCCCGGGCAATGGCCAGCATCTGCTGCTCGCCGCCGGACAGCGTGCCCGCCAGCTGCCGCTGGCGCTCGCGCAGCACCGGGAAGAGGCTGAAGCCCTTGTCCATGTCCTGGCGCACCTGGGCGGTGTCCTTGCGCAGGTACGCGCCCAGTTCCAGGTTCTCGAACACGGTGAGGTTGGGGAAGATGCCCCGCCCCTCCGGCGCGTGCGCCATGCCGCGCGGCACCAGCTGGTGCGCCTTGAGGCCCGTGATGTCCTGCCCCGCGAGCGTGATGCGGCCCGCGGACGGCTTGAGCATGCCGCTCACCGCGCGCAGGGTGCTCGTCTTGCCCGCGCCGTTCGCGCCGATGAGGGCCACCATCTCGCCCTTGCCCACCGTCAGGGACACGCCCCGCAGCGCCTGGATGGCGCCATAGCGGACCTGGATGCCGTCCACCTTCAACAGCGGGTCGAACGCGCGCCGCTCGCCCAGCACCTTCACCGGCTCGCTCACGCCGCGCCTCCGTGGGACTCCAGGTAGCTGTCGCCCAGGTATGCCTCGATGACCTTGCGGTCGCTCCGCACTTCCGCCGGAGCGCCGCGGGCGATGGTCTCTCCGTGGTCCAGCACGGTGATGCGCTCGCAGATGCCCATCACCAGCTTCATGTCGTGCTCGATGACCAGCACCCCCAGCGAGAACTCGTCGCGCAGCCGGCGGATGAGCACCATCAGGTCCGCCTTCTCGCGCGTGTTCATGCCCGCCGCGGGCTCGTCCAAGAGCAGCACCTTGGGGCGCGTGCCCAGCGCGCGGGCAATCTCCAGCCGGCGCTGCTCGCCGTAGGGGAGGTTCTTCGCCTCCTCGTCGCGGCGGTGCGACAGGCCCATGACCTCCAGCAGGTGCTCCGCCTGGCGCGTCAGCTCGCGCTCCTCGGCCTGGAAGCCGGGGGTGAGCAGGAGCGCGCGCCACCAGTCGCGGTAGTTGCGCAGCGCCGTGCCCGCCTTCGCCATGGGGCCCAGGCGCACCGGGTGCAGCCCGCCCTGCGCGCGGCAGGCCACCTTCACGTTGTCCAGCGCCGTCAGGGCGCGGAACAGGCGGATGTTCTGGAACGTGCGCGCGAGGCCCAGGTGGTTGATTTGATGCGGCACCCAGCCATTCACGCGCTGGCCGGCCACGCGCACCTCGCCCTCGGTGGGCTGGTACACGCCGGTGAGCACGTTGAACGCGGTGGACTTGCCCGCGCCGTTGGGACCGATGAGGCCCAGCAGGTCCCCCTGGCGCACGGTGAGGTTGAAGTCCGTGAGGGCCTTGAGGCCCCCGAAGCGGATGCTCACGCCAGACGCCTGGAGCAGCGCATCGCCAGAGCTCGAGGGCACGGGAGCGGCGGCAACGGTGCTCATGTCAGCCCCTTCTTCTTCCGGGGAAGCCACCGGGGCAGCACGTCCCAGAGCTCCTTCGTGCCGAACAGGCCCTGCGGCCGCGCCAGCATCAGCACCACCAGCAGGACGCCGTACACGGGCATGCGGATCTGATCCACCTTCTGCGCCAGGCTGCCCTCCGCGCCCAGCGCGCCGAACAGCGAGCGCAGGCCTTCGGGCAGGAGCGTGAGGAAGATGGCCGCGACGATGGCGCCCGTGGTGGAGCCCAGGCCGCCCAGCACCACCATGACGACGACCTCCATGGACTTCACGAAGGTGAACGAGCCCGGGTTGATGATGGGCACGAAGTGGGCGAACAGGCCGCCCGCGATGCCCGCGAAGAACGACGAGATGACAAACGCGCGGACCTTGTAGCCGGTGGTGTCCACGCCCATGGCCTCCGCGGCCACTTCGTCCTCGCGGATGGCCCACAGGCTGCGGCCGTGGCTGGAGCCCGCGATTCTCCGGGCCACCAGCACCACCAGGAAGACCCAGAAGTACACCATGGCCACGCTGGAGTACTGCGGGATGCCGGACAGGCCCAGCGCGCGGCCGAAGGCCTCCGTGTTCTGCACCACCACGCGGATGATTTCACCAAAGCCCAGCGTCACGATGGCCAGGTAGTCCCCGCGAAGCCGCAGCGACGGCAGGCCCACGAGGAAGCCGCACAGCGCCGCGCAGGTGCCGCCCGCGAGCAGCGCCACGGTGAAGAGCACCTGGTCGCTGGCGGCCACCGGCAGGAACGACAGCGCCACCTCCTTGAGCTCCAGCGACGTGACGCCCGCGATGTACGCGCCCACGGCCATGAAGCCCGCGTGGCCAATGGAGAACTGGCCCGTCATGCCGTTCACGATGTTGAGGCTCACCGCGAGGATGATGTTCACCCCCACCACGGACAGCAGGTACGTGGCGAAGGGCGAGGAGCCCAGCAGCACCTCCGCCAGCGCCAGCACCGGCACCGCGATGAGCACGGGCAAGAGGCCGCGCAGCGCCGGGGGCACGCGGCCCGCGGTCTCGTCGGTCAGCGTCGTCAAACCTCCAGACTGGGCCGCCATCAGACCTTCTCCGCCGCGACGCGGCCGAAGAGGCCACCCGGCTTCACCAGCAGCACCAGGATGAGGAAGCCGAAGGCCACCGCGTCACGCCAGGTGCTGGCCGCGTAGCCCACGACGAACTCCTCCACCAGGCCCAGCAGGAGCGCGCCCACCACGGCGCCCGGCACGTTGCCGATGCCGCCGATGACCGCCGCCACGAACGCCTTCAAGCCCACGTACAGGCCCATGAGCGGACTCACCGACGTGTCCTTGATGGCGTAGAGCAGGCCCGCGCCCGCCGCCAGCGCGCTGGAGAGCATGAACGTCAGCGCGATGATGCGGTCGGTGGGAATGCCCATCAGCGCCGCGGTGCGGTGGTCGAAGGACACCGCGCGCATCGCCTTGCCGAAGCGCGTGCGGTACACGAGGAACTGGAGCGCGGCCATCAGCCCCACGGCGATGAGGAAGCTGATGACCTGCCAGTTCCAGATGACCACGTCCCGGTCGCCCACGATGAACCACTCCGTGGGGGCGATGATCTCCGGGAAGGCCCGGGGGGACGCGCCCGGCAGCAGCGTGAGCTGGTCGAAGTGGACGTGGGTCGGGCTCCCCCGGCGGCCCCCGAAGGCGAAGTCGATGGGCCCGTTGAAGGACAGGTCCAGCTGGAAGCCGTACGACAGCGCGAACGAGATGCCGATGGCGGTGATGAGCGCGGTGAGGCGCGGCTTCTCACGCAGGGGCCGGTAGGCGAAGCGCTCGATGAGGAAGCCGAGCAGCGCGCAGCCCGCCATGGCCACCGCGAAGATGAGGACCACGCCCCACAGGGAACGCTGCGCCTGGCGCCCGAGGGCGAAGGCCGTGGCGTAGCCCATGTAGACGCCGACCATCATCACGTCGCCGTGGGCGAAGTTGATGAGCTTGAGGACGCCGTACACCATCGTGTAGCCCAGCGCGACCAGGGCGTAGATGGTGCCGGCGGCCAGACCGTTGATGAGGTGCTGGAGGAGCTGCGACATGTGCCGGGGGTGGCCCTGGACTACGGAGAGATGGTGGTGACGTAGGTGGACTTGCCGTCCGCGACCTTCAGCACCACGGCGGACTTCACCGCGTTGCGCTTCTCATCCAGCGTGATGTTGCCCGCCACGCCGGGGAAGTCCTTCGTCTTCGCGATGGCCGCGCGCAGGGCCGGGCCGCTGGTGTCCGGGGCGTTCTTGAGCGCCTCGATGGCGACGCGCGCGGCGTCATACGCCAGCGCCGCGAGCGCGTCCGGCACCGCGCCGTTGTTGTCCGCCTTGTAGTCCGCGATGAACTTCTTCACGCGCGGATCCGGGTTGTCCGGCGAGTAGTGGTTGGAGAAGTAGCTGCCGTCGATGGCGCTGCCGCCCAGCTCGAAGAGCTTCTCCGAGTCCCAGCCGTCGCCGCCCATCAGCGGCACCTTCAGGCCCAGCTCGCGCGCCTGGCGGGCGATGACGCCCACCTCGCTGTAGTAGCCGGGCACGTAGATGCCCTCCGGCTGCGTCTTCTTGATGGCGGTCAGCTGCGCGCGGTAGTCCGTGTCACCCTGGCTGTAGCTCTCCGTGACCGTAATCTTGCCGCCCATCTCCGCGAACTTCTGGCGGAACACCTCCGTGAGGCCAATGGAGTAGGCGCTCTTGTTGTCCTGGAGCACCGCGACCTTGTTGAGCTTGAGGTTCTCCCGCGCGAACTTCGCCATCACGAAGCCCTGGAACGGGTCGATGAAGCAGACGCGGAAGATGTTGTCGCCCTTCTCCGTCACGGAGGGGTTGGTGGACGACGGGGTGATCATGGGCACGCCGGCCGCCTGCGCCTTCTCCGCCATGGCCAGGGAGCTGGAGGACGCCACCTCGCCCAGGATGAGCACCACCTTGTCCTGGGTGATGAGGCGGGTGACGGCCTGCGCCGCCTCCTCGGGCTTGCTCTGGTCGTCGTACACGCGCACGACCAGCTTCTTGCCCTTCACGCCGCCCGCGGCGTTGGCCTCCTTCAGCGCCAGCGCGATGCCGTTGCGGCTGGAGATGCCGAACGTCGCCTGGCCGCCCGTCAGCGCGCCTACCTCACCGAGCACGATGACGTCATCACCGGCCGGGGGCGTGCCGCCGCCCTGCGCGGTGGCCGGGGCCTGCGCCGCGGGCTGGCCTCCCGCCTCTCCCGTGGGCTGCGTCTTCTTCTCGCAGGCGGCCGCCAGGACGGCGAGCGCGGCGAGGAGCATCGGGGCAAGTCGTCGCATGCGGGGAATTCCTCCGGGGGAGATGACGGGCAAAGCCCCGGTTTTCTAGGGGAGCCCTCCCCATGGGTCAAGCGCACAGCTTGGCTCCGGGGTCCCGCCAACACCCCGGAACATCGCTGTCGCGACCTCATGCCCCACGGCGGGTGCGCCCCCGCCCCCGCGTCAGGGCTCCAGCCAGAAGTGCTCCCGGCCTGACGGCCCCCGGCGGATCCTCGGCGGGCTCCCGGGCGCCGGGACTCCGGCCCCGTCCGCCCAGGGCGCCGCGTCCTCCTGCGTCAGATTCCAACGCGAGGTGGAAGGCGCTTCATCGTCCGGCGGCCAGGCGGGCGGTACCTCCAGCGCG
This sequence comes from Corallococcus exercitus, assembly GCF_042231735.1. Classification (GTDB taxonomy): domain Bacteria; phylum Myxococcota; class Myxococcia; order Myxococcales; family Myxococcaceae; genus Corallococcus; species Corallococcus exercitus_B. The sequence continues at coordinate 5,869,057 of NZ_CP102577.1, forward strand.
GCGGGCGCCCGGGGGTCGGGCTCCGGGAAGGGCGCTGTCGCGGAGCTGGGCTCCGGAAGGGACGCGCCCGTGCGGCGGCGCCACAGCCTGCCCGCCACCAGCAGCCCCACCGCGCCGGCCATCCACCCGAGTCCCCGGCCTGGCCTCGTGGCTCGCATCGCAGGCTCCTTCCCGGCGGGCCGGGACGTCCAGGCTCGCGCCCCCACACAGTGGGGCGTGGGCACGCGCGCGGCCAGCGTCGGGTCCGGCGGCTCCGCCCTGCATGCTCGGTGTCCGGACAGAAGGCAGGAGGGCGGTCGGTGTGGCGTCGTGACCGGCGTGCGGCGCGCCGAGCCCCCCGAAGCATCCAGCGTCAGGGGTTTCCCTGGGCGCAGGTGCACCCACCTTCCTCGTGATGGCCGTGGCGGGCACCTCGCGTCCCTTCCCCCAAGGAAGCCGACATCAGCACGACGGATGACCCAGGCGCTCCGCTTCCGACCACACCCGACCCGACGTGAAGGCACAAGGAGCCATTCAATGATGATCAAGCGCAACGACATCAAGGAAGGGATGACGGTCCGTAGCAGCGACGGCGAGAAGCTGGGCAAGGTGTTCGCCGTGAGCGACGCCGAGTTCCACATCGAGAAGGGGATGTTCTTCCCGAAGGACTACCTGGTCCGCTACTCGGAGGTGAGCGACATCCGCAACGGGGAGATCATCCTCAACCATGGCCGCGAGGCGCTGAGCAGCCTGTCGGACTCCGGCGTCATGGCGGGCCGGGGCGGTGGCGCGGGCGTGGGCCCCGGGGCCGTGGGTGCGACGGCGGCGACGGCCACCGGCAGCAACGTGGGAGGAATTGGCGCGGGAGTAGGCACCGGCGCGCGGACGGCCGGCATCCAGGACCGCGACCTGCGCACCGACATGCGCGCGGACGACATGCGGGGCACGGAGCGAATCGCGAGCGACGACGTCACGCTGCGCACGCACCATGAGGAGCTGGGCGTCACCAAGCACCAGCGCGCCGCGGGCGAGGCCCAGGTGCGCAAGGTCGTCGTGGAGGAGATGAAGACGGTGGAGGTCCCGCTGCGCCACGAAGAGGTGGAGGTCGTGCGCCGCGTGGCGAAGGACCCTGTCCCCGGCGACATGGCGGCGTTCCGCGAGGAGACCATCCGCATCCCGCTGAGCGCGGAGGAGGCGGAGCTGACCAAGCGCACCTACACGGACGAGGAGATCAGCATCCACAAGCGCGACATCGAGGAGCAGGAGAGGATGCAGGGCAGCGTCCGTCGCGAGGAGGTGGAGGGCGTGACGGTGGTGCGCACCGAGGGCGACGTGGACGAGGAGACGCGCCGCACCGGCTACAACGCGAACCCGGACATCGATCCACTCAAGCGCTCGTAGCGCCACGGGACGGAAGAGACAGACCTTGTGCTCCGCCCCGCATGCCGCGCCTTCACGCGCGCGGTGTGCGGGGGTGGCGCATCGGTCGCGCTTGCTCAGCGCGGGGCGCGCGTGGGCGGCGTGGCGCGGGTGGGCATCTCCCGCGCGCGGTCCACGGCGGTCTCCAGCCGCTGCGAGTCGCGCAGCCGCTCCGGGAAGAGCCGGCCCGCGAGCGCCGCCAGCGCCGTGTCGCGCGCGGGGGGACACGCGGACACCAGCCGGTCCGCCATGGCGTGGGCGGAGTCGAAGCGGGCCTCCGGGGCCTTGGACAGCGCCACCGACAGCACGTTCCACAGGGCCGCCGGCACCTCCGGGGGTTTGGTCAGCTTCTCCTGGCAGATGGCCTTCATGGTGGCCAGCTCGTCGTCGCGGTCGAAGGCGCGCCGGCCCGTGAGGGCCTGGTAGAGGATGAGCCCCATGGCGAACAGGTCGCTGCGCGCGTCCAGCTTCTGGCCCAGCGCCTGCTCCGGCGACATGTAGAGCGGCTTGCCCTTCACGATGCCCGGCAGCGTCACCGTGCGCTGCGCGCGCACCTTGGCCACGCCGAAGTCCAGCACCTTCACCTGGCCGTCGAAGCCCACCATCAGGTTGTGCGGTGACAGGTCGCGGTGCACCAGCTCCAACGACGCGCCGTCCTCGCCCCTGAGCCCGTGCGCGGCGTGCAGCCCCAGGAGCGCCTGCGACACGATGGCGGACGCCACCGCCGGCTCCATGGGGCCCTTGTTGGCGCGCAGGAGCCGGTCCAGGTCGATGCCGTTCACCAGCTCCATGGCGATGTAGTACGCGCCCTGCGCCTCGCCGAAGTCGTAGACGTGCACGAGGTTGGGGTGCGACAGCCGCAGGCCGATGCGCGCCTCGTCCAGGAACTGCTGCACCATCTCCGGCTGGGCCGTCAGGTGGGGCAGGATGCGCTTGAGCGCCACCAGCCGCCCCAGCCCCTCCGGCCCGCGCGTGCGCGCGATGAGCACCTGCGCCATGCCGCCCGTGCCCAGGGGCCTCACGATTTCATAGCGGCCGATGCGCCCGCGGTTGACGGGCGTGCCGTCCACGTCCAGCTCGTCCAGCCGCTCCAGGGGGCCCCGGCCGTCCGTGAGCGCCAGGAAGGACAGCACCGCCGAGTCCAGCTGTTCGCCAATCGCCTCCACCAGCCCCATCACCCGCTTGCCGCCGTCCTCGAAGTTCCCCTCCACCACCAGCCCCAGCCCGCCCAGGTTCAGCCGCCCCAGGTTGAGCTGCTGGCAGAAGAGCATCCGGCCCTCGCGCAGCTTCCGGGCGCCGCTCCAGTGGGCCGCCTCGAAGACGTCCACGCCCAGCTCGCCCAGCACGCGCGTCAGCACCGGCCCCCGCGTGCCCCGGAGGGACACGAAGCCCGCCTGCGCGTGCACCATCCGGGCGCACTGCGTGAGGAACACGTCCAGGCCGGTGTCGAGGTCCAGCCCCCGCTCCAGGCAGTCCTCGATGATGTCGTCGGCCATCCGGTTCACGGCCATCAGGCCGCGCAGGAAGGCCAGCTCTTCTTCCGGGGATTGGAACGCCACGCATCCATCAATACCCGAAAACCCGGCGGGGATGGAGCGCCCTCCGGGTGGGACGTCAGACGCGCTCGCGCTCCACGCGCACCACCGGGGACAGGTGCTCCGGCAGCTCCCTCGGCTCCGGGGTCCCCCGGGTGACGGGGTGCTCCAGCATGCCGTGCCGGTCCAGCATGTGCTCCAGGTGCGCCACGCGCGCGCGCAGCCCCTCCAGCTCCCCGGCGGCCACCTGACCCCGGGCCTGGACCTCGCGCACGCGCAGCCACGTGTCCACCACCGGCTTGAGGGCGAAGCGCAGCGTGAGACCGAAGAGGGGCACGCCGAGCGTCATGCCCACGACGAGGATGGTCACGATGGCGTCTTCGGTCTGCATGGCGGAGGCTCCGGAGGCTGGGAAGCGAGGGACTCCGGGCCTACGAACGGAGGGACCGGGCGATTGCACCGCCCGGCCCGCGCCCCGGGGTGAGGCGTCAGCCGGACTTCGCCTGGTCGGTGTAGATGGCGTCCGCGATGCGGTACGCGCTGCCCTCCAGGCGCTGGAAGGCTTCCTTCAGGGCGCCCGCGTCGGAGGTGTTGAGCACGGAGCGCAGGCGCTCCAGGTCCGCCTGGATTTCGCCGCGGTCCTTCTCCGACAGGAGGTTGGCGTACTCCTCCAGGCTCTTCTCCGTGGTGTAGATGAGCCCGTCCGCGTTGTTGCGCAGCTCCGCCAGCTCCTTCTTCTTCTTGTCGTCCGCGGAGTGCGACTGGGCGTCGTTGATCATCGCCTGGATTTCGGCCTCGGACAGGCCGGAGTTGCCCACCACGCGCACCTGCTGCTGCTTGCCGGTGCCCAGGTCGCGCGCGCTCACGTGCACGATGCCGTTCGCGTCGATGTCGAAGGACACTTCAATCTGCGGCACGCCGCGCGGCGCGGGCGGGATGCCCACCAGTTCGAAGCGCGCCAGCGTCTTGTTGTCCGCCGCCATCTCGCGCTCGCCCTGGAGGACGTGCACGGACACGAGCGGCTGGTTGTCCACCGCGGTGGAGAACACCTGGCCCTTCTTGCAGGGGATGGTGGTGTTCTTGTCGATGATCTTCGTGAAGACGCCGCCCGCGGTCTCCACGCCCAGCGACAGCGGGGTGACGTCCAGCAGGAGGACGTCCTTCACCTCGCCCTTGAGCACGCCGCCCTGGATGGCGGCGCCCACGGCCACCACTTCATCCGGGTTGATGCCCTTGTGGGGCTCCTTGCCGAAGAACTCCTTCACCTTCTGCTGCACGCGCGGCATGCGCGTCATGCCGCCCACCAGGAGGACCTGGTTGATGGCCTGCGCGGTGACGCCCGCGTCCTTGAGCGCGATGCGGCACGGCTCGATGGAGCGGTCGATGAGGTCCGCGACCAGGGCCTCGAAGGTGGACCGGTCCACGGTCTCCGTGAGGTGCTTGGGGCCGGACGCGTCCGCGGTGATGAACGGGAGGTTGACCTCCGTCTCCGGGGCGCTGGACAGCTCGTGCTTGGCGCGCTCGGCGGCTTCCTTCAGGCGCTGGAGCGCCATGCGGTCCTTGCGCAGGTCCAGGCCGTTGTTCTGCTCCGCGAAGCGCTTGGCCAGGTAGTCGATGAGGCGCTGGTCGAAGTCCTCGCCGCCCAGGAACGTGTCGCCGTTGGTGCTCTTGACCTCGAACACGCCGGCGGTGAGCTCCAGGATGGAGATATCGAACGTGCCGCCGCCCAGGTCGTAGACGGCGACGCGCTCCGTGGTCGCGTCCTTCACCTTGTCCAGGCCGTACGCGAGCGCCGCGGCCGTGGGCTCGTTGATGATGCGCAGCACGTTGAGGCCCGCGATGCGGCCCGCGTCCTTCGTCGCCTGGCGCTGGCTGTCGTTGAAGTACGCGGGGACGGTGATGACGGCCTCGGTGACGGGCTCACCCAGGTAGTCCTCCGCCGTCTGCTTCATCTTCATCAGCACGATGGCGCTGACTTCCGGCGGGCTGTAGCCCTTGCCCCGGATTTCGACCCACGCGTCGCCGTTGGGGCTGGGCGCCACCTTGAAGGAGGAGACGCCAATGGCCTTCCTCGCCTCCGGCGAGTCGTACTTGCGGCCGATGAGGCGCTTGGCCGCGAAGACCGTGTTCTCCGGGTTGGTGATGGCCTGCCGCTTGGCAATCTGGCCCACCAGGCGTTCACCGGAGTCGGTGAAGCCCACCATGGAGGGCGTGGTGCGGCTGCCTTCGCTGTTGGGGATGACCACCGGCTCGCCGCCTTCCATCACGGCGACGCAGGAGTTGGTGGTGCCCAGGTCGATTCCAATCACCTTCGCCATGACTACTGACTCCCCCCCGAGGAACTGTCATCGGACTGCGCGGGCGCCTGGGGCGCCGTGGTGCTGCCTTCTTCAGAGGCCTTGGGCGCTTCCGTGCTGGCGGCCGGCTCCGGCGCCGCGGCGGCGACTTCGGGCGCGCGGGCGACGACGACCATGGCCGGACGCGCCAGGCGGTCGTTGAGGTAGAAGCCGCGCGTCACCTCATAGACGACGTGGCCCGCCGGGACCTCGGCGGTCTCCACCTGCTGGATGGCTTCGTGCAGGCGCGGGTCGAAGGGCTGGCCCTTGGCGGAGAAGCCCTTCACGCCGTGGCGCGCGAGCGAGTCCTCGAAGGACTTGCGCGTCATGGCCACGCCCTTCTGGAAGCTGTCGAAGTCGGGGGACTTGCCGGCGGCGTCGAGCGCGCGGTCCAGGTTGTCCACCACGGGGAGCAGGTCCTTGAGGAGCTTCTCCACGCCGAACTTCTGGACGTCCTCCTTCTCCTTCTGCGCGCGCTTGCGGTAGTTCTCCAGGTCCGCGGCGGAGCGGATGGCCCGGTCCTGGAAGTCCTTGGCGCGCTCGTGCGCTTCCTTCAAGCGCTCCAGCGTCTCGCGGGCCTTGGTCTGGCTGAAGTCCAGCTGCGCGCGCAGCGACTCCACCTCCTGACGGAGCGCGGCCGCGTCCTCGGTGGGGGGAGCGACTTCGGGGGAGGAGGCGTCCGCTTCGGCGGCAGGGGCGGAGACGTCCAGCTCCACCTCCGTGCCCGCGCTGTCGGCGTCTTCGTCCATCCGACGCTCGACGCTGCGAACCGCCTCGTCGATCACGTCCTGCCCGATGTCCGTCTGGATGCTGCCCTTGTCATTGTCCTGGGTACCCGACACGGCGCGCACTATCTCACGCGCCGGGGAGCGATCCAACAGGACCGGAGAAGGCCGCGCGCGCCCGGAGTGCGGGCAGGCGCGACTTCATGGGGAGCGGAACTTCACGCCCCGGGCGCGGGTTTCTTGCGGCCCAACGTTTTCTTGGAAGCCGATTTCTTCGCGGCCCGGGCGCCCTTGGGGGCGGCGGGAGCGCCCGCGGTCTTCTTGCGACCGATGGACTTGTCGGCGGCCTTCGGCTTGTCGGCGGTCTTCGCGCGGGCCGGGCGGCTGGGGGCGGCCTCCTGCGCCGGGGCGGCCCTGGGGGCCCTGGCGGCGTCGCCGGGCGGAGGGGGGGGGGAGGCGGTTTGGGCGCCGGAGCCGGGCTTGAAGGCCTCCTCGACGGAGGTCTCCACGCGGCGCACGGCGGTTTCAATCTTCTCCGCGGCCGTCTTGGTGGTGGCGGCGGCCCAGGTGCGCAGCTGCACCAGGCCTTCCTTCACCTTGGCCTGCTTCTCCGGGTCCTTCACTTCCTTGAGGAGGCGCTCGGCCTCGCCGCGGAGGTCGTCCGTGGTGCGCTTGAGGTCCTCGCCGGTGCGCTTGAGGAAGTCCATCAACTGCCTGTCCCACTTCTCGGCCATGACGCATCTCCTCCGTCTGCTCGAACCCATCCAACTGCACGCGCGGACCGGGCGCAAAGCCTTCCGCGCTGTCCGTGTAGGACGGCGGACCGCGCCATCGATTGCCATGTGGCAGTGCGTCAGGCGCTCCGCCGGGGTGCAAGCGGGGGGGCTGGCGACAGTCGGATGGCAGACACGTTAAGGTGCGTGCCCTCTTCCGGGATGGCCGCGTTGGGGCGGGCCCGGTGCTGGAGCGTTCCCTTATGTCGTCCCGGTCCCTTCGAGCGTTCGCGTCGCTCGTCCTCGTCACGTCCGTCGTCGCGCTGTCCGCCTGTGGTTCCGAGGAGCCGGGGTCGGCGGGGCCGGTGATGCCCCAGGTGGAGCTGCCGGCGGCCACGGTGGGCGCCGCCTTCGAGAAGGTGCTGACGGCGTCAGGCGGCACGGCGCCGCTGACGTATTCGGTGGACCAGCTGCCGCCGGGCTTCTCCTTCTATGGAGACACCGGGCGGCTGGTGGGGCCCGCGACGACGGCCGGCGAGTGGACGCTGAAGGTGGGCGTGCGCGACGCGAAGGGCGCCCAGCACACGCGGGGCTATGCGTTGCGCGTGTGGCCGGCGCCGGTCATCGCCACGGTGTCGCCGCTGCCGGCCGCGACCGAGGGCAGCGCCTACACCTTCACCTTCACCTCCACGGGCGGGACGCCGCCCCTGACCTGGTCGCAGGTGGGCGGGGCGATTCCGGACGGCCTGACGCTGACGGAGGACGGGCTGCTGACGGGCACGCCGTGGGTTTCGGCGCTGTTCGAGTTCACGGTGCGGGTGGAGGACGCCAACGGCGCCCACGCGGAGGCGGTCATCCGGGTGCCCGTGCGCACGTCGTCCGGGCAGCTGCCCGACGGCGGTCCGGTGACGGACGGCGGGACGAAGACGGACGGAGGCACGCAGCCGACGGACGGCGGGACGCAGCCGACGGTGGGCTTGAAGGTGGGCAACTGGAACATCGAGTGGTTCGGCGACACGACGCCGGGCAACGGCCCGGGCGACGAGGCGCTGCAGCTGTCGAACGCGACGGCCATCATCGCGGACGCGGGGCCGGACGTGCTGGGCGTGGCGGAGATCGTCGGCGTGGACGCGTTCAACTCGCTGAAGGCGGGGCTCTCCGGCTACAGCGGCCTGCTCGCCAGCGGCTACTACTACGGCTCCGCGGACCAGAAGGTGGGCCTGCTCTACAAGACGGACGCGGTGGAGCTGGTGAGCTCGGGCGTCGTGCTGACGGAGTGCGCGCAGGACTTCGCCTACCGGCCGCCCTTCCGCGCGGACCTGAAGGTGATCCGCGGTGGCGCGAAGGTGGACCTGACGGTGATGGTGCTGCACATGAAGGCGTTCGCGGACTCGGATTCGTACCTGCGGCGCCAGGGCGCGGCGGCGTGCCTCAAGAACTACCTGGACACGACCCTGCCGACGCAGAACGTGATGGTGCTGGGTGACTGGAACGACGACGTGGACGCGTCCATCTACACGCCGTACGCGTCGCCCTACGCGGACCTGGTGAACGACCCCACGCGGTACAAGTTCCTCACCCAGCCGCTGTCGGAGTCCGGTGAGCGCTCGACGGTGAGCAACAGCCAGTTCATCGACCACCAGCTGGTGACGAACGAGCTGGCGGCCTACTACGTGGCGAACTCCACGAAGGTGCTCAGGCCGAGCATCGTCAGCTACAGGAGCACCACGTCGGACCACTACCCCATCTTCAGCCAGTTCAACTTCGGCGTGGCCTCGCAGGCGGGCAGCGTGAAGGTCACGGCGCCCAACGGCGGTGAGACGCTGCAGGCGGGCAGTACGTTCAGCATCACCTGGACGTCGAGCAACGTGGCGCAGGTGACCATCACGTACACGCTGGACGGGACGGTGTGGCGCACGGTGGCGTCGAACGTGGCGGCGTCCAGCGGGCGCTACACGTGGACGGTGCCGAGCGAGTCCTCCTCGTCCGCGCGGGTGCGGGTGGCGGACTCGGCGCGCGCGGACGTGGCGGACGTGAGCGACGGGGCGTTCACGCTGACGCGGCCGACGCAGACGGTGTTCATCAACGAGTACCTGCCGCAGCCCTATCCGCCGGCCAGCGGCGGGACGACGCCGGACTACGACCAGCAGTTCGTGGAGATCTACAACGCGGGGGCGACGGCGGTGGACCTGAGCGGCTGGAAGATCCACGACGCGAAGTCGTACTCGGGCGTGGAGGCGGCGCGGCACACGTTCGTGCCGGGCACGGTGCTGCCGTCGGGCAAGGCCTACGTGGTGTACTCGGGCGCGTCCGCGGTGCCGGTGGGGGCGCAGTACGCGACGTACGCGAACAACAACGGCTACGGGCTGCGGTTCGACCGGGGCCTCAACCAGAACGGCGCGGGCGACGCGGTGTACCTGGTGCGCGCGGACGGCACGCTGCAGGACAGCCACTCGTACCTGACGTCCGACGTCCCCGTGTACCAGGGCTATTCGTTCAACCGTTCGCCGGACACGAGCGCCACGGGGACCTGGGGCCTCTGCTACGAAGTGGGCGGCTACCTCTACACGTCGACCCCGGGCTCCCGCGCGAACGGCAACGCGTTCTGAGCGGACCGCGGTGACATGACTTCCACCCGGGGTTCTGCTTGGGTGGACGGATGCATGTCTGGCGTCAGGTGGGACGGGGCGTCACGGCCGTGGCGTTGTGTGTGTGGCTCGCGGCCCACTGTCGAGCGACTTCCGTCACATCACGAAGCGGCCCGGGCTTGGGGGCAAGGAGGAGTATTGCACCCGCCGCTGCACCCAGCCCTACCTGGATTGCATCGCACTCGAAAAGCTCCAGCCCCAGGAGCTTTCATCCCTGGATGCGGTCTCTGAATGGGCCCGGCGCAACCAACGGGCCATCCTGGTGGGCAGCGTGGTGGTCATCGCAGGGGTCGCGTTTGTCGTCGTCTCAGCGGGCGCGGGGCTCATCGTGCTCGCGCCCGCGCTGCTTCTCACGACGTCATCCGTGGCCCCAGCACAACACCTGGTGGAGAGCGCACCATGATGCACTTCTTCGACAAGTTGGAGGTGCTGGGACGGCACTCCTCGGAGAGCACCTCCGAGGAAGAGCAGCAGGCCTACCTCTTCGCAATGGATGCCATCTACTTCATCCTGGGCACCGGCCAGGGCACCGAGTTTGAAGCATATGTCCGAAGCCAGGCTGCCTCCGCGCCTCCGCTGGTCATCGCCCGGTTCAAGACCCAAGAGGAGGCGGAAGTCGGCATGAACGCGCGGACGCCCCCAGTTGATTCGGCGCGCGTGCTGATTGGAGACGACTACTACTCCGCCATGTTCGTTCCAGCCACGGGGCGAACCCAGCTGGTCTTCATGCCCCCCATCCTGGAGCAGTACCTCCAGGAGATGGCGAACGAGCGGCGCCCGCCTTCGGGCCTGTCCTTCGCCACGAAGGAGGAGGCGGAGGCGTGGATGAACCAGCAGCCCGCGCCGCCCCAACAGGTGGTCATCGACATCGCAGGGGCGCCGTATCTGGCCGCCTATCACCACCGCATCGACTACCGCGTCCTCTATCCCCTGCCCGCCCCCACGCCTCCTTCGCCCAAGACGTGAGGGCCACGGCGGTGTGGACTACAGCCGGAACTGCACGCGCACGCCCGGCTGGATCCAGACGTGGATCTGCTTCTCGTCGTCGGTGAGGTCGCGGTCAGCCCGGAGGTCTCCCAGGCTCGCGGAGAACTTCGTGTACTGCCCCACGGACGCGGAGATGTAGGGGCCCACGGCGATGGAGCGGGTGAGCTGGAGGTCCACGCCGAAGTGGGCGTGCCCCAGGTCATAGCCCTCCAGCTTCCCCCAGATGCGCGTCGCCCCTTCGCCCGTCTCCGCCGTCCCGATTTCGTAGCCCACGCCCACGCCCACCCAGGGCGAGACGAAGCCGTCCGGCCGGAAGTGGTAGTCCAGGTCGATGCCGAACCGCATCACCTTGCTCTTGCACTTCACGCCGTCCACGCAGTCGTCATTGGGCCCGGACGCGAAGCCGTACTGGAAGTAGCCGCCGAGCGAGAGCTGCCGGGTGAAGAAGTACGTGAGGTCCACCTGCGGCGCCACGGTGCTGCCGAAGGTGTTGTCCATGGAGGTGTCGGTCATGGAGTCGCCGACCGGAATGCCGAAGGCGCCGCGCACGCCCAGCGCGAGCCCGGAGTCCGAGGACTCCTGGGCCACGGCCGGCAGGGCGCCCAGGCAGGAGGTCAGCGCCAGCGATGCGATGAAGTGTCGAGCAGTCATGTCGTCCAGGGAGAAGGGCCGTCATGCGACGGCGGTGGGAGTTGACCGCGCCACGCACTGCAAGCCCGCGGCCAGGGTTCCCTGATGCGGGCGCCCCGGCTTCGAGGGGCGTGGCGCGTGGGAATGGCCCGGAAGCGCGACAGGAATGTCAGTCTTTCGATGCGGGCCATGGCAGGGCACGCCATGCGAGAGTGCCGGCCCAAGCCATGTCCTCCCTGCTGACCGAAGACTCCGAAGCCGTCCGCTGGCTGCGTGCCGAGCTCCAGGCCCGTGGGCTGACCCGCATCGAGCTGTCCGCGTCCTTGAAGCACCAGGGAACGCTTCATGACGACACGCTGATCTTCACGGCGCCGGATGGAGCGCTGAGCTTCGGTTCCCTGCCGGAGGCCCCTCGTGCCCAGGTCCAGGGACTGATGAAGCGGTATCACGCGTCAGCGCCCGGGCGGGGGGACGTCGCGCTGTCCATCGTCTGCGAGGCAGCGGGTCCAGCGCGCATCCGGTGGATGGATGAAGCCCAGCGACAGCACGACGCACGGGAGCAGGCCCGGGCGGAGGCCCACTTCGATTCACGGCGCTACGGACGCGCGCTGGCGCAGCGGGTGGCGGAGATGCTGGACGCGGGAGCGGACCTGTCCCTCACCGTGGATCCTCGCGAAGGCGTGTCCCGCGCGCTGTGGCGGTCCGGGGAGGGCACGTACGCGCGGGGCCTCCGGTACATCCAGGGGGACTCCCAGGCGCAGCAGACCTTCGCCTCGCGGGATGAGTTCATCCGCTGGCTGGGGGAGCAGAGCGACGAGTCCCTGGCGAAGCTGGAGCATCCGGACGACCCGCGCATGTGGGGACTCGGGACGTTCAACCGCGAGTACTTCGCCCGGAAGACGGGCCGGCGCTCGTAGCACCAGCGGCGCATCGCACGAACCTGTCCGACAGTCGGACAGGTTGGGATTGCGTCGGGCGGGACCACCGCAGAGTAGGGCTTTGCCTGCCGACTCCCATGCGTGTCACCCCTATCTGTTAGGTTTGAAGGATGGAGGTGACCCATGATGTCGCTGTCCACTTCGGTCATTCCCCTGGTGCTGACGGTCCTGATGGGCACCACGGCGGTCGCGCAGTCCCGGACTCTCGCGGTGAGGGAGCGCAAGGCCCGGCAGCTCACGCTGCGCGCGGAGGAGCCTCCGGTGCTGCTTCCGCTGCGTGTCGCCGCCCAGGAGGTGACCACCGTCACCTTCGATGCGCCCATCGTTCCGGAGTCCGTGGACCGGAGCGTGCTCGCGCCCTTCTTCTCGCGCGTGGCGGTGCATGAGGACGTTCTCGTGCTCAAGGCATCCATGGACATCCCCGCCGGGAAGGAGCCCGTGCTCACCGTGCGCTTCGCGGGGCCGGGCGCTCCGGCGCGGGTGGGGTTCGTGCTCACGACCGTGGAGGCGGAGGTGGATTCACAGGTGGAGGTGTTCCGGCAGGGGCGCACCGCGCAGGACCTGGGGAAGGAGCTCGCGGACCTGCGGGCCCGGTGCGCAGTCACCGAAGCGGGGCTCGCGACGCTGCGTGCGCAGTGCGCACACAGTGGACTGGGCGGCGCGGTGTTGATGGGGGTGATCACCCGTGAAGGTGTCGCGGTGGACTACCTGCCGGAACTTCCCTTGAGCATGGACATGACCGCCAAAGGCCCCCACGTGCTCTACAGGACGGCGAGCACCCGAGCCCTGTCGACCTCACTGCTCAACTCCGCGGGGGCAGCCCCCTGGATCCCGGGCTTCGCCCGGATGACACCGAACGGGCCCAACGCGCGCGGAATGCCGGTCCGTGAGTTCCCCCTGCTCATGCAGGTGAAGCAACTGGCGCCCGGAGAGCGAGCCACCGTGGTGGTGGAATGGCATGTGCCTCCGGACCTGCCCGCGGGCACGGACTTCACGTTGGAGCTGCTGGACGCGAAGGGCGAACGCGGCGTGCGCTGGGAGCAGGTGGCGCCATGAGTTCCCATGAGACAATGCCCGGCGAGCACGCGGGAAGGATGCGTCACGCCTCCACGAAGCCTGCCCAGAAGGCCTTCCGCCCTCCCCTTCCTTCCGTGCTGCTGATGGTGGTGGATGCGCTTCCTGCTGGCACGCCCATCGGAGACTGGCGGGTCATCCAACGAGTGGCGGCAGGCGGATACGGCACGGTCTACGTCGTGCACGCGAAGCGTCGTCCTCGCGGCAGGCGGTACGCCCTGAAGCTCGCTCGCCAACCCGACAGCCCCTGGTTCTCACGCGAAGCGGAAGTGCTGTCCCGCTTGCGGCATCCGGGAGTGCCTCGCTTCGTGGCCTCTGGCAACTGGCGGCCGGGCTCCGAGAACCATCCCTTCCTGGTCATGGAGCACGTGGAAGGCGAGTCGCTTGATGCGTGGGCCCGCGCTCGCAATCCCACGGCTCGCGAGGTGGGCGCACTGTTCATCCAGGCCGCGGAGGTCCTGACCTTCGCGCACCAGCACGGCGTCCTGCACCGTGACTTCAAGGGAGACAATCTCCGCGTCCAGCCCGGTGGACGGCTCACCCTCCTGGATTGGGGGGCGGGCTGGCATCCCGAGGCTGCGCCCCTCACCGGAACGGGCCAACTTCCTCCCGGAACAGCGCACTACTTCAGCCCGCAGCTTCACCGATGGCGGATGGAAGCGCCTTCAAGGCAGGCACAAAAGGCTCCTCGCTACGGCGTTGCGGATGAGCTGTACGCCGTGGGCGTCACCTTCCACCGACTGCTGACCGACGCCTATCCAGCGCTCCCGCTGGCTGGAGAGGGACCGGCACGCGCATGGCCCAACCCGCGCGTGCCGGAAGCGCTGGCATCGCTCGTCACGCGCCTGCTCGCGTTCTCGCCCGAAGCACGGCCTCCGAGCGCAGCCGCGCTGGCCTCCGAACTGCATCAGGTCCTGGCCCATGCGGATTCAACCTGGGACCTGCCCCTGTTCGACTGGGTCACACCGCCCTCTGCGTCCTCACGCACGACCCAAGAAGCGCCCGGAATGGCGGGGCCCGTGGCTCCAGGTCAGGAGGTGGCGCTCCAACACGCGCGCCTCCAGCGCCTGGACCGGCTCCAGCGCCTTCGCGATGCACGCGAGCTACGTCGGCGGGTCCCCGGCCATGTCGCCCGGATGGAAGCCCGGGCCATCCTCGCCGCGAGCCCGGTGCGCCGCCGCAGGATGCTGCGGGCCCTGGGGCGTCGGGGGGCAGCCTGGCTCGCCTACGCAATGGCCATGGTGTGGCTGGGCTGGAGCCTGGGAGTCTTCTCGAAGGCCGACGTCGCTGTGCCAGCACGTCCCGCCACGCCTCCCGTGGCGCGAGTACCTGAGCCCGACCAAGCTGCCGCGTCCGGAGCGGCCCCTCCCTTCCCCGCGCCGCTTCCGCTGGAGAAGGAAGCCATGAGCATTCCCTTGAAGCAGGACCGCCCGGTCCGCGGCCACTCGCTGGCGCGAGGCTGCACGTTGGCTGTCGGTGCGGCATCGACCCTCATCGCTTGCGCGGGTGCGCAGGTGGTGCCGAAGCCCCAACGCTGCCCCACCGAGGCCCTGGATGCGATGAAGGCACTGAAGCTGCGGCGGGATGGAAAGGCGGCCATCACGCTCGACATCCGCTACCCCTTCCGTCCGGATGCCGAGTTGGTCACCGTGGGCGAGGGAGACATCGTCAGCGTCCTGGAGGAAAAGCACGGCGGGCTTCCGGAAGGGACCCTGCTCTACGGACGGATGTGGACGGGGGGAGCGGAGGTGGTGGGTCGCTACACCCGGGCGGAGACGCCTGACGGCCGAACCTACCCGGTCTGCTTCGTCCTCGGGAACAGTGACGGCCGGTGGCCCAAGGCCCCGGGCTCCAAGCCCGGTGCAGCGCTCCTTCCCCGGAGCGTGGGCTACACCGTGGTGGACGCGTTCCCGTAGCGGGCCTCATGGCGGCAGGTCGCGCAGCAGGCGCGTCAGGGTGATGTAGAGCTCAAGCCCCTGGAAGTACCACAGCAGCAGGACCGCGCTCCCCAGCACGAGCCCCCCGAACGCCAGCACCGCACGGCCGACAGGGGGCTGTGCCTTCCGGTCCACGCGCCGGAGCGCCGACACGCCACAGAAGATGGCGAGCGGCGCGAACAGGGGCGTGATCAGCGCGGCCAGACCCAAGTGCAGCGCATGGTGCGCGAGGGGGTTGTCCCGCTGCCGTGCCCGATAGCGCTCCAGCACCGGACGAGGGACGTCCCGCTGGAAGAAGAGCTGGTTGCGCGCGCTGCGATGGGCGAAGAGCGCGCAGTCCGTGAAGAAGAGGAACGCCATCAACAGCACGGGCCTCGCGTCCTCGCCCCACTTCATCCAGCCGATGACCGTCAGCACCGCCGGGGTGATGAGCAGCGCCTGCCGGGCCCAGGGCCTGCCCAGGTAGTAGCCCGCGGCCACGCCCGTCACCGACAGAAGCACCGCCGAGAGCGGGACGATCCAGGCGTTGTCCGGCCTCGCCAGGGCACCCAGGATCCCTGACACCGCGATGACGTCCACGGCCGCGACGAGCAGCGCCACCGCCTCCGCCCACCCGTCGCGCTTTCCCAGGTGGGTGAGGCGGAACAGCTCCAGCGTGTCCGCCTCCGAAGACCGCACGCCGGAGCTGGAGGCCTGCTCCCGCACGACCAGGGACATGGTCCCAATGTCGCACGGAGGTGAGCAGGTGAAACGCTCAAGGCTTTCGCGCCGCTATTCCAGCAGGTCGAGGAGCGCCATGGGCTCCCTGGGCTCCAGCAGGTCCAGCCGATGCCGGGCCTTCACCGCCAGCTCGAGCGGCTGAACCCCATGACGGAACCAGGCATGCGCGATGCGGTCGATGCCAGCACCAATCAACGGCGCCGCCGTCCGCAGGCTGGCGCGGAGCGCGACCGCGTTCGTCTGCCCACCGTGCAGCACCAGGTTGCGCTGGCGATAGAGCCGGCGAAATGCCCGCACCGCATAGCCCTCCACGTCCTTCAGCTTCTTGCGAGGCTCCTTGAGCAGTCCATCCATGCGTGCGACCGCCGCCCGGTGGCTCCAGACAGGCTCTGCCCAGGAGAGCGGCTGACCTTGTCGGATGGCTGCTCCCATCAGGGCCGCACGTTCGTGACTGCTCACGCACCGCAGGAGCTGCGCCTGGAGGGGGCTGGCACTGCTCCGGCCCTGCAGGGACGCCAGCAATGTCAGCTCCGCCCTTGGGAACGAGCACGCCACCAGGGAAGCCAACCGGTCACCGGCAGGTGACTTCTGGCCATCCTCGGGCGCGACCAGCAACGCTTCGATGGCGGCCCAGCCCGCGGCCACTGCGACCACGGCGGGCGCGTCCAACTGCCCCAGCAGTTCGAAGGCCGCGTCGACCCGGCTGGGAGGCCCGGACGCGAAGAGCTGGTCCTGACGCTCCAGACTGCGGACCTCGACCCGCCGGTGTCGACGCAGCGGCAGCGGCTGCCGGATGCCTTCGACGTACGCGTGCTCTCCAGGCCGCATCTGCTGGCCTGTTCCGATGAGAAGCCGGGCGGTCAGCTTCTCCACCGTCTCCGAGGCCCGCTCCGCCGCGGAGAAGGCATCGCGGGCTTGAACCGTCAGCAGCCAGCCTCCGCCCTGCCGGACATGGGTGGCGTCGAAGCCATTCGTGATGAGCCACTTCGAAACCGTGGGCGCATCACACCATTCGCGCGGGGGAGCCCCCTGGAGGCCCAGCGCGTTGTGCACGGTCAGAAGGACCTGGAAGCGCGAGGGCTGTGTGCGGGCCAGGGCATGCGCCTCCTCCAGCAACTCCGACAGACGATAGGTCTGCGTGGAATGGACGAGCCGGTACGTCAGCCAACGATGGAGGAAGTCAGGGCTGAACCCCGCATCCAGCAGATGAGAAGCGACGGCGCGGGCCACCCGCTCCGGTTTCACCGGGATGCCCAGTGCGAGCTGTCCGGCCCAGCGGGACAGGTACGACGCCTCAATCTCCTCGGTGAGACGGTGCACCGCGGGCAGCTCCCCTGAGCGCGGCCTCAACGGCGAGCCGAGCAGCCGCTGCAGCAGGCTCCGGGACTGCGGTGCGATGCCTTCATCCGGGCCCAGGGCTCGGGACAACTCACTCGCCAGCCACTCGACCGCCTTGTCGGAGAGGACGCCCGCCGGGACAGCCTCCACCGCCTCCAGCAACTCGCGGAGGCTGAGCACCGTTCCCACTTCCCAGAGTCCCCGGAACCAGGCGGTCCAAGCCGCGAAGAACTCCAGCAGACGTGCCGCCACCAGCTGTGAGCTGTCCTTGCCTTCAAGCACCGAGCGTCCTATTTTTCGAGCAGGTCGCTTGACCGCCCTCTCTACGGAGGCCGTCCCCGCCCGGGAGCCGTTCATCCCTGTGGGTCTCGGCCTCCATTTTTTGTCCGCGAGCAGGGCCACAGGTCAGCCGCCCCTGCTTCCGCGAACGTCCCACCGCTCAATGCAGGATTCGAACCCGCGGCCCCTGGCCCCGGAGTCCGCCTCCCGGGTTCGCAACAACCCCAGGGCCCGGGCTCAATAAAACGCGCGCCGTGCGTGTGGCGACGACCCGATTTTCCAGGTCATTTCGTATCTCATTTCCAGAAGGGGCCCGGGAGGGCCGGGCACGGGGCCCGGCGGGGCCACCTACCCGGGACGGAGCCTTCCGCGTGCTGCCAGGAACCGAGCGGTCAGTCTTGGAGGCCTTCCGCCGGGGTGACACCGCGGTGCTCACCCAGGTCTACCGCACCTATTCACCCGAAGTGCTCCGCTACCTGTCCCGGCGCTTCTCCGTGCACTCGGAGACGGGCACGCGCTCCGTCGCGCTCACGCCCCTGGACCTGGACGCGGCGCACCAGGAGACGTTCGTCCGGGCCTTCCGCCCCCACATGCGCCAGGCCTACGACGGCGTGCGCCCCTACCTGGGCTTCCTGCTCACCGTCGCCCGCTCCACCGCCATTGACCTGATGCGCGCCTCCGGCCGCGTGGCCCGCGAGGCCATCCCGCTGGATGACGCGCCGGAGCTCGTGCACGCCCCCACCGAGGGCAAGAGCCCGGAGGAAGAGGCCCTGGGCGCCGAGGTCCGCTCCATCGTGCGCCGCTTCCTGGAGGCCCTGCCCGCGGAAGGGCGCGCCCTGGCGCAGCTGCGCTTCATGGACGGCCTGTCCCAGGAGTCCGCCGCCGACCAGCTGAAGCTCACCCGCGGCGAGGTGCGGGTGCGCGAGCGCCGCCTGCGGCTGCAGTTCACCGAACACCTGAAGGACTCGGGCTGGTTGGACAGTGACGTCGTCCCGGGACGCCTGCAGCTGGGCGCCCTGCTGGCCACCCTGGCCCTGCTGTGCGCCATCCCATTCGGGAGCCTCCCATGAAGTGGTACGAGCGACATGTGGACGCGGGACTGACGCGCTGGTCCCTGGGGGAGCTGTCCGCCCCCGAATCCTCGCGGCTCTTGCGCCACGCCCACGCCTGCGCCCGCTGCGGCACCCGCTACGACAAGTGGGCCCGCGCCCACCGCGTCTTCGAGTCCGGCCAGACGGACACGCCCACCTCCACGGAGCTGGAGACGCTCACCGCCGCGGGGCTGGAGGCCGCCCTCACCGCCGCCGCCCCCGCGGACACCGCCCCCGCGCGGTGGCCCACCCTGGCGGTGCTCGGCGCCACGCTCGCGGCCCTCTTCCTGGCGGTGGTGGTGACGCCCGAGTCCGTGGGCCCCACCGCCCCCACCGAACCCGCTGAACCCGAGTGGAGCCCGCGGGGGGCCGTGCATGACCCCACCCCGCCCCCCGCGCCGCTGGCCCAGCCCGTCCTGCGCGTCTTCTGCGCGGCGCCGGGCCAGTCCCTGCGCGAGCTGCGCACCGGCACGGCGTGCACCCCGGGCGCCACGCTCGCCTTCGCGGCGGGTGCCCGTCCTCCCTACACCCACGTCGCGGTGCGCGTCCGCGCCGGCGGCCACGAGGAGGTCAACGGCCCCTTCGCGCTCAGTGGAAAGGCGGGTGAGGAGCGCCCCCTGGAGCTGACGGTCGCGCTGCCCTCGGGCTCCGATATGGCGGAAATCACCGCGACGTTCTCCGAGCACCCGGACGCCACCCTGGCGGCCTTGCGCGGCGGGACGACGGAGGGGGTGGTGGTGCTCAGGCAGGAGGTCCGGGTAAAGGATTCTCCATGAAGAAGCTGGAAGTGCTCCTGGGAGCGGCCCTGCTGTTGGCGGCTCCGGAGGCATTCGCGGACACCGTTCGGCGCGCGCTCGTCATCGCCCACAACGGCAGTGACGACCCGGCGCTCGCCCCGCTGCGCTACGCGGACGACGACGGCGTGCTGTGGGCGGAGACGCTCAAGCGGCTGGGCGTGGAGACCACGCTGCTCGTGGATCCGGACGAACCCACGCGCAAGGGCGGCAGCCGGGTGCTGAAGTCCGCGCGGGCCCCCACGCGCGCCGCGGTGGAGCAGGCGGTGAAGCACCTGCAGGCCGCGGCGCTCGCGGACCACGCGGCGGGCCGCCAGACGGACGTGCTCATCGTCTACGTGGGCCACGGCAACACGGACGACGCGGGCCGCGCCTACTTCACGCTCGCCGACTCGCGCCTGGACCGGACCAGCCTCTACACGGAGGTCGTGGATCCGCTGGGCGCGGACTACGTGCACGTCATCGCGGACGCGTGCCGCGCCTCCGGCGTGGTGGGCAGCCGCGGCGGCACGCCGGACGCGGCGGTGCTGGCGGAGCTGCGCGGGGTGCTCGCGCGCGAGCAACTGGCGTCGCGCCCGCACGTGGGCGCCCTCTTCGCGGAGAGCGAGGACGGGGAGACGCACGAGTGGTCCCGCATCCGCGCGGGCGTCTTCAGCCACGTGGCGCGCTCCGGCATGCTGGGCGGCGCGGACATCAACGGCGACGGGCAGGTGGAGTACAGCGAGCTGGCCGCGTTCGTGGCCGCCTCGCTGCACGGCGTGAAGGGCATGCCCGCGCGCCTGTCCGTCAACGCCTTCGCGCCCACGGCCCAGCCCCGCCGCCCGCTGGTGGGCCCCGCGCCGGAGGGCCCTTCCGTCACCTTCCCCGCCGGCTTCGAGTACGCGCGCCTCTCCGTGGAGGACGCGGAGGGCCAGCGGCTGGTGGACGTGCGGCGCTCGCCGCAGCAGTGGACGCAGATCCTCCTGCCGCCGCGCGACGTGTACTGGGTGCGCACGCCGAACGCGGAGGCGCGCGTGACGCTGGCGCAGCTGTCCTCCGGCACGGTGGAGCTGCGCCCGCGTGAACTGCAGGAGCGAGGTCCCGCGGAGGAGGCGCTCCGCCGGGGCCTGTTCGCCGTGCCGCTGGACCGGTCCTTCTACGACGAGTACGTCGCCGCCGTGGGGCTGGTGCCGGTGGACTTCAGCAGCCCCTTCCAGCCGCCCGTCATCGGCGGGGCGCGCTCCCCAATGGCCACGATGGCGGCGCCGTCCGACTGGACGTCGAAGCTGGAGCTGGGCCTGGGCGCGGGGCGCTCGCCGCTGGGGCTGGCGAAGTTCGCCACCGGGCCCAGCCTGTCGTGGCGCACGCCGTCGTCCTCGCTGGACCTGCTCTATTACGGCGTGCGCGGGGCGTACGGCGTGACGCCGCTGGCGGCCCGCGACGGCATCCGGCTGCACCGCTTCACGGTGGAGGGCCTGCTGGGGTTGCAGGCCCCGGCGCGCACGCCGCTGTTCGCGGAGGTGGGGTTGGGGTGGGGGCTCCTGGGCCTCACGGCGCCGGGCTTCCGTCAGGCGGACCCCGCGCTGCTCACCGGCCACGTGGCCGCGGGCGTGATGGGGCGGCTTGGGGGCATGCCCCTGCGGCTGTCGGCCCAGGTGGGCGTGGACCGCGTCACGGCCAACGGCCAGACCGGCATGGATCCGCAGTACGGCCTGGAAATCTCACTGCGGCGCTAGCGGACGCGGGCCGTCGGGCCCGGCCGTGTCCGCGTGCGGGTGCGCTGGTGTCGCGCCCGCGAGCGCCAACCTCGAGCCCTGACGGTCCTCCCGTGTCCCGTTCATTCCTCGTGCACACCGCGCTGTCGAGCGCCGCCGTGGCCGCGGTCCTGCTGACCGGCTGCGACCCCATCTGCACGGATGGGGTTTCCCGCCCTGGGCAGGGCCAGGTGACCCGGAGCGCCGCCGGCACCTGCGTGCAGCTGGTGGTGACCCACCCCGACGCGGGCTCAGAAGGCCCCGACGGAGGCGAGCTCCCCGACGCGGGCTCGGACGGGGGCACGTGCGGCGCCGCACGGGGCTGGACGACGCGGGTGCTGGACGAGGGGATCGACAACATCACCACCGCGTTCGTCTTCGACGCGCAGGGCGTGGGTCACTACGCCTATTCGAAGGACGAGCGTCTCCACGTGGGCACCACCCGGCCGGGCGACGTGCCGGTGCGGGTGGAGAGCGTGACGCTGCCCTTTGACATGACCATGGCGCTGGCCGCGGACGGCACGCGGCACCTGGTGTTCCAGCAGGGCACGACCGTGGGCTACGCGCACGACACCGGCGGGGTCTGGCAGTCGCAGCTGCTGGTCACGGGCTGGTCCGCGGCGCTCGCCCTCGATGCCCAGGGCTCGCCGTACCTGCTCATCGGCCGGCCCTACCCCCAGGTGGGCTACCTGCTCGGCACCCGCTCCGCCACGGGGAGCTGGGAGCTGACGCCGCTGGAGATCGGCCCCCGGGGCGACCGCGAGCGGATGGTGGTGGATGCCGCGGGGCACCTCCACATCGCGCTGGTGCGCGCGTACGGCACGGAGAACCAGGTCGTGTACGCGAGCAACGCTTCGGGGACGTGGACCGAGGAGCGGCTGGACTGGTGGCTTCCCTTGAGCTCGCCGCGCTACCGGATCGCACTCGAGGTGGACGCGACCGGACAGCCCTCCCTGGTGGGCTCCAGCACGCAGGGGGCCTGGATGTGGACGAAGGAGGCCAGCGGCTGGAAGTCGTACGGGTTGGGGGCCTACCTGAGCCGGGGCCCCGCGGTGGTGCGAAGCACCCTCTTCCCGAACATCCGCCACTTCCTGCTGGATGACGCGGACGTGCACGCGTACGAAAACGGGAGCACCAGCCAGCTGGTCGTGCGGTCGATGTACGGCACGTCCGTCTACGGCGCGACGCCGCCGCTCGTCCTGGAGACGCGGGACGGTGGCAACGCGTTTCCCGGCCCCTCCGCGCTGCATGTGGATGACGCGGATGACCAGAACCGGGCGCAGGCGGGCTTCTCCTACGTGCACTACCACCGCCCACTGGACGGCGGCACGGAGACGACGCGCGGCATGCGCTACGCGCGCTACTGCCCGTGAGGCCCGTGCGGGAAGCGAGCGGTTGCGGGGCGCGGAAGCCGGCGCCTACAGTCGCCGCGCCTTGAGCGAGTCCGTCCCCTCCCTGAGTCCGCCGCTCCCCGCCGCCTCCTCCCACCGGGCCCTCGCCGTGGCGCGAGCGCTGGCGGTGCTCGGCGGACTGGGCTGGTTCCTGTGGCTGGGCGGCGGGCCGGTGCTGCCGCCCACGAACATCGACTGGATGATGCGCGAGGACTGGGCCGCGCACATCTTCGGCTGGCTCTTCTTCCGCAACGCGGACTGGACGCTGCCCCTGGGCTCGGCGCCCAACCACTTCTACCCGTATGGCTCGTCGGTGGCGCTCACGGACGGCAACCCGTGGCTGGCGCTGCTGTTCAAGCCCCTCGCGCCGCTGCTGCCCGTGGACTTCCAGTACACCGGGCCGTGGCTGGCCCTGTGCTACGCGCTGATGGGCTCCTTCGGCGCGCGGCTGGTGGAGACGGTGTCGCCACGTCCGGTGCCCATGGTGCTGGGCGGCACGCTGCTGGCGCTGTCGCCGGTGATGGCGGCGCGCTTCAGCCACCCCACGCTGTGCGCGCACTGGCTGCTGCTGGCCCTGCTGTGGCTCAACCTGCGCGACCTCCCGGACGCGCGCGCCGCGACGCGGAGCCTGGGCCTGGCGGCCCTCTTCAACGCCATCGCGTCCGGCACCCATCCGTACTGGGTGGCCATGCTGATGCCGCTGACGCTGACGCTCGGGGTGCGAATCGGCTGGAGCCGGAAACTCGGCCCCGCGCGCGTCGCGGCGGCGGTCGCGGGCATCGCGGCGCTGGACGTCGTGCTGTTCGCCCTCTTCGGCTACTTCGGCGGCAGCGGGCTGGGCGCGGAGGGCTTCGGGGAGTTCTCCGCGGACCTGGCCACGCTGGTGAACCCGATGGGCTGGTCGCGCGTCTTGTCGGACCTGCCCGCCGCGCCCCGGCAGGGCGAGGGCTTCGGCTACCTGGGCGCGGGAGCGCTGCTGCTCGTCGTGCTGGCCTGCGCCAGCCTGCTGGTGCGCCCGCGGGAAGCGCGCACGCTGGACTGGCGCCGGGTGCTGCCCGCGGCCGTGGTGGTCCTGCTCATGGCCGTGTACGCGCTGTCGTCGCGCGTGACGTGGCTGGGCCAGCCGGTGGCGGAGCTGGGCGCGCTGTACGCGCCGCTGGCGAAGATGACGAACGCGTTCCGCGCGTCCGGCCGCTTCGTCTGGCCGCTGCACCACCTGCTCGTCGTGGGCGCGGTGCTGCTCATGGTGCGCCTGTGGCGCGACGTGCCCGCCGTGGCCGTGGCCGCGCTGGCGGTGGCGCTGGCACTGCAGGCGTACGACGTGCGCGAGGAGAAGAGCGCCCTGTTCAAGCCCGTGCGCTTCCAGCGGCTGAAGTCCGCGGACTGGGACGCGCTGAAGGGCCCGTATCAACACCTGGCCCTCTTCCCGCCGCATGTGCAGTGGGTGTGCCGCTACGACGAGCCGCTGGTGAACGCGCTGGCGTATCAGGCGTACCGGCTGAAGCTCACGTTCAACAGCGGCTACGCGTCGCGCACGCCGGAGGCGCTGACGGCGGAGTGCCACTCGCCGCTGCCTCCGGGCGGCCTGGACGCGGGCACCGCGTACGTGGTGCTGCCGGAGCACCTGCGTCCCTTCCTCGACGCGGGCGCCCGCTGCGGCGCGGTGGAGGGCCTGCCGGTGTGCGTGGTCGCGGGCAACACGGATGCGTTCGCGCAGGGGCTCGCGCGTCAGCCCATTCGTTGACACAAAGCAGCACTGAAATTCCTTTCAGTCCCCCTCCCGCTCGCTGTTACCTTGCAGGTAGCCCCGGTCTGCCGCCGGGGCCGCTACTTGCGAGGGGAGCGACGATGCCTGCGATGACGAAGCACGCTGCGGGGACGGTGTCCTGGGTGGACCTGATGGCCTGGGACCTGACGAAGGCCCAGGACTTCTACGGGGCGCTGTTCGGCTGGACGTTCCAGGAGGGCTCGAAGGAGAACGGCCACTACACCATGGCCTTCAAGGGAGCCCACCCGGTGGCGGCGCTGATGCCGCGTCCCAGCGACGCGCCCTTCCCGCCCATCTGGAACACCTACTTCGCCGTGGAGAGCGTGGACCGCTCCGTCGCCCGCCTGAAGGAGCTGGGCGGCAACGTGGTGATGGAGCCCATGGACGTGATGGACGCGGGGCGCATGGCCTTCTGTGCGGACAACACCGGCGCGCCCTTCGGCTTCTGGCAGCCGAACCAGTTCGCCGGCTCGGGCTTGGTGAACGAGCCCGGCGCCATGACCTGGCACGAGGGGAAGACGCACGACGGCGCGAAGGCCGTGGCCTTCTACAAGGACCTCTTCGGCATGACGGCGGACAAGATGCCGGATGACCGGATGCAGTACTGGGTCCTGAAGAAGGACGGCCAGGAGACGGCCGGCGTGATGCAACTGGATGACAAGACGTCCGCCAACGTGCCGGCCCACTGGATGGTCACCTTCGCCGTGGCCAACACCGACCAGGCCGCGGCCACCGTCACCGCCAAGGGCGGCAAGGTCATCATGCCGCCGTTCGATTCCCCCTACGGCCGCATCGCCATCGTCGCCGACCCCGGCGGCGCGGCCTTCGGCGTCATCACCCTGGCACAACCGGCGAAGTAGCGGGCCCACGCCGGGCTGGGCACCGTGTGCATCCGGCAGTCTTCATGACGCAACCGGATGCACACACGGGTCCAAAGTGTGCCATTCGCAGGCAATGACTCACCCAGCTCCGATCAGCAAGGGAAGGGAGGATCACCAACGATTCGAGCCTTGAGAGCATTCCGTGCTTTAGTCGGGCCACGTTGCGTCATCCAGTGGTGGGGGCGAACCCAGCGGCCATGGCCTCGGACTTCTCGAACACGCTTGAATCGCTTCGTGTGCATTCTCTCTGGCGCAGCCTGGGGTGGATGCTGGCAGGAATCCTGGTGATGGGATTATGGGCGGCCTGGTTCTTCTCCGCTGAAGTCCCTGTTTCAGAATCCGCTCCCGCCCGGCTGGAGGTCAGCCAGACCGCGCATCCCATTGAAGCGCCCGTCTCCGGGCGCATCGCACGCATCCATGTCTCCGAGCTGAACCGCGCCGTGACCCAGGGTGAGTTGCTTTTCGAGCTCGACACCAAGGCCCAGCGCCTTGAGCTGGAGGCAACCGAGGCACGCCGCAACGCGCGCATGGCGCAGCGGACGCTCCTGGCGAATGAGTATCAAATCGAGCTGTCCCTCCAGAAAGACGTCGAGGAGACAGCGCGGCTGTCGATAGCAGAGGCCCGGCTGCGTCAGGAGCAGTCCGGAACGCTGACCGCGCAAGCCAACAACGAAGCGGCGCGAGTCGGAACGCTCCTGGCCCAGGGCTTCGCATCGGAGGCGGAGCAAGAGCTCGCGGTGGTGCGCGCACAGCAGCAACAGGCTCAATCCGAGGTGTCTCGGATCGCGATGGCGCGTACCGCGCGGGACTCCCGCCTCTCCGAAGGCGCCCGCCAGGTCCTGCTTGAACGGCTCAAGCGAGACCTCTCCCTGCTCGACGGTGAAATCGAAAGCGACCGGTGGCTCATCGAGCGCCTGACCCACCAGATTGAACAACGCCTCATCCGGGCCCCCGTCGCGGGGCTGCTCGCGGAGCGCATTCCGCTTCAGCTGGAGCGCTACGTTCACGAGGGCGAAGGGCTGGCATCCATCCTTCCCCCGGGACAGCTTCAGGTCGTGGCTGACTTTTCACCGAGCGCGGCCATTGCTCGCATCCACCCTGGCCAGCACGCCTTCGTCCGGTTCAATGGCTTTCCCTGGACCCAGTTCGGCAAGCTTCCCGTCACGGTGTCACATGTCGCCAGCGAGCTTCGTGAAGGGCGCGTCCGCGTAGAGCTTTCCATTCCCTCCGCGCCGTCAGGTCCGCTCGTCCTTCAACATGGGATGGGTGGAATTGTCGACGTGGAGCTGGCTCGCGCGTCCCCTGCCACCCTGGCGCTCCAGGCGCTGGGACAGCGGCTGGATGCCATGGGGAGAGACTCCCTCGAGACGCCCGAGGCCCACTGACATGCGCACGTCTCCCCCCGCGAAGAAACACACCTGGAACGTGCCCGAAGTCATCCAGACCTCCGCCATGGACTGTGGCCCGGCGGCGCTCAAGTCCCTGCTGGGCGGAATGGGCGTCTTCCTCCACTACGGTCACCTTCGTGAAGTCTGTCAGACCACCGTCGATGGGACCTCCATCGACACGCTCGAGTCCATCTGCTCGCACCTGGGCTTCAACGCCGGGCAGCACGTCGTCCCGCTGGATCATCTCTTCCAGCCGGGCGTGGATCTGCTCCCTGCCATCCTGGTGACACGCCTCCCCAGCGGAGCGCCCCACTTCATCGTGGTCTGGAAGCGGGTGGGCGGCTTTGTTCAGATCATGGATCCGGCCTCCGGCCGGCGGTGGGTCCGGGCGGCGCGGCTCGTCGAGGACACCTATCTCCATTCCCTGGCGGTCGCCGCGGAGGACTGGCGGTCCCTCGCGCTGGCGGCAGGCTTTGAAGCCGCGATGCGCAGCCGGCTCCGTCGGCTGGGAGCCACCCTGCCGGAAGCGGACCGGCTCCTCACGCGCGCCCGTGATGACGCCTCCTGGTATGCCATGGCCTCGCTCGACGCCGCCACGCGCATGGTGACCTCCCTGGGGGGAACGACCGAGCGCGTCCAGGCCCTGTGGGAGCTGGCGCGCGCGCCAGGGGTGACCGTCTCGGATGTCATTCCCCCCATGTACTGGTCGGCGAAGCCGATGCCCGTGGAGGAGGGGGAAGACGAGGCCGTGCTCATGTCGGGGGCGGTGCTGCTGAAGGTGCGCCCGGCCACCGCGGTGGCGGACGGCACCGCTCCCGCCGCGGCACCGGACAGGGCTTCGCTGCCTCCGGAGCTGGCCGCCGCCCTCTCCGAGCCCCCCGCACGGCCCGGGCAATTTCTCTGGGAGCAGCTGCGGACAGAGGGCATCGGTGCGTTGCTGGCCCTGGGAGCCGGGCTGGTCCTGACGGCAATGACCCTGGTGGTCCAGGCGCTGCTGTTCCGAGGTCTGATCGACCTCGTATCCCTGCTGGGGACGCCCCGGGAACGGGCAGGCGCGATGCTCGCGGTCGTGGTCTTGCTGATGGCCATGATCCTGCTGGAGTGGCCGGTGGCCGCGGCCCTCAAGCGCGTGGGGCGCGGCCTGGAGGTCCGCCTGCGCATCGAGCTGTTCAAGGTGCTTCCCCGGCTGAGCGACCGGTACTTCTCCAGCCGCCTCAGCTCCGACATGGGGCACCGCAGCCACCAGCTCCACCTTGTCCGCAACCTGCCCGAGCTCGTGGGGCGCACGGCCCGCGACGTGCTTGAGTTCACCTTCATCGCGAGCGGTCTCATCTGGCTCGCCCCGTCCCTGGCCCTCCCCGTGCTCACGGCGGCGGCCCTGGCCATCGCGGCGCCGCTGCTGCTCCAGCCCATCATCCGGCAGTCGGACCTGCGCGTCCGCACCCACTCCGGTGCGCTCGGGCGCTTCTACCTGGACGCGTTCCTGGGGTTGATGCCCATTCGCACCCACGGCGCCGAGCGCTCCATGCTGCGCGAGCAGGAGCGCCTGCTCGTGGGCTGGTCCCATGCCTCCCGGTCGGTCCTGTCCGCGTCGCTGTTCACCGAGGCCTTGCAGGCGCTGGTGGCCGTGGCGGTCGCGGTGTGGCTGTTCGTGAGCTACCGGAGCCATGCCCAGACCACCAACGCCAATGTCCTGCTGGTGGCGTTCTGGGCGCTGCGCGTTCCCGTGCTCGGGCAGTCCATCGCGGCTTCGTCCCGCGAGTACCCTGTCCATCGCAACGTGCTGATGCGGGCGCTCGAGCCCCTGGGGTCCGGAGGCTCCGCGGCGCCAGTCACACGCACGCCCGCCACCGCCAGCCCGGCGCCTTCCACGGGCGCCGACATCCGGCTGGAGCAGGTCGAGGTACGCGCCCTGGGGCATACGTTGTTGTCGGACCTCACCCTGCACCTGCCAGCGGGGTCGCACGTGGCGGTGGTCGGTCCCTCGGGCGCGGGCAAGTCCACACTCGCGCACCTGCTGCTGGGACTCCAGCAGCCCGCCACCGGGACCGTTCAGGTGGATGGGCAGCGCCTGGAAGGGGCCCATCTGGAGCAGTTCCTTCCCCACGTCGCCTGGGTGGACCCCGCCACCCAACTCTGGAACCGCTCCCTGCTGGAGAACCTCTCCTACGGAGCCCCGACGCATGTCCCCTCCGCGCTGGGGGAGCTGCTCCAGCAGGCGGAGCTCCTTTCGGTGCTGGAGCACCTGCCCGAAGGCCTGCAGTCCCCCCTGGGAGAGGGAGGCGCCCTCGTGTCTGGAGGAGAGGGCCAGCGCGTGCGCCTGGGGAGAGCCATGCACCGGACAGCAGCGCGGCTGGTGGTCCTGGACGAGCCCTTCCGCGGGCTGGATCGCGAGCGGAGACAGGCGCTCCTGCGCAAGGCCCGGGCCTTGTGGAAGGACACGACGCTCCTGTGCGTCACCCACGACATCGAGGAGACGCGGGAGTTTCCCCGGGTGCTCGTCATCCAGCAGGGGCGCCTGGTCGAGGACGGCGCTCCGGACGAACTGTGCGCCCGGCCCACGTCCGCCTACCGCCAGCTGCTCGAGGGGGAGGTCCGCTCTCAGGAAATGCTCTGGAACGACCCTGACTGGCGCCGGTGGCGGATGGTGGATGGCCACATCCAGGAGCGTGACGGAGCAGGGCCATGAGCGATGCACTGGGCACGGCCGTGTGGCCCGCCAGCCGCGCCACGGAGGCCCTCCAGGTCCTCGCACGAATGGCTGGGATGGAGCTGCGCACGGTCGCGGCGCCCGCGGCCCCCGCGTGGCTGGAGACCTGCGACCCCGACACCTTCCATGACTGGCTCGTCTCCAGCTCCGAGTGGTTTGGTGTCGACGTCGAGCGGCTGGGGACCCACTACGGCGAATTCGACCAGCTCCTGTCGAGCGCGGGCCCCGCCCTGCTCAAGCTCCCGGGCTCCCAGACGCAGCTCCTGGCCCTGGTGGGACGCAAAGGCCGTCAGCTCCGGCTCCTGGCGCCGGACCGCTCCATCCACCTGTGCTCGCTGGAGGAGGTGCGCTCGCGCGTGTGCGCGGACATCGAGCAGATGCCCGCCGAGCGGGTCGAACGCATCCTCACGCAGGGCAACATCGGCCCGGAGCGCCGGGAGCAGGTCCGCCAGCAACTGCGCATGGAGCTCTTGCGCTCCTTCCGCGTCGAGCGTTGCTGGTTCATCCGCAGCCCGGCCTCCGCCCCCTTGCTGCGCCAGGCCCGACAAGCCGGGCTCTTCCGTTACCTGGGGGCGCTGCTGTCCCTCTATGCCGCCCAGGGTGCGCTCGCGGTCGCCTCGTGGTGGCTGCTGGGACTCATCCTGACGCAGAACGATGCGTCCTCTGGCTGGCTGTTCGCGTGGGCCCTGGCGCTGGGCAGCATGGTCCCCCTGCGGCTGCTCTCGGTCTGGTGCAGCGGGACCCTGACGCTGCTCGCAGGCTCCATGATGCGGCGGCACCTGCTGGCGGGCGCGATGAACATGGCCCCCGAGGACGTCCGGCGGCAGGGAATCGGCCATCTGATGGGCACCACGTTCGAGACGGAGAACCTGGAGGTCTTCCTCCTGAACGGGACCCTCCAGGCCTCCTCGGCGCTCCTGGAGCTGCTCGTGGCGGCGGTGCTCCTCTCCGCGGGCGCCGGAGGCCTGTGGCAGAGCGGATTCCTGCTCCTGGCGATTGTCGTCGCGGCCGTGCTGGGGCTCCTCTTCTACCGGGCCCGGAGCCACTGGACGCGCGCGCGCCTGTCGCTGACCCATGGCCTCATCGAACGCATGCTGGGCCACCGCACCCGACTGATCCAGGAGCGGCGGGAACAGTGGCACCACGGTGAGGACCAGCTGCTGTCGCGCTACGTGGGCGCCAGCGCTCAGCAGGAGCGGAGCGAAGTGCGGCTCACCTCGCTCCTCCCACCCATCTGGTTGTGCCTGAGCATCGCGGGCCTTGCAGGACCCTTCATTTCCGGAGCCGACCCCCTACGACTCGCGACGGGGCTGGGCGGGCTGCTGCTGGCCTATCCCTCGCTGCGCAAGCTCACGTTCGCGATGCTGGACCTGGCGGCGGCGGCCAGCTCCTGGCGCGAGGTCCAGCACGTCTTGCAGGCCAACCGCCGGTCC
This sequence comes from Corallococcus exercitus, assembly GCF_042231735.1. Lineage (GTDB taxonomy): Bacteria > Myxococcota > Myxococcia > Myxococcales > Myxococcaceae > Corallococcus > Corallococcus exercitus_B. Next base: position 5,899,504 of record NZ_CP102577.1, read on the forward strand.
ATGCCTGGCGGCGCTCCAGAGCAGGTGGTCGTGCCGGGAACGGCGGAGGCCGCGCCCCGCACACTCATCGACGCCAGCCATCTGTCCTACCGCTACGAGCGCCGGGACCACAGCGTCCTGAGCGACGTCAGCCTCACCATCCAGACCACGGACCGCGTCCTGCTGGAGGGGGCGTCAGGCGGAGGCAAGTCCACGCTGGCGTCCCTGCTCGCGGGCTTGAGACACCAGACCACGGGGCTCCTGTTGGTCGAGGGGCGCGATTGGAAGACCCTGGGGCCGCGCGGCTGGAGGGCGCGGGTGGTGGCCGCGCCCCAGTTCCACGAGAACCACGTGTTCACAGGCACCCTCGCCTTCAACCTCCTGATGGGCGGTGAGTGGCCCGGCCATCCCGAGGATCTGCAGCGGGCCGAGGCGCTCTGCCATGAATTGGGGCTGGGGGAGCTGCTGCAACGCATGCCGGGAGGACTGCACCAGCTTGTCGGAGAGACGGGCTGGCAGCTCTCGCACGGGGAGCGCAGCCGGGTGTTCATCGCGCGGGCGCTCCTGCAACGCGCGCCGCTGGTCATCCTGGATGAGAGCTTCGCGGCGCTCGATCCTTCCACCCTGGAGCAGGTGATGGGCTGTGTTCGCCGCCACGCCCGTTCCCTGCTGGTGGTGGCCCACCCATGACGAGCCCCCGCCCCCTTCAGCCCATGAGCCCTCGCATCGCCGAGCTGGAACGGCGGCTGTCACAGGGCGAGGACCAGGCACTCCGCGTCTTCTGGGAGGACCTGCGCGCGAACGGGAGCCCCCTGGTGGAGTCGCTGGACGACGGTTCCCAGGAGGTCCTGCTCACCCTCGTCTGGCGACAGGATCGCGAGGTGCGCAACCTCACCATCGTGCCGGGCCTGCGGCATGGCTGGCAGCCGCATGAGAACCAGATGGAGCGGTTGGGCAGGACCGACCTCTGGTACCGCACGTATCGGGTTCCCAGGGACCTGCGAACGACCTACTGCCTGTCCCCGGACGACCCACTGCTCAGCGTGGCAGGGCTTTCGCCGGAACAGGAGACCGCCTATTTCCAGGAGCGGTTCGCCGCATGGCGCCTGGACCCGCTCAACCCGCTCCAGTTCCAGCTCGTGCCAGGGATTCCTCCGGTGTCCGTCATCGAGCTGCCCGACGCCCCCGCGCAACCCTGGCTCCTCCCGCGTGAGGGAACGGCCCGGGGCGAGGTGGAGTCCTATGCCTTCACCAGTGAGCTGCTCGGCGATACGCGGAACCTCTGGGTCTACCGTCCTCCCACCCAACCCACGGGGGAGCGCCCTGGCCTGGTGGTCCTCCTGGACGGCAGCGCCTATCTCCGTCTGGGCATGGCAACGACGCTGGACAACCTGATTTCGGAAGGGCTCATCCCACCCGTGACGTGCGTCATGGTGGAGCAGCTCCACCGGAACCAGGAGTTGCCATGCAATGCGCGCTTCAGCCACTTCCTCGCGCGGGAGCTGGTCCCCTGGTTCCAAGAGGAGCTCGGCCTGTCGGAGGCCCCGGAAGACACCGTCATCGCAGGCTCGAGCTACGGCGGGCTGGCCGCCGTCTTCTGCGGCTTCGGACACCCGGATGTCTTCGGGCGGGTCCTCTCCCAATCCGGCTCCTTCTGGTGGGCACCCGAGGGGGACCCGGAGCCTGAGTGGTTGACCCGGCAAGCGGTTCATCGGCCCGCACCGGGCCTCCGCTTCTATCTGGAGACGGGCCGTCTGGATTCAGGCCCCACGCCAGGCCACGGCCCCAGTGTCCTCACATCCAATCGGCACCTGCGGGACGTTTTGCAAGCAAAGCAATATGACGTCAGCTACCACGAGTTCTCGGGCGCTCACGACTACGTGTGCTGGCGCGGAGGAATCGCGCATGGGCTCATCAACCTGACTGGAAATTCACACCCAAAGGCAGCGCCAAGGTTCAACAAAGACTCAGCCGAGTGAACGAGCACCTGCGGCACGAAAACCACACTTCACATGATTTTCACGGCTGATTTGCTTTTCACCCAGAGCAAAGGCAACAATCAGTCCTGCTCATCCCCTCTCATTCATCCAGGATGGGCCAACCCGAGGAACACACAATGGACCAGAAGATCTCGTTCGAGCTGTCCTCCGAGGAGCAGAAGGCCATCAACGCCAACAAGAGCAAGAAGGTCACCGTGACCGGTGGCACCCGTATGCAGACGGGCGTCCGCGCGGGTCCGGTCGCCGGCGACGAGGGCTGCATCTTCTTCGCCCGCAATGCGCCGTTCGCCGCCTAGTCGCAGCGCGTCCAGAAGTTCCTGATTGAAAGGGGATGTGCCCGTGAACATGCTTGCAGAACTCATCATCCAGCGACTGCACGAGCGGGGTCAGTTTGGTCCGCTCGAGCATTACAGCCGGTGCCTCCGGTCTGCATTCGGGGCACATCCCCCTCCCTACTCCCAGGCCTGGTACGGCAAGCGGTTCCGCGAGCACGCCCATGATCCGCAATGGCTGGCAAACTGTCTCGTCGACAATGCCGCCACAGAGGGCTGGGGCGCGGGAAAGCTCTGGGAGCTCGCCGGGCGTGCCTCGGTGAACGAGGACATCGCCGGCATGATTCGCTCGCATGCCGCGGACGAGGCCCGTCACTCACACATGTACTCGGGCATGGTGAATCTGGTCTTCCGGGGTTCGGTGTCGCCCGACGTCCGCGAGACGATGAACAAGTTCTCACCCGACTTGAAGACGCTGGAGCAAACCACCCTGCCAGCCTTTTCCGAGCAGGAGCTGGTGGACAACCTCCTTCAGATGAACGTGGCGGAGATCCGCACGCTCGTGAACCAGATGCTCACCCGGCCCGTCGCGCAGACCTTCTGCGTGGAGTCCTCGCGGGAGCACGTCGGCAAGCTGTTGGACACGCTGATGAGCGATGAAGTCAGCCACGTGGGCTACACCGCGAAGCTGATGGACGACGCCCTGGCGGGAAAGCACGGGGAGTTCGTCTGGGACATCGTCAACACCCGGCTCATGCAGTTCAACGAGCTGACCCTGGCGGAGGTAGGACGGCCTCCCAGTGAAGCGGGCGGCATGTCCGCCTGAAGTCGCCGGTTCCCACTGTCACTGCCGACGCGCTGGCGCGCCCAGCGTCGCGCGTCGTCGCATCACCACGGGCTCACCTCATGGACACAGACATTTTGTTCCTGTTGAAGCCTGACTTCCAGGATGCAGGGGACGAGGCGCGGTACTTCTGTCCCTCCTGCGCCTATGTCGAAGGCGTGCTTGGCTTCTATCCCCGCCTGCGGGACGTCGTGCAGGTGCGCTACGTAGACTACGCCCGGCCTCGTCCAGCGATTGTCGAACTGCTGGGCGAAGGCAACCAGGGATGCCCTGTCCTGGTGCTGGCCCCCCACTCCAGGACCAACAAGCCTGAATGGGTGCGGGAGCATGGCGCCCACAGGTTCATCACCGACAAGGTTGCCATCAGCCAGTACCTCGCTGAGCAACATGGCGTGGGGATTCCGCACTAGCACTGCTCAGCTAGTTCAGCATTCCCTCAAGCGCTGGAGAGGGCATGATTCCGTTCTCAATCCTCGACCTCTCGCCGATCATGCAAGGAACCACCCCGGCGGATGCCTTCCGCCGCACCCTGGACCTGGCTCAGCATGCCGAGCGATGGGGCTACAACCGCTTTTGGTTGGCTGAACACCACAACACCCTGGGCATCGCTTGCGCCGCTACCTCCATTGTCATTGCTTACGTCGCGGGAAGCACTTCGAGGATTCGTGTAGGGGCGGGCGGCGTCATGTTGCCCAACCATTCGCCCCTGGTCGTAGCGGAGCAGTTCGGGACCCTGGCTTCGCTCCACCCAGGGCGGATTGACCTGGGATTGGGGCGCGCACCTGGAACAGACAAGGTGACGGCACAAGCCCTTCGTCATTACGTCGAGGGCGCGAACAACTTCTCAGCTGATGTGGCGGAGCTTCACGCGTACTTCCAGCCGCCGCAGCCAAGCCAGGCGGTGCGAGCCGTCCCCGGCGCGGGGATGGAAGTGCCCTTGTGGATCCTCGGAACCAGCTTGTTCAGCGCGCAATTGGCCGCGAAGCTGGGCCTGCCCTACGCATTCGCTTCTCACTTCGCGCCCGGGCAGATGAGCGATGCGCTGGACACGTACCGCAACGAATTCCAGCCCTCGCCTCAGCTTGGCAAGCCCTACGTGATGTTGGGGCTCAACGTCTACGCCGCAGACGAGGACACCGAAGGAGCGCGGCTCTTCACCACGCTCCAGCAGCATTTCACCTACCGTCGGCGCAAGGCGGACGCGCCCTTCCCGCCTCCTGCGGACAATCTCGACGCGTTCTGGACGACCGAGGAAAGGGAGGTCGCGGAACAGGCCTTCTGTTGCTCCGCAGTCGGCGCACCCGATACCGTGCGCCAGCACATCGAAGAGTTCATCGAGTTGGGCCAGCCCGACGAATTGCTGCTCACGTCCCAAATCTATGACCACGCCGCACGGCTCCATTCTTTTGAAATCGCGGCTGGGATCCTGACCCGTCTCAACGCGTGAGGGCCGCCATCGCGGCGGCCATCACCTGCTTCACCGGCACGCCCGCGGCCCGGGCCAGCCGGACGCAGTCGTCGAACTCCGGGTGCGCGTTGAGCACCCGGCCGTCGCGCAGGCCGCGCTTCACGCGGACCTTCCCCCAGGGCGTCTCCACCTGCACGAAGTCGCGCTCCAGCGCGTGGCGCTCCACCCGGTGGTAGCGCACGCCCAGCGACGTGGACTCACTCAGGAGCGCGTCCACCACCGCCTCGCGCAGGCCGCCCTCCACCAGCGCGCCCAAGAGGTGCGCCGGCCGGCCCTTCTTCATCACCACCGGGGCTACCCACGCGTCCTTCGCGCCCACCTCCAGGAGCCGCTCCACCAGGTGCGCCAGGAGCTGCGGCGTGGCGTCATCCAGGTTCGCCTCCACCACCCACAGCCCTTCGGTGGCCTGCGCCTCCACGCGGCCCAGCGACGCGCGCAGCACGTTGGGCCGGTCACGGAAGTCCTTCGTCCCCACGCCGTAGCCCACCTTCTCCACGATGAAGTCCGGCGGGTGGCCAATCCGCGTCAGCACCTTGAGCAGCGCCGCGCCCGTGGGCGTCGTCAGCTCGCCCACGCCCTCGAAGCGCACGGGCACGTCGCGCAACAGCTCCAGCGTCGCGGGCACGGGAATGGGCATCTGGCCGTGCGCCACGCGGATGGTGCCGCTGCCCAGCGGCGGCGGCGCGGCGTGCACCTCCGGGTCGCCCAAGAGCTCCAGCACCACGGCGGCGCCGCAGATGTCCACGATGGAGTCCACCGCGCCCACCTCATGGAAGTGGATGGCGTCGATGGACACGCCGTGCACCTTCGCCTCGGCCTCGCCGATGGCGCGGAACACCGCCAGGGCCCGCGCCTTCGCGCGCTCCGGCAGCGTGGGCGCGGACTCAATCAGCTGGCGGATGTCCGCGTAGGCGCGGTGCGGGTGCGCCTCCTTCGCGTCCAGCACCACGTCCAGGTGCGTGCCGCTGATGGCGTGGCGCACCGCGCGCGACACCGCCAGCTTCCAGCCCGGCACGTTGAGGCCGGACAGGGCCTGCGCGATGGCGTCCGGCGACACGCCCAGGTCGATGCCCGCCGCCAGGAACATGTCCCCGGCGATGCCGCCCACGGGCTCCAGGTAGAGGATGCGTCGCATGGCGTTTCAGCTCCGGCCCTTGGTGCGGGAGATGAGCGCCGCGTAGAAGCCGCCGCCAAACCCGTTGTCGATGTTCATCGTGGCCACGTTGGAGGCGCACGAGTTCACCATCGAGAGCAGCGCGGAGATGCCCCCCAGGTTCGCGCCGTAGCCCACCGACGTGGGCACCGCCACCACGGGGATGCCGACGAGGCCGCCCAGCGCGCTCGCGAGCGCCCCCTCCATGCCCGCCACCGCCACGGCGACGTGGCACTCCTGGATTTCGTCACGCCGGCGCAGGAGCCGGTGGATGCCCGCCACGCCCACGTCGTAGACGCGCCGCACCTCCGCGCCCATGGCCTCCGCGGTGAGCGCGGCCTCCTCCGCCACGGGGAGGTCGCTGGTGCCTCCGGTCACGATGGCCACGCGGCCCGCCTTCACCTTGCGCTGGGGCAGGTGGAAGATGCGCGCCACCGGGTGGTACTGGCCCTTGGGGAAGCGCGCGACGAGGACCTCCGCCTTGTCCGGCTGCAGGCGCGTCACCAGCACCGTCTGCTTGCGCTCCACGAGCGCGCCCACGATGCCCAGGATCTGCTCCACCGTCTTGGGCTCGCCCAGCACCACTTCCGGAAAGCCGAACCGCAGGTTGCGGTGCGTGTCCACCGTCGCGTAGCCCAGCTCCGCGTACGGCAGGTCCTTCAGCTTGCCCACCGCATCGTCCAGGCTGACCTTGCCCGTCTTCACCTGGCCCAGCAGGGCCCTGAGCGCCTTCTCGTCCATGGGCGAGCGGTCTACCCCAGCCGCCCCCGGTCCTCCAGGCGGACGACAGGCGGTGGACTACAGGCCCAGCCGGGACAGCAGCGCCTGGGCGCTCCCGCGCTCCAGCACCAGCAGCATCTGGCCGCCCAGGTTCGTGGGGCCCGTGGCGGAGAAGCGCGCCGCCAGCACCACGCCCGGCCCCGGCTCCACGTCGCCCAGCACGCCCGCCAGCACCGGCCGCACGGGCCCCCGCTGGAGGTGGGGCACCGAGGGCAAGAGCCGCCAGCCCGTCAGCCGCCCGATGGCGGACAGGCACGCGCTGGCGAGGATGTTCGCGGCCTCCGCCAGGGCGCTCTCGCGCTCCTCGGGGGACGCGGGGTGGCCTCGCACGAGCGCGGACTCCAGCGCCTGCGCGTCCACGGACGGCAGCGTGAGCACCAGCGCGCCGCGCAGCTCGCCCGTCATGCCCAGGCGCACGGCGACGGCCGGGGCGTCGTCCACGAAGAGGGCCGGGCCGTGGGCGGCGTCCGTGACGCGCACCTCGGGGACGGACAGGTCCACGCGGCCACCCACGAGCCGGGCCAGGGCGTTGGCGCCATGTCCACAGCCGATGTTGGCCACCTCGCGCAGGGCGTCGAGCTGCGCGTCACTGGGCAGGGGGGGGCTCACGCGGTCAGTAACCTCGGGACGTCCAGGATGAACACGGGACGACCGCTGCCCAGGATGGTCACGCCGGACAATCCCGGCAGCAAGTCCAGGGGGCGGGACAAGGGTTTGAGTACGACTTCCTCCTGCCCCAGGAGGCGATCCACCGCCAGCGCCACCTTGCCGGTGCCGGCGTCGCCCTCCATCACCACGAAGGGCCGGAAGCCCGGCCTGGGCGCGGCGGGCACGCCCAGGAGCACCTCCAGGGCGTGCACCGGCAACAGGCCGTTGCCGTGGGGCAGGAGCGCCGTTTCACGGCTCCTGCTCAGGGCCTGCGGATCCGCCTCCGTGGCGCCCACCACCTTGGCGATGGGCAGGCCGAACACTTCCTCGCCCACCTCCACCAGAAGCAGGTGCACCACGGCGACGGTGAGCGGCAGGCGCAGCGTGAAGACGGTGCCCCGGCCGCGCTCGCTGTCGATTTCGAGCGTGCCGCCCACGCTCTCCACCACGCGCTTCACCGCGTCCATGCCCACGCCGCGGCCGGAGATGTCGGTGATGTCCTTGGCGGTGGAGACGCCCGGCAGGCACGACAGGAGGAACGCGTCCCGGTCCGCCATGCGCTGGGCGGCGTCCTCGGTGATGAGCCCGCGCTTGAGCGCGGAGGCCTTGAGCTTCGCGGGGTCCATGCCCCGGCCGTCGTCCTCGATGTCGATGATGACGCGGTCGCGGGCGCGGCGCACCGTGACCGTGACCCGGCCGCGCGCGGACTTCTTCGCGGCCAGCCGCTCCTCCGGCGACTCCAGGCCGTGGTCGATGCAGTTGCGCAACAGGTGCAGCAGCGGATCCGCCAGCTCGTCGAGGATGGCGCGGTCCAGCTCGATTTCGGCGCCGGTGATGACCAGCTCCACCTCGCGCTCCTTGCGGCGGGCGAGGTCGCGCGCGGCGCGGGGCAGCCGGTCGGTGATGAGCGACAGCGGCGTCATGCGCGCGCTCATGACCTTGTCGTGCAGGTCCTTCACCAGCGTGTGCAGCCGGTAGACGCCCTCCTCCAGCGCGGGGCGCGTGTTCTCCGGCAGCACCTTGCCCACCTCGCGCAGGCGCGCGGTGGCGAGCATCAGCTCCCCCACCGTGTCGAGGAAGTAGTCGAGCAGCTCCGTGCGCACGCGCACCGTGCGCGAGCCCGCGTCGGTGTTGGCGCCCCGCGTGGGGTCCGACGCGGGCGCGGCGACGGGGAGCGGGGGCGGCTCCGGGACGGAGGGGGTGACGGAGACGACCTCCACCTCGGCCACGTTGCGCAGGGCCGTCTGGATGCCGGCCTCGCCCACGCCGGTCTCCACGTCCACCTGGATGTAGCCGTCGGGGATGCGGCCCGCCTTGAGCTCCTCCAGGGGCGGCCGCAGGTCCACGAGCGTGCCCAGGGTGGACAGCCGCTTGTGCACCAGGAACGCGCGCACGCCGGGCACCTGGCAGGTGGGGGAGATGCGCAGCCGCACGGACCAGCGGGGCGCGGCGGGCTTGCCTTCCGCGACGCTGGTGACGGCCTTGAGGCCCGTGGCCAGCGTGGCCACGGAGGCGGAAGGGTCGCTCTCCGGCACCGCCGCCAGGGACCGCGCGACGGGGGCGCCGTAGAGGGCCTCCGGGCCGCTCAGGTCGCGCGGCGGCATCAGCGTGGCCGGCGGCATCACCGTCAGCGAGGAGGGCACCGCCGCGACGGATGCGCCCACCGGAGCGCCCGTCCCCGGCGCCCCGTTGCTCCCGGCCGCTCCCGGCCCCACCGCATCCGAACCCGAGGCCCCCGAAGCGGCTGCCGCCGTGCCCGGCGCGCTCGCGAGCGCCGACGCGGAGGTCGCCCCTCCCGCCGCGCCAGGTCCCGGAGCTCCCGTCGCACCGGCGCCCGAGGTGCCCGCCGCGCTGCCCGGAGTCCCCGCGCCCGACACGCCCGGCGCCGGTCCGGCGGAGCCTCCCGGCGTCCCTGGACCCGAGGCGCCCGAAGGCCCCTCTCCTCCCCCCGACCCTTCCCCGTCATCTCCGGAAGGGGCCGCGGGCTTGAGCGCGTTGACGTGGGCCACGCGGGTGGCGGCGGGGGCATGCCCGGTGAGCGCCTCCACGCGGGTGCCCAGCTGCTTGAGCAGCCCTTCGGCCAGCTCCGGTTCGCGGTTGGACGCGACGGCGCGCACCTGGGCCGTGAGCGTGTCCGCGGCGTTGAGCAGCAGGTCCACCAGGTCCCGGTCCAGGAGCTTGCGGTCCTGCCGCACCGCGTCCACCAGGTCCTCCACCCGGTGCGCCAGCATCGCGATGGGCTCGAAGCCCATGGACGACGCCATGCCCTTCACCGAGTGGGCGTGCCGGAACATCGAGTCCACGGTGCTGGCGGTGGCCTCGCGCTCCAGCGCCACGAGGTCCCGCCCGAGCGCCTCCAGGTGCTCGGTGGCCTCCGAGATGAAGAGGCCCAGGTACCGGGACATGTCCATCGTCATGAGCCGGCACCTCCTTCAGGCGGACGGGACCGCGACCCGGGCGGGCGCGGCCCCCTTTCGCGCCGCTTCAGGCCTCGCCCAGCACCTTCTTGACGACCGCCAGCACGTCCTCCGCCCGGAACGGCTTGACGATGAAGTCCGAGGCACCCGCCTCGATGGCCTCCATCACCAGGCTCTCCTGTCCGAGCGCCGAGCACATGATGACGACCGCGCTGCTGTCGGCCTTGATGATTTCCCGCGTCGCTTCGATGCCGCTCTTGAAGGGCATCACGATGTCCATCGTCGTGAGGTCCGGCTTCAACTCCTTGAACTTCTCCACGGCCTCCAGGCCGTTGGCCGCCTCACCGACGACCTCGAACCCTCCAGACGCAAAGATGTCCTTGATCATGTTGCGCATGAAGATGGCGTCGTCGACGACCAGCACCCGCTTAGCCATGTGAAGAACTCCGCCTCCGTTTCAGGCCTAGAGGGAGCGCACCCTATCACCGGCCGTTTCCGGGGGGCTACTCACTTGGAGGGAGTGAACAAGGCAACGACCGCCGCATCAAGTCCTTCCGGATCCAGCACGGTCACTCCCAGACCGCCCAGGCGGGCAACGCCGCGAACCGCGGGCATGACCTTGCCCGGGGCCGCGCTCACGCGCTCCACCGCCTCGATGCCGTCCACGTCCGTCACCAGGAGGCCCAAATCCCTCCGACCCCGGTCCAGTAGCACGACACGGCACAGGGGCGTGGGGCCTTCTGGCAGGTGCAAGAGCTGCCGCAGCTCCACCACCGTCACCACCCGGCCGCGCAGGTTCATCACGCCGGTGATGGCGGGCGGGGCGCGGGGCACCCGCGTGTAGCGCTCCGGGGGCACGACGACCTCCCGGACGGCCGACAAGGGCAACCCGTAGCGTTCCTTCTCGACCCGGAAGATGACGTGCCGCACGGTGAAGGCCCTTGGGCCGGGGGCTCAGGGCCCCAGGCGGAAGCTGCGCACCACGCTCTGCAGCTCCACGGAGAGGTTGGTCAGCTCGCTCGCCAGCGACGTCATCCGCGACACCGCGGCCGTCTGCTCCTGGATGACGGCCTGGATGGCCTCCGTGGAGCTGGCGTTGTTCTTCGCCACGAGCTTGATCTCCTCGATGGCCTTCACCATCTCCTCGCTGCCCTTCATCTGCTCGCGGGTGCTGTCGGAGATGAGCGTCACCTTCTCCGCGCCCTTGCGCGCGGTGTCGGTGATGGCCCCCATGGAGCGCATGATGTCGGTGAGGTCCTCACGGCCCTCCGCCAGCTCCGCGATGCCTTCCTTCATGGCGCTCACGACGGAGGTGGACTGGCCGGAGATGTCGCGCGCCAGGCGCGAAATCTGCTCCGCGGAGCGGCCCGCGCTCTCCGCCAGCTTGCGCACCTCGTCCGCCACCACCGCGAAGCCGCGGCCGTACTCGCCCGCGCGCGCCGCTTCAATGGTGGCGTTGAGGGCCAGGAGGTTCGTCTGCTGCGCCACCTGGGTGATGGCGTCGACGATCTTGGAGATTTCCTGCGTCTTCTCGCCGAAGGCGAACACCTGCTGGCTGGCGGACTCGATGCGGTTGAAGACCTTCTTCACCTTGTCGCCCGCGAGCCGCGCCGCCTTGGAGCCGTCCTCCGCGCTGCTGCTGGTCTCCGCGGACGTGCGGGCCGCGTCCAGCGCGCTCGCCGCCGTGCGCTGGATGCTGCCGGCCATCTCCGTGATGACCTTGGAGGCCTGGGACACCAGCTGGGACTGGGTCTCCGCGCCGCTGGCGATCTTCTCCATCGACGAGCCCACTTCCTCCGTGGACCCGTTGACGTTCTCCGCGCTGCGCTGAAGGTCGATGGCGGTGTCCGCCACGCTCTTGGCGGTGTCCTGAATCTTGCCCACCAGCTCGCGCAGGTTCTCCTGCATGCGGGAGATGGCGCCCGTCAGCTCGTCGATTTCGTCGCGGGTGCTGTGCACCTCCGCGGCCACGGGCTTGGACAAATCCCCCTGGGAGATTTCGAAGGCGGACCGGCTGAGCACCTTCACGCGGGTGACGCGCGCCAGCAGGGACGGCAGGAACGTGGCGCCACCGAAGGTGATGAGCACACCCACGCCCACCCGGATGATGAAGCTCCAGTGGCCCCAGGACGCGTCGAAGAGGCTCTCCGTGCAGAGCAGCCACGTGCCCAGCAGCAGGCCCAGCAGGATGTAGCCGGTGGTGATCTTCCGGTGCAGGGACTGCTCGCGGACCACCTTGGGACCCTCGACGGCGCGCAGCAGTCGCTGCACCGGCTCGCGTCGGGGGGTGAGGCCAGAGGGGGGGTCGTCGCGAAGGGGGCGGCGCACGGAGTGCTTTCAGCGGGAGGGGCGGAAAACAGCCCAGGGGTTTAGCCTTGCTGTCCGGTACGGGTCAATCATCCGACCGGATCTGCCTGCCTGACCGGGCGAAGTGATCGAATCCCCGGGGAGGGGTCAGAAGGCGCCCCCCTGCGTCGTGAACCCGCAACGTTCTCTCCCGGGTGAGCATACCGATGCGCGTCACCGGCTGCCCGGCGCGGGCACACGCCCGCTCGAACGCCTGCATGCGTGGAGGTGGGACGGCGAGCAGCAGCTCGTAGTCCTCCCCTCCCCTCAGGGCACCCTCCGGGCCCAGCGCCGCGCGCACGGCGGGCGACAGGGGCAGCCGGTCCAGCTCCAGCTGCGCGCCCACCCGGGACGCGGCGCACAGGTGCCCCAGGTCCTGGGCCAGTCCGTCCGACACGTCCATGCCAGCGGAGGCGAAGCGCGCGGCGAGCCGTCCCAGGGCGACGCGGGGCTCCGGGCGGCGCTGGCGCTTCACGGCCGCGCCCCGGCGGACCCCGGCCTGGAGGTGCTGGAGGCCCAGGCGCGCGTCGCCCAGCGTGCCGGAGACGTAGAGGAGGTCTCCGGGCCTGCCGCCCGCGCGGGTGAGGGGCGGCCGGGACAGCTCGCCGGTGACGGTGAGGGTGACGGACACCTCGCGCGAGGAGGTGAAGTTGCCGCCCACGAGCATGATGCGGTGCTCCTTCGCGAGCGCGGCCATGCCCCGGCCCAGCGCGGACAGCTCGCGGACCGGGAAGTCCCCAGGCAGCGCGAGCGCGCAGACGAACCAGCGCGGCGTGGCGCCCATGGCGGCCAGGTCCGACAGGTTCACCGCGAGCGCCTTGTGGCCGATGTCGGCGGCGGAGAACGTCGCGCGGGTGAAGTGCACGTCCTCCACCACGGCGTCGGTGGTGACGCACAGCGCGCCCTTCATGGGCGCGAGCACGGCGCAGTCGTCCCCCGGGCCCACCGGCACCCGCGCGCGCGGGAAGCAGGCGAGGAAGCGTTGGATGAGGTCGAACTCGCCGGGCATGAGGGGTGAGAGAGACCACGCCCGCGCCCGGTGACGCAATGCTGACCAGCGAACCAGCGGGCGGGAGCGGGCCCCATTGCGTTGACGGTGTCGGACCGCCCAGGCATAGGACAGGGAGTGCCCTCTTCCGTCCCCCCCATGGACCTGCGCCGCCGGCTGGTGACGGAAGCGCTGGGGTGTGCGCTGCTGGTGGTGGCGCTGGAGGGTTCGCACCACGTCGCGGAGCACCTGGGCGCGAGCGCCACCGAGGGACGCCTCTTCATGTCCCTGTCGTGCGGCGCGGTGCTGGCGTGCCTGCTGTGGGTGCTCCGTCCGCTGTCGGGCGCGCACCTGAACCCCGCGCTCACCTTCGCGGACGCGCTGGGGGACAGGACGCCCTGGCGCGAGGTGCCGCTGTACGCGCTGGCGCAGCTGTCCGGCAGCCTGGTGGGGCGGCTGGTGGCGCACCTCATGTGCAACGAGCCGCTGCTGCTCACCTCGAAGTTGCCCGCGGCGGACGGGGCCCGGTTCCTCACGGAGATGGTGGCCACGTTCGGGTTGCTGGTGGTGGTGCGCGGCTGCGTGCGCACGCGTCCGTCGGCGATGCCGCTGGCCATCGCGGGGTACGTGGCCGCGACGGTGTGGTTCACGGACTCGCGCTCGCTGGCGAACCCGGCGCTGGTGCTGGCGCGCGCGGCCAGTGCCCACCTGGGCGTGATGAGCCCGTGGGAGGTGGAGTCCTTCATCGCGGCGCAGCTGTTGGGCGCGGCGCTGGCGGTGTTCCTCTTCCGGTGGCTGCTGGGCGGCACGCCCCGGCCCGAGGCCACCGCCGTGGAGACGGTCGTCTTCGAGTGCGCGGAGGCAGGGCCCGCGCACCTGGCCGCCGCCCTCTTCAACGCGCTGGCGCACCCGGACCGGGCCCGCGCGGTGGTGTCGCCGCCTCCGGGCTCGGGCCTGGATGACGGGCCGCCGCTGGCCGTGGCGACGCTGATGCGCGAGGCGAACCTGCGCGCCGCGCCACCGCGCGACCGGAGCGTGCCCGCGTCGCACTACGTCCTCATCGACGTCGCGGGCCAGGCGCCGGGCATGGACGCACGCGTGCGCGAGCGCTGGTCGCTGCCCACGCTGTCACTGAAGGACGAGTCCGGCGCGAAGGCGCTTCAGGCGGCGCTGCGGCCCAAGCTGCACCAGCTCCTCGCGCGCCAGGGCTGGGAGCGGCTGCACGTCGTCAGCGGCGGCCCCGCTCCGGAAGGCCCCCGCGCCCTCACCTGACGCGAGCCCGCTGATGTCTAGAAGCGGTCCGGCTCCGGCATGGGCGGCGCGGCGGACAGCCCCCGGTCCTGCATGGGCGGGTGCAGCGGCAGCTGGACGATGAAGCGCGAGCCGTGGCCGAACTCGCTCTCCACGCGCACCCGGCCGCCGTGGCCCTCCACCAGGCTCTTCACGATGGCCAGGCCCAGCCCCGCGCCGCCGAACTCGCGCGTGGAGCTGCCGTCCACCTGGTAGAAGCTCTGGAAGATGCGCTCGAACTCCTCGGCGCGGATGCCCACGCCGGTGTCCTCCACGCTGATGCGGTAGCCAGGCACGCCCAGCTCCTGCTGCATCGCCGCGTCCGACAGCGACACCTTCACCCGGCCGCCCGCGGGCGTGAACTTCACCGCGTTGGCCAGCAGGTTCACCACCACCTGGCGCAGCTTGTCCAAGTCCCCGGCGAGCCTCGGCTGCGGCGTGTGCGGCAGCCGCACCTCCAGCTCCAGCCCCTTGCGCTGCGCCTGCGGCAGCACGCTGGAGACGGCTGTCTGGATGACGTAGCCGGGGTCCACCGGCGCCATGGACAGGCGCAGGCGGCCCGCTTCAATCTGGCTCAGGTCCAGGAGCGAGGAGATCATCGAGAGGAGCGTCTCGCCCTTCTCCACGATGGTGCGCACGTACTGGAGCTGCTCCGGGTTGAGCGGCCCCGCCAGCCCCTCCGCCATCATCTCCGAGTACCCGAGGATGGACGCGAGCGGCGTGCGCAGCTCGTGGCTCACCGTGCCCAGGAAGGTGGACTTCAGCCGGTCCAGCTCCTTGAGCCGCGCGTTCGCCTGGAGCAGCCGCGCGTTCTGCGCCTCCAGCTCGCGGTGCACCTCCAGCGTGGACTCCAGGTGCAGGTGCGTGGCCAGGTACGCCTTCTGCCCGCTGGCGACGAGCGCGCCCAGCACCTGGCCGAAGTGGCCCAGCACCTGCGCGGCGGTGCGCTCCGGCACGCGGCGCACGCGGCCCAGGAGCTCCTGCGCGCGCTCCAGGTCCAGCCCCTGGATGCCGGTGAGCGTCTGGGGGAAGTCCGTCAGCTCCTCCGGCGTGAAGGGCCCCAGGATGACCCGGCCCAGCAGGTCGCCGTCCCAGCGCACCGGCATCACCACGTAGCGCAGGCCGGTGAAGCAGGTGAGCGCGATGAGGCCCGCCGCTTCCGACACGTCGCCGTCCGCCACGCGCCCGCCGGCCTCCGGCAGCACGGGGCCGTCCTTCACCCGGCCCACCATGGCGGTGCACGCGTGGCGGCCATCCGGGAAGGAGAAGACGTAGGCGCAGAAGTCGCCGTGGCCCACCTTCACGTCCGCCAGCTTGTTGCCGCGCGTGTCCAGCACCTTGATGCCCACGCGGTACAGGTCGCTGAAGCCCTTCACCACCTCCGTGAAGGACGGCAGGTCCAGCAGGTCCCCTAACGACAGCCGCCGCTGGAGCGCGGACTCGCGCCGGGGCGCGCTCACGGTGTTCCGGGGTCCTCCGCCTGACGCGCCGCTCATGGCGCCCTCCCGCTCTCCCTGCCGCCGGGAATGGAGCCAGGCCCGTAGCGCCCCTCCAGCTCCGTGCCGCTCAGGTCGATGTGACGGAAGATCTGCCCCAGGAATTCCTCTTCGCTGAGGCCCACGTTGCGCGACAGCTGCGCCCGGCCCTCCAGCGCGCGCCAGGCCGTCTGCACCACGGCGTGGAAGGTCTCCACCACGCCCTCGCCTCGCACGGCCACGGAGCCCACCACCGGCTGGCTGCCCCGGCGCTGCACCTCCGCCAGCTCCGCGTCCGTCAGGCTGTCCGGCAGGTCGCGCTTGTTGAACTGGATGACCACCGGCACCTGCGTGGGGTCCAGCTCCATCTCCCGCAGGTTCTCCTGGAGGTTGCGCCAGTAGGCGTTGTTCTCCTGGGACGCGTTGCGCCGGCTGTCCGCGATGAAGACCACCGCGTCCGCGCCCTGCAGCACCACCCGCCGCGTGGCGTTGTGGATGACCTGACCGGGCACGGTGAAGAGCTTCACCTTCACCTTGAAGCCCGTGGAGGTGGAGAAGAAGACGGGCAAGAGGTCGAAGAAGAGCGTCCGGTCGTCGTGGGTGTCCACCGACAGGAGGCGCCCTCGCACGTCCGGCCGCGCTCGCGCGTGCAGCTTGCGCAAGTTCGTCGTCTTCCCGCTGAGCCCGGGGCCGTAATAGACGATCTTGAGCGTCAGCTCGCGCTGGGCGTGGTTGAGTTGCAAGGGGCAGAGCTCGGACCGAGGGGGACCCGGACAGGGGTTTTATAATGGCCTCACGTCCCGCGCGGAAGGCCGCTCGCAGTCCAGACAGCGAGACGGGACGCGTCTTCCCGGAATGACGCTCTCTCGCGTGGCGTTTCGAGAGATTCCTGCTCCCCGCCTGGGAGGAGGACGTCTCCCCACACGGAAAACAGGACAATGCGCGCGGAATGATCGCGTGCATGGGTACGGGGGGACCGGTTAGGATCGCGGACGCGACGGAGGAGCAAGGCGATGACGATGAAGCAGGTGGACCCTGGCGTCGAGGTGGCGGCCCCCACGCCGGTGCTGGAAGGAGCGACGCTCCCCAATGATCTGGTGAACGGGGTCAAATTCGGTCCGCCCACCGACGAGGACCTCACCACGGTGTCGGCCCTTCGCGCCAACTCCGAGCCCTGGAAGGGGCGGGGTGAGAGCCAGGAGGAGAGCCTCAAGGCCCTCACCCAGCTCAAGCCCTTCCTCCACGTGGCGCGGATCCAGAACCAGGTGGTGGGCTACGTGACGGTGGAGCGCGACGGCCCGGTGCCGGGCGCGGCCTACCTGCGCAACATCGTGGTGAAGCCGGAGCTGCGGCGCCACGGCGTGGGCGCGATGCTGCTCGACAAGGCGCTGGACGCGGCGCGTGACATGTACCGCAAGACCATCGCCCTGCGCGTGGACCCCGCGAACGCGCCCGCGGTGGGCTTCTACCGCAAGGCGGGCTTCACCACGGTGGCCACGGTGGTCTCCAAGAAGTCCGGCAAGCTGCGGCTCCTGATGTCCCGCGAGCTGTAGTCCGCCGCACCCCACACACCGGCTGTACCCGACGGGAGGGGCCCTCACACGGCCGCTCCCGTCGTGCGTTGGGGGGCATGCCCCCAGGGTGACCTGGGGCGCGGCGGTCGACTATCCTCGGCGGAGTTTCCACCCCGCCGGGCCTGACGCACGGCAGCGGTGGGGCCTCCCCCCGAATGAAACCGCTCGCAGAGCTGCTGCGTCATCTGTCGCGTCCTGGAATCACCGAGCTGGCCCTGGCCAGCGGCCGTCCCCCGATGGTGCGCGGCGCCACCGGGTACGAGCCCGTCGATCCCGGCGCCCTCTCCACCGATGATCTCGTGAAGGCCCTCCAGGCGATGGTGGGCATGGCGCGCGCGTCCACGGTGTCGGAGACGCCCGTGCAGTGGACGGTGAACGCCACCGGCCTCGGTTCCATCTCCATCGCGGCGGTGCGCCGGGGCGAGCTGATGAACGTGCGCCTCACGCGAGGCGCGGAGGGTGCGGCGCAGGCCGCGGCTCCCGCGGCGGCCGCGGCTCCGGCGGCGGCTGCCGCGCCCACGCGGACGCCCTACGCGGGAGTCCCGGCGGTGTCCGCGCCCGTGCCCGCGCGGACGCCCGCCGGCCCCACGCCCGGGGAGGCGGCCGCACGAGCCGCGCAGCCCGGTGGGTTCAGCGCGGCGGACGCCTCCCGTGCGGCCCCGGCAGGAGGCGTGTCACCGGCCGGCGCCCCCGCGCGTGGCGTCCCCGGCGCCGCAGCCCCCCAGGCGGGCGCGGCGGCCCATCCGGCCGCGACCTCGAATCCCCCCGCGCGGGTCATCCCCATCTCGCGCACGACCTCCGCTCCGGGGCGCGACCTGGCGGTGCTGCTGGAGCAGGCGCGCAGCATGAACGCCAGCGACCTGCACCTGGTGGCCGGACGGCCTCCGCTGCTGCGCATCGCCGGGGAGCTGCTGCCCCAGGACACGCCGCTGTCACCGGAGACGGTGGAGCGGCTGCTGCTGCCCATCGTCCCGGAGCGGCTGCGGCACGTGCTGGAGAGGGACGGCAGCGTGGACTTCGCGCTGGACTCCGAGGACACCGGCCGCTTCCGCGTCAACGTGGGCCGCCAGCGCACGGGCCTCAAGGGCACCTTCCGCCTCATCGCCCGGGAGATCCCCACCCTGGAGTCGCTGGGCCTGCCCCCGGACATCGCCAAGGCCACGCACCACCACCAGGGCCTCATCGTGCTCACCGGCCCGTCCGGCCACGGCAAGACGAGCACGCTCGCGGCGCTGGTGGACATCATCAACCGTGAGACGACGCACCACGTGCTCACCGTGGAGGACCCGGTGGAGTACGTGCACCCGCGCAAGCGCGCCCTCATCAGCCAGCGCGAGGTGGGCACCAGCACCCGCACCTTCGCCAGCGCCCTCAAGGGCAGCCTCCGCGAGGACCCGGACGTCATCGTCGTGGGCGAGCTGCGCGACACGGAGACCGTGCGCATGGCGCTCGCCGCCAGCGAGACGGGCCACCTGCTCATCAGCACCATGAACACGCCCAGCGCGGCGAAGACCATCGACCGGCTCATCGACCTCTTCCCGCCGGGGGACCAGCAGCAGGTGCGGCTGTCGCTCTCCAGCGGCCTGCGCCTCATCGTCAGCCAGCGGCTGATGCCTGCCACGGACGGCAAGTCCATGGTCGCCGCCGCGGAGGTGCTCACCGGCTCCGTGGCCCTGGGCAACCTCATCCGCGACAACAAGACCTATCAAATCCCCTCCCTCCAGCAGCGCGGCAAGTCGCTGGGCATCATCCGCTTCGAGGACTCGCTCGCGGACCTGGCGCGCTCGGGCAAGGCGACGCTGGAGACCGTGAAGGGCTTCGCGGAGAACCCGGACGAGATCGAGGCCATGGTGACGGGCAGGAGGCCCGGCGCCGCTCCCACCGTGCCCCCGCCCGCCTCCGCCCAGGAGGGCGCGCGGATGCTGTCCAAGGTGGGCTCACTGCTTGGCAAGAAGGGCGCCTGACATGACGGACACCCCTCGCATCGCGACCTGGTTCGACGTGCTGCTGGACAGGAAGGGCAGCGACCTGCACCTGGGCGTGGGCTATCCGCCCCTGGGCCGCATCCGCGGCGAGCTCGTGCCCCTGCGTGACGAGCCCCTCACCTCCGAGGAGCTGGAGTCGCTGCTCTTCGAAATCTGCTCGCCCGAACAGAAGCGGCAGATCGTGGAGGAGCTGGACCTGGACTTCGCCTACGGCTACGGCACCAAGGCCCGCTTCCGCGCGAACTACTTCTACAAGATGACCGGCATTGGCGCGGTGTTCCGCACCATCCCCAGCAAGGTGCTGTCGCTGGAGGACCTGAAGACGCCGGAGGTGGTGCGCAAGCTGGCGGACCGCCGCAGCGGCCTGGTGCTGGTGACGGGCCCCACGGGCTCGGGCAAGTCCACGACGCTCGCGGGGATGATCAACCACATCAACAAGACGCGCGCGTCGCACGTGCTCACCATCGAGGACCCGGTGGAGTTCGTGCACGAGTCGCTCAAGGCCCAGGTCACCCACCGCGAGGTGGGCCCGCACGCCTCCAGCTTCGCCACCGCCATCCGCTCCGCCGGCCGCGAGGACCCCAACGTCATCCTCATTGGCGAGCTTCGCACCAACGAGACCATGAAGCTGGCGCTCCAGCTGGCCAGCTTCGGCGTGCTCGTCTTCGCCACGGTGCACACCAACAGCGCCCCCGCCACCATCGACCGCATCATCAACGCCTTCCCCGCGGACGAGCAGGGCCAGGTGCGTGGAATGCTCGCGGAGTCGCTGGCCGGCATCGTCGCCCAGCAGCTCATCAAGACCGCGGACGGCAAGGGCCGCGTCGCCGCGCTGGAAATCCTGGTGGGCGGTCCCGCCATCGCCGCCATGATTCGCGAGGGCAAGGTGTTCCAGATCGCCTCCAAGATGCAGGCCGGCCAGAGCGTGGGCATGCAGACCCTGGACATGCACCTGGAGCGGCTGGTGAAGGACGACGTCATCGTCCCGGACGCCGCCCTGGAGAAGGCCCAGGACAAGGAGAATTTCGTGAAGGTCATCCAGCGGCTGAAGCCGGACTGGCAGGTGCCGGAGACCCTGAAGGCCTGAGCCGCCCCCCTGGGAGGTGAAGGAATTTGCATTCACCCCCCGACTTCGCATTTGTTCGGGAGTGAACGTGGACCCGCCCACCGAGGTGGGTCCCGATACTTCCGAGGGGGAAGTCATGGATCAGCAGCAGCTTGAGATGATGCAGCAGATGCAGGACCAGCAGGCGGCGGGCCCGGGTCCGCTGTTCTGGATCTTCTACCTGGCCTTCATCGGCCTGGTCGTCGCGGGCATGTGGAAGACGTTCACCAAGGCCGGCGAGCCGGGGTGGGCGGCCATCGTGCCGTTCTACAACCTCTACGTGATCACCAAGATTGTCGGCCGTCCGGCCTGGTGGGTGGTGCTGGCCATCCTGCCGTGCGTGAACATCATCGCGCTGTTCATCCTCAGCATCGACATGGCGAAGTCCTTCGGGAAGGGCGTGGGCTTCGGCATCGGCCTGGCGCTGCTCGGTCCGGTCTTCTACGCCATCCTCGGCTTCAGCGACGCGCAGTACCAGGGCCCGGCCGCCGCCTCCGGTGGCGTGGCCGCGGCGTAGTCGTCCCCCACGGCTTTCTGGCCGTGAACGGCGGCGGTGGAGTGGCCTTCCGGTCGCTTCACCGCCGTTCGTGTTTCTGGGGGCCCGCGCTTCGGGTAGAGCCCGGCCCATGGCCTCCGCTCCCCATCCCTTCCGTGTCCTCGCCCTGACGCTGCTCGTCGCCACGGCCTGTGGTTCGCGGAGCTGTTCGCGGGCGCCCGGGCCGCTCGTGTACGTGAGCAACGAAGGCTCCGACGACCTCTCCGTCATCGACGCTTCCACGAACCGCGTCATCGCCACCATCCCCGTGGGCAAGCGGCCCCGGGGCCTGCGCCTGTCCGCGGACGGCCAGCGGCTCTACGTGGCGGTGAGCGGCTCCATGCGCGCGCCGCCCGGCGTGGACGAGGACACCCTGCCCCCGCCGGACCGCACGGCGGACGGCATCGCGCTGGTGGACACGAAGACGCGCCAGGTGCTGCGCGTGCTGGAGAGCGGGGACGACCCGGAGTCCTTCGACGTGTCCCCGGACGGCCAGCGCCTCTACGTCTCCAACGAGGACGCCGCGCGCGCGTCCGTGGTGGACGTGGCCACCGGCAAGGTGACGCACGCGGTGCCCGTGGGCGGCGAGCCCGAGGGCGTCACGCTGCGCCCGGACGGCCGCTTCGCCTGGGTCACCAGCGAGGAGGACCACCACGTCTACGTCATCGACACCGGCACGCAGGCGGTGGTGGCGCGCATCCCCGTGGGCGGCCGTCCGCGCGCGGTGGCCTTCACGCCGGATGGCGCGTGGGCCTTCGTCACCGCGGAGCAGGGCCGCACCGTCACCCGCGTGGACGCGAACACGCACCAGGCCCGGGGCACGCTGGCCTTCCCGGAGGCGGGCGCGAAGCCCATGGGCGCGGTGGTGTCCCCGGACGGCCGCACGCTGTACGTCACCACCGGGCGCGGCAAGGCGCTGGCCGTCATCGACGTGGCGGCCTGGAAGGTGCTGCGCACCGTGGAGGGCGTGGGCGAGCGCCCCTGGGGCGTGGGCGTCACGCCGGATGGCAAGCGGCTCTTCACCGCCAACGGCCCCTCCAACGACGTCTCCGTCATCGACCCCGCGACGGGCCAGGTGCTCACGCGCATCCCCGTGGGCACGCTGCCCTGGGGCATCGCGGTCTCCCACTGAGAGTGGAGCCTTGAGACCAGGGTCCCATGCCTCCGTTCAGGGGTGGACACCGTGTCGCCCCTCCATCGCATGTCCGACGGCTCACGGCACACGTGGCGCGACAAACCTCCAGGGTTGCCTAGGGTGGCGCGCCTATGTCGTACCCAAGCCGCCTGTCGTCGTGCGTCCTCGCCGGTCTGTTCCTCCTGACACCGGGTTGCAAGAAGGAGGGCGGCGCGCACCCGTCCTCCGCGCAGGGCGCCAGCAGCCTCCCTGTGGGGGCGACGAAGCCGGACGCGTCGAAGCTGCCGGAGGACGACGGACAGTGGCTCACGGCGTCCAAGGACGCGGCCAACACGCGCTACAGCCGGCTCAAGGACATCCACGCGGGCAACGTGAAGCACCTGAAGCTCGCGTGGTCGTGGTCCACGGGGCTGGTGCGCGGGCATGAGGCGGCGCCGCTGGTGGTGGGCGGCACGATGTACGTCGTCACGCCCTACCCCAACCGGCTGGTGGCGCTGGACCTGACGAAGGAAGGCGCGCCGGTGAAGTGGACGTACGAGCCGGCGCCGTCGCCCTCGGCCCAGGGCGTGGCGTGCTGCGACGTGGTCAACCGGGGCGCGGCGTACGCGGACGGGCGCATCTTCTACAACACGCTGGACGCGCACACGGTCGCGGTGGACGCACAGACGGGCAAGGAGCTCTGGAAGACGAAGCTGGGCGACATCAACAAGGGCGAGACCATGACCATGGCGCCCCTGGTGGTGCGCGACCGGGTCATCGTGGGCAACAGCGGCGGCGAGCTGGGCGTGCGCGGCTGGGCCGCCGGCCTGGACACGAAGACGGGGGCCATCGCGTGGCGCGCGATGAGCACGGGGCCGGACGCGGACGTGCTCATCGGCCCGAACTTCAAGCCGTTCTACGCGTCCGACCAGGGCAAGGACCTGGGCGTGCGCACCTGGCCGCCGGACCAGTGGAAGGTGGGCGGCGGCAACGTGTGGGGCTGGGTGTCGTACGACGCCGCGCTGGACCTGGTGTTCTACGGCACCGGCAACCCCGGCCCGTGGAACCCGGACCAGCGGCCCGGGGACAACAAGTGGACGTGCGGCATCTTCGCGCGCCGTCCCTCCACGGGCGAGGCCGTCTGGTTCTACCAGTGGAGCCCTCACGACCTGTACGACCATGACGGCATCAACGAGTCCATCGTCGCGGACCTCACCGTGAACGGGAAGCCGCGCCAGGTGCTCATCCATCCCGGGCGCACGGGCTACGTCTACGTGCTGGACCGCGCGACGGGACAGGTGCTGTCCGCCACGCCCTTCGGCCACATCACCACCAGCACGGGCGTGGACCTGAAGACGGGGCGCCTTCAGCCGGTGCCGGGCATGGAGACGGGCTTCGACAAGACGGTGCGCGGCATCTGCCCGGCGTCACCGGGCTCCAAGGACTGGTCACCTTCCGCCTTCAACCCGGAGACGGGGCTGCTCTACATCCCCGGCAACAACCTGTGCCAGGACGCGCAGGGCTACGAGGCCAACTACATCGCGGGCACGCCCTACGTCGGCATGAACGTGAAGATGTACGCGGGGCCGGGCGGCAACCGGGGCGAGTTCATCGGCTGGGACGTGGCGGCCGGCAAGAAGGTCTTCGGCATCCCGGAGAAGTTCCCGGTGTGGAGCGGCGTCGTCGTCACCGCGGGCGACGTGGCCTTCTACGGAACGATGGACGGCTGGTTCAAGGCCGTGCACGCGCGCACGGGCCAGGAGCTGTGGAAGTTCAAGGTGGGCAGCGGAATCATTGGCCAGCCCATCACCTTCCGCGGCCCGGACGGCAAGCAGTACGTGTCCGTGCTCTCCGGCGTGGGCGGCTGGGCGGGCGCCATCGTCGCCGGCGGGCTGGACCCGCGCGACGACAACATCGCCCTGGGCTTCGGCGCCGCCATGAAGGACCTGCCACGGCACACCACCCCGGGCGGCATGCTCTACACCTTCGCCCTGCCCTGACAATCCAATGAGCGTCCTCCTGCCATGGACCGTGGGCCTGCTCCTGTTCGCCAGTGGCGCCGGGCCCGCGCCCTCGTCCGAACCCAAGCCCGAGCGCGTGCTGCGCGTGTGCGCGGACCCCAACAACCTGCCCTTCTCCAACGCGCGCGGCGAGGGCTTCGAGAACCGGCTGGCGGAGCTCTTGGGCCGCGAGCTGAAGGCACGCGTGGAGTACACGTGGTGGGCGCAGCGCCGGGGCTTCATCCGCGGCACGCTCAAGGCGAACCTGTGCGACGTGGTGATGGGCGTGCCCACGGAGCTGGAGATGGTGCTGCCCACGCGGCCCTACTACCGCTCCACCTACGTGTTCGTGACGAAGAAGGACGGCGGGCCGAAGGTCCGCTCCTTCGACGACCCCGTCCTGCACCAGGTGAAGGTGGGCGTGCACCTGGTGGGGGATGACTTCTCCAACACCCCGCCCGCGCATGCCCTCACCCGGCGCGGCATCATCCAGAACGTCGTCGGCTACACCCTCTACGGGGACTACGCGGAGGACAGCCCGCCCTCGGCGCTGGTGGAGGCCGTGCGAAAGGGCGACGTGGACGTGGCCGTGGTGTGGGGGCCGCTCGCGGGCTACCAGGCTCGCCGCCCGGGGGTGCCGCTCACCCTGTCGCCCGTGAGCCCCCAGGTGGATCCGCCGGGGCTCGTGTTCGCCTTCGACATCGCCGTGGGCGTGCGCAAGGGCGACAAGGCCCTGCGCGACGAACTGGACGCGGCGCTGACGCGGCGCAAGCGCGAGGTGCGCGCCCTGCTCACGAGCTACGGGGTGCCGTCGCCATGAGCCCGCGAGTCCTCCTGGGGGGCCTGGGAGCCCTCGTCCTCCTCACCGCGTGCGAGCGCGAGCACCGCCGCTTCCAGCAGCTGCCCGCGGCCGCGCGTCCCGCCGCGAGCACGGTGCAGCAGTCGGAGCTCCAGCCGGGGCCCGTCGCGGCGCCCGCGTCCGCGCCCGCGCCGGCCACGCGCGCCGCTTCGGAGGACAACGCCTACGACGTCAGCGAGGGCAAGCGGCTCTACGTCTGGTTCAACTGCGCGGGGTGCCACGCCGCGGGAGGCGGGGGCGGCATGGGGCCTCCGCTGCTCGACGCGAAGTGGCGCTACGGCAGCGAGCCGGAGAACATCTACGCCACCATCGTCGAGGGCCGGCCCAACGGCATGCCGTCCTTCCGGGGGAAGATTCCGGACACGCAGGTGTGGCAGCTGGTCGCGTACGTGCGCTCCATGAGCGGGCTGCTCAAGAAGGACGTGGCGCCCGGCCGGAGCGACACGCTCAACACCCGCCCCTCGGAGTCCAGCAAGGCCCGGGAGACGCCGCGCCCCGAAGAGGTGGAGCAGCCGCGATGAGGCGCCTGCTGCCACTGCTGCTGGCCTGTACCGGGTGCGGTGGGCTGCGCATGCTCGAGGCCCAGGGCCCGCATGTCGCGCGCCTGCGCTCGCTCTGGGACCTGCTGTTCCTCATCTCCGCCGTCGTGCTCGCCGGGGTGCTGCTGGCGCTGCTGGGCGCGATGCTGCGCCGCCGGGGAGGCTCCCGCTCCCAGGTGCCGGAGGTGGAGGCCCACGCCGTGCCGCCGGGCGGTGAGGGGGCCCGGCCGGTGGACCCCGCCCGCGAGCGGCGCCTGGGCCGCGCCGTGGGCACCGCCGCCGTCCTCACGTTGGTGCTGCTCTTCGTCATCACCGTGGCCAACGCGAGCACGGGGGCGGCGCTCGCGCGGCTGCGCAGCCCGGACGCGCTGGAGATTCAGGTGGTGGGGCACCAGTGGTGGTGGGAGTTCCGCGTGCTGGACCCCGACCCCTCGCGCATCCTCGTCACCGCCAACGAGCTGCACGTGCCCGTGGGCCGCCCCGTCATCCTCAAGCTCAACTCGCGCGACGTCATCCACAGCTTCTGGGTGCCGGAGCTCACCAACAAGCGCGACCTCATCCCCGGCCAGCAGAACACGCTGGAGCTCCAGGCGGACCGGCCCGGCGTCTTCAAGGGCCAGTGCTACGAGTTCTGCGGCCTGCAGCACGCGAAGATGGGCTTTGTCGTGGTGGCGGAAGCCCCGGAGCAGTTCGAGGCCTGGCGCGAGCAGCAGCTGAAGCCCGCGCTCCCGCCCACGGACCCCGTCGCGCAGCGCGGCCAGCAGGTGTTCCTCCAGGGCCCGTGCGCGCTGTGCCACGCCATCAGCGGCACCGACGCCGCCGCCAGCACGGGGCCCAACCTCACCCACGTCGCCAGCCGCTCCACGCTGGCCGCCGGCACGCTGCCCTTCGACCGGGGCCACCTGGCCGGATGGATCCTCAACTCCCAGAGCCTCAAGCCCGGCAACAACATGCCCGCCCTCACCCTGCCGCCGGACGACCTCCAGGCGCTGCTCGTCTACCTGGAGTCGCTGAAGTGAGCACCGCCCTCCCCACTCCGCCGGAGCCGGCCTCCGTGCGCGACGACGAGGCCTGGGAGCGCCTCTACCTGGAGCGCACCTGGGGCCCGAAGAAGGGCCTCCTGGGCTGGTTGAGCGAGGTGCACCACACCGCCATCGGCAAGCGCTACATCATCACCGCGTTCGTCTTCTTCCTGCTGGGTGGGGTGGAGGCGCTGCTGATGCGCTGGCAGCTGTCCGGGCCGGAGAAGCAGCTGATGGGGCCGGACCTGTACAACCAGGTCTTCACGATGCACGGCAGCACCATGATGTTCCTCTTCGCCGTGCCGATGATGGAGGGCGTGGGGCTGTACCTGGTGCCGCTGATGATTGGCACGCGCAACGCGGCGTTCCCGCGCCTCAACGCCTTCGGGTACTGGACGTACCTCATCGGCGGCGTGCTCCTCTACGGAGGCTTCCTGCTCAACGTGGGGCCGGACGCCGGGTGGTTCAGCTACGTGCCGCTGGCGGGGCCGCAGTACTCGCCGGGCAAGCGCGTGGACATCTGGGCGCAGATGATCACCTTCACGGAGCTGGCGGGCCTGGCGGGCGCGGTGAACCTCATCGTCACGGTGTTCAAGCACCGCGCGCCGGGCATGTCGCTCAACCGCATGCCGCTGTTCGTGTGGGCCATGCTGGTGAAGTCGTTCATGGTCGTCTTCGCCATGCCCGCGGTGATGGTGGCCAGCACGTGCCTGGCCATGGACCGGCTCATCGGCACGCACTTCTTCAACCCGGCCGAGGGCGGCGACGCGCTCCTCTGGCAGCACCTGTTCTGGTTCTTCGGGCACCCGGAGGTCTACATCATCTTCATCCCCGCGCTGGGGATGCTGTCGTCCATCCTGGCCGTCTTCACGCGCCGCCAGGTGTTCGGCTACCTGCCGGTGGTGCTGTCCATGGTGTCCATCGGGTTCATCGGCTTCGGGCTGTGGGTGCATCACATGTTCGCCACGGGCCTGCCGCAGCTGGGGCAGAGCTTCTTCACCGCCGCCAGCCTCATGGTGGCGCTGCCCAGCGGCGTGCAGATCTTCTGCTGGCTGGCCACGCTGTGGGGCGGACGGCTGTGGATGCGGCTGCCCCTGTACTGGGTGCTGGCCTTCTTCGCCGTGTTCGTCACCGGCGGCCTGACGGGCGTGATGCTGGGCACGTACTCGGTGGATCAGCAGGTGCACGACACCCACTTCGTCGTGGCGCACTTCCACTACGTGCTGATTGGCGGCGCGGTGTTCCCGCTCTTCGGCGGGCTCTACTACTGGTTCCCCAAAATCACCGGGCGGATGCTGGGCGAGCGGCTGGGGAAGTGGAACTTCTGGACCTTCTTCCTCGGCTTCAACCTGACGTTCTTCCCGCTGCACCACCTGGGGATGATGGGGATGCCGCGCCGCGTGTACACGTACGGCGTGGACCGGGGCTGGGAGACGCTCAACCTGGTGGCCACGGCGGGCGCGGTCATCATGGCGGTGAGCATCACGCTCCTGCTGGTGAACATCTTCTGGAGCCTGAAGCGGGGTGAGGTGGCCGGGGACGACCCGTGGGGCGCGGACACGCTGGAGTGGAGCACGACGTCGCCGCCGCCCTCGTACAACTTCCTGCACCTGCCCACGGTGCGCGGGCGCTACGCGCGGTGGACGGCGGCGGAGGACCAGCCCGTCGTCACCGGCGTGCGCAGCGACCGCAAGGAGGTGCTCATCACCCGGCTGCTGGACGCGGCGCCGGACCACCGCGCGGAACTGCCCGGCCCCACGCTGTGGCCCCTGTGGGTGGCGCTGGCCACGGGGGTGATGTTCGTCATGGTCATCTTCACGCCCTGGGGCGTCGTCGTGGGCGGCGTGCTGCTGTTCATCACGCTGACGGGCTGGTTCTGGCCCCGGCCGCCCTACAAGGAAGAGCTGGCCCCGGAGCAGCCGTCATGAGCCCGCCGCGCCGCACGCTGGACGTGTCGCACCTGCCCACCTTCGCCTTTGGCCACCGAGATCCGCTGTGGTGGGGCGTCACCGGGTTGATGGCCATCGAGTCCACGGCCTTCGTGTTGATGTTCGCCAGCTACTTCTACATCCGGGGCAACCAAGCCCACTTCCCGCCCACCGCGCTGCCCTTCTACGTGAAGGTGCTGGCCGCGGTGATTACCGGCGTGATGCTGCTGAGCGCGGTGCCCATCCACTACGCCAACCGCGCGGCGCTGAAGGGCAGGCTGCGCGGGATGCGCTGGGGGCTGGCGCTGGGAAGCCTGCTGGGCTTCGTCGTGGTGGCGCTGCGCATCGTGGAGTTCCTGTGGATCGGCTTCCGCTGGGACACGCACGCGTACGGGTCCATCTTCTGGTTCATCGTGGGCATGCACACCGTGCACACCATCTCCGGTTCGCTGGAGGACCTGTTGCTGCTGGGGGTGCTGCTCAAGGGGCCGGTGGAGGAGAAGCACCTGGTGGACGTGCACACCAACGGCCGCTACTGGTTCTTCGTCGTCGCCAGCTGGGTGCCCATCTACGTGATTCTCTACCTGGACCCCGCGGTCCTCGCGAGCTGAAGGGGAGGCGTCATGTCACACGCGACTCCGGACGACGGCGTGGGCACGCGGCGCAACGTGGCCCTCTGGGCGGGCGTGCTGCTGCCGCCGTTCGCGTGGCTGCTGGCGCTCCAGGTCAACTACAGCCTGGTGACGTCCAATTGTCAGAAGGCCCGGCCCGCGCTCCTGCACGGCGTGCTCGTGGGCGCGGTGGTGCTGCTGGGGCTGGGGGCGCTGCTGGCATGGCGTTCGTGGCGGGCGCTGCGGGGAAAGCCGGGCACGCTGGAGGACAGCGGCGTGGGCCGAGCCCGCTTCATGGCCGTGTTCGGGCTGCTGGCGAGCGGGCTGTTCGCCCTGCTGCTCGTGGCCACCGCGCTTCCCACCTTCCTGCTGAGGCCCTGTGACTGAGCGCATGCGACGGCTCCCCTGGTTTCTCCTGGGCGTTCCTTCCGTGGCGTGGGCCCATGGGGGCGAGACGCACCACCTGAACGCGCACGACGTGCTGCGCTGGTGGACGTGGGATCCGCTGGTGCTGGGGATGCTCGCCGTCTCCGGCGTGCTGTACGCGCGGGGCCTGCGGGCGCTGTGGCGGCACGCGGCGCCGGGCAAGGGCGTGCGCGGGTGGGAAGCGGGCATGTTCGCGCTGGGGTGGGTGACGCTGGGGGTGGCGCTGCTGTCGCCGCTGGACCGGCTGAGCGACATCCTGTTCTCCGCGCACATGACGCAGCATGAGCTGCTGATGCTGGTGGCGGCGCCGTTGCTGGTGCTGGGCCGGCCGCACCTGACGGCGCTGTGGGCGCTGCCAGAGGCGCGGCGCGCTCCGGTGGCCCGGGCGTTCCAGGGGCCGAGGGCGCGCGCGGTCTGGCGCGGGGTGACGGGGCCGTTCGTGGTGCTGGTGCTGCATGCGGTGGCGCGCTGGGTGTGGCACGTGCCGGCGCTGTTCGAGGCGGCGCTGGAGAACGACGCGGTGCACGCGGTGCAGCACCTGTGCTTCTTCGGCACGGCGGCGCTGTTCTGGTGGGCGCTCTTGCGCGGGCGCTACGGGCGGGCGGGATACGGCGTGGGGGTGCTGTTCGTGTTCGCCACGGCGGCGCACACCAGCATCCTGGGAGCGCTGCTCACCTTCGCGCGGTCGGTCTGGTATCCGCTGTACGCGCGCCGGGCGGTGGAGTGGGGGCTGGGCGCGCTGGAGGACCAGCAGCTCGCGGGGCTCATCATGTGGGTGCCTTCGGGGGCGCTCTTCCTGGCGATGGGGCTGGCGTTGTTCGCGGCGTGGCTGGGGGAGTCGGAGCGGCGCGCGGACATCGCCACGGGCGAGTCCCCGGCGCCGGGGGAGACGGGGCCGTGAGGGTTGCGTGGGTGGTGCTGGTGGTGCTCGCCGCGGGGTGCAAGCAGGCGGCGGAGCAGGACGCGAAGCAGACGGCGGTGACCCTCACGGGCGGCGACGTGGAGCGCGGCAAGGCGGCGTTGCAGCACTACGGCTGCGGTGGCTGTCACGTGATTCCGGGCGTGCCGGGGGCGACGGGACAGGTGGGCCCGTCGCTGGAGGGCATCGCGCTGCGCACGTATCTGGCGGGCCGGCTGCCCAATGCGCCGGAGAACATGGTGCGGTGGGTGCAACATCCACAGGCCGTGGAGCCGGGCAACGCGATGCCCGAGCTGGGCGTCAAGGATGGGGACGCGCGCGACATCGCGGCGTATCTGTACACGTTGCGGTGAAGGCGACGCTGGCGTTCAGCGTGCTCGCCCGAAGGCCGGACATCCAGTAGAGCGGAGCGCGATGCCTGGACCGCGCGCCCCTTCCCGTCTGTCGCTCCCCCGCCGTCTTGGACTGGTGCTGCTGCTGCCCGGAGTGGCCACCGCGCAGGCAGTGGGGAGCGAGCCGCCCGAGAAGGCGGAGGCAGCAACCGTCGCGGCGCCTCCACATGACGTCCCGCCTGTCGCGACGCCCGTGGCGCAGGAGCCTTCCACGGACGCCCGGGCAGCCACGGCACCGCCGGACTCCGAGCCAGCACGTGACGCCGCTTCCGCCACGGCGTCGCCGGACTCCGAGCCATCACGCGACGCCGCTTCCGCCACGGCACCGCTGGAGCCCGACGCGCCTCCCGATGCCGGGACACGGACCGTCGTCACCGCGACGCGCCTGCCGCGTCCGCTCCGGGACGTGCCCGCCACCACGGTGGTGATTCCGCGCGCGGAGATCGAGCGCAGCCCCACGCTCACGCAGGACGCGCTCATCCGCACGCTGCCCTCCGCCGCCACGTTCCGCCGCACGCCGTCCCTGGTCGCGGACCCCACCGCGCAGGGGCTCAACCTTCGCGGGCTCGCGCCTTCTGGCGTGGCTCGCGGGCTCGTGCTCCTGGATGGACTTCCCTTCAACGACCCCTACGGCGGCTGGGTGTTCTGGCGCGCCCTGCCCCGCCTGGGCCTGGACCGCATCGAGGTCGTCCCCACCGGCGGCTCCGCGCTCTATGGCAGCGCGGCGCTGGGCGGCGTCGTGCAGCTGTTCTCCCGGCCCATCACCGGCCCGGTGCTCGACGCCGACGTGTCCGTGGGCAACCTGGGCACCGGCTTCGTCGCCGCTCGCGCCGCGGACCGCTGGGGCCGCGTGGGCGCTTCGCTGGAGGTCGAGGGCCTCACCAGCAACGGCTACCGTATCGTCCCCGAGAACCAGCGCGGCGACGTCGACAGCGACACGCCTTCCAAGCACGTCAGCGCCCAAGCGCGCGTCGAAGCGGACGCCACCGACCACCTCTCCCTCTCCGCCCGCGCGGGCGTGTTCCGCGAGACGCAGAACGGCGGCACCCGGTACACCGTCGCCAGCGTGGACCTCGCCTGGTTCGCCGCGAGCGCCCGCCTCCGCACGGACGCCGCCGGCGCCTTCGAGCTGGGCCTCTTCGGCCGCACCCAGCACTTCGCCCAGGACCGCGCCCGCATCACCCCGGACCGGAACTTCGAGGTCCGCTCCGCCCTCCAGGACGTGCCCGCGAATGATCAGGGCGGCTCGCTCGTCTGGACCGGCCCGGACCTGACGCTGGGCGGAACCCACGTGCTCGCCGCGGGCGTGGACGTGCGCCGCTCCTCGGGCAGGGCCGACGAGCTGCTCTTCCCCGCCGCCTACACCCCCACGACGCTCTACGCGCGCACCACGCGGGGCACGCAGCTGTCCGGCGGCGTCTTCGTGCAGGACCTCTACACCGTGTCCCCCGCGCTGGAGTTCGCCGGCACGCTGCGCTGGGACACGTGGCGCAACTTCGACGGCCACCAGCTGGAGAGCTTCGCGAACGGCGCCACCACGCCCACCGACTTCGAGCCCCGCACCGCCCGCCAGCTCAGCCCGCGCCTCGCCGCGCGCGTGCGCCCCCTGGACTGGCTCACCCTGCGCGCCTCCGCCTACCGCGCCTTCCGCGCCCCCACGCTCAACGAGCTCTACCGCCCCTTCCAGGTGGGCACCGTCCTCACCGCCGCGAACCCGGACCTGGGCGCCGAGCGCCTCTGGGGCACCGAGGCGGGCGTGGAGGCCACCGGCCCCCGAGGGCTCACCGGCCGCATCACCGGCTTCTGGAACGTGCTCGACGCGCCCATCACCAACGTCACCCTCGCCACGCCCCTGCCGGACGGCACCACCCGCCAGCGCCAGAACCTGGGCCGCGCCCGCGTACGTGGCGTGGAGCTGGGCGCGGACTGGCGCCTGTCCCGCCAGTGGACCGCGCTCGCCGCCTATACCTTCGTGGACCCCGTCGTCACGCGCGCCCCCGGCCAGCCCGGCCTCGTGGGCCGCCAGCTCCCGCAGGACCCCAGGCATCGCGGGTCGCTCGCGGTCACCTTCGACGACCCGTCCATCGTCTCCGTCACCGCGCAGCTGCGCGTCTTCGGCCCCCAGTACGAGGACGACC
Source organism: Corallococcus exercitus (assembly GCF_042231735.1). Taxonomy (GTDB): domain Bacteria; phylum Myxococcota; class Myxococcia; order Myxococcales; family Myxococcaceae; genus Corallococcus; species Corallococcus exercitus_B. The sequence goes on from NZ_CP102577.1 coordinate 5,932,311, forward strand.
TCAACACGCGCGGCATGGGCGGCGCGGCGGTGGTGGACCTGTTCGTGAGCCGCCACCTCTTCTGGAAGGTGGACGCGTTCGGCGCGGTGGAGAACCTCTTCGACCGCCAGTACCTCGCGGGCCGCGCGGGCGTGGACACGCTCGGTCCGCCCTTCCAGGCGCGCGTGGGCCTGCGCCTGCGCGACGTGTTCAGCGAATCGAGCGCACGGGCGGCACGGGGCGCACCGGGCCGTTGAACCAGCGGCTCAGCTCCGTCGTGTCCTCCATCCGCTTCGCGGGCGGCAGGCTGGAGAGGAACACCCGGCCGTAGCTCTTGGTCACGATGCGGCGGTCCAGCATCGCCACGATGCCCCGGTCCGCCTGCGTGCGGATGAGCCGCCCGAAGCCCTGCCGCAGCGCCAGCGCCGCCTGCGGCAGCTGGTACTGGTCGAACGGTTCCTCTCCGCGCGCTTGAATCTGGCGGATGCGCGCGGCCACCAGCGGGTCGCCCGGTGAAGCGAACGGGAGCCGGTCGATGATGACCAGGCTCAGCGCGTCCCCGGGCACGTCCACGCCCTCCCAGAAGCTGTGCGCGGCGAAGAGCACGCTGGGCGTCTGGCGGAAGGCGTCCAGCAGCTGCTGCTTGGGCCGCTCGCCCTGGAGCAGCGCCTGATAGGGCAGCCGCGTCGCCGTCAGCTCGTACGCGCGCACCATGTTGCGCAGGGACGTGAAGAGCACGAACGCGCGCCCGCCCGTCACCTCGCACAGCTGGATGATTTCCTCCGCCGCCGCCTCGATGAAGCCCGGGGCGCTGGGGTCCGGCAGGTGCGTGGGCAGGTACAGCGCGGACTGGCGCGGGAAGTCGAACGGGCTGGGCACCGCCAGCGTGCGCACGCGCGTCACGGGCTGACCCTCGTCGTCGTACATGCCCATGCGCCTGGCGAAGAAGTCGAAGCGGCTGTCCGCCGCGAGCGTCGCGGAGGTGAAGACGACCGTGTCCAGCGCGCCGTAGAGCCGGTCGCGCAGCTCCTTCGCCACGTCGATGGGGTTCGCGCGCAGGAACAGCCCCTTGCCTCGCGCCTCCGCCCAGTACACGTGGTCCGCGGACTCGGACTTCTCCAGGAACGTGAGCTGCTCCGCCATCTCCTCCGAGCGGCGGTGGATGGCGGCCAGCTCCGGCTCGCGCTCGCTGCCCGCGAAGGACGCGAGCGCCGCCAGCCCCTCGCGCACCTGCTCCAGCGCGCCGGACAGCTTGCCCATCGTCTCCGGGCGCAGGGCCACGGTGGACTCCTGGCTGGACAGCCCCAGCGCGCGCGGCGCCTGGAGGAACAGCGCGTCCGCGTGCGAGCGCACCCGCTGGGCCAGCGCGGAGAGCGTCGCGTGCCGCTCGTCCTTCGCCGGCAGGGCCGCCACCGCGTCGCGCGACAGCTCCTCCAGCCGGTAGTTGGACACGCTGCACCCGAAGTGGCTGCTGGCCGCGTCCTCCAGCGCGTGCGCCTCGTCGAAGATGACGGCGTCGTAGAAGGGCAGCACGCCTTCCGTGCGCTTGCCGGAGCTGCGCAGCGCCAGGTCCGCGAAGAACAGGTGGTGGTTCACCACCAGCAGGTCCGCGACCTCCGCGCGCTTGCGCATCCGCGTGACGAAGCACGTCTCATACAGCGAGCAGCGCGAGCCCAGGCACGTCTCCGACGTGGTGGACAGCCGCGACCACGCGGCGAAGGACTCCGGCAGGTCCAGCTCCGCCCGGTCCCCCGTCTCCGTCTGCGTCACCCACTTCTTGAGCAGCGGCCACTGCTTCGCCTCTTCCTTCGAGACGAACTGCGGGTCCTTCTCGAAGGACTCGTAGCGGTGCAGGCACAGGTAGTTGCCGCGCCCCTTGAGGTACGCCGCCTCGAAGCGCAGCCCCAGCTTCTCGCTGAGCAGCGGCAGGTCCTTGAAGAACACCTGGTCCTGCAGCGTCTTCGTGGCCGTGGACACCACCACCTTGCGCCCCGACAGGAGCGCGGGCACCAGGTAGGCCAGCGTCTTGCCCGTGCCCGTGCCGGCCTCCGCCAGGAGGTAGCTGCCCTCGGAGAAGGCCCGCTCCACGGCGCGCGCCATCTGGAGCTGCTCCGGGCGGTGCTCGTACGCGGGCAGCGCCTCTTCCAGCGCGCCACCAGGACCCAGCAGGCTGTCGACGGAAGGGGGACGGGGCGCGGGCGCGGACATGCGGCGGTCTTCGGGGGGCAGGAGGACGGAAAGGCGGCCCCGCAGGATAACAGCGCCCGGCGCCCTCCGCGCGTTCCGTCACACGGCCCCCAGGCCCTGTCCCCCGCCCGCCCGGGAAGCGGCCCGGCCAGCGCCCCTTCGGGCCTTTCCGCCTAGAAGGCCCCGCGCAGCAGCTGGAAGAGCACCAGCACCAGCACCAGGGCCACCACCATCACCGCCCCCATCACCGTGTTCTTCACCTTGCGAGCCAGCGCCGGAGACGGTCCGTCGGAGGCGAGCGGCACCGCGGACGTCACCCGGCGCACCACCTCGTCCCGCCCGCGCAGCGCCTGGGGGTCGTTCGGCGCCCGGGCCAGCCGCAGGCGGTACAGCCGGCCCACCATGGCCAGCTCCCCCCGCCCCATCGCCTGGGACAGCAGCCGGTCATGCGCGTCCCAGTCGTGCCACGTGCCCATCAGCGCGCGCCACTCCGTGGACAGGAACCCGGAGGGCTGGTGCTCGTCCGGGATGAAGTTCGCGTAGACCAGCCCGCACTGCGCGCAGGCCCCGGCGTCGTCGCGCATGGGCGCCACGCACTTGGGGCAGTGGCCCGGCGGCGACTGGAAGGGGTCCCCGTCGAAGTCAGGCGGGGCGAGGGAGGCCGCCTCGGAGCGAATCACCCGCAGCGCGGTGACGCTGGCCCGGGCGGGCGCGGGCGGCACGAACACCTCCGGCGCGGGCATCGCCACGGCGGCGTTGTCCCCTCCGCGAGCTCCCGGCGCGTCCTCCCGCTCCCGGGAGGCCTCCTGCAAGGCCACCGGAACCACCGGCGCCGCGGCCACCACGGGCGCCGCGGCCACCACGGGCGACACGGAGGGGGACGGCCCCGCGAGCGTCTTCGCGCCACACACCCGGCACGTCACGGCCAGCTGGCCGTCCTCGATGCGGAAGGACTCCACCTGGACCAGCCGCTCGCAGCCTTCGCACTGGTACTTCATGACCACACCTCTCGCAGCGGAATGGGCATCGCGCACCCTACCAGCGCCAGCAGGCACAGCGCGCAGATGACCTTGCGCGAGGGGCTGAGGGGCTCCTCCGGCCGCACCACCTCCGGGTGGCCGAAGCCCACGACCTTGCTCGCCACCACCAGCCACAGGCCCCACGACGCGGTGACGAACACGGTGAGGAAGAGCAGCACCAGCGCCACGCCCTGCCCCACCAGGCGGGCCCTGGCCCCGAACACCGCGAACGTCAGGTGTCCGCCGTCCAGCTGTCCCACGGGCAGCAGGTTGAGCAGCGTCACCAGCAGGCCGAACCACGCGGCGATGACCACCGGGTGCACCACCACGTCCCTGCCCTCCGGGATGGGGCCCAGCGCCAGCCACGTCAGCGCCTTCATGATGAGGTTGTCGCCGAACAGCGTCTGGTGGCTCGTGTAGATGGGGGTGGCCGCGGGCGGCGCCTGCGTCAGCTTCTCCATCACCCAATGCAGCAGGTCCTGTCCCAGCACCCACAGCGACGACTCACCGGGGAACGTGGACGGCACCGGCGGCGAGTCCACCACCGTGGAGTGCAGGAGCCCCCAGTAGAGCAGCGGCAGCGCCACCACCAGGCCCGCCAGCGGCCCCGCGGCGCCAATGTCCACCAGGGCGTTGCGCGTGGGGATGCGCCCGCGCAGCCGGATGACCGCGCCCAGCGTGCCCAGGCTCCCCGGCACCGGCAGCGGGATGAAGTACGGCAGCGACGTGTCCACCCGGTGCCAGCGCGCCAGCACGTAGTGCCCCATCTCGTGCGAGCCCAGGATGGCCAGCAGCGACACGCTGAAGAACAGCGCCTGCGTCCGGTCCTCCTCGAGCAGCCCGCCCCCGCTGAACGGGAACGAGCGCCCGAAGAGCAGCAGGTACGCGAGGAACGTCGTCCCCAGCGTCACCGCGAACAGCAGCAGGTGCAGCCAGACGCGGGTCGGGGCGGGACGCGGAAGGGAAACCGGGTGCATACGCGAAGATGCCTCACGTCCGCCAGAGGGGCGACCGGTCCTGGGAGGCCCGGCGGATGAAGTGTCAAACACAACTCGGATTACCCCGGCCCGGGTCCTTGACTTGAAAAAGCCTTCTGCTACGAACCGCGCCGCTTGAGGTTTCACCGAACGGCGGAGCGCCCGTCCGGGTCGTCCCGCCACCATCCAAGCCACCGCCAGTTGGGGAGATAACCATGAAGAAGTTCATCCTGTCCGCCGTCGCCGCCGCCTCGCTCGTTGGCTGCACCAGCGTCGAGTCCGCCGTCGTCTCCGGCTCCGAGATCGCCGCCAACGGTGAGGCCGTTGCCGTCATCCAGGGCAGCTCGCTGGGCCTGACCGCGATCTTCCACATCATCGACATCGTCCAGAGCGACCTGGACACCGTGGTCAACAAGCTCCTCATCAGCGAGGCGAAGGCCATGGGCGCCTCCAAGGTGGACCTGAAGTCGGCGAGCACCACGCCCCGTCACGGCATCTTCGCCCTGTTCGGCACCATCATCGGCATCACCAGCTCCTCCGCGACCGGCGTGGCGGTGAAGTAGTCCACGCTGCCTCCTCACCGAGGCAGTCCGAAGGCCCCCTGGCGACAGCGGGGCCTTTTCCATTTCAAGCCCGTCTCCCGAGCCCGTTTTCGAGCCCGTTTCCGAGCCCCTCATGCGCGCCCTCCTCCTGCTGCCCCTCGTGTGCCTCCTCGCGTGCCGCTCGTCCTCCTCCGGGGGCGCGAACGACGCGGAGCTGATGGCCCAGGTGCGCGAGAAGCTGGCCGCGCGCGACGCGAAGCTCCAGGCCTACCAGCTGGAGGGCACCCAGACGGAAGGGGACACCGCGTCCGCGGGCTTCACCTTCGCGTACCGCGCGCCCCAGAAGATGCGCGGCACCGTGTCCGCCCCCCAGGCGCGGCAGGTGTGGTGGGACGGCAAGCACCTGTACGAGCAGGTGGAGGCGACGAAGCAGTTCACCACCTTCACGTCCCAGGTCTCCTCGGAGAAGCTGTCCGCGTTCCTCACCGAAATCTTCACCCCCTTCGTGCCGGACGGCTTCCGGGCGCCGCTGCTCCTGCGCAGCGCGAAGGCGAAGCGCACCACCGGCCTGCCCCAGGCGAAGGAGGCCGTGGAGCTGTCCATGGGGTTGGAGGGCGAGGCGGGCGGCGGCGTGGAGGTGACGTACGTGCTGCGCTGGCCCACGCTGGACTTCCTGGCCAGGCGGACGCGCGCGCCGGACGGCACCCGGGCGGAGGTGCGGATGGAGGAGGAGCACTGCGACCCGGCCCTGGGCCTGTGCGTGCCGCGCAAGCTCACCCGCTGGCTGGGGGACGCGAAGCAGGGGGAGACGGTGCTGTCGAAGGTGGACCTGAAGGGCTCGCTGCCCAATGACGCCTTCACCCCCGCCACGCCGGACGGATACAGCGTGCAGACCCGGACACTCGTGGACAGTGAAGCGCAGGAGAGTGGACCGAAGCCACCCACGGGCGGTTGACCGGCCCACCTTCCATCGCCACCTTGGGCGGCGGAGGTTTGCCGCACATGGTCGAGAACGTCATCTTCGACGTGGATGGAACGCTGATCGACTCCGTGGACGAGCACGCCGAAGCCTGGCGCCGGTCGTTCATCGAGTTCGGCCGGGACATCCCGTTCGCGCACGTGCGCAGCCAGATTGGCAAGGGCGCGGACCAGCTGCTGCCCGTCTTCTTCAACGACGAGGAGCTGGAGCGCTTCGGCAAGGACCTGGAGGAGTACCGCTCCGCGCTCTTCAAGCGCGAGTTCCTGCCCAAGGTGCGCTGCTTCCCGCGCGTGAAGGAGCTGTTCCAGCAGCTGCGCAAGCGCGGCCGCAAGGTCGCCCTGGCCTCCAGCGCCAAGGACGACGAGCTCAAGCGCTACGTGGAGCTGTGCGGCATCGACGGCCTGTTCGAGGCGAAGACGAACAAGGACGAGGTCGACAAGAGCAAGCCGCACCCGGACATCTTCGAGGCGGCGCTCGCGAAGCTGGGCAAGCCGGACCCCGCCACGGTGGTGGTGGTGGGCGACACGCCCTTCGACGCGCTCGCCGCGGGCAAGCTGCACCTGGCGTCCGTGGGCGTGCTGTGCGGAGGCTTCCGCGCGGACGACCTGCGCACGGCCGGCTGCCGCACGCTGGTGAAGGACCCCGCGGAGCTGCTGCGCCGCCTGGAAGAGGACCCGGAGGCGTGGCCCTGGGACGCGGCGTCGCGGGACACCTCCAAGGACGAGGAGTCGCGCTGAGCCGAAGGCCCGCGTGAAGGCCCCCGAGGCGGCCACGAACCCGTGGCCGCCGGAGGGCGAGGCGTCTCGCGCTGACGTCAGACGGTCACTGAAGGCGCCCCCGGCGGCCACGCACCCGTGGCCACCGGTGGAGCCCTTCGGGCGCTACTTGCGCGAACCGCCGCGCTTCGCGCGAGAACGGGACGCGGTGCTCTTGCGCGCGGCCCCGCGGCGCGTCGTGCTGCTCTTGCGAGCCGTGGAGCGCTTGCCGGCGGTGCCGGTGCGCGAGGTGGCCTTGCGGCCGGTGGTGGCGCGCTTCGCCCGGGCGGGCGCGGCCCGCTTGCGGCTGGAGGTGGCGCTCTTCTTCGCGGTGGCCGCGCGGCGCTTGCCGCCGATACGTCCGGCCTTGCGCGCGTTCTTGCGGGCCGTGGGACGCCGGCGGGCCACCTTCGCCTTGCTGCCGGAGCCGCCCTTCATTCCGCCACCGGTGAGCTTGTTCACCGTGGCCCAGGCGCGGGCCTCCGCGGTCTTCTCGCTGGTGCCCTTGTCCTCGTAGCCCTTCTCGATGTGCTCGGCCATGCGCTTCTGCTTCGCCGAGTACTTGTCCTTGCTTCCTCGTGCCATTCAAAACCCTCCTGGAAACAGTCCCGGCGCGGGTCCGAGGCACGGAGTCCGCGTCGCCTGGAAGGTGGGCACTCCTACCCAGGGAGGGAACCCGTTGGCCCCCTACCCCTGTCCACTCGAGGACCCCTGCCGGGTCCCAGGGATGGGGAATGGACAGTCCCTCCGTCCTTTCCGCCCGGGTCCCGCTGGTGCTGGAGGGCCGCCGTGCGCAGCTTGATGACGCTGCATCGAACGCCGAGGTTTCCTCTGGAACCCGCACTCAACGCACCTCCGCGCCTCCGTCACGAGGACGGAGGGCCCGCGATCCTGGTGGTCAATACGCGCTCGCGCTCGGGGCGTGACGCCTTCGAGAACGCCCGCGCCCTGCTGGCCGAGCACGGCATCCCGCTCATGGCCGCGCACGCGCTGACGCGGCCCAAGCGGATGCGCAAGGTGCTGGAGGAAGCCATCGCCCAGGGCGCCCGCCGCGTCCTCGTGGGAGGAGGCGACGGCACCATCAGCTGCGCGGTGCAGGTGCTGCTGGGCCGCGACGTGACGCTGGGCGTGGTGCCGCTGGGCACCGGCAACGACTTCGCGCGCTCGCTGGGCATCCCGGACACGCTGGAGGCCGCGTGCGACGTCATCGCCAGCGGCTACACGGCGCGCGTGGACGTGGGGCTCATCAACGGGCGGCCCTTCCTCAACGCCGCCAGCCTGGGGCTCACCACCGCCATCGCGAAGCGGCTCACGCAGGAGCTGAAGCAGCGCGCCGGCAAGCTGGCCTACCCCATGGCCGCCGCGGCGGAGATGCGCACGCTGCAGCCCTTCCACGTCCGGCTCCAGGCGGACTCCCAGACGCTGGAGGTGGACGCGCTCCAGCTGGTGGTGGGCAACGGCCGCTACCACGGCGCGGGCAACATGGTGGCGCCGGAAGCCACGCTGGACGACCGCCAGTTCCACGTCTACGCCATCACCGCCCCGTCCGTGGCGGACGGCGGCGAGCGCACGGGGCTGGGCCACCTGCAGGACGTGGCCACGCTGGCGCGCGTGGCGCTGGGCATGCGCAGCGGCGGGCACCTGGAGCACGAATCCGTCGTGCACCTGCACACCTCGCGGCTCGTCGTGGAGACGGACCCGCCCATGGAGGTGAACGCGGACGGGGAGAACGTGGGCATGACGCCCATGCGCTTCGAGGTGGCTCCCGCGGCGCTGCGCGTCTTCGCGCCCGCGCCGCAGTAGGGCTCCGCGCCGCTACACCTTCTCCAGCACGCTGGAGAGCACCTGGGCGGTGAAGTTCACCAGGGGAATCACGCGCCGGTAGTCCATGCGCGTGGGCCCGATGACGCCCACCGTGCCCAGCACCGCCTCCGCCGTGCCGTAGGGGCTGGCGATGACGGTGACGTCGCCGGCGGCGGAGAACTCGCTCTCCGCGCCGATGAAGACGTGCATCTCCTTGGTGCGCTGCACGCGGTCCAAGAGGTGCAAGAGCTTGTGCTTCTCATCCAGGGCGCGGAACAGCGCGCGGATGCGCTCCACGTCGGCGAACTCGGGCTGCTCCAGGAAGGAGCCGGTGCCTTCGATGAGCACGCGCTCGGGCGTCTGCAGGTCGGTGGCGGCGGCGCCCAGGCGCAGGGCCTTGGCGGTCAGCGCGTTGTAGAGGGCCTGCTCCTGGTCCATCTCCGCGCGGATGCGCTCGCGCGCCTCCTCCAGGGGCACCTGGTGCAGGAGCTCGGAGAGGTAGTTGCTGGCCTTGATGAGCTCGTCGGACGTCACCGGGAAGTCCACGGTGAGGGCCTTGTTGTGCACCTGGCCGTTCTGGCCCACGAGGATGGCGAGCACGCGGTTCTCGCGCAGGCGCAGGAACTCGATGCGCTGGAACACGGCGGCGTCGGGGCGGGGCGTGAGGACGACGCCCGCGTGCCGGGTGAGCGAGTGCAGCACGCGGCTGGCCTCCGACAGGATGTCGTCCAGGCTGGACTCGTGGACCAGGCCCGCGTGGATGAGCTCGCGGTCGCGAGGGGCGGGGTCGCGCAGCTTCACCAGGGTGTCCACGTAGAAGCGGTAGCCCCGGTCGGTGGGCACGCGGCCGGCGGAGGTGTGGGGCTTCTCCAGGAAGCCCAGGGCCTCCAGGTCGGCGAGCACGTTGCGCATGGTCGCGGAGGACACTTCGAACTCTCCGCGGCGCGTCAGCTGCTGACTGCCGACCGGTCCGCCCGTGGTGATGTACTCCTGCACCACGGCCCGGAGGACTTCCTTCTCGCGCTCACCCAATTCGTCGGGCATTCCCGCTCACGCTCCGGAAGCTGTCGACCCGACCTCCGGGTCTCCATGGCTCCTGTAGAATTCTAAAAGGGACGCCCGGGGCATTCAATTGGGTGCGCCGTCCAGGAGGGCAGGCAGGCGGGGCGCTGGCTTCCCGGGCTGGGGGCGGGTACGGCAAAGCGCACATCGCCCTGGAGGGTGCTGGGGATTAGAAGCCCGCCGCCGTGACGACCGCGACCGCGACCCCCGACGTTGCCGAGCCCACGCCCCACCGGGGCCGGCTGCTGTTCAGCCTCTTCTCGCTCTACGTCATCTGGGGGTCGACCTACCTGGCGATGCGGTTCGCGCTGACAGGCTTTCCGCCCTTCCGGATGGCGGGGCTGCGCTTCCTGCTGGCGGGCGGGCTGCTGTTCGCGGGGTTGCGGCTGAAGGGGCAGCCGGGGCCGGGGTTGCGGCAGTGGGGGGCAGGCGCGGCGACGGGCTTCCTCCTGCTGGTGATGGGCAACGGGGGCATCGCGTTCGCGCAGAACCTGGGGGTGCCGTCGGGGGTGGCGGCGCTGGTGGTGGGGAGCATGCCGTTGTGGACGGCCATCTTCGGGGCGGCCTTCGGGCAGAGGCCCGGCCGCGCGGAGTTGGTGGGGCTGGTGCTGGGCTTCGCGGGCGTGGCGCTGCTGAACCTGGGTGGAGACATGGGCGGCGGGGGCATGGCGGCGCTGGCGCTGCTGGTGGCGCCGGCGACGTGGGCCTTCGGTTCGGTGTGGAGCCGGCGGTTGCCGATGCCCGCGGGGCTGATGACGCCGGCGACGCAGATGTTGAGCGCGGGCGTGATGATGATGGCGGTGAGCTTCGTGCTGGGGGAGCGGATGGCGGACGCGGTGCCCCCGCGCGCGATGGTGGCGTTCGTGTATCTGGTGGTGTTCGGTTCGCTGGTGGCGTTCAGCGCGTACGGCTATCTGCTCCGGCACGCGAGGCCGGCGCTCGCGACGAGCTACGCGTACGTGAACCCGGCGGTGGCGGTGCTGCTGGGCGTGGTGTTCGCGGGAGAGACGCTGGGTCCGCTGACCCTGGGAGCGATGAGCGCCATCCTGGTCGCGGTGATGCTGCTGGCCCGCGGCAAGCGGTGAGCCGGTTCGCGGGCCTGGTGGCCTGTGTCCTGCTGACGGCGTGTGCCGGAGGGACGCGGCATTCCCGGCACGGAGAGCTGGGGTTCGTGGATTCGGAGACCGCGGGGAAGGCCCGGCACGCGGCCTACGTGGCGGAGCAGGCCTCCGCAAGGGCCGCGACCCGGGCCATGGCGTCCCCACTGGTCCGGGCCATCCCTCCCGCAGTGCTCGCGCTGATGCAGCAGGACCACGACGCGGACGAACTGGAGAAGCAGCTCGCCGCGTGCGCGGTCCAGGCAGAGCAGTTGGGGAACGCGCGCTACTTCCAGGGCCGACCTCCGACACGACAGGAGTGCGCCGAGGTGGTGGAGCAGGACCGCTGCGGCAAGCCTGTGACCCGGGCCATGAAGCTGGGAAAGCAGAAGCACGTGCTCGCCCTTCAGTGCGCGGAGGAGGTGTTGAAGGAGCTGTGGCCCGCGCCCTTCAGCATCGAGCAGCGCTACCGCTACTACCCGAACGCCCGGATGGTGGAGACGGTCAGCAAGAAGGAGGAAGCGCGGCTCATCGCCGAGGGATGCACTGACGAGCTACGGGGAACCATCAAGCCCGACCTCGTGCTCCACGAGGACCGCAACCTGCTGAAGGCCGCGCTCACCTTGGACTTCAAGTTCCCCTGCCCTGATAGCAACCTGCCACAGTGGACGGTGTATGGCCCCAGCAGTCCATACATCGGCAGAAACCAGGGAGAGGTCTACAAGGCAGCGCTGGGTGGACCGGCGCTGCTCATCTCTCCAGGCAATGGAGTGAGGATGCGATGAGGGACACCTTTCCGATCATCCGGCTTCGCACCAGGAAAGGCTGGCTCGCGGGACGCGATGGCATCCTCATCTCCTTCTTCGTCCATCGCCCGCCCAAGGACATCGCCCCTGCGGTGTGGCGCGCCCTGCAAGCCTACCTTCGAGCCATTCCTGCAGGAACGCTGGGCTGGTACCCGGCCGATGACGGAGAGATGGCGCCTCTCGATGACACCGGATGGCAACACCTCCGGCAGTGTCTGCTGGAGCCGCCCTGGAACGGCCTCCGCCCCATCGAGCTCCTGGAGAGTCCGAGCGAAGCTGGCGGCTACCACTTCGAATACTACGGGCGGCAACTGGGGGACCCCATCCTGGAAGATCCCATCAGCTCGGTATCGTTCACGTTCCCGACCGAATACCTCAGGGAGCACGGCACTTCACACCTGCGAGCCCTTGCGCTCCAACTGGGTGATGAGCTGCCCTTCAGCTTCGGCTACGCCAGCTTCGCCATCGTCTCACCCCAAGGCTTGTTCAGCTCAGGCGACTGGAACATCACCGAGGCGCTCCTCGCTCGGTATCCGGGACTGGATGCCTACAACAACGAGGAGCTGAGTTCAGTCATCGGCACGCATGCGCTGGCCCCGGCCTGGCTCACCTTCCTGGGCCAGCCCCTGCTCGGACAACTGGGCGGAATGGACGCGCTCCGGAACGGGCTTTCCTTCCCGGAGGTCTCCCTGCTCCCCATGGAGGGTGACCGCGTGCTCGTCACGCTGGATGAATGGCCAGACCCCATCGACACGCAGACGAAGCCCATCCCTCCCCAGTACCGCGTGCTGGCCCGACTGATGGAGCCCTTCTTCTTCCAGTACGAAGGCGAAGGGCTCCCTCTCTACAAGCACGACACGAACCGGTGGATCCGTCGGTTCCTCTAGCCCTGCGGCCACGGCGACACTCCAGCAGCGCATACGTCGGATAGAGTCCGGCGGGTGCGTCCCGTGAAGAGTCTCTGGGTGGCCTGTGCCCTGCTGACGGCGTGTGCCGGTGGCTCACGCCATTCAAGACACGGAGAGCTGGGGTTCGTGGATTCGGAGACCGTGGGCAAGGCACGGCACGTGGCCTACGTGGCGGAGCAGGCATCCGCGCGGACTGCGGCGTCGACCCTGGTTCGTGCCGCCCCCGTGTTGCTTGGGGTGATGCAACAGGACCACGCCGCCGTGGGTGACTTGGAGGAACGCCTCGCGGAGTGTGCTGTCCGGGCTGAGCAGGTGGGGAATGCGCGCTACTTCCAGGGGCGACCTCCGACACGGCAGGAATGCAGCGAGGTCGTCGAGAAGGACCGCTGTGGCAACCCCATCACGCGAGCGATGCAGTTGGGCAAGCAGAAGCACGTGCTCGCGCTTCAATGCGCGGAGAAGGTGTTGAAGGAGCTGTGGCCTGCCCCCTTCAGCATCGAGCAGCGTTACCGCTACTACCCAAACGCCAGGATGGTGGAGACGGTCAGCCGGAAGGAGGAGGCTCGCCTCATCGCCGAAGGCTGTACCGAGGATCTCCGGGGCACCATCAAGCCGGACATCGTGCTCCACGCGGACCGAAACCTGCTGAAGGCCGCGCTCACCCTGGACTTCAAGTTCCCCTGTCCGAACAGCAATGAGCCACAATGGACTCGTTATGGGAACAGCAGTCCATACGCCAACCAGAGCCAACAATACGTATACGAAAAAGCATTGGGTGGACGAGCGCTTCTCGTCTCGCCACAGAAAGGCATACGGTCGCCGGTGCCATGAAAAACGATCTTCCCATCATCCGGCTTCGCGGCCGGGGCGAATGGCTCTTGGGTCGCGATGGATTTGTCGTGTCCTTCTTCATCCATCGCGATCACACCGAGGTCGCGCCCGCCATCTGGGGCGCAGTGCAGACCTACCGTCGCGCAATCCCTCCCGGATCATTGAATTGGTACACCTCCGATGACGGGGACATGGTTCCGCTCGACGAGGAGGGCTGGGAACACAATCGCCGGGAAGTGATTGACTGCCTTGAAGGTGGCGGCAGGACTGTTGAGCTGCGGGAAAGCCCTAGCGAAACCGGCGGCTACCAGGTCGAATACTACGGGCGGCTGCTCGACAGCCCGTTCCATGATGCCCCCGTAACCGCTCTGGCCTTCACCTTCCCTTCCGAATACTTCCTGGAGCATGGTGCGGACCACCTGCGAGCCCTGGCGCTTGAGTTGGCTCGCGAACTGCCCTTCAACTTCGGATACGTCAGCTTCGCCCTTGTTTCGACACAAGGCGCCTGGGCGTCAGCAGATTGGACGGTCCTGGATGGACTCCTCTCTCGATACCTGGGTCTGGACGTCTACAGCGTCGGTAAGGCCGGCAGCGTCATCGGAACCCACTCTCTGGGGCCTCACTGGCTCACCTTCTTAGGGCGGCCCCTCTTGGGACGGCTTGGGGGCATTGACGCGATGAGGCGAGCGCTTTCCTTCCCGGAAGTCTCCCTCCGGCCCATGGAAGGCGACCGCCTGTTGGTCACCCTCGGAGAAGGACCCGATCCCATCGATACCGAGAAGGGAGCCATTCCTTCTCAGTACCTTGCCCTAGGACGCCTGCTGAAACCTTTCATGTTCGAATATACCGGAGATATTGACGAAATGCAGGGCAAGATGAATTGCTGGCGCAGGCGGCTCTGCCCATAGCCACCCTGCCAGCGCGACCGTCCTAGTCACCGACCGAGCCAAACTCAGACTCAAGCCTGATTCGGAACAGCCCCTTCACTTTCACGCACGTACCGTTCGCCGCAAGCCTTGGGCAGCTCAACACAAGCCGCATGCCCGGCAATTCTTTAAGCGGAGCCGCTTGGCCGAACAGATGTCTCTCACCACACGCACAGTCAAACGACAACGCCTGATAAATAGACATACCCATTCTTGGCGACCATCCCATCAAAACCCTCCTCTTGAACTCCTCCCAGGACACGATCTCCAATCCAGTCCGGCGCCCGCTCTTTTCAGCACTCTCAAAAACATGCCGAACAGCGAGCTTTTCTCCTTCACCGAATCGGTCGCTTGCAAGAATAGGTTCAAGATAGTCCTTCCGGAGGACATCGATAGGAACTGGGCCTACGACATCAACCAAAAGCGCCCGCTGCATTGAAATCAAACATCTTCGACCATCCTCAGACGGCGTCCGACCATGAAGCAATTCTAAATCCACTTCTTTGGCCGCACGAACAAGCAACTCAATCGTGCGCTCGACATTTTGCCGCTGGGCTCTTTCCGACATCTTTCTGAACCAGGCAATCACCCAAGACCTCCACCCATCGAACTGAATCCGCCAACGCACCAACACACACAAACCACACCCCGCACTGCAAACACAAGATCCCACGGCGCACGACCTACTGGCCATTGATGAATATGGCTTTGGAGGCTCACACCACAGACCGTAGGCCCCAAAGATTCTTAGCATCTATCAGCAGCCTGCTAGATTTTGCTTCGTGGATGTCCGCCCTGGGGAAACCACCAACATGGGCTGCTTTCAGCGCTGCACCACAAACTCTGTACCAGAACGTCGCGAGCCTGTATGTGGCCGGAGTCCTACTCACGGCGTGCGCCGGAGGAACGCGGCATGCCCGGCACGGAGAGCTGGGGTTCGTGGATTCGGAGACCGTGGGCAAGGCACGGCACGCGGCCTATGTGGCGGAGCAGGCATCCGCGGGCCGCGACCCGGGCCATGGTGTCGCCCCTGGTCCGGGCCATTCCTCCGGCCGTGATTGCACTGATGCAGCAGGACCACGACGCGGAGGAACTTGCGGACCGCCTCGTGCAATGCGCGCGGCAGGCCGAACGCTTGGGGAATGCGCGTTTCTTCCTCGACCGTCCGCCTACGCGACAGGAGTGCGGCGAGGTGGTGGAGAAAGACTCCTGCGGAAGACCTGTCACCCGAGCCATGAAGCTCGGCAAGCAAAAGCACGCGCTCGTCCTCCAGTGCGCGGAGCAGGTGCTGAAGGAATTGTGGCCCGCGCCCTTCAGCATCGAGCAGCGCTACCACTACTACCCAAACGCCCGGATGGTGGAAACAGTCAGCAAGAAGGAGGAAGCGCGGCTCATCGCCGAGTCTCCTCGTATCGGCATCGCGGAGAATCTGAAATGAACTGGTGGGATGCTCCCGTCATCCGGCTCTGGTCGATTGGCGATCTCCCCGTCGCCCGTGATGGCATCGGCCTCAGTTTCTTCATCCACCGCGACCACAAGGACATCGCGTCCGCCGTCTGGCGTGCCCTCCAAACCTATCTTCGCGCCATTCCCCCTGGCTCGCTGGGTTGGTACGGCACGGATGACGGCGACATTCTGGAGCTCGATGAAAAGGGCTGGGAGGAGGCCCGCCAACAGATGCTGGAGCGCCCCTGGGGCTACAGCGGGAACGCGAACCTGTCGGAAAGCCCGGGTGGAGGCGAAATCTCCAGCGGATACATTTTTGAGTACGAGGGCCAGCCACTCGATACACCGTTTGGAAAGGCTCCAGTCAGCGCGGTGTCATTCACTTTTCCCACGAGCTATCTCCAAGGAAACGGCGCGGCCCACCTGCGCACCCTGGCGCTGGAGCTCGCTCGCGAGCTGCCCTTCAACTTCGGATACGCCAGCTACGCCATCATCTCGTCCCACGGCATGTCGAGCGCGGCCAGGTGGCCCATCGTCGAAGCACTCCTCGCTCGCTATCCAGGCCTGGATCTCCATCACGGCACCGGCTTCAGCTCCAGCTTGGGAACCCGCGCCCTCAGCCCTGCCTGGCTCTCGTTCCTGGGCCAGCCCCTGCTGGGACAGATGGGCGGCATCGACGCGCTCCGGAACGCGCTTCCGTTCCCGGAGGTCTCCCTGCTCCCCATGGAGGGTGACCGCGTGCTCGTCACCCTCGACGACTGGCCAGACCCCATCGATACGCAGACAAAGCCCATCCCGCCCCAGTACCGCGCGCTGGCCCGGCTGATGGAGCCCTTCCTCTTCCAGTACGAAGGGGAGGAACTCCCCCTCTCCAAGAGCGACACGAACCGGTGGATCCGCCGGTTCCTCTAGCCCTGCGGCCACGGCGACAGCTTCTCCGCCTCGTACCGCTCCAGCAGCGCATGCGTCGCTCGCGCCGCCTCCTCCACCTCCACGCGCGACAGCCCTCGCGGCAATGACTCAACCAGCGTCGGGAACGGCTGGTCGAAGACGAGCAGGTTCTCCAGCTCCAGCGGATCCGTCTCCAGGTCGTACAGCTCCCACTGGTCCGCGTGCTCCCCGGACGGGTCCCACGTCCTCGACAGCTTCCAGCGGGGCGTGCGCACGCAGCGGACGTGGTTGGGCTGGCACACCGCTCCGGGCCTCAACCCGGGCACCTTGCCCTGCTCCCGCAGCCGCTCCACCGCGCGCACGTACACGGAGAACAGCGCGTCGTCGTGCAGCTGGTGCGGGTCTCCCGTGCGCGGCAGGGGCTCCGTGATTTCGTCGTCCGTCACGAAGAGCACGCCCTCGCGCGGCGTGCCGTTGGGCTCCGTCACCGTGGTCGCCTCGCCCCTCGCCAGCGGGCTCAGGTCCGCGCCCACGAACGGGGGCACCGGCCGGTGGAGCCGCAGGTCCGTGCGGATCGCCGCCTGCTCCTCCCGGGAGATTCCCGCCAGCCCCAGCACCGTGGGCACGATGTCCACGTGACTCGTCAGCGCGTCGATGTGCCGCGTCGCCTGCGCCTGGGGCAACCGCACCACCAGCGGCACGTGCAGCGCCTCCTGGTAGGCCGTGTGCCACTTCTCCATCAGGTAGCCGTGCGCCGCGCCGTACTCGCCGTGGTCGGAGAGGAACACCACCACCGTGTTCTCCCCCAGCCCCGTCTCGTCCAGCGTCCGCAGCACCCGCGCGATGTGCCCGTCCACCAGGTGGATGAGCCACGCGTAGTACTGCTGGAAGCGCTCCGCCGCCTTCTCCGGGTCGTGCGTCAGCTGGAACGGGATGCCCGCGCTCAACGTCACCGTCACCGGGTCGATGTTCTCGTTCGCCTGGTGCACCGTCAGGCCCGTCTTCGACGACAGCGCGAGCCCCATCTTGTACGCGTAGTCCCGCTGGCAGTCCGGCTTGTTCGCCAGCGTGTCGCGCAGGTTCGACGGCACGCCCGCGTTCTCCTGCGGGAACCCCAGCGGGTTGAGCGGCACCGTGAACGTCCCCGCCGTGGGCTTCACCGACCGCGCCCCTTGCGCCGGCACCGTCAGCGGCCCCAGCTTGGGCGCCCCGGGGTCCAGCTGCCGCGGCAGGATGGGATACGTCGCGATGTCGTGGGGGTTGGTGAACGACGCCACCGCCAGCCACGGCTGCGCGCTGCCCTCCGGCGCGTCCGCCCGGGGCGCCGCGTACGCCTGATCCGCGAGCGCCCGGTTGTACGGCTCGCCCAGCGCCATCCGCCGCAGGAAGCCACACGCCAGGTCCGCGAAGCCCTCGTCGCGGAACGCGCCCAGGTTGTTGATGGAGGACCCGTGCGGCTCCGGATACGACAGCTCCCAGTCGTCAAAGCCATACTGCTTCAACGAGTGGTCCGGCGGATTGCTCACGTGCCACTTGCCGAAGTAGTGCGTGTGGTAGCCCGCCTTCTGGAACCAGTGCCCCAGCGTCGGAATCCCTTGCGCCGACAGCCACGGGAAGGCCGCCGCGTCACCGCTCTTGAACAGGCCGTCCGTCTGCGTGACGCCCGTGCGCGTGCCGTACTGCCCCGTGTAGATGGCCGCGCGGCTGGGGATGCACGCCGACGCCGCGATGGTGTGGTTGCGGAACACCGCCGCGTTCCGCCGCAGCGCCGCGAAGCCGGGGAAGAACTTCCGGAACGGGTTGTCCTCCCCGCCCTCGTCCACGAAGCCCAGGATGTCCTTGATGCCCGGCAGGAAGCCGCCCTCGGGCCCATAGGCGAAGCGGGGGAACTGGAGCTGGTCGACCGTGAGGATGAGGACGTTGGGCCGCGAGGAAGAGGGCATGGCCCCCACCAGAGCACGGGCCATACCAACGCCCCATGCCCCGGGGCGCCGGCCCCTCCCCCCACCCGGCGCGTCCCGGGAGGACGCGGGCCGCGTCCTCTCTGACGCGCGCGCGGAAGCTCAGCTCGGGGCGCGCGAGGACTCCGCCGGCGTCGCCGCTTGGGCCTCGGTGCGCCGGGGCAGCCAGACGTTGAAGGTGGAGCCCTGGCCCGCGGTGCCGGTGGACTCCGCCCAGATGCGGCCGCCGTGCTGCTCCACGATGCCCTGGCTGATGGTGAGCCCCAGCCCCAGCCCGCCGTACTTGCTGCCGTGCGCGCGGCCGAAGCGCTCGAAGATGAGGCGCTGCTTGTCGCTGGGGATGCCCACGCCCTGGTCCTTCACGGACAGGTGCACGCCGCTGTCGCCCTCGGCCACCAGGCGCACCAGCACCTGGCCTCCTTCCGGCGAATAGCGGATGGCGTTGGACAACAGGTTCGTCAGCACCTGGTCCAGCCGCCCCCGGTCCCACGTGCCCTCCAGGTGCTCGGGGACCTCCACCTTCAGCTCGTGCGTCTGCGACAGCACCGCCATGCGGTCCCGCGTCTCCAGCACCAGCTGCGACAAATCAAACGGCTCCAGCTCCAGGGACAGCCGGCCCGCCTGCAGGCGGCTGATGTCCAGCAGGTCCTCCACCAGCTTCGCCATGCGGTCGATCTGCCGGTTGATGATCTGCAGCGACTTGCCCGGGCCGGCCTCCGTCTGTCCGCCCAGCTTGAGCAGCGCCAGGTGCGCGTGGCCCTTCGCCGCGGCCAGCGGCGTGCGCAGCTCGTGGCTCGCGGCGGCGAGGAACGCGTCCTTCGCCTCGCTCGCCAGCCGCAGCGCCGTCTCCGCGCGCTGGCGCTCCGTGATGTCACGCGCCACGGAGATGAAGCGGCCGGGGCCCTCCCCTTCCGCCACGTACTGGAGCACCACCTCCACCGGCACCTCCGTGCCGTCGCGGCGGCGGTGGTTGGTGGAGTACGTCTGCGACGGCAGCGTGCCGGACATGAGCGGCGCCAGCAGCTTGCGGAAGCCCGTCTCGTCGAAGGCGCTCTCCACCTCCAGCACGGACAGGCCCACCAGCTCCTCCACCGTGGCGGACAGCTGCTTGGCCGCGCCCGCGTTCGCGTACGCGAGCGTGAGCGTGTCCGGGGTGAACATCAGGACGCAGTCCAGCGTGGCGTCCAGCGTCGTCTTGAAGCGCGCCAGCGCCTCTTCCGCGCGCCGCTTGTCGTCGATGTCCGTGGCGATGGCCAGCCAGCCCACCAGCTGCCCGTGCTCGTCGTGCTCCGGCACCGCGCGCGCCAGGTGCCAGCGGTAGACGCCGTCCTTGCGCCGCAGCCGGAACTCCTCCGTGCTGTTCTGGATTTGCACCACCGCGTCGGCCCACACCGTGCGCATCCGCTCACGGTCCGCCGGGTGCACGTCCTGGAGGAAGGAGGAGAGCGACAGCTCATACCCCTCCTGGTGGCCGGTGTAGTCGCGCCAGGCCCGGTTGGCGTACGTCAGCGACCCGTCCGCGCGGGCCGCCCACATGGGCTCCGGCAGGGCCTCCGTGAGCCGGCGGTAGCGCATCGCGCTCTGGCGCTCCAGGGCCTCGCGGTCGCGCTGGCGCAGCAGGGCCGCCTGGCGCTGGAGCTGCTGCTCCTTGAGGAACAGGTCCACGAAGACGCTGACCTTCGAGCGGAGGATTTCCGGGTCGAAGGGCTTGAGCAGGTAGTCCACCGCGCCGTGCGCGTAGCCCTTGAAGACATGCGCCGCGTCACGGCTGAGCGCGGTGAGGAAGATGATGGGGATGGTGCGCGTGCGCTCGCGCTGCTTGATGAGCGCCGCCGTCTGGAACCCGTCCAGGCCCGGCATCTGCACGTCCATCAGGATGACCGCGAAGTCGCGCTGCAAGAGCTGCTTGAGCGCCTCCTCGCCGCTGGTCGCCTTCACCAGGTCCTGGCCCAACGGCTCGAGGATGGCTTCCAGCGCCAGCAGGTTGGCCGGATGGTCGTCCACCATCAGGATGGCCGCGCGCGGCGGCGCGGCGGCTTCCTGGGGACGTTCCGGAGTGTGCTCAGTGGAGTTCATGTGCGCGGTGGGGGAGCGCGTGGGTCAGGGGACCCGAGACACGGCGGACAAGGCTAGGGCCGCCCCCTTCCAGACGGAAGTGCAAAGGGGGCAGGAGGATGGATCGTCCTCGTTGAGTATCAAGCACTCACCCAGAGGCGAACGAGTTCCAGGAGCTTGTCGGTGTCCACCGGCTTGGGCAGGTAGTCACTCGCGCCGGCCGCCATGCACTTCTCGCGGTCGTCCTTCAGCGCCTTCGCGGTGACGGCGATGATGGGCAGGCTGGCGTACTTGGCGTCCTTGCGGATGGCACGCATGGTCTCGTAGCCATCCATCTCCGGCATCATCACGTCCATCAACACGACGTCCACGTCGGGGTGCTGGCCGAGCATCTCGATGGCGGCCCGCCCGTTCTCCGCGAAGACGACCTGCATGCTGTGATTTTCCAGCACGCTGGTGAGCGCGAAGATGTTGCGCATGTCGTCATCCACCAGGAGCACCTTCTTGCCGGCCAGCGGTGCGTCCTGGTCGTTGCGCTGCGCCAGGGCCGCGCGCGCGCGTGGTGGGAGGTTCTCGTCCAGGCGGTGCAGGAAGAGCGCCGTGTCGCTGAGCAGCTGGTCCGGGCTCTTCGCGCCGCTCTTCAGGATGACGCTGCCGGTGTAGCGCCGCAGCCGGGCCTCGTCCTTGGGCGTCAATTCGCGGCCGGTGTAGACGACGATGGGCAGGTCGCGGAAGCGCTGCTGCGTCTTCACCTCCTCCACCAGCTTGATGCCGTCCATGTCGGGCAACAGGAGGTCGATGACGAGGCAGTCGTACTCGTTCTCCTCCAGCTTCTGGAGGGCCTCCTGGCCGGACGCCACCGCGGTGACGACGACGTCTCCGCCGTCGCTGAGCAGCTGGGTGAGGCTGCTGCGCTGCACGTCGTCGTCCTCGATGACGAGCAGGCGGCGCTCGCGGCGCTCCAGGAAGCGCGACAGCTGGCCGAAGACGCGCTCCAGGCCCTCCTTGCTCACGGGCTTGGTGAGGTAGCCGAACGCGCCCTGGGTGTTGCCCAGGTGCTTGTCCATCACGCTGATGATGTGGACGGGGATGTGGCGCGTGCGCGGGTTGCGCTTGAGGCGGTCCAGCACGCTCCAGCCGTCCACCACGGGCAGCTGGATGTCCAGGGTGATGGCGTCCGGCTGGTACTCGTGCGCCATGGACAGGCCGCTGTCGCCGCGCGTGGCGACCAGGGCCTTGAAGCCCTTCTCGCGCGCCATCTGCACCATGATGCGGGCGAACTTCAGGTCGTCCTCGATGATGAGCAGGGTGCGGTCACCCTCGCGGATGAGCTCGCGGTCGTCCTCCACCACGACGGGCGTGTGCGACCCCTCCACCGGCGGGGGCAGCGCGGCGTCCAGCACGTGGGCCTGCGGCTCCGACACCAGGGCCGACGGCGCGAGGGGCGGCGGCGTGGCGATGCCGGGCGAGGCCGGAGGCAGGTGCGATTCCGGCAGGGCCCCCAGCGCGCGAACGGCCGAGTCATTGCCCTGCGCGCCGTCCTCGTCCGAGCCCTGGTACTCCGGAGGCAGGTAGAGGGTGAAGGTGCTGCCCTTGCCCGGCTCGCTCTCCAGGCGGATCTCACCGCCCAGCAGCTTGGCGATTTCGCGGCTGATGGACAGGCCCAGGCCGGTGCCGCCGTACTTGCGCGCGGTGGAGCCGTCCGCCTGCTGGAACGCCTCGAAGATGATGCGCTGCTTGTCCTTGGCGATGCCGATGCCGGTGTCCTTCACGGCGAAGGCCAGCACGTGGCGCGAGCGGCGCAGCGCCTCGTGGTCGAAGCGCATGCCCTTGTCCGCCAGGCGCACGGTGAGCTTCACGCCGCCCTCGTCGGTGAACTTGAAGGCGTTGGAGAGCAGGTTCTTGAGCACCTGCTGCAGCCGCTGCGGGTCGGTGCGCACGTGGCGCGGCGTCCCGGCCAGCACCTCCACCTGGAAGGTGAGGCCCTTCTGGTCCGCCACCGGGCGGAAGCTGCGCTCGATGAACTGGTTGAGCTCCGTGAGGACGATGTCCCGGGGCTCCACCTGCATCTTGCCCGCCTCCACCTTGGACAGGTCGAGGATTTCGTTGATGAGGCTGAGCAGGTCGCCGCCGGACGCGTAGATGGTGTTGGCGTACTCGACCTGCTTGTTGGACAGGTTCCCGTCCTTGTTGTCGGACAGGAGCTTGGCCAGGATGAGCAGCGAGTTGAGCGGCGTGCGCAGCTCGTGGCTCATGTTGGCCAGGAACTCGCTCTTGTACTTGGAGATGATGGTGAGCTGCTCCGCCTTCTCCTCCAGGCTGACGCGCGCCAGCTCCACCTCGCGGTTCTTCTCCTCCACGCGGGTGTTCTGGTCCGCCAGCTCCTTCGCCTTGTCCTCCAGCTCGATGTTGGTGCGCTTGAGCTCGTCCTGCTGCTGGGTGAGCTCGCGCGACTGGCTCTGGAGCTCCTGGGTCAGGCGCTGCGACTCGGAGAGCAGCGTCTCCGTGCGCATGTTCGCCATGATCATGTTGAGCACCACGCCGATGCTCTCCGTCAGCTGGTCCAGGAAGATCTGGTGGATGGCGCTGAACGGGTGGAACGAGGCCAGCTCGATGACCGCCTTCACCTCGCCCTCGAAGAGGACGGGCAGGACGATGATGTTGAGCGGCGCGGACTCGCCCAGGCCGGAGGAGATGGTGATGTAGTCCGACGGCACGCGCGTGAGGAGGATGGTCTTCTTCTCCAGCGCGCACTGCCCGACGAGTCCCTCACCCAGCCGGAAGCGGTTCGCCAGGTGCTTGCGCTCCCGGTACGCGTAGGTGCTGGTGAGCTTGAGGGACGGGACGCCGCCCTCGGGGTCGGAGAGGAAGAAGGCGCCGTGGTGCGCGGACACCAGCGGGGTCAGCTCGCTCATGATGAGGCGGCTGACGGCATCCAGGGACTTCTGGCCCTGCATCATGCCGCTGAACTTCGCCAGGTTCGTCTTGAGCCAGTCCTGCTCCTGGTTCTTCTGCGTCGTTTCACGCAGGTTGACGATCATCTGGTTGATGTTGTCCTTCAGCGCCGCGACCTCGCCTTCCGCGACGACCGTGATGCTGCGGGTCAGGTCGCCCTTGGTCACGGCGGTGGCCACGTCGGAGATGGCGCGCAGCTGGCTGGTGAGCGTCCCGGCCAGCTGGTTCACGTTGTCCGTCAGCTGCCGCCACGTGCCGCGCGCACCGGGCACGCGGGCCTGGCCGCCCAGCTTTCCTTCGATACCCACCTCGCGGGCCACCGTGGAGACCTGCTCCGCGAAGGTGCCCAGCGTGTCGGTCATGTTGTTGATGGTGTCCGCGAGCGCGGCCACCTCGCCCTTCGCGTCCACGATGAGCTTCTGGGTCAGGTCGCCGTTGGCCACCGCCGTCACCACGCGCACGATGCCGCGCACCTGGGTGGTGAGGTTGGAGGCCATGAAGTTCACGTTGTCCGTGAGGTCCTTCCACGTGCCGGCCACACCGGGCACGCGGGCCTGGCCGCCCAGCTTCCCTTCCACGCCCACCTCGCGGGCCACCGTGGAGACCTGCTCCGCGAAGATGCCCAGCGTGTCGGTCATGTTGTTGATGGTCTCCGCCAGGGCGGCCACTTCGCCCTTCGCGTCCACCACCAGCTTCTGCTTGAGGTCGCCGTTGGCGACCGCGGTCA
Source organism: Corallococcus exercitus (assembly GCF_042231735.1). Classification (GTDB taxonomy): domain Bacteria; phylum Myxococcota; class Myxococcia; order Myxococcales; family Myxococcaceae; genus Corallococcus; species Corallococcus exercitus_B. Next base: position 5,956,217 of record NZ_CP102577.1, read on the forward strand.
CCACCTTCACGATGCCGCGCACCTGCGTCGTGAGGTTGCGGGCCATGAAGTTCACGTTGTCCGTGAGGTCCTTCCACGTGCCGGACACGCCCTTCACTTCCGCCTGACCGCCCAGCTTTCCTTCCGCGCCCACTTCACGGGCCACGCGGGTCACTTCGGAGGCGAAGCTGTTGAGCTGGTCCACCATCGTGTTGATGGTGTTCTTCAGCTCCAGGATTTCACCCTTCGCGTCGACGGTGATCTTCTTGGACAGGTCACCGTTCGCGACGGCCGTCGTCACCAGCGCGATGTTGCGCACCTGGCTGGTGAGGTTGGAGGCCATGCTGTTCACGTTGTCCGTGAGGTCCTTCCACGTGCCGGCGACGCCGGGCACCGCGGCCTGCCCCCCCAGCTTGCCGTCCGTACCCACTTCCTTCGCGACGCGGGTCACTTCGGAAGCGAAGGCGCGGAGCTGGTCCACCATCGTGTTGATGGTGCTCTTGAGCTCCAGGATTTCGCCCTTCGCCTCCACGGAGATCTTCTGCGACAGGTCGCCGTAGGCCACCGCCGTGGTCACCTTGGCGATGTTGCGCACCTGGTCCGTGAGGTTCGCGGCGAGGACGTTCACGTTGTCCGTGAGGTCCTTCCACACGCCCGCGACGCCGGGCACCGCGGCCTGGCCGCCCAGCTTGCCCTCCGTACCCACTTCCTTGCCCACGCGCGTGACTTCCGACGCGAACGCGCGGAGCTGGTCCACCATCGTGTTGATGGTGTTCTTCAGCTCCAGCACCTCGCCCTTCACGCTCACGGTGATCTTCTGGGAGAGGTCGCCGTTGGCCACCGCCGTCGTCACCTTGGCGATGTTGCGCACCTGGTCCGTCAGGTTGCCGGCGAGGACGTTCACGTTGTCCGTGAGGTCCTTCCACACGCCGGACACGCCCTTCACGTCCGCCTGACCACCCAGCTTGCCTTCCGTACCCACTTCCTTCGCGACGCGCGTCACTTCCGCGGCGAACGCGCGGAGCTGGTCCACCATCGTGTTGATGGTGCTCTTGAGCTCCAACACCTCGCCCTTCGCGTCGACGGTGATCTTCTTGGACAGGTCGCCGTTCGCGACCGCCGTCGTGACCTCCGCGATGTTTCGCACCTGGGCCGTGAGGTTGTTGGCCAGCAGGTTCACGTTGTTCGTGAGGTCCTTCCACGTACCGGCCACACCCGGCACTTCCGCCTGGGCGCCCAGCTTGCCCTCCACGCCCACCGTGCGCGCGACGTCCGTCACCTGCTGCGCGAAGACGGACAGCGTCTGGGTCATGGCGTTGATGGTGTCCGCGAGCGCGGCGATCTCACCCTTGGCCTCCATCACCAGCTTCTGGGACAGGTCGCCGTCGGCCACCGCCGTCACCACCTTGACGATGCCGCGCACCTGGGTGGTGAGGTTGAAGGCCATGCTGTTCACGTTGTCCGTGAGGTCCTTCCACACGCCGGACACGCCCTTCACGTCGGCCTGACCACCCAGCTTGCCGTCCGTGCCCACTTCCTTCGCGACGCGCGTCACTTCCGCGGCGAACGCGCGGAGCTGGTCCACCATCGTGTTGATGGTGCTCTTGAGCTCCAGGACCTCACCCTTCGCGTCAACGGTGATCTTGCGCGACAGGTCACCCTTCGCGACCGCCGTCGTCACCTCGGCGATGTTACGGACTTGATCCGTAAGGTTGTTCGCCAGGAGGTTCACGTTGTTCGTGAGGTCCTTCCAGGTGCCCGCGACGCCCGGCACCACGGCCTGGGCGCCCAGCTTGCCTTCCACGCCCACCGTGCGCGCGACGTCCGTCACCTGCTGCGCGAAGATGGAGAGCGTCTGGGTCATCGCGTTGATGGTGTCCGCGAGCTCCGCCACCTCGCCCTTGGCCTCCATCTTCAGGCGCTGGGTGAGGTCGCCGTTGGCGACCGCGGTCACGACCTTGGCGATGCCTCGCACCTGGGTGGTGAGGTTGGACGCCATGAAGTTCACGTTGTCCGTGAGGTCCTTCCACGTGCCGGACACGCCCTTCACTTCCGCCTGACCGCCCAGCTTGCCGTGCGTGCCCACCTCGCGGGCCACGCGGGTCACTTCGGAGGCGAAGCTGTTGAGCTGGTCCACCATCGTGTTGATGGTGTTCTTCAGCTCCAGGATTTCGCCGCGAGCGTCGACGGTGATCTTCTTGGACAGGTCACCGGTGGCCACCGCCGTCGTCACCAGGGCGATGTTGCGCACCTGGGTGGTGAGGTTGGAGGCCATGCTGTTCACGTTGTCCGTGAGGTCCTTCCACGTGCCGCCGACTCCCGGCACCGCGGCCTGACCGCCCAGCTTGCCGTCCGTACCCACTTCCTTCGCGACGCGGGTCACTTCGGCGGCGAACGCGCGGAGCTGGTCCACCATCGTGTTGATGGTGCTCTTGAGCTCCAGCACCTCGCCCTTCACGTCCACGGTGATCTTCCGCGACAGGTCGCCATTGGCGACGGCGGTGGAGACCTCCGCGATGTTGCGCACCTGGCTGGTGAGGTTGGACGCCATCAGGTTCACGTTGTCCGTGAGGTCCTTCCACGTCCCCGCGGCGCCGGGCACCTGGGCCTGGGCGCCCAGCTTGCCCTCCACGCCCACCGTGCGCGCGACGCTGGTCACCTGCTGCGCGAACACGTTGAGCGTGTCCGTCATGTTGTTCAGCGTGGCGCCCAGCGCGGCGATCTCACCCTGCGACGGCACCATCAGCTTCTGGGTGAGGTCGCCGTTGGCGACCGCCGTCACCACCTTCACGATGCCGCGCACCTGCGTCGTGAGGTTGGACGCCATGAAGTTCACGTTGTCCGTGAGGTCCTTCCACGTGCCGGACACGCCGGACACCGCGGCCTGACCGCCCAGCTTGCCTTCCGTACCCACTTCGCGCGCGACGCGCGTCACTTCGGAGGCGAAGCTGTTGAGCTGGTCCACCATCGTGTTGATGGTGCTCTTGAGCTCAAGGACTTCGCCCTTCACGTCCACCGTGATCTTGCGGGACAGGTCGCCGCGGGCCACCGCCGTGGTGACCTCCGCGATGTTTCGCACCTGCGCGGTGAGGTTGCCGGCGAGGACGTTCACGTTGTCCGTGAGGTCCTTCCACACGCCGGACACGCCCTTCACGTCCGCCTGGCCGCCCAGCTTTCCTTCGGTGCCCACCTCCTTCGCGACGCGCGTCACTTCGGCGGCGAAGCTGTTGAGCTGATCCACCATCGCGTTCACGGTGGTGCCGATGCGAAGGAACTCGCCCTTCACGGGCTGGCCGTCGATCTCCAGCGCCATCTTCTGGGTGAGGTCGCCTTCGGCCACCGCCACCAGCACGCGGGCGACTTCCGTGGTGGGCTGCACCAGGTCGCCGATGAGGGCGTTGATGGACTGGACGCTGGTGGCCCAGTCGCCACGCACGTCGCCCAGGGTCACGCGCTCGCCCATGCGGCCCTCGCGGCCGACGACGCGCTCCACGCGGACGATTTCGTGGGTGAGCGTGGAGTTGAGCGTCACCACCGCGTTGAACGCGCGGGCGATCTCATCCATCACCATGTCCTGCGCGCCCGACGGCAGCCGCACGGAGAAGTCACCGCCCTGCACGGCCCGGAGCGCCGCCAGCAGCTGCTGGAGCGGAGGAGGACCGCCGGGGCGCAGCCCCTCATCCGCTTGACGGCTGTTGCCGTTGCGGCCTCGCGCGGGAGCGCGGCGGGTGGACGCGGGCTCGGCGCGCGACGCCTCTGTGTTGCTCAGCCGGTTGGCCGCCACGTTGGCCTGGGAGCGGCCCCCTGGAAGGCCAGCGTCCTGACTTGCTGCGGTCCCGGCCGTCTTGCGCCCGTTGGCGCGCTTGCGGGGAGCGGAGGAGCTGGAAACCTTGGTGTCGTCCACGTGTGAAACCCCTGATCGGCGAAAGCGTTGCGGCTGGTACTGGGAAACCGGCCCGCGATCCCAGGAACGTCCAATGAGTTCGCGGGTTTGTCGAATGTAAAGCCGGGATGGGAGGGCCCTTTGTGTCAGGCACTCAACGCCCTGACGACTGTAGGCCCCACCATCCCCGGAAGCCCCGGATTGAAACGGAGGCCCCCGGAGCGGAACCTCCCCATAACAGCTTCAGGGGGGCGAGGCCGTGCACGGGAAGCCATCGCACCCCTGCACATACAGCGCCCGGCCCGAGAGCCTCCGGGCAGGCGCGCGCGTGCCGGCGGGCACGGCTTCACGGGCGCCGGTGCGGACGTTGAAGCGCAGGGCGGCAGGCCCCTGTGCGTCCGGGGAGGCGGGCGCGCCACAGGCCAGCAGGACCTGATCCGCTCCGTCCAACCACCAGAGAAACTCCACGGTGCAGGGGGCTTCGGCTCGCACCGGCTCCAGGGTGCGGGCGTCGTAGACGAGGACGCCTCCGCCCCACTCCACCGCCGCCAGCACGCCCCCGGGGCCGACGGACAGCCGCCCTCCGGGACCCGGCACCTGCGCCTGGCCCAGCACCTTGCCGTCCGGTGCCACGGAGACGAGCTGCCCGGTGTCGTCCAGCGCGAGGACCCCGCCCGCGTGGCCGATCAGCCACTCCGGCGGAGCGATGTCGCCCACCGGCTGGAGCGCGCCGTCACGCTCACGCAGCAGGCGGCCTCCGGTGGCGACCCACAGGTGGCGCTCGCCGTCGAAGGCGAGCGCGGTGGCGCCGGGGACCTCCAGCCGCGCGTGCGAGCCGTCCTCGCCACAGACCGCGACGACGCGGGGTCCGAACACCGCCGCGCGCGACGCATCCGGCGCCACGGCCCAGCCCAGCCGCGTGGCCCCCTGGAGCTGCCGCGCCAGACAGTCATTGAGCGCGCCCAGGTGCGCGTCTCCCGCGGGTGAGGCGATGAGGTACGGCAGGCTGGTGGTGGAGACGTAGAGGAGCATGCCCAGGCTCGCGGCGATGACGAGCGTGAGGGTCCAGGCGCGTGCGCTCGCGCTTCGCGTCTGTCGCGCGCTCTTGCGGCCCGCCGCCAGCTGCACTTCCCGTCCGCTCACACGCGCTCCTTTCCGGACCGGGAGGACAGCACAGAACGGGAGCGAAGACTGCCCATGCGATGCGGAAGCCCGCTTCCTGGACATCCCGTGGCGTCCCGCCTGGGTCCCCCGGTGTCTCCGGGAGCCCGTGCGCGCAAGCCCTGCCCCGCGCGCTCTGTCCCATGAACGACCTGCGAGCTGCCGTCCTGCCATGTGCTGGCTTCTTTCAACGGGTTGCCCTGTCGGCTGAAGCACACACCTTTACGCCACCAACGACGGGAAAGGATTCCTCACATGCGACGCTCCATCGGCACCGCGGCACTGGCCTTCAGCTTCCTGCTCTCCACCAGCGCGTTCGCTCAGCAGGTAGGCGACGGGTCGAGCCCCGGGACGACGCCCGGCTCCACGAGTGGATCTCCGGGGGTCATCAACAACGGGCAGACGGGCACCGCCGGCTCCACCGGGACGTTCACGCCCGGCTCCACCAACTCCACCGGCGTGCAGACGGGCAACACCGCCACCGGCACGGGCGGATCAGGCTCCGGCACGACCACGACTCCGGGCACGACCGGCACCGGCACCACCGGCGGCAGCACTTCCGGCACGGGCGGCACCGGGACCAGCGGCATCGGCACGGGCTCGCCCACGAACACCGGCTCCAGCTCGGACACCTTCGGCACCGGTAGCACCGCGCCCTCCACGGGCACCACGGGCACCAGCTCCGGCACCTACGGTGGCTCCGGCAGCAACATCGGTGGCTCCGGCACCAGCACCGGCAGCAGCATTGGTGGCTCCGGGAGCACCGGCACCACCGGCGGTAGCAGCACCGGCAGCACCGGCACCATCGGTGGCTCCGGCAGCGGCACCACCGGCGCCACCTCGCCCGGCACCGAGAGCAACGGCTCGACGGTCATCGACCCGGGCGGCTCCACTACGGGCGGCACCGGCACCAGCGGCGCGACCGGCACGGGTGGCGTCGGCGGCAGCGGCACCAGCGGCTCCGGCGGCACCATCGGCGGCGTGGGCGGCACCGGCACCAGCGGCTCCGGCGGCACCGTCGGCGGCCAGTAGCCTTGCGGTGGGATGTTCTTGAATGACGGTACGGCCGCCAGCCCTTCGCTGGCGGCCGCCGCCATGTCTGGCTTTACTTCGACGCGTCCAGGCACGCCATGGCGCGGCCCACGTACTCCATGAGCTTGGGGTCGCGGCCCTGACGCTGGGCCACCTGCGGCTCCTGCTGGTGCAGCGTCTGGAGGGACTTCTCGATGCCGGGGTTGCCGCCCGTGAAGGCGCGGACCAGCTCGCGCCAGCGCGTGGCCAGGGCGCGCACCGGCTCGGACGCGGGGTCGGCGCCCTGCTCCATCTGCTCGCGCATGCTCGCGATGAGGCGGGGCCACTCGGCCTCCACCTGCTTGATGGCGTCGTCACCCATCGCCTGGCGACGGGCCTCCAGTTCCTTCAACTGCTCCGGGGTGTAGTACTTCTCGAACATGGTCATGGCCTCGATGGTCTGTAGGAAGTCGTCGGCGGAGACGGGCTCCGCCGCGCGCAGCTGTCGTGCGAGGGAATCCAGGCGGTCGCAGAGCTGACGCTGTTCCGCCAGCTGCTCCCGGGCCCGCTGGAGCCGCAGCTCCACCACGCGCAGGGCGGAGAAGTCCGCCCGGCCCAGCGTCTCGGCGATCTCCTCCAGCGAGAACCCGAGCTGCTTGAGCGACAGGATGTGACTCAGGCGGGCGATGTCCGCCGCCGTGTAGAGCCGGTGCCCCGACGCCGTGTGCGCCGAGGGCTTGAGCAAGCCAATCTCGTCGTAGTGGTGCAGCGCGCGGATGGACAGCCCCGTGCGCCGGGCCAGCTCCCCTACCTTCAGCTCCGTGTGCTGCATGCCTCACCCCTTTCCAGTCACCGTCCTTCGCGTGACTGGATGAGATGGGTACAACCTCACGTCGCGTGAGGTTCAAGGGGGAAACACACGGACGCCATAAGGGGTGGCCAGCGGCCGACAGGAATTGCTAGCTTCTGCCTCAGGTCCGGCGATGACCGCCTGACCTCGAACCCTTGAGGAGACCTGTCCTGATGACTCCGCCCCTTGTCGTCGTCGCGGCCCTGTCCGCCACGCGGGCGCTCATCCGCTGAGCCGGTCGCAGCACCGTCGTCCGTCGCAGCGCGAGCCCCGCTTCCTTCACGCCCGGCGCCCCGGAGTCCTCCTCCGTGCGGCCCTGGCCTCGCTCTGCCCGGAGTTCCCCAAGTGTCACTTGAAATCCTCGGCTGGGGTCCCGACCTCGACCTCGCGCTGTCCTCATTCGTTTCGCAGTCGTCTTCCTCTGTCTCCCTCGTCCCCGGGCGCGTCGTGCGCCAGCAGCGGGGACTGCTCACCGTCCAGACCGCCGGCCCGGCCTTCCTCGCGCGTGCCGCGGGACGCCTCCTCCATCAGGCCCAGGGCGTGGAGGCCCTGCCCACCGTGGGCGACTGGGTCCTCCTGCAACCGCCCGCTTCCGGTGACGGCGAGGCGCTGATGCACGCGGTGCTGCCCCGCCGCAGCCTCCTGAAGCGGCGCGAGGCGGGCAGCGAACACGACAGCCAGCTCATCGCCGCCAACGTGGACGTGGTGTTCCTCGTCACGGGGCTGGACGGCAACTTCAACCCGCGCCGCATCGAGCGCGCCCTCACCGTGGCCTGGAACAGCGGCGCCACGCCCGTCGTGCTCCTGAGCAAGGCGGACCTCGCGGACGACGCCGCCGAGCGCGTCCGGGAGGTGGAGGCGCTGGCCCCCGGCGTGGACGTGCTCGCGGTGAGCGCGCACACGGGCCTGGGTGTGGAGGACGTGCGCGCACGGCTTCCCGCCGGAAGGACGGGCGTGCTGCTGGGCTCGTCCGGCGTGGGCAAGTCCACGCTCACCAACCGGCTGCTGGACGCCGCGCGGCTCGTCACCCAGCCCGTGAGCGCGGAGGGCGACAGGGGCCGGCACACCACCACGCACCGGGAGCTGTTCGTGCTGGAGCACGGCGGCCTCGTCATCGACGGGCCCGGCATGCGCGAGCTGGGCCTGTGGGGCGACGATGACGAGGGGCTGGCCCACGCCTTCGCGGACGTCCTCGCGCTGGCCACCGGCTGCCGCTTCAACGACTGCGGCCACCAGAACGAGCCGGGGTGCGCGGTGAGGCAGGCGGTGGAGGACGGCACGCTCTCCGAGGCACGGCGCGCGAGCTTCGAGAAGCTCCAGCGCGAGCAGGCCTTCCAGCACCGCCAGACGGACGCCGCCGCGCAGCGGGCGCACAAGCGGCTGGAGCGCAACCGGTCCAACGAGGGCTGGGCGCGGATCCGCTCGAAGCGGCACAGCGAATAGACAGACACCCCGGGCGCGGCGTGGAGTCCTTCCGCGCCGCGTCCGGGCGTGCTTCAGAGGCCGGGGCTCGTCTCCGGCACCGCGCCGGGCGGCGGCAGCGGCGGCGGGGTCGGCGTTTCAGGCACCGGGACCTCGCCCTCCTCCGGCGTGGTCGCGCCGTCCGGAGCGCGGGCGGGCGTCTCCTCGCGGAAGTCCGGGGCCTGCCGCGGAGGGACGTTCTGGTACTCCGAAGCGCAGGCGTAGGCCACGGTGCGAGACCCCACCAGGACCGTGGGCAGCAGCAGGCCAATCGCGGCGCAGTTGCCCTGCTCCTCGTCGGTCCGGTTGCCGCCGGCACACACCGCTGACCCGATGAACGCGCCCGCCACCGCGAGGCCCGCCTGGATGAGGAAGTCGCTGGGGGTCGCGCGGCTCTGTGCCCACGCGACGCCGTTCTTGCACTCGCTGCCAGGAGGGCTGGACACGGGCACCAGGCCCGCCACCGTGAACCACTGCCGGTCCTGGTGGACCTTGGGCTCCGGCCGCAGGTTCGTGACGATGCTCGTCCGATAGCAGCCCGTCTGCCCCAGCATCAGCGCCGCCATCGACGCCGCCACCGCATGTGCCTTCCGCATCAGTGCCCCCAATCCCGGTGAGTGACCGCTCGCACCCGCGTTCAGGCCCCTGTGCCTAGCCTGAACGCGGGGGTCACCGGAAGAGGGGTCGGTGCCTCAGTAGATGACGTAGGCGGCCGTACCGCTGCAACTCGTGTCGCGGAAGCAGCCGACGCGGATTTGATACTGCTCCGCCGGGGACACCACGTTCATGTGGTAGGTGACGCGCGAAAGCGAGCCGCAGGTGCCGAAGGCATCGTCGTTCTCCGCCACCGGCATGCCCGAGGAGTCGTGCACCCGCAGGAGGGTGTCACCCACGCCGTTGGCGCACTCCACGGCGCAGGTGCCCACGTCGAGGACCTGGCCAGGGGTCAGCGTCACGTTCAGGTTGGCGGTCCTGCGCGTGCCGCTGTCGGTGTTGGTGAGGTTGAAGGGCAACGTGCCCCGCGTGAGGTTCGCGTTCAGGGTGACATTCACCTCCACCGTGGCGCTGCAGCTATCGGTGTAGTCGCAGCCGGCGCGGAGGGTGTAGGCGCCAGCGGTCTGCACCCGGAGCTTGAAGCCGCACCCGTCGAAGCTGGAGGCGACCTCGTTGCCCTGGACGTCGACGAGGCGCAGCTTGGGGTAGCCCGTGGCGGGGAAGTCCGGCAGACCGCAGGCGTTCGCCTGGATGACGTCGCCCACGCCGAGCGTGTACGCCCGGTCCACCGTGTTCTGCGTGGCGTCGTAGGTGTCGCTCGTCGTGTAGCCGAACGCGTTGGCCGGACGCACCGGGGCCGGCGGCATCCCGGTGCACAGCCGCGCGCTGCCGTTCTGGAGCTCGGTGCACACGCCCTTGAGGGCCGGGTAGACGTACGTGCTCTCCGAGCCGGTGCAGCCCGTCTCGGGGCACACGTTCACCACGTTGCAGCTGCCGTTGGCGACGTAGTCCACCCCGTACCCGCGCACGAGGATGCCCGCGAGGGTGTGCTGGTCCAGCTCGTACACCGCCCCGCCCGACGAGCCGGGGAAGGTGTCCGAGTTGGACACGAAGTAGTCCAGCGTGCCCGAGCGGGCGTCACGCACCGAGCCGCCGGAGTCGAGCTTGATGGGGCTGCCGCTGCTGCCGCCCACGACGGCCACGTTCCGCGCGGCGCCCAGCGCGGTGTTGCCCGTGCGGACGGGCGCCGGGGTGAAGCGCGGCGTGGCCGCCCGGTCCAGGCGCACGATGGCGTAGTCCAGGTTCTGCCCGTTCGACATGCCGTGCTGCCGCGCCACGATGGAGTCGCAGGTGAAGACGTCCTGTGACGTGATGGGGTGCAGCACGCCCGCCGCGGTCCGGTAGAAGTTGAAGACGAAGTACGTGTCGGCGCACTCCGCGGCGTTGCCCACGCAGTGGCCCGCGGTGAGCACCAGGTCATCGTCGATGAGCGTGCCGGAGCAGAAGGCCGCCCGGGGGTCATTCCAGAAGCGCTCGGTGGAGCAGAGGTTGAGGCCGGTGCCCAGGTTCGGGCCGGGGAAGGTGACGTTGTCGGGGTCCGTCAGGTCGATGAACCCGGGATGCACCAGGCCCACCGCGGCCTGCTGTGCCCTCGCGCGCAGCGTGGCATCCGGGTGGGCATGGACGTCCAGCCGGTTGTCCGTGCCGTAGACCACCTCGCGCTTCTGCTCCGCGAGGGATTCCTCTGACGGGCCGCAGCCCGCCGCGAGCGCAAGAGCGCCCATCACCAGAAACCCAGACTTGAAATGCTTCATGGAAGGGATGCCTTTGTTTGGGGGAAACAAGCAGCCCTACCGTGCCAGATCAGCCAAACGCTACTACCCCAGAAATCCCGCGTTCCTCAAGATAATCAACGGCGGCGCTTCGCCGGGGCGGGCAGGTTTTCGAAAGTCGTCTCCACCATGCCTCGCAGGCTGGCTTCGTCCATGCCCGCCTTGCCCACGGCCTCCAGTCCCCGCATGACCGCGAGCAGCATGGCGCCCAGCTTCCGGGGATCCGCCTGGGCCGCGAGGTCCCCATGCGCCCGCGCCTGTTCCAGACAGTGCACGAACGCGGCCTCCAGCCCCTGGAAGGTCTCCAGCGCCCGGTCCGCCACGTGCGCGTCCTGCGCCGCCAGCTCCGCGGTGCCGCGCCCCAGCAGACACCCGCGCCGGTTCGAGGGCGCCGCGGAAGCGGTGGCCACCCCCAGCAGGTACTGGCGCAGCCGCTCCAGCGCGCCAGCGTCCGGGCCCTCCAGCGTCTTCCTCACCGACTCCACGGAGCTCACGCAGTACGCGTCGAACACCTTCAGGAAGAGCTGATGCTTGTCGCCAAAGGCCCCGTAGAGGCTGCCCTTGCCCAGCCCCGTGGCCTGCATCAGGTCATCCATGGACGTGGCCGCGTAGCCCTTGTTCCAGAACTGGTCGCGCACCGCGCGCAGCACCTGCGCCTCATCGAATGTCCGTGGCCGAGCCATGCCCCGAAATTAAAAGTTATTGACCGCCCGGTCCACCATTCTTAGATATGGACCACAAAGTCCATAACTCCTCCGCTGGCACGGGGAGCAGGTGGGCTGGCGCTTCACGGGGCCACGGGTGTCCCGGAACAAGGAGCAGGACCATGGGCAGGCTTGACGGGAAGGTGTCGGTCGTCACGGGTGGAACCACGGGCATTGGCTTCGCGACCGCGAAGCGCTTCGTGCAGGAAGGGGCGAAGGTGTTCCTCACCGGCCGCCGGCAGGCGGAGGTGGACCGGGCGGTGAAGGAGATTGGCCACGGCGTGGTGGGCGTGCGCGGGGACGTGTCCGTGATGGCGGACCTGGACGCGCTCTACGCGCGGGTGAAGCAGGAGGCGGGGCACCTCGACGTGGTGTTCGCCAACGCGGGCGGGGGCGAGTTCGCGGCGCTGGGCGCCATCACGGAGGCGCACTTCGACCAGACGTTCAACATCAACGTGAAGGGCACGCTGTTCACGGTGCAGAAGGCGCTGCCGCTCTTGAAGGACGGCGGCTCCGTCATCCTGACGGGCTCCACGGCGGGCTCGGACGGCTCGGCGGCCTTCAGCGTCTACGCGGCGACGAAGGCGGCCATCCGCTCGTTCGCGCGCACCTGGGCGACGGACCTGAAGGGGCGGAGCATCCGGGTGAACACGCTCAGCCCGGGCCCCATCGACACGCCGGGACTCAGCGGGCTGGTGTCCGACGCGGCGGGGGTGAAGCAGATCAAGGAGTACCTCACCAGCCGCATCCCGCTGGGCCGCATGGGACAGCCGGACGAGGTGGCGAAGGCGGCGCTGTTCCTCGCGTCGGACGACAGCAGCTTCGTCAACGGCGCGGAGCTCTTCGTGGACGGCGGCGCCGGACAGGTCTGAGCGCGACAGGCGGGCGCTTCAGTCCTCCTTGCCGTCCGGGTTCGACGCGGCCAGCTTGCGCAGCCGGGCGGCGAAGGGGCTCTCGCCGTTCACCGGCGGCGGGCCGCCGGCCATGCGCTGGCGGCGGTCCATGGCGAGGGGACCCTCGGGGGGGCCTTCCAGGGCTTCCTTCTCGAAGCGGTCCTGGCCGCCCAGCACCCGCCCCACGGGACGGGACGAGCGGACGCGACGGTTGGGATCCACGGACATGGCGTTGACCTCCGGATGACGCCTCCGTTCTACCGCGCTTCGTCCCCCGGTGCATCCCACCCCCGGGGGTCCTCCAGCGCGCCGCCGATGTGCCGCAGCACCCGCGCCGCCAGGTCCACGTCGATGAGGCGCGAGTCCCAGGTGCAGGTCAGCGTCATGGCCTTGCCGGGCACCAGCGCGCCGTCTTCCACCACGGGCACGTCCCGCACGAGCCCGGGCGCCAGCAAGAGCGGCACGCGCGTGTAGGGCACCATCGCGACGAAGCCCCGCTCCAGCCCCAGCGAGCCCAGGTTCGTCACCGCCACGGAGCCGAACGGGTCGAACGGCATGCCCACCGGGCGCAGGTCCACGTTCAGGCCGTACCAGACGAAGGACAGCAGCCGCAGCGCGGGGCCCATCAACCAGCCGGGCAGGAGCGACGAGCGGCGCTTGCCCCGTTCAATCTCCACGTCCTCGCGCGCGCGGACCCGCGACACGCGTGACTCCATGGCGTCCGCCAGGGCCTCCAGCGACTTCTGGTCCGCGCGGTGCACGGTGGCGGTGGTGAGGTCCACGCGCGACGCGCCGCTCGCCGGCTGCACCACCAGCACGCAGACGCCCACGTCCTCGCGCAGCCACGGACGCTGGCCGCGCAGCATGACGTTGGCCTCCGGGTAGCGGCGCAGCGCGTCCGCCGCGGCCTTCGCCACCAGGTGCGTCACCGTCAGCCGGCGGCCGGTGCGCGTTCGGTGCGTGGCCATGAACGCGAGCGCCGCTTCCATGCGCACGTCCAGCGACGCGTAGGCGGTGGGGTCGCGGGGCGCGCGCCACGTCCCCAGCGCGAGCTTGCGCAGGGCACTGGCGGGGGGCGCGGGGTGGAGGTCCAGGTTCACGGAAGGATTCCCAAGCCTTTGCACGGCGGGAGCGCCGCGCGCAATGGGGGACGGGCTTTGTTAGACAAGGGCCCCAGCGCCCCTTCCCTCCTCCCGCGCTTCGAGGCCCTTTCACATGAGCACCCTCGCCCTGGTCCTGTCCCTGGCCCTGCAGGCCGCGCCGCCCGCGAAGCCCCTCCCCAAGCCCGCCGCGAAGGCCGAGCAGAAGAAGGCTCCCGCGGAGGACGTCGCCGCCGCCACCCAGGCGTGGCAGGCCGAGCGGCTGCAACGCCTGACGTCGCCGGAGGGCTGGCTGACGTTGGTGGGGCTCACGTGGCTGAAGGAAGGCGAGCAGAAGGCCGGCTCCGCGCCCGGCAGCGCGGTGCCGCTGCCCGCGCCGGTGCCTGCCCAGGCGGGCACGTTCACGCGTCAGGGCGACACCGTGCGCTTCCAGCCCGCGGCGGGCGTGGCCTTCACGCTGGAGGGCAAGCCCTTCACGGGGGGCGTGCTGAAGACAGACGAGAAGGGCGCGCCGGACGTGCTGCGGCTGGGGAGCGTGAACTTCCAGGTCATCCGCCGTGGGGACCGGCTGGGCGTGCGGGTGAAGGATTCGGAGGCGGCGGCGCGCAAGCAGTTCCACGGCATCCCGCTGTATCCGGCCAGCGCGGACTGGAAGGTGGAGGCCCGGCTGGTGCCGGACGAGAAGCCGCGCATGCTCAGCGTGCCCACGGTGCTGGGCATCTCCGAGGAGATGAAGTCCGCGGGCACGCTCGTCTTCACGGTGGCGGGCAAGGAGCACCGCCTGATGCCCGTGGCGGAGGAGGGCTCGGACGAGCTGTTCATCATCTTCGGCGACGAGACGAACCGCGACACCACCTACGGCGCGGGCCGCTTCCTCGAAGCGCCGCTGCCGGACAAGGACGGGCGCGTCGTGCTGGACTTCAACCGCGCCTACAACCCGCCATGCGCCTTCACCCGCTTCGCCACCTGCCCGCTGCCCCCGCGCGGCAACCGCCTGGCCCTGCGCGTGGAAGCCGGAGAGAAGCGCGCGGGCGACCACTGACCCCTGGCCGCGCATCAACACCCGCCAGCCACCTCCAGCGCCGCCGTGACATCGACCTTCGCATTCGAGCTCGCGGTCCTCACCGCCTCCGCCATTGCCTCCAACGCGTCCTTGATGGACCGGCTGGTGCTCAAGGGCGGAAACGCGCTGCAGCTGATCCACCAACTGGGGGCTCGCGCCTCCATGGACCTGGATTACTCGATGGAGGGGGACGTCGAGGACGCGGACGCGCTGGGGCGTGAGCTGGAGGCCGCGCTGTCGTCGCGATTCTCCGCTGCCGGGTATGCACTCATCGACTTCCGCTTCGGGCCCAAGCCCTCGACCTCCGGCCCTGGGGTGAACTGGGGTGGCTACCACGCGGAGTTCAAGGTCCTGGCGCTCGCGGCCATGAAGCGGCTGGAGGAGGAGCTGCGTCGGCGTGAGGCCAGGAAGGGAGCGGTTCCCAACGCGGAGCAGGTTCAGGAGCTGCATCGACGAAGCGCGCCGAAGCGGACCATCGACATCAGCAAGTTCGAGTTCTGCCAGGGCAAGGCAGAGGCCACGCTCGTCGATGGCCAGCGCTGTTTCGTGTACACGCCCGCGATGATCGCCGCCGAGAAGCTCCGGGCCCTCTGCCAGCAGATGGACGAGTACGAGCAGCGAAAGAACCCCGCCAGCCGCGCCCGGGACTTCTATGACCTGCACGCCTGCATCCGCTACGCGCGCGTGGACCTGACCGCGCACCGCGCGCTCATGGAGGGCATCTTCGCGTCCAAGGAGGTGCCCCTGGGGCTCCTGCGGCTGCTTCCGGAGGAGCGCCACCGGGAGTTCCATCGTCGGAGCTGGTCCGCCGTGGAGGCGGCGGTCACGGGCGAAGCCCTGGAGCCCTTCGACTTCTATTTCGATTTCGTCTGCGCGGAGGTCGCCCGGCTACAGGCCGCGGGGATGGTGTAGCCGCCAGCCCGCGTCGTACACGAGCCCCTTGAGCCCGTAGGCCAGATAGAAGTCGTGGTGCAGTCCCAGTGCCTTCAAGGGGGCCAGCGCCTCTTCGCTGAAGCCCGCGCGCTCCATGTAGAACCCCAGGGCCTGGTGATAAGGATAGACGTAGTTCAGCTGGCCGAGCGTCTGGAGCAGCTTCGCCACGTCCACCTTCTCCTGCTCGCGCGCACGACGAAAGGCGCCCAGGACCTCCTCGACACCTCCCGCGTAGTTGGGACGAACCGTCAGGTCGATCAACGTCCGCTCGACGTTCGTGGCGGGCAGGAACTCTCCTTCTGGCGTCGGGACGTCCTCCACTCCCAACGCCCCCGTGTTCTTTCCGCTGAGCAGGACCGCCCGGTAGATGTCGAAGTGGAAGACGTAGGTCGATGCGCGCTGCTGCCCCTTGAAGGCGCGGTCGATGGCCTCCTGGGTGAGCCCTCCCCTGGGAGGGGGCTTCGGGCTCTGCTCCTTGTTGACGTAGATGACCTTGGCGAACTGGTCGGTGAGTCCGTGCAGCCGCGCCGCGGTCGCGTGCGAGAGATAGGCGGACGGACGCAGCGTCAGCGCCACGGCCTGTGGAGACGCCTGCTCCCACACGTAGCGCGTCACCACCTCACCGGTATCCGCGGACAGGCGCACCACGGAGAGCTGCTTCGAGTCCTGCAGGAACTGGATGAAGCCGGTCAGCCCCACGGAGGCAGGGAGCTGCCAGGCTTCGCGGTGCCGCTTGAGCATCGCCGTCAACGCGGGGCGCGAATAGACCCGGCCAGGCTCATCCTGGAAGGCCCGGGCGATCAGCCCGGCGGCTAGCTGGAGTCTCGTTCGGCGAGGCATATATCAGCGTGTGCCCAGGTATATATACCTGGGCACACGCTGATTTTCAGCTTTATACCCTACAAACGCCACCGCCCGCTTCCCTGGGGAGGGAAACGGGCGGCGTGGGCCTGCTTCAGGAGCGGTAAAGCCTCAGAGCTGGATGGTCTTCTCCACGTCCGCCATCCGGAAGCGCGCCATCGCCAGGTTCGCGTTCGCGCGGTGCAGCGCGATGTAGAGGAACAGTCCCTCGCGCGCCGCGAGCGGCCGGATGATGTGGTACTGCTCGCCCAGGGTGATGAGCATGTCCTCGATGCGGTCCTTGATGCCCAGGGCCTTCATCGTCTTCATCTTGGCGCGCATCACCTCGGTGTTGCCCGCGGCCGCCGCCTCGATGTTGAACGCCGAGGACCCACCGACGCTGCCCAGCGTCATGCCGCTGTTCGCATCCGCCAGACACACCGCGAACGCACCCTCAATCTTCATCGCCTCTTCCAGCGCCTGCTTCACGTTCGCCATGACTTCTCTTTCCAATAGGACGGGGGAAACCGAGGGGGACTGCGACTGCGAAATGGCGGGCGGCGCCTGCGTCACGTCGGCGCTCAGCTCCGCCAGCTCGAACGTGAGCTGGCTGGAGTAGGAGCGCGGCTGCGGGACGAAGAGGGCCTGCGCCTCCGTCAACCCGAAGAGCGCGTCCAGCTGCGTCCCCAGGTGCCGGCACAGCAGGTCGCGCAGCGTGTCGCGCGGCACCAGGCCCCACGCCACCAGCGTCTCGCAGAAGTTGCCGCCGCTCTTGCGGCACTCCGCCATCACCTGCTCGACGTCCTCACGGCTCACCAGCCGCGCGTCGATGAGCGCCGTGGAGAAGCTGCGCGAGCCCGGGCCCGTCAGCACCGTCCACGCCACCTTGCGCTCCACCACGAAGATGCGGCCGGAGACCGTGGCGGACTTCACCACCACCTCGCCTCCCAGCTTGCTCTCCAGGGCTTCGTTCAGCACCGCCCGGACGACCTGACGGGGCTGGGACATGACGGGGCGGGGGGCCGGATTCATGAGGGGGATCCACAGAGACCGTCAGTGATGGCGCGGTCTGTCAGGGGGTCGCTGCTGTCCGGATAATAAACAGCAACGCTGCACAATGGCAACTCAGCTGTAAAATTCGGGGAATAAATGACACCCCTGGGGTTGGTGAAACCCCGTACAGATGAATGAGTTTGTGGCACCGGGGGGCCAAAGACAACGGAACAATTCCAGAGCAGCGAAAACTCGACGCATGGACCCGACAGCGCAATGCGTCGCCAGGGCAGGCAGGTTCGCTCGGTGACAGTTCCCTCTGGAAACGAGGATCAATTGCTTGGAAAGCGCGCGGGAAATCCGTTCCGGCCCTCTCCACGTAGCAGCCCCCGGTGTGCGCGCGGCACCCCGGGGGCCTGGGTCCTGTTGGACCATGTTCCGACCTGTTGGCGGCTCAGTGCACTGGCGGTGCGCGGTCCGCGGCGGCTTCCGGGGCCAGGGGTGACTCCAGACGTGGGGCGATGCCGTCCTTCAGCTGGCGCACCAGGGCGGCGCAGAAGGCCTGCAGGTCGTCCGGCTTGCGGGAGGTGATGATGTTGCCGTCCTCCACCACCTGGCGGTCCACCCAGCGGGCGCCGGCGTTGATGAGGTCCGTCTTGATGGACGGGAACGACGTGACGGTGCGCTCGTCCGCGATGTCCGCCTCCACCAGCATCCACGGCCCGTGGCACACGGCGGCGATGGGCTTGTCCGCCTTGAAGAAGTCGCGCACGAAGCCGACCATGCCGATGTCCATGCGCAGGTGGTCCGGCGAGTAGCCGCCGGGGATGACCAGCGCGGCGAAGTCCGCGGCCTTCACCTCCTTCACCGCCCTGTCCGTGCGGACTTCCGCGCCCTTCTTCCCCTTGAGCGTCTTGCCTGCCTCCAGGCCGATGACGACGGGCTCATGCCCCGCCTGCTTGAGCGTGTCGAAGGGGACCTGGAACTCGGAGTCCTCGAAGTCGTTGGCCACGATGAGTGCGATGCGCGCCATGGAACTGCCTCCCGCTGGGCAATGGTTGCCGTTGAACCCGCCCGAGCAAGGTGCCCACGACAGGGGCCGGGACAACGCCGTCCGGGACCGTCTTCCAGTGCCGGATGCGCTCGCCTGCCCCCCTTCCAGGTCCATGGGCGGCGTCCACCAACGCTAGATTCCCGCCATGCGCTCCCGCCGCCTGCTCCTGTCCGCCCTCGTGGTGCTCACCGCCACCGCCTCCGCCTGCCGCAAGAGCCAGGCGCAGGGGACCGCGTCGCCCGAGGACTGCATCCTGATGGAGGACGGCTGGGGACAGGACGGCAGCGTGCCCATCACCGTGGACGTCGTGGCGGAAGGGCTGGAGGTCCCCTGGGGTGTCGCCTTCCTGCCGGGCGGGAGCGGAGACGCGCTCATCACCGAGCGGCCGGGCCGCGTGCGGCTGTTGCGCGGCGGCCAGCTGCAGCCCGGGGCGGTGGCCACGCTGCCCCTGGCGGCGAGCGGCGAGGGCGGCCTGCTGGGCATCGCCGCGCACCCGGACTTCGCGACGAACCGCCAGTTCTACCTGTACGTCACCACCCAGGCGGACGGGAAGGCGCAGAACCGGGTGGAGCGCTGGACGCTGTCGCCGGACGGCGCGAGCGCGACCTTCGAGCGCGTCATCTTCGGGAGCATCCCGTCCGCGAAGTACCACGACGGCGGGCGGCTGCGCTTCGGGCCGGACGGCATGCTGTACGTGGGCACGGGGGACTCCCGCGACCCGGACCTGTCCCAGGACGTGGCCAACCCCGCGGGCAAGC
Source organism: Corallococcus exercitus (assembly GCF_042231735.1). GTDB lineage: Bacteria > Myxococcota > Myxococcia > Myxococcales > Myxococcaceae > Corallococcus > Corallococcus exercitus_B. The sequence goes on from NZ_CP102577.1 coordinate 5,975,227, forward strand.
TGCTGCGCCTGACGCCGGAGGGTGCCGTGCCCGGAGACAATCCCTTTCCCAACTCACCCGCGTTCCTGCTGGGCGTGCGCAACACGCAAGGCTTTGACTGGAAGGACGCCACCACGCTGTACCTCACCGACCACGGCCCCAGCGGCGAGACGATGCGCTTTGGCCACGACGAGGTGAACGTGGTGAAGGCGGGCGACAACCTGGGCTGGCCCGGCATCTATTCGTGCGAGACGCAGAACGGGCGCATCACCCCGTCGCTCACCTTCGACGACGCGTCGCCCCCGGGCGGCGCGGCCGTCTACACGGGCACCGCGATTCCGGAGTGGAAGGGCTCGCTGCTCGTGGGCACGCTGAAGTCCCGGCACCTCCACCGAGTGGAGTTCGATGCCCGGGAGCCCCGGCGCGTGGCCCGCCACGAGGTGTATCTGCGCGACACCTGGGGCCGCCTGCGCGACGTGCTGATGGGCCCCGACGGCCACCTGTACGTCACCACCAGCAACTGCGACGGCCGGGGCGAGTGCGGCCCCCGGAAGGACCTGCTCCTGCGCATCCGGCGCTGATCAGCTCACGCTCTCCGCGCTGTAGCGGGCCAGCAGGCCCGTGCGCACCGCGTAGCGGTAGACGCGCTGGAAGACCCAGCCCGCCAGCACGATGTCCAGCAGCGCCAGCGCCAGGCCCCAGCCCAGCGTGGTGCCGGAGAACTCGCCGCCGGCCACCAGCGTGCGCACGCCCTCGAAGACGTAGGACGGGGGCAGCAGCTTCGCGACCCACTGCATCCACTCCGGCAGCGTGGACAGCGGGTAGAAGACGCCCACGAACGGGGACAGCAGGCTGGGGATGGGCCAGACGAACCACTCCGACGCGGGGCCCAACCTCAAGACCATCGCGCTGCTGAGGATGCCCAGCGCGATGCCGAAGAGGAACAGCACCATCACGAAGGGGATGAACATCGCGCCGTAGGCGGCGAAGGACAGCCCGAACACCGTGGTGGACAACAGCAGCATGACGACGAGGCCGATGGCGCTGGTCGCGATGCTCGTCACCACCAGGCCGCACACGTACTCCGGCAGCGTGAGCGGCGTGGCGAAGACGTTGAGGAAGTTGCGCGACCAGACGTCCTCGAAGAAGCCCGTGGTCAGCCCCTGCATCACGCGCGCGAAGAAGTCCCAGAGCAGCACCGCGCCCAGCAGCGCCGGCACGAAGTTGTAGCCGGAGGACGTCACCTCGTTGAGGTACCGGGTCATGAAGCCCCACAGCACCATGTCCACGGCCACCCACGCGAAGAGCGGCACCACGCGCGCGAAGTTGCCCTTGTAGAGATAGAACTGGCGCAGCGCGATGCCCGCGACGTGGTTCAGGTTCATGGCGCTTCGGTCCTCTCCAGCGCCAGCGGCTCGTTGGCCACGGCGATGAACAGCTCCTCCAGCGTGGCCTTGCCGTGCTCGCGGGGCAGCGTCTTGGGGTCCCCCTCCAGCAGCACCCGGCCGCGCGCGAGGAAGAGGACGCGGTCGCAGACGGCCTCCACCTCGTACATGTTGTGCGACGTCCACAGCACGCTGCTGTCACCCTTCGCGGCGAAGGCCTTGATGCGGGTGCGGATGTCCACCGCCGTGGCCGGGTCCAGCGACGCGGTGGGTTCGTCCAGGAGCAGCAGGCGGGGCTGGTTGAGCATGGCCTTGGCCAGCGACACGCGCGTCTGCTCGCCGGAGGACAGCACGCCGCACTTGGTGTCTCGGAAGCGCTTCAGGTCGTACTCCTCCAGCAGCGCCTCGATGCGGGCGGACAGCCCCTTCACGCCGTAGATGAGGCCAAAGACACGCAGGTTCTGGGCCACGGTGAGGTTGCCGGGCAGGGGCGAGTAGACGGCGGCGAAGTTGGTGCGCGACAGGGCCTTGACCCGGTGGGTCTCCAGGTCGGTGCCCTCGATGGCGATGGTGCCGGAGGTGGGCTGGAGCACGCCCAGGAGCATGTTGATGGTGGTGCTCTTGCCCGCGCCGTTGGGCCCCAGGAGCCCCACGATTTCGCGGCGGCGCACGTGGAAGGAGATGCCGTCCACGGCCGTGTGGGCGCCGTACGTCTTGCGCAGCGCCGTGACGGAGAGCACCAGGGTGTCCATCGAGCCGGATTTCATCAGGGGCCCTGCTGTACCACGCGGACGTACCACCGCCAGGGCGCACTTCGGGAGAAGGAAGGCAGGCGGGCGGGGCCCTGGACGGGACGACGAAAAGCAGACGGTGCCCGTGCACGGTCCGCGCGAATCTGGAAAGCTTCGCGCTCCTTCCTGGTCCCAGTGGAGTCGCCGTGCTGCTGGAAGTACCCATCCTCATCGGCCTGATGGTGGCGGCCATCGCGCTTGCCATCGCCGCCAAGCGGGCCAGCGTGCCGTACAACGTCGCGCTGGTGCTTGGTGGCTTGCTCATCTCCGTCGCACACCTGCTGCCGGGGGTTCCACCGCTCAACCCCCAGGTGGTGTTCCTCATCTGCCTGCCGCTGCTGCTCTTCGAGGGCGGCATCATGGCGGACCTCAATGGCATCCGCGCGAACGCGGTCCCCATTGGCCTCTTGTCCACGCTGGGGATGGTCCTCGCCATTGGCGCCACCGGCACCGCGCTGCACCTGATGCTGGGATTGGCGTGGGGGCCCGCGCTGCTCCTGGGCTCCATCCTCGCGGTGACGGACACGGTGTCCATCCTCTACGCCTTCCGCCGCGCGCCGGTGCCCGGGCGGCTGGCGGGCATCATCCAGGGCGAGAGCCTCTTCAACGACGGCACCGCGCTGGTGGCGTACACGGCCATCGCGGCGGTGGTGGCGGGCGGCGCGGCGCCGTCGCTGGGTTCGCTGGGCGGCCACGTGCTGCTCGCGTCGGTGGGCGGCGCGGTGGTGGGGCTGGGCCTGGGCCTCCTGGGCGGCTTCATCATCCGGCGCGCGGAGGATCCGCTCGCGGAGATCATGGTGACGACGGCGGTGGCGCTGGCGTCCTACGTGCTGGCGGAAGAGGTGCACCTGTCGGGCGCCATCTCCGCGGTGGTGGCGGGGCTGGCGGTGGGCGTCACGCTCCGTCGCGAGGTGCCGCCGCAGAGCCAGGTGGCCATCCACTCCTTCTGGGAGTACGCCACCTTCGGCGTCAACACGTTCCTCTTCCTCTCCGTGGGCCTGGACACGCGGCCGGAGGCGCTCCAGGGGCACCTGCCGGGCGTGGGCATGGCGGTGGTGGCGGTGGTGCTGGGGCGCGCGGTGGCCATCTACCTGCCCTTCCTGCTCTTGCGCCTGTTCAAGCCCGCGGAGTCCATCCCGCTGAGATGGCAGCACGTGTTCCTGGTGGGCAACATCAAGGGCGCGCTGTCCATTGGCCTGGCGCTGGGCCTTCCGGAGTCCACGCCCGCGCGCGAGCAGATCGTCTCCATCGCGTTCGGCGTCACGCTGGTGTCCATGGTGGGCCAGGGGCTGATGCTCACCGGCGCGCTCAAGTGGCTGGGGTTGTTCCAGCAGGACGCGGTGGCGCTGGAGATGGCGGAGCAGCGCGGGAAGCTCATCGCCAGCCGCGCGGCGCACGTGGAGCTGGACACCTTGCACACGCAGGGCCTCTTGCCGCGCGCGGCCTATGAGCATTTGCGCAGCGAGTACCAGGTGAACATCGCCCGGGCGGAGCGGGAGCTGCGCCGCATCAGCGAGCAGCACCTGGCCGAAGGGGCGAAGGACCTCCTGAGCATGCGCAGGCGGCTCATCGACGCGGAGCGCACGGCGTTGCAGGGCGCGCGGCGCAACGGGCTGATTCCGGAGGCGACGGCGGAGGAGATGCTGGCGCACCTGGACGCGCGGATGTTGGACCTGGAGAAGGTGTTGCACGGCGGGCACGCGAGCAAGGACAGCAAGGAGCACAAGGCGTCATGAAGATCGTCATCGCGGGGGGAGGACGGGTGGGCGGCGCGCTGGCGGCGCGGCTCGTGTCGGAGCAGCACACGGTGACGGTGATTGAACGCGACGCCGGCATCTGCGCGCGCCTCTTCGAGGAGGTGGGCGTGGTGACGGTGTGCGGGGACGCCACCAACCCGCGCGTGCTGGAGGCGGCGGGCATCGGGACGGCGGACGTGGCGGCGGCGGTGCTGGCGCACGACCCGGCGAACCTGGCGTTCACCATGCTGGTGCGCGCGGTGTCCAGCGCGCGCCTGATGGTGCGCATGCTGGACACGAACTACCGCGAGGCCTACCGGCTGGCCGGCGTGAAGGAGCTGGTGGCGGAAGCCGACGTGGTGGTGGCGAAGATGACCACCGCCATCGACTTCCCGCAGGTGTCCGGGTCGCTGCCGCTGAGCAGCGGCGACGCGCTCCTCTTCGAGCTGGCCATTCCCGTGCGCGCCCGGGTGGCGGGACAGACGGTGGCGCAGGTGCGCGGCATGGAGGGCTTCCCGCGCGAGTGCATCTTCATCGCGCTGGTGGACCCCCAGGGCCACACCGCGCTGCCGGAGGGCAACACGCAGCTGAAGGCCGGGCACAACGTCATCCTCGTGGCGCGCAGGACGCAGGTGGCCAAGGCGGTGGAGTTCCTCACGTCGGAGCCGCCGCTGGGCGCGGGCCTGGCGTCGTCGCTGGCGCAGACCTTGCGCAAGCTGGACTTCCTGGCGCCCCTGAGTGAGGACGAGCTGGAGGCGGTGGCGCGCGGCGCGGAGCTGCTCCAGACGCCCGCGGGCACGGAGCTGTTCCGCCAGGGTGACGCGGGTGAGACGTTCTACGTGGTCATCTCCGGCGAGGTGGCGATGAAGGACGGCGCGCGGCAGACGGTGGCCACGGTGAAGCAGGGCGGCTTCTTCGGGGAGCTGGCCCTGCTCACGGGCGAGCCGCGCAACGCCACCGCCGTCACCGCCACGCCGTGCGAACTGGCCGCGGTGGGCCGCGAGGACTTCCGCGGCGTGATGATGGCCAACCCCGCCGTCGCGCTGGAGATGAGCCGCATCCTGGGCCAGCGGCTGTCACGGCTGGGCGGACAGACGCAGCCGGCGAAGAAGCGCGGGCTGTTCGGCCGCTGATCAAGACAGACACCCTCCCCTCAAGGGCCTTTCCCATGACGACGAAGCACACGGCGCTGGTGCTGGGCGCTACCGGCATCATCGGCCGCAACCTCCTCACGTACCTGGACACGCGGCCGGACTGGAAGGTGAAGGCCGTGTCGCGCCGCGCGCCGGACTTCGCCACGCGCGCGGAGGTGAAGTCGCTGGACCTCCAGTCGCCGGACTCGCTCGCCAGCGCGGCGGAGTGGCTGCGCGACGTCACGCACGTCTTCTTCGCCGCGTACCAGGAGCACCCGGACCCCGCGGACCTCAGCCGCATCAACGTGGCGCTGCTGCGCAACATCGTGGAGGCGGTGGAGAAGCACGCACCGGGCTTCCGCCACGTGTCCTTCATCCAGGGCGGCAAGGCGTACGGCGCGCAGTTCGGCCTCTACAAGACGCCCGCCAAGGAGACCGACCCGCGCCACTTCCCTCCGAACTTCTACTACGACCAGGAGGACTACCTGCGCGACGCGTCCCAGGGCCGGCGCTGGACCTGGACCGCCCTGCGGCCCGACATGATGATGGGGCTCGCCGTGGGCAACCCCATGAACCTGGGCAACCTCATCGGCGTCTATGCGTCGCTGTGCAAGACGCTGCGCGTCCCCCTGCGCTTTCCGTCCACGCCTCGCGCGTACTCCATCCTCGCCAACGTGACGGATGCCACGGTGCTGGCCAAGGCCATGGAGTGGTCCGCCCTCAACGAGGCGTGCGCGGGCGAAATCTTCAACATCACCAACGGCGACGTCTTCCGCTGGAGCCAGGTCTTCCCGCGCATCGCGGACGCGTTCGGCATCCCGTGCGCGGACCCGCAGCCCTTCTCCCTGACGGAGGCGATGAAGGACAAGTTCCCCGTCTGGGAGGCGCTCACGCAGCGCCATGGCCTCCAGCCGCACGGCCTGAAGAAGCTGGCCAACTGGGCCTTCGGCGACTTCATCTTCGGCGTGGAGAACGACGCGTTCTTCGACGTGAACAAGGCCCGCCGCTTCGGCTTCCAGGAGATGCACCTGGACAGCACGGAGGCCATGGTCGCGCTGATGCGGCAGCTCCAGGCGGAGAAGCTCATCCCCGCCTGAAGCGGCCCGTCACGGGCTGTCGATGACCACCCTCGGCGTGAAGCCGAGCTGGATGGTGAGGGACGGCTCGCGCGGCACGGGGTTCGTTGAACGGATGACCACCGTCGTGCCCTCGACCCGCGGCGGGGTCACGCACTGCACGCCCGACGTGACGACCTGCGTGTACGACGTGCTGTACCCGTTGGCCCAGGTGGCCATCACGCAGTGCTCCTCGCCGTCCGCGTCGCAGTCCCCTCCCGGGGAGCCGTCCCGCTGCACGCACGTGAGGACGGCCGTCACCGTGACGTGCTCGTCCGCGTCGCGGACAGCGGTGGCGGTCCGGACGCCCACCAGGTCCGGGCCAGGACCACACGCGGCCAGCAGGCCACAGCACATCAGCATCCAGGGGATTCGCGGGGACATGGGGAGGCTCAAGGGCTGTCGATGATGAAGCGGGTGGTGCGCGGATCCACCTGGACCAGGATGCGCAGGTCGCGGCCGGCAGGGACGACGTCTGGCGAGACGACGGTCATCGCCCTGTACATGCGGGTGCCGACCGGCTCACACGTGCGCTGTGACAACAGGGGCGTGCGGAAGGCGGCGTCCTCCGCCGGGTACCAGCCCGCATCGACGCACAGGGGCTGCTCTTCCGGCCAGCCGCAGGCGTCGTCCGCGGACCGCTGCCCCTGGAGCACCCCACACACGATGTAGACCTGAAGCGACACCCGGCCATCCTCCAGCCGCGTCGCCCGGACCCCGGTGAGGTCGGGTGCCAGCAGGTCCTCGCCGCCGCAGCCCATGGCGGCCAGCGCCCACAGCACTCCACTCACGGCACGGCGCATCGCGGGCCTCCCCTCAGGGACAAGACCCGCCCTCCATAGCAAGACGCGCATGCGTCAGGGGCTCGCGAGGAAGACGCGCGGGCCCTCTCCACCGATGAGGGTCCGTCCCAGCTCCAGGGTCCAGGGCACGTCGCGCGGCACGGGCTCCGGTGAGCGCAACACCACGGTCGTCCCCTCCCAGTGCTTGGGTTTCAAGCACTCGGAGACGCGCCAGACTCCCAAGGAGGAGCGCTCCTCCGGCAGGACCTCCGGGGTCGGGTACCCCATGAGCCCGATGCACAGGGACTCTCCGTCCTCGTCACAGCCGTCTGGCTCCGAGCCGTTCGCGGGCACGCAGGTCAAGACGGCGGTCACGGTGACGTGGTCGTCCGCGTCACGGGTGGCGGAGGCGGCGCGAACGCCCACGGCGTCCCAACGAGGCCCGCAGGCCGTCAGCAGGCCCGCGAGGGCCACGATGATGAAGGTCGGATGCATAGGGGTCTCAGGGGTTGGGGATGATGACGTTCGCCACGCGGGGATCCGCGCTGACGAGGATGCGCAGCCCGGGGTCACGGTCCACGGCCTCCGACGTGGTGACCGTCACCTGGGTGCCGATGATGTCGGGGACCGTCTGGCACGACTCCGCCCGGTGCAGCGGATGGGCGAAGGCCGTGTCGTCGGCCGCGTACCACTCCGCGGAGACGCAGACGCGCTCGCCATCCGCGTCACAGCCTTGCGACCGCGCGAAGCCGTACACGAGGCCGCAGGTCAACGTGACTTCGACGGAGACGCGGTCGTCCTCGAGCCGCGCCGCCGTGGCATCCCACACACCGGCCGCCTCCAGCCCGGACTCACAGCCAGCAAGGACGGGGAGCAGCAGCAACAGCCAGCGACGCACGCGGGACCTCCGGGAGCAGTGGACCCCGCGCCCCAGAGCAACACCCGTGCCCACTGGCCGACAGACGGCCTCACTCCGAGCAGCCCCCCGCAATGCCTGACAGACATGTCAGGGCATGACGCCCGTGCCCTGCCGCCCGCGGCTTCTCAGGCCGACTGCTTGAGGCGCCCGCACAGCGCGGACGCCGCCAGGAAGCCCACGCTGAAGGCGTTGCGGAAGCGGTTGTAGAGCGTCCCCACGCCGGGCACGTTGGCGATCATGTCGCCGAAGCTCCACATCTCCTCGTGCGCGTGGATGAGCGGCAGCACCTCTCCGCCGTCCTCGCCGCGCTGGAGCGTGAAGTCGTACACGAGGAGGGTGCGCAGCGGGTACGTGTAGAGCCACGCGAACTGCTTGAGGTTCATCACCCCGTCCACGATGGCCCGCCCGCTCTTCCCGTCCGGCTCCAGCTGGACGTTGAGCTGGTAGATGTCGAAGTCGAAGCGGAACATGCAGTGGAAGCCCGCCGCACCCTTGCGGTACGTCTCCTTGCCGCCGCCCTTCTGCCAGGGGTCGGTGAAGGTGACGTCCTCCGCCATCATCGGCATCAGCTCCGCGTCCAGCACCGACGCGGGGATGGACGTGGTGTAGAGCAGCCGCGTCACTTCCCGGAAGCGCGCCTCGAGCTGCTCGATGAGTGCCTGCTCCGCCTTGCGCATGCGCCCCCCTCCCCGCTGATTGGACCGGGCGTGAAGGTAGGCACGGACCTGGAGCGGGGGAAGACGGGGTGCGTCAGCCGCCCAGCTCGGTGAGGAGCTGCGCCGCTTCGTCCTTCACGGCGGCGTCCGCGCCCAGCGACTGCGCCTGCTTCGCGTGCCGGGTGGCTTCCGCCCGGTCGAACGGCTGGGTGGCGCGCGCCAGGTTGAGGTGCGTGAGCGCGTCCTGGGGGTTCGCCTCCAGCACCCGCTCCAGCAGCACGCGGGCCCGCGCGTGGTCCTGGTCGCCCATCAGCAGGCGCACCAGGTCGTTGGTGGGGCCGGGCTCGTGCGGGACCGCCGCCACGATCTCCTCCAGCAGCTTGCGGGCCTCCGCGCGCTCGCCCAGCGCCTCGTGTGCCTGCGCCAGCGAGTGGCGGATGTCCCACTGGTTCGGGGCGCGCTGGAGGGCTTCACCGAAGAGGGCCTTCGCCTCCGCCAGCTCCCCGGCCAGCATGCAGGCCAGGCCGTGCAGGTGGACGTAGCGGACCTGCGCGGGGTCCAGCTCGCGCAGCTCCAGGATGGTGCGGCGGGCCGCGTCCTTGCTGTTGGCCTGGAGGTAGAGCCGGAAGAGGTCCTGCAGCACCGCCACGCGCGTGCGGCCCTGCGCGTGCTCCAGCGCGCGCGTGGCCGCGGAGATGGCCGCGCCCAGGGCACCGTTCGCCGCGTGCGCGCGCGACAGCATCAGGTGCGGCAGGGCCTCCTGGGGCGCCAGCGCCGCGGCCTGCTGGAAGTGCACGGCCGCCGCCGCCGGGTCCTTGCGCTGCACCGCGATGCGGCCCAATTCGAAGTGCGGGTAGACGCTGTGGGGCGCCACCACCTGCGCGGCCTCGAAGGCGGCCTTCGCGCCCTCCAGGTCGCCGCGCTCGGCCAAGAGCGTGCCCAGGTTGAAGCGCTCGAAGTAGCCGGCGGTGGGCGCGGCGGCCAGCGCCTTGAGCGTCACCAGCGCCACGGGGTCCCCGGCCTGCGCCTTGAGCATGGCCAGGTGGGCCTGCGCCTCCGTGTTGTCCGGCTGCACCTGCAACAGGCGCGTCACGGCCCCTTCCGCGTCCTTCGCGGCGCCGGTGCTCAGGTGGGTGCGCACCAGGCCCATCAGACAGTCCACGTCCTTCGGGTCGATGGAGAGGCCCTTCTGGAAGCTCTTCACCGCCTCCGCGGGCTGGCCCTGCTGCAGCAACTGCCCACCCTCTTGCGCGTACCTGGATGCCATGGTCCCCCTACTACCACGAGCCTCCAGAAACCCCGCCTCCCCGCCTGCCCCTACCGGCGCAGCGCGGCCAGGGCGACACCGGGGAGCTTCAGCCAGGACGGGGACTGCTCGAATTCCACCAGCCGGCGGGACAGCGTCGCCATGCTCTTGTGACCCGGCACCCACGGGGGCGGGAACAGGGACGTGATGGGGGCGCGCAGGACCGCCTTCTCGATGGACTCCAGCATGGACGTGTTGTGCACCCAGCCCTGCCCGCTCTGGATGTCCTGGGCGGACGCGGACGGATGTCCGCCCCAGGGCAGGCTGCCCAGCGCGTAGCCCGCGGCGGGCCACGTGTTGAGGGCGACAGTGCCGTAGCGCAGCTCCCGAATCGCCTTCTCCACCGCCGCGCGCACCCGCGGGTCCTTCATCGTCTTCGGGTGGACGATGAGCATGGCGTTGAGGGTGCCCCACACCTTCTCGTTGAGGAACGCGACCGCGGCCTCCAGGAAGGCCACCGGTTCGTCGGAGCCCGGCAGGCCCGTCTCCGACAGCACCGTGCACCAGGGCTCGTGGCGGAAGACGCGGTCGTCCGTCTTCGCGGGGTCCACGTCCGGAATCAGCGCGTAGGCCAGGTCGCCCTCGCCGGGGTTGCCCACGAGCCGCAGGTTCGGCCGCGCGTCCGTGAACTGGTGCCAGCGCTCCTGCGCTCCCGGGTAGTACGCGCGGCGCACGGGCGCCTGGCCCAGGCTCGCCTGGATGCGGTCCACCAGCGTGCCGCGCCGGGCCCAACCCTTCGGCTGCACCAGCAGCTTCGCCGCGTTGCAGTTGAAGGACGCGTTGTTGGACACCATGCCGGCGATGTCGTCCGCCTGGAAGCGCAGCTCGCCGTCCGAGTACGGCCCCGGCACCACCACCACGGGGGAGATGTTGCCCAGCTCGCTGGAGACGTGCTTCGCGAGCAGCGGTTCGTTCTTGCGGCGGCGCTCGTCGGACTCCGGGCCGGGCGGGCCCCACACGAGCGCGTCGTGGGTCTTGTCGCTGCCGGTGATGTGCACCTCGTCCACCGCGTCGTGATGGACCAACTGCGCGCCCTCCTCCGCGCCGCCGTAGATGATGGCCAGCGCGTCGCGCGCGACGAGCGGCGCGAAGGCCTGCTCCAGGAACGGGCCCAGGTACGCGTTGACGGGGTTCATCTTGAGCACGCAGACGGTGCCCTCGACGAAGAGCTTGTAGAGGCAGTCCAGCGGCGGGATGGAGTTGACGTTGCCGCCGCCCAGCACCGCGCAGACGCGGCCCTTGTGGGGCTTCTTGTAGAAGGACGCCTGGTGGTCGCGCAGGTTGTCCGCGGTGACGCCGGGCTGGAAGTAGACCTCGCCCGTGGTGCCGGGCAGCAGCATCCCCTCCAGCCTGTCCCTGGGGAACAGCCTTGCGGCGAGCCGGCCGTCCTCCAGCGTGCGCAGGTGCGTCCGGGGGATGACGGGCACGCCGTGCTTCTGGATGTCCTTCAGCGCGTCCGAGAGCAGGCGCAGGTTGCGCACCACCACCATGGGCCCGGCGAGCCACTCCTCACCCGCGAGTGGACCGCCGGGGTCGATGCCCTTCGCCTCGCAGGCCGCGCGCACGCTGGGCTCCGCGATGGCGACGTACGCGTGGCGCAGGTCCTCCAGGAGCCGGATGCGCTCCTTCAGGGCGAGCTTCACCCACGCGCTCGAGCCCTCACGGACCCGGCGCACCAGGATGTCGATGGTGGTGCGTGACGTGGACTGCGGGACGGCGGCGGACATGGCGACCTCCGAGAGAGGCTTCACACCGGGTCCCGGTATAGGGAACCCCCGCGTGCGCCGTCACCGGGGAGCCGCGCCCTCCGTCCTCAGGTGGGCAGAGGCTCGGCCAGGCCCTTGCGGATGGCCTCGTCGATGACGGCCATGACCTTCTTCATGTTCTCGCGGCTGCGGGCAGCCTGCTGCTCGCCCAGCTTCCCCTGCTCCTCACCGAGCTTCCCCTGCTGCTCGCCCAGCTTCCCCTGCTCCTCGCCCAGGGCCTCCATCTTCTGGCTGAGCGCCTCCTGCTCCTTGTCCAGACCCTCCAGCTCCTTGTCGAAGGCGTCGTCGCGCTTGTCGAGCTCCGCCTCCTTGCGGTCGCGCTCGGGGCCGTCCTCCTGGTTGCGGAGGCGGGCGCGCTCCAGGGCGATCTCCGCGCGCTTCGCGGCGATGGCGGCGTGCTTCGCGGCGATCTGCGACATGGGGTAGGCCAGCTCCGCCTGCTTCTGGCCCAGCGCGGCCTGCTGCGCACCCAGCGCGGCCTGCTTCTCACCGAGCGCGCCCTGCGCGTCGCCCAGCTTGCGGTCGTCCTCCATCAGGTTGCGCACCTGCTCCAGCGTCTTGGCGTCGCGGATCAGCAGGGGCTTGCCGTCGCGGCGCACGAAGAGCACGTCCTTGCCCTTCTGCTTGAAGGTGCGCGCCAGGTACAGGTCGTCCGTGGAGCCGGCCATCATCGTGCGGCCGTCGGAGAGGTACGCGAAGGTGTCGTCGTCCTCGAGGCCCATGTCCGGCGGGGCGGGAGGCGCGGGAGGACGCGGCGCGGCCGCGAGCATGGGAGCCATGGGCGGCAGCGGGGCCCGAGGGCCACCGACGGGCGGCATCGGGGCCAGCGCGCCACGGACCGGGGGCGCGGGAGGCACGGGCGGCACCGGGGCCAGCTTGCCGCCGGTCGGCGGAGCGGGGGGCGCGGGCGGGGCGTGCAGGGTAATGATCCGCGTGGACGGCGTCCCCGGCGTGGGAGGAGGCAACGCGGGCAGCGGCGGCAGCGGCGTCGCGTCCTCGGGCGTCCCGGGCGCCTTCGCGGTGTGCTCCGTCACGGTGGGCTTCGGCGCGGCGGCCGGCTTCGCGGCAGGGGCCGGCGTCGCGGTGGAGGTCCTGGCGGCGGGCGCGGCGTCCTCGGGCAGCTGCCGGACGGTGCCCACCTTCACGGGGGCGGGGGCCGCGTCCTTCGTGGAAGGAGCGGCGCTCTCCGCGGGCGCCTTGGCGACGACCTGGAAGGGCATCAGGACCACGGCGCCGAGGGCGAACAGCGCACCCTTCAGCCACCGGCGGGGTTGGGTGGGGACGACGTCGACATGTTCCAGCATGCGGAGCCTCCTGTGCAGCGCGTGAAGGTGGGCCGACGCCCCAAGCGCCGCTGCGCTGCCGGGGGGCCGGGTGATGCCAAAGGCAATCAGCAACTCGCCGTAGTCCGCGGGCTCCGCGCCGGTGAGGCGCAGCGCCTCCGCGTCGCACGCCTCTTCCCGGGCGAGCGCGTACTCACGGGCCGCCTGGCGCGCGAGCGGGTGGAAGAAGAGGACCGTCTCCGCCAGCGCCGGCACCCAGCCCAGCCACAGGTCCCCGCGACGCAGGTGCGCCACCTCATGCGCCAGCGCCATGCGCAGCGCGTCCTCCGGCAGGTCGCGCACCGCCTTCGCGGGCAGCACGATGACCGGCGACATGAGCCCCGCCGCCAGCGGGCTCACCACCTCGTCCGACACGAGCAGCGTGGGCGGACGGCGCAGGCCCGCCTCGTTCGCGAGGAACTCCGCCTCCTCCTCCAGCACCGGGTGACGGAAGGGCCGCGCACGCTCGCGCATGCCGCGCACCTGGCGATACGCCTGCACGTGACCCCGCACCTTCCAGACCACGCCCGCGCCCCACAGGACGAGCAGCGCCCACGCCAGGCCCACCGTCCACGGATGCGAGCGCAGCGACTCCCAAGCGCCCCGGACGAAGGCCGCGAGCCGCGCCCCGTGCGAGGGACCTTCCGACGCCACCCCCGCGAGCCCCGGCTCGGCAGGCCGCGCCGCGCCTGGCGGCGACACGGGCCCGGACACCTGGAGGTGCGGGGTGGCCTCACGGGCGTCGGACGCCGTGCGCATCGTGATCATCACGGTTGATGTCTGGGATTGTGCCCCTTCCGCGCCGGACGTCTGGGATTGCGCCGCCGTCGCGCCCTCCACGGGCAGCAGCGCGAGCGGCATGGGCCTGGGCCAGCCCAGCGTGAGCACGAACTTGAGCGCCACCAACCACCACAGGCCCGCGCGCACGGCCGCGGGCAGGCGCGGCACCGCCCGGGCCACGCCCCAGACGACCAGCGCGCACAGCGCCCCCTGCCACGAGGCGCGCCACACCGACTCCGACCACGACGACCACCACGGCGAGGTCATGAGAGGCGTCATGGGGCTCACTCCTTCCGCTTCTGGCGCAGGCGCGCCACGACGTCCTGGAGCTGCTTCAGCTCTTCGTCGGACACGTCCTCCGTCTCCGACAGGTAGGTCACGAACGGCGACAGCGAGCCGCTGAGCGTGCGCTGCACGAAGTTCCCTACGACGTCGCGCAGCAGCTCTTGCGTCGCCACCGGGGACGCGTACTGGAACACCCCGTCCACCTTGCTCCGCGTCAGGTGCCCCTTGAGCCGCAGGCGCTCCATCACCGTCAGGATGGTGGAGCGCGCCAGCCCCTGCGCCTCACCGAAGCGCTCGGCCACCTCGCCCACGGTCGCCGGCCCGTGCTCGGCCACGTACCGCAGCACCGCCAGCTCCTGCTCTCCCACCGGCTTCTTCATGCGCCCTGCCCTTCGTGACGACAGCTGTAGTCAGAAAGGAAGGTACGCCTGACTACAGCCGTAGTCAACTCGAAGTGCGCGGACACGCTGTTCGCGTTGGGGAGGCGCGGGAAGCGCTCGCGCACTGTCGGGCTGCCGGGCGCCCGCTCTCCCGGCTACCCAGGAGCGTGCCAGTTGGGGGGAGCCCGTGTGTGTCCTTGTCTCTGTCGGAAGGACAACCAGATTTCCTCAAGCCGAGTTCAAACCCGACACACACGGAGATTTCCCATGAAGCTCCCTCTGTTCGCGGCGATCGCCGCCCTGTCGCTGTACGGTTGCAGCCACTCCTCCAGCGCGCGTGAGGCCTCGTCTCCCGAGGCAGGCGCCATCGGCGGCTCGGGCAGCGCGGGCAGCACCCAGGACACCAGCAGCGGGAGCATCGACTCCTCGGCCTCGGACTCCTCCTCCCAGGAGCTGCCCGGTGAGACGGGCAACGTGAGCGACCTGGAGAAGCGCGACCGCATGAACGCGCCCACCGTCTACGAAGGCGAGGCCACCGGTGGCTCCGGCGCCGCCGACGAGACCGTGAAGACCCAGGACGGCCAGAAGTGGGACGTGCAGCAGAACACTCCCACCGACCTGGGCGACACGCAGGCGCCCTCCGGCGCGGTGAACCAGAACCGCGACCCCAATGAGAAGGGCAACCTGGGCACCGAGGGCGGCACCGGCGGCTCCGGCTCCACGAGCACCGACGGCAAGAGCGACGTGGAGGACGTGAGCGGCGAGTCCGACGCCCTCGACACCGACAGTGCCACCACCGACGACTCCAGCACCGACAGCTCCAAGGTCGAGTCCGGCGCCACGCCCGACCCCACGAACTAGCTTCCCAGCCTCGCGCCCCACGTGAGGGCGGATACCCGGTAAAGCCCGCACGCGGGCCGCGCCGGGTATTCGTCTGTCCACCCCGCGCCGAGCCAACTAGAGTGAGCACCAATGACTGGTGCTCCCCTCGTGGCCCTGCTCGCCCTGCTTCAATCCCAGTCCTCCACCATCGAGGAGGTCCCCAATGATGCGCAGGAGGCGTACTCCGCGCCGGAGTCCTCGGGGAGCTCGGGCGATTCGGAAGGCATCGGCTTCCGGGCGCTCCTGGAGGTGGGACCGCTGAGCTTCCCGTCCGGGACGCCCGGCGGGGAGCAGGACCTCTTCGGGTACGCGTACCCGTCACTGGGCGTGGATGGCGGGGAGGACTTCGCGTTCATGCTGGGGGCGCCGCTGCGCTTCCGGCTGCTGGACAACGACCCGAAGCAGAAGGACCAGGACCACGGCGCGTGGCTGAGGCGCGAGGACTGGGACGAGCGCAGCGACTACGGCCAGGTGGTGCGCCTGCTGCGCATTGGCGACGAGTCCGGCCGCTTCGGCCTGCGCGTGCAGCCGTTCCTGGAGGAGTCGCTGGGGCGCGGCTACCTGGTGAACCGCTACGACAACCAGCTCAACCCGAACTACCACCCGGCGGGCGGCACGCTGTCGTTCACCGCGGGGCCCGCGCGCGTGCAGCTGCTGGCCAGCGACGTGCTCGCCGCGCGCGTGTTCTCCGGCGAGCTGCTGCTGGACATCGGCCGCCTCGCCAGCGACAGCGAGGGGAACTTCGACCGCTACCTGGTGCGCGCCTCCGCGGCGCACGACTTCGGCGAGGCCGGCGGCGTGACGCCGGAGGCCACGCTCGCGTCGGTGGGCGGCGAGTTCGCCATGTACAAGGGCGAGCGGCTGCGCTCGTGGGCCCTGGTCGCCGGCGGCGCGCGGCTCAACGAGGGCGCGCAGGACGTGGGCGCCCTGCTGGGCGTCGCGTTCGAGGGCAACTTCAAGGGCACGCAGCTCAGCGTCACCCTGCAGGGGCGCCGGCAGGGCGGCGGCTTCCGCTTCGGCTACTTCGGCGCGGGCTATGAGCTGTCTCGCTTCTCCGCCGTGGGCCTCTCCGAGGAGCCCCAGTCGGACCAGCGCGTGCCCAAGGACTTCTCCGGCTACCTGGAGCTGTCCGTGGCGCGCGGCGACGGGCCGGACTCCCCGGAGGTGGTGGCCAGCGGCGCCGTGGAGTACTCCGCCTTCGGCCGCGCGGACGGCGACCTGTCCCTGAGCTTCAGCAGCCCGGGCGGCGAGTCGCGCGGCATCGCGCGCGTGGTGGTGATGGGCCTGGGTGACAAGCCCCGCTACTCGGTGGCGGCGGAGTTCCGCCAGCGCGTGCTGCCCGCCATGTACGTCTGGGGCGCCGGCGCCACGGTGCACTTCCCGCAGCCGGATGGCGTGCTGGTGCGCGGCGTGAGCGTGGGCGCTGGCGTGGGCGTGGACTTCGCCCGCCGTTAGCCAGGCCCCGCGCCCACCGCGGGCTAGTTCCCCGCCGTCCCGCCCTCTTCCTGCCCGGGGACGCAGGGCAGGATGGCGCTGTGCCGGGTCGTGTCGCACGGCTTGCCCACCAGCCACCGTGACAGCAGGCGCACGCCGGAGGCGAAGAGGCCGTCGTCGCCCTTGTGCAGGGCCTCGAAGAGGGACTCGTCCAGCACCGACTCCTCCGGGTCGATGAGGAACTCCTCCGGCTCCAGCGGCTTGAAGAGGGGGTTCTGGTCGAACACCGTCTCCAGCGGGTGCGGACGCAGCCGGTGCCGGCCCTCGTGGGCCAGCCGGTCCAACGTCTCCACCAGGTGCGTCGCGTCCACCAGCGGGCGCAGCGCGGCCACGCCGGAGAGGCCCACGTGCTCCGCCATCAGCGACACGCGCACGCGGCGGATGGCGCGCGACACGTCGTCGCCGGGCCTCTCCGCCTCCCAGCTCAGGTTCAGCTCCGAGTCCAGCCCCAGGCTGCGGTTCGTCGTGTTCGCGGATCCAATGGTCATGAACGTGTCGTCCACGACGAGGACCTTCGAGTGGATGTACGTGAAGACGTCCGAGCCGTCCTCGTCCTTCGCCGCCGAGCCGTACACCGCGAAGCCGTGGCCCGTTTCGGAGGCCACCTCGCGCAGCGCGCGCAACAGGCGCACCTGGGCCACGCCCATGGCGATCTGCTCGCGCAGCGCTTCGGGCTGACGGGGCAGCACCAGCATCACCTGGAGCCGGGGCCGTCCGGCCGCGCGCATGCGCTTGACGAGCGCGTCGTAGATGGCGCGCGAGGAGAAGTACTGGTTCTCGATGTAGATGAAGCGCTCGGCCGCGGCGATGGCGTCCACGTACAGCGCGCGGATCTCCTGCACCTCCTCTTGCGGAGGCAGGAGGGTCTTTCCAAAGGTGCGGCTGATGGCCACCGGGCCCGGAGGCGCGGGCATCGTCGCTTCGAAAGTCAGGTCGTCCCGGTTCACGGGCTCCAGGTGGATCTCCCCACCGCCCGAGTGCGCCCAGCGCGCCTCGAACAGCTCCGCGAGCGGCTTCACCGCGGGGCCCGTCAGCACCGTCTGCACGTCGTGGTAGGGCCCGTGCGGGTCGCGGCCGGAGTCGCAGCGCAGCTTCGAGCACGCGGGGTGGTCCCGGTCGTCCCAGCGGCAGTCACACACGTCCATGCCGCCGGTGAAGGCCATCACACCGTCGATGACGACGAGCTTCTGGTGATGGGCTCCGTAGAGCGGGCTGGACGAGTCGAAGCGGAAGCGCAGCCGCTCGTTCGTGGTCCAGTTGAACAGCAGGTTCTGCATCCACTCGCGCTCCATGGCGAGCAGCATGCTGAAGTCCCAGGCGAGGATGTAGACGTGCAGCTCCGGGTTCTCCCGGCACATCTGATCCAACAGCGGCAGCAGCCGGACCTCGCCTCCGTTCGCCTCCTCCAGGTCCTCACCGCGTAGCAACGTCACGTCGCTGTCGAACTGCCAACCGGTGATGACGATGGAGCGGCGGGCCTTCCGGATGGCCCGATACAGCTCCCGGTAGTAATCCCGGGCGTCCACCAGCACGCCCGCGTCATGCGTTTCCGTCCGCGTCCAGCAGTTGCGTCCGGGGATGAGAATGGATTTCACGTCGGTCACCTGGCCTTGGAGTGGATCCCTGAGGTCGTCCGCGCCCGGCCGGCGGAAGCATCACCCCACGAACACAATGTGCTTGCCGGTCGCCAGCGTCATGTCGGTCGAGGAGACAACCTTGGCCACCTTGCGAGCCTCGCCGCCCACGGTGTCGAAGGCCGCGGCGATCAGGTCACCGAGCGTCACCTGCACGCGCTTCGCCTGCTTGCCAGCGGAGGACACGGCCTTGACCGTCTTCGCCTTCATCTGACGGGCCTTGCGCTGGATGGTCTGCTTCTGGGTCTTGGTCGCCATGGTCTTTGTCTCCTGAGGATGAAGTGTCTGCCCGTCTGCGTGGTGTGACGTACCGCCCCGTACCGCCGTGCTGCCCCTGCCCCGTCCCGCCCGTCCTGCCCCGTCCCGCCCGTCCTGCCCCGTGCTGCCCCGACCCGCCCTGCCCCGTCCCGCGTTGCTGCCCCGACCCCGTCCCGCCCGTACCGCCCCGTCCTGCCTTGCTGCCCCGTCCCGCCCTGCCCCGTACCACCCCGTGCTGCCCCGTCCCGCCCCGCCGCCCTGCCCGCCCACCGTCCCGCCCGTCCTGCCCTCAGACCCAAGAGCAACTGCCGTGCCGTCGCCCAACTCAGCGTTTTCCGAGGGAAGAAACCCGGAGGGACGCCCTGGGAACCTGGCAGGACTGTCTTTCTTTCAGCCCGGCTCCAGGTAGTTCCGCCCTCTTTCCTGCCCCACGGTCGCAGGCACACCCCGGCGCACGTCAGGCGCGGGACGGAGCGCTCCAACGCCGGTACAGCACACCGCCCACGCAGGGGTGGATGTGCGAGGAGTGGGGAAGATTCAGGGAGAGTGGGGCCCTGACGCGGGGCCGCCCGGGAAGGAGGGGGCCATCCAGGCGTCAGGGAGGTGCTTCCACCGGACGGCGCCTGCCCGGGGGGCGGCGCGCATCCGTCACGGCTCACACGGCTACTTCGACGGCGGCACCAGGACGAGGATGAGCTCGCCGCCCACGTGCTTGCCGGCCTTCTGGTACACGGCGCCCTGGCGGCCCAGCTCCACCTCCACGGAGGACTGGTTGGGGATGATGACGCGCAGCGTGGCGCTGCCGTCCTTCATGCCCAGCAGCTGGAGCGACGCGTTCGTCCCGTTGGGGAGCTTCACTTCCGTGGGCTTCTGGGCGCCCACCTCCACCGTGTCCAGCGACATGCGCTTGAAGGAGGTGAAGCTGAAGTTCTGCTTCTGGAACGCCTCCTTCATCTTGCCCAGCTCCGGCGGGTCCACCACCGTGCCCTTGTTGGAGGCCAGCACCACCTCCACCTGGACCTTCACCTTCTGCTCCTGCGCGAAGGCCACCGACGGCCCCAGCACCAGGCCCACGGCGAACAGCAGTGCCAGCACCGCCCACATCGGCTTCGTCATAGCGCTCCTCCGGTGGGCCGCGGCGGGACGGACGGAGCCGTCGCCGGCTGTCCTCCCTGGCCATCCGGCTCCACGCTCGAATCCTGGCCTTCCGCCGCGCCCGGCTTCTTCTGCCCGTCAGCGGCGCCCTTCACGGGCTCCGGGGCCTGCTCCTGCTCGTCCACCATCCAGATGATGGAGCCGCCACCCTCGGTCTCCATCACCACCGGGGCCACGCGGGCGCCCTGGTAGGACTGGATGGACTTCACCGTCATGCGCTCGGCGGCGTAGCCCTCCGGCGCGTTGTCGCGCAGCACCAGCGGCAGCGCCACCAGCAGCACCACCGCGGCGGTGGCCAGCGACGAAATCATCGCGGTGCGCTGGTAGAGGAACATCTCCGACAGGGCCAGCCGCAGCCGTTCAATGAGGGGCGGCTTCTCCGGCGTCACCCGGGCCATCACCTTCTGGGCGAAGTCCTTGAAGTCGACGTCGTCCACCGCCATGTCCAGGCCGACGCGGAGCAGCCCGGACTCGGCGCGAAGGTCCGCCGCGCGGCCCGTGCAATCCCGGCAGGCGGCCAGGTGCCGCTCCACGTTCACGCGCTCCCCGGGAGCGAGTTCACCGTCGATGTAGGGAGACAGGAGCGGTACGAAACGCTCACACGCGGGATTTCCGGCCATACTCTTCACCCTGCGGGCTGGTGGGAATTCGTCGGTGGGACGCGCTCGCCCCCACGGATATTCGAGGAGGCCTTTCTGGCATCCTCATTCGTTGCCCACCCCGCTCTTGGCTTCGTCCAGCTCCAGGTAATCTCCCAGGATTTTCTGCACCTTGGCGCGCGCGTGGAACAGGCGGCTCATCACCGTGCCCTTGGGGATGTCCAGCGTGCGGGCCAGGTCCTCGTAGGACATTCCCTCGATTTCGCGCAGCAGGAGGATGGCGCGGTGCTTCTCCGGCACCGTGGCCAGCGCCTCCTGGATCTTCTCCGCCAGCTCCTTGCGCAGGGCGCTCTTCTGGGGGTTCGTCCCCAGGCGGCTGCCCAGCGCGCCGATGCGGGCCTCGGAGAGGTCCACGTCCTGCGTCTCGTCGAACTCCACGGGCTCGCCGCTGCCCCGGCGCTTGCGCAGCACGTCGATGCAGATGTTCGACGTGATGCGGTAGAGCCACGTGTAGAAGGACGCGTCGCCCTTGAAGTGGTCCAGGTACTTGTAGACCTTGACGAACGCCTCCTGGGAGACGTCCATCGCCTCCTCCTTGTCCTTCAGCATTCCGAGCGCGACGGCGTACACCTTGCGCTGGTAACGCTCGACGAGGAGCTTGAAGGCGCGCTGGTCCCCGCTGCGGACGCGCTTGACGAGTGTGAGGTCGTCGGTGGCCAAGTGCGCGGCACCGTAGCACAGGCCACGCCAACCCCAAGGCTTTCGACGCGGCCCGTCGCTCCTAGAGGGAGCTGACGAGCGCGATGGCCGCCAGGGCCAGGCCCACCATGGCCAGCACCGCGCCGAAGACCATGCGGTCCCACTGGGCCTGGGTGACGGCGGAGTCCTCCGTGTCCTCGCCGGCCCGGAAGGCGTGGAGCACGTTCCAGAACATGCGGCCGCCCAGCCGCCGGTCCGTGCCGTGGCGGTCGCGGGGGTCGTCGTTCTGGAGCGGCTGGCCCTGGGCGTCCCGGCGCACGAAGGGGCCGGGCAGGGGCTGGTAGAGGCCAGGGGTGAGCGGGGCGGCCTGCTCGGAGTGGCGCACGTCGGGCGGGGGCTCCAGCCGGACGGCGTCCGCGCGCTCGCGGGCCTCCTCGGGGCCGGGCGCGTCCATCACCCACAAGCCGGCCTCCACGCCGTTCTGCCCGGTGTGGGCGTCCTGGAGATGGGCGAAGCCCTGGTCCTTGAGGGCCTGCTCGAAGGCGGCCCTGCCCTCCGGAGCGGGCGGGTGCTGGGCGGCGGCCTCCGCGTAGGCAGCGAAGAAGGCCCACAGGCGGGCCACCCGGTCCGACGAGGGCAGCGACGAGGGCCGCACCTGCGCGGCCAGGAGCGCCCCGTCCGAAGCGAAGCGCTTGCCCACCGCGAGCTGGCCGTCCAGGCCGTTCAGGTCGGAGGGGATGAGCGACTCCACGTCCAGCACCGGCCCGCGCGCCTCGCCCGCGCCCAGGTAGGGGCTGGCGGTGGTGGGGGCCGAGCCCGGCGTCCGGAAGCCGTCCCCGCCCTTGCGCCGGGGCGCCTGGGGGGCCGTGCCGGGGGACTCGAAGCCCGTGCCGGCGTCCGCGCGAGGCGCCCGCGTCGTGCCGCCCTTGTCGGTGCGCGGGGGCAGCGGGCCCCGGTTGGGCACGCCGACGCGGACCGAGCGCGCGCCCACGTCCTGGGGCGTGCCGTCCGCGCCGTCCGGAGAGGCGCCGGTCTCCAGGCCTTCGCCGCCGGGGAGGCCGGACTCGCCGCCCGTCTCCAGCCCCTCGCCGCCGGGGAGCCCCGGCTCGCCACCGGGCTCCAGCGGCGCGCCGCCGTCCGCTTCCGGCGGGAGGCCCACGGGTGGGGCCCCGATGCGGGTCCGGTCCCCGGGCGAGGTGGTGGGGGTGGAGGTCTCCATCCCGTCATCGAGGAACGGAGAGGCCGGCGCCGACGGCGCGGGCGCCGAGGGCCCACCGCCGGAGCGGGGCCCGCCGGGGCCGTGAGTCCCACCCACGCGGGGGCCGCGGATGTCGCCGACGTTTCCCATCCCTGGGATTCTCGCACAACGAGAACCCGGAGTTGCATGGGGGGCTACTCCCCCTCGTGATCCACCTCCACGGGGGTCGTCATCCCGTTGGCATCCAGACGGATGCGGTAGACGGCGTTGAGGCCGTCACCGTCCGTGTCCGCGCGGGCGAGGCAGGACACCTCCGGCTCGCCCACGGGGCTCTCCTCCACCCGCACCTCGTACTGCAGGTGCACGGCGGGGCCGGGCTCGAAGCCGATGCGGCGGAAGTCCTCGTGGTCCTTCGGGAAGGGCACGGCTTCCCCCCGCTGGGGCACGGGGACGGGAGAGGGCGCGATGGGCACGTAGTCGCCGTGCTCGTCACGGAAGCCCTGCACCGCGTCGCACAGGGCCAGCACCTGGATGCGGGCCTCGTTGGCCACCTGCTCCGGCGAAGCGGATCCGCCGCCCTTCATCGCCGGGAGCCGGACGATGAACACGGCGGTGGCGGCCATCGCCGCGAACACGGTGACGGCGATGCCCAGGCGCACGCCGGTGTTGCGCGGGCGCGCGGGCCCGGGCTCGGTGGACGCGGACATCAGGCCCACTCCCGGGGATTGCGCAGCACCTCCACCAGCCGGGCCTCCGGGGTGCCGGGCTCCGGGTGGTAGTCGTAGCGCCAGCGCACGCGCGGCGGCAGCGACATGAGGATGGACTCCGTGCGCCCCTGCGTCTCCAGGCCGAAGATGGTGCCCCGGTCGTAGACGAGGTTGAACTCCACGTAGCGGCCCCGGCGCACCTCCTGCCAGAAGCGCTGTTCTTCCGTCACCGGCGTGTCCTTGTGCTTCTTTGCGATGGGCAGGTACGCGGGGATGAAGCTGTTGCCGCACGCCTGCACGAAGGCAAACTCGCGCTCCAGGTCGCCGCCCATGTTCTCGAAGAAGAGGCCGCCCACGCCGCGCGCCTCGCCCCGGTGGCGCAGGTGGAAGTACGTGTCACACGCGGCCTTGAAGCGCGGGTAGTACGTGGGGTCGTGCGCGTCGCACGCGGCCTTGTGCACGCGGTGGAAGTGGGCCGCGTCCTCGTCGTCCAGGTAGTACGGCGTCAGGTCCGCGCCGCCGCCGAACCACGCGCGGCCGCCCTGGTGGATGAAGCGGTAGTTCGCGTGCACCGTGGGCACGTGCGGGCTTCGCGGGTGCAGCACCAGCGACAGGCCGCCGGCCCAGAAGGTGCGCCCCTCGCCCTGGAGCTTCTTCGCGAAGGCCTCCTCCAGCTCGCCGTGGACGATGGAGATGTTGACGCCCGCCTTCTCCAGGACGGCGCCCTCCTCCAGCACGCGGCTGCGGCCGCCACCGCCGCCCGGGCGGGTCCACGCGTCCTCGCGGAAGCGGCCCTGGCCGTCCAGCTGCTCCAGCGCGCCACAGATGTCGTCCTGGAGCTTCTGGATGAAGGCGGCCATGCGCCCCTTCAAGCCCTCCACGTCCACCGTCGCCGTCATGCCCGTTGTCTCCCTGTCGCGGGTTGAACGGGCGGAAACACTACTAGGGGCCCTGGGCGGACGGGGCCTCGAAGTCCACGGGGGGCGTGGACGGCGCCAGGTTGCCCGCTGCATCGAAGGCCTCGATGCGCGCGCGGTAGCTGCGCCCGTCCTCCAGCGAGAACGCCCCACCGCAGGCCTCATGGCCCAGATAAGCGGTGTTGCCCTGCACGGGCAGCAGGTACTGCTGGGGGGAGAGGCCCAGGCGGCGCGGCGACAGCTTCACCACCAGGAAGGCGGGGCTCTCCTCGCGCAGCGCCAGGTTGAGCTTCACGAACCGCGCGATGCCCTGGGGCGAGCGGCGCACGAAGCCCTCCGACACGGCGGGGCGCTTCACCCACTTGGGGGCCTTGGAGTCCGGCCCCTTGCCGCTCAGCCATGAGGGCTGCGCGCCCACCTGGCCGTTGAGGAGGGAGACGTTGGGCAGCACCTCCTGCAGGTTCAGGAAGTAGCGCTTGTCGGCCTTCATCGGCTCCGCGAGCTTGAGGATGATGGTCGCGCGGCCCAGGGAGCTCTCCCAGCCCTTGGTGACCTTGAGCTTCACCTCGTGGTCGGTGGAGACCAGCTTCAGCGGCTTGCCCACCAGCCCCAGCACGGGCGACTTCGCGGTGCCCACGCCCTCCAGCAGCAGGCGCATGTTGGTGGGGACGATGCCCCCGGGCGCGGGATACAGCTGCACGCCGTCCCCCGTGCACTGGGCGGAGGCGGTGGCGGCGGACAGCAGGGCAGCGGCGAACACGAGGGCGCGGAACACGATGCCGCGCAGTGTGCGCCGGGAACGGCCGCCAGGGAAAGTCCCTGGCGACCCGCCCCTCAGTGCCGGGGGTTTTCGTCCTCGTCCAGCGGGAGGGTGCCGAAGCGCGCCTCGTAGCGCTGCACGTTGTCCTGGAGCGCCTTCAGGAGGCGCTTCGCGTGGCGCGGGCTGGTGATGATGCGCGAGCGCACGCGGGCCAGGGGCTGCTGCGGCTGGACGTAGAGGAAGTCCAGGACGAACTCCGAGTCCGTGTGGTTCACCAGGACCAGGTTGCTGTACTGGCCATTGGAGACCTCTTCGCTCATCTGCACCTGGAGCTGCACTTCGGGGGGCTTCGTCGGAGTGTCCGCCATGAGGCAGGCGGCATAGCGCCTGAGGCCCGCCGTGGCCAGTGTCCTCCCCGTGAGCACGCGCTGGCGGGACATCGACGGGGAGTCCACCGCGCCCTTCGCGCTGGGGCGGGGGCCGGACGCCTGCCTGCTCCTGCATGGCTTCACCGGCAGCCCGTGGGAGGTGCGCCCCCTGGGCGAGGCCCTGGCGGCGCGGGGCATGCGCGTCGTGGCGCCCCGGCTTCCGGGCCACGGCACCACGCCGGAGGCGATGCTGGACGTGGACCACCGCGACTGGCAGGCGTGCGCGGACGACGCGCTGGCCTCGCTCTCCGGGTACCGCCGCGTGTTCGTCGCCGGACTGTCCATGGGCGCGCTCCTGGCGCTGCGGCTGGCCGCGCGGCAACCGGAAGCCGTGCACGCGCTGGCGCTGGTGGCGCCCGCCATCCGCTTCCGGGGCGCGCGCATGGCGCTGGTGCGCCAGCTGTGCCGCACGCCGCTGCTCGAGTGGACGACGCCGTGGGTGGACAAGGGCGGCACGGACATCTCCGACCCCGCCACGCTGGCCCAGGCGCCGGTGCTGCCCGCGTTCCCGGTGGCCCGGCTGCGCGACCTGTGCACCCTTCAAGACCTGGCGGTGGTGGACGCGCCCCGGGTGAGATGCCCGGTGCTGGTGGCCACCGCGGAGCAGGACCACGTGGTGGACCCGGAGGGCGGACGCTGGCTCGCGCGGCGGATGACGGCGTCCCCGGCGGTGCGGCTCGTGGCCTACGCGGAGGGCTTCCACATCATCCCGCGCGACGTGTGCGGGGCCCGGCTCTCCGAGGAGGTGGGGGACTTCCTCCAGCCCTGGCGTCAGCCCTCGGCGCGGGACGACGACCTCAGGAGCCAGCCTGATGGGCTGGCGCAAGACGCGCCACCGCCGTGAGCAGCTCCACCGCGTCGAGCGGCTTGGTGACGAAGGCGCTGAACCCCGCGCGCAGGGCCCGGTCGCGGTCCTCGCGGCGCGCGGCGGCGGTGACGGCGAGCGCGGGCACACCGCCTCCGGAATCCCACGGCAGCGCGCGCAGCCGGTACAGCAGCGAATAGCCGTCCTCGCCGGACAGCGTCACGTCCGTCACCAGCACCGTGGGCGGGGAGCGGCGCACCTCGTCCATGGCGTCGGTGACGTTGGTGGCGGTGAGCACGTGCGCGCCCACGCGGGTGAGCAGCACGGACATCCACTCGCGCGCGTCCGGCTGGCCGTCCACCACCAGCACGCGCTGGCCCTCCAGCTCCGGGAAGCGCGGCAGCGTCAGGCCCTCCACGGGGCGAGGCTCGCGCGAGGAGCCCGGCGCCCTGCCCACGCGCGCGTTCGGCAGCACGACGGTGAACGTGGCGCCCTTGCCTGGCCCTTCGCTGGCGGCCGTCACCGCGCCGCCGTGCAGCTCCACCAGGTGCCGCACGATGGACAGGCCCAGGCCCAGGCCGCCGTGCTGGCGGCTCACGCTGGTGTCCGCCTGCTGGAAGCGCTGGAAGAGGAGGGGCAGGAAGTCGGGCGGGATGCCCTCGCCGTCGTCGCGCACCACCAGCTCCGCGCCCTCGTCGCGCGTACGCGCGGACACCGTCACGTGGCCGCCGGGCGGGGTGAACTTGATGGCGTTGGAGAGCAGGTTCCACACCACCTGCTGCAAGCGGTCCGGGTCGCCGAACAGCGGCACGCCGTCCGCGTCCACGGAGACGGTGAGCGTCAGCTCGCGCGCGAGCGCCGTGGGCCTGACGGCGTCCAGCGCCGCCTCCACCACGCTGCCCAGCTCCAGCGGCACCCGCTCCAGGCGCAGCCGGCCGCTGGCGATGCGGCTGATGTCGAGCAGGTCCTCGATGAGCTGTCTTTGCGCGCGGGCGTTGCGCTCGATGGCCTCCACCGCGCGCTGGCGCTTGTCTTCACCGAGCAGCCCCTGCCGCAGCATCTGCGACCAGCCGAGGATGGACGTGAGCGGCGTGCGCAGCTCATGGGACACCGTGGCGAGGAACGCGTCCTTGGCGCGGCTGGCGGCCTCCGCGACGCTCCGGGCCGCGCGCTCCTCGTCATACAGCCGCGCGCGGTCCAGCGCCTGCGCGCACAGCCGGCCCACCGTCAGCAGGAAGGCGTGCTCCGCCGCGTCGAAGTCGCGCGCGTCGCCGAAGCCCAGGCCCAGCGCGCCGAACACGCGCCCGCCGCTCACCAGGGGCACCGCCGCCCACGCCGCCAGGGTCCGCTCCAAGGACAGCTGCGCGAGGCGCGGGTAGCGCGCCAGGCACTCCGCCCACGAGCCCAGCGCGCAGGGCTCGCGCGTGCGCGTCACGTCCGTGAGGGGACACGTGGCGGAGGCCTCGAAGCGCTGCCAGCCCTCCAGCTCTCCCGGGGAGAAGCCATGCGCGGCGGCGCGCTCGAAGACGTCCAGGGTCGCGCCCTCGGGCACCACCACCAGGCCGGTGAGGGCGCCCATCGCGAGGGCGCCTTCACGCGCGGCCACCTCCACCACCTGCGCGGGGGTGAGCGCCTCGGAGAGCGCGGCGGTCATCGCCTGCAGGCGTTCCGTGCGCCAGGCCGCGGTGGTCCACGCGGCGCGGCGGGTGCGCACGAGCTCCGTCACGTCCACCGCGAAGGCGAGCACGCCCTCCACCTGGCCCTTCGTATCGCGGCGCGGCAGCAGGGAGAGGTTGAAGAAGAGTTCCTCGTCCGTGGGGCGCGCGCGGGCGGAGGCCTCACGCAGGTGCAGCGCTTCGCCGGTGGTGAAGACGCGGTCCCAGGCTTCGTGCCAGCCGGGGCCCTCCAACAGGGGGCAGGCCTCGCGCAGCGGCAGGCCCACCCGGCCGTGCGTGTCGAGCAGCGTCAGGCGCGTGGAGGTGCTGAACTCGATGAGGTGGACGGGGCCGCGATAGAGGCCGAAGAAGGCGGGGAGCTGCTGAAGCAGCTCATGCAGCCGCGGGGGCACGCCGCCGGGCGCCGCCACCCAGCCGGCTTGGGCATCGCTCATGTGTGTAGCCCCCCCCACCCCGGCGGAAGACAGGGCTTCCGGCGAGAAGAGGTGACCATCAAACACCGGGACGTGCCGCATGGCACGAAAAGCAACCCGGACAACCTGCCAGGTGTCATGGGCTGAGCGCTCCCTGGCGCTGCTGGCGTCCAGTAGCGGGCATCCGTCCCGGCCAGGCGCGGAAACGCTCCCGGACGCCGGGCATCGGCTATGTCGGATGCCCGGCATGCCTTCCTCTCCTTCCGATTCGCCTCTCGTCGAGCTGCGCGCCGTCACCAAGTCCTACGCGGAAGGCGATTCCGTGCGCGAGGTGCTCTCCGGCACGTCGCTCGCCCTGCACCGGGGCGAGTTCGTGGTGCTGCTGGGGCGCAGCGGCTCCGGCAAGTCCACGCTGCTCAACCTCATCAGCGGCATCGACCAGGCGACGCACGGCGAAATCCGGGTGGAGGGCCGCGACCTGGGGCGCATGCCGGAGCGCGACCGCACCCTGCTGCGCCGCGAGCGCATCGGCTTCATCTTCCAGGCCTTCAACCTGCTGCCCACGCTGACGGTGGAGGAGAACGTGCGGCTGCCGCTGGAGCTGCTCGGCCGCCCGGGCGCGGAGGCCAGCGCGCGGGCGCGGGAGCTGCTGGGCCGCGTGGGGTTGGGGGCCCGCGGGAACAGCTTCCCGGACCGGCTCTCCGGCGGCGAGCAGCAGCGCGTGGCGGTGGCGCGAGCGCTGGCCCACGCCCCGCCGCTGCTCCTGGCGGACGAGCCCACGGGCAACCTGGACGAGGAGACAGGGGGCCAGGTGCTGGACCTGCTGGAAGGGCTCACGCGGCAGGGCAACGCGTGCGCGCTCATCGTCACGCACGAGCCCGCGATGGCGGCGCGCGCGGACCGCGTGCTGACCCTGGAGCACGGACGGCTGGTGGACCGCCCCGGCGGGCGCGGCCGGGGGACGACGTCATGAGGGCGCTGCTCGCGCGCTCCAGCCTGCGGCACCTGGGCGGACACCCGTGGCTCACGGCGCTGTCGCTCCTGGGCATCGCGATGGGCGTGGCGGTGGTGGTGTCCATCGACCTGGCGAGCGGCAGCGCGCTGCGCGCCTTCGAGCAGTCCACGGACGTCGTCGCGGGCCGCGCCACGCATCAAATCACCGGCGGCACGTCCGGCCTGCCGGAGGCCGTCTACACGGCGCTGAAGCTGCGGCCGGACGCGCCGGACGCGGCGCCCGTGGTGCAGGGCTTCGTGCAGGTGGAGGGCGGCAACCAGCGCACGCTCACGCTGCTGGGATTGGATCCGTTCGCGGAAGCCCCCTTCCGGGACTTCTCCACCGGGAACGCGGTGGGCGACGTGGGCGCGCTGCTCACGCGGCCCGGCACGGTGGTGATGGGTGCGAAGACGGCGCGGGCCCTGGGCGTGAAGGCCGGGGACCCGCTGCCGGTGACGGTGACGGGGCTGCGCCGGGAGCTGCGCGTGTCCGCCCTGCTGACGCCGGCGCAGGAGACGACGGAGCGCGCGCTGGAGTCGCTGCTCATCGCGGACATCTCCACCGCGCAGGAGGTGCTGGGCCAAGAGGGCCGGCTGACGCGTGTGGACCTGCGCTTGAAGGGCGGAGAGGCCCAGGCCGCGCCGCTGCGTGCCGCGCTGCCGCCGGGCGCGGAGCTGGTGCAGACGTCCGGGCGCGCGGGCACGGTGGAGCAGATGACGCGCGCGTTCCGCACCAACCTCACCGCGCTGTCGCTGCTGGCGCTCGTGGTGGGGATGTTCCTCATCTACAACACGATGACGTTCTCCGTGGTGCAGCGGCGCGGGATGCTGGGCCGGCTGCGCGCGGTGGGCGTGACGCGCGGCGAGCTGTTCGCGGTGGTGCTGGGGGAGGCCCTGCTGCTGGGCATCGTGGGCACCACGGCGGGGCTGCTCCTGGGCATCCTGATGGCCAGCGGACTGGTGGGCCTCATCACCCGCACCATCAACGACCTGTACTTCGTGGTGAACGTGCGGCGTCTGTCATTGGAGCCGTTCACGCTGATCAAAGGCCTGAGCCTGGGCCTGGGCGCGACGGTGCTCGCGGCGCTGGTGCCCGCGTGGGAGGCGGCGCGGGCGGCCCCGGTGACGGCGCTGCGGCGCTCGACGGTGGAGGACGTGTCACGCAACCGGGCGCCCCGGCTGGCGGTGCTGGGGGTGCTCATCCTGGGCATCGCGGCGGCGGTGCTCGCGTGGCCCACGCAGGCGCTGCTGCCCGCGTACGCGGGACTCTTCGCCGTGCTGCTGGGCAGCGCGCTGCTGGTGCCCTGGGTGACGGAGAAGCTGACGGTGGCGTCGGCGCGGCCCCTGGGCGCGCTGTTCGGTCCGCTGGGGCGCATGGCGGCGCGCGGCGTGACGGCGAGCCTGTCGCGCACGGCGGTGGCGCTGGCGGCGCTGATGGTCGCGGTGGCGACGACGGTGGGCGTGGGCCTGATGGTGTCCAGCTTCCGGGGCACGGTGGCCGCGTGGCTGGAGTCCGCGTTGCAGGCGGACGTGTTCGTGTCACCGCCGTCGCTGGTGGCGCGGCGCGGGGACTCCTCGCTGGTGCCGGGGCTCGCGGAGAAGCTGCGGTCCACCCCCGGCGTCGAGGCGAGCGGCTCCATCCGGGTCATCCACGTGCGCATCAACGACGTGGACACGGACCTGCTGGCGGTGGACTTCGCGAAGGGGCACGAGCGGACGTACCGCTTCAAGGAGGGGCGCGCGGAGGACGTGTGGCGGCAGCTGGACGCGTCACCGGACGCGCTCATCGTGTCGGAGCCCTTCGCGTTCCACCGGAACGTGCACGCGGGCGACACGCTGCGCGTCGCGACGGACAAGGGGCCGCACGACTTCCGCGTGGCGGGCGTGTACTTCGACTATGGCTCGGACGTGGGCACGGTGCTGATGCCGCGCGCCACGTATGAGCACTGGTACGAGGACCGGGGCGTGTCCGGCCTGTCCCTCTTCGCCGCGCCCGGGCAGGACGTGGACGAGCTGGTGGCCCGGGTGCGCGACCGCGCGGGCGGTGAGCAGGCCTTGAACGTGCGCGCGAACCGGGCGCTGCGGCAGGCCTCCATGGAGGTGTTCGACCGCACCTTCACCATCACGCAGGTGCTGCGCCTGCTGGCCATTGGCGTCGCGTTCGTGGGCGTGCTGAGCGCGCTGATGTCATTGCAGCTGGAGCGGGCGCGCGAGTTCGCGGTGCTGCGCGCGACGGGGCTCACGCCGGGACAGCTGTGGGGCATGGTGTCGCTGCAGACGGGGCTCTTGGGATTGCTCGCGGGGTTGTTCTCCATCCCGCTGGGCCTGGCGTTGGCGTACGTGCTGGTGCACGTCATCAACCAGCGCTCGTTCGGGTGGACGTTGCAGCTGGTGGTGGCGCCCGGCGTGGTGGGACAGGCGCTGGTGCTGGCCCTGGTGGCGGCGGCGCTCGCGGGGCTGTACCCGGCGTGGCGCATGGCGCGCGCGAACCCGGCCATGGCGCTGCGGGAGGAGTGAGGCATGGGGCGGGGACTCGTCATCGGGGTGGTGTTGGTGCTCGCCGCGCTGGGCGTGGCGGTGGGCGTGGTGCTGCGGGACACGGAGGACACCGGGCCCGGGAACGCGAGCGGCATGACGGTCGCGTCCGCGATGGGCGGCAACGGCAGCATGGAGGGCTACGCGCGCGCGACGGAGCCCCGGCCCTTCCGCTTCCCGGAGGACCACGGCCCCCACCCCGACTTCCGCACCGAGTGGTGGTACTGGACGGGGAATCTAGAGACGCAGGACGGGCGGGCCTTCGGCTACCAGTTCACGCTGTTCCGCAGCGCGCTGTCGCCGGAGAAGCCGCAGCGCGAGTCCGGCTGGGGCACGCGGCAGGTGTTCATGGGGCACTTCACGCTGACGGACGTGAGCGCCGGGCGCTTCCACGTCAGCGAGCGCTTCAGCCGCGCGGCGCAGGGGCTCGCGGGCGCGGACGGGACGCCGTTCCATGTCTGGCTTCAGGACTGGGACGTGCGCGGCGAGGGCCCGGACGGCACGTGGCCCATGCACCTGCGCGCGCAGGGCGACGGCGTGACGCTGGAGCTGACGCTGGACCAGGGCAAGCCGCCGGTGCTCCAGGGTGACCGGGGCCTGAGCCAGAAGGGGCCGCAGCGAGGCAACGCGTCCTACTACTACTCGCTGTCGCGCATGCCCTCGCGGGGCACGGTGTCGGTGGACGGGCAGTCGGTGCAGGTGAAGGGCGAGAGCTGGATGGACCGCGAGTGGAGCACCAGCGCGCTGAGCGGGGACCAGGTGGGCTGGGACTGGTTCGCGCTCCAGTTCTCCGACGGCAGCGAGCTGATGCTCTACCAGCTGCGCAAGAAGGACGGGACGACGGATCCGTTCAGCGCGGGCACGTACATCCCCGCGACGGGGGAGGCCGTGCACCTATCGGCCGAGGACATGAAGCTGGAGCGGCGCGGTACCTGGAAGAGTCCACGCGGTGGCGAGTACCCGGCGGGCTGGCGCGTCCAGGTCCCGAAGGTGGCACTGGAGCTCACCGTGACGCCCAAGCTCCCAGACCAGGAGCTGCCGGTGCTGGTGCGCTACTGGGAGGGCGCGGTGACGGTGGACGGCACGCGCGAGGGCAACCCCGTGCAGGGGCGCGGCTACCTGGAGATGACCGGGTACGCGGACTCTCCCCGGAGCGACGAGACCGTCCGCAGCCGCACGCCGTGAGTCAGCCCCGGGCGGTCCGCCCCATCTGGAGGTCGTAAGCCTCGCGCAGGTACGGGCGCAGCACGTAGAACGTCTCGTGGCTGGGATTGAGCACGCTCAGCCAGAACATCCGCGCATGGACCGGGTGCGGCAGGAGCACGTCCAGGGCCGTGAAGTCGACGTTCGGGTGGGGCTCCGGGAACAGCTTGTGGAAGCTGTCCTTGCCCACGCACAGGTTCAGCCGGAACACGCCCGGGCGGTCCAGCTTCGAGTGGTGGTCGAGCTCCGTGTCCCGCGTGACGATGGTGGCGAAGGGGTGCTGCCGCTCGTCTCCCGCGAAGAAGAAGACGTCCGGCGTCCGCGCATCCATGTGCACGTCCCGGAACGCATCCCGGATATACGCCGCCAGGGCTTCCAAACTGATGGCTCCCGTCATGCCCACCTCCCCGAAGTCGGACCCGGACAGGTCTAGCATGCGCGGAAACGCCTGGGGCATTCTCCCCTCTCGGTCTTTGGGGGGCTTCAATCCATGCCATTCTCGGACATGTCCGCGGTTGCCTCACGCCTGTTGCTGGGCCTGACCCTCGCGCTCGGGGCGGGCGCCACGGCGTGTGGCGGTGAAGACGACGGCCCCAGCTGCACGGTGGGCAGTCCCCAGTTCCAGTCGGACCTGTACTTCGGCCGGAACCGCGTGGGCGGCGAGCCCGTCAGCGAGGCCGAGTTCCAGGCCTTCGTGGACGCGTCCGTCACGCCCCGCTTCCAGGACGGGCTGACCGTGTATGACGCCTACGGGCAGTACCAGCTGGAGAGCGGTGAGGTGGTGCAGGAGCGGACCAAGGTCATGGTGCTGCTGCACGACGGCAGCGCGGCGCGCTCGGCGGACATCGACACCATCCGCGAGGAGTACAAGAGCCAGTTCCGCCAGGAGTCGGTGCTGCGCATCGACTCCCAGCCCTGCGTCGCGTTCTAGGCCGCGAGGCGTTCCCGGAGCGCCGCGGCGCCGCCGCGCTCCAGCCATGCATCGAACGTGAGCAGGCCCGGTGCCAGCCGCCGCAGCGCCGGGATGTC
The DNA here is from genome assembly GCF_042231735.1 of Corallococcus exercitus. Lineage (GTDB taxonomy): Bacteria > Myxococcota > Myxococcia > Myxococcales > Myxococcaceae > Corallococcus > Corallococcus exercitus_B. The sequence goes on from NZ_CP102577.1 coordinate 6,008,947, forward strand.
CGCGTTCCCGGCCACCCACCCCTCGTCAATCATCTTCACGAGCTTGCGCAGCATCGGGACCGCCGCGAGCACCTCCGGCGAGAACCGGGCGTAGGAGAGGGCCGTCCCGGTGGCCCGGCTGATCTGCTCCGCCAGCTGGTCGCCGGTGAGCGAATCCCCCGCCAGCTCCAACGAGGTCCCCACGTAGGTGCGCGGATCCGCGAACACGCGCGCTGTCAGCACGCCGATGTCCTCCGCCGCGATGAACTGCATGGGCTGGTCCGGACGCATGAAGAACTGGAGCCCACGCGGGGTCAGGCCAAACTCCGGCACCAGCAGCAGCTCGAAGAAGGTCCCCGGCCGCACGATGGTCGCGCGGAGGCCGCTCGCCCGGACGTGCTCCTCGATGCGCCACTTGCTCTCGAAGTGGCCCACGCCCGAGCCGGGACGCAGCCCCAGCACCGACGTGTAGACGAAGTGCTCCACGCCCGCGGCCTTCGCCGCGTCCGCGATGTCCTTGCCGAAGCGGACCTCGTCCTCGTCCGTGAAGCCGTAGTGCACCTGTGGCGAGGCCGGCTGGATGCTGAAGACGCCGTACGCCCCCGCGACCGCGCGGTCGAGCGACGCGCGGTCCCCCATGTCCCCGCGCACCAGCTCCGCGCCCGCGGCTTCAAGCGCCCGGGCCTTCGCGCTTGAAGGGGCGCGCACGAGCGCACGGACCCGCCAGCCGTCCCTCAACAGGGCCCGCGCCGTCGCGCCTCCCTGCTGTCCTGTCGCGCCCAGCACCAACACGGTCTCGCTCTTCGTCGCCATCCGGTCCTGCCTTTCGCTTGCTAAGCGGAGGGTTGCTCCGGTTGAATACGGAGCTATCCTCCGTTTTTCAAGTGAAGGCGAAGCACGCCCAGAATCCGCCGGTGGAGGACGTGAAGGGCGGAGCCTTGCGCGCGGACGCGCGGCGCAACCGGGAGCGGCTGCTCGCGGCGGCGCATGCCGTGTTCTCCGAGCGTGGCGCGGACGCGTCACTCGCCGACGTGGCGAAGCAGGCGGAGGTCGGCATTGGCACGCTCTACCGCCACTTCGATTCGCGGGAGGCGCTGCTCGCCGCGACGTGCGACGAGCAACTCCTGACGCTCGCGAAGAAGAGCCGCGAGCGCTCGGAGTCCCAGCCCCCACTGGAAGCGCTGCGCGTCTACCTCACGGAGCTCGTGCACTGCGCGGGCATGTACAAGGGGCTCGCGGCGTCGCTGGGCATCGTCCTCAAGAACCACACGGCGGGCTGTGACGCGACGACGGCCGAAGGGCAGCGCCTGCTGGAGGCCGCCCAGCGCGCGGGCGAGGTGCGAAGCGACATCCTCCTGGATGACGTGGTGTGCATGGCCATGGCCATCTCGCTCGCCGCCGCGGAGAACGCCTCGGACCTCAAGCGCATCCCCCGCCTCACGGGGATGTTCTTCGACGGGCTGCGCTGCCGCCCCGAGCCCCGCGGCGCGCGGCACCGGTGACTCCGGCGGTCCTCAGCCTTCCGGGATGCACGGAGGCCTGGCCAGGCCTTCGGGCATGAAGTCCATCCCTACGAATGAGAAGGCGAGAATCCCGCGGGCCGCCCTGTCGGCGGCGTGCTTGCCCAACTGGTCCGACAGTCGGACCAGTTGAGCTGGCGCGGTCCCGGAGCGCGGGCTTCCGGGTCCATCCGGGCCGCAGGCGTGTCAGGGGGAAGGTGTACAGCAAGGATGCCCGGGGGCTTAGATGCCGGCATGAACGTCCTCGTCACCGGGGCCACCGGCCTCATCGGCAACGCCATCGCGCAGCGGCTCGTGAAGCAGGGGAACTCCGTGCGCGCGCTCGTGCGCGACCCGGCCCGTGCCGCGAAGCTGCTCCCTGCTTCCGTGCAGCTCTTCGCGGGTGACGTCACGTCCCCGGGCACCCTGCCCGCCGCCATGCAGGACGTGGAGCTCGTGTTCCACGCCGCGGGCATGCCGGAGCAGTGGCAGCGGGATGACTCCATCTTCGACCGCGTGAACCGCCAGGGCAGCGTGAACGTCCTGTCCGCCGCGCACGCCGCGAAGGTGCGCCGCGTCGTCTACACCTCCACCATGGACGTCTTCGCCGCGCCCCGGGGCGGCGAGCTCACCGAAGCCAACATCGACCCGCACCCCAAGCCCACCGCCTACGAGCGCTCCAAGCAGGACGCCGAGCGCGCCGTGGAGGCCATCCGCCAGCAGGGCCTGGACGTCGTCTTCGTCAACCCGGCCGCCGTCTACGGCCCCAGCCCGGTGCACGTGGGCCTCAACTCCTTCTTCATCCAGCTGCTCAACAAGAAGGCCCCGCTGCTGCCGCCGGGCGGCATGTCCGTGGTCCACGTGGACGGCTGCACCGACGTGCACCTCGCCGCCGCGAAAGCCGGCGTCAACGGCGAGCGCTACCTCGTCGCCGACCAGTACGTCAGCACCGCGGACCTCGCGCTCGCCATCAGCCAGGCCGCCGGAGCCGGCAAGCCGCCCGCCGTCGCGCCCGTCTTCCTCATGGAGGCCCTGGCCCGCGTGTCCGCGCCGCTCGCGCGCGTATTCCCCTTCACGCCGCTCGTCGCGCCCGGTCAGCTGTCCTTCATGCGCTGGGAGGCCCGCGTGAACGCGGCCAAGGCGCAGCGTGAGCTGGCCTTCCGCCCCACCCCGCTCCCGGATGGCGTGGCCCACACCGTGGCCTTCCTGCGCGACCAGGGACTCGTGCCCCGGGCCTGAGAAGAACATGGGGGTCCGTCCCACAGGGATGACGGACCCCCACGCGTGCTGCCGCCTGCGACCTCCAAAGTCCAAGGATGGAGACGCCGCGCAAGGCAGGGAACCGGGTGGGCCACGCCTCACCCTGCCGAAGCTTTCGTTCGATGGGCAGGCGGCCAATGCCTTCCCACCCAATGACATGCATCCGGATTCCTCGGGCTCCCGTAGCCGCCTTCGCGCACGGGCTCGCCCGCCTGCCCCCCGGCCCGGGGCACGGCGCCCCGTGCGCATTCTTCGACACGGGGTGTCGACACGCGACGGGAGGACCACCTTTCAACGCACACACGTCCTTCACGGGTCCGATCCCCGTGAAGGACGCTCGGGCCCCGTAACCCCTCTCACCACGGAGTGACACCATGGCTTTGCTATCGACCCTGCTGAGCGCGTTTGGCGCCTCTCGCCGGAGCGTCTTCACCGGCGGCGGTTGGAACCGGGGACGCAGCGCCTATGGCCGCCGTCCCATCGGCTACGGCTACCGGGGACGCCAGTCCTCCGGCATGGGCGGCTCCCTGGGCCGGATGGTCCTCGCGGGCCTGGGCACCTACGGCCTGCGCCGCCTCATGAACAGCCGCTCGCGGTCAGTGGGGTATTAGCGGGCCGCCGTGCGCGGGTGGCGCCGGGAAGTACCGTGGACTTCCCCCGGTCAGGCGCCCCCCCACGGCACCCCCACGCAGGCACGGGAGCGTTCCACGGACAGCTCCCGGTGCCTGACACCTCGCACGCGCGGTCCGTGCGGGCGCCTCCGCTTGGAGTAGGGTCCCCTCTTCCGTGTCCGGCCACTGGCCGACGAAAGAGGCTCCGCACGCATGGCGAAGGCGAAATACGTCCTGGCCCTGGACCAGGGCACCACGGGGACCCACGTCTCCATCCTCGACACCCGGTTGCAGGTGGTGGGCCGCTCCTACAAGGAGCTGCCCCAGCACTTCCCCAAGCCGTCGTGGGTGGAGCACGACCTGATCGACATCTGGAACACCAGCGAGTGGTGCATCGCGCGCGCCCTCAAGGACGCCGGCCTCACCGGCCGCGACATCGCCGTGGTGGGCATCACCAACCAGCGTGAGACGACGGGCCTCTGGGACCGCGAGACGGCCGAGCCCCTGGCCCGCGCCATCGTCTGGCAGGACCGCCGCACCGCGGACATCTGCCAGCGGCTCAAGGCCGAGGGCGTGGAGCCCCGCGTGCGGGAAGTGACGGGCCTGGTGCTGGACCCCTACTTCTCCGGCACCAAGCTCACCTGGTTCTTCAACCACCTGAAGGGCGCGAAGAAGCGCGCCGAGCGCGGCGACGTGTGCTTCGGCACCATGGACTCCTGGCTCGTCTTCAAGCTCACCGGCGGCACCGCCCACGTCACGGACGTGTCCAACGCCAGCCGCACGCTGCTCATGGACCTGCGCACGCTCAACTGGGACGACGAGCTGGCCTCGCTCCTGGGCGTGCCGCGCGCGTGCCTGCCGGAGATCCGCGGCAACGCGGAGGTGTACGGCACCACGCGCGGCATGCGCAGCCTGCCGGACGGCATCCTCGTCGCGGGCATGGCGGGGGACCAGCAGGCGGCCCTCTTCGGGCAGGCGTGCTTCAACCCCGGCGAATCCAAGTGCACCTACGGCACCGGCGCCTTCCTCCTCATGAACACCGGCACCCAGCCGGTGCGCTCCACCGCGGGGCTGCTCACCACGGTGGCGTGGAAGCTGGGCAACACCACGCACTACGCGCTGGAGGGCAGCTCCTTCATCGCGGGCGCCGCCGTGCAGTGGCTGCGCGACGGCCTCAAGGTCATCAAGAAGGCTCCGGACGTGGAGGCGCTGGCCGCCAGCGTGAAGGACTCGGGCGACGTCGTCTTCGTCCCGGCGCTCGCGGGCCTGGGCGCGCCGCACTGGCGCCCGGAGGCGCGCGGCCTGTTCGCCGGCATCGACCGCTCCACCACCGTGGCGCACCTGGCGCGCGCGACGCTGGAGGGCGTGGCCCTTCAAATCCACGACCTGGCGGAGGCCATGCGCCGCGACAGCGGGCGGGACATCCCCACCTTCAAGGCGGACGGCGGCGCGGCGGCCAACAACCTGCTCATGCAGTACCAGGCGGACCTGCTGGGAGTGCCGGTGGTCCGCCCGCGGAATCTTGAGACCACGGCCCTGGGCGCGGCCTTCCTGGGCGGCCTGGGCGCGGGCGTGTGGACCAGCCCGGACGCCATCCGCCGGGCCTGGAAGGCGGACCGGACCTTCAAGCCGAAGATGAAGCCCGAGGTCCGCGCGCGCCACCTGGAAAAGTGGAAGCAGGCGGTTTCGCGAGCGTGAAGTGACACACCGAAGCCCGGCGGGTTGAACGCGCCGGGGCTTCCATCGGGCGGGGGAGCGGGTAGAACGGCCGCCATGGCCTACGACCGCACGTTGCTCTCCCCGGATGCGCTCCAGACCTTCCTCACCCAGCACCCCGCCTGGAAGCACGAGGGCGGGATGATCCGCCGCACCTATGAGGCGCCCTCGTTCCTGGAGGGCATCGCCTTCGTGGAGCGCGTGGCGAAGGCGGCGGAGGCGGCGGACCACCACCCGGACATCGACATCCGGTGGCGCAAGGTGACGCTGGCGCTGGTGACGCACGACGCGGGGGGCCTCACGTCCCGCGACACCTCCCTGGCGGCGGAGGCGGACCGCCTCTTCGGCGAAGGGGCCGCTGTCCGGTGACTCACGGCGTGCGCGGTACCCTGGCGGCCCTGGCGTGCGCGGTGTCCCTCACCGCGCCGCCGGCCTCCGCCCAGGACGAGGTGCCCACGGAGCCCCGCCCGGAGCGTCTGTATTTCAACTCCGGCGCGCTCCTGGGGTCGGCGCGCATGGTGGGCCTGGGCGGCGCGTACGTGGGCATCGCGGAGGGCGCGGCGGGCGTGTCCAGCAACCTGTCCGCCCTGGCCCAGCGCAGCCCCGCCCTGGAGCGGGACTGGGACCTGGGCGTCACCCTGTCCTGGCTGGACCTGCCCTTCACCGGCACCAAGCGCCGGGACGTGGACAACGACGGCCTGGCCGACGAGTCCGTGGACAACCGCCAGCTGCTGGGCGCGCTGATGTTGCAATACAAGCGCTTCGGCATCGGCTTCCTGTGGCGCAACAGCCGCACGGGCTACTGCATCACCCTGGGCTGCCGGGGCGAGGGCGAGAAGCTGCGCGTCTCCCTCACCCAGTCCGTGCTCGCGGGCTCCGTGGCCTTTGGCCAGGACGACTTCATCCTGTCGCTGGGCATCTTCTCCGCGCAGGCCAGCTTCAGTGAGATGGGTGACCAGTCCTGGCGCTACGGCGACACCGGCGTGGCGGTGGACATGCTCTACCGTCCGCACGGGCGGCCCTACCGCATTGGCGTGGCGGTGCGCCCGGAAGTGGTGGCGGGCTGGCGCCGCGACGACGGCCAGAGCCCCTTCATCGCGGGCCGTCAAATCCACGCGGCCGTGGTGTCCCCCGCGGTGCTGTCGCTGGGCGCCAGCTGGCGGCTGGGCGAGGGCGCGCACCGCTACAACCGGCTGTCCCCCGCCGCCCGGCGGCAGCTCCAGGTGGACGGGGACGCGCTGCCGGTGCCGGAGGAGGAGCCCCGCGACGCGCTCGCCGGCCGGTGGCTCATCACCGCGCAGGTGGACCTCATCTCCAGCGTGAGCAACGCGGTGTCCTCGCGCTCGTTCGCCACCGCCGCGGAGCCGCAGTTCGTGGGTGACACCGCCACCTTCCAGCCGCGCCTGGGCGCCGAGTGGGACACCTTCCCGGGCCTCCTGCGCCTGCGCGCGGGCACCTGGCTGGAGCCGTCCCCCTTCCCGGACCGCAACCCCCGGCCCCACCTCACCGGCGGCTTCGAGCTGTTCGTGCTGCGCTACTGGGAGGACTGGGCCATCACCGCGTCGTTCGACCTGGCGAGCCGCTACTCCAACTGGGGCGTCTCCATCGGCTTCTGGCGGTAGTGTCTGGCTTTGATCGCCGGGTGGGTAAACGCGAGGACCTCATGGGTGCTCGCGTCCCCCATCCACGGCGCCGCGAACCCCACTCGCACCGTCCGACAGCGGGCGGCCGAGCAACCTTCCGTGCCGGATTTGCCGGTGTGGGATGGCATGCGAACCCTGCCGTACACGGAGGGGATTCCATGTATCTGGGGCGGGGGTGGCGCCGGACTGTCGTGGGTGCGACGGTGCTGGGTTTCGCGATCGGCGGAGGGTGGGGGTGCGGGGGCGGGGCGGAGACGCCCGATCCGGACACCTGCCAGGACTCGAAGATGGGGTGTCCCCCCGCGGATCAGCCCGCGGTGCCGGGCGACGTTCCGCCCCCGGGCAGCGGCACGCAGCCGCCGCCGGGCAATGAGAACCCCCAGACCCAGCCGCCTCCGGTCAAGGAGCCGGAGAAGGTGCCACCCGCCTCGGGAGCCACGCTGTGGCTGGCGAAGGAGGGCGCGGCCCAGGACGACCTGGCGCTGGACCTGGCGGTGGACGCCACCGGGGACCTCTTCACCGCCGCCGTGCACGGCTACGACGACCTGGAGGCGCGCACCCCCACGGATGACGCCGTGGAGCTGGTGCTCACGCGGCGCTCCGGCGCGGGGCAGACGCTGTGGACGCACGCGTACGACGTGCGCGTGGACCCCACGCCCGAAGCGCTGCGCGCCGACGTGCACGCCCGCGTGGCGGCGGACGGCTCGGGCGGCATGCTGTTGGCCGGCAACATCCAGGGCACGGTGGACCTGGGCACGGGCAAGCTCAGCAACGGCGCCATCGTCGCCAGGCTGTCCGCGGACGGCGCGACGCTCTGGGCGCACCGGGTGCCCGGCGAGCTGACGGTGAAGGACGTGGCGGCGGACGCGGAAGGCCGGCTGTACGTGGCCTATACCGCGCCGGGTTCGGTGGACCTGGGCAACGCGGTGAAGGGCGCGGCGGCCGGCGTGGCGGTGTTCGCGCCGGACGGCACCGCGGAGCGCGCCTTCGCCGTGGGCAACGCGGAGTCCGAGGGCGCGGGCGCCGAGCCCCTGTCCCTGTCACCCGGCGCGGACGGCAGCGTGGCGGTGGCGGGGCGCTACGTGGGCACGGTGCGCTTCGGCACCAACGTCACGCAGGGGTCCGGCTCGGGCAGCCCCTTCGTGGCGCTGTACCGGGGCAACGGCGCGCTCGGCTGGGCGAAGGTGCGGCCGGGCGTGAAGGGAAGCGTCCGGGACGTGAGCCGCGACGCCGCCGGGGACGTGGTGGCGGGCGGCGACTTCCAGGGCAGCTTCTCCTGGGCGGGCGCGTCGCTGAAGGGCGCCTCCAGCCCCAGCCCCTTCGTGGTGGTGACGGGCGCGGACGGCACCGAGCGCTGGGCGCGCGACCTGGGCGTGGACGCGTCCGTGCAGGGCGTGGCCATCCACTCCACCGGCGAGGTGCTGGTGGTGGGCTACACGTACTCGTGGCTGGAGAACGGCACCACGGGCACGGACGGCCTGGGGTCCGCGCAGCTCTTCACCCAGCGCTTCGACCCCACGGGACAGCCCCTGGCGTCACGCCTCTTCCTGGGCGCCACGCCGGAGGCTCGCGGCGAGCTGTACGGCGTGGAGGCGGTGCCGGCGGTGACGTTGATGCCGGACGGTGACGCGGTGCTGTTCGGCTACACCGACCGCGTCACGGACTTCGGCGTGGACAAGCTGAGGCCCACGCGCGGCGACGTCTTCCTGGTGCGCGTGAAGTACTGACCGCGCGGCGGCTACCGGGTGCCCGCGTCTCCCTTGGGCGCGGGCGCTCCCTCGGGGCGCTGGTTCGGCGCGGTGGAGGCCCCTCCGCCCGGGCGCAGCGCGTTCTGGCCCAGGCGGGAGAAGTTGATGGAGTTGCTCAGGATGCGCACCGCCTCCTGGTCCGCGTGGAAGCCCATGGAGTTCTCCGCCTCCACGAAGTCCAGGTAGAACTGGGCGCGCTTCTGCAGGTCGCGCGCCTTGGCCAGGGACTCCTCGGGCGCTCCCGCCTTCTGTGCGCTCTCCAGGTCGTGGATGAGGTCCACCAGCGCGTCCATGGCGATGTTGCGCGTCTGGAAGGTGCGCGTCTGGATGGTCTCCGCCCGCTGGAGCAGCTCCGCCTCGCTCCACTTGTGGCAGGTCTGGCAGGCGCGGTTGATGTTGAGCAGCGGGCTGCGCACGTGGTGGTCGCTGATCTTCATCGCACCCTGGCGCTGGTAGGGCATGTGGCAGTCCGCGCACGCCACCCCGCTCTTCGCGTGGATGCCCTGGTTGTACATCTCGAACTCGGGGTGCTGCGCCTTGAGGACCTTCGCGCCGGTGAGCGCGTGGGTCCAGTCGGCGTGCCCGTCCTCGTCGTAGTAGGCCATGATCTGATCGATGTTGATGCCCTTGGCCCAGGGGTACGTGAGGCGCTTCTCCTTGCCCTTGAAGTAGTACTCGACATGGCACTGCCCGCACACGTACGTGCGCATCTCCTGGCGGGTGGCGTCCTGGTTCACCTTGAAGTCCGGCACGCCCTGGCTGGCCTTGAGCGCGGCGATGCCCTCGATGAAGCCGGGGCGCGTGACACGCAGCTGCATGGTGGACGGGTCGTGGCAGTCGATGCAGGACACAGGGTGCTCCACCAGCTTGCGCGCCTCCGCGAAGGGCATCTGGTTCATCTTCTCGAAGCCCTTGATGAGGTCCCCGTCCCCCAGCTTCTTGTAGGGCACGTACACGCTGCCGTGGCAGTGGATGCAGGTGCCCGGCTGCTTCGTCACCTGCTGCCGCTCGGTGAAGACCTGGTCCTCGAGCATGTGCGCGTGGCCGCGCTCCTCGCGGAAGTCGGTGGCGAAGGCGTAGCCGCTCCACATGGTGACCAGCCGGGGGTCCTCCTCCAGCCGGCTCTGCGCCACCACCGAGCGCGGGTCCGCCTGGGTGGGCGTGCGCGCCACCGCCTCGCTGCCGCCGTAGCGGGTGCGCTGCTGGTCCACCGTGCGCTTGTAGCCGTCGTACTGGAGCGGGAAGTTCTTCCCCCACACGGCGGGGTCCGTGATGGTGTCGTCGAGCTCCACCACCCGGTAGAAGGGGTTCCTCGCCTCCTGCTTGCGCTCCATGATGTTGACCAGGAGGGCGGTGACGCCCGCCGAGGCCAGCGCCGCCGCGACCGCGACCGCGACCACGAGCTTCGTGCCGCTGAACCGCCGGCGCTTCTCCGGAGCCTTCTCGGGCTCGGTCATCGTGCAATCTCCTTACGGATGAGCTCGGGGTTGCCCGACCCTTCGGGGTGGCCCACGGAGTTGTGACAGGTGAGGCACTGGAGCTGCTCGCCGGGGGCCACCTGCGCGTGGCCCGCGGGGGGCGTCTCGATGGCCTCCACGATGGAGGCATGGCACTTGCGGCACGCGTTCTCCGTCACCACGCGGTTGCCCGGACGCAGGCGGATGGGGTCCGGGAAGGTGCCGGTGGTGAAGTAGAAGGAGTGCCAGAAGCCGTTGCTCGCCTTCGTGTAGTACTTGGGAAGGAAGCCCGCGGGCGTGTGGCAGTCGTTGCAGGTGGCCACCGCGTGGTGGCTGCTCTTGCGCCAGCCGTCGTACTGCTCGTTCATGATGTGACAGTTGGCGCAGGCGGCAGGGTCGTCCCGCAGGTACGACGAGCCCTTCGCGTACGCGAAGGTGAAGCCGCCGAGGCCGACCGCCACTCCGATGGCAATCCCGAGGGTCACGGCCAGCACGGTGCGGGATGCGGTGAGCACGTGGGGCAACCTACCTGGATTGCTCACCGCGCGTCACAGACTTCGGCGTGGATCCGACAGACGTCCACGACCGCCGACCGCGTGGCCCCGCCCCTCCTCCAAGGCCCATGCTCGGGACAGGTGGGGGGAGCATGGCAAAGCGACCGGGGTGGCGGCGTGCGGCGGTGGTGCTGTGTCTGGGGTTCGGCTCCGCCTGTGCCCACTACCGCGTCCAGGCGCCCGGTGCCGCGGGGACCGGCGCCACCGAGCCACAGGGGGAGGTCCTCTGGTCCCTGGGCTGGGGCCTGGTCCAGGAGCGGCCCCGGGTGGACAACTGCCAGGACCAGGCGCTCGCGGAGGTCACCCAGAGCACCAACGTGGGCTTCGCGCTCGTCAGCGTCCTGACACTCGGCCTCGCGATGCCGCAGCGGGTGGAGTGGCGCTGCGCCAAGGCCCAGCCGACGCCGGGTGACCTGGGGGCCCGCCCCGTCCCGCCTCCCGCGACGGTCGAGGCACCCTAGCGATGCCTCCCATCCTCCACGAGAGCCCCCAGAAGCGCTGGCAGAACTGGCACCAGAGCTACAGCCAGAAGCTGGAACTCCTGGTGGACGTCGGGAATGCCGATGACTCCCAGTCCACGGTGCCGGGCTACATCGACACCACGCAGGGGCTGCAAGAGCTCATCCGGCGAGCGCTCACGGAGGGCCTGGAGATCCGGGGCCTGGGGGGTGGCTGGTCCTTCACCAAGGCGCCCGCCACCAGCGGCATCCTCGTCAACACGAAGCCGCTGAACTACTTCTTCCCGACGCTCACCACCCGTCGCGGCTATCCGGGCCGGAGCGAGGACCTCTGCTTCGCGCAGTGCGGTGTCTCCGTCGCGGAGCTGAACCACCTCCTGAAGAAGCTCGGCAAGTCCCTGGCCACCTCGGGCGCCAGCAACGGGCAGACCATCGCTGGCGCCATCGGGACGGGCACGCATGGCTCCAGCCTGGTGTCCGGCGCCATGCAGGACTTCGTGGTGGGCCTGCACCTCGTGGTCTCACCGGACCGGCACGTGTGGCTGGAGCGAGCCAGCGCCCCGGTCATCAACGAGGAGACTCCCAAGAAGCTGGGCGCGGAGCTCATCCGGGATGACGCCCTCTTCAATGCCGCCCTGGTGGGCATGGGCGGCTTCGGCATCGTGCACGGCGTCCTGATGGAGGTGGAGGACCTCTACTACCTCCAGGCCTACCGCCGGCGGATGCCGCTCACCGAGGGGCTCTGGCGCGCGCTCGACCAGCTCGACTTCTCCGGCATCGCGCTGCCGGGCCCCCCAGGGCTCAAGCCCTATCACTTCATGGCGGTCATCAATCCCAACGACCTGGACCGGGGTGTCTATGTCACGGTGATGTACAAGCACGCCCAGCGCCCCCAGGGCTCGAAGCCGCCCAGTCCCGGCAGCAAGCTGACCCAAGGGGACAGCGCGCTCGAAATCGTCGGCGTGCTGACGGACACGGTCTCGGAGCTGACCATCCCCGCGCTGTCACGGCTGATGGATCGCTTCTACGGGGAATACGACGACGTCAGCGGGACGCACGGCGAGCTGTTCACCGACACCACCACCCGGGGGAAGGCCTGGGGCAGCGCGGTGGGCGTTCCGCTCGGCCGGGTGCGCGAGACCATCGAGCTGGCCCTCGCCGTCAATCGCGCGTACCCGTTCCCCGGGCTGTTCGGGGTGCGCTACGCCCTGCCCTCCCGGGCCACGCTGGCGTTCACGAACCACGCGCCCATGACGTGCGTCCTCGACATCGACGGAGCGGCGTCCACCCGCACGAAGACCTATAGCCGTCGCGTCTGGCAGCGGCTCGCCGAGGCCTTCATTCCCCACACGTTCCACTGGGGCAAGTTCCACGAACTGGACGGCCCGGCGGTGCGCCGCCTGTACGGCGTGGAACGCGTGGACGCCTGGCTCGCCGCGAGGAAGGCCCTGCTCCCCACGCCCGAGCTGCGCGCGGCCTTCGCCAATGACTATCTCCGCGGCCTGGACCTCGCGTGAGGATTGCCGGATGGGCGGTGGTGGGCGCGCTGCTCGCCCCGGGCGCGGCGAGCGCGCGGGACGACGACAACATCAACCTCTATCGCTACGTGCTCGACCTGGACGTGCCCGAGTCTCCGGCCCTGGTGGCGCTGGAGGAGGCGCCCCTGCGCGTGCTGCTCGGCGCCGCGCCCAAGCCCGTGATGGCCACGGTGCTGGCCTCGACGACACCGGGAGCGCTCAGCCCCGGACTCAGCCTGGACGTCGCGCCCTACTTCCTCTTCGGCGGCGGCATCCGGAGCCTGTCCGGCTACCGCGCGAACTCGGTGGCCGGCCGGCTGATGCGGGTGCTGACGAAGACGACGGTGTCCGCCGCGCTGATTCCAGACACCACCGGCGGAGGCCCATGGCGCGTGGGCTTCGGGCTGAGGACGACGTTCCACGACCCGCACGACCCCGTGCTCAACTCCACCCTGCCCGAGCAGGTGGCGGAGGCGCTGGAGCGCCAGGGCGTGCCGCCGCCCGCGGACTCGGACGAGGACCTCCCCACGCAAGGCGTGGACCTCTCCGCCCTCTTCGAAGAGGCCGAGGAGCAGATGCGGGCCCGGAGTGGAGACATCCAGATCTCCGGCGGCTGGGGTGTCTCCGCCCGCACGGAAGGAGGCGTGTTCACGGGCGAAGGGCTCCGGGACACCCGGCACACGTTCTGGCTGACCGGGCAGGCCGCGCTCGGCCGGCGCTTCGACGCGCTCGCGACGATGCAGGTGCTGGACGCGTTCCGCTCCGGCCGGGAGCTGCTCACCGGACTGGGCGTGCAACGGAAGACCTCCGTGGCCGACTTCCGCGCGGAGCTGACCTATGACGGCATCGACGATCGCCTCCACCCGGGAGCGGCCATCGACGTGAAGCTGCCCGGCTGCACGAGCGCCATCGCGTCGCTCACCACGGCGCACGGCGCGGACACGGACGACCCGGTGCTCCGGGGCCAGCTCCAGCTGCGCTGGTACTTCGCCCGGTGCCAGTAAATAAGCGGGCCCGGCGCACGGAAGGCACCGGGCCCGTCCTCACCTCACGGCGTGAAGCGCCTCAGCCCCCGAGCGCCACGTTCTCCAGCACGCCCAGCGCGTCCGGGACGAGCACGGCGGCGGAGTAGTACGTGCTCACCAGGTAGTTCGTGATGGCCTGGTCGTTGACGGCCATGCGCTTCACGGTGAGGCTCGGCTCCACCTCGTCGGGGATGCCGGCGTTGTGCAGTCCCACCACGCCCTGGTCGTCCTGCCCGGTGCGCATGGCGATGATGGCGGTGGTGTTCTCCCGGCTGATGGGCAGCTTGTCGCACGGGAGGATGGGCACCCCGCGCCACGCCTGGAACTTGCGCCCGTCCACGTCCACCACCGTCGGGTACAGGCCGCGCTTGTTGCACTCCCGGCCGAACGCGGCGATGGCGCGCGGGTGGGCCAGGAAGTAGCGCGTCTTGCGGCGGCGGGACACCAGCTCGTCCATGTCGTCCGGCGTCGGCGGACCGGAGCGGGTGTTGATGCGCTGCTTGAGGTCGGCGTTGTGCAGCAGGCCGAACTCCGGGTTGTTGATGAGCTCCCACTCCTTGCGCTCCTTCAGCGCCTCGATGGTCAGCCGCAGCTGCTCCGCGGTCTGGTTCATCGGGTCGTTGAAGACGTCCGCCACGCGGGTGTGCACGCGCAGGATGGTCTGCGCCACGCTCAGCTCGTACTCGCGCGGCTTCAGCTCGTAGTCCACGAAGCCGCCCGCGATGACCGGCTCGCCGTGGTGGCCCGCCGTCAGCGGGATGGCCGCCTGCCCCGCCTTGTCCTGGGGCTTCTTGAGGTTGGCCCGGTAGCGCTCCACGTGCGCCTTCAGCGCCGGGGACTGGGTGATGAGGGACTCGAACACCTCCTGCGGCAGCGCCATCACCGTGCAGGCCGTGACGGCCTTGACGGTGAAGGGCCACACGTCGTTCGACTCCACCACCGCCTGGTCGCCGAAGTGGTCGCCGTCCGCCAGCGTGTCCAGCACGACGGGGTCGCCGTACTTGCCGGCCTTCAGCTTCTGCGCCTTGCCGTGCGCCAGCAGGTACACGTGCTCGGCGGACCTGCCCGCCTCCACGATGATGTCGCCCGCCTTGTAGTGCTGCTGGACGAAGCGGCCGGCCAGGGTGCGGACGAGCAGGTCATCCACGTCCTCGAAGCCCCGCATCAGCGGCAGCTTGAGCAGCTCCTGGGCGATGACCTCCACCTTGACGCCGATGTTGCTGAAGTTCAGCCGGTCGTCGCCCACGGTGTACGTCAGCCGCCGGTTCACGCGGTACGTGCCGCCGGACACCTGCACCCAGGGCAGGATGCTCAGCAGGTAGCGGGGCGAGATGCCCTGCATCACCGGCTGCGTCTTCGTCGTCGTCGCGAGCTGGCGCGCACCCGCCGTGCTGAGGCTGGTGCCCTCGTGCGCCGCTACGTCGTTCTGTGAATTCGCCATGGAAGAACCTTCCCGTTACGTGCGGACGAAGGACTACGAGCGGCCCAGCTCCACGCTCTCCAGGATGCCCAGCGCGTCCGGCGTCAGCACCGCCGCGGAGAAGTACGCCGTCACCAGGTAGTTCATGATGGCCTTCTCGTTGATGCCCATGAACCGGACGTTGAGGCTGGGTTCAATCTCATCCGGGATGCCCGCCTGGTGCAGGCCGACGACGCCCTGGTTCTTCTCACCCACGCGCATCAGCATGATGGACGTGGTGCGCGACTCGCTGATGGGCAGCTTGTTGCAGGACACGATGGGGACGCCGCGCCACGCGGGCACGTGGCTCCCGTTCATGTCGATGCTGGTGGGGTAGATGCCGCGCTTGTTGCACTCCTGGCCGAACGCGGCGATGGCGCGCGGGTGGGCCAGGAAGAACGACGGCTCCTTCCACACCGTGGCCAGCAGCTCGTCCATGTCGTCCGGCGTCGGGGCGCCGGAGCGGGTGTGGATGCGCTGCTTCAAGTCCGCGTTGTGCAGCAGGCCGAACTCGCGGTTGTTGATGAGCTCGTGCTCCTTGCGCTCCTTCAGCGCCTCCACGGTCAGCCGCAGCTGCTGCTGCGTCTGGTTCATGGGGTCGTTGAAGAGGTCCGCGACGCGCGTGTGGATCTGCAGCACGGTCTGCGCGACGGCCAGCTCGTACTCGCGCGGGTGCGTCTCGTAGTCCACGTAGGTGCCGGGCAGCACGGGCTCGCCGTGGTGGCCGGCGGCCAGCTCGATGGCCTTCTGGCCGGAGGTGTCCTGCTTCTTGCGGGAGCGGGCCTTGAAGTCCTCGAGGTGCTTCTGCAGCGACGGCACCTGCGCCACCACCGCCTCGAAGGCGGACTGCTGGAGGATGAGCGCGATGACGGGCGTGACGGCCTTCGCCGTGAACTGCCAGTAGTCCTGCGACTCCAGCAGCGCCTCGTAGCTGTAGTGGTCGCCGTCCGCCAGCGTCTCCAGCACCAGCGGCTCGCCGTACTTGCCGGTGCCGATGCGGTTCACCTTGCCGTGGGCGATGAGGACGATGGAGTCCGCTTCCTTGCCGGCCTCGGTGATGACGTCACCGGCCTTGTACTCCTTCTGCACGAAGCGGTTGGCCAGCGCGGTGAGCGCCTCCACGTCCTCGTAGCCGCGCAGCAGGGGCAGCTCGCCCAGCTCCTGGGGAATCACCTGCACCTTGGCGCCGGTGCTGGTGAAGGTGACGCGGCCGTCGCCCACCGCGTAGGTCATGCGGCGGTTGACGCGGTACGTACCGCCGGACACCTGCACCCACGGCAGCAGCTTGAGCAGCCACCGCGAGGAGATGCCCTGCATCTGCGGCTCGGACTTGGTCGTCGTCGCCAGCTGACGCGCCGCCTGCGTGCCAAGGCTCTGGTTGTTGTCGTCGAACTTCTTCAGGTCATTGGACATGGGGTCACCTTCTCCAGGTTAAGGGTTCAAAAGGTTTCGGATTGCGGTGGGACTCAGGACCTGGCCGAGCGGAACAGCTCGGCGACGCGGGTCGCGGACATGCCCAGGCCGGAGCGGTTGCCGGCCTGGAGCTTCGGCGCCGCGTCGTGGCGCAGCTCTTCTTCCGTGTAGCGCGTCACCCCCGCGTGCCACCGGGGGATGCCGGCCATCCACTGCTGGAGCTGCTCCACGTACTTGTGCAGCTTCTCCTGCGCCTTCTCGTCCAGCCCGAAGGTGCGGATGACCACCGGCAGCTCCTTGGCCACCAGGTGCTGGAACTGCTTCATGCGCGCGGTCATCAGCTCGTTGACCACGAGCACGGCCTCGTCCTTGTCCACGCCCAGGAACTTCTGGACCACGAGGACGCAGTTGTTCAGCTCGCCCTCGAACTCGATCTCCTTCTGGTAGGAGAAGAGGTCGTTGACGAAGCAGGCGTAGTCCGCGGCGGAGTTCTCCAGCCCGCGCAGCGTGCGGGTGTTGAAGACGTCCTCCGGCACCGCGTCCCCCTTGGAGAGGCGCGACAGGCTCATGGTGAGGTCCGAGCCGAACGTCTTGCGGCGCATCTCCACGTAGTCCACGGGGTCCGGCACGCGGTTGATGAGCTGGTTGTTCAGCTCCCACACCCAGCTGTCCGTCATGTCCTGGATGGCCTTGCGGAACAGCGTGCGGCCGCGCGGCGACAGCGGGCCCGCCGTGCGCTTCCACAGGTCCGCCAGCCCCAGCTCCACGGGGTTGGTGGGCACCGCCGCGTTGGCGGCCTCCACGTCATCCGGCATGAACTGGGCAAGCCGCGCGGTGAACATCTTCGCGCCCGCCATGTCCCGCGTGTTCGCGTAGAGCATGGGGAAGTAGTCGTCCGCGTAGGTGCCCCAGACGAGCCAGCACGCCGTCAGGTCCAGCTGCTCCGGGGTCGCGTCCGGGTGGATGAGCGCGCCGCACAGGGCCACGTCCGCCGCGTCGAACTTGTGGTCATCCCAGACGTAGAGCCCCAGGACGGGCAGCACCTCCAGCATGCCCACCCGCCGCGCCCAGTCCTTGGAGTTCTTGCGCGCGCGGTCCAGGTGGGGGCTCAGGTACGTGCTGTACGGCGCGTAGAACTTCGGCAGCTTCGTGGGACCCACGTGCGTGCGGGGCACGTGGCTCAGGGACTGGGCGCGGGGCCCCACCCCCAGCCCGCCAGGCGTCAGCGGAATCCGCAGCGCGGCGGTGCCCAGGCCGGAGGGCACGGGGATGGACAGCGCCGGGCGCTCCTCCGAGTGCTGGTTCATGTAGCGGTTGGAGCGCATGTGCCACTCGTGGCCGCCGGACTGCCAGTCCTGGAGGCCCCGCAGGTACGTGAGCACCTGCGCCTGCTCCACCGGGTTGAGGGCGTACTCCGCGACGAGCCACGGCAGCTCCGTGGCGAAGGTGGCCTCGAACTGCTGGAGCCGCGACGTGAGCAGGTCGTTGACCAGGTCCGCGGCGCGCTGCGTGTCGCAGTCGAGGAACTTCTCCACCACCAGCACGCCGTTGGAGAGCTCGCCCTCCTCCAGCTCGCGCTCGTAGGAGAACAGGTCGTTGCGCAGGTGCACCGCGTCCGAGAACGTGTCCTTGAAGACGCGCATCGGCCGGCTCTTCACGACGCGCGCGGGAATCTCCGCGGCCACGGCGTGCTCCACCAGGTCCGACGACCAGGGCGCGCCGCCCACCTTGCGGCGCATCTCGATGTACTCGATGGGGTTGGAGATGCGCGCCTCGCTGATGTTCTCGATCTCCCACATCGACTCATCGAGCAGGTGCTTGGTGTTCTCGAAGAAGCGGCGGCGCCAGTCCATGGACATGGAGGGCACGGTGCGCTGCCACAAATCCCAGAGCGCGCGCTCCACCGGATTGACGGGCTCCGGCGGCGGGGACATGTCCAGCGGCATGAACAGCGGCAGCCGGTCCAGGTAGGCCTGCCCGCCCTTCACGTCGCGCGAGTACTTGAAGACCTCCAGGAAGTGGTCGTCGAAGTAGAAGACCCAGACGTACCAGTCCGTGATGAGGTCCAGCTCCGGACCCGGCGCCTCCGGGTGCGTGTACGCACAGAGCAGCGCGTAGTCCATGCCATCGAAGCGGCGCTCGGACCACACTTCCCGGTCCGTGCCGTCCCGCGGCGGCCCCAGGATGCCCATCTGGTACGACCACGCCTTCGTGTGCGCGCGGGCCGCTTCCAGGTTCGGGTTCAGGCGCGCCGGCCACGGCACGTAGAAATCCGGTAGCTGGAACGGTTGCTTCTGTCGCCCCTTGGACATTCAGACCCCTCGTTGAACCCGAGGGATTTGTACCGGCGTGCACTGGCCGACACCAAGACTACCCAGCGCAACCGGACAAACTGAGTAATCCGGTGAATAAGGGCTGGCGGGGATGGGACATGGACCCACCCGAAATGGTGGCGGGAACCCGGTGGTGAGGCGCATTCCCGCCACGCATGGCCACCACTCTTCCCAACACCTGAGAGGACGAAACGCCGCGGTGCGGGGAGCGCATCCCTTCAAAGGGACAGCCGGCTCCCCGCGTTCCGCCAGCGAAGGGACCGCTAGCGGCGCGTGGAGCGGCGCGAGGGGCTCTTGCGAGCCGACGTCTTGCGCGCGGAGGTCTTGCGCGCGGACGTGCCACGGCCGGACGTCTTGCGGGCGGTGCGGCCGGCGGCGGCGCGACGGGCCGGGGCCTTGCGAGCGCCACGCCTGGCGGTGGCCTTCTTCGCGGCGCCGCGCTTACCCGCGGCCTTCTTCGCGGTGCGCTTGCCGGCGGCCTTCTTCGCCGTGGTGCGCTTGGAGGTCGCCTTCTTCGCGGCGCCCGTGCGACGGGACGACGCCTTGCGGGCGCCCTTGCGCGCACCGGAGGAGCGGCGGCGCGACGGCGTGGCGGACGTCGCCTCACCGGCCGGCTGCATCGTGTTGGACGACGGGGACTCGTTCGGGTCCTGCATGTTCGACTCGGCGTGCATCAACAACCTCCAGGATGACAACACCTGGAGGGTAAGCGCATCCGCCAGAAGTGCACGCATGCCCCACCGAGCAGATGCACTCCACCTGACGAATGCGCGCAGTGCTACATCCCGCGCGAGGCCGAAAATCCGGCCTCGGAGCGCACGGCGGTCACGCGAAGCGCTACGCCGCGCCCTTCAGGAACGCGGCCAGCTTCTCGTACGCCACGGCCAGCGGCGGGATGGGCGCGCTCTCGTGGAGCTGGTGCGCCTGCGCCGTCTCGCCGGGCCCGAAGTTCACCGCGTCCACGCCCCACTCGCCGAAGCGCGCCACGTCCGTCCACGCCTGCTTCGACGCGGCGGGCAGCCCCGTGAGCGCCATCAGCCGCTGGAACAGCGGGTTGCCCGCGGCCACCGGCCCGCTGGGCGACGCGTCCGTGAACTCCACCTCCGCGCGGCCCGCCACCAGCGCCAGCACGTCCTCCTTCGCCCGGGCCACGCTCTTGCCCGGCGCGAAGCGGTAGTTGAGGTTCAGCTCGAACGCCTCCGGCACCACGTTGCGCGCGCGGCCGCCCTTGGCCAGCGTGGCGCTGAGGACTTCATAGAAGGGGAAGCCCGCGACGTTCACCTCCACGCGCTCGCGCCCCAGGAGCTCCGTGAGCAGCGGCCCCGCCTTGTGGATGGCGTTCTCCCCCTGCCACGGCCGAGCGGAGTGCGCGCTCTTGCCCGTGAAGCGGACCGTCACCTGCATGCTGCCGACACAGCCCACCTGCACCACGCCGTCCGTGGGCTCCATGGCGATGCCGAACTTCACGCGCGACAGGTCCGGGCGCTTCTCGTACAGCGGGATGAGGCCGCTCTCCGCGTAGGCCCCCTCCTCGCGCTCATAGAAGAGGAAGGCCACGTTGACGGGCAGCGCGTCGCGCTTCAAGTCCTCCGCCAGCGCCATCATCACCGCGAGGCCGCCCTTCATGTCGGACGCGCCCAGCCCGTGCACGCGCTCCCCTTCGATGCGCGGCGCGCGGCCCACGTCCCCGGGGTGCATGGGCACCGTGTCCAGGTGGCCGATGAGCGCCACCGTGGGGCGCGGGTCCTCCAGCGAGCCCAGGAGCAGCGTGTGCCCGACGCGGAAGACCTCCTCGCGGCGGAAGTGCTTCAGCGCCCAGCCCTCCACGTGGTCCGCGATGGGACCCTCGTGGCCAATGGGGCTCTCAATGCGACACAGCTCGAGCGTGGTCTGGGCGAGGCGGGTGGCGAGGTCGGTGGAAGCCATGCGCGCAACACCATACTCCCCGCCCGCGCCCGGCACACCGTCCCCTCAGGCGCCGTCCACGAGCTCTTCAAAGGACGTGACGCCATCCAGCACGGTGACGCAGATGCACGCGGGGCCCCGCAGCGCGGTGAAGTCGTGCAGCGAGCCGTCCGTCTTCTCCAGCTCGTCACCGGGCCACACCTCGTGGCCGTTGTCCTCGCGGAAGCCGCCCTCCAGCACCAGGTTCCACTCACGGCCCAGGTGCGCGTGGCGCGGGTAGCGGGCGCCGGGCAGCAGGCGCACGACGGCGGCCATCATCCCCTCGCGCCTGGGCCCCGTCTCCACGGGCATCAGCTCCACGCCCTCCACCGGGCCTGGCATCCAGTTGCTGGCCTCCGCCATGGACTCCAGGAGCTCGCGGGCCCGTCCTTCCGTCACGTCCAGGAACGCGGCCACCTTCCCGGCCCAGCGGGCGAAGCGGCCGGGGCCCTCCATCTGGTCCATCAGCCGCGTGAGCACCGCGGCCGGCGGCGTCACCGGCGCGACGAGCGCCCCCAGCGCCTCCACGGCGGGCGTCAGCCGGGCCAGCTCCGCCCGGCAGCGCGCACACCCGTCCAGGTGCCGGGCCGCGGCGTCGCGGCGGGCCGGCTCCAGGGTCCCGAGCAGCCACTCGGGGAGGATGTCGTCGAGGTGGTCCATGCGCTCCCGGAAGACAGCGGACGTATCACGTCCCGTAGCAGCTATACGCGCCCCCGCCGGCGGCGGATTTTCGCGCCGCTCACACCGCGACGGCGAAGTCCCGCAGGGCGGCGTTGAGGCTGGTCTTCTGGTCGGTGGACGCCTTGCGCTGCCCGATGATGAGCGCGCACGGGACCATGTACTTGCCGGCGGGGAACTGCTTCTCCCGCATGCCCGGAATCACCACGCTGCGGGCCGGCACGCGCCCCTTGTGGATGACCTCCTGGGGGCCGGTGACGTCGATGATCTGCGTGGACGCGGTCAGCACCACGTTGGCGCCGAGCACCGCCTCCTCCTCCACCACCACGCCCTCCACCACGATGGAGCGGCTGCCCAGGAAGGCGCCGTCCTCGATGATGACCGGTGACGCGGAAGGCGGCTCGAGCACGCCGCCCAGGCCCACGCCGCCCGACAGGTGGACATGGCGGCCCACCTGCGCGCACGACCCGACGGTGGCCCAGGTGTCCACCATGGTGCCCGCGCCCACCCGCGCGCCGATGTTCACGTACCCGGGCATCACCACCGCGCCCCGCTCCACGAAGGCGCCGTAGCGCACCGTGCCCGGGGGCACCACGCGCACGCCCGCCGCCTCCAGGCCCTTCTTCAGGGGCACCTTGTCGTGGAACTCGAAGGGGCCCACCTCCATCACCTGCATCTCCGACACGGCGAAGAACAGGAGGATGGCCTCCTTCACCCAGGCGTTGACCCGCCAGCCTTCCGGGCCCTTCTCCGCGACGCGCAGCTCGCCGGCATCCAGCCGCGCCAGCGTCTCGCGCACCGCCGCCACGGTGTCCGCGTCCTTCAGTTTCGCCCGGTCCGCGAACGCCGCGGACACCCGCTGGGAGAGCTCTTCGAGGGATGTCGCCATGGCGCGAAGTTGAATCACACTTCAGCGGTCCGCGCCCCTCCTGAGTGTCCACCTCCTGACGGCGAAGGACGGACTCAGACGTGCGTCGCGCCCGGCACCAGCGCCAGCGGATGGGTCAGCGACAGGATTTCCCCGTGATGCTGTTTGTCCGCCGGGACCAGCGGACCGGTGCCCTCGCGCAGCACCACGGCGCCCGGGAGCACCCGGCCCACGGCGGACAGGGGCACCTCCTTCCAGTGGCGGGTGAAGGGCGAGCGCCGGACATAGAGGTGTTCCTGGCCGATGAAGGCCACGTAGCCCAGGTGCTTGCCGTCCGCCGAGCGGACCCGCATGCCGCCAATGATGGAGCGCCGCTCGAACGGCGTGTCGTCGAAAGCCATCGGTCGCCTCCTCCCGTGCGTGGGAAAGGTGGGGATGGCCTCCAGGCGCCGCGAGCCGCCCGGCCTTGAGCCGGGCCCCTGCCCGCCCGGCCCCCCAGGAAGAGCCCTCATGCGGCCCCAGGCGCCCGGTGTTTCCCGGGCCTGGGAGGGGCGCTCCCGTTAGCCTGTGCCCGCCATGACGACCCCCGTCTTCCCCCCGCTGCGTGCCGCCTACGACCCGGAGACCTTCCGGACCACCGCCCACGCCCTGATGGATCAGCTCGCGGACTACCTGAAGGCCGCGCTCGGCGGGGGCGCCATGCCGGTGCTCCCCTGGGCCCCGCCCGCGGTGAACCAGGAGCGCTTCGCCACGGTCTTTCCGGAGGAGCCGGCGCCGGAGCTGTCGGGGGCCTTCGCCGCGCTGATGGCGCGCGTGCTGGAGGGCTCGCACCACCTGCACCACCCGCGCTACGTGGGCCACCAGGTGACGGCGCCCGTGCCGCTCTCCGCGCTGTGCGACGCCGTGTCGTCGCTGCTCAACAACGGCATGGCCGTGTACGAGATGGGCCCCGTCGCCACCGCGATGGAGCACCACGTGCTCGCGTGGATGGCCGCGAAGCTGGGGCTGCCCTCCAGCACCCGGGGCGTGCTCACCTCCGGCGGCAGCGCGGGCAACCTCACCGCCCTGCTCGCCGCGCGTCAGGCGAAGGCCGGCTACGACGCGTGGAACGGCGGCGCGCACGCGGGGCCACCCCTGACGGTGCTGGTCCCCCGCTCCGCGCACTACTGCCTGGCCCGCGCGGTCCGCATCATGGGCTGGGGCGAGGGCGGCATCACCCCGGTGGACGTGGACGACCACTTCCGGGTCCGGCCGGACGCCCTGGAGGACGCGCTCGCCGGGGCCGCCCGCGCGGGGCGCAAGGCCATCGCGGTGGTGGCCAGCGCGGGCTCCACCGCCACCGGCGCCTTCGACCCGCTGGAGCCCGTGGCGGACTTCGCCCAGAAGCACGGCCTGTGGTTCCACGTGGACGGCGCGCACGGGGCCGCCGCGTCGCTGAGCCCGAAGTACCGCGCGCAGGTGAAGGGCATCGAGCGGGCGGACTCCGTGGTGTGGGACGCGCACAAGGGGCTGCTCATGCCCGCGCTGGTGACGGCCGTCCTCTTCCGCGACGGGGCGCGCTCCTTCGACGCCTTCTCCCAGGAGGCCCACTACCTCTTCCACGGCGACGGCGACGACGCGCGCCCCTACAGCGACGTGGGCCTGCGCACGCTGGAGTGCACCAAGGAGATGATGCCCCTCAAGGTCTACGCGTGCCTGTCCGTGCTGGGCACGCGCGTCTTCGAGGAGGCCGTCACCGCGTCCTATGACCAGGCCCGGCGCTTCGCGGGCATGCTCACCGCCGCCCCGGACTTCGAGCTGGCGCTGGAGCCCGACTGCAACATCGTCTGCTTCCGCCACACCCCCGCGCACGTGCCCCCGGCGGGCTGGGACACACTCCAGGTCCGCCTGCGCGAGGCGTTGGTCTCCCGTGGAAGTTTCTACCTGGTGCAGACGCGGCTGCCCCGGGGGGTGTACCTGCGGACGACCCTCATCCACCCGCTCACGGGGGACGGGGACCTGGCGGCCCTGCTGGACGCGCTCCGGGGGGCGGCCCGGCCCTGAATTTTGTGAGCAAGGGAGTCGCCCGGACGGACGAAATGCGATAGGGCGGGGCCGCCATGCTCGTCTCGCTCGTCATTCCCGTCTACAACGAGATTCCCACCCTGGCGGAAATCCTCCGCCGCTGCACCGCCGTGGACTTCCCCAAGGAGCTCGTCCTCATCGACGACTGCTCCAAGGACGGCAGCCGCGAATTCCTCCGCCAGCTGTCCGAACAGGGCCTGGACGTCCTGGGGGGCACGCCGAAGAACCGGAACGAAATCCGGGTGCTCTTCCAGGAGAAGAACCAGGGCAAGGGGGCCGCGCTGCGCCGGGGCTTCGCCGAGGCCACCGGGGACATCATCCTCGTGCAGGACGCGGACCTGGAATACGACCCCAAGGACATCCCGCGGGTCATCCAGCCCATCATTGATGGCGAGGCGGACGTCGTCTTCGGCAGCCGCTTCATCGGGTCGCCGCGCCGGGTGCTGTACTACTGGCACACCGTCCTCAACAACATGCTCACCACGCTCTCCAACATGACGAGCGGGCTGAACCTCACGGACATGGAGACCTGCTACAAGGCCTTCCGCGCCGAGGTCCTGCGCTCCGTGCACGTGGAGGAGGACCGGTTCGGCTTCGAGCCCGAAATCACCGCCAAGGTGGCGCGCGGCAACTGGCGCGTCTTCGAGGTGCCCATCAGCTACCATGGGCGCACCTACGAGGAGGGCAAGAAGATTGGCTGGAAGGACGGCGTGCGCGCCCTCTACGCCATCGCGAAGTACTCCGTGAAGCGCTGACGGCCGCCCGGCCGCTGTCCGGGGGAGGATGCGGCCCGCTCCCGCGCGGCCGTGTCGAATGCGGAGAAGGGAACAGAGCGGCGGGTGCGGTTGGTTGTCCAGCGAGCGGCGCCCCGAAGGGGTTCCGGCTTTTCTTCCTCCGTATTGCGGCGCGTAGTAGTTTCGACAACGCACTCCGTCTGAAGGGCGGGGAGTTTCCCGACCCTTCCGAAAGTTTCCGTCCCCGTATGTTCGACTGGCTCCACACCCTGTTTTCGCGCGACCTCGCCATCGACCTGGGTACGGCGAACACGCTCATCTACATCCGCGGCCAGGGCATCGTGTCCAACGAGCCCTCCGTCGTGGCGGTGCAGCAGGACTCGCGCGGCGGCAAGAAGGTGCTCGCCGTGGGCAAGGAGGCCAAGGAGATGCTCGGCAGGACGCCGGGCAACATCGTGGCCATCCGGCCCATGAAGGACGGCGTCATCGCGGACTTCGAAATCACCGCCGCGATGCTGCGCTACTTCATCCAGAGCGCGCACAACCGCAAGACGCTGGTGAACCCGCGCATCATCATCGGCATCCCGTCCGGCATCACGGAGGTGGAGCGCCGCGCGGTGCGCGAGGCGGCCGCCAACGCGGGCGCGCGCGAGGTCTACCTCATCGAGCAGCCCATGGCCGCGGCGATTGGCGCCGGCCTGCCGGTGACGGAGCCCAGCGGCAACATGATTGTGGACATCGGCGGTGGCACGTCCGACGTCGCGGTCATCAGCCTCGCGGGCATCGTGTTCGCCAAGTCGGTGCGCATCGGCGGCGACAAGCTGGACGAGGCGATCATCCAGTACGTCAAGCGCAAGTACAACCTGCTCATCGGTGAGCGCACGGCGGAGCTCATCAAGATGGGCATCGGCACGGCGTACCCGACGGACGAGGTCATGACCATGGAGATCAAGGGTCGCGACCTGGTGGCCGGCGTGCCGCGCACGCTGACGGTGTCCAGCGACGAGGTGCGCGACGCGCTCGCGGAGCCCGTCAACGGCATCGTGGAAGCGGTGAAGCTGACGCTGGAGCGCACGCCGCCGGAGCTGGCCGGTGACATCGCCGACAGGGGCATCGTGCTGGCCGGTGGCGGCGCGCTGCTCAAGAACCTGGACACGCTGCTGCGTGAGGAGACGGGCCTGCCGGTGTTCCTCGCGGAGGACCCGCTGTCCGCCGTGGTGATTGGCGCGGGCAAGGCGCTGGAGTCGTTGGACATCCTCCGCCAGGTCTGCCAGCCGGGCTGAAGTCCTCCGGCTTTCGCTGCACCGTGACGGCGCCGGACCTCTTTCAGGGGTCGGCGCCGTTCGCGTTTCCGGCCGCCGTCGTGGCGGCGGCCCGGGGCAGCGGCAGTCCGGTGGGGGTGACGATGCGCGCCTCGCAGTGGGGACGTCGGCCCTCCCGGTCGTCCTCCTGGCGGGCCTGCTCCTTCACCAGGTCCCCCCTCAGGATGCTGCCCGGGGGCAGGGGCTGCTCCAGCTTCGTGTCCATGCAGGCGTCGAACGCGCTCCGCACCCAGGGACCGGCCGCGCGGACCGCCAGCCCGTTCAGCATGTCGATGCGGGTGAGGCCCTTCAGCGGCTCCGCGAACACCGGGTAGCCCTCCCTGGCGTCGCGCCGGGAGTGGACCAGGGTGACGGCGGCGCGCAGGCCCGGGCTCAGGGCGAGGAGCTCCGGCCCGGGCTTTCGCAGGGGGGCCAGCAGGTGGTTTCGCAGCGGTTCGCGCGCGAGCATCAGCGGCAACGACGCGTTGAAGAGGGTCTTCGCGCGCGCATCCCCCACCCGCGTGAGCTCCAGGGCGAGCAGCGCGGCGACCTCCGGGTCCAGGCGGGACAGCACGGCCTCGGGCTCGCCCACGGCCTGCACCACCGCGCGCTTCGGGTCCTGCAGCACGTCCCGCGTGAGGCGCAGCACGGCGCGGTCCACGGGGGACGCCACCGCCGCGAGCTCCGCCTCCTTGGGCGAGCGCTGGCCGGTGAGCAGGTCCAGCAGCGCCATCCGCTCCGGCTGGCGCGCCAGGGCGGGGGGAATCCAGTCGCGCATCACGTAGGACGTGTGCTCGGGACCGGCGGCCGCGGCCGTGCGTCCGGCCAGCACCAGGAAGTCCCACGTCCGGCGGCGCGGGTCCTCGCCGTAGCGGCGCACCACCGTCGTGGCCGCGTCGCGAAGCTGCGCGCGCAGGAAGATGCGCACGTCCAGCTCCAGCGCCTCCACGGTGTCCGGCGGGTGCTTCTCCTCGAGGGTGGTCAGCAGCCTCGCCGTCTGGGTGACGAACTCCTGGCGCTCGCTGTCCCCCCAGACTCGCGATTCCCCCAGCTCGTAGCGCCAGCGTGCCTCCAGGAACGCGCGGTTCACCTCGGGCGAGTCCGGGAAGCGCTTCGCCAGCTCCTGGTACGCGGCGATGGCCTCCCAGGTGCCCGGGAGTGGCGGGCTCGCACGCTGAAGGTAGAGGGCCGCCAGCGGTGAGTCCGGATGCTGTTGCGCGTGCTCCGCGTAGCGGGCGCGGGCCGTGTCCCCCTGGCCGATGAAGCGCATCAGCGCCAGCGCCAGTGCCTGCGCGGCAGGGTCCTCCTGCCAGGTGTGCATCAGCATCTGTGCGTAGTCGCGCGTGTCGCGCCAGCGCAGGGCGTCCGGCAGGTTCGCGGGCGCCTGCGCGTCGAGGAGGAGGAAGGCCCGCGCCGCCATGTCACGCGCGAGGGTGTTGCCTCCCTCCACCTCCGCCACGGCGGACGCCACGCGACCCGCGGACTGCCAGCGCCCCGCTTCCGCGAAGGCGCGCGCGGCGGCTTCCCAGTTCGCGGCCTGGACGGAGAGCTGCTCGCCCGGCTGGAGCACCATGGCGCTCTCCGGCAGGGACCTGGAGCGGGGGCTCGCGTCGGAGTCCTCCGGCTCCGGGACCGCCTCCAGCCTCGCCACGCCCCTCACGTTGTAGAGGATCCGCTCGCCATCGGTCGGGAGCATGACGTCCTCGATGACGGACTCCTGGCCGGGCCAGGTCGCCACCGCGCGGAGCAGGTCGTCCCCCAGCTTCACGCGCCCCTGTTCCTGCGTCCCGGGCGCCACCACCCAGTGCTCGCCGCCGATGCGCACGTCCACGGGCCGCGACAGGCCGTTGACGACCGTCACGGCGCGCATGCTGCGCGCGTCCAGCCACACCGCGCCCGCCCCCGCCAGGGCACAGAGCCCCAGCGCCATCACGGCCAGGGCCCCCGCGCGGTGGCGCGCCATCCCAGGCGAGGGCGGCACCTGTCCGATGACCTGGACGGACGCCTTGCCGTCCGAGCGCACGAGGTAGCCGTCCAGCGGCCACACCGGAACCCCCAACACCGTCACCGTGCGCTCGGCGACGAAGGGCGCATCCAGGGCGGCGCCACGAGGAGGCACGCCCTTCCACCGGACGCCCGTTCCCAGCACGGAGGTCGTGGGAGGCGGACGGCCCGCGATGACGAAGGCGCCCCGGTCCTCCACCAGCGCCGTCAGCAGCTCCCGCGTGGGCCCCGCCGGCTCGCGCTCCAGTCTGCGGGAGAGCACCGCGTGCACCGCCCACGCATCTCCCCGAGCAAGCGCCTCCGACAGCGCCGCATCCGGCAGGAGCTCCGTCAGACGCGGCGCGCGCTCCAGCAGGCCGCTGGGGTCGGTGACAGGGGTGAGGGACATGAGCCCGCATTCAACCGGGTCCCAGCGGGGGGGAGGCAAGCCCCCAAGCCTTGAATCCCGTCAGGCCCCGGCCCGAAGCACCGCGCCATGGACGCCATCGACATCGTGAGGGACGCCCTCATCGTCGCGCCAGGCACCCTGGCTCACCATGCCGCCCACGCCGCCCGACGCGGTCCTCCAAACCTGTCCGACTGTCGGACAGGTTTCCGCCCGGATGCAGCGGCAGCCCCTCAGCCACGGTGGTCCCAACCTGTCCGACTGTCGGACAGGTTTCCGCCGTTCGGCTGGACCGGGCGGAGGTTCCCGGCCATGGCCATCCAAACCTGTCCGACTGTCGGACAGGTTCATGCGGCTCGGATGGAGCGGGTGCCCCCTGCCGCACTCCTCCAAACCAGTCCGGCTGTCGGACAGGTTTCCGCCGCCGGATGAAGCAGCGGCCCCTCCGCCACGGTGGTCCCAACCTGTCCGACTGTCGGACAGGTTTCCGCCGTTCGGCTGGACCGGGGGCCTTTGCCGCGGCCGTCCAGACTTGTCCGACTGTCGGACAGGTTCATGCGGTGCGCCGTCGGCCGGGCAAGGCATGCCCCTTGCCTTGAATCCCGTCCCCCTCAGCCCGAAGCTCCCGCGCCATGGATGCCTTCGACCTCGTGATTCTCTCCGTCATCGTCGCGCTCGGGCTGGGACGCTTCCTCGTGATGCGCGACCAGCGCCGCGCGCCGCCGGCGGAGGAAACCGGTCCGCGCAAGCCGACGCCGCAGCGCATCGCCGGGCGCGTGCTGCTGGGGTACGCCTACGCGATGGCGCTGTTCATCCTGGTCCGCTTCCTCATCGGCCGGATGTGACGGAAACCGGCTTGCGTCTCGCCGCGAGCACGCTTGATGCCTTCCCCATGAACCCATGGCTCGTGTCGGGGCTGGTGTCCCTCGTGCTGGGGACGTACCTGCGCCGCTGGGATGAACATGGCCCCACGGGGGGCGTCATCGACCGGCGGCGCCTGACGCCGCTCCAAATCACCTACAGCCTGCTGCTCGCGTATCCGTTCTGTGCGGCCTGCGTGGCCCTGAACCTGTACCTGGGCCCCTGAGCGCACGAAGCGCCCGGGGCCCGAGGCCGCACAGGTGTCAGTGCTTGCCGTACTCCAGCTTCACGCCCTTGCGCTGCGCGTAGATGTACGCCTCCATCGCGCGCATCTTCGGGTCGCCGTCCGCCAGCGGCTTGCCGCGCACCGGGTTCTCGATGCACCAGTTGATCATGTCGCGCAGCAGCGCCGTGCGGCCCAGCTGCACCTGGTACTTCGGGTACGTCTCCGGGTGGGTGTTGGCGCCGTCCGGATGGCACATGTCGCACGACACGCCCACCGTGCCGCCCAGCGCCTCCGCGTCGTGGAACACGCGGTGGCCCTCCTTCACGGTCTCCTGCACGGAGTCCGCCCACACCTGCTCGTCACGCTCGGAGAACGCGCCGTAGGTGTGGCCCGTCTGGAGGTTCGTCTTCTGCTGCTGGGGCACCGCGCTCGCGCCCGTCCGCGCGCCCACGCCGCCCTGGCGCACGTCGTTGCCGGAGGGCTTCGCGCCGGGGTTGGGCTGGGGCGCGGGCGGCGGGTTCTTCTTCGTGGACGGAGGCGCGGCCTGCGCCAGCACCGGGCCGGGCACGTCGTCCCAATTCGCGTCCGGGTTCTTCTTGCGCCAGTCGTCCATCAGCTGCGCGGTGGCGGTGATGGCCTGGGCGCGCGTGAGCTTCTGGCCGTCCTTCACGCCCGGCACTTCCAGGGACGTCTCACCGTCGCACAGGCCCAGCACCAGGTTGCCGTCCTTGGACGCGGGCACGACGTGCTTCGGCAGGGGTTGCGCCTGGGGGGCGGGCTTCGACTCCGGGGACGTGGCGAGCGCCACGCCGCCGGCGAAGGACAGGGCCGCGCACGGGACCACGAGCAGCTTCATTCGCAGGTTCATGGGAGGGATTTCCTCTTCCGGTCCTAGTAGGTGGGCAGCTTCGGCTTGGGGGGCGCGGACTGCTTGCCGTTGGAGCCCAGGTAGCTGGCGCGCACGGTGATGGGGTCGCGCTGCCAGAGGTTGTAGAGCTTGTCCACGAGCCCCGACTCCAGCACGTCCATGCGGCCATCCCCGCAGCCGTCGAACTGGCTGAACGGATCCGCGCGGTTCATGGGCACCGTGAGCGTGGGCAGGCCTTCCGGCGCGTACGGCCACGGCCACGCGGTGGACAGCATCCCGTGGAAGGAGATGTTGCCAATGCGGTTGCTGAGCAACTGGTGCGTGTGGCCGTGGATGACGGTGACCTTCTCGTACGGCTTGAGGAGGGCCTGCACCTCGTCCGCGTCGTCGGTCCAGAAGTTCCAGGGCTTGTAGTACTTGTAGAGCGGCGAGTGGCTGAAGACGATGAGCGGCGTGTTCTTCGCCACCTTGGCCAGGTCGTTCTGGAGCCACTGGCGCTGCTCGGCACCCACTTCGAAGCGGGACTGGATGCCATTGTCCAGGCCGGCGACGATCTTCATGCGCTCCATGGGGGAGAGCTTCCGCTCCGTCCAGAAGTCCTTCTCGTGGATGGAGTTGAGCACCACGAAGTGCACGCCCTTGTGGTCGAAGGAGTAGTTGGGCGCGCCGAACAGGTCGCGCCACAGCTCGCCCATGTCCAGGAACCAGTCGTGCTCGCCCACCATCATCTTGATGGGGGCCTTCACGGACTTGAGGATTTGCGCGCCCAGCTTGAGCTCGCCGGCCTGGCCCAGCTGCGCCAGGTCTCCGCCGAAGAGGACGAAGTCCGGCTGGGGGTCCAGCGCGTTCACGTCGTCCACGGCCTTGAGGATGGCGCGCACGAAGCGGTCGTTGAGCTTGTTCTCGTACAGGTGCGTGTCGGAGATGTACGCGAAGGAGAACTTCGGCTTCTCCCCCTGCGCCTCCGCCACGTTGACCAATTGGAAGCTGTTGGGCGTGAGCTTGCCCATGCCCGCCACGATGCCCGCGGAGATGCCGGCGACGCGCATGAAGGCGCGGCGGTCCAGCTTCTTCAGGCCCTCGAAGAAGGCCTCGCGCTCGGCGTAGTGCTTTGTCTCGATGCTCTGGAACTTGTTGGCCATGGCGCGCCTCCGTTACCGCGGTTTGACTGCCGGGACGGCCTTCACGGGGGTGACGCCGCCGTAGAAGCCCAGGTCCGCCGGGTTCTTCGCGTTCAGGTCCGGGTTGGGCGCCAGGTCGCCCAGGTTGCCCTTCTTGCCCATGGCGACGGCGGTGTCCCGCTCCGGCCGGGTGTTCTTCCGGGCGCGCTGCTTCGCCAGCTGCTCCTTGTTGAGCTTGTCGAACTTCGTGTCCGTGAGCGCGAAGAGGAACGCCACCAGGTCGTCGATTTCAGGCTCCGTGAGCCCCAGCCGCTGCATCCCCCCGTCGAGGTAGGGATTGGGCACGCCGCCCTTGTTGTAGTGGTCCATCACGTCCCACAGCGTGGTGAGCGACCCGTCGTGCATGTACGGGCCGGTGATGCCCACGTTGCGCAGGGTGGGCGTCTTGAACGAGCCCACGTCGTTCTCCTGCTTGGTGACGAGGAAGCGGCCCAGCTCGGAGAACTCCGAGTTGAGCGCCAGCTCGTCGATCTGCTTCTCGTCGCCGGTGCGCACCACCTTCACGCCCTTGCGCGCCAGGGCGACGAAGTCCTGCTTGTGCGCGGCGACGCCGATGTTGTGGAACTTCTGGTCGCTGAACAGCGGGGACACGGCGTTGCCCGCGTGGCAGGAGTTGCAGCGCGCCTTGCCGTTGAAGAGCGCCCAGCCGTTCTTCTCCGACGCGGTGAGCGCCTTCGCATCGCCCATGATGAACTTGTCGAAGCGCGCGTCGCCGGAGAACTGCATCCGCTCGAAGGCGGCGATGGCGACGGCCAGGTCGTCGAAGTTGGGCTCGCGGCCGAAGACCTTCTGGAAGTCCGTGACGTATTCCGGGATGCCGCGCACCTTCTTCACGACGCTGTCCGCGTCCGGCATGCCCATCTCACGCGGGTTGAGGATGGGCAGCTTCGCCTGGTCCTCCAGCGTGCCCGAGCGGCCGTCCCAGAACTGGGTGGCGTTGAAGAGGGCGTTGAGCACGGTGGGGCTGTTGCGCGTCACCTTCTGCCCCTTGACGCCCTCCGACAGCGGCTTGCCGTCGGTAAAGCCCAACTCCGGCTCATGGCACGTCATGCACGCCACGGTGTTGTCCACTGACAGGCGCTTGTCGCGGAAGAGCTTCTCTCCCAGCGCCACCCGCTCCGGCGTGGGCTCCAGGCCCTTGGGCACCGACAGCCGCCACAGCGTCGCGGAGACACCCGGCGGAAGCGGCGGAGGTGTGGAGGAGGCCTGCTGCGAAGGCGGAGATGCTGCCAGTCCCACGCCGGAGTTGAGCACCACGGCGAGCACCGTGACGACGCCCGAAGGCAGCCGCATGACACCCTTCCCACCCGTTCTCTGGAGTCGCCGCGGGACATCCGCTCGGTCCGAGGCCGGAAGGCGCATTTCACGCAACTCGCGCCAACCGTTCAACGGTTGCTAGGTCTCCGGGGAGGGGGAAGTGTCTGGGATTGGAACGTCCGGGAGAAAAGACACGAACAGGCTTTATCTTTCCGTCCGTGCGCGACGGTCAGGCGTCGGCCTCGCTCGCGATGGCGACGAGTGCCCCGACGAGGTTCTCCACCTCCCAGTCGATGGCGAACCCCGCGGCCTGCACCCGCGTGGGGTCCGGGGCGTTGCCGGCGAGCAGTGCCCGGGCACGGCGGAGGGCCGCCGCGAGCCCGTGCGCCTCGAGCAGGTGCAGGGTCCCCGTGAGGCCCTCGTACGAGCGCTCGTACTCGTCGCGGGCGCCCTTCTTGAGCGCCGCCGTGAGCGCCAGCCGGGCCTGCTCCAGCGCCTGGACGGAGGAGCGGGCCAGCGCCGAGCTCGCTTGCGGATCTCCCGCCGCCCACTGCCGGAGCTTCGTGAAGCTGAAGTCAGGCGCCAGGACCAGCGCGTCCGCGGAGGGCGCGGAGGCACGGGGAGCTGCTTCTGGCGGAGGCACGGGCGCCTCGGGCGCCTCGCGGGAAGTGCACCGCGCCATCTTCCGGAACAGGACGGCCTCGTCGAAGGGCTTGCCGATGAAGTCCGTGAACCCCGAGGCCAGGACCTTGCTCTCCTGCCAGGCCCGCGTGGAGGCCGAGATGGCGATGATGGGAATCCGGCGGAGCCGCTCGTCCGGGAGCTGCCGGATGACCTTCAGCGCGTCGTAGCCATCCAGCACCGGCATGTGCAGGTCCATGAGGACGAGCTCGTAGTCACCTTGGTGGAGGCGCTCCACCGCCTCGCGCCCGTTCCTGGCGGCGTCGAACGAAACGCCCCAGTGCTCGAACCAACGGGCGAGCACGTAGGTGTTGACCTCGTTGTCCTCGACCACGAGCACCTTCAGGCCCCGCAGGGCCCCCGGGGACGACTCGCGGCTGGGAGCCGTGCCGGTGGCGGCGCCCCCCGCCACGGCCTTCAAGCGCAGGTTGAAGGAGAAGCGCGTCCCCTTTCCAACCTCGCTCTCCACGACCATCCTGCTGCCATGCAGCTCGACCAGCTTCCGGCTGATGGAGAGGCCCAGCCCCGTCCCTCCGTACTTCATCCCGATGTCGTAGTTCGCCTGGGTGTACTCCTCGAAGATGGCGGCCAGGCGGTCCGGTGGAATCCCTATCCCCGTATCGCTCACCTGGAAGGCCAGGTCACACGCATCGCCGTCCCGGGAGCGGAGGGCCACGCTGACCTGGACCCCACCTTTCTCCGTGAACTTGAGGGCGTTGCTCACGAGGTTCGTGAGGATCTGCCCGAGCTTGACGGGATCCCCCAAAAGACAGGCCGGGAGCCGGGGGTCGATCTCCGTCTGGAGCCGCAGCCGCTTCTCCTCGGCCCGGGCGGCCTGGCCGTTCAGGATGTCGCCGAGCAGCTCCCGGAGGGAGAACTCGCGTTGCTCCAGCGAGAGCTTGCCTGCCTCAATCTTGCTCCAGTCCAGGATGTCGTTGACCAGCGCGAGCAGGTTGCCGGACGCGGAGCCGAGGATGCGCAGGTACTTCGACTGCTTGTCGGACAGCGGCGTCATCCCCAGCAGCCGCGTGGCGGCGGTGATGGCGTTGAGGGGGTTGCGGATCTCATGGCTGAGCGTCGCGAGCAGCGCCGCCTTGGCCTGGGCCAGCTGCTCGGCCTTCCGGCGCGACAGCAGCAGCTCGCGCTCATAGCGCTTGCGATCCGTCATGTTGAAGAGCGTCGTCCGGACGGAACGCGGCCTTCCGAGCGCGTCCCGCTTCTGCACGGAGTTGATCAGCGCGGGCAGCGGACGGCCGTCGGCACAGACGAGGTCCAGCGAGAGCTCGTGGACGAAGCCCTGCATCTGGAGCAGGGGGGCGTAGTGGGTCTCGTGGAAGATGCGGCCCGCGACCGTGAGCAGCTCCGAGAACCGCTTGCCTCCGAGCAGGGCCTCCCGGGAGTAGCCCGTCCACGTCAGAAAGGTCTGGTTGACCTTGATGATGCGCCCCTCCGGACTCGTGGAGAGGTAGCCACACGGAGCATGCTCATAGAGCTCTTCCGCCGAGTCCTCGGAAGGCTCCGTTCCCTGCTCCGTGTCAGCGCCGCCTTGCATCATCCCCTTCAGTAGCCCAGGAAGGGCTTCATCGCGGCGATCGTTTCCTCGGGAGCACTCAGGTTCGGACAGTGCCCGGTCGCCTTGAGGAGGACCATCTGGCCCGCGGGCAGCCGCCGGCACACGTACTCCCCCACCGCTTCCCCCGCGATGACGTCGTTCGAGCACTGGAGCACGAGCGAAGGTGTCTTGACCTTCGGAAGCTCGGCCCTGTGGTCGGAAAGGAAGGTCACCCTCGCGAACTGCTTCGCGATGTCGGGGTCCATGCGGCAGAAGCTGTTGGTGAGCTCCGTGCCAAGCTCGGGCCGGTCCGGGTTGCCCATGATGACGGGCGCCATGGTGCTGGACCAGCCCAGGTAGTTGTCGTCGAGCGACTCCAGCAACTGCAGGATGTCCTCGCGCGAGAAGCCTCCGACATACTCGCCGTCGTTGATGTAGCAGGGCGAGGGGCCGATGAGCACGAGCTTGTCGAAGCGCTCCGGCTCCTTGATGGCCGCCAGTACGCCCACCATCGCACTCACCGAGTGACCGACGAAGACCACCTGCTCCAGCCCCAGCGCGTGGCAGATCTGCAGGACGTCATCGGCGTAGCCCTCCAACGTCCCGTACCGGTTGCGGTCATAGGCCGCGAGGTCCGAGCCGCCAGCCCCCACGTGGTCGAAGAGCACGGTGCGGCAGTCCTGCTCGAACGCGGGCGCGACGAACCGCCACATGTTCTGGTCACAGCCGAAGCCATGCGAGAACACCAAGGGCTGCGTGCCCTGCCCCTTCACCTTCACGTTGTTCCGGGCGAGGACGTTCATGGGTCGCTCCAGTGCGGGAGAAAAGCTTCAGGACAGCCGCAGGCTCATGGGTACGGACAGTCAACCCATGAAGAGGTGATGGAGCCCCCGCGCGTTGGATCCATTCTTTCCTGGGGGAAGAGTCCAGCGCTGACAGCATTGATCGCCAGAGCGTCTCAGGGCTCCGGGACGCGCAGGTCGCGTGAGCGCAGCAGCATCGCGGACGCCGTCGCGGGGGCGAGCACCGACGCGATGATGATGCTCCAGTCCCACGGGCCCCGCGCGCGGGCGGCGTTGAACGCGAGCGCCTGGACCAACGTGAGACAGGCATCCGCGGTGGTGAGCCGTCCCAGCAGCGTGGCCAGCCCGTCGCGCCAGCGGCGCAGCAGCAGCAGCAGGCCCGCGATGAGCGCCACGTCGAACGCCACCCAGCCGTGCTGCACCCACGGCGAGGGGAACCAGTGCGCGCTCATGGGCAGCGCGAGCAGCACCGTCCACGGCACCAGCAGCGCGGTCAGCGTGCGCACGAAGAAGCGCGGCCGGCGCAGCAGCGTGACGAGCCCGAACCTCACCAGGCTGCCCCGCGCGAAGGCCCGGAGCGCGTCGTACATCGCCCACGCCACCGGTTCGTCCTTTGGATGGGACAGATAGAGGGGCACCCAGGAGTCAGGGCGGAACTTGGCCTTGAAGGAGCGCAGGCCCTCGAAGTCGAACAGCGGGCGCCCCGCGCTGCGCGCGAACCGCAGCCACGGCCGCACCGGGCCCGCCAGCGGCGCCATTCCCAGCGTCACGTACCGGCGGCCGTTCACCGCGGCGGCGCGCATCGCGGCGTCCACCAGCGTCTCCGCGGTGCCGTTGGGCGCGGTGGGTTCACGCAAGAGGTCCTGGAGGAACCAGCCGTCGCGCGCGTACACGGGCGTCACCGACAGGAAGCCCACCACGCGGCCCTCCACCTCCGCCACGAAGGCGCGGCGCTCGCGAGCGAAGGCGCCCGGGGCCAGGCCCACCAGGAAGCCCATGGTCGCCATGCGGCGCGACGCGAGCCAGTGCTCGGCCAGCACCTCCACCGCCGCGCGCAGCGGATGGCCTTCCGTCTCCATCACCTCGGCGGGCACCTCGCGCACGCGCACGCCGTGGGAGCGCGCGCGGCGGAGCTGTTCGCGCAGGCTGCGGCTGCCCTTCACCACCCGGTCCCAGTTCGCCGGGTCCCACACCGGCTGCTCGCCGATGGGCAGCTCCTCGAACGGGACGAGCTGGGAGAAGCGCGCCTCCGTGGCGAAGAAGTTCACGCGCCGGCCCGCGCTCCGGGCCGCCCGGTGGAAGGCCTCCACCACGTCGTGCACGCGCTCCGGCGCGGCGATGGGGCCGCCTCCCGCCACCCAAGCGCCGCCCGTGTCCACGTAGGCGATGCACCCGTCCCCTTCCGGCGCGAACCAGTACTGGAAGCCCGGCTGGAGCACCTGGAAGGACGTCGCGTTCCAGCCGTGCTGCTTGAGCAGCGCCAGCACCCGCTCGCGCGGGTCGCCTGCGGTGTCCTGGTGGGGGTCGGCCATGGGGTTTGCGCTCAAACTACGTCCCGCCGGAACGCCTCGCCAGCCAAAGCCACCCGGGGAGACAGGGCCTCTCCCGGACGGACCGTGCGGCAGAGCACCCGCTCCGGGTGGAGTGCGCGGGGAATGGATCCAATCCGGCCGCTTCGGCGCACCACAGGACTTCAGGGCAGGAGCCGGGCCCCCATGGGACGGCCCTCCCATGGCGGGCCCGGCGGTAGTACCCGCCCACCGGAACGCTCAGGGGCTGTCGTCCTCCGCGTCGTCCGCGCCGCCGCCGTCCGCGGGGGCGCGGCCGAGCAGCCGGTCCACCTCCGCGTGCGCGCCTTCCGCCTGCGCCGCGCTGATGCGCTTGTAGGTCTTGAGCGCGTCCACCACGCGGTGCGCGTGCTTCCACAGCGCGCGGGAACCGCTGGCCGGCGAGCGCTTGCGCGGGGACGGCAGCATCGCGGCGAGCACCGCGCCCTGCGCCACGGAGAGCTGGGACGCGGACACGCCGAAGTGCTCGCGCGCCGCCGCCTCAATCCCATACACGCCGTTCCCCCACTCCACCACGTTGAGGTACAGCGTGAGGATGCGCTGCTTCGTCAGCGCCTCCTCCAGCCGGTGCGCGAGCACCAGCTCCTTCAGCTTGCGAAACAGGCTGCGGTCCGTGGACAGCCAGAGGTTCTTCGCCAGCTGCTGCGTGAGCGTGGACGCCCCCCGCCCCAGCTTCCCCTCCTCCACCGCCTGCCCCACCGCGCGCGCCAGCTCCACCGTGTCCACGCCGTCGTGCAGGTAGAAGCTCGCGTCCTCGGAGATGAGCACCGCGTCCACCGCGGGCTTGGACACCGCGGACAGCGGCACCCACTGCTGCCGGCGGCGCGGCTTGCGCCCGGCCTCGCGCGCCTCGCTCGCGCGCTGCTCGATGAGCGCCGTCGTCTTCGGGTTCTCCTTCACCAGCGGGCCCGCGTCCGGCAGCCCGGCGTACGTGGCCGCCGCGGTCCCCACGCCCAGCACCAACACGCCCCCCAGCACCCAGCGCGCCCACCGCCTTCTTCCGCGTGGCGGCGCCGGCGGTGTCTCCGGCGGCGTCGGCGTCGGCCGGACGGGCTCGGTGGGTTCGGGACTCAGGGCCTCGGACGGGCCTTCGACGGTGGACATCTGCCGGCCGTGTCTAACGCCGCGCCGTCCGGGCGTCACCCTTCACGGTGAACTTCGCGGACGCCACGCGCGGCGGCTCGGGCGAACGCCAGCGCTCGTCCACCGCCGCGAAGCCCGCCACCAGCTCTCCCGCCAGGTAGCCGCGCGTCTTCTTGCCCTTGCGGCGCAGCCAGTCGTTGAGGATGTGCCCCTTCGCGTCCTTGCGCGCCTCCGGCTGCTGGAGGTTGAAGCGCGAGCGCTTCACCAGCCCGCCCGACTTGTGCACGAACGTCACCGTGCCGTCCGCGCCCACCCGCTCCACGATGCCGATGTGCGTGAGGCCGTCGTTGATGAGGCCGTCGCGGTTGCGGTCGAACGTGTTCTTGAAGAACACCAGCGCGCCCGGCTTCGGCGTGGTCGACAGCATGCCCAGCGCGCGCGCCTTGCGGTGGATGGCCGTGACGCCGTTCTCCTCCGGCAGCACGTCGTCCGGCAGCAGGTCCAACCGCCGCTGCTGGAACGCCAGCCGCGTCATGCCCGAGCAGTCATCCGTCACCGCCGAGCTCATCTTCGCCAGCGTCGTCATCCCCACCCAGGACTTCGCCCGCCACAGCGCCCGCTCCGACAGCTGGACCGCCGGCCGGGCCTTCTTCGTCGCCGTGGCCTTGTTCGCTGCCTGAGCCGCCCCGCCCCACACCAGCGCGCTCACCAACGCGCCCACCCACACGCCTCGTCCCATGCGGCCGCGACAGAGCAACCGCCGTGCCCGGCCCTCGCGGCCTTGCGCGTGTCCACCTCACGACGGATGGCGCCCGCCCCTCGGCCCGCGGTGGGCAAGGAAGTTCCCACCCACGGCAACCGCGCGCCCTGAAGCCTTCAGGGCACGACGACGTCCGACGCGGCCCGCCCTGTTCGAGGGCCCGAGGCCTCGTTGATGGGTTCGCCCTCCGCGCTCGCGGCGTTGTTCCACTTCTGGCCGGACACCAGGCGCGGCCTCCCCGTGCCGGTCAGCACGTAGAGGTGTTCGTCGTGGACGGTCGGCGCCCGGCGGCCGGGGTACACGGGGCGCGTGGACGGTGGCGGCGGGGAGGGCTCCTCATAGGTCATGTCCGGCTTGCAGCCCTTGCTGGCGCATCCGGGGCTGAAGACCCCCTCGCCGGACGGCGTGCGCGTCGGTCCCCAGGTCCGCATGGGCCGGGGCTGCATCCGGGCCGGGGGATTGGCGGACGAAATCCACCGCGGCTCGCTCTTCTCCCGGGCCTCCAGCGCGACCATCAGCGGCAGCGCCAGCCCCAGGAACGCGAGCTGCCCCAGGGCGCCGGGCAGCCGCGAATCCGAAGCGGGCAGCACCTGCGTGCGCAGGCTCGTGAGGATGAACGCGCCGCCAATGGCCATGCACAGCGCGAGCGCCCCCCACGTCACGGCCTGCGCCGTCAGGGCGATGGAGGACAGGCGCCAGGTCGCGCCCACCTCCACCGCCGTCCTCCAGGCGTGGGCCTTCCAGTCCGCGGCCGGCCCGGCCATGCCGTAGCCCACCGCGCACGCCGCCACCCACACGGCGGCGCCATGCACCTCGCGCCGCAAGAGCCACCCCTGCGTGAGCCCCAGCACCACCCCCATCCCCACGGGCGCCATCCCGGGCGACAGCCCCAGCGCCACGGCCAGCGCGCGCGAGCCCACCAGGCCCACCGCCACCGCCATCGCCGTTGTCCCCGCCCAGCCAGACACCTGGAGCCCCGCCCGGCGCAGCGCGAACGCCTGCGCGTTCCCCAGCATCGCCCCCGCGACCGCGTAGACCATCAGCTCCGCGAGCCGGTGCACCACGCCCAGCTCCACCCCGGACAGCCGCCAGATGGCCGCCGACGCCAGCACCTTCTCCAGCAGGAGGACCCAGTCGTCCGCTTGCACCCACGGGACAAGCAGTCCCACCACGGTGACCACGGACACGAGGAGGACGTGGACAAGACGAGAGCCCATGGCCCGGCAGTCTGCGCGAGTCCCGCGGCCCAAAGCCATCCACGCAGGCACCTTCCTGCCCGCCGGCCAACGGAGGTGTCGCCCGGTGGAGGTGGATGTACGGCGCGACAGGACCTGAAGGGTTACACTGAACCCTGGTGCGTTTCGCCTACTACCAACGCCTGTCGCCCGCCGAGCAGCGCGTCTACCGCCGGAGCGACGCCGTCACGGAGGTGCCGCTGCGCACGCCCGCGACGCTGCGGCCCCGGGTGGAGGCGGTGCGGCAAGCGCTGCTCCAGGAGGACCGGACCGCGCTCCAGGCCGCGACAGAGGCGCTGGCGGTGGCCCTGACGGGGCGGCTGGAGGTACCCGGCGTGGACGTGGAGGTGCTGGAGACGCGGCCCTCCAACGACGAGGGCGAGCTGCACGGGCTCTATACGTGGGCGCCCGGACAGCGGCCCCGCATCCAGGTGTGGATGCGCACCGCGAAGCGCGGCCGGGTCGTGGCCTTCCGCACGTACCTGCGCACGTTCCTGCACGAGCTCTGTCATCACCTGGACTTCCTCTGGCTGGAGCTGTCCGCCTCCTTCCACACAGAGAGCTTCTTCCAGCGCGAGTCGAGCCTCTTCGGGCAGCTGGTGCCCCCGGCAGCGGGGATGGAGCGCCGTGAAGCGGCGGACACTGGGAAATGGAGCGCGAGCACAAGGCGTGGCCGGCGCTAGATTGCCGCCCCTATGGCGCATCCCACCGACGACAAGAACTTCCGCCTGCCCACCACCCTCCGCCCGCGCCGCTATCAGGCGACGGTGACCCTGGACCTGGAGGGGCGCGGCTTCACGGGCGAACAGCGCGTGGAGCTGGAGCTGTCACAGCCCACGACGGAGATCGTCCTCCACGCCAACGCGCTGGAGCTGGGCGACGTCACCTTCCGCTCGGGCAACGACGTGCGCAAGCCCGCGTCCAAGCGCGCATCTCCGGTGAGCGAGACGGTGGTGCTCACGTTCGACGCGCCCCTGCCCGCGGGCAGCGCCACGCTGGACGTGCTGTGGACGGGGCGCTTCAGCGAAGGCCTGCGCGGGCTGTACGCGGCGGGCAAGGTGGCCGCGACGCAGTTCGAGGCCGCGGACGCGCGGCGGCTGTTCCCCTGCTTCGACGAGCCCGCCTTCAAGGCCCGCTGGGCGCTCACGGTGCGCGTGCCCCAGGGGCACACGGTGCTGGGCAACGGCCGCGTGGTGAAGGACGAGGCGGACGGGGCGCTGCGCAAGGTGACGTTCGAGGAGACGGAGCTGCTCAGCTCGTACCTCATCGCGCTGGTGGTGGGGCCGCTGGTGGGCACGCCGGAGGAGCAGGCGCAGGGCATCCCGGTGCGCACGTGGGCGCTGCCGGAGAAGGCGCACCTGGCGAAGTTCGGGCAGGACGCGGCGCTCCAGGTCCTGCCCCGGCTGCAGGACTACTTCGGGCTGCCGTATGCCTTTGGCAAGGTGGACCAGGTGGGCATCCCGGACTTCGAGGCGGGCGCGATGGAGAACGCCGGCCTCATCACGTACCGGGAGGTGGCGCTGCTCCTGGACCCGGCCACCGCGCCGCTGTCCGTGCAGAAGCGCGTGGCGGAGGTGGTGACGCACGAGCTGGCGCACCAGTGGTTCGGCAACTGGGTGACGATGGTGTGGTGGGACGACCTCTGGCTCAACGAGGCGTTCGCGACGTGGATGGCCTTCAAGATTGTCGACCAGTGGCGGCCGGACTGGCGCATGTGGCTGGACTTCGACGCGCACCGCGCGAGCGCGCTGGCGCTGGACGCGCTCAAGTCCACGCACCCCATCCACGGGGAGGTGCGCAACGCGGGCGAGGCCGGTGAGAGCTTCGACGCCATCACCTACGAGAAGGGCGGCGCGGTGCTGCGGATGATTGAAGGGTTCCTCGGCGAGGGCCCCTTCCGCGAAGGCATCCGGCAGTACATGCGCAAGCACGCGCGCGCGAACGCGGTGAAGGAAGACCTCTGGAACGCGCTGGGTGAGGCGGCGAAGCAGCCGGTGAACGAGCTGGCCACCAAGTGGATTGGCCAGAGCGGCTTCCCGCTGGTGTCGGTGAAGGCGGAGGGGCGGAAGGTGACGCTGTCGCAGCGGCGCTTCTACTCGGAGCCGGGGGTGAAGACCCCGGAGACGTGGCCAGTGCCCATGGTGCTGCGCTTCGAGGACGGAAGCGGCGTGAAGGAGCAGCGCGTGCTCTTCCGCGACGCGCAGGCGACGGTGACGCTGGAGGGCACGGGGGACGTGAAGTGGCTGTGCGCCAACGGCGGCTCCACGGGCTTCTACCGGGTGCAGTACGAGAAGCCGGCGCTGGACGCGCTGACGGCGAACCTGGGGGCGCTGGCGCCGTCGGAGCGCATCTCGCTCCTGGCGGACACGTGGGCGCTGGTGCGCGCGGGGCAGGCCCCGGTGGCGGACCTGCTGGACCTGACGGCGCGCTTCGGGGACGAGGAGGATGAAGCGGTGCTGGACGAGCTCATCGGGCGGCTCGGCTACATCGAGAACCGGCTGACGGACGGCGATGACCAGGAGCGCTTCCGCCGGTGGGTGGAGGGGCTGTTGGGCGGCGGCCTGAAGAAGCTGGGCTGGCAGGCGGCGCCGGGCGAGCCGGATCCGGTGAAGCTGCGCCGCGCGGCGCTGGTGCGCGCGGTGGGCGGCCTGGCGCGCAGTCCGGAGGTGCTGGCCCAGGCGCGGCTCCTGGTGGCGCGGATGCTCCAGGGGGACAAGACGGCGCTGGACGCGAACCTGCTGGACACGGCGGTGGGCATGGTGGCGCGCGCGGGCGACGCGGCGCTCTTCGAGGACCTGCTGCAGCGGCTGCCGAAGGAGCCGGACCCGGCGACGCAGCGGCGCTACCTGATGGCGCTCACGTCCTTCGAGGACGCGAAGCTGGCGGAGCGTGCGCAGGGCCTGTTGTTCACGGAGACGGTGAAGACGCAGGACGTGGCCATCTTCGCCATGGGCCTGCTGAACAACCGCACCGGGCGCGACGCCTGGTGGGAGCAGCTCCAGAAGCGCTGGAAGGACCTGGTGGCGCGCACGGGCGCGGCGCCCATGCTGCTGCGCCGGGTGGTGGAAGGCCTGGGCCAACTGCGCACGCGCGAGCAGCTGGAGCAGATGAAGGCCCTGCTCCAGGCGAACCCCATCCCGGAGGCGCAGCAGGCCACGACGCAGACGCTGGAGCGGCTGGCGCAGGACGTGGCCCTGCGCGAGCGCGTGACCCCGGAGGTGGCCGCGTGGCTGAAGCGTCGGCCGTGATGCCCTGAGAGATGCCTCCCGCCGCGCATCTGGAAGTTGCGCGGCCGGGGGGTTCTGGGGATGGTTCGAAGTGCCTCGGGGTGCGCCCGGGGCTCACTGCACGGCGCGTCCCATGCGCCAGGACACTGTTGCCATGCCGCCCCCTTCCGCTCCCCTCCTCCCCTCCTTCCGCATCCAGGGGTTCCGAGCGTTCAGGGACCTGGAGATTCCGCGCCTCGGCCGCGTCAATCTGATCGTTGGCAAGAACAACGTGGGCAAAACCACGTTGCTGGAGGCACTCAAGGTCTATGCAGCCAGCGTGGATGCCCCATGGGAGATCAGAGATTTACTGGAGCGTCGGCAAGAGTTCCGCCGATCGTCGCCAAGGGAAAAAGCATCCTCCCAAATTGACATCGACAGGGCGTTTTTCGAATCGACACAGTCCGGACGGACGACGTCTATCAAGCTTGGTCCCCTAGCGGATAAAAGCTCCCTGCTGATT
Organism: Corallococcus exercitus; assembly: GCF_042231735.1. Classification (GTDB taxonomy): domain Bacteria; phylum Myxococcota; class Myxococcia; order Myxococcales; family Myxococcaceae; genus Corallococcus; species Corallococcus exercitus_B. Next base: position 6,053,401 of record NZ_CP102577.1, read on the forward strand.
CAAACAGGGCGAATGGCCGTCACGCCAAAGTCGTTTCTACCTCTTGACGGGCTCTTCTACGCCGGGGATGAGCCCCCTCCCGAAGATGCCCAGCACATGATTCCCGTGCTGCGCGTCAGCCAAGGCAACGTCCCCATATATTTCGCATCCCTGCGCACGCTGGGCGAAATCAATTCCAACAACTTCTCGGATATTTTCCAGGGACAATTCGAAGACGCAGGAAATTCTCTAAGCTGCAATCTCTTGCCGGCCCGCGGTATCAGCGGGGCAAGTATCGGGACATTGTGGGACGGCATTGTCCTGACTTCGAACGAACAATCCATGCTTCGAGCTCTGCGCATCATCGCGCCAGACATTGAGCGGGTTTCCCTCGTCGAAGACCCCAAGCAGCAAGGACTGCGCTACGCCGTCATCGGTAGGAGGGGGCGTCCTGCCGCAGAGCCACTTCACAGTATGGGCGACGGAATGAGCCGTATATTTGAACTCGCCTTGGGGCTTGTAAGCTCCAAGGACGGGCTCTTTCTAGTAGACGAGGTGGAGAACGGAGTTCACTATTCCGTCCAGGAACAACTCTGGCGATTCATCTTCGAAGCTGCCAGCCAGCTCAATGTGCAGGTCTTCGCAACCACGCACAACTGGGATTGCATCACAGCCTTTCAAAAGGCAGCCTCTTCACATCCGGAAGAAGGAATGCTCATCAGTCTTGCCCAGAAAGGCGATGACATCAAAGTCGCCGTCTTTGACGAACAAGACCTGGAAACAATTGCGCAGGACTCCATTGAGGTTCGCTGATGCCTTCCGACCCAGCAAGAGTTCTTCTGGTGGAAGGGAAGGATGACGAGCAGGTCATCTACCATCTATGCAATCACCACGACTTCAAAAACAAACAACATTTCGAAGTTGAATCCAAAGACGGCTACGAGCGCCTGCGCAGGCATTTAAGAACCCGCCCGCGCACCCACGGCGTAGAGACAATCGGCGTTGTCATCGATGCGGATGAGAACTTGCTGCAACGATGGAAGTCGGTCTGTGAAGCACTGGAGCATGCCGGCTACACCGAGCTTCCAGGCCAGCCCGATGCTGATGGCGTCATCCTTTCCGCTCAAGGAGACCTACCGCGCATCGGAATCTGGATGATGCCCAACAACCAGCTCACCGGAATCCTGGAAGACTTCCTTCAGCAGTTGGTTGCCTATTCCGACGCGCTCCTGCCTGCAGCGTTCAAGGCCCTGGACAGCCTCCCCGAGCAGCGCTTCAAGCCGACCTATCGCTCCAAGGCCGCTATTCACACCTGGCTCGCCTGGCAAGAGGAGCCCGGCACACCGCTGGGGCAAGCTGTAGCCAAACGCTATCTCCAAGCGGACCACGAACTCGCCCAGCGCTTCATGACCTGGCTGAAACGTCTGTTCGTTACCGCTCCCGAATCCCCCGCCCCATGAAGACCACGCTCACGCCCGAAGCCTCCGCCGCCTCCCGTGAGGCCCTGCGCCGCGCCAACGTGGCGTTCGCCCATGCGTACCCGGGCGAGTCCTCCCGGCGCCAGCCCGTGCACACCGTGTACGGCGGCGCCCACCTCTTCCGCGCGGGCACCGCGCGGAAGATGGGGGACCTGGCGCTCGCGGCGCTGCGCGACCATGCCGCCGACGGCTCCCAGCTCGCCCACGGCCTGGGCCTGCCCCAGCGCGGCGGCTTCGCCCAGCGCGTCCATGACCGCGTCGTGGACAAGCTCCAACGCGAGCCCGTGGAGGACTTCCGCATCGACTTCGAGGACGGCTACGGCCACCGCCCCGACGCGGAGGAGGACGCCCACGCCGTCGCCGCCGCCACGGAGGTGGCCCGGGGCCTGGAGCAGGGCTCGCTCCCTCCGTTCATCGGCATCCGCGTGAAGTCCTTCACCGAAGAGCTCTACGCCCGCGCCTCGCGCACCCTGGACCTCTTCGTCACCACGCTGCTGGAGCAATCCGGTGGCAGGCTGCCGCCGTCCTTCGTCGTCACCCTGCCCAAGGTCACCGTGCCCGAACAGGTGACCGCCCTGGCGAAGCTGCTGTCGGAGCTGGAGGCCGCCCACCACCTGCCCCCCGGCGCGCTCTCGCTGGAGCTGATGGTGGAGACGCCCCAGGCCCTCTTCGACGCGCGCGGCCGGCCCCACCTGCGCTCGCTCGTGGAGGCCGGTGAGGGCCGCTGCTCCCACGTGCACCTGGGCGTCTACGACTACACCGCCGCCCTGGACGTCAGCGCGCACATGCAGCACATGCTCCACCCCGCCTGCGACTTCCTGCGCGACACCGTGCAGGTGCTCCTCGCGGGCAGCGGCGTGCGCCTGTCCGACGGCGCCACCAACGTCATGCCCGTGGGCCCCCACCGCAAGCAGGGCGACACCGCGCTGCTCCCCACGCAGCGGCGCGAGAACACCGACGCCGTGCACCGCGCGTGGCAGACGGCGTACCGGCACACGCGACACTCGCTGGAGCGCGGCTACTACCAGGGCTGGGACCTGCACCCCGCCCAGCTCCCCGTGCGCTACGCCGCCGTCTACGCCTTCTTCCTGGAGGGCCTGGAGCCCGCGTCCCAGCGCCTCAAGGCCTTCGTGGACAAGGCCGCCCAGGCCACCCTGCTGGGCGACGTGTTCGACGACGCCGCCACCGGCCAGGGGCTGCTCAACTTCTTCCTGCGCGGCCTGGCCTGCGGCGCCCTCACGGAAGAGGAGGCCCGCGCCACCGGCCTGACGCTGGAGGAGCTGCGAAGCCGCTCCTTCCGCGCCATCGTCCAGGGCCGCGCGGACGCGTCACGCTGACGCGGGCGGCTGCCCCGGAGGCACCGCGCTCCGGGGCCCCAGCCACTCGCGCGCGACCGCCACGTCCACCGCGAGGATGCCCAGCAGGAACAGCCACGGCCCGGGCCGCGAGGACAGGCCCGTCAGCGCCCACACGGTGATGAGGCCCGCGAGCACCGCCGGCACCACCGGGGGCAGCGCCTCCCGCGCGCGCCGCACCGACCCCAGCACGCCCAGCGCCAGGAGCCCCAGCACCACGCCCGTCGCGCCCAGCCGGCCGCGCCCCGTGCCCGCTCCCTGCGCGGAGGACGGGAACACCAGCGTGTTGAACTTCCACGTGTCGTGGTCCTGGATGTCCCAGGCGAAGTTGTCGTCGATGGTGATGTTGCGCTCGCGCTGCAGGTGCATCGTGGGCACCAGCGAGCCCGTCCACCCGGAGCTCCACGGCAACAGCAGCCCCAGCGCGCACGCGGCCACGCCCGCGAACACCCACCGCTTCAGCCGCACGTCCCCGGGCCGCCGGGTGAGCGACGGCTCCGCCAGCGACGACGCCTTGAAGGCCCGCCACTGCACGGAGGCGAGCACCACCGCCGCCAGCACCCACAACAGCGCCGCCACGCCCAGCCCCAGCGACAGGAACGCCTGCGTCACGGTGAGCGCGGTGAACATCGGCAGGAACGCCGGATGCGCGGCCCACTTCACCAGGGGCGCCACCGCGGGCGGCAGCGTCCGGCCCGCGGCCACCCACTCGCGCGCGAACAGCATGCCGCTGCCCACCAGCATCAGCGCCGCCCACGGCAGCCCCAGCCCGCCGTCGAAGAAGGGCAGCACGGGCACCACCACCGCCGCCGCCACCAGGCCGGAGCCGAGCAGCGGCAGCGAGCCCCCGGGCAGCCGCTCGCGCAGCCTCGGGTCGTCCAGCACGTCCTGCACCGCGCGGCCCGCCGAGTCCGCCGCCCGCTGCGCCTTGTCCGCCACCTCGTCCATCACCGGCGACCCGGGCGCGTTCACGTCCCCGCCGCAGTGGGGGCACGTCCGCGACGACGGGCCTTCAGGAAGCGACTGACCACAGTGCGGGCAGGACATGGCGCGGAGTCCTCCTCAGGCGAAAAAGGGCGCGAGGAGCCTACACCGCGCCCTCCGCCGCATCCTCCAGGAACACGCAGGACGTCCCCGGGCTTCGCGGCCTCCGCACGCCCGGCCGCTACCAGAGCATGTCCTGGTCCTCGGTGACGCCAGGGACGTTGGACAGCTTCAGCTCCTGGCCGCCCACGCGCAGGGTGCCCTCGAAGAAGCCCACGGGCTGGGCGAAGTGGCTCACCACCAGGCGCAGGTTGCGCTCCTCGCGGTGCACGTAGATGGGCTTGAAGCGCAGGTCCACCGCGCCGTCCGCCGTCGTCAGGCGCCACGGGTCCAGGAGCTCCTTCGCGTCGTACTCGAAGCGCGCGCGGCCCACGGGGTAGAGCCGGTCGCCCAGCCAGACGGCGTTCTCGTTGGCCTCGGTGGCGCCCTCGTTGAAGCCCTCCACCAGGTTGAGCCCCACGGGCGTGCCGTCCGCCAGCCGCCCGGCCGCGAAGGCCCAGCGCCAGGCGGTGTGCCGCGCCAGGTAGCCCTGCGTGTAGTCCATGCCGCCCACGCCGCCATCCAACCGGAAGCGCCGGCCGCCCGCCTCCAGGCTGCCGAAGGCCAAGAGGCCGCTGCGCTTCTGGGTGACGTTGACCAGGCCGTCCCCCTGCACCGGCGCGATGACGGTGAGGGCCGGCGGGCCGCCCGCCACCAGGAGCTCGCCGTTCCACTGGAAGGACTGGAGCGACTGCGTGCGCATGCGGCTGACGTCCACCTCCACCTGGTAGCGCTCGTCGGACTCGCCGCGCTTCACGGACATGCGGCCGCCCAGCGTGCGGAAGGCCGCCACGAGCCCCGCGCCCGGCTTGTCGCTCACCTCCGCGAGCGGCCCGGGCACGCCCAGGAAGCTCACGTCGCACAGGGGCTTGCGCTCCTGGAGGTCCACCGCCACCGCGAAGGCGTTGGCCGTGTAGCCCAGGTCCACCACCGCGAAGAGGGCCGCCACCTCCTGCGTGGCGACGAAGGTGTAGTGCCAGCGCTTGCGCTTGAGCAGCCGCGTGGTGCGCCCCGGGGCCCACTTCCCCAGGAGCCGGGGCAGGTCCACCTCCGGCAGCTCTCCCTGATACGTCCCGAACCGCGGTTCCCCTTCCGTGGAGGCCACCGAGGCCGGGGCGAAGGGCAGCAAGGCTTCTCGTTCACGCTCGAGCGTCATCGCGAAACATTGGACGGCACTTCGCCAGCGCTGTCACGCGAACACGCGGGCCAAGCGGCGCCCTGAAGACACTCGAGACGCCCGAGCCTGCCTGCTCCCTATTTCGGCCCCAGCGCCATGAGGACCTCGGCCACTCCGTCCGCGTGCTGCGGGTGCTCCCGGGCCACCGTGCGGAAGCCACACTTCTCGAGGACGCGGATCGACCCGACGTTGTGGACAGCGACCCACGCATGGAGCGGACGAACCGGCTCGAGCACGAGGAACTCCGAGAGCGCCCGTGTCGCGATGCCCTTGCCCCAGTGCTCGCGACCCATCCAATAGGCGATGAGGCGCTTGCCGTCCTGTTCCCAACTGCCCATGTACCCAGCGGCCACGCCGTCAACGACGATGGTGCGGGTGACGTTCTCGGGGCGGAGGACCTTCGTGCGCCAGTGGGTCAGGAAGGCATCGCGTTCCCGCGACGGGAATGCGGCCATTCGCAGCGCGACCGCGTCCCGCTGGTGCTCGAAGAAGATGGGGAGGTCTTCATCTGTAACGTCGCGAAGGATCACCAGGTCAGCTCCTGCCGAAGATGATGCGCTCCTGGGACAACAGACGCGTGGTGAAGTGCAGCGCCACCGCCGACACCACCACGCAGGAGAGGAGCGCGAGGACGAAGGGCGCCGGGCCCAGCGACTCGCCGCGCATCACCTCGCCCGCGAGCAGCTCCTGTCCCAGCACCGGCACCGCGAACATCCACGTCTGCGTCTGGATGGGGGACAGCGCCAGCAGCATCCCGGGCAGCGTGGGCAGCACCATCAGGAGCGACAGGTACGTCTGCGCCTCCTTGAACGACCGTGCATAGGTGGACACCCACATCTGCACGGCGGACGCGGCCAGCACCAGCGGCAGCACCGCGGCCAGCATGCCCAGCGCGGCCGGCGCGTCGAAGCGGGCGCGCACGCCCAGGTCCTCCAGCGGCACGCGCTTCACCACCAGGAAGTAGCCCACCAGACACAACAGCACGCCCGTGGCCGCCATGGCGCAGGTGGCCAGCCACTTGCCCGCCACCACCGCGCCGCGCGGGGCGGGGTTGAGCAAGAGGGGCTCCAGCGAGCCGCGCTCGCGCTCGCCCGCCATGGTGTCGCTGGCCAGCTGCATGCCGCCCGCGAACGCCGCCATCACCAGGAACAGCGGGATGGTGGTGAGCACCGTGGCCGCGGTGCGCTCGGGCGTGGACAGGTCCAGCTCGTCCACGCGCACGGGCACCGCCAACTCCGGGGACACGCCGCGCGCGAACAGGCGCTGGCTGCCGGTCTGCTGCGAGTACGCCGCCAGCATCCGCTGCGCGCGCTGCACGGACTGGCGGGCCTTGTTGCGCGAGCTGTCCACCACCAGCCGCACCGCGGCGGTGTGCCCGTCCGAGAAGTCCTGCGCGTAGTCCTCCGGCACCACCAGCACCACGTCCAGCTTGCCGGCCTGCACCAGCGCCTCGTAGTCCTTGGGCGCCTCCGACAGCCTGGCGCCGTAGCGTTCAAGAAAAGCCATCAGGCTGGGCGCGTGCTCGCGGCCCACCACGGGCATCTCCAGCGGCCGGTCCTGCCGGTACCAGGAGGCCATCACGTTGAACATCACCAGGAACACCAGCGGGCCCAACAGCGGCCACAGGATGGCCGAGCCCAGCGTGCGCCGGTCCCGCAGGTGGTCGCGCACCTCCTTGCGCAGCACCGTTCCGACCTGGCCCCTCATTCGCGCAACCCCTGCTCGCTGCCAATCACGCTCACGAAGGCTTCCTCCAGGCTGTCCTTGCCGGTGGAGGCGCGCAGCGCGTCCGCCGTCCCGTCCGCCACCACCCGCCCGCGCGCCACCACCACGATGCGGTCACACAGCGCGGCCACCTCCTGCATCACGTGGCTGGAGAACACCACGCAGCAGCCCTGCGCCTTCAGCTTGCGCAACAGCGTGCGCACGGAGCGCGTGGCCATCACGTCCAGGCCGTTGGTGGGCTCGTCCAGGAGCACGTTGCGAGGCCCGTGCACCAGCGCTCTCGCCAGCGCCACCTTCACGCGCTCGCCCTGGCTGAAGCCCTCCGTGCGCCGGTCCGCGATGTCCTTCATGTCCAGGAGCTCCACCAGCTCCTCCACGCGCGCGTCCAGGCCAGCGCCGGACAGGCCGTGCAGCTCGCCGAAGTACCGCGCGTGCTCGCGCGCGGTGAGGCGCGGGTAGAGGCCGCGCGCGTCGGGCAGTACGCCCAGGGCTCTCCGGGCCACCTCCGGCTTCTGCGCCACGTCCACGCCGTCCACGGTGGCGGTGCCGCCGTCCGGGCGCACCAGCGTGTAGAGCATGCGCAGCGTCGTCGTCTTTCCCGCGCCGTTGGGCCCGAGCAGGCCCGTGATGACGCCGTCCTCCGCGGTGAAGGACACGTCGTGCACGGCCGTCACGGAGCCGAAGCGCTTGTGCAGGTTCCTGGCTTCAATCATGGGCGCTTGAAAGTCCTACGGCACGGGGCCAGCGAAGGAGGTGAAGAAGGGCGGCCGCTTGAGGCCCGCGCCACAGTCCGGCGTCAGGCCCTCCACGCTGCCGCGCGTGAGCACCTCCGCCATCAGCGTGCGCGCGCAGTCCGCGCCCACCGTGTTGTGCCCCAGCCCCGGCACCACCACGTGCAGGCTGTGCGTCAGCGTCCGCTTCGCCTCCTCGCCCCAGGACGGCGGCGTCACCGGGTCCAGCTCGCCGGACAAGAGCAGCGTGGGGATGTCCGACTTCACCGGCTCACGGAAGCTCCTGGGCACGTTCGCCTGGGGCCACTTCGCGCACGCGCGCTTCACGTCCAGCGCCATGCGCGAGCCGAACCAGGTGCCCTTCGCCTCGCGCTCGGCGTCCTCCTCCGTGAAGAAGGGCGCGTCCTCCGCGCACACCACCGCCAGGAACATGCCCCGGCTGGTGGTGCGGGCCACCTCATCCGTGAGCCCCAGCGACAGCGCGACGAAGGACGTCCAGTCATCCTTCGTGGCGCGGTCCAGCATCAGCGGCACCAGCGACGCGACGTCCGGGCTGTAGAGCAGCGAGAACATCTCCGACAGGAAGACGCGCCGGGTGAGCGTGAAGTCCTCCATCACGCCCGTGCGCGGGTGCGCCAGGTGCACCTTCGCGGGCGCGGCCTCCAGCTTCGCGAGCAGCGCCTCCGTGCGCGCCCGCAGGTCCGGGTACGCCTTCGCGCAGACGCTGTCCTTCGCGCAGGCGTCCAGCAGCAGGTCCAGGGCGCGCTGGCCGTCGCGCGCGGCGTACAGCGGCAGGTACTGCCCCATGGGGGCCACGCCATCCAGGATGGCGGTGCGCACGCGGTCCGGGTGCTGGCGCATGTACACCAGCGCCGCGCGCGTCCCGTAGGAGATGCCCCACAGGTTCACCTGCCGGTAGCCCAGCGCCGCTCTCACGTCGTCCAGGTCATCCATCGCGATGGACGTGGTGTAGAGCCGCTCGTCCGCGTCCCAGCCCTTGCGGCACTGGGGAATCACGTCCGCGTCCTCGCGGTCCTCGAAGCGCTCCGCCAGCGACGTGCGCGACGGGTTCAAGGCCTCGCAGTCCAGCGGGTGCGAGTCCCCCGTGCCGCGCTGGTCCACGAACACGATGTCGCGCTGGCGCCGGATGCGCTCCAGCGCGGGCAGGATGCGCGTGCGGGACGCCGCCTGCCCGGGGCCACCCGCGAGGAAGAACAGCGGCTCCTCCTTCGGCTGCGACGCGAGCGCGGGCACCACCACCACGCGCAGGGGAAGCTTGCGCCCCTTCGCCGCGGCCCGGTCCTCGAAGACCTCCAGCGTGCCGCACAGCGTCTGCGCGGCCACCCCGTCCAGCCGGCACGGCTTCAGGGCCATTTGCCGCGCGGGCGCGGTCCCGGAAGCGCCGGCCCCGGACCCGGCCTGGGAGCAGCCCGTGAGTGACAGCGCCGCCAGCACCGCCAGCGCGAGGGGGTGAGACAAGATACCACCTGTCACGAGGGGCCAACCTCCAGCACGGGGGAGTCCTCCTGGCGCATACCATTGGCGTGTCGAAGGTGCACCCGTCACAGCCCCGGCACGCGCTGCGATTGAATCCGCGCGAACGTGGGGCGTCCTCTGCTACGCCCATGCCCATGAAGAAACAGAAACGCGCGTTCCTGGTCCTCTTCGCCCTGTCGCTCACCACGCTCTCCGGCTGCGCGGCGCTGCAGAGCCTGCTCAACGGCGCCTTCAAGAAGCCCACGCTGAAGTTCAAGACGGCCCGGCTGGCGAACGCCTCCCTGTCCGACGCCACGGTGGACCTGGTGTACGAGCTGGACAACCCCAACAGCCTGGGCCTGAAGCTGGCGTCGGTGGACTACGCCTTCTTCGTGGAGGGCAAGCAGCTGGTGGCCGGCAAGCCGAAGGAGGGCCTGAACCTCAAGTCCAACGGCAAGAGCCAGATTGTCTTCCCCGCCAACGTGAAGTTCGCGGACGTCGCGCCGGTGGTGACCACGTTCCTCAACAAGGACGTGGCGGCCTTCCGGGCGCAGGGCTCGCTGGGCATCCAGACGCCGCTGGGCGTGCTGAAGTTCCCCCTGGAGAAGGAGGGCACGTTCCCCGTCCCCAAGATTCCCCAGGTGCAGTTCCAGGCGCCGCGCATCACCAACGTCACCATCAGCGGGGCCACGGTGGAGTTCCCCCTGGCCATCACCAACCGCAACGCCTTCCCCCTGCCGGTGGCGGGCATCACCGGGGCGCTCAAGGTGGCGGGCGCCAACGTGGGCAACCTGTCCACGGGCAACCTGGGCATGCTGGACGGCAGCGGGACGAAGCAGGTGACGCTGCCGCTCACCATCAACTTCGCGAGCGCCGCGTCCGCGGCCATGGCCCTGCGCTCGGGCGGCAACGCGCAGGTGAGCCTGACGGGCAACCTGACGTCGGACGAGCAGTCCGTGCCCCTGAACCTGAGCCAGCTGGTGAACTTCACGAAGTAGGCAGGGCATGCAGGGGGGCAGGCGGTGGGATACCGGGGATGTTGTCCCCGGGCAGGGGAGCCGTTACGGTTGCGCGGCTTCCCGAGGGCCCCCCATGCGCCGCATCCTCTTCAAGTCCAAGATCCACCGCGCGACGGTGACCCAGGCCGACCTCGACTACGAGGGTTCGGTGACCATCGACAAAGACCTGCTGAAGGCGGCGGACATCCTCCCCTTCGAGAAGGTCGCGGTGTGGAACGTCACGCGCGGCACCCGCCTGGAGACGTACGCCCTGGAGGGCGAGTCCGGCAGCGGCGTCATCTGCATCAACGGCGCCGCCGCGCACCTGAACCAGCCGGGCGACCTGGTCATCCTGGCCACCTTCGCGGAGGTCGAGGAGGCGGAGGCCGCGAACTGGAAGCCCACCGTCGTCTTCGTGGACGGCAAGAACCGGGCGGTCCCTGGCGTCACCGAGGAAATCCCCGGGCCCGCGCGCCGTATCGCGTAGGGACGCCCGCGGGGTCCTTCCGGCACCTTTTGCCGCTCCCAGCCCTGTCTGCCATGCTTCCCGCCCTTTCCCTGTAGGCGCGGGGGGCGTGGCGACGCGCGTCCCGGAGGCGATGACGCGATGAAGTGGACGTGGGCGGGCCTGACGGTCCTGGTGGCGGTGGCAGGGTGCAAGCAGGTGGGCCCGTATCAGCGCGACCCCAACGAGGAGGACGCGTTCGTCTCCAACGTGCCGGTCATCCGCGCGCCCGCCCAGGACCGCTGCGCGGCGCTGGGGAAGGCCTCCGTGCGCGGCGGCTGTGACGACGCCCTCTACCTGGCCCAGGAGTACGCCCGGCGCCTGTCGGTGGGGGACGAGGTGTGCCTGGAGGGTGGCTTCGGCGAGGAGCCGGGCGCGGCGTGCAAGGCGCGCGCGGCGGTCATCGACACGGGGCCCAACCGGGTGAAGCTGGAGGTGCGCTCGGCGCGTCCGGACTCGCGGTGGTTCAAGTCGGAGATGCGACACGCCTGGTACGAAGAGGGCGCGCTCGTGGACCTGTACCTGGCTGAACGGGGTTACTAGAGACGACGGGCCGCGAGCCTCGCGGCCCACAAGGAGGAGGACATGGCCTTCTACGACGGCGTGACGGAGCGGCTGGGCTTCATGAAGAAGCTGACCCCCGCGGAGCTGAAGAAGCTGGGGGCGCTGCGGCTGTCGGACCTCATCCAGGGGGAGATTGGCCGGGCGCGCGTGCGCGTGGCGGCGCTGGAGAAGCGCTACCCGTCCGCGACGACCAAGGAGCTGGCGCAGCGGCTGGTGGATGAGAAGAAGAGCCTCGCGGGCATGGTGGGCGGCGTGAGCGGCGTGTTCGGGCTCATCTCGCTGCCGGCGGACCTGACGTTCATGGCGTACCTGCAGATCATCCTGCTCACGGACGTGGCCACGCTCTACAAGGCGAACCTCAAGACGGACCGGGCGCGCGGTGAGCTGCTGGACCTGTTCGGCTACGCCAACGGGCTGGGGCCGCTGCACCGCTCCGGGCCCAAGGTGCTGGGGAAGCTGGCGGCGCTGCTGCTCACGAAGGGCGGCATGACGACGCTGGGCCGCGCGATGCCGCTGGTCGCGGCGCCCATCACGGCGTACCTCAACAACCAGCACATCCAGATGGTGGGTGAGCAGGCCGTGCGCTTCTACGAAGGCTTCGACAAGGCGCACGCCAAGGCGCGCAGCGCGAAGCGCAAGGCGGCGAGCGGAGAGTAAGGCGCCTCCGTCGCGGGCCCGCGAAAATCCGGTCAGAAACCGGAGCGATATGTCCGTCACGTATTCCCGTTGAGTGCTTCGCGGGACCTTGGAGCCCGCGGGACGCCGGGAGCGATGCCCGCGGGGCCGGACGCGGGCGCGGGTCCACGGCACGGAGGGGTGCATGACGGAACTCTCGGTGGATGTGCGCGTGCAGGTGGCGCGGTGGCGGAACCTCCTCGTGGACGCGGCCCGCTGCGGCTCGCTGGCGAGCCCCCTGGCCGCCCTGTCCCATCCCCGCTGGGAGCCGATGGAGCTCCAGGCGCTCTGGTGGCTGCGCGCGGAGAGCCTGCTGCCCGTGGGCGTGCTCGCCATGCGCCTGGGAGGACTCGCCATGCCGCGCCTGAGCCGGCTGGTGGATCGCCTGGAAGCGGGCGGCCTCGTGCGCCGCGAGCGCTCCGTGCGGCATGACCGGCGACGCGTGCGCGTGCGCCTCACCGACGCGGGCCGCGAGCTCACGGACGAGCTCAACGCGCAGGTGCAGGAGCGCATGGCGAAGCTCCTGTCCCCGCTCCAGGGCGAGACGCGCAGCGCGCTCATGGACATCCTGGAACTCTGGGTGCAGGCCCTGACCGTCCAGGCGCGCACCGCCGAGGAAGTGGCCGAGGAGAACGCGGAGCTGGCCGGCGTCCCCGACGAGCTTCTAGCGGCTTCGGCCGCCTGACGGACCACCTCGCACGTCACCGCGGGCGACACGGCCTTCAGCTGACTCCAGGACGCGTGCGTGCAGACCCTGTTGTCCTCGCCCACGAGGATGACGTCCCGGTCCGCGCCGCTCGCGGGACTCGCTGTCGATGGCCTGCGCCTCCAGCGTGTGCTCCGCCGCCGTTCCCCATACCGCGTGCCAGTTGAGGGAGGTGTCGTCCGCGCCCATGGGCACGTGACGCACCTCCCTTTTGGCATGACGGGGCGCCAGGCAAAGCCCTGCCCCGTGGAATCGGGGTGACACACCCGCCGGCACGACAAGCCCCGGACACCGCCCCTTAAATGCAACTTGATTGCATGTGACTCCCGGTGGCATTTATTGCGGGCCGCTCGCGGGAAGGCGAGGTGGCGCGCGCACCGCCACAGGTGCGTCCAGAGGGGACCCCATGAACCGCATCGTCTGGAGTGTCGGAGGCACGGGCGTCGTGTTGTCGTGTCTCGCGGTGGCCTGGCTCCACCGGCCCCTGGACCTCCAGGCCGAGCCGGTCCCCGCCCCGCCCGGCGTGCCCCAGCTGGCACCGGCCCCTCTCCCGAGGGTGGAGGCCCTGCCCCCTCCCCTCACGCCCGTCCGCGAGCCCGCGCCCACCCTCAGCGAGCCGCTGGCGAGCCCGTCGCCGGAGGCGTTCCTCGAAGCGGCGCTGAAGGTGAAGGGGCCTCCGCAGCCAGAGCTCCGGGACCGCGCGCGGCGGGTGCTGCCCGACACGCGCGTGCGGCTGGTGCGGGCCCTGCGCGCGGACCACCCGGATCCAGGGGCCCGCCGTGACGCGGTGCTCGCGGAGCTCACCGCGTCCGGTGACAGCGCGGAGCCGTGGACGCAGGACGCTCGCGCCGCGCTGGACGCATGGCACGCGCGCATCGCCCAGGACGTGCAGCCCATCCAGGCGGAGCCGCCCCACTGCTACGCCGCCGGCTGCGTGACGCGCGTCACCTTCCCGGACGAGGCGTCCTTCCGCGACGCCTGGGAGCGCGCCTCCCGCCTGACCCCGAGCGCGCACAGCGCCCACCTCCAGCTCCCGCCCGAGCGCCTCCCCTCGGGCGAGGTGCGCGTCCCCTGGCTCGTCCTGCGCCCGGACCGCTCCTAGCCCCCCCGCTCTCACCCGCAGCACCCACCCAAGGAGTCCCCATCATGTTGAAGCATCCCCAGGCCCTGCTCGCCGTTGGCGCCGTCTTCCTGCTCGCCGGTTGCGGTACCGAAGAGGCGCAAGCGCCGGAGCCGCAGGCCCCCGTCACCCAGCAGTCGGAGCTGCTCGCCGCCTGCCAGGACACGGAGGAGCTGGCGGAGGTCGCCGAGCACTCCTGCTTCCACGCCGAATACGGTCCCTTCGAGTCCGTCACCGCCGCGCCCTTCGGCGGCCCGTCCTTCGTGGACGTGAGCGTGGGGCACACCGCGTACAACGTCACCCTGCCGGCCGTCGCCTACCAGCAGTGGACGCTCGGCTACGCGGGCTCCGTCATCTTCACCCCGGAAGAGTCCACCGAGTACGCCTTCCTCACCTCTGGCTACCGCGCGGTCCGCGTCGTCAACGCGGCCACGAATGAAGAAGTCGGCCTGGAGTGCCGCTACAACATCCCGCAGGAGGTGTGCGGCAGCCTGCGCACCGCCGTCACGGCCGACCTGGAAGGGGGCGTCGACTACCGCGTGGACTTCGCGGCCATCGTTCCCCAGCCCGCCACCTTCCTCCTCATCGTCGAGGAGACGGGGCACGACCACGCCGAGGAGTAACCCCGGGTGAGTGAAGGCCCGTGGACACCTCCAAGGCCCACGGGCCTTCCCAACATCCGAAAACTTTTGTATCTCAGTTGCATCTACATCACGGATTCCGATGAGGCAGCCCTCCCATGCGCATCCCGTTTCCAGCACTCCTCCTGGCCGGAGGCCTCGCGGCCCTGACCGCCTGTGGTGGCGACGCTCCGCCCGCCCCTGACGGCACGCCCCAGGAGCAGGGCGACCCATGCGCTCCCCATGGCCACATCCACCGCGAGTCCGAGGGTGACTGGTGCCACTGCGACCGGGGCTACCTGGCCAGCGAGCAGGGCCTGTCCTGCGTGACGGACCCGAACTACGTGCCGCGCGAGGGCTTCGACTTCGGAGACAACGGCGAGCACGCCTGCTTCCACGTCACCCACGGCCCCTTCGCCACCGTCACCGCGTCCCCGGAGCGGCAGCCGCGCGTGGATGACTTCCACACGCACTACACCGTCAAGCTGCGCCCGGAGAACGGCCAGTCCGTGGGGACCTTCAGCTTCAAGGCCTGGGCCTCCGGAGACTTCGTCCTCTACCTGAGCACGCCCGACATCGCCGTCACCCTGAAGGAGGGCGAGCGCGTCGTGGAGCCCGTGGCCACCCAGGCCACCGGCGCCTTCTGCGAGGGCCTGAAGCACATGGCCGGCTACGAGCTGACGGACAAGGTCCAGTACACCGTCACCTTCGGCCCCACCGCGAGCACCGAGCTGGGGCTCGTCATCGAGCACCTCCAGTGACGGCCTGAATCGCCTGGCCATTATTGCAACCAAGTTGCATTTACGGCATGAGTGAGCCACCGGGCGCACCGGCGGTCACTGGCCGCCTGGCACCCCGCCGCGCCCGGCATCCCGAAAGGAAGCACCCATGTTGAAGATGAAGCGCATCGCGCTGGGCGCGCTGTTGTCGCTCGGCCTCACGGCCTGCGGACCGATGGAGGAGGCGCCGGAGGCCTCCTTCGAGGCGCAGGACTCGCAGGAGCTGGAGGCCGGCTGCACGTCGCTGGGCTCGAGCATCACCTCGCACGCGTGCACCCACGCGGGCAGCCCCACGGACCACGTGGCCATCACGGCGAGCGCCACGCGCGTCACCAGCGCGCCCTCCATCAGTACGAAGCACAAGGCCTACGACCTGACGCTGCCGTCCAGCGCCGAGGGTTCGGTCACGTACGTGCCGGCCACGACCGGCTCCTACGCGTTCTACCGGACGAAGAACGTGGCCTTCACCGTCGTCAACGGCAGCACCAGCGCGACGGTTCCGGCCGCGCTGTCGCACACCGTGTCGGCCTCCGGCTGCACGCTCGTCCACGTGTCCGTCCATGACCTGACGGCGGGCACGACGTACATCCTCGCGGCGGGCCCCGCGTCCGGCAACACGGTCACCGTGGTGCCGGAGTTCCTCAACGACACGCGCACGCGCTACTACCAGGACACGGACAGCGACGGTTACGGCAACAGCTCCGTGTCCGTCTACACCGCGTGCACGCCGCCCTCCGGCTACACGACGCAGCGCTTCGACTGCAACGACACGGCGGCGAGCATCAACCCGGGGGCCACGGAAGTCTGTGGCAACGGCGTCGATGACAACTGCGACGGGTCGCAGTGCTGACGGTAGTCCCCTGACGCGGGCCTGAGCAGGTCCGCTCCCGCGCCGGAGCACCTCACCTCGGAAGGGTGCTCCGGCGTGGACCTTTCCACCCGAAGGACGCTCGACGGCGCGTCCTCCACCGCATGAAGGACTCCCCCGATGCGTCTCTCCTCCGCCACCTTCCTGTTCGCCACCTGTGCCGCCCTCACGCTGACCGGCTGCGATGACGACGACCCCATCGTCACGCCGGACGCGGGCAGCTCGACGGACGCCGGCACGGACGCGGGCAGTGATGCCGGTACGGACGCGGGCAGCGATGCTGGTACGGACGCGGGCACGCCCACGTCCACCGCCACCGTCACCGCCTCGCGTCCCTCCGAGGGCGAGCCGGACGTCTACCCGCTGGAGATGTACCTGGACGCGTCCGGGCAGACGCCGGTCATCGCCTTCCGCAAGGTGCTGACGCTCACGTTCAGCGAGCCCATGGATGTGTCCGCCGCCCAGGTCACGCTGCATGACCGCACGGACGCCACCGTCCCCGCCCGCGTCCTCACCGGCGCCTGGTCCGAGGACGCGCGCACGCTCACCGTCACCGTGCCGCGCACGGAGGAGAGCACCCGGCCGCTGGAGGTCTCCACGCACTACGTTCTGTCGCTGGAGGCGCTGAAGGACGCGGCCGGACTCGCGCTGTCAGACACCTCGCTGGACTTCACCACCGGCGAGCGCGACCCGGCGCTGGAGCACGCGTGCACGCACACGCTCGTCAACACGCCGGAGGCCGTCACCGCGGGCCGCACGCCCTTCGACTTCCCGCCCGACACGCACACCGGCCACGCGCTCTACGACGTCACCCTGCGCTCCGGTGAGGCGGGCTTCGGCGGCTACACGGGCTTCATCTCCGACGCGGAGAGCGCCGAGCACGTCACGCTCTACCTGAACCAGCAGGTGCCCACGAAGGTCACCAACGACACGGCGGGGACGGACGTGGCGTCGGTGCTCGCCCCCGCGCGCTTCATCTGCGCCGGCATCACGCACACGGTGAAGTTCACGTCGGAGCCGGGGGATCAGATCCACCTGTTCCAGTTCGGCCCCGTGGCCTCGGAGCACATCCAGTTCGTGCTGGAGCGTGAATAGCAAGCCCCACACGACCCGTGGGAAGGGCGTGCGTCCACCAGGACAAGGTGGGCCGCCCTGGCGGTCCAATGCCGCGGGAAATACTGCCCGCTACGGTGACGGTCTCTCTCGGACTCGGAGGCCCACCGCATGCGCAACGCCGCCACCCGCAAGACGCTCGCCCCTTACGAGGAAGTGCAGACGTTGCCCCACTACCTGGTGGGCGAGGCGCTCGATGGCGTCCTCTACGTCTCCTCGCCGCCCATCGCGCGCAAGCAGGGCCTGACGCCGCTGCTGGGCCGCGCGCCGGAGGGCTGGTGGTGGACCTCCGAGCCCCGGCTGCTCCTGGGCCAGGACGTGCTCGTGCCGGACCTCGCGGGCTGGATGGGCGGACGGCCGCCGACGCTGCCCGACGGTGCGTTCATCGACCGCGTGCCGGATTGGATCTGCGAGGTGCTGACGCCCGCCACCGCGAAGCTGGACCTGGCCGCCAAGCTGCCGCGCTACGCCCGCGCGGGCATCCGCAACGCCTGGGTCATCAACCCCGTGCACCGGGTGGTGGAGGTGTTCCGCCAGGAGCACGAGCGCTGGGTGCTGGTGAAGACCTTCGTCGGCGAGGAGCAGGTGCGCGTCGAACCCTTCGAGCGCGTGGACCTGCAGCTGTCGCCGTTCTGGACCCAGGAGTGAAGGGCCCGCGCCCGCGGGCTCACCCCGCGGGCTCCCACGCGCCCGTGAACGCGTCGAAGCGGCGCACGTTGACGCTCAGCGCGCGGTACACCTGCGTGTCCGTCCCCACGTCCACCGGCGCCCCATTCGCGGGCACCGTCAGCCGCTCGAACCGCGCGCCGGTGAACCAGCGGTGCGGCTGCGGCTCCAGGACGAAGAGGCCCTCGTCGTCCAGGTCCACCTCGATGGGCACGAAGTCCACGCGCTGAAGCTCCACGGGGGGCGGGAAGTCCATCGCGACGCGGAAGGGCACGCGCGCCTCCGCCTGGGTCGCGAGGCCTTCCAGGAACAGGGAGCGCCCTTCCATCACGTCCGCCTCCGCCCCCAGGGCACTCGAAGGCGGCTGGAGCAGCAGCGACAGCGAGCGCGCCACGCCCGCGATGCCCGGGGAGCGCCCCAGCACGCGCGCCTGTCCCGCGTCCGCGAGCAGATCGAAGACGACCTCGCGGTCCCACTCGCCCAGCACGCGGCCTCCGGAGAAGAAGTCGCCTTCATGCGCGTGCGCGGTGGGCAGCAGCACGTCCCCCAGGCGGCGCAGCAGGGCCTGGGGCTGGAGGGGCGAGGCCTTCTCGAACAGGTAGATGGGGCCCAGCACCAGGCGCGCGGTGGTGAGCGTCACGCGCCAGCCGGTGTCGGTGGTGAAGGTGCCGGCGGTGGGCTCACCGGGCGCGAACGCCGTGCGCAGGCCCATGCGGAAGGTGATGCTCCGGCCTCCCGTGCCGGACAGGCCGCAGCCCGCCGCGAGCGCTCCTCCCAGCATCCACGTGAAGGCACGACGGGTGGGACGCATCATGGCCGGTCCTCCTGGAGGTCCAGGTACACGGTGAGGGTTCCGCGCACGGTGCGAGGGGCACCGGCGGAGAAGTGGCGCGTGGCCAGCAGGGACGCGGGCGCGTCGGGGCCACGGAAGTTGGACACGTAGTTGAACTCGGACTCCCGCCAGCGCGAGTCCAGCAGGTTCTCCACCGACAGGCCCAGCTCCACGGCGCGCCAGCGCGCGCGGGCCGCCACGTCGAAGAGGAAGATGGGCTCGCTGTAGCGGTCCAGCGGCAGGGGCTTGGGCCCGATGGCGCTGTGCCCCAACGCCACGCTCCACCCCACCGGCTGCCGGGCCACGGTGGCGGTGCCCCGCCACGACGCGTCCACGCGGCCCAGCACCTGCGGGATGTACGGCAGCACCGTGCCGTCCCACAGCCGCCAGGGCGACGCTCCAGGCAGCGGCTGCGTCGCGCGGGCCCACGCGAGGCTCGCCTGCACGTCCAGGCGTTGCTCCCACTGGAAGCGCGCGCTGCCGAACGCGCCCAGCCGCTGCGACGGGCCGATGGGCTGGTTGCGGCCCGTCGTCTCGCTGAACACCAGGTCCTGCGACACGCGCGTGGCGAACACGGCGCTCCGCAGCTCCAGCGAGGACGGGCCGTCATTCCACCGCCAGCCCAGGCCCGTCTCTCCGGACGTCACCCGCGCGTACGGCGCGAACTCCGCGTCGGACAGGCCCGCCGCGTCGCTGGAGCGCGCCCCCAGCCCCGCGCTGGTCAGCCACGTGAGGCTCGGCGTCAGGCGCACCTCCGCGCTGGCGCGGGGGCTGGCGAAGAAGCCGTAGGCCTCCACGGACTCCTCCGGGATGCGAGCCCCCTGCCGATCCTCCGCCGGCCGGTTCAGGTCCTCCACGCCGAACAGGAACGTGTCCACCCGCACGCCGCCTCGCAGCGTGAGCCACTCCAGCGGCGCGCCCCGCAGGGACAGGTACGCGCCCAGGTTCGTCACGCGCACCTGGTTGTCGAAGACGGTGGCGTAGGGCGCACCGCCGTTGTCGCGCAGGCGCCGCGCGCGGGTGTGCACGTTGTCGTAGCGGGCCACGTAGCCCAGCTCCAACGGTTGGGGTTGTCCCGCCCAGGTGAGGCCCGGCGTGTAGCGTCCGCGCAGGCCCACGGTGGTGCCCTGATAGGACTGCTCCGTGTTGTCGCCGCGCTGGTCCTCGCCGATGGGGGGCGTGTCCTGGAGGAAGCCGGTGAAGTTCTCGCGGCTGCGCATCTGCCGGGCGACGGCGAAGGCCTGCTGCACGAAGCGGCCTCCGCGCTCCAGCCGGGATGTCAGCTCCACGGAGGCGATGTGGCGCTGGCTCGCGCCGCCCTGGTTGGGGTCGTAGAGGCAGAAGAACTGCGAGTCCGCGTCCGTGTCGCAAGGCAGCCGCGCGTCCACGACGTCCGTCTCCCGCACCACGCCCGCGGAGCCGTAGCGCGCGGCATAGCTCGCGCCGAACAGGCGCAGCTTCGTCTCCGGCCCCAGGCGCAGCTCCGTCTGGGCCATCAGGCCCGCGTTCGCGTACGCGCGGTTGGGGCCGAAGCCGTGCCCCTGGCGCAGCAGCACGCCGACGAAGGTGGCGGCGGTGGACTCGGGCGGACCCCACACCAGGGACAGCCGGCGCGACGCGAAGCTGCCGTAGCTGGCGGACGCGGTGATGCCCCGCTGCTCCAGCCCCAGCTGGTACTCCACGGTGCCCGCGACGCCGAAGTCGCCCTGGGACGGGTCGTAGGGCCCCTCCGTCACGCGCAGCGACCGCACCAGCTCCGGGATGATGAAGTACGTGTCCGCGTAGCCATGGCCGTGCGACTGGGAGACCTCGTTGAGGGGCACGCCGTCCAGGCGGATCTCCACGTCCTTGCCCTCCCCCGCGTCGAAGCCGCGCAGGTAGACGGTCTCCGCGTGCCCTTCCCCGCCGTGGTTGGCGAGCATCACGCCCGGCGCCAGCAGCATCAGGTCCGTCGCCGAGTTGCGTGGCACGTCCGCGAGCTGCCCCACCGCGATGTGGAAGTCCCCCACCGCGACAGGAGGCGGCGCGGCGGCCTGCCCACGCACCGTGGTGGAGAACGAGGGCGGCTCCTGCTTCGCGGGCGCAGGCGCTTCCGCGTCCGGGGGCGCAGGAGGCAACTCCGGCCGCTCCGACGTCGGGCCCTCCGCACTCATGGGCGCAGGAGGCAGGCCCGCCGCGGACGGCTCCGCGGGCGTCCGCGGCTCCGCTCCCGTGGACTCAGGCCGCACGGTCAAGGAGCGCTGCGCATCAGCGGCTTCGCCCACCGCTTGCGACTCGGCGCCAGCCACCGGCTCGAACGTCACCGGCACGTCCACCCGGACCTCCAGCGGTTCCTCCCCCCGGCGCGCGGGCTCGAAGCGCCACCGCAGGGCCGCCGCCATCGCGGCCCGGTCGAAGGCCTCGCCCCCGGGCTCCCTCACCTCCACCTGGGCCACCTCTCCACTGGCGTCGATGGTCAGCCGCAGCAGCACCCGCACGGCCTCCGTCAATGGCGGGGCGCCCGCCGGCATCACGGGCGGCGGCGCCTCCACGGGCACGGGGGGCGTCACGGGCACTTCGGGCGACGCGCTCAACAGCCAGAGCACCAGCGTCGGGATGAACACGGGCAACGACCTCGGACGGCGGGGTCCACCTGACGCAGGCGGACCTCCCGGCGGCCCTCCGTGGATATCGCAACCCAGACTTGACTTGCAACATAGTTACAAATACCAACCGGATACATGAACCAACGAAGCAAGTGGATCCAGGGCCTGCTCGTGGGCGCGCTGGGCCTGGGGGCCTCCGGCTGCGGCGACGCCGTGGCGCGAGGCGACGTCCGGGTGACGTTGAGCGGCGGGGACGGGACGCAGCGCGGCTACGCGGATCACCTCTTCCAGGACGGCTGGTCCGTGCAGTTCACGAAGTACCTGGTGTCCCTGGGCGACGTCACCCTCACCTCCGCGGCCGGCGACGTGCACGCCACGACGGAGCACCTGCTGGTGGACGTGCAGAAGGGGGACGTGCCCCTCACCGGCCTCACCGGCCTGGAGGCCGGGCGCTACGGGGTGGCCTTCCGGGTGAGCCCGCCAGAGGCGCGCACCGTGGCCGGCGCGTCCGTGTCCGCCGACGACCTGGCGATGATGCGCGAGCGCGGCTTCAGCTACTTCGTGGAGGGCCGCGCGCAGAACCGCGACCCCGCCCTGGGCCTCTACACCTTCCGCATGGGCTTCCCCGTCAACGCGCGGATGGTGGACTGCATCAACGGCGTGGACGGAACGCAGGGCCTCGTCGTGCCGGAGGGCTCCGTGGCGGAAGCCGAGGTCACCATCCACGCCGAGCACATGTTCTATGACCGGCTGGGCACCCACCGCGGCGTGCAGCTGCGCTTCGAGGCCATCGCCGCCACCGCGGACGCGAACCACGCCATCACGCCGGAGGGGCTGGCGTCCCAGGAGCTGCTCGACCTGCGCGGCCTGGGCGGCGGCGAGCTGCGCGACGCCCAGGGCCAGCCGGTCGTCTACCAGCCCGGCGCCTACGCCCTGCGCACGCTCCAGGAGTTCGTCACCCAGAGCATCGTGGATCAGGCACACCTCAACGGCGGCGGCGTCTGCACCGTCGCCGCGCCGTAGGGCCTTCCCCTTGTGAAGGGAAGGCCCCGGCGGAGGCGTCAGGCCTTGGGCGCTTCCTTGGCGGCGCGCTGCGCTTCGACCTCGCGCCGCACGTCGTCCATGTTCAGCGCACGGACCTGCCGGATGAGGTCCTCCAGCGCCGCCTTGGGCAGCGCGCCCGGCTGGTCGAACAGCAGGATGCCGTCACGGAACACCATCAGCGTGGGCATGGCGCGGACCTCGAAGGCCCCCGCGAGCTCCGGCTGCGCGTCGACGTCGATCTTCCCGAAGACGATGTCCTGATGGGTCTCCGATGAGGTCTTGTACACGGGCTCGAACGCCTTGCAGGGCCCGCACCAGGTCGCCCACCAGTCCAGGATGACGATGCCGCCCTTGCCCACCGTCTCCTTGAAGTTGTCCTTCGTGATTTCGAGCGTCGCCATGATGACCTCCTAACGAACGTCCAACAGCTCCACCTCGAAAAGGAGGGTGGCGTTGGGGGGAATCACACCGGCCGCGCCGCGCGAGCCGTACCCCAGCTCCGGCGGGATGGTGAGCTTGCGGATGCCGCCCACCTTCATGCCCGCGACGCCCTGGTCCCAGCCCTGGATGACCTGGCCCGCGCCCAGCGAGAAGGTGAAGCCCTGCCCCCGGTCCCGGCTGCTGTCGAACTTCTTGCCGTCGGTGAGCGTGCCCACGTAGTGCACCGTCACCCGCTTGCCCGCGACCGCTTCCACGCCGGTCCCGACCTTCACGTCTTCCGTCTTCAAGCTCATGCCAAGGCTCCTTGGCGGGAATCCGCCATGGAAAAATGCGCACTCTAACGCCGGGCGCAGCCTCCCGCCTCCCTGAATGCCCGGCCCCTCCAAGCCGGAATAAAAAAAGTGACGGCGGGGCTCCGGATGGTTCCGGGGACCCCGCCGCCAGCTCCTGCCATGGAGGCCGTGACTTCAAACTTCAGGTCAGAACGTGCCACCCACGTTCAGCGTGGTGGTGTAGCTGCCGCCGCCCGACAGGTCATCGCCGCCCGGAGAGATGTTCGGGGCGAACTGCTTGTCGAACAGGAAGTTGTAGTAGCCACGCAGGTCCGCGGTGAAGCTGCCGAAGTGGCCGCGCACGCCCACGCCCGCCGGGATGTTGCCCACGGTGTCGTCGCTGTAGCCGAGCGACTCACCGCCGCGGAAGTGGTAGTTGCTGATGCCGATGCCGCCCAGCAGGTACGGCTGCACCGCCGTCGGCGTCACGGCCAGCGTCAGGGCCGCCTGACCGCCGTTGCGCACCAGGTCCGGGCCGTCATCCGCACCCGCGGCGCCCGCGTCCTTGATGTTGTTCAAGGCGCCGGAGTAGCCCACTTCGATGCCCAGCACGGACGTCGGCTTGAGCGACGCCGTCACGGCCGCGGAGGGGCCGGGGGCAATCTGCGGAGCCAGGGCGCCGGTGTAGCCTTCCACACCGCCACCGATGAGGAGCGTCAGGCCCCTCTTGTCGTTCTTGTCCTTCTTCTCCACCTCCAGCGGCTGGATCTCCTCATTGGCCGCCGTGGACGGCTGGAAGTCCGTGGCCGGAGGCGGCGAGGTGAGGCCGCTGCCGCCCGTGGCGTCCTGGCCGGACAGCGAGCTGTCCTGCTGGCTCATGCCGCCGCTCGAGGCGGGCGGAGGCGCGGGAGGCTCGACCGCGGGAGGCGGCGTGAGCGGCTGGCTCTGCGGCATGATGCCGCTGCCACCCGTCCCCGACTGATCCACCGGCTCGCAGCGCAGCGGCATGTTCAGGTAGACCGCGCCGCTGCCACCGGTGCCACTCGCGCTGGGGCTGCTCAGGCCCTGGCTGCTCTGCGAGGGGTCCTCCATCGACGATCCGGACTGACCACTGCCCCCCGTTCCCTGAAGCGATTCATCGACCGGCGCCTCCTCGATGAGGAGGTCCTCCTCCTGGACCTCGCCCGTGGAGGACTGTGCCAGCTTGTCCTTGTGTTCCTTGTCCTTGTGGACCGCGGCCTGCCCTGGAGGGCAATCCTTCTCCGCCGCACCCGCGCCCGTCCCATACATGAGCGCCGCGATGGCGCCCGCCAGAATCTTCGCTTTCATCCAACCCTCCATCGTCGACTGACTGACATGAAGGTTGTCGTGCGAGGGACATCCGGCAAGCCTTGCGCGGAAGGTCAAAGACAGCTGACCTGCCCGCCCGCCCCCCAGGGGGGAAGGCGTGGTTCCAGAGCCACTTCACGGGGGCGGAGGGCCCGGACGCCTCCCCGCCCAGCGTCAAAGACAGACGTTGAAAGGCAATGCGCTCACGCGCCGCGCAGCCACGCCGAACCGGTGACGACAGGCAATTGCAGCGCGCGTTCCCGGTCCAGGTCCAGGTTGCCGATGTGCAAGGACAGCGGCGCCTGCACCCACTTGTAGATGGACTGGTGGAACAGGCGCACGAAGCGGTCCACGTAGCCGCCCAGCCGCTGCGCGTCCACCTCCGGGAACATCGCGGTGAGCGCGGTGCGCATCTCCGACGGGGTGAGCTTCTCCCCCGCGTGCAGGTAGAAGCACGCGTCCAGGATGGGGAAGGGCATCAGCTCCTCCTCGCCCACCTGGTCATGCGCCAGCTCCGGCCCCGCGGGCTTGGCCAGCACCTTGCGGATGCCCTCGTAGCCGGTGGTCTCCTGGAGGTAGTCCAGCAGGTACATCACCACCGTCTTGGGCACGTTGGCGATGACCGCGAGCGCGCCCATCAGGTCGCCGCCAATGGTGGTGTAGCCCACGGACTTCTCGCTCATGTTGCCCGTCTGCAGGAACAGGCCGCCGCAGGAGTTGCTCCAGTTCCACATGCGCTGCGCGCGGATGCGGGCCTGGATGTTCTGCTCGGTGATGGGGGTGAGCTTCGCCTCGCCCAGCATCTGCTGGGCGGCGGCCTTCTCCCGCTCGAAGGCCTCTTCAATGGAGACCACCTGGAAGGGCACGCCCAATTCACGCGCGATGGTCTCCGCCGCGTCGCGCGTCTGCTGGCTGGAGTACGGGCTGGGCATGTAGAACGCCTGGATGAGCGAGCCCGGGTTGTCCGGCCGCACGCGCCTGGCGTACCGGTGCGCGATGAGCAGCGTGAGCAGCGAGTCCCGCCCGCCCGACAGCGCGATGCCGAACAGCTTGAAGGCGCGCGTCTTCTCGAAGTAGTCGCCCACGCCCAGCGACAGCGCGTCCAGGATGTCCTCGCACAGCGCCACGCGCGCGGTGCGGCGGGTGTCCGGCGCGGGCAGGAAGAAGCTGCGGTGCGCGGGCACGGGATAGGGCAGCTTCTCCCGCCGCGTCTTCACCGCCTGGGTGCAGTCCACGGTGGGCACCTGCTTGCCGCCCCCGGACACCCACGCCTCCTTGTCCACGCGCCAGGTGGTGTTCTCCGTGCGCAGGCGCAGCGTGCGGTCCAGGTCCACCACGGCGGTGGAGAAGCCCTGCTGGAAGCGCGGCGTCTCCAGCACGGGGCGGCCGTTCTGGTTGATGAAGCCGCCACCGTCGAAGATGAGGCCGTCGTTGCTGCCCACCGCGTTCGTGTACGCGATGGTCACCTGGTGGTCGGACGCGCGCGTGGCGAGGAGCTCGCGGCGCGTCTCCCAGAAGCCCAGCCGGAAGGGGGACGCGGACAGGTTCACCACCAATTCAGCGCCGGAGTACGAGCGCCGGCGCATGGGACCGTCCGCGCTCCAGATGTCCTCGCACACCTCCGGCGCCACCGTGCCGAAGTCGAACTGGAACAGGTAGTCCCCCAGCGGCACGCCCCGGTGCTCTTCCGCCATGCCCGGCTGGCCGTGGCCGAACGTGCGGCCCTCGTAGAAGACGTTGTACGTGGGCAGCTTCTCCTTCGGCACGAGGCCCAGCACCTTGCCGCCCGCCACCACCGCGGCGCAGTTGAGGCGCACGCCCTGGAGTGCCACGGCCACGCCCAGGATGCTCACCAGGGGCAGCGACGCGGTCTCCCTCGCGAAGCGCTCCAGCTCCGGCCACTGGTGGTCGATGAAGCCCTGCCACTGGACCAGGTCCTCGGCGGGGTAGCCCGCGAGGACCTGTTCGGGGAAGACGCCCAGCGTGACGTCCTCCGCCGCCATCTTCCTCGCCAGGTCCAGCACCCGGTCGGTGTTGGCCTGGAAGGCGCCCACGGTGGTGTTGACGCTGGCGATGCCAATCTTCACGAGCCGCATGGTGCGTCGCTCTCCCTCAAGAAGGCGTGAGGCCCCGAGCAATGCGCGCATGTGGGGGCCAGGGCAAGCGGATGATGCGGCCCCCGGCCCTGGTGCGTTCAGTTCCCCGGGGCCCCGCCCGGGCCGCTAGTTCAGCGGCCCGCTGGGGCGCATCGGCTGGAGCTGGCCCAGGAGGTCGCTCACGTCCCCCAGCACCTCTTCCAGGCGGCGCCGGACGTCCAGCTCTTCCAGCAGCTCCTGCCGCCGTCCGGGCTCCGGCACCAGCGCGGACGCCACCACGTCCGCCAGCATGCCGCCCCCGGTGCGCGCGGCCACCGGCAGCAGGCTCTCCGCGAACGAGGGCGGCACCCGGCCGGCCAGCTCGAAGACCGCCTGGCGCAGCTGCTCCTCCTCGGGCCCCGTGTAGGGCGGATCCACCAGCACCTGGCCGCGCACCTGGCGGTAGAGCGTGCCCGGCGCCAGCTCCTCCACCATCCGCACCCGGCTGACGCCCTGCAGGAGGATGTTGTAGCGCCCGTCCTCCACCTGCTCGTCCCAGACGATGACGCCCGCGCACATCAGGGGCTGTAGCGGCGGACGGCCCTCGTAGTTCCCCTCCCAGCCGGGCTCCAGCTGGCCCAGGGCCAGCACCCGGTCCGTGGCGAGCGCGTCCTTCACCAGCGCCCGGTAGCGCGGCTCGAAGATGTGCAGGGGAATCACGGTGTGCGGAAAAAGGACCGCCGACGGCAGGGGAAACACCTTCAGCGCGCCCATGGCGCGTTCCACGGTTTCTTGTGCGGGCATGGTCACCTTTCCCGTGTGTAAGCCCCTGGGGCAGGGGGCGCATTCCAATCAGGCAGGCATCCGGGCCCGGCGTCCCGGTGGCAAGGGCCGCCGGTTCCGCTAGGGTGCGCCCCCGAATGTCTTCCACCGAGCCTTCCTCGCCTTCCGCCCCGGCCTCCCCGGCCGCTGATGCCCCGAAGCTGTCCTGGTACCGCCGGATGTACCTGCGCGTGGAGGCCGCCGCGTCCACCCCGCACGCGCTCGCCACGATGATGGCGGTGTCGGTGGTGGATGGGTCCGTCTTCCCCATCCCGCCCTTCGCGGTGCTGGTGCCCATGGTGCTCGCCCAGCCGAGGAAGTGGGTGCGCTACTGCCTGCTGGGCACCCTGGCGAGCCTCGTGGGCGGCCTCATCGGCTACGGGCTGGGGGCGTTCGTGGGGGAGGGCATCACGCAGCTCCTGCACATCGACCTGGACGTGCGCGTGGACCGCTTCGGCGTGTCCGGCACGGTGGGCGAGCTCTTGGGGAAGAACTTCTGGGTGCTGGCGCTGCTGTGCTCCATCCTGCCCACGCCGTTCAAGATCGTCGCCATCGGCAGCGGCCTGGTGTCGGTGCCGCTGGAGCAGTTCCTGCTGGCGTCCGTCATCGGCCGCTCGGTGCGCTTCTTCCTGGTGGGCAGCGTGGTGCGCTTCTTCGGCCCCACCGCCCGCAAGTGGCTGCGCGTCTGACGCGCGGCTAGCCGCGGCGCGTGCCCCCCACCGCGCCGCGCGCCGCCACCTCCTCCTCCGGAGTGCCGCCCTCCTCCAGCACCTCCTCCACCGTGGCCAGCAGCACGTCCGGGCGCACCGGCTTCTCCAGCACCCGCCGGGCCACGGTCTCCACGAACGCGCGCGCCTCCGGCGACGACGCCCCGCCGGAGATGAACACCACCCGCGACACCAGCGCGGGCGCCTCCTGCTGGAGCCGCCGGTACACCTCGATGCCGTCCATGCCCGGCATCTGCAGGTCGCACAGCACCACGTCGAAGACGGCGCCCCCGGCCACCTTCGCCAGCGCGTCCTCGCCGCGCGTGACGGTGACGACCTCGTGGGCAGGCTCCAGCAAGAGGCGCATGGACTGCGCCAGCCGGGGCTCGTCGTCCACGATGAGCACCCGCCCCTTGCGCCCGGAGGCCGCCACCGGCCTTGCAGCCCCCTCGCCGCGCTTCGAAGGCAGGGAGGGCGGCGGACTCGCCGCGCTCTGCACGGGCGCGGGCGGCAGGAGCAGCGTGAAGGTGGAGCCCTGGCCCGGCACGCTGCGCACGCGCAGCTCGCCCCCGTGCGTGCGGACGATCTGCTGACAGATGGCGAGCCCCAGGCCCGTGCCCTCGTCGCTGCCCTTGGTGGTGAAGAACGGGTCGAAGATGCGCGGCAGCACGTCCGGGGCGATGCCGCCGCCCGTGTCCTCCACCTCCACGCGCGCATGGCCGGACGCGTCCGTGCCGGTGCGCACGCGCACCTCGTGGCGGCCGGCGTCGCCTTCCGGGATGGCCTGCAGGGCGTTCACCAGCAGGTTGAGCAACACCTGGCCCAGCCGCGCCTCGCTGCCCAGCACGCGCGGCACCGGCCCGAAGTCCTCCACCAGCCGCGCGCGTGAGCGCAGGGCGTGCAGCACCACGCGCACCGCGGGCGGCACCAGCGCGTTCAGGTCCACCAGGCCGCGCTCCGGCGCGCCCTCGCGGCTGAACACCTGCAGGTCCCTCACGATGAGGCGGATGCGCTCCGCGCCCTCCTGGGCCCCGCGCACGCTGGAGAGCGCGTCGCGCACGCCCTCCGGGGCCGCCGCGCCCTGCGCCGCGAGGCTGCGCCGGGCGGCCTCCAGGTTCAGCGCCAGGTAGGCCAGCGGGTTGTTGATTTCATGGCCCACGCCCGCGGCCAGCGTGCCCACCGCCGCCACGCGCTCGGCGGCCACCAGCCGCGCCTGCAGGTCCTTCGTCGCGGTGACGTCGCGGTGGGTGGCCACGAAGTGCGTCACGGCCTCGCCGTTGGCGCGCACCGGGGACAGCTGCATCTCGCTCCACACGCGCGTGCCATCCGGCCGCGTCAGCGTCACCTCCGCGCGCAGCGAGCGCTCCTCGCGCAGCGCCTCCAGGAGCCGCTGCCGGTCCCCGCCGTCGCCGGACGCCAGCAGCTCCCCGGGCGCCACGCCGACGAGCTCCTCGCGCCGCCGGCCCACCAGCGTGCAGAGGGCCTCGTTAGCGAACACGGTGGTGAGCACGCCCGGCTCGCGCACCTCGCAGATGAGCACGCCTTCGTGCACCGCGCGCACGGTGGTGGCCAAGAGCTCCAGCAGCTCCACCGCCTGGCGGCGCTCCGCGCGGGCCGCCGCGAGCAGCAGGCCCGTCAGCGCGGTGATGCCGATGAAGAGCTGCAGCACCACCAGTCCCCGGTGCGGCAGGTCCGTCGTGAAGAACGGCCCCAGCTCCCGCGCGGTGCCGGCGATGGCCGCCAGCGCGACGGTGAGCGACGACAGCGCCGCGCCCCTGAGGCCGAAGCCCAGGGCCGCCCACGCCGTCAGCGGAAAGAGCAGGAACATCAGCGCGTGCGCCGCCCCGGAGCCCGGCCGAGGGAAGGCGAAGATGCCCACGCACACCGCCGCCGTCAGCGCCAGCAGCAGCAGCGCCTCCCACGACCGCTCCGCGCGCCGAGGGCGGCGCAGGAACAGCGCGGGCGTCACCAGCAGCATGCCCAGCAGGTCCGCCATCCACCACAGCCAGCCGGAAGGGCCCCACTGCGCGGCGGGCACCACCCCGCCCAGCACGAGCCCCAGCGTGCCCAGCCCCGCGCCCAGGAGCGCCCCCAGCCCCGCGCCCGCGCCCAGCCACACGACGTCCCGCACGCGGTGCAGCTCCCGCGCGCCCTCCATCCGCCGGAACAGCAGCGCAGCCAGCACCGCCTCCAGCGTGGAGCCCAGCACGACGGACAGCCCCACCCCCGGGGTCACGCCCATGGCGTACGCCACCACGCCCGCGCCCAGGGCCACGGCGGGCCAGCGCGACACGCCCAGCAGCAGCAGCCCGCCCAGGGCCACGCCCGACGGCAACCAGACGGGGCAGATCTTGCTGGTCTCCGCGGCCAGCGACAGCGCCACCCGCGCGGCCAGCAGGTACACCGCCGTCAGCGCGAGGACCTCCACGAGGCCCCGGACCGGGAACGCCGCCACACGGGCCTGAGAACGACCTTGGATGATGACTCCCCCCGTTCCTTCAGGGCCGTGACGCCAGGGCCGGAGGAACATGCGTCATGCTAGCGGGGACCGCAGGGCGTTGCACCCCATCCGCGGGGAGGCCCGCCCGGCAGGCAGGCGGTGTCCGGCGGGCAATGCAATGGACATCCTTCAGGACCGTAGGAAGGGGCAAGGAGGAACGAAATCCATGTCGCGTCCCGGTCTTGCTGCGCTGCTGTCGTTCTTCATCCCCGGCGTGGGGCAGATCTACAACGGTGACATCCTGCGTGGGGTGTTCTGGCTCATCATCACGCCCGGCTTCTGGCTGGGCACGGGAGGCATCCTCGGCTGGGTGTGCCACATCATCGCCGCGGCCACCGCGTACAACCGCGCGGAGGACAAGGAGCGGCTGAGATACGGGATGGGCCAGGCACGCGCGCCTGAAGCGCGGACATGAAAAAGGGGCCCACCGGCCCCTCGCCCACCGCCGCCCCGGTGCCCTCATGGGCCGGGGCGGTGTTGCTTCATCAGACTCAGGTGTTGAACGCGTCGGGCAGCGGCTGCGGGCCCGGGATGATACCGGCGATGTCGGGATCCTCTTCGCCTGGCCCTCGCGCCGGACGGTTGTCCTTCTCGGTCTTGCGCTCGGCCTTCTTGGCGTCCTTCTCGCGCTGCTTCTGCTGGCGCGCCATTTCCTTCTGCCGCTTCGTGGACCTTCCCTGCATGGAACCTCCGGGGAAACATTGAGCGAAAAAGAGGCCCGGCCCCTTCAAGGCCGGACCTCGTGGATGCGTGAAAAGCAACCGAGCCGGTAGGCTCAGCCGACCGGGCGGACGTTCTCCGCCTGGAGCCCCTTGGGGCCCTTCTTCACGTCGAACTCCACCTTCTGGCCCTCGGCCAGGGTGCGGAAGCCGTCCGACTGGATGGCCGTGTGGTGGCAGAACACGTCCGGACCACCGCTGTCCTGCGTGATGAAACCAAAGCCCTTCGCATCATTGAACCACTTCACCGTACCACTTGCCATGATCTGCTTCCTTGTCCCACTGGCAACCCCGCGAAATCGCCGGACTGCCCGCCCCCGAATTTTGGGGCGAAGACCGCGCCTTAGCCCTGAACAGGCATGAAGTCGAGCCGGGAACCACTCCCGGCCCTTCCCACGCCGTCGAAGGTAACAACCTCGATCTGGCGGTGAAACGCCTTCGTGGGGCGGTGCATTTCCCGCTGGCTGACGCTCCAGGCAGCCAGGGGTGACACCTCCAGGGGTCCCCGGTGTTCCGGAATAGTTTTCAGCCCTGAACACTTCCACCCGGACGTGGCCTATCGTGGATGCCCCGTCCCGGAATCACCCCTGCAGCCCCCAATCGTGAGGCGTCCCTCCCAGTGACAAACCCGACCCGTGTGACCTTTGGCCAGCGCGATGCCTCCTTCGCGGAGGACCTGAAGCGACGCGTCTCCGAATATTTCGAGACCCGGAACCTTTCGCAGCGGGCCAACAAGGCCATGTACGTGAAGGCCCTGTCCATCCTGGGCTTCACCGGGGGCGTCTACGGACTGCTGCTCAGCGGTCACTTCAATGCCTGGGGCATGCTGGCCCTGGCGGTGCTGATGGGCGTGGCCATCGCGGGCATCGGCTTCTGCATCGGCCATGACGGCGTGCACGGCTCCTACAGCGACGACGCCCGGGTGAACGGCGTGGTGGGCTTCGCGTTCGACCTCATCGGCGCGAACAGCTACATGTGGCGCATCACCCACAACGTCCTGCACCACACATACACCAACATCCAGGGCATGGATGAAGACCTGACGGTGAGCCCGCAGCTGCGGCTGTCGCCGCACAGCGAGTGGAAGCCGTACCACCGCTTCCAGCACCTGTACGCGTTCACGGCGTACTCGCTGACCACGGTCTTCTGGGTGTTCGCGAAGGACTACAAGTACTTCTTCCAGAAGGACCTGGGCCCCTACAAGGACAAGAAGCACGCGCCCGCCGAGTGGGCCCGCCTGCTGGCGATGAAGGCCGTGTACTACGGCTGGACGCTGGTGATTCCGTGGCTGGTGCTGGACGTCACCTGGTGGCAGTTCGTGGTGGGGCAGCTGGCCATGCACATGACGGCGGGCTTCATCCTGGGCATCGTCTTCCAGCTGGCCCACGTGGTGGAGAACGCGGACTTCCCCGTGCCGGACACGGACGGCAAGGTGGAGGACGCGTGGATGGTGCACCAGCTGCGCACCACCGCGAACTTCGCCCGCAAGAACCGCCTGCTGAGCTGGTACGTGGGCGGCCTCAACTTCCAGGTGGAGCACCACCTGTTCCCCAAGGTGTGCAGCATCCACTACCCGGCGCTGAGCGAAATCGTGAAGGCCACCGCCCAGGAGCACGGCCTGCCCTACATCGAGGCGGTGACCTTCCGCGGCGCCGTGGCGTCGCACTACCGGATGCTCAAGCGGCTGGGCCGTCCGCCCGCGGTGGAGGTCGTCCCGGAGCAGCCCAAGCCGGACCTCGCCGTGGCGGCCTGATCCACGAAGCTGGCGCGCGGTAGCCCCCAGGGGCCGCCCTCCTCACGAAGGAGGCGGCCCCTGCTGCTTTTCAGGCGCCCGCGGTCCGGAGCGCGGCCAGGAGCTCGCCCGCCGAGGAGACCACCGCGCGAGCCCCGTGCGCGTGCAGCTCCGCCGCCGTGCGGAAGCCCCAGGTGACGCCCACGCCGTACATGCCCGCGGCCTTCGCGGTGTCCATGTCCACGGAGGTGTCCCCCACGAAGCCACACGCGTCCGGCGCCACGCCCAGCTCCGCCGCCAGGGCCAGCGCCGCCGTGGGGTCCGGCTTGCGAGGGATGCCCGGCCGCTCACCGTACACGGCCGTGAAGCGCACGCCCGGCAAGAGCCTGGCCGCCAGCCGCTTCACGAAGTCGTCGGACTTGTTGCTGAGCACGCCCAGCCGCACGCCGTCCGCCGCCAGCGCCACCAGCGCGTCCTCCACGCCCGGGTAGGCGCGCGTGCGGTCGAACAGGTGGGCGTCGTAGTAGGCGTGGTAGGTGGACAGCACCTGCCCCTGGAGCGCGGGGGCCGCGCCGCCGGTGGCCCGCTCGGCGAGCTTCGCCACGCCCTCTCCCACGAAGCGCAGGTAGGCGGCCTCCGGGTGCGGCGGCAGGCCGTGCTGCGTGAGGGCGTGGTTCATCGCCGTGGCGATGTCCCCCAGCGAGTCCACCAGCGTCCCATCCAGGTCGAAGAGCACGGCGCGCAGGAGCATGATGGGCGCTTCTCTAGCAGAAACGCGAACGCCCCGACCCACGGAGGGTCAGGGCGTCTTTTGTAAAGCGCGGACCCCGGAACCGGCCGGGATCCGCCGCGAAGCTGTTGTCCTACGGGGTGACGGCGGCGGTCTTCTCACCGGCCGCGGCGCCACCGGCCTGGATGACGGCGAAGTTGATGTTGCCGTAGCCGGCCGTGGCGCAGCTGAACATCACCCGCTTGATGACCTTGAACTGGACGTCCTTGTTGGCCTGGATGTTCACGTCGCCCTTGAAGGCTTCGCCACCACCGGCCATGGAGTGCAGGTCCTCGAACTGCTTCTTCATGTCCCGCAGCTTCTCTTCCAGCGCGGGGATGTTGAGGTACTCGTCCTTGGTGAGGTCCTCCACCCGGCCCACGATGGTGCCCGACACGCTGACCTGGTCGTTGGACACCATCACCACCGGGTGCATCTCCACTTCCTTCACGTTGACCGCTTCGGGGAGGACGATGTCCTTGGTCATCATCAGCACCTCACCCGTCGCGGAGAAGTTCGCGATGAGGAAGAGCACGATGATGACGAACATGTCGACGAGCGGGGTGATGAGCAGGTCGGCGTTGCCGTTCTTCTTGCCGTGACCGCCGTGGCCGAAGACCTTGGAGTGCTCCAGCCGCTTGCCGTACCGCTTTCCGGGAACCTTGATGCCCATGGCTTGGGTGCTCTCCTGTTAGCCCATCGCCGCGGAGACCGACACCTGGGGCAACCCGGAGCCGATGCACTCGTCGATGATACGGACCAGGTCCTCGTAGCGGACCGCGTCCTCGGTCTGAAGGGTGATGGCGGCCTGGTCCGGCAGCTGCGCCTTCAACTCCTTGAAGCGCGCGACCAGCTTGGTCAGGTCCGGACGGCCCTTGTCATCCCGGGTGAGGGGAATGGGGTCGAAGGCGCTCTGGTCGGCGGTGAGGCGCATCTCCGTGGCCGAAACCAGGAGGGTGAGCTGCACCGTCTTGAGCTTCTCCTCCGGCTGCTCCTGCTCGTCCGTGGAGGCCCCGCCGGCCTGCGACACCTGGAGACGGCCAATCTGGGTCCAGACCGCCGTCATGATGAGGAAGCTGATGGTCACTGCCATCAGGTCGATGAAGGGCACCATGTTGATGGCGGTGTCGAGCGGCTTCTTGCCACCCTTTCCACCGGTGCCCAGGTCCATTCCGCCGGCCATGGCGACTACCTCCCAACCCTACCGCGCTCTTCGCGCACGAACGACGTTTCAAGAAGACTGCGAAGGAAGGCGCGCCCTACCGGCCATCCCCTGGACTCGGGGTCTCCAGACAGCGCGCCAGGACTTCAGGTTCCACGTCCACCGCTCGACGGCTCGAGGAGGACTACTCCTCGGCGTGGGCGTGAGCGGAGGCCGGGATGTTCAGGTTCTTGAACTTGTCGCGGTTGGCCACGATGAGGTTCAGCACGGACACGCTGGTCTCGTTGATGTCGTTGATGATGCCCTGGGTGCGGCCCATCAGCACGGAGAAGGCCACGAGCGCCGGGATGGCCGTGAGCAGACCGAAGCCCGTGCAGTTCATGGCTTCCGAGATGCCGTTCGCCAGAATGGTGGCCTTGTCGGCCGGGTTCACGTTCGCCACCGCCTCGAAGCAGGTGATGAGACCGTTCACCGTGCCCAGGAGGCCCGCGAGCATCGCCGCGTTGCCGAGCATCGCCAGGTAGCCCGTGCGCGCCTCCAGGCGGGGCGTCTCACGCAGGCTGGCCTCGTCGAGCGCCGCCTGGACCTCTTCCTGGCCCTTGGGCACGTTCATCAGGCCGGCCTTGACGACGTTGGTCAGCGGCGTGCTCTTCTGGCCGGCCACGTAGTTGATGGCCTTGTCCAGGTCGCCCGCGTAGATGTGCTTCTTCAGCCCGCGCAGGAAGCCTTCCTTGTTGATGGAGGCCTTGCCGAACAGGACGATGCTGCGCTCGACGATGATGGCAAGCGCGATCACCAGACAGAGCGCGATGGGGTACATGCCGGCCTGACCGGACTCCCAGCGGCGCCCCAGCTCCTGCAGGAAGGTCTCATTGCTTCCGCCGGCGTTGGCGAGGACGGACAGATTGGCTACGAACCCCAGGTTCATCACGGAAAGCCTCCAGATGAGCGGAGCGACACGCGCTTGCGGGCCGCTTCGCACTGCTACCGGCCGGGTGGACATCCACCCAGGTCAGCGGCAGGAATTTTGGATCACGGTGGCGCCGAGTCTAGGAACCGCTCCCAGGCGTGTCAAGGCAGGCACCCTCAGCGTTAGTTACTGAAATCTCACAGGAATTTTGCGTTGGCTCGCGGCTTGCCAAGTCGCTCCCCAGGGCACACGACGGGCCCTTTCCAGTGGCTTGCGCAACAGGCGTGCCAGCGATTTGGGCACCTTGGGATGCCGTGCTAGGCGGGGAAACCATGGCCAGGAAGCGCATTGGTGAGCTGCTGGTGGAACGCGGCGCGATCACCCCCGCCCAGCTGGAGGCGGGGCTCGCGGCGCAGCGACAGACGCGGCAGCGGCTGGGCGTGACGCTCATCGGGCAGGGCGCCATCACGGAGGCCACGCTCGCCCAGGCGCTCAGTGAGGCCCTGGGGATGCCCCAGGTGGACCTGGCGGCGATCACCCCGGACTGGGCGGCGGTGCACCTCTTGCGCGCGCGCTTCTGCGAACAGCACGACCTGTTCCCCTACGCGCTGGAGAACGTGGGCGGCCGGCGCCAGCTGGTGGTGGCCATGGCGGATCCGCTGAACATCACCGCCATCGAGGAGATCGAGTTCACCAGCGGCCTGAAGGTGAGCGGCCGGGTGACGGCGCTGTCCGCGGTGCGCGGCGCCATCCTGCGCTACTACCACAAGGTCCCCGTGGCCACGGGCCCCCGCCCTGCCCCGGCGCGTCCGCCTGCAAGACCCGCTCCGGCACCCGCGCGTCCGGCCGTGGAGGACGACGAGGAGGTCATCGTCGGCGAGGAGCTGCCGGCGGCGGAGAAGACGCAGCGCACGTCGCTGGCGGACCTCATCCGCGAGCGCGAGGAGCAGGCGAAGCGCAAGCGCGGCGGCGCGGGCTCGGGGGACAAGGGCAAGGCGAAGGCGCCGTCGTCCGGGGGCGGCGTGCTGGACGACCTGGACTACCTCTTCGGCCAGGCGGCGCGCGAGGAGCCGGACCGGCTGGAGGAGCTGGAGCGCCGCTTCTGGGCGCTCATGCGCATCATGGCGCGCAAG
Organism: Corallococcus exercitus; assembly: GCF_042231735.1. Classification (GTDB taxonomy): domain Bacteria; phylum Myxococcota; class Myxococcia; order Myxococcales; family Myxococcaceae; genus Corallococcus; species Corallococcus exercitus_B. The sequence goes on from NZ_CP102577.1 coordinate 6,090,051, forward strand.
GGCCTGCTCACGAACGAGGAGTTCCGGCGCGAGCTGGACGACGAGGGCGGCGAGGGCTGAGAGGCAGCGCCCGCCGTCCCGTCAGTCCGCCGCCACGGGCAGCCGCACCGTGAAGGTGGTGCCCTGCCCCAGCGTGCTCTCCACGGTGAGGCGCCCGCCGTGGTTCTCCACGATGCCCTGGCAGATGGACAGGCCCAGGCCCGTGCCGCGGCCTTCGGGCTTGGTGGTGAAGAAGGGCTCGAAGATGCGCGACAGGTTGCGCGGCTCGATGCCGGTGCCGGTGTCGCGCACGCGCACCACCGCCTCCGTGCCCTCCTGCAGCGTGGACAGGTACACCTGTCCGCCGGGCTGCATGGCGTGGCAGGCGTTGGTGATGAGGTTGACGAACACCTGCACCAGGTTGGCGCGCACGGCGGCCAGGGGCGGCACGTCGCTCGCGTATTCGCGCTGCACGCTGACGCGGGCCTGGGAAACGACGTGCTCGCAGAAGCCCACCGCCATGTCCACGACGGCGTTGAGCGACACGCGCTCCGGCCGGTCCTGCGCGGGCCGCGCGTAGCTGACCAGGTCGCGGGTGAAGCGCAGGATGCGGTGGCTGCTCTCCAGGATCTTCTTCAGCTTCTCCTGGTCCGCGGGGTTCGCGCCCGGCGTCATCCGCGAGCGCTGCAAGAGCGCGTCCGCGTAGGTGGCCACCGCCGTCATGGGGTTGTTGATTTCATGCACCACGCTGGCCGCGAGCTGCCCGATGGAGGCCAGCTTCTCCGCGTGGATGATGCGCTTCTCCAGCTCCTTCACCACCGTGACGTCCTGGCCAATGGCGATGACGCCCTCCACCTCCCCGGGCTGGGTGAGCATGGAGGAGGTGGCGAAGGACACGCGCACCTCGCCGCCGTCGCGGGTGAGCAGGCGCGTCTCGAAGTTGTTCACGGACTCGCCGCGCATGGCCGCGGCCAGCACGGGCGCCAGCCGCAGCTGCTCGCTGGACGCCACCAGCGAGGACAGGTCCCGGCCCAGCACCTGGTCCTTGGACAGGCCGGTGAGGGCGCTCAGGGCCTGGTTGAAGACCACGACCTGCTTGTCCCGGTTGACCACCAGGATGAGCGCGTTGGCCTTCTCCAGCAGCTCCTCCAGGTACTTGCGCACGAACGTCAGCTCGTCGATGAGCTTCGCGTTCTTCACCGCCACGGCGACCTGGCTGGCCAGCTGGAGCAGCACGCGCTCGTCGTGCGCGGGGTCCGCGTCCAGCCCCTCCGGGTACTCCATGTTGATGGCGCCGAAGAGCTGGCCGCTCGCGACCAGGGGCGCGCTCACCGCGCGGGTGCTGCCGTGGAAGAGCAGCGGCACCTCTTCGGAGATGGACACCCGCCCCTGCGGCAGCGCCGTCACGGTCAGGTTCGTCTTCTCCACGGAGCGCTGGAAGAGGACCAGCGGCTCGTGCGCGCCTTCCTTGAGGCGGCCTTCGGCGTAGAGCGACGTGAGGCCGCCGCTGCGCGCGTCCACGATGCGGATGCAGAAGGCGCGGCCGGGGAACAGCTCCTTCACGCCGCGCGCCACCGCGGCCACCAGCTCCTCCTCGCCGCCGGCCTCCGCCACGCTGCGGCCCAGGTCCAGGAGCACGCCCTCGGTGCGCGCCTGCTCCAGCAGGGCCCGCTCCGCGACCACCAGCCGGCCGCTGATGACCTCCGTGTCCACGCGGGCGCGCACCGCCACGGTGTCCGCGCGGCGAGACAGGGCGAGCACCAGCGAGGTGCCGCTCTGGAGCACGAGGTCGACCTCGTGGGACTGCCCGTCCTCCGGCGCGACGGCGCTCGCCAGGGCCTCCGCCAGCACGTCCACGGAGATGTCATGCGCCGCGCAGAAGCGGCGCAGCGCGGGGTTCACGGCGGCGATGCGCAGGGACACGTCGCAGACGGCGGCGGGCTCGTCGAGCGCGTCGAAGAAGGCCTGGAAGGCGTCGGGGGCCAGGGTTCCGGACGGACGCACGGCGCGGACCTCACTCTTCATGGGAGCTGGCCTTGTCCAAGTCGAGGATCTGCTGCGCCCCCACGTACGACTTCACCTCGAAGCGGGTGATCTTCCCGATCTTCCGGACGATCTCCGCCATGCGCTCCGCCTCGCGGTAGATGATGTCCACCGGCCTGTAGGCGAAGTCCTCCTCCTTGAGCTTGCGCTTGAGCAGCTCCGCGTAGCCCATCACGGAGGTGAGGGGCTGGTTGAGCTCATGGGCCGCGGTGCCGGCGAGCGCGACGATGACGGCGTTCTTCTCGCTCGCCTCCAGGCGGTTCTCCACGTCCGACAGCTTGCGCTCCAGCTGCACCCGGTCCCGGAGGTCCGTGAAGATGCCCACGGTGAAGGACTCGCGGCCGCCCTCGTAGACGATGGAGGCCGTCATGTTCACGGGCACGCGCTCGCCGGAGCGGTGCATCAGCTCCTGGCGCGTGAGCGACAGCCGGCCCTTGCCGCCCAGGTCCGGCCCGCGCAGCTGGGCCATGATGCGCTGGGCGACGCCGGGCGGGTAGAGCTGGAGCGCGTTGAGCTTCTCCTGGGCCTCCTGCGCGGTGTAGCCGCACATGGCCTCCGCGCCCTTGTTGAAGAGGATGATGCGCCCCTTCAGGTCGGCCGCGATGATGGCGTCCACCGACGAGTCGATGAGCCGCTCCAGGAAGTCCTTCGTGTTGCGCAGCTCGTCCTCCAGCTTGCGCGCGTGCGTCACGTCGCGGAAGGACAGGATGGTGGCCGCGTCCTCGTCGCGCAGCGGCGCCGCGGACATGGACAGCGTGAGGCACCTTCCCGCGGGCGTGCGCACCACCACGTCCACGCCCATGCGCGCCTCGCCGCGCGACGCGGACGTCACCAGCTCCATCAGCACGCCGTCGTCCACCGGCTGCGTGATTTGGTTCAGGTGCTTGCCCCGGGCCTCGCCCGCGGACGTGTCCAGCATCTGCGCGCCCGCGGGGTTGAGCGACAGCACGGCGGCCTCGTCGTCGAGGATGGCCACGCCCTCGCTCACGTGGGCGAAGAAGAGCTGGTAGGGCTTGAACGAAGCGGCCTTCTCCTCCGCGGCCAGCCGCGCCGTCTGCACGGACTGGAGCACCGACGCGCTCCGCAGCGCCACCGCCGTCGCGTGGGCCACCGTGGTGAGGAAGTCGATTTCGCGCGTGCTGAACGCGCGCCTGCGTCCGGCCGCGCGCAGGAGCAGCACGCCGCGCACCTGGCCCCGGATGGGCAGGGGCAGCGCGGCGATGGCGTGGATGCCTCGCGCGGCCACGGCCCGGCGCTCCAGGTCGCCCAGCAGCGGGTGCGTGGCGGCCTCCTGCATCACCACGGGCTTGCCGGTGCGCACCACCTCGCGGATTTCGGGATAGCGCGCCAGGTCGATGCGCAGGTCCTTCATGCCCGGGTCGTCGCTGGCGGCGACGATGACGCCCTCGTCCACGCCGCCGCCCACCATCACCAGCGTGGCGCGCGCGATGTCCAGCTGCTCCGCCAGACGCCGCGTCACGCCGTGCAGGAGCGCTTCCACGTCGGAGCTCTCCGCGTAGTCGGCGGTGAGCTCCAGCAGCAGCGCCAGGTCCGTCTGGCTGCGGGCCTGCTCCTCGCGCTCGCGGTGGCGCTCCGCGGCGCGCTGCAGGCGCCAGGTGAGCTCGTGCGGCAGCCCCTGGTGGGTGACGATGTCCGCGGGGCGCAGCGTGTCCACGGCGGCGAAGCCGCGCGGCTCCGGGGACACCACCGCGATGAGCGTGAGGTGCGGCCCGTTGAGGGACGTGAGCAGCTCCACCACGGCGGGGCCGCAGCCGGGCGCGGTGAGGTCCACCAGCGCCAGCGAGGCGTCGTCCGGGTCGTCCACCACGCGCAGGCCCGCGCGTTCCGCGGAGGCGTTCAGGGGTTCTCGGGCCACCGACCCGGGGGGGACCAGGACGATGCCGAAGGCGGGTTCCGACGGGGCCGACACGGGGCGCAGGACTCCGGAGCGAGGGGCCCCGGAGTCTACACAACCCCGGGGGTCAGGGGCAGCCTGACTCGAAGGCGCCCTGGTCCGGCGCCGCCCCGCAGAAGGGCAGCCCCAGGGACAGGCCCGCCTCGCGCGCGGGGGACTGCGCCGCCAGCTGGTAGTCGTCCGAGCCCGTGTCGACGAAGGCGGGGGCACGCTCCTGGGAACGCTTGTCCAGGCCTGCCTTCGAGCGCCAGTCCGCCAGGCTCACCGTGGCGCCCTCCAGGTTGAAGGCCACCGCGCCGCCGCTCCGGTAGTACAGGTTGCCGTCCACCACCGCGCCGCCCCGGCCGGAGCCCCCGCGCGCGGCGGTGCCGCAGCCGGCGAAGATGTTGTTGCGCACGTCCAGGCCCTGGCTGGAGCCGTTGGAGCCCGCGCCGAAGATGAGGCACGCGCCGCTCAGGTTCCACACGGTGTTGTGCTGCACCTTCACGTCCACGGACGCGTCCACGCGGATGCCGGTGCCCTCCTCGCCGTCCGCCGCGCCCAGGCCGTCATGGATGACGTTGCGGCGGAGGATGACGCGCGTGGGAGGAGCGCCCTCGCGGTTGCCGCCAATCTGGATGGCGCGCGCGTTGGCGTAGAAGACGTTGTCCTCCAGCGTGACGTCGGACGGGGACATGTGGACGATGACGCCCTCGCCCGCGGACGTGGACACGGCGCGGTGGTTGTAGATGGTGTTGCCGCGCAGCGTGACGCGGGTGCACGTCTTGATGTCCGCGCCGTTCTCCCGGTTGTCGTGGAGCAGGTTGTCCTCCACGAGCAGGTTGTCGAACGGCGTGCCCGGGTTGGTGGCGCCCCCCTCCGGCCCCAGGCACTGCACGCCGTCGCCGGAGTTGTGGTGGATGTCATTGCCGCGCACCACCACGTTGCTCGCGGAGGTCTGCACCGCGACGCCGTGGCTGTCCACCTCGCCCTGGTCGAAGTGGGAGATGTCGTTGTTCTCGATGAGCACGTCGTGCGCCTTGTCCGTCACGTAGACGCCCGCGCCCTCCTTGCCGTTCTTCAGGATGCTGTCCTTGAGCACGCCGTGGTGCGCGCCCGAGCCGCGCCACATCACCGCGAAGGTGGACTCGCCGCCCACGTCCACCGTGAGCCCCTCGATGTTCCAGTACGCGCCGCTCACGTCCACGAGCGACGTCTTGCCAATGGAGCCGCCCTTGAGGATGGCCGTGGCGCCCGGCGCGGCCCTCAGCGTCAGCGGCTTGGACGCCGTGCCCTGCCGCTCCGTCAGCTGCACGTGTTCGCGCCACGTGCCGGACAGGAGGAACACCGCCTCGCCGGGCTTCACCAGGGACAAGGCTCGCGCGACCGTGCGCAGGGGCAGCGCTTCCGTGCCCGCCGCGGAGTCGTTGCCGCTGGGGGACACCCAGAGCACGCGCGTGTACTGCGCTTCGGCGGGCGGCGGCGGTTCGGGCTCCTGCGGTTCCGTGGGCGGCGGGTCCACCGGATCCGTGGGAGTGCTTCCACCGTCCTCCGTGGCGACACCGCCGTCCACGCCGGGGTCCGTGCCCGCGTCGGCCGGGCTCTGGGGCCGCCCGGGCGGGGTGACGATGGGTGGGGTGGACGTGCCCGGAGGCGTGGCTGTCACGGGCGCGGGTTCGACCTTGCCGGTACAGCCGACGGTGCCAGCAAGCATCCCGGTGGCGCAGACGAGGGTCGTCAGGGTCAGGCGGAAGCGCATGGGGGCTCCTCGTGGGGTTCACGGCGCGGGGGTGCGCTCGCGGGGTCGGCCGGCAACGGGAACACGCGTGCCGCGCATTCCCCGTCAGCCTGAGACGTCGCCGACGCCTGGTTGCCGGGCGGTCGGGCAGGAGTGTGAATCCGCGCGGTTGGGCCTGGCGACAGGGGCCCGCGAATGTGCCGGAGAGTGGGCACCGCACGCAGGACGGGCTTCATGCCTCCCACCCGGGAGGCCCCGTCCGAGAGGCGCGACAAGGTCCACCGCCGGGCCTGTCCTGGCCACTGCCCGGAGGGACGACGCGGCTGCCCTGGAGACACGCGGGCCGTGTCCTCCGGAAGGAAGGCACGGCCCGGGCACGGCAAGGGATGACGGCGTCAGGGCGCGGTGGAGTCCCGGGCCTCGCGGCCGAGGAGCGCATCCAGCTCCCCGCGCTCCTCCAGCGCGTACAGGTCATCACAGCCGCCGACGTGGCGGCCCCCGATGAAGATCTGCGGCACCGTGTGGCGGCCGCAGCGCTCCATCATCTCCTCGCGCCGCTTCTCGTCCGCGGCGACATCCACCTTCTGGAACTCGCAGCCCTTCTCGTCGAGCAGGGCCATGGCCTGACGCGAATAGGGGCAGGTGCGCTTCATGTAGACGAGGACCTCGTGCATCACGACCTCCTGCGTCGAAGGGTGGGGACTCCGGCTGGGGTCCGCCACCCGGCGCGAGGGCGCCCGCTCCCCTGCCCGGCCTCCTCAGCGAGCGCCGGACACGGGAACGCCCGCGGGCAGGCGCGTGGCGGCCTCCCGGGCACGGTCGCGCAGGTCCCATGCGTACAGGGCGCACCACTGGAGCACCGCGGTGAGCACGAACAGCAGCGGCCACAGCGGCGTGTAGTGCAGCCGCAGGAGGTACAGGCCCACGTAGTACACGTAGAACTGGAGCACGAACGCGAGCAGCGAGTGCCGGCCGATGACGCTCGCCGCCTTCAGGTAGCGCGACAGGTATCCGGCCTGCTCGGCGCGCATCAGCAACCCCATCAGCGCGAGCACCGTGCCGCCGTAGAGCGCGACGTAGGCGGGCCCCGGCGGGTACTTCTGCGCCTGCGACGTGAGCGCCATCAGCGTGTCGAAGCCCGCGCCGTGCCACAGGTGGTGCACCGCGATGTGGAGCACCACCAGCCCGGCGCCGCCCATGGCGATGCCCAGGCCCACGAGCTCGAAGCGCCGGCCCGCGCCCTTCACGTCCGCGCGGCCCCAGGTCCCCAGCCACTCGCCGAACATGCTGCCCACCAGGTACACGCCCAGCCACGGCACCACCGGGAAGCCGGAGAGCAGCACGGTCAGCTCGCGCTGGCCGAAGAAGACCTCCTTGAACGCGCGCGCCACGACCCACTCCGGCCACCAGCACAGGCTCACCGTCCAGCTCAGTGCGAACAGCCCCAGCCCCAGCATCGCGCGGGCCCGTCCGCCCAGCCGCGTCACCACCCAGGGCCCCACGAGCAGCGCCACGCCGAGGGTGTCCGTCACCGGCAGGGCGCGCAGCAGCACCAGCGACTCGTCCGGCCAGAAGCGATACGTGGGCACGATGAGCAGGTGGCCCGCGGTGAGCAGGAACAGGCCCCGGCGCTGGAGCCGCGTGCGCAGCGGACCGAAGTCGCGGCTGCGCGCGTGCAGCAGCCCCAGCATCAGGCCGCTGATGACCATGAAGCCGGGCGTGGCCAGCCTCGTCAGCAGGTTGATCCGCTCGCGCAGGTGCACGGCCTCACCGCCCAGCGGATAGAGATAGGCGTCCGTGAAATGAGACAGGAACACGAGCAGCATCACCGTGCCCCGCATGGCATCCACCGCTTCCAGCCGTCCAGAGGCGGAGCGCGCCCCCGACACCTGCTCGCGCTGCATGGGAAATCCTTTCGGAAGAAGGCGCGCGGCGATGGCATCCCCCACCCGCCATTCGCGGGTGCCTGCCCTGCGCGCCTGCCGTAAGGGATACCACCGCCCCCATCAAAGACAAACATCCGGCGGATATACCTTTGGCACTGGAATCCTTGTCACGCCAAGCACCGCGCTCATGCATGGGTTGGAATTGAATCAGTGGGGCCGCCGGGCCGGATGCCCGCCCGGTGGGTGGACGGGCATCAAGTCGGGAGCGGCCGGGGTGGGCGTGGTAGTTAGAGAGGCATGCCTCCCCGACGCCCCGAAATCCTCGCCCCCGCTGGTGACCTGGAGTCGTTGCGTGCCGCCCTCGCCAGTGGCGCGGACGCCGTGTACTTCGGGCTCGACGAGGGCTTCAACGCGCGCGCTCGCGCGGAGAACTTCTCGCTCGAGCGGCTGCCGGAGACGGTGGGGCTCATCCACCGGGCGGGCGCTCGGGCCTACGTGACGCTGAACACGCTGGTGTTCGAGCCGGAGCTGCCGGTGGTGGAGCACCTGTTGCGCGGCGTGTCGAAGGCCGGGGTGGACGCGCTCATCGTGCAGGACCCGGCGGTGGCGCTGCTGGCGCGGGCGGTGTGCCCCCAGCTGGAGCTGCACGCGTCCACGCAGATGACGCTGTCCAGCGCGGAAGGGGCGCGGTTCGCCACGGGCCTGGGCTTCACGCGCATGGTGGTGCCGCGCGAGCTGTCGGTGGCGGAGATCCGCCGGCTGGCGTCGCAGACGGACATCGAGCTGGAGGTCTTCATCCACGGCGCGCTCTGCATGTCGTGGAGCGGCCAGTGCCTCACGAGCGAGGCCTGGGGCGGCCGGTCCGCCAACCGGGGCCAGTGCGCGCAGTCCTGCCGGCTGCCGTACGACCTGGTGGTGGACGGCGAGACGCGCGACCTGGGCGAGGTGAAGTACCTGCTCAGCCCCAAGGACCTGGCGGGCGTGCGCGCGGTGCCGGACCTGGCGGACATCGGCGTGCACAGCCTGAAGATTGAAGGCCGGCTCAAGGGGCCGCAGTACGTCTCCAGCACGGTGCAGGGCTACCGCCGCTGGCTGGACGGCGTGATGGCGGGGAAGCCCGACGGCGCGCGGCTGGCGAAGGACCTGGCGGAGATGTCGCTGTCGTACAGCCGGGGGTTCTCGCACGGGTTCCTGGCGGGGTCCGACCACCAGACGCTGGTGGAGGGGCGCTTCCCGAAGCACCGCGGGCTGTACCTGGGCCGCGTGCACGCGGTGGCGGGCAAGGACGTGCTCGTGGTGCCGGACGACCGGCCGTGGACCGGCGCGCTGGGGCTGGACAAGCGGCCCGAGGCCCCGGCGGGCAACGTGTCGGCGCCGCTCGCGGGTGAGCCGGATCCGGCCGACGTGGATCCGCGTCCTGGCATGGGCGTGGTGTTCGACGCGGGCGCGCCGGAGGACAAGCACGAGCCGGGCGGCCCCATCTTCCGCGTGGAGCGCGAGGGAGACGCGTGGGTGCTGGGCTTCGGGCATCCCGGGCCGGACCTGGGCCGTGTGGCGCCGGGGCAGCGCGTGTGGCTGAACAGCGACCCGGCGCTGGCGCGGCGCACGGGAGAGCTGCTCGCGGAGGGTGAGCCGGAAGGCCGCATCCCGTTGTCGCTGTGGGTGTCCGGCGCGGAGGGCGCGCCGCTGCGCGTGCGGATGAGCACCGGGCGCTTCACGCGCGAGGCCGTGGGCACGACGCTGCTCGCGCCGTCGCGGGGCGCGGGCGTGGACGCGGCGCTGCTCAAGGACAAGCTGGCCGCGCTGGGCGGGACGTCCTTCCACCTGGCGGCGCTGGATGCGTCCGGGCTGGCTCCGGGGCTGCACCTGCCGGTGTCGGAGCTGAAGGCGCTGCGCCGGCAGCTGGTGGCGGAGCTGACGGCGGACGTGGAGCGCGGGCCCGCGCGGACCGTGAGCACGGAGCCGGTGGAGTCCGGCGTGCGTCAGGGCCTGCTGGCGAAGGTGGCGTCGCGGCCGGCGGAGGACGCGCCCCGGTTGCTGCCGCTGTGCCGCGACGACGCGCAGCTGGAGGCGGTCATCGCGGCGGGGCTCCCCGAGGTGGAGCTGGACTGGATGGAGATGGTGGGGCTCCAGAAGGCGGTGGAGCGGGCGCGCGCGGCGGGGCTGCGCGTCACCATCGCCACGGTGCGCGTGCAGAAGCCGGGCGAGGAGGGCTACGACACGCGCCTGGACCGGCTGCGGCCGGACGCGGTGCTGGTGCGCCACTGGGGCGCGATGATGCACTTCCTGGAGCAGCCGGCGGGCGCGTCGCGGCCGGTGCTGCACGGGGACTTCTCGCTCAACGTCACGAACTCGCTGACGGCGGCGCACCTCTTGAGCCTGGGGCTGGACACGCTGACGGTGTCGCACGACCTGGATTCGGAGCAGCTCTTCGCGCTCTTGGAGCAGGCGCCCGCGCACCGGTTCGCGGTGGCGCTGCACCACCACATCGCGACGTTCCACACGGAGCACTGCGTGTATTCACACACGCTGTCCAACGGCCGCGACTACAAGGCCTGCGGGCGGCCGTGTGAGAAGCACGCCATCGCGCTGAAGGACCGGCTGGGCCTGGAGCACCCGGTCATCGTGGACGTGGGGTGCCGCAACACGGTGTTCAACGCGCAGGCCCAGAGCGCGGCCTCGCTGGTGCCCCGGCTGCTGGAGCGCGGCGTGCGCAGGTTCCGCGTGGAGTTCGTGCGCGAGACGCGTGAAGAGGCCACGCGCGTGCTGGCCGCGTACCAGGAGCTGCTCGCGGGCCGGCTGTCGCCCGCGGAGGCGGTGAAGCGCGCGGCGGTGCACGAGCAGTTCGGCGTCACGCGCGGCACGATGCAGGTGCTCAAGCACCCGGCCGCGAACGCGCGCTGAGACGCGCCTCAGGCCGCGGCGGCGGGCGGGGGCTCGCTCTTGGTGGACACGAGGTTCACGGGTTCACCGTTCTCCCCCAGCACCACCGGGGCGATGCCCAGCTTGCGCTCCACCAGCGCGTGCCCCAGGTAGACGAGCGGCGTCAGGCCAATGGCCACCAGCAGCTTCACCGCGTACGAGGTGAAGATGATCCGGAAGATGACCTCCTGGGGCAGCACGCCCGTCCAGGCGATGAACTGCACCACCACCGTGTCGATGAACTGCGACACCACCGTGGAGCCCGTGGCGCGCAGCCAGAGCATCCGGTTGTTCGTCACGCGCTTGAGCAGGTTGAAGACCGAGATGTCCAGGAACTGGGCCACCAGGTACGCCACCATCGACGCCATCAGGATGCGCTGCGAGCCGCCGAACACGTTGTTGAATGACGCGGCCACCGTCCCGCCGTAGTCCTTCGCCTCCGTCATCGGCGCCCACGGAATCTGGACCGCCAGCGCGACGATGACGAACGTGAAGATGGCCATGAAGAAGCCCACCCACGTCACGAACCGCGCGACCTTCTTGCCGTAGAACTCGTTGAGGATGTCCGTCAGCAGGAACGTCACCGGGAACGGCAACATCCCCACCGACATCACCGCCGGGATGGGCCCCAGGTGAACCTCGAACAGCTTCACCCCGATGATGTCGCCCACCACCAGCGAGGTGATGAACAGCCCCGCGAGCACCAAGAAAAGCTGAATCCGCCGGTCCAGGGTCATCCGATGCGTCCTTCAAGAGCGAGGCTCCGCTAGCCCTAGCATACCCTCTCGCCCCGTCGCCTGGCCGTCCGGGGTCTACTCGGGCAGGTAGTACAGCGTGCCCGGCCCCACGGGCGCGGCGCTCCCGCCCGCCTCCTGCTCCGACAGCACCAGGCGCGGCCGGTACACGCCCAGCACCGTCTGCTCGGTGGCCGTCGGGTTGTCGTAGCGGTGCCCGAAGACGCCCGGTCCGCTGAACGCCAGCCCCCGCCCCACCGGCTGCCCCTGGAGCAGCATCCCCGCGCCCAGCACCAGCTCCATGCCCTCCGTGTGCCCGTCCGCTCGCGGGGGAATGCCGCTGCCCGGCGCCACCCGCAGCCGGTACACGCCGTAGGTGGCCCCCTCGTGGATGACGTCCACGTGGCCGAAGGCCTTCGCCTCCGTCCGGTACACCATCTCCTCGGAGGTCCGGTGCACCTGGAGGGACGGGATGGCCCACCCCGTCAGCGCCTCCGGCTTGGTGACCCGCACCGTGGCGGCGTGCAGGTGCGCGTGCGGCGCGGCGTCCGTGGGCGGCGCCAGCAGGTAGCGGCACACCGCCTCCGCCGCGGACTCCAGGAGCTCGAAGCGGCACGCATCCAGGAGGAAGCGCAGCTCTCCGGCCAGCCGTCCGTAGTGCACCGTGTTCGCCAGCTTCCCGCCCACCGCCGCCTGCCGCGCGTCCAGGAAGAGCGCCACGTCCAGGCGCAGCGGCTGCGGCGTCACGCGCTCGCGGTTGTAGACGCCCACGATGACGTCCACCGTGAGCCCGCGCAGCTCCATCACGTCCAGCGGGCGGCCCTGCGCGTCGTTGACCACGGGGTGGATCCACACGGGTTCCTGACTCACAGCCGAGCGCTCCTTCCGCCGTCCAGGGCGATGACCTGCCCGGTGAGGTACGGCGCCTCGCGCGCGAGGAACACCACCGTGCGCGCCACGTCCTCCACGCTGCCCTCGCGGCCCATGGGCACGCGCTGGAGCACCTCCTGGCGCGCGGCTTCGTCGAAGTGCTCCGGGAAGGCCACCACGCCTGGAGAGATGGCGTTGACGCGCACGTGCGGCGCCAGCTCCACCGCCAGCGCGCGCGTCAGCATCACGAGCCCCGCCTTGCTCACCGAGTAGTGCGCGTAGTGGCTCACCGCCCGCTCCCCGCCAATGTCGGTGAGGTGCACCACCAGCGGGTCCTTGCCCGCGCGCAGCGACGGCAAGAGCGCCTGCGTGAGGAAGAAGGGCGCGTCCACGTTCACGGCGAGCATGCGGCGGTACTGCTCGCGCGTCACGGCGGCGAAGTCCACCCGCTCGTAGAGCCCCGCGTTGTGGACGACCACGTCCAGCGCGGGGTGCGCGTTCCGGACCCGGGCGCCCAGCGCGTCCACGGCATCCGCGTCGGAGAGGTCACCGCTGTACAGCGTGACGTCGCGGCCCAGCGCGCGCAGCTCGTCCGCCAATACCTCCAGCGGCTCCATGGAGCGGTTCGCGTGAAGCGCCAGGTCGTAGCCGGCGCGGCCGAGCGCGCGCGCCACCGCGCTTCCAACGCGCACGCCCGCGCCCGTGATGAATGCGGTCCCCATATGCGGGCCCTGACTAACAGGCTCGCTCGCGAAAAAACACCGCGGGGCGACACCCGGAGAACCCCCTCTCCCGGCACCGCCCCGCGTGTCCCCTGCTTCCCCTCTGCGTCGTCCGTCCGTCAGTCCTCCAGGGTGCTTGCTACGGGTAGTAGACCACCGTCTGCCAGCGGCGCCCGGCGTACGGCACCCAGACCCACTCCGTCACCGCCTGGTAGCCGCCCGGCACATAGCGCTGGTCGTAGTAGCCCGGCGTGCAGCGCACGTGGCGGCCGCGGCGGCCCCGGGACACGCACTGCTCGGGGACCCAGACCTGCTCGTAGCGCTCCGGCACCCAGCGCTCCACCGTCTGCAGCTCGTAGCGGCCGCGCGAGTCCACCGGGCGGGGCATGGGGCCGTAGTTGCAGTTCGGCCCGCGGCAGCCCATGAAGCGGCGCGTCTTCGCGTCGTCGTCGACGTAGCGGAACGCCTGGTCCCGCGGCGCTTCCCAGCCACCGCGCTGCTCCTGGCCGCCCCAGCGCGCATCCGCCTTCGTCGGGCCGCGCCAGTCCGCCGCCATCGACGTGGAGGAACCGAGCAGCAGTGCACCGAAGGCCAGGGTCGCGAGTCCGAGCTTGAAAGCCATGTCTTCCATCCTCCGTCCGAGTTGCTTGTCCTGACTGACGGGGGCCCCGCCGGAACATTCAAATCCCGTCGGGTCGTCTTGAACCCCGGTGGCGGGGGCGGGGAGATGTGGGTACACCTCATCCCATGTTCCACCGCGACGGCCCCACCTTCCGCGAGCTTGCGCGGCAGGCCCTCACCTCCGTCGAGCAGGGCTACGACCTGCTCGCGCCCAAGTTCGAGCACACGCCGTTCCGCACGCCGGATCCGGTGCTCAAGGCCGCGCTCGCGCACGTGGGCCCCGGAGCCAGCGTGGGCAGCGCGCTGGACGTGTGCTGCGGCACCGGCGCCGCGATGCGCGTGCTGCGTCCGCTGTGCCGCGAGCGCGTCGTCGGGTTCGACCTGAGCCAGGGCATGCTGGACGAGGCGCGGCGAGGGCTCGCGGATGCGCCGGGCACCGCGGCGCTGGAGTTCGTGCGCGGCGACGCGCTGGCGCTGCCCTTCGACGCGGCGTTCGACCTGGTCACCAGCTTCGGCGCCTTCGGACACATCCTGGAGGAGGACGAGCCGCGCCTCGTCGCGGGCATCGCGCGGGCGCTGAAGCCCCGAGGCCGCTTCGTCTTCGTCACCGGTCAGCCGCCGTCCGCGCTCAACCCCGGCTACTGGGTGGCGAAGGGCTTCAACGCCGCCATGCGCGTGCGCAACGCGCTCTGGAAGCCGCCGTTCGTCATGTACTACCTGACGTTCCTCGTGCCCCGCGCGCGCGTGCTGCTGGAGGCGGCGGGGTTCGACGTGGAGGTGCGCGAGGGCGACATGCCGGAGCCCTTCGGCCGGCTCGTCACCGTCATCGCCACGAAGCGCTGAAGCGGCGCGCTACGGCGCGGCCGCGCTGTCTTCGGACTCCGCGTACTCCACCGCGAGGACGTCGTACTCCACCGGGCCGCGCGGGCGGTCCACCTGCACGGACTCGCCGGCCTCCTTGCCCAGGAGCGCGCGCGCCAGCGGGGACTCCACGCTCAGCCGCCCCGCCTTCACGTCCGCTTCATCCGGGCCGACGATGCGATAGCGCATGCGCGCGCCGTCCTCGTCCTCCAGCACCACCCACGCGCCGAAGAAGACGCGGCCCGCCTGCGAGGGATCCGGCGCCACCACGCGCACGTCCTCCAGGATGGCGGTGAGCTCCCGCGCCCGGCGCTCCCGCTCGCGCTTGCGCACGCCCGCCTCCAGCTCCGGCCAGTCCCGGGGCGCGGGGCCCTGCAGCTCCAGCAGCTCCTCCTGGAGCGCGCGGTAGCCCTCCGGCGTGATGTAGCGCCGCTCCGCCGACGTCGACCGGGGACGCGCGGGGGTGAGCCCCTCGTCGCCGCCCCCGTCTTCCTTGGTGAATGCCTTCGACATGGGCCGCTCCCTCCTCCCAGGAGATTTCTCAACGTTTCCCGGGATTTGCACGCCGGGTCCGGCCGTCCGCCTGCTTTCTATTGGCGCAATTTTACTGCGCCGACGGAATCCGTCAGAATCCGGACATGCACCTCCTCCCCCGAGCCGTGCCCCGCTTCGAGCATCGCCTGGCCGTCCGTCTGCGCGGCATGCTGCCGCTGTACACGCGGGATGTGTCGGAGGGCGGCTTCTGCGCGGAGATGCTCCAGCCGATGAAGGCGGGCGATCTCCTGGAAGGCGCGTTGCTGCTGGGGGACGAGGAGGTGCCGTTCCAGGCCCAGGTCATGTGGGCGCGCCGGTCCGCCGGGGAGCGCACGCGGGGACGCTGTGGCGTGCGCTTCGTCACCATCGGCGGGGACTTCCAGCGGCGGCTGGTCGCGTTCAGGCGTCTGCAGGGCAGGCGCCTGATCCGCTGGTTCACCTGACGGCTGGGACTACTTCGTCGCGTCGGGGCTCGCCGGGACCGCGGTCTCCGACGGAGCGCCGGGCGTCGCGGGCGTGGTGGACGGCTCCGTCGTGGTGGACGGCTCCGTCGTGGTGGACGGCTCCGTCGTGGTGGACGGCTCCGCGGCGGGGGTGGTGATGGGCGCGCCTTCGGGGGCGGGAGCCTGGCCGGAGGGCACCACCTGGAGCTTGTAGCGGCTCACGCCCTTGGGCAGCACGACCTCCACCAGCGGGTTCTCCTTCACCAGGCCCGGGTCGAGCTTGAGGGACACCTCGCCGTTCTCGTCGCTGGTGAGGTTGAGGTGGTTGCGGTACTCGCCGCCGAGCACCTTGGCGCCCTTCACCGGCTTGCCCGTGGCGGCGTCCGTCACGCGCAGCACCACGAGCTGGTTCTCCTGGAGCGCGGTGGTGCCGTTCGCCGGGATGATGATGTCGTTGTAGCGCGGGCGCAGCGCGCAGGCGGACAGCAGCGTGGAGGAGAGGAGGGCGACGGTCAGCAGGTTGCGGCGAAGGCTCATGGAATCCATCCAGGCTGGGAAGCGGTACGGCGGAGGCGCGGCAGCATAGCCGCCAGCCACCAGACGCCAAGTCTCCGATGCGTCACGCCCCCCGCGTACGGCATCCGCCCCCACGCCGGGTCGCGGAAATTCCCGGCGGGCAGGCACGGCGTGCGCCCTCCTTCCAGGGGACCGGTGGAGCCGTCAGCCCTTCCACCCGTCCGCCTCCAGCACCATCTCCCAAGGGTGTCCGGGCACGTCCTTCCCCCGCCCGCACGGAGGTCAAGGCTTCATGGATGAGACCTATTCGGAGGACTCGGGCAACGTCACCAATTCGAGTCACCGCCTTCCGCTGAAGAACGAGCAGGTCAAGTACGAGGAGATGCCGCTCGACACGCGCGTGGAGGAGAGCCGCGTCGTCTGGAAGCACAACCGCTTCGACGTGAGCGTGGTGACCATGGTGCTCATCAGCGCCGTCACGTTCTTCATTCCGTTGTTCAACGGCCTGCTGGCCGGCACGTTCGGCGGCTTCCACGCGGGACGGCCCCGCCGGGCCCTGGGCGCCGCGCTCGTCACCGCCGTGACAGTGCCCGTCGCGCTCTTCGTGCTCTTCAACGTCTTCAGCTTCGGCGGGATGCGTGTGTTCTACGGCATGGGCTGGCTGAACTGGACGATGCTGCACGCCATCGGCCTGTTCATCGGCGCGCTCGCCGGGGCGGCCAGCCGTCCGCTGTTCACTGGCGAGACGCCCGCCTTCCTCTCGCGGCGCGTCAGCGGAGCTCCACTCCTAGCGCAAGGCGATGTCGCGCCAGCCCTTCCGGAAGGCTCGCGAGACTTCTCCCGGGACCTGCCCACGACGCGAGTGTCCCCTCCCAGTGGACCTGTGCGCGGGGAGTGAGCAGCACGCTCCAGCGGGCGACGCGCCCCAGGTACCACTCCACCTGGAGCGTCGCGTCCGCCTCGTGCGTGAAGCCCGGCGTGATGCCCGTGCGCCACGCCGGCACGTAGGTGGCCTCCAATCGCAGCGCGCTGTTGCCCGGACCGGGCAGGGCCGTGCGATGGGCCAATGACAGACGGGGCCCGATGGCCGGGACCGTCTCGAAGGGGCTCCAGGCCATCGTGGCCTGGGCGCCCAACCCCACCGCGAGGAACGTGTCGAAGCGCTCCGAGGCCGCCACGACGCCCAGCGCCTCCGCCTCCACCGACGCGCGGTAGGGCAGCGGGCGGCCGATGTCCGTGGACATCTTCGCCTCCGCGCCCCAGCCCAGCGAGTCGGAGAACGACCGCTGCTGCTGGGGCAATTGCGGCATCAACGTGCGATAGCCCACCAGCGTCAGCCGCGAGCCGAGGATGCGCGGCACGCCCCAGCGGGGCTCCACCGACAGCTCACCGTCCAGCACGCGCAGCTCGCTGCTGGACTGGAAGCCGTGCAGGCGCGCGTCGCCCAGGGACTCGTTCATCGCGGAGGTGCGCAGGCTCACCACGGGCCGCGCGGCGCCCACCTCCGGGAAGTCCACGCCGCCGCTCACCACCGTGCGGGCCGCGCCGGACTCACGCAGCGCGCCCCGGGCCCAGGTGGCCTCCGCCTCCGTCTTCCGCTGATGGTCCTTCGCGAGGAAGGCGCGCGGCTCCACGTCCGCGAGCACACCGTCGTTGAGCGTGCCCTGCGCCTCGGTGGCGGCGGCGAAGGCTGCGTCGGTGTGCTCGGCGCGGACCAGGGCCTTGAGCTCGTCCGGCGTGGGCAGGCGCTTGGTGGCGGTGTCCAGGGCCTGCTGGAGCAGGGCCGTGCGGTCCAGCACCGCGAGCTTCCGCTGCATGGCGTCCTCGCGCTCGAAGAGGAGCTGCCGCTCCTTGACGCCCTGGGCTGCGCCGCCCTCCCCCTTCAGGTCGAGGGCGATGAGGCGCTCACGTTCGATGGCGAGCTTCTCCGCTTCGGCCTGGTCCACCGCCGCGCGCTCCACCCGCACCGCGTGCGCCACGTAGGCGTGCAGGGCCTCACGGACTTCGGCGCGCGCGGATGGGGGAGCCGCGGCGAGCGCGGCCGTCACGGCGCGGGGCAGCTGTCCGTAGACCTGACGGCGGGCGTCGGGCTCCGGGGATTGGAGGCGGCGGTGCACGAGGTGCAGCGGCGCGAGGGCGCTGGACGGGAGCAGGGCCGCCAGCTTCGTGAGCAGCCGCGCCTCTTCCACGAGCGCGCGCCGGGCGCGGTCTCCGGTGGACTCGAAGGCGTCCGGGACGTGCTCCAGCAGCGGCACCGTACGCCCGCTCGCGTCCACGACGTTCGTCTTCGCCAGCGTGTCCAGCGTGGCGGTGGGCAGCACCCACAGCGTGCCGGGAGCGCTCACGTGACGGCCGTTCTCCAGCGAGCCGTTGAGGAGGAAGAGGAGCGCGGCGGCGCAGTTGTCGGTGAAGAAGTAGTAGCCCAGGTAGCCGCGGCGCTCGAGCTCCCAGATGCGCTCCAGCATGCGCTGGGATTCGCCGGGCGAGAGGTTCAGCCGGAAGCGGCGGATGGTGCGCTGCTCCAGCTCCAGCGATTCGTGGGTGACGTCGCCCAGGGTGCCCGTGAGGAAGACGGTGCTGTAGCCGCCCGTCATTCCCTTCATCAGGTAGCCCAGGCCCTTCTCCTCCATGCCGGTGAGGGCCACCAGCTGCACGACGCGCTCGAAGCCGGGGCCCTGCACCGTGGCGCCTTCGCGCCAGACCGGGCGCAGGAGGAGGTGGCCGAAGAGGGACTGGGGTTGCCGGCCCGTGGCCGCGACGAGCAGGACCTCCAGGTGGGAGAGCGCGTCCGCTTCCGCCCAGGCGTCGAAGGCCGGGCAGTCGCCCCGCGCGGGCAGCGTGCCCAGGCGTGCTTCCGTGAGGAACTCCGACACGGCGCGCGTCTTGGAGAGCTCCTGGCAGCGGACCTGATCATCCTCGGGCAGCGCGTCCGGGCGCAGCGACTCCACGGGGACGAACAGCTCCTCCGCGAACGTGACCAGGTCCAGCGAGGCGCTGGCCTGGCCCCGGGCGCGGCTGAAGGCGCCCGCGTAGGTGATGCTCGCGGACTCCTTCCACGTGAGGGGACGCTCGAAGGGGAGCAGCCAGCCGTCCAGCCGGCGCCACTGGGGGCGCCGGCTCCAGCCGCGCGCGTCGTCCCAGCGCTGCATCACGGCATGCACCACGGCGCGGCGGCGCCACAGGTGTTCCGCCTCCGTGTCGGTGAGGCGTGACAGGCGCAGCGTGGCCCGGCGCTCCTCGGAAGGGGCGTAGCGGTAGAGGTGGAACTGCTCGCGCTGCTCCGACCAGTCGGGACGGGCCTTCGTGCCGTCACCGAGGCCCAGGGGCGCGGGCTCCGGGTGGAGCACGAGCTCCAACCGGCCCCCCGGCGGACGGCGCATCGCGGGAGGCAGGGCGGCGAGGCCCGCTTCCACGTCCGAGACCAGCGCGGCATCCCGCGCCGCGGCGCCGCGCAGGAGGATGCCGGCCGTGGCCTCCAGTGCCGCGACCCGCGAGGCCAGGACGACGTCCATGAAGGCCCCGTTCAGGAACGCGGGCACCGCGAGCTGGCCCGGGGCTGCTTCGGACGGGGTGTCCTGTAGCTGCTCACGAGCCCGCGCGCTCACGGGCAACAGCAGCACCGTGAGCAATCCCAGCCAGGCTGTGCGGGGCCTCACTGAAGGGCCTCGGCCGCTTGGGTCGCCCCTTCCTGGTCCTGGAGGAAGGCCTGCCGGTCCTCCTCGAGTCGCGGCTCGGTGCGCGCCAGCTCGCCCACGCGCTCCAGCCATGCACGGGCGCGCTCGGGCGTGAGCCGCTTCGCATCCGCCATCATCAGCAGCTCCTTGCGGTGCGTCCGCAAGAGCTTGCCGAAGACGTCCAGGTTGTCGCGACGGATGCGCGCCGCCTGCGCCAGGTCGTCCACCGTCGGGCCCGCGCCCAGCGCCAGGTCCTCTCGCAGCTGGTGCGTGCGGGCGCGCAGGTACACCTGGGCCGCGTGTCCCACTTCCTTCGGCGAGGGCCGCTTGCCCTTGCGCCGCGCCGAACGCTCGTACGACTGCCAGATGACGATGCCCAGACCCATCACCGTCAGCGCCACCGTGGCCGTGGACAGGAGCTGATCCTCGCGGCCGTTGCTGCTCTCGCTGCGCGTGCGCGAGTCGTCGCCCTGGTCCACCTGGTTCGACTCGCTGGTGCCCGCGTTGCTGTGCTCGCTGGAGTCGTTGCTGCTCTCGCTGGAGTCGGAGCTGGTGTCACTGGAGTCGGAGCTGGTGTCACTGGAGCCGGAGGAGTCACCCGAGTCCGACTTGCTGGAGTCGCCCTTGCTGGAGTTGCCCGAGTCCGAGTCGCTGGATTCACCCGAGCCCGACTCGCTGGAGCCCTCGTCGCTGGAGCCATTGGACTCCGACTGGCTCGAATCCCCACCGCTGGAGTTGCCCGAGTCCGACTTGCTGGAGTCACCCTGGCTGGAGTCACCCTGGCTGGAGTTGCCCGAGTCCGACTGGCTGGAGTCGCCCTGGCTGGAGTTGCCCGAGTCCGAAGAGTTGCCCGAGTCCGACGCGCCCGCGGCCCTCAAGCCCGCGGACGGCGTGCGACACCCCACGGCGAGCACCAACATCGACGCCGTCACCACGCGCTTCCACGAAGACTTCGTCCGCATCCATCCCCCTCGAAAGGGCGCCACCGGGCCTGGCGTCAACCTGGGCCCTAGCCAACCGCATGCCGGGCGTTGAATGGTGCGATTTCGATAACTTGATGGATCGTCTGACGCGTCACGACGCGAAACAGGAGCCTCGGGGTGCGTCGCGGACTTCGCGCCCCTGTATCCACCGCGACCCTGCTACGCGAGCCGCGCGCTTCCGGTTTCACTCCGGGGACGGCTGACCCCCTCCTCCAGGAAGAGACGTCTCAGATAGGGATTGAGGAAGCGCCCCTCCGGGTCCAGCTGCTCGCGTACGCGCTGGAAGTCGTCCCAGCGGGGATACAGATGTTTCAGCGTCGCCGCCGTCTGCGTGTGCAGCTTGCCCCAGTGCGGCCGGCCCCCGTGGTTGCGGAAGATGGCCTCCGCGGCCGAGAAGTAGGGCTCCAGCGGCATGCCCTGGTACTGATGCACCGCGATGAACGCGCGGTCCCCGCCGTGCGCGGGGCTGAGGAACGCGTCGTCGCCGCGCACGAAGCGGTACTCCACCGGGAAGTGCACGGGCACCTGCTCGCGCGTGATGTACTCAGCCAGCTCACGCAGGCAGTCCGGTCCGCGCTCCACCGGCACGCCGTATTCCATCTCCTGGAAGTGCACGAGGCGCGGCGTGGCGAACAGCGTGTGGCTCTGCCCCACCAGCACGCCCTCCGACGCCAGCTTCGCGGACAGCCGGCTCACGGGGGCGCACAGGGAGGGCCACCCCCGGCACGCGCGGCTCACCGCGCCGAAGACCGCGTTCTCCATCACCATCTCGTTGAGCCAGCGCCCCACGCCCACCCCGTACGGGGGCTCGTCCGTGAGGTCCATCGCCTTCGTCATCACCCGGTCGGAGTGCGGGAACCAGAAGAACTCGTAGTGCCGGTGGCGCGCGCGCGCTTCCTCCAGCCCCGCGAGGCACTCCTCCAGCCCCAGGTTCCGCCGCGTCAGCCGCAGCCGGTACGCGGGCAGCAGCCGCAGCCGCACCCGCGTCACCACGCCCAGCGCGCCCAGCGACACGCGCGCGGCCTGGAGCAGCTCCGGCGACGCGTCCTCCGAGCACGTCACCTCGTCCCCGCTCGCCGTGACGAGCGTCATCGCCGCCGCCTGAGTGGAGAGGATGCCCAGCCCCACTCCCGTCCCGTGCGTGCCCGTGCCCAGCGCGCCACCCAGCGACTGCTTGTTGATGTCGCCCAGGTTCTCCATCGCGAGCCCGTGCGACGCGAGCAGCGTCCCCAGCTCGCGCAGGTTCGTGCCCGCCCATACGACAGCCTCGCGCGTGCCCGCGTCCACGGACTCCAGGCCGTGCAGCGCTTCGAGCGACACCATCGTCTCATCCGTCGCGCACAGGGGAGGGAACGAGTGGCCGCTGCCCACCACGCGCACGGTGCGCGCCCGGGCGCTGGCGTCGCGGAGCGCG
Organism: Corallococcus exercitus; assembly: GCF_042231735.1. Lineage (GTDB taxonomy): Bacteria > Myxococcota > Myxococcia > Myxococcales > Myxococcaceae > Corallococcus > Corallococcus exercitus_B. Next base: position 6,111,885 of record NZ_CP102577.1, read on the forward strand.
GCCTTCAGCGCGTCCACGGACTCCGGCTGGAGGAAGTCCGACGGATGGGCCACCACCGCGCCGGACCAGTTGCGCCACGTCTTCGCCTTCGTCGCCATGGTCGTCATGCCGTCACCCCCATTCGCCCCGGTAGGTCGGAACCTCCTCCACGACGCGGCCCCCGGAGATGAGCAGCAGCGTGCGGAAGTGCTCGCACAGCTCGCCCGCCTTCGCGTGACGGAAGAACACCGGCGCGCCCAGGGGCAGCGGCACCGGGCCCGTGTACGCGATGGGCGTCTGCACCTCGCCCGCGCCCTCCAGCGGGAGCAGCTTCGCGCCCTCGGGCAGGTAGGGCACGGGCAGCTTGTCCACGCCCGCCGAGCCGGAGGCCACGTAGCCGCCACCCTGGAGCGTGAAGAAGCCCGGCCCCGGGCGCCGCGTGACGGGGATGGCGAACGCCACCGCGGGCTGGTGGTGGAAGCCGAGGTAGCCGTCGAAGAGCGCGGGCGAGTACAGGCCGCTGCCCGCGGTCAGCTCCGTCACGCTCGCGTCCTCGCGCGTGGACTCCAGGCTGCCGGTGCCGCCGCCGTTCACGAAGCGCGGCGCGAGGCCCGCGTCCTTCAGCGCGGCCACCACCGCCTGCCTGCGCGCGTGCACGCGGCCCACGGAAGCCCGCTTGAGCGCGCGGATGACCAGGTTCTTCGCTCCCGCGTGCGGAGCGGCGTCCGGCACGCCCGCGAGCTGCGCCTCGTAGCCCATGACGCCCGCGAGGAACACGGCGTCCCCTTCCTCCTGGATGCTCCGGGCCACCGCCAGCGCGTCCTCCGCCGAGCGCACCGGCGAGCGGTGCACCCCGAAGCGCAGGCCCGGCAGGTCCACGGACAGGTCCACGTCCAGGCACAGCGGCGCGCGCGCCCCCTGCCGCCGGGCCGCCCGGGCCGCGAGCACCACGTGCTCGGCCGAGTCCACCATCAGCGTCACGGGCGCTGGCGGCCGGCACAGCTCCGCCAGGGCCTCCACATCCACGACGGGGTAGCCCATGAGCAGGTCGGTAAAACCGCGCTCGCGCAGGCGCACGGCCTCGTCGGCGCTGAAGCACATGAGGCCCTGGAAGCCGGGATGCCCGTCGAGCACGCGCCGCAGCAGCGCGACGCACCGCACCGACTTCGTGGCCACCCGGACGGGCAGGCCCCCCGCGCGCCGCAGCAGCGCCGCCGCGTTCTCGTTCAGGAGGTCCACGTCCGCGAAGGCCAGCGGCAGCCGCCGCCCCTCCAGGGCCCGGGCGTAGTAGGCGTAATCACGCGACATGTCAGGGCCTCCGGGCGCGGGCTGCACGGGAGCGGGCATCATCGCCGCGTGCCGTCATCTCCGGGGCCTGGCCGCACCGGGCGCGTGGGGTGGTGGACAAGCGGGTGGAAGGCGCCGAAAAGGGGCAGCGCGCCGGACATTCCTGGGGGAACGCCCGGCGCGCGCACACACGGATTCTTCGACTCCTAGGTCGGCCCACCCCCCCGGAAGGGCACGGAACGCCATGGTGCCGTCAGCCGAAAGTCATTTCTATTGAGGAAATCACGCGAGTCGTAAACGACTCGGGGGGCTGGGAATCACTTCCCACCTGGACAGGCGGAAGAAGCACTGATTCCACTCCCGACCTCATAAGTCTCCCAATTGGCCCCAACGGATATAGTGCGTAAATCGTGATGGATTTGATTTCCGAGGACCAACGCCTCTTGCAGGAGCTGGAGGGCCTGCTGGAGGGGTTGGAGCCCGGCTCCGAGGCCCTGCCGGCGGTCCTCGCCGCGCTCCGTGGCGCATTGCGCGCGGAGCGGACGGCGGCCTACGGCGTGGATGTAGGCCCGGACCGCTATCACACGGCCTTCGTGCACGGCGTGGGCTTTCCGCAGCCGCCCTCGGTCCTGACGGAGGCCTTCGACGCCTCCCTGCCGCCGGCGGGGAGCCGGTTCGGCTATTTCGATCCCGCGCGTCCGCCGCTGGCCCAGCGCAACCGGGCGATGCGCTTCTCGCCGCTGGGCATGCCGGAGCCCCTGCGGGCCCTGCCCATCACCGGCGAGGGCGAGGGGCCGCTGTGGGAGCGGTTGGGACTGAGCGAGGCGGAGTGGGAGCACGCGCGGGTGCAGCTGGCCGGGAACGCCTCGAACCTGTACCGGCGTCTGGGATTGGAGCACCTGGCGCAGCTGCGCGTGCTGGTGTGCGAAGGCGACATGATGCTGGGCTGGGTGGGCGCCTTCCGGACCGAGCCCTTCACGGAGCGGGAGCAGCGGCTGCTCCAGGCGCTGACGCCCGCCATCCAGCGGCGCATGGCCATGGACCGGCGGCTGCGCGAGGCAGGCCTGCTGGGCCCGGCCCTGGGCGCGGCGCTGGAGGTGCTGGGGCGGCCCGCGTGGGTCGTCACGTTCAGCGGCCGGGTGATGCACGCGAACAAGGCGGGGCAGGCGCGGTGGGAGCAGGACTCGCAGGCGCTGGCGGCGCAGGTGCGCGAGTGTCTGCGGAGCCCGCCGGGCACGGGGCCGCTGTTCTCCTCCGGCCCGCTGCGCACGCAGGGCCTGCCGGACCACTACCTGGTGCTGGACCCCGGACCGCCGACGGACCCGACGTCGCGCCTGCCGGTGCTGACCCAGCGCTGGGGGCTCACCGCGCGCGAGGCGCAGGTGCTGGAGCACGTGGTGCAGGGCGAGACGAACAAGGCCATCGCCCTGCACCTGGGCTGCGCCGAGCGCACGGTGGAGGTGCACGTCACGCACCTCTTGAACAAGGCGCAGGTGGAGAGCCGCTCCGCGCTCATCTCCCGCTTCTTCCAGTCCTGATGCGCCGGTGGGCACGGCCCGGAGCATGACTAGGATGGAGGAATGGACGACGTGCTCTTGAGGAAGGCGCTGGCTCGCGCCGACGCGGCGGTGGCGAAGGGGCCGCACGCGGTGGCGGCGGAGGGGCGACGGCGCACGCTGCACGTGGCGATGGGGGACCCGCAGGCGGACTTCGACCGGGTGCTGTCCATCCTCTCGCTGCACGGGCTGCTGGACGGGGATGGAGGGCTGCGCCCGGACGTGTGCCTGGTGTCCGTGGGCGACTTCTTCGACTGGGGTCCCGCGGCCGACCGCGAGCGCGTGGCCCGAAGCGCGCTGCGACTGGTGGCGTGGCTCGCGTCCCATCCGGCGGATCAGGCCGTGATGCTCCTGGGCAACCACGACCTGGGACGCGTGGGAGAGCTGGCGGACTTCACCGATGCGACCTTCCGCGCCGCGCGGGTGGAGGCGGACCGGGTCTACGCGGGGGACGACACCGACGCGGCGCAGGAGCGGGCCTTCCTCCAGCGCTGGCCCGGGTTGCCGAGCGCGGAGCTGGCGGCGCGGGACTTCAGCACCTGGACCGAGGAGCAGCGCGCGTGGGTGGAGCACCTGCTGCGTGCCCGCAGGTTCCGTGTGGCGCATGCGGCCGGGGACTCGCTGCTGGTGCTGCATGCGGGCGTCACGCGCGAGGACCTGGAGGTCGTGGGGCTCGAGCCCGCGCGGTGGGCGGATGCGCGGGCGGTGGCGGAGGCGCTCAACGGGGTGATGGACCGGGCGGTGGCGGCGTGGAAGGGCGGGCCGCTCGTGCTGCCGGGACTGCACCATCCGGGCAATGCGAAGGAGGGCGAGGGCGTGGGCATCTTCTACCAGCGGCCCAGCCTGGCCGCGGAGGATGCCGAGCGCGTGCGGGGAACGCCCCGGCGCAGGTTCGATCCCCGGCGGCTGCCGCTTGGATTGTCCCAGGTGGTGGGCCACACGCGGGACAAGCGGGTGCGGGAGCTGGTGTCACCCGGTCCCATGCGCGACGGGGTGCTGCGCCACCTGGTGACGGATGGGACTCGAGTGGACTACGCGCACGGACCGCCGCCAACGACGGGCCCGGGGGAAGCGGTGATGGTCTTCACGGATGGCGCCATGCGCGAGGGCCGGGCGGAGGACTTCGAGCTGTTCGACCTGGACGCGCGTCGCGCGGTGCCGCTGGTTCCGTGACGATTCCTCGCGCGTGCCGCTGCCACCGGCACGCGCGAAGGAGCATGCGCCTGAGCTACGGCGCCGCGCCCGGCACGGCGGCCGGCGTCTTGAGCCCGGCGAGCTTCTTCTCCAGCGATTCCACCTGACGCGGAGACACCTGCGCGGCGGGCAGCGTCTTCGCGAAGGTCAGGGCCTCCTCCAGCGTCTTCACCGCGCCCGCGGTGTCCTTGCGCGCGACCTGGATGTCCGCGCGGCCGGAGAGCACGGACAGCCGCCGCGCGCCCTGCACCCGCGCCAGCGCCCGGTCGTTCGCGGCGAGCGCGTCGTCCAGCCGGCCCGACAGGCGGTACAGCGTCGCGAGCCGCGCGGGCGGGTTGTAGTCCTGGGGCAGGTCCTTCTCGCTCTGCTCCAGCGCGGGGATGGCCCGCTGCGGCTGCTCCAGCGTCATCGCCGCGAGCATGCGGTGCGAGTCGAACACGCTGCGCGCCTCGGGGTTCGGCGCCTTCGCGGCCTCGCCCTCCAGGAACGTCAGCCACTCCTGGGCCACCTGCTTCGCGCCCGCGGTGTCCTTGTCCTGCTTGCGCGCCTCCACCAGCACCTCGTACAGGCCGGAGCGGTCATCCGCCTCCATGTCGATGGCCGGCGGCGCCAGCACCTCGCGCGCCTTCGCCTCCAGCGCGTGCCGCAGGTCCGCCGCCTCGGGCGTGCCTTCCGGGATGGCCAGCGCGCAGCTGAGGCCGTTGAGGACGCCGTTGGCCAGGTTGAGCGAGCGCGGCACCTTCGGCAGCTCCGCCACCGCCTTCTGCGCGCAGGGCACGTACTGCTTCGCCCCGTACTGGGCCATCAGCAGCGACTCCAGCGCGCGGCCCCGGCGGGACCAGTCGGCGGGAGCCTCCGCGAGCGCGAGCGACAGGGCCTCGGCGGCCTCCGCGGGCTTGCGCTCTCCGTAGAGCGCGTCACCGCGGGCGAGCAGCGCTTCCGCGCCGGTGGCACCGCCCTGGTAGGCGCGCTCGCCGTCCTCGAAGAGGCGCTCCAGCTGCGGCACCGTCGCGCTGCCGGCGAAGCGCAGCAGGGCCTTCTCCTCGCGCGGGTCGATGATGAAGAAGGTGGGCCAGAACTCCACCGGGTACTTCTCCTGGAACGTCGCGTTCTGGGTGAGGTCGGTGTTGAGCTCCAGCCACACGAAGCGGTCCGCGTGCTTCGCCAGCGCCTTGTCCGTGAAGACGTACGCGCGCATGGAGCGGCAGGTGTGACACCACGGCGCCCAGGTGTCGACGAACAGGGGCACGCCCTTCGCCTTCGCGTCCGCGAGCGCGCGGGCGTAGTCATCCGGGATGAAGGGCAGCGGGCCTTCGGCATGGGCCTCGGCGGACGCGGGCGCGGGCGCGTTGGCGTTCGTGGCGGTGCAGGCGATGGACCCCGACAGGAGCAGGCAGGCGAGGAGGGAGCGCATGCGGCGCACCCTATCGCGCCTCCTGAGGGGGTGTCCCCGGTGGACAGAGTACGCACACTTGTCTGGGCACCGCGCGGCGTGCGTGCTGTCTTGCGTGTGGCCCCCTATGCCCATGAAGGACCCTCGCGCCCTGCGCACCGCCCTCGCGTCCGCCCTGGACGCCCTGCCCGCCTCCGAGCGCTTCCCCGATGGCGCCGACGCCGACCTGGCCCGCCGCCTGGCCGAACGCCTGCGCCGCGACCTGCTGCCCCGCCTGGGCTCCGGCGCCGACGACGTGCCGCTGCTCCTCGTGGCCATCGCCGGCCCCAACAACGTCGGGAAGTCCACCCTCTTCAACGCGCTGGCGAAGGCGTCCCTGTCCCCCGCGCGCCCCGAGGGAGGCCTCACCAAGCAGTGCCTGGCCGCGGCGAACCCGGAGACGTGGACGGGCGCGCTGAAGGACGTGCTCACCCAGCGCTACGACATCGTCCCGGTGGGACACGGCACGGTGGCGCCCGTGGACGAGCCCGGGCCCCCGGGCCGGCTGTACCTGGTGCTGTCGGACGCGGTGCCGCGCGGCCTCCTGGTGATGGACACGCCGGACTTCGACAGCGTGTACCGCGACAACCGCGAGCGGGCCGAGGCGCTGCTCGTCACGGTGGACGTGCTGGTGTTCGTGGTGAGCCGGCAGACGTACCAGAACGCGGCGCTGGTGGACTTCCTGCGCGCGGCGGTGGGCCACGGCAAGCCGTACCTGCTCGTCTACAACGAGGCCACGCGCGAGGACGTGGCGCGCGGCCACCTGGACAAGCTGGCCCAGGACGTGGGCCACCCGCCCATCGCGCGCTACCTGGCGCCGCACCAGCCGGACGTGGAGGCGGGGCTGAAGCCGCTGGCCACGGAGGCGCTGGATGGACGGCCGCCGCTCGCCGCGCTGCTGGGACAGGCCGAGCATGCGCGCGAGCTGAAGGCGCGGGCGCTGGAGGCGTCGCTGTCGGATGCGCGCTCGGAGATGGACGCGGTGGCCCGGGCGGCGACCCGCGCGGCCCGCGAGCCGGAGCGGCTGAGGCAGCGGCTGCGGCATGACCTGCAAGGCATTGGTGCGCAGGCAGCGCTCAAGGCCGTGCCCGCGGACGTGCTGGTGGATGCGTTCCGCGACGAACTGGATGCGCGCAGCACCTTCCACCGGTTCGTGCGCCTGCCGTTCCGGGGGCTGGCCACGGCGCTCACGTTCGTGAGCCGCAAGGTGCGCGAGTCCTTCACCGGCCCTCGGCCCCATGAAGCGCTGCCCTCGCAGGCGGTGGATGACTCGCTGAAGGACGGGCTGCGCCGGCTGGTGGATGCCTTCGCGCCGGAGGTGGCCGCGTGGCGCGGGGACGCGGAGACGCGGGAGAAGCTGGCGCAGGCCTTCGGGCCCGCGATGCTGGGCCGGCTGGATGCCCCGCTGGAGCTGGACGCGCTGCACGCGCACGCGGCGGACCGGGCGACGCTGTACGACTTCTGCCGCCAGCTGGTGGGCAGCGAGCTGCAGGGCGGCATGCGCGAGGAGCTGCTCCAGGCGCTCACCACGCTGGTGTACTCGGTGCCGTCCGGGGCGGCGGCGGTGGTGACGGTGGCCACCGGCGGCCTGGGGCATGACGCGGTGGTGTGGGCGGGGACGCTCCTGTCCACGCCGCTCCTGGAGCGCTTCGTGGACCTGCTGGGCGCCCAGGTGCGCGCGACGGTGACGCGCAAGTGGGCGGACTCGCACGGGGCCACGCTGGCGCAGGCCATGGAGGCGCGCTTCTTCACGGACCTCTTGTCCCACCTGGATGCCCAGGCCGAGGGCTGGCTGCGCACCGCCACCACCCTGGAGACCGCACGGCGGGCGGCGGAGTAGACGGCCGGTTCCCGACAGGCCCCCGCCTCCGGGATGGAGGCAAGACTTCGTGCCTCGCCGCCACCGATGCGTCATGCTGGGTCCGCCATGACCGGTCCGGACCCGGAGGCGGGTTCGCCTCGCATCCTGTCGTTCCGTCACCTGCTGACCGAGTCCGTCAGTGCGTTCCTCGACGAGGCGGACATGACGTGTCCGCAGACGGCGGACGCGCTCAGCGAGCTGCTGGTGACGCTGTCGCGCTACCGCGAGGAGGGCGCGCTGCTGTTCCCCACCGCGTTCCTGGGCGACGACCTGGGCGCGATGATGGAGCTGCTGGGCGGGCACGACCCGATTCCGCTCGGTTCGGGGCCGCGCAACCGCGCCACCATCCAGCGGGCGCTCAAGCAGTGCGCGCCGCTGGGCCAGGGGCGCTGGTGGGCGCTGTACCTGCTGCGCGACTCCGCGGGCCTCACCTACGGCATCTTCCGGACCGACCCGTTCCCCCTGGCGGATACGCCGCTGGAGCGCCTGCGGCACGCACCGGACCGGGGCGTGCGCGTGGTGGGGGTGTTGCAGCTCGCGGACAACATCATCGAGCTGCGTGGCGGCGGCGGGCTGTGCCGGCACGTGTACCTGTCCGGTGCGAGCATCGACCTGGAGCCGCCCTCGGTGGTGCTGGACATGCTGGCGGGCGCGGTGACCGAACAGGTCCTGCCCTCCAGCCGCGAGCACGCGCGCGGGTTCTTCCGGCGGGTGCTGTTCGAGGTGATGCAGTCCTCGCACGGCACGCTGGTGGCGGTGCTGCCCCGGGAGCGCGCGGGTTCGGCGCTGTTCGTGGACGGCATCCTGTTGCCCCGGCCCATGGACGTGGTGGCGATGCTGGACCGGCACCATGCGACCCAGGACGGCAGCGCGGCGTCGGCGGTGCGGGCGGCCGCGCAGCTCTTGCGCGGCATGATGGCCACCGACGGCATCACCGTGCTGCGCGCGGATGGCTGCATCCTCGGGTACAACGTCTTCGTGCGTCACCCGGAGACGCTGGCCCGGCAGCCGGGCTTCTTCGGCGGAGCGCGGCGGCGGACGTACGAGGTGCTGTGCGCGGCCCTGGGCAGCGAGCTCGCCGCGGCGTTCATCCGCTCGCAGGACGGGGACGTCGCCTGCCGTCGCGTGTGACGTTCCCGGCACGCTGACGGTTTCCTGTTTTGCCCACTGTCCGGACTGATTGCGGCTCCGAGGGGTGGAGGACCCTGGAGGTCGCATTCGTGCACGGGGACTCGGGACGTGGGCGGAAGGTTGAGAACGTCAACCAAATCTGGGAGGCTGCGCAGCGCCTTGCGCACCGCTCCCCTCCCCCTCCGCGCGTACGCCGCGCTGTCCCTGCTCGCCGTGTGCCTCGCGAGCGCGCCTGCCGTGGCGCAGAAGCTGCCGGATGTGGTGGTGACGGGGGCACCCGCGGCGCCGTCGCCCAGTGACACCGGTACAGGGCTCTGCATGGCGTCCAATGTGTGGACGCGTACTGCGAATGATTTGCCCCAGAGTCAGACGAACTACACAGAGAACCTGAACATCTACATGGAGGAGAACAGCGCGACGCGCATGACCTCCGTGTTGCGTTCCACGTTCGACCTGTCGAACAACCTGAACGACGGTCGAATCCTGAGCTTCGGCGACTTCGTCAGCGTGGTCTCGGGCTGCGCCCAGGGCGGCTGCCCCTTCCACTACAACGATTCGACCACGCGATTCGTCTCTCGCTTTCGCGGCTACCTGAACGTTACCCAGGACATGGTCGGGCGCGTCCTGCACTTCGGTTTCTACGCCGATGACGCCATCAGCCTCGTCCTGTTCGATAAGGCCAGCAGACGCTACGACATCGTCATCCGGCCACCAGAGCTCGGTGCACCCACGCGGCGCACCACCAACTCCGTCACCTTCACGCAGTCCGGGCTCTATCCCATCGAGCTGCTCTACGTGCAGATCGTGGAGCACGCGGCGCTGGAGTTCGTGGTGCTCGACGGTGCGTTCACGGACTACGACCGCCCGGCGAATCAAGTTCCAGTCGTCCCGCTCAACACCGCGGGCTTCTCCCTGGTCCAGCCCGCGCAGCTGTTCCAGACCGAGACTGGCCGGCCGTCGTTCCCGGACAACCTGGATCAGTGCGTCCAGTGCAACCGGCTGTTCGCGAACCAGCAAGGCAATGGCAGTTGCGGTCCGTCCTACTACTGCAACTCCGCTGCGCTCTGCGCCCCCTGTGACACGAACCTCCTTTGCGGCGACACCTGCTCGCCGTGCGGACCGACCGCGCCCATCTGCGCCCAGGTCAGCGGCCAGTTCGCCTGTGTCCAGTGCACCCAGAACAGCGACTGCCAGACCGGCAAATGCGACACCGCCACCAACGTGTGCACCGGCTGCGTCCGCGATACCGACTGTGGCTCCGGACAGGTCTGTGACGAGCCCAACTTCACCTGCGTCCAGTGCACCTCCGACGCGGAGTGCCCCGGCAGCCAGGTCTGCGACCTCACCGCGAACTCCTGCGTCGAGTGCAACGAAGACTCGCAATGCGACCGCGGCGAGTCGTGCTCCAACCACGTCTGCACGCCCTGCGACACCAACGACGCCTGCGCCGGCAACTCCTGCAACTGCTGCCCCAATGGCACCCAGTGCGCCGCGCCCACCCCCGGCGCCCCGCCCTCCTGCGTCGAGTGCACCACCGACAGCCAGTGCTCCAACGGCCAGACCTGCGACACCCTGAACGGCACCTGCGTCGACGCCGTCCCGGAGTGCAACACCTCCGACCGCTGCGGCCCCGGCTGCTCCAAGTGCCCCGGCGAGCGCCCCTACTGTCTGGACGGCGAGGTCTGCGTCCAGTGCCGCACCGACCTGGAGTGCGGCGACGGCCAGACCTGCGTCAGCGGTGAGTGCAGCTCCTGCACCACCGACAAGCGCTGCGGCCCGCGCTGCGGCGCCTGCGGCGAGGACACCCCGTTCTGCCTCTCCGACGGCACCGTGCAGAACAGCGTGTGCGTGGGCTGCGTCAACGACTCCGACTGCGGCAGCGGCACCTGCGACCCCACCACGCGCACCTGCTCCAACACCGGCGCCTGCGCGGTGACGTGCGCGGAAGGGCTCGTGTGCGACGGCTCCGCGTGCGTCGGGTGCTTCGCCGACGCGCACTGCCCCTGCGGCGGCACCTGCGACCTGACCACCAACACCTGCCTCGAGACGTGCGCCGACAGCGGCGACTGCCTGGGCGTCGAGTTCTGCTCCGCCGAGACCCAGCAGTGCGAGCGCGGCCGCCGCAAGCCCGGCACCGAGCCGCAGGGCGGCGCCTTCTGCTGCGGCACCACCGCCGAGGACACCCCCACCGGCAGCACCGCCATGCTGGTCACCCTCGCCCTGGGCTTCCTCTTCCTGCGCTCCGCCCGCCGCGTCCGATGAAGCCCTCCCGCACGCCGCTCCTCCCGCTGCTGCTGGCCCTCGCGCTGTCCACCGCCGCCCACGCCGCGCCGGATCCGCGCTTCAACATCCAGGTCTTCCGCCCGTCCGGCGCGCCGCAGGACCTGGTGATGGTCACCCAGTCCCGGCCCCTGTCCCACCTGTCCGTCTCCGCCGGGCCCTACTTCAGCTACTCCCTCAACCCGCTCTCCCTCGTCCCCAAGGACGGAGACCTGGGCTCCATCAGCCTCGTGGGCAACCGGCTCCAGCTGGACGTCATGGCCATGGTCGGCCTCTTCGACTGGGCCGAAATCGGCGTGGACCTGCCGCTCGTGCTCCTGCAGGGCGGCCAGAACCTGGAGGTCATCGGCACCGAGGGGCCCGTGGAGAGCTTCGCCCTGGGCGACCTGCGCCTCATGGCCAAGGTGGCCGTCCCCGGCTTCCGCCGCTCCGCGGAGGGCCACGGCTGGGGCGCCGCGCTCACGCTCAACGTCAGCTTCCCCACCGGCGTGCAGGAGGCCTTCGCGGGCGACGGTGAGCTCACCTGGGCGCCGGGGCTGGTGCTCGACTACCGCTTCGAGTCCGGCATCCTCCTGGCCTTCAACGGCGGCTTCTGGAAGCGGCCGGACGTCATCTTCAGCGGCGTGCAGCTGGGGGACATGGCGCCGTTCGGCCTGGGCACGGAGGTGCCCCTGTTGCGCGGCAGCGGCATCACCGCGCTGGGCATGGTGAACGGCGCGTTCGGCCTCAAGAAGGCGCCCGGCCAGGAGCGGCAGATTCCCGCGGAGCTGCTCATCGGCCTGCGCTGGTACAGCTCGCTGGGCGTCACGTTCACCTTCGGCGGCGGCCTGGGCTGCGGCTGCTCGCTGGCGTCGCCCAACCTGAGCTTCTTCACGTCCATCATCTGGGTGCCCGCCAAGACGCGCGAGTGGGAGGCCATCGAGCGCTTCAAGGAGCCGCCCGAGCCGCCTCCGCCGCCCGTGGACCCGGACAACGACGGCGTCATCGGCGAGCGCGACCGCTGCCCCAACGTCGAGGGCCCGGTGGAGAACGCCGGCTGCCCGGACACCGACGCGGACTCCGACGGCGTGGTGGACCGCATCGACAAGTGCCCGGACGTCCCGCAGGGCAAGCGCGGCCGCGACGGCTGTCCGCTCGCGCGCAAGTCCGGCAACAAGATCGTCATCCTGGAGCAGCTGAACTTCGTCACCGACCAGGACGTCCTCCTCTCCGAGTCCCTCCCCGTGCTGGAGGAGGTCGTGCGGGTGATGGAGGAGAACCCGGCGATAGACCGCATCCTCGTCGAGGGTCACACCGACTCGCGCGCCAGCGACCAGTACAACCTGGATCTGTCCAAGCGCCGGGCCTTCAGCGTGAAGCGCTACCTCATCGAGAGCGGCGTCGCCGCGGAGCGCGTGTGCTCGCAAGGCTTCGGGCGCAGCAGGCCCGTGGCCGACAACGCCACGGAGGAAGGCATGGCCCTCAACCGCCGCGTCGAGTTCACCATCGAGCCGCCCAGCGACGGTCCCCGCCCGCCCTGCCCGGATGACGTGGAGGCCGCGTCCAAGAAGAAGGGCGGCAAGAAGCCCGCGCCCGCGAAGCCCGCCGCGCCCCCCGCGAAGAAGCCGTAATGGGAGTCACAGGGTCCGCCGCTCCACGGCGGCGGACCCGGACTTCGAAACACAGACCTACTCGACGATGAAGTCCGCGGCGGTGCGGCGGCGGCCGGCCACCACGGACACCACCGCGCGGCCCTTGCCCACGGCCGTCACGCGGCCCTCGGGCGACACCGTCACCACGGCGGCGTTCGAGCTGAACCACTCCAGCGGCACCTTCTCCAGCGCCACGCCGTTGCGGTTGTACGCGCGCGCCTGGACCATCACCGACTGGCCCTTCTTCTTGAAGGTGTACGAGGTGAGGTTCAGTCCCAGGCGGACGAAGTCCGGCGGCACCACCTGCACGGCGATGGCGCGGTGCAGGTGCCCCAGCGTCGCTGAGACGGTGGCCACGCCGGCGGACGCGGCGATGAGCTCGCCGTTCTCCACGCGCGCCACGGCCTCGTTGCTGGAGCGGAAGTCGGGCGTCGCGTCGGGGATGACGTGGCCCGCTTCATTGCGCGCCACCACGCGCAGCTTGATGGTGCGCCCCACCTCCACGAAGTCCGCGCCCGGCGCGCGCACGTCCAGCGACGCGAGGATGGTGAGGTCCAGCGGCAGCGCCGCCTTCGCGCGGCCGCCCTGCACGCCGATGATGGTCTTGCCGGACTTGCGCGCCACCACCGTGCCGTCCTCCCGCACGGAGGCCACCTCCGGCGCGGAGCTGGTCCAGCGCAGGCGCGTGTCCATCATCTTGCGCCCGTCCGCGTCCAGCACGGTGTAGCTGAGCGGCAGGTTCTGCCCCTGCGTGCGCAGGTAGCGCTGCTCGGGCTGTTCGAGGGTGATGGTCGTGGGCGTCGGCCCACACGCACCGAGGACACCCAGCGCGAGGAAACCCAACAGGGAAAGGGACGGTGGACGTGACGTCTTCACGAAGGCAGGCACGGGGCTTTCAGGGAGCGGCGAAGTCTACCGGCTGACCACCCGGCGGGCGGGAAAACCGCGTGCGCCCACGCCGAAGTCCGGGCGCCTGCACGCCTGCTGACGACTTCCGGCCACTTTCAGCGGCGCGGGCCCCGGGCCTCCATCGCCCCCAGCACCTGCGCGGCCAGGGCCTCTCCCTCCCGCCAGCCGGCCACCCGGGCGCGCTCCCTCGCCTGCTCCAGCCGCTCGCGCGCGTCCGACACCCGCCCGCCGGCCACCAGCAGGCGCCCGGCGTTGAAGTGGATGCGCGCCACCTCCTGGGCGTCACCGCCCTGCTCGGCCAGGGTGAGCGCGCGCTCCAGGTCCGACAGCGCCTGGGCCGGCTCGCCCGCGAGGACCCGCAGGCCCGCGAGCTGCGACAGCGCCCGCGCCTGGCCCACCGCGCTGCCCACCGACCGCGCCTGCTCCGCCGCGCGCGTGAAGGCCACCCGCGCCCGGTCCAGCTGCCCCAGCCGCTGCTGGAGCCGCCCCAGGAGGAGGTAGTGCTCCCAGAAGAAGTCCGCCGCCTGCGGCGTCCGGTTCCCCATGCGCTGGAAGGCCCGCGCCAGCAGCTCCACCGCCGCCGTCGTCTCGCCCTTGGCCTCGCGCACCCGCGCGAGCTCGCCCAGCACCAGGGCCTCGGCCTCCGGATCCGAGCCCGCCGGCCCCTGCGCCATGGTGAGGCGCACCTCCGCGTCGTCCACGCGCCCCAGCTTCAGCTCCGCGACGGCCAGCCGCCGCGCGGCCTCCGCCCACTTCCCGGGCGTCTGCATCACCGGCACGCGGTCCAGCCACGGCGTCACCAGCGCGTCCACGGCCGCGGGGTCCGTCCGCGTGAGACAGCCCGCCGCGCGCGCGAGCACGTCCAGCTGCCAGCGCACCACCGTCGCCGTCGCGCCGGGCGCGCGGCCCAGGGCCCAGCGGTAGAAGTCCACCGCCGCGCGCCACTCGCCGCGCGCCGCGAACCAGTCTCCCGCCCGCTCGCACGCGGCCGGCGCGCCGGAGGCCTCCGCGCCCAGCAGGTGGTCCGCCACCCGCACCTCGCGGGCCGGCTCCTGCAGGAACGCCTCCTGCTCCAGCGTCTCCGCCAGCTCCTGGTGCGCGCCGCGCAGCTGCGAGGGGGACAGGCGCTCGCGCAGCACCTGCCGCGCCTCCTCGCGCGTGAAGCGGAAGATGCCGGGCTGCTGGGGCACGGGCACCACCCACTCCGTGTCGTCCAGCACCTCCGCGCCGTCCGGGGCCGTCAGCGACGCGCGCACCAGCGCCGCGGAGAAGAGCGAGCCCTCCACCGCGGCCCGCTGGAGGAAGCGCAGCGACGCGGAGGGCAGCAGCTCCAACCGCGCGCCCAGCGCCTGTCCCAAGCCCTGGGGCAGCAGCGCGGCCGTCAGCGGGCCATTGGCCTGGAAGCCGCCCTCCGTGCGCTGCAACACACCCACCGCCACCAGCAGCCGCACCAGCGCCAGCGCATGCGCGGGATTGCCGCGCACCCGGTCCGCCACCGCCCGCTCCAGCGACGGCGACAGGGCCATGCCCAGGCTCGCGGTGAGCAGCGCGTTCAGCTCCGACGGCGACAGCCCCTCCAGCACCGTCACCGGCAGGGACGCCAGGGCCGTGGGCACCGCGTCCACGTCGCCGGTGGCCACCAGCGCCACGCCCGGGTCCTTCGCCCCGAGCACGCCCGCGAGCAGCTCCAGCGACGGGCCGTCCACGCGGTGCACGTCGTCCACCAGCAGCAGCAGGCCGGACGGCTTCGCCACGCGCTGGAGCGCGTCCACCAGCGCCCCGTCTCCCGCCGGGAGGTGCCCGCCCACCGGCGCGCCCCGCGCGAGCCTCCGCCAGAGCGCCGCGGCCTCCGGTTCGGAGAAGCCCAGGCCCGACAGCGGCGGCAGCGCCGCATCTCCCCCCGTCGCGGCCCGCGACAGCGCGGTGAACACCGTGCGCCACAGCCCCAGCGCTCCGGCGGAGCGGGGGTCTCCGCCCCACGCGTACACCACGCGCGGCGACGCGCCCGTGGCCAGCTCCGCCACCGCCTCCAGGAAGCGGCTGCGTCCCACGCCCGTGGGCCCCACGAAGAGCCGCGCGCCGCCCTCGCCCTTGCGCGCCGAGTCCACCACCGCCCGCGCCTGGGCCAGCGCCTCGTCGCGCCCCACGAGGGTGTCCACGCGGGCCGCGGGCACGCCGGACTCCACCCGCCACGCCGTGCCGCCGGGCAGCTCGCGCGCCACGCCGATGCGCACCCCGCCCGCCTCCACCAGCAGCGCCTTCACCGAGGCGCCCACGAGCAGCTCGCCCGGCGCCGCCGCGTCCGCCAGCGCCTGCGTCCGCTCCAGCCCCAGGCCGGACAGCCGGGGTTCCCCGCCCTCCGCGCTCACGCGCACCACGCCGGACTCCAGGCCCCACCGCACGCCGGGCCCCGCGCTCCCCAGGTCCTCCGCGCACTTCAGCGCCCGCGTCGCGTCGTCGGGACGCGCCTGCGGCAGGCCGAAGAGCAGACACCAGTGCGCGTCCGACAGCGCCACCGCCTCCACGTGGTGGCGCGACGCGGCCTGCGCCACCACCTCGCGCAGCCGGGCCGCGTGGGCCGGTTCGCCCGCGACGACCAGCAGCGTGAGCCGGCGCATCTGCGCCTGCGCGTCCATCGCGCGGATCTTCACCGTGGGGCCCGGGGCCTCGTCTCCCAGGGCCGGGGGCCCGTCGTCCTCCTCGGGGGCCGGTGACGCCTCGGCCAGGGCGGAGGCCAGCGGCGCGGGCACCTCCATCGTCGGGTCGGTGGGCGGCTCGTGCACGGCGCCGTCGTCGCGGCGGGCGGCGGGCGCCTTGGCCGTCGGCGCGTCCGGGAGGTCCTCGTCGCCCAGGTGCACGGGCGGCTCGCGCAGCACGGGCATCATCGCCAGCTTCGGCGCGGGGCCCCCGGACGCGGGCGTGAGCGAGCTGCCGCACGCGGGGCAGAAGCGGTTGGTGGCGCTGGTGGACTGGCCACAGCGCGGGCACGACACGCTGGAGGGCTCGCGGGCCTGGGGCAGCCCCGGCTCGCCACTGCCCGCGTCGCGCAGCCTCGCGAGCACCGTGTCGCCCACCAGCCGCGTCACCACCGCGGAGACGCTCTCCCCCGGCGCCTCCGGCACTTCATCCAGGTAGGACTGGAGCGCGCGCGCCACGTCGGAGCACCGGGCGAAGCGCTGCCCGGGCGCGCGGTGGAGCATGCGCAGGATGATCTGCTCCAGGAGCGGCGACAGCCCCTCCACGAACTGCGAGGGCCGGGGCACCGCCGCCAGGGCGATCCTCCGCATGGCCTCCGCGGGGTTGTCCGTGTCGATGAACGGCCGGCGCGTGCACAGCTCCCACAGCACGACGCCCAGCGCGAACTGGTCGCTGGTGCCGGAGACGGGCTCGTTGCGCACCTGCTCCGGCGACATGTAGCGCAGCTTGCCCTTGAGCACGCCCGTGCGCGTGCGGCTGGCGCGGATGGTCGCCTTGGCCACCCCGAAGTCCACCACCTTCGTCAGGCCGTCCAGGCGCACCATGATGTTCTGCGGGCTGATGTCCCGGTGCACCAGCTCCAGCGGCTGCCCCTGGCTGTCGCGCGCGTGGTGCGCGTGGTCCAGCCCCAGCGCCGCGTCGCGGATCATCTGCGCGCAGACGCGGTGGGGCAGCGGCGTGCCGGCCCGCTGCGCCGCCTTCGCCAGGCGGCCCAGGTTCTCGCCCTCGATGTACTCCATGGCGATGTAGAACGTGCCCTGCCACGCGCCGACCTCGTACAGCGAGACGACGTTCGGATGGTTCAGGTGCGCCGCGACGCGGGCCTCGTCGAGGAACATCTCCACCGAGCCCTCGTGCTCCAGCAGGTCCGGCAGCAGGCTCTTGAGGATGACGGGGCGCTCGAAGCCGCTCACGCCCACCTGACGCGCCAGGAAGATCTCCCCCATGCCCCCCACGGCCACGCGGCGCAGCACCGCGTACCTGCCGAAGATGAGGGAAGACGGGGAAGCACCGGACACCATCGCCCTTGCACCGTACCCAGCGATCCCCATCCCCCGCCAGTCCCCGGCGCCCTGCTTTCCCACCGGAAGGCATTCGCCATTCCGCGGGCGTGTGGGGGCCTGACGCACCGGGCGTGACGGGCGGGGTCCCGGGCGCGGTTCAGACGTACCAGGTCAGCCGCCCCGCCTGCTCGGAGGACCCGGGCGCGAGGGTCAGCGGCGACACATACAGCCCGCGCCGCTCCCGCTTCCACCAGGCCCCGGTGCGCTGGCGCTCCTCCCGGGAGGTCATCCGGTAGTCGTGGAGCACCGCCCGCACCAGCCGGGGTGGACGGTCCGGGAAGGGGTTGGACGCGAAGAGCCCCAGCACCTCCGGCGAGCCCTCCAAGAGCCGCTCCAGCAGGGCCAGGAACCACGAGGGCGGCGACCCCAGCGCGGCGAACCACATCTGCCAGTCCAGCCGGGGCTGGTGCGGGGCCACCTGGCGCGGCGGCCGGTCCACCGCGGAGGTCTTGTAGCGGAACGGGTACGCCACCCAGTGCACGCCGTCGTCCGAGCCCTCCACGGTGATCTCCGGCCGGTCCACCGTCATCACCGCGAACAGGCCGTAGGAGTTCACCGAGTGCAGCGGCACCACCCGGTCCTCCAGCCAGTCCACCGCCCGCACCAGGCGCTCCGGGCCGCGCGGCCACCACCCCATCCGGCGCAGCAGCTCCACCGTGCCCAGCGTGAGCATGGGCACCGCCGTGGCGGCGGACAGCGCCGTGTCCAGGACCGACGGCCGCCGCGCGGGCTCCGCGTCGCGCCACAGGCCCTCCGGCAGCACGCGCCGCAGTGCCGCGTCGTCCAGCAGCCACAGCCCCAGGGCCAGCGACTGGACGTTGAAGAAGCCGTAGTTGCCCGTGGCCATGATGGCCGCCTGCAGCGCGGTGAAGACGCCGAAGGCGGCCTGCCGCACGCGCCGGGGACCGAACGCGAGGAAGGGCGCCGCCGTCTCCGCCGCCAGCACCGCCGCCGTGCCCGCGTGGCGCACCCCGCGCGGCAGCTGGTGCGCGGCCCAGCCTCCTCGCGTGGGCAGGGGCGCGGTCTCGAAGTACACGTCGCACGCGCTCAATTCGCGCCACGTCCGGTCACCCGAGTGGAACTTGCTGATGCCCGACCCGAAGTAGAGCCGGAACACGAGCATCCGGAAGAGGAACACCTCCAGCGCGGACACGTCCCGCTTCCCCAGTCCGGGCCGCACGCCGTCCGGCGCGGTGAGCGCGCCCAGCAGCCCCATCTCCAGCAGCAGCACGTCCCACTGGAACGACAGGAACTCGCGCCCCAGCGACACGTAGGACAGGTACAGGCCCCACAGCGCGCCCGCGCTCAGGCGCGGGGCCACGTTGAGGAGCAGCGCCAGCGACAGGGCCTGCCCCACGCGGCAGCCGCGCACCAGCGCCGCGTCCGACGCGTCCTTCCAGAACACGGAGGGCCGGCGCCACCGGCCCTGCGCGGCCCAGCGCTCGGACTGCGCCAGGTCGCGGATGGGGCGGATGCCCTTCTCTCCGTAGAGCCCCAGCACCTGCCTGCCCAGCGACGTGAAGGCGATGAGGAACGTGCCGCCCAACAGCCGCATGAAGGCCCAGCGCACCACCCGGTGTTCCGCGGGCTCCGTCACGCGGCTGAACAACCAGGTGTCCCAGCGCGACGCGCGCCGGCGGTTGTGCGCGATGACCGCGTACACCGCGCCCGCCACCTGCCGGACGCCGGGCAGCAGGCCCAGCCGCGCGGCGGCGCGCGTGCTCCAGCGGGGCGACCAGGCGAGCATGCGGAAGACGGCCTCCGCGCCGGACGAGCGGCGCCCCGAGGGCTCCACCAGCTGCATCGCCCGGCGCATGTCCCCTTTCGGGATGCCCAGGAGCGTGCGCAGCCAGCCGGTCCCCACGGCGAAGCGCACGCGGCCCCCGGTGTCCTGGCGCCAGCGCGCCACCCAGCGCTTGCAGAAGCCGCAGTCCCCATCGAACAGCACGAGCGGTCTCGGCTCGCCGGTCGTCGCGCGCATCGGGTCTCTCCTTCGTCCGACGACAAAGGTGCGTGCGGCGGGCGGGATGCGAAGGGGGCGGCGGGGCCCGCTGGTGGGGCAGGCGGGCAACGGAGCGCGCACCCCTGCATCCAGGTACAGGTGCCTAGCTTTGTCCGCATGAGCGAGCCCAAGGCCCAGGCGAAGAAGACGGTGGAGATCGTCCCCGGCGTGCACCACTGGACCGTCTCCGACGACCGGGTCGGCGGCGGCCGCAGCGACGCCTACGCGGTGGTGGACGACGACGGCACCGTCACCCTCATCGACCCGCTGCCCATCGACGAGAAGGCCCTGCGCAAGCTGGGCGACGTCGACGCCATCGTGCTCACCGCGGGCAACCACCAGCGCTCCGCGTGGCGTCTGCGCAAGGCGTTCGGCGTGCCCGTCTGGGCGCCGGAGGGCGCGCAGGGCCTGGAGGAGCAGCCGGACTTCGAATACGTGAACGGCACCACGCTGCCGGGCGGCCTCAACACCTTCCAGACGCCGGGGCCCACGGAGGCCATGTACACGCTCTGGCTGCAGAAGAGCCCGCATGCGGTGGTCTTCATC
Source organism: Corallococcus exercitus (assembly GCF_042231735.1). Taxonomy (GTDB): domain Bacteria; phylum Myxococcota; class Myxococcia; order Myxococcales; family Myxococcaceae; genus Corallococcus; species Corallococcus exercitus_B. The sequence goes on from NZ_CP102577.1 coordinate 6,131,733, forward strand.
TCCGACCTGCTGACCCACGAGGGCCGGGGCGCGCCCACGTTCGTCCCCGGCGAGTACCAGGACGAACCGCTGCGCACGCGCACCAGCATCCAGCGCATCCTGGACCACCTGCCCCTGCAGACCGTCTGCTTCGCGCACGGCGCGCCCATCCTCCAGGACGGCGCCAGCGCCCTGCGCAAGGCGCTGGAACAGGACGACGAGTTCCCGCACGCGCCCTCGCCCTGAGCCTTCAGGCCGGGGGCAGCTCGCGCACCAGCACGTGGCCGTCGTCCTGGCCGGGCGGCACCAGCTCCAGCCGGGCCCCCGCCTCCGCGCGGTCCAGCAGCGCGCCCAAGGACAGCAGGTCGTTGACGGGGATGCGCGTGGCGGAGGTGGACGCCCCCTCTTCCCGGCACATCGCGCGGGCCACGCGGGCCTCGTCGGAGAGGTCCGTCTCGTAGACGAAGGTGCGCTCGTCGTAGTCGTGTCCGCCGGGGACGCGCCCCACCAGCCGCATGGGCCCCAGCCGCGAGTGCACGCGCACGGCCGGGTTGTCCCACTGGGTGACGCCGCGCAGCCGCTTCGCGCGCACCATGCCCAGCGTGAGCAGCTTCACCCACGCGGACGCGCCCCGGCCCGGCAGGAAGCTGAACAGCGACACGCCCACGAACAGCCCCGGCGTCAGCGACGGCGCCACGTAGCAGGCCGCGCCGATGGCCAGCTCCTCGTCCGCCAGCAGCAGCCGCTCGCGCGCGGGCGCCTTCAACAGCCGCGCGGGACAGCGCAACAGCCCGATGGCGCCGGGCAGCAGGTACAGGTCCGACAGCACCCAACGCGGCACGCCGATGCCGCCGAACGCGAGCTGGTTGAGCGTGAGGTACTGCCGCGCCAGCTCCGCGTTGTGCTCCGCCAACAGGTGCGTCACCGGGATGCCGTGCGGCGCCAGGTCCAATGAAGGGACGTGCACGCCGGAGCCCAGCGCCTGCAATGACAGCTCCGGGGTCGCCGCGAAGAAGGCCTGGGCCAGCGGCGCGAGCTCACCCGCCATCGGCTTCGAGGTCCTTCGCCACCACGTCCAGCCGGTACTCCGCAGGGAGCGAGACGCGGGAGGCGTCCACCGACGCGCGCGACACGAGGCAGCGCGACGAACCGCCGCCCTTCTCCGTCAGCTCCGGCATCGGCATGGACACCACGCGCATGCCCAGGCGCTCGAAGGTCTCCACGATGTGCGGGGGCATCACCGTGGGCGCGAGCAGGTCCTTGCCCAGGGGCAGGCCGTTCGTCGCATAGCGGCGGATGTCCGCCTCCGTCACCCGCACCAGCCGGTTCGCGCCGAAGCGCTGCTCCAGGAGCGCCACCGACTCCGGCGCCATCACGTCCGGACACACCACCAGCCGGTCCACCGCGGGGAGGGGCAGCACCGCCATGTTCCCGTGGAACGCGGGCTCGCGCACCTGCACGCGCAGCACCTCGCCGGGGAAGGACTTCCGCGCCGCCTCCAGCCCGTCCAGCGTGGTGCGCCCGCCCCAGAACAGCAGCGTCACGCCGTCGAAGGTCGCCACGTCGCCGTGCGCCTCCCAGATGCCCACGCCCGGGTCCACGACCTCCAGGCCCAGGCGCCGGGCCAGCGGCGTCCAGTGGTCGCGCTCCGCGAAGCGATGCGCGCTCATCATCCGGGGCAGGAGGAACAGCGGGGCCTGGCCCTCGCGCGCCACCACCTGGCCGCACTCGGCCGCGTAGGGCATGCCCGTCAGCGCGTCCGACGGCGAGGGCAGCGCCACCACCGTGCCGCCACGGGCCTCGATGTGCCGGGCCAGCGTCAGCCACTCGCGCCGCGCGCCGCGCGCATCCGCCGGAGCGGCCTCCCGGCTGCGGAAGTTCGAGCGGCCTCGCAGCGCCCAGCCCCGGCCCGGGGGCGACATGAGGAAGAGGTCCATCATCCCCCGCTTCTAGCCGTCGGCCGGAGGCCTCACAACGCATCCGAGCCGTGCCCCCGCTCGCTTGAAGCCCGGCCGTCCACCGCCCCACAGTGGATGAGAAGCAGCGCCGCCTGCCCCCTCCCGTTTTTCACCCGGAGGGGGTTGCCCCACCGCCCCGCGCGCATGGCATCCTCAGCCCCTTTTTTGAGCACCAACGGGGTTGGGGATTCATGCACTTCGAGCTGGCCTTCGTGCTGCTCTTCTCCATCGCGACGGCGGTGGCGATCGCGGCGCGCTACTTCAAGTTTCCGTACACGGTGGCGCTGGTGCTGGCGGGCCTGGGCCTGGGCATCGTGCAGGCCTTCGAGCCGCCACACCTGACCAAGGAGCTGCTGTTCGCGGTCATCCTGCCGGGCCTGCTGTTCGAGGCGGCGTTCCACGTCGACTTCCGCAAGTTCATGAAGAACAAGCTGGCCATCACCTCCATGGCCATTCCGGGCGTGGTGGCGTCCATGGCGCTCACGGCGCTGTTCCTGTCGCCGGCCATGCGGGGGATGAACCTGCTGGAGGGCTTCGGCCTCATCCACGCGATGGTGTTCGCGTCGCTCATCGTGTCCACGGACCCCATCGCGGTGGTGGGCCTGTTCAAGGCGCTGGGCGCGCCCAAGCGGCTGGCCATCCTGGTGGAGGGCGAGAGCCTGCTCAATGACGGCACCTCCGTGGTGCTGTTCACGCTGGTGGTGGGCGTGGCCGCGGGCCAGGAGTTCACCGTGGGCAGCGCGGTGATGGACTTCATCAAGGTCGCCGGCATGGGCGGCGTCATCGGCGCGGCGGTGGGCTTCGTGGTGGGCAAGGTCATCCTGCGCGTGGAGGACGCCATGGTGGAGATCACCTGCACGGTCATCGCCGCGTACGGGTCCTTCGTGGTGGCGGAGCACTTCCACTACTCAGGCGTCATCGCGGTGGTGGTGGCCGGCATGGTGTGCGGCAACTGGGCGGCCCAGGAGGGCATGGGCCCTTCCGTGCGCATCGCGGTGGAGAGCTTCTGGGAGTACCTGGCGTTCGCGCTCAACTCGGTGGTGTTCCTGCTCATCGGCCTGGAGGTGCAGCTGTCGTCGCTGCTCGCGTCGTGGCTGCCCATCCTGCTGGCGTACGGGGCGGTGTTGCTGGGCCGCGCGGTGGTCGTCTATGGCGTGTCCGGCCTGCTGCGGTTCACGTCGGAGAAGCTGCCGTGGAAGTGGAGCGCGGTGCTCACCTGGAGCGGCCTGCGCGGCGCGGTGTCCATGGTGCTGGTGCTGGGCCTTCCGGAAGACTTCGCCCACCGCGAGCTGCTGGTGAACATGACGTTCGGCGTGGTGGTGCTGTCCATCATCGTCCAGGGGCTCACCATGGCGCCGGTGCTCAAGGCGCTGGGCATCACCGGCGTCAAGGACATGTACCAGGAGCAGTACGAGCTGGCCCGGGGCAAGCTGGGCGCCATCCACGCGGCGCTCGCGTCGCTGGAGGCCATGCGCCGCGGCCGCGAGATTCCCGTGGACGTGCTGGAGCCCCTGGAGCGCGACTACCAGCAGAAGGCGCAGGCGGTGGAGCAGCAGCTCACCGCGCTCAAGCAGCAGTCCAACCGCTTCCACGACGAGGAGAAGCAGGAGGCCATCCGCCGCATCCTCATCGTGGAGAAGGACGCCCTCTTCAGCGCCTACCAGCAGGGCACGCTCAACAAGGAGGTCTTCGAGCACCTCACCGCGGAGCTGGACGAGCGCATCGCCCAGGCGAAGGACGCGGAGTCCCACGTGTCCTCGGAGGACGCCCAGCCCTCCCCGCCCCAGGCCCTGGCCTCCTGAGCGCCGCCGGCCCACAACGACCCATCCGGGCCCTCCCGCGCGTATGAAGGGATGAGGGCCCGGCGTCTTCGGGCGGATTCCAGCGGCCGGCACGCCAGGAGATGAGACACATGCGGTGGACCCGGGGTACGTGGCTGGCGCTCTGTCTCCTCGTGGGAGGATGCGAACCGCTGGACATCCGCAGCGGGCAGCTCCCGGCCCGCTCGCGCATCGTCCCCGAGCCGCCAGGTGCCGCGTGCGCGCACGGCGGCCAGGCCGTCCAGACCGGGCTGGACCAGGACGGGGACGGCGCGCTGGAGGACCACGAGGTCACCAGCACCGAGTACGTCTGCGACGAGGACCCCGGCGCCGCGCCCGTGCTGGTGCGGACCGGGGCGCTCGCCCCCGGCGCCGCGTGCCCGGACGGCGGGCAGGTGACGCAGGCGGGGCTCGACCTGGACGGCGACGGCGTGCTGGACGACGCCGAGGTCACCCGCGAGGTCCGCGCCTGCACCCGTGACGCCCCCGTGCTCACGCGCCTGCGCCCGGTCAACACCGCCTACGCGTGCGCCAGCAACGCGACCCTGCTGGAGGCGGGGAAGGACACGGACGGCGACGGCGCGCTCGATGACGCGGAGGTCCAGGCGGCCCACGCCTTCTGCATGGCGGACAGCAGCCTGGTCCGGCACGCGCTCCAACCCGAGCCCGCCGGAGGGCGGTGCGGGCGGCCCGGCACGCGGGTCGACGCCTGGTTCGACCAGGACGGCGACGGTGAGCAAGCCCCCGGCCTGGAGCCGCTCGTCACGCTCACCGTCTGCCAGCCCGCGCGCGTCCATGACGGCCACTACCTGGTGGCCAGCGCCGCGGACCTCGCCGCCCTCCAGGGAATCACCCGCGTGGACGGCGACCTCCAGGTCACCACCGAGACCCTGGGCGACCTGCGGCTGCCGGAGCTGTCCGCCGTCATGGGGACCCTGCGCATCGTCAGCAACCTCCAGCTGGCCCACGTCGCGCTCCCCGGCCTGCGCTTCGCCCGGAGCATCGAGCTGGGCTCCAACCCGGCCCTGGAAACCGCCGCCATCGGGACGGCATCCGGGTCCCCGGTCTTCGTCGAGGAGCTGCTCGTCCAGGACCTCCCGCTGCTCGCCTCGCTGGAGGGCTTGAGCCTGCTGGCGCCCCACAAGGGGCTGGGCGTGGTGAACGTCCCGCGCGTGGAGGCCCTGTCCTTCCCCCACGTCACCGCCCTCTCCCAGAGCCTCTCCATCGGGGAGACCCCCGCGCTGAAGTCCCTGTCCTTCCCCGCCCTCCGGCAGGCGGGCAACATCCTGCTCGGCGACAACGGGGCGCTGGAGTCCCTCGCGGGCTTCCCGGAGCTGCAGAGCGTCCACACGCTCTCCCTCGTCAAGCTCTCCGCGCTGACCTCGGTGGAGGGGATGGACCGCCTCCAGTCCATCGAGAACCTGCTGGTGGAGCGCAACCCCGCGCTCGAGACCCTGGCGCTCCCCCAGCGCCTCCAGGTGGGCCTGCTGGACCTCTGGGACAACCCCGCCCTGGTGACCGTGGGGCCCTTGAATCCCAGGTCCCAGGTGACCAGGGCGCTGCGGCTCAGCGGCAACCCCCTGCTGCGGGAGCTGAAGGGCCTGCCCGACCTCGTGTCGCTCGAGGTCCTGGAGGTGTCCCGGAACCCGATGCTCACCGACCTGAGCGCGCTGGGAGGACTGGTGCGGCTGGGGCAGCTCCTGGTCGTCCAGAACGACCGGCTCACGGACCTGTCCGCGCTGAGCGGCCTGCGCGAGCTGACGGCCCTGGCGGTGCTGGGCAACCCGGCCCTCCAGGCGCTGGGGCTGGACGGGCTGGAGGCCGTGTCCACGTCGTTCGCCGTGCGGGACAACCCCCTGCTGCCCACGTGCCGGGCCCAGGGGCTGGCGGACCGCGTCTACACGGGGCAGCCCACGGGGCGCGTCATCCTCGGCAACGACGACGCGGCCTCCTGCCCCGCTCCATAGGCCTCAGCTCGCGCCGCCCTCCACGCGCGACTGGAGCACCGCGCCCAGCACGTCCGCGGTGTCCTCGCGCAGCCGGGGCAGGTGCGCGTAGAGCACGTCCTCCACCTGGGCCACCACCTCCTTCGGCGCGCCCGCCTCGCGCAAGCCCGCCAGCACCGCGTAGGCCGCCACCGCCAGCGGCCCCACGTAGCCGCGCGATTCCTCCCAGAACTCCTCGAAGCACGGCACGGCCTCCCCCGCCACCACGCGAGAGAGCCGTCCCAGGCACGCCTCCCAGTAGGCGCGGTGCGCGTCCCGGGCCGCGTCGTCCGCGAACGCCCCCTGGCGCAGCTCCAGCCGTGTGCCCTCCGGGATGGGATGGAAGGTCAGCTCCGCCCGGGTGCGCCCCGGCGGCACCGGCCCGCCCTCCCAGTCCATCTCCAGCGCCAGGAACCGTCCCGGCTCCACCTCCACGATGCAGCCCACCTGCGCGAACGCCCGGCCCGCCGCGTCCCGCAGGCCCACCCGGTAGGGCTGGCCCAGCGCGCCGGGGTCCGGCGCGTGCGTGCGGTGGCAGCCCGGCGGCGCGCCGAACCAGCGGCGGATGAGCGCGGGCTGCGAGAAGGCGGGGAACACCGCGTCCGGCGGCGCGGGCAGCTTCCACTCCAGCTTGAGCTCGCTCACGCCCGGGCCCCCGAGCGCGTGCGCAGCTCGAAGCGGGGCACGTTCGCCAGCAGCTCCTCCGGCGCGCGGTACTGCTCCACCACCAGGCTGATCCGCGAGTCCTCCAGGGACTGCCCGCCGGAGGTGATGGCCTCCACCTCATGCAGGAGGTCGCCCCGGAACATCACCAGCGCGTTCTGCTGGGGCTTGAGCTCCGCCACCGGACCGCCCCGGTGGTACAGCCGCAGCGCCCCGCCCCGGAGTTCCTTCGGAACCTGGACATACAGCACGCTCACCGCCACCGGGCAGCCGATACTCGGTCCGTAGAATTCAAGACTCCGGTCGATGTGCGCCGCCACGCTCCGGCCCTGCCCCACCAGCAGCGGGTTGAGCAGGAAGGCGTTGCACTCCGGCAAGAGCGTCTTCGCCAGGTACGGCGCGAACGCCGGAAAGCGCCGGGTGACGTCCGGCAGCGCCTCCCGGCGGAACGTCAGCGAGAAGCCGTACGTGCCGGAGAACTGCCCGGACAGGTTCGACTCGCCCAGGAGCGAGGAGCCCAGGATGGCCGAGCGGATGGAGGCCGTCGTCTCCTCGGGGAGGGCGTCCGGGGTGCGGTGGAAGAAGGTGTCGAGCCGGAAGGCTCCACCCCACGGTGGCTGGAAGCGCATGGCCCCCCAGTCTACCCACCCACGCCGCGCCGCCCCATCCCCCGCCGCCGCTCGGGACACGGCCGCCCGGGGCCCACTCCCAACACAACGCGTCAATCCCTGACAACACGGCGCGTCAGGGATGACATCAATTTCGCTTATTTATCATTTATCACGCCTAAGCCGAATTCTCAGGCCTCCCACCTTGCGCGCCCCGGTCGATCCCGACTTTCTTCGGACAAGCTACGAAGTCCCCTTCGCAGCGCTCGCCGTCCCACGCCCCATCCACCCCACTGGAGTTCGCAACCATGAGCCGAAGCAGACTCACGGGAATCGCGCTCGCATTCCTGGCCGTCAGTTGTCTGGCGGTTCCCTCCGCAGAAGCCGCCACGTATGGCGTCACGCCCTCGGGCTCCTCCGCCATCTTCTACGTCGACACGACGGACTGGGCGGACATCCACTACAAGCTCAACAACGGCCAGCAGCTCAACATCCGCATGACGGTGACGGGCGGCCGCAACCAGTACACGGTCACCGGCCTCTCCGCCGGCAACTACATCGACTACAGCTATACGTACTGGGACGTGTCCTGCGCCTGTGCGCGCGACACGACCTGGGCGCGCTATACGCATTCGGGCACGGGCGGGGGCACCGACGCGGGCACCGGCACGGACGCGGGCACGGGCGTCGACGCGGGCCCTCCGCCCAACGGCGACGCGGGCCCCGTGGTGCCGCTGTTCACCAGCGCCACCGCGCTGGAGCCGGCCACCGTGGAGAACACCTCCACCGCCATCATCACCCGCGTGGGCGACCGCGTCCGCGACCGCCACATGCGCGAGGACATGTACCAGGCGTACGACCACTACCTGAAGCTGTACTTCGAGAAGCGCACCCACTGGATTGAAATCGTGGATGCGGTGGCCAAGGGCGGCAACACCATCACGGTGAACCTGTACACGATTTATCCGTACGACTCGCCGGACTTCCGCGCGTTCTTCCGCGGCCTCAACACGGTGGCCGAGTACTTCCACAACGCGGACTTCGTGAAGGTGAACGACTACAAGTACACGTCGTCGGTGAACTTCAACGCCAAGGAAGGCCGCGCCATCCGCGTGGGTGACCGGATGGAGCTGGAGGTGGGCGTGTTCCTCCAGCAGCCGGTGGAAGGCCGCTTCAACTACTACTCCACCACGATGCTCTACATCGTGGGCCAGGGCGGCGTCGTCCCGTTCGAGGGCCAGGGCAGCATCCGGGACTCCTTCCCGCTGCCGGCGAAGGCGCTGGCGGGCGGCATGAGCACGCTGCACACGCCGTTCTCCAATGAGCCGGACAACCGCTTCCTGCAGATGGCCACCAACCTGGCGCCGGTGAACGCGCAGCCCTTCGTGGAGGGCCGCCGCCTGCACCACACGAACTTCCGCGACGGCAGCCACTCCGAGCCGGACAACCCCCTCTTCACCGCGCACGCGAACAAGCTGGGCAACAACTACGTCAACGTGTCCTGCATCTCCTGCCACAAGCAGAACGGCCGCGGCCTGCCGCCCGCCACCAACACCACGCTGGACAACTACGTGGTGAAGGTGGGCAAGGTGAACAACGGCGTCGTGTCCGTGGACCCGGCGCTGGGCTTCCGCCTGCAGCCGCGCGCGGTCAGCGGTACGCCGGAGGCGGACGTGCGCATCAGCAGCTGGACGACGACGGCGAGCGGCACGCTGAATGGCGGCGCGACGTACAGCCTGCGCAAGCCCAACTACAGCTTCCTCAACGTGACGCCGACGAACTTCTCGCCGCGCATCACGCCGCAGCTGGTGGGCATTGGCCTCCTGGAGGCGGTGCCGGAGTCGCAGATCGCGGGCCTGGCGGACCCCAACGACGCGAACGGCGACGGCATCTCCGGCCGCATGCAGACGGTGAAGGACCCGGAGACGGGCGTCACCCGCATGGGCCGCTTCGGCTGGAAGGCGGGCGTGGCGCGCGTGAAGCACCAGGTGGCCGAGGCGCTCAACAGCGACATGGGCGTGACGACGAACGTGTTCAAGACGCAGGACTGCGGCTCGTCGCAGCAGGGCTGCGCGGGCTCCAGCACGGAGCTGGGCGACAGCGAGCTGGACAAGATGACCCGCTACGTCGCCCTGCTGGGCGTCCCCGCGCGCCGCGACCACTCGGACGCGACGGCCATGCAGGGGGAGACGGTGTTCACCAACGCGGGCTGCGCGAAGTGCCACGCGCCCACGCTGACCACCAGCCAGTACAGCGCGATGACCGAGCTGCGCGGCCAGACCATCCGCCCGTACACGGACCTGCTGCTGCACGACATGGGCGCGGGCCTGGCGGACAACCTGCCGGAAGGCCAGGCGTCCGGCGCCGAGTGGCGCACGCCGCCGCTCTGGGGCATCGGCCTGACGGCGGGCGTGTCCGGCGGTGAGGCGTACCTGCACGACGGCCGCGCGCGCAGCGTCACCGAGGCCATCCTCTGGCACGGCGGCGAGGGCGAGGCCGCCAAGCAGGCCTTCGTGAACCTCAGCGCCGCGGACCGCAACGCGCTGCTGAAGTTCGTCAACTCGCTGTAGGGCTCGCGGCTTCAAGCACCGGCGCCGGGCGGGAGGGGCCACCAGGCCCCTCGCGTCCGGCGTCGTGTCGTTTCAAGGCGCGAAGGGCGGCGCCTCGTAGCCCACGGCGCCGTCGGCATTGCCGTCGTAGGTGCTGGCGCTCTGGGTGAAGGTGGCGTTCTCGAAGACGAAGACGCCCCAGCCGGCGCCCTGCGACACGAGCGAGTCGGACAGCTGCAGCCGGCCCCGCCCCGTGCCGCTTCCCACGGAGATGCTGGCCCGGATGTCGCCCGTGCGGGTGAAGTAGTCACAGCAGAAGGGGTCCGAGCCGCCGTGGCTCACCCGCGCGTGGGCGAGGATGTTGTCCGGGCTCAGGGAGAGGATGGAGATGCCCTTCCAGTACCCCGGCGTCTCCGTCCTGCCCGTGAACACGATGGGCGCCTCCGCCGTCCCTCGCGCCACCAGGGAGCCCGTCTCCGTGATGCGGAGCCCGGACTCCGCCTCGAACTGGAGGCGCACCCCCGGCTCCAGGGTGAGCGCCCCCGCGTACTCCACGGTCGTGTCCGGAAGGCCGGTGGAGACGCCATAGGGCACGTCCAGCCTGCGCAGCGTCTGCGCCGTGGCGGTGTCCGCCTCCGGTGCCGCCACCAGGTGGACGAGGTTGTCGCCGTTGGCCTCCGGCTGGGTGGGGCTGTTCCCGGAGTAGAGGCTCGCGCCGTCCAGCGCGCCCGCGGCGGACAGGCTCACGACCACGGGGGCGCCCAGGTTGCCCCGGAAGAGGTTCCGCGAGAAGCCGGGCAGCCGCGCCTTGTTGAAGACGAACAGCCCCTGCGTGCCGCTCTTCTCCACCGTCGTGTGCGCGATTCGCACCTGACTGCTGGCGCCCTGGTTGGAGCCCACCAGCACGGCCGCCCGGGCCTCCACCCTGCCGCCCGGCCCGTAGAAGAAGTCACAGCAGAAGGACTGCTCGCTGCCCGCGTAGGAGATGACCACGTGCTCCAGCGCGTTATCCGGGGTGTTGGACTTGAACGCGAGCCCCTTCCAGAAGCCCGGCGTGGGCGTCGTCCCTGTGAAGGTGATGGGCGCGGCCTCGGTGCCCACCGCGTGGAGGGAGCCCGTCGCCGTGACGAGCAGGCCCGCGTCGGGACCGAAGCGGACCACCGTGCCGGGGGCGAGGGTGAGCGCGCCGCGCACCTCCACGACGCCCGTCACCTCATAGGAGCACCGCTCCTCCCCCGGGGCCCAGGTCGTCGTGGCGGTCAAGGCCGTGGAGATGGTCCGGACACAGCCGCTGGGGGAGGGGTCGTCGCCGGGGCCATCACCCGGGTCGCGCTCCTCTCCGCCGCAGGCCGCCAGCACGGAGGCCACCGCGAAGGGAAGGAGGTGAGGCAGTCGAGACAGGGATCGCGTCATGCATGCCACCCAGGAAGGAGCCAGCGGCGAAAGGCCGCGCTCGCACATGGGGGCTACGCCGGCGCCGTCCCTTATTCTCACGAAGGGGGAAGTAACGCGGACCACATCAGAGGATGACACCTGACACCCCGGCGTCCCAGGCAACCGCGCACGGGAGCACGGTCGGCGCCGGTGATGCGCAATGGCAGACATGCGTGGGGGAGACACCACTCCCGGCCTTTTGAAGCGTTCCGACATTCCCCTCCGGCCCCTTCCCGGAGAACGCCCATGGCGCACCGCCCCGCCGCCCCGCCGCCGCTTTCCGACAGCCAGATTCAAGCGGAGGCCGTGGCGTTCCTGGACGCCCGGGGACACTGGCTGACCGCCGTCACGGCGCGGAGGGTCGCGGCGGTGCGCGAGTTCTTCCGGCAGCACGCCCACCTGCGGCGCGACTTCCTCCGGGAGCGGGCCGACGAGGAGCGCCGCGAGGGACGGCTGGCGCTGGAGCTGTTCTCCCACGCGACCCAGCGCGTCCGCTGGCTCCTCACCACCGGGGATGGCCCCGACACGCGCATCCATGGCGCGGAGGCCGGACGCGACCTGGGCCTGCTGTTCGCGGGCACGGACTCCGGGCTGGATGGCCTGACGTCGGAGCGGGACGAGCGCTGGAACCTCAACCATCCCCACCCGCTCCCGCCCACCGGCTTCCGCGTGGAGCGCCCCGGCGACGACGGCAGCCCGGCCGAGGACCAGACCCACCACCTGGCCTTCTACGCGATGTTCGGCGCCACCAACGACACCTCCGCCGGAGAACAGCTGGGCCGGCTGATGGGCACGCTCAGCGACCTGGGCCCACCGAAGGATCAGCACCTGGCCTGGGACGGCATCGACCTGGGGCGGAAGCTGGGCGACCCGCGCTTCGACGTGAACGCGTGGCTCTGGAAGACCGTCGGGGACCCCGGCCGGGCCCGCGCGGCCCTCCCCGCGCCGGGGTCCGAGGCCGTCGCCGGCTGAAGGCGATTGCACGCTGGCGCACCGTCGCCGCGCATCTTCGTAGCCAGCGAGGCGTCCGTCACGCCACGCTGGCCCTTCCGTGGACGACACCCGCCTTCCCGACCCCGAAGCCCTCCGCCCGCTGCTCACCGACGCCCTGTCGCTGCCCGCGCTCAAGCCCCATGGCCCGCGCCTGGAGCGGCTCTTGGAGGACTACGCGCGGGGCGTGGCCCGGAAGGACGCGCCGCTCGTCGTCGCGCTCGTGGGCGCCACCGGCGCGGGCAAGTCCACCCTGCTCAACGCCCTCTCCGGGCAGGCCCTCTCCCGCGAGGGCGTGGACCGCCCCACCAGCACCGTCTCCACCCTCTTCGCGCCGGAGGGCACGCCCACGGACGAGCTGGCCCGCACCGGCGCGCGCGTCGTGCGCTACACGCCCGGCCCGCAGGGCCTGTGGAGCGGCCAGGTCTTCATCGACACGCCGGACCTGAACAGCGTGGCCACCCAGCACCGCGACGTCGCGCGCGCCGCGCTGGACAAGGCCGACGTGGCGCTCGTCGTCATGCACCGGGGCAGCGTCGCGGAGGCCACCCAGGTGGACTTCCTCACCGAGTTCGCCCGCCGCCGCGCGCTCGTCTTCATCCTCAACTTCGCGGACGAGCTCTCCGCCGACTCGCGCGACGCGCTGAAGTCTCAAATCCGCCGCGTGGCCACCCAGCACTACGGCCTGGCCGCGGAGGACGTGCCCGTCTTCGCCATCAGCGCGAGAGCCGCGAAGGACGGTCAGGACGTCTCCGGCGAGTTCGGCCCGCTCCTCTTCCACCTGCGCGGGCTGGCCACCCAGGCCGTCGCCGCGCGCGTGCGCCACACCAACGCCCTGGGCGCGCTGGAGGAGCTGGCCTCCACGGTACAGACGGCGCTCAACGACACGGACGCACTGCTCGCGAGGACGCGCACCGCGCTGGACGCGGGGCTCGGGCGCGCGGCGGAAGCGCTCCAGGGGGACTTCGACGCGCGGCTGGCCCTGGCCCACGGGCACCTGGCGTCGGAGGTCCGCCGGCAGGCCGCGGGCCGCTTCTGGGGTCCCGCCGCGTGGGGACTGCGGCTGTCGTTGTGGGGCGCGTCCGGCATGGGCGCGGCGGCGTTGGTGGGCCGCCGCAGCCTGCCCGCGGGGCTCGCGGTGGCGGCGGCCTCCACCGTGGTGGACGCGGTGAGGGACCGCACCCGCGCCCGCGCCGCGGAGGTCGCCGTGGTGGAGCCCTTCGAGGACGACTTCCTCGCGGAGTCCGCCGCGCGCACCGCCCTGGCGGAGGCGCGCAGCGTGGCGCGCACGCAGGGGCTGGAGGCGGAGACCCTGGGCGTGCCGGACGTGGAGGCGATGCTGGCGGAGCTGCGCGTGGCCCGCGCGGGGGCCTGGCGCTACACGGCCTCCACCGCCGTCGCGGAGGCCGTGGCCCGCTGGTGGCGCACGGCCCGGTGGCTGGTGTTGCCGCTCATCAACCTGCCCCTGCTCGCGCTCTTGGGGCACGTGGGCTACCGCGTCGTGCGCGGCTACGTCGAAGGCCCCCTGTTGCCGTTGGAGTACTTCCTCAACGCGGGGGCCTTCTTCGGACTGCTCGCGGGCGCCGGAGCGCTGCTCGCGTCAGCGAGTCTCGTCGGAGCCGCTCGCCATGCGGGGAGAGCGGGCCGGGCGCGGTTTGTCGAGTCCCTCGCCGCCCTGGGCGGGAGGCTGGGAGAGGCCGTCGATGATGGCCTTGGCACCGGGCGGCAGGCCGCGCGACGCATCCTGGAGCGGATTCGCGCTGTCGGGTGACATGGACATCACGGCCTGGCCGGGCATGTGGACGCCGCCGTTGGAGGCCATCATCGGCTGCGCGGAGTCCTTGCACAGCGGCGCGGACACCAGCGTCTCACGCACCGGGTCCCCATAGCCCGCGATGCGCGCGGGCACGGAGGGGTTGTTCCACCCGGAGCCCTTCTCCTTGGCGACCTTGAAGTGCAGGTGCGCGCCGCACGCCCAGCCCGTCGCGCCGGAGAAGCCGATGAGCTGGCCCTCCTTCACCTTCTCACCGGCCTTCACCACCACGGCGCTGAAGTGCAGGTACTGCGTCTCCAGCCCGTCGCCGTGCGAGATGACGACGTAGTTGGCCAGCGGCGCGAACTGCTCGCCGCATCCGCCCTGCCGGCTGTCACCGCGCGCCATGCGTACGACGCCGTCGTGCGCCGCCACGATGGGTGTGCCTTCCGGCATGCGGAAGTCCCACGCGAACGTGTCGTTGTGCTGGTGGCTGCCCGTCTCATGTCCCTGACTCACCGTGTAGACGCGACCACACGCGAACGGCACGCCCACCTCGGGCATGTTCGCGACCGCCTGAGCGGAGGGGGGGACAGCAGGAGCCGAAGCGAGGAGGGAGCCGACGAGAAGAGCGGTAATGGTCATATCGGGGCGGGCGGACAACCGGTGCAAGGGCTTGCGCTATTTCCTTGGGATTTTCGCTCAGTCCCGAACGGATCACTAGCAGGCGAGCCGCGCCTCGTTCCGTCTCAAGGGGACGAGGATTGACCACACTCCAGAGGAGATGTGACTCGAAAGCGTCTCAGCGCCTGTCTCCCCGCCTGCCCGGTTGGCAGGCATTGGGCCTCTGGAACCGGTCCGCTCCAATCCCTGTCACCTGACCAGAGGCAAAGACAGACGCCTGTCCGCCTGGACGCTCCACGGGCAGGCTTGAAGCCCCCCTGTCTCCAGGATCAGCCGGCGGCTTCCCGCACCGCGTCAACAAAGTGACTGGTCACTTTTTAAGTGACCGGTTATCCTCCCCGCATGCCCCCGAAGTCCGCCCCGAAGAAGGCGCAGGCCGCGGTCCCGGTGCGCCGCACGCAGGCGGAGCGCCGTGAGACGACGCGCCGCAAGCTGCTGGACGCCACCATCCAGGCGCTGGTGGAGCAGGGCTACGCGCGGCTGACGACGGTGGAGGTGGCGAAGCGGGCGGGGGTGTCACAGGGGGCGCTGTTCACGCACTTCGAGACGAAGGAGGAGCTGCTCGCGGTGGCGGTGGAGCACCTCTTCCCGCGCATCATCCAGGACTTCCTCGCGGGCGTGGGTGCGCGCCCGTCCGGGAAGGACCGGGTGGGGGCGGCGGTGGACATGCTGTGGGCCGCCTACCAGCGGCCGGAGCTGCAGGCCGCCATCGAGCTGTACGTCGCGGCGCGCACCGTCCCGGAATTGCAGAGGGCGCTGGCGGCGGTGGACGGCCCGCACCGCCAGAACCTGCACCGCGTGGCGCGCGAGCTGTTCCCGGACGTGGCCGCCACGCACCCGGACTTCGACGACGTGGTGGAGCTGGCGCTGGACGCGGTGCAGGGCGCAGCGGTGGGCGGCTCGGCGCGTCCGGAAGACCCCGCGCACCGCCGCATGCTGGACACGCTGGCGCGCTTCATGCGCGTCGCCTTCGCACCCAAGGACTGATTCGCAGGAGGTCATCATGGACATGGCACACATCCCCGACCTCATCACCCCGGCCATCCCGGTGTTCGTCATCACCGTCATCGCCGAGGCGCTCTGGGTGAAGAAGCTGCGTGAGGAGCGCGGCGACTCCATCAAGGGCCACACGTGGAAGGACACGTTCGCCAGCATCTCCATGGGCCTGGGCAACGTGGCGGTGAGCGTGTTCTGGAAGGGCGTGGCGTTCGCGGGCTACGCGGCGCTCTACCACCTGACGCCGCTGCGCCTGGGCCACGGGCTGCTGGCCTGGGTGCTGCTCTTCTTCCTGGAAGACCTCTGCTACTACGCCTTCCACCGCGTCCACCACGAGAGCCGCCTCTTCTGGGCGTCGCACGTGGTGCACCACTCCAGCCAGCACTACAACCTGTCCACGGCGCTGCGGCAGACGTGGACGCCGATGACGGGCTGGGTGTTCTGGGCGCCGCTGGCGCTCCTGGGCTTCTCCCCGGAGATGATCGTCACGCAGCAGGCGGTGAGCCTGCTGTACCAGTACTGGATCCACACGGAGGCCATTGACCGGCTGCCGCGTCCGGTGGAGTGGCTGTTCAACACGCCGTCGCACCACCGCGCGCACCACGCGTCCAACGCGGCCTACATCGACGTGAACTACGCGGGCATCCTCATCATCTGGGACCGCCTCTTCGGCACCTTCGTCCCGGAGACCGAGCGCCCCATCTACGGGCTGACGAAGAACCTCACCACGCACAACCCGGTGCGCATCGCGTTCCACGAGTTCGCCGCCATCGCGAGGGACGCGGCCCGCCCGGGACCGCTGAGCCAGCGGCTGGGCTACATCTTCCGCAACCCCGCATGGAAGCCGAAGCCCAAGGAGGCGCCGCGGCCGGAAGGGACGCCTCCGGTGGAGGCCGCGCACCCGGCCCCGTGAGGCCCATGCCTCCCGGCTGGACGACAGCCCGGGGGTGGGAACCGACGTCCAGGCAACGCGGCGCGCGACATCGTTGCGTCCGCGCCGTGCGGGCCTTGCTACGGTGCGCCGCGACGGTTCTGGCGGGCGCCGCGCATGAGGTCGGCGCCCCTTGCAAGGGAGTCGGGTCATGACGGAGCGCGAGTTGTGGGAGCGGTACCAGCGGCACCTGTGCGTCGTCCCCTCCGTGGGGCTCACGCTGGACATCTCCCGCATGAACTTCGGCGCGGACTTCCTGGACGGGATGCGCCAGCGCATGGACGCGGCGTTCGGGGCCATGGATGCGCTGGAGAAGGGCGCCGTCGCCAACCCGGATGAGAAGCGCCGCGTGGGCCACTACTGGCTGCGCGCCCCGGAGCTGGCGCCGGAAGCCGGGCTGAAGACGGCCATCACGGACATGCAGGCCCAGGTGGCCGCGTTCGCGAAGGACGTGCACGCGGGCAAGGTGAAGCCCGTGAAGGCGGCCAGGTTCACGCAGGTGCTGATTGTCGGCATCGGCGGCTCGGCGCTGGGCCCGCAGCTGGTCGCGGACGCGCTGGGCAGCGGCCGGGACGCGATGCAGGTGCACTTCCTGGACAACACGGACCCGGACGGGATGGACCGGGTGCTCAACGGCCTGGGCGAGCGGCTGGCGGAGACGCTCACCGTCGTCATCAGCAAGTCCGGCGGCACCAAGGAGACGCGCAACGGCATGCTGGAGGCGGAGGCCGCCTACACGCAGCGCGGCCTGGACTTCGGCGCGCACGCGGTGGCGGTGACGGGCGACGGCAGCGAATTGGACACCTACGCCAAGGGCCACAAGTGGCTGCGCACCTTCCCCATGTGGGACTGGGTTGGCGGGCGCACGTCGGTGATGTCCGCGGTGGGGCTCTTGCCGGCCTGGTTGCAGGGGCTGGACGTGGACGGCTTCCTCGCGGGCGCGAAGGACATGGACGCGGCGACGCGCGTGCATGACGCGGCGGCGAACCCGGCGGCGCTGCTCGCGCTGATGTGGTTCCACGCGGGCGGCGGCAAGGGCCAGAAGGACATGGTCATCCTGCCGTACAAGGACCGGCTGATGCTGATGTCCAAGTACCTCCAGCAGCTGGTGATGGAGTCCCTGGGCAAGGAGCTGTCGCTGGACGGCCAGGTGGTGAACCAGGGCATCGCCGTCTACGGCAACAAGGGCTCCACGGATCAGCACGCGTACGTGCAGCAGCTGCGCGAGGGCGTGAACAACTTCTTCGTCACCTTCCTGGAGGTGCTGAAGGACCGGGACGGCAGGTCCCTGGCGGTGGAGGGTGAGAACACCAGCGGCGACTACCTGCTGGGGTTCCTCTTGGGCACGCGCCGCGCGCTGTTCGAGAAGGGCCGCGAGTCCATGACGCTCACCGTGCCGGACGTGAGCGCGCGCACGCTGGGGGCGCTGGTGGCGCTGTACGAGCGGGCGGTGGGCCTCTACGCGAGCCTCGTGAACATCAATGCCTATCACCAGCCGGGCGTGGAGGCGGGCAAGAAGGCCGCGGGCCGCGTGCTGGAGCTGCAGGGCAAGCTGCTCGCGAAGCTGAAGGCGGCGAAGGCGGAGGCGCGCTCGGCGGATCAGCTGGCGCAGGACATCGGCGCGGCGGAGGAAGTGGAGACGGTGTTCAAGCTGCTGGAGCACCTGTCCGCCAACGGCGACCACGGCGTGAAGCGCACGGGCGGCGTGCGTCCGGCGGAGGCCCGCTTCCAGGCCGGGTGACAAATCATTGCCCGCGGGGGCAATGCCTGACGGTTCCAGGCCACGGCTAGCCTGGACCGTCATGGGCCGAGCACACGCGGTGGGGCTGTGGCTGTGCGTCCTGGGCGGGATGGCGGCGTGCCCGGACGTGCACCGTCCGGGAGGGAAGCTGGACCGGGCGGCGCACAAGGATGCGCTGGAGCGGATTCACGAAAAGGGATGTGAAGAGGACCTCTACAAGCTCATCTGCCCCGATGACACCGGGCCGAGTGGGGAGTGCCTCGAGCTGTGTGGTGGCCGATGACGCGGCCCTGGCACGTTCCCGTGAGCCTGGTGGCCTGCCTCGTGCTCCTGGCCCCCGCGCTCTTCATCCTCCGGCAGGCACGGGAAGCCAGTGCCGCCCCCATGCCGGAGCCGGAGGGCGTGGTCCCCATGCTGAGCCACGACGAGCGGATGCGTCGGGTGACCTACCAGCACACCTGTTCGAAGCAGACCGACTGCGAGGCCCCGCTCGTTTGCTACCACGACGTCCGCTTCCGGACCTACTGCACGGACAGCGCCTGCACGACCGACAGCCAGTGCCCCGAAGGGCAACGATGCACGACCCTGGCCGTCCCCAGCGCGGGAGCACGGGTCAGGCTCTGCGCGCTCGTCGGTCCTCGGCAGGAGGGAGAGCGCTGCCTGGAAACTCCGTTCGACGCCATCTCCGCATGCAAGGCGGAGTTCGAGTGCGCGGGGAGGGATGGCTACTGCGCTCGCCCCTGCACCCCCGGCCAGCCCGGAACGTGTTCGGAGGGTTTCTTCTGCGCGGACGTGAAGCCGAAGCCCTCGTGCCTCCCCACGTGTGAGAAGCGCGGCTGTCCCCAGGGAGAGCGCTGCATCCCGTTCGAGGAAGGCACCTCCATCTGCGCATCCATCTACGGTCCGAACTGCCTGGACACCCCCTGCCCCGATGGCCGCGAATGCCGAGTGTTCTCGCAATCGGACTTCCCCGGCAAGGTCTGGGCGGAGTGCGTCCATCGCTGCTCCGCCACGAATCCGACGTGCGGCGAAGGCCAGGTCTGCGATGGCTTTCACTGCCTCCAGGCCTGTGACCCGGACGGCCCCAATCCCTGCGCGGAGGGTTTCCACTGCGACCGGCGGAGCGAGCAGCTCCCGTGGTCCTGCCAACCGGACTACTGGCGCGGCCGTTGACCTGCGCCCGACGCTCCGACTGCCCCAGTGCCGACACCTTCACGGCCCCGGGCGCACGGGATGTAGCGGGCCCGGGAAGGCTCCATCCTGAGGGTTCGCGTCCCCCCCAGGAGCCTCCTGATGGAACCGTCATCCGCCCTCCTGCTGACCCCTCCTCCGCCTCCACGGGAAGCCGAGGATCCGTGGCACTTCGATGCGCTGGGCTGCGTGCGCAGCCGCGACGACGTCACCATGGCCTCGCTCCCCCGCGCGCGCTACCGCTCCGCCCTGGAGATTGGCGGCGCCATCGGCCTGCTCACGGAGAAGCTCCAGGCCCGCTGTGATGCCCTGCTCTCCCTGGAGCCCTCCGAGTCCGCCCGGGCCCGCGCCATCCACCGCTGCCGCCACCTGCCACACGTGCGCTTCCAGCGGATGGACGTACCGGACCTCGCCCCCGAACAGACCTTCGACCTCACCCTCGTGTCCGAGCGCGGCGCCTACTGGAACTTGCGCGAGCTGGCCCTCGCGCAGCAGCGCATCCTCGAACACCTGGAGCCCGGCGGGCACCTGGTCCTCGTCCACTGGACCGGCCAGACGCGCGACATGCGCCTCAACGGCCACGAGGTCCATGACGCCTTCCGCCAGCTCACCCCCAGGCACCTGCGCCACCTGCGCGGCGAGATGGAGGGCACCTACCGCCTGGACGTCTTCGAACGCCTCTGAACGCCCCGGTGAATCCCCTCCCCCACCCGGCCCGGGCTGGCGGTAGAAGGGACGGCATGGAACTCGGAATCACGGGGAAGACGGCGCTCGTCACCGGCAGCAGCCGGGGCATCGGGAAGGCCATCGCCATGGTGCTGTCGCGCGAGGGCGCCCGGGTGTGCGTGTGCGCGCGCCACCTGGAGCCGCTGGAGGTCCTCGCGAAGGAGCTGCGCTCCGAGGGCGCCCAGGTGGCCACGGTGGTGGCGGACGTGGCCACGCAGGAGGGCGCGTACTCGGCGGTGGACGCCGCGGTGCGCGCCTTCGGCTCGCTGGACATCCTGGTGAACAACGTGGGCGGCAGCGGCGGCGCGGGCGCCTTCGACGCGGCCAGCACCCAGCAGTGGAACGACGTCATCCAGCGCAACCTGATGTCCGCCGTGTGGTGCAGCCAGCGCGCGCTGGTCGTGATGCGGCATCACGGCGGCGGCAGCATCGTGAACATCAGCTCCATCTTCGGCCGCGAGTACGCCACCAGCGCGCCCTACAGCGCCGCCAAGGCGGGCCTCATCGCGCTCACCAAGGAGATGGCCGTGGACCTGGCGTCCCAACGCATCCGCGTCAACACCGTGGCCCCGGGCTCCATCTTCTTTCCCGGCGGCAGCTGGGACCGGCGCCAGCAGCACGACCCGGAGGCCGTGGCCAAGATGGTGCGCGAGCAGATTCCCTGGGGCCGCTTCGGCACGCCCGAGGAGGTGGCGGACGTGGTCGCCTTCCTGGCCTCGGACCGGGCGAAGTGGGTGACGGGCTCCACCGTCCCCGTGGACGGCGGACAGGGCCGTGCCTACTAGGCCCCGTTGCGGTATGGAGTCCGCGCGAATGAGGGCCACGCATTGCTGAAGCTCTACAAGAAGGACGGCGACACCCTGCGCTACTGGGAGGCCTGGGAGCACGAGGGCGTCGTCACCGTGCACTGGGGCACCGTGGGTGACGGCGGCGAGCAGAAGGCCGTCCCCGTCCCGCCGGAAGAAGACCCCGACATGGTCATCGCCCAGGAGGCCGAAGCCCTGGTGGACGCCGGCTACGACGAGCCCGAGCCGGACGCCATGGCCGTGCTGCTCGTCGAATACACGGTGCAGGGCAAGGGCACCGGCCATGACTTCGAGCAGCGCAACGCCGTGGAGGAGCTGCTCACGGACGCGCTCGGCTGGACGGGCAACGGCGAGGTGGAGGGCGGCGAGACGGAAGCCGGCGTCATGCGCGTGCACTGCCGCGTGATGGACCCCGACACCGCCGCGCGCACCGTGGTGGAGGCCCTGGACGCGGAGGACCTGCTCGAAGGCGCCCGCGTGCTGGTGGCGCGGGGCGAGGAGAAGCCCCGCGTCGTGCACCCGCCCCTGTTCCCCGTGCTCAAGTCGTAGGTACTTCCGGAGCCTGGGGAGCCTCGGGAGCCTGGGGAGCCTGGCCCCGGGGCCCGAAGACGCGGAACAGCAGCACCAGCGACGGCACCACCAGCACCAGGCCCACCGCGAGCGCCACGAGCAGCAGCCGCTGCACCACCGGCTGCGCCGCCGCGCCCTGGAGCGTCAGGTGCGGGTAGACAAGGTAAGGCGCCTGCGACACCGCCCACCCCAGCACGATGAGCCCGCCCTGCGTGGCCGCCGCCACCCGCGCGGCCCGGAAGCGCCGCGTCCACAGGAGCGCGAACGCCGTCACCGCCGCCACGGCCGTCCCCGCGTGCAGCGCCAGCGCGAACGGCGTCCGTGACAGGCCGAGCCAGATGCGCGGCGCCCCCTCGCGAGACAGCAGCAGGGCGGCCAGGGCCAGCGGGAACAAGAGCCCGCCCGTCACCAGCGCCCGGCGCCGGAAGTCCTCCGCCAGCTCGCGCGTGCGCGCTTCATGCGTGAGGTACACGGCCGCCAGGAACGCGAACAGGCCCAGCGTCAGCACGCCCACCGACAGCGCGAAGGGCGACAGCCACGACGCGAAGAAGCCGCTCACCACCGCGTGTCCCTGCATGCGGATGGCGTCGCTGGCCACCGCGCCCACGCACATGCCCAACAGCAGCGGCGCCACCACGCTCGCGACGCTGAACACCACGCCCCAGCGGCGCTCCACCACGTCGCCGCGCGTGTCGTAGGCGCGGAAGGTGAACGCGGTGCCCCGGAACACGATGCCCAGCACCAGCAGCGTCAGGGGCACGTGCAGCGCCACGCTCAGCGCCGCGAAGGCGCGCGGAAAGCCGCTGAACAGCAGCACCAGCCCGACGATGAGCCAGACATGGTTCACCTCCCACACCGGGCCGATGGCGCGGGCAATGAGCGCGCGCTGCTCCGCCTTGCGCGGCCCGCGCGCCAGGAGGTCCCACACCCCGCCGCCGAAGTCCGCTCCGCCCAGCAGCGCGTACAGCACGAACGTGCCCGCCACCGCGAGCCCCAGCACCAGCGTCTCAGTGGACATGGGCCACCTCGCCTTCCACGTCCGCGCCGGGTCCCTTCGGAAGCGTGCCCGCCACCTGCCGCCAGAGCACGAACAGCACCGTCACCCCGAGGAACAGGTACACCGCCGTGAAGGTGAAGAACGGCGCGGCCAGGTGCGGCACCGGCGTCACCGCCTCACCCGTGCGCATCACGTCCCGGACGATCCACGGCTGCCGGCCCCACTCCGTGACGAGCCATCCCGCCTCCAGCGCCACCAGCCCCAGCGGCCCCGCCCAGAGCCACGCGCGCATCATCCCCTTGCCGTGCGGCCACTCGCGGCCCCGCCACCTGCGCCACAGCGTCGCCAGCGCGAGCAGCGCCATCAGGCTGCCCGTGCCCACCATCACCTGGAAGGCCATGTGCACCTTGGCCACCGGCGGCCAGACGTCCCGGGGGAACTCGTTGAGCCCCTTCACCTCCGCGTTGGGGTCCGCGAACGCCAGGATGGAGAGCCCCTTGGGCAGGTCGAGGGAGCCCGACACCGTGCGCTTCTCCACGTCCGGCCAGCCGCCCACCCGCAGGGGCGCGCCCGCCTCCGTGTCGAAGTGCGCCTCCATCGCGGCCAGCTTCACCGGCTGCTCGCGCGCCACGTGCTTCGCGGACAGGTCCCCCACCAGCGGCTGCGCGAGCGCGGTGACGCACGCGAGCGGCAGCGCGATGGACAGCGCCTTCTTGTGGAACGCCGCGCCCGGGTGCCGCAGCAGGATGAAGGCGTGGATGCCCGCCATCGCGAACGCGCTGGCCTGATAGCAGGACAGCAGCACGTGCGCCGTCTGGTACTGCCAGCCGGGGCTGAACATCGCCACCAGCGGCTGCACGTCCGTGGGCCCCGCCGGCGTGGGCGTGAAGCCGGACGGGTTGTTCATGAACGTGTTCACCAGCGTGACGAAGAACGCGCTCGCCGCGCCGCTCACCGCCACCATCACGCCGCTGAACAGGTGCAGGCCCGGCGACACGCGCTCGCGGCCGTACAGGTAGATGCCCAGGAAGATGGCCTCGGTGAAGAAGGCCACGCCCTCCAGGCTGAAGGGCAGGCCAATCACTTCCCCGTAGCGGCCCATGAACTCCGGCCACAAGAGGCCCAGCTCGAACGAGAGCACCGTCCCGCTCACCGCGCCCACCGCGAAGAGGATGGCCGTGCCCTTGGCCAGCTTCGCGCTCAGCGTGCGATAGTCGGCGTCCCCCGTGCGCCGGTGCTTCAGGTCGCTCAGCACCATCAACACCGGCAACGCCACGCCGGCCGCCGCGAACACGATGTGGAACGCGAGCGACAGTCCCATCTGCGCGCGCGCATAGAGCAGGTCCGTCATGAACATCAGTCTGCTTTATGCGCGCATTTTGCGCATTCAGGATTTCTTATATTTCTCCACAGTGACCTTGTCCGCGGGGACCTTGCTGACGGTCCGCGAGGGGACCAGGGTCTGGATGGAGTTGCGGGCCACGGCGGTGGCGAGCGAGGTGGCGAAGATCATCACCACCTTGCGGCCCAGCTCCGCGCCCAGCGGCTTGTCCTCGATGCTGGTGGCCACGCGGTCCGGGTGCGCCCAGGCGCGCTCCAGGGCCTTGCGGCGCTGGCGGCGCACGCGCTCGTCGTGGTGGCGGGCGCGGTAGATGGCGATGCCCACCCCCAGGCCCACCGCCACCAGGGCGGCGGCCCCCATGGTGACGAGCAGGTCGCGGTGCTGGTTGACGTGGTAGCGCACGTCCGTGGCGCGGGTGCGCCGGCGGTCCAGCTCCTCCAGGGTGAGCAGCAGCTCGTCGCGGATGCGGTCCGCGGTGTGCTCCACCTGCTCGCGGTCACCCATGCGCTTGGTGATGGCGTGCTCGCTGTGCGTTTCGGTCTCGGAGGCCTGGCTCATTGCAGCGTCTCCCGGGTCAGCTGAAGGTCCGTCTTCAAGCGCTCCTGGGTGTGCACCAGCGGCTTCTTGGGAATCCGCTTGGCGCCCAGGAACAGGAGGAGGCCGGCCACGGCCAGCAGCACCGCGCCCACGATGAGCACGCCCACCGCCTCTCCCAGCGGCAGGGCCAGGCCCAGCGCGACGAAGAGCACCGCCAGCGACGTGAGCGCCAGCACGGCCCCCGCGCCCAGGAAGATGCCCGCCAGCTTGGCCGCTTGCAGCTCCTGCTTCAGCTCCTTCTTGGCGTGCATCACCTCCGCCTTCACCAACAGGCGGGTTTCCGACAGCGCGTGCCGGATGAGTTCCGGGGTGGAGAGCGTCTCCAGCTGGCTGCGCTCCAGGCGTTCCGATTCGAGGTCCACGACCGTGCCTCCGACAGGATGACTTCCGGGGCATCACCGATGGCCGCCTGCTCGGCGTCCCAGCTGTCCCCGGTCTGTTCCTGAAGGTGGTCAGGAAGGGTGGGCGGGAGAAGTCCCGCCGTACACCCTGGCCTCGTCCGTCTGCCTGCCTGGTGCTCCCGCCCTGACGGGGTGGCCCCGTGTCCGCTGCCTAGCGGCGGCGCTGCTGGTGGGCGATCGCCGTGGCCAGCGTCTCGCGCACCTGTCGGGCCCGGAACAGGCGGTCCGCGGTGTCCAGCAGGTTCTCCGCGTACAGCACCTGCTTGCGCAGGCGGGCGGGAATCGCGCGGGTGCCCAGGTGCGCGCCCAGCAGGGCCCCCGTGAGCGCCGCGGCCACGTCCGCCTCGCCGCCACAGCGCAGCGTGAGGACCACGGCCTCGCGGAAGTCGTGCGGCACCTTGAGCGTCGCGTACAGCGACGTGAGCAGCACCGGCACCACGTGGCACGGCAGGCCGTCCACGCCCTTCAGCTCGCTGGGGGGCACGCCCACCTTGCGCAGCTGGTTGAGCGCGCGCTGGGTGTCCCAGGTGAGCAGGCGCGGCAGGTGGCGGATCTCCTCCGCCAGGTTCTTGTCGTGCACGGCGGCGGACAGCGCCAGGGCCTCGCAGAAGGCCGAGGGCGTGAGGGCCTCCTCCTCCATGCCCAGCGCCACCGCCTGCGCGAACGCGGCCGCGGCGGCGGCGCAGACCGGGTCCTTGTGCGTGATGACGGTGAGCACGCCCGCGTCGTGCGGCAGGCGCGCGCGCTGACCGCTTTCGAAGAGCCCCACCACCAGCGCGCGGCTGAGCACCGACGGGCACTTCGTGCCCAGGGGCGCGCCCGCGCTCATCCACGGCGTGCCGCCCGACAGCCGCTGAAGCGCTTCGGAGAGGCTGCGCGGCGGCTGCAGGATGATGCCCTCCTGCCACAGCCACGCCAGGTGCGCCGCCGCGCTGCGGCCGTCCACCTTGCCCTCGCGGATGACGCTCTCCGCGGCCGCGAGCAGCAGCTGCGTGTCGTCGCTGAACTGGCCCTTGGCGAACTTGCCGCGCGGCCGGGGCGCGAAGTCCTCCGCCAGCCCGGGCAGCCGCGACAGGCTCGCCGGGGGGATGCCCCTCAGCGGAAAGCCGAGCGCATCCCCGATGGCGAGCCCGAGAAACGCCGCATGGAACCTGTCCTGGCGGTCTGCGGGAGTCAGCGGCATCGGAGGGGCGGAGATTACCCGAGCCTCAGCCAAGGACGAGCACCGAGATGAACGCTGCGAGGGCGCACGACGCGACGGCGGATCGAACATGGGGCCTTGACGTGCACGGAGCGGGTGCGGTGGAGCGCTGGACAAGAAAGGTCCCGCTGGATTGCACCGCGCGCGTCGCCACTGTCCGCCTCCTTCGCCGTAACCACGGCGCAACCGGGGGCGCGGTAGCTATCGCATCCCGCTGCGTTTCAGCAAGCAGGCGGGCCCGATGAAGCGCGCGAGCACGCGTCCGTGTCCAACTTCGAATGCTGCGCATGGACCGAAAGGGACGCACGGGTGGCCGCGCGTGGGTGCGCAAGGCGCCGTGCGCGTGCACTGCCCACGGGCTCAGGTGTTCACCTTGACGCGCGCGACTTCACTTCGTCCACGCGCGCGCACGCACGTTGATCACGAATCGTCGCGGCCCAGGTTGACCACCGCGAGCAGCCGCGCCACCACGGCCTCCGCGCCCTGATACAGCCGCGTGCCGTCCCACAGCGCGGGGGACGTGTGGCCGCCGCGCTCCAGCCAGTCCTTCTCCACCTCCGCGTAGGTGAGGTTGCGGAAGCGCACGCGGTCCTCCAGCGCGTGGTCCGTGACGAAGCGGCGCGCGGTGGCGGACGGCGGATCCGCGATGCGGTGGAACAGTTCCAGGACGGGCGATTCAGGAGCGCTCATGACAGCGCCGCATCATGCGCCGTTCAGGCCCAGGAACGCGAAAAGGGTGGAGCGCCGGTCCCCGGGCTTCGGGGACTTCGGAAGCTCCACCCTTCCGGTGCTTCACGCGCGCCCGGTCAGGACGCGCGAGGCAGCACGCTTCAGCGGGACTCGGCGGCGCCGATGCGCGCGGCCTCGCGGCGCACCGCGGCCTGCTCCAGCGCGTAGCGCGCGTCCGCGCTGTTCAGGTCCTTGAGGCGCGCCTGGGCCTCTTCCATCCGGCGGCGGGCGCCCGCGACGTCGATGCCGGTGACGTGCTCGGCGGCGTCCGCCAGCACCAGCACCTTGTCGTTGCTCACCTCCACGAAGCCGCCGGCCACGAAGTAGCGGTCCTGCTTGCCCGCCTCGATGAGGGTGAGCGTGCCCGGCTCCACCAACGACAGGAACGGCGTGTGGCCGGGACGCACGCCGAACAGGCCCTCTCCGCCCGGCACGATGGCCTCGTCGGCCTGCACGGACAGGATGCGCTTCTCGGGGGTGACGATCTCGACAGTCAGCTTGGCCATGAAGGTCCTCGTGCTACCGCACTACCGCATCAGAAAGTCAGCCGCTGGGTCTGCGCGCCCACCGGCTCGAACTCCAACACCCCGGCGTCCGTCAGGCGGGGGCCCTTGCCCGGGATGCCCAGCGTGCCCTCCAGCCACTTGAGGTGGTGGGCCAGCTGCCGCACTTCCGGCAGCTGCTTCGTCGTCATCAGCTCCGTCAGCCGCCGCTCCTGGAGCTTCTGCCCGGTGCGGTCGAACTGGGCCGCCACCATCACCCGCGCCCACGCCAGGCCGCTGCCCTTCTTCTTCTTCTTGCCGGGGGGCGGCTTGCCCTTCTCCACCAGCGGGTAGAGCACCCAGACCTTCTCCCCGTCGTTGGAGGCGAAGTACAGGTCGTCCACCGTCCCCACGCACACGTCCGCCGACCAGAGGGGCCCGTTCTCCTTGAGCATCTCCAGCCGGCACTTCCCCACGCCCACGTCCACCGTGCGGACGCTGTAGAGCCCGTTCGCGCTCACCCGTGCCCGGCTGCCGCGCTCCTCCGCCAGGGCGGAAGGCGCGGCACCACAGAGCAGCAGGGCGAGCGCGACGGTCAGGCGCATGGGAGCGTTACGCCGCCGCCAGCTTGCGGGCCTTCTCCTGCGCCTCCTCGATGGAGCCGACCATGTAGAAGGCGGACTCCGGGAGGTCGTCGTGCTTGCCGTCCGCGATCTCCTTGAAGGAGCGGATGGTGTCCTGGAGCTTCACGTAGCGGCCGTCCAGGCCGGTGAAGACCTTGGCCACGAAGAACGGCTGGGACAGGAAGCGCTGGATCTTCCGGGCGCGCGCCACGGAGAGCTTGTCCTCTTCGGAGAGCTCGTCCATGCCGAGGATGGCGATGATGTCCTGGAGCTCCTTGTAGCGCTGCAGGATGCCCTGGATGCGGCGGGCCACGGCGTAGTGCTCGGCGCCCAGCACGTCCGCGGACAGGATGCGGCTGGTGGAGTCCAGCGGGTCCACGGCGGGGAAGATGGCGAGCTCCGCGATGGAGCGGTTGAGCACCGTGGTCGCGTCCAGGTGGGCGAACGCGGTCGCGGGGGCCGGGTCCGTCAGGTCGTCCGCGGGCACGTAGATGGCCTGCACGGAGGTGATGGAGCCCTTGGTGGTGGAGGTGATGCGCTCCTGCAGGCCGCCCATCTCCGTGGCGAGCGTGGGCTGGTAACCCACCGCGCTGGGGATGCGGCCCAGGAGGGCGGACACTTCCGAGCCGGCCTGGGTGAAGCGGAAGATGTTGTCCACGAAGAGGAGCACGTCACGGCCCTCCACGTCGCGGAAGTACTCCGCCATGGTCAGCGCGGAGAGGGCCACGCGGGCGCGGGCGCCGGGCGGCTCGTTCATCTGGCCGTACACGAGGACCGCCTGGCTCTTCTCCAGGTTGTCGGTCTGGATGACCTTGGTCTCCTGCATCTCGTGGTACAGGTCGTTGCCTTCACGGGTGCGCTCGCCCACGCCGGCGAACACGGAGAAGCCGCCGCGCTCCACGGCCACGTTGCGGATGAGCTCCTGCAGGAGCACCGTCTTGCCCACGCCGGCGCCGCCGAACAGGCCGATCTTGCCGCCACGGGTGTAGGGGGCGAGCAGGTCGATGACCTTGATGCCGGTCTCGAACATCTGCACGCGCACGTCCTGCTCCGTGAACGGCGGGGGCGGGCGGTGGATGGGCCAGTACTCGGTGGCGCTCACCGGGCCCATCTCGTCCACCGGCTCGCCGGTGACGTTCATGATGCGGCCCAGGGTGGCCTTGCCCACCGGCACCTGGATGGGGGCGCCCGTGTTGCTCACCGGCATGCCGCGGCCCAGGCCCTCGGTGGAGTCCATGGCGATGCAGCGCACGGTGTTCTCACCCAGGTGCTGCGCCACCTCGATGGTGAGGTTGTCCTTCTCCGCGCCCAGGTTGGGGTTGGTCACCTTGAGGGCGGCGTACACCTCAGGGAGCCCGCCGGGCGGGAACTCCACGTCGACCACGGGGCCGAGAACCTGCGTGATCTTGCCAGTCGTCGGGACTTGAGCGCTCATGGGACTCCTCTGCCTTGTCTCGTATGGCGAGCGGCCGGGGCGCCGCCGCCCGTCAGGAAATCGACCCCGAAAGAGGGGTGTGGGCGGGCCCCCTTTACCGGGGGGTGCCCGGCAGGGTCAAGCCTCCCGGGTCCGCCTACGTAAGTCCCGCTTAGCGGAGCGGTGTCCCGGGCGCCAGTCCCTTGCGGTTCTCTTCTTCCCCGCCTGCCCGGTGGGGGGGCCTGAGTGGGGGACCGGAAATGCGAAGGGCCCGTGCCTCGCGACGCTCGTGGGAGCGCGAAGCAACGGGCCCTGCGTCTGAAGCCGGGGTGCGACCGGACGGGAGGCGGACTACTTGAGGGCCTCGGCGCCGGAGACGATCTCCATGAGCTCCTTGGTGATGACCGCCTGGCGGGTGCGGTTGTAGAGCAGGGTGTAGCTGGAGATCATGTCCGTGGCGTTGTTGGTGGCGTTCTCCATGGCGCTCATGCGCGCGCCCTGCTCGCTCGCCACGCTCTCCAGGAGCGCCCGGTACAGCTTGATGTTGACCGCCTGGGGCACCAGCCGGTCCAGCACGGCCTGGCGGGACGGCTCGTACTTGAAGTCCACCAGGGCGGGGGCGGAGGTCACGGTCTCCGCGGCGGGGGTGGCGGCCTTCACCGCGGCCGGCTGCAGCGGCAGCAGCTGCGAGACGACGACGTTCTGGGTGATGGCGGAGACGAACTCGTTGTAGACGACGTAGACCGCGTCGACCTCGTCGTTGAGGAAGGCGGCGGCCAGCTCTTCCGCGACGTTGGCGGCGGAGCGGTAGTTGAGCGTCGCGTACAGGCCGGCGAAGTCCTTGCGGATGGACTGGCCGCGGTTGCGGAAGAAGTCGTTGCCCTTGCGGCCCACCGTGGAGACGCGCACCTGGAGGTCGCTGTTCTCGTACAGGTAGCGGTTGGCGCGGCGGATGACGTTGGAGTTGAAGCCGCCGGCGAGGCCGCGGTCGGACGTGAGGAGCAGGAGCTCCACGCGGCGGATGGGGCGGGAGGCGAGCAGCGGGTGCGCCAGCTCCTGGTCGGCGGAGCGCACGGCGAGCTCGGAGATGATCTGCTCCAGCGTCTGCGCGTACGGGCGGGCGGCGAGGATGGCGTCCTGCGCCTTCCGGAGCTTCGCGGCGGAGACCATCTTCATGGCCTTGGTGATCTGCCGCGTGTTCTTCACCGAGCGGATGCGCTTGCGGATGTCGCGAAGGGACGCCATGGACCGGAAACTCCTCTGGGACGACGTGCGGCGCGCGCCCCGTGACAGCCCGGGCTGGCCTTGAGGGACGGCGGGCCCCCTATATAGGCGGGGCGGGGGCCGGTCAACGGCGGGGTGCCCGGAGCGGGGGCCCGGCCCGCCACCCGGGCCTGCCGCCATCGCCCGCCGCCACCGCCGTCCGGGGGCCGGGCGGGCGTGAACAGTTCCCGCTTCCGGGCCGCCCATGGCGCTTTCCGAGTGGGGGGCGCCGGAAGAGAATGGCCCCTTCCGACTGTTTCGCGGGGTCCATGAAGGCTGGCGGCACGACCAGGGTGTGGGTACGCAGGGGCCTGGGGCTGCTCGGGCTGGCCGTGGCCGTCCTGCTGGGCCTGTCCCACTTCGTGCGCCTGCGCTACCGGGACCGCATCGTGCCGCTGGCGGGGGCGCCGGAGGCCCCCGTGGCCCTGGTGTTCGGGGCGGGGCTGGCGCCGGGCGCGGTGCCGTCGCCGGTGCTGGCGCAGCGGCTGGACGCGGCCATCGCGCTGTGGCGGCAGGGCAAGGTGCGGTCGCTGCTGGTGAGCGGGGACAACTCCGCGCCCTTCCACAACGAGACGCGGGCCATGCGCAACTACCTCCTGGAGCGCGGGGTGCCGGAGGACGCGGTGGTGGGGGATGAGGCGGGGCTGTCCACCTACGACAGCTGTCTCCGGGCCCACTCGGTGTTCGGTGCGGACCGGGCGGTGCTCGTCACGCAGCGCTTCCACCTGTCGCGGGCGCTCTTCATCGCCAACTCGGTGGGCATCGACGCGTGGGGCGTGGCGGCGGACGAGGGACGGGCGACCCCCTGGCGCTACACGGTGCGCGAGACGCTCTCCCGGGTGCTGGCGCTGGCGATGGTGCTGCTGGAAGTGAAGCCCGGCAGCCCTGACGCCCAGCCGCCGACGGCTCCCCGCTGACGGGGGCCGGGCCCGGCAGGCAGGCGGGCGGCGGCGATTGCCGCTCCCATTCCGGGGGCCCATTTTCGTGGGGACACGGAAGCTTTCTCAACCGTCCCTGTCGAGGAGACCCCATGCGGTTCAACAAGCTCGGAGACGAGGATGTGGGCGAGTCCACCTCGCTGCGCCACCGGAACCCGGACACCGGAGAGGACGAGATCAACATCTCGGACCAGGACCTGGCCGCGACGCCGCCCCTGGAGGAGGAGGCGGATGCGCGGGACATCCTGCCGGATCAGATCCAGCGCTTCGGCCGGGCCGATGATGAGGAAGAGGAGCGCGAGCTGACCGCGCAGCCCGATGATCCGGGCCCGCGCGCCCAGTCGCCGGACCTGCTGCCCGAGGGGTAGCCCGGGCCGGGTGCGGATGAAGACAGGGCGCGTCCCCGTGCGAGGGACGCGCCCTTTGTTTTCAGGTGGGAGGCCCGTGGGGGCCCCACCCGGGCACCGTGTGGCTCAGGACCGGCGCGAGGACTTCTTCGCTGCGGCCTTGCCCGTGGCCTTCTTCGCGGCCCCGCCCTTCTTCGCGGCGGAAGCGCCACGCTTCTGGGCGGCCCCCTTCTTCGCGGCGGCACCGCGCGTCTGGGCAGCGCCCTTCTTCGCGGCAGCGCCCTTCTTCGCGGCGGCACCGCGCGTCTGGGCAGCGCCCTTCTTCGCGGCGGCACCGCGCCCCTGGGCGGCCCCCTTCTTCGCGGCAGCGCCACGCTTCTGGGCAGCCCCCTTCTTCGCGGTGGCCTTTGTCGCGGCGGCCCCCTTCTTCGCGGCAGCGCCACGCTTCTGGGCAGCCCCCTTCTTCGCGGTGTCCTTCGTCGCGGCAGCGCCCTTCTTCGCAGCGGCGCCCTTCTTCGCGGCGGCGCCCTTCTTCGCGGCGGCCTTGCCGGTGGCCTTCTTCGCGGCCCCACGCGCGGGCGCGGCCTTCTTCGCGGCGCTCTTCCGCGCGGGCTCGGGCGGGGCCTCCGGGGCGGCCTTCTCGCGGCGGGCCTTCTTCGCGGCGGGACGCTTCGACTCGGGCTCCTCGAACAGCTCCTCCTGCTCGGGGGCCTCCTCCTCCGCGTCCTCGGAGGCCTCCTCGCCGGCGTCCTCGGCCACCTCCGCCTCCAGCTCCTCCTCGGTGGACACCTCGGACTCCTCGTCCGCTTCACGGGCCAGGGCGGCCAGGTCGCTCGCGTAGTCGCGGCCACGGCCCGCGGGCGCTTCCTCGTCGTCGTCCGGCGCCTCGGCCGCGGCGCCGGACAGCGCGCCCTGGAGCACGGCGTTCATCGCGCGCGCGAAGGTCCGCTCCCCGAAGCTCTCCACCTCTTCGACCGGCGGAACCAGCACCTCGAGCATGTCCTTGAGCGTGCGGTACAGCCGCATCTCCTTCTTCTCGCCGTCCCAGGTGCCGAAGACCCAATCGTCCCCGTCCAGCGCCTCCACCCAGCCGGGCAGCGGCCCGCCACCGTCACCCTGCTCGTCCATCGCGGACTTGCGCGCGACGAACAGGTGCCGGTGCGCCCCCTTCAACCCGAAGCGCCACACGCCCGCGGCAGGCAGGCCCACCACCATCAGCCGGCTCTTCTCCAGGACGCTGGGCTCCCCCTCGTCGCCACGCAGCGGGTACAGGCGCACCTCGCCCTGGAACTCACCGCCGTTGAGCGCCTGGTACAGGTCCGCCAGGTCCTCGGGGAACGGGACGCCGCACTCCGTCTCCGCGCGGCGGACCTCCTCCGCCTGCACACCCTCCGAGGTCGCCTTCGCCGACTTGCGCAGTGCCTCCAACCACTCGTGCATGACCCCTCCACGACATCGACAGCCACCAGGGCTCGCACCTTATGGCGCCTTGGGCCCCCGTGCGCAGTGTGCATGTCGGGTTTCGTCCACCCGACGCCTGTAGACATACCTGGACAACCTGACACGCCCGCCCTCCCATCCCTCCTGGCCGCCTGCCCCGGGGGCTGGCAACCCGGATGGAAGCCCGGCCCCCGGGGCGTTAGGAAGACGCCATGGCGCATCCCGTAAGCCTTGAGGCGACGACCGAGACCTTCGACTCGCTCGTCATGGAACCCCGCGACGAGCTGGTGGTCGTGGACTTCTGGGGCCCCGGCTGCCCGAACTGCGACATCTACGCGGCCGCGGAGCCCGAGCTCCTCAAGGAGCTGGACGGCGCCCCCATGCGCGTCGTCAAGGTCAACGCCTACGAGCACGAGGCCCTGGCCACGCGCTTCGGCCTGTTCGGCATCCCCACCTTCCTCCTGTTCCGCAACGGCAAGCTCCTGGGGAAGATGAGCCAGTACTACGGCAAGCCGTACTTCCTGGGCGTCATCCGGGACCACCTGCCCGGCGGCGCCAAGGCCCAGGCCTGAGCCTTCAGTCCCGGTAGCCGCGCGCCTGGAGCCGGAACAGGTGCGCGTACCGTCCGTCGAGCGCCATCAGCTCGTCGTGGCTGCCCAGCTCCTGCACCGTCCCGTTGTGGAGCACGGCGATCTGATCCGCCATGCGCACCGTGGAGAAGCGGTGCGAAATCACGATGGCGATGCGGTCCGCGGCCAGCGCCTGGAAGCGCTCGAAGAGGGCGTGCTCGGCCTCCGCGTCGATGCTCGCCGTGGGCTCGTCCAGGATGAGCACCTCCGCGTCGTCGCGCATGAAGGCGCGTGACACGGCCAGCTTCTGCCACTGGCCGCTGGACAGCTCCTGGCCCTTCTCGAACCAGCCGCCCAGCATCGTGTCGTACTGGCCAGGCAGCGCCGCGATGACGGAGTTGGCCCCGCCCTGCTCCGCCGCCCGTTCAATGGCGGGCCGGTCCTCCAGCGCGGGCACGTGGCCCAGGCCGATGTTCTCCGCCACGCTGAACTGGTAGCGCACGAAGTCCTGGAACACCGCCCCGAAGCGGCTGCGCAGGTCGTCCGCGTCCATCCGGGCCGTGTCCACGCCGCCGTAGAAGATGGCGCCTTCCGTGGGCTCGTACATGCGCAGGAGCAGCTTCACCAGCGTGCTCTTGCCCGCGCCGTTCTCCCCCACCAGCGCCAGCTTCTGGCCGGGCTTGAGCGTGAGCGACACGTTGCGCAGCGCCCACGCGTCCTTGCCCGCGTAGCGGAAGGACACGTCGCGCAGCTCGATGGCGTTGGTGCGCCCGCGCGGGGGAGAGAGGGTGGGCAGGGCCTTCGGCGTGCTCGCCACCGTGGGGATGTCCAGGTAGGCGAAGAGGTTGCTCATGAAGAGCGCGTCCTCGTACATGGAGCCCACGCTGGTGAGGATGCCCTGGAACGCGGCCTGTCCCTGCCGGAACACGGCCAGGTACAGCACCATGTCGCCCACGGAGATGCCGCCGGACGCGGCCTTGCTCGCGACGAAGAGGTAGCAGCCGTAGAAGGCCGCCAGCGACAGGAGGCCCAGCCCCAGGCCCCACACCATGCGCTTGCGCGCGAGCGCCCGGTCCTCCGCGAAGAACTTCTGGAACAGCGTGCGATAGCGGCCCAGCACCAGCGGCCCCAACCCGAAGAGCTTCACCTCCTTCACGGTGCTGTCGCGCGTGAGGATCCACTCCAGGTAGTTGAGCTTGCGCCCCTCCGGCGCTCTCCACGAGTACAGCCGGAAGCCCTCCGCCGCCAGGCGCGCCTCCGCGATGAACGCGGGGATGGACGCGAGCAGCAGCACCGCCACGCTCCACGGCGACAGCGCCACCAGCAGCACCGCGTACGTGGACAGGGTGATGACGTTGCGCACGATGCTGAACGCCTGCATCACCAGCGACAGCGGCCGCGCGTTCGCCTCACGCCGCGCGTTCTGCATCTTGTCGTAGGTGTCCGAGTCCTCGAAGTGCTGCAGCTCCAGCTCCAGCGCCTTCTGGAGGATGCGCTCGTTGAGCAGGTTGCCCAGGTGCGCGCGCAGGAGGTCCTTCGTGAGCGTGAGCCCCCGGTCCACCACCGCGGAGGCAATCATCAGCGCGAACTCCGTGGCCACGAGCCCCAGCACGCGCGAGTGCGCCGCCGCGTCGCCCTTCGCCGCGGCCACCACCGTGTCCACGATGAGCTTGCCCACCCACGCGATGCCCGCCGGCAGCACCGCCGCCACCAGCGTGAGCACGCCCAGCACCACCGCGCCCCGGGGGCTCGCCCGCCAGAAGAGGCGGAAGGTGCCCGGCAGCTGCTTGAAGAGGACGGCCGCGTTCTTCAGGCGGGCGCGAAGCGAAGGCGGTGTCGACGGCGCGGGAGGTGACAAGGTGCCGCCCCTCATAACGCCCCGAGGCCCGCCGCGCTGGACTTCCCTGCTTTCAGGAAGCCGGCGGGCCCCCATCGCCCGGCAGGGCGGCGGGCGGAGCGGCGTGGTGCCGGGAGATGAGCACGTCGCAGTGCGAGCGCCGCAGCACGCCTTCGGTCAGCTCGGACGGCGGGTTCGCGGAGGACATGCCCAGCGTCAGCAGGTCCGACTCGCGCTCCAGGGCCTCCGCGAGGATGCACTCGCGCGGGTCCCCGAAGCGCAGGCGGCTCTCCATCACCCGGCCCGTCTCGCGGTACGGCGCCAGGAAGCGCCCGAGCGCCCTGCGCGCCGCGTCCTCGCGCTCCTGCCGCAGCCGCAGCTCCCGCGTCAGGTGGCCGTCCTGGCGGCGCAGGGCCGCCTCCTCCTCGCGCAGGTCCACCACGTGCAGCACTTCGATGGGCGTCGAGGCCGGACACAGGCGCATGGTCAGCTCCAGCGCGCGGCGGGACTCGCGCGAGAAGTTCACCGCGACGAGGGGCCGGTGGTAGACGCGGCCCGGGTGCGGCATCACCACCAGCACGGACGCGTCCACCTCCCGCACCAGCCGCATCACCATGGAGTCCTCCGGCAGCGGCGTCACGGGATGGGCCGGGTGGGGACGGCCCACCACCAGCACCTCCACGCCCTGGTCCTTCGCCAGCTCCGCCGCCGCGTGCGGCGCGTCACCGCTGCGCAGCTCCTCGCGCACGTCCACGTCCGGCCGCAGCCGCAGCCGCTTCGCCGCGGACGTCACCGACCGGCGCAGACACCGCTCGCAGGCCACCGTCCCGTCCGGCCCCGGGTGGCCGTCCTGCGTCGGGCTGACGTGCAGGACGCTGAAGGCCGCCCCGTGCGCCAGCGGAAGCCGCAGCGCGCGGGCCAGCGCGAACTCGGATTGCAGGGAGAAGTCCAGCCCCACCGCCACCCGCCGCAGCCCCCGCTGGGCGCGGGGGAGACCTTCGGAGAGCAGGGGCAGACCCTTTCCTGGAGACACGTTCGGTCGCATGTCGACACCCTTCCTTCCGCCGCCTCACCGCCGGGACGCGCCGCGCGGGCCTCCGGGGCGTGGCGACAGGCGGCTCACGCACCCGGGCTGGAACCTCCACCGCACGGCATCGGGGGCTTCCGCCTCACGCGGGCCCTCATGGACATACATTCAGCCCAAGCGGCGGATGTGCCACCCGTCTTGCGAGGACGCCACGTCCGCAGCAGGGCAGCGGAGCACGCGAGCGGCGTGGCCCGGCAGGACGCTTCCGTCAGGGCATGCGGACAGGCCGCCCTTCCTCCGGCCGACGCCCTCCTGCTGTAACGTTTTCAGGGCGCGGCACCGCTTCGTTCAAGAACTCCGGGGCAGGCGGGCGTTCAGCGCAGCGGATTCAGGGGTTTGGAACGTTCAGCGCCGGACCCTGGGGAACGGGGGCGCTTTTCGAAGCTCGGCCAGCCCTTTGCAAAGACCTCTGCCCGGCCCCTCACAGGGCCATGGGCGGCGGGTCGGACGGCAGGAATCAAGGGAGCGGGACATGCGCGGGGTCATCACCGGACGTGAGGTGGTTGCCAACCTGGGACTCATCTACCGGGAGTTCGGAACAGCCTGTGTGTTGCGCTGTCTCTGGGTGATGCTCAGCGGCAAGTCCACCACCTTCCTCGAGGTGGCGTGTCCCTGCGAGAAGATGCGGCAGTGAGCACGCACCGTTGAAGACAGCTCGGGCCGCGGGAAGCGCTGGCTTCCGCGGCCCGAATGGTTTCACGGCGGTGAGGTGTCGCTAGCGCTGATACGGATCCGCGTCGCGACGCGGGGCATCGTTCCCGTCGACCGCGTCCTTGATGGCGTGCTTCACGTCCTCGACCACGCCCTTGACCTTGCCCTTGGCCGTGTCCGCCTTGCCCTCGGCCTCCAGCGAACGGTCGCCGGTCGCAACGCCCACGGTCTCCTTCACCTTGCCCTTGGCCTTGTCAGTCCACTCGCCCATGGCGTCCTCCTGACGTCGGTGTGTGAATCGTTGTGGAAGACAACGTGCTCACGTCCCATGCGCGTGGCAGACGGCGGTGGCGCTGGCTCGTCCGCACGGCCGCCCTCCTCCGGGCCGTGACGTGACGTAGCCCTCCTGAAATGTCAGGAAGTGGACAGCAGGCGGCGCACGCGGAGACGACACCCGCGCTGCCCGCCCTACCCGTTGCGTCCCTGCTATTCACGAAGACCCGGGAGTCTTCGCCACAAGAAGCGGACGTTGCATTGACGCCCCCGCGCTTCCCCCTCAGTCTGGAGTGACCCTCCCGGATCCGTCTCCCGATGAATCAGCCCGCTCCCTCGTCGACCCAGGCGCTGCTCTTCAAGCTGCTCTTGCTGCGCACCCTGGTCGTCACGGTGGCGGTGGCGCCGGCCATCTACGTCGACATCCAGCTCCTGGACGTGGACGCGAGCAGCGTGGGGTTCGTGCTGGGCGTCGTCACGCCCATCGTCATTGGCGGGCTGGCGCTGGTGGTGCCCATTGGGGCGGTGGGAGCGCTGCTGCGGCACGCGCTGCGGGAGGACGCGAGTCCGGCGGAGCGGCTGGGGCGGCTGTTGCGGCTGCCGGGCGTGCTCACGTTCGTGGAGGCGCAGGCGGGCTGGTTCCTGGGCGGCATCTTCTTCAACGGCGCCATTGGACTGGCGCTGGACCGTCCGCCGCGCGTCATCCTGGTGGGCGTGGCGGTGGCGATGAGCGCGGGTCTCTTCAGCGCGCCCATCATGTACATGCTCTATGAGCGGGCGCTGGCGGCGGTGACGCTGGAGGCCTTCCGCCGCGCGCCGCACGAGCGTCCGCCCGGCGAAGGGCTGTTCCTGCCCCGGCAGAGCTGGTTCCTGCCGGCCATCGTCGTCTCCGCGCTGCTGATTACGTGCATCACCAGCATCGCCACGCTGCAGCTGCGGCTGGAGAAGAACCTGTCGTCGCTGGCGGACGACCTGGAGCTGTCGGGCGAGTACCGGGGCGCGGCGCGGGTGCGCGCGCGCATCCGACCGTTGCAGCGCGACCTGACGCTGCCGGTGGCGATGCTGGGCGGGTTCGCGGCGCTGGGCGCCATCTTCACCGCGGCGTGGGCGGCGCGCCGGCTGGCGCAGGGCGCGAAGGCGATTGGGGCGTCGCTGGACGCGCTGGTGGAGGGCCGCGCGGCGCCGCCGCAGTGGGTGTCCACGGATGAGCTGGGCGACCTGTCCGCGCGCACGTGGCTGCTCTATGAACAACTGCAGGAGCTGCCCCGGGCGCTGAGCTCGTCGGCGGGGCACCTGGCGAAGGCGGGCACGCGGCTGACGGAGGCGAGCGACCAGCAGAACCGCACGCTGTCGCGGCAGGCGGCGGCCATCCACCAGGCGCGCACCACGGCGCAGGAGATCCAGCAGATGTCGAAGCTGGCGGCCACCCGCGCGGGGAGCGTGCTGCAGGTGGCGGAGCGCTCGGCGGCGATGGGCCGGCTGGGCGAGGAGTCCCTGGCGGGCACGGAGCAGGGGCTCGCGGACATCCGCGGCCTGACGCACGGGCTGAACCAGCAGGTGGTGGACCTGGGCACGCGCGCCCGCGAGGTGGGCCGGGTGTCGGAGGTGGTGAAGTCGCTGGCGGACCAGTCGCACATGCTGGCCATCAACGCGGCCATCGAGGCGAGCCGCGCGGGGGAGCAGGGCCGGGGCTTCGCGGTGGTGGCGCGGCAGATGCGCGAGCTGGCGGATCAGTCCATCAAGGCGACGGGACAGGTGCGCGGGCTGCTGGAGGGCATGGAGGCCGCGACGGGCGAGGCGGTGGTCACCGCGGACAAGAGCTCGGCGGGCGTGGAGGCGGCGCTGGTGCCGCTGCGCAAGAGCGGCGAGCGGCTGCGGGAGCTGATCAAGCTGACGCACGAGTCCGCGGCGGCGGTGCGGCAGATCGCCGAAGCGGTGGCGCAGCAGCACGGGGGTGTGGATCAGCTGTTCCGCGCGGTGAGCGAGATGGACGAGCTGATGGCCGCGACGCTGCGGCAGCTGGGGACGACGCAGGAGGCGGCGACCGCGGTGGCCCAGGCGACGGGGCAGGTGTCGGAGCTGGCGGAACGGTACGTGTCGTAGTCTGGCATTCCGTCTGCCATTGCATTAGCCTCCGCGCCGGTCGAAAAACGGCGGACCGGTTCGGTGAGCCCCGGTCACTTCCATGGTGGAAGCACTTGTCCGTCTCCCTCGGGAGTCAGGACCCACGGCCCTTCGAAGGCATTCGTGTGCCTTCGCGAGGTCCACCATGAAGCTGAACCACCTTGATCTGCAGGTCCCCGACGTCCAGGCCACCGCCCGCTTCTTCACGCGCTACTGCGGCTTCACGTCGCACGCGAAGAACCATGACTCGCCCGCCCTCGCCATGCTCGGCGGGACGGATGGCTTCGTGCTCATCCTCCAGCGCCGCAAGCGCGACACCGACGTCTTCCCCGAGGACTTCCACCTGGGCTTCCTCCAGGACTCCGAAGCCCCCGTGCTCGCCTTCCATGAGCGCGTGAAGGCGGACGGCCTGGAGGTGTCCGACGTCATCCGCAACAACCGGGGCACCCTCGTCTACTGCCGTGCTCCGGGCGGCATCCTCGTGGAGGTGAGCTGCCGCCCCGGCGCCGTCTGACGCGCGCCCCCCTGCACCTTCCCTGACGAAGGGTCAGCCGGTGCTCTTCCAGATGACCCCCTCCCGGGAGATGGACCTCCACCCCCGGGAGTACCAGTCGAACTGCTGGGGACGCGGCAACTTCCATGCAAGCTGACGCGCCCGGGGAAGTTCAATGGGCCTCGGGCGCGTGACCGCCACCTTCCCACTGACGACGCGGATCAATTGCATCAACTGGTCCCGGTCAAGCCGAACGCACCCGTAGTGGGAGAGCTGAATGGCTTCCAGCTCCGCCGCGTCGATGCGGGCCCCATGATGGGCAATGTAACGCGCCAGCCGGGGTCCAAGCGCGTACTGGAGCTTCCGCGCCGTGAGCAGGGACCGGACCACACAGAGGCCCGCGTAGGGGTTCTCCTCCAGGTTGATTTCGAGTACCTGCTCGCGCACCGCACGGAAGAAGGTTTCTCCGTAGACCCGCCGTGCACGACCCTTCCGGGTATCCAGCTCCGCAGCCACGG
This sequence comes from Corallococcus exercitus, assembly GCF_042231735.1. Taxonomy (GTDB): domain Bacteria; phylum Myxococcota; class Myxococcia; order Myxococcales; family Myxococcaceae; genus Corallococcus; species Corallococcus exercitus_B. The sequence continues at coordinate 6,172,443 of NZ_CP102577.1, forward strand.
CTTCCACATTGAGGAAGGTCGTCTGGGGCAGGTGGGCGAAGTCTCCTCCAGGGACGAGCTTCTGCTGGAAGGCCCACGTGGCCTCCAGGGTCCAGATATCGACCGGGAGCTTCTGGACCTGAAGGCTCAGCCCTCCGAACCGATTGACCCGGACCAACTCCCGGGAGAAAGCCGCCCGGAGCGCATCCCCCGTCGCTCCCGCCACGACCAGGTCGACGTCCCGGGGCGCTGCCGTCGCCGACACCGCCAGCAAGTCCCGCAGCGTGCCGCCGAAGACGAAGACCTGCCAGTCATGCTCCCGGAAGACGCCCAGGAGCGTCCGCATCGCACGGTGCCAGGGATGCGGCACACGGGTGACGAAGTCGCTCAGGCGCCTACGCAAGACGCCCACGGGATCGTGGATAACCGCGCTATCCGTGGGTGAGCCGCGCATGGAGGTCGCAAGCGAAGGTGTCTGTCATTCCACAGACGTAGTCGGTCACCAACTGGAAGCGGTGGTACAGCGGAGGAAGACTTGAGTTCTTGCAGGCGGACTCGAACGCGGTCCGGTAGTTCCTCGACAGCAGATTGTAGACCTTGCCTTCGGGACTCTTGTTGAACTTCTTCCAGGCCCTGCCCGCGGTGTCCACCGGCACCGGACATTCGCGAGCTCCCTCCCAGAAGATGTCCATCAACCCATGGATGACCCGGCGGCCCAGGGTCTCCAGCCGGAGCGTCTCCGGGGCGTTGTAGACGCGCTCGCGCCCAAACTTCTTGCACACCTCAATGAGCCGGGACGCCCCACTGGCACTGATGAGGTCGCCCTGCTCCAGCACCTCTCCCCGCATGAGCCGTGCGTAATGCCGCTGGAAGGCCGCGAGGATCTCCCGTTTGGCGTCGCCAATGACCACCGTCCGGAAGTGCTGCGCGAGGGCTTCGTCCCGAGAGCGTCCCTCCAGCGGCGTATCCGCCCCGTTGATGTAGCCATGGACCTTCTCGAGGACGGTGTTCGCCATCCCCGAGTCGTCGCCTGCCCGCAGGAAGTCTTCGACCTCCTGCCAGCTCACGATGCCCTTCTTGACCCCGTCCTCGATGTCCACGGTCGCGTAGACCATGTCGTCACAGGCTTCGACCAGGTACGCGATGGGGTTGCGAGCCGAGCCGGTTCCCGTCAGGAAGCGGACCCGGTCGACGATGGCCTGTTCCGAGGCGAAGTACCCGGGCTTCTTCTTGTCCGCGGGCCCGGTGTCGGAAGTCTCATCCGAGGCCGCCGTGTACTTCATGGCGGCCGAGAGCGTGCCCACCGTCAGGTTCAGCCCGTAGGAATCCGCGAGCAGTTGCAGGCGCGACACGATGCGTAGCGTCTGGGCGTTTCCCTCGAACCGCAAGAAATCGTTCCGGAACTGGCCGCCACGCGCCGAAGCCATCTCCGCTCCAGGGTAGAGCCCCTGTCCCTCCTCACCGAAGTTCTTCTTGAACCAACTGCTGATGGCTTCCTCACCCGCATGACCGAACGGCGGGTTTCCCAGGTCATGTAGGAGTCCGCACGTCGCCGCGATGGCTTCGATGTCGAGGGCCTGCTGGACGGACTCCAGGTGGTGCTCACGCAACATCCACCGGGCGGCGCCACGCGCGAGCCCCCGGGCCAGCGTCGAGACCTCCATGGAATGCGTCAGCCGTGTCCGGACCGCGTCGTTCGGCTCCAGCGGAAACACCTGGGTCTTGTCCTGGAGACGCCGGACAGGAGTGGAGAAGACGGTCCGGTCATAGTCCCGGTCGAACTGGGACCGGCCATCATCCTCGAGCGGAGAAGAGCCCCGCCCACCCTCTGCCTCACGGATCCGCGTCTCACACAACAAGGCCTTCCAATCCAGCGCCATGATGCTCCCCCGGTTCGACGACGGCGCCGAACCTACCGGGGAGGTCTGACATGGCGTGAAGACCGACCCGCGCCGCTTCAGCCGCTCCGGGCCATCAACGGCCGGGGCGGCGCCTGTTCGCCGTCGTCCTCCATGGGCGGCACGTACGGCCAGCCCTTCAGCGGCCCCTTGCCCGCCTCGCGCGTGAGGTAGTCCGCCGCGATGTTCGCGCTCTCCATGATGGTCAACAGCCCGCTGCCCGGGTGCGTGCCGCCGCCCACGAAGTAGAGCCCCTCCACCTGCGCGTTCTTCACTCGCGGCCGCAGCGGGCCCAACTGCATCCAGGTGTGAGACAGGTTGAACACCGCGCCCCGGAACACGTTGAAGTCGTCCCGCCACGTCTCCGCCGTGAAGTAGCGCTCCGCCTTCACGTGCTCGCGCAGCCCCTTGATGCCCACCTTCTCCAGCATCTTCGGAATGCGCTCGCGCAGCGTGGCCTCCGTCTTCGCCCAGTCCACCGGCCGCGCCGTGTTGGGCGTGGGCACCAGCACGTACAGCGTGGAGTGCCCCTTCGGCGCTCCCGAGCCGTCCGTCACGCCCGGGTTGCACACGTAGAAGGGCGGGTCGTCCAGGTCCACCGTGCGGTCTTCCAGCGCGTCCCTGTCCGTGCGCCTGGCGCTCTCCGACAGGTAGATGAGGTGGTGCGGCAGGTCCGCGTACGCCGTGTCCAGGCCGTAGTACGCCATGAACGTGCTGCACGAATACTTCGCCCGCTCCAGCGCCGCGTCCGTCAGCCGGCTGCCCTCGCGCACCTCCGGCGCCAGCAGCTTCCGCGCCGCGTACGCGAGGTCCGCGTTCACCACCACCGCGTCCGCGTCCAGCACCTCGCCGCTCGCGAGCTTCACGCCCACCGCGCGCCCGGCCTCCGTGCGCACGCGCTCCACCGCGGTGCCCATGCGGAACGTCACGCCCAGGTCCTCGGCGCACCTCATCATCCCGCGCGCCAGCTCCCGGAAGCCGCCCTGCACGTGCCACACGCCGAAGTTCAATTCGATGAACGGAATCACGCTGAACACCGACGAGCACGTCGTCGGGTGCAGCCCCAGGTACTTCGACGGGTACGCCAGCGCGTACGTCATCCGGTCGTCGTGGAAGAACGAGTCCAGCTGCTTGTACAGCGTCTGCCACGGCTTGAAGCGCAGCGTGGGGGCCAGACGCCAGGGCGCGTAGTAGTCCAGGCTGCCCGCGTTGGTGCAGATGAACTTCTCGTACGCGAGCGCGTACTTCCTGCGCCCGTCCTCCATCCACTCCTGGAGCGCGCGCCCCTTGCCCGCGCCGAACTTCTCCAGGTCCTGGCCCATGCGCTCCAGGTCGCGCCGCGTGTCCAGGTGCGTGCCGTCCCAGAAGTGCACGCGCGTGTTCGGGTCCACCGGCACCAGCGTGACGTAGTCCTCCAGCCGCTTCCCCGAGCGCCAGAAGATCTGCTTCAGGATGCCGGGCAGCTGGAGGATGGACGGGCCCGTGTCCACCGCGTACTCGCCCGCCTGTCCCAGCGTGAGGCCCTTCATCCGGCCGCCGGGCACCGCGTCCTTCTCCACCACGGTGACCCGGAAGCCCTGCCCCGCGAGGTTGATGGCGGCCGTCAGGCCTCCAGGGCCCGCGCCCACGACGATGACGTGCTGAACCATGTGCCTCACGATGCCCGGCCCCATGCCGGCTGGCGACTGTCCCCTGAGGACGGCCCGGGCGAAAAAGCGTTTCCTTCCGGGACTCCAGGCGCTCCGCCAGACGTTGGCTCCAGGTGGGACCGCTCCCGCCTGAGCGTGGAGCGTTTGCTGGAAGACGGGCCAACATCCTGAATCCCCAGGGGGCATTGCCTCCTGTAGCCTGCGACGCGCATCCATGAATCCCCCCTCGGAGGCACGCCCACAGGAAGTCCTGTTGTTCACCCTGGAGCGGCAGCGCTATGGGCTGCCCGTGGAGGACGTGCGCGAGCTGGTGCGCGCCGCGCGCCTCACGCCCCTGCCCCGGGCCCCGGACGTGGTGGAGGGCCTGCTCAACCTGCGCGGTGAGCTGCTGCCCGTGCTGGACCTGCGCCGCCGCTTCCGCCACCCCGCGCGCGCCCTGTCCCCCATGGACCACTTCATCGTCGCCTCCGCCGGGGGCCGGCAGGTGGCGCTGCGCGTGGACCGGGCGGAAGGGCTGCACGCCGTCGCCCCCGGGGAATGGGACGCGTCCCCCCAGCAGCTGCCGGGCGTGGGGTACGTGGCCGGGGCCGCGAAGCTGGCGGACGGGCTGGTGCTCGTGCACGACCTGCGCTCGTTCCTCTCCCAGGCGGAAGCCCTGCAACTGGACACCGCGCTCGGAGCCCTTCCGGAGCCCGCTTGATTGGCGGCGTCCTGCCCCCGGGCTTCAAGGAGGTGCTCGCCCTGGTGGAGGAGCGCGCGGGGCTCGCCGCGCCCAGCTGTCTGGCCGCCGCGCTGGAGGGCATCCAGCGCGCCATGGCCCGCGCCAACCAGGACGACGTCACGCGCTACCTGCATGAGGTGGCGCTGGACCACGCGCTCTTCGATGACCTGCTCACCGAGCTCACCATCGGAGAGACGTACTTCTTCCGCACGCACGAGCACTTCGACCACCTGCGCCGCGTGGTGCTGCCGGAGCTGCGCGAGCGCCGGGGCCAGGAGCACCTGCTGCGCGCGTGGAGCGCGGCGTGTTCCTCCGGCGAGGAGCCCTACTCCATCGCCGCGCTGCTGATGGCCGAGGGCTGGGAAGAGCGCATGACGGTGCGCGCGACGGACGTGTCGCGCACGGCGCTCAGCCGCGCCCAGCAGGCCCGGTACACGGACTGGTCCCTGCGCGGCCCTTCCGCGGACCGCATGCGCGCCCACCTCAAGCAGGAGGGCCGCTTCTACTGGCTGTCGCAAGACGTGAAGCGCCACGTGCAGCTGGGCTACCTCAACCTGGCGCTGGAGACGTGGCCCTCGTCGGAGAGCGGCATCTGGCAGCTGGACGTCATCTTCTGCCGCAACGTCCTCATCTACTTCAACCGCGCCACCATCGAGGGCGTGGCGCGCAGGCTCCATGCGTCGCTGGATGACGGCGGGTACCTGTTCACGGGGCCGTCGGATCCGCCGCTCGGGGACTACGCGCCGTTCGAGCCCGTCCTCACGGAGTGGGGCGTGCTGTACCGCAAGCCCCTGTCCGGCGCGAACGCGGGGCACTTCGTTCCGCTCCAGCCGCTGGCGCCGCTGCGCACGGACGGCACGCCCTTCACCGCCGGGCCCCAGGGGACCGGACGCACCGGATCCGGAGCGGTCCCCGCGGCGATGGATCCTCGGACCCGGCCGTCTCCGACGGGGGGTTCCAGCGGGCCCGCGCCGGGGATGCCCTCGACGTTCGGGGCCGAGGGGGCTTCCGCGCCCTGGGGGACCGGGCTCGCCGGGAGCGTCCCTCCCGCGTGGGGGACCGAGCCCTCCGGCTCCGCGGCTCCCGCGTCGGGGACGGGCGCTTACGGATCCGGGACCCCCGCTTCAGGCACCGGGCCCGTCTCCGGTGGCCGCTCCTCCAGCGGGACCCGGCCCCGCTTCGCGCTGAGCGTGGAGGCGCTGGAGGCCGTGCGACAGGCGCTGGCCCGGGGCGACTGGCGCGAGGGCGCGCGGCGGGCGGGGGCTCAATCGGCCGACCCGGAGGAGGCCGTGGCCGCGGTTCGTGCACTGGCCAACCTGGATCCCCGCGCGGCGGTGTTCGCCTGCGGGGAGGCCGTTGTTCGTCACCCACTGGTCGCCGGTCTGCGGTATCTGGAAGCCCTGCTGCTCCTGGGGCAGGCGCGGCTGGCCGACGCGGAGAAGTCCGCCCGGCAGGCGCTCTACCTGGAGCCGGGGCTCGCGGTGGGCCACCTGCTCCTGGGCCACGTGCTGCGCCGGCAGGACCAGAGCGCCGCCGCCGCCCGGGCCTACCGCGAGGCGGAAGGGCTGTGCCGGAAGCTGCCGCCAGAGGCGCTGGTGCCCCTGGCGGAAGGAGAGCGGGCCGGAGCACTGGCGGACGTGGCCCGCTCGGAGTGGCGGCGCCTGGAGCGGACTGAAGGCGGAGACGCGAGCTGATGCCGAAGCGCGACGGAATCATCGACTGGGACAAGGCCCGGGCCCGGCTGAAGGAACTGGAGCGCGCCACCGAGGCGCGCGACGTCTTCACCGACGAGGCCGCTCGCGCCGCGCTCGACGCCCGCGCCCTCGCCCTCGCCCGTCCGCCGGTCATCCCCGTGCTGCCCGGCAGCCAGCGGGAGATGGTGCGCTTCAAGGCCGCGGGCCAGACGTACGCGCTGGAGTCGCGCTTCATCCTGGAGGTCATGCGCGCGCCGGAGCTCACCCCGCTGCCGGGCGCGCCGCCGCTGTTGCGCGGGCTGACGCTCCTGCGCGGCGAGGTGCTGCCCGTGGTGGAGCTGGCGCCGCTGTTCGGCCGGCCCGCGTCGCAGGGCACCGGCCCCGTGCTGGTGGTGGGCACGGCCCGCGCGGAGCTGGGCCTGCGCACGGATGAAGTGACGGAGGTGGCGGTGCTGACGGGCACGGAGCTGTTGCCCGCGCCCCCCTCCCTGGAAGAGGAAGCGGGCGCGCTGGTGTCCGGCGTCGGCCCCGACGGCACGCTCGTCCTGGAGGGAGAGGCCCTCCTCGCGGACGAGCGTCTCGTGTTCGAGCTGTCCGAAGAAGGAGTCGCATGAGCATCGGGAATCGCATCGCGCTGGGCTTCGGGCTGTCCCTGCTGGTCCTGCTGATCATCGCCGGAGTGGCCTTCCAGGGCGCCCAGCAGCTCACCACCACCACCGAGGGCCTGCTGGAGGCCCACAACAACTACAAGCTGCTGCGCGAGGTGCGCGCCCTCATCGTGGACGCGGAGACCGGCCAGCGCGGCTTCATCCTCACCGGCGACGACAGCTACCTGCGCCCGTACCAGAACGCCCTGAACGAGCTGCGTGCGGACCTGGACGCCCTGCGCCCTGCGATGGCCCGCTACCCGGATCAGCGCACACGCTTCTCGAAGCTGGAGCCCCTGGTCCTGAACAAGCTGGACGAGCTGGCCGACACCATCCGCGTCCGCCGTGAGCAGGGCTTCGAGGCGGCCCAGGCCATCGTGAAGACCAACCGCGGCCAGCGGGAGATGGAGACCATCCGGGAGACCATCTACGAGATGCGCGACACGGAGGAGGAGCGCTGGAAGCAGTATTCCGATGCCGCCACCCAGGCCGCGCAGCGCAGCGTCTGGGTGCTGGCGCTGGGCACCCTGATGGGCCTGGCCATCGTGGGCGTGGGCAGCTTCGTCATCACCCGCGGCATCACCGACCCCCTGCGCAAGCTCACCTTCGGCGCGGAGCAGCTGGGCAAGGGCGACCTCACCCACCGCATCGACGTGCGCGGCAAGGACGAGATGGCCGACCTGGCCGGCGCCTTCAACGGCATGGCGGAGCGCCGCCAGCAGGCGGAGGTGCAGCTGGCGAAGCAGGCCGAGCAGCGCGAGCACACGCTCAAGACCGTGGCCGAGTTCGTCAACCAGCTGGCCGGCGCGTCCTCCGAAATCCTCGCCAGCACCACCGAGCAGGTGGCCGGCGCCCAGGAGCAGGGCACCGCCGTCACGGAGACGGTGAGCACCATCGAGGAGATCACCAAGACGTCGGAGGAGGCCGCCGGCCGCGCCCGCGCGGTGAGCGAGTCCGCCCGGCACTCCGAGGAGGTGGGCCGCTCCGGCCGCCGCGCCGTGGAGGAGGCGGTGTCCTCCATGGGCGCCGTGCGCGACCAGGTGGAGTCCATCGCGTCGCGCATCCTCGCCCTGGCCGAGCAGGCCCAGGCCATTGGCGACATCATCACCACCGTCAACGACATCTCCGAGCAGACGCACATGCTCGCGCTCAACGCCTCCATCGAGGCGAGCCGCGCGGGTGAGCACGGCCGCGGCTTCGCCGTCGTCGCCTCCGAGGTGAAGGCCCTGGCGGATCAGTCCAAGAAGGCCACCGCGCAGGTGCGGCAGATTCTCGGTCAAATCCAGAAGGCCACCCACGGCGCGGTGATGACCACGGAGGAGGGCACCAAGAGCGTGTCCGCCGCCACCCGCGTCGTCACCGAAGCGGGCGCCACCATCCAGCAGCTGGCGGACCTGCTCACGCAGGCGTCGCTCACGGCCGCTCAGATCGCCGCGTCCGCCAACCAGCAGGCCACCGGCATCGGGCAGATCCGCCAGGCGATGCACGACGTGAACCAGGCCACGCAGCAGGGCCTCATCTCGTCGCGGCAGACGGAGCGCGCGATGCAGGACATCAACGCCATGGGCCAGAAGTTGAAGGGGCTGCTCGGGGAGTTCGGGCGCTAACCCATGGATCGCGACAGGCTGGCGCAGGCACTGCTGGACTCGTTCCTGGAGGAGCTGGAGGGGCACGTCGTGTCCCTCAACCGGGACCTGCTCGCCCTGGAGCAGGCCCCGGCGCGCGCGAAGGAGCTCATCCCCGGCCTGCTGCGCACGCTGCACAGCGTGAAGGGCGCCTCGCGCGCGGCCAGCGCCGCCATGGTGGAGAACGCCTGCCACCGCATGGAGGAGGTGCTGGAGCCGCTCATCCACGGGCGCACGCCCACGCCGGACCTCTTCGAGCTGTGCTTCGCCACGGTGGACGCGCTGGACGACGCGGGCCGCCGGCTGGCGTCGCGCCAGGAGCTGGCCGGCTCGCCGCTGGAAGCCCTGCTGCCGCAGCTGGAGCAGTCCGCGCACGGCGCGCCGCCCCCCCAGGCCCCGGTGCCGGCACCCGAGCCGATGCGGGCCCCCACCCCGAAGCCCCCGCCGCCCCAGGCCGCCGCGGAGGCCGAGCCGGAGCTTCCCGTCCTCGCGCAGGTCAGCGGGGAGACGCTGCCCGTGCGCGTGTCCGGGCAGAAGCTGGACGCGCTGCTGGGCCGCAGCGGTGAGCTGCGTGTGGCGATGCTGCGCCTGGAGGGCCACGCCGAGTCCCTGGAGGCGCTGCGCGACGACGTGGCCGGGCTGCGCGAGCGGGTGCGCGGCACGCAGTCCGAGACGACGCTGCGCCGCGTGGAGCTGGAGCTGGCGCGGGTGGCGCGCGTGCTGGCGCAGGACCGCCGCGCGCTGTTCCAGTCCTCCACCGGGCTGGATGACGAAGTGCGCCGCTCGCGCATGCTCCCCTTCGAGGAGGGCTGCACCGGCCTGGAGCGCGCCGCGCGCGACGTGGCGCACGGCCTGGGCCGGCGCGTGCGCATGGAGGTGCACGGCGGCGGGCTGGACCTGGACCGCTCCCTGCTCCAGTCCCTGCGCGAACCCTTGCTGCACCTGGTGCGCAACGCGGTGGCGCACGGCCTGGAGGCGCCGGAGGAGCGCGTGCGCCACGGCAAGCCAGAGGAGGGGCGCGTGGTGCTGTCCGCGCGGCTTCGCGGCAGCCGGGTGGAGGTGGCGGTGGAGGACGACGGACGCGGCCTGGACCTGGAGGCCCTGCGCGAGCGCGCGCGGGCCCGGGGCCTGGAGGCGCCCGAGGACGACGCGGACGCGGCGCGGCTCGTCTTCCTGCCCGGCCTGTCCACCGCGGCGAAGGTGACGGCGGTGTCCGGCCGGGGCGTGGGCCTGGACGTGGTGCGGGCCCAGGTGGAGGCGCTGCGCGGCAGCGTGGAGGTGGCCTTCAAGGCGGGCCAGGGCACCCGCTTCACGCTGGACGTGCCCCTCACCCTGAGCACCCTGCGCGTGCTGCTGGTGTCCGTGGGCGGGCAGATACTGGCGCTCGCCAGCGAGGGCGTGGACCGGCTCTTGCGCCTGTCTCCCTCCGACGTGCGCGAGGTGGAGGGCCGCATGTCCTGGGTGACGCCGGACGCGCTGGTGCCGCTGGCGTCGCTCGCGGGCGTGCTGGACCTGCCCGCGGGGCCGCCCAAGGCGCGGCCGTCCGCGGTGGTGCTGTCGGCGGGCACCGCGCGGGCGGCGCTGGTGGTGGACGAGGTCATCGCGGAGCAGGAGGTGCTGGTGCGCTCCCTGGGCAGCCGCGTGAAGCGGGCGCGGCACGTGGCCGCCGCGGCGGTGCTGCCGGATGGGCGCATGGCGCTCCTGCTCAGCCCCGCGTCGCTGGTGCGGGCCGCGGGCGGCCGCCCCTCCGCCCACTTCTTCCCCACGCCCAAGGAACAGGCGGCGCGGCGGCGCGTGGTGCTGGCGGACGACTCGCCCACGACGCGCATGCTGGAGCAGAGCATCCTGGAGGGCGCCGGCTACGACGTCGTCGCGTGTGCGGACGGCGCGGAGGCCTGGGAGCGGCTGCAGGCGGGCGGCGCGGACGCGATGGTGATGGACGTGGAGATGCCGCGCATGGATGGCTTCCAGGTGACGGAGGCCGTGCGCGCGTCGCCGCGCTTCGGACGGGTGCCGGTGGTGCTCGTCACGTCGCGAGAGAAGCCCGAGGACAAGGCGCGCGGCCTGCAAGCCGGCGCGAGCGCCTACATCGTGAAGAGCGCGTTTGACCCCACGAGCCTGCTGGAGACGCTGAGGCGACTGCTATGAAGACCGAACCGTTGCGCATCCTGGTGGCCGAGGACTCGCCCACCGCCCGGCGGCTGCTGGTGGAGATCCTGCGCACCGACCCGGCGCTCACCGTGGTGGGCGAGGCCCGGGACGGCCTGGAGGCGGTGGAGCTGTGCCAGCGGCTGCAGCCCTCGCTGGTGACCATGGACATCCAGATGCCGCGCATGGACGGCCTGGACGCCACCCGCCGCATCATGACGGAGGTGCCCACACCCGTGGTGGTGGTGTCCACGCTGGTGGAGCGCGACATCCAGACGTCCATGGCCGCGCTGAGGGCCGGGGCGCTCGCGGTGCTCCAGAAGCCGGTGGGCCCGGAGTCGCCGGACTTCGAGGCGGACAGCCGCCGCCTGCGCGACACGCTCAAGGCCATGGCCCAGGTGAAGGTGGTGCGCCGCTGGCCGGAACGCGCCGCCACGCCCTCGCCCCCGCTGGAGGCGACGCCCACCCCCAGCACCCGTGCGCCGGCGGTGCTGGCCATGGCCGCGTCCACCGGAGGCCCCGCCGCGCTCTACCGCATCCTGTCCGACCTGGGCGCCCGGGACACGCCCCCGCCCCCCATCCTGCTGGTGCAGCACATCGCGCTGGGCTTCGGCAGCGGCCTGGCCACGTGGCTGGGCACCGCCACGAAGCTGCGGGTGAAGGTGGCCGAGGACGGCGAGCCGCTCACCCCCGGCACCGTGTACCTGGCCCCGGACGACAAGCACCTGGGCGTCACCATGGACCACCGCGCGCAGGTGTCCGGCGCCGCGCCCATCCAGGGCTTCCGCCCTTCCGCCAACTGGCTGTTCCGCGCCGTGGCCCGGGCCTACGGCCAGACGGCCCTCGCCGTGGTGCTCACCGGCATGGGCCAGGACGGCCTGGACGGCATCCGGGACCTGCACCAGGCGGGCGGGCGGGTGATCGCCCAGGACGAGGCGACGTCCGTGGTCTACGGCATGCCCGCCGTGGTGGTGGGCGCCAACCTGGCGCACGAGGTCCTGCCGCTCGGGCAGATCGCCCGCCGGCTGCTGGCGCTGCTCCAACCCGGAGTGCGGTTTCCCTGAAGTGTTGGTTGAGCGAAATTCATTCGTCTGAGTTCGTGGCCGGAATGGCGGCCCTATGACGGAGTGTCAATATCGGGTCCAATGGGGCACCCCCTGCCCCCTCTCCTTGATGAGCGCTCCCACGACTGGTCTGGCCTACGAAGCGGTCTTCGCCGCCATCCCCGACCCTGCCTACCTCCTGGATGGCACGGGCCGGCTGGTGTCGTGCAGCGCCGCGGGCGCCCGGGCGCTCGGCCGCGCGGCGGAGGAGCTGGCGGGGCGGCACTGGAGTGAGCTGGGCCTGCCCCAGGAGGCGCTGACGGCGCTGGAGTCCGCGCGCGTGCGCGTGGTGACGCTGCGGGAGTCCACCACCGTGGAGGCGCCCTGGCCGGGCGCGCAGGGCATGCGCCGGCACGCGCTGGTGCTCACGCCGCTGGGCACGCACGCGGACGTGTCCCCGGCCGTGCTGGTGACGGCGCGGGCACTCACGGAAGCCGAAGCCATCTACTCGCGCGCCCTGGAGATGGAGCAGGCCGCGCGCGCGGAGGTGGAGACCGCCGAGCGCCGCCGGTCCTTCCTGTACCAGGCGATGACGACGCTGTTCACGCACCCGCCCGACCCCCAGGGCATGTACACGCTGCTCGCGCACCTGGCGGTGCCGGACCTGGCGGACTGGTGCCTGGTGGACGCGCTGGAGCAGGGCCCGTGGGTGGGCCGCGCGGCGGTGGCGTGCCTGGACCCGACGCAGCAGGAGCGCGCCCGGGGCCTGCCCACGCGCATGGAGGTCCGCGAGGACGCGCCGGTGGGCCTCTTGCGCGTGCTGCGCACGGGCGAGCCGGAGCTGGTGCCGGCGGTGACGGAGTCGCTCTTGCGCGCGGCGGCGGCGGAGCCCGCGCACCCGGCGATGCTGGAGGCGCTGCAGGCGCGCTCGTACATGATCATCCCGCTGCGCGCGCGCGGCCACACGCTGGGCGCGGTGACGTTCGTGAGCTCCGGCTCCGGGCGCCGCTACGGCCCGGACGACCTGGCGCTGGCGGAGGACCTGTGCCTGCGCGCGAGCCTGGCCATCGACAACGCGCGGCTGGTGGGTGAGTCCCGCCGGGCCGCTCGCGCGCGCGAGGACCTGCTCGCGGTGGTGTCGCACGACCTGAAGAACCCGCTGGGCGTGGTGCAGCTGGGCGCGGCGCTGCTGTTGCGCGGCACGGCGGGCAAGCCGGGCGGCGAGGCGGTGGCGAAGCAGGCCACGCGCATCAACGACGCGGCCGAGCGCATGTCGCGGCTCATCTCCGACCTCCTGGACTGGGGCCGCCTGGAGGCCGGGCACCTGCCGCTGGAGTTGGGCGAGCACACCGCCGTGGCGCTGGCCACGGAGGCGCTGGAGTCCATCCGGCCGCTGGCGGAGGCCAAGGGGCTGCACCTGGAAGCGGACCTGCCCGCGGAGGGGCTGCGCGTGAAGTGCGACCGCAGCCGCGTGCTCCAGGTGATGGGCAACCTCCTGGGCAACGCGGTGAAGTTCACCCCGCCGGGCGGCACGCTGGCGGTGAAGGCGGTGATGCGCGGCGGCGAGGTGTCCTTCGACGTGCGCGACACGGGCAACGGCATCACACCGGACGCGCTGCCGCACATCTTCGACCGCTACTGGCAGGCGCGCGACGCGGCTGCCCGCGGCACCGGACTGGGGCTGGCCATCGCCAAGGGCCTGGTGGAGGCGCACGGCGGCTCCATCCGCGCGGAGAGCATCCTGGGCACCGGCAGCGTCTTCACCTTCACCCTGCCCGTGGCGCACCTGCCCCTGGCGCCCGCCGCGCCCACGCTGGCCGCGAGCGGCATGTCCCGGCCGCGCGACACCTACGAGCACTGACTCAGCGCCCCTTCCTCCGCGCGGGCGGGGTGAGCACCTGCCGCGCGTGCTCCAGGAAGGCGCGCAGCGCGGGTGATACCTGCGCGCGGCTGGGGAAGTAGAGGAAGAGGCCCGGCACGGACGCGGCGTACTCCTCCAGCACCCGGCGCAGCGTGCCCGCCTTCAGCTGCGCCTCCACCTGCGACTCCAGCACGTACGCCAGGCCCAGGCCGGCCTCCGCCAGCCCCAGCCAGACGCGCTCGTCGTTGGTGGTGACGGTGCCGCGCACCGGCAGCCGCCACGTGCGCGAACCCTTCTCCAAATCCCACGGCAAGAGCGCGCCGGTGTTGGACGAGCGGTAGGTGAAGCAGTCGTGCTGGAGCAGGTCCTTGGGCTTCACCGGCGTGCCGTGGCGCTTCAGGTACTCCGGCGCGCCCACCACGACGAAGCGGAACGGGGGCGCCATGCGCACCGCCACCATGTCCCGCTCCAGGTACTCCTCCATCCGGACGCCCGCGTCGAAGCCCTCCGCGACGATGTCCGCCTTGCGGTTCTCCACCACCAGGTCCAGCTCCACCTGGGGATGGCGCTCGTGGAACGAGGCCAGGAGCGGCGTGAGGAGGAAGGGCAGCGCGCCGGACGGCAGCGTCAGCCGCAGCGCGCCCGTCACCTCCCCGGGCCGTGAGGATGCGTCCTTGAGCGCCCCCAGGGCCTGCGCCACGCCCGGCCCGGCCTGCTCCACCAGCCGGCGCCCCGCCGCCGTCACCGCCACGCTGCGCGTCGTGCGTGACAACAGCGGCACACCCAGCCGCTCCTCCAACTGCCGCACCGTGTGACTCAGCGCGGAGGCGGACACGCCCAACTCCGCCGCGGCGGCCGCGAAGCTGCGGTGCCGGGCGACGGCGAGGAACTGGTGCAACGCATTGAGCGGGGTGAGGGCCATTCCTGAGCTTTCCTCAGGAGTCCATCCGGATTCCAGACATACCCCTGGAAGCGTCCGTCCCCTATCCCTTGTCCTGTCTCGCGGCGCCGCACCCTTCCCTTCGCGCGAGCAGGAGTCCTCCCATGGCATCCCCTCCCCTTCCCCTGTCCGGCCGCGTCGCCGTCATCACCGGCGCCTCCAGTGGCATTGGCGCCGCCACCGCCCTGCGCCTCGCTCGGGACGGCGCGAGCGTCGCCCTGCTCGCACGCCGCAAGGAGCGGCTGGACGCGCTCGTCTCCACCATCACGCAGGCGGGTGGCCGGGCGCTCGCGCTGGCCGCCGACGTCCAGGACGCGCGGTCCGTGAAGGAGGCCGCGAAGGCCATCGCGGGTGAACTGGGCGTCGCGGACCTGGTCCTCAACAACGCGGGCGTCATGCGGCCCACGCCCCTGGAGGCGCACCCCACGGAGGACTGGGAGCGGATGATTGACTTGAACGTGAAGGCCAGCGTGCGCGTCGTGGAGACCTTCGTGGAGCCGCTGCTGGCCGCGGCGAAGGCGGGCGGGCCCTCGGACCTCATCAACGTGTCGTCCGTCGCCGCGCAGGCGGTGTACCCGAACTTCAACGTCTACGGCGCCACCAAGGCCGCCCTCACCCACCTGTCCCGCCACCTGCGCGCGGAGCTGGGCCCCCGCTTCGTCCGCGTGATGGCCCTGGAGCCGGGGCTGGTGGACACGGCGCTGCACGACGGCAACACCGACCCGGGCGCGCGGGCCTGGCTGGACGGCGCCCGGAAGTCCCTCACCTGGATGTCGCCGGAGGAGATCGCGGGCATCATCGCCTTCGCCACCGCCCTGCCCCGGCACATCAACTTCCAGCAGCTCACCCTCATGCCCACCCAGCAGGCCTGAGCCGCACCCCACGCCTGTTGCCGAGGTGGCCTTCAGCGTGCCATGCAGGCGCCTTATGTCCTTTCTGCATCAGGCGCTGGTGTTCCTGGCCGCCACGGTCATCGCCGTGCCCCTCTTCAAGAAGCTGGGGCTGGGGTCCGTGCTGGGCTACCTGGCGGCGGGCGCGGCCATCGGGCCGTATGGCGCGGGCCTCATCTCCGACGTGGAGAACATCCTCCACATCGCGGAGCTGGGCGTGGTGCTGCTGCTGTTCGTGATTGGCCTGGAGCTCCAGCCGTCGCGCCTGTGGAACCTGCGCCGCTCCGTGTTCGGCATGGGCGGCGCGCAGGTGGTGCTGACGGGCCTCCTGCTCGCGGCCGTGGCGAAGGCGCTGGGCCTGTCCTGGGGCGCGGCCATCATCGCGGGCTTCGGCCTGTCGCTGTCCTCCACCGCGTTCGCGCTCCAGCTGCTCGCGGAGAAGAACCAGCTCACCACCGAGCACGGCCAGCTCGCCTTCGGCATCCTCCTGTTCCAGGACCTGGCCGTGATTCCCCTGCTGGCCGCGCTGCCGCTGCTGGGCGTGGTGGACACGCCGTCCACGGAGGCCGGGTGGCTGGTCGCCGTGAAGGCCGTGGGCGTGGTGGTGCTGGTGGTGCTGGCGGGCCGCTACGCGCTCCGGCCGGTGTTCCGCGCGGTGGCGTCCGTGCACAGCCAGGAGCTGTTCACCGCGACGGCGCTGCTCGTCGTCGTGGGCACCGCGTCGCTGGTCAGCGCGGTGGGCCTGTCCATGGCGCTGGGCGCGTTCCTCGCGGGCGTGCTGCTGTCGGAGTCCGAGTACCGCCACGAATTGGAGGCGGACATCGAGCCCTTCAAGGGCCTCCTGCTGGGCCTGTTCTTCATCGCCGTGGGCATGTCCGTGAACCTGGCGCTGCTCATGCGCGAGCCGCTGCGCGTGCTGGCGCTGGTGCTGGGCCTCACCGTGCTCAAGGCGCTGGTGCTGTACGGGCTGGGGCGCGTGGGGCTGAAGAAGCCGGGCTCCGCGCTGAGCCTGGCGGTGGTGATTTCGCAGGGCGGTGAGTTCGCCTTCGTCCTCTTCTCCCTGGCGGTGTCCTTCCACGTGATGGACCGCGCGCAGGCGGACCTGCTGGTGCTGGTGGTGGGCCTGTCCATGGTGGTGACGCCGTTCCTGTCCGCCATCCACGAGCGCTGGGTGGCGCCGCGCTTCAAGCACAAGGGCCCGCAGCGCGAGTACGACGTGTCCCCGGAGGAGGACCACCCGGTCATCATCGCGGGCATGGGGCGCGTGGGGCAGGTGGTGGCCCGCCTGCTGCGCGCCCGCCGCATCGGGTTCACCGCCATCGACGCGAGCGCGGAGCACATCGACTTCATCCAGCGCTTCGGCAACCAGGTGTTCTACGGCGACGCGTCCCGGCTGGACCTGCTGCGCGCGGCCCGCGCGGAGAAGGCGAAGGTGTTCGTGCTGGCCATCGACGACATGGCCGCGTCCCTGCGCACCGCGCAGATGGTGAAGGAGCACTTCCCCCACCTGACCATCTACGCTCGGGCGCGCAACCGCGAGCACGCGTACCGGCTGCTGGACCTGGGCGTCACCCACCTGGTGCGTGAGACGTTCGACGCGAGCCTCGCCATGGCCGGCGACGTGCTCCAGGAGATGGGCCTCACCTTCGCGGAGGCCCGCCGCTCCATGGAGCGCTTCCGCGAGCACGACGAGGCCCTGATGCTGGAGAGCGCCAAGGTCTTCAAGGACGAGAAGAAGATGATGGAGGTCATCGTCCGCGCCCGCCGCGAGCTGGAGCAGCTGTTCGAGAAGGACGAAGCCGAGCAGAAGTCGGCCTGAGGGGGACACCACCATGAGCGCCGACGCGAAGCCCTCCTCCTCCCGCCTCTACCTCTGGGTGCTGGCGGCCATCTTCGCGGGGGGCCTGCTGGGCCACTTCGCGCCCACCACCGCGGTGAAGTTGAAGCCGCTGGGCGACGCGTTCATCGCGCTGGTGAAGATGCTCATCTCCCCGGTCATCTTCCTGACCGTGGTGCTGGGCGTGGCCAACGTGGCGGACATGAAGAAGGTGGGCCGGGTGGGCGGCAAGGCGCTGCTCTACTTCGAGGTCATCTCCACGCTCGCGCTCGTCATTGGCGTGGTGGTGGTGACGGTGCTCAAGCCCGGCTCCGGCTTCAACGTGGATCCGCGCACGCTGGACGCGAGCGCCGTGGCCCGCTTCGCCCAGCAGGCGCATGACCAGTCCACCACGGGCTTCCTCTTGCACATCATCCCGCGCACCTTCGTGGACGCCTTCACCGGCGAGGGCGACCTGCTCCAGGTGCTGCTGCTGGCGCTCTTGTTCGGCTTCTCGCTGACGGCCATTGGCGCCACCGCGAAGCCCGTGGTCGTCCTCTTCGAGGCGCTCTCCAAGGCCTTCTTCCACATGATTGGCACGGTGATGAAGCTGGCGCCCATTGGCGCGGGGGCCTCCATGGCCTTCACGCTGGGCGCCTACGGCGTCACCAGCCTGGGGCCGCTGTTGCGCCTCATGGGCTGCTTCTATCTGGCGTGCGTGCTGTTCGTCGTGGTCGTGCTGGGGCTCGTCGCGCGGCTGACGGGCTTCTCCATCCTGAAGTTCCTGCGCTACATCCGCGCGGAGCTGTTCCTGGTGCTGGGCACGTCGTCGTCGGAGTCCGCGCTGGTGCCGCTGATGCAGAAGCTGGAGCGGCTGGGCTGCTCCAAGTCCGTCGTGGGGCTGGTGGTGCCCAGCGGCTACTCCTTCAACCTGGATGGCACCAACATCTACCTGACCATGGCCGCGCTGTTCGTGGCCCAGGCGCTCAACGTGGACCTGACGTTCACGCAGACGGCGACGCTGCTGGGCGTGGCGATGCTCACGTCCAAGGGCGCCTCCGGCGTGACGGGCGCGGGCTTCATCACCCTGGCCGCCACGCTGGCGGTGGTGCCGTCCGTGCCGGTGGCGGGGCTGGCGCTCATCCTGGGCATCGACCGGTTCATGAGCGAGGCGCGCGCGCTCACCAACTTCATTGGCAACGGCGTCGCCAGCATCGTCGTCTCCCGCTGGGAGAACGAGCTGGACCGCGAACGGCTGCGCGCGGAGCTCAACGGCCAGGCCGTGCCGGAAGCGCCGCCGGCCGACGCGGGGACCCCCGCCTGAACCTCCGGGGCCTGCTCAGCCGTGCGCCACCGCGTCGCGCACCGCGGCCTTCAGCACGTCCAGGTCCACCGGCTTGTCCAGGAGCCGCCGGGCGCCCAGCCGCAGCGCCTCCGCGTGCGTCTCCTCGTCCGCGAAGGCGCTGAGCAGCAGCACGGGGCACGCGATGCCCTGGTCACGCAACCGCCCGAGCGCCTCCAGGCCGGTGCGCCCCGGCATGCGCACGTCGCTGACGATGAGGTCCGGCGGGACGAGCGTGCCGCCGTGGCCCTGCATCATCGCCACGTAGTCGCCCAGCTCGAAGCCGTCCTCCACCTCCACCACCGTGTAGCCCGCGCGCCGCAGCGTGCGCACGAGCATGGCGCGCATCGCGTCGTCGTCCTCGGCCACCAGGATGCGCGCGGCCGGCGCCGCTTCTTCTTGAGGAGGTGCGTTCATCATTCGAGCGCGGAGGAGCACGGCGCATGCCACGTGCGTCGCCCCATGCCTTCCGGGGCCGTGGATCCGTCGTGCCCCGTGGGTTGCCGGGGCATCCTGCCCCCGCCGGGGCAATGTGCCCCAGGCATGCATGGCCCTCCTGCCCCACATTGTCAGCGCGGCACCCGGGGGTAGGGCCGGCGGCGCGGGTTGGCATGGCCGATGCTCTGGCGCCCCTCAGCTCACATGCTGTCGTGACGCAGCACCCGCGGTCCCCGTAGGGTACCTCCCCGGTCCGTGTGTTCCTCCCCCCTCACCCACGAACCGGGGGTTGCCTCTTCCGTGAAGCTCGCTCGCAAATTCACCCTGGCCCTGGTGCTGCTCGCCGTCGCGGTGATGGCCGGCCTGCAGGCGTTCCAGGTCAACCGGGAGCTCGCCCGGACGGAAATCGACACGCGGCACGACCACCGCCTGCTCGGCCACACGCTGGCGGGCTCCATTGGCAAGGCGTGGCAGCTGGCCGGTGAAGCCGAGGCGCTCACGCTCCTCAACCAGGCCAACCGCTTCCAGGAGCAGGTGCGGCTGCGCTGGGTGTGGCTGGACGGCGGTCCGGGCTCCGGCTTCGCGCCGGTGCTGCCCCCGGCCCTGCTGCTCAGCCTGCGCGCGGGCCATGACGGCTGGCTGATGGACGCGTCCACCAGCCCGGGCGTGCTGCGCTCCTACACGCCGGTGTTCCTGGGCCGGCGCATGGGCGCCATTGAAATCACCGAGTCCATGTCCGAGCAGGAGCAGCACGTGCGCACCACCGTGGTGGGCACCGTCATCGCCACGGCGGCGCTCTCCGTGTTCTTCCTGCTGGCCGCCATGGCCATGGGCCGCCGGCTGGTGGGCCGGCCGGTGGAGCAGCTGGTGCAACTGGCGGGACGGATTGGCGAGGGCGACCTCACCGCGCGCGTGCCCCTCAGGCGCGAGCAGGGCGACGAGCTGACGACGCTGGCGGTGGCCATGAACCGGATGGGCGAGCAGCTGGAGGAGACGCGGGCGCGGCTGGCGTCGGAGACGGCGGCGCGCCTGCGCACGGTGGAGCACCTGCGGCACGCGGACCGGCTCACCACCGTGGGCAAGCTCGCGTCCGGCGTGGCGCACGAGCTGGGCACGCCGCTCAACGTCGTGATGGGCCGCGCGAAGATGGTGTCCTCCGGCGAGGCGGAGGGCGACGAGGTGAACGAGTGCGCCCGCATCATCTTCCAGCAGGCGCAGCACATGACCGGCATCATCCGGCAGCTCCTGGACTTCGCCCGGCGCCGCACGCCGTCGCGCGCGCCGGAGGACCTGTCGCTCCTGGCGGAGCGCACGTTCTCCCTGCTCAAGCCCATGGCCAGCAAGAAGGGCGTGGTGCTGTCGCAGGAGGTGCCCTCCGGGTTCACCGTGGAGGTGGACGCGGGGCAGTTCCAGCAGGTGCTCACGAACCTGGTGATGAACGGCCTGCACGCGATGAACCAGCCCGGCACGCTGCGGGTGCGCTCGCAGGTGCTGCGCGCCACGCCCCCCGCGGACGTGGGCGGCGCGGAGCAGGAATGGGTGCGGCTGGACGTGGAGGACCAGGGCTCGGGCATCCCGGCGGATGTGCTGCCCCACGTCTTCGAGCCCTTCT
This sequence comes from Corallococcus exercitus, assembly GCF_042231735.1. Taxonomy (GTDB): domain Bacteria; phylum Myxococcota; class Myxococcia; order Myxococcales; family Myxococcaceae; genus Corallococcus; species Corallococcus exercitus_B. The sequence goes on from NZ_CP102577.1 coordinate 6,192,746, forward strand.
TCACCACCAAGGACGTGGGCGAGGGAACGGGGCTGGGACTGTCCGTCTCCTATGGGATGGTGCGGGACCACGGCGGCTGGATTGACGTGAAAAGCGAGCCGGGCCGTGGGAGTTGTTTCTCCATCTACCTGCCGCCGGGGACGCACGCATGCCAGGCCGCATCCTGATTGTCGAAGACGAGCGCGAGATGCGCGCCATGGTGGAGAAGGGCCTCCAGCGCCGGGGCTTCCTCCCGGTGGCCGTGGCCGCCGCGGACGAGGCCCTCCAGCGGCTGTCCGGCGAGGACTTCGACACCGTCCTCACCGACCTGCGCATGCCGGGCATGGACGGCCTGGCGCTGTGCGAGCGCATCGTGCTCAACCGGCCGGACATCCCCGTGGTGGTGGTGACGGCCTTCGGCAGCCTGGAGACGGCCGTGGCCGCCATCCGCGCGGGCGCCTACGACTTCATCACCAAGCCCATCGACCTGGACGCGCTGGTGCTGGTGCTGGAGCGCGCCGTGCAGCACCGCGCCCTGCGCGCGGAGGTGCGGCGCCTGCGCGAGGCCCTGGACCAGCGCCAGGACGACGGCGCGCTCGTGGGAGAAAGCCCCGCGCTCAAGCAGGCGTACGCGCTCATCGACCGGGTGGCGGACGTGGACGCCACGGTGCTGATTACCGGCGAGAGCGGCACCGGCAAGGAGGTGGCCGCGCGCGCCCTCCACGCCCGCGGCCGGCGCAAGGAGGGGCCCTTCGTGGCCATCAACTGCGCGGCCATGCCGGAGCAGCTCCTGGAGAGCGAGCTGTTCGGCCACGCGAAGGGCGCCTTCACCGACGCGAAGGCCTCGCGCACGGGCCTCTTCGTGAAGGCGAATGGAGGCACGCTGTTCCTGGATGAAGTGGGCGAGCTGCCCATGACGCTCCAGCCGAAGCTCCTGCGCGCGCTGCAGGAGCGCGTGGTGCGCCCGGTGGGCGGGGACACGGAGACGCCCTTCGACGCGCGCATCGTCGCGGCCACCAACCGCGACCTGGAGCTGGCGGTGGAGGAGAACCGCTTCCGCGAGGACCTCTACTACCGGCTCAACGTCATTGGCCTGGAGCTGCCCCCGCTGCGCGCGCGCGGCAACGACGTGCTGCTCCTGTCGCAGCGCTTCGTGGAGCAGTTCGCGTCCCGCACGGGCAAGAAGGTGGTGGGGCTGTCCCCCGCGGCGGCGCAGCGCCTGCTGGCCTACGGGTGGCCAGGCAACGTGCGCGAGCTGCAGAACTGCATCGAGCGCGCCGTGGCGCTCACGTCCTTCGAGCAGCTCACGGTGGACGATTTGCCGGAGCGCATCCGCAACTACAGCACGCCGCGCGTGGTGCCGGAGAACACGGACGCGTCGGAGCTGGTGACGCTGGAGGAGCTGGAGCGCCGCTACATCCACCGCGTGCTGGAGGCCGTGGGCGGCAGCCGCACGCTCGCCGCGCGCATCCTGGGCGTGGACCGCAAGACGCTGTACCGCAAGCTGGAGCGCGGCGACGCCGAGGCCCGGGAGGCAAAAAAGCCCTGACCTGGGAAAATCCGGGGCCCGGCGGACCCGCCTCCATCCGCTCCGGCCACAACCCTCCACCATGGACGCACGGCTGGGGGCCCGGAGGGTGGCGTGCCGCGCGGAAGCCCGTCATCCCTCGGGGTGGGCCCCCGCCTGGCCTTGAGCGGGGTATGGTTCCAGGAGGATGCACTCCGTTCCCGTCCACCCTGTGTTTTCTGTCGCGTGGCGGACCTCACGCGCAAAGCAGGCGACAGGAACGTCACTGACCCGTTTCATCCCGGAGGTTTCTCCGTACCCTCGGAAATCCACGAGTCCATGAATCCCGTAACGGCGGTCAGGACGCCTTCCGCCATCCTGGTTCCGTGTCCCGGCATTGAAGCCGGGCACGCTTGAGAAGCACCGCCGTGTTTTCCACCTGAAGGGACCCCGCTCCCCGTACCCCGACGACCCGCCGATGGCCCACGCTCCCGCCCGACCGCGCTCCCGTCCCTCCGCCCCGTCCCAGACGGAGGCGCCCGGCCTGGGCCTGCTCGCGCTGCTGGAGGGGCTGCCGGAGGCCTTCCTCGGCGTGGATGCGGGCTGGCGCATCAGCTACCTGAGCCCGCGCATGCGCGAGCTCTTGGGGCCCCGCGTCCAGCCGGGGGACGACCTGCGCAAGAAGGTGGCGGACGTGCTGGGCCTGGGTTCGCACCTGCGCCTGGACGCCCCCGCCACCGCGCAGCCGGCCGCCGCGCGCTACGAGCACCGCTGGCACGAGGGCGGCTTCTGCTTCGAGGTGAGCACCCGCCCCGTGGACGGCGGCCTGCTGGTGCACTGCCGCGACATCACCCACGAGTTCCAGGCCCGCCATGAGCTGCAGCGCGTGGGCCAGCTCTTCCAGGCGGTGATGGAGGGCACCACCGACGCCATCTACATCAAGGACCTGGAGGGCCACTACCAGGTCATCAACTCCGCGGGCGCGCGCGCCCTGGGCCGCACCGTGTCCGAGGTGCGCGGGCGCACCGACGCGGAGCTGTTCCCCCCCGACGAGGCCCGGGTCAACCTGAAGCACGACCGGGACGTGCTCAAGGCGGGCCACCCCCTCACCTACGAGGACGCGCAGAAGGACCCCTGCGGGGACGTGCGCGTGTGGATGTCCACCAAGGGCCCGCTGCGCGACCCGGAAGGCCACGTGTTCGGCCTGTTCGGCATCAGCCGCGACATCACCCAGCGCAAGTGGGCGGAAGAAGAGGTGCGCCGGCACGCCGAGTTCCAGGAACACCTCATGGGCATCATCAGCCATGACATCCGCAGCCCGCTGGGCGCCATCATGAACTGGTCGCGCGTGCTGGCGGCCGGCGGCCCCGCGGAGGAGACGGCGCGCACCAGCCGGCGCATCGCCACCGCGGCGGTGCGCATCGAGCGGCTGACGCGCCTGCTGCTGGACTTCACCCGCGCCCGGCTGGTGGGCGGCGTGGTGATTGAGCCGCGCGGGTCGGACGCGCAGGAGCTCTTGACCAAGGTGGCGCACGAGTTCCGCGTGGCCTTCCCGCAGCGCGACATCGTCGTGGAGCACAAGGGCAACACGCAGGGGCACTGGGACCCGGACCGGCTGGCGCAGGTGGTGTCCAACCTGGTGGAGAACGCGCTCAAGTACAGCCCGGCGGACCAGCCCGTGAGCCTGGCCACGCGCGGCCTGCGCAACAAGGTGGTGGTGACGGTCCACAACCACGGGCGCCCCATCCCGGAGGCCACCCTGCCCCACCTCTTCGAGCCCTTCCGCCAGGGCCCGCAGCAGACGCGCACGCTGAAGATGAGCTACGGCCTGGGGCTCTACATCGTGCGCGAAATCGTGCATGCCCACGGCGGCACCATCGACGTCACCTCCACCGAGGACGACGGCACCACCTTCACCGTCACGCTGCCGCGCCGCGCGCCGCCCCGGAAGGGCCCGCCGCCCGAGCCGCCGCACCCTCCCGCGCACCGCCCCTGAGGGGGCCCGGCGCGCCCGTCAGACGAAGCGGGAGATGAGCGGCACCAGCGCGTCCAGCGGCGCGCTGCCGTTGGACAGGCCGGCTTCCGCCACCGCGCGCGGCATGCCGTACACCACGCAGGAGGACTCGGCCTCCGTGAGCACCACGCCGCCCGCGGCGCGCAGGGCCCGCGCGCCCTGGAGCCCGTCCTCGCCCATGCCGGTGAGCACCAGCCCCAGGGCGTCCCGCCCCCAGACCTCCGCGACGCTCTGGAAGAGCACGTCCACGGAAGGGTGGTGCGGGGTGCCCAGCGGATGGCGGTCCAGGCGCACCAGGTTCAGCGCCCCGTGCCGCGCCACCTTCAGGTGGTGCCCTGCTCTCGCCAGCACCGCGCGGCCCGGCACCAGCTCCAGGCCGTCGCTCGCCTCCACCACCTCCAGCGCGCTCTGCGAGTCCAGCCGCTTCGCCACGGCCTCCGTGTAGCCGGCGGGGATGTGCAGCGCGAGCACCACCGGCGCCGGGAAGTCCCGGGGCAGCGCCGACAGCAGCCGCGTCAGCGCCTGCGGCCCGCCCGTGGACGTGCCCACCGCCAGGAGCTTCGGGGACGTCGCGGGCAGCGTCCGCGCGGGCGGGGCGTTGATTGCGGCCTCCAGCTCGCTCGCGTAGCGCGGCACCGCGCGGCCGGCGACGCGCACCTTCTCCACCAGCTCCGCGCCCAGCTCGTAGAGCCGGTCGGTGGCCAGCGCCGTGGGCTTGTGCACCAGGTCCACCGCGCCCGCCTGGAGCGCGGCCACCGCCAGGTCGCTGTCCGCGCCCGCGCTGCTCACCACCACCACGCGGGGCGCGTCCGGCATGCCGGCCAGCGCGCGCAGGAAGCCCGTCCCGTCCAGCGACGGCATCACCAGGTCCAGGGTGATGACGTCCGGCTTGAGCTCCGCCACGCGCTCCAGCGCGTCCAGCCCGTCGCGCGCGGTGCCCACCACCTCCAGCCCCTCCGCGTCCGACAGCACCTTGCGCAGCACCTTGCGCGCGAACGCCGAGTCGTCCACCACCAGCACGCGCAACGTCATGAGTCCGCCTTGCTGTAGAAGAACGCCCCGCGGCGCTCCTCGCAGCGCAGCGCCGTGCCAAAGCGCATCAGGGACTCGGACGTGCCCACCACCAGGTGCCCGCCGGGCCGCAGCGCCCCGGTGAGGCCATCCACCACGCGGCGCGCGGTGTCGTCCTGGAAGTAGATGAGCACGTTGCGGCAGAGGATGGCGTCGCAGCTCCCCGGCTCCGGGTAGCCCGCGATGTCCACCAGGTTGAGCTGCCGCCACTCCACGCGGGCCAGCAGGTCCGGCCGCACGCGGGGACGGCCGTCCACCACGTCCAGCCAGCGCCCCACCACGCCCGGGGGCAGCGCGCGCATGCAGCGCAGGTTGTGCTCCCCCGTCCGCGCGCGCTCCAGCGCCCGGGCGCTCAGGTCCGTGGCCAGGATGGACACGTCCCCCAGCACGCCGCGCGCATCCAGCATCATGGCCAGCGTGAGCGGCTCCTCGCCGGTGGCGCACGCCGCGCACCACACCCGGGGCTTGCGGCCGGCCTTGACCTCGGGCACGAGCAGCTCGTCCACCAGCACCTCCAGCGCCTGGGGCTCGCGGAAGAAGTACGTCTCGTGGACGAGCAGCGCCTCCACCAGCGAGTCCAGCGCCTCCGGCCCCTTCGGGTCGTAGCGGAGGAAGTAGTAGTAGTCGAGCAGCGAGTCGAACCCGGCATCCAGCGCCCGGGTGGACAGCTTCTCCGCCAGCAACTCCCGGTCCTCGGGCCCGTAGTGCAGGCCCGAGCGCTGCTCGATGAGCATGGCCAGGATGGCCAGGACCTGCGGGGACAGCGGCAGCGTGCTCATGGGCCGTGGGTTTCCCTAGCGGCCCAGGGCCAGGAGGCAGGCGCGGCGCACTTCGGGGTCCTCGTCGCGGTGGGCCGCCCGGTCCAGCGCCTCGCGCGCCTCCACCGTGCCCAGCGCCGCCACCGCGGGCGCGGAGGCCCGGCGGCCGGCGGGGCTCGCGCCGATGAGCGACTGCATCAGCGCCGCCCTCGCGTCCGCCCGGCGCATGCGCGCCAGCGCCGCCACCAGGAGGGGCGCCGTCGCGTCGTCCGCCACCTCCAGCGCCGCCATCAGCCCGGGCAGCCGTCCCTCCACCGGCAGCGCCAGCGCGGACACCACCTGCTCGCGCAGCATCACGTCGCCCAGGAGCGACACCAGCTGCTGCGTCGCGTGCGTGCCCGTGCGCGTGGCGAGGAAGCCCACCGCCGCGCTGCGCACGCTGTCATCCCGGTCCCCGGCGGCACGCAAGAGCGCGGGCAGCGTCTCCGGCGTGTCGTACTCCGCGACCGCCGACAGGGCGACGAGCCGCGTGGCCGGGTCCTCCGAGTGCACCGCCTCCAGCAGCACCGGCAGCGCGTCCGGCCGCCGGGCCACGCCCAGCCCCAAGAGCGCCGCGCGGCGCACGTCCGCGTCCGAGGAAGAGGCCGCCCGGCGCAGCGCCGCCATGGCGCTCTCCGTGTGCATGTGCGCCAGCGCGTCCACCACCGCCACGCGCACCTGGCCCGCGTCGTCGTCGGCCAGCGCGACGATGGCGTCCGCGGCGGCCTCCTCGTTGAGCTTCCCCAGCGACTGACACGCGTAGTAGCGCACCCACGGGTCGCGGTCGTTCAGGCCCCCCAGCAGCGTGGAGGTGATGCGCGCCTGCTTGTCCGTCTGGCCCAGCGCGCGCATGGCGGTGGCGCGCGTGCGCTCCGACTCGTGGCTCGCCGCGGCCAGGAGCGCGTCCACCGCGCGCGGGTCGTCGATGAAGGGCAGGCCGTAGATGGCCGCGTCGCGCAGCCGCTCGTCCGGGTCCCGCATGGCCAGCAGCAGCGCGTCCAGGCCGCGCGGATAGCCGAAGTACGCCACGATGCGCAGCGCCGCCCGCCGCTGGCGCGCGTCCGTGGACCGCGCCGCCTCCAGCGCCAGGGCCTCCGTCGTGTCGCTGCCCAGGGACTGGATGGCGCCCACCACCGCCTGCGACACGCGCGGGTCCTCGTCCGACAGCCGCGCGAACAGCGCCGGCACCGCGGACGTGTCGCCAATGCGCGACAGCGTCTCCGCCGCCAGCGCGCGCACCGTCGCGTCCCGGTCCTCCAGGCACAGCAGCACGTCCGGCACCGCCGCGGAGCGCTTGCCGACCAGCGGCAAGAGCACCCGCCTGCGCGAGCTGTCACCCTCGCGCAGCGCCTGCAGAATCTGCGCGTCCGCCTCCGCGCCCAGCTCCCCCAGGGCCGCCGCGGCCGCGCGCGACACGCCCAGGTCCTGCGAGTCCAGCAGCTTCAGGAGCCCCGTCGCCGCGTCCGCGCCGCCCACCCAGCCCAGCAGGCGCGCCACCGCGGTCTTCTCCCCCGCGTCCGCGCCCGCGATGACCTGGGCCAGCCGGCGCCCGGTGGGGTGCGGCTCCGACGACGTGGAGCGCAGCACCGACGGCACCATGCGCGCGCCGCCGAAGCGCTGCACCTGCGCGTCGTGGATCTCCACCAGCGCCACCGCCGCCACGCGCACCACCGCGTCGTTGCCGCGCTGGAGCAGCCCCACGAGCGCGGGCACCGCGGCCTCCTGGCCGGTGCGGCCCAGCGCGCGCGCCGCCTCCAGGACGTAGAAGGGGTCCGACAGCAGCGCCATCAGCGCCGGCACGACGGTGGGGTCGCCCGAGCGGCCCAGCACGTCGATGGCGGGGAAGATGCGGAAGAAGTTGCCGCTGCCCAGCGAGGACAGGAGCGCGTCCACCGCCGCGCCGCCGCCCACGCGGCCCAGCGCCTCGATGGCGGCCACCGCCACGTTGTCGTCCGGGTGGACGATGAGCCGCGACAGCAGCGGCACGGACCGCCGGGCTCGCCGCCGCCCCAGCACCTGGGCCGCGTCACAGACGATGGCCGGGTTGGGGTCGTCCCCCAGCGCCTCCACGGGCGCCTCCACGTCACCGGTGGCGGCCACCAGCGCGTCCACCGCCGCGGCGATGCGCGCCTCGTTGTCCCGGCGGTGGCGGAGCACGTCGCACAGGGGCTCCACGGCGGGCGTGCCCAGGCGCGCCAGCGCGGACACCACCGCGCGGCGCACGGCCCACGACGGCGCGTCCAGCCCGTCCACCAGCACGGGCAGGCTCTCCGGGCCCCGGCGCGCCAGCTGCTCCACCTCTTCCACCCGGGCGCGGTCGTCCGCGGACAGCGACAGCGGGTGTTGTCTTACAGTCGAACCGGTCACGTGGCCTGCTCCCGCGTGCTCCGGGGCGCCGGCTCCGCGCCGCCCAACAGGCCGCTCAGGTGGCTCAACCCCTCCACCTGCTCACCGTTCAGCCGCGCGAGCTGCCCCAGCCGGCCCGCCACCTCCCGCACCTCCTGGGCGGTGACGGCCGTGGCGCGCGCCTGCTCCGCCGTGGTCACGGCGATCTCCCGTGCGCGGCCGCGCATGTCCTCCACCGACCTTCCCAGCTGCTCGCTCACCGTGGCCTGCTCCGAAGCGGCCTTCGCCACCGCCGCCACGCCCGTGGCCTGCTTCGCGGCGGACGTGGTGAGCATGGCCAGGGCATCCGTCTGCTCCTCCAGCGCGCGCGCGGTGGTCTTCGCCACCCGGCGCACCTCCTCCGCGCCGCGCACCAGGGAGGTGAGCGCCTGGGCCTGCTCCTCCGTGGCGCGCGTCACCTCCTTGGCCAGGTTCGCCACCTGGCGGCTGGCCAGCTCGCCCTGCTTGAGCGCGCGGGCCTGCTCCGCCATGGCGCGCGTGGACTGGGCCACCTCCTTGCGCGTGGCCTCCATGGCGCGCGTCACCTCCTGCGCGGCCTTGGCCTGCTCGGAGATGCCGGTGAGCGTGCGCTGCGTGGAGGCCGCCACCTCCTGCGCCGTCGAGCCCAGCACCCCCACCTGCTGCCCCTGCGCCATCACCGCGGCGCTCACGCCCTGCACCAGCTGGCGCATCTGCGTGGTGCCCCGGGCCAGGTCCGTGGCGGCCTGCGCCTGCTCCTGCATCGCGCGCGACACCTTCTCCGCCACCTCCGACAGCTGGTTGTTGGAGCGCACCGCCTCGCGCAGCGCCTTGGCCTGCTCCTGGGTGGCCTGGGTGGTCTGCCGCGCCATGCGCCGCATCTCCGCGCCGCCCTGGGCCAGCGCCTGCGCCGCCTGCGCCTGCTCCACCGAGGACGCGGCGATGACCCGGCCCTGCTCGCTCACCTTCGCCGTGGCCTGCACCAGCGCCTGCACCGCCTGCACCTGCTCCGTCGACGCGCGCGACGCCTCGCGCACGTTGAGGCCCAGGTCTTCCACCCCCTTGAGGATGGTGCCCAGCGCGCGCTCCGCGTCGCCCGCCAGCGCCGCGCCCTCGTCCGCCGCGCGCACGCCCTCGTTGTTGGCCACGGCCGCCTCGCGCGCCGTCGTCTGCAGGCCCCGGACGATCTTGGCCACGTCGCTGCTGGCCGCCGCCGCGCGGTCCGCCAGCGCCCGGATTTCCTCCGCCACCACCGCGAAGCCGCGGCCGTGCTCCCCGGCGCGCGCCGCCTCGATGCTGGCGTTGAGCGACAGGAGATTCGTGCGGTCCGCGATGAGGTTGATGGTCTGCACGATGTCGCCAATCTCCTCGGCGCGCCGGCCCATCTCCTTCATCACCCCGGACGACTCCACGATGGACTGGCGGATGCGGCCGAAGCCCGCGATGGAGCGGGCCACGGTGGCGCCGCCCTCGCGCGCGCTCGAGCCCACGCGCTCCGCGGCCTGCCGCGCCTCCTCCGTCAGCTGCGACGCGCGGCGCGTGGACGACTCCAGCTGCGAGGACGCGGTGGCGCTGGTGGACGCCAGGCCGTTGATGCTCTCCGCCGCGCGGGCCACCGCCTGGGCGGAGCGCGACAGCTGCTCGATGGTGGCCGCGTTGGCGTCCACCACGGCGGCGTTCTTCTCCGAGGTGGCGGCCACCTCCTCCACGCTGGCGGCCACCTCCTGCACGGTGGACGCGGTGGTGACGGCGCTCGCCTCCAGGGTGCGCGTGTGCTCGGCGACGCCGCGCACGCTGCGGGCCACCTCCTCCGTGGCGGCGGCCGCGTCCTCCACGCTGGCGGACATGGTGGCCGCGTCGCGCACCACGTCCTGGAGCGTCTTGCCCAGGGACACGACGGCGCCGGACACCTGGCCCATGCGCTCGCCCACGCCCTGCGCGTCCGTGGCCAGGCGGGTGATGCCCTTGGACATCTCCTCGATGGTGGCGGCGACCTCCTCCGTGGTGGCGGCGCTGGTCTGGTTGCGCGACACCAGGTCCTCCACCGTGGCGGTCATCTCCTGCATGCTCGCCAGCAGCTGCTCGCTGGAGGCGGCCAGGTCCTCCGCGTTGGCGCTCACGCCCTTCACCGAGCGCGCCACCTCCTCCAGGGTGGAGGCCGTCACGTCCGAGCTGGAGGCGAGCAGGCCCGCGTCCTTGCGCACGCTGGACACCGACGCCGTCACCTCCTGCATCGCGGCCGCGGTGGTCTCCGCCTCCTGCTGCACGCCCTTCGCCGCGTCGCTCACGGACGTCTGGCTGCGCACCAGCGACTGCACCGCGGCGCTCGTCTGCTCCACCTGCGCGGCCACGGACTCGATGGCGATTCTCACCTGCTCGCCCGCCGCCGCCTGCTCGTTGCCGGCCGAGGCCAGCCGCGACGCCAGCTGCTCGGTGGACCTCACCAGCCCGCCCCCTTCCGCCACCTGGAGCGAGGCGCGCTCGGCCAGCGCGCGAGCGTCCTCCAGCTTCCGCACGCTGTTACCGTTGTCCGTCGACATCCGCCGCCTCCTCCCCGACCACCCGGGGGAAATCAATGAGCATCACCAGCCGCGGGCCCACCTGGGCCACGGCCTTCACGAACCCCTTCGCGCCCTCCACCACCATGGGTGGGGGCGGCTGGATGGTGCGCGGGTCCAGCTTCAACACCTCGCGGGCGCTGTCCACGAGCAACCCCACGGTGCGCTCGCCCAGCTGCCCCACCACCACCCGCGAATCCAGCGACTGCGTCCCCGCGGGCAGCCCGAAGCGCGCCCGCGCGTCCACCACGGGGATGACCCGGCCGCGCACCTGCACCAGCCCCGCCACGTGCGAGGGCGCCCCGGGCACCGGCGTCGCGCCGGTGAAGGACTCCATCTGCACCACGTCCGCCGCGGGCATCGCGTATTCCGTCCCGTCCACCTTGAACAACACGTGCAGCACGTTCATGACACCCACTCCCCTGCCCGCGACGCGCGCTTGCGGCGGCCCACGCGCGCCGCGCCCAGCGCCGCCAGGTCCAGCACCAGCGTGGGCTGACCGTCACCCAGGTCCGTGGCGCCGGCCACGCCGGGCACGCGCACGAGCGGATCCTCCAGCGGCCGCAGGACGATCTCCTGCTGTCCCAGGAGCCGGTCCACCGCGAAGGCCACGGGGTCCCCGCGCTGCCGCACGATGAGCGCCTTGGCGCCGCCGTCCTTCGCGCCTGCGTCCCCGGGAACCGCGGCGTCCAGCAGCCGCGCCAGCGACACCAGCGGCACCGCCGCGCCCCGGCGCTCCACCAGCCCCACGCCGTCCGCGCCCGCGGGGTGCACCACGCCCGCCACGTCGATGAGCTCCTCCACGGTGCCCACCGCCACGGCGTACCGGCGGCCCGCGCACTCGAAGACGATGGCGTCCATCAGCGTCACCGTGAGCGGGACGGACAGGGTGAAGGTGGTGCCCGTGCCCTTGCGCGTCTCCATGCGCAGCTCGCCGCCCAGCTGCTCCACGACGATGCGCCGCACGATGTCCATGCCCATGCCCCGGCCGCTGGTGCGCGTGGCCTCCTGGCGCGTGGACAGCCCGGGCCGGCACAGCAGGTCCAGCAGCGCGTCCGCGGAGTCCGGCACGGGGGCGTTCGCCGCCTTCGCCACCGCCTTCGCGTCCACGCCGCGCCCGTCGTCGCGCAGGGTGAGCTCCAGCTGGCCGCTGGCGCGCGCATGGCAGCGCAGGTGCACCAGGCCCTCCGGGGCCTTGCCCGCCGCCTGGCGCTCCTCGGGCGTCTCCAGCGCGTGGTCCACCGCGTTGCGCACCAGGTGCACCAGCGCGGGCAGCAGCCGGTCCGCCACCGCCTTGTCCAGCTCCGCGTCGCCCACGTCCAGCTCCAGCCGCACCGCCTTGCCCGTGGCGCGGCGCAGGCCGCGCACCAGGAGGGGCAGCCGCTCCAGCACGTCGCCCACGCGCACCATGCGCAGCCGCAGGATGGCCGAGCGCAGGTCGCGCAGCTGGCGGCCGTTCTCCTGGAGGATGGCGGTGAGCTCGCGCGTGGGCGCGCCCGCCCGGGTGAGCGCCGCCACCGCGCGCGTCAGCCGGGAGCGGTTGACGACGAGCGCCGCCAGCCACTCCATGGCCTCGTCCAGCCGCGACACCTCCACGCGCAAGAGGCCCCCGCCCCGGCGCACCTCGGGCTCGTCCAGCTCCTCGTCCAGGACGGCGCTGGCGGGCATGGGCGCGAGGTCCGGCGGGGCCGGGGCCAGCGCTCCCGGCGCCTCGGCGGGTCCCGCGGGCGCCTCCAGCGAGCGCACGCTGGCGGGCGGGCCGCCCACGGCGTCCAGCAGCGCGGCGTCCTCCGCGCGGGTGATGAGCAGCAGCGCGAACGCGAGCGACGCGCCCCCCGCGGCGGCGCCGGACAGGGGCAGCACCTTCACGATGTCCGCGAGCTTCGCCACCCGCTCGCGCACGGTGTTGATGTTGAGCCCCTTCGCGGCGCGCTCCGAGGACGGCACGAAGTCCAGCCGCAGCGCGCGCTGGCCCGCGACGAGGCCGCCCTCCAGCTGCTCGCGCTCGGATGGGGCCAGCCGGGAGGCGAACGCCGCCTCCGCGTCCAGCTTCACCGGCCGGGCCCGCTGGGGGGCCGCGTCCAGCACCTGGGGCCCCAGCGCCTCCAGCCGCTCCAGCAGGGCCGGGGGCGCGGGCGACGCCGTCTTTCCGGCGCCCAGCTGCCGCACGCGCAGCTCGATGGCGCGCAGGCCCTCCACCATGGGCTCCACGCTGGACTCCGGCAGCCGTCCGCCGGCCTGATCCGCCAGCCGCAGGGACGCCTCCATCCAGTGCGCCAGGGAGACGATGGGCTCCACGTCCACCATGGCGGACAGGCCCTTGAGCGTGTGCAGCGCGCGGAACAGCTCCCGCACGGCGCGCGGCTGGGCCAGGCCCCTGCGCACCGCCTCCTCCACCGCGAGCAGGTCCCGCTGCGCGGAGGCGAGCAGCTCATCCACCTCCGCCAGGTATGCGGGGAGGAACTCCGCGAACTCCCCGGAGCCGCTCACTCGCGCGACGCCTCGGCCGAGGCTTTCTCCAGCAGGGCCCGGGCGGCCCCCTGGATGGAGTCCGGCGTGAAGGGCTTGGTCATGAAGCGGTCCGCGCCGGCCTGGAGCGCGCGCTCGCGCGAGGCCTCGTCGCCCCGGGTGGTGACGATGATGATGGGCAGGTTGCGCAGGTGGTCCTGCCCCCGCACGAACTCCACCACCTCGATGCCGCCGATGTCCGGCATGTTGAGGTCCAGGACGAGCAGGTCATACGGCTTGAGCGACAGCTGCTCGATGGCCTCCAGCCCGCTGGAGGCCTGGGTGAAGCGGCTGTCCGGATAGGGCCGCAGGCAGGCGACCACCATGTCGCGCATCACCTTGCTGTCATCGACGACGAGTACCTCGGGCATGGCGTCCTCTGGAAACGACCGGCCAAGCTAGATCGATTCCGACCCGCTGAAAGAAATGAGTCATCCGGCGCGCGGTGAACGTTGGCTGGTCCACGCCGGCCCTGGACGATCTGCCACGGACGCTGGAGGACCGCCACGAGCGCCTGCACATCCGGCACCCTGCGCCCCTGTTTTCTACTCCGGGAACCGAATTCCATCCATGCGCCCGCCTCCTTCGTCCGACGCCTCCTTCCCCCGCCCGCCGGGCCCCCCTCCTCCTGAACCGGGCCCCGCACCTTGCGTCTGGGTGGTGGACGACAGCGCCAGCGAGGCGCGCTTCATCTCGGCGGCCCTGGGAACAGGCTTCCAGGTGGAGACCTTCCCGGACGGCGCCGCCATGCTTGAACGGCTGCACGCCGGACGTGCGCCGGACGTGGTGGTGCTGGACTGGGAGATGCCCGGGATGTCCGGCCCGGAGGTCTGCCAGTTCCTGCGCGGCAACCGGGAGACCCAGGCCCTGCCGGTGCTGATGCTCACCGCGCACGGCCGGCCGGAGGACCTGGTGCAGGGCCTGCGCGCGGGCGCCAACGACTACGTGTCCAAGCCCTTCCGCACGGAGGAGGTGCGCGCGCGGGTGGACGCGCTCGCGCGCACCAAGCGGCTGGTGGACGACGTGCGGCGCACGAGCGAGGAGAAGGCGGAGGTGTTCGCGCAGCTGGACGCGCTGCTCACGTCCTCACCCGTGGGGCTGTCGCTGCTGGACCGGGACCTGCGCTTCGTGCGCGTCAACGCGCGCATGGCGAAGCTGGACGGGCTGTCCCTGGACGCCTATCCGGGCAGGACGCTCTCGCAGGTCCTGCCCCGGCTCGCGCCCCGGCTGGAGCCCCTGCTGCGCCGGGTCATGGAGACGGGCGAGCCCGTCGAGGAGCTGGGCTCCACGCTGGAGCGTCCGGGCGCGCCCGGGGGCGAGCTGTACGTGATGGCCAGCTACCACCCGGTGCGCACCGCCCGGGGAGAGGTGGTGGGCGTGGGCACCGTGCTGGTGGACGTCACCCGGCACAAGCAGGCGGAGGCCGAGCTGCGTGCGACCGCGGAGTTCCGCGAGCGCTTCCTGGGCATCGTGGGCCACGACCTGCGCAACCCGCTGCACTCCATCCGCATGGGCGCCAGCTTCCTCGTCGCCAGCGAGCAGCTGCCCCCGCCGCTGGAGCGCACCGCCAGCCGCATCATCAGCAGCACGGACCGGATGACGCGGATGATCACCGAGCTCCTGGACTTCACCCGCAGCCGGCTGGGCAGCGGCATCCCGCTGACGCCGGGCACCGCGGACCTGGGCCAGGTGGCGCGCCAGGTGGTGGAGGAGCTGGAGCTGGTGCACCCGAACCGCACCGTGAAGGTGACGTCCACCGGGCCCCTCACGGGCCACTGGGACGCGGACCGGCTGGCGCAGGTCCTGGGCAACCTGGTGGGCAACGCCCTGCAGTACAGCCCGGCGGAGGCCCCGGTGGAGCTGGTGCTCGCGGGCGAGCCGGAGCAGGTCGTCGTGCGGGTGAGCAACCCGGGGGAGCCCATCGCCTCGGAGGAGCTGGAGCAGCTCTTCCACCCCTTCCAGCGCGCGCGCACGGGGGCCCACGTGCCGTCGGGCCTGGGCCTGGGCCTCTTCATCTCCGAACAGATTGCCCGGGGCCACCGGGGCTCGCTCACCGTGACGTCCGACGCGGAAGCCACGGTCTTCACCCTGACCCTGCCGCGAGCCATCGCATGAGTCCTGGCGGACGCCCGCCTGCCCGCCCTCGGGCTTCCCGGCCGTCTGGAACGGAGGCGGGCCTGGAATCGCCGGAGCCCGTGCCCTACGGTGGACGTGTGTCCACTGTGCAACACCGCCCCACGCTGCTGCTCGTCGAGAACAACGAAGACGTCCGCGAGGCGCTGCGGGAGATCCTGGAGTCGGAGGGCTACCGCGCCCTCACGGCGGCGAACGGGCAGGACGCGCTGAACGTGCTGGCGGAGCAGGAGCGGATGCCCGGCCTCATCCTGCTGGACCTGGTGATGCCGGTGATGGACGGCCACGCCTTCATCGAACACCTGCGCGGCACGGGCGCGCTCGCGCTGACGCGGGTGCTGGTGCTGACGGCGCACCCCACCCTGCCGCTGCCGCAGGGGGTGGCCGGACGGCTGGGCAAGCCGGTGAAGCTGGAGGCGCTGCTGGACGCCATCGCCGTGCACTCCGTGCGGGCGTAGGCTGCGCGCGCTCAGGCGGCGGGGCAGTGCCGGGCCACCATGGCCAGGAGCTCCGCGATGTCCACGGGCTTGCGCAAGAGGCCCACCGTGCCCGGAGGGGCCTTGGCGGAGAAGTGGGCGGTGAGCATCAGCACCGGCAGCTCGCGGTGGCGCTCGTCCTGCCGCAGCCGGTGGAGGAACTCGTGTCCGTCCATCACCGGCATCATCAGGTCCAGCAGCACCAGGCAGGGCTGGGGCTGGGAGGCCAGGACCTCCAGGGCGGCCTGGCCGTTGGCGGCCTGGAGCACCGTGTAGTCCTCCATCTCCAGCAGCTCCGCCACGACCTCGCGCAGATCCGGTTCGTCATCGACGATGAGGATGGTGGAACGCGAAGGCTCTCTGCGCACCCGGGCAGCCTACGCAGGTCGCGCCGCTGGCGCCAAGGATTGGCGTGCCTCCCTGCCCTGCGCGCGCACGGTGACTTCACGCAGGGCATGCCCCTGCCAGGCCGCCTGTCGGGAATCCCCGGGGAAACACGGGGGTGCCATTGCACCTGGGGGCCCGAGCCCCTACCCCCTTCTCTACGGGCCCATGAAACTCATCGCGGACTTCATCGAAGCGAACCTGGACGTCCTGGTGCGGCGCTTCGCGGAGGCGGCGCGGAGGCTGGAGAGCACGCAGGGGCTGAAGCCGTCGGAGGTCATCTCCACGCTGCCGGAATACCTCCACGCGGTGGCGGCCATCTGCCGGGACGGCGCCACGCCGGAGCGCCTGGAGACGCGCTCGCGCCTGGAGGAGGCCCACATCAACCTGCGCCTGCGCGTGGGCGCCACGCAGGAGGACGCGACGGACGAGTACACGCTGCTGGGGCGGCTCATCCCCCAGCTGTGGGAGGACGTCCAGCCGGAGCAGAAGCCCGGCGCCGCGGGCCTCCAGTGCCTCTTCCAGCAGCTGGAGGAGGCCATGGACCACGTGGTGGTCCTCTTCTCCGGCTACTCCATGGAGGACCGCCAGCGCGAGAAGCGCTTCCTGCGCCAGATGGACGCGATGGCGCCCCGGTGGCTGGAGCCGCGCGCGGATCCGCAGGGCCCGCTCAGGCCGCTGGTGGAGCTCATCGTCCGGGCCATGGAGGCCACCGGGGCGGAGCTGTTCCTCGTGGACGCGAGCGGCCGGAGGATGCTCCCCGTCGCGCACACCGGGAACCCCGCGCCGCCCCCCAGCCGGTCGGTGGACCCGCAGGGGCCGTCCTTCCTGGGCCGGGTGGCCCGCTCGGAGGAGCCGCTGGTGCTCGCGCAGGCGCGGGGCCTGGAGGACAGCGTGCGCGAGGGGCTGCACACCCCCGGCTGGAGCACGCTGCTGGGCCTGCGGCTGTGGCCCCACGGCGACCTGATGGGCGTGCTCTGCGTGGGCTTCGCGGAGGCCCGGCCGGTGCCGCCGCAGACCAAGCGCTTCCTGGAGACGCTGGTGGAGTACCTCTCCGGCATCCTCGACCGCGCCCTGCTCCTGGGCCAGCTGCGCGAAGCCAACGCGCGGCTGGAGGCGTCCGAGACGCGCTACCGGCTGGCCAGCCAGGCGGCGGCGGACACCGTCTGGGATTGGAACCTCCTCACCGGGGAGGTGGCCTGGAGCGGGGAGACGCGCAGGCTGCTCGGCTTCGCGCCGGAGGAGACGGGCGCCGTCGTGGACTGGTGGGTGTCCCGCATCCACCCGGAGGACCGGGAGCGGGTGCGGCGCGGCATCCACGCGGCCATCCAGGGCACGCAGGCGCGCTGGCAGGACGAGTACCGGTTCCTCAACCGCCAGGGCGACGTCGTGCGGGTGCTCGACTCGGGCGTCATCCTGCGCGACGCGCGGGGCCGGGGCCTGCGCATGGTGGGCGCCATGCAGGACGTCACCTCCCGGTGGGAGACGGAGAACGGACACGAACAGCTGCTGCGGGAGGCGAGGACCGCGCGCGTCCAGGCGGTCACGGAGCTGAGCCAGCTGCACGCGCTGCTCAGGCAGGCGCCCATCGCGCTCGCCATCCTCCGGGGGCCCGCGCACGTCGTGGCGCTGGCCAACGACCGCATCTGCCAGCTCTGGGGCCGCACCTACGACCAGGTCCTGGAGCGCCCCGTGCTCGAAGCGCTGCCGGAGGTGAAGGGCCAGGGCATCCGGGAGCTGCTGGACGGCGTGCGCGCCACGGGGACACCCTACGTGGGCCACGAGCTGCACGTGCGGCTGGCGCGGGCCCCGGACGGCGCCCTGGAGGACGCGTACTTCAACGTCGTCTACCAGCCGCTGCACCCGGCGGAGATCGGCATCGAGGGCATCCTCGTCGTCGCCAGCGAGGTCACCGAGGCCGTGCGCGCGCGCCAGAAGGCGGAGTCGCTGGCGGGGACGCTGCAGGCCAGCGAGGAGCGCCTGCGGCTGGCGATGGACGCGGCGGACATGGGCAGCTGGGACATTGAACCGGCCACGGGCCGGGCCACCTGGGACGCGCGCTTCCGCGCCATGCTGGGCCTGCCCGCCGAGGGCGAGGTGACGCTCGACGAGGCCATGCGGTTCGTCTTCGAGGAGGACCGGCGCCAGGTGGAGCACGCGATCGCGGAGGCCTCCCGGCCAGGGGGCTCCGGCGAGTACGCGAGCGAGTTCCGCGTGCGGCCTCCCCAGGGCGGCCAGCCCGTGCGGTGGATTTCAGGACGGGGCCACGTCCACTTCGCGCCGGACGGCCGGCCCGTGCGCTTCGTGGGCACGGGGCTGGACGTGACGGAGCACAAGCTGGCGGAGGAGGCCGCGAGTCAGCGCACGGAGTTCGAGCAGTACCTGGTGGGCATCGTGTCCCACGACCTGCGCAACCCGCTGAGCGCCATCATCCTGGGCACGACGTCGCTCCTGCGGCGCGACGACCTGAACGAGCGCGCGACGAAGGCCGTCCTGCGCATCCAGGCCGCCGCGGAGCGCGCGGTGCGGATGATCCGCGACCTGCTGGACTTCACCCAGGCGCGCCTGGGCGGCGGCCTGCCGGTGCATTGCCAGGACCTGGAGCTGGGCGCGCTGGTGCGGCAGGTGGTGGAGGAGGTGCAGATCACCGTCCCCGAGCGCGTCCTCCAGACGTCCCTGCCCGCGAAGGCCATCCGCGGCTGCTGGGATCCGGACCGCGTCACGCAGGTGCTCACGAACCTGCTGGGCAACGCGCTGAAGTACTCACCGGAGGGCACGCCGGTGGCGGTGCGCCTGCGCGAGGCGCCCGGCAGCGTCCTCCTGGAGGTGCACAACGCGGGAGCCCCCATCGGGCCCGACCTGCTGCCCCGCATCTTCCAGCCCATGCAGCGCGGGGCCCCGGGCATGGACCCGGCAACGCGCAGCGTGGGGCTGGGGCTCTACATCGTGCGGACCATCGTGCAGGCGCACGGCGGCACCATCGACGTGACGTCCACCCACGAAGCGGGCACGACGTTCACGGTGAGGCTGCCGCACGGCGACGCGAAGCAGGCGCCCGGGGCGTAGCGGCGTCACGCATCGCCGTGCACCGGCGCGAGTCGCTTCACATGGCGGGCGTCGGGAGGTGCAGCACGCTGCCAGGCGGGAAGGCCCCCACGTCCGTCTGGAATGCATCCAGCAGCGGCGAGGTCCTCGCGAGCGCCCGCTGGAACTCCTCCGCGGCCTTCGTGCCGTCGTCGTTCCCGCCCAGCCGCGCCGCATGGGCGCGGAGGTCCACCTCCAGGTCCTCCGCGCTCGCATAGCGCTCCGACGGCTCGCGGCGCAGCAGCCGGTGGAGGATGGCGCGCAGCCCTGGCGACAGCCGGGACATCAGCGACTCCAGGTCCTCCGGCCGGTAAGCGGCGGCATGCACCACCACGTCAGAGTATTCACCAGAGCCCTGTCCCGCCTGCGCCGCCACCATCATCCCCTGGAACACGCGCTTCGCATCCGCGTCCGGCAGCCGCGCCTCCAGGTCGTCCATGAGGGCGCGCGGCAGGCTGTACAGGTGCAGGCCCGTCGCCAGCTCCAGCAGGATGAGCCCCAGCGAGAAGAGATCCGAACGCGCATCCGCCCCCTCTCCGAACAGCACCTCCGGCGCGCCGTAATACACCTCGCCGTGCGGACGCGTGATGCTGGAGGGCACCCGGCCCGGCAGCCGGGAGAAGACATCCCCCAGGTCCGTGAGCGCCAGCGCGCCCTCCGGTCCGAACCGGAGGCCCTGGGGATGCAGGTCGCGGTGCACGAAGCCCAGCGGCAGGCCCCGCGCGTCTGTCCTTGCATGCAGGAACCCGAGCAGCGACGCGAGCTGGAGACCCACGTGCACCAGGAAGGCCTCGGAATAGGAATGCACATACACCAGCGGCAGCATCGCCACGTCATCCAGCGTGTAGCCAGGGACGTGCTCCCATTCCAGGAAGAGCCTGTCGTCCACTTCGTGGCCGCCGAGCAGCCGGGCGATGCGCGGATGCTCCAGCAGCCGCGTGAGCGCGAGTGATTCCTGCAACCGCGCTCGCGGATCCCTCAACGGGGAGAGGTCCCCGCCGCGCAGGGACAGCGCCTGGAGGAATACCGGTACGGGCTCGCGCCCGGGCTGCCGCCGGACCGCCAGGAAGTGCTGCTCCCCATGGCCGCGCCGCCGCAGGATCCGAACCAGCTCGAAGGTCTTGGACCCTGTCTTGAACAGAAACTCCGGAGGAGAAGGCTTCGCCGTCCTGGAAGGACTCATGCCGTGCGGGCTCCTATGAGAACAACGGCAGACTACTTTTAAAGTAGTAAATTCTTCCAGGACCCATCAGGTTGGATTAGAACGTTTCTCCTGTCCTCGTGTCCCGACAAGTCTGGCTCACGGGAAGACCGTCACGACGGTGTAGCCCGCGAAGCGCGGCATCCGGACCGCGCCGGGCTTGGAGCCCTCGTTCCATTGAAAGCCATCCCGATTCCCGTAGACGATGCAGACAGGATAGACGCGCCCGTCCGGCAGCTCCGCCTTGGTGTAGCGGCCCGTCACGCGGCCATCGCCCGTCCAGAGGCGTCCGTACAGACGGGTCCCCTCCGGCAGGCCGTAGTCGCGCTGGTTCTTGACGAGGCTGACGATGGGTCCATCGTGAACGATGAGCTCCTTGGGTTCGTCACCCGGCTGTCGGATGTCGGTATAGATGTCGCCGAGGAGGCCATCGACCAGGCCGAGCTTTCGCATCGCATCCAGGGAGCCCGCCGGGCACCGGCTCGGCTCTGGCCGCACCTGAGCTCCAGTGCACGCCGTCAGGACGGCGGCGCCGACCGCCGCGGAGCACCGCTTGAGCACACCAGACCGCGCGGGCGTAGGAATGACGGCCGCGTGCTGCGGCGAAGGGGGAGTCATGACGTCCTTCTCCAGAGGAAAGGGGACGGGTGGGGAGGTGCCCGTCGATGGCTTGCGAGCTTCTTCCGGCTCGGGACGAGACGCCATTTGCTGGACGTCCCGTCCCTCGCCTGGGTCCTCCCGCCCCAGGGCCCACCTCAAGCTCCACACCGTCAGGCCCGCGACAAGCGGCCCCACCAACAGCACCGCGAGCGCACCCCGAAAGAGTGGATGCGAACGGGTCCCGCGAACCCGCGCCTGGAGCGCGCGCAGCGACCGGGCCTCCGAGGCGGCCACCTTCGCGGGATCGCGACGGCGCAGTTCGCGGGCCTCTCGCAGCCGGCGGACTGCCTCCACGTGGCGGGCCCGGGCATTCCGCAGGGTCAGCTCCTGTCCTGGCAGCACCGGACCTCGGACCTCCTCCGCCTCCACCGTCGTGCGTGAACCGCTGGCCGTCCGTTCCCGCCAGTCGAACAGCGGCGCGCTCCACGCCGGTCCACCGTCGGACAGGTGCTTGCGCAGCTCCCCCGCCAGCAACGCCATGCTTTCAGGCCGCCGCTCCGGCTCGAAGGCCAGCATCCGCGTCACGGCCTCCGACAGCCCTTCCGGTACATGGGGGTTGAGGTCCCTCACGGCGCGAAGAGCATGGGGCTCCGATGCATCACGGGGCGCGCCCCACTGAGCAGCGGGGTACTGATCCGTCAACAGCCGGTAGAAGGTGACGCCGACCGCGTAAAGCTCGTCCGCCACGGAGTAGGCATAAGGGCTGGCGGCTCCGGGACGACGTTCTGACAGCACGCGCCACATGAAGAGCTGGGGGCTGTAGTAGCGCGGGCTGCCCGGTGGCAACCGGGCAGTGGCGGTGAGCGGCGGCGCACCGGCGTACCAGCCGGCGCCCCAATCCAGCACCTTCACCCTGCCATCCGGTGCGACCAGGACGTTGTCGCCCTTGAAGTCCCGGTGCAGCGCGCCTTCGCGGTGCGCGGCGGCCAGCGCCTCCAGCACCTGCACCAGCAGGCCTGTCACCTGGAGGGCCGTGGGATTGCGGGCGAGTGCCCATTCGTAGAGCGACTCTCCCTCCACGTACTCCATCACCAGATAGGGATGTTCCACCGGACCCAGCCGCCAGACACCGTGGGTGATCAGCCGCACCACCGAGCGGTGACGCACGCGCGCCAGCAACTCCGCTTCCCGCGCGAACCACCTCTCTCCCGGACGCCGCGACAGCTTCAAGGCATACAGCCGTCCCTCCGCGCGACCTGAACGGCGGACGGAATAGGTGGTGCCGTAACCTCCCGCTCCCAGCCGCTCCACCACCTCCCAGCGGTCCACCCGGGTTCCCGGAGGCAACCACTCGGCGGACAGCAGGACCCGTCCCAGCACCGCCTCCGCATGGAGGATTTCCAGTTCCGGCGACTCACTGCTCACAGGGACAATCCCTTCCATCGCACGGAGCGATCGCCTTCCTGGTTCCAGACTTCCAGCACATAGATGGCCCGTGGATCCAGCTCCATGGGCATCTGCCATTCCAGGACCACCTGGCCACTCGCACCGGATGCCAGTCGGGCCTCCAGCATCCGCACGGGAATTTCCCGCTGGATGACCTGGCCCTCCTTCTCATCCAGCCCCAACCGGGTGAGCCGGCCCACGCCGGGCACCCACGGTGCCGCGTCAGGTGCGTTCCTCAGGGTCAAGGCCATCAAGCGGGTTTGGAGGTGGCGGTAGAGGACAGCGCCCCCCACGACCTCCAGGCCTGGCGCTTCAATCGCGCTGGGAAACCGCTCCACCGACACCGGGGCACGCGCCAGCGCACCGGTGAGCACGGCGCCCGCCAGTCCCGTCTGGGCGCACTGCGCACGCAGGGTGGCGAGCCCCGCCTCGGCCGCGGCGCACCGGCCCCGCAGCAGGGACAGCTCCTCGCCCAGGTCCTCGGCGGACAGCGCGTGGCGGGACACCTCCACGACGGTGTCCACCTCCTTGGGGTCCGTGACGAGCAGGAACGACACCTGCCGGGGCGCGTCCTCTCCCGCGAAGCGCACGGTGACGAGCGGCCGGGACGCCTCCGGCATGGCCACGGAGGGGCGCAGCACCATCACGCCTGGATACACCTTCAACTGGCCGAACAGCGGCGCCAGCGCCTTCGTGTCCACGGACGCGGGCAGGATGTCATCGTTGAACATGACGGTGGTGACGGTCCCGGGTGCCACGCGCAACAGGTGCAGCGTCGCGGCCTCCTCCGCCTGGACCACCAGCTTCCGCTCCCGCGTGACACGCGGCCCTGGCGTCCCAGCCCATGCCGGGCCCACCGCGCCCAGCAACATCATCAGCATTGGCCAGACAACCACACGGGGCGTAAGCACGCGGGGCAACCTCCAGCGTCGCAACCTAGCAGAAGGGGGTGACGTAACGGGGAGGTTCCGTGTCTGGAATGCAGCAGGTTGTCCGGTGCCGCCCCGTGATGCGAATGAGGTGCCCGGCGTGAACGCACCACTCGAATCTACTCCGCTGCCGTCTGACTCGGCTTGAATGCCCCTGCGACGTCCTCAATGGCTGGCGTGCGAAACGAATGAGGGAACGCACCAGGGATGCCGCGCCAGCGCACCGGCATCAAGGATGTGGTGCGCCTCGCACGGAACTGAACACCCGCCGGACCGCGCTCGCGAGTGGGGATCCCGCCTGCACGCCTGGGCACCTGCCAGCACACGGAATGCGCGGGCCCCGGCTGGACGGGAGGAGGACCGCCCGGTTAGGAACCGGCCCAGTCCCTTGATGACTCCTGGCCCCCCCAAGACACCTCCCACCCGTCCTCCGGTGGTGTGGCTGCTGGAAGATTCTCCGACGGAGGCCCAGGCCGCGCGCGCGGCGCTCAGCACGACCTGCGACGTCGTCCTGTTCTCCGACGGGGCCACGCTGGTGGAGGCCCTGGGCTTCGAGCAGGTGCCGGACGTGCTCGTGCTGGACCGGGAGACCCCGGGCCTCACCGGCCTGGAGGTCTGCGCCTTCGTGCGCGGCAACGCCGCCACGGCGCTGCTCCCCGTGCTGCTGCTCACCTCCCACCAGCGTCCCGAGGACGTCGTCGAGGGGCTGGGCGTGGGCGCCAACGACTACGTGTTCAAGCCGTTCCGGTCCTCGGAGCTGGCGGCCCGCGTGCTGGGGCTCGCCCAGTGGGGCTGGCAGCAGCGCGAGACGACGGCGGCGCTCGACACGACCCGCCGGTTCCTGTCCGACGAGCAGGCCCGGCGCACCCTGGCCGAAAGCGCGCTCGCGGAGGTCCGCGCCGCGGAGCTGCGCGCCTGGAGGAGCGACCAGCGCTTCCGCCTGGCCGCGCGCGCCACCCAGGACGCCATCTGGGAGTGGAACCCCCAGACG
Source organism: Corallococcus exercitus (assembly GCF_042231735.1). Lineage (GTDB taxonomy): Bacteria > Myxococcota > Myxococcia > Myxococcales > Myxococcaceae > Corallococcus > Corallococcus exercitus_B. The sequence continues at coordinate 6,216,788 of NZ_CP102577.1, forward strand.
GACACCCTGGAGTGGAGCAGCGGAGACCCCGACCTGCTGGGCCGGCTGGACGACCCGCGCGTGGCGCGCCAGGCCTGGTGGCGCGAGCACATCCACCCGGAGGACCTGGCGGCCGTCCGGCAGGGCTTCATGGACTCGCTCGCGGGGAGCGGCGACCTGTGGCGGTGCGGCTACCGCTTCCACGACGCGCGGGGCGCCTGGCGGGACGTGGAGGAGCACGCCATCATCGTCCGCAACAGCGAGGGCGAGGTCCAGCAGGTGGTGGGCGCCCTGCGGGACGTGACCGCGCGCAAGCGGCTGGAGGCGGAGGCCCGCCAGCGCGGGGACTTCGAGCGGCAGCTCATCGGCATCGTGAGCCACGACCTGCGCACCCCGCTGTCCTCCGTCCTGCTGGCCGCCTCGCTGCTGCTGGACCGCGGCCCCCTCAACGAAGAGCAGCGCAAGCGCGTGAACCGCATCCGCGCGTCCACCGAGCGCGCCGTGCGGATGATCCGCGACCTGCTGGACTTCACCCAGGTGCGCCACGGCGGCCTCATCCTCCATCCCCGGGACGCGGACCTCCACGCCCTGGTGGAGACCGCCATCGAGGAGGCCCAGACGCAGGCCCCCGGCCGCGCCCTCCTGCACACCCAGGCCGGAGACGGCGCGGGGACCTGGGACGCGGACCGGCTGGCCCAGGTGGTGGGCAACCTGCTGGGCAACGCGCTGTCCTACGGCGACAAGGCCGCCCCCATCCGGGTGCACACCCGGGGCGAGTCCGACAGCGCGGTGCTGGAGGTGCACAACACCGGCGCGCCCATTCCCCCGGACCTGCTGCCGCGCCTCTTCGAGCCGCTGGAGCGGGGCGGCTCCCACCAGGAGAACCGCGCGGACCGCAGCATCGGCCTGGGCCTCTTCATCGTCCGGCAGGTGGTGCGGGCCCACGGCGGCCACGTGGGCGTGACGAGCACCGCCGAAGCCGGCACCACCTTCACCGTGCGCCTGCCGCGACAGCCCCCCGCCGCGCCGCCTGCGACACGGCCCGGGTGAACTGGTCGATGTCATAGGGCTTCAACAGCAACTCGATGACATCCGGCCCGGTGTACTCCTGCGCGCCCTCGCGGTTGGTGGTGGTGAGCACGAAGGGGATGCCCGCGGCGGCCGGGTTCGCGGCCAGCTTCTGGAACGCGTGCCAGCTCAGGTTGAACGGCACGCTGATGTCGTAGACGATGACCGCCGGCGCCGTCTCACGCACCAGCGTGGCGAAGTCCAGGGGCCCGCGCATGACGTCCTGCACGCGCACGCCCTTCGTCTGGAAGCCCGCGTCGTCCAGCACCTCTTCCAGCGCCTCGATGAGGTCCTCGCTCCCGTTGAGCACCAGCACGGTGGGTCGTTTTCCCATGGGGGGAAGCTGCGTCCTGCCCCATGCGCCAGCAGCAGCGTCGTTCCGCCATGTGTGGGTCAGCGGACAGAGGCGCCGGACGTCCGGACGTCCGCTCCTCAGGCGGGGCGGGCCGGGGGCCCCGCGCGGGGCAGCCGCACGCGGAAGGTGGCGCCCTGGCCCGGGGTGCTCGTCACCGCCACCTCGCCGCCGTGGGCCTCCACGATGCGGTACAGGCGGTAGAGCCCCAGCCCCAGGCCGCCGTAGTTGCGCGCGGGCACGGCGCGCTCGAAGCGGCGGAAGAGGCCGTCCACCCGGTCCGGCGCGATGCCGATGCCGTGGTCGCGCACCACCAGGAAGGCCGAGTCCGCGTCCGCCCGGACCTCCAGCTCCACCGGCCGGCCCGGACCGAACTTCACGGCGTTGACCAGGAGGTGCGTCACCACCTGCCCCAGCCGCAGCGCGTCCCAGTGGCCCACCGCGGACGCGACGTCGCGCACCACCAGCAGGCACCCGGCGCGCGCCGCCATCTCCTCCGAGCGCAGCACCACGTCCCGCACCACCTGCCCCAGGTCCACGTCCTCCAGGTTCAGCCGGGGCGCGTGGCTCTGCATCTGCGACACGTCCAGCAGCCCCTCCACCAGGTCCGCCAGCCGCTGAACCTGCCGGTCCGCCGCCACCAGCGCGCGCTCCAGCCGCTCCGGCGCCACCGGGTGCTCGTGCTTGAGCGCCGCCGCCGTGCCCTGCACGCGCAGCCGCAGCGCGGCCAGGGGCGTGCGCAGCTCGTGCGCGGCCACCGCCAGGAACTCGTCGCGCACGCGCACCGCCTCGCGCGCCTCGCGGTACAGCCGCAGCTGCTCCGTCACGTCGCCGATGATGCCCGCCATGCGCACCGGCCGCCCCTGCGCGTCGCGGATGGCCCGGCCCCGGCTCACGCACGAGCGGTAGCCCCCGGCCTCGTGCCTCAGCCGGAAGGACACGTCGTAGGGCGTGCCCTGCTCCAGGTGCCGCGCCAGCGCGGACGCCACCTCGTCCCGGTCCTCCGGGTGCACCCGCGCGAGGAACGCCTCGGAGGTGCCGGGGAAGTCCTCCGGCTTCATCCCCAGCATCTCCAAGAGGCGCGGGCTCCAGTACATGCGCTGGTTGCGCACGTCCCAGTCCCACACGCCGTCATAGGAGCCGGACACCACCAGCCGGTAGCGCTCCTCGCTCTCGCGCGCGGTGCGCTCGGCCTGCTCCAGCAGCCCCACGCGCCGCTCCAGCTGCCGCACCATCGCGTACAGGTGCGGCTCGGTGGACAGCTCACCGGGCACGGGCGCGGGCAGCGGCCCCTGCTCGCGCGACTCGCGCAGGAGCGTGGCCACCAGCTCGTCGTCTCCCTGCGCGCGCCGCACGAAGCCGTTGGCCCCCACGTTGGCCGCCATGCGCAGGTCCAGCTCGTCCGGCGCGGTGGCGTGCGTGAGGATGACCGGCACGCGCGCGAGCTTCGGGTCCTGGCGCAGGGCCAGGCACAGCCGGAAGCCGTCCAGCCGGGGCATCAGCACGTCCGCCAGCACGATGTCCGGGGGCCGACGCCGCGCCAGCTCCAGCGCGGTCATGCCGTCCTCCGCCTCCATCAGCTCGAAGCGGAAGGGGGCCAGCGCCAGCCGCAGCAGTTTGCGGTAGACGGGGTCGTCCTCCGCCACCAGCACCCGCGGCAGGGTCCGGCCGTCATCCGCCTCCCGCGCCTGGGAGGGCAGCGCCTGCCGCACCGCCTCCACCCGCTGGCCCAGCGACAGGGACGGCGCGAGGAAGCCCGCCACCGGCACGGCCAGCCGCCGCACGGCCTCCTGCTCGGCGGGCGGCGCCTCCACCCACAGCGCCGCGCCCGCCGCGGTCAGCGCCTCGCGCAGCACGTCCAGGGGCCCCGCTGACGCCAGCAGGCCCCCCGCCGCCAGCACCAGGTGCACCGGCGGGGACTCACGCAGCGCCCGCACGAGCGGCTCCACCCCCGCCGCCAGCAGCACCCGCCAGCCCTGGCTCTGGAAGGCCAGGGCCAAGAGCGCCCGGTGCGGACCCGGGGCTTCGACGAGCAACAGGGTGGGCTTCATCAAGGGGGCGGAAAGCAGCGGGAACGGGCGCGGGCCGACGGGTCGTTCTGGATGGCAGGACCCCAACGGCCCACCCCAGGGTGTGGAAAGGCCGCAGTCTGGTGACGGGGGCCTGTGAGTCAAGGCAACCGTGCGGAAGTGTTGGAAGTTGGAAGGGGGCAACCGGGCTACAGGTACACTTCGTTTGCAAGGGCGCGAGGACGTGGGCGCGGCGGTGTGTTATTCGACCGCCCATGGGTGCCAAGAAAGTCACGGCGCAGGAGAAGCTGACCGGGTTCCAGGACCGGATTCGCGCCGCGGGGCTGCGCAGCACCGCCCCCCGCGTGGCCGTGCTGCGCAAGCTGGAGACCGCCACCGCGCCCATGAGCCACGCGGACCTGGTGGAGGAGCTGGGCGGCGAGGGCTACGACCGCGTCACCATCTACCGCAACCTCACCGACCTCACCGAAGCGGGCCTTGTCGTGCGCGCCGACCTGGGCGACCACGTCTGGCGCTTCGAGCTCAAGCGCGCCGGCGCCACCGAGCACGCCAACAACCACCCCCACTTCACCTGCACCGACTGCGGCACCGTGGCCTGCCTCCCCGAGGAGTCCGTGCGCCTCACCACCGCCCGGGGCGTCCCCCGCGCCGTGTCCCAGCGCGCCGTGGAAGTGCAGCTGCGCGGCCTCTGCGACCGCTGCGAGTAGCCCCCCCGCCCCCCACCCGCCAGCCAGCCGGGCGCCTGCCGGGGGTGTGCTCACTGGTAGGCATACACCTACATTGGAGCTTCCGCTCTCCTGTCCCCGGGTACAGATTCGTCCTGGCGAAGGCGGGGACCCGCCGCTCCGGCTCGGGGAGCGGGACGGGCGCCCCAGGGTTCGCAGGGGGAATGGGATGGAAGCCCATCACACGTTGCTGGTCGTCGACGACGACATGGACATCCGGGATGCGCTCCAGGACGCGCTGGAGCTGGAGGGCTACGCCGTGCAGCTGGCGGCGGACGGGCTGGAGGCGCTGGAGCGGCTGCGCTCCTCGGAGCCCCGGCCGCAGCTCATCCTCCTGGACCTGATGATGCCGCGCATGGACGGCGTCGCGTTCCGCGAGGCGCTGCGCCACGAGCGCGCGTGCTCGGACATCCCGGTGGTGGTCGCGAGCGCGGACCTGGACGTGCGCGAGACGGTGGACGGGATGGGCGTCGCCGCCTACCTGCGCAAGCCGCTGGACCTGTCCGCGCTGCTGTCCACCGTGAAGCAGCTGTGCCTGCCGGTCTGAATGGCTGCCTGCTGCCCCTGCGGCGGGGCGGCATGCAAGCCATGGACTCGAGGGGCCGGTTGGCGGCGGAAAGAGGCCGCCCCACCCTTGGGAGCAGACACGGGAACACCCAACACGAAAGGGAGCGGGACCATGAAGAAGATCATCGTCGCGGCAGTGATGTGCCTGGGAACGGCTGCCTTCGCGCAGGACACCACCGGCACGCCGCAGAACCCGTCCAAGGACGCGCCCAGCGCGCGGCAGATGAACGGCCCTTCGACGGGCGTGGAGGCCCAGGAGGTGGGCCCCGCCATCAGCGACACCGCGAAGAAGGTGGTGGGCGCGGACACGTCCAAGGACAAGGCGGACGCCGCGAACAAGACGGGCCTGTGGAAGGAGAAGGACGCCTTCAGCATGAACGGCACCGTGAAGGCCAAGGACGACGACGACATCACGCTCGCGCGCACCGGCACGCTGCCGGAGGTGAAGCTGGACGTGCGTGATCAGACGAAGGTGACCCTGGACGGCAAGGCCGTGAAGGCGAGCGAGCTGCCGGAGGGCGCCAGCGTGCGCGCGAAGTTCCAGCTGGAGGGGGATGACTCCATCGCGCTGGAGCTGAAGGCCACCTCGCCCAAGAAGTAGCTCCGCGGCTCCACGCGGTCCTTCGCCGGGCCCGCTTCCCACCAGGGAGGCGGGCCCGGCCTTTTTACTGCCCCTTCAGGGTCGGCCGGTGCCCTGACTGTGAAAGGGATTGCCCTCTCCCAGGGGAATGCCGCACGGAGAGCCTGCTCTCCAGGGCGGGTACGCGGCTTGCTTAGGTGGCGCGTACGCGTAGGGAGACCATGGTGAATCGACGACTGCTGGGGCTGGGCGTGTGTGTGGGGGCGATGGTGCTGTCGGCGTGGGGGTGCGGTGGGACGGATTCGCCCACGACCCCCGTGGAGGACCCGAACAACATCGACCCGAGGCCAGGGGTGGATGCGGGGACCGGCGGAGACACCGATGCGGGGACGGGCACGGATGCCGGCACCGGCGGCGGCACGGATGCCGGCACCGGCGGCGGCACGGATGCCGGCACCGGCGGCGGCACGGATGCCGGCACCGACGCGGGCACGGGCGGCGGCACGGATGCCGGCACCGGCGGTGGCACCGACGCGGGCGTGGTGGATCCCTGGCCGGCGGATCCGGTGGCGAACTACTCGGACCGCTACGGCATTGGCCGGGTGCAGTCGGTGGGCCTGGACCTGGGCAAGAACCTCTGGGTCCTGGACGGCGACCGCGTGGGCGTGGTGCGCGCGGACACGAAGAAGCTGGTCTGGATGGCGGCCCCGGCGGGCCAGGCGGGCGTGGGCCAGTCCTCCACCGTCATCTGCGGCGGCGCCGCGGGCCGGGCCTACGTGGGCTTCAACGCACCGGACCTCCAGAAGGATCCGGAGTGGCCGGACATCCACACCAACTTCATCGTCACCCGGACGCCGTGCGAAGTCCCGGTGAATGAAGAGACCTGCTTCCCCTTCAGCTCGCGCCGGCTCCAGTTCTACAAGCAGGGGGACGTGGACGCGGTGAAGCTGGACGCCAGCGGCCAGGTCGCCTTCGAGACCCACATCAACCAGTCCCGCCGCGCCAACATCGACGAGAACGGCAACCCCTTCATCCAGACGGGGCCGTCCATGGTGGACGAGGTCAACCTCGGCATCCGCAACAGCAACGACCACCACTTCGACGAAGACCGCGCCATGCTCAGCTGCACGTCCGTGCTGCGCGGCCCGAACAAGGGCGACGTCTTCTTCGGCACCAACCACGGCGTCGTGCGCATCCGCGACCTGACGTACAACGCCCACCGGCACCCCATCTGGTACGACGCCAACGGCTCGCAGATGGCGGGCTACACCTACGCCCTGGGCATCGCGCCGGACGGCGACGTGCTCATCGCGAACGACTGGAACTTCGGCACCGTCACGCCCGACACGAAGATGGAGACCTGGGACGACACCCGGACGCCGGGCATCAACCAGCAGAAGGTGAAGTCCTCCTACCTGCAGGGCCTCAACTCGCAGGCGGAGTTCGACTACTGGCGCGGCTTCCAGCAGACCACGGATGGGAAGTACTACCTGGGCAGCAAGTCCCTGGGCCTGTGGGAGATGACCATCCTCTCCTCCGGCAATCCGTACCAGAAGGGCACCCGCGTCGGCGCGGACGTGGCGGCGCTGAACGACATCAACGCCCTGGCCTCCACGAATGACGGCTCGCTCTTCATCGGCACCAACGCGGGCGGCCTCTACCGGCTGACCCCCGCCAAGACGCTGGAGAAGGTGCCGAACGTGCGCGGCAACAAGGTGCTCCAGCTGGTGTACGACGGCTCCGTGTCGTCCGGCATGCTGCTGGTGCTCACCTCCGAGGGCCTGACGGTGCTGCGCGGCCACTAGGAGTCCCACCCTGACGCCGGGGCGGTGCGCATGTCGCACCCGGCGTCCCGGGGGCCGAGGGGCCCTTGGAAGGGCGCGGAAATGTTCTGGAAGGAGGCCCGGTTCTGCTTCCGCCCTCTTGCCTTCGTGCAAGGGGGCAGGCGGGCCGGGCCCCCGGGCTTCACGGCCCTCCGGACCGCTCTCTACAATCGCCCCTCGCCCCTCCGGAGGAATCCGAACGCATGCGCCTGAGACTCGCCCGCCGTCACGCCGCTGGTGCCGCCTCCTCCCTCGCCGAAGCGGAGCCGGTGGAGCCGCACGGCCGCAACGAGCTCCAGGCGCGAGGCCCCGACCCCTTCCGGCCGGACCGGCGCCTGCGCTGGCGGGACCACTTCGTGCTCACCGAGCACCTGCTCCAGCTGGACAGCATCCACCCGGAGCATGACGGCCTGCGCATCGCGCAGCTGTCGGACGTGCACGTGGGCCAGGCCACCTCCGACGTGCGCATCCGCCGCGCGGTGGCCGCGGTGAACGAAGCGGCGCCGGACCTGGTGTTCCTCACCGGCGACTACGTCACGCACAGCCCCAAGCCGCTGCCGCGCGTGCGCCAGCTCTTGAAGGGGCTCAACGGCCCCGTCTTCGTGGTGCTGGGCAACCACGACCACTGGGTGGACGCGCCCTACCTGCGCGCGGGCTTCGAGGACCTGGGCTACACGGTGCTCCAGAACGAGCACCGCGTGGTGCACGTGAAGGGCGCGCCGGTGACGGTGCTGGGCATCGACGACGGGCTCACCGGCATGGAGGACGTGGAGGCCACCTTCCGGGGCGCGCCCACGTCCGGCACGCGCCTGGTGCTGGCCCACACGCCGCCCACCGCGGAGAAGCTGCCCGCGCACGCGGGGCTGGTGCAGTTCTCCGGGCACACGCACGGCGGGCAGTTCATCGTCCGGGGGCTCACGGAGGCCCTCTTCCGCCGCGCGGGCCAGCCGTACATCCGCGGCCACTACCGGGTGAACGGCAACCACCTCTACGTGAACCAGGGGCTGGGCTTCGGCTTCGGCGGGCCGTACCTGCGCCGGGGCAGCACGCCGGAGGTCGCCTTCTTCACCCTGCGCAACACCCAGGCCGCCCACGTCGGGGCGACCTGATCCACGAGCAGGACGGCGCGCCCGCGCTTTCAGCGCAGGGGCGCGCCCAGCTTCATGCCGCCCAGGCCTGCCTCGCGCTTCTTGCGCGACAGGCTGAAGGGGCCAGGCCCGAAGTAGACGATGAGCAGGGCGCCCCCCGCCATGGAGAGGTTCTTCATGAAGTGGATGAGGTTGTTCTGCGCCTGCACCGGGTCATCCATCTTCCAGAAGTGATGGACCATGATGGCGGACGCCACCAGGAACACCGCGAGCATGGCCGCGCCCAGGCGGGCGAACATGCCCAGGAGGACGCACAGCCCGCCCACCACCAGCACCCCGCCGGACACCAGCACCGCGAGCCGGGGGTCGGGCACTCCCGACGCCTGGGCGTAGGCCGTGAGGGCCTGGAGCTGGATGAAGTGATTGAGGCCGCTGGTGATGAAGATGACCGAGAACAACAGCCGTCCCAGCGGTGCGAGCAGCCCCATGAATGACCTCCCTGCCTCCGGCGTGTCCCCCCTCAACGCGGACGGGTCGCTGTCATTCTCCAGATAGGCACGGAAGGGCGGGCGGACAGCCGGCCCCCGTTCCCCCGCCTGCCTCCCGGACTGTCGGACAGTCGGACCGTTCCCGGTGTGACGCACCGGCGGCCTGCGACAACACGCCACAGTGCGCCAGGACGGGGGGACGCTAGGGTGCCCACGCCTTGAGAACCCCCACCCTGGCCTTCCTGAGCGCCGCGCTCCTCCTCCTGCCCGCGTCCACCGCGTGGGCGTGCGCGAGCTGCGCGTGCGGGGACCCCACCCTCACGTCCATGGGCGGCGAGCAGCCCTTCGAAGGGCGCCTGCGGCTGTCCACGATGCTGCGCGCGTGGGGCCACACGGAGGGGCTGACGGGCGTGGACTCGCAGCGGCTGCGCGAGCTGCGCATGGACGTGGCGGTGGCGTACGCGCCCAGGCCGTGGCTGGTGCTGGCGGTGAACCTGCCGCTGCAGGCCCGCGAGGTCCAGGACGTGAGCCTGGGGATGGAGCGCGGCTGGGGGCTGGGCGACGTCGACGTGAGCGCGAAGGCGTTCGTGTGGAAGGACAAGGAGTTCTCGCCGGACCAGCTGGTCAGCGTGGTGGGCGGGGTGAAGCTGCCCACGGGCCCCCGGCTGCACGCGAGGGACGGCACGACGCTGGGCATCGACGCGCAGCCCGGCAGCGGCTCCGTGGACCCCATGGCGGGGCTGGCGTGGCAGGGCTTCCGGGGCAAGTGGTCGTTCCTCGCCAGCGCCCTGGGCTTCCTGCCCTCGCGAGGGCGCGACGACTTCCGGCTGGGCGCGTCGGTGCGCGCGCAGGTGGCGGCGCAGTACCAGCCGTCGCCCACGTGGGCGGTGCGCCTGGGCGTGGACAGCCGCGCGGAGCGGGCGCCGGACACGAACGGCACGCCGGAGGAGGCCGGTGGGGGCTTCATCGCGTACGCGTCGCCGGACGTCCTCTTCAGCCCGGGCATGGACGTGGTGGTGCAGGCCGGGGTGCGCATCCCCTTCGTCAACCAGCTGCGCCGGGTGTCGTCCACGCCCATCGCGGTGCTCTCGCTGGCGTACGACCTGTGATGATCCGCGCCTCGCGTCTGGGATGGCTGGGATTGCTGTGCGCGCTGAGCGCGTGTGGCGAGCGCGTGGACGGCATGCGCGTGACGCTGGGCCTGGAGCACCGGGCCGTGCACGGCGTGCAGGCGGCGGGCGGCGAGCGCTCCTTCACGCGAGCGGATGGACAGACGCTCACGCTGACGCGCGGCTACGTGGCGCTGGGCAGCGTGGAGCTGAAGCCGTGCGAGGAGGCGCTGGGGTGGCGGCTGCTCAAGGCGCTGTCTCCCGTGGGGACCGCGCACGCGCACTCGGTGGGGTCGCCGTTGAAGCTGGGCACGCCGCACGTGAGCGGGCTGGAGCGGCCGGACGGGACCGTGCTGACGCTGGGCACACTGCGTCCGCCGCCGGGGCGCTACTGCCGGGCGCGGCTCACCTTCGAGCCCGCGGACGCGGACGCGGAAGGGCTGCCGGGCGCGGACAGCGGCGTGGACATGGTGGACCGCACGCTGTGGCTGGAGGGGACGCGGGTGCCGGCGGGTGGCGGTGAGCCGCAGCCGTTCAAACTGGTGACGTCCAACGTCGCCACGGTGGACGTGGTGCTGGACGGGCTGACGGTGTCCAAGGACGAGCCGACGGCCGAGCGCACCTTCGCGCTCGCCTGGGACACGTGGCTGGCGACGGTGGACCTGGAGTCCGAGGACGCGGCGGCGTCCGCGCTGGACACGGTGGCCCGCTCCGTGGCGATGTCCTCCGCCACGCCATGACGCCTCCGCCGCCGCCCCCGTCCGAACCATCGCTCCGAGCCCGCATCAACCTGGTGTGGCTGCTGAGGCTGCGCTGGGGCGTGCTGGTGGGGCAGGCGGTGCTGGTGGCGGTGGCCGCGTGGGGCCTCAAGCTGGCGCTGCCGGTGCCCGCGCTGGTGGCGCTCCTGGGCGTGGAGGCGGTGACGAACGCGGCGGTGCGAGCGGGGCTCGCGAGGGCGAGGCCGGTGGCGGAAGAGGCCATCTTCGGGCTGATGCTCTGGGACACGCTGGTGCTGACAGGGCTGCTGGCGTTGAGTGGAGGGACGCACAACCCCTTCACGACGCTGTACCTGGTGAACGTGGCGCTGGGCACGGTGCTGCTGCCGCCGCGCCGCACGTGGGCGATGTTGGGCTTCACGCTGGTGGCGTTCGGTTCGCTGTTCCTGTTGCAGGACGTGACGCTGCCGGGCCTGGAAAGGCCGGACCACGCGGAGCTGATGCGGCTGCACCTGAGCGGCATGTGGGTGGCGTTCGCGGTGGCGGCGGGCTTCATCGTGTATTTCATCCAGCGGGTGACAAGGGCGCTGGCAAGGCGTGAGCAGGAATTGGAGCAGGCGAGGGCCCGGCACGCGAGGCAGGAGAAGGTGGCCTCGCTGGCGACGCTGGCGGCGGGAGCGGCGCATGAGCTGTCCACGCCGCTGTCCACCATCGCGGTGGTGGCGAAGGAGCTGGAGCGAGCGCTAGCGGTATCCCAGACGTCCGACTCCGCACGAGAGGACTTGAGGCTCATCCGCCAGCAGGTGGATCGCTGCCGGGACGTGCTGGTGCAGATGTCCGCGGACGCGGGCCAGACGACGGGAGAGCCCTTCCAGCCCATCCCGCTGGAAAGGCTGGTGGAGGAGACGCTGTCGGAGCTGTCCGGCCGTGAGCGCGTGCGGGTGGAAGTGCCGGAAGCGCTGAAGAAGCACGAGGTCCACGGTCCGCCGAGAGCGTTGGCCAGGGTGCTGCGAGGGCTGGTGAAGAACGCGCTCCAGGCGACGCCCGTGGGCCGAGGTGTGGAGCTGCGAGTGGTGTCCGAAGGCATGGGAGCGAGGCTGGAGGTCCGCGACGAAGGCCAGGGAATGCTGGAGGCGGTGCTGGCCCGAGCGGGAGAGCCGTTCTTCACCACGAAGGCACCGGGAGAGGGCATGGGCCTGGGGCTGTTCCTCGCGCGTTCGCTGGCGGAGCAGCTGGGCGGGTCGCTGGAGCTGCGCTCGAAGGCAGGAGAAGGCACGACGGCGAGGCTGAGCCTGCCGGGCGTGGATGCAAAGGAGGCAGCGGCATGAGCACGGCCCCAGTGGATCACCGCCCCAGCCTGCTGATGGTGGACGACGACACCACGCTGCGAGAGCGACTGGCCCGCGCCTTCCGGGAGCGCGGCTGGGACGTGACGACGGCAGGCAACCACGATGAAGCCATGGCAGCGGCAAGGCGCGAGTCACCGGAGTACGCGGTGGTGGACCTGCGAATGCCAGGGCAGAGCGGCCTGGAGCTGGTGCGGGACCTGCTGGCGGTGGACGCGTCCACACGGGTCATCGTGCTGACGGGCTACGGAAGCATCTCCACGACGGTGGATGCGATCCGGCTGGGAGCGGTGAACTACCTGCCAAAGCCCGCGGACGCGGACGACATCCTCGCGGCGTTCGCGAGGGCGGAAGAAGCCCCGAACGTCGCCGCGCCGGAGACGCTCCAGGCGCCCTCCCTGGCGCGGGCGGAGTGGGAACACATCCACCGGGTGCTCGCGGACAGCGCCGGCAACATCTCCGAAGCCGCCCGCAAGCTGGGCATCCACCGCCGGTCGCTCCAGCGGAAGCTCCAGAAGTACCCGCCGTCCCGCTGACGCGAAGCCATCACTTCCGCTGCTTGAGTTCTGAAATCCATCCATCCACGTTTGGGTGGCCAGTCTCCCGCAGGGCCTGGACAACCTCGGGCTTCAAAGCCTTCTCGATCTCCAAAACGGGCTCAGGGAAATAGAACCGTTCCGCGAGCCATCCCTGGTCGAACGACTCGACGCTGAGCGGCGATGCCCCGAATAGCTGTGTGTATTCAGGCTGACCGCCATACTCGGACCTGAGCCAGGCGAGGAAGAGGAGCTTCACCTGCACGAGATGCTCTTCCCGGCTCCAGGGAGAGCGGTCAGGTTCGCCCTTGTGCCAGAGCTGAGGCTCCATCAGCCACTCGATGTCACGGAGCCCCAGTGCCGAGGCCTGCTCCAAAACAGCGGGACTCGGCCTGATGAGGTAGTACGCCGCATGAAGCATCAGCCCGTCCTGATCTTTCAAGCGATTGGTTCCCAGGTCACTTCGGCTTCTCAAACTGACCCATCACACTGTCACGAACATCAGACAGATTGAAGTGGACAGCGACATGCTTGGCTTCCTTCGGGCAGAAGATGCCTGGATGAGTTCCCAACCTCTTCGCATCCTCCAGCGTAGGCGCAACCTTCAACACCGACTTGCATTTCGGGCAAAGCACCCAGCCGCCAGCCCGCGCAACCGCTATCGCAGCTTGATAATCCCCAGCATACACGGCCTCATCCACAGCCACCTCCCTCAAACGAGCGCCCCCAGTCTTCCTCTCGATGCGGGTCTTCAAGGCCTCAAGTCGTCTACAGAGCAGTCAACTCTAACACCCAACAAAGCAAGACCCAGAAGTTTCACACTCCATCAGCCGTAACCTGCGACCCAAGCCTGCTGGTCAATGAGCGCGATATCCCCCTCAGACAATGCCCTCCAAAGGAACATGACGGCCTCACGCGAAACTCCCGTCATGTGCCGAGGAGCAATATCCCCCTCGACGTTCTCCCACATCAGGCGTCCGGATGGATACAAACTCAAGCACCATTCCGTCTCATGTTTCACGGACACCGTCTGATGCTCACCATCGGCATCCTTCAGCTCGCGCCACAGTTTGCCGAAAACATCGAGGGAAGGATCCTTCTCAAACTCACCATTGAGGTGAGCAACAGAATACCCCATACCAACTCACAAGCAGCATCCACCGGTTCTCCACTTCGCCACGCACATGACGACGTAGGTCAATGTGGCTCTGGGAAAAATTCACACCCACAAATCTCTTGGCGAAGTCGTCTGGGTTGTTCACTTCACGTCACTGCTGGACTCGCTCGTTCATCTCCGAGATCGTGACAACTTCTGCAACTGGATCTCGGTCCCAGTGCATCTACTCAACTCAAATCGTAGCCAACCAGTCGCCCGAACAAAAACAGCATCAGCGCTCAGGCAACTCTCGCGTCCTCTCTTTCGCCCTCCCCAAAAGCATATCCAATCCAACATGATTCACCCTCTCGCTCCACTCTTGAAGATGAATCCGACACCTCCCTCGAATGGCGATCGGATATGCCTCAATGCGCTCGGATTTTCTTGCCTTGGCATACTGACGCGCCACAACCAAGCAGCCTGAGCAAAAAAAATACCCATCGCCATAATCATCAAATACGTAATCAGCATCACACACGACGTCCGCACTCGAATTTTCCCACACATGCAAACAGCACTGCGTGGACGGCTGCAATCCATGAACCCCACATTCAATCATGTCTCACCTCGGCTTACCGGCCGCCAGAAACATCTTGTAGACAAATCTACGCCATTCCGATTTGTTTTCTGGAACCTGACCGCCGCCAGCCTGAATCAGCAGACAGCCCACACTCGCACAGCCATTAATCTTCACCCCGCCGGCAGAAGCCCTTCAGCAACGGCTCAAACAGCCGCTACTGCGCGTCCGTGAGGTCCGATGGGTCGTGCTTCTCAATCTCCTCACGGTGCTCACCGCGCTGAGGTTCAACAACACCCTCTCACGCTTGACGAAGCGCTGCCTCCAACGCTTCGGGCTCAGCCGTGAGCTTTGACAGATCTACATCCAGCTCACCTGACCACCACGCCGGAACAAGTGCTGTTGCATGTTCGTAGGAACGGCAGGTCCTGCACCACTCCCAACTCGCTCCGCGCGACACGTACAACTCTCCATCAGCCACGACCTCAACCTTCTTTCCATGCTGATAATACCGATGAAGTGTTCGTGCGCCACAGACCGGGCATGGCGAGGACAAGTTTAAGCCCTCTCTTGAGCCTGCGAAGACAGCAGACCACTCCCGCAGGCACTCTTCCGGCACACCCCGCCAAGCCTGACCATGACCGGTGCTCATCTTTCACCTCGAATGAATGCCTCAAGGGCATTTCCGGCACCATAGGCGGTTCCATCACCAACAGACGACATATCTCCATGAGGCTTATGAATACCGCTACGCAGATAGTCGCGCCCATGACTCAATTCATGCGCGATAGTATTTGCAAGAGTGGCTTCGTCGGCAAGCGCGTCGGGGCCAACGCGAATAACCTCCCTCCTCATTGGCGCGGGTAGTCCCCAACTTTCCGCGAGGAAGCGCAGGGTCAAAAACCACCTCGATTTTCTGCCCGGATCCTCGGAGATTGATCCGGTACTTTTCAACAACATCCGCAATGAAAGAATCAGGATCAAGGGCATGGTCAAGCGTCCGCTCCATCGGAGACACCGGCTTGCCAACCATGTCGAGACTCCCCGCGCTTTCGGCACAAACGAGACGTCTGCCTATCCCCTTCGAGCACGTCCCACTCCACGAGACTTTCCGCACCGTCCCCAGACAAGACCCACTCGGCGGTCATCCCAGCCTCAAGCTCCTGGAAGTCGTGACCGTAGGCGTGGATTTGCTCAATGCGAATCGAGACTGGCCGATCTCCGGAACGAGTGGACGTGGCATCCCCTTCGGGTGTTCGCACGAACGTCCGCTTGAAGGCGACAGAGAAGACGTCGCCGACACGAATATTCCCCTCGTGGATTCGCACGCCTGCGCGGACACCACCTGGATGGGGAGTGACGAGCACCACGCCCACCTCGAAGCTCCTGCTCGTCATGACTGGGTCACCATTCTGAGCACTGACACTCCGCCAACTGCTTCGTCACCTCTACCGATGGTGACTTGCGAGGTACAGGCCAGTCAGCTCGCTACGAACCGATACGCATGGAATACAGCATCAGACAGCCACCACTCCCAGAATTGAAGCCGGCGCGCGGGGTCGGATGATGCGTCCCAGGGAGGCCCGCCCGCGCAGGCTGCCGCTGCAAACATGGACGCATCCATGTCTTCTGCATCGACCTGGTTGTCGCGAAGACCTTCATCCACCTCCGACTGCGGGAGCACCTCGTTTTCGAGGCAGGTGCGCAACGCCTGCACAGCGGAGAATCCCGCTGCTGCTCCTCGCGAGTCTTCGTCCGAGAAGGACAGCTCAACCATGTGGTCCCAGGCTTGCTGCCAAAGAGCGCGGGCTTCGCTCTTGTCGAGCAGCCCCGCGCACACCTCTTCCGCCGAATCCAGTGCCCAATGTGGCGTGCGGTCCTGTGGGTACTGCAATTCCCACAGAGGAAGCACATGCCGCGCAGTCGCGAGAGCGAGAGCCACACGCCGGGCATACCCTGACCCAAGGCCCAGTTCACGCCCCAGCGACATCCAGATCTTCCGCCGCATGCCCAACAGGAGGTCGTGCACGGGGTCCGCTCGCACTGACTCAAGCGCCCGTTGAAGCAGCGACTTCAACACATCGGGTTCACTCATCTTCAAGCCCCGCGTTCCGCCTTGCGGCCTCTCCTGCTTCTATTCAAGGAGCATCCGGCGGCAAATTCCCCCATGCGTCCGGATTCTCCGGCTCGGGTGTAAGCGCGAGCCGGGTGAACCGGCCGCCCTGAACCTCGACAACCGCCCACAGTTCGGTTCTGCAATTCGGGCAGCGCCCCAGTCCGTAAGCCCAGACGTCACGACCAACCGCCACTGGTTCAGGCCCCACAGGCGACCGCAGCATCTTGGGCGCAAGGCCCCAAACAACGTCACCCATCGAGAAACGCCTGTGCTCCAGGACGCCGATGTCCGCCTGAAAAGCCACCTCATTCAGGTAACTACAGGCACTGCACCTAACCAATCCCAAGAACTCATTATACCTGCTCATTGTTTCAATCCCGAGACATCGCGGCACTTGCTCCATCAAGTTCGCCTACAGCACACCTCCTTCAAGCACGTCCCACTCCACGAGACTTTCCGCACCGTCCCCAGACAAGACCCACTCGGCGGTCATCCCAGCCTCAAGCGCCTGGAAGTCGTGGCCGCAGGCGCTGATCTGCTGAATGCGAATCGAGACTGGTCGGTCGCCTGAGCGGATGGACGGACCATACCCTTCGGGTGTTCGCACTGGCGTCAGTTTGAGCGCGACCGAGAAGACGTCGCCGAGGCGGACAGGACCCGCCGGCGTCCAGTTGCGCGTGTCGCGGCTCCAGCGCTCGGAGGGAGGGACGCAGCGCGCTGGTCCTCCGCCCCAGGATTGTTGACCATGGGCTGGGGGTATTGAACCCGGCCTCGGATGGGCTTTACTGAACGGCGCTTCGCATTTCTCTCAGGGGGCTGAAATGCATTGTCGTTGGCTCGTCGTCGCGTTGACCGTGATGGCTGTTGGCTGCGCCCACTCGAAGCGGACACCCGAAGCGGAGCTGCCCAAGTACGAGCACGTCTTCCAGAAGCCCCTGTCGGAGGCGCTCGCGGCCACGCGCCAGCTGCTGGAAGAGCGGGGCCACATGTTCGAGGACACGGAGGATCCGAACCAGCTCGTCACCACCTGGTCCGACCCTGGCCGGCCCGGCACTCGCAACACCACGTACACGCGCTACCTGGTGACCGGCATCGCGCTGAGCCCGCGCCAGTCCGTCGTGCGCATCTTCCGCATGACGCAGCAGACGACGGGCAATGACACGGAGTGGAAGAAGCTATGGTGGAAGGTCTACCTGGAGCGCTACGAGCAGGTGTCCAACCCCTTCGTGAAGGAGGTGGATTTCGACCAGGACGACACGGAAACCAAGCGGCTGTCCATGCTGCGAGGCGCGCAGCACGGCACCCGCGACCTGGACCTGGAGCAGGCACTCACGCTGCGGCTGGAGTCCGCGCCCTCCGTGGAAGTCCTCGCCGGCAACGTGGCGGAGGAGAAGCGCCCCACCGCCGTGCGCGCGCCAGAGTTCTACCTGGAGCGCTGGAAGGATGAAGTCCCCGCGGAGGGTCCCTGCACCACGTCCGTGCGCGGACTGCCGGAGCTCCTGCACCCCGGCCTGACGCTCCTCATCGGCGAGCAGCTGGGCACCAACGAAGTGCCGGACGTAGTGGGCCACGTGGTGTGTCAGGCGGCCCAGACGGGGCTCGCGGTGGTGCTGGGCCTGTCGCTTCCGGAGACGGAGCAGGCGCGCGTGGACAGGTACCTGGCCAGCCCCGGCGCCCCGGCGGATCAGGACGCGCTGCTGGAGGGCCGCTTCTGGACGCGCACGTACCAGGACGGGCGCAGCAGCCGCGCGGTGCTGGACCTCATCGACCGCGCGCGGGCCCTGCGCGCCGCGGGCCTGCGGGTGACGGTGGTGGCCTACGACACGGACGTGCTCAACGGCAGCGAGCGCGACGCCGCCCAGGCCCGGGTCTGGACGAAGCGCCGCGCCTCGAAGCCAGACGAGGTCCAGGTGGTGCTGGCGGGCAACACGCACACGCGCATGGAGAAAGGCACGCAGTGGGACCCGGCCTTCACGCCCATGGCGCACCTGATGAAGGGGGACCGCTCGCTCGTCGTGCTGGAGATGAGCTACGCGCAGGGCACGCGATGGGGCTGTGACCTGGACCGCGACAGCAAGCTGGTCTGCGGCATCGTGGGTGCGACGCCCGCCCCGGCGGTGGCGGCCCGCGCCGGGCTGAGCCCCTACATCCAGCTGCGGGAGGCCTCCGCCACCGAAAGCCTCCAGGGCCTCTTGTACGTGGGGCGGCTCTCCCCGTCCCTGCCGGCCATCCTCGGGCCGAAAGCGGCGCCCCAGGCCGCGCCTCGCCCCACCCCGCTGCCCCCCGGCCACGCAGTGCCCGTACCCGGCGTCTTCTAGCGGCCCCTGGAAGCTTGAAGACCGTCAGCGTCAGGGTTGATCATTCACCCTGACGTTGACGAACCTCGTCCGCCATGGCCACCCCGTCCGCGCTCGACCGCACCCTGGCCGCACTCGCCGACCCCACGCGCCGGGGCGTCGTGGACCGGCTGCGCCAGCGGCCCCACCCCGCCGGAGAGCTGGCCGCCGCGTTCGACATGAGCCCTCCCGCCATGTCCCGCCACCTGCGCGTGCTGCGCCAGACGGGGCTCGTGGAGGAGCGCATCGACGCGGACGACGCCCGCGTGCGCGTCTACTCCCTGCGCCCGGAGCCCTTCGCCGCCCTGCGCGGCTGGCTGGACGAGGTGGAGTCCTTCTGGGCGGATCAGCCGGGCGCGTTCAAGGCCCACGCGGAACGCACCCGGGGCACGAAGCCCTCCAGAGGCCGCAAGTCATGACGGCCGACCGCGCCCGCGCCGCGCGGCCCCGCCCCACTTGAAGCAACCCTCCCGCTGACTACTGGCAGGCGCCGCAGTCCGCCGCGCAGCTGTCCGGCGTGTTGCTGCCGCCGCACTTCTCCGTCAGCTGGCACACGCCGTCGCCGCAGCGGTAGATGTCCTGGGGCAGCATGCGCGTGGTGATGGGCCGGTAGTTCACGCCGTTGTACGTGCAGCGCGTGTAGTACGTCCGCGTGGCGTCCAGCGTGCAGTAGTACCGGCACGCGCCCACGTGCTTCATCGGCGTGCACGCCGTCGTCTCACTCCAGGACGACAGGCCGCAGGTGCGCACCGTGCTCTCGTCGTAGTCCAGGTACGCGCCGTCGTTCGCCGCGAACGTGCCCTCGCCCGTGAAGAGGTTGCCGAAGAAGCACGCCTCCTTCTCATTGTATGTATTCAGCTCGTCCGTCGAATACGGCATCGCCCCGCCCAGCGCGTCGCGCCCCAGCACGGAGATGTTCACGTGCACGCCGTACTTGTTCGCGTGCGCCGCCAGACACGCGCTCACCACCTGCTGCTCCGCCACCGTCGCCGGCTGCCCCCCGGCCCAGCCCGGCGCCAATCCCAGACTCCCATTCCACGTGTAGCGCTTCCCCGTGGACGGCGACTGGTACGACAGCGTCATCCCCGCCCCCAGCGAGCACTGCACCACGTAGCGCATCACCATGTCCGCCGACGCGGGATCCTGGCTGAACCAGGTCTGGAACCCGTTCGTGGACAGGCCATTGGTCGACAGGCCGTTCGTCGACAAGCCGTTCGTCGACAAGCCGTTCGTCGACAAGCCGTTTGTCGACAGGCCATTCGTCGACAGGCCATTCGTGGAGGCGATGGCGTCCGAGGACTGGCCCATCACGTCGGAGGCTTCGTCTATTGAAGCAGTGCCGCAGCCAGCCAGCGCCGCGGCCAGCCAGAGCGCCGTCCAGGGGGAGGAACGAAATGGGGAGTTGCGAGGGGGATTGAGTTGCATGGGGACTGCCTCCGCGTGGGGGCCGCGCTGTGCCGCACGGCCTGATCAACCGGTAAACGCCCTCCGACGAAGCGAGCAGCGCCCCTGCCCTCCCGGCCCATCCCCTTCGGTCCTTCGCACAACACGCGCGGCGTGCGGCGGCGGACGCTCTTCCATTCACCGCACGGCGGCGAACGCTCACCCCTTCCAAAAGATCAGGCCGTCCGCGTGCGGCTCCGGCCCGCCTTCGCCTTGGCCTTCGGACGCGGAGGCCGCGGCAGCCGCACCGTGAACGTCGTGCCCTCCTTCTCCGAGGACGTCACCTCCACCGTCCCCCCGTGCGCCTGGACGATCTCCTTCACGATGAACAATCCCAGCCCCAGGCCGCCGTTGCGCCGGCCCTGCACGCGCTCGCCCTCACCCTGGCGGAACGGATCAAACAGCCGCTCGCGCAACTCCTCCGGGATGGGCGCGCCGGGGTTCTGCACCTCCAGCACCTGGTGCTCGCCCTTCGCCCAGCAGCGCAGGAACACCGGCGCCTCCGGGCTGCCGTGCTCCAGCGCGTTGCCCACCAGATTGGAGAGCACCTGCGCCAGCCGCTCCGCGTCCCACTCCCCTTCCGCCTTGCCGTCCACGTCCACCGCCACCGCGCGGTCCGGGTACGCCGCGGACAATTCGTCCACCACCTGCTGACACACCGCCCCCAGGTCCGTGGGGCCCTTGCGCAGCGGGATGCCGCCGGCCAGCCGGGCGCGCGTCAAATCCAACAGGTCCGCGATCATGTTCCCCATGCGCGTCGCGGAGGCTTCAATGCGTTGCGCGTGCTGCCGGTGCTGTTCGGGCGTGCACTCCAGCGGCCCCCGGCGCTTCTGTGCCCGCGCCGACAGCACGATGGCGTTGAGGGGGTTTCTCAGGTCATGCCCCAGGATGCCGATGAAGCGCTCGCGGAACCTCGCCTCCTCCACCATCGTCTCCATCTGGCGGGTGCGCTCGGTGACGTCCATCATGGAGCCGATCATCCGCACCGGACGCCCCTCGTCGTCGCGCGCCAGCACGCCACGGTCCAG
Source organism: Corallococcus exercitus (assembly GCF_042231735.1). Taxonomy (GTDB): domain Bacteria; phylum Myxococcota; class Myxococcia; order Myxococcales; family Myxococcaceae; genus Corallococcus; species Corallococcus exercitus_B. The sequence continues at coordinate 6,237,791 of NZ_CP102577.1, forward strand.
CACGTGCGCCCAGCTGCCGTCCGCGCGCTGGAAGCGGTACTCCTCGCTCCACACGTCGCCCGTGGACGCGACGAACTCCACCAGCCGGTCCACCACGCGCTCGCGGTCCTCGTCGTGCACGCGCTCGCCCCACCAGCCCAGCTTGTGCTCCAGCACCGCCGTGGCGTGGCCGAACGCGTCCCCCGTGCCCGGGTCCCACCGCACGCGGTCCGTGGCGAAGTGCCAGTCCCACAGCACGTCATGCGTGGCGCGCGTCGCCAGCCGGTAGCGCTCCTCCGCCTCGCGCAGCGCGCTCACCGTCTGCTCCGCCCGCGCGAGCGCCGCCTCCACCTCCTGCCGCGCCGCCCGCTCCCGCTCCGCCTGGTGGGCGTCCGCCGCCTGCCCCTCGTCGCGAGGCAACAGCCACAGCGCCAATCCCTCTCCATGACGCACCACCACGTACCGCCGCCCCGCCGGGTCCCCCGGCACCAGCCCCACGTGCGGCACACCGCGCATCAGCACGCGCACGAACGCCGCCACGTCGAACAGCGCGGTGCCCTCCCGCGACCACAGGGACAGGTGCCGGCCCAGCTCCAGCGAGCGCACCCAGCCCTCCGCCGGGACGTTCATGGACGTCCACCGGAAGTCGAGCGCTTCGCCTGTCTCCCCGTGCAGCGGCTCGAGGAGGATGCAGGGCGTCTCGCTGTCTGCGGGCAGTTCCCATGCCGGAGCCATTCCCGGCCCCCAGGACAAACCCATCATCGTGCTCCCCCCGACGCTTCGGGCCTGTCCCCCACCCTCTACGTCGGTGCCGGGCAGGCTGGAAAAACCCGCGTCTCATGGAATACTGACACATCTGGCCACGAGTGGAGCAGCCCTACAGGGCAGGGGGCGTGAAAAAGTGCTCACCCCCGAGCACTGGCCCTACCCTCCAGGACAGGTCAGTACCGGCCCTTGACGCCGATGATGGGCAGGGCGATGGGCAGTCCCACCGCGCTCTTGGTCAGGGGTTGCCGGCCGCCGCCCAGGTAGTCGAAGCCCAGCGTCTCCGTGTTGAGGGTGACGTTGAGCATGTCCAAGTAGGCCTCCAGGCTGAAGGTTTCGTAGGCCCAGGCCTTGGAGACGCGCAGGTCGAAGCGGAAGAAGGACGGCAGCCGGTCCACCTGATCGCGATCCACCTGCACCCACGTGGGGCGGCCGTCGCGGTCGGTGCCCTCGCGGTGCGTCTGGCTTCCCAGGGTGCCGTACTCCGGGCGTCCGCTGTTGAAGTGGAGCACGCCCCCCAGGGTGATGTTGTTGGAGAACTTGTGACTGACCACCAGGTTCAGGATGTGTGTCTGGTCGAACGCGAAGGGCAGGTCCGCGGAGTCCTCGGAGATGGCCCGACCTGACGAGTCATACCGATAGAAGGTGGTGCGCCGCGTGCTGCGCTGGAGGCTGTAGGAAAGCCAGCCGAACCAGTTGTTTCCCAGCGGGTAGCGGATGAGCAGTTCCAGCCCATACGCCAGGCCATGGCTGCTGAAGTCCGGGAAGTCCCAGTCGTCCCGGCTGACGGGCGGCGGGTCCACGTCCACCTGACGCGCGCGCACGCGGCGGAAGCCGTTGGGGCCCACGTCCTCGCCGGGCGTTGGCGGCGGCACATCCGGGTCGCCGCCGCCGTCCAGGTCGTCGGTGAGGCCCTCGTCGGAGAAGGGCGTGAGCTCGATGGTGCGGAGCATGGGGTTCACGTAGACGTCCAGCCCCACCTCCCACTTGTCGAAGGCCTTCCACTCCACGCCGGTGGAGAGCTGCACGCCCTCCTGGAGGCCCAGCAACAGACTGCCCACGTCCACCACGGGCAGGCTGATGAGGGTGGTGGGCGGCTGGTGGAAGATGCCCGCGCCGCCCTTGAGCGTCACGGTGTCGGTGAGCTTGTGGCGCACGGTGAGGCGCGGCTCGATGACCTTGTGGTCGAACCCGCCGGACAGGTGGTAGCTGTCCAGGCGCAGGCCGGGCACCACCGTCCATCTGTCATTCGGTGTCCACACGCCTTCGGCGTACGCGCCGGTGAAGGTGGCCAGCGCCACGGGCACGCGCACCGTGTCCTCCTCCACCTCCTGGCCGTTCTCCACCGTGAGCACGTCCACGATGGCGCGCTTGTGGTCCACGTCCGCGCCCGCGCGCAACAGCAGCCGCTCATCCAGGGGCACGCTGTAGCCCACGCGCCCGGAGAAGGTGCCCTGGTCGATGTGGATTTCATTCCCGCTGTCCGGCCCGCGCGACACGACGGCGAAATCATCCGTGCCCCAGGTGCCGCCCACCTCGAGCTCGCCCTTGCCCAGCGGGTGGCGGCCGCGCAGGTCCACGCGGTGGAAGGCGATGGACTGGAGCGCGGTGTCGCTCTGGTCGTCCTGCGCCTCGGAGCCGAAGGTGTCCGACGAGCCAAAGGCAAACAGCCGCAGCTTGCCCCGCCCCACGTCCTGCTCCACGCGGGCCTGGTAGTCCCAGAAGTCCAGCACCACCTTCGGGTTGGTGCGCCCTGGCGGCGGCGGGTCCTGCAACTCATTGGCCGCGAGCGCGATGATCCACGGCGTATAGGAATAGCGGCCCGCGAGGCTGACGTTGGTGCCGGTGGACTTGAAGGGCGTCTCGATGAAGAAGCCCGCGTTGATGAAGTCCGCGTAGGCGCTGCCGTGCACGCGGTCGTCGCGAGGCCGGGTGAGGCGCCCGTCGATGGCGCCGCCCATCAGCCGGCCGTACTGCGGCGGCGGTGAGCCCGGATAGAAGTCGATGGCGTCCAGGAAGTCCGGGTGGATGACCGCGGGCCCCAGGAACAGGTGGAAGAGGATGGGGATGCGGATGCCGTCCAGGAAGTAGCCCGTGGACGCGGGCTGGCTGCCGCGCACCACCGGGTACGCCACGCCGGACAGCATGCTGCCCACGCCCGGCAGCAGCATGACCACGCGGAACGGGTCGCCCATGGTGCCGGGCACCTCGCGCAGCTCCGCGTCGTGCAGCGTGACGCGGCTGACCTCCGTGCGCTCGCGGTCGCCTCGCACCACCGTCTCGTAGGGGTTCACCACGAGCGGCTCCAGGCCGTAGACGACCTCCAGCGACTCGGTGGACTTCAGCGCCTCGCGGAACAGGCCGGGCTTGTGACCCGGGGCGAACACGCGCACCGCCTGGCCACCCGTGGGGAAGCGCGCCTCGAAGCGGCCGTGCTCGTCCGTCTGCACCGGCGAGTCCGGCGCCGCGTCCGACACCAGCGTCGCGCCGATGAGCGGCCGGCGGTTGCCCTTCTGCCGCACCAGGCCCTTGAGGGTGATGGGGCCCCGAAGCTCGGAGCCCGCGAGCGTGCCCCCGTCCCCACCGGTGGCCACCGGGACGGGCGCCTCGAAGCGGTACTCGAAGAACAGGCGCACCGCGACGGGCTGGCCCTCCATCATCGCGGGGGAGAAGCGCAGGGAGGGCGCCGCGTGCAGCGCGGCCTCATTGAGCAGCGGGTGCACGCCCTCCACCAGCGTGGCGGTGTCCACCTCGCCCGCCTCGTCCACCAGCAGCTCCAGCTTCACCGTGCCCGCCACGCCCTCGCCCACCAGCCGGGGCGGGTACGGCGCGGGCGAGTCCTGCACCAGCGCGGGCGGCACGAAGGCGGCCAGCGCGGGCCCGCCGTCCCCCGCGTCCGGCGCCGCGCCCGCTTCCAGCGCCCAGCCCGCGTCCGTGCGCTGGAGGCCCGCCTCCTTCACGACCGTGCCCGCGCCCCCGTCCTGCCTGTCGTCCCCCTGCGTCCACGGCGCGTCCATGCTCCGCGGGGCGGCGCCGGTGGTGAGGTTCTCCTCCGTGACGGGCAGGCCCGCGTCCAGCGTGTCGCCCAGCCGGGCGCTGCCGGGGTCGGCTTCAGGGGCCTGGGCGCGGGCGGGGAGCACCGGCCACAGCAGGCACAGGGAGAGCGCCAGCGCGGCGGCGGGCCAGGGGGTGCTCCTCTTCGCGAAGGTCATGGGCGATGGCGTTCGTGCAAGGCAGGTCCCGGCCAGCACCCATGAGGCCAGGGGATGTCCGCCCTGACAAGCGCTGCCCCGTGACGCGTGCCATCACCGCCCGGCGGGGCCCGTGCCGGCGGCGCCCCCTTTCCGCTGGAGGACATTTGCCCTCCGCGTCACGTCGCGCCGTGGATGCCCTGCACCGTCTTGGGGACGGGGCGCCCCATTTCGGATCCATCCCCACCTTCCAGGAAGTCGCCCTTTCCCATTCCCCGGACGCCATGGAACGCCCCAGCCCTCCCAGGCCGCTCTCCAGCGACATGCCCTGGGCACGGGTGCGTGCGGCCTCCGGCGTCACGCGAGCCTGCTTATGATTCCCCCGCCGTCCCTGCGCTACCTTCCCCACGGACTGCTCGCGTCACTGCTGTTGTGCCTGATGTTGATGCCGCTGCTGTTCCCGCCGTCGCTGGCGCGCGCGGGGAACGAAGGGCCGGACACCTTCATCGACGAGGGGCCCCCGGGGGCCACACCCTCCAGGGAGGCCACCTTCGTCTTCACCGCCACCACGCTGAAGCCCGTGTTCTGGTGCTCGCTGGACGGCAGCCTCTACATCCCCTGCGAGTCCCCGTGGCGCCTGAAGGACCTGCCCGTGGGCGAGCACACCGTGGACGTGTACGCGGTGGACGTGAACACCGCGCACCGCGACCCCACCCCGTCCGGCTGGGTGTGGCGGGTGACGGAACCGGGCACGGCCCGCCCTCCCGCGTCCGCGCGCTGAGGCGACGGACGCTAGCGGCGCGTGGGCAGGATGGCGCTGGCCACCAGGCTCATCAGCTTGAGCTGGGGGCGCGGCAGCCGGCGCACGGCGCGCAGCAGGCGGCGCATCTCTGGCAGGTCGTCCTTGTCCGTGGAGTCCTCCTCCCACAGCCCCGCGCCCGCCGCCGCCGCCACCGCCAGCCCCAGCGACGCGTCCGCGGACAGCTGCAGCGCCAGGCACAGGCGGAACAGCGTGGGCACGCTGGGCATCATCTTGCCCCGCTCCAGCCGGCCGTAGACCTCCGACGCGATGCCGACGCGGTCCGCCACGTCCGCCTGCGTGAGGCCAGCCCGCAGCCGCGCGGCCCGGGCCGCCGCCCCCACGCTGACCGCCAGCTTGCGCTCCAACTGCCGCCGCGACAGTGCCGCCGCCGACGCGGGCGCCACACGGGGCTTCTTCCGGACGCGGCCGGATGCGAGAGGACCTCGGGGGTGGGTTTTCACCACATCAACCTTGCACGTGACGTCCGGTGGGGTGGCCGTAAGGTTCGCGGCCCCTCCACCGCCGGAACGGTTCAGAGGTCGTTATAACCCGCCACGTCACCCGGGCCCATCCCTATATGACAGGTAGTCCTGCATTCCCCCGTCCACTGGAAGGGCGTCGTTCACGGCTCCATAAGCCTACATGAAACGACACACAATCCCCCGGAGGCGTGAAGGATTGTCCGGGTTGGGGCGCCAGGGTTGCGCCCGGGCTCAACCGTCCGACGAGGCGACGCGTTCCCAGCCGTCCGGGTAGTGCGTGACGAGCCCCAGCGCGTCGGTGTCCAGCTCCCCGACGAAGGCCCCGCCCGCGCTCTCGTAGCGGTAGCGCGTGGAGGACAGCCGGGTGTAGCGCTGCTCCAGCCGCTCCAGGGACAGGTCCGGCAGCCGCACCCACGCGGCCGTCACGTCCCGGGCCTGGCCGGGCTCCAGGCCCAGCCGGCGGATGGGCAGGGTGTTGGTGGAGGGGGTGACGCTCAGGTCCACGTCCACGCAGCCGCGCAGCTCCGGCAGCTCGCGCCCGTCGCGCCACCAGCGCTGGTGGTCATCCACCTGGAGCACCAGCGTGCGGCGCGTGCCGCCCTGGTGCAGCGCCAGCCGCGCCTCGCGCGTGTGCCAGTCCGGGTCGCACGCCACGGTGTAGCGCACGAGCAGCGGCAGCCCCTCGCCCACCAGCACCACGGTGCCCGTGAAGAGGGGCCCCTGCGCGGACTCCCACAGCTCGAAGTGCTCGGTGCCGGGGGACTCCAGGCGCCGCCAGGTCAGGGCCTGCAGGCAGCGGCCCTCGGGCGTACCGCCGGGCCGGGCGGTGCGCGCCGTCACGGGCCGGCCCTCCGCGGGCCCCCGGGACTCCCGAGCCCCTGGAGCCTCACCGCGTGGCCCCCGGGGCCAGCGGCCTCACGGCGCGCCCCGTCCGGCGTAGAGGCAGTCCAGCGCCTCGTCCAGGAGGCACAGGGCGGCGTCGCTCCAGCCGCGCAGCCGCTGCTGGGGCGTGGGGCGGCCCACGTGGGGGATGAGCTGCGCGTCGGCGGCGTCCTCGATGAACTGCGCCTGCTGCTCCGGGTTGAGCTCCGCCCAGCGCCGGTGGCCCACGGCCTTGCGCCAGTCATAGCCGTCCCCCAGGTACTGCGCCGCGAGCGCACCGCTGAGGTAGCCCGTGCCGCCGTGCTGGTGCTGCCACACGTGCGTGAGCTCATGCACCAGCAGCCGGAAGCCCACCGCGCCGTAGCCGGGAGGGATGAAGAGGACGTCGCCGTGGGCGAACGCGCGGCCCGGCAGGCCCAGCAGGCCCAGGGCGCCTTCCTTCACGCGCACGCAGCGGTAGTCCAGGCTGTCGCCGAAGATGGGGCGCAGCCGCTCCACCTCCGCGTCCGTCAGCCGGCGGCCCACGGGCTCCAGGCCCGTCACCACCTGCACGGCGGACAGCACGCGCCCGCCCAGCATCAGCACCAGGTCCACCGGCACCTGCGCCACGCGGAACAGGCAGCGCTTGAGCTGCGGCAGGCCGTCGCGCGAGCGCCCCGTCGCGCAGCGGGCCATGCCGCTGGCGAAGAGCACCAGCGCCAGGTACGCGCTGCGCGCGGCGCCCGCGGACGCCCCGGCGACGCCGGTGAACAACCCGTGGCCCGCGTCCGCCACCCGCGCCGTCAACGGCGCGAGGCGGGGAGCGGCACGGCGGGAGTCACGGACGGCTTGCGGATTGAGCGAGGTGGGAGACCCCAAGGACCCTCTCCAGGAGCGAGCGCAGCTCACCGGCGCGCCAGGGCCGGCCGAGTGCGAAGTGGGTGTGGCAGCCCGTCGGGACGGTGGCGCTCGCTTCGGGACGGAAACCGGAGGACAGGAGGATGCGCGGGCCGTGGAAGCCCCGGTCCACCAGCCGGCAGAGGAAGTCGCTCACGACGCGGCGATCCGCGTCCAGGTCCAGCACCAGCCCGTCCACCGCCACGCCCAGGTCCAGCCGCCGGTCCGCCGACGTCGCCCCCAGCGCCGTCACCATCCGGCACCCCAGCCCCACCTCCCGCGCCACCGCCAGCCGGACCTCGGGGGCCTCGGAGACCACCAGCAGCACCGGCGCCGCCTTGCCCCTCCGGGGCGCCGCGATCGGGACCACCGCCCCGCGCCGCGCACCCGGGACCGCGGGTGCCGTGGGACGGCTGAAAGCGAATTCCGGGACAAGGAGGGAAGACGGTGCGGTGGCCACGTCCCGAACAATAAGCAGCAAGAACGGAAATATCAAGCTTGGCTTGAATCACCGTCAGAACGGGGAGCTCCTACCAGGGTGAGGGCCGCGATCTCCGGGGCGGGGCCCAGGCGCAAGGGGGGGCCCCAGTAGCCGGTGCCGCGGTGGGTGTAGACCCGGGTGCCGGCGACGGTGGCCAGGCCCTGCACGACGGGCTGCTGGAGCTTCACGAAGAACATGAAGGGGAAGATCTGCCCGCCGTGGGTGTGGCCGGAAAGCTGGAGGTCCACGCGCAGGCCCTCCAGGGACAGGGCGGTGCGGGGCTGGTGGGCCAGCAGCAGGCGGGGCACGTCCGGCGGGGCGCCGGCGAGCGCCAGGTCCGGGCGGCTCTTGAGCGGCGGGTCGATGTGGCCCGCGTCGTGGTCGGTGACGCCGGCGACGACGAGGCGGGCGCCGCCGCGCTCCACGACGCGGTGTTCGTTGGTGAGGACGGTGATGCCCAGCCGGGCGACCTCGGCCATCCAGGCGCGGGCGCCGTGGTAGAACTCGTGGTTTCCGGTGACGTAGTAGACGCCCAGCGGGGCCTTGAGGGACGCGAGCGGCGTCATCTGGTCACGCAGCTGGTCCACGGAGCCGTCCACCAGGTCGCCGGTGATGGCGACGAGGTCCGGCTTCAGGGCGTTGACCTGATCCACCACGCGCTGGAGCCACACGCCGTCCAGGGTGGGGCCCACGTGGACGTCGGACAGCTGCACGACGCGCAGGCCCTCCAGGCCCGGGCCCAGGTCCTTCAGGGCCACGGTGGTGCGCTCCACGCGGGCCCTGCCGCGCGCGGTGACGAAGGCGAAGGCCACGGCGGGCACGACGGTGCCCAGCACGGCGGCCGCGCGGCCCCGGGCGAGCGCGTGCATGTCCGTGACGGCGCCGGAGAGGGACAGCGCGGCGCCGACGACGTCGGAGGCCAGCACGGCGGTGAGGAACACGCCGAAGGCGCCCAGCCAGACGTACGCGCCCCACTGGATGACGCGGGAGAAGCCGGTGGCCTCACGGCGCGCGGCGCGGAAACCCGCCAGCAGGACGAGGTAGCACAGGCCCAGCAGGCCCCATCCCAGGGCGGCCCAGGGAGCGGGCCAGCCGGGGGCGGTGAAGAGGCGCAGGCCGATGTAGACGTGCAGCAGGGTGGGCAGGCCCAACCCCAGCAGCAGCGACAGCACCCACCGCCACCCCGGAGCACCGGCCGAGCGCCGGGACCGCCGCGAGGGAGCTTCTTCCGAGGACACGTCCGTCGTCACGCGCGCCACCCTGTCGTCCCGTAAGCCGGGACGCCTTCGAGCGCGGGAAGATAACGGCCACCCCCACGCCGTGCCCGGCGACCCCACTGGACGCCTGGCGGGCTCCTCCTGGAGGACACGGCCTCACACCCAGAAAGCCTGGCTACGGCCACCCCGCCCCGGATCATCCGGAGCAGGCCCCGGGGCGCTTCAGCTCCGCGCGCGGCGGCGGCGCGCCAGGGCGCCCAGGCCCACCAGCGCCCAGACGCTGATCATCCCCGCGGGCGCCGCGCCACAGCCACAGCCCACGTCCAGGTCGGTGGGACCGCGCACCTGGAAGCCCACCTCCGGGGACCTCGGCCCGGCCTCGCCCTCCTCCGTCACCGCCTGCGCGACGACCTTGTGCGCGCCCGTCGCGAGCGCCGTGTCCGCCGTCAGGATGTGGCGGAAGACGCCTTCGTCGTCCGCGGTGGCGGTCGCGAGCGTCTTGCCATCCAGCTCCAGCAGGACGGACGTGCCCGGCAGCGCCACGCCCACGAACATGAAGGTCGGATCCACGGTCGCGCCCTCTTCGGGCACCAGCACCATGGGCGTCGCCGGATCCGCCGTGCCCGCGTCGCCCTGCGTTCCGCCGTCCGCGCCGGGCACCACCACCTCGAAGCCCACGATGTCGGAGAACGGCCCGTCATCCCCCGCTTCGTTGTGCGAGTGCACCGTGACCTTGTGCGTGCCCACGCTCAGCGCCTCCGACTCCGGCACCTGGTAGCGGAAGCGCCCCAGCAGGTCCAACGGCACGATGATGTCCGGCCCGTCGTCAATCACGACGCCCACGTTCACGCCATTGGGCGCGGTGCCGGCGAACAGCGGCGTGGGACCCACCGTGTCCCCGTTCGAGGGCACCACCAGCACGGCCATCTGCACGACGCCGCCGTCCGCGAGCACCACCGCGGGCGTGGAGAAGCGCACCGGCGTGGACGGCTTGCTCGCCACGCCCAGCGACTCCGCCCAGGCGACGACGTCGTGCGTGCCCGCGGTCAGCGGCGTGGTGGGGTCGTAGGTGAAGCGGCCGTCCGACCCCGGCACCGCCGCGCCAATCTCCCGCCCGTCCACGACGAGGTGGACGACCGGCCCGTTCGTGCCCGCGCTCCCCTCGAAGCGCGGGCGCGTGGTCGTGGACGCCTCGCCCGACACCGGCGCCGTGATGACGGGCGTGACGGGCACCTGGAAGGCCAGATCCACCTGCTGCACCGTCCCCGCGGACGTGCCGCCCGTGGACGTCCCTCCGTCAGGCAACGGCCCCCCGTCCGGAGTGCCGCCATCCGCCGTGGCGGCCGGCGTCGCGCCGTAGGAACCCGCGCCCGGGTAGCTGGACACGCCCGCGCTGCCCGCGCTCACGTTGGCGAAGCACGCGACGCCCCTGCCCTGGAGCAGCACCCGGCCACCGGCACCGCCACCGCCCGGCCCGAGGGGCTCCTTGTCCAGCCGCGTGTCCCCGCCCGCGCCCCCTCGCGCCTCCACCGCGCCGCAGTTCAGGACGTCCGCCGCGCGCAGCACCACCGCGCCGCCCGCGCCACCGCCGCCCGCGCCACCATCCTCCAGGGACGGTGACGCCGCCATGCCGGAGGCGCTGTAGACACCCTTCCCCTCGAACGCGGAGGACCGGATGAACACCACGCCACCGCCCGTCGCGCCGCTGGAGCCGGAGTGGGTGTAGCCCTGGCCCGCGCCGCCGCCACCGCCGAACGCGAAGCGCTCGAACACGGAGTAGTTCAGCGCCGCGCCGCCCTGCCCGCCCTCGTCGCGCTGCCCGTCCCACGACGCCGTGCGCCCGCCCTGGCCGCCCTGGCCGCCGTGACCGCCACCGCCGCCGCCGGAAGCCGCGCAGTTGCCGCCGCCGCCGCCGTTGGTCAGGTTGCCGCGCCCGGTGGTGATGCCCGTCCTGGAGGCACTGCCCGCCACACCCTCACCGCGCGCGGATCCGCCCTGGCCGCCATCCAGCTCCAACCCGGTGCAGCCCCTCAGGTCGGTGGCGCTGGATTGGAAGAAGCCGCCCAGGTAGCCCAGGCCGTCCACGTCGACGCGGCCCTCGTTGACCACCTTGCCCGTCACCAGCATCGCGAGGATGCCGCCGGACTTCCCGTCCCACGGCGACGCGGTGAGCCGCGCGCCCGCCTCGATGACGACGTCGGAGTACTCGGCCACGCGCACCACCTGGGCGCGTCCCGCCGTGTAGGCGTAGCGCAGCGGCGCGGTCAGCAAGAGGGTGGCGGGCGTGGAGGCCGTCACCACCACCACCCGCGCCAGCTCCCAGCGCCCCAGCGCGACCGCCCCCGCCAGTGACACGCCCTTCTGGTTGCCCACGTCGGGCACGGACGACAGACCGGTGCTCTCGTGGATCAGCACCAGGTCGCCACCGGAGAAGTCCATGCTGAACACCACCAGCTCGTCGTCCCCCGCCGCGGCACTCTTCCCCAGGGGGCCATCCACGCCCAGGGTCAGGGTCTCCCCCGCGACGACGGTCAGCGCCCCGTCGCGTCCGGAGCCCAGGCCAAACGAATCCGGCTCCGCGCGAGCGACCTGCGCCAGGAGCAATCCAACGATGAGGGCCAGCGTGATGCGCATGCCCCCATGGTGCCCCACCGGGCGTCCAGGGTCGAGGGAGGCCCGGCCGCTTCAGCGCGACGCAACCAGGTTCTGGAGTCCCCGCGCGTTGACGGGCGCGAAGAAGGGCTGCCGCAAGAGTCGCCCCAGGGCGCGGCGCTCGACGCACAGCAGCTGGAGCGAGTCCTCCCACTCCCCCAGCACCGCCACCGCGCGCACGTCGGCCGCGTCGCGGTACAGGTCGTTGAGGTTGTGCACGAGCGCGGACACGTCCTCCACCTCCCAGCGCTCCGTGACGTCACCGGCAGCGACGTGCAGCTCCAGCGCGGGGCGCTCGCGCACGTCCACGACCTTGAGCCGCCGGGCCGCGCCGCCCATGGCCGCGGTGAGCGGGCCCACCAGCTCATCCGGCCGGACGCCGTACCCCACGGTGAGTCCGCCCACGAGCAGGCCCGCTTCGCACAGCCGCAACATCGACACGTGGGGAGGCTCGCCCTTCGGCAGCAGCCCGGAAGCGGCGGCGGAGTCCTTGAGCAGCCGCTCGCGGTCGAGCGCATCCAGCAGGGAGGCCATGGGCCGCGCACCCTATCAGGGCTCCTCGCCCGCCCAGCAACTTCACGGGCGCTCCGCGACGAGCGCGAACACGCGGTGGGGAACGGACATCGGCTCCCGGGGGAAGCGCGCGGCGAGGAGCGCGGCCAGCGCGGCGTCGAAGCGGGCGACCTCTTCAGGCGGGAGCATGGCGCCGATGCGAGCATTGGCGCGCATCCGTCCGCGCCACGCTTCGTGGGTGTAGGGCGTGAGCGTGTCGAAGGTGAAGGACGTGAGGGACTGGAAGCCGGCCACGCCCACGTCGCGGAACCACTGCGGGTAGATGCCCACGCCCTGGCCGAAGTGGTCCACGGCCAGTTTGACGCGGGGGCTGAACTCCTCCACCAGGGCCTCGGTGGCCTCCAGCAGGTTGCCGGGCAGGGCCGTCCAGTCGAAGTGGCAGAGGATGAGCTTCCCGCCCGGCTTGAGCAGGCGGAAGACCTCGCGTCCGGCGGCGGCGCGGTCGAACCAGTGCCAGCACTGGCCCGCGAACACGCGGTCGAAGGCGCCCGAAGGCAAGCCGGTGTTCTCCGCGGGCGCCTCGCGGAAGTCGATGGTGAGGCCTTCATCCCGGGCGAGTCCGGCTGCGGCCGTCAGCTGCGGCGCGGAGACGTCCAGCGCGGTGACCTGGCAGCCGCGCCGGGCCAGGTTGCGCGCGACGGTGCCGGTGCCGGTGCCCAGGTCGAGCACGCGCAGGCCGGGCGTGAGCACGCCGTCCTGTTCGAGCCGTGAGTAGAAGGCGTCCGGGAATCCCGCCCGGTGCTTCGCGTAGTCCGACGACGTCCGTCCGAAGTCCACGTTCATGGTCGCTCTCCTTCGCCAGGTGTGGCCTCGCCCATGGGCGGTTCAACTCGACAGGAACGTCCAGTCGAGTCGAGACTCCACGCCCGGGAGGCACGCGAAACATGGTGCGTCGTGCAGGGGGACGTTCTCAATCTCGATTCGACCATCCAGTTGAGGAGGAGCTGCTGCGCGCGGAGGAGGCAGCCGCCCTCCTGGGCGTGAAGCGGGCGACGCTCTACACGTACGTGAGCCGGGGGCTCGTGCGGTGCGTGCCGGAGAAGGGCACGAAGGAGAACCGCTACCTGCGCGCGGACGTGGAGCGGCTGAAGACACGTCACGATGCTCGCGCGGGCCACGCGGCGGTGGCGTCCGGAGCCCTGCGCTGGGGTGAGCCCGTCATCGACTCGTCGGTGTCACGCATCAGCGAGGAAGGACTCGCATACCGGGGCCACGACGCGGTGGAGCTGGCCGCGAAGGGACACCGCTTCGAGGACGTCGCGGAGCTGCTGTGGGCCGGGCAGCTGCCACTGCAAGCCACGTCATGGCCCGCGCCGGAAACACCCGTCAAAGGCGCGGCGCTGTCCCCCGCCGCCCTGGGCGCCCTGCTCCCGCGAGACACCCCGCCCCTGTCCGCGCTCGCCGCGCTGGTGCCCCTGCTCGCGGCGAGCGACGCGGGCCGCTTCTCCGCGCCCGCGGAGCAGGACCGGGTCCGCGCGCGCAGGCTCATCCGCCACCTGGGCGCGTGGGTCTGCGTGGCCCAGGCACCCGGCCGCGTGTCGCGCGCGGCGAGGGAAGCCACGGTGGCCGCGTCACTCGCCACGGCCTGGGACGCGAAGCCGAAGCGGACCGCGGAGCTGATCAACCTGGCGCTGGTGCTCTGCGCTGACCACGAGCTGAACACCTCCACCTTCGCGGCCCGCGTGACAGCCTCCTCCGGCGCGGACCTGTACGCGTGCCTCAGCGCGGCGCTCGCGGCCATCTCCGGCCACCGCCACGGCGGCGCCTGCGACCGCGTGGAAGCGCTCATCGCGGAGGTCGGCCGCCCTGAACGCGCCGCGCAGGTCGTCCACGGCCGCCTGCGCCGGGGCGAAGCCGTGACGGGCTTCGGCCACCGCCTCTACCTGAAGGGCGACCCGCGCACGCCGCCCCTCCTCGATGCCGCCTTGAGCGTGAAGCCCGAGTCCCTCAAGGTCCGCGTGGCCCGCGCCGTCATGGACACCATGCGCGACGCCGGCCATCCGCCGCCGTCCCTGGACTGGGGCCTGGTGGTGCTCGCGGACGCGCTGGGCCTGCCCTCCGGCGCCGCCACCGTGCTGTTCAGCCTGGGCCGCACCGCGGGCTGGGTCGCGCACGTCCTGGAGCAGCGCGAACAGGGCCACCTGCTCCGCCCGCGCGCCCGCTACGTGGAGCCCCCGCCCCGGTAGCGCCGTGAAACATCCCGAGCCGTTGTCACATGGCGTGCACGCCGCGCGGCTTTCCGTTTGGCACCCCAGCGCCCCGTGCACACACTGCCAGCCCCGTGAGCACCTCCCGCCCGACCCTGCCCTATCCCGCCCTGATGTTGCTCGGCAACGTGGCCTTCATCGCGTCGTGGATCGTCATCCTCAAGCGCCCTGAAGGCTGGCAGCTCGTAGGCCCCGTGCTCCTCGCCCTCTTCCTCGGCTTGCGCGTGGGCGGCGTGTGGAAGTACGCGCTGGGCAGCCCGGACCCCTCGGGCCGCGCGAAGCGCTCCGCCATCTTCTCCACCGTGCTGGCCGTGCTCGCCGTGGGCCTGTGGGGCTACACGTGGCTGAGCGGCCCCCGCTAGAAACGAAACGGGCGCCCCTTCCGTGAGGGGAAGGCAGCGCCCGTCGTCACTTCCAACAGCGGGGAAGGCCCCGCGTCAGACGTTGAAGCGGAAGTGCATGCAGTCGCCGTCCTGCACGACGTACTCCTTGCCTTCCACGCGCAAGAGGCCCTTCTCCTTCACGGCCGACTCGCTGCCCAGCTTCACCAGGTCCGTCCACGCGAAGACTTCCGCCTTGATGAAGCCGCGCTCGAAGTCCGAGTGGATGACGCCCGCCGCCTGCGGCGCCTTGAAGCCCTTGTGGATGGTCCACGCGCGGCACTCCTGCTCGCCCACCGTGAAGTACGTCCACAGGCCCAGCAGCTTGTAGCCCTCGCGCACGACCTTGTGCAGGCCCGGCTCCGTCAGGCCGGAGTCCGCCAGGAAGCCCGGACGGTCGGACTCGGGGAGCTGCTGGATCTCCGACTCCAGCGCCGCCGCCAGCACCACCACGCCCGCGCCCTCCTTGGCGGCCATCTCGCGCACCGCCTGCACGCGCGGGTCCGCGTCCTCCTTGCCAATCTGCTTCTCGCTGATGTTCGCCACGTACAGCACGGGCTTGTCCGTCAGCAGGAACAGGTCCTGGATGGCGGCCTTCTCTTCGTCGGTGAGCTTCTGCGCGCGCACCGTGATGCCTTCATCCAGCTTCGCCTTGATGCGCTCCAGCAGCGCGACCTCGGCCTTGGCCTCTTCGCCGGCCTTGCCGCCCACCTTGGTGTTCTTCAGCGAGCGCTCGCGGCGCTTCTCCACGGTCTCCAGGTCCTTGAGGCACAGCTCCGTGTCGACCACGTCCCGGTCCCGCACCGGGTTCACGCCTCCCTCGACGTGGGTGACGTTGTCGTCCTCGAAGCAGCGCAGCACGTGGAGCACCGCGTTCACCTGCCGGATGTTCCCCAGGAACTGGTTGCCCAGGCCCTCGCCCTTGGACGCGCCGCGCACCAGGCCGGCGATGTCCACGAACTCCAGCGACGTGGGGATCTTCTTCAGCGGCTTGATGAGCGCCGACAGCTGGTCCAGGCGGTCGTCCGGCACCGGCACCACGCCCACGTTCGGCTCGATGGTGCAGAACGGATAGTTCGCCGCCTGCGCGCCCGCGGCGGACAGGGCGTTGAACAGGGTGGACTTGCCCACGTTGGGCAGACCGACGATGCCGATGGAGAGAGCCATGATGGATTCCTGGAACAGGCGGGCGCGGCGGAAGACTCCCGGCCGTTAGGCCGAGCGGCGGGTCGCCGTGGCGCTGGTGGCGCCGGGCAGGCTCTGCACGAACTGCTCGGCCAGCGCGCGGTGCTTCGCGTCGTCCATGCGCTCGCTCATGAGCTTGCTGGCCACCTCCATGGCCAGGTCCACGGCCATGGAGCGGACCTCCGCGATGGCCTTGGCCTTCTGGTCTTCAATCTCGCGGCGGGCGGACAGCTTCAGCTCCTCCGCCTCCTTGCGGCTCTTGGCCATCAGCTCGTCGCGGAACTTCTCCATGTCCGCCTGCACGCGGCGGGTGGTCTCCGCGGCCTCGCGGCGGGCCTCGGCGATGGCCGTCTTCTGGTCGGCCAGCAGCTTCTCCGCCTCGGCGCGCTCACGCTTGGCGCTCTCGATGGCGTTGGAGATCTGCTTCTCGCGCTCTTCCACGAGCGACAGGATGGGCCCCCACGCCTTCGCCCGCAGCACCAGCAGGACGATGACGAAGGTGACGATGGTCCAGAAGATGAGGCCCGGACGGACCTCCACGAAGCTGCTGGCGGCGAGGACAGAGGGCAGGAACATGGCGGGTCCCGGTGAAGCGAAAAGACAGAGGGAGGATGCGGGAGACTTCAGGTGAGACAGGTGCTGCGCGCTGCGAGCCGGAACGCCGGCGCCCCTTCTTCCCGAAGAGGACGCCGGCTCCCGGTGACACCCCTGCCCTGACTCAGACCTTGATGGCGAGCAGGATGCAGACGACCAGCGCGAACAGCGTGGCGCCTTCGATGAGCGCCGCGGCGATGATCATGGTGGTGCGGATGTCGCCGCCGGCGGCCGGCTGACGGCCCGTGGCGTCCATGGCGGCGGCGGCCAGCTTGCCGATGCCGAGGGCGGCGCCGATGATGGAGAGACCCGCGCCGATACCGGCGGCGAGGAAGGCGAGAGCAACGTTCGTCATGGGAGCACGTCTTCTTTCGTGAGGCGGGACCCGCTTGTGGGGGGGTCGTGAAATCCCTTTAGGACTACCTCCGGCGGCCTTTCGAACCGCCGGGTCTTCAACCGGGGCGCGCCGTCACACCGACGTGCGCCCCGTCAACTTGTCAGCCCAGGTGGTGGGCCTTGCCGTGGTCGTGGCTCGCGCCAGCCTCGTGGTGGTCATCGTGGTGGTGGCCCATGGCCACGCTCATCCCGATGAACAGCGCCGACAGCATGGTGAACACGTACGCCTGCACGAAGGCCACGAACAGCTCCAGCAGGTAGATGCCGAAGGCGAACGGCACGCTCACCAGCGCCACTGCGGGGTTGCGGAGCATGAAGATGAGGCCCAGCAGGAAGAAGATGACGATGTGGCCCGCCAGCATGTTGGCGAACAGACGGATGGTGAGCGCGAAGGGCTTGGTGAACAGGCCCAGGAACTCCACCGGAATCATGATGGGCCACAGCCAGGGGGCCACGCCGCCCGTCAGGTGCTTGAGGTAGCCACCGATGCCCGCCGCGCGGATGCCCGCCGCCTGCGTGACGAAGAAGGTGCACAGCGCCAGGCCGCAGGTGACGGCGATGTTGCCCGTGGCGGTCGCCATCCAGGGGAACAGGCCCAGCAGGTTCATGAAGAGGATGAAGAAGAACGCGGTGAGCAGGTAGGGCACGTAGCGGGGACCCTCCTCCTTGCCGATGTTCTTGATGGCCAGCTCGTCGCGCACGAACAGCACGAGCATCTCGAAGAGGTTCGCCCCGGCGCCGCGCGGCACCAGCTTCGTCTTGTCGCGGTTGCTCCAGATGAGGATGGAGCCGATGAGCAGCAGCGCCGCCAGCCACATCATCACCGTGTGCTTGGTGATGGAGAGGTCCAGGCAGCCGGCGCCCAGGCCCGGGTAGACCTCGCCGTGGCCGCCGCCGTGCGGATCCGCCACGGGCGTGCAGGCGCCGTCCTTCAGCGGGATGCGGAGCTGCGGCAGGTGGATGGGGATGTGGTTGTGGCTGAGGGGAATCTCGAACTCGTACTCGTTCGAGTCGGACACGTGGTGGAGGATGTAGCCAGCGACGTCCTCGCCCTCGGCGTCCTGGTCCTCGTTCGCGGAACCGTGCTGAGGGGCCGGGTCAGAGGCCCACACGGCGCCCGCGAACAGACAGGCGAACAGCACCATTGCCTTGCGCATCACTCGTCTCCGCCCGCCGTGTCTTTCGACGCGGCCATCACGTAGCTGACTTCAATCCACTGCAGCGCGAAGTAGACGCCGAAGAAGCCGCCCACGAACGCGATCGCGCTCAAACCCCGGGACACCACCCACGCCAGCCCAATCCCCACGCCCACGCCCCTGAGGGCGAAGACCACACCGACCACCTTCAACGCCGCCTTCAAGTCCGCCTGCTTCGCCGCGCGCCGCTTCAGCACCAGCGCCAGCACGCCCGTCACCGCCGCGATTCCCACGCCCAGGAGCGCGGCGACCCGGTCCTCCGCCGCCTTCGGCAGCGCCGCCGCCACCACCGCGCCCACGCCCATCACCGCCGCCGCCAGCCCCGCGTGCGTCCAGAACGGGTCCCGCTTCGCCTGTCCGCCCGTCCCCGTCACTTGCGCTTCCCCAGCCGGCTCATCGCGTGGAGGAAGCCGTAGAACCCCACGCCAATCCCCACCAGGCTCAGCCCCAGGAGCAGCCAGGGCGCTGTCCCCAGCCACTTGTCCAGGAAGTAGCCTCCCAGGACCCCCACCACCGCCCCGCCCACCAGCTTCCAGACCGCGGAGATGTACGGCTCCGCCGCCCGCATCTGCCGGGCCGTCTCGCCCAGCTCACTGCCCGGCGCGTCCTCCTGCTTGCGAGGCTCCTGGTCTGCCATGCGGACGCCTCACCAAACCCCGGGAAAGTCTTGGGTTTCCTTCACCAACCCCGACCCCGCCCATACACGCGCGGGCGCCGCTTAGCACCGAATGCGCGGCGCGTGCAACCGCTACGGGGACGCGGGGGGCCGGGGTGCCAGCAGCGGTTGCGGCACCCGCAAGCGCAGCTACCACGGCGGGGGACCCGTGGGGGGTGTTTCGCCTCTGGAAGGGGCCCGCTGTAGCAGGCGGCCCGGGGGGCGCCCGGTGGATCAGCGGCGGAGGGAGGCACTGGAGGGGGTGACGGGCGTCCGGGCGTCGCGCCCGCCGTCTCTTACCATCGGCGGGACGGCATCGCCAGCTTGGCAGGGGTCACGTTGGCCGCTCATGCCCAAGGAGTCACGCATGCCGAAGCCGCTCGAGCTCACCTCGCCCATGTTCAAGGACGGAATGCCCATCCCCATCGCCTTCACCGGCGAGGGCGAGGACCGGGCGCCACCCCTGCACTGGGAGAACCTCCCCGCCGGGGCCAAGAGCCTGGCCCTCATCGTGGAGGACCCGGACGCGCCGGACCCGGCGAACCCCCAGCGCACCTTCTGCCACTGGGTCGTCTACAACCTCCCCGTCAATGCCCAGAGCCTCCCGGACGGGGCCACCCTGGACGTGCTGCCGGCGGGGGTGAAGCTGGGACGCAACGACTTCGGCCGGCAGGACTACGGCGGTCCCATGCCGCCCATCGGCAACCACCGGTACTTCTTCAAGCTGTACGCCCTGGACACGGTGCTGCCGGACCTGAACCAGCCCACGCGCGCGCAGCTGCTCCAGGCGATGCAGGGCCACATCGTGGGGGAGACCCAGCTCATGGGCACCTATGAGCGGCTGCACCACCGCCGGACGGAGCACGCGCATCCCCACTGAGGGGGCGTCTGGGGATACCTCGGGGGCACCTCAAGGTGACGGCAGCTCGCGCGGTATCACGGCGGGCAGGCCAGGCACCTTGAGGAACTCCACGCGCGTGGGCCTCGGCTCCACCGGGGGCCAGCCTGGCGCGGCCAGCGCGGCGAGCAGCGTGAGCACCGGGTAGTCGAAGGACTCCACGCGCGGGCCCGACGCCGGCATGGGGGCAAGTCCCCACGCGAGCGACAGGCGCAGCCGTTCACACCGCGCCAGCTGCGGCACGTACGCGGGCAGCCGCTGGAGGAGCTTCGCGTGCGGGGCGTGCTCGCCCGCCTCCAGGAAGTGGCAGTACGCGATGGCCTCCTCGCGGTTGAGCACCTCCGGCGGCACGTCCTGGAGGAAGCGCGCTCGCAGTGGGCCCAGCTCCGGCCGCTTCGCCTCGTCCACCCAGGCCAGCTGCTCGCGCACGCGCTCGGTGCGGTGGAAGTCCATCATCCGGCCGGCGCGCTCCACCACCTCCGGAGCCACCCGGTGGAGTGCCTCCGCTTCCGGCGGCGTCAGGCCCAGCGGGGCCAGGGCCGCGGGGGCATCGCGGCGCCACGCTTCACGAAAGCGGGGATCCACGTGCAGCCGCGCCAGGACTTCCAGCGTTCGTGGGTAGCTCATGCCGCGCTCGCACCGCAGCGCTGGAGGATGGCTCGCGCGCGGGCCAGTTCCTCCACCAGCCGCGCGAAGGGAGGAAAGCCGCTGTCCATCTCGAAGTTCACCCCGCGCACCGGGCTGCGGGGCGCCACGTACTCCAACAGGCGCCACACCTCCTCCGGCGACGGCGCGGAGTGGCTGTCCAACCTCAATCCCTCCATCGTGATGCCGCCCGCCAGGTGCACCTGCACCACTCGCTCCAAAGGCAGACGGTCCAGGAAGGCATACGGGTCGAACCCGTGGTTGACCGCGTTGCAATAGAGGTTGTGCAGGTCCAGCAGCAGGCCGCAGTCCGCGCCCTCCACCACACGGCGCAGGAACTCCGCTTCATCCAACGTGTTGAGCGGCGTGTGGAAGAGATACGCGATGTTCTCCACCACGAAGGGCACGTCCAGGTCCGCCCGCGCCGCCTTCACGTTGCGCACGCACGTGGCCACCGCCTCCTCCGTCAGCGGAACTGGCGTCAGCGCGCGCAGGGGCAGGTTCCCCACGCGCGTGAAGCACAGGTGGTCTCCGTGCCAGACGCTCTTCGTGACGTGACGGATGCGCTTCAGGCCCTCGCGGTAGCCGGGGGCGTCCACGCCGTCCGAGCCCACGGACAGCTCCAGGCTGTGGCCCACCAGGGGATAGCGCTTCGCGAGCAGCTCCAGCCGCCGCTCCGCGTCCGGCGTGAGCGGCAGGAAGTGCTCGGGCGTCACCTCCAGCCAGTCCACGCCGGGGTTGCCTCGCGCCAGGTGCGGATTGAGGTCCCAGCGGTAGCTGAGCCCCACGCCCAGGAAGGGAAGGCCCATGGCTTCAGGCCTTGCGCCGCGCCATCACCTGGAGGTGCTGCCCCAGGACGGCGAAGCCCTCGTGCGCCAGCTTCTCCTGCAACGCCAATATCTCCTCGCGCGCGGCCCACGCGTCCCACGGCTGCTCCGGGGTGCCGCCGTGCGCGGCCGCCATCGCCTTGAGCATGTCGAAGAACATCACCGGCTTGCCGAAAACCTCCAGCAGTTCCGCGCCCGCGTCCGCCACCGCGCGCTCCAGCTCGCGCACCGTGAAGGCGTGCACCGGCAGGCCATAGGGGCACGTCGTGCGGCCGTCGTGGAGCGTGCGGAAGGCCTCCTGCGGCTTGCCCAGCTTCAGGTAGCTGGAGAACGCCTCGTAGCGGTTGTCCACGCCCAGCACCACCGGCGCGCCCGGCTTCGCCACGCGCACCAGCTCCTTCACCGCGCGCGGGTACGCGTCCAGGCAGTACGACACCGGGTCGCCCTCGCAGAAGACCAGGTCGAAGGCCGCATCCGGCAGCTCCAGCGCCGCGACGTTCCCCTCCACGAAGGCCACGCGGTCCAGCAGCCCCTTCGCGGCGAACTGGGCCCGTGCGCCGTCCAGCATGCCCGGAGAGATGTCCAGCACGGTGACGTGGTGCCCGGCTTCCGCGAAGCGCGTGCCGAACTTGCCGCCCCCGCCGCCCGCGTCCAGCACGCGCCAGGCCGTGCCGTCCTTGGGCAGGAGCGCCTCCACCGGCTTCCAGGTGAGGTGCTCGTACGTCAGCCAGAACAGCTTGATGGCCGTGGCGTCCGGCGCACCCTGGTCGTACTTCGGGGACACCTCGTCATAGCGGCGCTTGAGGCTCTGCGGGTCGGCGGCGGTCATGCGAAGGCCCTTGGACAGGTCAGTAGTTGAAGGAGATTTTCGAGAGGATCCGCCGCTCCTGGGAGCCGCCGAAGGGCTGATCCGTGTAGACGAGGAAGATGTCGCTCCACTGGCGGTAGTGCCACCCCACCATCGCGTCCAGGAACGTGCCCTTCACGGAGTTGTAGTCCGCCAGCTCGTACACGCCGCCCTTCTGCAGCGTCAGGCGCGCGTAGAGGTCCGGGCTGAAGTGGTAGCGCAGCTGCGCGTAGCCGGAGAAGCTGTAGCCGTCGCCGGACGTGCCGTAGAGGTCGCTGTTCGTCGGCACGTTGAAGTTGCGCGTGTAGAAGCCGCTGAAGCGCGCGACGATGTGCGGCCCTATCTTGATGTTCGCCGCGCCGTTGAAGCCGCGGATCTCCCCGCCCAGGAAGCGGCCGGTGACGGCCGTCAGCGTGTAGCTCTGCCAGTCGTGCGGGAACAGGGTGAAGCCGAACGTACCCAGCCGGTCCCGGAAGCCCAGGTTGTCGTCGTAGATGCCCTCCAGGTAGAGCGCGAAGTCGTGGTGCAGGTAGGGCTGCACGTTGAGGCGGTTGCGCCAGCGCGTGCGCTCGCCCTCGTGGTTGCGGCGCCACAGCGAGTCCCACGTCACGTCCAGCCGGGGCAGGAAGCGCCACCCGGGGAACGGGTTCAGGAACAGGCGCGAGTTGTAGCCCTGCTTGTCCACCACCGGCGTCCAGCCCAGCGGGTTCGCGTAGTTCTTCCCGATGTCCTCGAACTGCAACCAGAACTCCGACAGCGTGTCGAAGCGGTGCAGGCCCACGTGGTACGCGTCCGAGTCCTCGTTGCCCAGCGGGCTCCAGCTCTTCAGCGCCTGCGCCTGGATGAAGAACTCCTCGAAGAGGTGGAAGTTGCCGTCCACGCCCACCGTCTGGAAGTCCGAGTCCCCGAACAGCCCGCCCCGCCCGCTGCGGTTGAGCGCCACCAGGGCAATCATCGACCGCTTGCCGATGTCCTGCTGCAACCGCAGCACGCCGGAGTTGACGTTCTCGAAGACCTCGCGGCCACTGCCATCCCGGCCGGTGAGGTCGCGGTGCTGCACGTCCATCATGGAGAAGCTCAAGCCCCCCAGCTTGCCGGTGAGCTGCAGGCCGCCCCACACCCGGTCATGCGGCCGCAGCGCGATGCGGCGCGAGGAGAAGACGTTGATGGGCGCGATGAAGAGGTGCTCGCTCTCCGTGAAGAATGAGCGGCGCTCCGGCAGCAGCGGCTGGTCCGTGTCCAACAGCAGGAAGCTCTGGTCCGCCTCCGCGTCGCTGAAGTCCGGGTTGGCGGTGAGCTTCACCGACAGCCAGGGCGTCGGGTCGATGCGCGCGTCCGCGCCCACGTTGGGACGGAAGGTGCCCCGGTCGTCCGTCGTCTTCAGCGCCACCGTGGTGGCCACGTACGGGGTGATGCTGAAGATGGAGCGCGGCTTGATGCCCTTGAGCCCCTCCAGGTGCGGGTAGCGGCTCACCTTCGCGCTGTTGACGCCGTCCGGCGTCCAGTTGCTCCACTCCTGGTTGCGCGACTGTTCGCGGTCCAGGAGCATGCCGAAGGACATCTCGTCCTTCGCCTCGAACTGGAAGTTGGCGAACGGGATGCGCACCTCCGAAATCCACCCGTCCTTCACGAGGGTGGACTTCGTCTCCCACTCCCCGCGCCAGTTGGTGGAGAACGCCTCGCCGTCATCCACGATGCGCCCGTCGGTGCGCACGCCCAGCGGGTTGGTCCAGAAGTAGTACGCGTTCCGGTGGTCCAGGAACGTGTCCAGGATGATGGTGATGTTGTCCTCCTGGTGGAGGAACCCCTCGTTCTGCACCGTGTAGCCGGTGATGCGCTCCGGCTTCGTGTCGATGCAGTGGAAGAGGAAGTACAGGTTGTCCTGGTCGTAGAGGATGCGGACCTTCGTGTCGTCCGGCGCGGGCTTGCCGTAGTTGACGCGCGTGAGGTACCAGCCCGAAATCTCCGGGGCCGCCTGCCACGCGGGCTCGTCCCCCTTGCCGTCGATGGTGATGGCGTCCTGCGTCCGCGTCGCGGTGACCTTGTACGTTGAATCAGCGTGTCCCAGCGTGGGCACCAGCGCGGCCAACAGCGCGGTGCCCCAGCGACACACGAGGCGAAGGGGGCTCATCCAGGCTCCGAGGTGGGGGTGAGGGCGGCCACGGGGGCCGGTTCAGGCGTGGCGGGGGAGGGCGCCTCGCGCACGCGCGACACACAGCCGAGCGCCAGCACGAGGGACACCGACGAGACGAGGAACGCGCAGCCGATGCCGGCTGCTTGCGCGACGAAGCCATAGGTGACGGGCGCGAGCACGGAGGCCAGCGCGGCGCAGGCGCCCAGCGCGCCCATGAACCGGCCGCGCTCGGAAGGGCCCGGGGACTGCTCCACCACCAGCGCGGACGCGGAGGAGCGGTGCAGGCCGTCGGGGATGGCCAGCAGCACCCAGGCCACCACCAGCGCCATCAGCGCGGCGCCGTCCGGCAGCCATCCACAAGCCCCCAGCACCGCCGCCATCACCGCCATGCCCGCGAGGCCCGGCGCAATCAGCCCCACGCGCCGGGACATCCGGTCCGACAGCCGTCCGCCCAGGGGCTGCACGAACGCGTACGTCAGCCACGACGCCGCCACCAGCGGCCCCACCGCCTCCCGGGGCGCGCCCAGCTCCACCGCGTACAGCGGCAGGTACGTGGGGAACAGCGCCAGCGCGAAGGTGAAGAAGAACTGCCAGAGGAACAGCGCCGCCGCGCCCGGCCGGGCCTTCACGTAGGTGAACGGCGACAGGAGCCCCCGGAGCACCAGGCCCCACCCCGCCCCCGCCCCGCGCGGCGCCTCCGTGCGCGGCCGCGCCGGTTCGTCCAGCCCCAGGAGCAGCAGGCTGCCCGCGAGGAACAGGCCCCCCGCCAGGAAGAAGGTGCCCGCCACCGACAGCGCGCGGATGACGGCGGAGGACGCGAACAGCGCCGCGACGAACACCACGTTCGACGTGGCATCCAGCAGCGCGAAGAGGGTGGCGCGCTGCCTGGCGGGCGCGAAGTCCGCCACCATCGCGTTGGACACCGGCGCCGCGCTGCGCGACAGCAGCATCTTGAGGATCATCACGGCGGCGAGCGGCTGGGGGTCGTCCACCAGCGCCACCGCCGGCACCATCAGCGACGTGACGAGCGACAGGCCCACCACGAAGGGCTTGCGTCCGTGGCGGTCCGACAGCGCCCCCAGCACCGGCTGCACGAAGATGGGCAGGAGCGCGCCCGCCGTGTAGAGCGCGCCAATCTGCTGGAAGCCCAGCCCGCGCGAGCGCAGGTACAGCGGCATCACCGGGTTGAGCAGGCCGGAGGCCGCCATGCCCAGGAGCCCCGAGCCCAGCATCACCCTGAGGTTCCCCAGCCCCCGCGTCAGCCCATACATCTCCCGGATGGCACCGGCGCCCTGGCGGATCATCCCCCCACCCCTCCCCCGGCGCCGGCCTCATCGGCGTGACGCTTCAGCCCCAGCACCGCATCCACCGCCTTCGTGAGCGTGGGCACCGGCCGCACGTCCAGCGCCGTCAGGGGCGCCGGGTCGAACCCGCTCCCCTCCGGCACGAACACCGTCACCCGCCCCGCCCGCGGAAACACCTGCGTCACGTAGGCCTGCGCCACGGCCAGCTTTCCCTGCAGGAACTCGCGCGGCGCGGGCGCGAGCCGCTCCCCATGCGCCTCCAGCGCCACGCCCGTGCCCAGGAAGGGCGACGGCAGCGGCAGCCCCGCGAGCAGCGCCACCCACGCGACGAACAGCGGCAGCGACGCGCTCCGGCCATCCAGCGTCACGTTCCGGCCGCGCGGCGAGACGTGCAGGTCCGTCTGTTCCCACGGCAGCGCGTAGCGCGCGCGGCCCACCGCCGACAGGTGGCGCGCATGGTCCTGCCACGCCGGGGTGAAGGCATTGCCCCGCGACACGTCCGTCCACAGCCGTCCCTGGCCGGGGCGCACGGACACCTCCACGGGCACGACGCGAAAGAGCGCGTGTCCGCCGACGTCCGCCTGGGTGAAGAGCAACACCTGCGTGGATGCGGGCAGCATGGGCGGGGCGTGTCGGCGCGCTCGAGGAGAGACACAGCCGGGAGGAGGACCGAGGCCCTCCTCCCGGCCATGAAACGCGTTACTCCGCGTTGATGATCACGGTGCCCATGCCGTTGGAGCAGGTGCACTTGTCGGTGGCGGCGGAAACGCGGACGATCTCGGACTGGATGTACATGGTGGTTCTCCTGGGTTTGGGTTTGGGACTCGGGAAACGACGGGAGTGGCTACTCCGCGCTCGTGGTCGTCGTGAGGACGCCCATGCCGCCGGAGCAGGTGCACTTGTCGGACGACGCGGTCACGCGGACGATCTCGGACTGGATGTACATGGTGTTTCTCCTGGGATGGATTGCTGCGTTCACTGCCACTGCGGTGAAACATGGCGGAGTGTGGACAGGAGGTCTGACATTGCCTGCCAACACACCGGTGCTTCATTCCAGCCGTGATGAGACGTCTCACGTCTGGCATCACGCGCACCCGGGGCGACCCGGGCACACGGGATTCCCAAAGGCCAGGACATGGCCCGGCCTGTCCCTCTCACGAGGGAAAAGGCGCTACAGCGGACGGCGGAAGGTCAGACGGGACGCGAGGGCTCGCACAGCCCCAGCTCCTGGAACTGCGTCACGGTGCGTTGGACGTCCGCGCGGATGGCCTCTTCCTGGCCCGCGGCGCCCAGCCGCAGCGCCAGCGACGCCACCGCCCCGTCCAGGGACGTGCCGCCCTGGCACAGCTCGAAGATGCGCGCGGCGGTCTCGTTGACCCGGAAGACCTCTCCCCCCTCGGTGTCCAGGAGGAAGAAGGCCCCGTCCTGCTGCTGGACGATGACGCCGGAAGTCGCGTGGGGCAGGTTCAAGACATCCCCCTCGGAAGGCGCGGCCCCCGGGATTCCTGGCGGAAGCGAAAGACATCGGAATCCGGTTCAAGCCGCGCTGTTACAATTCCATGTTTCTAAATGCTCTCACCGGCAGTGTCAATACATGCAAGGATTTGGGTTGGGGGACCATGAGAGGGTTTGCGGACGTGCCAGGTCTCGCAACGCCGCGCCGGTCCAGAGGCGGGACCGGCTGTTGTGCGCTGGTGGGCGATTGACGGGCGGGGGTGGCTTCACCGCGGCAGCCAGGGGTGCGAAGGTGGGGTGGTGAGGAGCCCAGAGCGCACGAACCGTCGGGTGGGGACGGTTTCCGAGGAGCCCGAGGCGGTGTACCGCCTCTTCGACGACATGCCCCTGGGCGTGTTCGTGCTTCGGGACGGCCTGCTCGTGCACGCGAACCCCGCGATGTCGCGCCTGACGGGCGTCGCGCGTGAGTTGCTGGTGGGGCAGCCGGTGACGGCGCTCCTCTGGGAGCCGGGGCCCCTGGAGGACCCGGCGGACCGGCTCGCGCGGCGGCTGGGCACGGCGCCGGCGGCGGGCACCTACGAGGCGTGGCTGCACGTCGCGGGCAGCGGGGTGCGCGTGGAGCTGACGGTGCATCCGCATGCCCGGGATTGGGTGGTGCAGGTGCGCGACGTGACCTGCCGCGTGCGGCGCCGCATGGTGCTGCGGCGGCTGGCGGAGCTGGGGAGCGCGGTGCGCGCGCTGCACTCCGAGGACGCGGTGCGCGAGGAGGTGTTCCGGGGGCTGGAGGCGCTGGAGCTGGGCTTCGCGTGGCTGACGCCCCGGGGCGTGGGCGTGGAGCTGTCCGTGGCGGGGCTGGCCCCCCGGCTGGTGCCGCACGCGCCGGCGCTGGGCGGCCGCGTGCGGGCGGAGGCCCCCGGCGGCTGGGCACCCGCGCTGGTGCGCACCTGGCGCGACGGCGACGCGTGGGTGGAGGACCTGGGCGTGGAGGCGTCCCGGTTCGTGTCCGAGGCGCGCATGGACGCGGTGCTGGCGGTGTTCCGCCGCGCGGAGACGCACCGGGCGGTGGGCGTGCGCATCGACGTGGAGAACGCGCCCATGGCCATGCTGGTGCTGGCCTCGGAGTGGCTGAGCGAGGAGGACGTGGCCGCGGTGCGGCTGTTCGGCCAGCAGGTGTCCTCCGCGCTGGACGCGGCGCGCACCATCCAGCGGCTGAGCGTGCGCGCCACGGCGCTCACCGCGCTGGGACGGCTGGCGGCGCAGGCCGCGGCCGCGCCGCACCCGCGCGCCTTCTTCGGCTCCGGCACGGAGGAGATCTCCGGCCTGCTGGGCTGCGACGCGGTGTGCCTGCTCTTGCCCGCGGACACGCGGCATGAGCCGGGCGAGCCCCTGGAGCTGGTCTACTCGCGCGGCCTGTCCGAGGACGCGGTGGCGCGCGTGCGCCGCGCGCGGCTGGGCTCGCTTCCCCGTCCGGGCGGGATGCCGGACGCGGTGCAGGTGCTGGAAGCGGAGGCGTGTCCCGCGCCCACGCGCGACGCGCTCCGGGCGCTGGCGTTCCAGACGCTGGTGTCGGTGCCGCTGCGGGTGCGCTCGCGGGGCGTGGGCACGTTGAGCGTGCTGTTCCACGCGCGGCGGCGGCTCACCGCGCTGGAGGTGGAGACGCTCCAGGCCATGGGCACGCACTTCGCGGCGGCCATTGAATCCCACCGGCTGCTGGACGAGGTGCGCGGCCGCGCGGAGGACCTGGCGCTGATGCACGAGGTGGGCAAGGCGCTGGCGGCCACGCTGGAGCTGGACCGGCTGCTGGCCACGGGCGTCACCAGCCTGGCGCGCATCGTGGACGTGCCGGACGCGTACGTGCTCTTGCCGGACGCCGAGGGCCAGCGGCTGGCCATCCGCGCCGCGACGGGCGGCCACCCGGAGCTGTTGGGGCGCGAGGTGCCGCTGGACCTGTCGTCGAACTCGCTCGCGGGTCAGGTGTTCCGCACGCGCCAGCCGCTCCGGGTGGAGGACGCGAGCACGGAGGTGCGGCTGAACGACGAGCTGCGCCAGGCCGCGGAGGGCATGGCGTACATGGTGCTGCCGCTCGCCGTGCACGACCAGATGGTGGGCGTGGCGGTGATGGTGGAGACGCGCCGGCCGCGCCGCTTCACGGCCGCGGAGCTGGAGCGGGCGGACGCCATCGCCAACCAGCTGTCGCTGGCGCTGGAGGGCGCGCGGCTGGTGGAGGACCTGAAGCAGAGCTACGCGAAGCTGGCGCGCACGCAGGAGCAGCTGGTGAACCGCGAGCGCCTGGCCGCGCTGGGCGAGCTGTCCGCGGTGGTGGCCCACGAGGTGCGCAACCCCCTGGGCGCCATCTTCAACTCCGTGGCCACCATCCGCCGCATCGTCGGCCCGGAGAGCGCGGCGACGCCGCTGCTGGACATCGTGGGGGAGGAGGCGGACCGGCTGGACCGCATGGTCGCGGACCTGCTCACCTTCGCGCGGCCTCCGTCGCCGCACCCGTATCCGGTGTCCGTGTCGCAGCTGCTGGAGGAGGCGGTGGGCAGCGCGCTCTCCGACGTGGGCGCCACCTCGCCGCATCCGGTGCGGGTGGAGTGGGTGATGGAGGACGGCGTGCCGCCGGTGACGGTGGACGAGCGGCTCATCCGCCAGTGCTTCCTCAACATCGCGCTCAACGCCGTGCAGGCCATGCCCCAGGGCGGCACGCTGCGCGTGGTGGCGCGCAAGGCGTGGATGGACCGGGCCGGCGTCCAGGTGGAGATCTGCGACACGGGGCCGGGCATCCCGCTGGAGCTGCGCACGCGCGTCTTCGAGCCCTTCTTCACCACCAAGGCGCAGGGCACCGGGCTGGGGCTCGCCCTGGTGAAGCGCATCATGGATTCGCACCTGGGCCAGGTGTCGCTGGACACGCCGGAGACGGGCAAGGGCACCATCTTCCGGCTCTTCCTGCCGCTGGAACCGCCCGCGGCGCCGCCCCTGCCCTGATGGGCGCCTGACAGACGCGTGAGCGGCACAAGTCGCGGGTTCAGGCGCCGTCGGCGTTGAGGAAGAGCCACATCACGCCGAAGCCCAGGGCGCACGCCAGGGCGACCACCAGGAGCATGGCCCAGAAGCGGTATTGGGGCGGGATGGGCCACAGGCCCGCGAGCGGGCTGCCGCCCGTGGACTTCGCGGGCTTCTTCTTCTTGTTGCGCTTCTGTTCGGCGAGCTCGGCCTCGCGGCGCTTCAGCTCCGCTTCCTTGAGGGCCGCGGAGATGTCCATGTCGTAGCCCACGAGCGTTTCGCGCGTCTTGGTCCGCACCTGCATGGGGCGGGTCTCGTGGGGCCGCTCGTCGACGACGGGGGCCTGGCGGCGCGGGGCCTCCTTGGGCGCGACGTAGGGGGTCGCCTTCTCGTCGAGGTAGGCCGGCAGGTTGCCGGTCGTCTGGGACAGGGCGCCGAAGATCTTCGCGGCCTCCAGGGCCTCGGTGGCCTCGCCCGCGCCCTGGGGCTTCCAGGGAACGGGCAGCTCCTCCTGGGACATGGGGCGGGTGGCGTCCGGGAACGCCTCGGGGGCGCGCGACTGCGGGGCGGCACCCACGGAGGTCTGGGGACGGGACTGCGGCGCGGCGCCGACGGAGGTCTGGGGACGCGACGGGGAGGCGGGGGCGCGCGGTGCCGGGCTCGCCTTGGAGCGGCCGGGCTTGTCGACGTCGGTGCTCTCGTCGTCCGCGTCGTCGGTGTCGGGGCGCAGGGCCATGGGCGAGGGGCCGGCGCCCTCGGTGGCGTCGTCCTCGCCGGAGCCCGGGGTCCAGCCGGTGTTGCCGGCGGCGGGCAGGCCCGTGGCGCTCTTGCGTGAGGGGCGCTCGTTGGTCGTGGAGTCCTCACTGCCTGCGCCGGGAGTCCAGCCCGGGCGCGAGGGGCGGTTCTGCATGGGGGAGTCCTCCGGGGCCGGGGGGGGCCCCTCACGGTGAAACGCTCGAAGATGTGTAGCGGAGTCTTCCGCGTCCGGGCCCGGATTCCAATCCGGCCGAGACGGTTGTTCCGCCGGGGCCTGCCTGCCCGGGAGGGAATCCGCGACCTCAGGGGTCCCCTCCCCCGGGTCGGTGGTGTCCTCGGAGCCCGGGCCGGCCGGGGAGTCCAGGTGGGCGGGAGGCTCGCGCGGGGTGGGCTCGTCCTCGCCGGGACCGGGAGTCCACGCGGACCGGGGGGCCTGTCCGGGCGCGGTGGCCACTCCACCGTCCGTGCCCGGCTCCGGGGTCTGGAGAGGATGATCCGGCGTGGAGGAACCGCCACCGCCCGTGCCCGGCTCCAGGGGCTGGAGAAGATGATCCGGCGTGGAGGAACCGCCACCGCCCGTGCCCGGCTCCGGGGTCTGGAGAAGATGATCCGGCGTGGAGGAACCGCCACCGCCCGTGCCCGGCTCCGGGGTCTGGGGCGGAAGTCCCGGCGCGGTGGGCTCCGCCGCGCCGATGCCCGGCACCCAGGCGTCCTTGGTGACCTCCTGGTTGTGCAGCCGCACCGGTGGCGCCTTGCGCGGCAGACCGGACTCATCGCCGGGCTCCACCCAGGGCCTCTGCGCCGCCGCCGCGCGCAGCGCCTGCTCCACCTTCGCCGCGTCCAGCGCCTCGGTCCGCTCACCCACGCTGGCGTACTCCGACGGCGGCTTCACGGCGTCCAGCGCCTCCGTCTCCTGGCCCGCGCTGGCGTATTCAGACGGCGGCTTCACGGCGTCCAGCGCCTCCGTCTCCTGGCCCGCGCGGGTGCTCTCCGCCCGCCGCAGCTTCGCCGCGTCCAGCGCCTCCGTCGCGATGTCCTCCTGCGCGCGGAGCGCCTCCGCCACGTCCTGCGCTCCAGGCGGCGCGAGCACCGACGGGAACTCCTG
Source organism: Corallococcus exercitus (assembly GCF_042231735.1). Taxonomy (GTDB): domain Bacteria; phylum Myxococcota; class Myxococcia; order Myxococcales; family Myxococcaceae; genus Corallococcus; species Corallococcus exercitus_B. Next base: position 6,269,278 of record NZ_CP102577.1, read on the forward strand.
CCGCGTGCTCGCGCGCTCGGGCTGCTCGCGCAGCAGGTCGTCCAGCACCTGCTGCTCGATGACCTTCTCGCGCGGGAAGGCCGCCGACATCAGCCGCACCAGGTCTTGATCCGTCACGTTGGGCGCCAGCTTCTCCTTCAGCGCGCCCAGCGCCTCCGCCATCGCCGTCGCCGTGGGGAAGCGGTCGTTCGGCTCGGACGCGAGCGCCCGCGCGAGGAACGCGTCCACCGCGCGCGGCAGGTCCGGCCGGTAGCGCCCCGCCGGCTCCCACTGCGGATAGGCCGCGCGCCGCCAGCGCTCCAGCGGATCACCCCGCTGCGACAGCGGCTTCCACGCGAACAACTCCCACAGCACCACGCCCACCGCGTACAGGTCCGCCCTGCGGTCCACCGTACGCTTGCGGGCCTGCTCCGGCGCCATGTACGTGAGGTTGCCAATCACCACGCGCGGCGCCGTCTGCTGCTCCTTCAGCGTGGACTGCGCCGCGCCGAAGTCGATGATCTTCACCTCGCCCGCGTAGCTCACGCACACGTTCGCGGGGGACAGGTCGCGGTGCACCAGGTGCAGCGGGTGCCCCGCCTCGTCCGTCGCGTCGTGCGCGTACGCCAGGCCCTCGCACAGCCGCTGTCCCAATTGCAGCAGCGGCCCCAGGGGCATCATCCGCTGACGCTGCCGCAGCCGGTACGCGAGCCGGCTGAGCGTCTTGCCCAGCACGTACTCCATGGCGAGGAACAGCTGCCCGTCCACCTCGCCCATCGCGTACACGCGCGCGATGTTCGGGTGCGCCAGCCGCACCACCACGCGCGCCTCGTCGCGGAAGCGCCCCACGAACTGCCGGCTGTCCACCAGCCCCGGCAGCACCTTCTTCACCACGACCGCGCGCCGCACGCCCTCCTCGCGCGCGAGGAAGACCTCCCCCATCCCCCCGGCGCCAATGCGGCGCACGAGGGTGTAGGGGCCAAAGCGCACGGGCCCGCTCAGGGCCTCTGGTTCAACGGGCGTCGCCAAGCGCGCGGAACGCCTTGCGGGCCGCGGCGAGCACGTGCGCCACCTCCGGCTCGCCGATGGCCAGCGACACGAACGCCGCCTCGAACTGGCTGGGCGGCAGGTACACACCTTCTTGCAGCATCGCGTGGAAGAAGCGCCCGAACTTCGCCGTGTCCGCCTTCTTCGCGGACGCGTAGTCGAACACCGGCTCCGCCGTGAAGAACACCGTGAGCATGCTGCCCACGCGGTTCACCGTCACCGGCACGCCCGCCGCCTTCGCCTCCGCGCGGAAGCCCTCCTCCAGCAAGAGCCCCAGGTGCTCCAGCCGCTGATACGTCCCCGGCGCCGCCAGCGCCTTCACGCACGCCAGGCCCGCCGCCACCGCCACCGGGTTCCCGGACAGCGTGCCGGACTGGTACACCGGCCCCTCCGGCGCCACCTTCGCCATGATGTCGCGCCGGCCGCCGTACGCGCCCAGCGGCATGCCGCCGCCCACCACCTTGGCCATCGTGGTCAGGTCCGGCTTGAGCCCGTACAGCTCCTGCGCTCCGCCGCGCGCCAGCCGGAAGCCCGTCATCACCTCATCCAGCACGAAGAGCACGCCGTGCTTCTGGCAGAGCGCCTGCAACCCTTCGAGGTAGCCGGGGCGCGGCACCAGCACGCCCATGTTGCCCACCACGGGCTCGATGATGGCGCAGGCGATGTCCTTGCCCTTCTCGTTGAAGATGCGCTCCACGGCCTCCAGGTCGTTGAAGGGCGCGGTGAGCGTGAGCGACGCCAGCGCGGCCGGCACGCCCGGCGAGTCCGGCAGGCCCAGCGTCTCCACGCCGCTGCCCGCCTTCACGAGGAACGGGTCGCCCGCGCCATGGAAGCAGCCCTCGAACTTGAGGATGTAATCGCGGCCGGTGAAGCCGCGCGCCACGCGGATGGCGGCCACGGTGGCCTCCGTGCCGGAGGACACGAGGCGCACCTTCTCCACGGAGGGCACCGTGGCGCAGAGCAGCTCCGCGAATTCAACTTCCGCGGCGACAGGGGCGCCGAAGGTGGTGCCGCGCCGGGCGGCCTCCAGGATGGCCTCCACGATGGGCGGGTACGCGTGGCCCAGGATGAGCGGGCCCCAGCTGCCCACGAGGTCCACGTAGCGGTTGCCGTCCACGTCGGTGAGCCAAGCGCCGGAGCCTTCCTTGAAGAAGACGGGGTCGCCTCCCACGCCACGGAAGGCACGCACCGGAGAGTTCACGCCACCCGGGATGCGCGCCTGCGCACGGGCGAAGAGGGCCTGGCTTTGAACGTGTTTCATGGCGGATTCCATAACACGCGGTCCGCCGTGCCTCGCCGCCGCTCTTCGTCCGCCTGGCCGCTAGCGCCCCCCACATGACGTCCAGGCCCTTGGGGCACGGCCAGGCATGGGGTACGCCGGGTGTATTTTCATCTGAAATTCATTTTCACTCGTGAATGAATCTTCGGTGAGGATGAAGATACGGATTCCAACCCGTTGGCCTTCCTGGGTTTCCACGGGCCACTCCGAGTGAAAGATGCCTGCCATCCTCCATCTTCCGCCCAGGCTGATTCGCTGGCTGCCAGCGCGGTCCTGGCTCCAGGCCCGCGGCGCGTCCCGCCCCTTCCTGGAGCTGGAGGGCCACGAAGTGGCGACGTTCACCCTGCTGGAAGCCGCCTCCGGCCTCCGTGTGGACCAGCTGCCGCTGCTGCTCGGGGCGCACCGTCCCGCGACGGCGCGACGGTCCCGGGACCTCCCCTTCGTCGTTGGCCCCTGGCTCAAGAAGGACGTTCGCGAAGCGCTGGAAGCGCAAGGGGTGGGCTATCTGGACTCGCGCGGACATCTCCACCTGCGTGCCCGGGGAGTGCTGCTCCACTTCGAGGAGGACCGCACCGTCGCTCCGGAGAAGACCGCGGGCTCCGCGACCCTTGGTGTCCACGGCGTCCGAGCCGTGCAGGTGCTCCTCCAGGAGGAGCAGCCTTTCTCCGTCTCCCGGTTCGCGGAGCAGGCCGCGGTGTCCTTGGGGCAGGCCCACAAGCTCCTGACCTGGCTCGAGCACCTGGAGCTGGTCCGCGCGGAGGGCCGGGGTCCCGCGAAGCGGCGCACCGTCCGGGACCGGACCGGACTGCTCGACTGGCTCGAGCGACAGGCCCGCGCCACGCGCTGGGAGCGCTCCCTGCACGTGGCCCTCTACGCGCGGCGTCCCGAGGAGCTCTGGCTGCAGACCAGCACGCGGCTCGGCAAGGCAGGCATCGCCCATGCATTCACGGGAGCCGCCGCGGTCAGCATGTTCGGCATCGGGCCCACCAGCGTCCCCATGTCGCGCCTTCGCATCTCACCCGAGGTGCCCCTGGCGCAGGCGGCGAAGCACCTGGATGCGGAAGTGACGGAGCGCGGAGCGAACCTCATGTTGATCCACGACACGGGCAAGGTCGGCAGCTGGGCGTCCACGTCCCGGGATGGCGTCCTGCTCGCGCCACACGTGCGCATCTACCTGGACGTCCAGTCGGAGCGCCGGGGCGAGGACCTCGCGCGGCGGTTCCGCGAGGAGGTCCTTGGTTACTGAAGGCGGACACCTGGGCGAGTACGACCCTTCGGTCCGGTCCGCCCTGCTCGCGGAGGCCGTGCATGTCGTCCGTGCCTTCGGCTTCGCGGGCGCCCATGTCGTCGTCATCGGGGGCCTCGTTCCCTCCCTGCTCGTGCCAGAGCCAGGACCCGGCCTCGAGCCCCACATCGGCACGCAGGACCTCGACCTCTGTCTGCGGGTCGCGCTCGTGGAAGGCGAGGTGGGCCACTACGAGCGGCTGGAACGCACCCTGAAGTCCGCGGGCTTCCGCCCGCTTCCCCATTCGAGCTGGCGCTGGACGGGGGGCGTCACCCATCCCCTCACGGTCGAGTTCTTCTGCCCCCTGGCGCCCGGACGCGAGGCAGGCCGGCTGTACCGGCCTGGAGGCGTCGTGGGAGGAAGGCTCTCCGCGCTGGTCCTGTCCACCGGGACCCTCATCGACCGGGACTTCATCGAGAAGGAGGTCGTCGTCGAGCTTCCGGGAGGCGGCGGCCGCACGCATCAACGGCTGAGGGTCGCCGGTCCCGCCGCCTATCTCGCGGCCAAGGTGGATGCCCTGCGCAACCGGCCCAAGAACAAGGATGCCTACGACATCGTCTGGCTGGTCGAGTCCTGGCCCGGAGGACAGGCGGGACTCGCTCCGGTCATCCGGGAGAGCCCCATTCATGCGGATCCCTTGTTCCAGCAGGCCCTCGGCGCCCTGGCGCAGGAATTCGCCGACCTCGACGCGGCGGGCGCGCGGAAGTACGCCCGCTTCGTGGCGGCCCCGGGTGTCGATGCGGATCAATCCGCCCGGCACGCCAGCGGCGCGGTGAAGCTGCTGCTGGCGGAGCTCGCCGCGCCGCGGTTATAGCCACCGCATGCGCATCCTCCACACCATGCTCCGTGTCGGCGACCTGGAGAAGTCGCTCGACTTCTACACCCGCGTGCTCGGCATGACGCTCCTGCGCCGCCAGGACTACCCGGACGGCCGGTTCACCCTCGCCTTCGTCGGCTACGGCCCCGAGGACACCCACCCCGCGCTGGAGCTCACCCACAACTGGGACACGGCGAAGTACGAGCTGGGCTCCGCCTACGGCCACATCGCCCTGGGCGTCAGCGACATCCACGCCACCGCCAGCGCCATCCGGCAGGCCGGCGGCAAGGTCGTCCGCGAGCCCGGCCCCATGAAGCACGGCACCACCGTCATCGCCTTCGTGGAGGACCCGGACGGCTACAAGGTCGAGCTCATCCAGCAGAAGGCCTGACCTGTCCCCCGGCGCCCCAGGCCACCGGGGCGCCGGGAAGAGCACCTGCACGGGCGGCATGGGCAGGCAGGCCCGGGCCCCCTGTGGCGGACTCTGGGGACGGCTGAACGGAACAGGCAGGCAGCCGCGATTTCCTCGCGATGTTTCGCGCCTTCCGCTCGCCGCGCCCCCGGCAGGGGTGTAGAGAGGCCCGCGCGCGATGCATCCCGGCGCGCACCCTCCCCCCCTTCTTCCGAGGCCGTCGTCATGGTGGAGAGTCCCCAGAGCCAGAACGCGCTGTCCCCCGACGAGCTCCACGAGGCCTGGGCGGTGCTGTCCGCGGACGAGCGCCTGGAGGGGTTCCGGCTGCTGCCCCCGGCCGTGGCGGACGACTTCTTCCTGGGCCTCACCGCGCGCGAACAGGGCGAGCTCATCCTCAGCCTCCCCCCCGCCGAGCGCCGCACCTGGGTCCGGCTGCTCCCCCCGGACGACCTGGCCGACCTGGTCCAGGCGGTGGAGCCGGAGCAGGTGGACGCCATCCTGTCGCAGCTGGACGACGCCAGCCGCCGCGAGGTGAACGTCCTCCTGGCGTACTCGGAGGACGACGCGGGTGGCCTGATGAACCCGCGCTTCGCCCGCGTGCGCCCGGACATGAGCATCGACGAGGCCATCGGGTATCTGCGCAAGCAGGCGCGCGAGAAGGTGGAGACCGTCTACTACGCGTACGTGCTGGACGCGGAGCAGCGGCTGCAGGGCGTGCTGTCCCTGCGCCAGCTCTTCCAGGCCGCGCCGGACAAGCGCGTGGCGGACGTGATGATTCGCGACGTCATCACCGTGGCGGAGAACACGGACCAGGAGGCGGTCAGCCGCACCTTCTCCGAGCACAGCTTCATGGCCATGCCCGTGGTGGACGAGCAGCGGCGCATGAAGGGCATCGTCACGGTGGACGACATCGTGGACGTGGTCCAGGAAGAGGCCACGGAGGACATCCAGAAGGTCGGCGGTATGGAGGCCCTGGACGCGCCCTACTTCGACGTGGGCTTCATGGCGATGCTCAAGAAGCGCGCCGGCTGGCTGATGGTGCTCTTCCTGGGGGAGATGCTCACCGCCACGGCCATGGGCTACTTCGAGCATGAAATCGCCCGCGCCGTCGTGCTGAGCCTCTTCATCCCGCTCATCATCAGCTCGGGCGGCAACTCCGGCAGCCAGGCCACCACGCTCATCATCCGGTCGCTGGCGCTGTCGGAGATGCGGCTGAAGGACTGGTGGCGCGTGGCGCGGCGGGAGCTGAGCACGGGCCTGGCGCTGGGCCTGGTGCTGGGCGTCGTGGGCTTCCTGCGCGTGATGGTGTGGCAGGGCCTGTTCCACAGCTATGGCGACCATGCGTTCGTCATCGGCCTGACGGTGGGCGTGTCGCTGGTGGGCGTGGTGATGTTCGGCACGCTGTCCGGCTCCATGCTGCCGTTCATCCTCAGGCGCGTGGGCTTCGACCCCGCGAGCGCGTCCGCGCCCTTCGTGGCCACGCTGGTGGACGTGTCCGGACTCGTCATCTACTTCACGGCGGCCAGCCTCTTCCTGCGCGGCACGCTGCTGTAGTCGGCGACGCTGGGGCTCCCATGATTCCCACCACCCGCCGCCGCACGCTCACCCTCGCGGCACCCGAAACCCCGGGCCGCCCCGCGCACGTCTCCGCCGCCAGCGGCCTGGTGCGCGCGGGGGACTGGCTCTACGTCGTCGCGGATGACGCGCTCCACCTGGCCGTGTTCCCCGCGGTGGGGGACGCGCCGGGCCACACCGTGCGCCTCTTTCCTGGGGAGCTTCCGGACGCGCACGCGGCGCGCAAGGCGGCGAAGCCGGACCTGGAGGCGCTGTGCCGGCTGGGCCCGTCCGCGCCGTTCGCGCACGGGGCGCTGCTGGCGCTGCCCTCGGGGTCCACGCCCGCGCGGCGCCGGGCGTCGGTGCTGCCCCTGAACGCGGACGGGACGCTCGCGGGAGCGCCGCTCACGGTGGACTGCACGTCGCTCTACGTGCAGCTGGAGCGGGAGCTGGTGGCGCTCAACGTGGAGGGCGCGGCGGTGGCGGGCAAGCGGCTGCGGCTGCTCAACCGGGGCAACGGCGAGGGCGGCGTGGACGCGCTGGTGGACCTGGACCTGGACCGCGTGCTGGCCAGCCTGGACGCGGGCGTGTTGGGGCCGGAGGCCGTGCGCACCGTGCGCCGCTGGGAGCTGGGCGAGGCCCATGGCGTGCGGCTGTCCTTCACGGACGCGTCGCCGCTGCCGGACGGGCGGGTGGTATTCACCGCCACGGCGGAGGCCTCGAAGGACCGCGTGGCGGATGGGCCGGTGGCGGGTTCGGCGGTGGGCGTGCTCGCGCCGGATGGCACGCCCGTGTACCTGGACGCGGTGGACGTGCCCGTGAAGCTGGAGGGCGTGGACGCGCGCGTGGAGGGCGGCCGCGTCCACGTGCTGCTGGTGGCGGACGCGGACGACCCGTCGGTGCCCGCGCCGCTCCTGGAAGCCGCGCTGCCCGTGCCGGGCTAGCCGCCGCGCTTCACCAGCAGCGGCCCGAAGGCCTGCGCCACCGGCATCATGGAGATGACGTTGATGTTCACGTGCGCGGGCCGCGTGGCCACCCAGTACACCGTGTCCGCGACGTCGTCGGGCGTGAGCGGCTGGGTGTTGTTGTAGAGCGAGGCGGCCTTCGCGTCGTCGCCGCGGAAGCGCACGTTGGAGAACTCCGTGCCGCCCAGCAGGCCCGGCTGGATGTCCGTCACGCGCACCGCGGTGCCGTGCAGGTCCGCGCGCAGGTTGAGCGTGAACTGATGCACGAACGCCTTCGTCGCGCCGTACACGTTGCCGCCCGGGTACGGGAACTCGCCCGCGATGGAGCCGATGTTGATGACGTGCCCCCGGTCGCGCGCCACCATGCCCGTAAGTGCTTCACGCGTGCAGTACAGGAGGCCCTTCACGTTGGTGTCCACCACCACGTCCCAGTCCTCCAGCCGCGCCGCCTGCGCGGGCTCCAGCCCCAGCGCGAGCCCCGCGTTGTTCACCAGCACGTCCACCTGCGCGAAGTCCGCCGGCAGTGACGCGAACACCGCCTTCACCGCGGCCTTGTCCGTCACGTCCAGCGTCACCGGCAGCAGCCGCTCGCCCAGCTCCGCCTGGAGCGCCTCCAGCCGGTCGCCGCGCCGCCCGGTGGCGATGACGCGCGCCCCCTCCTTCACGAAGCGGCGCGCGATGGCCTGCCCGATGCCCGCCGTGGCCCCTGTCACCAGCACGTTCATGTGAATGCCTCCCACGCCAGAAGTCAGTCGCCGCGGTCGCGGGCGGCTTCCTCGGCGCTGCCGCCCATGGCTTCCACGGAGGTGCGCGCCTGCTTGCTGCGGTCGAACGCCACCTCCTTCTTGCCAATGCCCTCCACCGTGAGGTTGGCCAGGCGGCGGCGCGCCCGGCCGATGGCGTCCTGCACGAGCGACGGATCCGGGTGCGTCTTCAGGCACTCCACCCAGGTCTCGATGGCCTTCTCGTTGTCGCCCGCGTCCGCGCGCAGCTTGCCCATCTCGAAGAGGGCGTACGGCGCCAGCTCCGAGTCCGGGAAGCGCGTGCGCAGGTCCGCGTAGGTGCGCAGCGCTTCCTGGCGCTTGCCCTCCACCATGGCCAGGGCCTGCGCCTGGAGGAAGAGCGCGTCGTCCACGTAGGGGCTGGTGGCGAAGCGGTCCGGCAGCTTCTTCGCCTCCAGCTCGCACTGCGGATAGTCCTGGAGCTCGAAGTACGTCTTCGCCACCTGGTACTGCAGCTCCGCGCTCTGCGGCGGGTTGCGGTGCAGCGCGGCGGTGAGCTGATCAATGGAACCGCGCAGGTCGCGGTAGTGCACCCGCAGCAGCTCCGCCAGGATGATGCGCGCGTCCAGCGCCTCCGGGGACTCCGGGCACTGCTGGATGAGCTGGCGGTAGACGCTCACCGCCTCCTTCACCTTGCGCTGCTCCAGCCAGTACACGTCCGCGGCGCCCTTGAGCGCCCGGGCGCGCATCACCAGCGCCTCCGGGGACTCGTCGCGCAGGAGCATGTCGTAGGCCTTGCGGTACTCCACCAGCGCTTCGTCCGGACGCTTCTCGAAGATGGCGTCGCGGGCGCGCTGCATGTGGTCCACCGGCTTGTCGCGGCACCCGGTGACGGCGAGCGCCCCCACCGCGAGCACGCAGGCCCAACGCGACCACCGCCGCGTCATTGGCACGCCTCCGGGATGAGGCGCACGCAGCGCGTCTCGTCGCAGCGCACGCACTCGCGCTCCGAGGAGACGTCCGTCACGCACACGGAGACGCGCGACGTCCGGGGGCAATCCTCGGACGTCACACAACGGTAGAGCCCCCCGTCGGTGCGGGTGATGTCCACCGGCGTCGAGCCGCAGTTCTCCAGGTCGTTGCATCCCACCAGGAGCCCCGCCGCCACGACTGCCATTGCTGCCACCAAGGCGCGTTGCACGGCCGTGGGTTCTAGCCAACTTCCGACCCCGGGTCACGAACCGTGCGCCCGCCTGCCCGCTCGTCTGGAACCGGATTCACGGGAAAGCGACCACCAGTCGTGGCCAGCGTTTCGCCGGGCGTGCTAGCCCTGCCCGTGTCACGCCCTTCCTTCACCTCCCAGGAGTCCCGAAACCATGAGCCTTCCCTCTCGTCCTCGCGCGGTGGTGACGGGCGCCGGCAGTGGCCTTGGCCGTGCGCTGTGTGAAGCCCTGGCGGCCCGGCAGGCGCGGGTGATGGTGTCGGACGTGAACGCGGCCAGCGCGGAGGAGACCGCCCGCCGCGTCACCGCGCTGGGCGGCGAGGCGCGCGTGCACCCGTGCGACGTGACGGACGCGGACGCCGTGGAGGGCCTGGCGCGCGCCGTGGATGACGCCTTCGGCGGCGTGGACCTGGTGGTGAACAACGCGGGCGTCGCCACCGGAGGCGCGGTGGGCACGCTGCCCCTGTCCGAGTGGAAGCGCGTGCTGGACGTGAACCTGTGGGGCGTCATCCACGGCTGCCACGCGTTCGTGCCCCGGCTTCGCAAGCAGGGCTCCGGCCACGTGCTCAACATCGCGTCCGCGGCGGGGCTCGTGTACGCGCCGAACCTGGCGGCCTACAACACGTCCAAGGCGGCCGTCGTCGCGCTGTCGGAGACGCTCTACGCGGAGCTGCAGCCGCTGGGGCTGGGCGTCACGGTGGCGTGCCCCACGTTCTTCCGCACCAACATCGCCTCGGCGGCCGCGCCCTACTCCGACCCGGAGACGCGCCGCATGAGCGTGAAGCTGGTGGACCAGTCGAGGATTGGACCGGAGTGGGTCGCCGAGCGGCTGCTCAAGGCGGTGGACCGGGGCGCGCCGCACGTGCTGCCCATGGCGGACGCGCGCTGGTTCTGGCGGCTGCGGCGGCTGGCGCCCGGCATCTTCCTCCGGGGCGTCATCGCGGTGGAGAAGCGCATGCGCGAGCGCACCGCGCGCATCCCCGGCTAGACGTCGCGCCTCAGTTGCTGCGCTGCTGCGCGGGCACCTTGCCGGAGGTGAGCACGGAGGTGTCCACGGACGCCATGGAGTTGCGCTGCTTGACCATGCGCGCCTTCTGGTTCTGCTTGTCCTCATGCTTCAGGATGGCGGCGATGTGGGCGTCGGACACCTTGCACTGGATGGCGCTCACCTCCTGGTGACGCCGCCCCAGCTCGTTCCACATGGCCAGCCGTCCCTGGCTGCCCAGGAGCCGGTCCTCGACCGCGTCCAGGGCCTGGTCCATCTGCTTGCCCTCGGCCTCCAGCACCGCGAGCCGCGCTTCGGAATCCTCGGGGGACTGCCCGCATCCCGTGGACACGGCGAGCCCCACGACCGCTGCCAGTCCGAGCCACCTCCGCCGCATCCCCACGTCGCCTCCCTCGTGTCTCGGGCCGCACACCGGCCATCAGGCAGCGCAAGGTAGGAACGGGCCTGGGGAGCGACAACCTGGACTGACGATGGGGAAGCAGGCGTTTCCAGGAGCGAACGTTTGGGCATCTTTCCCGTCCCACCGGTTTGACGGTGGGGCAGAAGGGCCCCGCATTCCACGCGCTGTACCCGCCCGGGCCTGTCCCAGGTCGGGAGGGTCATGCCCTCAGGGCGTGGACGCCGCCACTCCACCCTCCCCCCTCTTCATGCGGTGCTTCCCCTCTTCAGTTCACGGCGCGGAGCGCGCGCGGTGCTTCAGGATGAACTCACACACCTCGCGCGCGGCGCCGAAGCCCGCGGCGCGCTGGGCCACGTAGTGCACCTTCGCGCGCACCTCATCCGGAGCCTCGGGCACGGTGGCGGAGAAGCCCACCGCGTTGAGCAGCGGCAGGTCCACCACCTCGTCACCCATGTAGCCGCAGTGCTCCGCGGACACGTTGAGGATGCCGAGCAGCCTCTCGAAGTGCGCCACCTTGTCCTGGCTGCCGAAGTGCACGTGGCGCAAGCCCAGCGACTGCATGCGCATCTGCGCGGAGAGGCTGTCGCCGCCGGAGATGGCGGCCACCTCGATGCCCACCTCCTGCAGGCGCTTGATGCCCATGCCGTCGCGCACGCTGTACATCTGCGTCCAGCCGGAGTTGGGCACCCAGAAGATGCGGCCGTCGGTGAGCGTGCCGTCGATGTCGAAGATCATCACCGACAGGCGCGCCACCCGCGCCTTGAGCGACTCCAGGTCCTGGTTCATGGCGTGCCTTCCGCTACTTGGGCACGGCCTTGAGCGAGGCCTTGCCGTCCTTGATGACGACCTTGAACTCCACGGCCTTCGCGTTGTGCTGCTTGAGCAGCTCCGGCACCTGCTTGCGCAGCGTGGCGGCCACCGACTCGTAGGACAGCTTGGACGTGTCCTCCTGGCAGCGGCGCTTCGCGGTGACGTACGCGTCGTACACCGCGCGCAGCTTGTCGTCGGACATGCCGCCACCCGGGCCCGCCGCCGCGGGACGGGGCGCCGCCGCCGCGGGAGCCGCCGGACGCGCGGGCTGCTGCGGAGCCTTGGCGGCCATGCCCGGAGGCACCGCCGGCGTCACCGAGGGCAGCTTCGACGTCCCCGCCGCCGGGGTCCCCACGGGCGCGATGGACGGCAGCCCACTCACGGGCGAGACCGCCGGAACGCCCTGCCTCGGCGGCACCAGCCCCGCGGGCGTGCCCCGGGGCGCACCGGCCGGCGGCGCCGCGACGGGGGCCACCGCGGGCGTGCCCCGGAAGGGCGTGCCGCCCGCGGCCTGCTGCTCGGCCAGGTACTCCGAGGCGAGCTTCGGCTCGTTGATGGGCCTGCGGCCGGTGAGCTCTTCAATCTCCTCGAAGTCCATGTCGTCGACTTCTTCGGTGAGCTCCACCACGCCCTTCTGGCGGTCGCCCGTGGCACCGGGCTGCTTCGCTCCGGCGCGGCGGCGGGCCTTGGCCAGGTCGCGGCGGTAGGTGCCGGCCTCAATCTCCTGGAGCGTGCGCACCCACAGCCGCTCGTAGGTGAGGAACTTGTTGTGGAGGCTCTGCACGCGGAACTTCACCGACGTGCTGCGGATGAAGGCCCCCTTGAGCTTCAGCATCCGCTTCTTCAAATCTTCATGCGCGCGGATGGGCGCCTGGCGCTCCATGCCCATGAAGTACTGCTCGTAGCTGTGGCGCAGCTCCGCGATGGCCGCCTCCAGCTCCTCACATTCGTGAAGGGCGGCTTCGCTGGAGGAACTGGCGTCCTGCGCGGGCCGGCCCCCACCTTTGGCGGCGGGCCGGGCGTTGTCGGGCGGCGGCATGTTCCCGCGAGTGTCCCCAACCCGGGCGCGGCTCGCAACCTCAGGCCGCCGACGGTGTCGGCCCCAGGCCAGCCGGCTCACCCGCCGGCCGGTGGCGCGCCATCAACAGCGCACCGAAGGTGAACATGCACAGGGAGATGAACTGGCTGGTGGACACGTTGTACCAGGCCTCCAGGGGCACCGCCCCGGCCAGCCCCTGGGCCCCCAGCGACTCCAGCAGCCCGTGCAGGGTGCCGCGCTCCACGTCGCCCCGGAACAGCTCCACCGTGGTGCGCAGGACGGCGTAGGCCATCAGCCACAGGGCGAAGATGTGCCCGTGGAAGCGGCGGAAGCGGCGCGCGTACAGGAGCGCCACGAAGAGCACCAGCTGCCCCACCGACTCGAAGAGCTGCGTGGGGTACACCGGCAGCGTGGTGCCGTGCTGGGCCACCCAGTCGGAGATGCGCACCGCGCCCGGCGCCGCCTGGTGCAGCACCTGCCCGGTGGCCTCCACCACGAAGCGGTCATCCCCGGCCTGCGAGCCGTACGCCAGGCTGGACGCTCCCCCCAGCCGGCCGAACAGGTCCTGCGCCAGCCCGGAGCCCGGGAAGGTGACGCCCGTGTGCGAGTGGCTCCCCGCCATGTCGCCCCAGCAGCACCCGGCGGAGAAGCACCCCAGGCGCCCCAGGCACTGCCCCAGCGACACCGTGGGGATGCACACGTCCGCCAGCCGCAGGAAGTCCAGGTCGTGCTTGCGAGCGAAGAGGAACGCCGCCAGCCCCGCGCCCATCAGGCCGCCGTAGAACACCAGCCCGCCGCCCAGGGAGAAGGCCTGCGTCCAGTCGCGCGCGTAGTCCTGCCAGTTCACCAGCACGAACAGCACGCGGCTGCCCACGAGCCCGCCCACCAGCACCCAGAACGCCAGGTCCAGCACCTGCTCGCGCTTCTGGGGCCCCTCCGTGTCCACCTGGCCCCGGCCTTCCACGAAGGACACGCGGCGCCACTCGTCCTGCGCCAGCCGGCCCGCCACCGACACGGCGGTGACGAAGCCCAGGGCCAGGAGCACGCCGTAGGTGTGCAGCGGGATGCCCTCCCCCTTGCCGCCGGGGAAGGCCTCCGCGGGCAGCGCGTACTTCAGGCCGAAGTACGCGAGGAAGCCGCCCACCACCGCGAACCCCGCCGCGCGCAGCAGCTTGTCCTGGAGCGGCGCGGGCCCCTCCTTGCCCGTCTTTTCATCCACCGGCCCCAGCGTGCCCTTCCAGCCGTTGACGGCGACGGAGGCCACGACGCCCACCGCGGCGGCGTACAGCAACAGCTGCATCCACAGGCTGGTGAAGGTCAGGCGCAGCAGGACGGGGAGCATGGGGACCTCCAGGCTTTCACGAAGCCTTCACGGGGGCGGAGGCCTCTGGCTTCTCCTTGCGCACGAAGGAATCCACCACGAGCATGCCCACGCCGATGCAGATGGCCATGTCCGCGACGTTGAACGACGGCCACGCGGCCTTGTCGTACCAATGGGCCTCCAGGAAATCGATGACGAAGGCCCGCGCCACGCGGTCGATGTAGTTGCCCAGCGCGCCGCCCAGCACCAGCGGCAGGCCCCACAGCGCCCACACCTCCGCGGGGTCCGTGCCGGACAGCTTCCGGAAGTAGAAGACGATGAGCAGCACCGCGCCCACGCTCACCAGGTGGAAGAGCGGGCCGCGCACGTTCGGGGCCAGGTTCTTGAACATGCCCCACGCCGCGCCCGGGTTCTCCGCGTAGCGCAGGCGGAAGAAGTTCTCCGCCACCTCCACGTGCGTCTTCGGCTGGAAGTGCAGGCCCCTGCGGCCGGGTTCCTCGGCGGGCGTATAGAACGCGCCCAGCCGCTCCGACAGCGTGGTGGCCCCGTCGAAGCGGGTGGTGAGGTCCCGCACGACCAGGTACTTCGTCCACTGGTCCAGCACGATGACGCCCAGCGTGAGGGCGAGGAGGATGGCGTATTTGCGCGGCACGGAGTGGGCTTATACCAGCCCACCCCCGCGCGTCACGGCTGGGCGCTGCTGCCCTGCGGCAGAGGGGGCGTGGCCACGGCTTCCGGCCGGCGCAGCGAGTCCAGCAGCATCAGCGCCACGCCCACGCAGATGGCCGCGTCCGCCACGTTGAACGTGGGCCAGCGCATGCCCGGCTGGTTGCGCCAGTGCCAGTCGATGAAGTCGATGACGTAGCCCCGGATGAGCCGGTCCACGAAGTTGCCCAGCGCGCCGCCGGTGATGAGCGCCAGCGCCACGCGCACCATCTTCTGCGACGGCTCCGTCTTGCGGTACAGCACCAGGATGAACGCCAGCGCCACCAGGCTCACCACGTGGAAGAACGCCTTGCGCGCGGTGTCCGGCAGGTTGGAGAACATGCCCCACGCCGCGCCCGGGTTCTCCACGTAGCGGAAGTGCCAGTAGTCCTCGATGAAGCGGTACGGCCGGGTGTTCTTGCGGAACACGCCCTCCACCGGAGGGTCGTTGTCCAGGTTCTGCTCGCTCAGGAAGCCGGACACGCGCGCCATGCCGCTGCGGCCATCCAGCGCTTCCGTCAGCCGGGACACGGCCAGGTACTTGGTCACCTGATCCGCCGCCAGCACGGCGAGGACCACCACGAGGAGGAGGCGGAGGGAGGCTTTCATGCGGTGCCCGAACCTCTATCGCGCCCCCGGGAGCCCTGACAACCCGGACCCGGGCCGGGGCCCGCCAGCCCGCCTGTCCTCTGTCTCCCGGAGGCCGCGCGTTTCGGGCATGGTGCGCCCATGGCGCCTGTTGAGCCCGACGTGAAACCTTCCGCTCCCGACATTGCCCCACCCGGAACCACCACGCCCCCCACGGCGAAGCCGTCGCTGATGGCGCGCTTCAAGGCGCTGCTGCTGGAGTACGGCCCGGTGGCCTTTGCCCTGTACTGGCTGAGCTTCGGCCTGTCGCTGGTGGGCTTCTGGGCGGCCATCCGCGCCGGCTTCCAGCCGGAGGGCACCGGCGCTCAGGCGGGCGCGTGGGGCGCGGCCTACGTGGCCACGCAGGTCATCAAGCCGCTGCGGTTGGGCGCGGTGTTCGTGCTGACGCCGCTGGTGGCCCGCATCCCGCCGGTGGCGCGCTTCCTGGAGCGCAACCGGCACAAGTGGAGCAACCTCTTCTGAAACGGCACGGGCCGGGCACCGGGGGTTTCCCGATGACCGGCCCGCGTCACCTGCACGCCGTCTAGAAGTTGGGCGTGCGGAACGTCTTCAGGACGCCCATGTGCTGCATGCTGGAGGCACCGCTGTCGCTGTTCATCGCCGGGGAGATGTCGGAGATGGGCGTGTAGACGCGGCTGTCGAGCACGAGCCCGGGTGAGAAGCTGTTTGCTCCGATCACCGTGGGGACGCGGTACTGGTCCAGGTCCTGGTCCACCAGCACGTGGTCATACGGCTCCTCGCGGCTGGCGTTGGTGTTGATGTTGCTTCCCTTGTTGTCCGCGGGCCAGGGACCCGAGGCGTTCACCACGGCGCTGAAGGAGCTGAAGCAGGCCTCCGAGGTGCTACGGGTGTTGAAGTCACCGCCGATGGCAAGGTAGGCGTTATCGGGGATGTGAGCCTTGATGAGCTTCACGAGGTTGCTGGCCTCCGTGTTGCGAACGCTGGCGTTCCTGGTGAGCAGGTGCACGCTGACGACCCAGAGGTCGCGAGGGCCCGGGATGTCGATGCGCGCCCAGGCGAAGTCGCGGTTGGACACCTGGGTGTCCGTCCACTCGCCGGACTCGATGATGGGGTAGCGGCTGATGACGCCGTTGGGGATCTGCGCGCCGGTTTCGCGATAGTAGTAGAAGCCCGTGCCGAAGGCCGTGTCGACCATGGCGCGGATGTCCGCAGCGGAGTTCGACTTGTAGTTGAACTCCTGGATCATCACGATGTCGGGATCCACGCCCTGCATGAGCCGGATGCCATGGCCCGGGTCATAGTTCTGACCGTTGCCGCTGGTGAGGTTGGACGCCATCAGGCGGATCTGCGTGTAGCCACCGTCGGAGTCCGAACCGCCATCCGTGCCCGCGTCCGTCGCGGAGCCGCCGTCGGTCGAGGAGCCCGCGTCGGTCGAAGTGCCCGCGTCGGTCTCCGAGCCCGCGTCGGTCGAAGTGCCCGCGTCGGTCGAAGTGCCCGCGTCGGTCGCCGAGCCGGCATCCGTCGTCGAACCCGCATCGGTCGAAGTGCCCGCATCAGTCGAAGTACCCGCATCGACGGTCGAACCCGCGTCCACCGACGTGCCCGCGTCGACCGCGGTGCCTGCGTCACCAGGGCCCGAGTCCACGTCGGATCCGGCGTCCACGGCAGTGCCCGCGTCACCGGTACCGCCAGCGTCCACGGTGTCGCCCGCGTCGGTGCGAGTGCCAGCATCAACCGAGGTCCCCGAGTCAGGGGGAGCGACGGGCTCGTCACCCGGGCCGCAAGCGAGCGCCAGGAAACCCAGCGCCACGAACGGGCGGAGGAACGGGGGGAACTTCATGGCCATACAGGGACCTGGATCCTTGCTTCCGAGGGGGGTCGAGGGGGTGATCCACCGGCTTCGGCGCGCCGACTGATGCGTGATTATAGAAGTTTTCAGAAAGGCTGTCCCCTGACGGCCCGTGATGATTGCTTTCTCCAACCTTCAAGAATCCGAGAGTTTCACCGTCCCGAAGCTGGGGAAGGCTGGGATTCAGAGAAAGACATCGCGGAGCACGGGCCAAGACGCAGCAGGACGTGAGGAGTCCACGATGTCAGCACGGCAGCTCACGGTGCGGTTCCACGGCGCACTGAACGATTTCGTCACACCGGAGCGCCGGGGGCGGGTGTTCACGCACGTGCTGCAAGGCAGCCCTTCGGTGAAGGACCTCATCGAGTCGCTGGGACCGCCGCACCCGGAAGTGGACGTCGTGTTGGTGGATGGCGAGCCGGTGGGCTTCGGACACCGCGCGGAGGCGGGCACGAACGTGGACGTGTATCCGGCCTCGGTCCCGGTGCCGCTCCCGGAGCTGCCGCGCTTCATCCTGGACGTGGGCTTGGGGCGGCTGTCGGGCTTCCTGCGGATGCTCGGCTTCGACACGCTCTGGCGCAACGATTACGCGGACGACCTGCTGGCGCGCCTGTCCCACGACGAATCGCGAGTGCTGCTCACGCGCGACCTGGGCCTGCTGAAGCGTTCGGAGGTGGTGCACGGCTACTACCCGCGAGCCACCGACCCGGCGCACCAGCTGGTGGAGGTGGTGCGGCGCTACGGCCTGACGTCGCGCATGCACCCCTTCTCCCGCTGCATCGCCTGCAACGCGCCGCTGTCCACCGCGACGCCGGATGAAGTGCAGGGCCGCATCCCGGAAGGCGTGGCCCAGCGCCACCGCCACTTCCAACAGTGCCCCGGCTGCCAGCGCGTCTTCTGGCCCGGCACGCACCACGAACGCATGCAGAACCTGGTGGACACGCTGCGCAGGCTGGAACAGCCCGGCTAGAAAGCAGACGTCTGGGAATAAATCGAAGGCAAGGACCAGGAATTGAACTGGGAAGCGTATGAAGACTGGCAACGCCAGACCCCTTCATCAGGCAAACGTCCCCAGCATGAAAATCCAGCCTCGCCAAATCCTCACGATTGGACTTGCACTCCTTGGGGCATGCACCGCGCAGGATGCGCCGCCCGAGGAATCTGCCTCGCCTCCTCTGCCATCGGTTCTCCAGCGACTGGAGACGCCCGCGAGCCGGGTCCAGGGCGTTCCCAAATGGGTGGGTGTGCTGAAGGCCCGAAGCAAGTCGAGCGGCGTGTGGACGGGCCCCTACAACACGCACGACTGGAAGGCGGACCTGACGTACTTCGCTCCCATCGAAGTCACCATGTTTCCACCGTCGAACCTCGCGTTCGTCGACATCAAGCAAGGCTTCTACAACATCAGCCACACCGAAGAGGTCACCTTCATGGGGATGACAACCATGACCATGGAGGGCCGGTGCGCGGAAAGCCTCGCCGCTCAGACGACCATGATGGAGCTTCTCTCGGACAGCACCTACCAGATGCAACTGACGCCATTCTCCGGCGCTCCGTGCACCGGGACGGTGAAACACCTGGACGGCTTCACGGGTGACGTATCGCTCGCGTGGTACCACCTGAGCTCTTTCGTGTTTGGAAGTCACTTCGTCTTCGACCTCCCCGCGGTCGACGCCCCCCTGCGCATCCACGGGACGAAGCACCTCCTCACCACCGAGAACGCGGTCCTGGAGAGCATCCCGAATCCCCTGCCCTACGGCGTCCTCCCCGTGGAGTGGGACATCGAGTGGGATCTCCGGCCCAAGAGTGACGAGTTGGATCTCGTCTTGAGCGCGGAGAACCATGACGACTGGCTACCGCGTGCGCACATCGAACCCGTCGTCGGGACGTCCCTGACGTCCTCTGAGACTCCGCCCCAGGCGGGCTCTTTCCTCAAGGTGAAGGCACGGGCTGTACCGAAGGAAGGTTCAACCGCGACCAGCTTCAAGCAGATCACCTTCCACGTCATCTCCTCGGAGGTTGAAGGCATTGCTTCAAACAGCCGGCGCTCTGCCCTTCCGTTCCCGGTTCCGCTTCCAGGCGTCTCCTACAAAGACCTCCAGTTCGAGCAACCCCGGAATGCCGCGCTTGGACTTGAGTTCGTCAGCGCCGCGACGGTGCAAACTCCCCTGGGGACCTACACCGAGGCCCAGGCTGAAGTGTCGTCATTTGACTTCGGGAGCTATGGGGAAGTCGTTGCCGAAGGACTGACCGAGGATGGAAAAGTCGTGCTCGCCGTGCTGGACGACCCTGCCAGCACCCCCGGCACTCCTCTTCCGTTCGTACCGGGCCCCCTGCTCATTCCCAAGCGCACCCCCACCTCCAAGATCGCGGACAAGTGGAAGAGCGACAACCAGAGCACCTCGCTCGCGGACAACGACGACTCTGACACCTTGGGCGCGGGTTTCGGAGACGGCCATGCGGGAGATGGCTTGACGCTGTACGAGGAGTACCGGGGATTCGTCCTCAAGGGGACGCACGTCCGCACCCGCAACCAAGACGTGGACTACTTCCTCAACAACAAGATGGGCAATGCCGTCGGGGGCGCGGAAAAGGCAGGCATCACTCTTTTCCAGAGCCTTACGGGACTCAAGGTCCATGAGGTTGGGAATGAAGACTTCGAGCTCACCACCCGCATCATCAACTCCGCCAGGGGTGCCCCCCATAACAACGACCAGCACCTGGTCATCATGGCGGACCGCGGACCGAAGCATGGCGTCTCACAGACTTCTGGAGGCCCAGGCACGCCCAAGGACATCCTGCTCGTGGCGATTGCCTCAGACACGCCAGCGCCCGCGCTTTCATTCGCGGTCGCTCACGAGCTCGCCCACACGGTCAATGTTCCCCACCACGGCGAAGGGGGGTACTTCACCGCGCTCTGGACCGCCGCAGCGAACGGCGTTGTGGAGGCGCAGTACGACCCACCCGGCTCGACTGTCGCGGGCAGGGTCGAAATCATCACTTCCGCACCGCTTCTGCCCACGGACGAGCCTCCGCTGGTGGGCGTCCCCATGGTCGCGACTCGATGCGAGGAGGACGGAACCGAATCCGTCTTTGGCGGAGCACACGACTGCATCATGCGCTACAGGGCGGACTACATGATCAAACTGACGCCAGTCAATGAGCGCCACTACCGCCATTCCCTGGATGGAAACAAAAAGGAAGACTACGGCACCAGCCTCTGCTCGGTCACCCATGGAACAGGGTTCAACGCCCAACTGGGTGAGAACCGGCACGGTGGAGCCGCCAGCGGGCGCGGTGAGTGCAAAAAGAAGATCTGCGTCAATGACAAGCACACCCACACCCCATGGGCGCAGAGGACGTGCACGCCCATTCGGACCGTGACCTCCTCGTTCAGGTAGTGTGTGCCAGGGCATCCACGCCATTGCGAGAGGTGGCGTGGATGCCTCCTGCGGACTCAGCCCAACGCCTCACGGCACTTGAGGCACACGTCCCCGCCCTGCCCCACCGCTTCGGAATACACCCAGCAGCGGGGGCACTTGGTGCCCAGCGCCGGAAGCACCTCCACGGAGAGCGAAGCGCCGTCACCGAAGGTCTGTGAAACGTCCAGCGCCTTCGCGGCCTCTGACGGAGCCTCCGCCAGCTCCACCTGGCTCACGATGAACAGCCCGGGCAGCTCCGCGAGGTGCGCCTCCAGCACCTCCCGCACCGCGCCCGTGGCGCTCAGCACCACGCGCGCCTCCAGCGACGCGCCGATGCGCTTGTCCCGCCGCGCCACCTCCAGCACGCCCTGCACCGCGCCGCGCACCGCGAAGAGCTTCGTGTAGCGCGCCTCCAGCTCCGGCGGCATCGCGGCCATCACCTCCGCGAAGCCCGCCAGGAACACGCTCTTCGCGCGCTCACCGGGCAGGTGCTGCCAGGCCTCCTCCGCCGTGAAGCTCATCACCGGCGCCAGGAGCGGCAGCAGCACCGTGAGCACCTCGTGGAGCACGGTCTGCGCCCCACGCCGCGCGGGCCCGTCCTGCTTCGCCGTGTAGAGCCGGTCCTTCAGGATGTCGAAGTACACGGCCGACAAATCATTGGCGCAGAAGTCCACCACCGTCGCGTAGACGAGGTGGAACTCATAGTCCTCGTAGGCCTGACGCACGCGCGCGGCCACCTGCGCCAGCCGTCCGCGCGCCCACTGGTCCAGGGGCAACAACGCCTCTGGTGCCACCGCGTCCTTCGCCGGGTCGAAGTCGTGCAGGTTGCCCAGCGCGTACCGCAGCGTGTTGCGGATCTTCCGGTAGCCCTCCGACAGCCCCTTGAGGATGCCGTCCGACAGGCGCACGTCGTTGCGATAGTCGCTCGCCGCCACCCACAGCCGCAGCACCTCCGCGCCGTACTGCTGGATGACCTTGTCCGGCGCCACCGTGTTGCCCCGGCTCTTGGACATCTTCTCGCCCTGGCCATCCACCACGAAGCCATGCGTGAGACAGGCCTTGTAGGGCGCCACGTCGCGCGTGCCCACCGACACCAGCAGCGAGGAATGGAACCAGCCCCGGTGCTGGTCGCTCCCCTCCAGGAACAGGTCCGCCGGCACGCGCTGCCGCTTCTCCAGCACCGCGGACGCCATGCACGCCGAGTCGAACCACACATCCAGGATGTCCGTCTCGCGGTGGAACTCGCCCTGGCCGCAGCGCGGGCACGTGAAGCCCTCCCCGAGGAACTCCTTCACCGGCGTGCGGTACCACACGCCCGCGCCCTCCTTCTCCACCGCCGCCGCCACGCGCTCCATCACCTCCGGGGACACCACCGCGTCGTCGCACCCGTCGCAGTACGCGATGGGAATGGGCACGCCCCAGCTGCGCTGCCGGCTGATGCACCAGTCCGGACGGCCCTCCAGCATGCCGCGGATCCGCGACTGTCCCCACGACGGCACCCACCGCACCTTGTCCACCTGCTCCAGCACCACCTGCCGGAACGTCTGCGTGCCGTGGAAGGGCGCATCCATCGGGATGAACCACTGGTAGGTCGCCGCCTGGATGACCGGCTGGTGGCAGCGCCAGCAGTGCGGATAGCTGTGCGTGACGGTGTCTGACTTGTCATTGAGCAGCGCGCCCCGCTGCACCAGCAGGTCCAGCACCACCGGGTTCACGTCGAACACGCGCCGGCCCGCGAGCACCTCGCCCACCGTGTCGTCGTAGCGGCCGTCCGCGCGCACCGGGTTGTAGATGTCCAGGCCGTACTTCAGGCCGACCTCGTAGTCCTCCTGGCCATGCCCCGGCGCCGTGTGCACCAGCCCCGTGCCCGCCTCCAGCGTGACGTGCTCGCCCAGCACCACGCGCCCCTGCCGTTCGTAGAACGGGTGCTGATACGTCACGTGCTCCAGGTCCTCGCCCGTCGCGTACGCGAGGATGCGGGAGGGATCCACCAGCGCCGGTGACGACACCTCTCCCGTGGGGAGCTGCACGTGCTTCACCGCGAGCTCGTCCGACTTCACCTCCGCCAGCACCTTCGCCAGCAGGTCCTTCGCGACACAGAGGACGCGGTCCTCCAGCCGGTAGAAGACGTATTCGAACGTGGGGTTGACGGCGATGGCCAGGTTGGCCGGCAGCGTCCACGGCGTCGTGGTCCAGATGACGAAGGACACGCGCTGCCCCTTCAGCTGCGGCAGCTTGTCCAGCAGCGCCGGTCCCGCGTCGAAGGCCACGTACACGGACGGCGACGTGTGCTCCGCGTACTCCACCTCCGCCTCGGCGAGCGCGGTCTGGTCCTGGAGGCACCACGCCACGGGCTTCTTGCGCCGGTACAGCATGCCCCGGCGCGCGAACGCGGCCAGCTCGCGCACCTCTTGCGCCTCGTAGCTGAAGTCGAGCGTCCGGTAGGGCGCGTCCCACGTCCCGAACACGCCCAGCCGCTGGAACTCCGCGCGCTGGATGTCCACGAACTCCAGCGCGTACTCGCGACAGCGCTCCAGCAGCGCGTCGCGCGACAGCGTGCGCTTGTCCAGCTTCTGTTCCTTGAGGCGCTTCTCCACCGCCTGCTCGATGGGCAGACCGTGGGTGTCCCAGCCGGGGATGAAGTCACACGGGCGCCCGGAGAGGTTCCGGAACTTCACCACGATGTCCTTCAGCACCTTGTTGAGCGCATGCCCGGCATGCAGGTGGCCGTTGGCGTACGGCGGCCCGTCCGCCAGCACGAAGGGCTCACGGCCCGCGTTCTTCGCGAGCAGCTGCTTCCACACGCCCTGCTCCTGCCACCAGGCGAGCAGGCGCGGTTCGAGCTGGCCCAGGTTCCCCTTCATGGGGAACTCCGTGCGCGGCAGGTGGACGGTGGCGTCGAGGTCCTTGCGGGAGGGGGCGTCGCTCATGGCTGGCAGCGCCCGTAACACCCTCCCGCCGGCCCTTCAATCCACGCGCGGACTCACTCGTCGTGGTGGTCGTCGCCGTGTTCGTGCGTGTGCGGCTGGGGCGTGGACTTGCCCTTGCCCTTGGGACACTTCTTGGTGCACTTGGCCTTCGCGGACTGGAAGGCCTTGGTGCACTTCTCATTGCACGACTTGTCCTTCGCGGGGCACTTCCTCACACAGGCCTGGAGCGTGGAGCCGGCGCTGACGGAGCACTTCTCGTCGCACGTCTGCGCAAGCCCCTGGGGCGCCACCAGCACCGCGCCCAGCGCCATCAGTCCCAACCAGCCCCGCACCGCGATTCGCGTCTTCATGTCGGTCTCGTCTTCCCTCTTCCAGGGCGTCATTCGCCCGGGGACAACCCGTCGTCCGGAAGTGCCGCCCGGCGGATGAGGCGCACCGCCACGGGGCCTTCCTTGGTGACGCCCACGTGCAGTTGGAGCTCTTCCCCGGAGGAGCGGAACAGGCGGGGCTGGACTTCCTTGAACCCGCGCCGGCCCAGCTCCTCCCGGTAGAAGGCGTCGACCTCCGCGACCGTCTTGCCCGTGACCGTATAGGTGGTCGTGCGGGTTCCCTCGGTCTCGGCGGTCACCTCCTTCGAACCGCCCGGCATGACCGGGAGCCCGGAAGCCCCTGGACGCCGGAACTGCGAGAAGTACGCCTCCCCCACGATGACGGTGGTCGTCCCATCCGGGTTGGGCTGGAGGATGGCCGTGTAGGAAATGAGCTGGCGCGTGTCGATGGCGGTGATCATCGGCTCACGCATCAACTGCGGCTGCTTGTGGCCTGGGGGCACGAGGAACCCCCAGTCCTCGAAGCGGTTCACCACGTGCTGGAGGATGACCTCCAGCTTCTCCTTGCTGCGCACCGCGCGCAGCTTCACGGGGACCCCGTTGGCGTCCACCGAGCCCGGGATGTCCACCACGCTCACCGTCTTGGGAACGTCCCAGGAGAAGTTGGCCCGCTGCGCCCAGGCCCCTTCCGCGCCGAGCAGCCCCCACACCAGCACCAGGCCTCGCAGGACCCGCTTCATTCCGGAGGCGCCTCTCATTTCCTGGAGCGCGCCGCGCGCACGGACTTGGCCTTCCGGGGCCCCTGACCATCCGGCGGCTTGGGGCAGCTGTCGCTGCAGGCCTTGAACTGTTCCTGGAACTTCGCCGTGCAGCGCGAGGCGCAGTTGCGAAAGCTGTCCATCTTCTTCGAACTGACGTCCCCCGGGGCGGGGCAGGCGCTCATGCAGTTCTGCAGCCCTTCCTGGTCCTTGCTGCTGCAGCGCATCTCACAGGACTCGTGGTCCGCGCGGGCCGCGGTCATGGCGAGGAGGACCCCCAGACCCAATGCCCGCGCCCAATGGCTCGCGTTGTTCCAATGCCAGGAGCGCATGCTCAGTCGCAATCCTTTCCCAGGAAACAGCCACCGTTCAGGGTCCGGTCCGCGTAGCCAAGCCCATACCCCGGAGAGGTGTAGCCCGCGATCGACCCCGGGCTGGTCGGCCAGGTCATGGAGATGGGGTCCATCAACGGCGGAGGAATCTGGATGAAGTGGGTCTCCTCACCCGCGGCGCTCATCCAGAAGGTCGCTTCCATGTCCTTCAGCGCCAGGGGCGGCAACGGGTTCCAGAAGAGCGCCTCCATCACGAGCCTGGAGGCGTGGCGCGGGATGAGGATGGCCGTGGGCTCGTAGACGGCGTGGGCCGCCAGGTAGAAGGGCACGTTCGTGCAGGGGAAGGGCTTGTCCTGGAAGAGGAGGCAGGTCGCGGATTCGACCTCGTTGGACAGCCCCCAGTCATCCACCAGCATGGAGAAGCGGCTGTTGCACTGGCCACCGACCGCGCGTCCCACCGCGCACACCTGGAGGTTGCTCTCCACGTCCGCCAGGTGCTGCTCTTTGTACAGGCCCCCTTCCGTCCCCTTGTCGAGGAAGGTCCGGGGGATGTTCCAGGCGCTCAGGGAGGCCTGGGCGTTACAGGCGGTCCCGCCCTCGTCCCGGTACACCAGCTGGGTGACCAGGGCGCCCGCCCAGTCCACGGCCCCGTTCTGTTCACAGCTCACCCGCATCCCCGTCCCCCGGGTGAAGACCTGGGTGATGCCGTTGCCGTGGTCGACGCGGGACAGGCCGTTGAAGTCCGCGTAGCGGCCCTGGGCGTTCTGGGCGGCATCCCGCATGGAGTCATGGGCCTCGCCATAGGTCGCCGGGATGTTGTGCATCTGCCCGTGCGTGCCGTCCCACAGCGCGGAGATGGCGGCCTCCTGCACCTTGAGGGACAGGAAGCCCACCTCGGCGAAGTGGATGCCGAAGATGAGCACCGTGATGAAGAGCGTCACCCCGATGGCGGCTTCGACGATGGACTGGCCTCGGGACGAGCGCGGCCCGCGAGCGATGGCATTCATCACTGGAACCCCTTGAAGCCGACGTCCCGGAGCGCTTCCACGGTCTGGGCGGAGACCGGGGAGCTGGCCCCCAGGCTGTTGATGGCGTCCTGCAGGCCCGTCTTGTCCGTGTCCACGGGCACCAGCGTGGCCCGCCAATAGGGGTTGAGCAGGTTGGGCGGCTCGCTCCAGTGGGAGAAGGAGAGGCTGCGTCCCCGGTGGTAGTAGGCGATGCCGGTGGACAGCGCGGTCTGCACGCCCAGCGGCGTGCCGTCCGCCATCGTGACGGAGCGGTTGTCGAACCGGCCCGCGTTCGGGTTGGGATTGGCCGCCTCGAAGCGGAAGCGGAAGGCGAGGTTCCAGGGGTCCTGCTGGCCGGCGGGCATCGCCGTGCGGTCGCGCTGGAGGATGGCGAAGTTCTTGGGCTGCCCGTAGTTGTTGTCGTCGCCGTTCGGGAACATCTCCAGCTGGTTGTAGTCCAGGAACGGCGGCCAGACGCCCATGCAGCTGGAGACACCTCCCAGACAGGGAGGCGTCAGGAAGTGGTTCATGAAGGGGTTGGGATCCGCGCCCAGCGACCAGATGTGCATGGGCATCGGGAACATCCCGCTGCTGTAGGCCACCTGGGCCATGACCGGGACGGTGCCTCCCGCCACCGGGGGGCACAGGACCGGGTCTCCGCCGTGCGCCACGTGGTTGTACGCATACGTGAGGACCCCTTCGTCCTGCGCGGTCACCGCGGGCGAGTAGGGCGGCAGCATCGGGTACTGGTAGCCGGGCTTGCCGAAGAAGCCGGCCCCCTGCGCGACCGTCACCTGCACACTGTCCGGCGGGAAGATGACGTAGAGCAGGTTCGCGTTGTGGGCGGCGTAGTCGCCCTGATCCACCCGCCGGGAGGTCACGAAGTGGAAGCCGCGGCTGCCCATGGCGGCATCCACCAGGTGGGCCACCGTCGCGGGCAGCGGATAGCACACGGCCCCATCGCCCACGCAGGACGTGTTGTTGGACAGCTCGTGCTTGGACGTGTTGCCCGCCGGCGGCACGCGCCACCCCGCGTCGCGCGGGTTCTGCCGGCCCACGATGTCCCCGAGGATCTTGCTGGCGAAGCGCTGGTCGTGGACCGTGTTCTCCAGGTCCTCGTACTCCTCCAGGGCCGACGCATAGAGCGCGCCCGCGGCGATATGGTGCATGCGCATCTGCCAGCCCACCATGGGGTCTGTCGCCTGGAAGACCGCCTCCAGGCGCGCATCCTCCAACTGCAGGCGGCCCATCAGCATGCCCAGGTCCGCCACGCCCAGGTTGCCGCACTGGCACCTGCGGAAGCAGACGCCGTTGTTCCACGCGCAGGGACACCCCGACGCGATGGAGGCCTGGTACGCGGGGAGCCAGGAGGCGAACCCCGCGTTGGCCGTGCGGATCTCCGCCCGGTAGAGGCTGGCCCAGCTCAGGAGGCTGGCGGCACCCGCTTCCGCCACCATGTGGGCAATCTCCGTGCGGTTGATGACGGCGATGTTGTTGAACGTGCGCGCCGTGGCCACCGCGTTGGAGTAGGCGGTCGCGTCCGCGACCGTCTGCAATTCGATGCGCTCACGGATCTTCATGGAGAAGGACAGCGTGAGGCCCACCATGAGGACCAGCAGCAGCATGCTGAGGACGAACAGCACCAGGGTCTGACCGCGCTGGGGGGAGGAGCGCTTCATGGCTTTCACCGGGGACAGGTCATGGTGGCGAAGTGGCGCGACTTCACGGGCGTCATCATCCGCATGGTGAACGTGGTGATGATGGGGAAGACGTACTGCCGGGCGTTCACGCGGTCCGCCAGCTCCGCGCCCAGCTCGCCGTCCAGGTCGTGCACCGCCGTCACGTCACTGCCGTTCCAGTTGGCGTCGCGCTCCGCGAGCAGCAGCGGGTTCGCGGCGCCCGTGTAGGAGCGCAAGCGGAAGTGCGCCAGGAACATGCGCGACATCACCCAGTTGGCGAATGGGATGCGCAGCGGGTACCAGAACACCAGCTGCACCTCCAGCCGCCGCAGGTGCCCCGGCCGGTCGAAGTCCCTGTCCTGGGGACTGTCGATGCCGCCGCCCACGATGTCCCGCAGAATCCAGACGATGCTGCGGTTGTGGGCGCCGTCCAGGCCCGGACCCGGGCTGCCGGAGCCCGCGTAGCGGTTGTTCATCCGCGCCGCGAACGCGTTCGCCAGCATCCGGGGCGCGTCCGAACCGGCGGCGCGGCCCAGCGGGCCGTTGAGCGACCCCGTCCCCGTCCCCAGGAAGGAATGGAAGGTCGGAATCAGCGCCAGGATGGCCGCGTGGGTCATCCGCTCGCAGTCCCCGTGCGCCACGCTGCCCGCGCGCGTCGCCCGGAAGGCCGCGTAGTGCGTCATCACCCGCGCCTGCATCATCAGGGAGAGCTGCAGCGCACCCAGAACCAGGAACACGACCAGTGGCAGCGACAGCGCGGCCTCCACCAGGGCCTGGCCGGACTCGCCTGCTTCACGGGGGGATCGTGCGCTCATACGGAAGCTCATCCTGCGGGACCGGGGAGTCTCGCAGTATCCGTCAAGTGACCGCCGACACACCGCGTCGGGGTCCAAAGGGGGACCTGGATTGTCGCAGAGGTCGGTCCTCCTTGGAAACTTCCCGGGGAAGACACACCCTCCGTGAAAACCATGCGACGGCGATGTTTCAGCGCGGCTTCAGGCCCTTGGCGTCGAGCTGATACTTCTTCACCAGCCGCTCGATGGACTTGCGGTGCAGGCCGCTCTCCCGGGCGGCGCGGGACAGGTTGCCCTCGCAGCGGGTGAGGACGCTGGTGACGTACTCGCGCTCGAAGTTCTCCAAGAGCTGCTCCTTGGCGTCCTTGAAGGCCAGGTGCTCGTTGAAGGGCAGCGGCCCCTCGCGGGCCTGGCCCCGGACGCGCGGGGGCAGGTGGGAGGGCAATATCTCCTCGCCCTCGTCGGAGAAGGTCAGCACGTGGGAGAGGACGTTCATCAGCTCGCGCACGTTGCCGGGCCACGCGTAGGCCATGAGCAGCCCCAGGGCCTCCGCGGAGAAGCGCTTGCGGCCGTGCGTCTCCACCACCTCCGGCTCCGCCAGCGCCCGCTTGAGGATGAGCGGGATGTCGTCCCGGCGCTGGCGCAGGGGCGGCAGCTGGATGTGGATGACGGACAGGCGGAAGTAGAGGTCCTCGCGGAAGTTGCCCGCGGCGATCTCCTTCACCAGGTCGCGGTGGGTCGCGGCGATGACGCGGCAGTCCACCTCGATGACGTCGTTGCCGCCCACCCGGCGCACCTCGCGGTTCTCCAGGACGCGCAAGAGCTTCGGCTGCAGGTCCAGGCGCAGCTCGCCCAGCTCGTCCAGGAAGATGGTGCCCCCTTGCGCGCGCTCGAAGGCGCCAGGGCGGCTGGAGGTCGCGCCGGTGAAGGCGCCCTTCTCATGGCCGAACAGCTCGCTCTCGATGAGGTTGGGCGGGATGGCGCCGCAGTCCAGCACCACCATGGGGCCCTTCTTGCGGCCGGACAGCTCGTGGATGGCGCTGGAGACCAGCTCCTTCCCCGTGCCCGTCTCCCCCTGGATGATGACGGACACGTCCATGGGCGCGATGCGCTTGATGAGCCCGAACACCTGCCGCATCTTCACGCTCTGGCCCACCATGCCGCACAGCTCGCCCTCGCGGTCGGGCTCCACCGCCACCTCTTCGTCCAGGGGGGCGAAGGTGATGACGGAGGAGCCGGCGCGGATCTGCGAGCCGGGGGACAGGTAGGCCCGCTCAATGCGCCGGCCGTCCAGGAAGGTGCCGTTGGTGGAGTTCAGGTCCACCAGGAGGTAGCCGCGCTCGGTGTACTGCACCTCGAAGTGGTGGCGGCTGGCGGTGCGGTCCTCCACCAGCACCAGGTCGTTGCCCGGGTGGGCGCCGCAGCGAAGCCGCTCCTTGTCGCTGGCCATGGAGCGCCCGGTGTCCGGCCCCGACGTCACCAGGAGCCGGCACTTGTGCAGCTTCACGGTGGCGCGCGGATCCACCACCTGCGTCTCCCCCAGCAGGGAGGACTGGGAGGACAGTTCGAGTCCGACGTCTCCTGGGTTGGTGTGGATGTCGTCGGGATGGGGGTTGGGGGCGGTCATCAGTGAACGCGAGGATAGCAAAGGGTTCCCCACTGCCGTGCCTCCTCGCCCGTGCGTGCTAGTGTCCCGCGCCCCGCATGCCCCCCCGAAAAGCCCAGCCGAAGAAGGCGCCGGTCCCGCCTGGCGCACAGGCACCCGAGCGCGGTGACGCGCCGCGACCCAAGCGGCCCCGCGCGAAGAAGACCGTGGCCATCCTGTCCCGCAAGCGCTCGCTGTACTCGACCCGCCGGCTGGTGGAGGCCATCAAGGCCCGGGGCCACCGCCCGCTCGTCTTCGACACGCTGCGCTGCTGCCTGTTGCTGGCCCGCGGCAAGCCGCGCATGACCTACCGCGGCGCGGAGGTGAAGGGCGTGGACGTGGTGATTCCGCGCATCGGCGCGTCCATCACCGCGTACGGCCTGGCGGTGGTGAACCACTTCGAGATGATGGACGTGCCGGTGCTCAACCCGCCCACGGCCATCGCGCGCAGCCGCGACAAGCTGCGCGCGCTCCAGTTCCTCGCCCGCGCGGGCCTGGACATGCCCCGGACGGTGATGGCGCATGACCGCGGCAACGTGCGCAAGCTGGTGCAGGAGGTGGGCGGCCTGCCCGTCATCATCAAGCTGATCAAGGGCACCCAGGGCGTGGGCGTGATGATTGCCCACACGCTGCCGGAGGTGCAGACCATCCTCGACACCTTCTGGGACCTGGGCCAGGAGATCGTCCTCCAGGAGTTCGTCGCGGAGAGCGAGGGCCGCGACGTGCGCGCGCTGGTGGTGGGCGACACCGTGGTGGGCGCCATGCGCCGCAAGGCGAAGAAGGGCGAGTTCCGCTCCAACATCCACCGCGGCGGCGAGGGCCGCGCCATCACCCTGCCCCCCGCCTACGTGGAGGCCGCGGTGAAGGCGGCGCGCATCATCGGCCTGGAGGTCGCGGGCGTGGACATGCTGGAGGGCCGCGAGGGCCCGCGCCTGATGGAGATCAACTCCAGCCCCGGCTTCGAGGGCCTGGAGGGCGCCACCGGTCAGGACATCGCGGGCAACATCGTGGAGCACGCGTTGGTGTATGCGGGGACCCGGGGCAGCGTGTTGATGGCCCGGGCGGGCCGCGCGTCCTGAGCCGTGGTGTGACAGCAGGCACGCAAGCAGTGTCCCTGTGCCTGCCCGCCTGCTTCATGGCGTGCGTGCGGGGCTTCACGGTGCGCACGGTGCCTTGGATGCTCCTCAGGAATACGGGAATGCATCCTGGCGCGGATTGTCCGGGGGTGTTGGCAGCGACGGGGATGCGCCTCTAATCTGGCGACCCCCGATGAAAACGCTGCACAAGCCGCTGCAGATCACCGTCTACCAGGATGTGCTTTGCGCCTGGTGCTACCTCGCCGACCAACGGTTGGAGGTGCTTCGCCAGGAGTTTGGCGACGCCGTCCGCTGGAGCGTGCGTCCCTACTCCCTGCGTCTGCACGACGTGCTGCCCACGGAGCGCGAAGTGCGCGGGCTGGTGGAGGAGGTGAAGCGCGCGCAGCGCGAACCCGACCCCACCGCCTCGCTGCTCTCCACGGACCTGTGGCTGGGCGGTGATCCGCCGCGCTCCAGCGTTCCGGCGCTGGCGGCGCTGGAGGCGGCGCGGTTGCAGGGGCCGCAGGCGCGGGCCTTCCTCGCCCGGGCCATGCAGCGCGCGGCGCTGGAGCAGGGCGTGAACGTGTCGCGCTCGGACGTGGTGTTCGAGCTGGCGTCGCGCGTGGGCCTGTCCATGAACCAGTTCTCCGCGGCCTTCCGTTCGGAGGAGACGCGCCGGCTCATCTACGACGAGCACCGGCTGGCCGGCAGCCGCGGCGTGCGCGGCGTGCCCACGCTGGTGATTGGCGGCCGGTGGATGCTGTGCGGCCTGCGCGAGCTGTCCGAGTACCGCGAGCACATCCTCGCGTGCCTGGGCAAGGTCGCCGCGCCCCGCTCGGGTTCCTCCGAGCGGCTGGTGCACTGAGGCCGGTGCTCCTCCGCGCGCCTTCGCATCCTTCGCGAAGGCGCGCTGTCCCTTCCCGTGAGGCCTCAGCCCGGGAAGGACTCCGCGCCAGCGTCGCGTGGAGCGCGCAGCGTCAGGTACATCCCCGCGACGAGCAGCTGGGCCAGCGCCATGCCGGGGATGAAGCCCACGCAGCACGCGAGGACCCCCGCCACCATGACGGCTCCCGCCGCGAGCCCCACGCCCAGCATGCCCAGCCGCTGGCCCCGCGCGGCCTCCCAGCTGCGGCGCAGCACCTCCACGGGCGAGGGCGGCACGTCGTCGTAGGTGAGCTCCGGCTGGACCAGGTACAGCGGCAGCAGCAGGTACGTGAGCGGCCCCACCAGCACCAGGAACCCCAGCCCCAGCACGCCCATGCCGCGCATCAGCCCTTCGGTCATCTCCTCCGTGGACACGCCCTTTTCGAAGCTGGGGAGCACGCCCGTCCCGACGGCCCCGACGACGACCAGCGCGACCACGATGATGACCGGCAGCAGGACGGCGAAGACGAGGAGCATCGTCAGCGCGTAGGGCACCGCCTTGTGCATCTGGCTGAAGAGGCGCGCCAGGTCCACGCGGCTGCCCTGCAGCACGTCGAAGCAGACGCGCAGGAGGCCCAGCTGCACCAGGCCCTGCACCAGCTGCTGCGCGACCAGCCCCACCAGGCTCAGCACCACGGTCACGACGGCGTTGTCCACCGCCACGCCGATGCCCGTGGCCACGTTGATGAGGAACTGCGCGCCGAACGCCGCGCCCAGGTAGATCAACACCGCGATCGACAGCATGCCCCACTCGCGCTGGAACGCCGCCCAGCACACGTCCCACAGCGCGCTGAAGGTCCACGTCTCCCGGTCCAGCGGGAAGGTGGCGCCGGAGCGCTCCCGGCACGAGGGACAGCGCGGCGACGTGCCGTTCAGGCTGCACGCGTCGCAGGTGAAGTTGCCGCAGCGTTCGCAGGTGCCCGAGGCCTCCCGCTGCGGGTGCAGCGCGCAGGAAGCCCCCATCGCGCGCCCGAAATCCACATCCGACATCCGCATGCCTCCCGGCGCGGCCCCCCAGAGGCCGCGACCCGGGTGTCATATCAGGTGGGCCCCTCCCCTTCCCGGCGGGCAGGCATCCCGGATGAATTAACAGCGCGTCCGGCCGTCGGTGGGGGCAGAGGTTGCGGAGCGGGACGCTTTGGGGGTCCACTTCCGCGCCAGGAGACCCGTCATGAACCGCTTGCTCGCCCTGGTCGTCCCCCTGGCCCTGCTGATGGGGACCGGCTGTGTCGTCGAGGCCCACTCGCATCGCCCCGTCCGTCGCGTGGCCTACGTCGCCCCCGTGGCGGAGTACCGGTTCGCCGGCGCGCACCCCGTCCCCGACGACTACGGCGGCGGCTGGTGCCCGGAGGACTACGCCCACGTCCACGACTACCAGCCGCCCCAGGCGTCCTACGTCTACACCGACAACGTCTACTACTACCGGGGCCCGACGGTGGTCTGGTACTGGGACTACCACCCCATCGCCAGCGGCGGTTACTGCAACCTCCACGGGCGCCACCAGCACGACTACTACCCGCGCGGCTCGTGGGGCGCGGGCTACTCCTACGACCGCGGCAGCCGCGGCTACCGCTGGAACAACACCCACGGGGCTTCCGCGGGGTACGGCCGCAACAACGCCGCCCCCTCGCGCCCCGCTCCGGCCCCCGTCCACCAGGGCCGCAACCCGCCCCCGGGTGGCAACGGCACCGGTGCCCGGCCTCCCAGCAGCTCCGGCGGTTGGGGCCGCAGCAACGCCGCCCCCGCCGCGAACAGCTCGCGTGACAACGACCGCGACGACAACAAGGGCGGCGGCTGGAACACCCCGGCCAGCAAGAGCCGCGACAACGACAACGACAACGACCGTGGCAACGGCGGCGGCTGGGGCAACAGCAACAGCGGGAGCAGCAACAGCGGCAGGAGCAACAGCGGCAGCAGCAACAGCGGCAGCAGCAGTGGAAGCAGCAGCGGTGGCGGCTGGAGCAGCCCCGGTGGCGGCAGCCGGAGCAGCAGCGGCAGCAGCGGGAGCAGCAGCGGCAGTGGCCGGAGCAGCGGCAGCAGCAGCGGCGGTGGCGGATGGAACACGGGCAAGAGCTCCGGCTCCTCCAGCAAGGGCGGGACGCGCTGGTAGGCGCTCCGCTTCCTCCTCCCTGGCGTGACTCGCGGCACCGGGCGCGGCCTTCCGTCCTCAGCGGAAGGCAGGCTCCCGGTGCCGACGTGTTTTCAACACCCGGAGGGCCCGGTGTCTGGTGCGTCCGGCCTCCTGGCGCGCCGGGGCGTCTTGAAGGGGACGGACGGTGCCGGGGGACGGATTGCGGTCGCCCCGGGCCGTGAAGATGTTGCGGCGCGATGAAACACTACATTCGGGCGGCGGGTGGTGCCGTGCTCGGGCTGTTGGCGATGGCCTGTGGCGACGGCGGCTTCACACCGGACCCCGGCGTGCGGACCGAGGACGCCGAGGCGGTGGATCTGGAAAACCTTCGCATCCTCGTGAGCGGCGAGGCACGCGTGTTCCCGGAGGCCGCGGGTGTGGCCGCCGCCCCCGCGTCGCTCACCGGAATGGCGCTCACCGTGGAGGAGCCCCTGCGCGTGGCCGTCAACGACTCGGCCGCCACCTTCGCCACCGGCGAGGTGTCCGAGGACGGCTCCTTCCGCATCACCGAGGTGCCCGTGCGTGACGTGCACCAGGGGCTCGCCGTGGGCCTTTCGCACGACGGCCTCGTGCGCAGCACCACGCTCGTCTACGACACCGCCTTCACCGGCACCCGTCCGCGCACGGACATCATCGACGCGCACGCCTGGGCCCTGCCCACCGCGTTCGTGGATCAGCTGGGCGCCGCCGTGGGTGCGCCGCGCCTCCAGGGCCACACCGGGGACCCGGCGGCCACCCTGGCCTCCGCGGGCTTCGTGCTGGGGCGCGTGGTGGACCTCAACGGCCAGCCCGTGAGCGGCGTGCGCGTGGCGCTGGACCGCGCGGAGCTGGCGGACCGCGTCTACTACCCGTCCGAGGACCTCGCGTCCGTGAACACCACGGGCACCGCGGGCCACGGGCTGTTCCTCTTCGTGCACTCCGGCGCCGGAGTGTCGTCCTTCGAGCTGTCCGTGGAGGGCACCACCCCCTACGTGCCACGCAACGTCGACGTGGGCCCTGGCCTGGGCGTGGTCCTCACCGTGTACCCGGGCCGTTACGCGCCCTGACCAAACCCTCGACAGGTCGGACATCCCTGCCTAGAACGGACAGGCGTCCAACCCCGGCGTCTCATTGCCGGGGTGCCCCAGAAGACGTGATGTTGTGGCAGGATGCAGGGCTGGCGTTCCGGGGGGACGCGGATGATGAGCGGCCGATCCATGCCACGAAGCACGGCGTTGGTCCGTGCCCTTGCGCGCAGCTCCGCGGTGGCCTCCTGCATGGTGGGGCTGCTGGTGCTGGTGGGCTGGGCGCTGGACGTCATGGTCCTCAAGTCCATGGGCGCCGCGCTTCCGGCCATGCGTCCCAGCGCCGCGCTCGGGTTGCTGCTGGGCGGGGCCGCGCTGGGGCTGCGGCTGCCGGCCACGCCCCGCCCCACCCGCCACCGGCTGGGCACCGCGCTCGCGCTGGCCACCGCCCTGCTGGGCGCGGCGAGCCTCGTGGACGGCGTCATCACGGGGGGGAACGGCGGCCTGGACGCGCTGTTCCTGCGCGTCTTCGGTGAGGAGGGCTTCGCGTCGTCCGGCGTCGCGCCGTCGCCCCTGACGGCGCTGTGCCTGATGCTCCTGGGGCCGGCGCTGGCGCTGGTGGACCGGGGCCACCCGGAGCGGCTGTCGTGGTCGGACGCGCTGGTGGTGCTCGCGCTGATGGCGGCGCTGACGGGCCTCAACGGCTTCCTGCTGGGCCCGCTGGTGACGCCCGCCGCCGCTCCGTTCTTCCAGGAGCGCAGCATGGGGCTGCACACCACCTGCGTGCTGATGCTGCTGGGCGTGGGCACGCTGTGCGCCCGGCCGGAGCTGGGGCTGATGGCGCGGCTCACGCGGGACACGCTGGGCGGCTTCGTGGCGCGGCGGCTGGTGCCGGTGACGCTGCTGGGGCCGCCGGTGCTGGGGCTGACGCTGGTGCTGATGCACCTGACGGGTGGGCTCAGCCACGACGCGAAGCTGCCCCTCTTCGCCACGGTGGTGGCCGCGGGCGGCGTCACGCTGGTGCTGCTGGCGGCGCGGGCGCTGGACGTGCTCGACAGGGAGCGCATGCGGGCCACCGCCGCGCTGGAGGCCTCCGAGGAGCGCTTCCGCACCTTCCTGGACACCGCCCCGGACCCCATGGTGGTGGTGGACGCCACCGGCCGCGTGCGGTTCGCCAACGCGGAGGCCGAGCGCGTCTTCGGCTACCGCCGGGAGGCCCTGCTGGGCCGCGAGGTGGAGCTGCTCGTGCCAGAGGGGCTCCACGGCCCGCCCGCCCCCGGCGAAGGCCTGGAGCGCGCCTCCGCCGGGCGGCTGGTGTCCGGCCAGCGTCAGGACGGCACCCCCGTGCCGCTGGAGGTGCGGCTGAGCCCGCTGGAGGGCGAGGACGACGCCACGCGCATCGCCATCCTGCGCGACGTCACCGAGCGCCGGGACCTGGAGAAGCTGCGCGAGGAGTACGTGGGGCTCATCTCCCACGACCTGCGCAACCCGCTGAACACCATCAACCTGCGCGCCCACCTGCTCCAGCGCGCGCTGCACGAGCGGAAGCTGGAGCGCGAGGGCCACATGGCCCAGGCCATCATCCACAACGTGGAGTGGATGAGCACGATGATCGAGGAGCTGCTGGAGGGCTCGCGGCTGGAGTCCGGCCGGGTGACGCTGCGCCGCGAGGCGCACGACCTGGGCCGCTTCCTGGAGGAGGTGCTGGAGCGCGACGTGCCCCCCGACGCGCGCGAGCGCTTCCGGCTGCACCTGGCGGCGGCCCTGCCCCCGGTGCCCATGGACGCCGCGCGCCTGGAGCGCGTGGTGACCAACCTCCTGACCAACGCGCTCAAGTACAGCCCCAAGGGGACGCCGGTGGACGTGCGCCTGGCCGCGGTGCACGACCACGCCGTGGTGTCGGTGACCAACCAGGGCACGGGGCTGTCCCCCCGGGACGCGGCGCGCCTGTTCGACAAGTACTACCGCACGGAGGACGGCCGCTCGCAGGACGGCAAGGGGCTGGGCCTGGGGCTCTACATCAGCCGGCTCATCGTGGAGGCCCACGCCGGCCACATCTGGGTGGAGAGCGAGCCGGACCGGGGCGTCACCTTCTTCTTCAGCGTGCCCCTGCAAGCCCCCCCTTCCGCCCCGCCGGAGTCCGAACCGCTGCGGCAGCGCGCCAGCTAGGTCTTTGGAATCACTACGGAAATGAGGCTTTTAAAGCCTGCTTTCCTTAGGCTGGACTCTATTTAAGCCAGAGCCATTTGACTTAAATAAGCGTCATCCGAATGCTGCTCGGATGACTGACGCCGCATCCACGCCTTCGAGGCTGGGCAGGTTCGTGGAGACCACCGCCGCGGGGGAGCGCGTGCGGTCATTCGTCCCGCCGCCCCTGCCGCCAGCCCCGCCCATCGATGTTCTGGGCCTGCTGGAGCATCTCAGCCGGGCCGAGCGGGCGCTGGGCCGTCTTGATGGAATCACGGTGCTCCTGCCGAGCCAGGAGCTGTTCCTTTACATGTACGTGCGCAAGGAGGCGGTGCTCTCCTCGCAGATCGAGGGGACGCAATCGACGCTCTCCGACCTGCTCCGCTTCGAGCTCGGGGCCCAGGAGGGGCAGCCCATCGATGACGTCCGCGAAGTCTCCAACTACGTCGACGCGATGATGTACGGGCTCGAGCGGCTCAAGGAACTGCCACTCTCACTCCGGCTGATCCGCGAGATGCATGCGCGGCTGCTGCAGAGCGGACGCGGAGGCACGATGGATCCAGGTGAGTTCCGTCGCTCGCAGAACTGGATTGGAGGGACGCGGCCCGGCAATGCGCTGTACGTGCCGCCGCCGGTGACGGAGCTCGACGGCTGTCTCAGTGCCCTCGAGAGCTTCATGCACGAGGAGCAGTCCCGGCTGCCGGCCCTCGTCAAGGCGGGGCTCCTGCACGTGCAGTTCGAGAGCATCCATCCCTTCCTCGACGGCAATGGCCGCATCGGACGCCTCCTCGTGACGCTCTATCTGTGCGTCCACGGCGTGCTCCGCAAGCCGTTGCTGTACTTGAGCCTCTACCTGAAGACGCACCGGGCTGATTACTACCGGCTGATCCAGGAGGTCCGCGAGCGGGGCGCGTGGGAGGCCTGGCTCGAGTTCTTCCTCGAGGGCGTCGAGAAGACGGCGAACCAGGCGTTTGAAGCGGCGACAAGGATCGCCGAGCGCTTCAAGCATGACCGCGAGCTCATCAACACCCAAAGCGAGCGCACCAGCTCAGCACTCCGCGTGCACGAACTCCTGCAGGCTCAGCCGTACCTGACCTCGAACCAGCTCGTCGCTCGGACCGGACTGACCGCCCCCACGGTGAACGCGGCGCTCGCGGACCTGGAGCGTCTGGGCATCGTGGAGGAGGTCACCGGACGCAAGCGAGGCCGCGTCTTCGCGTATCGCGGCTACCTGGCCATCTTGAACGAGGGGACGACTCCGTTGCAGGGGACAGCGTAAGGATGTCCGGGCAGGGAGCTAGCGCGGCGTGAACCAGCGCGGCAGCCAGTCCGCGCCCTTCGCCGTGGTGAGCCGCGTCTGGCCCGTGCCGTCCGGGCGCATGAGGTACAGGTCGGTGTCGCCGTCGCGCTCGGAGACGAACACCAGCGCCTTGCCGTCCGGGCTCCACGCCGGCATGTCGTCGCGGTGCTGGCCGTCCGTCAGCGCCACCGGCGCGCCGCCCGCCACGTCCACCACCCAGATGCGGCTCTTGCCGTCCTCGAGCCGGGCCACGTACGCCATGCGCTTGCCGTCCGGGCTGAAGGCCGCCTCGCGCTCGTCGCCCGCGAAGCCCTCGCCGGACAGGGCCCGCAGGTCCCCGCCGTCCGCGCGCACCAGGTACACGCGCTCCTTGCGCTCGCGGTTGCTCACGAACGCGAGCCACTTCCCATCCGGGCTCCACTGCGGCGCCCGGTCCTCCAGGTAGAACGTGGTGATGCGGCGGGGCTCGCCCGTGCCGTCCGCGCGGAAGACGTAGACCTCCGGGTCCCCCTCACCGCTGCACACGCACGCCACCTCCGTGCCGTCCGGGGAGACGGCGGGCTCGAAGCAGCCCGCCTTCACCTGCGTCAGCTGCGTGTCCGCCGCGTTCGCCTCGGGCCGCACGCGCACCACGTCGCTGAAGCCCTGCGCGTCGGACTCCGCGACGAGCCACGTGCCGTCCGGCGCCCAGCTCGCGTTGCGCGCGCGGGGCCGGGGCGGATGCAGCGCCACCGAGGGCCCCCCTCCGAGCGGCTGGACACGCAGCTGCTGGAAGACGCGCCCGCTCGCCTCGCCCGACGCAATCACCAGCAGCGACCGGCCGTCGGGCGACGGCGGGCCGGGGTACTCGTCCTCCGGCGCGGAGGTGACCTGCGTCTCTTCTCCGGCGGGCGTCACCCGCCAGACGTCCTTCTGTCCCGCCCGCTCGGAGAGGAAGACGATGGTGCCCGGCAGGGCCCGCCGCTCCGCCTCCGACAGGGCGCCGGGCGCCGGGACCGCGGCAGCGCCGCCGCAGCGGCCCTGACAGCCCATGGCGCCCAGCAGGGCGAGCACGGCCCACCCCCACCGTGCCCGCGAGGGCCCGGAACGTTTCCGCTGTTCAAGGCCCTGGTGCATCACGTCAGCGCACCCGGACGGCGTCCGCCATGACCACCGAACCCGGGGTCGTCCAGCGGCTCAGCTGCACCTTGTTCCAGCCGGCGCTGAAGCTGTACGTGCCCAGCTGCACCCACTTGCCGCCGTTGATCTGCTGGTTCATGGACACGCGGCCCACCTCGGAGCCCGCCGCGTTGTAGGCGATGAACGGCGCCGTGGTGGAGCGGTTCGTGCCCGCCACCCACCACGCGTCCACCGTGCGCGTCTGCGCGGTGGGCAGGTAGAACCAGAACGTGGCCGGCGCGGAGACCGCCTCCGTGGACGCGAAGTAGTAGCCGCTGCCGTAGTAGCCGGCGCTCGAGCCCGCCGTCCACGCGCCCGTCAGCTCGAAGCGCGCCTTGGCCGCGTCGTTGTTGGCGCTGTTGCTGTCGATGATGATCTCACCGGTCGGCGTCGTGCCGCCGCAGTAGCTGTTGATCTTGCTGATGTACGTGGACCACGGCCAGTTGGGCCCCGGGTCCGTGCGCGTCGCCGGCTGCAACCGGCCGTGCGCCACGATGTGGTAGCTGTCCTTGACGATGGCGTTGTCGCGCGCGATGTCGCACGACAGCTTCGCGGACGCGTCAATCTGCCCGGCCGGGAAGGACGTCTGGCTGGCGTAGCCCCCGTGCTCGATGCCGATGGTGAAGTGGTTGGCCGACACGCCGTTGAGCCAGCACTCCCTGCTGCCGTTGAGCCCGCAGTCGTAGGTGGCGCCAATGTGCCACCCGCGGCTGGCCTCACGCACCAGTTGGGAGACCTCGCTGCCGCTCTCGTTCACCACGTAGTGCGCGCTCACGCCCGAGGCGCTGTTGGTGAGCCAGCTCCAGCAGGACGAGTAGCTGCCCTCGCAGGTGTGGATGATGATCATCGACGGGTCGCCCGTGCTGCCGGTGGGGCGCGCGTTGTAGTTGGGCGACGGGCGCCACACGGCCGCGCCGTAGTCCGGGCCCGCCGCCATGGCGCGCACCTGGGGACGCGCGAACTTCGCCTCCACCCGCACGGGCTCCAGCGACGCGGCCACCGAGCCGTCCTGGTTGAGCGCCACCGCGCCCTGGTTGATGACAGCGTACACTTCGCGGTGCACGTACTCCGCCTGCGCCTCCGGGTTCGTGATGCCGCTCAGCTGGGCCACCACCTGCGCCCACGCGCCCAGGTCCCCGCGCTCCACCTTCGCGTCCGTGGCCAGCTGGGACAGCCGCGCCGCGCCCGCGCGCAGGTTGGACAGCGCGTCCGTGCGCGCCGCCTCCACCGTCACGCCCGCCAGCGCCGCGCCCTGCTCCAGGTCCTCACCGCGCAGCGCCATCAGGCCGGACGCGGGCTGCTGGCCGGGGAACTCCGCCTCGCCCAGCACCATCTGCCAGCGCGTCTCCGCGTAGGAGACCGCCTTGAGCAGCTCCACCGGGACGTTGAACTCCTGCGCGGCCTGCGCGAACAGCGGATCCAGCTCACGCGGCAGCGTGCTGCCGGCCGTGTCCGTCGACGGCTGCGACGGCGTCTCGGCGGGGGGCGCTTCCGAGGGCTGCTGCTGCGCCTGGGGGCCGCACGCGGACAGCACCAGGGCGGCGGCGGCCGCCGCGAGGGGATTGCGGAAGATGGACATGAGGGGACTCCAAAAAGTCGGGGGAGGAACTCCACGGCCCGTCCCCGCTTGCCTACGGAGACGGCTGGACCCGCCTTCTCAGCACCATGCGTGCCAGCCCCCTCCAGCCCATCACCTTCGTCCAGTTTTCTTCCGCGACCGGTGCATGCATGCTCCACTCGCACGAAGCGCGCGGTGGTCCTTGCGACCTCAAGCACCTGAAATCACGGAATTACCTACATCCCAGGACCCGCAGTTTACACGCGGAGTCCGGCATGGTGCATGGATGCCGCACTGCCGTGTTTCAGGACATCCGTGATGTAACGGATTGTTACACGATTTCTTGTATTAATCACTATTTGAACCCTTGGCGGACCCTGGGGGAAGGCCGTCCGGGCAGCGGGCACGCTGGAAGGGCCGACACAGGGGCGGGCCATCCGCTATGACGCCAGCACCATGCGGCTCTTCGGTATTGGCGACACGCACCTGCCCTCCACCCGGCAGAAGGACATGCACCGCTTCGGCTGGACGGACCACCCGCTGCCCCTGCAGCGCGCGTGGGACGAACGGGTGCGGCCGGAGGACGCGGTCATCGTCGCGGGCGACATCTCCTGGGCCACCCGCCCCCACGAGGTGATGGAGGACCTGGCGTGGCTGGACGCGCGGCCGGGGCGCAAGGTGCTGGTGCGCGGCAACCACGACTACTGGTGGGGCGACTCCGCGTCCAAGCTGCGCAAGCTGCTGGAGCCCTTCCGCACGCTGGAGGGCTTCCTGCACAACAACGCGGTGGTGCTGGGGCCGTGGGTCATCGCCGGCACGCGGCTGTGGACGGCGCCGGAAGCGCCGCCCATGCCCGGCGGGGAGATGGGCGACGAGCAGGGGGACTCGGGCTACGTGGAGCGCGAGACGCGCCGGCTGGCCACGTCCCTGGAGGACGCGCGCAAGAAGGAGGCGGCGCACCCCACGCCGCTGACCCGCATCGTGGCGGTGCACTTCCCGCCCGTGTACGCGAACGAGCGGGCCACCGCCTTCAGCGACCCCATTGAAGCGTTCGCGCCCAAGGTCTGCGTGTACGGCCACCTGCACTCGAGCGGCATCCCCGCGGGCTTCACCGGAGAACGGGCGGGCGTGCGCTACGTGCTCGCGTCGTGCGACGCGGCCGGCTTCGCGCCGGTGCTGCTGGACGAGCGCTGACGTCACGCCCGCCATCAGGGCAGGCGTGACGCGGAGTGAAGCGCTTTGTCGACAGGGGGAAGGGGACCGTTAAGCTGCCCTCGGGTTCGCCCCTGAACCAAGGAGTTGGAAGTCATGCCGTCGGACAAGGCCGAACTCGCCGCCCGGATCGCCAGCCTCCAGCCGGGGGACTCCATCCGCGGCCTCATCTTCAAGTCCGTCTTCGGCCTGGTGCAGCAGCACGCGGGCGCGAACGGCATGGAGACGCTGCGCAAGGGGGAGCTGGACCACGACTACGCGGAGCTGCGCTCGTACCCGGCCCGGGAGTTCCTCACGCTGCTGTTCGGCGCGGCGGACCTGCTGGAGGGCGCGCTCGGCCCGGCGGACGCGGTGTTCCACGCTTGCGGCGAGGTGAGCATCACCCGCTACTCCACGGGGCCGGGGATGCTGGTGTTCGGCATCATCTCCCGGGGGGACCCGCAGAAGCTCTTCGCGGGCGCGCAGATGGCGTACAGCGCGGCGGTGTCCTACGGCAACCGCGAGTACCTCACGACGGGCCCCAAGTCCGGCACGCTGCGCATGCGCCGGGACATGATGCCGCCCGCGTACCACGTGGGCATCCTCACCGGCTCGCTCAAGGTGCTGGGGCTGACGGGCAAGGCCACCGCGAAGCCGCAGGGCATCGACCGCGTGGACTACGACATCGAGTGGGCCTGAAGCGGGACGCGGGGCCGCGCGTCACCCAGGCATCAGGCCACGGTGCGTCCGTGCTTCAGTCGACGCGGGTGTAGGTCACGTCCAGCTGCGCCACCACGCGCTCGCCCACGGACGCCCAGCAGGCGAAGGTGTGGTCCGCGCCGCGCACGCGGGTGCGGCGCGCGCCGAACACCACCGTCTGGCCCGCGTAGGCCAGGCTGTCCGCGGACAGCTTCACGTCCCTGGCCACGAAGCGGGCCTCGGCGTTGCGCTCCAGGTCGCGGCCCAGCGTGGTGGCCATGCGCGTCATGCCGCCCGCCACGACGGCCACCGGCATCACCGGGTGCATGGCGAAGTGGCCCTTGCACAGCTCCGGGGTGACGACCAGCGACGAGCGCAGGCTGTCCCCGTCCGTCTGGAAGTCCTTCAGCTCCAGCGGCTTGCTGTACGGGTTCTGCCGCAGCTTCGCCCACTCCTCCGGGGTGCGCTGCACGGTGTCCGCGGGGCGCGGCTCGCGGCGCATCTCCTGGCGCGCCTCGCCGAACAGGCGGGTGAAGGCGGCGGCGGACAGCACGTTGTAGTCCACCTCCAGCCGGAACAGCGGCGTGCCGTCCGACGAGGACAAGAGCGTGCGCGCCGTGCAGGTGCGCTTGCCGGTGTACTCCGCCTGCGCCAGCGCCCAGAGCATGTCCGTGGCGCGCTCCTGCGCGGAGGGCTTGAGCCACTGACCGCGCGCCGCGCTGGCCAGGTAGAAGTGCTGCCCGTCCTTGGGCGCCACCAGCGCCGCGCCGCACGAGCCCAGGATGGCCAGGTGCCGGCCCGCCTCGCCCAGGCCCAGCGGCATCGCCTCCGCGTCCGGCGCCATCTGCACCGGCACGCGCGCCACCACCTCACCCGGCAGCACCGTCACGTCCTTCAGCGCGAAGTACGGGTCCCGCACGCAGATGCGCGGGTACAGCTCCTGTGCGCTCAGCACCGTGTACGGCGCCGCCTCCGACAGCGGCATCCGGGGCTCGGCCATCCACGGCATGACCGACTTCACCGGGGAGACCGGGGACGACACGGGGGCGGGGGCGATGGCCTGGAGCATGGAAGGTCTGACCTCGTTTCGGACGCCGGGTGCCGGGGGACACCTGGCCGCAGGGTAACCGAGTTTTATTGCGCTGGGACAGTACTTTTCTCTGCCCCGCGAAAAGATTCTCGATTCATCGGCGAAAGTGTTGCTGCCCTGCCGTATTTTTATGCCTGAGCAGGAAAAAACGGGCGGGGGGAGGTGCAATGTGGAGCAGGCAAGCCCCTGCGTAAAGGGCTGTCTGGCAGCCACTGTCCACCATCGGTGGGTCAATCTGACCCCCTGGCCAAAAATCCTACCTCTGACTTTTCAGGGGGTTACGAGGCTGAAAACAGCCCAAGACCGGGAAAACACGCGCAGTGTGGGCTGAATAGATTTTCTACTCGTGGGGTGAAGTTCCGGCACGGCCGGCCGGAACCTCCGCTGGGACTACAGCTCCACCTGGCTGCCCAGCTCCACCACGCGGTTGGGCGGGATGCGGAAGTAGGCGGTGGCGCTGCGGGCGTTGCGGCTCATCCAGGTGAAGAGGGCCTCGCGCCAGACGGCCATGCCGGGCTTCTTGGTGGGGATGAGGGTCTCGCGGCCCAGGAAGAAGCTGGTGCCCATGAGCTGGAACTGGAGCCCCTTCTCCCGGCAGCGCTTGAGGATGTCCGGGATGCTGGGGTTCTCCATGAAGCCGTAGCGGGCGACGACGCGCACGAAGCCCTGCTCCAGGGGCTCCACCTCCACGCGCTCCTGGGCCACGACGTGGGGAATCTCCTCCGGGATGATGGTGAGCAGCACCACCTGCTCGT
This sequence comes from Corallococcus exercitus, assembly GCF_042231735.1. Taxonomy (GTDB): domain Bacteria; phylum Myxococcota; class Myxococcia; order Myxococcales; family Myxococcaceae; genus Corallococcus; species Corallococcus exercitus_B. The sequence goes on from NZ_CP102577.1 coordinate 6,314,265, forward strand.
GCAGGACCTTGTTGTGCTTGAGGTTGTGCAGGAGCGCGGGCGGGGTGCCCTCCGGGTTGCCCGTCATGAAGATGGCGGTGCCGGGCACGCGCACGGGCGGGTGGTCCCCGAAGCTGCCCAGGAGGTCCTTGAGGCCCAGGCTGGCCGCGCGCAGCTTGCCGGCGAGGATGTCCCGGCCGCGCTTCCAGGTGGTCATCAGCGTGAAGATGCAGACGGCGAGCAGCAGCGGGAACCAGCCGCCGTCGGGAATCTTGGCCGAGTTGGCGCCGAAGAAGGCCAGGTCCACCAGCATGAACACGCTGGCGATGGGCAGGGCCACGGCGCGGCGGACGCCCCAGCGCTCGCGGGCCACGACGTAGGCCAGCATGGTGGTGATGCCCATGGTCGTCGTCACCGCGATGCCGTACGCGGCCGCCAGCCGGCTGGAGGAGCCGAAGCCCAGCACCAGCGCGATGACGCCCACCAGCAGCGCCGCGTTGAGGCCGGGCAGGTAGATCTGCCCCATCTCCTCCGCGGACGTGTGCACCACCTCCATGCGCGGGCTGTAGCCCAGCTGCATGGCCTGCCGGGTGGTGGAGAAGGAGCCGGAGATGAGGGCCTGGGAGGCGATGACGGCGGCGGCGGTGGACAGGGCGACCAGCGGGTACAGGGCCCAGTCCGGGGCCAGGAGGAAGAAGGGGTTCCTGGCGGCCTCCGCGTGGCGCAGGAGCAGCGCGCCCTGGCCCAGGTAGTTGAGCACCAGCGACGGCAGCACCAGCATGAACCAGGCCCGCCGGATGGGCCCCGCGCCGAAGTGGCCCATGTCCGCGTAGAGCGCCTCGCCGCCCGTCACCACCAGGATGACGGCGCCCAGCACCAGGAAGCCGCGCCACCCGTTCTCGATGAAGAAGTGCGCGCCGTGCACGGGCGACAGCGACCAGAGCACCGAAGGGTTGTGCAAGAGCTCCTTCACGCCCAGCACCGCCAGCACCAGGAACCACACGGTCATCAGCGGGCCGAACACCGAGCCGATGCCCGCCGTGCCCTTGCGCTGCACCATGAACAAGAGCAGCAGGATGACGAGCGAGATGGGAATCACGTACGGCTCGAAGACGGGGGTGGCCACGCTCAGGCCCTCCACCGCGCTCAGCACGGAGATGGCCGGGGTGATGACGCCGTCGCCGTAGATGAGCGCCGCGCCGAAGAGGCCCAGGGTGATGAGCACCGGCCGGGCGCGGTGCGCCTGTCCCCGGGGCCGCTGCATCGCCAGCGCCATCAGCGCGAGGATGCCGCCCTCGCCCCGGTTGTCCGCGCGCATCACGAAGATGAGGTACTTCACCGACACGACGATGATGAGCGACCACACGATGAGCGACAGCACGCCCAGGACGTTGGCCGGCGTCGGGGGGACGCCGTGCACTCCGGTGAAGCATTCGCGCAAGGCGTAGAGCGGGCTGGTGCCGATGTCTCCGTAGACGATGCCCAGCGCGCTCAGGGCCAGCATCGCGACGCGTTTGGGAGAGTCCGGCCCGTCCGTGGGGGCGGCCGGTGATTCCGAGGGTGCGTTCACGGCCCCCGCTTTAGCCGAACCCGGGCCCGCCGCAACGACTGCCGTGACGCTCCTTTGCTTTCCAACCGCTTGGGGTGCTCCCATGTGCGCGCTCGGCCCCCTGCCCCCGAGGGTGCCGGTCCGCGGAACGAGGCAGGTGCCCGTCACCAACGCTTCCGGGGGGTGGGTGTCGAGCATCCGCAGAAATCCGGGATGGCGGGACCTGGGACGCAGAGCGCCGCGGGCGGGGGCGTGCTCCCATGGTGGATGCAACGGGGGGACGTCGCATGACGATGGTCGCAACCAGGCTGGGGGAGGCGCGGCAGTACGGAGCGCGGCTTCCGGAAATCGAAGAGCGGCTGGCGCTGCTGGCGGAGGCTTCGCGGCTGCTGGCGGACGCGTCGCTGGAGCCCCCCGCGGTGATGGAGCGGCTGTGCGGGCTGGTGGTGCCGCTGCTCGGCACGGCGTGCGCGCTGCGGTTGTTGTCGGAGGATGGGCTGTGGCTGCGCACGGTGGCGTCAGCGGCGGAGGTGCCGGAGGCGCGGGTGCGGCTGCAGGCGCTGTTCACCCATCGCATCCGCGCGGACGAGGGCGTGGCGGCGGAGGTGCTGGCCACGGGTGAGGCGCAAAGCGTGGAGGCGGTGCTGGTGCTGCCGCTCAGGGCGCGGGGGCGCGCGCTGGGCACGCTGACGGTGTGGCGGGAGGCGCCGGAGCCCGAGTCGTTCGAGTCCGGGGAGCAGCTGCTGCTCCAGGAGCTGGCGGACCGGGCGGCGCTGGCGCTGGACGTGGCGCGGGCGTACGCGTCCGAGCGCAAGGCGCGGCAGGCGGCGGAGGTGGCGGCCGGAAGGCTCGCGCGGCTGCAGCACGTCACCGCGGAGCTGTCCGAGGCGCTCACCGCGGCGCGCGTGGCGGAGGTGGTGCTGGAGCAGGGGCTGGCGGTGGCGGACGCGAAGGCCGGGGCGCTGTGGGGCGTGGAGCCGGACTCGACGAGCGCCACGCTCTTGCGCTGCGCGGGCTGCTCGCCGGACGCGGCGGAGCGGCTGAAGCGGCTGCCCCTGGAGGGGGACTCGCCGGTGGCGCGGGTGCTGCGCGAGTCGCGCCCGGTGTGGCTGATGGCGGAGGACGCGCTGTCCGGGTCGGAGCGGCCGGCGCCCTCGTCCGCGTGTCTGCCCCTGGTGGCGGACGGGCGGGCGCTGGGGGCGCTGGTGTTCACCTTCGGCCTGCCGCACGGGTTCGACGACGACGAGCGGGCCTTCCTCCAGCTGGTGGCGCACCACGCGGCGCAGGCGCTGGCGCGGGCGCGGCTGTTGGAGCGCGAGCAGCGGGCGCGGGCGGCGCTGCGCGAGGCGCACGGGACGCTGGAGGCCATCATCCAGGCGAGCCCCACGGCCATCATGCTGCTGGACCCGGACGGCACGGTGCGGCTGTGGAATCCGGCCGCGGAGCGGATGCTGGGGTGGACGGCGGAGGAGGTGATGGGGAAGGTGTTGCCGGCGGTGCCTCCGGAGCACTGGGAGGCGTTCCGCCACGGGCTGGAGCGCGCCACGCGGGGCACGGTGATGGACGGCGCGCCCATGGCGGCGCGGCGGCGCGACGGCAGTCCGGTGCAGGTGGCCATGTGGACGGGGCGCGTGCACCCGGCGAGCGGCCCGCCGCAGTGCCTGAGCGTGATGGTGGACATCACCGAGCGCCAGCGCGGCGAGGCGGCGCAGCGCTTCCTCGCGGAGGCCGGCGGCGTGCTGGCGGGGAGCCTGGAGGAGGAGGAGACGCTGGAGCGCGTGGCGCACCTGGCGGTGCCGGCGTACGCGGAGGTGTGCGGCGTGTTCCTGGAGGACGAGTCCGGCGGCGTGCGCTGCGTGGCCACGGCGGGCGGCGGCGAGGACGGCGAGGTGCCGCCCCCGGGGCTCGCGGTGGTGGCGCGGGTCATCCAGTCCGGGAGGCCGGAGACGCGCTCCGGGCTGTCGGAGGCGGACCCGGCGAGCGCGCGGGCAGGCGGGACGTGCGCGTACCTGTGCGTGCCGCTGCGGGTGCGGGGGCACACGCTGGGGGCGCTGACGTTCGTCACGTCGAAGCGGGCGTACGACGCGCAGGACCTGGCGCTGGCGCAGGAGCTGGCGCGGCGGGCGGCGCTGGCGCTGGACAACGCGAGCCTCTACCGGGACGCGCGTCAGGCCATCCGCCTGCGCGAGGAGTTCCTGTCCATCGCGAGCCATGAGCTGAAGACGCCCATCAGCGCGCTGCAGCTCCAGGTGCAGAGCCTGCTGGCGGGGCTGAACCGGTCGGGGGCGGGCTTCGACCTGGAGCGGCTCAAGCGCGGCCTGGAGCGGGTGGACCGGCAGGTGAAGCGGCAGACGCTGCTGGTGAACGACCTGCTGGACGTGTCGCGGCTGAGCGCGGGGAAGCTGGAGCTGGTGCTGGAGCCGCTGGAGCTGGGGGCGCTGGTGCGGGAGGTGGCCGAGCGCTTCGAGCAGGAGTACGCGCGCTCGGGCACGCCGCTGGAGCTGTCGCTTTCGACGGAGGTGCGCGGAGAGTGGGACCGGCTGCGGTTGGATCAGGTCTTCACGAACCTGTTCTCCAACGCGCTGAAGTACGGGCGGGGCAACCCGGTGCACGTGTCGCTGGAGCTGGAAGGAGACCGCGCGCGGCTGCGGGTGCGGGATGGCGGCATCGGCATCGCGAAGGAGCACCTGCCGCGCCTGTTCCACCGCTTCGAGCGCGCGGTGTCCGAGCGCAACTACGGCGGCTTCGGGCTGGGGCTGTGGATTGCCCGCCAGATTGTCGAGGCGATGGGCGGCCACATCGAGGTGGAGAGCGTGCTGGGCGAGGGCTCCACGTTCATCGTGGAGCTGCCGCGTGGCTAGCGGTGGAAGGCGGGGAGGCCTTCGGCGATGAAGCCGCAGCCCCGCTGGGATTCGCGGCGGTGGAGGACGTGGCAGCGCTCGGGGGTGGGGCAGTCGGTGTCGAGGGTGCAGGGCTGGAAGCAGTAGCCGCTGGTCTCGTCGCAGGTGAGGCCCTTCGCGCAAGGGGCCTTGGCATCACAGCGGGTGCGGCACTCGAAGGCCTCGGTTTCGAGGGTGGGCTCGGCGAAGCCGCGCAGGCAGTCTTGATTGGCGGCGCAGGGCGCGGCGTCCAGGCAGGCGGGGCCGATGAAGGGGCGGCAGATGGGGACTTCGCCCGCGTAGTCCGTCTCGCAGCGCTCGCCCTGGGGACAGGCGCGGTCGCGGCAGCTGGGGACGCAGGCGCCGAGGACTCGGTAGGGATTGGGGGCGCACTCGGTGCCGGAGGCGCAGGCGTCCGGGTCGTGCACGTTGCATGGGGGGCCGCAGAACTCGTGGACGCAGAGGAGCCCCGGCGCGCATTCGCCCTCCAGCCCCCGTGCGTAGCCCGTGCACCGCGCCCCGGCGGGCAGGGCTCCGCGCGGCACGCAGCGGCGGAGGGCCTGACCCGAGGCGGAGGTGTCCACGGGGTGGCAGACGTCGGAAGCGGTGCAGTCCGACGCGTCGTCGCAGTAGCGATGCAGGGGCAGACAGTCGCGGAAGCCGAAGTCCGGATGGTGCGCGCACACCCTGTCGGCGGGGCACGCCGCGTCCGAGTCGCAGCGGTCCTCGCAGAGGAGGGAGCCCCGGGTGTCGGCGCGGCAATGGGTGGGGATGTTGGTGAGCCGGATGCCGTTGCTCAGCACGACGACGTCGGGAGGTTCGCTCGCGTCGCTGTCCGGGTCGTCGCTCGCTTCGAAGTTCAGGTGGACCGGGTCATCCGACAGGTCCGCCTGCGCGGTGAGGTCCGGCCCGGGCCACGCGAGCCACACCGCCGTGCCCACGGCGGTCACGAACGCGGCGAAGGCAATGAGGAGACAGAGCGTGCGCGGAGTCACTGGCCGAGCACCTGTTGCATCCAGCGCTGACTCTCCTCGTCCCGGGTCACGAGTCCGTCGAAGCGGCCCGCGCGCATCATCTCCACGAGGGCCGTGTCCTGGGCGATGAGCCCTGCCGCGACGAAGGGGAACGTCGTGGTCGAGCACCTGCCTGGGACGAAGTCAGGCTCCCCCGGCAGCAGGTCCATGAACCGCGCAAGCTGGGTGAACAGCCAATCCACGCTGGAAGCCACCGGCACCACATGCAGCTCCTCCTGCGTGTCGATGTAGAGCACTGGCTGGACTCCGCGCGCATCCGCCAGCGCCGGCACGACGCCGTAGTAGTACGCGAGGTTCGAAACCTGCCCGAAGAGAACGCATGAAGGGAATGGAGCCTGTCCCCTGCCCCGCAGCCATCCGTTCACGTCCAGGACCCCATCCGGGCCGGAGCCTGGGCGGTACAGCACGAGGTCTCCCAGCATGGCGCGGCCCGCCCTCGAATAGAGCCCGGCGAGTATCGGGTCGAGCGGATGCCCCAACAGCGTTGAGCCGGAGCGAGGTGCATCGGCCGATGGGGGCTCCACGCTGACGCGGAAGCCATGGCGACGGCAGGCCTCCGTCAGCCTCGTCCACCCAGTCCCTTCCGCATCCAGTCCCGGCAAGCGAACGCGCCTCCTGCAACGTCAGGACCTACAAGCCCAGCACAGCCGCGACTTCCTTCAGCGCGGCCTTCTCCGCGGAGGCCAGCGCTGCTCCCGACTTCGACGGATCGTACAGGACGTGAAACCACCGTCCGAAGTGCTTCTGCGTGATGCGAGCGATTTCCTGCACCTCTTTCGCGGAGACGTTCTTCGCGTTCGTGCGCACCAGGGTCCAGACCGAGTTGACGCTCGAGTGGACCTCCCGTGCCATGCCCACCAGGTTCTCCGCCGCGTTGATGCCGCGGGTGGGAAACAGATGGGCATGCTCGATGGGCACCAGATGGTGCACTTGGTACGTCCCCAGGCGGTCCGCCCCCAACGCTTGCGCCAACCGGGGCTGATGCACCTCGAAGTACTCCTGCCGGGCCCACTCCCGGAGCTTGTCCTTCGAGTACTTGTCCGTGATGGGCTTTCTGAGCCGGTGCTCCAGCCCCTTCAGCAATGACTGGAGCTCGGCCTGTTCACTGGCCTTCAGCGCCGCCAGGCCCTCCGCCTCCGCCTTCATCCAGATGCGCTGGAGGGCTTCACGCTCGGCGGGCGGCGTGCGGATCAGCACCGTGCGGAACCACTGGGCGGCCTTCGCCCCGCCCCGCCCCGCCCCAGCACCGAGGCCACCGTGGGCGCGACGGCCTCCATCGCTCCGAGCGCTCCCTTCGCGATGAAGCCCCCCACGTACCAGTACGCGAGCTGCTCGAAGGACCAGACTCCCGCGAGGCGTGCACTGTCCTTCACCTCCTGACGCCAGTGCCGGAGGATGTCCTCCTGCATCGCCCGGTACTCCCTGGCGATGTCCTCCATCGCCTCGGGAGGCTCGGAGGGCTCGAGCGTCGTCGCGGCCACCACCCGCCAGCGCGGCTCGGCTTCACCGCGCACGTGCCGCCCCTCCAGCTCGACTTCGACCGTGCGGCTTCCCACCGCGTTCGCGAAGGGCTGCAGCGCCTGGACCACCGGCATCCGGAGGTCCGCGCTCCCGGGTGCGCTCCGGCGGCCCGAACCTTCCTGGACCTCGAAGTCACGCAGCTCCGCTTCCGTGTGCAATCGCAGGCCCTCGAACTGGAGCCGCGCCCGCTCACGCACCCTCCCCTCCCAGGGGATGCGCCCCGCGGGCAGCAGCTGCCGGGCCACCGTCAGCGCATCGGACAGCAGGGGCCCGGATGCGCCCGGCAGGGACTCTGGCACCGTTCGCGCGTGGGCCGCGACCTGCCCCCGGACCGTCTCCAGGTCGAAGCGCCAGCGCTCCAGCCCCCGCTCCAGCGTGAAGCGCACGCGTCGCGGCTTCACGCCCACCAGCGTGGACAGGCTCCGCGTCAGCTCACGGGAGAACCCATTCCACTCCACGGCGGAACCCGCGCCTTGCCCCGTCGCCGTACGCCGGAAGGACAACAGCGTCAGCGCGCCGCCGTGCACCTGGTAGTTGAAGGTCCACGCCTCTCCGGGCGTGCCGCGCTCCCCCGCGACCTCCCAGAGCTCGCGCACCACCCGAGCCGCTTCCGCCTGCCGGGCGCGCTCATCGCCCACGGGCGCGGCACGCTCCAGCAGTCCTTTCCGTGTGAACCCGAGGCCCTCGCGCTCGGCCGGGGTGTCCTCCTCCCCCGGCGCCTCCTCGAAGGAGCCATCGCTCGCGCACGCGGCGAGCGTGAGCATCCACAGCAGTCCCAGCACCGGCAGTCTCCGGTGCCAGGACCTCACTCCACCTGAAGCGAGACGCGCCATGGCGTCCCGAGCCTATGGGGAAACTACAACGCCAGGAGCAGCACCGAGGCCTGCTCCGCGGGCGAGGCCGCGAGGAAGGCGTCCGGCAGCCGGATTTCCGTGGGCGGCGTGAGCGCGCGGTCGCAGCTGCGCGGTCCCTCGTAGATGCGGCCCGGCTCCTTCGCCTTCAGCCGGTACGTGCAGTCGCGCACATACACCGTCAGCTCCTGCGGCGACAGCGTCAGCGTGACCGGACGGCCACCGAAGCCGCCCTTCGCCTTCACCGCGTCGCCGTCCTTCTTCACGTCCAGGTTCACCACCGAGGACCCGATGTTGCCCTTCACCTTCTCGTCCTCCAGCTTCAGCGCCACCGGGACGTCCGCCACGCGGCCGCGCAGCTCGCCCGGGACCCGGGACACCTGGAACGCCTGCCCGGTGACGTTGTCCGCGGTCATCCGCAGGTTGAACTGCGTCCGCGCGATGTTGAAGGAGAGCTGATCCTGCTCGGAACCCGCGAACGCGCCGCCCGCCCCCGCGAGCACCGCCAACACTCCCACACCCCGACGCAATGACTGGCCGTAGCGCTTCATGGACTCATCCCTTCCGGCCCTCGGGCCGCGAAAACTAGAGCGTCAGCAACAGCAACGACGCCTGCTCCTCGGGCGAGGCCGAAAGGAACAGGTCCGGCAGCGTGAGGGTCATGGGCGGCTGGAGACGGGAGTCGCAGCTGCGCGGTCCTTCGTAGATGCGGCCCGGCAGGAGCGCATGCAACCGATACGTGCAATCCCTCACGTATACCGTCAGCTCCCGGGGCGACCAGCTCAGCGTGACCGGGCGGCCCCAGAAGCCGCCCTGCGCCTTCAACACCCCGTCCTCCTTCTTCACGTCCAGGTTGACCAGGCTCTGGCCGATGTTGCCCTTCACCCGCGCATCCTCCAGCCGCAGGGACACGAAGCTCCCGTACACCCGGCCGCGCAGCTCCCCGGGCAGGCGCGAGAGCTGGACGCTCGAGCCCGTGACGTCGTCCTCGGAGATCAGCAGGTCGGCCAGGAACCGCGAGGTGCGCGGGGGGAGCGGCTCCGGAGGGAGCTCCGCCACCGCGACTCCCGCTCCCGCCAGGACTCCCACCAGCACCGCGCCTCGCCACCACGACCGGATGTCACGCTTCATGGACACGGCCCTCCGGAGCCCCCACATCGCCATCACTGACAATGTGTAACGTCCCCGGAGCGCCGACATATCGGCCGTGGCCCGGCCCCTGTGCGGCGGGGGCTACTTTCCGCCCGCCGCCCCGCTCGCCTGCCCCGCGGCCGGGCCCAGCAGGTGTTTCTCGAAGAACATCAGCGCCGTCGTCTGGGCCAGGTCCCGGTTGGTCTTCTTCTGGAAGCCGTGCCCCTCGTCCGTGGCCAGCAGGTACCAGACGTCCGAGCCCTTCTTGCGCACCGCCTGGACGATCTGCTCCGCCTCCGACTGCGGCACGCGCGGGTCGTTTGCTCCCTGCTGCACGAAGAGCGCCGCGCGAATCTTGTCCACCGACCCCAGCGGCGAGATGCGCTCCTGCACCTTGCGCACCGCCGGGTCGCGTTCATCGCCGTACTCCGCGCGCCGCAGGTCCCTGCGGTACGCCTGGGTGTTCTGCAGGAACGACGGCAGGGAGGAGATGCCCACCACGTCCACCGCCGCCTTGATGCGCTCCGGGTAGAAGGCCACCGTCGCCAGCGTCATGTAGCCGCCGTAGGAGCCGCCGTAGACGCCCACGCGCGCCGCGTCCAGCTCCGGCCGGGAGGCGACGAAGTCCAGCGTGGCCCCGATGTCCGCCAGGCTCGCCTCGCGCTTCACGCCGTCATCCATGGCGCGGTACGCCTTGCCGTAGCCCTCCGAGCCGCGCACGTTGGGCAGCAGCACCGCCAGCCCCAGCTCCTTCGCCATGAGCTGGATCTGCGCGCTGAAGCTCGGCTGGCTCTGGCCTTCCGGCCCGCCGTGGAACATCACCACCACCGGCACCTTCCCCTTCACGTTCTTCGGCAGGTACAGGAACGCCGGCACCTTCACGCCGTCCGTGGACGGGTAGCGCACCAGCTCCGGCTCCACGAACGTCTCCGGATCCAACCCGCCGACCTCGGAGCGCGTCCAGCGCGTGGTCTTCTTCGTGCCCAGGTCCACCGTGAAGACGTCCAGCGGCACGCGCGCCGACGTCAGCGAGAACGCCACCCGGTCCGACCGCTTCGCCGGGAAGAGGATCCGCGCAATCACCCCGCGCGGCGTCTCCACCGGCGACAGCGCCTGCGTGCGCGTGTCCAGGAGGTACAGCCGGCCGTAGCCCTCCTCGTTGACGGCCACCGCCAGCTTGCGCCCGTCCGGGGACAGCTCCAGGTCCTGCACGTTCCAGCGCACCGACTTCGTCAGCGACGGCGGCGCCGCCGGGGGCGCGCCCGTGAGCGGCAGCCGGTACACCTCCGAGAAGTCGCTGTAGCGGTCCGTGGCCACGTACACGCCCTGCCCGTCGTGCGTGAAGACGGCGGACTCCACGCTGCCCTTGCCCTCCTTGGGCGTGAGCTGCGTGCGCGCGTTCGTCTTCAAGTCCACCACGCTCAGGTCCGAGTCATCCGCCGCGCGGAACTGGCGCACCAGCAGCTTCGAGCCGTCGTCGGAGAACTCCAGCGGCGCCCAGCTGCCCTCCACCTCCGTCACCCGCTTCGCCTGCTTGGGGTCCGCCGTGGGCGCCACGTACACGTCGGTGTCCTTGCCGTTGCGCCCCGTGCCCGCGTACGCGAGCCAGCGCCCGTCCGGCGACACCACCAGCCCCTCGTGCCGGCTCTTGCCGTCCGTCAGCAGCTCCGAGCGGCCCGTGCGCCGGTCCAGCTTGAGCACCTGGAAGAACTCTCCGCCGCCCGTGTCCTGCAGGTAGAAGATGACCTGCGGATTGCCCGGCAGGAAGCGCGCCCGGTTGATGGGCTCCTTCGTGAAGGTGAGCTGCGTGCGCGCGCCCAGCGGCATCTCCACCACGTGCAGCTGGTTGACGTCCGCGAAGCGCGTGGAGAGGAGCACCTGCTGACCATCCGCGCTCACGTCCAGCAGCTGCGCGGAGCGCGACTCCAGGTACTGCTGCACGCGCTGGGAGAGCGCGGGCGGCACCGGCGGCACGCCGCTCACCCACAGGTTGGGCAGGCCGGGCAGCGGGGCGATGCCGGGGACGGCGGACGGTGCCTTCGCGGCGGCCGGCGCGGGGGGCGGCTTCGACGGCGCGGGCGTCTGCGCCACGAGCAGGGACACGATGAGCGGAAGGGACGCGAGGGTCATGGTGCCTCCGAACCTACCAGCGCCGTCGCTCTTCCCGGCACCCACGCGATGACGCGTTTTGAACAGGCGCTGGACCCGGGCCGGTGATGCGGTGCGGCGGCCGGGCAGGCGGGGCGGTGTCGCGCTCCGCTCCCGGATGATCGCACCCGCGGTCCTCGCGGAGGCCCCCGCGCCCGTGATGCCCGGGGGTTGTGACGTGCACCGGTGCACACCGTCGGAGGCGGACAGTGGCCCTTGCGTGGGGGTTCGCCCGCGTGGAGGTGATGCCCACCCTTACCCCTGTCGACATCGGTGCCGAGCCGCGTCCGCGGCCCGCCGAGGAGGGGACTTCGACATGGCCTGGATGCGGGGGAAGACACTGCTCGTCGTCGCGCTCACGTCGCTGGGGGTGTTCGCGCCCGCGTGCGGAGGCGGCTCGGCGGAGGACTCCGACACGCCTCCCACGCAGGACGGCCCGGTGCTCGTGCCGCCCACCCAGGCGCAGCTGCGCATCGTGCAGGCCGCGCCGGGCGCGCCCGCGATGGACGTCTACCTCGCCGGCAACCCCACGCCCGTGGCCCGGGCCGTGGCCTATGGCGCCACCACGCCCTACCTCACGCGCGAAGCGGGCGCCGTCACCGTGGAGCTGCGGCCCGCGGGCGCGGCGGCGGACTCGCGGCCCGTCGTGTCCCAGCCGGTGGGCATGGAGGCCGGGACGCGCTGGACGGTGGTGGCCGCGGGCGCCTTCTCCTCTTCCGACTCCGACGCGGCGCTGCGCTCGCTGCTCCTGCGCGACAACACCGTGCCCGCGGACGGCGGCCAGACGCGCGTGCGCATCGTCAACGCCGGCACGGACGCGCCCACGGTGGACGTGGACCTGGGCAATGACGGCTCGGTGGAGGTGGCGTCGCTCGCGCGCTTCAAGGACTCCGGCGAGGAGGCGTGGGTGCTGCCTTCAGGCGCCGCGTTCCAGGTGGGCCTTCGCACCGGTGGCCGGGCGCTGACGTCCTTCACCGTGCCCGCGGCCGGCTCCGGCACCGACACGCTCATCGTCGCCACCGGCCTCATGTCCGCCCCCGCGCGCGCGGGCGACGGCTTCTCCCTGCTCACCGCGGGCCGCGACGGCACGCTGGCCATCCTGCGGCAGAACCCGACGGTGTACGTGCTGCACGCGTCTCCGGATGCTCCGTCGCTGGACCTCTTCGCCAGCGACCGCGAGCTGTCCGGAGGCCTCTCCTACGGCGCGCTGTCCTCGCCGCTCCAGGTGCCGCCGGGCACGTACACGCTGGACTTCTTCGCCGCCGCGCCCGGGACGGAGCGCCCCACGAGCGCGCCGGTGGTGACTGCGACGACGCCCACGCTGGTCCCCGGCGAGCGCTACCTGATGGTCGCCTCGGGCTACCTCGCGCCGCCCCGGCCGGCGGCGTCCCCCTTCACGCTGCTGCCCCTCACGGACCGCTTCGCGAGCGACCCCTCCAACCTGCGCCTGCGCTGGGTGCACGCCGCGGCGAACACGCCCGCGGTGGACGTGGGGCCGCTGGGCTCGGAGCGCCGCGTGCTGCCGGACGCGCCCTTCCTCGACGTGCCCTTCGCCGCCGCTACCGCGCAGGACGGCCTGCCGCTGCCTTCCGGTGGCACCGTCACGCTGGGCGTGGTGCCGTCCAACGACGCCAACCGCGCGCCGCGCACGAGCTTCTCCGTGACGCCCCGGCCGGACACGCGCGTCTTCGCCGTCGCCACCGACACGCCCGGCGCCGCGCCCGGAAGCTGGGACCTGCAGCTCTTGTGGGTGGACACCACGCGCACGCCGTGGACCGTGAGCACGCAGGCCGACGCACCCTGACGTCAGAAGGCCCAGCCCACGTTGAGCAAGATGCGCTGGGAGAGCAGCCACGTCGACTGGTGGATGCGCTCCAGTCCCGCTTCTCCCTCCGCGCCCAGGCGGAGGGCGTCGTACGCCAGCGCTTCGCGGCGGGCCCCGAACCCCACGCCGCCCTGCAGCGTGAAGCCGGGCTCCAGCACCACGCTGTACCCCAGGACCGCCGACCCACCCACGGACCAGGAGTCCGCATCGCTGTCATGGCTCACCGGGTCGTCCGGGAGATTGCCCACCAGCGCGTTGGAGCTCCGTCCCACCCCCACCTCCAGGCGCGGTGCCAGCCACAGTCCCTGGGGTGCCCGGCCCGTCAGGTAGAAGCGCACCGAGGGCGCCAGGCCGAACTGATAGGACGTGCGATTGAAGCCCTCCAACCCGCTGGGCTCCGCCTCCTCGAACCGCGAGCGGTCATGGTTGAAGGACGCGAACACGCCCAGTCCCACGGAGAAGCGCTCCCCCATCACGCGCTCGCCCTCCAGCGACAGCTGATTCAGGTTCTGGATGGGGACGGACACCGTCACCACGTTGCGCCGCTCCACCGGGAACGACCCCGTGGTGACGCCCTCCTGCGCGAACGCCACCGCCGACAACAGCACCAGCGACACACCCAGCTTCCACTGCGTCGAGACCATGTGATGAACCCCCGTCATGAAGCCGGACCCCCAAGGTCCGCCATGCCGGGGAAGGCCCATCGCAATCGATGTGCCAGCCTGCTCCCAGAGGGAGCCGCGCGCCGGTGAGGCCTGACACCGTGACAACGTGTCTCCGGAGCTCGGAGACGCGCATGTCAGCGTGTCATGTCATCGCGTCACGGCGGCGTGAGCTGTGCCTGGGCCTGCTCGCGGCGCAGCTGGAGCACGCGCACGTCCGGGTCCACCACCAGCCGCTCCGGCGCGAACTCCGAGCGCAGCGTCACCTGCACGGCCGCGCCCGCGCCGGGCTCCACGCGCGTCACGGCCCTGACGGACCCGTCAGGCCCAGCGGGCGCGGCGGCCTCCGCGGCCTTCGTCACCGCCACCTCCACCGGCATGCGGCCCGTGCCCACGTTCGTCACCGTCGCCGTGGTCACCCACTGGCCGCCCTCCTTCGTCACGCGCGCGTCGGTGACGCGGTACTCGGGCACCACGACCTCGAAGAAGGCCTGCCGGGTGAAACGGTCGAAGGCTTCGGGAGACGGCGCGAAGGGGCGCAGCACCGCGAGGAAGTCCTGCAGCACCGGATGGTCCGCGTTGTTCATGTACTGCTTCAGGAAGGCCTGGAGCCCCGCGTGCATCGCGTCGCGGCCCATCAGGTCCTCCAGCATCCAGAACGTCCACCCGCCCTTCTCGTAGAGGACCACCGTGTCACCGTCGCGCGAGCCATCCAGCTTCACCAGCGGCTGCTCCGCGTCCACGCGCCGGTCCTTGCCGTAGCGCTCCTCCATGCGCTTCGCGGTCTGCCTGCGCGCCTCCTGTCCGTCGAGCTGTTCGATGAGCTTCAACGCCGAGTAGTGCGACAGCCCCTCCGACAGCACGTTGCCGCCGGGCCCCTTGCCAGGGATGAGCAGGTTGCCCCACCACTGGTGCGCGGCCTCGTGCGCGGTGACGAGCAGCACCGCGTTCGACTCCGGCGTCGTCTGCGTGAGGAACCCGATGGACTCCGAGAAGGTGATGTCCGTGGGGAAGCCCTGCGCGTAGGTGTCCAGGCCGGCGAACTCCGACAGCTTCAGCTCCGCCCACGGGAACGGGTGGAACCACTCCGAGTAGTACCGGCGCGCGGCCTCCAGCCCCCGCATCATCTCCGGCACGTTGTAGCCGTGCGCGGGGTCGTGGAACACCACCGTGCCCGCGCCCTCCACGCGGGTCCACTTCCCCGCGATGACGTTGAAGAAGCTCACCGGATGGTCGCTCCGCCACACCGTGGTGCGCCGGCCGTCCTTCACCGTGTCGCTCTCGCGCACGCCCACGGAGTTGAGCGTGTAGGCCTCCGGGCCGCTCACGCGGATCCGGAGGGGGAACGGCATGTTGCTGCCCCAGGCGGACTCCGTGGGTCCTTCGTAGAAGTCGTCCGTGTACACGCGCGGCTCGTACTTGTTCTCCTTCGGGTCGATGCCGCGCTCCTCCTCGTAGCCCACCACCGGCGCGAACGTGGGCGTCTCGCTGGTGAGCACCACGCCTGACGGGAGGATGAACTCCTTGAACGCGCCGCCCGCGCGGGACACGCCCGCGGGCACGTGGCCCGCGTACTGGAAGCCCACCGTGACCTTCGCCCCGGGCGCCAGCGGTGCGGACGGCGTGAAGACATACAGCCCCGCGCGGTCCTCCGGTGTCACGTCCCTGCCGTCCAGCGTCCAGCGCACGTCCGTCCAGCCATCACCGCCGCTGAGGGCGAAGCGCGGCAGCGCCACGGCGTGCCGGTTCATCAGCGTGTACGTGCCCTTCATGCGGAAGGCGCTCGCCTCCGGCTCCAGGTCCACGTCCAGGTCCACGTCCGCCAGCATGGGCTGCGGCGCGTCCTTCCACGTCGCCAGGTTCTTCTGCCAGTACTCCTTCGCGCGCTTCTTCGCCGCCGCGCCCTGGTGGCCCTGCCCCACGAGGATGCCCAGCCACACCAGCGCCACCGCCGGCACCGCGAGGTACGGCGCCAGCCGCCACAGCCCGCGCGCGAGGCCCGCGGGCTTCAGTCCCTCCAGCGTCGTCACCGAATCGCGGACGCGGCGGCGGTCCAGGCGCACCGCCAGCGCGGTGAAGAAGACGGCCCCGCCCAGCGCGGCCACGCGGTTGAGCACCAGCGCGGCGCGGTCCACCTGGAAGGCGCCCAGGTCGGTCCACCGCACCGCGTCCCACAGCGGCCAGTTCGTCACCCAGGTGAGGTCGCCCCGCACGGCGAGGTAGCCGCTGAAGCCCAGCGCGGCCAGGGCCAGCGCGTAGGTGCCGAAGCGGCCTCCCGTCACCGCGCGTGCGGCCAGGATGAAGCCCGTCCACAGCAGGAAGGTGGGGAACAGCAACAGCCCCCACACGAGCACGTACGGCGTCAGCGACAGCGGCACCTTGCCCTGTGACACCTGCACCAGCGTGCCCGCGAGCGCCATGGCCGTCAGCAGCACCACCGCCACCAGGCTGTTCGCCAGCGCCTTGCCCAGGAGCACCGACAGCGTGCGCACCGGCGTCGCGTCGTGGATGGGCGCGAAGTGGGAGGCCTGCTCGCGCTCCAGCGACTCCACCACGTAGAACATCAACAACAGACACACGAGCACCGACGCCTGCGCCATCGTGCGCACCGCGAAGCGCCCGGGCACCAGCAGGAGGCTCGTGTCGAAGGGGCCCACCGCCGTGGCGCCCTGGGACACCATCTGCAACATCAGCAGCGGCAGGAACAGGTAGAGCCCCGGCTGCGACAGCAGGCCCCGCCCTTCCGCGCGCGTCACCGTCCACAGCCCCGTCCAGAAGCCCGGCGGCCGCACGCCCATGCGCAGCGCGGACAGCGGCGCCTCCGCGTGCGACAGCGCCACCTGCCTGGGAGGCGCGTCGAGGACGGCGCCCTTGCGCGGGGCCTTCGTGCGCACCTCACCCCGGAGCGCGCGGCGGAAGTGGCGCTCGCTCCAGGCCACCGCGCCCAGGCCCAGGGCCATGAGCACGAAGCGGCTGGTGACGAAGAGGGCGTCCAGCCCCACGGGCTGCGTGTTGTAGAAGTCCACGCCCCGGTCCACCTTGATCCACTCTTCCGTCAGCCACCGGAAGCCGCCGGGGTCCAGGGCCATGAGGAACCGGTTCACGCGGGGGTCCAACCAGCCGGGGGACCAGTCCCAGAGGAAGAAGGCGCAGAGGAAGAACAGGCCCACCGGCAGGAAGTACACCGGCACCGCGCGGCGCGTGCGCTCGCCCGTGGCGAAGGCCGCGCCCGCCATGAAGACGATGAGCGGCAGGCCGAACCACACCGCGGCGCTCACGTAGTTCCCCAGCGCGAAGGGCCCCCGGAACTCCGCGTCCGCGCCCGCGGGCACGACGTGGTGGAAGAAGACGAGCAGCCCCATCATCCACGCGAGCGCCAGCACGTACGCGCCCAGCACGCCCGCGAACTTGCCCCACACGTACTCCGCGGACGTCAGCGGCGTGGTGTGCAGGAGGGGCTGCACGCGGGCCTCGTCGTCGGAGATGACGGACATGCCGGCGCCCACCGACACGAAGAAGGTGAACAGCAGGAAGGTGAGCAGCAGCACCGTCTGCGCGACGGCGAAGGCGCTGGTGATCCACGCCTTCTTGCCGCCCACCTCCGTGCTGCCCGCGTCGATGGTGACGTTGCCGGAGGACACGCCCCACACCACGGCCACCAGCAGCACGAGCAGCACCCAGAACAGCGGGCGCCGGGTCTGGTGGCGCCACTCGGTGCGCGCCACGCGCCAGAGCCGGGACGCGTTCACGCGCTCACCGCCGGGGCGGGGACTGGAGCCGCGGAGGCCGTGGGCTCGGGCGCGTCCTTCATCAGGAGGAGGTAGGCGTCCTCCAGCGTGGGCGGCGTGCGCTCGAAGCCGGGGGGCACGGGCGTGCCCGGGGCCGCGTGGATGCGCACGCGGTTCTTGCCCTCGAAGAGCACGGCCTGGGTGACGCGGTGCGCTTGCTGGAAGGCGGCCATGTCGGCCGGGGGGACGGTGCCCTCGAAGAGGGTGTCGTGGAGGGCGGCCTTCGCTTCCGTGGGGCTGGTGATGGCCACCACGCGGCCGTGGCGGATGACGGCGAAGCGCGGGCAGAGCATGGCCACGTCCTCCACGATGTGCGTGGACAGGAGCACCGTGCGCTCGTGGGCCACCTCCGCGAGCAGCCGGTAGAAGCGCTGGCGCTCCTCGGGGTCCAGGCCCGCGGTGGGCTCGTCCACGATGAGCAGCTTCGGGTCTCCGGCCAGGGCCTGCGCGATGCCCAGCCGCTGCCGCATGCCGCCGGAGTACTCCTTCACCTTGCGCTTCGCCGCGAAGGTGAGGTTTACGCGCTCCAGCAGCTGCGCGCACAGGGCCTTCAGCCCCTGCGGCGCGGTGACGCCCTTGAGCTCCAGCAGGTAGCGCAGCATGTCCTGGCCGGAGAGGTACGGGTAGAAGCCGAACTCCTGCGGCAGGTAGCCCAGGTGCGGGCGCAGC
Organism: Corallococcus exercitus; assembly: GCF_042231735.1. GTDB lineage: Bacteria > Myxococcota > Myxococcia > Myxococcales > Myxococcaceae > Corallococcus > Corallococcus exercitus_B. The sequence goes on from NZ_CP102577.1 coordinate 6,332,301, forward strand.
GCCTCCGGGTGACGCACGAGGTCCAGGCCGTCCAGCGTCACCTCGCCGGAGGTGGGCTCCAGCAGGCCGGACAGAATCTTCATCAGGGTGGACTTGCCCGCGCCGTTGGGCCCGAGCAGGCCGAACATCCCCTTGGGGACGTCCAGGTCCACGCCACGAAGGGCCGTCACCGGGCCCGGATACACCTTCACCAGGTTGCGCAGGCTGAGCATGCGGCCCGTTCTACGCCGAAGTGGGGGCTCCATTTCCGGCTTCACGCACAAAGGGAGAGTCCCGCGGGGACTCCCCGTCCGCGCCGCACCGCGCGAACCTGTCCGACTGTCGGACAGGTTTTGGAAGACCGCGCGTCGGGCGGCCGGGCGGCCGGGACCGGGCCCGATTGAGGGAGCCCCGGCGGGGCTGCACGGGCTGCTGGACAGCGGGTACGTGGGCGTCAGCTTCTTCTTCGTCCTGTCGGGCTTCATCCTTGGGTACAACTACCTGGAGCGGCCGCCGGACACGCACGAGGCGCGCAAGACGCTGCGGGTCCAGAGCTGGACGCCGTGGACGGCGATGGCGTGGAACGGCGCGGGCTGGTCGCTGGCGGTGGAGGCGGTCTTCTACGCGGCCTTCCCCTTCCTGGCGGGACGGCTGAACCGGCTGGGGAACCGGGCGCTCGCGGTGGGCGCGGCGGTGGCGTACGGCGCCGCGCTGCTGTTCCCGGCGCTCTACATGGTGGTGGATCCGGACGGCACCGGGGGCACGGCGTCCGCGTACGACTCCGGGCCGTGGATGCTGGCGCTGCGGTTCAATCCGCTGGCGCGGCTGCCGGAGTTCATCCTGGGCCTCCTCGCGGCGCGCTTCTTCGTGCTGCGGGCCGGAGCCGCGCCGCGCTCGCATCCGGTGGCGCTGGCGGTGGTGGGCGGAGGGGTCATCGCGGCGCTGATGGGGAGCCCGTCGCTGCCCTTCCCGCTCTTGCACAACGGGCTGTTGGCGCCGGTGTTCGCGGTGCTGATCCTCCTGCTGTCGTGGAGCCAGGGGACCGTGGCGTGGGTGCTGGCCTCACGGCCGCTGCTCTTGCTGGGGAAGTCGAGCTACGCGCTCTTCCTCCTGCACATGCCGGTGCTGTTCGCCTGGAAGTCCGTGCTCAAGCGGCTGGGAGCGGCGCCCACGTCCGCCTGGGCGGTGGCGGCGTTCATCGTGGGCGCGGTGTGCCTGAGCGTGCTCGCGTACGAGCGCGTGGAGAAGCCCGCCCAGGGATGGATCCGCGACCGGTGGGCGCGCCGGGGCACGGAGCAGCGCGCGCCGGGACTCCAACCCCGGGCGTGAAGCCCTACGCGCTCTTCGCCTGGAGCCGGCGGGGCGTGCCGCGCTTCACGGGGCCCAGCTGCGCGAGCACGCGGCCGATCTCCACCAGCTCCACCGGCTTGACCAGGTGCAGGTCGAAGCCCGCGTCCTCGCTGCGGGTCCGGTCCTCCGGTGCTCCGTAGCCCGTGAGCGCGATGAGGTGCGCGTCCGACTCCACGCGCCCTCGCAGCTCCTGCGCCACCTGATAGCCGTCCAGGCCCGGCAGGCCGATGTCCAGGATGATGACGTCGTAGGTGCCGGGGGTCGCCATGGCGAGCGCCTCCGGACCGTCCGCGGCCACCGCGACGGTGTGGCCCCACATCTGGAGCATCTCGCGCAGGCCCTCGCGCGCGTCGGGGTTGTCGTCGACCAGGAGGATGCGCCACTCGCCCCGGCGCGACTCGATGCGCTCCACGGTGGCCTCGGGCCTCGCGGCGTCCGTGAGCAGCGGCAGCGTGACGGTGAACGTGCTGCCCTGGCCCGGGCCCTCGCTGAAGACCTCCACCTGGCCGCCGTGCTCCTCCACCAGGTTGCGCACCAGCGTCAGGCCAATGCCCAGCCCGCCCCGGCTGCGCGCGAGCCCCGCGTCCAGCTGCGCGAAGAGCTCGAAGATGCGCTCCTGGTCCTCCTGCTTGAGGCCGATGCCCGTGTCCTGCACGGACACGCGCACGCGGGAGTCCTCGGACAGGTGGGCGCCCACGGTGACGATGCCGCCCTCGGGGGAGTACTTGGAGGCGTTGTCGAGCAGGTTGGTGAAGACCTGCTCCAGGCGCGTCCGGTCGCCGTCCACCCAGCAGGGTTCCGAGGAGAGGGCTTCGCGCAGGACGAGCCCGCGCTCCTCCATCACGGGCCGGGCGGCGGCGAGCGAGTGCTGCAGCACGGTGTTGAGGTCCAGCGGGCCACGGCGCAAGGCGTACTTGCCCCGGGTGATGCGGCTGACGTCGAGCAGGTCGTCCACGAGGTGGCGCAGGTGGCTCACCTGCCGCTCGATGATGTCGCGGCGGCGTGCGTCGGCTTCGGACAGGCCGTTCGAGTCCTTCTGCCCGAGCAGCTGCACCGCGACGGAGATGGCGGCCAGGGGGTTGCGCAGCTCGTGGGCGAGCATGGCGAGGAACTCGTTCTTCTTGCGGTCGGCCTCTTCCAGGCGGGCGGCGTTCGCCAGGGCCTCGCGCTCCACGCGCCGCAGGCGCAGGACGCTGTTGACGGTGGCGATGAGCTCTTCCGGGTCGAACGGCTGGGTGAGGTAGACGTCCGCGCCCGCGCGCAGGCCCGCGACCTTCTTCTCCGCGGTGATGAAGGTGGCGGAGGTGTGGATGATGGCGACCTCGCGGGTGCGCGGATCCTCCTTCAGGAGCCGGCACACGTCATAGCCGCTCATGTCGGGGAGCTTCACGTCGAGCACGACGACGTCCGGGGGCGCGTCGAACGCGATGCGCAGCGCTTCGCCGCCGGTGACCGCCTCCAGGATGCGGTAGCCCGCCTGGCGCAGCGAGAAGGAGCCCAGGTAGAGGCTCGCGGGCGTGTCGTTGACGTGGAGGACGGTGGCGGGGGCGGTAACGAGCACGGGCGACATTCCCAGGGAGGTTCCGGACCCGATTTCTACCGCGCGGCATGAACGCACGCGAACCGGGATCACCCCACCGGCCGCCACCATGCGCACCGCGCATCACGGCAGGACGGAGAGTGTTGGAACCGAGACAGCCCGCCCGGTGACCGGGCAGGGAGACAGCCTGATTGCCTTCCCCGCCCCGGCCCCCGTTCTTCAGCGCTTCAGGAAGGCTCGGTCCACACGGCCAGCTCGTTGCCGGTGGGGTCGGTGAAGTGGAAGCGCTTGCCTCCGGGGAAGGAGAACGTGTCCTTCACGATGCGCCCTCCGGCCTCGCGCACCTTCGCCAGCGTCGCGTCCAGGTCCTTTGAATAGAGCACCAGCAACGCGCCCCCCTTCGACACCTCGCGCTCCTTGTCGAACCCTCCGTTCAACCGCCCGTCCATGAAGCTCGTGTAGTCCGGGCCGTAGTCCTCGAACCTCCAGCCGAACACGGCGCCGTAGAAGCGCTTCGCCTCCGCGATGTCCTTCACGGGAAGCTCGATGTAGTCGATGCGGTGGTGCTGCTCGGCCTGCTGCGGTGCGGTGGACATGGCTGCCTCCTCAAGTGGGAACACCCCCACCTTACGCACCCGCCCCCTCCAGGGATTGGACGAATCCGACCTCCGCCTGCTCGCGCACGTACGCCCCCGGCGTCAGCCCCGTCAGCGCCCGGAATTCCCGCACCTGGTGCGCCTGGTCGTAGTACCCCGCCGCCAACGCCCACTCCGCCCCCTGCAGCCCCCGCGACAGCTCCACCGCGTGCTGCAACCTCGCGATGCGGCACAACACCTTCGGCGACAACCCCACCGCCGCGTGGAAGCGCCGCTCCACCTGCCGCGCCCCCACCCCCATCACCTCCTCCAGCGAACGCACCGGCACCTGCCCCCTCGCTCCCAGGATGAGGTCCACCGCGTGCCGCACCCCCGCGTCCCCCTCCCGCCCGGGCAGCCGGTCCAGCAACAGCCGCTCCAGCAGGGCGAAGCGCGCCGCCGTCCCCGCCACCTCGCCCAGCCGCTCGCGCCACTCGCGTGCCTCGCGCGGCCAGAGGTCCTCCAGCGCCACCGTCGCGTCCGTCAGCTCCAGCAGCGGCAGCCGCAGGAAGGGCTGCGCGCCCCCGGGCCGGAAGCGCACCGCGACGAAGACCGCACGCTCGGACAACGGCACCACCTCCGCCGCCCGCATCGCCCCCACCACGCGCACCCCCACCCCGTCCGTCAGGTCCACCAGGATGTCCAGACACCCGTCCGGCAACACCCGGTGCACGCCCACCGGCACCGCCCCCGACAGCTCCAGCGCCCAGTAGCACTGGACGTACGGCGCCAGGGCGGCGCACGGCTTGACCTCCACGTAGCGCATCAGGCCGCGTCCGCGACGGCGGCCCGGGGCAGCCACACCGTGAAGCACGTCCCCTGGCCCGGCCCGTCACTCTTCACGCCGATGCGACCGCCGTGGCGCTCCACGATTTCACGGCAGATGGCCAGGCCCAACCCCAGTCCCCCGGCGTAGTGCTCGGCCGCGTTGCGCGCGCGGAAGAAGGGCGTGAAGAGCTGCGGCACGCTCTCCTCCGGAATGCCGATGCCCCGGTCCTCCACCTCCACCCGCACCCCGTCCGCATCCTCGAGCACCCGCACGGCCACCGGCGTCCCCGGCGGCGAATAGCGCAGGGCGTTCTCCACCAGGTTCGTGAGGAGCTGATCCAACCGCTGCTCGTCCCACCGGCCCATCAGCGACTCGGCCGTGGCCTCCAGGGACAACAAGCCCTGCCGCTCCGGCCGCGTGGACTGGATGCGCTCCACCACCTCGCGCGCCAGCGCCACCAGGTCCATGGGCGCCACCGTCAGCGTGAAGCGCCCGGACTGCAACCGCGACACGTCCAGCATGTCGCCAATCAGCCGCGTCAGCCGGTCCACCTGCCGGTTCAGCCGGGCGATGGTGTCCCGCTGCCGCTCCGGATTCATCGCCGGGCCGGAGCCGAGCTGGCGGACGAGCAGGTCCAGCGTCGCCTTCAGCGGCGTCAGCGGCGTGCGCAGCTCGTGGCTCGCCATGGACAGGAACTGGTCCCGGATGGCGATGGCCTCGCGCAATTCCTTCTGCGTGCGGTCGATGCGCGCCGCCATCTCGTTGAAGCCCGACGCCAGCTGCGCGACCTCGTCGTCGCCCTCGGCCCGCACCCGCTGCTCCTGGGCGGGCGTGCCCAGCGCGGCGAAGCCGTCCCGGAGGCTCTCCAGCCGCTGCGCCACGTCCTGGCCCACCCACTGCGACAGCACCAGCGCGATGGCGCCCGCGAGCACCGCGATGACCACCACCCACCCACCCATGCGCGTCACCGGCGCGAACGCCTCGCGCAGGCGCGTCGTCACCACCACCGTCCAGGGCGTGCCCTCCACCCGCGAGTGCGCCACCAGCAGGCGACGCCCTGACGCATCGAGCGCCTCGCTCATCCCCTCCGGTGCCGCGAGCGTCTCCTCTCCCAGGAGCTCCAGCAGGGGCGCGCGGGTGAGCACGTCGCCGCGGTCCGTCTCGCGCAGCAGCGTCCCGTCGCGCCGGTCGAACAGCTCCACGTGGTAGCTGCGCGAGGCGAGCGTCGGCTGCAAGCCCAGCCGCTGCAACGACAGCCCTCCCACGAGGACGCCCCGCGTGCCGTTCCCCGCGTCCACCGGCACCGTGAACACGACGAAGGGCAGGCCCGCGCGGGTGAGGAAGGGGCGCGACAGGAGCACCTCGTCACCGCCCTTCAGCGCGTCCTGGAAGTAGTCCCGCTGCGCGAAGTTGCCGGCGATGCGGTTGAGCCGCACGGAGGGCACCAGCGTCTCCCCGGCGGAGTCCAGCAGCCACGCCGCGTCGAACAGCGCGACCTCGCTCTCCAGCAACTCCACCGTCTCCCGCATGCGCTGGCGGTCCCCGGCGCGCACCGCGGCGATGAAGCCCGCGTCCCGGCTCTGCGCGCGCAAGAGCGAGCGCGCCAGCGTGACCGTCTGCTCCAGCCACGCCGTCTCCGCGGTCACCGCCTGCCGCGCCTTGCCGCGCAGCTCCTCCTCCAGGGCCCGCTGCGCCAGGTACGACGTCACCGCGCCCACGCCCAGGATGGGCAGCACCGACGCCAGGGCCATGCCGCGGAACAACCGCCAGCGCACCCCGCTCAGCACCGGCACCTGGCGCATCCCCAGCAACACCCCGCAGGCCAGCGACAGCACGCCGTACACGCCCACGCCCGTCCACGAGCCGCGCGCGCCCAGCACGACCGTCATGTAGAGGAAGGCGGCGCTCTGCCCCCCCAGGGCCACCCGGCAATACCCCGGCAGCCGGCGCCACAGCCCCACCGACAGCAGGGCGCCCGTCAGCAGGAGGACCGCCCCCAGCGGCCGGACCCCTGCCCCGGCCCCGTGAAGGGAGAAGCGGTGGAAGCCCTCGGGGCTCAGGAGCATCAGCGTCCCGAAGCACAGCGACACGCTGGCGACGAGCACCGTCAGCAGCCCGCGCCCCTGGAAGCGGGCCGTGCGCTCCAGGAGGAGCGTGGCCGCGATGAGCGGATAGAAGAGGGCTCCTGTCCGGCTGAGGAACAGGATGTTGGCGGACCACCAGTAGAACGCCACCGCGCCCAGGAAGAGCGCGCGCCCCCCCCACCCCACGATGCCGGGCCAGGCGGGGTACAGCAGCGAGGCCAGCATCGTCGCCGAGCCCACCAGGAACAGGCTGCCGAGCGGGCGGACGTACGGGTAGATGAGCTGGAAGATGGCGGCCCCGAACTCGTAGGGCACGAACACCATGGTGGTGCCCACGACGAGCCCGAAGGCCGCCGCGAACCACTCCACCCGTGCGCGCTCGAGGATGCCCACGGGGGCAGAGTACACAACCCCGGCGGGAGCGTACGGTCCGGTTGTGGCCGCTGCGCTCGCCCTGTCGCGTATCAGGCCGCTTCCGCGACGGCCGCCCGGGGCAGCCACACCATGAAGCAGGTGCCCTGGCCCGGCCCGTCACTCTTCACGCCAATGCGGCCGCCGTGGCGCTCCACGATTTCACGGCAGATGGCCAGGCCCAATCCCAGTCCCCCGGCGTAGTGCTCGGCCGCGTTGCGCGCGCGGAAGAAGGGCGTGAAGAGCTGCGGCACGCTCTCCTCCGGAATGCCGATGCCCTGGTCCTCCACCTCCACCCGCACCCCGTCCGCATCCTCGAGCACCCGCACGACCACCCGCGTCCCTGGCGGCGAATAGCGCAGGGCGTTCTCCACCAGGTTCGTGATGAGCTGTTCCAGCCGCTGCTCGTCCCACCGGCCCACCAACGGCTCCTGGGGGAGCTCCAGCGACAGCTGCTCCGCGCGCTCCGGCCGCGTGACCTGGATGCGCTCCACCACCTCGCGCGCCAGCGCCACCAGGTCCATGGGCGCCACCGTCAGCGTGAAGCGCCCGGACTGCAACCGCGACACGTCCAGCATGTCGCCAATCAGCCGCGTCAGCCGGTCCACCTGCCGGTTCAGCCGGGCGATGGTGTCCCGTTGCCGCTCCGGGTTCATCGCCGGGCCGGAGCCGAGCTGGCGGACGAGCAGGTCCAGCGTCGCCTTCAGCGGCGTCAGCGGCGTGCGCAGCTCGTGGCTCGCCATGGACAGGAACTGGTCCCGGATGGCGATGGCCTCGCGCAGCTCCTTCTGCGTGCGGTCGATGCGCGCCGCCATCTCGTTGAAGCCCACGGTGAGCTGGGCAATCTCATCATCGCCCCGGGCCGGCACGCGCCGCTCCACCGACGGCGTGCCCAGCACGGCGAAGCCGTCCCGGAGGCTCTCCAGCCGCTGCGCCACGTCCTGGCCCACCCACTGCGACAGCAGCAGCGCGATGGCCCCCGCGAGCACCGCGAGGGCCACCACCCAGGCGCCCATGCGCGTCACCGGCGCGAACGCCTCGCGCAGCCCCGCCGTCACCACCACCGTCCAGGGCGTGCCCTCCACCTGCGCGTGCGCCACCACCATCCGGCGCCCCGTGTCGTCGAACGCCTCCAGGAGCCCCTCCGGCCGCGTCAGCGCCTGCGACCCCAGCAGGTCCAGCACCGGCGCCCGGGCCAGCACGCTCCCCCGCTCCGTCTCGCGCAGGAGGCTGCCATCGCGGCGGTCGAAGATCTCCACATGGTAGCCGTGCGAGGTGAGCGCCGGCTGCAGGCCCAGCCGCTTCAACGACAGCGCGCCCACCAGGAAGGCGCGCCGGCCCGAGCCCAGGTCCATGGGCACCGTGAACACGACGAAGGGCAGGTTCACGCGGGAGAGGAAGGGGCGCGACAGCAGCACCTGGGCACCGCCCTTCCGCGCGTCCTGGAAGTAGGTCCGGTACGCGAAGTTGCCGCTCACCCAGCTGAGCCGCACGGGGGTCATCAGCGTGTCGCCGGATTCATCCAGCAGCCAGGCCGCGTCGAACAGCCCGGACTGGCCCTCCAGCATCGCCAACCGCTCCTGCATGGCCTCGCGGTTCCCCGCGCGCACCTGGGCGACGAAGGCCGGCCCCTGGCTGTACACGCGCAACATCGAGCTCGCCATGGCGGCCGTCTGCGCCAGCCACGCGGTCTCCGCGGCCACCGCCTGCCGCGCCTTGTCGTGCAGCTCCGCCTCCAGCGCCTTCTGCGCGAGGTATGACGCCACCGCGCCCACGCCCACGATGGGCAGGACCGACGCCAGCGCCATGCCGCGGAACAGCCGCCAGCGCACGCCCACCAGCGCCGGCCACTGGCGCACCCCCGCCAGCAGCAAGCACACCAGCGTCAGCACGGCATACACGCCCATCCCCGACCACGAGCGCCGCGACGCCACCCCTGCCGTCATGTGCAGGAACAGGAGGCCCAGGCCCCCCAGGGCCACGCGGCAATGGAGCGGCTTGCGGCGCCACAGCCCCACCGCGAGCAGCGCCCCCATCAGGAAGAAGAGGACGCCCGCCCACCGCACGTAGGGCCCCATGGCCGCCAGGGCGAAGCGCCGGAAGTCCTGGGGCGCCCAGACCATCAGCGCCCCGAAGCACAGCGTCACGCTGGACAGGAACACCAGCAGCAGGCCCTGTCCCCGGCGCAGGGTGCGCCGCTCCATGACGAACAGGACCATCAGGAACAGATAGAGGAGGGTGCCGGTGAGGCTGACGGGCAGGACGCAGACCGCCCACCAGTAGACCGCGACCGCGGCCAGCACCAACGCGCGGCCCACCCGCCCCACGAAGGCGGGCCACGCCGGGGACATCAGCGCGACGAGCATCAATCCCGCGCCGACGAGGAACAGGCTCCCCAGCAGCCGGACGTGGGGATAGATGTATTGGAAGAGGACGGATCCGAACTCGTAGGGGACGAACACCATCGAGGTGCCCACCACGAGACCAATCGCCGCCGCGACCCACTCAACGCGTGCCCGCTCCAGGAGTTCCACGGCGCGCACCCTGGCACAACCCGCTTTGAAGCGTCGGGCGGGTGTCTCGGGTGAACGAACCGTTCGTCCAGTGCTTAGCGCCTGCGCCAGGCGTCCAGCAGGTGGCCCACCACCGCGTCCACACCGACATCCCGTGTGACCTGGGTGAAGACGAACGGCCCCTCGCCTCGCATCTTCCGGGCGTCGCGCTCCATCACGCCCAGGTCCGCCCCCACGTGCGGTGCGAGGTCCGTCTTGTTGATGATCAAAAGGTCCGACTGCGTAATACCCGGCCCGCCCTTTCGCGGCACCTTGTCCCCGCCGGCCACGTCGATGACATAGACGGTGTAGTCCGCGAGCTCACGGCTGTACTGCGCGGCCAGGTTGTCGCCGCCGCTCTCCACGATGAGCAGCTCCGGGTGCAGCTCCTCCATCAGCTGCTCCAGCGCGAGCAGGTTGTGGCTGATGTCCTCGCGGATGGCCGCGTGGGGGCAGCCGCCCGTCTCCACCGCCTTGATGCGCTCCGGGGACAGGGCCTGGTTGCGCACCAGGAACTCCGCGTCCTCCTTCGTGAAGATGTCGTTGGTCACCACGCCCAGGCGGTACTGCTCGCGCAGCTTCTTGCACAGCGCCAGCACCAGCGCCGTCTTGCCGCTGCCCACCGGTCCGCCAATGCCAATGGTGAAGGCGCGCTGGGAGTAGTCGCGCCGGTGGGGCTTGTCGCGCGCGTCGAAGTGGCCCGGGTGGTCCCAGTCCTCGTGGGTGTGCTCGTGCCCGTCCTGCCCATGGCCGCGGTGGTCGTCGTCGTGCATGTCGCGCTTCCTTTCGTGTCGGGTTTCAGGACAGGAACAGCCGGGAGTACAGCCGGTCGTGCGTGGCGCCCACCAGGTCCCAGAAGGGCGCGGGCTGTGCCAGGTCCTCCACGCCCGATGCCTGGCATTGCTCCAGGACGGCGTCCAGCAGCGGCGTGGCCGCGTGCTGCACCTGGTGGGACTCATGCGTGCCGATGACGCCCATGCGCACGCCCGCGGACAGCGCGCCCCGCAGGGTGAGCGACAGGAAGAGGCGCTGCGCGTCCTCCCGCTCCACCTCCAGCGCGCGCAGCACCGCGCCGAACACGGGCGCGTGGTGGAACTTCACGCCGGCCGCGCGGGCCGCCTCGCGCACCGGCCCCACCGCCTCCGGGAAGATGCGCGCGCAGGTGTCCAGGAAGGCCCGTCCTTGCGTGCGGCTGGCCCGGTTCGCGACGTGGTTGGTGAGGAACGCGTCCGCGCGCGCATCCAACGCCGGCAGGGCGCCGGGCTCGCGCCACGCCGCGCCCAAGAGCGGCAGGCCGCCCAGGCCCGCCTGCCACACCAGCGCCTCCACGAAGCGCCGCACGTCGGCCGCGCCGCGCACCTCGCCGGCCTGCACCGCGGCCTCCAGCCCGCCCGAGTGCGCGAAGCCCCCGGTGGGAAAGCCCGAGTCCGCCAGCTGCAACACCCTCCAGCCGGAAGCCATGGCGTGCCCCCTTCAGAACAGTGAGTAGCGCTGGGCCAGGGGCAGCCAGGTGGCGGGCTCGCAGCGCAGGAGCTCTCCGTCCGCGCGGACCTCGTAGGTCTCCGGGTCCACCGTGATGACGGGCAGCGCGTCGTTGAGGCGCATGTCCTTCTTGCCCAGCCTGCGGCAGCCCACCACCGCGGACAGCCGCTTGGTGAGCCCCAGCCCCTGCACGGTGCCTTCCTTGAGCGCGCGCCCGGACACGAAGGCGAGGCTCGTGGAGCCCCTCGCGCGCCCTCGCGCGCCGAACATGGGGCGCATGAGGTACGGCTGCGGCGTGGGGATGGACGCGTTCGCGTCCCCCATCTGGCCCCACGCGATGAGGCCGCCCTTGAGCACCAGCTCCGGCCTGGCGCCGAAGAAGGCGGGCCGCCACAGCACCAGGTCCGCGAGCTTGCCTGGCTCCACGGAGCCCACCTCGTGGGACAGCCCGTGGGCGATGGCCGGGTTGATGGTGTACTTCGCCACGTAGCGGCGGATGCGCAGGTTGTCGTTGTCGCCCTGCTCGCCGGGGAGCCGCCCGCGCTGCTCGCGCATCTTGTGCGCCGTCTGCCACGTGCGGGTGATGACCTCGCCCACGCGGCCCATGGCCTGGCTGTCGGAGGCCATCATGCTGATGGCGCCCAGGTCGTGGAGGATGTCCTCCGCGGCAATCGTTTCTCCGCGGATGCGGCTCTCCGCGAAGGCCACGTCCTCCGGAATCTCGCGGTCCAGGTGGTGACACACCATGAGCATGTCCAGGTGCTCGTCCAGCGTGTTCACCGTGTACGGCCGCGTGGGGTTGGTGGAGCTGGGCAGCACGTTGGGCGCGCCACACACGCGGATGATGTCCGGTGCGTGCCCGCCCCCCGCCCCTTCCGAGTGGTACGTGTGGATGGTGCGGCCCTTGAACGCGGCCAGCGAGTCATCCACGTAGCCGGACTCGTTGAGCGTGTCCGTGTGGATGGTGACCTGCACGTCCTCCGCGTCCGCCAGCGTGAGGCACGTGTCGATGGCGGCGGGCGTGGTGCCCCAGTCCTCGTGCAGCTTCAGGCCGATGGCGCCCGCGCGGACCTGGTCCAACAGGCCGTCCGGCAGGGACGTGTTGCCCTTGCCGGTGAGGCCGATGTTCAGCGGCAGCGTGTCCGTGGCCTCCAGCATGCGCGCCAGGTTCCACGCGCCCGGCGTGCAGGTGGTGGCGTTGGTGCCGGTGGCGGGGCCGGTGCCGCCGCCCACCCAGGTGGTGATGCCGCTGGCGATGGCCTCATCCGCCTGCTGCGGGCTGATGAAGTGGATGTGCGTGTCCAGGCCGCCCGCGGTGAGGAGGAGCCCTTCGCCGGCGATGACCTCCGTGATGACGCCCACCACCATGCCCGGCGTGACGCCCGCCATGACGTCCGGGTTGCCCGCCTTGCCGATGGCACGGATGCGCCCCGCCTTGATGCCCACGTCCGCCTTGAAGATGCCCGTCCAGTCCACCACGAGCGCGTTGGTGATGACGCAGTCGAGCGCGTCCGCGTCCCCCGCGCCCGCGCGCTGGCCCATGCCCTCGCGCAGCACCTTGCCGCCGCCGAACTTGCACTCGTCGCCATACACGGTGGCGTCGCGCTCCACCTGGAGCCACAGGCCGGTGTCGCCCAGCCGCACCCGGTCTCCGGTGGTGGGGCCGAACATGTCCGCGTAGTGGCGTCTGTCCATGGTGCGGCTCACGGGCGGCCCTCCCCTTCCTGCTCGTCGCGCTCGGCCTCGTGACCGAAGCCCTGCGCGCGCACGGCCGCGAGCAACTGCCCGCGTCCCGCGTCGGACACCCTGCCGCTGCCCAGCGCGTTGCCGCCGCGCACCACCTGTTCCCCCGCGATGGGGACCAGCGACACGGTCTTCACCTCGCCGGGCTCGAAGCGCACCGCGGTGCCCGCGGGGATGTCCAGCCGGTGGCCGTAGGCGCGACCCCGGTCGAACACCAGCGCGCGGTTCGTTTCCGCGAACGGGTAGTGGCTGCCCACCTGCACGGGCCGGTCGCCCCGGTGCGTGACGCGCAGGGTGATGGCCTTGCGGCCCGCGTTGAGCTCCAGCGCGCCTTCCGCCGCGCGCACGTGTCCGGGCGGCCCTTCCGGCGACGCGGCGGGCACGGTGAAGCGCTCCAGCGGCGGCACCGGCAGGAAGCTGCCGTAGAGGGCCAGCGACAGGTCCCCGTGCTCCGCCACCACCGGGTGGTGCACGGTGACGAGCTTGGTGCCGTCCGGGAAGGTGCCCTCCACCTGCACCTCCGCGAGCATCTCCGGCACGCCGTCCATCACCTGCGCGCGGCCCAGGAACCGGCGCCCCAGGTCCATCAGCTCCGCCACGCTGCGGCCGTCACGGATGTACTCCAGCAACTGCGTGGCGATGAGCGCCACCGCCTCCGGGTAGTTGAGGCGCAGGCCTCGCGCCAGCCGCTTCTGGGCGACGACGCCCGCCTGGTGCAGCACCAGCTTGTCCACGTCACGGGGGGACAGATGCATGGGTCCGACTCCCTCGGTTCTTCCGGGTGCGGGATGCGACGGCGGGCCAGACCCTAGCGCGATGCGTCAGCGTGGGCCAGGATGGGGGCCTCCTCGCGTTCAAGCCGTCCGGCAGTCCCCAGGCCTCCGAGTGGATCCGCACCGGCATCGAGGCGGGCGGTGACCCGCTGAAGGGCTCGCAGGCGTTCGGCAAGCTGACGGACAACCCCTTCGGGAAGCTCGTCGACAAGCAGCACGCCGAGCACCCGCGGAGCGACGCCCTGACGAAGCTCAACGGCGCGCACCTGGCCGGCATCGAGAAGCTCCAGGACGGCGTGGAGCAGCTCAAGGGCAAGAGCGCCCAGCGCAAGCAGCTCAACGAGCTGCTCACCAACCCCGGCCCGTCGCTGGAGCAGCGCCAGGGCTTGGAAGCGCAGCGCGGCCAGCAAAAGGACGACATCGCCCGGAAGCAGGAGGCCATCTCCGACCTGGTGGGCGACTGCCGCACGGGCCGTGGCGGCGGTCACCCGGGCGTGAAGGTGCAGGACTTCGAGCCCATCCCCCCCGACACCTTCGCGCAGAAGCTGTACGACGGCACGAAGGACAACGGCCACTACCGCATCGGCCTGCGCAAGTCGGGCGAGTCCGCGGAGGGCCACGTGCTCGGCCTGCACAAGACGGACGGCCCGAACCGCCAGCTGGACGCGAACACCGCCGAGTGGAAGACGAACAACCCCAAGGACGCGATCAACCTGACGGCGGCTCACATCGACCCGCTGTACAAGGACTACAGCACCTTCGACATCACCCGCTATTGAGTCACACCCGCCGGGCCCACGGGTCGTCACCCAAAAGACCCGGCAGGAACGACAGCCAGTCGCGCGTGGTGGACAGCAGCGTCTCCAACGACACGGCCGCCACGCGCAGCAGCAGGCCGTCCTCGCCCAGGGGGCTGGCGGAGATGACCTCCCGGGCGCGGGGCTTCACCGGCAGGGCCGCCACGCGCTCGGCCAGTGCCTGGCGCGCGGAGGCCAGCGCGGGCCCCACCAGCAGCACGGATGCCAGCGCGTCGAAGCGGCCCAGCCGCTCCGGCAGCGCGCCGTGCGCGGGGTCCAGCACCCACTTCTCGTCCACCAGCGCGCGCCCTTCCCGCGCGACGCACAGGCGCGAGGCGTAGTGCAGGAAGGCCCAGCGCTCGCCCCGCGCGCTGCGTCCCGCCGTCACCACGTCCGCGAGCACCAGCGACGCGCCGGGCGAAAGCGTCACGTCCAACGTCTGTGAATAGCGGGCGCCGGCGAAGCAGACGGTGGGGTCCGGCACCCACGCCAATAGCGCGTCCCGCCCCACGCGCGCACAGAGGTCGCTGCGGCAGCCGCGGGGCGAGCGATAGACGCGGTTGGCCCCCTGCGTGGCCAGCAGCGCGGAGGCGCCGTCCGCCACGTCCACCTCCAGCCGCAGGTGGTCCCCATCCACCAGCCCGCCGCCGAAGGAGCTGGTATAGGCCCACGCCGCGTGGCCGTGGTTGCGCGGCGTGAGCAGCCGCAAGGGGCTGTGCGCCAGCGCGGTGCGCACCACGGTGCGGGGACCGGAGCGCTCGAACGCGAGCCGCGCGACGCCCGCGCGGGCTGCCTCCAAGCCCGGGCCGGGAAGGGCGGGAGTCACCCGCCCCTTCTAGCACGGCGCTGGCGCACCGGGACCGCTCCGGGCCGCGGCCGGCGCCGGCCCGGGTAGCGTTTCGCGCTACAAAAAGCCGTCAGGCGCCCCACCCCGCACAGGCGTCAATGACTGGCACGCAACCTGCTCTTGGGGCGGCCCGCCAATTCTGACATCGCGTGTCAGCAATGGCGGAACCTTCTTCCCTAGGGACTGCACCATGCACCGTCGTTCCCCCCTCGCCCCCTCCTGGCTTCGCGCCCTGACCCTCTCCTCGTTCGCCATGGGCGGCCTGCTGGTGGCCGCGCCCGCCCACGCCGCTGAATCAGATGAGGCCCCCGCCACCATCGTCGACGTGTCCATGCAGGACGGCGAGCTGACCGCGCGCATCCGCTGGGCCGCGGAGTCCAAGTCCCTGCCCGAGGAGGTGGAGGTCCTGTCCTATGACGGCACGGACAAGCCCACCGCGGGCGAGCGGGTGACGCCGAAGGCCGGCGAGGAGCTGGAGGTGAAGCTGTCCGGCGCGGTGCAGGAGCCGTGGGAGACGGGCTGGGCCCAGCGGCTCGTCGTGCGTGAGGCCGAGGGCCGGGAGCTGGCCAGCCAGCCCTATGACGTCAGCCTGGCCTGCGAGGACGAGAAGACCTGTCAGCTGACGGCCGCCCCGGGCATCTCCGCCAGCCGCGAGGTCCTGCACGTGAGCAACGCCCTGCAGAAGACCCTCGACACCCTGGAGAAGGAGCTGGGGGAGAAGGAGTTCGACCTGGTGCACGAGGTGGCCCGGCGCGAGCCCGCGCTGTTCGGTGAGGTGCTGAGCTACGCCCAGGGCCTGACCCGGTACGGCCCCGCCGAGGGCTGCCGGTGCTCCTGGGAGACGTCCCATGCGCGCAGCAACACCTCGGGGACGAGCCTGGGCGCGGCGCACGACCTGTACGCGCGCCCCCTGCGCATGACCCAGGCCTCGAACGCGCGCCTGTCCACGCAGGGCAGCAGCCGGGTCACCCTGACCCTGCGCTGCACGTCGCTGATCTCGATCCTCAACCAGCACATCGGCATCCGGCAGCCCGGCGGGCTGGTGAAGCCCGTGCTCATGCCCCAGCCCGTCTACAGCACCTGCGCCGGAACGTGCAGCGGCCGGTTCAGCCACTTCGGCCGCATCACCGGCCTCGCGACCGCGCAGAGCACCACGCCCTTCCCCCCGCCCACCATCCTCAACGCCACGGCCAGGGAGCAGAGCCGGTACCACCTGGGCAACAGCCTGAGCCCGCTCCTGAACGAGACCCGCTACGCACCCGCTGACAGCGGCTTCGACGTGTCGACCACCGCGGACAACATGGGCAGCGGCTCCGGCTACGTCCAGACGTCCGGCGAGGCCTTCTACGCCTACAACGGCAACGCCGCCACCTGGCAGCCGCGCGGCCGCGCGCAGGGCGGCTACGCCATCGCCGTCCAGGGCATCGCGGTGTGCCCGGGCGGAGGCCTGAACCCCCTGGGCCGCGCCTGGGACACCGCCACCACCCTGGGCAACCAGACCAGCCTGACCCAGAGCATCAACGCCTTCTTCGGCCTGTAGCCCTCCGCGCTACACCCGGCGGGGTTCGCGTAACGCGAAGGGATACATCCCCCGCTCAAGCAAAGACTTCGTGAATATAGCGGAAAACCACGCTTTCCGTCCGAAGTCCGCAGCAAAGACAGACATGGCGCAATCCCTGGCACGGGACCTGCTCTGAAGGCAGACCGCCCTCCGGCCTGCCCGGGTCGGAGGGCGGACCCCGTTCTCCGCGAAGGGATTGCCCCATGCCCCATCACTCCTCGCGAGGCCCGTCAGGCCTCGTTCCCTCCTGGCTGCGTTCGCTGACCCTCTCCTCCTTCGCGCTGGGAGGCCTGCTGGCCGCGCCGGCCCAGGCCGCGGGGAAGGAGGAGCCTCCCGCGGTCGCCACCCTCCTCGAGGTGACCCTGGAGGACGGCGAGCTGACCGCGCGCATCCAGTGGACGGACCAGGAGGAGGACCTGCCCGAGTCCACGAAGCTCGTCTCCTATGACGGCAAGAACAGCCCCAACGCGGGCGTGGAGGTGACGCCGAAGGCGGGCGAAATCTCCCTCGTGAAGGTCTTTGGCGCGCTGGACAAGCCCTGGGAGACGGGCTGGGCGCAGCGGCTGGTGCTGGAGGACGCGAAGGGCCAGGTGCTGGCCACCCAGCCCTATGACGTGGGCCTGGACTGCGAGGACGACAAGGAGTGCGGCCTCACCGTGTCCCCGGGCATCCAGGCGGACGGCGACGCCGCGCACGTGAGCGGTGAGCTGGACGACGTCCTCACGAAGCTCGAGGAGCAGTTCGGCAAGGGCGAGTACGACCTGGTGGAGGAGGTCAGCAAGCAGGCCCCGCACCTGCGCGACGAGGTCACGGTCTACGCGCACCGGCTGTTCCCGGTGCGCCCCCTCTTCGGCCCCTGCACGTGCAGCTGGCAGCCGTCGAGGACGCGCAGCCCCTCCGTCACCCAGCCCATCTCCTTCGCGTACCCGGGCCGCTCCCTCTACGGCTGGAACGGGGTGGGCGCGAAGCACACGCTGAGCGCCACCGCCCTCAACACGGTGTTCCCGGCGACCCTCAACCAGACCGTCTCCGGCTCCAGCCGGCTGACGCTGCGGCTGAGCTGCTCGCGCTGGGTCTACATCTCCTGGTGGGACCTCGTCATCCACCGGCCGGGCGGGCCGGTCATCGTCCCCTTCCCCCGCCCCTTCACCCTGCCGTGCGCCTCGCCGTGCCAGGCCCGCTTCGACCACATGGCGCGTGTCACCGGCCGGACGACCATCAGCGGCGTGGCCACCGCGCGGGAGCAGGGCACCTGGAGCGTCAACGGCGGGAGCTCCATCGTCAACCAGCTCATCACCCAGAACAACCAGTTCGACGCGGATGGGGTGTACACCACGTACTCGAACACCAGCGGCTACAACACGGTCAGCACGACCGGCCGCGTGACGGTGTCCGCGTTCTCCAGCATGGCGAGCGCCATCACCACCAACGGCTACGCCCAGGCCATCCACGGCGGGCTGTCCTGCCCCAGCATCCCCGCCCTGCCCGGCCTGACCATCACGGACCTCGGCACGACGCAGGGCACGACGCACCTGAACAGCCTGAACTCGAGCCTCCAGGACTTCGCGGCGAACTTCCCGTAGCCCGTGGCTGAAGCGCTGTGAATGACAACACCCCGGAGGCCGGCACCGTGAAGGGTCCGGCGTCCGGGGTGCTTGCGGCGTGTCTCCGCGCGCGCGGACTAATTGTCGGTCGCGTCCTCGACCTTGTCGCCGGCCTTCTCCACGGCGTCGCCCGTGGCGTCGGCGGCGTCCTCGGCCTTGTCCTTCGCCTTGTCGCCCGTCTCCTCCATGTCGTCCTTGGCGGCCTCGCGGGTGTTGCGGTGACAGCCCGTGCCCACGGACAGGGCGCCCAGAGCCAAGGCCAGCAGCGTCAGCTTCTTCATGCGGTACGACTCCTTCGCTTGAGGGGGCTGGCGGCATGTGTCCCGCCCTCCCCGGTGCGCGGCGCAAGGTAGGCACTGTCCACCAGCTGCCAAGTGCCTGCCCCCGGGATTGCCCACACCGGACGTCCGGGTCATCCGGGCCTTCCTGAAGGTGTCGGGACGCGCTGCTAGGGTGCGCCTTCACGAGGGGGCCTGTCTTCGCGCCCCCGGAGGCCCATCCACCCATGGCGTTGTCGTCCTTCCGGCCCTCGCGGCCCACCACCCTGTTGCTTGTCCTGGCGCTGACGGCCCTCTGGGGCTGCAAGTCCGATGGCCCGAAGCCCGTCGAGCAGCACTTCTCCGACGTGCAGTTCGACCTCACCGTGCCGCCGGAGACGCCGGCCAACGCGGAGCTCTTCCTCACCGGCCCCAGCGCCACGTTCGGCGGCACGGACGGGCGGGGCCTGGAGCTCGTCTATCAGGGCGGCCGCGTGTTCAGCCTGAAGGCCCGGCTGCCCAAGGACACCGCCTTCACCTACGCGGTGCGGATGACCGCGCCCACGGCCCAGGTGGCGCTGGACGCGCAGGGAGCGCCGGAGGCCGAGCGCACCGTCACCGTCCATGAGAACGAGGAGAATGTCGCCCTCACGGTGGAGCGCTTCGGCGCGGAGGGGGGGGAGACAGGCGCGAAGACCGTGTTCATCGTCCAGGTACCGGACATCACGCCGCCCGATGCCAAGGTGTGGCTGTCCGGAAACCAGCCGGAACTGGGGACCTGGAATGGCGCGGAGGTGGAGCTCTACAAGGCCGTGGACAGCGCCTACGCCGGCGCCGTCACCTTCGCCACGGGCACGGGGCTGGAGTTCAAGGTGACGCGCGGCTCGTGGGACACGGTGGAGAAGAGCGACACGGGCGCGGAGGTGGCCAACCACACCTTCACCACCAGCGGCGGCTTCGAGCGCGTGCCCGTGGTGGTGAAGGGCTGGGCGGACCTCTCCACCCCTCCGCCGCCCCCGCCGCTCACCGGCGACGTGCGCTACCTGCGCAACGTCGTGCCCTCGGACTCCACGCTCAAGCCGCGCGACGTCATCATCTGGCTGCCGCCCGGCTACGAGGCGGACGCCGCGCGCCGCTACCCGGTGCTCTACATGCACGACGGCCAGAACCTGATGGACGTGAGCACCGCGTTCGCCGGGGAGTGGAACGTGGATGAGACGGCGCAGGCGCTGGTGGAGTCCGGCCAGGTGGAGCCGCTCATCATCGTGGGCGTCTACAACACCAGCGACCGCATCGCGGAGTACACGCCCGTGCCCTTCCCGCCGGAGTACCCGAACGCGGGCCGCGCGGACGTGTACGGCAAGTTCCTCATCCAGGAACTGAAGCCGCGCATCGACGCGGAGTTCCGCACGAAGCCGGAGGCGGAGTTCACCGGGCTTGCGGGCTCGTCGCTGGGCGGGCTGGTGTCCCTGTCGCTGGGGCTCAAGCACCCGGACGTCTTCAGCCGCCTGGGCGTGGTGTCGCCGTCGGTGTGGTGGGCGGACCGGGAAATCCTCTCGGAGGTGAACGCGCTCACCACGAAGCCCGCGCTGCGCATCTGGGAGGACATCGGCACCAACGAGGGCTCCGGCAGCCAGGCGGAGACGGTGGCGGATGCCCAGGCGCTGCGCGACGCGCTGGTGGCCAAGGGCTGGGTGCTGGACACCGACCTCAAGTACACGGTGGTGGAGGGAGGCCAGCACAACGAGGCGTCGTGGAGCGCTCGCTTCGGAGACATCCTGCGCTTCCTGTATCCCGTCAAGCAGTGACGAAGCCGCCGCCCACCACCACCCCGGATGGACGCTACCTGGTGGTGGAGGGGCGGCTGTGGCGCCGCTCCAACCCGGCGCTCGGGCCCCGGCAGCGGGATCTGCTGGTGGCCGCGCTGATGCGGGCCCGCGCTGACGTGGGCCGGGCGAAGCGCGCGCACGACGTGGCCGCGGAACGCCGCGCCCGTCAGCGCGTGCACCGCGCCAAGGTGGGCCTGGGGGAACGGGGCCCGCCGTGGTGGACGGACGGGACGCCGGACCTCAACCGGCGCCTCGTGCGCAACACGCCCTACGCCGCCTGGTTCCAGGGCCTGCCTTGAGGCCCCGTGAACCGGTGGTGACTTGAACGCCTACCTCCGGGTGTGAAACACGCCTCCCTGTCTCAACCCTGTATTCCCCCCAAGACAAGGAAGTGCTTCATGCGTCACGCCTGGAATCGGCTGTGGTGGCTGGTGCCGTCGTTGCTCGTGGCGGCGTGTGGTCCGTCGCAGGAGCCGGTGGCATCTCCGGAGGTGCCCGCGGAGGTCGGTGCGAGCACGCAGCCGGTGCTGTACCCACCGCCCGCGCCCGCGAGCGGCAACATCGTGGACAGCACGGCGTACCTGGGCCCGGTGGGGCTGAACGGCGCGGTGCAGACGCGGTTCACGACGAACCCGCAGTATCTGTCCTTCAGCTTCACCGTGTCCGCGGGCGCGCAGGTGAGCCTGGAGGTGACGCACCTGGGCAGCAGCATGTACCTGGACACGGGCCTGTTCATCTACGGCCCGAGGAACGCCCATGGCAGCTATGGCACCACGGTGCTCGCGCAGGACGACGACGCGGGCTACGGCCAGCTGTCCAAGGTGGCCGGCCTGACGCTGGCGCAGGGCGGCGAATATCTGGCGGTGGTGAGCACCGGCACGGGCGCGGGCAAGCAGTTCCGCCTGGCGCTGGGCTGTCTCAACAGCGCCTGCGCGCAGGATGACTTGTTCACCGCGTGCGACCTGGACGTGGCCACGCGCATCGAGGTGTGTGACGAGAGCGTGGTGGAGACGCAGCAGGTGACGCCCGCGCAGGCGCTGCCCCAGTGCACGGACGCACAGGACGCGCACAACGCCTGGCTGTCGCAGTGCGCGGTGTCCTCCGGCCAGAAGCCCTGGTGCGCCAACGGCGAGGCGGCCTTCACGTCGCGCATGTGGCCGGTGTGCAAGGACTTCTACCAGAAGTACTACGGCGCGGGCCCGCTGCCCCTCACGGAGCTGGAGGACAACGACGCCATCAACGAGGCCCGGGCCACGGGCCACACGTGGTGCAAGACGGGTGAGAACTACTGCGACGAGTTCCTCTGGACGTTCAACGTGCCCTCCGTGGCGGGCACGCAGGCCACGCAGCTGGACTGGGTGGTGGAGGGCGCCTTCGCCACGCTGCCGGAGCTGTCGTCGAACCAGCGCGTGCAGTTCACGCGATATCCGAACCTGACGTACGCGGACTTCGCGGGCCGCATCGGGTGGGCCTTCCCGGACCTGGCGCAGGTGCTGCCCCAGCAGCTGGGCAACGGCACGGAGGTGCCGCAGGTGGCGCACTTCTATGACGACCCGCTGGTGGCCGCGGGCGCGCACGACTTCCACAACCTCTACATCGTCTACTTCCCCGTGTCGCACCGCACGGCGGTGTTCTGGCTCATCCAGCACGAGTACTGAGCCTGAGCCGGGCCGCGCGCCGCCAGCGGCAGCACGTCCTGAACGAGGTGGAGGAGCACGCGTCCGGGCTCCTCCACCATCATCATGTGGGCGGAGTGCTCGAACCAGACGAGCTGCCTGGCTGGCGCGCGCACCCGCTGGAGCCAGTCCGCCGCGACCTGCGAGGGCGCCGTCGTGTCGTGCCGCCCCGCGAAGAGGATGACCGGGCAGCCGAAGTCCGTGACCCGAAGGAAGTCGAACCGTGCAAGGTCTGGCAGCAGGCGCGGCAACGACAGCTGGGAACCCAGGTCCATCGCCGCCACGTCCCGGGCGGTGTAGTCGGGGGAGAGTTCGGCCAGATTGAGGTAGTGGAGGATGCCGTCGCGGCCATGCACCAGGCCGCCAAACGCGTTGGACCACTTGCGCTCGATGCCTATCTTCTGGAGGGGCAGCGACCCGTCCGCCTCCGGATAGGGCGCGAGCGCCTTCAGCTCCTGGAGGGCTTCCGTGTGGTGGGCCGCCTCCGCCGCGGCGAGCGTGAGGGCATAGCTGACGCGCTCGTTCTCCTGACCGCTGATGACCTGCCCCATCCCCACGTAGGCGAACAGCAGCTCGGGATGGCGGTGGGCCAGCTCCAGCCCGACGAGGCTCCCCCAGGAGTGCCCCAGGACGAAAACCTTCTCCTTGCCATAGCGGCTTCGCAGGTATTGGACGACCTCGACAGCGTCCTTGGTGATGCGGTCGAGCGACAACGTGGGGGCGATGCGGGCGGGGTCGTTCGCGGTGTACGTCTTGCCGCTGCCGCGCTGGTCCCACTGCACGACGGTGAAGAAGTCCTCCCAGCCGCCCTGGAAGGCCCAGCTCGTCGGGAGCTCCGGTGAGGCCGGTCCCCCGTGGATCATCAGCAGGAGGGGGTTGTTCCGGTCACGCCCCCGGACGGAGATCCACTGCTCCGTCCCGCCCACCGGAATCTTGAGCAGCTCCTCCACCCCATTCCGCGTCACGATCTTCCGCGCGTCCGCGATGATGGCCCGCGCGTCCACGGCCGGCGCGGGCGGAGTGGCAGCACACGCCACCCCCAACGCGAGGCCACAGACCGCGAGGCACCGCGTGAGCACGGTGAGGCAGCGGCGCGATGGCGAAGTGGGCGGCATTTCGGGCGCTCCTCCATGAGACGCAGCGGACAGCTGGGAACGCATCGGCTTGATGGAAAGCCTCCTGGTCGTCGCGGGCGCACCGCGTCAGTCGGTCATCTCCGTAGTCCGCCAGAAGCTCGTTCACAAATACTGAGAACCGAAGTGCTTCATGAGGACACGTGCCGCGCGGAGCGCAGCGGTGGACCGCGGCGTTGTGCCCGAGCCGGACACCAAGGTGAGTGCCCACGGGCAGAGGCGCCCGCCGGGAGCGCTTTGCGCAAACCTGTCCGACTGTCGGACAGGTTTTTGCCGCAGGGGCCCCGGGGGCGCGCTGTCGCGGCAGGTGACGAGGACGGTGGGCCTTCGCGTCCATGTCAGACCCATCTGGTTGGATGGGCGTGGCTTGGGCGAGAAGGGTGGCGGCAATGGTGAGGAGAGGACTCGTGGCGTACGTGGAGGCGCAACTCGAGCGCGCGATTGCGCTGGGGATGCTGCCAAGGGGGCAGTTCGGCTCGGAAGAGAAGCTGGCGCGTGAGTTCGACTGCTGCCGGGGCACCGTGCGCGAGGCGCTGCGGCGGCTGGCGGCGCGGGGGCTGGTGGTGCAGCGCTCCGGACGCAAGACGCGAGCCGTGGCGCTGGATGAGTCGCTGACGCTGGAGAATCTGGGCCTGGCGCTGCATCACCGGCACTCCGAGGAAGGCCGACGGCTGCTGGAGGGCTTCTTCAGCCTCAAGCGGCAGGTGCTGGTGGAGCTGCTGGCGGACTGCTGCGCGAAGGCCTCCGAGGCGCAGGTGAGCCAGTTGGAGGCCACCTGCTACGCCCTCTGGGACGCGGCGCACTGGCATCCTGGGGAGCGCTGCGCGCAGCTGGAGTTCGAGTTGCTGCGGCTGGCGGCCCATGCGGCGGCCCGTCCCGGGCACCTGCTCCTCATTCAGTCGCTGCAACGGGCCCTGAGGGGCAACGCGGCCCGGATGCTGTCCTTCATGGGCGGAGAGTCGCTGCGCGAATGGGCCATGTGCGCGATGCATGCCCTGAGCGAGCGCGACGCGCGGGCGCTGACGCACCAACTGCCGGCGCTGCTGAAGGCATGCGATGAGGGTGTGCTGGACGCTTTCGCCCCCGTCCCCCAGGAGCATGCGTCCCCTGAGGCTTCTGGCGCGGAGGAGAGCCTCCCCGCAGCCCCCGCGTCAGACACCGAGGCCGCTGACGACACCCCGGCGCGCCAAGAAGCCTTCCGTCCCCATGCCGAGGCGCTCTCCTCGGAGTCCGACACAGGGGCGCCGTTGCTTCCAGCCGCCCAGGAGCTCGCCTCCCGCGAGCACAGTGGGGAGTGCACTGGAGGGGACATCCAACCCGAACCTCCACCCACCACCGGGCCGGCGGACTGCGTGCCTCTGGCTTCTCCATGGCCCGCTCTGGAGGACCCACTGCTTCGTGAGCAGCCACAGGCCATCGCGCCCTCTGTCGCCCAGGAAGCTCCGTCCTCCCACTCCCGAGGAGAATTGCCCGCGCCGGACTCGTGAAGGAACTCCCAGCGCCCCGGTCAGAAGGCGTACCGCACGCGGCAGTACGGCAGGTGCCTGGCGAGCAGGGCCTTGAATTCCGCCACGTGGCGGCCCTTGAAGCCGGTGCGGTAGCGCACGTTGACGCCGCCGCCCTGGGACACCTTCGTCTCCTGGATTTCAGGCCGCCACAGCAACTCCTCTGCCTTCGGGTGCCAGCCCAGGTTCACCTCGTGCAGGCCCGCGTTGTGCGTGAGGAAGATGATCTCGCACGCGAGCTGCTTCTTGGCTCGCTCGCTGATGCCGGCGTCCACCTGCTGGAACAGCTCCACGTAGCCGTCCTGCCAGCCCTCGTGGAGGATGACGGGGGAGAAGTTGAGGTGCACCTCGTAGCCGGCGGCCACGAAGTCGTCGATGGCGGCGATGCGCTCCGCGATGGGGCTGGTGCGCACGTCCAGCAGCTTCGCCGGTGCGTGCGGCATCAGGCTGAAGCGGATGCGCGTCCTGCCCTTGGGCTCGTAGGTGAGCAGCTCGCGGTTGACCAGCTTGGTGGCGAAGCTGGCCTTCGCGTTGGGCAGCGTGGTGAACAGCCGTACCAGGTCCCGCACGTTGTCACTGATGGCCGCGTCCGCCGAGCAGTCGCTGTTGCACCCGATGTCGTAGACCCACGCGTGGGGGTCCACCGTGTTGGGCTCCAGCTTGGGCCCTCGCTTGTGCGCGTGCCTGCGCACGGCCTCCTGGATGCGGTCGATGTTCACGAACACCGTGACGGGGTTCGCGTAGCCCTTGTTGCGCGGCACGTAGCAGTACGCGCACGCCATCACGCAGCCGTTCGCGGTGGAGGGCGCGATGAAGTCCGAGCTGCGGTCGTTGGCGATGAAGGACAGCGTCTTCTTCACGCCCAGCACCAGGGTGCTGCCCTTGATGCGGTTCCACGCCTCCACGTTGCCTTCGTTGCCGAAGAGGCCGGGGATGTGCTGATGCGAGGCCACCTCCACCCGCTCCGCGTCCGGGTAGCGCGCCAGGATCTCCCGCCCGCGCGCGTGCTCCATCACGGCGGGCTCCAGGTAGATGCGCGACACCTTCAACAGCCGGTCGAGCGGGCCGGGGCCCGCGGGGACGGCGGCAGGACGCGGGGCGGGTTCCGGGAGGAAGAGGTCCAGGTTCGTCACCTGGCGGATGTAACCGCGTTCCGTCCCGCATGCACCCGCGGTGGCCCACCGTGACGCCGGGCGGGCCACCGGGCAGGCGCCCGCTGTCAGCGCTCGGACGGAACGATGGGGCCCCGGGAGATGCGCTCGGGGGCGTCCAGCTCCCGCCACAGGGCTTCCGGCAGCGGGGCCGGGGCGTCCAGCGCGGCCGCCACGCTGGCGGTGGGCGCGTAGACGCGGTGGTTGTTCACGCGGAAGTCGCTGTCCTCCACCGTGGAGATGACCGCCGCGCGGCCCACGTCATTGATGGGCGGCGCGTCCGTCCGGAACGCGGCGCGGTCCACGAGCAGCAGCTCCGCGGAGCCGGGCGGCGTCACCCAGACGGTGTAGCGCTGCGCGAGCAGGTCCACGTTCATGCGGAAGTGGTACGTCTGGCCGCGCACGTACGGCACCCGGCGGATCCACGAGTAGCCCCCGCCGTTGCGCACCTGGAAGATGCCGTCCTCGCTCATGCGCACCGCCATGTTCAGCCGGTTGAAGGCTGTCACTTCCGTGGAGCTGTCCGTCCAGCCCACCACGCCGCCGCCCAGGTTGTCCCGGAGCGGCGTGAGGTCGAACTCCACGAAGCGCGTGCCCGTGTTGTTCGTGCCCAGCAGATGCTGGCCGCGCGGGATGGTCAGCTTCGAGTACCAGGGGTAGTTGGGGCGCGGGTTGAAGCGCAGCAGCGCCTCCAGGAGGTAGTAGTCGCCGTAGATGAGGCTGACGTTGATCTCCTGGCCCGCCGGGTAGTTGCCCACGCCGTGCAGCAGCAGGCCCGGGCTGTTGGTGCCCTGCGCGAAGTACGCGGGCGACACCAGCGAGTCGAGCATGGCCAGCGCGGCGTTGCGGTAGGTCGTACGCCGGGCCGCGTCCGTCTCCAGGGTGCTCAGCTCCAGCAGGGCGGACGCGACGATGGCGGCGGCGGAGGAGTCCTTGGACTGGCTGGGCGCGTTGAAGTCCCAGTTGGGCACGCGGTCCGCGGGCAGGTTCGCCAGGTACCAGTCCGTCACGCGGCGGGCCGCGGTGAGGAAGCGCGCGTCGCCGGTGTAGCGGTACACCATCGTGTAGCCGTAGATGAGCCACGCCTGCCCTCGCGCCCAGGTGGAGCTGGCGGAGTAGCCCTGGAAGGTGCCTCGCGAACGGATGGTGCCGTTGTTGTTGTAGTCCACGTAGTGGAACGAGCTGCCGTTGGCGCGCACCGCGTCCTGGAGCGTGCGGAGCGCGTGGTTCACCGCCATGGTGCGCCACACCGCGGGGCCGCCGTTCTGGGCGCCCCAGAGCAGCAGCTCGATGTTGACCATGGTGTCGGTGACGAGTGGGATGTTCCAGCTCGAGTTCCAATCACAACAGTCGATGATGCCCACCGTGCTGTTGTAGCGCGTGGCCAGCGACGCGGCGGAGGTGAGCAGCACGTCGCGGTAGTAGGGATTGCCGGTGAGCCGCCAGGCATTGCCGTAGCTCAGGAACATCTTGAAGCCCAGGTCGTGCGTCTCCGTGTTGGTCCGCTGGACCTCCAGGGGGCGCGTCCACAGGTCCGCGCGGTCGCGCCAGTAGGGCTCGCTGGCGACCTGGAACATGAACCACATGCTTCCGGGGAAGAAGCCCTGCGTCCACGCGATGCGGTCCGTGTTGGCCACCGTGGTCCACGTCCCATTGGACAGGGACGCCTTGGGAGACCGGTTCACGTTGGGCAACTCCAGGATGGTGTCCGCGAGCTGCGCGCGAGCGAACGTGAACACGCGCACCGCGTCCGCGTCCGTGAAGGCATTCGCCACCGGCGCCACCAGCAGCGCCAACACCCACCACAGCGTCACTCCCGGCCTGGACAATCGCATACACCCTCCTTGTCTGACAGGCGCGGAAGGTGCCGGTGTGCCACCCCGAGGACCAGCGGCCCCGGGGTCGCAAGCGGCCCGTTCCCCCCACCCTGGCGGAGGGACGGGATGTGCCCTACCCGACCCGAGGCACCGTCCCGGTGAACACGGGCTGCGCGTAGCCGGCGGGCTTGTCCCCCACGGCGGTGTTGCCGTGCAGGTGGAGCTGATAGGGATTGGAGAACATCCCGTGGGGGAACGGCACGGGCGGAGCGCTGGCCTCGTCCAGCTGGCGGCGCAGCCCGGCGGGAATCGTGAAGTCCAGCGCCGCGAGGTTGCCGTCCAGCTGCTTGGAGTTCGTGGCGCCGATGATGACCGAGCCCACCCCGGGCTGCGTGGCCACCCAGTTGAGCGCCACCTGGGACATGTCCCGGCCCAGCTCCCTGGACACCTGCTCCAGCGCGGTGACGATGCGCCAGTTGCGCTCCGTGAACATGCCCAGCTGCTCACCGCCCAGGGCGGAGGTGAGGCGGCCATCACCCCGGGGGGCGCCTTCGCTCGGCCGGTACTTGCCGGAGAGCAGGCCCATGCCCAGCGGACTCCAGGTGGTGATGCCCAGGCCCAGCGTCTGGGCCAGCGGCACGTACTCGTGCTCCAGGCTGCGCTCCACCAGCGAGTACTGGAGCTGGAGGTTGATGAGCGGCGTGAGCGCGTGCGCCTCCGCCCAGGTCTGCGCGCGCGCCGCGTACCAGGACGGCACGTCGGACAGGCCCGCGTAGCGGATCTTCCCCGCGCGCACGAGGTCGTCGAACGTGCGGACCACCTCCTCCGCCGGGGTGAGCCGGTCCCAGGTGTGCAGCAGGTACAGGTCGATGTAGTCCGTGCGCAGCCGCTTCAGCGACGCCTCCACCGCGCGCAGCATGTTCTTGCGGCTGTTGCCGCCCGCGTTCGGGTCCCCCGGCCGGGTGGCGTTGTACGTGTACTTGGTGGTGAGGACGACGCGGTCCCGGTCGCCGCGCTCCTCCAGGAACTTCCCGATGAGCGTCTCGCTGGTGCCGTGCGTGTAGAGGTCGGCGGTGTCCACGAAGTTGCCGCCCGCGTCCAGGTAGCGGTTGAACAACGTCCGGGACACGTCCTCCGTGGAGCCCCAGGGGCCGCCATGCGGCCCGTCCTTCCCGAACGTCATCGTCCCCAGCGACAGCGGACTGACGCGCAGCCCCGAACGGCCCAGCAGGTAGTAGCGATCCATCGACATGGTGTGGCTCCCTTCCAGCGGCTTATTTGGACTGAACAATCCAGATACAGACACGCGAAGACGGCGCGGGGTGGCCCCCGCTCCGGAACAGGGGCGCGTTATTGGGCCTTGAGGCCCGCGAGGGTGAAGTCCACGACGTCGCGCAGGGCCTCGGGCGGGGTGCCGGCCTTGGCGCTCAGGCGCAGGCCTCCGATGGCTGCCAGGAGGAAGCTGGCGGCGACGCGGGGGTCCAGCTTCGGGCTGAGCTCGCCCTTGCGCTGGGCCTCCTTCACGACGCGCTCCAGCGCGCCGTGGCCCACGGCGCCGCCGCTCTTGATGAGCGTGGCCACGTCCGCGTCCGTGTGCGCCAGCTCCGCGGTGGCGTTCACGGAGAGGCAGCCCCGGGCGCGGGCCCTCTGCGTGCCATTGGGGATGGAGAGGAGGTACTCGCGGATGGCGCCCAGGGGTGATGGGTGCGAGCGCAGGCACTCCATCAGGTTGGCGCTGTACTCCGCCTGGTAGGCGCGCAGGGCCTCCAGGTAGAGGCCGTGCTTGTCCCCGAAGGTGTCGTACATGCTCTGCCGGCCAATGCCCATGGCGCGCAGCAGGTCGTCCGTGGAGGTGGCCTCATAGCCCTGCTCCCAGAAGACCTGCATCGCCCGGCGCACCGCCTCGTCGCGGTCGAACTCCTTCGTGCGTGCCATGCCCCCGACGTAATGATTCTGGACTGACCTGTCAAAACAATCGGACCGGGGGCTTCCGGGTGGCTAGAAGCCGGGCGGGCGCTCCCCGGCGACGCCGGAGGCCCGCTCCAGGGCGATGCCCACGCGGCCCAGGGTGCCCTCGTCGAAGAGCTGGCCGATGAGCGTCACGCCGTGCGGGACGCGGCGCGGGGTGGCGAAGGTGGGCACGGGGCGCTTCGGGTCCGGGGCCCAGTCGCTGCGGGCCTTGGACACCTCCACGAAGCCGGTGCGCAGCGTGAGCGACGGGTGGCCCGTGTGGTTGGTGATGGTGAGGGCCTCGTCGCGCAGCGACGGCACGAGCAGCACGTCCACCTGCGACATGATGCGCGCCATCTCCAGGGCCACCTTGCGGCGCAGCCGGTCCGCCTGGACGTAGTCCACCGCGGACAGGAAGCGGGCCTGGCGGAAGAGGTTGGGCCACGCGTCGGGCGTCTGCATCTTCAGCGCGTCCACGCCGTGGGTGAGCGTGAGCTCCTCGAAGGCGGCGGCGGCCTCCGCGAAGAGGAGGACGTTGAGGGCGGAGTACGGCCAGTCGGGGAACTTCACCTCCACCGGCGTCAGGCCCAGCCCCTTGAGCGCCTCCAGCGCCTGGCGGTCCACGTCCGTGGCGGGGTTCTCCTTCATCCACGCGGGCACGTAGCCCACGCGCAGCCCCTTCACGGGCGCGTTCGCGTCGAAGTCCAGCTTCGCGGGCACGCTCGCCACGTCCCCCGCGTCCGGGCCGTTGAGCGCGGCGAGCACCAGCAGCGAGTCCTCCACCCCGCGCGTCATGGGCCCCAGCTTGTCCAGCGACCAGCACAGCGTCATGGCGCCCGTGCGCGGCACTCGGCCGTAGGTGGGGCGCAGGCCGGTGATGCCGCAGCGCATGGACGGCGACACGATGCTGCCGCCCGTCTCGCTGCCCAGGGAGAAGCCCACGAGCCCGGCCGCCGTCGCCGCGCCCGGCCCCGCGCTGCTGCCCGAGGAGCCCTCCTCCAGCAGCCACGGGTTCTTCGTCTCGCCGCCAAACCAGACGTCGTTGAGCGCGAGCGCGCCCAGGCTGAGCTTCGCCACCAGCACGGCGCCCGCGCGGTGCAGCCGGGCCACGGTGGTGGCGTCGGTGGTGGGGACGCGGTCGCGGAACGGCTCGGCGCCGTAGGTGGTGCGGATGCCCGCGGTGTCCACCAGGTCCTTCGCTCCCCAGGGGATGCCGTGCAGCGGCCCCTTGTAGCGGCCCGCCGCGATGTCCCGGTCCGCCTGGCGGGCCTGCCGGAGCGCCAGCTCCTCCGTCAGCGTGATGACGCACTGGAGCTTGGGGTCATGGCGCTTCAGCCGGGCAAGGTAGAGCTGCGTGAGCCGCTCCGACGTGATGGCGCGCGACTCCACCCAGCGCGCCAGCTGCGTGAGCGGCGCGAAGGCGAGGTCCTCCTCCTTCGAGGGCAGCGGCACCTTCGCGTCGCGGCTGCGCACGAAGCGGTCCTTCGCGGGGGCGGTGGGCTTGAGCCCCGGCAGCGAGGGGTTCCACTGCGAGGCGGGCGACAGCTCGGGCTCCAGCGCGAGCTTGCGCGGGCCCGTGCGACGCTCGTGCAGCGGGGCCAGGGACACGCGCCAGTTGCCCGCGGCCTGGGTGCGCTCGGCGGGCGTGAGCTGGACCTGCATCAGCTTTTCGGCCTCCGCGAAGGTGGTGGGGCTGACCTCCGGGCCCACCGTGGGGCCCGCGCCGAACGTGGGCGGCGCTCCTGCGGGCGGCGCGGACGTGCCCGCGTCCGGCGCCGCGGAGGCAGCGGTGCTCGCGAGTCCAATCACGGTGTGGGTCAGGAACTGCCGACGCGAGCTGGCCATGGCGCGAAACCTCACGGAGGAAGCGAAGGGGGCGCCAGTGTGCCACCGCCTACGAGCGGTGCACGTCGCGGAACGCGAGCATGGCGCCCAGCTGTTGCTCCCGCGCGTCGTCGAAGCCACACGTGGCGTCCCAGGTGGCGGGGTTCTCGTAGGTGCCGAACAGCATGTCCCAGACGGGCAGGTCTCCGTAGTTGTTCCGGTGCTTGCCGTACTCGTGGTGGATGCGGTGCATCTCCGGCCGCTGGAAGAACCAGCCCACCCAGCGCGGGGTGCGGATGTTGGTGTGGTAGAAGTATTCGCCCAGCGCGCAGCAGGCCGTGTAGATGGCGCCCGCCGCCGGGCTCAACCCCAGCACCGTGTAGACGAGCAGCCCGCCAATGAGGCTGTTGGCCGCCATCTCCAGCGGGTGCTTGTAGAAGCTGGTGATGACCTCCAGCCGCCGCGGGCTGTGGTGGATTTGATGGAACAGCCGCCAGAGCACGTCGCTCTCGTGGCGGGCGCGGTGCCACCAGTAGAAGACGAACGTGGCGATGAGGTAGGCCAGCACTCCGCCCGCCACCGGGCCCACGTGCCGGGACAGGTGGAAGAGCGAGTGCGCGGAGAACCACCGGTCCCAGGTGTACCCGCCCAGCACCACCACGCCCACCTGCGCCAGGTTGATGAGCACCACGCGCAGGTGCCAGCCGCGCACCCGGGGCAGCTTCCAGCCGAGTGACAGCCGTTCAACGAGGAAGCAGACACCCGCGATGAGGACGAGCCAGGGCAGCATGGGAACCCCTTTCGTGACTTCGGACCGTCCCTTCTACGGGTGATGTGGCCGCGGATGTCTTTCGTCCGGGCAGACACTGTCACCTGGGATGGATGGGACGGGAGGGGCGGAGGCTGGCATCCTCCTGGCCATGGCTCGGAACAGCACCCTGACGGCGCGGTTGGGATACATCGACACGCAGGCCACCTTCGTGCAGGCGGCCCTGCTCGCGGCGCATGGGGCGGGGGCTCGCGCGGGCGGCTTCCGAGTGTCGGACGTGCGCTTCTTCTTCCTGCTGTTCACCAACTGGGTGGAGCACGACGTCACCCGGCCCTCGCAGGACATCGACCTGACGCAGGTGCGGCGCACGCTGGAGCGGCTGGTGCGCGCGGGCCACGCGGAGGCGAGCACCAGCGCGCCAACGAAAGGCCTGCCCCGGGGCCGCCGGTACGTGCTCACGGGTGAGGGGCTGTGCTCGCTGGCGGAAGGGCTGGCCGCGCGCGAGCGGGCGCCGCTGGAGGAGGCGCTGTTCGCGGTCTGCTTCGCGGCGAGCTACCGCGACGCGGTGCTGTCGCGCGTGGAGGGGCGGGCCCGGGCGCTGTCCCCGGCGGTGCGCAGGCGGGTGGAGCGGGCGTTGGATCCGCTGCGGCTGGTGAAGGAGGCGCAGCGCACGTCGGCGGCGGTGCTCGCGGACCTGGAGGAGCGCGTGGAGGCGGGCCTGCGGTACGAGGAACAGTCGCGCAAGGCGCTGGCCCGCGCGGAGCCGGTGGCGGACGTGGTGCGCGCGTTGGAGGCGGCGGGGTCGTACCAGCTGCACCGGGTGCGGCCGCTGGGCGAGGTGCTGCTCACGCTGCCGGAGGACCTGCGCCAGTTCGAGCTGACCGAAGGCATGGGCCTGCGCTCGCGGCTGCTCTTCGCGCCCCTGGCGGAGCGGGCGCGGGCGGAGCATGCGGTGCTGACGCGGCTGGAGGCGCGACTCACCGCCGGCAAGGCCGCGCCGGGGTGAGCCTTGGAGCAGGGCCTAACGCAGCGCTCGGGTGAGGCGTGAGCCCAGGGCCATCGTCAGGCCGTCCTCGACGAGGCCCGCGGCCAGGTTGGGCACGCGCAGCCGGTGCGTGACGAAGCGGCGGAGGCCGTAGAAGACGTAGCTGGAGGCGATGGCGGCGGCGGCGCCGACGAGCGCATAGCCGAGCTTCGCCCCCTTGCGGTC
This sequence comes from Corallococcus exercitus, assembly GCF_042231735.1. GTDB lineage: Bacteria > Myxococcota > Myxococcia > Myxococcales > Myxococcaceae > Corallococcus > Corallococcus exercitus_B. The sequence continues at coordinate 6,365,549 of NZ_CP102577.1, forward strand.
GCGCGACACGGCGGCACCGCTGATGGCGCCCGCGAGGATGCGTCCGGTGAGGGGCGGGAACGCGATGCGCGCCGGGGTCTTGGAGGACTTGTCCGCCACCAGCTCGCCGAGCGCCAGGAAACCCAGGCGCTGCGCCACCTTCTTCGACGTGAGGCCCGGCAGGGACCGCTTCAGCGCGCGGGTCGGATTGCGCGACAGCTCCCGCGTGAGGAACGCGGGCGCCGTCATGCTGCGCATCCCGGCAAGGACGCCGAAGCCCGCCGCCATCAAGATGTCCTGGTTCGTTCGCATGGTTCCCAACCCCCAGTCCGGGTGATGAAAACTGGAGGGTGGGGGCGCGGCGCCCGTCCGGCCACCGCCGGGCGGGCAGGCACTCAGGCGGCTGGTGTGCTGGAAGGCGCAGGTTTCTTCGGGACGCGGAGCATCAGGCCCGCGAGCAGCGCGCCCACCGCGGCCGTCAGCGTTCCCCAGTGCTGGTAGTAGTGCATTGGGAGCAGGCCCAGCACGAAGCCCACGGCACCCACCCCCAGGAAGCCGCGCCGGGACAGGGTGCGCTCCCACGCCGTCGTCGCGAGGGCCGTGGAGAAGTAATAGAGGACCGTGGCGATGGCGACCTGCCCCCAGGGAACCAGGGGCCGCAGGGACCACCACACATCCTTCTCCAGCCGGAGGAGCGTGGCCTCCACCCAGCCCTGGCCCCGCAGATGCGGCAAGGTGGGGTCTCCCGCCAGTTGATCCGCGGTAAGCCCGTGGAACATGTGCCGCATGTCGTCCGCGAGCACGAAGCAGACCGCCTGGACCAGGGTCGCCATGAGCAACACCGTGAGCATCCACCCCTTGGGCGCGGGCGGCACGGAGGGCTCGGATTGCTTGCGCAGGGCCTCCAGGTGCTCCGGGAGAACTTCCAGCGGGTGCGGATAGGACAGGCTCACCAGGGCCTCCGTCGCGGCGACGCTGACCGGCGTGCCTTGCTCATCCACCAACTGCTTCGCGTCCTCCTTCGCAAGCAACGCCTGCAACACGGGCGCGAGCGTCGCCGGGGCCTCCGTCTTGACCAGCCGCGCGATGATGGCGTTGAGGTACCCGGCCTTCAGGGCGCGCGTGGAGCCCTTCGTCCTCAAGGCCTCCTCGAACAGAGGCACCAGCTCATCCACGGACGGAGTGACAGGGGACGGCTGTAGCTGCGTGCTCATACCGGGAGTCTATGCCGGGCCAGCGACATCCGTGTCCAGCCGCCGCTTCAGGTCCTCCAGACGACCCCGGACCTCGCGGGTCAGGAGCCACTTGAGCAGCGGCGTGAGCCCACCGAAGGGACGCCGCAGCTCAAAGGCATACGTGAAGGTGACGCGCGTGACGCCGGGGCCGTCCTCGTCGAACCGCCACGACCCCGCGAAGCTCTCGAACAGGCGCGGGCCCCGCGTCATCTTCACCGCCGTGACGGCGGGCGGCTGGAAGGACACGTACTCGGTCTCCATCCCCAGCCCGTGCCACGACACGCACCAGGCCTTCACGCCCGGCCCGGCCTCCGTTGCTCCGTCCATCAGCACCGCCTCGCGCAGGAACGTGTCCCAGACGAGCCGCTGTCCGTAGTCCTGCGTGTACGCGAAGACGCGCTCGCGCGGACAGGTGATGCGGATGGACTCCGTGAACCTCATCCTTCCGTGTTGCGCAGGAAGTCCGCCACCTGGGCGAAGCGGTCATCCAGGAAGCTTCGCAGGCCGCCGGTGATGCCTCGCTGGTCCATGGCCTTCTGCATGCACCGCAGCCATGCGTCCCGCATCGCCGTGTCCACCGGCAGGTGCCCGTGCCGCATGCGCAGCCGGGGGTGGCCGTGCGTCGCGCTGTAGTGCTGCGGCCCGCCCAGCCAGCCCACCAGGAACATGCCGAAGCGCTGGCGCGTGCCCCGGTTCACCTTTCCTTCCGCGTCCAGCTCGTGGATGGCCGCGAGCGCGGGCTCCTCCGCGTCCATCACGTCGTAGAAGGCCTCCGCCAGCGCGTGGACGGGCGCCTCGCCGCCCATGCGGGTGAAGGGGGTGTCGTCCAGCGTGGGGACCCAGCCGTCCGACGGCGGGGGCTTCAATTCCATGCTCATGGCTTCCTCATGCCGCCCAGCGCTTCGGCCGGCGCTGGAGGCTCTTCAATCCCAATCCTTCACAGAACGCCTTGAAGCGCGCTTCCGGCACGCCCTTCCACTCCAGGTCCGCGAGCGACGCCGTGCCCGGCAGCGGCGCGTCCTCCACCAACGTGGCCAGCGTGCGGTACAGCCGCGCGTCCTCGCGGTGCGCCTTCAGCGTCGCCGCCAGCTTGTCCGCGCCCCGCACCTTCACCGTCCACTCCGCCGCGCTGTCCGGGATGGCCTCCAGGTGTCCATACGCCTGGAGCACCGCCGAGGCGCCCTTCGCCCCGAAGCCCGGCAGCCCCGGGATGCCGTCCGCGTCGTCGCCCATCAGCGCCAGCAGGTCCGGCACGCTCTCTGGCGCCACGCCCAGCTTCGCCTTCACCGCTTCTGCGTCCATCACCTTCTGCTGCCGCCGGTCCACCTGCACCACGCGCTGGCCGCGCACGCACTGGCCCAGGTCCTTGTCCGGCGTGAGCAGCCGCACCTGCTCCACCTCGCCCGCCCAGCGCGCCGCCGCGGTGGCCAGCGCGTCGTCCGCCTCCTGGTCCTTCATGGACCAGACGCGCACGCCCAGCGCCGCCACGGCTTCCTCCACCAGGTCGAACTGCGCGCGCAGCTCCGGCGGCACGCCCTCGTCCCCCTTGTAACCGGCGAACAGCGCGTTGCGGAACGAGCGGATGGGGTTGTCGAACGCGACCGCCACGTGCGTCACGGCCTCCTGCTCGTCGTGCAGGAGGGCGAGCAGGGAATCCATCACGCCCGCCGTGGCCTTCACGTCGCGACCGTCCGGCGCGGTGGTGCCCGGCCGGGGCGAGTAGTGGGCCCGGTACAGCTCATACGTGCCGTCCACGAGGTGCAGGCGCATGCTCCTCCTCTAGCGTCCCTCCCGCCGCGCGGCCAGCAGCCTGTACGGGGCCCTGACGGGAACCGGCCCTGCGCGGCGTCTCCCGCCTGTGCGCCTCGTTCCCTACACGACGCCTGTCAACCCCCTTGGCCAGCGTGCCTGGCGGGGACGGGTCGCCGATGCCGACTGCGTGCACACCGCCCATTTTCTGACCGACTCCCTCTGGGCCGCGCCGGAGCGTCCCAGCATTCCACCGGCATGAGGTGATCCATGCGCCCGAAGCTGTTCGCCGCCGCCCTGCTCTGCGTCGCGGCCCTTGGCTGTGCCAGCAAGCAGGTGATTCCCACGTCCACCCATCAGCAGCGCGTCCAGGCGGAGGCCGCGCTCCGCTCGGCGGAGAACTCGCAGGCGCCGAACGTGCCCGAGGCCGCGCGGCACCTGGAGTTCGCCCGCCAGCAGATCGCCGACGGTGAGCGGCTGATCCAGGAGGGCGAGCAGGAGGCCGCGGAGCTGCGCTTCCGTCAGGCGGCGGCGGACGCGGACCTCGCGGCGGCGCTGGCGCGCGCGGTGCCCCTGAAGAACGAGGCGCGGCGGGCTTCCGAGCAGGTCGAGTCCATCCGCGGTCAGTGAGTCCCCTACCTCTAGCCTTGTGAGGAGCGAGTCATGCAGCGTTGGAAACTTGGATGGTTGGCGGTCGCGGGAGCCTCGGCGCTCTCGGTGGGGTGTGCCCACGGTCCTCCGCCCAGTGAATTGACCGCGGCGCGCCAGGCCTACCGCGAGGTGTCCACGAGCCCCGAGGGCCGCGAGCGCCCCGCGGACGTGGCGGCGGCCCGGGCGGCCCTGCAGGAGGCGGAGAACGAGTACGCGGAGAGCAAGGGGTCGGTGAAGACGCGCTCGCTGGCGTACGTGGCCCTGCGCAAGGCGGAGATCGCCGAGGCGCGCGGCGAGGCGGACCTGGCGGCGCAGCAGCGGGCCCAGGCGGAAGCGGCCCTGCGCCAGCAGCAGGAGGCACGCGCGCAGACGCTCACGCGTCAGCAGGAGGAGGAGCGCGCGAGGTACGAGCAGCAGCGCCAGCTGTATGAGCAGCAGCGCCAGCAGTTCGACCAGCAGCGCCAGCAGCTCGAGGCCCAGCGCGCGCAGGAGGCCGAGCGCATGCGCACCGCGGACGCGCAGCAGCGTCAGCAGATGGAAGCGGAGATGCAGCAGCGCCTGCAGCAGCAGCAGGCCGAGGCGCAGCGGCTGGCCGAGCTGAACCAGCAGCTCCAGCAGCGCACGCAGGAGCTGGAGCAGGAGCGCCAGGCGCGGCTCCAGGCGGAGCAGCGCGCGTCGCAGGCGCTGACGCGGCTGCAGGACGAGAACGTGAAGGTGCGCGAGGAGGCGCGCGGCACGGTGGTGACGTTGTCGGGCAGCGTGCTCTTCGCGACGAACGCGACGGAGCTGTTGCCGGCGGCGCGCGACCGGCTGTCGGACGTGGCCACGGCGCTGAAGGAGTCGAAGAACCCGCTGCTCATCGAGGGCCACACGGACTCGCGCGGCACGGACGACTACAACGAGCAACTGTCGGAGCGCCGCGCGGAGAGCGTGCGGAACTTCCTGGTGAACCAGGGCGTGCCGGCGGAGCGCATCCAGATCCGCGGCATGGGTGAGGAGCGGCCGGTGGCGTCGAACGGCACGGCGGAGGGCCGCGCGAACAACCGCCGCGTGGAGATCGTGGTGGAGCGCAACGTGGCCGGAGCGCAGCCGTCGCGCTCGGGCGGCGTGGGAGGCAGCGGCGCCGAGCAGCCGCCGCCCCAGGGCAACCATGAGCAGGGCCAGAACGCGCAGCCGGACAGCACGGGCGGCAGCGGCAACCCGGCCGAGCCGCACGGAGCCGGCATCGACCATCAGAGCCCGCAGCCCGAGCAGGGCACGGGTGGCGGCGGCGCCGAGCAGCAGGTGCCGCAGCAGCCCATGGACCACGGGCAGTAACGGTGTGAACTAGAGGGTTGGATCTGGGGGCTCGTCGCGGAAGGAACGCGGCGGGCCCCTGCTGCATCATCCGTGAGCAAGCGCGCGTGCTTGGTGGGAGGATGCCGGTCCATGAGCTTCATCGAAGAACTGAAGGAGCATCTTCAGAACGTGCGCTCGGCGCAGGACGGCCATCCGGCTCCACGTCTCTTCGTGCCAGAAGCCAGCTGGGTGCGGGCGGAGTTCATCCGGCTCGTCGAACATTTCGAGCGGGAACCCGGAGAACTTCCTACCGGACGCCTGCTCCAGCTCCATCAAGAATGGACCGCGGATGATCACGTCGTGAGCTTCGCCCGCAACCTTGCCATCCTGCTTCAGGAAGGCTTCCTGCATGGCGAGTCGCGCGATGTCATTGAAGAGCATGTGCTCATAGGAATGACTCGCCGCATGGGAATCAGCATGCGGGCCTCATCCCTGACTCGCCAATTGGAAATCGACCGTCTGGCCGCCAAAGCATGGCATCAGGGGCCTCGAGGTACATCCCAACTCAACGGGCTCGCGAAGTACGCCATGGAGGTTCGTGCTGTTCGCAAGATGGCGAATCGCCAGGAGGTAGGTCCCATTGGAGACGTCCTCCTAGGCTTGAGCGGCCGAGATGCCATCCAATGGCTTCTTCAAGTCGAGGCGGCTCAATCCATAGGCCCCATCGACGACTGGCGGCTGAGCAGGGAAACCGCTGGTTACCTTCTCCAAAAACCGGAGGACGTTCGCACCGAAACCGACTGGGAGGTTTCTGAACTCGCACACTCCTGGGCGACCCTCAGGAGACTTGGGTCGCTGGGCATCCTTGAAATCGTAGAGGAAGTCCGGGGTCCGCATCGGAGCGTCTTCAACGGTTACAGGCTCTTGAACGAGGGAAAGCGCCTTCTGGAAGTCCTGCTTGCCCCCATGGAAACGCCCTTCTCCGTCCTGGCGGCCACGCTCAGCCAGGACGAGTCGCTGACTGCATTGGAGAAGGAAGGTGACGGCAAACCCGGTCTCGACACGGTCTTCAGTTCCTCGGCTATTGCAACTGCTCGGCAAGCCCGGCTGGTCGTCCACGAAATAAGGAATGCCCTCATCCCCGCGCAGATCGCCCTGGGGGCGCTCTACAACTCCATGATGGGAAGTCAGAGCGAAGCGGAGATCTCCCGCTTTCGCCCTCGCATCGACCCTGGCATTGACCGTGCGCTGAAGTTCGTTACGGACCTGCTCAAGACCTCCGAGTTGGCAGCACGCGCTCGCGAAGACTTCAACGTTCTCCGAGTCCTCGCGGACGCGGTCGCCAGCCTCGCCACGTCACTGCGCATCCAGCTTCATGTGGCCCCGGATCTCCCTTCCTTGTCGGGTTACCGGGAGCGCTTCGTGCTCGCCATCGTCAACCTGCTGCGCAACGCCGAGCAGGCCGGTGCGCAGCAAGTCCTCATCGACTGCGTCCTGGAGGACAATCAGCGAAACCTCCTCCTGACCGTGGACGATGACGGCCCTGGCATCCGCCCCGAGGACCATGAGCGCATCTTCCAGCGCGGCATCTCCCTCCGCTCCGGCGGCGCAGGAGAGGGCTTGGCCCTGGTCAAGGAAGTCGTCGACGAGTTGCGCGGCAAGGTTGTCTGCGTGGACAAACCCGATGGCGGTGCCCGTTTCCGGATGCGCCTGCCTGTGGCAGAGAGGACCCCACGATGACTCCTCCAGGCACCGTATTGGTCGTCGACGACGAGCGGCCCTTCTTCGAGACCTATCAGGACATCCTCGTCCCCGAGGGCTACCGCGTCGAATGGGCCCCTGACAAGAAGACCGCCCAGGCCCGCATCCAGGAGTCCTCCTGGGACGTCGTCGTGCTCGACCAGCGCCTCCAGGGCTCCTCCGGAGGAGACTCCGGCATCGACCTCATCTCGGAGATCGTCCCCACGGGCGCCAAGGTCATCGTCGCGACCGCCTACGCCGATGCGAAGATGATTGAACGGGCCTTCAAGGACGGCGCCTACGACTACCTGGAGAAGGTCCCCACCCTTCCCATGATGTTGCGCATCAAGGTGCGCAACGCCTCCGAAGCCGTGCGGGAGCGCCGCCTCGCCTCGCTCACCCAGGCCCAGAGGGAGAAGGAGATCCAGGACCTGTGGGCCGCCTGCCAGACTGAAACCAACGGCAACCGCAAGGGCCTCCTGCTGGAGGAACTCATGGTCCTCCTGTTCAAGACCGTGCCGGGTCTGATGAACACCAACACGCGCCAGACCAGCGTGGACGAAGAGATCGACATCACCATCCGCAACGAATCCCAGGACCCGTTCTGGGCCCGCGAGACCAGCGCCTACATCCTCGTCGAGTGCAAGAACTGGTCGAAGCACGTGGGACCCAACGAGCTGATCATCTTCCGAGACAAGCTCGTGAACCGGGGTGGACGCTGCCGACTGGGCTTCTTCGTCGCGGCCGGAGGCTTCACCGAGGGCTTCCACAGCCGCTCCGCCACCTTCCGGAAGGACGACCACCTGGTCGTCGCCATCGGTCCGGCGGAACTGGATGCACTGGTGCGTTCCACGAACCGGAACGAGACCTTCAAGAAGCTCCACGAAGACGCCGTCATGAGTGGTAACGGCCCGGCCTGACTCAAGCCCCCATGACCGACAAGTCGCCCGTCCTGCTCACCACCGAGCGCCTGCACCTGATGCTGCTGCCGCCCGACGCGGCGGAGCGCGTCTTGGCGTACCACGTGGCCAACAAGGACCACCTGGGCCCGGTGTCCCCGGCCCGTCCGGCGACCTTCTTCTCCACCGCCTACTGGCGCACGCGCCTGGCCCAGGACCGCGAGGACTTCCGCCACGACGTGTCCCTGCGCGTGTTCCTCCTCCCCAAGGGCCAGTCCCTGGCGCTCGCGCCCGTCATCGGCAACGCCACGCTCGCGCACATCCGCCGGGGGCCGCTCCAGGCCGCGGACCTGGGCTATGGCCTGGACCACCGCCACGAGGGCAAGGGCCTCATGACCGAGGCCCTCCACGCCTTCTGCGACTTCGCCTTCGGCGCCATGGGCCTGCACCGGCTCCAGGCCAGCCACCTGCCGGAGAACCTGCGCAGCGCCGCCGTCCTCCGCCGCCTCGGCTTCATCCCCGAGGGCTACGCCCGCGACTACCTCCTCATCAACGGCCAGTGGCGCGACCAGGTGCTCAATTCGCTCGTGGCCCCCGCCGAACCCGGCGTCCGCGGCGGCCCCTGACCTTTCCGCCAATTCTGTCGATATTGCCCATAGTGAGGCCGTTAAAGCCTACTATTTGAGGCCCAAGCTCCAATATCGACAGAATTGAATGAGACCCGGTCCTTCCCACTTCCGTGACGAGTTCTGGCGGAATCCGCCGCCTCTCCCGCGTGGCGTCAAGCTGGTGCACCAGGAGGCAGTCGTGGTGTCCCGGGTGGGCCCCAGGGGGGAGTCCCTCTACGACCTCGCGGAGGTCCAGCTCCCGGAGGTTCGTGTTCCCGTGTTGTTGGGGTATCGCGCCCCCTTGTTCCCAGCAGACGTGCTGAGCCAACGCGAGAAGCTGCTCGCCCTGCGCGAGCAGCTCCAACGCAGGGACGCGGATCCGCGCTCGCTGCCCACCTTGCGACTTCCGCTGCTCGTCACGGACTCAGCCTCCGCCAACGTCATCGACCTCTGCGAGCGCGAGGAGTTGGGCCTGATCGACATGCGCGGAACGCTCTTCCTGCGCACGGGAAGCACCTTCATCCGGGTGCAAGGGCACCGGCCCCTGGAGCGAACGCCTCGCGAGCCCCTGTTCCATGGCAAGGGATGCCGGCTCGTGCGCGTCCTGCTCCAGTCCCCCGACCAGCGTTGGACCATTCGCGCGCTCTCCGAGCAGACCCAGACGAGCTACTCCTACGCGCATGGGGTCACGACGAGACTCTTGAAGGAGGGCTTCGTCGAAGGAGGCCGCAGCGTCGGCTTCCGGCTTCGTGATCCGGCGTCACTGCTGAGGGCATGGCTGACGAGCGACAAGCCGACGGCCGTCACCCGGGAAGGGTTCAACGCTCCCTCCACGACGCCGGACCTGCTCCACAAGGCCCATGCCTTGCTGACCTCCCAGGGCATCCGCTCCACCTTCACGCTGGCAAGCGCCCTGCGACCCGACGAACGGTCCGTCTCCGGAGTCCCCCACGGCATCTACCTGTCGGGCTCCCTTGAGGCAGCCGTCTCAGCTTTCGGACTGCGCCGGATGACCCCACACAACTTCTTCGTGCTTCGCCCGGAGCCAGCCGCCGAAACCGACGCAGGCGGCATCTACCATGCACAGCGGCTGCTCCCGCACGGTCCAGCGGTCGCGCTGCCCCAGCTGGCCGTGGATTTCCACCAGAGTGGCGGCAGGGGAACCGAACAGGCGGAGGAGTTGGTGCGGCGCTTCGCACGGACCCTCCCTCTTTCGGACGAGCCTTGATGACGGACGAAGAGCGCTTCGACGAGATCCTCGGTGAGCTGGGCGAGCTGATGCTCGACCTGGGAGACCTTTCCAGCCGCGTCATGCTCATTGGCGGGCAGGTCCTCGCGCTGGAGTCCCGCCAGCGGGGTGGAACCGGGGTCATCTCCATCGAGACCGATACCGGCATCGTGGTCGAGCGAGGCTTCTCATACGAGCCGGATCTGTTGTTCGACCTGGACGGCGCGGACTTCATGGCCGAGCGCCTTCCGGATGTCCTCAAGCAGCGGGGCTATGCGAGGACCCGGGAGTTCCGCTGGTCGAAGACCCTGCCCGGTGGGCAGATGGACGTGGATCTCTTCAGGCCCGAGGACGTCGAGCCCGACGAGCTGCCCACCCGCATGACGCCGCTGCCGGACGCACGGGTGGCACTTCGTCGAAGTCACCCCGTGGTCCTTGTCGAGGGGAAGCCGCCGCGGATCCTGCTACCGGATGCCGTGGGCTTCCTCACGATGAAGGAGCGAGCCAAACGCGAACAGCGCCCCGACAAGACGAAGGACAGCTTCGACATGTTCGCCTACGTCAAGCTCGTGGGTACCCAGACGGTGCGGGCATCGCTGCAGCAGGCGGGTGAAGTGGGGCAGGCGCTCCGGGACAGGTTGCTCAGCCTCTTCTGGAACACCGAGGCACCAGGGCCTCGGGACGTCATCGCTTATGCCGCGAGCCTGGAAAAGGAAGAGCAGGCCTTGCTGGCCCAGGCGGCGGTCGACCTGTTCGCGGAGCTCTGAACCCCCAGCACGAGCTCAGCGCGCCGGCGCCCGCACCTTCGGCTTCGACTCCGCCGGCGCGGGCAGGTTCGCGTCGAACCAGTCCAGCGTGCGCAAGAGCCGGTCCTTCTGGTGCTCGGGCTTGCGCAGGCCGTGGCCTTCATCCGCGTAGATGACCAACTGGGTCTTCACCCCCAGCGTCTTCAGCGCCTTGTGGAACTCGTAGCCCTGCGACGCGGGCACCTCCACGTCCCGCTCGCCGTGCAGCACCAGCGTGGGCGTGCGCACCTGCTTCACGCCGTTGATGGGCGAGGAGCGCGTGTACACCTCCGGCTCGTCGTACACCGACGCCCCGAAGTACGGCAGCATCCACGTGTCGATGTGGTTCGTGCCGTAGTAGCTCTGCCAGTTCGCGATGCCCGCGCCCGCCACCGCCGCCTGGAAGCGCTGCGTCCGCGTCACCGCCCACATCGTCAGGAAGCCGCCGTAGCTCCACCCCGTGATGCCCTGCCGCGCCGGGTCCACCGGCGCTGACGCCAAGACGGCATCCAGCCCCGCCAGCACGTCGTCGAAGTCCCCGAAGCCGAAGTCCCGGCGGTTCGCCTGCACGAACGCCTCGCCCTGGCCATAGCTGCCGCGCGGGTTGGGCATGAACACCGCGTAGCCCCTCGCCACGAACAGCGCCGTCTGCGGACTGAACGCCGACAGCACGCCCGCCGCCGGCCCCCCGTGCACCACCGTCACCATGGGCGCCTTGCGGCCGGACGCGTCCGGCACCGGCAACACCAGCCAGCCCTGCACGGACTGCCCGTCGCGCGTCCACGTCACGCTGCGCACGTCGCCCACCTGCACGCGCACGCCCGCGTTGAGGCGCGTCAGCGGCTTCCACGCCCCCACCGGCCCCGTCCACACCTCCGGCGGCTGCGTGAAGGAGTCGCGCACCACCGCGCTCGTCACGCCGTCCTTCCCCAGCGACACCGCCACGTGCTCGGGCCCCTTCCACAGCGTCGTCACCTCCCCGCCGCCCGGCGCCACCGCCATCAGCGCGGCCTCGCCCTGCGCCTGCGCCCCGAACACCAGCCGCTCCGCCGTGGGCCAGAAGAGGTCCGTGGCCGTCGCCTTCAACCCGTCAGTCACGTTGCGCGCGGGCGGAACCTTCGGAGGCAGCACCGCCTTCTCCCCGAACCGCACCTTCGCCGCCAGCCGCTCCGGCACCGACACCACGAGCACGTCCCCGCCCGTGTTGCCCTCGTCGCTCATCAGGCCCTCGATGAACGCGAGCCGCCGGCCGTCCGGGCTCCACGCGGGCTCCGCCACCTGCCACCGGGGCGCGTGCAACAGCGACGTCTCCCCCGTCCCCGCCTCCACCGCGTACACCCGCGCGGTCCACCAGTTCGCATCCCCCGGCGGCAACGAGGCCGTCACCGCCACGCGGGCGCCATCCGGGCTCCACGCGTACTCGTGGATGAACAGGCCCGCAGGCGACACGAGCCGCAGCCGCGCGTCCTCCGCCGTCACCACCGCGAAGCGCTTCACCGGCGGGGACGCCTGCACCACGCCCGTCTCCCGCGCCGCCGGTCCCCGCGGCCCCAGCGCGTCCTCCGAGCCTTCAATGACGAGCAGCCCCACGGCCTTCCCGTCCGGCGACCACTTCGGCGCCGCCAGCACGCCCTTCAACGTCGTGAGCCTTCGCGCGGGCCCGCCCGTCCCCGACGCGTCCGCCACGTAGAGCTGCCGCGCGCGGCCCTCGCCCGCCGTGGAGAGGAACGCGAGCTGCCGGCCGTCCGGGCTCCACGACAGCGAGCCCTCCGCGCACGGCGCGCCGTCCTTCGACGCGGTGACGCGCACCGGGGCCCGCTCCGGGTGCGCCAGCTCCCGCACCTGGAGCCGCGCGGCCTCCGCGGTCCCCGGCACCGACTCCACCCAGGCCACCCGCGTGCCGTCCGGCGACAGCGACACCTCCCGGATGCGCACCATGCGCTGGAGCGCGTCGTACGCCGCGCTCGCCTCCAGCCGCGCGGGCGCGGGCGTGGACGCGGGCGGCCCGGGCACCGCCCCGGACGCCAGCGCGCCCCACACCCAACAGCCCACCGCCACAGCCAGGCTCGCCACTCGCATCCGCCGCCTCCAAAAGAAGACCCAGGCGGCGGAGTGTAGCGGACCTCCCGCTCAGTGCAGCTGCGTGGGCAGCATGGGCAGGCCGTGGAAGAAGCGCCGCCCGCTCTCGAAGCGGTGGTGGAAGGTGACGCGCTGATCCAGGTACAGCCGCGCCATCTCCTCCTCGCCGTACGCGCGGAAGAACGCGGCGCGCGCCTCGTCACACGCCCGCTCGTACTCCACGCACAAGGCCTCCCACTCCTCCGGCGGAAGGTCACCCTCCGGCCAGCCCTCGCCGGTGAGGCCGTAGTCGCGCTCCATCGCGTCCAGCTCGCCCGCGCGCAGCCGCACGCGCGGATCCTCCGCGATGGCCTCGTCCGCCATCGCCGTCAGGATGTGCGCGACGAGGAAGAAGCCCGCGTCCGGCGGCACCGCGCCCGCGTCCCGCGCGCTCCGGAACGTCACCAGCAGCTGCGCGTCCATCTCCTCGCCGCCCAGCTCCGCCAGCTTGTTCGCCAGCCCACGCCACCGGGCTTCCGTCTCGAGGGCCTCCCGCCGCACCCCTTCCAGCTCCTGCTCACCCATCTTTTTCATGGTGTCCTCTCCCGGCCCGCGAAAGTCCCTTCCCACGAAGGTTCCCATCCCCGTCTGACGCGCGGGCCCGGCAAAGCGTGCTGTCCCCTTTTTCCAAGACGTCCCGGCGCGTCAGGTGCCGGACGCCCCGGCGCGGCGCCGTCGCGTCGCGGACGCGCAACCGGCCTTGGGGGGACGGACGGGCCAGCGGCCAGGCCGGGCCATTCCGGCTGTCCGGGTGACGAACCACCGGGCCGGTGATTGCGTCCGGCGGAGCCTCTTCGCGGCTGGCGGGTGTCACCCTCCGGACGCTTGGAGCGGGCCCGGGCCCGGCGCGCGCACTTGGAAGACGACGGTGGTTGCCCCCGGGCGGGGGATGTCGCATCCGCAGGGCATGGGGCCCGAAGCCGGTGGCCCGCCCCGGGGAGCTCCACTGGTGTCCGCGCCCGAAGTCCGTCCGCAGCCGAAGTCCCAGGTGTCCCCCCGCACGGTGTTCACCGTGTGCCTCGTGGTGCTGGGCGTGATGGTCCTGGTGGTGCTCGTCGCCAAGACGCGCGTGGCGCTCACGCTCACGGGCATCGCGGCGATCATCGCGCTGTCGCTGGAGCACGGCGTGTCGCGGCTGGAGAAGCGCGGCCTCAAGCGGTGGCTGGCCATCACGCTGGTGCTGTTCGCGCTGTTCGTCGCCATCACGGCGCTGGGCCTGCTGGTGATTCCGGACCTGGTGGCGCAGGTGGACGCGCTCGTCACGCAGTGGCCGCAGCTGTGGAAGCAGATCCGCGGCACCGGCATCCTGCGCGCGCTCAACCAGCGGCTGCACAGCCTGGGCTGGAGCGAGCGGCTGGAGGAGGCCACGCCGGAGCTGGCCGGGCCGCTGCCCTCGCTCATCATGAGCGCCATCGGCGGCGTGGTGGGCCTCCTGGGCGGCATGCTCACCGTCTTCTTCCTGGTGGTGTTCATGCTGGTGTTCGGCGGCGGCGTGCTGCGGCGCCTGCTGGACCTGGCCCGGCCCGACCACCGGCTGCGGTACGTGCGCGTGCTGCGCAACGTGTACAGCGCGACGGGCGGCTACCTGTCCGGCATCACGCTCATCTGCGCCATCAACGCCACGCTCACCACCGCCATGCTGGCGGTGCTGGGCATGCCCTTCTACCTGCCCTTGGGCGTGGCCAGCGGCTTCTCCAGCCTGGTGCCCTACGCGGGCCCCATCATCGCGGGCGGCATCATCACGCTGCTCACGCTGGCCACCGGCGGCCTGTGGAAGGCGCTGGCGGTGTTCATCTACTTCCTCCTCTACGGCCAGCTGGAGGGCAACGTGATGGCGCCGCTGGTGTTCAAGCGCACCGTGCACGTCAACCCGCTCGTCACCCTGCTCGCCGTGCTCTTCTGCGTGGAGCTGGCGGGCATCGTGGGCGCGGTGGTGGCCGTGCCCGTGGCGGCCACCGTGCAGATCATCGTCCGGGAGGTCCTCCTCTTCCGCCAGGAGCGCCGCGCCGGCGCCGTCCTCCCCGAGCCCTGACGGGCCGAGGAGCCCTGATGACCGCTTCGCCGCTCCAGCTCTTGCTGACGCACGGCTCCGGCCCGCTCATCTTCCTCGTGCTGGTGGGGGGCGGACTGGGGCTGCCGTTCCCGGAGGACCTGGTGCAGCTGGCGGCGGGCGTGCTGTCGCACCGGGGGGCCATGCCGCTGCCGGCCGCCATCGCGCTGTGCTTCGTGGGCGTGCTGTGCGGGGACACCGTCCTCTTCCTCATGGCGCGGCGGCTGGGGCAGGCCCTGTACACGCACCGGCGCACCCGCCGCCTCTTCCCGCCCGAGCGCCGCGAGCGCATCCAGGGGCTGTACGCGAAGCACGGCCCCCGGGTCGTCTTCATCGGCCGGTTCCTGTCCGTCCTGCGCGTGCCGGTGTTCGCCATGGCCGCGGCGGAAGGCATGCCCCTGCGCCGCTTCCTCCTCTGGGACGGGCTGGCGCTGTGCCTGAGCTCGCCCCTGGTGGTGACGCTGGGCTACCTGGGCTCCGCGAGCGTGGACCGCGTGGCGAAGGGCGTGGGCCGGGTGGAGCACTTCCTCGCGCTGGCGGGCGTGGCCGCGCTGCTCGTCGTGCTGGCCGTGCGCCACGCGCGGGAACGGCGCCGGCCCCAGCCCTCTGCCTGAGCTCCACCGGGTGCGGAAGCAAGCAAGCTCACACTTGCTCCATCCGGTCCGGTCCCCCGCTGGAGATTTTCGCTATCTCTTGAATGGTTTCATTGGACGAACATCCCAGTCCGGCGCCCCCCCCTCCGAGGCCTCATGAGACACCCCAGCACTCCCCAGGCCAGTCCCACGGCGGTGCCCACCCCGGAGGCTGGGATGGACTGGCTGTCGGGCGGCGGGGAGATGGGCCGGTTGATCCGCTCCATGGACTGGTCGAAGACGCCGCTCGGGCCGGTGGAGACGTGGCCGCAGAGCCTGCGCACGACCGTCAGCCTGTGCCTGTCCTCCACCTTCCCCATCCTCATCGCGTGGGGACCGGAGCGCGTGCAGCTCTACAACGACAGCTACCGGCCCATCTGCGGCGCGAAGCACCCGGAGTCCATGGGCCAGCCCTTCCGCGACTGCTGGGCCACGGCGCTGCCGGTGGTGGGCGGCGTGTTCGAGAAGGCGGGCACGGGTACGGGTTCGTACATCGAGAACCAGCGCATGTTCCTGGACCGGTACGGCTACCTGGAGGAGGCCTTCATGACCTTCTCCTTCAGCCCCATCCGCGACGAGTCCGGGGGCGTGGGCGGCCTCTTCCACCCCATCACGGAGGTGACGGAGAAGATGCTCAGCGCGCGGCGCACGCAGACGCTGCGCGAGCTGTCCGCCCTGCTGGGCAAGGTGAAGACGCTGGAGGACATCAGCGCCGCGCTGTCGCAGCTGCAGCCGGACGCCACGCTCGACGTGCCCTTCCTCCTCTTCTACCGCCGCGACGAGGCCGCGCCCCGCGTCCGGTGGGTGGGCGGCGTGGGCCTGCCCCCGGGCACCGCGTGGAGCCCGGAGGAGACCGGGCTGGACGGGCCGTGGCCCTTCGCCACCGCGGGCGCGGACACCGTGAGCGTCCCGCGCGAGCCGCTGGACGCGGGCACGAACCTGGGGCCGTACGAGGAGCCGCCCGTGCACGCGCGCGTGCTGCCCATCCACCCGGCCGGCATGGCGGAGCCCTTCGGCTACCTCGTGGCCGGCGTGAGCCCCCGCCGCGCGCTGGATGACGCCTACCGCGGCTTCTACGAGCAGCTCCAGGCCACGCTCACCAACGCCGTCGTCAGCGTGCGCGCCTACGAGGCGGAGGCGCAGCGCGCGGAGGCGCTGGCCGCCATCGACCGGGCGAAGACGGCGTTCTTCTCCAACGTGTCGCACGAGTTCCGCACGCCGCTCACGCTCATCCTGGGCCCGCTGGAGGAGTCGCTCGCGGACACGTCCGCGCCCCTGCCGCCGGCCCAGCGTGCGCGCCAGGAGCTCACCCACCGCAACGCGCTGCGCCTGTTGAAGCTGGTCAACTCGCTGCTGGACTTCTCACGCATCGAGGCGGGCCGGGTGAAGGCGAGCTTCCACCCCACGGACCTCGCGCGGCTCACCGGGGACCTGGCCAGCGTCTTCCGCGCCGCGATGGAGAAGGCGGGGCTCCAGTACACCGTGGACGCCCGGGACCTGGGCGAGCCCGTCTACGTGGACCGGGACATGTGGGAGAAGGTTGTCCTCAACCTGCTCTCCAACGCGTTCAAGTTCACGCTCGACGGCGGCGTCACCGTGCGGCTGGAGCGACAGGGCGCGAAGGCGCGGCTCACCGTGCGGGACACCGGCACGGGCATCCCGGAGGCGGAGCTGCCGCGCGTGTTCGAGCGCTTCCACCGCGTGGAGTCCTCGCGCGGGCGCACGCACGAGGGCACCGGCATCGGGCTGGCGCTCATCCAGGAGCTGGTGAAGCTGCACGGCGGAACGCTGGGCGTGCGGAGCACGGAGGGCCAGGGCAGCACCTTCTTCGTGGAGCTGCCGCTGGGCAGCGCCCACCTGCCCGCCGAACAGGTCCAGCAGGAGGAGGGGGCCACGCACGCGGGCAAGCTGGGGCCCGCCTTCAGCGAGGAGGCCCTGCGCTGGCTGCCGGACGCGCCGGAGTCCATCCCGCTGTCGGTGCCGGAGCTCGTGACGCCTCCCACCCGGGCCAACGCGCTGGGGGAGCTGGGCGCGGGGCTCGCGCTGCCGCAGGGGCGCGGGCGCATCCTCGTCGCGGACGACAACGCGGACATGCGCGCGTACGTGAGCGGCCTCCTGGCGCCGCACTGGAGCGTGCGCGCGGTGGCGGACGGCGAGGCGGCCTTCGCGGCGGCGCTCGAGCTGAAGCCGGACCTCATCCTCAGCGACGTGATGATGCCCCGGCTGGACGGCTTCGGGCTGCTCCAGAAGCTGCGCGCCGACGTGCGCACCAGCGGCATCCCCTTCATCATGCTGTCGGCGCGCGCGGGCGAGGAGGCCCGCATCGAAGGACTCCAGGCCGGCGCGGACGACTACCTGGTGAAGCCCTTCTCCGCGCGCGAGCTGCAGGCGCGCGTGGACAGCCAGCTCCAGCTGGGACGCGCGCGCCAGCAGCTCTCCGACTTCTTCATGCAGGCGCCCACGGCCATGTGCGTGATGACGGGACCGGACCTCATCTTCACGGTCATCAACCCGCTGTTCGCGCACCTGATGGGCCGGGACATGCTGGGCAAGTCCGCGCGCGACGCGCAACCGGAAGGCGGGCACGGCGTGCTGCTCCAGCACCTGGAGCGCGTCTACCGCACCGGCGAACCCTTCGTGGGCCGCGAGGTGCCCGCGCGCCAGCCGGACGGACAGGGCGGCCTCAAGGAGCTGCTGCTGGACATGGACATCCACGCGCAGCGCGACGGCGAGGGCCACATCCTGGGGCTGCTCGTCGCGGTGCAGGAGGTGAGCGAGCGGACCCGCGCGCGCCAGCAACTGGAGGCCCTCACGCACGACCTCCAGCACGCGCTCTCCGCGCGCGACACCTTCCTGGGCGTGGCGTCCCACGAGCTGAAGACGCCCGTCACCGCGCTGATGCTGCACCTGGAGATGACGCGCCGGCGCCTGTCCCCCAAGCGCGGCGAGCCGCCCTCCCCGGAGAAGCTGACGGCGGCGATGGAGTCCGCGCAGCGGCAGGTGGAGCGGATGTCGCGGCTGGTGGACGAGCTGCTGGACGTCTCACGCATCCGCGCGGGCAAGCTGGACTTCCACATGGAAGAGAGCGACCCGATGGAGCTGGTCCACGAGGTCCTCGACGCCTTCCGCGAGCAGATGGAGCAGGCCCGCTGCATCCTGCAACTGCGGGCGGAGCTGAACCTGCGCGTGTGGTGGGACCGCTCGCGCATGCAGCAGGTGCTGACGAACCTGGTGTCCAACGCCATCAAGTACGCGCCGGGCACGCCGCTCGGCATCGGGCTCGGGAAGCACGGCGACCGGCTCATCCTCTACGTGTCGGACGGTGGCCCGGGCATCCCGCCCGAGCACCAGGACCGCGTCTTCGAGCGCTTCGAGCGCGGCGGCCCGCCCCGCTCCGTGCACGGCCTGGGGCTGGGCCTCTTCATCGCCAAGCAGATCGTCGAGGGCCACCACGGCAAGCTGGTCCTGCGCAGCGACGCCGGCCAGGGCGCCACCTTCCTCATCGACCTGCCGCTCCCCCCCAAGGCCCAGGCCTGAGCGCGCGCCTTTCAGTGCGCGACGCTCGGGGGCTTCACCGGCCCGGGCAGGATGTTCTGGTTCACGTGGAAGAGGTTGCCGGGGTCGTATTGCTGCTTCACCGCCACCAGCCGCGGGTAGTTGTCGCCGTAGGTGGCCTGCACGCGCTCCTGGCCCTCCTCCATCATGAAGTTCACGTAGGCGCCGCCCGCGGAGTACGGGTGCAGCGCGCTCCAGTAGTCCTTCGCCCAGGCGGAGATGACCCCTGCCCGCTCCGGTGACGGGTCCACCCCGACGATGACCTCCGACCAGCGCGCGTCGCGGAAGCGGAAGGCGGTGTCGTTGGGGCCCACGCGGTGCGCCGCCCCGTCAATGGGGTAGAGGTGCATGGTGGACTGCATGGACGGCAAGCGGCTGGCGAAGTCCACGTGGCGCTCGATGGCCGCGTCCGGCAGCTCGCGCACGAAGTCCGCGCGCCAGTACCACTGGTGCCCCGGCGGATAGAGCGCGTCGAAGACGCTCTGGAGCATGGGGAAGGGCATGGGCATCACGCCGTGCAGCGCGGGCTTGAGCGCCTGCACCGGCGCGAACAGCGCGTCCGCCTTCGCGGGGTCGCCCGTGTAGCACCACACGACGGCGCACATCTTCTGGAGGTGCAGCTCCTCCGGGAAGGGCGGCGCGGGCGGCACGGTGAGGAAGGCGAAGAAGCCGTTCAAGTCCTCCGGCGCGTTCGGGAGGAACTCGCGGTACCAGCGCATCACCTCCGCCGCGCGGTCCAGGGGCCAGAGCGTGGGGCCGCCGAGGATGGTGTCCACGGGGTTGGCCCGGAAGAGGAACGACGTCACCACGCCGAAGTTGCCGCCCCCGCCGCGCACCGCCCAGAACAGGTCCGGGTGCTTGTCCTCGCTCGCGGTGACGAAGCGCCCGTCCGCGAGCACCATGTCCACGGCGAGCAGGTTGTCGATGGTGAGGCCGAAGCGGCGCGTGAGGTGTCCCAGGCCGCCGCCCAGCGTGAGCCCGCCCACGCCCGTGGTGGAGATGATGCCGGAGGGCACCGCGAGCCCGAAGGCGTGGGTGGCGTGGTCCACGTCCCCCCAGACGGCGCCGCCGGAGACGCGCACCGTGCGGGCCTCGGGGTCCACGCGCACGCCGCGCATGCGCGACAGGTCGATGACCAGCCCGTCATCCACCAGCCCCAGGCCGCCGCCGTTGTGGCCGCCGCCGCGCACGGCCAGGGGCAGCTTGCGCTCACGCGCCAGGGCCACCGCGGCGATGACGTCCGCCACGTCCGCGCACCGGGCCACCATGGCCGGATGCTTGTGGATCATCGCGTTGTACAGCTGGCACGCCTCCGCGTAGTCGGCGTCTCCCGGCTGGATGAGCGTCCCGCGCAGCTGCGCCCGGAACAGCTCCACGCTGTCCGGCGTCAACCCGGCGGGCAGGCCGGGGCCCGTCTGCGGACGGTGGGTTTCGAGTGTCACGGCGGTTCCCTCCGAAAGACGGCACCGGCACGGCGCCTGACTCACGGATGCGCACGGTGATGGCCTCGCAGCACCGGGAGGCGGAAGGGGGCTTCCCGGCACGCGCCGGGTGGCGGGAGCGGACGCAGCGCTCCGCCACTCCGCCCCCCGGAATCAGCCCGCGGCCACCTCGCGCAGGCTGTCCTCCACGCCGGCGAGCAGCAGGTCCAGGTCCGCGTCCGGGATGTTGAGCGCGGGCGCGATGTAGACGGTGTTGCCCATGGGGCGCAGGTACAGACCGCGGCGGCGGGCGGCCTCGTACACGCGCCAGCCGCTGTCGGCGAAGTAGCCCCCGCCGCCCAGGTCCACCGCGCCCACCAGGCCCACCGCGCGCGGGCGCACCAGCCCGGGGAGGGTGGCGGCCATGCGCTCGAAGGCGGCCTTCACGCGCGGGGCCTTGCGCTGCACCTGCCCCAGCACGTCCTCGTCGCGGTACACGGCCAGCACCTCGCGCGCCACGGCCGCGCCCAGCGGGTTGCCGCAGTACGAGTGGCCGTAATAGAGCGCCCGGTCCTTCGCCCCCAGGAAGCCCTGGAAGATGCGCTCCGACGCGAGCGTGGCGGCGAAGGGCAGCAGGCCCCCGCTGAGCGCCTTGGCCAGGCACAGGAGGTCCGGCACCACGCCGGCCAGGTCCACCGCGAAGCGCGCGCCGGTGCGGCCCATGCCGGTGAAGACCTCGTCGGCGATGAGGAAGGTGTCCACCGCGCGCGTGGCCGCGCGCACCTCGCGCACGAAGTCCGGCGACGACATCCACATGCCCGCCGCGCCCTGGATGACGGGCTCCAGGATGACGCCGGCAATGCCATCCGGGTCCGCCGCCAGCGCGGCCTTCACCTGCGCCAGGGCTCTCGCGGGGCCGTCGGGTTCGGCCGGGGACGGCACGTGCACCACGTCGAAGAGCAGCGGGCCGAACACGTCGCGGAACTCGTGCACGCCGCCCACGCTGGTGGCGCCAAGCGTCTCGCCGTGGAAGGCGCCGGTCAGCGTGATGAAGCGGGTGCGGCGGGGGCGGCCGTTCTGCGCCCAGTACTGCGCGGCCATCTTGATGGCCACCTCCACCGCGGTGCTGCCGTTGTCCGAATAGAAGACGCGCGACAGCTTCTGTCCGGCGGGCACGTCCGCCCGGTCCGCGCCGGGGGCCAGCGCGGTCAGCTCCTCGCCCAGCCGGGCCGCCGGGCCGTGGGTGATGCCCGCGAGGGAGACGTGGGCCAGGCTGCCCAGCTGCTCGGTGAGTGCGTGCACGAGGCGCGGGTGGCGGTGTCCCAGGGTGGACACCCACCAGGACCCGTTGGCGTCCAGGTAGCGCTGGCCGTCCGCGTCATGGAGCCAGACGCCCTCCGCGCGGACGATGACCAGCGGATCCGTCTTCGCGATGTACTGCTCCATGGCGGTGTAGGGGTGCCAGACGTGCTGCTTGTCGAGTCCGACGAGGGTTGACCGCTCCACGGTGGAGGCTCCTGGGCGCATGGGGAGTGAAGCCCGGGGTGACGCGCCGCGTGCCCTTCTGCCCTCCTTTGGGGAGGGCCCGCAACGTCGCGGTGAGGCGCGTGGGACGGGGGCGAATGGGTGGCCGCACGGGGGCTTATCCACCAGCGGACAGGTGGGGGAATGGGACGCTCAATGGCGTGCGTCCGGGAAGGGACGCAGGGGCAGGGGCGGTGCCGGTGACGTGGGGAGCGCTGACATTGCCGTGACAGCGGGGGTGTTAGCCCTGTGTCTGTCAGCACGGGAGAGTCATGGCCATCGTCATCTTCTTCATCAGTCACTGGCTGCTCTGCGTCTTCTTCCAGAGCTTCTTCCAGCACCGTTACGCGGCGCACCGCATGTACAGCATGGGGCCGCGCACGGAGAAGGTGATGCACCTGCTCACCTACCTGGTGCAGGGCTCGTCGTACCTGTCGCCGCGGGCGTACGCCATCCTGCACCGCGAGCACCACGCGTTCTCCGACACGGAGAACGACCCGCACTCGCCGCACTACTTCAAGGACGTGCTGCGGATGATGTGGCACACGAAGGAGCGCTACTCGGGCATCCTGACGCGCAAGATCCAGCCGGAGCCGCGCTTCGAGGGTGGCTATCCGGAGTGGAAGCTCGTGGACGAGACGCTGGGCCAGTCCTGGTGGGCGGTGCTGGGCTGGGTGGCGCTGTACACGGCGTTCTACGTGACGTTCGCGACGTCGCCCTGGCAGTTCCTGCTGTTGCCGGTGCACTTCGTGATGGGGCCGGTGCACGGCGCCATCGTGAACTGGTGCGGGCACAAGTACGGCTACCGGAACTTCAAGGGCAGCGACAAGTCGCGCAACACGCTGCCGGTGGACGTGCTGTGCATGGGGGAGCTGTTCCAGAACAACCACCACAAGTACGGCAGCAGCCCGAACTTCGCGGCGCGCGCCTTCGAAATCGACCCCACGTGGCAGGTGATGCGCGTGCTGTCCAAGCTGGGCGTCATCCGCATCACCACGCCCCAGCGCGCGGTGTACCCGGAGCCGCGTGAAGTGGCCCGCCAGAGCGGCGCCGGAGCGCAGACGGCCTGAGGCCGTGAATCATCCGGGGCATACCCTGCCCCGGCGGTTGTCGTGGTACGGCCGTGGATGTCAGTCCCCGCACGCATGCTTCCCGTGAGGATGCGTGCCGGGAGGACGACATGAAGCAACGCGGCGTGGGCCTTCTGCTCCTGGGACTGCTTTGCGTGGGGTGTGCAACCTCCCGCGTGATCCAGTTGGACACGGGTGATGGCTCCCCCATCGTCTACACGCCTCCCCGGAGTGTGGATCCCATTCCCATACCCGAGGACGGATTCCGGGAGGTGTTGCTCCAGCTCGTGCTGGAGATGCGCTTCCCCCTCCAGGCCGAGCAGCAGCCCCGCTCCCGCCTCCAACTCGCTTCCTGGGGGCCTGCTTCGCGTGAGCAGAAGCTTGATCCGACGGAGTGGTGCTCCCGTCAGGAGATGCCAACGGAATGCCTGTCCTTGCTGGACGACGGCTTCTCCTTTCTGGACGTCAGTGCACGCAGAAGGCTGGCGCTGTCCTTCGCCTGGGACGGCGTCTGGGATGGCGTACAGGGGGCCGTGGTGGAGGTGGTCAACCCCCTGATGCTCAGGGCCATGATCTCCACGGCCATGGCGGCCTATATGGCCCTGCTCGTGATGCCCGAGCCCATCACGAAGCTCGTTGCCATCGCCCTCACCACCTACGTCATCGCGTACGTGGGGCTGGAGACCTTCGTCCAACTCGTGAGGGGCTGGGAGCGCCTGTCCAACGAGGCTGAGCGGGCGGTGACCTTCGAGGAACTGGAGGATGCAGGGCACCGCTTCGGCAAGGTCATGGGGACCAGCGGTGCCAGGATTCTCATCCTGGCGCTCACCGCGGCCCTGGGCGGAGGTGCTTCGAACGTGGCCGCGAAAGGCCCCATGCTTCCGGGCTTCGCGCGGGCAGCCCTCGCGGCGGAGACCAACGCCGGACTCCACCTGACCGCCGCGGCCTCCGGCGGGGTCCGTTCCATTTCGCTCGCGGAGGGCGTCCTCACCATTGGAGTCGCATCCACCGCCGTGGCCGCGACTGCTTGGGAAGGGGCTGGGAACCCGTCGCCTTCAGGTGGGAACGGCGGAGTGGCTTCCGTTTACGACGGCGTGAAGAACGCTCCCGGGTATCCTTCCGGATTCAAGGCCGTCCAGAATGGGACGACGCGGAACACCGTGTCCAACAAGGCACTGTTGGAGAAGCTACGGGAAGTCGAGCCTGGGACCTGGGCCAAGGTCTACAAGGATGGCTGGGTCGGAAGCGAGAAGGTGTCCCTCCACTACTTCGAAAGTGCGTCCGGAAAGGTCTTCGACTTCAAGGTCAAACCCGGATGGAGCAACCTGTGAATCCTCCGCACCCGCCCCATGAGTCCCCGTCTGAAGCCATCGTCCTCCAGGCAGCAGGCCTCGACGAGTTGCAACGCTTCGTGACGATCACGGCTCTGGGCATGTGCCGGGTGATTTCCCTGGGTACATTGTCTCCCGCCTATGCATGCAGCCGGCTTCTCGGGCCGGCGCTTCTGTCCCGCCTTGATGCAATGGAGGTACACTCCGAACTCCGTCGCGCCATCCACCTTGCAACGGAGCTTGAGGATGTGGCCCAACTCGCACCTGAGGCGCTGACTGACTCCCTTACGGAGATTGAAGGCAAGCTCTTGAAGGTGCTCGCGGACCTGCCACCTCCTCGTTCCCATGGCGAAAAGTGGCTCGTGATGCCTCGATACCAGGAAGAGTAAATCCGTGGCTTCAGCCCTGCGGGAGCGCGGTGCGCAGTGCCTCGGCCAGCGTCGTGGTGGGCCGGCTGATGAGTCGGCTCAGCGTGCGGCCCGTGTCGTTCAGGTCGCCCCGGGCGATGCCTTCGTCCGCGTTCGCCAGCACGTCGGCGTAGCCCTTGGGCAGGCCTGCGTGCATGAGCGCGGACGCGAACTCCGCGGGTGGCAGGTCCTGGTACGTCACCGTCCTACCGGACTGGCGTGACAGCTCCGCCGTGTACTCCGCCAGCGTGAAGCCGGTGTCGCCCGCGAGTTCGTACACCTGGTGCTCGTGGCCCGTGCCGGTGAGCACCGCGATGGCGGCGTCCGCGTAGTCCTGGCGGGTGGCCGGAGCGACACGGCCGTCCTTGGCGCAGCCCCGGAGCACGCCCTGCTCCAGCGTCCGCTTCGCGGCCTCCGTGTAGTTCTCCAGGTACCAGTTGTGCCGCAGGAACACGAACGGAACACCCGATGCGCGGATGGCCTTCTCCGTGTCCAGGTGCTCCGGTGCCAGCACGATCCGCGACGTGTCCGCGTGCAGGATGCTCGTGTAGGCCAGCAACTTCACGCCCGCCTTCTTCGCCGCGTCCACCACGGTCTGGTGTTGCTTGCGGCGCTGGCCCACTTCGCTCGAAGAGATGAGCAGCACCGTGTCGCCTTGCGAGAACACGCCTTCCCACGTCTCCGGGTGGTTGTAGTCCGCCTTGCGCACCTGCACGCCGCGCGCGGCCCACGCCGCGGCCTTGTCCGGATTGCGCACCGCGACCGCCACCTGGTTCGAGGGGACCTTCTTCAACAGGCCCTCGATGACGAAACGGCCCAACCGGCCCGTGGCTCCCGTGACGACGATCATGGCTGCCTCCGTGTCGCGCGTAGCAAGAAGTGCCCCAACCGCCCGACATGCCTCCAGTCCACCTCCTGACCGCCGCGGCTTCAAAACCTGTCCGACTGTCGGACAGGTTCGTGCGGTGCGCCCCGGCAGGGTGCCCCCTCCGGGTTCTCACCTTCTCATCCATGGGGGCCCGAGGGCCTAGAGGAACTCGTCCACGATGAAGACGCCGCCAATGGAAAACTCGAGGACAGCGGTTCCAGGCAACGACTCAGGACGCTTCCGGAGCTGGTTCATCGCCGTCCGCGCCACCGCACAGATGGGCACCCGCTGTGCTGCACCCGGCGGAAGTGCCTCGTAGTAGCGGATGACCGCCTGAGGTCCGCTCGTCCAGACGTACCCATAAAGGCGCGTCGGTGACTCCAGCGTTCCAAGGTCGTCGAGCAACACGCTCTCCACACGACCCTCGTACAGGGTGATGGGGCGGGCATCCATCTGGTTCGCGTCGAGCTCGGCGGTCGCACCATCCCCCACGCCCAATCGCAGATAGCGCATCGCCTTGAGCGCTTCTTCCGGGCACTTCTCGGGCCCAGGGGTTCCATCGGGCCGCAGGCTCACCTTCCCTGTCGCGGAACCAGCGCAACCCGCGATCAGGACGACGAGGATGAGACCGCACGCGAACTCAAGCGTCCTGGAGACCATCCTGCGGCTCTTACTCACGCACAAGACGAGGGTCCAGGACCACATAGCCATGGCGGAGGCCGTCATACCGGTAGATCTCCAGCATCAGGGTCTCCAGATGCCCTTTGGCATCAAGGAAGGCGCTCCGATCCACCACGAAGGCAAAGGTGCCTGACTGCCCCGCTGTGAGCAAAGCGTGTTCGGAACGGACAGCCACCGTTCGCGGCTCCTGGCTCTTCAGCGAGGACAGCTTCGCTCGGACCGTCCGCCACGGGCGTTCCTCACTTTGATTCCTCACGGCGATGGTGACCGCGGCCTTGCCCTTGCCCGAGTAGAGCTTCATCGAAAGCTTGGAGCCCGCTTCCACTGCTTCCCAGGATTTGATCAGCCGGAACGGCGTCTGCGCCTCGGCCCCTGAAACCAGCAGCGCGGCCAGTGCATGGTCCGCGGAGGTCTCCTCCTCACGCAACCGCGCGTTCTCCTCCTCCAACGCATTCTTCGCCTTGAGCGTACGCGCCAGCACGGAGACGAGGGCCTGATAGCTCTCGCGGTCCTTGAAAACGTCCACCTGCTGATCCGCCCGGCCCCATTCCTCCACGGGCGGCCGGAGCAGGAACGACAACTCCGTCCCGTCCGCGAGCTTCACAAGCAGGGGAACACTTTCATCCGCCGCCAGGGCCCGGAGGGGCTCGATCACCACCCGCTTCCCCTCGACCACCAGCGGCTCGAAGCGCCCCTCCCACCCCAACAGCTTCGTCTTCAACGGGTCGCAAGGCTGCTCGAAGCGAAGCACCGTGACGATCTGCCCCACCACATGGATGCGATGGGCCGCGTCGTCCGGATGCTCCGACAGCACCAGGGTCCGGACCTGCGCCTTCTCTCGCGGCCCCGCCAGGGCTGGAGCGGCCGCGAGGACAAGCAAGGCAACGAACCAGCCAGGTAGGGTGCGTGGCATCGAACCTGGACCCTACCCAAGCCGCCCGTTCCACGCCAATCTTCCGGACCGGCCCTCATGCACCGGGTAACGTCCACGAACATGCAGTGGCTGCTGGCGAAACTCTCCGCCCACCACTTCCCCAATCCACCCGCCACGCCCGGAGAAGACGATGAGCAGCGGAGATGCATGGAGGGGCAACATCAAGGCACGCCTGTACGAACGAGTCCGCGCGCGCGGCTTCGACTCGCTCACTGCCTTTGCCGATGCGCGCCCTGCTGTCCCGCTGTACGCGCTGGCCGACGAGCTTGGCAACGATGACGTTGCCGCAGTGCAGGTGTTGAGCGGGTTGCTCGCAGAGGCGGAGCAGTGCAAGCAGGTCACGCGCTTTGTCCGAGATGTTCTCGTGCGCCTCTTGTCCCAGAGCCTTCCCAAGGGTTGGCCGGCCGTGCTGGATGACGCGAACCGATTCAAGGTAGCCAAGGCACTCGGCTCGTGGTTCGCCTACACCCCAGAAACTCACAAGGAGCGCGTTGATCAGGCCAGCGATGCGCTCCTCGCCCATCCGCCACCGCCCGGCTGGCAACCGCTCGGGCACGATGACGAACTGCTCCGCCGGCTCTTGCCTGACGAGGAAGCCTGACCCGCGAGGTGACCTCGCGGGCCAGGGGCGCAACCCGAACCTCAGCCCTGCTTCAGCGCCGCGCCAATCGCATTCGCGAACGGCGCCGTGGGCCGGCCGATGAGGCGGCTCAGCGTGCGGCGGGTGTCGTTCAGCTCCCCGCGCGACAGCCCCGCGTCCGCGTCCGCCAGCGTGTCCGCGAAGGGCTTGGGCACGCCCACCTGCTGGAGCGCCGCGGAGAACTCCGGCACCGGCAGGTCCACGTACTTCACCGGCTTGCCGGACTGGCGCGACAGCTCCGCCACGTACTCCGGCAGCGTGAAGCCCGCGTCCCCCGCCAGCTCGTACACCTGGTTCTCGTGGCCCGTGCCCGTCAGCACCGCGACCGCCGCGTCCGCGTACTCCTGGCGCGTCGCCGTCGCCACCCGGCCCTCCTTCGCGCTGCCCTGCACCACGCCGTACTGGAGCGCCGGCCCAATGTGCTCCGTGTAGTTCTCCACGTACCAGCCGTTGCGCAGGAACACGAACGGGATGCCCGACGCGCGGATCGCCTCCTCCGTCGCCTTGTGCTCCCCCGCCAGCGACAGGCCGCTCGTGTCCGCGAACAGGATGCTCGTGTACGCCAGCAGCTTCACGCCCGCCTTCTTCGCCGCTCCAATCACCGCCGAGTGCTGCGGGAAGCGCTTCCCCACCTCGTTCGCGGAGATGAGCAGCACCGTGTCCCCCTTGCCGAACACCCCGTTCAGCGTCTCCGGCCGGTCGTAGTCCACCTTGCGCACCTGCACGCCGCGCTCGGCCCAATCCTTCGCCTTGTCCGGATTGCGCACCGCCACCGCCACCTGGCTCGCCGGCACCTTCTTCAGCAGGCCCTCGATGACGAACCGACCCAGCTTCCCCGTGGCTCCCGTGACAACGAACATGGCTCCGCCCTTTCCTTGCTCGCGCTCCAGGCGCGAATCGATTGGGCTTACCGTAACGGGGGTACTCACTTTTCGTAAGTACGTACCTCGTGGTAAGTGTCCCCTCATGAAGGCACGCAAGGGCAGTTCACTGCTGGAGAAGGTGAAGCAGCGCGGGGACCTGTACCAGGCCATGTGCCCCTCGCGCGGCGTCCTGGAGCACGTCACCAGCCAGTGGGGCGTGCTGGTGCTCGTCGCGCTCAAGGAGGAGGGCACCCACCGCTTCAGCGAGCTGCGCCGCAAGGTGGGCGGGGTGAGCGAGAAGATGCTCGCCCAGACGCTCCAGGCGCTGGAGCAGGACGGCTTCGTCCACCGGGAGGCCCACCCCGTGATTCCCCCCCACGTCGACTACAGCCTCACGCCCCTGGGGGAAGAGGTGGCCGTCCACGTGGAGGCGCTGACCTCCTGGATCGAGGACAACCTCCCCCGCGTGATGTCCGCCCGGACCAGGGCCCCGCCCCGCAAGAAGGCCTCGTAGGGCGCCGGGCCTCGGGCCCCGGGCCCCCTCGCCCGGGTGCCCTCCAGCGGGACGAACGGGAGCGAAGGAGACAGGCCCGCGTTAAGACTGCCCCCGTGCCCGCTGACACCCCGCTCCAGGTCCGCATTCTCGATGCCATCCGCGATGTCCCGGCCGCCCAGTGGGATGCCCTGGTCGCCGAGGGCGCGCCCCCCTTCGTGCGCCACGCGTGGCTGTCCGCCATGGAGGAGAGCGGCAGCGCCACCGAGGACACCGGCTGGGCCCCGCACCACCTGACGCTGTGGCGGGGCAAGAAGCTGGTCGCCGCCGCGCCCGCCTACCTCAAGTTCCACAGCATGGGCGAGTACATCTACGACTTCGGCTGGGCCAACGCCGCCGCCCAGCTGGGCGTGGAGTACTACCCGAAGCTGCTCGTGGGCGGCCCCCTGTCCCCCGCCACCGTGCCGCGCTTCCTCACCGCCCCGGGCGAGGACGCGGGAAGCCTGCGCCGCGCGCTGCTCCAGTCCGCCGTGGAGAGCGCCCAGGAGCAGGACTGCTCCGGCGTGCACGTGCTCTACCCCACGGAGGAAGAGGCGGACTTCCTGGAGGAGGCCGGGCTCGCGCGCCGCATCACGCTCCAGTTCCATTGGAAGAACCCGGGCTACCAGCGCTACGACGACTACCTGGCCCGCTTCGACTCCAAGCGCCGCAACCAGCTCAAGCGCGAGCGCGCCGCCGCGGCCACGCAGGGCATCCAGCTGCGCACCGTGCGGGGCGCGGACCTGACGGTGGAGCACGCCCGGCGCGCGTACACCTTCTACACGTCCACCTGCGAGCGCCACGCCTGGGGCCAGGTGCAGCTCACCCCGGGCTTCTTCGAGCGCGTCTTCCGCGACCTGCCCCACGCCGTGGAGATGGTGGAGGCGGTGAAGGACGGGCAGGTCATCGCGGGGGCCTTCAACCTGGCCACGCCGGAGCGGCTCTACGGCCGCTACTGGGGCTGCACGCAGGAGCACCCCTTCCTGCACTTCAACGTCTGCCTGTATCACTCCGTGGACGACTGCATCCGCGCGGGGCGCAAGGTCTTCGAGCCCGGCGCGGGCGGCGAGCACAAGGTGTCGCGCGGCTTCGAGCCCACCGCCGTGCACAGCGCCCACCTGATTTTCGACAAGCGCCTGGACAAGGCCGTGCGCAGCTTCCTGCGCATGGAGCACGCGCGGCTGGCGCCCGCCGTGGAGGAGGCGGAGCGCATCTGCGGCCTCAAGCCGTGGGGCGCCCTCCCAGCCCCCGGGTCCACCGGAACCTGAAAACCTGAACGTCTGTCCGCCAGCCCACCGGCCAATGGACGTCCGCGCTCGGTTCAAGTTGTGAAATCGGGGTGAACCTCTAGAGTCCGCCCCCATGAAAGTCCCGGAGACAGAGGAAGACTTCATCCAGTGGTACGAAGACTGCTGGGCGGACCGCGACGAGGTGGAGTACCCGAAGCTGTTCGGCGCCATCCGTGAGGAGGTGGACCTCCTGGAGGGCACGGGCGTGCTGGAGGGGTGGCTGGAGAGCGAGCTGGCCCAGGGCACGGAGATGGATCCGAACTGGCTGCCCATGGGCGTGCGCGTGGCGCCTCCCAGCCCGGAGCACCCGTACTGGACCTACGTGACGAGCGGCCTGTCCAACCCCTTCACGGTGGCCCCCGGCGAGGAGCTTCCGGACGACGCCCGCAGCGGTCTGGGCTACGAGATGGTCATCCACACGCCCGAGGAGGAGCGCTGGCCCATCCTGCGCCTCCTGGACATGATGGCCTACAACCTCGTGTGCGCGCGGCTGTTCGCCATGGGGCACCGCTACCCGGTGGACGGCACGCTCACCGGCGGTGAGACGAAGCTCGCGGGCTTCGTGTTCGTGAAGGACGCCAACCGCCCCAGCCACTTCACCCTGCCCAGCGGCCAGGTGGAGCTGCTCACGCTGGTGGGCGTGACGAAGAACGAGATGGCCTTCGCGCGCTCCAACGGCATGGACAGCCTGATGAAGCGGCTGACCGACCCCGCGAACCCCACCACCGCGTACATCACGCGGCCGGAGCGCGACGAGGTGAAGCTGTAGGCCCCCTCCCGCCGCCGCGCTAGCCGGTGCGCGGCGGCGAGGACTCCACCAGCGCGTGCAGCACCCCGGGCTCGAAGGGCTTCTCGATGCGCGGCAGCGGCACGGCCTGGAGGAAGGCGCGGGCGCGGTCCGTGAAGCTGCCCCCCGTCATGAACACGAAGCGCGACAGGAGCTGCGGCCGGCGCCGCGCCAGCTCCGCGTGCACGTCCATGCCGGTGAGGTCCGCCATCATCAGGTCGCAGAAGATGCGGTCGAAGGCGTCGTCCTGCTCCAGCAGCGCCAGCGCCTCCCGGCCGCTGTGCGCCACCACCACGTCGTGCTGCCGGCCGAGGATGCGCCGGAGCACCGAGGTGAGCTGCGGCTCGTCGTCCACCACCAGCACGCGCTTGCGGGAAGCGCCCTCTTCCGCGCGCGCCACGGGCACGCCCGGGTTCACGAACCGCTCCGCGATGGGCAGCCGGACCTGGAAGGTGCTGCCCAGGCCCGGGATGCTGGTGGCGGTCAGCTCGCCGTGCATGCTGCGCACGAGCCCCAGGCAGATGGACAGCCCCAGGCCGCTGCCCTCGCCCACGGGACGGGTGGTGAAGAACGGCTCGAAGGCGCGCTGGAGCACCTCCGGCGTCATGCCCATGCCGGTGTCGGACACCTCCACCAGCACCCACGCGCCCTCGCGGCGGGTGGTGAGCGTCACGCGGTGGCGGTCGAAGGCGCCGGAGGGGATGGCGTGCGCGGCGTTGATGAGCAGGTGGAGGAACACCTGGCCCAGGCGGGCCTCGTGCGCCAGCGCGGGCGGCACCTGGCCGTAGCTGCGCTCCAGCTGGGCGCGGCTGCGCAGGTGGGTCATCGCCATGGTGACGCCGAACTCCAGCGACGCGTGCACGTCCACGGGCCCCAGGCGCAGCTCGTCCGCGCGGGCGAAGGTCTGCAGGTCGCGCACGATGACGCGGATCCGCTCCGCCCCCTCGCGCGCCTCGCGCAGCGCCTCCAGCGCCTCGTTCAGGGCGTCCTGGACCCCGGGGCCGGCGTCCGGACGGCGGGCGAGCGGCATGAGCTGCTCCACCGCGAACTGGAGGTTGCCGCTGACATAGGACAGGGGGTTGTTGATTTCGTGGCCCACGCCCGAGGCGAGCTGGCCCGCCATGGCCAGCTTCTCCGACTGCACCAGCCGCTCGCGCGCGGCCATCAGCTCGTGCGTGCGGCGCTGGGCGAGCGCCTCCGCCTCCAGGCGGCCGGAGCGCTCGCGGGCGAGCAGCGCGTCGCGCTCCGCCTGCACGCGCTTCTTGTCCGTGATGTCGCGCGCGTAGGTGGAGATGTTGCGGCCGCTGGACCAGACGTGCACGTCGTGCCAGCGGTCCCGGCCGGTGCGCAGCTCGAAGAGGCGGTAGCTCTCCTCGGCGGCCACCTCGCGCAGCGCGCGCTCGAACGGGGTGCCGCACAGCTCCGGGCACGCGTCCCACAGCACCCGGCGGAAGAGCTCCTCCTGCGAGCGGCCGGTGAGCGCGGCGGCGTTGCGGTTCACGTAGGTGAGGCGCCAGTCCGTGTCCACGGTGAAGAAGGCGTCCGGCATGCTCTCCAGCACGTCGCGCACCCAGTCCAGCGTCTCGCGCAGCCCCTCCTCCACCCGCTGGGCGCTGGTGACGTCACGCAGGCGCAGCAGCACCCCGTCACGCAGGGGCACCGCGGTGCCCTGCATCAACACGTCCCCTTCGGTGAAGTTGTCCGCGTGCGGCCGTCCGGACTCCACCACCTGGCGCAGCAGGTCCAGGCGGCCGGCGATGCCGTCCTTCGAGGCCACCTCGCCCAGGCGCCGGCCCCGGAGGAACTCCGGACCACGGCCCAGCGCGCGGGCGGCGGCGGGGTTCGCCCACAGCCACTCGAAGTCGAGGATGGCCCCGCTGCTGGAGCGCACGGCGCGCAGCACCATGCACGCCTCGGGGTGCTCACGCTCGGCCTCCTCCAGCGCGGCCAGGAGTGAGTCCGGGAGCGGAAGGGCCACGGTCGTATCGGTCGCGGACATCCGCCTCCTCGCGGCCCCGGCACTGCTCACCCCTCGGGGCGCCCGCATGTCGCCACGAATCGCACGGCGGCTCAAGTCAGCCTCAACCTTCGTATCTTTCTAAACTTTCTTGAATTACAGACAAATGAAAGTGAAAGCGGTAAGGAGTCAGAAGGACCGACCCATCGATGGGGAGGTCGGCCACACTCGTCCCGCCATGCGCCCTACCCTCATCACGCACGTCGCGTTCGAAGCCCTGCACCTGCCCCTGACGGAGCCCTTCGCCATCGCCACCGGCGCGCAGCACGCGGCGGAGAACGTGCTCGTGCGAATCACCCTCGCGGACGGCACGGTGGGGCTGGGGGAAGCGGCGCCCTTCACCGCGGTGAGCGGGGAGACGCAAGCCAGCACGCTCGCCGCGCTGGAGCCGGTGCGCGGGCTGCTGGTGGGCCGCGACGTCCAGGCGTGGCGGCCGGCGTCGGAGGCGCTGGGGGATGCGCTCGCGCTGGCGCCTTCCGCGCGGTGTGGCGTGGAGATGGCGCTCTTGGACGCGCTCACGCGGCACCACCGCATCCCGCTGCACGCCTTCTTCGGCGGGGCGGGGATGGCGCTGGACATCGACATGACGGTCACGGCCGGGGACGTGGCGCACGCGGTGGCGTCCACGCGGGCCATCCTGGGGCGGGGCATCGACACGCTGAAGGTGAAGGTCGGCGCGCTGTCACCGGACGCGGACGCGGCGCGGCTGGTGGCCATCCACCAGGAGGCCCCGAAGGCGCGCCTCTTCGCGGACGCGAACGGGGGCTACGACGTGGCGGAGGCGCTGGCGTTCCTCAAGGAGCTGGAGCGCGCGGAGGTGCCGCTGGCGCTGTTCGAGCAGCCGGTGCCGCCCTCCGACTTCGCGGGGCTCGCGGAGGTGACGCGCCGCTCGAAGGTGCCGGTGTGCGCGGACGAGTCGGCGCGCTCGGTGAAGGACGTGCTGCGGCTCATCCGGGAGAACGCCTGCCACGGCATCAACATCAAGACGATGAAGTGCGGGATGGTGGAGGCGGTGACGATGTGGAGCCTCGCCCGGGCCGCGGGGCTGGAGCTGATGGTGGGCGGCATGGTGGAGAGCGTGCTCGCGATGAGCGCGTCCGCGCACCTGGCGGCGGGGCTGGGCGGCTTCACCTACGCGGACCTGGACACGCCGCTGTTCATCGCGAGCCACCCGTTCCAGGGTGGCGGGACGTACGCGGGCGCGCGGCTGACGTTGGACCCGGACGCGCCGGGGCACGGCGTCACGCTGCGCTGACGCTTCAGCCCTTCACCTGGGAGGCGGCCACGTCGAGCGCCTTCTCCTTCTGCGGATCCGCGCCGGCCGCGTACGGCAGCGCGTCCGGGACCTCCACGTCCACCGGGACGCCCACGCCTTCGATGCGCTCGCCGTCCACCGTCACGTCCATGACGGCGAGGTAGAGCAGGTCCCCGTTGGCCAGCTTCTGGGGACCGCCGGCCAGCACCGCGCCCGCGGTCCGCTCGCCCACGAGCGTCGCCAGCCGGTGGCGCTTCATCGCGAAGGCCACCAGCTCCTTGCCGCTGCGCGAGTTGCCGTTGACGAGCAGCACCACCGGCTTGCGCCATGACGGCGCATAGGGGTGCGTCTTGCCATCGCGGCTGATGTTGAGGAGGAGGGAGACCTGGGGGTTGAAGAGGTTGATGAAGGCCGGGCTGCAGCCGCCCCAGCCGTCGCGGAAGTCGATGACGAGCGCGTCCGCGTCCGCGAAGGCGTCCTGGAGTGCCTCCTCCAGGGCCTGCTGGAACTCCTGGCCCGCGCACGCGTAGAGGTGCTGGTAGGCGACGCGGCGGCCCTGGCGCTCCACGACCTGCCCGCTGGCCTTCTGGACCGCGAGCCATTCCTTGCGCGGGTTCATGCGACGGGGCGTGACGGTGAGCGACAGGGGCTCGGCGCCCTTCACGCGCTCCACGGTGAGGCGGGTGGCGCGGCCCGCGCGGTTCGTGAAGGCGTGCCAGGGATGGAAGGGCCTGCCCTCCACGGTGACGAGCCGGTCCCCGCGCAAGAGGCCCGCCTTCGCGCCAGGGCCGTCCGCGAAGACGTGGCGGACGAAGAAGCCCTCCGGGGTCTCCCGCACGTCCACGCCGATGCCGGTGGCCTGTAGGTTCTGTTGCTTGAGGAAGACCTCGAAGATGGAGGTCACCGCCGCGTGGTCGGGGCTCTCCTTCGGGTAGTAGGCCGTGTGCGAGACCTTCAGCTCCGCGAGCGCCGCGTTCGTGCGCCGGGTGAAGTCCTCCACGTCCTTCGCGTCGGCGGCGTAGCCCTGGTGCGCGTCGGCCCAGGCGGCGCCCTTCGCCGCGTCGAAGAAGCGGGTGCGCACGAGGTTGACGATTTCGTCGCCGCGCTTCGCGTAGGGGGCCGTCGCTGCCTGGACGCTGCCCGCGAGGAGCAGCCCCACCACCCACCACCGCGCTGTCCGGACCGCCATGCGTGCCCCTCCCAGGAGGACTTCACGATTCTTCACAGGAGCGGCTCCCAGAGGGAAGCAAAGGCGTCCTGGCGCCGTGCGGTGTGGCGAACCCGGCGGGGGCGGTTAGGGATGAGGGGCCCATGTTGGATGCGCCCTCGTCATCGCCCAGGCTCGCGCTCGTCTCCGAGGACCCCCTGGCCCGGGGTGCGCTCGCACGGGCGCTGAGCGACCAGGCGGAGGCCTGGACGGTGGTGGCGGCGGGCACGCAGGTGGAGCTGGAGGCGACGCGGGGCGAGCCGCCCGACGTGGTGCTCTGGGACACGGGCCTGAGGCTGGAGGAAGGCGCGGCGCCGGACCTGGGCGCGCCGGTGCTGGCGCTGGTGGCGGACGAGGCGGCGGGAGAGCTGGCGCTGGGCGCGGGCGCGAGGGGCCTGCTGTTCCGCGACGTGGCGCCGGGGATGCTGGGCGCCGCGCTGCACGCGGTCGCGCGAGGCCTCACGGTGTTCGAGCCGGGCCTTTCTCAAGTGCGAGCCGCGCCAAGGAGCACGGCGCCGACGGGAGCGCCGGGGCCGGACACGCTGACGCCGCGCGAGCGCGAGGTGCTGGGGCTCCTGGCGGAGGGCCTGTCGAACAAGGCCATCGCGGACCGGCTCGCCATCAGCGAGCACACCGCGAAGTTCCACGTCAACGCGGTGCTGGCCAAGCTGGGCGTGCAGCGCCGCACCGAAGCGGTGGTGCGCGCGGCGCGGATGGGGCTGGTGACGCTCTGAGGTGAGGCCTCGCGTCAGGGCGCGACGAGGGCGCTCAGGTGCGTCCACTCGTTGTCCAGCGAGGCCTTCAGCCAGTCGCGATGGAGCGAGGGAAGGGGCCACCCACCGAGATGAATCTGATTGGACGCGACGACCATCGCCCGGCCCCTGGCGAGGTCCGCGGCCACCTGCGCGCGCTTCGCCTCGAAGTCTGGCAGCAACCCGGCGGCCTGCTCCATCTGGCGCAGGCCCGCCAGTCGCTCGATCAGGGTGTTTCCTTCAGCGATGCGTTCACCCAGGGTCCACAGGGCGCGTCCCAGCCGGATCCGGTCCTTCTCTGGCAGCTCCGTCGTGGCTTTCACCCGCTTGAACAGGACCATGGGGCCCACCAGCGCCAACTCGCCTACCGCGGCCATGAAGGCGCCTTCGACCGGCGCCTGGATTCCCGCCACCTTCAGGCGCCGCTCCGCATCCGCATACAGCCGGGCAAAGGAGGTGGTCCGGTACCTGGGCAGGGCGGCGATCCGCTCCAGCGCCTGAAGCTCCTCCTTCGTGAGCGGTGCCTCCTGTGACGTCTGCTCCAGGAGCATGAGCAATGGCAGCTGCGATTCCTTGGACTCGGCGGCGAGCGGGGTCAGCCGTTCCCGCAGCGAGGCCTGGATCTGCCGCCGCGCCGTTTCATCCATGACTTCGCTGTGGAAGGTCTCGAGGATCGCACGCAGCATGTCGGGATCCGCTACCTCGGAAAGGTGACGCGCGACCCATCGCTGCTGCTCCTGCGAGGGTCCCCCCATCAACGCGGCCAGAAGCCGTGTGTCCGGAGCCTGGGTGCCAGTCCACACCGCACGGATGGCCTCCGGACCCCAACCAGGCGTCTCCTCCGGCAGGAGCGGATCCATCCCGAAGTCCGGACGTCCCGCCTCGAGCCATGCGGCGATGAAGGCCTCGCGCCATCCCCCCGCCGGATTCGCCCGGCGCAGCCGGACGAGTGCTTCGAGGACACGGCCTTCCGCCTGCTCGGGGGCCGCCTCGCGCAACCGGACCACGGTCTGGGCCGCCGCGTCCAGGGCGCCTTGCTCCAGCAGCACGCAGGCCTGGACCATCAAGGCTCCTGGGGTCTTCGGCGCTTCCTTCAAGGCCGCGCCGGCCTCCTGTCCCGCCTCGGCCAGCGCCCCCTTCCGAGCATGACTCGCGGAATCGCGGATCCGGTCCGCGACGGACTTCCGGGGCGCCTCTGTCACGGAGGGAGCAGGAGCTGCTCCGGTGAGGAGCACTCCCAGGGCCAGCAGGGACAGGGACCGCCGAGGAGAAATCATCCGCGCAGTCTACGCCTTCTTCCTGCTGCCTCCGGAAGGAGAGCTCCGCCTCCGAGTGGCAGGTGACACCTCCACATGAGAGCGGTCCATCTGGTTGCTGCCCACGGACCACCGGCGGCCTTCACGTGACTCCCAGGCACGTACCGCGCGACCCACCAGGGGAGCCTTGTCCTCCAGGTAGTCGAGCGTCACACGCCGCTGCTCATACTTCTTCAGCCACTGCCTCCGATACCGGACCACCCGCTCATCATGGTCCAGCCCCAGCAGGCGGAGTGTCTCGGCGGCCCGCTTCCGCAGTCGAGGCGGGCAGCGTTCTGTCACCTGGAGCTGAAGCGATGGAAGGAGAAGCGCGAACCAATCATCCTGGATGGCGCAGGGATCCAGCAGGCGCGTGGAGACCAGGGCCTGCTTCCGGCTGTTGAGCCATCCAGCGGCATACCGGAAGTTGGTCCACTCGTAGGCAAGCCGCCGGTCCTCGTCGACGGAGACGAAATGGTCGACCGTGCCGGGTGAGCCCAGGTACATCGCGGTGTACGCACATCGCTCGGAGAAGGCCTCCGCGAGTTGAGCAGTGCAGTGCCTCCAGTACGCGGGCGGCCGGCCGGGGACCTTCGAGTTGCGGCGCAACCACAGACGTCCAGGCTTTCTCACCCGGGAGTCGAAGTCCTCAGGCTCTCTTCCGGGAACGCACCGGATCACGGTCGCCTCCTCCATCGCGAGCGACGATCCACCGGGGCCAGAAGGGGTCCTGCTCCGGGAGCAGGCGCCGCAGTTCGGCGTCGATCTCCTTCAGCGTCCCCACGCCCTTGCGCTCCCCTCGCATGTAGGCCTCCGCGGCCTCCACCGCGCGTTCAGCCTCCCAAGCTCGCGCCTGGGCCAGCCCCATGACAGGGGACGTCAGCCAGTCATTCGCATCTCCGTGCTTCGCCCAGGGGAGATGGCGCAGGCGCACCTGCCCCTCTTCGAGCTGGAAGAGGAAGAGGGCATCCTGTTCATCGTCGAAGAATGGCTCCAGCGAGGCCAGGACCAGGGGAGAGTGGGTCGTCAGGAACGTCTGGACGGAGGTCTCGGGTGCGAGGCCGTCGATGACCTGGATGAGCGACCCCACGATGCGGCGCTGCCAGAGCGGATGAAGATGGGTCTCCACCTCGTCCACCAACAGGATGAAGCGGGGGTCTTGAGGCCTCCCCAGGAACTCCGAGGCCTGGAGATGCTCATGCCACGCCCAGACGACGAGATAGGCCAGCCCGAGGATGCGCCGCATTCCCGCGGAGGCGTGCACCACCGGAATGGTGCCGTACGGCATGTCGATGGTCGGGTAGTTCTGGACGTCTTCCACGGCCAGCCGCGTGGGCCTTCCAGGGCGGATCGGCTCATCCCTGGGGGAGAGCTGCTCCAGCGCGCGCTTCAGCATCTGGAACGGTGAGTGCGCCGAGCCATCGTCCTGCAACTGCCAGGTCAACCAGTCCCGGACGAGCCCGTTACAGACTGTCTTCCCTTCGTACTTCAGCCCCTCCCACAGGTCCTGGGGAGAGAAGTGGAAGGCATCGGGTCTGCGCGGCAGGTCCGGATCCGAGCGGGATGTCTTGTGCCAGTAGTTCCGCGCGGGATCCCACACGGAGAAGCTTCCATCGACGCGGGCATAGACAGTCAGGCCCGGCATGCTCGGGCGCCCTTCGGACCAGGGCCATAGCTGCCGTTCCGGATCGAAATGGCTCGTCTTGTTCGACGCCCGCTGCGTCTTGCCCGTCAGGGTCCAGCCAATCTGACGCCGCTTCGCGCCACGATGGGGCCACGCGGGCAGGCCAGGCCAGGTCCCCGTCAGGCTCCACCACGCCACATCCAGCAGGAAGCTCTTGCCCAACCCGTTGTCGCCCGTGAGGACGTTCAACCGGGGTGCGAACTCGACGTCCAGGCGAGGCGCGGGGCCGACCCCCTGAAGGTGAAGCTCTCGGAGCATGCCCCGACACTTAGCGCATCCCGTCCATACCGCCCACTTTCGGAGGCCTGAATGGAGGGGGGCCCCATCCAGTCTCCACCACTCAGCGCGCGACGAAGGTCTCCAGGAGGCGCTCTTCATCCTCCAGGTTCGCGTCCAGCCACTCGCGCTGGAAGGAGGGAAGAGGCCACAGCCTGAACCGGAACAGGGTGGCCGCCACTCCCGCCATCAGGTTCCGTTGGACCTCCGCCGCAGCCAACGCACGTCCGGCTTCGTCTCCGGTCAACAGGGCCCCCTGCTCCATCAACCTGTGGCCCATCAGCCACTCAACGGAGGTCCCCCCTTCCGTGATGCGCCCGCCCAGCTTCCACACGGCCTGTCCCAGCCGGATCCGCTCCTCGGGCGTCAGCTGCTCCTGCGGCACCCTCAGCCGGTAATGCAGCTGCCAGGAAGCGTCCATGAGCCGCGTCCCCATGGCCGCCCAGTAGAAGCTCCAGTCCGGATGGCGGACCCCCAGGGGCTCCAGCCGCCACTGCGCCTCGTCGCCCAGCCGGGCGATGCGCGTGTCCCGGTAGCGCGGCAGCTCCGCGATCCGCTCCAGCTCCCGCAACTCCTCGCGCGTGAGCGGCGCCTCCACGGAGGTCTCCCCCAGCAGCAGCAACAGCGGCAGGTCGGAACGATTCAACCCGGTGGCCAGTGACGCCATCTCCGGCCTCAACAGGTCCCTTCCCCGCTTGCGCGCCGCCGCCATCTCCCGCGTGCCGAGGGCCCGGTGGAAGTATTCGAACGCGGCGAGCTTCAGGACCGGGTCCCGCAGTCCGGAGAGGTGGTCCATCATCCACTGCTCCTGCGCTTCGGAAGCCTCTCCCATCAGCATGGCGAGGAACCGGTTCTCCACGTCCTCGGTCCGTCCCCAGACGATGGCGATGACGTCCTGAATCCCGGGCTCGAGCTCCTCGCGATCGCCGTCGTAGAAGAGGCTCGGGCGTCCCGCGTCGAACCACGCCTGCCGCATGGCCTCCAGCCAGCTTCCCTGGGGCCTCAACCGGCGCCGGTCGATGAGGGCTTCCAGCACGCGGGGCTCCGGATCCCCGGGCGCCAGCGTCCGAAGGTGCGCCACCGCTCGGGCCGCCGCGTCCAGCTGGCCCTCCTCCAGGAACAGGCAGGCCCGGAGGATCCACGCCGACCGGCTCAACGGAGCCTCTTCCAGCACCCCGTCGACTGCCGCGTGCGCCAGGTCCGACTTCTTCTCCAGGGCGTGGATCACCGCCCGCTGGAGCCGCGCGGCCACGGGCTCGCGCTGGGGAGCAGCGGGCTTCGGCACGGACGCGCAGGAGCAGAGCAGCCCACCCAGGACCAGCACCGTCACGAACCGCCAGGAGGCCGTCTTCATCCCCCCCAGCCTAGCGGGTCCCCGGAGGGGCTCCGCCAGATGCTTGCCCGCTGCTACACTCCCCACCCTCCATGGCCAACCAGGATTGGGTCTCGCGCCTGCTCACCGGGCGCGCGTCGGCGGACAAGGGCCTCAGCGTCCATCTCTCCGAGCGCGACGGCGGCAGCCTCCACGACAAGATGCGGCAGGCGTATTGGTGGATCACCAACAACGCCGTCATCTGCCCGTACTACGACATCGAGTTCGGCGGCACCGCCGCCCTCAAGAACACCGCGGGCGACGAGGTCCACCTCCCGGAGGACATGAGCTACAGCTCCTTCGTCCTCATCCCGCTGCTCACCCTGTTCACCTGCCGCCGCGCCCTGCTCGTCGGCGGTCCGGGCCGCGGCAAGACGACGTCCGCCATCCTCATGGCGCTGCTCTCCGGCATGGGCCGCGAGGACGTGCACCGGGGCATCCAGCGCGGCCACCCGCAGCTGTCCATCGCGGACCTGCTCGGCGCGCCCCTGCCCTCCGACATGCTCAAGGCGGAGGACCTGTCCGCCGTGAAGGTCAGCTGGCGCAAGTGGATCGGCCAGCGCGTGAAGATTGTCGACGAGTACAACCGCATCCCCACGAAGACCCAGTCCGCCCTGCTGTCGCTGCTGGGCGAGGGCTACGCGGAGATGATGGACCAGTACGTCTACACCGGCCGCTCGTCCTGGTTCCTCACCGCCAACGACGACCAGGGCGGCGGCACCTTCCAGGTCATCGAGGCGCTCAAGGACCGCCTGGACGTCGTCGTGCGCGCCGTGCCCTTCAACTCCGGCTTCGTGGACACGCTGCTCCAGCGCATCGAGTCCGACAAGTCCCCGGAGGAGCTGCTCCCCAAGGACATCGTCTTCACCCCGGGCGAGCTGGAGAAGGCCTACAACGCCATCCTCGCCGTGGAGGTGCCCAAGGGCGCCCTGGAGCGCGTGGCCTTCTTCCTGGGCCAGCTGGACTTCTGCCGCATGGCGTCCCCGCGCTTCGAGTTCAAGCACAAGGACACGCTGAAGCTCGCCGGACAGACCGTGTCCGCCGTGTGCAACGAGCAGTGCCCCTTGGACAAGAAGGTGCACCTCTGCACGCAGACGGAGAACGGCACCAGCGTGCGCGCGTACCAGACCATCCTCCACTTCGCGAAGGCGCTCGCGTTCTTCCGCGGCCACCGCGTGGTGGAGCTGGAGGACTTCCGGCAGATCATCCCCTGGGTGCTGCACGAGAAGCTCACCCCCAACGCGCGCAGCCCCTTCTTCGAGGCCAAGGGCAACAAGCTGCTGCTCCAGGACCGCGTGGCGTGGATCCGCAACATGTTCGACATGGCCATGGCCCGCTACGGCACGCACGCGCCCGTGCGCCAGAAGGTCTCCCAGCTGCGCGCCGAGCTGGACCTGGGCCTGTCCGGCGTGGACCTGCGCACCACGGAGAAGCGCCTGTCCTCCGTCACCGCGCTGATGAACGACCTGATGACCCGCCAGGAGCTGTCCGGTCCGGTGTACGAGGACCTCATCCACTTGAAGTCCCTCTACAGCCGCTACCGCAACTACGCGACGTGGCTGAAGGAGAACCCGGGCGGTCAGGGGCAGCCATGAGCGAGTTCGTCGACGATCTGGAGAAGGAAGCACGCAGCCGCTTCGTGCGCTGGGACCGCGCGCTGTGGAGCGCGTTCCTCAACGGCCCGGTGGTCCGCATGGGGCAGGGGCTCGCCAGCGGGGACGCCGCGGCGGGAGAGGAGGTCCTGCGCAACTACCTGCGCCTGGGCGCGGAGGGCATCGGGCTGGGCTACCTGTACCCGCTGTCCTCCGGGCGGCAGAACTTCTTCACGCTGGCGTGGCAGGAGCTGCTGCCCAACCTGTTGCCGGACCTGCGGCAGGAGGAGCAGCCCCAGGCGCTCGCGCGCATGTGGAACCTCAGCGAGAACCTGGAGTCCGCGCCGCCCTGGGTGCAGCGGCTGTTCTGCCGCCTGGGCGCGAACCTGAAATCGCTGGAGGACCTGGAGGGCCACCTGCACGCCATCGCCAACGAGGCGATGGAGCCGCCGGGCCAGACGCTGGGCGACACCTCCACCGCGCAGTGGGTGGACCTGTCGCAGGAGGACGCGCGCTTCATGCCCGGGGAGATGCACTTCCTCGCGCCCGCCGTCGTCTGCGTGCACGACCGGCACCGCGCCACCGCCGCGGGCGGACGCGACGCGGCCACGCAGGGCGTGTGGCTGGTGAAGAAGCCCGTGCTGCTGGGGCCCATGGGCTGCAACGAGCGGCTGGAGCCCTCCACGGGCAAGCCCTCCAAGGCGCTCACCTCGCTGGCGCAGCGCGACCCGCGCGCGGGGGACTGGTACAGCACCCACCACAACGAATGGCGCGCGGTGGCCACGATGCACACGTCCCAGTGGCTGGCGGTCATCCTGCCGGCATGAGCGCGGGCGCGGCCTTCACGCCGGAGGAGGTGGAGCGGTGCTGGCGCGACGCGCTGGCGCTGTGGGACGTGCACGTGCAGCTGAGCCCGCCCGAACCGCACCAGCCCTTCGACTCCGAGAGGGTCGGGACGAACGAACCGCTCGCGTACATCGACCTGGTGCGCCGGCAGGTGTTCGTCCACTTCGACCTGCTGGCCCGCATGGGCGCGCGCCACAGCCTCACCGCCGTGCTGGCCCACGAGATTGGCCACCACGTCCGCTTCCCGCACACGCTGGGGTGGGACGCGGAGCTGCGCGTGCTGGAGCAGCGGCTCATCCCCGGCCTGGGTCAGTCCCTCACCAACCTGTTCTTCGACCTCCAGGTGAACGAGTTCGTGGGGCGCACCCACGCGGATGCGCTGTGCGCGGTGTACCAGGGCTTCCTGCGCACGCCCGACGGGCGCAAGAAGAACAAGAAGAAGCCCCAGAAGGACGAGGACACGGGCGGGACGTCGCCGCTGTTCTGCTTCTACCTGGCCATCTACGA
Source organism: Corallococcus exercitus (assembly GCF_042231735.1). Classification (GTDB taxonomy): domain Bacteria; phylum Myxococcota; class Myxococcia; order Myxococcales; family Myxococcaceae; genus Corallococcus; species Corallococcus exercitus_B. Next base: position 6,409,206 of record NZ_CP102577.1, read on the forward strand.
AGAGCTGTGGCGCAAGCAGCCCGGGCACCTGGTGCCCGAGGCCATGCTGACGCGGCTGGAGGAGGCCTACCCGGGCTTCCGCGCCCAGGCGCGCATGTTCGCGCAGACGTTCTACGCGCTGCACGACGGGCGGCTGCAATTCCTCTACTTCTGCGCCGCGTTCATCCGCTTCATCGACCTGCCCTCCGAAGTGGCCTTCTGCATCCCGCTGGCCGGCGACCTGGGCATCCCGGACGAAGGCGACCTGGACGCGGCGGTGCAGTCCGGCGGCCGGTGGGCGGACGCGCTGAAGGAGGCCCGCGCGAACGGCTGGCTGGACGACTCGCACGACACGCAGGAGTCCAGTCCGCTGGAGACCATCCGCCGCGCGACGGCGCACGTGCCCGGCGACGAAGGCGGCAGGCTGCGACGCGCGCTGGTGGGCCGGTACTACCGGCGGCTCGTGGATCAGTACATCCTGAAGCTGCCCGCCTCCCCTTCGAAGCCGGAGCCCTACCTGCGCACGATTCCGGAGGCGTGGGAGTACGGCGACGACCCGTCCACCATCGACTGGACGCTCACGGTGATTTCACAGGGCCCGCTGGCCGCCGTGAACCCGCTGCGCCGCGAGCTGGAGGCGGACCTGCCGCCGCCGTCGGACCTGGGCGTGCCCGCGCTGGAAATCTATCTGGACACCAGCGGCTCCATGCCCAACCCGCAGCAGGACCTCAACGCGATGACGCTGGCCGCGCAGGTGCTGTCCGCCTCCGCGCTGCGCAAGGGCGCCACGGTGCGCGGCATCATCTACTCCGCGGACCACCCCATCGTGTCCCCGTGGATGTACGACGAGGAGACGGCGCGCGACTTCTTCCTGCAATACATCGGCGGGGGGACGTGGTTCCCGGTGGACGTGATGGAAGCGCTGTCCGTGGAGCGGCCGGACGCGCTGCGCGTCGTCATCTCCGACAGCGACTTCCTGTACAACATGGGGCAGGAGGACGCGCTGCCGCGCTTCATCCGTGGGATGAACCGTTCGCGCCGGGTGGTGGCCTTCCTCGCGCTGCCGGATACAGCCTCCGCCCGGCCGGTGCTGGCGCCGGTGCTGGGCAGCCCGCGCTTCCGGCTGGCGACCGTGCAATGGATGTCTGACTTTGGCCGTGCCGCCGCGGCACTGGCCGATGCCCTGTTGGAGAAATGATGGCGGTCTCGATTCCCCACCTCCGTGAGCAGCTGGCGGCCACGCCCATCGTGTCGCCGTATCCGCACGACCTGGCGGTGGCCATCGTCTGCGACACCTTCCGTCTGGCCAGCCAGCGTCCCCCGTCCCAGGCCGAGTGGGCGAAGCTGGAGCAGCGCGTGAAGAACCCGCTGTTCCGCGAGCAGGTGGGCATGCTCGCGCACGTGCTGGTGTCCTCGGACCTGCGCAAGAAGACGGTGCTCTACCTCACGCCGGACCGCACGCCGCAGGCGCGCCTCCAGCAGTTCTTCGAGGAGGTGCATCCGCTCACCGCGGAGATGGTGCGCTCCAACGCCTTCCGCCAGGAGGAGTTCCTGCGCAAGTGGCTGGCGGCCCTGGGCGCGGACATCGAGGGTGAGACGGAGGCCGAGTCCAAGCGCCACCTCAGGGACCTGGACTACCGGCAGGCCACGGCGGACCTGCGCAAGGTGGAGGCGGTGCGCAAGCAGGAGGCGGACCGGCGCCAGAAGATGCTCGAGGAGGCCCAGCGCAAGGACGCCGAGGCCCGGGGCTGGCGCGAGTGACGCTCGGGGTCGCCCCCAGGGCGCGCATCCGCCGCGACAGCCACACGCAGCGCCCGCACCTGCCGTGGGCGCTGGACGTGGCGGCGGGCCTCGCCCGGCACGCGGCCACGGTGGACGAAGCCGCCGCCCGCGCGGAGCTGGAGGCGCACCTGCCGGCCTTCCGTGAGGCGCTGTTCGGTTCGCCCTACTACGTGCGCGTGCTGCGCGAGTCGGGCCTGCACCCGGGGGACCTGCGGCGGCTGGAGGACCTGCGGCATTTTCCCGCGCTGGACCGCGCCACGCTCGCGCGCCACTGGGAGGACGTGCCCACGCTGCCCGCCGCGTCCGACGAGTGCGTGGTGGTGAAGAGCTCCGGCACCACCGGGGACCCGGTCAACGTGCTGCGTGACCGGCGCGACTGCCTGCTCATGTGGGCCGTGCTGCGCTTCTTCACCGAGCGCACCAACACCGTGCCCCCGCCGCGTCCCCGCGTGGTGTTGCTGGACGCGCTGCCGGGCGGGCTGGAGTACTCCGTGCGCCTGCCGCTGTTCCACGACGGGGCCCTGCACCGCGTCTCCGTGCTGCGCGACGACGCCGTGGCGCGCCTGCGACGGGTGAAGGCCGCGGTCGTCTTCTCCGACCCGGAAGGGCTGCGCTGGCTGCTCGCGCACCCGGAGGTGCCCTCGCCCCGGCTGGTGCTCACCTCCGCGCAGCACCTGCCGCGGGCGCTGCGCGACGCATGGACGCAGGAGCGCGGCGTGCCGGTCCTCAACTACTACGCCGCCACGGAGACGGGGCCGCTCGCGTGGGAGTGCCTGGAGGACGCGAACCGGGGCCGCTTCCACGTGCTCACGCCGGACGTCTGGCTGGAGCCGGACGGGGACGAGGTGGTGGTGACGCGGCTGCGGCCCAGCGTGCTGCCGCTGTTGCGCTACCGGCCCGGAGACACGGGCACCGTGCGGCGCGACGCGTGCGCCTGCGGCTTCCACGGCTGGACGCTGACGGGCTTCGGGGGACGCGGGGCCTGTGCGTTCCACACGCCCGGCGGACGCGCGGTGGACGCGTGGTCCCTGGCGTGGGTGTTCAAGCACCACCCGCTGCGCGCGTTCCGGCTGACGCAGGTGACGCGCGAGCGCTTCACGCTGGAGCTCGCCGGCGCGCCCCCGGACAGCGTGGCCCCGCTGTGCGAGCGGCTCCATGCGGCGCTGCGCAACCTGGGCTGGTCGGATCCGGTGGTGGAGGCGCGTGGCGCGGAAGGACTGTCGCCGGTCGCCAAGCCGCTCCCCTTCCGTTGCGAGCTGGCGCCCTCTGGGTGAGCCGGGCCTTCGCCCTGCCGTTTGCCCTGGATTCCCACGCCTTGCATGAAGATTCTCCCAGAGACGTCGCACCCGCATGGAGGACAGATGAAGACTCGGAAGCTGGGCAGGCAGGGCCTCACGGTTTCGGCGCTGGGCCTGGGCTGCATGGGCATGTCGGACTTCTACTCGGGCCGCGACGACGCGGAGTCGGAGGCCACGCTGCTCCACGCGCTGGAGCGGGGCATCACCTTCTTCGACACGGCGGACGCCTACGGCCCCGGACGCAACGAGGAGCTGGTGGGCCGCGTGCTCGGGCCCCACCGCCAGCGCATCGTCCTGGCCACGAAGTTCGGCCTCGTGCGCGACCCGGCGAATCCCCAGGCGCGCGGCGTCAACGGCCGGCCGGAGTACGTGAAGCAGGCGTGCGACGCGAGCCTCAAGCGCCTGGGCATGGACGTCATCGACCTGTACTACCTGCACCGCGTGGATCCGAAGACGCCCATCGAGGACACCGTGGGCGCGATGGCGGAGCTGGTGAAGGCCGGCAAGGTGCGCTTCCTGGGGCTGTCCGAGGTGAACTCGGAGACGCTGCGCCGCGCGTGCGCCGTGCACCCCATCACCGCGCTCCAGTCGGAGTACTCGCTGTGGAGCCGCGACCCGGAGGACGGCGTCCTCCAGACGTGCCGCGAGCTGGGCGTGGGCTTCGTGCCCTACAGCCCGCTGGGCCGCGGCTTCCTCACCGGCCAGTTCAAGCGCATCGAGGACCTGCCGGAGGACGACTACCGCCGCCACTCGCCCCGCTTCCAGGGGGAGAACTTCCAGCGCAACCTCCAGCTGGTGGAGCACATCGACCGGCTCGCGCGCAAGAAGCAGTGCACGCCCGCGCAGCTCGCGCTCGCCTGGGTGCTGTCGCGCGGCGAGGACCTGGTCCCCATCCCCGGCACCAAGCGCCGCAAGTACCTGGACGACAACCTGGGCGCCCTGGACGTGAAGCTGACGGAGCAGGACCTGGCGGACATCGAGGCCATCGCGCCGCCGGGCGTGGCCGCGGGCGAGCGCTACCCCACCACCATGCAGGGCCTCCTCCAGCGCAACACCCCCCAGGAGGCACGCTGAGCACCGGCCCGAGGCCAGGCAGCCCCCCGAGCCCATGACCGTCCCCGTCCCCTCGCATCCCGAGCAGCCATCACCGGCGCCCCGGCCGTCGCTCGCGCCTCCGGAGCCTCCAGCGGGAGACCGGAAGGAGGAGGGCTCCGCCCTGCTGCGCTACGGGCTGGCGGTGACGAGCGTCGTGGTGGGCTTCCTCCTCCAGCGGACGCTGTGGCCCTTCATGGCCAGCAGCCCGTTCCTCGCCTTCTTCGCGGCGGTGATGTTCGCCAGCTGGCGCGGAGGCTGGGGACCGGGGCTGCTGGCCACCGGACTGTCGCTCCTCACGGTGCACTACTTCTTCCTGGAGCCCCTGGGCGCCTGGCACGTGGTGCCTGGCAACCTGGTCGCGCTGGCCCTCTTCCTGGCGCTGTCGCTGTTCGTGACGACCCTCAACGTGCGCCTGCGCCGGGCCAACGCGGAGCGCGCGGACCTGCTGGAGCGCGAGCGCGCGGCCCGCGCCGCCGCCGAGTACGAACGCGCGCGGCTGCGGGAGCTGTTCATGCTCGCGCCCGCGCACCTGGTCATCTTCCGAGGCCCCCAGCACATCATCGAGCTGTCCAACCCCCTCAACACCGCGATGCTGGGCAACCCGGAGCGGCTCCTGGGCCTGCCCGCGCGCGAGGTGGGCCCGAAGGAGGAGGCCGAGCGCGTGGCCCAGATGCTCGACCGCGTCTACACGACGGGCGAGCCCTTCATGGGCCGGGAGGTGCCCCTCAAGCTGCCGCAGCCGGACGGCTCCATCCGCGAGTACATCTTCGACGTCACGTACACCCCCACGCACGACGTCCGGGGGCAGGTGGACGGCGTCGCGGGCTTCGCCTTCGACGTGACGGACCTGGTGCGCGCCCGCGCGCGGGCGGAGCGGCTGGCGCGCGAGCTGTCGCACAACGAGGAGCACCTGCGCCTGCTGGCGGGGGCCAGCTCCTTCCTGGCCACGTCGCTGGACTCCAAGGCCACGCTGAGCAACGTGGTGCGCCTGGCGGTCCCCACCGTGGCGGACTGGTGCATCGTCGACATGACGATGGGGGACGGCAGCTTCCAGCGGCTGGAGGTCGCGCACGCGCCCGGCGAACCCGCGGAGCTGCGTGAGCAGCTGTGGGCCCCGGCCCCGTACGAGGCCGTCGCCCCGTCGCTGGGGGGCGCCATGCCGCTGCTGCTGCGGGGCCAGCCCTTCTTCATCGAGGACGTCACCGAGGAGGGCTTGCGGCAGCTGACGAGCGACCCCGCGCGGCTGGAGGTATTCCGCAAGCTGCACCTGCGCTCCGTCGCGATGGTGCCCATGGTGGCCGGGGAGCGGCCGCTGGGCATCCTCAGCTTCGGCACCACCTGGAGGTCCGGCCGCGGCTACACGGCCGCGGACCTGCCCTACCTCCAGGAGCTGGCCAACCGTGCCGCGCTGTCCATGGAGAACGCGCGGCTGTACCACGAGGCGCGCGAAGCGGTGCGCCTGCGCGACGAGTTCCTGTCCATCGCGAGCCACGAGCTGAAGACGCCGCTCACGCCGCTCAACCTCAAGCTCCAGGCGCTGCGGCGCGAGCTGGACCGCACCCCGGGCCCGGTGCGGCGCGAGCTGGTGGAGAACTACCTGGACGTCGGCTCGCGGCAGCTGAAGAAGCTGGCGGAGCTGGTGAACGACCTGCTGGACGTGTCGCGCATCGCGGCCGGGCGGATGTCCCTGGAGCCGACGCCGGTGGACCTGGCGGAGCTGGTGCGCGACGTGGTGGCCTCCTACGAAGGCCCCGCCGCGCGCGCCGGCTCCGTGCTCCAGCTGGAGTGCGAGGACGCAGGGGTGATGGGCGTGTGGGACCGGGCGCGCCTGGAGCAGGTGGTGGTGAACCTGGTGGACAACGCCATCAAGTACGGCCAGGGGCGTCCCATCCACGTCCGCCTGGAGACGCGCGAAGGCAGGGCGGTGCTGACGGTGCGGGACCAGGGCATCGGCATCGCGGAGGACTCGCTGCCGCGCCTCTTCGGCCGCTTCGAGCGCGCGGTGAGCGGGCGGCACTACGGCGGCCTGGGGCTGGGCCTCTACATCACCCGCACGCTGGTGGAGGCCATGGGCGGCACGGTGCGCGTGGAGAGCCGCCTGGGCCAGGGCTCCGTCTTCACCGTGGAGCTGCCCGTGCAGGCACCGCCCTGATCAGGAAGCGGCGCGAGCGCGAGGCAGCTGCGCATGGGGTTCCCAGGGGCCGCTGGACCCCAGGCAGTGGCGGCAGGTGGCCAGCGGCGTGTCGCGTTCCAGGTAGGCCAGCAGGCGCGTGAGCAGGTCGGGGTCATCGAGCGGCACGCCGTCGTGCTCGGCGAGCGCGGGCAGGTGCGGGTGCTCCGCGGCGAGGACGGTGGCGACGTGGGGCGGCCGGGTGCAGGTGTAGAAGCGGCCCCGGTGGACCAGATGGCAGCGCTGCTTGAGCCAGCACTGCGCGAAGACGTCGTGCACCTCCGCGTCGGACGCGAGCGGCGCGTCCGGGGTGATGCGCTGGAAGCGGTCGATGGCCTTCACCGTGAGGTGGACGCCGTGCCGGTCGCAGCGCTCGGTGATGCGCGCGATGGAGCGCTCCGGCAGGGGCGCGGACGTGTAGAACGACAGCGTCATCCGGTCGAGCCGTTCGTACACGGCGTCCGGAGCGCTCTGGGCGAGGAAGCCGTTGGTGGTGACGGAGACCTGCTCGGTGAGTCCGGAGGCGCGCACCACGTCCAGCACGGCGGGCAGGTCCGGGTGGAGGAAGGGCTCACCGCCGGTGAGCTTGAAGACGTTGGGCTTGAGCACGCGGGAGAGCCGGCGCAGGTCCTCGGCCAGCGCCTGGGGAGACACGGCCCAAGCCGGCAGGTGCGGCGACAGCGGGCAGCACTGCGCGCAGCGCAGGTTGCAGTGCGTGGTGACGTGCGTCTCCAGGGACCAGGTGAGGACGCGGCTGTCGTGAAGCTCGTAGCGCACGGTGTGGGAGTCTAGCGGCTCGGCCGGGCTTCGCAGAACGCCAGCACCTGGGTGAACGGCCACTCGGCCAGGGTGCCGAAGAGCTTGTGCCCGGTGAGCTTCGCCTTGGACAGTGCCGGACTGCTCAGGCCGCAGAGGAAACGGGCCGCCTGTCTCGGGTGCCCCAGCGCCTCCGGGTGCTTCGCGACGAGGGTCTTGAACGTGGCCACGTCCAGCTGTTCACGCAGGTCCGGCCGGGGGTGCGGTGGCGGCAGCACGCGCGCCACGCCCGTGCGACAGAAGGTGCAGTGGCCGCAGGGGGCTTCGCGCTGCTCGCCGAAGTGGGCCACCAGCGCATTGCTCTGGCAGCCGTCGTGCGTGACCAGCCGGAGCACGTCGCGCACCCGTGACACCTCCTGGACCTCGCGCTTCTGGAAGCGCTCCTGCAACAGGGCCACGAGCGCCTTCGCGTCCTCGTGCTCCCGCAGCCGCGTGTAGCGCTGGCGCGGCTCGGCCACCTGGACCTCGGCCCAGCCCTGCTCCTGGAAGTAGTCGAGCGCCTTCACCACCCGGTCTCGCGGCTGCTCCAACGCCTTCGCGACCTCGGCGACGTCGAACGTGTACCAGGTGCGGCCCTTCTTCGCGTGCGCGAACAGGTCCTTCACGAAGCGCGCGCGCTCCCCCTGGAACTTCCCGATGAGCGCTTCCACCGAACCCGCCGGCTGCACCTTGTAGCCCGCGTAGAACGGCGTGCCCTGGCGCAGCACGCCCTCCAGCTCCAGGTACGTCAGCGCCGTGCGCAGCACCAGGGGCCGCAGGTCGTGGCGGTTGCCCAGCGCGTACATGTCCAGGTGCAACTCAGGCCCCGAGGACAACAACTCCTTCACCAGTGCGCTCAGCGCCTCCGGCAGCGGCGTGTCCCCGAGCGCGAAGTTCTCCAGCGTGGGCACGTCGTCCGGACACGCGAGCAGCTCCACCACGGAGGACTTGCCGTCACGGCCCGCGCGGCCGATCTCCTGGCTGTAGCTCTCCAGGCCCTTGGGCAGGTTGTAGTGATACACGGCGCGCACGTCCGCCTTGTCGATGCCCATTCCGAACGCGATGGTCGCCACGACGATGCCCTTCGCCGAGTGGGTCCACGCCTCCTGCACCCGCTCGCGCTCCTCGGACTCGAGGCCCGCGTGATAGGCGCTCGCGGGCAGGCCCTCCGCGCTCAGGAGCGCCGCCACGCGCTCCGCGGTCTTCTGCAGCGTCACGTAGACGATGGTGGAGCCGGGCGGGCGCGACTTGAGCCGCTCCACCAGCAGGGCGTCGCGCACCTCCGGCCCCGTGGGCGTGGTCTCCAGCGTGAGGTTGTTCCGGTAGAAGCCGGTGACGACCGCGTGCGACTCCGGGATGCCGAAGCCCTCGCAGATGTCGTGCACCACCTGCGGCGTGGCGGTGGCGGTGAGCGCCAGGATGCGCTCGGCCCGGAGCGTGCGGGCCGCCTGCGCCAGCTTGAGGTAGTCCGGCCGGAAGTTGTGGCCCCACTCAGAGACGCAGTGCGCTTCGTCCACCGCGAAGAGGGAGATTTGAAGCTCGCTCAGGAGCCCCATGAAGCGCTCGTTGTTGAAGCGCTCCGGGGCCACGTAGAGGAGCTTGAGGGTCCCGTCGCGTAGGGACTCCGTCACTTCGCGCGACTCCTCCAGTGACAGTGAGGAATCCAGTCGCGCGGCGCGGATGCCCCGCCGCTCCAGCGCGTCGATCTGATCCTTCATCAACGCGATGAGCGGTGACACCACCACCGTGAGCCCGTCGAGGAGCAGCGCGGGCAGCTGGTAGCACAGCGACTTGCCGCCGCCCGTGGGGAACACCGCGAGCGCGGAGCCCTGGGGCTTCAACAGCGCCGTGAGGACCTCACGCTGTCCCGGCCGGAAGGCCTCCAAGCCAAAGCGCTCCCGCAACACGACATCCACCGCGTCCGCCTGCATGTCCCGCCCTTCCCTGTTCGCGTGAAGCGAAGCGTCTCCCCGGGAGGATAGCCCACCGTCTCCGGGCTTCCCCCTGATACGACCGGACGCAGCCCCTATGATGTAGACCGCATGCCGACCCGTGCTCCCGATGTTCCACCGCAGGGAAGGACTCCCACGCGCGGCCTGTCTCCTCGGGCGGTGAGCGGCCTGCTGTTCCACGCCCGGGCCTTCAACGCGGGCCTGTGCCTCGACGTGACCCTGCCGCGCGTGGTGCGGCCCGGGCACGCGCATGAGGATGAGGACACCCTCGCCGCGCGGCTGCTGGCCGCCTGGTCCGACACCGTGCGGGCACATGTGGAGGCAGGCACGCACGAGGTGAGCCTGAGCGGCGGCGTGGACAGCGCGGCCCTGTGCGCGATGGCGGCCCGGCATGCTCCCGGGAAGGTGCGCGCGTGGACGATGGACGTGCACTTCGCGGACGCGGTGGAGCGGAGCAACGCGCGGCGGATGGCGAAGGTGACGGGCGCGGAGCTGGTGGACGTGCTCATCCCGGACGCGGTGCTCCCAGACCTGTTCGAGCACGCGGTCCTCGCCAACCAGGCGGTCATCCTCAACGCCCGGGCCGTGGCGAGCTACGCGTTCTATCGGGAGGCCCGGCGACAGGGCGCGGGCCCCGTCCTCCTGAGCGGCGCGGGAGCGGATGAAGTGCTCCAGGGCACTCCGGGCGCGCTCGCCTCCGCGAAGGCTCGCGTGGATGAAGACCGGACGCTCGCCATGCGGGCCCTGGGATTTGAAGCCATGGCGCTTGTGGACAACTTGCGGGCCCCCTTCCGGGGCGACTCGCACGATCATGATGCGGCACGGGGGGCTGTGGACAACTCGGGGAGGCCGCTGGCGGGGGCACCGCGTGGCGATCAGGAATCAAAGCCATCCACCGGGCGTCCTCCCTCTGGAAACGACGGTTCCGATCAAGCCGTGGGACGGCGTGAAGACTCCACCCCTGTGGACAACTTGAGGACTGTTTCCGAGCGCGGGAACAGCGATCACGCCTCACGAGGCCCCCCTGTGGACAACCTGGGGACCGTGCTCGCCTCGCTGCCCGCGCCGTGGGATCTGCCGTCAGATGATGCGCTCCCCACCGAGGAGCTGCGCTACGCGAAGTGGGTGCTGTCCGAGCTCATCCTCCCGCCCGAGCTGCGAGGCGCCCGGGCCCATGGGCTCACGGTCCGCACGCCGTACCTGGATGAAGGCTTCGCGCGGGTGGCCCTGGCCCTGCCGGAGTCCGTGCTGATGCGGGACGGGTTCGGCAAGTGGCTGTTCCGGTACGCCGTGCGGTCGCTGGTGCCAGAGGAGGTCCGCCTCGCGCGCAAGACGCCCCGGTATGGGCACACCGCCCTGTCCAGTCCGGTGCGGGAGCGCTGGCTGGAGCTGTATCGCGCGTGGATCTCTCCCGCGCGCCTGGATTCCCTCCAGGTCATCAACACGCAAGCGATGCTGGGATTGCTGGAGCGCTACTTCCGCCTGCCGTCCGACGACGCGCAGGCAGGACCGATGGATCGGTTGTTGATGCGACTCGTGTCCCTGGCCATGCTCCAGGCCCACGCCGAGGCGCCCCCCTGAATGTCCCGAGTCCTCATCGCCACCTCTCCTGAGAAGGGCCACCTCAACCCGATGGTCGGCGTGGCCCAGTGGCTGCGCCGCCTGGGGCACACCGTCGGCTGGCTGTGCATTCCCGAACCCGCGCCGCAGCTTGAGTCCCTGGGCGTGGAGGTGCTGCGCCTGCCGCACGTTGAAGCCGCGCCGCCGGGCATCGAGACCGGAGGCGAGGCGCTGGCGAAGCTGGTGCTCGATGACGTGGCGCTGGGGAAGTGGATCCGCGGCCTGTTGCTGGATTCGGTCCCCGCGATGCTGGAGCCCGTGCGCGAAGTGGTGCGCGCCTTCCGTCCCGACGTGATGGCCCTGGACGGAATGCAGTACGCGGCGGTGCTCGCGGCGCACACGGAGGGCATCCCGTGGGCGGGCGTGTCCTCCGCGCTGACGCTGCTGGAGCCAAGGCCGGAGATTCCCCTGCTGCGCAACGTGCGGGCATTGAAGGATGATCGTCAGGCGCTGTTCCGCCGTCACGGCTTCGACGCGCGCTTTCGCACCTGCGAGTGCCTGTCGCCCCGGCTCAACGTCATCTTCGCCACCGAGGACTTCCTGGGCCCAGATGCGGGAGTGCCCCCGGACACGCTGCTCGCGGGCCCGTCCATTCCGCCGGAAGCCCGGGGCGACGAGGTGCCCTTCCCATGGGAGCGCCTGGGCGAAAAGCCGGTGCTGTACGTGTCCTTCGGCAGTCAGATTTCGTATCAGCCAGAGCTGTTCCGCCTCATCGCGGAGGCCGCGAAGCCCTTTGGCGTGACGCTGGTGCTGTGCGCGGGCGAGCTGGCGGACACGGACTTCCCGAGCACGCTGCCCGGTGACGTGGTGGCGGTGCGCTACACGCCACAGCGGCAGGTGCTGGAGCGAGCGGCGGCGTTCATCTCCCACGGCGGTGCGAACTCCGTGATGGAGGCGATGACGGCGGGCGTCCCGATGTTGCTGCTGCCCGTGTGCAACGACCAGCCCGTGCAGGCGCACTTCCTGGAGAAGGCCGGAGCGGGACTTGCGAGAGATCCGCGCACCCTCACGGTGGAGTCGTGCCGGGAGGCCATCGCGCAACTGCTTGCACCGAAGTCATCCATGCGCGACCGCGTGGCGGAGATCTCCCGCTCCTACCGTGCACACGACGGCGCGAGGACCGCCGCCGAACGCATCGCCGGGCTCGTGGCATGAGCCCCCTGAGGTGGAGTCCTCGTCGGCATCACCCCGAGGGCGTCACACCGCTGGAGGTGTGGAACCTGCCTGTGTTCGGGCGTGAGCTGTGGGAGCTGCTGGGCTCGCCGCGGGTGGAGGACGACCGGCGAGCGGGAGTGCCCGGAGCGAAGCTCGCGGCGCGCGTGATGCCGCCGCTGGCGGAGGCGCTCTTCCTGCTGGTGAAGCAGCACGCGCCGGACGCGGCGTACCTGAGTGGAGGTCTGGCGGAGCTGGACGGCTTTCCCGCCGCGTTGAGGGAGGCCACGGCGGCGCTGCGCTGCCCGGTGCACATCGCGCTGTCACCGCGCTTCGCCCCCGTGCGCGCGGGGCTGCGCATGCTGGAGGCCACCGGCGCGCGAAGTCCCCTCTGCGTGGACGTGGGCCAGACGAGCATCAAGGTCGCGCGTCCCGGCGCCACGCGCGTCTTCGAGCGGAACCTCTCCACGCTGCCCCCGCTGTTCATCGGTCAGCCTCGTCCCGCGGACGGCCATCACATCCGGGACACGGTGGCGTTCATCGCGGGAGCGCTGCGGACGTTCCTCGCGGAGGACGCCCGCGTGCCTCCGGACGCGCTGTGTCTGGCATTGCCGTGTCCGCTGACCGAGGACCTGATGCCCGGAGGCTGCACCTACGGCTTCGAGGGCACGGCCTCCCTGGTCCCGGACATCCTCGCCCACGTGGGCCTGCCGGACACGGGAGGGCCAGTGCTCGCGCTCAACGACGCGGAGCTGGCGGCCGAATCCGCGCGGCGGGCCCCCCAGGTGAAGGGACGCCGCGTGCTGTGCCTGTCGCTGGGCTTCGGCCCGGGGGGAGCCCTGCTCGACCGGGGCTGAGCCTGGTAACCTGGTCGTGGACCGTGCCCACGCCCTCCGACAACGACCAGGCCATCCGACTGGCGGCCTTCAATGCCTTGCAGGCGTTGGTGGAGCGGTACGGTGAAGTGCTGCCGTGGGAAATCATCGCGGACGGCTTCCAGCTCCACGGCGAGCAGCACCTGTTCGCCAACCGGACGCGCGGCATCTTCTGGCCCCGGCAGATGCAGGAGACCGCGCTGTCCATCAAGACCACCGTGCCACGAGGAAGCCGCGTCGCCCGGTACGACGATGACAACATCGCCTCGGACGGGGCCTTCCTCTACAAGTTCCAGGGCACGGACGTGGAGGCGCGAGACAACCGCCGGCTCGTGCGCGCGCAGCAGCTGGACGCACCCCTCATCTATTTCTACGGCATCGAGCCCGGATTCTACCGGCCCCTGTGGCCCGTCTACATCTCCGACGTGGACCGCGCTTCGCACTCCTTCCACGTCACGGTGTCCGAGCCCGAGACGGTGAGGCAGCACCAGCCTCAGCGCTATGTGGCGGACGCGAAGCTGCTGTCCCTGGAGCGGCGTTACACGACGGTACAGGCCAAGAAGCGGCTGCATCAGGCAGCCTTCCGTCAGCATGTCCTGAACGCCTACGAACACCGCTGCGCGGTCTGCGCGTTTCCTCGCAAGGAGCTGCTGGACGGCGCCCACATCCTTCCGGACCGCGACGAACGCGGCCACGCGGAAGTCCCCAACGGACTGGCGCTCTGCCGGCTCCACCACGGCGCCTTCGACACGAACCTGATGGGCTTCCGTCCCGACGGAATCATCGAGCTGGCGCCCAGTCTGCTCGCCACCCAGGACGGCCCCACGCTGGAGCACGCGCTGAAGGGCTTCGTGGGCAAGACGCTCCAACTGCCGCGCGCGAAGGAGCTGCGGCCCAAGAAGCTCTACCTGGAAGAGCGTTACGAGCGCTTCCGCAAGGTGGGCTAGGTTCGTCAGGGGGGACCGGGATGACCGAGGCGTCCGTGAATCTGGAGCTCCTGAGCGCGTATGTGCCTGGCGAGGGCCGGGAGCAACTTCCCCTCACCGAGCTCAACGAGGACGAACCCCACATCCATGGCGAGCTGCGATGGACCCTCGCCGGCAGGCAGGTCCCCGCGATGGGATTCTGGGGACCCGATGACGTGTGTCTGGGGGAGTGGTGGGACGGACTCAACGCCACCCTGCCCGAGCTCGCGGCCGGAGAATCCTACACACTCGACTCCTGCGAGCAGGGCAGCCCGGCCTTCCTCTTCGAGCGCCGAGGTGAGTCCGTCCTCCTCTCGATCGTCGCCGGCATGGGCGGTGGCAACCCGAATCCCGACTGGCAGCAGGTGACGTTTGCCTGGGACGACTGGGTACAGGAGGTCCGTGCCTTCAAACGAAGGCTGCGGGAGTGGGTCGAGACCAAGGGACCACGGGAACTCCCAGCCGAGTGGAAGGCTCGATTCTCGGAGCTGGTGTAACGCTGCACCTGGATGAACGGCCGGGCACCTCTCCGGATGGAGAGGACAACCTGCCCGAACGGCCAGGTCTCCGTCCTGCCCGGTCCGCCGATGTGGCGCGATTTCGAGCCCTTTAGCTTCAGGCTCGAAAGGAACACGCCATGTCCACCGACGCCCTCCAGTCCCTCTCGCAGTCCATCTCCACCGTCGTCGAACGCATCGCTCCCTCCCTCGTCCGCGTCGAGGCCCGCCGTCGCCGGGGCGCGAGCGGCGTCGTCTGGGATGCCGACGGCCACATCCTCACCACCAGCCACGCCGTCGAACACGAGGGCTCCATCCAGGTGGGCCTCGCGGACGGCCGCTCGGTGTCCGCCGAGCTCGTCGGCCGTGACCCGAGCACCGACCTCGCGCTCCTCAAGGCCGATGCCACTGGCCTCACCGCGCTCGCACCCGCGCCGCTCGATGACGTGAAGGTGGGCCACATCGTGCTGGCCCTCGGCCGGCCGGGACGCACGGCACGGGCCACGCTGGGCATCGTCAGCGCGTTCGGCGGGGACTGGCGCACGCACGCGGGCGGCCAGGTGGACCGCTACCTGGAGACCGACGCGGACCTGCCCCCGGGCTTCTCCGGCGGCGCGCTGGTGGACGCGCAGGGCCGCTTCCTCGGCATCCCCACGGCGGCCTTCTCGCGCACCGCCGCGGTGGTGATTCCCGGCGGCACGCTGGCGCGCGTGGCGAACTCCCTGCGCGAGCACGGCGGCATCCGCCGCGGCTACCTGGGCGTGGGCGCCTACCCGGTGCGCCTGCCGCGCGAAATCGACGGCACGAAGGCGGGCCTCATCCTGCTCTCCGTGGATCCGGACGGCCCCGCGCAGAAGGCCGGGCTGCTGCTGGGCGACGTGCTGGTGAGCCTGGGCGGCCAGTCGCTGCACGGCGTGGAGGACCTGCTGGGCTACCTGGGCGACGAGAAGGTGGGCGCGTCCATCCAGGCGAAGGTGTTGCGCGCGGGCGAGCTGCGCGAGGTGCCCATCACCGTGGGCAAGCGTTCTTGAAAGGAGCCGGCCATGAAACTGTTGCAGCAGCTCTCGGATGACCTGGAAGGACTCGTGGCCGGCGCGGCTCCGGCCGTGGTGGGCGTGGAGCACGCTCGCGGCCACGGCACCGGCCTGTTCCTCACGCCGGACGGTTACGTGCTCACCAACCGGCACGTGGTGATGCGCACGCCCAAGCGCCTCACCGTGCAGCTCCACAATGGAGAAGAGCGCCGGGCCACGTTGGTGGGCGCGGATGCTCCCACCGACCTCGCCGTGGTGCGCGCGGAAGGAGACGGCTTCCCCACGCTGCCGCTCGCGGATCCGGAGACGGTGCGGGTGGGGCAGCTGGTGATGGCCATTGGCAATCCCTTCCGCCTGGAGCAGTCCGTGTCGCTGGGCGTGGTGAGCGCCATCAACCGCAGCATCACACTGCCCGACGGCGTCATCCTGGAGGGGATGCTCCAGACGGACGCGGCCATCAACCCGGGCAACTCCGGCGGGCCGCTGCTCGACACGCGCGGGCGCGTGGTGGGGCTCAACACGCTGGTGCTGCCCTTCGCGCAGGGCATCGGCTTCGCGGTGAGCGCCACCACGGCGGCCTGGGTCGCCAGCCTGCTCATCCAGCGCGGTCGGGTGGACCGGAAGTTCCTGGGCATCGCCGCCACGGCGGTGAACCTGGAGCCCGCGCTCGCGAAGGACACCGGCCAGCCGCGCGCCGTGCGCGTGCTGAAGGTGCAGGAGGGCACGCCCGCGGATGACGCCGGGCTCCAGCCGGACGACCTGCTGCTCGGCATCAACAGCCGGCCGGTCAACAGCGTGGACGACCTGCAGCGGCTGATGGCGCTCGCCAACGAGGAAGAGGTGCACCTGGACGTGCTGCGCAAGGGGCGCCGCAAGGACGTCTCCGCCCGGGCTCGCCACCGCCGGGAGCCGGTGGCGGCCTGAGCCTCCCGGGCTCCGGTTCCATCGGGTGGGTGCCCGCGTGGAACCGCGCCCCCGCTATGCTGCGCTCCACGATGTCCGCATTGAAGACACACGGTCTGGCCTCGGAGGAACTGGCCGCGCGCATCGAGCGCGAGGGCTTCGCCATCCTCCCGCGGGGAATCACGCCAGACACCGCGGACGCCCTGCTCCACGCACTGCGCTCCGTGAGCGAGGAAGCCGAGCCCGCCCAGCGGCGCGGAGGCGTGCGCAACCTGCTGGAGAACGTGCCCGCCGTCCATGAGCTGGCCCGCTCAGCCCCCGTGCGCGAAGCCGCCGGGTCCGTCCTGGGTCCGCACTGCTTCGCGGTGCGGGGCCTGCTGTTCGACAAGACCCCGGACGCGAACTGGAAGGTCATCTGGCACCAGGACCTCACCGTCGCCGTGCGCGAGCGCCATGACGTGCCCGGCTTCGGTCCCTGGTCGCAGAAGGCCGGCGTGCCCTGCGTGCAGCCGCCGACGTCCATCCTGGAGGCCATGGTCGCGGTGCGCGTGCACCTGGACGACTGCGGCGAGGACAACGGCCCCGTGCGCGTGCTCGCGGGCTCACACCTGGAAGGACGGCTGTCGTCCTCGCGCATCCCGGCCTGGCTCGAACGCAGCACACCCGTGGACTGCCTCGTGCCCCGCTGCGGCCTGCTGGTGATGCGGCCCCTGCTGCTGCACGCCTCGTCACCCGCGCGCGTCCCCGCGCACCGCCGGGTCATCCACCTGGAGTTCGCGGCGAGCCCCCTGCCCGGCGGGCTCGAATGGCACTCGCGCGTCTGAAGCTCACGGCCACGTCAGCATCAGGCCCACGCCATCCGGCGCGGGCACCAGCCGCGCCGTGAGTTCGCCGTTCAGCTTCGCGTTGAGGAACGTCAGCACGCCGTCGAACACCAGCAGGAACGCGCCCTGCATGAGCACGCTCTTGCCCCAGCCCTTCAAGCGGTCCGAGTCCTTGCGCAGCCCGCGCTCCCACAGGAACCCGCCAAAGGCGATGTAGCCCACGTCCAGGCCCGCGTTGAGGAGCAGCAGCTTCTCCATCCGCTGCCCTTCGGACAGGCTGCGCGCCAGGTCCCATGCGGCCGGATCCGCGGTGGCCTGCCCGTGATACCCGAGCCCCGCGATGACGAGGTTCACCACGTTCCACGCCGCGTTCGCCTGGAAGAAGGCCCGCGTCTCGCCCTCGCTCGCGAAGTGCCCCGCGACGCCCGTGCCGATGTTCAGCACCGCCCAGCCGAACAGGATGCCCATGGCGGTCTGGTTCACGCGCACCGCTTCCGCGTTGTGCTCCGCGAGCCACGCCTTCGCATCCGGTGCGGGCGCCTCCTGCGCCACCCCTGGCAGCGCGAGGAACAGCAACACCAGGACGCAGCAGGAACGCACGAGGCGGGCAGGGGCCATGGCGGCACTCTAGGCCCTGGACTTCCAGGTGGTGCGACCTCCGCCCGACGCGGCGCTCCAAACCTGTCCGACTGTCGGACAGGTTTCCGCTGCCCGGCGGGCGGGGAAGCCTCCCTCAGCCACGGCGCTCCAAACCTGTCCGACTGTCGGACAGGTTCGTGCGGTGCGCCGCTGACGGTGAGTCCCCGCAGGATTCTCACCTTCTCAGCCATGGGGACGAGTCCACAGCCGGGCGCCTGGGAAGCCGCCCCTGGCACCGGGGCCGAGGCCTGACACCCACGCAGCGGGCGACGGCTACCGATCGCCGTCGTCGCTGAGCGGCGGCGCTTCCCTCGCGGGCTCCGTGCCCTTCTGGGCTCCGTAGCCGCCAATGCCCTTCTGGAGGATGCGGTCCTCGCCCACGTCCTCGTCCGTCACGTCGCCCCGCTCGGTGCCCGGACGCTGGTGTCTGGCTTCCCGCTCCAGTTCGTCCGCGCTGTGTGTGTCCGTGCGCTCGGGCCCCTTCACCGGCGGCCCCTTGTTGCTGGCCATGGTCGCATCTCCTATCTGGATGTTCTGCCCTCCAGGACAAGGTCCGGCGCGCCCCCGCCTCCGACAAGGCCGGGGTGTGCGACACACGGGCCAGCGGGGGCACGGCATGCCGTCACGGCCCGGGGTAGCATCACCGGTCGCCTCGACTCACGGAGCTTCCCGCCATGAAAGACCCGGCATCCCACGCCCGTCCCCCGCAGGACGCCGTCCCCGCCGGGTGTCCCTTCACGGCCGGCGGGAAGCAGCCCGGCACCCATGTGCCCGGCCCCGTCTATTGCAAGCCCTTCTGGCGGCCGCGCCTGCCCGAGGTGCGCCGGGAGATCGCCTCCCTGGACGCACGGCGGGACTGCCAGCGCATCGTGCACCTGCTGACCAACTACGAGTTCCCCTTCGACATCGTACGGTCCACGGAGATCGCCCTCTTCCACACCTACGGCAGCCGCTCTGTCTCCCGCCTGCTGGACCGCACGGGCGAGTTCCGCAAGCGCGGCCAGAAGCGCTACGACGACACGCGGCTGCTCATCGCGCGGTTCATGCAGTGCGGTTGGGACGTGGAGGCCGGACGCCAGTCCCTGGAGCAGATGAATCACATCCACTCCTTCTTCCGCATCCCGAACGAGGACTTCCTCTTCGTGCTGTGGACGTTCATCGACTTCCCCATCCAGTGGATGGACGACTTCGGCTGGCGCCCCTTCACCGCGCACGAGCGCGAGGCCTGGTTCCATTACTGGTGTGAAATCGGCCGCCGCATGGGCCTGAAGGACATCCCGGAGGACAAGGCCGCCTACGACGCCTTCATCCGCGACTACGAGGCCCGCGAGTTCGTCCCCGACGCCGCCAGCCACCGCGTGGCCCAGTCCACCGTGGACATCCTGGCCGGCTGGGTGCCGCGTCCGCTGCGTCCGCTGGTGTCCCCCATCAGCCTCAGCCTGGTGCCCCCGCGCCTGCTGCCCGCCATCCAGTTCGAGTCCCCGCCCGCCTGGGTCGGAGGCATGGTCCGGGGCGCCCTCAAGCTGCGCAAGCGCGTCAAACGCCACGTCTCGCTGGAGCGCTATCCCTCCACCCTGGAGACCACGCTCAACCGCACCTACCCGGGCAACACCTACCGCATCGAAGGCCTGGGCCCGGACTACGCCCACCGCGACGCGGAATGAAACCGCGTGAGCCACGCACAGAGGGTGGCCACGGCTTCATCCAGCGTCTGACGTGGCCCCCAGAACATCGGGGCAATCGCCTCGAAGGCGGATTGGATGGCCTCTGTGCCTTCACCGCCTGGCAGGAAGTGCCGCGCTTCACCGGCAGGAAGCGCCGCGATCTGCTTCTGCCGAATCATCTCCGCGGCAAGCGCACGGACGTCGCGGTAGTCGGCAAGAGGCGGTAGCGCATCCTCGGCGGCGATGATCCGCGCCGCGTCCTCGTAGTGACGGACGAAGGTGGCAGGCTCCAGCCGCTCCTTCTGGAGCCGCCGCTGGATTGCGTCCACCTTCTCCAACAGTGTGACCATGGGATGCACGCACCTCACGGTCCTGGGGCGGTTGTCCTTGAAGTCAGCCAGCTGCTGCTGGGACTCAAGTTCGTCGTGGACGAACGACGTCATGTCCCGCCGGACAAAGGGCGTCACCCGCGCATGACCAACCTCCAGGAGGACGAAGGGGCGCAGGATGCCCACCATGCCGCCCAGATGCTGGGCCGGATACACGATGCGGATATTCGCGGAGCGCCAGTAGCGGTCCGCTCCGTCGACATCCAGCTCCGTCCGCGCCCCGGGAACCTGGATGCATTCAGCCAGGGTCTCGAAGTACGCCCGGCGGGCCTTCGTCGCCCCCGCTCCGGTGCGGCTCCAGTCCGTCACCTGGGGAAGGTCAACCGTCCCCGACTCCAGCTTGAGGTCCAGGTCCTCCGAGAACCGTTGGATGAGCGAGAAGCCCTTCGACAGCGACGTGCCTCCCTTGAACCAGACCTCGAAGCCCGAGTCATGCAGGGCCCACAGCGTGTGGGTGACCCAGTAGTCCTTCTCGGTGAGGCCCAGGGACAGCCGCCGCTTGTCGGCGACGATTCGCAACAACTGCTCGAACTCAGGGTCGTCGTGGACGAATTTCATGCAGGGCAGCGCGGATCGCGTCGTGAATCAACGCACGCGTGCTCTGCCTACCAAACCGGTCAGACATCTCTCCCAGCCGCTTGGAGTCGAACGCCCCTCGCCCCAATGCACGCGTCAGGGCATGCGCCAACATCGTTGGCGAGGCACTGACGCTCCCCGCATTCTCGAAGAGATCCACCACGAACCATTCCGGCGTCGGAGGCTGGGGGAAGGCGACCCGCCGCAGCTCGAAGGTCCTGCTCCCCAGTTCGAAACGACCCGAGCGCTTCGTGTTGTAGACGAGCGCCGAAGCGAAGACCGCGGTGGACCCCAAGCCGAGCGCGTTCCATCGGTCAGGCCCGGTGAAGACGAACGGGCTGCCTTCCAGGAAGGCCTTCATGATGGCTTCATCGGACGGCGCCACCACACCGAAGCGTCCCCGCTTCGGACAGGCGTAGAGCCCGTGCGCCAGTGGCACCAGCACGCCCTCGCCCACCAGTCTCCGGGCCAGCCGGGGAGCATTCGCCCCCCACGTGGCCAGTTCCTTCGTCCGGTAGACACGGCCCGGCTCCAGCACGGGATGGACGGTGGCAGGCATGGTCGTACGAAATTTCCCGAAAATTAGATACAACGTCAATATCGACACCGCGACGCGGAATGAAAAGGCCCGCGTCCCTTCGAGCGAGGGACACGGGCCTTCAAACCTCATGACGCGGGCAGCGGCTCAGCTCTTGTACTTCACGGAGCAGCCGTAGGGCTCGGAGGTCGCGGTGGGGACCTGCTTGCCGTTGAGGAGCGCGTCCACCGCCGTCTGCACGTAGTTCACCTTGGTGGCTTCCTTGCCGCGCGGGTCGTTGTCGATGGCGCCCGCGTAGCGGACCACGCCCTGGCCGTCGATGACGTACATGTGCGGCGTCGTCTTCGCCGCGTAGCTCTTGCCCACCTTGCCGTCCGTGTCGAGCAGCACCGGCTGGCTGAAGCCCTCCTTCTTCTTCCAGTCCGCGGCGCTCTTCGCGTCGTGCGTGGCGGACGAGTCCACCGTCAGCCACACCACCTTCTTCGCGTCGAAGCCCTTCTGCGTGTTCTGCATCGTCTTGGCATCGTAGTGCCGCTTCACGAACGGGCACTCCGGGTTCGTCCACTCGAGCACCACCACCTTGCCCTTGTACTCGGACAGCGAGTGGGCCTTGCCCGCCTCGTCCTTCAGCGTGAACGCCGGAGCGGGCTTGCCCACCTCCGCGGTGTCAGCGGCGAAGACGGGGGCGGACACGAATGCCGCGGTGAGAGCGAGTGCCTTGAAGACCTGCTTCATGACGGAACCTCCAGTGGATGGAACGCTGCGCACGAACGAACAGCACAACCGCGACTTCACTCCCGGCTCAAGGCCGGGCACACACCACCGAGCCACCCTTCAACGGCGACCCGCACTCCGCCGCGCGCTGCACCGCCTGGATGACGCTGTCCGCGGTGAGCAGCTCGTTGAGCACCTCCGGCTTGTCCGGCGCGCCCGGGCTCAGCACCAGGTACATGGGCACGCCCGCGCGGCCATGCTCCGCCAGCTTCGTGGTGATGCGCGCGTCCCGCCGCGTCCAGTCCGCCACGAAGAAGGCCACGTTGTGCTTCAGGAACGCCTGCCGCACGTCGTCGCGCGACAGCACGGTGCGCTCGTTGAACTTGCACGTGAGGCACCAGTCCGCCGTGAAGTCCACGAACACCGGCTGCCCCGCCGCCAGCGCCGCCGTCACCGCCGCCTCGTCCCACGGCTGCGAACCGCCATGCGACGACGCCACCGCGCCGCGCGTCTCCAGGGAGGCCTGCGCCTCCTCGAAGCGCAGCGCCACCGCGCCCGAGCCCACCAGCACGAGCACCGCCAGCGCCACCGTCACGCCCCGCCTCCCGCCCTCCAGCCCCTGCGCCTGGCCGTACAGCCACGTGCCCAGGCCCACCGCGATGAGGAACGCGAGCAGCCGCGCCATGCCGTCCACGCCGGCCAGCCCGCCCATCACCCACACCAGCCACACCGTCGTGGCCAGGAGCGCGAAGCCCAGGAACTGCTTGCCGCGCTCCATCCACATGCCCGGCTTGGGCAGCCGCTTCGCCAGCCCCGGCACCAGCACCAGCAGGCAGAAGGGCAGCGCCAGCCCCAGCCCCAGCGCCACGAACACCGCCACCACCGTGGCCGCGCCCGCCGCGAAGGCGAAGCCCACCGCCGTGCCCAACAGCGGCGCGGAGCACGGCGTCGCGAGCACCACCGCGAGCACGCCCTCGCCCGCGCTGCGCAACAGGCCGTGGCTCTGGTCCACCTTGCCCGCCAGCGCCGTGCCGTCCGTGCCCAGCGTGTAGACGCCGAAGAGGTTGAGCGCGAACGCCACCACCACCGCGCTCACGCCCGCGACGAACAGCGGCTCCTGGAACTGGAAGCCCCAGCCCACGCTGTTGCCGCCCGCGCGCACCGCCAGCACCGCGCCCGCCAGCAGCAGCATCGTCGCCAGGATGCCGCCCGCGTACGCCGCCGCGTGCGGCGCGACCTTGCCCTTCTCCTCCGCCACCATCCGCGTGAAGCCGTACGCCTTGATGGCCAGCACCGGGAACACGCACGGCATCAGGTTGAGCAGCGCGCCGCCCAGGAACGCGAACAAGAGCGCGAGCCCCAGCCCCATGGGCGCCTCGGCCGCCGCGGGCGCCGCCGCCACCGGAGGCTGCACCTTGCCCAGCGCGTCCTTCACCGACGGCATCTTCAGGGGCGCCGCGGCCACCGGAGGCGTAGCCCCGGCCGCGGCCACCACCGGCGCGAGCGCCGTGTCCACGTCCACCGCCGTGAAGCCCGTGGCCTTCGTGCCCAGGCGCAGCGCGCCCGTGAGCCGGGGCTCGTCCTTGGGCGCCACCGACGACGCCTGGCCCTCCAGCGCGAACGTCCCCGGCCCCTTCCGCTTCAGCGTCACGGTGTCCACGCCCGCGATGCGGCCGGGCACGAAGAAGTCATCCTCCACGTTGCCCGCGAACGGCTTGCCGTCCGCCGTCGTCACCCTGAGCGTGCCGGTGAACGGCTTGCCCGCCGTCAGCGACGTGCCATCCAGCGCCAGGGCCACGCGCGGCGCGCCTTCCGCGCCCGCGGGCAGCGGCACCTGGGCCTGCGACGCGTCGAACTGGGGCGCGAACTCCGGGTCCGGCACCGTCTCCGGCCCCACCGGCACCGTGCGCGACAGCACCAGCTGCGCGGGGATGCAGTGCACCTTGCACGCGAGCGCGTCCACCGCCGCGGACACCGTCAGCGTGCCGTTGGCCTTCTCGGACACGTGCGCGGGCGCGAAGAGCAGCACCTCCTCGTGGTAGCCGTGCGTGGTGATGAAGCCGTCCGGCGTGCGGAACGTGCTGGGGAAGGGCCAGCGCAAGTCGCCCACCGTGATGCCCGGCGCGTCCCACGACACCTCCGTGGCCAGGCCGGAGTCGCCCGGGTTCTTCCAGTAGACGTGCCACTCCGGGTCCAGCCTGAGGCGCACGCCCACGCGGAAGTCGCCGCCCGCCTTCACCTGCGTGGCGTCCAGGAGCAGCGCGCCCTCCAGGCGCGGGTCGCCCTCGTCCGGCGCGGTGCTGCCCACGGCGGTAGGCGGCAGCGCGGCCTGGGCCATCGTCGCCAACAGCAACGCGCCCACCGCGCCCAGCCCACCGAGCCGGCTTCCAGACCTCTTGCTCCACGGATGCGTCATGCGACTCCCGTTAATCCACCTGGAAACGCCGTGCTACCTGGGATGCGTCCCCACAGGGTGCACTCAACCGTCCGGGCAGCCGTGCATTCCGCACGCCCGCACGCCCGGTGCCAGGGACCCACCCGGGGCCCGCGCCCTTCCCATACGGTCAAGGACTCCAGGCGGTTACGACTCGGTGTTGCCCGTCTTCCAGGGCAGCAGCCCCGCACCGTCCAGGGTTCCCCCCTTCGGCGCCCCCCCATTCGCCACGGCGGGCAGGGCCCGGGGCGCGGGCGGTCCGTCGTGGACCTGGACCGGGACCGGGACCGCGGCCGGGAGCGCCGGCCCGATGCGGCTCATGGTGATGCGGGACACCTCCGACTGCGCCCGGCGCACCCCCAGGGCGGACGGCTGGGCCGCCCGGCGCTCCACCGCCCGGCGCAGGTCCGACAGGCGGTCCACGTGCCGCTGCGCGGGGACGTCCGCGGAGCCCAGGCGGGCCAGCTTGTAGAGCCCCTTGTCCGCGCCCTCGAGCGCCCGCTCGGCCGCGTCCTGCTGACGGCGGGAGAGCGCCTTCCACGCGGCGGCCTCGCAGGAGACCAGCTCCAGCTCCGCGGACACCGCGCGCACGAAGCGGCCCTCCTCGCTGTCCGGCAACAGGCGCGTCACCGGCACGGACAGCCGCCGGGTGTCGCCGTGCTCCGTGTACGAGGCGGTGACGGTGAGGTTCCAGTCGCCCTTCTCCAGCACGCCCGCGAAGAGCACGCGGCGCGGGAACGCGTGCGACACCGCCCCCAGCGCGGCGCTCATCGCGTCCCCCTCCACGCGCGACGGGTAGCGGTGGCGGCACCTCAGGTCCGCGAAGCCCGTGGGCAGCACGTACACGCGCGCGTCCGCCACCACCTCGCCGAACAGCTCCGCGCCCAGCGCGCCCACCGCCAGCGGCAGCCCCTCCGCGTCGTCCACGTGCGTGAAGCCCGTGCCGGACGGGCCGGTGAGGGCCTCCAGGATTTCGGGCAGGTAGTGCCGCCCCAGGCCCAGCGCGTGCAGCGCCACGCCGGAGTCGTGCACCCGCTGGCCCAGCACCTTGAACTCGCCCAGCGCGGTGGGGCCCACGGAGGGCTCGCCGTCGGTGAGCATGAGCAGCTGAGGCCGGGCGCCCGGCACCAGCACGCGCCGCACCGCCTCCGCGCCCTGCTCCACGGCCTCGTGCAGCGCGGTGCCCTCGCCGGACTCCAGGCGGGAGAGCGTCTTCAGGAAGGCGGCCTTCGCGCCCGGCTCCATGGCGCGCACGGGCAGCACCTGCTCCGCGTCCGCGTCGAAGGTGAGCAGGCCGACGTAGTCCTTGGGCCCCGCCCGCTCCACCAGCGCGCGCGCCGCCTCCACCGCCGCCGCCAGCGGCGCGCCGCGCATGGACGCGCTGCGGTCGATGACCAGGTTCACCGCCACCGGGGCCCGAGGCGTCTCCGCTTCGGCCTCCAGGGTCACCAGCAGCAGCACTTCGCGGCCGCCTTCCGCGTCGCGCTCCACTGCCCAGGCCGTCTGCTTCATCCGCACTCCCGCATGGTGGGTGGGCCCCATCCCGCTTTCGCCGCGATTTCGTCGCGACAACCCCCTGGCCCCGGACGCCCCTGCGCTGGCCCGCGTCCGCCCGGAAGTCCTGTCGCTGTTCCCACAGAGGATGTCGGGTTTCCGGTCGTGAAAGCAACGTGTCCGGCCCGACCGGGCCCGCCGTCCCGCGCGCCCTCGCGCCCTCGCGCCCCCGGCGATCACCCACGCCCGAGCCTGGCCGGCGTGCCTCGGGACGCCTTGCGTCACCCACAGACACCCGCGTTTCGGCAGCTTCGTTCAGCCTTTTACGGATTTACTTCCGGAGAGTCCGGCACCGGTCATTCCCGGGGACCTCTTCGGGGTGCTCGACCTGCTCAACGGAGGCCCCCGCGCAATCCACTGGCCGCGGGGGCTTCGCCTCACTCCGCCACGTGCCAGCCGCCCCAGGCCTCTTCATCCAGGTGGCCCCAGCGCCGGTCATCCGTGGGGTCCAGCGGAACCGAACGGCCGTTTTCACCCGTCGCGGACAGCTCCAGGTCTTCCAACCCCTCGTCCAGGTACGTGCTCTCGTCGTGGCTCATGTCCGGCTCCTCGGCGCTCCATTCACGGGGTGTACGGCCTGTGACGGCTCGCGTCCCCTTGGACGCCCTGCGTCGGTCAACCGGGCCCGCCCCATGCGGGTCCCTTTACAAGCACATCTTGACCGATTTACCGACATGTTGGGAGCCCGCTTCCGTTTTGTAAAGCCCTTGGCACCCCCAAGTTCCCCAACCGTCCAACGGGACACGCACGCCCGCCTGCCGTCCTGCACGACAGGCACGGGCGTTTCCCGCACGGGAAGCCTGGGATGGGGGCTAGAAGGGCACCGGCCTGGACGGCGGTCCGGAAGCAGTGCAGGGACCGCTGCCGGACACGCCTTCCGCACGGCGCTTGATTCGCGAATCACCCCTGCTAGGGTTGATGACCACTCCAGAATTGCCGCGACGCAGCAACCGGGCGTTGCCCGCCGTGCGGCCCCAGAGGGTCCCGAGGTTCCATGAACCCCATCATCACCGGCCTGCTGCTGGCAGGCGCAGTCTCGCTCTTCGTCATCACGATGTCCGGCCGCGTGGGCGTGCTGCTCGCGATGAAGAAGGAGAACCGGCTGGACCACATCCCCTACCGCGTGGCGCAGCTGGTGCGCTTCGGGTTGGGCCAGAAGCGCATGGTGGACCCGGAGGAGTTCACGCCGGGCCTGTTCCACATCTTCATCTACGCGGCGTTCATGGTGCTGGCGGTGCGCACCGTCATGCTGTTCGTGATGGGCTTTTCGTCCACCGCGCTGGACGTGCTCACCGACCTGTCCCACCCGGCGTGGGACGTCGCGCCGCCGCTCTTGGGCCTCTACAAGGTCTACCTGCTGGTGAAGGACATCGTGGCGGCGCTGGCGCTCGCGGGCGTGGCGTACTTCGTCTGGACGCGCTGGAAGGTGAAGCCGGACCGCATGTCCCAGTCCTGGGAGGCCTACCTCATCCTGGGCTTCATCGCGGGCCTGATGATCACCGAGTTCATGTTCGGCGGCAGCCACATGGTGGCCGCGCACGCCGCCGCGCAGCAGGTGCCCATGGGCGCCACGCAGGTGCCGGCGGCGCCGGCCGCGATGGTGTGGTGGGAGCCCGTCACCAGCCTGACGGGCCTGGCGATGATGCCCCTGGGCGCCACCACGGCGCACGTGCTGGGCGTGGCGGGCTTCTTCATCCACCTGACCATCATCCTGGCGTTCCTGAACTTCCTGCCGCTGGGCAAGCACTTCCACATCATCACGGGCCTGCCCAACGTCTTCTTCCAGCGCACGCACTCCACCGGCAAGCTGCCCACGCCCAACCTGGAGAAGGAGGAGTTCGGCGCCGCCACGGTGAAGGACCTCACCTGGAAGAACGGCCTGGACCTGTACTCCTGTACGGAGTGCGGCCGGTGCCAGACGCACTGTCCCACGTACATCACGGGCAAGCCGCTCACGCACAAGGGCGTCAACCAGGACCTGAAGCACTGGATCTGGGAGAACGAGAAGTGGGTGGAGGAGGGCTACGGCCCCCACGGTATCAAGGAGCCCCTGCCTGAAATCGTGGGCAGCGCGCTGAAGGCGGAGACGGTGTGGGCGTGCACGAGCTGCGGCTGGTGCGAGCAGGCCTGCCCGGTGTTCATCGAGAACGTCCCGCGCCTCATCGACATGCGCCGCTACCAGGTGCAGGTGAAGGCGGAGTTCCCGCCGGAAATCCAGCGCGTGTTCGAGGGCATGGAGCGCCAGGGCAACCCCTGGGGCATCGGCCAGGACCGGCGCGACGAGTGGGCGGAGGACCTGGCGCTGCCCACCTGGGGTGACGGCGGCGAGTACGAGTACCTCTTCTTCGTGGGCTGCGCGGGCAGCTACGACGACAAGCAGAAGAAGGTGAGCCGCGCGCTGGTGAAGATCATGCGCGAGGCGGGCGTGTCCTTCGCGACGCTGTCCAAGCAGGAGATGTGCAACGGCGACTCCGCGCGCCGCATGGGCAACGAGTACCTGTACCAGACGCTGGCCAAGACGAACGTCGAGTCCTGGAACGCGATGGGCGTGAAGGCGGTCATCACGCAGTGCCCGCACTGCTTCAACACCATCAAGAACGAGTACCCGGAGTTCGGTGGCGAGTACCGCGTCATCAACCACACGCAGCTCATCAACGAGCTGCTCAAGGACAAGCGCATCAAGCTGTCCTCGGTGATGAACGCCGGAACGAAGCTCACCTACCACGACCCCTGCTACCTGGGCCGGCACAACGGCGTGTACGACGCGCCCCGTGAAGTGCTCAAGAGCATCCCGGGCCTGGAGGTGGTGGAGATGCAGCGCAGCCAGCGCGAGGGCTTCTGCTGCGGCGCCGGTGGCGGCCGGATGTGGATGGAGGAGCACATCGGCACGCGCATCAACCACAACCGCATGAACGAGGCGGCCCTCACGCTCAAGCACGCGGAGGACCCGAACACGCCCTACCCCGACGCCGCGGACAAGAAGAAGCCGGGCATGGTGGGCGACTACAAGGAGCAGGGTGGCAAGGGCATCGTCGCGGTGGCCTGCCCGTTCTGCTCCACGATGCTCAACGACGCGAAGAACGACACCGGCCGCGAGCAGATTCAAATCAAGGACATCACCGAGCTGGTCGCGGACTCGATGGAGACGAGCAACAAGGGCGGCACGGTGGCGCCGAGCCCCGTGGTGAGCGCCAAGCCGGAGTAGTGCTTCCGTCCGGCTCCTGAAGTGACAAGGGCCCGGTGGCTCCCCGAAATGGGAGCGGCCGGGCCCTTCGCCTTTCAGCGGGAGACTACTTGCGGCCCTTGAAGGGCCCCTTGGGGGCGTTGCCCTCCGAGCGCAGCACGCGCTCCAGGCGCTTCGTGGCGCCGTCGTCGCCCAGCTTGCCCGCGACGTAGGCCCCCGCGGAGGCGAGCTTGCGGCGGAAGTCGTCGGGCGCGACCTCCGAGGCGCGCGAGGGGCGCGCGGGAATCTCGTCGATGCCCTGGTTGCGCAGCAGCGTGCGCGCCATGTCCTTCTCGTCGGCGGTGGCGTGGGGGGACAGGAGGGCGCAGACGGAGAGGTGGCCGTAGGCGGCGGCGGCGACGAAGGGCGTCTCTCCCAGGCCATCCGGCAGCGTGGGGTCCGCGCCGGCCTCCAGCAGCGCGCGCACCAGGTCGTCCTGGCCCGAGCGCGCGGCGGCCATCAGCGGCGTGCGGCCCTCCGCGTCGAAGGGGTTGGGGTCCGCGCCCGCGTCGAGCTGGGCGCAAAGGGCGGCGCGGTCACCCGCGGCGACGGCATCGAACAGGGACACGGTGCGGACCTCCGGGAAGGGCGCGCGGGAGCATGGCGGTTCGGCGGACGCGATGCCAGGGCGGGTCCCGCGCTGGCTCTACGGCGGGGCACGGAGGGCATTGCCGTTTCTCGGCGCCGGGTGCCTGCTTAGAGGGGGGTGGTACGCTTCACGGGAAGGCCGCGCCGCGGAAGTCCTCCAGGCGGCCTCCCTGCTCCCTGCATCCCGAGGTCGCCATGCACTCCCTCAACGTGGTCCTGTTCACGGTGTTCTTCGTGTTGGCACCTCTGGGAGTGATGGTGTTGCTGGTGCGCCAGCACCGGCTCACCCTGGCGCTGCGGGAGCGCGGACGGCTCGCCCAGGGCAAGGTGGTCCACATCCGCGAAAGCTGGCTGAAGCGGAACGTCTTCGTCGTGGAGTACGTCTTCCGCCCGCCGGGGAGGCCGGAGATCCGCGGCGAGTACAAGGTCCACAAGCACAGGCTGCCGTCCCAGTCCGTGTTCGAGGGCATCCCCGTGGAGGTCCGCTACCTGCCGGAAGACCCCCACCGGCACCAATGCGCGGAGGCGGAGGTCGAGCGGCACACCGTCGTGGCCGGGATCTTCGGCCTGGTGGTCCTCATGACCGTGGCCTTCGCCAGGGTGTTCTACATGCCCTGAAGGGGACCGGCCCGCACGCTACGGCGGAGCGTGGCGGGCCTTGCCGTTTCGCGCGGCCGGGTGCCTGCTTAAGGGGGAGGCAGGAGGCATGGCGTGGCCCTCTTCGCGGCGCGGGTGCTGGGAGCGACGTTCGTGGTGCTGGGCCTGTCCATGCTGGTGATGACCTGGGGGTCGTACCGGCGGGACCTGGGCATCCTGCGCGAGGGCCTGCACGCGGAGGGCACGGTGGTGAAGAAGGAGTTCCTCGCGGCCTCGGACGACAGCGACTACATCCTCGTCTACGCCTTCACGCCTCAGGGCGGAGAGCGCCAGGAGCACCGGCGGAACGTCTCCTCGGAGCTGTGGAAGCGGCTGCGCGTGGGGGACCACCTCCAGGTGCAATACGGCCGGGGTGACCCGCGACGAAGCTTTCCGGAGGGCCATGGGGTGATGTCGCTGGGGCTCGCCCTCTTCTTCAGCTTCGTGCTCGTGCTGCTCACCCTCATCGGAGGGGTGGCGCTGTTCGGGAGGGCGGTGCCTGAAGTCCCCCCGGTTGCCTCCACCTCCCTCCCCCCGTCATCCTGAGCGCCGCCATGCCCTTGAACGCGATCGTGGTCGGGGTGTTCCTCGTGGGTTCCATCCTGGTGGTGCTGGTGCGGCTGCTGCTCCAGCATCAGCTCACCCTGGAGCTGCGGGAGCGGGGGCTGCACGCCCGGGGCGAGGTGGTCAGCGTCCGCACGAGCTGGATGAACGGGAAGCAGCGCATCGTGGAGTACGTCTTCCACCTGGAGGACGGCTCGGAGGTCCGTGGCAAGTATTCCGTGAGCTCGGCCACGCTCTTCTCCTCCACTCCTTCCGAGGGGGATCCGCTGGAGGTCCACTACCTGCCTGACAACCCGCACCGTCACCAGCGCGTGGGGACGGAGGTCGGGCTGCTGGGCGCCGCGACCGGGGTGATTGGCATGGCGGTGTTCCTGGTGCTGCTCGTCCTCATGCTGATGAGCGCGCCCACGAAGAAGGCTCCGGCGCCGCGCGGGCCCACGCCCGCGGGCAGGCTGCGGAACTACGACGAGCCGTCCCCGGGCACGAGGCCGCTTCCCCCCGGGGAGAAGCGGCAGCTCGGTGCGTACTAGTTGGGCCCGTAGAAGGGCTCGTTCGCGGCGGGCACCGCGAGCGTGACGGAGCTGGCCGTGGAGGACACCGGCGCGAGGTAGATGCTGGGGTCGCCGCCGGAGTCGTTGAAGAGGAAGCCCAGCTGCGTGCTGCCCGCCCAGCTGGGGAAGCTCTCCTGCACGGTGCTCGCGGTGTAGTCCGTCAGCCGCCGCAGCGTGCCGCTGATGCCCGTGGCCGTCACGTTGCCCACGAAGATGCGCGTGCTGCCGGACGACAGCCGCCCGTCCAGCGCCACCTGCCGCCCGTCCGGCGACACCACCGCGCGGTTCGCGATGGCCAGCACCTCGTTGCCCAGCGACACGTAGCTGGGGGGGCTGCCACCGTCCACCGGCACGAACGCGAGCTGGTTGAACTGGAACGTGTTGCTGCCCGCGGGGGCCAGCACCGTGTTGCCGCTGGGGAAGAAGGACGGCGAGCCGTAGGAGATGGTCGTGCCCGGCGTCAGCTCCGTGAAGCCGCTGCCGTTCACCGCGATGCGCCCCAGCGAGCTGACCGACCCCGAGCCCCGGTCGAACGCGAACACGATGGTGCGCCCGTCCGGGCTGAACGTGGGCCCGCGGAAGTTGGTGCACGCGCCGCATGCCGCGTCGTTGCTGCTGATGAGCGTGGCCACCGGGCCGCCGGAGGTCGGCACCGTCTGGATGGACGACGTGCTGCCCGAGCGCTGCACGAACACGATGCTGCTGCCGTCCTTGGAGATGGCGGGCGTGTACGCGCCGCCGGCCGTCGTCAGCCGCTGCGGGCTGTTGGGGTCGCCGTCGTCGTCCACCACGTAGACGTTCCGGTCGCCGCGCACGAAGGCGAAGCCCCGGTCGAAGAGGACGTCACCAATGGTGCCGCCACCGCCAAAGTCCGTGGGCTCACACGCCCCCAACAACCCCACCGCCACCACACCGCCGAGCCATCGCCGCATGCCCATCATCCTGTCTCCCGCTGTGCCGGCCCTGTCACACGCACCGCGCCTGAACACTACAGGGCGCGCGGGACAGGACGTCAACGCACTCGGAGGCATTCACGCGCACCCGTGTCCGGGAGCGCGCACGGGTGTTCAGCGGTTGAGGCGGTTCAGTTCGTTGCGGCAGACGTTGCAGGGGCCCAGCGACTTGCGGTCGATGTCCTGCGGGGACTGCGGGAAGAACATCACGCAGCGCGAGTCCTCGCAGTACGACAGGCCGATGAGGTGCCCGGCCTGGTGCACCGCCTCCACCTGCACGCGGCGGCGGAGCGTTTCGCCCTCCGCGCCCTGGCGCAGCCGGAACAGGCTCATCACCGCGACCTTGGACTCGCGGTCCGCCTGGCCGAAGACGAAGGGCGAGTCCGGTTCAAAGAGGTCCGCGTCCGTCACGCCCATCACCAGGTCCTGCGGCGCATCATCCAGCACCGTGCCCAGCCGGCGCATGATGGCGTTGCAGTGGTACTGGCTCCGGTCCTTGTTGAACGCGTAGGCCGGCGACGACAGCGCCATCCGGCTCACGACCGCGCTGACGCCCAGGTGGGTCGCCAGCGGATCCTGCAAGCCGTTCACGAGCGCGGACGGTGGACTGCCCACGGTGACCAGCAGGAGCGTCTTCTGCGGCATCAGCCCACCGCCTTCTACCTCCGGACGGACGACGTTGACCGCGTCCCCCCGGAGCGGAGTGGCTGGGGCGCAAGGATTCGAACCTTGATAATCAGAGTCAAAGTCTGACGTCCTGCCATTAGACGACGCCCCAGCAGGTTCGCACGCGTACTCGTGGGCCGATACTACGGCACTTTGACGGGCGCGGGAACCCACTCTGACGATGGGCCCCTCCAGTCGTGGAGTACGGGGGGTGGATCACGCCCCTCGGACGCCACTCGGGGGGCAGGCGGGGGGGCGGGCTGTCATCCACCCGACAGGCGCCCCCTGGCCTTTCCGCCCTATGGACGTCCGGACGCGGGGCGTCACGAAGCCCTGGCGGGGCTGTCGTCCTCTGGTGACCAGCCACTCCATCCACCATCCGACGCGCGGCGGCGGTCGGATTGGCGGGACGGCCTTCCCCGGGCAAGCAGGGGCCGGGAGGCTTCATGGCCGAGACTTTCGACGTGGTGGTGATTGGGGCGGGTCCCGCGGGCGAGAACGCGGGCGCGCGGGCGGCGGCGGGTGGCTTGAAGGTCGCGCTGGTGGAGCAGGAGCTCCTGGGCGGCGAGTGCTCCTACTGGGCCTGCATGCCCAGCAAGGCGCTGCTGCACCCCGGCGAGACGCTGTGGCTGGCGAAGCACACGCCCGGCGTCCGCGAGCTCATCCAGGGTCCCCTCAAGGCGGACGCCGTCCTCAAGCACCGAGACCAGATCGTGTCCGGCTACGACGACCGGAGCCAGGTGAAGTGGGCGGAGGGCGCGAAGCTCACCGTGGTGCGCGGCCAGGGCCGGCTCGCCGGTCCGCGCAAGGTGGCCGTGACGGGCAAGGACGGCAAGGTGCGCGAGCTGGAGGCGAAGAGGGCCGTCGTCGTCGCCACGGGCAGCAAGCCGCGCCTGCCGGACATCCCGGGCCTGAAGGACTCCAGGCCCTGGGACAACCGCGAGGGCACCGGCGCGAAGGCGGTGCCGGGCCGGCTGGTGGTGCTGGGCGGCGGCGTGGAGGCGGTGGAGCTGGCGCAGGCATGGCGCGAGCTGGGCTCGGAGGTGACGCTGGTACAGCGCGGGCCCCGCGTGCTGAAGCGCTTCGAGCCCTTCGTGGGCGAGCAGGTGGCCGAGGCACTTCGCGACTCGGGCGTGCGGGTGCTGCTGGAGACGCAGGCCACCAAGGTGCAGCGCTCCGGCGCGCAGGGCGAATACACCGTGACGCTGACCGGCGGGGACACGCTGCGCGCGGACGCGCTGCTGGTGGCCATGGGCCGCACCGCGCGCACGGACGACCTGGGCGTGGACACGGTGGGGCTCAAGCCCGGCGCGTCCATCGAGGTGGATGATCAGCTCCGCGCCAAGGACGTGGACGGCGGCTGGCTGTATGCCTGCGGCGACGCGAACGGCCGCAACCTGCTCACGCACATGGGCAAGTACCAGGCGCGGCTGTTGGGCGACATCCTCCTGGGCAAGCCCGCGCAGGCGTGGGCGGACGCGAAGGCCGTGCCGCAGGTCGTCTTCACGCACCCGCAGGTGGGCAGCGTGGGGCTCACCGAGGAAAAGGCGCGCAAGGCGGGCGTGCCGGTGAAGACGGTGCAGTACGAGCTGGGCAACGTGGCCGGCGCCTCCGTCATGGGCAAGGACCTCAAGGGCACCGCCAAGCTGGTGGTGGACGAGCAGCGCCGGGTCATCGTGGGCGCCACGTTCACCGGACCGGGCGTGGGGGAGATGATCCACGCGGCCACCATCGCCGTCGCGGGCGAGGTGACGCTGGACACGCTCTGGCACGCGGTGCCGTCGTACCCCACCGTGAGCGAGGTGTGGCTGCGGCTGCTGGAAGCCTACGGGCTGTGATTGCGGCGGGGCGCCCCCGCGTGGAATGGTGCGCGCCCCACCGTGTCCCCCTCCGTGAACGAGCACCGCCGCCACGCATCCCTGAAGGTGGAATGGGCGCTCCTGCTGGTGCTCGCGGTGGCGGCCGTGGCGGTGGGGCAGCATCCCCGGCGCGGCGCGGACTTCCGCGTCTACCTCACCGCCGCCGAGCGCTTCCGCGAGGGCACGGACCTCTACCGCGCCGAGGACGGCACCATGCCGTTCAAGTACGCGCCCGTCACCGCGCCCCTGTTCCTGCCCTTCACCGCCGTGCCTCCGCGCGTGGCCGTGGCGCTGTGGAACCTGGGCTCCGTGCTCGCGCTCGGCGCCGTGTCCGTGCTCACGCGCCGCGCGGCACCTGCCTCCGGTGAGGCGACTCCGTGGCGGTGGGCGCCGGTGCTCGCCACCGCCGTGCTGCTGCCCGCGTTCTCCTTCGAGATCTTCTACGGCCAGGTGGACGCCGTGCTGCTGTGGCTGCTGGTGCTCGCGGCGGTGGGCGCGGAGCGGGGCCGCATGTGGGGGCCGGGCGCGGCCTTCGCCATCGCGTGCCTGCTCAAGCCTCCGGCCGCGCTCCTGGGGCTGTTCTTCCTGGCGCGCAGGCACTGGCGCGTCGTGGGCACCACGGCCCTCTTTGGCGTCCTCCTGGTGCTGCCCACGCTGGGCCGCTACGGCTGGACGGGCACGCTGTCACAGCTGCGTGACTGGACGGAGATCCTGGCGCGGACCACGCCGCCGTGGGCGCTGGGGCACAACCCGCAGGGCCTGCCCACGCTGCTGCTGTCCCTGGTGCTGCCTCCGGAGTCGCTGCCTCCCGCTGGTGCGATGACGCTGGCACAGGCCGTGGCGCTGGGGCTGTTCGTCGTGGCGCTGGTGTGGGCGCGGCCCGGGCCCGTGGAGCTGCTCGCGTTCTGCTGCCTGGGCGTCACGCTGTTGTCACCTCTGGCGTGGCGCGCGAACTACCTGCTCGCGTGGCCGGTGATCCGCGCGGCGTTGGAGGGACGCTCGCGGCTGGGGCAGGTGTGCGTGGCGGGAGTCGCGCTCATCGGCATGACCGTGTCGGACGCGGTGCTGGGAGCGGACCCGGCCCGGCGCGTGCTGCTCTTCCGGCCGTTCGCGGTGGCGTACTCCGCGCTGCTGATCGCGCTGTTGTGGCAGACGCGGCGTCACGGGACGCCCACGGCGGTTCTTTCCGACAAGGCCGTGACGCACCTGCCGCGTGGCTTCCTGAACGCCCGCGGTTCGTGACCCAATCGAGACACGGCCGGGGGCAAAGTGTCACGGAGCCTGAACCTTCGTGACACACGGCGTCGCTATATGCGTCCCCGTCATGTTCGAAACGTTCGACAGCGCCTCCAGCGCCCCCGCCGCCCGGCGGTTCGCGCTCTCCACGACCGCGTCGGTCGCCGTCTTCGGACTCATCGCCGTGGCGGCGATGACCGCGGCCAACACCGTGAAGGAAGTCATCAAGGAGAAGAAGGTGGACGTCGTCTTCCGTCCCCCTCCCCCTCCGCCGCCTCCCGTCGTGGAGGTGAAGCCGCCGCCCCCGCCGCCTCCGCCCGTCGCGAAGCCTCCGCCGCGCGCCGCGCCTCCCGTCGCCAGGGCCGCGCCTCCGCCCGCGGTGCCCACCGTCGCGCCCGCGCCGCTGAAGGCCCCGGACGCGGTGCCGCTCGACAAGCCGCCCGAGGCTGAGAAGGAAGTCGTCGCCGCGGCGCCCATGGCCGTCGGTGGCACCGGCACGCTCGTCCCTGGCGGTGTGGTGGGTGGCACCGGCAGCGGCGAGGGCATGGCCATTGGCGGCGGCCGCGCGCAGCCCATCAACCTGCCGGAGACGGGCACGCCGCCGGAGCCGCTGGCCGCGAACCTCATCCCCGAGTACCCCTCCGACGCCCGCTCCAAGGGGCTCGAGGGCCTGGTCATCCTCAAGGGCGTCGTCGAGGTCGACGGCCGCGTCACCGGCCTCAAGGTGATGCGCGGCGATGAGCCCTTCGCCAGCGCCGCGCTGGCCGCCGTGCGCACGTGGCGCTTCAAGCCCGCCGTCGTCTCCGGTCAGCCGACCGCCGTCTTCCGCATCTTCAAGGTCCCCTTCCGCCTCAAGTCCTGACGCCTTCCTCCCCCTTCGGAGAGCCACCGCCATGAACTTCAATCTCAAGGAAATCTACGAGCACATGGGCGTCTTCGCCCTGGGCATCGCCTGGACGCTGATCGCCTTCGCGGTCGCGTCGCTGGCGGTCTTCTTCGAGCGCCTGTTCGTCTTCTTCCGCTCGCGCGCCGCGTCCCGCCAGTTCGCGGGCCGCGCCGGTCCGCTGCTCGCGCAGCAGCAGCACGACGCGCTGGTGAAGGAAGCGGACGGCAACAAGAGCAGCCACCTGGCGATGATGCTGGGCGGGGGCATGAAGACGTTCCTCGCGAAGTCTCGCGCCCCCGCCGGCAAGCTGGGCGCCGTGGAGCTCACGCGGCGCGACCTGGTGCGCATCAACGAGCGCATCACCGCGGACGTGCGCCGGGGCATGTCGGTGCTGGCCACGGTGGGTTCGGTGGCGCCGTTCGTCGGTCTGCTCGGCACGGTGGTGGGCATCATCGAGGCCTTCGCCGGCATCGCGAAGGAGGGCTCCGGCGGCCTGGGCGCGGTGTCCGCCGGTATCGCGGAGGCGCTCGTCGTCACCGCGCTGGGCCTGCTCGTCGCGATTCCCGCGGTGCTGATGTTCAACTTCCTGTCCACCCGCGCGGACGCGCTGCTGCTCACCCTGGAGCAGGCCCGCAGCGAGTTCATGGACCACCTGGAGGACATGGCCGGCGACAAGCGCGCGGTGGCGGCCCACGGCGGCTCGCACGCGCCGGGCGCCTCCGACGTCGTCTCCACGCGGACCGAGGCGGGCGATGTCGGCCACGCGTAGGAGCCTCACGCCGGAGATGAACGTGACGCCGCTGGTGGACGTGGTGCTCGTCCTCCTGATCATCTTCATGGTCGTCACGCCGCAGCTGGAGGCCGGCGCCGCGGTGGACCTGCCCGCGGCGATGAACCCGGACGCGGAGAACAAGAACCTGGAGCCCACCACGGTGAGCCTGGCGGCCAACGGGTCGTTCTACCTGGACCGCAAGCAGCTGACCCGGGACGCGCTGGTGGTGGAGCTCAAGGCGCTGCACCAGGCGAAGCCGGACGCGCCCGTGGTGCTCAAGGCGGACAAGGGCGTGGCGTACGCGCAGGTGCGCGGCGTGTTCAAGGCGATGCAGGACATCGGGTTCCCGGGCATCAGTCTCCAGGTCATCGACCGGAAGAAGAACTGAAGGGGAGGCACGCGCCATGGCTTTCGACGTCGGAGGCAGCAAGGGCGGCGGTGTCCGCCCCACGATGAACGTGACGCCCCTGGTGGACGTGGTGCTCGTCCTCCTCATCATCTTCATGGTCGTCACGCCGCTGATGACCAAGAACCTGTGGATGAACGTGCCGGCCAAGCCGGACAAGACGGAGGCCACGCCGCCTCCGCCGCCGGACGCGAAGCCGCCCGTGGTGCTCACGGTGGACAAGGCCGGCACGCTGCGCATCAACCGCGAAGAGGTGCCGCGCGACCAGGTGGTGGCCCGCCTGCAGCGCATGCTCAACGCGCGCGCGGACAAGATCGTCTTCTTCGACGCGAGCGACGCGGTGCCGTATGGCAGTGCCATGGAAGTGCTGGACCTGGCGCGGGGCGGGAACATCACCGTCGCCGTGCTGCCGGAACGACTGGCGGACTGACTCCGGGCGCCCCGCGCGCGGCTCGTGAAGCCGCGCGCGGTTCGTGACGCCGAGTTTTCCCGCCCCCGCCACAGACGTCACAAACCCTTCATCCCAATGCCACGGGCGTCGCGTTGAGTGCGCGTCGCTGTCGGCAAGGAGAGCCGTGTTGTCTTTCTCGACCTTCGTGCGCGCCGCTGTCGCGTCACTCGTGCTCATCACCCTGCCTGCCTTCGCGCAGGCGCCCGGCGCGGACTCCACCGCGCCCGCCGCGCCTTCGCCTTCCGCGTCCCCTGGCCAGCAGCCCGCCGGAGAGCTTCCGCCCGTGCCGGGCACGACGCCCGCCCCTTCCGCGCCGTCGCAGCCGGACGGAGCGCTGCCCACCAGCCCCGCGCCGTCCCTGGGCACGCAGCCCGGCAGCGCAGCGAACCCGCTGCCTGTTGATCCGTCCGCCACTCCCGCGCAGGCCGCGCAGCCTGTGGATCCTTCCGCTCCGGCCGCCGCGCAGTCCGGCACTCCGGCCGACGGTGCCACGCCTTCGGAGGCCACGGCTTCCGACGAAGCCGCCATGGGTGATGAGGCCCTGGCCGAGTCCGCCGCGCCTCCGCCGGGCTTCACCGGCATCTACGGCCGCCTGACGGACGAGGCCAACGGTGAAGGCCTCATCGAGGCCACCGTGAAGGTCGTGACGGGCGCCGACAAGCAGGCCCTCACCGACCTGGACGGCAACTACAAGCTCGCGCTGCCGCCGGGCAAGTACGACCTGCGCGCCTTCTACGACGTGTACCAGGGCCGCCGCATCACGGGCGTCGTCGTCACCCAGGGCAAGGCCACGAAGCTGGACGTCGCGCTCAGCGCGGACGTGGGCGCGGTGCAGGAGGTCGTCGTCGAGGCCCGCTCCGACCGCCGCGCGGAGGGCGCCCTGCTCCAGGACCGCAAGAAGGCCGCCGCCGTCTCCGACGCCATCAGCGCGCAGGAGATCGCCCGCACGCCGGACTCCAGCGCCGGTGACGCCGTGAAGCGCGTGGTCAGCGCCACCGTGGTGGACGGCCGCTACGTCCTCCTGCGCGGCCTGGGTGGCCGCTACGCCACCACGCTCCTCAACGGCGCGCTCCTGCCCAGCCCGGAGCCGGACGAGCCCAGCGTGCCGCTGGACCTGTTCCCCACCAGCCTGCTCGCCAACCTCAACGTGGTGAAGAGCTACACGCCGGACCTGCCGGGCACCTTCGGCGGCGGCACGCTCCTCATCGAGACCAACACCTACCCGTCCCAGTTCGAGTTCAAGCCGCGCCTCACCCTGGGCGGCGACACCGTCACCACCTTCCGCGAGCGCAACTCGCAGGCGCAGGGCGGCTTCGGTGAGACGCTGGGCTTCGCCTCCTCCGACCGCGACCTGCCGGACTCCATCCCCCGCGACCACCGCCTGGGCGCGGGCGGCGAGTCCGCGCAGCAGCTGGAAGGCCAGTGGGAGAGCTTCACCAACGTCTGGGAGAAGCGCACCACGCGCGCCGCCCCGAACCTGGGCCTGGGCGCGTCGCTGGGTGACACGCTGCGCTTCGGCAACCAGCGCCTGGGCTACCTGGCCACCGTCAACTACGGCCACCGCGACGGCGTGCAGACGGGTGACTTCGCCCGCGCGGCCCGCGACGAGTCCGGCAGCCTCATCTCCCAGGACGTGGCGCGCACCACGCAGGGCTTCTCCACCGCGAACCTCAGCGGCCTGGCCAGCCTGGGCTACCAGTTCGACCGCGACAACGAGCTGACCCTCTTCAGCCTCTACACGCGCGGCACCGACACGCGCACGTACACCGCCAACGGCAACAACAACGTGCGCGGCGACACCTACGCCAGCACCCGCCTCCAGTTCATCACCCGCGCGCTGTCCTTCACGCAGCTGCGCGGCTTCCACCGCCTGGGCCTCCTGGGCGACTCCGAGGTGGACTGGCAGGCCAACGTCTCCCGCGTGGACCGCGACGAGCCCGACACGCGCGACACGCTCTACAGCGCCGCCCTCAACAACCCGGACGCGCAGCTGTCCTTCCCCAACCAGCCCAACAGCGGCGAGCGCTTCTTCGCGGAGCTGGGCGAGACGTCCACCGGCGGCAGCCTCAACCTCACCCTGCCCTTCACCTCCGACTTCCGCCTGAAGGTGGGCGGCCTCACGCAGGTGTCCTTCCGCGACTTCAACGCGCGCCGCTTCCGCTACCTGCTCACGGAAGAGCCGGTGGACCGCACCCAGTCCCCCGAGCAGCTCTTCTCCCCGGACAACGTGGGCACCTCCATCACCGTGCGCGAGACGACGCGCGCGGATGACGCCTACAACGCCTTCCTGGGCATCTACGCCGGCTACGTGTCCGCGGACTACAAGCCCGTGGAGCCGCTGCGCCTGGTGGGCGGCGTGCGCCTGGAAGCGTCTTCCCAGCAGCTCACGCTCGAGGACCCCTTCACCGGCGTGGAGAGCGACACCGGCGGCGCGGATCAGCACTACCTGGACGTGCTGCCGTCGCTCAACGCCACCTACGCGCTGTCGCCGGCGGTGAACCTGCGCGCGGGCTACAGCTACACGCTGGCGCGGCCCACCTTCCGCGAGCTGGCGCCCTTCATCTTCTTCGACTTCGTGCGCCGCCGGAACGTGTCCGGCAACCCCGACCTGCTGGAGACGCGCATCCACAACGTGGACCTCCGCGCCGAGTGGTTCGTGGGCGAGAACGACGTGCTGGCCGCGAGCGCCTTCTACAAGCGCTTCCAGAACCCCATCGAGCGCGTCATCCGCAACCCGGACTCGGGCGACCTGGGCTTCGAGAACGCCGCGGGCGCGGACAGCTACGGCGTGGAGCTGGAGGCGCGCACGTCGCTGGCGCGCTTCAGCCCCTCGCTGCGCCCGGTGCGCGTGGGCGCGAACCTCACGCTCATCCAGTCGCAGGTGGACCTGGGTGACTCCGCGGTGGTGGGCGCGCAGACGAACAAGGACCGCCCGCTCCAGGGCCAGTCGCCCTACGTCATCAACGTGAACGTGGGCTACGAGCGGCCGGAGAGCGGCACCGAAGTGGCCGTGCTCTACAACGTGTACGGCCAGCGCATCAGCGAGGTCGGCGTGCAGGGTCTGCCGGACGTGTACGAGCGGCCCTTCCACCGCGTGGACATCAGCCTCACCCAGAAGCTGGGCGCGACGCAGCTGAAGCTGACCGCCGCGAACCTCCTCAACGCGTCCGTCACCCTCCGCCAGGGAGACGTGACGGTGCAGACGTACAAGCCCGGGGTGGCGTTCACCGCGTCGCTCGGCTGGGCCCTGTAG
The DNA here is from genome assembly GCF_042231735.1 of Corallococcus exercitus. Lineage (GTDB taxonomy): Bacteria > Myxococcota > Myxococcia > Myxococcales > Myxococcaceae > Corallococcus > Corallococcus exercitus_B. Next base: position 6,450,699 of record NZ_CP102577.1, read on the forward strand.
CTCCTCCCAGTTCCCCCCTGAAAGGACGCACCGACATGAAGAGCCTCTTTGCCTCCGTCCTCACCCTCTCCAGCCTCGCGCTGCTCTCCGGCTGCGGCGACGACGAGCCCAACAAGACCCCGGACGGCGGCGACCCGCAGGCCACCGAGCAGGACGTGTCCGGCAGCATCACCGGCGACACCACGTGGAAGGCGGGCACGACGTACACGCTGAAGAACTACGTGTTCGTGGAGAGCGGCACGCTCACCATCGAGCCGGGCGTCACCATCAAGGGCAACGAGGGCAGCGCGCTGGTCATCACCCGCGAGGCGAAGCTCCACGCGGTGGGCACGGCGGAGAAGCCCATCGTCTTCACCAGCTCGCAGGCGGAGGGTTCCCGCGCGGCCGGCAACTGGGGCGGCGTGGTGCTGCTGGGCAAGGCGCGCATCAACGTGGCCGGCGGCGAGAACACCATCGAGGGCTTCTTCGCCACCAGCGGTGACACGCGCACGAAGTACGGCGGCACGGACGACGCGCACGACTGCGGCAAGCTGAAGTACGCGCGCATCGAGTTCGCGGGCTACGAGCTGGCCGAGGACAACGAGCTCAACGGCCTGACGACGGGCGCGTGCGGCAGCGCGACGGACATCGACTACGTGCAGGTGCACAAGGGCGCCGACGACGGCGTGGAGATGTTCGGCGGCACGGCGGGCCTGAAGCACATCCTCATCAGCCAGCCGGACGACGACGGCCTGGACTACGACCTGGGCTGGCGCGGCAAGGTGCAGTTCCTGGTGGTGCAGCAGAACGCCATCGTGGGCAACCGCGCCATCGAGGCCTCCGGCAACAAGAACGACAACGCCGCGCAGCCGCACTCGGTGCCGGAGATCTGGAACGCGACGTTCATCGGCTCCGGCCGCGCGGCGGGCACGACCCCGGCGCAGGAGGGCCTGGTGTTCAACACGGGCGCGGGCGGCATCCTGCGCAACGTCATCGTGGCGAACTTCGCGGACACGGCGATCGACGTGGACGGCACGGCCTCCGCGGCGCTGTGGAACGCGGCCACGCCGGAGCTCTCCATCCAGAACGCGTTCTTCTGGTCCAACAAGGGTGACACGGCGTCCATCCCCAACGCGCCGAACCCGAAGAAGGACGCGGCGGGCACGGTGACGGATCCGGACGTGAGCAAGTTCGTGGAGGCGGAGAAGGTGCTGGCCACGGGCCTGAACAACAAGGTCGCGGACGTGCAGCTGACGGCGGCCACGAACCTGGATGCCCCGAACTTCGCCCCGGCGGCGGGCTCCCCAGCGCTGAACCCGGACAACGCGGCCACCCCGGGCGCGGGCTTCGACGCCAGCGCGCGCTTCGTCGGCGCGGTGGGCAGCAGCAACTGGCTGACCGGCTGGACTGCGTTCCCGAAGAACTAGCCCTTCGGTGAACCAGGACCGCGTGCTCCCGGAAACGCCGTACGGGGGCACGCGGTCTTCTTCTTGCGGGCCTACGACTGGAGGCTCGCGGGGGCCTCGTCCTGCGCGGAGTCCGGGCCGTTGCTTCCGTCCGTGAAGAGGTTGGCCACCGGGCGCAGCTTGGGGGGACGGCCGCGGCGGCGCGGGGCGTTGTCGTCGTTGCCCGGCGCGGCGCCCACCGGCTCCACCTGGGCCTGGCCCGCCTTGCGCACCGGACGCGGCAGGTGGATGGCCTCCAGCTTCGCTCCCAGCTCCGCGTCGTCCTCCGCGAACACCTTCGCGTACGCCAGCGCGCGCTGGCCCTTCTGGAGCAGCGACTCCTGGCTCTCGTTCAGCGCCTGCCTCGCCGCGTCCAGCGCCGCCTGCGCGCGGGCCACCGCCTCCGCCTTCTCACGCACGTGCGCCGCGGACTCGCCCAGCACCGCCGTGTCCACGTCCGGGAACTTCACGTCCGCCAGGTCCGTGGCGAACAGCTCGAGCAGCGCGCGCAGCGCGGGGGAGATGGAATCGTTCTCGGGGGTTTCGAACATGGGCAGGCCTCCTCACAAGGCGTTTGAACGGCGCCTATCTGCCCAGATGTTCAGTGCCCTTTCAAGGGGGTCTTCTCGCGGGCCGGAAAGTCGGCCCCGCGTCCGCCGTCAAGACCCCGCGGATCAATCCACCCGCACCAGCCCCACGTCCCGCACCCCCGCGGACGGATCCACGTCCACCGCCAGGTAGTGCCGGCCCACCCCGTCGAAGCGCTCCGGAATCGCGCCGCCTCCTCCGGAGATGAACGCCGGGATGCCCGCGTTCGAGTACGAATAGTAGGAGTGGATGTGGCCGTAGAGCGTCAGGTCCACCCCGGCCCGCGCCATCTTCCCCACCAACCCCGCCGCCTCGTTGCGCACCGCGAAGCCTCCACCCCGGACGCCAATCGGATCCAGGGGCGGAATGTGCATCGCCACCACGTGCACCGCGTCGCGCGCTTCCTCCAGCCAGCCGTCCAGCGCCTCCTCCACCATCGGATCCACCGTGCTGCTGCCGGAGTCCACCAGGCTGAAGTGCACGCCCCGGAAGGTGAAGTGCTGGCTGGCACGGCCCACCAGCCGCTGGTACTCGCGCGCGTCGTCCGTGAAGGTCTCGTGGTTGCCCAGCGTGGCGAACAGCGGGATGCGCGAGTCCGCCTCCAGCCGCTGCTGGAACTCCTCCAGCTGCTCGCGCGTCCCGAACTCCGTCAGGTCGCCCGCGAAGAAGATGAAGCGCAAGGAGGGGTCTTCGTTCAGGCGCGCGTAGATGTCCCCCACCTTCGACAGCGCCTCCTGCACGTCCGCCAGCGCGGCGAAGCGGAAGGGCTCTCGCGTGTCCCAGTCCGGCGGCGCCACCGTCAGCCGCGCCGTCGTTCCTGGCCTCAAGGCCACGCGCCACGCCTTCATCGTCGGGTGCGCGTCCGGCAGCGCTACAACCGTCAGCGGCGTGCCCGCTTCGTCCACGGCGTCCAGCACCGCGTCCGGCATCGCGTTGTGCACCGTGAACAGCCAGTCCGTGCGCGCATCGGATCCGGCCGTGACGCGCGTGGTGAACGCCGGCGCCTGGCCCCACAGCTCCAGCGTGCCGGACGACAGCGTCCGCACCGACGCGAGCCCGCCTTCCACCTCCACCGTCAGCGCGTCGGCCTGCGCCTGACCCACGCGCGTGTCCCGCACCGCGCGGTCCTCGCTGGGGCGCACGCAGCCCGTGGACAGCAGGGCCGCCGTCAGTCCCAACGTGCCCAGGGTCCGAAGTCCACCGCTCACGTGTCACCTCCCACCGCGTACACCAGCGACAGCCGTCCCATCAGCGCCCCACCCGCCTGCGCCTCCGCCGCCACACCCCAGCGCTCCGTCACCAGCACGCGCCCCTTCACACCGAAGGACCCCACCATGCCGCCGCCGCGCCCCCGGAGCCCTCCCACCAGCCCGTCCTTGCGGTGGTCGTAGTAGAGGACCGCCTCTCCCCGGAGCGGCCCGCCGCGCCCCAGCCACACGCCGTAGCCGAACGTGTAGAGCAGCTGGGTGTGCAGGTTGTCGTCGTCCACGCGCCCCGGATAGCTGTACGCCTGCGCGGACAGCCCCACGCCGCCCTCCACGAACGAGCCCGCGAAGCGCGGCCCGAAGCGCGCCATCGCGTAGCGCCCCTTGAGCGCCAGCTCCCCGCCTCCCAGCGTGAAGCCCTCCGTCGGGTAGCGGTGGTAGGTCGCGAAGCCCTCCACATCCAGCGCCGTGCCGTCCCCGTCCAGCCCCAGCGTCCGCTCCGGCGCGCCCCACAGCCGGTACGCCGCGCCCGCGCGGATCAACGTGTTGCCCTCGTCCGGCGCCAGCCGCGCGGACGCTTCCAGCCGCACCGCCGACAGCCGCGCCACCGCGCCCAGCGCGAAGAAGTTCCGGTACTCCGCCGTCGCGTCGTGCACGTACTGGTAGCCCAGGTCGAACTCCAGCGGCGGCAGCGTGTCCGGCACCCGCCCCGGGTCGAACGCGGGCGACGTCACCGCGTACAGGTTCGCCAGCATCGACAGCGAGAACACCCCCGCCCCCGTCAGCGTCACCGCGTACAGCGGCCCGATGGTCTTGCGCGACGCGCCCGTCAGCGCGATGGGCACCAGCCCCGCCGCGATCAACCCCAGCCCCGTCGCCTCCGCCGCGAACAGCCCCCGCGCCGTCACCGAGTCCCCCGCCGACCACGCCCCCAGCCCGTGCAGCAGCAGGCCCGGCACCACCGCGACCGCCACCGGCAGCGGCTTGAACGGCGGCCTCGGTCCACCTTCCGTCAGGCGCACGCGGGGCTCCGACACCCGGCCGCCCTCCGGCCCCCCCGGAGATTCCGCGCTGGCGCCCTCCGGCGCGACCACCGGACCGGACTCCGCCGCGGACGCCGTGGGCACCGGCCGGGGCCCGTCCTCCGTCAGCACCCGGGCCATCACCTCCGGCGGCACCACCGACGGCGCGGCGGCCCGGCGCGGCGGCACGTCCCGGGGGATGTCACTGCCGCCCAGCTCGGGGCCGCTCGCCAGCAGCTCGAAGGCGGACCGCCAGCCACCGCCGTCCTGCGCCCGCGCGACCCCCGAGGCCAGCACCAGCCCCAGCACCACCGCGAAGGTGGCCCGCGCACTCCACACCGGGCGCCCATGCCCCATGACCGTCGTCTCGCTTCCCTGGGGACGGCCTTCCACCGCCCCCACCCCGGCCCGAAGCCCGGAATGGCGCAGGTGATAACCCCGCCCCCGGAATGCGCTGAACGAAGCAGCGTGAAGAAGTGTGAACCGGCGCAACAGTCCGCCTCACGCCCCCCCGCCCACCCACCTGGGACGTCCCCTCCCACCCGAGGGCGGTTCCGACCCACCAGGGCGCCCGTGGCAGCCCCTCCACCACCCGGAGCGAAATCTTCGCATGCCATGCGAGCGCGCCCGGGACTTTCACCGGAAGGGGAGTATGCTGGGGCTTCCCCAATCCCGGCCCCGCCTCCCCGCCCGTGGCAGAACCCAGTCCCCAGCAATTCGGCAAGTACGTCCTGGTCTCCAAGCTTGCCGCGGGGGGCATGGCGGTCACCTACCGCGCGCGTATGACGGGCGCGATGGGCGTCACCAAGCCCTGCGTCATCAAGCAGATCCTCCCGCACTTCGTGGACGACCACGACTTCGTGGAGATGTTCATCAGCGAGGCGCGCCTGGTGGCGGGCCTGACGCACGGGAACATCGCGCAGGTCTTCGACTTCGGCGAGGTGGACGGGCAGTACTTCATCGCCATGGAGCTGGTGCACGGCCAGCCCCTGTCGAAGGTGCTGCGGCGCGCGGCGCGAGCGGGCGTCGGCTTCTTCCCGCAGCCCTTGGCGCTGCACATCGCCAGCAAGCTGTGCGAGGGCCTGGACTACGCGCACCGCCACGTGGGCGAGGACGGCCAGATGCTGGGCCTGGTCCACCGCGACGTGTCCCCGGACAACGTCCTCATCTCCTACGAGGGCGAGGTCAAGGTCATCGACTTCGGCATCGCCAAGGCGACGAGCGCGGTGGAGGCCAAGACGTCCCCCGGCACGCTCAAGGGCAAGTACCCGTACTTCTCCCCGGAGCAGGCGCAGGGGCGGCAGGACCTGGACGCGCGCACGGACGTGTACGCGGCGGGCATCGTCCTCTACGAGATGCTCTGCGGCCGGCGCCCCTTCGAGGGCGAGTTCGTCACCGTGCTGCCGCGCATCATCACCGGCGACTGCCTGCCCCCGTCCGCCATCAACCCGGCCATCGGCGAGGAGCTGGAGACCATCGTCGCGCACGCCATGGCGGTGGACCGCGAGGCGCGCTACCAGACGGCGAAGGACCTGAGCGAGTCCGCGGTGGAGCTGCTCTACCGGGACACGCCGCGCTTCACGCCCACGATGCTGAGCCAGCTCATGACGTACCTCTTCGCGGAGGAGCTGGCCGCCGAGGGACGCAAGGTGGAGCTGCCGCCCGGCTTCAAGGAGCAGCTGGCCGCGTGGCAGTCGCCGGGGTCGGAGCCCTCGCAGGGCCGCGCGCGGATGCCCTCCAGCAACGGCGCGGCGCGCCCGTCCAGCCCCGGCGTGGCCCGCGCGTCCAGCCCGGGCGTGGCGCGGCCCTCCAGCCCCGGCGTGCGCTCCCCCAGCAGCGCGTCCGGCCTGCGCCCCGCGACGGATGGCAGCGCCCCGCGCCGCTCGGCCACCCAGGCCACCGCCGTGCGCAAGAGCACCACCGGCGCGCGCCGCGTGACGCCGGGGGGCTCCCGCGAGAACACCGGCACCGGCCGCCGCCCCCTGCCGCCCGAGCTCCCGCCCGAGCCGGACACCGACTCCGGCACCGAGCCCACGGCGATGCCCCAGGCGCTGCCCACCCTGGCCGCGCCGCGTGACACGCCGGTGGAGACGGCCATCGCGCCGGAGCCGCCAGAGCCGCCGGAGCCCGAGGAGAAGGAGGCCCCCCGGGCCCGCACCACCGCGGACGACGCGCGCGACAAGCTGGCCGCCGAGGCCGCCGAGCGCGAGGTCAAGCGCGTGAAGCAGGTGCGCCAGCTGAGCATGCTGGTGTTCGGCGCCACCGCCGTGGTCATCCTCATCGGCCTGCTGATCCACTTCCTGTCCCCGCCGGAAGTCCCCGCGGGCGCGGACGAGCCCGTCGTCCTGTGGATCACCTCCAAGCCGGAAGGGGCCGCCATCGTCGTCAACGGCCGGCCGGTGGGGAACACGCCCAGCCGCGTCATCGGCGCGGACCAGACGATGCCCCACACCATCGTCATCACCCGGCCGGGCTACCGCGCCTGGACGCGGCGCTTCACCCCCAACCAGGCGGAGGTCCACCTCAAGGCGGAGCTGGAGGTGGCGCCCGGCACCACCCAGATGGTGTCTGAGATTCCCACCGCCGCCTCGCTCGACGCGGGCGCCGCGGCCCCGGACGCGGGCGCCGCCGCCGCCGTCGTCGCCGCCGCGAGCGCGCCCGGCGAGGACGGGGGCACCGCGACGGAGGCGGACGGGGGCCTGGCCTCCACCGACGCGGGGGCCCTGGCCGAGGCCGAAGCGGAGCTCCCCGACCGCGAGATGCGGCACACGGAGTACCCCACGCGCCTGCTGGTGCTGCGCCCCATGTACAATGCGCTGCCCCTGCCGGAGTACCCGACGGCCACCATCGACGTGTCGCCCGGGGCCGCCTACTCCGTGTGGACCGAGGGCAGCGCGGCGCTGGCGGAAGGCGACGGCACCGCGTCCGGCACGCTCGTCTATTACGCGGAAGGGGACCTGCCGGCGGACAACGCCGTGGGCTTCGTCAGCGCAGCGCCGCGCACCATCAAGGGCGCGAAGAAGCTCCACTTCTTCGCCCTGGACGACACCGGCCCCGAGGACAACCGCGGCTCCGTGCGCGTGCACCTGCGGCAGTCCGCGTACATCCCGCCCCGCTCGGTGCTGTTCGAGGCCGACAAGAACGCCCTGCAGGTGAAGCCCCTGCACCAGATGCTGCTCAAGGGGCTCAACCCCAGGTCCACCTACGCCTTCACCGTGCGCGACGACTTCGCGGAGGTGCGCTCCGGCGCCCAGGGCCGCGTGCACACGGTGCTGTGCGTGGAGAAGGGCCCCAAGGCCGAGTCCGTGCGCAGCTCGCACCGCCTCTTCGAGACGGGCAAGCGCTACCAGGTGTCCGGCGTGCAGGACCTGCGCTGCGTCTTCCCCGACCTCCAGCTGGGGGACAACGCGGGGGCGCTCGACTTCGACATCGTCGACGTGACGAACATGTCCCGCAAGGAGCGCGCGGAAGCGCTGCGCGGGGCCAAGCGCTCCGAGCGGTAGCAGCGGCCGGGCAGCCGGGCCCCCGCCTGGGAGGACGTCCGGCGGGCCGACGTGAGATCCAACACCTGCCTCGCCCTGACGCGCTGCTCCCGCGCCGGAGGCCCGTGCCTACCCTTACGGACATCCACTTCTTCTCCAATGGAGTCCGTCCATGATGCCTGTCCTGTCCTCCACCGGCCTGGTGCTGCACAACCTGGGGCTCGCCGCGGGTTTCGGCGGTTCGCTCTTCGGCAAGGTGGCCCTCAACCCCGCGGTGAAGGTGATTGGCTCCAAGTCGGAGCGCGGGCAGGTGGTGAACGCCGCCTGGAACGGCTTCAACATCGTCAACGCGGCGTCCGTGGGCCTGGCGGCCATCACCTGGCTGGTGGGCCGCTCGAAGCTGACGGGCCGGGAGATCGACCCCACCACGCGCGCGCTGGTCATCGCGAAGGACGTGCTGCTGGGCGCCACCGTGGCGCTGGGCGCGGCGAACATCTACGGCGGGGCCTTCCTGGCGAAGCAGGCCCCCGAGGGCGCCGTCCCCGTGGAGACGGGCCTGACGCCCACCGCGGGCACGCCGGAGAAGGCCGCGAAGACGATGAGGGCGCTGGACGCGGGCGGCATCGCGAACATCGCCGCCATGGCGGGCGTCATCGGCATCACCGCCATCCTCAACATGCGCGCGGGGGCCTCCTCGCGCTGGTCACTGGTTGCCAGGTTCCTTCCGTAAGGGCTCACGGGGGCCGCCGTGCTGCATCCGCGGCCCGGCTCGAAAAGGATGGGAAGGGCGCGTGGGCGCGGAGCCTTAGAAAGGGCACCGGGCCCACGGGTCTTTGGACCCGGGGCCCGGCGTGGGACTTCAGGGACGTGCGCCGGAGCGCCGGTGGACCTCAGATGTCCAGGTTCTGCACGTCCAGCGCGTTGCGCTCGATGAACTCGCGGCGGGGCTCCACCGCCTCGCCCATGAGCAGCGAGAAGATGTCGTCGCTCTCCACCGCGTCCTCCACCCGCACCTGGAGCAGCGTGCGCGTGGTGGGGTTCATGGTGGTCTCCCAGAGCTGCTCCGGGTTCATCTCACCCAGACCCTTGTAGCGCTGCAGGCCCAGGCCCTTCTGCGCGTCCTTGCGGACCGCGGCCAGCACCTCCTGCACGGAGAAGGCCGTGACCTCGCCCGCGTCCACCTGCACGCGATAGGGCGCCTTGCCCAGCGAGTGGAACACCTCGCGCAGGGCGACGAGCTCCAGGTACTCCGGCGAGGACAGGTAGGCGTGGTCGAACACGGACTCGCGCATGGAGCCGTTCACGTCCGTCAGCACCATCAGCTTCTTGGACTGGTGCTCCGCGTCCTGCTCCAGCCGCATGGACAGCCGGCCCACCACCTCCGGCATGCGCCGCTGGCAGTACTCGCGCATGGTGGCCAGCTCCGCCTCCACCGCGGCCTCGTCCGTCAGCAGCTCCGCGCGCAGGTTGGTGGCCTGCACCAGCGCGTCCACGATGCGCGCGTCGCGGCGCTTGGCCTGCTTCTCCAGCCGCTCCTCGTAGGTGATGACCTTCTCCAGCAGCGCCTTGAAGTCCGCGCCGCCCAGCTCACCGGCGGGCGTCTTCACCCGGCAGTGCTCCGCGGCGATGCGCAGCAGGTACTCGTTGAGCGCGCGCTCGTCCTTGACGTAGCTGTCCTTCTTGTTGCGCGTGACTTTGTAGAGCGGCGGCTGCGCGATGTAGACGTAGCCCCGGTCAATGAGCTCGCGCATCTGCCGGTAGAAGAACGTGAGCAGCAGCGTGCGGATGTGGCTGCCGTCCACGTCCGCGTCCGTCATCAGGATGATGCGGTGGTAGCGCGCCTTCTCCGGGTCGTAGTCCTCCGCCCCGATGCCCGTGCCCAGCGCGGTGATGAGCGTGACGATTTCGGCGCTGGTCAGCATCTTCTCGAAGCGCGCCTTCTCCACGTTCAGGATTTTTCCGCGCAAGGGGAGGATGGCCTGGTTGCGCCGGTCCCGGCCCTGCTTCGCGGAGCCACCCGCGGAGTCACCCTCCACGATGTACAGCTCGCTCTCGTGCGGGTCGCGGCTCTGGCAGTCCGCGAGCTTGCCGGGCAGGCCGCCGCCGTCCAGCACGCCCTTGCGGCGCACCGTCTCACGGGCCTTGCGCGCGGCGATGCGGGCGCGGCACGCGTCGCCAATCTTCACCACGACCTTCTTCGCGAGGGGCGGGTTCTCCTCCAGGAAGGACGCGAGCTGGTCGTTCACCATCTGCTCGACCAGGCCCTTCACCTCGCTGTTGCCCAGCTTCGTCTTCGTCTGGCCCTCGAACTGGGGGTTGGAGAGCTTCACGGAGATGACCGCGGACAGGCCTTCGCGCGCGTCCTCGCCGGTGGGCGTCTCCTTCAGGTCCTTCCAGAGGCCGCCCTTCTCCGCGTAGCTGTTGAGCGTGCGCGTGAGCGCGGCCTTGAAGCCGGACAGGTGGCTGCCACCCTCGTGGGTGTTGATGTTGTTGGCGAAGGTGAAGATGCGCTCGTCGTAGCCATCGTTCCACTGCATGGCGATCTCCAGCGACACGCCCTCGCGCTCCGACTTGATGTAGACGGGCTTGTCGTGCAGCGCCTCCTTCGCCTTGTTGAGGTACTCCACGAAGGAGGAGATGCCGCCGTCGAACTTGAAGTCGTGCTCCTTCTGGGTGCGCTCGTCGCGGATGGTGATGTGCAGGCCCGCGTTGAGGAAGGCCAGCTCGCGCAGGCGCTGGCTGAGCGTCTCGAAGTTGAAGTCCACCGTCTCCATGACCTGCGAGTCCGGCTTGAAGTGGATCATCGTGCCGCGCTTGTCCGTGGTGCCCACTTCCTGCGGGGAGCCGTTGGACACGCCGCGCGCGTAGGACTGCTCGTAGACCTTGCCGGCGCGCTGGATGCGGACCTTGAACCACTCCGACAGGAAGTTCACGCAGGTGACGCCCACGCCGTGCAGGCCGCCGGACACCTTGTACGCGCCGTTGCCGAACTTGCTGCCGGCGTGCAGCTCCGTGAGCACCACTTCCAGGGTGTCCTTGCCCTTGAACTTGGGGTCGGGGTGCGGGCCCACGGGGATGCCGCGGCCGTTGTCCTGGACGCTGAGCGAGCCGTCCACGTGGATGACGACCTCGATGTCCGTGCAGTGGCCGGCCAGGGCCTCGTCCACCGAGTTGTCGACGACCTCGTAGACGAGCTTGTGGAGCCCGTAGGTCATCGTGTCGCCGATGTACATGCCAGGGCGCTTGCGGACGGCCTCCAGCCCTTCGAGCTTGGTGATGGCGTCCGTCCCATAATCGGCGGGCGGCGCGGCCGGCGCGACACCGGTAGCGGGGGTCTTTTCCATGTGAAGCGTGTCCTTGGGAAAGGCTGCCGTTGCGACAGGGCTCAAGCCTGTTGTGCCTACCACCACCGGGCATCCCGGACAAGCTCCGGGAGCCCACGCAAGGCTGCGGAAAGATTCATGAATCAGGCGTCGAAACGCGAGGGCGGGAGGCGGTCCTCCAGCGCCGCGAACAACTCTTCATAAACAGCCTTGCGGGCGAAAAGATGTCGCGTCACGAGCACCCTTCCCTCTTCCTTCAAGAAGAGCCCGAGCACGCTCCCCTTGCGGCCGACCCGGCGCACGGAATCAATCTGTCCCCAGTGCAATTCGAGCGGCTGGCCGCTGAAGGGCCGGGCCACCCGCACGCCCGCGGAATCCAGGGTGACGCCCCACCCGGCGCGCGGGCGCAGGCGGTGCACGGAGACGAGGAAGGTCAGCAGCAGGCCGGCGCTGATGCCGGCCCGCGCCATGGCCACCAGCCCCCCGCCGCCCCGGTAGTCCGCCAGGGCCCAGGCGGTGAGGACCGCCAGCAGGCACGCGCCCAGGATGAGGGAGATTCGGGTGGGACGCGGATCGAATGAGAAGAAGCGCGGGGTCATGGCTTGGAAGGCGGGGGCGGAAGGGATGGAAACCTAACCCCCTGGCGGACCGTGCGCGCGTCCTTTCCTCTGGGGCTGTTCTTTGGCCGTCGTCCCGGTGCATAGGCTGCCGGCCCGCATGACGGATGCCGAACTCACTTCTCGACTGCTCACCAACCTCATCGCCTTCAAACGCCTCCAGTCCGAACGCGGCTCGCTGCGCCACCTGCGGCTCCCCGGAGTGGAGGCCTTCGCCCTGCCGTCGTACCAGGACGCGCACTTCCAGCAGGTCCTCTTCACGGACGCGGACGCGCTGGCCGCCGCGCTGCCGGCCCTCACGGACTTCTACCGGGGGCTGGGGCTTTCACGCTGGCGCGTCACCGTGACGCCGGGGCAGCGGGACGCGCTGCGCGTGCTGGGCGGCAGCGGCTACCGGCCGGACTTCACCGTCGTGGCCATGGGGGCCTGGCTGCGCGAGCTGCCGGACGTGGCGCCCGGGGTGCCGGTGGAGACCGTGGAGGACATGGGCGACCTGGTGGAGATCAACATCCAGACCTACGGCCCGGAGTGGCGGGACATCCTCTCCGTCTGGCGGCGGCCGCCGCTGCCCGTGCCGGTGCACACGGTGGTGGCGCGCGAGCACGGCAAGGCCCTGTCCTGCGGGCTGGCGGTGGACGTGGCGGACACCGCGGGCGTGTACCTGGTGGCCACCCACCCGGAGGCGCGGGGGCTGGGGCTCGCGTCGGCGGTGATGCGCGGGCTCATCTCCGGGGCGCGCCAGCGCGGGTGCACCGCGATGGTGCTCCAGTCCACCCCGGCGGGCCTGCGCGTGTACCGCCACCTGGGCTTCCGCGACATCGGTCCCTGGGAGCACTGGGTGCCGCAGGCGGGCTAGCGCAGCGCTTCCAGCTCCTCCAGCGTCTCCATCACCCGCTGGGGGTCCTCCGCGCCGTGGAGCCGGTGCGCCAGCCCGCGCCCGGCGAGCCTCGCCACGTGCGCCAGCCGCATCAGCCGCGCGCGGCCCACGTGGCCGTCCGCCAGCGCCACCACCAGCCGCAGGGGCTGGCCGTCCGGCGCGTCGACCTTCAGGGGCCGGGCCAGCGTCACCAGCGCCGCCACCGGGGCCGCCCCGGCCACGAACGCGTGCGGCACCGCGACGCCGTTGCCCACCTGGGACGGGAGCTCGCCCTCGCGCTGACGCAGCCCCTGCGCCAGCGCCGCCGCGTCCACGCCGGGCAGGGCCGCCGCCAGCCGCCCGGCCGCCACGTCCAGCGCGTCCTCGTAGTCCCCGCAGGAGAGCTGCACCACCACCCGCTCCGGGGACAAGAGCGGCGCCAGCGGCGGCACGGGTTCGTCGCCGCGCACCTCGCGCAGGGGGAACTCCGCGTCCAGGAAGGCCCGCACGCGCGCCAGCTGCGCGCCGGTGAGCTTGCGGCGCGCGATGTCCAGCATCAGCGTCCCCGCGGCGGGCACGTCCTCCAGGTAGCCCGCCACGTACGGGCTCACCCGGTTGGCCACGTCCATGAGCAGCCCCGGGGGCACGTCCAGCTCCCGGGCGATGGCCGTCAGCCGCTCCTGCGTAGGCGGCGCGTCCACGCCGTTCTCCACGCGGCTCAAGTACGCGCTGGACACGCCGATGCGCCGTGCCAGGTCGCGCAGGGACAGGCCCGCGTCGACGCGCAACAACCGCAGTGTCGCTCCCAGGTGCATGGCGCTCAGCTCCTCGCGCCTACGGGCTGCGTCGTCTGCGAGGGCGTGCCCTGTGTCCGGGACTGCTCCGGGGTCTGGGCCAGCACCGTCGCCCCCTCCGGGTGATGCACGAGCAGCAGCGAGGCGGGCGCGTCGCGAACGATGCGCTCGCGCTGCACGCCGAACAACCGGTCTTCCAGGCCCCATTCGGCCCCCAGGCCCACCACCACGAGGTCGTAACCCGCCTTCGCCTCTTCCAGCGCGGCCTCTTCCGGCGACGCGTGGCGCACCACCTTGAGCTTCACGGCGGCGCCCTCGTCCGCGGGGAACAGCTCCTCCACCTGCGCGCGGCCCGCGCCCGAGCCTTCGGGAGAGGTCACGTGCAGCACCGTCACCTCCGCCCCGGCCTGCTTCACCAGCCGCCGCGCCAGCCCCAGCGCCGCCCGGTCATGCCGGCTGCCCACGAAGGGCACCAGCACCCGGCGCACCTGCGTGAGGCCCCGGTCCACCAGCACCGCCACCGCGCCGCCCGCCTCCTGCATGACCTCGTGCACCGTGCCGCCCAGCACCGTCTGGCTGAACAGCGGCTTGTGCCAGCCCAGCAGCACCAGGTCCGCGCGCTTCGCCTGCGCCGTGCGGCAGATGTCCCGCGCGGGCTCCGACGACACGAACGACAGCGTCCGCACCGACAGCCCCAGCTTCTCCGCCCGGCCCACCAGGGGCGCCAGCGCGCCACCGGACGCGGCCGTGGGGTCCAGCGCCTCCTCCCCGCGGGCCTTGAGCGAGCGCTCCGGCGACAAGAGGTGCAGCGCGTAGAGGTTCGCCTCGTTGCGCTCACCTGACAGCGCGCGCGACAGCACCGCCATGCCCGGGCCGGCCTGCCCGTGCGACACGCACAGCAGCACCGTGTACGCAGACGAAGGCAGCGGCACGTCCGGCGTCTGCACCATCTGTTCGCGCGCCTGGTCCTCCGGCGAATACAGCAACTTCAGGAGCGGCGTGGTCATGAAGGTCGTGACCAGCGCCATGATGACCATCATCGTGAAGAGCGTGGGCGAGATGACGCCCAGGTCCAGGCCCAGGTTGAGCACGATGAGCTCCATCAGGCCGCGCGTGTTCATCAGGATGCCGACGGCGCCCGCCTCCTTCCACCGCAGGCCCGTGAGGCGCGCGGCCACCGCGCTGCCGCCGAACTTGCCCAGGCACGCGAGGACGATGATGGCGCCGCACGTGAGCCACGCCTCCGGGGTGGACAAGAGGCCCATCTGCGTGCGCAGGCCGCTGAAGGCGAAGAACACGGGCAACAGCAGCACGACCGCCACGTCCTCCAGCTTCTCCGCCAGCGCCGCCGCCAGCCCGCCCTCCTTGGGAATCACCGCGCCGAACATGAAGGCGCCAAAGAGCGAGTGGATGCCGATGGACTCGGTGGTCCACGCGGACCCGAGCAGCAGCACCAGGGTGATGGCCACCACGTTCTGGGTGAGCCCCTCGCGGTTGGCCACGCGCGCGCCCAGCCGGGCGAGGAACGGCTTCACCAGGAACAGCATGAAGCCGATGTAGAGCAGCGCGAACAGCGTGGTGAGCCCCGCGTGCGCCAGGTCCGACGCGCGCACCAGCGACACCACGAACGCCAGGATGCACCACGCCGTCACGTCGTCCACCGCCGCGCACGCGATGGCGATGGCGCCCAGCTTCGACTGCATCATCCCGCGCTCGGAGAGGATGCGCGCCAGCACCGGGAAGGCCGTGATGCTCATGGACACGCCCATGAACAGCACGAACGAGGAGAACGGCACGTCCGGGCTGGACAGCGACTTGTACAGCCACAGCGCGCCCGCCGCCGCGCCCAGCGCGAACGGGACGACGATGCTGGAGTGGCTGATGGCCACCGACGCGTGGCCCCGCCCCTTCAGGAGCTTGGGGTCCAGCTCCAGGCCGATGAGGAACATGAAGAGCACCAGCCCCACCTCGGCCAGCATCTTCAGGAACGGCATGGACTCCGGCGGGAACAGCCAGCGCATGGCGTCCGGCGCCAGCCAGCCCAGGAGCGACGGGCCCAGCGCGATGCCCGCCACCACCTCCGCGATGACCAGGGGCTGCCCCAGCCAGCGCGCGCCGCGGCCAATCAGCCGCGACACCGCGATGATGACGATGAGCTGGACCAGGAGCTGGGCGAGCATGTGGGGGTTCATCTGACAGGCCTCGCTGGGAAAGTGTTAAGGATGCACTTACCAAGCCCCCGCGCGCAGCGTCAACCCACGCGAGCCAGGCCGCCCGCGAGCCAACCCCCACCCGGAGTGTCAGGAGGCTTCGGGGGCCTTGTTGGCCGCCACGGCCTTGAGGAGGGTGTCCACGTCCACCGGCTTGCGCAGGTAGCCGCAGGCGCCCATCTCCTCCGCGACCTGGCGCGCGTTGGCGGAGGCGGAGAAGACGAGCACGGGGATGTCGCGCCACGCGTCCACCTGGCGCATCTGACGTCCGAAGGTCGCGCCGTCCATCACCGGCATCATCATGTCCAGTAGCACCAGGGCGGGCGGCGTCGGTTCCCGGCGGAGCACCTCCAGCGCCTGCAGGCCGTTGCCCGCCCCCAGCACGGTGTAGCCCGCGTCGCGCAGGACCTCCTCCAGCGCCTCCCGCAGGTCCGTGTCGTCATCCACCACCAACAGCGGCCGGCTCACTCGCGCGTCTCCTTCTCCAGCGGCAGCTCCAGCGTGAAGCGCGCGCCCTCTCCCGCGGCCGGCTCCGCCCAGGCCCGTCCGCCGTGCGCTTCCGCCGCGCGGCGGGCCAGGTACAGCCCCAGGCCCAGGCCTCCATATGAATGCGAACTGACCGCGCGGCCGAAGCGCTCGAAGATGCGCTCCACCTGGTCCACGGGCACGCCGATGCCCCGGTCACGCACCTGGATGCGCGCGAAGCCCCCTTCCCGCCCCACGTCCACCTCCACCGGCCGTCCCGGACCGAACTTGAGCGCGTTGGATATCAACGCCGCCACCGCCTGGTCCACCCGAAGCCGGTCCCACGTCCCCCACAGCCCGCGGCGGGGGGACTGGCGCAGCTCACAGCCGGCCGCGCGCGCCTCCGCCTGGAAGCGCTCCAGCACCTCGGAGACCAGCTCCTCCAGGTCGAAGCGCTCGGGCATCAGCGACAGCTCGCCGCTGGACAGCTGGGACACGTCCAAGAGCCCCTCCACCAGCGTGCCCAGCCGGCGCACCTGGCGCACGCTGCGCTCCAGGCGCGTCACCACGTCCGGCTCCAGGTGGTGCGCCTCCGAGCGCTGCAAGAGGGTGCCCAGCTGCAGCCGCAGCGTGGTGAGGGGCGTGCGCAGCTCGTGCGCGGCCACGGTGAGGAACTCGTCGCGCAGGCGCACCGCCTCGCGCGCCTCCTGGAAGAGGCGGGCGTTCTCCAGCACCAGCCCCGTGCGGCGCGCCAGCTCCTGCGCCAGCGCCAGGTCCACCGGCGAGAGCAGGCGCTCGCCCAGCGTGCCCATGGACAGCACGCCCAGCCGGCCCTCGTTGCCGGGCAGGGGCACGTTCACCACCGAGCGCAGCCCCAGCCCCTCGATGGCGCGCTGGTGCGCGGCGTCCCGGGTGATGGGCTCCGGGCGCTTGCGCACGTCCGGCATGAACTCCGGCTGGCCGGTGCGCAGCACGTGCGCGGGGCCCGCGGCGGCCTGGGGGTCCAGCGGGAAGCGCTGGTCCAGCTTCCACGCATGGGCGCGCCGCTCCGCGTCCGGGTGCGCCAGCGCCACCAGCCGCAGGCCGCCCTGGTCCGGGTCCTGGAGGAAGAAGGCGCACCAGTCCGCCACCCGGGGGACCAGCAGCTGCACCAGCTGGTCCAGCCGGGCCGCCTGCTCCAGGGACGCGGTGAGCAGCTCGCTGGCCTTCGCCAGGATGTCGCGGTCCACCTCCGCCCGCGCGCGCTCGCGCCGCACGCGCGTCTCCTCCAGCTCGCGCGCCACCGCCGGGCCCAGCCGGGCCATCCGGTCCTTGGAGAAGCAGTCGCGCGCGCCCGCCTTCATCAGCGTGACGGCCTGCTCCTCGCTCAGCTGGCTGGACAGGACGATGAGCGGCACGTCCCGCTCCTGCCCGTGCAGCAGCGCCAGCACGTCCAGCGCGCTGAAGCGCGGCAGCCGGTAGTCGCACAGCACCAGGTCCCACGGCTCGGCGGTGAGCGCGTCCCGCAGCGCCTCCAGCGAGTCCACGCGCCGGGTCGTGGGCAGGTAGCCCGCCTGCTCCAGCTCCGCCATCACCAGCGCCGCGTCGTTGACGCTGTCCTCCACCAGCAACAGCCGGAAGGGCGTCATGCCCATGCCCCACCAGTCTCCATTCGCGTGACTCCTCCCGTGGGGTGGGCCTCTTTCACCACATGCTAGTGGCCCTCCCTGTCACGCCAGCGGGAGAAATGGTGGACGTTCAGCACCGAGCGCTGGCTGGTGAACGTCCCGCGAAGAGGCCCCACGCAGCGGGTGGGGTGCGCCCGGACTACCAGGAGACGTCGTATTCGGTGTCCAGCAGGGACAGCTGCCGGCCGTGCACCTGGACGTCCTGGGCCCCCACGGCCTCCAGGGCGGCCTGGAGCACCCCCTCGTGGTACGGCGCGGGCATGAAGTCCCGGCGCATCACGAAGCGGGCGCTGTGGTCCCCCGTCCAGAGCACGCCGCGCTCGCCGTAGCTCACGGCGACGCGGTAGTTCTCGACCATGTGCTGGAGCATCTTCCGGGGGTTGCGGCCGGCCGCCTGCATCAGGTCCCGGCCGAACATGGAGCCCAGGAAGTCCACCGTGGCCTGCGTCCCGATGTAGCGCAGCGACTGGGCCCAGTCCCCCAGCTGGGGCTTGAGCAGCCGCGTCGCCTCGGCGGACATCGCCAGGAAGCGCGTCACCGGGTACAGCTCCGCGGCGTTCAGCTCCTTCAGCCCGGACGCCGCCAGGCACCTCTTCGTGGCCGTCTCGCCCTGGAGGAAGCCCACCACCCCCACCACGCCCTGGAAGAACATCCCTCGCGCCCCGTCTTCCGGCGTCGCGGCCAGGCACCGCTCCATCAGGTGCCACGCCGCGCTCTCATCCTCCCCGCCCACCACCCTCGACGAACCTTCCACCGGTCCGCGATCCATACCGACCTCCACTCACATCAGGCGCTGGAATCGGCCCACCCGGTGTCCGGGTCCCTTCCACCAGCGCAGCCCTTCCCCCTCACAGGTGCCGGGGCCCACGCCCCGCTCACACCGTGCAGCCAAATCACACATTTCCATTAAAACGACAAGGAATTCACGTAAGCCCTGAAGTACCTGACATTATCCAGCAGCTTACACAAATCTAATGGGAGCGCGGATGACTTTTCTTGTGGCCTGAGAAGGAAATGGGGGTCAGGGCCCTCACCCGGGCCTCACCCCGAGAGCGCGGCCTGGGCGGCGGCGAGGCCCGTCCCCGCGGCGGCGGCGCGGTGGCCGGCGGCGTGGAGGGCCCGCTCGATGGCGCCCACGGTGACGAGCACGTCCCCGGCGCTGACGCGGTTCATGTGGCCCACGCGGAAGTAGCGCGTCTTGATTTCCGGGTGGAGGCCGCCGGCGATGGCCACCCCCTGCGCCTTCACGCGGCCCACGAAGGAGGGGTCCACGCCTTCCGGGTAGTACACGGCGCTCAGGGTGTTGGCGGCCACGGACTCGGAGGTGGGCACCCCCTTGAGGCCCAGCGCGCTCCAGGCGGCGCGGAAGGCGCGGGCCATCCGGCGGTGGCGCTCGAAGCGGGCCTCCATGCCCTCCGCGAGAATCTGTCCCAGGCTCACGTCCAGCGCGCACACCAGGGACGTGGGCGGGGTGGCGAAGTAGGCGGGCTTGCCGGACTCGTAGGCCTCCATCACCGGCAGCCACTCCGCCCAGTCCGCGTACACGCTGGCGACGGGGGCCTTGCGCGCCCTCCACGCGGCGAGCGCGCGGGGGCTCACCGTGAGGAGCGCCAGGCCCGGGGGCACGCCCACCGCCTTCTGGCTGGCGGTGAGGTACACGTCCGCGCCCCACGCGTCCTGGTGGAAGGACTCGCCGGCGGTGGCGCACACGCCGTCCACCACGGCCAGGACGCCGTGCTGGCGCGCGGCCTTCACCAGCGGCTCCACCGGCGCGAGCACCGCGGTGGAGGTGTCCACGTGGGTGACGGTCATCAGCTTGAAGCCGCCCTTTTGCAGCTCCGCCTCCACCCCGGCCACGTCCGGCGCACCGCCCACGGCCGCCGCGCGCACGTGCGTCACCTTCGCGCCGTGGCGCTCCAGGATGTGGGCCATGCGGTCGCTGAAGTAGCCGGTGTTCACCACCAGCGCGCGGTCTCCGGGCTCGATGAGGTTGGCCACGGCGAGCTCCATGGCCAGCGTGCCGCTGCCGGAGACGACGAAGGGCTGCGCGCCGGGGGCGAGCGACACCTCGCGCAGGCGCTTCAGGGCCCGGCCGAAGGTGGCGATGAAGCCCGCGTCCAGGTGCCCGGGCACCGGCGCGGACAGCGCCTGCAACACCTCCGCGTCCACGTCCACCGGCCCGGGAATCATCAACAGGTCTCTCACGGCCCCAACCCTCCTGGAAGCGCCCTCCGGACAGTGGAGGGCGGTCCCCCACTGTGGCCAGCGCGGGCCCGGCTTGTCCACGCTGGAAAAGGAAGACGCCGGAGCCCCCGTGCAGTAGGGGCTCCGGCGTCGGGGACTTCAGGAAGCGAAGCCGAGGACTAGCGGTACGTCGCGGTCAGGCTGTCCGCGCGGGCCACCTGGCCGGCGCTGAACGTGTTCATGCAGTTGTCGTCGGTGTAGTCCATGAAGTTGTAGATGGGGTCCGCGCCGCCGCCGGCGCAGGTGTCACGGTTGGCGGGGCAGCCGTACGCGGGCGAGGCCTCCGGCGGCGTGTCGCTGACGGAGTCGCCCGGCTCGGCGCAGCCGCCCTGGAACGTGTGGTACAGGCCCACCCAGTGACCGACCTCGTGCGTGCCCGTGTCACCCTCGTTGTACGGGGACGCCGTGCCGCCGGGGACGCTGCTGTAGAGGAGGACCACGCCGTCCATGGACGGCTGACGGGCGTAGCTGGAGGGGAAGGTCGCCCAGCCCAGCAGGCCGCCGCTCAGGTTCGCGGAGTAGATGTTCAGCGACTCCGGGCCGCCCTTGCGCAGCGCGGACTTCATCTTCTTCTCCGCCGCCGAGCCGCTGCGCAGGTTGTACCAGGTGCTGTTCGTGGTGCGGTCCGTGCCGGCCAGCGTGAACTTGAACGGGGTGTTGGCGTACGCCGCGTTCAGCACGTTCATCTGCGCGGTGATCTGCGAGTCCGGGATGTCGCCGTTGGCGATGCCCGTGCCCTGACGGATGACGTGGAAGTACACGGGCACGTTCACGGAGCCCACCGCACGCTTCGCGCTCACGCCACGGGCCGCCAGCGCCGCTTCAATCTCCAGCTTCTCATCGGCCGACGGCTCGATGGTCGCGCAGCCACGGTGCGGCACGGCCTGCTGGGTGGCGGTCTCCTCCGCCGGGGCCTGCTCTTCGGAAGCCGGGGCGCTGCTGCTGCAACCGGCCAGGGACATCAGCGTGCCAAGGACCACCGCGACACGGCCACTGCGCTGCGCGACGAAACGAAGCATTGTTTCCCGACTCCTCGAAAAGTGGGGGAGACACCAATACACGTATGAAACAGTTCTAGTCAACGGGTGCGGTAAAAATGAATTCCAGGCGAAACCCGTTGAACACAAACCAAGCGTCACAGGCCGGGATACGGCCTGTCCGTGATTCACCCCGAAAATGGAAAACGCCGGAGCCCCCTGATCGGGGACCCCGGCGTCGTCACATCGGCCACAACCGCCGCGCTTTTTTTAGCGGTACGTCGCGGTCAGGCTGTCCGCGCGGGCGCTCTGGCCGGCGGTGAACTGGTTCATGCAGCTGTCGTCGGTGTAGTCCATGAAGTTGTAGATGGGGTCCGCGCCACCGCCGGAGCAGGTGTCACGGCCGGCGGGGCAGCCGTACGCGGGCGAGGCCTCCGGAGGCGTGTCGCTGACGGAGTCACCCGGGCTGGCGCAGCCGCCCTGGAACGTGTGGTACAGGCCCACCCAGTGACCGACCTCGTGCGTGCCCGTGTCGCCCTGGTTGTACGGGGACGCCGTGCCGCCGGGGACGCTGCTGTACAGCATGACCACGCCGTCCATGGACGGGCTGCTGGTGTAGCTGGAGGGGAAGGTCGCCCAGCCCAGCAGACCGCCGGACAGGTTCGCCGTGTAGATGTTCAGCGACTCCTTGCCGCCCTTGCGCAGGGTGGACTTCATGGAGCGCTCGGCGCTGCTGCCCTGGGCCAGGTTGAACCAGGTGCTGTTCGTGGTGCGGTCCGTGCCGGCCAGCGTGAAGCGGAACGGCGTGTTCGCGTACGCCGCGTTCAGCACGTTCATCTGGCTGGTGATCTGCGAGTCCGGGATGTCGCCGTTGGAGATGCCCGTGCCCTTGCGGATGACGTGGAAGTACACGGGCACGTTCACGGAGCCCACCGCGCGCTTCGCGCTCACGCCACGGGCCGCCAGCGCCGCTTCAATCTCCAGCTTCTCATCGGCCGACGGCTCGATGGTGGCGCAGCCGCGGTGCGGGATGGCCTGCTGGGTGGCGGTCTCCTCCGCCGGAGTCTGGGGAGCCTGCTCCTCCGGAGCCGGGGCGCTGCTGCAACCCGCCAGGGACATCAGCGTGCCAAGGACCACCGCGACACGGCCACTGCGCTGCGCGACGTGACGAAGCATTGTTCCCAACTCCTTGAAAAGCAGGGGGAGCGGGAAATACGCCTTCAAACCCATCCAAGTCAATACACAGACAGTCTTGGAAACATTGCAAAACCGTATGGGGTCACACGGTGTCTCGCCGCGTGAAGCATTGGGGGTCTGTCTTTCACGCGGGTAGCGTTTCGCACCCCGGCAATCCTGACGCGGCCGGATGGCTCGGGGCGTTGGCTCAGGGCGTTGAGGTGGGCGTGGGGGCCGGAGCGGCGGGGTCGCCCGCGTCGGCGGCGGGCGTGAGCGGGGTGGGCGCCGTCTGCGGGGCGCCCACCTGGTCCAGGGACTCGTGGTTGCTCACGGAGAAGCGCACCAGCGCGCGGAGGATGCGGTTGCGCTTCACGTTGCCCAGCACCTCGCGCAGGTCGTCGTACACCGTGGGGTCGTTGACGAGCGCGCCCAGGGTGCCGTCGCCCTTGGCCACGGTGGCGGTGATGGTCTTGATGTCCGCGGCGGCGCTGCCCAGGTCCGCGAACATGCCCTTCGCGTCGCCGTAGATGAGCTGGTGCACGGCGCCGTTGGGGCTCTTCTTCGCGTCCTCCAGGAGGCCCGCCAGCTGGCTGGCGGCCTCGCCCAATTCGCGCATCGCGACCGCGCCGTCCTGGCCGTAGATGAGCGCGTGCGCGGTGCCGTCGCCGCGGCGCACCTCGCCCAGGATGGCCTCCACGTGGCCCAGGGCGCCGTCCATGCGCTTCGCGGCGCCGGACGCGTTGGCGAGCAGCGTGTTCACCTCCTGGCCCGTGCGCGGGTCGTAGATGAGGGCGTGCAGGGCGCCGTTGCCCTTCTCCACCTCCTCCATGATGGAGCGCAGCGAGGCGACGCTCTTGGCCAGGTCCCTGGACAGCTCCGGGTTCGTGTAGACCTTCACGGCCTCCTTGAGGGACTCGCTGATCTCCACGGAGTTGTCCATCACGCGGCTGGCGCTGGTCATCAGCTTGGACAGGTCCCCGCCGCTGCTGGACTGGATGACGCCGCCGGGCTCCACGGCCGGCTGGTCCGCGCTGCCCAGGGAGATGTCCACCGCCTTGTCGCCCAGCACGCCCATGCTGGTGAGCCGGGCCACGGAGTCCGCGCGGATGCGGTTCGCGTAGGCGCTGGCCACCTGGAACTCCACCTGGAGGCGGCTGTCCTTCAAGTCCGGGGAGAAGGACACGCTGTTCACGCGGCCCACCTTCAGGCCGCCAATCCACACGGGGGACTGGTCGCTCAGGCCGTCCACGCTCGTGAAGTAGGCGTGGAAGATGACCTGGCGCTGGAAGAGGTTGGACTCGCGGCCGATGAAGAAGACGACGACGCCGGCCACCGCGAGGCCGATGGCGACGAAGAGGCCCGCCCGCACGGCCAGGCGCTTTTCCTTCGAGGTCGAGGTGAAGAGACTCATGGTGTTCCCCGGGGGTTCAGCTCCAGGCGGCGCGCGTCGATGAAGGCGCGCACCTCCGGCACCTGGGAGCGGCGCATCTCCTCCGGGGTGCCCACCTGGACGATCTTCCGGTTGGCCAGCATGGCCATCCGGTCCGCCAGCACGAAGGCGCTCACCATGTCGTGCGTGACGACGATGGAAGTGGCGCCCAGGCGCTGCTTCATCGAATCAATCAACTCGTTGATGGTCTGCGTGGTGACGGGGTCCAGGCCCGTCGTGGGCTCGTCCCAGAGGATGACCTCCGGGTCCGTCGCGATGGCGCGCGCCAGGCCCACGCGCTTGCGCATGCCGCCGGACAGGTCCGACGGCATCAGCTTCTCCGTGTTGGGCAGGTCCACCAGCTCCAGCTTCTCCGCCACGCGCTTCTGGATCTCCCCGCGCGTCATCTTCTTGAAGTGCTCGCGCAGGGGGTACGCCACGTTCTCCGCCACGCTGAGCGAGTCGAACAGCGCCGCGCCCTGGAACACCATGGCCACGTGCTTGCGGACCTCCAGGAACTGCTCCTCGGAGAACTTCGCGACGTCGTAGCCCTCGAAGAGGATGCTGCCGCCGTCCGGGTGCAGGAGGCCGATGAGGCACTTGAGCAGCACGCTCTTGCCCACGCCGGAGCCGCCCAGCACCACCAGCGTCTCTCCGGCGCGCACGTCCAGGTCCACGCCGTCGTAGATGCGCTTGGCGCCGAACTGCTTGATGAGGCCGTCGAAGCGGATGAGCTCCTCGCCCGGCGTGGGCTTGCGGAAGCTGAACGGGACGGCGGGGTCTCGGTGGGAGCGGGCCTTGCGCATGGTGCGGGCGGCTTCAGAAGTAGAGCGTGATTTTCGTGATGAAGAAGTCCGCGAGGCACACGGTGACGGAGGTGATGGCCACCGTCTGCGTGGTGGCGCGGCCCACGCCCTCCGTGCCGCCCTCCACCGCCAGCCCCTTGAAGCAGCCGACCAGGCCGATGATGAGCCCGAACACGGCGCCCTTGATGACGCCGGAGACGAAGTCCCCCATCAGCACCGCGTCCAGCGCGCCCTGGAAGAACTGGTCCAGGGAGATGCCGTACTGGGACTTCACCACCAGCGCGCCGCCCACCAGGCCCACCACGTCCGAGAACACGGTGAGCACCGGCAGCACGATGAGGCACGCGAACACGCGCGGCACCACCAGCTTGCGCAGCGGGTCCGCGCCCAGCGCGCGGATGGCGTCCACCTGCTCCGTCACGGTCATGGAGCCCAGCTCCGCGGCGATGCCGGACCCGATGCGCGCGCCCACGGTGAGCGCGGTGAGCACGGGGGCCAGCTCGCGGAACAGCGTGAGGATGACGACGCGCCCCACGGTGTACTGCACGCCGAAGCGCGCGAGGAAGTAGCCGAACTGCAGGGAGATGACGAGCCCCGCGAACGTCGCGGTGAGCAGCGCGATGGGCAGCGAGCGCACGCCCAGGGATTCGGTGTGGAAGACGAGGCCGGCCCAGTCGTACGGCGGGCGCACGGCGCGGCTGAACACCTGGCCCGTCATGACGGACAGGGCGCCCAGGGACTCCATGCGCTCCTTCAGGCGCTCCTTGAGGCTGGGGCCGCCGGAGAAGAGCTTCGCCTCGGGCATCATCGCTGGCGCTCCGCGTGGAAGCCCTGGAAGACGCTCTCGAAGTCCGCCATCCGCGCATCCGCGGTGCCCACGGGGGCGACGTAGCTGAAGTCGAAGACGCAGTTGTCCTTCTTGAGGACCACCAGCTCCAGCGAGATGGGCACGCCGTCGAGCTTCGCGACGTAGCGGCTCCGGAGGGCCTCACGGCCGTCCAGGGTGAAGGCGCGCTGGCCCAGGTCCTGGCGCTCGGTGAAGCCCATGAGCAGGTGCTTCGTGAGGACCTGGAGGGACGGGTCGTCGTGGTCCTTGCAGGTGGAGTTGGTGGCGATGACGCGGCCGGTGTCGCCCCGCTCCACGAAGGCCAGGTCGTTGTCGTCGAAGCCGCGGCGCTCCCAGACGTCGTTGGACAGCGGGCCGACGCGGTACTTCACGTCGGACTTCTGGAGCACCGAGTCCTCGAACGTCGCGCGGTGGCACCCCGCGAGGAGGGCGGACAGCACGAGCGTCAGCAGCAAGCGCGGCATGGCACCATTTCGTTCGTCCCGGAGGGGCCCGGTGGGACGGCGGGCATGGTCATGGTGCACGCCCGGCGGGTCCGCAAGAACTTCGTCTGGGGGAACGTCGACTCACGGACGCGCGCCGGACGAGGGCCCGGCGCCCCGTCAGGACTCCGGGCGTCGGGTGCGCGCGGGTTCGTGGGGACACGAAGGAGACCGGAGGCACGGGCCCTGTATTCCGAGCCCTGTGCCGGGGGCCGCTCTCCCGGCGTGTCCCCGGTCGGACTGGGGAAGCCGGGCTGCATGCGGGCCCGGGGAAGGCGCATGTTCAGCCGGGAGCCGGGGGATTCTCACGAGGAGGATTCGATGGACGGCGGACTGGCGATATTCGGATTCGGGTTGTTCCTGCTGTCGATTGCCAATCTGTACGCGCGCACGTCGTACTGGCTGGCGTGGCCGCTCTTGGCGATCTCCGTGCTGGCGATGGGGATGGCCTTCAGCGAGTCGAAGCGCCTGCGGGACGTGTCGCTGGGGGTGTCGGCGGCGCTGGGGGTGTTGTTCATCGCCGCGCTGGCGACGGGCACCGTGTGGTGGCTGACCCTGGCGGTGTTCCTGTTCGCGGTGGCGTTCGGGATGCTCTGGGCGGAGTTCCGCTTCGAGTACTTCGGGCACGTGACGCGGCAGGAGTTGCCACATCGCCACGCGCGGCGGGGGCCGGTGCACTGGCCCTGGCAGCGGCGGCGGGCGCACTAGGGTTGTGACGGGGTTTGCTCGGTGGCCACCTGTCCTGCGTGGACGGTGAGCCAGAGGGTGTCACTGGCGGCGGCGGCTCGCACGAGCCCCGCGTCGGTGGTGGTGAGGAAGACCTGCGCGCCGCTCCGGGCGAGGTAGCCCATGAGATAGGCATTGCGCTCGGGGTCCAGCTCGCTGGAGACGTCATCCAGGAGCAGCAGGGGGAGGAAGCCCATGGCGGCCTCCAGGTTTTCAATCTCAGCAATCTTCCACCCCAGCACCAGGGCTCGCTGCTGGCCCTGGCTCGCGTAGGCGCGCGCGCTGCGGCCGCCCAGCGTCACGGAGACGTCGTCCACGTGCGGGCCCACGGAGGTGAAGCCGCGGTCCAGGTCGCGTCGCAGGCGCGCGGAGAGGGCCTCGCGCAGGGCGGAGGCGAGCGCGGCCTCGTCGGCCTGGGCGAAGTCGGCGCCGAGGTGCGCGGGGTGGTAGCCGTAGACGGCAGGGTCGGCGGTGCGGCCGATGGACGCGAAGGTGGCCTGGGCGCGGGGCGCGAACTCGGCCATCAGCGCGCGGCGGCGGGCGTAGAGGCGGGCGCCCGAGCGGGCGAGGGTCTCGTCGTACGCATCGAGGTACGCGGCGTCGACCGTGGCGCCGTCGCGGAGCAGGCGGTTGCGGTTCTTGAGGGCGCGGGCGTACTCGCGGCTTTCCTTGAGGAAGGCGGGGAAGCGGTTGAACACGGCGCGGTCGAGGAAGGCACGGCGCGCGTCGGGGCCGCCCTTGATGACCTCCAGGTCGTCCGGGGTGAAGGCGACGACGGAGACCCCGCCGAAGTAGTCCTCCAGGCTGGAGGCCTTCTTGCCGTCCACGAGGGCCTGGCGGGTGCCGCCGCCGACCTCGACGGAGATTTCGCGCTCGGCGCCCTTGAGGAGGAAGCGGCCGGTGACGCGGGCGGAGGAGGAGCCCCAGCGGACGAGCTCGGAGAGGCGTCCGGCGCGAAGGGGCTTGAGGGTGGCGAGGAAGTAGAGCGCCTCCAGGAGGTTGGTCTTCCCCTGCCCGTTCTGGCCCACGGCGATGGTCGCGTGAGGGCTGGGTGCGAGCTGCACCGTCGGGAGGTTGCGGAAGTCCTGGACCTGGAGCGAGAGGAGGCGCACAGCGTCACCGTGAAAGGGGAATGCTTCGTACTACATGCGTCCCCTGACAGGGCCAGGATGTGGGGTGCTCCCTTGGCTGGAGGGGGCTGGAGGGAACTGACGCGGGCTCACGGCAGCCGGGCTTGTTCCAGCGTGGAGATCTCCTGGAGCGTCTGTTCGTAAGCCTCACGGGGCAGCACCTTCTGAATCCGCTCGAAGAAGCGCCTGGCCTCCTTTAGGACCTCAGCAACAAGGACGGCGGGGTCGACCGATGCTTCGCGAACGTCCTCCCCCACGACGACTCGGACCGTGGCGCGTCTCCCTCCCTCATCGGGTGTGACGCTCAGTTCGATGGGTTGATCGGGGAAGAAGGTCTGGAAATCATCCCCCCGCTGAAGCTCAGCCATGCCTCCAACGAGATAGGCCCAAAGCTGATCGATGTAGTCCCACTCCTGCCGGGTCAGCATCAAGCGCCCATCAATGGAGAATTCCATGGCGCCCTCGATGTAGTCCTCGTCGCGGATTGGACCGATGAAGGCATCGATTGGGACGAAGTCCTCTCCCTGCCGGATGTATGTGGCGAGTTTGATCATACCTATCGAGGGTAGAACTGGCCGACCCGGCCCTGGTTGAGCCCGAGGATGTACTCTACTCCATCGACGGTCCCCCTCAGTTGGTACATCCCCCGCGTTCCTCGGCCGACCATCCGCTCCCGGTTCTGCTGAAGAACCGCCTCGATGGCACGGATCACGTCCTCGAAGCCCATCTTCGCGCCGAAGAAACTCTGAGACGCTTTCGTCGTCCCATTCCAGTACCGCGGGTGGTGCCGCTCGAGGATGTGCTGGAGCCCTTTCTTGTCGAGCAGGAACGTCTCGGAACCCGCCTGGAATCGCTTCCCCGAGAAATCCTTGAGGTCGTTCACGACGCGCTCGGGTGGCGCGACCTTCAAACCGCTTCCGCCCCCCGTCTCCGCCGTGGAAAGGACATAAAGCCCTCCAACGCCTGCCCCCACCGCGTAGGCCATCCGCCCCACGGGAACCGCGACGCGCTCCATCACCAGCGCTCCTTCGCCAGTGAGGGACAGCACGGGGAGCAGGGCTTCCGCTCCTCCCATCGCCGTGGTCAGGGCGCCAGTGGAGCCCTTTGCGACACCCCCTCCGGCATAGAGCGTCGTCAACAGCTTCGCGACGGCCCTTACCTGCTCTCCTCGAGTCATGGACATGAAGCGCTCCAGGTACTCGGGCGAGGAAGCGACGAGGTCGGCGATGCCCTCTGGCAGATGTTGAAGTGCCAGGAGGCTGTCCGTGGGTGAGGTGAAGAACTTCCCGATGGACATGGCCAGTTCGAAGAACGCGTCCCCTGCGCCGTCCAGCGAGCGGCTGATGATGTCCGCGTCGTCGTACACCTCCACGACGAACCCACTGAACACGGGCTGGAGCTGCTCATCCGTTGGCCGGAACACGCCACCGGTGTCGATGTAGAAGCGCCCCAGCTCGAAGCCCAGCGCGACGAAGGCGCCGCCCTTCCACTCCACCGGCCCCACGCGCTGCTGCGTGCGTCCGTTGATGACCCACGCGAGATAGCCGTCAGGTCTCAACACCACGAGCCGTTCGAGGCGGGCCGTCCGGCGCAGGAGGTCTTCCCGCGACACGCTGCCGTCCTCCAGCACCTCGCGCAGCAGCAGGCTCGCGCCCATGCGAGGCGGGAAGTTGCCCAGGGTCACGGGCTTCTTCAGCAACACCGACAACAACCTCGCGGCCTGCGTCGGTACCAGCGCGGACGCACGCAAGGGCAGATCGTCCCAGGGATCCAGCCCCGCGAGCACCAGCAAGCGCTCGAAGGCATCCGCCTCCGCGGTGCCGTGGATGATGGCAGGCTCCGCGACCTGGACCCGAGTGCTCCGCGCGGCATCCGTGTCCAGGGAGCGCTCGACGTGATGACGACGCAAGGGCACCGCACCCGAAGCTTGCCTCAGGATGCTGGGATGGCCGGAAGCACAGCCCGTGACGAACAGGACCGCGCTCAACAGCAGCAGCTCAGCGCGCATGGTCCACCCCCACGCCCAGCGAGGCATAGACGCCCGGACGCAGCGCTCCGTCCGCCTCCGGGAACAACAGCGTCCCTCCCTGTCCCAGCACGTACAACCTGCCCGCGAAGCGCCAGCGCAGGTCTCCGGACACGAGGTAGCGGGCCCCCGGCTGACCCAGGCCCATTCCCAGCACGCTCGTGGCGAGTTCCAGGTTCCGATCGAAGAGTTGGAGGGCGAGGCGTCCGTCCGTGTCCACGCGGCCCCAGGTGAAGACCTCCACTGCCCAGGAGAAGGTCAGATGACGCTGCATCCTCCCTACCAACTGCTCCGCGTCCCACCCCACGTCTGCTTCGGCGTAGACAGAGGCCCCTTCTGGAAATGGCGTCTGGGCCAGAGGTTGTCTGCAAGCGCCCACCGCGCGAAAGCGCGCCAGTTCGTAGTCCGGACCGAAAGCACCTTGGCGAAAGCCCCCATGCTGCCGTCGCGCCTCCAGGCGCAGCCGCGCGTTCAACCCCGCTGTCTCCGCGTCCGCCCCCACTCCGGCCACCGCGCCCCAGGCGCCTCCCGTTCCGGGACGGCCACCCCAGCCGGCAAGAAGGTGCAGTTCGAAGCCCGGACGCGTCCACACCACCGCGGTCCCGTCCAGGTGGGCTAGCGTGATCTCAGGCGAGGTCCCCTCTCCCCTGCCCCCGTCGTGCACGGCGGACACGGCCAGCGTGTACCGTCCGGCCTGGGCGGGCCGGCCGAAGAGGACGTGCTCCAGGTCCACCTCGGCTTCCACTCCGAAGAGCCGTGCGCCAAGGACGTCCGAGGCGAAGGCCTCCACGTAGAGCGGGCCGAGCGTCCCGGTGAGGAAGCCTCCTGCCGGGTGGTAGTCGGGATTGATGCGGTTCGAGTAGCGCCGCACCAGGTGCCCGGACAGCAGGCTGTAGCGCTCCAGCGCTCCCATCCACAGTGCCAGGGGCGCTTCGTTCGACCCCAGCTTGAGGGCGCGAACCACCTGGCCCCAATCCGACAGACTGTCCCAGTCCTCCTGGCGAAAGACGCCCGCGTTCTGCTCGCCGCCCCACAGACGCAGCCTCACCGGAGTCCCCAGGTTGACGCCGAACTCCGCGCCGCCATCCAGCATCAGGGTGGGAGCGACCTGGACGAAACCCTCGCGTGTTCCACCGTCACCGCGAGGCAGCAGGGCCAGGGTCGACACGTCGAGCCGGGTCAGGAGGTGCCAGTCCTCCGCGGCCATGAGCGGTTCGTTCGCGGGGCCATCCGGCGACCCGTCCTGTGCGGCCGTTCGGCCGGGCCATGCCCATGACAACAGACACAGCGCCACGACCCAGTTCCCGCGCATGGATAGCCCCCTCGCCTTCCGTGACACCTCCGCACAGCCAGCCGCAAAGGGACTATCAGGGCAGGCTGACTTGACGACCTGGAGCGGCGCGAAACGGCACGGCAGGCGAAAACCCGTGAGGTTTCACTTCGGGACGGCTTGCAGGGTGGCCAATTCCTTCTCCTCCTCCAAGGACAGCGGGGGCTCACCTCCAGCCCCACATACGAGGCATTCGTGGTCTCGTGGAATGAACTCCACCCTCGCTTGAAGCGGACCGTCGACTGCCCATCCTCCATGATTGGACCAGAGCAGGTGGTCCCCATGGGCCTTCGGGTAGTCGAGCCCACCCTCGAGCCGCTCTCCGAGCGTCTGCAATGTCATCCGCGCGGCAAGCAGCGCGACCTGCTCAACGTCCATCCCAAGCCCGGGGAGTCCTGGTTGCTGGTAGGCGGGAACCCCCATGTCAGCGCGGTCGAAGCGAGGGAATCGACCGGGCTCGGCGTGTTGCGCGTTCAGCACACACTGATAGCAGGGCGTTAGCCTCGGCAGGACCCTGAACACCCGCCCGTGCTCCGCACGCCCCAATACAGCGGCGAAGATGCCGGGGCATGAACTGCTCACACACAGATGATTGACCACACTCTCCGCCTCGGTCGTGGCCGTGGCACAGACGACGATGCCCAGCGGATTGCGTGTCACCTCGATAAGGTG
The DNA here is from genome assembly GCF_042231735.1 of Corallococcus exercitus. Lineage (GTDB taxonomy): Bacteria > Myxococcota > Myxococcia > Myxococcales > Myxococcaceae > Corallococcus > Corallococcus exercitus_B. The sequence goes on from NZ_CP102577.1 coordinate 6,482,197, forward strand.
CTGCGTCGTATCCCGTCCCCAGCCGACCGGGTCCAAAGAAAGCGCGGCTTGTACCGGGACCACTTCCGCAGCGGGGTTGATCCGATGGATCGCCCTGCTCACGACCATCACCTTGGGCAGGCAGATTTCATCCACGCCTCCCACGTGTCGTGCCACGTTCTCAGGGTCAAGGCGCTCCGGGTCAATGAGTACGAACCTCCCTACTCCGGCCCTGGCAAGTGCGACCGCGACACTGCCGCCAAGGCTGCCTGCCCCGATGATCGCGACCTGTGCCCGCTGGAGTCCGCCGACTCCATCCAGGCGCTCCTCAACGCGCCGGAAAATACGTTCTTCAAGGTTCTCCTCGAAGGGCTTTACATAGAGCAGTCTCTCGTCAGGGTCTGTGTCCGAAGAGGTTCGGTCCCGCCTGAGGACGACTCGCAACCCATCGTTCAGCACCAGCAGGATCAACCCCTGCGCCATGAACAACCGTCGTGCTTCATCGCTCGGAAGCTGCTGTCGAATCCAGCGATCGAGACCCTGGCGCAACGCAGGGACCTGCAGCACGGTCCTGTTGATCCGACACCACAAGCCGTCCTGCGGATGGTGCAGCCCCAGGGCGGCGATCCACGGAGCCCCCAGGCCGGCCTCAAGGGGTCTGGTGATGATTGGCGAGTGTGAGGTCCCATCCACGCTCATCACGCGCAGGAGTCGCCTGTCCTCACGAACAAGCGCCGTCAGCATGCCCCAGCTCCCCCCCTGACGCAGCGCCGCTGAAATGCTCAGCGGCAAGGAAACCCGAATGGAGTGTGTCGTCAGGGGAATCTCCTCGATTCGAGGGAACTCCCCGCTAGCCTCCTGCTCCAGATACGAGACGAGCCGGTCAAGCGCCTCTCCCGCCGTGAACTCTGGTCGCCATCCCCTCCGAGGGTCATGCGCGAACAAGCACAAGCTCAGGTCCTGGAACGTGTACCCATGTTCGCGATGATCAACGATGTTTGCACCATCGGCCGACAGCTCCCAGGTGACGGGCGGCCTCAAGGGAAATTCCGGCGGCCATGCGAGCCGATATCGCCGCAGCCCGCCCGCGGTATCGACCATGCCTTCCACGAAGGGCACCGGATGCTTTTCGATCCGCAAGATGCGCGGGTGCCGTTGGTGAAGGGTACTCAATTCCTTCAACCATCGCCGCGGGTCACTGTCCGGGAATGGCACTGGCGTCTACCCGAACCTGGAGCCATGACCGTCCGGGGCGGACGGCAAGGAGGCCGAAACACCCGTGACGCCTGAGCGTCCCTGCTTCCCTTTCTCCGGGTAGGGATCCCCGAAAACCCCGTACAGGAGATAATGGGCCTGCTCCGTGTGGCCAGCCTGCGCGAGTTCCCTCGCCTCTCTCAGCGTCGAGGCTGCTCGTTGCAACCGTGTCACCGCGGTGGTCCTCGCCGCGTCGGTCATCCCCTGGTTGATGGAGGGTCCCAGCCCCGCCGGATCCGGCGTATCACGGAGCACGCGAGAAGCCAGGCCCTCGAAGATTTCGATGAGGCCATCAAGCCGGTTCCCAGGCTTCGCAACGAGCACAGCCCAGATCATCACCTCGATGTGGAACGACCTCAGTCGCTCCCCAGCCGGTTGTCGCCGGTTCCAGTGCTTCACCGCCTTGGTGAGGGGCTTGAGTTCCTGGCCTGCGGCCTCGTTGGCGTCCACCGAAAGGCGTTCGTGGATACGTGGATTGGAGCGGATCCAGGTCTTCGCCTGGAGGTCAGGGATCCAGAAGACCTCGCTGTTGCCCTGGTCGAGGAACGCGGGGACGACATCGTAGGCAATTCCCGTCTCGGAGAATGAGATGTTCACCGAGCGATTCTGCGGGTCGGCGGTCTTGCCCGGGTATTGGTCTTCCAGCGCTCGTCGCACCATCGCCAGTGCGTCCATCGGCTTGCTGCTGACCGGATTGAGGCCGGGCGTGCGCTGCAGCACGCAAAACAGGTCGATGTCCTTGAGCGGGCGGATGGCCGTGCTCCGCGCATAGGAGCCCGTAAGGAATGGATAGAGGTCAGGCTCAATCTCGAGCCGGCTGGCAAGCCCATCTCGCAAGAACTTGTGCTGGTCGCTGGCCGCCGTCCTCTCGGCAGGAGTGAGCTCGAGCGCGGAAATGAAGTCGTGGACTGCTTGTCGAACCTGCATGGTGTCCTCCGGGGGGAATCAGGTGCGGGGCTTTCACGGGCTGGAGCGCCACGAAGAACAGGGTGCGCTCCACCGTCATCACCCTGTCTCGATGGTCATGAAGGGGGCGTAGCCGCCTGCGGCGGTGCGCTCGTAGGCCACCACCGGCCCCATCGCGTTGAGGCGCTGGCCCAGGAAGAGGCAGCAGCCGGCAGGAGCGTAGGGGATGAGGTGCGTGGTGGAGGTGCGCCACCGCACGCGGGCCTGTCGGATGCGTTCGCGCGCGAGCACCGCGAAGGCGACCGCGTCCCCGTCCGAGCCGACCGCGCCGTCATGCGGACCTCCGTCCGGCTCCAGCACCAGGACCGCGCGGAACCGCCGTGAATGACTGGCCACGAACCGCTCGACGTCTGGCCCCGCGTCGCCCGTGAGCTGGAACACCACCAACAGGTCCATGGCATCCGGAGCGCTCTCGTGCTCGGTGCCGTGGAGCTGCCGCTGCGTCGGCTTCGCATCCGAGCGCCACAGCATCGTCTCGCCCCGCGTCGCCTGCTCCACCCGGAAGCGGGCGCCCGCCACCTCCGGGAAGCAGGTGCCCACGGCCAGCGAGACCGATAGCGGTACCTTACCCCGGAAGTCGATCACTGACTCCGCAGGCCGTGACGCCAGCCTTCGCCGCGCCTCGCGCAGTTCGGGAAGCAGCCGCTCGCGACAGACCGCTTCCGTTGGCACCGCACGGGTGTCCCGGTCGAAGTGCGACGTCCAGTCCAGTTCCACCGCCGGTGGCTCACGCCATTGGCGCCGCGCCCATCCGTGGATCCAGAGTCCCACGCCCGGCGTGTCGGTCTTCGACTCCAGGAGCCCCCGGTCCCGGATGAACATCTGGAGCTTCGCCCGGTCCAGCCGTTTGGCCTGGCCACCGGTCTCGATCCACTCCCGGATGCCATCCAGCGCGATGGCCCGAGGCGCCGGGCCCTGCCGCAGCCCATGCATGCGCATGCGCTCGTCCACACGCTCTTCCAGCTCCACCATGCTCGCCAGGCCCAGGCGGAACCGCAGGTCCGCGCAGAAGGCACGCAGGACGTCCCACTCCACCCCCAGGTGCTCCAGCCATCGAGTCCGCGCCACCTTCAGCGCCCCGGCCGGAGCCGCCACGAAGAAGTCCTCGGTGAGGCTGCAGTCCCGTCCCTGAAGGTATCGCCCCAGCTCTGGAGCCGCGGGCCAGTTGCTCACCAGCCACACCTCCACGGGGCCCTGTCCGCGCAGCGTCTTCCAGGACACGAAGAGCTTCTGGAGAAGCGACTGTCCCCGTCCGACCGTTTCCGTCAACCCCTCCAACGTGTAGAGCGCCCGGTGGTCCACGTGCCACTTCACCTGCATGTACCGGCTGGCCCCGGTTACACCGGGGCGAGCGTGCAGGGTCACGTCGTCCGCCGCCCCCGCCTCGGGGTGTTCGACGAAGGCGGACGCGAACGGACAGTCCTCGTCCAGTAACCACAGCAACACGTACCAGCTGAAAAGGTGCTGATAACGGTCGCCCTGCATCCGGGATGCGCTCTGTTCGCCCATGGGTTCACGGACGGGACCACTTTGGGGTCACGTCACATGTAAAGACGGACGACAGCTCAGGAGTTACTCGTCCCAGAACAAAATCACACCTGTGAAAGGAGAACCGCCTCGGCATCTCGGGGAACGACGTGGACGCTGATGGACCATTCGCCCGTGGGGTCCCCACCGACAATCAGCAACAGCGGCTCTGGACACCGATAGCGGGGGGCACGGGCAATTGCCATGATCTGCCTCAAATCCGTTGCACTGGGAATCGGCGCCGCGAACGGGTGGAAATGCCACTCCCCGAGGTAATGGTCGCGGCGGGAGTTCCAGCTGCGGTCGAGCAGCGCTTGCAGCCCCTTCGTTCCGCGTTCGAACCACGTCAGCCCTCGCGCGGAGTCCGGCGGTGGGCCGGACGCCTCGCGAACTCGGGCGCAGTCGAGCGCTTCGGAGTAGTGCCCCACCAGGATGCCACCTGTCTCGTGTCGCTTCGAAGCAAGGCAAAGTTTGAGCAGCTTTCGCACCAGGGGTTGGGGCAGGTGCACCCGGAAGCACGCATCCTCTGAACGAAACTCAAGGTCCGGCATGCGCACCCGCGCCTTCCCCTTGGCGTATCCCCTGGAAATCATCGTCCGCCCCTTCGCGGGAATAGGTCTCCACCCGGGTGATGGGACGCAGCTTCGCGGACCGCACCAATGCCTTCACGGTGATGGCCGCGGCCAACATCACGTCATCCGCTCGAGCAGGAAAGACCGGATGCCAGCACCCGACGCCTTCTCGTGGCAGGTCTGTGCGAAGCAACTCCTTGTAGTCCTCGTGGATCCACTTCCCGCACTGCGCCCAGAAAGCCTCCACGGGAAAAGATGTACCCGTAGCGCTGAAGCACAGGATCCGCCGCGCCCCTACGCCAAAGGATGCGGAGAAGAAGAGCCGGGGCCCATCCCAGGTGATTCTCGCCAGCGCGTGGAGGACATCGTTGGAAGCGGTGCAGTCGATGACCGTCTCGCACCGGGACACAAGCCAGTGGGGCTGCTGGGGTGCCAGTTCCAACGACTGCGCGAGGGCATGAACCTGGAGGTCCGGGCTGATGGAGCGCAACCGCTCCGCGAGTGCACGGGCCTTGGAGGCGCCTACCTCCGTCAGGTCCAGCGTGTGCCGCACCAGGTTGCCACCCTCGACGATGTCAGGGTCCACGACGACCAGTCGGCGCACGCCTCCCCGCACCAGCATCTCCGCGACCGCGGAACCCAACGCTCCCGCACCGAGCAGCAGGACCCATGACCGCCGCAGTTCCTCCGGCAGAGCCCCACGACTGCGAAGCTCCTCGGGAGCCCAGTCATCGGTTCGAAGCCAATCCACCGGCAGTGGTCTGGCGAACAGGTTTGTCAGGTCATACCTTTGACGGTTCTGCTCTGTACGAGCGTAACCGCGCGGCGCTACGTCTCCGTGAGAGAAGCTCGGCAGTCGTGCCGCCCACCAGTGTGTCCGAACGGCGGGCTCCCCTACCTCCGCGGACACGGGGAAGCCCACGAGACAAAGGTGTCTCGATCCATCCCGGAGTCGTTCAGCGAACGCCATCAAGTCATCCCTCAAGTCCCAATGCTGGGCCTTGGCGGCGCGCTCCAATTCCTGCCAAGTAGCAGGCGCGGCGTGGACCGGGAGCAGGGGGAGTTCCTTGCAGCGCATCCAGGGAATCCGCACACGGCGCCTGCGTGGAACCCGGTTCAGCAGATCTCCCCATTCCAGGGAGAACAGCCAGCGCCCCTCGAACGAATAGAAGGCGCGCACCGCGAACACCCGTGGGTTGCCGGGCAACGGCACCACTTCCGCCCACCCTCGTGAATCCGGAAGCGCGTTCCAGCGGGCGAAGGTCTCGGGCCCCTCACTGAAGACCACCCGGGCACGGTCCCGAATCGGCAGGTCCGGAAGCTCGAAGGGTTGGCCCGGCGCAAGGAGCTGGCCGCGCGCCGCAGCCGCGAGCCACTCCTGAAGCGCGTGGACATACCACTCGAGTCGGCCCGCGGCGTCGCGGGCTTCCTCTTCCTCTACCCTGAAGCCGAGGGACGCCCTTCCCGTCTGGAGGCACAGCCGCCCATCGCGCCAGGGCTGGATGGCCGGCCCCGGCGTGTTCAGCCTCTGATGTGGATAAGTGTCTTCGATGCTCCGTGTCTTCGACGGATGGACGTCGATACATCCTAGGGGATAGTTCGCGTCGATGAAGACGTACCAATCCGTCCACTCGGGAATGGTGCTCTCCCGCGTGTCCGCCCGCACGCGTAGCGGGAGCACCCAGACCGACGTCTCCGGGTCCCACGCCAGGTCGCCGAGCAGCACGACGTCAGCACGACCATCCAGGACCCGCCGCCCCAGGCGCAGGTCCTCCGTCAACGCAGGCACCTGATTCACGCGAACCTGCCGGAACCCACGCTCCCGCTTCCACCTTCGTGGGGAGTGAACGACTTCTTCGAGCCACCCTCGGGCGCGGAAGGGAACTTGTCTCCGAAGAGTTCCCGCCACAGCGGCGCCGCGGTCTGGGCATCCGGGGACTCGAAGGCCTTGCGTGCCAGCTTCGCGGCCTTCTTCGCCTGCTCGTGAAACGCCGCGAAGTCGTTTCCGTCGATGCGGGCCATGACGTTCTGCTTCACCCCCCGGTCCTCCGCGGAAGGCACGGTCTTGACGGCGGCATGGAAGGCGTAGTTGTCCACGAAGGCCTCCAGGGTCCGGACCACGCCTTCAGCGACGGACTCGATGCCATCCGGGCAGCAATCCCCCAGCAGGTGCTCCAAGGGATAGCTCTTGGGCCGCTTCGGCAGCGAGTCCAGGTGGACGAGCCTCCACCACTTGAGCGCCTTGACCACGTTGACGAAGTGCCCTCCACAACGGTCGTTCTTGCGGTGCGTCCAACTCAACTGGGCCAGTGGGTGGGTGTCCTGCCACGCGCCCAGGTCGCGATCCGGGATGCGGAGCGGATGCAGCTTCCAGAGCGCCTCCTCCTGCTCGCCGGACTTGAAAAGCGGCTCGGCGGAGAACGCCTCGTCCAGGGAAACCGACGCCAGGGCTGCCTCGGCCTTCAACAGCTTGCTGTAGGTTCCCGCCTCGGCCTCCAGTGGTGCCGCGGTGATGACCAGGTCCATCTCGATGCGCGACATCGTGATGCCGAAGGAGCGCCCCTGCTGCTGGTACTTGCCCTTGTAGTGACGCTCCAGGAACGGCTTAAAACAGCTCATCGCCTTCGCCGGAGTAAACTCAGACTCCTTCATCTTGGTGACCACGACGAGGTCGACGTCCGCCCTGGAATCGTCCTTGGGACGCACCGCCGTGTAGCGGCGGTAGCTCCCCTGCAGGAACATGCTGACGAACCCCGTCGCGAGTTCCTTGTCCGCCTCCAGCCGCTCCTGGAGCCGCTGGTGGCCTTCAATCATTTGGGCGCGTTGCGCATCCGTCGGACGGATGTCCTGGAGGAAGTCCTTGAAGTAGCTGGGGAGAGGAAGGGTCATGGTACGGAAATCACGATGGACGCGGCGATTGTTACGCACGCGCCCATCGCCAGCCTTCAGCCTGGCGTCACGAGCCGCACCGCCGGGTCGCCCAGCAGGACGTAGCGGGTGACGTCGTGCCGCTCCATCCACAGGCGTGCTCGCTCAATGCGCACGTCCTGCGGCAAGGGTGCCTTGAATGGCTTCGCAGCATCCTGCTGGTGCTGCCGACCCAGCCGGGCGTCCAGCTGGCCCGCGTGACGCAGGAGCATCTGGAGCGACACGCCCGCGCGGTAGCCCTGCAGCAACTTCGTCATCACTGATTCGAGCCGGTAGGCATGGGACTGGCCCGTCAGCACGTCGTGGAAGGCATGGATCCAGGCCATGTCCAGGTGGGCAATGACCGCGAGCGGGCCCTCGGGATTCGCCAGGGCGGCCTGTGGCAGGGCCGCGGTGAAGGGGCGCCCGTCCTGCGGGCGTGACCAATGGATGCTCTCCAGGACGCGTGGAGACGCATCCCCGGACTCCACGAACTGCTTCATCCAGGGCTCATACACACTGAGGAGGGGTGTGCCCGCGCCGAAGCAGGCGAAGTAGAACCAGACACCGCCCGGCAGAAAAGGCCGTCGCCGGAGTTCCTCCGGTGTCAACGCCACGCCTCCCCCCAGATACATGTTGCCCTGCCCCTGCCGCTGGGCCAGCGCGCTGCTCCAACCTCCTACGGGAGCCCCCAGTCCATGGCTCATCGTGAAGAGCAGGCTCGGAACAGGGGCTCCGGCCACTTCAAAAAGCCGCTCCAGCGCCCCTTCCGGAAGCGTCTCCTCCAGGAGTTCGCTCGCGGGGAAGTGTCCCTGACCGTGCTCCTTCCGGCACCGCTCGGCAGTAGGCGCGACGAGGTTTCGCTGCCCCACCCGCGTGGCGACCGTCATGTCGTCGACGGCGAGGTACACCGCACGGGCCCGCCGGTGCGGCTCGGCGGCAAGGGCATGGGCCAACACCTTCTCGACGTACGACGTGTAGTCCGCCTCCTCATCGAACGCCAGGCGGCCCACGAAGCAGCCCCCGTCCTCCACGAGGGAGATCTGCAGTTCCAGCGAGAGCTCATCCAGCCCTCCCGCCAGCAACACATACCTCGCATGCTCCCGCTCGGGACGCGTCCAGGAATGCAGCGTCCGGACACGGAAGTCGTCCGCCTGGACCGCATCCATTCCTGGCGGCACCCGGTGGATCTCCACCGGAGCCCCCTGCTCCCGGGACCGCAGTTCACACAGCGGCGCGAGACGGTCTTCCACGGCCCGCCCCCGCGGCGTGTCCGGGACAAGCAGCGCCCAGCGCTGTTCACGCAGTTGGTCCGGCGGTCCCGCGAAGTTGTGGAGATGGGAAGGCGTAGGCACCGGCTCCGGCGTTGGCGCGTCCGCGAAGGCTTCCCAGGGGAGGCCCTCTTCCAGGACGGGCCTCCCGCTCCCGGCATGGGCCAGCAACAGATGGAAGGTCATGGCTTGTCCTTCTTCGCATCCGGAAGCCGCTCGGTGGGAGCAGTGGTGTCAGGAGTCTTCGCCGTGCCCTCCGCGCCCTGGCGAAGCGCTGACGCCTTCTCAGGCTCGGGGAGCGTCAGGCCGGGACGGTCCGTGCCGGAGCCGGCCTTGGTGCCCCCCGCGTTGGTGTCGGTCGGAGGAGGGCCCAGGAAGACCGCGGCTCCCTCCGACCGGATCTGGGCCTCGAAGCGGGGGCGCTCCGACTGGGTGCCGTGAACTTCAAAAAGAATGCGGTCTACTCCATCCATCACCCCAGACCCGACGAACCCCTTCATGGACGTTTCGATGTAGACCTGACGTCCCCCCTCGGGTTGTCCCTCGAAGAACGGGTGGCCATCCCACTGCGAATACACCTGTGGCTTCAATGCCTTCCCATGCATTGTCTCTCCTCCTGAAAGATGTTGACTGCGTTCGGGCGGCGTCTGCCTATTCGAAGACCAGGACCCCGTTGACCCAGCTGTTGGACGCGCTTCGCTGCAACCACTGCTGCCGTTCGTCGCGGACCGCCGTGCCGAGCGGGCTCCCCGCCCGGAGGCGGTCCCGCACGTTCCCGAAGAACACGGACGAGTCTTCGTCGGGAATGGGCAAGGTCGCCGCCACCACGCCGCGAGCTCCCGCGGCCAGGAAGGCATTGGGGAGGCTGCCGAGCTCGTGGAGGGCCGTCGTACCTCGTGCCGCCTCACAGGCCGCGAGGATGACGAGGGGGGCCTTGGGCAGCTTCATCTTGCGGATGAGCTCCTCGGTCAGCATGTCCGAGCCGTTCGTCTCGGGCGCCAGCAACAGGTAGGTGCTCTTCGGCCCCGGCGCGACTTTTCCATGGGTCGCCAGGTCGATCTCCGAGGCCTTGGGCATTTCTGCCAGCACGCGGCTGGGCGTGGCCGCCAAGTCGGTCAGGGTCATCAGGTCCTCGTCGGGCGTGATGCGCGCGGTCCACCGCAGTGGCGTTTCGTTGCGCTGTTCGGCGTAACGGACCTCGTTGACGACCAGGTGGATGCCCCGTCCCACCGGAGGTTGCCGAGCCTCGGCCAGGGCCCGGTAGCGCCAAGCCATGTCCGGAGGCAGCAGGCCCGAACGGCCTTGGAGGGGTGGCCGGGCCAGCACGTCCACCGAGGCGCAGGGCCGCAGGGCTTCCACCATGTCCGGTGGGACCACGTCGGTCATGTCCACCGGCATCCGCTCCGTCCGAGCCGGCATGTAGCGCTTCAGGAGTTGTCCATCCGCCCCGCGCCCCACCAACAACTGTCGCTCCGTGTCCTCGGTGAGCCCCAGGACGCAGCTTCCCGGTGTGTCGAAGCCCAGCTCGTTCCCAAAGCGTGCCAGGGCCGTCGTGAAGTCCTCTCTCCGGGCATCATCGAAGATGAGCGAGGTGAAGCCGTAGGCGCGGGCATGTTGCGCCGTGATGTCCGTCCAACCCGCCCCACTGGCCGCGGCCGCGGCACGTGTCGCCTGTTCGATGGCGTCCACCAGCAGCGCCTGTCCTTGCGCAGGGTCCGCCTCCAGAAGGAACCGTCCCTGGAGGGACTTGACGAAGGCATGCTGTCCTTCCGTCACCGGGGGAGCCGAAGCCAATCCGTGCTGCACGGCCTCCACGTCTCCGGAAGCACGACGGGTCCGGGCGATGTCTGCCAGCGCGGCCACCCCATGCTGGGTCAACGGCAGTCCGGTGGCCAGGGCCTGGTTGATTTCATCCCGGGCCACATCCAGCTCCAGGGCCCTGATGGCCAGATGCGCCAGATTCTCATGGATGTTGCGCGCGAGTTCCTTCCCGCCCCCCATCAGCAAGGCCTCTCCGAAATAGGCCCGGCCCAGCGTCACGTCCGCGGCCATGCGGGCCACACTGCCAAGCGCCTGGAGCAGCATGCGCTCCTGCTCCCATTGCCCCAGTCGGGCCTGGGTGAGACCTTCACGGGCGAAACGCTCTGCCTCCTGAAGCTGGAAGAGCCAGCCGGACACATATGCCAAGTCGTTACGGACCTCCGTGCACCGATAGACGAGGTGCTCCTGCGTGCAGAGCTCCAGCGCCTGTCTCAGGTCCGAGAGCGCGAGCTCATACCGGTCCTTCTGGCGTGAGCGGTCCGCGCGCTCCTGCAGCGCCAGGACCTTGAACCAAGGGTCCGGGCTGCTGTTTCCCAGCGTGATCAACCTCTCCGCGTACTCCGAGTCGGGTCCCCGGGGTGAGAACATCACCAACGCACCCAGCGTGATGTCGTCCTCGTTCGAGGCCAGGAAGGTACGCAGCAGGGATTCCTTTCCAGAGGGTTCCACCGTCCCCATGGCCCACCGACCGTAGGCCTCCGCCAGGGGGGCACGGCGTGAGAAGTCCCGGCTCGCGACCGAACGGAGATAGTTGGCCAGCACGGTTTGCTGTCCCGCTCTCGCGTCCAGGGCCTCCGCCAGCGGGAGGAGCGCGAGCACGTCTTCGCGCGAGGTGCGGCTTCGCACCGCATGGTAGAAGTCACGCCGCATCATCGGTACGTCGGCGTACCGCATGGCCTCATCAAGCGCCTGGGCACCGCGCGCCACGAGCTCGGCGCCCGCGCTGTTCGCGGCCTCCCACCGCTGCTGGCGCGTCGTCACATCCGCGAGCTTCTTGCGCTTCTCGCGGGCCTCGGCACGCCAGGCGGGGTTGGTCTCCTGCGCCTCGACCGCCTCCAGGTCCTGAATGGCCAGCAGCGGCAGGCCCAGGTCCCGGTACACGAGCGCGCGGTTCCAGTGTGCCTGGAGATGGGCGGGCTTGAGCACGAGGGCCTGATGAAGCAGTCGCAAGGCTTCTCGAAGTTCGCGCAGTGCCCAGGCCGGGTCCTGAGTCTTCGCGGAGGCGTAATAGGCCGCGCCCATGTCGCTGAGCACGTCGGCCGGATCCCCCTGCCGCTCGGCTTGCATCCGCGTCAGGAGGTCCTTCGCGTTCTTGGGCTCCGGGGGGCCCGCGGTCAGGTACGCGGCCACGAGCTGGGACAGGTCACCCCGTCGCTCCAGCTCACTCATCACCGTCAGCGGTCGACCGGCGGTGGCTGAGGGCGAGCCGCCGCCCATCAACGCCTGGGCAGGTCTGCGGTACTGATCCGCCCCCGGGTACGTGACACGTGCTTCCAGCGTCCGCGACGTCCCGGCCCACAGCGCGGGCTCCGGAGAAGACACCCGCCGGCCTACTCCGCCTACGCCCAGGAGCACCCCGAGCGCGACCGCGACCAGGGCCGCCCCCGCGGCGAACCATCGGTTGCGGGGCATGGCGTGCCACGGAATGGTGATGGGACCGTGCCGTTCCAGGTAGCGCCGCCCCATCTGGTCAAGTTGGAGGTGCCGCGTCAGCTCCGTCTGGCAGTGCGCGCAGTCCGCCAGGTGTCTGCCAAACGCCTGGGACTCCGCGAGCGGCAGGTCTCCATCCGCGAAGAGCGGCAGTTGGTCACAGGGCTTGGACATCAGTGGGTTCCTTCATCAACGTAAGGCAGGAGGAGTTCGTTCAACCGCTGGCGCGCATCGAACAGGCGCTTGGCCACGGCATTCGGCTTGATGTTCAGGCGCTTGGCGATCTCCTGGTTGCCCAGGCCCTGGACATGGAGCAGGAAAGTCACGCGCTGCAGCTGGGGGAGCTGGTCCACGGCCCGGTCGAAGCGCTCTGGCGTGATGCGCTCGTAGGTGGACGTGTTTTCCCCCTGGCCCATGGTCCAGCGGGTGATGGTCGGATCGTCCTCGGCACGTTTCCGACTCATGGCGCTCCGCTGCAGGTCCACGAAATGGCGGTTCATCACGGCGATGAGCCAGCCATCCATGGGCTCATCTCCCCGGTCGTCCAGGGAGCCCGCGAAGTGCTTGATGAAGCGAAGGAGGGTCTCCTGCACGAGGTCCTTGGGATCCAGTCCCAGGGCCCCCCTGCAGAGCCGCTGCGCGATGGGCAGCAACAGCCGGTAGTACTTGCCTTGCCAGTGTTCGTAATTTAGGGCCACGCGCTCCCCGGCGTTCGTCATGACCGCATCTCCGGTCCTTCCCCACCAGGGAAACGGAGGACCGGGCGGATGTTACGTCGGCCTTCGCGCGCACCGCGGTGGGTCATCGCCGCCGCTTCTTGGGGGCCTCTTGCGGGTCCCAGGGCAGTTCCACGTACCCTTCGGGCCCCTTCCGGAAGTTGAAGAGCTTGAGGCGGGGGAGTGCCCTTGGGTTGTAGACTCGCCCCAGGGCCACCGCGAGGCTGGCGGGACAGGCCATGGCCAGCCAAATCTCCTGGACCTGGGGCAATGTCTTCCGGATGCGCTCCAGGCAGTGCCAGAACTCGTCCGAAGCCCGAGCAGAGTCGTCCGGTCCTCCCAGGGCGGTCTGGGAGGGCCCCCTGGCGGCGACGAGGCGGAGAAGAACGGGAGGTCTCTCATGCCCCAGCCAGCGAGCCACATCCTCCTCGGTCACGGACAGAGTCACCTCCACGGAGAGGGCCAGGCGCCCCTCGGCTTCGTGACAGGCCTCAGGGGTCGGCCAGGAGTCCTGCTTGAAGAATGGCTCCGTGGTCAGTGGGACGGTGCTCCCTGAGTCGTAGAAGCAGTCCCACTCGTCGCTTCCCGTCCTTCGAGGCTGGTAGGCTTTGAGTCCCATCCGGTTCAAGCGCCACCCTAAATGGAACATTAGCGGCAGAGGGGCACGCGCAAAGAGATGGACGCGGGCGGCCTTGGTCCCCAAGGACTCCACGAGAGCATCCGTGCGATGCAGCGACTGGCGCCACTCCGATAGCGACGAAGGCAAGGTATCCCTCACCTTGCCGAGAGGTTGAAGGACCAGGATTTCCCTGGAGCTCCCTGCCAAGGCCCGTTGTACCGCGGCGGGAGCTACGTTGTAGTTCAGCTCGTATGCCAAGGAGATGTCGCCGGAGAACACCTCAGGCAAGGCCTCCTTCTCCGAAAAGATCACTCGGCGAGGCTCCGCCGGGACGTCAGGTTGACGCGGAGGGGACACGAGGAACTGGAGCGAAGTCCAATCGAGCGAACCGGCCGGGAGCGCCGCCAGCGCAGCCTGATAGGCATCCTGGAGGGAACGCCTCTGTTGACAGCGCTCCCGATAGAACGCACCTGTCAGCGCGACCGAGCCCGCCACTGAGAGGGGCATCAAGGATGCAATGACCACTGGAATCCCCAACTGGTGAAGGGGTAGTGCCACGCCTCCAATCATGCTTCCTACCTCTCCGGGATGCCCGCTGTGGCAGGCGCTCACGACTATCGCGTGGAGATTGGACGCATGTGTGCCGCCCAGCAGGTCCGGAAGGGCGTGTATCCCCATGGGCACTGGCTTCTGACCGTCAGCAGGATCCGATATCACCAGTCCATAGATTCCTTCACCCAGCCTCGTCCCGTGACAGAGAAGGTGGATAATCCGATACGGATTCCCTTCTTGCATTGCGCTATTGAGCCGCTTCCGGAGCGCCTCAAGGCTCACGTCTGGACACACATCTACTCGTGAATCGAAATCAGGGCAGGCACGCCGTAAAGCTTCCAGGTGCTGTCGATCCTCTACAGGCCCTCCTGCGTCAGACCAGGCGAACAACACTCGCCCGGGCTCGTTACCCGGAGACGGATAACGAGGCACTCCGGCCCACTCCAACGCGATGACACAGGATTTGAGTGTCCCCAGCCGTCGCTGATCCGAAAGCCGGGTCAAGGGCCAGGGAAGATTGAACAACTCCACTGAGCTGAGCCGAAGCCGCAACAGGATGGGTTCCCCCAAGAGTTCGGCTCGGCGTAACTCCGCCTCGTAAGCCGCCCAACCTTCCAGATTCTTCAGGACCCCCTCTAGAAACTCCCGCAGCAACATTCCTACCTGGGCCTGCTCCACTTCCGTCATGTGCGTCCGGGTCAGTGCCTCCTGCAAGGGCGCTAACTTGTCCCAGGGAAGTACGGCGTGCCCGAGCCGGCCATTCATGTCAATCACGGTATAGCCTTGCGACTCACCGTTGAAGGCATACGCTTGGTCGGGCCTGTCTGAACGCAACAACTGGAGAGTCAGCTCGCGCGGTTCTTTCATGGTGCGCTACCTCACCGGGAAGTCCGGCCCCAGCAGTTCCCGCCAAGCGTCCACGGCCGCCGACATATCTCCCCGGCGCTCCAATTCCACTGCCCAGACAGACTTGCGTGCGGCTTCGGTCAGCCGCTGCTGGGCCTGTTGGAGATAGCCCGGTTCAATACCCGCGTTGACAGGAGGCCCCAGTCGCGCAGGCTCGAGGCAGCGCACCATGACGTGGTCTCGCATGAACGCGAACAATTGGCTCATGCCCGCTGCGTAGCTGACTTGGAAAGACAACGTGGAGGTGCTTTCGCAAGCCAGCACTTCCAACAAGAACGATGGAACGGGCTTTTGGCGAAGCTGGTTCCAGCGTTTGACTACTTTGATGAGCGGCTTGAGCTTCTTGCCCGCACGCTCGTTCGCATTGTCGCAGGTGGCTTGATGTACCCGAGGATTGCTACGAATCCATTCCCCACTCCGCCTGTCGGGAATCCAGTAGACATCCCGCTGGCGTGAGTCTTCCGCTGCCGGCACCACATCGAAACCGATGCCTGTGGTCGTGAAGTCGATGTTGACCGACCGGTTCTGCAGCCGTGCTTGCTTGCCCGAAAACTCGGCTTCCAAAGCCTGCTTCACCTTGATCAGGAAGTCCTCGGGGGCCGTCCTCCGAATGCTTGCCCCGTCCGAAAAGACGAGGAAGAGGTCGATGTCATGGAGGGGACGAATGGCTGTATTCCGACCATACGAGCCCGACAGGATGGATTCCTTCGGCCCCAGGCGACGGCGCATCGCATTAAAGACGAACTCCTGCTGACGCGTAGCCTCGCGCGCTTCCCCCTCGCGCAACCTCAAGTCCTGTATGAACCGTTCGAACGCCTGGGCCACGGTGAGCATCGTTGGAGCCTCCCTCTGCTAGGGAAACGATGGAGGCCCTGGGAATTACCTCCAGCCTCTTCGACATCACTCTCAGGAGATACAACAGCCCCATCGGTCCCTGGCCGGGCGCATGGGTTCGCGGGTGGAGGCACGGCTCATAGCGTCGCCATCGTGCCCGTCCAGTACTGCGCGGCCCACCTCAGTACGCCCAGTCCCACCACAAGCGGTTCTGTCTCGTGACGAACCACGGCGCGCCGAGCACGTCTACTGCTGTCCAGCGCTGATTACGCGCCGACGCGCGGGAATCCTCGTGAACCGCCCAGCTGACACAGGGGCACCAAGTTGAACAGGTTCAGTTATGCCACCGCGCTACCCCAGAGGGCCCCTGTCTTCAGCCGCCCTGCCGCAGCGCCGCGTGACGTGCCGCCTGCACCAGCGCGACCAGGTCCCCGTTGCGCGCCACGTCTCCGCCCGCGGGCCTCGCGTGCTCCGGGGAGAACAGCCTCGCGGGCGTGCGCGCCTGTCCCCTCAGCATCACGAAGAGGCGCAGCGCGTCCCGCAGGGCCTCCGCCTCCGGCCCCTCCTCCGTGCGCGCGCGCTGCGCGGCCTGCTCCAGCCGCGCCCACGCCACCTCTTCACTCCACGCGCCCCGGGGCCGCTCACGCGACAGGGCCGCCAGCGCCGCCGCCGTCTCCACCAGCCCCGCGCGCCCTTCCGTGAAGACGCTCCTCGCGGACAGCCGCAGCGCCGGGTCCTCCGTCAGCGCGGCCCTCCAGGACAGCAGCGCGGGCAGCTCATGCTCGCGCGGTACCACCGGCGCCAGCTCCGCCTCCAGCACCGCGCGCACGCGCACCCGCGCCACGTCGTGCCAGAAGGCCGCGTGCAACAGCAGCTCCGGCCCGCTGCGCGCCACCCGCGTCGGCGCACGGCGCATGCGCCGCTGGAGGAAGTCCTTCACCCTCCCCCGGCTGTCGTAGCGCTCCAGCCGCTCCCACAGCGCCACCAGCGCGGCGGCGCCCAGCGGCAGCGCCCGGGCCAGCTCCCGCGCCTCGTCGTCGGAGAACGCCGGCGCCCCTTCCGTCACGGGGCGCTTGAACACGCGCTCGAACACCTCGCCCGCGGCGCACGCGGCGCGCAGCTCCGGCAGGTTGCGCGGCAACAGCTCCACCGCCTGGGCCCAGATACGGCCCCCCAGGAACGGCGCCGCGTCCAGCACCTCCGTCTCCAGGCGCAACAGCCGCTCCCCCAGCGTCGCGGGCACGTCCGCCTCTTCGTCATCCGACGACGAGGACAGCCGCCGCTCCGCCGCGCGCTCCACGGCTTCGCGCAGGCGCTCCACCTCGTGCATCAGCCGGACGGGCGCCGCGTCGCGGGGCCAGCCTTCCGCCTCCACGCGGCGGCGCAGCGCGGCCAGCGTCGCGTCCACCTCCGGCTGGGCCGCGGCCACCTCACGCAGCAGCTCGAAGTGGTTGCGCGTCCGGTCCTTCCAGAAGAAGGACTCCAGCACGCCCTTGAGCGCGCGGTAGCGCAGGCGCGTGGCCTCCAGGAGGTCCGCTCGGTCCTCCAGCCGCGCTCTGAGATCATCCGGACGGGTGGCCACGCCCCCATCATAAGGAGCCCCCGCGCCGGGCGCAGGCCTCTCCTTGGCGCGGAGCGTCAGCCCTGGAACGCTGCCACCCTCCCGACGTGGGAAGGTGGACGGAGACCCCGGCTCAGACGCGCATGGGCATGACCACGGCGGTGAAGCTGCGGTCGCCGGGGCCGTGCAGCACGCCCGGGCTGTGCTCGTCGCCCAGCTCGAAGCTGACCTCGTCCGTCTCCGTCACGCCCAGGACGTCCATGAGGTAGCGGGCGTTGAAGCCGATGGTGATGTCGTTGCCCTTGTAGTCCACGTCCAGCGCGTCGCGCGCTTCACCCAGGTCCGGGTTGCTGGCGGTGATGAGCAGCTTGCCCTTCTCCAGGCCAATCCGGATGGCGTTGCTCTTGTCCGCGGACAGCAGGGCAATGCGCTTGAGGCCTTCCAGGAGGCGCACCTTCGGGACGAGGACCACCTTCTCGCCCTCCTTGGGGATGACGCGCTGGTACTCCGGGAACTGCCCGTCGATGAGGCGCATCACCATGGTGAGGCCCGGCTTCTTGAACAGCGCCGAGTTCTCCGCGAACCCCAGGTGGCACTCCGCGTCCGGGGCCTCGTCCAGCAGGCGCTTGAGCTCCATCAGGCCCTTGCGCGGGATGATGACGCCGCTCTTGAGCTTGAAGTCGCCGGACATCTCGCGCTCGATGAGCGACAGCCGGTGGCCGTCCGTGGCCACCATGCGGACCTTGCCGCTCTGCTGCGGCTCGAAGAAGACGCCGTTGAGGATGTAGCGCGTCTCGTCGCTGGAGATGGCGAACTGGGTCTTCTTGATCATCTCAAGAAGGACGTTGCCGGAGATCTGCACCAGCGGCGCGTTCTCCTCCTTGGGCAGCTTCGGGTACTCCTCGGCGGCCATGCCGACGATCTTGAAGTGCGCGGAGCCGGAGGAGATGTCGACGTAGTTGTTCGCCAGCTTCTTGAGCGTGACCTCCGCGTCCGGGAGGTTCTGGACGATGTCGAAGACGTACTTCGCGCTCAGCGTGACGGCGCCCGGCTTGGACACGTCCGCCGGGTGCTCGGACACGATGCCGATGTCCAGGTCGAAGGCCGTGACCGTGATGCTGCCCTTGTTCGCCGTGAGCAGCACGTTGGCGAGGATGGGCATCGTCGTCTTGCGCTCCACGATGCCCTGGGCGCGGTAGAGGGCCTTCTTCAGCTCGTCGGCGGCGATGCGGAATTCCATCGTGGGCGTCCTTACAGGTCACGGCCCCGGAGGCCGATCTCTTGGGGCGCGGGTCTACAACGAACGGATGGCCCCTTCCACCGTCTTGGCACCCCTTTATGGACATGATCCGCCCGGTTCCGGACTGTCCGGGTGTCCAGGTGGGACATGGAGGAAAAAGGCCCCAGCCGCCCTGGTGGGCGGGCGCGCGGCCGGGCAGAGTGGACCCGGCCGTGCCCCTCCCGCGTTGAAGGAGGGCACCCGTCCTCCTTCCGGAGTCGCCATGAACGCCCGCTCCCTGATCCTGTCCGCCGTGCTCATGCTCGGCCCGGTGGCGTGCAGCACGCCGTCCTCCCCCACCGCGCAGCCGTCCAGCGACGAGTCCGGCGCGGCGGCCCCCGCCGACCTGAAGCGGACCGAAGTGCAGCCGCCCGCGGGCGCCGCCAACGAGCCCGGCACGGCCGCCCCCACCCCCTCACCCGGAGACGCCACCATGACCACCAGCACCGTCTACATCGTCAAGGACAACGGGAAGCGCTGCTTCGCGCCGCCCTGCGACCACTACGACCTGTTCAGCGCGGACGCGCCGGACAAGAAGCTCCAGACCCTCCATGAAATCGACCTGAGCGCCGTCACCGGCGGGGACGACACGAAGCTGGGCGAGCTCCTGCAGCGCGCCTCCAAGGGCGGCCCCGGCCTCAAGGTGGAGGGCTCGCTGGACAAGCGGCTCAAGGCCGGCCCCGCGGGCGACGCCGTCGTCCTGCGCGCCACCCGCATCGTCGGCTGAGCGCGGCCCCTTCCCACCGGGACCGCCGCGATGTGGCGGTCCCGGGCGGGCTCCGGAGCCTCAGAGCCGCACGCCCATCTGGAAGCCGGGCCAGCGCTGCATCCGCGTGTCCGCGTCCAGGGTGTGCGAGCGCACCGGCAGCGTGGTCAGCTTGGAGAACTCCGACTCCCCCCACATGAACGCCGCGTTGTAGGTGGGGCCGGCGAACACGGCCAGCCTCGGCATGACCTGGAAGCCCAGCATGGCGCGCGCCTGCG
Organism: Corallococcus exercitus; assembly: GCF_042231735.1. GTDB lineage: Bacteria > Myxococcota > Myxococcia > Myxococcales > Myxococcaceae > Corallococcus > Corallococcus exercitus_B. Next base: position 6,501,595 of record NZ_CP102577.1, read on the forward strand.
TCAGCAGGGTGTTGGACTTGCCGGAGAACGGGGCGCGCGTGGACAGCACCTGGCTGCTCGCGACGTCCACGTCCACCCAGAAGCGCGAGCCCAGCGGGATGTGCCCGCCCAGCCCCAGGCCCAGGCTGAAGCGCTGGAAGCGGTCGTCCGGGCCAATGCCCGCGAGCAGCGTCGTGTAGAAGTGCTTGCCGCCGAACTTCAGCGCCAGGTTGGTGAGCTGCACGTCGCTGCCGTACAGCTCCAGGTGCAGCTGGCCCTTCTTCTCGTAGGTGACCAGGCCCACCGGCGCGCCGTGCACCTCGTCGGAGACGTTCACGATTCCCAGCTGCATGCCGTGCACCGTGTCCGCGACGTTGATGAGCCCCAGCTGCATGCCGGACACGTCACCGCCCACGTTGATCAACCCCAGCTGCATGCCGGTGAGGGACGGCGCGCGGTTGAGCAGCACGGAGCCCTGGATGCCCCGCGCGGCCGTCGCCACGGAATTGACGCCCAGCGTGAACTGCACGCCCTTCATCGTGCCGTTCGCGTGATTGGCGCCCAGTGACAGCTGCAACCCGGTGGCATCCGCCGTGGTGATGTTGGCGCCCAGCGCCGCCTGCACGCCGCCCAGCGCGCCGCGCGCCACGTTCGCGCCCAGGGCCAGCTGCCCCACGCCGTCCACGTCTCCGTTGGCCACGTTGAGCCCCAGCGTCGCCTGGGCGCCGACCACCGGGCCGCCCGCCACGTTGGTGACCAGGGACAGCTGCGCACCGCTGACCTCGCGACCGGACGTGTTGAAGCCCAGCGCCATGGCCAGGCCGGACACCTCCGCGTCGTACACGTTGCCCGCCAGGCCCAGCGCCAGCCCGCCGCCGAGCGCCGCGCCGCCGTTGACGACGCCGAGCGCGAAGCGGTTCTCCACCAGCGCGCGGCCCGCCCTCAGCGTGTTGGTGCTCATGGACGGCACGAGGCTCAGGTTCACCGGCAGCATCTGCCGGCCCTGGGGGGACAGCGGCGCGCTACCACCGCCACCGCCGCGCATCACGGTGGCCTCGTGGCCCACGCCCAGGAAGTCGCCGGGGGACAGCGGCGTGCGCGCGCCCTCCTTCAGCGTGAAGGCGGCCTCGGACACACCGCCGTCCCACTCGCGCCGCGCGCGGTAGGCGCCGGGGGCCAGGCCCAGCTCGGTGGCGCGGCCGGACACCTTCTGCACCTCCACCACCAGCGTGCCCACCGCGTCGCGCACGTACAGGCGGCCCTCCAGCGGCTCGGTGAGGACCAGGCCCGCGGTGGTGGCGCGCAGGTCGGTCATCACCAGGTCGCCGGTGCCGGCCAGCTCGATGTCGTAGTTGGGGTGCTGCGCGCCGCCCTGCGTGCGCTCCGTGCGCGCGAGCGTTTCGTGGAAGGCGAACTGGTAGGCCTCCGTGAGGGTGACGCGGCCGTCGTGCGTGACGTCCGCGGCGCCGCGCAGGCCGGACAGCAGGTGGTGCGTGAAGAACGAGCCGCCCAGCCGGTCCGACTCCTGCGACGCCTCGTCCGCGCTGGAGGAAGTGAGGATGGCGTGGCCCTTCACCTGGATGCCGGAGTCCACCAGGAACGCGGGCCGCGCGACGCCGCCCTTCTTGCGCGCGAACGCGCCGGACGCGCACGAGTCCAGCACCGCGATGCGCACGTCCGCGGGCAGCCCCTCCAGCGAGCGGCGCAGCTCGCCGTAGTCCAGGCGCTGGCCCTTGAGCAGCAGCCCCTCGTCGTCCGAGTGGCCGGAGTAGTACAGCAGCACCTCCACGCGGCGGGCCCCGGCGGTGCGGACGCCCTCCGCCAGGCGGCGCACCCGGTCGAAGCCCGCGAGCACGCCCGCGCGGTCCACGTCCGTGAGCAGCACGCGGTCCTGGGGCAGCACGCCGCCCAGCTCCGACAGCACCAGCGCGAAGGCCTTCGCGTCGGTCTCCGCGTAGCGCAGCCGCACGCGCTCCTTGCCGCCGTCGTTGACGCCCACGAGCAGGGCCAGCCGGCGCACGCCAGCGGCTTCCGCGGCGTGGGCGGAGGACACGGCGCCCAGCGCGAACAGGAGGATGACGAGCGCTCTCATGGGGAGGGCTTCTCCAGCAGGAAGGAGGTCTGGCCCAGGCCCGTGGGCAGGGTCAGCGGCGCGGTGCGCGCCTCGGGGGATGCGGCCAGGACGCGCGCGGCGGCCATCACGCCGTCCAGCTCGAACGGGGCGTCGGCGGTGATGAGGAAGAAGCGCTCGAAGCCCGGGGCGTCGTCCAGCTCGTAGGCGCGGGGCAAGAGGTGCGTGCCGCTGCGCTCCAGGGGCGCGGACGTGTCGCCCGGGGCGGGCAGGTGCGGGGTGACGGTGCCCCGGCCGTCCACGGAGAGGATGACGCCGTGGGCGTGGCCGGCGGCGGTGTACGACAGCTGCACCACGTCACCGGCCTGGGCGGGGGCGCCGTCGGTGAGGCGCTCGGTGCGGGTGGCGGCCTGGCGGTGCACGTCGAGCCGGGGCTGGAGCCCCTTGCTGCGCGTGGGCTCCAGCACGCCCGGGGTGCTTCCGGTCGCCGACCAGGGGTCGCGCGCCTCCTGCTCCTGGGACGACGCCCCCGGCCGGACGAGGACGAAGAGGGTCGCGGCGGCGAGCACCGGCACCAGGGCGGGCAGGAAGCGCCAGGAAGGGCGCGACGGCGGGGCCTCGGCGCGAGGCGCGGCGGGGGTGCTGGCGCGGGCGAAGCGGGCCTTCACCTCGCGGGCGACGCGGTCCGGGGACAGGGCCTCCAGGGTGGCGCGCGAGTCGGCCTCCAGGGCGGCGAGGCGCGCGGGGCCGTCGGGTTCGCGGGACAGGCGGTCGCGGGCGGCGACGAGCTCGTCCGGAGGCAGCTCGCCCAGGGCGATTCGCTCCAGCAGCCAGTCCGGGGTGCGGTGGGGGGACGTCATGCGGCCTCCAGCTCCTGCAGGACAGCGGACAGGGCCCGGAGGCGCTTGCGCACTCCGGACACGGACAGGCCCACCTCGCGGGCGGTCTCCTCCAGCGTCATGCCGTCCACCAGGTGGAGCACGGCGATGTCGCGGCTGGACGCGGGGACGCGGCCGAAGAGGCGGTCCAGCAGTCCCCGGGCGGCGGTGCGCGCCTCGGTGTCGCCGGACGCGGCGATCTTCAGCACCAGCTCGTCGTCGCGGTCCTCGGGGCGCCGCTTCGCGCCGCGAAGGCGGTTGAGGCACACGCGGGTGGCAATCTGGTGCAACAGGCTGGAGGGCCCCGCGTCCTTCAGGGCGGCCTGGTAGCGCAGCAGTTGAACGAACACGTCATGCATGGCGTCCACGGCCTGTTCCTCGTCGCGCAGCAGGAAGCGGCAGCGCCGGAGCACCTGGGGGCCATAGCGTCGGTAATAGGCCTCCACATCGACGGACACCGCGCGCCTCCCGGTTGGCCAGGGGAACACCGGTGCCCCCGAAATCTGTCACCGGCCTTTTGACGGAAAGCGCCGTCCCTACCCCGTTTCCCCCACCCCGGCCACCCCGGGCCGGGAAAGGAAAGCCAGCACGTCCGTCCGCCGGCTCCATCAGGAGCGAACGGAGCACACCTGCCCACCCGAGGCCTTCACCTCCCTGCGTCCCCACCCTCCGCCGGGAGCAGCCCCTGGCTCGGGGGGACGAGGACCGTGTGGACTCCGCCATCCGGCAGCATCACCCCCCGCAGGTCGTCATCCGCGTCCACGCCGTCGACGACGCGCCGGAGGATGCGCCCGTCCGGGCGAAGGGCATACTTCGCGCCGGAGTCGAGGGCCGGAAACCGCCGCCCACACGCGGCGGGGTTCTCCTCCACGTAGACGAAGAGGAGGCCGTCCTGCCGGAGGACCCGGTACGTGTAGGACTCCGGCCGGCTGTCACAGGACGTCGCCGCGCTCCCCAGCGGGAACAGGTCGCGCGAGACGATCATCAACGCGCGCAGGGTCTCGCCATCCAGCTCGATGGGCGCACCCGCCTGGATGACACCCGCATCGGCACCTGAGGAGACCGGGAAGCGGACGGTCCGGTCGTCCAGGACGGGCGCCGAAAGAGGCTCGGGCCTCCGGGCACAGCCCAGCAGTCCCAGCACCAACACGACCGTCCTCAGCGACATGATCCGCCCTCGCATGCGGCCTTCCTACCGCTCCTGAGTTGCGGGAACGTACTGGTGGAAGCCGTCGCACGTGGGCGCGCCCGCATCCCGCGACCGGGAGAAGAACGCGATCCGCGCACCACCTCTCCGGGACGGGATGAATCCGACAGCATGCTCATCTCGTATCGTCCGTCGGGCGTGACGTAGAGCCAGGTGCAGTCCTCCGTCACCTTCCACTTCGCGCGGAGCCGAGCATCCCGACAACAGGCCCAGGCCGGCCACGAGGAGACAAGCAGACCAGAAATAACGGTCAATCATGAATTGCTACAACATACCGCCAGCCTGCTCGCCCACCGGGGCGTTCGCTTGACCTGCAAGCAGAAAAGCAGCCGCTCTCCCCAACGGACCGGTAAGTGTTCACTTAGCGATGCGGGCGACCGCTCCAGGGTTTAACGAAAACAGGAAGCCCCCTACCCTGCCCCGTCCGCCACCCGCCCGGTTCTCGTGATCCAATCGACCCCTGCCATCGACACGCTGCGGGCGCGGTATCTGGCCGCGCAGCTTTCCGGAAACCGCCAGGAGGCCCTGCGCCTGCTCGTGGATGAGGGCCTGCTGTGCGGCGTGCCCCTCCAGGAGCTGCACCTGGAGGTCATCCAGGCCGCCCAGTACGAAATCGGCCGGCTCTGGCAGGAGAACACCATCTCCGTGGCCCAGGAACACCTGGCCACCGCCATCTCCCAGTACGTCCTCGCCCACCTGTACCGCCACCTGCCCCGCGACCCGGCCAACGGCAAGGTCGTGATGATGGCGTGCGTGGAGGGCGAGCTGCACGAAGTCGGCGCGCGCATGGCCAGCGACTTCCTGGAGATGGCCGGCTTCGACGTGCGCTTCCTCGGCGCCAACGTGCCCGCGGATCACCTGGCCCGCATGGTGCGCGAAACCCCGCCCAACCTCCTGGCCCTCTCCGTGACCATGCCCTTCCACATGCCCCAGGTCCGCGAGGCCGTGCGCAAGGTGCGTGAGGTGTCCCCGTCCCTGCCCATCGCCGTGGGCGGGCTCGCCTTCGACTGGGGTCCCATTCTCGAAGAGGAGCTGGCCGTGACCTTCTTCGGCAAGAGCGTCCGCGAGCTGGTCTCCTCCGCCTGCCGCACCCTCGGGGTCTGACACCATGTCGAACGTGAGCCTCCAGGTGGAAGCCCGGACCGCGTCCCTCGCTTCCAACTCTGTTCAAGCTTTGTACGAGGATCCGTTCTGGGCCGCGCGCTACGGCCTCCAGCGCGCCCGCCGCTTCGGCGACGAGGACGCGGTCTTCCACGTGCGCTACCTCGTCCAGGCGCTGGACGCGTCACGCCCCGCCATCCTGGAGGACTACGCGCGCTGGCTGCGCACCCTGCTCGTCACGCGCGGCATGTGCTCGCTGCACCTGGACCAGCACTTCGAGGGGCTCGCCCGCGCCCTCCAGGCGGAGGGCTTCGGCCCGGACTCGCTGCCCTTCACCTACGTCCAGTCCGCCCGCCAGGCGCTGCGCTACAAAGAAGGCCCCGCCCACGCCCTGGAGGCGGACGCCCCCGGACTCATCAGCACGGTCGTCCGACGTTTGGAGCACCCACTTCCCTCTGGAAGCCGTCCGCGCCTGGAACAAGAGGTGCGGCTCCAGCTGTCCTATCTCTCGGATGCACTCGCCCTGGGCCGTGCGGACCTGTGGGACGCCCACCTCCAGTGGTACGCGGGCTTCTGGCCCCAGCGGGGGCTGGCACCCTTGAACCTTCTCCAATGCCTGAACGCGTTGAAGGCGGCCCTGGAGAGCGGACACCCCGAGGCACTGTCCATGCTCGCGCGGACGTCCGTTTCATGGGAGGAGACACATTCATGATGCAACAGGATGACCGCGCCTCCGGGATCTTCGAATCCCTCAGCCGCGAGCTGGCGTTGGCCTGCGATGCGGAAGGCACGGTCGTCTGGCGGGATGAGCGCGCGGCGCGCATCCTGGGCATCAAGCCCGGCCAGTCGCTGAAGAGCCTGGCCAGCCACGGCAGCGAGAACAAGGTGGAGAAGCTGCTCGTGCAGGCGCGCGACGAGGCCGTGGACGGCTGGGAGCTCATCCTCCAGCGCGACCACAAGCCCGCCGCGTTCGCCTTCCGTGCCCGGCCGCACAACGGCGGCATCGCCCTGGTGGGCAGCCTGGTGCCGGAGGACTACGGCGCCGCGCTCACCCAGGTGAGCACCACGCTGGGAGAGCTGTCCGCGCTCCACCGGGAGACGGAGCGCCAGCAGCACGAGCTCAAGCGCCGCGCGGAGGAGCTGACGCGCCTCAACCGCGAGCTGGAGGAGTCCAACAAGGGCGTGCGCAGCCTGCACGCCGCCCTGGATGAGAAGGCGGAGAGCCTCCAGCGCGCGTCGGAGATCAAGAGCCGCGTGGTGGCCAACGTGAGCCACGAGTTCCGCACGCCGCTGCACTCCATCCTCGGCCTGTCCAAGGTGCTGCTCAACCCGCTCAACGGCAGCCTCGCGCCGGAGCAGGAGAAGCAGGTCCAGTTCATCCGCGGCTCGGCGGAGTCCCTCTTCGAGCTGGTCAACGACCTCCTGGACCTGTCCAAGGTGGAGTCCGGCAAGACGACGCTGCGTCACAGCCGCTTCGTCGCGTCCGACTTCATGAGCGCGCTGCGCGGCATGACGCGGCCCCTGCTGCCGCCGGACTCCAAGGTGGCGCTCGACTTCGAGGGCCCCTCGGAGCCGCTGGAGCTGGAGACGGACGAGTCCAAGCTCAGCCAGGTGGTGCGCAACCTGGTGTCCAACGCGGTGAAGTTCACCGAGTCCGGCTCCATCACGGTGTCCGCCGCCCCCGGCCCCAAGGACACGGTGGTGTTCACCGTGAAGGACACGGGCATCGGCATCGCGCCGGAGAACCACGAGCGCGTCTTCGAGGAGTTCATCCAGGTGGACAGCCACCTGCAGCGCAGCGTGAAGGGCACCGGCCTGGGCCTGCCGCTGGCGCGCAAGCTGGCGGAGGTGCTGGGCGGTACGCTCACCGTGCAGAGCCGGCTGGGAGAAGGCGCCACCTTCGTCCTCACCCTGCCGCGCGTCCACCCGGAAGTGTCGGAGATGACGGGGCTCACCCAGCGCAGCGAGAAGCTGGATCCGGGACGCGCGCCGGTGCTGGTGCTGGAGGACGACCGCCAGACGCTGTTCCTCTACGAGAAGTACCTGGCGCGCTCCGGCTTCCAGGTGCTGCCCGTGCGCACCGTGGACGACGCGCGCAAGGTGATGCAGCGCGTGCGCCCCGCCGCCATGGTGCTGGACGTGATGCTGGAGGGAGAGACGAGCTGGAGCTTCCTCGCGGAGATGAAGAACGGCGAGCAGACGCGCGACATCCCCATCCTCGTCGTCACCGTGACGGACCGCGAGCAGAAGGCGCGCGCCCTGGGCGCGGACGAGTTCTGGCTCAAGCCCGTGGACGAGGTGCGCCTGCAGAAGAAGCTGGCCGCCATGGCGCGCACCGGGCCGGTGGAGCGGCTGCTCATCATCGACGACGACGACGTGCACCGCTACCTGCTCAAGCAGCTGCTCAAGGACACGCCCTTCCAGCTCCTGGAGGCCTCCAACGGCCGCGAGGGCGTGCGCATCGCGCGGGAGAACGCCCCGCACCTCATCTTCCTGGACTTCGTGCTGCCGGACATCACCGCCTTCGACGTGCTGGACGAACTGAAGGCGGACCCGCGCACGCGCGACATCCCCATCATCCTGCACACGTCCCACCAGCTGCAGGAGTCGGAGCGGGCCCGGCTGGCGCGCGAGACGTCCGCCATCCTGGCCAAGCACACGCTCAGCCGGGAAGTGGCCATCACCCGGATCCGCGACGCGCTGTCCAAGGCGGGATTGGGCAACCGGGAACTGCGCGAGGCGAACCCCCGTGGCTGAACAACCGCGTCTGGCAACGGTCCTCAACGTCAACGACGACGAGGCCAACCGCTACCTGGTCAACCGCATCCTGGAGATGTCCGGCTACCACGTGCTGGAGGCGGCCACCGGCATGGCCGCCCTCCTCATGGCGGAGGAGCACCGCCCGGACGTCATCGTCCTGGACGTGAAGCTGCCGGACATCAGCGGCTATGAGGTCTGCGCGCGCCTGAGGGCCAACGCGGCCACGGCCGCCATCGCGGTGATGCACACGTCCGCGACCTTCGTCACGCCGGACAAGAAGGTGCAGGGCCTGGAGGGCGGCGCGGACGCGTACCTCACCCAGCCCTACGAACCCTCGGAGCTCATCGCCACGGTGCGCTCGCTCCTGCGCCTGCGCCACGCGGAGCAGCAGGCCCGGCTGCGCACGGATCAGCTCATCGAGATGGACCGGCGCAAGGACGAGTTCCTGGCCATGCTGGCCCACGAGCTGAGAAACCCGCTGGCCGCCATCATGACGTCCATTGGCATCCTGGAGCGCAAGGGGTCCACGGACCCCAAGGAAGCGCGGATGCACGGCATCATCCAGCGCCAGACGCACCACCTGGCGCGGCTGGTGGACGACCTGCTGGACGTCAGCCGCATCACCCGGGGCAAGGTGGAGCTGCGCAAGGAGCGGCTGAACCTGACGGCGAGCTTCCAGCAGCTGCTGGACATCCTGCGCCCCCGCGTGGAGTCCCGCGGCCTGACGCTGGAGGTCCACCTACCGCGCACGCCCTTGTGGCTGGAGGGCGACGCCACGCGCCTGGAGCAGGTCTTCAGCAACCTGGTGGACAACGCGGCCAAGTACACGGACCAGGGCACCGTCACCGTGGAACTCTTCCAGGAGGGCGTGGACGGCCACGCGCAGGCGGTGCTGCGGGTGAAGGACACCGGCATCGGCATCCCGCCGGAGAAGCTGCCCGCCATGTTCGAATTGTTCGCCCAGGCGGACACGTCCCTGGAGCGCTCGCGCGGGGGCCTGGGCATTGGCCTCACCCTGGTGCGCACGCTGGTGCGGATGCACGGCGGCACCGTGGACGCGACCAGCGGGGGTCTGGGCCAGGGCAGCGAGTTCGTGGTGCGGCTGCCCCTGCTGCCCGCGGACCAGGTCCCCCGGTCGCTGGGGACGAACGTCCTGGACACGCGGCGCACGCGGCGCATCCTGCTGGTGGAGGACAACTCGGACGCGCGCCAGTCCATGCGCGACCTGCTGGAGCTGTGGGGTCACCAGGTGGCGGTGGCGCAGGACGGCGTGCAGGGCGTGGCGCTGGCCCTGGAGCACGCGCCGGAGCTGGCGCTGGTGGACATTGGCCTGCCGGGGCTGGACGGCTACCAGGTGGCGAAGGCGCTGCGAGCGCGCGCGGGGCAGAACCTGCGGCTGGTGGCGCTCAGCGGCTACGGCGACCCGGAGGCCTACCAGCAGGCCCTGAAGGCCGGGTTCGACGTGCACCTCACCAAGCCGGTGCGGCCCGCCGACCTGGATCGCGTCCTGTCGAACCTCTGAGGAGGGTCGCGCGCGGTCCGGTGTCCCCGAAGGCGGGAGGGGAGGGAGGGGCTAGCGCCGCTGGAGCGCGTTGGCCACCAGGCCCAGCAGCTTCACCTGGGCGGGGTCCAGCTGACGCACGCTGCGCAGCAGCCGGCGCACTTCCGGGCGCTCGGGCGTGGGCGGAGGAGCTTCGCTGGCGCGAGACGGCGGCGCACCCTGCGCCGCGAGTCCCAGCAGCTCGTCCGCGGAGACGTGCAGCTCGTGGCACAGCTTCAGCAGGGTCTGGACGCTGGGGAGCATGCCGCCGCGCTCCAGGCGGCCGTACACTTCCGTGGCCACGTCGATTCGCTCGGCGACGTCGGCCTGCGTAAGCTCCATGCGGCCCCGGGCGACCCGTGCCGATGCGCCGATGGTGGTTGCGAGTTTCTTGTCCATGCCTTTGCTTGCCGACCCGAAACGTTTGGCCGACGGCATAGGACGTATAGAGGCAGACAGACAGAACTTGCCGGGTCAGCCTCCCATTGTTCACCCATAGGGTCGCTGCGCGGGAGGTGGACTTTCAGAGTCCGGGCAAGCCCGACACCCGGGCCACTTCTGAGACGGAGTGCCCTCTGGAAACGGCCTCCACGGCGTGCATCCCCGCATGTTTCCGGGCCTGGAGGCAGGTGACCCATGAAGTTGGAGCCGCCGTTTCCTACGGTGTTCGAGCGTCCTGCCGCCACTGCCACCCTTCAGGGTTGGCTCATGTTTTCAGTGCCGTCCAGATACACGGCGTCGTCGCCACGCACTTCCGGGTGACGCTGTAGGCACTACCGTGACGCCACGGTGCTCAGGTCCACCGTGCCCAGGGCGCGCGCCAGCTCCGCGCGGGAGGTGGCCAGGTCGTACGTCGCCTGCACCTGCTGGGCGGCGGCGTTGGTGAAGGCCACCTGCGCGTCGCTGACCTCGATGATGTTGCCCACCCCCGCGCGGTAGCGCCCTTCGGCCAGCCGCAGCCGCTCGCGGGCGTTCACCTGGGCCTCGTCCGCGGCGGTGAGCGCCTCGCGCGTGGCCACCACGTTGAGCCGGGCCTGCTCCACCTGGAGCCGCACCTGCTGCCGGAGCGCGTCCTTCTGCGCCTGGAGGTCGCGCAGGTTGGCGTTGGCCTCGCGCGTCTGCGCGTTCACGAGCCCGCCCTGGAACAGCGCCCAGCTCAGGTTGATGCCGCCCTGCACGCTCAACGTGGGGTCGTTGAACGGGTTCTCCCCCACGTCCGTCGCATTGCCGGAAAGGCTCAGGGTGGGCAGGTGGCCGGCCCGGGTCACCTTCACCTGGGACTCCTGCGCCAGGATCTGCCGCTCGCGCGCGGCGACGTCCGGGCGGGACTCCAGCGCGCGCTTCACCAGCGCGTCCAGCACCTCGTCCTCACCGGCGATGGCCGCCACCGTCACGTCCTGCACGGTGTAGTCGGTGGCCGTCTCCACGCCCATGGTCTGGTTGAGCTGGGCCTTCGCGGTGGCGTACGCGTTCTGCGCGCGGATGAGCGCCACCTGCGCGTTGGCCTTCGCGGTGCGCTGCTGGAGCAGGTCAATCTCCGGCCGCGAGCCCACCTGCACGGACGCGTTCACCTGGTTGAGCCGCGCCTCCTCGCTCTGGAGCGTCTCACGCGCCACGCCCAAGAGGGCCTTCTGCGTGAGGACGTTGAAGTACGCGGCGCGCACGTCCCGCAGCGCGTCCTGGAGCACCTGCTGCTGCGAGTTCTCCTGCGCGCCCGCCGACTCCCTGGACGCGGCGTAGCGGCCCGTCGTCTTGCCGAAGTCGTAGACGAGCTGGTTGGCGGAGAGGGTGCCGCTGAAGCGCCGCGTGGTGTTGGACACCACGCCCGTGGAGCCGCCGCCCACCACCTGGATGACCTCCCGGTTGCTGGTGCCCAGCGTGTAGTTGGCGCTGGCGCTCACCTGCGGCAGGAAGCCGGAGAAGGCCTGGTCCACCCGGGCGTGCGCCGCATCGGTGTTCGCCTGCGCCGAGCGCAGCGTCGGCTGGTTCTGGCGCGCCGCGGTCTCCGCCTCCGCAAGGGTGATGACGCGCCCCTCGGAAGCGGCGGACGCGGACAGGGACTGCTGCACGGCGGGAGGCGTCACGGGCGTCGCCGGAGCCCGCGGAGCCTGCGGGGCCGCGGGCTGGGAGGCCGTCTGGGCCCCCGCGGCCACGGGCAGGACGCACAACGAAAGCGTCAACGAAAGCGCGCGCATCACTCGTACCTCAGTGCATCGATGGGATCCAACAGGCTCGCCTTGCGCGCCGGATACAGACCGAAGACGACCCCAACCAGGCCGCTGAACCCGATGGCCAGCAGCGCGACGTCAGGACGGACCAGCATGGGCCAGCCGAACTGCGCGGCCAGCAGCTTCGCCACGCCCAGGCCCACGGCCGCGCCGATGATGCCGCCCAGCACCGCCAGCGTCAGCGCCTCGATGAGGAACTGCGCCAGGATGTCGCGCGGCCGGGCGCCCACCGCCACGCGCACGCCAATCTCGCGCGTCCGCTCGGTGACGCTCACCAGCATGATGTTCATGATGCCGATGCCGCCCACCACCAGCGACACCGCCGCGATGGCCGCCAGCAGCAGGCTCAACGTCTCCGTGCTCTGCTGCTGGCCGCTGGCCACCTCCGCCAGGTTGCGCACGTCGAAGTCGTTGGCGTCGTCCTCGCCCAGCCGGTGACGCTCGCGCAAGAGGTTCGTCACGTCCGTCTGGGCCTTGGCCGTGAGGTCCGCGCTCACCGCCTGCACGAACACCGCGCCGGTGATGTACGCGCCCAGGCTCTGGGCCTGCACCTGCCGCTTGAACGTGGTGGCCGGCACGAACACCGTGTTGTCGAAGTCCTGGCCCACGGGCGACTGGCCCTTGGGCGCCGTCACGCCCATCACGGTGAAGGGCGTCTTGTTGATGCGGATGACCTGCCCCACGGGGTTGAAGCCCTTGCCGTAGAGGTTGTCCACCACCGTCTGGCCCAGCACCGCCACCTTCGCGCCCGCCTCGTTGTCCGCGTCCGTGAAGTGCGCGCCCTTCGCGAGGGTCCAGCTGCGCACGGTGAAGTAGTCCGTCGTGGTGCCGATGATGCTGGTGTTCCAGTTCTGGTCCTCGCTGAACACCTGCGCGTTGGAGCGCATCTCCGGCGCCGCGCCGCGCACGCTGGACACCTGCGTGCGCACGGCCTCCAGGTCATCCCAGGTGATGGTGGGCTGGCTGCCGAAGCCGCCGCGCGCGCCACCGGACCTGGACGAGCCCGGCAGGATGATGAGCAGGTTGGTGCCCATGGAGTCGAAGACCTTCTGCACGCTGGCCTTCGCGCCGTCGCCAATGGCCACCATGGCGATGACCGCGCCCACGCCGATGATGATGCCCAGCGCGGTGAGCACCGAGCGCGTCTTGCTTCGCAAGAGCGCCCGCAGCGCCAGGACGACCGTCTCCAGGATGTTCATGTCCCCACCTCCTCGGCGGGCACCACCGCCGGGTGCGGCGTCTGGCGTCTGTCGTTCACGATGCGCCCGTCCTTCACCACCACGATGCGCTGGGTGTACTCGGCCACGTCCGGCTCGTGCGTCACCAGCACCAGCGTCAGGCCTTCCTTCTGCAGCTGCTGGAACAGCGCCATCACCTCCACCGTGGTGCGCGAGTCCAGGTTGCCCGTGGGCTCGTCCGCGAGGATGACGCGAGGCCGTCCCACCAGCGCCCGCGCGATGGCCACGCGCTGCTGCTGACCGCCGGAGAGCTGCTTCGGGTGGTGGTCCAACCGGGCCCCCAGCCCCACGCGCTCCAGCGCTTCCTTCGCCCGCGCGCGCCGCTCCTTGGAGGGCACGCCCGCGTACAGCATGGGCAGCTCCACGTTCTCCAGCGCGGTGGTGCGCGCCAGCAGGTTGAAGCTCTGGAAGACGAAGCCCAGGGTGCGGTTGCGCACGCGCGCCAGGCCGTCGCGGTCCAGGCGGGCCACCTCGCGGCCGTTGAGCAGGTACTCGCCGGAGGTGGGCCGGTCCAGGCAGCCCAGGATGTTCATCAGCGTGGACTTGCCTGAACCGGAGGAGCCCATGATGGAGACGAACTCCCCCGGCTCCACCGTGAAGTCCACGCCGCGCAGGGCCCGCACCTCCACGTCGCCGGACTTGTACACCTTCGCCACGTTCTTGAGCTGGATGACGGGGGGTGCCCGCTTCGTTTCCGCGTCCATCGGTCTGCCTCTGTCCCTTCCCCTGCCCGCAGTGCCTGTGGAGATGTCTGTGATTGGAGCGCGTCGCGCCTAGAACCCGCGACGGCCGCCGCCCATGCCCCGGCCGCCCCCGCCACCGAGGGGGCTCTGGCCTGACGGAGCCGGCGAGGAAGGCGTCGCGCCCGCCGGCGAGTTCGCCGCGGTGATGACGCGGTCACCGGCCTTGAGCTCCCCTTCCACCACCTCCGTGAACGTGCCGTCCGTCATGCCGGTGCGCACGTTCACGGCCACGGGCTGCGGCTTCTCTTCCGGCTGGCGGCGCAGCACGTAGACGGTGCGCATGCCGGCGGGGGCCTGCTGGGCCGGGGCCTGCGCGGGCGCGTTCGGCGACGGCGCGGGGCGGTAGCGCAATGCGGTATTGGGCACGGACAGGGCCTGGTCCTTCTGCTGCGTGACGATGGTCACGTTCGCCGTCATGCCCGGCTTGAGCTTCAGGTCCGGGTTCGGCACGTCGATGACGGCCAGGTAGGTCACCACGTTCTGCACGGTGATGGCCTCGTTGCGGATCTGCCGGATGACGCCGTTGAAGGTCTCCCCCGGGAAGGCGTCCACGGTGAAGGTGGCCTTCTGGCCGGGCTGCAGCTTGCCCACGTCCGCTTCCGCGATGCTGGTGTTGACCTGCATCTTGCGCAGGTCCTCCGCGATGGTGAAGAGCACGGGCGCCTGGAGGGACGCGGCCACCGTCTGGCCCACGTCCACGCTGCGCGAGATGACGATGCCGTCCGTGGGCGACACGATGGTCGTGTACTTGAGGTTCACCTCCGCCTCGTTGAGCGCGGCCTGCGCCTGGGCCACCGAGCCCTCCGCGGCCGTCACCTCCGCCTGCCCGTTGGCGGCGGCGGACTCGGCCGTCTCCAGCTCGGACTGGGAGATGAACTGCTGCGCGCGCAGCTCCTTCGAGCGCACGGCCTGCTTCCTGGCCACGTCCGCGTTGACGCGCGCCTTCTGGAGGTTCGCGCGCGCGGCGGTCATGTTCGCCTTCGCCCGGTCCAGCGCGGCCTGCACCAGCTGCGGGTCGATGCGGGCGATGACCTGCCCCTTCTTGACCTGCGAGTTGTAGTCGACCATCAGCTCCTGGATGCGGCCGGAGACCTGGCTGCCGACCTGCACCGTCACCAGCGCCGCCACGGTGCCGGTGGCCGTCACCTTGGCCGTGAGCTTCCGGGCCGCGGCGGGGGTCGTCTCGTAGGTGACGGCGTCCGCCTGGCTTCCAGCGCGCATGCGCCAGAACCCCACCGCGCCGGCCACCACCAGGATCGCCAGGACCCAGGCCCAGCGCGGCACTCCACGCTTGCGCCCCTCGTCCTCATCCAGTTCCACCGGCGCCAGGGCCGGCGCTTCCCGCGGCATCTCGCTCAAGGCCTTCATGCCCCTTATCTACGTTTTGAAATGTTTCGGTGAATCTCGTCTCTATTACGAAAGATGACCCACGGCGAGGCGACCGTCCGGTGTCTCCGCCGCCCCCGCGGCGGGGAGCACGACGCGCGCGGTGGTGCCCTGGCCCGGCTGGCTTTCCAGCGTGAGGTGGCCGTGGTGCGCGTCCAGGATGCGGCGCACCAGCGCCAGCCCCAGCCCCACGCCGCCCGTGGTGCGCGCGCGGCTGCGGTCGGTGCGGAAGAACGGCGTGCCCACGCGCGCCAGGTCCTCCGACTCGATGCCGATGCCCTGGTCCCGGACCTCCACCTGGATGCCGCCGCCCTCCGCCCGGGCGTGCAGCTTCACGGTGGTGCCGGCCTCCGAATATTTCCCCGCGTTGTCGAGCAGGTTGTCCAACACGCGCCGCAGCAGCACGGGGTCCGCCTCCAGCGCGGGCAGCGTGCCGTCCACCTGGACCTCCAGCCGGTGCTTCGGCCGGGCGGAGCGGAAGCGGGCGGCGGCCTTGTCCACCAGCGCGCTCGCGTCCACGCGCTCCAGGCGCAGGGGGGGCACGCCTCCGCTCGCGCCATCCGTCACCAGCTCCAGGCGGGACGTGGTGAGCACGTCCGACACCAGGCGCTCCAGCTCCGACAGGTCCTCGGTGATGTCGGGCAGGAGCTCGCGCGCCGTCTGCGCGTCGCCTTCCGCGGCCAGGTCCAGCGCCACGCGGATGCGGGACAGGGGCGTGCGCAGCTCGTGCGACACGTTGGCGAGCAGCTCCTTCTGCGAGCGCAGCAGCTGGGTGATGCGGCCAGCCATCTCGTCGAAGGCCTCGGACACCAGGCCCAGCTCGTCCTTGCGGCGCAGGCCCGCGCGCACGTCCAGCCTTCCCGCGCCGAACGCGCGCGCCGCGCTGGCCAGCTTCTCCAGCGGGCCCGCGAGCGTGCGCGCGAAGGCGACGGAGGTGATGGCGGTGCACGCCAGCACGAGCCCCACGATGATGGCCGTCTGCCGGTCGCCATCCGGAGGAGGGGGCGGCGGCGGCAGGGACACGGCGGCATAGACCTGGATGGGGCCCGGGTAGGGACTCACCACCAGCATCCGGCCGGGCCCGCTCCCCGCCCCGGGGAACGGGCCTCGCGGGCCGCTGCGGGTGACGCGCGAGGTGATGGCGGAGAGCTCCTCGGGCCCCAGCGCGGGCGCGGGTTCCGGCCGCGTGTTGCCGAGCAGCGTCCCGTCCGCGGCGCGCAACGTGACACGCATGCCCATGCGCTGCTGGGCACGGTCGAGCGACGCCTGGAGCGCGGCGGGTTGGCCGCGCAGGTTGGACCACTCCTCGACGAAGTAGGACAGCTCGTCGTCGAAGCGGTTGCGCCAGGACTCGTTGCGCAACAGGTCGCGCGCGAGCATCAGCGACACGCCCACCAGGACGATCTGGATGACCCCCACCAGGTAGATGCGGGGGAGCAGGCCCATGGGGAGGCGGAAGAACTTCACGGCTCCGCCTCGGTCTCCGTGGCCAGCATGTAGCCGGCACCGCGGACCGTCTTGAGCAGGCGCGGGTTGCGGGGGTCCACCTCCAGCTTCTGGCGCAGGCGGAAGATGTGCACGTCCACGGAGCGGTCGAACACCTCGTCCGCGCTGCCCTTCACCAGGTCGAGCAGCTGCTCGCGGCTGAGGACGCGGCCGGCGCGCTCGGCCAGGACGCGCAGCAGGCTGAACTCATACGTGGTGAGCGACAGCGGCTTGCCGTCCAGGGACGCGCTCAGGCTGCGAGGGTCCAGCACCAGCCGGCCCGCGTGCACGGGGTGGCTGGTGGGGCCCACCTTGCCGCGCGCGCGGCGCACCTGGGCGCGGATGCGGGCGAGCAGCTCGCGCGACGAGTAGGGCTTGGGCAGGTAGTCGTCCGCGCCGGACTCCAGGCCCAGGACGCGGTCGGCCTCTTCGCCGCGCGCGGTGAGCATGATGATGGGCACGTCCGTGCGGGTCCGCAGCTCGCGGCACACTTCCAGGCCGTCGCGGCCGGGGAGCATGAGGTCCAGGAGGATGACGTCGAAGGTGTGGCGGGACGTCTGCTGGAGCGCGTCGGTGCCGGACGCGGACACGGTGACGATGATGCCGTGCTCCTGGAGGTAGCGGGCGGTGAGCCGCGCCAGGCGTTCATCGTCCTCCACGAGGAGCACCTGGATGGTGGCTTCCTCGGAGGTCGTGGGGCGTGGGGTGTTCTCCATGGGTCGGGTCTCCGCGTGGGCTGCGGACCGCCTCCGGGCCGCGACCTGTAACCTCCCACCCCTACATTTCCAGGGGGCTACGGGCCCATGACGAAATATTACGAACGGAGGTCCGGCGGGCCATCCCAGGGGCTTGCAGGGGGACGGGCGCAACGGAACGGAAATTCAGCCCTCTCCATGCATCCGGGCGAGCCCCCGCCGGTCCACCTTGCCAGCGGGAGTGCGCGGCAGGGCGTCCAGCAGCCGCAGCGTGCGGGGCAGCTTGTACCGGGCAAGCCGGTCCGAGCAGAAGGCCACCAGCGCCTCCAGGGTCGGCCCGGTGCCCGGCCGGGGGACGACGAGGGCACGGGGGACCTCGCCCCACTTCGGGTCGGGGACGCCGATGACGGCGACCTCGGCGACGTCGGGGTGGCCGGCGAGGACGCTCTCCACCTCGGAGGGGTGGATGTTCTCGCCACCGGAGATGATGAGGTCCTTGCCGCGGCCCTCGATGCGGAAGAAGCCCTGCGCGTCGCGAGAGGCCAGGTCGCCGGTGCGCAGCCAGCCGTCCACGAAGGCGCGAGCGGTCTCCTCCGGGCGGCGCCAGTAGCCGGCGCACAGGTGGGGGCCGCTCAGCAGCAGCTCGCCCACGTCCCCGGGGCGCTGTTCGCCGTCGATGCGCGCCTCGACATGGAACAGGGGCACGCCGACGAAGCCCGCGTGCGAGCGCATGACGGCGTCGGGGAGGAAGAAGTTGTTGGGGCCGCCCTCGGTGAGGCCGTAGCCGGTGCGGAACGGGATGCCGCGAGCGAAGAAGCGCTCGAAGACGGGGGCGGGACAGGGAGCGCCGCCGCTGATGAGCAGCTTGAGGCGGGAGAAGTCCACGGCATCGAAGCGGGGATGCCGCTGCATCTCGATGAACATGGTGGGCACGCCGAACACGAGGTTCACGGCGCCCGAGTCGATGAGGTCGAAGGTCTGCGCCACGTCGAAGGTCCGGCACACGACGGAGGCGCCGCCCACGTACACCAGGGGCAGCGCGAACACGTTGAGGCCGCCGGTGTGGAACAGGGGCGCGTTGACCAGCGCGACGTCGTCCTGGGTGAGGCCCCAGCTGACGACGGTGTTCACGGCATTGGCGGTGAGCGAGCCATGCGTGAGCACGGCGGACTTCGGAAGCCCGGTGCTCCCCCCGGTGGAGCAGAGCACCCACGGCGAGTCCGCCTCCAATTCGACGGAGGGCAGCGAGCCGGTCAGGGTCTCGCGGGAGCAGAAGAGCGGATCCGTCAGGCAGACCCAGTGCGCCGGGAGCCGGGGGCGCAGGGCATCGGCTTGAGAGCGAAACTCCGGCCCGAAGCAGACGACGGAGGGAGCGACATCGGAGAGCAGGCCGTGCAGCTCCTCCACGCCCAGGCGCCAGTTGAGCGGCTGGAGCACGGCGCCCAGCTTGGCGCACGCGAACACCAGGTCCAGCGTCTCCACGCCGTTGAACGCGAGCACCGCGACGCGGTCGCCCATGCCTACACCCAGGTCGCGAAGCAGCAGCGCGGTCCGGTGGGCGGAGTCGTTCCACTCCGCCCACGAGATGCGCCGCCCACCCCGGAGCGAATCAACGAGCGCCGTGCGCTCCGGGGCGAGCGAAGCCCGCCGGGCCAGCCAGTCGTGGACGATGGGCATGCGGCTCCAGGCTAGACCACGATGCGCGTCCTGCATCGGATTCTGGCTACTCGATCTGGTATCAGCTCTACCCCTCCCCCAGGGCTACTGGCACGATGCAGCGCCTGCCGCACCGCCGGAGAATTTCAGATGCCTTCCGCCGAGAGTCCCGGGCCGTCCCCTACCAGTCCGTCCGGGCGTCGGGCTCCCCTGCTTTCGCGTGTGACCCTGCGTGACTTCCGCAGCATTGAGGCTTGCGACGTTACCTTGGGGCCGCTGACGTTCCTCGTCGGCCCGAATGGCTCCGGCAAGAGCAACTTCCTGGATGCGTTGAGACTCATCAGCGATGCCTTGCAGACCTCGCTGGACCAAGCGGTCCGCAGTCGGGGAGGAGCCTTCAACCTCGTGCGACGCGCACCAGGTGGGTCTGGCCAGTTCAGCATTCGCCTCGACTTCCGGCTACCCGACGGTTCAAGCGGCCACTTTGCCGTCAGCATCGCTCGTCACGGCTTCGGGACCTACGTAGTGCAGGAAGAAGAATGCGTTGTGGGCGCGGCGAAGTACCACGTCCGCGCAGGCAACCTCCTCATCAAGCCCTCGCCCGTTTCGCCGCCCGCTTCGGACGACCGCCTCTACCTGGTCAACGCGTCAGGCCTCCCGGAGTTCCGCCCCATCTTCGACGCACTCTCGAACCTGGGGGTCTACAACCTCAATCCAGAACAACTTCGAATGCTCCAGGTGCCTGACAAGGGAGACCTCCTTACCCGTGACGGGTCCAATCTGCCCAGCGTTCTGGAGCATTTGGGGAGCAAGGCTGGAGACACTACGAAGCGGCGCATTGAGGAGTATCTCGGCGCCATCGTGCCGGGGCTGGCTGGCGTGGAGCCCACCCACGCCGGTCACCTGGAGACGCTGAAGTTCCTGCAACAGATCAGGGGCACGGAAGGGCACAGGGAGTTTCTGGCCATCAGCATGTCCGACGGCACACTCCGCGCACTCGGCATCCTGGTCGCGCTGTTCCAGACGCGGGCCGAACCACGGATCCAGCTCGTGGGCATCGAGGAGCCCGAGGCCGCGCTCCATCCGGCAGCCGCAGGCGTCCTGCGTGATGCACTCCGAGAAGCATCCCAGTACGCCCAGGTCATCGTTACCAGTCACAGCCCGGAACTGCTCGATGACCCAAGCATCCAGGGCGACGAAATCCTCTCGGTGGTCGCAGAAGAGGGCCGCAGCATCATAGCCCCTGTGGACAAGGAAACCCGGTCCGCGCTGAAGGACCGCCTCTACACCGCAGGCGAGTTGCTGAAGGCCAACCAGTTGTCTCCCGACAGGCAGGCAGTTCCCCAGCCGGATCAGCTCAAGCTCTGGGAGCACGACGCCGGATGAAGCTGGGACTCATCGTCGAGGGACACGGAGAGGTCGTCGCCGCCCCCGTCCTCGTGAGGCGCCTGGCGCAGTGGTTGG
Source organism: Corallococcus exercitus (assembly GCF_042231735.1). Classification (GTDB taxonomy): domain Bacteria; phylum Myxococcota; class Myxococcia; order Myxococcales; family Myxococcaceae; genus Corallococcus; species Corallococcus exercitus_B. Next base: position 6,522,026 of record NZ_CP102577.1, read on the forward strand.
CGCCTGAGATCCACCCGGATGTTCTCCTCCCCCACCGCATTCCACGAGGTCAGCTCGTCAAGGAGGACGAACTGCGCCGCGCCATTGAGCTCACCGCCCGCCGGGTTGGCGATGAAGGCCGAATCCTCGTCCTGCTGGACGCGGACAAGGACCTGCCCTGCGCGCTCGGACCACGGCTCCTGACCTGGGCGCGGGCACAACGCTCCAACCGGCTCATCTCCGTGGTCGTCGCGCAGTGTGAATACGAAGCGTGGTTTCTCACAGCTGCGGAATCCCTGCGCGGCCAGCGCGGGCTCCCCACCAGCCTGAGTGCTCCACCCCAGCCCGAGCGCGTCCGCGACGCGAAGGGATGGCTGGGCAGCCACATGCCCAGCGGCTACAGCGAAACCATCGACCAGCCCGCCCTGACCAGCATCTTCGACCTCGAAGCGGCACGCCGCGCGGACTCCTTCGACAAGCTCGTCCGGGACATGGGCACGCTGCTGAACGTCCCCGTCCCACCGCGCCCCTGACTACGAAGCACGGGCGCCCACACGAGCGCCCGTGCTCCTCACATCACCGCATCAATCCCGCGAAACGAAGTGCGCGGAGATCTTGTTCCACACCGCCGGGGTGATGCCCATGCTCAGGTGGTCATAGGCCATGCCCTCCTGCTTCGCGTCGGCGGTCTTCTTCGTGGACGTCCAGCCCTGGGTCAGCTGGGTCATCGCCGCGATGCTCGCCTCGAAGAGGACGCCGTCGCTGCGCAGCGCGGACGTGGTGGACGTCATGCCGTCCGTCTCGAAGGGCTGCGAACCCCCCGTCGTGCCGTACAGCACGTAGAGCGACTTCAGGCGCGAATCCAGGCCGTGCTCCGCCAGGCGCGTGATGAACTTGCCGCCCATCTCCATCGCCGCGGCCATGCCCAGGCCGTGCATGATGCGGTACTTGCCGTAGCCCAGCGAGTCGTACGCCTCCACGTTCCGGTCGGTGGTCTCGTAGAGGGGCTGCGCGTGGTACGCGAAGCACGGAGAGCCCACCGGGTCGAACGCCGTCGTGCGGCACACGCGGTGGTCGCTCGACTCCATGTAGCCCGCGGCGAAGAACGGGTTGTACGGATTGTAGATGAGCTTCGTGTCCAGCCAGGGGAAGTAGCGGTTCTCGTCCGGATCGATGTTGTCCCACGCGGACGCGCTGCGGTCCGGAATGGGGTACGTGCCACGCAGGTCATACGCCGCCTGCAGCTGGCCCGGGTACGCCGTCACGTACTTGCCGCTGTCGTTCACCGCGCCGAAGAGGCTCATGTTGTAGTCGTCGAACTTGAACGACGACGCGGACAGGCCCTGGCTCGTGTTCAGCGTCAGCAGCGTGCTGCTGGACACCGGCGTGCCCGTGCTGGACAGGCCCGTGATGTTCGACAGGTAGATGCGGCGGAAGTAGTCCGTCCACACGCCGCCGGAATCCTTGCACACGCTCTCCGCGTAGGGGTTGTTGAACCAGGGCACGCTGTAACCAAACGTCACGCACTGGAACGCGGAGAAGTACGTCCACGGCATCGGGCCACGGCCCACCGGCGCGTTGGAGGCCGTGCTCGCGATGGTCAGCGTGTGGATGGGGTGGCGGAAGTTCAGGTCGATGCCCTTGTGCGGGCCGGACAGCGGCACGTACACGCGCACCGAGTCGTCATACGCCGGCACCTGCGACGCCTGCTCCTTGGCCAGACGCTCGAAGAAGCGCGTCGTGCTGAAGCCGCCCCACGTGGCCGCGTTCGCCAGCCAGGGGTCCACCGCCAGCACGCCCTTGCTCCACGCCACCACGTCCACCCGCGCCACGCCCGGGTGCAGCGCCTTCACGCGCTGCACGGCGTTGGCCACGTGGATGGCGTGGTTGAAGTTGTCGCCGTGGAACGAGCCGAACGTCACCGCGTACACACAGCGGCCCTTCGACTCCAGGTCCTGCACCATGCCCGTCAGCTGCGCCGCGCCGCCGTAGGTGCCGCCCGAACCGTTGTTCCCGTTGGGGAACATCCACACGTTCGCGTCCTGGATGGCGCCGTGCACCAGCAGCGTCGGCGTCAGGTTGACGTTACAGGTGCGCGCCGCGGTGGCCCGGCCCTTGTGCAAGAGGACGAAGCGCGCCTCCGGCTTGGTGGGGCCGGGCGTGGGGCAGGTGGCCCCGGCCGTCGTGGCACAGCTGTTCCCGTAGTAGACGTTGAACGCGTTCACCAGCTGCTGGTTCAGCGAACCAAAGTACGTCTTCAGCGGGTAGTCGCTGGACTGGAACGTGTCCTGGTCACGCAGCTTCAGCGTGCGCGGGTTGTAGTACTCGGAACGGAAGCGCTGCCGGCCTTCCAGGAGCTCAATCTGTCCCCAGGACCACGAGGGCGGCGTGTACGTGCCCACCACGCGGTAGTTGGTGGTGAAGTTGGTGGGGATGGCGTCGAAGTACGGCGCCAGGTCCGCGTCCAGCGGAGCCTCGGCCGTGGCGACGGACTCCGGCGTCTCCGGAGCAGCGGGGGCTTCCGCGGGGGGTTCCGCCCCGCAGCCAGCCAGCAGCGCTGCGGCGGTGAGTGACAACGTCCAGGTGCTTCGCATGCGTACCTCCGTTGGGGGTTACGGGTGCGGCGACAGCAGACTGCGACGACAGACACGAGGACGCGCGCGGACACACGACGGGCCCCAGGGGCTCCCCGGAAGGCCTCGCGTGCCTCACCGCGCATCAGGAATGACTAGCGGTTGTGCTCCAGCAGGAACGGCACGAGCAGGTCGTGGAACTCCTTCGTCTTCTCCAGGTGCGGGCTGTGGCCCGTGTCCTGGAGGACGACCTCGCGGTAGCGGCCGCCGTTGGCCGCGTAGCGCTCCATCACCTTGCGCATCTGCGACACCATGGGCTGCGGCGGATACGTCTCATCCCCGGGCCAGCCGGGCACCGCGCCCAGCTTGCCCAGGAAGCCGAAGTCGAACAGTGACGTGTCGGAAACGATGGCGTCGTCCGCGCCGCGAATCCACAGCAGGTCCGGCCCGTTCTTCAGCTCCGCGAAGGCGGAGGTGTTGTAGTAGGCGGGCGCCATGGCGTTGTTCATGCCCGTGGTGCCCGGCGCCACGCCCGGCCAGTTCGGCGACTTCGTGAAGTTGCCCGGGTACAGCTCGTCCGACACGTGCGTGTCCAGCACGGAGTCCAGGAGCCGCTCCTCGTCCGGGTGACGGAACGGCGGCTTCACGTAGCAGCCGTTCATCACGTTGCGCGGCGACGTCTGCGACTCCGTGGAGCGGTCCTTCGACTTCAGCCGCTGCACGAAGTCCGGGTTGGCCGTGCCGCCGCCGGAGCCCGCGAAGTCCGCCCAGCACGGCGTGCCGTCCGCGTCCTTCGTGCCGCCGAAGCCGTAGGGCGACAGCGGCGCCTCCACCACCAGCCCGGCCACGCGCTCCGGGTGGTCCAGGGACAGCTGCATCACCATGCCCGCGCCCGCCGAGTGCGCCACGAACACCGCGCGCTTCAGGGACAGCGTGTCCATCAGCGCCAGCAGGTCGTCGCTGAAGTCGCGCATGCCGCGCGTCGCGTGGATGGTCTTCTCCTCGGTGTGGCCGTAGCCGCGCATGTCCGGCGCGATGCCCCGGAAGCCCTCGGGCAGCGTCTTCATCAGCGACTCGAAGAACGCGGACGAGGAACAGTTGCCGTGCACGAAGATGACCGGAAAGCCCTCCTCGCCCACCAGCCGTGCGCGCACCCGGAGCCGCTGCGTGGGGATGTCCCGGATCTCGACCTTCCTGGATGAATCAGCCATGTGCGCGCTCCTGTATGTGTTGCCCTTGAAGAGAAGAAAGCCCGTGCGTCACGAAGCGGCCCGCGCGTCCGCGGCGATGGCCGCCTCGCGCAGCTCGCGCTTCAGAATCTTGCCAGCAGCGGACACCGGCAGGGCCTTCACCAGCTCCACCCGCTTGGGGACCTTGAAGCGTGCCACCCGGCCCTTGAGGTGCTCGAGCAGCGCGTCCGCCGAGGCCTCGGCCCCAGGCTTGAGCACCACGTAGGCGCGGCCCGCCTCGCCCCACTTCGCGTCCGGCACGCCCACCACCGCGCACTGCTGCACGGCCGGGTGTTCGTAGAGGACGGACTCCAGCTCCAGCGGGTACACGTTCTCCCCGCCGGAGATGAACATGTCCTTCTTGCGGCCCGCGATGGTGAAGAAGCCGTCCGCGTCCACGCGCGCCAGGTCCCCGGTGTGGAACCAGCCGTCCGCGTCGATGGCCTCCTTCGTGCCAGCCTCGTCCTCGAAGTAGCCGGAGCACATGGAGGGCCCCTTCAGCACCAGCTCCCCCACCCCGCCCGGCGGCACGGCGTTGCCCGCGTCGTCCACCAGCTTCGCGTCGATGAAGTAGTTGGGCCGGCCGATGGAGCCCGCCTTGGACACCGCGAACTCCGGCCCCATGCTGAAGATGCCCGGGCCGAACTCCGTCATGCCGAAGCCCTGCTTGAAGGGCACCGGGTGCACCGCCTGCCACGCCTGGAGCAGCGTCACCGGCAGGGGCGCCCCGCCGCTGGTGACAAAGCGCACGGAGGAGAAGTCCGTCCCCTTCCAGCGCGGCGAGTCCATCAGCTGCTGGTACTGCGTGGGCACCGCGAAGAAGAGCGTCACCTTCTCCTTCGCGACGAGGCCCAGCATCTCGTCCGGGTCCCAGCGGCGCATCAGCACCACGGTGCCGCCCACGGTGAGCAGCGGCAGCGTGTAGACGAGCAGCCCGCCCGTGTGGAACAGCGGCGTGTGCGTCACCGTCACGTCGCCCTGGCGGATTTCATGCACCAGCGTGTTGAGCGTGTTCCACGCCACCATGCGGTACGACACCTTCGCGCCCTTGGAGCGGCCGGTGGTGCCGCCGGTGAAGAGCAGGCAGAGGATGTCCTCTTCGCTCACCGCGTCGTTGGTGACGGGGGCCGCGGGCGCGTACGCCACGGCCTGCGCGTACGGATCCGCGCCCGGCAGGCCCTGGGCCTCCAGGGACACCAGCCGAAGGCCGTCGCCCACGTGCTCGCGCACCTGGGCCACCGCGTCCTTGAAGTCGTCCCCGAACAGCAGCACGCGCGGGCGGATGGCGCGCACGCCCTCCGTGAGCTCCGCCGCGTGCAGCCGCCAGTTGTAGGGCACGAAGATGGCGCCCAGCTTCCCGCACGCGAACAGCGTGTCCAGGTACTCCACGCCGTTGTGCGCGACGATGGCCACCCGGTCGCCGCGCTGCACGCCCGCCACGTCCCGAAGCCAGCCCGCGAGCGCGTTGGCGCGCGCGTTCATCTGCCGGTAGGTGAAGCGGCCCGCGTCCTTCCGGGCCACGTCCACCACCGCCACGGCTTCCGGCCAGTAGAGGGCGCCCCGCCCCATCCAGTCTCCGATGAACATGCGAAGAACTCCTGTCTGAAGAGACGGGATGGGGGGGACTAAGCCGTCCAGCGGTAGAGGGCGGACGCCATGGCGAGACCACCGCCGCTGGCGCAGAAGGCGACGAGGTCGCCCTTCTTCACCTTGCCCTGCACCACCGCGTCATCCAGGGTCATGGGGATGCAGGCGGAGCCCGTGTACCCCCACTTGTCCATCGTGTAGTGCGCCTTCTCCATGGGCTGGTTCAGCGCCTTCATGGTGGCTTCGATGGTGCGCAGGTTGAGCTGCGTGAAGACGAAGAGCTTCACGTCGTCCAGCGTCTGGTCCGCGCGCTTGAGCAGCGTGTCCAGCAGGATGGGCCAGCGCTCGGTGTTGAACGTGGAGGGGAACTTGCGCACGAACTGCACCGCGGGCTTGCCGTCCGTCAGCGCCAGCGTCTCCGCCGTGGCGGGCCGGTTCGTGCCGCCGGTGTAGATGCCCAGCGCGTCGTGGTACTCGCCGTTGGCCAGGAGCTTCGCGCCCAGGAAGCCCGGCTTGTCGGACGCGCCCAGCACCACCGCGCCCGCGCCGTCCGCGAACAGGGTGCAGGTCTTCTTGTCCTTCCAGTTCACGTACCGGGTCATCCCGTAGGCGCCCACCACCAGGATGCGCTGGTAGCTGTCGTCCGCGGAGATGGTCTTGGACGCCACGTCCAGCGCCGTCACCCAGCCCGCGCACGCGGCGTTGATGTCGTAGGTGCCCGCGTTGACCGCGCCCAGCTTCGCCTGCACCACGGACGACGTGCCGGGGGAGAGGTAGTCCGGCGTGTCACTGGCGACGAGCACCAGGTCCAGCTCCTTGGGGTCCACCTTCGCGCGGGCCAGGGCCTCCTTCGCGGCGGCCACGGCCAGGTCGCTGGTGGCCTGGTTGTCCGCCATCACGTGGCGCTGCTTGATGCCCACGTTCTGCTGGAGCCACTCGTCCACCTTCTCGCCCAAAATCTTTTCCACGTCGGCGTTGGTGAGGAGCTTCTCGGGGACGTAGCGGCCGGTGGACAGGATGTTCGCGTAACGCATGACGGTGATTCAGCTCCGGGGACCGCGTGACGGACGGCGGGGGGACGGCTTGGGGGGGGTGGGCTTCGACGACTTCGCGGCGGGCTCCGGGGGGGTGGGCTTCGCTGCGTCCTGCGCTGCTGCCTTCGGGGGGGGTACAGCTTGAAGATGCGACGGCAGGCCGTGGGACAGGAGCGCCATCGCCGTGTCGAGCACGCGCTCCAGGCCCATGTCCTCTTCCCAGAGCACCCAGCGCATGCCCAGGAAGTCGCCAATGCCCATCAGGCAGTAGGCGAGCGCCTCCGGATCCATCCGGCGCACCTCGCCCTTGTCCATGGCCAGCGTGAGGCCGCGCACGTAGCCCTTGGCGAAGCGGTCGTAGTAGCGGCGGTAGCAGTCCGCGTCCACGAACTCCGCCTGCCGCACCACGCGGTAGAGGTTGGGGTGCTGGCGCACGAACTGGAAGAAGGCGCGCAGGCCCTCGCGCTCCACCTCCAGGCGCGTGGTGCACGCGGCCGTGGACTCCGCGATGAGGCGGCGCAGGCGCGCGCCCAGCTCGTCCACCACCTCCACGAAGATGGACTGCTTGTCCGGGAAGTACACGTAGAAGGTGCCCAGCGCGACGCTGGCCTTGCGCGTGAGGTCCGCGATGGACGCGCGCTCGTAGCCCTTGTCGCCGAACACCGCCTCCGCGGCCTTCAACAGCTTCTGCCGCGTCCGCTGACCGCGCGGCGTGACGGGGACGCGTTCTGAAGTTGAAGGGCGATTCATCTTTCATGACGGGTAGCACCCGGCCGACCGCCCTGTCAAAAGCGGACGGATGGCTCCCTGCGTCAAAGACAGACACGGACGCAGGGCGTCAATCACGTCCCGTGGCAGCAGACCGGAGCGCGAGCGCGGGGACTGTCCACCGCACCCACCTTTCCCTTGGGGACAAGTGCCACGCGCTCCTCCCGGCACCAGCTTCCGACCAGGGGCCCGGAAGACGTCCCGGGTCGGGTGGACAACCCTTCACCCACGTCAACCCCTTTGCATGCAAACGGACTTGCATTCCCCAGCGGCTGCATATAACTTCACCGCCGTCTGCCAAGGCCGCTTATAAAAATAAGGTCGCAAGCCCCATGGACGCCCTGGATTATCGAATCGTGGACATGCTTCAGCGCGATGGCCGGGCCACGCAGCTGGAGCTGTCACGCGGGGTGAAGCTGTCCCAGCCGGCGGTGGCGGAGCGCATCCGCAAGCTGGAGGAGAAGGGCGTCATCACCGGCTACACGGCGCGCGTGGACGCGGCGCAGCTGGGCAAGGACATCACCGCCTTCATCGGGGTGAGCATCGAGCACCCCAAGCACTTCGAAGGCTTCGCGCGGAAGGTCGCCGAGTTGGAGGACGTGCTGGAGGCCCACCGGGTCGCGGGGCAGGACTCGTACGTGTTGAAGGTGAAGACCGCGAATACGCGGACGCTGGACTCGCTGCTCGTGGAGACGCTGCGCACCATTCCGGGTGTGACCCGCACGAGCACCACCATCGTCCTGTCGACCTTGAAGGAAGACACGCACGTGCGTGTCCCCGATGAGCTGTTGAACGGAGAATGAACATGAGCGCGGACGCTATGAGTGCACCCCTGCCCCCTCCTCCGGCCTACCGGCTGTCCCAGCGCATGTCCCGGATGAAGACGTCCGCGGTGCGGGAGATCCTCAAGATCGCCGAGCGCCCGGACATCCTGTCCTTCGCGGGCGGCCTGCCGGCCCCGGAGCTCTTCCCGAAGGACGCCATCGCCAAGGCGTTCGCGGAGACCTTCGCCAGCGACGCGGACGGGCGCTCCGCGCTCCAGTACAGCACCACGGAGGGCTTCGCCCCCTTGCGCGAGTGGATCGCCGGGCACCTGGCCCGCAAGGGCCAGAACGTCCACGCGGACCAGGTGCTCATCACCAGCGGCTCGCAGCAGGGCCTGGACCTGGCGGGGAAGATCCTCCTCGACCCGGGTGACCTGGTGGTGGTGGAAGACCCCAGCTACCTGGCGGCCCTCCAGACCTTCGGCGGCTACGAGGTGGAGTTCGCCACCGTGCGCAGCGACGACGCGGGCATGGACACGGACGACCTGGCGGCCCTGCTGAAGAAGCGCCAGCCGAAGCTGCTCTACGTCATCCCCAACTTCCAGAACCCCAAGGGCACCACCCTGTCCCTGGAGCGCCGCAAGGCGCTGGTACGGCTGGCCCAGGAGCACCGCTTCATCATCCTGGAGGACGACCCGTACGGCGAGCTGCGCTTCAAGGGCGTGCACCTGCCGTCGCTGGCGTCGCTGGACGACCAGGGCGTGGTGCTGTCCCTGTCCACCTTCTCCAAGACGCTGGCCCCCGGCCTGCGCCTGGGCTGGGTGACGGGCCCCAAGGCGCTGCTCAAGCCGATGACCATCGCGAAGCAGGCCACGGACCTGCACACCGCCACGCTCGCCCAGCGCGCCACGGCGCGGCTGCTGGAGACGTTCGACTACGCGGGCCACATCCAGGCGCTGATGCCCATCTACGCCCAGCGCGCCAACGCGATGCTGGACGCGCTCAAGGCCCACATGCCCCAGGGCACCCAGTGGACCCGGCCGGACGGCGGCATGTTCCTCTGGGTGGAGCTGCCCGGGGGTCTGGACGCGGCGAAGCTCCTCCCCCAGGCCGTGGAGCAGAAGGTCGCCTTCGTCCCCGGCGCCCCCTTCTTCGCCAACGACCAGAAGCCGCAGTTCATGCGGCTGAACTACTCCAACCGCCCGCCCGAGCTCATCGTCGAGGGCATGAAGCGGCTGGGCTCCGTCATCTCGGACGCCCTCTAGTTCCAGGGCTCCGGCCCCCAACGCACCGCGTCGGGGGTCCGGGGTCCGGAAAAAGTTGAAGGTTGATTCAGGTTTCAGCCTCCACGGCGCTGGCCAGCGCCCGTGCGGTGTGCGTACCCTGCGCGCGTTTTTTCGGACACGCCCAAGGAGAGGCACATGCAGCTGAAGGACCTGAAGATCATCGTGACGGGTGGCGCGCAGGGCATGGGCGCGCACTTCGCCCAGCGCATCCATGAGGCGGGCGGCCAGGTGGCCGTTGGCGACGTCAACGAGGAGAAGCTCGCGGCGCTGCCGGCGGGCATCCACCGGCGCAAGCTGGACGTGTCCAACGAGCAGGACGTCACGGACTTCGTGCAGTGGGCCCACGGCGCCATGGGCGGCCTCAACGGCCTCATCAACAACGCGGGCATCCTGCGCGACGCGCTGCTCGTGAAGAAGGACCGCACCACCGGCCAGGTGAAGAAGCTGTCCACGGCGGACTGGAACGCCGTCATCGGCGTGAACCTCACCGGCGCCACGCTGATGGTGCGCGAGGTCGTCTCCAAGATGGTGGAGACGGACCAGCGCCCCGGCGTCATCGTGAACATGTCGTCCATCGCGCGGCACGGCAACCGCGGCCAGTCCAACTACGTGTCCGCCAAGGCCGCGCTCGCCGCCAACACCGTCACCTGGTCGCGCGAGTTCGCCCCGTTCGGCATCCGCGTGGGCGCCATTGCCCCGGGCATGATTGAGACGCCCATGACGCAGGGGATGAACCAGAAGGCCCGCGACGCGCTGGTGGCCGCCATCCCGGTGGGCCGCATCGGCGAGCCGGAGGACATCTGGGTGGCCGTGAAGTTCATCGTGGAGTGCGACTACTTCAACGGCCGCACCATCGACGTGGACGGCGGCCACAACTTCTAGGCCGCGAAGCTTCCACCGCGCTCCGGACTCAGGCGCTCTTGCGCTTCCGGGGCGCGGCCCGCGTGGACTTCGCGCCCGCGCCCTTCTGCGCCGGAGCCTTCACGTCCACCCAGCGCTCCGCCCACTTGCCCAGCTCGTCGATGACCTTCCAGAACGCCTGACCCTTCTCCGTCAGGCGGTACTCGGAGCGGATGGGCGGGCCCGGGTCCACGTGGCGCTCGAGGATGCCCTCGGCCTCCAGGTCCTTGAGCCGCTCCGACAGGACGCGCTCGCTGATGGTGCCGATGCGCTCCGTCAGCTCCCCGAAGCGGCACGGCCCATCCATCAGGATGCGCAGGATGACGCCCGTCCAGCGCCGGCCCAGCAGGTCCGCCGCCGCCAGGAACCGGTTGCACAGCGGGCTCAGGTCATCATGCATCGTGTCGCCTCCGCCCCGAGTATAGCGCCCGCCCCCTCCCGGCATGTACTTACTTTTAGGAAGTCACTTGCAAAATAGAAGTGACGCGGGTAGCCATGCGGTGTTCGCAACGGAGGACGACACGCATGGCGACGACGAACACGGCCCTGGACGCGGGCGCGCTGGAGCAGCTCTTCACGGAGGCGCGCACGTACCCGGGCTGGCTGGACCGGCCGGTGACGGACGAGACGCTGCGCCGCATCTACGAGCTGGCGCGCATGGCGCCCACCGCGGTCAACAGCCAGCCGGTGCGCCTGGTGTTCGTGCGGAGCCGCGAGGCCAAGGAGAGGCTCAAGCCCGCGCTGACCCCGGGCAACGTGGACAAGACGATGCAGGCGCCGGTGACGGTCATCGTCGCGCACGACACCGCGTTCCACGAGCAGCTGCCCAGGCTGTTCCCCGCGCGCGACATGAAGAGCGTCTTCGCGGCCATGACGCCGGAGGCGCGCGAGCAGTCCGCGTTCATGAACGGCACCCTGCAGACGGGCTACGTCCTCCTGGCGGCGCGCGCGCTGGGGCTCGACTGCGGCCCCATGGGCGGCTTCGACAAGGCGAAGGTGGACGAGGCCTTCCTCCAGGGCACCGGCTGGAAGTCGAACCTCCTCGTCAACCTGGGCTACGGCGACCGGGAGAAGCTCTTCCCGCGCAACCCGCGTCTGGCTTTCGAGGACGCCTGCCGGATGGCCTGACTCCGTCCAATCCCAGACAGCACACTGGTCCCGCCGTTCAGTGGCGTCCGGCCGCTACAATCCTGAGTTTCTAGGTTAATCAGGAAGAAGCCGCCCCGGCCGTCTGTTCCACAGGGGTGAACGCGGCGAGCGAGCCTCTTCCCGGTGCGAAGCGGGAGGCATTGGAGCGGGACTAGTACAGCTGCTCGAGCGGCATCATCGTGCCCGCCTCGAACTCCGGCGCACGGCGCAGCTGGTCCAGCACGCGCGGGGCGCACCTCAGGTGCAGCATGGGCAGGGAACCGCCCGGCTCACTCATGGCGCGCACGGCGCCCACCAGCTGGTGTGCCTCCAGCCAGCGCATGAAGCTCTCGCGAAAGCGGGCGTTCTCCGCCTGGCCCTCCTTGTAGAGGTCCGCGCGCGAGCGCATGGGGGCCCGCGGGGACGCGGCGGCGCGCTTCGGCGCGGCCGATTCCCGGGGCATCACCGTGACGTCGATGTCGCCGCCCGGCTGGGCGTCACGCTCCAGGCCACCGGCGCCCGGCAACGCACGCACCGTGCCCCCGCTGCCAGGCAGCGGACGCACGGCGGCGACGGAGGACATCCGGGCCGAAATGTCTTGGGGTTCGCCCGGCACGCCATTCTTCCTGCGCATGGCCACATCCTCCCCAGGTCCGGTGCTCACGTGGCACCGGCCCCGGCAACTACCGCGTCACCTGAAAACAGCCAGGCCCTTCCCCGTCCGGTGGTTCGCCGAGCGAGGGAGCTTGATGGCATTGGCCAGAATCAAATCTCTCACTTCCAATGCCGTCAAGTCAGGGGCACGGCAACGATACAGGGCAGCAATACCCGCGACATAAGGCGCCGCCATGCTCGTGCCACTCATTCGTTCATAGAACGCCTGATTGTTACAGCGGCGTTCAGTAGACGAATACACATTCACCCCGTAGCCCATGACATCAGGCACGACACGCCGCCCCACGGCGCCGCTGGCCGAGAAAGTGGCCACGTTGCGCTCGAAGTCGACTGCCCCCACAGCCAGGGCCTCGGGAAAGGCCGCTGGGTAACCAACCGTGTCGGGTCCACTGTTACCCGCCGCGACAATGGGCAGGATGTTGCTGTCCAGAAGCCGACGCAGCATGGCCTGCAGGGCGCGCTGGTTGAGCAGGTAGTCCGCCTCGGAGATGCCCGGGGGCGGCTGCAGCGGGAAGCCCAGCGACAGGTTGACGACGGCGGGACGTGACGCGTTCTCCGGGCGGCTGAACTGGTGCAGCAGCCACTCCATGCCGGCGGCCACGCGGCCCAGGCTGGTGCGGATGGTCTCCGACTCGATGACGGACGCGGCGTACAGGTCCACCTCCGGCGCGACGCCGTGGTGCACGCCCGCGGCGATGCCGCACACGTGGGTGCCGTGGCCGTCCGGGTCGAAGCCGCGCACGTCGCGCGCGGGGTTGTGCGGCGAGTTGGGGAAGAGCGAGACGTAGCGGAACTGGATGGTCTTGCTCGCGTGCTCCGGGTGGTCCGCGTCCACGCCGGTGTCCAGGATGCCCAGCATCACGCCCGCGCCCCGGATGCCCTGGGCGTGCGCCAGGGGGACACCGGACTCGTCAGGCCACTCGCGCGTGGCGAGCGAGCTCATGCCGCGGTTGCGCGGCCCCGTCTGGCCGGCGGACACCGGGCCGGGGAAGGACAGGGGCACCACGTCCGGGATGAACTCGAACTCCTCCGCCAGCTCCCCCCGGGCCGCCGCCTCCGCGTCCGGGGAGTAGAAGTGCGCCATGGTGGCGCCGATGAGCGGCATGAACCGGTAGCTGCCGGCCTCCGCGCCGGTCTGCTCCGTCACGGGTCCGCCCGGCAGGGGCGTGGCCTCCGCCTGCTTCGCGGCCTTCCTACCCCGGGCGCTCTTGCGGCCGCGCGGTGCCTGGCCGCTGACCTCCGGCTTCACGCCGGGCAGCGTGGCGGACCGCAGGCCGAGCGCGGTGAGGGCATCCGGTGCCTTCTGGGCCGCGCTGAAGCGCAGCGCGGTGCTGCGGCTGAGGACGCGCTCGCCCTGCGCCGTGCCACGCACTCCGGGCCGGGCCTGCGTCTCGATGGACTCCTTGGGTACCAACAGGAAAGACTTCATGGCTGTGCTCCTTGAACCGCCTATCCGCGCCGGGCCCCGAAGGGAGAGCACCTGCGGTACGACCGCGTCCACCTGGGGACCCTGACAAGCCCCTTCGGATCCGGTGGTCCGGGCTCGCGGGCGTCGCCCGGAGCCGCTGCATCACCTGCCCTCCCCTCTCCCCATGCACTGGGGTCCAACCGGGGGATTTGACCGCGACCCCCTGACAAAAAATCACGGGATTCCCGTAATAGACACCCCTTGTCTGGTGTCTCGGTCCTCACTCGGCTTCCCCGAACCTCTGGAAACACAACGGATTCCCTCCTGGGGACGAGGGCAATGGCGAAGGGCGCACACGGGCTCTGTCCGCCAGCGGATGTGGGGAAGGGGCAGGCAGGAGGGGCGGGGGCCCAGGAGGGCGTCCGGGTGGGGCTTGCGAGTCCAGCGGGCGTGGGGGTGAAAAAGAGGTGGAGGGAAGCCCGGGATGCGCCGATTGTTCGCGTTCAATCCTCCGGGCCAGTGCCCGGGCGGGTCCCTGGCCTTTCTGGAGCCCCCTTGATTCCCTATTGGCACGCCCCCTCGTTCAAGCTGGGGCCCCTGGAGCTGAACCCCTTCAACGTCTTCGTGGCGGCGGGCATCCTCTTGGCCGCCCGGCTGCTGACGAAGCAGGCGGAGCGCGAGGGGTTGGATCCGAACCCGCTGGCGGACTTCGCGATGTGGGGGGTGGCGGCCGGCATGCTCTTCGGCCACTGGGTGCACCTGTTCTTCTACCACCCGGAGGAGCTGTCCAAGAGCCCGTTTCAAATCTTCAAGTTCTGGGATGGCCTGTCGTCCTTCGGCGGCCTGCTGGGCGGCATCGTGGCGGCGGTGGTGTTCTTCCGGGTGAAGAAGCTGCGCTTCAACGACTACGCGGACAGCTTCGCGCTGGGCGTGGCGCCGGGCTGGGCGGTGGCCCGGCTGGGGTGCTTCGCGGTGCACGACCACCCGGGAAAGCTGACGGACTTCTTCCTGGCGGTGCAGTTCCCCAACGGCAACCGGCACGACCTGGGCCTCTACGACGCCGTCGTGCTGTTCACGCTCACGGCCCTGCTGTACGCGCTGCGCGACATGCCCCGGATGAAGGGGCGGCTCTTGCCGCTGCTGGCGCTGCTGTACGCGACGTCGCGCTTCTGCCTGGACTTCCTGCGGGCCACGGACCTGTCGTACGTGGACGCGCGCTACTTCGGCCTGACGCCCGCGCAGTACGGCAGCCTGCTGCTGGTGGTGTACGGACTGTGGGGCCTCCTGCGCAAGCAGGCGCCGAGCGCGTCCTCGCAGAAGCCGTCCGCGCCGCAGGGCCGGGTGGAGACGGCGCGGTAGCAGGGTGCGGGGCAGGTCCGCGTTTCGCTTCGTTTCACTCGGGGGGAGTTCCACATGAGGGCACTGGCGTACGACGCGCTGATGGCGCCGCTGGGCTGGGCGGGGTTGAACGCCGCCCGGCGGCAGCTGGTGGAGGGGCTCTCCGGCAAGGTGCTGGAGGTGGGCGCGGGCACGGGCCTGGCGCTCGCGGCCTATCCGTCCACGGTGGCGTCGGTGACGGCGGTGGACGTGGACCTGGAGGCGCTGGCGCGGGCGCGGGCGCGCAAGAGCGGCGTGGCGCTGCTCCAGGCGGATGCGCAGGCGCTGCCCTTCACGGACGGCTCCTTCGACGCGGTGGTCTCCAGCCTGGTGTTCTGCTGCGTGGACGCGCCGGCCACGGCGCTCGCGGAGGTGATGCGAGTGCTCAGGCCAGGCGGTGAGCTGCGCCTGCTGGAGCACGTGCGGGCCCCGAGCCGCGCCCTCGCCACCGCGCAGGACCTGCTGACGCCCGCGTGGCGGCGGCTGTCCGGCGGCTGCCGCCTCAACCGGGACACCTTCCGGCTGGTGGAGTCCGCGGGCTTCCGCGTCCTCCGGCGCGAGCAGCGCCTGGGCGGCGTGGGCGAGCTCATCTTCGCACGGCGGCCCTGAGCCTCCGTCCCGGGCGGGGTTCGCGCGACCTCCCTGGCAGGTCACTTCCGACCTGGCAGGATATGTTCGCGCACAGGATGTCAGAGGTCACTTTAGGATGGCGTGTGTCCCCGCGGCGGACCTACCCGCCGCGTTCCATCCCAAAGAGGCCCTGACGCATGACGCGCATCCGTCCCTCCCTCCTCGCGGTGCTGCTGTTCGCCGGCTGTGGACCCGACGTGGCTTCGGGTTCCGAGCCCGACCTCGTGAGTGCTCCGGCCGCGCTGGAGGACTCCGACCGTGGGGGTGGCGCCAGCGCGCGTGAGGGTTCGGTGCGGCTGTCCACCGGCGTCACGCTGCGCTACGTGGAGCAGGGCCGCCGTGATGGGCCCGTCGTCGTCTTCCTGCACGGCTATACGGACTCGCATCACACCTGGGACCTGGACCTGCCGCGCTTCCCGCGCGACTTCCACCTCTACGCGCTGGACCAGCGCGGCCACGGCGATTCGTCCCGTCCGGTGTGTTGCTACACGCAGCAGGCGTTCGCCCGGGACGTGGTGGCCTTCCTGGACGCGATGCGCGTTCCGCGCGCCGTGCTCGTGGGCCACTCCATGGGCAGCTTCATCGCGCAGCAGGTGGCGCTGGACTTCCCCCACCGCGTGAAGGGGCTGGTGCTCGTGGGCTCCGCGCCCACCGTGGCGGGCAATGAAGTGGCCCTGGGCCTCAAGGAGGTCGTCGACACGCTGACCGACCCCGTGGACCCCGCCTTCATCCACGAGTTCCAGGCCAGCACCTTCTACGCGCCCGTGCCGGAGTCCTATCTGGACACGCTGGTCTCGGAGAGCTCCAAGCTGCCCGCGCGCGTGTGGCAGGACGCGCTGGACGGGCTCATCGCGGAGGACCACTCCGCGCGCCTGGGCCGCATCCGCGTGCCCACGCTGATCATCGGCGGGGACCACGACGGCTTCTTCTCCGTGGAGGAGCAGCGCGCCCTGGCCCGCGCCATCCCGGGCGCGAAGTACCTCCTCTACCCGGAGACGGGCCACGCCCCGCACGCCGAGCGCCCCCAGCGCTTCGTGCACGACGTGCACCAGTTCCTCAAGCGCCTGTAGTCCGTGCGCCCTGGGCTCCGGCCGCTCCCGCTTCGGGGCGGCCGGGGTCGCTCCGGGCCAGCACCACCACCGCCACGAGGATGAGCAGGCCGCCCAGGCCCTGCCGCAAGGACAGCCGTTCCCCCAGGAAGAGGGCGCCCAGCACCACCGCCATCACCGGCTCCAGCGTGGAGAGCAGCGACGTGTTCACCGGGCCAATGCGCTTGAGGCCCGCGAAGAACGTGAGCATCGCCACCACCGTGGACAGCAGCGCCAGGCCCGCCACCGCGCCCCAGCCTCCGGGCGTCTGGGGAAAGGACGGGCCCTTCACCAGCATCAGCGCCCCGAAGGCGACCCCCGCCGACAGCGGGACGACGGTGCTCGCGGCGAGCGGCCCCGCCGGCCCCGCCACCCGCGCGCTGGACAGCACATAGAGCGCGTAGATGACCGCCGACAGCACGCCCAGGGCAATGCCCAGCGGCTTCGCGTCCGGGCCGGGGTCCACCGTGAGCGCCGTACCGCACAGGGCCAACCCCACCGCGAGCCAGCGGGGACGGCTCAGGTGCTCGCGCCCCAGGGCCACCTGGATGACGGCCACCAGCGCGGGGAAGAGGTAGAGCAGCAGCGCCACCAGCCCGGCGGACGCGTGCTGGAGCGCGATGAAGTAGACGCTGCCTTCCGTGAAGTAGCCCACCGCGCCCAGCAGCACCAGGCCGCCCAGGAGGCGGCCCCGGGGCCACGTGCCTCCCTTCGCGACCATCACGCCCGCGAGCACCAGCCCCGCCAGCGTGAAGCGCAGGAACAGCAGCGTGGGCATGTCCGCGCCCGCCGCGTAGGCGAGGCGCGCGAACAGGCCCAGCGCGCCAAAGGAGGCGCCGGACAGGGCGACGAGGAGGAAGCCGGCGGTGCGGGTCTGCATGGCGCGTGGGCGCGCACGCCTACCAGTTCTTGACGGACCCCAGGTCGAACACGTCCGGGAAGCCGCCCTTGCGCAGGAGCTCCGCGGCCACCGCGCTGCGGCCTCCCGCCGCGCAGTACACCACCACGGGGGTGCCCACCGGGCCCACCTCGGAGAGGCGCTGGGCCAGCACCTGCACGGGGATGTTGCGGGCGGCGTCCGGGTGTCCCTGCTGGAACTCCTCCGGGGTGCGCACATCCAGCAGCACGGCGCCCTTCGCGACGAGTTCGTGGGCTTTCTGAGAGCGTTCCTGAGGCGTCATGGCCCCCATTCAACCCCAGCCCGGGGCGCGGCCGGGCTGAAAACTGGAGGCCTTCGCACCGGGCGCTACAGTCCTGTACCGATACCCATGCGACTCGACAAGCACACCCTGCTCCACCAACTGGCCGAGCGGCTCCAGCAGAGCGACCGGCTGGCCCACCGCGCGGAGGCCGACGCCCGCGAGGCGGCCCGCAGCCTCGCCACGGAGTCCGAGAAGAAGGAGGACGGCCGCGCCGCCATCGAATACGGCAGCCTCGCCACGGGCCAGGCCCAGCGGGCCCGCCGCCTTCAAGAAGAGCTGCAGGCGCTGACGGCCTTTGGCCAGAAGGAGCTGCCGCGCTTCCCGCGCCAGGGGCCCGTGGGGCTGGGCGCCCTGGTGGACTGCAGCACCGAGGACGAGGACGGCTTCGCCGAGCGCACCTTCTTCGTGCTCCCCGCCGGCGCGGGCACCGAGCTCACCGGCCCCGGCGGCGACGGCTTCCTCTCCGTCATCACCCCCAGCTCGCCCGTGGGCCGCGCGCTGCTGGGCAAGAAGGCCGGCGACACCGTGGAGGTGACGCTCGCGGGGGAAGTGCGCGAGTGGACGGTGCTGGAAGTCGCCTGAGGAGCCGCGTGGCGCGGGGCTACTCGCCCTGCGTGGGCCCCGGCGCCGCGTGCGCGCTGATCCACTCCTCCGGGATGTCGCCCCGGGGCAGCTCCAGGATGAACGTGGAGCCCTGCCCGGGCGTGCTGACGGCGCTCACCGTGCCGCCGAACGCCTCCACAATCTGGCGCGTGATGTAGAGCCCCAGGCCCAGGCCGCCGTAGTGCCGGTCGCTCACCGCGCGCTCGAAGCGCTCGAAGATGCGCGCCAGGTCGTCCGGCGCGATGCCGATGCCGTGGTCCTTCACCGTGAGCCGCGCCAGCGTGCCGTGCGCCTCCACGCCCACGATGACGGGCTGGCCCGCGCCGTACTTGAGCGCGTTGGACACCAGGTTCGTCACCACCTGCTCCAGCCGCAGCCGGTCCCAGCGGCCCACCACCGGCACCGGCGCCTCCAGGCCCAGCTCCGTGCCGGCCTGCGCCGCCGCGGGGGAGAAGCGGTAGAGGATTTCCGCGGCCACGCTGGCCAGGTCCAGCTCCTCCAGCTCCAGCCGCAACCGGCCCGCGGTGATGCGCGACACGTCCAGCAGGTTGTCCACCAGCCCCGACAGCCGGCGCACCTGGCGCTGCACCACGTCCAGCGCCTCGGCGACGCGCTCGGTGGGGACCTCCTTGCCCTCGCGCGCCAGCACCACCACCTGCTTCTGCAAGAGCTGCACCTTGAGGCTCAGCGGCGTGAGCGGCGTCTTCAGCTCGTGGCTCGCGATGCCCAGGAACTCGTCGCGCTGGCGCACCGCCTCGCGCGCCTCGCGGTACAGCCGCGCGTTCTCCAGGTAGAGCGCGGTGCGGTGGGCCAGCTCCGTGAGGAAGTGCTCCTCCTCCGCGCCGAAGACACGCAGCACGTTGGAGCGCAGCAGCATCAGCGAGCCCAGCACGTTGCCGCGCGCGCCCAGCGGCACGCTCAGGCAGCCGTGCGGCCCCACCTCGCGCATCAGCCGCGCGTGCTCCGCGTCCCGCGCGATGGCCGCGATGTGCTCCTCGGACAGGATGGGCAGCCGCCCCACCGCCCCGGACACGAACACCCCGGGCAGCCCGCCCGGCGCGGAGGGATCCAACGGATAGCGCGTGAGCAGCTCCCGCAGGAGCGAGTGCCGGCCCGCGTCCGCGTGCAGCGACGCCGCCACGCGCAGGGCCTCCTCCCCCGCGGCACCGCCCGGGGTCCGGAGGACGAGCAGCGCGCCCTCTCCCAGCGTGGGCACCAGCAGCTTGAGCAGCGGCTCCAGCCGCGCCTCCGCGTCCACCGACGCGCCCAGCAGCGCGCCGGCCTCCGCCAGCAGGCGCGACGCATCCAGCACCGGCGCGGGCAGCGCGTCCACGGCATGCGTGCGCAGCAGCGCCGCCGCGACCTGCCCGTCCGCGCCCTTCACCGGCACCGCCGTGCACCGCAGCGCGATGCGCGTCCCATCCGGCCGGAGCACGTGCCACACGGAAGGGTCCACCGGCTCGCCCGCCAGCGCTCGCGCGAGGGGCGACTCACCCGGTGGCAGCGGTGTGCCGTCGGCGCGCACCCATTCACACCCAGGCAGGCGAGCGTGCTCGATGTGGAGGGGAACCGGGATGCCGAAGTGCGCCGCGGCTTGTGCGTTGAATGAAGGCACACGGCCCGTGCACTCGACGAGCACAACCCCTTCCGCGTCCATGACGCGCGTTGACGGAGGAGGGGAATCCCCGCCCGTCACGCGGGCATCCGAGGCTGGAGATGTGACGCCGGACATGCCAAGGCTTTCCGCACGCATCATGGTGTCATCTCCGCCTCCCGGGAAGAAAGGAAGACAGCAGCCAGGGCCCACTCCATCCTCAAGGACAGGGAATGCTTCCCATCCTCACGCTCTTCCCGCGGGCCCCCTTGCCTGCATGTCGGCGATCCTCAATCGTTCGACTGTCCACGTCCGCGTCCCCGGGCGTTCCGCCCGCACGGCCAAGTTCTTCCACCGCGAGTCCTCAGCATGCAGATGCCGTTCACCCGGCCTGACGGCACCACCCCCACCGAGCGCCGCTTCCGGCAGGTCATCGACACGCTCCAGGAGGTCGTCTTCCAGACGGACATGGAGCGCAACTGGGTCTTCCTCAATCCCGCGTGGACCGAGGTGACGGGCTTTCCTGTGGAGGAGAGCCTGGGCCGCTCCGCGCTGGACTTCGTGCACGCGGACGACCGGGCGCGCACGCTGGAGGTCTGCAAGACCCTGCTCACGCGCGAGCGTGACTTCGTCCAGCACGAGGTGCGCTACCTCACGCGCGACGGCGGCTTCCGCTGGGTGGAGGTGTTCGCGCGGGTGACGATGGACGAGGACGGCACGCTGCTGGGCATGGCGGGCACGCTCAATGACATCACCGAGCGCAAGCGCACGAGCGACGCGCTCGCCCGGCGCGAGCGCTACCTCACCGCCCTGGTGGACATGCAGCAGCGGCTGCTGTCGGTGTCGGAAGGGGGCGACCTGTACGGCCCCGCGCTCGCTCCGCTGGGCCAGGCGGCGGGAGCGAGCCGCGTCTACGTCTTCGAGCTCCACACCAACGCGCAAGGCACGCTCGTGATCAGCCAGCGCGCGGAGTGGTGCGCGCCCGGCGTGACGCCGGAGATAGACAATCCGATGCTCCAGGAGCTGCCGGTGAAGCCGGACCTGGAGCGCTGGCTCCCCATCCTGGAGCGCGGCGAGGTCGTCACCGGACGCGTGACCACCTTCCCCGCGTGCGAGCGGGCGCTGCTGGATCCGCAGGGGGTCCTGTCGCTGCTGGTGCTGCCCCTGCGCGTGCAGGGCCGGCTGGTGGGGCTCGTGGGCTTCGACAACTGCTACGAGGCGCGCGAGTGGGACCGGCTGGAGGTGGACCTGCTGTCCGCGGCCAGCGGCGCCATCTCCGTGTCGCTGGAGCGCCGCGCGTCCGAGCGGGCGCTGCGCGAGCACGAGCACCGCTTCCGCCAGCTCGCGGAGAACGCCTCCGACGTGCTGTACCTGTACCGCCGGAAGGCGCCGCGCGGCTTCGCGTACGTCAGCCGCGTGGCCCACGCGAAGCTGGGCCTGGGGCCGGAGGCACACTACGCGGATCCGGAGCTGTGGTACCGGCACGTGCACCCTGACGACCGGGCCGCGCTGGAGCGCCTGCTGGAGTCGCCCCAGTCCGTGGACGGCTCGACGGTGGAGCTGCGCTTCCTGCGCCCCGACGGCAGCCTCCTGTGGCTGGAGCACGTGGTGGCGCCGGTGACGGACACGGCGGGCCACGTGGTGGCGGTGGAGGGCCTGGCGCGCGACATCACGGAGCGGCGCCAGGTGGAGGAGGCGCTGAAGCGCTCCGAGGCCAGCCTGCGCGCGCTGATGGAGGGCTTCCCCGACCCGGCGGCCATCGAGCGCGACGGCCACATCGTCTACGCCAACGCGGCGCTCGTCACCGCGCTGGGCTTCGCGCGCGCCGAGGAGCTGGTGGGCCGCCGGCTGTCGGAGTTCCTGGCGGACGTGCCGGGCACGGGCGTGGCGTCCGGGGACAGCAAGCCCCTCACCAGCGAGCGGCGCCTGGTGCTGCGCGACGGTCGCACGCGCGTGGTGGAGCTGGCCTCACTGCCCTTGCGCTTCGACGGCCAGCCCGCGGTGGTGTCCATCGCGCGCGACGTGACGGAGCAGCGCCAGCTGCAGGCGCGGCTGACGCTGGCGGACCGGCTGGCGTCGGTGGGCACGCTCGCGGCGGGCATCGCGCACGAAATCAACAACCCGCTGGCCTTCGTGCTCTCCAACCTGGCCTTCCTGTCGGACGAGTTCCGCCACCACCTGTCCCCCGGCCCCGGCGTGCGCGGCGTGCGCCCGCCGGACGTGGCCGAGTGGCAGGAGGTGCTGGGCGAGGCGTGCGAGGGCGCCGAGCGCGTGCGCCAGATCGTCCGCCAGCTGAAGACGTTCTCGCGGCCGGATGAAGAGCGCATGACGCCGGTGGACGTGCACGCGGTGCTGGACTCGGTGGTGATGATGGCCGCCAATGAAATCCGGCACCGCGCGCGGCTGCGCCGGGAGTACGGCACCGTGCCGCAGGTGATGGCCAACGAGGGCCGGCTCTGCCAGGTGTTCCTCAACCTGGTGGTGAACGCGGCGCAGGCCATCCCGGAGGGCTCCGCGCACGACCACGAGGTGGTGCTCGCCACGCGCGTGTCCGGCGGGCAGGTGGTGGTGGAGGTGCGCGACACGGGCAGCGGCATCGCGCCGGAGGTGATGGGGCGCATCTTCGATCCGTTCTTCACCACCAAGCCCGTGGGCGTGGGCACCGGCCTGGGGCTGTCCATCTGCCACGGCATCATCAGCGGGCTGGGCGGCGACATCCTCGTGGAGACCACCGTGGGCAAGGGCAGCACGTTCCGCGTGGTGCTGCCCGCGCCGCGGCCGGACCCCGCCGTCCGCCCGCCGGAGGTCTCCGTGCCCGACGTGCCCGTGGTGCCTCGGGGCCGCGTGCTGGTGGTGGATGACGAGCCCGCGGTGGGCCGCGTGCTGCAGCGGCTGCTGCGCGGCCACGACGTGGAGGTGGCCACCAGCGGGCGCCAGGCGCTGGAGCGCATGTCGCGGGCCCCGGGCTTCGACGCGGTGCTGTGCGACGTGATGATGCCGGACCTCGCCGGCCGCGACGTGTACGAGGCCGTGCGGCGCGAATACCCGGGCCTGGAGCGCCGCTTCGTCTTCGTGTCCGGCGGCGCCTTCACCTCGGGCGCGCGCGAGTTCCTGGAGCGCATCCCCAACCCGCTGCTGGAGAAGCCCTTCGACGAGGCGCGCGTGCGCGGCGCCGTGGAGGAGCTGGTGCGGCACGGTCCGCCGGACGCGGCCTGACCCCATCGGTCATCGGGAGGAGGGTCCTCCCGGTGACCGATGCGGCCGGGTGACGGCTCTGCGAGCGTGTGCTCGTCCGCTCGCACCCCTTGGGGGAAGGTCCGCCGCGCATGAACCGCACCAAACTGCTACTGTCCCTTGCTGGCCTGCTGGTCCTGGGCGCGCTCGCGCTCGACGCGCGCTCGTTCTTCGCGAAGACCTCCTCGCACCCGCCGGTGTCTGCCCCCCTTCCCAACGGGCACCCGCGCCGGAGCCCGTCCACCGCGGGCGCCCTGGACCAGACCCACACCGTCGTGCAGCCGGGTGAAGCGCCCGTCAACGGGGTGCTGCCCGTCATCCTGGGACAGCCGGCCTCCGGCAACGCGGGCCCGGTGGAGCTCACGGGCAAGCTGTCCGGCGCGTACGTGAAGGCGGGCCCGGGTGAGGCCTTCGCCGTGTTCGAGCTGACCGCGCGGCTGCCGGAGAAGGTCCAGCGCGTGCCGGTGAACCTGGCGCTGGTGATTGACCGCTCCGGCTCCATGGATGGCGGCAAGCTGGCGGACGCGAAGCGCGCGGCGCAGGAGCTGGTGCGGCAGCTGCGCGAGGGAGACCGGCTGGCGCTGGTGCACTACGGCTCCGACGTGACGGTGGTGCCCAGCGTGAAGATTGACGACACCACGCGCCGCGAGCTCCTGAGCACCATCGAGGCCCTGCAGGTGAACGGCGGCACGAACATGAGCGGCGGGCTGGTGGCGGGCGCGGACGCGGTGCGCCCCTACTCCAGCGACTACCGGGTGACGCGCGCCATCCTGCTGAGCGACGGTGAGCCCACCGAGGGCGTGACGTCCAACAACGGGCTCTTCTCCGAGGTGGGGCGGATCCGCGAGACGGGCATCACCGTGAGCGCGCTGGGCGTGGGCACCGGCTTCAACGACACGCTGATGCGCGGCATGGCCGAGCGCGGCGGCGGCTTCTCCGGCTTCATCAGCGACTCCTCGCAGCTGGCCTCCATCTTCACCCGGGAGCTGGAGCAGGCCGCCAGCACCGTCGCTCGCAACGTGAGCCTGACGCTGACGCTGCCGCCCGGCGTGAGCGGCCTGGAGGTGATGGGCCTGCCGTCCACGCGCGAGGGCAACGCCGTGCGCATCCCCCTCTACGACCTGACGGGCGGCCAGTCCGCGCGCGTGGTGGCGAAGCTGACGCTGGACGCGCCCTCGAACGCGAAGGACATGAACGTGCTGGACGCCGCGGTGTCGTACGTGGACGTGACGGCCAACCTGCCGTCGCGGGTGACGCTGGCCCTGGGCGCGAAGGTGACGGACGACGTCCAGGTGGTGCACGCGGGCCTGGACCGCGACGTGCGCGTCCACGCCATCCGCGCGCTGGGCACGCAGCAGCTGCAAGCGGCCGCGGAGGCGATGAAGAGTGGCGACCGCGCGAGTGCGCTCGACCTGCTGGGCAACGCGCGTCGACTCTTCGGCACCTCGGCGTCCGCGCTCGCGGGGGAGCTTGCGGACGTGGACCAGACCCAGGCAGCCTATGGGAACGCCCGGAGCGACGCGGACGTGCGGGATGCGTCCATGGCGCTCAAGAAGAAGACGATGAAGAACTTCGGGCAGAGCAACTCCTACTAGTCACCCCCCGACGTACGGAACGGTGCGCCATGTCGCTCTCCATCCAATTCATCCGGCGGGAGGACTTCGAGTCGCGCTGCCTGTCCGCGCTCGTGGGCGCCGGGGCCATGGCGATGGTGGCCGGCGTGGCGCGCCAGGTGCTGCGCGTCCCGGTGGAGCCGGGCTACTTCGCGCTGATGGCGGCGGCCGTCACCGCGGTGAAGCCCAAGGCGGCGGAGAACGCCCTGGTGCGCGCGGCGATGGTGCTGCTGCCCGCCCTGCCCTACGTGCTGGGACTGCCGTCGTCCTGGCAACACGCGGTGGCGGGCGCGCTCGCCGCGGGGCTGCTGGCGTGGCGGGGCAACGGGCGCGACAGCGTGGGCACCACCGCGCAGATCGCGCTGTGCGCCGGGGCCGCCGCCGTCACCACGGCGCTGGGGCTGTACGTGCAGGACGTGCTCAACGCGCGCTTCCTCCCTGCGCGGGGCTACTTCCCGCTGCTGGTGGACTCCGCGGTGGTGGCGCTGTTCTGGAGCATCGGCACGCTGCCGGCGAACCTGGCCATGGACCTGGACGCGGTGGCCACCCGGGGCATGCGCCTGGAGGCCACCCTCACCGGCGAGGTGCGCGGGCTGGTGGCCCGGGCGCTCACGCTCTACCGCCAGAGCCAGGACGAGGCGCGCAAGCTGGCCAAGGGCCCGGGCCTCGAGAAGCTCCAGGCCGTGCTCGGCAAGCTGGCCCGGGACGCCTTCACGCTGGCGGAGTCCCACACGGAGCTGGAGGCCCAGCTGGCCGTCGCGTCCCAGGGCAGCGTGGACTCGCAGGTGCAGGAATTGAAGAAGCGCGCCCAGGACGCGCAGGACGGCGTGGCCCGGCGCCAGCTGGAGCGCGCCGCCGCGTCGCTGGGGGAGGAGCTCAACCACCTGGATGCGCTGTCACGCCGCCAGGAGCGCCTCTTCGCGCAGCTGCACGCACAGGTGGCCCTGCTGGAGCGGGCCCGCGTGTGCTTCATCGGGGCCCGGGCCGCGTCCCCCCTCGGTGGAGACGGTGACCGGGTCCAGGCCCTGGCCGACAAGCTCTCCGCCCTGGACCTGGAGTCCTCCGGAGCGGAGGGGACGGCGCAGGCCGCGCGCGTCCCGGCGCTCCGCTCCTGAGGGGGCTCCAGGGGGGGCTCCAGAGTACTGCGGCCTCCCTACTTCGCCGAGGCGCGAGTGGAGGCGCGGGTGCGCTTGCGCGCCGGGGCGGCCTTCTTCGCGGCGGTGACGCGGGGCGTGTGCAGCTCGCTGGCGATGCGCTGCTCAATCTCCTCGCGGGTGCGGCGGCTGACCTCCAGCGCGGCGTTGATGCGCTCGCGCACGACGTCCGCCTGGGCCTCCGCGGCGGCGCGGTACTCCGCGATGTCCCGGCGCAGCTCCAGGCGCCCCGCACTGGCGTTCGCCGTGCCTGACGTCTTCCGGGTGGTCGTCTTGCGCCGCGCGGGCCGCCCGCCCGCCTGGTTCCCGGTGTCCTGTTGTCCCTGTGCCTTGCGCGCCATCTTCCTGACCCCCTCGTGCGATCGCTCGCGTCTGTGGACGGAAAGGTGGGGTGTGGGCCTCCAGCACGGAAGTCTGGCCCCGGGTCGGATGGAGGCCGGGCAGCCGGACAATGTAGGGGCGCGGCAACAGAGAGGCTTCTCAATGCCTCCAGGAAGGCGCTAAGAGGACCCTCACCGTTCCTGGGCCAAGGGGCAGCTTGACTGATAGCTCAGGGACTCCCGCATCACCCCCAGGGCCGGGATGCGAGCAAGCCTTCGAGCCCCGCGCACCCCGGCAGACCGGGCCCCGCGCCGGAGCGAAAAGTGAGGGAATCCCCGTGGCGGTCTCTTTCCTGAACCGGAAACACAACCTGGACCGGATGTCGCTGCGCGACCTGGTCTATTCGTTCTTCACCTACTACGCCGTCGTCGCCTACATCCTCATCGGCATCACCTGCATCGTGCTGTCGGTGAAGTGGTTCGAGGCCCCGGCGCGCATGGCCGCGGCGGTGCTGGTGGCCACGGTGGCGTACCCGTTCGGCTGGTACCTCATCCACCGGTACATCCTGCACGGGCGCTTCCTCTACAAGTCCGCGGCGACGGCGGTGACGTGGAAGCGCATCCACTTCGACCACCACCAGGACCCGCACGACCTGCGCGTGCTCTTCGGGGCGCTGCACACCACGCTGCCCACCATCGCGCTGGTGCTCACGCCCATCGGCTACCTCATCGGCGGCCGCTCCGGCGCGGCGGCGGCGCTGGGCTGGGGCATGGTGACCACGTGCTTCTACGAGTTCTGCCACTGCATCCAGCACCTCAACTACGCGCCCCAGCAGAAGTGGCTGAAGGACATCAAGCGGCTGCACATGTCCCACCACTTCCACAACGAGCAGGGCAACTACGGCATCACGAACTACTTCTGGGACCGCCTCTTCGGCACGCTGTACGAGAAGGCGTCCGACAAGCCCAAGAGCCCCACCGTCTTCAACCTGGGCTACACGGCGGAAGAGGCCCAGAAGTACCCCTGGGTGGACAAGCTCTCCGGCGGCACCCGCGGCGACGGCCACCCGCGCCGCTTCTGGGGCGCTGAAGGGCTGAGCGCGCCGGAAGCCTCCAGCGAACAGCAGTCCTGAAGCCAGCTCCCTGCTTCACCCCGGACCTCCCCGCGCGCTCCAGTCGCCCGGGGAGGTCTTCGTTTTCCGGCGTGCGTCACGCGGAGAGCGACTGCTGCCGCGCCTGCTCCTGTTCCTCGCGAAAGCACCGGGCATTCAGGGGCGGCAGGGGGTGCACGCGCGCCACGAGGCACGCCGCGCTGCCGCCGGCCAGGTGGAACTGGTCCAGCCGCACGCTGACGGGCCGGCGCCCCAGGCCGCGCAGCACCGCCTCCACGCGGGGCACGCGCGCGCCGATGATGACGGTGTTTCCCACCTCCACCATGTTGAGCCCGAACGCGAGCGCGTCCTCGCGCGCGATGGGAATCACCTGCTGGATGCCCTCCGTGCGCGCCAGCATCCTCAGGGACTCCGGCGTGAAGGCCTCCGGACACACCAGCGCGGTGCCGTCGGACAGCACGGTGAGCGCGGTGTCCAGGTGGTAGAGGTACGGGTCGCACAGCTCCAGCGGCGTCACCGGCGCGGAGAGGAAGGCCTCCAGCACGCCCGCGGCGCGCTGCGTGGACCGCATGCCCCAGCCCAGCAGGGCGCCCCGGCCCGCGGGCAGCATGGCCACGTCGCCCCCCTCGATGTGCACGCGCGGCGGCTCGATGACGTCGAAGCCGCGCGCGGCCAGCCACCGGGCGCGCGCGAGCTGCTCGTTGCGGCGCTGGCCGTGGCGCATGGTGGCGAGCAGCGCGCGCAGCTCGCCCTCCTGCGAGACGAGCACCGCGTTGTCCTTGGCGAACACCGAGTCGAACGCGCCGTGGACGAAGGGCAGCTCGAAGAAGGTCCCGCCCTCTTCACGAAGGGTGCGCAGGAACTCGCGGTGCTGGGTGCAGGCGCGGCGCCACGCGACGGCGCCGGGCTTCATATGC
Organism: Corallococcus exercitus; assembly: GCF_042231735.1. Classification (GTDB taxonomy): domain Bacteria; phylum Myxococcota; class Myxococcia; order Myxococcales; family Myxococcaceae; genus Corallococcus; species Corallococcus exercitus_B. The sequence continues at coordinate 6,550,201 of NZ_CP102577.1, forward strand.
GGGTTGATGTTCCAGGCGACCTGGTACGCGCAGTCGCGGGAACGAACGTGGTCCTTCTCGCAGCGCACCTGACTGACAGCGAAGGTGGCGGGAGCGTTGTGGCCGGTGTGCAAGGTCATCCCCATACATGTGGCCGGAAGGCACTCCCGCCTTCCGGGATGTGTAGAGAGGGTGCGCACCATGAGCGGGCTTGGCGAGGTGGCTGGGGAAGCGGGGACGGAGGACGCACGCCTGTCTGAACGGCTTCACCGGACCCTCTTGCGTTTCAACCGCGCACGACTGGCTCCGGGGTTTCCGACCGAGGGCTGGCGAGCAGCCGTGCAGGAAGAGACGCAGTTGCGGTTGCTCGAGGGCGAGTACGTGGAAGCCGAGCGACAGCGCGTGGCGGCCTGGGCCGCGGAGGCCCCGGAGGACGCGGACGGGTTCATCGCGTGGTTCGAGGACCTGAAGGAGTCCGGTCCCGGACAGCATGATCCGCTGTTCCCGTGGCTGGCCACGCAGGCCACGCGTGAACAGATGAACTGGTTCCTCACGCAGGAGGTCGCGGGCGAGGCCGGCTTCGACGACCTGGTGGCGCTGACGCAGCTGCAGCTGCCCACGCAGGCAAAGCTGGAGCTGGCGCGCAACTACTGGGACGAGATGGGCCGCGGGCGCGAGGATGCGATGCACGGGCCCATGCTCGCGGAGATGGCGGCGAAGCTGGGGCTGCGGCCCACGGACGAGGACACCGTGTGGGAAGCGCACGCGCTGGCGAACCTGCTCTGCGCGTTCGCGTTCAACCGCCGCTACGCGTTCCACGCGGTGGGCGCGCTGGGCATCGTGGAGGAGACGGCGCCGGGCCGCACCGCGTGCGTCAACGAGGGCCTGAAGCGTCTGGGGTTCGACATGCGCGTGCGGCGCTATTACGCGCTGCACTCCACGCTGGACGTGAAGCACTCGGAGACGTGGAACAAGGAAGTGCTGCGGCCGCTGGTGGCGGCGAACCCCGCGTGCGCGCGGCCCCTGGCGGAAGGGGCGCTGTTGCGGCTGACGGCGGGCGCGCGGTGCTTCGAGCGCTACCGCCATGAGCTGGGCCTGGACCTGAAGTCGATCAGCTGAAGCACAGAGAGCCTGGCCGTCCTTCCCCCCGGGACCTTGCGCGTGTGCGCTGGCCCGGGGGATGCGTTTCCCGAAGGACGGTCCGTCCGGGGGGACGGGATGCGCCGGAACCGGAGCGGACGCCAGCTTGCGGCGTTTCCGAAGGCCGAGCTGGAGGTCCCGATGTCCCTGTTCCGATTCGTCCCCGCCGCGCTGCTGCTCCTGACGGCGTGCGCTTCCCCAGGCACGTCCATGGAGGAGGTGATGCGCCGCACCGAGCCCCTGATGCCAAAGCGGCCGGATCCGCTGACCTACGGCACCCGGCCGGAGAACCCGGTGCGCGTGGGCTGGGGCGACAAGGGCGTGATGGCGTACTTCAAGATCCTGCGCGGGCCGCAAGGGCAGCCCGTGGCCTGGCGCCGCATGGGGGACTGCTGCGAGTTCACCCAGGTGGATGGCCAGGGCCAGGGCCAGGGCCGGCTGTCCATCTTCGAGGTGACGTACGACGGGCTGGAGACGCCGGTGGTGCTCTACGTGGACGCCTTCACCGGAGGGAACGTCTACGCGCCCTGGGGCTTCCTGCTGGAGGGCCAGGGGGACGCGCCGCCCGCGCCCGGGACGGAGCCGGAGGTCATCGACCTGTAGCGCACCGCCTCAATCCCATGATTCCTTGAAAGCTCCCGGACTCCTGCGTCCCCAAAGCACGCGGCCACCCCTTCCTGGGGGGCCTGTTCGTGCCTAGATGCAAGGGTCGACGGGAGTGTGACTTTCCCCCGGCAGTTGACCGTCACGCTTACAACCTCCCTCTGCGCATGGGAGGTGCGGCCCCCTTGGCGCTGCGCTAAGCGTTCGACCGCTCTCCCGACGGAGGAGGAACCGTGGCGGCTGTGAAGAAGAAGCGTTGGCCGTATGTGCTGGGAGGCATCCTCGTCCTCCTGATCGCCATCGTGGCGGTGGTGCTGTGGCGCCTGGACGCCATCCTGCTGAAGACGGCGCGCGACCAGGCCGCGACGTACTCGCAGAAGCTGGGGCGCCCCATCGAGATTGGCGACATCTCCACGAAGCTCTTTCCCCACGTCGGCGCGCAGATTGAGAACGTCACCGTGGGCCCCGCGGAGGGTGAGGACCTGCCGCTCGCGGAGCTGAAGCAGGTGGACGTGAGCGTGGCGGCGATGCCGCTCATCACGTCGAAGGGCAAGGACATCCGCGTGCAGAACGCGGAGGTGTCCGGGCTCACCGTGAACGTCATCCGCCTGGCCGACGGCACCACCAACGTGCAGCGGCTCCAGGAGAAGCTGGCCCAGCAGCAGCCCAAGGAGGAGACGCCGCAGGAGGAGTCGCAGCCCACGGACCTGTCGGGCGTGCACGTGGAGCGCGCGGCGCTCACCGACGGCACCATCCGCTTCGTGGACCGCGCGGCGGGCGCCCAGGCGCGCGAGCTGGCGGTGAAGGACCTGGACATCGAGGTGAAGGACCTGCGCGTGGGCCAGCCCCTGAAGGTGGACCTGGCGGCCGCGGTGCTCGCGGAGAAGCAGAACCTCAAGATGACGCTCGCGGCGGCGCCGCTGCCCGCGACGCTGGTGCCCACGCCGGAGCAGGTGACGCTGAAGGCGGAGCACATCGACCTGTCGCCGCTGGGGCCGTTCCTGCCCCCGGACGTGGGGCTGCAGGCGGGCACGCTGGACGCGGACTGGAAGGCGGACCTGGGCGGCGCGGTGCCCGGCGGCAAGGGCCCCACCAAGGTCGTGGGCGTCATCAAGGCGCTGGGGATGAAGTTCGCGGGGTCGGAGGGCGGCAAGGCGCTGGACGTGGTGCTCGACACGGACGTGACGGGCGACATGGCCACGGGTGACCTGGCGCTGGACAAGCTGAAGCTGGACCTGGGCCCCGCGGCCATCACGGGCAAGGGCAAGGTGAAGGGGCTGCTCACGGACAAGCCCGCGGTGGAGGGCTTCGAGCTGGTGGGCCGCAACCTGGACCCGGCCGTGCTCGCCGAGTACTACCCGCCCTTGCGCAAGCAGCTCAACGGGATGATTGCCGGCCCCATCGGCCTGGACGTGCGCGGCAGCGGCACGCAGGACGCGCAGGCCCTCAACATCGCGGTGGACCTGACGCCGGTGCGGCTGCGCGTGCCGGATCAGCTGACGAAGGACGCGGGCGGCGCGATGAAGCTGAACGCGAAGGTGACGGGCGCGGCGGCGAGCGGCGGCGCGCTGCACTTCGACGCGAAGGCGGACCTGAACGGCGTGGACATGCGGCCGGGCCTGCTGGTGAACAAGGCGCCGGGGCAGCGGCTGGAGGTCGCGGCGGTGGGCACGTACGCGCCGGCGAAGACGGGCAGCGGGATGACGGTGAACGTCACCCGCATGAGCCTGGGCGCGCTGGAGGACACGGTGACGGGCACCGCCACGGTGGCGCTCGCGGGCACGGGCAAGAAGGCGACGACGACGTTCAAGGCGGACGTGAAGGCCGCCCGGCTGGATGCGGAGAAGTTGTTGATGAGCGAGGAGGAGGTGCTGGCGCGCACGGGCGGAAAGCCGCCGCCGGAGCCGCCGGTGGAGGCCAATCGCTTCAACGGCTACCGGGGTGACATCCAGTTCGCCATCACGTCGCTGCGCTACACGGCGATGGACCTGTCCAACGTGACGGGCGTGGTGAAGATGGTGGACGACCTCATCACGGTGGAGAAGTTCTCGACGGGCATCTACGGCGGCAAGGTGGTGGCGGACGGGACGACCATCCGCCTGGGGCCCGCGCCGGAGGCCCGGCCCTTCACGGCGAAGGTGCAGGTGCAGGGCCTGGAGGTGGCGCAGGCGCTGGCGGCGCGCACGCCGAAGCAGGTGCTGACGGGCAAGTTCAACGGCAACGTGGACGTGCAGGGCGTGGGCTACACGCCGGAGAAGCTGCAGCAGACGCTGCTGGGCGGTATCAACGGCAACCTGCTGGAGGGCACGTTCCTGGGCAAGGACCTGGTGTCGTCCGTGACGGGGCCGCTGGCCAAGGCGATTCCCTTCGCGAAGGCGCTCAAGGGCGGAGACGTGACGTCGCTGGGTGGGGACCTGCCCTTCAGCGTGACCATCAAGAACGGCGTGGCGCAGCTGAGCAAGCCCATCACCTGGACGCGGCCGGAGGCAGCGATGAGCTTCGACGGCGGCATCGGGCTGGACGGCACGTTGGACCTGACGGGCGGCGTGTCGCTGACGCCCGCGACCATCAAGACGCTGACGGTGGGCAAGGTGACGCCGGCGGAGGCCATCCCGGTGGGGCTGAAGATCTCGGGCAAGGCGTGGAGCCCGGAGGTGACGGGCATCGACGTGAAGCCGGCGGCGACGACCATCCTGAAGCTGGCCGGAGGGGCCGCGCTGAGCGGCGTGCTGGGTGAGAAGGGCAAGGCCGTGCAGGACGTCCTCACGGGCGGTCAGGACAAGGCCAAGGCCGAAGCGGAGGCGAAGCGCCAGGAACTGGAGGCGCGCGCCAACGAGGAGAAGAAGAAGCTGGAGGACCAGGCGCGCATCGAGCAGGAGAAGGCCAAGCAGCGCGCCGAGGAAGAGGCGAAGAAGAAGCTCCGGGGCATCTTCGGCAAGTAGCCGCCGGGAGTGTCTGTGAGCATTACGCGCGCCGCGGAGCTCTCGAGGGAGCTTCGCGGCGTGGCTGTTTCAGGGACTGACGTCGTAAGGTGGGTGGACGATGCCTACGCTGGAGCGGATTGAAGTCGCGGGGTTCAAGTCCATCCGGGAGATGGCGCTCGACCTGCGTCCCATCAACGTCCTGATTGGCGCGAACGGCGCGGGGAAGAGCAACTTCATCTCCGTGTTCACGCTGCTCCAGCGAATGCGGGAGGGACGGCTCCAGCAGCACGTCGCGCAGGCGGGCGGGGCAGACACTCTGCTACACCACAGGCGTAAACGAACCGCGCACCTCCGCATCAAGCTCTCCTTTTCCGAGCAACGGACCGCGCACCAGTTCGATCTGGTTCCCACGGATGAGGACTCCTTCATCATTACGAATGAGTCCGTGACGCTCCCGCTCCGCACGGGGCTCGATCCCCTACAGCTGACGGCGCCTCAGCGTTCTCTGAACGAAGCGGCCTGGTCGCTCAAGCACGAACCGGACCTGCAAGAGATCTTCACGGAGCTGTCCGCGAAGGCTTCCCCGGAGCTCCGGTCTGGCCTCATCGAGGCCAAACAACTCCTCGTCCAGATCGGCACGATCTTCAATGGACTCAAGGTCTACCACTTCCAGGACACGAGTTCGGGCGCCCGTCTGAAGCAGACTCAGAACATCGATGACAATGAAGCCTTCCGCGCGGATGCTTCGAACCTCGCTGCGTTCCTTTATCTCCTTCGAGAGAAGCACCCTGACAGCTACCGCCGCATCGTGGCGACAGTCCGGCTTGCAGCCCCCTACTTCGACGACTTCCGCCTGCGCCCCAACCCACTCAACGAACAGAAAATCCTGCTGGAGTGGTCCGAGCGCGACTCCGACGACTACTTCAACGCGCACGCGCTTTCGGATGGAACGCTGCGCTTCATCTGCCTCGCGACGCTCCTGCTCCAACCTGAGCTCCCACCGATGATCATCATCGATGAGCCAGAACTGGGTCTGCACCCCTACGCCATCCAGCTCCTCGCTGGCATGGTGCGCAGCGCATCCCTGAAGTCTCAGATCATCCTCTCCACCCAGTCCGTGACGCTGGTGAACCAGTTCACGCCGGAGGACCTGGTCATCGTGGACCGACAGGACCGCGCGTCCACCTTCCACCGCCCCACCGCGGAGGAAACAGTGTCCTGGCTGGAGAGCTACAGCCTGGGAGAGCTCTGGGAGAAGAACGTCCTTGGCGGTCGTCCGGGCTGAGCCATGAAGCGCGTCCTCATTCTCGTCGAGGGACAGACCGAAGAAACCTTCGTCCGCGAAGTGCTCGCGCCCTACGTGCTCTCACGAGGACTCGCACTCATTCCTCGGCTGGTGGTCACCAAGTACGTCAAGGAAGGCGGCAGCTTCAAAGGCGGCGTTCCCCAGTACGCGCTCGTCCAGGGAGACCTGCGGCGCTTGCTTGGCGATACAGGGGCATCGTGCGTGACGTCGATGCTCGACTACTACGGCCTGCCCAAGGACTTTCCCGGGCTCTCCACCCGTCCCTCCGGCAACTGCTACGCCCGCGTCGAGCATGTAGAGCGCGCCTTCGCCGAGGACATCCGTCATCCCCGGTTCCTGCCCTACCTGGCGCTGCACGAGTTCGAAGCGATGCTGTTCGCCGATCCAAGTCGCTGCTCGCTCTCCTTCACTCCTGACGAGATCGCGAAGCTCCAGATCATCCGAGCAGGGGTGCCATCACCCGAGGAGATCAACGAGCATCCAGACACAGCTCCCTCCAAGCGCGTCCTGGCCGTTTCTCCCGGCTACCAGAAGACCCTGCATGGCCCACTGGCGGTGATGGACATCGGGCTTGCCGCCATCCGCGCCGCGTGTCCCCACTTCGCGCAGTGGCTGTCGAAGCTCGAAGCCCTCGCGGAGCGATAGTCCCACCGCGGCCCTGGCGGACGCCTTCGATGTCGAAGACGTCCTGCGCCTGGGCTGAGCCGCTACTGCCCGGGGGTGCCGCGCGCTTCCCAGCCGGCCCCGGTGCCCATCGGGCCGCCGCGGGGACCGCCACCGCGCCCGCCCATGTCCTCGCGGCGCATCTGCTGGTACTGCGTCATCTGCTCCGCGCTGAGCACCTTCTGCATCTCCGTGTCCGTCTGCGTGCGCAGGTCGCGCATCTGCTGGCGCATGTCACGCCCCGGCCGGCCCCCCGCCATCGAGGACGTCAGCTCCCGGCGCTTGGCGTCCTCCGCCTGGATCACCCTGTTCAGCGTCTGCTCCTGGTTGTAGTCGAGCCGCGCGTTGGTGATGAAGGTCTTGAGGCGCTCGGAGCGCTCCGTCTCCGCCTGCACGCGCATCTGGTCCACCTGCTGCTGCCACTGCTGGCGCTGCTCGGTGCGCTGCTCCTCCTGCACCGTGCGCATCAGCTCCTTCAGCGACTGCTTCGCGCTGTCGTTGCTCAGCGCCTCGCCCACCATCATGCCGCGCATCTCCTCGCGCAGCTTCGCGACCTCCGCCTCCAGGCCCGCGGGCGGAGGACCGCCCGTGCCCGCCGAGGCCGTGCCACCGCCCTGCTCGAAGGCCATCAGCCGCCGGGACAAGAGCTGCACCGTCTCCTCCAGCGCCTTCACGCGCGTCTGGAGCGCCCGGACGTCCGCCGTCGAGTCCTGCACGCGGGGCGCGTCCTGGGTGACAGGGGCCTCCGACTTCCCAGGCCCCCACAGGGCCACCCCGAGCGCCAGCGAAGCCAACCCCACCGATGCGATGCCGAGAATGCGGTTCATGATGCTCTCCCTGACGGAACTCCCGGCCGCCTATTCCATGGCGCTCCCAAAGCTCCGCCTTGCGCCTGCATCCTCCCACCCGCCCTCCTCCCAGGGAACCGCTCCGTGGCGAGCGCCTGCCTGCCCCCCGTGTCGCGAGCGTTGACCGCGTCCGGGTTGGCGCGGAGAGTCCCCCGCCATGACGCTCCGTCCCATCACTGAAGTCGGCGCCGAGCTGGGTCTCGCGCCGGAAGACGTCCTCCCCTGGGGGCGCGACCGCGCCAAGGTGTCCCTGGACGCCCTGGGCCGCAGCTCGCGCCAGGGCCGCATGGTCCTGGTGTCGGCCATCAACCCCACGCCCCCGGGCGAGGGCAAGACGACCATGTCCGTGGCGCTGGCCATGGGCCTGCGCAAGCGGGGCCGCAAGGCGGTGGCGGCACTGCGCGAGCCGTCCCTGGGGCCCGTCTTCGGCGTGAAGGGCGGCGGCACCGGCGGCGGGCAGGCGAGCCTGGAGCCCGCGGCGGACATCAACCTGCACTTCACCGGCGACCTGCACGCCATCACCAGCGCGCACAACCTGCTGTCCGCGCTGGTGGACAACGCCGTGTACTACGGCCACCCGGTGGCGCTGGAGGGCACGCGGGTGCGCTGGCGCCGCGCCATGGACATGAACGACCGGTTCCTGCGCAACGTCATCGTGGGGCTGGGCGGCAAGGCGAACGGCGTGCCGCGCGAGACGTCCTTCGACATCACCGCCGCCAGTGAGGTCATGGCCATCCTGGCGCTGGCGGAGAACCTCCACGACCTGGAGGCGCGGCTGGGGCGCATCGTCGTAGCGCAGGCGGCGGACGGCTCGCCGGTGCGCGCGAACGACGTGAACGCGGCGGCGTCCATGGTGGCGCTGCTCAAGGACGCGCTGATGCCGAACCTGGCGCAGACGCGCGAGGGCGGGCCGGCCATCGTGCACGCGGGGCCGTTCGGCAACATCGCGCACGGGTGTTCGTCGGTGGTGGGGACTCGGCTGGCGCTCGCGTACGCGGACGAGGTGGTGACGGAGGCGGGCTTCGGCTTCGACCTGGGCGCGGAGAAGTTCCTGGACATCAAGTGCCGCAGCGCGGGCGTGTGGCCCCGGGGCGTGATGCTGGTGGTGACGCTGCGGGCGCTCAAGCACCACGGCGGCGCGGCGGCGGCGCGGGTGGCGGAGCCGGACCGCGAGGCGCTGCTCAAGGGCTTCAGCCACCTGGAGAAGCACCTGGAGTCGGTGACGGCCTTCGGCCTGCCGGCGGTGCTGTGCGTGAACCGCTTCCCGCAGGACACGGAAGCGGAGCTGGACGAGTTGCGCGCGTTCGCGAAGGCGCGGAACGTGGGCATCGCCGTATGCGACGGCTTCGGCAGGGGCGGCGAGGGTTCGCTGGAGCTGGCGGACACGGTGCTGGCGATGCTGGACGCGACGGACGCGGCGCCTCCTAAGCCGCGCTTCCTCTACGCGTTGGAGCAGACGCCGGAGGAGAAGATCCGCGCCATCGCGCGCACGGTGTACGGCGCGGACGACGTGGCCTTCACGCCGGGGGCGCGCAAGGACCTGGAGACGGCGCGGGCGCTGGGAGGCGCGGGGCTGCCGGTGTGCATGGCGAAGACGCACCTGTCGCTGTCGGACGACCCGACGAAGACGGGCCGCCCCCGGGGCTTCACGCTGACGGTGCGCGAGGTGCGCCTGTCCGCGGGAGCGGGCTTCCTGGTGGCGCTGACCGGAGAGCTGCTCACCATGCCGGGCCTGCCGCGTGAACCCGCCGCCCGCCGCGTCACCGTCCACCCGGACGGCAGCATCACGGGCCTGATGCAGGGCGAGTGACGTCAGAGGTAGGGCCTAGCGTCTCCCGCCGTTCACTCGACGGGAGCACGCGACCCTGCCCCACCCGAAGCACGCCCAGCCCTGGCGGATCCACTTCTTCCAGCGCCATCCGGAGGACGACCCGGCGCGGGCCGTGCCTGCCCGCGACTTCCTCGACGCCTGTCCGGACACGGTCAGCGCGAAACTGCTCGCCGTCGTGAAGGCCGTGGCGGACGCACCGCCGCCCGCCTTCAGCGGTGGGGGCAAGTGGGAAGCCATGCACGGCGCCATGGCGGGCCTCCATGAGGTCCGGGCGGATGGCAGGGGCCGGCGTCACTACCGGCTCTTCTGCCTCCTGGAGCGGGAGGGTGAAGCACTGGGCCTGGGCGACCCGAGCCTCGTCCTCCTGACCGGGAAGACGAAGGCGTTCCGCACCGTGATTTCGGAGTCCGACTACGCGAAGGTCCGCGCCCTCCGGGACGAGTACCAGCGCCGCCGTCCCCGGAGCGTGTGGGCCGGCTGAGGCGCCTGCTATTTGCGGCGCACGCGGGGGGCGGGGGCCCGGGGCCGCACCGCCTTGCGACGAGCGGGGGCCGGCACCAGTTGCAGGCGGCAGCCCAGCGCGGCGGCCAGCTTCGTGACCGTGGACAGCGTGGGGTTCGCAGAGGGCGCCGTGAACAGGCGGCGCACGACCTCCGGCGGGGTCTCCGCCCTGCGGGCCAGGTCCGCCTTGCTGAGCCCCGCCTCCTCGCGCCGCGCATCCAGGGCGCGAATCAGCCGGTCCGCCGCGTCCACTTCCGCGCGTGCCTTCGCGTACGCCTCCGCGAAGGCCGGGCGCTTGAGCTTCTTCTCGAAGTAGCGGTCGAATCCCGTAGGGGTCATGGCAGGGCTCCAGGCTCAGTCCGGAGGCGTAGCATACAAGTTACACCTGACACCGCGCGCTGAAAGGATCAGCCATCCGGGCGGCCGCATCCCTGAATGACGTCAGAGGTAGGGCCTGGCGTCTCCCGCCGTTCACTCGACGGGAGCACGCGACCTGTCCCATTCCAAGCGCACCAAGGCATCCCCCCATCATCTTGACGGGATATCATCCAGGAATGATATTCCTTCTCACCAGACTGAAGTCGTCGGAACCGACGAGTTCAGGGACTGGTTCCTCGCGCTCGACGAGGACACTGCGCGGTCCGTGGACCATGTGGTGGAACTTCTGGCCGCGAAGGGGGGCGCGCTGGGGTACCCATACAGCAGCCAACTCAAGGGCACCGCCCAACCGCTCCGGGAGTTGCGCATCCAATCCGGCGGGCATCCCATCCGGGTCTTCTACGCTTTTGATCCCACCCGGGATGCGGTCCTGCTCCTCGGGGGAGACAAGACCGGAGACAAGCGCTTCTACGAGCGGATGATCCCCCAGGCAGAGAAGATCTGGCTGCGCTACCTCTGGGAGAGCGCCGCGGGTCTTCATGAAGAGTCGAAGAAGCGCGAGGAGACGACGCCATGAAGCTCCACAGTTGGAAGAAGCTGCGCCAGGAGAAGTTCACGCCGGAGCAACTCAAGGCGCAGGACGCGCGCGTCGAGCAGGAGCTTCTGGAGATGAGCCTGCGCGAGGTGCGCGAGTTCGCGGGACTCACGCAGACGCAGCTCGCCGAACGCATGGGCATCTCCCAGGGCCAGCTCTCCCAGACCGAAGCCCGGGAGGACCACCGGCTCTCCACGCTCCGGCGCGCGGTGGAAGCCATGGGGGGTGAGCTCGAAATCTCCGCTGTCTTTGGCAACAAGCGGATCATCCTCAAGGGCGTCTGAAGCACGACGGGCCGCCCCGTGCATCCGGAGCGGCCCGTGGGCCCTGCTGGCTTCGCTTGCGGACGGCTAGACGCGGAAGGTGGTGGACAGCTCCTGGAGCTTGCCCAGGGACGTGTTGATCTGCCCCACCGCCTGCTCGGCGTTGCTCGTGGCCATCACCACGTCGCTCATCATCTCCGACAGCTGCGTCACCACTTCCGTCATCTGCGTGATGCCCGCGTTCTGCTGCGTCACCGAGGCGACGATCTGCCGCGCCGCCTGGCTGCTCTCCTGCACCACCTGGGTGATGTCCTTCAGCGTCGTCGCGGAGGCGAGCACCTGCTCAATGCCCTCCTCCATCTTCTGGCTGTCCCCTTCCGCGATGCCCACCGTCTCGCGGATGGCCTGGTTGATCTCCAGGAGGATCTTCCCGATGCGCTGCGTGCTCTGCAGCGACTGGCTGCTGAGCGCCCGCATCTCCTTGGCCACCACCGCGAAGCCCCGGCCCTCCTCGCCCGCGCGCGCCGCCTCGATGGCCGCGTTCAACGCGAGCACGTTGGACTGGTCCGCCAGGTCCTTCACGCTGCCGATGATTTCACCCGCGTGCACCGCCTGCTCGGACAGCACGCCGATGCTCCCCACCAGCGCGCCCACCCGCGCGCGGATCTGCTGCAACCCTTCCGCGCTGCGCTCGATGGACACCTGCCCGGAGGCGCTGTACGCGTCCGCCTGCGCCGCCACCTTGAGCACCATCTCCGCCCGGCTGGCCGCCATGCCGGACGTCTGGGCGATCTCCGCGATGGTGGAGCTGGCCTCGGTGAGGCTGCGCGACTGGCTGGTCAGGAAGTTGAGCTGCTCGTGGCTCGCCGCGTTCAGCCGCGCCGCCGCCGCCGTCAGCTCCGTCACCACCGCGTGCAGCGTGTTGGGCACCGAGCCCAGCCGCGTCATCAGCGACTGGATGCTGCGCGCCAGCTCGCCCACCTCGTCCTGCGCGCTCGTGTCGATGGCCAGCGACAGGTCGCCCTCGCGCACGATGCGCGTCGCCGTCGCCGTCAGCCGCGCCAGGGGCGTCGTCACCTCGCGCAAGAGCCACACCGTGGCCACCGCGAGCGCCAGGATGCACGCCAGCGACAGCACCAGCACCCACGTCAGCGTCGTGCCGTGCAGCGACGACACCTCCATGAAGGCCTCGCGCTGTGACGCCTCCTGCTGCGCCGTGATGGACTCCAGGCCGTCATGCACCACGCGGTACGCGGGCTCCAGCTTCGCGAGCGCGGCTTCCGCGCCCGCCTCGTTCCGGGCCGCCAGCGCCACCACCTGCGACGCCTCCTGCCAGTAGCGCGCGAAGGCGCCCTGCAGCGCCTCCACCTTCGGACCGTCCACGTCCGGCAGCGCGCGCAGCGCCGTGAGCCCCTTGTGGAGCTCCGTCACCTGCGCGTCCAGCGTCTGCTGCTGCACCGCGTGCAGCGCCACCGCGTCGCCCACGTCCTGGTGCAACGCCGCGAAGCTCGCGCGCGACGTCTGCGCCTGACTCACCGACGGCGCCAGGCTGGACCCGATGCGCTCCGAGGCGTCCCGCGTGCGCGCGCCCAGCACCACCGTCACCGTCACGATGGCCACCAGGAACGCCGCCGCCACCACCGGCAGCACCATCATCTTCTGCTTGAGCCTCAACGCCATCACACACCCCCTCGCGGGCCCACGTCACCCATCCCGATGAAGCACGGTCGTGCACCCGCGCCGGGCCTGCTGCGCCAGCTCATGTCGCTCATCCTTCCGCGGCCCAACGGGGCCCCCGACGGCCGAGGCATCGTCAGGACACGTAGGATAGACAACACCTCTCCCCCCGACTCAAGCCCGCGTCCCTTGAAATATCCTGCAAACGAGTCGGCATTGCCCCGCAGGGTCATGCGGGACACTTCATCCTGACAGGTGGGACCCGTGGCGGAGGATGCCCCACGTCAGATGTGGGACGCCGCACACACCCGCGTGCGATCAGCCCCGGGCGACTTTTTCAGCGCGTGGGCTGGGGGAGGAAGGGCTCCACCTCGCGGCGGCATGCGTCATCACACTCAGAGAAGCGGACCAGGAACGCGGCGTGCCTTGCGCACTTCTTGGGCCAGCGCGAGGCGCCGCCGTCCACCAGGCACAGCAGGCGGAACTCGTCGCGGGTCTCCGTGAAGAGGGCCTCCCGCTGCGAGGGGGCCATGGCGCTCAGCGCGCGGTCGTCCCCGCCCTGGAGCCAGATGAAGACGCCCACCATCGCCACGAAGACGAGCCCCAGCCAGGTGCCCTTGCGCAGCCAGATGCTGGTGGGTGGGGCCAGCTCCTTCGCGAAGATGTTCTTGTCCTCGCCCCCCTCATCCGGAGGCGTCCCTTCGTTGCGCATGGGCTCCCTTCCATCCATGGCGCGTGCCAGCCGCACGGCCGCGCCGCAGCAGACACCAGCCCGTCCCGCGTTGCACCTTGCAACCGCCTTCCGGGGCGCACCGTGCCGGATGCGATGCGCCCCCGTGGCTTGCGCCGCCCGGCATCCGACAGACGGGCCCGGCACAGGGCGTGCTCTTAGACTGGAGCCATGGAAGTGCATGCCAGTGCCGAGGCGGTGGAGCGCCCCATGCGGGTGCTCGTGGTGGACGACGAGCGAAACATCCGCCACACCCTGCGCGTGTGTCTGGAGGGCCTGGGCTGCGAGGTACGCGAGGCCGCGACACCGGAGGCCGCGCTCGCCGCGCTCGCCCAGGGGCCGGCGGACCTGGCGTTCGTCGACCTGCGGCTGGGCAACGCGTCCGGCCTGGAGCTGCTGCCCCGCCTGCTCGCCGAGTCACCGGCATTGGACGTCATCCTCATCACCGCCTACGCGACGTTCGACACGGCCGTGGAGGCGGTGAAGCGGGGCGCGCGCGACTACCTGCCCAAGCCCTTCACCCCTGCGCAGATCCGCCACGTGCTGGAGCGCGCGAAGGCGCAGCGGGAGCTGTCCTCGCAATTGGGGGACCTGGAGGGGCAGCTCGCGCAGGCGGTGCCGGAGGCCACGCTGGAGACGGCGTCGCCGGCCATGCACGCGGTCATCGGCTTCATCACGCGCGCGGCCACGTCCGACGCGGCGGTGCTGCTGCGCGGGGAGAGCGGCACGGGCAAGGGGGTGCTCGCGCGGGCGCTGCACTCCATGAGCGCGCGGCGCAAGCGGCCCTTCGTCACCATCAACTGCCCCACCCTGTCCGAACAGCTGCTGGCGAGCGAGCTGTTCGGCCACGCGCGGGGCGCCTTCACGGGCGCGGTGAAGGACCAGCCGGGACGCGTGGAGCAGGCGGAAGGGGGCACGCTCTTCCTGGATGAGGTGGCGGAGATGAGCCCGTCGCTCCAGGCGCAGCTCTTGCGCTTCCTCCAGGAGAAGCAGTTCGAACGGCTGGGCGAGGCACGCACGCGCAAGGCGGACGTGCGGGTGGTGGCGGCCACGCACCGCGACCTGGAGAAGGACGTGGCGGAGGGGCGCTTCCGCGAGGACCTGATGTACCGGTTGAACGTCCTGGAGGTGAAGCTTCCCGCCCTGCGCGAGCGGCCGGAGGACCTCATCCCGCTGGCACGCCGCTTCGTCGCCTTCTTCGCGAAGGCCTCGCGGCGTCCGGCCCCGGAGCTGTCGCCCGCCACGGAGGCGATGCTGAAGGCCTATGCGTGGCCGGGCAACGTGCGCGAGTTGCGCAACGCGCTGGAGCGGGCGCTCATCGTGGGGGCGTCCGGCGTGGTGGAGCCGCAGGCGTTCCCGGAGCGCATCGCGTCCGCGGTGGGGCCGGGGGTGAGCCTGGGCGGGCCGCACACGCTGGAAGAGGTGGAGCGCGAACACATCCTGCGGGTGATGGCCTCCGTGCCGACGCTGGACGAGGCGGCCCGGCTGCTCGGCATCGACGCGTCGACGCTGTGGCGCAAGCGCAAGAAGTACGAAGCGGACGTGTGACGCACGCGGGGTTGTGCGCCAGTGCATGCAGGCCTGGTCCCGGAGGGCGAGGCGTGCAGGGACACTCGCCCTCGTGAGTGGATTGCGCCCTGGCACGCGCGTGAAGACCCTGGCTTGTCATGAACCTCATCGACGTGCTCATCCAGCAGCACCGCGACGCCGAGGCCCTCTTCGAGGCGTGGCGTCACGCCCCGGACGACGAGAAGCCGCAGCTGTGCCTGCGCCTGGCCGAAACGCTCACGCTGCACAGCACCATCGAGGAGCGCTGGGTGTATCCCGTCGCGCGAAGCGTCGTCGACGGGCCGCACATCGACTTCGCGGTGGAGGAGCACGGGGAGATGACCCAGCTGCTCTCCGAGCTCCTGCACATGCGTCACGACGCGCGCCGCCGCGAGGCCACGGTGCGGCAGCTGGAGGCCGTGGTGGCGCAACACATGGCGGAGGAGGAGCGCGAGGTGCTGCCCCGGCTGCGCAAGATGGACTCGGGCGCGTTCGGCCTGTCCAGCTCTGAAATCATCCGCTCCGCGTCCGACGCGCGGAAGGAAGCGATGCGCCAGCTGGAGGCGTCCGCGCCGGTGTGACGCCGCTTCAGCCCTGTTCAGGCTGCGGCAGCGTGAACCAGAAGGTGCTGCCCTGCCCTGGGGTGCTCACCACGCCCAGCTCGCCGCCGTGGGCCTGGACGATGTCGCGTGCGATGGACAGCCCCAGGCCGGCGCCTCCCGCCGGTGCTCCCGGGGCCCGGTAGAACTTCTCGAAGATGCGCGCCTGCTCCTGGGCGGGGATGCCCTCGCCGGTGTCCCGCACCTCGAAGCGCACGTGGGTCCCGTCGCGCGACACGTGCACCGACACCTCGCCGTCCTGGGGCGTGTGCTTCACGCCGTTGCCCACCAGGTTGCCCAGCACCAGGTGCAGCCGGTCTGGATCCACGCGCAGCGTCTCCACGTCCGGTGACAGGGATTGCGACAGACGCACGCCCCGGTCCTCCGCCAGCGCGCGCTGCGCGGCCAGCGCGTGCTCCACCAGCTCCTCCGTGCGCACCTCCCGCACGTCCAGCTGGAGCTGCCCGGACTGGATGCGCGACAGGTCCAGCAGGTCGTCCACGATGCCCTGCAAGCGCTCGCAGTCCTCGCGCGCCGCGAAGAGCAGGTCCGCCTGCTTCTCCGTCACCGGCCCCACGACGCCCTCGGCCACCAGGTGGATGGCCATGCGCAGCGACGTGAGCGGCGTGCGGAACTCATGCGCCACCGTGGCCACCAGATCGTTCTTCAGCTCATCGAAGCGCCGCAGCCGCGTCACGTCCTGGAGGATGAGCGTGGCGCCCACCACGTCTCCTGTCTCGCCGTGCACCGGGCTGCCTCGCGGCAGGAGCCACCGGCCGCCTTCCGGAGACGCCTCCACCCGCACGGCCTCCTCGTAGCCCCGGGGCTGGTACGCGCCCCTTCCGCCCACGACGTGGGCTCGCACGCGCTCCAGCACCGCGCGCACCTCCGGCTCCACGCGGCCCAGCGCGTCCCCGCCGTCGTCCAGCCGCAGGCGCAGCGCCTCTTCCGCCGCGGCGTTCACGTTGAGCAGCCCCCCGTCCGCGCCCAGCACCAGCACCGGGTCGGGCAAGCTGTCGATGGCCGCCTGCGACACCGCCTGCGCCTGGAGCAGCTCTCCCAGGCTGCTCTTGCGGTACTGCCCCAGCCGCTCCGCCATGGTGTTGAAGTCGCGCGCGAGCCAGGCGATTTCGTCCCGTCCCTCCACCACCGCTCGCGCTTCTCCGTCGCCCTGCCCCAGGCGGCGCACCGCCTGCGACAGCACGGACACCGGGCGCAGCGCGCGCTGCACCAGCGACGTGGTGAAGAACAGGCCGAAGCCCAGCGCCGCCAGCACCGCGAGCACCATCAGCGTGTTCACCCGCTCGCTCTGCTGGCGCAGGTGGTCGTTCTTGCGGATCATCGCGTCCTGGTTCAGCGCGAGGATGGACGACGCGGCGGACTTCGCCTCCTGGAAGGCCGGGGAGAGCGAATCGAAGTAGCGCGTGCGCGCGGCCTCCGGGTCGCGCTCCTGGAGGAAGGCGTCGAAGGCCTCGCGGTACCTCGTCCACGCGGTGCGCAGCCGCTGCGTGGCCTCCGCTTCCCCGGGCTCGGTGACGTTGCCCTGCTGGACGCCCAGCTCCGTCTCCAGCGGAGGACGCTGCGCGGCCTGCTGGGCCAGGCCTCGCTCGCGCTCACCCGCGACGATGAACAGCGCGGCGCTGTCCATGCGCTCCAGTTGCTCCGTGATGCGCTGGGTGGCGAGCACGCTGCGGTAGTTGTCCTCCAGCACCCGCTGGCCGGAGCGGCCCACGCGCGCCAGGGTGATGACGGCCGTGGCGCCCAGGACGAGCAGCGCCACCACCAGCGGCACCTGGGCCAGCAGCAGCCGCGAGCGCAGCGTCATGAGCGCTTCTCCTCGTGGGACTCGAAGGACACGACGTGGATGTCGAAGCCCTCCCCTTCACGCAGGAGCCTTGCGTCCGCGGTCAGCCCCAGCCGCTGGCGCCACTTCGCCTGGTTCGAGCGGCCGATGATGATGTGCCCCACGCCGTGCGAGCGCGCGAAGTCCAGGAGCGCCGCCACGGGGTCGCTGGAGCGCAGGCGCACCACCTCCGCCCCCAGCTCCTTCGCCTTCTCGATGTTCGTCAGCAGGTGCCGCTGCGCCTCCGCGTCGATGAGGTTCGGCGCCTCGCGCGGCGTCTCCACGTACACCACGAACCAGTCCGTGTTGAGCCGGCCCGCCATGCGCGAGCCCCGGCGCAGCAATGTCGCCGCGCGCGGTGGGTTGCTGGACAAGGCCACCAGCACGCGGCCCCATGCGCCGCCCTTCTGGGCTGCGTCCTCGCCTGCTCGGGCCTGCCTGCCCGTGGTGGCGCGGTCCAGGCTCTCCGCCACTTCACGCAGGGCCAGCTCGCGCAGGGTGGAGAGGTTGTCGCCGGTGAAGAAGCGCTCCAGCGCGTGCGGCACCTTGTCGGGCGCATAGATTTTTCCCGCCTTGAGCCGCTCGTGCAGGTCCTCCACCGCGAGGTCCAGGTTCACCACCTGATCCGCCGTCTTGAGGAAGCTGTCCGGCAGGGTCTCCCGCACCGTGACGCCGGTGTTGCGCTCCACCAGGTCGTTGAGGCTCTCCAGGTGCTGCACGTTGAAGGCGCCGATGACGTTGATGCCCGCGGCCAGCAATTCCTGCACGTCCTGGTAGCGCTTGCGGTGGCGGCACACGGGCGCGTTGGTGTGGGCCAGCTCGTCCACGATGGCCACCTGTGGCTTGCGCGCGAGGATGGCGTCCAGGTCCAGCTCCTCCACCGTGACGTCGCGATACGTGAGGCGCTGGCGGGGCACGACCTCCAGGCCCGTCACCAGGGCCTGCGTCTCCGGACGGCCGTGCGTCTCGATGAAGCCCAGCACCACGTCCACGCCGCGCGCCTTCAGCGCGTGCGCCTCCTCCAGCATGCGGAACGTCTTGCCCACGCCCGCCGCGAAGCCGATGTAGAGCTTCAGCCGGCCGCGCCGGCCGCGCTCCACCAGCTCCAGGAAGTCCTCCGCGCGCGGACGCCGCGTCGTCATGTCAGGCTCCCTACCCGCTGGAGGTTCATCCTCAGGGCCCCGAGCCAGGCTCCGCGACACCCGCGGGCGCCACGGGCGTGGAGACGGAGACGCCGAACTGGCGATCCATCGCCAGGTTCAACATGAGCACATTGAGCCGGGGCTCGCCCAGCACGCCGAACGTCCGGCCCTCCACCCGGGACTGGACCAGCGCGCGCACCCGCGCCGGGTCCACGCCGCGTGCCCTGGCCACGCGGGCCACCTGCCACAGCGCCGCCCCCGGAGACACGTGCGGGTCCAGGCCGGAGCCCGTCGAGGAGACCAGCTCGCCGGGCACGGGGCCTTCAGCCTCGGGGTTCTCGCGGCGCAGCCGGTCCGCTTCCGCCACGGCACGGTCGCGGAGCTTCTGGGAGGTGGGGCCCAGGTTGCTGCCGCCGGAGGCCGTCGCGTCCCAGCCCGTGCCGGCGGCCGAGGGACGCGGCTGGAAGTAGCCCGGCTGCGTGAAGCCCTGGGCGATGAGCGCGCTGCCCACCACCCGGCCCCGGTCGTCCTTCACGAGCGACCCGTTGGCCTCATGGGGGAACAGCACCTGCGCCACGCCGGTGACGGTCAGGGGGTACAGCACGCCCGTGAGGGCCAGCGTGACAGCGCTGGCGCGCAGGGCGGGGAGGAGCGCGGAGACCATGAATGTGTTCCTTTCCTTGCGTGCTCAGGCCAGGCCCACGGTGGTGAGCAGCACGTCGATGACCTTGATGCCCACGAACGGGACGATGACGCCGCCCACGCCGTAGAGGAGCAGGCTGCGGCGCAAGAGGGCCGCCGCGCCCAGCGGGCGGTAGCGCACGCCCTTCAGCGCCAGCGGGATGAGCGCCACGATGATGAGCGCGTTGAAGATGACGGCGGACAGGATGGCGCTGAACGGCGACGTCAGCCCCATCATGTTGAGCGGGGCAATCTGGGGGAAGACTCCCATGAACAGCGCCGGGAGGATGGCGAAGTACTTCGCGACGTCGTTGGCGATGGAGAACGTCGTCAGCGTGCCGCGCGTCATCAGGAGCTGCTTGCCCACCTCCACCACCTCCAGCAGCTTGGTGGGGTTGGAGTCCAGGTCCACCATGTTGCCGGCCTCCTTGGCGGCCTGGGTGCCGGTGTTCATCGCCACGCCCACGTCCGCCTGCGCGAGCGCTGGCGCATCGTTGGTGCCGTCGCCCGTCATGGCCACGAGCTTGCCCTTGCCCTGCTCCGCGCGGATGAGCGCGAGCTTGGCCTCCGGGGTCGCCTCCGCCAGGAAGTCGTCCACGCCGGCCTCTCGCGCGATGGCCGCCGCGGTGCGCGGGTTGTCGCCGGTGATCATCACCGTGCGGATGCCCATGGCGCGGAAGCGGTCGAAGCGCTCCCGGATGCCGCCCTTCACCACGTCCTTCAGGTGGATGATGCCCAGCACCCGCGCGCCCTCCGCCACCGCGAGCGGCGTGCCGCCCGCGTCGCCAATGCGTCCAGCGACCTGGGTCAGCTCCTCCGGCACGGTGCCTCCCTGCGCCTGCGCGTGGCGCACGATGGCGTCCACCGCGCCCTTGCGGATGCTCCGGGGCCGCGGGTCGCTCAGGTCACAGCCGCTCATGCGCGTCTGCGCGGTGAAGGGGACGAACGTGGCCTGATGCGCGCGCAGCTCGCGAGGCCGCATCTTGTACGTGTCCTTGACCAGCGTGACGACGGAGCGCCCTTCTGGCGTCTCGTCCGCGAGGCTCGCGAGCTGCGCGGCCTCCGCCAGCTCCTCCACGCGCACGCCCGGCATGGGCAAGAGCTCCGTGGCCATGCGGTTGCCCAGGGTGATGGTGCCCGTCTTGTCGAGCAGCAGCGTGTCCACGTCCCCCGCCGCCTCCACCGCGCGGCCGCTGAGCGCGAGCACGTTCTTGCGCAACAGCCGGTCCATGCCCGCGATGCCGATGGCGCTCAACAGGCCGCCGATGGTGGTGGGGATGAGGCACACGAGCAGCGCGACCACGGCGGTGCCGGACAGCGGCACGCCTGAATAGAGCGCCAGCGGCACCAGCGTCACGCACGCCAGGAGGAACACCAGCGTGAGGCCCACCAGCAGGATGTGCAGCGCGATTTCATTGGGCGTCTTCTTCCGCGCCGCGCCCTCCACCAGGCCAATCATCCGGTCGAGGAACGACTCGCCGGGGTCCACGCTGATGCGGATGACGATGCGGTCGGACAGCACCTTGGTGCCGCCGGTGACGGCGGAGCGGTCGCCGCCGGACTCGCGGATGACGGGGGCGGACTCGCCGGTGACGGCGGACTCGTCCACGCTGGCGATGCCCTCCACCACCTCGCCGTCGCCGGGGATGACGTCGCCGGCCTCGCACACCACGCGGTCGCCCTTGCGCAGGGCGGGCGCGCCGACGCGCTCCTCGCGGCCGTCGTCGGTGAGGCGGCGGGCCTGGGTGTCCTGACGCATGCGGCGCAGCGCGCTCGCCTGGGCCTTGCCCCGGCCTTCCGCCACGGCTTCGGCGAAGTTGGCGAAGAGGACGGTGAACCACAGCCACAGCATCACCGACACGGTGAACCAGACCGGCGCGCTGTCCGGCTGGCGGGCCACCAGGTCCTTGAGGACGAACACCGTGGTGAGGAGGCTGCCGGCCCACACCACGAACATCACCGGGTTGCGGGCCACGTCGCGAGGGTGGAGCTTCTTGAGGCTCTCCCACACGGCGGGCTTGAGCAGCGCCGGGTCCAGCAGGGAGGCCTGCTTGCTGACGGGGGCCATGTTCAGAACACCTTTCCGGCCGCGCCGAGGAAGTGCTCGACGATGGGGCCCAGGGACAGAGCGGGGAAGAACGTCAGCGCGCCCACGATGACGACGACGCTCACGAGCAGACCAGTGAAGAGCGCGCCTCCGGTGGGGAAGGTGCCTGGCCCGGGGGCCACGACCTTCTTGCCCACCAGCGAACCGGCCAGCGCCAGCACCGGCACCATCATCAGGAAGCGGCCCGCGAGCATCGACACGCCCAGGCTGAGGTTCCAGAACGGGGTGTTGGCGTTGAGGCCCGCGAAGGCGCTGCCGTTGTTGGCGACGCCGCTGGTGAACGCGTAGAGGATTTCCGACAGGCCGTGGGGGCCCGCGTTGTTGAGGGACGCCGTGCCCTGCGGGAGCACGGCGCCCGCGGCGGACAGGCCCAGGATGACGAGCGGGAAGACGAGCACGTACAGCATGGCGAGCTTCATCTCTCGCGCTTCGATCTTCTTGCCCAGGAACTCCGGGGTGCGGCCCACCATCAGGCCCGCGATGAACACGGCGAGCAGCGCCATCACGAGGATGCCGTAGAGGCCCGCGCCGACGCCGCCGAAGATGACCTCGCCCAGCTGCATGTTGACCATGGGCACCAGTCCTCCCAGCGGCGTGAAGCTGTCGTGCATGGCGTTGACCGCGCCGCAGGACGCGTCGGTGGTGACGGTGGCGAACAGCGTGGAGGCCGCGACGCCGAAGCGCGTCTCCTTGCCCTCCAGGTTGCCGTCCTGGGCGACGCTCGCGGAGACGAGCGCGGAGTTGGGCTGGGACTCGGCGGCGTAGCTGGCGCCAGCGCCCACGAGGAAGAGGACGGACATGGCGGCGAAGAGGGCCCAGCCCTGCTTCGTGTCGCCGGTCATCTTGCCGTAGGTGTACGTAAGGCCCGCGGGCAGCACGAAGATGAGCAGCAGCTGGACCAGGTTGGTGAGGGGCGTGGGGTTCTCGAAGGGGTGGGCGCTGTTGGCGTTGAAGAAGCCGCCGCCGTTGGTGCCCAGCATCTTGATGGCCTCCTGCGAGGCCACGGGCCCGAACGCGAGCGTCTGCTTCACGCCCTCCACGGCGGTGTGCGTGGGGTACGGCGCGAGGTTCTGGAGCACGCCCTGCGACACGAAGAACAGGGCCGTGATGAAGCTCAGGGGCAGCAGCACGTAGAGCGTGCCTCGCACCAGGTCCACCCAGAAGTTGCCCAGCGTCTTGCGGCCTTCCGGGCCAGGGCGGCGGGTGAGGCCGCGCGCCAGGGCGAGCGCGACGCCCAGGCCGGCGGCGGCGGACGTGAAGTTCTGCCACGTCAGGCCCAGCATCTGGGTGGCGTAGCTCATCGTGGACTCGCCCGCGTAGGACTGCCAGTTGGTGTTGGCGGTGAAGCTGGCGGCGGTGTTGAACGCGAGCTCCGGGCCCACGGCGGGCAGTCCCTGGGGGTTGAAGGGGAGCACGTGCTGGAAGCGCTGGAGCGCGTAGACCCCCAGCAGGCTGAACAGGCTGAAGGCGAGCAGCGCGGCGGTGTACTGGCCCCACGTCTGCTCCTGTTCACGGTTCACGCCGCACAGGCGCAAGAGGGCGCGCTCGACGGGACCGAGCACGCGCGGCAGGGGTGGCGCCTCCGCTTCGAAGACGCGGAAGAGGTAGAGGCCCACGGGCTTCGTCAGCGCGAGCACCAGGGCGAAGAACAGCAGGGTCTGCGACCAGCCGACGAGGGTCATGGCGAAGTCCTAGAAGCGCTCGGGCTGGAGCAAGGCGTAGACGAGATAGGCGGACAGCAGCACCGCGAGCGCGATGCCAGCGACGTATTCGAAGGTCATGACGGAGGACTCCTCACTCGGGGTTCAGAAGGTGGCGGCCGCGCCGACTGCGAGCAGCGTCTGGTGTTGGCGTGGAAGGGGTGGCGCCTCTCCGCGCGCCGGCCCGTCGAAGACGCTCCGGGTGGAGCGGTCGTGGCGGGCCTCGGCCTTGAGGACGAGGTGTTCCGCGGGCCTCACCTCCAGGGTGAGCGTGCCCTCGGCCAGGGTCTGCGCGATGCCGCTGAGCAGGCCGTCCCGGTCGCGGTACACCTCCGCGCGCGCGGTCATTGCCACGGGCTCCGCGACCTGGACGCGCACGTTGGCGCCCGCCGCGTACCAGAGGGCGGCGGAGGTCCCCGGGCGGGCCTGGCGGCCCACGTCCGCGGTGGCGGCGATGCTCACGGCGCCGGTGGCCTTCAGGGTGACGACGGTGTCCGCGAACAGTCGCAGGGCCTCCGCGTCACCGGAGCCCTCGTTGCCCACGAAGGTGTTGAAGGCCGCGCTCCACCGGTCGTCCGCGTAGGCGACCTGCGTGCCCAGGGCCTTGCCGGAGTTGTTGTCCCCGATGGTCTGCCAGCCATTGAGCAGGTGGAGCTGCGCGCTCCAGTGCTCATCGAAGCGCCAGGTCCCCTTGAGGCCTGTCTGGTAATAGGGCGAGAGCTCGCCCATCCACGAGCGGGTGTAGGTCCAGTTGAGCTGGGATTGGAAGGACTCGAGGCCGATGTGGCTCGGGTAGATGCCCGCCTCCAGGGTGAGCGGGCCTTGCGCGAAGGACAGCGAGGCCTGCTGCACGTAACGCCAGACGTCCGGGCCGGTGGCGTCCTCCTCGGGCTCCGCGCGGTGCAGCACGTCGATGCCGGTGCCGAAGCCGAGCAGGACGCGGAAGCCCACGGGCTCCGGCGCCAGGCGCACGCCCAGCGACGCCAGGTTGACGGTGATCTCGTCGTGCCGCCGGGCGGTGGTGCCGGTGCCTGGCAGGAAGTTCACGCTGCTGGCGGGGCGATTGAGGTTGTAGGCGAAGGAGGCGTCCACTCCGCCCTCGACCTGGAGCCGGGAGAGCAGCGGGGGCGCCTCGGGGGAGCTTTGCGTCAGCAGCAGGTGGAGCAGGTGGGGAGTCAGGTTGGGAGCCATACCGGGCTCCCTTCATGAGCATCCGCCGTACCGGCGCGGGCCTCCGTCAGGCCCAGCCATTCCGAGGGGTTGCGGGAGCGCGGTTCACGCCCGGATTGCAATGTGCACGAACCGGCCTCGTGCGCCCCTGCGAGGTGAAAGGGGGCGACGGCGTTACAGTGGGGAGCGGAGGTGGTTGGCGTGCATCCGTACCGGTGGAGCGAGAGCATCGACCCCAGGCTTCAGCAGGCGACCGAGCGGATGCGCCGGCTGCGTGCCACCAAGATGCCTGCCGCCGCGGTGCAGAGCCTGCGGCACTGGTTCCGGATCCACCACACGTACAACTCGAACGCGATTGAGGGAAACAGGCTGACCCTGCCCGAAACACGGGCGGTCATCGAAGATGGCATCACCATCGCGGGCAAGTCCCTGAAGGACCACTTCGAGGCGGTGAACCTCGCGCATGCGCTCGACTTCGTGGAAGCGCTGGCCAGCAAGGGGGGGGGTGGAATCGGGAAGGACCTTGTATTTGGTTTGCCATTCCAGGCGCAGGGCGCGTTGGACCTGATTACTTGATCCAGGCGGTTCCCACGGGGCACACCTTCCGTGTCTTACGCGATGAGCCCCGTCCCAGCGAGCCACAATCAGACGTGTCCGCGATCCAGCTCGCGACAGAGATCTGGACCGCGGCCATCAAGCACCTGCTCCAGGCGCGCTGACTTCATGGACTGCTGGACACGGACGAATCGCAGTCCGAGGTGCACTTTCCGGAGCAGGTCACCTGGCCGGGATACGAGGTCAGGATGGCGCACTCGGTGCCTCCCGTGCAGGACACGAGCTCGCTGCACACCTTGCTGTCATCCACGCAGCGCGCCTTCGACACGCCGTCCAGCTTGAGCACGAGGCAGGACAGGCCCTGCGGACACTGGGGCAGGTCCACGCCGCACTCCTGCGCCAGGTCCAACGACTGCCCCTCCCTCAGCTTCAGCCTCCCCTGCGCCCCGTCGTCGTTCGAGCCACAGGCCGCGAGGGTCATTACCGTCAGACAGCCGCCCAGCATCCGCATCCAGCGCATCGGGGTTCCCTTTCCGTCGAAGGACTTCGCGAAGGCGCAGAGCAAGGCGCGGACCAGCGGACCTCCCACTGCGATTCCGCGTGCTTGCACTGACCAACCGCCAGCGTGCGCTCCAGAATTCTGATGGGGCCTCGAATCCCTGGCGGTTCAGGACTCAGCGGAACTCATCCACGATGTACATGCCTGCACGCGGAGAATCGAGGATGGCAGTTCCTGGCTTGGACTCGGGCCGCTTGCGCAGCTGCCCGAAGCCGAGCCTCGCCACCGCGCAGATGGGCACCCGGCCCCCACCATTCATGAAGTGGGCCTCGTAATAGCGGATGACCGGCTGATTACCGCCCGTCCACACGCGGCCATACAGCCGAACCGGCGCTTCCAACGTGCCGACGTCCTGATCCAGCACGCTTTCGATGGGTCCGTCATACAGCGTGATGAACTTCGCACGACTCTGGTTCGCGTCGAGTTGTACCCATGCGGACTCACCCACGTAAAGGCGCAGGTACCGCATGACCTCCAGCGCCTTCTCCGGGCACTTCTCCGCCATGGGAGTGCCGTCCGAGCGAAGGCGCACATCACCCGGTATCGTCGCGCAACCCAGCGTTATACCCAGCAAGCCGATCCAGCCCACGAGCACGTATTGGCGGGGAGTCATGCGGCGTTCCTACTGCCCCAGCAGGGCCGGATCCAACTGAACAATGGCCTGCAGGAGTCCATCCTGCCGGTACATCTCCAGCCGCAGAGTCGTCAGCGTCTCGCCGTCCAGGAATGCGCTTCCATCCACGACGAGTCCAATGACGCCGGACATCCCGGGCTCGAGGACCGACGCCGAAGAGCGCACCGCGAGTGCCCGCTCCCTTGAGTCCGCGACGCCCACCAACCGGACGGACTTCATGCTCCACGAGCGCACAGCGTGGAGGTTCTTGACCCTGAACACGACCGCGGCCTTGCCCGTGCCCCGGTAGATGGTGCCATCCAGCGCCGTGTCGGCATCCTCGCCAGAGAAATGATCCGCGATGCCGAAGGGTGTCTACGCCACCGCGCCCGTCGTCAGCAGGGCCGCCAACGCGTGGTGCGCGAAGACCTCTTCCAGCGCTACCCCACGGTTCGCGCCTGGATTGAAGCGCACCTCGAACTGACGTGTCACCGGAATGCATCAACGACGTAGGCAGCCGCGACAGAACCATCGAGAATGGCTGTGCCGGGCTTTGACTCGGGCCGCTTCCGCATCTGGTCCTCGCTGAGCCGTGCCACTGCGCAGATGGGCACCTTGTCGCCGTCCGGCGGGTGGGCCTCGTACCAGCGGACGACGACCTGGGGACCGCTCGTCCAGACCTGCCCGTACAAGCGGGTCGTCGCCTCAAGCGTCCCCAGATCCTCTCGCAGCATGCTCTCGATGGGCCCGTCGTAGAGAGTGATGCGGCGCGACCGGATCTGGTTCGCGTCCAGTTCCACCAACGCGGCGTCCCCGACACGCATCTTCAGGTAGCGCATGACTTCGAGCGCCTTCTCCGAACATTCCTGCGGTCCAGGAGATCCGTCCGGGCGCAGTGAGACGCCACCGGTCGTGGTGCAAGCTGAGAACGCAGCAAGTAGGATGACGGAGGAGAGCAGTCTGGCTCGGCGGGCGGGCATGATCGCCACTTCTACTGCCGAATCAGGGTGCGATCCATCCTCACCATGACCTGTTGGTTCCCGTCAGCCCGGTAGATCTGGAGGGCGAGGTCCACGAGCTGACCCTCATGCTCGAAGGCGCTCTTGTCCGCCACGACCGCGATGGTGCCCGACTGCCCGGGAACAATCGTGGCGCGGGTCATCCGGAGCGCGAAGGGACGCTTCGTGTAGCTCGTCATATCGCGCGTCAGGTAGGCGTCCGCGAACTCCCATGCGTCGCCGTAGCCGGTGTTCGTCAGGGTGATGAGAGCTGCCGCTTTGCCTGGGCCTGAGAAAACCTTGACGACCATCTCCATATCCGAGTCTTTCGGACGGGAGGCCGCTACGAATCGAAACGGCGTCTTCTTCTCCTCCCCATTCGCCAGAAGCGTCGCGTAGGCATGGTCGATGGAGTTCTCCTGCTTGCGATGGCGCTCGTTTTCCTCGGTCAGGGCGTCGTTCTTCTTGAGGGCGTCCATCAGGGCCGAGTGCATGGCCGCGTAGCTCTCCCGGTTTTTGAACACGTCAACCTGTTGGTCGAGGATCGGCGGCCACCCACCGCTGTCCTTCTCTCTCCACGGGGGCCTCACGAGGAACGGGATCTCGGTTCCATCAACCAGCGTCACGACCAGGGGGAGTCCTTCATCGCTGTCGAGATCCTGGATGGGCTCGATGATGACCTTGTTGCGGACCACCGTGAGCGGTTCGAGGCGGCCCTCCCAGCCAATGACCTTCGTCTTGCTGGGGTCAACGGATGCCTCGAAGCGCAAGGCTGTAATGACCTGCCCCGTCACGTAGACGGTTTGGGTGCCATCTGAAGGATGCTCGGAGAGCAGGATGGTCCGCTGTTTGGGGCGGTCGCACTTGTCGCTTGCCTTGGCGGTCGCCGCGCTTAGAAGTACGAAAAGCAGGATAGACCCTGCGAGTGGGCCAAGTCGCATAGACGGGACAACGTATCAGGATGGCAGAGCGGCAGCCAACCCAACGGCACCCATCAAGCCGTCCATTTCGGGAGCAGCCATGCGGTGGGTGTGGTTCATCGCGTTACTCCTTTTCGCGGGAGGGTGTGCGACGACTCGTGTTGTCCACCTTGATGTTGGAGACGGCAGGCAGGTGGTTCACGAGTCCCGGGATGTTGATCCGGTTCAGGTGAGTGAGGACGCGTTCGAGGCGGCCCTCACACAGCTCATCCTGGACATGCGCATGGACGTTGCCTTCCGCGAGACGGATGCGGCCGACCAGCGAGGATGGGTGAGGTCCCGGTCGTTGCTCGCATCCTCGAAGGGGCTCTCGGATTCGGGGGCTGGGGCGTCTCCGGAGTCCCTCTATTCGCGCATCTGCCCGGATGGGGACGACTGTCTGCCCCTGGTAGGCGGAACGGGGCTGCCCTTCTCGCGCAAGGACCGGACGTTGATGGCCCTGTCGTTCGCGCTGGATGGGGTCTGGGGCAGTGTCGAGGCGGAGATCGGCAAGCTGCTGAACCCGGCGGTGCTCAAGGCCATGGTGACATCGGCCGCGCTGAGTGTGCTTCTCACGATGACGCTGCCCGAACCCGTCACGAAGGTCATCGCGGTGGCACTGACCGCGGCGATGGTGGCCTACCTGGGGGTGGTGCCGGTCTGGGAGATGGGCCGGGGCTTCGTGCGGCTGTGGGACGATGCAGAGAGGGCAACGAGCATCATCGAGTTGCAGGACATCGGACAGCGCTTCGGACGTGTATTGGGGACGAACGGCACACGCGTCCTGGTTCTGCTCGTTACGGCAGCCCTTGGCGGCAAGAGCGCGATGGCGGCCCAGGGGCCCAGGCTCCCGGGCTTCCCCCAGGCTGCGATTCGGGCGCAGGCTGAGTCAGGATTCCAGCTCACGGCGGCTTTGAATGGCGGCGTGTCTTCCATCGCGATGCCTGCCGCTGGGGTGCTGAACGTGGCGCTGGCTCCGGGCGCGACCGCTGCCGTCGCGATGTACTCGAACGGTATTCCAGGTGACGCCGAAGGCCCGGTCCATCACATCTGCACGAACAAGAACCTGGTTTCGGCTGCCACAGGCGGCCCTTGGTCGCCAGAGTGCGCGAGAATCTTCAAGAGGGCCGGGATGTCACTTGAGGATGCCGCGAACAAGGTGCGGCTCAATGGGCACGAGGGGCCTCACCCCGAATTCTATCACAATCAGGTGGTGACTCGCCTGCAAGCGGCTGTGCGCACTTGCAGAACCACGGAGACCTGTCGCACTCAGTTGCTGAAGGAACTCGCGAAGATCGCCAATGAACTTCTGACGCCGGGCTCAGAATTGCGCAGCTTCATCCTAAAGTAGGAGGGCGGGGTGGAACGGAACTTTTATTGGATAAGGTTGGCGGACGTGCCTCGATGGCTCATTGAGACTCCCACGCGGACATCCGGGGAAGAGTTCGACGAGCCTTGGCTGTTCACAGAGGGGTGTGTCCTTCCAGCCCCTGGTCCCATCAAGTCTCAGGTTTCGCATCCGGGTACGAAGCGTGCTTTTGTGTTTGGAGGGGTTGAAAGCACGCCTATCGTCAGCGAAGCACTCGCGAACGTCTTCCGAACACTGGCTCCCGACGACGTGCAGCTCTTTCCGGTGACGGTGGAGGGAGAACCCGAGCGGTACTTCGTCGTCAACGCAACCAAGGTGGTTGATTGCATCGACGAGGCACGGTGCCGGGAGGTGCATCACTATGACGAGGACGACCCCTCCCCTGAACATGAAGGGGAGTACAACTGGATCTACGGACTGCGAATCGACCCCTCGAAGACCGAGGGCGCGCAGGTCTTCCGGCTGAAGAAGTTCAAGACGGCGTTCATCGTTTCGGAGGACATCAAGAACGCCCTCGAAGGGGTCGGGAACCTGGGTGTGTCGTTCGAGCGCGTGACGGGAGCGCCCGAGCCCCACTAACCCGCTCAGGGCCCGAAGTGCGCGAGGAAGACCTTGTACTGGAGCGAGACGAAGAGCGTCTTCGGCGTCACCAGCCCCGCCTGGGCGAACATCGCGAACAGGGCGGCGTCGGACTCGATGGGCTGCATCTTCGCGTAGGCCTGACGCCTGCGCTCCAGATGATCCGGGGAAACGCCATACGCCCGCAGCCGGCGCAGCTCCACGTTCGTCAGCCCCGGGTCCTTGCCGACGCGACAGCCCAGCACCAGCGGCGCTCCGGGCTTGAGCCTCCGCGTCACCTCCCGTAGCAATTCGACGCGAGCCTCCTCGCCCTCCACGTGGTGCAGCACTCCCATCAACTGCGCGCCGTCAAACGGAGGACCGAACGGCAGGGTGCGCAGCTCGCCCTCGTGCAGGTGCGTGCGCGTGAGCAGCCCCTCCTCCTCCAGTCGCTTGCGCGCCACCTCCAGCATCGGACCCGAGGGCTCCACCCCCGTGAAGCGCCAGCCCGGCACGTCGAAGCGTTTGTAGGGCATCAGCTCCGCGCCCGTGCCCAGCCCCACGTGCAGCAGGGACGCCGTGTCCTGGCCATCCAACGCGGCAGCCAGGGCGCTGACGCCCAGCTCATACGCCGCCTGGTAGCCCGCGAGGTTGACGGCTGCCTGGGCGTCGTAATGGGGCGCGCGGTCGGCGCCGAAGCCGTGCACGGGTGCGTGGGCGGAATGATCGTGGTTCATGACCGGAAGATGCGTCCAATCCCCAATGAATGGCAGAGCGGGGATTCAGACCGCATCGGCGGATCTTTCGATTCGAAGGAACCTTCAATCCCTGACGGGCCAACCACAGGCGCCCTCTCCTCTGCCATCGCCCCCGAGTCCTACCAGCCCGGTAGGCCCCGGCGACGACAGGACGCGTCATGGATTCACAAACCCCTGTCTTCACACACAGAGGCTGTCCGCCGACTACATCCCTTCTGTAAGGCTTTAACGCGGTTTTAAATAAATCAGACCTATAACGTTATCTTTTCATCACCGGCACTGGGGGCCGCACGATGAGAGAAGAGCTCGACAGGTCAGACATGGAGTACGCCGACTTCGCGGTCCGTCATCAGTCCATCCTGATGGCGGTCGCCCGGAACATCTGTGGCGGAAATGCCACCGCTTGCGAGGACCTGGTCCAGGACGTCCTGCTGCGGGCCCTGCTGAAGTGGGACAGCCTGCGCTCGTGGGCGGAGCCGGAGCGCCGGGCGTGGCTGGTGCGGGTGCTGCACAACCGCTTCCTCGACACGTGCCGCCGCTCGCGCACGGAGGCCACCACCGTCATCAACCTCGGCAACGTGCACAAGCTCTTCGAGGAGCCGGAGGCGCCGGACCCGGAGCTGTGGGAGTGCGTCACCGAGGCCGAGCTGCTCAAGGCCGTCTCCGCGCTGCCCTTCAACCTGCGGCGGACCTTCGAGCTGCACTCGGAGGGGCTGCGCCACGCGGAGATTGGCCGGCGGCTCGGGGCGCCCGTGGGCACGGTGGGCACGTGGCTCTACCACGCGAGGTTGAAACTGCGTGACCAGCTTCGCGACATGGCCGAGGCCCGTCGGAAGCTGGGGAGCGGATGAACGGCTACTGCACCCACCTCCCCGCCTTCGTGGATGGGGAGCTGCCCCTCGAACTCCACGAGGGCTTCCGCGCGCACCTGGCCTCCTGCGAGGACTGCGGCGTCCGGTTCCATGACCTGTTGCAGGCGGACATCCTCGGACGGCTGGCGATCGCGAAAGCGACGCCGCCCCCAGGGAGCTGCGCGGCCTCCCCAGTCCCGCGGGCCCTCCCCCCACCCGAGCCCGCCGAGGTCCTGGCTCCGCCGCCGCCGCCCCGCCGCTGGCGCCCCCACTGGAACCACCTGGGGGCGCTCGCCCTGGCCCTCGCGGCCGTGGGCACCTGGACGGCGCGCGTGACGGGTGACGCGCCCACGCCCGGGCCGGCGCCCGCGGCCACGCGGTCCCTGGAGGCCCGGTTGACCTCCGCGGCCCTGGATGGACACCGCGACTACGCGCCCCTGCGCGGAGGGACGCCCACGCCCGCGCCCGTGCCGCTGCGGGAGCTGGCCCGGATGGAGGACCAGCAGGACTGGCGGGGCATCGCCTCCGCGTACCTGCTCGCGGGCGACGCCCGGCAGGCGCTGAGCTACCTGGGCAACGCGCCCGCCTCGCCGGACGTGGACTCCGACCGCGCGGTGGCGCTGGCCCATGCCGGGGCCTCCGAGCAGGCGGCGCTCGACGAGGCCCTGGCCGTGCTGGAGGACGTGCTCCGGAAGCAGCCGGACCACCCGCAGGCCCTTTGGAACCTCGCGCTGGTCCTGCGCGACCTGGACCTGCCCCTGCTGGCGGCGGAGGCCTTCGACGCCGTGGCGAAGCAGGGCGAGCCCGGCTGGAGCGCGGAGGCCCGGGACCGGGCGGGCCTCTTGCGTGAGGCGACCCAGGCCCGGAGCCGCGCCTGGAAGCAGGCCTTCGCGGCGACGCAGGACCTGATGGCGGACGCCAACGCGCCGCTTCCGCTGGAGGAGGCCGCGCGGCTGCCTGGCATCGTGCGGCTGGCGTTCTACGACGCGGTCCGCGCGGCGCCCTCGAAGGACGCGGCGCTGCGGCTGCTCCCGCTGGCGGACGCGCTGGACCGGGCGTACGGCGGGGGCACGGTGCTCCACGCGACCGTCCTCCGCGTGGCCGCGCGGGACTTCCAGAAGCGCGGGCCGCTCGCCCGGGACTACGTGCGGTTCGTGCGCGGCGGGGCGCTGTTCCCGCCGGCCTTCCTGGAGGCGCTGCGGCGCTCGGGCGAGGACGACCTGTACGTGGGCGCGCTCGGATACGAGCTCAAGGCAGGGCGGCCCGTGGACGTGGCGGCGTTCGCTCGCGCCGCGGACGGTCTGGGCGACCCGTGGTTCCACCTCATCGCCGAGCGCGAGCGCGCCAACCAGGAGGTGCGCGATGGCCAGTGGTGGAAGGCGGAGACGCGCGTCCTGGAGGCACTTCGGACGTGCGAGGCGGCGCGGCTGGACTACCGCTGCGCCGACCTGCACGGGTGGCTCGCGGAGATGTACGTGGGCGAGCTGCACCGCCCCGCCGAGGCCCATGAGCACGCGCTGCGCGGCTGGGGGCTCGCGAAGCGGTCGGGAGAATGGGACTGGGAGCGGCGCTTCCTCCAGGAGCTGGCGCAGGTGGCGCGCTTCCACCACGTCGCCCCCACCGCGGGCGCGTACTTCCGGGAGTCGCTGGCGCGCGACCCCGACAACCGCACGCAGGTCGGCTACGTGCACCGCAACCTGGCGACCCTGGCGTGGATGGACTTCCGCGTGGAAGAGGCCCGCCAGCACCTGGAGAAATCAATGGAGTCCGGCGTGCCGCTGGGGCTCAACGGCGCGGGCGTGCTCGCGGACCTGGCCCGCTTCGGCCCCATGCCCGGCGCGGCGGAGGCGCTGTCCCGCGCGCTCTCCGGACTGAGACAGGGCCAGCCGCGCCCCGGTGAACGCGCGCTGCTGGACGCCCTCCAGGGTGAGTTCGAGCTGGAGCGCGACCGCGCCGCCGGACGCGCGCTCCTGGAGAGCGCCCTCACGCAGGCGGAGCAGTGGCCCGACGACGTGAACGCCCGCCGCGCCCGGGCCCGCGCCTCCACCGCGCTCAGCTCCGACGCTGGACGCACGGGCGCGTTCAAGGAGGCGCTCACCCTCGTGGGCCGCCAGCTCCAGGTGACGGAGGTGCCGGAGCGCTGCGTGCTCGCGGTGTCCGTGCAGCACGAGCGCACGCTCGCGGTGGCGCGGGGTCCCTCGGGCGCGGTGCTCGGGGACTTCACCCAGGCTCGCGCGGCGCCGCTCGGGCAGGACGCCTCCGGGCTGGTGCCGCCCGCGTTGCGGGACGCGCTGCGCGGATGCGAGCACGTGCAGGTGCTGGCCCCGCCTCCGGTGAATGGCCTGCCCCGGCTGCTGCCTCCGGACTTCGCCTGGAGCTACCGCGTGGGCCACGCGACGCCAGGCCCCCTTCCGCCGGTGGACAGCGGTGCGCACCTGGTCGTCACCAACGTGGACGCGCCCGCGGCGCTGGGCCTTCCGCGCCTGCCGCCGATGTCACATCCCCCGGGGGAGGATGCCCGGCGCGTGATGCTGGAGGGCGCGCGGGCCACGCCGTCGCGCGTGCTGGAGGCGATGCGCACCGCCACCGAGGTGGAGCTCCACACGCATGGCGTGTTCAGCCCGGAGCTGTCGGACGCCTCGCTCCTCATGCTGGCCCCGGAGCGGGATGGCCGCTACGCGCTCACCGCCCGGCAGGTGCGCGCCCACAGGCTCACGGGAGCGCCGCTGGTGTTCCTGGCCGCCTGTGGCGCCGCTCGCACCGCGCCCTTCCCGCACGAGTCCTTCAGCCTGCCCGTGGCCTTCCTCGACGCCGGGGCGCGCGCGGTGCTGGCCGCCACGGTGGACATCCCGGACACGGCGGGCCGCTTCTTCAGCGACGTGCGCGAGCGCATCCACGCGGGCGCCGCTCCCAGCGTGGCCCTGCGCGACGAGCGGCAGGCGTGGCTTCAGGCCTCACCGGGAGACCGCTGGGTGCACGACGTGCTCCTGTTCGAATAGGGACCTTTCAGGTCACCTAAAAGAACCCGACCTGACACGTTTTCAAGAAGAAGCCGCACACGGGACCGGGAGCACGGACCCCGCGGCGGCTTCGTCAGGAGGACACGGTCATGTCGAGATGCCGGATCAGTCCCGTGCTGGTACCCATGCCCAGAAGGCCTCAGCAGGCGCTCCCGGACAAGCCGCTCCCGGGGCCCTCGGAGCTGGCGGCGAAGACGCTCGTGACACCGCTAGTCTCTCGCGACGAGTTCCAGGACGACCTGCCGGACAAGCCTCCGCCGGGTCCGGCAGGCTTCGAACGCTGACGCTCGCGGGCCTGGCGCGGGCCTATGCTCCCGCGCCATGCCGTCGAATCCGTATGTCGTGAGGCCCGTGCGCTCACACGAGGAGCTGGAGCAGGTGCTGGCCCTGCAGCGCCGGAACCTCCCTCCAGCGCTGTCCGCCGAAGAGCAGCACGCGCAGGGCTTCGTCACCGTCCAGCATGACCTGCCCACGCTGGAGCGCATGCACGCGCTCGCCCCCAGCATCGTCGCCCTCCAGGGCTCCGACGTCGTGGCGTACGCGCTGGTGATGCCCCGCGAGTGCCGCCCGCTGGTCCCCGTCCTGGACCCGATGTTCGCGCTCCTCGAAGGGCTCGAACACCGGGGCCGGCCGCTCAGGGACCAGCGCTTCTACGTGATGGGGCAGGTGTGCGTGGACAAGGCCCACCGGGGGAAGGGCCTCTTCGACGCGCTCTACCACCAGCACCGCGAGCAGCTCCGCCCGCGCTTCGACTGCGTCGTCACCGAGGTCTCGGTGAGGAACACCCGCTCCCTGCGCGCGCACGCGAGGGTCGGGTTCGAGACCGTCCACACCTACCGCGACGCCACCGACACCTGGGCCGTGGTGCTCTGGGACTGGGGCGCGGGCACGTCGCGCTGAAGCACGGGGTCCACGCGCGCCGCGGGGGGCGTGGGACGGTTCGCCATCCGCTTGTGGTGCAGGCCGGACAGCTTCAGCGCCAGCTCCGGACCCGTGACGCCCTTGGGGATGTAGCCGTCCGCCCCGGACGCGCGCACCAGCTCGCGCAGCTTCGACTCGTCCATGGACGAGTAGAGGATGAACAGCGTGTCCGGGCCCGCGAACTGGCGCACCACGCCCAGGATGCGGTCGCCGCTCAGCGCCGGGATGTTCACGTCCAGGAGCACGATGTCCGGCTGCTCGGTCCGCAGCAGGTTGGCCACGCCCAGCGCCGCGCGCGTGGTGACGACATCGAA
Organism: Corallococcus exercitus; assembly: GCF_042231735.1. Classification (GTDB taxonomy): domain Bacteria; phylum Myxococcota; class Myxococcia; order Myxococcales; family Myxococcaceae; genus Corallococcus; species Corallococcus exercitus_B. Next base: position 6,585,904 of record NZ_CP102577.1, read on the forward strand.
GCCGTACCGGCTGATGGAGCGCTCCACCAGTTCGAGCACCAGTGGGTCATCATCCACCACAAGCGCCTTCAACTTGCCTTCCGCCATCGCGTCTCCGCCTTCCAGGACCTTGAGGGAGAGGTCTGAAGTGCATTACGTCCAGGTATGCTGTGCAATATACGCCATACCTGTATTCGTGCACAATGCCCCAAGACCTTAAGACCCGGGAGCCCTGTACTTCGAGTACGGAAGTCGGGTTTGGAAGTCGCGTGAAGCCGGGGAAGAAGCCTCACGCCGCTGGGGCGGCGGCGACCTCCGAATGTGACTCCCGGTGAAGTGCTGGCGGGCGTGAGCGGGTGGGAGGCCGGGTGTCGAAGCGGCCTTCGGCGCGGGCCCGGCAGTTGTCGCAGCGGGCGCAGTCCTCTTCCAGCGGCTCGTCGAAGTAGGTGCCCAGCACCTTCCAGCGGCACGCGGTGGTGCTCCCGTAGCGCATCATTGCGTCCAGGCGCTCGCTGTCCCCGTCGTGGCGTTCCTCATACGCGCTCAGGTACGCGTCCAGCTCCTCGGGCTTGTCGAACGCGCGCAGCTGCTTCACGCCTCGCGAGCCCTTCTCCAGCACGCCCGCGGCCACCAGCTGCGCCACCAGCACGCGGGTGCGCTTGTCGCCCAGGCCGCTCGCTTCGGACAGCCGCTTGAGGGCCACGGCCTTGCCCTGTGCGCACAGCGTGGTCGCGGCCTGGTAGAGGCGCTGGCTCTCGTCGCGGCGCGGGTACTTGCCGCCCAGGAAGAAGCCCTGGATGCGCCGGTCCTCCAGCCGGTACAGCAGCGCCGCCTTCGCGGGCCTTCCGTCGCGGCCCGCGCGGCCCGCCTCCTGGTAGTAGCTCTCCAGCGAGTCGGGGAAGTGGTAGTGCACCACGAGCCGCAGGTCCGGCTTGTCGATGCCCAGCCCGAAGGCCTTCGTCGCCACCACCACCGGCGTGGTGCCGTCCATGAAGCGGCGCTGGCTCTCCTCGCGCTCGGATGCCTTGAGCTTGCCGTGGTAGCGCTCCGCCTCCAGTCCCTCCGCGCGCAGCCAGCGCCACAGCTCGTCCGCCTTGCGCACGGTGGCCGTGTAGACGATGGCGCTGCCGTCGTTGGCGCGCAGCAGCTCCAGCAGCTTCTGGCGCTTGAGCTCCGGGTTCACCGTGCGGTGGACCTCCAGCGTGAGGTTGTCGCGCTGGATGCCGGTGCACACCACCACCGGGTCCTCCAGGCCCAGCTGCGTGCGGATGTCCTCGCGCACGCGGGGCGTGGCGGTCGCGGTGAGCGCGAGCACCCGGGGCCGGCCGAGCGCGCGGATGGCGTCCCCCAGTGAGAGGTAGGCGGGCCGGAAGTCGTGGCCCCACTGCGAGACGCAGTGCGCTTCGTCCACCACGAAGAGGCTCACGTTGGCGCGCTTCAAGAGCTCCAGCCGCTCCGGGTTCTCCAGCTGCTCCGGGGTGACGTAGATGAACTCGTGCTCGCCCCGGCGGATCTCCTTCTGGAGCGTCTTCAAGTCTCCGGCGCTCAGGGTGGAGTCCAGCTTCGCCGCGTCCAGAGCGTAGCGCTCCGTGAGGTGCTCACGCTGGTCGTGCATCAGCGCGATGAGGGGGCTGACCACCACCGTGGCGCCGGGCACGAAGAGGGCCGGAAGCTGGAAGGTGAGGCTCTTGCCCGCGCCCGTGGGCAGCACGCCCAGCACGTCGCGCCCCGCGAGCACCGCCTCGATGATGTCCCGCTGTCCGGGCCGGAAGTCCTCCACGCCGAAGCGCTCGCGCGCCTCCTGCTCGAGCTGGGGCCAGAGGGGGGAGCGGTCCTGCGTCTCGGTGGGCATGGCCTGAAGGTAGGGATGGCCCCCGGCTGGCTCCTCCCCGTCACGGCCGGTGCGCCTGGCCGCCTGCCGGGCTGGGAAGGAGCGTCCTCGGGGTGATGACTCTCCCGGGAAAGCGCAGGAAAGCCGTGCGCGGGCGGGCTCCGCTTGGCACTTTTGGGGGATGGCTTCGGGAACTCCTTTCGACAATGACTTCGCCCTGCTGGTGGCGGTGCTGCCGCCGTCGCTCCAGGAGGCGGTGCGGAAGCTGCCCCACGCGGAGCTGCTGGAGGTGGTGATGGACCTGGGCCGGCCTCCGGAGGCCCGTCTGGTGCACGGCGTGGCGCGCCTGTCCGAGGCGCCCGTGGACCCGGAGGCACTCCAGGCGGTGCTCGCCCGGGTGGGGGAGCCCGGCGGCGACAACCGCGCGGGCATCGAGCGCACGCTCCACCGCGTGTCCGCCATCCGCAACCGGCAGGGGCGCGTGGTGGGGCTCACGCTGCGCGTGGGGCGCGCCATCCAGGGCACCATCGACATGCTGCGCGACCTGGTGGAGTCCGGGCGCAACCTGCTGCTGCTCGGGCGGCCGGGCGTGGGCAAGACGACGAAGCTGCGCGAGGTGGCGCGCGTGCTCGCGGACGCGCTGGGCAAGCGCGTGATGGTGGTGGACACGTCCAACGAGATTGGCGGCGACGGGGACATCCCGCACCCGGGCATCGGCGGCGCGCGGCGCATGCAGGTGAGCCGGCCGGACCGCCAGCACGACGTGATGATTGAAGCGGTGGAGAACCACATGCCCGAGGCCATCGTGGTGGATGAGATTGGCACCGCCGCGGAGGCCGCCGCCGCGCGCACCATCGCGGAGCGCGGCGTGCAGCTGGTGGCGACAGCGCACGGCAACACGCTGGAGAACCTGGTGCTGAACCCCACGCTGTCGGACCTGGTGGGCGGCGTGCAGACCGTCACGCTGAGCGACGACGAGGCGCGGCGCCGGGGCACGCAGAAGACCGTCACCGAGCGCAAGGGCACGCCCACCTTCGACATCGTGGTGGAGATGGTGAGCCGCGACGAGGTGCGCGTGCACCGCGACACGGGCGGCGCGGTGGACCGGCTGCTCACGGGCGCGGACGTGGGCGGTGAGAAGCGCAGGCAGCAGGACGGCGCCGTGCACGTGGAGGCCGCGCCGGAGGTGGTGGAGGCCACGCCGCCGGGTGGACGCGTGCCCAAGGGGACGCCCGCGCTGGGTGCACCCCGGCCCGGGCCCACGCGCATCGCCGCGCACGCGGTGAGCCGCGAGCTGCTGGAGCGCGTGCTGCGCGACCTGCCGGTGGAGGCCGTGGTGGTGGGCCGTCCGGAGAACGCGGACCTGGTGCTCACGCTGCGAAGCCGCGCGAACTCGCCCCGGCTGCGCCGCGCGGCCGAGCGCGTGGGGGCGCGGGTGCTGGCCATCAAGCGCAACAGCTCCACGGAGATCCGCCGCGCGCTGCGCACGGAGTTCCACCTGCTGGAGGGTGTGGATCCGGCGGACGTGCACGCCGCGGTGGCGGACGCGGAGGAGGCCATCCAGCGCGTGCTCGCGGAGGGCATCAGCCTCCCGCTCTCGCCCCGCCCGTCGCGCCTGCGCAAGGTGCAGCACACCCTGGTCGTGAAGAACCACCTGGAGGCCGTGAGCGTGGGCAGCGAGCCCGTGCGACACCTGGTCATCTACCCACTGGGCACCGTCCTGACGGAAGCGTCCGACGCCGCGCCGGCGGACGTAGATGCGTCGGAGCCGGACGACGACCTGGAGGACGACGACGCCGTGTCCGCGGACGAGGGGTCGGCGGAGGACGAAGGCGCGGGCCTGGACGCTTCGCTCGCGGACGAAGGCGCCTCGTAGGCCTTCGGGCCGGAGCGCCGGGGAGCCCCTGCCAGCGGCGTACCGCCTGAACCTGTCCGACTGTCGGACAGGTTTGGACCGGGTCGGGCGGGCGGTGCACCGCGCGAACTGGTCCGACTGTCGGACAGGTTTGGACCGGGCCGCCCGGACAGGGCCGCCCCTGGGTGCGCAGCGCCCTGCACACGCTGGCGGTGTCACGGACGCCCCTTTCCCTGGGGATTCGCGGGGTTGAGGGGGGCATGACGGTTGCTGATGGGTCGGGGTACGGTTCCTCGCGATGGCGCGGGGGATCCGCACCGTCTTCCTTGGAGCCCTTCATGCGTCGCATCGCCTGCCTTGCCGCCGCCGCCCTCGCCACCACCGCCTGTGGAGACAACGTGCCCACGCAGGAGGAGATCGACGACGCGAAGGCCCGCGTGGAGCGTGTGGCGGCCTCCACGCACCTGGTGCGCGGCGCGCTGGAGATGCTGGGCCTGATGCCCGTGTATTCGTGCGGTGAGCCCCGGCGCTCGTTCCTGAACCACGCCGTGGAGGGCCTGTCCTCCAGGGTGGCCTGCGCGACGGCCACCGTGCAGGCCGTGGACGACGTCACCGACTCGGTCGTCGTGACCTTCCCGGCCGCCGGCTGTGACGTGCACGGCCTGCGCCTCACGGGGCGCGCGGTGCTGGAGTACCGCGGCGGCGAGGACCTGATGGAGATGAGCGCCGACCTGCGCGAGATGGCCGTGGACGGCCAGACGCTCCAGGCGAAGGTGGGCTATGGCACGTGCGCGGACGAGACGCGCCTGTTCGCGGACGTGGAGGGCCAGGTGCCGGGCCGCCAGGGCCACAGCTTCCACATCAACAGCCGCGTGGGGAAGCGCGAGGGGCTGCCCATCATCGGCGGCACCAGCCTGGTGTTCGACGGTCCGGGGGAGCTGACCGGCCCGTCCGGCACGGACCGCATCACGTTCACGTCGCTCCTGTACGAGGTGGGCAACTACCTTCCCAAGGAGGGCACCGCCCTCGTGGAGACCGCGGACGGGCACCGCCTGAACTTCGCGTTCCAGCCCGTGCTGTGGCGCGTGGGCAAGGTGGAGGTCACCGTGGACGACAAGGACCCGGTGACCGTGCCCGTCGTGCGCTGACGCCTACTCCTGCAGGGAACGGGTGAGCCGGGCGATGGCGCCCGGCAGGCCCCTGACGCGCAGCCGGCTGCCCGTCTCGTCGTAGGCCTGCGCCACCACGGTGGTGTGCTCGTACACCTCGCCGATGCGGGCCTGCCGCGCGTACGGAATCACCAGGTCCGCCTCCACCATGGAGGCCTCGAAGAAGGCGATGACCTCCCGGCGCAGCATGGCCACGTCATCCGGCCGGTGCGCGGAGAGCTGGAGCGCGTCGGGGTGCGCGGCCTTCAGCGCCTCCTGCGCCGCCGCGTCCAGGCGGTCCACCTTGTTGAAGACCAGCTTGCTGGGGACCACGTCCGCGCCAATCTCGCGGAGCACCGTGCGGGTGACCTCCAGCTGCGCGGCCCAGGTGGGGTCGGACGCGTCCACCACGTAGAGCAGCAGCGACGCCTCCAGCGCCTCGTCCAGCGTGGAGCGGAACGACGCCACCAGGTCGTGCGGCAGCTTCTGGATGAAGCCCACCGTGTCGGAGACGAGGATGCGCGGCCGGGTCTCCGGCTGCATCGCGCGCACCGTCGTGTCCAGCGTGGCGAAGAGCTGATCCGCCACCAGCACCGCGCTGCCCGTCAGCGCCCGCATCAGCGACGACTTGCCCGCGTTCGTGTAGCCCACCAGCGCCACGCGCAGCTGATCTCTTCGTGCGTACCGGCGCTGGTCCTGGTCCTTCTGGATGGCCGCCAGGCCCTCGCGCAGCTCCGCCAGGCGGTCGCGGATCTTCCGGCGGTCCAGCTCCACCGCGGAGTCACCCGAGCCCCGGCCCTGCTGGCGCTCGCGGCCTCCCGAGGATTCACGCAGGCGCGGGGCCAGGTAGTTGAGCCGGGCGATCTCCACCTGCATGCGCGCCTCGTGGCTCTTCGCGTGCCGGTGGAAGATGTCCACGATGACGCCCGCGCGGTCCAGCACCTGCGCGCCAGTGGCCCGCTCCAGGTTGCGCAGCTGGCTGGGGGACAGCTCGTGGTCCACGACCACCACCGTGGGCTTCGGGCCCGGCTCCATGGCCGGGGCGTCCAGGTCCAGGTCCGTTGCGTCGTCGTCGTCCTCGTCGGGAAGCCCGTCCCCGTCCAGGTCCGCGCCCGCGTCGACGGGGGCGCCGCTGGCTTCGGGATCCGCGTCGGCCTCGGCCTCCCACTTCTCACGCGCCTTCGACGCCTTGCCCTGCGCGCCGGACGGGATGACGCCGGAGCCGCCGGTCAGCGCCGCCAGCTCCTTGAGCTTTCCGGAGCCGAGCACCGTGCCGGTGGCCAGCCGCTGCCGGCGCTGGGACACGGTCGCCACCGCGTCGAAGCCCAGCGTGTGCACCAGCCGCTTCAGCTCCGCGAGGTCCGCGGCATGCGCCTCGTCCGTGACACCGGGAAGCTGGACACCGACGAGGACCGCGCGCGGCCGCTCGGGAAGGGTTTTCGCCATGCAGGGCTCGTAACACGTCGGGCCCGGCCGCGCCCTTGCATCACCCGTGCAAATTTCCAGTTATTCTTGAATAACCAGTTTAAAAGCAACTCAATCCCAGACATTGAGAGAACCTTGTCACCGCGCTCCCGTCGCGGCTTCTCCATTCCCAGGAGTGAAATGAAAAACCAATTTGTCGCACTCACCGTGATGACGCTGCTGGGCAGCCCCGCCTTCGCGGAGGGACCTCCGAACCCGGCGGACCTGCGCCGTGTGACGAAGGCGCGCGAGAGCCTGGTCCCCGCCGTGGAGAAGGCCTTCGGGCCCAAGGCGCGCTACGTCCAGCTCTTCGGCCAGGGCCGGGAGATGCTGGCGGGCGTCGTCGCGGAGATCCCCGTGGAGCCGCTGGGCACGGATGACCTGCCGCTGCTGGCCATCGTCCGGTACGCCGAGGACACCGGCGCGGTCCGCGTGGTGGCCCCCGAGTTCAAGTACCGCGAGGCGCGCATCGTGGGACAGGACGTCGCGCTGCTGGACGGCCAGGGCACCCTGCGCCTGCGCGACGCGAACGGCCAGGAGCGGCTGCTCGCCGAGCAGGTGGGCGGCGACCTGTTCCCCACGGCGAAGGGGGACGCGCTGGTGGCCACGCTGAAGACGGGCGTCCCGGGCCCGCATGAGACGGCGGTGGGCATCATCGACCTGAAGGGACACGTGAAGGTGCTGGCGGACGGCCCGGGCGTGGACGCGACGCCGAGCATCTCCCCGGACGGCAGGACGGTGGTGTTCGTGTCCGGCCGGACGAGCGTGGCGTCGTTCTTCGTCACGACGGTGGAGGGCGCGGAGGCCAGGCAGCTCACCAACGTGGGCCTGGAGAACTGGATGCTGTTCGGCGGCCCGCCGAAGGAGTTCGTGCCCCCGCCCGTCTCCAGCCACCACATGGAATGGTTGAGCGAGGACGTGCTCCGCTACAACGCGGGCGGCGGCGCGTTCTGGAAGCTCAACGTGCGCACCGGCCATGCGGAAGCGGACGTGGGAGGTGCGAAGTGATGCGCTCGACCCTTCAGCGGCTCACGGTGGCGTTCGCGCTGCTCCTGCTTCCGGCGGTCTCCACCGCGCAGACGATGTTCCGCTTCCCCGCGTCGCAGCTCGCGGACCAGTGCGGCAACGGCGGCTGCACGGTGAGCGCGTACAAGGACTACGGCGGCCGGGACTACGCCTGCGGCGGCGTGCGCTACAGCGGACACACGGGCACGGACTACGCGCTGGTGGGCGGGTTCTCCAAGATGGACTACGGCGTCTGGGCGATGAACGCCGCCCGGGGCTACGTCGAGGCGTCGGTGGATGGGTACTACGACCGGTGCAACTACTGGAACCAGGCCAATCCCTATGCCGCGTGCGGCCTCTACACGGCGAACTACATCATCATGCGGCACCCGGACAACACGCAGACCTGGTACTGGCACCTGAAGGCATACACGCAGCAGTTCGCGCGGGGCACCCAGCTGGCCTGCGGCAACTGGATTGCGCGCGTGGGCTCGTCCGGCGCGTCCACGGGCCCGCACCTGCACTTCGAGTACTGGGTCCCGGGCTACGGCACGGATGACCCGTACGCGGGCTCCTGCGGCACGCCCTACACGCGGTGGACCGCGCAGGGCGCGTACCGGGGGCTTCCCGGCATCACCTGCCAGTAGGCCTTGGGGCCTGACGGGACGGGAGGGGCATGGAAGAAGCCCTCCCGTCCTGAACCGGGCGTCGCGCGGAGGAAAACCCGTGAGCGGCGGGGCGAAGCCGTTAGCGTGTCCGGGAACCCCACGGGTCCCTGCCCCGTGGCGCCGGAAGGAAGTGCCCGTGGTGCTTCGTGGTGATGTCGCCGTCCTGCTGGAGAAGGCCCCGTCGAAGCGCCAGGCGCTGGCGGAAGCGGCGTTCGTGTTCTTCGCGGTGCTGGGGCCGTCGTCGGTGGCCCGGCTGGGCAAAGGCGCCGCCGTCGCGGTGGAGCTGGCGCTGCTGGCGTGGGGGCTGATGCTGCTGCGTCCGTGGGAGTCCTCGCGGCGCGGGACGTGGTGGGGCGTGCTGGGCCTGGTGGTGGCGCTGGGCGGCGCGGGCGCGGGCGCGTGGGTGGCGGCGGACGCGGCGGAGGCGGAGAGGGGCTTCTCGCTGTCCATGGGGCCGCTGGTGGTCCGGGCGCTGGGCATGTGCCTGCTGGTGGCGGTGCTCCTGTGGCGCGACGGTCAGGGGCCCGCGCAGGTGGGGCTGGTGCGCGAGGGCTGGGCGCGAGAGCTGCTATTGGGAGGGGCGGTGCTGGTGGGCACGTACGTGGTGCACCTGGCGGCGTCGGTGCCGCTGGCGGCGGTCGCGGTGGCGCTGAAGCTGGCGGGCCAGGAGCTGGAGGCGCGCAAGGGCGTGGCGGCGGCGCTGCTGGGCACGGGGCTGGGCGTGCCGGCGTTCGCGGCCATCATGGTGGTGGTGACGGGCTTCGAGGAGTTCGTCTTCCGAGGCTTCCTGGTGCCCCGCCTGCGGGTGGTGCTGGGCGGCTGGGTGCCGGCCATCCTGGGGGCCGCGGTGCTCTTCTCCGTGGGGCACTTCTACGAGGGCACGCTGGCCGTCTTCCAGACGTTCGTGCTGGGCGCCTGGTTCGGCTTCGTCCTCTGGTACCGGGGACGGCTGCTGCCGCTCATTGTTGCCCACGCGGCCTTCAACACCATCAGCTTCGCGCTGATGCTCTGGCTGTCGCGCTCCGGCCTGCTGGAGAAGCTGCCGCCCCTGACTCAATAGGTGTACTCGAAGCCCTCGTAGTCGAAGGCCCGCTCGATGGCCTTGAGGTCGGCTTCAGTGCCGCCACTGCCGCGGACGACATCGCGCCAACGGGCCGACACGCGGGCCTTCAGCTCGTCGATGAGCCGGGTGGCTTCATCCCTGGACAAGCGGAAGCGCGCGCATTCGCTCAAGAGGTTGCGTCGATTGGCGCGGCGATGCTGGGCGCTTCCCACCTCCATCGCCAGGTCGCGTTCCGTGCTGGCCTGTGGCGCCGGGGTCAGGTCATAGGCGGGGGACAGGCTCCAGTGGGCATCGGGCGCGATGAGCGCATGGTTCCGGGGATGGTCGTCGATGTTCGAGATGAGCGCGTTGAACACCATCCGCGAGAACAGCTCGCGCAGGTCCTCGTCCGGGTCGCGAACCCAGCGTTTCAGTTCATCCGCCAGCAGGAGGTATGACCAGCCGCTGCGCTCCCTCGGCCCTGCTCGCGGATCCTCGTCCGCGCGGAGCACCGTCAGCGCGCTGACCATCCGGTGGCGCAGGTAGTTCGGGCCGGTCCGTTCCCGGTCGAACCGGCGGACCAGGAGCACGTCCTGTCCCGCGACCCGGATGAGCTTCCCGGAGGCAGCGCGAAGCCCACACTCCCGCGCGAGCTCCAGCATGCCGAGCTCGACCACGGCGTTGTTCCACCGGTCGCTCCGCGAAGGGAACTTGGCGACCCACAAGCCGTCATCGTCCTCGACGACGTTCTTGGGACGCGCGCCGCCCATGGAGCTGCCGGGTTGCACCAGTGCGCTGACCTGAGGCGATGGCGGCAGTCCCTGCTCGACGCGGTTCGCCTCCTCGAGCAACTGCTGGAGCTGGAGCACCTTGTTGAACAGATGAACGGGAGCGGGCGGAGTAGTGCTCTCCCCGAAAGACAGTGCGCCCGCGCGGTCCTCTGGCGAGTTGAGCAGGAAGCCCACCTCGGTCAGGTCTCCACGTCCCAGCTGCCGTTCAATGACCCTGCGTCCCCAGGCATCCGGAGAAGCGTCCCGCAGCGGGCCGAAGATGCCCCCCAGCCGCGCCGTCGTGAAGACGCCCTCCCGCAGCGGGAGCTCGAAGGGATCCAGCGCGACGGCGCGGGGGTTGGCCAGGTAGCTCCTGCCGTAGACGAATTGCCCCACGCCCTCCTGCTGCACGTAGCGGCCACAGGTGACGACGTCGAGTGAGGCCGGGAGCTGGAGGTACACGTAGCAGCCGGTCGGATCAGAAGTCGCCATCGAGCCCCCCCTTCGACTTGAGGGTCACCCGCGCGGGCTGGTGCGCCGCCTCCAGTGTCTTGCCCTCTTCGTCCCGCTCCGGTGAGGCCAGGTTGTCGAACTCGCGCTCGAGCCCCAGGGCCCAGAGGACGGTGAAGTAGGCGCTGAGTGCCGTGGTTGGGCTGCCTTCCTCGATTCGCCGGAGCGTGCCGAGTGCCAGCCCCGTCTTCTTCGCGAGATCCGCCTGCCGGAGCCCACGCCGGATCCGGGCGCGCTCGATGTTCCGCCCCAGGGTGGTGATGGCCCGGGCCACGGCGAACGGCGTCGTGTCGTAGGTCAGATTCTGGCGTGGCATGCTCAATAGATTGACTCTTGGAGGCTCCAAGAATCAATCTATTGGTCTTTTCAGGCCAGCGCTCCGGGCATCAGCTCGGATGCCAGCTCCCTTACGAGCTTCCGGGCCATGTCCGCGGAGGGCAGCCCGGAGTGGCGGGCCACTTCGTCTGGCAGGCGGCTGGCCGCCGCGTCCTGCTCCAGCTGGCGCCAGGCTTCGCGGCGGGCTGAGTCCACGCGCTCGCGGGCCTCTGGTGACAGCCGCTCCATGGCCCACGCGTCGATGGCCCAGGACAGCTCCGCGTGCATCAGCTCGTCCGGAGCGATGGCGCCCAGGGACTCGCGCACCTGTGCGTCCTCCGCGCTCCTGGCCTGCCAGCCGGCGAGCAGCGCTCCGAAGGTCTCTCGCACGCAGCCCTCCACCGCGTTCTCGATGGCGAGCGCTTCCAACGAACGGTGCTGGAACGGTGCCACCGTCAGCTCCGGCATCGGGGCGCCATGACGCCGGGCCAGGGACTCCATCGCGCTCGCGTGGCGCACTTCGTCCTTCGCGGAGCGCCTCGCGGCCCGCACCAGGTGCTCCGGCGCGCCGTGCGCGGACAGCTCGTCCGCGAGCCTTTCGAAGGCCGGCACGGACGCGGCCTCCAGGTGCGCCATCTTCGCGAAGAGCGCTCCCAGCGTGGGCGTCCCCGGGGCCACCGCGCCGTCGGTGCACAGCCCTTCCGGCCTCCGGCCCTCACAGGCGAACTGAGCGTTGCATTCCACCAACTCGATCAACTTGCCGTCTTCCCCCACCTCGGAACCCGGGATGCGAGCGCAGGGCACGGTGGCCCCGAGCGCCTCGCACAACTCGACGCAGGACGTGTCCTGCGTGGGCACCCGTCCGTCACTCAACGTGGAGGGAACATGAAAGGTCTGCTGCTCCCAGTTCTCATCCGAATCACACCCCCACGTCGAGGAACAGCCCACCCCCAGGGTGGCGACGGGCGCGAGCAACCACAGACGCTTGAACACGGGGCGCAGCGTGCGACGGGACATACGGATGCTCCTGCTTCCATCACGAACCCGCCGGCCCTCGGGCAACCGCAGCCTACACGAATTCTTGTCAGGCCTGCGGGGCAGGCGCCTGCGCGGAGCGCCTCCGCAGCCAGTTGCGCAGGAAGGCCTTCACCTCCGGGTGCTGCGACTGACGGAAGTGGTCCGGCGGGCCGTACTCCACCACGCGCCCCTCGTGCATCAGCGCCAGGTTGTCCGCCATGCCGAAGGCGGACGCCACGTCCGGCGTAATCACCAGCGACGTGGCCCCCAGCTGCTGCTTGCCCGTGGTGATGATTTCGTTCACCGCCGCCGTGGTCAGCGGATCCAGACCCGCCGTGGGGTCGTCGTAGAGCAAAATCTTCGGCTGGAGGATGGTCGCGCGCGCGAAGCCCACGCGCTTCTGCATGCCGCCGGACAGCTCGCCCGGGAAGCGCGTGGCCGCGTGCGACAGGCCCACCTTGCCCAGCGTCTCGTTCACCGTCCGGGTGATGTCCGGCTCGGACATCTTCGTGCGCTCGCGCAGCGGGAACGCCACGTTGTCGAAGACGTTGAGCGAGTCGAACAGCGCGTTCGCCTGGAAGAGGATGCCCAGCTTGCGGCGCATCTGGTTGAGCGAGGGCTCGTCCATCTTCGCCACCTCCTCGCCCTCCACGCGCACGAAGCCGCGGTCCGGCCGCATCAGGCCCATGATGTGCTTCATCAGCACCGTCTTGCCCGAACCGGACACGCCCATCAGCACGCAGGTCGTGCCCTCCGGCACCACCAGGTCCACGCCCCGCAGCGCCGGCTGCCCGCCAAACGACTTGTGCAGGTCCCGCACCTCGAGGGTCAGCTTCGGCGCCGGCTCACGGCTCGCGTCACTCATCGCCCCGGAACCCTACCGCGCGGGCCCCGCCGCCGCGCTCCTGATTCACGCCGCGCCTCACCGCCTGCCCGCTCCCTCCTGCCTCCGCGCGCGATGCCTCCAGAGGCCGAACAGGGTCAGCGCCACCAGGCCGGTCCCCACGGCCAGCCCCGGGACGAGGCTCCGCCCCAGGCCGTGCGGCGCCATGCCCGCGGCGGGCCGCACCGGCACCAGCGCCGCGTCCCCCATCACCCCCAGCCCCGCCCACATGGCCGCGGGCTCGCCGTCCTCCCACGCCTCGCGCTGGGCCTCCCGCAGCGCCGACGACGCGCCCTGCCCCGCCGCCAGGTGCCGGTAGTAGCGCTCCAGCAGCGCCGCGGCCTCGGCGTCGCGCATGGGCCACAGGCTGGCCACCACGGCTCTCGCCCCCGACTCGAAGAAGGCCCGCGCGAGGCTCAGCACCCCCTCGCCCGCGAGCAGCGCGCCGGAGGCTCCCCGGCAGCTGGAGAGCACCACCAGCGCGTCCCGCAGCCGCAGCTCCGTGATCTCCCGGGGCTGGAGCAGGCCGTCCTCCCCCTCCGCGCCCGGGGCCAGCACCAGGGCGGAGCGCTCGGGGGACTCGACGTCCACGACCGCGTGCGCGGCCACGTGGAGGATGCGCACCGCGTCCCAGCTTGACGCCTTGAGGGCCTGCTCGGAGGCGTCCGCGCCCACGAGCAGCCGGGGCTTCACGGCCGTGGCCGCCAGGGCCTCGCTCACGGTGCGGCCCTCGCGCCGCGCCTCCGGAAGCGCTCCCAGGCTCGCGGTCTCCAGGAACACGCCGCCCCTCGCGGTGGCCACCTTCGCGCCTTGGAGGGTATCCCCCCGGTCCGGATCCGCCAGGACCAGGGCCTCGCCTTCCGGCGGCCGTGCGGGCTGCTCACGCCAATGGTGGAGCAGGCTCGCGGAGGGCACCCGCGCCAGTTCGTACCGGGCCATCAGCGGCGGGCCGTCCGCGCGCTCCCGCAGCGCGGCGAAGGGCAGGTCGTGCAGCGGACCATCCGGCACGAGCAGCAGGCGCGACACCTTCGCGGGAAGTCCTCGCAGCGCCGGGGCGAGCAGCTGCGTGTACAGCGCCGCGGCGGCCCCTCCTTCCGAACCATCGCGGCGCTCGATGAGGCCCGACAGGAGCGCGACCGAGGGACGCAGCCGTGCACGCTCGGGGATGCGATACGCGCGCGTGCCCTCGCGCGTCACCGCCAGCACCCAGGCGCATCCCGTGTGCCCGCCCTGGAGGTCGTGGTCCGCGCCCACGAGGAAGACGAGCAGGGCCTCCTCTTCGCCCAGGCGCTGCTCGGTCGCGGCGAGCGACGCGAACGAGAGCTCCGCGCGCCGGGCCGCCGGACGCAGCTCGCGCTCGCGGCGCTCCAGCTCCTGAAGCGCTCCCAACAAACTCGTGCGCTCGGACGCGGACAGCGCCGGCTCCAGCAGCCGCCGCTGGGTGACGGACAGGCTGCGCAGCACGCCGTCGCGCGCCTTCCGTTGCTCCGGTGCCTCCGCTTGCGTGGGGAGCGCGCGGGAGGCCACCAGGGCCTCGAACAACGTCCTCGCCCGCAGGCGCTCACTCACCGCGAAGGCGCGCTCCAGGGCCTCGCGGGATGGCACGGCGGAGGTCTCTCCGGCGTCCAGCGTGCGGCCCGCGAGCCGGTGGTAGTCGCTGGCCCAGCCGGAGAAGAGCTCGGCCTGGCTGGTGGCGTCCCGCTGCCACTGACGCAGCACCTCCACCGCGTCGAGCGCGCGCTCCGCCTCCGCCAGGGCCTCCGGCAGCGGACGCGTGCGGAAGGCCACCGTCGAGCGCGCCCGCCACGCGGAGGCGAGGTAGAGCGGGTTGTCGTGCTCGGCGGCCAGCGCCAGGGCCTCGTCCACGTCGCGCCACGCGGCGGCCGCATCCACCGCCGCCCGGCGTTCGGCGCGCGTCCACAGACAGGAGATGCGCCGCTCGGGCAGGTCCTTCTCCCGGGCGATGTCGATGCAGCGGCCCAGGGCGTCCTCCGCTTCACTCCGCTCCCCGGGCGCGTCGCCCAGCAGCTCCGCCAGGAGGCGCAGCGACATCGTCTCGAAGACCTTGCTGCCCGCGCGCTGGGACGCCGCGACCGCCTCCCTCGCGAGCCGCATCAGCTCCGGCCGGCCTCCGGGTTCGGGACGCTCCTCCTTCTGCCGCCAGGCGAGGTTCGCGAGCGCGAAGCGGACGCGCGCCTCCGTGCCCGCGTCCTTCGTGCGCTCCGCCAGCTCCGCGAGCCGCGCATACAGGTCCCGCGCCTCGTCGAAGCGGCCCAGGTTCATGCTCACCGTGGCCAGCGGGCTGAGCAGCTGCTTCTTCATGCCGTCCGTGCCGTCCGGGAAGGTGAGCGCCTCCGCGCGCTTGAGCAGGCGGTAGGCACGTCCCAGGTCCTGGCCCAGGTCGGACAGCTCGGCCGCCTCCAGGATGAGCGCGCGCACCTCCAGCTTCGGGTCCCCGGAGGCCCGGGCCACCTCGCCCACCCGCAGGACCCACTGGTGCGCCTCCTCCGTCTGCCCGCGCATCCCCAGCACGCTGCGCAGGTTGATGCCGGCCAGCACCTCGCCCTCCGCGTCCCCCAGGTCGCGGAAGGCGAGCGCCGCGCGGCGGTAGGACGCCTCCGCTCGCGCGGGCTCGGAGAGCAGCTCCATGTGGCCGAGCACCAGCGTGAGCCACGGACGGTCCGGGTGCCGCGCGATGAGGCCCTGGAGCCTGCGCCGGGCCTCGTCGCGCCCTTCGAGCCCCTGGGCGCTCCGGAAGAAGCACATCGCCGCGTCGGAGCCCTCCGGGTGGGCGTTGAAGGCCTCCTCGCATTTGGCGAGCGCGGAGGGCTCCGCGGAGGCGGCGACCCGCGCCGGGACGCACAAGGCCAGCCCCACCCCCAGGGTGAAGCCGCCCAGTCGTCCCATGCGCTGTCGCCGCCTTCCGGTCACCTGGGCTCCACGGTCGTACCGCATGCTGCCAGAATGGTGACCGGCTCCGGCATGCCCGTGATGGGGTCGATGGCGGTGGCGTGCATCTCGCAATAGGTGCTCTTGGGGTCCGAGGGCTCCTCATCTCCGTCCCGCTCGAGGACCAGGACCCCCGCGGCCAGCCTCTCCGCGCCCGCCGGCATGATGACCTGCGCGCGGACCCCGCCCGGAGAGGGAGCCCGGGCGCTCACCCGCAGCGGGGCTCCCGCGCTCACGGTCCCCGTGACGCTCGCGAGCACGGCACCGGCGTCGTCCACGATGTTCAGGGTCATGGGCACCATCGTCGGCTCGCGCAGGGTGCCCGCCTCCACCACGGAGGCCACCACCGTGTCACGCGTGGCGCCCGTCAGCGGCTCCGTGGTCATGGTCGTCGTGTACGACGACGCGACCTGCGCCGCGACCGCGACGCCCCAGAGCAGCGCCACCATCGCCAGCGCGCGCACCCATTCCCTGCCAGTCTTGATTGCCTTCATAACGCCCCCTCTGCTTGTCATTGCGTGGACGACCACCACCGCGTGCGGCTGCGCACGCATTCACAACCCAGGACTCACGGACCTGCTGGTGATGGACGCCGCCGGCCAATTCCCTTGAGGGCTGGACGGACGGCGCCGCGCTCACCGCAACCGGTTCACGAACGTGCTGCTCCGCTGGACGCTTCCATCCGGCAGCCGGGCTTCCACCTGCCACAGGATGCGGGCTCCGGCGGTCAGCTCCACGAGCACATCCGCCGGCACCGTGTATTCGCGCGACGCCAGCCGCTCCGCGCGATGGAACAACTTCAAGTCCTCCGACGACACCTGCACGCTCCAGGACAGGGCCTGGGGCACTCCGCTCCAGCGGAGCACGAACTGCTCGCGGGGAAGCGCGGTGGCTTCCGGCACCTGGGAGGCGATGGCCTCCGCCGCGCCGCCGCGGATCCGCGTCGGGTCTTCCCCCGGCTGCTGCTGCCGCAGCACCACGACCGTGCCCACCAGGACCACCACCGTCGCCGCCATCGCCGCCCAGGCGGGCCGCCCCTGCCAGACGCGCCGTGCCGGCTCGCGCCGCGCGGACAGGGGGACGACCTTCGCGGGAGCTTCAACACCTGTCGCGGGCGCCTCGTCCCCCGTCGCGGACGCCTCACCCGCCACCGGCGCCTTCTCCGCCTCCGCCGCCGCCTGCGACATCGCCTTCGCCAACCGCCAGGCCTGCGCCCACGCGGGATCCGCCGCGACGCGCTCGACAATCTCCCGGCGCTCCTCGGCCGGAAGCGCGTTCGTCACCGCGAGCCAGACGCGGTCCGCGTCCACCGGCTCCCCTTGCGCGTCATCGTCGCGCAGCGCCGTGCGCAGCCGCTCCACGCCCGCGGCATCCAGCGTGTCATCCTCGGGACGGCGTTCGCTCACGGCTCGATTCCCTTCATGGAGAGACAGGCTCGCAGCGCGCTCAGCCCACGGTAGATGAGGTTCTCCGTGCGCTTGGCCTCCCAACCCAGCAGCTCCGCGGCCTCCGGAACGGTGTGCCCCTGCAGGTGCAGCGTCACGGCGAGGCGGCGGTCCTGCACCAGCCCCTGAAGACAGTCACGCACGGCCCGGGCAATCTGCGAGGCCCCCGCCGCTCGCTCCGGGTCTCCCGGCGCCACCGGTTGTTGAGGCCCCTGCTCCACCTCCTCCAGCGCCACCTCCTTGCGAGCCCCCAGCCGGCGAAGCTCGTCAATCAGCGTCGTGTACGCCACCCGGTACAGGTACGCCGGGGTCAGCTCCCTCTGGCCCGGGGTGCGCCCGCGCAGCTCCACCACCTTCATCATCGCGACCTGCAACAGGTCCTCCCGCCGGTCCGCGAGCGACGCGGGACAGACGCTCGCGAGCGCCCGGCCCAGGTCACGCCGCAGCGTCTCCAATCCGGCGTCCGGGGATGCTCCCGCCCATGGGCCGTGCCGCAACTCCAAGATGCCTCCCCTCGCGAAAAGGGTGCCGAGCGTCGTTCGAACGCATCATCGGCGGCCAGGAGAAGCCGGGCAATCCGGGAAAATTCCCCGGAGCCCTGGGGCTCCGGGGAGGACACCCGCGCTACCGGAGGTTCGCGTCCCAGGCAATCAGGCGCAGGTCCCCGCCCCCCGTGCCCGTCGTCAGGCGCACGGCGGTGACGACGAGGCGGACGCCCACGGTGGTGGAGGTGGCGGACAGGCCGGACACGATGGCGCCCGCGCGCTCCTTGCCGGTGCGGCGCACCTTGCCGTCATTGCCCACGTCCCAGGTGTAGACGCGCAGGTTGCCCGTGGTGTCGCGCACCGGGGTCACCAGGTGCGGGCCCCCCACGCGCGTCGCGCTCAGGTCCAGGATGGTCTCGCCGTCCTCGTGGTCACGGCGCACGAACTGTCCGGCCGCGGTGACGTCGAAGGAGATGTTGCGCAGCACGCCGTTGGTCAGGCGCGTGCTGGCCACCACCACCTCGCGCGAGCCGTCAGGCACGTGGACGGTGCTGAGGGCCACGTCCGTCACCGCGCCCGCCAGGTGGGTGCCCCGCGGGATGAGCGTCTTCTGCGGAGTGATTTCCCACGCCGTCAGGCTCAGGTTGCCCGTGGGCGTGCGCACCGCCGTGACGACGCCGGTGAAGCGGCTGACGTCCCCGTCCACGCGGCCGTTGAAGACGGGCGTCATGGCCACCTTCGTCGCCTCCTCGCCGAAGCCGTTGCCCATGCGGGTCAGCGTGTCCAGCGTCGTGGACGTCTCCCAGGTGCTGACCTTCAGGTGGCCCGTGGCGTCGCGGAAGGCGCTCACCACGCCCTGCCCTGACGGCAGGGCTGCGACGTTGATCTCCGTCGCGTCCGCGTCGCCGCCGGCCTCGCCCTTGCGCACGATGGCGCCGTTCGAAGCGACCTGCCAGGCGATGAGCTTGAGCTTGCCGTCCCCATCCCGCAGCGCCGTCACCACGTCGCGCGTGGAGCCGCTGTGCGGGTGCGCCATGGCGATGGAGCTCGCCGCGCCCGCGGAGGCCTCTTGCAGCTTCGTGAACTGGCCGCCCCCGTTGAGCTGCCACGAGCCCAGCGCCAGCCGCCCCGTCACGTCCCGCGTGGCCGTCACCACCGTGCTGCCCGAGGACGCCATCGCCACCTCCAGCACCGGGGCTCCGGTGATGTCGCCCCGGCGCAGCAGCGGATCCGGGTGGATGGCGGAGGGGAACTGGTTGAGCGCCTGGTTCTGGAGCGGGTCGTAGGTGAGCGACGAGTCGAAGTTCACATCGCCGTTCTTCTGCCACGCGTGGGAGAAGGGCAGCGGAATGGACGTGCCCAGCGTCGTCTCGCTCGTCATGGGCTGCAGGTGCACGTGCAGGTGGGGATGCGCCGAGGCGCCGGAGCTGCCCACGCGGCCCAGGAACTGCCCGCGCTTCACGCGCACCCGCTGCGCCGCGGGGACGATGACCTCCCGGGGCAGGTCCCCCACGCGGTCCTCCGCGTCCGCCACGTAGGTGTCGTTGAAGGGGCAGAGCTCCTCCGGGACGCTGCCGGGCTGCAGGTGCGCGTAGAGGATGATCTTCCCGTCGTCCGTGCGGACGTTCACGTGGTTGCCCGAGCGCGGGATGCGCAGCGGGTTGGACGTGCGGCCCGGGTGGGGCACGTCGTCATCGCCGTACACCTCCGGCTTGAGGCCCTCCGGGGCGTTGCGCCAGCAGGTCAGCACCTCGCCATCCGCGATGGCGGAGACGGGCAGCCCGTAGATGACCCAGTCGGAGTTCTTCGGGTCGGCCGCGTAGTCCGCGAAGGGAACCTTCACGCGGGTGAACCGCTTCGCGTCGTCATCGAAGCGCACGGCGTTGAGGTCGCGGTTGTGCGTGCCGCCGTGGTCGCTGGAGATCCACCAGTGGCTGCCCTCGGGCAGGTCCGCGCTGGTGCCGGGAAAGGCATACGTCTGCGCGGACGCGCTCAGCCCCAGGGTGGTGAAGGCCATGGCGGTGAGCCGGGCCACGGCACGAAGACGCGGGGACGGGGACATGGGGCTGCTCCTCGGAAGGTGGCGCCCGGCGGCCGTGAGGGCCGTCCGGTTTCGCGCCTGCACCCACCCAACGGAGCTGCCCCTTTTTTCCCCTCACCCCCTGCGTGTGATTCCTCCCGCAGCGCTTCAGTGCGGCGCGGGTCCCAGCCCGGCCGGCTCCACCTGCTGTCCGGCCGCCTGCCCGGGACGCGCGCTCGACAGCACGTCGATGCGCAGGCGCAGCCAGTCCATGCCGCGCGGCCCGTTGTAGTCATGCGCGGAGAAATAGAGGGTCACCGTCCCCGCGCGCAGCGCGAAGCGCGCCTCCCGCCGCTGGTACGTGACGCGGAAGCCCTTCGTCCGGCCCACCTCCACCAGGTCCCGCGTCATCGCCTTCGCCTGCTGCTCCGCTTCTTCCGCCCAATCCGAAGACATGGTCCTGCCCTCCAAGTGAACGTGTTCGCGCTACCCGGCCGCCACCGGCAGCGACAGCTCGAAGCGCGTTCCGGCCCGTGACGTCGAAGCCACCTCCAGGGTGCCGCCGTGCGCCTCCGCGATGCGCCGCGCGAGGTACAGGCCGATGCCCAGGCCCGTGGAGCCCGGGCCCCGCGTGAAGCGCTCGAAGAGCGTGGGCACCATCTCCGCCGGAATGCCCGGCCCCTGGTCGCTCACGGACACCCGCACCCAGGGACCCTCCGGACGCGGCTGCGCTTGCAGCGCGATGTCCACGGGCCGTCCCGGCGGCGAGTGCTTGAGCGCGTTCGCCACCAGGTTCTCCAGCACCTGCCGCACGCGGTCCGGATCCGCCACCGTCACCAACTCCTCGGGGCCCTCGACGTGCACGGGGCGCTCGGGGGTGCTCGCGGTGGTGGCCAGCTCCCGCACCAGCCCCGTCAGGTCCACCGGCTGGGGACGCAGGCTGAAGAGGCCCTGGTCCAGGCGTCCCACGTCCAGCAGGTCGTTGATGAGCCGCGTGAGGGAGCGCAGCGACGCGGCCGCGCCCGCCGCGTCCCGCAGGTCCTCCTGCGCGTTGTTCCGCTGGGCCCTCCGCTGGATGAGCTGGAGGCGGGCCTGGAGCGGCAGCAGGTGGTTGGCCATGTCGTGCGCGAGCACGGTGATGAGCTCCTCGGCCGCCTTGCGGCGCGCCTGCTTCACCGCCAGCTTCGTCAGCTCCTGCACCAGCTCCACGCGGTGGGCCACCATGCCCACCCAGCGCGCCACGGCCTGGAGGAAGCTCAGGTCGTGCTCGGTGAAGAAGTCGTTTTTCGCCGACGACACGCCCAGCACGCCCCGCGTCTCCATGCCGATGGGCAGCGGCACCATCAGGCTGGAGCGCACCCCCAGCCGGAACTTGATGCCGGGCAGCTCCTCCGGGTCTGACTCCTGGTGGCCCGCGATGAAGGGGGTCTCCGTCTCGTACACCTGGACCGCGCGCCCGCCGTTGGCCAGCGGCATCCGGTCCAGCCCCAGCGACTTCTGCAGGTGGGCCATGGGCGTCTGGCTGGTGCCCACCGCGACGAGGCTCTGGCTGCTCTGCTCGAAGAGGAAGACGTCCACCTTGTCGGCGTTCAGCAGCTCGGAGATGAGCTGGCCCGCGGTGTCCAGCGTGGGGCGCAGCTCGGCCGCGGGGAGGGCCAGCAGCTGCTCCAGCGCCCTCAGCCGGGGGTCCGTCCATCCACTGCCTGTCCCTGCCCTCTCGTCATTCACCCGACAACGGTGGGGATGCCCCCTGCCCGGGGCCACCCGGGGTGTGGGCAACCCGGCGGATGCACACGCCACCCGGGCAGCCTGCTCCCCTGCCCGTGCTCCAGGCGTTCAGACCATGCCGCCGTTGGCGCGCAGCACCTGGCCGTTGATCCACCCGCCCTCCGGCCCGGCGAGGAAGGCCACGGACGCGGCGATGTCCTCCGGGGTGCCCAGCCGCTCCAGGGGGTTCAGCTTCGTCATGCGCTCCACCAGCTCCGGGGACTTGCCGTCCAGGAAGAGCTCCGTGGCGGTGGGGCCGGGCGCGACGCAGTTGACGGTGATGTTCCGGCCGCGCAGCTCCTTGGAGAGCACGGCGGTCATCGTCTCCACGGCGGCCTTGGTGGCCGAGTAGACGCCGTACGCCTCCATCCGCAAGCCGATGACGCTGGTGGAGAAGTTGATGACGCGGCCCCCGTCGCGCAGCCGTCGCGCGGCTTCTCGCAGGCCGTTGAACGTGCCCTTGATGTTGACGGCCACGTGCTGGTCGAACAGCGCGTCGTCGAAGTCCGCGAAGCGGATGAACTTCCCGATGCCCGCGTTGTTCACCAGCACGTCCACCCCGCCGAACGCCGCTTCCGCCGCGTCGAACATGCGGGGGAACGCGGCGGGGTCCGCGACATCCGCCTGGACGCTCAGGGCCCGGCCTCCGGCCGCTTCAATCCGGCGCACCACCGCCTCCGCCGCGTCGCGGCTGCCCGCGTAGTTGACGAGGACGTTGAAGCCGTCGCGAGCCAGCCGCTCCGCCACCGCGGCGCCGATGCCGCGCGAGGCGCCCGTCACGAGGGCCGTCTTCTGCTGCTGAGGGGTCTGGGGGGTCGTCATGGCTTCCTTCCGGGAGTTCGCCGTCGCCGGCGTCGTGTGAGAGGAAGATGGACCTTTCCACCCTTCGGATAATCGGCTTTGTTCCGGCATCACTGTTCGACAGGGCGGATAATGGACCGGTTCGACGCCATGAAGGCCTTCACGCGCATCGTGGAGTGCCGGAGCTTCACGCAGGCCGCGAAGGACCTGGGGTTGCCGCGCTCGTCGGTGACGGACGCGGTGAAGGGGCTGGAGGCGCGGCTGGGCGTGCGGCTGCTCCAGCGCACCACGCGCCACGTGAGCCCCACGCTGGACGGCGAGGCGTACTACCAGCGCTGCGTGGCGCTGCTCGCGGACCTGGAGGAGGCGGACGCGGCGTTCGTGGGGGCCCGGCCGAAGGGGCTGGTGCGCGTGGAGGTGCAGGGAACGCTGGCGCGCCGGGTGGTGCTGCCCCGGCTGCCGGAGTTCCTGGAGCGCTATCCGGGCATCGAGCTGTACATGAGCGAGGGCGACCGGTTCGTGGACCTGGTGCGCGAGGGCGTGGACTGCGTGCTGCGCGCGGGCGAGCTGAAGGACAGCGACATGGTGGCCCGCAGGGTGGCGCTGCTGGAGGAGGTGACGTGCGCGTCGCCGGCCTACCTGGCGCGGCACGGCGTGCCGGAGAGCCTTGAAGCGCTCCAGCGCGGGCACCGCATGGTGGGCTTCCGCTCCTCCGCGACGGGGAGCCTCATCCCGCTGGAGTTCACGGTGGGCGGCGAGGTCCGCCACGTCGTGCTGCCCACGACGATGAGCGTGAACGGCGCGGAGACCTTCGTCGCGGCCGCGCGGCTGGGACTGGGCCTCATCCAGGCGCCGCGCTACCGCCTGGAGGAGGACTTCGGGCGAGGCACCCTGGTCCCCGTGCTGCCCCAGTACCCGCCCACGCCCACGCCCGTGTCCCTGATGTACCCGCGCAACCGGCAGCTGTCCCCGCGCGTGCGCGTGTTCATCGACTGGCTCACGCAGGGCTTCGCCGCGCCCTGAGCTTCAGCGCAGCTTCAGGCCCTTGGGGCGGGCCTGCAGCCGGTCCACGTAGGCCTCCAGCTTCGGCCGTCCCGTGGAGCCGCCGAGCATGCGCTGGTAGATGAACATGGAGCCGATCATCACGTCCGCGGCGGTGAACCAGTCCCCGAAGAGGTAGGGCCCGTCGCCCAGCTCGCGCTCCACGGCGTCCAGGGCCTGCTCGTACTCCGTCCACCCGCGCGACGGCGGCGTGGGGAGCTGCGCCATGTGGTCCGCCATGGACGGCTCCAGCTGCGACGTCGAGTACACCACCAGCGACAGGTACCGGCCGCGCTCCGGCGCGTCCAGCTTCGGCGCCAGCTTCGCCTGCGGGTACTTGTCCGCGACGTAGAGACAGAGGGCCGCGTTCTCGAACACGCGGACCTCTCCGTCCACCAGCGCGGGCAGCTTCCCGGCGGGGTTCACCTTGAGGTACTCGGGCGACTTCTGCTCCCGCTTGTCCAGGTCGATGGGCACGATCTCGTACTCGACCCCTGCCTCGTCGAGCATCCACTTGCCAATCACCGCCCGGCTCCGCGGATTGAAATAGAGCTTCATGCAGGCACCTTTCGTGAGCACCACGTGGAACCACCCCGGACGGGAAACGCCCGGGGCGGGGGCCGCATTCGCTCACATCCGGAGCCGCTAGGGCACGGCCTTCGACGCGGGCGCTCCCGCCGGCGCGTCCAGCTTCTGGAGCGCGGACGCCGCGTTCGTGTTGGCGGGGTCCAGCTCCACGGCCTTGCGGTAGTTCACCCGCGCCTGCGCCTTGTCGCCCTGGGCGAGGTACGCCTCGCCCAGGCTGTCGTAGGCGTTCCCGTCCTTCGGGAACATCTCCACGTTGAGCTTGAAGATTTCAATGGCATCCGCCTTCCGGCCCTCCCGGAGCAGCTGGTAGCCCAGGCTGTTGAGCTGCCCTTCGGAGAAGTTGTACGCGTTCGCCTTCGTGGCCTTCAGCTCGCGGTAGCGCGCGACGGTGTTCGCAATGGGCTCCTTGTCGAGCGTCGCGCTCAGGACCTCGCGGATGCCCTGCCGGGGCGGCTGGGGCGGGATGCCGTGGAGCACGCTGAAGAGGCCGGCGGCCAGCGGCTTGAGCGCGTCGCCGCGAGACGTGTTGTCCAGGAGGATGACCACCTCCCTGCCCACCGGCACGCGGTAGATGCGCGAGCTGAACCCGTTGATACCGCCGCTGTGGTGGATGGTGGCCAGCTCCGTCTTGCCGTCATCCAGCTTCAGCGGCTCCACGAACACGCCGAAGCCGTATCGCTCCAGGCCGGGCGTGAACATCTTCTGCTTGAGGGCCTCCGGCAGCAGCTTGTTTTCGTAGAGCGCGCGGTCCCAGCGGTAGAGGTCCTCCACCGTGGAGTACAGCGACCCGGCGGCGTACGGCAGGGACGTGTCCAGGTAGGGGGCGTTGATGTAGCCCTGCGGCAGGAGCTCGTAGCCGCTGGCGCGCTTGGGCAGCACCGTGGCGTGGACGTCGTAGCCGGAGTCCTTCATGCCCAGCGGCGTGAAGATGCGCTCCTGCACGGCCTGTGCGTACATCTTGCCGGTGACGCGCTCGATGATGGCGCCCAGCAGGAAGTAGCCGGAGTTGTTGTAGGCGAACTTCGAGCCGGGCTCGAACGCCAGGTCACCGCTGGCGAACTGCTTCACGAAGTCCGCGACCGCGTAGGGATTGCGCGACACCTTGGCGGAGAAGTCCGGCGCCGACGTGTAGCTGGGGATGCCGGACGTGTGGTTGAGCAGGTGGGTGATGGTGACGCGCGAGCCCGTGTCCTTGCGGTAGTCCGGCAGCACCGACACCAGCGTGTCGTCGAGCTTCAGCTTCCCCTCCGCGACCAGCTGGAGGATGACCATGGCCGTGAACTGCTTCGTCACGGACGCGAGGCGGAACTTCGTGTCCGGCGTGTTGGGCACGTTCCATTCGAAGTTGGCGGACCCGTAGGCCTTCTTCAGCAGGACGCCCTTCTCGTTGGCCACGAGCGCCGCGCCGTTGAACATGCGCAGCTGGTGGTACTGCGTCAGCAGCCGGTCCAGCTCCTGCTGCCGCGTCGCGGCACCCGCGGCGACGGGGACGAACAGCAGGGCGACAGCGAGCACACCCAAGAGGCGCAACGGGTTCCAGGTCATCCGGTCTCTCCCAACCATGAGCCTACAGACGCCCCGGCGGCGAGGCGATTGCATCCGGCGCGTCCAGCGCCTGGAGGAAGCGGGCCGCGAGCGGAACGGCGACGCGTCCGCCCACCCCTCCCCCCTCCACGAACACCGCGAAGCCGATGCCGCCGCGCACCCCGATGAACCACGCATGGGTCTCGGGCGGCACGGACGTGCCGAACTCCGCCGTGCCCGTCTTGCCCATGAGCCCCGCGAAGCTCGCGGCGGACTTCGCCGTGCCCTCCTTCACCACCGCGCGCATGAGGTCCCGGAGCGCCTCCGGAGTCCCCGGGCTCAGCCGGGCCTCCGGACCGGGGGCCGCGTCCGCCAGCAGGCGCGGCGCGTGCCAGACGCCGGAGCCCGCCGCCGCCGCGACGGTGGCCATGTGCAGCGGCGTGGCCAGCACGCGCCCCTGGCCCATGGACGCCGCGGCGCGCTCCGCGTCGTCGCGAGGTTCGGGGAAGGTGGCTCCCGGTGAGGGCAGCCCCACGTCGTAGTCCACCCCGAAGCCGAAGCGCCGCGCCGCGTCCTCCAGCGCGCGCCGGTCCAGCCGGGCCTCCAGCTGGATGAACGCCGTGTTGCACGACAGCGCGAACACGCGCCGCAGCGTGGTGGTGCCCAGCACCTCGGACTCGAAGTTGCGGAAGCGCCTGCGGCCCGCCGTCACCTCCACGGGACAGTCCGCGCGGGAGCCCGGCTTCAGGCCGCTCGCGAGCAGCGCCTCGGAGGTCACGACCTTGAACGTGGAGCCTGGCGGATAGCGTCCCGTCAGCGCGCGGTGCAGCGCCTCTCCGAGCGGCCGGCTGGCCACCGCCAGCACCTCCCCCGTCGCCGTGTCCACCGCGACCAGCGCGGCGGGGAGGGAGACGTCCATGAGCGCCGCCTCCGCCGCCGCCTGCACGTCCATCCGCAACGTGGTGCGCACGTGGCGTCCCGGCTCGCCGTCGAAGCGGTGCAGCACCTCGCTGTCGCCCGAGCGGCGCAAGAGCCGCACCTCGCCGGAGGGACGTCCCGCGAGCGTCCGCTCCTGCGCGCGCTCCAGGCCCGACAGCCCCACCACGTCCCCCGCCTGGTAGAGCGGGCCCAGCACCTGGAGCGCCTCCGCCGTCACCTCGCCCACGCGTCCCAGGGTGTGCGCGGCGAAGCCTTCCGCCGGGGTGAGGCGCGCGGGCTTCTTGCGGAAGAAGATGCCGGGCACCGGCGCGAGCACGGCGCGCACCTGCTGGTAGCGCTCCTGGCGCACGTCGATGAACGCGACGAACTGCTCCGGCTGCGCGCTCGCGGCGTTCAGCGCGGCGAGCACCCTCGCGGGGTCCACCCCGAGCTGCGCCTGGAGCACGCTGGCCACGGCCGCGCGGTCCTTCACCCGGCCCGGCAGCACGCCGATGCGGATGACCTCTCCGGGAACGGTGAGCGGCTCGCCGTCCCCATCGAGCAGCTCCCCGCGCGGGCTCCAGCTCCTCGTGCGGCCGAAGCGATCTCCGGGCCGTGCGGCGGGATGGAGCACCGCCGGCGTCCAGCGCAGGCCCCAGCGCTGGCCCTTTCGCTCGAAGCGCAGCCGGGACTCCACCTCCCAGTCCCCCAGCCCCCGCAGCGTGTGCACGCCCCGGAACCTCACCACCGCCGTGGCGCCGTCATCGGCTTCGAGCTCCGGCCGCTCGAAGCGCGAGGCCACGACGCCCAGGTCCTGCCGCCACCGCGCGTGCTGCGCGTCGAAGTCCGCGGGCGCGTCCACGAGCGCGTCGCGCTGGGCCGCCACGTCGTTGCGCGCCCACGCGTCCAGGTACCGCAGGGCCAGGTCCTCCGGCCCTCCGGGCACGACGGACCTCGCGGCTCGCGGCATGCACGCGGGAAGCAGCAACAGGAGGCAGAGCCCCACCCAGGAAATGACCGCCCGTCCGTACACGCGCCCCGTGTACCGCGCCCTCCGCGCCAAGGCGAACATCCTGCGACAGATGTGTCCCCCTGGACCGGGGGCGGCACCTCACGCGCACGCGGAGCACGCGTGGATCAGCGGACCGTCTGCTCCTGGGTCTTGCTGGCGCCGTCGCCCGTCGCCGTGAGGGTCAGCGGGCCCGCGGTCGCGGCCTTGACGTGGAAGAGGCCCTCGCGCTGCGAGTTCTTGAGGCTCACCACCGTCACGGGCGCATCCGAGCAGTCCGGCAGCAGGTGGAAGGTCGCGCCCGGATCCGACGCGGCCAGCGTCACCTCCGGCACGGACAGCGGGGCCAGGTTGCCCGCCAGGTCCCAGCCCTGCACCCCCAGCACCTCCGAGCACGTCCCCACGTCCAGCGTCCGCGCGGGGGTGGCGAAGCCCACCTGGCGCTCCTCGCCCTGCGTCGTCACGTCCAGGGCGAGCACGTTCTCCGGATACACCTCGGGGTCGTACCCTTCACCGCTGATGCGGTTGCGGCTGATGAGGTTCGCGGTCCCGTTGTCCGCGATGGCGGCCTGGTAGCTGGCCGTCAGCGTCGTATTGCTCAGCGTGTTGCCGAGCACCTGGAGGTTCTGCGACGTGGCCGGAGGGGTGAAGTCCCCCCCCACCGATTGCAGCAGGTTGATGCCGACGTCGTTCTCCGTCAGCGCGTTGTCCTGGATGAGCAGGTCGTGGCACAGCTCCCGCCCCGCGCCGTAGTACTCGCCGCCCAGCACCATGATGCCGGAGCCCCAGTCGCGCTCGAACTCGTACGCGTTGCCCTTCACCTGGTTGCCCACCACCTGCCCGGAAACCCCATACGCCAGCTGGATGCCGATGCGCGCGATGCGGTCGGTGGGGCCCAGGCCGTCGATGACGTTGTCCTCCACCGTCACCGCCACCGGCCCCAGCACCACCACGCCCGCCTTCTGGTAGCCCGTCAGCCGGTTGCCCCGGAGGACCACCGTCACCGGCGTGGCGTCCGCCGCCATGTTGCGCACGTCGATGGCGAAGCCCTCCTGGCAGCCCCCGATGTTGCCGGCCTGGTTCAGGTCCTCCACCACCGTGTCCTCGATGGTGCCGCTCGCGCCCTCCAGCAGGATGCCGCGCAGCCGGTCCACGTCCGCGTCACACACGTCCGACAGGTTCCGCGCCGTCACGGTCACGTCGCGCACGTTCGCCACCGTGCCCCGGTTGCGCAGCACCGCGCCCGTGTAGTGGGTCCCGGCCCCATCCTCGGTCGCGGTCAGCGTGTGCCTGGCCCCGTTGAACGTGAAGCCGTCCGGGATGAACACCGCGCTCTGGACCACGCAGTCCTCGCGCAGCGTCACCTGTCCCGGTGACAGGGTGATGGCGCAGGGGGTCTCTCCCGGACCGCAGCGCCGGCCTGCCCAGGCCACGGAGAAGGAATGCCGCGCGCTCGCGCCCGAGGTGTTCTTCACCACCACCTCCACCGTGGGCGTGACGTCCGCCGGCAGGCAGGTGAGCTCCGTCCAGTCCACCGTGCTCGTCGTGCCGTCCCCCGTGGCCGTGCCGAGCGCGCCCGCGTTCGACGTCCAGGTGAACGTCATCGCCTCGCCACGTGGGTCCTTCGCCTTCACGGAGAACGTCACGCGTTCACCCGCGAGCGCGGACTGCGCGGACAGCGTGGCGTCGCCAAGGACGGGCGGCGCGTCCTGCCGCACGCACAGGTTCACGAGCTGCTCCGTGCTTCCGCCGAAGCCGTCCGTCACGGCGCCCTTCAACTGGCAGCCGCACTCCGTCGGCACCGCCGTTGGCGTGAAGACGGGCATGGCGGCGGTGGCGTCACGGAAGGTGCCCTCGCACGTCGCGCTCCAGGCGTACGTCAGCACGTCCTTGGGGCCGTCCTCGTCCTGGACCTTCGCCTGGACCTGGAACTCCTCGTTCAGCTTGACGTCCTGGGGGGCTCCCGCTTCGGAGGGCACGGGGGCGCGGTTGAACGCCGTGAAATCCAGCGTCGGCGGAGCGCGCGTGGTGCCCATGCCGATGCGGAACTGGAGCGTGGACACCGCGCCCTGGGCATCCGTGACGCGCAGGCGGATCAACGCGTCATGAGCGATCTCCGAGTCGACGCCGCCATCGGACAGCAGGAACTCCGGGTCAACGCCGCCATCGGGCTCCGGGAACTCCGCCGTCCACGCGCAGGTCGTGTCCACGCAGTCGAGCACTCCGGAGGAGGCGGTCCAGGCGTAGGTGAGCGCATCCCCCTCCAGGTCACTGGCCTGCGCGCTCAGTTGCACGGTGTCGCCCGGCGCCACGATGCTGCTCGGCGCGCGCACTTCGTGGATGCGCGGCGCGTGGTTGGCCAGTTCCGGCAGGCCGGACTCGGGCAGCGGCACCAGGACCACGAGCGCTTCTTCATACAGCGGCAGCTTCACGCCGGCGTCCAGGCTCAGGGCGCCCACGATGCCGTCCGCGCCGTTCACGGCGTCCACGGCCAGCCGGATCTCCTCCTCGGAGGACTCCGGCTTCACGACGGTCGACCATGCGATGCCGCCATCCGGATCCGTCTTGGGCGTCAGCGCCTTCGACTCCGTGGCACCGGAAGCGTGCGTCACCGTGGTCGTCACCGTGACGGCCTCCGACGACCGGGGCAGCGCGACCACGACCCGCGCGCCACCCGCCAGTGGCGCCGTGAAGGAGGGCTCCTCCTCCACGCAACCGACCAGGGTCGACAACAACGCCCCCACGAGGAGCACGGCATTGGCTGGCTTCAGGGTCACGGCATCCTCGGGGAAGGCGGACGGGAACAGGAACGATACCGGGTCACTCCCAGCCGTCCAATCCACGGGGACCCGCGGCCATGTGTGCCCGGCACGCAGTCCAATGCCTGCCAATCCTCCGCGACCCGAGGGCGGGTACTGCGGCGAGCCCAGGGAGTCGGCCAGAAGGCCGTCAACAACGCCTGAGCCCGAAGCGCTCCGCGAAGCGCGACCGCGGACTGCGACGAGGCGTTCGCGGACGACCACGCGGATTCCCGGGCAGAGGCGCGCCGCCGGGCGCACGGTCCGCCAAACCTGTCCGACAGTCGGACAGGTTTTCGCCGCATGGGGCCCGAGGCCGCGTCGGCCCGGGAAGTCCATGTCAGACCCCTCTGGTGGGATGGGCGAGGTTGGGGCGAGGAGGGCGATGGGGATGGGGCGGGAAGAGCAGCTGGCGCATGGCCATGGGTGCACCGGACGCAAGGTGCGGGCGGTGGCGCCGCAATGGCGAAGTCCTCTCCCGTGCGTTCGCGCCGTCCTCCCGCCGCATGGTCCCCGTCCACGTCGCGGTGCTGGGCTCCGCCGCGTGCACCCGCCCGAGCCCCGCCGTCCCCAGCCCTGGCCCATCCGGCTCGCTCACTGGGCCAACGTGCCGCTGCTCGCCATCCTCGCGGCCAGCGGGTTGCAGATCCTCGTCGCGTATCCGCGCATGGGGCCTCGCGGACGGCCCTTCGCGCTCTATCCCTTCCAGGACGCCATGCCGCCGTCGTGGCTGCGCCTGGGGGACTGGCTCGCGGGGGCGCGGAGCTGGCACTTCGCGTTCGGCTGGTTCCTGGCCCTCAACGGGCTCGTGTACGTGCTCTACCTCGCGCTCAGCGGCGAGTGGCGCCGCCGCCTGTTCCTCCCGCGCCGCGACACGCGCGACGCCGTGGCCACGCTCGCGTACTACCTGCGGCTGCGTCCCGCGCCCGCGCGGACAGGCCTCTACAACGGGCTCCAGCGGCTGGCGTACACGGCCGCCCTCGTCCTGGGCGCGCTGTCCGTCCTGTCCGGGCTCGTCCTCTACAAGCCCGTGCAGCTCCAGTGGCTCACGGCCCTCTTCGGTGGCTACGACCCCGCCCGGTTCATCCACCTGCTGCTGCTCGGGCTGCTCGCCCTCTTCACCGTGGGCCACGTCGTCCTCGTCGCCCTGCACCCGCGCACCTTCGGGGAGATGCTCACCGGCGGGAGGAAGCCCGATGCCTGAGCGGGTCCTCACGCGCCGCCGCGTCCTCCTGGGCGCCGCCGCGCTCGCCACCAGCGCCTGCGATTCGCAGCGCCCACGCGCGGGCTTCCTCGGCGCCATGGACCGCTTCAACGAGCGCGCCCAGGCCGCCCTCTTCAGCCCCACCCGGCTCGCCCCCGAGGAGCCCGCCGGACAGCTCACCCCGCCCGGCGACTTCCCCCACTACTTCCTCTCCGACACCGTGCCGCTGGCCCCCGCCGGCTGGCGCCTGGAGGTCGGCGGACTCGTGGCCCGGCCACGTGCCTTCTCGCTGGAGGAGCTGCGCCAGCTGCCCCGGACCGACTTCCGGATCCGCCACCACTGCGTGGAGGGCTGGAGCGCGGTGGCGTCATGGCATGGCGTGCGCGTCAGCGACCTGGCGCAGGCCGTGGGCATGGACCCGCGCGCGGGCTTCGTGGAGTTCCGCTCGTTCGACCAGGGCTATTACTCGTCGTGGGACGCGCCGAGCGCGCTGCACCCGCAGACCGTGCTCGCGTACGGCATGAACGGCGCGCCGCTCATCCCCGGCCATGGCGCGCCCCTGCGCCTCTATTCGGGCGTGAAGCTGGGCTACAAGATGGTGAAGTACCTCACCACCGTGCGCTTCCTCCCGGAGGCCACGGGGGGCACCTGGGAGGACCGCGGCTACGAGTGGTTCGCCGGCGTGTAGCGCACCGCTTCAGCGCTTGGTGTTGATGACGCCCGGCAGGAACGGCGTGAAGCCGCGCTTGCGCAGGGCCTCGCGCTCGGCGAGCAGGGCCGCCAGGGCGGCCTCGCGCGTGGGGTAGTGGTTCACCGCCGCGCCGTTGATGGCGCCGCTGGTGTTGATGAACGTGCGCGTCATCTCGTCGCCGCCGTAGCGGAACGAGCGGTGCGTGTTGCGCTCCAGCACCTCGCGGCGCACCTGCCCGAAGGTGCGCCCCGCGGTGTGGCGGATGATGAGCCCGTCCAGGTTGATGAGCAGGTCCACCCGGCCGTTGAACTTCGCGAACTGCTCCTCCACCTCGCGCCGCCAGCGATACACGTCCTCATCCGTCACCAGGATGCAGTCGGTGAAGCTCGCGGTGACGACGTCGTGCTCGGCGTCGCGTTCGAAGGACATACCCCAGGCCATGTCACGTCCTCCTTCAGGCCTGCGCGGCGTTGCCCGCGAGGAACGCCGACAGCAGCGCCGCCGTCTCCGCCGGACGCTCCACCTGGGGGTAGTGCCCCGGCCCCGGCAGGTGCGTCAGGCGCGCGTTCTGGATGAGCCCCACCACCGCCTGCTTGAGGAACATCGGCGGCAGGAACGGATCATCCGTGGCCACCACCAGCGTGGGCGCCGTGATGGCGGCCAGCCGGTGCGCGAAGCCCCCCGCCGTCCAGGAGTCGAAGCACTGCTCGATGGCGTCCTTGCCCACCGCGCCCGAGTCCTTCAGCAGGACCTCCAGCGACTCCGGCGACAGCTGCTTGCACGCCAGGCCGAGGATGGTCTTCTGCTTCTCCCGGTCCCCCGCCGAGGTGCGGAACAGGCCCGCCGCGTCCGGCGGCAGGGGCAGCCCCGACGCGGGCACCGTGTTCGCCAGCACCAGGCCGGTGACGCGCGCGGGCGCCTCCGAGGCCACCCACTGGGCAATCTGCCCGCCCATGCTGTGGCCCACCAGCGCGAAGCGCTGCGCCTTCGCGTGGTCCGCCACCGCCAGCACGTCCTTCGCGTACTGCTCCAGCGAGTACCCCGACGCCGGCCGCCCGGACTGCCCGGTGCCCCGGTGGTCCAGGACGATGAGCCGCAGCCCCGTCATGTCCAGCTTCTCCAGCATCGGGTCCCACACCGCGCCGGACACCATCCACCCATGCACCAGCACCACGTCGCGAGAACCGTCCCCCAGGACCCGGTAGTGCAGGGGTGTGCCATCCGTCGCGTTCGTCGTGGGCATGGGGGTCTTCCTCCGAGGGGGGAAACAGCTGGAAGTCGTGACTTAAAGGGGAAGCGTAGCAAGCCATGAGTCGGGCGTGGCCGTCCACAGGCTCGGGGGTTGTCTGGAGGGATGAGGGGCGGGCTGTCCCGTCGGGTAGGCGCGGCGGGTGGGAATGAAGGGTGGGAGTGGGTGGGCGCTTTGCGGCAGACTCGGGGGCGTCATGAGGGATGGACGCAGCGGGACGGCGGGAGCGAAGCGCACGGTGTACTGCGAGGACGCGCTCGCGTGGCTGGAGGCGCGGCCGGTGCTGGACGGGTGTTCGGTGGTGGCGTCGCTGCCGGACGTCTCCGAGTTCCCGTCGCTCACGGTGCCCCAGTGGAAGGACTGGTTCGTGGGGGCGGCGGCGAAGGTGTTGTCGCGGGTGCCCCAGGACGGGGTGGCGGTGTTCTACCAGTCCGACGTGAAGAAGGACGGGGCGTGGGTGGACAAGGGCTACCTGGTGTCGAAGGCGGCGGAGGCCGCGGGGTGCGACACGCTCTGGCACAAGGTGGTGTGTCGCCGGACACCGGGGACGGTGACGTTCGGGAGGCCGGCGTACTCGCACCTGCTGTGCTTCAGCCGGGGGCTGAAGGCGGACGCGGCGAAGTCCACGGCGGACGTGTTGCCGGAGCCCGGCGAGGTGACGTGGACGCGAGGCATGGGGCTCAACGCATGCCTCGTGGCCTGTCGCTTCATCCTGGAGCAGACGCGCACGCGCACGGTGGTGGACCCCTTCTGCGGCCACGGCACCGCGCTCGCGGTGGCCAACGCGCTGGGCCTGGACGCGGTGGGCGTGGAGCTGAGCCGCAAGCGCGCGCGCCGCGCGAGGAACCTCCAGGCGACCTGGACGGGCGGCAAGCTGGAGCTGTCCAGCGTGGCGGGCGACGCGGAAGAACCGCCGCCGGGCGAGGCCTGACGGCTCAGGCCGCCTGCGCTCCCGCGAGCGCCTGGGCCACGTCCTTCTCCAGCTGGGTGAGGAACGTCTCGAACAGGCGCTCCTCCAGCGCGAGCGCGGGCTCCAGCGTCACGCCCGCCTTCTCCAGGCGCTGCTGACAGGCGTCCTCGATGGCGCGGCGGTGGGACTGCTCCTCCACCACCACGCGCCCCAGCTCCTCGCGCACCACCGCGTGCCGCGTGGCCGCCTTGTAGAGCGGATAGAGCACCATCGCCCGGCGCTCCACCACCGCCGTCGTGAGCAGGTAGTGCAGGTACACGTCCGCCGTCCCCGTCACCCCCGTCACCCACTCCGCCAGCTGCCGGTCCAATGACTGGAACCACGCGGACGCCGCGCCCACGCTCAGGAACTCCGTCACGTCCTCGCGGCCCGCGACTTCACAGGCCAGCCGCTTGAACGTGAACGCGTGGCGCGTCTCGTCCGCCAGGTGCCCCAGCACCTCCAGCGACGGATGCCGGTCCGCCACCGTGCGCGAAATCTTCCGCGCACCAATGAACTCCAGCAGCGACACCGTGTGCAGCCACCGCACTTCCAACTCCGGAACCTGAACCAGCTGCCGCAACACCGTCTGGATTCTGTCACGCATGGGGCGCCCCTCTACCGCGCCCCGAGGGCCCTCCCAAGCACTGTCGCTCCGGACAGGAGCCCTCCCCCCTCCTGGCCCGGAAGCCAGGGCCAGCGGACTGGCCAACAGTGCCGGTGCCCCCGGGTTTGACCGGGAGGTCCCCGCCGCCGTTTGCTTCCCCCTGTCGAGGGCTGCGCCTGGTGCCGGGGGGTTGACCAGCATGCGTCCACATCGCGGAGACCCGCATCCGTCCGGGCACCACCCTGCCCACGCCGCCGCGTCGCGGTCCCGCGGAGCGCGCGCATGAAGTCCCCGCCCGTGTCCTCGTGCCGTGGCGTGACGGCCTTCCGGCGCTGGATGCGCGCCCAGGACGCGGGCCGGCTCCTCGCCTCGCTGCGCGTGCGCCCCCTCGCGGGCTTCCTCCTCCGGGGCTCGGCGCTCGTGGGCGTCGTCGCGTGGGCGCCCGGCGTCCATGCCCTCCTCGCCGTGCCCCCCGCGCCCGCGCTCGCGTGCTTCCTGCCGTGCGCCATCCACCGCGTGGCCTTCGCCCGGGTGCACGCGCGCCGCAGACGCGTGGCCGCGTGGGGCTGGCTCGCGTGGCTGCCGGGCCTGGCGCTGCTGCACTTCTTCCTCGCGAGCCTCATGGCGCTCGCGGCGCTCCCCGGGGCGCTCGTCTTCGGCGTGCTGCTCCTTGGCACCACCGCTGTGCATGGCCGGCGCTACCGGGTGACGTGGCGCGAGCCCTTCCTCGCGGTGGGCACGCTCGCGGCCCTGCTGGGCGCCCTGCCCCTGGCGCGGAGCCTCCAGCACGCGGTGCTCTTCGCCGTCGTGGGCCCCGCGGCGCTGCTGGCGCAGCTGTACCTGGGCGCGCTCGCCGTGCGCTACGACCGGGCCCGCGCGGACGCGGACCGCCTGCGCGCCGCCGTGCACGCGCAGCTGGTGGAGCAGCAGGAGCGCGACGTGGGCCGCCTCACCCAGGCGATGGCGGAAATCCTGGGCCACCACCAGGTCATGGACCAGGCGCTGCATGAGGCCGGCACCGCCGCGGACATGATGAAGGCGTTCGGCACGCAGCGCGGCGTGCTCGCGCGCAGCGGCTTCGACGACCAGGCCCGCCAGCTCCAGGACAGCCTGCGGCAGCTCCAGGAGATGGTGAAGGAGGTGCGCGCCAAGAGCCGCCGCTTCGCCGGCACCGAGCCGGAGGCCGTGGACCTGGGGCTGGTGCTGGAGTCCGTGCAGGCCCAGGTGTCCCTGCGCTTTCCGTACGTGGACATCCACGTGCAGCTGGAGCCGCCCGGGCCGCCTCGCGCGCTGCTGCGCGGCGGGCCGCTCACGCTGCGCCGGGTGGTGGAGAACCTGGTCGTCAACGCCTGCGAGGGCAATGGCGAACAGGGCGCGTCCCGCGTCTACATCCGCGCGCGCACCGAGCCGCTCAGCGGACGCCTGGAGGTGGAGATTGAAGACGACGGACCCGGCTTCCCCCCGGAGCGCCTCAACGCGCCCGCGGAGGAGCTCTACACGACCAAGTCCCAGGGCACGGGGCTGGGCCTCTACACCAGCGAGTGCCTGCTGCGCGCCAGCGGCGGCCTGCTGCACCGGAACAACGGACCGGGCGGCGGCGCCCTGCTCCGCATCCTGCTGCCCCGGGAGTACCCATGAAGCCCCTGAGCGCCCCCATCCCGCCCCTGTCCACGCCCCTGACGCGCGGGCGGGACGCGAATGAAGTGGTGGCCCCTTCCAACACGGGCCCGTCCCCGCTCACGCCGTGCGACGTGTGGACCTACCACGAGGCCCTCGCCGCGCGCGGCCTGGTGCGCCAGGGCCATGGCCCCCGGGTGTATGGCCACACGGGGCTGGTGGACCGGCTGCCCCCGCCCGGCACGCCGGGGCCGGAGCTGATGGAGCGCCTGAGGGGTTCGCAGGAAGCGCTGCTGGCGGAGCTGGCGCGCGCCATGGGGCCCTTTCCGGACGGCGGCGACGTGCTGGACGCAGGCAGCGTCCTGGGCGGCAGCGCGCTGTACTGGGCCCAGGAGCACCGCGCGCGGGTGACCGCGATGGTGACCGTGCCCACGCACCTGGAGCACGTGCGCAGGTTCGTGCACGAAGCCGGCATGTGCGCGCGCGTGCAGCCCCGGCTGTGCACGGGCGAGCCGCCGCGAAACCGCGAGTGCTACGACGCCATCATCGCCGTGGAGCACACCTGCGCCCTGCCCCGCGCGGAGTGGCTGCGCGGCGTGCACGCGCGGCTCAAGCCCGGCGGCCTGCTGGCCGTCGCGGACTGCTTCTGGGTGCGCCCCAACGCGGTGCACCCGTCCGAGGACGCGTGGCGCAAGCAGCTGGGCAGCGTGCACGCGTTCCTCGCCGACGCGCGCGAGGCGGGCCTGGAGCTGGAGGCGCACGACGACGTGTCCGCGCGGGCGGTGGGCTTCTGGACGCTGAGCTCGGAGCTGCTCGTCCACGAGCACATGGCCTGCGCTTCCGGTGAGGCGAAGAACCTGCGCGCCGCGCTCAACGCCGTGCGCGCGGAGTCCCGGCGCGAGCACCTGTGGCTGCAGCAGGGCCTGCTCGACGGAGGCCTGGAGTACGCGCTGCTCGTGCTGCGCCGCGAGTCCTGAAGCGCCCCATGAGAACGGGCGGCCTGGCGAGCGCCCATCCCGCGCCCCGGAGGACGGACGGCCCATCCCTGTTGAGCCCGCGGACGATGCTCCCGCGCTGGCGGACCCCCAGCCTTGGGGTCGTCACATCAACACGGGGGTTCGACATGAAGAGCTTGACGCGATGGCTGGTGCTGGGCGCGGTGGCGGGCGCGATGACGCTGACGGGTTGTCAGAGCCGTGACCGCTCGCAGGAGGGCATGGGAGGCTCCGGAGCGCAGCAGGGCGGAACGGGAGGCTCCGGAGGCTCCGACACCGGGATGGGGACGGGGAACGAGCAGGGCGTGGGCTCGGGCGGAAGCTCGGGCGCGGGCACGGGCTCGACGATGGACCAGGGCAGCGGCGGCGGCGGTGACGCGGGCACCGGCGGCTCGGGCGTCGACACGACCGGCGGCTCCGGCATCGAAGGCTCCGGCTCTGGCATCGAAGGCTCCGGCACCGGCATGGAAGGCTCCGGTGGCTCGGGCAGCACGGGCTCGCCCATGGAGGGCTCCAGCGGCTCGGGCGACCCCTCGGGCGCCGGCACTGGCGGATCCGCCACCGAGGGCTCGGGCAGCGACATGGGCGGCGCGGGCAGCACCGGCGGCTCGGGCGGCACCACGGGCGGCTCCGGGAACGAGACCACCCGCTAGGCCTTGATGCCTCGATGCCTCGGGACGGCGCGGGCGGGCCGAGCTGCCACGCCCGCGCCCCTCCCTCGGCGCTCCACCCTCGACACGCCGGTGGGGTGCGGGCCTTCGCGCGAAGCGCAAGGGGCTGCCCGTGCGTCCAACGTGCCGGGTTTCCAGCGGTGGACTC
The DNA here is from genome assembly GCF_042231735.1 of Corallococcus exercitus. GTDB lineage: Bacteria > Myxococcota > Myxococcia > Myxococcales > Myxococcaceae > Corallococcus > Corallococcus exercitus_B. Next base: position 6,623,867 of record NZ_CP102577.1, read on the forward strand.
CGCGTGCGACCCCGGGACGTCCTCTGTGTCCACCGGCGCATCACCCTTCGGGGTGGGAAAGTCGGGTAGACGGCGGGACTCGGGTACGGTGCCCGCACGATGCGCTTCTCCTTCGTGCACGCTGCGGATCTCCATCTGGACACGCCGTTCCGGGGCGTGGCCACGCACGGCCCGCTCCTGGAGCGCTTCCAGCAGTCCACCTTCCATGCCCTCGCGCGCATCGTGGACGTGTGCCTGCGCGAGCGCGTGACGTTCCTCCTCTTGGCCGGGGACCTGTTCGACGTGAAGGACCGCTCGGTGCGCGCCCGGCTCACGCTGCGCACGGAGCTGGCGCGGCTGGACCGCGCGGGCATCCAGACCTTCATCGTCCACGGCAACCATGATCCGCTGAGCGGCGACACCGGCACGCTGGAGCTGCCCTCGTCGGTGAAGGTGTTCGGCCCGGAGTGGGAGGACGTGGAGGTGCGGCGCGAGGGCCGCGGGCTGTGCCACGTGCAGGGCGTGTCCTATCCGGACGTGGAGGTGCGCGAGAACCTGTCCGCGAGATTCCGCCGCACCGGTGAGCACTTCAGCGTGGGCCTCTTGCACGCGAACCTGGGCGGAGACGCGGGCCACGCGAACTACGCGCCCTGCACGGCCGCGGACCTGGCGGCGGGCGGGCTGGACTACTGGGCCCTGGGCCACGTGCACACGCGCGCGGAGCACCTGCTGCCCGGCGGCGGCGTGGCGGTGTACCCGGGCAACCCGCAGGGCCGGCACGTCCACGAGACGGGCGAGCGCGGCTGCGTGGTGGTGGACGTGGAGGACGGCGTCGCGCGCCGGAGGTTCGTGCCGGTGGACCGCGTGCGCTGGCACCGGCTGGACGTGCCGCTCGCGGGCGTCACGTCGCTGGACATGCTCCAGGCGGTGGCCACGGAGGTGGTGGAGTCGCGCTGCGCGGAGGACTTCGACGGGCACGCGGTGCGCCTGACGTTGGCCGGGCGCGGCCCGCTGCACCGGGAGCTCACGCGGCCGGGCGCCCGGTCGCAGCTGGAGGCGGACCTGCGCGAGCGCCTGGCCCGGGCGCATCCGCCGGTGCTGCTGGAGTCGCTGCGCGATGGCAGCCGGCCGGAGGTGGACCTGGAGGCGGTGCGCGCCGGGGGCGGCTTCCTGGGCACGCTGCTGGAGGAGGCGCAGACGCTGTCGCACGACGACGCGGCGCTCGCGGCGCTGTGGGACGACGAGGACCTGACGACGCTGGGACAGCGGCTCAAGCGGCTGGGCGTGGATGCGCTGGAGGCGCCCCGGCCGGAGCTGGTGATGCAGGCCGGGCAGCGCGGCGTGGAGCAGCTCCACGAGGAGGCATCATGAAGCCGGGCCTGCGCATCAACCGCTTCCAGGTGGACGGCTTCGGGCACTTCCGCGGGTACTCGGGGACGCCGGGGCCGGGGCTCACGCTCTTGTACGGGCCCAACGAGGCGGGCAAGAGCACGCTGCTCGCGTTCCTGCGCGGCGTGCTGTTCGGCTTCGAGAAGCGCGGCCAGCCGGAGCGCTACGAACCGGAGGGCGCGCTCTTCGGCGGCGAGCTGTGGCTGGAGACGGCGTCCGGCCCGCTGGTGGTGCACCGCCACGGCGGGAAGCGTGCATCGGAAGGCACGCTCACGGTGCGGAGTCCGGAGGGGCAGCCGCTGCCGGAGACGCTGCTCGACCAGGCGCTGGCGGACGTGCCGCGCGAGCTGTTCTTCGAGGTGTTCGCCTTCCGCCTGGATGAGCTGTCCTCCTTCCAGCGGCTCGCGCAGCAGCGCGGCGTGTCGGAGGCGCTGTTCGCCGCGGGCATGCAGGGCGCGCGTCGGTTGCCGGAAGCGGTGGAGCGGCTGCGCAAGGACGCGGAAGGGCTCTACGCCCCGCGCGGCCAGAAGCCCGAGCTCAACCGCGTGATGAAGGAGCTGGAGGACGTGCAGCAGGCGCTGCGCGAGGCGGGAGACCGGCCCGCGCTCTACTTCTCCACGCGCGACCGGCTGGCGGAGCGCATCGCGGAAGGCCATGCGCTGGAGGTGGCGCGCAAGCAGGCCGAGCACGCGCTGGACCACGCCGCGCGGCTGGAGTCCGCGCTGGGGGACCTGGCGGTGCTCGCGCGCGACCGGGCGGAGCTGGCCACGCTGCCGGTGCTGGACACCTTCCCGCCGGGCGCGGAGACGCGGCTGGAGGACGTGCTCCAGCGGCGCAAGACGTACCGGGCCCAGCAGGCGCAGCTGCATGAGCGGCTGACGCCCATCGAAGAAGCGCGGGAGCGGCTGGCGGCCCCATGGCCCGTGCGCGAGCGCGCCGAGTCCCTGCGCACGGCGCTGGCCACGTACTCCGGGCACTCGGAGCAGCTGCGTGCGCTGCCCGCGCGCAGGGCAGCGCTCCTGTCGCGGCGGAGGCAGCTGGAGCAGTCGCTGGAAGAGCTGGGGCTCGCGGTGGACGCGGACGGGCTGCTCGCGCTGGACCTGGGCGCTCGGGCGCGGGGAGAGCTGGAGTCGCTCGCGGCGAGGCTGGACGCGGCGGACGCGGCGCTCGCGCAGGTGGAGGTGGAGCAGGCGCGCACGCGCGAGGAGCGGGCGCGGCTGGAGACGGCGCTGGCGCGGGTGCGGACGGAGGTGGAGGCCCTGCCGGAGGAGCGCCCCGCGCAGGTGCGTCAGCGGCAGGCGGCGGTGGGGCGCATGCGCGCGGTGCGCGGGGACCTGGAGCGGCTGGCCGAGCAGCGCATGGACCAGCGCCGCCAGATGGACGGCGTGCGGGCCCCCACGGACGCGGTGCCGATGCGCTCGCTGTTGCCGCTGTCCTGGGTGGTGGCGGCGGCGGGCGTGGCGATGGGGTTCGCGGTGCTCGCGGCGTGGGTCGCGAACGTGACGGTGGGCATGCTGTGCGCGGTGGGCGGGATGATGCTGGTGGGGTTGTTGCTGCTCGTGCGCCATCGCGTGGAGACGGCCCGGCACGCCAGCCTGGAGGCGCAGGCGGCGCGGCATCGCTGGCGGCAGCAGGAGGAGGAGCGCTTCCGCTCGGTGCAGGCGGCGATGAGCGCGCGCGAGGAGCTGCTCCAGCGGGAGCTGCTGCACGCGTCCGGCGCGGCGGGGCTCTCCCCGGGCGCGTCGCTGGCGGACCTGGCCGCGCAGGAGGTGCAGCTCGCGGAGCTGCTGACGCAGGCGGAGCGGCGCGAGCTGCTCCTGCGTGAAGAGGACACGCTGCGCGCGGCCTGGGACGCGGCGGTGCGCGAGGACCAGCGCGCGGAGGAGGCACGGCTGCGCGCGGCCCAACGCGAGGAGATGCTGCGCGAGGAGTGGGTGGCGTTCCTGGGGGAGCGCCGCTTCCCGGAGGCCCTCTCCTCGGCCTCGGCGCTGACGCTGTGGCGCGACGCCGCGGCGCTGCGGCAGCGGCTCTTGGACCTGCGCACGGACGAAGAGGAGTTCACGGTGGCGGAGGCCGCGTGTGACGCGGTGACGGCGCGGCTGCTCCAGGAGGCACGCGCCGCGGGGCTGCCCCCGGGGCCGGCGGAGACGGTGGCCGCGCGGGTGTCCGTGGCGCTGGAGGAGGTGCGCTCGCGGGCGGCGGACCAGCGGCACCTGGACGGTCAGCGCGGAGAGCTGCTGGCGGAGAAGGCGCGGCTGGACCAGCTGGTGCTGGACGAGGACCAGGCGTGGGAGGCGCTGCTCGCGGAAGGGGGTTGCCAGGACGAGGCCACCTTCCGCCGCCGCGCGGTGCAGGCACGCCGGTACGCGGAGCTGGTGACCCGGGTGCGCGAGCACGTCCAGCGGGTGCAGGCCCTCACCGGCCTGGGTGAGAACACGGCGCGCGAGGAGGTCCACGCGGCGGGAGGCGAGGCGGGCCTGAAGGAGCAGCTGGCCACGCTGCGCGAGCGCCACCGCGCGGAAGGCGAGCGGCACAAGGCGGTGCTCACGGAGCAGGGCAGCCTGAAGACGCAGCTGTCGCAGTGGGAGAACGACGACCGCGTGTCGCGGCTGCGCATCCAGGAGGAGACGCTGCGGGCGAAGGCCGCGGAGCTGGCCACGCGCTACGCGGCGGACCGGCTGACGCTGGCGTTGCTGGGCCGGGCGCGCCGGCGGTTCGAGGAGGAGCAGCAGCCCCGCGTCATCCAGCTGGCGAGCGAGCTGTTCTCCGAGCTGACGGCGGGACGCTACCGCCGCGTCTTCATCCCGGCCGGGGACGCGCGCGAGCTGCGCGTGAGCGACGGCGCGAGGGACTGGAGCGCGGAGCAGCTGTCCCGGGGCACGCGCGAGCAGCTGTTCCTCGCGTTCCGGCTGGCCGTCATCCGCGACTTCGGAGAGACGCGGGGCGCGCTGCCGCTCATCACGGACGACGTGCTGGTGAACTTCGATTCGGAAAGGGCCCGGGGCGCGGTGCGGCTCTTCGCGAGGCTGGCGGAACACCACCAGGTCATCGCCTTCACCTGCCACCCGTGGCTGCGCGAGCACTTCGAAGCGGAAGGCGCCCACGTGCTGGAGCTGCCCGGCGCCACGAAGCCCTCCCGCGAAGCGGCCCACCCCCTGCGGGTGGTCTCCAGCGGGTAGGAAGCGGCGAAGCGCCGAACTTCGGCGCACAAAAAAATACTGGGAGCGCGCCCCCTCGACGCGCTCCCAGTAACTCAACCCCTCCCCCGAGGGGTCCCCCTCATCCGGATGCGGCCCCCAAAGACCCGCGTCCGTCCTGCTTTTCCTTTTAGACGTCGACTGCCGAAAACCTTGAGTCCCGGAAGATCGACCCCCGAAACCCTTTCCCCCTCTGCCCGGTCCGCTCTGCGTTCCGAGCCCTTGGACACCGGCGGCTCTGCCCCCAGCATCCCCACCTCGCCTTCAATACGTCGGTCGGAAAAAACCTTGGTTCGGGCCCTGCTTTTTTCCTCCGCTCCCTCTGAAGCAGGGGGCCGGCCCCCCTCCCCCGAGGCCTACGTCAGCGCTGCTGCTACAGTCGCCCACCCTGGAGGGGCGCCATGCGGAAGCCGTCGGCGGTGGTCATTGGAGGGGTCGTGCTGCTGCTCCTCATCGGAGCCGGGGCCTTCTGGTGGCTGCGCCCCACCCCACCCGCCCCCGCGCCCCCGGTGGCCCCCCGCACCGCGCGCCGGCAGCTGCCCGCCACCCCGCCCGCGCCGCCCCAGGGTGCCCTCCAGGTCCGGGGCCGTGTCGTCGACCTCCAGGGCAACCCCGTCGCCGGTATCGAGGTCTCCGCCTCCGTGGGCCTGCCCGGGGAGACCCTGTCGGAGCTGCCGTGCGACGACACGGACTCGCCCGGCGTCTCGCTGCTCTCGGAGGACTGCGCCTCCGTCTCCGCCTCCCGTTGGGTCCAGGAGCTGGTGGAGGCCCACCGGGGCGGGGCCTTCGTCCTGTCGCGCACCACCTCCGCGCCCGACGGCACCTTCACCCTGGAGGACCTGCCCGGAGGAAAGGTCACCCTCTGGGCCCTGGGCGCGCAGGGCGCGGGCCTCCAGGAGGACGTCGTCACCGGCACCCAGGACGTGACGCTGGCGCTCGAACCGGCCCATCCCGTCACCGGCCGCGTGGTGGACGAGGACGGCGCCCCGCTCTCCAACGTCCAGGTGACCGTGCTGCACACGGGAACGGCGCGCTACTTCGAGACGCGGACCGGCGCGGACGGCCGCTTCTCCGTGGGCCCCCTGCCTGACGCGGACACCTACGGCCTCCTCGCCTTCCACCCGGGACGGCTCCCCGTGTGGGAGCAGGAGCTGGCCGCGGGCCCCCTGGTGGAGGACGTGGTGATGTTCGCCCCCCGGCGCATCGTGGGCACGGTGGTGGACGGCGAGCAGCCCGTCGCGGGCGCCACCGTCACGGAAGTCGACGGCGACCGCGTCGCCACCACCGACGCCCAGGGGCGCTTCACCTTCGACGGCCTGTCCCCCAACGACTACCACCTGGAGGCGGAGCAGGGCGGCCTCCAGGCACGCGAGACGGTGAAGCTCACGGAGGACCAGCGCGAGGCCCAGGTGACGCTGCGCCTGGGCACGTCCTTCTTCGTCGAGGCCACCGTGCGCGACACCGCCGGCAACCCCGTGGCCGACGCGGAGGTGAACGCCGACCTCCAGACCGAAATCATCGAGCGCTACGGCTCGGGCATCTTCCAGCCGCTCGGCACCACGGACGCGGGCGGCCGCGTGCGCCTGGGCCCGCTCCAGGCCGGCTCCTACACGTTCCGGGTGGAGGCGGACCGGCTGCTGGACCTCACCGCGGTCCGCGCCGTGGCCGCCGGGGGTCCTCCCCTGGAGTTCGTCCTCACCCCCGCGATCCTCGTGGAGGGCCACGTCACCGACACCGCGGGCAAGCCGCTGGCGGACGTCTCCCTGTCGCTGCGTCCGCCAAAACAGCGGCGCCCGGAAGGCGCGCCTCCGCCCGTGATGGCGCGCATGCACATCATGATGCACCCGCCCCGCGAGGAGCCCGTCACCTTCGAGGCCACCTCCGACGCAGAGGGCCACTTCGCCATCAAGGTGGACCAGCCCGTCTCCGGCACCCTCACCGTCGAAGCGGAGGGCTACCTGCCGCGCAAGCTCCAGGTCCGGGCCCCCACGTCCGGGCTGAAGCTGGCCCTGGACGCGGGCGCCACGGTGCGCGGCACCGTGACCAGCTCCCGCGGCACGCCCGTCAACGAGGTGGACGTCACCCTGGTGAAGCAGGACGTGAACGAAGCGCCCGTCGAGCCCACCCAGGAGAACCCGGAGGAGCTCGCGCTGGAGAGCGAGCGCATCACCTTCGCGGGCTCCACGGGCGAGGACGGCCGCTTCACCATCCAGGGCCTCCCGCCGGGCACCTTCACCGTGTGGATGCGCGCCAACCAGGGCGGCTACGAGCGCCTCATGCCCGACCGCGTGGTGCTGCGGGGCTCGGAGACCGTGGAGCTGGCGCTGCGTCTGGACCTGGACGGACGGGTGGGCGGCATCGTCGTGGACTCGGAGGGCCGGCCCCTGGCGAACGTCGCCGTGGACGCCACCGCCAAGGAGGACGAGGCCAGCGGCGGCCGCTCGTTCTCGCCCCTCTCCACGAAGACCGGCCCCGACGGCCGCTTCGTCCTGGAGCCGCTGGCGCGGGACTGGGACTACGAGCTGGAGGCCGTGAAGCCCGGCTACGCGCTGCCCAGGCCCCCCGGAAAGGGCGACGCCGACGAGGACTCCGAAGAGGGCCCGGACGACGAGTCCCCCGAGGAGATGAGCGAACGCATCCACCGGTGGCTGGAGGACCAGGAGGGCCCCAAGGTCATCGCCCGCGCGGGGAACCTGGACGTGCGCATCGTCCTGGCCTTCCAGGGCCGCGTCACCGGCCGGCTGGTGAAGCCCGACGGCACGCCCATCACCCGCTTCACCGTGAACGAGGAAGCGGTGCGCGACCCGAAGGGCGCCTTCACCGTCTTCGTGGACGAGCCCGGCCCCCAGCACCTCACCTTCGAGGTACCCGGCCACGCCCTCACCCAGCGCGACGTGGACGTCCCCGCGGGCCGCGACGTGGACCTGGGCACCGTGCGCGTGGACGCCGGCCGCGTCATCAAGGGCCGCGTGGTGGACGACGCCACCGGAACCCCGCTGGCCGGCGTGTCCGTCTCCCTGGCGCTGCCCCAGGAGGACGTGGCCAACGCGGAGCACGCCAGCTCCTTCGCGGACGTCTTCACCGTCCAGGACGGCACCTTCCAGCTGCCCGCCGTGGAGGCCCGGCCGTACGTGCTCACCGTGCAGGAGGCGGAGCACGCGTCCCTGGAGCGCACGCTGGGCCCTAGCGAGGACACGCTCGAGCTGCGCCTCCCGTCCGCCACCCGCCTGGAGGTCATGACGCGGGATGACCAGGGCCAGCCGGTCACGGCCCCGCTGTCGGTCACCTCGAAGGCGGACCCGGAGACCCAACGCATCGCCGTCTCGCACAACGGCGCGGCCAGCTTCCGGGACCTGGACCCGGGTGAATACCTGGTGCGGCTCACCGGGAACGCCAGGCACTTCACCGTCCTGCCCCGCATGGTGCACGTCGAGCCACGACGCGTCACCCGGCTGGAGCTGCCGGTGACGACGAAGGGCACCGAGCTGAAGCTGCGCTGGGGCGAGCGCGGAATGCAGGGCACGCCCTACCTCCTCCCCGGCCGCGTCCCGGCACCGCCGGAGTCCAGTACGGAGGCGCAGGTGCAGTGGCTGCGCGAACAGGCGCTCATGCCGGGCATGCAGCGCGGAGATGGCTGGGCCCACCTGCCGCCCGGGCCCTACACGCTTCTCGTGTTGCGAGAACGTGAGGGACGCTGGCTGTCGTACCGCCAGGACGTGACGGTGGGCACCGCCGACGTGCAGGACGTGGAGGTGCCCACGCTGCCGTGGTGAGGAGGCGGGTCCAACATGCCTCGCGGTGTGAGGGAGCTGTGTTAAACCCCACACCCCATGACCGCGAGCGACGCGCTGAGCGCAGCAGACCTCGAACGTCTGGCCAGGGCGGAGGCACCGGACCTGGCCGAGTCCGTGCTGGCCTTCCTCGACCAGCCGGACCGCACGTCGGAAGCGCCGCTGCCTCAGGGCGCGCTCTCCTTCGACGCGCTGAAGCAGCTGCTGGAGCAGGCGCGCGCGAGCGGCGACAAGCCGGAACGCCGCAAGGGTTCCTATGAGGCGTGGCAGCGCTTCCTCGCGCAGAAGGACGTGCCGCTGCCCCCGCGCCTGTTGCTCGCGGACCTGCTGGTGTCCCTGTACGAAAAGAACACCGAGCCCGCGCGCGCCGCCCTCATCACGCTGGTGAAGGAAGCGCCGCTGAAGTTCGGCCTGTGGGCGGGCCTCAAGCGCATCTACAAGCTGTCGGAGGCGCGCCACGACGCGGAGATGTTCGGCGCGCTGGCGTGGCGCTTCGACACGGAGCGCGGCGGCCGGCGCCGTCAGCGCGAGGTGGGCAGCGGCACCCTCACCTACCTCCAGCGCCGCGCGTGGCGCTTCCTGCGCCACCTGGGCGCGGCCGTGCCGGAGCTCTACCCGCAGTTCGCGGTGGAGGTGCTGCGGCACTACGAGCCCGACACCTCCTGGAACCAGTGCTGGGTGGCGCACCACGTCTGGGCGCACAACAGCAAGGGCTACTCCGCGTCGAGCTTCGCCATCCAGCCGCCTGGAGACATGGTGAAGCAGCGCATGTACCCGGACGCGTGGAAGCGCTCGCCGGACGCGCTGATGCGCCTCTTGGACACGTGCCAGTCGGACCCGGCCGCGAAGTTCGCCATCCAGGGCCTGCGCAAGGACCACCCGGAGGCGCTGCGCAAGGTGACGCCCGCGTGGCTGGACCGGCTGGCGCGCCGTCCGCTGGGCAGCGCGCACGACTTCCTGGTGGAGACGCTCCAGGGCTCGCCGGAGTTCCACCAGGGCAAGCTGCGCGCGGCCGGGCTGCACGAGGCCGTCCTCGCGCTGCTGTTCTCCCCCAGCGACAAGGCCCGCGCCTACGCCATCGAGTACGCGCGCGGCCACGCGCAGGACCTGCCCGCGGACCGGCTGGCGGAGCTGGTGGAGAAGGGCGAGGACGACGTGCAGAAGTTCGCCGCCGCCGCCCTGGAGAAGCACAAGCCGCGCGACCTGGGTCTGCCGCTCCTGGGCCGGCTGCTCAACTCCAAGCCCACCGCGGGATTCGCGGCGAAGTCGCTGGAGCAGTCCTTCGACCGCGCGGAGCTCACGCACGACTTCCTGCGCGAGCTGCTCTGGGGCACGCAGGAGCAGCTCAACTGGGCGAAGAACTACGTCGCCACGAAGTACGCGGCCGGGGAGATGCCGGCGGGCTTCTGGAAGGTGGCGCTGTCCGAGGCGAAGCAGCGCTCGACGCGCCAGCGCATCGTGGAGGACACGGCGATGAAGGCCCTGTCCGCCTACAAGGTGGCGGACATCGGGCCGGAGTGGGTGCTGGACCTGGTCGCGCACCCGCGCCTGGGCCGTCAGGCGGCGCAGTGGCTCACCCGCGCGGACAGCCTGCCGGGCCTGGACGTGGAGCGGGTGAAGGCGCTCGTCTTCAACAGCAAGTTCCGTGGCACGGCGCTGGAGCTGCTGGGCAACCGCAAGCTCTTCACCGCGCGGCAGCTCACCGTGCCCTGGCTGCTGGCGCTGGCGCGGCGGGCGGACCCGCAGCTGCATGACTTCGCGCACCGCTACCTGCTGGCGAACGTGGTGCCCGCGGACTTCAGCGACTCGGGCGACGCGGACGCGGGCCTGGAGCGCCTGTTCGACCTGGCGCTGGGCGCGAAGCAGCCGCCGCCGGTGCGCGCGTTCGCGCAGATGTACCTGCGCTGCCACCACCCGGGCATCGGGCCGGAGCAGCCGGAGTCCAAGTCCTACGAGCTGCGCCCCCGCGCGCCGCGCAAGGCGTACTCGGCGGAGCGCCTGTGGCCGGCCCTGTTCGACGCGCGCGACGACGTGCGCCGCTTCGCGCTGACCCTCGCCCGCTCGGAGCTGCGCGCGTGGGGCTACCAGACGCGCGTGTACGAGCTGGCGGACTCGGACGCGAAGGAGATCCGCAACCTGGCCTACGACGCCCTGCTCAACGCGGGCGAGCCGGGCGCGGACGCGCGCCACACGCTCCAGCCGGAGGAACTGGACGCGGGCAAGGTGTTCGCGCTCACGGAGTCCACCAAGCGCAGCACGCGTGAAGTGGCCGTGGAGCTCATCCGCCGGCACTACGCGCGGCTGGGCGGCGCGGAGCGGCTGTCCGGCCTCATGCAGAGCGCGGACCGCGAGGTGGGCCTGTTCGCGGTGCGGCTGCTCTGGGAGAAGCACCGGCCGCTGCACCTGCCGGAAGGCTGGAAGCCCGCGGGCGGCGGCAAGGACGAGCGCGAGGCGGGCGGCACCACGCGCTTTGGCGACGTGGAAGCGCTGCGCACGTTCCTGCGGCGCATGCTGTTCGGCCTGCCGCCCGGGCGCGCGAAGGAAGCGCGCGAGGGCGACGTGCAGCGCCGGCTGTCCGCGAGCGTGGCCAAGCGCCGCGTGGTGGAGCTGGTGCGCGACCTGGGCCTGGAAGACGAGAGCTTCGCCCGCGTGGTGGCGCCCGTGCTGGGCGAGTTCACCGGCTCCGTGGCGAAGGGCGAGTGGCAGAGCTGCCTGGCCTCGCTGGTGCAACTGCGTGCGGCACACCCGGGCGTGCAGCTCGGCGGCATCTAGGACAACGACACCATGGCCAACCTCTCCATCGGCAACATCGAGAAGGTCCGTGCGCTCGCCGCCAATGCGCGCCTGATTCTCGTGGGCGGTACGCGCGCGGCCGCCGACAGCCGCCTCACGGCGTATGACGCCGCGAACAACAAGGTCCTGTGGACCAGCCCCCTGCCCGCGCACGTGCTGGGCCTGGCGCTGTCCGGCGAGCAGTTCGCCGCGGCGGGCGCGGACGGCACCGTGCGCTTCGGGTCGCTCACCGACGGCACCGTGAAGTTCCAGCTCCACAACGCGCACCCCGGAGGCTGCACGGCGGTGGCGGCCAGCCCCGACGGCAAGGTGCTCTACACGGCCGGCGCGGACGGCTTCGTGCGCGCGTGGGACTGGGACAGCACGAAGAAGCTCAAGGAGTGGAGCGCGTCCTCGCAGCCGCTGCGCGCGGTGGCGGTGGACCCCACGCACACGTACGTGGCCTGCGCGGGCGACGACGGCGTGGTGCGCTCGTTCACGGTGGCGACGGGTGCGCGCCGGGACATGCCGGGCCACGAGGGCGCGGTGCGGGCGCTGGCCTTCACGCCGCGCGACGGCCGGCTCGTCTCCGCGGGCGACGACGGGAAGCTGCGCATCGGCTACCTCGTCGGCGCGGTGGAGTTCGAGGTCCGCGGCGACAAGGACAGCGGCCACGCGGGCTCCGTGCTGGGGCTGGTGTTCCCGCCCACGCCGCAGGCGGAACCCGGGCAGGACCCCGCGGAGCGCATCGCGTCCGTGGGCAGCGACGGCAAGCTGAAGGTCTGGCGCCTGGACGAGCGCCGCAAGCCGCGCACCTTCGAGCTGGGCACCAAGGGCCTGAACGCCGTGGCCTTCGCGCCCCCGGCGAACCCCCGTCAGGCGAAGCAGCTGCTGGGCTACGTCTTCACGGGCGGCGAGGACCGCAAGGTCACGCGCATCACGCTGGGCACGGACGGCAAGCCCACGGACGAGACGCAGACGTACGCGCACGGCTTCGACGTCCTCAACGAGGCGCTGAAGGCCGCCCTCCCCCGCCGCGAGGCCGCGGTGAAGGAGGCGGTGGCGCTCCAGGAGCCGGAGGCGCTGGAGTTCGTGCTGGGCGTGCTGGCCTCGGACAAGCAGCCGGAGGCGCGCCGGCTGGCGGCCACGGAGCTGGGCAACCACGGCCGCACCGCCGCGCGGGCGAAGCTGCGCGAGCGGCTCAACGACGACGACAAGACGGTGCGCGCCGCGGCGCTGGACGCGCTGGTGAAGCTAGAGACGGAGTCCCCGCTGGCGGCCCCTCGCGCGGCGCTGGACTCGCGCTTCGTGGACACGCGCGTGCAGGGCCTGCGCCTGCTGGCGAAGCTGGGCAGCGCGTCGCCGCTGGTGCCCGGGCTCATCGCCGGGAAGCTCTCGGACACCCACCCGGACGTGGGCACCGCCGCGCTGGACGCGCTCACCACCGTGTCGCCCAAGGGCAGCACGGAGCCGCTGAAGCTCGCCTTCGAGCGCGGCCCCGCGGCCCTCAAGGTGGAGGTGCTGCTGCGCGCGTCGGTGGCGGGCCTGCTGGGAGACCCGCGCCTGCAGCCGCTGGTGGCGCGCGCGCTGGATGACGCGGACCGGGACGTGCGCCGGGTGGCCTTCGCGGTGCGAGTGCTGGAGCGCCGCGCGCTGGCCGCCACGCTGGAGGCGAAGGACGAGGAGTTCGCGCGCACGGTGCGCGAGGTGGCCCGCATCGTGACGCTCCAGACGAAGCGCGCGGCCGGTGAGTCCGAGGCGAAGTTCACCACCGAGGGGGAAGTCACCGCCTCGCGCGACAAGCTCTTCGCCAACACCCCGCCGGGACAGGCGCTGACGGAAGCCGACCTGGAGCCGCTGCTCGCCGCCATGGCGTGCCGCATGCCGGACACGGCGGTGCGAGGAGCGCGCGTGCTGGCGCAGCTGGGTGACGGCCGCGCCCTGGGCGCGCTGCTCCAGCTGTCGCGCGAGGACGACGCCGCCATCCGCCGCGAGACGGCCACCGCGCTCCAGGCGCTGCAGGACCCGCGCGCCCGCGAGCGGCTGGTGTGGATGCTGGACGACGCGGACGGGGACGTGCGCGCGGCGGCGCTGTCGGCCGTGGTGGCGCTGGACTCGGACGCGCCGCTGTCCGCCGCGGAGGCCGCGCTGCGCTCCGGCCACGAGGACGTGCGCGTGCGCGGCCTGGACCGGCTGGTGAAGCTGGGCGCGAAGGCGGAGGGCGCGGAAGGGCTGCTGGGCGACGCGCTGGAGGACGAGTCCGCCAAGGTGCGCGGCGAGGCCTTCCGCACGCTGTGGGCGTGGAACGACCAGGAGCCGGTGAAGGCGCTGGACCGCGCGCTGGCGGGCCGCTTCCCGGACCTGCGCACCCGCGCGGTGGACGTGCTCGCGCAGCGCGGCACGGAAGACTGGGCGCTGGAGCGGCTGAAGAAGTCCGTGGAGGACCGCGACGCGAGCGTGGCCACCGGTGCCTATGAGGCATGGGTGAAGCTGGCCGGCAAGGAGAAGCCGGAGCCGCACCTGGCCGCGCTCAACACCACGCACCCCGCCCTGCGTGAGAAGGCCGCCAAGGCCTCGGTGCACGCCCCGGCCGAAGCGATGCGCTCCGCGCTCCTCAAGCGCGTGCAGGACGAACACCTGGACGTGGCGGTCGCGGCGCTGGAGGCGCTGGACAAGCTCATCCCCAACGAGAACGGGCCGCTGCTCGCGGGCATCGCGGCGTCGGCGCTGCCGGTGCGCGTGCGGGCCGCGGAGCTGCTCGCCCCGCGCGGCGCGGAGGACATCATCGAGCCCATGCGCGGGCTCATCACGGACAAGGACCTGGAGCGGATGTACCCGCCCGGCTTCCTCGTCCCGCTGCGCATCCGCGCGTCGCGAGCGCTGGCCACACTGGGCTCGCGGCGCCTGCTGGGCTTCTACGCCACCACGCTGCTGCCCAACGAGCTGACGGACCTCCAGGAGCAGGGCGCGCGGGGCCTGGCCACCGCGAGCCGACGGGGTGACGAGGGCGCGCTGCTGGATGCGCTGGGCCACTCGCTGGTGGCGGCGCGTTCGTGGGCGGCGGACGGCCTGGCGCGCCTGGGTGACGTGCGCGCGCTGCCGGTGCTCACGGGAAACCTGCGCCATGAGCACCTGCCCATCCGGCTGGGCGCCATCCTCGCCTTCGCGGCCCTGGGCCCCGAGGGCGACGGCGGCCTCCTGCACGGCCTGGAGGACTCCGCGCGCGAGGTGCAGGAGATGGTCTTCGCCATCGTGCTCGCGCGAGACCTGCGCGCCAGCCGCGAGGGTGGACCGCCGGACCTGCTGACGAGCGCGCTGTCCAGCGGCCGTCCGGAGGTGCGCTACGCCGCGGCCCGCGCGCTGGAGCTGCGCACGGAGCCGGAGGCCTACCGCGCGCACCTGGTGGAGGTGCTGCTGCCGCCGCGTCCGGAGAAGGCCGGCGACATGAAGGACTGGCCCGCGGAGGAGGAGCGGGCGAAGCGCGTGATTGGCCTCGCCGAAGCCCTCTCCAGCGGTCAGCCGGAGCAGCGCTACGCGGCGGCCCAGGTGCTGCTGCTGCGCAACAAGCCGCTGGACTACTTCCGTGAAGCGCAGAAGGTCGCGCGGCCCAGCTCGCTCCAGGCCCCCTGGAAGCCGGAGACGGCCCAGGGCGCCGCGCACGTGGTGCAGCCCTCCACGCCGGAGAAGCAGGGCACGGCCTCCGCCACGGGCAAGAGCTGGCTGCGCCGCCTCTTCTCCGCGGTGAAGCCGCCGGAAGGCGCATCGGCGACGCCGCAGAGCGCGACGCAGGCGGAGCGTCAGCACCTGCGCCGCCTCGCCTTCGGCGCCTACGTGGGCCTGCTGCGTCAGGTGACCGCGGGTGACGAGGAAGGCCACCGCGTCCGCCGCGACGCCGTGGACCGCGTGGTGAAGCTCACGCAGGAAGGCTACGCGGGCACGTCCGCCGCCGTGGCCGCCCTGCTGCGCGCGCTGGAGGATCCGCACCAACTCGTGCGCCGGGCCGCGCTCGCGGGCCTCAAGGAGCTGTACCCCGCCGGCAGCGACGAGCCGCTGGCGCTGGCCCTGGCCTCGCTGGCGCCGGACGTGGCGCGCGCGGCGCTGGAGGAGCTGGCGGAGCGCGGTGACAAGGCCCGTCCGCGCGTGGCCGCGGCGCTCAACTCGCCGCTACCGGAGGTGCGCAAGTCCGCCTTCGAGCTGCTGGAGAAGCTGAGCCCGCCGGGCAGCCTGGATCCGCTCCTGGCCGCGCTGGGCAGCGAGCACGCCGACCTGCGCGTGGGCGTGATTGAGCGGCTCGCGGGCGCCAACGACTCGCGCGTCACGGAGGCCCTGGGCCGCGCGATGGGCAGCGAGCACGAGGACCTGCGGCTGCGCGCCGCGGAGCTCCTCGCGTTCCGGGGGGACGACCGGGCGGTGGAGGTGCTGGGCACCTTCCTGCGCTCGGAGACGACGGCCGTGACCCGCCGTGCGCAGGAGGCCCTGGCCCGCCTGGGGACCTCCGCCGCCGTGGCCGCGCTCGCCGCGCGCCTGTCGGTGGCCCCGGAGATTCCGGAGCGCACCCGGCTGGTGGCCGCGCTGGGCCGCACCCACCGCGCGGACGCGCTGGACGTGCTCGCGCGCCAGAGCGTGGAGGACGAGGCCCCGTCCGTGCGCCTCGCCTGCGTGACGGCCGCGATGCAGCTCACCTGGCCGCCGGAGCAGGAGAAGCTCGACGAGGACGAGCGCGAGCTGAAGAAGCGCGACGCGGCGCTCGCGGTGCGCTTCCTACGCGTGGCGGTGAAGAGCCAGGACCCGGAGGTCCGCAAGGCCGCTGCCCGCGAGCTGGAGCACGGCAAGAGCGAGGGCCAGGACGCGCTGCTCGTCCAGCTCTTCAGTGACCGCGACGTCACCGTGCGCGCGGCGGCCGTGGAGCACTACTCGAAGCGGGTGGTGGAAGAGGGCGCGGCGGTGGAGCCGCTGGAGGAGATCCTCCGCGCCGGAGCCCGGGAGCTGATGCTGCCCGCGGCGGAAGGCGTCGCCCACCAGCGTCGCGCCAGCGCCCTGCGCCCCCTGCTGCTGTACGCGCGCGCCGGTGAGCCGCACGAGCGGGGCCGCGCCCTGCTCGCCCTGGGCACCCTGGGCGACGTGCGCGCCCTCTCCGAGCTGGAGACGGTGGCCAACGGCGGCACGCCGGACGCGCCGGCCGAAGAGGACATGGTCGTCGCCGCCATCGAGGCACTGGGCCGGCTCGCGAACCGGATGCCGGATGGCGAGGACCGCCGCCGCGTCGAGGAGAAGGTGGAAGCCGCGGCCACGGATGGCAACGCCTTCCAGCGCCAGGAGGCCGGTGTGCGCGGCCTGCGCGCCCTGGGCGGAGAGCGCGCCCGGGTGAAGCTGGAGGCGCTGCTCGCCGACAGCGAGGTCGACGACGACGTGCGCCGCACGGTCGCGGAGGAGCTGGGCAAGTTCGGAGACCTGGCTGCCGAAGCCGCGCTGGCCGCCGCGCTGAACGAGGAGGACGACGACCTGCGCCAGGCCGCGCGCAAGGCGCTGGACGTGCTCTTCCCGAAGGAGCGCACGCGGGTGGAGTTCCTCGCGGTGCAGAGCGAGCACGAGGACATCTCCGAGCCCGCCGCCACCTACCTCGCGAGCGAAGGCGACCCGGCCCTGCTCGTGCCCCGCCTGGCCACGCTGGACAACGCGGAGCTGCGCTTGCGCTTGCGTCGAGGCCTCGCCCGCCGTGGCGCCCTGCCCGTGCCGGAGGTCATCGCCCTGTTCGGCCACGACAAGCCGGAGGCCCGCGAGGAGGCCGCGCGGCTCGTGGGCACCTGGACGGGTGACGCGCGCGAAGCCGGCGCCGTGGACACGGCCGGGCTGACCCGCGCGCTCGTGGCCGCGGAACGGCGCACCGCCGCCGCTTGGGCCACCGCGCAGCCGCCGAAGAAGGACCCGCTGGCCGCCGCCTGGGAGCGCCTGCTCTGGGCGGGCTCACGGCTGGGCGCGAAGGAGCTGGTCGCGACGTCCGCCGAGATCCTCCGCAAGGGCGAGGCCCAGGCCCCCGCCGCCGTGCGCCAGGAAGCGGCGCGCGTGCTGGGACGGCTGAAGGCCGCGAACGAAGCACAGGCCCTTCGCACCGCGCTCGGAGACCCGGACGCCGCCGTGCGCTCCGCCGCCGCGTCGGTGCTGGCGGCGCTGGTGCCGGAGCAGTCCTCGGCCTGGGCGCTGGAGGTGAAGCCCTTCGACCCGGTGGCCCTGGGCCCCACGGGCGCGAAGGTCGCGCCGTCCGCGCTCACGGCCAGCGAGGCCCGCCGGCTCGCGGTCCCCGCGCTGCTGGCGAAGAAGGACCTGGAGCCGCTCAAGTCCGTGGCCGCCGACGCGAAGCCCGAGGTGAAGCAGGAGGCCTGGGCCGCGCTGGGACGGCTGGGCGGAGACGCCGCCGCGGAGCTGCTGAAGACGGCGGCCTTCGACAAGTCTCAGTCGGTGGAGCTGCGCAAGGCGGCCTACCGCGCCCACAAACGTGCACGCCGGGCCGCTGAGCGCGCCCGGAAGGAAGGTCAACCGTCGTGAGCACCGCAACCGCACGTCATCCCGTCGCGCTGAGCTACGCCGCGCAGAGCGACGTGGTCGTCACGCCGGACGCCTCGCGCGTGCAGCTGGCCCTGGAGGGCTCGCGCGGCACCGTGGGCGTCAGTGGCCAGGTGAAGGACCCCACCCTCTTCCGCGACGCGCTGGCCGCCGCCTTCGCGGTGCTCTCCAGCGACCTGCGCTACCGGGGCCGCGACCGCACCGCGTACCTCGCGTACCTGATGAAGCAGGGCAAGCGCGCCAGCGCGCAGATCTGGGAAGCGCAGAAGGCCTTCCTCGACAACGCGCTGGAGGGCGAGGAGAAGAAGGACGCCGTCCTCGACCCCGTCCTCACGGTGGATCCGGATCAGGTCTCGCTGGAGGTCTTCTCCCGCGACGAGAGCGCCTACGCGCGGCTCGCCTTCGACAACAGCCTCTTCGACAAGCGTGAAGCGGCGCACGGCTCCACGTTCCTGGACGTGCCGCAGGACCTGCCCGCCCGGCTGGACCGCCTGCGCGCCTACGCCCCGGTGATGCTGGAGGCCCACGTCGCCCCCACCGCGAAGGCCGCCCCCGCCACGGAGCCCCGCGCCCCGCGCACGGTGGAAGTGCCTCACGCGTGGCTGCGAGGCTTCCTCCAGGTGCAGTCCGCCGCGACGCTGCCGGCCACCACCTGCTCCATCGCGCCCATCGACCTGTACAACCTGCTCTTCGCGCTGCGCACCCGCCGCTCGAAGCAGGCGCCCCGCGCGCTGCGCTTCGAACTGGTCCCCGGCGCGCCGCCCCGGCTGGTGCTGGAGCCCTGGGAGCAGGTGCTGGAGTGCCACGGCGGCGCGTACACCGGCAGCGCGCCCGCGGTGGTGCGCACCTTCGGCCGTCAGCGCCTCGCCGCGCTCGCGCGCCTGTTGCCCCACGCGAAGAGCGTGCACGTGCAGCTGCTGGGTCCGGGCCTGCCGGTGTTCTGGGTCATCGACCTGGGCGCGGCCACGCTGACGCTGGGGCTCACCGGCTGGACGGAGAGCGGCTGGTCCAGCGCCGCCGCCTTCGACGCGCTGATGCCGCGCGACGTGCCGGAGGGCCTGGCGGAGCAGCTGCGCCAGCGCCTGCGCAAGGACGGCCCCCTCCCCTTCGACGTGCTGACGAAGGACGCGGGAGCCCCGAAGGAGCAGGTGCGCGCCGCGCTCCAGCTCGAGTGCCTCCGCGGCCGCGTCCTCTTCGACGTCGCGCGAGGCGCCTACCGCCCACGCGAGCTCATGCCCACCCCGGTGGACGAGGCCGCGCTGCGCTACGGCAACGAGCGGGAAGCCCGCGCCCACCGCCTGCTCGGCGACGGCGGCCCGGGATCCCTGGGCTCCGGAGAAGTGAAGCTCACGCAGGTGCACGACCTGGTGGGCGAAGGCACGCGCATCCAGGGCGAAGTGGTGGACCGCGAAGCCGTGCGCAGCTTCTTCCCCAGCTTCACCATGGACCTGGAAGGCCGCGTGAAGGACGCGGGCTGCGGCTGCCCGCACTTCCGCCGCTCCGGTCTGCGCGAAGGCCCGTGCGAACACATGCTCGCGCTGCGCCTGGCGTACGCGCGCCGCCGCACCGAGGAAGAGGCGCTGCGCCAGACGCCCGAGGGCCGCAAGCTCATCCGCGCGGAGACGCGCGCGTACGTGCGCCGCGACCCGGCCACGGGCCTGGAGCAGGTGTATCGCGTGTCGTTGGACGGCAAGGTGGTGGCCCTCACGTGGGGCCCGCGCCTGGGCGACTCGCGTCACCAGCGCCTGTGGTTCGACACGGACACGGAAGCCCGGACGGCGTACTTCAGCCGTTTGGAGAAATTGACCGCCGACGGCTACATCGACGCGGCCTCGACTCTGGTGTAAACCCTCAACCAACGGCCCGGCCGCCGACGGGGCGGCCGGAAGGATGGTGGCGCCGGACGAAAACCGAATAGCGAGTGGTCGAGAGAGGTCTGGACCGCATCAGCCTCAACGCCTCGAGCGTAGGAACGGCGTTGCGCCGTTCTGGTTGGAATGCTGGACACTCTCCGCAAGGTAGCCTGTTCTTGGCTCTCTCCCTCCCGAGCACTACTGTCGGGGCGGGAAGCGGAACCAACGACGCAGCCGCCGTTTTCCCACCCCGACAGTAGTGCTCGGGAGGGGAGAGCCGGTGAGGCTACCGTGCCCCAGGTGAGCTGGTGGTGCCTTCCTGGCCTCCCTCGACCGCTCGAATTCGTCTCCGTCGCCCCTCCCTGAGCCGCCGCGCCCGTCGAAGGTGCATCGATGACCGCCAAGCTGGAGTCGTTCGTCCCCGCCGCCCCGCCGCAGGCCGCTCCCGAAGTCACGCCCGCCGCCGCCCCCAACACCGTCGCGAAGCGCGAGGCCGTGAAGGCCGCGCACGACGCCCTGCTCACGCGCTGGAAGGCCATCACCGAGGCCGGCGGCGCTGATGAATGGGTGCAGGCGCAGCTCGTGGCGAAGGGCGCGCTCGCGGACGAAGTGGACTTCTCCTCGCTGAAGGAGAAGGAGAAGACGGCCTGGAAGGCCAAGAAGAAGGCCGAAGCGGTGGAGCGCCGCGCGCTGGAGCGCCAGGCCCACGAGGCGTGGAAGGCCACGCACGTGAACCACCTGGGCGTGGGCATCTACTGGAACGAAGCCGGCACGCCGGACAAGTTCGACCTGGAGCACCGCGAGGAGCGCGCGCGCCAGAACGGCCTGCCCACGCTGGACTCGGCGGACGACCTGGCCAAGGCGCTGGGCCTGAGCGTGTCCAAGCTGCGCGGCTTCGCGTTCCACCGCGACGTGGACACGGGCTCCCACTACGTGACGTGGCGCATCCCCAAGCGTACGGGCGGCGAGCGCACCATCACGTCGCCCAAGCCGGAGCTGAAGGAAGCGCAGCGCTGGGTGCTCTCCAACGTCGTGGAGCGGCTGCCGGTGCACGGCGCGGCGCACGGCTTCGTGGCGGGGCGCTCCATCCTCACCAACGCGCTGGCGCACCGGGGCGCGGACGTGGTGGTGAAGGTGGACCTGAAGGACTTCTTCCCCTCGGTGACGTGGCGTCGGGTGAAGGGCCTGTTGCGCAAGGGAGGCCTGCCGGAGAACACCTCCACGCTGCTGGCGCTGATGTCCACGGAAGCGCCACGCGAGCGGATGTCCTTCCGGGGCAAGACGCTGCACGTGGCGAAGGGACCCCGAGCCCTCCCGCAGGGCGCCCCCACGTCCCCGGGCATCACCAACGCGCTGTGCCTGCGCCTGGACAAGCGGCTGTCGGCGCTGTCGCGCAAGCTGGGCTTCACGTACACGCGCTACGCGGACGACCTGACGTTCTCCTGGACGAAGGCGAAGGCCCCCAAGGCCCGCCGCGCGCAGGGAGCCCCCGTGGCGGTGCTGCTCGCGCGCGTGAAGGACATCGTGGAAGCCGAGGGCTTCACCGTGCACCCGGACAAGACGCGCGTCGCCCGCAAGGGCAGCCGTCAGCGCGTCACGGGGCTCGTGGTGAACGAGGCGAAGGAAGGCACGCCCGAGGCCCGCGTCCCCCGCGACGTGGTCCGCCGCCTGCGAGCGGCCATCCACAACCGCCAGAAGGGCAAGCCCGGCCGCGAGGGCGAGTCGCTGGAGCAGCTCAAGGGCATGGCGGCGTTCCTCTACATGACGGACCCGGTGAAGGGCCGCATGTACCTGGATCAGCTCGCGAAGCTCGAAGCCGTCCCGCCCGCGCAGGCGTAGCCGCCGCTCAGCGAGCCCCCGCCTTCGTCCGCCGGGAAGGCTTCTTCGCCGGAGCCTTCTTCTCCACGGCCGGCGCCGCGGGCGTCTCCACCGCGGCGGGCTCCACCTTCGCGGTATCCAGCGCCGCATCCGCGAACGCCTTCAGCCGGAGCGGATACTCCTGCGGAGCCGTCGCGGCGAAGTTGCCGTGCGACGCACCGGGGATGCGCCACGTATGGGCATACCGCGCGACGTGGGCGAACAGCTCATCCAGCAGCGGCTGCCCGGACTCCTCCGTCCCCGCGACGATGAACAGGGGCCGGGGCTTGATGCGGTCCACCGCGTCGATGGTCCGCACCTCGTCCAAGGCAATCCCGCGCCGCCAGAACGGAATCAGCGCCCCCGTCTGCGTCACCACGCCGAAGCGCCGGAAGTCATACGCCGCCGCCAGCCACAGCGTGTTGAACGGGGACAGCAGCACCACCGCCGCGACCTGCGGATCCTTCGCCGCCACCTCCGCCACCGCCGCGGACCCGATGGAGAACCCCAGGGCCCCCACGCGAGCAGGGTCCACGTCCGGCTGCGCCCGCACGTACGCCAGCGCCGCGCGCACGTCCTGGCGCTCCTTGTCGCCCCAGGTGGACGTCTCGCCCCCGCTCTGCCCATGCGCGCGCAGGTCGAACAGCAGCACGCCATATCCCGCGTCGCGCAGCACCCGGGCCTCCGGCAGCAGGTCCATGCGCGTCTGCGACAGGCCGTGCGCCAGCACCCACGCCGCCTTGTTCCGCGAGGGCACGTACCAGCCGCGCAGCTCCACCCCATCGTCCGTGCGCAGCGTCACCTCGCGCGCGGAGCCGAAGTCCGCGGGCAGCACCGCCGCAGGCTTCGGATAGTGGAAGTACTGCTCGGAACGCCACGCCGCGCGGCCCGCCAGCGCCAGCGCCGCCACCAGGACGGGCAGCACCAGCACGCCCAGCACCCGCCCCCACCGGATCCGTTTCAACAGCCCAGCCATGTCCACCCCTCGCCGAGAGCAAGCGACCTGTCTCCGAGGCGGAAGCCACCGCCCCGGGCTTGTGTTGGCCCCCTCCAGACATCTAGACCCATAGGCATCAACGGGTCCCTGGTTTACAGTTTAGGCGAACTATAGCAGCGGCGGCAGAAGACCGTCCGGGTGAGCAGGCATGAAGACGTCGAAGACGGTCTATGACGCGGTGGTGGTGGGTTCGGGGGCCTGCGGAGGTTGGGCGGCCAAGCAGCTCACGGAGGCCGGGCTCCAGGTGCTGGTGCTGGAGGCGGGCCGCAGCGAGAAGGCGGACCGGGCGCTCCACCTGATGCACCGTGTGAAGCAGAAGCTGGGCTACCGCATCGAGTCGGACAAGGCCCGCACGACGCGCCAGTCCGTGCAGGCCACGAGCTTCGCCTGGCCCTTCCATCCGCACGCCTTCGTGGATGACGTGGACAACCCCTACACGACGCCGGACGACGCGCCGTTCGCCTGGATTCGCGCGAGGCAGGTGGGCGGGCGCACCGGCGTGAGGAGCCACGGCCGCCAGTTCTACCGGCTGTCCGACTTCAACTTCCACGCGGGCAGCCTGGACGGGTTGAGCCCGGACTGGCCGCTGTCGCACGCGGACCTGGCGCCCTCCTACGAAGTCGTGGAGCGGTGGATGGGCCTGCGCGGCAACTCGGACGGCGTGGACACGCTGCCGGACTCCGTCTTCTCCGGCCCCGCGCCGCTGTCCCCCGGCGAGGTCCGCCTGCGCGAGAAGGTGAAGGCCCGCTGGCCCGAGCGTCACGTCGTCGCCCGGCGCACCGCGAACGCGCCGGTGACGCTCCCCGCGGCGCTGAAGACGGGGCGGCTGACGCTGCGCTCGCACGCCATCGCCAGCCACATCCTGCACGACCCGACCACGGGCAAGGTGACGGGGGTGTCCTTCATCGACGCGAACTCCGGCACCTCGGAGGAAGTGCGCGCGAAGGTGGTGGTGGTCTCCGCGGGCACCATTGAATCCACGCGGTTGCTGTTGCACTCGCGAAACCGGGCGTTCCCGGACGGCCTGGCGAACAACTCGGGGCTCCTGGGCCGGCACCTGATGGACCACATCTACCTGCGCGGCATCGAGGCGCGGATGAACCTCCCCTCGCACCTCCAGCAGAAGGAGCACGGCTGGGCGTACGTCCCCCAGTTCCGCAACGTCTCCGAGCGCCACCCGGACTTCGCACGAGGCTACGGCGTGCAGGTCTTCACCTTCGATGATCAGATGCACATGGTGCCCTTCGGCGAGATGATCCCGCGCCCGGAGAACCGCGTCACGTTGAGCGCCACGGTGAAGGACCGCTGGGGCATTCCGGCGGCGCACATCGAGTGCCGGCACTCGGACAACGAGTTGAAGATGACGGAGGACGCGGCCACCTCCTGCCTGGAGATGCTGGAGGAGTCGGGCTGCACGGTGGAGAAGGTCAACAAGCAGCTCTCGCATCCGGGCATGGCCATCCACGAGGTGGGCACCGCGCGCATGGGCAAGGACCCGAAGACGTCCGTGCTCAACCCCTTCAACCAGAGCTGGGACGTGCCCAACCTCTACGTCATGGACGGCTCCTGCTTCCCCTCGCAGGGCCCGCAGAACCCGACCCTGACGATGATGGCCCTCACCGTCCGCGCCTGCGCGCACCTGGTGGGCGAGCTCAAGGCCGGCCGCCTCTAACGCCCCTCGGCGGTTGAGACGGAAGGGGCCCGGAAGGACGGGCCCCTTGCACGGCCGGCGTGGATTGGTTACCTACCAGTCAGTAACTAATCTCCCGCGCTCATGTCCCGTCCCCCTCGAGTCCTCGATCCGGAGATCGACGAAGCCGCCCGTGCCGTGTTCCTGGCGCAGGGCCCGTCCGCGCCGCTGCAGGACATCGCGAAGCGGCTGGGCATCTCGCAGGCGGCGCTGCTGCACCGGGTGGGAACCAAGGAGGCGCTGATGTCGCGAGCCCTCCGCCCCCTGCCGCCCACCGCGCTGGCACTCCTGGAGCCCGGGCCGGCAGACGACGAACCCATCGAGGACCAGCTCCTGGAAGCGCTCCTGCACCACCGGGACTTCCTGCGCCAGCTGGTGCCCTGGCTGTTCGTGTTGCACTACTCGGTGCTGGGCGGCTCGAGGGCCATGCAGCTGGAGACGCCGCCCCCCGTCGCCCTGCGCGAGGGGCTGACGAAGTGGCTCACCCGCGCGAAGCGTGCCGGAAAGGTGGACCTGGCCGAGCCCCGGGTCGTGGCGGAAGCACTCTGTGGAGCGCTGGAGGCCCGCTGCTTCAACGCGCACGTGGGAGGAGCCACCTACGCCCCCGGCGAGGACGAAGCCGTCCTGCGCCAGCTCCTCCGGGTGCTGCTGACGCCAGGGAAAGCGCCGGCCCGCGCCCGGAAGAAGCCGCTGAAGAGGAACCCGAGATGACGACCGCCACGCCCAAGCTGTCCCGCTCCACGGAGGGCCCCGGGCTGATCCTCCTCCTGGGAGCGCTCATCGGCTTCGGGCCGCTGTCCATCGACATGTACCTGCCGGCATTCCCCTCCATCGGCGAGTCGCTGCACGCGACCGCCGGCGAGGTGGAGCGAACCCTGGCCACGTTCTTCGCGGGGCTCGCGGTGGGGCAGCTCCTCTCCGGTCCGGTGAGCGACCGGTTCGGCCGCACGAAGCCGCTCTACGTGGGCTTGCTGCTGTACGTGCTGGGCTCCATCGGCTGCGCGACCGCGTCCTCGGCGGAGGTGCTCGCGGCCTGCCGGTTCGTGCAGGCGCTGGGCGGCTCGGTGGGCATGGTGACCTCGCGAGCCGTCGTGAGGGACCTGCACTCGGGAGCAGCGGCGGCGCGGATGATGTCGCGCCTGGTGCTGGTGATGGGCCTGGCGCCCATCCTGGCTCCGCTGCTGGGCGGCTGGGTGCTGCGAGCCGCGGGCTGGCGAGCCATCTTCGGAAGCCACGCGGTCATCGGTGTCATCGCGCTGGGAGCGGCCTTCGCCCTCCTGCCGGAGACCGCGCCGCCGAGGAGCGGAGCACCCCGGTCCAGCCCCTTCCAGGCCATGTGGAGCATCACGAAGGCGCCAGACTTCCTGGGGCCCGCGCTGGCGGCGGCGCTCTCGCAGGCGGGGATGTTCGCGTACATCGGCGGTTCGCCCTTCGTCTTCATCACGTTGCACGGCGTGAAGCCGGAGCACTTCGGCTGGTTCTTCGGAGCAAACGCCGCGGGGCTGGTGGCGGTGTCGCAGCTCAATCACTGGCTCCTGGCGCGCTCCTCACCGGAGCGGGTGTTGAAGCAATCGGTGCGCATCGCCGCGCTCGCAGGAGGGGTGCTGGTGGCGGTGGCCTCGACGGGCTTCGGAGGGCTGTGGGGCATCGCGCTGTCGCTGTTCGTGTTCGTCTCCAGCCTGGGAGCCATCACGCCCAACGCGACGGCACTGGCGATGGAGCAGCACGCGAAGCAGGCAGGCATCGCGTCGGCGGTGCTGGGAGCGCTCCAGTTCATGCTGGCGGCCGGAGCCTCCGCGGCGGTGAGCGCGAGCCACGACGGTACGGCGAGGCCCATGGCCCTGGGAGTCGCCATCGCCGCCCTGCTCGCCCTGGGAGCGCTCGGCCTGGCGAAGCGAGCACCGAAGCCCTGAGCCGCGCGTTCTGCGTTCCGAGTGCGATTGACACCCCGGAACGAGGCACCCGATGGTGCGCTCCGCGATGCTTGCTCCCTTCTATTCCGCCTGTCCCGTCTGCAAGGAGACCGGGTCCCGTCCGGTCGTTGCGTTCCGCGAACTGAGCTACGGCCGTTGTACGGGCTGTGGGCTCATCTACAAGCGCGAGCAGCAGCCGGGCCTGGGCGACGGCTACGAGGAGAAGTACTTCAAGCACAACCGCGCGAAGTACCTGAGCCGCTGGGACCACCGGGTGCGCAAGTGCCTGCGGCAGGTGCTGGTGTGCCTGGAGTACGCGCCGCACGCGAAGGACCTGTTGGATGTCGGCTGTTCCGCGGGCTACGTGCTGGAGGCCGCACAGCGAGCGGGGCTGAAGGCCACGGGGCTGGACTACTCGCAGTTCACGGTGAACCTCTGCCGCGAGCGAGGCTACACGGCCGAGTACGGCTCGCTGACGCGGATGCCGTTCCCGGATGCGTCCTTCGACATCATCACGCTCAAGCACACGCTGGAGCACGTGGACCAGCCCATGGACGGGCTGCGTGAAATCCAGCGCGTGTTGAGGCCAGGAGGCGTGGCGTTCGTCATCGTCCCGGACGCGGCGTACTACAAGATCATCGTGATGCCCCGGAAGGGCCGCTCGTTCCGGCCGGACCGGCGAGGCTGGCAGCACCACGTGTACTTCTACGAGCACAACCTCGCGGACGCCTGCGCCAGGGCAGGCATGCAGCCGGTGAAGGCCGGCAAGGACATCCTCCGCCGGAGGCTGGCGAAGGGCGTAAGGGCCCCGTACGAGTACGTCCGCTTCGCCTTCCTCTGGGCCTGGGTCCAGGTGTGCCGGCTGACGCACTTGCGAAGAGAGATCCAGGTCATCGCGCAGAAGCCCAAGGCGGACGCCCAGCTCCCTGCCTCGCAAGCCGAAGCAGCCTGAGCATCGGTCACACCGGGACGCGACCGAGCCGTTCCAAATCGCGACGCCGGATCCACACCCCCAGCACCACGGTCAGCACGAGCGCCACGGGCCCCAACCAGTCGCCCCAGGCCCCCGCGAGCGAGTTCATCCGATCCGCCGCCGGCACACGCATCACGGTGCTGGCGCGCTGGTTGTCCTCCAGCTCGGAGGTCCACGTGCCGGCAGGATCAATGAACGCGGAGATGCCCGAGTTGGTCACCCGCACCTGAGCCGTACGCGTCTCGATGCTGCGAAAGGCCGCATGCATCAGGTGCAACCGGGGCGCGGGAGTGCCGGAGAACCACGAGTCATTCGACAGCGTGAGGAGCAGGTCCGCCCCCTGGCGCACCTCCGCCGCGACGTAGTTGGGAAAGAGCGCCTCGTAGCAGATGAGCGGAGCAACCTTGAGCACACGTCCGCCGTTCAGCCGGAAGTCCACCAGCCGGGGACCTGGACCGCGCTTCCATCGGCCGGTCCACGGCAGCCAGGCGCGCAGCGTGGGCGTGTCCACCGCGTCCGGAACCCACTCCGTGAGCGGGAACAGCATCGTCTTGCGGTAGGCGGCCTGCGCCAGCTCACCCGTCGCGGAGGGCCCCAGGAACATGGCGGCGTTGAACTCGCGTTCGCCGTCCAGGTCGTACGTGCCGAACACCAGCGGCACCCCTCGCTCCGCCACCCACGAGCGGATCTCATCATCCAGAGCGCCGCCGTCCTCGCTCTTCGGAGTGCCGAACGTCGTCGGATACACCGTCTCCGGCCACACCAGCAGGTCCAGCGGCGCGGAGCGCAGCAACGCATCCGACATCGCGTAATGCGTATCCAGGATGTTGCGAACGACCTCGTAGGTCCCCTGCTCCGCGGCCAGCTTCTCGATGTTGGTGATGTTCGCCTGCACCGCCCCCACCACCAGCGGCGGAGCCGAGTGCACCGCCGCACGCACCTGCCCCAGCCGAACCCGTCCGTAGCCCCATCCAGACCCAGCCAGCACGACCAGCAGGACCACCGGCCCCAGCCGCAAGGCCCGCCGGGAGGCCAGCCCCTGCGCCATCGAGACCACACACTCGTTGATGAGCAGCAGGACCAGGGTAAGGCCCGGAGCACCGGCCAGGTCCGCGCCCTGGCGCAGCGTCTCCGAAGCATAAAGCCCGTGGCCCAGCGTCTCGGCGAACAGCTTGGGCATGAACCACTCGGTGCCCACGTACGCGAGCGCGGTGAGCACGGGAGGCACCCAGGCAAGGCGCGGCTCCTCCCCCACCTGCCGGCGCGCGTACCACCGCACCCAGGCGGCGGTGAGGAACTGGAGCTCCAGCACCGGAGCGATGAGCAGGAACACGCCCCAGCACAGCCACAGCGGCGCACGCGAATACGCCGAGATGGCGCCCGGGAACCAGCCGAACACCGCCGCGGTGAACGTCACCGACAGCAGGACGCCCAGGGCCACCGCACCCCGAGCGGACGGAACCCGATCCACCGCCGCGAGCCACGGCGCCATGGCCACCGCGCCCAGCCACACCCAACCCGGTTGAAGCTGTCCGAACGCCGCGAACAGCACGGTGGTCGCCGCGACGCCCAGGAGCGCCCCGGCCCACCCCTTCCCGGACGTCACTGCGAGTCCTCATCCTCGACAGGAATCTCCAGCAGCCGGTGGGGCATGCCGGGGGGCGCCAGCTCCTCGGGCACCACACGGTTCTCGGGGATGGGGATGGGCTGCCCGTTGGCGTCCTTGGGCGTGAAGTCCGGATGGAACATCAGGATGGCGGCGAGCGGCTGGCCGTTGTCCGTCGTCTGGTAGTGGCGCATGAAACCAGGGGGCAGCTCGAAGTCATCGGGCACGACGAGCCCCCGCTTCAACGGCTTGGTGCCGCGCTGGTACAGGGCCGTCCCGCTCTTGCCTTCCGGAGGGGGCGGCTCATCAACGGGCATGGGAGCGGGCTCCTCCACGGGCGTGGGCGCGGCGACAGGGACTGCGGCAGGGCGCATGGACGGACGCGCCGGTTCCAGGGAGGGAGCCACTGGCGAGGGGCGCGCGGCCACCACGATGGGGGGCAGGTCCTCCACGGGGACGGGGCGGGAGAGCCACCAGAGACAGAGCCCCACGCACAGCCCGGTGATGGCCAGGGCCCCACCGATGAGCCAGGGGCCCACGCCGCCAGGGGACTCGCGCGAGGGCGTCACCCGCGTCACGCCATCGGAATCGGTGCGGCGCTCAGGGCCAGGCTGCGGGGAACGCATGTTCTCGGGGGGCCTCCAGGGTGCGTATGCTACGGAAGCCGCTCACAGCGAGGCAATGCGCGCGCGGCCATGCCCTACCATGACCGTCGACGCGTCCGGCCCCTTCCCCGTCCACGCCTTCACGCCTCGGCTGCGCGCATTGGGAGCGCTCCTGCACGTCATGGTGCTGGGCACGCTCTGCTACTTCACCGCGCTGCTCTTCAAGGACGTGCTCGCGGGCACGCAGACGCTACTCCCCAACCCACTGGCGATGGGACTGGTCGTCGGAGGAGTGTTGCCGCTCATCGCGTTGCGCCTGCTGCGCCTGGGTACGAGGGCCACGGTCACAGTGCGTCCCGAGGGCCTGGTGCTCACGCAGCCAGGAGGAGCGCACTTCGAGATTCCATTCGAAGCACTGGAGTCCATCCAACCGTGGCGTCTGCCCACTCCAGGCCCGGGCCTCACCCTGCGGCTGCGCACGGGGCGGGCTTTCGACCATGGCCTGGAAGTACAGGCGCCCATGCCGCTGCTCGCGGCGCTGGGAGCACGGGGAGAAGCGCGGAACGATCCGCGGGTGAGGTATGCGCAGGCCCGAAGCGAGAAGTGGCGCAGGCGTTGGTACGACCAGGCATTGAAGTACGGCCTGGTGCCCGGAGTGCTCGCGGGCATCTTCTTCCGGGCACACCAGTACATCTCCTTCGGGGGACCGTTCGGAGAGCTCCAGATGTACGGATGGACGGCGTACCTCACGTCCTTCGTGCGCACCTGGCTGCCAGTGTTCCTGGCGTTGTTGCTGTTTGGCTGCTTCTGGAGGGCCTTCGCGGAAGCACTGTGTTTCACCGCCGCATGGCTGGGCCCGCGATGGGCACGCAACGTCCGCATCGGCGCGGAATGGACTTGCCGGGCGCTCTACTACGTCGCCTTGCCCGTGTTCCTCGCGTTCCGCCTGCTGGGCTGATTCGCAAAGGCAGCCATCCGCGAGCGAGGGATCAGCGCTCAAGTCAGCGACGGCCGCAGGCGGCAGCGAAGCCCGCAAAGACAAAGCCCCTGGCGCCTTGCGGCGTCAGGGGCTTTCAAAAAGAATCCGGCAGCGACCTACTCTCCCACGCGGTTTCCCGCGGAGTACCATCGGCTCTGGAGGGCTTAACTTCCGTGTTCGGGATGGGAACGGGTGTGACCCCTCCGACATTGCCACCGGAAAAGCGAATGACGGTGCATACGAAGGGTAAGTTGCAGGTTTCTGCGTGAATGAAGCCTCTTCGAGAAGTCGAAGAAGCAATTGAGAATAGCTGATGTCTTCCGGGCGGACGCGCATACGGCGTCCTGGCCTCGGCCTTGGCCCCGAGTCCCTTACTCCCCGCGTGGGGGCATGCAAGAGAAGGGGGGAAGTAAGCCGCTCGACTTATTAGTACTGGTTAGCTTAACGCGTTACCGCGCTTACACACCCAGCCTATCAACGTGGTAGTCTTCCACGAGTCTTCAGGGGCTTGCGCCCGGGATACCTGGTCTTGAGGTCGGTTTCCCGCTTAGATGCTTTCAGCGGTTATCCAATCGGCACATGGCTACCCAGCGATGCCTCTGGCGAGACAACTGGTACACCAGCGGTGCCTCCAACCCGGTCCTCTCGTACTAAGGTCAGAGCCTCTCAAGTATCCTACGCCCACAGCAGATAGGGACCAAACTGTCTCACGACGTTTTGAACCCAGCTCGCGTACCGCTTTAATTGGCGAACAGCCAAACCCTTGGGACCTGCTCCAGCCCCAGGATGCGATGAGCCGACATCGAGGTGCCAAACCTCCCCGTCGATGTGAACTCTTGGGGGAGATAAGCCTGTTATCCCCGGAGTACCTTTTATCCGTTGAGCGATGGCCCTTCCATTCAGGACCACCGGATCACTATGACCTGCTTTCGCACCTGCTCGACCTGTCGGTCTCGCAGTCAAGCTCCCTTATGCCATTGCACTCGACGCCCGGTTTCCAATCGGGCTGAGGGAACCATCGCGCGCCTCCGTTACTTTTTGGGAGGCGACCGCCCCAGTCAAACTACCCACCAGACAGTGTCCCAGTCCCGGCTGACGAGACATGGTTAGACACCAGAAATCAACAGGGTGGTATTTCACCGTTGCCTCCACCGAACCTAGCGGCCCGGCTTCAAAGGCTCCCACCTATCCTACACAGTCAATCCCTAGTGTCACTGTCAAGTTGTAGTAAAGGTTCACGGGGTCTTTCCGTCTTGCTGCGGGTAAACTGCATCGGCACAGCTATTTCAATTTCGCTGAGTCCCTCTCCGAGACAGTGCGGAAGTCGTTACTCCATTCGTGCAGGTCGGAACTTACCCGACAAGGAATTTCGCTACCTTAGGACCGTTATAGTTACGGCCGCCGTTTACTGGGGCTTCGGATCATCGCTTCGCCTTGCGGCTGACGAATCCCCTTAACCTTCCAGCACCGGGCAGGAGTCAGACCCTATACGTCGGCTTGTCGCCTTCGCAGAGTCCTGTGTTTTTGGTAAACAGTCGCTACCGCCATTTCTCTGCAACCTCTCTCGGCTTCGGCTGTACGCCTACACCTACCAGAGGCCCACCTTCTTCCGAAGTTACGGTGGAAATTTGCCTAGTTCCTTGGAGGAGAGTTCTCTCAAGCGCCTTAGGATTTTCTCCTCACCCACCTGTGTCGGTTTGCGGTACGGACACCCTGCAGACTCCCTGCGGGACTTTTCTTGGAAGCCGAGCATCAGCGACTTACCCCTTGCGGGGCGCCATGGGGTCTCGGGGATAGCTGCCGCGCCTTTATTCGTACGCGACACCCCTACGCCTTTAGACTGACACAACCACCGGTCAGCTCGCCTAGCTTTCTCCGTCCTCCCTCAGTTCAACGTCTGCAAGATGGCGCAGGAATATTAACCTGCTTGCCATCACCTACGCCTTTCGGCCTCGGCTTAGGACCCGGCTAACCCTGGGAAGATTAACTTGACCCAGGAAACCTTGGGTTTACGGCGAGGGGGTTTCTCACCCCCTTTATCGCTACTCATTTCGGCATCAGCACTCCCAGTCGCTCCAGCAGCCCTTTCGGTCTACCTTCGCTGCAACTGGGACGCTCCCCTACCGCCATACGCGCCTGACGCGCATGACCCGAAGCTTCGGCACTAGTCTTGAGCCCCGTTACATTTTCGGCGCGGCCTGTCTTGACCAGTGAGCTATTACGCTTTCTTTAAAGGATGGCTGCTTCTAAGCCAACCTCCTGGTTGTCAATGACCTGCCACATCCTTTCTAGTGTTCACTTAGACTAGATTTGGGGGCCTTAGCTGTCGGTCTGGGTTATTCCCCTCTTGCCAATGGACGTTATCACCCACTGACTGCGTCCCGGGATAACAATTGCCGGCATTCGGAGTTTGATACGGTTTGGTAATCTGGTGAGACCCCTAGCCGTTTCAGTGCTCTACCTCCGGCATTGAATTACCCGAGCCGATACCTAAATATCTTTCGGGGAGAACCAGCTATCACGGAGTTTGATTGGCCTTTCACCCCTACACACAGCTCATCCCAGAAATTTTCAACTTTCATGAGTTCGGTCCTCCATGCGGTGTTACCCGCACTTCAACCTGGCCATGTGTAGATCACCCCGCTTCGGGTTATAATACACGCAACTTAGCGCCCTATTCGGACTCGCTTTCGCTCCGGCTCCACCTATCGGCTTAGCCTCGCTACGTATATTAAGTCGCCGAATCATGATGCAAAAGGTACGCTCTCGCACTGGCTTGCGCCGTAGTGCTCGAACTGCTTGTAGACATGCGGTTTCAGGTTCTTTTGACTCCCCTCACCGGGGTTCTTTTCACCTTTCCCTCGCGGTACTTGTTCACTATCGGTCGCCAAGGAGTATTTAGGCTTACCGGATGGTCCCGGCAGATTCAGACAGGATTGCACGTGTCCCGTCTTACTTGGGTAACCCGCTCAGCTCCAACTGGCTTTCGTGTACGCGACTATCACGCTCTTTGGTGCGTCTTTCCAGGACGCTTCCACTAGCCTGTCAGAGTCCTACCGCGGACCCGCTACCCCACCGCCATTTGCATGACGTTGGTTTGGCCTCTTCCCATTTCGCTCGCCACTACTTTGGGAATCACTCGTTGTTTTCTCTTCCTCAGGGTACTGAGATGTTTCACTTCCCCTGGTTTGCTCTGCAACCCTATGGATTCAGATTGCAGTAACGCAGCTATTCGCCGCGCTGGGTTTCCCCATTCGGACATCTCCGGATCAACGTTTGGTTGGCAACTCCCCGAAGCTTTTCGCAGCCACCCACGTCCTTCATCGCCTCTTGGCACCTAGGCATCCACCGCACGCCCTTAGTAGCTTACTTGCCCTGATCTCTTGTCGTCACGCCCGCCTCCCGGCGGATTGTCGAAACTCGTGACCAAGGCCCAGACCCCTGCTCTTCGCAGCAGGCCCGGAAGACTTAATTACTTTTGCTGTTCTCTTACTGCCTCTTCTTGTGTGGGAGACTTCGCTTTTGCCCCACCCCGCTGCCTCTCGGCACTAGGTGAGACTCATTTCGAAGTCGGCACTTCTGTTGAGAACTTCACTCAGCAGAAATTGCAACTTACCCTTCGTATGCACTTGTCAAAGAACGTCCCTGCGACTTCCAGGTAACTTGTGGAGCTGATCGGGTTCGAACCGACGACATCCAGCTTGCAAAGCTGGCGCTCTCCCAGCTGAGCTACAGCCCCGACTCTCGCGTCGGCTTTCCCATTCGCGTCCCTCCAGTGAGGGA
Source organism: Corallococcus exercitus (assembly GCF_042231735.1). Taxonomy (GTDB): domain Bacteria; phylum Myxococcota; class Myxococcia; order Myxococcales; family Myxococcaceae; genus Corallococcus; species Corallococcus exercitus_B. The sequence continues at coordinate 6,657,812 of NZ_CP102577.1, forward strand.
GAATGGTGGGCCTAGGTGGACTTGAACCACCGACCTCGCGCTTATCAGGCGCGCGCTCTAGCCAGCTGAGCTATAGGCCCAGGGGGGCTAAAGCATCGGCGAACCCTACAGCGTCCTTCATTCTCAAAGAGCCGAGCCTTCCTTCGCTCGGTCCTTCAAAACCAAACAGCAAGCCCGTAGCGACATAATGGATTGTTTACCGGAAACATTGACCTAGTTAGACCTGACAACCCGAAGGTTGCTGGTGTTGCCTACTCGCCCGAAGGCTGAGTCCAACACCCGGTCTCCTTAGAAAGGAGGTGATCCAGCCGCAGGTTCCCCTACGGCTACCTTGTTACGACTTCACCCCAGTTACCGAGCACTCCTTGGGCACCTCTTGGTGAGGTGACTTCTGGAGCAATCGACTCCCATGGTGTGACGGGCGGTGTGTACAAGGCCCGGGAACGTATTCACCGCAGCGTGCTGATCTGCGATTACTAGCGATTCCGCCTTCATGGAGTCGAGTTGCAGACTCCAATCTGAACTGAGACCGGTTTTCTGCGATTAGCTCCCCCTCGCGGGTTTGCAGCGCTCTGTACCGGCCATTGTAGCACGTGTGTAGCCCTGGTCATAAAGGCCATGAGGACTTGACGTCATCCCCACCTTCCTCCGGTTTAACACCGGCAGTCCCTCTAGAGATCCACTTGCGTGGCAACTAAAGGCGAGGGTTGCGCTCGTTGCGGGACTTAACCCAACATCTCACGACACGAGCTGACGACAGCCATGCAGCACCTGTCTCTCGGTTCCCTTGCGGGCACTCCCTCATCTCTGAAGGATTCCGAGGATGTCAAGACCAGGTAAGGTTCTGCGCGTTGCGTCGAATTAAACCACATGCTCCACCGCTTGTGCGGGCCCCCGTCAATTCCTTTGAGTTTTAGTCTTGCGACCGTACTTCCCAGGCGGAGAACTTAATGCGTTAGCTACGGCACCGCGGGGGTCAACTCCCACGACACCTAGTTCTCATCGTTTACGGCGTGGACTACCAGGGTATCTAATCCTGTTTGCTACCCACGCTTTCGCGTCTCAGCGTCAGTTACCGTCCAGGTGGCCGCCTTCGCCACCGGTGTTCCTCCCCATATCTACGAATTTCACCTCTACTTGGGGAATTCCGCCACCCTCTCCGGCACTCAAGCTCTGCAGTTTCGGGCGCACTTCCTCAGTTGAGCTGAGGGCTTTCACACCCGACTTGCAAAGCCGCCTACACGCGCTTTACGCCCAATAATTCCGAACAACGCTTGCACCCTCTGTATTACCGCGGCTGCTGGCACAGAGTTAGCCGGTGCTTCTTCTCCCGGTACCGTCAAGCCGAAGGATGTTAGCCTTCGGGTTTTCGTCCCGGTCGAAAGTGCTTTACAATCCAAAGACCTTCATCACACACGCGGCGTTGCTGCGTCAGGCTTTCGCCCATTGCGCAAAATTCCCCACTGCTGCCTCCCGTAGGAGTCTGGACCGTGTCTCAGTTCCAGTGTGGCTGATCGTCCTCTCAGACCAGCTACCCGTCGTCGCCTTGGTGGGCCATTACCCCGCCAACTAGCTGATGGGCCGCGGACTCATCTGGTTGTGATAGCTTGTATACAGAGGCCACCTTTTCCCTCAGTCTCCGAAGAGACCGTGGGCTTATCCGGTATTAGCCAATCTTTCGACTGGTTATCCCAGGCATCCAGGCAGATTATCCACGTGTTACGCACCCGTGCGCCGCTCTACTAAGGGTTGCCCCTATTCGCGCTCGACTTGCATGTGTTAGGCACGCCGCCAGCGTTCGTTCTGAGCCAGGATCAAACTCTCCAATTGTATTCTTGGTTTGCTTGAACCGGCGTTCCCCGAGACCCGGCTAAGGAGTCTCGGCTCGCTGATTCGTCGGCACTTCCCTCTCGCTGCGCTTTTCAGCGCTGCTCTTGAGGTGAAGATGCCCTCAAAAAATTGACTGCGGGTTTCCGCAATCCATTACTGCTTGGGCTTGCTATTTGGTTTTCAAAGACCGAGCCGCTTGTCCTGCTTCGCGACTTCTGCTACCGTTACTTCGCTGCTGGTTTTGCGTCAACCAGCGGGTTGCAGCTTCTATTTCAGTTCGCAGTCAGCGTCAACTTCGCTTTTGCGTCCTGCGGGCTGCTTCGAAGTTCGTCGGCGCCGTCCAGTGACTTTCGCCGCTTCTTTTCGAAGGGGAGCGGCTTCTACTTCAGCGCCGCGTTCCCTGTCAACCGCTTGCTGTCAGCTTCCTTCACCGCTTGCCGTCCGTGTGTTGCCTGCCGGACTGCTTCTCTTCGGTGGGGGCGCGGCTTCTATCTCTTCGCCGCGTTCGCTGTCAACTCGCTCGTTGACTGCCCTATTTCCTTGTCGGTGCTGCGCTCTCTCCGAAGTGCCTTCCGCGCCAGTGCGCGGGCTTCGAAGCGAGGGGCGCGGCTTCTACCACCGCCGCATCCGCGATCAACCATTTTCGTGGCGACCGTTTGCTGCTGTCCGCTTCGCGTTCCGAGCTGCTTCGTTCGGATCCGTTCAGGCGGGGCGCGGCTTCTACCTCTTCGCCGCGTTCGGGATCAACAACCTTCGTCGATCCTTTTCTTCCCCCGTGCTCACGCTCCGAGGCCCGGGGGCCAGCGGTTCGTTGCGCGGAGGTCCAGTGTCTAACGCTTCGGTTCGGCGACGTCAAACCCTTGTTGATCCGGGCCTGATCATCCGTCCCCAACCGCCGGGGATATGGGCACGCCGTTCCGTGGTGTGAACCCCTGACTCCGGCTTTCTTCTTTCCCCGTCACCTCCCTCGGCGTGCCGCCTGCCCCTCATTCAGCGGGGCGCGCCAGCGCGTCCCGAAGAGCCCGTCTCCGAGGGGAAAGGTGATGTTGAAGTTGTGGCGCCCCATCCGGCTGGGATCGTGGTGCACCTGGTGGTGCCTCCGGAGAAACGAGATGCCGGGCAGGCGGGCGCTCCAATGGTTCTCCGGCAGGTGCGTGGTGAAGTGCACCCACTCGTACGCGAGGTAGTAGCCCAGCGCCGTGGCGGTGAAGAGCCAGCCCGCATTGGGGGAAATCAGCAGGAAGCAGAGCGCTCCCAGCGGCGCGGCGATGGCGCCCAGGAAGAAGAGGAGCAGCACCGGAGGGAAGAGCACCATCTTGAAGTCCCGGGGGGACTCGTAGGCCATCGCTTCGTGGGTGAAGAAGCGGTGGTGCTGGACGGTGTGCCGCTCGAACACCTGGCCCAGGCCCCTGGTGCGGTGGTGCATCGGGCCCCGGTGGCCGAGGAACTCGACCGTGTTCGCGAGGGCGATGACCGCGGGGACGCCGAGCAGTTCCCAGAGGCGGGGGGCCTCCACCCGGCTCAGCGCCAGGGCGATTCCCCCCAGGCAGACGAGGCTGGTGAAGGCGAAGTGGGCCCGGCCCCGGTAGCCCGGCCCGATGCTCCGGGCCCGGTACTCCTCACGGAAGGCCTGGACCTGGCGGGGGACGGAGCGCGTTTCCATGCGCTCGAGCGTAACGCGCCCCCCGTCTCCACCGTCCAGCTAGGAGCGCTTCGTCCCCTTGCCTTCCGAGGGCTCTTCCTTCCGGCGCGCGAGCGACTTCTGCAGCTTCTTCATGCGGTCCAGGATGAGCGTCCGCTTCAGGCTGGAGAGGTGGTCCACGAAGACGTGGCCGTCCAGGTGATCGATTTCGTGCTGGAGCACGTGCGCGAGCCGGCCTTCCGCCTCCAGTTCGTGCCACTGGGCCGTCTTGTCCTGGTAGCGGACCTTCACGCGCTCGACGCGGGGGCACTTCTCCCACACGTCCGGCACGGAGAGGCAACCCTCCTCCAGCTTCACGCTCCCCTCCTTCGACAGCATCTGGGGGTTCACGATTTCGAACTGGGTGCCGTCCTCCCGGCCGACGATGGCCACGCGCAGGGGGACTCCCACCTGGTTGGCCGCGATGCCGATGCCCTTGGCTTCCGCCATGGCCTCCGACATCTCCTGGAGGAGCGTTTCGAGCGCCGGGCCGAAGTCGGTCACGGGCTGGGTGGACGTGGTGAGAACCTTGTGGGGCCAGATGACGATGTCGCGAGCCATGCGCGCGACTCTGCCACGCGGTCTTCTCCATTGCTCGGCACTTTCCGCCCGCCGGCGCACCGTCCGTGGGGCCCCGAGCACGGTGCCGGACGGGTCTGATAGACCGGCGACATGCACCCGCACTCCCAGCTCATCACCGACTTCTATTCGGCCTTCCAGCGCCGCGACGCGGACGGCATGGCCGCCTGCTACCACCCGGACGTCGAGTTCAACGACGCCGTGTTCCAGGGGCTGCGCTACGCGGGGGTCACCTCCATGTGGCGCATGCTGCTGGAGCGCGGCAAGGACCTGGAGCTCGTCTTCAGCCAGGTCCAGGCCGATGACCGCACCGGCAGCGCGCACTGGGATGCGCGCTACACCTTCGGCCAGACGGGCCGGAAGGTGCTCAACCGCATTGACGCGACCTTCGAGTTCAAGGACGGAAAAATCATCCGCCATACGGACCGGTTCCCCTTCTGGACGTGGTCGCGGCAGGCGCTGGGGCCCGTGGGCTGGGCGCTCGGGTGGACGCCGCTCCTGCACAACAAGGTGCGCGCCCAGGGCGCCGCGGGGCTGCGCAAGTACATGAAGGAGCGCGGCATCGACGGAGCTTGAAGGCGGAGCCTGAGGGCCCCGGGCTCACTCCCTCACGTCGAGCGTCTTCAGCGTCACGGGCCCCCTGGGGCCCTGGCGTGACAGGGTCGCCTCGCAGCGCACCTGTCCCATCCAGTCCGTGAAGCGCAGCGCCGCCGTGCCGTCCGCGTGCAGCCAGAGCGTCGCGTGCCCGTGGTTGCCCCGGTCCTGGCGCACGCCCGTCCACTCCGGGAAGCGCGGCCGGGATTCGAAGAAGCGGACCGGTGCCACCGGGTACTCGGGCGCATCCCTCCGTTCGGAGGGGAAGCCTCCATGGCCCAGGCTCGCGCCGAGGAAGGGCAGGCCGGGGGCCCGGTCGTACAGCGCTCCGGCCTGGGCGCCACCCCAGCACCAGAGGTCCACCCATTCGCGCTCCACGACGAGGGCCCGCAGGTCCTCCGTCACCAGCGGGGCCAGTTGCTTCGCGTCCGGCCCGTAGGGCGCGGCGTGGCTCAGCACGATGTTCATGGCCCCGCGCCGGCGTCCCTCCGACAAGCGCTGCTCCAGCCACTGCAGCAGCGCGGGCTCGCGGTGGCGGCCCGCTTCGAACCAGGCGGTGTCCAGGCCGATGAGCTGGAAGCGCTCCGCGGCGAGGCAGAAGTAGCTGCCCTCCTGTGGATGACGGGGGCCCGCGCCCCGCCGCTCGTCCAGGTAGCGGAAGTAGGCGCCCGCGCCCGAGCGCATCTCCGGCGGCGCGTTCAGCGTCAGCAGCGCCGTGGTCCCGAGCAGCGGCTCCAGCGGCTCCGCCACGTGCGCGTCGAACTCGCCCTGGCGGCCCGCGTAGAAGACGCCGCCCAGGTGGACCGCGCAGTCCAGGCGCTCGCCGCGCATCACCAGCTGCCGGGCGATGTACCGCGAGGCGTATTCGCCCGTGCCGAAGTCCGCGAAGAGCGCGACCTCCACGGCTTGTCCCGGCTCCGGCTCCCGCAGCGGATAGACGAAGCGGCTCTTCGCTCCGAAGTGCCAGCGGAACGGGGCCTGCCTCGCCGCCGCGCCCTGCGCCAGCCAGACCGGGCCGCTGAACAGCAGCCAGCCGCGCAGGTCCGCCTGCGGCTCGAAGCGCGTGCGCGTGGGGTCGATGGGGATCTCCTCCGTCCTCAGCGGGAAGGTGAAGTCCACGGGCAGCCCGCCCGTCCCCTGCCGGGCGTGGCGCTCCGTCGCGTCCAGGCGCTCCTGGAGCTGGCCCGGGTCCGTGAAGAGCAGCTCGAGCTCGCGCAGCACCTCCACGAACGCGCCCACCGTGACCCTCGCGCCCAGGCCGCTCTCCGTCCAGCGCAGCACGTCCTCCGGCTCGCGCAGGAAGGCGGACTTGAGCGCTTCCAGCTCCTCCGGACCGAGGAGGGGCAGGTCCGTGTCCTCCGGCGGCGGTGCTTCCGGCGCGGCCCTGCCTGTCGCTGGCGGCCGGTAGCCGAGCGATTCGTAGAGCGGATTCCACCTGCTTTCCATGCGTCCCCCTCGTGCTGGCGTCGGATGCCCAGGGACGTATTCTCCCAGGCATCCCCGACATTCCTGTTCACCTGGACGCGCCGGGAGAGGGGCCGGCGCGCAGGGTTTTTCGCTCAGGGGCTGGAGGCGCCCGGGCCTTCCTGCCGGAAGGCGTAGAGCGTGTAGTGCGAGCCGGTGGCGAAGCCGGGCAGCTTGAGCGGGTTGAACACGCTGAGGTTCGTCATCACGCCGCCCACGAAGCCCGGCGGCACCTCCACCAGCTTCAGCGCGCCGCCCGCGAGCACCACCCCCGCCTGGGGCTGGTCGTTGCTCACGAGCGTGCACTCGCCCGACGCGGTGAAGGCCCCCTCCGGCAGGAGGAAGCGCGCGTAGAACGGCACCTGCGTGCCCGGGGTGAAAGCCCGGTCCGTCAGCCGGAAGCAGGCCGTCGCCGAGCCCACCCTTTCGAAGTTGCCGTCGCCCGCGGGCACGTAGAGGCCCGCGCCCAGCTTCACGGTGGGGGTGAAGGGCGCCGCGGCGCACACCGCTTCATCCGGCGGCGTGGCGGCGTCCTCCTGCGAGCGAAAGGCATACACCCACTCGGTGCCGGATTGCAGCCGCACCGTCGCTCCCGCCTGTCCTTGAGACATGTTCAAACCCATCCTTCAGGACCGCGGGGTTGGTGCTCCGGTCACTGCCAGGACAGCGCGTACTCCGTATCCACCGGGCCCGTCTGCCGGCCCTTCACCTGCACGCCCCGGGCGCCCAGCGCCTCGATGACCGCCTGGAGCACGCCTTCATGGTACGCGGGCGGCATGAAGTCCCGCTTCATGATGAGCTTGCCCTCGCGCTCGCCGGACCACTCCACGCTGCGGTCGCCGTAGCTCACCGCCGCGCGGTAGCCCGTGGGCAGGTTCGTGACCAGCCGCTTGGGGCTGTCTCCCGCCAGCAGCAGCAGCGTCTTGCCCGCCGCCGACGACAGGAAGTCCGTGGTGGCCTGCGTGCCCATCTTGCGCAACATCGCGTCGAAGCCGCCCAGCTGCGGCCCCATCAACTGCGCTCCCGTGAAGGACAGCTTCAGGAAGCCCGACACCGGGTAGTTGAAGAAGTCCACGAACTTCTTCTCCGGCACCACCGCCAGGCACTTCTCCACCGCGGCGTCGCCGCCGAGGATGCGCACCGCGTTCAGCGCGCCGTTGAAGAACATGCCTCGGGCCGTGTCGTCGGGGGTCGACAGGGCCAGGCGTTTCTCCAGGTCCTGGGCGACTGCCGGATCCAGGCCGGATGCTTCCTTGCGCTGATCACTCATAGAGGGGGGAATCTCCGGGGGGGAGGAGATGAACACCCGTGCGCGCTACAGCCGCACGAGCTGGGCCCCATAATGGACGTTGGCGCCAACCGCCGCCACCACCACCAGGTCCCCACTGCCGAGCGCCACACGACCCTGCTCCAGGTCCTCCGCCAGGAGAATCAACATGCCGGCCGCGGACGTGTTTCCAATCCGGTCCACGTTGCAGGCCACGGCCTCCTTCGGCAGGCCCGCGCGGTTCACGAACGAGTCCATCACCCGCTTGTTGGGCTGGTGGAAGTAGTAGCGCTTCACCTGATCACGCACGGCCGGTGTGAGCACCGCGTCCAGGCACTTCTGCATGTACTCCGGGTAGCTGCGCGCGACCTTGAAGCCATCCACCACGAAGGCCATCTCGGCCGGGCGCGTGCGCCCCGGCTGATAGGGCAGCTTCAGCATGCCGCCGCCCCGGCGCGCCACCAGCTCCGCGTACGCGTTGCCGGAGAACGAGGAGAGGATGCCCGGGCCGTCCTCGTCACCCTCCTGCTTGCGCAGCACCACCGCGCCCGCGCCATCCCCGAAGACATACATGGACAGGTAGGCATTGAGCGCCTTGGGGCGGCCCGGCGTGGGCGGCAGCTCGTCCGTGTAGACCTCGCGGTTGAGCAGCGGCGAGGTGAACGCCGAGGCCACCACCGCCACCGTGCGGAAGCGGCCGCCCTCCATCATCTTGCGCACCAGGTCCAGCACGTAGGGCGTGCCGCCGCAGCCGTCGTCCACCACCAGCGCGAAGGCGTCCTCGCGCAGGCCCAGCCGCTCGTGCAGCGCCATGGCGTCGTGGTTGAAGTGCGGCGCGTCCGGGGTGCACGTCACCACGAACAGCGCGTCCAGCTCCTTGGGGTCCACGCCGCCGCGCGACAGGGCCTGGCGCAGGGACACCTCGCACATGTCCGTGTTCGTCGCCGGGTAGAAGCGCCCCAGCACGTCGTCCGGCGGGGGGATGGCGCGGCCCGTCTCCTCATCGAAGTCCCAGAGGAAGCGGCGCTCCTTGATGCCAATCTTCTCTTCGATGCGGGCGGCCGACCAGCCGGGGATCGCCCTGGCGATCCGCTCGTTGGAGATGGTCCGCGTAGGGACGAAGGAACCGGCGCCCACCACACACACCCGTTCGGTCATTTCCATGGCCTCGCGATTTCACAGCCTCGCCGGACGGGATGGATTCCCTGGCACGCATGCATAGAGCACGTTCCAGGCCACTCCCTAAGCCCTTGGAATGACGGAGTTCCGCTCCTTGGCTGCGTCACCCGTGAAGTACACGCGATGACAGAACAGCCCCTGAACCCAGAGAAATCCGCAGGATGGGGAACGGTTCAAAAGTGAAGCAACCGAAGCGGAATGAACCACACGCGGCGTGTCAATTCACCTCTAGTGAACACCGGGAGCGCTCACGGTGTCCTCGCCTTGGGTCCAGCGCTGCGTTCCCCCCTGTATTGCGTAAACCGGGACCGATTGGATCTCCCGCGGCCGTCGAGGGCCGCGGGGCCAGGGTCTTGCTCAGAACGGGATGTTGTCGTCGTCGCCGGGGGGCGGGATGTCGCCGTCGTCCGGCGGGTTGCCGCCGTAGCCGCCGCCGTAGCCACCGCCCCGGCCTCCACCGCCGCCACGCGCGGGCGGTTCGCCGCCGCCGCCCTCACCGCGCTGCCGGGCAATCTCCGTCTCGATGGCGGCCAGGAGCTGGCGCTCCTTGTCGTGCCACCGGGACTTGCTGGGGTCCGCCAGGGAGCGGCGCGCGCCGTTGGCGTAGAACTCCAGGTCCTGGAGGCTGGCGCCGTAGACGGGGGCGCCCTTGCTGCGGCCGTAGTTGGGGAGGAGCGTGCCGTCGCCGCCACCCCCACCGCCGGACGGGGCGCCCGAGGCCGCGGGGCGACGGTAGGCCGCCGGAGCCGCCGCGACGGGCGTGGCGCTCATGGACAGCTCACCCAGCTGCAGCGTGAAGCCGTCGCCGTTCTTGTACGCCGTGCCCACCCGGACCTGCTCCACCTGACCGTCGGGACGGCGGACCGCGACGGTGACTGGATATTGCTCGCTCATGGAGCCGGGATTCACACCTCCACGGCCCGCATGTCAATCGAAGGAAGCAGCGCGTGTCGGGACCGAGGCACGCACGGCGGGCCGCTCGGGGCGACCCGCCACGCGGGGAGGCGCGCGGACGACGTCCTCCGTCAGGTCAGCGACACCATGCCGCCGCTGGAGCCCTTCTTGCGCACCCAGGCCTTGGGCTTGGGCGGAGCTGCGGGCGCGGCCGGCTTCGCGGCTTCCTTCAGCGCCTGGCTGCCCGCGCGGCCGCGAGGCAGCGTGACGTCCGGGACCGACTGCGACTTCGCGCCATCCACCCACGCGTCCGGGCGGCGGCCGGTGCGGATGAGCAGGCGCAGCTTCTGGTAGTGCGCCGAGCAGTAGCCCTTGGAGCGGCTCTGGCGCTTGCATCCGATGACGGCGCAGGCCTGGGTGTCTTCCGCGGCGGCGGCCTTCGGAGGACGGCCCGGGGACTTCGCGGCGGCCGCCTTCACGGGCGCGGCCTTCGCGGCCGGCGTCTTCGCGGCGGGCGCGGACTTCGCGGCCGGGGCGGACTTCGCGGCGGCGGACTTGGGCGGACGGCCCGGGCCCCGGCGGACGACCGGCTCCGGCGCCAGCGTGGGCGTGCGCACGCCGGCCACGGCACCCAGGCGGCTGGACAGCGGCGCCAGGCGGTCGGTCACCGCGCGCAGGGCATCCAGCGCATCCAGCCCCTTGGCCATACGGGCCACGGCCTTCTGAACGGGAGCCAGTTGCAGTTGCAACTCGCGGCGAACCATGTCGCGGAGTTCGGTCTCAAGTGAAAGTGGGGCCATGTGGGGCAGGATATACACCCATCCGCCTGTCGAGGGATGGAAACATTCCCCAGGATGTTAAAGGAACCAACCATGACTCCGGTTCCCACTCCTGTTCGCTTCCGCGGCACCGACTCCTACCTCACGAGCGAGGGCCTGCAGGCCGCCGTCAATTGCGCCCTCACGCTCCAGCGCCCCCTGCTGGTCAAGGGCGAGCCCGGCACCGGCAAAACGCTCCTGGCGGAAGCGATTGCCCAGGGACTGGGATTGAAGCTGCTCACCTGGCACGTGAAGAGCACCACGCGCGCGCAGGATGGTTTGTATGTCTACGACACCGTGCAGCGGCTCTATGACTCGCGCTTCGGGGACGGGGACGTGCGAGACATCCGGCGATACATCCGCCTGGGGCCGCTGGGCGAGGCGTTCGCTTCACCGGAGCGCGTGGTGTTGCTGATTGACGAGGTGGACAAGGCGGACCTGGAGTTCCCCAACGACCTGCTCCACGAGCTGGACCGGATGCGCTTCCGCATCTCCGAGACGAACGACGAGGTCGTGGCGAAGAACCGCCCCGTCGTGCTCATCACCAGCAACAACGAGAAGGAATTGCCCGACGCGTTCCTGCGCCGGTGCGTGTTCCACTTCATCGACTTCCCGGAGCGCGAGCTCATGCAGCGCATCGTGGACGTGCACCACCCGGGGCTGGACCCGGCGCTGGCGGACCAGGCGCTCAAGGTCTTCTACGAGCTGCGCGCGATGACGCGGCTGCGCAAGCGGCCCTCCACGAGCGAGCTCATCGACTGGATCTCCGTGCTCAAGGCCAACGGCGTGGTGGAGCTGAAGCTGGAGGAGCAGCTGCCGTTCCTGGGCGCGCTGCTCAAGAAGGAGCAGGACCTGGTGGCGGTGGCCGAGGCCTTCGGGCGCGGCCGGCGGACGCGCGCGTAAGGGCCCGGGGACCACGCCATGTTCCTGCCGTTCTTCTACGAGCTGCGAAAGCGCGGGGTGAAGGTGGGCGCGCAGGAGGCGCTCGCCCTGGCCGGGGCGCTGAAGGCCGGGCTGCATGACAGCAGCCTGGATGGGTTCTACCACGTGGCACGCGCGCTCCTGGTGCACTCGGAGACGCAGCTGGATGCCTTTGACCAGGCGTTCCTCGCGCACTTCCAGGGCGTCGCGTCCGACGCGCTGAAGCTCACCGAGGAGCTCCTGTCCTGGCTGGAGGAGGCGAAGGAGCGCACGGACCTGAGCCCGGAGGAGCTGGCGCTGCTGGAGCAGTGGGACCCGGAGGAACTGCGCCGGCAGCTGGAGCAGCGGCTGAAGGAGCAGACCGAGCGCCACGACGGCGGCACGCGCTGGGTGGGCACGGGCGGCGCGTCTGCCTTTGGCAACAACGGCATGGCGCGGCAGGGCGTGCGCATTGGCGGCACGGGCGGGCGGCAGGGCCAGGCGCTGTGGCAGGCCGGCGCGCGCAAGTACGCGGGCTACCGCGACGACGTGGTGCTGGACACGCGGCAGATGGCGGTGGCGCTGCGCAAGCTGCGGGCCTTCGCGCGCGAGGGCGCGGCGGAGGAGCTGGACGTGGACGAGAGCATCGCCGCCACCGCGAAGAACGCGGGGGAGCTGGAGGTGGTGACGCGTCCGCCGCGCCGGCCCAACACGCGCGTGGTGCTGTGCATGGACGTGGGCGGCTCCATGGACCCGTACGCGCACCTGGTGAGCCGGCTGTTCAGCGTCGCCAGCCAGGCCACGCACTTCAAGGAGCTGCGGACCTACTACTTCCACAACTGCGTCTACGGGAAGCTGTACGCCACGCCGCAGCTGAGCGGCGGCATCACCGTGCCGGAGCTCACCGCGCAGGTGGGAAGGCATCACAAGCTGGTGATGGTGGGTGATGCGTCCATGGCTCCGTATGAGCTGGGCATCCGCACGGATGCCAATGGCCAGTACCGGCAGGAGGGGCTGGAAGGGCTCACGTGGATGATGCAGCTGGCGCAGCACTTCGAGCGCAACGTGTGGCTCAACCCGGAGCCTCGCGGGTCGTGGCGCACGGGCACCATCGCGGTCATCGCCAACGTGTTCCCCATGTTCGCCCTCACCGTGGAGGGGCTGGGTGAGGCGGTGAATCACCTGACGCGGGGGAAGACGCCCCGGGGCATGGCGGCCCGGCGGTAATTCCCGGAAAAAAGCCCCGGCCCCCCGCCTGACCGTCGGTGTGCCTGCCGACGGACGGGCGCGTTTGGTGCGGCGCGGCGGCCCCGGTTACGGCATGGTGCGCCCGCGACGCAGGCTCAGCGCGGGAGGCCGCATGACGACCGAGAAGATCGATACCCAGGCAATCAACACCATCCGCACGCTGTCCATGGACGCGGTGGAGAAGGCCCACTCGGGCCACCCGGGCGCGCCCATGGCGCTGGCTCCCGTGGCCTACCAGCTGTGGCAGCAGGAATTGCGCTACGACCCGGCCACGCCGAACTGGCCGGACCGCGACCGCTTCATCCTGTCCAACGGCCACGCGTCCATGCTGCTCTACAGCCTGCTGCACCTGGCGGGCGTGAAGCGCGTGAAGGACGCCAAGGTCCTGGACGTGCCGGCCGTGTCGCTGGACGACATCCGCAACTTCCGCCAGCTGGACTCCGCCACGCCGGGCCACCCGGAGTACCACTGGACCACCGGCGTGGAGACCACCACCGGCCCGCTGGGCGCGGGCGTCTCCAACAGCGTGGGCATGGCCATCGCCAGCAAGTGGCTGGGCAGCCACTTCAACAAGCCGGGCTTCGACCTGTTCACCCATGACGTCTACGCGCTGTGCGGCGACGGCGACATGATGGAGGGCGTGGCGTCCGAGGCCGCGTCGCTCGCGGGCCACCTCCAGCTGCCCAACCTGTGCTGGATCTACGACAGCAACCACATCTCCATCGACGGCAGCACCGACCTGGCCTTCACGGAGGACGTGGGCCGCCGCTTCGAGGGCTACGGCTGGCGCGTGCTGAAGGTCACCGACGCCAACGACCTGGACGCGCTGTCCAAGGCCTACAAGTCCTTCAAGGACGAGCGCGGCAAGCCCACGCTCATCATCGTCAACTCGTTCATCGGCTTCGGGTCGCCCAAGAAGCAGGGCTCCGCCAGCGCCCACGGCGAGCCGCTGGGCGCGGACGAAATCAAGGCCACCAAGAAGGCCTACGGCTGGCCCGAGGACGCGCAGTTCCTGGTGCCCGACGGCGTGCAGCAGCGCTTCCAGGAGCGCCTGGGGGCTCGCGGCAAGAGCCTGCGCGAGGCGTGGGAGAAGTCCCTGGCGGACTACCGCAAGCAGCACCCGGAGCTGGCGCAGGAGCTGGAGGCGCTGCTCAAGCGCGAGCTGCCGGCCGGCTGGGACAAGGAGCTGCCGGTGTTCCCCGCGGACGCGAAGGGCATGGCCACGCGTGAGTCCGGCGGCAAGGTGCTCAACGCGCTGGCGAAGAACTACCCGTGGCTGGTGGGCGGCTCCGCGGACCTGAACCCGTCCACGAAGACGTACATTTCCAGCTCCACGTCGATGAAGCCGGGCGAGTACTCGGGCCGCAACATCCACTTCGGCGTGCGCGAGCACGTGATGGGCTCCATCGTCAACGGCCTCAACCTGAGCCACGTGCGCGGCTACGGCGCCACGTTCCTCATCTTCAGTGACTACGAGCGCCCCGCCATGCGCCTGTCGTCGCTGATGGAGATTCCGTCCATCCACATCTTCACGCACGACTCCATTGGCCTGGGCGAGGACGGCCCCACGCACCAGCCGGTGGAGCAGCTGATGTCCCTGCGCGCGGTGCCGGGCAACATCGTGCTGCGCCCCGGTGACGCCAACGAGGTGACAGAGGCGTGGCGCTACATCGCCCAGCAGCAGCACCACCCGGTGGTGCTGGTGCTGTCGCGTCAGCCGGTGCCCACGCTGGACCGCACGAAGTTCGCGCCGGCGTCCGGCGTGGCCAAGGGCGCGTACACGCTGCTGGAGGCGGAGGGCGGAAAGCCGGACGTCATCCTCATCGGCACGGGCACGGAGGTGGCGCTGGTGGTGGAGGCCGCGGAGAAGCTCAAGGCCGAGGGCGTCAAGGCGCGCGTGGTGAGCATGCCGTCGTGGGAGCTGTTCGAGCAGCAGCCCCAGGACTACCAGGACAGCGTGCTGCCCCCGGACGTGAAGGCCCGCGTCTCCGTGGAGAAGGGCGCGGCGTTCGGCTGGGAGCGCTGGGTGGGGCACACGGGCAGCGTCATCGGCATGCGCAGCTTCGGTGCTTCCGCGCCCATCAAGGCGCTGCAGCAGAAGTTCGGCTTCACCGTGGAGAACGTGGTGAAGGAAGCGCACGCCACCATCGCCAAGGCGAAGAAGCACTGAGGCTCCGAGCCTGAGCCTGGCCCGCAAATGAAAGGGCCCCGGACCCTCCCCCGAAGGTCCGGGGCACCTCTGGGTTCACCGCCGGGCGACCGGCGGGAACAACCCTGGATGCGTGTGGCTATCCCCCCTGCTTCACATCAGGCCGAGAAGAACACCGGGCGCGTGGGGCGCGGGTTGCTGATGAACTTCATCTCGTTGATCATCTTCTTGAAGTCCTTCTGGTCGATGCCCGTGGAGCCCTGGGCCTGCGAGCGGGTGGCGTACTTCTCGTAGGTGTCCACGACCTTCTTCGCCTCCGGCGTGAGGCGGTCGTAGTTCTGGCGCGCCCACTTCATCGTGTCGGTGAACTCGGTGCCGGCCGCCTGGCCGTCCAGGTCCCCCGCGCCCTTCTCGATGGCGGCGGTCAGGTCGCTGCCGGAGATCTTCCCCTTCTTGGAGTCCAGGCCCTCCAGCGCGTTGCGCATGGAGCTGTCGTGGAAGGTCTTGAAGCCCTCCATCTTCTTGAACATGGCGTCGGCCTCCTTCTGGGTCATGCCCTCCGGGCCGGCCTTCTTCGCGGCCTGCTGGTAGGTCTTCAGGACCTCCTTGGCCTCGGGCGTGAGGCGGCTCTCGTTCTTGGCGGCCCACTTCTCGAACTCCTTCAGCTCGGAGGTGGAGGAGTGGCCGTCGGTGTCGGAGATGCCGTCCTTGATGGCCTTGGTGAGGTCCTCGCCGGAGATGGGGCCCTGCTCCTTGTCGAGCGCCTCCGTGGCCTTGCGAGCGCTCACGTCACCTGTGCCCACCTTGCGCATTTCCTTGTTGAGGGCGGCGGTCTCCTTGTCGGTGAGGCCGGAGCGGCCTTCCGCCTGCGCGGCCTTGGCGGCCTTGCGGTAGACGTCCAGGACCTCCTTGGCCTCCGGGGACAGGCGGCTCTCGTTCTTGGTGGCCCACTTCTCGAACTCCTTCAGCTCCGCGCCGGCGGCCTGGCCGTCGTGGTCCGCGGTGCCCGTCTGGATGGCGCGGGCCATGTCCTGGCCGGACACCGTGCCGCCGTGGGTCTTGCTGTCCAGGTTGGCGAGCGCCTTCTTCGCGCCGGCGTCACCCACGTCGCGCATCTCCGCGAGCATCTTCTTGAAGTCGCCCTGGGGGATGCCGGACTCGCCGCGCGACTGGGAGAGCGCCGCGTACTTGCTGTAGATGTCCATCACCTGGCGGGCTTCCGGGGTGAGGCGCTCGCGGTTGTTGGCGGCCCAGTCCGCGACGGCGCGGTACTCACCGGAGGCGGCCTGGCCGTCCAGGTCCCCGACGGCGGCCTCGATGCTGTCCGCGAACTGCTCGGCGCCGATGGGGCCCTGGGTCTGGTTCAGCTTGTTCATCTCCACCATGGCGCCCAGGTCCTTGGGCTGCCAGTTGTCGTTGGGGGGCGTCCAGCAGCCGCGGCCACCGGTGGTGAACTGGTCACCGAGGTGCTGGTTGGCCTTGAGCTCCGCGAGCTGCGACTTCAGGCCCTCCACCTGCGCCTTCATGTTGTTCAGCGTCGCCTTCATCTCCGCGGCCTGCTTCGCGGGGGAGGAGGACCCCTTCAGGAGGGCGGCCTCCTGCTTGCCGAGCGCCGCGTTGCTGTTCAGGGAGGTGGTGACGGTGGACTTGATGGTGGTCATTTTTGATCTCCGGTTGGAGCGGCTTCCGTTGCGGAAGCGGTCATGCCGGGACCTATTGCGCGCGTCGTGCCAGCCCTGCGTGCCTGCACACCCTGAATGATTCCATGGGGTTACGCGGCGAGGACGCGAAAGCCGGGGTGGTGACAACAGTCACCAGCGGTGATGACAGTCACCATCCCCCCCGCCCCCGGGGTGGTGACCGGAAGCATCACTTCCGGCGCACGGTGCGGATACGCGCGAAGCCCCGGGACGGTTTCACCGGACAGCCTTCAGACGCCGCCTCGCAGCTCTGTCTCGGGGGTGAGCACGCCGTCCCCGGGGGTGAGCAGGAAGGTCAACTTCCCCTGGTGGAAGCCTCGCACCGGGCCGGGTGGCTCCGGGTAGCCCGGCGGGAGGCGCCAGTCCGGTGGCTGGAGCGGCGCGAGGGGAATGGACTGGTCCTGGCGCAGGGCTCCCACGTCCTGATCCGTGAGGACGCGTGAGGGTGTCCAGGGGAGCAGGTCGCGGCCGTGCAGCTCGATGCGATGGCCGGGGCCCGGGTCCTTCCACGGACCGATGGCGGTGCGCTTCAGCGCGGAGAGGTGCGCGCCGCAGCCGAGTGAGCGGCCCAGGTCCCTGGCCAGGGAACGGACGTAGTAGCCGCCCCGGCAGGTGAGCTCCAACACGCTGGTCCGGGGCAGGTCGTGCGACAGCCAGCGCGCGGCGTGGAGGTACACGCGCGACGGGGGCAGGTCCACGGCCTCGCCCCGGTGGGCCTTGCGGTAGGCGGGCTCGCCTCCGAGCTTCTTCGCGCTGGTGGCGGGCGGGACCTGCTCCGTCCAGCCGAGGAACGGACGCAGCGCTTCGTCGAGGCGCTCGGGCGTGAGCGCGGAGGCGTCTGCCTGGTGCACGGGGCGGCCGTGCAGGTCTCCGGTGTCCATCTCCGTGCCCCACTCCACGCGGGCCTCGTAGACCTTGGGCGCCGCGTGCAGGTGTTCGAAGAGGTGCGTGGCCGGGCCCACCAGCATCAGCAGCAGCCCTTCCGCGAACGGATCCAACGTGCCGCCGTGGACCAGCGCCGTGCGGCGGCCGGGCCGCGTCGCCTGGGCCTCCTCCTGGAAGGCCCTGACCGTGGCGAAGCTGGTGGCGCCCACGGGCTTGTGCGTGAGGTAGAGCCCGGGCGTCATTCGTCGCTCCTGTCCCGCTTCACCGTCGTCGCGCCCTGCTCTTTCTCCAGGTGCACGGGAGAGGTCCCGGTCTTGTCGGCGATGACGCTCGCGAGCGCTTCCGCGTGCGTCGTCACCCAGACCTGGCTGTACTCCGACGCTCGCACGATGAGCCGGCCCAGGGGCTCCAGCAGGTCCGGGTGCAGGCTGGTCTCCGGTTCGTTCAACGCGAGGAACGGCGGCGGTCTGGGGCTGAGCAGCGCCGCCAGCAGGCACAGGTAGCGCAGCGTCCCGTCCGACAGCTCCGCGGCCGACATGGGCCTGGACAGGCCGGGCATGTGCAGGAAGAGGCTGAAGCGGCCGTCCTCCGCTCGCACCTCCAGCCTGGCTCCGGGGAAGGCGTCGTCGATGCCCTGCTCCAGGGCGCGCTCGTCGCCGATCTCCCAGATGGTCTGGAGCGCCGCCGCGAGGTCGCGCCCGTCGGACGCGAGCACCGGCGTGCGCACGCCCACCTGCGGGTGGCGGGGCAGCGCGTCCGGGTCCGTGCGGAAGTGATGGTAGAAGCGCCACGCGCTCAGCGTGCGCTGGACCTCGCCCAACCTTGGGAAGCGGTGCGGTTCGGAGAGCTGATCCATCACCGACTCCGCGCCCCACAGCTCCGTGGGGAACGTGATGCGCTTGCCGTCCGCGTCGCGGATGAAGGCCGTGCGGTCCTTGCGCTCCATCAACACCAGCCGCTTGCCTCCAGAGTGCGCCCAGAGGTGCTCCTCCTTCACCTCCGGATCCAGGGTGAACATCGTCGGTCGCGGCTCCCCGGGCGCATGGGGCACCACGCCGCATTGCAGCTCGTAGGTGAGGTCGTCCAGGTCCACCGTCACGCGCACGCGCGCTGGTTTCTTCGGGTCACGCGGGCCGGCCCACATCACGCTTGGCGCGCCGCCTTCTTCCGCCAGCGTGCGCGCGAGCCGCCCTTCCGCCGCCGCCGCGAGCAGGTACAGCGCGCGGTACAGGTTCGTCTTGCCGCTGCCGTTGGGCCCCACCACCACGGTCACCGGCCCCAGCTCCAGGTGGAGCTGACGCACGGAGCGATAGCCTGCGATGTCCAGACGCGTGAGGGGCATGAGGTGCGCGTGAGCCTAGCCGGTCCGGTGCGCAAGGGGCTTCCCTGCTCGCCGGGAGATGCTTGCCGGATGGCGGGGACTTCCGTCACTCCGCGTGGCGGGAACGTTCCCCGGGCCGACCTTCGACGAGGACGTTCCCATGGCCCCACTCTTCCGCCGGCTCCTGCTGCTCACCACCACCCTGGCCCTGACTGGCTGCTCCACGTCATCGCCCCCTTCCACCGGGGACGCGGGCTCGGACGTGCCCGTGGATTCGGGTTCCTCGTCCGACCCGGATGCGGGTGCTCCGGATGCCGGGACGGACACCGTGCCCTGGGACGGCGGCGCGGAGGCGCTCCCCGAGCGCACCGACCACGTGGACCTGGGGCCCTTCTCGGACTGTGCCTTCAAGCTCGCCGTCGGGGACGCGGTCACCGCGTGTGACGACGCGTCCCTCTTCGACCGGTCCACCTGCCCCGCGGGTGCGTTCGATGACCTGGACAGCACGGGCTTCTACTACCTGGATGCCCGCCCCTCCACGGGCTCCTCCGCCCTCTCCGGCTACCTCCTCCGGCTTCCGCTCGAGGGAGGGCCGGGCACCCTCTCCAGCCGGCCGCTGACCCGGCAGGAGGTTGGCGCGGGTTCGTTCTTCACCGCGTCCACCCTTCCGGCCACGCGCTTCTCGCCGGCCCGGGACCTGGTGTTCATGGGTTGCACCCGGCCCACGCCCGACCGCATCAACGGCTGCTACGCCCAGTGCTCGCAGGGCAAGGTCGGCCTCGTGGGCACCTTCACCGCGGCGCGGCCGGGCATCCGGGCGCGCGGGGAGGCGGAGTCCTCCGGCCTCACCCTCGTGTCCGAGTCCTCCGTCCCCCTGGGCATGCCGGTGGACGTCTACGTCACGAAGGGCCACGCGTACGTGGTGTCCATCGGGGTGCTGGTCGGCACGGTCGGCAAGCCCGGCGGCTTGTCGGTGCTCGACGTGAGGGACCCCTCGCACCCGGTGCTCACGAAGACGATTCAGGTGCCCGGGGACACGTACTGGAACGGCGTCTGGGCCAAGGACGACGCGCTCTACATCGCGAGCGCCAGCTCGGGCGTCATCGTCTACGACATCTCCAGCCCGGCGGATCCGCGGTACGTGCGCGCCGTGCCCAACGACCCCCTCGACGTGCACACCGTGTTCGTGAAGGGCGACCGGCTCTACGCCATGGCCCCGTCGCCCGGCGACGCGGTGCTCATCCTCGACGTGTCGTCACCGCTGGCGCCCGTGGAGCTCAACCGCGTGTCCCTGGGCGTGGGCGGGAGCGGCCCCCATGACGCCTTCGTGTACGAGGACCGCCTCTACGTGAGCTACACGGAAGCGGGCTACCAGGCCTTCGACGTGACGGACGCGGAGCACGTCCAGCCGCTGGGCGGGTACTTCTTCGACGGGCAATACGCCCACGCGAGCGCGGTGGGCACCTTCGCGGGCCGCACCCTCGCCTTCGAGGGCGGTGAATACGCGGGCTCCCACCTGCGCGTGCTGGACGTCACCGACCCCGCGAACATGAAGCTGATTGGCGAGTACGGCCTGCGCCAGGAGACCTCCATCCACAACATGATCCTCCAGGGCACGAAGCTGTACGTCGCGTACTACCAGGAGGGCGTGCGGGTGCTGGACGTGTCCTTCCCGCCGAAGCCTCGCGAGGTCGCGTACTTCAACACCTTCCGGGAGACGGACCCGGGACGCACGGGCAGCACGTTCGAGGGCGCCATCGGCATCCGCGTACCGGGGGACGGGTTCATCTACGTCGTGGACACGTCCCGGGGGCTGCTCGTCCTCTCCGAGCAGCCTTGAGCTAAGCCAGAGGAAGTAAGTCCTGTCAGGGGATAGAATTGCCGCTCCTCCGGTCGTACAGAAGGAGCGGCGAAGTGCCCCACCAGCACCGAAAATTGGAGCTGACGGCAGTTGAGCGGCGCCAGTTGGTACGCGCCCTTCGGCAGCAGGCCCCGGAAGGGGTAGCGCTGCGAGCGGCCATCGTGCTGTTGAGCGCTCAAGGCCAGAGCGCTTCGCACATCGCCACGGCCCTGGGAGTTACCACGCGCACCGTCCAGCGCTGCCGCCACCGCTGGCGTCAGCACGGGCTGGCGGGACTGGCTGATGCGGCTCGTCCGGGCCGTCCGTCGAGCGTGTCCTCCAACTACCTGAGGCTCCTGATGCGCACCGTGGAAACGGCACCGGAGCAACTGGGCTTTGCATTTGCTCGCTGGACGCGTGCACGTCTGGCCGCGTACCTCTGGCAACGCACCGGCGTGCATTTGAGCGCGCGGTGGGTGGGCGAAGTGCTGATGAGCCACGGCTATGTGTGGCGGCGCGCCAAGCTCACCACCCGACACTTGGCGGACGAGGAGGAAAAAAGCACGCGCCTTCAGGCGCCTGCACCGTCTGCAGAAGGCCGCCCGGCAGCCCCGGGCCGACTTCGAACTCTGGTACGCCGACGGCGTTCACTTCAACCTGCTCCCGGTGACGCGCTCCGTGTGGCGGCGCAAAGGGCAGCGGCTGCTGGTGCCCACTCCGGGCAAGAATGTGCGAGTGGGTGTGGTGGGGGCCATCCGCTTTCCCAGCAGGCACTTCCTCTTCGCCTACCAGCCCAAGAGCGTCACCACCGCCCTCTTTCTGTCGCTCCTCGGAAAGCTGGTGGCGCGAGCAAAACGGACGGACAGACGCATCGTGCTCGTCCTCGACAACGGCGGCCCCTTCACTTCCCACCGCGCCCAAGTCGCCCTTGAGGCCGCCAAGCCCCAGGTGCGCGTCTTGCGGCTGCCTTCGTACACCTCGGAAACCCTCAACTGGATTGAGGGCTACTGGGACGAGCTCAAGAGCACCTACTTCAGCCAGATGCTGACCGAGCAGCGCGAGGCGTTCTATCCTGAAGCCGTCCGACTGCTGCACCGCTTGCGGCGCTCCGGTCGACTCAGCCTGCTCGCGCCTCGCGCTACCCCCTGACAGGACTTACTTCCTCTGGCTTAGACTCCCCAGGGCCTCGCGCGCCGGCCGTGGACCGCGAAGCCCCAAGCTGGAGCCAGCCACCCCATGACGTCTTCCCTTCGCCTCCTGGGCACGGGCCTGTTCGCCTGCGCCCTGTCCCTGTCCGGCTGTAGCGACACCGACCCGTCCCCTCCCGTGCCCGTTCCGGACGCCGGTACGGTGGATCCTCCGAAGCCCGTGGTCGAGCTCACGGACTACGTGGACGCGGTCCCCACCGAGCCCTGCATGGACGCGAGCTATGCGCAGCCGCGCGCGAACTGCTCGGACTCGTCCAGCTTCCCGCTCGCGGGCTGTGACCTGCGGGCGGTGGGCGCGCTGGAGCCGTCCGGCGTCTACCAGGCCATCTTCCGCTACAACGCCACGAGCACGTTCGGCGCGGGCTTCCGCCTGGACACCACCCCCAGCTTCCTGGGCCGTCCCCTCGTGCATCAAGAGCTGGGGCCCCAGGGGTTCTTCATCACCGGGGAGCTCACCAACTCCGCGAAGCAGGTGCAGCGGTACGCGCTCGCGGGCTGCCGCGTGCCGGAGCCCGGCCACCTCACCGGCTGCTTCGTGCGCTGCACCGACGGCGTGCCGGACTACTCCGGGACCTTCCACGCCCAGCGGATGAACCTGTCCCGGGAGGAGCCCACCGGCGCCCAGCCCCTGCGCCTCGTCTCCGAGACGGCCATCCCGGTGGGCGACCCCGTGGACGTCTACGTCACCAAGGGCCACGCCTACGTGGTGTCCCTCCCCCGGCGCGGTGAGCCCGGCGGCCTGAGCGTCGTCAACGTGAGCGACCCGGCCCACCCGGTCCTCGTCACCCGCCTGAACCTGCCCAACGACAATTACTGGAACGGCGTCTGGGCCAAGGGGGACGCGCTCTACGTCGCCAGCGGAGACTCCGGCGTCGTCGTCTACGACATCACGGACCCCGCGGCCCCGCGGTACGTGCGCGCGCTGCCCGGCGGCGCCATCAACGTGCACACCGTGTTCGTGGACGGCGACCGGCTGTACGCCATGTCCCCGTCCCCCAACGGCGAGACGCTCCTGTTCGACGTGCGCTCGCCGCTGGAGCCCCAGCTGCTCAACCGCATCTCCGTGCCGCGTGAAGAGGGGGTCAGCTACCCGCACGACGCGTTCGCCTACCAGGACCGGCTCTACGTCAACCACACGCGCACGGGCTACGTCGTCCTGGACGTGAAGCGCGCGGACCTGTCGCCCGTGCTGGGCACGTATGCCTTCAACGGCCAGTACAGCCACGCGAACGCGGTGGGCACCATCGACGGGCGCACCATCGCCTTCGAGGGCGGCGAGCGCTTTGGCGCGCACCTGCGCGTGCTGGACGTCACCGACCCGGCGAACATCAAGCTCATCGGGCAGGTGAAGAAGCGCCCGCAGACGTCCATCCACAACATGGTGCTGAAGGGCACGCGGCTCTACGTGGCCTGGTACCACGAGGGCGTGCGCGTCTTCGACGTGGCCCAGCCCGAGAACCCGAAGGAGATCGCCGCCTTCGACTCCTTCCAGGAAGCGCACCCGCACAGCACCGACAGCCTCTACCAGGGGGCCATCGGCATCCGCGTGCCGGGCGACGGGCACATCTACGCCATCGACATGTCGCGCGGACTGCTCATGCTGGCGGAGCCGTGACGCGCGGGCGTCACTCCGTTTCGATGCGGTTGCGGCCGTTCTCCTTCGCCCGGTAGAGCCGGGCGTCGGCGGCGCGCAGCAGCTCGTCCAGGGTGGTGCCGTCCATGGGCGCCACCGCGAGCCCCGCGCTGAAGGTGACGTGGAAGGTCTTGCCCTCGTCGCTCTCGAAGGACATCCCCGCCAGCTCCTCCGCCGTGCGGGAGAGGATCTCCTTCGCGCTCTCCGGCGACTCGCCCAGCAGCGCGACGACGAACTCCTCGCCGCCCCAGCGGGCGCGCAGGTCCTCGCGGCGGAAGCGCGCCCCCAGCAGCCGCCCCAGCCGCATCAGCACGCGGTCGCCCGCGAGGTGGCCGTGCTGGTCGTTCACCTTCTTGAAGTGGTCCACGTCCAGGAAGCACAGCGCCAGCGGCTTGTCGCTCCGGCGCGCCTCCGACAGCCGCGTGGCCACCGCCTCCACGAAGGGGCGGCGCAGCATGAGGCCGGTGAGCGCGTCGCGCTCCGTGCGCTCGCGCGACAGCCGCGCCCGCTCCAGCCGCGCGTGCACGCGGGCGCGCAGCTCCTCCTTCAGCACGGGCTTGGCCAGGTAGTCATCCGCGCCGGCCTGGAACGCGGCCAGCCGGAACTCCAGCCCCACCTGCGTGGTGATGAGCAGGATGGGCAGCTCCTGCCACTCCGGCGTCAGGCGCAGGATGCGGCACAAATCAAAGCCGCTGGGCCCGGGCATCTGCACGTCCAGCAGCAGCAGGTCCGGGCGGTGCTGCGCGAGCGCGTCCAAGAGGCCGTAGGCGTTCTCCAGCCCCACCACCTCCACCGCGTCGCTCACCAGCGCCTGGGAGAGGGCGCGCACCGCCTCCGGGTCGTCGTCCACCACCATCACCTTGGCGCGCTCCAGCCTGCGCGCCGCCACCAGCCGCTCCGCCGCGGTGGCGAAGTCCTGCTGGGTGAAGGGCCGGGGCAGGAACAGCGACGCGCCCGCGTGCGCCGCGTGCACTCGCTCCTGGAGGCCCGCGCCCGTGCTGGAGAAGGCCAGCGGCAGGGACTGGTGGCCATCCATCGCGCGGAGCGCGCTCGCGGTGGCGAGCCCCTCCGAGCCCATGTGCAGGAGCGCCCCGTCCACCCACTGCCGCTCCACCGCGGCGCAGGCCTCCTGGGCCGAGCGGGCCGTCACCACCCGCACGCCCTCCCGGTCGCCCATCTGCTTCGCGTCCGCGAGGATGGCCGCGTCCTCGTCCACCACCAGCAGCGTGCCCATGGCGGCGACGACTTCCTCCTCCGGCTCCGGCTCCGGGGCGAGGACCGGCAGCGACACGCGGTCCTCCAGCGCGCGGAAGCCCGCGTCCACCGCCGCCCAGTCCAGCGTCCCTCCGGTCTTCACCGGACGGAGCACGTCCTCCAGCGCGCCCGCCGCGATGCTCACGTCGCGGAAGCCGTAGCTGCCCGCGGTGCCGTGCAGCTTGTGCACGACGCCGTAGGCCTCATCCATGGCGGCCGCGTCGCCGTGGCGCCCCTTGCCGAGCAGCGCCTGGAGCGTGGCCAGCCGCTCCGGCAGCTTCGCGCCGTAGTCCGCGCTCAAGAGGGCCAGGCTCGCCGCGAAGTCGTCCACGGGCTCCTCGTCCTCATCCGCCTCCTGGGCCTCCGGAGGCGGAGGCGGCGGCTCCGCCACCGCGAAGAGCTGCTCCAGCCACACCGCCAGCTCCTCCGGCCGGTAGGGCTTGTGCACTACGCGCGCCACGCCCAGCTGGCGCGTGAGCAGCTCGTGGCTCTTCAGGTCCTTCCAGAAGGCGGACGCGAAGAGCACCGGCAGGCCGGGCTTCGTCTGGCGCAGCTCGCGGATGAAGTCCGCGCCCGTCATGCCCGGCAAGAGGCCGTCCACGATGGCGGCATCCACCGGCCTGGACTGGAGCACCTCGCGCGCCTCCGCGGCGGTGCGCGCGGGCGTCACCTGGTAGCCCTTCTCCCGCAGGAAGGCGCAGACCAGCGCCTGCAGGTCGCGGTCGTCCTCCAGGAAGAGCAGCGTCTTGTCGTTGCGCGCGGTGCTCATGGCATCGCCTTTCGGGGCTCGGCCGCGGGGTCGCGGCGGGCCAGCAGTCCGTTGAGCAGCTCCCGCACGGAGGCCACCAGCTCCTCCTCGGAAGCGCGGGCCTTCGTCAGGTGCCGGGTGATGCCCAGCGTGAGCTGGCGCTGGTCGGTGCGCGACAGCTCGCGGCCGGTGAAGACGATGAGCGGCGTGGCGCGGCCCTTGCCCTGGCGCAGGATGTCCACCACCTCGAAGCCGTCCAGCCGGGGCAGCCCCACGTCCAGGACGATGAGGTCCGGGGGCGTGTCACGCGCGAGCGCCACCGCGCTCTCCCCGTCCGCCGCCTCGATGCACAGCGCGCCCAGCCGCTCGAACTGCGCGCACAGCACCCGGCGCGTGGTGGCGTCGTCGTCCACCACCAGCACGCGCGCCTGGCCCGGCTGGCGCATGGCGTAACGCAGTGTCTTCAGCAACCGCGTTTCCTCCACGGGGGTGGGCAGCCAGTCCACCAGCAGCGCCGTGCCCGCGTCCTTCGTCCCCGCCTGCGAGCGCCCGGACAGGGCCACCACGGGCAGGTCGTGCGTGCGCGGCTGTTCCCTCAGGCGGCGCACCCAGTCCAGCACGACGCCGTCCGGCATCTGCGTGTCCACCACCAGCGCGTCCGGCAGCGCGTGCTCCACCGCCTGCGCGGCCTCCGTGAGCGTGGCGGCGCGCACCACCCGGTAGCCTTCGTGCGACAGCAGGCCGCGCAAGAGGGCGGACAGGTCCGCGTCCGCGGTGACGATGAGCACGTTGTGGCGCGACTCGTCCGCGGGCAGCGCCGTGCCGGCGGCCGGCGCGGGGACGCGCAGGGCCTCCAGGGTGAAGTGGAAGGTGGCGCCCTGGCCGGGCGGGCTGGACACGTCGATGCGGCCGCCGTGCTGCTCCACGATGGCCTGCGAGATGGCCAGCCCCAGGCCGGTGCCGCCCTTGCTGCGGGTGTCGGACGCGTCCAGCTGCTGGAAGCGGCCGAAGAGGCGGGGCAGCTTCTCCTCCGGGATGCCGGAGCCCTGGTCCGTGACGCTGAAGCGCACCCGGCCGTCCCCCGTGAGGCCGGCGGCCACCACCACGGAGGCGCCCTGGGGGGAGAACTTGATGGCGTTGGAGACCAGGTTGGTGAGCACCTGGATGAGCCGGTCGCGGTCGCCCTTCACCTGCGGCGCGCCCTCCACGTCCGAGCGCAGCGTGACGTGCGCGGCCTCCGCCACGCCCTGCACGCCCGCGAGCGTGGCCTCCACCAGGTCCTGCGCCGTCTGCGGCTGGAGCTTCAGCTCCAGCATCCCCGACTCCATCTTCTCCAGGTCCAGGATGTCGTTGATGAGCCGGATGAGCCGTTCCGTGTTGGTGCGCGCGATGCGCACCATGTCCAGCGCCTGCGAGGGCAGCTCGCCCACGATGCCGTTCTCCAGCAGGCCCAGCGAGCCGCGGATGGAGGTGAGCGGCGTGCGCAGCTCGTGGCTCACGGTGGAGACGAACTCGTTCTTCATCCGCTCCACGGCCTTGCGCTCCGTGAGGTCGCGCACGAAGACGGTGGTGCGCGGGGGGCCGTCCGCGTGCACGCGCGCGAAGGTGAGCTCCGCGGGGAACACGGCGCCGTCCGCGCGCAGGCACGGCGCCTCCACGCGCGCCGCGCCGCTGCCCTGGAGGAGCGCGGCGTGCACGGCCTCCCGCTGCGCCGCCGGCAGCGTCGCGGGCAGCGCCAGCGACAGGAAGTCCGCGCCCACCGCCCGCGCGGACGGCAGGCGGAAGTGGGCCGCCGCGGCGGGGTTGAACTCCGCGACGCGGGCGGACTCGTCCAGCACCACGATGCCGTCCGGCGACGCCTCCAGGATGGCGGCCTTGCGCGCGTCGCTGGCCCGCGCCTCCGCGCTCGCGGCGGACAGGGCCTGGGTGCGCTCCGCGACCCGCGCCTCCAGCCCCCGGTTGAGCTCCGCCAGCGCCGCGGAGGCCTGGGCCAGCCGCACCAGCACGACGATGACGTAGCCCACCAGCAGGAGCGACACGCCGAAGAGGACGATGCGCGTGCGCTCGGCGCGGGACTGGGACTGCTCCTGGAGCTGGAGGTACGTGGTGATGAGGCGCTCGGCCTCGCCGGTGGCGCCGTGGTCCAGCAGCGCCTGGAAGGACGCGTCCGCGGAGCGCTGCAACGCCGTCAGCTCTCGCGCGCGGGCCTCCAGGCCGTCCAGCGCGGCCACGGCGGGCGCGGACAACGCCTGTCCCTCACGGGCCCGGGCCAGGCGCGCGAGCGAGGCCTCCACGCGGGCGCCCGAGGCCTCCCCGTGGGCGCGCGAGGCCAGCAGCACGTCCGCGCCCAGCGCCTCCACCTGCTCACGCGGCGCGCCCGGGGGCAGCGCGGCGGCGGTGGCGGCGACCTGCCTGGGGAAGGCCTCACGCAGGGCGGTGAGCTGGCGGTCCTTCTCGAGGGCCGCCGTCAGCAGGCCGCGCGAGCCCTCCAGCGCGCGCAGGTACGTGTCCAGGGAGGCGTTGAGCGACCGCAGGCCTTCGTCCGGGAGGAAGCCCTCCGCCGCCGTGCGCAGCATGCGGGCGCGGGCGGCCAGCGCGTCGAAGTCCCGGTCGGAGGCGCCGTGCAGCTCCGCCATGCCCACGCGCTGACGCAGCACGTCCTGTTCCAGCTCCGTCGTGGCCACGCGCAGCTGCCGCAGCTGGGTGCGGTAGTGGTCGTGGTCCGCGGTGGAGCCCGGGCGGCCGAGGATGAACAGGGCGCACAGCACGACCAGGGCGCCAGCGGCCAGCGCGGCGGAGCGTTTGGACAGGCGGGGTTCCATCAAGGCACCAGGCGGCGGATTTCCTGCGGCAGCGTCATGGGGTCGAACGGCTTGCCGATGACGCCCACCGCGCCCAGCTCCAGGTAGCGCGCCACCTCCTGCTTCTGGACCTTGGCCGTCATGAAGATGATGGGCGTGTTCGCGGTGGCGGGCTGGGCGCGCAGCCGGCCGAACGTGGTGGGCCCGTCCATGCCGGGCATCATCACGTCCAGGAGGATGAGGTCCGGGCCCTCCTGGCCCGCCTTCTCCAGCGCCTCCGCGCCGGAGGACGCGAGCACCGTCTTCCATCCCCCCACACGGCTCAGGCTCAGCTGCCCGATGGTGCGGATGTCGTCCTCGTCGTCCACGAGCAGGACCTTCTCGATTTTCGCCATGGGAGGGAGTGCTCCGGGAAGTGGGGTTTGGATCGGGGGTTACGGGCGCGGGGCGGCAAGTGGATCCCTCAGGCCCCTTCCGGCCCGGGTTCGCACTCCGGCAGGTCGAAGGAGAAGCGGGTGCCCGCCCCGGGAGTGGTGGTGAAGCGCAGGGTGCCGCCCATGCGGGCCACCAGCCCCTGGGCGATGCTCAGGCCCAGCCCGGTGCCGGGGCGCCTGCGGGTGTCGGAGGCGTCCGCCTGGGCGAACTTCTGGAAGACGCGGGCCTGGAAGGCCTCCGGGATGCCGGGGCCGTAATCCTGCACGTCCACGCGAAGCGCGCCGGCCTCGCGGGTGAGCGACAGGGTGACGCGCTCGCCCTGGGGGGAGAACTTGATGGCGTTGGACAGGAGGTTGGCCAGCACCTGGATGAAGCGGTCCTCGTCCACGCGGGCGCGGGCGTGGGGCGCTTCCACCACGGCCTCCAGGCGCACGCCGTACTCGTCCGCGTAGCCCTGGTGGGCCTGGAGGGCCTGGGCCAGCAGCGGCGCCACCTCCGTGGGGGCCAGGTGCAAATCCAGCCGGCCGGACTCCATCTTCTCCAGGTCCAGGATGTCGTTGATGAGGCGCAGCAGCCGCTCGCTGTTCTTGTGGGCGATGCCCACCATCTGCGCCACCTGGGAGTCCAGGGGGCCGGCCACGCCGCCGCACAGCAGGCCCAGCGAGCCGCGGATGGAGGTGAGCGGCGTGCGCAGCTCATGGCTCACGGTGGAGATGAACTCGTTCTTCATCCGCTCCACGCGCTGGCGCTCCTCCTCCAGGAGGCGGGCCTGGGTGACGTCGCGGGCGACGGCGTAGAGCAGCCCCTCCTCCGGGTCCGACACGGCGTTCCACTGGAGCCAGCGCCAGGAGCCGTCCTGGCAGCGGGCGCGGTGCTCGAACTGGAGGACGGAGGCGCCCTCGCGCGCGCGGGCCAGGTGCCGCGAGGTGGCGGCGCGGTCCTCCTCCAGGGCCAGGTCCACCAGGGACGTGCGGTGGAGCTCCGCGTCGGAGAAGCCGAGGGTGCGGCTCCAGGCCCGGGACAGGCGCAGGAAGGTGCCGTCCAGGGTGGCGATGCAGAGCATGTCCATGGAGACTTCGAAGAAGCGCTCCTGCTGCGCCAGCGCGATGCGGGCCTCGCGCTCCTTCAGGGCGTTGAGCTCCACCTCCGCCCAGCCGGCCAGGTCCGCGAGCGCGGCACGGTCCGCGTCACAGAAGTCCCGGGGCTGGTGGTCGATGAGGCACAGCGTGCCCACGCGGCTGCCGTCCGCGGCGCGCAGGGGGTGGCCCGCGTAGAAGCGGACGAAGGGGGCGCCCAGCACCAGCGGGTTGTCGTGGAAGCGCGGGTCCTTCAGCGCGTCCGGCACCACGAAGGTGGCGGAGGAGAGGATGGCGTGGCCGCAGAAGGACACCTCGCGCGGCGTCTGGGTGGCGTCCAGCCCCTGGCGCGCCTTGAACCACTGGCGGTCCTCGTCGATGAGCGAGACGAGCGCGATGGGCACGCGGAACAGGTGCGACGCGGCGCGCACGATGCGGTCGAACCGTTCGTGCGCGGGCGTGTCCAGCAGACACAGCGAGCGCAGTGCCTGGAGGCGCCGCGGCTCGTCCGCGGGCGTCGGGGGAGGAAGCATGGCGTGCGCCCCGTGCTACCCCACCCGTCTGCCATTGGTAAGAGGGGCACTCACGAAGGCCCGGCCCCCGGGTCAGGGGAACGGGCGGGCAGCCATGCGGTTGCAGTCCGGCGGGATTTGTCTGCCCTTGGCGCCGTGCTAGCCGGCGCGGCGCTTCCGGGCCGGGGCCAGCCGCTTCTTCCGCGGCGTCGGCCGGGACTCAGGGGCCGCCTTGGGGGGCATGACGGACACCACGGTGCGCACCACGCGCGCCACGGCCTTGAGCTGCCGGGGCTCCAGCTCGCGCAGCGTGCGCACCAGGCGCCGCAGCTCCAGCGAGTCCTCCTGGCCCGGCGTGGCGCGGGGCGACACCGCGGAGGCGCCGGCCCCCACGCCCAGCAGCGTGTCCGCGGAGACGGACAGCACGTCGCACAGCCGCCGCAGGTTCTGCGCCCGGGGCAGCATGCGGCCGCGCTCCATGCGGCTGTAGACCTCCATGGCGATGCCCACGCGCTCCGCCACGTCCGCCTGCGTGAGTCCCAGCCGCAGGCGCGCGTCGCGAGCGGCGGCTCCAAACACCATGTTCAGCTTTTCATTCACCGGGGCGGGCACCCCCAAAACCTTGCACCTCTCCCCCGGCGCGCAAGTTTTCGGGGAGCCCGGCACGGGGACAGGAGCGTGGCGGGCAGGCCCTATCCGAGAAAGCGGGCCGGGTCCGCACGACGCGGAAGCAGGCCGCGGGTGCGCTCCGGGCCCTGTCCGCGTATATCTAGTTATTCGAGATATCCATTCTATTCTCAGATATTGGCATGCTCCAGATGCGGCCAGCATCGCCCCCTCGACTCGCTGGCTCGCCTGAAGGGACGTGACCATGCGACTCCGCGCCTGCGCCGCACTCCTGCTCTTGCTTTCGGCGTGTGCCACCTCGGCACCGGGTCCAAGAGAGCGCGCGTCCCGGAACCCGAGGTTCGCCAACCTCCAGCGAGCAGCAACGTTGCCGTGGACGGACGGGGGCCGGTGCGTCGTACGTGAGGCTTCCCAGCCTTGGCCCGTGCTGGTGGAGAAGTGCTACCGGATCCTCGACCATGACCGGCTCGAGTTCCACGACACCACGGGAAGATGCACTGTGGCCTCGGCGGATGCCGCGGCCGTGGGGCTCGGGTTCTGCGTGCTGGCGGCTCCTGAGATTGCCGTGGGCGCCGTGCTCGTGCTCGGCGTGGTGGTGGTCGGCGTCGCCATCAAGGAGGCGTTGGACGCGTATGAACTGCGGCATGCCTACCCCGAGGAAGCTGGGACCTCACGAGGAGCGAAGGTGTCATCCCGGGAAGCCGAAGCGCAACGCAAGCCCAAGCCGGAGCCCGAGCCAGCGGGGCAGGACTGGCAGCCCCCGGTGCCGCCCGTGCCCGTGGACCGGACCGGACGCGCCAGCTGCGAACCTGTTCCCGTGCCCCATGCGGGCAAGGACGACCCGCATAACGAGTGCGCCGATAAGTTCCCGCCGAACCGCTACCCCGGCATGGACGTGCTCGTGGGCGGTGTGCGCTTCGATGCGCTGCAAGTCGGCGTTCGCAGGCTGTGGGAGATCAAGACCCATCAGTTTGATACGTACAGCGACTTCGTCCGGGATCGGGAGATCGAGAAGGAAATCAAGCAACTGGATAGGGAGCGGAAGGCCGCAGCAATGTGTGGATATGGTTTCGTCCTTGGGGTGAGCACCCAGGCGCACAAAGACGCGCTTCAGCGGGTGGACCGGAGCCTCGATATTGTTGTCACGGGGTGCAAACGATGACCGCCCGAAAAAGACTCGGCCTCATCGTCTACGCGCCTGCGCTTGTGGGCAGAGACCGCCGCACAATCGAGAGCGTTCATGGAATGGAGAAGGCGCTTCCCGGCCTGCGGCTGGAGTGGAGACTCTCCAATGGAGGGCGTCCTATCGCATTGCCGCTGCGTGATGAATGGATCCTGGAAAAGATCGAGGATGGAGGATTCCCGCTCGTGTGCAACGGGGACCAGGGCTTTCCCGTGACGGTCTGGGGAAGGGAAAGATCAGGGCTCTTCAGCCCAGGTGGTCAAGACCTGTTCGAAGTGCACGCGAAGCTGCCATTGGACAAGCCCGTGATCGAATCAGCGGCGGCTGTGCTTGAGGGCGTAGCGGAAGGGGCACGCGCGTTGTGGGGCGAGGCGACGCCAGACGACGCTGCCGTGGACATCGCGTATCAGACCGCCCCCACGCTGGCAGGCCCCCCCTCCCCACGCCGGGGCCTGCCAGCCCTGAGGTGCTTCGAGCACATCCGCGCGCCCGAGATTCCCTATTACCTTGGGTGGCTGAACTACTGGTCGGCTGCCGCCGCGCAGGCCATCGGGTTCCCGGACCCGGCCCGCGACGCCGAGCTGCTCACACGGGCGCGGCGCACGGCATCGGGCGGCTGGGTCGTGCAACTCACCGACGCGCCGCTCGACCTGGACAACCCCGCCCACCTGGACGCGCTCCTACGGGCCTATGAGCGCTTCCCGGAGATCGGCGGACGCGCAGCGCCTTGACCTCAATCAAGGGGCCTGGGACGTGGCTCCGGCTGTAGGAAGGAGCCCCACTGCGCGGACATCCGCGATGGTAGCCTTCCCATCCGGGAGGTCATGCACCATTGCTCCAACCGTTCAGATTGGCCCTCGTGCTCGCGCTCATTTGCGGAGCAGCCGTGAGGG
This sequence comes from Corallococcus exercitus, assembly GCF_042231735.1. Lineage (GTDB taxonomy): Bacteria > Myxococcota > Myxococcia > Myxococcales > Myxococcaceae > Corallococcus > Corallococcus exercitus_B. The sequence goes on from NZ_CP102577.1 coordinate 6,690,531, forward strand.
CTGAGCCGGCACCGGGTGCGCGCGTCAGGCGGGAACGTTCCGTCGCCATCGCCAGCACGCCCACCGGCCCGCTTCCCGTTGTCCATGTCGCGGCGGACACGCCGACGGTGTTCCTCTTCTCTTCCCCGATTCAGCGGAAGACCCTCACCTTCGACGAGTCCCGGATTCGCGTGCTGGACGCGGGCGAGCGCTCCGTCATCGTTCAGCCCGTGGCCAACCTCGGTGCGGGCGAGCGTCAGGAGCTCGGGGTCTTCTTCGCTGACAACCGAGCGCCGACACGGGCCGCGTTCGTGCTCGTGACCGACCCGTCCGAAGTGGACTCTCGGATCGACGTGCAACGCCCGGAGCCGCCGGACACGGCCTGCCAGCCCACGACCAAGCCCCGGCGCCGAAGCCGGAAGACTTCGTGCTCCTTGGCTACGTGGACGAGAAGGGGGTCACGACGTCCAGCCGCAAAGGCACGGTCGATGCGGTGCAGGGGTTTATCTTGAACAAGCTCGTCGCCTTTCGGGGCGCGGGGTGGATTCTGGCGGACGTGACGATGGTGAACCGCCCTGACCACCCCGCCTGGACACCACGAGAAGCGATGTTCGTGGGGCGAGTCGGCATGCCCCTGCGGGCGCGGCTCGTAGCGAAGAAGCCGGGAGCAATCCTTCCGGGGGAGGACGGGCGCGTTTTGGCGGTCGTGGAAGTGCCAGAGACGAAAGCCGACCTCGTCTTCACCCTGGAGGTGCGTGGGGAGGAGGGGCGTCGGCTCACGATTCCAGACGTGCGCTTCCTGAAGCCCGCCGCGGAGGACTCCCAATGAGCGCGACGCTGCCCCGCGTTCCGCCCGGTTCGTTGATTGACGGGTGGAAGGTTTCCAAACCACTCGGTGACGGAGGCTTCGCGTTCGTCTTCCTGGGCGAGAAGAACGGCAGCCACCGGGCCATCAAGGTGGCCCAGCATCGGGAGTCCAGCGGTGACCCCAAGCAGACCCATGCCCGGACGCTGCGGGAGTTGACGGCGCTGCTCATGCTGGACCATCCGAACATCGTCCGGCCACAAGGGTATGGACTCGCGGAGAGTGGGAACCTCTACCTCGCGCTCGACTACGTGGACGGCTGGACGCTCGCGGAGTGGGCGGAGCGCAAGCACCCGACCGTTCGCGAAGTCCTCGAGGTCTTCGCGAAGCTCGCGGGTGCGCTGTCGTACATGCACGGCCGGGGCATCCTGCATCGGGACCTGAAGCTGTCCAACGTGCTCATCCGCAAGAGCGACGGCGAGCCCGTCATCATCGACTTCAGTTGCGCGACCTACACCCTCGCCGAAGACCTGACGGACGGGGGCCTGCCTCCGGGGACGGACCGCTATCGCGCGCCCGAGCAGTTCAAGTTCCTGCGCGAGCACAAGGACAAGCACCGGGCTCGCTACGCCTTCCAGGTGGCCGACGAAATCTTCGCGGTCGGCGTCATGCTCCATGAACTGCTGACCGACCCACGCCCGACGGAGTTTCGTCCGCGCTTCGACTTGAACAGCCCTGCCCTCCCACCGCCGCCACCCCGCCTGGCGAATGCGCGGGTGCCAGCGGAGCTGAGCGACCTCGTCGAGAACATCCTGGCCCGAGACCCCAAGAAGCGTCCGGTCGATACCGAGGCGCTGCGCCGCGAGCTGGCGGAGCTCCGGGCCGGGCGCTCCGCCGAGTATGACGTGCCGGTCCATCCGCCCGCTGAACAGCGTCACGGCGGGCCGACACCCGCGGCGCTGGCAATGCCCTCCACGCCGCAATCCCTCAAGCGGCATGTGGCCCTGATGGGACGACCGCTTCGCGCGGGAAGGTGGCTCGCAGGCCTCGTTTGTATCGTCGCGCTCGTCATGGTCGCGGCCCTCTGGCGCTCGTCAGGGAGCGTCCCCGGCGGGCCTGCCGGGTCGCGCGACGCCGCGGCCCCACGCCCTCCTCCCGCCGCCCCCCATTCCGCGCCGCCCAGGACAACCCCTCCTGCTATGACACCTGCTGGCCCTTCGCCCGTGACAGTCCCTGGGCCAGCCATCGCCGCTGCCCCGAAGGAAGGATCCGCCTTGAAGACGCCAGCACCCGAAGCCTCGCCCCCAGGACGTGCGCCCCGAATGCCGAAGAAGTCCGTTGCCGCCGTCGAGTGCGCGTCGTTGTCGCTCATCGCGGCGCTGGCGGCGGGTTGTCCGGGGGCACAGATCCGGCCCGAGGCCTTCACCTGCCCGGCTGGGGCGGAGGAGGCCATGCGGGATCAACTTCACTGGAGGGACAGAGAGTATTTCTCCATCCAACTCGACGACCGCCAATCAGGTTGGGATGAAGTGTGGTTCACCGCTGGCGCGGAGGTGGTGGGGGTGGTCCCCAAAGGCATCTCCAGCGACCGGCAACGTGCAGTCGCCCCCGTGGGGACGCGCTTCTACGGAAAGGCCTACTACCTCTCCGACAAGATGGGGCGTGTGGATGGGCCGGCACTCATCGTCCGGTACGACCGCGTGAAGCTCCCGGGGCAGGAGGAGTATCCCATTTGCGGCGTGGTGGAGAACGAAGCCGTGGCGTTCAAGGACGGCAGGGTGAAGGGATCCAATCGGGGTGCCGTGACCGTGGTGGACCGCTGGCCCTGAGCAGGCCCGGGGCGACGTGTTGGGTAGGGGCTTGATTGCGCGCCCCGCCTCCTCGAACGCGACATGAACGTCCAGGGTCGTCCCGCGACGGCCCATCCCACGGGTGACGTCGCCCACGACGCGTGGGCCTTCGGAGGCCTGCGCGAAGAGCTTGAACGACTGGCGCTCCCGCGGCGCGAGCGCGCCCGGGGTCAGCGCTCCCGCAGCGCGAGCGCGCCCTGGATGATGAGCCCCATGGCCTTCAAGGCCTCTTCATCCAGGGGCCGGAGCGCGCGCACCAGCCGGCGCAGGGTGGGCGGATCCTCCTCGCGGTCCGCGAGCGCCAGCGTGCGCGCCTCCTCTGGAAGCGTGGGCCCGTCCAGCCCCAGGAGGGTGTCCGCGCGGATGCGCAGCACCATGCACAGCCTGCGCAGGGTGGTGGAGCTGGGCAGCACCCGCCCGCGCTCCATGCGGCTGTAGACCTCCATGGCGATGCCCACCTGGCTGGCGACGTCGCCCTGGGTCAGGCCCTGCCGCTCGCGGGCCTCGCGCGCCGCGGTGCCCACCGTGATGGCCAGCTCCTCGTTCATTGCCGCTCACCCACCCCTGGCCGGACCGTGTCTCCCATGAAGTCAGGTGTCCGGCATCCTACCTGACACGGCACCAACACTACCCCAAGGGGCATCCGCCATGCTATGGACCTGAGAGGTCCAATTGGGCCTCTCCCGCATGCATCCTCCCAGCCACGTTCTCCCTCTCCGATTGAACCCCCCACATCCTGAGAAAGCCCGGCCTCCCTCGGGCGAAGGAGGCTTCCCGCAATGAACCTGGAGGGAGGACATCCGCTGCTCCTTCAGCCGCAGGAGGTGGTGGGCAGCTTCCGGCTCTTGAAGCGCCTGGCCACCGGCGGCTACGGCACCGTGTTCCTGGCGGAGACCGGAGGCTTCCACGTGGCGCTGAAGTTCGCGCTCCAGGGGCCGCAGGACTCCGAGGAGGGCTCGCAGGTGGACGCGCGCACCCTCAAGGAGGTGAGCGTGCTGCACCGCATGACCCACCCCAACGTGGTGGCGCTGCGCGGCTACCACCGCTGGCCGCACCCGCGCACGGGCTACCTGTTCCTGGTCATGGACTACGTGGAGGGTCCCACGCTGTCGGACTGGGCGGTGGGGTCGAAGCCCACGGCGCGGCAGGTGGCGCGGCTGTTCGCGGAGCTGGCGCTGACCTTGGACTTCATCCACCGCGCGGGCGTGCGCCACCGCGACATCAAGGGCAGCAACATCATCGTGCGCGCGTCGGACGAGCGGCCGGTGCTGGTGGACTTCGGCTCCAGCGACCACGCCTGCGCCCCGGCCATCACCGACGGCCGGCCCCCGCCGGGCACGCCCAGCTACCGCAGCCCGGAGCTGTTGCGCTACTGGCTGAACAACCCCAAGGGCATGGCCCGCTACGTCTACCAGCCCACGGACGACCTCTATTCGCTGGGGCTCACGCTCTTCCAGGTGCTCACCGGGGACTTCCCCTACCCCCCGGACCTGCCGGCCGCGGCGCTGCTGGGGGGAATCCAGACCATCAAGGGGAGGTCCGCGCGGTCGCTCAACCCGCGGGTGCCCCGCGCCCTCAATGACATCTGCGAGCGGCTGCTCCGCCAGGACGCCAGCCAGCGCTACCAGATGGGCGCGGACCTCTACACCGACCTGAGCGCCGCGCTGGAGCGCGCCCCCGTCAGCTGGGACCGGCCGCTGTTCAACGCGCCGCCGCCCCACGAGGCCGTCACGCAGGAGTCCGACGCGTACTTCGACGGCAACGAGGAGGCCCGCGAGCTGCGCCGCTGGGCCCGCGCCTACGAGCGGCGCGTCCCGGGCGCCCCGCCGCACTCCAGCGCGCCCACGCCTCCCGTGCCGGCGCCGCCCGGACCGTCACCGGGGCTGGCCGCGCCCCTGCCCCCGCCGATGCCCTGGTGGCTGGCCCGGCGGCTGGCGTGGCGGCGGCGGTGGGAGCAGTGGCTGCGGCGTCTGGGATTGCGCCGGGACGAATGAACCCCACGCGTCCTGCGCTCTTCGCACAACCCTGGAGGTTTTCCCCACGACAGGGTTTGTGCTACCTGCGGGGTTGAGCGATTCCCGCTCGACCCCAGAGGTTGAAAGGCAGGACATGAAGACGCCCGATACGACGACGGAGGAGATTCCCGGCGTGCCCCGCCGGCCGCGCGTGCTGTTCACGGTGGGAGGCACGGCCTTCGAGTTCGTGCGCAAGCTGGAGGTGCGCTCCACCGGGGAGCTGCTGATGCTGGCGCGGCGGCGCTACCGGGGCGGGATGGGCGGCCCGGTGGTCATCAAGCGGCTGCGCAACCCGTCCGGCTTCGTGGAGCGCCGCCGGCTGGTGGAGGAGGTGGAGCTGACGTTCCGGCTCAACCACCCGGGCATCGCGAAGGTCTACCACCTGAAGGCGTACCGGGGCGTCCCGCACGTGGTGATGGAGTACGTGGAGGGCCGGTCGCTGGACACGGTGCTCAACCTGGTGGCCATGCGGCGCAAGCCCATGTCACCGGCCTTCGGCGCGTGGGTCGTGTCGGAGGTGGCGGAGGCGCTGCACCACGCGCACACGCTGCGGGATGAGTGGAACCGGCCGCTGGGCATCGTGCACCGGGACGTGAGCCCCCGGAACCTGCGCCTGGGCGTGCATGGCGAGGTGAAGCTCACGAACTTCACCGCCGCCTTCTCCACGCTGCCGGGCCGGGAGATCACCAGCCGCCCGCTGGTGAAGGGGGACGTGGCGTACGCCTCCCCGGAGGCCTTGCGGCGCGAGCCGGTGGACGCGCGAAGCGACCTGTTCTCTCTGGGGCTGGTGCTGCTGGAGGTGCTGACGGGGACGCACCCGCTGGCGCAAGAGGGGGACGTGGCGCTCCCGCCGCCGCCGGACCTGCCGCTGGTGCAGGCCCAGGGCCCCACGTGGATGCCCCTCACGGAGGTGGCGGCGCGCATGGCGCTGGTGGGGCCCGCACAGGTGGAGCAGCTGGCGCGCGACGTGCCGGAGGGGCTTCGCGCGGTGGTGGTGCGGGCGCTGCGGCAGTCCCCGGCGGACCGCTTCGGCACGGCGGCGGAGCTGGCCGCCGCGCTGCGGGAGTGGCTGCGCGACCACGCGCCCGCGTACGGACGGCAGGCCGCGGCGGAGGAGGTGGAGGCGGCGGCGAGGGAGGCCACGGGAAGGCGCAACCAGGCGGAGCTGCTGGAGGGCGGGCTGCACCCGGCGGAGCTGACCGCCGAGGAGGCGGCGATGACGTCCGAGGGCACCGGAGCTCCCGGGGCCACCGGACTGGAAGGCCCGCCGCCGTTCCTCCGGGGCGACGACGTGACGCCGGACCTGAACGACGAGCCCCTGCCCATGCAGGACCTGGTCGAGGACGTGGACGAGCTGGCCGGGCCGGAGGAAGCGGCCCCCGGAGACGACCTCGAGGACGACGACGACGGCCACCAGCCGGTGTGAGCCCGCGCGGGCTCCACCGCGCAAAGCCAGACATCCCCACGGCTTCGTGCCACCCCCCTGGAAGGCGCGACAGCCTTTCAGCCAGACGCCGTCCGCTCCAACCCCGGCTGGAGCCCTCACGCGCGGCATTGCCGCCTTCCTGCGCTCCGCGGCCCGCGCCACCTGCGCGCCATCGGCGATGACGAGGCACCCGCGCTCGCCGGGGGCATCCTCCTCGTGTCGCCCTGACACCGCGCACGGGAGGGCCTTGATGCCTGGCTGCCTGCCCTCCAGGCCCATGCGCGCGCTCCGGGAGCAGGTTGCCGCACATGGGAGGGATGAAGAACCTCGTCCGAGGGAGGTACCTCTTCATGGCCGACAACGATCCGCGCCCCGCAGCCCCGCAGCCCGCCGAGGACTTCTACGGACGTCCGCTGTCACGACAAGGCGGCGAAACCCTCCACGAGGAACCCCAGCGCTCCGGCGCCGGCGAAGAGGACGACGAGCGCAAGCCCCGCCGCGAGCGGACCGAGGCCGATGAGAAGGGCGTCCGCCCCCGCACCGAGGAGGACGAGGACGACACCGACGACCGCGACCGCAACCTCAACACCGCCAGCGGCCTGCACCCGTATGACCCGCGCGAGCGCGCGCCGGGGTCCTCGCTCGACGACATGCCGGACGGCGACGGCCCCCGCAGCGACGCGGGCACCAACCCGGTGTCCGACGTCTACCGCTACGGCCATCCGGACCGCATGCCGCCGGACCTCGAGCGCTGAGCGGCCCCGCCCGCGCACCGGTTGGGATTGAAAACACCACGGGCCAGGACCCGGGCTTTTCGCCCCGTCCTGGCCCTTCGTCACGTCCGGACTCCGCAAGCCCCGGGGGCGCTCAGCCCACGCGGCGCGGGGCGTGATCCAGGCGGTGCGCGTCCACCCAGGCATCCGCCTGCGCCATCGTGTCCACGAACACCGTGTCGAAGCTGGCCGCGTGGCCGGTGAGGAGCATGGCCACGGACATGGCCTTGCCCACCACCCGCTGCGACAGGTCCGAGCCCACGTACACCACCGAGCGCATCCACTCCGCGCGCACGTTGTTGGCCAGGAACTTGCGCGACTCGGCGGGCAGCTCCGACCCCGGCACCTCGGCCACCAGGTAGAACGGCCCGTTCGCCGCCATCTCCTCGTAGACCCGCAGCGCCCACTTCGCGTCCTGCAGCCCCACGACGCCCGTGTACTTCGTGTGCAACACGTCCGGCGCGGTCATCCGGATCCGGTGCGCGCCACACGTCCACTCGCGAATCTGTTGCTCCATGCGGTCCTCCCCCCGGCTACAGGCGCAACCCTACGCCCAACCCCTCCACCCCGGGGAAGTGACTCGACGAGAACCTGCCCTTTCGGACGAGTCCTGGCTGTCCATTGGATGTCAGACCCCCTCTGTACTGTGTACCTATTCCGACAGCCTTCCAGAGGGGGAACTCATGACGGAAACCCGTGAACTGCCTCGTGTTTCGGTGAACAAGCTGGGCGAGTACCTGGTCGCCACGCCCGCCCGCCGCAAGCGCATCATCCACGACCAGAAGCACCCGCCGGAGCCCCAGTACCTGCGCTATCCGGAGGCGTCCCAGGCCATCACGGACTTCCTCTGCCGGGGTCTGGACTTGAACGTGCTGCGGGAGGCCCAGCGCCGGTTCGCCTGCGCGGTGCCGCAGACGGAGTTCGAGGCGCAGCGCATGCAGCTGTGCTCCGAAGCGCTGGAGCGCTTCGCGGACCTGGTGCCCTGGTTGGATTTGGACGACGCCATCATCAGCGCGGTGGGCGCGGAGCCGCCCGTGCTGGAGATGGCCGGCGTGACCATCAGCGTGCGCCCGGAGGTGGTGGTGCAGCGGCTGGACAAGCAGGGCAACCCGCGCGTGGGGCTGATGAAGCTCTACTTCTCCAAGACGCACCCGCTGGACGAGCGGAGCGGCCAGTACATCGGCACGCTGCTCCAGCGCTTCGCGGAGCAGCACCTGTGCCGGCTGGGCCCGGCGGACCACCGGCTGATGACCGTGGTGGACGTGTTCGCGGGTTCGCTGTTCGTCGCGCCGCGCGCGCACATCCGCCGGCTGGGGGACGTGGTGCTCGCGTGCGAGGAGATCGCCGAGCGCTGGGCCGTCCACTGAAGCTTCAGCCCGGGGTGGCGTCCTGACGGCGCCGGTGGGCCTCCAGCCACGCGCGGGCCTGGGCCTCCGAGTCCACGAACTCCGCCTCCAGCTTCGCGTCGCCGGTGAAGTTGAGCGCCACCACCAGCGCGCGCAGCACCTCGCGGTGCGTGCGCTTGGCGCCGAAGAAGACGACGGCGCGGAACCACGTGGGGCGCACGTGTTCAGCCAGGTACTTGCGCGGCGCGACCGACAGCCCCTCGGAGCTGCTCAGGTCCACCACGAGGTACAGGGGCTTGTCCGGGCCCGCCCCCAGCTCGTGGAACACGTCCACCAGCTCCCGCACGTCCGTCTCTGAAAACGAGCCTCGGACCTTCGTCCAGAGGATGTCGGAGGACTCCAGCGAGACACGCTGTGTCCCGAAGACCCACTCCCGCAGCACCGCCATGCCCTCTCCCACGCAGAGGGCCAGAGGGTACCCAAAACCCGGGGGGCGTCACCAGTCCGTGACCCCTCTTTCCAGAGGGTGTCCCCCCGTACAACCCTGGGGGTTCCCCACGAGGACGCGACCTGCGTGTCCTCCCGGGCCGGGTGAGGGCTCGCACGTCGCGTCATGACGCCGTGCGTGGGCGGCATGGCACCCGGGGCACGGGCTTGTGTCACGCCCGGGTCAGCGCGGCGCGGGCGTCCGCCGGGGAGTGAACGGAAAGCCGCTATGCTCGCCAGCGGGCGGCCAGGCGGACGGCCGCTCCTGGGCGCATCTCCGGCCGGTTGTCGGGACGCGCTTCCTTGCTCACTGTGAAGGGTCGCGCCGCTGGCGCGGAGGATGGGAGCGTGGTGCTGGAGTCCTTGTGGAGCAGACGCGCCGTGCTCGTGTCGGGCAAGGGCGGCGTGGGCAAGACGACGCTCTCCGCGGCGCTGGCGGTGGCGGCGGCGCGCGCGGGCCGGCCGGTGCTCCTGGCGGAGCTGTCCCCGGACGAGGGTGGCCCGTCCACGCTCGCGGGGCTCCTGGGCGTGCAGGAGGCCGGGGCCCGCGTGACGGCGGCGGGGGCGAACCTGTCCTTCGTGCGCCTGTCGGCCCAGGAGGGGCACCGGCTGTTCCTGGAGGAGACCCTGCCCGTGAAGTGGCTGGCGGAGGCCGCGCTGCGCTCGCGGGCGCTGCGGCGCTTCCTGGAGGCCGGGCCGGCGCTCAAGGAGATGGGGCTGATGTTCCAGCTGCTGTCGCTGGTGCGCCGCAAGCACCCCGACGGCAGCATGGTGCACCCGCTCACGGTGGTGGACCTGCCCGCCACCGGCCACGCGCTGGCGCTGGCCACGCTGCCCCGGAGCATCCTGTCGCTGATGCCGGGCGGGCCCGTGGGGCGCGCGGTGCGCGAGGGGCTGGACCTCCTGCAGGACCCCGCGCGCACGGGCGTGGTGCTCACCACCCTGCCGGAGCCCCTGCCGGTGAGCGAGACGCTGGCGCTGGTGGACGAGCTGAAGGACGTGGGGCTGCCCCTGTCCGCGGCGGTGCTCAACCGCATGCCGGAGGACCCCTTCACGCCGGAGTCGCGCGCGGCGCTGGAGCGGCTCCTGGAGACGCACGGGCCGCACCGGGGGCAGCGCGCGCTGGAGCGGCTGGAGCGCGCGAGGGAAGCGCGGCAGCGGCTGTCCGCGGGCCTGGGCGTGCCACACTGGGGCATGCCGGAGCTGGCGCTGACGGGCATGGCGCTGGTGGAGCGGTTGGCGGAGCTCTTGGGGTCCACACTCGAAGGGGCCGCGTCCCACCGCGGCCGGGAGGCCACGCCATGAACCTGGACGGCTTGCTGCGCGACAAGCGGATCATCGTGTTGTGCGGCGCGGGCGGCGTGGGCAAGACGACGACGGCGGCGGCGCTGGGCGTGGCCGCGGCCCGCGCGGGGCGCCACGTGCTGGTGCTCACCATCGACCCGGCCCGGCGGCTGGCGGAGGCCATGGGGCTGAAGGAGAACGGCGCGGAGCCCACCTCCGTGCCCCCGGAGCGCCTGTACGCGGACGGCCCGCGCGGCACGGGCCGGCTGGACGTGTGGATGCTGGAGCCGCACGTCGTCTTCGAGCGCATGGTGCGCCGGCTGTCCGCCACGGAGAGCGCCGCGCGCGCCATCCTGGAGCACCGGCTGTACCGCTTCCTGTCGGAGCTGGTGGCGGGCGTGCAGGAGTACGCCGCCGCGGAGGCGCTGGACACCTTCCTCGCGGAGGGCCACTACGACCTCATCCTCCTGGACACCCCGCCCAGCCGCCACGCGCTGGACTTCCTGGAGGCCCCGGGCCGGCTGTCGCGCTTCCTGGACGACCGGGTCATCTCCCTCTTCGGGCCCGACTCCGGCCGCACCGGCCGGCTGTGGCAGGGCGCGCAGGCGCTGGTGGGCCGCGTGCTGGACGGCATCTTCGGCGGCGGCTTCGCGCAGGAGATGCGCTCCTTCGTGGCCGCCTTCGGAGGGCTGTTCGCCGGCATCCGCCTGCACGCGGACCGGCTGCGCGAGCACCTGTCGTCGAAGGACGCGGCGTTCCTGCTCGTCACGTCGCCGGAGGCCGCCGCGCTGCGCGAGGCCACCTTCTTCCAGGAGACGCTCCAGGCGAAGGGGCTGCCCTTCGCGGGCTACGTGCTCAACCGCAGCTGGGCGCGCGAGGACGGCCTGGCCCCCGCCGCCAACCTGAAGCCGCACGCCAGCAACGCCGCGGACACGGACGCCGTCAGCGGGCTGGAGCACCTGGCGGGCGTGGAGGACGCGCGCGCGAAGGCCCACCGCTCGCTGCTGGCCCGGCTGGCCGAAGGGCTGCCCCGGGGCGCGCTGGCCATCGCCGCGCCGGACGCGGGCGCGGACCTGGAGGACTTCCGGGGACTCGTGCACCTGGGCGACGCGCTCACCGTCGCCTGACGCCGGGGGCCTGGAGGCCCTGGAGCGGACGGGCGAGCAGCGCCGCACCTGCACGGCTGGAGCTTTGCGCGTCCGGGCCCGCTTCCCATGTTCGCAAGTCGAGGAGGCTTGCGACGCACATGGGCACCAAGGACTACAGCAACGGAAACGGCAGGCATGACCTGGGGCGCGCGGACATCTCCACGCCTCCCACCGACGCGATGGCCACGCACCGCTCACCGGACGTGGCGCCGCCGGGTTCACGCGAGCGCTCGGAGTCCGACGTGAGCGGCTGGACGCCCGGGCGCGACGAGCCACCCTCCGACCGCCAGGGGCGCTTCCACCGCGCCGCCGCGTGGCGCCTCGCCCGCGTGCGCACGGACGTGGACGACACCGGCATGTGGCGCAAGGACCGCGAGGGCGAGCGCGACGGGGGCACCTCCGGGCCCTACGGCCGCGATGACCGGGACCCGCGCTACGCCAACGGCGCCGGCCCCGTGCGCACCCAGGGCGAGGACACCGTCCAGGAGATGCCCCCGGAGCGCGCCAGCTACCGCGAGTGGGACCGCACCGGCTACGGCGGCCCGGAGCCCCTGCTGCGCGACCGCCCGGCCCGCACCGCTTCACGCGAGGATGCGCGCCTGCGCGAGCGGCTGGCCCCCCAGCGGGAGGAGTCCTTCCCGTTGGATCCGCGGCTGCGGGAGTCCCGCGACGCGTCCGGCGCCTCCCGCCGCCGCTGGCGCCGCGAGCCGCTCACCGCGCGCGACATCATGACCCGCCAGGTGCGCACCGCCCGCCGCGACAGCACGCTGCGCGAGGTGGCGCAGCTCATGCGCGACGAGGACTGCGGCGTGGTGCCCATCGTGGACGCGGAGGGGCGGCTGCTGGGCCTGGTCACGGACCGCGACCTCGCGCTGCGCGCCTTCGCCGGCCAGCGCGCCGTGGACGGCCTGCGCGCGGCGGACGTGATGACGGAGGAGGTGGAGGCGGTGCTGCCGGAGGAGGACCTGCACGGCGTCATCGAGCTGATGGGCCGCAAGCAGGTGCGCCGCATCCCCGTGGTGGAGCCGGACGACCGGCTGGTGGGCATCATCGCGATGGGGGACGTCGCCAGCCGCGCGGACCAGGACGAAGAGCTGCAGGAGGCGCTGGAGCGCATCTCCTCGCGGCGGTCGTTCTGGAGCCGGCTGCGCTGAGCAATCCCAGCGGGGACGGGAGCGCGAAGGGCCTCCCGTCCCGCCATCCGGGGCTCAGGCGATGGTGACGACCACGCTGGACGCGTCCGCCGTGACCGTGAACTTCTTCAGGTCGCTGGTGGCGGGGCCCTGCGTGACGGTGCCCTCCTTGGTGAACGTGGACGCGTGGCAGGGGCAGAGCAGCTCGTCGATGCTCGCCTCGAAGCTCACCTCGCACTGCTGATGCGGGCAGATGGAGTCCACCGCCGAATAGCCGCCGTCCTCCATCTTGAAGACGAAGATGGTCTTGCCGTAGCCGGTGGGCTTGCCGCTCACCATGCCACCCGTGTTCTGGAGGTCCGGGAACTGGGCGAACGTCAGCGTCACCTTGCCGTCCTCCACCGACGGGAAGGCGTCGTCACCGGCCTTGATGTTGATGCTCAGCACCTGCGTGCCCGCGTTGTACGTGGCCACGTACGTCTTGAGCTTCACCGTCGCGGGCGGGTTCGTCACCTCGCCCGTCGTGACGTTGAACTTGGACAGGTGGCAGGGGCACACGGCCTCCTGGCCGTCGAAGCCCATGGGACAGCCCACGTGGGTGCACGTAGCGGACAGCACCGAGTAGGCGTCCGCGGACGGGTGCACCACCAGCAGGTTCTCCTGTCCGGAGCCCCCCGGGAAGCGCAGCGTCACCGCCCCGCCCACCCGGGACAGGTCCGGGTAGCGCTGCACCACCAGCGACACGATGCCGTCGTCGCCCGGCATCTGCACGTCGAGCACCGGCGCGGGGTCGATGTCCGGCGCGCACGCCGGCAGCCCCGCCACCACGGCGCCCGTTCCCAATATCTTCTTGAAGAAGTCGCGGCGCGACGAGCTCACGTGCCCTCCGTGAAGACGAGGTGCGGCTCCAGCACCAGCTCGTCTTCCACCTTCACGAGCAGCAGCGTGGGGCGCTCGATGTTGTAGCCCTCCAGGCTGATCTTGAAGGACCCGTCCGCCGTCACCTGCTTGGCGGAGTCGAACTTCACCGTCATGGGGATCTCCACGTCCTTCGTCACGCCGTGGAAGGTGAGCTTGCCCTTGAGGGTCACCGGCACGGAGGCCGGGAAGGTGGTGGGCGTCTTCACGCCGGTGCCCACGGCCTTGACCTCCACCAGCGGGAACTTCGCGGCCTCCGTCACCTCCAGCATGTGCGTGTCGCGGTTGGAGTTCTGCGAGTCGAAGTCCTTCACCTGCGCGCGCACGGCCACCTGCAGGGTGCCGTCCGGCTTCAGCACGGCCTTGCCCTCGCTGGGGGGCGCCTTGCCGGACACGGTGTGCATCTTGTGGATGAGCTTGTAGGTGAGGGAGCTGGCGTCCTTCTTCACCGAGTACATCTTCGCGTTCTGCGCCGCGGCGGGGAGCGCGAGCAGCAGGGCAGCGGATAGAACGAGTCGTCGAGAAATCACGGCGTCCTCCAGAGGGGATACGTCTTGCCTCCGCACAACGGCCGGCGCGCGGAGACATTCACGGCAGGGGGATGAGGGTCAGAAGGTAAGCGTGACGATGCCCGCGGCGACGCAGCCCAACGTGGCATAGCCCACCACCTGGTGCGCGGTCGCGTACTTCGGCTCCGTGATTTCGCCGTAGCTGTGGGTGGCCAGGATGCCCAGCACCGCCTGGGCAATCATCCCGGCGGTGGCCAGGCTCATGAAGATCTTGTGGAACGTCACCGTGTCCCACTGGAACGCGCGCTCCACCGGATCCGGCGCCAGCAGGCCCAGGGTGCCCACGGTGGCGAACAGCAGCGACGTGCCGATGACGACGCCCCGGTGCCACGCGAGCAGCGTGCGGTCATCCCCGCCGCCCCGGAAGGACTCGTTGAACTGGAGCTGCCCCAGCACGGTGGCCGCGGTGAGGCCGCCCGCCATGGCCAGGCCCAGGCCCTGGTGCAGCTTGAGCATGGTGCGGCGCGTCTCCAGGTCCTTCTGCAGGTCCGGATCCAGCAGGCCCTTGGAGGCCTCCGCCTCCGGCGTGAGCAGGTCGAAGTCCAGGCTCGGCTCCGACGTGGAGCCCTGGGTGGCGGAGGAGTCCGTCGCGCCAGCCGAGCCCGCGGGCTCCTGCGTGGCGGACACGGGCGGCGTCACGTCCGGCGTCACCGGGGGCGCGACGGCGGGGGTGGCCGCGGGCGCGGTCTGCTGCGAGGAGCCAGACACCGGACGGGCGGGCTTGCGCTTCACGGGCTTGCGCTTGGTCGCTGCGACCAGCACGGGGGCATCCGGCGCGAGGGCCGCGCCAGCGGGGGAGGCCGCCAGGAGCAGGACGGCCAGGAGGGGGGCAATGACGCGGGTCATCATGGGGTTCCGAGGGGGGGACAACGCGGCCCGTCGAAAAAGAGCGGGCCAGGTCGTCCCAGGCTACCCCGGCTCACGGTCCCAGTGCACGGAAGTGCACACAGGGTCCGGTGAACCTTGCGATGACGGTGCACCCCGGGGTGGGAGGCGGAGCCACGTCCCCCGGGGGCCACCGGATGTGACGCGGGCGTTACGCGGGCGTCGTCGACGGCACCTCGGTCCGGGGCGCGGTGCCGTGGGCCAGCTCCTGGCCCAGGGCATGCGGGTCGAAGTAGGCGAAGAAGCGGCGGACCCGGTCGCCGTCCCACTCGATGATGGAGACGCCCTCGTAGGCGATGGCGGCCCCGTTCTGCGCGGTGCCCTGCGTCTCCCACTCCAGGGCCACGCGGTCACCGGACTCGATCATGTTGCGAAAGGTGGACTTCACCTGGCCCAGGGTGCCCTTGTACTCGGTCCAGAAGCGGCGGGCGCCATCGACGCCGGAGAAGACGCTGGGCGAAGCGACGTTGCTCACCTGCGCGTCGTCAGTGAAGAGGGCGACCATCGGCTCGATGTCGCCGTGCTCCTCCAGTTTCAGCAGTGCGTCCACGAACCGCTGCGCTCGTTCCATCGGCATCGGGAGTCCTCGTTCGTCGCAAGAGAAGTAAGGGGTGTGCCCGGGAAGGGTGCGCACGCAGGGGGAAGGTGGCCGTCGTCGGGCGGCTGCTCCCTCGTCCTCCGGACGGCGGCACCACCCCCTTGCCCCCGGGTGGCCCGGTCCTGGGAGACATGGGCCCACGGACACTGTCTCCTCATGGCATCCAGGGGCCGGGGGTCGCCCCCTTGCTCGCGGGCTTTCGCCGGAGGATGACTGTCCCCTGTAGGAGCACCCATGTCCCAGGCAGCCCTCCGTTCCGCGCCGTCGCCGTCCACCGTCGACGAGGCGCCCACCGACCTTCCCGCGCCCATCGCGGCGGAGCCGTTCCCGCCGCTGGCGTCGCTGCTGGAGGAGGTGCGCTCACCGGGCCTGGTACGCGCGGACATCGACGCGCTCATCGCGGGCCTGGGACGCCCGCCCTCGCCGGACGAACCGCTGCGGGAGCGGGCGGATCTGCTGCTGGGGCTGCTGGACCCGAACAACGCGGTGGGGGACCACACGGGCTCGGGCGGGGTGAAGGTGCGGCACGCGGCGAAGGAGGCCTTGCTCGCCCTGGGCTATCCCTACGCGCTGGAGCTGCCGCCGGAGCTGCTGGAGCCGAAGCACGCCGGCGGGAGGAAACCGGGGCTGACCGGAGGCGACATCACCCTGGCGGTGGTGAGCCTGCTGTACCAGTCCGGGGCCATCACCCTGGTCGGGGCCCTCCTCGACTCCGTGCCGATGGCGACCGAGGCGACGTTCGGCATCAATGCGCTCTTCTGGCTCTCCACTGTGTTCTCGCTGGTGGGCCACGCCACCCGAACACGGAGCCTGCAGGTCATCGGTTCGATGGTGCTGTGGGCGGCGGCGGTGGGGTGGATCCTGCTCGCGCTCCCGTCTGCCTTGTTCACGAATGGCATCTCGCTGCTCCTCGTCCCGTGGCACCTGGCGCTGTGGACCGCCTACTCCCTGCGCCCGGAGCCAGAGCCGGAGGAGCCGCTGGCGCCGAGCACGCCCGGCCCCACGCCATGACCGCGCCGCCCACCGTCCGGGCCGCCACGCGAGAGGACCGGGCCGCCATCGCGGCCATCTACAACGCGGCCCTCGCCGAGCGCGCCTCCACCTTCGAAACGCGCCCGCGCACGCCCGAGGACTTCGACGCGTGGCTGGGCAAGCGCCATCCGGTGCTGGTGGCGGAGGAGGACGGGCGCGTCATCGCGTACGCCTCCACCAGCGCATACAGCCCGCGCGAGTGCTACGCGGGCATCGCGGACTTCAGCATCTACGTGGCGCCGGAGGCCCGGGGGCGCAACGTGGGCCAGCACCTGATGCAGGCGCTGCTGAAGGAGGCGGAAGGCGCGGGCTTCCACAAGCTCACCTCGCGCGTCTTCGCCACCAACGTGCGCAGCCGCGCGCTGTTGAAGCGGCTGGGGTTCCGGGAGGTGGGCGTGCACGAGAAGCACGCCCCGCTCGACGGCGTGTGGCACGACGTGGTGGTGGTGGAGAAGCTGCTGCCCGCGAACGTGCGGTGATCAGCGCCGCGAGTCCTGGGCCCACTCCTCGCGAGTCCAGCCCTGCCGTTCATAGAGCGCCCGGCGCTCCGAGGGCAGCGCATCCCAGGTGACGCCGGGGTCCAGGTCCC
Source organism: Corallococcus exercitus (assembly GCF_042231735.1). Classification (GTDB taxonomy): domain Bacteria; phylum Myxococcota; class Myxococcia; order Myxococcales; family Myxococcaceae; genus Corallococcus; species Corallococcus exercitus_B. Next base: position 6,707,367 of record NZ_CP102577.1, read on the forward strand.
GGGGGCGGCTGAAGAGGCCGGGGATGTCGCCCCGGACGGCCTGGGCGGCGCGCTCGGGGGTGAGGCCGCGCAGGCCGTAGCTCAGCTTGAGGCCTGCGTGGCTCTGGCTGGCCTTGTCGGAGGTTTCGAAGGCGATGCCACCGCCGAACTCCGCCGTGCGAGGGTTGAGGGTCGCGTGGGCGCGGGCATGCGAGCCCGCGCCCAGGGACAGCTCCACCTTGCCCTCCGAGTCACGGCTCACGCTGGCGATGCCCAGGTCCACCTGGAGCTGCGTCTCCGTCTTGCCGTGCGCGTCCGTCATCACTTCGAAGCCCAGGGGCCCGGCCTTCGCGGCGACGCCACCTTGCGTCTGGACGTCGGTGGTGCCGCGAGCGGAGGCATGGGCCTCGCTCTTGAAGTGGAGCAGGTCGTGGGCCGCGCTCACTTCCGCGGAGACGAAGGCTCCGGCGGGCCGCTCGCCGGAGAGGACCTGCGCGCGGGCGGTGACGGCCTCGTAGGCCTGGACGAGCGAGCGCTGAGGACGTCCCAGCCCGGCCTTCCACTCGGCCTCGTAGCGCTCACGCTGGGGGTCGGACCAGGAGAGGCCGAGTGACGTCTCGCGAAGGTCCAGCGCCCGAGGAGGCCCGAGCGCGCGAAGGGCCTGGAGGCTGCCTGCCTGGGCGACGGCATCGCCATAGCGTTGCAGGTACGCGTCATAGGCGACGACGGCGGCGCGGCCCGAATCGGTGGCCTGGGCATTCACCGCGTCCCGCAGGGCCGCGGGCAGCTTCGGATCATTGACGAAGGTCTCCGGCCGTCCGGGCATGCCGAGCGGCCCGGGCGCGCTGCCCGCGCGGAGCGAGAGGACGCCATTCGAAGCGGCCTGTTCGAGGAAGGCCTGACGTGACGGAGCATCCATCCGGGACACGTACGCGGCGAGCAGGCCGTCACGGTCCATGCGCTCCAGCGTGGCGCGGTAGGCCTCACGAGGCACGGAGCCGAGCGCATCGTGCGTGGCCTTCACGTCGCCGCCGGTGAGGAAGGGGTTCGACAGGCTGCGCGTCAGGTGCGAGCGGACCGAGGCATAGACGTCCTCGGGGACGGGAGCGGAAGGGGAACGCAGCCGGCCGCCCATGGCTGCGAGCTCGCGCGCGGACACGGCGGGGCCTTCGGTGTTCGTGGAGGTCCGGGGCGCAGGGGGCGCGGTAGAGGGACCGTCATAGGCACGCAGCTCGTTGAGCGAAGGCGCGGAGGCGCTGCTCTCACTGACGGAGTTCCTGCGGGACGCGGTCGTGCCCACGCGAAGCTCGGGCGCGGGTGCATTGGGTTCAGGAAGCGTGGGGTCGGGGGACAGGGGACTGCTACCGGGCGCATCGATTCGGGACATCAGGCTCGCTCCGAGGAAGGAGGAGCCGGGCCGCAGTGCACCCGGTGCGCCACTGGCAGGTGCCCGGAATCAGGGGCTTTGAGGCAGGGAGGATCCGCCTTTCGGACCGGGGATCCTCTTGCGCGGACGCATTCAGCTGGGAGTGCGATCCAGCCAGGCTCGCAGCCGGTCACGGAGGTCCTTCAGCTCCGGGCAGACCGACAGCAGGGCCTGCCACTGGGTTCCCAGTCCCTGCATCGCACGTTTGCGGCCACTCCCGACCTGCATCAGCCATCCCTGCTGACGCAGGAAGGGGTCCGCATACTGCTCCTTGGGGTCATGGTGCGCGCGGACTTCCGACCATGAAGCACCGAGCGCTTCACGATGAAGTGCGAGCATCCACACCTCGACCTCTTCGATGGCGAGGCAGGCGATGAGCCGGTGCGGATGATCCGCTTCACGGCCCCTTGCTTGATGCGAATTGCCCAACCGATCTCCGTCGCGATCGACCATCAGGAGGAACAGGTTCGCCATCGGGTTCTCCGCGACGATGCTCTCGATCATCTTCTTGTCGAGCGCTTCAGAAGTGCCACGGAGGTGCGGATCCTTGAGGACCTCGATGCGAGCCTTGCGCCCCAGGTCCTCGAAGAGCTTCTCGACGATGGGCTTGAGGATGTACTGGTCGCGCGTGGGGTCCTCGGGAATGACGAGGACTTTCACAATGCGCGCTCCAGCCAGCCCGTGGTGAACAGATGCTCGATGTTGGAGCGCTGCGACACCTCCTCGAAGTGCGGGAGATCACCCAAGCGACGCAGCACGGTGCCCTCCTGTTCTGGAGCACGAGCGCAGAGCACGGTGCTCTTCAATGCTTCAGGAGAGAGCGCCATAAGCACCTGTGGCGAATGCGTGGTCAGGATGACCTGGACCCCACGCTCACGGATGAGCGACTCCAGGAACTCGATGAGCAGGTGAATGCGCTGCGGATGAAGTCCTGTCTCGGGCTCTTCCAGAATCACGAGGCTCCCCTTCCGCACGGTCCGCAATGCAACCAGTGTTCCCAGGAAGCGCAACGTGCCATCCGACAGGCTTCGCGCAGGGGTCCGCGTTCCATCCCGTTCCACGAGGACGAGCATCACGTCCCCGAGTTCGGTTCGACTGAAGTCGAGCCCGACGATCTCCGGGCCGCACAGCTCGGACAGCCAATCGACCCATTCCTGCCGCGTGTCGGGATCACGCTGGCAGAGAGACCAAAGGACTGACGAGATGTTCTCCCCTTCTGCGCCCAGCTCGATGTCCTGCTGAGGGGAGTAGCCGCGCATTCGTGATGGGGCCACCTCCAGGAAGAGGGAGTGCTCCAGCGTTCGAAGCACGGGGCCGACGTACATCTGGTCCAAGCGACTCACTGCGCTTTGAAAGACACTTCTGTGGGCCTCATTGGGGACCGAAACCGTAATCACCTGTTTCCCCGAAGGGCTCTCCTGCGATGCCACCTGGTCCTTCATCTTGAAGAGCGCCAGCACATTGACTGGCACTGCCTCGACAATAATGCGGGGCGGGTCGGACAGGCTCAGCCGCTCCCAGCGAAACGTGGGCTCTCCCCGGACCTCGATGCCCATACCGTGGGTCAGTGGCTCGGATCCCCAAGTCCAGCGAAGCGTCAGTTCCACGAGCGCATTTGCCGAACGCGCAAGGCCCATGCTTCCGCCGCGTAGCGCGGGAGCGATTTCACGCCCCGCCTTACGCTTGCCCTGGAGGGCTTCGGTCAGCGTCCATCCCAGTTCCAGCCGCTGAACCAGCCTCAACGCATCCAGCAGGTTGCTCTTGCCGGAGCCGTTCGCTCCCACGAGCACCGTCAACGGCGCGAGCTTCACTTCCGCGTCCGCGAAGCTCTTGAAGTTCTTGAGGTGGATGGATTCCAGCATCACCACCACCCTACTTCACGCCCCCCGGCGCGCGAACGCTCATCCCCTCCAAGCGTCCTCCAGAAACGACGAAGGACCCCGAGCCCGAAGGCCCAGGGTCCCCAAACCTGTCCGACAGTCGGACAGGTTCTCAGCCCAGCACGTCCTGGGCGCGGCGGTAGTACATCTCGCGGCTCGCGAGGCCGTTGTAGCCGCCGTTGATGCGGCGGGTGACCTCGCGGAAGTTGCCCGCGTCCGCGTAGCTGTTCAGGTTGCGCGACTGCCAGTACCAACCCGCGATGCGGAACGCGACGTCCGGATCCTTCGCACGCTCCGGATGCCCTTCCAGGTCGATGCCCAGTGCCTTGCCCGCCGCTCGGTAGTTCGCGCGGCCCGTGAGCTGGATGGGGCCTCGGCCCTTGTAGCGCTTGCCGTCGCCCGGCTGCGTGTTGCCCAGGTCCTTGCGGCCCTCGTACGCCGCGCCAGAGGCGATCTCCTCCATGTAGCGCAGCTCGCCGCTCTCATGCGCCAGCTGCGCCAGGAACATCTCCTTGCGCCGGGGCGTGTTGATGTTCGCCTCCGCCATCGCCTTGTTCAGGTGCGGCAGGTACTGCTCCGCCTTCGCCTGCGACAGGTTCGGCATGATCCGCCGCAACTGCGCCGCCGTCACCCCACCCTTGCCGCCCGACGTGCCCGGCGTCCCGTCCACGCCTCCCGTGGACGGAGGCGGCTTCGACGTCCCGCCCGTGCCCCCGGTGCGGCCCGGAATCGTGAGCTTCTGCCCGACGTAGATCTTGTTCGGGTTCGCGATGTGGTTCGCCTGCTGCAACGCCCCCACCGTCGTGCCGTACCGGCCCGCGATGCCGCTCAGCGTGTCCCCGCTGCGCACCGTGTACGAGGCGCCCCCGGAGGACGGCGGCTTCGACGTCACCGGCGCCGCACCTCCACCCGCGCCCGGAATCGTGAGCCGCTGGCCCACGTAGATCTTGTTCGGGTTGGCGATGTGGTTCGCCTTCGCCAGCGCCCCCACCGTCGTGCCGTGCCGCCCCGCGATGCCGCTCAGCGTGTCGCCGCTGCGCACCGTGTAGCTGCCCGCCTTCGACGGCGCCGCCTGGAACCCATCCGGCACCGTCAGCCGCTGGCCCACCCGGATGAGGTTCGCGTTCGCGATGCGGTTCGTCTTCTGGAGCGAACCCACCGACGTGTTGAAGCGCTGCGCGAGGCCGCTCAACGTGTCGCCGCTGCGAACGGAATAGGTCGTCACGAATAAAACTCCGGGAAAAGAGGGAATCAGTGCCCGGATTTTCGCGATGGCTGGGAATTAGTTTCCCAGGAAGACCTACTTTTCAGGTTGCTAAATCTATCCGTTATTCCTGTGCCTTCGAGTCACGCAGCCGTTGCTGGAGGTCGCGAGCCACGGAGGTGTCGTGCATCACGACGAGGCTCTGCACGTAGTACGCGAGCGCCCAGAGGTTCTCCTCCGGGATGGCGCCCTTCCACGAAGGCATGGCGGCGCCGCCGACGCCCGCGGCCATGACGCGGTAGAGGTCCTCGCGCTGGGCCTGCGCGGTGTACGGCTGGCCTTCCACGCGCGTGCCCTGGGGCCACACGGTGCGCAGGCGATGGAAGAGGAAGTCGGGCGGCAGCACCTTCGCGAGCTGCGTGGCTTCGCCCTTCACGTCCACGGTGAGCGAGTAGTCCGAATCGCGAGGCAGCGCGGTGTACGGATCCGCGTTCGCCAGGTTCACCTTGCGTCCGGAGACGCTCTCCATCAGCGCGGCGAGCTCCGCACGAGGCAGGTACGCGACGTGGCAGCTGGCGCAGCCCGCGTTGCCCTTGCCGGCCACGTGGTAGACGGTGCGGCCGCGCTCCACGGCCTCGGCTTCACGGCCCTTCCACGGGTCGTCGGACAGGGCGATGGCCGCGCCGGGGGACTCCTGCGTCCAGCGCGGGCTGAAGGTCTTGAGGTACTGCACCACGGCGTCCACGTCCGCCGGGGGCACGTCCCACGCGAACATGGGCGTGCCGTGCAAGCCCCGGCGCAGGGTGCGCTTCAGCGCGTCGTCGGTGGGCAGCTCGCCCGCGGCCACGCCGCCGAACTTGTAGAGGCCCTGGCGGAAGTTGCGCGGCGGGGGACGCATGCCGGAGCCCGCCGGGCCCTGACCGTCGCCCTTCTCGCCGTGACAGGACGCGCAGTAGTGCGTGTAGACGTCGTATCCACGCGACAGCGTCGCGGCCGGGATGACGGTGCCGTCCGCGAGCTTCAGGGGCTCGAAGGTGGGCGTGTCCTTGCGGCACGCGGGAGCAAGCGCCCCCAGCGCGAGCACGGCGAGGATGCGGAGCGAGGAAGTGGGCTTCATGGGAGGTACACCACCGCGAAGAGGACGCCGTACATCACCGTCGAACACCACCAGCCAGGCAGGGCCCGCCGCAGCGGAGCGCGAGCCTCCAGGCCGCGCAGGACGCGGAGCCCCGCGCGAAGCAATCCCACGAGCACGACCGCCAGGTGCGCGGCCTGCACCGCCGACAGGCCATACAGCGCGGAGGCGAAGACGCCGCTGTCGGGGATGCGCAGGTCGCGGTACCAGAACAGCACGTGCAACCACGCCGCCTGCGTCGCGAGGAATCCCGCCCCGGCGCCCAGCACCCCCAGCAGCGGGAGCCGGATCCGACGCGGATCCACGCCACGCCGGAGCACGGCGTGCAGCAGCACGGCCCCGATGACGAGGAGCCCGCCGGCCAGCGCGGGAACGAGGTAGCCGGGACGCGCGGACGCGGGAGGAAAGAAGCCTCGCAGCCGGTAGAAGCCCGCGGTGAAGGCCACCGCGCAGAAGAGCATCGCGGCCGCGGCATGCGCGATGACGACTCCGAACCAGAGGTTCCCTTCGTCGCGCTGGGGGGACGGGGAGGCCAGCGTCCCCGCAGGGTCGTTCGTGCTCACGGGGCAGGACTCTCGCATGCCTGGGCCCGGCGGAAAGCACCAGGAAGCCGGGCGGCCCCCCGTCTCCCGGTCTACGACTCTCAGTCTCGGGCCGCCTGCGCCCTCAGGATCCTCGCGAAGCTCTCACGCTGCCTTGCCCCGGAACGACGCAGGGAGTCCTGCTCGGCAATCCAAAAAGAATCGAGCAGCCTCGAATCCTCACGCACCACCTCGACGAGCGCCTCGATGAAGTTCCGGACGCGCTCTGGCTCCAGTCGTGCGGAGGAGGGCACGGCATTCCAGTCCTGTTCCTCCACGCGCGTGAGCACGTCACCGTCACCGTCATCTTCAAAGGCGACCAGCCGGAACTTGATCGAGAGAGAGCGGTCCGGACACTCCTCGGTTTCCACCCAGTCAATGAACGTGGAGCCTCGTTCCATCGCAGGCAGGCCCTTGAGCCAGTCCTGCAGCGCCTGGGGTGAGAGCTCTTCTCCGGGAAGGGGTGGTTCGATGACAGCCTCTTCAGGCAGGAGGTCGAGCGCCGGCAGGTCGGACGTGCCCGTGGGCGAAAAGCGCACGGAGCTGAGCCGTTTGCCGTCGTCCCCGACATACGTCGAGAACATGTCGAGCCGACGCGCCTCCAGGTCGAAGACGTAGATGTAGGCCACAAGCCCGGTCTCGTCCGGTGCGACCCGAGGCCCGGGGTCCTCCTCGGTGTGGCGTTCGACCGCCGTGGGCCCGGGCTGCGGCATGCAGTTGGTCCAGCCCCAGGGCGCCTCATCGATGAGCTCGCGCACCACGGCCTGCAAATCACCCTTCACCTGCTGCACGCGATTCAGGAGGTGTTGCCCGAGGCCCGTCGGGGAGCCATTCCGGAAGTGTTCGACCCCACGCCAGGGCCGCTCGGAGACGTGCTCGGGGACCCCCGAGCCCGACGTGTACACAGCGATCGCTGCTGGAGTCGACATGGCATGCTCCTCTCGATTCAGGTCGGGTAGCCTGCGCTCTTCCCACATTCCGCTCCTGGCCCGCCAGCACCGATGTCTCCAGCCTCTTCGAGAATCACGCCCCCCGGTTCAGACGTCTGGCCGCTGCTCATCGTGGCGCTGGGGGCCTGGGTGCTGCGCGCGCTCGCGTTCTTCCATCGCGCCGGGCCCATGGGCTACCCCATGGACTACGACGAGGGCGTCTACTTCTCCGCCGCGTCGCTCCTGCTGCGCGGAGACCTGCCCTACCGCGACTTCATCTTCGTCCACCCGCCCGGCGGCCTCCTGCTCTGGGCCCCCGGCGCCGCGCTCACGCTGGGGCTTGATGCGGCCACCGCCTATGGCGTCACGCGCTACGTCGCCGCCGCCGTGGGCGCCCTGTGCGTGTTCCTCGCGGGCCGCGTCGCGTGGCGTGCCTGGGGGCCGCTCGCTGGCTGCGTGGCCGCGCTCGCCTATGCCTCGTATCCGGAGGCCGCCCTCGTCGAACGGGGCACCTTCCTCGAACCCCTGCTCAACGTCCTGTGCCTGGGCTTCGCGAACCTCTGGCTCGCCCCCGGCGCCCACTCCCGAGCACGCCGCATCGGCGCGGGCGTGCTCCTGGGCCTCGCCGTCTCCGTGAAGATTCCCGGTGGGCTGTGGCTCGTTGCCGCGTTGTTCGCCCGTCCAGGAAGGGAGTCCTGGCGTCACGCCCTCCTGCCCGTGCTCGTCGCGTTCGCCACGTTCGCCATCGTCGTGGGCCCGCTGGCCGCGCTCGCCCCTTCCGAGTTCCTCCGCGACGTCATCACCTTCCAGGCCGTGCGCCCCGCGGACGGTGAGCCGGACCGCTGGCTGCGCCTGCGCGACATCTTCCACGAGCGCCGGCTGGGAGAAGTGCTCCTCGCGCTCGTGGGCCTGGGCACCGCGTGCGTGCGCGCCTTCCGCGCTCCCCCGGAGCACCGCCCCGCCGCCCGCTTCTTCGCCTGCGCGTTCCTCCTCAGCGTGGCCCTGTTCCTCGCGTCACGGACCTACTGGAACCAGTACAACGCACACCTCGCCGCGTCGGAGGCCGTGCTCGCGGGCCTGGGCGCTTCCGTGCTCCACGCCTTCAGCGTGCGCTGGGGCCGCGCCGCATCACGGGCCGTGGCCGCACTCGTCCTCGCCGCCGCGTGCCTGCCCGGTGCGTGGCACGTCTTCCAGAGTGGCCAGCAGCAGGCTCCGGACGTCACGGCGCTCGCGAAGTACCTCCGCGCCGACGTGCCCGCGAAGGCGTGTCTCTTCTCCTTCGAGCCCGGCTGGGCGCTCGCGGCGGGCCGGCTCCCCATGGGGGCCACCCCCATCGTGGACAGCTACGCCACCATGCTCCAGGACGCCATGAGCGCCGGCGACCGCTTCGACGACACCGCCGAAGCCCTCTCCGCCCCCGAGGCCCAGCAGGCCCTGCGCGTCATGCTGGACTCCTGCCGCTTCGTCATCCTCGGCTGGCGCGGCACCTGGCAGCTCACGCCGGAGAGCCGGCCCTGGTTCAAGCAGCGCTTCGTCCGCCGCTTCCCCACGGGTGACACCGGCGGCGTGGACCTCTGGGAGCACCGCTAGACGGCGCCCTCCACCCCGGGCACCGGCGGCGCTATCGGCTCCGCGACCGGCTCGCTCGAGGGCAGCGGCTCCGCCTGTCCAATCCAGTCGCGGCCCAGTTGCTCTTGTACTTCCGGTTGCGACAGCGCATGCGGCCCGCGCAGCACCACGCCAGCCGGCCCCACGTCCGTCCACTCCAGCGTGCCCACCCGCCACGGATTCGGATCCGCGGCCCGGCCCCAGCCGAGCGTCCGCACCAGGTTCACCACGAACACCAGCTGCACCGCGCCCAGGGCGAACGCGGCCCAGCTCGTCCACCGGTTCAACGTGAGCAGGTGCGCGAGGAACGTGTACTGGTACGGGTCATAGAGCCGCCGCAGCTGCCCCGCGTAGCCTGCCACCAGCTGGCCCCCGAAGACGGCGATGAACAGCACCGCGCTCAAGAGCACGTGCACCTTCGCCAGCCGCTCATCCAGCGCGCGTCCGTACATGCGCGGGAACCAGAAGTAGAGCCCCGCGAACACCGCGAGGAAGCTGGCCGCGCCCATCGTCAGGTGGAAGTGGCCCACCACCCACATGGTCCCGTGCAGCGGCACGTCCGTCGCCACCGCGCCCAGCGCCAGCCCCGTGATGCCGCCCAGGCCGAAGACAACCATGGTCGCCAGCGCCGCGAGCATCGGCGACGTGAGCCGCACGCTGCCCCGCCACAGCGTCATCAGCCAGTTGAGGAACATCACCTCCGCGGGCAGCGAAATCAGCAGCGTCAGCACCATGAACGTGCGCCCCAGCACCGGCGCCATCCCGCTGGTGAACAGGTGGTGCGCGTACACCGCGCCGCTCAGCGCCGTCACCGCGCCCATGGCCCCCGCAGTGAGCCGGTAGCCGTGCGCGGGCTTGCGGCTGAAGAAGGCCACGAAGTCCCCCACCATGCCCCACGCGGGCAGGATGAGGATGTAGACCTCCGGGTGGCCGAACAGCCAGAACAGGTGCTGGTACACCACCGGGTCGCCGCCCCCGCCCACCGCCGCCGCGCCCGCGATGAAGAACTGCGTGCCCGCCACCCGGTCCAGCAAGAGCAGCCCCGTGGCCGCCGCCAGCACCGGCACGAACAGCACGTTGAGCACCGCGCCGTAGAACAGCCCCCACACCACCAGCGGCAGCCGCCCCCACGTCATCCCCGGCGCCCGGCAGCGCACCACCGTGACGACGAAGTTGAGCCCGTACAGGAACGCGGACACGCCCACGCACAGCACCGCCACCGTCACCAGCGTCTGCCCCAGCCCCGGCGTGAACGCGGGCGTCGCCAGCGGCGGATACGACGTCCACCCCGCGCTCGCGGGCCCCAGCCGCACGACGAACGACACCAGCATCAGCGCGCCGCCCACCGCGTAGGCCCAGAAGCCGAACGGCGACAGCCGGGGGAACGCCATCTGCTTCGACCCGATGGCCAGCGGCAGCACGAAGTGCCCCAGCGCCCCGAAGAGCAGCGGCGTCACCGCGAAGAAGATCATCAAGAGGCCGTGCATCGTGAACACGGCCGTGTACGCGGGCGGCGTCAGCGCGCCCTTCGACTCGGGCAGCGCCCACGCGAGCCCCGGCACCGGCTGCCCCGGCCAGGCCCACTGGAAGCGGATGAGCATGGCCAGCAGGCCGCCCACCAGCAGGAACAGGAACCCGCCCCACAGGTACTGCCGCGCCACGCGCTGAGGGTCCGTCGTCCAGAGCGACTTCAAGAACGCCCCCGCCTTCATGGCGTCCTCCACACCCAGCCCCAGTGGGCCGCCGTGTCATCCGGGTCGTAGGCCTGCACCGCCTTCAAGCTCGCCTCGCGCAGCCACGCCGCGTACGCCTCCGGGGACAGCGCCGTCAGCATGCCGCGCATCCGGTAGTGGCTGGTGCCGCAGTGCTGGTAGCAGGCCGCCTCCCACGCGCCCTCGCGCGCGGCCTGGAACCACGTCTGGTTCACGCGGCCCGGGATGGCGTCCAGCTTCACGCGGAAGGCCGGCAGTGAGAACCCGTGCACCACGTCCGTGGAGACGAGCTGCACCCAGACGGGCACGCCCGCCGGCACGCGCAGGTCGTTCCAGGTGACGACGTCGTCCTTCGTGCCGAACGCGCCGTCGGCGCCCGCGTACCGCGCCTCCCATGACCACTGGTGCGCGTTGATCTGGATGCGCACCGTGCGCGGATCCTCGGTGGGGACCTGGAAGTTCCAGAGCACCTCGCGCAGGTAGCGCTCGGAGCCCAGGAACAGGGTCCCGTCCACCACGCCGAACACGCCCAGGGCCAGCCCCAGCACCCACGCCCTCGAGCGCCGCGTGCCCCCGTCCGGCGCCACCTTCCGGGCGCCCCGGAAGCGCACCACCGCCAGCAACAGCCACCCGAGCATCACCGCCGCCAGCGCGAGGTCGAAGCCGTGGTTCGTGGCCAGCAGCGCGTCGATGCGGTCGCCCGTCGCGCTCGCGTTCTCCGGCGGCGACAGGCTCCACGCGCCTCGCGCGGGCGGCACCGCCAGGGGTGCCTGCGCATCCGGGGGCGCGGCGTCGTTCGCGGACGCGGGGGACAACGCAGGGGACTCCGCCATCACGGGTGCTCCTGTTCCACGGGGGCCGAAGCCCGCTCCTCCCGCCCTGCCCGCCGGGCCGCCCAGAGCCCCACGCCCACCAGCGCGAAGGGCACCAGCATCAGCGCCAGCAGCAGCTCTCCCGCCCCGCCCGGAGACTCCGGCGCCCGGGCCGTGCACGAGGGGCACGCCAGCGCCACCGCTGGCGACAGCGCCCCGAGCAGCCCGAGCCATGGCCCGAGCCCGCACCGGAAACCGAGTCCTGGCCGCGAGCCGAGCCACAGCCCGAGCCGGGGGCCAAACCGCAGCCCGAGTCCGTCCTGGCGCCTGGAGGCCAGGCGCCGCGCCAGCGCCCGGACGCCTCCCCACCCGCCCGGCGAAGCGCGTCCACCCTGGGGCTGGAAGAGGGCATGGGGCATGCCTCCGGGCTAGCACGCACCCAACGTCCCCTCAAGGCGCCCCCCGTGCGTCCCGGAGCGGCCACTCTCCCTCATGCCTCGCATGCGGCCAGCCCCTACCCCGGCGTGCCCGGCGCTTGTGCGCCCCCCGCCGATGCCGTACGTGCCGACCATGTCCGTCGAATCCCCCTCCTCCCCGTCCGCTCCCCGCTCCCGTCCCGTCCGCCGCTCCTGGATCTGGGCAGGCATCGCCGTGGCGTCGCTCGGTTTCATGGGGGCGGCGGGTTACGACCTGGTGAAGGGCCGCTCGCAGCCCCCGCCCAAGCTGGGCGCCCTGCCGGACTTCACCTTCACGCGGCAGGACGGGCAGCCCTTCGGACTGAAGCAGCTCCGCGGCCACCCGTTCATCGCCAACTTCATCTTCACCCGCTGCCCCACCGTCTGCCCCGTCTTCACGCAGAAGATGGCGCGCGTGCAGGAGCACACCGCGAAGCTGGGGACGGACCTCCAGCTGGTGTCCTTCTCCGTGGATCCGGCCTACGACACCCCGGAGCGGCTGACCGAGTACGCGAAGAAGTACCAGGCGGACTTCACCCGCTGGAACTTCCTCACCGGCGACTACGCCACCCTCAAGGACACCATCGTCCAGGGCTTCAAGATCAGCATGGGCCGCGAGCCCGGCGCCGCCGAGGACGACCTGCTCTCCATCTTCCACGGCACCCACTTCGTGCTCGTGGACGGCACCGGGGAGATCCGCGGCTACTACGACAGCGCCGACCCCGAGGCGACCCAGAAGCTGGAGACCGACGCCTTCCGCCTCGCCCGCGAAGAGGGCTGAGCCGCCCCCCTTCCTGATCGCGCCCACACTCCGGGTGCGCCCCGCCGGGTCACACCCCACCCGGCATCCCAGGCCCGGCGCGGCCACCGGAAACACGAAGGGCCGGCGCCCCGCCCATGACGGACGGGGACCGGCCCTGGGCGCTTTCTGGGCTCCGGCGCGGCGGCATGGCCCGCAAAGCCGAAGGGCCAGCCCCACCTCTCGGTGAGCACTGGCCCTCGTGCCTGAGTCACGCCAGCTTCAGCGGGGAGCTCAGTTGATGAGCGCAGCCTGCGCGTGGGCGAACAGGTTCTGCACGTTCTGCTGCGCGGGCTGGGAGGCCAGCGCGCCGACCTTGTCCGCGCCCTGCTTCACGACGCCCGCGATGTCCGCGATGGACTTCACGGTGGGGGCGAACTTGGTCAGCTGGGACAGACCGGCCAGGGGGCCCTTGGAGAGCAGCGCCGCGCCGGAGTCGATGAACTTGTCCACGAACGGCTTGGCCAGCTTGCCCAGGCCGAACGGGAGCTTGTCCAGGAGGCCGCCCGCGATGCCCTTCAGGCCACCGGCCAGGGCGCCCACGGGGTTCTGCACGAAGTTCAGCGCCTTGCCCGCGATGTTCGCGACGCCGCCGGCGACATTGCTGACCGTCTTCGCGATGCTGCTGACAACCTTGCCGATGCCGCCCATGGTGATACCCCCTGCTTAAGTCTGGTTTGGAGAGTGTGTGCCGAAGTGAAGCTGCAAAAGGATTCTCGGAAGGGGGAGGAAAATGTTTCCTCCGAATTTCCGATCTATTTCACGGGGATTCCGGGCGGGCTTCAGCCGCGGGTTCCGCCGCCGCCCTTCTTCATCTGCTCCAGCAGCTCCTGGCGCTTCGCCTCGTCCTGGGGCGCCTTGGGGGCCTCGCCCGTGGGGTTCAGGCTGGGCTTGCCGGCGGCGCCGCCGCCCTTGCCGGCCTCGAACTCCGACTTGGCGAACGGGTTGCCCTGGCCGGGCAGCTCACCCTTGGCGCCCGCCACCAGGAACTCGCCGACCTCCTCCACCGTGTGCACCGGGAAGCCGTTGGCCTTCAGCTCCTCGTCGGACACGACGTTGAGCATGGGCTCCTTGTCCTTGTCCTGCGCGTACTCGAGCACCAGCTCGACGTAGTCCTCCAGCTTCATCCCCACCGCATCCGCGATGCGCTTCGTCTCGGGATCCTTGAGGAGCTCCGCGCGGACGACTTCCACGGGACGGGACAGACCACGCTTCTTGCCAGGGGCTTGCTGGGACATGTGATTTCGCTCCGGTGAGGAGAGGAAAGACGGCGGGGAACAACTCTAGCCCATCTTTCCAGTACTACCCATTCCCCCACCCGGACCGCCCCCGCCTCCCTCGGGGGCGCCTCGCCGGCCGTGACCCGCGCCTCCCCGGACCGGGCCCGGAAAGGCGTCCGGCCTGGCGTCCTGAAGGGGAGGGGTTCACGGCCCGGGGCCCGGGGGCCCCCGGGCGTTCTTTCAGCGGACCGCGTTGCGGGGCGCGCCCTTGCGGGTGGAGGCCGGCGCCTTGCGCTTGGGGAGGATGCGGGTGACGGAGCCCGGGCGGCGGGCGGCGGCGGCGGCGCGCTCCTTCTCCTCGGCGGCCTTCAGCGCCGCGGCGCGCACGGCCAGCTGCTCCGCCTGCTGCGCCCAGCGGCGCTTGAGCGCGTCCCGCAGGCCGTCCGTCTGCAGGTCCACCTGCGCCTGGTTCAGCCGGTAGTGCAGGTCCTCGCGCAGCGTGCCCCGGGTGAGGGCGGCCATCGCGGTGCCGGAGACGCCCACCACCACCTTGGGCCGCTCCTCCTGCATCTGGAGGCAGCGCAGGATGAGGCCCTGGGCGTCCAGCGGCAGCTTCGCCACGTCCGCGATGAACAGCACGCCGTTGGGCTGGCGCAGCGCTCCCGCCAGCTCCTGCGCCTGGCGCACCTCCGTGAGCGGGACGCCGAAGTTGCGCGCGGCTTCCTCCGCCCAGGCCCTGCGCTCGTCCTCGGTGCCTCCGTGGATGATCAACGAGGCACGGTTGGAGACGAGGTCCTCTTCTCGATAACCGCGAAGAGCCACGGGATGCCCTACCCTTCTGGGAAAGCGGGTCCTCCCAAAGTCTAACGCCCCCCCGGGTTGCCTGTTCAATCCCTTACTTGCGGGAAAAAAACAGGGACCCGTTTTATGAGAAGCCAGAGCACTGGACACCTGTTCCCGGGTCAGGCCGAGGGCACCACCATCACGGGCTTGCGGCAGCGCAGCACCAGCTCGCGCGCCACCGCCTCCTCCAGCACGTCCGGGACGACCTCGCGGCGCGCGGAGGTGCCCACGCAGACCAGGTCCACGCCCTCGCGCTCCGTGGCCTGGCAGATGGCGACCGCCACGTCGTCCCCGCTGACGCCCTCCACGCTCCAGTGCACCGCCTGCGCGACGGCGTCCCGGGGCACCTGCGCCCAGAGCCGCTGGAGCACGACGTCCCGCTCCCCTTCGGGCTCTGGCAGCACGCCGAGGACGTCCTTGGGGCCCCGCTCGCGGCCCCGGAGCCGGTGCACGTGCAAGAGGTGCACGCGGCCGCCCGGGCCCACCAGCGAGCACGCCTGCGAGATGGCCTGGACGGACGCGACGGTGAAGTCCACGGGCACCAGGGCGCTCCTGGGCGGCGGGAGGCGGCGCGGCTCGCGCCCCCCGGGCGGGATGCACGCCACGGAGCGCTCCGCGTGGCGCAGCACCCCTTCCGACACGGAGCCGTGCCACAGCCGCTGCACGCCGCCGCGCAGGTGCATGCCCACCACCGTCAGCTCCGCGCTCCGGCCGTGGGCCACGTGCAGCAGGTGGTCCGCCGGGCGGCCATAGCCGGGCTCCAGCACCACCTCCACGCGGCCCTCCCCCTCCAGGTCGCCCAGGCGCTCGCGCACCTCGCGCATCAGCACGCGCTCCACCAGCGGATCCAACCCCTCCATGTTGCGCTCCCGCGCGTCCAGCCGCTCCACGTGCACGGGGGTGTGGATACCCAGCCGCTCGCGCTCCTCCAGCGGCGAGCACACGTACGTGGCCAGCACGTCGCACCCGCCCACGCGCCGCAGCTCCCTCAGGAAGGAGATGGCCGCGTCGGAGGTGGAGGAGCGGGGGTCCACCCCCACCATCACCAGCAGCCGGCGCCGTCCCCGGGCCCAGTCCAGCAGCGCCGTGTCCCGGCGCACCGCCAGCACCGGGGCGCAGCCGTGGCGGGCCAGGCGCTCCGCCAGGGACGTCTTGCGCCAGGGGGACGTGCGCCAGCCCGCCGCGGCCACCACCACCAGCCGGGCGCCGCGGCACTCCTCCTCCCCCAGCAGCGTCTCCACGGAGGCGCCCCGCGACATGCGCGGCTCCACCATGCCCGTGAGCGCCCTCAGGCGCGCGGCCTCCGCGGCCAGCCCGCCCTCCGCCGAGGACAGGGCGTCCGGGGCCTCCGCGTCGGGGACTTCATCGTCCACGCCCAGCAGCAGCAGGGGCTCTCCCAGCCGGCCGGCGAGGGTCGCCGCGACGGTGGCCGCGTGCGCGGCGTCGGCGGACAGGTTCGTTGCGCAGATGATGGCCATGGCGGGGCCCCCCGGGGAGGCAATGCCCGCTGGAGCCTCCCCCGCCGAGAAGGATGCGCACGCCGGCCACGCGGTGGCGGGACGCCCTCCACGCCGGCCTGCCTGCCCCCCAGGGCGGGGCGTCCCGGCGCCCAGGGCCCTGGCGGAGCCCTAGCGCAACAGCTGCTGGTGCCCGTCGTGGTTGGTGTGGTCCTGGTTCTCCCCCGCGCCGCCGCGCTGGTTCTCCCGGCCGAAGGAGGAGAGGAACACGCCCTGCGCGCTGCTCGCGTACTGGTACGGCCGGCCCCAGGGGTCCCGGGGCACGGCGTTGAGGTACCTGGGCACCAGCATGTCGTCCAGGTTGCCCTCCTCCGGCAGCTTCCCCCCGTGGTCGGACTGGTAGCGCTCCAGCGCGCCCAGGATGACGGTGAAGTCGGCGTGGATCTGCTGGGTCTGCTCGGGGTCGCGGCGGCGGAAGGCGGTGAGCACCAGGGCCACGACGAGCGCCAGCCCGAACACCACCGCCACCCAGGGCAGCGGCGAGCGGCGGGACTTGTCGGGGGCGGCGGACGGAGAGGAGGTGGCGGCCATGGCCCGCCCACCCTAGCGCGTCAGAGCGCGCGGTAAAGCGGCACCGGCTGCTGCTTGCCCTTCAAGCGCACCGGCGGCAGGTCCTCGAAGGCGGTCTCATTCGCGTCCACCAGCTCGCGGGTGCGCTCGCCCACCAGGATCTCCCCCGGCCCGGCCAGCGCGCACAGCCGCGCGGCCACGTTCACCGCGTCGCCAATGCAGGTGTACTCGGCCCTCAGCGCGCTGCCGATGTTCCCGGACACCACCACGCCCGAGTTCAGCCCCACGCCCAGTTCCAGCACCAGGGGCCGGCCCTCGCGGCCGTGGGCCACCCACTCGGCCTCCGCGATGGCGCGCAGCTCCGCCACGGCCTCCATCATCATCTTCGCGCACTGGAGGCCCCGGAGCGCGTCATCCGGGCGGCCCACCGGCGCCCCGAAGACGGCCATCAGCCCGTCGCCCAGGAACTTGTCCAGCGTGCCGCCGCAGGTGAGCACCGCGTCCGACAGCCGGCCCAGCACCTGGTTGAGCACCGCCACCACCTGCTCGGGGGGAAGGCTCTCCGCCAGCCCGGTGAAGTTGCGGATGTCCGCGAACAGCACCGTCACCTCGCGCTTCTCGCCGGCGAGCACCGCCGCGTCCGCGCTCTTGAGGATCTCCTCCACCACCGCGTCGGACGTGTAGCGCGCGAACAGCTTGCGCATGCGCTCCGTCTCGCCCGTGCGGCGCACCACGCTCTCGATGCGCGCCGCCAGCTCGTCCATGGACGCGGACTTGTTCACGTAGTCGTCCGCGCCCGCGCGCAGGCCGCGCACGCGCTCCGCCTCGCGGTCGTTCGCGGTGAGCATGATGACGGGGATGGCGCTGCGCGGGCCCTCCTTCAGCCGCCGGCACAGCTCCACGCCGTCCAGCCCCGGCATCTCCAGGTCGCTCAGCACGATGGCCGGCTGCAGCCGCCCCATGCCCTCCAGCGCCTCGTACGGGTCCTGGAAGCAGAGGACCTCGTAGCCCAGCGCCACCAGCCCCTCCTGCACGAACGCGCACGCCAGGGGGCTGTCGTCCACCACCACCACGCGGCGCCGGCCTTCCGTCGCGGGACGCGGCAGGTCCTGCCGGCCCACGATGCGGTTCTGCACGCCCAGGGCTTCGTAGATCTGCTTGTACGTGCAGTGGCCCTGCTCGACGAGGATTTCCCCCAGCCGCCGCCCGTCGCGCCGCTGCCGCGCCAGGGCTTCATCCAGCTGCGCGAGCGTCACGTACTTGAGCCCCACCAGCAGCTCCCCCAGCGGCGGCTGCGCGGGCCCCTTCTCGTGGTTCAGGCCCAGGGCCTCTCCCAGCGCGTCCTGGATCTGCTCGCGCGACACGTAGCCCAGGGAGATGAGCGCTTCGCCCACGCGCTGGCCGGTGAGGGCCTGCAGCGCGAGCGCCTCCTGCACCTGCCCCGGCGTGACGACGCCCAGCTTGAGCAACAGGTCACCGAAGAGGGGATTCGAGGCACTCACGCGGCAACCTCCATTCGCTCACCGTAGCGCAAACCCCGGGCCCCGGCCCAGCCCACCCCAGGGGGCAGGGCTCACCCAGGCTGGAACACCCGGCCAAAGGCGAGGACGATCTCCAGGATGATCAACGCGACGATCATCACCTCCAGGATGTGCGAGCGGTCGATGTCCACCTCGCCCTTGAGCAGGCCATACGTCTGCGCCAGCAGCTGCTGCTTGCGCGTGACGGAGGCCTGCCACGCGGGGATGCGCAGGCGGCGCACGGCGCCCTCGTAGACCTTGGCCAGGTAGAAGTCGCCAATGATTTTCAGGCTGTTCTCCACCCGCTCCACGAACTCGTTGAGGTCCACGAGCGTGCCCAGCGTCTCGCGCGCGAGGCTGCGGTACGGGCTGCGGAACAGCGTGAGCCAGCCGGGCTTGCGCGCCTGCACCTCGTCGTGGATGCGCGCGATGTGCTCGTCCAGCCGCTCGTCGTAGTAGCGGAACTCCAAGAGCTGCGCGTTGGCGATCTCCAAGAGGTCCGGGATGTCGCGCGAGCCGGACGGCTCGTAGACGAACGCGCTGTTCCAGTCCACGACGACCAGGTCGTGCGCGGTGTAGCTGAAGCGCACCTGGGTGACGGCCTCGCGCTCGCGCGGGGCCAGCGGCGCGGTGGTGCTCTCCCCCAACAGCAGCCGCGCGATGTCCGCGCGCTGGAACAGCTCCTCCGCGGAGGGGTTGCCCTGGATGCGCTCGGCGAAGATGACGGTGTAGCTCTCGCTCTGGTCCCAGAGGTGCGGCCCCTGCACGGCGGCGGAGATGGTGCGGCGCACGCCCTCCACCAGCTCTTGCGCCAGGTCGTCCAGGGCCTGGCTGTCATAGAGCTCGTCGGCGACCTGGGTGAGGGCCTCCCAGGTGGTGCCGGGCGTGACGGGGACGCGCAGGATGATGGACGCGGCGCCGTGGTCGAACAGGCGCGCGGTGGCGTCCACCGTGACGGGGCCGCCGCGCAGGGCCAGCGGCCTGCGGCCCAGCTCATAGGCCACGGGCGGGTTGGGCAGCTGGATGTACTGGCTGTTCTCGCGCGACAGCTTCAAGCGGCGCGAGTCCTCCGTCAGCGCCTTGCGCGCGCGCTCCAGGTCGATCTCCTCCGCGATGTCGAACGTGCGGTAGCAGAGGATGTGGGCCTGTTCGAAGAGCAGCGTCACTTCGGCGGGCGCGGACATGGTGCGGGCAAGCCTACTCCGCGATGTCCTCCCACAAGACGCGAAGTTCCAGCGCCAGGGCCTCGAATGGCTCCGCGTGGACGGTCTCCGCGTCCTGATGGGTCCCCACCAGGAGGTAGTGCGAGCCTTCCAGCCGGAAGACCTCCAGCGTGTACTGGAGCGGGTCCACCAACCAGACGTGCCGGACCCCTTCACGGGCGTAGATGGGCAGCTTCCGGAACCGGTCCAGCCGTGACGTGGAGGGGGACAGCACCTCGCACAGCCAATCCGGAACCATCGTGATGCCCACGACGTCGGGCAGCTTGGGCACCCGCTCCCGGAGCCAACCCGCGAGGTCCGGCACCAGGACGTCCTTGCCCAGGTGCAGCTCCGGTTCGAACAGGAAGATCCACCCCCCAGGCCCCCCTCGTCCTCGGCCAAAGGGATTGCGAAGCTCTCCGCCCAGCTCGAATGCCGCGGAGGCATGCGGCGTCGCCGGCCGGGGGCTCGCGTACAGCTCCCCGTTGACGATCTCCCCCACCTTGTTCGGCGGGAGCGCTTCCAGGTCGGCGTAGGTGGCGGGCTTTCGGGTCATCTCTGGGACGAAGAACCTAGCAGGTAGGGACATGCCCGGACACTCTCATGCCCGTCTGACACGTGTACCCCGGCGGCCGGGAGCCCCGGAAGGCCCTCGGCCCTGAGACATTCCAGGATGTTTCACTCAGTCGCCGCCGCCCTCCGGCAGCTTGATGCCAATGCCTCCCGGGCCCGGGCCATTATCTGGCAGATTGCCAATATGCCCGGGGGTGGGAATGGGGCGGTCCCCCGCCTGGCGCTTCTGCTTCTGTTCGTCTTCCGGAAGCTGCGGTTCCTTCCGGGGGCTTTCGTGCTCACCCATGGCGGCTCCTTCGCGCGTTGAGAGGGTTTGACCTCTCCCAAGCTAGGGAGCCCGAGCCCCGGCTGGCACCCCGCTCCTGCCGGCCCGCGAAGCATGCGGGGGCACGAGCGGCACGGGGTATTTCAGGCGCCCCGGGGCTTTGGGGGCGGCGCCAGCGACGTGCGCACGTCCCACAGCTCCGGGAAGAAGCGCAGGTCCAGCGCCTTGCGCAGGAAGCCCACGCCCGACGAGCCGCCCGTGCCCTGCTTGAAGCCGATGATGCGCATCACCGTCATCATGTGCCGGTAGCGCCAGAGCTGGAACCGCTCCTCGGTGTCCACCAGCTTCTCGCACATCTCATACGCATCCCAGTGCTTCTCGGTGTCCGAGTAGATGCGGCGGAACACCTCCATCACCTGGGGGCTCTTCTCATACGGCTGACGCCAGTCGCGCTCCACGTGGCTCTTGGGAATGTCGTGGCCCATGCGCGACAGGTGGCGCAGGAATTCGTCGTAGACGCCCGGCGACTCCAGCAGGCGCTCCAGCTCCGCGTGCACGCCCGGCACGTGCTTGAAGGGCCCCAGCGCGGCCTCGTCCTTGTTGCCCAGCAGGAACTCCAGCGCCCGGTACTGGAAGCTCTGGAAGCCGGACGCGTGGCCCAGCGTGTCGCGGAACTCCAGGTACTCGTTGGGCGTGAGCGTCTCCAGCACGCTCCACTGTTCGAAGAGCATCCGCTGGATTTGGGCGACGCGCGCGAAGATCTTGAACGACGGCTCCAGCCGGTCCGCCTGGATGTACCGGATGCAGGCGGACAGCTCATGGATGAGCAGCTTCATCCACAGCTCGCTCGTCTGATGCTGGACGATGAACAACAACTCGTCGTGATGGGGAGGCTGGGAACGGGGCACCTGCGCGGACAGAAGCCGGTCCAGCTGCAGGTAATCACCATAGGTCGTCCGGCCCGCGAGGTCCGTGACGATTCCAGGCTCCAGGTCGCGTTTGTTCATGGCCCGGGCACTCATGCACACCAACCCCCTCGCGGCGCAAGCACATCCTCCGCGCGGTCAATCCAGCCACGCTCTTCCAGACGGAAGAACGGGTCCACCACCTCTGCCCGGGCCGGGGCAACTGAACTGCTTAAGCGTTCTTCTGAGCGGCTTCCGCGAGCGCCTTGGAGGCGGCGCGGCCACGGGGCAGCTTGATGTCCTCCACGCTGTTGGGCTCCGCGTAGTCAGACCACTGGGAGGGACGGCGGTTGGTCTTCTCCAGCATGCGCAGCTTCTGGTAGTGCGCGGCGCAGTAGCCCTTGGTGCGGCTGGGCTTGCCGCAGCCCTGGATGGCGCACTCGCGGGCGCCGCCCTCCGCCGCCGCCGGCTTGCGGCCCCGGCGCTTGCCACCCGCCGCCGCCGCCGGCGCGCTCACCGCGGCCCGGCCCGCCGGACGACCCACGGGACGACGGCCGGCCTTGCCCGCCGCGGGCGCGTTCGCGCCGAAGAGGGGGCCCACCACCTGGGCCAGGGGCGCCAGCCGCTCGGCCACGCTGCGCAGCGCGTCCAGGTCCGCCGTCCCAGACTCCAGACGAGACACCACGTCACGCAGGGGCTTGAGCTGCACTTCAATCTCGTTGCGAATCATCTCGCGGAACGCCTTGTCAACTGACATTTCGACCAATCCTCGGTTTAAGGGGGGAGCATTGCCTTGGCGTGAACCGGCACGCCGGACTACCAATACCTTCCAGAAAGGCAATTGTCGAAGGAAGCGATAAAAAGTTGTGACGCCACTGCGTATCAGCAGGTGAGAAAGGCCCGGGAAATGGGGCTCTGCGGCGCTTTCAGGCGCTTCTCACGCATCCCAATGCAGGGGTTCCAACAACGCTCCGCGACTGGAGGCGGGGGGGTGCTGCGAGCGTTCCAGCAGTTCCTCGTACGTCAGTGCGAGGTCGTGTCCCAGTTCGTCCAATTCACCCGCATCCAGGGAAACGGACAGGCGTGGGAGCACTCCGTGTTCCGTGGCTTGCACATGCGCCACGACCAGGTCTTCCAGGGTGAAGAGGCGCGCCTGCCAGTCGACGCCGCGAGGCGTCAGCTCCTGCAATTCCTCCATCAGCTCGCGCAGGGTGAGGTGGTCCTCGGCCTCCTCGCGGGCGCGGGTGCGGCCCTCCACGCGCGTCAGCAGCGGCTGGACGCAGCGCTCCTCCAGGCGGGAGTGCAGGCGCAGGAGGCGGGAGAGGGCTTCCTGTTCCTGCGCCAGCTCCTCCCCGTCCGTCTCCGAAGCCAGCCGCGCCAGCAGCGCCTCCAGCTCGCGGTGTTGCTGCAGGAGGATGTCGAATGGGCCGGCCATGCCCTCAAGCATCGGCACGCCCCTGGAGGCAGACAACCGCACCCGTTCCCCACCGGACCACCGGAGTGAAAGGCAGCCTGCTGGCGTGCATGCCCCTTTCATGGTGACGGCGCCGGTGGAGCCCCTGCCCGCCTGCCTGGTGCCAGGGTGCCGGCCCGCGGGGGCGGCTGCATCTTCTGCTCCACCGTGGAAAACCCACTCACCAGCGTCCGACAGACCGTCTTCCGTTTCGCGGAGCGAGGCGCCGCCCTGTCCGCGCGCTACCACCGCGCCCGACTGATGGGGGCTGAACACCTGCCCAGGAATGGCCCCCTGCTGCTCGTGGGCAATCACGGTGTCTGGGGATACGAGACCCCCGCCTTCTTCCACCTCGTGCACCAGGCCACGGGGCGCTATCCGCTGGGGCTCGCGGAGCGGGGGTTCTTCAAGATTCCCCTCGTGCGCACGGTGTTGCCGTGGCTGGGCGGCGTGGAGGGGACGCGGGAGAACGCGCTGCGCTCGCTCCAGGAGGGACAGCTCGTCGTCTGTTATCCGGGCGGCGCGCGGGAGACCTTCAAACGCAGCCAGGGCCGCTACCGCCTGAGATGGGAGCGCGCGCTGGGCTTCGTGCGGCTGGCCATGCAGGCCGGGGTGCCGGTGGTGCCCTTCGCGGGTTTTGGAGTGGATGACACCTTCTTCTGGCCTCCGGACGAGGACCGCTGGTGCGTGCGCCTGGCCGCGGAGGACAAATACCGCATGCCCCTGGTGATGGGATTGGGCCCGCTCCCGCTGCCCGTGCAGCTCACCTTCGCCGTGGGTGAACCCCATGAACCGCCGCCGTCGGGTGCGTCGGAGTCGCGCGTGCGGGCCTTCCGCGACCGCGTGGCCGCCAGCGTCCGGCGCCTGCTCCTGAGGGCCTGTCATGCTTGACGCCGCCGCCACCACCGCCGCTTCGCCTCGCACCCGCGTGCCGCCGCTGGTGCCGGACGTGGAAGACATCCAGCAAGGGTATGAGCAGCTGGAGTGCGAGGAGCGCACCGTCCGGGGCACGCCGGTGCGGCTGTTCACCTTCCCCCACGGCAACAGGGATGTATCGCGCACGGTGGTCTGTCTTCCGGGCCTGGGCGCCAGTGGCCGGTCCTTCGCGCCCATGGAGCCGCTGGCCCAGGCGTGGAACCTCCTGTTGTGGACGCCGCCCCTGAAGACGCCCGCGACGCATACGCCGCTGCAATGGAACCTGTCGGTGCTCAACCACCCGGAGGCGCGGCTGCCGGAGCGCTTCGCGTTGATGGGGTCTTCCTATGGCAGCCTGGTGTCCATCGCGTATGCGTTGGAGCACCCCCAGCGGGTGAAGGCGCTGGTGCTGGTGTCGCCGGTGGCCAGCGTGCGCAAGGTGCGGCGGCTGGCGTTGACGTTGTCCACGCTGGTGCGCGCGCCCCGGCCGCTGGCGTATGTGTTCGCGCCCACGGTGGCCCGCGTGCTGGGCGGCCGGTGGCTGCCGCCGGAGGCGCGCGCGGAGATCGTCCGCGAGGCCCGGCGCCTGTCGTCGCTGGAGCTGATGCGGCGGCTGCGCGACATCCTGGCCGCGGACTTCCTGCACCGGCTGCGGGAGCTGCGCGTGCCCACGCTCATCATCGAGGGCGGACGCGACCTGCTGGTGCCGCCGGAGGCCGCGCGTGACGTGGCGGCGCACGTGCCGGGTGCCCGGCTGGAGTTCCTGGAGGCGGCCAGTCACCTGCCGTACATGAGCCACCCGGAAGCGTTCAACGCGCGCGTGTCCGACTTCCTCTCGCGGCACCCTGACTGAGCAGGCATTATCTCTATCGTCGGGGGAACATCCGTATGACGACCGCCGCCGACCAGCTGTCCCGCTCCGCGCTGTTGTTCCTGTCGCGCCAGTCCAACCTCAAGGACGTGGCCAC
Organism: Corallococcus exercitus; assembly: GCF_042231735.1. Taxonomy (GTDB): domain Bacteria; phylum Myxococcota; class Myxococcia; order Myxococcales; family Myxococcaceae; genus Corallococcus; species Corallococcus exercitus_B. Next base: position 6,731,778 of record NZ_CP102577.1, read on the forward strand.
GCGGCTCAAACCCTTTCGCGAGCTGGCGTCGCGCTTCATCGCGGGGGAGACGCTGGAGGAGGCGGTGGACGCGGTCCGTGCCCTCACGGCGAAGGGACTGACGGCCAGCTTCGACCACCTCAACGAGGCGGTGCGCTCCCCCCAGGAGACGCGCGACGAGGTGCGGCATTACCTGCGGCTGCTGGCGCGCATCGACCAGGTGGGCGTGAAGGCCAACGTGTCGCTGAAGCTCACGCAGTGCGGCCTGTTGTTCGACCGGAACCTGGCGCTGCAGAACGCGCGCGCGGTGGTGGCGGACGCGGCGGCGCGGGACTCCTTCGTGCGCGTGGACATGGAGGAGAGCGCCGTCACGCAGGTGACCCTGGACATCGTGCGGGACCTGCACTCGGAGTTCGGCGAGTCGCACGTGGGGGCGGTGCTCCAGAGCTACCTGCGGCGCACGGAGGAGGACGCGAGGGCCCTGTGCGCCGAGCGCGTCCGCATCCGGCTGTGCAAGGGGGCCTACCTGGAGGGTCCCGACGTGGCCTTCCCGGACAAGAAGGACGTGGACGCGAACTTCGTGCGCTGCATGCGCATCCTGTTGGACAGCGGCGTGTATCACGGCATCGCCACGCATGATGAGCGGATGATTGACGCCACGCTGGAGTACGCCGCGCGCCAGCATCTGCCCAAGGGCGCCTTTGAATTCCAGATGCTGTATGGCATCCGGCGCGACCTGCAGGAGCGGCTGGCGAAGGAAGGCCATCCGGTGCGTGTCTATGTCCCGTATGGGAAGCACTGGTATCCGTATTTCATGCGACGGCTGGCGGAGCGTCCCGCCAACCTGTGGTTCGTGATGCGCAACCTGATGAAGGGATAGGCCATGAGGAACCCCTACGCCGCCGCGTATGTCGCCGGGGCCGTGGGCACCGGTGCCCTGGGAGTGCTGGTCAGCGTGCGCAATGCCTCGCTGGGCCATCCGCCCCCCTACGCCGCGCGCCACATCGCCCGGCAGGTGCTGAGCCGGCTGTTCCGCCGGAGGATGTCGCGGCACGAGGCGGCGCGCTGGGCCTTCGCGCTGCGCGCGGGCTATGGCCCCCTGCTGGGGATGGGCTGGGGGCTGGTGCGGATGCGCATGTCGAAGTGGCCCCTGGTGAGCAGCGGCGTCCTCCTGGGCCTGGGGGTGCTGGCGTTCGAGCGGATGGCCTTCCCCGTCTTCAAGGCGACGGCGCTCGCGAACACCTGGTCGCGCGCGGAGCACGTCTGGCTCTTCGCGCAGACGGCGGTGTTCGGGGTCGTCACCGAGGCGACGATGCGCCAACTGGTAAAGGAGGAAGCGCCCGCGGGCGGGTGATCAACCGCCGGGGGGCTCCGGCGCGCGGTCCTGCTTGCCGCGTCCGCGCCGGGCCTTCTCGTGGGCCTGCTCCGGCCGCCCCTCCGCCAGCCAGGCGATGGCGTGGGCGGAGCTGGGGATGGTGAGCATCAGGAACGCGGCGACGAGCAGCCCCCGGAGCAGCAGCCAGCCCTCCCCCGTCGCCAGCGTGGCGCCGATGATGACCAGCGCTCCGCCGAAGGGGACCGCGCCCGCGGCGTGCACGCGCGTGAGCACCGAGGGCAGGCGGTACATGCCGATGACGGCGCAGGTGATGAGGAGCAGGCCCAGCGCCACCAGGCCGCCGGACACCCACTGCAGGAGGGCGGCCATCATCGGCGGTCCTCCTCGTCGTGGAAGGCGCGGCCGTGGTGCAGGTAGCGGGCGCCGGCCACGGTCTGCACGTAGGAGAGCAGGGCCAGCACCAGGGCCGCGTCCAGGTAGCCGGCCTCGCCGCGCGTGGCGCCGTACAGGCCCAGCACCGCGCAGATGGCCAGGCCCAGGGTGTCCACGGACATGAGCACGTCCGCGGCGGAGCGCTGGCGCGAGGCCAGCAGCACCAGCGCGCCCAGCAGGCCCACCATCCACACGATGGCCAGGGTGAAGAAGGTCTCGTGCATCGCGCCCGCCTCCCTAGGGGAACACCGCGCGCTGGTAGCGCTGGTAGAAGTTGTCCTGCTGCCGGAGCAGCTTTTCCGGATCCGACGCGTCCAGCGCGTGCACGCGCATCACGCGCTTCTCCCAGTCCAGCTCCAGCAGCACCGTGCCCGGGGCCAGGGACATGACCCACGAGGACACCTGCACGCCGCGCGCGGTGCGCTCGCCCATGGGGACGTCCACCACGCCCGCGCGGTCCGTCAGCTCGCGGCGGCCGAAGATGACCGTGAGCACCTGGAAGCAGCTGCGCGCCGCCAGCACGGCCAGCGCCCAGCCGAAGCGCGGCAGGTACAGCACGCGCCGCCACTGCTCGCGCGCGCTCACGCCGGGAGACAGGCCCGCCATGGGGAACAGGCGCATCACGCCCAGGGCCAGCGCCGCGCCCAGCGCGAGGTCCACCGGGTGGAAGCTGCCCACCATCAGCGCGTACAGGAGCGCCAGGGACAGCACGTGCGCGACGGAGCGCAGGCTCATGGCAGCGTCCCCAGTCCCTGGATGGCGTCGCGCCCCGCGCGCAGCAGCGGCTCCGGCCACAGGCCCGCGGCGATGAGCGCCAGCGACAGCGCGTAGACCACCGCGCCCGTGCCCCGGTGCAGGGCGGCGCCCTCCTTGAGCCAGCGCTCGCGCTGGTACGCGCGGAAGAGGGCCAGCAGGGACAGGGTGCTCGCCAGGACCACCAGCCCCGCGAGCAGCGCGTGCCCCTGCTCCAGCGCCGCCCGCAGGAGCCAGGCCTTGGCCCAGAAGCCCGCCGTGGGTGGCACCCCCGCCGTGCTGAAGGCCGCCACCGAGTAGGCCCTCCGTGCCCGCTCCCCTCCCCGGTCCTGCGCGAGGAACAGCGCGGTCTTGTCCACCGACCCCGCCAGCGCCAGCGCCACCGCGGCGCACAGGCCCTCGCGGCCATCCAGCCCCAGCGCCGCGATGATGAGCCCCGCATGCGAGATGGACGCGTACGCCAGCACCTCGCGCGTGTCCCGCCGGGAGAGCGCCAGCACGGTGCCGTAGAGGATGCTCGCCGCGCCCAGGATCTCCAGCAGCGGCCGGGCCTGCGCCAGCACCTGCGGCATCACGTCCACGCCGAAGCGCAGCAGCCCATAGCTGCCGATGTTCGCCAGCGCCCCCGCGAGCAGCGCCGCCACCGTGGGGCCCGCGTCCCGGTACACCGCCGGCGCCCAGAAGTGGAACGGGAAGAACCCCAGCTTCACCCCGAACGCGCAGAGCAGCAGCGTGCCCGGCACCACCAGCGCGAACGGCGGCCCCGCCTGTCCCCACGCGATGATGGACAGCATGTCCAGCGTGCCGGTGGTCAGGTACAGCATCACCACCGCCGTGAGGAACAGCGTGGACCCCATCAGGTTCACCACCACGAAGGTGAACGCGGCGCGCAGGTTCCTCGGCTTCTCTCCGTACGACGCCAGCCCGAAGGCGGACGTCATCGCCAGCTCGAAGAAGACGTAGAAGTTGAAGGCGTCCGACGTGAAGAACACCCCCGTGAGCCCCGCGCCCATGAAGACCACCAGCGCGGGGAAGCTGCGCGACGTGATGCCCCCGGCCACGTGCTCGTACACGAGCGTGCCCAGCAGCACCGCCGTGGACACCAGCGCGAACACGATGGAGAGCTGATCCGCGCGCAGGCGGATGCCCACCCCCACCGGCCAGTCCCCGGAGATGAACTGGGGGGCCTGCGCGCTCCAGGCCTGGGGCAGCAGCCACGCCGTGCACCCCAGCGTCCCCGCGAGCCCCGCGATGGCCAGCCACGCCACCCACGCGCGGCGCCCGTCCAGGAACGCCAGCACCGTGCCCAGCACCCACGGCAGGAGCAGCGGTCCCCAGAGCGGCATCAGTGCCCCTCCCCCTTCTCCGTGGCGTGCAGGCGCTGGAGCTCCGCCTCCACCAGCCGGTCCGTGCGCAGTGAGCCGTGCGCCCGCTGCGTGCGGTGCACCAGCGTGAGCAGCAGCGCGGACACCGCGAAGCCGATGACGATGGCCGTCAGCGCCAGCGACTGGAGCACGGGGTCCGTCACCGGCCAGCCCTTCTGCACGCTCAGCGCCTCGCCCCGCTCCGGGAAGGAGCCCGCGAGGATGAGCAGGACGCTGGAGTTGGTGATGAGCACCGTGCCGCACGCCACGCGCACCAGCTCGCGCTCCAGCACCATGCGCACGCCGCACGCGAACAGCAGGCCCACCGCCAGGGACGCGATGAGGATCATGGCCCGGACTCCTCTTCCGTTTCCGTTCCCGTGCGCAGGGCGAAGCGGTCGATGACGGTGACCACCAGCCCGAAGACGATGAGCATCAGCCCTCCCTCGAAGACGAGCGCGGTGTGCAGGTGCAGCCCTCCCACGCCGATTTCAGGCTGGTCCGGGCGGGGGAAGAGGCTCATGGGCGTGTAGCCCGCGAGCACGGGCACGAACGCCGTGCCCACCACGAGCAGCAACCCCACGCCCGCCAGCGGCGCCGCGTACCGCACCGCCACGAAGCGCCGCGCCTGGTCGCGGCCCGCCGTCACGTACTGCAGCAGCACCGCGAGCCCCGCGAGCGCCCCGGCCGGAAAGCCGCCGCCCACCGACGCGCCGCCCTTCAGCCAGAGCGAGAGCGCGATGATCAACGACGGCCACAGCAGCAGGCGCGACAGCGGTGGGACGAAGGAGATCATGGCTTTTCAGCGCCTCCCTTTCAGGCGCAGGAGGCTGGTGACGCCCAGCAGCGCCGCCACCACGACGGTCATCTCCCCCACGGTGTCCAGGCCACGGAAGTCCGTGAGCACCGCGGCGACGACGTTGGGGGAGTGCGCGGCCTTCGCCAGCTCCACCGTGCGGGCGCCCACGCGGTCGGCCTGGAGATGGGACAGGGCGCTCCAGCTCAGCAGGAAGGCGCTCGCGCCCGCGACCGTGGCGGCCAGCCGGTCGCGGCCACGCGGCTGCTGGGCCTCCTCCTGGGCGCGCTGGAGGCGGTCCCGGGGCAGCAGGGCCAGCAGGCCCGCGAAGAGCAGCGTGAAGGTGGTCTCCACTAGCACGGAGGTGAGGGCCACGTCGGGCGCGGCGGCGAAGGCGAACACCATGGCCAGGCTGAAGCCCACGCAGGAGATGAGCAGCACCAGCCGCAGGTGGCCCTTCGCGCGCAGCGTGGCCAGCGCGGCGGCGGACGCGAACGCCAGCGCCATCACCAGCGTCACGTCCGCCCAACCCACGGTGCCCACCTTGAAGCGGTCGCGCAGCGGCGTCACGCCCAGCACCGTCAGGCCCAGCAGCCCCGTGGGCACCAGCACGGAGGCCACCCGGTCGCGCAGGTCGCGCACCTCCTTCTCGTGCAGCCACGTGGACAGCCGGTCCAGCTGGAGCAGCAGCAGGCGGTAGACCTTCTCCGGTCCGACATGCGACACGCCCGTCAGCACGCGGCCGAGCGCGGGCGCCCACGCGCGGTGCGTGGCGAAGAGCAGCGCGCCCAGGAGCCAGGCCCCCACCGCGAGCAGGTTCTCCGCGCGCGCGTCCAGGTGGTACGCGAGCTCCAGCGTGGAGGGCTCGCCGCGCATCGCCTCCGCGGCGGCGCGGGCGGGTCCGACGAGGAGCCCCGGCAGCACGCCGCCCAGGAGGATGAGCCCCGCGAGCACGACCACGGGCGCCACGAGCAGCCGGGGCGCGGCGGGCACGTCGCGGCGCGGCCCGCCGAAGAGGCCCCACCACAGGCGCAGCGTGTACGCGAGCGTCAGGCCCGCGCCCACGAGCCCGGCCGCCATGAACGCGGGGCCCGCTTTCGCGAGCGCGTGGAAGAACACCTCGTCCTTGAAGAAGCCCGCGGTGAGGGGCAGCGCGGAGAGCCCCGCCGCCGCCACGGCGCTGGCGCCCGCGAGCACGGGGAGCGCTTGGCGCAGGCCGCCGACCTCCGACAGCTTCTTCTTGCCGGTGACCTGGGTGACGGCGCCCGCGGTGAGGAACAGGGCGGCCTTGCACGGGGCGTGGACGGCCACGTAGAGCGGCGCGCCCTCCGAGCCCAGCGCCACCAGCACCAGCGCGTAGCCGTACTGCGCGATGGTGGAGTACGCGAGCACGCGCTTGAACGGATCCGCCACCAGCGCCATCAGGCTGCCCATGCCCATGGACAGGAAGCCGATGGCGAGCAGGCCGTCGCGCACGTGCGTGGCGGGGGCGAACAGCGGGTAGAGGCGCTGGAGGAGGAAGACGCCCGCGGCGACCATCGCCGCCGAGTGCAGGTACGAGGACACGGGCGTGGGCGCGGCCATGGCGCGCGGGAGCCAGAAGTGGAACGGCACCTGCGCGCTCTTGCCCAGCGCGCCCACGGCCAGGCACACCAGCGCGCCGGTGGACGCGGGGCTCTGCGCGGCGCGCTCGATGACGAGCGGCAGGGAGAAGGTGCCGTACTGGAGCCCCAGCGTCATGGCCCCCGCGAAGAAGACGACGGAGGTGGCGCCGGTGAGCACCAGCGACAGGAGCGCGGCGGCGCGCGACTCGGGGTCCTCGCGGTCGAAGCCGATGAGCAGGTACGAGATGATGGTGGTGAGGTCCAGCGCCACGAACAGCAGCAGCAGGTCATCCACGGTGACGAGCAGCACCATGGCGGCCATGAACGCGAGGATGAGCCCCTGGAAGCGCACCTCGTCGCCCGGGGGGCGGCCCTCCTCCTCCAGGTGGTGCGGCATGTACGCGCGCGAGTACAGGACGACGAGCGCGCCCACGCCGAGCGCCATCGCGCCATAGAGGCCGGACAGGCCGTCGCGCGTGAACTCCAGCGACAGGCCCCAGCTGGGGGCCCAGGGCAGCACGAGGCGCGCGGGCCCCTGCGTCCATTCATGGACCAGCGCCCCCAGCGCGGCGAGGGCTCCCGCGGCGCCCATCCACGCCGCCGCGCCCGGACGCCACCGGCCCGCGACGTACGCGAGCGGCGCGCACGCCAGGGCCAGGAGGATGGGCAGGAGGGTGGGCATGGGCGAAGGAGCCCACGTTAGGAGTGGCCCGCCGACGCAGGCACACAACCGTCAGCCCCACGCGCGGAGCGTCACCCCGAGGTCACTCGTGGAGCAGGCGCCGTGCGCTGGTGGACAGCCCGTTCCGCTCCCGGGGCTCAGGTCAGCAGCTTCTCCAGCACGGTGAAGAGCCGCTCGCAGTGCGCTGAACGGGCGCGAACGAGCGCTGGGTCCACCTTCCCCAGCAGGTCCGAGCAGTGATGAATCTTGTGGTACTCGCCCTTCTGCGTCGCCTTCGTCGCGCTCACCAACGCAGGTTCGAGTGCCACCTTTGGGATGGTCTCCACGTTCGTTGCCTTGGGCAAACGACCCACAGCGAAGTTCTTGCCGTAGTACTGCTGGAGCGTACCCAGGTCGGCCATGAGCCATGCCTCGACGGTCTGGACCATCAACTGGCAGGAGTCGTCCGTGGCGCCCCTTGGACGCGGCCATGGATCCCGCGTCGCGAGATGGGCCCAGGGCGGCTTGCTCACAGGGCCCTCTGAATCCACAAGCAGGATGTTGAACGCGGAAGGATGGTCCTTGAGCGCCTGCTTGAAGCCCTTGAACGCGGCGTCACGCGGTCCACACATGACGAATGTCCATCGGATGTTGCGGCTTCGGCCTCGATCAACAAGGTCACCGAAGAACCTGCCGAACCCGATTCGAAGCCGCTCCTTGCCGTAGCGGGTATCTCCTCCGCCCTCGATGTAGAGCCGGATCTCCTTCACCAACGGTTCCCCCCCAACTCGCCCATCCTCCACACCTCCCCCAGCCCGTACTTCTTCAGCCACTCCGAAAGCTTCGCCTTCTCCAGGCGGCGCAGCGTCGTCCCGTTTCCATCCCTTTCGCAGACGACGACGGCTTCCGGAACCTCCGACAACGCGGAAATCAGCGTCTCCGAGTGCGTCGTCACGATGAGCTGCGTGCGGGTGCTCGCCTCCACCAGCAAGCGCCCGATCTCCGGAAGGATGTCCGGATGCAGCCCGAGCTCCGGCTCCTCGATGCAGACCAGTGGCGGAGGCGTTGGATGGCAGAGGAGCGTCAGCAGGCACAGGTACCGCAAGGTGCCATCGGACAAGCGCGTCGCCGGCACGGAGGCGTTCAGGCCTTCCTCCTGAAAAAACACCTGCGCGGTCCCTCCTGAAATGCGGACTGAGTAGTCCATGACACGTGCGTAGAGAAGCTTCAGGTTCTCCAGCAGCAGCTTCTTCTTGCCCCTGGCTTCCAGGTCACTAAGGACCAGACACAGGTTGCTCGCGTCCTCCAGCAAGAAGTCCCCCGGCAGATCCACCCGTTGGGGAAGCCGTGGCGGCGTGTACCGCCCCATGTTCCATTCGCGGTGCAGCGAGAAGCGGCTCAACAGCGAGTTCACGTACGTCAGCTCTGGATACACGTCCGCATCGCGTCGCTGGGAGAGGATGGACTGCACGGAACTGACTGCCTCCCGCTGCAAGACCCGGCGTTGACGCCCTGTCGCGGATCCCGGCTGAGCCTCGACCTTCAAGCGGGCATTGATGGCCGGCTTTCCAGCCTGGTACCGGTAGAAGAAATAGGGCTGGGTCAACTTCTTCTGAGGACGCTCATTTTCAATGAGCTCATCGACCAGTTCCAGGTGCTGGCCCGCGGCCGTGAATGCCAGCTGGTAGCGCAGCGGCATGACGCCCTCCGGGTAGTCCAAAACAACTTCCAGGCTCGCAGTGGGTGGCCCGGACTCTGTTCCTCCCTTCCACACCCATTCCGTGACGCCCCCACCTTCGCGAATGGGCGCAAGGAGATTACCGGGCGTCGCTCGCAGCAGGCCTAGCGCCTCGATGAGGTTGGACTTTCCAGAAGCGTTTGGGCCGATCAGGACGTTGAGCTCCCGAAGGGGGAACGCTTCAGAGTCAGGTCCGAAGGAGAGGAGGTTCTGGAGGCGGATGCTGCGCAGCATCCGGCCACTCTACCTGGGACTGGACAGCGCAGGGCTCGTTCTGTCTACAGCGTGTCCAGCAGCTCCCGGCACTCGCGCCGCCAGTGGAGCGCGGTGGCGGGGACCTGGTGCACGCGCACGGAGCCGTCCGCGGGCTCGCGCGACAAGAGGCGCACCTCTTCCGGACGCACGTGCTCCAGCAGGTCCGGCGAGTGCGTGGCCAGCACCACCTGCACCGGCTGGCCTCCCGTGGACTCGCCGCGCGTCATGGCGCGCAGCAGCTCCAGCACCTCGCGCACCAGGCCCGGGTGCAGGGCGCGCTCCGGCTCGTCCAGCGTGAGCAGCTCCGGCAGCGGCCGCTGGTAGGGCAGCACCAGGAACGCCAGCAGCCACAGCACCCCGTCCGAGACGTGCTCGGGGCCGAACCACACGTCCGGGCTCCAGCGGTCGCGGAAGCGCAGCCGGAAGGAGCGGTCCTCCAGGTCGCGGGACACGTCCACGTCCGACAGCGACGGCACCCGCTTCGCCAGCTCCTGCGAGATGACGTCGCGCGTGGACATGGGCAGCGCCGCGAAGACGCTCGCGAGGTTGCCGCCCTTGCGCTCCAGCCACGTCGCCTTCGCGGACGAGCCCCCCGCGCGCAGCGCCTCCATGCTCAGCGACAGCTGCTGCGTGGAGTGGCCCTGGCCGGGCAGCGTGTCCATCACGCTGAACGGATACTCCACGCGCGTGCGGTCTCCGTGCGCGTACGTCCACTCGATGCGGAGCGGACGCGACTCATCCCGCCGCCAGAAGTCCGAAGGCTCGTACGCGAGCTGGTGCTGGAGTCCCTCCAGCAGGGCGGTCTTGCCGGAGGCCGAGGGCCCCACCAGGACGGTCATTGGCTCCAGGGCGAGCTGCACGCGAAGCAGGCACCGGAAGTGCTCGAAACGGACGGAGGCAATCACGCCCGAAGCCTAGCGGCCTCCCCCCAGGGGCCGTCCATGGCTCCGCCCCGACCCATGTCTCGACGCAGGGTGTCCTCCACACCCTCCAGGCGGCCCGTCCCGCGCGTCTTCGCCGGGAGTGAAACACACCCACTCTCCGCATCGCTGCGAGGTGGCTCCGCTTGCCGCGCCGCGCTCAGGACCGCAGCGCGCGCTCACGCACGGACACGGAGGCCGTCATCACCGACGCCGCGCCCACGTACACGTCCACCGGCGACAGCGGCCCCGCGCCCGGCAACGCCGCCAGCTCGCGCACCACCGCCTCCTGCCCGTGACACGCCATGCCGCGCTCCATGCAGTCGCGCAGCGCCGCCTGGAGCCACGCGGCGGAGTCCGCCTCACGCGGCGCGTCCAGCAGCGCCCCTCGCAGCACGTCCCGCAGCGCGGGCGACACGCCCCCCAGCGCCGCGTCGACCCCCGCGGCATCCTCCGGGACCGCCGCGTTCCCCGCGACCAGCTCCAGCAACACCCGTCCCAGCGCGCGCACGTCCTCCCGCGCTTCCACCGGCGAGCCCACCGCGTCCTCGCGGACCGGCAGCTCCACCACGTCCGGCCGCGACGGCGACGTGAAGCGGCGCAGCAGCGCACGCGCGGGCCGCAGCCCGAAGTCCGTCAGCGTCACCTCGCCCCGGGGCCCCACGCGGATGCGGTGCGAGTGCACGTCCCCGTGCACCACCTGCGCGCCATGCGCGGCCCGCAGCGCGCCCGCGATCTCCGCGCCCACGTGGCACACGAACGCTTCCGACGGCCGCCCTCCGCGCCCCATCACGCGTCTGCGCGCCGTGGCCAGCGAGCAGCCCGGGACGTAGTCCGACACCACCGTCAGCGTGTCGCGCACGTCCACCTGGAAGCCGTGGAGCCTCGCGATGCCCGGGTGCCTCAGCGGCACCGCCTGCGTCAGCGCCTCCTCCAGCGGACGGCGCGTCTCCGGCGCCAGCCCCGACGCCAGGAGGAACGTCTTCACCACCAGGGGGCGCGCTTCGACGGGGCCCTGCTCCAGCGGCCACACCAGGGACACCCACTCGCCCAGCGGGCCCCTCCCCAGCGGATGCAGGGGGGCGAACGCGGGCAGCCGGGAGGCGAACGGAAGCACGGACATGGCACCCTCCAACCCAACACATCCAACCCGGGACGTCAACCAGCGCCGTCCTACGTCCCAGGTCCTGCGGTCCCCGGCACCCGGGCACACGGCCCGGGGTGCCAGGAATGGCCCGAGGCTAGAAGTAGCCGCCGACCGTGGTCGTGATGCCGATGGTCACGTCGTTGCCGGAGAAGTTGCCCTGCTCCGAACCCAGGCTGCCCACGCTCTGGCTGATGAGCGCGCGCACCTGCGGGCCCGCGCCCACGAAGAAGTGCGGCGAGACGTGGAACAGGATGGGGGCGTTGAAATCCAGGACGAAGTTCACGTCGCTGGAGCCCGGCACGTGGGCGAACTGCACGCCGAAGCCCGCCTTGGGCCAGAAGGACACGCGCTCGTTGAGCGGCAGGTGGTAGCCCACGCGGCCCAGCACGCCCAGGCCCACGACGGTGCTGTCACCGAAGCCGAAGGCCACCAGCGCGGACGCGCCCACCGACAGGTTCTGCTGGAGGAAGTAGTCCGCGGACGGCTCCAGCCGGACCAGGAACACTTCCGAGGCGGTGTTGTAGCCCAGGAAGCCGTTGAGCTCCTGGCTGATGACGACCTGGCTCGCCTGGCCGAAGTCGGACGCCTTGCCGGGATCGCTGTTCAGGTTCGGCTCTTCCGCGGCCACCGCCTGCGACGACACCGCGAGACCCGCCACCAGCGCCAGGCCCGTCCACTTGCTGTTTCCACGCATCGAGGTTTCTCCCCACGTTCGCGCCCGGCCGACCCTTCCCGGTGCGCATGCGGGGCCCCTTCTAGCCAAAGCCCGCCGCAACGCGAGGATGTTTTCCCGCCTCCCCCCCACTTCGTTGACACCCCACCATCCGCGCCGCGATCAGGAAAATCCTGATCGCGCCCTCTCTCCACGGGGGATGAGAAAGAGAGAAGCCCGTGTGGCCTCCCCGTCCACGGCGCACCGGACGAACCTGTCCGACTGTCGGACAGGTTTGGAGCACCACGGCCGGCGGGAGGCGCCCGGTTCAGCGCGCCGCGCGCACCAGGCCGCGAGCGCCCAGCACCGCGCCGCCCACCACGCCGCCCGTGAGCGCCGCCAGTCCCAGCGTCGCGGTGATGCGCTTCCACGCGGGCGTCGGCGGCACGCTGCCCCGGGGGCCCACGCCCTCGGCCACGGGGCTGAAGAGGTTGCCCTCGGGCCGGTGCAGCGGCGTGCCCGTCGTCTGCATCCGCGCGCCGAAGCGGGAGAGCACCGCCTTGCCCACCGACGGCGCCACGCCGTTGAGCCACAGCATCAGCCGCCCCTGGAGGAACGCCGGCACCGACGTGCGGCCCGGCCGCTTCGCCAGGCGCACCACCGCCTTCGCCACCAGGTCCACGTCGTACGTGGGCGGCACCGGCACGGGCTTCTTCCCGAGCATCGTGGGCGCGTGGTCGAACATGGGCGTGGACACGGACGGCACCAGCACGTTGGACACCTGGATGCCCGTGCCCTTCAGCTCCAGCTCCAGCGACTCCGCCCACCCCAGCGTCGCGTGCTTCGCCGCCGCGTACGCGGACAACAGCGGCGCGGACCCGGACGACAGCATGGACTGGATGTTGAGCAGGTGGCCGTGGCCCTGCTTACGGAAGTGCGGCAGCACCGCGCGCGCGAAGCGGAAGTAGCCGAAGCACGCCACGTCGAACACGCGCGTGATGTGCTCCCAGGGCAGCTGGTCGAAGTACCCGTAGGACTGCACCGCCGCCGCGTTCACCAGCAGGTCCACGCGGCCGTAGTGCGCCACGCACTCGCGCACCACGCGCTCCACGTCCTCCGCCACCGTGACGTCGCCTTCACACACCAGGCACTCGCCGCCCTTCTGGAGCACCTCCACGCGCAGCCGCTCCAGCGCCGCCTGGCGCCGCGCGGTGACGCACAGCCGCACGCCGGCCTCCGCCAGGCGCAGCGCGGACTGCCAGCCCACGCCGCTCGACGCGCCCGTGACGATGGCCACCTGCCCCTTCAAGTCCTCGTGACGCGCCATGCGCTTTCGCCCCTCCTCGCGAAGAGGTGGGGCCTCCGGGCGGGCTTCGCACGAGCCAGGCCCCGAAATCCGCCGCGCATCCCTCCCTCGCCCGGCCGCCCTGCGGGCCGGGGGGCAGGACGCCCAGGGGCTTCAGGACCAGGAGACGTCGTAGACGGCGTCCACCAGCGACTGCGCCTTGCCGCGCACCTGCACGTCGTGCACGCCCGTCACCTCCAGCGCGGACTGGAGGATGCCCTCGTTGTAGGCCACCGGCATCAACGAGCGCTTCATGATGACCCGGCCCGACGTGGGCCCCGTCCACTCCACGGTGCGCTCGCCGAAGTTCAGCGCCGTGCGGTAGCCGGAGTGCATCAGCTCCAGCAGCCGCTTCGGGTCGCCTCCCGCCTGCTGCACGAAGTCGCGCGCGAACATGGAGTTGAGGAAGTCCAGCATCGCCTGCGTGCCAATCTGCCGCTGCGCCGCCTCATGCCCGCCGACGAGCGACGAGAGCTGCTCGGCCGCGACGTAGGACAGCCGCAGGAAGCGCGGGAACGGATAGGTCTGCATGGGCATGAAGTCAGCGGTCTCGCCCACCTGCTCCAGACAGCGCGTCACCGCCTCCGGTCCGCCCAGGAAGCGCACCGCGTCCAGCACGCCCAGGAAGAACAGGCCGCGGCTCGTGTCCTCCGGCGTCGTCGCGGCGAGGCGGGCCTCCAGGTCACGGGCGACGTCCTCGGGGAGATTCAGCGCGCCGTGCGGCATCAGCGTCGTCCTTTGAATGAGGGGGAATGGGCCAGGCGGGGGCCTGACGGGGCGCGAGGATTCCACAGGTCCCGTTCCATCGCGAGTCCTGGATGGCCCCGCCTTGCGCCACGCGACACATGTCTCACGACGTGGGAGGTCCTTCCGGGTCTTCCCTGGATGGAGGCAGGAAGCGGCGCACCACTTCCATCAGCGGATCCACCGCCACGGGCTTGCGCAGGTAGGCCGAGGCGCCCGGCGGATGGAAGGGGCTGCCGGACAGCACGATGATGGGCACGCCCTCCAGCATGCGTTCCTCGGACAGCCGCGCGAGGAAGGCCTGTCCGTCCATCACCGGCATCATCAGGTCCAGCATCACCAGCCCTGGACGGGGATGGGACTTCAGCCAGTTCCATGCGTCCTGACCGTGGATGCATTGCGCGACGCGATAGCCCTCCATCTCCAACAGCGTCGCGACCGCGTCCCGGATGTCTTCCTCGTCCTCGATCAAGAGGATGAGGGGGGCACTGTCTGTCATGCAGTGTCTCCACTCGCTCTCCGCCACGTCGTCCGGCCGTCACGTGGCTGTGGGTCGTCCGGCTCCTCCTGAAGGCACGGAAGGCCCACGGAGAGGGTGGAGCCGGACGAGGCGTTGGCACCGTGGAGAAATAACGGCTGGAGCCCCCCGGTCTGATTTCGCGTGCCGTGCATTTTCATGCCTGCCCGCCTGCTCTGACCCCCGCTTCGCGGTCGCAGGCCTTCGCGGCACTGGCCTCCCCCGCCGCACGTCCCCATCTTGTGGGTCGGGGTTCCACGTGCGCGTCCCCTCTGGAGAGGAGCGGCCTTGAAGTTCCGCGACCTGTTGAACGGCTGGCCCGTGCTGCGGCAGCTCGCCCGGGGGGACGGGCGGGCGCTGGGGGACACGGCGATGACGGCGCGCAGCCGGTCGCTGGAGCCGCGCACGAAGTCCGCGGATGCGGTGGTGAAGTCCATCTGCCCGTACTGCGCGGTGGGCTGCGGGCAGGAGGTGCACGTGCGCGACGGGCGCATCCTCGACATCGAGGGTGACCCGCATTCCCCCATCTCACGCGGCAGGCTGTGTCCCAAGGGGGCCGCGACCTTCCAGTTGGTCACGGGAACGCAACGCGTCCAGCAGGTCCTCTACCGCCGCCCCGGTGGCACCGAGTGGGAGCCCCTCCCGCTGGAAGAGGCGATGGACAAGGTGGCCGAGCGCGTGAAGCGCACGCGCGACGCGACGTTCCAGCAGCGTGACGCGCAGGGCCGGTGGGTGAACCGGACGCTGGGGCTGGCGCACCTGGGCGGGGCCACGCTGGACAACGAGGAGAACTACCTCCTCAAGAAGCTGTTCAGCGCGCTGGGCGTCGTGCAGGTGGAGAACCAGGCTCGAATATGACACGCGTCCACGGTGCCCGGTCTGGGCATCACGTTCGGCCGCGGCGGCGCCACGACGTTCCAGCAGGACCTGCAGCACTCGGACTGCATCCTCATCCAGGGGTCCAACATGGCCGAGTGCCATCCGGTGGGCTTCCAGTGGGTGATGGAGGCGAAGGCCCGGGGCGCGAAGGTCATCCACGTGGACCCGCGCTACACGCGCACCAGCGCGGTGTCGGACCTCTACGCGCCCATCCGCGTGGGCACGGACATCGCGTTCCTGGGCGGGCTCATCCACTACGTGCTGGAGCACGAGCGGTACTTCCGTGACTACGTGGTGCAGTACACCAACGCGGCCACGCTCATCCGCGAGGACTTCGTGGACACGGAGGACCTGGAGGGGCTCTTCAGCGGCTTCCAGGCGAAGGAGAACCGCTACGACATCCACAGCTGGCAGTACCAGGACGTGCCCGGCGTGGTGCCGGCGGCGGGCCACAAGGAGCTGACGGACGAGCCCGGCGCGGGCGGCGGCGGACACGAGCACCAGGCGGACCTGGACGACCGGCACCGCGACGAGACGCTCCAGCATCCCCGGTGCGTGTTCCAGCTGCTCAAGCGCCACTTCTCCCGCTACACGCCCCAGGTGGTGTCCCAGGTGTGCGGCGTGCCGGAGGAGCTGTTCCTCCAGGTGGCCCGGACGCTGTGTGACAACTCCACCCCGGAGCGCACCAGCGCGTTCTGCTACGCGGTGGGCTGGACGCAGCACTCGGTGGGCGTGCAGTACATCCGCACCGCGGCCATCCTCCAGCTCCTGCTGGGCAACATCGGCCGGCCGGGCGGCGGCATCCTCGCGCTGCGCGGGCACGCGTCCATCCAGGGCTCCACGGACATCCCCACGCTCTACGACCTGCTGCCGGGCTACCTGCCCATGCCGAACGCGGCCAGCACCCCGGGCGGGCTGGAGCACTACATCCGCAACAACAAGTCCGGCAGCGGCTGGTGGTCGGAGTTCCCCAAGTACGCGGTGTCGCTGCTCAAGGCCTGGTTCGGGGACAAGGCCACGAAGGACAACGACTACCTCTTCGCGCACCTGCCCCGGCTGACGGGGAACCACTCGCACATGCGGACGGTGGCGGACATGGCGGACGGGAAGCTCCAGGGCTACTTCGTCATGGGCGAGAACCCCGCCGTGGGCAGCATGAACGGGGCGCTCCAGCGCAAGGGGCTGCGCAAGCTGGACTGGCTGGTGGTGCGCGACTTCACCCTCATCGAGACGGCGGAGTTCTGGCGCACGGCGCCGGAGGTGCGGTCCGGGCAGGTGCGGCCGGAGGACATCCCCACGGAGGTGTTCTTCTTCCCGGCCGCCGCGCACACGGAGAAGGACGGCAGCTTCACCAACACGCAGCGGCTGCTGCAATGGCACCACAAGGCGGTGGAGCCGGCGGGGGACACGCGCAGCGAGCTGCACTTCGCCTACCACCTGGGGCGCAAGCTGCGGCGGCTCTACGCGGGCTCCACGGACCCCAAGGACGCGCCGCTGCTGGATTTGACGTGGGACTACCCGACGCACGGGCCGCACGCGGAGCCGTCCGCGGAGGCCGTGCTGAAGGAGATCAACGGCTACACGGTGGCGGACGGCAGGCCGGTGGAGGGCTTCACGGCGCTGAAGGACGACGGCTCCACGGCGTGCGGCTGTTGGATCTACTCGGGCAGCTACAAGGACGGCGTCAACCAGACGGCGCGGCGCAAGTCCGGGAAGGAGCAGACGTGGGTGGCGCCCGACTGGGGCTGGGCGTGGCCGGCCAACCGGCGGATGCTCTACAACCGCGCGTCGGCGGACGTGGACGGCAAGCCCTGGAGCGAGCGCAAGCGCTACGTGTGGTGGGACGCCGGCCAGAAGCAGTGGACGGGCGAGGACGTGCCGGACTTCATCGCGGACCGGCCGCCGGAGTACCGGCCGCCTCCGGGCGCGACGGGGCTGGAGACGCTCGCGGGGAATGATCCGTTCCTCCTCCAGGCGGACGGCAAGGGCTGGCTCTTCGCGCCCAGCGGGACGATGGACGGGCCGCTGCCCACGCACTACGAGCCCATGGAGTCGGTGGTGCCCAACCCGCTCTACGCGCAGCAGTGCAACCCCACGCGGGTGGAGTGGCGGCGCAAGGACAATCCCTATCACCGGGCCTGGGACGACCCGCGCTACCCGTACCTCGTCACGACCTACCGGCTCACCGAGCACCACACCGCGGGCGGCATGTCGCGCTGGCTGTCGTGGCTGAGCGAGCTGCAGCCGGAGATGTTCTGCGAAATCTCTCCGGAGCTGGCGCGGGAGAAGGGGCTGAAGAACGGGGACTGGTGCACGCTCGTCACGGCGCGAGGGGACATGGAGTGCCGGGCGCTCGTCACGGAGCGCATCCGCCCGCTGAAGGTGAAGGGGCGGCAGGTGCACCAGATTGGCCTGCCGTACCACTGGGGCGTCACGGGGCGCGTGCGCGGCGAGGGGGCCAACGAGCTGACGTCGTTCGTCGCGGATCAGAACGTGGACATCCAGGAGTCGAAGGCGTTCACGGCGGACCTGCGCGCGGGGCGGATGCGTTCCGGGGAGCGGGCCGCGGCGGGAGCGGCGCCGCCTCCTCTCACGGTGCCGGAGTTGCCGCGCGACGTGACGCCGCCGCAGGAGACGACCGACCACGTGGAAACCCAGGACTCCGAGGGGAAGGGATAGGCGCATGGGGAGCCGCAAGGGGTTCTTCACGGACACGACGCTCTGCATCGGCTGCAAGGCGTGCGAGGTCGCGTGCAAGCAGTGGAACCAGCTTCCGGACGACGGCTTCCACTTCACGGGCATGTCCTACGACCAGACGGCGCACCTGGGCGCGTCGACGTGGCGGCACGTGGCGTTCGTGGAGCGGCCGGTGCCGATGCCGGGGCAGGCGTCGGGCGCGGGGGACTTCTCCTGGCTGATGATGTCGGACGTGTGCAAGCACTGCCAGCGCGCGGGGTGCCTGGAGGCATGTCCCACGGGCGCCATCGTGCGCACGGAGTTCGACACGGTCTACGTGCAGCCGGACGTGTGCAACGGCTGCGGCTACTGCGTGTCGGCGTGTCCGTTCGGGGTGATTGACCGGCGCGAGGACGACGGGCGCGCGTGGAAGTGCACGCTCTGTTACGACCGCATCGGCGACGACCAGACGCCCGCGTGCGCGAAGGCGTGTCCCACGGCGTCCATCCAGTACGGCGACCTGGACGAGCTTCACGCGCGAGCGGTGACGCGGGTGCGCGACCTGCATGACCGGGGCGTCACGGACGCGTACCTGTACGGGAAGGACGCGGAGAACCAGCCGGGCACGGGTGGGCTCAACGCGTTCTTCCTGCTGCTGGACAAGCCGGAGGTCTACAACCTGCCGCCCGACCCGGTGGTGCCGACGAAGAAGGCGCCGCGGTCGTGGGCCTCGGTGGCGATGGGCGCGGTGGGCATGGTGGCGGTGGCGCTGGGCGCGGTGGCGTTCGGGCGGGAGGGCCGAGGATGAGTGACGACACGCTGCTGGACCGGCTGCAGCGCAAGGCGGACGGGCGGAACATCGATTCGCGCGCGGGCATCCTGGAGGGCGAGGGCGCGCAGCAGCGGGTGAAGGACCCGGAGCCCGCGAGGCACGGGGCGGAGGTGCTGCCCACGGTGCCGTCGAGGTCGGGGCCGGACAGCGCGGGGGCTCCGAGCTACTACGGCATGCCGGTGTTGAAGGAGTCGCTGTGGATCTGGACGGTCCCGGCGTACTTCTACGTGGGCGGGGTGGCGGGCGCGGCGAGCGTGCTCGGGGTGACGCTGGAGTCGCTGGGCGGGCGGCGGCTGCATCGGCTGGCGGAGCGCTGTCACACGGTGTCCACGGCGGGCGACCTCGTGAGCGCGGTGCTGTTGATCCACGACCTGGGCCGGCCGTCGCGCTTCCTGAACATGCTGCGCGTGTTCAGGCCCACGTCCCCCATGAGCATGGGTTCGTGGGTGCTGGCGGGTTCGGGCGCGGTGAACTCGGCGTCGTGGGTGCTGCGGCGCAGGCCCGGGGTCCTGGGAGGACTGGGGCGTGCGGCGGGGTGGATGGGCGCGGTGTTGGGCCTGCCGCTCGCGGGGTACACGGCGGTGCTGGTGAGCAACACGGCGGTGCCGCTCTGGCAGCAGGTGGGGCGCACGCTGCCGTTCTTCTTCATGTCCTCCGCGACGGCGAGCGCGGGGAGCCTGTTGTCCCTGTTCCCGCACACGGCCGCGGAGGAGCGCGTGCTGCGCCGCTTCCGCATCGCGGGCAAGGTGGCGGAGCTGTTCACGCGCGAGGCGGTGGAGCTGGAGGCGCGGCAGGTCGCGGAGGTGGGCAAGCCGCTGCGCACGGGAGCGTCCGGAGCGCTGTGGATGCTGTCGCGGACATGCTCGATGGCAGGGCTGGTGGTGGACGTGCTGCCGGGGCGGTCGCGGTGGAAGCAGGTAGCAGCGGACGTGCTGTCCACGGCGGGCGCGGTGGCCGCGCGCTACGGAATCATCCAGGCGGGCAAAGCGTCCTCGAGGAACCCGCAGGCCACGTTCCAGGGACAGCGACAGGGACTGGGTGCGGCGCAGGTGGAGGGGAACACGGAGGCATCAGATGGAAAGCCCCTGAGCTTCCCGTTGCCCGTGCTGGGGCAGGGCGCGGCACGCACGGCACCCCGGCCGGAAGCACCGTACGCACGGTTCATGGTGACGCAGCCGGACCCGTGACGCCGCTTCCACGGCCTCCTCACCCCACCTTGCACTGATCGACGCTTGCCACGAAGCGCGTATAGGATCCGCTCTTCGCGGCGGGCTTCCTGGCCAGCCCCTTCTCTCGCACCGCCTGAGCAATCGCGGGTGAGTCTGACTCCTGGTAGGTCTGGAAGCTTTTACGCTTATCGGGCTTGAGGTCCTTGGGAACTACCCGCTTCTTGAGTTCCTCCTTCGCGTCCTTGAGCCGTCCTACATCCTTGCCGATGTAGTCATCGGGAGCGCGCCAACTCTTGGGGCGAACGGCCTGGACCGCATCGGGCCACATGAACCACCACGCCTCCAGTTCCCATGCAGGGACGACCGCATGGGCCGGGCAGCCGGCTTGCTGCATGGCTTGCTCGATTTTTCTGCAAGCCTCTTCATGTTTCGGCTCGAGGTCGTCGCAGTCTTCGTGAGCAAAAACGCAAACGATGTCTTGAGTGGCTCGGCTGATATCCACAACGTCCGCGATCTTCTTCGCGCGCTCCGGAACGTCCTCAGGCCGTGCGTTCTTGATCAGGACCAAAGGGTCCCTTCGGGTCTGGACCTTTCCGACGAGGTCCCCCCGAAGAGCCACGATGAGTTCCTTGAGTGACTTCCTGTCGTTCTCGCTCTCACCGAAAACCAGTATCTGCTGGGGCCGCTTCCCCTTGGCCTTTTGACGAGAAGCCTTCTTGCTGCTCACCGGGGAACGCCTCCGAGAGAACCGGTGAACCACAACTCCCCCAGCCCCATCCGGCCGTTGGCCCTTTCCTCCATGGCCCGAACATCCTCCGGATCTGCTGCGGGAATGACCGACTCCCCAGTCTCCGTGTTGCGCTCACAGACAATGAGCTCGTCCGCACTCAACCTGTTGACGAGGGATGGCGAGTGGGTCGCGATGAGGAACTGCGTTCGCTTCGAGGCCGCGCGCAGGAGATCCACGAGCCGGTCGAACACGTAGGGGTGGAAGCCATGGTCGATTTCCTCCACACAGGTGAGCTGGGGTGGCTGGGGGTCGTAAAGCAATGCCAAGAAAGCCAGCGCACGCACGGTGCCAAACGAAGCTTCGGCCAGCGTCGTACGTCCCCTCAGACCCGACTCCTCCAACTCGATCGCGACTGCTTCCTCGGCACCGCCCACATTCCGGAAGTGGATGCGCACGAGGCCTGGGACGATGACCCGAGCGTCATCCTGGAGACGTTCAAAGTTCTCCTCGTCCTGGCGCAGGTAATTGAGGAACGCCGCGAGATTGCTGGCATCCGCCTGCAGCGTGGGGGTGGCGCTCACCGCCGAAGGGAGCCTCGCGGCGCGAGCATCCACATCAAAGACTCGGAAGGTGGAGAACAGCTCGGCGACCTTTCGCACCTCGTCGCCTCCGGAGGAGGCTGCCAGTCGCGGGAGGGTTGAAAGGCCGAGCGAATCACTACGGAGGGAGGGCCCACTTTTCGTGGTCGTCTTCTCTCCGTGGGTTTCACGTAAGTCCACCTTGGAGCCGCTGATGGTGATGCGCCGTCCCCGACCCTTAACCCGTTTGAAGGTGAACTGCTCATTTCGCTTGAGGATAAGGCCGATCCTGGTGCCCTCCGGAGCCCTGATGCGCCCTCTCATGCCAGAGATGCTGAGGACGTACTCGTCCGGAGCATCCTCATGCGAATGAGCAGTCACCTTCGCCTTCACATGGACGCGGATGCGCGGGTCGGCGGGGCTACTCGCCGTGTTCTCCCCACGGAATTGGACCCTCCACAACCCCCCACGTTTATCCAGCGCTGGCCGCAGGTCCTCGCGTACCGAGTCACCCAGGAACTGGAGGAGGTCCAGCAGGTTGGACTTGCCGCTTCCATTCGGGCCAACCAAAACGTTCAGCGGGCCGAGCCGCACGGTGACGTTCCGCAGGCTCTTGTAGTTCTTCACGGAAAGTTCGAGGAGCGGCCTCATGCCGTGCGACTTGACCATGATGCGCTCAGTGCCTCAAGCGCAGGTGCATCCGCTCGTTGATGAAGCACTGGTGGCCGCTAAAGCGGGTGCGAAGCATCCAGGCCCAGTGTCCGTGACGACTGAGAGATCCAATCCGCCAGCGCGCCATCCAAGACCCGTCCTGTCGTGGCCTCGTCGTACTTGAGCGATCGCCCCAGCGCGCGAGCAAGTCCCACCAGAACGCAATCCAGCTTTTCGGTCGCCCGCTGCACGGCGCTGTCCGCGCGTCGCGCAGACCTCAAGCGCCGCGCGGCCTCGCTGGAGCGAGGCGCTCCCAATGCAGGAAGGTGGTTCGACAGGAGCGACATCAGCACGTCCAGCCCCACGTCACTTGCGAGCGCGGCGAGATGCTCGCCCAGAAGCAGAACGAACCGCGCCTGCTCCTGCTGTTCGTCGGTCATCCGCGTTCCCGTGTCGAACGACCAGCTCGTGAACGCCTCCGAGTGGGGAACCCGCATCTCCGACAACTGCTTGTGCAGCGACAGGAAGAGGACGTACTCCGGCTTCTCTCCCACGTTCTCCAGCCGGACGCTGACGACCTGGCTCCCGGTTCGCAGCCGCGCCTTGAGCGATCTCAGGAAGGGTTCACCTTCCGCGCCCTCCAGCGCGTAGCGAATCAGCGAGTTCCAGTCCCGGGTCATCTCGAGATGATCCACCCGTCCATCCAACCGTCAACTCACCGCTCCGGCAACGTGACGCCGTACCGCGCCAGGTCCTCCGGCGTGTTCACGTTCGCCAGCGCGCGCAGCTCCGGATCCACCGCGCGCAAGGCGTCCACGGGCAGTGTCCGCGTGCGGAAGCGCATCAGCACCCGCCGCATGGACGGATCCTCCGCCAGCGCTTCGCCCCACCGCGTCACCAGGTCCGCGCGGTACGCCGCGAACAACGGCTCCCACCGTCCATCTCGCTCGAAGCACACCGCGTCCACGTCATCCGCCCGCGCGTCCAGCACCACCCGCGCCGCGGCCTCCGTGACGAACGGCATGTCACACGCCACCACGAACACCCACGGTGTGCGGGCCGCTCCCAGGGCCGCATGAACTCCCCCAGGGGCTCCCTTGCCGTGCACGGTGTCCTTCACCGTGCGAAGCCCGAAGCGCTCGTACGGTTCCGGAACATTCGCCACCAGCAGCACGTCCCCGAAATGCGACCCGAACGCCCGCAGGCGTTCCAGGGTTGTGAGCCCCTCCACGCTCAGCAGCCCCTTGGCCACGCCTCCCAGCCGGGTCCCCTGCCCCCCTGCCAGGATGGCCAGCGTCACGTCGGGAAAGGTCGTGGTTGCGTCCATGTCCGCCGACCCTACACAGCTTTCCCTCCGTCCACGCCCCCGCCGCTCCGCCCGGAAAGCACGCCACTCCCTGGATTTCGCCAAGCCCCAGAGGGAGGGAGCAGCCGCCGGTCCCATGCCCCCCGTGGACAAGGCACGCGCACCCCGTCGTAGAGTCCGGCTCCCCCTCCTGGACGCATGCCGCTGACTCCCCTCCCCGCCGCGCGACTGGCCGCGCTCGATGCCATCGCGCCCGCGGCCCCCACGCACCTTCCCCTGCTGGAAGCCCATGGCCGGTTCCTCGCCGCTGGCATCGCCGCGCCCCGCGCGCTGCCCGGCTGCGACAACTCCGCCATGGACGGGTGGGCCGTGCGCGCCGAGGAGACCCGGGGCGCCAACCGCGACCGCCCCGCGCGCCTGCGCATCGTCGACACCGTCTACGCCGGCCACCTGCCGCGCCGCACCCTCCAGCCCGGCGAGGCCGCGCGCGTCTTCACCGGCGCCCCGCTCTCCCCCGGCGCCGACGCCGTCGTCCGCCAGGAGGCCGCGCGCCCCACCGACGACGGCACCCACGTGGACCTCTTCGTCTCCGTCACGCCCGGCCACGACCTGCGCCGCGCGGGCGAAGAGGTGAGGGCCGGCACGCAGCTGTTCTCCGCGGGCCAGCGCGTGGATGCCACCGTGCTCGGCGTGCTCGCGTCGCTGGGTGAGGCCACCGCGCTCGTGCGCCCCGCGCCGCGCGTCGCCGTCGTCGCCACCGGGGATGAGCTCGTTCCTCCCGGCCAGCCCGCGCAGCCGCACCAGGTCTTCGAGAGCAACCGCATCCTCGTGGCCGCGCTCGCCCGCGAGGCCGGCGCGGACGTCACGCACCTGGGCCGCTCGCGCGACGACGAGGCGGAGCTGCACGCGCAGCTGGAGCAGCTGGCGCCCCAGGTGGACGTGCTCATCACCACCGGCGGCGCGTCCGTGGGTGATCGGGATTGCGTGAAGCGGGTCCTCTCCCGCATGGGAGCCCGGTTCCTCGTGGATGGCGTCGCGCTCAAGCCCGGCAAGCCCGTGGCCGTGGCCCGCCTGGGCTCCACCGCCGTCGTCGTGCTGCCCGGCAACCCCGGCGCCGCCACCGTCGCGTTTGACCAATTCGCGCGGCCCCTCCTCTTCAAGCACCAGGGCGTCGTCGAACAGCGCCGCGTCACCCGCGCCCGCCTCTCCGAGTCACGCCACAAGCAGGCGGGCCTCACGTACCTCGTCACCGTCGCGGCGCTCGAAGCCCGTGACGACGGCGCCCACCCGTGGGCGCGCCTGCGTCCCCAGGGCGCCGGACAGATTCTGCAGAACGTGGCGGCTCGCGGCTGGGCCGTGCTCCCCGCGGGCCGCGCCGACTTCGCCGAGGGCGAGGCCGTGGACGTGCAGCTCTTCGACCAGCCGGACTTCCAACCCGTGGAGGCCGCGTGAAGCCGCCTCCCGCGCTCGCCGTCATCGGTTGGTCCGGCGCCGGCAAGACGACGCTCCTGGAGCGCCTGCTGCCGGAGCTGGCCTCGCGCGGGCTGCGCGTGGCGTACGTGAAGCACTCGTCGGACGCGCACCCGCTCCACCGCCCGGGCAGCGACACCGCGCGCCTGGACGCCGCGGGCGCCGTGACCACGGGCTTCGCCACGCCGGACGGCACGCAGCTCACCACCCGGCAGCCGCTGTCCCCCGCGCTGCTGACGCGCGACACGGACCGCGTGGACCTGCTGCTCGTGGAGGGCTGGAAGGACGGCCCGCTCCCGAAGCTGGAGGTGTGGCGCGAGGGACTGGAAGCGCCGCTCGCGGCGTCACGTCCCGACGTGCTCGCCGTGGTGACGGACGCGCCCGCGCTTCCACCCTCCGTCGCCTCGCGTCACCGCCTGCCAGTGAATGCACGCGCCGTCGCGGACTTCCTCACCGCGTGGCTGCGTGATCAGTCCGCGCCGCGGAAGGTCCCTCGTTCCGAGCCGCGCGGCGTCACGCACCGCTCCGTGCGCCGCTTCGACGGTGACACGCTCCGTGCCACCGAGGATGACCGCGTGGCCGTGGAGGAGCCGCTGGAGATCCGCGTGAGCGGCGACACCGTCGCCACCACCATGCGAACCCCAGGCCATGATCGAGAGCTCGCGGTGGGCTTCCTCTTCGCCGAAGGCATCGTTACTGATGGGGACGACCTGGGCAGCCTCTTCCACTGCGGCCATCCCGGCGAGGAAGGTTACGGCAACGTGTTGGAAGTCGTTCCCGCCGCCGGCGCCGTGCTCGACCTGGAGCGCGTGGAGGCCACCCGCCGCGGCACCCTCACCACCTCCGCGTGCGGCGTGTGCGGCCGCCGCGACGTGGATGACCTGATGGCCACCTGCGACCCGGTTGCGCCGGGCCCCGTCCTCTCCGCCCGCACCGTGGCCCGCGCCACCGAACGCCTGCGCGACATCCAGTACGCCTTCGAGCACACCGGCGGAGTGCACGCCGCCGCCGTGCTGGATGCCCATGGCGGATTGCTCGCCGCCCATGAGGACGTGGGCCGCCACAACGCCGTGGACAAGGTGGTGGGCGCCCTGGTCCTGGCCGGCGCCGTGCGCAGCCCGCGCCGGCTGCCCACCCCGCCGTTTCCCGCCGCCCCCACGGTCCTCGCCGTCAGCGGCCGCGCCAGCTTCGAGATCGTCCAGAAGGCCGCCCGCGCCCGCATCCCCGTCGTCGTCAGCGTGTCCGCCGCCAGCTCCCTGGCCATCGACCTGGCCCTGCGTGCTGGCGTGACGCTCGCCGCGTTCTCAAGGAACGGCCGCTGCAACGTCTACACCGCGACAGAACGCCTACAGCCCCACGCCCAACCCCCGGGAATCCCTCATGACTTCCGCCATGACCCACCCCGGTGAAGGGGCAGGCAGCCAGGTGTCAGACCGGCATCGTACATGCAGTCCACGACCCGGCCGGGTCAGTTTGGAGTCCACGGAAGATCCAATGGACCCGCCAGACTTCAATCTCTCCGGACACGAAGTCGCATCAGACGTCCGGCGCAGGGCTCCAAGCTTTCACATGCTGTCACGTCTTTCTTGCTGAGCAGTGGTTGCGCCGCGACGCACAATTTGGCAGTCTTGCATTTCCTCCTGGTTAAACTTTTCTAGCCTAGACGGTATCCTCTGCGAAACCTGAACGTGAGCAGAGGGGGGTGGACACGATGAGCAGTGCGACTGCAAGCGCCGAGGTCAAGGCATCCGCGTCGACAGTGAATGCGGCCCCGACCGAGGTCACCGATCCGCCGCGCCTGGCGCCGGGCTTCGCGGCGAAGTTGAACCTCACCGTGGACGTGGCGCTGCTGGTGGGGGTGCTGCTGGGGTCCGCGTGGATGCGGGGTGGGCTGACGTTCCCCATGAGCTGGGAGCTGCCCAGCATGGTGGTGACGGCGGTGCTGGTGTGGCTCATCACGGGCACGGCGCTGTGCCTCTACGACTCGCGCTTCGCCGAGCGCAGCAAGCTGGATCACGTGGCGCTGGTGTCCGTCACCACGCTGGCCGTCGTGACGGTGCAGGCGGTGCTGGAGCTGGCGATGCCCGCGGCGGCCCAGGTGGGGCTGGCGCCGCTGCTCTTCATCTTCTGGCCGGTGGCGCTGCTGCTGCGCCTGGGCGTCTTCCGCCAGGTGGCCTCGCAGGAGGCCCCCACGGAGGAGGTGCTCATCGTGGGCACCGGCGCCATGGGCCGCTACACGGGCGAGGACCTGCTCAAGCGCGGCCGTCACAAGATCCTGGGCTACGTGCGCTTCCCGGAGGACCACGCCTCGGGTGACAGCCTGCCGGCGGACGTGCTGGGGCCCGCGGACGAGTTGGAGCGCCTCTTGCGCACGCTGCCCGTCAGCGAGGTCTACATCGCGGGCAACACGCTCAAGCAGGGCGAGTCCATGCAGGCGGCCATCAAGCTGGCGGAGCGCTTCGGCGTGCCGTTCGCGCTGCCGGCGCACTCGTTCCGCCTGGACCGCGCCCGCCCGGTGGAGTCCCGCGCGGTGGCGGACGGCTACCTGCACTTCGCCGCGGTGGCGCCCAAGCCGCACCAGATGGCCATGAAGCGCCTGTTCGACATCGCGGTGTCCGCGGTGGCGCTGTGGGCGCTGCTGCCGCTGTTCGCGGTGGTGGCGGCGGCCATCAAGCTCACCTCGCGCGGCCCCATCTTCTTCAAGCAGCTGCGCACCGGGCAGCACGGCAAGCCGTTCTACATGATGAAGTTCCGCTCCATGGTGGTGAACGCGGAGGAGCTCAAGGAGCGGCTGGCCGCGCAGAACGAGCAGACCGGCCCCGTCTTCAAGATGAAGAACGACCCGCGCATCACCGGCATCGGGCGGTTCATCCGCAAGTTCTCCATCGACGAACTGCCCCAGTTCCTCAACGTGCTGCGCGGTGAGATGAGCATCGTGGGCCCGCGCCCGCCGGTGCCCAGCGAGGTGGCGAAGTACGAGACGTGGCAGCGCCGCCGCCTGTCCGTGCGTCCGGGCCTCACCTGCATCTGGCAGGTGTCCGGCCGCAACCAGATCTCCTTCGAGCAGTGGATGTACCTGGACATGCAGTACATCGACCACTGGAGCCTCACCGGCGACCTGCGGCTGCTCCTGCAGACGGTGCCCGTGGTCATCACCGGTCGCGGGGCAAGCTAGCGACCGGAGTGTGCTTCCCGGGCCCGGCGTTGACGCGCCGGGCCCGTTTGTCTTTCCATGGGGCGGGCCTTCCTCCCCTTGAGTGCGCAGCAACCCCCGAAGGCCCGCATCATCCATGACCGTGAACAGTTCGACCTCCCCCTCCGCTGAAGCCGACGACGGCGCCCGTGCGAACGAAGTGCGCGGCGCGGTCCGCAGCACCCTGCAGCTCGGGGGCTCGCTGATGGTGACGTACGCCATCGCCCTGGGCATCCGCGCGCTGATGCCGCGCTACCTGGGCCCGGAGGCGTTCGGCTACTTCAACTGGTCGGAGGCGTTCGCCGCCACGTTCTTCGTGGCCACGAACCTGGGCCTGGAGACGTACATCCGCAAGGAGGTGCCCGTCCGCCCGGATCACGCGAGCGACTTCTTCGGCACCACCATGCTGCTGCGCCTGGCGATGACGCTCGTCCTCATGGTGGCGCTGGCGCTGGTGCTCCACCACACGGGCGAGCCCGCGGAGGTGCAGCACCTGGTGCAGTGGTTCGCGGTGGCCCAGTCGCTCATCGTCGTCAACGCGTCCATGGCCGCGCTGCTGCACTCCAAGGGCAAGGTCGCGGGCCTGTCCGTGTCCAACGTCATCACCAAGATTGTGTGGGGCGGGGGCCTGGCGCTGATGGCCGCGCTGGGCGTGGGCCTGGAGTGGCTGGCCGTGCCCATGGTGGCGTCCGAAGCGGTGAAGCTCATCATCAGCTGGAAGCTGGCGAAGCAGCACCTCAACCTCCAGTTCCGCATCGACATCGCCGCGACGAAGAAGGTGATGAAGGCGTGCCTGCCGTTCTTCCTCACCGCGGCGGCGCTGGCGTGCAACGGCCGCACGGACATGTCGCTGTTGGGCAAGCTCGCGTCGAAGGAGGAGGTGGGCTGGTACGGCGGTGCGTTCAGCATCGCGGGGCTGACCTTCCTCATCTCCCCCATCTTCGGCTGGGTGCTGATGCCCATGATGTCGCGCGCGGCGGCCCGCTCCCCCCAGGAGCTGTCGAACCTGACGCGCCGCTCGCTGGAGGGCGTGCTCGCGTTCACCGTGCCGGTGATGATGGCCATGGTGCTGGGCGCGGACCTCTGGGTGCGCCTGATGTGCGGCCCCGGCTTCGAGCCCGCGGCGCTGCCCCTGCGCGTGCTGTCCCCCATCTTCGTGATGGCCTACGTCACCATGGTGAGCAGCATCTGGCTCACCATGTCCAACAAGGAGTGGTGGGTGACGCTGGCGGCCACCATGGGCGCGGTGGTGAACCCCCTGCTCAACCTGGCGCTCATCCCCTGGCTGTACGGGCGCATTGGCCCGTCCGGCGGCGCCACCGCCACGGCGCTGTCCATGTTCCTGACGGAGGTCATCGTCACGGTGCTCTTCCTCAGCCGCATGGGAAGGAACTCCTTCGACCGGCGTTCGCTGGTCATGGTGGCGAAGACGGCCGTGGTGTGCGGCGTGTGCGTGGCCCTGGACCGCGTGCTGATGGGCGCCGGCCTGGCGCCGTGGCCCCGGCTGGGGCTGACGGCCGCCGCCTACGTGGTGGGCGTGCTGGGCACCGGCGCGGTGCGCCCCGCGGAGCTGCTGCAAGTGGTGCGCATGGCGCGCCAGCGCGGTGGTAATGGAGCATCCGCCGAGGTGGCCGTGCCGGCCGCCCCCACCGCGTGAGGAGCGCCATGCCGTCCGTTCCGTCCCGATTCCGCGGCCCCGTCTCCCGCGCCCTCGCGTGCGCCGGGCTGCTGCTGCTCCTCCCCGCCTGCAGCGGCCTGGGCAAGTACACCTGGGTGAACGACTACCAGGAGAAGCCCGTCGCGTCGGACGAGGCCTACCGCATCGTCCCCGGCGACGTGCTCAACGTGAAGGTGTTTGGCCAGGAGGCGCTCACCACGCGCGCCAAGGTGCGCGAGGACGGCCACATCAGCCTCACCTTCCTGGACGACGTGGAGGCCGCGGGGCACTCCCCCGCCCTGCTGGCGCAGCAGATCCAGACGCGGCTCAAGGACTTCATCAACCACCCCGTCGTCACGGTGTCGCTGGAGGAAGCGCGCCCCATGTCGGTGACGATGCTGGGCGAGGTGGCGAACGTGGGCGCGCACGTGCTGGACCCGGGCGCGACGCTGCTCCAGGCGCTGGGCGCCGCGGGCAGCTTCACGGACTACGCCCACCGCGACCGCATCTTCGTGCTGCGCCGGGACGACCCGCAGGCCGAGCAGCCCACGCGCATCCGCGTGCGCTACGAGGACATCATCCGCGGCGAGGGCCGCGCGGCGGCCTTCCGCCTGCGCCCCGGCGACGTGGTGGTGGTGGAATAGCCGGATGCTGGACGCGGCCCTCGCGAGCCTGTGGCTGGAGGTGGCCTCCTCCGCCGTGACGTACAGCACCGCGGCCCGCGTGGACACGCGCGCGCGCTCCATGGATCAGCAGGCCACGGGTGAGCCGGTGGCCCCCGTGGCGGCGGACATGGACATCGTCCCCACGCTGGGCCTGAAGTACGACGACGGCAGCGCGGTGGCGTCGGTGGAGTACGCGCCGCGCATCTCCTTCCGCGAGGCCACCACCAACCCCCGCACCGAAGTGCAGCACGTGGGGCGCCTGTTGGGGGACTGGCGCCCATCCCGCGGCCTCACCCTGCACGGCACCCAGGAGTTCGTGCTGGGCCAGGTGAACCTCTTCACCAACCTGCCCCTGGGCGGCAGCCTGGACGACGACCCCGCGATTCCCGGGGACACGCCCGGCACGGACCTGCCCATCCAGCCCCTGCCGGAGGGCGTGGACACGGTGTTCTTCCTGTCCTCGCTGACGACGCTGGCGGCGGAGACGGTGTGGCTGGGCCCGGGCTGGCGGCTGTCGGGCAGCGCGGGCTTCTCCGCCAGCGGCGGCCTGGACGACGCGGCGAAGGAGGCCGTGCCCTTCCAGTACGGCCCGCGCGCGCAGCTGTCCCTGGGCCATTCCCCCGCGCCCCGGCACACCCTGGCCACCACGGTGGGCTACACGGACTCCCGCTTCTCCACCGGCGCGCGCGCCACCGTGACGACGCTCACCGGCGCCTGGACGCACCGGCTGGACCGGCGCACGTCGCTGGAGGCCGGGGTGGGCGTGGGCGTGGCGTACTCCGTGCGCGCCACGGAGGACGCTGCCCCGGACGACCCCGGGACGCCGGACGTCACCCCGTCAGCCACCACGTCAGGTGGTAGACGGCTGACGACCCTTCAGGTCGGGGACGCCCCGGTGGCGGACCCGGCGCAGCGCCTGGAGCTGCTCCCGGACCTGACGCTGGCGGTGACCCACCGGGTGCCGTCGCGGGTGGCGGACTTCAACGGCCGGCTCTCCGCGCGGGTGACGCCCTTCGTGGACCGGCTGACGGGGCTCGTCTACCCGAGGGCCGACCTGACGTTGAACGGCACCTGGGCGCTGGGGCCGCGCTTCCGGCTTTCCGGGACGGCGGGCAGCGCTTTCGCGGTAGGCGGGGCCGTGGGGGACCGGCAGGTGGTGGGCGGTGTGGGCGCGGGTTGGACGTTGAACCGGTGGGTGGCCCTGGAGGTGGACACCCGCACGGCGTGGACTCGCTCGCCCGACGTGGAGGCGGCCCGCACGGTGTGGTCCGCGACGCTGGGACTGACGGTCCAGAAAACGGGTATCCTCTGAGGCTCCCGACATGGCGAAGCTCATCCTCCTGTCCGTCCTCGTTGCCACCATCGCGCTGCCCGGAGCGGCCGCGCGCGATGCGCACCCCTGGCGGGGGATGAAGAAGGCCATCCTGTGGGTGGCCCTCTTCAACATGGCGTACGCATATGGCGTGCTCGTCCTCGTGCCCAAGTACGGGTTCGGGTGAGGGAAGGAAAGGCGTCAGACGTGATGGAGCTCCAACAGCTCACCGTCCTCCTGGTGGAGGACTCTCCGATGTTCCGCGTCATGCTGCGTGACATGCTCCAGCAGATGGGCGTGAAGAACGTGGTGGAGCAGCCCAACGGCAAGGCCGCCATGGAGTACCTGAAGACGGGCGAGCACACGCCGGACCTGGTGTGCCTGGACCTGACGTTGCCGGACGTGTCCGGCTACGACGTCTGCGAGCACATCCGCCGCACGCCCGCCATCGCGCACATCCCGGTGTTGATGGTGAGCGCGCGCAACCTGCCGGAGGACAAGGCGTACGCGGAAGAGGCGGGCGCCAACGGCTACCTGGGCAAGCCCTTCACGCCCGAGGAGCTGGAGAAGCGCGTGCGCCAGGTGCTGAAGACCGCGGCTCCCCGGGGCAGCGCATGACGACGCCCGCCCCCCGCACGCCGCGCCCCGCCGCGCCCCCGCCACCGTACGTCCCCGAGCGCGAGGAGACGAACGCGCCGGCCGACCTCATCGACTGGGGCTTCCTGTTCGACGGGCTGGGCTTCGTGCGCCGGGCGATCTTCCGGCACTGGTTCCTGGGGTTGTGCATCATCGCGGTGATGAGTGGACTGGGCTCGCTGGCGGCGAAGCTGATGCCGCGCAAGTACCACGTCGAGACGCGGATGCTGACGTACCGCAACCTCATCATCTCCTCGCTGGTGAACCCGGGCCGCTCCATCCCGGTGGAGGCGGATCAGCCCACGCGCGCCGCGTGGGAGATGGTGCTCAGCCGGGGCAACCTCAAGTCCGTCATCAAGAACGCGAAGCTCATCGAGTACTGGGACCACATGCGCTCGCCCATGAGCCGCATGAAGGAGCAGCTCCTGAAGAAGGCCCCGCCCCCCATGTCCGACGAGGACAAGGAGGAGGCGCTCATCGCCATGCTGGAGACCAGCCTCAACGTGATGGCGGAGGGCGGCAGCGGCACGGTCACCATCGGGGTGGACTGGAGCGACCCGCAGATGGCCTTCAACATCGTGGAGGCCGCGGCGCAGAACTTCCTCGACATGCGCCACGAGTCGGAGATGGGCGCCATCTCCGAGTCCGTGAACATCCTCCAGGGCCAGGTGGCCAACGAGGCCGCGAACATCAAGCAGGCCATCAACGACCTGGAGCGCGCGGTGAAGCAGGCGGACGCGCGCCGCAAGAAGAAGGAAGCGGACCCCAAGCAGGCCAGCGCGCGGCAGGCGCTCCTGCAGACGGACCACGCGCTCGCGCAGCTGAAGTTCCTGGTGCAGGCCAAGCGCCGCGCCATCCGCGACGTGGAGGAGTTCCGCGGCCGCCGCCTCACGGAGCTGCGCGCGCAGCTGGCCGAGCAGCGCGTCGTCTTCTCCCCGCAGCACCCGGTGATTGTCGACCTGGAGCAGCGCGTGGCGACGATGCAGGCGGACTCGCCGCAGCTCACCTCGCTGCGCTCCGAGGAGCAGTCGCTCATCCAAGAGTACCTGCGCATGGGCGGCACGGACGTGGACTCCGCGACGGAGGGCACGAGCCTGGCGGGCTTCGGCGGTCCCATGGCGGGCGCGATGCTGGGCACGCCGGATGATCCGGAGGTGGCGGTGGCCACGGACCGGATGCGCATGGTGGTGATGCGGCACCAGGAGAAGCTGCGCCGGCTGGACCAGGCGCAGACGGAGCTGGAGATCTCCAAGGTCTCCATGAAGCACCGCTACAGCGTGCTCCTGCCGGCGCTCTTCCCGGAGAAGCCGTCCAAGCCGAACCCGAAGCTCATCGCCATCGCGGGCGTGGTGGGCGGGGTGGCGCTGGCGGTGTTCGCGGCGGTGGCGCTGGACATCCTGCGCCGCCGGGTGCTGGAGCGGTGGCAGGTGGAGCGGTTGCTCAAGCTGCCGGTGCTGGCGGAGCTGGAACGCCGCTGAAGGTTCGTGCGCTCGGCCGTCCATGAAGATGGCGCGAGCGCGGGGGTGACACTGTCGTGACGGTCTGGACCTGGGTGGACGTGGCGCTGTGCGTGGGACTCCTGCCGGTGGCGGTGGGCTGCGGCTACCTGCTGCTCCTGACGCTGTTGTCGGGACGCAAGGCGGCGCCGGTGCCGCCGTCGCCCGCGACGCGGAAGTTCGACGTCATCATTCCCTCGCACAACGAGGAGCTGGGCATTGCCCGGACGGTGGCGAACCTGTCCGCGGTGGACTACCCCACGCACCTGCGGCGCATCATCGTCGTGGCGGACAACTGCTCGGACGCGACCGCGGAGAAGGCGCGGGAGGCGGGCGCCACGGTGCTGGAGCGCCAGGACGCGGAGAAGCGCGGCAAGGGCTACGCGCTGGCGCACGCCTTCGAGCGCAGCCAGCGCGACGGCTTCGCGGACGCAGTGGTGGTGGTGGACGCGGACACGGTGGTGTCCTCGAACCTGCTGCACGCGTTCTCCCGCCGGCTGGAGGACGGGGCGCACGGCGTGCAGGCGCACTACGGCGTGATGAACCCCACGGCGTCGTGGCGCACGCGGCTGATGACCATTGCCCTGGGCATGTTCCACCGCGTGCGCTCCATGGGGCGCGAGCGGATGGGCGTGTCCTGCGGCCTGCGCGGCAACGGCATGTGCTTCACGCACGCGGTGCTCAAGCAGGTGCCGCACGACGCATTCAGCGTGGTGGAGGACCTGGAGTACGGCATCCGCCTGGCCCGCGCGGGGCACCGCGTGCACTACGCCTGGGAGGCGGAGGTGCTGGGGGAGATGGTGACGGCGGAGAAGCAGAGCCGCTCGCAGCGTCAGCGCTGGGAAGGTGGCCGCGCGCAGATGCGCAAGCTGCACGGCTGGCCGCTGCTCAGTGACGCGCTGAAGCAGAAGAGCGGGCTGCTGCTGGACCTGTCCATGGACGTGCTGGTGCCGCCGCTGAGCCAGCTGGTGCTGGCGACGGTGGCGGGCTCGGTGCTGGCGGCCGGGGTGGCGTGGCTGTCCGGCGGCACGGCGGTGGCGGCGTCCGCGCTGGCGTCGTTCGGCCTGATGTCGCTGGCGCTGTACGTGCTGCGCGGCTGGTGGGTGTCCGGCGTGGGCGCGCGCGGTCTGCTGGACCTGGCGTGGGCGCCCCTCTACGTGGTGTGGAAGGTGTGGCTGATGGTGCGCGGCCCCGGCGCGGAGAAGCGCGGCGAGTGGGTGCGCACCACGCGCGAGGCCGAGCGCCGGTAGCGCTCAGGCTCGGGGCTTCCGCTTCGCCGGAGGCTTTTGCGCGCCGAGCGACGCCTGGATGGGGCACACGGTGTCCGGGGGACAGAAGCCCTCGGCCATCAGGGTGGTGATGGCGCTGCGCATGCGGCGCAGGTCGTCGATGCGCGCGTCGATGGCCTGGACCTTCGCCTCGGCGAAGCGGGCCACGTCGCGGGTGGGGGTGCCGCGCTGGCCGGTGAGGGCGAGGACGGCGGACACCTCCTTCAGCGTGAAGCCCAGCTCCTGGGAGCGGCGGATGAAGCGCACGCGGATGGCGGCTTCGGGGCCGTAGAGGCGCTGGCCGCTCTCGCTGCGGTCCATGGGCAGGAGCAGCTTGCGGCGCTCGTAGAAGCGCAGCGTGGACAGCTTCACGCCGGATTCACGCGCGAGCGCGCCGATGCGCAGGGGGGTCACTTCAACGGGCCGTCGCGGGGATGCCACCACGCCACCTCCTGATGCCGAGGATGGCACCGCCCTGGGCGAACATCCACGCCAGCTCCAGCACGAGGAACCCCACGAGCATCCGCGTCGCACCCTGCGTGAGGGCCCACGCCATCCACGAGGAGAACAACGCGCGGCCCGCGGTGTCGATGGCGCCGTTGAACGCGGTGGGATGGACGAGCCGCACCACCGACCACAGCGTCACGATGCTGCCGAACAGGGCCACGAAGAACAGGTGCGTGGGCGTGAACGCGGGGAGCGGCTCACCGCCTGGCCCCAGCGCCTGGTGCAAGGCCTGGAGGTTCGACAGCACCAGCTCCGCGGTCCACGGCGTGGCGAAGGGGACGGTGACGACGAAGTCATACAGCGCGCTGGCGAAGACGACACGGCGAAGCAGGGACGGTTCAGGGTTCATGCGAAGGACCCTAACCCCTGCACCTTGGTGCAGAGGCAAGGGCCTCCGTTCAGGCCCCCGTCGCGGAAGCCGCCTGTCGCCGTGCGCCGAGCAGGAACGCCCCCTGCACGAACATGCCCGCGGCCTCCATCACGAGGAACGCGCCCAGCACCTGGGATGCCCCCTGCGTGAGCGCCAGCACCATCCACGCGGCGACGAGTCCCCGGCCCACCGTGTCGATGGCGCCATGCAGCGCGGTGGGCTGGAGAACGCGAACCAGCGCCCAGATGACGGCGAGCACGCCGAAGAGGGCGACGAAGAACAGGTGCATGGGCGTGAAGGCCGGCAGGGCCTCACCGCCCAGCGCCAGGCCCTCGTGAACCCACCGCATGACGCCCAGCATCGCTGCCGCCGTCCACGGAGTGGCGAACGGCAACGTGACGCACAGGTCGTAGACCGCGAAGCCACGGACGGCGCGCTGGAGCAGGGAGGGGCTCACCGCGCCCTCAGTCCGCCAGCGGCATGCCGAAGTCCGGCTGGCCGCGCTCGCCGGACACCCAGCGATACACCTCCAGCACCTGCTCCGCCTTCGCCTTCCAGGTGAAGTGCTTGAAGATGCGCGCCCTCGCGCGCTCGCCCATGGGGCCAATCACGGACGGGTCCGCGACCAGCTTCTCCAGCACGCCGCGCACGCGCTCCACGATCTCCTGCGGCGTGCCCATGGGGATGGCGAAGCCCGTGGTCGGGCTGACAATCTCACCCGGACCGCCGTAGTCCATCACGATGGGCACCAGCCCCAGCGCCATCGCCTCCGCCACCACCGCGCCGCCGAACTCGCGCACGCTGGGGAAGCCGAAGATGTGGTTCTTCGACAGGCGGCCCTGCAGCTCCTGGTGCTTCACCCAGCCGGCGAACGTCACCCCGTTCTCCAGCCCGCCCCGCGCCACCTGCGCGCGCAGGTTCTGCATCTCCGCGCCGTCGCCGATGAGCTCCACCTGCACCTTGCCCTCGCGCACCAGCGGCGCCGCCGCGTCGATGAGCATCGCCATGCCCTTGTACGGCACGAAGCGCCCCACGAACGCCACCCGCAGCGGCTCTCCCGGCTTCGGCGGCTCCGCCTTCGACGTGCCGAAGCGCCGCACGTCGATGGCGTTCTCCGGGATGTAGACCACCTTGTCCTGGTACTCCTGGGACAGCTGCGCCCGCGTCGCCCGCGAGCCCATCATCAGCGCCGCCGCGTTCTGCCGCGTCGACTTGTAGAAGGGCATCAGCTTGTAGACGTCCCGGATGTAGCTCAGCCACTCGCGCTCACGCACGCGCGCGTCCCCGAAGCCCTTGGGCCACGGCAGGCCGCCGTTCATGGGCCCCATGATGAAGGGCACCCCCGCGTCCGCGCACCGCGCCGCCAGCGTGCTGGGCGTCGTGGGGCTGATGGGCGTGTAGCGGTGCACCACGTCGAATTCCTTCGCGCGGATGCGGTCCCCGAAGCGCCGCCAGAGCAGCTCCTCGAAGTAGTAGTACGGCAGCACGCTCAGCGCCGTGGCCGTCGTCCAGCCCACGCCCGCCTTGCCGCGCAGCACCTCGCCCACCTTCTCCAGCGGACGCTCCACCGGCGTGGAGTCCAGCGCGGTGAAGTCCTTCCCCTCCACCAGCCCCTGCTTGAGGATGTTCTCGCGGTTGCGCACCTGGGTGACCAGGTGCACGTCCGCCACCTCGGCGAGCGCCCGGGCCAGGGACCAGCCTTCCAGGGGAACGCTCACCCAGTCTGGGTTGCACAGCTCAGCAATCAGGAGGACGCGGGGTCGGGAGCCAGCCATACGCCTTCCGCATCTATCCCAACCCGGGCCCGGGATATAGCCTCCCCCTCGCTCCGATGGCCGCCTTCAAACCCTCCCCCGCCGCCTGGCTCCAGTACATCGTCATGGTCGTGGGCCTGGGGGCCGTCACCCTGGGTGCGGCCGCCGTGGGTAACGGGGACCCCATCGTCACGCTGGCGCCCGTGCTGGCCTTCACGGTGGTGTGGTGCATCCTGAAGATGCCGCTGCGCTACCTGGCCATCACGGTGCTCTACCTGGTGCTCGCGGTGGACTACACGCCCGAGCGCCCCCAGTCGATGTTCTGGCCCTCGCCGCTGTTCCCCCTGGGCAAGCTGCTCTTCACGCAGATGCACGAGCTGGTGGGCATTGGCGCCCTGCGCTTCCCGCTCATCGACGGGCTCATCATCGGCGCCATCGGCATTGGCATCTACCGGCGGGCCACGAAGTCCAAGATTGATCCGCCGGTGGTGCCCATCCCCCGGCCGCTGGCGGTGGTGCTGGCGCTGTCCTTCTTCTCCATCATGTGGATGGAGGTGTGGGGCATCGCGCGGGGCGGGGACATCAAGAACTCGCTCTGGCAGTGGCACCAGGCCGCGGTGCTTCCGCTGGTGGCGATGATGTACCACTACAGCCTGCGCGGGCCGGAGGACTGGCCGCTGGTGGCGAAGACCATCATCGCGGCGGCGCTGACCAAGTCCGCGGTGAGCACCTACTTCGCGCTCGTCGTCGTGCCGGCGCAGGGGCTGGAGGTGGAGTACACGACCTGCCACTCCGACTCGATGACGTTCATCTTCGCGCTCACCGTGTGCATCACGCGCTGGCTGGAGAAGCCCAAGTCCGGCCACGCCATCCGCGGCATCATCATCATGGTGCTGGTGTTCATCGGGATGTTCTTCAACGACCGCCGGCTCGCGTACGTGAGCCTCGTGGGCGGGCTGGCGGCGGCGTACTTCTTCAACCCGTGGACGCCGCTGAAGAAGGCCCTCACGCGCGGCCTCATCGCGTGCTCGCCGCTGCTGGTCGTGTACTTCCTGGTGGGGTGGAGCTCGAACAGCAGCGTGTTCAAGCCGGTGGCGACCTTCCGCTCCATCATCGAGGGCCAGCACGCCGAAGGAGAGCTGGACTACCGCGACATCGAGAACCTCAACCTCATCGCGACGTGGAACACGAACCCCGTCTTCGGCACGGGCTACGGGCACGAGTTCCTGGAGCCCTACCCGCTGCCCAACATCGCGTTCGTGTTCCCCACGTACCGCTTCCATCCGCACAACTCGCTGTTGGGCCTCCTGGCCTTCGGCGGGTGGTTCGGGTTCACGGGCGTGTGGATGTACCTGGTGGTGACGGTGTACCTGGCGGCGCGCGCGTACCACCGGGCGTACGCGGCGGAACACCGAACAGCGTGCCTGGTCATCGTGGGCGTGGTGGCGTCCTACCTGAACCAGGTGTTCGGAGACATGGGCATCATCTCGTACATCTGCACGTTCCAGGTCGCGGTGTGCTCGGTGCTCGCGGGCAAGCTGGCCATGGTCACCGGCGCGTGGCCCTGGCCCCAGCGGGAGAAGGTGCTGGGCCTCACACGCGCGGCGCCGGAAGAGGCCCCGCCCACCGGCGCGACGGCGGCCTAGCGCTGGATGGCCAGGATGCGCCACTGGCGCGTGTCGATGGCGTACGTGGCGCTCGCGTCCGTCACGGGCCCGTCGGAGTTGCAGGCGTCCTGCCGGGGCACGAAGCGCACGAACAGCACGCCCTCCGGGCCGGGCGCCGTCCACACGTCGAAGGAGTCCCGCCGGTAGAGGCACAGCTCGTCCGCGGTCGCGCCCTTGTGCGGCTTCAGGTCCAGGGGGCGGAAGTCATCCATCGCCAGCTGCGTCGCGGCCGCCACGAGGGCGGGCGTCCGCATGCGCCCCTCCGCGGGCAGGTCCAGCGGGAACTGGAAGCGGGCCGCCTCCTCCGGGGGCGCGTGCGGAGGACGCACGGGCCGCGTGAAGAGCGCGCAGGCGCACAGGGGCAACGCCAGCAGCGCCGCCAGCCCGCGCTTCACCACCACCCGCCGCAATGCCGAACCCTCGCGCCCCATCTAGTCCTCCACGGGCGTGATGAAGCCCGTGTCCTTGTCCGCTTCATGGATGTACCCGATGAGCTTCCACGCCTTGCCCTGCCGCAGATAGACCTCGCCCGGACGGCGCTCGCCCTGGTGGGGGACGAGCTTCGTGATGGTACATCCTGAATCAAATTGGACCCGCAGGGTCCAACGTTGTGACTGACTCCAGCGGTCCTCCTGTGACATTCCCGACGGGAACCAGGGGTGGCTGTGGAAGTCCGCCAGCGTGGACGCGGCCCCCCGGTCGTCCTTCACGATGCTGGGCACGCTGCAGCTCTTGCGGCGCAGGTCCGCGCCCACCAGCGTCGTGCGCCCCAGGGGCGACGGCCAGCTCGCGTAGTACTCGCCGGAGCCCAGCGAGTAGATGAGCCCGCAGTACTCCTGGCCGAAGTCCCGCTCCCTGGCCCGGTCCAGCGCCATCACCGCCGGACAGAGCTGGTCGATGACCTCATCCACGTCCGAGGACGGATGCACCGCGGGCCACGGGCCCTTCACCCAGACCCTGGCGCCCTGCTGGCCGAAGAGGGTCTCCCTGCCGCTCTGGAAGTAGGACGTGCCGACGCAGCCCAGCAGCAACGCCACGCCCACCGTCCATGCATTCCGTCCGCGCATCCCGTCTCGCCGCTCCCATGAGGGGAACCGGGAAAACGCATAGCACGGCCAAAACTACAAAACCAGAATTCAAAGAAAGTCATACCCGGCCCGTCCGCCCTGCGGCCAGCCCTTGGCTTCCCGCGTCATCCCCGGTGGACAGCCCCTGCCGGGGATGATTGTTTGCTCTCAAATCATCCAGGAGATGGGGAGAGCGCCGTGCGCCGTTTCGTGACGCCGTGGTTGTGGGCAGTGCTGCTGCTGGGGCCCGTGGGGGCCTTCGCCGACACGCAGGGGCCGGAGCAGCGGTCACCGCTGCTGGAGATGCTGCCGCCGGTGTTCTTCACACGCCCGCTGTGGGTGCTGGAGACGTGGCAGTGGCTGGGGCTCGCGGTCGTGCTCGTGGGGGCGTGGGGGGTGGGGCGGCTGGTGGAGGCGGTGACGTTGCGGGTGGGGGCCCGGGCCGCGGGGCTGACGAAGTCCGGCTGGGATGACGAGCTGCTGGCGGCGGGCCGGGGGAGCATCCGCTACGTGCTGGCGGGGATGCTGGCGGCGGCGGGGGTGCGCTTCCTGCGGATGCCGCCGGAGGCCGAGGCGACAGTGGACCTGGGGGCGCGCTCGGTGGTCATCGTGGCGGTGGCGCTGTTCGTGCTGCGCTTCCTCACCCGGGCCGCGCGGTTCCTGGAGGCCCGGGTCGCCAGGTCGCCCGAGGGCACGGACGTGGCGCGGGTGCGTGGGCTGCGCACGCAGCTGGCCATCCTGCGGCGCGTGGTGGAGGTGGCGGTGGTGCTGGTGGCCGCGTCGCTGCTGCTCCTCCAGTTCGAGGCGGTGCGCAACGTGGGCGTGTCGCTGCTGGCGTCCGCGGGCATCGCGGGCCTGGCCATTGGCCTCGCCGCGCAGAAGTCGCTCTCCACGCTGTTCGCGGGCATCCAGCTGTCCATCACGCAGCCCATGCGCATTGGCGACACGGTCATCATCGAGAACGAGTGGGGGTGGATCGAGGAGATCACCCTCACCTACGTCGTCGTGAAGGTGTGGGATTTGCGCCGACTGGTCATCCCCATCACGCAGTTCCTGGAGAAGCCCTTCCAGAACTGGAGCAAGGTGTCGCCGGAGATACTGGGCACGGCGGAGCTGTACGTGGACTTCCGCACGGACGTGCCCGCGGTGCGCGCGGAGCTCAAGCGCATCCTGGAGCAGGAGTCCAACGGGCTGTGGGACGGCAAGGTGCAGGGGCTCCAGGTGACGGACCTGAGCGAGCGCACCATGAAGCTGCGCGCCCTGGTGAGCGCGGCGGATTCAGGCAAGGCGTTCGACCTGCGCTGCCTGGTGCGGGAGAAGCTGGTGGCCTACCTCCAGGCCCAGCCGCACGGGCTGCCGCTGCTGCGCGCGGAGGCCACGCCCCTGCCCTTCCCGGAGGAGAAGGCCGCGGGCCCGGCGCTCCTGGCCGCGCGCGTGGGCAACACCGCCCGCGTGGAACCCCAGCGCTGACGGCCGGCTTCAGTGCCACGCGCCCACGGAGAGCTTGCGCTGCTCCGCGATGGGCTGGAGCCGCTCGCGGAGTTGTTCGCGCACCTGGTGGAGCCACCAGCCCACCGTGCCCGTGGAGCGGCCCACCTGGGCGCCGATGCTCACATAGGAGCGCCCCTGCGCGCGCAGGTGGAACACCTCGCGCTGCTGCGGCGGCAGGCGGTCCACGGCCTCGCGCAGGTCCTTCTCCTGGATGAAGGTCCAGAGCTCGCCGCCCTCGGCCTCCTGCGGGTCGTCCGCGAGCACCGTCACCCAGCCCGCGTTCACCGCCTTGCGCTGCTCCGCGCGGTGGTGGCGCAACAGGCTGATGGCCCGCGTGTTGATGACCCGCCCCGTCCACGCCCGGAAGGCCTCCGCGCCCTGCAGGTGCAGCCGCTCCTTCCACGCCTCGTCCAGCGCGTGCTGCACCAGGTCCTCCGCGTCCGCGGCGTTCCCCAGGATGCGCTGCGCGTGCTTCAAGAGCCCCGAACGGAATTGGATGACCAGCGCCGCGAACGTCTGCATCTCTTTGTCAGCCATGGAAGTGCCCCCCGAGCCGCGTTCCGTGCACGACCATGATGACAAAGGTTTTCAAATACGGCGTCGCATCCTTTCCGGGAATTACCAAGAGTGTCTGGAAATCCTATCCCACCCGGCCATTTCCACCGCCGCTGTCCCGAATGCATCCAGTGTCTGTCTTTCGGATGTCCACCGGGGGCAGGCCTCCCGGGGTTTCAGACAGAAGCCGGCCGGGATGATCAGCAGTCGTCATCGCGGGCGACTCCTCTCGACGAAGGCCCTCC
This sequence comes from Corallococcus exercitus, assembly GCF_042231735.1. Classification (GTDB taxonomy): domain Bacteria; phylum Myxococcota; class Myxococcia; order Myxococcales; family Myxococcaceae; genus Corallococcus; species Corallococcus exercitus_B. The sequence goes on from NZ_CP102577.1 coordinate 6,774,195, forward strand.
GGGGCGATTGACCGGCCTCGCTTCGTGGCGCCGGGCGGGTGGGGCAAAACGCCCCGGTGAGGCGAGGCGTCCGGAGGGATGGGGCAGAACGCCCCGGCCCGATGCATGAAACACGCGTGATGACACGGCAGGGTTCTTGCTGACACGGCCCTGTCCCGCGGCCGGTGCCGGATCCACCGCCCCACACCCCATGACGGATCCGGCGCTGGCCGCGAGGCAGGAAGGCGGCAACCCCTCATGCTCGAAACCCGGCGCCCCGGGTCGGCCGTCCGCGACGTGCTTCCCTACCGGAAGCCGAAGCTGGGACGGGACTACTGGATCAAGGACCACGTCCTGCCCAACGCGCTGGAGGTCTACGAGCGCAACCTGGCCCGCGAGGACTGGACGATGGGTGCCCCGTGGCGCCCGGAAGTCTGGCCCGGCATCCGCGCCCCCCACGCGCTCACGCCTGAAGAGCTGGCGCCCGTGGAGCGGTGGATCCGCGAACAGGCCGGCGTGCGCGCCCTCACACAGGAGGCTCCCGCGCAGGGCTCGCTGTCCCACAACCACGTGCAGCTCGTGGGGGAGAAGGAGTCCACCGCCAAGCCTCACGTGGACTCGCTGGCGCTGTGCGACTTCGCGGGCGTCATCTACCTGCACCCCAGGCCGCCCGTGCGGCACGTGGGCACGTCCTTCTACCGGCTGCGCATGCCCGGCGGCGGACTGGGCGGCAACACCTGCCCTCCCGGCTGCGTCAACCTCACCCAGGCCTTCGGCGTGACGAAGCTGCCCGCGAACGCGTGGGTGCAGGACGTGGCGGTGGAGAACGTCTTCAACCGCCTCATCGTGTACCGAGCCGACTTCGTGCACTCGGCGACCGCGTACTTCGGGCAGGGCGACAAGCGGAACAAGCGCGCCACCGCCCTCTTCTTCTGGAAGGCCGTGCGTTAGGCCCGCGCGTCCAGCATCCGCGCCAGCATGTCCGCGCTGCGCTCGCTGCTGAACTGCTCCTCCACCTTGCGGCGGCCCGCCTCGCCCAGCCGGACCGCTTCGGCCGGGTCCCGCGCCAGCTTCTCCAGCTTCTCCGCCAGCACCGCGGGCGCCTGCGGCGGCACCAGCACGCCGTCCACGCCGTCGTCCACCAGCTCCTTCACGCCGCCCGCGCCCGTCACCACCACTGGCGCGCGCATGGCCATGGCCTCCATGATGGCCACGCCCAGCGGCTCCTGGAGGCTCGCCAGCGAGAAGAGGTGCGAGCGCTGGATGCCGTCCTTCACCACGTCCTCGCTCACCGCGCCCAGGAGCGTCACCGCGTCCGTCAGGCCGTCCTGCTGAAGCTTCGCCTCCAGCACCTTGCGGTACGTGGTGCCGCCCGCCTCGTCCTCGCCCGCGATGGATAGCCGCGCGTCGATGCCCTTCTTGCGCAGCATCCCCACCGCGTCGATGAGGTCCGCGTGCCCCTTGCACGGGTTCAGCCGGCCGCACGCGAACAGCCGCAGCGGGCCCTCACCCGACCACGGCTCGTAGGCCACCGTGCGCTGGAAGCGCGACAGCTCCACGCCCATGGGCGCCAGTTCAATCCGGTCCGGCAGGCTCCCGGCCAGCTCCTGGCGCACCTCCGCCAGCAGCTTCTTCGTGATGACGAAGGCGAACTTCGCGTGCCGCCACTTCTCCCGCTGGTTCGGCCCGTAGTCGTCCAGCGGCCCGTGCAGCGTCATGCTGTACGTGAGCCCCGACAACAGGTGCGCGAACATGGCCACGTGCGCCGCGTTGGCGCAGGAGTGCACGTGCACGTGCGTCCAGCCGCGCTCGCGCGCCAGCGACGCCAGCCGGCCGCCCATCACCGCGAACGCCACCAGCTGCGCGCGGCCCTTGGCATCCAGCCCCTCCGCCCGGGCGATGGAGGCCAGACACCGCGCCCAGCCCGTGGGCATGGCCCGGGCAATCTCCAGCGCGGCCCGCAGCACGCCCAGGGGCGGCGGCGGCGCCAGGTACTCCGTGCGCGACATGGCCTCGCGGGCCCAGCTGTGGCTGATGATGCGCGCGGGCGGCGGACGGGTGGACACCAGCTCCGGCGACACACCCTTCCCCGGCAGCGCCTGCAGCTCGCGCCAGAAGAAGATGTGGGTCTGTCCGGGGAACTCGGGAATCAGGTAGCCGATCTTCTGCACGCCCCATCCATAACACGCCGCGTCCCCCACGCCCCCCGGGCCCCGCTCCGGCCACGGGGGCAGCTCCAGAGCCCGTTGGGGGGTGTCACGTGTGACAGCAGACCGGCGGCGCGCTCCTTCGCCTGCCCGCCCGCCCGGGTCGTTGGGTCATGACGCCTCATTGCGTTATACCGTCCGCGCTCCCATGTCCGCCGATTCGAGTCCCCCGTCACCCTCCGAGGAGACCCCGCCCGCGAGCGCCGTGCCTTCGCCGGAGCTGTCGCGGCTGTGGTTCGCGCTGGACCGCCGCGCCTGGAGCTACCTCGTCGTCGTCCCCGCCCATCCCGGCTCCCCCGCGCTGGACGCGGCCCAGGCCCTGATGGAGGCCGGAGCGCCCTACCCGGAGCCGCCCCTGCGCCTGGTGGACGCCACCGGCATCGAGCCCGCCGGCGCCCCGCGCATGGTCCTGGAAGTGCGCCGCCGCGTGGAGCAGGGGGAGCGGGTCATCGTGGTCATCGACTCGCTCCTCACCCACCCGGCGAGCCTCCCGCTGGCCCTGGCCGCGGACACCGCCCTGCTGGTCGTCACGCTGGGCGAGACGGACTTCGGCTCCGCGCGGAAGACCCTGGAGCTGGTGGGCGAGAACCGCTTCGCCGGCAGCGTCACCTTCCCGCGTCCCACGAAGAAGCAGAAGCGCGCGGACGCCGCCAAGAAGAAGAAGCCATGAGCCCTTCCGACTCCTCCGCTGGCCCGGCCCCCCGGCTCAGCGTCGTCATCGCCACGTACAACCGGCTGCCCCTCATCACCCGCCTGCTCCAGCAGCTGGCCGGCCAGACGCTGCCGCCCGAGGACTTCGAGGTGGTGGTGGTGGACGACGGCTCCGCCACCGACGTGAAGGGCCCGCTCGCCGCGCTCAAGCTGCCCTACACCCTGCGTGTGGAGGTGCAAGAGAACGCGGGCGCCGCCGCCGCGCGGCACCGGGGCGTGCTGGCCGCCCGGGGCGCCACGGTGCTCGTCACGGATGACGACATGCAGGTGGCCTCCGACTTCCTCGCGCGCCACCTGGCCCACCACCCGCCGGGCTCGCGCAACGTGGTGCTGGGCCGCATCCGGCCGGACCCCGAAATCGGGGAGATGCCCCTGTTCGAGCGCTGGTACGCGTACCTGAACAACCGCATGGCCGAGGAGCTGTCCGTCCCCGGCGCGAAGGCGCGCGGCAACCACCTGTACACCGGCAACGTGTCCTTCCCCCGCGCGGACTACGTGGGCGTGGGCGGCTTCGACAAGACGCTGGGCCAGTCCGAGGACGTGGAGCTGGGCGTGCGCCTGGAGAAGGCCGGCTGCGCGTTCCTCTTCGCGCCGGACGCGTACGTGCTGCACGGCAGCGACCACGTCAGCTTCGAGAAGTGGATCCGCCGCGCCCACCGCTACGGCATGTTCGACACCCACGTCTCCGTGAAGCACCCGGACGTGAAGGGCGTGAACCCCTGGCGCCTCTTCTTCGAGACGAACCTGCTGTCGCGCCCGCTGCTCGCCTCCGCGGTGGTGGCGCCGGAAGCCTCACGCAAGCTGACGGAGGCCGTGGTGAAGGCCTCCACCGTCGCGGACCGCTTGGGGCTCACGGGCGCCGCGTTCGCGGGCACCTCCGTGGCGTACGGCATGGAGTACCTGCGCGGCGCCCGCACGGAGGCCGGCGGCTGGCGGGGCGTGGCCAAGGGCGTCGCGCGCTACCTGCAGGGCCGGGGAAATCCCCAAGGATGAAAGCCATGTTCGGAGCCCTCATCTCGGACGCGCTGGAGATGGCCAAGGCGGCCACCGGTTCGTCGGACGCGAAGTCCATCGCCAAGGTGGTGCTGACCAGCGACTCGTACCGCATCACCGCGCTCAACCGCGCGCGGGAGGCGGCGCTGGCCCTGCACATCCCGCTGGTCAACCACGTGCTGCGCGTGGCCCAGACGGCGGTGATGGGCATTGAGATTGGCAAGGACGTGACGCTGGGCAAGGGCGTGTACTTCGTGCACAGCCTGGGCGTCGTCATCGGCGGGGACGCGCGCATCGGCGACCGGGTGCGCTTCTACGGCAACAACACCGTGGGCACCGCCAAGGACAACGGCTACCCCGTCATCGAGGACGACGTCTGGATTGGCGCGGGTGCCCGCATCCTGGGGCCCGTGCGCATTGGCGCCCGGTCGCGCATTGGCGCGAACGCCGTGGTGCTCCAGGACGTGCCGCCGGACAGCGTCGCGGTGGGCATCCCCGCGCGCATCTTCCCGCGCAAGGACCAGGACGAGGTCCCGCTGTAACCGTCGCGCTGTGCATTGTTGATCCGCTGTGCCGGGTTCGTTCCGGGGGATGCGTTGAAGAAGGTCATGGCAGACAGGGCGAAGCACGCGCGGTGGAAGCGCACCGTCATCCTCACCTGCGCGGTGCTGGGCAGCGGCGCGGGCGTGGCGATGGCGCAGCAGCAGACCGCCGCGAAGGACGCCGCTCCCGCGAAGGACGCGGCCTCGCAGCCCGCCGCCACGGACACGGTGGCCGTCTACGACGGGGGCCTCCAGGCGGGATGGAAGGACATCGGCTGGGCGCCGCGTGAGACGCCCAAGGGGGCGCCCGCGCGCCTGCGGATGTTCAACTACGGCGGGTGGATCCTCTACCGGCCCAAGCTGCCGGGCGCGTACGGCGCGCTGCGCTTCCGCTTCACCGCCCCGGAGTCCTACGGCGAGTTCCTGGACGTGCGCCTGGACGCTCCCGGCGCCGCCACGTTCCCGCACGTGCGGATCAGCCCGGAGTTCATCGTCAAGAAGGACCGCGAGTGGGCGGAGGTCGTCGTGCCCATGGAGGTCCTCAACCCGCGCAGCGAGCCCTTCGACCGCCTGGTGCTGCGCGCGTCGAAGGAGGTGGGCCGGGACTGGGTGCTCTTCGACAAGGTGGCCCTGGTGCCGCTGTCGCCGGACGTGGCCGCCGCTCGGGCCGCGGGCGGTGGGCGCATGGGCCGGGGCGACGGCCGCGAGTCGAAGATGGTCATCGACTGCACCGCGCCGTCCAAGCCCATCAGCCCGCTCATCTACGGCATCGCGCTGGACGGCAACAAGGAGACCACGGACACGCACCAGTGGAAGCTGGGCGCCACCATCCGCCGCTGGGGCGGCAACCCCACGTCCCGCTACAACTGGAAGCTGGGGCGCGCGTGGAACACCGGCAACGACTGGTACTTCCGCAACGTGCAGCTGGGCTTCGGCGCGGATGACTTCCTGGAGTCCAACCGGAAGAACAACGTGCAGTCCGCGCTCACGCTGCCGCTCATCGGCTGGGTGGCCAAGGACACGTCCTCCGTGGGCTTCCCGGTGTCCACCTTCGGCCCGCAGCAGGCCCAGGACGACACGGAGCCCGCGGGCGGCAACGGCGTGCGCCGCGACGGCACGCCCCTGGTCCCTGGCGCCCCCACCACGACCAGCGTTCCGGCCCCGCCGGAGTTCATCGCGGAGTGGGTGAAGTCACTCAAGGCCGCGAAGCGCGGCGTGAACATGTACATCCTGGACAACGAGCCCGCGCTCTGGAGCTCCACGCACCGGGACGTGCACCCCGACCCGCTCACCTACGACGAGCTGCTCAGGCGCACCATCGACTACGGCACCGCCGTGCGGAAGGCGGACCCCGAAGCGGTCATCGCCGGCCCCGCGGAGTGGGGCTGGACGAACTACTTCTGGTCCGCCGCGGACTTCGCCCCCGGCCGCCCGCCGTACACCGACCGGCGCGCGCACGGCGACGTGCCCCTGCTGGCCTGGTACCTGCGCGAGCTGCGCGACCACGAGAAGAAGACCGGCGTGCGCCTGCTGGACGTGGTGGACGTGCACTTCTACCCGCAGACCAACGTGGGCCTGGGCCTGGAGGGCGCCACCGACCCTGACACCAACGCGCGGCGGATCCGCTCCACGCGCGCGCTGTGGGACCCGACCTACAAGGACGAGTCCTGGATCGCCGAGCCCATCCAGCTGATTCCGCGCGTGAAGCAGTGGATTTCGGAGAACTACCCCGGCCGGGGCCTGTCCATTGGCGAGTACAACTTCGGCGCCATGAAGCACATGAGCGGAGGCCTGGCGCAGGCGGAGGCCCTGGGCCGCTTCGGGCAGCAGGGGCTCACGTCCGCGTTCTTCTGGCAGTACCCCGCGGAGAACAGCCCCACGTTCTGGGCGTTCCGCGCGTACCGCGACTTCGACGGGCGGGGCGGCCGCTTCCAGGACAACGGCCTGTCCACCACCGCGCCGGAGGGCACCAGCCTCTTCGCGTCCCGCGACGCGTCCGGCAAGAAGCTCACCGCCGTGCTGCTCAACTTCGACCCCGAGCAGGCCGCCCAGGCGCAGCTGGAGTTCAAGGGCTGCGGCTCGCTCAACACCGTGCGCGTCCTGGGGTACTCGGGCGCGCCCGGCGGTTTCACCGAACAGGCCACCGGCAAGAAGGCCGAGCAGGCCCTGTCCCAACGCCTTCCCCCCTACTCCATCACCGTGCTGGACCTCACGGTGAAGTGAAGACGACGCCTTGACCACCGCACACGCCCCCGCCGCCTCCTCCCGCCCGCGCCTGAACATCGGCCAGCTCGCCATCGACCAGCTCACCTTCCCCCAGGCCGTCACGGCCATTGGCGAGCTGGTGGACGCGCACCAGGGCGGCTACGTCTTCACCGCCAACGTGGACCACGTCGTCCTGGCGGAGACGAACACGCGCTTCCGCGACGCGTACTCCAAGGCCACGATTTCGGTCGTGGACGGCATGCCCATCGTCTGGGCGTCGCGCATGCTGGACGTGCCCCTGCCGGAGCGCATCGCCGGCTCCGACCTCATCCTCCCGCTGGTGAAGCTGGGCGCCGAGCGCAAGTGGCGCATCTTCCTGCTGGGCGCGGGCCCCGGCGTCGCGGAGAAGGTGGGCAAGCAGTTCCAGGCCCAGTACCCCGGCATCGAAGTGGTGGGCTGGGACTCGCCCATGGTGAACCTGGACGCGGGTGACGCGCAGAACGACCCCATCGTCGCGCGCATCCGGGAGAAGGACCCGCACCTGCTCTTCGTCGCGCTGGGCAGCCCCAAGCAGGAGGTCTGGATTTCGCAGGTGGCCCAGAAGCTGGGGCCCACGGTGGCCATCGGCATCGGCGCGGGGTTCGACTTCATCGCCGGCACCGCCAAGCGCGCGCCCGAGTGGATCGCCAAGGCCGGCTTCGAGTGGCTCTACCGCCTCACCCACGAGCCCAAGCGCCTGTGGCGCCGCTACATCCTCAATGACTCGCAGTTCGGCGTGATTCTGCTGCGAGAGTTGTGGAAGCGCACCGGCGGCAAGCCCACGGAGTGACCCACCGGGCGGCCAAGAGCCGCCCGTCCGCCTGTCTGTCCTTGATTTCTGGGTTTGGCTGTCTTTGACCCCATCTGGACATTTACAGACAAGCTTGAGTATTCTTGCCCCGCACGCCTTTCGCGGGGTGCCTCTTCCAGTCAGACGCAGGCCGTGGACCACCGGGGCGCTGAGGTGAAGCGCGGGTGGACGGGCCGGGGTGTGCGCTGGGGGGCCTGCTCCCCGCGTCCGGGGCGTGCCCACCCGTAGGCCCCTGGACGTCTCCCCATGTCATCCGCCTCATCCCGCGCGTCGCCCCGTTGGGCGGCGCGCCTCGTCGTGTTCGCGGCGTTGTTGCTGTCTGCCTTCAGCCTGCCGGCGGCGGCCGCCACCAACACGCAGGCCACGCAGAAGGCCATCCAGTTCCTGGCCTCGGACGTGGCCAACTGGACCACGCATGAGAACTGCATCGCCTGCCACCGCCAGGGTGCGGCGGTGTTCGGCATGTCGAGCGCCAAGGCCAATGGCTACAACATGGCCCAGACGACGGCCAACGGGCGCACCCTCCAGGAGAACCTGGACGCCATCTCCTTCCGCATCAAGTCGGACCAGCTGCCTTCCGGCCACTGGCTGTATCAGGGGGCCTCGTTCCCGAACTCGAAGACGGGCTGGGCGTCGTTCGGCCTGGCGGGCTTCGACCAGTACGTGTCCACGCAGTACAGCAGCGTGCTGGTGATGGCGGCCAACTGGGCGCTGGGCATGCAGCAGTCCAGCGGCCGGTGGAACGAGGACCACAACGGCACGCCGGTGAACCACGGCAACGTGCCCATCACCGCGCGCTACATCGTGGCGCTGGCGCAGGCGAAGCAGCGCGTGGACCCGGCGAAGGCGGCGCAGTACCAGGCGGCCATCGACAAGGCGGCCGCGTACCTGCGGGCCAACATCAACACGCCCACCACGGGCGTCTTCGACGACGGCATGCCGTACACGTTCCAGAAGTCGTGGGCCATCGTGGGCCTGAAGGCCGCGGGGCCGGGCGTTGATGGCGTGAACACCGCCACCATCCAGACGCTGGCGAACCAGCTCATCGCGATGCCCATGGTGAACGGCAAGGGCTGGGGCCGCCTGCCGAATGGCGCGTCCGACGACTTCGCCACGGGCATCGCCGTGTACGCGCTGTGCCTGGCGGGCAAGGAGCCGGCGAGCAACACGCGCCTGTTCGACGCGATTGAGTGGCTGAAGACGAAGCAGGCGGCCGACGGCGGCTGGGAGCCGGGCTCGGCGGCGCGGGACATCGCGACGACGTTCGCGTCGCTGGGCCTGGCGTGCTTCGGCGACTTCAGCGTGGAGGTGTCCGTGGTGGGCGAGGACACGAAGATGTTCCCCATCTACGACCCGGCCATGTCGGAGACGACCTACACCTTCAAGGTGAAGAACCACGGCTACCAGGCGGACACGTACACGCTGAGCGCCAAGGGCGGCCTGCCCGGCTGGACGGCCGCGCTGAGCCGGCCCACGGTGTTCCTGGCCTCCGGCGCGGAGTCCACGGTGACGCTGACGGTGCGCGCTCCGGCGAACCTGCTGCCCTCGCTGCTGTCGGAGGTCACGGTGACGGCGGCCTCCGGTGGCGCGCCGGGCGTGTCCGCTTCGGCTCGCGCGAAGACGTATACGCCGCCGCCTCCTCCGGTGACGGGCGTGGCGACGACGACGGCCATCCTGACGCCGGCGGCGAACGCGAGCGTGACCATTGGCCAGGCGACGCTCTTGTCCGCGCGGGTGCGGAACGCGTCGAACAACGCCGTGGTGACGGGGCCGCTGAAGGGCGTGGTGACCTTCTTCGTGGCGGGCGTGGCCATTGGCGCGGATGACGACGCGGACGGCGACGGCGTGTTCAGCCTGCCGTGGAGCATCGCGACGGACACGTGGTCCGCCACGGGGGCGCAGGACTACCGCGCGGTGTACTCCGGCGTGACGCTGCAGCCGAACAGCCAGAACCTGCTGGGCAGCACGGCGGCGCAGACGCTGGTCATCAACGCCTATCCGTACACGCCGCCGGAGGTCATCATGGGCAACCAGCCCGCGTTCCTCCGCGAGACGACGCTGTCCGTGTGGGGCTTCGTGAAGCCGGCCACCAACGGCGCGGTCATCACCTACGCGGCGTTCATCGTGAACGGCGGCACGCCGGTGGTGGTGAACCCCGAGCTGAGCGGCGGTCTGGTCTTCACGCCGGTGGAGCTGGCGGAAGGGCCGAACATCATCCAGCTCACGGGCCGCGACAACCTGGGCGGCGTCACCACGAAGCAGATCAACCTGACGGTGGACCGCGTCCCGCCGGTCATCACCATCCAGTCGCCGGTGAACGGTCAGGTGGTGGGCGGGCTGGTGAACGTGACGAGCCTCATCGACGACCGGACGCCGACCCGCGTGGAGACGCAGTGGGTGAACACCACGCTCTTGGAGTTCGGCACCGGTTCGGTGACGCACCCGGTGAGCCTGCCGAACTTCGGCGAGCAGGGCATCCTGGTGCGCGCGACGGACTCGGCGAACAACGTGACGGAGGCCGTGGTGCACGTGTTCGTGGACTCCGGCACGCCCACGGTGACGACGGACCCCGCGGACGGCGCCACGTTCGGGCCTCGCGCGAACAACACGCTGCCGTATGTGGTTCGGGTGTCCTCCGTGTCCGCGACGACGGTGAAGATTGGCAGCCAGCTGTTCCAGCTGCCGCGCGGTGGCGGTGAAATCCAGACGTCGCTGACGCTGGTGTCGGGCGTGAACACGTTCAACATCGACGTGACGAACGAGGCGGGCCGCTCGGTGCGCGCGACGCGCACGGTGCGCTACGACACGCAGGCGCCCGTGGCGACGCTGCTGACGCCCGTTCCGGGCAGCACGGTGAGCGGCGTGGTGACGCTGACGGCGCGCGTGACGGATGCGCTGAGCGGCATCAAGAACGTGGCGTTCACGCGGGACGGGTCGGGCATCCGCGCCGGCACGCTCCAGTCGAACGGCACGTGGACCGCGGCGCTGGACACCCGCGAGCTGCTGGATGGCACGCACACGGTGGACGTGTGGATGACGGACGCGGTGGACAACTTCGTCATCCAGAGCTTCAGCTTCACGGTGAAGAACAACTGACCGTCTGCGATTGATGGCAGTGCCCCTTCGGGGCGGGAGGTCCTCACGGGCCTTCCGCCCCGTTGTCTTTGGGGGTGTCATGGGCCGCATGGATGCACACAGGGCCGGCGTGTGGATGTTGTTGGTCGTGCTGCTCACGGGCTGCGCCGGTGGGCCCACGGTGCGGCTGCGCACGAAGCGGGGGACTCGGACGTACGCCCCGGTGACGTGGGACCGGCGGGTGCCGGTCAGTGCGCGGGAGTTCGAGGAGGCGTTGGCGCGGTTGGTGTTGGACGCGCCGCTGACGCTGCGGTCACCGAGGGTGGTGCGCGCGGTGGCGAGGAAGGGCGCGGAGTTGGACCGGGGACTCGGGTTCATGCTGCGGGACCGGTACGGCCGGTGGTGCCGGGCCCATGAGGCTCCGGGCGACTGTCTGTCGTTGCTGGAGGATGGGGCGGGCTTCAGCGAGATGGACCGGCTGACGCTCGCTGTGGGCATGTCGTTGGACCCGTTGCGCGCGAGCATCGGGGATGCGCTGGAGGACACGCTGAACCCGGCGTTCTTCGTGTCCGTGGTCTCGGGAGCGATTGCGTCCTGGGTGGCGCTGGCGGCGGCTCCGGAGCCTGTGTTCACCAAGGGCGCGGCGGTGATTGCCGCCGTGTTCCTGGCGTACGTGGGCGTGCAGTCGTTCCTCACGGTGGTGAGGGCGTGCGCTGCGCTGAAGGCGGCGACGGATAGAGCGACGACGTTCCAGGAGTTGGAGGAAGCGGCGGAAGTCTTCGCTCGGGCCCTGGGGCCGGAGGTGGCGCGCATCTTCGTGCTCGCCGTCACGGTGCTGGTGAGTCACGGCGTGACGGTGGGGCTGTCATCCGCGCTCACGTTGCTGCCGGGATTCCCGGACGCGGTGCGATTGGGCACGGCGCAGGTGGGCTTCAACCCGGCCGCCGTGCTGGACGTGAACGCGGTGGCGGTGGTGGGCGGTGTGGTGGAGGTGACGCTCGCGTCCACGGCGGTCGCCATGGCCACGGTGGGCCCACCTCCTCCGAGCAGTTCAGGAGGTCCGGGCAAGTGGGTGCAGGTGAAGGAGTCGATGTCCGACCGTGCCCGCGACTATCAGGCCCAGGTGACAGGGGCGCCGAAGGGCTCCGCGTACCGGATCAAGCAGGGAGATGAGGAGGTCGACTTCGACGGCTATGACTCAGTGGAGGACTTGCTGCTGGAGGCCAAGGGCCCGGGCTATGCGAAGTTCATCAAGGACGACATGAAAATGGAGGAGTTCTTCCGAGGCTTTGACAAAGTGCTTGCCCAAGCGGAACGGCAGTTCAATGTGGCAGGAGGCCGACGCATCCGCTGGATTGTCGCGGAGGAGCGCTTCGCCGCATTCCTTCGTAAAGCATTTGAGTCGAACCGCCTCCCAATCGATGTGGTCTCCATCCCCCCAATCCGATGAGGCCTGCTGAAGCCATGGTCGAGACGTATTTCGCAGGTTCCTACTGGCTGGCTCGACTTGAGCCAGTGGAGGCCTGTGCCCGACGCCTGGAGGCATTCCTCGGGATGATGGCTCCACTTGAGCCAAGCTGGAACCGCTGGCATCAATCCGCAGCGACCTTCGAAAAAGCACGCAAGCGACAGGTCCAGCCAGATGCCACGACGCTCGCGAAGCTCCTGGGACAGAAGAGCAACCGGATTGGCGACAGCTCCAGGTTCTGGCTCTGGGCCGGGGAGACGCCGGATGAGACGTCCGCGTTCAACGGCAGGTGCGGCGGCTCGTCGATGCATCTGTCCTCCGCCTGTGTCCTCCACTCGCTAGGCCAGAGCGAGGTCGCGAAGCGCGTCGTGACCGCGTCAATCATGACCGGCGTGGTGCGCGCCATGGCGCTCGCGTGGGAACCCGAGTTCGCCCTGGCGGCCTCCGACCAGCACCGGGAGCTCATGGCAGCGCCCATGATCGAGAACTACATCGGCTGGGTCACCTACCTCGCCGACTTCCGCGGGCCCGTGCCCCCACTGCCCTCCCCCGTCCAGGTGGAACACCTCCCGGACCGGGGCACGCTCATCACCCTCACGCAGGAGAAGTTCTCCGTCTCCAACCCCGCCCACGTCGCCCTCGCCGCCGACGTGCAGGCGCGCCTCCAGGCCGCGGGGCTGCTCGCGCCCCTGCGCCCCTGGGGCACCTGAGCCCGCGCTTCAGCGCCGCACGGGCCGGGCCAACCTTCGCAAGAGCACCTCGTGCGCGGGGTGGCGGGACACCATCGCCTCCGCGTCCGGCAGCTCGAAGTCCGCGAAGTCGAACCCCGGCGACACCGTGCAGCCCACCAGCGTGTACGCGCCCAACGGCTCCGCCGCCTGCAGCACCCCCGCCGGCACCAGCACCTGCGGCTGATGGCCCTGCGTCACGTCCCGGCCCAGCACCGTGGACTCCAGCCGGCCGTCCTCGTGCACCAGGTGCAGCGCCAGGGGCTCGCCATCGTGGAACAGCCACAGCTCGTCCGCGCCCACCACCCGGTGCCACGCGGAGAACTCGCCCCGCTGCAAGAGGTAGTAGATGGCCGTCCCCGCGGACCTGCGCCCCCGGAGCGTCTGCACCTGGAACGCCGCCCGGTAGGTCTCCCGGTAGTAGCCGCCCTCCGGGTGGGGCTTGAGGTCCAGCCTGCGCACCAGCTCTTCGACCATGGTGGGACCAGTCTAACGCCGCGGCCCCTCAGGGCTTCTTCTTCTGCTGCTGCATCGCGGACGCCACCAGGTTCATCAGCTTCAGCTGCACGGGCGTCAGCCGCCGCAGGTTGCGCATCAGCCGCCGCATCTCCGGCACGTCCTCTTCCGTCCGCACCACCCGGGGCTTCTCCTTGGGCGGCGGCGCCGCGAACTCCTCGCCCAACCCCAGCAGGTCGTGCGGCGGGATGTTCAGGACGACGCACAGCCGGCGCAGGTTCTGGACGCTCGGCAGCATGTGGCCGCGCTCCAGCCGGCCATACACCTCCGACGCCATGCCGATGCGGTCCGCCACGTCCGCCTGCGTCAGGCCCAGCTTCACCCGCACCGTCCGCGCCGCCGCCCCGAGGATTCCCGCCAGTTCAGTGTCCATGCCCTTGCCTGTCCCCGGTGCGAAGCGCCTCCATGGCCTCGGCCGCAGGGCATAACCCTGAAGGTCGGGTCATGTCACCTTACCTCTGGCGTTTTTTCCCACCTCCCACCAGGGCCGGACACCCTCTGCGCCACGCAGGCGCGGGCCCTCTCAGGGCGTGGGCTCCGCCACGGGCGTACGGCGGCGCTCGGCCGCCGTGAACAGCAGCGCCAGGGGCAGCCCCAGGAACAGCGCGTGCCACACAATCTGGAGGAACTGCGGGACGCTCAGGAACCAGGGGAAGTAGCCGCGCGCCAGCAGTTGGAAGTCCACCAGCCACACGAAGATGCCGAAGAGCATCCCCACCGCCGCCTGGAACTCCCAGCGCCCCCGCCCGTCCAGGGGCAGCATCGCGTCCAGGAGCGAGTACACCACGCCCCAGCCCGCCGCGGCGGCCAGGTGCACCCCCAGCCCCACCGCCACCGCCAGCCCCGTGGACACCTGCGGCGTGAAGGCCTGCGGCCCCAGCACCACCGCCGCGCTCATCCGCACCGGCACGAGCGGCCCCTCGCCCGCGGCCACCGCCAGCGCCGTCTCCGCCAGTGCCAGCAACACGCCCGCCGCCAGGCCAAACAACAGCCCGTTCGTCAACGACCAGGGGGTGGGAGTCCTCGGCGCCATGGGTGTGCCTCCTGGGGGTGCGCGGGCGCCGGAAGCGGGCCCGTCTGTTCAACGCTGCGCACCCCACGCGGAAGGGGGCAGCCACCCCGCACCGGTGGCCCGCCCCAGCCCCACCCGGACGGGCGGACAGGGGCCCTCCATCCCCCTTCCAGCCCCGCCGCACGGACAGTCATTTCTTCCCCTGCGAATCGGTCGAGTCCGTAATTTCTTCAGACGTCAGCGGCGACCCACCGTGAAAGTGCCCGGAATTCCCGGGAGCGGTGGGCGGGCACGCCGTTCGCATTAGCGGAGACGCGTCGAGGAACCGAACCCGTGTCCCAGTCTTCCGCAAGAAACCGCCTGGTCCTGCCCTACCGCGTCCACTACGCGCCGCCCGCGTGGCGGGAGGTGGGTCGCATGTCCTCGGAGACCTTCGAGGCCCTGCAGCAGACCCTGGCGCGGCTGGCGGAGCGGTCGAAGAGCCACGACTCGGTGGCGGGACCCGCGCGGCACCGCGTGGAGGGCCACGACCTGGAGCTGCTCTACGAGAGGGACCCCCGCGCCAGCACGCTCACGCTGCTCGCGGTGACGCGGGTGGGCTGAGCCGCGGGCCCCAAACGCGGGCCCTGGGGCCGTGTCACGCGGTGCGGCCGGACAGCCGCCCCACGGTGGCCACGAGCTCGTCCGGGACGATGGGCTTCTTCAACAGGCCGCCCGTGTCCGGCAGCGGCTCCGCGCCCACGCCCGACAGGAGCAGCACCGGCACGGCCTTGAGCCGGGGCCAGTCCGCGCGCAGGTGGCGCAGGAACTCCGGGCCGTCCATCACCGGCATCCGCAGGTCCAGCAGGATGAGGCTCGGCGGAGGCAGGTGCTGGAGCTCGTCCAGGGCCTCGCGGCCATTGGCGGCGACAGCGACCTCGTAGCCTTCGGCTTCCAGGATTTCGGCGATGGCGGCGCGAGCATCCTCGTCGTCCTCCACCACGAGCACGGGCTTGTGCGGCACGAGCTTGGCCATGTCCCGCAGCATAGAGACCCCCTCCCCCAGGCGGACATGCCTTCCCGGAATACCCCGACGACTGGTGGACAGATGCCGGCCCCGGAGGGTGCCCCCCTGGGGTCAGGACATCCGCTCTGGAGAGGGGGACCCCTGAGAACGTTGCCCGGCCACCAGGAACCCCGTGCCGCAGGGCGAGGGCCCGCGAGGAGAGGCCAGGACCCGCGCTCCCAGTCACTTATTTTGGGCAAAAACGAACCTTTCAGTCCAGAATACTCCGGCAGAGGTGCCCCCGCTGATTAGGACTCCGGGGCAACGCGGAGGGGAAGCGGGCTCGCAAACGTGTGCTCCCTCACGGGACCCTCTCACCGGGGGCCCCGGGGGGTTAGCGAGCCCCGGAGCCCCTTCCTACCTTGGGCCGACCATGTCGCTGAGGAGCCTGGAGCAGCCAATCCCCCGTGTCCGCGAGGCCACGCCCTGGAAGGTCCGTGCCTGGCGGGAGCTGGAGGCGGGGAGCCAACGCATCCAGGCGATGCTCGCGCCGCTGCCGGAAGGGGAGCTGATGCGGCAGCACTCGCCGCTCATGTCCCCGCTCGTGTGGGACGTGGCCCACGTGGCCAACTACGAGGAGCAGTGGCTGTTGCGCGCGCTGGGGGCGCCGGCCTTCACGGACCCCGCGTTCGACGCCATCTACGACGCCTTCCGCCACCCGAGGAACACGCGCGCCACGCTGCCCTTGCTGGAGCCGGAGGCCGCCTGGGCCTACGCCACCCGCGTGCGCTCGGCGGTGGCCGCCCATCTGGAATCGCTGCCCGAGGACAGCGCGGATCCGCTGCTCCACGGGGGCTTCGTCTTCGGCATGGTGGCGCAGCACGCGCAGCAGCACGCGGAGACGCTGGCCGCCACGCTGCAGCTGATGACGGACGTGGAGTACCACCCGGTGGAGGGCTTGCGTCCCCGGCCCGGCGCGGTGCCCCAGCACGAGGTCTTCATCCCCGGCGGCCCGGTGCGCCTGGGCAGCGACGACGCGTGGGCCTACGACAACGAGCGCCCCCGGCACGTCGTGGACGTGGCGCCCTTCCTCCTGGACGCGCACCCCGTCACCACGGGGGACTTCCTCGTGTTCGTGGAGTCCGGCGGCTACGAGGATCCGCGGTGGTGGGACCCCAAGGGCTTCGCCTGGATTGAAGCGGAGCGGATCCGCCACCCGCTCTTCTGGAGTCCGCAGGGCCACCACGTCTGGCTGCGCCGCCGCTTCGGCACGGTGGAGGCGCTGCCCAAGGACGAACCCGTGCAGCACGTGTCCTGGTACGAAGCGGACGCGTACGCGCGCTGGGCCGGCAAGCGCCTGCCCACCGAAGCCGAGTGGGAGAAGGCCGCGCGGGGCAGTGACGGCGTCCCGCGCGCGCACCCCTGGGGGGACGCTGTTCCCACGGACGCGCACGCCAACCTGGGCGGGACGCGCTGGGGGCCGTCGCCCGTGGGCAGCCACCCCCTGGGCGGCAGCGCGGACGGCGTCTGGGGCCTCCTGGGCGACGTCTGGGAATGGACCGCCAGCGACTTCCAGCCGTACGCGGGCTTCCGGGCCTTTCCGTACCGCGAGTACTCGGAGGTCTTCTTCGGTGACACGTCCAAGGTGCTGCGCGGCGGCGCCTGGGCGAGCGCGCCGGTCGCGGTGCGCAACAGCTTCCGCAACTGGGACTTCCCCATCCGGCGGCAGATCTTCGCCGGCTTTCGCTGTGCACGGGACGTGAGGTGAGGGTCGCATGAGGATGAGGACGGAGCAGGGCGAGGCACGCGTCGCGGACGGCGACCAGGCGCCGGGCGTGAAGGTGGACGTCCACGTGAGGCCCGGGGACGCGCAGCGCGCGCGGCGCGCGGAGGTGCTGGAGGGGCTCTGCCGCGGCCCCAAGGAGCTGAGCCCCAAGTGGCTCTACGACGAGCGCGGCAGCCAGCTCTTCGACGACATCACCCGCCTGCCGGAGTACTACCCGACGCGCCGCGAGCGGGAAATCTTGCGCGCCCACGCGGACGACGTCGCGCGGTTGAGCGGCGCGGACACGCTGGTGGAGCTGGGCAGCGGCACCAGTGAGAAGACGCGCCTGCTCCTGGACGCGATGGACGCGGCCGGGCAGCTCAAGCGCTTCGTGCCCTTCGACGTGAGCGAGGCCTTCCTGCGCAAGGCGGCGGAAGGGCTGGCGCGCGAGTACCCGCGCATCACCGTGCACGCGGTGGTGGGCGACTTCGAGCAGCACCTGGGCCGCATCCCGGGCGGCGGGCGGCGGCTCATCGCCTTCCTGGGCGGCACCATCGGCAACCTGAAGCCCGCGCAGCGCGCGCTGTTCCTGCGCGAGCTGGCGTCAGGACTCAAGCCGGGGGACGGGCTCTTGCTGGGCACGGACCTCATCAAGGACCGCGAGCGCCTCTTCGCCGCCTACAACGACAGCGCGGGCGTGACGGCGGACTTCAACCGCAACGTGCTGCGCGTGCTCAACCGCGAGTTGAAGGCGGACTTCGACCCGGAGGCCTTCGAGCACCTGGCCCCGTTCGACGAAGCGAACAAGTGGATCGAGATGCGGCTCATCTCGCGCAAGGCCCAGACCGTGTGGCTGGAGGACCTGGGACGGCGCGTGGACTTCGCGGAGGGCGAATGTCTGCGTACGGAGGTGAGCTGCAAGTTCTGTCGCGAGCAGGTGCAGGCGGAGCTTGGCGACGCGGGCCTCGACCTGGCCGCGTGGTGGACGGACGCGGAGGGAGACTTCGCGCTGTCGCTGGCGATGAAGCGCTGAGCAGGAGCGCCGCTTCGCTGAGGGCCGCCCGGCGCTGCTTCACGCGCGCCGGGCCAGGGCCCGAATCCAGGGGACGACGGGTGCCGCGGGAAGGCCTAGCGGCGGCGCGGCGGGTTGCGACGCACGGGCACCGGCACCGGGGCCGGCTGCTGCGCCGGGCGGGTCCACGCGGCCCAGAGCGCCGCCGCCGCGGTGATGACCAGCCCCCCCGCCGCTGCTAGCTGCTCACCCAGCGGCCCGATCTCCACGGCGGCCAGGGGGAGGGGAAGCATCTCGGTGAGCGTCATGCGCGGACTCCTTACGAGGGGGCACAGCGTGAAGGCCGGGGCCGGGCGGGCGCTCGACACAGGCCGGGAAGCTAAGGTTAGGAAGTCGGACGGCTTTGGGGAAGTCCTGGAGACCTCAGCTGACGGGGCGTGGACGGAATTGCACCCCGGGCCGGTCCCGAAGTCCATCCCCTCCCCGTGCCAGTCGCCAGAAACATCACCCGTCTCACGTAATGGGGACACCCGGGACGCGCAGGACGTTCCCGAAGCCCCCGCCGCTGTCGCTTATCGGCCTTCCGGGTGGCGCTTCTTCCACTCCACCTTCATGCAGTGGTCCTGCACCACGCGGATCCCCGCACGGGCCAGCCGCTCGGCCGCGGCGTCGTTGCGGATGCCCAGCTGGAACCACACCGCGTGCGGCTTCTTCGCCAGCATCCCGTCCACGTGCGCGTCGATGTCGTCCGGCCGGAGGAAGACCTGCACCACGTCCACCTCTCCGGGCACGTCCTTCACCGACGCGGAGAGGGGCTCACCCAGGATGCTTCCCTGCTCGCCGTGCGTGGGCACGGGCAGCACGGTGAAGCCGTGGTCCTGGAGGAACTTCGGGATGGCGTGCGCGGGCTTCTCCGCCTGGGCCTCCGGACGGATGCCCAGCACGGCGATGCGCTTCGTGCGCGCGAGCAGCGCGTCGATGCCCGCCGCGTCTTCGATGAGGTTCTTGCGCCAGTCGTCCATGGGGTACGCGCTCCTTGCTGAAGGAGGCCGCGAGCCCCGGGGGGACCTTCAGCGGGGCGCGGCCTGGACCTGGATGGTACGGCAGGCCTCGGTGGCCAGGCGGACTTCCTCGGTGGAGGCGCCGGGCAGGCTGGCGCAGAGGAACAGGTCGTCCCCCACGCGCCGGGCGCCGAAGAACGCGGGCGCCTCCGGGCCCAGGCCGCCGTCCGCCAGGGAGGGGGCCATGGTCACGCGCAGCAGGGAGAAGGAAGGGGTGTCCTCTTCCTGGTCCAGCGACAGCGAGAACTGCTTCATCTGCTGACGGACGGTGTCCGCCAGCTTCTCCGAGGAGGGCATCTCTTCACCCTGCCCCGGCTTCAAGTCCACGCGCAGCGCCGGGCGGCCGGGAGGGCCCGCCTGGAAGCTGCCGTCGGTGGCCACCTGCGCGGACCAGCCCGGCGGCAGCGGCACCTTCACGCCCGAGCGCAGCCCCGCGTCCTCCGCCAGACCTTCGACGGACGGCTTCTTGTCCGAGCAGCCCTCGCAGCCGCCAAACAGGACGCCGAGCGAGACGAGCCCGAGGCCCAGGAGCCTCGGGGTCTTCCGCGCGCTGGACGCGAGAGGGCGCACCGTTACTTCTTCTCTCCGGGCGGGGGCGGGTTTCCGCCGCCCTTGCCGATGTTCTCCATCTTGAGGGAGCCCTCGAAGATGACGCCGCGGTCCATGGAGAGCGACGGCGTCTCCAGGTTGCCCTTCACGCGGCCCGGCTGCTTCAGCTCGATGAGCTGCGTGGCGCGCACGTTGCCTTCCACGGTGCCGTTGATGATGACGGTGCCGGCTTGAATCTCCGCCTGCACGCGGGCGCCGTCGCCAATGACGAGCACGTCCTTGGTGACAATCTGCCCGTTGAACTTGCCGTCGATTCGAACCTGACCCTCGAAGGTGAGCTTCCCCTCGAACTCGCTTCCCTTGCCCAGAAGCGTGTGAACCTCACCCGGACGCGTCGACACGAAATCCTCCTCCCGTTTGAACAGGGGCTTGCTGGGTGCTTCGTCTTTCTTCCCGCCAAGGAGCGCCACGCCCTACTCCTTCCTCAGAAGCTTCAACAGCCTGTCGAGGTCATCGTAGGAGAAGAAGTCGACTTCCAGGGTGCCTTTTCCCGGGCTTTTCTCCGACAGACGGACCTTTGTTCCCAACCGACGCTGCAGCTCCTCGGTGAGCGCCTTCACCTGCGGGCTCACCTTGGGGGCCGGCTTCCCCGCGTCCTTGCCACCCTTCGCGGACTTGCCCTGCTGCACCAGCCGCTCCGTGTCGCGCACGGACAGCTTCTTCTCCGTCACCTGCTTCGCCAGGTTCTGCAGCTCCGGCAGCCGGGGCACGCCGAGCAGCGCTCTCGCGTGGCCCATGCTCAGCGACCCGTCCGCCACCATGGCCTTCACGTCCGGGGGCAGGGCCAACAGGCGCAGCGCGTTCGCGACGGTGGAGCGCTCCTTGCCCACCTTCTGGGCCACCTGCTCCTGCGTGAGCTTGAACTCCTCCACCAGGCGCCGGTAACCGTCCGCCTCTTCAATGGGGTTCAGGTCCGCGCGCTGGAGGTTCTCCACCAGGGCGAGCTCGAAGGACTCGGCCTCCGTGACCTCGCGCACGATGGCGGGGATCTCCTTGAGGCCCGCCGCCTGGGACGCGCGCCAGCGGCGCTCGCCCGCGATGATGAGGTAGCCGTCGCCGCCCTTGTTCGGGTTCTTGCGGACGAGGATGGGCTGGAGCAGGCCCTGCGCCTTGATGGACTCGGTGAGCTCGTGGAGCTTCGTGTCGTCGAAGTGGCGGCGGGGCTGGAGCGGGTCGCGGTGGATGGACTCGATGGCCAGCTTGAGCACGCCGG
This sequence comes from Corallococcus exercitus, assembly GCF_042231735.1. Classification (GTDB taxonomy): domain Bacteria; phylum Myxococcota; class Myxococcia; order Myxococcales; family Myxococcaceae; genus Corallococcus; species Corallococcus exercitus_B. Next base: position 6,795,126 of record NZ_CP102577.1, read on the forward strand.
CCTTCGGAGGCGCGGCGGGCGGCGGAGCGGCGGGGGCAGCCTGGGGGATGAGGGCGGAGAGGCCCCGGCCCAGGGCGCGCTTCTGGGTGTCTGCGGTCTTCTGCACGGTGGTTGGGAACTCCCGCGCCAGCGTGGGGCCGGCGCGCATGGGCCTTGAGTGCTTCACGGCGAACCGGGCACCCGGTCCCACCATTCACATCTCTCTATAAAGGAGGCGGCCGGTCAGGCGACCCGGCGCTTGGAGGGCTTGGGGGAGTCCCGGCGCATCAGCTCGCGGCCCAGGGCGAGGTAGCTCTCGCAGCCCTTCGACTTGATGTCATAGAGGATGATCGGCTTGCCGAAGGACGGGCACTCGGACAGGCGCACGTTGCGCGGCACGACCGCCTGGAAGACCTGGTCCTTGAAGTAGCCGCGCACCTCGTCGACGACCTGGTGGGCGATGTTCGCTCGCGCGTCGAACATGGTGAGCAGGATGCCCTCCATCTTCAGCGAGGGGTTGAGCCCCTGCTTGACCAGGTCGATGGTGTGCGTGAGCTGGGAGAGGCCCTCGAGCGCGTAGTACTCGCACTGGAGCGGGATGAGGACGGAGTCCGCGGACACCAGCGCGTTGAGCGTCAGCAGGCCGAGCGAGGGCGGACAGTCGATGATGATGTAGTCGTACTTGTCCTTGAGCGGCAGCAGGGCTTCGCGCAGGCGGAACTCGCGGCGCTCCTGGTTCACCAGCTCCACTTCCGCGCCGGTGAGGTCGGGCGTGGCGGGGATGACCTGGAGGAAGCGCAGCTCGGTGGGGTGGATGAGCTCGGAGGCGGGACGGCCGCCGAGGAGCGCGTCGTAGACGGTGCCGTTGAGGGAGTCGCGCTTGAGGCCCAGGCCGCTGCCCGCGTTGCCCTGGGGGTCCATGTCCACCAGCAGGGTGCGGCGCTCCGCGGACGCGAGGCTCGCGGCGAGGTTGATGGCGGTGGTGGTCTTACCCACGCCGCCCTTCTGGTTGGAGATGCAGATGATACGACCCACGTGGCCCATCCTCTCTCGCCCCGGCTGACGCCAGAGCCCCCACACTAGTCAGTGCCGGAGGTGCACTAGTTAGTGCTGATCAGGCAGCTAGCACGGGGTTCGAGGACGGATCAATTTCCCATCCGTGAGCAGGCGGATCCCGCTGCCCGGCCCCTCGCTCGGGGGCCTGTGGGTGGCCGGGAGGGGGTGGGAATGGGCGCGAAGGAGGGGGTCGGGGCGTGCCTGCCCGCCTGCTCTTGGCGGAGGTTTTCGGGCCGGCGGCGGGTGGTTGGTTTTTTCAGGGGGTCACGCGGGGTGAGTTCCGGATTCGGGCTCCGGAGGTTTCGCGGGTCCGCCGTTTCACGTGGAACGGGCGGGCCTCGCGGGTCCGTGATGCGGGCGGAGTTCACGTGGGCCGGTGGTTTGAGGATGCGGATCGCGGGTTCGCGTTGGGGTTTTCGGCGCCGGGTTCGGCCGGGGCGGAGCTGGCGCCGGCTCACGGACGGGGAGCCCACGCGTGCCCGTGCATCGGTTCCGGCGACTTCGGACCGGGGGTTCCGGATGCGCGGCCAAGGTGAACGCGTTGGCGCAGGTCCGGTTCGAGAATCCGGGCCGGTGGCGTGGAGGCCGCGCGAGCACTTCAGGTGCCCGCCCCGGATTCGGAACGGAGTCGTTCGGCGAACGGCCGACAACGGCGAGGTCCGCATCCGCGTTTCCTGGGCCTGACTTTCAACGTCGTGGCCTCATGAGGAGTGCCCCCACTACCGCGCATGGTCCCGTGACGGCATCCCCGCCAGCTTCATGGGGGGAGCCACCTGAGCGCGTGTGAGCTTCGCGCGGTTCGCGGCGCGCACCGGGCGGCTTCCGGTTCGCCGCGCCATCCGGATGCGCTTTCCCCGCTCCGAGCCTTCGCGGAACCGAAGTCGGCGTGCGCGATGCCGCGATGGCCAGAACCGCTGCGGCGTCATGTCGGCGCATGGTCCGCGGATTCGCATGGGCGATGGCCGCGCCCGTCGTTCCACGTGGAACGCGCATCGGCGAGGACGTGCGCCATCGCCCCGCATGCCGACTTCGTCTCGTGGGTTGGCGGTTCCTGAGCAGCACCTCACCGGCTGCGTGAACCACCGCGCATGCGCGGGCTCCATCGTCGCGGCTCGGGGTCCGGCCCAGCCGTGGATGCAACGGTGCGCTTCGCGGCGCCAACCGGACTGCATGGATGGACGGGCCTCCACATGGACCGGCGGCGAGGCTGACTGAATCCATCGGCCCGCCGGTGCCGGCTTCGGTCCGCGGAGCCACGCTTCATCAGGTCCGCGTCCATCACACGTGACGAAGCACCGCGTTCGGTCCGGCGCCTCACGGAAGTAGCGGGGTCATAGAGATGCGGTGGGCCCTGGCATGGGTGGCCGGAAGTTCCACGTGGAACACGCGCCACACCGCCGCGCGCATCACGCCGCGAAGAACACCCCTGTGCCCATCGCGAACCAGGTCCGCCGAAGCGATCTGCTGAAGACGCGTCGTCTCTCGCCCATCAACGCTCACGCGGACGCCCTGGTGCGCACGGGAGGTCCGCTGCTTCCCCCACCGGAGGCAGCGCAGCGAAGGCGAGGCGTTCCACATGACCGACCCGACGGCGGCGCGGATGCGCTTCGTGGACCGGGGCAGTTGAGGGCGCTCCATCCACTCAGGGCGTTCCACGTGGAACACGCTCACGCATGGGTCGGCGCGCGATGAAGCGACGGCTCTTCTTCTGGAGTGGTCTCAGTTCCTGCCAACGCGAGCACTCAATGCGGCGCCGGTCCTTCAGCCGGCGTGGGCCCGACCAGCTCACGCATCGATGGGCGCGAAGCGACGGCTCTTCATCTGGAGTGGCTCCAGTTCCTCCCATCGCGCGCACTCGAAGTGGCGGGCCCGACCAGCTCATGCATCGGTGGGCTCTCGATGAAGCGTCGGCCCTTCATCCGGAGTGGTCCCAGCGCCTTCCATCGCGAGCACTCAATGCGGCGACGGTCCTTCAGCCGACATGGGCCCGACCAGCTCATGCATCGGTGGGCTCACGAAGAAGCGTCGGCCCTTCATTTGAAGTGGTCCCAGTTCCTGCCATCACGAGCCTCCATTCGGCGCCGAGCATTCAGCCGATGTGGCCCGACCAGCTCATGCATCGATGGGCTCACGATGAAGCGTCGGCCCTTCATCTGGAGTGGTCCCAGTTCCTGCCATCGGGCGCACCCGATGCGTGACGCTCCTTCAGCCGACGTAGGCCCGACCACCCTCAGCGCGGGGACACGGCAGGACGTTCCACGTGGAACACGCTGACGCCATCGCGAGCATCCACTGCGATGACGGTCCGTGAGTTGGCGCGGCCCATCCAGAACGGACGGATGGAGCCGCAGCAGACGTTCCACGTGGAACACGCTCACGGCATCGCGGCCGCGAGGCACCTCGCGCGACCGTGACGACTCAAGCCACGGATCCGGTGCAGGACGTGCCCCATGAAACGCGCTCAAGTCGTTGCGACCACGCGCTTCGAAAGAACGGGCAGCACTTCATGGGAACGGCCCCACCAGCGGACCGAGCCCCAAGCGGACGTTCCACGTGGAACATGAGGGCGCCTCTTCATCGCCATGCTCGTTGAAGGCACCGCACCCGAAGGAACTCGCGCGCTCCTTCAAGCACCACGAACCGCAAGAGCATGAGGTTCCACGTGGAACATGCTCACGCGCTTCCAGCCCCTCCATGTGAAGCAGCGGCCCCGTCTTCTCATGAGCCATGCCCACTGAAGGCTGCGCAGTTCCAGCATGCCCACCACATGGAACACGCGTGCGCTGACCCCACCAGCTTCACGCGAGAGCACATGCCCACGCCCTCATGGGCCACGCGCTCAAGATGGATCCCACAATGCAGGACGTTCCACGTGGAACATGCCCACGCTTCACACGACCACGGCACGCGGAACGGTCAGGGCTTGTTGTCGAAGTGCTCACCCTCCGCGACGCATCAGGCGCAGGGCGTTCCACGTGGAACACCGTCGAAGCCGCGTCCACGACGCAGGTGCTTCGCATACCGGTTGGGGAAGAAGCAGTCAGCCTGGCGCTCCCTTCCACCTGTTCCGGTCCTCATCCGCACGCAGCAACTCGCGCTACGACCGGAACATGGATCCGCTCCCTGAAGGTCCGGCCACAGGTGCGGTGAGTGCCTGATGCGCAGTCCTTCATGAGGTCCCCTGGTCACCTTCCAGGAACGCTTCCATCACGCCGGCCCTCACGCTGACGGCCGGAGTCCGAGCAACCAGGGCAGCCCCTTCTTGAAGCGTGTTCCACGTGGAACATGCGGGACCGCATGGGCACCAGGTCCCCTGCCCTGCGCTCCATCAAGCGCTTCACGCCGGGCACTTCCAACATCACGGCGAACAGCCAGGTGCCGCTCCACTTGCTCACGGGTTCTTCAACCCAGGCGCACGTGCGCCCCCAAAGTCGGCCGTGTTCCACGTGGAACACCGTTCGACCGGGCGGCCCTTGCTCCCCATGGTGGCCGGTTCTTCAACACCACTTTCCCCCATCGGATCCGGTGCGCGGGCTTCAGGCCGCCACGCGTGCACATGGTTTGGAGGTGTGGCGTGAAACGCGCTGCGATGCGCGTGCCCGGGCATGCGACTCCGGCCGCTGCTGATGCCTGCACAACGAGACGAACCCGGTCCCTCTCGCTCCCCCAGTCCCGAACCTTCAAGGTCTGCGTGTTCCACGTGGAACATGGCCATCCACATGCGCCAGCAACACGGGGCTTCCTGACGGGGTGGCACCGGATGGGAGCGCGGGGATCCATCACCACCGCGTCTGCTTCACGCATCCGCCGCTGCCGGGTGGTTCCCATCGCGGCGTGTCCCCTCCCCCGCCATCTGCGCTCCACATCGTGGACTCCACCGTGGATGTTCCACGTGGAACGTGGAGTCACCCGCTCATCCTCCTGACCTGGGATTGGGTCCCGGACCGCATGCGCTTCGCTTCATCCGTCGGCTGCGCTTGAAGCCCCGTTCCACGTGGAACACGCGCTGCCGCGGACCTGCTTCAGCGTGACCCGGCGGATCGCTGGAGCACGCCGGGGCCGGCACGTGGAACATCGAGGCCCTGCCCGTCCCGGTAGAAGCGCACCACCGAGTCCATGCGCCACCCTCCCCTTCCGGGACCTTCATCCGGGTGGCGCCACACATAGGATGAATTGACGCTCTTTTCGCGCGGGGCCCAGGCCTGCACCTTGCGCCCATGACCACGAAACAGCAGCCCCTGAACTCCGGCTTCGGCGCGACCACCACGACTCGCGAGGTGCTGGGCAACACCCGACTGGATGGCACGGTCGCCATCGTGACCGGTGGCTACGCGGGCATCGGACTGGAGACCACCCGCGCGCTCCAGGCCGCCGGTGCCACCGTCATCGTTCCCGCCCGGACTCCCGACAAGGCCCGCGCCGCGCTCGCCGGTTGGGAGCGCGTGGAGCTGGAGCCGCTGGACCTCATGGATCCGGCCTCCATCGACGCGTTCGCCTCGCGCTTCCTCGCGTCCGGCCGGCCCCTGCACCTGCTCATCAACAACGCGGGCGTCATGGCCAGTCCGCTCAGCCGTGACGCGCGCGGGTTCGAATCCCAGCTCGCCACCAACCACCTGGGCCACTTCCAGCTCACCGCCCGGCTCTGGCCCGCGCTGAAGCAGGCGAACGGCGCGCGCGTGGTGTGCCTGTCGTCACGCGGCCACTTCTTCTCCGACGTCGACTTCGAGGACCCGAACTTCCACCAGCGCCCCTACGACAAGTGGGTCGCCTACGGGCAGTCGAAGACCGCGAACATCCTCTTCGCCGTCGGGCTCGATGCGCGCGGCGAGGCCCACCGCGTGCGCGCGTTCGCCGTGCACCCCGGCGGCATCCTGACGGAGCTGGTCCGGTCCATGTCCGAGGAAGAGGTCCGCGCCTCCATCGAGAACTCCCACAAGATGGAGCCGCTGAAGACCCCGGAGCAGGGCGCGGCGACCACCGTGTGGTGCGCGACCAGCCGCCAGCTCGAGGGCATGGGCGGCGTGTACTGCGAGAACGTCGACATCGCCCCGGTCGCGCCTGCGGAGTCCACCGTCCGGCGCGGCGTGAAGGCCTGGGCCGTGGATCCGCAGCGGGCCGACCGGCTGTGGACCGCGAGCGAGGCGTGGACCGGCGTTCGCTTCACCCCGTGATGCGCGGCGCGCGATGTAACCGGGATTTTCGCCGCCACGTACCCGCTCCGTCTTGAACGAGGCGGTGTTCGAACCCCTGTCGAACACCGTCCCCTCGCCCCGGCTGGGGCATGACTGGAGCCATCCCATGATGAAGCTGAAGAAGAGCCTGCGGTTCGCGTTCGCGCTCGCGGTGACGACCCTCGCCGTCGGCTGCGGTCCCGAGGGGGACATGGCGGACGAGGCGGCCATGCAGGAACAGGTCGTCGCGACCGAGGCCCCCGCGGACCTCGCCACGGCCGAGCAGGAGCTCACCGTCTACCGTTGGGTCAGCACGACCAACCCCTGCAAGATCCCCATGAACGTCTACTCGGCGTGCGTCGCGCGGGGCTATGACGGCGGATCCGCCAGCCAGTGTGGCAAGACCGGGACGACGCTCATCCAGTGCTACGTCCGGACCTGATCAGGTGACTCACGGCCGCGGAAACAGCTTCCGCGCGCGCTCCAGATTCAGGCCGGGACGCGGTGCATAGAAGGACACGCGCAGCTCCCGGCCGGCCGGCTCCGAGTACGTGAGCGTGACGTTCTCGAACTCGATGGGCCCCAGCTCCGGAAGCAGGATGACCTTCAACATGGAGGGGGTCTCCACCACGTCGTGCTCGCTCCAGAGGCGCGCGAACTCCGGGCTCGCGGCCTGGAGCTGTGCCACCAGCGCGTCGAACTCGGAGCGGTCCGCGGCCCTCGCGGCGTCCAGCCGGAACCCCGCCACGGCCCGGCGCACCGCGGCCTCCCACGAGGGCATGCTCGCGCGCCGGTCCGGATTCATGAACAACGCCCACAGCGCGTTGCGCCCCTCCGGCGCGGGCCGTGACAGGTCCGGGTAGAGGACCGTCGCCGGTGCGTTCCACGCGATGATGTCCCAGCGTCGCGTGGAGACCAGCGCTGGAAAGGGATGCGTGTCGAGCAGCCGTTGAAGCGCGTCGCTCACCGAATCCGGTGCGCTCACGGCCCTGGGCGCGGGCCGGCCGTGCGCCAGTTCGAAGAGGTGCAGGCGCTCCGTCGGCGTCAGGCGGAGCGCGACCACCAGGCGCTCCAGCAACGGCTCCGAGACGTGGATGTCCCTCCCCTGCTCCAGCCACGTGTACCAACTGACGCCCACGTCGGCGAGGCGTGCCAGTTCCTCACGGCGCAGTCCCGGTGTCCGCCGCCGAGAACCGGAGGGGAGTCCCACGTCCTCCGGCCGCAAGCGCTCACGGCGGCTGCGAAGGAAGCGCGCGAGCTCTGCGCGCCCGGGGCTGCGGGAGGAGTCCGTCACGCGGCGGGATGTAACCCGGATTTTCGTCCCCGCGTACCCGCTCCGTCTGAAACGCGGCGCGGTTCGAACCCCTGTCGAACACCGCGCCCCATCGCCCCGGACGGGGCACCCTGGAGCCATCCCATGATGAAGAAGAGCCTGCGTTTCGCGTTCGCGCTCGCCGTGACGTCCCTCGCCGTTGGCTGCGGTCCCGAGGAGGAGATGATCAACGAGGCCTCTGCCCAGGACCCGGTCGTCGCGACCGAGGCTCCCGCCGACCTTGCCACCGCCGAGCAGGAGCTCACCACCTACGTCTGGGTCGGTACGGGCAACACCTGCAAGGGCATGTTCAACATCAATTCGATGTGCCTCGCGCGGGGCTACGACGGTGGATCCACCAGCAGGTGTGGCAAGTTCGGCAACCTGGAGATCCAGTGCTACATCCGGTCCTGATCCGCCCTACCCCTTCGTGAACACGGCGACCTGGCGCTCGGCGCCGGAGAACGGGAGCCGGTACGCCCGGGCGGACACCACGCGCAGGTGGCGCTCCGCCGCGCGGGCCTGAAGCTCCGCGTCCGTCTGCGCCTTGCCCAGCATCGCCACCACGCGCCCGCCCTCCTCCACGTACGCGGGCGCCAGGTTCAGCCAGTCCGGCAGGTCCATGAACGCGCGCGCGATGAGCACCTGCGCGCGCGGAATCCCTTCCGTCTCCGGCTTTCCTTCCGCTCGCGCGTGCAGTCCGCGCACGCCGGTGAGCCCCAGGCTGGCGGCGGCGGCCTTGATGAACGCGATCTTCTTGCCCACCGTGTCCACCAGCGTCACGCCCAGGCCCGGGAGCGCCAGCCGGAGCGGCAGCCCCGGGAAGCCCGCGCCCGCGCCCAGGTCCAGGAGCGACGTCGCGCCCGTCACCTCCGGCAGCACCGCCAGCGAGTCCAGGAAGTGCTTCTCCAGCACCTCCTCCGGCGCGGTGATGGCCGTGAGGTTCACCTTCGCGTTCCACTTCAGGAGCTCCGCCATCAGCCGCTGGAGCTGGGGCCCCACGTCCGGCCCCACCGTCACGCCCAACGCACTGCATCCGGCTGCCAGCTGATCTGCGAACCGCGCGTTATCCACAACACCTCCACCCCGAAGGGCCCTTCAAGTCCCTGGAATCATTCAGGGGAAATCCATCCCCAGAATTGTCCACACGTTATCCACAGCCCTGTTCCTGATCACTTGACGGCGCCTGCCCGCGCTTGAGCGCGACCAGGAGCAGCGACACCGCGGCCGGCGTCAGCCCCGGAATCCGCCGCGCCTGCCCCACCGTCCCGGGCCGGTGCGCGGACAACTTCTCCACCGCCTCCGTACTCAGCCCGCGCACGTCCGTGAAGCGAAACGCGTCCGGGATGCGCCAGCGGTCGGAGGCCTCGGCCTCGCGCGCCGCCGCCCGGGCGGCCTGGGCGATATAGCCCTCGTACTTCACCTCCACCTCCACCTCCTCCGCGACGTCGGAGGTGAGGGGCGGGAAGTCCTCGCGCCCTTCGGAGAGCTGCGCGTACGTCACCTCCGGGCGCTTGAGCCGCATCGCCAGGCCGGTGCGCTTGAGCCGCGCCACCTCCGCCGTCACCGCGTGGGCCCGCGCCTCGGCGCGCTCCAGGGCCTCCTTCGGCAGGAGCCCCACGCGGTGGCCGTGACGCGCGAGCCGCAGGTCCGCGTTGCCCTCGCGCAAGCGGAGCCGGTGCTCGGAGCGGCTGGTGAACATGCGGAACGGTTCGTCCACGCCCTTGGTGACCAGGTCGTCCACGAGCACCGCGCCGTGCGCTTCGTCCCGCCCCACGACGAGCGGCGGCTCACCCTTCACCTGGAGCGCCGCCTGGATGCCGGCCCACAGGCCCTGGAAGGCGGCCTCCTCGTAGCCGGAGGTGCCGTTGAGCTGGCCCGCGAAGTACAGGCCCGCGACGGCCTTCGTCTCCAGCGTGGGGTGCAGCTGCGTGGGCGGCGCGTAGTCGTACTCCACCGCGTAGCCGTAGCGGACCACCTCCACGCGGGACAGGCCGGGGATGGTGCGCAGGAAGTCCAGCTGCACGTCCGCGGGCATGCTGGTGGACAGGCCCGCCGGATACACGAGCGGCGACGTGGGGCCCTCGGGTTCGAGGAACACCTGGTGCCGTTCGCGCGCGGCGAAGCGCACCACCTTGTCCTCCAGCGACGGGCAGTACCGGGGCCCCCGCCCCACGATGTCCCCCTGGAACAGCGGGGAGCGGTGCAGGTTGTCTCGCAACAGCCGGTGCGTCGCCTCCGTCGTCGCGGTGAGGCCACACATCACGGCGGGCTGCCGCGGGAACGGCAGGCCCTCTTCCATCCGCGTGCGCCAGGAGAACGGCCGCACACTGGTGTCCCCCGGCTGCGGCGTGACGGCGTCCCAGTCGATGCTGTCCCGGGACAGGCGCGCGGGCGTGCCCGTCTTGAAGCGGCCCAGCGTGAAGCCCAGCGCGTGCAGCGACTCCGACAGGCCGCGCGCGGCTTCGTCTCCCAGGCGGCCGCCGACCTCCTTCTGCTCGCCCACGTGCATGAGCGCGCGCAGGAAGGTGCCGGTGGTGAGGAGCACCGCGCGGGCCACCACCTGCGTGCCGTCCCCCAGCACGACTCCCTTCACCCTCCCCTCTTCCGCGACGACGGCGGCCACTTCGCCCTCGCGCACGGTGAGGTTGGCTTGCGTGAAGAGGACGGCCTGCATGCCGGCGGCGTAGGCGTCGCGGTCGCAGAGGACGCGGGTGGCCTGCACGGCGGGGCCCTTGGAGGGATTGAGCGTCTTGACGTGCGTGCCCGCGAGGTCCGCCGCGCGCCCCATCTGGCCACCGAGCGCGTCCAGTTCGCGCACCAGGTGGCCCTTGGCGGTGCCCCCCACGGCGGGGTTGCAGCTCATCACGGCGGCGCGCTCGCGCTTGAGCGTCACGCCCAGGGTGGACAGGCCCATGCGCGCGCACGCGAGCGCCGCCTCGCAGCCCGCGTGGCCCAGCCCCACCACGACGATGTCGTATCGGAGTTCCATCGCGTCCCGGGGGGTATCACGCCCGGACGTGTCCGTGGCAAGCCGGGGCAGGGGGACGCTGTCCACCCGGCTGGCTCCTCCCCTGCCTGGGCCATGGCCCAATCACAGACATGCCCGGGAGTTCGGGAGCACGCGAGGCGGACGGTGGGAGGGGTAACAACGCCGCCCGCCTCGCGCGCACCAGTCATCGTGGATCCGTCAAAGGCGCGCCGGACACACCGGTGGCGTCTCTGGCCCTCGACGGCGATGGCATCCATGGGACCTGCCCGCACGAGTCCCCCGGCCCTCGTGCCTTCACATGGCGTCGCACACACGGGAGCCAGACCTGCCCGTGCGGTGAGGGCGCATGGGATTTCGGACTCGAACCAGCGAGGCCGGCGGACCTCCCGTGTGCGCGACGGGGAAGGGTATAGCGGGGGGGTCTGACATTCCGGGTTCCGGGCCCTTTCACCGGGGCCCGGAACCGCGCGGCGTCAGCGGGTCTGGAGGGGCTTCGCCGTGGGGCAGTGCACGTTGTCCGGGCAGCGCCCCTCGGACTTCGGGATGCACGTGCCGCAGCAGTCCATCTCCTCCGGCCCGCACGAGGGGACGCACGCACCGCACTGCACCTCACCGCCGCAGCCGTCGTCCGCGGTGCCGCACTTCAGCCCCAGCGAGGAGCACGTCGCGCGCTGACAGACGCAGCGGTCGTCCACGCAGGACTCGTTGGGTTTGCACCCGGGAGTGCAGGTGCTCAACGGACCCGAGGCGTCCTTCTTCGGCTCGACGGGCACGGGCGGCGCCACGCAGCGGCCGTCCTTGCACGTGCCGGCCTGACAGTCGCCGCAGTCGATGAAGCCGCCACAGCCATCCGGCGTCCGGCCACAGGCCACCATCGCCTGCGAGCACGTGGCCGGCGCGCAGCCATCCGGCGCCACGTTGTCCCGCGACGCGCGCACGGCGCCGCCACCGCTCGGCGTGCACGCGCCCCACAGTCCCAATGCCAGACACAGTCCGGCCCACCGGCCCAGGCTCCGCACCGCTTCCATGTCTTCCACTCCCCGGGCGCCCGGAAGGGGCCATACCGGCCGGCCCGGGAGCCTCGAACGGCCCCATCATGTGCACGTCCGGCGCGGATGTCCGGGTCCATGCGAGGGGGCAGGGGAGGGGAGGGTGCTTCAGCGCTGGATGAGGCCGCGAGCGCTCTCGATGCGCTGCGCGGCGGTCCGCGCGTCCTCCTGCTTGCGCGGCGTGGGCACGTCCAGTCCGCGCTGCGAGGCAGGACGATTCTCGATGGCGGCCAGCCACCGCTGCACCCCGGGCAGGCCGTCCAGGGACACGCCGGCCCAGTCGTGCGAGCGCACCCACGCCCAGTTCGCGATGTCCGCGATGCTGTAGTCCCCGGCCAGGTACTCGTGGTCCTTCAGCCGGCTCTCCAGCACGGTGTAGAGGCGGCGCGTCTCGTTCTGGTACCGGTCGATGGCGGGCTGGAGCTTCTCCGGGAAGTAGCGGAAGAAGACGTTGGCCTGCCCCTGCATGGGGCCCACGCCGGCCATCTGGAACATCAGCCACTGGATGACGCGCGAGCGGCCCTTCGCGTCCGTGGGCATCAGCCGGCCCGTCTTCTCCGCCAGGTAGAGGAGGATGGCGCCGGACTCGAAGACGGCGAAGTCCCCCTCCGCGCGGTCCACGATGGCGGGGATGCGGCCGTTGGGGTTGATGGCCAGGAACGCGGGCTGCTTCTGCACGCCGGTGGAGATGTCCAGCGGATGCACGGTGTACGGCAGCGCCAGCTCCTCCAGCGCCACGGACACCTTGAAGCCGTTCGGCGTGCCCCACGTGTACAGGTCGATCATGTCACCCTCGCTTCGCGTGTGAAGAGGTGCGCTCCGTCTAACGGCGGAAGCGCACCACGCGCACGTCGAAAGCGGGGGCGTCCCCCAGGGCCTCGCGCATCAGCTCCAGCGCGCGGTCCTCGTTGAAGCTCCCGGAGCCCGCGCCGATGATGGGGAACGCCACGGAGCGAAAAGCGTGCTCCTCCGCGCGCTCCAGCGCGTGCCGCACCGAGTCCTGGATGGACCGCGCGGACGCACGCCAGAGCAGGTTGATGCCCGCGACGTGGATGATGCCCTTGAACGGAAGGCGCCCCGCGCCGGTCACCACCGCCGAGCCCAGGGGCATGGGCCCCGCGCGCGCCAGCTCCCGGAACGGGGCCGTGCCGCCCCGGCGCTTGATGGCCCCGGACACCCCCTGGGGCAACAGCAGCCACCAGGGGATGATGTTCCGGTTCCACGCATTGACGATGGCGTCCACCGGCTGGTCCAGCAGGTCGCCTTCCACCAGTCGCACTGGCATGCGCCGCGGACTCTAGTGGGCCGCCGCCGGAGCCGGAACCGGGGCCTGCTGCTTGGACGCGCCCGCGAAGTCACCCGCGCGCACGACGGTGGCCTTGCTGAAGTCCAGGTGCCTGGACAGGGCCTTGCGCACGTCCTCGGCGGTCAGCTTCTGGAGCTTCGCCTCCACGGCCGCGTCGAACGCGAGCGTGCGCCCGAAGTACAGGCCGTTGGACAGCTGCCGCGCCAGGTTGCCGTCCTGCGCGCGAGCGGACTGGCGGTACTCCAGGAGGCCCGCGCGCGCCTTGTCCAGCTCCTGCGGCGTGAAGCCCTTCTGCACCGCGCGAGTCACTTCCTCACGCATGGCGGCCTCCAGCTTCTGCGCGTTCTGCGGCGCGTGGATGGCGTAGGTGAGGAACCAGCCCACGGTGTCCAGCTCCTCGGCGGAAAGGCTGCTGCCCACGCCATAGGACAGGCCGTCCTGCTGGCGCACGCGCGTGGCCAGCCGCGAGTTGAGGAAGCCGCCGCCCAGCAGGAAGTTGCCCATCATCATGCCGGGCCAGTCCGCGTCGTCGTCGCGAATTTGGATCAGCTGTCCCGCGAGGAAGTACGCGTTGGCCTTGTCCGGTGTCTCCAGCGTGACGGACTTCGGGGCCACGGGCTGGTACGTCCGGGCCACGCGCGCGTACGGGGCCGGGCTCTTCCAGCCGTCGAGCAGGGTGCCCGTGAGCGAGGTGATCTCCTTCGCGTCGAAGTCCCCCACCACCGCGAGCTCCCCGCGCGAGGCGCCGTAGAACTGGCGGTGGAAGTCGCGCGCCTGCTCCAGCGTGACGGCCTTCGCGTCGGCCAGGCGCTCGTCCAGGGTGGGCACGTAGAGCGGGTGGCCCTTGGGGTAGTGCGCGCTCAGCACGCGCCAGAACGCGATGGAGCCCTGGGGCTGCGGCTCGCTGCGCTGCGACTCCAGCGACGCCAGCCGCTCCTGCTTGAGGAGCGCGAACTCCTTCGCGTCGAAGGCGGGCTCGCGCAGCACCTCGGAGACGAGCTTGAGGACCTCCGGGAGGCTCGCGCGCGGGCACTCGATGGAGACGCTGGCGCCCAGCGCCCCGCCGTCCACGCCCACGCGGGCCTTGAGCTTGTCGAACGCGTCGTAGAGCTGCTGGCGGGTGTGCTTCTTCGTGCCGCGCATCAGCATGCTGCCGGCGTAGGAGGCGGCGGGCAGCTTGCCGTTCACGGCCTCCGCGGTGCCCCAGTGCAGGTCCAGCGTGAGGTTGACCATCTCCCCGCGCGTCTTCTTGGGCAGCAGCGCGTACTTCACGCCGGAGGCCAGCTCCCCGCGCTGCACGCGCGACTCGATGTTGGCGGGGGAGGGGTCGAAGGCCTCGCCCTGGGCCACGGGCGCCTTGCCCTGGTAGCCGTCCACCATCTTCGCCACGTCCACCGGGGGCGGCAGCTCCGAGCGGTCCGGCTTGGGCGTGGGCAGGAAGGTGCCCAGGGTGCGGTTGGAGGCCTTGAGGTACGTGGCGGCCACGCGGGTGACGTCCGCGGGCGTGACGGACTCGACGCGGTCGCGGTGCAGGAAGAGCAGGCGCCAGTCGCCCACGGCGGCCCACTCGGACAGGAGGATGGCGGCGCGCTCGGAGTTGTTGAGCAAGAGCTCCGTCTGCTTCGCGAGGCTGGTCTTCGCGCGGTTCACCTCCTCGTCGGTGAAGGGCGTCTTGGAGGCCTCCTCCACGGTCTTGAGCAGCCCCTCGCGCACGGGGGCCAGGGGCTGGTCCTGGCGGGCCTCCGCGCTGAAGCTGATGACGCCCGGGTCGCGCAGCTGGAAGTTGAACGCGCCGGCACGCGCGGCCTTCTTCGTCTCCACGAGCGCCTTGTAGAGGCGGCCCGACGGCACGTCGCCCATGACCTCGGTGAGCACGTCGAGGGCGGCGAAGTCGGGGTGGGCCCCTTCCGGCACGTGGTAGACGCTGGAGAGCAATTGATTGTCGCCCACGCGGCGCAGCGTCACTTCACGCTCGCCGTCCTGGGTGGGCTCCTGGGTGTACGTGAGGGGCACGGGCTCCCTGGGCTTCTGGAGCTTGCCGAAGGTGGACTGCACGAGCGCCAGGGCCTTCTCCGGCTGGAAGCGGCCGGCGATGACGAGCGTCGCGTTGTCGGGGCGGTAGTAGCGCCGGTAGAAGGCCTGGAGCCGGTCGATGGGGACGTGCTCCAGGTCCGCCTTCGCGCCGATGGTGGCCTTGCCGTAGTTGTGCCAGAGGTACGCGGCGCTCATGGTGCGCTTGAAGAGGATGCCGCGCGGGTCGTTCTCGCCGGACTCGAACTCGTTGCGCACGACGGTCATCTCGCTGTCGAGGTCCTTCTGCGCGATGAAGCTGTGGACCATGCGGTCCGCCTCGAAGGCGAGCGCCCAGGACAGGTTGTCGTCCGACGCGGGCAGGGTCTCGTAGTAGTTCGTGCGGTCCAGCCAGGTGGTGCCGTTGGGACGCGCGCCGCGCTCGGTGAGGGCCTGGGGCACGTTGGGGGTGGTGGGCGTGCCCTTGAACATCAGGTGTTCGAGCAGGTGCGCCATGCCCGTCTCGCCGTAGCCTTCGTGCTTGCTGCCCACGAGGTAGGTGACGTTGACGGTGACGGTGGCCTTGGTGGGGTCCGGGAAGAGCAGGACGCGCAGGCCATTGGGCAGGCGGTACTCGGTGATGCCCTCCACGCTCGCGACGGGGGTCAGGGAGGCAGGCTTCGCGGAAGCGCGCGCGGTTGAGGAGGCAGCGGGCTTCGGAAGGGGAGCCGGGGCCAGGGCCCACACGGGCGGGGACGCCAGGAGCAGGGCGCCCAGCAGGGCGAGCGGGGTACGACGCGTCATGCGGTCCTCGGGTGCGAAGGAGTGGGCACGGGACTTCTAACCGCGCCACCGGGTCCTCCCATCCCGAGATTCCCCAGCCCTCCGGGCAGGCGTCCACGGAGGAGGGCCGGGTGGACCGTGGCAGGTCCTGTCCCGCGCTTCCAACCTCACGGGTTGTTAGCTATCCTGGCGCGGATCCGAACCGGAGGTCGAGTGGAATGCCATGTCAGGACAGGGTGGTAGGGGTGCAGCCCATCATCAGGAGGGACGGATTGGCGACGGCGACGGGCGGGGATGTGATGGTGCGGATGCTGCAGGAGTTCCGCGAGCTGCAGGAGGAGTCGAAGGAGCAGTTCGCGCGGACGGAGCGGGCGCTGAGGACGGTCCACATGAAGTGCCGGGTCCTCTTCCGGAAGGCCCAACGCATGTCGGATCGGGTGCATGGCTTCTCGGAACAGGTCAGCGCCTTCGCGCAACAGGTCCGTGCCTTCGATGAAGAGCTGAATGAGTTCCGTGACAACCTCGGTGAACTCACCACGCACGTCTCGACCCTGACGCAAGAAGTGTACGGGATCAAAACCGCGCAGACGTGGATGTTCGGCCAGATGGGCCGCATGGTGCATCACCTCGCGGATGCGCAGACTTCTGACCGCAAACGCATCGACGTCCTGGAAGAGCGCATGGACGACCCCGGGGAGAACTGAGCCCTCCATGCACTCTCGCGCTCAGGCGTAGATGCCCCCCGGCGCCATCGCGGAGCCGGACCCCAGCGCCTCCTCCACCTCGCGGACCTCCTCGGACGTCAGCCGGAAGTCCCCCGCCTGGATGAAGCCATCCACCTGCTTCGCGCTGCGCGCCCCGACGATGGCGGCGGTGACGGACGGCTCTCGCAGCGTCCAGGCAATGGCCGCCTCCGCGGGGGAGCGCCCGTGCCGCGCCGCCACCTCGCGCAGACGCTCCACCAGCATCAGGTGATGCGACAGCTTCGGCTCCTGGAAGTCCGCGCTGCGGCGGCGCCAGTCGTCCTCCGGCATCGCCTGGATGCGCTCGCGTGTCATCGCTCCGGTCAGCAGGCCGGAGGCCATGGGTGAATACACAATCACCCCGATTCCCTGCGTCTGGCAGTAGGGCAGCACGTCGTCCTCAATGCCCCGGTGGATGAGCGAGTACTGCGGCTGCAACGACGTCACCGGCGCGATGCGCCGCACCCGCTCCAGCTGCGAGACATTGAAGTTGGACACCCCCAGCCAGCGCACCTTGCCCTGCCGTTGCAGCTCCGCCAGCGCCGTCCACCCCTCCTCGATCTCCGCTCCGGACTCCACCGGCCAGTGCACCTGATACAAATCAATGGCATCCACCTTCAGCCGGCGCAGGGACGCCTCGCACTCCTCGCGCACCGAGTCCGCCGTGAGCCTGCGGCTGACATGGCCCTCGTCATCCCAGACCATGCCGCACTTGGTGAAGACATACGGACGCTGGCCCCGGCCCTTCAGCGCCTGGGCCACGACCTCCTCGGAGTGCCCCAACCCATACACCGCCGCCGTGTCGATCCAGTTGATGCCTGAATCCAGCGCGCGGTGGATGGCCTCGATGGACTGCGCATCCTCCTGCGCGCCCCAGGCGAACGCCCAGCCGCCCCCGCCAATGGCCCACGCGCCGAACCCCAGCGCGGTGAGGTCCATGTCGGAATTGCCCAACCGTCGCTTCTGCATCCCATGCCTCCCGGGGGCCGGAAGAAGAAGGGCGCGGGCGCCCGCCTGCTGTTCGCGGGCCCGCGCTCGGGCGCCCCTGTTCCTGGAAGGACGGTGTGCACCGCGGCGGCGCTCGCGCTGGCCCGGGTGCCGGCCCGCCCCCAGGCCACCGGGACGGGCGGGCCCTGGCTCCCCGTCCGCCGCCCGTCACTGAATCGCACGCAAGCGTCGTCGGGCGCGCGCGTTGATGGTAGGCCGCCTGAAGGTCGGGGACCGTCCCTCGGGCACGTCACATCAGGAGTCGTTCCGGATGAAACGCTTCTTCATTGGCGCGCTGGCCTTCATCGGAGCGCTGTCCATCCTCTTCGTGGTGGGTGTGGTGGGGTTGTTGATGCTCGCGGCGTCGAGCAAGCCTGGCGTGCCGTCCAACCTGGTGCTGGAGCTGGACCTGCAGCAGCCGCTGCCGGAGTACACGCTGGACACGTCCCTGGCGGGCGCCTTCGGCGAGGAGCCCACGTCGCTGCGGGACGTGGTGGAGGGGCTGGAGAAGGGACGCACGGACCCCCGGGTGAAGTCGCTGGTGGTGCGGATTGGACAGCCCGGCAGCGCCGCGCAGGTGCAGGAGCTGCGGGACGCGGTGAAGGCCTTCCGCGCGGCGGGCAAGCGGGCGGTGGCGTACGCGGACGGCTTCGGCGAAGCGGGCAACGGCACCGGCGCCTACTACCTGGCGACCGCCTTCGACGCCGTCTACATCCAGCCCTCCGGTGACGTGGGGCTCACCGGCCTGGTGATGGAGACGCCCTTCGCGCGCGACGCCTTCGCGAAGTTCGGCGTGAAGCCGGAGTTCAGCAAGCGCGCCGAGTACAAGAACGCCGTCAACACCTTCACCGACGAGTCCTACGGCGCCCCCCAGCGCGAGGCCACGGAGGCCTATGGCCGCAGCCTCTTCAGCCAGGTGGTGAAGGGCGTGGCGGAGGGCCGCAAGCTGTCCGAGGACGAGGTGCGCGCCCTCATCGACCGCGCGCCCTTCATGGGCCAGGCGGCCGTGGACGCGAAGCTGGTGGACGGGCTGCGCTACCGCGATGAGATCCACGACGAGCTCAAGAAGGAGGCCGGCGAGGGCGCGCAGCTGCTCTACGTGGACAAGTACCTGGAGCGCGCGGGCCGGCCGAACCAGACGGGCCCCACCATCGCGCTCATCTACGGCGTGGGCGAGGTGCTGCGCGGCAAGAGCCAGTCCAACCCGCTCTCCGGCGGACAGGTGATGGGCGGCGACACCGTGGCCGCGGCCTTCCGCAAGGCGGTGGAGGACCCGTCCGTGAAGGCCATCCTCTTCCGCGTGGACAGCCCGGGCGGCAGCTACTCCGCCAGCGACACCGTCCGCCGCGAGGTGCAGCGCGCGCGCGAGGCGGGCAAGCCCGTCATCGTCACCATGGGCACGTACGCGGCCAGCGGCGGCTACTTCGTGGCCATGGCCGGGGATAAAATCGTCGCGCAGCCGGGCACGCTGACGGGGAGCATCGGCGTGTACAACGGCAAGTTCGTCACGTCGGAGCTGTGGGCGAAATTGGGCGTGAACTTCGACACCATCGCCTTCGGGAAGAACGCCACCTTCGCCAGCTCCGACCAGGAGTTCACCCCCGAGCAGCGCGCGCAGCTGGAGTCCGAGCTGGACACCATCTACCTGGACTTCACCAGCCGCGCCGCCCAGGCCCGGAACATGCCGCTGGAGAAGCTCCAGTCGGTCGCCAAGGGGCGCGTGTGGACGGGCGAGGACGCGCTGGAGCGCGGGCTGGTGGACGCGCTCGGTGGCTACCCGAAGGCGCTGGAGCTGGCGAAGGAGGCCGCGAAGCTGGAGAAGGACGCGCCGGTCCGCATCGTCGTCTTCCCGCGCCCCCGGCCCACCGGGCAGGTGCTGTCGGAGCTGCTGGGCAAGCACGACGCGGACAACAGCGATGACGAGGCCGCCGGGAGCCAGGCGGTCCTGTCGTCCCAGATGCTGGAGCAGGTGCGGGCCGTGTACCGCGTGGGCGCGAAGCTGGGCCTCACGGGGCAGGGCGCGGAGGGGCGCATGCTGTACGCGCCCGTGCCGGAAGTGCGCTGGTAGCCCACGTCAGACGTGCAGGGGCAGGGGAGTGCGGCCTTCCGTGGGCCGCACCGGCCTGCCGAAGATGCTGTGGTAGCGCAGCGAGTGCGACGCGCAGCGGTGACGGCGCGGATCGAACACGAGGCACTGGGCCACCGGGCCGGCGTAGACGTGCAGCGTGATGCCCGGGACGTTGCCGGCGATGCTCACGCGGTGGATGGAGGCGCGCGGATCGCGGAAGTCCACGTGCCCGGCGCCCACCGGGCCCACCCGCGTCGGGGCTCCCAGCCGCGCCAGGCCAGGCTCCGTCCCGCCCTCCAGCAGCGGGTAGTTCTCCAGGAGGAACTCGCCGCGCTGGATGCTGAACCAGCACTCCTGCCCGTCATGGTCGTGGATGGGAGAGGCCGTGCCCGGCGACCAGCAGTTGACGATGATCTCCATGCCTTCGTCCCGGTGGACGAGGTTGCGCGTGTAGCGGCCCGGCAGGAAGTGCAGGTAGGGCCGCAGGCTGGACGGCTCCAGCTGGAGCCCCGCCATCTCCGCGCCCACCCCCGCGAGCCCCCCGGGGGCAGCGCGGCGCGCGCGGAGCATCCGCACGAACTCTCTCAGGCACGCATCAGCCATGCTTACAGGCTAGGAACGTCTCCGACATCCGGCCACCCTCGGGTCTTCCGGTGAACGTCCGCTTTGTCGTCCCCCCCTCAAGGTTTGGGGCGGGGTTCGTTGAAGAACGGTGAAACCTCGGGAAGACGTGGCCGAACGGCGCCTTCTGGGTCCGAGCAGGCAACCGGCACCTACCTGCACCTCTTCCTCTTTGGTTTCGCTGTAATTTTGCACCCTCCTGGCATAGAGGGGAGGGCGTGATGGGCAGGTCGTCCCGGCCGAAGCACGGAGGGGGGCCGGAGGAGAGCGTGCGATGAAGAAGCGTCTGGGGGACATCCTGCTCGCGCGGGGTGTGGTGGATGCGTTGCAGTTGCAGTCCGCGCTGGCGTACCAGCGCAAGTGGGGCGTGGCGCTGGGGCAGGTGGTGGTGGACCAGCGCTTCTGCACCGCGGAGGCGGTGCTGTCCGCCCTGGCGGCCCAGTCCGGCGTGGAGGCGGTGGACCTGGACGCCCAGCCGCTGGACCCGTCGCTCGCGAGGCTGATTCCGTGCAAGGTGGCGGAGGCGCACCGGGTGGTGCCGCTGCGGCTGGAAGGGCAGGGGCTCCGGGAGGTGCTGGTGGTGGCCCTGGCCGCGCCGGCGAGCCTGGCGACGCTGGACGTGGTGAAGAGCGTGTCCGGCAAGGCGCGGGTGGTGCCGCTGCTGGCCACGGACGCGGCGCTGGGGCGGGCCATCGGGCGGCTGTACCGGGGCGAGCCCGCGACGCCGCAGCGCCGTCCCGGGATGGAGGGCTTCTCCCTGCCGGAGTGGGACGAGTCACTGCCGCTGGTGGTGGGGCAGTCCCTGGCGGAGCTGACGGACATGCCGGCACCGGAGCCCGTACGGGAGCCCGTGCGGGACGCGGGTTTGCCCATGCTGGCGCCCCTGGAGCCCGCGTGGGCACCGATGCCGGCCCCGGCACCGCGCGTGACGGTGCGCGAGCAGGTGCTGGTGTACGGCTGGGGCGCGGACGCGGCGGCCGGCCTGGTGCAGGTGCTGGGCGGGGCGGGCTTCACGGTGAAGGTGGCGAGCACGGGCGACGTGTGCACCGCGAACGAGACGCAGGTGGTGGTGGCGCCGCTGCCCGCGATGGAGGTGCTGGCGCAGCGGCTGCGCGCGCAGGTGCTGGTGGCGGGCAAGGCGCCGGAGCGGGACCTGCCGCGCGCGCAGGCGGTGCATGCGCGGGGCTTCGTGGCGGCGCCGGTGGATCCGGATCTGCTGCTGCGCGCCGTGCGGCGGCTGTCGCGCGCCTCCGAGGAAGCGCGCCTCAAGCGCGCGAGCTGATTCCCCCGGCGGAGGTCAGGGCAGAGCGACGAGCCGGGGCAGCTCCTCCGCCGCGTCCGGGAGCCACAGCGAGCCCAGCTCCAGGGGGACGGAAGGGAAGGGCTCGGCGCGCACCAGGGCGTCGTCCTCGTGGCTCGCGGTGAGGAGCCAGCCGCGCTTGAGGCGCTGGTAGACCTCCAGCGTGCGCGCCACGGGGTCCACCAGCCAGACATGGGACACGCCGGCCCGCGCGTACAGGGGCAGCTTGCGGGCCCGGTCCAGCGCGGTGGTGGCGGGGGTGAGGACCTCGCAGACCCAGTCCGGCACCAGGGTGAAGAAGGCGGCGCCGGGCTCCGGCGGGGCGGCCACGCGCTCACGGCGCCAGCCGGCCAGGTCGGGCACGAGGACGTCCTCGCCCAGGTGCAGCTCCGGCGCGCGCAGGAAGCACCAGCGGCCGTTGCCGCCGCGGCGCGGGTCCAGCCGCTCTCCCAGCTCCACGCCCATCATGAAGGCCGCGCGTGCGGGCGCCACGGAGAGGCGGGGCGAGGCCACCAGCTCGCCATCGAGGATTTCCCCCACCCAGCCCGACGGCAGCGCCGAGAGCAGGGAGTGGGAGGTGGGTTGAAGCTGCTGGAGTGCCGTCATGAATCCTCGGGGAGCGCCGGTGAACGCGAGGCATTCTAGGGAGGGGTCTGACATGCGGACCGCCTCCCGCTGGGCACTACTTCCCGATGCAGAAACGCTGGAAAAGGGTGTCCAGGAGGGCATCGGACACGCTCGTTCCAGACACTTCCCCCAGGGCCTCCAGCGCGAGTCCGACCTCGCCGGAGAGGACCTCCAGGGTGGACACGCGGGAGGCCTCTTCCGCGCGGCCCAGTGCCTCGGCGGTGCGACGCAGGGCGTCCGCGTGCCGCTCGGAGACGAGGGCCACCGCGGAGGGAGTGCCACCGCCCCACAGCCGCGCGAGCACGGAGGTCCGGAGCGCGTCCACGCCTTCGCCCGTGAGGCCGCTGACGCGCGGCGGGGCAGGGGAGGGCGGCGCGGTCCTCCCGTCAGACGCCGCATCGCCGTGCGGCGGGGGCACGGGGCGGGCCGCGTTCACGCTGTCGTTCTCGAAGCCGTGTTCCTTCAGCGCCCCGGTCAGGACGTCGCACTTGCCGGTGACGACGAGCACGGGCGTGTCACCGGCCTCGCGCGTCCATGACGCGGCCTCGTTCCGCGACGTCTCCGGCGGCAGCACGAGCACCGCCAGGTCCACGGCCGCGAGCAGCTCCTTCGTGCGCGCGATGCCCAGGGCCTCCACGCGGCCGGGGGCCTCGCGCAGGCCGGCGGTGTCGTAGAGCGTGACGCCCAGGCCGTCCCACTCGACGCGGGCCTCCAGGGCATCGCGGGTGGTGCCGGGCTCGTCGTCCACCAGCGCGCGGGCCTCGCCCACCAGCCGGTTGAACAGCGTGGACTTGCCCGCGTTCACCGGACCGTACAGCGCCACGCGCGCGCCCTGACGCACCAGCCGCCCACGTCCCACCTCCGCGCGCAGCGCCTCCGCGACGGAGCGCAGCGCGGCGACCCGTGAGCCGGCCTCCGCGTCCGCGCCCTCCGCCTCGTCGGGGAAGTTGAGGACCCCTTCCAGGTCCGCGTGAAGCTCACGCAGCGGCGTCTCCAGCGCGCGGATCCGCTCGGACAGGGCGCCGGACAGCCCGGCCGCGGCGGCGCGCACGGCCGCCTCCGAGTCCGCGGCCACCAGGTCCGCCACCGCCTCCGCGCGGGTCAGGTCGATGCGGCCGTGGAGGAACGCGCGCCGGGTGAACTCACCAGGAAGCGCCGGACGCACGCGCTCGTCCTCCAGCACCCGCGCGAGCAGCAGCCGCAACAGGCGCGGGCTGCCATGCGCGTGCAGCTCCACCACGTCCTCGCCGGTGAAGGACCGGGGCGCCTGGAAGTAGAGGAACAGGCCCTCGTCCAGCACCGCCCCGGCCGCGTCCACGAACGACGTCAGGTACGCATGGCGCGGAGTCGGGGACGCGGGAACCCCGGGCGCGAGCCCACGCCCCACCTCCAGCGCGGCCGGCCCGGACAGCCGGAGGATGCCCACCGCCCCCGCGGCGGGCGCGGTGGCGAGGGCAACGATGGTGGCGGACTCAGGCGTCATGGCAAGGCAGGGGCGGGGGCCGGAGGGCGGCCCCCCACCCGATGAAAGCTCAGGTGCAGTCGCCGGCCAGCGCCCGGGTGTCATCCGACGTCATGACACAGCCAGGAAGCGCCTGGGGCTCCGCGGTGAGTCCTCCGGAGAGCGTCGACTGGGACATCCGCACCCAGGTGTTGGCCGTCACGAAGACGTTCTGCTCGAAGAGCGAATGGCTGACCCGCACGGCGGACTCCAGCTGGGAGGAGGGCGCATCCACGACCATGCTGCGCGAGGACCCCTTCGCACGGACGTACCGGACCTTCGCACCCGGGCTGAGCACCGTCACGCCCACGCCGTTCTCCGTTCCCTCGCCGGAGACATCCGACTGGGCAAGGAGCATGGGACCCGCGGCATACACGCCGTGGCCGCGCGGCCCCCCGCTCGCGGTCGCCGTGACACGCCACGCTTCGACGGCGCCGCCTTCGGCCAGCAGCCCGAACACGTCTCCGCTCCCCGGCGCTCCCCGGCCCTCGAGCAGGCTGTCCGTCACCTTCAGGGTGCATCTGCTCAGGTACATCCCGCTGACCTGCCCCGTCGAGGAGTTCCCCAGTGCCCGCACCCGGACGAGCCCGTCCGCGGGCAGGCCATCCACGTCCTGGTACAGCACGCCATGGGTGAGATTCTGGCCATTGCGCGCCTCGGCCACGACGTCGCTCACCACGAAACCACTGCTCTGATTGAAGAGCGCGACGGCTTGAAAGCCCCCGCCGGTGTTGCCGACGAAGAGGTCTCGCAGGCCCGCGCCGTTGGCGCCCAGCACGGTGCCCCCATCCGCGGTGGAGGAGACGACGCGGGACACCTGGGTCCCACTGCCCACGAGGAACACGCCCCGCTTCAGCATGAGTCCCGTGGCGCCCAGGTCATACGTCCCCGCCCCGAGCTTCAGCACCCAGGTCTCCGAACCATTCGAGGGCACGGCGTCCACCGCCGCCCGCAGCGCGGCGCCGGACTCCAGCGCGGTGGCGCCCAGCGGAACCAGGCGGATCCGCGCGGTCGCGAGCACGTCCGCGGCGGAGGGCCCCGTTTCACCCTTCGGGCCGGTGTCGCCCTTCTCGCCCGGTTCACCCTTCGCGCCGGTGTCGCCCTTCTCGCCCGGCTCACCCTTCGCGCCCGGTTCCCCCTTCGCGCCGGTATCGCCCTTCGGACCGGTCTCACCCGTCAGGCCCTGGAGCCCTTGTGGCCCGGTCTCACCCACGGGCCCCTGGCTTCCCTGAGCGCCTTGCGGCCCGGTCTCACCCACGGGCCCCTGGATCCCTTGTGGCCCCTGAGGGCCCTGCTCACCCTGGGCCCCCGAGGAACCCATCTCGCCCGCCTTGCAGGCGGACACGAACAACACCAATGGCAACAGCGCACGACGCACGGACGGAATACCCAAGGATGCAGCCCCCTCTTGATTGGAGGCTCGCATTCTCACCTCGGAGGCGCCCGCGGCTGCAACCTCGCGGCGTACCGGGTCCCTTCACTCCTAGCGGACGCCCTGCGGCGGCGTGGATCCGCGCGCGGCGCGCTCCACGTCGTCGCGGTGCTCCTCGATGTACTTCTCCACCTCGGCGTCGTCGACCTCCAGGTCGCGCAACACGCCCGGGTAGACGAAGCGGAAGGCCGGGGACTCTTCATCCCCACGCAGGCGGAAGCTCATCTTCAGCACCGCCGCGCCGTACAGCTTGTCTTTCAGTCCCTTCGACTTACCCATTCGCTCCTCGTCCCAGGCGCCCGCCGGCGGCTCCGAGCAGGCCCCTCGAGGGCACCCACTCAGGCGTCGACGTCGTCCTCGTCGTCGTCCGGCAGCAGGCTCCGCTTGGGCATCGGGGCAGGCTTCGCCGGGGTGAACACCACGCGTCGGTTGCGGCCTTCACCTTCCGCCGCCACCTTCACTCCACCCACTCCTTCTACTGCCTTCAGGACGCGCGCGCGGTCCTCAGTCTTCATCGCGGCGAATGCATAGAAGCGCCCCAGGCTGGCGGACTTCTCCGCGAGCTTGCGGACGGCCTCCCGGAACACCGGATCCTCTTCGACCTGCAGCGAGCGCTCGTCCGCCTCCGTGCCCTTCGCGGCCGCCTGCGCCTGCGCGGGCTTCGCGGTCTGCTGCGCCGGCTGCCCACCCCGGGCGTTGCGCTGCTGCGGCTGCGCGGCCGGAGCAGGCGCCGCGGCCCGGGCCGGCTGCTGCGCGGGCGTGGAAGCCGCCACCTGTGCCACGGACGCGGCCGGAGCGGAGGCGGGGGCCTGCGCCTGCTGCGGTGCCTCACGGCGCGGCCGGGGCTCCGGGTGCGCGCCCGCGCCCAGCATCACCCAGCGGCGCTCCACGCCAGGGCGGTGGAGCATCTTGTTGAGCAGGAACTGGAGCGAATCCAGCACCTGGCTGCGCTTGCCCGGCTCCACGCCCGGAGGCGCGCCGGACTCGAAGTGGAGCGCCACGGACAGGCTGCCGTCGGTGGCGTCCTGCAGGTCCAGCCGCGCCGGGAACCCCATCAGCCCGAGGATGTCCGTGAGCAGCTTCTCCACCCGGGGGCGGAAGTCCCCGCCGCCCGCCACGCCCTGTGTCCCGCTCACTTGCGTTTGCCTCCCCCGGCGGCCACGACCGCCGGCGTCCCGCCGCCCGTCTGGTTCTTGTTGCGGTCCAGCCACTTGCGCAGGCCCCACTGCTGGCCGATGGAGAGCACGTTGTTCGTGAAGATGTAGAGCGACAGGCCCGCCGGGTACTGCAGCAGCGTGAACGTGAAGATGATGGGCATGACCCAGGTCATGATCCGCGCCTGCGCCGCGTCCATCATCTGCGGCTGCATCTTCTGCGTGATGATCATCGACACGCCCAGCGCCAGCGGCAGGATGTACGTCGGGTCCTTGTAGGTGAGGTCGCGCCAGATGGGGCCGAAGAAGGGCTCGCCGTAGATTTCGAAGCTGTTGCGCAGCGACGTGAACAGGGCGATCCACACCGGCATCTGGATGAGCAGCGGCAGACAGCCGCCCAGGGGGTTCACCTTCGCCTCCTGGTACAGCTTCATGATCTCCATGTTCTGGCGCTCTTTGTCGTCCGCGAACTTCTTGCGGATCTCATCCATCTTCGGCTGCAGCACCTTCACCGCCTCCATGCTGACCATGGAGCGGTAGGTGAGCGGCAACAGCGCCAGCTTCACCACCACGGTGAGCAGGATGATGGCGACGCCCCAGTTCCCCACGATGCCGTGGAAGAACTTCATGACGGCGAGCAGCAGCTTGCAGACCACCGCCCAGATGCCGAAGTCGACCGTGTCCTCCAGCATCGGGTGGAACGCCGTGGCGTTCAGGCCGGCCACGCCGCGCAGCTCCGGACCGGGCACCAGGCGCAGCAGGTCCGGATCCTTGGGCCCCAGGTAGCCGCCGAAGCGGAACGTGGCCACCTGGCCGGGCTCCACCTTGAGCGGGAAGCCCGCGGACACCTCGCGCGCGGTGGGCGTGGCGGTCAGCGTGCAGTGGCCGTTGAGCGCGCCGTCCAGCGGGTAGAGCGCGGACAGGAAGTACTGCTGGTTGATGCCGAAGAAGGAGATGGGGCCGCGCGTCTCCTCGGGCGGCTTGTCGCCCGGGGACAGGTTGTGGAGCTCCTCACCCACCTGGCACGAGGCGCGGCTCAGGTTGCCCACGCCGCCGAAGAAGGACGGCGCGTGCTCGAACTCCGGGTTGATGGCGCGGCTGTAGTGCAGCTTGAGCTCGCCCGTCTGCGGCTGGGCGGAGGTGTTGCGCACCTGGAGGGTGTAGGTGAACTCGAAGCCGTCGCGCGGCCACAGCACCGTCTTCGTCACCTCCCACGGGCCCTGGCGGCCGGTGAACGCGACGCTGCCGCCGTTGTCGGTGGGGCCCTCCTGCACGGCGTAGCGGGTGTTCGCCGCCAGCGGCGCGCCGCCTTCAATCGTCACCGCGAGCGGCAGGGGCTGGCCGGCCACCGGGTGCGCCACGTTCATCTGCGGCGGCGGGGGGATGTCCTTGCCGAAGAGCTTCTCGAAGCCCTCCTTGACGGTGAGCGACTGCTGCTCGCGCATCTTCGTGCCCTGGAGCACGGCGGAGGTGAGGCCGGCGCCCTCGGAGGAGAAGGTGTACTTCACCTCCGGCCGGGCGAAGTCCACGGTGCGCGCGGGAGGCGGCGGCGCCTCCGCGTGGGTGCCCGCGTCCTCGCCGCCCGCGCCCGGCGGGGGCACGGCGGCCATGCCCGGGGTGCCCGCGTCCAGCGTGGCGGCGACCTCGACCCCGCCGTCCGTGCCTTGCGCGCCCGGCAGCGGCTCCTTGGGGGCGAAGAAGAAGGTGTAGGCGGCGGTCGCCGCGAAGGAGAGGGCGAGCGCCAGGAGCAGCCGCTTCTGCGAATCGTTGGACTGGGGCGACAGCGGGTCGTTCGTCATGGATTTCCCTGTGCCGGCGGCGGACGGCCGGAGGGCGGGCGGAAGCAAACCGTCAGGGGACGGGATCGAATCCACCGGGGTGGAATGGCTGGCAGCGCAGCAGGCGCCAGACGGTGAGGGCGCTGCCCTTCACCCCGCCGTGCTTCTCCAGCGCCTGCATGGCGTAGGTGGAGCACGAGGGGTGGAACCGGCACGCCTTCGGCAGCAGCGGCCCCAGGAACCGCCGGTAGAAGCGGATGGGCAGGGCGATGACGAAGGCGAGTGGACTCATGGGGCGGGCTCTTTAGGGGGCACGCGAGGTGCCGGAAAGAGCCGTTGCAGCTTACGGGTGACGCCGTCGAACGCACGGGAAACTTGCGCGAAGGAGGCTTCCTTCGCCGAGGAGCGGACGACCAGGACTACGTCGAGACCGGGGGGCCATTGCCCGCGCTGCTTGCGGAACAGCTCGCGAAGCAGTCTGCGAAGGCGAGCGCGCACCACCGCGTTGCCCACCTTGCTGCTGACGGTGAGCCCTACGCGGGAGTGCGCCCGGGAGTTGCGTTGAACGAGGGCCAGGAGGCAGTCGGACGGAATCTTCTGACCGCCCTCCTGGACCTCCAGGAACTCACGCCGCTGGAGCAGGCGAAGGGCCTTGGGGAAGCGCTCGTCGGTTGCCTGAGGCACCCGCGGCGCCGCTCCCTCGGCCATCGTCCGTGCGTCCAGTTACTTCTTGAACGACGACACCACCAGGCGCTTACGGCCCTTGGCCCGGCGGCGCTTGAGGACATCCCGGCCGCCCTTGGTGGCATTCCGCTTACGGAACCCGTGGGCGCGGTTGCGCCGGATCTTCGACGGCTGGTACGTGCGCTTGGACACAACGACTCCTGAGAGCTGAAGGCAGCGCCTGGACCATCCGGCGCGACCCGTACATTGGAAAGGGGGCGTCCGTAACCCTATTTCCTGGACAAGTCAATCAAGGATCACCAGCGCCGACCGTGCAGCCCTGCGCCGGGTGGACCGGGCGATCATGTAGGAAAAGGGGGGACGGGGCAAGGAACGGCGAGTCTTGGCCACTGTGAGCCAGGCCTCATGCGGACGTGCTCAGGGCCAGCCCCAGACGGCGTCCGCCGGGAGTTCCCGGGGAAGGACGGCGGAGCCAGTCTTGGATCCCGGCTGCTTCGGGACACGGCCATCAGGCCCCCCCAGCACGATGCAGACGGGATAGCTGCTCCCATCCGGAAGCCGGGCTTCGGTGTAACGGACGATGGCGGCCTCCTTGCCCTGATCGTAGACACCTGGGTCCGCCCACAAGCGTCCGTAGAGCAATGTGCCGTCGGGCAGCGCCGGATCCGTCCAGGCGTAGGCAACGATGCGCCCAACGACGGGGCCCTCCTGATACGTGCCGAGTTGGCTCTGGTCGCCCGGCTGGTTGATGTCGACGACGGCATTGAGTTCCTTGCGGATCTTGAGGCGCTGGAACATGGCCTGCGTTGAAGCCTCGGGGCAGAGCACGCCGCTGTCGGGCCGCATGGGCACGCTCGGGCAGGCAAGCCCGGCCGTGGCGCACACCAACGCGGCAACGTGCCGGGACAAGGGAAGGTGCCGGAGGGCGGAAACGGTGGAGGGAGGCACGAACGAGCTTCCTTTCTCGAATGGGGGCGCGAGCATGCTGAGCGCGAGCCACAGGGCCAGAAAAACCGCCAGCGCGCTACATAGCGCCCATGCCACTGCGCGCCCCCGGCTCCACCCTGGAGGCGGAACCGCTGGCCTGGACTGAGCATCGTCTTGCGGCGCGTCTTCGGCGGCGGCGATCGGAGCCTTGGAGTGCTCCGCATCTCTCTGGACCGACGTCTCCGAGGTGCCCACCTCCTCTGGTAACGGCGGCTCCAGGGAGGACTGCCACTCCGGCTTCTTCTTCTCCTTCGCTGCGTCCCAGAGGGCCTGCAGGAGGGCTTCGGTGCCGGCATACCTGTCCTCGGGGCGCTTCGCGAGCAGACGCAAAGCAATGTCACCCAGCACTCGCGGAACCCTCGGGTTGAGGACGTGGGGGGGCGAGGGAGCCTTCGTCGCGATGGCGAGGACGAGCTTGTCGTAGGGCAGCTGCGGGTCGAAGGCGTAGCCATCCGTGAGTGCCTCGTAGAGCAGTGCTCCCAAGGCATAGAGGTCTCCTGCAGGGCCAGGCTCGAAGGCGGCACCCTCCTTCCAGGAGCCTTCGGACAGGAAGGCCAGGGACTCTGGAGGAAGGAGGTGGGGCGAGGTTGGGGGCACACCTACCGTCAAGGTGGCCATGCCCGGTTGCCGGGCCACGCCGAAATCGATGAGCACCGGCTGCCCATCCTGCTTGCGGATGAGGATGTTGGACCCCTTCAAATCCCGGTGCCACAGCTGGCGCCGATGCAACTTGCCGACGAGCCTCACCACCTCGGTGAAGACGTCGAGCAGTCGCGCGGCGGTGGGCTTCACTCGCCAACACCACTCAGTGAAGGTCTCCCCTTCCACGTAGTCCGTCACGAAATAGAGGTAGCCGGAGGGGCCCAACCAGTGGTCCAGCGCATGGACCTTCAGCCCCGTGTCGTAGGCCATGTGGATGGCGGCCTCGCGCGAGACACGGCCATCCGCGTTTTCTTCCTCACGCTCATGCTGGCCTGCGGGTCGCAGAGCCACCTTCAGCGTGAAGGGCTGTCCGGGATGTTCCTCGCGCTCCACCTTGAAGAGGCGGCCGCCACCGCCTCCTCCCAGAAGTTCGAGGATTCGCCAGGGGCCTACCTGGTTGCCGGGCGCAAGATGGTCGGGATGCAGGGGCAACATCGTCATGGACCGGTCCTCCTCAACTGTTGGCTCGCCTGCAGCCACACGCCGCTGATGCGCAGGGTCCGGCCGCTGGTTGGATCCGACAACTCGAGTCGTAGCTCTTCTGAATGCTGCTCCGAGGGTGCTCCGATTTCCACGAGCACCAGGCCCGCTTCACCTGGTCCGAGTTGAGCCTTCTCCATGCGCACGGACTTCACCGGGACCGACTGGCCGCGCATGGTGACGAGGCGAACACCTCCAGCGCTCCAAGCTCGTTGTCCCCCGGCGTTGAGTACCCAAAGCGCGACGACTGCCCAGATGCGGGTCCTGTAAACAACGCCGCTCTTCAGTTTGAGCCCATTCGCGTTATCCGGAGGAGCGGTCGTGTCCAACCGCATGACGCTGATAGAGGGGTCCAGGAGTCCGGAGAGGATGAGCCCCGATGGACCGCCGTCACCGCACCTGCCTTGAAGCGCGGACAGTTGAGCCTGCACCTGGGCCAGTTCCTGTTGGAGCGCCTCCGCGCTGCGTGCGCGGCGAAGGACCTCGACCGCGGCGTCCACCTGATCGCTGGCGGGGACGAGTACGAAGATGACCTCCTGCGGCGCAGCCCCATCCGCGAAGCGGACGGTGAGCAGGAGCCGCTCGTCATCGGACAGGTCCACCTTGGGCTTGAAGGTGACGGTGCGCTCCTCCACGACGAAGCGCTCGAAGTGGGTGTCTCGGCCCTGCACGACGACGCTCCTGGGGAGGAGCGGCGAGTCGAAGGTGAGGGTGGTGAGCGTCCCCTTCGCCACCTGGACGGAGGCATCCACCGGACTCGAAAGCAGGGAGAGAGCACGCTGCCGGAGTTGCCGGGCAGAAGGGGAGGGCTGGGCAACTGCAGCGCCTGCTATCAGCAACACCAGAAGCGAGAGCCGACATGGAAAGTAGGGCACGTCCGGAAGGACCTCCAGGGTTCCACCCTAGCAGGGTCGTCCTGCGGATCCCTTTTCGGCGCGACTGCCGGCTCTTCGCCACCCTGAACAACTTGACCGGCTCCACCTCGAAGCCTTTGGCGATCCGCGCGAGGGTCGTGAGGGTGAGCTTGACCTCCTCTCCCTCTACGCGGGTAGACGCGCACCGTCACGCCGCTCCGATGCGCAACCTCCTCCTGGGTCCATTCCATCTGATGGCATAGACGACGTACACCAGCTGTCAGCCATCTCTGGAGGTCCGATACACAGGGGCTCGCACTGCGCCGCCTTCGCGGGGCGGCGTTTTCCTTGGGCCGGGCGCCGCACCATCATTGAGCCGTAGCACAGGCATCCGCACGTCCCCAGGCAACCAAGGCCAGCACACGACCAGCGATTGGAGAGGAGTGGGCACGGGATATGGCGCGGCCTACTTCCTCAAGGCCCTTTCTCCCGTCTAGGATTGGTCGCGCCGGAGTAACAGGGGGAGTAGAAATGCGGCCTTTGATGGTTCTTGCCTGCGCTGCGGGCATTGTTTCGCTGATGGCATCGGCAGAGGCTCAAGAGGCCTTTCCAATTTATCAGCCAATTGAAGAATTCGGCACCTACGGCCCGCAGAATGCGTCATCCGCGCCTGCTTTGACCCACGCGGAGACGATGCAATTCGAGCAGGCAGTGAGCGCGATGGAGCAGTTCCCACCTTATCTCTACAGTGGCTGCCACGACCGGGCGCATGCGGCGTACATGATGCTTCCAGAGTCCTTGAGGCTCAAAACCAAGAAGATATGGGTGGTGGGTCCTTCTCGCTATACAGCCGCGATCCAGGGCACCATTGGTCTACGAGCCACTGACTCCGCCAGTCAGAAGGTCGACTGGGGCTATCATGTTGCCCTCGCAGTTGAAACCCCGGTTGGGATGCGCTTGTTCGACCCTGCGCTCCAGCCCGGCGCGACTCTCACACGTGATGAATGGTTCGCGCTCATGAAGCTGCCGCGGATGTCGATTTGGACCATCACCACAGGCGAATTGTACCTATTCAACTATGCGACATTGAACATGGCTGCGAAAAACGGGACGGAGATCTGGAACGGAAACGCCAATTATTATCATTTGTACTCGCCGAAGGACCGGATCATCCCAGACAATCTGGCGCGAGATGCAGTGGGCGTCGACGCGCTCAGGGGCCTGACTTGTTCCGCCATCCAGTTGAGATTGGCTGATCCCCAGGAACTGTTGAACCTGCTGAATGGCGGCGTGGCCAATGTGCCCACCGACTGCGTGTCCTCTGTTCAGAAGTTCGAGGCCGAGAAGGCACGCTGGACCGCCAAACTGCACTGATCTCGCGCCAGAGCTGGCGGACAGCCTCCTCGGCCTCCGCTTCAGAATGAAGCCGTGGTGAGGGTGTCGCAGAGGAGCAGTTCCCTTGGCACGGGCACAGATAAGGTCAGTGGGTCCCGGGAGGATTGTACCGGCGCAGTGGGAAAGAGCATCGGGAAGGGGAGGCCCCCAGACCACCGCCATCCGTCCAACGCAGGACGTCCCGGCACCTACGGTGGATCCGTTCAGGTGGCCTCACCGCCCACCTCGCGCAACCCACCGGAACGGCTCGCGCCGGTGGCGGAAAAGCGGATCCACCGCGGGTGATCATCCCCACCCGGCAGGGCGTCCCGCTGATCCGTGCTACAGGCCGGTTCCTTGATCAGCCGGAGAGCGGGTGTTAGCACCGCCAGACGTCCGCGGGTTCCCTCCTTCCGCGCCGTTTCTGAGCCTCCAAGTGAACGCCCTCGCCCAAGCCCCTTCGCCTTCGCTGCCCAGTGCCGGCGTCATCTGGACCCGCACGCTGGAAGCCATCCGTCAGGAGGGGCTGCACTACGCCCTCACCTGGCTGGAGCGGATGCGCCCCATGGAGGTGCGCGAGAACGCCCTGGTCCTGGGCGTGCCGGACCGCTTCTTCCGCGACTGGGTGGATGACCACTACCGCTCCATGCTGGAGACGCACATCGCCCGGCTGGAGCCGTCCCTGGGCCGCGTCGCCTATGAGGTCGTCGTCGGACCTCCGCCGTCCTCGGACCTGCCGCCCACGCCCACCGTCAAGGTGAACTCGATGCGGCCCGCGCGGCTCAACCCGCGCTTCACCTTCGACACCTACGTGGTGGCGGACAGCAACCAGCTCCCCGCCGCCGCGGCGCAGGCCGTGGCCCACCGGCCGGGCCACAACTACAACCCGCTCTACATCTACGGCGGCACGGGCCTGGGCAAGACGCACCTGCTCCAGGCGGTGGGCAACCACATCTGGGAGAAGGACCCCACCCAGCGCATCGTCTACCTCTCCAGCGAGCAGTTCACGAACGAGTACGTGGAGAGCGTGCGCGAGCACCGCATGACGGACTTCCGCCGGAAGTTCCGTGAAGAGTGCGACGTGCTGCTCATCGACGACATCCAGTTCCTGGGCAAGCGCGAGGAGACGCAGAAGGAGTTCTTCTACACCTTCGAGACGCTCTTCGGCCTCAACAAGGCCATCGTGCTCACCAGCGACATGGTGCCCGCGGAGGTGCCCGGCATGGAGGACCGCCTGCGCAGCCGCTTCGCCATGGGCCTGATGGCCGACATCCGCGAGCCCACCTACGAGACGCGCGTCGCCATCCTCCAGAAGAAGGCCGAACAGGAAGGCCTCAACCTGCCGGACCCCGTGGCGCACTTCATCGCCAAGCACGTGCAGAAGAACGTGCGCGAATTGGAGGGGGCGCTCGTGAAGCTGTCCGCGATGCACAGCCTGACGCGCCAGCCGGTGACGGAGGAGTTCGCGTCCCAGGTGCTGCGCGACATCCTGCCCGCGCAGCGCACCGTGGACGTGGAGGCCATCCAGCGCGAGGTGGCCCGCTTCTACAAGGTCACCGTGGAGGCGCTGAAGGAGGACCGGCGCCACAAGGCGCTCGCGCACGCGCGCCAGGTGGCCATGTACCTCAGCCGGAAGCTGACGAAGAGCTCCTTTCCGGAGATCGCCTCGCGCTTCAACAAGGACCACTCCACCGTCATCTCCGCCGTGCGCAAGGTGGAGGGCCTGCGGGAGACGGACGCGGCCGTGCACCGCGACCTGTCGGAGCTGGAGACGAAGCTCGGCGGCATGTAGCCGCTTCAGTGCTGGGCCGGCTGCGACGGCGTGGACACCGCCCCGAGCGTCCTGCCGCTCTCCTGGTCCCCCAGCTCCTCCGCGATGTCCCCCAGGGCGAGGATGCCCACCAGCCGCTTGTTCCGGTTCAACACCAGGATGCGGCGGATCTGCGAGGCCCTCATCTTCTGGGCCGCCTGGGAGAGGTCGTCGTCGTCGTAGACGTACTCCACGCCCCGGGTCATCGCCTGGGCCACCTGGGTCCGCTCCGCGTCCAGGCCCTGGGCCACCGCGCGGATCACGATGTCCCGGTCCGTGACGATGCCCACCAGCTGGTCGCCGTCACACACGGGGATGGGGCCCACGTTCAGGGTGCGCATCTTCTCCGCGGCGACCCTCAAGGAATCAGACGAGCGGACGACCTCCACGTCCGACGTCATCACGTCACTCACTCGTTGTGTTGCCATGGCGTCTCTCCTGCCGGGGTTCCTCCTTCAGCGTGGACACCGCGCGGGCGGATGACAGGAACCGTGGACGGGAATGTCTGTCCATTCCCCCGGGTGCCGGGCATGCTGCGGCTTCACGGGCCCTTCGGGTCCGCGAGTCCGGAAACGCCTGGCCGGAAGCACTTCCCCCACGTCGCGCCGCTCCCATGCCTCCATTCCTGAAATCTCGCGCCTCCGGCCTCGCCGCCGCCGCGCTGTGTCTGTCCGCGTGCAGCGATGGACCGGACGTCTACGCGCTGCGGTTCAACCTCGACTCGAACCTCGTGCGCGCCTTGCGCGATCCCGCACCGGATCCTGAGTACCTCTTCGAGTCACCGGACGGCGTCACCTTCCATGTGGCCAGTGCCACCTCCACGCTGGTCGACCTCCGTCTGGAATTGCCGCCGGATGTCCGGTGCGCCGACTACGAGGGCACACTGTCCCCGTTGATGACCTGCGAGGACGCGGCGGAGGGGCAGCCGGGCCGGTTGACCGTGCCGGGCCCGCTGACGGTGGACTGGAAACTGGGGCTGACCCGCGAGGCCGCGGGGCTGCGCATTCCCCGGGGCGTCTATCCCCGCATCGAGGCCCGGTTGAAGCCGGGCACGCCGGACCGGCCCAGCTTCAGCGCCCGCTCGAGCTTCACCTGGCGGGGCCAGCCCCACGAGCTGGCGGTGGACTTCCAGTCCGACGCGGTCCTCCGCTTCGAGCCCCGGGGAGGGGAGGGCTCACTGGACTTCGCCTCCGCGGGGGATGGCTCCGTCCTGCTGGGCTGGCTGTTCGTGAACCGCTGGCTGGGTGAGACGCGCGTGGCGGCCTGCCTGGAGTCCGGCGACCTGACCCTCACGGGCAACACGCTGCGGCTGGAGACGGGCCGGGGCGTCTGCGAGGGCGCGGCGGACCGGATGCGCGCCGGCATCGAAGGCAGCGCCGCGATGGGGCTGTCCCCCCATCCGTGAAGAGCGCGTGAAGTGTCTCCCCATGGATGCCCGGGGCTGGAAAGGGCTGTTCCCTTCCTCGGGTCCTGGGGCATGCTGCGGCTTCGCGAGCCCTTCGGGGCTTGCGCATCGGGACGCCCGGCCGGAAGCGCTCCCCCTCACGCGTTGCTTCCGACATGCCCTCCATCCCCTGGTTGCGTGCTTCCGGCCTTGCTGTCGCCGTGCTGTGTCTGCCTGCTTGTGACGGCGATCCGGACACCGTCGAGCTGCGCTTCGGCATCTTCTCGGACACCCTAACCCGGCCGCGAACCGAGGAGTCCGCGCCCTCCCGCCGGACGGCGTTGGAAACGCCGCCGGCGTTGCCCACCTTCCGCTCGGATGACGGCCTCCTGTTCACGGTGGAGTCCGCCCACGCCACGCTGTTCGACGTGCGTCTGGAGTTGCCGTCCGGACGCGAGTGCTCGGACTACGAGGGGGTGCTGGCCCCGTTGATGACGTGCACCGACGCGGCGAAGGGACAGCCCGGGACGTTGAGCGTGCGGGAGCCCCTCGACGTGGACTGGATGGACGCCACCATCATCCCGGATTGGCCGCTGCGGATTCCCCGGGGCACCTATCGCCGCATCGACGCCCGCCTGGGACAGCACACCCCCGTGCTCGCCAGCTTCAGCCTGGAGGCGAGCTTCATCTGGGAGGACCAGCGCAACGTGCTGAAGCTGGCGTTCGCGTCCACCGCGCCCCTGCGCTTCGAGCCCCGGAGCCCCTTCGACATCGACGGAGCCTCGGACGACGCCTTCGTGGTGGGCGGCTTGGACCTGATCACCTGGCTCGACGGAGTCCCCGTGGCGGCCTGTCTGGCGTCCGGAGACCTGACCCTGGATGGCTCCACGCTGCGCCTGGAGTCCGGGAAGGGCGCGTGCGAAGGCGCCGCCGAGCGCGTGAAACACAACATCGAAAACAGCTCCAAGCTTTCCCTCGCTTCACCCCGGTGAGCCCATGTCCATGCCTTCCCGTTGGCTGTGTCTTTCTTTGACGACCCTGGCGCTGTCCGGCTGTGGTGATACCGGAACCCATACCCGGCTCATCTTCTCGCTGAACGCGGACCTGCTGAACGCGTCCTCAGGGGTGGCTCCGGCCTCCGGCGTCCGGGCCATGACGTCTCCGCCGTCGCCTCCCGACATCAAGTCCGGCGATGGCATGCGCTTCCAGATGCAGACCGCCCGCGTCCGGGTGTCCGACATCCGTCTGGAGTTGGCCGGGAGGCCCGGCTGCGAAAGCGTGCGCGAACAGCTTCCCGAGGGCACGGGGTGCGAGCAGTCCGGAGACTCCCCGACCACGCTCACGCTCGCGGGCCCGTTCGCCATCCACCTGCCCTCCGGAGAGCCCTACGAGGCCGTGATGGAGCTTCCTCCCGGCACCTACCGGCGGATCGACTTCGTGCTGGGGGCGGACGGCTTCACGGCCGAGACCCGCCACTTCGAGGAGTCCGTGTCCCAGAGCTGGAGCATGGACCTGACCCTGCCGGCAGGCACGGCCATGGGCATCGAGGCCGCCTCCGACCTCACGCTGAAGGAAGGCGGCTCCCTGCGCGTGATGTTCAACCAGGACGCCTGGCTGAAGGAGCTGCCGCTGGGGGCGTGCTTCCAGAACGGGGACCTGCCCCGGACCAACGCCGAGCTGAGCCTGGACAGCGCGAGCGGCCAGTGCCAGGGCGCGGGGGACCGGGCGCGCGACGCCATCCGCACCCAGCTCAAGCTGGAGACCCGCTCCTTCTGAGTGCCGTCCGCTACTTGTAGACCATCGAGGTCAGCCACCGGTCCAACACCGGCAGC
This sequence comes from Corallococcus exercitus, assembly GCF_042231735.1. Classification (GTDB taxonomy): domain Bacteria; phylum Myxococcota; class Myxococcia; order Myxococcales; family Myxococcaceae; genus Corallococcus; species Corallococcus exercitus_B. Next base: position 6,833,102 of record NZ_CP102577.1, read on the forward strand.
AGGATGAACCCCCAGACCGCCGGGCTGACAAGCCCCAGGACGATGCCGGCGACGGCTTGTCCCCGGCGGTCGATGGGCGGGGTGGCCTTCAGGTCCACGCGCGTCAGCGCCACCGCGCCGCAAATCAAGGCGACGGGCGCGAGCAGGGGCATGAACACCGCGCTGAAGCCGAACCTCAAAGCCTGACGCGCCAGCGGGTTGTTGAAGCGCAGGTCCCACAGCGCCTTCAGCGACCCGGATGACACCGGCAGCCGGAAGAAGAGCTGGTTGCGCACGTCGCGGTGGATGCGCAGCGCGGTGAGCAGCCCGGGGATGGCGCACAGGAAGAAGAGGAAGCGGCCGTCCCGGTGCAGGACGTCCGCCGCCACCGCCATCACCAGCGGCGTGGGCAGCAGGGCGTGCCGAGCCCAGCGCTGGCCCAGGAAGAAGGCCACGCCCACCGGCACGGGCAGGAGCAGCACCAGCGGGAACAGCGACTGCTTCGTCGCGCGAAGCCCCCACTGCGCGACGGCGGCGGCCGCGCCCACGCAGAGCAGCAGCGTCACGCCGCCCACCACCCAGGCCCACTCGTCGCGGCGGCCCTGGTAGCGCTGACGCAGGGCCTCCAGGTAGTTCACGTCCGGACGCGCCGCGCAGGCCGCGCAGTACAGCCGTGCCTCCAGGCCCGGCACGGACGTGGCGCAGTCCGCGCAGATGAAGCTCCCGCAGCGGGTACAGGTGCCGCCCGCGGGCTGGTCCGGGTGGGCGGCGCAGCGGCCTTGCTGGGAGAGAGGCACCTCCAGGCTCATGGGCGCAGTGTCGCACGGCGAGCAACACCCGGCACCCTGATGCCCACCCGGTCGCCTTCCGGCTTACAGGCCCCGGGGCGCGTGCTAAGCGCGCGAGGCACCGTCCTGAACCGTGGAGGAACCTTGTCCCGATTGAAGGCCCTCGCCGCCGCGGCCCTGTTCCTGGGGCTTCCGGCGCTCGCGCAGACCCCCGAGGCGAAGCCGCTGGAGCCCGGCCGCGAAAACCTGGCCATCCCGTATGAGAAGTACACGCTGCCCAACGGCCTGGAGGTCATCCTCTCCGTGGATCGCAAGCTGCCCGTGGTGGCCGTCAACGTCTGGTACCACGTGGGTGCCTACGACGAGCAGCCGGGCCGCACCGGCTTCGCGCACCTCTTCGAGCACATGATGTTCCAGGGCTCCAAGCACGTGCCGGACGACGTGCACATCGGCCTGCTGGAGCAGGCGGGCGCCACGGACCTCAACGGCACCACCAGCTTCGACCGCACCAACTACTACGAGACCGTGCCCAGCAACCTGCTGGAGACGGCGCTGTGGTTGGAGAGCGACCGCATGGGCTTCCTGCTGGACTCCCTCACGGAGAAGAAGCTCCAGACCCAGAAGGAGGTCGTGAAGAACGAGCGCCGCCAGGGCGTGGAGACGGCCCCCTACGGTGAAGCGCAGGAGAAGGCGTGGCAGGCGCTGTTCCCCGCGCCGCACCCGTACTCCGGCAACGTGATTGGCTCCATGAAGGACCTGGACGCGGCCACGGTGGACGACGTGAAGGCGTTCTTCCGCACCTGGTACACGCCCGCCAACGCGACGCTCGCCATCGTGGGCGACTTCGACCCCGCGAAGGCCAAGGCGCTGGTGGAGAAGTACTTCGGCACGCTGCCCTCGGGCCCCAAGCCCAAGCGCCCGGACGTGGCGCCCGTGAAGGTCACGCGCGAGACGGTCATCCGCCACGACGAGAAGGTGGCCACGCTGCCCCTGCTCACCATGGCCTGGCTCACCGCTCCGTACCTGAAGCCCGGGGACGCGACGGCGGACGTGCTCGCCACCGCGCTGGGCACGGGCCGCGCGAGCCGCCTGTACCGCCGGCTGGTGCTGGACAAGCAGCTGGCGCAGAGCGTGGAGGCCGTGCAGCAGAGCCAGGGCGCGCAGTCCGTCTTCTCCATCGAGGCGGTGGCCCGGCCCGGCGTCACCACGGACCAGCTGAAGAAGGAGATCGACGCGGTGCTGGACGAGGTCCGCAAGGACGGCGTCACGCAGGAGGAGATCGTCCGCGCGCGCACCCGCTATGACACGCGCCAGCTGGCGGGCCTGCAGGCCGTGGGTGGCTCCGGCAGCAAGTCCGACACGCTCCAGACGTACAACCAGTTCGTGGGCGAGCCCAGCTACGTCGCGCAGGACCTGGCCCGCTACCAGGAAGTCACGCCCGCCGCGGTGAAGCAGTTCGCCACGGACGTGCTGCGCCCCGACGCGCGCGTCGTCCTCCACGCGGTGCCGCCCGCCAACAAGGCCGCGCCGTCTTCCGCCCCGGGCAAGGAGGCCCGCTAGTCATGCACCGCCGAATCCTCACTGCCCTCCTCACGCTGTCCGTCGCTGGCTGCGCCACCACGAAGCCCGCGGAGACGCCTCCCGCCCAGACGCCTCCCGCCACGCAGCCGCAATCCCAGACACCGGCGCAGGACGCGGAGGCCTTCCGCGCCCAGCAGCCCACGCCCGGCAAGTCGCCGGAGCTGGTGCTGCCCACGTTCGAGCAGGCGAAGCTCGACAACGGCCTCACCGTCATCGTCAGCACGCGCAAGGAACTGCCGCTGGTGTTCGTGGGCATCGCCTTCGCCGCGGGCGTGTCGCAGGAGCCCGCCGCGAAGCTGGGCATCGCGGACCTGTCCTACCGCATGCTGCTGGAGGGCGCGGGCAAGCGCGACACGGTGGCGCTGGACAACGCGTTCGCGGACCTGGGCGTGTCCCCCGCGCTGTCGGTGGAACCGGACGGCGCCTTCGTGGGCGCGCGCGTGCTCACGACCAACGTGGACGCGGCGATGGGCCTGCTGGCGGACGTCGTCCTGCGGCCCACCTTCGACGCGAAGGCCTTCGAGCGCCGCAAGAAGCAGCAGCTGGGGGAGCTGGTGCGCCGCATGGGCGACCCGAACTTCCTGGCGCAGCAGGCCTACTACCAGGCCGTGTTCGGCGCGGACCACCCCTATGGCCACACGTCCGGCGGCACGCCGAAGACGGTGGAGGCGCTGACGCTGGCGGACGCGAAGAGCTTCTACACGAAGAACACCGGCCCTCGCGCCGCCGCGCTCATCATGACCGGCGACGTGACGCTCCAGCAGGCGGTGGAGTGGGGGAAGAAGTACTTCGGCGGGTGGAAGGGCGGGGCCGTGGCGCCCAAGCCGCCTCCCGCGCCGCCCGCGCCCCCGCGTCAGCAGGTGCGCCTGGTGCCCAAGCCGGGCCTGGAGCAGACGGTGGTGCTGGTGGGCCGTCCCGGCCTCGCCGCGGGCCACCCGGACGAGTACCCGCTGGAGCTGGCCACCACGGTGTTCGGCGGCTTCTTCGGCAGCCGGCTCAACATGAACATCCGTGAGGACAAGGGCTACAGCTACGGCGCCAACGCGAACCTGGGCACGCGCCTGGGCGTGGGTCCGCTCACCGCGTACGCGGCCGTGCGGCAGGACGTGACGGGCCCGGCGCTCAACGAGTTCATCAAGGAGCTGGCCGGCATCAAGTCCAACCCCATCACGGAGAAGGAGCTGGCCGCCGCGCGCGAGGGCCTCATCCGCGCGTTCCCGGGCGCCTTCGAGACGGTGGAGGGCCTGGGCGGCAGCGCCGCGCAGCTCTACTTCCACCGCCGGCCGATGGATGAGTTCAAGCGCACCGTGGAGGGACTGGAGAACGCCAGCGCCGCGGAGGTGCAGCGCGTGGCCGAGTCCTACCTGGACCCGGCCAACATGCAGGTGGTGCTCGTGGGCGACCCGCTGGTCATCCAGGAGCAGGTGACGCCGCTCAACCTGGGCAAGCTCACGCTGGTGGAGACGCCGGCGTCGGACGCGGCGCCCAAGTAGCGGAGCGCTTCACTTCGAGGTGTTGAAGCCGGGGTCCCGACGTGGGTGTCGGGGCCCCGGTTTTTTTCATTCCCGGGTGGGCTCCCTGTCGGCGGCCTCGCGGGCGTCTGCCCTGCGGCGGCCTTCCAGCTCACGCTCCTCGTCATCCGCGTTGTCGAGGACGCTCTGGGGGTTCGTGATGGGCCCGCCCACGGGGCCGTCGCTGTCGAGGGAGAACTTCTGCTCCTCGGTGGAGTGCTTGGCGTCGTCCGCGTACAGGGGCTTGGTGTCGTCCGCCTCCAGCCCCCGCTCCACGCGGTCCTTGGCGAAGCCAGGCTTGTGGGCGGTGTCGCTCTTCTTGCGGGTGGCCATGGGTTGCTCCGGAAGGTGGTGGGACAGCTCACACACGCTCAATGTCGGCAGTCCCAGGCGCCTGCACCACGGTGGGGACCGTGGGGCGGGGGGCCGGTTGCCTGCCCCCTGACCAGGAACATGGGAAGCGGCTAGGATGGGGACTCCATGGCCGGACGCAGCGGGAACAGCCAGCGGCACGAGGGGACGACGTCCTCCGTGGGCGCGCGCGTCCAGGCCGTCCTGACCGAGACTCGCACTCGCACCGGCCTGACTCCTCGCGGAGCGCGGACCGCCTGACTTCCGAAGCGGACCTCCTGAAGGTCCCCCTTCCGAACCCGGCCCCGCGCTCCTCCCGAGCGCGGGGCTTTTTCGTTGCCCCACTTCCGTCCGTCGCCAGCCCCCGAGGACCCGCATGACGCCGCTTCCGATGAGTCCCCCCAGCCACCGAGCCCCGTCGTCCCGCGAGGAGGCCGTGTCATGCGCGTGATGAAATTCGGTGGCACCAGTGTCGCGGATGCGGAACGGATGCGCGGGGTGGCGGCGCTGGTGGAGGAGGCGCGCAAGACGGAGCGCGTGATGGTGGTGGCGTCCGCGGTGTCGGGCATCACCAACCTGCTGGTGGAGGCGGCGAGGGTGGCGCAGGAGGGCGAGTCCGTGCAGCAGGCCTGCGCCCGGTTCGACGAAACGCACTCCGCCATCGCGAGGGCGCTGGGCTCGGACCTGAAGCCCGCGCAGACGCGGCCGCTCGCGGAGGGGCTGGTGGCGCTGGGAGTCGAGCTGCGAGGGCTGTTGCAGGGCGTGGGGCTGCTGCGGGAGTGCTCGCCGACGGTGCTCGCGCACCTGTCGGGGCTGGGGGAGCGGGCGTCGTGCCTGCTGCTCGCGGCGCTGCTGGAGGCGCGGGGCCTGGCGCCCGTGAGCGTGGACCCGAGGCAGGTGCTGGTGTGCACGGGAGACCCGCTCCAGGCGACGCCCCGGGTGGAGGAGATCCGCGCGCGGTTCGCGACGCTGCGCGAGAACGGGCCGGGGCTGATGTTGATGCCGGGCTTCTTCGGAGGCGACGCGCGGGGCAAGACGCTGTCGCTGGGGCGGGGTGGGTCGGACTACTCGGCGGCGCTGGCGGCGGCGGCGTTGGATGCGCGGCTGTTGGAGATCTGGACGGACGTGGACGGCATCTACAGCGCGGACCCGCGGCTGGTGCCGGAGGCGTTCGCGCTGGAGGAGGTGAGCTTCGAGGAGGCGATGGAGCTGGCCTACTTCGGCGCGAAGGTGCTGCACCCGAAGTCCATTGCCCCCGCGAGGGAGCGCGGCATCCCGGTGCGCGTGTGCAACAGCTTCCGGCCGGAGCATCCGGGCACGCGGGTGACGGCCACGGCGCCGTCGTCGAGGCACCCGGTGCGCGGACTGTCGTTCCTGCCGGACATCGCGCTCATCAACATCGCGGGGGCGGGGTTGAAGGGCGTGCCAGGCACGGCGGCGCGCGTCTTCGAGGCGATGGCGCGCGCTTCCATCTCCGTGGTGCTGATTACCCAGGGCTCCAGTGAGTCCTCCATCAGCTTCTGCGTGGGGGAGGCGGAGGCCGCGAAGGCGGTGCTGGCGCTGGAGGACGCGTTCGAGGTGGAGCGCGAGGCCGGGAAGGTGGACCCCATCGAGCACCAGCCGGGGCTCGCGGTGTTGAGCATCGTGGGGGACGGGATGCGGCACCGGGTGGGCGTGGCGGGGACGTTCTTCAGCGCGCTGGCGGATGTGGATTGCAGCATCGCGGCCATCGCGCAGGGGTCCAGCGAGCGAAGCATCTCCGCGGTGATTTCGCGCGAGGACGGGCCGCGAGCGATGGCGCACGTGCACCGCAAGGCCTTTGGCACCACGGAGGTGGTGGAGCTGCTGGTGGCGGGCGTGGGCACGGTGGGCGGGGAGCTGTTGCGGCAGATCCACCAGCAGGCGCCGAAGCTGCGGGCGCATGGGTTGGATTTGCGGGTGTGTGCCATTGCCAACAGCAGACACAGCCTGGTGGCCCCGGAGGGCGTGGCGCTGGACGGCTGGAAGGCGCGGCTGGAGGCGAGCGAGTCCGGCTTCACGCTGGACACGTTCCGAGCATGGGCGAAGGCGCGCAGGCCGGGCCGGCCCATCTTCGTGGACTGCACGAGCAGCGAGGACGTGGCGCTGGGCTATCCCGAGCTGATGGCGTCCGGGCTGCACGTGGTGACGGCAAACAAGAAGGCCAACTCTGGGCGGCAGGAGCACTGGACGGCGCTGCGAGAGACGGCGGTGCGGCACCAGCGGAAGTTCCTCTACGAAACGAACGTGGGGGCGGGGCTGCCGGTCATCGACACGTTGAAGAACCTGCTGCGCACGGGCGACACGGTGCACCGGGTGGAGGGCATCCTGTCGGGTTCGTTGTCGTTCATCCTGGGGCTGACGGAGGCCGGGGTGCCGCTGTCGAAGGCGGTGGGCACGGCGATGGAGAAGGGCTTCACGGAGCCGGATCCGCGAGACGACCTGGAGGGCACGGACGTGGCGCGCAAGGTGCTCATCCTGGCGCGTGAGCTGGGGCGCACGCTGGAGCTGGAGGAGGTGGCGCTGGCGTCGCTGTTGCCGGAGGAGTTCGACGCGAAGGGGCCGCTGCCGGAGTTCCTGGCGCGGCTTCCGCAAGTGGATGAGGTCTTCCAGCGCAGGGTGGACGCGCACCGGAAGGAGGGGAAGGTGCTGCGCTACGTGGGCAGCGTGGGACCGGAGGGCGTGAGCGTGGGCCTGGTGCCGGTGCCGCTGGAGCACCCCTTGGCGGCGGTGAAGGGAGGAGAGAACGCGCTGAGCTTCCTGTCGGAGCGGTACAGCCCCACGCCGCTGGTGATTCGAGGATACGGCGCGGGAGCGGCGGTGACGGCGGCGGGAGTGCTCGCGGATGTGTTGCGATTGGTGGAGGGATCGTTGCTCTGACTGTGAATGCTAGGCTTTTCCGCCATGAGGAAAAGCCTGACGTTCTGTGCGCTGGTGCTGTGGCTGGCGGCGTGCGCGTCCAGCACGCCGCTGCAGCAGCGGTGGGACGAAGCCGAAGCCGAGTGCGGTGACGCGAGTGCTGATGCCTGTGTGACCCTGGTCTGTGGGGACACGGCGTGCGGCTTCTTCCGGTGCGAGGACGTGCCTGGGGAGGTGGTGCTGGCGCGCGGGTTTCCGCCAAGGCCGCCACCCGCGGCGGTGGCTCCCGCGCCGGGGAGCGGTCCCCGGCGCAACTGGGGCGGCAGCATGGGCCTGCCGGGCGATGCGGAGCCCGTGATGGTGTTCCCCTGGCACGGGAGCCCCAAGCCCGTGCCTCCTCAGCGGCAGCTTCCGGCGGGGAAGTTCGAGAAGCACCACATCTTCCCTCAGGCCCCGGACCTTGCCCGGTGGTTCAAGGATCGAGGTGTCGACATCCACCAGTACACGATCCCCATCCCCGTGCATGTCCACCGGCGCATCCATAGCGGAGGGCCCAAGGGTGGCCTGTGGAATGAGGCGTGGCGTGAATTCAGCACAGACAACCGAGGTGCTTCACCACAAGAAATCTTTCGGCACGCTGGAGAGCTCATCTACCGCTTCCAGCTTCTGAGCGGTCCCATCCAGCAGTACAACTGACCGTCCATCGTGAGGATCAAATGGCCATGACGCGCTTTTTCAGGATGCGCACTGACAAGGTGGTCAGGAACTCCTTCACGGGTGACTTCGATGCCGCGCCGAAATGGGGCTTGCCCGGTATCAAGGACTGCCCGGGATGCGGTGTGACCTGGGGCACCTGGGGGGACCATTACCCTGCGGTGGACCTGTCGAACCTTCCTGAACGAGCCAAGTTCGAAGAACCCCGGCCCGAACCGTTCCACGAGTTCGCGCGTCTCCGGGAGCTGGTACGCCCACTGGCGCCCCCAGGCTCCGAGCTTGCCCCTGGGACGACCTTCGGCCCGCTGGTCGGCCGTGCATCGGGTCAGTTCGCTCCCTTCTCGGGGCTCGAAAGCTGCTGGATCCTCGTGCGACGTGACGCCTTCGACAGCCTCCAGGCCGCGGGCATCCGAGGGCTGCTCGGGTGCAAGACGGAGCTGCGGTTCCGGCAGAAGGCCCCCCCGGAGATCCTCGAGCTTCAACTCGAACTGCGCGGCCGGATGCACCGCGACTGCCTTCCGCCTGACCTGGCGCCGCCCTGTCCCACCTGCGGACGTGTGGGCCTTCGCCTTCCGGAGGACCTCATCCTCGACGGAGCCTCACTGCCCACGGACATCGACCTCTTCCGCCTGGGCGACTACGGCACCGTCCTCATCGGCACGGACCGTTTCAAGGACGCGGTGGAGCAGGGCGGTTGGACGGGCGTCTCCTTCCGAGAACTGCCCGTGCGGTCCTGAAGTCCTCACCGTTCGATTGTCATTCTCGAACGTCTTCGGCTGCTCGTGTGACAAGCACGTCTTGGAGCATCCCAGGAAGGCGGACGAGCCCGAGGTGCGTGAAGACGCGGTGACCCGCGTTCGGCGTATACCCCTCCGTGTTGATCCGCCCGGATTTGACGGCGAAGTAGCCGACGATGTCCTCTGGAGGCACGCCCTCCTCACCGGGAGGCCGCCGTTGATCCACGATATAGAGCCAGCCCTTGCCAATGCGTTGTGCCTCGGCCTGGGCGCCTGGATCGGTGGGCGCGCACTCGCGGACCACTCGGTGGAGGAGTGCCACGAAGGCTGGATTCGCTTCGAAGGCATCAGGCCCTTTGGAAGGGCTGTGCAGCGTGCCCGCGATCGCGTGCAGCGGAAGTCCTCCGGCCAGGACCCTGTCTGGCGGCAGCGGAGAGATGACCTTGGAGGCCACCCGACCCTCCTCGCGGCTGTCCGCACCCGCGTGTTTCCCCAGAAGCATCTTCCAGAAGCCCATGGGCTGACGCTACCCCGTGGCAGGGACGCACTGACAGGAGGCGAGGAAGAAAGCCTCACCGCGCGGCATGAGACCGAATCTGAGTAGGTTTATCCCCTATGAGAAGCCTGACGTTCTGTGCGCTGGTGCTGTGGATGGCGGCGTGCGCGTCCAGCACGCCGCTCCAGCAGCGGTGGGATGAAGCCGAAGCGGAGTGTGGTGACGCGAGCGCCGATGCCTGTGTGACCCTGGTCTGTGGGGACGCGGTCTGCGGCTTCTTCCGGTGCGAGGACGTGCCTGGGGAGGTGGTGCTGGCGCGCGGGTTTCCGCCAAGGCCGCCACCCGCGGCGGTGGCTCCCGCGCCGGGAAGCGGGCCCCGGCGCAACTGGGGCGGCAGTATGGGCCTGCCGGGTGATGCGGAGCCCGTGATGGTGTTCCCCTGGTATGGGAATCCCAGGCCCGTGCCTCCTCAGCGGCAGCTTCCGGCGGGGAGGTTCGAGAAGCATCACATCTTCCCGCAGGCTCAGGACCTGGCCCGGTGGTTCAAGGAGAAGGGCATCGACATCCACCAGTATACGATCCCCATCCCCCTACACGTCCACCGACGCATTCACAGTGGAGGATCCAGCGGCGGCTTGTGGAACAAGGCTTGGCGCGAGTTCAAGAACGCGAACGACCTCGCTCCTCCTCAAGAAATCTTCAAACATGCCGGGGAACTGATCTATCGCTTCCAGCTCCTGGGTGGCCCCATCCAGCAGTACAACTGAGCCTTCATCCATCCGAGGCATGACGGTCCATGATCCACTTTTTCTGGCTGCGCGACGACGAGGCAGCCACCTCCCGTTACAGCGGAGACTTTGATGCTGCACACAGGTGGGGACTTCCTGGCCTCAAGGATTGTCCGGGGTGCGGCCTGACTTGGGGTGGATCAGGGCATCAATACCCCGCCGTGGACCTTTCACTCATCCCCGAGCATCGGGAATTCGAAGAACCCCGGCCCGAGCCGTTTCACGAGTTCGTCCGTCTTCGGGAACTGGTGCGCCCTCTGGTGCCACCCAATGCAGTTCTTCCTCCCGGAACAAGCTTCGGTCCGCTCACAGGCACTGCATCCGGTCAGTTCGGACCGTTCACCTGGCAGGGGACCTCGCTGATGCTCGTCCGCCGCGATGCGCTCGACGGTCTCCAGGCCGCGGGCATCCGTGGACTGCTGGGCTGCAAGACGGAGCTGCGGTTCCGGCAGAAGACGCCTCCGGACATCCTTGAGCTCCAGCTTGAACCGCGCGGCTTGTTGCACCGTGACTGCCTTCCGCCCGACCTGGAGCCGCCCTGTCCCACCTGCGGACGACAGGGATTCCGCCGTCCGGACGATCCCATTCTCGACGGTGCTTCATTGCCTACGGACAGGGACCTGTTCCGAGTCGGCAACTTCAGCACCATGATCATCGGCACGGACCGCTTCAAGGACGCGGTGGAGCAGGGCGGATGGACGGGCATCTCCTTCCGCGAGCTGCCCGTGCGGTCCTGAAGTTCAGACTGTCTTTCTGGAAGACAGTCGCAGGGGAAAGCGCTCTTCGACGCCGGGCAGGAACAGGGGCTTCCCGGCGCGTGCGGCTTCAATGGCCTGACGGAAGTGGAGGTCTCCGTAACGGTCGAGCACCGAGGGGTCGAAGAACCGGGCGCCGTCCCCCGTGCCTTCGTTCTCGATGTCCGGTGTCAGGGACTCCCAGCTTCCTTGCGGCGCGTATATCAGGGACCGCATGCCTCCGTCCGCGTAGACACGGGCACTGTGGTCGAGGAAGACCGCCCGCGCCCGGATCTCACCCTTGGCACTGAGGACCGCGTTGCGGTCCCCGTACTGGCCGAAGAGACAGTCCTCCACGAGGACGGAGCCCTCGACGAAGATCCGGGCTCCGTTGCCGAACGACAGCGTTCGGGCGTGAAGATCTCCCCGGACGATGACGAGCCCAGGAAGGTAGTCGTCCGTCCAGAGATGGAGGTGGTCCTTTGTCTTGAGTGGACCGTTGATCTGGATGACGTAGGGACCGTCACCCGTGTCGATGCTTCCAGGGACATCCACACCTGTGTCGATGTCCCGGAAGGTGCAGGGATTGAGGTCCTCGAAGGCACGGAGCTCCGGTTCCCACCGGGGATCGCGAAGGGCGGCGAGGGTCGTTGCGTTGCCCAGGTCTTCAAGTCTGACGTTGGTCACAGGGACGCCGGATATGAGTAGGTTTTTCCGCCATGCGAAAGATGCTGACATTCCTGGCGCTGTGGCTGACGGCGTGCGCGTCCAGCACGCCGCTCCAGCAGCGCTGGGATGAAGCCGAAGCGGAGTGCGGTGATGCCAGCGCCGATGCCTGTGTGACCCTGGTCTGTGGGGACACGGCCTGCGGCTTCTTCCGGTGCGAGGACGTGCCTGGGGAGGTGGTGCTGGCGCGAGGGTTTCCGCCCAGGCCGCCTCCCGTGGCGGTGGCTCCCGCGCCAGGAAGCGGGCCTCGGCGCAACTGGGGCGGCAGCATGGGCCTGCCGGGTGATGCGGAGCCCGTGATGGTGTTCCCCTGGTACGGGAATCCGAAGCCCGTCCCTCCTCTGCGGCAGTTGCCGGCAGGGAAGTTCGAGAAGCATCACATCTTCCCGCAGGCCACGGACCTTGCTGGGTGGTTCAGGCTCAAGGGGATCGACATCCACCAGTACACGATTCCCATCCCTGTGCATGTCCACCGACGCATCCATGCTGGCGGGTCCAGAGGTGGCTTGTGGAACAAGGCCTGGCGCGAGTTCCAATTGACGAACGGAGATGCCAAACCTCTGGAGATCTACAGGCATGCTGGGGAACTCATCTACCGTTTCCAGCTTCTGGGTGGCCCCATCGAGAAGTACAACTGACCCTCGCTCGTTCGAGGACCGACCTCCATGACCCGTTTCTTCTGGCTGCGCAATGACGAGGCGGCTCAGGCGCTCTACAGCGCAGATTACAACGCCGCTCACAAGTGGGGGCTGCCCGGCCTCAAGGATTGTCCGAGCTGCGGCGCCACATGGTCGAGTTGGGGACATCAATACCCCGCCGTGGATCTGTCCGGCCTTTCCGAGCGAGGAGAGTTCGAAGAAGCCCGCCCCGAACCCCTCCACGAACTCGCCCGCCTTCGCGAGCTGGTACGCCCCCTGGCTCCTCCCGGTGCACGACTGCCACCCGGTACGTCCTTCGGTCCATTGGTGGGTACCGCGACGGGTCGGTTCGCCCCCTTCTCAGGGCTCGAAAGCTGCTGGATCCTCGTGCGGCGTGACGCCTTCGACAGCCTTCAGGCCGCCGGCATCCGAGGGCTGCTGGGATGCAAGACGGAGCTGCGGTTCCGTCAGAAGACGCCTCCGGAGATCCTCGAGCTTCAACTCGAACCGCGCGGCCAGCTCCATCCGGACTGCCTTCCTCCCGACATGGAACCGCCCTGCGCCACCTGCGGACGACTGGGTGTCCGTCTTCCGGAGGACCCCATCCTCGACGGGGCCTCACTCCCCACGGACACCGACCTCTTCCGCGCAGGCAACTTCAGCACGCTGCTCATCGGCACGGACCGCTTCAAGGACGCGGTGGAGCAGGGTGGATGGACGGGCATCTCCTTCCGCGAGCTCCCGGTCCGCTGACCTTCAACCCACGGTGGGGAAGGGCGGTGGCTCCACCACCACCTCCATCGGCAGGACCTCCTTCTCCGCGATCCACTTCACCCAGAGCTTCGGACGCGCGGTCGTGTCGTGGTGCTTCGGCCGCTCCAGGCGGATGGACAGCCAGTTGCGGTCCCGCAGGTACAGCTCCTTGCCCACCGGCAACAGCTCCGTCTGCAGGAACCCCGGCAGGTCCTCCCGCGAGTCCTCCGACAGCGCCAGCATCCCCTTGAACGCGAGCCACCCCGGCGGGGGATGCACGATGGGCGAGGACGTCACCTGCTCGATGAACACCTCTCCCACCGTGCCCAGCGCGGGGACCAGGTGGTCCGGGTTGCGTGACCGCACTCGCGCCCTCGCCCCCACGTGCACGTCTCCGGACAACACCGTCACCGCGCAGTAGGACTTCTTCGCCAGCGAGAACAGGTTCATCAACATCCGCGTGCGCTCGCCCCGGTGCACCGCGGACTCCCACTGGTCCAACAGGTCGTCGCGCAGGTCGACGCCACCTCCGCTCATGCGCTCCATCGCCGGCCCGAAGCGCAGGTGCACCAGCGGCACCGACGACACCACCAGCACGTGCCTCGCCTTCTTGCCGTTCTCCGGCCGCTGGCGGTGCTCGTCCCGCCAGGCGTCGAACGCGTCCCACTGTGACCGGCTCATCACCGTGAACTCGGACTGCGGATGCGCGTCCTCTGTATCCATCACCCGGCTGGTCCGCCCGCTCCTCAGGTCCAGCAACACCACGTCCAGGTCGCAGTCCGCCGTGGAGAAACAGAACGTCTGGAAGTAGTGCTGCACGGGCCGCACCACGCCCCGGTCGTCCGGCTCGCGCGCCGTCGCCGGCTGGTCCAGCCAGCCTCGCTGGAAGGCCTCGAAGGCCCTCGCCGCCGCGCTGTAGATGGCCCGGTACCAGGGGGCCCGCTGGAGCTCCTCGTGCGAACCCCACCCGTCGAAGATGTCGTGGTCGTCCCACATGAAGAGGCCCGGCACCCGCCTGAGCATCGGCGCGATGCCCTGGCTCCCGCCCCACCGCTCCCGGTAGAGCCAGACGTATTCCACGAGCAGCCGCTCCTCCAGCCCGTCCGGAACCGGCAGCGTCATCCGCTCCGAGCGGCACAGCTTCATGAACGCGTTCAACACATCCATCGTGTTGTGCAGCGAGTCCGCGTAGAGCTGATCCCCACCGCCAATCAGCAGCTGGAACCCCGGCGTCTTCGCCGGGTCCGCCGGGTCCTTCTGGTGGTGTTGCAGCATCCGCTCCCAGAGCGCGAAGGGCTGTGCCAGGTCGCTCCAATCACTCGCACGGCTGGCGCCGTTGCAGGAGAAGAACGCGATGTTCGGCGACACGCCCCTCGCGGGGACGACCACGTCGGACACCACCAGCGGCTCCGGCGGGATGACCCGCGAGGACCACGGCCGGTCATCCCGCGGCGGCGGACGCTCGAAGGTCACCGGCACGCCGGGCGTGTCGGGCGATTCGAAGTGATAGGACAGCCGCTGGGCCACGTCCGTGCGCGGCAGGACGACCTCCCAGCGCCACACCACGCCCCGGGTGCTCTTGGGCAACGCGGTGAAGTCCACGGCGGCCGTCGCCTGGTCGAACACCGCGACCCGCTGGCCCTTCGCGTCCTTGAAACACAGCCGCAACGCCGGAGGCTTCTTCGCCGACGTGCTGTCGAGGAACACGTTGACGAAGAAGCTCCACACGTCGTGGGACTTCGGGTCCGGCGTGGCCTGCGCCCTGGCGTACAGGATGGGTCCCAGCAAGAGCTTCATGGGGAAAGCCTTGCATGGACGCACCTTCCTGTCTCACCCCTTGGGCGCAGGCGCGGCGAGCGGCTGGTACGTGCCGAAGCTCCAGACGTTCCCTTCCGGGTCCAGCGCGCTGAAGTCCCGCGAGCCGTAGTCCGTGTCGTGCAGCTCCATCGCGATGCTCGCGCCCGCGGCCTTCGCCCGCGCGTAGAGCGCATCCGGGTCCGTCACCACCACGTAGATGCCCTGGTTCTTCACCGGCACCTGCTTCGACGCGGTCATCTTCAGCCGGCTGTTGCCGGTGCCTCCGAACATCACGAGCCCATGGCCCAGCGTGAGCTCCGCGTGGCCGATGGCGCCGTCAGGCGAGCGGTAGACGACCCGCTCCTCGCAGCCGAAGGCCTGCTTCAGGAAGCGCAGGGCGGCCTCGGGGTCCGCGTAGTGGATGAAGGGATAGAGGCTGGGCAGGGGTGTGGACATGGCGATGTCTTCCTTTCACCGCGCATCCTGCCCATCCCCCTGGGGCGCTTCTTGTACGGATTTCACCTGCGAGCCGGATTCGAAGCCCCCCGCGTCGGGCAGCGAGCGGCGCAGCAGGGCGGACGGCGGTCCCCCGGTGAACTGGCGGAAGTCCCGGTTCAGGTGCGCCTGGTCGAAATAGCCCAGCTCCACCGCGAACTCCGCCCAGCGCACCGGACCTCCGGCCTTGATGCGCTCCACCGCCCGGTCGAAGCGCAGCAGGCGCGCCAGCCGTCGCGGCGGCAGCCCCACCTGCTCATGGAACTGGTGGATGAGGTGCTTGTGGCTGTGCCCCAGCTCACCCGCCAGCGTGGCGATGTCCACCTGGCCCCCCGTCCGCTGGATGCGCTCCACCGCCCACCGCACCCCGGCCTCCACCTTTGGACCGCGCTCCACGCGCTGGAGCAGGAACGCGTCCGCGCGAGCGAAGCGCGTCTCCCAGTCCGGCGCCTCCTCCAGCTGCTCCACCAGCCGCCGCGCCTCGCCGCCCCAGAGGTCCTCCAGGCCCGTCACGCGGTGGGACAGCTCGTGCATGGGCACGCCGAAGACGCTGCGGGCTCCCAGGGGCGTGAGGTTCACCTGGAGCCCGTGGGACACGCCGCCGTGCTCGGTGGTGCTCCAGCGCTCGTCCAGGCCCGCGACGAAGCCGGAGCGGTGGCGCGTCACCCGGCCCGCGTCGTCCAGGTGCTTCAGCAGCGGTCCGAACTCCAGGATGAGCACCACCTGCACGCCGGGCAGCTCCTGCCGGCGCATCGGCTGGGGCATGGCCTCGCGATAGCCGCAGTAGTCCCGGACGAGCGGCGCCAGCGCCGGCGGCGGCGTGGCCAGCGCCATCTCCCATCCGCCCCGCGCGGACGCGTGGCGCACCACCCGGACGCGATGCATGCGTGGACTATTTCGAGCCCTTGCGCAGGAAGTCCAGCAGGGCCGCGTGCCACTTCTCCGGCGACTCGAAGTGGGGGATGTGGCCCACGTTGGGCAGCTCCACCAGCGTGGCGCCCGGGATGGCGGCGGCGGTCTTCTTCCCCAGCGCGGGGTACTGCCCCAGCTTCGGCAACAGCGCGGGCGGCACGCTGCCCTTGCCCACCACCGTGCGGTCCTCCTGGCCAATCACCACCAGCGTGGGCACCTTCACGAGCGGGAACTCATGGACCACGGGCTGCTCGTAGATCATCGTCTGCGTGGCGGCGGAGACCCAGGCCAGGCGCGGGTACTCGCCGCTGAGCGTCTGGCGGTAGAGGACCTGGACGTATTCGTCGTACTCGGGCTTCCACTTCACGTAGTAGCCGCGCTGGTACTTGCGCAGCCCTTCCTCCGTGGCCTTGAGGTTCTCCTGGTAGAGGTCCTCGGTGGACTTCCAGGGGACGGCCTCGCGGTAGTCCTCCAGCCCGATGGGGTTCTCCAGCACCAGCTGCGTCGTCACCTCCGGGTACATCAGCGCGAAGCGCGTCGCGAGCATGCCGCCCATGCTGTGGCCCACCACCGCGGCCTGCTTCACGCCCACCGTGTCCAGCACCTGCTTCGTCAGCGACGCCAGCGTGTGGAAGCTGTACGCGATGGCCGGCTTGGACGACTTGCCGAAGCCCACCTGGTCCGGCACGACGACGCGGTAGCCCGCGCCGGTGAGGGCGCGAATCGTGTCCTTCCAGTACGCGCCGAAGAAGTTCTTGCCGTGCAGCAGCACCACGGTGCGCCCGTTGGCGTTGGCCGTGGGCTTCACGTCCATGTACGCCATGCGCAGGTCCTGGCCCTCCAACTTCACGGGCAGGAACTGCACGGGGGCGGGGTAGGGGTAGCCCTCCATGCCCAGGCCCAGCGCCTCCGGCGCGCGTTTCGCCTCTTGCGCGTTCGCGGCTGGAGCGGACAGGAGCAGGGCGGAGAGCAGCAGGGCGGGGACGCGGACGGAGGACATGGGGTCTCCTGGAAGGAACGGGACGCGCGGGAACGGCAGTCTGGCCGGGACATTCCCCCGCGTCGCGGATTTCAGAGCGCCCCGCCCTCCCGGAGGTTGATGCCGAACTCCAGGTAGCCCTTGAGGCACGTCATCATGTGCATCCAGCCACCCGCGTTGCCGTAGGACGCCTCGAAGCCCTTGTCGTCCGGCTTCCACCCGGACTCGCTCACCTTCACCAGAGTGTTGCTTGCGTCCAGCGGCACGAAGGACATCTCCACGCGCGTGAGGGCGCCACGGTCCGAGGGCCACTCGAAGACGATGCGCTCGTTCGGGACGACCTCGCGCGTGATGACGTCGAACTCCCCCGGCGCCTCCGCGAAGCTCCACTTCACCGTCGCGCCCGCCGCCAGCGGCCCGCTGCTCGTCTTCACGAAGTAGCCGCTCAGCTTCGAGGGGTCCACCACCGCCTCGAAGACCTGCGCCACCGGCTTGCGGATCTTCAACTGCACCTGGAACTTCGGCTCCATGAGCCACCCCTTGCTGGGAACTGGTCCGGCCCCGAAATATGTTATATAAATATAACATGTCAAGGAGCGACCAGGACGATCTCATCTTCAAGGCGCTGGCGGACTCGCGCCGGCGGGCCATCCTGGACCTGTTGAAGGACGCGCCCCGGACCACGGGTGAGCTGTGCGAGCACTTCGAGAAGACCCTGGACCGCTGCACCGTGATGCAGCACCTCAAGGTGCTGGAGAAGGCGGAGCTGGTGCTGTCCCACAAGGATGGGCGCACGCGGTGGAACCACCTCAACGCGGCGCCCATCCAGGACATCCACTCGCGGTGGATCTCCTCGTACGCCACGCACGCGGTGAAGCTCTTGTCGAAGCTGAAGCGGGACCTGGAGGAGGACTGATTGCGCGTCAGTGAGCGCTGTCGGAGAACGGCTGGACGTCCGCCTGGGCCGGGGCCAGGGGCTCGTTCTCGAAGCGCGCGGGCTTGAGCAGGCGCGTGGTGAGCACCAGCGCGAGGAAGACGGCCGCCGAGCCGATGGTCACGAAGCGCAGGTTCATGCGGTCCGCGAGCGCGCCCTGGAACCAGACGCCCAGCGAATAGCCCGCGCCCAGCACCATGCTGTAGAGGCTGCCCATGCGCGCCTGGAGCTCGCGCGGCACGCGGCCCTGGCAGGCCGCGCTCAGGCTGCTCATCAGCACCAGGTAGTTGGCGCCGAGGAAGAAGATGCACACCGCGGCCACCTGGAGCGTGGGCGCCAGCCAGTACACGCCCGCCAGCACCGCGATGGTCGTCGCCGCGTAGCCGCGCAGCTTGCGCTGTCCGAAGATCTCCGCGAGCGTGCCCACGCCCAGCGCCGCCGTCACCGCGCCCGCGCCCTGGCACGTCACCAGCAACGACGTGGCCGCCGCACCCTGGCCCAGCTCGCGAATGGCGAACACCGGCACCAGGCCGATGAAGGGCGCCACCAGCGCGGCCACGAAGAAGGTGGCCACCAGCACCAGCGAGATGTCCTCGTCGTCGCGCGCCACCGTGATGCCGCGCCGGATGCCGTCCCAGAGCGGCTCGCGCTTCGCGGCGGGGTCACGCGCGGGCGGCACCACGCGCCACAGGGCCACCAGCACCGCGAAGAAGGACAGCGTGTTCGCGAGCAGCGCCCACGCGGGCCCACCCGCCTGCAACACCACCGCGGCCAGCGTGGGGCCCAGGATGCGGCCCAGGTTGAACTGCGCGGAGTTGAGGCTGGTGGACAGGTGCAGGTCTTCCGGCGGCACCAGCTCCGCGAGCAGCGCGGAGAAGGCCGGATAGGTGAGCGTGCTCACGCACCCGTTGAGGAACGAGATGACGCCGATGACGGGCACCGTCAGCTGCCCCCGGAACGCCAGCACCGTCAGCACGGCCGCGAGCGCCGCCTGGAGGATGGCGCCCAGCCCCGCGTACGCGCGCCGGTCGAAGCGATCCGCGAGCGCGCCGCCCACCGGCGCCAGAATCACCGCGGGCAGGAACGACAGCGCGACGACGGCGCCCGTCCACTCGGCCTTGCCGGTGGTCTGCGTGACGTACACGCCCATCGCCACCGTCTCCATCCAGGTGCCGATGTTGGAGATGAGCGCGCCCAGCCACACCGCGAAGTAGCCGGGGGAGTCGAACGGGCGCAGCGAGGTCAGTCGTGGGAGTCGATGGGCAGGCACGTCGGAGTCTGTCTTAGCGCACGCCGCACGCTCGCGCCTTGCACGGCGCGGCACGCTTGGAGGCGCAATGAAGCGCATGACAGCCGAGGCAGCAGCCCGGCTTCAGCGAAGCGCGCATTCCCTGACGGTGAGGCGCGATGCGTGACATGCAAAACACCCACGAAAGGCGCGGCCTTCCGTGGGTGTGGGTGCGGCGTTGTCAGGAAGGCTCGGTGCTACGGCACGGTGTTGGTGACGGTGGCGGGTGACTTGCGCGGAGAGAGGCGGCCGTCGTCGGCGATGCGGGCGCCCGTGTCGGGGAAGTCCTCGAGGGTGAGCTTGCGCACCAGCGAGACGACGTTGGCGTCCGGGTCCGGCTGGGTGATGCCCTCGCCCACCTGCTTCGTGGGGAGGATGCGGCCGTTGGAGAAGCGGCCGTTCGCGTCCAGCTCCACCTCGAGGATCATGCCCAGGCCCTGCGGACCCTTGAGGTTGAAGCGGCCGTAGGTGGCGAAGTTGCCCATGGAGTAGGCGATGAGGCGGCCCTGGTAGAACTCCATGGCGCGCGCGACGTGCGGGCCGTGGCCGAGCACCAGGTGCGCGCCCGCGTCCACCACCGCGTGGGTGAAGGCGCGCAGGTCGCCGCGGTCCTCGCCGAAGAACATCTCCTTGCCCTGCGGGACGTGCAGGGCCTTGCCGCCCTCCGCGCCGCCGTGGAAGGAGACGATGACGATGTCGTGCGTGGCGGCGGTCTGCTTCACCAGCGCGGTGGCGGTGGGCAGGTTGTTGAGGTGGTTGCAGCCCGGGGACGTGTGGAAGGCCACGAGGCCGATCTTCAGCCCGTTGCGCTCCAGCGTGGCGACGCTGCCCGGCGGACCGCTCCAGGCGATGCCCAGCGCGTCCAGCGTGGACTCGGTGGCGCGGCGGCACTCCTCGCCGAAGTCGCCGGAGTGGTTGTTGGCGGTGGAGACCACGTCCACGCTGGCCTGCTTCAGGTACTCACCGAAGGACGTGGGCGAGCGGAACGCGTAGCAGTTCGCGGGCGAGCGGCACTTGGTGGTCTTGCCGGTGTCACACAGGGGCCCTTCGAGGTTCACGAAGGTGAGGTCCGCGTCCTCCAGGAGGGGGCGCACGGCCGCGATGACGCTGCCGCCGCCCTCGGGGGGCAGGTAGCCCTCCGGCACGGTGGTGCCGAGCATCAGGTCACCGGCGGCGCGGATGCGCAGCTTCGCGCCCGGGGGCGGGGGAGGGCGGGGCGTGCTGTCCACGGGCTGCGCGAGCTTCGCCTGGAGCGCGGCCTGGTTGCGGGCCTGCGTGAGCGCGCCCTCCAGGTCCGGCTGGTTGGGATTGAGCGCGCGCACCTGCGTCCACTGCGTGAGCGAGTCCGCCCAGCGGCCTTCCACGGAGTACGCCCAGCCCAGTTCCCAGCGGCAGTCGGCGCGGGACGGCGCGGCCTGCACGCACGCGGACAGCTCCGCGATGGCGGTGCGGGAGTCCTTGGACTGGAGGGCGGCGACGCCCCGGGCGTAGTGCTCGTCCGGGTTGCCCACGGCGAGTCCGGGCGCGGTGCCGGCCTTGCCGTGCATCGCGATGGCGGCGGCACGCAGGGCCCCGACGCTGGCCTCCACGGCGATGCGGCCGGCCTCGGAGAGGGAGTCTGTCTGGCTTTGCGCCGTGGCGCCCGTGGCGGGGACGGTGTCCGATGCAGGGGAGGACGGAGGGGCCTCGGCGAGGCCCGCGGGCATCCGCATCGAGACGGCCGTGCCCCCCGCTTCCCCCATCGCGAATCGCACGGACGCGAGGCCCGCGGCTTCCAGCTGTCCGGCTCCCGCGTTCCGGATGACGGAGCGCACGGAGGCCGTGCCCGCTTCGTTGAGGCGGGCGGCGCTGGAGGACTCGGCTGTGGAGAAGTTGGGGACGGAGGCGGCGGGCGCGGCGAGCGCCAGCATCAGCAGGACGGACGGGGGGGCCATGGCCCGCGCATCTTACGGGATGGGACGGGGGCAGGGGCGCCACCCACGGGCCCGGTTCACCAGCAGCCGGGCAGGCGACACCCCCACACCCCTCCAAGGCCCTGCCCCGCCTACCCCAGCGCGTCGAGCAGCATCGAGCCCCGGCGCTGACGCGGCAGCAGCCGGAAGTGCTTCAGCTCCTTACGCTTCACCCGCCGCTCCA
The DNA here is from genome assembly GCF_042231735.1 of Corallococcus exercitus. Lineage (GTDB taxonomy): Bacteria > Myxococcota > Myxococcia > Myxococcales > Myxococcaceae > Corallococcus > Corallococcus exercitus_B. The sequence continues at coordinate 6,854,316 of NZ_CP102577.1, forward strand.
GCGCGCTGTGCAGCGACACCCGCCCCGGCCCGCGCATCAACGTCCCCAGCGCGATGGCGATGAGCGCCAGGTTGAACTCGTAGCCGCCCTTCGTCATGTCGAAGCCGTTCTTCCTGTGCACCTTCGCGATGGCCATGGCCTGCGTGACGATGACCGACACCGCCGTGAAGCGCGTCGCGATGCCCAGGATGGAGCTCACCCCGGCCACCAGCTCCGTGATGCCCGTGGCCAGCAGCCACGGCTTGCCGGGCTTGATGCCCAGCTGCTCGAACATGCCCACCTGCTGCTCCATGCCTTCCTTCTTCAGCTTCGCCAGGCCGTGGTGGATCATCGTCGCGCCCAACGACAGACGCGGCGGCAGCAGCGCGGCCGACTTCAGCAACGATGGTTGTTCGTTCAGCATCGCCACGTTCATGGGGCTCTCCTCGTCGGGACGCACGCGTCCGGTGGGTGAAGTGCCCCATACGTTGTGACGCATTGGCTCATCCGGCCTCGACGCTCGCAGGCCCCCACGCCCCGCGGCCGGGCACTCAACCCCCGTCCCGCTCCGCCAGCGGCACGTCCATCAGCGCCGCCACCTCCGCGCTGTACCCGCCAGGTCCCTCGCCGTGAACGATGAGCGGCGCTCGCACGGACAGCCCCCGGTCCTGGTCCCTCAGCGCCTGCACCAGGAAGCGTGTGGCGGGCGCGTCCACCCGCGCGTGTACCGAACGAAGCACCCGGGGGAACAACCGCGCGCCCGCGAGCACCCCCAGCACCTCCGCCAGCCGCGCCGCCGGATACACCAGGCTCACGCCGCCCCCCGGCCGCAGGGCATGCCGCGCCGCCGCGACCACGGAGGGCGCGTCGCACGCCACCTCCGACTTGGACACGGCCCGCTCCGCGTCCGGGCTCACCACGCCCGCCTGGGCCCGGCGGAACGGCGGGTTGGACACCACCTGCCCGTAGGCCCCAGGCGTGAACAGCATCCGGGCCTGCCGCAGGTCCCCGAGCAGCGGCCGCACCCGGCCCTCGCACCCGTTGAGCGCCACCGCGCGCGTCAGCCGTGCGTGCACCGCGGGCTGCAGCTCCAGCGCATCCACCGGGCCCGAGACGCCGAACTGCTTCACCAGCAGCAGCGACACCACGCCGCTGCCCGCGCCCAGCTCCAGCACCGGCCCGGGCAGGTCACCGCCTTCGGTGGCCGCGAAGTGCGCCAGCAGCACCGCGTCCAGCGTGAAGCGGTAGCCCGTCCGGCGCTGGAACACGCGCACGTCCGCGGTGCCAATGGAGTCCAGCGTCTCGCCGTCCTCCAGCGTGACAGGCCCCACGTTCAGCGCGCGCCGTGCATCCGCTCGGCCACGTCCAGCACGCGCGCCTCGCAGGAGACGCCGTCCAGGTGGCTGGCCTCCACCAGGCCCGTGGGGCTGGTGACGTTCACCTCCGTGAGGTAGTCGCCCAGCACGTCGATGCCCACCAGCGTCAGCCCCTTCTCCTGGAGCGCGGGCTTGAGGCGCTGGCAGATGTGGAGGTCGCGCGCGGTGATCTCCGCCTTCATCGGCGTGCCGCCCGCGGCCATGTTGCCCCGGTGGTCCGCGTCCGACGGCACGCGCAGCACCGCGCCCACCGGGTCTCCGTCCACCAGGATGATGCGCTTGTCGCCCAGGCGGCTCTCCGGCACGTACGCCTGCGCGAGGATGGGCTCCTTGCCGCCCTGCGTGAGCAGCTCCACCATGGAGCGCGCGTTGCGGTCCCCCGGCGCGAGGAAGAGGATGCCCTTGCCGCCGAAGCCGTCGATGGGCTTCAGGATGGTGCCCTGCGCGTTCTTCGCCGCGAACTCCAGCACCACGGACAGCTCCCGCGTCACGCGCGTCTCCGGCATCAGGTCCGGGTAGTTCAGCGTGAAGAGCTTCTCGTTCGCGTCGCGGATGCCGGACGGGTTGTTGATGAAGATGGGCATGCGGTCCGGACACAGCTCCACCAGCTGCGTGGCGTGCAGATAGTCCGCGTCCACCGGCGGGTCCTTGCGCAGGAAGAGCACGTCCAGCTTCGACAGGGGCCGCACGTCCTCCGCCAGCACGTCGAAGTGGTGGCCTGGTTCGCGCCGCACCTTCACCCGGCGCATGCGCGCCTCCGAGCACCGGCCGTTGAAGCGCAGCCACCCCTGTTCGAAGTAGTAGACGTCGTGCCCCCGCCGCTGGGCCTCCAGCATCAGCGAGAACGTCGTGTCGTGGTCCACCCGCACGCTCTCGAGCGGGTCCATCAGGAAGCCAAGGGAGAGGGCCATGAGGGGCGGAAGATAGCGGACCCCTTCCGCCCGTGCCGCTCCTTCGCGCGCCCCTTCGTCCACCCCGGGACTCAGCGGCCCGGCAGCTCCCTCAGCTTGAGGTTGAGGCGCACGGGCTTGCCCGCCTCCACCGGCACCGCGAGCACCCGGCGCTTCTTGTCCTCGCCCACCAGGATGAGCTCCGCCTGTCCCACCGGCAGCGAGCGCTTCACCAGCGGCGCGTGGCCCAGGGACTTGTTCTTGAGGAAGACCTCCGCGGGCTCGTCCAGGAAGAGCGTCACCTCGCCCTTGTTCTTCCGGCTCCGGCCGCCACGCTCGGAGTCGTCCCGGTCCGGGTCCCGGTCCTTCGTTCCCCGGTCCTTCGTTCCCCGGTCCCTGGTGTCCTTGTCCTTGTCCGCGTCCGCGATGGCCACGCCCGCGTCGGGCACGGGGGACTGGGGCGGCCGGATGGGGAGCATGGGTCCCATGCCCATGGGGGCGGGCGGGGAGGTCTTCTCCTCGTCCTCCAGCAGCTTCGTGAGCCGGAACGCGCCGTAGGCCAGCCCCAGGATGAGCGACAGCGACAGGAGCGCCCAGACGACGCCCAGCCTGGAGCGCTTCACCGGGAGCGCGGTCTCGTCGCTGCCGGACTCCTCCGCGCGCAGCCTGGCGATCTCCGCCTTCTTGCGCGCCTCCACGACGCTGAGCGCGGTGGCCTTGCGCTCCGGCAGGTAGGGGCCGTCATCCTTCTGGAGCGCCCGCTTCGCCGACGCCAGCACCTGGCTGCTCGTCGTGACGTCCGCGCTCTCCAGCAGCGAGCGCGTGGCCGCCATGCGCTCCGCGAACAGGCCCTTCATGAGGGCGGCGCGCTGCTCGGCGTCCATCAGCTTGCCGCCGGCCGCCTTCTCGATGGCGCGCGCCATGTCCCGCCCGGACGGATAGCGGCGGTCCACGTTGCGCTCCAAGGCGCGCATCACCACGCGGGAGATGTCCTCGGAGATGTGCGGCAGGAGCACCGAGGGCCACGGGATGGGGTCCTCGAGGATCTTCACCATCTCGTCGCGCTCGGTCTTGCCCGCGAAGAGCCGCTCGCCGGTGATGAGCTCGTGCATCACCACGCCCACGGAGAACAGGTCGCTCCTGCCATCCAGCGGATCGCCGCGCACCTGCTCCGGGGACATGTACCCGGTGGTGCCCTTCACCGTGCCCACGCTGGTGCGCTCCAGGCTGTTCTTCGCCTTGGCGATGCCGAAGTCGAGCAGCTTCACGGTGCCGTCGTACGTCACCATGATGTTCTTCTGGGCCACGTCGCGGTGGATGACGGGGCTCGCCTCGCCGCCGGGGGACGTGAAGGTGTGCGCGTAGTGCAGCGCCAGGCACACGTCGCGGGCCACGGACAGGGTGAAGGCCAGCGGCACCGGCTGGCGCTTCTTCAGGCACGCGCTGGTCACCTGGTTGAGGTTCTGCCCGCCGATGAACTCCATGGCCAGGTAGAGCCCGTCGTCCTCCTCCCCCAGGTCGAACACCTGCGCGATGTTCGGGTGGTTGAAGGCCGCGGTGATGCGCGCCTCGTCCAGGAACATGCGGACGAACTGATCATTGGAGCGCGCGTCCGGGAGGATGCGCTTGATGACCACGTACTTGCGGAAGCCGCCCGGGCCCGACGTGTAGCCCAGGAACAGCTCCGCCATGCCGCCCACGGTCAGCTGCGTGAGCACCTCGTACTTCCCGATGCGCTCGCCCCGATGGAAGTCGATGAGCTCATCCTCCAGCGCCTTGGAAGAATGGCGCCCGCGTCGTGAAGAAAGCCGGGCCGGACCATAACAGGGCTGTTGCATCCGGGGTCCTTCCTTGCCGCTCGGATGCCCCCCAGGTCCCTGTGGATCACCTGTGGATGGTGTGGATGGACCTGTGGACAACCGGGGGCCTGGAAGCAGCGCTGTGGATGCCCGGGGGAAACCGGCAATTTGCCCACATGTAGCAGATCGCCGATTCGTGAATGAATCCGGAGGCTTGCTGACTTGTCCCCAACTCGGCTTCCCCTACCGCTTCCACCAGTTGATCAACACTCCAATTAGACTGGTGAAAAGAAGCGGGGCCCGTGCACAAGTCGGAAACCGGCAGGCACCCGGCGAAGCGCCATGCTGCTACAGGAGCGTGGCGCGCAGCCGGTCCAGCAGGCCGGGCAGGTCCTGGAGCAGCTGCCGGTCCATGTCCTCCAGCGCGGCGCGGAGCATGACCAGGTCCTCCGGCTCCCGTTCCGCGGACACCATGCGCTGCAGGGCGCGCAGGCGCTGGTTGCGCATGACCAGGCGGGCCAGGGTGTCGTCCAGCTCCTCCGCGAGCTCGGCGTCCAGGTGCAGCTCCTGGCCCACCAGCTCCCGGAGCTGCTCCACGCGGTAGGTGAGCTCCCAGCTCTCCTCGTAGCCCGCGCGCCGGGGCATCATGGGCCCATACGTCCACCGCTCGTTCACGGTTCCTCTAGTGCGGCCGGGGCCGGGTGAGGCCGGTCAGGGACAGGCGGGTGCGCATGGGGTCCAGCTCCACGTGTATCCGGCAGTCCGCCACGTCCAGGCGCAGGGTGTAGGGAGGACAGGGCGTGTGCCCCGAGTGGTTCTCGGAGGCCTGCGTGCCCATGCGGAACAGCTCGGCCAGCACCGCCTGCCGGACCTCGGCGGACAGCCCGTTCACGGTGGACTGCACGCCCCGGGCGATGAGCACCGTGAACGCCTGCAATCCTGGAGAATCGTGCGAAGGGCCGGCCAGGGTCATGCCCGCGCCCGTTGCCAGAACCGTACCCTGCGACAGGCCTGTCGTTCCGGGGGTTTGGAGTGACTCAGAACCCTTGGGGCTGAAAAAAACTCAGGCATCAAAGTGCCCAATCCTGAAACCCCGGGGGGTGGGGTGCCGTGGGACAGGGGGATGGAGAGGGGTGTAAAGGCAGGGGGCAGGAGGCTCGATGGCACGCACGCGGACGGTGGGCAGTGGGGGCCTGACGGGCCTTCCGGAGGCTCCAACGGGCTGGCCAGGGGTTGCCGCCCGGCCGCCTGGAGCCCTGGCAATGGCCCTGGCCGCCCTGCTGGCCTTCGTGGGCGCCTGCCGGGACGAACCCCCGCTGACGGGCGCCCGGAGCCTCCTGCGGGTCTCCCAGGAGTCCGTGGCGTTCCCGCCTGGCTACCCCCAGGTGGAGCGGGTGGTGGAGATCCGCGTGGTGAACGCGGGCCGCACGACGCTGGACGTGGACTGGACGTCGCTGGCGGCGCCCTTCTTCGCGGACGGGCTGCCCGCGCGGATGGCGCCGGGCGAGGTGCCGGTCCGGCTGTCCTACCGGCCGGAGGCGACGGGCGTGCTGACGGCCACGCTGGTGGGCCGGGCGCCCGGAGGCGGGGAGGTGCGGGTGGAGCTGCGCGGGGAGGCGAACCCGTTCCCGGACTGCCCCACGCCGGTGGCCTGCCACACCTCCACGTTCGACGTGACGACGGAGACGTGCGTGGAGGCCGAGGCGCCGGACGGCACGGCGTGCGACCCGGGCAACGCGTGCATCCAGGGCGCCACGTGCACGGCCGGGCGGTGCAGGGGCACGGAGCGCGTCTGCGACGACGGCAACGCGTGCACCACGGACGTGTGCAGCCCGCTGGATGGCTGCACGTCGGTGCCGGCGCCGCCGTGTCCGGGGGACGGGAAGTGCCAGGTGGGTGCGTGCGACCCGAAGGTGGGGTGCACGCTGGCGAAGGCGCCGGACGGGACGTTCTGCGGCCCGGAGCGCGGCTGTGACGCGGCGGACGTGTGCCTGGACGGGACGTGCCAGCGCCGCGACCCGCCGGACCACTTCGCGTGCGCGCCGGCCAGCCCGTGCCAGGGGCCGGGCAGGTGCAAGGGCTCCGTGTGCGAGCGCCCCGCCGCCACGGCGGTGGTGCCGGACTGGACCTACGACGCGAAGTCCAACGGCGAGGCGCTGCACGACCTCCTGGTGGGGCCCACGGGGGACGTGACGCTGGTGGGCTTCTTCGTGCCGGCGCTGCTGGACGCGGCGGGCCCGGTGCCGGTGCGCGCGAGCGTGTCCGGGCGCCGGTGCATGCTGTGGAACGACCGGCTGTTGTGCATGGACCTGCCGAACTCCGGGCAGGTGTCGCTGCTGGACCGGGTGACGGGCTCGCCCCGGTGGACGTTCGACCTGGCGGCGGCGCGGCCGGACTTCACGCAGGGGCTGACGACGGTGTTCATGGCGCGGCTGGGGGTGATGCAGCCGGACCGGCTGGCGGCCCTCTTCGAGGCGTACCCCGCGGGCACGGCGCGCGACACGCTGTGCCGGCGGTACTTCCTGGTGGTGCTGGATGCCTTTGGCGGGATGGTGTCCGCGCAGGCCTTGCAGGATCCGCTGCTCGCGGAGTGCAACCACCCGCATCCGTACGGCGTGGCGTCCGACGCGGCGGGGGATCTGTACGTGGCGTTCGGGCAGACGCAGAACGTGGGGGCGCCGCTGTATCCGGGGGCGCCCACGCTGTTGATGGCGTTCTCCCAGGACGGGGTGCCGCGCTGGCGCAAGACGGAGGCCTTCGCCGCGGGCGAGCTGGCCATCGTGAACGGGCTGCTGCTCAACGAGCGCTCCACGCAAGCGCTGAGCACGCAGGACGGGCAGCCGGTGGGCTCGCAGACCTTCCCCCGGGGGCTGGGCCGCGCGCTGGCGACGTCCGCGCACGTCATCCCCTCGCCGTCCGAGGATTCCACCGCGGGCGGTTGGACGTTGGAGGGCTACGCGCTGCCGGGGCTCGCGCCGTCCTGGACGTATGGGTTCCAGGGGTGGCCGGGCCCGGTGGCGCCGGAGGTACGGCTGGCGAGCTGGACGTCGTGGCCCGGGCAGCCTCCGGAGACGGTGGTGCTGGGCACGGGCATGGATGCGACAGGGCCGGTGCTGTTCGCGGTGAGCGCGAAGGACGGCACCGAGGTGTTCCAGTGCCCCGTGTCGAACGCGGAGACGCCCGCGCAGTTCCTGGAACTGGGGCCGGACAGCGTGGTGATGATGGACGGGGCGCAGACGTGCGGCGATTGCGATCCGCCGTACGCGTACAGCCAGGCGCGCTTCCGGCGCTTCCCCATCCCGGGCCTGAAGCCCGCGGCGGAACCCTGGCCCGGAACGTTCGGCGGGCCAGGGCACGACCATCACGAGGACCCGGTGCGCGGGCGCTGAAGGCCTCCTTCGGAAGGGTCCCTGCGGAGCCCATGTCGGAAGGGGGTGCTATCCCCCCTGCTTGTGATTGCAGGGGGAGGACGGATGGGGATTTCGGGTGATGGGACCCTGGAAGGTTTTGACCATCAGCGCACGGAGGTTGTGCTGGGTCTGGTGGGAGCAGTGGGGACGGATCTCCGACGAATGGAGAGCTTCCTGACCGAAGGGCTCCAGCGCTTCAACTACGAGCCCCGGGTCATCAAGGTGACCCGGCTGTTGGAGACGCTGCAGACGTCGAAGCTGGGTTTCACGTTGAAGGACTCAACAGAGGACGTGCGCATCGCCAGCCGTATCGAGGCTGGCAATGAGTTGCGACGCCTTTCGAAGCGGAATGACATCTTCGCGCTCTATGCCGCGCAACAGATAGCCGAACTCCGGGTGCGCCACGGGGAGGAAGAAGTCCTGTTTCCGCGCTCGCAGGCCGTGTACCTCGTGCACTCGCTGAAACATCCGGCGGAGGTGCGCACCCTTCGACGCATCTATGGCCCGGGATTCTTCCTGATGGGGGTGTACTCGCCGGAGTCGCTGCGCCTGCGCAATCTGGTGGACCGTCACCTGATTCCAGAGGAAAGGGCCCGCGAGCTCATCCGGAAAGACGAGAACGAGAAGGAAGGGCACGGGCAGCACGCGCGCGACACCTTCGAGCTGTCCGACGTCTTCATCCCCATGACAGGCAACGAGGAGGAGTCCCGCAGTCAGGTCTTCCGCTTCCTGGACCTCGTCTTCGGATCGCCCTGGACGACGCCCACCCAGGAAGAGCACGCCATGTTCATGGCCTTCGCCGCCGCGCAGCGCTCCGGCAGTCTGGCGCGTCAGGTCGGGGCCGTCGTCACCAGCCAGACGGGCGACGTCATCGCCACAGGCGCGAACGACGCTCCGCAGTACAGCGGTGGCCAATACTGGCCGGGCCTTCATGACCAGCGGGACAGTGCACGCGGCGTGGATTCCAATGATGTCCTCAAGCGCAAGCTCGTCGTGGGCATCATGCGCAAGGTGAGGAAGCACTTCGGCCAGGACTCCAGGGCACAGGATGGAGACAACGCCCTCTACGAGGAAGGCCGGGAACTCTTCGCGGACACGGGCTTGCTGGACATCACCGAGTACAGTCGCGAGGTACACGCTGAGATGGCGGCCCTGTCCGCCTGCGCCCGGATGGGAGCTCCCACGCGGGGAGCCCACCTCTACGCAACGACTTTCCCCTGTCACAACTGTGCGAAGCACATCGTGGCCGCGGGAATCGAGCGGGTGTACTTCGTCGAGCCCTATCCGAAGAGCCATGCCCTCCGGCTGCACGATGACTCCATCGCGTTGATGGACGGCCAGGACGTCAAGGGGAGGGTCGTCTTCGTTCCCTTCATGGGCGTGGGGCCCCGCAGGTTTTTCGATCTTTTCTCGATGCAGCTGAGCTCCGGTCGGCCCGTGAAGCGGAAGAACAAGGAAGGCCGCAAGCTCGAGTGGACGAGCACGAAGGTCTCACCGCGCATGCCACTGCTCCCCTATGCTTATGTTCAAATCGAGCGACTCGCCGCGGACGAGTTGTTCCTGGTCATCCAGCGAAGGACGCAGGAGCCAGCGGGTTCCGGAGGAGAGGGTTGAATGTCTTCCATCAGGCGGATGGACACGGAGGAAGCCCGGCGGTTCTGGGAGTTCCTGGAGCGCAACCATCGCGTCGTGGCGAAGTGGCCGGACTGGATGCGGCGCGGCTCCGTGGGTGAAACGCTCTCGCGAGAATGGGAAGAGCTGCCGACAACCCTGATTCCTCCCGAGGAGGAAGCGCCTCCCGAGCATTTCTGAGAAGTCGTCCGTGCCGTGGGTCCATCACAGGCCGGAGGGCCCCAGCTGGCTGCTGTTGCCCGTGGTGACGGGCGGTCAACGCTGGCGCGGCGCGGCTTGAACGCCGCGATCCACGTCCAGGATGCGCCCCTCGCGCAGCGTCCCGTCCGCGTCCCGCGTGAGGGGCAGGCCCACCGCGGTGATGTCCCCGGGCCGGGTGCGCGTGAGCCAGCCCAGCCAGGCGCAGAGCGCGGCGTCCAGCTGGTCGTGCGTGCACGTCCCCGCGTCCATGAAGCGCAGGCCGGCGGACTCCAGCAGGGCCTGCCTCCGGGCGCGTCCTTCGGGCGAGGCCTTTGCCCCCAACTTCTCCACAGCCAGCGCGCGCCAGGTGGCGCCGGGGAAGGCCTCGAAGAGACGCGCGTGGGACAGCGCCGGCGTGTCCAGGTCCAGGAGCGGCACCCGCGCATGGGCCCGCAGCGCGGCGAACAGCAGCACGCTGCCGCGCACGAAGCCCGCGAACGGCAGTCCGGGCAGGGGCAGCACGTCCGGCGTGCGGCCCGGAGCCCGCAGCTTCCGCTCCGCGTCCCGCACCCGCTCGCCGGGGTTCGCCAGCGCCTGCGGCCCGTCCACCACCACCACGTCACCGGGCTGGAGGGCGAAGGCCTCCGCGAGCGCCTCCGGGTCCAGCCCGTGCTTCGCCTGCACTCCGGGCCAGACGCGCTGGGAGAAGCGCACGCGGCCGTCCCCGTCCACGACGGCTTCATCCACGGGGCGGGGAGCGCGGGCGAACGGGTCCGTCAGGTCCCAGCCCACGAAGCGGCGCGCAGACGTCATCGCGTGCCTTCCTGCTGCGGGACCGCGCACCGGGCGTTAAGAGGGGCCGCCTTCACTTCCACCCAAGGTGACACGCGCATGCACTACCGTCCGCTGGGCCGCACCGGCCTGTTTGTCTCTGAACTGTGTTTCGGCGCCATGACCTTCGGTGGCGAGGGCTACTGGAAGAACATCGGGCAGCAGGGGCAGGCGGAGGCGGACGCGCTGGTGGGCCGGTGCCTGGACGCGGGCATCAACTTCTTCGACACCGCGAACGTGTATTCGTACGGGCAGTCGGAGGAACTGCTCGGCAAGGCGCTCGCGGCGAAGCGGTCGCAGGTGGTGCTGGCCACCAAGGTGCGCGGCCGCATGGGCCCGGGCCAGAACGAGGTGGGCCTGTCGCGCTACCACATCTTCGACTCCGTGCACGCGAGCCTGAAGCGCCTGGGCACGGACCACATCGACCTCTTGCAGATCCACGGCTACGACGCGGCCACCCCGCTGGATGAGACGCTGCGCGCGCTGGATGACCTCGTGCGCGAGGGCAAGGTGCGCTACCTGGGCGCGTCCAACCTGGCCGCGTGGCAGCTGATGAAGGCGCTGGGCCTGAGCGACCACCGCGGCCTGTCCCGCTTCGAATCACTGCAGGCGTACTACTCCATCGCCGGCCGCGACCTGGAGCGCGAGCTGGTGCCGCTGATGAAGGACCAGCAGGTGGGCCTGATGGTGTGGAGCCCGCTCGCGGGCGGCTTCCTGTCCGGCAAGTACCGCCGCAACGCCGAAGGCCCCGAGGGCGCCCGCCGCACCACCTTCGACTTCCCGCCCGTGGACCGCGAGCGCGCTTACAACGCCATCGACGTGATGGACGCGGTCGCCAAGGAGACGGGCACCACCGTGGCGCGCGTGGCGCTCGCCTGGCTGCTGCACCAGCCGCACGTCACCACCGTCATCCTCGGCGCGAAGACGCAGGCCCAGCTGGACGACAACCTGGCCGCGTCCGAGCTGCGCCTCAGCCCCGAGCAGCTCTCGAAGCTGGACGCCGTCTCCAGGCTGCCCGCCGAGTACCCCGGCTGGATGGTGGAGCGTCAGAACGCGGACCGCTTCCCCCAGGCCCGCTGAGGCGGTGACCCAGGGAGTCCCATTCGTACGGAGTTTTCCATCATCGCTGGATGAACCCGACCTGCTGCGTTCCAACGACGCACCGTGTGAGCGCGGTGCGTGCGCCCCCACGGCCGGTCTGGGACGGCAGGCGCCGCATGACGCGGCATCCCCTGCGAGTCCGGTGGCGAAAGACACCGACGGTGTTTGGGATTGGGACGGACTTCCAATATCTTGGGGACTGCGAAGCGTTCGGTCACTCGAGCGCGTTCCATGGGGCCCACGCGCCTGTCCGGCAGCACACCTGTGCGGTCGGCATCCACGTGGAAGGAGCACGGTCGCCCGGATGACCTTGGAGGTCCGGTGTGCGGCGTCTCTGATGCCTCGTGGGGGGCCTGTCCGGGCCCCGGGTCACTCCCGGGGCCCGGGTAACCTTTTCCCGGTGCGCGGCGGCTAGTTCGACGTGTCCAGGCGCGAGCCGCCGCTGACGTCCAGGTCGGCGTTCTGGGGCCGCTTCGACAGGCGGACGATGCTGCCGCCGGACGCGTCGCCGGTGACGCTGTCGGAGGCGTTGGCCTCCACGATGGCGCCGCCGCTGGCGTCCACGTCCAGGGTGCTGACGCCCTGGAGCTGCTGGGCGTGGAGCTGCGAGCCGCCGCTGACCTCGGCATCCAGCTCCCGCGCGCGGCCGGTCAGGGTGATCTCCGCGCCGCCGCTGGCCTCGGCTTCCACCTTCTTGGCGTCCACGCCGCGCACGGTGAGCACCGCGCCGCCGCTGGCCTCGGCGTCGAACTCGTCGGACGCGGTGACGTCCGCGTTCATGTGGCCGCCGCCGCTGACCTCCACGTGGTCGATGCGGGGCGAGGACACGATGATCTTCACCCGGCCGTTGAGGCCGCTCCAGCCCTTGCGCTCCACGCGCGTGGTGAGGATGCCGTCCTCCACCTCCAGCTGGATGCGGGACAGGTTCTCGGCGGAGCCCTCCAGGCGGACGGACTTGGGGCCCACCTTCACCTCCGCTTGCATGCCGTGGCCCACGGAGACGCCGTGGAAGTCCTTCACCTGGCGCGTCTCACCGGAACCCTGGGAGGGCTTTGCCGCGTCCTCCGCGTGAGCGGTGCAGGCGGTGGTGGCGAGGCAGCAGGCGGCGAGCAGGGACAGCGAGGAAACCCTCATGGTCGGCTCCGGGCAAAGCGCGAGGACGTGGGAGCACGTCCGGGCGGAATGCCTCGGGTACGGAGGACGCCAGCGGGTGATTGCGTGAGGGGCCGAAACCTGTCCGACAGTCGGACAGGTTCAGGGATTGGCCAGCAGCTCCAGGGGGACCCGGACGGAGGTGGTGTCGTCGGGTTTGATCTCCACCAGGAGCTTCAGGGGCCGGCCGGTGCCATCCATGAGCTTCAGGGTGTGCCTGCCCACCGGGAGGGCGACCTTGGTGAGGGGGGTCTCGCCCAGGGAGCGGCCACCCAGGGAAACGCGGGCGGAAGGCTCGGTGACGAGGGTGAGGAAGCCCTGGGGCGCGGCCTCTTCGGTGGCGGTGTCCGGCGGGGCAGGGAGGTCGGCTTCCGGGACGTCCGCGGGCGCGGCGGAGGTGCGGGGCTTTGCGCGAGCCGGGGTCGCCGGGTCGTTGGGGTCGCGCTTGGCCTTGCGGACGGGGGCGCGCGTCTTCGCCTTCGGGGCCTCGGCGTCGGCGGTGTCGTCAGCGGGCGGGGAGACGGAGTCGCCGCTGGGAGGCGCCGGGTCCGAGGGCGCGGCGTCGGGAGGCGGGGTGCCGGTGGGAGGCTCGGCCTGGGCCACCGCGGTGGAGGGTTCCGGCGCGGCGGGCTCGGTGGGAGCGGGCTTCCGGGCCTCGGGTTCGGCGGGAGTTGCCGGTGGAGAAGTTGTGGAGGAGTTCGCGTCGGGCTTCGGCGCGCGCACGGAGCTCCACAGCGAGGCCACGCGGCCGCCGTCGAGTCCCAGGGCGATGGTGATGCCGAGGCCCGCGACGCCGAGGAGCACGACGCCGGCCGCGATGAGTCCACCCCGGCGGCGGGGCGCGGGGGACTCGGCGAGGAAGTCGTGGGGTTCGGTGGGGCGGACGGAGGCGCGAGCCGGAGGCGAGGACTGCTTGCGGCGGGAGGAAGGCGAGCGGCGGACCGCGGGCGTCTTCTCCGGGGCCTCTTCGGGAGGCAGGGACGGCACGCGGGAGATGGCCGTCTCGTTGTCGTTCAGCAGGGCCTGCGGCGCGGTGTGGGGCTGGGTGACGCGGATGCTGTCCTGCGTGGAGGACCGTGAAGGCCGGGGGCGGGAGTCCTCGGAGCTGTTGTTCGCGGCGTCGCGCCCGGCGCGGGACCGGGCATCGTCGGTGGCTCCGTTCGCGGCGTCGCGAGGAGGACGAGGCCGCGAGTCTTCCGCGCCGCCATTCGACGCCTCGCGAGCCGAGCGAGCCCGTGCATCGTTGGCCCCATTCGCTGCATCCCGAGGAGGACGGGGCCGAGAGTCTTCAGCACCCCCGCTCGCGGCATCCCGCGCGGGACGGGCCCGCGCATCCTCACCCGGCGCGCTGAAGGCCTCACGGGGCGGCTTGGGCCGTGCGTCCTCGGGAGGCACGTTGAAGGCTTCACGCGGCGGACGGGGCCGCGAGTCCTCCGCGTCCCGTCCAATCCTGGGCCTCAGCTCCTCGGTACGGGCCTCCGAGGCATCACGCCCGGAGCGCGGACGCGAGTCCTCGGAGGAGCCATTGCCGGAGTCCCTCGCGGAGCGCTGCCGCGAATCCTCCGGTGCCCCGTTCGCCGCATCCCGCCCTTCGCGTCCACTCCGGGCCCGGGGCTCGTCGGGCGGCGCCACGAAGGTTGGAGGCTCCTTCGGGGAACGCGCCTTCGGCTCCTCGGGGGGCTGGGCACCCACGCGCGACAGCGGCGTGAGGATCGTCTCACCCTCGACGTAGCCGGGGGACGTGGTGGCCTGGGCCGCCGTGATGCGCAGCGATGAGTCCAGCATCACCGGCGGCAGGGACGGCTGGGTGCGCACGCCCGGTTCAGAATCATCCGGCCGCGCGGACATCTCATCCGTGGGCGGAGGCGCCGCCGGAGGAGGCGACACCCGGCGCGAGGACGGCGGCGGCGCGGGCTTGCGGATCGCCAGCTCCTCCGTCGTGTTGCGGCGGCCCGTCCCCAGCGGAGCGGCCGCCTTCGCCGGAGCGGGAGCCTTGGGAGGCGCCGCGGGCGCGCGAGGCGGCAGCGTGGAGGAGATCTGCGGCAGCGCTCCCGTGGGAGGCACCGTCACGGGCTCCGGGACGTCCACGCCCCGGGCCAGCACCTGCGCCACCTGCGTCTCGCTGGAGGTGCCATCCCCGGTCGACTGACCGCTCATGAGCAGCAGGCGGGTCTGGTCGCGGCGCTCGGCGAACAGGCGCAGCATCAGCTCGCTGCTCTGTTCGGGGTGCCAGATGCGAGGGCCCACGGCGCGCTCGATGGCGCGGGCGAACTCCAGCGTGGAGCCGTAGCGGTCTTCACGCCGCTTCGCGAGCGCCTTGAGGACGATGGCGTCCAGCTCCGGCGGCACCTCCTTGTTCACGCGAGAGGGCGGGGTCACGTCGCCGCTGAGCACCGCGTTCATCATCGCTTCGGCGGTCTTCGCGTAGAACAGCCGCATGCCGGTGAGGCACTCGTGCAGCACCACGCCCAGACTGAACAGGTCGCTGCGGGCGTCCAGCGGGTCGCCCATGATCTGTTCCGGGGACATGTAGCCGCTGGTGCCCTTCACCATGCCCACCTGCGTGCGGCCCGCGCGCGCCAGGCTCTTGGCGATGCCGAAGTCGAGCAGCTTGGTGACGCCCTCGTACGTCACCATGATGTTCTTCTCGGCGACGTCGCGGTGGACGACGGGCGAGGGCCGGCCCAGCGGGTCGGTGAAGCTGTGCGCGTAGTTGAGCGCCACGGCCGTGTCGCGCACGGCCATCAGGCTCAGGCCCATGGGGATGGGCTCGTGGGCGGAGCGGCACGCGCGGGCCACCTCCACCAGGGTGGCGCCTGGGACGAACTCCATGGCGAGGAACAGCTCGCCGTCCGCCACGTCCAGGTCGTACACGTGGGCGATGTGCGGGTGGTTGAACGCGGCCGTGACCTTGGCCTCGTCCAGGAACATCCGGACGAACTCCTCCTCGCCGCGGATGTCGGGGAGGATCTGCTTCAGCACGACCATCTTGCGGAAGCCGGCCAGGCCCTTCTGGGCCGCGAGGAAAATCTCCGCCATCCCGCCTGTCGACAGGCGGCAGAGCACCTCGTACTTGCCCAACACCCGGCCGCGGAACCCGTCCGGAGTGAGCGTCAGCGTCGTCCCAGCCATTGAAGGGGTCCGACTCTACACCGGTGCAGGCACCCGCGCGAAAGGCCCGGACCCCCGTTTCTGGCCGGATGCCAGGGTTTACGGGCAGGAGCCTCCGTCCAGGCGAGGACAGGGTTTCCCGAGGGGTCGCGCACGAACTGTCCGACACCGGAGGACGGCCCCCCGGGACGGACGGACAGAGACGTTCGTCCCGCCGTGGGCTACGACGGCGCCGACATGGACACCTCCGCCTCCCCGCGCACCGTCACCGGCCGCGTCGACGTGCATCCCCGTGGCTTCGGCTTCCTCACCGTGCAGAAGCCCGGCACCCCGGAGGTGCTGTCCGCCTTCATCACGCCTCCGGACCTGAACCCCCTCTTCGCGGGCGACATCGTCTCCGCCACCGTGACCGCGTCCGGCGAGGGCCGGTGGACCGCGTCCGGCCTGTCGCTGGTAGAGCGCACCCGCACCGTCGTCTATGGGGAGGTCGTGTCGCGCAAGGGCGCCTTCTTCCTGCGCATCGACAAGGAGGTGTCCAACACCGACTGGCCCCTGGACCCGGGCTCCACCCCCGTCCAGCACAACGACGCCGTCGTCGCCCGCATCGCGGACGGCAAGGTCGTCCTCCTCTACAAGCTGGAGCCCGGCGCGGACCGCTCCCTGGAGCG
Organism: Corallococcus exercitus; assembly: GCF_042231735.1. GTDB lineage: Bacteria > Myxococcota > Myxococcia > Myxococcales > Myxococcaceae > Corallococcus > Corallococcus exercitus_B. Next base: position 6,870,445 of record NZ_CP102577.1, read on the forward strand.
CGTCATCGCGCGCCACGGCCTCCACCGGGACTTCCCCCCGGAGGTCATCGAGGAGGCCCTCCGCGCGAGGCAGACGCCCCACGCCCTGGGCGGCGCCCGGCGCGACCTGCGCTCCATCCCCACCGTCACCGTGGACGCGCCCTCCACCCGAGACATCGACGACGCCATCTCCGTGCTGCCCGCGGGCCCGGACGGCGCGCTGCGCCTGCTCGTGTCCATCGCGGACGTGGGCGAGTCCGTGAAGGAAGGCACCCCCCTGGACCTGGAGGCCCGCGCCCGCGCCACCAGCGTCTACCTGGCCGGCCGCGTGCTCCCCATGCTCCCGGAGGAGCTGTCCGCGCACTGGCTCAGCCTGGTCCCCAACGAGGAGCGCCACTGCCTCACCGTCGAGCTGCGCATCGACCCCGACGGCCGCGTCACCGCCGCGGATGTCTATGAAAGCCTCATCCGCTCCTGGGCGCGGCTGAACTACGACGAGGTCGCGGAGTTCCTCAACGACGGCACCGTGTCCCCCGCCATGGAGCCCGTGCGCGACGCCATGCCCTGGTTCCGCCTGGCCTCCGCGCGGCTCGCCGTGTCCCGCGCGGCCCGCGGCGGCATGACCATGTCCCGCGACGAGGCGCGCTTCACCTTCGACACCGCCACCGGCGCCCTGTCCGGACTGGCCGGGGAGAAGGACACCTCCGCGCACAACATGATCGAGCGCTTCATGGTCGCGGCCAACGAAGCCATCGCCACCTGGCTGATGACCCGAGGCGTGCCCACCGTGTACCGCGTGCACGAACAGCCGGACCCGCAGCGCGTGGCGGACGTGAACGCGTTCGCGCTGCACTCGGGGTTCGCGGCGGGCTTCGGCGCGCAGCTCACCCCGCTGGCCCTGGCCGCGTTCGACCGGCAGATCGCCGGCGCGAAGGCGGAGGCCGCGCTGCGCTCCGTGCTGCGCCGCTCGCTGGGCCCGTCCCGCTACACCGTGATGCCGGGCCCGCACTTCGGGCTGGCCGCGCCCCTGTACCTGCACTTCACGTCGCCCATCCGCCGGTACGCGGACCTCGCGGTGCACCGGCTCATCAAGGCGTACCTCCACGGCCGGCGCGACTTCGTGCACGAGGACCCGGAGATTGAGAAGCTCTCCCAGCACATCAACGTGCGCGCCCGCTCCGCCAACCGCGCGGAAGCAGACCGCCACCACGAGCTGGAGGCGCGCTTCATGTCCACGCGCATCGGCCAGCAGTTCCCCGCGCGCGTCGTGCGCGTGAAGCCCTTTGGCCTCGTGGCGCAACTGGATGGCATGTGGGTGGAGGGCATGGTGCCGGCGGAAGGACTCGCGGGCGGTCCCTACCGTCCGGACGCGCGTGAGCTGTCCATGGTGGGCAAGACGCGGACCTTCACCGTGGGCATGCCCATCACCGTGAAGGTCGTCTCCACGGATGAGCAATTGGGCCGGGTGGAGTTCGCCCTGGTCGAGTAGTCCCGGGCGCGAAGACAGCCAGCGACGTCTGGGGTTGCGAATCCGACGGGCTCGCGTGCGATGGCGCGGGCCACGTCGGTTTCCTCAGCACGGGCTCTCCACGAAAGGCATTGCAGCCAAAGGCAGCTCATGGACAGAGCTCCCCGGAGGCCGTGGACCTGCCGGCGTAACTTACCCCGCCAGCGGCAGGCCGTCCGTGGACTCCACCAGGACGTTGCCGCGCACCCAGCCCAGCAACCCGGTGGAGGACTTCACCAGGTACCAGACCTCCCCCTTCGCGGGGACGCTCGCGGCCAGCACCCGCACCTTGGAGCCCTGCGCCGTCGTGGCCACCACCGCGGACCCCGTGCGGCCCTGCGCCAGCGGGAAGGACTTCTTCACCGTGGCCTCCACGCCCGCCGCGCTGGCGTCCACGCCCACCGCGTACAGCTCCTGCGGCACGTGCACCAGCTTCCACGCCTTGCGGTCCAGCGTGTACTTGTCGCGCTTCTGCCAGAAGCCCATCCACCTATCGACCAGGACGATGCCGTTGCCCTTCGCCTCCGTCAGCGCGTGCACGTCCCCCAGCGACTTCAGCGCCTTGCCGTCGTAGCCGTAGAGGAAGAAGCGGTGGTCGTCGTCCGTGTTGCCCAGGGAGTGGACCAGCAGCTCCTTCCACTTGTCGCCCGTGTCCAGGTCCACGACCGTGAAGCCACTCACGTCATTGCCGGACGCGTTGGCCTGCAACGTGGCGGCGCCGGCCTTCAGCGTGAACTGGCCGTCCTTCCCCGCCGTGAACGACACCGCCTCCGGCTTGCCGTCCCCGTCCAGGTCCACGCTCGCGGACGTCACGGGCTCGTCGTTCTTCTGGGCAAGGGCAGGCGCACCGGTGAACAGCACGGCGGAGGACAGCACGGCCAGCAGGGGTGTCTTCACGGAAGCGGGACCTCAAGAGAAGAAGGACCGCGCCACGCTAGCCGCCCACCAGGCCCCCGGACACGCGCTTTCACCCCGAGCGGCGGAAGCGCCCCCGGAAGTGCTTGTCCAGATACACCTCCGCGTGCGCCAGGGCCTCGCGCGCCTCGGAAGGCAGCTCCAGGGAGGCCGCGGCCACCCGCGCCTGACGCATCGCGGAGCCCCTTCCGTCCCCAGCGGAACCCACGGCGTCCACCTTCGCGTGCGCGGCGTCCACCACGCCCTTCGCCTCCTCCAGGGACACCTCTCCCTCCGCCAGCGCGGTGAACAGCTGGCAGCGGTAGCGGCGGCAGGCCTCCGGGCGCTCCTCATAGACGGTGCAGCACAGCCCGTTCAGCGCGGCGCAGCGCTGGGGCAACACCTCCGTGCCGTCCTCCCGCGTCCCGAGCGGCAGGCCGCGCTGGCGCAGGGCTTCCGCCTCGCCGGGCTTCAGCGGCACCTGGGTGAAGAGGGTGCCGTCACAGCACATGCCGCAGTGGAGACAGAGGGTGGACAGGGCGGAGGACATGGCGCGTGCGGGATAACGTCTCGCGGGGGAGCGAGTCATCCCTGACGTGTGTGTTCGCCCGGACCTCCGTCCTCCAAGGCGAGCCATGTCTCACCAGCCGACATGCGACAATCCCCCGTGTTCCGTGTGTCGGAGTCACCCTGTTTTCATGGGTTGCGGACGACCCGAGGGGAGGGACAGGTCTGCACCTGTCTCAAAAGGCCATGCGCCTGTCCGTGATGGAAATTCTCCGGAAGTGAGAAGCCAGTTCGTGACAGTCCAGCGGGCGCCGGAGGACACAGCCCGACGGTCGGAGTGCAGGCGGGGTGAATGATCTCCACTCTGTGGGAATCCGAGTTCCCCGGGTCACCTGCAACTTGGGGACAACACGGTTTCTTCGGACGTCGTAGGATCATGCCCCGCAGGACATCAGGAGCCCCCATGCACACGGACACTCACGACGCGCTCGCTGGCCGCGAAGCCCTCCTCGGATACCGGGTGGGGACGGAGCTCAGCGCGGCGGCCTCGTTCGGCGCGGACTTCTCTTCCGGGCGTCTGGTGCAGCTGTCGCTGGAGCACCTGACGCTCCACCTGGAGTCGCGCGCGGTGCCCCGCAAGGGACAGGCCGCGTCCGTGGTGGTGGGGCAGGGCGAGCGGTGGGCCACCGCGCTGGACGCGGAGGTGATTGGCGTCAACGCCATGCGCCCGGAGGTGAGCCTGCGCTTCGTCGCGCCGCCGCTGGACGCGGGCCGCCGCATCGTGGGGCTCCTGGAGTCGCTGCGGGACAACGGCCTGTTGCTCACGCCGGAGACGCGGCCCGTGTGGCGCGAGCAGATTGACCGCGCGGAGCGCATCACCCGCATCTGCGAGGCGCTCGCGTCCCGCCAGGCCCGCGGCGTCCTGCGCTCGAGCGACGGCCAGGCCGTGGCGGAGGTCACCTGCGCCTTCTTCGAGCCGCTCCAGGACGCTTTCGCCTGGAACCTGCACGGCACGCTGCCCCCGGGCACCTTCACCCTGGAGGCCTTCGGCTACTCCAGCGTGGTGCACTTCCAGATGGACGCGGCGCGCATGGAGGGCGGCCTGCTGGTGATGCCGACGCCCACGTCGCTCGTGCGCTTCCGCCACCGGTGGCTGCGCCGCACGCAGGCCAGCGCGTCCTGCACGCTGGAGTTCGACCATCCGCTCTGGCCCCAGGTGCACGTGCACCGCGGCCTGCTGGATGTCTCCTACGAAGGCCTGTCCTTCCTCACGCAGCCCGGCGAGGACCTGATGTACCCGGGCCTGCGCCTGCCGGTGATGCAGGTGTCCCTGGACGGCTGCGCGCCGGTGCGCCTGCGCGCGGAGGTGCGCAACATCTCCAGCACGCCCCACGGCCGCCGCTGCGGCGTGAGCGTCCGGCCCCTGGACGCGGACGGGGCCCGCGCGTGGCGCGCGCTGGTGGAGGCCCAGGCCCACCCCACCACGAAGGTGGAGGGCGACTGGAACGACGCCACCTGGAAGCTCTTCGAGCGCTCCGGCTACTTCCGCCTCCCGGGCAAGGAGCCGGAGAAGTTCACCAGCCTGCGCGACCAGTTCGACCGCGCGCAGAACAAGCTCCAGGAGGCGCCGCTCCTGGGCTACCGCGTGGTGCGTCCCGCGGAGGACGGCATGGAGGCCTCGCTGTCCGTGCTCAAGCCCTACGCGGGCAGCTGGATGGCGCACCAGCTGGCGCGCCACCAGCCCCCGGGCAGCCGCTCCACCGCGCGCGAGGCCCTGCGCGACATCTACCTGCGCGGCTACGAGCCCACCCAGGTGGACCCGGAGGTGAAGTGGTTCTTCGCCTACTGCGAGGCGAACGTGCGCTGGGTGCGCTACACGAAGTTCGACTTCGCCACCTGGTACGCGGACACCGGCCAGACGTGCCTCGTGCCCTTCCGCCTGATGGAGGGCGAGGTGGACAGCGTCTGGACGAAGCCCGCGAACATCGCCCTGGGCTCGCCCACCCGGGAGGAGCGCGCCAGCTTCTTCGCCCACGTGGCGGGCACCCGCCCGGAGGCCTACCGCGAAGCGCTGGACCTGGTGCCGGAGCGCTTCGACCTGGAGACCACGCGCACCGGCTGGGGTGACGCGGGCCTGGCCCGCGAGCGCGAGCTGGTGGTGGCCCGCCATGAGGGCCGCGCCGTGGCCTTCGCGGTGTTCGAGTCCGCGCAGCCGGGCCTGAACCTCTTCAACGTGCTGGACGGCGTGCGCCTGGTGCCGCTGGAGGACGACGCGAAGCCGGAGGTGCAGGACGCGTTCGTGGCGCTCCTGGGCCACGCGGCGGAGTGGTACCGCGCGCGCGACCGCAAGGTGTTCGTCCACTACGTGGAGGCCGCCTGCGTGGAGTACGCGGAGCGCGTGTCCCTGGCGGACCTGGGCGACGGCAAGCTGTGGGTGATGTCCGCCCGCCTGCTGCCGGAGTTCCTGGAGCACCTCTGCGAGTCCACCACGCCGCGCGCGGCTTGATGGACTCGCGGGCGGGGGGCTCTAGAGCCCCTCGTCGTCCGGGTCCGGATAGGACTCCAGCTCCTCTTCCTCCTCCTCCACCGGGGCGGGCGCCTTGGCGTGACGCCCCTTGCCGCCCTTGGACTCGTGCGCGGGAGCGCCGAAGTCCGAGTCCGGGCCCACGATGTAGCCCTGGCGCCCCTGCTGGATGCGGCGCAGGAGCCCCTCCTGCTCCAGCGCTTCGAGCAACCGCGCGAAGGTGGAGAAGCCGTGGTCGCGCTCGTCGAAGTCGGGCTCCTTGCGGACGATGGTCTCCTTGACGAGCGACGGGTTGAGCGGGCCGGTCGCCCGGCGCAGCAGGCTCTGCACCACCTCGCGCGCGACGGCGGGCACCTCCGCCTTGGGCTTGCCGCCCTTGGACTCGGCGCCTTCCTTGGCGCCCTTGCCCTCGTGGCCCTTGTCGTGGCCCTTCCCGCCCCGCTTGCCGCCCTTGCCCTCGTCGGACTTGGAGCCCCGGCCGCCGTGGTCCTTGTCCTTGTCCTTGTGCGAGGACTCGCCCTTGTGCTTGGGCTTCATGTAGATGAACTGGTCGCACGCCCTCACGAACATCTGGGAGCTGGCCTCCCTCACCGCCAGGCCAATGACGGTGCGGCCGTTCTCACGCAGCTTGTACGCCAGGGGGCAGAAGTCGCTGTCGCCGGAGGCGATGACGAAGGTGTCGATCTGCTCGCGCGCGTAGCACAGCTCCAGCGCGTCGATGACCAGGCGCATGTCCGCGCTGTTCTTGCCGGCGCGGGTGGAGGGGGGCACGTCCACCAGCTCCACGCCCACGTCGTGCAGGCGCTGCTTCGCGTCCTCGAAGCGCGTCCAGTTGCAGTAGGCGCGGCGGAAGACGACCTTGCCCTGCTCCAGGAGCTGGTCCAGCGCGGGCTGCAGGTCGAACTGGCTGGCGCTGATGCCGGTGTTGGTGACCAGGTTCTCGAAGTCGATGAAGAGTGCGATGCGGTGCTGCTCGTCGGTACGTCCAGCCAAAGGTGCCTCGTATTCGGTGTGCGAGCGGTCCTTGGCTCGCGTGCGCTCCACCCTACTGTGTGGACGCTGCCGCGCGCACGGTCCGTGTTCCGCCCTGAACATTCAGTGCCACCCACCCTACGTTTGGGGTGTGGGCCCGGGGGCAGCGCCCCCGTGACACGGAGGTATAACGATGATGCACGGATTCCCCCGACGATGGCGAGCCATGGCGTGGACCGCGCCGACGCTCGGCCTCTTGTTGTGCGCGGCTCCCGCCCTGGCGCGCGACCCCCAGATTGGCAGGGGGGACGACACGAGCCCCGCCTACGGGTCACAGAACGCCGAGCGCGCGAGCACCAGCCCCTCGAACGTCGTGAGCACCGTCCCCACGACGTCGCCGGAGATGATTTCCCCGGACATGTCCGCGCGGCAGTTCACCCCGGACCCGGACCGGCTGCTCCAGGTGAGCGGCCCGGTGGTGAAGCGGTCGGGGATGATGCTGTACGTGCAGGACGTGACCGGGCCGGTGGTGCCCCTGGACATGAGCGCCCTGCGAATCCACCGGCAGCCGGAGAAGGGGCAGCAGGTGCTGGCCCTCTACCAGGTGGAGGGAGGGACGAACAACATGGCCGTGTCCCTCAGCGGTGAGGTGCCGCGTTGAGGACCGCCGCGCTTCCTGCCACCTAGTCCGGCTTCGCGCCGCCGCGCACCTCGTCCAGGACGCTCAGGTCCACGAGCCCCGCGATGTCGTCGCTGGGGATGAACCCCAGCGCCTTCGCGTGCTCGGCGGACGTCTTCAGCGCGGAGGGCACGGGGTCCAGGCTCGGCTCCAGGCGGGAGAACGCGTCCTGGAGCACGGGCGCGGGCAGGGGCTTGCGCGTGAGCTGGCCGAAGGCGGAGTTGACCGACGTGGCGAAGGCGGCCGGGTCCGCCTTCCAGCGCTCGGTGAGCCGCACGTGCGTGCGCAGGAGCGCCGCGATGCGCGGGCGCTGCGTCTCCAGCACCTTCTTCGTCGTCACCACCACCGTGGTGGGGAAGCGCTTGTCCGGCCAGAGGTCGCGCTCGTCCACCAGGATGTGACCGCCCCCTTCGGCGAGCATGCGCGCGCCCCAGGGCTCGGGCACCCACGCGCCCTCGATGGCGCCCTGGAGGTACTGGGCCAGGATGTCCGGGTTGCTGATGGGGATGACCTGCACGTCGCCGCCCGCGTCCGCGGTGATGCTCAGCTTCTGGGCCTTGAGCCAGGTGCGCAGGGCGATGTCCTGCGTGTTGCCCAGCTGCGGCGTCGCCAGCTTCCTGCCCTTGAGCTCCTGGGCCGTCTTCACGTTCTTCACCACCAGCACCGCGCCGTCGTTCACCGCGCCCGCGATGATGCGCAGCTCCCTGCCGGCCTTGAGGTACGTGTTGATGGCGGGGCCCGGGCCCACGTAGGCCACGTCCACGGAGCCCGCGACCAGCGCCTCCATGGCGGCGGGGCCCGCGTTGAACGGCCGCACCTCCAGGTGGCCCATCCCGGGCTGCGACGCGAAGAGCCCCTCCGAGTTCGCCACCAGCGCCTGCGCGTGCGTGATGTTGGGGAAGAAGGCCACGCGCAGGGGCGCGTTGGCGCCGGAGGGCGTGTCCTTCTTGCAGGAGGCGACGCCGGTCAGGAGGACGCAGACACCGAGGAGCAGGGACAGCGGACGCGCGGAAGACATGGTGCGTCACGCTAATGGAGATTCCCCGCCCCTTTTCAATGCCTGGGAGCGCGAAAGCGTCCTGGGGCTCACACGGACGCCGTCAGGCCCCACCGGCGCCTCAGGCGCGTCTCCACCGTCTGGAAGAGGACGCGGTCCACCGTGATGCCGATGAGGATGATGGCCAGCATCACCGCCATCACCTGCGCCACGTCCATCAGCTCGCGGCCCATGGTGAGCAACTGGCCCAGGCCGCCGGAGACGAAGAGCAGCTCGCCCGCGAGCAGCGCGCGCCACGCGAAGCTCCACCCCAGCTTGAGGCCGGTGACGATGCCGGGCAGCGCGCCGGGCAGCAGCACGCCGAAGTAGAAGCGCAGGCCCCGCACGCCCAGGGTCCGCGCCACGCGGGCCAGCTGCGGGTCCAGGCCGTTGACCGCGTCCTCGGTGGCGATGGAGATGCCCAGCACGCTGCCCATCACCACCACGAAGAGGATGGCGCCGTCGTTGAGGCCGAACCACAGGAGGGCCAGCGGCAGCCAGCAGATGGAGGGCAGGGCCTGCAGCCCCATCACCACCGGCTTCACCGCGTTGCGGAAGAAGGCCAGCCGCGCGATGAGCAGCCCCAGCGGCACGCCGATGGCCACCGACATGAGGTAGGCGCGTGACAGCCGGCCCAGCGAGCGCAGCGTGGCGCCGCCCAGCTGTCCGTCGCGGGCCATGCCGATGAGCGCCTGGATCACCTCCAGCGGCCCGGGGAACAGGTGCTCGTTCCACACGCCGGAGCGCGACAGCACCTCCCAGACCGCGAAGAGCAGCGCGATCATCCCCAGCTTCTGCGCCCACTTGAGCATGGCGGTGTCCCTCTCTAACGGCCGGTCACGACGCTCGGGCGGGGCAGGCTGGACGGCGTGCGCGTGCGGCGGCTCAAGGGCTCCGTGGGCGGGGTCTCCAGGGCCGGCCCTTCCGCGGCGCGCAGGCGGTGGCGGATGTCGCGCGCCATCGCGTCCAGGGACGGGTCCTCCAGCGAGCGCGGCATGGGCAGGTGGAGCTCCAGGTCCTCCACCACGCGGCCCGGGCGGGGCGCCATCAGCACCACGCGGGTGCCCAGCATCAGGGCCTCCTGCACGTCGTGGGTGACGAACACCACCGTCTTGCCGGAGTTCAGCCAGATGGACTGCAGGAGCTCCTGCATGTGCACGCGCGTCTGGGCGTCCAGCGCGCCGAACGGCTCGTCCATCAAGAGCACGGTGGGGTCCACCGCGAGCGCCCGGGCGAGGCTGGCGCGCATCTTCATGCCGCCGGACAGCTCATGGGGCAGCGTGTCCGCGAAGCCCTCCAGGCGCACGCGCTGGATGAAGGTGTCCGCCCGCTCGCGGCGCTCGGCGCGGGGCACGCCCCGGGCGCCCAGCGCGAAGGTGATGTTGCCGCGCACGGTGAGCCACGGGAACAGCGCGGCCTCCTGGAACATCAGGAGCCGGTCCGGCCCGGGCCCATGGATGGGCTTGCCGTCAATGGCCACGCTGCCGCCCGTCGGGGCCACGTGGCCCGCCAGCGCGTAGAGCAGCGTGGACTTGCCGCAGCCGGAAGGGCCGAGCAGGCAGACGAACTCCCCCGAGCGGACGTTGAGGTTCACGTCCCTCAGCGCCACGACCTTGTTGGCGTAGTGGTGGTCCAGCTGGGCGACGGAGATCTTCGCCCGGTCCGCGTTCACGTTCGCGGGCCGGAGCAGGTAGGGCGCCGCCCGGCGCAGGCCCCGCATCCGCTCGATAAGGCGTCGAAGCATTCGCCAGAACCTATTCATCTGCCCCAAGGTCGCACAGGCGGGTCCTGGAAGCGGGCAGGCGCCTTTCACTGTAGGACAGGAAGTGAAGTCCGAGGCGCCCGGCTGGCTGCTTTTTTCCCTCCGCCGGAGGTCTCCGCCGTCAGGGCGTGGCGGCCCGCTCCGCCTTGCGATGCGCCAGCGTGCGGGAGAGCAGCCACAGGCTCAGGGCGAGCACGGCCAGGCCCACGCCGGTGAAGGCGCCGCCCACGCGCAGCGACGCCTGACGGTGGTCCTGGAACACGGCGAGTGTGTCCGTGCGGGGACCCGTGAGGTAGCGCCGCACGGTGTCCGCGTAGGCCCGGGCCTCCGCCTCGTCCTCCGTCCACTGGTAGGCGAGCGGCTGGACGCCGGAGGTCGTCTGCAGCTGGGCCCGGAAGATGGGCGCGGCGCCCTTGCGGGTGCTGCGGCTGCGGGCCACGTCCACGCCCTGGAGGTCCTGGGCCGTGTAGTGGCCCACCTCCTCCTGGCCCAGCCAGCTGGAGCGGGTGAGGACGCACAGGCCCTGGGGCTCGCAGCTCAGGTCCATGCGCGCCTTCTGGCCGAGGAAGAACACCCCCAGCACCAGGAAGGGCAGGGCGAGCATCAGGAAGGCCGTGGCACCGATGGCGGTGGCGCGGCTGCGTCGGTAGGCGGTGGGCGCACGCACGCCTGCGTCTATAGACCCGCGCGCCCCGAGGGGGCAGTGCTTTCACGCGCCCTGGGAGTGCCGCCCTCCAGGCAGGCGGGCGGTCCGGGCCGTCCAGCGCCCGTCCCCTCTGACGGGCCCGGCGGGGAGCCCCGGAGCGGAGGGCAGGCACTTGCGACCTGGGTCCCAAGTCCGCACCCCTTGTCCTGGGACTTTCAGCACTTCGCCCAGAAGGAGTCCGCCGCCCATGAAGGCCGTGGCCATCATGTTCCCCTCGCGCGAGGTGCGCGTCCTCGACGTCCCCGAACCGCGGCTGCACTCGCCCACCCAGGTGAAGGTGCGCACGCTGGAGGTGGGCGTGTGCGGCACGGACCAGGAGATTTTGAAGGGCGGCCACGGCGTGGCGCCCAAGGGGGAGGACCACCTCATCCTGGGCCACGAGTGCCTGGGCGAGGTGATGGAGGTGGGCGCGCACGTGCAGGGGCTGAAGCCGGGGGACCTGGTGGTGCCCCGGGTGCGCAGGCCCTGTCCGCACACGCACTGCCCCGCGTGCCGCCACGGCCACCCGGACTTCTGCGTGACGGGGGACTACACGGAGCGCGGCATCCAGGGCGCGCACGGCTTCTGTTCCGAGCACTTCGTGGAGGACGCGGCCTACCTGCACAAGGCGGACGACAGCTTGCGCGGCGTGGCCGTGCTCACCGAGCCGCTCACCATCGCGGAGAAGGGCCTGCGCGAGCTCTCCCACATCCAGTCCCGCCTGCCGTGGAAGGTGAGCCCCGGCAAGGCGCTGGTGCTGGGCGCGGGGCCGGTGGCGCAGCTGGGCGCCATGGCGCTGATGCGCGCGGGCTTCGACGTGACGGTGTACTCGCGCAGCCCCAAGCCCAACGAGAAGGCGGCCGCATCCGAGGCGGTGGGCGCGCCGTACATCTCCTCCAAGGAGGTGACGGTGGAGGCCCTGAAGAAACAGCTGGGCGGCGTGGCCGTCATCTACGAGGCGACGGGCGCGTCGAAGGTGGCCTTCGACTCGCTCCAGGTGCTGGAGGAGAACGGCGTGCTCATCTTCACCGGGGTGCCCGGACGCGAGGAGCCGCTGGAGCTGCAGGGCGACCAGGTGCTGGGACAGCTGGTGCTGGGCAACCGGGTGATGTTCGGCACGGTGAACGCGGCGGACAGCGACTTCCGTGAGGCGCTGGAGGACCTGGCCCGCTTCCGCGCGAAGTGGCCGGGGAAGGTGGAGGCGCTCATCACCCAGCGCCACCCGCCGTCGGAGTTCGCGAAGGTGGTGGAGGCGAAGGGCGGCATCAAACACGTCATCTCATTCCAGGAGCATGCCCGGTGAATCCCCATCACGAGGACCTGAAGGGCGGCGTGGCCATTGAAGACCACGGCGTCATCGGGGACCTCCGCACGGTGGCGCTGGTCGGCAACGAGGGCACCATCGACTGGCTGTGCTACCCGCACTTCGACAGCCCCAGCCTCTTCGCCGCGCTGCTGGACCCGGAGAAGGGCGGGTACTGGCGCGTGTCCCCGGAGCCGGACGGGGTGATGAAGCGGCAGTTCTACTGGCCGGACACCAACGTGCTGGTGACGCGCTTCTACACGCCCAAGGGCGTGGGGGAGCTCATCGACCTGATGCCCCTGGGACGCGGGGCGAGGGCGGAGGGGCGCGAGGTGCTCCGGCGCATCCGCGTGGTGCGCGGGGAGATGTCCTTCCGCATGGAGTGCTTCCCCGCGTTCAACTACGCGCGGGACGAACATGAGACGCACGTGGTGAAGGGCGGCGCGGCCTTCGTCTCCAAGAGCCTGAGCATGCAGCTGGTGACGCCCATCCCCCTGAAGCAGGAGGGCAACGGCGTCGTCGCGCACTTCACGCTGAAGGAGAGCCAGTCCGCGGTCTTCACCCTGCGCGAGGGGGGCATCGAGGGCTGCCACCACCACCTGCACACGCACGAGTCCGCGGAGCGGCTCTTCCGGGACACGGTGGACTACTGGCGCCACTGGCTGTCCAAGTGCAAGTACACGGGGCGGTGGCGGGAGATGGTGCAGCGCTCGGCGCTGGCCCTGAAGCTGATGACCTTCGAGCCGTCCGGGGCCATCATCGCCGCGCCCACGTGCAGCCTGCCGGAGTCCCCCGGCGGCACGCGCAACTGGGACTACCGCTTCTGCTGGCTGCGCGACGCGGCCTTCACCGTCTACGCGTTCCTGCGCATCGGCTTCAACGAGGAGGCCGCCGCGTTCATGCGCTGGGTGGAGAAGCGCTGCGCGGAGAACGGGGACGGGCCGCTGCCCCTGATGTTCAGCCTGGACGGCACGCCGGTCCCGAAGGAGGAGGAGCTCCAGCACCTGCGCGGCTACGGCGGCGCGCGGCCGGTGCGCATCGGCAACATGGCGGCGAAGCAGCTCCAGCTGGACATCTACGGCGAGCTGATGGACTCCGTGTACCTGTCCAACAAGTACGCCGTGCCCATCTCGTATGACTTCTGGCGGCACCTGCGGCGGCTGGTGGACTGGGTGTGCGACCACTGGCAGATAGAGGACGAGGGCATCTGGGAGATCCGCGGCTCACGCCGGCACTTCGTCTATTCGAAGCTGATGTGCTGGGTGGCGGTGGACCGGGCCATCCGGCTGGCGGACAAGCGCAGCCTGCCGGCGGACCGCGCGAAGTGGCTGAAGACGCGCGACGCCATCTTCGAGGAGATCATGGACAAGGGCTGGTGCCAGGAGAAGGGCGCCTTCATCCAGGCCTACGGACATGACGCGCTGGACGCGGCCAATCTCCTGATGCCGCTGGTGTTCTTCCTGTCGCCGGTGGATCCGCGGATGCTCTCCACGCTGGACGTCATCCGCAAGGCGCCCCGGGACGGGGGCCTCACGTCGGACGGCCTGGTGTTCCGCTACGAACCGGACGAGAAGCTGGATGGAATCAGTGGCAGCGAAGGCACCTTCAACCTGTGCAGCTTCTGGCTGGTGGAGGCGATGACGCGCGCGAGCCCGGTGCGGCCGGACCTGCTGGACGAGGCGCGGCTCATCTTCGAGCGGATGCAGGGCTACGGGAACCACCTGGGGCTGTACGCGGAGCAGACCGGCATGTCCGGCGAGGCGATGGGCAACTTCCCGCAGGCGCTCACGCACCTGTCGCTCATCAGCGCCGCGTACAACCTGGACCGGACGTTGGGCCGCCACGATTGACGAAGGGGACGGTAGACTCGCGCACACCCGCCATGCCCGACCTGTACCCGCTGCTGTTCCGCTTCGCCGTCAAGGCGGATGCCCACTACGACGTGCTGAGCCGCCGCGTGCGCAAGGGGCTGGGCATCGCCCCGCCGCTGCGCATCCTGCCGTACCGGGGCTACGGCACCCCGGAGCGCGTGGTCATCAAGGCGCGCGTGCTGGAGGAGCGCAAGGTGACGCCCCAGCGCCAGCGCCACACGCTGTGGAGCAGCGCCGTGGCCTCCTACAAGCGCTACATGACGCGCGAGATTTCCAGCGCGCGCGTGGCGGTGCGCTGGGGGGACAAGCGCTGGGAGGGCATCACGGACGAGGAGGGCTTCCTGGAGCTGTGGGTGCCCCCGCCGGAAGGGGTGCGCTCCGGCTGGCACATGGTGGAGCTGGAGCTGCTGTCCCCGGAGGCGGAGGGCGTGCCCCGGGTGACGGCGCCGGTGCGGGTGGCGGGGACGAGCGCGGAGCTGGGCGTCATCAGCGACATCGACGACACGGTCATCGCCACGGGGGTGACGGATCCGCTCAAGCGCGCGTGGGCGCTGTTCCTCACGGAGCACCGGGTGCGGCTGCCCTTCCCGGGCGTGGACGCGTTCTACGCGGCGCTCCAGGCGGGCGCGAGCGGCACGGCGGACAACCCCATCTTCTACGTCTCCAGCAGCCCGTGGAACCTCTACGAGCACCTGGACGAGTTCCTCTCCATCCACCGCATCCCCATTGGTCCGCTGCTGCTGCGCGACTGGGGCCTGTCGCGTCACGGCTTCGCGCCGGGCGGGGGACACGGGCACAAGCTGGATAAAATCCGCGGCGTGCTGGAGACGCTGGCGCACCTGCCCTTCGTGCTGATTGGGGACAGCGGCCAGGAGGACGCGGAGCACTACCGCACCATCGTGCGCGAGTACCCGGGCCGCATCCGCTGCGTCTACATCCGCAACGTGCCAGGGCGCTCCAAGCGCGGCGAGGAGATGGAGGCCATCGCGAAGGACATCCGCGACGCGGGCAGTGAGCTGGTCGCGGTGGACGACACGGTGGCCGCCGCGAGGCACGCGGCGCGCGCCGGGTGGATCCGCTGGGAGGAGGTCCCGGAGGTGGAGGCCCACCGCCGCGAGGACGCCGCGCGGAGCGCATTGGGCGAGCGGGGCTGAAGATTTCCAACCCCGCGCGTCACGGCGCGGTGACACGTGCACGGCGGGCATGTTGTGGCTTGAGGGTGGGGAGGGGGCTGTGGCAGACGCGGGCCTCCCTCGCTTCATCCCCCCGAGGTCGTCAACATGATGCGAAACACCCTGAAGTGGTCCGTGCTGGCCTCCGCGCTGCTCTTGGGCGCGTGCAACAACACCCCGTCCGAGCCGGCGCAGGAGCCCACGCAGCCGGCGCCCGAGTCCACCCAGTCCGTGCGCGCGGTGGAGTCGAAGCTGAGCCAGATCGAGCTGGAGTGGGAGGGCCCTACGCCGCTGCTCGAGTCCATCATGGAGGCCGGCAACGACGACTGCGACGCGCACAACAACTGGTGTGACGGCACGCTGGACGTCTACGGCTTCCCCTGGTCGTCCCCGCAGGCGCCCACGCTGTCGGACGCGGTGGAGTCGGTGTTCGCGCTGTCGCAGGACTACAGCTACTTCCCCTGGCAGGACCGGGGCACGGTGCCGTTCAGCACGCTGTCCGACACGCTCTTCAAGTTCGAGGCGCTGGACCCGAGCCTGCTCACGGAGCTGGGCAACGGCACGGAGCAGGTGCAGATCCGCTACTTCTACTCCACGTACCTGGTGGCTCCGGGCGCGTCTGACTGGAACCACCTGTTCATCGTGCTGTTCCCCCAGTCGCACCGCGTGGCGGTGTTCAACCTGGTGAACCACGAGATTTGATTCACCCCACGGGGCGGCCGCTCTGCATGTGGACCATGCGGATGGCGCGCTCCATGAGCTCCCCCTGGGCGGAGCGCTTGTCGTTGGGCGTGGCGGCGGTGCGCCGCCGCCACGTGCCGTCGGAGGCCAGCTCCCACGCGCCGCTGGTGTCCACCATGCAGCGCTCCACCACGTCGCGCACCTGCGCGGCCAGGGCCGGGTCCTCCACCGGCGCCAATATCTCCACGCGGTGGTCCAGGTTGCGCGGCATCAGGTCCGCGGACCCGATGTAGCAGCGCGACGTCGCGCCCCGCTCGAAGGCGTAGATGCGCGGGTGCTCCAGGAAGCGGCCCAGGTTGGACACCACCCGGATGTTCTCCGACACGCCCGGGACTCCCGGCCGCAGGCAGCAGATGCCGCGCACGTTGAGCTCCACGCGCACGCCCGCGCGGGACGCGTCGTAGAGCGCGCGGATGATGCCCGGGTCCACCAGCGCGTTCATCTTCATCAGGATGCGCGCGGGCGCCTCCGGCGTGTGCGCCGCGATGGTCTTCCTGACCTCCTCCATCAACCCTTCGCGCATGGTCAGCGGCGCCACCAGCAGCTTGCGGAAGGAGCGCGGCCGGCCAAAGCCGGTGAGGAAGTTGAAGACGTCCGCCACGTCCGCGCCAATGTCCGGGTCCGTGGTGAACAGCCCCAGGTCCGTGTAGAGCCGCGCCGTCTTCGGGTTGTAGTTGCCCGTGCCGATGTGCACGTAGTGCCGCACCCGCTCGCCCTCGCGCCGGACGATGAGGATGGCCTTCGCGTGCGTCTTCAGGCTGGGAATCCCATACACGACGTGCACGCCCGCCTCTTCCAGCGCGTTCGCCCAGCGGATGTTGGTGCGCTCGTCGAAGCGGGCCTTCAGCTCCACCATGCACACCGCCTGCTTGCCGTGCTCCGTCGCGCGGATGAGCGCGGGCACCAGCGGCGAGCTGTCCGACGTGCGGTACACCGTCTGCTTCAGCGCCAGCACGTCCGGGTCCTCCACCGCCTCGCTCACGAAGCGCTCCACCGACGAGGTGAAGGACTCGTAGGGGTGGTGCACCAGGAGGTCGCCCCTGCGCATCGCGGACATCACCGTGCCCCCGCCGTCCGGGGACTCGTTGTCCGTGCGCAGCCGCGCCTGCGTCACCGGCGTCCATGGCGGGTCTCGCTGCTCGGAGAAGCCCGGCGTCATCGCCAGCGACATCACGTCCGCCAGGTCCAGCAGGCCGTGCTCCTCGTACACCTGCCGGGGCTCCAGCGTCAGCGCCTCCACCAGCGGCTCCAGGAGCTTCGCGTTCATCCCCGCTTGGATCTCCAGGCGGATGACGTCCCCGAAGCGGCGCTGGCTCAGCTCCGTCTCCACCGCCTTGAGCAGGTCCTCCGCGTCCTCGGACACGGTGAAGTCCGCGTCGCGCGTGACGCGGAAGAGGCTCCAGTTGAGGACCTCCATCCCGGGGAACAGGTCCCCCAGGTGCTGCGCGATGATCTCCTCCAGCGGCACGAAGAGCGTGCCCCCCTTGAGCGGCACGAAGCGGGGCAATATCTCCTTGGGCACCTTCACCCGCGCCACGCTCTCCTCTTCCGCCACCGGGTCACGCAGGAGCACCGCGAGGCTCAGGGACAGGTTGGAGATGTACGGGAAGTGCCGCCCCAGCCCGATGGCCAGCGGCGTGAGCACGGGGAAGATCTGCTCACGGAAGCGCTGGTCCACCTGCGCGCGCTGGTCCGCGTCCAGCTCCTTCATGGACAGGATGCGCAAGCCCTTCTCCGCCAGCGCGGGGCGCAGCACCTTCTCGAAGCAGTCCGCGTGGCGCCGGCCCTGCTCCAGGATGCCCGTGTGCAGCTTGTCCAGCGTGTCGCCGGGGGACGCGCCGTCCGGCACCAGCCGGCCCACGCGCGCGGCGATCTGCTCGTGCAGCCGCGCCACGCGGATCATGAAGAACTCGTCCAGGTTGCGCGCGTAGATGGAGATGAACTTCAGCCGCTCCATCAGCGGCACCTCCGGGGACTCCGCCAGCTGCAGCACCCGGTCGTTGAAGGCCAGCCACGACAGCTCCCGGTTGAAGAACAGGTCGCTGTCCGGCACCTCCGTGCCCGGCGGGACGACGTCCCGGTCCAGCGTCTTCTGGGCGGTGCTTTTCGCGACGGCGCGCTTCGCCATGACGTGTGACTCCTCGAGATGAGCCTCAGGGTGTGCCCTCTAGCAGTCCGGCACCGGGCGGATTGTGAACTCGTACGTTCGTCCAGGAACCAGACATCCGGGCGTATCCCACCCTGGACGACCGCGGCGGCGGCCGGCGAGGCGTGCGGGCCGTGGGCCCTCTGTCAGTCCAGCGCTTGAATCCGGCGGGCAGTGGCGGCATTCAAGAAGGGTGAGCACTCCCAACGCCCCGCTTCAGCCCGCCTCGGATGGTGTCCCGGCGGACACGTCCCCGGACGCCCTGTTCACGGCCTTCCGTGAGGGGGCCCGGAAGAAGTCCGGCCGCTTCACCTTCACCTGGTTCGTGGCCGCCGCGGTGCCGGTGGTGCTCGCCCTGGGGTTCTTCTCCCTGTGGCGCCTCAACGGGACGTCCTTCTCCGTCGTCACGCCGCACGGCATCAAGGTGCTGCGCGCGGGGATGACCACCCAGGAGGTGGGGGGCCTGCTGGGCAACCCGCTCACGCTCCAGAAGCAGGGCGACCAGGACTGCTACCGCTACGGCCGGCCCAACTTCGTGAACGAGGTCTTCGTCGTGTACTCCGTCTGCTACGAGCAGGGGCAGGTGCGCGACGTGCTCACGCACCAGTACTCGGCCTGGCAGATAGACCCCGCGACGGGCACCTTCGTCGCCCCGGGGCAGCCGCCCGCGCCCAAGAACCCGGCGGGGTAGCCGCCCGGGCTCCGGGGCAGGGCAGGGGAGCTTCCCCAGCCCTCAGGCGAGCGCAGCTTCGGCGCCCTCGAAGGTCACCCTCGCCTGCGTCATCACGTGCTCCACGGCGAGCAGGTGCCACGCGACGTCCATCATCTGCGCGGACGCGGCCGGATCCATCATGGACTCGCGCAGCTGCGCCTCGGTGATGCCGAAGGGTCCCGAGGACTCCTTCAGCAGCTCCAGCGCGGTCTGCGGCGTGAGCTGGAGCTTGTCCCGCTGCGCGATGGCGCGGAGCACCAGGGCAATCTTGAGCCGGCGCTCCACGTCGTCGCGGATGCCCGGGTGGTGCAGCCAGCCGTCCAGCGCCTCCTGCTGCTCCTCCAGGGTGAAGAACTTCCGCGCCAGCACCTCGCCCTCCATCTGCAGCCAGCGGCGGCGGATCTCCTCGTCCACCAGCGGCTTGGGGACGGTGACGTTGGAGCGGGCGACGATTTCGTCCAGCACCCGGTTGCGCGCGTCCACCCAGAGCATGTCGGCCATCTCGCCCTCCATCTCCTCCACGATGGAGCTCATGACCTCTTCATGCGTGGAGCCGCGGCCCAGCTGCTGGAGGAACGCGTCCGACTCCGTGTCGGGCATGCGCACCTCGCGCGCGGCCTTCACGTCCACCAGGAAGCGCGCGGGCATGCCGCGCAGCTGCTCCGCCGGGTAGTTGTCCGGCAGCACCAGCCCCACCTCCACGCTGTCGCCCACGCTGGCCTCGGCGATGACCTCCGAGAAGCCGGGCAGCATCACCTGGGGGGCCAGCTCCATCCAGTAGCCCACGCGCGTGCTCAGCGGGATGAGGCGGCCGTTGGCGTAGCCCAGGATGTCCAGCTGCACGTCGTCGCCCATGGCCAGCGCCTCGCCCTCCGCGCGCGGCCGGGCCTCCGCCTTCGCGCGGGCCAGCTCGTGGAAGCGCTCCAGGAGGTCCTCCTCCGTGAGGTCCTCGCCCTGCGGCACCCGGATGTTCAGGTTCTCCAGCGAGGGGGCCGTCACCACCGGCAGGTCCGACTGGTGGCCCAGGCCGGGCGCGACGGGCAGCCGCTGCACCAGCTGCCGCACGGGGGCCTCCGCCGGGGCGGCGGGCGCTTCCGCGGGCTTGGAGCTGGCCGGGGGCTTGGGGCTTCCGGAAGGGGCGGCGGCGGACTTCGCCGGCTTCGCCGGGCCGGACGCCGTGGCGGCCGGAGACTTCTCAGGGGGGTTCTTCTTCGTGGCCACCGGAGGGCCTCCTGGCAGGTAGCGACCGTGGTCCCAGAGGGGATTGAAACGAGCGCGTCTCACTCGGTCACGGTGCCTACCAGAAAAGGACCCTCCGGGGACATCCCCGGGCCTTCCAGCCCGGGGCCCTCACGTCACCGCGTCCGCTCAGCCGAACAGGCCGCCGACGAAGCTGGAGACGGCGGAGACGGCGGCGCCCACCTGGCTGACCACCGGGATGTTGGTGGCGGCGGCGATGGAGCCCACGGCGGTGATGACGCCCGTGACCTTCTTGGTGGTGCTGGCGTTCGGGTCGCGCAGGGTGGAGACCGCGTTCGCCGTGTCGAAGGCGGCGATGGCGATGTTGGCGCCCGGGGCGAAGCGGCCAGCGGCCTTGGCCAGGGTGCCCCCGGCGGCGCGGGCGGCGGCGGCCCCACCGGCCTTGGCGGCGGCCTTGCCACCCTCGGACAGGGCGGCGCGGGCGGCGGCGCGGGACGCGGTGCCGGTGGCGGCCTTCAGGGCCACGCCGGACTCGCTGACGGCGGTCTTCAGCGCGGAGCGCACGCCGTTCTTGATGGCGGAGGAAGCGCCACCCTCGAAGGCGGCCTTGGCGGCGGCGCCGGCGGCGGCGCGGGCCAGCTTGGGACCGGCGCCGGGGACGGCGGCCTTGAAGGCGCCGCTGGCGGCCTTGTACGCGCTGCCGAACTTGTTCACGTCACGGGCCAGCTCCAGGCCGCCCTTGACGGTGCTGACCGCGGTCTTGCCGGCGGTGGCGACGGAGCCCAGCGCCTTGTTCCAGTCCTCGCTGGAGCCGGAGCGCACGGCGTTGCGCACGTCGCCGATGGCCGTGCCGGCCTGGCCCACCAGCTTCGCCGCGTTGGTGATGGTGCCCAGGGCGCCGCCCGCGATGCCCAGCTTACCCTTGAGGTCGAGCTTGGTCTTCGGGTCCGTGGCCTTGGAGACCAGCTTGTCGACGTTGCCCTTCAGCGTCGCCTTGAAGCCGTCCGTCTTCAGGCTCTTGACGTTGTCGAAGCCGTCCTTCACGGCCGTCTTCACCTTGTTGAAGGTGTCGTAGCCCTTCTTCGCCTGCGTCCCGATGTCCTTGGCCGCCTTGATGGGGTCCTGCTGCACCTGGCGGATGGTGTTGCTGACGGCACTGCGGGCGCGGTCGATGAGGCTCATTTGGGGGCTCCCTCGTCGGAGTTCGAGGAATGGTTTGGAAGGGCTGCGGACGACTTGCCGGGATTATCGCAGCG
Source organism: Corallococcus exercitus (assembly GCF_042231735.1). Classification (GTDB taxonomy): domain Bacteria; phylum Myxococcota; class Myxococcia; order Myxococcales; family Myxococcaceae; genus Corallococcus; species Corallococcus exercitus_B. Next base: position 6,891,391 of record NZ_CP102577.1, read on the forward strand.
GCCGTCGATCAGTTGCGTAGCACCTCACATCTGCTGAGAATGTAGGTTTGGCACGGTGCGTCAGCGCTCGCGGCAGTCCGGGTCCGCGTCGTCGGCCCGGCCGTCCGCGTCGTTGTCCGCGCCGTCGTGGCAGTGGCCGGCCTCGGAGCCGACCCACTCGGTGACGTGGAGAGTGTAGCGGATGGGGGTGTCCCGGTCCGGCCGGGCCATGCCGTCCACCACCACCAGCACCGTCTGCCCCTGGGCCAGGGTGAGCTTCAGCGCCGGGGCCTCCTGTGTCGTGGGATGTGGGTGCGCGGCGCAGCCCAGCTCCGTGCCCCGGCAGCCGGTGAGGAGGTACAGGGCGTGGCCGCCCGCGTCCGGGTCTCCGGCGGGCGAGGTGTCGAAGACGAAGGTGCCGGCCTTGGGCGCCGTCCACAGGTGGGCGCGGTCCTGCTGGAGCAGCGCGCCGCAGGTGCCCTGGAAGCCGTCGCCGGAGAGGGCCGTCTCGCCCTGGAAGGTGACGGGCAGGGCGCTGCCCAGGTCGTGGTGGGCGCAGCCCTGGCCCTTGCAGCGGGGGTCGTCACGGCACTCGGTGTCCGCGCAGTCCACCCAGCGGTCCCCGTCGTTGTCCATGTTGTCGAAGCAGGCGCCGGCCTCGCTGGAGCGCAGCTCGTCGATGTGCAGCTGGAAGGAGCCCTGCGTGAAGGCGCCGTCGGCCACGGCGTCCACCGTCACCAGGACCCGCTGCCCTTGAGTCAGCGTCACCGCCACCCGGGCTCCGCCGCCGTAGCTGATGCCGTCCTTCGCGCACGCCAGCTCCTCTCCGCCGCAGCCGTCCGCGTACACGGCGATGACGGAGCGCACCGCCGAGCGGGCCGTGTCGAAGGTGAAGGTGCCCGCGCGCGGCGCCGTCCACAGGTAGCCCCGGTCCGGCGCGCCCGCGCCTCCGCAGGAAGCGGCGTGGTCGTCCCGGGCCTCCACGGTGGAGCCCGTCAGGGACACCGGCAGCGCGCTGCCCAGGTCGCGGTCCACGCAGAGGGGCCCGGGAGGCGCGCAGACGTTGGGCACGCCCGTGCCGGCGCAGGTCTCCGGCGCCGTGCACGCGCCGCAGTCCAGCGTGCCGCCGCAGCCGTCCGCCACCGCGCCGCACGTCGCGCCCAGGAAGCCGCAGGTGGCCGGCCGGCATCCGGGAGGCGCGCAGACGTTGGCCACGCCGCCCGCGCCGCACGCCTGTCCTTGCGCGCACGCGCCGCAGTCGAGCATCCCGCCGCAGCCGTCCGCGACCTGCCCGCAGTTCTTGCCCAGCGCCTCGCAGGTGGCCGGCGTGCACGCGGCCTTTCCGCAGACGTTGGGCACCCCGGCGCCGCCGCACGACTCGGACCCGAGGCAGCCGCCGCACTCCAGCACCGCGCCGCAGCCGTCGGACACCCGGCCGCAGTTGACGCCCAGGGCCGCGCAGGTGGTGGGCACGCAGGTGCCGGCGCCGCAGACGTTGGCCTCGCCCGCGCCGCCGCACGTCGCGTCCGCCGCGCAGGCGCCGCACTCCAGGACGCCGCCGCAGCCGTCCAGCACCTCGCCGCAGCTCTTGCCCAGCGTGGCGCAGGTGGCCGCCTGGCACTGGGGCGCGGCGCAGACGTTGGCCACGCCGCCCGCGCCGCACGTCTGGCCCGGTGCGCAGGCGCCGCACTCCAGGACGCCGCCGCAGCCGTCGGACACGGGGCCGCAGTTCTTGCCCAGGGCCTCGCAGGTCGTGGGGACGCACGGGGCGCGGCCGCACACGTTGGCGGTGCCGCCCCCGCCGCACGTCTCGCCCGCTCCGCACGCCCCGCAGTCGAGCACCCCGCCGCAGCCGTCCGCGACCTGGCCGCAGTTCTTGGCCAGCGCCTCGCAGGTGGCGGGGACACAGGCCGGGGGCCCGCAGGCATTGGGCACGCCGGCGCCTCCGCAGACCTCCGGCGTCGCGCAGGTGCCGCAGTCGAGGACGCCGCCGCAGCCGTCCGTGAGCGCGCCGCAGGTGGCGCCCCGCGCCGCGCAGGGGGTGGGGACGCAGGGCGTGGGGCCGCAGACGTTGGGCACGCCGCCTCCGCCGCACGCCTGGCCTTGCGCGCACTCACCACAGCGCAGCGTGCCGCCGCACCCGTCGATGGCGTAGCCGCAGTCCAGCCCCTGGGACTCGCACGTCATGGGCATGCAGAAGGACGGGGGCTCCCGGCTCAACCGCCTGGAGGACGTGTCGTCCGGCAGCGTCCGGCCGCACGCCGCCCACAGCCCCAGGAGGACCATCCATCCCGCCAGCCAGCCTGTCCGCCCCATGCCCCGTTCCCGCCACCCGTGAAGGGCCCGTCCGTCATTGGACCCGCGTCCGAGGGTGGGGACCCGCCCCGTGCCCGCGAAGCGGCGGCAAGCCCCGGCGGGTCTCCAGCGGTCGGAAAGGCGTCACTGTCCCGCCCCGCCCGCCGGCAAGGCGCGCACTGGTGGACACAGGCCAGACCCGGGAGGGGGGTGGGCGCGGTGGCGGGGGGCCCCCACCGTGAACGGACGCGGGAGCGCGAACGGACACGCACGTCCGGCGGGGGAAGGGACACCCATGGCAGGTCCCAGGCGCCTGGCACAGGAGGACGGGTGGGGGCTCGGGGCGAGCCTCGTGGTGGCGCTCGTCCTGCTGGCCGTGGCCGTGGGCGCGCTCCTGACGACGCGCGCCTCCGTGCAGTCGCGGGTGATGGAGCGCTCCCTGGACCTGCAGGAGGTGGGGCAGCTGGGGCGGGCCTTCAGCGACAAGGTGTCCCTGGCCAACAGCGCGTTGCTGGCGGGCGGACAGTCGCTCGTCGAGGACACGGCGCGGTCCCGGAAACGCTTCCTGGACACCGCGGACCGGCTGCGCGCGCGGCTGGACTCCCCGGAGGACCAGGCACTGATGGAAGAGGTGCGCGACGCCGAGCAGGTGCACGACACCGCCCTGCGCGCCCTCCTGGACACCCCCTCGCCGCGGGAACAGCAGCTGGCGCGCGAGCGGCTCACCCGGGCCCATGGGCGGGTGCGCGAGGCGCAGGCCCGGCTGGAGCGCAAGGTGCTGGCGCGGCTGGCGCGGGAGAACCATTCGGCGTTGCTGGCGGACCGGTGGGAGACGGGGCTGCTGCTCCTGGCGTCCCTGCTGGGGCTGGGGCTGGCGTCGGCGCTGGCGTGGGTGCTCCACCGCCGGCTGAACCCGCTCAGGCGCGAGGCGGCGGCCAGCGCGCACCGCTTCCAGGCGCTGGTGGAGGGCGTGCGCGACTACGCCCTGGTGCTGCTGGACGCGCGCGGACGGGTGGCCAGCTGGAACCCGGGCGCGGAGCGCATCAAGGGCTGGAGCGAGGCGGAGATATTGGGCCGCCCCTCCTCCGTCTTCTACACGTCCGACGAGGTCGCGACGGGCATGCCGGAGCGGGAGCTGTCCCGGGCCCTCCGGGAGGGACGGCTGCGCACGGAGGGGTGGCGCCAGCGCAAGGACTGCTCGCGCTTCTGGGCGGAGGTGTCCATCACCGCGCTGCGCGACGAGGACGGCAAGCCCCAGGGCTTCTCCGTGGTGACGCGAGACATCACCGAGCAGCGGCGCAACGAGCGGGTGCAGGAGCTGCTCGCGGAGGCGGGCCGCGTCTTCCACCAGTCCCTGGACCCCGACCTGACGGCGGCGGAGGTGGCGCGGCTGCTGGTGCCGGAGGTGGCGGACGGCTGCATCCTCTACCTGCTCACGCCCGCGGGCGAGCTGCGGCCCCGCGCGGTGACGCACGTGCAGCCCGAGCGCGAGGCGAGCCTGTGGGAGTCCCTGCGGCGGTTTCCGCCCCGCGCGGGCATGCCCCCGGTGGTCTGGGAGGTGATGCGCACCGGGCGCTCGCGGATGGACGTGGAGGTGGAGGCGCAGGACGTGGCGGCCTCCGCGGAGACCGAAGAGCACCGGGTGCTCATCGAGCGCGTCGCCATCGGTTCATCCCTGGTGGTGCCCCTGCGCGCGGGCAACGAGACGCTGGGCGCCTTCGTGCTGCTGACGGCCCGGGGCCACCGCCGCTTCACGCAGGCGGACCAGGTGCTGGTGGAGGAGCTGGCCGGCCGCGCGGCGCTGGCCCTGGTGAACGCGCGGCTCCTGCGCGAGGCGCGCGAGGCGGTGGACCTCATCGCCGTCACCGCGCACGACCTGGGCAATCCCTTGCATGCGCTGCAATTGCTGCTCAGCAAGGTGCAGCGCGCGCAGGGCGCCGGCCGTCACGAGGACGTGCGGCAGGGATTGGTGGCGGCGCGCGGACAGGCGCAGCGGCTGGGCCAGCTGCTCCACAACCTGCTGGACCTGTCGCGGCTGTCCTCCGGCAAGCGCGTGCTGGACGCGGCGCCCGTGGACCTGGGGGAGCTGGCGCGCGAGGTGGTGGAGCGCTTCGCGGAAGCCGCCGCGCAGGCGGGCTGCGACCTCAAGCTGGAGGTGGAGCCCGGGCAGGTGGGGCAGTGGGACCGCATCCGCCTGGACCGGGTGGTGACGAACCTGCTGTCCAACGCGCTGAAGTTCGGCCGGGGCCACCCGGTCACGGTGTCCGTGTCCGCGCTGGACGTGGAGCACACGCGGCTGCGCGTGCGCGACGAGGGCGTGGGCATCGCGCCGGAGGCCCAGCGCCGCGTCTTCGAGCGCTTCGAGCGGGAGCGCGCCCGGAAGGCGGAGGCGGAGGCCGGCTACGGGCTGGGGCTCTACATCGCCCGCCAGCTCGTGGAGGCGCACGGCGGCGTCATCCGCCTGGAGAGCATGCCGGGGCGGGGCGCCACCTTCACGGTGGACCTGCCGCGCATGCCCCGGCCGGTGGAGGAGACGTCCAGGGCGGAGGCCCCTCCGCTCCAGCAGTGAGGTCTTCCTTTGCGCCGGGGGCCCGCTAGAGGTGCAGCGACGGCACGGGGGCGACGAGGCCGGGCTGGATGGGGAAGTCCGGGGGCAGCTTCTCGCGCTCCTCCAGCCGCTCGAACTCCAGCGAGTCGTGCGCGCAGAACACCTTCACCTGGTCTCCGTGGCGCTGCACCAGCTCGCGCAGCCGGCGCAGGTTGTACCAGCGCATCCACCCGTCCTTCTGCATCAGCTTCTGGTAGGCGCGCAGGCCGGCGGTGCAGCGGTAGCGGTCCAGGTCCATCTCCCCGTGGTAGAAGTACGCGTCGCCCGCGTGCAGCAGCCACCCGTCCCCGGTGTCGATGGCCACGCCCGCGTGTCCCAGCGTGTGGCCCACGAGCGGCACCAGCAGGATTTCCGGCGGCAGCCCGGTGAGCTCGCGCACGCAGTCGAAGCCGAACCAGCCCTCGCCCCGGTTGGGGACGTAGGTCTCCCAGCGCGTCTCCTTCGACCACTGCATGGGGCGGAAGCGCGCGCGGTCCAGCCAGGACTTCTGCGCGGTGGCCACGCGGTACTCGTCCGCCAGCACGTGCACGCGCGCGTGCGGGAAGTCGTCCAGGCCGCCCGCGTGGTCGAAGTCCAGGTGCGTGAGGACGATGTCGCGCACGTCGCTGGCCTGGAAGCCCATCCGCTCCAGCTGGCGGATGGCGGTGGCCTCCTCCGCCAGGGCGGGGCGGCAGAGCACGTCGCGGAACAGGCCGTTGAGCCGCACGCGGGGCGCGTACACGTCATTGAGGCCGAAGCCGGTGTCCACCAGCACCAGGCCGCGCGGCGTCTCCAACACCAGACAGTGGCAGGTGAGCGCCGCCGGGCCGGTGAAGCCGCGCCGCCCATCCATGAGCCGCCGGCCAGGCGGGCACATCGTGGTGCAGTTCAGGTGGTGGATGCGCATGGCGGCTCCCGCTCCTCGTGAAGGGGGCGGCCGTCCGGCGCTGGCGGGTGCGACCGCCGCGGGAAGCCGCCCTTTCCGTTCGTTCAGGGCAAAAGTGCGCCGTGCGCCCCCTGGGAGGAATCACCACACCCGGGGCGGGGCAGGGGCTCGCCCGCCTGGGGGGCGCTGGAATGGCCCTCAGGGAGCGGGAGACTGCCCGGCTGCTTCACCGTCGAGCGGCGGGGCCGACATCAGCACCAGCGCCTCGCCAGGCGCCACGGAGCGGTGCTCCACGCCCCGGGGGACGATGAGCAGCTCACCCTCCTCCAGGTCCACGGTGCGCTCGCGCAGCTCCACGCGCAGGACGCCCCGGGTGACGAGGAACAGGACGTCCCCGGTGGCGTGCCGGCACCAGGGGCCGGTGCCCGTCAGCCGCACCAGGTGCATGGGCTGACCGTGGAGGGTGCCCACGGGCCGGGCAATGCCAGGCGCCGGCAGGTCGGTGGAGGCGTGGGCCAGGTTCACCTTCTCCACCAGGGGAAGGGACGCGGGGGCCGGTGGATTGGCCGGCGGCCGGCGGCGCGAATCCCAACGGGGGGGACGGCCGCCAGCGAGGGGTGGGGTCCGGAGGATGGTGCTCATGCGACAGGGACTCCTTCAGGGGGGACGCGGTCCCACCCCCTCATGGGTTGTCTTGCTTTCTGCCAGGGTCCGGGCCTGTGTTTCACCCCCTGCCGCGAGGGCCGGTCCGGTATCCGACGGAAAAGCGCCAGTAAGATAGGGTTTGTCCCTTCCAGATGCCTGCCACGCCGGAAAGAAATGGCATCCGGCCGGTGCACGCCGGGTGGCTGGCCCCGCGGAAACCCGGAGCGGGCCCGGTCCTGGTGCCCGGATGTCCACTGCCGGAGGCCCCACCGTGTGGTGAAGAACGGGCGGCCCCGGGGGACGACGCCGTCCGGAGCCGCGCTCCCTAGCGTCCCCTCCGCCGCGCGTCCCCACGCGGGGCTTCCGGGGGACGCCTTCCATGCGCCACATCGTTCCGGTCCGTGCGGCACGGGCCCTGTCGCCGTTCGCGCTCCTGCTCGCGGCGGTGGCCGGCGTCACTCCAGCCCACGCGGACGGCCCACCCACGCGCGAGGAATACTTCCGCTACGTGCCGCTGGCGTACCCGCGCATCGTGAGACAGACGGAGGCGAGCGCGGCCCTGTCGCTCTACGGTGATTCGAACGACCCGGCCTACCGGGACACGTCACCGCGCGACGGCGTGGACGACACCCGCCACCGGCTCCTCCAATCCCTGGCGGTCCGCTTCGCGCCGTTCCTGGTGAAGAACACCTACACCTTTCCCTCCGACCACAAGGTGTTCCGCGACCAGCCTGGGGGGCTGTTGCTCAACCTGGACACCTGGGACCTGGCGAAGGCGGGCGCGGTGTTGATGCGACACGACTCCATCAACTTCTCCACGCTGGGCAGACCGTGCCCGGAGGACGGCGCGCCCGCGGCCACGCTGCATACGGAGGCCGCCGGCCGGGACGCGCGCGACGACTGCCGGCTGGTGGGCCTCCTGCGCGAGTTCCACCCGGACCACCCCACCATTCCCCGGCTGCGTCAGGACGCGGTGGACGCGGAGCAGGCGCCCTTCACGGTGATGTATTTCGACTTCCCCGGCTACGACCCGAAGACGTGGATGGCCGCCTACAAGGGCGCGGTGGACCGCGAGCCCGCGCGCCGCTACCTGGGCACGGAGAAGGTGTACGCGCACCCGTTCATCCACGCGGTGAAGGGCACGCAGCGGACGGCGCCCGGCTACGAGCTGCTCATCCAGTACTGGTTCTTCTATCCCTTCAACGCCGGCGGCAACAACCACGAGGGGGACTGGGAACACATCGCGGTGGCCCTCTCCCCGCGCTCGGCGGTGGGGCGCGTGCTGACGGAAGGCGAGATGCGCCGCATCCTCCAGGGGGACTGGCTCGCGGACGGCGCGGATCCGCTGGTGATGAAGCGCATCGAGTACTTCTTCCACGACAACAGCATGGTGTTCGACTTCGCCCGTCCCAATGCCTACCTGCCCCGCGAGCAATGGCAGGCACAGCTGGACGCCCGGGGCGAGGACCGGCCCGGGGAGAAGAAGCTCATCGCGAGCATGCGCCGCTACGTCTGGGCGGACGAGGCGGAGACGGTCATCAACACGCACCCCATCGGCTACATTGGCGCGGACTCCAAGGGATTGGAGCAGCTGCTGGCCTCACCCGGGCCGCACGCGCGCGAGTCGCACGCCACATACCCCCTGCCCGGCGTCTTCAAGAACATCGGCCCCGCGGGCTCCACGGAGGCGGTGCGGCAGGACTTCGACCACCAGCAGTACCTCACCCACCCGGACAAGCCGCTGCCGGACAACGTGGTGCGCTACGACATGGCGTCGCGCATCGACCTGGTGCCGGACTGGGAGCGCGTCTACGACCTGGCGATGGTGGACGGGCAGGTGCGCCGGGAATGGTCCTGGCTCATCCTGCCCCTGCGCTGGGGCTTCCCCACGGCGAAGTCGCCGCTGTCAGGGCTGGTGGCGCACTCGGACATGGGCAACCTGTCCATCGTGGGGCCGGCCTTCAACGCGGGCTGGAACCGCCCGGCGCCCAACGCGGGGTTCGCGCTGTACACGCCCAGCCAGCTGCCGTGGTTCTTCCCGTTGGACGTCCAGGACGACTTCTCCAACAACCTGGGCTTCCTCAACGCGCCGGTGGCGCTGCTCATCAGCCTGCCGCCCTTCGACTTCCTCTACCGGGTGGTGGGGCTGCCGGTGCGCGCGGTGGTGGAGAACCACCAGCCCGTCTACACGCCGCAGGAGCGGCTGCCGCGCCGCCGCTTCACGGTGGAGGCGGGCGTGGGCGTGCAATTGCTCGACGACGACTTCACGGGGCTGCTGCTCAACGACCGGCAGCTGGGGGAGTGGTACGGGCAGCTCACCGCGTTGGAGCCGGCCATTGCCGGCGGCATCAACGACCCGGACCTCGTGCGGCCGGTGGTGCGCCCCGCGGCGTCGGTGATGCTCAAGGTGAGCTTCTACCTGGGGGACAGGTTCACGTCGGAGAACACGCTGTTCCATTCGCGCAGCACGCTGGGGCTGGACGTGCCGCTGTCGGAGCAGATGAGCGTCTTCCAGCTGCGCACGAAGCTCGACATGTGGGAGTACGCGGGGAGCCTCCGCTACAACTTCCTGCGCGGCGGCTTCCAGCCCTACGCGAAGGTGGGCTACGGGCTGACGTGGTACCGGCTGGAGGACGGCCGCATCAACGGACAGCGGATGGCGACCCCGGACTCGTACTGGGTGCGCCGGCCCGGCTTCTTCCGCAACCTGTGGCCCAACACGCTGCACCTGGGCGCGGGGGCGGACCTCGTCCTGGTGAAGGACTTCATCCCGGGGCTGCACGGCGTGGATGGGGGCCTGCGCGCGGGCTACATCCTGTCGCGCCACGAATTGGGCGTGAAGGACCTGGCTGGCGAGAACGGCCTGCAGGGCATCGTCATCGAGCCGGTGCACGTGTATCGCAACACCTTCGAGCTGCTGGGCACGCTGAGCTTCTGACGGCCCTTTTCGTCCCAGGGCGGAGCGCGAGGAGAGGCCCGGACGCCGCGAGGAAACACGGCGCCCGGATCGCATCGATGTATCGGGTGGAAGCCGTCGCCTACAGACAGTCACCCAGGCCGGCGTAGAGCGTGGTGCTCGTGCCGGGCAGCGTGGCGTAGAGGGGCGACGGGCCGGAGAGCGCCGTCAGCAGCTGGGCCATCGTGGTGCCGCTGGCCAGCGGGCTCTGGCAGGTCCAGGTCTGCGTCTGCACGGTGATGGCGCCCGTGGAGGAATCGAGCTCCTCGTTGCTCGCGGCGAACACCCAGACGCACTGCCCGATGACGCCCGTCTTGCTGTTCACGGAACACTGGAAGCGCAGCGACTGGATGTTGCTGTAGTCGCCCTCGCAGAACGTGTCCCCACAGATGTCGTCGAAGTTCTCCTTCAGGTTCGAGCGCAGCTCCAGCCACGCCGGATACTCCGGCCGGGAAGACAGATACGACGTGGCGTCGATGTAACTGGACCGCGTCTGCGCCAATCCCAGCGGGGCGGACAGCGACAACCCCAGCGTCGACAACACCAGCCACGAACGGGTGTTCATCACGGAGGACCTTCCTGGAAAGGACCGCCCCACGGGCGAGACGGTCACCCGAAGGCCATACGGGTTTGACAAGAATTTCAAGCAAACCATCGTTCACAAAGAATTCACGGTGATGTCTGATGACCGCCTTCCCCTTGAGGAAAGGCCGGTTCCCCATGCGTTCACCGCTGCGCCGTCTTCCCCCTGTCCTGAAGTTCACGGCCGTCACCACGGCCCTGACGTGGCTCTCCGCCTGCGGTGGGGGCGTGCTGGATGAAGAGGAGGAACTGTTCGCGCAGGGCCGGCAGGCGCTGTTGGACGGCGTGGGTTCGTCCGCGGCGCGGGCGGCGCTCACGAAGCGCTGGGCGCCCATCCACTACCAGGACGTGGACGTCACGGGCTCGCACTCGCTCAGCGGCAGGTCGGACTTCCTCACCCGCGTGGACTTCGACGGGGACTGGAGCGGGACGAACAACTGGGACAACACCGGCTCGCGGGCGCTCACCGCGCACGCGTACCAGTCCGTGGTGGAGACCTCCACGCACTGGTACCTGCTCTACACGTTCTTCCACCCGCGCGACTGGTCCGACTCCATCTTCGACACCGAGCACGAGAACGACGGCGAGGGCGTGCTGCTCATCGTGAAGCGCGACGGCAGCGAGTACGGCGCGCTCGTCGGCGCGGTGACGGTGGCCCACAAGGACTTCTTCGCGTTCGTGCCGTCCGGCAGCCCGCTGTCATCCGGGTCGGAGACCCTCGACGGGACGCTGTCCATGGCCTCTTTCGAAGGGCAGCTGCACCCCATCACCGCGCAGGAGGCCAAGGGCCACGGCCTCAAGGCGTGGCCGTACTACGACATCAACGGGGACGGCGTGAAGTACTACCCGTCGCTCACGCTGGCGGAGCAGCCGTCGTCCGCCACGGACGCGGACGTGCGCTACAAGCTGCTGGACATCTTCAGCCCCACGGACGGGCTCTGGACGCGCCGAGACCTCACCACGCTGTTCGTCTCCGACGGCACCTTCCGGGGCGACACCGGCGGCGGCTGCGGGCTGGCGGCGGGCAACTGCGGCACCAACTCCGCGAACGCGCCCTGGGGCTGGGACGACCAGAACGACGGCCCCATCCTGCGCGGCGAGATCGCCAAGGACCCCGCGAAGCTGGCTGCGTACTACTTCAGCCCGTCGTCGCAGTTCTCCACGACGTACACGTTCAATCCCTTCCAGAACATCGGCAATCCCAACCAGCCCTGAGCCCCAGGCCTCCACGGGGCCAGGGCCCGCATGACAGAGCCCGCTCCCTCGAAGAGAGAGCGGGCTCCCGTGTTTCATCCGTGGCGTGCGTTCAGCGCACCCAGTTCACGTTGCTGTACGCCTTCACGCCGTCCGCGCGCTCGGTGTTCGTGAGCGGAGCGTAGACGCGCGTGCTGATGGTGTTGGCGGCGGTGTCCACCTCCACGAGCCGCGTCGGGTTGGTGGTCCCGTCGTGGAACGTGTTGAGCATCTGGTAGATGGTGTTGCCATTCACGCCGGTGTCGGTGCGGTAGGCGGCGTTGCCCACGTGGCCGGAGAAGACGAAGCGCACGTTGGCGTACTGCTTGATGAGGTTGTCGAACACGTACTGGGGGCTGTTGTTGCCGTAGCCACCGTTGGACTGCTCGATGCCGCCGCTGCCGTTCAGGTGCGAGTGGGTGATGATGATGACGTTGTGCTTGGGGTACTGGGCCAGCACGGTCTTCGCCCAGTTCACGGCGTTCGTGCGGGCCCACAGCTCCAGGTTCAGCACCAGCCAGTTCAGGCCGCCCGCGCTGAAGGTGTGGTAGGCGTTGTCGCACTTGCCGGACTCGAACACGCCGCCCAGGGCCTTGAAGCGGGACAGCGGGAAGTAGGTGTTGAAGGTGGTGGTGTTGCGCAGGTTGGCGTTGACGTTGCCGGGGCACGCGCTGCCGCCCTGGCACACGGCCGCCGTGTCGTGGTTGCCCAGCGCGATGGCGTAGGGAATCTGGGCGTTGTCCAGCACCTGGTACGAGTCACTGGCGCGCTGGTAGTGGAGGTGGTCGGGGGTGTCCCAGTCCATCAGGTCGCCGGTGTGCAGCACGAAGCGGATGTCCTGGGCCGTCCGGTTGTCGGCGATCCACTGCATGCGGTGGGTGAGCCGAGTGGGGTAGTAGACGGCCTCCAGCTGCGTGTCGGGGATGACGACGAAGGTGAACTTCGTGTCCACGGTGGTGGGCGCGGCGTAGAACTTGATGCCCTCGTTGGTCCAGCCCGCGGCGGTGAGCGCGTCGCGCTCCGCCTGGGTGACGGCGTGGCGGTGCTTCCTCAGGCCCGGGTTGTCGAAGCGGTAGACGGGCACGAGGCACGCGTCCGCCGTCTTGGAGGCATAGAAGCCCACGCCCTCGTCGGTGGTGAAGCCGGAGGCGATGAGGTTCGAGCGCTCGGTGGCGTCGATGGTGACGATGTGTTCACCCCGGCTGGGGCTGTAGAGCCGGTAGACGGGGGACAGGCCGGTGCCCGAGGAACTCGCGGCCTTGAAGGGCGTGCCGCGGTCGTCGGTATACCCGTAGGTCGTGGCCGCGTTGGCGGCCTCGGTCGCGTTGAGGGTGAGGAGGCTGTCGCCCGAGGACGGACGGACGCGGTGATACACAGGCCTGCTGAGCGCGGCGCAGTCCAGCGCCGCCGTGGTGCTGCCCACGTCCTGCGCGGGCACCTGCCGCGATTCAAGCGCCTCGCCAGGGCCGCAGGCGGACAGCACGCCCGTCAGGGCCAGGGACGCGATGAGAGAAAAACGCTTCAAGGTGACTCTCCCGGTGAAGTCTAGGTGTTCATGTTAAAATTGGATTGCTTGGAGACGAATAGCATTGGTGGGGTGGTCGGAGAAGACGCCTGACGAGGAGTGTCGCGGATGAACGTGCGCAAGGCCGGTGTGTGGGGGCTGCTGGCCGTGCTGCTCACGGGCTGCGCCGGTGGGCCCACGGTGCGGTTGCGCACGGAGCGGGGGACGCGGACGTATGCCCCGGTGACGTGGGACCAGCGGGTGCCGGTCAGCGCGCGGGAGTTCGAGGACGTGTTGGCGCGGCTGGTGTTGGACGCGCCGCTGACGCTGCGGTCACCGAGGGTGGTGCGTGCGGTGGCGAGGAAGGGCGCGGAGCTGGACCGGGGACTCGGGTTCATGCTGCGGGATCGGTACGGCCGGTGGTGCCGTGCGCATGAGGCTCCGGGGGATTGTCTGTCCCTGCTGGAGGACGGCGCGGGCTTTGGTCAGATGGACCGGCTGACGCTCGCGGTGGGCATGTCGCTGGACCCACTGCGCGCGAGTATTGGTGAAGCGCTGGAGGACACGCTGAACCCGGCGTTCTTCGTGTCCGTGGTGTCGGGAGCGATTGCGTCCTGGGTGGCGCTGGCGGCGGTGCCGGAGCCCGTGTTCACCAAGGGCGCGGCGGTGATTGCCGCCGTGTTCCTGGCGTACGTGGGGGTGCAGTCGTTCCTCACGGTGGTGCGGGCGTGTGCTGCGCTGAAGGCCGCGACGGACCGGGCGACGACGTTCCAGGAGTTGGAGGAGGCGGCGGAAGTCTTCGCTCAGGCCCTGGGTCCGGAAGTGGCGCGCATCTTCGTGCTCGCGGTGACGGCGCTGGTGAGTCACGGCGTGACGGTGGGACTGTCATCCGCGCTCACGTTGATGCCGGGCTTCCCGGACGCGGTGCGCTTGGGCACGGCGCAGGTGGGCTTCAACCCGGCGGCCGTGCTGGACGTGAGCGCGGTGGCGGTGGTGGGCGGAGTGGTGGAGGTGACGCTCGCGTCCACGGCGGTGGCCATGGCCGTGAAGGGTCCGCCTCTTCCGAGCAACAGCGGAGGGCTGCCGCCGCCAGGAGGCCCAGGCAAATGGGTGCAGGTGAAGGAGTCCATGTCCCCGCGTGCCCGCGAGTACCAGGCGCAGGTGACGGGAGCACCGGAAGGCTCCGCGTACCGGCTTCAGGAGGGGGACACGGTGGTGGACTTCGACGGCTACGACCTCGTGAATGACGTGCTGCTGGAGGCCAAGGGCCCCGGCTACGCGAAGTTCATCAAGGACAACATGAGCATGAAGGAGTTCTTCAAGGGCTTCGGAAAGATGCTGGATCAGGCGAGACGCCAGGAAGCCATGGCCCAGGGAAGGCGCATCCGCTGGATTGTCGCGGAGGAGCGCTTTGCCATTCTTCTCAAACAGGCCTTCGTGGATACAGAGCTAGGGATAGAAGTCGTCCACATCGCCCCCCTTCCGTGAGGAGTCCTGGAACCATGTCCGAGACGTACTACGCAGGCTGCTATTGGCTGGCGCGACCAGAGCCGGTCGAGGCCTGCGCTCAGCGTCTTGCATCTTTCATCCAACAACTGAGCCCGTTGGAGCCCACGTGGAACCGGTGGCATCAAGCGGCGGCCAACTTCGAGAAGGCCCGGAAGCGTCAGGTCCAGCCGGACGCGGCAACGTTCGAAAAGCTCATGAAGAGCAAGGCCCATCGGTTCATGGACAGCTCCAGCTTCTGGCTCTGGGCGGGTGAGAACGAAGAGGAAACCTCGGGCTTTCACGGCAACTGCGGGAGTGCTTCCATCCATGCAAGCTCCGTCTGTGTCCTCAACGCGCTCAGCACGGGCCAGGTCGCGGAGCGCGTGCTTACCGCTCCGGTCCTCACCGGAGTCGTACGCGCCATGGCCCTCGCGTGGGAACCCGAGGCCGGCATCGCGACCTCCCACGCGCATCGGGAGCAGATCACGGCCGGTCGGTTTCCCGAGGCCGGATCCTTCGTCGGCTGGGTCATGTACTTCGCCGACTTCCGCGGCACCGTCCCGCCGCTCCCGGCGCCCGTCCAGGTGGAACACCTGGAGAACCGGGGCACGCTCATCACCCTCACGCCGGAGAAGTTCACCGTCTCCAACCCGGCCCACGTCGCCCTGGCCGCGGACGTCCAGGCGCGCCTCCAGGACGCGGGGCTGCTCAGGCCCCTGCGCCCCTGGGGCACCTGAAGCCGCTCACGGCGCGCCGTGGTGGACCGCCTCCACGTTGTTGCCGTCCGGGTCCAACACGAACGCGCCGTAGTAGCCCGCGTGGTAGTGCGGCCGCTTCCCGGGCGCGCCGTTGTCCTTGCCGCCCGCCTTCAGCGCGGCCTGGTGGAAGCCGTCCACCGCCTCCGGCCCGCTCGCCGTGAAGGCCACGTGCCGGGGCGACACGGGCGTCTTCGTCTCGATGAGCCACAGCACCGGACGCTGGGGCGGACCGAAGGCCGCCATGCGCCGCGTGGGGAACTCCGCGTCCCAGGTGGCGGTCATCTCCATCACGAGACCCGCGCCCAGCGCGGGCAGGACCGCTTCGTAGAAGGCCTTCGTGGCGGCGAAGTCGGTCGCGTAGAAGCTCAGGTGGTCGATCATGCCCCGGCTTCTAGCAGAGCCCCGCGCCGCTCAGTCCGGGTAGAACATCGGGTCGCGCGTGGCCACGAACGACGAGATGGCGTGAGCCACCTCCGGCGGCAGCGTGGTGAACTGCACGCCCACGCCCGGCATCAGGTCCGGCGTGCGGTCGTTGCCGTCACGCGCCCAGCGCACCACGCCGTTCACCGTCAGCGGCCGGCCTCCCGGCAGCGTGAAGTCCAGCTCCACCGCCGTGCCGCGCGGCACCGCCTCCACCGTGGCGATGAAGATGCCGCCCTCGCTGATGTCCATGGAGAAGCCGGTGAAGAAGTTGGAGTCGCTGCGCGTGTCGATGGTCGTGTGCATCCGCACCCGGCCCGCCTTGCGCCCGTCGCTCTTCGCCGGGGTGGCGGCCACGGGCGCCCGGGCCGGCAGCCGCTCCGCGCGCGTCGGCGTCTCCGTGGACACCTTCGCCCCGGCCGGCTTCAGCCCCGGGGGCGGGACGACCTTCTGGGTCTCCGCTTCCGCCGCGCGGCGGGCCTGCGCCTCGGCCTCCGCGCGGGCCTTCGCGGCGGCCTCCACGCGCTTCAGGTCGGACTCGGCGGACGACAGCGCCTTCTCCACCCGGGCGGCGTCCTCCTGCTGCACGCGCAGCGCGGACTGGAGGTCCAGCCCGGCCTGCCGGCGCGTGTCCAGCGCGGCCTCGCGCGCGTCCAGGGCCTTCTCACGCAGCCGCGCGAGCTCCGGGGACGGCTCGGGGGACTCGGTGTCCTCCAGGCGCATGGCCCACTGGGACAGGCGCGAGTCCCCGGCATGCTCCGGCCGGGCCAGGGCCTGCCGCACGTGGACAAGCCGTTCGGCCAACGCGGCCGCGTCGGCGGTGGCGCGGGCCACCTGTTCAGCGAGCTGTGCTTCCAGCCGGGCCATGTCGGCTTCGGCGCGCGCCAGCTCGGCTTCCCGGGAGGGGGTGGGGGACGGGGGCATGCGTGGGGCTCCAGGCGGACGCCCACTCTAGCGCCGCCCGGGCTCCCCCACGAGCCCCCTCCTGGGTTCCACCCTCAGTCCGCGCCCTTGATGCAGGCCACCGGCTTGAGGCGGTGGGCCACCCGGGCGAGTCCGGCCTGCTCCACCGTCTCCAGCACGTCGTCCAGGTTCTTGTAGCAGGGCCCGGACTCGTCCAGCGGCGTGGTGCGGGTGTTGAGCAGGATGCCGGCCTCCGCCATGCGCCGGTCCGTCTCCTCCTGCTGGAGCTGCCGGCGCGCGGCGGCCCGTGACAGCCGCCGGCCGGAGCCGTGGTTCACCGAGTAGATGGACTTCTCCGCCCCCGGTTCCGCGAAGAGGATGGCGCTGCCCGTCTCCATGGAGCCGGGGATGAGGATGGGGTGCCCGGTGGCCTCCCACGTCGTCCCCTTGAGGGCCGGGTGGCCGGCGGGGAAGGCCCGCGTGGCGCCCTTGCGCGCGACGAACCTGCCGCCCTCCCGCTGGATGAGGTTGTGGCTGATCTCGTAGTAGATGCTCGCGGTCCCGCCGAACACGTCCTCGAGCGCCCCGCACACGGCCTCGCCGATGAGCAGCCGGTTCGCCACGGCGAAGTTGGCCGCCATGTTGTGCAGGTTCCAGTAGTCGCGGCCCAGGGCGCTGTCCGCGTCCAGCCAGACGAAGTCCTCGCTGCGGCTCCTGAGGCCCAGCTGCGCGGCGCCCTCCACGAAGAAGTGCTTGGCGATGTTCCAGCCGAAGCCGCGGCTGCCGGTGTGGAGCATCACCCAGACGCGGCCCTGCTCATCCACCTGCATCTCGGTGAAGTGGTTGCCGCCGCCCAGGCTGCCCAGCTGCCCGCGCTTGTCGTAGGCGCGCCCCGGGATGTCCACGCCGGTGTCCTCCACCGGAATGAAGTCGCGCTCGGTCACGGAGCGGCCGCGGCCCAGGGCCTTGGCGCCGTGGCGGAGCACCTCCTTGAGGGTGGAGTCGTTGACCTTGCGCTGCTTGCGCGCACGGGTGGCGCCCACGCCCACGGCGATGCGTTCGGTCACCTCGTTGATCCACTGGCGGCGCTTCGCGGGGTCGGCCACGTCCTCCACGGTGAGGGAGGTCTGGAGCTGAACCATGCCGCAGCCGATGTCGTAGCCGGCGGCGGTGGGCAGCAGGGTTCCGTCCGTCTCCACGACGGTGCCGATGGGGACGCCATAGCCCACGTGACAGTCGGGCGTGACGGCGACGCGGGTGACGCCCGGGAAGGTGGCGGCGTTGACGACCTGATCGAAGACGGCGTCTTCCAGCGCGGGGGCTTCCGGATTGCCCTCCTCCCCCCAGAGGAGCTTGTCGGAGAGGAACAGGTCCGCGTGCACGCGCATCGTCTTGGTGCGCGGCAGGACGTAGTGGCCCTCGGAGACCTTTTCCAGGTGTTGCTTCCAGCTCATGGTGAATCCCCCAGGTGAGTGAACCCGCGGCAGGGACGAAGCCCTCCCTCATCCCTGACGGTGCCGCTTTCCGGACACACGATTGGCTGCCTGCCTGGCGTGCGTCGAGGGGGAAATCCCGTGCGGTGGACGCAAGGAACGGCCGGGAGTGCACGGATCGGCATTCAGACAAGCCTGGGGGTTGCGGCATCCGATCGGCATTCCCATTTCTCCAGCGTGCATCAAGGGGGTGGGCGATGGGGTTTTTGACGGGGATGGTGCTGGCGATGTCGTTGCAGGCGGGGCCGGTGGAGGTGACCGCGGCTCCGGTTTTCAATCCGTCGCTGTGCGCCAAGAAGCGCGTGGATCCATGCGGGTGCCATCACGTGTACGGCATCCGGCACTGCCACCAGAACCGCAAGAGCAATCACTGCGAGGCGCAGGTCCGCGCGTATGAGCCGGACGTGGAGCAGGAGACCGCGGAGGCGGCGAATCCGCTCCAGAGCCTCATCGATCCGAAGAAGTCCGTGTCGATGTAGGGCGGGGCGGTTCCTGAGCGTGGCGGGAATTCCGGGCGTCCTTCCCAGGGTGGGGGAGGGCGCCACGGTGCGTTGTGGGGGCTATCCCGGGTCCAGGGTCCAGGTGCCTTCGTCCCATCGCTTCAAGGCTTCCGAGGCTTCAAATGGGATGAGCCCCTGGCCTCGGGCGGCTTCCTCCAGGACCGCCCTGGCTTCCGCCGTCCGGTAGCGGAGCAGGGTCGCGGCGGCCGTCACCCGCACGTCCATGCGCTCATGCTTGAACAACACGAGGAGCGCATCCCGCCCGGCATCGCCATGCGCCAGGAGTTGATCGATCGCGGCGCCGTACTTCCTGGCGTGCTTGTTCCCGGTCCTGGAATCGCCTTTCCAGATGGCATCGGTCTGGGCCGCGACATGCTTGGCGACCTGCTCGACCAGTTCCTCCAGCGTCATCACCAAAGCCCCTTCGACACGTTCTCGATGGCCCGCAGTCCGAAGTCGCGCTGGGCC
This sequence comes from Corallococcus exercitus, assembly GCF_042231735.1. Lineage (GTDB taxonomy): Bacteria > Myxococcota > Myxococcia > Myxococcales > Myxococcaceae > Corallococcus > Corallococcus exercitus_B. The sequence goes on from NZ_CP102577.1 coordinate 6,910,088, forward strand.
TCGTACGACTGCGTGCTCAACCATTTCCGTACGGTCAGGTTGCCCGTGCCCGTGAGGTTACGTCGGATCGCGGAATAGAGCTCACTGACGCGGGAATGCACCGCCTTGTCCAGCGGGACGACGTTCTCGGTGTTGTGAAGGGCCTGGGGACCGAACCGCTGCACGTTGCCCGGCGTCTGTTCGACGATGTGGTGCCACTCCTTCCCCGGACCCTCCGGCCCCAGGGCTTTCTTGAAGCCACTGAACGAGCCCCAGCCCCTGGGCCCACCCGAGGGAGGCGTGGCCCCACCGCCGTTGGCGGCCATGGCCACCGCGCCCGGCGCGAGCGCGACCGTCACGGTCCCGGCGCTCACCGCCACCGTCTCCACCTCTCCGACCGCCGCGAACCGCAGGCCCAGCTGGGACTCGGCCTGCGCCGTCGCCAGGGCGGCTCCGGGGAGCTTGGGCACCTTCGCCGCCAGGCCGGGGGCCGTGGTGCCGATCGCCGCCGTGGCCAGCAGGGCGAAGGCCCGTGCCGCGTTGCGGCCCATGACCTTGCCGTAGCGCTCGCCCGCCTCGCGCAGCGCTCCGAACGTGGTGGCCCGGTCCGCGGCTTCCACCAGCTGCTTGAAACCCACGATGAGGCTCCAGAAGGTGTCGACGCCCACGTAGGCGATGAGCGTGACGGTCATCACGTCGTCCACGTCCACAGGACTGCCGTCAGCATGGCCTGGGGATCGGCCATGTCCTGGAAGGCCTCCAGCAACTCCTCCAGCACGGCACCCTGGGCAAGGGCCATGGCCAGGGCATAGCGCCCGTCCCCGGTGACGGTGGGGCTCTCCACCAGCAGGCGCAGGCAGTCGCCAGGCCTCTGGGTGCGTTCGCACCAGCGCAGGTAGGCACGCGTCAGTTCCACGTCCGGGCTGGATGCGGAACCTTCCAGGTGCTCATCCGGCCCCAGTGGCGTGATGCGGCGGCTGCGCGGGTCGAACAGGTACGAACCACTGCGCGGCTCCACCTGCCACAAGCGCCGTGTCGCGTCCTGGGGGCGTGTGGACAGACGCACGGTCCGAGCCAGCTCCGCGACGGCTTCCTCGAAGTCGTCCGTGTCCACCTCCACCGGTGTGGCACCCGGACGCGGGGTCATCACGATGGGGGCACCCCTGCCGGTTTCCAGACGCACCGACCGCGTGACGCCGCCACATCCGGTCAGCAGCACGAGCAGGAGCGGAATCAACCACCAGGGCCGCATGCGGAGTCCTCCCGGAGCCAGCGGGGCTCCATGAGAGGCATTTGAGCATGCAATGTCAGACGAGCGGAGAGGGCCTGGCCGGAAGGTGCCAGTCCATGCGCGCTTGGGATTCACATGAAGCGGAGCGTGCCCCCCGCCTCAGTGCGCGGCGGTCGGCTCGACGGGCAGGTCCTCCGAACGGCTCACCTCGAGGTCGCTCTCCGAGCGGATGATGACCCAGCGCGCCTGTGGCGACACCCGCAGCGCCACCACGTTCGGCGCCAGGCGGCGCATCTCCGGCTTGTAGGGCAGCACCGCCATGGGCGGGGCCGTCAGCGCCGATGCGTGCGGATGGCCCACGGGCACGTGCGGCACCGGAGCGGGAGCAGGCGGCGTCGGCACGGTCCCGGGCGCGCGGTTCAGCAGCGCGATGACCTTCACCGTGGGACGCTCCGGCGTCGCCGTGACCGGTGGCACGCTCGGAGGATTCCGCGGCAGCGCGGGCAGGGCCAGCGGCGCGGCCGGCAGGGCCTTCTGGGGCACGGACCTGGCCACCGCGACGGCCGGGATGCCCCGAGGCGTGTTCGCGCCTGGCGCCTGCGTGGCGCTGGCGACCGGCGGATCCGCGAAGGCAGCCATCGACACGATGACCTTCGGAAGCGGCGTTCCCTCCGGCGAACGCGCCGTGCCCGTCGTCTTCGCCATCGAGCGCGACATCGCCTCCGTCGACGCGTCCCGCGCGGGCGTCACGGCCGGCGCGACAGGACGCGGATGGGGCAGCACCGCCTCGCGCCCCGGCCCTGAGCCAGACCCCGGCATCCTCCCCGGCACCGGGCTCCGCACGCCCGGCGCGTTCAGCGGCGCGATGGACGGCGCCACCGGAAGGCCCGCGGGAGCGGCCGGCTCCTGCGCGGCGTTGAGCACGAAGGATGGCGGTGGAGGCGGTGGCACGTTCCGCATCCGCCCGGGCGGCGGCGTCGGCGGCGGCAGCCGGTCGAAGCGGTAGAGCTGCTCGTCCTCCAGCTCCGTCGGCGTCGTCGCGCCCTGGCCCAGCCGCACCACCTCCATCTGCAGCGTCGGGTCCCGCGGATCCAGCTCCAGCGCGGCCTTCAGCGCACCCCTCGCGCGGGACTCGCAACCCAGTGACAACAGCACCCGCGAGGCATCACGGTACGCGGCGATGGCCTGCTCCCGCTGGCCCGCGCGGCGGCAGGCCTCCGCCAGCCGGATGCGCACATTCGCGTCTCGCGGCAGCCGCTTCGCGAGCTGCGCGTACGTTTCCACGCACTGCGCATACCTCCCCCGCTGGTACAGCGCATGTGCGGCTTCCTTCAACTCCCGCAGCTTCATCGACTCGCGCTCGCTCATGGGGGCCCCCGCGTCGGTTGTCGCTCCCCTGAGCTAGCAGGCGACGTGCCGCGCTCCCGTGACGCGCGCTCGCGTTCACTGCCGCGCCCCCACCGCGACCCCGGACCGGAATCCCTGTCCTCCACCCGGCGGACTCAAAGGCAGCTCACCGTGCGCCCGCGCACGCTGTCCACCGCAAGACCCGTCAGAGACCCTGTAAAAATGGGAATCATGCTGTAACAACGCCTGTACCCGTTTTCCGGGGACTCTCCGGAGACGTCGGAGGCGCACGCATGGGACATTGGGACGGCTCCGGATTCCCCCGGAGACATCTGGAGGTCGCACCCATGGCTTCACGCTTCGTGGCCCTGACGTTGGGAACCCTGCTGCTGGGCGCTGGGCCCACATGGGCGAAGGAGCCCGCCGCCCGGACCGCGGACCCGGAGGAGGCGCCGGCCGCGGACGAGACGCTCACCCTGAAGAAGGGCGCGAAGCAGGTGCTGACGGTGCCGGGCCTGAGCCGCGTGGCGCTGGGCGACCCGTCCGTCGCGGACGTGAAGACGACCGGGAAGGAGGGGGTGGAGGTCTCCGCGCTGGCGAAGGGAACGACCACCCTCATCGTCTGGGGCACCGGCGGCAAGCGCCGCATGTACCGCATCGTGGTGGACGGCTAGCGTCCCCCAACTCCGGAAGCCTCACGGCTCCGACAGCAGGAACAGCGCGTGCGAGCTGGCGATGGGCCGCGTCCGGTCGTCCTGCCAGGCCTCCACGCGCACGTTGGCCACGCGCCGCCCCTGCCGTGTGATGAACGCGCGCGCGAACGTGTCCTGTGCCTTGCCCGAGCGCAGGAAGTCCACCGTGGTGGAGATGACCTTGGGCACGCGCTCGGTGTCTGTCTTGAGCAGCAATTCGAAGATGGCGCTCGACTCCAGCAGCGCCCCCAGCGTGCCGCCGTGCAGCGCGGGCAGGATGCTGTTGCCGATGAGGTGCGGCGCGTAGCGCATGCGGCAGAGCATCTCGCCGGCCAGGTTCTCCACGCCAATGCCCATGAAGCGCGTGTAGGGGATGGCGTTGGTGAGGCGCGGGTAGTCGCGCGACTGGCGCACCTGGCGCACCAGGTCCGCGAGGGGAAGGGAAGGCGTGCTCATCAGTCCTCCACCCGCATGAAGGTCCCCTGCGACGACGCCACCGGCATCGCCGGGTCGCCCTGGTGCACCAGCGCGCGCACGAAGGCGACCAGGCGGGTGACCTTGTAGCACTCGGCGCGGGCCGTCAGCGGCAGGCCCGGACGCGCGGGGCGCAGGTAGTCGATTCTCAGGTCCAGCGTGACGATGGCCGCGAACGCGTTCAGCGCCGCCATCACCGCCGTGCCGCTCGCCGCGTCAATGAGCGTCGTCACCGCGCCGCCCGCCACCACGCCCGTCTCCGGGTTGCCGACGAGCACGTCCGCGTACGGCATCACCACCGTCGCGTCCGTGGCGCCCACCTCCTCCAGCCGCAGCGCGAGCGCGTGGTTGTGGGGCACCGCCTCGGTGAACAGCACGGCGAGCTTCTCGCGCCGCTCCGCCGCGTCCGCGGGAAGACTGAAGTCCGACATAGGCGGGATGCAGTAGCAGATTCGGACCGCGCGGGGGGAACGCGGTGCGGCACGCCCGCGCCCAGGAACACGCCTGCCCGTCCGCGAGTTCACGGGCACCCTGCGAACCCGCGCATCCTGGCAGGATGCCGCGCCCCGCGTCTTCCCCGAGGACACTTCCGGTGAACCGACCCCTCTCCTCCCTCTGCTTCGCGCTGCTCGTCCCAGGCCTGCTCCTGGCGGCGCAGCCCCTGCCCCGGCCCGCGAGTGCGCCCGCGCCCGCACCCCAAGGACAGGGCGAAGCGCCTCCGCCTGAACCGCCCCCACCGCCCGCGCCCAGGGACACCGCGCGCGAAGCCGCCCGGGCGAGCGAGGGCGACGGCGGCACCCTGGCCCCCGTCGCCGGGCAGGAGCCGCCAGACGCGAAGAAGGAGGAGTGGAAGGTGGACGCGCCTCCGGGCGTGGCCACCACGCAGGTGCCCATCGACGTGCGCGAGGGCACGTGGATGAACGTGGACGTGAGCCCGCGCGGAGACGAGATCGTCTTCGACCTGCTGGGGGACCTCTACGCGCTGCCCATCGCGGGCGGCGAGGCGCGCGCGCTGACGTCCGGCGCGGCGTGGGACATGCAGCCGCGCTACAGCCCGGACGGGAAGTCCATCGCGTTCACCAGCGACCGGGGCGGCGGGGACAACGTCTGGGTGATGGATCGCGACGGCCGCAATCCCCGCGCGGTGACGCAGGAGAAGTTCCGGCTGCTCAACAGCCCCGCGTGGAGCCCGGACGGCCAGTTCCTCGTGGCGCGCAAGCACTTCACCGGCCGGCGCTCGCTGGGCGCGGGCGAGGTGTGGATGTTCCACCGCGCGGGCGGCGAGGGCGTGAAGCTCACCGAGCGCGCCAACGACCAGAAGGACCTGGGCGAGCCCGCGTTCTCCCCCGACGGCCGCTACGTCTACTTCAGCCAGGACGTCACGCCCGGGAAGACCTTCGAGTACGACAAGGACCCGAACAAGCAGATCTACGTCATCCAGCGGTTGGACCTGGAGGCGAAGGAGGTGGAGCCCTTCGTCACCGGTCCGGGCGGCTCCATCCGGCCCACGCCGTCACCGGACGGCAAGCAGCTGGCGTTCGTGCGGCGGGTGCGCGGAAAGAGCGTGCTTTACGTGGCGGACGTGAAGTCCGGGGCGGAGCGGCCGCTGTATGACGGGCTCGACCGGGACATGCAGGAGACGTGGGCCATCCACGGCGTGTCCCCGGTGATGGCGTGGACGCCGGACAACAAGTCCCTGGTGTTCTGGGCGGGCGGGACGCTGCACCGCATCGACGTGGCGACGAAGAAGGTGACGCCCATTCCCTTCCACGTGAAGGGCACGCGCACGGTGTTCGCGGGGGTGAAGAGCACCCGGCAGGCGGCGCCGGACCGCTTCGACGTGAAGATGCTGCGCTGGGTGCAGGTGTCACCGGATGGCAAGAGGCTGGTGTACCAGGCGCTGGGCAAGCTCTACGTGAAGGAGCTGCCGTCCGGGACGCCCCGCCGGCTGACGCGGCAGAACGAGCACCTGGAGTTCTACCCGGCGTTCTCCCGGGACAGCCGCTCCATCGTCTACACGACGTGGGATGACGACGCGCTGGGCGCGGTGCGCGTGGTGTCCGCGACGGGCGGCGAGGGCCGCGTGGTGACGGCGCAGCCGGGCTTCTACGTGGAGCCCGCGCTCAGCCCGGACGGCAAGTGGGTGGTGTACCGGACGACGGGCGACGGCTACCTGATGCCGGGCACGTGGAGCCGGGAGACGGGGCTGTTCGTGGTGCCGTCCACGGGCGGGGGCGTGGCGCGCAAGCTGACGCGGGACGGGGAGCAGCCGCACTTCGGCGCGAAGTCGGACCGCGTGTACTTCCTGCACGTGGAGTCCAAGGACGTGGAGGACGTGCGCACGCTCCAGAGCATCGGCCTGGACGGCGGCGAGCCTCGCACGCACCTGACGAGCGGGGGCGCGCTGGAGATGCGTGTGTCGCCGGACGACCGGTGGGTGGCCTTCCGCGAGGACTTCAACGCGTACGTGACGCCCTTCGTGCGCGGCGCGAAGGAGGCGCGGGTGGGGCCGTCCACCAAGGCGATGCCGGTGACGCAGCTGAGCCGTGACGCGGGCGAGTACCTGCACTGGTCCAGCCCTGGCGGGCGGCTGTCCCTGCACTGGGCGCTGGGGCCGAAGCTCTACACGCGGGCGCTGAAGGACGCGTTCACGTTCGTGGAGGGCGCGCCGAAGACGCTGCCGCCGCCGGAGGCGGACGGGGTGGACGTGGCGTTCTCCGCGAAGTCGGACGTGCCGGAGGGGACGCTGGCGCTGGTGGGCGGGCGGCTCGTCACGATGAAGGGCGAGCAGGTGGTGGAGGAGGGCGTGGTGGTGGTGAAGGGCAACCGCATCGTGGCGCTGGGTCCGGTGGGGAAGGTGGACGTGCCCGCGTCCGCGAAGATTGTCGACGTGAAGGGCAAGACGCTGATGCCGGGCCTGGTGGACGTGCACTGGCACGGGGCCATGGGCGTGGACGGGCTGATGCCGGAGCAGAGCTGGGTGCAGGCGGCGTCGCTGGCGTTCGGGGTGACGACGCTGCACGACCCGTCCAACAACTCGGAGACCATCTTCGCCGCGAGCGAGCTGGGCAAGGCGGGGATGCTGACGTCGCCGCGCATCTTCTCCACGGGCACCATCCTGTACGGCGCGGCGAGCTCGGACGCGCACGTCGAGATCGACACGCTGGACGACGCGCGCCGGCACCTGCGGCGGATGAAGGCGTTGGGGGCCTTCAGCGTGAAGAGCTACAACCAGCCCCGGCGTGACCAGCGGCAGAAGGTGCTCCAGGCCGCGCGCGAGCTGGGCATGCTGGTGGTGCCCGAGGGCGGCTCGCTGCTCCAGCACAACCTGACCATGGTGGTGGACGGGCACTCGGGGCTGGAGCACTCGCTGCCGGTGGCGCGCATCTACGACGACGTGCGCCAGCTCTGGAAGGGCACGAAGGTGGGCTACACGCCGACGCTGGGCGTGGCCTACGGCGGGCTCATGGGGGAGAACTACTGGTACCAGAAGACGAACGTCTGGGAGGACACGCGCCTGCTGTCGTTCGTGCCCCGCCGTGTGGTGGACGGGCGTTCGCGGCGCCGCGTGATGATCCCGGACGAGGAGTTCAACCACCAGAACGTGGCGCGAGTGGCCAAGGAGCTGAACGACCTGGGCGTGAGCGTGCAGCTGGGCGCGCACGGTCAGCGCGAGGGCCTGGCGGCGCACTGGGAGCTGGCGATGTTCGTGCAGGGTGGCATGTCTCCGATGCAGGCCTTGCGCGTGGGCACGCTGAACGGCGCGCGTCACCTGGGCATGGACAAGGACCTGGGCTCGCTGGAGGTGGGGAAGCTGGCGGACCTGGTGGTGCTGGACCGGAACCCGCTGGAGGACATCTCCAACAGCCGCACGGTGCGCTACACGATGGTGAACGGGCGCCTGTACGACGCGAACACGCTGAACGAAGTGGGCACGCGGCAGCGCACGCGCGCGAAGTTCTACTTCGAGAAGGACGGCAACGAGGGCTGGAGCCCCCGGGCCACCACGCACGCCAACGAACAGGTATGCGATTAGGCGTCGTATTGGTGTTGGGAGCGGTCGCGGGCTGCGCAGGCGGCCCGCGGCAGTTCCGTCAATCCATGGGCCCGGGGCCAGGCCCGGGCTGTGTCAGCACCGTGGATTGTCAGTGCAAGAACGGCTCGGCGGCGGCGTGCGAACAGATGGAGACGATGAAGCCGCCCCGGCCCCGCAAGCCGAACCCGTTGCCGCCGCCTGGGGCGACGGATGAGGCACGGGAGAAGGAGGCCGAACACAATCGGGAAATTTGTGGTGGCCCCTATCTCAGCTGTGTTGATGCGGGCGGTGATAGCAAACCCGGTCGGGTGGAAGGAGAGAGCCTCTGTGATTCCTGCCGGTCCTACTGTATGGCCCACGGATTCTGGCCCAAAGCCATCTACACCTGGAACGGAAACGCGAAGAAATGCCTGGGAAGATAAGGAAAGCGTTCGCTGATCCAACCCTCCACGATCCGTGCTGGAACGCCTTTACCCTGGATGTCGAAGAGACGTCCGGGCTTGCTTCCAGGGATTGGCCACGCTTTCGCGTCGGCGTGAAACAATTGGAGCGGCGCCATACAGGGCGGGTTCCGGCGGCCTCGCTGCGTCGCTATCTCGCCGAAACGGTGTTCTTCTGCGCCGCGCATTGGGGACAGACCCCACGAATCGTACGGAGCGCGCTGCGTGCGTACCTGAAGCATCCGCTGGACACCCGGATGTACTCGTACACGGCCGCGGAGTACTGGCAGTGGGCCTACAAGGTCTCCCCCGAGGACCTGCCCGCGGCGGAGGCCATGCTCGCGGAGGTCCGCGAGTACCTGCCGTCCCTGGAGGACCACGAGCGCCGCAACACGGAAGGCATGCTGGCCTTCCTGGAGCGCCAGCGCCGCTGAACCTCAGTGGCCCGTCGCGGCCACCTGGGCCAGGGCCTGCTGAATCTGCGGCAGCGCGTAGGGCTTGGGCAGCACCACCACGCCCAGCCACTGCTGCGGATCCCCGTCCAGCGCCGCGCGGCCGTGGCCGGACGCGATGATGATGCGCATGGCGGGCTTTCGCAGCGCCACCTCGCGCGCCAGGTCCACGCCGGACATGCCCGGCAGCGTCACGTCCGTGAACAGCACGTCGAACCGCTCCGCCGCCAGCGCCACCCGCGCCTCCTCCGCGCTCGCCACCGGCATCACCACGTGCCCCAGCAACCCCAAGAGCTCGCTGGCGGACGCGCGGATGTCCTCGTCGTCCTCCACCAGCAGCACGTGCATCCGCCGCGCGGCCTCCTGCGCCGCCGTCGGCTCCTTCGGCTCCAAGGTGCGCTCCGGCCACTGGAGCTTCGGCGTCAGCAGCCGCTGCTGCCGCTGGTCCAGCAGCGTGCGCACCTTGCGCGCCAGGTCCTCGCGCCGGTACGGCTTGGACAACAGGTTCACGCCGGGGTCCAACCGGCCGCCGTGCACGATGGCGTTCTCCGTGTAGCCGGACGTGAAGAGCACCTCGATGTCCGGCTGCAGCGCCTTCGCCTGCCGCGCCAGCTCCGGGCTGCGCACCGGCCCCGGCATCACCACGTCCGTGAAGAGCAGGTCCACCGTCACGCCGCTCTTGAGGATGGACAGCGCGCTCTGTCCGTCCACCGCGCGCAGCACCCGGTAGCCCAGCTCCGTCAGGAGCTCCACCACCGTCGCGCGCACGTCCGCGTCGTCCTCCACCGCGAGGAGGGTCTCCCGCCCGCCCTCCACCGGCCCTGTCACCACCTCCGTCACCGGCGCCTCCGGCTGGAAGGCGCGCGGCAGGTACACCTTCACCGTCGTGCCGTGCCCCGGCTCGCTGTAGAGCTTCACGTGCCCGCCGGACTGCTTCACGAAGCCGTACACCATGCTCAGCCCCAGCCCCGTGCCCCGGCCCTCCTGCTTCGTCGTGAAGAAGGGCTCGAACGCGCGCTCCAGCACCTCCGGCGTCATGCCTCCGCCCGTGTCCGACACCGCCAGCAGCACGTACGACCCCGCCAGCACGTCCGGGTGCGCCTGCGCGTAGTGGTCGTCCAGCGACGCGTTGCTCAGCTCCAGCGTCAGCTTCCCGCTGCCCCGCATCGCGTCGCGCGCGTTGATGGCCAGGTTGAGGATGACGTTCTCCAGCTGATGCGGATCCGCCAGCGTGTTCCACAGCCCGCCGCTGATGACCGTCTCCACCTCCACGTCTTCCCCCAGCGCGCGGCGCAAGAGGTCGTCCATGCCCCGCAGCAGCCGGGCCAGGCTCAGCGAGCGCGGCTCCAGCGGCTGCCGCCGTGAGAACGCCAGCAACTGCCGCGACAGCCGGGCCCCGCGCTCCACCGCGCCCAGCGCCGAGCGCACCCGCTGCAAGCCCCGCTCGTTGCCCGCCACGTCGCGCTGGAGCAACTGGAGATTCCCGCCCACCACCTGGAGCAGGTTGTTGAAGTCGTGCGCCACGCCGCCCGTGAGCTTCCCCACCGCCTCCATCTTCTGCGCCTGCCGGAGCTGGTCCTCGGCCTGCCGCTGCTCGGTGACGTCGCGCCCGCTGGCGTACAGCACGCCGTCCTCCGGCACCGGCACCGCCGTCCAGGCGATGCGCCGGTAGCCGCCGTGCTTGCACCGGTAGGCGCTCTCGAAGTTCTGCGTGGGCTGTCCTCCCTCCAGCCGGGACACCTCCTCACGCGTCCGCGCGTAGTCGTCCGGGCGCTCCAGCCACTGCGACGTGCGGCCCAGCAGCTCCTCCTCCGTCCACCCCAGCATCCGCGTCCAGGCCGGGTTGACGCTGAGGAACTTCCCCTCCGACAAGCTCCCCACCACCAGCAGGTCCTGGGACACGTTCCACACGCGGTCCCGCTCCCGCGTGCGCTGCGCCACGCGCTGCTCCAGCGTCTCGTTGGCCTGCTTCAGCTCCGACAGCGCCTTGAGCCGGGACACCGTCGCCCACACGCGGTCCGCCACGTTGCGCGCCAGCTCGATTTCATCCTCCGTCCACGGACGCGGCCGCACGTCGTGCAGGAACAGCACCGCCACGAACTGGCCGCGCTCCATGAGCGGAATGTCGAACAGCGCCCGGATGCCCAGCTGCTCCAGCGTGGCCGCCTGGCCCGCCGTGCGCGGGTCCTCGCGCACGTCCGCGATGGCCACCACCTCGCCCCTCCGCAGCTCGTCCAGGAACACGCCGTAGTCCTGGAAGCGGTGGATGCCCTCGATGCTCGCCACGTCCGGCGAGCCCACCCAATGCGGGTGGATCCGCACCAGCGCGTGCGTCGAGTCCACCGTGCCGTAGCCCGCGCGCGGCACGCCCAGCAGCCGCCCCACCACCTCCATGGCGAGCTGCGCGGCGGCATCCGGGGACGAGGCGTCGCGCAGCCGGTCCGCCATCTCCAGCAGCGCCGCCTGCCGCAGCTCCGCCCGCTTGCGCGCGTCGATGTCCACCAGCACGCCGGGAAAGCGCAGCGGCGCGCCCTGTGGGGAGAGGACGCAGTGGCCGCTGGCCTCCACCCACCGGTAGACGCCGTCGGCGCGGCGCACGCGGTACTCGGCGCGGTACGAACCGCCTGCCTTCAGCGTGCGGGCGACGGCCGCCTCCACGCCGGGCCGGTCCTCCGGGTGCATGGACGCCATGAATTGATCAATGGGCAGTCCCTCGCGCGCCTGCCGCGGGTCCAGCGAGAAGGAGTGCGCGAAGCGCGCGTCCGTGACGACGCGGTTGTCGGGCACGTCCCACACCCAGGTGCCGATCATCACCTCGGTGTTCAGCGCCAGCTGCACGCGCTCGTTCGCGGAGCGCAGCGCCTCCTCGGCCTGCTGTTGCTCGGTGACGTCCTGGGCGATGCCGATGAACTGCGCCGGCCTGCCGGCCGCGTCGTACACGAGCGACGCCCGCCGGTGGATCCACCGCACCTCCCCGGTGTCCGGCCGGCGGATGCGGTACTCCACGGACGTGAGGACCTGGCCCGCGGCCCGCGTGCGCGCGTTGGACACGCGGTGCCGGTCCTCCTCCAGCGCGAGCGCCTCGATGACGGGCGCGGGCAGGGTGTCCGTGCGCGGCACGCCGTACAGCCGGCAGAACTCCGGCGTCACCGTCAGCAGGTTGGTGGCGATGTCCAGCGTGAACACGCCGATGCCGCCCGCCTCCTGCGCCAGCCGCAGCTGTTCGTGCTGCACGCGCAGCGCGTCGGCGTCGCGGTCGTGGAGCACGGGGGGCTCCGGGACCGGTGCGGGGGGCGTGCCGGTGCCGTCATCCAGCCCCGCGGCGCGCAGGCGGAGCCGCAGACGTTCGACCTCGGCCCTCAGGGCCTGTTCGGTGTCGGAAGGGGGCACGCTCATGAGCGGGGGACCGCGGGTCGAGGGGGGACGACCGCCGGCCGAGGCACTGTCGCCCGGGTCCTCCGGGGTGGGCAACGGAGAATTCCGGGGGGTTCATTCCTCCGGAATCGGAACATCCGCCTCGGTGTCCGCACCCGTCCGTGCCTGGATGAACGCCCGCATGTGCGTCACGAGTCCGTCGCGCCGCAGCGCGAGGAACGCCGCTCCGTCGCCTTGACGCAGGGCGGCCAGGGCGTCGGGGCCCAGCGCGTGGCTGGGGAATACCACGGGCGGCGTCACGCCCGTGCGCACCAGCCCCAGCAGGGACCGGCCCGGCGCGAGCACCGGGTGGAAGACCTGGTTCGCCAGCGTGAGCAGCAGGTCGCTGCCCGGCCCCGGCGGCGGCGCGCCTCCCGACAGCGGCGGCGGGAACAGGGGCAGGAACGCCACCGCGCCCTGGTTCTCCAGCAGCGGGACGGGCTCCAGCACGGCGCCGGTGAGCAGGTGCCGGGGCTTCAGCGCCAGCAGCGCGTTGGCCTCCACCCGGTCCGCCACCGACGCGAGCCCCGCCATGCCGGGCTGCGAATAGCGCTCCCAGCCGCGAGGAGGCGGCGACCCCAGGCGGTGCAGCAGCGCGCGCACGGAGGCGTCCGCGTCCGGCGTGAGGAGCGCGAGCGCTCCGGCGTCAGGCAATGAACGTCCGGTGTCGAAGAGCGCGTGGCGCCACAGCCAGTGGGACAGCCGCACGCGGGAGGCCGCCGGAGGCTGGGGATGCAGGTGGAAGAAGCGGCACAGCAGGGGCAGCGCGTCCGGTCTCGGCACGAGGGCCAGGTACGGGATGCCCGCGTCCTCGCGGAGGAAGTCGAAGGCGCGTCCCACCGCGCGCGCCGTGCGCTCCAGCGCGGGGGCCCAGTCGTCCTCGGTGGCGAACTCCTCGCGGAAGTCGCGCGTGAAGTCCCGCCCGTGCACCGCGAGCAGCAGCATGGGCAGCGCGTCATCCTCCAAGCGGCCGAAATCACGGGACGCGAGCCACGCTCCCAGGTCCTCCAGGCTCTGGCAGGACGTCTCGCGTTGCCCGGGAGGGGTGGGTGCCATGGGACGTCCTGCGTAGCGCGGACTCGTGAACACTCACATCACCCGCGGGTCGCAATGCTCACTTCCCGCCTTGACGCTGCGAGGAATTTCTTTAAAGAATGCGCGCACGTCCTCTTCTTCTTGGAAGATGGCGTATGTACCGGGCCTCGCGTTCCCCAACCGCGGAACCGGTGCGTGACGTCCCAGTTGAGCCCCGCGCGCCGCGTTCCCCCTCTCGGCGCGCGGTGGCCCCTGGGACTTCCACCTCGCCCCTCACAGCCCAGGTCCCCCTCGAGGATTCGCGTGTCCACGTCCGCCTTCGTCCTGCCCGTCTCGCTGGCCCTGCACCTCTTCACCTCGGCCTCGCCCCGGAACACCGCCACCGCACCCCCCCAGGACCCCGCGCCCAGGTCCGCGGCCACGGCGTCGGTGAAGGCGGCGCCCCCGGTCGTGTCGAAGCTGAGCGCCGCGCAGCAGGCCACGGCGGCGAAGCTGGTGGGGCCCGCGCTCGCGGAAGGCCATGCGTACGCGCGGCTGGCGGAGCTGACGGACGGCGTGGGGCCGCGCCTGTCCGGCTCCGAGTCCGCGGAGGCCGCGGTGCAGTGGGCCCTGCGCTCCTTCAAGGCGGACGGGGTGAAGGCGTGGAAGGAGCCGGTGAAGGTGCCGCACTGGGTGCGCGGCGAGGAGCACGGCGAAATCCTCCCCTCCGAGCGCACGCGCGGCCTGCCCCTGTCGCTGCTGGCCCTGGGCGGCAGCGCGCCCACGCCGCCGGAGGGCGTCACGGCGGAGGTGGTGGAGGTGAGCTCCCTGGAGGAGCTGGCGGCGCTGGGGGACAAGGTGAAGGGCCGCATCGTGTTCTTCAACCACACCATGTCGGAGGCGTCGGACTACGGCCGCTTCGCGGGGCTGCGCGGGCGGGGACCGGCGGCGGCGGCGAAGCAGGGCGCGGTGGCCGCGCTGGTGCGCTCGCTGGCCACGGCGTCGCTGCGCACGCCGCACACCGGGTCCACGCGCTTCGACGAGGGCGGCCCGCGCCTGCCCGCGGCGGCGGTGTCGGTGGAGGACGCGCTCACGCTGCACCGGATGCTCCAGGGCGGGGCGGTGAAGGTGCGGCTGGTGCTGGGGTGCTCGGAGCTGCCGGAGGCGGACTCGTCCAACGTGGTGGCGGAGGTGCGGGGCCGCGAGAAGCCGGACGAGGTGGTGCTGCTGGGCGCGCACCTGGACTCGTGGGACGTGGGCACGGGCGCGCACGACGACGGCGCGGGCGTGGTGATGGTGATGGAGGCCGCGCGGCTCATCGCGAAGCTGCCCCAGGCGCCCCGGCGCACGGTGCGCGTGGTGCTCTTCATGAACGAGGAGAACGGGCTGCGCGGAGGCCGCGCGTACGCGGAGGCGCACGCGAAGGAGCTGTCCAGGCACGTGGCCGCCATCGAGATGGACTCGGGCGGCGGGCGGCCCCTGGGCGTGAGCATCCACGCGGGGCCGGGCGGTGAGGCGCTCTTGCGGCCGTGGCTTCAGCCGCTGGAGGGGCTGGGCGCGGCGAAGTTCCTGGTGGGGCACGCGACGGGCGCGGACCTGAGCCCCATGGAGCCCGCGCACGTGCCCTTCGTGGGCGTGCGCGTGGACAGCAGCCGCTACTTCGACGTGCACCACTCCATGGCGGACACGCTGGACAAGGTGGATCCGCAGGACCTGTCGCGCAGCACCGCCGCGGTGACGTGGATGGCGTACGCGCTGGCGGAGGCGCCGGGCACGCTCGCGCGTCCCACCGCGCCGGAGTCGGACACGCCTCCGCCGCCGAAGAAGTAGGCGGGGCGCTACGCCTCCGCCGGGGCCTTGCGCGGCCCGCCCTTCCGGAGCGGCTGCTCCGGAAGCAGCAGCGTGACGAACAGGGCCGCCAGCGCGACGAAGATGGCGAAGCGGTACACCGCCATCGTCGCGCGGGTGAAGGACTCCTTGAGCGCGCGCTCCACGTGGTCCACGGTGGACAGCGCGCGGGCCTCGTCCGCGTCCACGCGCGCGCGGGCCTCGGGCCCTTCCGCCAGGGCCTGCCGCCGCTCCTCCTCGAAGCCCTCGCGCAGCTTCGCCTTCACCTGCTCCGGCTGGAACTGCTGGCCCTGAGGCGCGCCCTCGCCGCCCAGGCCTCCCGGCGCGGACGCGCGCAGCTCCTGCCGCACGTCCGGAGGCAGGCCGCGCGTGGCCTGCTGGGTGCGCGCGTGCATCTCCCGGCCCAGCGTGCCCGCGAACACGGTGCCCAGCAGCGCCACGCCCACCGTCATGCCCAGCTGCCGGAAGAACGTGGTCGCGGACGTGGCCACGCCAATGCGCTGCGGCGGCACGGAGTTCTGCACGGCCACGGTGTAGAGCGGGATGGACGGGCCCAGCCCCAGGCCCACCAGCACCATCTTCACCGTGACCTCGGCCTGGCTGGAGTCGGGCGTCAGCGTGAAGCCCATCACCGCGAAGCCGACCATGAGGAACAAGAGCGCCCCCACCATCAGCGCCTTGTAGCGGCCCAGCCGCGACACCAGCTGCCCGGACAGCACGTTGCCCGCCACCACCCCCAGCGTCAGCGGCGTGAGCGTCAGCCCGGAGTGCGTCGCGGACAGCCCCACCACGTTCACCATGAACAGCGGCAGGAAGGTGACGGACGCCAGGAACACCGCGCCAATGGTGAACACCGCCGCGTTGCCCGCGGAGAACGCGCGCAGGCGGAACAGCGACGGCTCCAGCAATGGCTCCTTCGCGTGGCGCTCCCGCCACACGAACAGGCCCAGGCCCACCGTCGACAGCGCGAACAGCCCCAGGATGGGCGCGGAGCCCCACGCGAACCCGCCCGCCCGGGGCGTCGCCTTCCCATGGCCCAGGCTGAGCGCGAGCAGGAGCGGCACCACGCCCACCGCCAGCGCCACCGCGCCCGGCAGGTCCAGCTTCCCGCCGTGCACGCCCTCCGGCTTGAGCGGCGGCATGCGCAGGAAGATGAGCGCCAGCGCGAGCGCGCCCACCGGCAGGTTGATGAAGAACACCCAGTGCCAGCCCAGCGCGTCGGTGATGAAGCCGCCGGCCAGCGGGCCAATGACGCTGGACAGGCCGAACACCGCGCCGAACAGGCCCTGGTACTTGCCCCGGTCGCGCGGCGGGAACAGGTCCGCCACCACCGCCAATGAGCCGGTGAAGAGGGCCGCGCTGCCCAGCCCCTGCACCGCGCGGCAGAGGATGAGCACGAGCGTGGAGCGCGCCGCGCCGCACAGGAAGCTGCCGGTGAGGAACACGGCGATGCCCGCCACCAGCACCGCGCGGCGGCCCAGCAGGTCCGACAGCTTGCCCCACACGGGCACCATCATCGTGGAGGCCACCAGGTACGCGGTGGTGAGCCACGGGTAGTGCTCCGGCGCGATGTGGAGGTCCGCCTGGATGGTGGGCCCCGCCGTGGCGACGATGGTCTGGTCCAGCGCCGCCAGGAGCAGCCCCAGCAGCGCCCCCGCCAGCGTGAACGCCTTCTGCGAGCGGCTGAACCGCTCGGACGCCGGCGCGGCGCGGGAGTCCAGGGCGGTGTCGGCGGCGGTGTCGGCCATGGCTCGGGCACGCGCACGGGGCGCGTGCATCCGCGCGAATCTGGGGACGGCCGGGGAGACTGGCCACGCCCGCCTGCCTGGCTGCCCTCCCTCCGGAAAGCACCCCCCGTGAATGAAGGCGCGGAGACGCCCGTCAGGGGGCAAGGTCTTTTCCAGGCGGTGGGCGCGCGGCCCTATCCTCCGGCCCCTTCAAAGCGGGACGTGCCGTGCCCGCGACCTGTCCTGCCCGAGGAGTCACGCATGCGGATCCATGGGGCGCTGGCCTGCGCCGGGGTGCTGTTCCTGACGGCGGGCTGCAAGGACGACCCGAAGCCCCAGCCCGACGCGGGGGTGCCGGATGCCGGGTCCGATGCGGGCTCCCAGGACGACGCCGGCACCGCCGGCCCCACCCTCTCCGAGACGCCTCGCTGGCAGGTCGAAGGGGATGGCCTCGACCCGCAGGAGTGTTTTGGCCGGGGCCTGGCGCTGGGCGACGTCAACGGCGATGGCCGCCAGGACCTGCTGGTGATTTCGCCGCCGTGCACCAGCCGCCCCACGAACCCGGGCCGCGTGATGGTGTACGCCGGAGAGGCGTCCTCCTTCTCCAGGACACCCGTCACCTCCACGGTGTCGTGGGTGCATCCCAGCCCGCGCACGTCGGGCTACCAGATGGTGGTGGGCACGGGCGACGTGGACGGGGACGCGTACGCGGACGTGGTGGTGAAGAGCTACTACGGCGTCAGCGTGTACAAGGGCGGGCCGGACCTGTCCCAGGTGTTCGCCCAGCCGCTGTTCCGCGTGCCGGACTCCGCGACCCTGCGCTTCAGCGTCGCGCGGCTGCTGGACGTGGATGGCGACGGGCTGGACGACCTCATTGTCTCGACCTTCACCGGCAGCACCACCCTCTACCGAGCGACGCCCGGCGGGGCGGAGGGGCCCTTCACCAACGTGCGCGTGCTGTCCGGCTACGTGCAGCCCGCGGGAGACACGGACGGGGACGGCGCCCAGGACCTGCTCATCACCCTGTTCGACGAGGAGAACAGCCAGGGCCTCTTCCTGGGCTGCAAGGCGGACAGCTCGCGCGTCTGTGATGGACCGCTCACCACGCAGCCGGTGTGGAGGGGCAGGGCGGAGAGCATGCGGGGGATTCCGGACCTGAACGGGGACGGCCGTCCGGAGGCGCTCGCGTCGCTCCGGGGCAGCACGCGCCTGCACCTGTCCGACGCCTCCGTCCAGGGCTACTCCGCCACGCCCGCGTGGCAGCTGATGGACGACCCGGCCTTCCCCAGCATGGCCGCCCAGAGCGCCACGGTGGGCTCCATGGCGGAGGGGGGCACCGGCCACGACTTCGTGCTCGCCTCCCTGGGGCGCGTGTACCTCTTCCGTCCCACGGCGGACGTGTCCGGTCCGCTGGAGCCGGTGTGGTCCTGGCCGCGCGCCAACCGCCTGCTGCCCCAGACGATGCTGGGCTTCACGGTCCCCAGCGTCGCGAGCCCCGGCGACCTGGACGGGGACGGGTACGACGACCTGGTGGTGGGCCTCTCGCAGGAGACCGACGGCACGCGCGCCCCGGGCCGGGTGGTGGTGTACGGCGGCGGCGCGGTGCCGGACTTGGAAGAGCCCGCGCCCGCGCTGGCCCCCACGAAGACGTGCAACCTCCAGGTGGACCCCGTGAACGGCAAGCCGGACCTGACGGTGGACCGGGACGTCATCGCGCGCACGCTCTACATCGAGCGGCGCTCCTTCGCGGCGGACTCCTGCGAGGTGCGCGAGGGCTGCGTGCCCGCGGGGGGCGAGCGGCGCCTGCTGCGCTTCACCACCTCCATCATGAACATGGGCACCGCGCCCGCGGTGGTGCCCTCGCCGGAGGAGCGCCCGGACCTCTTCGTCTACGACGCGTGCCACCAGCACGACCACCTGGTGAACTTCGCCGCCTATGACCTGAAGGACGCGTCCGGCCACACGACGTCCGTGGGGCGCAAGCAGGGCTTCTACATGATCGACTTCACCCAGTACTGCGCGGACGGCAGCGCGCTCTCCTGGTACGACCCGGGCACGGGCATCTCCCCGGGCTGGTCGGACGTCTACACGGCGGACACCGCCTGCCAGTGGCTGGATGTCACGGACACCCCGGACGGCGAGTACACCGTGCGCGTGGGCGTGGATGAGAACCACATCATCGATGAGCTCGATGCGCTCCCCAACGAGGCCACCGTCAAGGTGCGCCTGAAGGGGGACACGGTGACCGTGCTGCCCTGAGGCGGCGCGAAAAAAGCCGCGCGCATCGTTTCTCCGCGAAGGGGCTCCTCGGGACAGGGCCGGTGGAAGGCCGGCTGGTTCATTCCCGGGGAGCAATACATGCGGATGCGGTTCGCGCGGTCTTTCGCGGTGGTGGGACTCCTGGCCCTGACGGGCTGCAAGGAGGATCCGAAGCCCCAGCCGGATGCTGGCACGCCGGACGCGGGCTCGGGGGATGACGGCGGCACCTCCACCGGTTCCACCCTCTCCGAGACGCCGCGCTGGCAGGTGACCGGCGACGGCGCGAACCCCCGCGAGTGCTTCGGCCGCACCGTGGCGCTGGGCGACGTCAACGGCGATGGGCGCAAGGACCTGCTGGTGACGTCCGCGCCCTGCTCGGGCCTCCAGCGGGACCCGGGCCGCGTGATGGTGTACGCGGGCGAGGCACGCGACTTCTCGAAGACGCCCGTCACCACCACGCTGACGTGGGTGCACCCCAGCCCCCTCGCCTCCAGCTACAAGATGACGGTGAGCACGGGCGACATCGACGGGGACGCGTACGCGGACGTGCTCGTCGCCACCTCCTTCGGCGTCAGCGTGTTCAAGGGCGGGCCGGACCTGTCCCAGGTGCTGACGCAGCCGGTGTTCCGCGCGCCGGACGCCGCCACCCTGCGCTTCAACGGCGCGCAGTTCCTGGACCTGGACGGGGACGGGCTGGACGAACTCGCCGTCTCCTCCACGCTCCCCAGGGAGCTCACCGTGTACCGGTCGACGCCGGGCGCGCCGGAAGGGGCCTTTACCGCCGTGCGCAAGCTGACCGGCGTCCCCAATCCCGCGGGCGACGCCGACGGGGACGGGGTCCAGGACCTGGCCGTGACCCACACCGACGCCACGGTGGACCTCTACCTGGGGTGCAAGGCGGGCAGCGCTCACGTCTGTGAAGGGCCGCTCACGACGCAGCCCGTGTGGACCGGCCAGGCCGAGTCCTTCGCCGCGCTGCCCGACCTGAACGGAGACGGCCGCTCGGAGGCGCTCCTGCTCCTGAACGGCAGCCAGCGCCTGCACCTGTCCGACGCCGCGAGCCAGGGCTACGCGCCGCAAATCACCTGGCAGGCCATGGACGACGCGGCCTTCCCCCTCTTCGGACAGGCCTTCCTCACCTTCAGCAAGACCGTCGTTCCCGTGGGCGCCATGGTGGAGGGCGGCACGGGCCACGACTTTGCCATCGGCGCCATCGGCCGCGCGTACCTCTTCCGCCCCACCGCGAACGTGTCCGGCCCGCTGGAGCCGGTGTGGGCGTGGCCGCGCGCCAACCGGCTCGACCTCCGCACGTCGCTGGGGACCGACTACCTGGGCATGGCCTCCGCGGGCGACCTGGACGGGGACGGGTATGACGACCTGGTGGTGGGCCAGTCCCCGGCACTCAGCGGCACGCCCGCGGGCGCACCCTCGGGAGACGCCACCCTGGGCCGGGTGATGGTCTTCGGCGGCGGCGCGGTGCCGGACTCGCCGGAGCCCGCGCCCGCGCTGGCACCCACGCGGACGTGCAACCTCCCGGTGGATCCGGTGAACGGCAAGCCGGACCTCACGGTGGACCGGGACGTCCTCGCGCGCACGCTCTACATCGAGCGCCGCTCCTTCACGGCGGACTCCTGCGAGGTGATCGAGGGCTGCGTGCCCGCGGGAGGCGAGCGGCGCCTCTTGCGCTTCACCACCTCCATCATGAACATGGGCACGGCCCCGCTGGTGGTGCCCTCCCCGGAGGAGCGCCCGGACCTCTTCGTCTACGACGCGTGCCACGACCACCACCACCTGACGAACTTCGCCGGCTACGACCTGAAGGACGCGGCGGGCAACACCACGTCCGTGGGGCGCAAGCAGGGCTTCTACATGATCGACTTCACCCAGTACTGCGCGGACGGCAGCCCGTTCGCCGCGTACGACCCGGGCACGGGCATCTCGCCCGGCTGGTCGGACGTCTACACCGCGGACCTCCCCTGCCAGTGGCTGGACGTCACGGACACCCCGGACGGCGAGTACACCGTGCGCGTGGGCGTGGATGAGAACCACATCGTGGACGAAGCCGACACGCTGCCCAACGAGGTCACCGTCAAGGTGCGCCTGACCGGTGACACGGTGACCGTGCTGCCCTGAAACCAGGGAAAACCCCACCCGTGGACCGCCGCCCGGTGAAGGCGCGTGCAATGGGTGGCCTTCCTGGGCGTAGAGTGCCTGACGCGGCCCGTCCGCCGGGGAGCCTTCCCGGTGGGATGGGCCGCGCGGCTTCCAGCGTGAAGGGGTGGTTTCGTGAACTTCCGGGTCGACGTGTGGGAGGGGGCGCGCATCGCGCTGACCTCGCTGCGCTCCAACCGGCTGCGGACGGTGCTCACCACGGTGGGCATCGGCGTGGGCGTGTGCACCCTGCTGGCCATCGTCGGCATCATCCAGGGGCTGAACAGCTCCTTCGCCGACCAGCTCAACAAGATTGGCTCCAACACGCTCCAGGTGTCCAAGTTCCCCTGGGTGATGAACGGGGACTGGTGGGCGTACCGCAACCGCAAGACGCTCTCGCTGGACCTGGTGGACCCGCTGCGCAACGCCTCCGAGCACGTGGTCGCGGTGGCCCCCATGATGTTCGTCAACGCGGAGGTGGCCTTCCAGAACCGGAAGCTCGCCTCCGTGCAGACCATGGGCACCAGCCCTGACTACGCCATGACGTCCTCGGTGGAGATGGCCCAGGGCCGCTTCCTCACCCAGGCGGACGTGGACAACCGCTCCCCCGTCGCGGTGATTGGCGCGGAGATCGGCAAGGTGCTCTTCCCGGGCATCAACCCCGTGGGCCACCGCATCCTCGTGGACCGCCGCCCCTACCGCGTCGCGGGCGTCATCGTGGAGCGCGGCACCGTGCTGGGGCAGAACGTGGACCTGGTGGTGATGCTGCCGTACCCCGCGTTCCAGGGGCACTTCGGCACCCAGCGCGACGTGACCCTGGTGCTCGCGGTGGACCAGCAGGAGAACGTGCCCCGCGTGCAGGACCGGCTCACGGAGACGCTGCGCCGCGAGCGCAACACCAAGCCCGGTGCCCCGGACGACTTCGCCATCAACCGGCCGGACCAGCTGGCCAACATGTACAAGCAGCTCACCGGCGCGCTCTACGGCGCGGCCACCGGCGTGGGCCTCATCACGCTGCTGGTGGGCGGCATCGGCATCATGAACATCATGCTGGTGTCCGTGCGCGAGCGGACGCGCGAGATTGGCGTCCGCCGGGCGCTGGGCGCGCGCAAGCACACCATCATCCTCCAGTTCCTCATGGAGGCGGCCAGCGTGTCCGCGGTGGGCGGCGCGATGGGCACCGCGGTGGGCATGGCCATCGCGTGGCTGGTGAACTACCTCACGCCCCTGGCGGCGGCGGTGCAGCCCATGACGGTGGTGCTGGGCGTGGGCTTCTCCGCGGTGGTGGGCCTGCTGTTCGGCATCTGGCCGGCGGCGCGCGCCGCGAACCTGGACCCCGTGGAAGCGCTCCGCCACGACTAGGCACGAGCGGGAGACCTGACCATGTGGATGGCTTTATGGGACACGGTGCGGCTGGCGTTCGGCACGTTCCGCTCCAACCCCCTGCGCTCCTTCCTGACGCTGCTGGGCATCGTCATCGGTGTCACCACCGTGGTGTCCATGATGTCCCTCATCGAGGGGCTCAAGAACCAGGTGAACAACCAGATGTCGGAGCTGGGCAGCGACTGCTTCCAGGTGCAGCGGCTGCCCTTCGGCCAGGGCGAGCTGTCCGTCGCGGAGCTCGCGCGCCGGCCGCGCTTCACCTACGCGGACCTGGACGCCATCCGCACGCAGCCGTCCATCGCGCGGGCGGCCGGTGAGGACTCCAAGGGCGGCCAGAAGGCCTCCACCGCCGAGCGCGAGACGCGCCCCAACCTGCACGTCTGGGCGGGCACGGCGGAGTACTTCCACACCAACGCGGTGAGCATCGCCACCGGGCGGCCCTTCACCGACGCGGAGTTCGTGGACGGCCGGCGCGTGGCGGTGATTGGCGCGGACCTGGCGGACACGCTGTGGCCCGGCATGGACCCGCTGGGCCGCGAGTTCCGCCTCCTGGGCCGCACCTTCCAGGTGGTGGGCACGCTCAAGCGCCGGGGCGGGTTCCTGGGCGGCGGCAGCCAGGACAACCAGGCCATGATTCCCCTGTCCACGTTCGCGTCCATGTTCGGCGTGCGCGACTTCCGCATCAGCATCCAGGCGACGTCCCCGGAGGTGCTCCAGCGCGCCCAGGATGAAGTGACGCTGCTCATGCGCCGCCGCCACGGGCTCAAGCCGGACGAACCGGACGACTTCTTCCTCTACAACAACGCGTCCGCCACGGAGATGTTCAACAACCTCTCCTCGGCGGTGTCCGCGGCCAGCTTCGGCGTGTGCATCCTGTCGCTCCTGGTGGGCGGCATCGGCATCCTGAACATCATGCTGGTCGCCGTGACGGAGCGGACGCGGGAGATTGGCATCCGCAAGGCGCTGGGCGCCAAGCGCTACCGCATCCTCGCGCAGTTCGCGCTGGAGGCGGTGGTGCTGTCGCTGGTGGGCGGCGCGGTGGGCGTGGCGCTGGGCGCGGGCCTGGCGCACCTGGCCCGGTGGATGATCAACCTGCCCACGGAGGTCCCCATGTGGTCCGTCATCGTGTCGCTGGTGATGAGCTGCGGGGTGGGCCTGCTCTTCGGCATCTACCCGGCGGCGCGCGCCGCGAAGCTGGACCCCGTGGAGGCGATGCGCTCGGAGTAGCGCGCACGCGCCTTCCGGGCAGGAAGAAGGCCCCGACCCGGCATGACGCGGGTGGGGCCTTTTTTCATCACGGTCGTGGCCGGCCCGGGACTACGGGCAGGGGTACGTACAGGTGATCTGCCCGGTGATGGGGTTCTTGAAACACTGGGGCGTGCAGTCCTGCGCGTCGGCGGAAGCCGGCGTGGCGGCGACGCCCAGGCCCATCACGGTGGCGGCGGCGGCGAGGACGAAGGCGATGCGACGGATGTTCTTGCGAGCCTGCATGGTGTCGTCTCCCTGCTGCGAGGTGTTGGCGCTGCACGGAGCACTCTAGGAAGAGGGACTGACAACGCCAGCGGCGATGTCGCGGGCTCGCGCGCTGGCGCGGAGGGCGGGGCGCCGAGGTGCCGCACGCGGGAAGAAAATTGAAACGCGGGTGCGGCGAAACGACGCGTCAACGCCCCGGAGTGGGAGTGCGGCTCCACTGATAGCCCACGGTGGCCCCGGAGCCGATGAGCGACAGCGCGAGGTAGCGCCGCAGGAAGTCCAGCCGCTCGCTGGAGCCGGCCAGGTGCCGCAGGCCTTCATGCGCGGCGAGGCCCAGCAGCATTCCCACCGTCGCGCCGCCGAGCGCGCCCAGGTACGCGCGGCCGCGATCCTGGCTGTCGCCGAACGCGACCTCGCCCATGCCCCACGTGCCGAGCGCGGCGACCGGAGGCGTGACGACCATGGCGGCGCCGAACGCGCCCACCTCCAGCTCCATCCACCGGCCCTGCGGATACGAGGGGTGGACGAAGAGGAAGCGTCCGGGAAGCGAGGCGAGCACGGTGCCCGCGGCGGCCTCCGCGGCGGTGGCACCCAGGCGCGTGTCCCCGCCCACGCGGGTCGCGGCCCAGACGGCGCCCAGGGGCAGCAGCGTGACGCCGCCATGCGCGGCCCAGGTGGCGCCGGACAAGGGGGCCTCCGTGTCGGGCTCGCCGTGGGGAATGAAGGGCCGCAGCGCACGCGGAGGCACGGCGGGAGGCGGAGGCTCCGCGTCCAGGAACGGCGCATCCCGGAGGGTGGGCTCCAGCGGAGGCGGAGGCGGTTCAGGCTCGCGGGACGAAGGCACCCGCGAGCGCGGGTCGGCCTCGCCAGCCTGCGAGGAGGACGCCGGCACGTCGCCTTCGCAGGGCGGTGCAGGGGACTCGGGCGTATCGGCTTCGCGGGGTCCATCGCGAGGCGCGAGGGCATCGCCCGCCCGCGGCGAGGACGTCTCGAGCGTGGGCGTCTGTTCATCCCGGGGCGCGGATGAAACCTCCCGCGCGGGCGGTGCCTCCTGGGTCCCCACGGCGGCGACCGCGGCCGGTGCCCCCAGCAGGCCCATCAGCAGGAGCGCCCCGCGCGCTGGTGCCATCCCCCGTCGCCGCATGCCGTGTCCGTCCTCCTCGCGCGTCCGATGTCCGTACCCAGCAGTGCGCATGCGGCGCGCCCGGCACCACCGGCCTTGGGTGTCACATGGCTCAACCGTCAGCGGGTGGACGGTGCCCGGCCCCATCCACACCCTTCCTCCACGCGGAAGCACACGGCGGATGCGGAAGGGCGGGGGCTGCCCTAGTTTCCGGGCCGTGCGGCTGGTCTGGCCCATCCTGCTCGCCCTGCTCGCCGCGGGGTGTCCCTACCCGAACCACCGACAGGACCTGCGCCTGCGCGCGCTGCCGGAGGCCCCGGCTGAGCGGGAGCTCGCCTTCGAGCAGACGCTGGGCATCCCGATGGAGCCCGGCAACGGCGTGGAGCTGGTCCAGAACGGCCGCGTCTTCGACGTCATCGAGGAGGAGATCCGCGCCGCCCGCTCCAGCATCCACATCGCCAGCTACATCTGGCGTCCGGGCATCCCGTCGGACCAGCTGCTCATCGCGCTGCGCGAGCGCGCGCCCGGCGTGCAGTGCCGGGTCATCGTGGATCCGCTCGGCAGCGTGAACTTCGAGGTCGTGGCCCCCGTGCTCGCGGACGCCGGCTGCGAGGTGCGCATCTACCGTCCCTATCAGGGCGCGGTGACGTCCCTGTCCGCGGCGCGGATCCGCGCGCGGATGCACCGCAAGATGGTCATTCGCGACGGTGAGGTCGCGCTGACCGGAGGCTTCGGCATCTGGCGCAGCTGGCTGGGCAACGGCGACGCGCCGGAGACCTGGCGCGACACCAACGTGCGGGTGCGGGGCCCCGTCGTGCGAGGCATGCAGCTCGCCTTCGCCCAGAACTGGCAGGAGTCCGGCGGCGACTTCCTGCCGCTGGAGTCCTTCCCGGAGCTCGCCCCCGCGGGCAACGCGCGGGCCTGCTTCGTCGCCAGCACCGGCCACCGCTTCCTCTCGGACGCCTCGAGGATGTGGCTGCTGTCCATCGCGTCCGCGAAGCACCGGCTGTGGATCGCCAACTCGTACTTCCTGCCGTCGGAAGCCATCAGCGACATGCTCATCCTCAAGGCCCGCGAGGGCGTGGACGTGCGCGTGCTGGTGCCCGGCCGCTACCACGACGTAGGGCCCGTGCGTGCCGCGCAGCGGGCGTCCTACGCGAGGCTCCTGGAGGGAGGCGTGCGCATCTACGAGTACGAGATCTCCATGATGCACTCCAAGACGCTGGTCGCGGACGACACGCTGAGCGTCGTGGGCTCCACCAACCTGGATCCACTGGCGCTCAACCACACCGACGAGGGCTCCGTGATGGTGGAGGACCCGGTGCTGGCGGAGGAGCTGGCCGCCGCCTTCGAGCAGGACCTCACGCACTCGGTGGAGGTCCACTGGCACGGCTGGAAGCGGCGGGGCCTGCTCCAGAAGTTGGGTGAGCAGCTCCCGTGGCTCATCGGCGACTTCCTCTGAGCCGGGGCGTGCGGCGCGACCAGGCGCCTGCCTTCGCCTCGGGGAAAACAGCGCCTGGGCCCACCAGCCCGGCCCTGGAGGCCCCGGCCACCTGCCTGCCCGGCTGACAAGGGACGGCCAATGCGGGAAGCGACGCGGGGCTGGAGCGCGTTGGTCTCTTCATGCCCTCGATTCGACCGTTCCGTGCCGCCCTGTTGTCGCTGACCGTGGCCCTGCCGGTGTTCGCGGCCGGGCCCTCCGTGTGGGGCGAGGGGATGATGGTGAAGGTGCGGCCAGGGACCGCCGCCCGGAGCGCTACGGAGGTGCGGCTCACCGCCGCGCGCAACGAGTTCGTCTCCTTCCAGGTCGCGCTGCAGGGCGGCGACACGGGGCTGACGGGCGTGCGCGCGAAGCTGCCCGCGCTGGAGGGCCCTGGCTCCACGACGTTGAGCGGGCCGGACGTGACGCTGTACCGCGAAGCGCTCGTCACCACGAAGCAGGCGTCGGTGGCCGGAGAGCCCGTGGGGGCGTGGCCGGACGGGCTGGTGCCGGACACGGACGAGGTCGCCGGTGAGACGCGCAGCGCCTTCCCCTTCGACGTGCCCGCGAAAGAGGCCCGGGCCATCTGGGTGGACGTGCACGTGCCCCAGGATGCGCCGCCCGGCGACTACACGGGCACGGTGACGGTGGAGGCGGACGGAGGTTTCCAGCGGCAGGTGACGGCGAGGCTCACGGTGGTGGACGCGGCGTTGCCGAGCACGTCCTCGCTGCCGTCGGCGTTCCTGCTCTGGCCGCCGCACGTCTGCCGCGCGCACACGGGGCGCGAGGACTGCACGCCGGAGGAGCTGCAGCCGTTGCTCGCGCGCTACCAGCGGATGGCGCTGGAGCACCGCTTCACGCTGTCCAGCCTCTTCCCGCGCAAGCCGTGGCCGCCCGCGTGGAGCGACTTCGACGCGACGTGGGGGCCGTACCTGGACGGGACCGCGCCCTCGCGGCTGCAGGGCGCGCGGATGACGAGCCTGGAGTACGTGGGGCCGCTCGACGCCGCGAACCTGCGGGACTTCACGGCGCACATGAAGGAGCGGGGCTGGCTGGACCGGGCCTACGTGCAGCTGGGGGACGAGCCGCCCCACGGCACCAGCTTCGAGCAGGTGCACGCGACGGGAGAGCTGGTGCGCCAGGCGGCCCCCGGGCTGCGCACGATGCTGACGACGAACTCGCGCGAGCTGAAGGCCAACCGCCTGGAGGACCAGGTGGACATGGCGGTGCCGCTGGTGAACCACCTGGACGGCACGGACGCGAGCTTCCGGGGTGACCAGCGAGGGACGTACACGGGCTTCCTGGAGCGTCCGGGAACCGCGTTGTGGATGTATCAGAGCTGCATGAGCCACGGCTGTGCGTATGGGACCAACGCGCCGGAGAACAAGCCGGGCGCGGGCTGGCCGTCGTACATGCTGGACCGGTCGGCGGCGAAGGCGCGCGCGATGGAGTGGGTGACGTTCCTCCAGGGCGCGACGGGCGAGCTGTACTACCAGACGGTAGGCATGCTCTCCACGGCGTGGACGGACCAGTACCGCTTCAATGGCAACGGGGATGGGACGCTCTTCTACCCGGGCACGCCCGAGGCCATCGGCGGCAGGACGGACGTGCCGGTGGCGTCGCTGCGCCTCAAGCTCATCCGCCAGGGCATGCAGGACTACGAGTGGCTCAAGGCGGTGAGCGACGCGGGTGACCCGGACTTCGCGCGCAAGGTGGCCAGGGACCTGATTCCGGCCGCGTCGAGGGTGACGGACGACGGCGCCGCGTTCGACGCCGCGAGGCTGAAGCTCATCCAGCGCTATGAGGAACTGACCGCCACCCGGACGCCAGACGCGGGCACGACGACGGACGCAGGCACGACGACGGACGCAGGCACGGCACCCCTGCCGGAAGAGGCCGCGGGAGGACCGTCGCTGGGGACGCCCGGCTCCACCTCCGACGTGACGCCGGGCGCGGTCGCCGACGCGCAGGCGGGAGGATGCAGCACGGGCGGAGGCGGCACGGCGGCGGTCGCGGGAGGCATGTTGTTCGCGGCCTGGGCGCTCGGAGGGATGCGCCGTCAGCGCGCCCGCGTGACGGTGCCCGCGCGGAGGAAGTAGGCGCAGGGAACGCCAGGTCGAAGCGTGGCGCCTGCCGCAACGCGCCAAGCCCTTGGACATGAAATCAGTCCCAGCGATGCGCAGGCCGGCCCCGCCGGCGGCGTACCGCACGAACCTGTCCGACAGTCGGACAGGTTTGGACCGCCAGCTGTCGGAGGGCCAGGGCCCCCGCCCCATCCGGGCAGCGGAAACCTGTCCGACAGTCGGACCGGTTTGGACGACCGCGGTTCGGAACGCTCCCGCTCCAGCCGGGCCGAGGAAACTTGTCTGACAGTCGGACAGGTTGGGGCGACTGCTGTTCGGAACGCCCCCGCTCCCGCTCCCGCCGGGCAGCGGAAACCTGTCCGACAGTCGGACAGGTTGGGACAGCCGGCGGCCGGAGCGCCCCGCCCCATCCGGGCAGTGGAAACCTGTCCGACAGTCGGACCGGTTGAGGGGCCGCGTCGGACCCGGGGTGTACAACGCGCATGTCCTGGGCTTGGTGGGCGTGTAGGCGCCGCGCATGCCGGAGGCGGGCTCCGGGGCCTCATGCTAGAGGGCGGCGCATGAGCACGGACGTGGTGAAGCGAGCCCTCATCCGCGAGGCGCGGCCCGAGGACGACAAGGTGATTGGGGAGCTGCTGGTGGAGGCCTACACCACGCAGTACGCGAGGCTGATGCCGGAGGTCGTCTACTCCGAGGAGCGCAAGGCGTTCCTGCGCGACGTCGCCTCCCGGCGCAAGGTGTGCACCATCCTCGTGGCCGAGGTGGACGGCGAAGTCGCCGGCACGGTGGCCTTGTACCCGCCCGGCGCACCCGGCACCGAGGCCTGGCTGCCCCGCACGGCGGACCTGCGCGCCCTGGCCACCGCGGTGCGCTTCCAGGGGCAGGGGTTGGCTCAGCCGCTGCTCGCGGAGACGGAAGCCCTCGCGAAGCGCTGGGGCGTGGACGCCATCTCCCTCCACGTGCGCCGGGGCGCCAGGGGCGTCGCGAGCATGTACGAGCGCCGGGGCTACCAGCGTGTGCCGGAAGGCGACATCGACCGCCGTCCGGACGTGTACCTGGAAGCGTATCTGCTGCCCCTGAAGTGACGCATGTCAGGCGGGGACGCGTTCATTCGTGGAGAGCGCATCCCGTCTGACGCCGGAGGGTCCGCGAAGGCTCGCGTGACCCGGGCACCGGAAGGGATCGCGCGCTGGAGTGGTGGCGTGCGCCCTGCCCCGGAAGGGGCGCCGGTCGGCACGCCGACCCCCATCCCGGTGTTCCCATCATGAAGATTCCCATTCCCGAGCAGTCGCTCGTGCTGCTCATCGGTCCCTCTGGCTCTGGCAAGTCCACCCTCGCGAACGCGCACTTCCTCCCGGAGGACGTGCTGCTCGGCACCGGCAACGAAGCGAAGCTCCACGACGAGGTGGCGCGAAGGCTCAGGCAAGGCACGCTCACCGTCATCGACGGCGTGCCCCTGAGCGCGGAGTCGCGCCGTCACTACGTGACCCTGGCGCGTGAGCACCACGTCGCCCTGGTCGCGGTGGCCATGGACGCGCCGGAAGTGCTCTGTCTGGAGCGCAACCGCGCGCGCACCGGGTCACACCCCAGTCCCCGAGCGCTGCGCAACCAGGTGCTGCAGCTCCAGAACGCGCTGAAGGGGCTGGCGAAGGAAGGCCTCCGGCACGTGCATGTGCTTACGCCGGAGACGGCGGACGCGGTGTCGTTCGAGCACCGCCCGCTGCCCAGCCACCGCCAGGACGAGCACGGCCCGTTCGACATCATCGGAGACATCCACGGGTGCTTCGACGAACTCAAGGCCCTGCTGACGGAGCTGGGCTACACGGTCGCGCCGCGCGCGGACGGAGCGCCCGGCTTCGACGTGGGCGCGCCCCACGGGCGCAAGGGGGTGTTCCTGGGCGACCTGGTGGACCGGGGGCCGGGCGTGACGGACGTGCTGCGCCTGGTGATGGGCATGGTGGAGGCGGGCACGGCGCTGTGCGTGCCGGGCAACCATGAAATCAAGTTGCTCAAGAAGCTGCGTGGCAAGGACGTGCGCGTGGCGCGCGGGCTCGCGATGACGCTGGAGCAACTGGAGCGCGAGCCGCCCGGGTTCTCCCAGGCGGTCGCCGACTTCATCGAGGCCCGCTCCCCGCACTACGTCCTGGACGACGGCCACCTGGTGGTGGCGCACGCGGGCCTGAAGGAAGCCATGCACGGCCGGGACACCCCCGAGGTGCGCGACTTCGCCCTCTACGGAGAGACCACGGGCGAAGCGGACGCCTACGGCCTGCCGGTGCGAGCCGACTGGGCACAGCAGTACCGGGGCCCGGCGACGGTCGTGTACGGCCACACCTCCGTGCCGGAGGCCGAGTGGGTCAACAACACCGTCTGTCTGGACACGGGCTGCGTGTTCGGAGGGAAGCTGACCGCGCTGCGCTATCCGGAGCGGGAGCTCGTCTCCGTGCCCGCGCAGCGCGAGTACTGGAAGTCACGGAGCCACGCGGCGCCGTGACCCTCCAGGAGAACGTCAGGCCGCCGCCGCGGTGACGCCGCCGCCCAGGCTCCGGCGCGCCGCCTCCATGCAGTCGGCCAGGAAGCGCAGGTAGCAGTCCAGCCCGCGCGAACCGAACGCCGCCAGCCGCCGGCCTTCCTCGGGATGGGTGCTCAGCAGCCCCTCCATCATCCGCTCGTTGAGCGCGGTGTGGCCCACGTCCACCTCCGCGTGCTCGCGCAGGAAGGTGAGGGAGTCCAGCGTCCCCTGGCCCAGCACCGCGCGCACGTTCGCCAGGATGCGCGGCACCAGCACCACCGCCAGGTAGCCCACCTCGTACTCGATGGCCGCCTGGCCCAGCGGCAGGTCGCCGGTGATGGCCTCGTCGTGCACCTGCCGGTACTCGCGCATGGCGGCCGTGGGCGCCTGGGCGACCAGCGCGTCCGCGTCCAGCGCGTCCGCGTGGCTCTCGTTCCACCGCACCGTCAGCACGCGCGCGTCCTGGATGGTCATCAGGTGGTGGCCGGCCTCGTGCTTCGCGTGGGTGATGAGCTGCCGGCCCACCTTCTCCTGGCCCAGCGCGATGCAGCGCTCACCGGCGCCGCGGATCCACCCGTCCACGGGCTCGGTCATGTACGCGCCCCGGGCGGACCACTCGATGAGGAAGCGCGCCATCAGGTCCGGCGAGATGTCCGGCGACAGGAGCGTGCGCACGACGGCGTCCGTCTCCAGGCGGGCCCGGGTTTCCTGAACGTGCGGCAGGTAGTGCGTCTGGATGAGCGTCATGACAGTTCCTTCTGGGGGTGTGAGTGCGGACGGGGTGCCGTCTGCTCGTGGATGTGCTCGAGGAATTCGGAAGCCAGGTCCGCGGGGATGAGCCACAGGAACGGCTTGGCGTCGGGCGCCGGGTCGTGCAGGCCCGCGGCCTCCACGTCGCCGGCCTCTTCGGCCAGGAAGGTGAAGCCATCGCGGCCCCGGTGCGCGAACCAGCGGCGTGCGCCGTCCAGCAGCGCCGGGTAGGCCTGTTGCGCTCGCGGCGACAGCGCGAACAGCCGCACGGAGTCCAGCAGCCCGAAGGGATTGGTGCCCGGCGGCCCCGCCTCCAGGACGGCCACCGCCACCGGCTTCGCCCCCTCGCGAGCGACCAGCAGGTGCCGCTCCCGCTCCAGGCCCACCGCCTGCCAGGCGCGGGCCGCGTCCCGCAGGTCCAGCGTCTCCAGCCGCAGGTCCAGCGCCTCGGCGTAGCAGGCGGGCCGGGTGAGGGCGATCCGCTCCACCAGCAGCCGCCGCTCCGCCTCCGTCGCGGGCCCCAGCTCCAGGCCCGTGACAGGCGAGGCCGGGGCATGAGCGCACTCGACGTCAATCATTCGCATGGGCAGGAGCAGCGTCCGTCCCGTCGCCGCCATGCGGTCGGCGAAGCCGACGTGCGAGCGGTACGTGAAGGGCACGGTCGACTCGATGTACGCCGCCAGCCACCGGAACCCGGGGTCCCGCTGCGCGTGCTCCACGCAGCGCACGTACACGTCACGCAGCATCTGGCCCCGGAGACGCTCGAACCGCGTGGCGTCCTGGCGCCGCGCCAGCTGGTGCACCATCCACACGGAGCGGTAGGGCTTCATCGCGGAGAGCGTCGCCTCCACGCCGCGCTCCGAAGGCCACACCACCTCGGTGAGGACCGTTCCCATCGCGCCGGCCTGGCGGCCCAGCTCCACGAAGCTCCGCCGCTGAGCCTCGAAGTCCTCCGCGGACCGGCCCGCCAGGTTGAAGTAGCCGGAGTCGATGAACAGCCGCCAGTGCTCCTCCGCCAGGGCCCCATCGGTGCGCGTCGTCGGATGAAGCGCCCTGGCCACCAGCGCCTGCCATCGCTCCGCGTCCTCGACGGTCAACGGCGTCACCTGGAGCCCGCACTGGAGCTCACCGTCGGCGCGGTCCGACACATGGCGCACCTCACCCCGCAGCGACACGGCCTCGCCTCCCGGGGTGCGCAGCTCGATGGGCTGGAGCACCCGGCCCGGTGACAGCCGCTCCCCCGCGCCCAGCCGCAGCGACAGCCCGCGCAAGGACACGTCCACCGCCCCGCGCTCCCGGCCCAGCCACCCCGGCAGCGGCAGCCGCATGCGCAGGTCCGGAGGGGCGGGAGCCCGCCGGTGGGCCCGGCGGCGCACCCGGAGCAACTGGCGCGGCAGCGGTGTCACCCACGTCCCCGGCTCCGCCGTCTCACCGGACAGGAGCATCCGGTAGACGCAGCCGTGGCCGAACACCTCCACCTCCCACGCGTCCGCGCCCGGATCCACCGTCAGGCTGGACCAGTGGAGGCCGCCGCCTTCGGGCTCCAGCGTCTCCAGCCGCAGCGGCGACGCCGTCGCTCCCCGGCGCAGCAGCGCGGGCGAACCCAGCGCGGCGGCGGTGGCGAGGATGATGCGGATGCGCTCGGGATCGGTGATGTCCCACCGGATCTCCCATTCCAGGGCCGGTGCCTCGGACGACGGACGCAGCTGTGCGCGAGCGAAAGGCGCTCCCACGATGACTCTCCAGATGAATGACGGCGGGGGGCGCGCGAATCACCCCGGGCTCCCGCGGATCCGCGCTTGAAATGGATACGGAGCCGGGCCACCCGGTTGGTCGTCGGATCCGGCGGGGACACGGACACCGGCGGTGCGGTCCGCCGCTTTCTCGTCGTCTCACTGGACAGTGAAAACGCGCGAAACCCCCTGGGTTCCATGTGACAGGGGAGTGCCGTCACGGTGGGAAAGGTGCGGAGGCCCCGGTCCGGGCTTACCCTGCGTGCCCCATGTCCCTCCGCAAGGACTTCATCGAGCGAGCTGCCGAGCAGTTCGCCGCCGCCATCGCCAGCATCCTCAAGGCCCGGAAGGAGAAGCGGTACGCGGACGCGCGCAACCACGTCCGCGAAACCGTCCTCACCGTGCTGGGCATGGAGTACGGCGCGCTCATCCTCGCGGACGCCGAGTCCACCTCCCGCCTGCTCGGCACCGCCACGCGCACGCGCATGCTCGCGAAGCTGGTGCGCGAGGACGGCGAGCTGATGCGCGAGCAGGGCGACCCCCTCACCGCCGACTCGCGCTTCCTGCTGTCGCTGGAGCTGTACCTGGAGGCCATCTCGCTCGGCCTCAACCCGGACACGGACGACGCCACCGCCATCGCGGAGCTGCGCGCCCTCACCGACCCCTCCGCCCTGTCGGAGCGGCACCAGCGGATGCTCTCCCAGGCCTGACGAAGCGCGGCGCGCACGTTCGCGCACCCGGGGCGTGGCAATCCCTGCCGTGCGCATCGGTCGGGTTTGCGACACAGCAAGCCGGGGAGATCCATTGCTTCCGATCAAGCAAGGACACGGTGACGCCCCCTGACTTGCCCTGGCTTCCAGGTTTGCGTCTATCCTTGCCGTCCATTCGTCACGCAACACCGGGGGGGTGCGCGTGTCCTTTGTTCGGTTACCCGAGAGCGTCGTCTCTTGTCGCAACCTCGTGGGCGGAGAGTGGGTCTCTCCCGCCGGAGCGTCCGCGCAGGAGGTCCGCAGTCCCTACACAGGAGCGCTCATCGGCCGCGTGCCGCTGACGACCGCCTCCGGTGTCGCCCAGGCGGTGGAGGCCGCGAAGGCCGCCGCGCAGGGCTGGCGCGTCACCCCGCTGCGCGAGCGCACCCAATTCCTGCAACGCTTTCGCACGCTGCTGGAGTCGCACCTGGAAAGGCTTGCGCACCTGGCCGCCAGTGAATCCGGCAAGACGGTGGCGGAGGGCCGCGCGGGGCTGCTCAAGGGATTGGAGGTCTGTGATTTCGCCCTGTCGCTGCAGAACCTGGACAGCGGCGCGCACCTGGAGGTGAGCCGGGGCGTCACCTGCGAATACCGCCGCGAGCCCCTGGGCGTCGTCGCCGGCATCACGCCCTTCAACTTCCCCGCGATGGTGCCCCTCTGGCTGTTCCCCATCGCCGTCACCGTGGGCAACGCCTTCATCCTCAAGCCGTCGGAGAAGGTGCCGCTCACCGCGACCGCGCTGGGGGAGCTGATGGTGGAGGCGGGCTATCCGCCCGGCGTCTTCTCCGTCGTGCACGGCGCGAAGCCCGCGGTGGACGCGCTGCTGGAGCACCCGGACGTGAAGGCCCTGGCCTTCGTGGGCTCCTCCCCCGTCGCGCGTCACGTCTACGTGGAGGGCAGCCGCCACGGCAAGCGCGTGCTGGCGCTGGGCGGCGCGAAGAACCACCTCATCGTCGTGCCGGACGCGGATCCGGAGCTCACGCCGCAGGCGGTGGTGGACTCGTTCACCGGCTGCGCGGGCCAGCGCTGCATGGCGGCCAGCGTGATGCTCGCCGTGGGCGACGTGCAGCCCCTGGTGGATGACATCCTCCGTCGGGCGGCCAGGCTGGAGGTCGGCCCGGGCATGGGCGCGCTCATCGACCGGGGCGCGGTGGACCGGCTGGAGACGGCCATCGCGAAGGCGCAGGCGGACGGCGCGCGCGTGCTCCTGGACGGGCGCGGCAAGCGGCCCGCGGGCGAGGCCTACGCGAACGGCCACTGGCTGGGGCCCACGGTGCTGGACGGCGTGCGGCCGGAGATGGAGGCCGCGCGGCGCGAGCTGTTCGGCCCGGTGCTGTCCATCGTGCGGGTGCCCACGCTGTCGGCGGCGCTCGCGGTGGAGAACGCGTCGCCCTACGGCAACGCGGCGTCCATCTTCACCACCAACGGCGCGGTGGCGCAGACGGTGGTGGAGGGCGCCAGGGCCGGCATGGTGGGCGTGAACGTGGGCGTGCCGGTGCCCCGTGAGCCCTTCTCCTTCGGCGGCACGGGCGAGTCGAAGTTCGGCCACGGGGACGTCACCGGACCGTCGAGCCTCGACTTCTGGAGCCAGCTCAAGAAGGTGACGCGCAAGTGGTCCGCGCGCACCGACGGCTCGTGGATGAGCTGACGCCGCGCGCTGGCGTTCTCCTCACGTCTCCCCATTCCCAGACGCCTGTCCTTTCCCGCGCCCCACAAGGAGGGTGCACCCATGGCTGACAAGAAGCCCGTCAATCACATCCGTCTCACGTCCCACCCCGACGGGCAGGTGCCCGGAGTCCCCCTGCGCTGGGGCGAGTCGGAGCCGCTGCGCCGGGGCCCGGTGGTGGCCACGCTCTCCGACGCCGCGAACCGCAACGTCATCGGCACGCACTCGGGCGCGTACTCCATCTACCGCGCGCTGGCGGTGTCCGCGGGCAAGCTGCCGCAGGACCACAAGGCGGACCTGACCAACACCTCGCCCGCGGCGCAGGTGGGCCCGTATCCGTCGTGGAGCGACCCCAGGCGCATCGTGTCGCTGGACCCCTGGGGCGCGGTGGCCTCGCAGGTGTTCCGCGCCTACGCCGAGCAGGGCGTGGACTACCGGCCCACCATCGCCGTCACCCGCGCCCACATCAACATGCCGGAGGTGCGCGAGGCCATCGTCGCCGGGCGCCTGAAGGTCGACGGCGACCTCGTCGCGGCGAATGGAGATGTGAAGGTCGTGAAGGCCGCGGTGGAGCCCGTCTGGTACCTGCCCGGCATCGCGGAGCGCTTCGGCCTCACGGAGGGCGCGCTGCGCCGGGGCCTCTTCGAGCACACCGGCGGCATGTACCCGGAGCTCATCACCCGCCCGGACCTGCACGTCTTCCTGCCACCCATCGGCGGGCTGACGCTGTATGTGTTTGGAAACATCGCCTCGCTGGCGGACCGGGACGTGCCGCTGGCGGCGCGAGTGCATGACGAGTGCAATGGCTCGGACGTCTTCGGCAGCGACATCTGCACCTGCCGGCCCTACCTGGTGCACGGCATCGAGGAGGGCGTGCGGATGGCGCAGCAGGGCGGCGTGGGGCTCATCGTCTACCACCGCAAGGAGGGCCGCGCGCTGGGCGAGGTGACCAAGTTCCTGGTCTACAACGCGCGCAAGCGCCAGGAGGGCGGCGACTCCGCGGCCACGTACTTCCACCGCACGGAGTGCGTGGCGGGCGTGCAGGACATGCGCTTCCAGGAGCTGATGCCGGACGTGCTGCACTGGCTGGGCATCACGCGCATCCACCGCTTCATCTCCATGAGCGACATGAAGCACGACGCCATCGTGCGCTCGGGCATTGAAATCCTCGAACGGGTGCCCATCCCGGACGGGCTGATTCCCGCGGACGCGAAGGTGGAGATGGAGGCGAAGAAGGCGGCGGGCTACTTCACGCGCGGGCCGGTGGCGGAC
Organism: Corallococcus exercitus; assembly: GCF_042231735.1. Lineage (GTDB taxonomy): Bacteria > Myxococcota > Myxococcia > Myxococcales > Myxococcaceae > Corallococcus > Corallococcus exercitus_B. The sequence goes on from NZ_CP102577.1 coordinate 6,947,377, forward strand.
GCGGGGGCGCTGGCGCAGGTGAAGGGACGGGACCTCGATGCTTGACGCGATCCGGGTGCAGGAGGTGTCCCCCACGGTGGCGTGGCTGCGCAGCCCGGCGGCCATCCGTGAACGCTGTCACCAGGTGCTGGACCTGGGGCTCGCCGGACGGCTGGAGTACTTCCGGGTGGAGCCTTCCAGGCTGCCCACGGTGGTGGACCGGGTGCTGGCGGTGACGCATGAAGCGTACCCCCGGCTGGACATCCCGGTGCACAGCCGCTGGAGGCACTTCGACGCGGGAGGGGTGCCCAGGCTCGCGCAGCTGGAGGCGCGCCTGGCCTCGCTGCCGCCGGAGGAGCGCGCCAGGGCCAAGGTGGACCTGGGCGTGGTGAGCGTGCTGCTGGACGCGGGCAGCGGCCCGACGTGGCGCTACCAGGAGCCCGGGGGCGCCTCGTACGTGCGCTCGGAGGGGCTGGCCGTGGCGTCGCTGCGCATGTTCATGGCGGGTGGCTTCTCGTCGGACCCGGACCGGCCGCTGCGCGCGGACGCGGAGGCGCTGAGCCGGATGACGCGCGAGCAACTGGAGCGCGGCTTCCAGGTGTCGGAGTCCAACCCGCTGCTGGGCGTGGAGGGCCGGCTGCACCTGTTGCAGGGCCTGTCGCGCGTGCTGCCCCGGCCGGGGTCCATGTTCGACATGCTGGCCGCGCACCGGCGCAGCGTGCGGGCGGCGGAGGTGCTGGGCACGGTGCTGGAGGTGCTGGGCCCCATCTGGCCGGGGCGCACGACGGTGGACGGCGTGAACCTGGGGGACGTGTGGCCGCACCCGGCGCTGGGCCCACCGGGCAGCGCGGACGCGCTGGTGCCCTTCCACAAGTTGTCCCAGTGGCTGGCGTACTCGCTGGTGGAGCCGCTGGCGGAAGCCGGCGTGACGGTGACGGAGCTGGACGCGCTCACCGGCCTGCCGGAGTACCGCAACGGCGGCCTCTTCGTGGACCTGGGCGTGCTGGTGCCGCAGGACCCACGCCTGACGATGGAAGTGTATGCCCCGGGTGACGCGCCCATCGTGGAGTGGCGGGCGCTGACGGTGGCGCTCCTGGACCGCGTGGCCGCGCTGGTGCGAGGGCGTCTGGAATTGAGCGCGGAGGAGCTGCCGCTGGCGAAGGTGCTCCAGGGCGGGACGTGGACGGCGGGGCGCCGGGTGGCGGCGGAGCTGCGCCCCGGAGGCGTGCCGCCCATCCGCATCCGCAGCGACGGCACGGTGTTCTGAAGAACCAATCAAGGAGGACGCATGGACTTCCCGAACTGCACGGTGGTGGATCACCCGCTGGTGAAGCACAAGCTGACGGTGATGCGCAGGACGGACACGAGCACGGCGGCCTTCCGGGCGCTCCTGGAGGAGATCTCCCTCCTGCTCGGGTACGAGGCGCTGCGCGACCTGAAGCTGCGCGAGGAGGAGATTGAGACGCCCATGGCGCGCACCACGGGCTGGGCGCTGGACGGCAAGAAGCTGGTGCTGGTGCCCATCCTGAGAGCGGGGCAGGGCATCCTGGACGGCCTGCTCCAGCTGGTGCCCTCCGCGCGAGTCGGCCACATCGGCCTGTACCGCGACCCGGAGTCACTGAGCGCGGTGGAGTACTACTACCGCGTGCCCGCGAACCTGGAGGACCGGGACGTCATCGTCTGCGACCCCATGCTCGCGACGGGCAACTCCGCGGTGGCGGCGCTCCAGCGCGTGAAGCGAAGCCGCCCGGGCTCCCTGCGCTTCGTGTGTCTGCTCGCGTGTCCGGAGGGCCTGACGAACCTGCGCGAGCACCACCCCGACGTGCGGGTCTTCACCGCCGCCATCGACGACAGGCTGGACTCCCACGGCTACATCCTGCCCGGCCTGGGCGACGCGGGAGACCGCCTCTTCGGCACGAAGTAGGCTGACTGATTAATCTCGATTTGCAAGATTGACGGTGAGACGTGAATCCTTCATGTCTCACCGCATGAAGACACCACGTCTCGCGTCAGCGCTGATGGCCCTGGGGTTCCTCGCCTGCGGTGGGGAGGAGCCGATGCCCGCAACCCAGGAGCAGGACATCACCGGAGGAAGCCTCGCCGCCCGGTACGAGCTGCCCCACCAGGTGCGCCTCCACGTCTCGGGGGCCTTCACCTGCGGAGGCACGCTCATCCGCGCCGGCTGGGTGGTGACCGCGGCCCACTGCGTCCAGGGCGTCACGGCCGCGTCCATGCGCGTCTACGCGGGGGACCTGCGGCTGGGCGCGGTGGAGGCGGACGAGCAGTACCGCGCGGTGTCGCGCAAGGTGATGCACCCGTCCTACAGCGGGTCGGTCCACGACGTGGCGCTCCTCCAGCTCGCCTGGCCCTTCAACCTGTCCCAGGCGGTGCAGCCGCTGACGCTGCCGGATGCGCCCGCGCCCGTTGGCGCCACGTACACGGCGAGCGGCTGGGGCCGCACGCAGACCGGGCCCACTTCCGATGCCCTCAAGCGCGTGAGCCTGAGCGTCACCTCCACGGCCACCTGCCGCGACCTGGTGGGGAGCACCTATGTCAACGGCGCGGAGCTCTGCACGGCGCCGCGCGCCAACGCGAACGTCTGCACGAAGGATGACGGCGGACCGCTGGCCTTCAACGGGACGCTGTATGGGATTACGAGCGGGTTCGGCTCCAGCCAGTGCGACACGTTCTCCGTATTCACCAACGTGGCCACGTACACGCCGTGGATCCGCTCCGTCATCAATGGAACGTGATGCAGTGAGCCACGGCGGTTTCACGCCTTGGCTCTTGAGAACCGGGAAAGACGGATTTAAACGTTGAACGGTCTAAACGTTTTATCCACTTCCCGGGAGTCCAGGCATGCGCGCGTCGTGGCGGTCCACCCTGATGGCGGTGATGTTGGGCGCGGTCTTCGCGGAGGGCGTGGCGGCGGCGGAGCCCGCGCCGGAAGCGCTCCGGCAGGAGACCGGCCCGCAGCGCTGGACGGAGAACCTCTCGGAGGGAACGGGCACGTCGGAGCTCGTGGGCACGCGTGAGGGGCTGCGCTACGAACCCAACGCCGTGATGCGCCGTCCGGAAGGCCTGAGCCGGCTCACGGGCCTCTTCGAGTTCCCGGCGCGCACGCTCGAGCAGCCCGTGGACACCTTCCGCCCGCGCGTCCAGGCGGCGGTGGGCCTGGGGCAGGGCGTCGAAGTGGACGTGCGAGTCCGAGTCCCCGGAGGCGCCTGGAGCGAGTGGCGCACCGCCACCGGCGACGAGGCCGTGCGCCTGCCCCGCTCGGGCACGGAGGTGCAGGTGCGTCTGGCGCTCATCGCGGACGAGCGCGGGCGGGGCCCGGTGGTGCGGGGCGTGGAGCTGGAGGGCTGGCGCGAAGGCGCGTCCGAGGAAGGACTCCAGACGCTCGCGCCGCTGACCTACCGCGTCTACGCCACCCGTGAGGGCCTGGTGGGCGGCACGACGGCGAACGGCCACGTCATCAAGAGCAACGACCGCTTCGCGGCGCTGCCGTCGCGGCGCGGGCTCGCGTCGAACGGAGGCTCCGAGTACCAGGTGCGCGTCTGCTATTCGAAGACGGCCAAGTGCACGACGACGTCCGTCTGGGACGTGGGCCCGTGGAACACGAAGGACGACTACTGGAACCCGTCCAGCGTGCGCGAGATGTGGAAGACGCTGCCGCAGGGCAAGCCGGAGGCGCAGGCGGCGTACCAGGACAACTTCAACGGCGGGTTGGACCAGTTCGGCCGCCGGCCGTCGAACCCCGCGGGCATCGACCTCGCGGACGGGACGTTCTGGCTGGACCTGGGCATGTCGAACAACGACTGGGTGGACGTCACGTACCTGTGGACGTCCGGCGGCGGCTCGACGACGGGGCTGGTCATCGACAGCAACAACGCGAACAACGACCAGACGAAGGGCTACATCCAGCTCACGGGCTCGAGCTGGGCGTCCTCCACGAACGTGGCGGGCTACTACGGCACCAGCTACCTGGTGTCCCCGGGCGCGGCGGTGTCGGAGCCGGCGACGTTCTGGTTCTACCTCTCCGCGGCGGGCACGAAGACGGTGGACGCGTGGTGGACGGCGGCGAGCGACCGCTCCACGGCGGCACCGTTCATCATCACGAACGCGTCCGGCACGCAGCTGGCGAACGTGAAGGTGAACCAGACCATCAACGGCGCCCGGTGGAACACGCTGGGCACGTGGAGCTTCCGGGCGGGCTGGAACAAGGTCCAGCTGAGCCGCTGGGTGACGGCGGGGACCTACGTGGTCGCGGACGCCATCCAGGTCCGTTAGGCCTCATGGACGCACTGGCGGTCCGGGCGGTAGAACGGTGAACCGTCTCCGAGGAAGCCCCGCATGGCGTCGTTGCGCACCGTGATTCCGCCTCCCGTGGAGGAGCCGCAGCTCTACACCGACCTCGCCTCCTGGTGGCCGCTGTTCTCGCCACCGGAGGAGTACGTGGAGGAGGCGGAGGACCTGCTCCCCATGTTGCGTCCGGAGGAGGGCCCCGCGCGCACGCTGCTGGAGCTGGGGTCGGGCGGTGGAAGCATGGCCTTCCACCTGAAGAAGCACTTCACGCTGACGCTGACGGACCGCTCGCCGGAGATGGTCGCGGTGAGCCGGGCCGTGAACCCGGAGTGCGAGCACCGGGTAGGGGACATGACGTCCCTGCGGCTGGGGCGCACGTTCGACCGGGTGATGGTGCACGACGCCATCATGTACGCGGTGGACCGGGACGCCGCCAGGGCCACGGTCCGCACGGCCGCCGCGCACTGCCGTCCGGGAGGCCGGGTGGTGCTCCTGCCGGACTGCGTGCGTGAGACCTTCGAGCCCCTCACCGAGTCCGGAGGCCACGACGCGCCGGACGGGCGCGGCATGCGCTACCTCATGTGGACGTGGGATCCGGATCCGGACGATGAGACGTTCGAGACCGCGTTCGCCTATCTGCTGAGGGAAGCGGACGGAACGGTGAGCATGTCGCAGGAGCGCCACCGCTTCGGCCTGTTCCGGCGTGACGACTGGCTCGAGTGGATGCGGGAGGCCGGCATTCCCGCGACGACACGGCGAGACCCCTGGAACCGGGAGGTCTTCATCGGGGTCCGGGAGCCGGAGTGATGCGAGGGTGGGGGGCCCTGCTGCTGTTCATCCCGTTGTGGGGGATGGCCGCGCCCGCGCGAGTGGAGCTTGTCTTTGGCGGGGACGTGATTCCGCACGGCGAGGTGAAGTCGGTAGCGAAGGCGCACGCGCGAAGCGGAAACCACGAAGGCTGGGACCACGTCTTCGGGCCGCTGTCGGACGTCCTGCGCACGGCGGACGTGGGCGTGGTGAACCTGGAGACGCCGGTCACGGCCAACGCCAAGGCCTTCACGAAGGAGCTGGTCTTCAACGCGCCGCCAGCGATGGTGCAGGCCCTGGTGAACGCCGGAGTGAAGGTGGTGTCCACGGGCAACAACCACGCAAGGGATCAGCACGTGGAAGGCCTGGTGGAGACGCTGAAGCACCTGGACGCGGCGGGGCTGCGCCACACGGGCACAGGAACCACGAAGGACGCGGCCTGGGAGCCGGTGTTCATGGAGGTGAGGGGCGTGAAGCTGGGCTTCCTGTCCTTCACCAGAAGCCTGAACGGCTTCAGCAACCCGAAGGAAGCGGACGCGCCGCACGTGGCGCTGTTGCCCTATCCGGAGCACACCGCACGAAGAGGGCTGAAGCCGGAGGAAGCCCTGGAGCGGGTGCGAGCCGCGGCAGCGAAGTGTGACGCGCTGTTCGTGATGGGGCACTGGGGACGTGAGTACACGGAAGCGCCGAATCCCCAGGACCGGGCATTGGGGCAGGCCTTCCTGGAAGCGGGAGCCTTCGCGATCATCGGGCACCATCCGCACGTGCTCCAACCGCTGGAGGCCTACACGACGAAGTCCGGGCGCCGCGGTTTCATCGCGTACTCGCTGGGCAACCTGGTGGCGAACCAGGCGCGGTTCTACCGGCACGTGAAGGGGCAGCAGGGGAAGGAAGGGGACAAGAGGGACACGCTGCTCCTTCGAGTCGGAGTGACAAGGGCGGAGCCTGGAGCCCCGGTGTCGCTTGCGGACGTCTCCGTCTTGCCGGTCTGGATTGAGAACAACGCCCAGGGCCGCAAGGCAAAGGCCAAACGGAACATCCAGCCGGTGCTCATCGACCGCGAGATTGAAGAGGTCTCCAGAAGGTTGACCGCCCTGGCCCTGCGCACCGCGACGCCCGACAAGGCCACCCGAGCCGAGAAGGCCGCCCTGGAGCAGCGCCTGGCAACCGCCCGCTACCGCCGCGAGCGCATCCTGAGAGTGCTCCCCGCGGAGTTCCAGGTGGCCACGCCTGAACTCCGGAAGCGGAACAACGGAGCGGTGGGGCTGACGGCTCAGACGGTGCCGTGAAGCGCGAAGCCGAGCACCACCGCCACCGCGCACTGAACACACCCTGGGACACCGCGTCTTGCACTCGGTGTCCGGGCTGAAGCATGTGGACGCTCCCCTCATCCCGGAGCGTTCGTGTCCCGTCCCCTCCCGTGGTTCCGCTGGAGTCCCCTGGCCCTGACGCTGGCGGCCTCGCTGTCCTGTGCCCCCATCGAGGACCTGGAGCCCCCGCCCCAACCCGCCACCCAGAAGCAGGGCGTGGACGTGCCCGGCTTCGCCGAGCTGCACCACCACATGTTCGCCGAGGAGGCTTTCGGAGGCGGCTGGTTCCACGGCGGCGTCAACGGCACGCTCGACACCTGTGACGGCGGCTGGCCGGAGAGCGACCATGCCCGTGTCCGCATGGACCTGAGCGGCCTGCTCAACCTGTGTCCCAACTCCGGAGGCGTGGACCTGAGCGGAGCCCCCGTTCTGTCCCAGCTCTTCGGAGTCGCGGGCGCGGTGGGCTCGGAGTTCATCGGGAAGATGGAAGGCACGGAAGGGGACACCGGCCTGCACATGGGCCGCCGCCAGCCCGGCACGGAGTGGCCCCGCTGGGACACCATCGCCCACCAGCAGTCCTGGGGCGGGTGGCTCAAGCAGGCACACGACGGAGGCATGTCGCTCGTCGTGGTGTCCGCCGTGAGCAACGGCTTCCTCTGCGAAGCGCTGCCCCCGCAGAACCGCAAGCGCGCCTGCGACGAGATGATGGACGTGGAGGTCCAGCTCCAGATGGCCCGCGCCTTCGACGCGGCGAACGACTGGGTGGAGATCGCCCTGTCGCCCGCGGACGCGAGGCGGATCATCTCGCAGGGCAAGCTCGCCATGGTCCTCTCCATCGAGACCAGCAAGCTCTTCGGCACGAAGGACTGGCGAGCGGAGCTCAACCGCTTCCACGCGCTGGGCGTGCGCACGCTCCAGCCCGTGCACCAGCTGGACAACCGCTTCGGCGGAGCGGCCCCGCATAACGCCATCTTCCAGGCCGCGCAGTTCCTGGAGAACTGCCACATCGACACCGACTGCGGCCTCACCGCCGCCGGCTTCACGCTGGGCTTCGACGTGGACGCCCAGTGCCGCAACGTGAAGGGCCTCACCGCGGACGGCCAGCAGCTGCTCCAGGCGATGATGGACAAGGGCATGCTCATCGACCTGGCCCACCTGTCGGAGAAGGCCGTGCGAGACGCCTACGCCGTCTCCCAGGCGAACCGCTACTACCCGCTCTTCATCAGCCACGGCCACTTCCGCGAGGTGATGAACGGCAAGCTCGCCGAGCACGAGAAGACCACCCCCGCCTGGGTGGTGCAGCTGCTCCGCCGCACGGGAGGCATGTTCGGCCTGCGCACCGCGCACGACGAGACGCGCACGTACACGCCCGCGAACATCGCCAATGACTGCCAGGGCTCCAGCCGCTCCTTCGCCCAGGCCTACGAGTTCGGCCGCCAGGGCCTCAAGGTCCCCATGGCCTTCGGCGCGGACTTCAACGGCTTCATCCAGCAGACGCGGCCACGCTTCGGTCCCAACGGCGCGTGCTCGGCGGGCTTCCAGGCGGAGGCGGACGCGCAGGCCCACCAGCAGGAGCTCGAAGCACCGGGCCGGTTGGGCACGCCGTTCGACGAGCAGGGACTCGCGCACGTGGGCCTGCTGCCGGACCTGCTCCGCGACGTGCGCAACCTGGGCGCGGACACCACGCCGCTGGACCGCTCAGCGGAGGTGTTCATCCGCATGTGGGAGCGCACCTCGAGCAGCGCGCGCACCGGCATGGCGGACCCCGCGCTGGACATCGACACGGCGGGCATCGCGCCGTGGGTGCCGCCGGACGAGCGTGAGAAGGCCTACCCCACGGTGTGCGGCAAGGCCTACGCGCCGGACTCCAAGACGCTGAACCAGGGCTGCCGCTTCGACGACGAGTGCCAGAGCGAGCAGTGCACCTCCGTGCTCTGCGCCACCTTCGACGGCCGCTGCGTGTGCAACGACGACGGGGACTGCGGCGCGTCCCGCTACTGCCAGGATGAGATTCCGGGCAACCCGGGCGACAACGACTGCAAGGACCGCAAGACGGACGGCACGTCCTGCGGACGCGACGGCCAGTGCCTCTCCGGCGCGTGCGGAGGCTGCTTCAACGCGGTGGGCTGGTGCTACACGCCGCGCTCCAAGACCTACGGCCAGACGTGCAAGTCGGACCGCGAGTGCACCACCGACCGCTGCAGCGCGGACTGCTACGTGAACCCCACTGGCAGCTGCCTGTGCGACAGCGACTCGCACTGCGGCGCGAACCAGTTCTGCGGGTGGGGGCTCAACTCCGGCAAGTGCGTGAACAAGCGCGGCCGGGGCGCGGCGTGCTCCAGCGATCGCGAGTGCGCGTCCGGCACCTGCCGCTGGTCGTTCACCTGCAAGTAGCGCTTGCTAACGAGGCGCCTCGGGTTGCTTCCGGGGCGCCTCCGCAGGCAGGTCGCGCAGCGCGACCACGCGATCCAGCAGCGGCCCACCCAGCTTCCTCCGAGCGATGCGCTGTGACGGATAGATGCCCCGGTGCCCGGTGAGCAGGTACGCCACCGTGGCGACGATGGCCACGTGAGGCAGCACGGAGGCGCCCACCAGCTCCACGGCCATCAACGACAACGCGAGCGGCGTATTGGCCGCCGCGGCGAACAGCGCCGCCATGCCCACCGCCGCGCCCAGGTCCACCGGCAACCCGAGCAACCGCGCGAGCACATTGCCCAGCGCCGCGCCAATGAAGAACAGGGGCGTCACCTCGCCGCCCAGGAACCCCGCCCCCAGCGTCACCACCGTGAACACGAGCTTCCAGGCGAACGCGCCCCACGGAAGCGACGCGTCCTCGAACGCGCGGAGGATGCCGGGCACGCCCAGTCCCAGGTAGTCGCTGGTGCCCGCGAGCATCCAGAGCCCCACCACCCCCAGGCCGCCCAGCGCCATGCGCACGGGCAGCCTGGGGACGCGGCGCTCCAGGACCCGCTTCAGTCCATGCGTGCCCTCGATGAAGGCCACCGCCACGCCCGCGATGCCCACCGCGAACACCAACCACCGGCCCAACACGGGCAGCGTCAACGCCAGCACCTGGGGTGACGGATACGCGGTGTGGTGGATGCCCAGCCCGCGAGTCACCAGGTCGCCCACGACGGACGCGGTGAGCGCGGGCAGGAGCGCCTCGTAGCCCAGCCGGCCCACGCACACGACCTCCAGCCCGAACACCGTGCCCGCCAGCGGCGTGCCGAACACCGAACCGAAACCGCCCGCGATGCCCGCCGCCAGCAACTGGCGCCGCGTGTCCGGCGTCACGCGGAAGCGCCAGGCAATCTGGTCCGCCAGGCTCGCACCCATCTGCACCGCCGTGCCCTCGCGTCCCGCGCTCCCGCCGAACAGGTGCGTGAGCACCGTGCCCAGCAGCACCATGGGAGCCATGCGCAGCGGAATCACCGCGTCCCCCACGTGCACCGTGTCCAGCACCAGGTTGTTGCCGCCCCGGATGGACGCGCCCCACCGGCCGTACACCGCGCCCACGACGAGCCCCGCCACGGGCAGCGCGTACACCAGCGACTCATGCGCCAGCCGGTACGCCGTGGCCGCTTCCAGCAGCGCCAGGAACACCGCGGACGCCACGCCGCACACGCCCCCCACGATGGCGCCCAGCAGCAGCCACTGACCCAGCGCTCGGGCACCCAGGGAGAGGTTCATGGGCGCGCACTCTAGTCGTGAAACATCGCGTCAATTCGGAGCGTCGCGTCAGCCAAAGGCACGCAGCCCTGACGCGCCGTGGCGGAATTCATGTTCAACAGGTAATACATCTTGAGGAGTTAATTCTGGTCTGAGGAGTGATTCCAGAGTCAAACCCGTGTACCGTGCGCGGCCTCTCCCCATTGCCGGGGCGGGAACCCCCTACCTCTTCAGGAGCCGGTATGTCCGTTCGTCGCAGCGGGCTGTCCCTCGCCGCCGTCCTCGCCGCCACCACCCTCAGTGGCACCGCGATGGCCAGCACCATCAACCAGAACACGTCGTGGACCATCAACCGCTCGGCGTCGCAGACGTACCGGGTGGTGGCCTACGGCGACTCCATCTTCGCCGGCTACAACGGCGGCATCGGCAGCGTCGCGCGTCGTGCGGCCCCGGTGGTGGAGGGTGAGTACGCGGCGAAGAAGTGGGGCACGAACGTGGAGGTCATCCGCCGCACGAAGTCCGGCGCGAAGGCGGACGACATCTACAACAACAAGATCGTCAACGAGCGCTCCTACATGCAGGACTCCCGGACGCGCGTCGTGATGTTCGAGATGTGCGGCAACGACTACCTGCAGGCCCGCAGCGCGTTCTCCGACCAGACGGGGACGTGCAACTACAGCGGCCTGCAGAACGCGCTGACGGCCTGCACCACGTACATGGAGCGGGCGATGCAGACCATCAACCAGTACGCGACCACCGCGAAGGTGAAGGTCATCTCGAACATCTATTACCCCGGCTATGACGCGGACAACGTGCTGACGGCCTGCACGGACGCGACGACGGGCCAGAAGGTGAACAAGCAGCAGTACTTCCTGCCGCTCCTGGCGCGCAGCAACTGGCGCGCCTGCAACCTGGCGGCGAAGTACGGCTTCAAGTGCGCGGATGCCTTCGCGGAGATGATGGCGTCGGACTACGACCGCAACGGCGACGGTCAGATTGACTCCGCGGCCATCGCGTACCGCGCCGGCGAGACCGAGGACGCCTACGTGCAGCGCATCAGCGTCACCCTGCGCGGCACGCTGCGCGATGCGAACGGGCACCTGGCGAACAGCAGCACCAGCTACGACTACATCCAGTCGGACAACACGCACCCGACGTACACGGGCTCCACCATCAGCGTGAACATCTTCTCCGGCTCCGGTTCCGGCTCCGCGGCGCCGACCTATACGGACGGCCAGATCGTCAACGGCAAGAACCCGGACTGGAACAAGTTCGGCCACGAGCGCATGGGCTGGAGCATCTCCACGTTCGACCCCGCGACGCCGTGAGCTGAAGCGGCATCCGCAGGGCCCAAGGCCTCCGACCAGTCACCGGGTCGGGGGCCTTGTCGTGTCCGGAGCCGCACGGCACCCGGCAGCCCGCCCGTCCGCCCACTCCAAGCACGTCCGCTCTCGTCGGAGCTCAAAGGAAGCAGTCTTGCTCCACGGCCTGGCAAGCTGCCGGTGATGGGGGAGGGGTTTACGCCTCGGAACGGCGTACCCACATCCCTGGCGGTTGGGACGGAAGGATCAGGCCCGGCTCAACGAGGGTTTGACGTCGCCGAACCGAAGCGTTAGACACTGGACCCCCGCGCAACGAACCGCTGGCCTCCGGGCCTCGGAGCGTGAGCACGGGGGAAGAAAAGGATCGACGAAGGTTGTTGATCCCGAACGCGGCGAAGAGGTAGAAGCCGCGCCCCGCCCGACCGGCTCCGAAGGCAGCAGCTTGGAGCTCAGCGCGGGAGGAAGAAAAGGATCGACGAAGGTTGTTGATCCCGAACGCGGTGAAGAGGTAGAAGCCGCGCCCCTCACTTCGAAGCCCGCGCACTGGCGCGGAAGGTACTTCGGAGAGAGTGCAGCACCGAAAAGGAAATAGGGCAGTCAACGAGCGAGTTGACAGCGAACGCGGCGAAGAGATAGAAGCCGCGCCCCACCGAAGAGAGCAGTCCGGCAGGCAACACACGGACGGCAAGCGGTGAAGGAAGCTGACAGCAAGCGGTTGACAGGGAACGCGGCGCTGAAGTAGAAGCCGCTCCCCTTCGAAAAGAAGCGGCGAAAGTCACTGGACGGCGCCGACGAACTTCGAAGCAGCCCGCAGGACGCAAAAGTGAAGTTGACGCTGACTGCGAACTGAAATAGAAGCTGCAACCCCGCCGGTTGAAAAGAAACCGGCAAGCAACAAAGTCGCAACAAGCGGCTCGGTCTTTGAAAACCAAATAGCAAGCCCAAGCAGTAATGGATTGCGGAAACCCGCAGTCAATTTTTTGAGGGCATCTTCACCTCAAGAGCAGCGCTGAAAAGCGCAGCGAGAGGGAAGTGCCGACGAATCAGCGAGCCGAGACTCCTTAGCCGGGTCTCGGGGAACGCCGGTTCAAGCAAACCAAGAATACAATTGGAGAGTTTGATCCTGGCTCAGAACGAACGCTGGCGGCGTGCCTAACACATGCAAGTCGAGCGCGAATAGGGGCAACCCTTAGTAGAGCGGCGCACGGGTGCGTAACACGTGGATAATCTGC
>NZ_CP102577.1:6962500-10139229 GCF_042231735.1 Corallococcus exercitus
AAGCCAGTTGGAGCTGAGCGGGTTACCCAAGTAAGACGGGACACGTGCAATCCTGTCTGAATCTGCCGGGACCATCCGGTAAGCCTAAATACTCCTTGGCGACCGATAGTGAACAAGTACCGCGAGGGAAAGGTGAAAAGAACCCCGGTGAGGGGAGTCAAAAGAACCTGAAACCGCATGTCTACAAGCAGTTCGAGCACTACGGCGCAAGCCAGTGCGAGAGCGTACCTTTTGCATCATGATTCGGCGACTTAATATACGTAGCGAGGCTAAGCCGATAGGTGGAGCCGGAGCGAAAGCGAGTCCGAATAGGGCGCTAAGTTGCGTGTATTATAACCCGAAGCGGGGTGATCTACACATGGCCAGGTTGAAGTGCGGGTAACACCGCATGGAGGACCGAACTCATGAAAGTTGAAAATTTCTGGGATGAGCTGTGTGTAGGGGTGAAAGGCCAATCAAACTCCGTGATAGCTGGTTCTCCCCGAAAGATATTTAGGTATCGGCTCGGGTAATTCAATGCCGGAGGTAGAGCACTGAAACGGCTAGGGGTCTCACCAGATTACCAAACCGTATCAAACTCCGAATGCCGGCAATTGTTATCCCGGGACGCAGTCAGTGGGTGATAACGTCCATTGGCAAGAGGGGAATAACCCAGACCGACAGCTAAGGCCCCCAAATCTAGTCTAAGTGAACACTAGAAAGGATGTGGCAGGTCATTGACAACCAGGAGGTTGGCTTAGAAGCAGCCATCCTTTAAAGAAAGCGTAATAGCTCACTGGTCAAGACAGGCCGCGCCGAAAATGTAACGGGGCTCAAGACTAGTGCCGAAGCTTCGGGTCATGCGCGTCAGGCGCGTATGGCGGTAGGGGAGCGTCCCAGTTGCAGCGAAGGTAGACCGAAAGGGCTGCTGGAGCGACTGGGAGTGCTGATGCCGAAATGAGTAGCGATAAAGGGGGTGAGAAACCCCCTCGCCGTAAACCCAAGGTTTCCTGGGTCAAGTTAATCTTCCCAGGGTTAGCCGGGTCCTAAGCCGAGGCCGAAAGGCGTAGGTGATGGCAAGCAGGTTAATATTCCTGCGCCATCTTGCAGACGTTGAACTGAGGGAGGACGGAGAAAGCTAGGCGAGCTGACCGGTGGTTGTGTCAGTCTAAAGGCGTAGGGGTGTCGCGTACGAATAAAGGCGCGGCAGCTATCCCCGAGACCCCATGGCGCCCCGCAAGGGGTAAGTCGCTGATGCTCGGCTTCCAAGAAAAGTCCCGCAGGGAGTCTGCAGGGTGTCCGTACCGCAAACCGACACAGGTGGGTGAGGAGAAAATCCTAAGGCGCTTGAGAGAACTCTCCTCCAAGGAACTAGGCAAATTTCCACCGTAACTTCGGAAGAAGGTGGGCCTCTGGTAGGTGTAGGCGTACAGCCGAAGCCGAGAGAGGTTGCAGAGAAATGGCGGTAGCGACTGTTTACCAAAAACACAGGACTCTGCGAAGGCGACAAGCCGACGTATAGGGTCTGACTCCTGCCCGGTGCTGGAAGGTTAAGGGGATTCGTCAGCCGCAAGGCGAAGCGATGATCCGAAGCCCCAGTAAACGGCGGCCGTAACTATAACGGTCCTAAGGTAGCGAAATTCCTTGTCGGGTAAGTTCCGACCTGCACGAATGGAGTAACGACTTCCGCACTGTCTCGGAGAGGGACTCAGCGAAATTGAAATAGCTGTGCCGATGCAGTTTACCCGCAGCAAGACGGAAAGACCCCGTGAACCTTTACTACAACTTGACAGTGACACTAGGGATTGACTGTGTAGGATAGGTGGGAGCCTTTGAAGCCGGGCCGCTAGGTTCGGTGGAGGCAACGGTGAAATACCACCCTGTTGATTTCTGGTGTCTAACCATGTCTCGTCAGCCGGGACTGGGACACTGTCTGGTGGGTAGTTTGACTGGGGCGGTCGCCTCCCAAAAAGTAACGGAGGCGCGCGATGGTTCCCTCAGCCCGATTGGAAACCGGGCGTCGAGTGCAATGGCATAAGGGAGCTTGACTGCGAGACCGACAGGTCGAGCAGGTGCGAAAGCAGGTCATAGTGATCCGGTGGTCCTGAATGGAAGGGCCATCGCTCAACGGATAAAAGGTACTCCGGGGATAACAGGCTTATCTCCCCCAAGAGTTCACATCGACGGGGAGGTTTGGCACCTCGATGTCGGCTCATCGCATCCTGGGGCTGGAGCAGGTCCCAAGGGTTTGGCTGTTCGCCAATTAAAGCGGTACGCGAGCTGGGTTCAAAACGTCGTGAGACAGTTTGGTCCCTATCTGCTGTGGGCGTAGGATACTTGAGAGGCTCTGACCTTAGTACGAGAGGACCGGGTTGGAGGCACCGCTGGTGTACCAGTTGTCTCGCCAGAGGCATCGCTGGGTAGCCATGTGCCGATTGGATAACCGCTGAAAGCATCTAAGCGGGAAACCGACCTCAAGACCAGGTATCCCGGGCGCAAGCCCCTGAAGACTCGTGGAAGACTACCACGTTGATAGGCTGGGTGTGTAAGCGCGGTAACGCGTTAAGCTAACCAGTACTAATAAGTCGAGCGGCTTACTTCCCCCCTTCTCTTGCATGCCCCCACGCGGGGAGTAAGGGACTCGGGGCCAAGGCCGAGGCCAGGACGCCGTATGCGCGTCCGCCCGGAAGACATCAGCTATTCTCAATTGCTTCTTCGACTTCTCGAAGAGGCTTCATTCACGCAGAAACCTGCAACTTACCCTTCGTATGCACCGTCATTCGCTTTTCCGGTGGCAATGTCGGAGGGGTCACACCCGTTCCCATCCCGAACACGGAAGTTAAGCCCTCCAGAGCCGATGGTACTCCGCGGGAAACCGCGTGGGAGAGTAGGTCGCTGCCGGATTCTTTTTGAAAGCCCCTGACGCCGCAAGGCGCCAGGGGCTTTGTCTTTGCGGGCTTGTGACACCCGTCACCGCCGTGCGCGTCTTCGTGGATTGATCCGACGGCGCGCGAACGTACGGGGGACTGGCTTTGAGGCTGGCCTGACCCTGCCTGCTTTTGCTTGAGTGGCGCTCCTTCCCCCTCTCTGGACAGGAGCCTCTCGCATGCA
Source organism: Corallococcus exercitus (assembly GCF_042231735.1). Classification (GTDB taxonomy): domain Bacteria; phylum Myxococcota; class Myxococcia; order Myxococcales; family Myxococcaceae; genus Corallococcus; species Corallococcus exercitus_B. The sequence goes on from NZ_CP102577.1 coordinate 6,965,591, forward strand.
TCTGCTTCGAATCTACGCCGCTGGGCTGTTCGCGCTGGGGCTCCTGTTGGTGCCCGCTGAATCCAAGGCGCAGCAGTCTGGAGTTCGCCTGGGAGTGGGCGCGGACTACTGGGTGGACACGAGCGCGGCCTTCAACTTCACGCTGGGCGTGGAAGGGCATGTCGCGGGCCCACTCTTCGTGGGGGCCCGGTTCGGCGCGGTGCTCGTCACTGACGGGAACGTCATTGGCGTTCCGCTGGACATCTCGCTTCGCGCGACGGTGGGCCGCACCGTCTACATCGAAGGCCTCGCGGGCCCGTGGATCTTCTTCAAGGGAGACACCTTCAAGGCCCACGCGGCGTTTGGCTTTGGCCTCCAGGGCAAGGCCGCGAGCATTGGCGTCGAGGTGGGCTACCTCGATCCGAATCCCATCATCGGCCTGCGGCTGGGCTACAAGTTCTAGAGGCCGTGGCTCAGTAGTGCGGGGGACGCTCCTGCTGCCGGGCGTCCACCAGGCCCGGCTCGGCGTCCAGCTTGCGCTTGAGCCGCTCCAGCTCCGCCTGGAGCGCGTCGATGACGCGCCCCTGCTGGTAGAGCACGTCGCTCAGCTCCTGCAGCAGCTCCTGCTGCTGCGTGTAGCGGATTTCCAGCTCGACCAGGCGCTTGTCTTCCATTGCCGTCTTCTCCGCTTGGGGACCGTGCCCCATGAATACCCTCGAATACCTGCAGCGCGCCCGCGAGCTGCTTGGACGCGGACAGCCCGAGCTGGCGGAGTCCGCGCTGAGTGATGCCATCGATGCGGCCGTGGCGGCGGAGGACCTGGTCCTCCTCACCCACGCCCGGTTCGCGCTGGGGGAGCTGCTCTTCCAGCAGGGCCGGGATGAAGAGGCAATCCCCTTCCTCCAGGCCGTGGTGCGCACCGAACGGGCCGACGGTTCCGTGGACGCGCCGGTCATCGCCTCCGCCCGGATGCTCCGGCAAATCCGCGGGCAGGAGCCGCGCTGAGCCTCCCCTGAGCTTCAGGGCAGCCGGCACTGCTCCCGGATGATGTCCATCCGCTGGGGGAAACGCCGCTCCAGGTCCGTGCGCGTCTGGCGCGCTCCCTCGAGCCTTCCCGCCTTCACCTGGAGGGTGCAGAGGGTGGCCAGCGCCCGCGTGTCGGAGACGTCCAGGCGGTCCGCCTGGCGCAGCGCCTCTTCCGCGGCGGCCTCGTTGCCCAGCTGGAACCAGGCGATGCCCAGCTGGAAGTGGCCCTCCGCGAGCTTCGGGTCCTTCTGCACCGCCTGCTGCAGCAGCCTTACGGCTTCGCGGCTCCGGCCCTCCTTGGTGAGCACCAGCCCCTGTTCCACCAGGAGCCGGGCCTCGGGCACCTTGCCCTCCAGGGAGGTGAAGACCTTCAGCGCGTCCTCGGGCCGTCCCATCCGGCTGAGCAGCCGGCCGTAGCGCACGCCGACGAGGGGATCGCCGGGAGTGCGGCTGTAGGCCCGGGACAGGGCCTTCGTGGCGCCCTCGACGTCGCCCTTCTCCTCGCTCAGGTCCGCCCGGAGCAGCTGCGCCCTTGGGTCCGCCGGCGCGAGCTTCTCGGCCTTGCCGAGGGACTGCTCCACGCAGCGGGTCATCCGCTCCCGGTCGCAGATGCGCGCGAGCAGGAGCTGGGTCTCCAAGGCGTTCGGGTCCCTTCGCTCGGCTTCCAGGGCCAGGTCGTGCGCTTCTGCCGGGGCTCCTTCACGCAGGAGCTCGGCCGCCATGCGCAGGTCCGCCGCCGTGGCCTTGTCGTTGTGCTTCAAGGGCACCAGGAACCGCAGGCGGCCTTCCACGTTCTCCGTGGCCCGGGCGATGGCCAGCTCCTGCTCGGGCATGTTGCGGGGCAGGAACAGCGGGATGACGTGGATGGCGAGCGCCGCCCCGCAGACCCAGAGGACGCCCCGGAGGCCCTGGTTCCAGCGCCGGCCGGTCCGTTGCCCCGGTTCGTTCGTTGGCTCGCTCATGAAGGGTTTCTAAACCGCGCGCAGGTGGGGGCGCAGGCCCGACGGCAGCTCCAGCTCGCAACTCCAGCACAGCTCGAAGTTCGCCGGGTTCTCCTCGCCGCAGCGGGGGCACGTCACCGAACGGTTGGCGGCTTCCTGGTTCGCCTCGAGCTCCGCGAGGACCTGGCGCCCGGCCTCCAGTTCCTGGGGCCACAGCCACAGCTCCACCCAGGCCTCGGTGCTGGGAATCTCGCCGCTCAGCGGGACCAGCGACTCGCCGCGGATGTCGACCGAGAGCCCGGCCGATTCCAGGGCTCCCGCCAGCATCCGTGCCTCTCCAACCGTGCGGTGCACGGAGAACTGCACGCGCTTCATGCTGCTTGTCTGTCAGAACCGGGCCGTCCGGGCAACCCGACCCGGTTGCTCCCTCGCTGTGCCCTGGCCGACGTGGCCCTCACGGGCCGTGCGGCCCCCGTCATTCGTCGTGACGGAGCTGGTGCGGCAGAACCGCGTGGGCGTGGCGGGGCGCCCGGGCGTGGAGCTCCGCCGTCAACAGGGCGTCCAGCTCCGCGAGCAGGCGATCATACCCGGCACCGGCCCCCTTCGCGGGCAGCCGCTCCGTGCCGAGCCGCAGCCGGGGTGTCTCCTCGTCCTCGAAGGCCAGGGTCACCGCCAGCCCGTCCGGACCTCCGGCCTGGGGCACGAGGGTGGCCGGTTCGGGTTCCCGCTGGAGGGTCTCCAGCAGGGGCACCAGCCGACGGATCTCCTCCTGCGTCAGGTCCCGCTCCACCACCGGTTCGCCCTGCTCCAGGACGCGCAGGTGCTTCAGGCCTTCCACTCGCAGCGCCTGCGCTCCGGTGTTCGTCCGGCCACTGCGCTCGTAGGTCACCGTCTTCACGCGCCGTACCTCCCTGGGTTCAGGAGTAGGCATCCGCCTCCTCCTTCGCATCCGGAGGAAACCGCGCCCGGCGCTCCCGGTCCCGGAACGACAGCCCGAGCGACCGATGCCGGACACTGTGCAGCGCCCCCTGGGCCCCTGCGTTTCCCGGGAGCGTCTCCCTACCGTGCCTTCCGTCCGGGCGCCCTTGTCCGGACACAGGGAGGACGCCGAACGATGAGCAAGCACAAGAACCCGAGTCCGAATGATCAGCGCTCCAACACGAAGAACCCCGAGCGCCCGGAGCACAAGTCCGCCCAGGACAACCGCGCCAACCAGATGAACCCGAACCGTCCCCCGAACCCGCCGTCCCACATGCCCTCGCAGGGCGGCGGCAGGACGGGCGGGGACGACTCCTCGAAGCGCTGAGCGGAACCGGAGAGGCCGGCCGCGTGGTCGGGCCGGCCCCTCTGGCGGTGCGGGTGGCTAACGGACGCGCGGCGAGCACTCGCCTTCGCCACGGTAGTGGCCCACGGTGCGCACGAGCGCCGTCACGAAGTCGCGCAGCGTCCGCACGCTGCCCGCGCCTCCCGTGCCGTACTGGTTCGACGGCAGCGACGTCAGGTCCACCAGGCCCAGCTCATCAAGCGTGATTTCACCGTCCGGGCCGACGATGCCCGTGCTGTCCGCCCCGGCGATGGCGTCGAAGCGCATCTTCGCGTCGGACGACTGGAGGTCGTCGAAGAAGAGGTGGTCGCCGTGGATGGTGAGCTGCACCGTCTCCGTGCCGCCCTTGGGCACCGTCACGCCGTTGCCGATGTCCTCGTTCTCGCAGTGCTCGTAGAGGGTGTTCGTGGCGAAGCCCCAGTGGAAGCGCTTCGTCTCCGTGCCCTTGGTGGCCGTGCCCTCCACGTAGACGGACCAGCCTTCGGTGTTCATCCGCGTCACGTCCTCCGCGTCCGCGTTGCCGGCGGTGGCGTCCGCGACGGGGGCGATGGCGTAGCTCACCGCGTCCCATTCCTCGGCGGCCAGGTCGTTGAACGACGCGACGTCCACCGGTCCCGGACGGTGCACGTCGTAGACCTTCGCGGCGGTCTGTTCCGCGGCGGTCTCTCCCTCGTGGTTGGCGACCTTCACCTCGCCCAGCTTCACGAGGAACTTGGTGTACTTCACCGTCCAGCCGTCCTCGAAGGCGCTGGCGGGGATCTGCTTCTCGATGAAGTCCTCCCCGTACGTGGTGAACGTCACGTTGCCCTGACCCGACGAGCAGGCGACCAGACCCAGACACGACACACCCATCAGCCAATTCTTCATCACTGCGCTGCTCCTTCCACCCACGTCACGACGTAGGCGCTGGTGTCTTCCACGCCGCGCACCAGCCCGTTCTGGGCCTGGCTGCCGGCGGGGAAGGTGGAAACGCCGGCCGCGTCCGGAAGCGACGCGGTGGCGAAGTCGATGCGGTCCATCCATTTCCCCAGGTCCACCGCGATGCGCACGAAGCCGGCCTCCTTCTGGAGGTCCCGCTCGAAGCGCACGCCTTCAATGGCCTTGGGCAGGTCCACCGTCGCGTCGAAGCGCACCGTGGCTCCGGACGTGTGCGTCGCCGTGCCGCGCACGTGCGCATGGTGGCCCCCGAGCGCGTTCTGCGCGTCCGTGGCCGCCGTGGGCGTCACGAGCGTCAGCTCCAGCGAGCCGTACGAGCCCGTGACCGCGTTGGCGTCGCCCAGCGTGCCGCCCGCGAGCAGGTCCACCGTCTGGGCGTTCAGCACCTCTCCCAGCGCATCGCCGGGGACGTAGTGGCCGGGGTGCGCGTTCGCGGTGCCTCCGATGAGCGAGTACCAATCGAAGCGCGGGACGCGGCTCGACAGCAGCACGCGGCCCTCGAAGAAGCGCACGGAGCCCACCGAGAGCTGCGCGGCTTCGGGCGTCACCGTCCAGCCGTACTCGTTGGGGGCCGTGGGCGCCGTCGCCGTCATCGTCACCGCGAAGGTGCGGCGCTCCGCTTCCGTCTTGCCGCCGCAGCCCAGGCTCAAGAGGGCCGCGGACAGCGCCAGCGCTCGGAGCGGGGCGGGGAATGGGTTCATCACAGGTGGACCTCCAGGGTGAGCGAGGCCATGCGTGGCGACCCCGCGGTGAAATGTCTGGCTGGAACGAGGCTGGGCTGGGCGCTGGGGTCGAAGCGCGAGCTGTAGACGAACTCGCCGTCGCGCCAGCGCGTGTTGAGCAGGTTCTTCACGTCGAGCCGCAACGCGAGCGCCCCCCGTCGCAGCGCGGCCTGCACGTCCGCGAGGAACACGGTGTGGCTGTATTCGTCGTAGGGCAGGGGCCTGGGCCCGATGAGCGTGAGGCCCGTGCCCAGGGACAGCACGGAGTCGATGCCGGACAGCGGCTTCTCCCAGCCCACGTCCGCTCGCGCGACCAGGGGGGCGAAGTAGGGGAGCTTCGCGTCCGTCTTCGTCACCGTCGCGTTCGCCACCGTGGCGCTCAGCGCGGCGGTGACGCCTTCGAGTGGACGGGTCTGAAGCGCCGCGGAGATGCCCGTGCGCAGCGTCTTCCCCGTGAAGACGGTGGTGCCCACCGTGTGGTCGAAGAAGAAGTCGTCCGCTACCTGAGAGCCGAAGACGCTCGCCTGGAAGGACAGACGTTCTGCGTCCTTCCGGGTGCCCAGCTCCGCGCCGTGCACGTTGACGAACGGGGCCTGTTCGCCTTCCGCGAGGCTCCGCGCCTGCGGCGAACGGAAGCCGTCCCCGTAGCTGGCGAAGAGGGCCCAGGTGTCCGTGAGCGCGTACTCGACGCCGGCCTTCGCGCCCCAGTGCACCCCGAAGGCGCTGCGCGAGTAGCCCTGCCCGTCGTAGTAGCGCGGGTCGCGGAAAGCGAGCGCGTCGAAGACCTCCACGCCCAGCGCGTCGGCCCGGCCTCCCAGCCGGAAGGCCCAGCGGCCCACGGGGAGCCGGGCTTCGGCGTAACCCCAGACATCCGTCTGCGTGAGGTCCGCGTCCACTTCGTCCGCGAAGAAGGTGCCGTCCGTCTCCCGGTAACGGCGTTGCGTCTGGTGGATGCCGTCGCGCCGTCCTCCCAGGCCCAGCTCCAGCGCGACGGGACGGCCGAAGAGGGTGACCTGGCGGCGGTGTTCCGCGCGCAGGCCCAGGATGGAGCTGTCGTTCGTCTGCTCCAGGCCGTCGCCCCGGTCGTCCACCCGGTAGCCGGTGAAGTTGTTGCGCAGGCGCAGGTCCGAGAGGATTCCGAAGGCCTCCAGCCTCGTGCGCGCGGTGCCCTCGCGTGGCAGGTCCACTCCGATGAGGAGCTGATGCCGGGAGACCGTGCCTCCCTGACGCGGGAAGGAGCCGGAGTAGAACGTGCGGCGCCCGGCTTCGAGGTCGTCCTCGCGCACCACGCCCGGGGAGTCGAAGCGCGTGACGTAGCTGCCTCCCAGGATGCGCGCGCTCAGGCCGTGGCCCAGGTCCAGGTTCGCCTGGGCGAGCAGGGCGGCCCGGCCGTAGCCTCGCTGGGGCCCGAAGCCGTCACTCTCCGCGAGCTCCGCCGCCGCGAAGGTGCCGGGGTCCTCGCCCGGGCGCACCGTCACGACGAGCCGGCGCTGGTTGAACTGGCCGAGGGTGCCCGCGAACTCCACGCCCTTCTCCCGGGCGCCCAGGTCCATGCGCACCGTTCCCGCGACCGCGAAGTCCCCCTGGAACGCCCGGTAGGAACCCTCCGTCACCTCCAGGGACTGGACGAGCTCCGGGATGATGAAGTTCGTGTCCGCGTAGCCGAGCGCGTGGATGTGGCTCACCTCGTTCACCGGCAGGCCTCCGACGTTCAGCTCCACGTCCTGGCCGTGGAGCGCGTCGAAGCCCCGGAGGAAGAGCTGCTGCGCCTTGCCCTCGCCGCTGTGCTGCGAGGCCACGAGGCCCGGGACGATGCGCAGCACGTCCGTCGCGTTCGTGCGCGGTGCCGTGTCGAGGATGTCCCGGCCCAGCGTGACCTCGGAGGCGCTCCGCGCCGGACGCGTGCCTCGCACCACCGTGGAGCGCTGCTTCCCGGAAGCCTCCGGCGGAGGCGTGGTGGCGGGGGCTTCCGCTGGCTGCTGCCCGGTGGGAGAGGCGACCGCGTCGCGGGTGCTGGGGGCTTCCGGCGAGGGCTGCTCGGCGAGAGGTGGCTCCTGCTGAGGCTGCTGCGGTGCCGGTTGCTGCTGTTCCTTCGTGGCTTCTGTCACCACGTGGCCGGTGGCCTCCAGACGCGGCCCTTCCTGCGCGGCAGGCGGAGCTGCGTGAAGACACGTCGAGAGCGTGGCGAGCGCGATGAGCAACATGGTCACGGGAGAGACGGCACGAGGAAACGGCGACACGTCCCCGGCGCGCGTCGGGACGCGCTCCAGGGCGTGCGGGATGAAAGAAGAGACAGCCGGCTTCAGGACACACGCTCACGCAGGCCCTGCCTGGCCCAGGCCAGACGGTCCGCATGCTCGCGAGTCATCCTTACGGAAGTCCGAAGTGCGCAGCGCGGCTATGGGCCCTGCGGCATCGCCGCGGACCGCAACCGCTGGCCCGGCGACCACTCCGGGCCTCGTGCGGGCTCGACCCGCCAGGAGACCCAGCGCAGCTTCGGCGGCACGAACACCATCCAGCTCGCCGCCACCGCCAGCAGGTGCTCCACCGAGCCCGTCAGGTGCTGGTGGCCATGGCCCCGCTTCGCTCCGTCCGGCGTGCCCTGCTCGGACTCCGACGGACACGCGGCCTTCGCCGCATCACACGTCCCGGTGGTGCGGTGGACGTGGCTGGAGGCTCCGTGCTCGTGGGCGTGGCGCCCCAGGCCTCCACCGTGTCCCACCACCGCGTGCAGCACCGGCGCCACCGCGAGCCCGTACACGAGGACCCACAGTCCCAGGAACGCCAGGTCTCGTCGGTCTCGGGAGTCCCACACGGCGGTTCGGAGTCAGGCGGCAGAGCGTCCAGGACGGGGAAGGTGAGGCGCCCGCCTGCCTATCCGTCCTCCCCAGGACACGCAAGGTCACCCCCGCAGCCCGCTCCAGGACAGTTCCCCGCCATCCAGTGCCATGACCCCGTGGACCTCTTGACGCATTGCATTGGAATCCGCTGCGGCCGAAGACTTCCCGTCATAGACTCCAGGCGTGCGTTCTGAATCCGCCGTGCTCCGTTCGCTGCCTGCCTCCACGGAGGTTCCCGCCCCGCCTTCGCGGGCCGACCGCCTGCGCTCGCTGGGGAGCGAGTCCTTCGACCTGCTCGTCATTGGCGGCGGGGTGACGGGCGCGGGGGCCGCTCGGGACGCGGCGCTGCGGGGCCTGAAGGTGGCCCTGGTGGAGCGCGAGGACTTCGCCAGCGGGACGTCCAGCCGCTCGTCGCGCCTCATCCACGGGGGCCTGCGCTACCTGGAGCACGGCCACCTGGGGCTCGTCTTCGAGTCGAGCATCGAGCGGCGCCGCCTGCTCACCCTGGCGCCGCACCTGGTGCGCCCGCTGGCCTTCATCTGGCCCGTCTACGCGGGGGCTCGCGTGCCGCGCTGGAAGCTCAACGCGGGCCTGATGCTGTACGACGCCCTGTCGCTGTTCCGGAACGTGAAGGCGTATCAGCGCCTGTCGCTCAAGCAGGTGGTGGAGGCCGAGCCCGGCATCCGCGCCGAGGGGCTCAAGGGCGGCGCCCGCTACTACGACGCGGCCACCGACGACGCGCGCCTCACGCTGGCGAACGCGCTGGGCGCGAGCGAGGCCGGCGCGGTGGTGCTCAACCACGCCTCCGTGAAGCGGCTGGTGCTGGAGGACGGCAAGTCGAAGGGCGCGGTGGTGGTGGATCACCTCACGGGCCTGGAGCACACCGTGCGCGCGCGCGCCGTCGTCAACGCGACCGGACCGTGGAGCGATGAGATCCGCCAGCTGGATTCGGACAAGGCCCGCACGGGCCCCTCGGTGCGCGGCAGCAAGGGCGTGCACATCGCCGTGCCCCGCTCGCGGCTGAACATCGGGGACGCGCTCACGCTGCTGTCCCCCGTGGACGGCCGCGTGATGTTCATCCTGCCCGCGGACGCGTTCACGCTCATTGGCACGACGGAGACGGCCACCCGCGCCCACCCGGCCGAGGTGCGCGCGAGCGAGGCGGACGTGGCCTACCTGCTGGCCTCCGCCAACGCCTTCTTCCCCGAGGCCCACCTCACCCGCGAGGACATGGTCAGCGCCTGGGCCGGCATCCGCCCGCTCGCCGCGAGCGGCTACCACGGCAACAGCGACGCGGGCAGCGCCAGCCGCGAGCACTCCATCGACGTGAGCCCGTCCGGTGTGCTGGCCATCAGCGGCGGCAAGCTCACCACCTTCCGGGTCATGGCCCGCGACGTGGTCAACGCCGTGGAGCGCCACCTGGCCCTCCCGCACAAGAAGCCCGTCACCCACGAGCAGCCCCTGCCGGGCGGCGACATCCTCAAGCTGGACGCGGAGCTCGCGGCGGCGCGGCAGGAGGTGGGGGACGCGGCCACGGGTGAGCACCTGGTGCGCGCGTACGGCAGCCGCTGGCACGCGGTGTGGGCGCTCACGCGCGAGACGCCGGCGCTGGCCGAGCCGCTCGCGGAGGGCCTGCCGTACCGCCGCGCCGAGGCCGCGTGGGGCGTGACCCATGAGATGGTCCAGACGCTGGCCGACCTGCTCATCCGCCGCCTCAAGGTCGCGTTCGAGACGCGCGACCAGGGCCGCGCCGCCGCCGTCCGCGCCGCGGAGGTGATGGCGCCGCTGCTGGGCTGGGACGCGGCGGAGACGGAGCGTCAGCTGGCGGCCTATGCCGTGGATGCCCAGCGCATCTTCGGCGTGGATCCCTCCGACGCCTGACCCCCGTGCCGGGCGCAGGGGCCGGTGCGTCATGCGGGGAGGCGCGGCCCGGATGCCGCGCCGCCAACGGGTGGCTCCGCGCGAGCGTTGAGCGCCGCACGTTGGCCCGGCACCGGATGGCCGTCGGGCGCACGACAGCCGCCCGAGCAGTCGGCCTGCGTCCATGCTTAAATCGTCGTGGGAACGGGAAGCAGGGCTGGCCCGTTCTCCCCGGCCCCCTTCTTCTGGGGGCAGCGGGTCACGGCGCGGTACCCCACGTTGGCCGGGCACGAAGGAGATGCACCCCATGAAGCGTTGGTTTTGGCTTGGGCTCGGGCTGTCCGGACTGGTGGCGAGTGGCTGCGGCTCCGACCCCGACCCCATCGTCGTCATCCAGCCCCAGGCGTGTCCTGGCACCTCGGAGGCGGCGCTGCCGGACCCGGCGGTCTCCGCGCTGAGCACGGACACGGCGCCGGACGGGGTCATCATCACCTACAAGCCGAAGGTGTCCGCCAGCGCGCTGGCCGCCTCGGCGGACATCGTGAAGGCCGTGGAGCGCGAGGGCGGCACGGTGAAGCGCCGCATCCCGACCCTGAACATGGTGTCCGCCCGGCTGTCGCCGGAGGCCATCGCGGCGCTGAAGCTCCGCCCGGACGTGCTCTCCGTGACGCCCAACCGCCGCGTGCACGCGATGGGGCTGCCCACGCCGCCGCCGGTGGTGTCGTGGCAGGGCGCGTTCAGCACGCAGGGGTCGGTGGGCGAGTACACCGAGGGGCTGAAGATGATCCAGGCCCCGCTGGTGTGGGACGCGAACAACGACGGCATCATCGATACCGGCGCGCCCACGGGCGAGGGCGTGAAGGTGTGCGTCATCGACAGCGGCTGGGACAGCAAGCACCCGGAGCTGAAGGCGGCGTTCCTCAAGGGCAGGGACTTCGTCGACAATGACGACGACCCGAGCGACCAGAGCGTGTCCCAGGGCGTGTTGACGGTGGGCGGCGGCCACGGCACGCACGTGTCCGCGACCATCCTGGCGCAGTTCGGTCCGGGCTCCGGCGCGCGCGTGGCGCCGGGCGAGGAGCCGAACGGCGTGGTGGGCGTGGCGCCGGGCGCGTCGCTGCTCGTCGCGCGCGTGCTGGACACGGAGGGCGGCGGCAGCACGGATGACGTCATCGCGGCGGTGGAGTGGTGCCACTCGGAAGGGGCGCGCATCGCCTCGCTGTCGCTGGGCGCGGCGCAGCCGTCCGAGGACGAGCAGACCGTGTTCGAGAAGGTCTGGAACGGCGGCAACGGCATGCTGTCCGTCGCGGCCAGCGGCAACGACGGCAAGCGCGGCATCGCCTATCCGGCCGCGTACCTGCCGACGGTGATGGCGGTGGGCGCGGTGGACTCCAAGGGCGAATACGCGCCCTTCTCCCAGTACGGCCAGGAGCTGTCCGTGGTGGGCCCGGGCGTGAACGTGCTGAGCGCCACGGTGCTGAGCGCGGCGTCGCTGTCCCAGCTGACCGCGGCGTCGGTGTCCATCACCTCGTCGCCGCTCACGTACACCGCGCAGGGCACGTACACGGGCCGGCTGGTCAACTGCGGCCTGGGCGCGGACCGCGCGTCGTGCGGCGAGTCGGCCACCTGCGACGGCTTCGTCGCGTACGTGGACCGCGGCGACCTGTTCTTCGAGGAGAAGGCGCGCAACGTCATCCAGGCGGGCGCTCGCGCGGTCATCATCGGCAACAACGTGGCGGAGGATGGCGACGGCACCTTCACGCTGGGCTCCGCGAATCCGCACTGGGTGCCCACGGTGTCGGTGTCGATGGCGTCCGGCGAGGCCCTCAAGGGGCTGGTGGGACAGGAGGTGACGGTGACCATCACCGGCCTGGACTACCAGCGCGAGTCGGGTACCTCCATGGCCACCCCGCACGTGTCGGGCGTCGCGGCGCTGGTGTTCAGCGCCCGGCCGGACCTGAGCGCCGCGCACGTGCGCGCGGTGCTGGAGAAGACGGCGCAGGACGACAAGACGGCGCCGGGCGTGGATGAGAAGTACGGCCATGGCCTGGTGCAGGCGGCCAAGGCCGTGGCGCTGGCGCGCACGCTGCCCCAGGGCGGCGGTCCGCTCCCGCTGCCGTAGCGGCAGGCCCGCCGGGCCCCTCGCCCCCGCGTCCCTTGAATGGGGCCGGGGGCGTCTCATTTTCCGGGCAGGCGCCGTGTCGTGGGTTGGCATCGCGGGCGGACGGGCGGCCGCCCGGCTCCCGGGACGGTGGTTCCCGCCGTGTGCGCACGCACCTTCCCAAGATGGAGGTGCGCCGCGCATGAGGCGAGACAGCTGGCTGGGATTGGGAATCGCGGGCGTGGCCTGCCTGCTGATGTGCGCCGGGGCTCAGCCTGGTGGCTCTGGTACGGGCACGCAGCAGCCGGGGACCGGTGGCTCTGGTACGGGCACGCAGCAGCCAGGGACCGGTGGCTCCGGGACGGGCACGCAGGCCCCCGCTGGGACGGCCCCCTCCACCGCGCCCCAGCAGGGCACCGGCACCGCGGCGGCGGGGGGCTCGGGGGACGCTCCGGATTCGGATCCGAACAGCCCCAGCGCGGATCCGAACCCGGAGGCGGCGGCGGAGGGGCGCACGACGCCTCCCAACCCGGGCGCGGATCCGAACGCGGGCACGGGCGGCACGGGGCGTCCCACCACGGCGGCGCCTCCTGCTTCCTCCGCTTCGCCGGGCGTCGCGGTGGTGGACGCCATCTACCGGGGCACGGTCCGCTCGGTGTCCCCCAACGAGGTCGTCATCGACAACGAGGGCTCGCGCCTGCCGCTGGAGATCGGCACCCAGACGCGCATCGTCCGCGAAGGCGAGGACATTGGCGTGACGGAGCTCAAGGAGGGCGAGCGGGTGCGCGCCACCGTGAACATCGTGGGCCGCAGCCACACCCGGGAGATCGCCGTGCTGACCGGCGCCGAGGCCCGCCGCGACGCCGAAACCCGGCGCCGGTGACCGGGGCCCTTCCGTCAGCCGCATGGCTCCGTCCGCGTCTCCCGGACGGAGGTTTCCACCATGACGGTCTACAACCGATACCGCACCCTGTTGCACAAGTTGGCCCTCGTCCGCGCCCGCGCGCCGGGGGGAGATTCGCCGGAAGCGGACGCGCTGCTCGATGCGATGGACGAGGTCTGGGACGCCCTGTCCGAAGGCGAGCGCGCCGCCCTGGAGCGCGAACGCGCCCGGCTGGCCGTGGCTTCGGACGCGGACGCACGCGCCGTGCCCGCGTGAGGCCCTGGCGTCACTCCCGCACGGACCCCATGGGCGCACCCGTTGGCCCATGGGGAATGCGCGAGGACGGCCGGGACGGCGGCAGTTCCTGGCGCTGACGCTGACGCCACACCGCCCGCGTGTAGTCCACCACCGACGCCAGCGACAGCAGCGCGACGAGCGCGACGAGCGGACGCACCAGCGGTGGGTAGAGCAGCACGCACAGCAGCACCGCGAGCTGCAGCGCCGTGACGAGCTTGCCCAGCATCCGTGCCTTGAGCTCGATGGCCCGCATGTCCGGCCGCAGCCTGGCGACGATGAAGCCGATGGCCGTGCCGATGTCGCGCAGGAGCAGCAGCGTCAGCTCCACCGGACCGATGAGCCCGTCCAGCAGACACACGATGAAGGCCGTCACCATGAAGGCGCGGTCCGCCACCGGGTCGATGAGCGCCCCCAGGCGCGTGGCCAGTCCCCGGTGCCGGGCAATCCAGCCGTCCAGGAAGTCCGTCGCCGCCGCCAGCACCACCAGGAAGGCCCGCAGGCGCAGGTCCGACACCGCGATGAACACCGCGGCGAGCGGCAGTCGCGACAGGGACAGTGTATTGAGCAGCACGAGGCTTGCCCGACGGTGCATGGCCTTCAAAAGGTAGTGCTCGGCACCCGGGACGCACCTGTCCGGCGTGGCGAGCGTCCAGCGAACAACTCCCCCGGTGTCCCATGGAGCCGTGCCGCTCCGCGCCCGGCGGGAACCCGTGGCCCCGCGAGCGGTGTCCCAGGAGAATGCCCGGGATTTCCCCGACCTCACTCCCCCTGGAGTCCGCCCCGTGAACGCGATGGGACCCTTCCGCCCCTTGATGGTCCTGGCCACCCTGTTCACCGTCGCGCTGCCCCTGGCGAGCTGTGAAGCGGCCGGACGGGCGACGGTCGCGCCCCGCGTCCCCACGGCCGAGGAGCGGACGCGCTACCCGTGGCTGCCGGCCAGCGTGAAGGTGCGCGCGCTGGAGGAGACCTTCGCGCCTCCGGAGGGCTACACGCGCGTGCCGCTGGAGGCGGGCTCCTTTGGCGCGTGGCTGCGCGGCCTGCCCCTGCGGCCCGAGGGCACCCCCGTGCGCGACTTCCGGGGAGGCACGGTGCTGGCGGCCTCGGACGCCCGGCTCGCGGCGGTGGGGGAGCTGGACGTGGGCACCGCCAACCTCCAGCAGTGCGCGGACTCCATCCTGCGCCTCCATGCCGAGTGGCGCTGGGCGTCCGGCCACCCGGAGCGCATCGCCTACCGCTTCACCAGCGGCCACCTGGCGTCCTGGCCCCGGTACGCGGCCGGGGAGCGGGCGCGCGTCTCCGGCGCGAAGGTGACGTGGGTGCCGGGCGGGGCGGTGGACCGCTCGCGCGCGGCGTTCCGGAACTACCTGGACCTGCTCTTCACCTACGCGGGCACCCTGTCGCTCCAGGCGGAGGGCGCGCGCCCCACGCGGGAGCAGCTGCGCCCCGGGGACTTCTTCGTCCTGGGCGGCAGCCCCGGCCATACGGTGCTGGTGCTGGACGTGGCCACCAACGCGAAGGGGGAGCGGGTGGCGCTGGTGGGCCAGGGCTTCACCCCCGCGCAGGACTTCCACGTATTGGCGGGGAGGGACGGGCCCTGGTTCTCCCTGGAGGGGGACAGCGTGGCGACGCCCTTCTGGGTGCCCTTCCCGATGACGTCGCTGCGCCGCCTGCCGTCCCCGTGACGGGGATGAGACACGCCCGCGCCACGGCCTGGCGGGCGCCTCCCCGGTGCGCCCCCGGGCAGACGGGGAGGCGGAGAACGTAGGGGTCCACAGGGTTCTGCTGGAATCGACAGGGGCGAGGAGGCAGGTTGCGGCGCGGAGTGTTGTCCTGCCGTCAACGGGGACGTTCCGAAGCCAGGCCCGTCCTCCCCCCGCGTGCCTCCAAGCAGCCTAAAGGGAAGGGGAGCCCGCTCCCCGAGCCTCCACCATCATGCCCTCCGCCGCCGTGCCCCTGCCCATGCCCACCCAAAGGGCCAGCATCCTCATCGTCGACGACACGCCCGGGCACCTGCTGGCGCTGGAGGGCATCCTCACGCCGCTGGGGCAGCGGCTGGTGCGGGCCTCCTCCGGCCGCGAGGCCCTGCGGCGCGTGCTGGACGAGGACTTCGCCGCCGTCCTGATGGACATGAACCTGGGCGACATGACGGGCGTGGAGGTGCTGGGCCTCTTGCGCGAGCGCGATCGCAGCCGTCGCACGCCCGTGCTGCTCATGACCGCGGGCGACGGCGACGAGAAGGAGTGGCTGGCCGCGTACACGCACGGCGCGGTGGACTACCTGCGCAAGCCGCTGCGGCCTGAAATCCTTCAGGCGAAGGTGTCGATGTTCGTGGAGCTGTACCTGGCGCGCGAGGCCGTGCAGCTGCGCGAGGAGTCGCTGCGCGAGCGCGAGCGCCATGCCCTGGAGGCCGTCCACCGCGAGCGGCTGCACGCGTTCTTCATGCAGGCCCCGGTGGGCATCTCCATCACGCGCGGGCCGGACTTCGTCTTCGAGCTGGCGAACCCGTACTACGAGCTGCTGGTGGGCCGGCGGGTGAAGCCGGGCCAGGCGATGCTGGACGTGTTCCCGGAGATGGCCACGCAGCCGGAGGTCCTGGAGGTGCTGCGCGGCGTGGTGCGCACGAAGCAGCCCTTCGTGCGGCCGGAGTTCGAGGTGAAGCTGGAGCGCGACGGCCAGCCGGACTCCGTCTTCTTCAACGTCATCTACCACCCGATGGTGGAGCTGGACGGCACCGCGTCCGGCATCATCACCCTGGCCACCGACGTGACGGAGTTCGTGCGCGCGCGCCGCCACACGGAGGCGCTCACGCAGGACCTGCGCAAGCAGCAGGCCGCGCTGGCGGACAGCGAGCAGCGCCTGCGCCTGGCGCTGACGGCCACCGCGCTGGGCACCTTCGACATGGACATCGTCACCGGCGAGCTCCGGTGGGACGCCCGCTGCAAGGCGCTCTTCGGCCTGCCGCCGGAGGCCGAGTCGTCCTACGACCTGTTCCTCGCGGGCCTGCACCCGGAGGACCGGGACGCCGTGCAGCGCGCGGTGGCGCTCAGCTGGGACCCCACCGGCCGGGGCGACTACGACGTGGCCTACCGCACCGTGGGGCTGAAGGACGGCGTGGAGCGCTGGGTGCGCGCCACGGGCCGGACGTACTTCCAGGACGACAAGCCGGTGCGCTTCGTGGGCACCGTGCAGGACATCACCGCGCGCAAGCGCGCCGACGCGGAGCGGGCCCGGCTGATGGCGGGCGAGCTGCGCCGCACCGAGCAGCTGCGCGGCCTGTCCCGCGCGAGCCTGGCGCTCAACGCGGCCGGCAGCGTGCCGGCCATCCTGGACCTCGTCATCCTCAAGGCGCGCAAGCTGATTGGCGCGAACCAGTCCTCCGTGCAGGTGGTGGATGGCCGCGACGCCCAGCCGCTCTCCGCGCTGTCCGCGCAGGAGCATGATCCGCTGGCGCCGGGCGCTGGCTCGGTGACGGTGGATGAGCGCGGCCTCTTCGCCCGGGTGTGCCAGGAGAACCGGCCGCTGCGCCTCACGCGCGAGGAGCTGCGCAAGCACGCGGCCTACGCCGAAGCGCCCCCCGAGCCACCGCCCGCGCTGCCCCTGAAGGGCTTCCTGGCGGTGCCGCTGGTGGGGCACGACGGCCGCAACCTGGGCCTGTTGCAGGTGTCCGACAAGGTGGAGGGCGACTTCGACGCGGAGGACGAGACGGTCGCCGTGCAGCTGGCGCAGATGGCCAGCGTGGCGCTGGAGAACGCGCGCCTCTACGAGACGGCGCAGGCGGAGCGGCGCAACCTGTTCGCGGTGCTCAAGCAGCTGCCCGCCGCCATCACCGTGCTGCGCGGGCCGGAGCTCATCTTCGAGATGGCCAACGACCTGCGCCTGAAGCTCACCGGCTCCCGGCCGCTCCTGGGGCTGCCCGTGCGCGAGGCCCTGCCGGAGCTCAAGGACCAGGGGCAGATTGAACAGCTGGAGGAGGTCTACCGCACCGGACAGACCTACCAGGGCCGCGAGGTGCCCATGCGCCTGGGCCGCGACCTGGGCCAGGACGCGCCCGAGGGCTTCTTCAACCTCACCTTCCAGCCGCTGCTCAACGCGGAGGGCAAGGTGGACGGCATCGTGTCCGTCACCTGGGAGGTGACGGAGCAGGTGCTGGCGCGCCGGCGCATCGAGGCGCTGGCCGCGGAGCTGAAGGAGCGCGAGCAGCAGTTCCGCACGCTGGCGGACTCCATCCCGCAGCTGGCGTGGATGGCGCATCCGGACGGACGCCTCTTCTGGTTCAACCAGCGCTGGTACGACTACACCGGCACGACGGCCGACCAGGTGGCGGAGAGGGACTGGAACGCCCTCATCGACCCGGAGGACGCCGTGCGGGTGCAGGAGCGCTTCAACGTGTCCCTGCGCGAGGGGACGCTGTGGGAGGACCAGTTCCGCCTGCGCCGCGCGGACGGCAGCTACCGCTGGTTCCTGTCGCGCGCCATGCCCGTGCGGGACGGCGAGGGACGCATCGCCCGCTGGTTCGGCACCAACACGGACATCGACGACGAGCGCCGCACGCTGGAGAGCCTCAAGCACGCGGAGGAGGAGATCCGCCACCTCAACACCGGCCTGGAGAAGCGCGTGCGCGAGCGCACCGCCCAGCTCCAGGAGGCGAACAAGGAGCTGGAGTCCTTCAGCTACTCCGTGTCGCACGACCTGCGCGCGCCCCTGCGCCACATCACCGGCTTCGCGCAGTTGCTGGAGCGCCGGGCGGGAGCGAAGCTGGACGACGTGTCGAAGGGCTACCTCTCCACCATCGCGGGCGCGGCGAAGCAGGGCGGCACGCTGGTGGACGACCTGCTCGCGTTCAGCCGCATGGGCCGGGCGGAGCTGCGCCAGTCACGGGTGGACCTGGGCCAGCTGGTGGAGGAGGCCCGCCGCGACCTGATGCCGGAGACGACCGGGCGGAAGGTGGAGTGGCGGGTGGAGCGCCTGCCCACGGTGGAAGGAGACCCGGCGCTCCTGCGGCAGGTCATCCACAACCTGCTGGCCAATGCGCTGAAGTATACCCGTCCGAAGCCGGAGGCCCTCGTCGAGGTGGGCGCGCGCGAGACGGACGGCGAGGTCGCGGTGTGGGTGCGTGACAACGGCGTGGGCTTCGAGATGCAGTACGTGGACAAGCTGTTTGGCGTCTTCCAGCGCCTGCACACGGCCGAGGAGTTCGAGGGCACCGGCATCGGGCTCGCGAACGTGCGGCGTATCGTGTCGCGCCATGGCGGACGGACCTGGGCGGAGGGCGCCGTGGGGCAGGGCGCGACCTTCACCTTCACCCTGCCCCGCGCTTCTCCCCTGGAGAAGAAAGTCGAGACGCACGCGTGATTGACCTGAAGCGAATCCTCCTGGTGGAAGACAGCGCCAACGACGTGGCGCTCACGCTGGCCGCGCTGGAGGAGGTGCACCTGGCCAATGAAGTGGTGGTGGTGCGCGACGGGCAGCAGGCGCTGGACTACCTCTTCCGCAAGGGCGACTACGCGAACCGGCAGGACGGCCACCCGGCGGTGGTGCTGCTGGACTTGAAGCTGCCGAAGGTGGACGGGCTGGAGGTGCTGGAGAAGGTGAAGGGCGCCCCGGAGCTGAAGGCGGTGCCGGTGGTGATGCTCACCTCGTCGCGCGAGGAGCGGGACCTGGCGCGCAGCTACGGCCTGGGCGTGAACGCCTACGTGGTGAAGCCCGTGGCCTTCCCGGACTTCGTGTCCGCGCTGCGCGAGCTGGGGCTGTTCTGGGCCGTGGTGAACCAGCCGCCGCCGGGCTCGCCCGGCGCGACCGGAGCCCCCAAGTGAGCGCTCGCGGCAACGCCGCGCGGGACCTGACGCCCCTGCCTTCGGCGGAGCGGCCGCTGTCCATCCTGCTGCTGGAGGACAGCCCGCTGGACGCGCAGCTGGTGGCCGCGCAGCTGGAGGAGAGCGGACTGCCCTCGACGCTGGAGTGCGTGCCGGGCCGGGCGGCCTTCGTCGCGGCGCTGGAGAAGGGGAGGTTCGACCTCATCCTGTCGGACTACAACGTGCCGGGCTTCGACGGGATGAGCGCGCTGGAGGCGGCGCAGGCCGTGTGTCCGGACACGCCGTTCCTCTTCGTGTCCGGCGCGCTGGGCGAGGACCGCGCCATCGAGCTGCTCAAGCGCGGCGCCACGGACTACGTGCTCAAGGACCGGCTGGAGCGGCTGGGCCCCAGCGTGCGGCGGGCGCTGCGCGAGGCGGAAGGGGTGCGGCTGCGCAAGCGCACGGAGGAGGCGCTGCGCCGCTCCGAGGAGCGCTACCAGTTGGTGGCGCACGCGAGCTTCGACGCCATCTGGGACCTGGACCTCCAGACGGACGCGATGCACTGGATTGGCGACGCGACGGAGGAGGTCTTCGGCTTCCCCCTGGAAGAGGTGGGCGCGGACGCGGCGTGGTGGCGCCGGCACATCCACGGCGAGGACCGAGAGCGCGTGCTGGCGGGGCTGCAGCGGGCGTTCGACTCGGACGAGGACCGGTGGCAGGACGAGTACCGCGTGCTGCGCAAGGACGGGGCGTACGCGTACGTGGCGGCGCAGGGCTCCATCCTGCGCGGGGCGAGCGGGAAGGCGCGGCGCATCGTGGGCGCCATGCGCGACATCACGGAGCGGCGGCGGGCGGAGGAGGAGCGGCAGAAGCTGGTGCACGAGGCGCAGGCGCGGGTGGAGTTCGAGCAGCAGCTCATTGGCATCGTGAGCCACGACCTGCGCAACCCGCTGGGCGCCATCCTCACCGGCGCGTCGTTGATGTTGCGGCGCGACGACATCCAGCCGTGGAACGCGAAGGCGGCGGCGCGCATCCTGTCCGCGGCGGAGCGGGCCACGCGGATGATCCGCGACCTGTTGGACTTCACGCAGGCGCGCATGGGCGGCGGCATCCCGGTGCAGGCGGCGCCGTGCGACTTCCACGCGCTCACGTTGCAGGTGGTGGAGGAGGCGCGCACGGCGCACCCGGAGCGCACCATCCAGATGGAGCAGGTGGGGGACGGGCAGGGGGCGTGGGACTCCGACCGGATGGCGCAGGTGCTGTCCAACATCCTGGGCAACGCGCTGAAGTACAGCCCGGAGGACGCGCCGGTGCGCGTGGAGAGCCGGGGCGAGCCGGACGCCATCGTGGTGCACGTGCGCAACGGAGGCGACCCCATTCCCCCGGAGATGCTGCCGCGCATCTTCGAGCCGCTCCAGCGCGGGACGACGGTGGGCCGCTCCGAGCGCAGCATCGGGCTGGGGCTCTACATCGTGCGGCAGCTGGTGCTGGCGCACGGCGGGACGGTGGACGCGCAGTCGTCCGCGGCGGAGGGAACGGTGTTCACCGTGCGCCTGCCGCGCGTGCCGGTCCGGGACACGCCGTAACGGTTGTCACCGGGTTGCATCAGGACCCGGGTTCCAAGAGTGGAAGGTGGACGCATGTCGAAGCCGCTGGAAGTCGTGAACGCCGTCCTGGACGCGGGCTTCGAGGGCCTGGGGCCGCTGTGCAGCGCGACGGGGCTGGCGGACGAGTACCTGGCGGACGCGCGCTACGCGAACCACGAGGCGCGCATCGATTCGCTCATCCACTGGGAGACGGGGAAGCTGTTCACCACGGGCTTCCTGTCCGGGCTGGGCGGCCTGCTCACGTTGCCGGTGTCGCTGCCCGCGGGGCTGGGCGTGTCGTGGGCGGTGCAGGCGCGGCTGGTGGGAGCCATTGCCCGCATCCACGGGCACGACGTGGAGGAGGACCGCGTGCGGACCCTCACGTTGCTGGCCATCGTGGGGGACATTGGCAAGGAAGTGGTGAAGCAGGCCGGCATCGAGGTCAGCCAGCAGCTGGGCATGCGCGCGCTGGAGGCCGTGCCGAAGCACGCGCTCAGCAGCATCAACCGCGCGGTGGGCTTCCGGCTGGTGAGCAAGGCGTCGCAGAAGGGCGTCGTGAACCTGTCCAAGGTGGTGCCGCTGGCCGGCGGGCTGGTGGGCGGCGCGGTGGATGCGCTCGCGTGCCGCGCGGTGGGGGCCACGGCGCGGCGGTTGTTCTCGCCGGGGCCGGTCTCCGTGCCGGTGCCGGGCATGTCACCTGGATGACCGGCGGCGGGGCTTGTCGTTGACGGTGGGCCTTCGCGCTGGAGTCATCCGGGCGCATGGGCCGCCTCCTCGTCCTCCTCGTCGCGCTGGGCCTCGTCGTGGGAGCCGGGTGCCGGCGTTCGTCCGAGGAGGCGGGCACCGGAGGCCGCACGCGCATCGTCTTCAAGTTCCAGCCGCTGTGGGGCGACCCGAAGCCGTTCCGTGAGCTGCTGGCGCAATACGAGCGCGCCAACCCGGACGTGGAGCTGGTGACGGAGGCGCTGCCGAATTCGTCGGACCTGGCGCACCAGTTCTTCCTCACGTCGTTGCAGGGCGGGGCCACGGACTTCGACGTGCTGGTGGCGGACGTCGTCTGGGTGCCGGAGTTCGCTCGGGCGGGCTGGGTGGCGGACCTGTCCGAGGACTTCCCTCCCGCGCGCCTGCGCGAGGAGTTCCTGCCCGGCCCGGTGGACGCCGTCGTGATGAACGGCCGCACGTACGCGGTGCCCTGGTACGTGGACGTGGGCGTCCTCTACTACCGCACGGACCTGGTGCCTCGCGCGCCGCGCACCTACGAGGAGCTGCGGCGCTTCACCCGCGACGCGATGGCGAAGGCGCCCGGCATCCAGGGTTATGTGTGGCAGGGCCGGCAATATGAAGGCCTCACCTGCAACGTGTACGAGGCGCTGTGGGGCCATGGCGGGCAGTCGCTGGGCGACGACGGGCGCGTGCTCCTGGAGACGGAAGCCGCGCGCGCGGCGCTGGCGTACCTGCACGGGCTCATCGCGGACGGGCTGTCGCCCCAGACGGTCACGGGCTTCGGCGAGGAGGAGTCCCGGCGCGTGTTCCAGGAGGGCCGGGCGGTGTTCATGCGCAACTGGCCCTATGCGTGGAGCGAGGCGCAGGCGGAGGGCTCTCCCATCCGGGGCAAGGTGGGCATCGCGCCGCTGCCGACGAAGGATGGACAGCCGGGGTGGGGGACGCTGGGCGGATGGCAGCTCGCGGTGAACGCGCATGTGTCCCCCGCGCGGCGCAAGGCGGCGGCCCGGCTCATCGCGCACCTGACGTCGCCAGAGGCGAACCGCGTGCTGGCGCTGCACTACGCGCGCAACCCGCCGAGGTTGGCGCTGTATGACGACCCGCGGCTGCGCGCCGAGGAGCCGTTCATCGCGAGCCTGAAGGAAGCGCTGGTGCGGGCGCGGCCCCGGCCGGTGACGCCGTACTACCTGCTCATCGCGGACGTGCTTCAGAGCGAGTTCTCCGCCGCCGTGGCGGGCCTGCGGACTCCGGAGGTGGCGCTCACTCGCGCGCAGAAGCAGGTGGATCACCTGACGGGTGAGCAGCCTCCGGAGGAGGAATGAGCGGCGCGGGTTCGCAGGCTCGGGAGCGGCGGCAGGCGTACCTGCTGGTGGCGCCGGCCGTGCTGGTGCTGGCGGTGGTGGCGCTGTACCCGGTGCTGGCCGCGGTGTGGCTGAGCCTGCACCGCTTCATCCTGGTGTTCGGCGAGCGGCGCTTCACGGGGCTGGAGAACTACGCCTACCTGATGGGGGACGTGCGCTTCTGGTCCGCGCTGGGGAACACGGCGTACTTCACGGCGGTGGCGGTGACGGTGGAGTTGCTGCTCGCGGTGCCGCTGGCGCTGCTGCTCAACCGCGCGTTCCCGGGGCGGGGGTTGTTGCGCGCGTCGGTGCTGGTGCCCTGGGCGATTCCCACGGTGGTGAGCGCCCGGCTGTGGGCGTGGATGTTCAACCCGGACTACGGGCTCATCAACCGGATGCTGGGGGGCGCGGAGGTGAACTGGCTGGGGGCGCCGGGGTATGCGCTGCACGCGGCCATCCTGGTGGACGTGTGGAAGACGACGCCCTTCGTGGCGCTGCTGGTGCTGGCGGGACTGCAGGGCATCCCGGAGGACCTCTACAAGGCGGCGCGCGTGGACGGCGCGTCGGGGTGGCGGCAGTTCCGGTCCATCACGATTCCCTTGCTGAAGCCCGCGTTGCTGCTGGCGGTGCTGTTCCGGTCGCTGGACGCGTTCCGCGTGTTCGACGCCATCTACGTGCTGACGGAGGGCGGGCCGGCGAACACGACGGAGACGCTGAGCATCTACGCGTACAAGACGCTGATGCGCTCCGGGGACTTCGGGTACGGCAGCGCGCTGTCGGTGGCGACGTTCCTGTGCGTGGTGCTGCTGGCGGTGGTGTGGCTGCGCTGGCTGGGGCGCGAGGAGGGGCGGCGATGAAGCGGCCGGGGCTGGGCACGGCGCTGGCCGTGGTGGCGTTCCTCACATTCTTCCTGGGGCCGTTCCTGTGGCAGGTGCTGACGAGCCTGTGGCCGGACGGCGAGCTGACCCGGCCGTGGCCTTCGCACCTGACGGGGGCGAATTACGAGAGCGTGTTGTTCGGGCGGCCGTTCCTGTGGGCGGTGTTGAACTCGCTGGTGGTGGCGACGCTGACGACGGTGTTCTGCCTCACGGTGGGCGCGTCCGCGGCGTTCGCGCTGGCGAAGCTGGAGTTCCGGGGGCGGGGGCTCTTGCTGTCCGCGGCGCTGGGCGTGTCGATGTTCCCGCCCATCGCGACGGTGAGCCCGCTGTACCTCATCCTCAACGCGGTGGGGCTGCGGGACAGCCTGGTGGGGCTGGCGCTGCCATACACGACGTTCGCGCTGCCCTTGACGTTGTGGGTGCTGACGTCGTTCTTCCGCCAGCTGCCGGACGAGCTGTACCGGGCGGCGCGGGTGGACGGGTGCACGCCGGTGGGCGCGTTCCGCAGGGTGCTGTTGCCCCTGGCGGCGCCGGGCCTGGCGACGACGGCCATCCTGGTCTTCATCTTCGCGTGGAACGAGTTCCTCTACGCGCTGACGTTCCTGTCCACGCCGGAGAAGCGCACGGTGCCGGTGGCCATCAGCCTCTTCGCCAGTGAGTACAAGGAACCGTGGGGGGAGATTGCCGCCGCGTCGGTGGTGGCGACGCTGCCGCTGGTGGTGCTCACGGTGCTGTTCCAGCGGCGCATCGTGTCCGGGCTCACGGCCGGCGCGGTGAAGGAGTAGCTAGGGCCTACGGGCGGCTTCGCGCGCGGGGCAGCCAGTAGTCCGGCCGGCGGCGCAGGTGCGCGACGGCGAGCACCACCACGTCCTCGTCGCGAACGAGGTAGGGCAGGGCGAAGGGGTACTCCGGAAGCAGGAAGCGGCGGATGGGTGGTGTGTGACGGAGGTTTGGCCACAAGGGCCAGCGGTCCGGGTGCTCCTGGATGTGGTTCTTCGCCTGTTCCACGGCCAGGATGAATGCGTCGCCAAGTCCCTCTCGCCGGTTCTCGTACCACCTGTCGATGTCGCGCAACTCCGGCTCAGCGTCGGGATGCAGTCGAATGCGCATGCGCTTGGAGCCCCTATCGCCGCCGCCGCTCCATTCGCTCCTTCATTTCCTTCAGCACGTCGTCGAAATCGAGGAGCTCCACCGTGCCGTCGAGGACTTCCCGGGCGCGGCGGCTGATCTCCTCACCCCAGGCTTGCTCCACGTCCTCCGGAGGGCCTTCCCCCAGGCTGTCGAGCAGCTCATGGGCAAGCCGGGCCCGGTCGTCCGGGGACAGTCGCAGGGCCTGGGCAAGCAGCTCTTCGCGGGTCGCCATCTTCCTCATTGTAGCTCCTCCATGCGGCGCGTGCTCGCGCAGCGGAAGAGCCTTCCTACCTGGAGGGTCTGACAGCTACCGGCCTACCGCTTCGACCTCCGCCCAGAGGCGCTTGCCTTCCAGGGCCGTGTCCAGCGGTGCCCGACGCTCCGCGATGCGCAGCAGCACCGCGGCCAGTTGATCCAGGTGCATGGGCTTGAGGTTGCCCAGGAGGGGCAGCTTGCCCAGGGCGTGCAGGATGCCGGGCGGGGCGTGGTATTCGCCCTCGAGCGCGGGCGGGCGCACCATCGTGTAGGGGATGCCGCTCTCGCGGACGATGCGCTCCGCTTCCGCCTTGGCCTTGAGGTACGCGCCCACCGGACTCCCCGCTCCCACCGACGTGAGCAGCACGAAGTGGTCCACCCCCGCGGCCTTCGCCGCGTCCACCAGCTGCCGCGTGGTGCCGATGTCGCTCGTCTCGTAGGTGTCACCGGCCGCGAAGCGCTTGCGCATCGTGCCGATGAGCTGGAGCACCGTCGTGCTGCCCTTCATCGCCTCCACCAACGCGGGTCCGTCCGCCAGCTCCAGCACCGCCTTCTTCGGCCAGTGGTTCGCGGGCTCCGTGTTCACGCTCTTGGGCCGTACGTGCGGCGTCACGGACACGCCCCGGGCCAGGGCCTGCCGCATCAGCGTGCGGCCCGTCGCGCCCGTGGCGCCCGCGACGAAGAGATGACGAGGAGCTGCGCTGCTCATGGCGATGCCTCCCGGGCCGTGACCTGCCTGGCCCGTGAGGCCCTTCTTGCGCACACGGCCACCCCTTGCCCACTGTTTCCCGGGGCCGCGCGTGAAACCGGACAGCCGATGCTTCAGCGCTGTGCCTGCTCGGCCTGGACCTCGCGCGCGTGCGTCAGGTCCTCCAGGAAGATGGCCTCCAGCTGGCGTGCCGCCTCCACGTCCTCCAGCACCAGGGAGCCCTCTTCCAGCAGGTTGAACGACAGCGCGTCGTAGTTGATGGACCCCACCAGCACGAGCCGGTCATCCACCAGCATCGTCTTCGCGTGCATCATTGACGGCTGGTACTCCCAGAGCCGCACGCCCGCCGCCCGCAGCGTGTCGTAGGTCTGCCGCTGGAGCACCGTGATGGCCCGCTGGTCGTTCTTGTCCCCCGGCGCCAGCACCCGCACGTCCACGCCCGCGCGCGCCTTCTCCACCAGCAGCGACGTCAGCGCGTCGTTGGGCGTGAAGTACGCCTGCGAAATCCACAGCCGCTTCTTCGCCGCCTTCACCATGAGCTGCGTCAGCCGCTCCGCGCGCGTCACCTCCGGGTTCGCCGTGCTGCTGACGAAGGCCGCCCAGCCCTGGCCCGCGGCGTCCAGGCCGGGCTGCTCCACGGACAGCGTGGGGAAGTCCGTCTGGGGCAGCAGCTCGCCCGTCGTCTCCTGCCAGTTCTCCGCGAACGCCTGCTGGAGCTGCGCCACCACCGGGCCCTGGACCCGCACGTTGGTGTCGCGCCACTCCTTCTCGTTGCGCGCGTTGCCCAGCCACTCGTCCTGGATGGCGAGCCCGCCGGTGATGGCCACCCGGCCGTCCACCACGACAATCTTGCGGTGGTTGCGCGCCAGGTTCTCGTCCGCCGGCAGCGGGCGGAACAGGTGCGCCTGGCAGCCGGCCGCCTCCAGCCGGGGCTTCACCTCCTTCTCGAAGGGGCCGCTGCCCAGCGGGTCCACCAGCACGCGGCAGTGCACGCCCGCCTTGGCACGCTCGGCCAGCGCTTCAATCATCCGGTCGGACGCGCGGCCCGGCCGCCAGATGAACATGACCAGGTTGATGGAGGCGCGGGCCCGGCCGATTTCTTCCACCATCACGTCGAAGACGGCGCCGTTGTTCGCCCACCGGATGCGGTTGCGCGGTTCCATCCGCACGCCCGTCGTCTGGTACAGCGCCGCCGCGAAGCCCGCCCCACGCGACCCCACCTGCCCCGTGAGCTGGAATGGGCGGGACGATTCCTTCGTGTTGCACGCGGACGGACATCCCGCGAGCAGCAACGCCCCCATGATTCCCCCCCACCATCGTCCGCCCTTGCCCACGTCCGTTGCCCGCGCCTCCTGACCTTCAGGGGTAGGCACCCCCGGAAGGGGTGTCACCCGCTGGGACAAGACGAGTGTTCGCTGTCCGCACGGAGTGGGTGTGCGCACAGGGCGGCGAAGTGGGTGAAAGGTGCGTGCTACCGTCGCGCTCCGTCGAGGCACCGGGAGCGGACATGGCGTTGAGCACGTCGACTGAGGGGCGGGCTGCCATGGCCACCCGTTACCGGAAACAGTGGGACGACCCGAGGCTGCGCGACCGCACAGTGCTCCTTCGGGTGCTGGTCTTGGTGATGCTGGCCACGGGATGTGCCTCCGCACCGCATCCGAGGCGCTTGGGCTACACGCCCATGGGGACGCCCGTCTTCTCCGGGCCGGAGCAACGGCAGCGCCGACAGGCCGCGCGGGACCGTGATGCCTCGACGCGTGAAGCCGTGCTCGCGGGCATCGCGGACGTGAAGGGCTCTCTCGGCGGCGTTGAAGCCGCGTTTTCCAAGCTGGCGGCCCGCCCTCCGACCCTCGGAGGATGGGGCCTCAATGGCGTGTTCACGCGCTATCTCGACCATGGCTCCAAGCAGGTGACGTGGCTTCATGGTGCGCTCGGGAGTGCCACCGCGCTGACAGGAGCGGCGTCGGAAGTCGGCGACACGGACATGGAGCTGGGGCTCCTGCGCATGACGGGGCCGAAGCTCCAGGCGGCTCAGTTCGGGACGCTCCTGCTGGCCACCTGGGTGGACTTCCTGCACCTCGCGGACGCCGTGCTCCGCCACTGTCCGATGTGCAGCGTCGAGAAGCTCTTCGTCGACCTTCGTCGTGTGCAGGGACTGATGGAGCCCACGCTGACGGAGCTTGCATCCCTTGAGCCTGAGCGGGTGGAGGCGGCGGCGACCGCGATGCCCGCGCTGATGGGAAGGCTGACCCGTGAGTTCGACACACTCCATCAGGAGACCCGGGCAACCATGAAGCTCGGCGGGCAGATCATCGCGGCGATGCGGGCGGTGGAGATGGTGACGATGATTTCCACGCTGAGGATGTCGCTACCGCGGATGCCTCCCTCCGCTCCCGCGACGCTTGGCGCGGGCCTGGTGATGAACTCGGGTGGCGTCGTGGTGGGCTCGCGCATGGTGGTCTCCGCCGAGTGGGTGGAGATGATGCGCAGGCTCGTGCAGGCGGGCGTCATCTCCGTCCCTGCCGCCAGCGCGGCGGTCCTCATTCAGGGCGGGCAGGTCATGATGGCGCAAGGGCCTCGGGACCTCCCCAAGGGCGTACGCGATGCGCTGGGGGACAGTCCGGAGGTTCGGGCCATGCACGTCACCGGCAGGGCAGGGGCGGGCATGTCCGATGCTCCGAAACACCACGTCCTGCCTCAAGAGCACCGCGAGTGGTTCGAGCAGCGCGGCTTCAAGGGGGACCTGGACATCGACCAGTTCTGTGTACGGATGGAGCGGGCCGACCACGAAGCCATTCACGGTGGAGGGAACTGGAAGCTGGGGCGCATGTGGCCCGGCGAGTGGAATCAGCTGATCATGCGCACGCTGGGTAGCGCCGAGGCCAAGGTCGGGCGGATGTTGACGCGGAATGAGATCCTGGACATCGTCGCTGAGGTCATGGACGTGTACAGAGTCCCGATGAGCTTCACCCCGTGGAGGGGACGATGAGCGACGGGCGCTCATGGCAAGGCAACTGGAAGGTTCGTCTCTATGAGCGAGTCCGGGCGCGGGGCTTCGATTCATTGACTGCCTTCGCTGAATCGCGCCCCACCGCATCGCTGGTGTCGCTGGCTGAGGAGTTGGGGCCTGATGACATCGCTGGAGCGCAGGTGTTCAGCGGATTGGTGGCCGAAGCGGAGCGAAGCAAACAACTGACGCGCCTGGTGCGCGGGCAGCTTGTGCGCGAGCTGTGGAAGGGGCTTCCCGACGGCTGGCCGGCCATGCTGGATGACGCCAATCGTTTCAAGGTCGCCAAGGCACTTGGCTTGTGGTCAGGCTTTACCCCTACAACGCATGAGGAGCGCGTCAGGCAGGCGGGGGACTCGCTTCTCGCCAATCCTCCGCCTCCCGGCTGGCTCCCACTGGGCCCCGACGACGAACTGCTCCGCACGCTCCTCCCTGACGAAGAGGCCTGACTACTTGCGCTGATCCCCCGGCGGTGTGGCCACCACCTCGCGGCCCAGCTCCAGCAGCGTGGCGCTCTCCGACGGGTCGGGGCGCTTGTCGCGCAGGGTGACGAACTCCTCCGCCGCCGTGGGGTGGATGCCCACCGTGGCGTCGAGCTGCTTCTTCGTCACGCCGCACTTCAGCGCCACCGCGAGCCCCTGGATGATCTCCGGCGCGTCCGCGCCCACCATGTGGAAGCCCAGCACGCGCTCCGTGCCCCGCTCCACCACCACCTTCATCATCGACCGCTCATCCCGGCCCGTCAGCGTGTGCTTCATGGGCCGGAAGCTGGAGACGTAGACGTCCACCTTGCCGTGGCGCTCCATGGCCTCGCGCTCCGTGAGCCCCACCGTGCCCACCGGCGGCTGGCTGAACACCGCGGACGGGACGTTCTCGTGGTCCATCGTCACCGGGTTGTTCCGGTAGAGCGTCTCCACCATCGCCCTGCCTTCCGCGATGGCCACCGGCGTGAGGTTGAGCCGGTCCGTCACATCCCCCACCGCGTAGATGCTCTCCACCGACGAGCGCGACTGCGCGTCCACCACCACCGCCCCGCGCGCGTCCAGCTTCACGCCCGCCTCCTCCAGGCCCAGGCCCTTCGTGTTGGGCACGCGGCCGGTGGAGTACAGCACCGCGTCCACCTCCAGCGTGTCCCCCGTGCGCGTCATCAGGCTGAGCGTGCCGTCGCCGCGCTTCTCGATGTCCTGGACGAACGTCTCCGGCCGGATGTCCACGCCCTTCTTGCGCATCTCCTGCGTCAGCGCCGCGCGGATGTCGTTGTCGAAGCCGCGCAGCACCGTGTCGCCGCGGATCAGCATCGTCACCTTCACGCCCAGCGCCGCGAAGATGCCCGCGAACTCCACGCCGATGTAGCCGCCTCCCACCACCGCCACCCGGCGCGGCAGCGCGGGCAACTCCAGCGCCTCTTCCGACGTGAGCGCGTGCTCGATGCCCGGCACCTCCGGCAGGTAGGGCCGGCCGCCCGTGGCCACCAGGATGCGCTCCGCCGTGTAGCGCTTGCCCGCGACCTCCACCGTGTGCGCGTCCACCACCCGGCCCCGGCCCTCCACCAGCGTCACGCCCGAGTCGCGCAAGAGCCGCCCGTAGATGCCCGTCAGCCGGTCCAGCTCCTTCGCCTTCACCGCCTGGAGCTTCTTCCAGTCCAGCGCGGGGCCGCTCACCGTCCAGCCGTAGCCCGCCGCGTCCTCCATGTCGTAGCGGTAGTGCGCCGCGTACACGAGCAGCTTCTTGGGCACGCACCCGCGCAGGACGCACGTGCCGCCCACGCGCCCCTCCTCGCAGATGGCCACCTTCGCGCCGGAGGACCCCGCGCGCCGGCTGGCCGCCACGCCGCCCGACCCCGCGCCCACTGTGAACAAGTCGAAGTCGTAGCCCGCCATCGGTGTCCTCCCTGTCTCCAAGAAATGGTGTGTCATTGACCCGGAGGGAAGGAGCCCTGCCGGGCCCCGCTCGCCGGGCTGCTCCCCAGGGTCCGAAGCGCCTCCTGCTTCGCCTGCCCCCGGATGCATTCAATCCCCTCCCGCACGAGAAGGGGGGATATCCTCACGCGCAGGGCGGCTCCCCCTCATGTCTCACCCCCTCTCTTTCCAGCCTTCCTCCCGGATGGATGTTCCGGACGCCGACACGTCTCCGGGCATGGATCCAGAAGTGGTGGGGCGCCGCTACCGCATCCTCGACCTGCTGGGACGCGGGGGCGCGGGCACGGTGTGGCGCGCGCAGGACGGACTTTCCGGCCCCGTGGCCCTCAAGCGGCTGCACAAGACGGTGGCGGACCTGGCGCGGCGCCCGGGCCGAGGCACCCCTTCCGCCTTCGCCACGCAGGGCATGGCGCTGTCGCTGGCCCACGAGTTCCAGACGCTGGTGTCGCTGCGCCACCCGCACGTCATCCGCGTGCTCGACTACGGGTTCGACGCGGAGGGCCGGCCCTACCTGGCCATGGACCTCCTGGAGGACGCGCGCACGCTGGTGGAGGCCGGCACGGACGCGCCCCTGACGACGCAGGTGGGGCTGCTCATCCAGACGCTCCAGGCGCTCGCGTACCTGCACCGGCGCGGCATCATCCACCGCGACCTGAAGCCCGGGAACGTGCTGGTGGTGCGCGGACAGGTGAAGGTGCTGGACTTCGGCCTGGCCGTGGGCCGGGACCAGCAGGGCCGCCGCGCGCAGCCCGCGGGGACGCCGGGCTACCTGGCGCCGGAGCTCTTCGAGGACCAGCCCCCTTCCGAGCTGACGGACCTCTTCGGCTTCGGCGCCATGGCGTGCCAGATGTTCTTCGGCCGGCTGCCGCACGCGGGCCAGGTGTTCGCGACGCCGGGCTTCCCGCCCGAGCTCAAGGCCGTGCTGGAGCAGCTGGTGGCGCCGGAGGCCCACCGCCGGCCGCGCGACGCGGAGGCCGTCATCGCCGCGCTGTGCGCCGCCGTGGGCCAGCCCCGCCCCGCCGAGTCCGCCGCCACGCGCGAGAGCTTCCTCCAGTCCGCGCGCTTCGTGGGCCGCGTGAAGGAGCGCGAGCACCTGACGGATGTGCTCGACGCGGCGCTCGCGGGGCAGGGCGGCGCGTGGCTCATCGGTGGGGAGAGCGGCGTGGGCAAGTCGCGCCTCCTGGAGGAGGTGCGCTCGCTGGCGCTGGTGCGCGGCGCGGTGGTGCTGCGCGGCCAGGCGGTGGACACCGGCGGCGTGCCGTACCAGGAGTGGCGCGCGGTGCTGCGCTGGCTGCCCATGCTCACGGAGCTCTCCGACCGCGAGGCGCGCGTGCTCCGGCCGCTGGTGCCGGACCTGGAGGCGCTCCTGGGCCGCGAGGTGCCGGCCGCCCCGGAGCTGGACGCGGACATGGCGCAGCTGCGCCTGCACCAGACGGTGGAGGACCTCTTCGCCCGCCTGCCGCAGCCCACCGTGGTCATCCTGGAGGACCTGCACCAGGCGCACACCGAGTCCCTCCAGCTCCTCGCGCAGCTCGCGGCGAGGGCGGCGGGGCTGCCGCTGCTGCTGCTGGCGAGCTTCCGCGACGACGAGTCCCCGCAGCTCCCCGAGCGCCTGTCCGGCACCCGCGCGCTGCGGCTGCACCGGCTGAACGCGGAGGAGATCGCCCAGCTGGGGGAGTCCATGCTGGGCCCGGTGGGCCGCCGGCCCGACGTGGTGGAACTCCTGCGCCGCGAGTCGGAGGGCAACCCCTTCCTGCTGGTGGAGGTGGTGCGCGCGCTGGCGGAGGACGCGGGCGGCCTGGACCGGCTGGGCGCCGTCGCGCTGCCAGCGCGCGTGTGGGCGGGCGGCATGCGCGCGCTGGTGCAGCGCCGGCTGGAGAAGGTGCCCCGGGAGGCGCGGGGGCTCCTGGACCTGGCGGCACTGCTCGGCCGGGAGCTGGACCTGGCGGTGCTGGAGCGGGCCGCGCCCGGCGTGGACGTGGAGGCGTGGCTCACCGACTGCGCGGCGGCGGCGGTGCTGGACGTGGGCGACGGCCGCTGGCGCTTCGCGCACGACAAGCTGCGCGAGCGGCTCCTGGAGGACCTGTCCCCCGCGGCCCGGCCCGTGCTCCACCGGTGCGTGGCGGAGGCGCTGGAGGCGGCGCACCCCACGGGCCATGCGTCCGCGCTGTCGTACCACTGGGGACAGGCGCGGGAGCCGGAGCGCGAGGCGCACCACGCGCGGCTCGCGGGCGAGGAGGCGCTGGCGGTGGGCGCGTGCCGGGAGGCGCTGCCGCTGCTCACGCGGGCGCTGACGGTCGCGCCGCGGGCCACGCCGCTGGAGCGGGGCCGCGTGGAGGCGCTGCTGGCGGAGGCCCGCTTCCAGCTGGGCGACCTGGAGGCCTTCCGGGTGCACGCGGAGGCGGCGCTCGCGCACTTCGGCTGGCGCGTGCCCACGTCGCGCGTGGCGTGGGTGCTGGGCACGCTGGGGCAGGTGCTGTCGCGGCTCGCGCAGAGCGCCCGGCCGGACGCGTACGTGGATGACTCCCGGCGGCGGCGCGAGGCGCGGCGGGTGGCGGGCCGGCTGCTCATGCGGCTGACCGACGCGTTCATCTACGCGCAGGAAGCGCTGCCGGTGCTCTGGAGCGGCCTGCGCATGCTCAACCTGTGCGAGCCCGCGGGGCCCACGCCGGAGCTGGCGCGCGGCTACACGGTGATGGCGGTGGTGGCGGGCACGGTGCCGGTGCACCGCGTGTCGGACGCGTGGGTGAAGCGGGCGCAGGAGGTGGCGGAGCGCGTGGGCCGCCCGGCGGACCTGGCCTACGTGCTCAACCGCAACGCGGTGTGCGCGGTGTACCAGGCGCGCTGGCAGGACGTGGAGGCGTGGCTTCAGCGTGCGACGGCCATCGTGGACTCGGTGGGGGACCTGCGGCTGGCGGAGGAGTGCCGCGCGCTGCTCACCGTGTCCGCCATGTACCGGGGCCAGTTCGCGCGGGGCCTGCCGCTGATGGACTGGCTGGAGGCGTCCGCGGTGCGCCGGGGCTCGGAGCAGACGCAGCACTGGGCCCAGCACTATCGCGCGCACATGCTGCTGCGGCTGGGCGAGCACGCGCGGGCCCGCGCGGCGCTGGAGCCGGCGCTCGCGTGGACGGAGGCGCACGGCGGCGCCACGGACCGCATCATCGTGGATGGCACGCTGGCGCTCCTGTGCCTGCGCGAAGGCGACGCGGCGGGCGCGCGCGCGGCGGCGGAGAAGGCGCTGGTGCGGCTGTCGGCGGGCAAGCCGGTGGCGCACTTCGTCTACTTCGGCGCGACGGCGGTGGCGGAGGTGCTGCTCACGCTGTGGGCGCGCGAGACGCCCGGGCCGGGCCTGCAGGCGCTCACGCACAGCGCGCGGACCGCGCTCCGGGCGGTGGAGGGCTTCGCGCGCGTGTTCCCCTTCGGCGAGCCGGCCGCGTGGCTGTGGCGCGGCTGGGAGGCGTGGCTCACGGGCAAGCACGCCAAGGCCTTCCACGCGTGGCGGCGCTGCATCGTGGAGGCCGACAAGCGGGGGATGCCCTACGAGGCCGCGAGGGCGCGGCTGAAGTGGGCGCGGCACCTGCCCCCGGAGGCCCCGGAGCGCGCGGAGCTGCTGCGGCGGGCGGCGGAGGACTTCACCCGGCTGGGGGCGCGCGAGGACCTGGCGCGGACCCTGGCCGAACAGGGGACGGCAGGGTGACGAAGCGATGATGTGGGCGCGGGACGTGGCGTTGCTGGAGTGCCCGGATTGCCGGGGCCAGCTGGTGTGGCACGGGCAGAGCGAGGACGACCGGCTGGACGAGGGACGCCTGCGCTGCGGCGGCTGCGGCGAGACGTGGGAGGTGCGGGACGGGCTCGCCCGGCTGTACCGCGAGGACCGCGTGCAGGGCACGGACCGCCTCATGCGCCACATCTACGACGGGCTGCCCGCGCTGCATGATCCGCTGACGGCCGTGCTGACGCCGCTGTTCCAGTCCGTCTCCGAGTCGCGGATGCGCGACGGGTACATGCGCCGGCTGGAGCTGGGCGCGCTGAAGCCGCGCGACGACGGCCAGCCCGTGCGCGTGCTGGAGGTGGGCGTGGGCGCGGGCGCGAACCTGCCGCGCATCCGGGGCTCGCTGCCGCCGGGCCTGCCCGTGGAGGTGTGGGGCCTGGACCTGAGCACCGGCATGCTGGCGCAGTGCGAGAAGCGGCTGCGCAAGGGCCGGGGCGTGAAGGACACGCGGCTGCTGGTGGCGGACGCGCACGCGCTCCCGTTCCGCGACGCGACGTTCGACCGCGTCTTCCACGTCGGAGGCATTGGCGGCTACCGCCAGCCCGCGGTGGCGCTGCGGGAGATGGCGCGCGTGGCGCGGCCCGGCACGCCGCTGGTGGTGGTGGACGAGCAGCTGGACGCGGCCTTGCGTCCGTCGCTGTTCCAGCGCGCCGCCTTCCGCGCCCTCACGTTCTACACGCGCGAGGCCAAGAGCCCCCGCGACCTGCTGCCGCAGGGGGCCGAAGGCGTCATCGAGGAACAGGTGTCACCGTTCTACTACTGCCTCACGTTCCGCGTTCCGGCGGCCGTCACGGGTTGAGCAGCAGGTCCAGCAGCTTCAGCGTCATGCCGCCCGTGAAGTCGATGGTGGCGCCGTTGAACCAGGCGGCGTCGTCGCCCACGAGCACGGTGACGAAGCGGGCCACCTCGTCCAGCGTGCCCATGCGCCCCGCGGGGTTCATGGCCGCGTGGCGTGCCTCCAGCCGGGCCAGCGCCTCCGGCGAGTAGACGTGGCGCAGCGCGGGCGTCATCACCGTGCCGAACTTGAGCAGGTTCACGCGGTGGCCCTTCGGGCCCAGCTCGATGGCCAGGTGCCGCACGTACATCTCCAGCGCGGCCTTGGCGGCGCTGATGAGGCCGGTGTTGTTCAGGTGCGTCTCATCCAGCGGGTTCTGCAGGCCCAGCAGGCGCGCGTCCGGGGCCAGCAGGTCGCGCTTCACCAGCGCCTGCGCCCAGTACACGAACGAGTGCGCCATGCAGTCGAACGTGCGCTGGATGCGGCGCGGGTGCAGCTGGTCCGGGCCCTCGGAGAGGAAGTGGCCCACGGACGCGCCGGCGATGGCGTGCACGAACAGCTTCACGCTGCGGGGGCCCGCACGCTGGAGCAGCTCGTCCGCGCCGGCCTCGGCGGCTTCGGGCGTGGAGGCATCCGCCTGCCGCAGGTGCACGTCCCGGCCCAAGTCCCGCACGCGGGCCTCCAGCTCCCGCGCGGTGTCCACGTAGCGGCCCCGGTGCACGCCGAAGACGTTCAATCCTGGCTTGCGAGCGACGGCCTCCGCGATGGCCGCGCCCGAGCCGGAGGAGACGCCGAGGATGAGCGCCCACGCCGGGTCTGGAACACCCTCCGAGGCTGTTGGAGGGGACCCACCTGCTCCTGATGGCACGTGCATGGTGCTTCCATCATAGGAATCACGGTGCGATGCGGCTCGGGGGAGATGATCCGCCCATGCGGGCCGTGAAGTCTCACCGTGCGCGACCGGACTGGAGGGCCCTGGCCACCAGCGCGGCGTTGTCCTCCGCGGGCCGGCCGTCCGGAAGCGTGAGCGTGTCCTCCAGGCCGATGCGCGCATCGAAGCCTTGGCGCAGCGCCTGGTCGAGCACGGCCCACGCGCCGCCCTCGGAGCCGTGCACGAGCAGGGGACAGCCCAGGCCCGTGGCGCGCAGCAGGTCCACCAGCGTCCGCGCCTCCTGGCACGCGGCCTCCGGCTGGGAGGACTGCGTCTCCACGAGGATGCGCAGGCACTCCGCCGCGCGCGGCCACGCCAGGAGCCGGGGGACGTCCTCCGGGAACCACACGCCTGCCTCCACGCCGATGCCCGCGTCGAGCAGCGCGTCCGCGATGGACTCCCAGCCCGGCTCGGACAGGTTGACGGAGGCGAAGTCGGGCCGGGTGCTCGCGGGCAGCGCCTTCCAGCTGGCGACCCGCGCGCGGCGGGCCGTCACGTCCGGGAGGATCCACGCGCCGGTGCTGACACCCACCGGCACGCCCGGACAGGCGCGGTGGATGGCGGACACCGCCGCACCGATGTCCGCCGCGTCCAGGGACTCGCCTCCGTGCGCGGCGCGCGGGTGCACGTGGAACGCACCCGCGCCCGCGGCGTGACAGGCCGCGGCGTCGCGCGCGAGCGCTTCGGGGGTGATGGGCAGCCGGGGATGATCGCTGGCCGCGCGGGCTCCGTTGAGGCACACCTTGAGCAACATGCGCGGGATGAAGCCATGGATGACACCCCGTCCACGGGCTTCATGAGGTTGCTCCGTCCGCTGGTGGAAATCCCGCTGCACGAAGGGAGGGGTGGGTTGTTCCCGGGGCCGTCCCCGTTTACCGATGAAGGACGCATCCCCGCGCCGTGGAGAAGGAGTTTCCCGTCGTGCGTCCTCAGCAGAAGGTCGTGTTCGGGCACACCGTGGAAGGCCTGCTGGTGGCCCTGGAAGGGCACCTGGATGGCCCGCTCCGCTCGAGGTTGAGGGCCGTGGGGCTGGACCTGGACCGCGAGCTGGAGCCCGCCTATCCCAAGGACCAGTGGCACCAGATGTTGCTCCTGGCCGCGCAGGCGCTCTTCCCCAACCACACCCCCGCGCAGGCGCACTGGCACCTGGGCCAGCGCTTCATCACGGCCTACTTCTCCATCCGCATGGGGCGCGCGCTGCAGGGCGTGCTGCGGTTCCTGGGGCCCGCGCGCACGCTGGAGCGCACGACGCGCAACCTGGCCTATGGCAGCAACTTCCTGCACGTGGACGTGGAGCGGCTGGCGCCCACGGACTACCGGCTCAAGGTGAACGAAGGCGGGCTCCACCCGGAGTTCATCGGGGCCCTCTGTCACTTCGGGACGCTGACCACGGGGGTGAAGGGGCTCACCACCGTGGTGGAGGCCCGCGAGGGGCCCTCCGCGACGTACCGGATGCGCTGGTAGCCTAGATGGACGACAGGACCAGCTCGTCCTGCTTGCCGACCTTCACACCGCACACGGCCTGGACGTCCGCCCTGAAGCCCCAGAGCTTCGAGAGCTCGATGAACCAGGCGACGGTGGTGGTCAGGCGGAACGCGTTGGAGCCCGCGTCCTCCAGCGCGTCGAACGCATCCGTGATGATGGAGTCCGCGGGGTCCTCCGGCAGGAGCTGCCGGTCGCGGATGGCGGTCTGGAGCGCCTGGAGCTGACGGGTCAGCGTGCTCCACACGACGAAGAGGTTCCCGTAGGGCATGCCACCGAGGTCCCCTCCGTACCGGGAGGCGCTCTCCATCACGCCCATGAAGGTCCTCGGCGCCGGCCCTCCGCCGGAGTGCGTGGACTTCTCCCAGTTCCGCGTCTCGATGGCCGCCGGAGGGTTCTGGTGCTTGAGCCAGTCCTCCACGCTTCCCAGGATGCGCTTCTTGTCCCAGCCCTTCGCGCGGTCCTCCAGGTACTGCTTCCAGAGCGGGGCGTAGATCCGCTCGCGGATGCCGGGCGTCCTGCGCACGTCCAGGTTCTCCTTCGGCAGCGCGCGGGCCAGGACGTTGGCGAAGAGGCGCGACTCCTCGGCGTCCTTCGTGCCGAGGTTCTCCAGCAGGGTCCGGAAGGCGCCGGGAGGGATGCGCAGCTCGAGCCGCACGCTGACCCGGCTGCCCGCGGGCGCCGAGCCGTAGAGCTGGGTGAGCTTGTCGTGGGGCGCTCCCTCCTGCAGGACGCCCCACACGGTGGCGGTATCCACCAGGTCCTCGAGCGAGACGGTCCCCTCGAACTGCGACTGGGCGAAGAAGGAGTACTCGAAGGCGTCCGCGGTGGGCCGGTCCGAGAAGTCCTTCATCTGGGCATTGAAATCAAACCCTTGCAGGACCGGGCCTGACGCGAGCCAGCCCTTGTGCTGGTAGGCCCGGGCCCCCTGGAACGCGTAGCGGCGGGGGCCGTGCGCATGGTCCAGGGAGGCGTGCTGGATGACGAACTTCTTCGTCGTGTTGTGCCTCGCGTTGGCCAGGGGCCCCAGCCACAGCGCCAGGGTGCTCTTCTTCTCCGTGGTGCGCACGTGGAAGTAGCGGCGGATCCACGCGTCCTGCGTGCCACGCTGGATGCGCAGCAGGTCGCCGGAGATGAGCGAATCGTGCACGTCCGCCATCGCCTCCGGGGGCAGCTCCAGCTCCAGGAGCGTCGTGTCCTCCGAGCACCGGCCGTACTCGTACTCGAAGCCCGCCTGCAGCGTCGCGCGCAGGCCGTCCTTCACCGCGGTCCGCAGCTTGCCGTAGATGGACTTGACCGTGGCCAGGGTGCCGTCCAGCTGCGCCTGGAAGCCGAGCCCGCCGAGCAGCTTGGTGGCCAGGGGCAGCCAGGGCTCACCGAGCGTCCCGCTCTCGAGCTTCTCGACGAGCTCCGCGACGCGCTGGCCGTCCTCGCTGTTCGCCCCGGCGCTCAGGATGGCGGTGAGCAGCGGCGCTTCCGCCTCGAACTCCACGCTCACCTTGACGCCCAGGGTGGCGTCCCGCGTGGTCGCCTTGCGGACGGAGACCCGGAAGGGGCCGTCCTTCTGGGGGCGGGAGAAGACGAGGCGCAGGTCGTCTTCAATCCGCAGGGAGGCGCCCACGGACGCATCCATGGACGCCTTGATCCGCAGCGCGGTGTTCCCGCCGACCTCCAGGGCGAGCACCGATGCGACCGTGGAGGTGACCGCGGGCCAGGACAGGGTGACGCCCGCGTTCAGGGCGATGCGCGCCTGGAAGGAGAGGGCATCTCCGGGCGCCAGCTTCTGGACGTCCCCCAGGACGAAGGGGAGCCGCAGGGTCTTCGCGTCCGCGCCCAGCGCATCCTTCAGCCGCTGGGTGGGTTGGTGCTGCCGGTAGTCCGCCACCAGCACGTTGATGGAGCCGCCGCCGCTCAGCTTGACGAAGGGGAAGGAGCCCTCGCCGCTCGCCTGGGCGTTGAACTCGGCTGCGTACTTCAGCCAGCACGCGGTGTCGTCGGGAGCGAAGAGCGGGTCGAGTTCCAGGCTGTTGACGGGAGCGGAGGCCTTGCCGATGACGCCTCCGGCATCCTTGTCCTCCAGGTCGTTGAAGAGCTCGATGGGCACCTTCAGGGCCGCGGCCAGGGAGAGCGACCCGCCGGGGAGGGGAACCTTGCCGTCCCCGCTGCCATCCGCCTGGGCCAGGGCCTGCGTCAGGGTCTTGTCCCCCAGCAGGCGGTCCAACGTCGTCACCGCGGGAATGTTGATGCTCCAGCTCATGCGCTCCCCCCAATGCACGGAATCCACCGGTGCTCCGCACAGAGGGGCAATCATTGCCGCGAATCCACCGGGGGGATGTCTGACGACAGGGTGGGGTGACTGTCTCCCTGTGAAATCGTCATCACCCCGGGGATGTAGGGGTTGTTCACGAGTCGGTATCCGGTCTAACCAGTGGGCACCCAGCCGCGTATCCCCCGAGCCGCGGCGGAGGAGCCCCTCGTGTCGAACCCGTCCGAGATCGTCTTCGGCCATACGGTCGAAGGCCTGCTGTTGGCCTTGAAGGGCCGGCTGGAAGGTCCGCTGCGCGCGAAGCTGAAGGAAGCCGGGCTGGACCTGGACCGGAAGCTGGAGCCCGCGTACCCCAACGCCCTCTGGCAGCGCGTGTTGCAGATCTCCGCGACGGAGCTGTTCCCGAACGTGTCCATGAACGAGGCCCAGTGGATGCTGGGCGAGCGCTTCGTGTCGGGCTACTTCGAGACGAACATGGGCCGGGCGCTGCAGACCGTGCTGAAGCTGCTGGGCCCGGCGCGCGCGCTGGAGCGCACGTCGCGCAACCTGGCCTCCGGCAGCAACTTCCTGCACGTGGAGGTGGAGCGGCTGGCGGAGACGGACTACCGCATCAAGGTGAACGAGGGCGGGACGTACCCGGAGTTCATCGGCTCCATCTGCCACCACGGGACGCTGACCACCGGCGTGAAGGGCCTGACCACCGTGGTCGAGTCCCGCCAGGGCCGCGCCGCCACCTACCGCGTCCGCTGGTAGCCGCGCGCCGCGTCCAATGGGTGGCCTTGCCACTCGAAGGGCCCTGCTTGATGCTGGAGTCATGACGCAAGGGCCGCCCATGGATGACGCCTCGGATGCCCTGCGGGAGTTGGGCCGCCGGCTCTCCAAGCGGAGGAAGGAAGCCGGGCTGGAGGTCGAAGCCCTGGCTGTGCGTGCCCGTGTCTCCGCACACCTCATCCGGACCTTCGAGCAGGGCGAGCAGGCGTTGGGCCTCAGCGCGCTGACCCGGTTGGCCTCGGCGCTGGGGCTTTCGCCTACAGCCTTCTTCCATACGTCCGCGCCCGTGGAGCAAGCCTCCCTGGCGCCCACCGCGCTCCTGAAGGGGAGCGCGATGAGCGCTTCGCTGTCCGATGTGGATCGGGCCTTCCTCGTGGAGGGGCTCCGGCAGGCACGGGCCTTCAGCCTGCTTGGAGCGCTGCGACAGGTGCCCCGGCTGGCGGAGCAATTCCATCCCGAAGCGCCTCCCACGAAGAACGCCCACCAGGCGGGATATGCGTGCGCCCGGAGGGTCCGGGCCCTGCTGCCGGAGCGGCAGGGCCCGCTGCGCAACCTGGGCCGGCTGATGGAGAGTCACTTCGACGTCCTCATCCTCCGCCATGCCTTCACGAATCCCGCTGTGCATGGTGTCAGCTGCCGCTCGGGCGACGCCCGCCTCATCGTCATCCATGCGGAGCTGACGCGTGAGCCGGTGCGCCGCTTCGTGCTGGCCCATGAGTTGGCGCACCAGTTGCTCGACCTGTCGGACAGCGACATCCACACGGACGAGGGGCGCCTGGACTCGTCGCGCTTCTGGATGGAGAACCCCCCCGCCGAGAAGCGGGCCAATGCGTTCGCCGCCATGCTGCTGGCGCCGGAAGAGGCCGTGACGCAGCGCCTGGGAGCCGCGAAGCCGGAAGGCTATGGCCTGAAGGAGGCCCGCGAACTGGTCATCCGGGCCCGCACGCACTTTGGCCTCAGCTTCTCCGCCATGGCGTGGCACCTCCACAACCTCCGGTACATCCGGGAGCGGGAGACGGTGGAGGCCCTGTTGATGGCCCCGGACGAGACCGCCCTGGAAGGTTTCGAGGACGATACGCGCTTCACCGGCATCGAGCGTCGTGCCCTGGATGCACATGCACATGAGCTGATTTCATCGAGCCGGGCTCGAGAGTTGCTCGGGCGCCCTGTCGAGGACCTTCTCGCGACATGAGCCGGTACGTCGTCGACACGGACGTGCTGGCGAACGTCCAGCGCGCGGGGCATGCCGTCACGCTGCGGGAACTGGGAGCCCTGCCCGTCGTCATCACGGACACGGTCTGGGATGAGCTGACCGTGGGCGCTTCGCTTGCCGGCGCCCCTGAGCGTCTGGTCCAGGAAGCGGAAGCGATGCTGAAGG
Organism: Corallococcus exercitus; assembly: GCF_042231735.1. Taxonomy (GTDB): domain Bacteria; phylum Myxococcota; class Myxococcia; order Myxococcales; family Myxococcaceae; genus Corallococcus; species Corallococcus exercitus_B. The sequence continues at coordinate 7,007,215 of NZ_CP102577.1, forward strand.
CCATCGCGGGTGCGCCCACCGTGCTGGTGCCGCAGAGCATGGAAGCCCAGACGCTGGTCCAGCTCCAGCTTCCGCCCGTGACGGAGGGGATGGGGGAGCACTCCGTGATTGCCTATGCCTGTCACCACCCCGACACGACGGCGATCCTGCATGATCGACGCGCCCTTCACCGGGGCATCGAGGAGCTTCGCGGACGGGTCCTGTCCCTGCACGGGTTCCTGGACGTGCTGCGCAGGGAGCACGGGCTCGCACTGAATGCCGCACACCAGATTTCAGAGTGGTACTGCGTTCGCAACAAGCCGCAGCGCCGTCCGCTCTGGTGGTGACGCTCAGCGCGGCCGCGCCGCGTCCAGCAGCCCCTGCACCGCGCCCGTCACCTCGCGGTGCACCGTCAGCAGCGCCTCGCGGTTTCCCGCGTCGAACCCCGGGGCCAAGTGGGTCGTCAGCGGCTCTCCTACCCACTGGGTCATCTTCACCGGGAACGGCAGGGACAGCGGCCACAGGCCCGTGGCGCCCACGCCCAGCCACAGCGGCAGCCGCCCCGGCATCCCCACGCGCTTGCCCCACGCGTAGCCGTCGTTCAGGCCCACGTATGCGTCGTCCATGCCGTGGCCCGCGATGGGGACGATGGGCAGCCCGTAGCGCACGGCCAGCCGCAGGTAGCCCAGCCGCTCGCCCCAGTCCACGCGGTAGCGGTGCCGGAAGTCGCGGCAGCCCTCGCGCGTGCCTCCCGGCTGCACCAGCAGGTGCTCGCCCTTCGCCACCGCCTGCGCCAGCAGCGGCCCGTCCCCCGTGACGAAGCCCAGCCCGTCCACCACCTGCCCCATGCCGGGGATGCGGCCGAACGCGCCGTGCGCGATGCCGTGGGGCAGGTAGCCCAGCCGGTCGTGCAGCGTCACCGTCAGCATGCACAGGTCCATCGCCAGGGGGCGCCCGTGGTAGCCCACCAGCAGCTTCGCGCCGGGGCGCAAGAGCGGCTCCAGGTTCACCACCTCGTAGCGGTGGTAGCGCTGGAGCAGGCGGAACGCCGTCAGCCACGCGGCCCTCACCGCCTCCGCCGTCGCCGACCTCACCCGCCCACCCGGTACAGCACCGCGCCGTGCGCCACGCCCGCGCCCACGCCCACCATCAACACCCGGTCCCCCGGCTTCACCGGCCGCGTGCGCCACAGCCGGTCCAGCCCCGTGCCCAGCGACGCGGAGCCCACGCTGCCCACCGTGTCCACCACCGTCACGCTCTTCTCCACGGGCACCTCCAGCGTCTGGAGGATGGCCGCGAACATGCTCCCGTTCGGCTGGTGCGTGAGCACCCACTCCACGTCCGCCACCGTCAGCCCCGCGCCCTGAAGCACCGCCGATGCCGCGCGCTTCAGCGCCCCCACCGCCACGCGGGTCATGTCTCGCGACGGCGTGAGGAAGCGCATGCCTTCGCGCTGGCCCGTCTGGTGCGGGTTCTCCAGGACGACGTCCGGCGGCAGCGTGCCGTCGTTGCCGAACGCCGCCCCCAGCACGCCCTCGCCGGGCCGCGCCTCGCCCAGCACCACCGCCGCCGCCGCGTCACCCAGCACCAGGTAGGGGCGCGGATCCTCCGGCCGCGTGGTGCGCGACAGCAGCTCCACGGACACCACGCCCACCGGCCCCAGCCCCGTCGCCACCGAGCGCGCCGCCAGGTCGAACGCGCTCAGGAACCCCATGCACGCGTTGCCCACGTCCATCGCGTCGCACGTGCCGGACAGCCCCAGCGCCGCCGCCACCCGGCTGCCGTTGGCCGGCGTGGTGACGTCCCCGCCCATGGACGACACGAAGAGGATCCGTTTGAGCGCGGTCGCCGGAAGCCCCGCCGCGTCCAGGGCCTCCCGCAGGGCCCGGGCCCCCAGGTCCGCCGCGCGCGTCCCCGCCGGAGCGAAGTGCCGCGTGCGGATGCCCGTCTTCCTCTCCACCTCCGCCGCGTCGCGGCCCACGCGCGCGCAGACCTCCGCGGTCGTCACCGGCGGGCCGGGCAGCACGCTCGCGGTGCCGAGGATGCGCACGGGAATCACGCCGCCCTCCTGCCGCCGGACGGGGTCCTGCGCACGCGCAGCGACTCCCAGGCCTGCTTGAGCTCCAGCAGCTTCTGCTCCAGGCCCATGTCGCGCGCGGCCTCGTCCAGCACCGCGTCCACGTGCGTGAAGCGCATGGACCCGAGCAGCGGATGGTCCCGCGTGCCCACGTCGTATCTCAGGTCCCCGCGCGAGGACTCCAGGTCGCCGTTGCGGTGCAGCAGCAGCACGCCGCTGGCCAGCAGGTCCCTCGCGCGCGCCACCGGGTTGAGCGCGGAGAGGAACAGCCCCACGGCTCCGGGCAATAGCGGCCTCGCGGCGTGGTGGGGGCCCGCGGGGAAGATGTTGCTGGAGAAGACGAGGTCCGCGCCCGCGTTGAGCAGCACGTCCACCGGCACCATGCTGGTGAAGGCGCCGTCCACGTAGCGCGCGGGCGGCTGGAGCGTGGGCGCCCAGACGCCCGGCGCGGAGCCGCTGGCGCGCACCGCCAGCGCCAGCGGTCCCTTCTCCAGCACCACGCAGCGGCCGGTGGTCAGGTCCGTGGTCACCGGCAGGAAGCCCATGGGCAGCTCCTCCAGCGCCAGGTCCCCCAGGTCGCCGCGCACCAGCCACTCCATGGCCTGCGTCGTCACCACGGAGGACAGCGCCGCGGCGGACAGGTGCCCGCCGCTGGCGCGGTGCTGGAGCCGGCGCAGGCCGTCCAGTCCCTCGCGGCCGTCGCGCGCGGTGCCGCAGTAGTACGCGCCCACCAGCGAGCCCATGCTCGCGCCGCTGAGGAAGTCCACCGGCACCTCCAGCGCGGCCAGCCTCCGCAAGAGGTGCACGTGGTAGAAGCCCCACACGCCGCCGCCGCTGAGCGCCAGCCCCACACGCCGTCCGGTGATGGCGCGCGCCCACCGCGACAGCGCGTCCCGCGTCCCCGCGTCCAGCCCCAGCGCCGCCAGCGGCCGGGCATCCCCGGGCCGCACCACCAGCCGCCCCCAGTCCAGCCGCAGCCGGCACCCGGGCGGTGGCGCGTCCTCGTCCCACCCGTCCTCGTCCGGCAGCGAGCGCCCGCGCAGCGTCGGGCTGGCCTGCGGCCGCCACGGCGACAGCAGCACGGTGGGCAGCACGGGCGTTCCCGGCGTCCCCCCGCCGTCCGCCTCACCGCCGGGCGGCAGCAGCACCACCTCGCGCGGCGTCAGGCCCTCCGGCACCGGCACGCCCTCCACCAGCACGCAGTCGAAGTCCTCGCCCTCCGCGAGCAACGCCGAGCGCGGGCCCACCGTGCGGCGGAACACGCCGTCCGCGCCGCGCACCGTGTCCTCCGCGCGCTTCGTCCCCGCGCGCACGAGCAGCACGCGGTCCCCGAAGTCGTGGACCATCACCTTCGCCACCAGCTCCACCAGCGTGGACAGCACCGCGGGCGGCAGCTCCAGCCCCTGCGTGCGGAACGTCACCACGTCCGCGCGCGGCGCGATGCCAGCACGACGGGGCGCGCCCGCCACCGCCTCCAGCTCCGCGCGCGGAAGGAAGAGGGCGTGCGACGACGCGGACTCCGCCGTCACCGTGACGGGCCACGTGCCGCGCGCGAGCGCCTCCACGCCCAGCGACATGCCGGAGCGCAGGTGCAGCAGCACCGTGCCTCCCGTCATCACCCGCCACTCGCCGGAGCGCAGCAGGTAGACGCCGTCCACCGGTTCGCCTTCACGGCAGATGCACTCGCCCGGCAGGGGCTCCACCGGCCGAGCCCTCTCCAACAGCCGGAGGAGGACGGACGCGCGCGTGTGGCGCAGCGCGGGAGCCTGCTTCAACGTGTACAGCCACCGACGCCGCTCATCGACAGTCAGGGGAGAAGGCATGCGTCGCCCAAGGATAACCAGGACGCTCCAGCGCCGGGTAGCGCGCCGGAGTGCCTGCCCGCTGTGCGGGTCGTCGCTACGCCGGCTGGGGTCGCGGCGGCTCCCCCTCCGGAGGGATGGACGGCGGCGGCGGATTGTGCGGCGCCCCAGGCGGGGGATTGTTGTGTTGCCGGTTTTTCAGGACCTTCGTGCGCGCCCCTTCCACCAGCGCGTAGAGCACGGGGATGAAGATGAGGTTCACGAAGGTGGAGAAGAGCATGCCGCCGAAGACGGCCGTGCCCAGCGACTTGCGCGCCGCGGCACCCGCGCCGCTGGCCAGCATCAGCGGCACCACGCCGAAGAGGAACGCGAAGGACGTCATCAGGATGGGCCGCAGGCGCGTCTCCGCCGCGTTGATGGCGGACTCCACCACCCCCTGGCCCTGCGCGCGCAGCTGCTCGCCGAACTCCACGATGAGGATGGCGTTCTTCGACGCGAGGCCCACCAGCATCACCAGGCCCACCTGGCAGAACACGTCGTTCACCAGCCCGCGCAGGTTCTGCAAGAGCAGCGCGCCCATCATCGCGACGGGCACCGCGAGCATGACGACGAAGGGCAGGGCGAAGCTCTCGTACTGCGCGGCCAGCACCAGGAACACGAACACGATGCCCAGCGCGAAGATGACGAGCACGGTGTTGCCCGCGCTCTTCTGCTCCTGGGACAGGCCCGTCCACTCGTAGGTGAAGCCCGGCGGCAGGGCCTGCTTCGCCACATCCTCCATGGCCTGGAGCGCCTGGCCGGTGGAGACGCCGGGCGCGCCCTGGCCGTTGAGGTTCGCGGAGCGGAAGAGGTTGTAGTGCGTGATGTTGGGCGCCGTCGTCATGGGCGTCACCTTCACCAGTGACTCCAGCGGCACCATGGCCCCGGTGTCCGAGCGCACGTAGAAGCTGCCGATGTCCTTCGGGTTGTCGCGGAAGGGCGTCGCGGCCTGCACGAACACGCGGTAGACGCGGTTGGAGAAGGTGAAGTCGTTCACGTACTGGCTGCCCAGGTACACCTGGAGCGTGGAGAACAGCGAGGACAGGGGCACGCCCAGCGCCTTGGCCTTCTCCCGGTCCACGTCGATGTTGAGCTGCGGCGTGCCCGCGGTGAACGCGGAGAACACGCCGCGCAGGCGCGGCTCCCGGCTGGCCCGGCCCACCAGCGCCTGGGTGGCCTGCGCCAGCTCCTCCAGCGTGCGGCCGCCCTGCTGGTCCTCCAGCACGAACTCGAAGCCACCCACGCTGCCCACGCCGCGGATGGCGGGGGGTTGCAGGGGCAGCACGCGCGCGCCGCCCACCTGGGACAGCGGACCGCGCAGGCGCTCCACCAGGCCCGCCACGCTGGACTCGCGCGTCGTGCGCTCCTCCCAGGGCTTCAGGTTGATGAAGAGCGAGCCGTAGTTGGAGCCCGTGCCCAAGAGCGAGAAGCCGCCCACGGTGAAGATCTGTATCACCTCCTCCTGCTGGCGGATGATGTCCTCCACCTGGATGAGCACGTTGCGCGTGTACTCCAGCGACGTGCCCTCCGGGCCCTGCACCGCGATGATGAGGTAGCCCTGGTCCTCGTCCGGGATGAAGCCCGTGGGCGTGGACCGGTAGAGCAGGCCCGTGCCCACCAGGAACACGGCGAAGACGCCCACGACGAGCCAGCGCGCGCGGCCCAGCATCAGGCGCAGGAGCTTCCCGTAGCCGCGCCGGAGCGCGTCCATGCCCTGGTCGAACTTGCGCGCCAGGAGGAACTTCTGGCCCTCGTTGGGGCGCAAGAGGCGCGCGCACAGCGCGGGGGACAGGGTGAGCGCGACGAGCGCGGAGAGGCTGATGGAGAACGCGATGGTGAGCGCGAACTGGCGGTAGATGGCGCCCGTGGTGCCGGGGAAGAAGGACACCGGGATGAACACCGCGGAGAGCACCAGCGCGGTGGCCACCACCACGCCAGCCACCTGCTGCATGCCCCGGTGGGTGGCCTCCTTCGCGTCCACCTTCTCGTGCTCGATGACGCGCTCCACGTTCTCGATGACGACGATGGCGTCATCCACCACCAGGCCCGTGGCCAGCGTGAGGCCGAAGAGGGTCAGTGTGTTGAGCGAGAAGCCAAACGCGTTGACGAACATGAACGTGCCGATGAGCGACACCGGCAGCGTCGTCACCGCCACCAGCACGCTTCGCCAGCCGTGCAGGAAGATGAAGATGACCAGGATGACCAGGAGGATGGCCTCCCCCAGCGCGTGGAGCACCTCCTCGATGGAGGCGCTCACCGCGGCCGTGGTGTCGAACGCCACCTGGTAGCTGAGGCCCGGCGGGAAGTTGGCGGACAGCCGCTTGAGCTCCGCCTCCACGCCCTCGCGCACGTCCAGCGCGTTGGAGCCGGGCAGTTGCGTGATGCCCAGGCCCACCGCGTCCTGGCCGTTGAAGCGCAGCAGCTGCTGGTAGTTCTCCGCGCCCAGCTTCACCTGACCCACGTCGCGGATGCGCACCAGGGCGCCGTCCTGCCCGCGCTGGATGACGATGTTCCCGAACTCCTCCGCCGACGACAGCTGGCCCTTCACCTGGAGGGACAGCTGGTACGCCTGCTGCGGGGAGGACGGGGCCTGGCCCACCTTGCCGGCGCCCACCTGGACGTTCTGTTCCTGCAGGGCGTTGACCACGTCCTGCGCGGTGAGGCCGCGCCGCGCCAGCTCCGTGGGGTCCAGCCACAGGCGCATGGCGAAGCGGCGCTCGCCGAAGATGCGCACGTCGCCCACGCCCTTCACGCGCAGCAGCGCGTCGCGGATGAAGACGTCCGCGTAGTTGCTGAGGAACTCCGTGTCGTAGCGCTTCTCCTTGTCGAAGATGCCGAAGGAGACGAGCAGCTGCGTCTGCGCCTTGCGCACGGTGACGCCCAGCGCGTTCACCTGCGCGGGCAGCTGCGGCGTGGCGGTGGCCACGCGGTTCTGCACGTCCACCGCCGCCAGGTCCACGTCGCGCGACGGGTCGAACGTGGCGGTGATGGTGGACTGGCCGTCGTTGGTGCTGGTGGAGGACATGTAGCGCATGCCCTCCATGCCGTTGAGCTGGCGCTCCAGCACGGTGGTGACGGCGCTCTCCACCGTCTCCGCGGACGCGCCGGTGTACGTGGCGGTGACCTGCACCTGCGGCAGCGCCAGCTCCGGGTACTGCTCGATGGGGAGGCTGGGAATGGAGATGGCGCCCACGAGCGTGATGAGGATGGACAGCACGCTGGAGAAGACGGGGCGCCGGATGAAGAAGTCCGTGAACATGGCAGCCCCCTACCGACCCGCGTCCGCGCCGCCGCCCGTGCCCTGCGCGGGTGGCAGGGGCATGCCTTCTGGCTGGCCCCGCGCCTGCTGCGCGGGCCTGGGCTGGATGGGCATGCCGTCCCGCAGCTGCTGCACCCCGCTGATGATGACCTGGGTGCCCGCGTCCAGCCCCTTGAGCACCTCGTAGTCGTTGCCCTCCACCAGCCCCAGCGTGACGGGCTGGCGCTGCACCACGGTGCCCGCGTCGCCCTGGCCCACCACCAGGGCGAAGGACTGGCTGCCCTGCCGCGTCACCGCGGTGGTGGGCATCTTCAAGGCGTCGCGCACGTCGTAGACCAGCTGCGCGCGCACCAGCTGTCCCGCGCGCAGGCCCACGGTGTTCACGAAGGCGGCCTTCACCTCCACCAGCTGCGTGTTCGGGTTGGGGGTGGGGGCGACGAAGAAGGCCGGGGCGCGGACGACGGGCTCTCCGTCCTCGTTGAGCACCTCCAGCGGCGTCTCGCCAATCCTCACGCGCGCGGCCTGCTCCACCGGCACCTGCACGGACAGCTCCAGCGCGCGGCTCTGGTCCACGATGGTGAGCGCCGTCTGCGGCGTCACGTAGTCGCCCAGCTTCACCGGGATGTCGCCCACGACGCCGTCGAAGGGGGCGCTCACGCTGGTGAAGCCCAGCTGCACCTGCTGGTTTTCAATCTGCGCTTCCGCCGCGCGGGCCTGGGCCTCGGATTGCGCGGCCTGGGCCACGGCCTGCTCGTAGTCCTGGCGGCTGACGAGTCCTTCCTTGAGGAGCTGGGCGCTGCGCTCGCGCGTCCTGCGCGCGAACTCGCGGCTGGCGACGGCGGAGGCCTTCTGGGCCTGGGTGGCGCGCAGGGTGGCCTGCTCCTGGCGGGGGTCCACCACCAGCAGCACCTGGCCGGCCTTCACCTCCTGGCCGGGGCGCACGGAGATCTTCTGGATATAGCCGGCGGCCTGCGGGACGACGGTGATGCTGCTGCGGGAGATGAGGGTGCCCACGTACTCGCGGGTGTCGCGCACCGGGCCGGGCTTCACCGCCAGCACCTGCACGGGCATGGGCTTGCCGCCGCCCTGGCTCTGCTGTCCTGCCTGGAGCCCTCCTCCGGGCGTGGCCTGGCCGGGGTCCTTGCCGCCACTGCACCCGCCCGCCAGCGCGAGGACCAATCCCCACGCGCCCCAACCGCCCCTCACCAATCGCATGCGGCCTCCGACAGGAATGCATCCACCTGGGCCTGGCGGAACTGGAAGTCTCGGATGACGAGCTCCAGCTCCGCCTGACGCAGGGCTCCGGCTGACTGCACCAGCTCGAGGCTCGTTCCGGTGCCCACCTCGAAGCTGCGGCGGGTGAGCCGGTCGTTCTCCGCGGCGAGCCCGCGCTCGCGTTCCGCCAGGTCGCGCGTCGCCCGGGTGACCTGCACGGCCCGCTTCGCCTGGGTGACCTCCACGGCGACGTTGCGCTCGCGCGTCGTGAGGTCCGCGCGGGCCTGCTCCAGCTGGCCGCGCGCCTGGCGCAGGCGGCCCTCGCGCGCGCCGCCATCCCAGAAGGGCAGCACGAGGCTGGCGCCGATGTTCCAGATGGGGACCTCCGCGAAGCCCGGGTTGACGGTGAGCGCGGTGGTGGTGCTGGTGAGGTCCAGGGTGGGCGCGTACTGGCGCTTCACCTCGCCGATGGCGCGCTCGGCCACCACCTGGCGGGAGCGCGCGGCGGCGATGTCCGGGCGGTTCTCCAGCGACTCCAGCGTGCGGCAGGCCGCGTTGGTGCCCTCGAGGAACGTGTTCAACTCCAGGCCCGGCTTGATGCCCACGGGGGACGGGGTGCCCAGGGCCAGGCCCAGGGACTCGCGCGCCTGGCGCAGGTTCTCATCGCCGGTGACGACGTTGCGGCGGGCGGTCTGGGCGTCCTGTTCCACGCGGACGACGTCCAGGCGGGTGCCCGCGCCCAGCTCGAAGCGGCGCTGCGCGAGGGCCAGCCGCTCCAGCGCGGTGCGCAGGTTGACGCGGTTGACCTCCGCCAGCCGCTCATTGGAGGAGACGGACACGAGCGCCTGCGCGAGGCCGCGGGTGAGCTGCCGGCGCGTCTCCGCGAGCGACAGGTTGGCGGTGCGCCGTGACTCCTTGGCGCTGCCCAGGGCGTAGAGGTTGGCCAGGTCCACGACGGGCACGTTCGCGGTGAGCACGCCGATGCCCAGCAGTTGCGTGGGCGTGAAGCCTCCGGCGCCGCTGACGCCACCGCCCACGCCGCCGCCCACGCCACCGCCGACGGCGGGGATGTCCGGGTTGAGGACGTTGTATTGGACGGACAGGGTGCCGCCGACGGAGGGCAGCAGGTTGGCGAGCGCGATGCGCCACGTGCCCGCGGCGACTTCAATCTGGCCCAGCGCGGCCTGGAGGTCGGTGGAGCGCTGGCGCAGGAGCGTGAGCGCTTCGTTCCACGACTGGAGCTGCTGGGGCGCGGGGGGCGCGGGCGCGAGCAGGGGATCCGACACGTTCGCCTGGAAGGGCGGTGGCACTTCCGGAACGTCGTCCGGGTTCGGGGCCGCGGGCGTGCTGGCGCGGCCGGGCTGCTGCTGGGCGTTCCGCGGGTTGGGAGCCGGAGCGGGAGTGGGCGCGGCCGGTGGCGCCACGGAGGGTGTGGGCGGCGGAGGCGCGGGAGGCGCGCGCTGCGGTGGCGCGGTGTTCTGCGCGAGGACCGGCAGGGCTTGTCCGGAGCCGGGCTGTGCTGTCGCCGCGCCGGGGAGGCCGGCGGGGACCAGCAGGGCTGCGAACACGAGCGCGTTCATAAGGGATGCTCCCCAGGTAGGGGCGAAGCCAGCCCCCCGCCACGGTTCGCGCCCCTGGCGCTCCAGTGGACAACACAGACGGGCGAGGAAGTGCTCAGCAGTCGATGGACAGACCTCCCGCAAGGGATTGGAGGTCTGGGAAAACCCTTACGGACGCAAGGGCAGACAAGGCTTCGGGGCTTGGAGGGACATGGCGCGTCCTGGCGCAGGCGGTGGCAAGGGAAGCGCCAACGTGCGTCGCGAGCGCCGTGCGGGCGTCTGTCTTGAAGGGAGGGCGCGCGTTCAGCAGGCCACGGCGGTCATGACCGCCAGGCCAGGGACAGGGGCGCGGCCCATTGGGTGCGAGGCCCCTGGGAGGCCATCCAACCCTCCGCTGACATTGATGCGGTCATCGATCAGCTCTGCCCCGCCGTCATGGAGCTGCCGCGCGCCCAGGGGCGTGAGTATGGACAGGAATACTGCGGGGTCCTCTACTCCCCAGGCGGACTACCACAGCCACCCCTGGGCCAACTCACGCATGTCCAGGCCGGACCGGGCTGAGGCGCGCCAGAGATACTCCATCCGGCTCCAGTTCGACACGGCATGCCGGGTGATGAAGCTGGTCCCGTACGTTGGTGAATCAAGACCGGGAGAAGTCTATGAACGGCGCGGGAAGAGTTGGGCGCTCATCGGTATCGTCAAGCCAGAGCACAAAGCCACGGGGCTGATGACCGCCGTTACGGAGTAACGCCTACGCCTATGCACCTCCTAAAATCAGCACTCGGCGGACGTAAGGGGCTCCCGAAGTCAGGATGGCTCCTGGCCCTGTGCTTGCTCCCCGCGTGTTCGCTCTTCGAGCGCACTTCGCGTCCTCCCCATGCACCGTTGGAAGAGGCGGCCCGCGTCCAGTTCCCACTGGACCTGCCCGCGGACGCGCAGACGCTCGCGGGCGGCACGGTGACCGCCATGCAACTGGCTCTGGATGATTTCCGGCCACTGGGCCTGAAGCCCCACGAAGGAGCCACGGAGGAGGAGCGTTGTCTCTATCAGCGCGAGTCCTATGACGTCAGCGCGGCACCTGGCCCGGAGGGCGTGACCTTCGTGCAGATCACGCTCAAGCCACGGCTCTGCGAGAAGCAGGGAGCCATCATGGACATGGGGGCGACCTATGCCGTGGACGTGAAGGGACGGCGCATCCTCGCCGTACAGCACTGAGGCAGTCCAGGTACGGTGCCACGGACACCATGACCGTCAGGCCCTGGCGGGCCTCGCTACTCGTAGATCTTGCCCGCGTACAGGATGCCCGCAACCCGATGCCAGGGATTGTCGGCGCGGTCCCGTTCCTGGGTGTCCTCGGCCCAGGCCGCGCCCGCTTCGAGGAACGCCCCGATGGTGACGTTCTCCCAGCCGAGAGGCCCGGGTGAGTACGGAGATGGAGGCCGACGGGCCGCTTCCGCGCGGTCCTCCTCGAAGTCCTTCATCAGCGCCTGGACGAAGCGCAGGAAGGAGGGCTCGTCCGTGACTTCTTTCAACAGTTTGTCCAGGTCATGGGCCATGGCGTACTCCGGGTCCCACATCCAGGTTGGGCGCCTGGATGAACGGCAAGGGCACGGATCCATCGGGTGCATCGAAGGACCGGCCGACTTCCGACGTGGGAACCAGGATGCCGGGTCCCGCATCCGTGGGCACCGGCGACCCATCTGGCTCGCCATCCCGGAGCCGTCGGAGGATCTGGCCATCACTCCCGACCGCGTACTGCGAGCCCGAGTGCAGCGCGGGAACGGTCAGGCCACAGGCCTGGGGATCCTCATCGATCCGGATGAAGATGACGCCGTGCTGCTGGATGACTCGGTACCGGTGTGACTCGCGCCGGTCGACGCACGGGGTGTTGGCATCTTGGGGGCCCAGGAAGTCAGCGGCGGCGACGTCGAGCGCACGCAGGATGGTGCCGCTCAGCTCGACCGTGCCTCCATCCGCGCCCACTTCCACGGCGGGCTGCTCGAAGAACTGGGGGAACTCGATGGACGTGTCATTCGTCCAAGCCTCACGCGTGGGAGTGGGCCGCAAGCAGCCCGCCAGGAGCAGTGCTGCCGGAAGCATGAAGTGCTTTGTCGCCATGAGCCCTCTTCGTGAATGCCCCGACCTCGCGCCTAGTGGCGGTCGATCCGATAGTGCTCTGCGTCGATCCAGTTCACGCTGCCGATGGATTGACGGCGCCACTGATTCCGCTCCTGCGTCCACTTCGACAGGTCACCGGTGGTGGGCGTGTACTGGAAGAAGCCATCGCAGGTGGGATTCGCGGGTTCATTCGATGCCGAGAAGAAGGCAACGAGTGACAGCCGCAGCATCCCCGCCTTCGTCTTCACCTCCCAGCCATGCTCCTGCCCCATGGCGACGATGTAGCGGATGTCCTGCTCCGTGAGCTCCCCTTCGTAGGGATGCGTGTGGAGCAAATACACGTAGCCCAGGCTCTCGGGCGGATAGCGGGCGTCGTCCACCTTGGGGGGCAGGCGGCAGCTCCGTTTGCCACGCGCGTCCTGAATGGTTGTCACGGACATCATGCTCATCTCGAATCGCTCGTCGGGCGTGTAGTAGATCCAGGCGCAGTACTCTTGCGACAGGTCCCACCTGAGCCGGAAGTTCATGTCCGACTTCCGTCCCGCCGTGGCATGTGGCTGCTTCAGCATCATCGAGCAGGCGGAGATGAGCGCGTCCGAGTACGTGTCGAATGGCCCGAAGCCGGGCATCGGACCCGGGATGCGCTCGGGAATATCGCGCGCGTTGATCTGGACGACTCCGGGTGTCGCCGCGGGCTGCGCACAGGCCAGCCCGAGGAGCAGCGACGACACAAACAGAAGCCTTGCCATGCTTCCCATCCCCTCACTGCGCCGGAATCATGCCCAGGCGCTGCTTCGCGGAGCGGTTCTGCGGGTCGAACCGGAGCGCTTCCTCCAGCCGGTCGCGGCCCTTCCGTGCATCGCCCTGGACGACGTACAGGTCCGCCAGCCGCACCAGCACGTCCGCGTTGTAGGGCTGCAGGTCCAAGGCCTGCTCGAACTCACGCGTCGCCGTGGCCACGTCCCGGCGGCGCATGGCCAACTGCCCCAGCATCACGTGCGGCTGCACCAGCCCGCGCGTCTCCGGCTCCGTCGCCAGGGCCTGCAACGCCGGCATCGCCCGCGTGTCCCCGAACGCCGCCAGCGTCAGCGCCGCGCCCTGCCGCACCCAGAGCGACGGGTCCTTGAGCAGCGGCACCAGGTCCTCCGTCGCCTCGCGCGCGTTCGCCGCGCCCAGCCCGTCGATGATGTCCGAGCGCAACGTGCTGTCCGTCGTGCCCTTCAGCGCCGCCCGCAGCGCCGGCACTGCGTCGTGCTTGAACCGGCGCGCCAGGAACTTCGCCGCCGCGCCCCGCAGCGTGCCCGCCTCCGACGTGTCCGCCAGCACCGCCTCCAGCGCCCCACGGCTCCGTGCCGCCGTCTTCTCGTCGAACGCGTCCGCCAGCCGCAGGCGCCGCTGCTGCCGCGCCTCCGCCTTCGGCCACCACTTCACCAGCGAGGCCTGCATCGCGTCCGGCGTCTCCTTCGCGTGACAGGTGTTGCACGCGTTGGGCACGTCGTGGCGCGCCGTGTTCTGCGGCACCGGCACGTCCAGCGCGTGGTCCGCGAAGTGGTCCAGCACGCCCGACACCACCGGCGGCATGTGACACGCCAGGCAGTCCTGCGCCGCCGCTGCCTTGTGGTGCGTGTGCTGCTCGCCCTGCGCCACCACCTCCTGGTGACAGCCCTGGCACGTCGTCGCGTTCACCGTCGTATGCGCCGCCACCGGCTTCTGCTTCTTCACCTCGTTGGGCGCGCTCGCGTCGTGCGGCGCCGTGTGGCACGTCAGGCACGTGGCCCCGCCCTTCAGGTGGCACTGGGACTGGATGAGCGCCTGGTACTCGAAGCTGGAGGTGCTGGGGCGCCCGTCCGGGAAGAAGTCCCCGGAGCGCTCGTTGCCCACCAGCAGCACCATGGGCTGGTAGCTCGCGTCGTAGCGCTGGCCGGGCTGGAAGCGGTGCCGGGCGTCCAGCATGGGGAACAGCGTGCGGCGCGGCCCGTGGCACTGCGCGCACACCGCGAAGCCCTCGTCCTTCGACAGCTTCGCCGGCTGGATGATGTCCGCCGGCAGCTGCGACTCCGCGTGCCGCCCGCCGGGCCCGTGGCAGGACTCACACGCGACGCCCGCGTCCGCGAACTTCGTCTCCCACTGGTGGCTCGCCCGGTCGTAGCGCGCGTCCAGCCCCGTCACGTGGCAGTCCAGGCATGCGTGCTGCGCGCTGCGGCGGAAGTTCGTCCAGAAGAACGGGTGGTCCGGCGACAGCGCCCCCTGCTTCTTCTCCGAGTAGTCCACCCACTCGCCCTTGCCCGTGACGTGGAAGTACACCGGCATCACCTGCCAGCGGCCGTCCGGCAACAGCGTGATGGGGTCCTGCATCCGCTTGCCGCCCACCACCCACTGCACCGGCCACTCGCCCAGGTTCCCGTCCGCGCCCTTGGTGCGCATGAGGTACTTGCCGCCGTCGCGGCGCATCCACGCCTCGCTGGACTCGCCCTTGAAGTGCGTGTTCGCGCTGAACGTGCCCACGACGTACGGCTTCGTCGCGGGCGACAGCGCTCGCGCGTGCCAGTCGTGCTTCCAGCCGGTGTGCTGCTCCTCGTGGCAGTCCGCGCACACCTGCGAGCCCACGAAGTGATTCGGCTTCGCGGGCGGCGCCTCCACCGTCTTCACCGGCACGGGCGGAACCGCGCTCCCCGCGTCCCGTGGCGTCACCGGAGCTGGAGCCCGGGCCACCGGCGCAACGGGCGCGGGCGGCGCCTTGGGGCGCAGGATGAAGAACAGACCCACCGCGAGAACCACCACCGCGAGGGCGACAAGGACAGGGCGAGAGGAGCGCATCCGGAAGGTGCCGCCCATGCTCCTCCCAAGCGCCGGGCGGCACAAGCGGCACTCCGGGCAAGCCCATCTCCTCCAGTGGACAACGACCTCCCAGGGAGGGCTGCGGTCCAGGCGAGCCCTGGATTAGGGTCTCTTCCTGAGCGAAGGGAGGCCGTGCCCATGCCCATGAAGTCCGTGAATGGAACCCGGCTGTACTACGAGGACACCGAGGGCGCCGGAGACGTGGTCGTCTTCAGCCACGGGCTCCTCTGGAGCACCCGGCTGTTCGACCCGCAGGTGGAGGCCCTGCGCGGCCGCTTCCGCTGCATCGCGTACGACCACCGGGGTCAGGGCCAGAGCGACGTGCCGCCCGAGTCCGTCATCGACATGGAGACGGTGTACGCGGACGCGGTGGCGTTCCTGGAGTCCCTGCGCCTGGGGCCCGTCCACTTCGTGGGCCTGTCCATGGGGGGCTTCGTGGGCATGCGGCTCGCGGCGCGCCGGCCGGACCTGCTGCGCTCGCTGGTGCTGCTGGAGACGTCCGCGGACCCCGAGCCCCCCGCCAACGTGCCGCGCTACACCGCGCTCAACCTCATCGCGCGCTACGTGGGCCTGGCTCCCGTCACCGCGCCGGTGATGCGCATCATGTTCGGCACGTCGTTCCTCACCGACCCGGGCCGCGCGGAGGAGCGGGCGCTGTGGCGCGCGCGCCTGAAGGGCAACCGCCGCGACATCTACCGCGCCGTCAACGGCGTCATGAAGCGCAAGGCCATCGCGGACGAATTGCCGCGCATCCTCACGCCCACGCTCGTCATCGTGGGGGAGGAGGACCGCGCCACGGTGCCCGCGAAGTCGGAGCGGATCCACTCGCTCATCCCGGGCTCCAAGCTGGTGCGCCTGTCGCGAGGGGGCCACTCGTCCTCCGTGGAGGAGCCGGCGCTCGTCAACGCGGAGCTCGCCCCCTTCCTCACGCAGCACGCGTCCAATCAGGCCGCGCACGCGGGCTGACGCGCCGTTAGCCCATGCATTAGGAGGCGTTCAAATGCCAGTCGCGAAATGGAATGGAGTCGTGCTCGCGAAGAGCGACACCTACGAGACGGTGGAGGGCAACGTCTACTTCCCGCCGGACAGCCTGTCGCGCGAGCACTTCAAGCCCAGCGCCACGCACACCACCTGCCCCTGGAAGGGCGAGGCGAGCTACTACTCCGTGGAGGTGGACGGGAAGACGAACGCCGACGCCGCCTGGTACTACCCGGAGCCCAAGCAGGCCGCGGCCAACATCAAGGGCTACGTGGCCTTCTGGAAGGGCGTGACGGTGGAGCGCTGAGTCAGCGGCAGATGTCCTGGGGGTGACGGACGCGGGTGAGCGGGCTTCGCGCGAGCAGGGGAGCGGCGATGCTGGGCTTTTCGCGGGGCGTGGCCCGCGTGGAGGAGCGGAGCCTTGGCGACGGTGTCCCTGCACGACGTGCGCAAGGTGTACCGGGGTGGGGTGGCGGCGGTGAAGGGCGTGACGCTGGACATCGCGGACGGCGAGTTCGTGTCGCTGGTGGGTCCGTCCGGCTGCGGCAAGTCCACGACGCTGAACCTCATCGCCGGGCTGGAGGAGCTGTCCGGCGGCGAGCTGCGAATCGACGGGCAGCTGGTGAACGACCTGTCCCCGCGCGAGCGCGACATCGCGATGGTGTTCCAGAGCTACGCGCTCTACCCGCACCTGGACGTGGCGGGGAACCTGGCGTTCCCGCTGAAGGTCGCGGGCATGGACGCGAAGGACGTCGAGGCGCGCGTGCGCGAGGTGTCCGGGGTACTGGGGTTGGAGGCGCTGCTGGCGCGCCGGCCGAAGGAGCTGTCGGGCGGACAGCGGCAGCGCGTGGCGCTGGGGCGCGCGCTGGTGCGCAGGCCCAAGGTGTTCCTCTTCGACGAGCCCCTGTCCAACCTGGACGCGGCGCTGCGCACGCAGATGCGCGGCGAAATCAAGAAGCTGCACGAACAGCTCAAGGCCACGTTCATCTACGTCACGCACGACCAGGCGGAGGCGATGACGCTGTCGGACCGCGTGGTGGTGATGAGCCAGGGCGAGGTGCAGCAGGTGGCCCCGCCGCGCGAGCTGTACGACGCGCCGGCGAACCTCTTCGTGGCGGGCTTCTTCGGCTCGCCGCGCATCAACCTGGTGAAGCCCCAGACGCTGGGCCTGTCGGACGGTGACGCGGTGCTGGGCCTCAGGCCGGAGCACCTCCAGGTGGGGCAGGGCCCATGTCCGCCGGACGCGCGCGAGGGGCGCGTGTACCTGGTGGAGCCCATGGGCGCGGAGGTCTGGGTGACGGTGGAGACCGGCGGCGAGCGCCTGGTGGCGCGGGCGCCCGGGGACTTCCGCGCCGCGAGCGGGGACCCGGTGTGGCTGCGCCACGACGCGCGGTTCCTGCGCCGCTTCGACGCCAGGACGGGCCGCGCGGTGTGAGTCAGGGACGAAGCCGCAGCCGGGCTTCCGCCAGGATGCTCCCGCCCTCGCGCGCGACACGCGCATGGCGTGTCATCAAGGCTTCCTGAGATTCGCGAGGCTGTGCCTCGAACAGGTCCCAGAGGTATTGCTCCTCCTGGACCGGGACGCGGTAGCCCAGCTCCTCCCCATAGCGTCGCAGCCGCTCCAGGGTGGCGAGCAGGTACTTCCAGTTGGCCAGCGGGCGCAGCAGCAGCACTTCGCGGCGTTGGACCGACTCCGCCGCCAGGGGATGCACGTGGCCCCGCCACCGGCCTCCCGCGCACTCCACGCCGATGGCGGAGAGGCCCAGGTCGAATCGGGAGAGGCGCTCTTCCAGGCTTGCTGGCGTGCAGTCGTAGGCCACCTCGAGCCGCCGCCCCAGGAGATGGAAGGTCGTCTGGAAGGGCGGGTTGTCATCCAGCAACCGGGCTCCATGTGCCTCCAGGTGGACGAGGAGCGCCTGTCGGTCGAGGAGGCTCGCCGGCCAGAGGTCCAGGTCATGCGGAGGACGCCCCTGGAGCAAGGTCTTGAACGCTCCCCCGGCCAGGAAGAATCGGCCTGGGAACGCGTGGGAGCGAAGGGGGGCGAGCTGCTCCTGGGCGAATGCGATGACTGAAGCCGGGGAGAGAACCTCTTCTGGCGCGGACGCGAGGGGAGAGGACCTCATGCCGGCTCCGGAAGGCGTGCACGCAACTCGCGCAGGGTGACGCCCTGCTCGTCGATGACCTGGAGCGCGCCGTCCAATGTCTCCACGCGGGCCTGCCCGTTGTAGAAGGGCTCCACGGTGGCGAAGCGCCGGGGATAGAGCGCGTTTCCCCCAGCGTCGACGTGATGCCAGCCGCCTGCGTCCCGGGCACGCGCGAAGCCCTTGTGAAAGACATCCAGGTCGAGGAACCGGCGCGCATTCAAGGGCTGCCCCTGCTTGTCGATGTGCAGGTGAAGGCCCGAGGTCTCCTGCACCACCGCGAAGCCTTCACGGAAGTCTCCCGCATAGGCATACCGTTCCAGATAGGCCGCTTCCCCCTGTCCGTCGATGTGGAAGTAGCGGCCGTCCTTCGCCCTGACCGGGCAGCGCCCGTCCTGGAAGTTGCCGCACCACGCATGGCGCCCTGACGTGAGCTCCTGTCCGTCCACGCGCAGGTGGAACGCCCCGTCTGCATCCACGACCGCCGCCAGCCCTTCATAGAATCCAAAGGTCCGGATGAAGCGGCGGGAAGAGAGTGCCTTGCCTCTCAGGTCGATGTGGAACGCCCCCGAGGCGTCCCTGACGGCCGCGAGCCCCGGCTCGTGAAAGGAGAGGACCTCGGTGAAGCGCGCGGCATAGAGCGGCTTGCCCTCCAGGAGATGATGGGTCCTGTCGGGCGAGACCCGTGGATGG
Source organism: Corallococcus exercitus (assembly GCF_042231735.1). Taxonomy (GTDB): domain Bacteria; phylum Myxococcota; class Myxococcia; order Myxococcales; family Myxococcaceae; genus Corallococcus; species Corallococcus exercitus_B. The sequence continues at coordinate 7,025,913 of NZ_CP102577.1, forward strand.
GACCTGGGGTTCAAGGGGCCTCCTTCACCGGCTGACGCATGTTGCAGCCACGGCACAGGGGATGGTCCTGGTAGTCGGTCAGCAGCCGTTGATAGGCCGGGCCCGTCCACACCTCCTGGATGCCCACCTCGTTCAGGTTGCCCAGGTTCCCGAGCGTTCGTCGTTCCTTGTCGGGAGCGCAGCAGGGGTCGAAGCGGCCCACGGCGCTCACCCATGCCTCCTTTCCCAGGAAGGGGCAGTGCGCGCCAGGCGCGAGGTCCGTGACCGCCTCCGCTCCCAGGGGGAGGATGTTCTCCAGGAGCACCTTGCTCCCATCCGGCCGCCGGCACTCCTCCGCGAGGGTGTGCGCCTGCCGGACGGCCTCGTTCCAACGGTGGATCGCCGAGGCGTCGCGCCTCATGGACAGCGGCTGGATGGCGGCGAAGTGGGCCCAGAGGTGATGGCCCTTCACCCGGTCGACGCCCAATCCCGCCGCGAGCCGCACGATGTCCGCCAGCTCACCCACGTTCGACTCCAGGAAGGTGAGCTGAAGCGTGACCCGGCAGCGATGGCCTCCCTCGCTGGCATGCGCATCGCGCTCGGCGATGAACTGGCGGAGGTTCTCCAGGACCTGTTCCCAGCGCGTCCCTGGCATCACCGCTTCGTGGGTCTGCTTCGTGGCGCCATTCCACGACACCTTCACGTCGGAGGTGATGGGGACCAGCCGGCGTGCCCACGCGCGTGCTCCGCGTCTGGGAAATGTGCCGTTGGTGGTGAGGTTCAGCCACACCCCGTGCGCCATGCACAGGTCGATGATGTCGTCGAAGTGGGGATAGAGCAGCGGCTCTCCCATCGTGGACGGAATCACCTCCCGCAGGGGAGTGCCATCGCTGTCCGCCATGACCCGTCGCAAGAGCTCCAGGGGCATGCGGCGCTTTCGCTGGCCGGCCTCCCTGCGCAGGCGCTGGGTGTCGCTGTGGGGCGAATGGTCCTCGCACATGATGCAGTGCAGGTTGCAGTCGTCGGGATTGGTGTCGAAGGTGATGCGCCAGGGGCCGGGCCGGGTGGGGGGAAGGCGGGCGCGACGCTCCCGGATGGCACGTGCGTACAAGGCCTCCACGGCCTCCACGTGGGCCTGCATGCCCTGCACATCGCCCCCTTCACCCCAGAGGTGCCCGTGACTGCCCAGGCGCACCGCCAGCTCCGGGTCATCCACCAACTGCTGCATGGCCTGGGCAAGCGAATCCGGGTCGCGGTGGGTGAAGAGCAGGCCGTTCTCTGCGTTCCGGACGTACTCGCGCATGCCTCCCGCGTCGGCGGTGATGACGGGCACCCGTGCCTGGAGGGCCTCGTGGATGACCAGCGGGGAGTTCTCCACCCAGATGGAGGGCACGACGATGGCATCCACGTGGTTGAAGACGTCCCGCACGATGTCCGCGTTGCGGTACTCGGGAAGCCACTCCACGCGCGTGCTGGCATCTCCCGGGAGAGCGAGCGCCAGGGCCTTGAGGGTCTCCGTGTGTTCGCCGCGCGGCCGTCCCCAGATTCTCAGCCGGGCCTTGCCGCGCACCTTCCCGAAGGCCTGAAGGAGGTGATGGATGCCCTTGGCTGGAATGTGGGTGCCGATATAGCCGAAGACGACGTCGGGCTCGGGCGTCCGCTGCCGGTGACGCAGGCGCTCCACGTCAAAGCCATAGTCCAGGTACACCGCCTTGCTGGCGGGCAGCCCGAGGTCCCGCTCGAATCGCTCCAGCAGGTAGCGCGAGGGCGCGATGAAGAGGTCCACGTGCTCCATCATTTGGCGCACATGCGCCATCCGGTCGTGCACCCACTGGCTCCAGTGCGCGACGTCCTTCTCCCGCGTTTCGGGGCCCCCGGAGAAGTAGCGCGCGTAGCAGCGCTCCGCGCACTTCCGGTCCTCCTGGCCTGAACATGCGGACCACGGCTCACTCCCGGGGATGGGATGCATCTGCAGGAACTGCCCCCGGGGGCACATGAGCCAGTAGTCATGCAGGGTGAAGACGATGGGGATGCCACGGGCCGCGCCCACCTCCAGCAGGGACGTGGACAGGTGGTTCAGATGGCCCACATGGATGACGTGAGGACGGAAGCCGTCCAGCACCTCCGCGAAGCGTTGATCCACCCCTTCGTGGCGGTAACGGTCACGGCTGTTGGGCAGGTTGACCAGGTGCAGCAGGACACGAGGGTCGTCCGGATCGCGTTCCTGCGTCAGCTCGTAGTCCGGGCGGAACGGGTCCTCGCGACGGGTGAAGACCTGGACCTCGTGCCGGCTCGACAGGCCTTGTGAGAGTGCCTGGGTATACACCTCCGAGCCTGCGTTGAAGCGCATGGGGTAGCCATGGATGACCTGAAGGACTCGCATGAGAGGGCCCGAGCGTCATGGCTCCGCGCCATGGCACCTGTTGAAGTGGGAGGGTTTGGAACGCCGCGACACGGCTCCGCTAGCATGCGCGAAGCCGTGTCGCCCTGTGGAGAGGGAGCGCTACTTCAACGCGGGCTGGGAGGGCTCGGGAGCCTGCGGCTTCTGGGTATCCGCTTCCTCTTCGGAGGGACGACCCTCTTCGCCACGAGACTGCCAGTACGCGTCATCCTCGGGATTGAGCTGACGCGAACGGTGGTCGAGATCTGCCTGCGAGGGTTGGTACTGCTTCGAAGACCTGCTCATGGGCATCTCCAGTGATGGATTTGCCGGCGGTGCATCGTGGTCATGCCGGATTCAACGGCCAACCAAGCCTCCGTCCAGACAGACGGCCACGGACCCACGTGGAACTTCTTGGCGAAGTTGGGTTTCTGCGGAGCTACACGAAAACCATACACAGGCGGGTCGTGCGTCGCAACCCGGCCTCTGGACGGATGTGAGGAATTGGGCGGGAAGGCTGTCAGGCGTAGACCTGTTCGCTCTCCACGATGGGCTCCAGGCGGTGCTGGAGCGCGGCCAGCCGGTCGTAGCGCTGGCGCAGTGCTTCCTTGAACTCGCGTTGATCCGCGTGGGCGATTTCATCCAGCAGCGTGTGCAGCGAGGAGTCCACGGCGTCCTTCAGCACGCGCGATTCGTCGTTCGACAGTTCCAGCAACATGGAGGCCTCCTGCGTCAACGTTAGGCACCGCGCAACGGGGCCGCGCGGGGCCGGCCCCCGGCCGTGGAAGAAGGCGGCCCGAGGGCCCACCGGGCTGCCTGCCGTGGCGCGCACGGCGGCGGGAGCGACCCCACTCTTGGTGAGGACCCCATGAGCGCGAGGAGCGACGCGATGATTCACGCGGGAGAGGTTCGCGAGGGCATGTCGGTGCGCACCGCCGACGGACACCGGCTGGGCCGGGTGGCGGGCGTGGGCGACACGCACTTCGAATTGGAGCAGGGGCTGGTGCCCATTCCCCGGCGCGACTACCGGGTCGAGTACAGCGACGTGGAGGCCGTGCGCGGGGATGAGGTCCTGCTCAAGCCGGCCGACCATTCCCAGCTCACGCTGGAGGAGGACGACGACGGCGGCGCCCTGCCGCCGCGCCACAGCGAGGGCCTGGAAGCGGAGCCCACGAACCTCCCCGTGGAGCCCACCCGGCACTGACGCGTCCAACCCACGGGGCTGGGAAAGGCCCTGGAATCACAGGGTCTTGCGCGGGCCGGGATGTCAGACCGGCGCGGTAGACGAACCCCTCGGCCAGGCGTCCCGGTGGGGTCATGCGACGGTTCTCGACATCTTGCGTCACGGTGCTGTGGTTGGGGGTGGTGTTCGCGTGCGGTCCCGCGCCGCGAGCGGATGCGGGCAGCGTGGAGTCTCCGGTGCCGGGCGTGCTGTCCACGCCCCGGCGGCTGTTGCCCTACGTCGCGCTGGAGGACGGGCGGGTGCTGGCGGCGGGAGGGCATGACGGCAGCCGCACGCTGGGCAGCTGCGAGGTCTTCGACCCGGACACGGGGCGGTGGCGGTCCACGGGGGCGCTGCGCACGGCGCGGCGCAACCACACGGCGGTGCGGCTGCTGGATGGGCGCGTGCTGGTGGTGGGCGGCTCCAACGGCGTGACGGTGGGCGCGTTGGCGAGCGCGGAGCTGTACGCGCCGGACCCGGGCATGTGGACGCCAGCAGCGCCCATGGCCGAGGCGCGCAACGACCCGGCGGCGGTGGTGTTGCCGGACGGGCGCGTGCTGGTGGCGGGCGGAACGGACGTGGACCAGCGGCCGGTGCGCTCGGCGGAGCTGTTCGACCCGGCGTCGGGGACGTGGAGCGCGGTGGAGGCGCCGGGCTTCGTGCGAGGCGGCGCGGGGACGGCGGTGGTGCTGCGCACGGGCAAGGTGCTCTTCGCGAGCGGCCTGCAGTCGGAGCTGTACGACCCGGTGACGGGCCACTGGGAGAAGGCGGGAGCGGTGGGAGGCGCGGCGGGGACGCACCGGCTGGGGCACACGGTGACGCTGCTGCCGGATGGGCGCGTGCTGGTGGTGGGCGGCACCACGACGCAGGCGGCGAGGACGGCGGAGGTCTACGTGCCGGAGCGCAACGCGTGGGAAGCGGTGGAGGCCCCGGCGGTGCCGAGAGAGCACCACGCGGCGCTGGTGACGGCGGAGGGCTTGGTGCTGGTGGTGGGCGGCGAGCACTCCACGCGAGGCACGCTGGCCTCCGCGGAGCGCTTCGACCCGGCCCGGGGCACCTGGACGCAGGCGCCCACGCTGCATGAGCCGCGAGGCGAAGCCGGAGCGCTGTGGCTGCGCCGGGGCACGGTGCTGGTGGTGGGCGGAGTGAACGAGCTGGGCACCCTGGCCACGAGCGAGGAGTACGTCCCCGCCCCGGCCGTGGCCCAGGCCACGCCCCTGGAGTCGCCCTGGGGCTTGGGCAAACAGTCCACGGATTCAAAGTGAAGCCAGGACAGCGTGTCTGGCTTTCCCGCGAATGACTGACACCGGCGGTTCCGGAAGGCCATTCCGCCGCGCGGCGTGCCAGGGCGCGTGACAGACTGCGCGCCCATGCGCTCCTGGAAACACCTGCTCGTCGTCCCGCTCGTCTGTTCCTCCGCCTGCGCCACCGCGCCCGCCGCCCCCGCGAAGCCCGAGGCCCCGGTCGCCGCCGCGCCGGCCGCTCCCGCTGCCTCCGCTGCCCCTGTGACTCCCGCCGCGCCGGTGCGCCCCTTCGGCACGCTGCGCGAACAGGCCGTGCGCCAGCAGGCGTGGCTCAAGGAGCGGCTGGAGACCGGCGTGCCCCAGCTCATGCGCAAGTACGGCGTGCGCATGTGGGTCGTCCCCATGCGCGAGTACAACGAGGACCCCGTCTTCAAGGCGCTCGTCTCCCCCACCACCTTCTCCGCCCGCCGCCGCACCATCTACGTCTTCTTCGACCGCGGCGCGGACAAGGGCGTGGAGCGGCTGGCGCTGGGCGGCAGCACCCAGGGCGGCCTCTATGAAGCCCGCCGCGCCCCCATGATGGTGGACCGGGGCGGCTCGCAGCGCGCCGCGGAGCTCCTGGGCCCCGAGCAGTGGCAGCTCCTCAAGCAGGTCGTGGAGGAGCGCAAGCCGGACTCCATCGCCATCGACGTGTCCCCCGCCATCGCCTTCGCGGACGGCCTCACCCACGGCGAATACGAGGGCATGGCCCAGGCCCTGGGCCCCACCTGGGTGAAGCGCCTGAAGCCCGCCGGCGGCCTGCCCCTGGACGTGCTCGGCTGGCGCGGCGCCGACGAGGTCCGCTTCTACGCCGACCTCCAGAAGTACGCCTGGAACCTCATCCAGACCGCCTTCTCCAACGCCGTCATCACCCCCGGCACCACCACCACCCAGGACGTGGAGTGGTGGATGCGCCAGCGGCTGTCCGACGAAGGCCTGGACACCTGGTTCCAGCCCGACGTGGACGTGCAGCGCCAGGGCGCCACCGACGAACAGCTGGGGGACAACCCCGTCATCCAGCGCGGCGACGTGCTCCACTGCGACTTCGGCGTCACCGCGCTGCGCCTCAACACCGACACCCAGCACATGGGCTACGTGCTGCGCGACGGGGAGACGGACGCGCCCGCGGGCCTCAAGGCCGCGCTCCAGGCGTCCATGCGGCTCCAGGACATCGTCAAGGGCGAAATCAAGCCGGGCCGCACCGGCAACGAAGTGCTGCGCGCCTCGCTCGCACGCATGAAGTCCGAGGGCATCAACGGCAGCGTGTACTCACACCCCATTGGCCTGCACGGCCACGGGGCGGGCCCCATGATTGGCATGTGGGACCGCCAGGAGGGCGTGCCCGGCAACGGCGAGCACAAGGTGATGCCGGACTCCTGGTTCTCCATCGAGCTGCAGGCGACGAGCCCCGTGCCGGAATGGAAGGGCCAGCCCGTGCGCTCCGCCCAGGAGGAGGACGTCGTGGTGGACTCGGAAGGCGCCGTGCACTGGGCCTTCCAGCGTCAGACGTCCTTCCACCTGGTGCGCTGAGGCCTACTGCGCCGCGCCCGTCATGGACTTGAGCAGCGTCACCAGCGCCTGCTTCTCCTCGCTGCTCAGGTCCAGCTTGACGATGGTCTCCGTGCGCACGCCGACGAAGGTGCCGTCCGGGTCGCCGCCCTCGTTGTAGAAGTCGACCACGTCCTCCAGCGTCTTCTCCGCGCCGGTGTGCATGTACGGCGCGGAGAGCGCCACGTTGCGCAGGGTGGGCGTGCGGAACGCGCCCTCCACCTCCGTGGGCTTCGTCTGCGCCTGCGCCTTCAGCGTGGACAGCCGCGCCGCGTCCGTGCCGCCGGGCGCGTCGCTGTAGGCGCCCGAGGCGTTGAACGGCCAGGACAGCAGCGCGTCCACCACCTCCGCCTGCCCGCGCTTGCCCGCGCCGGAGTCCTTCAGCCCCAGGTTGTGGAACTTGTCGTCCGACAGCGAGCGGCCCTTGTGGCACACCACGCACTGGCCCTTGCGCACGAACGTCTTCAGGCCCAGGTACGCCGGGTCCTTCTCCTGCGTGCCCGCCTCCACCGCCTGGAGGAAGCGCCGCACGTCCGCGTCGAAGGGCGCGTCGGTGCGGTTGAGCGTGCGCTGGTACGCCGCCAGCACCTTGCCCACGTTCGCCATCAGCCGGTCCGGGTCGGACTCGTCCGCGGGCGCCTTGCCGAACAGCTGCGTGTACGCCGCCGTGTACGTGGGCTCCGCCGACAGCCGCGTGCGCACCACCGCCGCGTCCGAGTTCATCTCGATGGGGTTCGTCAGCGGCAGCACCGCCTGCGACCAGAGCCGGTCCGCCCGCCCGTCCCACATGAACCAGCGGCTGTAGCCGATGTTGAGGAGGCTGGGCGGGTTGCGCTCGGACTGGTGGCCTCCGCAGCCCTCCGCCGTCGCCGTCTCCACGGTGTAGGACTCCCCGGCGTGGCAGCTCTTGCAGGACACCGTCCCGCAGCGCGACAGCCCCGGGTCCTCGAACAGCCGCTGGCCCAGCGCCGCCGCGTCCGCGTTGTCGCCCCACTTGTTGGTGGGGTCCACCTCCGGCTTCGCGCTCTGCGTGTGCAGGGCGCTCAGCTGGTCCAGCTCGTCGTCGGTGGGGAAGGGCACTTCGGATTCGCAGCCGGCCCCCAGCAGGGCCAGGGCGAGCACGGCGGTACGCGGACGGAAACCAGTCATGGGCCGGGGCAGCTTCGCGCCCTTGTGTTCAGCAATCAATGGTCCCTGTCTCCCCGCCGGGCATGCGGCCATCCACGCACGAAGGCCGGGGGCCCCACTTCGGGCACGCCCCGGCCTTCACGCGGTGAAGCAGTTCAGCAGGACTTCGGGAGCGCTACTCGCAGGCCAGCTTGAAGCTCACCACCGGCGCGGAGAACTTGGCGATCTTCATCTTCGTGGGGCCCGGGGTGACCGTGGGCGCCGCGCCGTTGGCGCACTTGAGGCTCGCGTCCACCGCCAGCTCCACGTTCAGCTCCTTGCCGTCCGGCAGCCCGCCCACGTTGTAGCTGCAGCGGTTGTTGCGGCTCTGCTTCACCTCGCCCCAGCCCAGGGCCGCGGAGTTGTTGTCCTCCGTCACCTTCACCCGCACCGCCGAGCACGGGTCACCCTGCAGGCCCGTCGCGGGGTACGCGACGCTGCCCGTGACCGTGGCGTTGCCGGCGTGGGCCGCGGCCGCCGCGCCACTCGAAGAGGCGCAACCGGTGGCGGCAACGACCAGGGCGGCAACAGCAATTCGCAACATGGAGATCCTCAATTCAAGAATGAAAGGGTTTTCGCGCCGGTCTGGCCACCTTCCTGGCAGCCATTGGCGCGCGCCACGTACAATCCCGGCGCGCTTTCATTCCACGCCGAAGTGCATTCTCGATTTCGTCACGCGGCGCGTTTTTACGTTCCCCAACATCCATGCGCCGCGTCCGGGCCGCGCTTCCCGGCTCTTGAGAAACGCGAGCCTCACGGCAGCCGCTGCAAGGCGTCCCGCGCGCGCACCAGGCCGTGGCCGAACAGCGGGTCGCGGCCCTGGGTGCCCAGGTCGCGCGCGGAGGCCTCCAGGGCCTCGCGCACCTGCTGGGGCGTGAGCTCCGGCCGGGCGCTCCACACGAGCGCGGCCACGCCGCTCACGTAGGGCGCGGCCATGGAGGTGCCGGACACGTGGGTGTAGTCCACCGGGAAGAGGGACAGCCGCGCGTCGGCGCCCAGCCGCTGGCGCAGCATGGTGCTGGCGGCCTGGTTGACGCTGACGGCCGGGGCCCAGTGGCCGCTGCGGGGCAGGGAGAGGATGTCCACCGCGCCGCCCGCGGGGGCGTCCTCGGCGGCGAAGACGACGGCGCGCGCGCCCTGCCGCATCACGTTGGCCATGGCCTGGTCCACGGGCACCGCGCCTGGCCGCACGTAGGCGACGAAGCCGTCGCAGGTGGCGTCCAGGCACGCATCCAGCGAATCCCCCAGCCCGCAGTCCACCAGCCGCCCGGAGGTGTCACCCGTGGGCGAGTACAGGAGCGAGCGCGACAGCGGGGACGCGTCCTCCACGGACATCTCCGCGAAGGCGCCCAGCCCCCGGGGGAAGGTGGACAGCACGTCCACGCCGGGCGCCACGAGCGACAGCTCCGGGCCCGCGTTGGAGAAGCCCGCGCGCCGCTCGCGCGAGTCCACCGCGCCCACCGCGAGCACGGACGGGTCGGACGCCGGGTACATCACCGGGCCGTTCTGGTTGCCCGAGGCCGCCACCACCAGCAGGCCGTGGTCCAGGAGCGCCTCGAACGCCTCCACCGTGCTGCGCGTGGCGGTGCCCCCGCCCAGGGACAGCGACACGACGCGCGCGCCCTGGGACTCGCACCACTCCATGGCGGAGAGCACCGCGCTCATCTGCGCGTGCCCCTGCAGGTCCAGCACGCGCGCGATGAGCAGCGACGCGTTGGGCGCCACGCCCACCATGCCGCCGGCGTTGCCCCGGGGGCCGGTGACGCCGCCCTGGCCCATGCGCGCCGCGACGATGCCCGCCACGTGCGTGCCGTGGCCCTGGCCCCACTGGCCCTTGCTGCCGCGGTCGCTCGCGTCGTCGTCGTTGTCCAGGAAGTCGTGGCTGGCCACCACGGCGCCCTGGAGCTCCGGGTGCCCCATGTCCAGCCCGCTGTCGATGATGCACACCTTCACGCCCTGGCCCGCGGGCGCGCCCTCGTCCAGCACGCCGTCCCCGTTCGCGTCCCACACCTCCGGGGCCTGCACCAGGCGCAGCCCTTCGGTGTACTCGTCGGAGGCCAGGAGGCTGGCGCCCGTCACCTGGCGCGGCAGCGGCGCGAACACCGCGGGCGTCAGGCCCTGGGCGCTCCAGAGCTGGTCCACTTCGATGCTCTCCACCAATTCGCTGCGCTCCAGGAGGAAGCGCTCCGCGGGGGACACGCGCGCGGCCACGGCGGGGATGTTGCGGTAGACGGCGCTCACCTTCGCGCCGGTGCTCGCGGTGAAGCTGGCGCCGGAGGCGGTGACGCCCGCGGCGTGGGTGGAGCTGCCCCGGCGGAAGCGGATGATGACCGGCTCGCGCCCGTCGTCCTGTGTCCGCGAGGGCTGCATTCCGTCCAGTCCCTGCCGGGCCGTCGTCTCTCCCGCGCCGCCTCCGGCGAGGACACCCGGGCACACCTGTCCCTGCGCGGAAGCGCGCGTGGACGACTCCGGCGCACACGCGACCAGCGCCAGCAACCCGACGAAACCCCAACGCCTCATGATGCGACTCCTTCCAAGCAGGACGCCCCTCCCGAGGGCGGCCCCCCGCATGGCGGAGGACCGGGAGGTGCCCGCCCCCCTCGACCGGGAAGGAAGCGGCGTGCTGCTACGAGGGAACGCATCCCCGGGCGGACTCGCATCGTCCCCGGGCCCATGGGACGCCCCGGACGTACGGGGGTGCACAACAGACCTGTTGTCGGGCCGAACACGGGCTCGGGAATTCCGTTGGGTCCGGGACTTTCTCTTTTTTGCGCCCGCGGGGTCTGGAGGCAGGGAAGGAAGGGGAGGCGCGTGGTGCGCGGCTTGATTCCATGGGGGAGTCCGTGCTGCGCTCCGGAGCGCCAAGCCATGAGCACCGCACCCACAGAGTCCCCCCGTTTCCTCGGGCGCTACGAGCTCGTCCACCTCCTGGGCCAGGGCGGCATGGGGGAGGTGTACCTGGCGAAGCTGTCCGGGGCGGCGGGCTTCGAGAAGCCCTGCATCGTGAAGACCATCCTGCCGGGGCTGGTGAAGGACCGGCAGTTCCTGGACCGGTTCCACCACGAGGCCAAGGTGCTGGTGCACCTGGTCCACTCCTCCATCGCCCAGGTGTACGACATGGGCGAGGCGGACGGCACCTACTACATGGCCCTGGAGTACGTGGCGGGCGTGGACCTGGGCTACCTCCTGGAGCAGGCCCGGGTGCAGGGGCGGGCGGTGCCCACGCCGGTGGCGCTCTACGTCGGCCAGCGCATGGCGGAGGGCCTGGGGTACGCGCACCGCAAGACGGGCACGGACGGGGAGCCCCTGGGCATCGTCCACCGCGACGTGTCCCCGCACAACGTGATGGTGTCGTACGAGGGCGAGGTGAAGGTCATCGACTTCGGCCTCGCGAAGTCCACCGCGCGCAGCAAGTACACGCTGCCGTCCACGGTGATGGGCAAGCTGGGCTACATGTCGCCGGAGCAGGTCCGCGCGGAGCCCCTGGATCACCGCAGCGACATCTACTCCTGCGCGGTGGTGGTGTGGGAGATGCTGGCGGGCCGTGGGCTCGTTCCCCACGGCACCGTGGGTGAGATGATGGCGGCCATGTCGCACCCGGTGGTGCCGCCGCTGACGGACTTCCGTCCGGACGTGGAGCCGTCGCTGGAGGCGGTGCTGCGCCGCGCGCTCGCGCCGTCGCCGGCGGACCGGTACGCGCGGGCGGACGAGTTCGCGCGGGCGCTCAACGCGGAGCTCTTGCGCTCGGGCACTCCGATGGGAGCGGAGGAGGTGGGCGAGTTCGTCCGCGCGCTCTGCCCGGAGGCCTTCGCCGAGCAGCGCAAGCTGACGTCCGGCGTGCACGGCGAGCGGCGCACGCCGTCCCCGGCGCCCCGGAGCGGTTCGGGCACGGGGCTGTATGGAGGTTCTGGCTCCGGGAGCAACGCGGCCCAGGACGAAGCGGCCTTCGGGGCCACGGCGCTGCGGACCCCGGAGGAGCCGTCGTCGAACAGGCCCCACACCGGGCGCATCGACGTGGACGGGCCGGCGATGGGGCCGGGGGGCACGTTCGTGTCCCATCCGTCTCCAGGGCCGGCGGCAGGGCCGGGCTCTGGAGGCGTGGCGCGGAGCACGCCGGGCTCTGGAGGCGTGGCGCGGAGCACGCCGGGCTCTGGAGGCGTGGCGCGGAGCACCGATGACGTGGACGCGGCCGCGCTGGGCGCGACGGCGGTGCACCTGCCGGCCGCACCGGCCCAGGGCGCTGTCGCCCCGAGCACGTCCGGCCAGGTGCCGGTGCAGCCCGAGCGCAGGCCGGTGGCGCGGATCGCCGTGGCGGCGCTGCTGCTGGTGGGCGCCTCCGTGGGCATCACCACCTTCGTGCTCCGCTCGCACACGGCCGAGCAGCCCGTGGTGCCCCAGGCGCTTCCCCCGTCCGAGCCGGTGGTGGCCGCCGCGCCCCCGAAGGTGGAGGAGCCGCCCCCGGCGGTGACGCCGCCCGTGGAGCCCCCTCCCGAGGCCGCCGTGGACGCGGGCGTGGTGGCGAGCGCGCCGGAGCCCGAGGTGAAGCCCGAGCCGGTGAAGCCCCCGCCGGAGGTGAAGACCGCCTCCGGGACGAAGCGGCCCGTGTCGCATCCGGTGGAGCTGGTGTCCGGGCACCAGCCCGTGGCGAGAATCGAAGAGACGAGCGGCGGCCAGCGCGTGGTGAACGCGCCGGTCCCCAAGGGCACCAACGCGGGCACGGTGTTCAGGGTGGTGGGGATGCCGCAGAAGGGCACCCGCAGGCGTCCGGTGCTGGGGACCGCGACCGTGGAGTCCATCAACCCGAACCGCCAACGCATGACCCTGCGGCTGGACGCGGAGGCGGACGCGGCGAAGGAGCCGCGCTTCGCGCTGCTGACCGTGCGCCCGGGGCCGACGCCGCCCGCGCCCGAGCCCACCCCGCCGGTCGCGACGGCGCCCGAGCCGAAGCCCGAGCCGAAGCCCGTGGAGCGCTCACGCCTCCTGGGCCAGGCGGAGATGGATGGCCTCCTGGGGAGCAGCTTCGGCCGCACGCTCTATGTGATCAACAGCGACCAGCGGACCTGGCACAACTGCGCCATCGTCCTGACCGGACGGAAGGAAGCGCGGATGGCGAAGCTGGATCCCTACCAGACGCACAAGGTCCCGGTGGAGGAGCGCTACTTCAAGGTGAACTACAAGGCGCCCCCCGTGCCGGAGAAGGCCGTGTGGGTGAGCTGCGACGAGGGCGAGGACACCTTCGCGCTGATCAAGCGCTGACACACGAGCCGGAAGCCCCCATGGCTCCCGGCCCACTCGCCCGTGCCTCAGGGCCTCAGCCGCGCGGCGGCCACGGGGCACTCATTGCGCACGAACTCCGCCACCTCCGGGTCGCCGCCGCTCGCGTTGCGCACCGCGCGGGACAGGGACGTGCGGCACTGCCACGTCACCTCGCGCGTGCCGTGGCAGCAGTGCCACCCGGTCAGCGTGCGGTCCAGGTACTGGAGCATCTCCTGACGCGTGGGCGTGACGATGCTCCACACCGCGCCCGCGAGCAGCAAAAGCCCCACGAGCGGCAGCGGCAGGCTGCGCGCCCAGCCGCGCACGCCACCCGGAATCACGCTCGCGTGCACGCCCAGCTGTTCATCCAGCGGCCGGCGCTGCAGCACCACCTGGAGCACCAGCTCCACCGGCGCGGTGAGCGCGCGCAACAGCCCCGCGCCCAGGCCCGGCACCTTGCCTTCCGCGCGCTCCAGCTTCAGTCCCAGGGCATGCCGGCCCGGGGTGAGCCCCGTCAGCCCGCCCACGCAGGACAAGAGGAGCCAGGCGACTCCCATGGCGAACGCCAACAGACCGGCCGTGGACACCCACTCCGCCGCGCGCACCGCACCCCAACCCACGAGCGCCGCGCCCGTGAGGTCCAGCAGGTCCGCCACCCAGAGCCGGTTCTGGAACCGGGCCTCGGTGGGCGGTGTGTCCATGGAGAACAACGTCCCGTCGCTCATCAGCCTCTCTCGTGTGCGAGCGGGGCGCGAGCATAGGCGGCCCGCCGCGCACAGGCGCGCTCCAAAACGCCGGGCCCGGTATCAGGCTCCCCGAGGCTCGGGGATACTGGCTACAGGTCCAGCACCAGCCGCTTGGACCGGGCGCGCGACACGCAGACCAGCATCCTCGCGTCCCCGGCGGCTTCCTGCTGGAAGAACGTGTCACGGTGGTCTGGCGTTCCCTCGCACACGCGGGTGACGCAGGTGCCGCAGGAACCCGCCTCGCAGTCGCTCTCCACCTTGACGCCGTGGGTGCGTAGCACGTTGAGCACCGTCTTGCCGGCCGGGATGCGCAGCACCTGGCCGGTGCTCTTGAGCGCCACCTCGAAGTCCTCCTCCGCCGTCGCGTGGGTGGCGGAGGTGCCCTCCGCGGTGAAGGCCTCGAAGTGCACCTTCTCCCAGGGCCACTTGTGCAGCGCGGCCGCCTCGCGCACGGCCTTCATCAGGCCCGCGGGGCCGCAGCAGTACAGCCGGGTGCCCGGGCCGCGCGTGGCCAGCAGCGCCCGCACGTCCAGCCCCTTCGTGGGGTCACCCCCGTCGTGATGAAGGTGCACGCGGCCCGCGAAGGACGGCGTGGACAGCAGCTCCCGGAAGGCGGTGCGGTCCGCGTCGCGGGCGCAGTAGTGCAGCACCCACTCCGCGCCGGTGCGCTCCAGCACGCGCGCCATGGCCAGCAGCGGCGTGATGCCGATGCCGCCCGCGATGAGCACGTAGCTGCGCCCGTACAGGAGCGGGAAGTCGTTGACGGGCTCGCTCACGGTGAGCACGTCGCCCTCGTGGACGTGGTCGTGCATCGCCTTGGAGCCGCCGCGGCCGTTGGCGTCGCGCTGCACGGCGATGACGTAGCGGTGCGTCTCGCCCGGGTCGTTGCAGAGCGAGTACTGGCGCATGCCGCCCAGGCCCGGCACCTGCACGTCCAGGTGGGCGCCGGCCTCGAACTCGGGCAGGGCGCCGCCGTCCTGGGAGACCAGCTCGTAGGACTGGATGCCTTCCGCCTCACGGGTGATGCGCGCCACCCGCAGACGCAGCGTGTTCGTCGTCACGGTATTGCCCCTGTTCCCTTGCCCGCCGCCCGCGCGAGACCGATCTGGCCGCGCACGGTGTGCACGCCCGGACCGTCCGGGGAGTGGGGGCCGGTGCGGTTTTTCGCCGGGTTCCGGACACTCGGGCCCTGCTGCCCGTCTGCCCTCCGGCCGGGCGCGGAGGCCCGGGCGGCGGGGGCGGGCACGGCCGGGAATCCATCCCCACCCTTCACTCCATGCCGCGCTGCGCCAGGGCCTTCGAGGGTCCGAGCGTCTGGGTGATGGGGGAGGCGCGGCCCCCCCGATTCGACGGAAGGGAGACGGCCGATGGATGCCATCACGTTGCTGAAGGCGGACCACAAGACGGTGGAGCAGCTGTTCCGCAAGTTCGAGAAGGCGGGCGCCCACGCGCTGGCGCACAAGCGCAAGCTGGTGGACGAGATGGTGCGCGAGCTGTCCATCCACGCCGCCATCGAGGAGCAGGTCTTCTACCCGGCCGTGCGCGCGCGCTCCGAGGAGCTGTCCCCGGACGTGCTGCGCGCGCTGGAGGAGCACCACGTGGTGAAGTGGGTGCTGTCGGAGCTGGACACGCTGCCGCCGGAGTCCGAGCGCTTCGACGCGAAGGTGCACGTGCTGATGGAGAACGTGCGCGCCCACGTGACGGAGGAGGAGCAGTACCTCTTCCCGGAGGTGAAGAAGGCCTTCAAGCCGCAGGAGCTGCGGCAGGTGGGCGAGGCGCTGGAGCTGGCGAAGAAGGCCGCGCCCACGCACCCGCACCCGGCCCAGCCGGACACGCCGCCGGGCAACCTGCTGACGGGCGCGGTGGCGGCGGTGATGGACATGGGGCGGGACGCGCTGCGCGTCGCGCGCCGCAAGGCGGTGACGCAGGTGCGCAAGGCCGCGCCGCGTCCGCTGAGGAAGCCGCTGGAGTCGGTGATGTCGCTCGACTCCTCGGGCGACTCGCTGCACTGAGCGAGCGTCTGGCGCCGGACGCCCCGGGCCCGGTGAATGTCCGCAGGGGTGGGGGCGTCCTTGGGGTGTGAGGGGCTTTCGCGCTAGACGCGCGAGGGTTCTCTCGGGCCTTGGGAAGGAGGCGCCATGTCCGCTGTTCGCAGGATGTTGACGACGCTGGTGATGCTGGCGGGTTTCACGGCCGCCGCGCAGGCGCAGGTTCCGCCGTCCGGTTCACCGCAGCCGCGTCCGCCGGTGGATCCGCAGGTGCGCACGCTGCGCGTGGAGGGCATGGGCGAGGTGAAGGCCCAGCCGGACGAGGCCTTCATCGACGTGGCGGTGGAGACGTCCGCCGCGAACGCGAAGGCCGCGGGCGAGGAGAACGCGAAGCGGATGGAGAAGGTGCTCGCGGCGCTCACCGGAGCGGGCATCGCGAAGCGCGACCTGCAGACGCGCAACTACAACGTCTATCCGGAGTACACGCCGTCGCCGCCGCAGGGCGGTGAGCCGAAGCTCAAGGGCTACCGCGTGAGCAACCTGGTGAGCGTCCACGTGACGGACCTCTCCAAGGTGGGCGGCCTGTTGGACAAGGCGCTGGCGGCGGGAGCGAACCGGGTGGACTCCGTGCGCTTCGGCCTGAGCCGCCAGGACGCGGTGCAGGGCGAGGCGCTGCGGCAGGCGGTGGCGCGAGCGCGCAAGTCGGCGGAGGTGCTGGCCGCGTCGCTGAACGTGAAGCTGGGCGCGGTGCTGGACGCGAGCACGGTGACGGAGGCCCCGCGCCTGTACCCGGCCACCTTCGCCATGGACATGGCGGAGTCGCGAGCCGCGCCCACCACGCCCATCCAGCCGGAGGAGCAGACGGTGCAGGCGAAGGTGACGCTCATCTTCGCCATTCAGTAGCGGCCGGCATCACGGGGCCCGGTCGCGGCGGGCCCGGGTCTTGATCAGGAGCTCATCCATCACGGATGAGAACTTCTGGGGAGGCGAAGTTCCTATCCGGCGAATGCGCCTGCTCTCCACCTCGGAGAACCGCTCGACGCGTTCCCGGAGCGGGTGCTTCATGTCGTGGCGGTACGCCGCGTAGGTCTTCTTGCGACTGACCTGGAGCCCTCCGGACCAGAGGGCCCGCGGTGTTCCCAGGGCCCTGGGGGTCATCAGGTCCTGGGCGCTGGCGTTGAGCAGCCGGTCCAGCACGATGAACTCGGGGACCGGCAGGTGCCGGGCTGAATGTCAGACGTGTGTCCTTTGCTCTCCTCGGAGGAGTCACTTCCTGAGGGCGTGGATGCGAATGACGCGAAGTGGGGCTGTCTGGCTGTGGCTGCTGTTGCCGGTCGCCGCATGGGCCGAGGACGTCCCGGAGGTGCCACCGGTGGAGGAGGAACGGCGCCCACGGGACGAGGCCTGGCGCAACCTGCTGCGCGTGGAGGCGACGACGCTGGCCTTCCTGCCGCACGCGGGCGTCGGCGCGGACGAGGGCTTCCTCCAGGTGGAGCCGACCCTCATTCTCGACGGAGGCGCGGAGCTCGGCCTCAACGTGGGCACACCCGTGCGGTTGCGCCTCTGGGGTGGTGGTGGGGCCGCGGGCTTCGTGCGACGCGAGGACTGGGACAGCCTCTCGGACTTCGGGCAGGTGGTGCGCGGCCTCAAACTGGGCTCGAACGACGCGCCCGTGGGCGTCTGGTTCGGCGCGCTGGAGTCCTACAGCCTGCTGTCGGCGCACCTCGTGCGGCGCTACTCCAACCGAAGCAATCCCGACTACCACCCAGCGGGCGGCTTCCTCACGGGCACGCTGGGGCCCCTCTATACGCAGGCGTTCGCCTCGGACGTACTGGACGCGCGACTCATGGGGGCGGAAGTCGCGCTGGACCTGGAGCACGTCCTCTTCGGCCAGCCCCGCGCGCAGGGCCGCTACACGCTGGCACTGTCGGCGGTGCATGACTGGGGGGAGGCCGGAGGTCACGCGCCTCCGGTGACGCTGGCGCACCTGGACGGAATCGCCGTGGTGGTGGTGCGGCCGGGCTTCGAAGCCCACCTGCTTGCCGGTTGGGGAGGACGGCCCGGTGCGGGCGGCGCATGGGGGGCGGTGGTGGGCGCGGGCGCGGATGCGGTGACACCCACGCTGGACCTGCGGCTGCGGTTGGAACTGCGCAGACAGCATGGCGGCTTCCGGCAGGGATACTTCGGCCCGGACTACGAGCTGGCGCGCTTCAGAGCGGCGGGGCCGGAGGAAGTATCACTGGCGGAGGCCCACTTCCCGGACGGGACTTCCGCCTATGGCGAGGCGGAGGTGGGCTGGGACGCGGTCCGCTACGGCGGCCTCTCCAAGCACCTGAAGCTGTCGCTGGGGGTGGAAGCCTTCAACTGGGGTCGCTTCGACGTGGACGGGCGCGTGGCGGTGCAGCTCTTCGCGCGCAGCCTCGAAGTGGCTTTGAAGGGGCTCGGAGTGGGCATGGGGCGGCCCGGGGCGCGCTACCTGGGGGCCGCCAAAGCCCGCTGGCGATTGCTGGGCGAGAAGCTCTACGCGATGGGGACGGGCGGCACGCTGCTCTTCCCCACGCCGGAGGGGACGCCGCGGCCAGGGGCGTTCGCCTCGGTGGGCCTGGGGGTGGACAATGCGCGCTGACGTCCTCTTGCTGTCCCTGGTGCTGCTGGCCACGGGATGCGCCTCTGTGCCGCAAGCGCATGGGCGAGGCCGAAGCTTGAGCTACGCACCGCGAGAAGCCTCCCCGCTCTCCTGGGTGGAAACCCCGAGCGATGAGTCCCCGCGCGCCCGGAACTTCCTCCCGCACGCTTTTGCTGGGCCCGAGCAACGCCTCCTGCGCCGCCAGCAGCCGCGTGACGACGTGACCGCCGTGGGAGACGGCGCTGTCGGGGGCGGGGCCCGGAGCGCCGCATCGACGCGGCAGGCAGTCCTTGACGCGACGAAAGACGTGAAGGGCTCCCTGACCCACGTCGAGGCCGCGTTCACCAATCTGGCGGCCCGCCCTCCAGACCTCTGGGGCTTTAGCCTCACCGGTGTCTTCACGCGCTACCTCGACCAGGGCTCCAAGCAGGTGACGTGGCTTCATGGCGCGCTTGGGAGCGCCACCGCGTTGACGGAGGCGGCCTCGGAAGTCGGCGACACGGACATGGAGCTGGGCCTGCTTCGCATGACGGGGCCGAAACTCCAGGCGGCCCAGTTCGGGACGCTCCTCTTGGCCACCTGGGTGGACTTCCTCCAGCTCGCTGACGCCATTCTCCGAAACTGCCCCATGTGCAGCGGCGAGAAGCTCTTCGCGGATCTCCATCGCGTGCAAGGGCTGATGGAGCCCTCGCTCACGGACCTCGCCTCACTGGACCCGGAGCGAGTGGAGGCGGCGACGACCGCGATGCCCCATCTGATGGGGAAGCTGACGCGTGAGTTCGACACGCTCCATCAAGAAACCCGCGCGACCATGAAACTCGGCGGGCAGGTCATCGCGGCGATGCAGGCGGTGGAGATGGTCACGATGATCTCCACGATGAAGATGGCCCTGCCACGCGCGCCGCCCTCGGCCCCTGTGACACTGGGCGTGGGACTGGCAATGAGTTCAGGCGGCGTCATGATGGGCTCGCGACTGGTGGTCTCCGCCGAGTGGGTGGAGATGATGCGAAGGCTCGTGCAGGCGGGCGTCATCTCCGTGCCTGCCGTCGGCGCGGCCGTCCTCATTCAGGGCGGACAGGTCACGATGGCCCAGGCGCACCAGGACTTGCCCAGGGGCGTGCGCGAAGCGCTGGGGGACAGCCCCGAAGTGCGCGGCATGCAGGTGACGGGCAGAGCGGGGGCGGGCATGTCGGACGCTCCGAGGCACCACGTGATGCCGCAGGAACACCGCGAGTGGTTCGAGCAACGCGGCTTCAAGGGCGACATGGACATCGATCAGTTTTGCGTCCGGATGGAGCAGGCCCACCACGAGGCCATTCACGGCGGCGGTGACTGGCGCCTGGGTCGCACATGGCCCGGTGAATGGAACCAGTTTCTTATGCGCGAGTTACTCAAAGCCGAGACACGAGCCGGCCGTATGTTGACGCGCGATGCCATCCTGAAGCTCGTCGCCAAGCACCTGAAGGACTATAAGATCCCAATGAACTTCGTCTCCTGGAGGGGCCCATGACCGCCCGGCATCCATGGGAGGGCGACGTGAGAGCCCGCCTGTATGAGCGGGTCCGCGAGCGTGGTTACGACACGCTCACCGCATTTGCTGAGGCGCGCCCTGCCGTCCCGTTGCATGGACTGGCCGACGAGCTTGGTGAAGACGATGTCGCTGCGGTGCAGGTGTTCAGCGGGTTGCTCGCTGAGGCAGAGCAGAGTCTGCGGGTCACACGTCTTGTGCGCGATGTGCTCGTGCGTGAGCTGTCCGACGACTTCCCCGACGGATGGCCGGCCGTGATGGACGACGACGCCCGTATGGATGTTGCCATAGCGCTCGGTCGCTGGAGTGGTTACACGCCGGAAACCCATCAGAAGCGCGTTGACCGGGCCAGCGATGTGCTCCTCTCCAATCCGCCGTTCCCTGGCTGGCGTCCGCTCGGACCTGACGACGAACTGCTCCGGACGCTCCTTCCCGATGACGAAGCCTGAACGGAGCTGGTAGCTCCCAAGTCAGGATTGGATTTGCCATGTGCCCCCAGTGTGCCCCTCCAGCGTGGATTGAGGGGGCGCACCCGGGAGTTCCCCGGAACAGCACGGGATGGCGTCCCGATCGAGGACGGCCCGGGGCGATGACACCGCGCCCCTTAGAACCTGAAGTTCCAGCCAGCGAGGCGCTGCAGCTCGCTCGCGCCTCCCTTGGAGAGGTGTTCCGGCATGGGCTGGCCGTGCGGGGGGACGGGCACGTCCATCGCGATGCGTTTGACCCCGGGGGTCTTGTCGAGACCGCCGCACCAGGTCTGCCAGCGCTCGCCATTCAGACGATCCCGGAAGCCGATGCCCGCCACCTGCTCCGCCGTGGGCGGAGTGGGGGAGAGCAGGTCGAGGAACTCCACCCGGCCTCGTAGGATGCCCCCGCCGTCGGTGCGCACCTCGTGGCAATAGGCGGCGCCCCACAGGTCCTCGCGGAAGCGGATGGCGTACACGCTGCCCGGCGCCGGCGGGCCCGGGATGGACTTGGGCCGGGGACCGGCCGGGCTGGCCGTCTTGCGGCGCGCGGTGGCGGTTGCACTGGGCGCGGGGGGCTCCGCCTTCGGTCGTTGGAGATGGCCGAACAGGGTGGCCACCAGCGTCTCCTGGAGGCCCTCCTTCGCGGACCACCAGGCCAGCGGCGCCGGCACCTCGACGCGTGTCGAGGGGCGGCGGTCGCGCTCGATGGCTGGCGTGAAGCGGGTCATCAGGCCCGGATGCTCGGGTGTCTGAAGAATGCCGATGAACGCGAGCGCCTCCAGCACGGTCCCGCAGCGCGAGGGCCGGTTGACGCTCAGAAGCCCGGCCTTGTGGAGCGCGGTGCGCGCCTGGCTGTAGCGCGCCGTGGAGGGAAGGCCGCGCAGCAGCTCGAGCACCTGGAGGAACACCCAGACATCCCGTGGCGTGGGCTTGGGCCAGGAGGAAGGCGGGCTGTCGATGGCGGCGGCCAGGGCGAGAGCGCCATTGGCCGGTTGGTCGACACCCCAGTCCCCACCCCCCAGGTGACGCAGGTACGCGGCCTGGGTGACGTCGATGGCGGCTGCGTTGAAGAAGCAGACACGGCAACTGCCTCCTCCCATGGGCTCTTCGGCGTGGGCCGGCATGGCCCGCCCCAGGATGGCGGCGGGCAGCACGCTCAACCAGGCGAGATCAGCTGACACCATCGAGGCCACGAACGCATCGGCCGCGGGGCGCAGGTCGACCGTCGCGGCGGATTGGCGCAGCTTGTCGATGGCCTCGTCATGTCCCCACTGGATGAAGACATTGGGCACCAGACCGGCCGCCTTCAGTTGCTGATGATCCGCTTCCGTGAAGGTGGAGGGGATCCGGTGGCTGTGGCGGCCTTCGTCATCGAAGCCGCTGTTGCGCGAGTTGTAGACGCGGTCCAGCAGGGCCATGACGGCAGGATCGGGATGGGTCATCTCAAGGGCACGGTACGGGAGGCGGCCCGCGTCGTCACTCCCGCGCCTGTGCCAGCAGCGCGGCGTCCCGGAGCAGGGCCTCCAATCCTCCCTCGCCCTCGGTGACGCGGTAGTAGCCGCGAAGCTGTCCCCGGGCGTCCACGAGGACGAAGTGCTCCCCGTGGAAGACGCTGAAGAAGTCGTCCTCGCCCGCGTCCGCGTCGCGGCCCATCATCACCCGGAAGCCCTCCAGGACGGTGGTCTCCACCTCGTCCAGCGGGCCCGTCAGCAGCGTCCAGTTGGACGTGTCGATGCGGTGGTCGCGCGCATAGGCGGTCAGCCGCTCCGGCGTGTCATGGCGGGGGTCGACGCTGAACGAGGCGAAGCGCAGGTCCAATCCCTGCTCCCGCGCCTGTCGCTGCACTCGCAGCATCTTCTCCGTGAGCAGCGGGCAGACGGTGGGGCAGCGGGTGAAGAAGAAGTCCGCCACGTAGAGGTGGCCCCGCATGTCGGCGTCGGAGAAGGGCCGCCCCGTCTGCGCGGTCAGCTCGAAGCGTGGGAGCGGGCCGTACAGGGGCAGGTTCTCCGCGGCGATGCGCGCACGCTCGCGTTGAACGGAAGGCCACGCGATGCACAGCAGCGCGAAGAGCAGCAGGGCGCCCGCGAGCGCGAGCCACGGCAGGGATTTGCGGGGATGGGGCATGGGCTTCATGGGAGGCGGCAGGAGCGCAGGCAGCGCGCGTCCGTGATGACGCGTTCGGAGGTGGGGAGGCTTTGGCTGGAGTCGTAGACGCCGCGGACCTGGAGGCGTTGATCCACCAGCAACAGGAGGCGTCCGCTGTCCTGGAGCCGCTGCCAATCCGGGTGGAGCACCGTGGAGTCGAGCGGCGTCGCGATGACGACCCGGACCGGAACGCCGTCGGCCTCCAGCCGTTCCTGGACCTGTCGCAGGACGGGGAGGGAAGGTGCCTCTGGCTCCCACGTGAATGGGAGCAGGGTGAGCTGTCCCTGGAGTTGTCCGCGCTCCAGCGGCTGGCCTCGTTCATCGCGAAGCGTGAGCGCGGGCAGCGGGCCATACACAGGAGGCGGTACCTCCAGCTCCCATGAGGCGTGAACAGGGGGCGCCTCCGACCAGGCGAAGTCCAGCACCACCACGAGCGCGGCGCATGCGAGCGCGGACACGGTCAGCCCCGCGGCTCCCAGCACCACGAACACCCGCGAAGAGGACGGAGGGGCGGACATGGCGGCGCACCCTCTCGCATCCAGACCGCGGGCGCGATGCGACACCTTGTCGCAGAACCCAGGCGGGCCCCTTCCGCTACATGGCAGGAATGATGAAAGCACTGCTGATGGGGATGCTGTTGTGGGGCGCGACGCCCTCCGGCGGTCCAGACGCCGGGAGCGACGCGGGGCAGGTGAGCGCGGCCGTCACCGTGGGGACGGTGGCCAGCGCATCGGGCCGGCTCCGCGTGGAGGTCCTTTCGCGGACGACGCCCCTTCGAAGGGGCGTTCAGGCCTTCCAGGTGCGCGTCACCGACGCCGTGTCGGGCAAGCCGGTGCCCGGTGTCGTGCTGACCGTCCAGCCCTGGATGCCGGCCATGGGCCACGGCATCTCCGAGGTCCCGCGCGTCACCGCGCGCGAGCCAGGGGCCTTCGAGGTGTCCGACGCGGACCTCTTCATGCCCGGCGTCTGGGAGCTGCGCTTCACGCTGAAGGGGACGGTGGAGGACTCCGCCACCGTCACCCTCAAGCTGGGGCGCTAGCGCCGCGGCGCGACGCTCAGGACTTGAGGGCCGCGCGGGCGGGTTCGCGCGGCATCAGGCCGCTGAACTCGTAGATGAACGCGCCGTTCTCCGTGACGTCCACGGTGCAGGCTCCGGCGCGCGCCAGCTCCTCGAGCACTTCCTTGGCTTCGGTGAACGACAGCTGAGTGGCCGCCGCCACCTCCGCGATGGTGACGCGGCCCCCGTGCTCCTTCGCGCAGGTGAGCACGACCCGCTCGACGTCGCGTGCATCCAGGGCGGACCGCATCACCGGCGCATCCCTCAACTCGGGCGGCAGCTTCGCGCGCCGCGCGGAGCGGATGAGCGCCATGCCTCCGAGGACGAAGACGGCGCCGAGGATGGTCCCCGCGAACGTGTGTTCCGCGGTGCCCTTGATCAGCTTGTCGATTTCGCTGCCAATGCCAAAGACGCCGAACGCGGCGAGCGCCCAGCCGATGATGCTCTTCATGACACCCCCATCGCGACGGGACCACACCTCCGTCCCCCACGCCGGTTCATAGCAGAAGACACCGCGTCTCAAGCGCATGCCGTGCTCCACTCGGAGTGCGGTGGTGCTCCGGTCCGCCCGTGGAGTTGAATGGCGCCGGGAGCCCCCATGCCGACCGACCCTTCCAGCCCTTCGCGCCTGCCCGTCGTCTTCATCCCGCACGGTGGCGGCCCGTGGCCGTTCGTGGAGATGGGCCTTCCGAAAGCGGAGGTCCAGTCGCTCGCGACGTACCTGCGTCAGGTGGGCCAGCGCCTCGCGACGCCGCCGAAGGCGCTGCTCGTCATCTCCGCCCACTGGGAGGAGCCCGTGGCCACGGTGATGACGTCCGAAGCGCCGCCCATCCTGTATGACTATTCCGGCTTCCCGCCGGAGTCGTACCGCATCACCTGGCCGGCGCCGGGCAACCCACGGCTCGCCGCGCGCGTGCGCGAGCTGCTCTCCTCGGCGGGCTTCGCCACGGCGGAAGACAGCGCGCGCGGCTACGACCACGGCACCTTCATCCCGCTGAAGCTCACGTACCCGGAGGCGGACCTCCCCTGCGTCCAGCTGTCGCTGAAGCAGGGGTTGGATCCCTCGGAGCACCTGGCCATGGGCCGGGCGCTCGCGCCGCTTCGCGACGAGGGCATCTTCATCATCGGCAGCGGGCTGACGTTCCACAACCTGCGCGCCTTCGGGGACCCGCGCGCGCACGAGGTCTCCGCGAAGTTCGACGCCTGGGTCCAGGACGCCGCCACGGCCCCCGCGTCCATCCGTGACGAGATGCTCACGCAGTGGACGCAGGCGCCCTTCGCGCGGCTCGCCCACCCGCGCGAGGAGCACCTGCTCCCCCTGATGGTCGTCGCCGGCGCCGCCGGTGCGGACCGGGGCACCACCGCCTGGACCGGCGCCATGATGGGGACGCGCATCTCCGGCTTCCAGTTCGGCTGACCGCGGCTCCTGTGCGACGGGCCTTCAGCCCTTGGAGGCCGGGGCCTGCTTCTTCTCGGCCAGGGCTTTGAGGACCTCCTGCGCGGTGGCGGCGGAGGACGCCGGGTTCTGCCCGGTGACGAGCCGCCCGTCGCGCACCGTGAAGCTCTTCCACAGCGGGCCGGACTCGTAGCGGGCGCCCAGCTCGCGCAGCCGGGTCTCCAGGGGGAAGGGGACGATGGCGTCGAACTTCGCCGCCTGCTCCTCCGCGTTGCTGAAGCCCGCCACGCGCTTGCCCGCCACCAGCGGCTTGCCGTCCGGGCCCTTCACGCCCACCAGCGCCGCCGGGCCGTGGCACACGGCCGCCACCACCGCGCCCCGCGCGTAGCCTGCGGACAGCAGCTGGTGCGTGGGCGCGTGCTGAGACAGGTCCCACATCACGCCGTGCCCGCCCACCACGAAGTAGGCGTCGTAGGTGTCCTTCACCTGGGCGAGCACCTTCGTGTTCGCCAGCTTCTTCGTCGCCTGGGCATCCGCGAGGAAGGCACGCGTGTCCTCCGTGGACTCCTTCTCGCTGCGCGGATCCACCGGCGCCTTGCCACCCAGCGGCGAGGCGATGTCCACCTGGGCTCCGGCCTGGGTGAACCGCGCGTACGGCGCGGCGAGCTCCTCCAGCCAGAAGCCCGTCTTCTCCCCGGTGCTCCCGAACTGCGAGTGGCTGGTGACGATGAGCAGGACCTTCACGGCGGTCAGCGCTTCCATGGGGCGTCTCCTTCAAGCCCCTGTCCGGATGGGGCGATGGGGGAGGAATACGTCCGGACCGTCCCCAAGAAAACCGCGAGTCCCTTCACATAAACTGAAGCCATGCTTGGCAATCACGAAGCGCTCTGGACGCTGTGGGAGGTGAGCCGGGCGGGCACGCAGGCGGCCGCCGCCGCGCGCCTGGGCATCACCGCCTCCGCCGTGGGCCAGCAGCTCAAGGCGCTGGAGCGGCACGCCGGCGTGGCGTTGTTCGAACGGGTGGGGCGCAGGGCCCGGCTCACCCCGGCCGGTGCCGCCCTCGTCGCGCGGCTGGGGGAACACCTGCCCGCGCTGGACGCGGCGCTGGAGGCGGCCTCGGAAGCCCAGCGCGCGGTGCGCGGCGAGGTGTCCCTGGGCGGGCCCTGGCCCTTCTTCCGGTACTGGCTCCGGCCCCGCCTGCCGGGCCTGCTGGCGCGCCACCCGGAGCTGCGGCTGGACGTGCGCTTCGACGTGCCCAGCCGCGTGTCCCGGGCGTTGCTGGAGGGGGCGCTGGACCTGGGCATCCTCGGGCTGCTGCCGGACGCGCCCGGCCTGGAGGTCCGGCCGGTGGCCCAGGAGGAGTTCGTCGCCGTGGCCGCGCCCTCGTACCTGAAGCGGTGGGGAACGCCGCGCACGGCCCGGGACTACGGCGCGCATCGCTTCATCGCCTTCGACGCGGACCTGGCGATGCTGGCGCCCTGGTGGCGCTCCGCCTTCGGGCCGAAGGAGCCGCTGCCGGCGCAGGTGGCGTGCCGCATCGCCAACCTGGACGAGATGCTGGCCCTGGTGGAGGCGGGCGCGGGGCTGGCGGTGCTGCCCGACTACCTGGTGGCGCCCGCCGTGAAGGAGAAGCGGGTGGTGACGCTCACGCCGGAGCCGGGCCGGCGCTCCGCGAGGCGCCCCCGAGGCACGCTCTGGGTCGCCTGGCGCAAGGCCGCGGCACCCACGGCGCGCTTCGTCGCGGTCCGTGACTGGCTCCTGGGCGGACAGGCGCCGCGCTAGCGCAGTGCACCAGGGCCCAGGGGGGCTCGCGCTCGCCTGCCTTCCAGCCAGGAGGGAGGTCGTTCCCGGTGGCCGCATCCAGGTCCGGACGTTCGTGGTTCCCGGCGGCGCGGGGTGTCCGCATCTTGACCGTGAGGAGACCGGGCCCGTGCCGCCGTGGAGGAGTCCATGGAGGACGCGGGCCCCTTCGCACGACGCGGGAGGACGTGGCCAATGCGAGGAATGCGCGGGACGGCGGGCCTGCTGGTGCTGGGCCTCTTGGGACTCGGGGGACTGTCCGCGTGCGGCGACGGAGAGCCGAAGCCGGAGGGGCCTCCCGCGAAGATCCGCGAGGGCCGCTCGGAGGTGCTGCGCGGGCTGATGGCCTCCAAGGAGACCGTGGATCCGAAGGCCCTGAAGAACGCGGGCGCGGAGGTGAAGGGGGCGCCGGCCCCCGCTCCGGCCCCCGAGGGAACGGGCGGCTCCGGTCAGCAGCCGCGGCCCATGGGCTGGGCCGCGGGCCGGGTGTCCTGGGTGGGCGACGACGAGCTGCTCTTCGTGGACGGCCACGGCCAGGAGCAGGAGGTCCGCGTGGACGAGGCCACGCGGCTCAAGCGCGACGACGAGAACGCGCAGCTGCGCGACCTGTCCGAGGGCGATGAGATCCGCGTCACCTACGAGGACCAGGGCCAGGAGTGGATTGCCCGGGACGTGGAGGCGGTGCCCGTGCGCAAGACGCCCGGACCCAACCCCGAGTCCCCGCCGCTGCGCTGACTGGAACACGCCGCCGTCCGCGCGCCGGCCCGGCGAGGACCGCAGCCCGGGCGTCAGCGGGGTGTGCGGCACGAAGCCCGCGTCCGGCGCCAGGTCCGGGGAGCGGTTGATGGACACCGCGTCCACGGTGCTGGAGTACTCCAAGAAGAAGGGCCGCGCTCACCCGAGGGGTGAACGCGGCCCTGTGTCACGACGAGGTGTCAGGCCCTGCGACTACTGGGGGCAGGCGTTGACCGCACCGGGCGACGGCGCCGCGACGCGGCTGAACACGCGGCCATCCTTGCGCGCCGCATCGCAGCGCTGGATGGAGTTGGCGTCGGGGGTGGAGGCGCCCGTCTCGTCAATCTGCACGCGCTCCGGACCCGCGCCGAGCAGCACGTCGAGCAGGCCCGTGTCATCCGCATCCGCCGTGTCGTAGACGATGGCGTCGATGAGGTTGGTGGCCGTGACTGCGGTGTTGTTGGGGAACGCGCTCGTCGGGGCCTGGTAGATGGCCGCCGCGTCCGCGCCGTTCTGGATCGTGTTGTTGGCAATGGTGATGGCCGGCGCCGGGGTCACGCCCGTGTTGCCGATCACCAGCAGGCCGTTGGCGTCCGTCCTCCCGTTGATGTCGACGGCGAGGTACGACTGGTCATTGGAGCCGCCGTTGAACAGCACCAGCGAGAAGCCGGACAGCGACAGGTTCGGCACGCCCGTGGCGATCTCCACGAACTCCAACAGGTCGTTGCCCGTCGTGTCGGCGTCCAGCTCGTTGATGACCAGATGCGCGACGGGCACGTTGCCCGCGCTCACGGCGCCGCCCGGGGTGGTGATCTCCACCGGCTGGGACGCGCCCACCGGGGTGGTGTCCGGCACGTTGGTGACGGTGATCTGCGTGTCGGAGTCGACCGTGAAGGTCTGCGCCGTGCCGCCAATCGTCACCGCCGTCGCGCCGGTGAAGCCCGTCCCGGTGAGCACCAGGCGGCCGCCGTGGACAGCCAGCAGCGAGAAGCCCTGGAACTGGGTGGAGTTCGGCGTGACGATGGCCTTGCCCAGCGTGTCCGTCACCCCGGAGACCGCCACCGTGTACTGCGTGCCGGAGCTCTGCTCGGTCGTGGTCACGACCACTTCCTTGCCGTTCACGGTCGCGCTCTGCGCCTGCAGGCCGTTGTCGAACGTGAACTGCGTGGCGGCGTCGGTGACGCTCGCCGGCGCGATGCGGCGGTCGAACGTCATCCGCACCTGGGTGCTGGACGGCGCCGTCGCGCTGAGCGCGGAGGGGGCCGGGCAGCTGTTGACGGTGACCTGCTCGGGCAGGAACACGGACACCTGCGTCTGGGCGTTGAAGCGCCAGACGATGCCGGTGGGCACGGTCACGTCGCAGCCCGACACCAGGTCCAGCTCCGTGCGGACGGGCGCCGGCACGCGCAGGCGCAGGTTGCTGGTGGCGGTCGTCGGCTCACCCGTGGTGGCCACCGGGAAGCCGGCGAAGCCCGTGCCGCTGACGCCCTCCGCGGCCAGCGTGCCGGACAGGGTCACCAGGCGGCTCTCGTAGGTCGCCGCGGTGCCCGCGTCCTCGAAGCTGCTCTCGCCGGAGATGTCCACCTTGAGGCCCGGGGGCGTCTCGGTGGCCAGGTTCGACACGTTGTTGTTCTGGCTCACCACGGTCAGGTCGGTGACGGTCTTCGCCACGTTGAGCCCGGCGGTGACTTCCTTCTCCGTGACGTTCAGCGTCACGAGGTCACCCACGGCGACCGTCGTGGTGGAGGCGGAGCCCAGCACGAACATCGCCGGTCCGTTCGCCTCGGCCTGCAGGAAGAAGCCGGGGGCCTCCGTGCTGCCCGTCACCGCGGGCTTGAGGTAGGTCACGAGCGCGTTGATGGGCAGCGGCGTCGCCTGCGCGCCCGCCGGGGCCGCGATGAACGCGGCGATGTTCGTGCGGGTGCCCGCGTCCGTACCGGCGTCCGTGGTGCCGGCGTCCGTGCCCGCGTCCGTGCCCGCGTCCGCTTCCGGCGTGTTCACCGTGCGCAGCTCGCACTTGTTCTCCACGCAGGCATAGACCTGCCCCGAGGGGGCCGCGCCCTTGTCACGACAGTCGAACTGATCGACACACTCGTCGCCGCAACCCGTGCCCACCGTGACGAACACGGTGGTGACGAGCGCCGGCAGCCAGCTTCGCTTCAGGCTCCGCTTCAGCATGTGAATGCCTCCCATGGGGGTCCAGACCGCAGATGCGGTCCCCCTTACACCCGAAAACCGAGGGGCGTCCATTTGCCCAACCACCTGCTACGTCCCTGTCACCTGAAAGGACGCCCAGGGGCCTGGGAATCAAAGGAAGTCAGGGACTCTTCCGCGCCGGAGCGGAGGGTGGACCCGCGTACAGGTCGATGACCTCGCTGATGCCGCGCTGGCACACCGCGCAGAAGGGCACCCGGTCCCGGGTGAACATCATGCAGTCCATCTGGGGTCGGAAGTACCCCTTGGCCTCGTAGTGCGCCCCCTCGAAGGCGCCCACCTTCCCGGAGAACTTCTGCGTGCCCAGGAATTTCTCCTCCCAGTCCCGCTGCGACACGAACAGGGCGTCCATCTCCGCCTCGGGCTTGCGCTCCGAGCGGATCTTCTGCCGCCGCTGCTGCACCTGCAGGGCATGCGCGTCATAGGCGGGCTGATTCCAGGGCGTGGGCAGCGGGGTGCCGGGGGCCACCAGGTCCTTCCACTTGAGCCGGGCGGGGTCGTGGAGGGCGGTGACGTTCTTCTCCCAGGGCTCCACCCGCTCCGCGGGCGCGGCGCCGTAGATGGGGGCGGAGGTGTAGTACTCGTCCGCCAGCCCCGCGAAGTGGTGGCCGAACTCGTGGACGAAGACGTAGGGGGCCCAGAAGCTGTCGGCGGCCACGGTGCTGAAGAGGTTGAAGATGCCGCCGCCGCCGTAGGTGTTGCCGTTGGACAGGATTTCGACGAACTCGTAGGGCGCGAAGGCGGCGGTGTCGCGCAGCGCCTCGTTGTCGAAGGTGAGGATGTAGCGCTCGGCGCCGAAGGCGTCGTAGGTGGAGCCCAGGGGCGGGCGGCGGTGGACGCCGGTGGAGGGCCGCGAGATGCCGGACTCGGCCGCCTTGGGCATCAGCCCCCAGACGTTGAAGTCCGCCTTGCGCTCCTTGAAGGGCGAGTAGCTGAAGAGGGTGTCCACCAGCTTGCGCGCGTCCTTCTCGAACTTGGCGCGCTCGGCTTCCGTGTAGCCGTCCCCCAGGATGAGGAAGTCCACCTTGTCCTGCGGCGGTCCGTTCTCCAGCAGCTTGAGCAGCGGGCCCGGCGCGGGCGGCGAGGACGGGTCCACGAAGGGGTCCCTCGGGTCCACCGCCAGCGACCAGACTTCCCGGAAGGCGTTCTGGGCGTCGCGCTTCTTCAGGATGACCTGGACGGGGCGGTCCGGCGTGGGGAAGCGCAGCGACTCACTGAAGGTGCGGTGGGCCTGCTTCGCCTCGTCCGTCAGCTCCCACTCGCCGAAGATGGAGGCGAAGCCGCGCGAGTACAGGAGCCGGTTCGTCTGCCGGTCCCGCACCTCGAAGAGGTACTTGCCCAGGTTCGTCTCGTCGATGGCCCGCGCCGGGTGGCCCGGCCAGGGCAGCGGCTCCACCACGAGCCGCTCCAGGCTGAAGCGCTCCTCGGTGGCGTTGCCGGTGTGGAAGTAGTCGACGCGGAACGTCCGGGGCGCGGCGAGGGCGGTGCTCGCCGTGAACAGCAACAGCAGGAGGGAAGCGCGCATGGGGCGACTCTACGCGCCCGGTGCTTCCCGGCCAGGAACCTCCGGCCGGGAACGTCCCCTCAGAACGATCCGGACACGCTCGCCGCCGCGCCCGTGCCGTCCGCCGCCACCCCCAGCGTCACGGGCGCTGGCTTCGCGGGCGAGGACACGAGGAAGAGCACCGCCCCGGTGACGACCGCCGCGCCGCCGCCCACGAGCAGCCCCGTCATCAGGTGGCTCTTGCCCACCAGCGAGTCGCGCAGCGCCACGGCCCGGGCATCCGTACTGACGAGCTGGCCGCCGTTGGCCGCGCGGCGGTCCTCCAGGCCGTTCAGGTCCTTCTGGGCCAACAGCCGCACCACGCCCGCGCCGCCCAGCGCCGCCACGCCCGCGCCCACCGCCACGTACGACGCCGTGCGCAGGCCCGTCCGGGGGGCCGCCTCGCCGCTGGCCCCGTCCTCCGACAGCAGGTGGGGGGCGGTGAGGTCCGCGCCCGTGCCGGAGGCCGCCGTGCCGCGATGGCTCCCTGCGTCCCAGGGCGCCTTGCCGTTGGCGTTGTTCATCACCACGAGGTTGGAGGGCGAGCGTCCGGTGGTGACGAAGTCCACCAGCGCGGAGAGCGCCTCGCCGGGCGCGTCCAGGCCCTGCGTCTTGAAGCCGCCCTCGCGCAGCTTCTGCCCGCCCTCGACGTTGAGCACCGTGGCGGCGAACCACTTGGGCCCGCTGCTGGGGCGCTCCAGCCGCACGACGATGACCTCCTCCACGCCCAGCGTGCCGCCCAGGCGCACCGCGTGGCTCCAGGTGCGCTCCTCGCTGCCGTCCGCGGCGGACAGGCACGGGAAGGGCGCGGCCGTCACCGACCCCTCATAGGCCAGGTCCACCAGGAGCGGCGTGTCCGCCCCCTGCGCCTGCACCTGGCGGGGGAAGCTCACCGCGTCCCCCTTCACCATGGACAGCTCGTACGCCCCGGCGGGCAGCTCCAGCGTGAGCGGCGTCTGCCCGACGCTCAAGCCCTCCAGGTACACGTCCGACGCGGGCAGCGTGGACTTCAAGGACAGCTTCACCTTGGGCGTCCGGGCCTGTTCGCGGCGCAGCTTCTCGAAGGCTTGCCGGATGGAGGGGGCGTACTGGTCCGGGTCCAGCTGGTACTTCGGCTGCAGGCGCAGCACCTGGAGGAAGGCGGCGTCGCTGTCCTTCGTCCGCCCCAGCGCCCGGTGGTTGAGCCCGTGCAGGAGCTGCGCGTGGGCGAAGAGCTTCCAGCGCGGCTCGCCCGGCGGCAGGCGGCGGATGTCGCGCAGGGCGTCGTCCAGGAGCTGGGCCGCGCGGGCGTTGCGGCCCTCGTAGAACTGGTCCTGCGCGGCGTCCAGCTGGCGCTGGAGGTCCTCGAAGGAGCGCGAGGACGCGGGGAAGAGGCGCTCGGCGAACTCGGGGACGCCCAGCACGCGCTGTTCGGGGCGGGAGCGCAGGGCGTCGTAGAACGCCTTGGACTGGCCGCTCAGCTCCGCGTCCCGGCAGTCTCCACTGGAGACCACCAGCCGGTGGGGCGAGGCCCACGTGGCGGTGGCGCACAGCAGGCACAGCAGCAGCGCGAACGCGGACGGCTTCGGTCGGAAGGGCATGGTCACGTGGGTGTGGAAGGAATGGCCGGACCGGCGATGCAGGCCGCGTTCCGTCCTCTACCGGACTGTCCACCCTCCAGGCCAGCGACCCCCGGCCCCCGCTCCCCGGTCCCGCGCGTGGACCTCCGTCCGGATTCCGGGCCCCCTGCCTCGCTGGCTGCCCTCCAGGTGAGTCGCCGGTGGCCCGGGTAGGACGTCGGGGCCATCCCCACCTTCTCCGACGTGCGGCGTCATGGACGAGGCGCCCACCGACCCTCTTGAACGCTCGGGCCCCGGGGGCCGTCGAGCCAGCCACAAGGACCCCACTCCATGGATCGCATCTGGAAGAAGAAGGTCATCGTCATCACGGGCGCCTCCAGCGGCATCGGCCGGGCCACGGCGTTGCTGCTGGCGAAGAAGGGCGCCCACGTGGTCCTCGCCGCGCGCCGGGAGGACTCCCTGGAGGAGCTGGCGGCCGAGTGCGAGTCCCACGGCGTCCAGGCCCTGGTGGTGCCCACGGACGTGGCGGATGCCGCGGCGGTGCGGAAGCTGGCGGAAGCGGCGGTGGGCGCCTTCGGCCACTTCGACGGCTGGGTGAACAACGCGGGCGTCTACATGCTGGGCAGCCTGGAGGAGACGCCGGACGAGGCGTTCCGCCAGCTCATGGAGACCAACTTCTTCGGCACGGTGAGCGGCGCGAGGGCGGCGCTGGCGCAGTTCCGGCGCCAGGGCTACGGGACGCTCGTCAACGTGTCCTCCACCTTTGGCGCCGTGCCCGCGCCGTACCTGAGCGCCTACGTGTCCTCCAAGTTCGCGGTGCGCGGCTTCTCCGCGTCGCTGCGCCAGGAGCTGCTGGAGACGGGCATCGACGTGTGCACGGTGATGCCCGCCGCCATCGACACGCCCTTGTGGCGCCACACCGCCAACTACACCGGCTGGCGCATCCGCCCGGTGGAGCCCGTCTACACGCCGGAGCGCGTGGCCCGCACCATCCTCCGCGTGCTGCGCCACCCGCAGGACGAGGTCATGGTGGGGGGCTCCGGGAGGAGCTTCTCGGCGATGCACGGCCTGTTCCCCCGCACGTTCGAGCGCACCATGAAGTCCGGCACGGACGTGCTGCACTTCAAGAACCAGCGGCAGGGCCCCACTTCCGGCAACGTCTTCCAGCCCATGGCGGAAGGGGACTCGGCGTCGGGGGGTTACCACGGCACCGGAAAAACATGGCTGCGGCGGCTGCTGGTGGCCGGCGGACTGGCCGCCGCGGCGGTGACGCTGCGTCGGCGTGCGGCCGAGCGTCACCTGGAGGCGCGGCTCGCCCACGCGCTGGGCGCGTGATGACCATGTTCCCAAGGGGCGTCCCCATGCCGGGGCGCTTTTCGTGACGGGGCCATGACATGAACTGGGGAAGAGTCGCGCCCGCCATGAACATCGCCGTCCTCGTCAATCTGCGTGCGCGTAAAGGGACCGAGGGGATGGGCGGGCTCGTCAGAGACCTGCTCCCCCGGGCCCGGGTGGCCTTGACCCGTTCCCTGGAAGAGGCGCGGGAGTGGGTGGACCAGCTCCGCCATGACCCGCCCAGCCTGCTGCTCGCGGGCGGGGGCGACGGCACCATCACCGGCCTGCTCAACGAGCTGCGCTCCCAGGGCGTCGCCCTGCCGGCCATTGGCGTGCTGCCCCTGGGGACGGGCAATGCCTGGGCCCGCGTCACCGGCGCGCCGCGTCCCCAGGTGGCGCTGAAGCAGATCGCCGCGTACGGCGAGCGCCTGCCGCCCCTGCGTCCCTTCTCGCTGGTGCGGGTGGAGGGCCGGGTGGCGCCCTTCGCGGGCACGGGCTGGGACGCGGAGATGATCCAGGACTTCAAGAACCAGCTCGCCTCCGCCGGGCCGCTGAAGAAGGCGCAGTCCGGCCTGCGCGGCTACCTGGGCGCCATGTTCACGCGCACGGTGCCGCGCCACCTGTTCGGCGAGGGCAACCCGAACGTCTCCGTCTACAACCTGGGTGCGTCCGCGCTGACCATCGACGCGACGGGCGCGGTGCGGCCGGTGCCCAACGGCGGGGCGGGGCAGCTCTTGTACCAGGGCCCCGCGGGCGTGGCGGGCGCGGCGACGACGCCGGAGTGGGGCTTCGGCTTCAAGGCGTTCCCGTTCGCGCAGGCGGTGCCGCACCGGCTGTCGGTGCGCGTGTACGGCGCGGGCGTGATGGAGGCCACGCGCAACATGTTCCGCCTGTGGCGCGGCGAGCACCCCATGCCGCGCATGCACGACTTCTTCGTGGAGCGCCTGCGGATGGACTTCGACCGCGAGGTGCCCTTCCAGATGGGCGGCGACGTGCTGGGCATGCGCCGCTCGCTGGAGTTCGACCTGGCGGAGGAGAACGTCCAGCTGGTCGACTGGCGCCGCCTGGGCCGGCTCGTCGCCGTCTAGCCGAGGTGGCCAGAAGTCCGTATCCGGCGCGGAAGCACGGCTCCTGCGGAGGCGTCCGAGGTCAATCCTGCTGGCGACAGCGGCTCCGCCCTGTCCGGCTCCAAGGGGCGGGCCTGTCCAGTGGCATGCGGTGCAACCCCAGGCGCCGCGTCGACTGGCGTGAGGCCGCCAGGGCCGTGCTCCTCAACGTGAGGGGATGTCTCCATCGCGTCGTGCTGCCCGAGGGCTGACACGAAGTCGCCGGAGCCCTGCTCCTCAACGCATGAGCAGGCCTCAAGCGCATCGTCCTGCTTGATGGCGGATACGCTGTCGGCGGGGCCACGCGTTTCAACGCAGGGGTGTGCCTCGGAGGCATCAGTCCGCGCTGTGCCTGCCGAAGGGGCTTCGAGGCTGCACTCCTGCGCGTGAGGGGCCTCGGGAGATTCATGCTCCCGAGGACGTGGGGCGAACTGGTCGAGCACCTGCTCATCACACGCCTTCAGCAGCGCCGGCAGCTGGTGCTGGAGCGCCCGCACGTCACGCTCGGCCAAGGCACCCTTCGCGCAGATGACCCACTGGCGCAGCGATTCGCCGCCCATGAAGGGCAGCAACCGGGCCGCAATGCCCCGGAAGGCGCGCTGCAGTGACTGGATGAGGAGCAGGTGTCCGGGACGCCCGGCCGTGTGGGCCGCCAGCCGCAGCAACTCGAACTCGAGCTGCGCGCAGCGCTCCCCGGGGTACCAGCGCGCCGCGTCCCAGAGCTGGAAGAGGGTGTCCTCCAGCGGCGCCAGACCCATGAGGGAGGCATTCGCGCAGCAGTCGGAAAGCAGCTCCACCAGCACCTGCCGCTTGAGGCTGAAGAAGCCCTCCAGCAGTCGCCGGCACTCCTCGGAGCGCTCGGCATGCAGCGCCAGTCCCAGGTTCTCCAGCGTCAGGGACTCGTCCAGCGCCACCGCTCTCGCCTGGCGTCCGGGGTGCTGCACCACCAGGCCCCGTGCCGCCAGCCGCCGCAAGGCCTCACGCACCGTGCCACGGCTCACGCCATACCAGCGAGCCATCACCCGCTCCGAGGCCAGCCGCCCGTTCCTCGGCAGCCGCCTCAGCGCGATGTCCTGCTCGATCTGCTCCTCCACATACGCCACGAGTCCCACCCTCACCATCTCCGCCGCCCCTCTCGCCCATGCTTCGCCCATCCAACCAGACGGGTCTGACATGCACGCGAAGGGCCCACCGTCCTCGGCACTCGTCGTGACAGCGCGCCCTCGGGGGGCGGACGCCGCGAACTGGTCCGACTGTTGGACCAGTTCGTGGACACCGCTCCCGACAGGGGGACCCTGTCCATGGACCTTCCTGGCTTCCGCTCCATCACCCCATCGCGGCCCACCGCTGCCGCTGCGTGGGGCGCGTGGTCTCGCGGAGGATTTCGGAGCGCGGGGGCTCACGAGCTGATGGAGACCTGTCCAGCCGCCCTGCGCCTCCCAGTCGCGAAGGCGCTTGCCGGCACCGTGTCCTCTGGACACGATGCTGGCCGGAGGGTTTCCACGTGAGCCACACCTATGAGTACCCGCGCCCGGCGGTGACGGTGGACTGCGTCGTCTTCGGGTTGGACGAGGAGGACCTCAAGGTGCTGCTCATCCAGCGCGGGGTGGAGCCGTACCAGGGCCGGTGGGCGCTGCCCGGCGGCTTCGTGCGCATGGAGGAGTCGCTGGAGGACGCCGCGCGCCGCGAACTGGAGGAAGAGGCGGGCCTGCGCACCAGCCACCTGGAGCAGCTGTACACGTTCGGCTCGCCGGACCGCGACCCCCGGGGCCGCGTCATCACCGTGGCGTACTTCGCGCTGGTGAAGCTGTCCCAGCACCACCTCCAGGCGTCCACCGACGCGCGCGAGGCGGCGTGGTTCTCCGTCTGGGACACGCCGAAGCTCGCGTTCGACCACGCGGACGTGCTGGCCACCGCGCTGCAACGGCTCA
Source organism: Corallococcus exercitus (assembly GCF_042231735.1). Taxonomy (GTDB): domain Bacteria; phylum Myxococcota; class Myxococcia; order Myxococcales; family Myxococcaceae; genus Corallococcus; species Corallococcus exercitus_B. Next base: position 7,062,924 of record NZ_CP102577.1, read on the forward strand.
AGGGCAAGGTGCGCTACCAGCCCATCGGGTTCGAGCTGCTGCCGCCCAAGTTCACGCTGTCGCAGCTCCAGCGGCTGTACGAGACGGTGCTGGAGCGCGAGCTCGACAAGCGCAACTTCCGCAAGAAGATCCTCGCCATGGACCTGCTGGAGGAACTGGACGAGGTGGAGCAGGACGTCTCCCACCGCGCCGCACGCCTCTACCGGTTCGACCACAAGAAGTACAAACAGCTCGAGAAGGCCGGCTTCAACTTCGAGCTGTAGCCCCCGGACCTCCCGCCATCTCCCCTGCCCTCCGCTGACAGGTTGTCCCACGTCGCCTTGACTTCGTGTCATTCAGACACTATGTTTGTGTCGTAGATACACGAAGTCGGACGGCGTGGGGCCGTCCTCTCGCCAGCAGGTTCCGTCGTGCGTGCCCTTCGAGGGCCACGGGAGAGCCATGTCCACGCTGCCCTTCGACGTCGCGGTGGGTTCGGTGCAGGGCCGGGAGCACGCGCGCTCGGGACGCAACAACCAGGACGCCGCCTGCGTCCGGGAGAGCGAGCACGGGCTGGTGGTGGTGGTGGCGGACGGGTGTGGCAGCCAGCCGTGCAGCGAATTGGGGGCGCAGCTGGGCGTGCGGCGGCTGGCGCAGGCGGCGCAGGCGCGGCTGGCTCGGGGCGAGACGGTGGACGGGCCGGACTTCCTTCCGGGGCTGCGCGGGGACGTGCTGGAGCTGATGGAGGGCCTTGTGTCCGCGCTGGGGCGAGACGTGCTGGGGGACCTGCTCTTCACGCTCGTGGGGGCGGTGATGACGCCGGCGCACACGCTGGTCTTCTCGTCGGGGGACGGGGTGTGGATGCTCAACGGCGAGGTGCACGCGCTGGGACCGTTCCCGGGCAACGCGCCGCCGTATCTGGCGTACGCGCTGCTGCGCGGCGAGGACGTGCCGCTGGTTCCCCGGGCGCTGCTGCCCACGGACGACGTGCACGCGCTGCTGGTGGGCACGGATGGGGTGGGGGACCTGCTGGGGCTCGCGCAGGCGCGGTTGCCGGAGCGCGACGAGCCGGTGGGGCCGCTGTCGCGGTTCTGGACGGACGACCGCTACTTCACGAACCCGGACGCGGTGCGACGGCGGCTGGCGCAGCTCAACCGCGAGTCGGTGCGCGCGGACTTCGCGGAGCGGCGGCTGCTGCGCGCGCCGGGGCTGCTGACGGACGACACCACGCTGGTGGTGCTGCGCCGCCGGATGGGGAGGGCGTGAGGCCATGGACGTCTGGCTCGAGGGCAGGAAGGTCCGGTTGGATCCGCAGAGGGCGCTGGGCAAGGGCGGCGAGGCGGATGTGTATGACCTGGGCGATGGCCGCGCGCTCAAGGTCTTCAAGCGGCCCGAGCACCCGGACTACCTGGGCCTCGTGCCCGAGCAGGCCGCGGCGAAGGCCCGGCTCGCGGAGCACCAGCGCAAGCTGCGCGCGTTCCCCACGGGCCTGCCGGCGCGCGTGGTGACGCCGAATGCCCTGGCCACGGACAAGAAGGGCGTGGAGGTGCTGGGCTATGCGATGCGCAAGCTGGACGGCGTGGAGCCGCTGCGCCGGTGGAGCGAGCCGGCGTTCCGGCGCGCGGGAGGCAAGGCGGCGGACGCGGTGACGGTGCTGGCGGGGCTGCACCGCGTGCTGGCGGCGGTGCATGCGGGCGGCGTGGTGGTGGGGGACTTCAACGACCTGAACGTGCTGACGGTGGGCACGGACGCGTACTTCATCGACGCGGACAGCTTCCAGTTCGGTCCCTTCCTCTGCCCGGTGTTCACGGAGAAGTTCCTGGACCCGCTGCGGTTGGACCCGGGTGCGCAGGCGCTGACGCCCGCTCGGCCGGCGACGGTGGAGAGTGATTGGTATGCCTTCGCCGTCACCGTGATGCAGTCACTCCTGTGCGTGGGGCCACAGGGCGGCATCCACAAGCCGAAGGCGCAGGAGGCCCGGCTGAACGCGGTGGGACGGATGCTCCAGCGCGTCACCGTGTTCCACCCGGACGTGCAGTACCCCAAGCCCGCGCTGCCCCGGGCCACGCTGCCGGATGACCTGCTGCACCTGTTCCACCAGGTGTTCGTGGAGGACCGGCGCGGTGCGTTCCCGCTGCCGGTGCTGGAGGGGCTTCGCTTCACGGTGTGCGCGTCGTGCGGCCTGGAGCACGCGCGGACCGCGTGCCCCTCGTGCCAGCCGAACGCGACGGTGGCGGCCACGCCGGTGTCGGCGGTGCGCGGGCAGGTGACGGCGAAGCGGAAGTTCACCACCCGTGGCGTGGTGGTGCACGCGAGCGCGGAGGACGGGGTGGTGCGCTTCGTCTACCACGCGGACGGCGCGTACCGCCGCGAGGACGGGCGCACGGTGATGCTCGGCGCGCTGGACCCGTCGCTGCGCTGGGCGGTGCAGGGGGACGTCACGCTGCTGGGGCAGGGCGGACGCGTGGCGGTGTTCACGCCGGGCCGGGGGCCGGAGTTCCTGGGCGTGGACGTCTGTGAAAACCGCCCGGTCTTCGCGGCCAATGCCAGCCACCGGTTCTGGGCGGTGGGCGGCGGGCTGTGGCGGGACGGCACGTATGGCCCCGAGCGGTGGGGCGACGTGCTGCAAGGACAGACGCGGCTGTTCGTGGGGCCCCGGTTCGGCCTGGGGTTCCACCGCGCGGCGGGGCTGAGGGGGGCCTTCCTGTTCGACGTGGAGCGCAAGGGCCTGCGGGACGGGCTCGCGCTGCCGTGGCCGTCCGGACAGTTGCTGGACGCGGAGGCCGTGTTCGACGGGACCGCCGTGTGGCTGCTGCTCGCGGAGGAGACCGGGGGCCGCACGGTGCACCACGCGGTGCTGCTGGGGCCGGACGGGGCGGTGCGCGCGAGCGCCCGGGCCGACGCGGGGGACGGCTCGTGGCTGGGGACGCTGCGAGGGAAGTGCGCGGTGGCGGGCGCGCTCTTCTGCCCCACGGACGCGGGGCTGACGCGCGTGGAGCACCGGCAGGGGCGGCTGGAGGCGGTGCGCGAGTTCCCGGACGCGGAGCCGTTCGTGGACGCGGGCCGGGGGCTGCTGCTGTCGCGCGAGGGCTTGATGGTGGTGGGGGCCCAGGACCTCACCGTGTTGCGGATGAACTGAAACACAGACAGGGGGATGGACATGACGAAGGCGAATGCGAAGGAACTGCCGCTGCCCGGGTTCTACAATGCCAACCATGCGGCGGAGTACGGCTACGGCCCGAATGCCGGGAAGCTCCAGCGGGAGGCCGGAGCGTGGAAGGCGGCGCAGGGGGTGACGGCGGCGGCTACCGACCGCTTCAACCTGCACCTGCTGCTCATCGACGTGCAGAAGGACTTCTGCTTCCCGGACGGCTCGCTGTACGTGGCGGGGCGCAGCGGCCGGGGCGCCATCGACGACAACCGCCGCATCGCGGAGTTCATCTACCGGAACCTGGGGACGCTGACGAACGTCACCGCGACGCTGGACACGCACTTCGCCTATCAAATCTTCTTCCCGTCGTTCTGGGTGGACCAGGACGACCAGCCGCTCCAGCCGTACCGCGAGGTGACGCGCGAGCAGATTGAACGCGGCCAGGCGCGGCCGAACCCGGCCATGGCGAAGTGGCTGTGCGGGGGCAACTACCCGTGGCTGCTCAAGCAGGTGAAGTTCTACTGCGAAGAGCTGGAGCGCGCGGGGAAGTACACGCTCTACCTGTGGCCGCCGCACTGCCTGCTGGGCAGCGACGGGCACGCGCTGTCGGGTGTGGTGCAGGAGGCGCGGCTGTTCCACTCGTTCGCTCGCGGCGTGCAGTCGTGGGCGGAGGTGAAGGGCGGCAACCCGCTGACGGAGAACTACTCGGTGCTGCGGCCGGAGGTGCTGATGCGGCATGACGGCCAGCCGCTCGCGCAGCGCAACACGCAGTTCCTGAAGACGCTGCTCACGTCGGACGCGGTGGTGATTGGCGGGCAGGCCGCCAGCCACTGCGTGAAGAGCAGCATCGACGACCTGTTGGGGGAGATCGTCGCGCAGGACGCGGCGCTGGCTCGCAAGGTGTACCTGCTGACGGACTGCATGTCGTCGGTGACCGTGCCAGACGGCAAGGGCGGCTTCGCGGCGGACTTCACGCCGCAGGCGGACGCGGCGCTCAAGCGCTTCGCGGACGCGGGCATGCACCTGGTGAAGTCGACGGATCCGCTGGCGAGCTGGCCGGACCTGCACCTGGCGTGACGGCTGGCATTGGCACTGACACGAAGGGAGACACGGACATGAGCAAGGCGAACGGGACGGGTGTCACGAAGCTCTTCGAGGACGCGCACGCGGAGGGCATCCTGAGCCCCGCGGGGTTGCAGACGCTCACGGTGGTGGACCTGGGGGCGCAGATTCAAGCGGGCCTGGGCATCCACGTGGACGACGTGCAGGCCAGCGAGGTGGTGCTGGTGACGGTGATGCCGGATGACTCCGGGAGCATCTCGCACGCGGGGCACACGAAGACGGTGTGCGACGGGCACAACCTGGTGCTGGATGCGCTCCTGGCGAGCCAGCAGAAGGACGGCGTGTTGTTCCACACGCGCTACCTGAACGGGCACGTGCTCAATCCCTTCCGGCCGCTGGAGGACGTGGTGCGGATGCACTCGGGGAACTACTCGGCGGATATGGGGACGCCGCTGTACGACCAGGCGGTGGTGCTGCTGGGCACGGTGCTGGCGAAGGCGCAGGAGTTCAGCGGCAACGGGGTGCCGGTGCGCACGGTGACGCTGCTGATTACGGACGGCGCGGACGCGGGCTCACAGAAGGCTCGGGCAAAGGACGTGGCGGCGCTGGTGAAGGACCTGCACCGGGTGGAGAACCACATCGTCGCGGCGATGGGCATTGACGACGGCGTGACGGACTTCCGGCGCGTGTTCCAGGAGATGGGCATCGCGGACCGCTGGATCCTGACGCCGGGGCAGAGCGCCCAGGAGATCCGCGCCGCGTTCCAGGTGTTCAGCCAGTCCGCCGTGCGCGTCAGCCAGGGCGCGGCCAGCTTCAGCCGCACGGCGCTGGGAGGCTTCGGGGCCTAGCGGGTGCGCACCTGGTCGATGAACGCGCGGAACGCGGGGGACGCCTGCTTGCGGCTGGGGAAGTAGAGGAAGAAGCCCGGCACCCAGGCGGCGTACTCCTCCAGCACGATGCGCAGCGTGCCTTGCTCCAGCTGGGAGGCGACGTCCGGCTCGGGGACGTAGGCGAGCCCCGCGCCGGCCTCGGCGATGGCCACGCGGGCGCGGCGGTCGTTGGTCGTCAGCACGGGCGTGACGGGGATGCGCCAGGAGCGCTTCCCGCGCTCCAGGTCCCAGCGGTAGGGCTCGCCCGTGGAGTCCATGCGCATGCCCAGACAGCGGTGCTGGAGCAGGTCCTCCGGCCTCCGGGGCTCCCCGTGGCGCGCGAGGTAGGACGGGGCGCCCACGACCAGGAAGCGCATGCGCTCCGACAGGCGCACGCGCACCATGTCCCTGGGAATGCCTTCCATCCGCACGCCGCCGTCGTAGCCCTCCTTCACGATGTCCACGCGGCGGCTGTCGACGTGGATCTCCAGCGACACCTTCGGGTACGCCGCGAGGTAGCGCGGCACCACGGCGTTGAGGGCCTGCTCCATCACCAGCTCCGGCACGGTCAGGCGGACGGTGCCGGTGATTTCATCTCCTGTGTCCGTGACGGTGCGCAGTCCGTCCAGCGCCTGCTCCAGCGCGGGCCCGCTGCGCTCCAGCAGCCGGCGTCCGGCTTCCGTCGGGGCGACGCTGCGCGTGGTGCGGCTCAAGAGCGTCACGCCGAGCCGGGCCTCGAATTGACGGACCGCCTGGCTCACGGCGGAGGTGGAGACCCCCAGCTCCCGGGCCGCCGCGGAGAAGTTGCGATGCCGGGCCACCGTCACGAAGGCGTGCAGGCCCGTCAGGGGCGTGAAGGACATGGTCAGGTCCTACCGCGCCGGAGTCAGGCGTCCTGGGGCGGCAGCAGGCGGGACTGGATGAACTCCAGGTACTTCGCGTCGTCGCCTTCGAAGAGCTCCTCGCCTCCGCCCATGTAGGCGCGGGCCAGCTCGTCGGCCGCGCGGGCTTCGTCTCCCAGCTCCAGGGCGCACTGGCCGAGCCGCAGGTGGATGAAGGGATTGCCGAGCCCTCCCGGCGAGTGGACGGCTTCGCGGAAGTGCTCGCGGCAGTCCTCGAAGCGCTCCAGCTGGAAGTACATGTCCCCGATGGCGGCGCGCACCCAGGTGTTCTGCTGATGCTCGCGCGTGGGCTCCGGAATCAAGGCGAGGGCGGCCTTGAAGTGCTTCAGGGCCTGCTCGAAGTCGCCATCACCCGCAGCCGTGTCTCCCTGGGCGCAGAGGTCGGTGATGCGCTGGTGGGTCTCATCCGATATCGACGTCATCTCTGCTCCGAGGACCAGGGAGACAGTCGCGGTCCTCGGGGCAGTGTAGATGACACGTGGTGGGTTGGAGACGCCGCTTGGGCACGAAATCGTGGGGACGGGCTGGCTGCTGGCTGATGCTGTGGGTGTTCTGGGTGGGCTGCGCCAGCGGACCCACGGTGCGGCTGCGCACGGAGCGGGAGACCCGGACGTACACCCCGGTGACGTGGGACAGGCGGGTGCCGGTCAGCGCGCGGGAGTTCGAGGACGCGCTGACACGGTTGGTGTTGGACGTGCCGCTGACGGTGCGGCCGTCGAGGGTCGTGCGCGCGGTGGCGAGGAAGGGGGCGGAGCTGGACCGGGGACTCGGGTTCATGCTGCGGGACCGGTACGGGCGGTGGTGCCGTGCGCATGAGGCTCCGGGGGATTGCCTGTCCCTGCTGGAGGACGGCGCGGGCTTTGGCGAGCTGGACCGGCTGACGCTCGCGGTGGGCATGTCGCTGGACCCACTGCGCGCGAGTATTGGTGAGGCACTGGAGGACACGCTGAACCCGGCGTTCTTCGTGTCCGTGGTGTCGGGAGCGATTGCGTCCTGGGTGGCGCTGGCGGCGGTGCCGGAGCCCGTGTTCACCAAGGCCGCGGCGGTGATTGCCGCCGTGTTCCTGGCGTACGTGGGCGTGCAGTCGTTCCTCACGGTGGTGCGGGCTTGCGCTGCGCTGAAGGCCGCAACGGACAGGGCGACGACGTTCCAGGAGCTGGAGGAGGCGGCGGAAGTCTTCGCTCAGGCATTGGGGCCGGAGGTGGCGCGCATCTTCGTGCTCGCCGTCACGGTGCTGGTGAGTCACGGCGTGACGGTGGGGCTGTCGTCGGCGCTCACGTTGCTGCCGGGCTTCCCGGATGCGGTGCGGCTGGGCACGGCGCAGGTGGGCTTCAACCCGGCGGCCGTACTGGACGTGAGCGCGGTGGCGGTGGTGGGCGGCGTGGTGGAGGTGACGCTCGCTTCTACGGCGGTGGCCATGGCCACGGTGGGCCCACCTCCTCCGAGCGGCAGCAGCGGAGGGATGCCGCGGGCAGGAGGCCCAGGCAAGTGGGTACAGGTGAAGGAGTCGATGTCCGACCGTGCCCGCGACTATCAGGCCCAGGTGACAGGCGCTCCGAAGGGCTCCGCGTACCGGGTGCGGAGGGGGAACGAGGAGGCCGACTACGACGGCTATGATCTGGATGAGAACGTTCTTCTGGAAGCCAAGGGGCTTGGGTACTCACAGTTCTTCGGAAAGGATCTCAACCCGAAGAAGTTTTTCGAGGGTGTCATGCCCCTGTTAGAGCAGGCTCAGCGGCAGCTCAGGGTTGCTGGCCGTACACGCGTTCGATGGGTCGTTGCCGAGGAGCGGTTCGCGGACGCATTGCGTGCGTTGTTCAAGGAACAAAAAATCAATGTGGAAGTGCGTTTCCTCCCTCCCACTCAATGAGCACTGCGGATCAAATGTCGGACACGTACTACGTCGGGGCTTACTGGATGGCGCGGCACGAGTCCGACGCGTCTTGTGCCCACAGAGCGGAGAGATTGTTTGAGAGCCTGGGCCACCTTGAACCGACGTGGCGTCAGTGGCACGAGACCGGACGGACCTTCAAGAAAGCCCAGGCACGCCAGTTTCAGACCCACCAAGCGTCCTTCTTGGAGCTGTTCGCCCGAAAGAAGAACCGTATTGGCGATGCCTTTAGCTACTGGTTATGGACGGGACCGACCCGGGACGAAGCAACCGCGGTCAATGGCTTCTGCGGCTCTGCGGACGCTGTGCCGACTTCGGTGTGTGTCGTCGATCCTCCTCACCAGGGAGAAGTGGCTGAACGCGTCCTGACCACGCCCGTCTTACGCGAAGTGCTCCTGGCCGTGGTGCGCTGTTGGGAGCCGACGTGGGGCGTCGTTGCCTCACGGCAGTATCGGGACCAGCTGTCGCCTTCCTCAGGATACGCGGGCACCTTCGTGGGCTGGATGACCTACTTCTCCCGGAAATGGGGGGACGTTCCGCCGCTTCCCGCCCCTGTACGCGTCGAGCCCGTGGAGGACCTGGGAACCCTGGTCATCCTCACCGAAGAACGGTTCACGGTGACGAATCCGGAGCACGTCCGGCTGGCTACGGAGGTGCACCAGGTACTCAATGCCGCGGGCCTGCTGCGGGACCTGTGATTACTCCGCGAGGAACACCTCCGCGGCCCCCGGTTGTCCCCGTGCCTGCGCTTCCATCCGGTGGAAGGCCGTGAGCGTCCGTGCCAGGCCGTCCACTCCGCCGAACTGGAACGCCAGCTGCGTGCCGTAGCGGACGCAGCCCTCCACCTTCTTCGCCAGGTGCTCCGTGATGTCCACCGCCAGCGGGCGCAGGCCCTGGGGCACGGCGGCATCCGGGTGCGCCTTCGGTTCGCGCACGGCGTAGGGCGTGTCCCGGTAGTAGAGGACGCGGTCCGCGGGGAGGCCCAGCCCCTTCACGGCTCGCACCACCTGCACGTGGTCCACGTGGCTTCCCAGGGCCTGGGGCACGAACACCCGGTCCGGCTTCAGCTCCCACAACACCGGCTTCAGACAGGCCGCCACCTTCGCTTCGATGACGTCATCGGACCGAGGTGGCTGGAACAGCTCCTCCGGGCTCCCGTAGCCCCGGTGCGGCGCTTCCTCCAGGTTCCCCCATGTCACGTGGTCCACGCCCATGCAGGCCGCGAAGGCCCGGTCCTCCTTGCGCCTCAGGGCCATGTAGTCCACCTCCGGCCCCAGCCCCTTCGAGGTCTGGCATTGCAGCGCGAAGCCCTTCGGCTCCGGCACCGACCGCGTGAAGACGGTGACGAGCGCCACCGTCCACCCCTTCGCCTTCAATGCCGCCAGCGTGCCGCCGCAGGAGAAGGCCACGTCGTCCAGGTGCGGCGACACGAACAGGGCCGTGCTCATAGCAGGTGCGGCGCCGCCCGGAACCGGCACGTCGGATCCGCGCGCTCCTGCGTCGTCGCCGGGTCGTACAGGTGCGTCCAGCGCGTGTCCGGCCGCGTACCCGTCAGCTCCGTGTACACGCCCTGGATCCTCCGCCCCACCGCCTGCCACGAGTACAGCTCCCGCACCTCGCGCAGCGCCGTGGCCGCCAGCCGCTTGCGCAGCGGCGCGTCGTCCATCAGCCGGCCCATCGCCTCCGCCAGCGCGGCGCTGTCCTTCGGCGGCACCAGCAGCCCGTCCCTCCCGTCCTCCAGGCAGTCCACCACGCCCACCGCCCGCGTGGACACGATGGGCAGCCCGGACGCCATCGCCTCCAGCAGCGTGTTGGAGAACCCTTCCGAATACGTGGGCGACACGAACAGGTCCCCGCTCCGGTACAGGTCCGGCGCCTCCGCGTAGGTGGACACCCCTGTCAGCTCCACCACGTCCTGGAGCCCTTCCGCCTCCACCCTCGCGCGCACCGCTTCGACATCCGGTCCAATCCCAGACACGCGCAGCCGGAACCTCCGCCCGTCCGCCACCAGCCGCCGCACGGCGTCCAGCAGCTCCATCACGCCTTTCCGCGCGTCCACCCGGCCGTGGTACAGCCACACCGGCACGTCCCGCGTCTCCCCCAGCATGGACTCATGCCTCGGGTGGAAGCGCTGCGTGTCCGTGGCGCCGGGGACGATGGTGAACCGCTCCAGCGGCGTCCCGTGGTGTCCCCGCACCTCCTCCGCGAAGGACCTGCTGCCAATCAGCAGCGCTCCCGCATGGCCCAGCACCGCGAGCATCGCCTGCTTGTGCGTCCCGCAGCAGGTCCCCACCCAGTGCCCGTCCCCTCCCTGGATGGAGACGACGTTGGGCAAGCCCAGCCGCCTGGCCGCCTCCAGCGCCGCCAGGCCGCACGGGTAGCCGTACTGCGCATGGATGAGGTCGAAGGGCTTGCGCCGGTGCTCGCGGACCACCGTGTCCACCAGCGCCTCCAGGTCCTGCTCGAAGCTCGCCGGCTGGCCCTGGTTGATGCGCTGCTCACCGCGCGACTCGCAGCCCAGCACGTGCGCGCCCGGGATGCCCGGCGGCGGCCCGCCCCCGTACACCGCCATGCCGGCCGGGTCGTTGCGGTACTGGCTCACCATCGTCACGTCATGCCCGCACGCCACCAGCTCCCGCACCAGGTTCAGCGCATAGACGCTCATCCCGGAGATGGCCGGGAAGAAGCGCCGGGAGATGAAGCAGATCCGCAGCCCGCTCACGCTGTTCACGCCGCCACCTCCGCGCCCGTCGGCAGGCGCTCCCTCAGCCACTCCAGCGCCCGGGGCACCAGCTCGTGCGCCCGGTGCGCGTCCCGGGACAGCTCCACGCACACCAGCTTGTCGTAGCCCGCCCGCGTCAGCTCGCGCAGGACGGACGGCACGTCCACGTCCCCTTCACCAAACGGAAGATGCTCATGCACGCCGCGCTTCATGTCCTCCAGCGCCACCGTGCCCAGCACCGGGGCGAACTCGCGCACCGCCTCCGCGGGCGTCCGCTCCTGCGTCACCAGCAGGTGCCCCACGTCCAACGCCAGACGCACCCCGGGCACCCGGGCCTGCAACCGGCGCCAGCCGTCCACCGTCTCCACCAGCATCCCCGGCTCCGGCTCCACCGCCAGCGCCACGCCGTGCGCCGCCGCGTACTCGGAGAGCCGCGCCACCCCGTCCACCAGCCAGGGCCACGCGGCCTCCTCCGTCACGCCCGGGCGGGGCACGCCCGCCCAGAAGGACACCGCCTCCCCCCGGCACGTCGCGCACACGTCCACCGCGCGCTTGAGGAACTCCAGCCGCCGCTCACGCCCTGGCGCGTCCGGGGTGATGAGCGTGGGCTCGTGCTTCTGGCGAGGGTCCAGGAGGAAGCGCGCCCCCGTCTCCACCACCAGCCCCAGGCCCAGCCGCTCCAGTCGCGCGGCCAGCTGCTCCGTGCGCCGCTCGAAGTCCGGCGCGAACGGGTCGAAGTGGTGGTGGTCCAGCGTCAGGGCCACGCCGTCGTAGCCGCTGTCCGCGATGAGGCCGAGCGCGTCCTCGAAGCGGTGGTTGGACACGCCGTTGGTGTTGTACGCGAAGCGCAGCGCCATGGCTCACTGCCCCCCGAAGCGACGGCTGGCGAGCACCTTCGGCACCGCGTGGCGGTCCGGCTCCCGGTAGAGCGCGTACAGCCGCCCCACGCGCGCCTCCGCCAGCCGCACGTTGAACCAGACCGGCCCGCCCAGCCGCTCCTCGGCCTCCGGCGTCAGCCGCACCGGCTGCGCTCCCGGCGGCGGCGCCCCGAAGCCCACCAGCGGGTCACGCCGCTCCAGGAGCCGCGCCACGTTGCGCTCGCCCACGCGGTAGTACGTCATCGTCTCCACTTCCAGCCCCGGCACCAGCGCTTTCACCACGTGCACCTGACGGCCCGGCGGCGACAGGTCCGCGACCAGGACGTCGAAGCCCGCCGCGTGCAGCTGCCGCACGACGTGGTCACACCGCAGCGACGGGTCCTCCACCACGGGCGAGCGGGGCAGGTCCTCGAAGCGCACCTTCTGGCGGACCATCAGCGTGCACGCCGTCAGCTCGCGCAGCGCCGCGGCCGGCATCCGCGCCCACTCCACCATCGCGTTGAGCGCGCGCGGCTCCTCCGCGTCCAGGTCCACCTGCGGCACGAAGCGGTCCATGTATTCCGGCGTCGCGACCCGGGCCACCTCGCTCAGCGGCCCGTGCATGAACGCCTTGCGCGCGCGCGAGCAGGCGTACTCCAGCAGCGCCTTGCGCAGCGCCCGGTCGCGGTCCGGGTCCGCCGCCTCGCCGCACGCCGTCACCATCAGCGGCTGGTCCCCCACGGACAGGTCTCGGCCCACCACGTACAGGTTCACCATGCCGAAGTCCGTGCTGGCCAGCTTCGCCATCACCTCCACGCCCGCGCGCCGGTAGCGCGCCAAGAGCTCGCGCACGTCCGGCGCCAGGTCCGCGGTCTCCAGGTCCAGCAGCACGCCCTGGTCCATGGCGCGGTACATGAGGCCGTTGCCGTCGCGCTGGAGCAGCTCCAAGAGGCCGTGCGCCAGCGCCTGGGGCCGCGTCAGCCCCGCGCCCTGGCCGTTGGTGATGGGCGTGATGAGCGGCGCCTTCCCCTGCAGCTGCCCGGGGTGGATGGCGACGTACTCCTCCGGCACCAGCACCCGCTCGCCGGTGGCCAGCCGCTGCACCTCCACCCAGACGAGCGGCAGGTCGGGCGTGTACGGACTGCCCGCGGGCAGCCCCAGCGTGAGCGGATCCGCCACCGCCGTGGGGCCCCGCGCTCGCACCAGCGCCGCGTAGCTGCCGTGCACGCGCGGCATCCGCTGCATCGCGTACTCGCAGAAGGTCTCCTCCACCAATTCACCCAGCGCGCCCACGCGCGCCTCGTCGTCCGTGCGGCCGTAGCCGTTGCCGTGCAGCACCGCGCCCGGACCGTCGCCGAGCCGCAGGCTGGCGGAGGCCACGGGGATCCCCAGCCGGTCGATGGGGTCGATGCGGAACATCTGCAGGGCGCCGGTGGACACGGCGTGGTGGTAGGCATCCAGGGCTCGGGCAAGGCTCATGACAGTTCCTCCAAGGGCAGGGGACGGGTGTGCGGCATGCCCGCGAGCAGCCGGTCGAACAGCGCCAGCGCGTGCTCGCGGGTGACGCCGCGCGCGAACTCGAACGGGGTGAAGACGTTCTGGAACGGGAGCTGCTTGAGCACCGCGCGGTAGCGGCGCAGCTCGCCGTGGCTCAGCGGAATCGCGTAGTGGAAGCCCTTGTGGCACGACAGCCCCGTGGGCCTGCCCCGCGCGTCCAGGTCCACCTTCAGCGCGTCGCCGCAGAACAGCGAGCGGGTGCGCGCGTCGTACAGCACCGTCTGGCCCTCGTAGTGGCCCCCCACGCAGTGCAGCGTCAGGTCCGGCGCCAGCTCATGCTCGTCATCCACCGGCCAGCGCACCTGGAAGGCCTTGCTGTACTGCACCGCGTCCCGGTGCAGCACGAGCAGCGGGTCGAAGCGCTCCTGCAGCTGCCACAGCGCCCCGAAGCCGTGCGGGTGCGAAGCGGACAGCACCTGGAGGCCGCCCATCACCTCGATGAACTCCAGCGCGGGCCGCGAGTACCAGGGCGCGCCCTCGAAGGCGACGTTGCCCTCCGGCCTGCGCAGGAACCACCCCGTGGAGCCCAGGCCGAAGGGCGGCGTGCAGGAGAAGCCCCAGATGCCGGGCACCGTCTCCTCCCAGCGCGTGGACAGCCGCTCCGACACCTGGCCCGCCGTCTGGAACTCCCAGCCGTCGCGCGGCAGCGCGTTGCGCACGTCCAGGCAGGTGGGACAGCCCGTGGGGGGCTCGCTGGGGAAGCCCGGCTGCCACGTGCCGCAGTGGGTGCAGGCGTAGCGGGTCAGTGACATGCCGGATACGCCTTCCCGTCCTGCGTGGCCTGCGTCAGCAGCCCCACGAGCCGCACGTCGCGCTCCGGCGCGTACGGCTGCGGGCGGCGCTCCAGCACGCACGCGGAGAAGGTCTCCAGCTGGTTGAGGAAGGGGCTGCGGTCCTCTTCCGGCGACAGGTGGAGCCACGTCTCCTCGCCCGTCCTCGCGTCGGTGAGGGACAGGGAGCCGCCGGGCGTCTGGCCCATGGTCTTGTACGCGAGCGCGCGCGCCTTCGTGCCGATGAGCTCCAGCGTGCGCCGGGGGTACGCGTCCGGGCAGTTGTAGGCCACCTGCAGCAGGCCCAGCGTGCCGCTCTTGAACTGGCCCATCAGCACCGCGCCATCGTCCACGGCGTAGTCGTGCACGCGCCGCTGCGTCATGGCGGTGAGCGACTCCCACTCGTCGCCCAGCACCACCTCCAGCAGGTCCAGGCCGTGCGGCGCCAGGTCGATCATCGCGCCGCCGCCGGCCTGCTCCGGGTCGATGCGCCAGTTGTCCGGCGTCCAGTCCGCGGGCAGCCAGCAGGCGTAGTGGATGCGCGCCTGGGTGATGGTGCCCAGCACGCCCTCCTTCACCAGCGTGCGCAGCTTGCGGTGCGCCGCGTGGTGGCGCTGGTCGAAGGCGGTGGCGTAGTGCACGCCCGCGCGCTGGCACGCGGACACCATGCGCAGGCCGTCCCGGGGCGTGACGGCCATGGGCTTCTCACACAGCACGTGCTTGCCCGCCGCCGCGCACGCCTCCGTCATCGCCGCGTGCAGGTGGTTGGGCGTGGCGATGTAGACGGCCTCCACGTCCTTGTCCGTCAGCACCGACCCCAACGCCGTATACCGGGCGACGTCGTCCGCGGGGATGCGCAGCAGCGCGTCCACGTTCGCGTCGCACAGCGCCACCAGCCGCGCGTTGCTCGCGCCCTGGAGCGCCGGGATGACGTAGTCCCGCGCCACCCAGCCACAGCCCACCACCGCCCAGCCCAGCTTGCGGGCCTTCGGCTTCACCTCGAACATGGTCACCGCCTCTTTCGGAAGGTTCAGGAAACCGCCGCCCGCTTCAGGGCCACACCCCGGCGTCACGCAGCACGCCGTTGCCGAACGCCTGGAGGGGACCGGGGTGGATGAGCTCCAGGTCCTCCATGGCCTGGCGCAGGGTGAAGCCCGCGGCTCTCGCGTGGGCCTCCAGCTCCAGCACCCGGTCCAGCGCGTCCGAGGCGTTGAAGGCGCGCGCCTCCGCCGAGTCCACGTTGCCGGTGAGCGCCAGCGCCTGCCGCACGACGCCGGCCAGCCGCTCCGGCAGCGTGGCCAGGGCTGCTTCCGTGAGGCGCTTCATGACGGGCTCCAGCAGGTCGCCCAGCAGGGCCTCGCCGCCGTAGCCCGCGTCCGGCAGCGCGGCGTTGAAGAGGTGATGCGCCAGCCCCGCCACGAAGGGCAGGGCCGGGGACGCGCCGAAGCACGGGGCGACGAGCACCGCGCCCACCGCCACCGCGTAGCAGTGGTCCGCGTGGCCTTCCTGCGGCGAGACGATGATGCGCGGCCGGCCGGGGAACGTGGCCCCGGCGCGGGGTTGATGCACCAGCCGCTCCACGAACCGGGGCGGCGGCGCGTGACACGCCTCCTCCGGCGTCCGCGCGAGCGCCGCGGACAGCTGCTCGCGCAGCCGTGGCTCCAGTGGCCGGGAGACCGCCTCCAGCCCCCGGCCCAGCACCCGCAGCGCCTCCCGCGGGGACAGCCCCGCCCGCTGGAGGACGTCCAGGTCCAGGCCGCCCAGCCGCACCGCCGCCACCGCGCGCGCCGTCTCCCGCAGCGCCACGGTGCTCGGGTCCAGGCCGGACGCCAGGGCCGCCCACGCGCGACGGAAGCCGTGCGCCGCCAGGCCGTCCGGGTGGTCCGGGGTGCGGATGCGTTTGAGGTCCATCAGCTCCGAGAGGAGCGGACGGAGCTCCGCCAGACGGCTCGGCGCCGCCGTGTCGAGCGCGGGTGCGTTCATGGCCTCAGCCCCTGATGCGTTCCGGGGTGCGCTCCGCCTGCCGCACGCGGCCCTGGGAGAGCCACGCCATCAGGCGGCGCTGCTGCTCCGGCATGGCGTGCTCCACGGGCTGGCCGTCCTGCGACATGGGGGCCTTGAAGAAGCAGCCCAGCGCGTCGATGACGCCGCCTTCACCCCGGCGCTTCGCCAGGTCCAGCGTGCGCGCCAGCTCCACGACCAGCGGCGCGGCGAGGATGGAGTCCTTGCAGAGGAAGTTGAGCTTCAGCTGCATGGGCTGCCCGAGGAAGCCCGTCACGTCGATGTTGTCCCAGGCCTCCTTGTTGTCCCCGCGCGGGCGGTAGTACTGGATGGAGACGACGTGGTCCTGGACCTTGTAGCCGAGGATGCTGTCCAGCGCGGCGCCCTTGGTGTCGAGCTTGTTCTGCCGCGACGCCGGGTCGTTGAGGGCCTCGCCGTCGCGGTTGCCCAGGATGTTGGTGGAGTACCAGCCGTCCACGTGCAGCGCGCGGTCGCGCAGCGCGGGCGCGAGCACCGTCTTGAGCAGCGTCTGCCCCGTCTTGCCGTCCTTGCCCGCGATGGGCGCGCCGGTGCGCTTCGCCAGCAGCAGCAGCGCGGGCACGTCCGCGGCGACGCTGGGCGTGAAGTTGGCGAACGGGATGCCGTCCACGATGGCCGCGTACGCGTAGAGCATCGCGGGGCCGATGTCCGGGTCGTTCGCGTCCAGGGCCTTCTCGAAGGCCTCCGGCGTGGCGAACTCCGGACGGGTGAGGTCCACGGCCTTCTCCGTGGAGGCCAGGTTCACCACCACCACGCGGTCCAGCTGCTCGCGCTCCTTGAAGCGCAGCAGGTCCTCGCGGATGGCCTGCACCTGCTCACGCAGGGTGCGCGCCTTCTTCGTCGCGGTGCCCACGACGTTCTTGCAGAACCGGGCGTTGGAGGCCGCGGGCCAGGGCCGCATGCGCCCCAGCGTGGGCGCCACCGCGTCCAGCTGCGCCTCCGTCAGCACCGCGTGGTTGCGCGCCGCGTGCGCCAGGTCGTCCTCGAACAGGTCCCAGCCGCCGAACGTCAGCGCGCCATAGTCCACCAGCCCCATGCCCTTCGCGTCCGCCAGCGGCAGCCCCCGCGTGTCCACCCGCCCCCGGCGCAGCAACTCCATGCCCGCCACCGCCGTCGTCGCCACCGCGCCACCCAAGCCCACCACCGCCACGCCCAGCCGCTCGTTGCCCGCCATGTGTGAAGCCCCTCCCCAACCGTGGATCCCCATGCCCTCGCGGCGACACGTTGGAGGCACCCCGGGGTGAGGGGAGCTCCGTGGCTGGAGGCGCTTGAGCGCACCCACCCGCTGCGAGAGTTTCGGGAAAGTCCGCACTCCCCGGGGGCTTTCAACTCAGCCCCCGGGCGGTATGGACTGTCGGCTGGTGGAGGGCGGTCTCAGACGTGTCGCAGCTTCCACCCGCCGCGCCGGAAGAGGGCGGCGCTGGCCAGACCGAGCGCGCCGTAGGTGACGGCGATGGCGATGAACGCGCCCGACGGGCCCAGGCCGAGCGGATGGGAGAGGACCCACGCGAGCGGCAGCTGGAGGCCCCAGGAGAACAGGGCGTTCACCACGGTGGGGGTGGTGGTGTCCCCGGCGCCGTTGAAGGCGTGGGGCAGCACGGTGACGAAGGCGTAGAGGGCCAGGCTGCAGCTGACGATGCGCAGGCAGTGCGCGGCGTGCTGGGCCACCTCCGGCTCCGTGGTGAAGCGGTGGATGAGGGGCTCCGCGAAGAACAGGAAGCCCACCGCCACCACGCCCAGGAACGCGAGCGTGTAGAAGCTGGCGCGCCACGCGGCCCGCTCCGCGCGGTCGGTGTCGCCCGCGCCCAGGCTCTGGCCCACCAGCGTGCCCGCCGCGTGGGAGAGGCCCCACGAGGGCTGCTGCACGAAGAGCAGGATGCGCATGGCCAGCGTGTAGCCCGCGAGCGCGGTGCTGCCGAAGGTGGCGACAATGCGCATCAGCACCAGCCAGCTGGACATGCCCAGCAGCGACTGGAGCGTGGCGCCTCCCGACAGCTTGAGCAGCGAGCGCAGCGTGTCCGGCTCCACGCGCAGGTGGCGGCGGCGCAGTTCCAGACGTCCGCTGCCCTTGAGCAGGCGATACACCTGATACACCACGCCGGTGGAGCGGCCGAGGGTCGTGGCCAGCGCGGCGCCGGTGACGCCCATGGCGGGCACGGGGCCCAGGCCGAAGATGAACAGCGGCGCGAGCACGATGTTCACGGAGTTGGCCAGCCACAGCGCGCGCATGGACGTGGCCGCGTCCCCCGCGCCGCGCAGGACGGCGCTGATGAGGAACAGCAGCATGATGATGGGGAAGCCGCCCAGCATCAGCCGCGTGTAGCCCACGCCGTGCTCCACCACGCCGGGCGCCGCGCCCAGCACCATGAGCAGCGGACGCGCGAAGAGGGCGCCGGCGAGCGCCAGCGGCACGGACAGCGCGAGCCCCAGGCCCAGCGTCTGCACGGCGGCGCTCGCGGCGCGCTCCGGGTCCTTCTGCCCGATGCGCCGGGCGATGAGCGCGGTGGCGCCGATGGACAGCCCCAGCGGCACGGTCTGGAAGAGCGTGAGCACGGACTCCGTGAGGCCCACGGTGGCGATGGCGTCCGCGCCCAGGCGCGACACGAAGAGCACGTCCACCAGCGCGAAGACGGACTCCATCACCATCTCCAGCACCATGGGCACGGAGAGCAGCAGGAAGGCGCGATCCACGGGCCCGGTGGCCAGGTCCTCGGTGGAGCCCTTCACCGCCAACCACAGGGAGGCAAGGAGGCCCTTGGAACCCGAGGTGGAAGGGGAGGCGTCCGGGGAGAGGGATTCAGTCGGGGGTTGCGTCATGGATTGGGCGTTGCAACGGGACACCTTGCGCCTTTCATCCCTCGCGGTTCCCCGCCTGCCGGCGCGCGCGGCCGGGTAGATTCAGGGCATGGCCTCCGGTCCCCGCGTCCTCCTCCTCGCCGAGCGCTTTCCCCCCGACATCGGAGGGCTCGCCCGCAGCGGCGCGCGCACCGCGGGCTCGCTCGTGCGGCTGGGCGCACGCGTGGACGTGGTTGCGTGGACGCGCACGGCGCCGCCGGGGGCGCTGGAGACGGTGCAGGACGCGGGGGACGTGTCGCCGTTCGCGAAGGGCGTGACGCTGCACCGGCTGGGGTTGTTCGGCAGCGCGGACCTGTCCATGCAGCACACGCTCGATGTGCTCGGCCACCTGCACGCGCGGCGCAGGTATGACCTGGTGTGGGGGCACTACCTGTTCCCGCCGGGCTTCCTCGCGGTGGTGTTCGCGCAGAGCGCGGGGCTCAAGTCCGTCATCAGCGCGCGGGGCAACGACGTGGATCAGCTGATGTTCCCGCCGGGGGACTTCGCCCGCCTGCTCTGGACCCTCCAGCGAGCGGACGTGCTCACGGCCGCGTCCGCGGACCTGGGCCGGAAGATGGCGATGCTGCTGGGGCGCGACCCGGGCGTGGAGGTCATCCCCAACGCGGTGGACACGGCGCTGTTCTCACCGGGGCCGGCGGACGCGGCCCTGCGCGAGCGGCTGGGCATCCCGCCGGGCGAGGCGGTGCTCGGCTTCTCCGGGGAGCTGCGCCACAAGAAGGGGCTGCCGTTCCTCTTGTCCGCGCTCACGGAGGTGCGCCGCGTGCGGCCCGCGTGCCTGCTGGTGATTGGCGAGGTGCGCGCCCGGGACGCGGAGCACCTGGTGGCCTACCGCGCGGAGCATCCGGAGGACGCGGCGCGCATCATCATCTCCGGCGCGCTGGAGTCCCCGGCGCTCATCGCGGAGCACCTGCGGCTGTGTGACGTGTATCTCCAGCCGTCCTTGTGGGAGGGCATGCCCAACGCGCTCCTGGAGGCGATGGCGTGCGCGCGGCCGGTCATCGCCAGCGACGCGGGCGGCATCCCGGAGGCGGTGGAGTCCGGGGTGGAGGGCTTCATCGTGGAGAAGGCCCTGCTCAACCACCTGGGGCAGGCGTGCCTGGACGTGCTGGGGATGCCCGAGGCGAAGCGCGCGGCGCTGGGCGCGGCGGCGCGAGCGCGCATCGAGGCGGGCTTTCAGGCGGACGCGGAGGCCGCGGTGTTGACGCGGGTGCTGACGCGCGCGATGCCCAGGTCGTCCGAGTAGGCGTTCACGAGCGCTTCCTGCGCGCGGCCCCACGGGAAGTCGCGTTCGATGCGGGTGCGGGCGTTGGCGCTGAGCGCGGCGCCGAGGGCGGGATTCGCGACGAGGTCCTTCACGGCCTCCGCGATGGCCTTGGGGGAGCCGGGGCGGATGCGGAAGGCCTCGGTCGCTTCGGCGAGCGCGCGCACCACGGGCAGGTCGCTGACGACGACGGGCGTGCCGGTGGCCATGGCCTCCAGGAGCTTCAGCGGGCAGCAGCCCTGCACGCAGTTGCGGTCGTTCACGGGCAGCGGCACGAGCACGACGTCACAGGCGTGGTGCAGCCGGGCCAGCTCTTCCTGGGGCAGGGGTTCGAGGATTTCGACCGCGCCCTGGAGCACGAGGTCGCCGCAGCGGTCCAGGAGGGCGCGGCGCGCGTGCTTGCGCAGGGGGCCCACGAGGGTGAGCGTCACCGGGAGGTCGCGGCGCAGGAGGCGGCAGGCCTCGATGGCGTGGTGCACGCCCTGCCACGCGGTCATGGTGCCGCTGTAGAGCATGCGCAACGGGCGCCCGGCCTCCGGGGGGCGTGGGAGCGCGTAGCGGAACACGTCCAGGTCCACGCCGTTGGGGATGACGCGCAGGCGCTTGGGGTCCGCGCCGCGTGACACCAGGTGTTCGGCGGTGACGGCGCTGGGGGTGACGAGGAGGTCCGCGGCCTGGAGACAGGCCTCTTCCTGGGCGAGCAGCTTGCGCATCAGCTCCGCGTCATCGGCGACGTCGGGGTGGTGGTACTTGAGTTCGATGGAGGGCAGGCCGTTGACCTCGTAGACGAGGGCATCGGTGAGGGCGGCCTTGCGGCGGGCGATGGGGTAGCCCTCGAAGATGGAGCGGACGTGGACGACCTTCGCGCGCGGCCGGCCCTGCCACCACGCGCCCAGGTGCGAGCGGAACGTCAGCGCCTGGGCGACCAGGTCTTTCCCGCGGGCACCCAGCGGGTGGTAGGTGACGTGGGGACCCAGGGCAGGCGGAGGAGCGCCCGGCGCGTCGCCGATGGCCACGAGGTCCACCGGGCCGAACGCGGCGCCCAGGGCCTCCACGAAGGCGCGGATGTGCACGGCGGCGCCCTTGGGCGCGGGGAAGCGGTCGAAGGACGCGTAGACGATTCCGGAGGTGCCCACGGCCCGGTGCTACCGCGACGGCGGCCCGGCGGCAAACGGGGAGCCGGTCCGCACCGGCGCGTCGCTCAGCACCCTCGTCACAACGTAGCGGACCTGGTTCTCGCTGCCCCGCCCCCCCTGCCGCGCGCTTCCGGCGGTGCGGTCCTAGTTTTTCCCCAAGGACCCTCAACCCACCGGAGCGCTCCATGGACGAGCAGAAGCAGCAGGCCGGGCAGCCGCAGCAGCGCCCGTCGCTGATGTCGACGATCTTCACGCAGGGCAAGCGCATCCTCAAGAAGGAGGCGGAGCTCGCCCGTCAGGACTTGAAGGAGGACGCGAAGAACACCGCGAAGAGTTCGCTGTTGCTGGGCGCGAGCGCGTGGATGGGGATGACGGGGGTGAGCGCCCTGATCATCGCGGCGGCCCTCGCGCTGCCGAAGCGGCCCGTCAAAGGCGCGCTCGTGATTGGCGGTGTGCTGGTGGGCGGCTCGCTGGGCATCGGGCTCACCGGGCTGCGCACCCTGCCTCACAAGCCCCTGGGCCGCTCCCGCGAAGGGCTCCAGACGATTGCCTCCACCGTCGGGGAGCAGCTCACGCACTGAACAGGGGACTTGAAGAGCTCGGGTAGACTGGTGCGCATGCTCATGAGCTCCGTGGTGATGGTGGCGCTGCTCACGGCCGCGCCTGCTCCCAAGTCCCAGCCTCTCACGTGGAAGGTCACCGGCTCCGACGTCACGTTCGAGATGTCGTCCAAGGACCTGCGCACGCTTCGCGACGGCAAGGAGGTCTTCGGCCTCCAGTCGCGCAAGAAGGACTTCCTCGCCAGCGTCACGGAGGGCGTGGACGCCACGCAGGACACGTCCAACTGGGAGGCCTCCCAGTCCTTCACCGTGCTGTCCGTGGTGGGCCCGTGGGTGAGCTACGAGGACTCCAACGGGGGCTACACCGGGGGCGCGCACCCGTACGCGAGCCGCATCTACGTCACCCAGGACGTGACGAAGGGCAAGGACGCCTTCAACCTGCTGGACGTGTTCCCGGAGAAGGACGTCCTCAAGGCCCTCAAGGCGGACGGCTACGTGCGGAAGTACATCGGCGACGACCCCCAGGCCTTCCAGGACGCGAAGACCGTGGAGGCGCTGCTCCAGAGCCTGCAAGCGGGCGAGGACTGCGTGGGCTTCGAGTACGGCCTGGACAACGTGAAGCGCTCCGTCGCCTTCCATCACCTGGAAGGCGACAAGGTCGCCGTGCGCATCTCCTTCGGCTACGCGGCGGAGGTGTGCCGCGGGAGCATGTACGTGGTGGGCCTGCTGCTGCCCATCCCCGCGGCCCTGAAGCCCGCCCTGGAGCGCGCCAGCACGCGCCAGGAGGGCTTCCTCATGAAGGACGCGAAGACCGTCAAGGCGCCCACGGTGGGCTTCAACTGGGATGGCGCCAAGCCGAAGAAGCCCTGATCAGGCCGGCCGCTCGACGTGGCCGTCCGCGTGCCGCGCGAAGCGGCCTTCCTCTCGCGCGTGCACCGGGTCGTGGCTGGGCCAGGGCCAGCCGCCGAAGCCCGTGCGCTGGTAGTCCGCGAAGGCCTGCTGGATCTCCTGCCGCGAGTTCATCACGAACGGGCCGTACTGCACGACCGGCTCGCCGATGGGCTTGCCCTGGAGCAGCAGCAGCTCCGCCGTCTCCGGGCCGTTCTCCAGCACCACGTCCACGTCCGCGCGCAGCTCGATGGCGTTGCGCACCGGCACGGCCTTCCCACCCACGCTCAGACGCGAGCCCAGGAAGAAGTAGAGCATCCGGTTCGTGCCGCGCGACGCCGCGGGCAGCGTCCAGCGCGCGCCCGGCTCCATCTTCAGCGTCCAGATGGCCACGTCCGCGTCCGGGTTCGCGGCCCAGGACTTGGGCGGCGGGGGCGGCGCCTTCACGTCCCGCAGGTTGCCCGCCACCACGGTGATGTGCGTGGTCCGGCCCGCGTCATCCTTCGCCTCGTGGCGCGGGATGACGTGGTCCCACAGCATGGAGAAGTGCGCCTGCACCATCTTGTTGGCGCGCGGCAGGTTGAGCCAGATCTGAAACAGCTCGATGTGGTTGCCCTGGTCCTGCTTGAGCAGCGGGAACATCTCCGAGTGGTTGATGCCGCCGCCCGCGGTGAGCCACTGCACGTCGCCCCCGCCGAAGCGCGCCGCCGCGCCCAGCGAGTCCGAGTGGTCCAAGAGCCCGTTGCGCACGATGGTCACCGTCTCGAAGCCCCGGTGCGGGTGCTGCGGGAAGCCCGGCACCACGGTGCCGTGGTACATGTTCCAGCCGTCCCGCCCCGCGAAGTCCTGGCCGATGTCCCGGCCCGCGAGCGACGCCTTCGGTCCCAGCTGCTCGTTGCCCTGGGGATAGCGGTCGTCGTGGTGCACGCAGAAGAGGAACGGATCCGGCGTCCGCCACGGGGTGGGGGAGGGCCCGAGTGGATCCACGCGGACAATGGCTTCCGGTTGCTGCGCCTGCTGCTGACTCATCTTCGACTCCTCTGCCTTTCCTGCGCCGCGTGAGCACCCCGCGGCAGCAGTGGTGATGCCCGCCGCCGCGATGAGTTTCAGCGCCGCTCTCCGGCTCACTTCGTCCACGGTCCACCTCGCGCCCGATGCCGTTGGGGCCGCTCCATCCTACCTAACAGCCCGCCTCCCCCGGCGCCCGCCGCGTGGCCTCCGGGCCCTTCGGCTAGCATGGCCCCGCCCGCGTGCCGGGCACGGCATCACGGTGAGGAGCGCGCGTGGCGACCGGTGGTGAGAAGGACCCCGCGTGGAACACCGTGGAGCTGCGTGCGCCCGTGGAGCAGGTGCTGCGCGACCTGGACGCCATCCCGAAGGCCTGGGCCAGGACCCGGAACAGGCGCCGGGCCGTGACCTTCACCGTGCTGGGGGGCGTGGCCCTGTGCGCCGTGGCCGGGGGAGTCCTCTCCGGCGGCGTCGCCCTCCTGGCCATGCTCCTGGCGTTCGGGCTGGCGGTGGGCCTGCTGTTCCACCGTCTGGGGTGGACCGTCCCCCTCCACGAGCAGTGGATGCCCGCGTTCGCCCCGGACCGCCGCCGGCTGCTCGCGGTCCGCGTGCTCCAGCGCCTCCAGGGAGACCTCCCGCCGGGGGCGCCCGTGCACCTGCGGCTCGTGCCGCTGCCCCGGCCGAACGGGCCCGGGTCGGGGGCCTCCCGTCCGTCCTACTGGACCGAGCGCCCCGCGGATGGGCTCGATGCGTGGCTGCTGCTGGAGACGCGGCTGGCGGATGGCGCGCACCTGCGCCTGCGCGCGGTGGAGCGGCGCAGGCACCGGCCCACCCGCTGGCAGGGGAGGGACGCCCGGTACCTGAGGACCAAGGCCCGGGACGTGCTGTTCGTGGACGTCCAGCTGCGCGTGAAGCCCCGGCGGCATCCCCTGCTCGCGTCGCTGACGGAGGCCCGGGCCCTTCCCGCCGTCCGCCTGCCCCGCGACGTGAAGCTCCAGCGGCTGCGCATCGCGGAGGACCGGCTCCGGCTGCGGGTGCGGCTGGCGGACCCCTACTGGGTCGCCGTGGTGCCCAGGGAGGTCCCGGGCGCGAAGCGCGGGCCGTACCACGGGCCGGACGTGTCCCGCACGGTGACGCTGATGCTCCTGAGCCTCTACCAGCTGCTCCACGTCGCCCGGTTTCCGCTGTCACCGCCCGCACCGCCACCGCCCAAGCCCGTCCGCGCGCCGCTCGCGAAGCCGGAGCGGGGCCGCAAGAAGCGGCGCGGCCGCAACGCGGTTTGACCGTCGTTCGCGCGGGCCCCTACGCTCGCGCACGGTCCGCCCGACGGGCGTCGCAGGGAGTCCACCGCCTTGGCGGTCAACGTCAGCCGTTTCCACGAAGTCTTCCGCTACCAGTCCCGCGCTCCGGTGCCGGAGCTGCTCGAGGACCTGGAGGTCCTGGGCGGACTGGACGCCCGCGCGGAAGCGCAGCGCAGCGCCCTGGCGTGGGGCGGGGGGCTCACCGGGATTGTCGGCGGGGCGATGGCCCTGCTGTGCTACGGCGCGTGGGCGGGCGCGGAGAACGCCGCGGAGCCGTTCTCCGACGAGGGCATGCAGCTCTTGAAGGTCGTTGCCCTGGTGGGCGTGACGCTGCTCGCCGTGGGCCTCTTCCTGTTCCTCTGGCGTTTCGCACTCAAGGATCGCGACCTGGACAACCGCCGCTACGGGCTGGCCCAGGTGCTGCTCAAGCGCCTCCAGGTGGACCTGTCGCCGGACGCGCCGGTGCGCCTCAAGCTGGACCTGCGCCCGCCCGACCTGCTCGAGAAGCGCGTGAAGCAGGACATGGTGGGCTGGTGGAACACGGGCTTCTTCGTCGACCCGTGGTTCATGCTGGAGACCCGGCTGGCGGACGGCACCTTCCTGCGGATCCGCATGGTGGAGCGGCTCCAGAAGCGCGAGCGCTCCAAGACGAGCGCCAGCGGCAAGTCGCGCACCAAGACCAAGCGCAAGGGCTCCGCGCGGCTGGAGGTGTCCGTGCGCGTGAAGCCGGAGCGCTACCCCGGCCTGGAGCGGCTCAAGGCCCGCGCCACCGCCGCCACGCGCCTGCCCCGGCGCGTGGAGCTGGAGCGGGTGCGCGTCGCCGTGGACCGGCTGTCGCTGCGCGCCCGGCTGTCCGATGAATGGGTGGCGCGGCCGGAGAAGGTCGCGGGCGATCCAGAAGCGCCCGCCTTCTGGAAGCAGGCGCTGGAGAAGGACGACGCGTCCCGCACCGCGACGATGATGCTCCTGAGCCTCTACCAGGTGCTGGGCTACGCCCGGCGGCGCGCGAAGCAGCAGGCGGCGCGCGGACGCCGCAGGTCGGTTTGACCTGCCCGGGGGCGACTTCTACGCTCCCGCGTGGCTTCTTCCGCTGACCGTTGAACAAGGCCCTCCACCGTGGCGATTGATTCCTCCGAATTCCAGAAGACGTACGTCTACGAAACCCGCGGCCCGGTGGTGGACGTGCTGGCGGACCTGAAGACGCTGGCGGGACTGGACGCGCGGGCGGAGCAGAAGCGGCGCGGGCTGTGGATCGCCGCCTGGGGCTGCATGGCCTTGGGCGGGGTGTTCATCTTCGTGCCGTTCGTGTGGCTGCTGGCCCTCGCGAGCCTGGCGACTGGAATCGCCCTCTTCATCATCCGGGCGCGCATGGGCCGCACGGACCTGGACAACCGGCGCTACGGATTGCTGGCGACGCTGCTCCAGCGCTTCCAGGTGGACCTGGACGTGAACGCGCCCGTGGACGTGAAGCTGGACCTGGCCCCGCAGGATGACGCGCGCAAGTGCGTGGGCAAGACCAAGCGGGGCCGGTGGGACTGCGAGGACTTCACCGACGCGTGGCTGTCCCTGCACGGCCGCTTCGCGGACGGCACGCACCTGCACCTGTCCATGGTGGAGCACCTGCAGAAGCGCAAGCGCTACGGCCGCGGCAGCAGCGGCAAGACGAAGCTCAAGACCAAGCGCAAGGGCAAGACGCTGCTCCAGGTGGGGCTGCGCGTGAAGCCGGAGCGCTTCCCCGGACTGGCGGGCCTGCGCGCGAACGCGAAGCAGGCCGCGCGGCTCCCCCCGGGCGTCGTGCTGTCGCGGCTGGACGTGGCGGAGGACCGCCTGTCGATGCGCGCCGTGCTGGACCAGGAGTGGGCGGTCCTGACGACGAAGCCCGCCCCTCCCGAAGGCAAGGCCCCCGCGGGGCGGGCTCCTCCCGCGCGCCAGGACGCCGCGCGCGCCGCGACGATGATGCTCCTGAGCCTCTACCAGGTGCTGGGCACCACGCGCCGGCGGAGCGCGCCGCCGGGCCGCCAGCAGCGGGTTTGACCTGTCCGGAGGCGCCTCCTACGCTCGGTCGCGAACCGCTCCCGCTGGACAAGGCTTCCCTCCCGTGCCGCTCGACCTCGAAGCCTTCCAGAAGACCCAGGTCTACCAGCGGCACGCGACCGTGGCGGAGGTGCTGGAGGACCTGCGAAGAATGGAGGAGCCGCCGCCCAGGCCCCCGCTGAACGCGTTCCAGCTTGGCGCGCGCGTGGGGACGGGGCTCCTCGTGGCCGGCGTGCTGGGCCTCGGGGTCCGTGGCTTCGTGCTGGAGGGGCCTCACGCCGGGCTCATCCTCCTGTTCATCGGGATGATCCTCGGCGGCTTCGTGACGCTCGTGGTGTCCAAGGTGTTTGGGATGGACCTGGAGCTGAAGGCGGGGGGGCCGCGTTGGGTGGAGCCCCAGATGGCGCAGCGCCGCCGGCTCGTGGCCACGCTGCTCGAGCGCTTCCAGGTGGACCTGCTGAAGGACGCGCCCGTGGACGTGAAGCTGGACCTGACGTCCGCCGTGGAGGGGCACAAGCGCGTCCACCTGGAGAACCAGGGGCCCCGGACCCAGCAGGACTTCGTCGACCCGTGGCTGTCCCTGCAGGGCCGGTTCGCGGACGGCACGCACCTGCACCTGACCGTGGTGGATCAGGTGCGCACGCTCCAGCGCTCGAAGGTCAGCGCGAGCGGCAGGCTGAAGACCAAGGCCCGGCGCAACGGGGTCAGCCTGATGCAGGTGGCGCTGCGCGTGAAGCCGGAGCGTCACCCCGGGCTCCTGGCCCAGGAGGCGCGCGCACGGGACGCCGTGCGGCTGCCCTCCGGCGCCCGGCTGAAGCGGGTGCGTGTGGCCGAGGACCGGGTGGAGCTGCGCGTCCTGCTGGACGAGGACTGGGTGGCCCAGGCCCCCAAGGCCCCGGAGCCGTCCGAGGTGCAATCGGGCAGGGCGCCCCGGCCGCAAGCGCCTTCGAAGCCAGACGCGTCGCGCACCGCGACGATGATGCTCTTGAGCCTGTACCAGGTGCTCAACCACTCCCGCTCCCAGGGCCAGCCCGGGGCCATGAGGTCCACATCGTGAAGCTTCGTGTCCTGTTCCTCGTGGGCCTCGGCCTGTCCGGTGCCCTGGCCTGTTCGCAGGGGGCTCCCGCCTCCGGCGCTCCGCCCACGCAGGCGATGTCCGCCACCGCCGCCGCTTCGGCCGCCGAGCCGCATGCCGAGCCGAAGGAGGCCGGCGCCAAGCTCAAGTTCAAGGACGGCGACGACCGCGAGCGCTTCTCGCTCAAGCCCAAGGATGACGGCGCGAAGCTCGTCGACGGCGAGGACCAGGAGCTGGCCCGCTACAAGTGGAAGGGCGGCGAGCTCAAGGTGTCCGGTCCGGACGACGCGGTGCTGGCCTACGTCACGGGCGGCCCGGACGCGTTCCAGGTGAAGGACGCCGCGCGCTCGGCCGTGCGCTACACGCTGACGCGCGAGGGCGCCGGGTGGAAGCTCACGGACGCACAGGGCGCGGTGCTCTACACGGTGGCCTCCGACGGCGGAGGCGCGTCCGTGAAGGGCGCGTCCGGCGCGGAGGAAATCCACGTGAAGGTGCGCGACGGCAAGCTGTCCCTGCGCGACCCGTCCGGCAAGACGCTGCTCGCCACCAAGCAGCCGGTGTCCCCGGACGCCGCCGCGTGCCTGGGCTTCTCCTCGCTGGACCTGCCCGTGCGCATGGCCCTGCTCTTCCGCCTCCAGTCCCCCGCGGGCGCCGCGTCGCCCTGAGCCTTCAACGCCATGTCCCCTTCCTTCCCGTCCGCCGAGCAGTGTCTGGAGACCTCCGGCTTCCTCTTCTCCCACCCCTGTGAGCGCGGGGCGTCCACGCAGTGCATGCGCTGCCAGAAGCCCATCTGCGCGCTGCACCTGCGCATGCTCGACGGCGAGGAGACGGTCTGCGTGACGTGCGCGCGCACCGCCGACAACGGCGACGAGAACCGCAACCCGGACGACACCAGCCCCGACGAGGACGACCCCAGCTACTACTACGAGGACTACGGCTACTACGGCCGGGACGCGTGGCGCGGCTCCGGGTCGTCGTCTTCGTCCTCGGGCCGCGACACCAACGACTTCACCGAGGCCGACGGCGAGAGCGTGCGGCGCGAGGACGACGCCTCCTTCGAGGAGGACCTGGGCGGTAGCTGAGCGTGGCCGCGCGACGCCAGCACTGGCGCCTCTACGCGCTCGGCGGAGGCCTGGGCCACCTGACGCGCGCGGCGGCCCTGGCCCGCGCGGCCGTGGCCCGGGGCCACCGGGTGGAGGTCCTCACCAACAGCCCGTTCGCCCCCGGCCTGCCGCTGGAGTCCTGGCTGGGCCCCGGCGCCACCGTGCACCGCGTGGACGCGCGGCTGGACAAGCCCGCCACCGTGGCGGCAGTGGGCGCGTGGCTCGCGGAAGGAACGCCGGACGTGCTGGTGGTGGACACCTTCCCCCGGGGGCTCGCCGGTGAGCTGGTGGCGCTGCTGCCCACGGTGCCAGCGCCGCGCGTGCTGGTGCACCGCGACCTGAACCCCGTCTACGTGGAGCGCTTCGACGTGGCCCGCGCCGTGGACGCGTTCGACCTGCTCGTCGTGCCCGGGGAGGACGCGCCCTTCGCGCACCACCCGCGCGCGGTGCGCACGGCGCCGTGGCTGCTGCTGGACGCGGACGCGCTGCTGCCCCGCGAGCAGGCCCGGCGGAGGTTGGGCGTGGAGGACGGGGACGCGCGGCCCGTGGTGGCGGTGATGGGCTGCGGCCGTCCGGAGGAGGTGGCGGAGGCCGGGGCGACCGCGGAGCGGCTGCGTCTGTCGCTCGGGGGGCGGGCGGCGGTGCGGTGGCTCGTTCCCACGGACCACGCGTCAGGGTTGGCGCTCTGGCCGGCGCTCGCGGTGCTGCGGGGCGTGGACGTGCTGGTGGGGGCGGGCGGCTACAACACCGTGCAGGAGGCCCGGGCCACCGGGACGCCGCTGGTGGCCTGGGCTCGGTCCCGGCTCTATGACCGGCAGGCCCTGCGGCTGAAGGAGGCGGAGCGGGTGGGGGACGCGGCGGAGCTGGAGACGAAGGTCGCGTCCCAGCTCCAGCTCCTGCTCCAGGAAGGGCCCCGCGCGCGGCCCGCTTCCTGGATCAACGGCGTCCACGCGGCGGTGGAGGCCATCGAGCGCGTGGCGCGCTAGTGCTTGAAGCCCTGGTGGCCGGCGACCGGCTCGATGCCGTGGGCCATGATGAAGTGGTACAGCACCTGCGGGTCCTCCTTCGGGCCGCCCATCAGCTCCGCCAGGAAGTGCCCCGCCTGAGGATCCGCGTCCGGATCCGGGGAGATGGTGACCTCGGAGATCTCCCGGCCCACCATCACCATCTCGCCCACCAGCGACTTGCCCTTGATGAGCTGGAGGACGTGCTGGCGCTCCTCTTCCATCAGCATCCAGTGGAAGTCGTCATGGTCGAACAGCGTCATGTCGGGGGAGCCACAGCGCAGGATGCAGTTGGTGTGCTCCTGGAGCCAGCGCCAGAAGGCATCGAAGTTCAGCGTGCGGGCCGGTGGTGCGAGCAGATCCATCGGGTGACCTCTTCAAGCAGGGCGGGGGCGCCCCGACGACCGGGGGAGGGCGCATCGAGCCGCGTTGTCCGTGCTGACTAGCATGGCCGGGCCTCGGGGGGCCGGCTCCTTTTAGGGGCGATGTCGGGCATGGGCCTGCCCGCATCCGGAGTGCGAATCCACGATATCGGACGCTTGTTGGTTTCCTCAGGAAGAGGGCGGCGACCAGATGGGTTGGCGCGGGTCCGGAGGGAGGATGCCCGAACATGACCAGGCACGTCGGCTGGAGGCCCGCACAGGAGGCGCGATGAGCCTGCGCGCCTTCTTCTCCGCCGTGGTGGGTGGATTGGTACTGCTCACCGTGGTGGCCGCCACCCTGCTCGTGGTGCTGACCACCGCCCTGGAGCGGATGGCTTCCACGCTGAGTGAATCCGTGGAAGGCGTCCGGCAGGCCGAGGAGCTGGAGGTGGACCTGCTCGTCCACTCGCGCCTCGTGATGCTGCCGGGTGCTCCCCTGGTGGCGGACCCGTCGCGCGGGCGCTCGCCGCGGCAGATCGAGTCCGACTTGCGCCGCCAGATGGTGGAGATGTTCGGCACGGCCTCCACCCAGGAGGAGCGCCAGGCGGTGGCGGAGGTGCAGTTGCAGGTGTACGCCTACCTGCATGCGCAGCAGGCACCGCTGGGGGAGGGGAACTCCGCGGCCCAGCACGACGCGGCGGCCATGGCGTCGCTGGACGCGGCGCTGCGCTCGCTGGAGCGGCTCATCCAGATCAACGTGGACCAGGCGCAGGAGGCCCGGCACAGCGCGACGTACTGGAGCGAGGTGGCCAACCTGCTGGGGCTGCTGCTGGGCCTGCTGCTGCTGACGACGCTGGGGCTGGGGGTCTTCTGGCTGCGGCGCTTCGCGCTGCGTCCGGTGACGGCGCTGCGGCACGCGATGGCCGGCTTCGGCCGGGGCGGGCGGCACCTGCGCGCGCCCGAGCAGGGCCCGCTGGAGATCCGCGACATGGCCCACACCTTCAACGAGATGGCGGACAGCCTCACGCACCAGCAGGAGCAGCAGCTGGCGTTCCTGGCCGGCGTGGCGCACGACCTGAGAAACCCCCTGTCCGCGCTGAAGCTGTCCACGGCGCTGACGGGCCGCGGAGAGGTGACGCCGGAGCGGATGCAGCGCACGCTGGCGCTGGTGCGCCGGCAGGTGGCGCGCCTGGACCAGATGGTGGGGGACCTGCTGGACGCGACCCGCATCGAGGCCGGCAAGCTGGAGCTCCAGCCGGAGGTGCGCGACACGCGCGAGCTGGCGCGCTCCGTGGTGGAGCTGTACCAGTCCGGCGACTCCGGGCACATGCTGGAGCTGGTGGTGCCGGACTCCCCGGTGCTGGTGCGCGCGGACCCCGCCCGGCTGGAGCAGGTGCTGAACAACCTGGTGAGCAACGCGCTCAAGTATTCCCCCTCGGGCAGCCGCGTGGAGGTGTCCGTGGGCGGGGACGCCGGGCACGTGGTGGTGTCCGTGGCGGACCAGGGCATCGGCATGTCGCCGGAGGACCTCAAGAACCTCTTCGTCCCGTTCCAGCGCGCGGGCAACGCGAAGCAGCGCGCCCCGGGCGTGGGGCTGGGGCTGTCGGTGTCGCGGCGGATCATCGAAGCGCACGGCGGCCGCATCGAGGTGGAGAGCCAGCCCGGCCAGGGCTCCGTGTTCCGCGTCCACCTGGCCCGGGTGTCCTCCGCCGGACCGCCGGAGCCGCCCGCGCCCACCGAAGAGGAGGAGCCCACCGCGGTGCACTGAGGGCGGAGGCAACCGTTGCCTGAAGCGTGCCCGGGTGACGCGGAGGGATGCGCCCGGACAGGGCAGGGCGTACCTTGCGGCCCCATGTCAGGAGCCGTCTGGATGATGAAGCGTTCCCACCGGGCCGTGCCGCTGGCCGCCGCCCTGCTGGTGCTGGGAGGGTGCGCGGGGCGCACCCAGACCGAGCCCCCCGTGACCGCCGCCGAGCCCGTGCGGGAGGCGCCGTCCTCCGTCGTCCAGTCGCAGGAGGGTGGCTTCAGCGTGACGTTCCCCGGCCCCGTCACCGAGGAGCGGCGCGTGCAGCCCACGGACGTGGGCGAGGTGACGCTGCACACGTTCATCGCCGCGCGCACGCAGGAGGACACCGCCTACTACGTCTCCTATACGGACTTCCCGCTCGCGGCCGTGGCGCAGGTGAGCCCGCGCGAGGTGGTGGACCGCGCCAGCCAGGGCGCGCTGGAGGCCCTGGGCGCGACGGCCATCTCCGCGAAGCCGCTGGAGATGGAGGGCGGCTTCCCGGGCCAGGAGGTGGGCGGCGTGTCCGGTCCGCGCCGCCTGCGGGGCCGCTTCTTCATGGTGGGCCCTCGGCTGTACCAGCAGCTGCTGCTGCACCCGGAGGGGCGCGCGCCCCGGGACGCGGACCGCTTCTTCGACTCGTTCCGGCTGGACCCGGGCGTGGCGGGGCGGCTGGGGCAGCGGACGACCGGCGGCTGAAGGCAGCTTCAGTGCAGCGGGTGTACGAACCGGCGCACCCCGGCGAGCAGGGCCTCGCGGTCGAAGGGCTTGGAGAGCACCTCGCGGATGGCGGGGTGGCGCTCCTCGCTGGAGCTGATGGCCACGACGGGCACGTCCGCGAGGCGCGGCTGGTGGGACAGGGCGTCCAGGAGCCGCCAGCTGTCCTTGCGCGGCGTCCACATGTCCACGAGCACCAGCGCGGGGAGCGGGTGGGCTTCCAGCCAGGAGAGGGCCTCTTCACCGGTCCCCGTGGCGATGACGGTGTGCCCTTCGGCGTGGAGGATTTCCACGAGCGCGTCGCGCAGGTCGCTGTCGTCCTCGACGAGGAGGAGGGTGGGAGGCGCGCGGCTCATGTGCCCCGACCCATAGGGCAAACGCGGACGGGGTGACAGGGAACATCTGCCGGGTGCGACCGGCACGGTGGCGCGCTTCAGCGCTCGTCGAACATGGCCTGGAGCACGCGCCACGCGAGCTTCAATTCGGAGCCGGAGCGGCTCGCGAGGAAGTCGCAGAGCTCCGCCACGCCGTCGGTGCGCTCCGACTCGAACGAGTGGAAGAGGGTCTTCAGCGACACGTCCAGCCCCACGGACAGCTTGCCCAGCGTGTCGAGCGACGGAGAGAAGGCGCCGCGCTCGATGCGGCGGATGGCGTCCACCGACAGGTCGCTGCGCTCGGCGAGCGCCTCCTGCGTGAGCGAGCGGCTGTTGCGCATGCGGCGCACGTGGTCGCCAAATCGCCGGTGGAGCTTCGTCCACGTTGTGAGCCGGTTCTTGCCCATATTCGCGGCGGATAATCTGGGGGCGCGCCGCGCCATGTGAAGGGACCTTGTTCGCGGTCGGACCCTGCATTCGCGCTGGGGCGCTGGAAAAACCGGCCTTCCCGTCGGGCGCGCGGGGAGGGCGTGTGATGCAGGACGGATACAATGTCCGGGAAGCCACGCCGGGGCGGCCCGCAAGGCGGCCAGGCGTGGGGTCCAGAACATGCGCGCCCCCGGGCTTTCGTCTACGCTCGCGGGCCACATGAAGGTTCCCGATGTCTCGCGGGGGCTCCGGCGAGCGGGGTTGCTCGCTGTCCTGGCGGGGGCGCTGCTCCCCGGGTGCGAGTCCCGCACACCCCCTCACCGGTTTCCCCTGACGACGCCCCCCGCGACGGACTCCGTGCCGCCGCCGGAGGAGAGTGCCGCGCGCCCCGCATCCACGGAGGCCACGTCCGCGCGGCCCGCGTCCGCGGAGGCCACGTCTTCCGCGCAGCGCTTGTCGGGTGAGGCGGGGTCTTCCGCTCGGCCTGCGTCCTCGGAGGCCACGCGCGAGCTGGCGGCGGTCGCTGCTCCCTCGGTGGTGCCTGCGTCCGCGAGCGTGTCCGCGCCGGCCCGGAGCACGGGGCGCTCCGCGTTTCGCGCCCTGCCGCCCACCACCGAGCGCGCCGGACACCTGCACGCGCTGGCCACGCGGCTGAAGGCACCGGGCGGTGCGGTGGAGGCGCCGTGCCTGGAGCCGCGTGACACCGGCTGCGCGCGGTCCGCGCTGACGCCGTTCTTCAGCGCGCTGGACGGGCTCCTGGAGGGCACGGCGAAGACGCCCACGGTCGTCGCCGCGTTCGGCAACTCGCTCATCGCGGGGGACCGCATCGTGGACGTGGTCCGCGACGAGCTGACGGCGGGCTTCGGCAACGCGGGCCGGGGCGCGCTGCTGGTGGACCGCATGGCGCCCTACGGTGGACGGTCGCGCACGGCCGCCGTGAGCAACGGCTGGCAGCCGCGCACGCTGGGCGAGCTGCGCGCGCCGCCGCACCCCTTCGGCATCACCGGCGTGTACCACGTGGCCACCGGGAACCGGGCCCGGGGCCGCTTCAAGCTGGACGGCGAGCCGCGTGGAACGCTGTGGTGGAAGGACGTGAAGGGCGCGGGCCGGCTCGTCGTGTCCGTGGACGGAGCGGTGCTCGCGCGCACGGAGCCGCAGGGGGACGGTGCCAGCCGCACCACGTCCTTCGACCTGCCCGCGGGCGCGAAGTGGCTGGACGTCACCGCGGAAGGCAAGGGCGCCATCGTCCAGGGCGTGGTGCTGCAGCAGGACGCGCCCGGCATCGTGCTGGACATGCTCGGCGTGCCGTCCGCGGATGCCACGCTGTATGGCCGGCTGGAGGAGGACGCGCTGAAGTCGCAGCTCCAGCAGCGCGACCCGAAGCTGCTGCTCTTCTTCCTGGGTGGCAACGAGTCCAAGCGCCTGGAGTGGAAGCGCACGGACCTGCCCACCGTGCGTCAGGACCTGGCCGTGCTCCTGCGCCGCGCCCGCGCCGCCGCGCCCGGCAGCGCGTGCATGGTGGTGGGCCCCATGGACGCGGTGCAGGACGGCCACGCGAAGGGCAAGCCCCTGAAGCAGCGGCCGT
Source organism: Corallococcus exercitus (assembly GCF_042231735.1). Taxonomy (GTDB): domain Bacteria; phylum Myxococcota; class Myxococcia; order Myxococcales; family Myxococcaceae; genus Corallococcus; species Corallococcus exercitus_B. The sequence continues at coordinate 7,098,200 of NZ_CP102577.1, forward strand.
TCCTGGAGGCCGCCATCCAGGCCGAGCGCGAGGTGGCGCTCGCCGAGGGCTGCGGCTTCTTCAACCTCTACACGGCGATGGGCGGCGCGGGTTCGCTCGTGCGCTTCCATCAGGCGGGGTTCATGCACGACGACCTGGTGCATCCGCGCGGTCAGGGCCTGGACCTGCTGGGACAGCTGGTCGCGGACGCGCTGCTGGCGGGCTGGGTGAACGAAGGCGCGGTGTCCGCACCGGCGCTCACGTCCTCGCGAGAGGATGCACCGGCGGGCAGTGGAAGCGGCCAGACCGCGGAGGCAGTGCCATGAAGCGGCTCTTCGTCGCGCTGTGTTTGTTGTTGGAAGCAGGGCCCGCGTTCGCGCAGGCCCCCGTCGCGACACAGGCGCCCGCGTCGAGCGGGTCCGCCGCGCTGAAGCAGGATGCGGCACCGAAGCCGGAGGCCGCGCCGTCCGGGCCCGGCGCGAAGCCCGCGACCCCACCGGAGTCCAGCGCGAAGGTCGCGCCGGAGCCGGGCGCGAAGGCCTCCGAGTTCCCACCGGAGGTGCAGCGCGCGCTGGACGCGCTGGTACGCGCGGACCTGAAGCAGGGCCCCACGGCGGGCCTGTCCGTGGGCGTGATGCGCGGCGGTCAGCGGTGGATGAGCGGCTACGGTTACCGCGACCTGGCGAAGAAGCTGCCGGCCACGGTGCGCACCACGTACCGCATGGCGTCCATCACCAAGTCCTTCACGGCGGTGGCCGTGATGCAGCTGGCGCAGGCGGGCAAGCTGGACCTGGACGCGGACATCCACACGCTGGTGCCCGAGTACCCGGTGAAGCAGTGGCCGGTGACGGTGCGGCAGCTGTTGGGCCACCTGGGCGGCGTGCCCACCTACGACAGCCCGAGCGCCGGCAACAACACGAAGCCGGTGACGACGAAGGAGGCCATCGCGATGTTCTCGGACCGGCCGCTCATGTCGGAGCCGGGCACGCGCTACCTGTACACGACGTGGGGCTTCAACCTGCTGGGCGCGGCGGTGGAGACGGCCTCCGGCCAGCCCTACCGCGAGTACCTGCGCGACCACGTCTTCGGGCCCGCGAACATGAGCCACGCGGACGTGGACGTGCTGAGCACGCGTGACGCGCAGCAGGCGGTGGGCTACCGCGTGGTGGGCGCCGCGCTGAAGCCGTCGCGCTTCCTGGACGTCACCAGCCGCTTCGGTGGCGGCGGCACGCGCGCGACGGTGGAGGACCTGCTGGGCTTCGCTCGCGCGGTGCTGGACCACACGCTGGTGACGCGCGAGACGATGGGCCGCATGCAGGCGACGATGGTCACGCGCGACGGGCACATCACCGACTACGGCATGGGCTTCGCGACCTATCCGCTCCGGGGCCACTACATCGTGGCGCACGCGGGCGGGCAGCCGGAGACGACGACGCTGCTGGTGCTGCTGCCGGCGGAGGACACGGCCATCGCGCTCGCCACCAACGTGGAGGACGAGGCGAAGCGGCTGCGCCGGCTGTCCCTCCGGTTGATGGAGACGGTGCTGGACGAGGGCGCGCCGGGCCGGAGCGGCCACTTCACGGACCCCGTGGACGCGGTCGTGTACGAGGGCATGGGGCGGCTGGCGAGCTACGGGCTCGCGTACCACGACTGGGCCACGCGCGGGCCGGGCACGCTGCCGCCGGAGACGGACCTGGCGGGGGCGTTCACGAAGGTGTCGGCGCTCTTCGACCGGGCGGCCATCGCCCGGGACGGCCGGGGCGCGATGGAGCGGATCCGCGGCGCGCACGAACCGCGTGGCGAGTCGCTGTTCATCCGCGTGGGCGCGCACATGGCGGCCACGGTGGAGAAGGCGATGGGCGCGGAGCGGCTGCGCGCGTACCGGACGCAGGGCGCGGCGGGCTTCTTCGCGGACTACCTGGCCGCGTGCGAGACGCTGAAATGTCCGGAGGCGGAGCGCTTCAGTCCGACCGTGCGGAGCGACGTGGCCCGCTTCGTCGCGGGGTGGAAGCGCGCGGAGGTGCCGGCGCTGCGGCGCTCCCGGCTGGAGGCGGTGAAGGACCCGGAGCGGCTGTGGCCCGCGCTGAAGGAGGCGGCGGTGCGCGCCCCCGAGGTGCGGCCGGACTACACGGACGAGCTGCTGACGCTGGCGGACCGCGCGAAGCGGAAGCCGATGGACCGGATGCGCTGGCTGGAGCGCGCGACGGAGCTGCATCCGGAGTCGATGGACGCGCACCTGGCGCACGCCGTGGGGTTGATGGAGGCGGCCCGGGAGCCGGAGGCGATTCCGCACGTGCGCGAAGCCTTCGAGACGCCGGAAGGGTCGCTGGTGCTGTCGCCCGCGGGCTTCCTGAGGCGGCTGCTGGACACGCGTTCGCCGAAGGTGGCACGGGGCATCTTGCGAGCGGCGGTGACGCTGCACCCGGACGCGCCGGAGCTGTGGGACGCGCTGGCGAAGCGAGAGCGGGCGCTGGGTGATGCAGGCGCGGCGAAGACGGCGCTGTCGCAGGCGAAGCGGGCCCGTCAGGCCCGAGCCGCGCAGGAGGCCCGGGCCCCGAAAGCGACCGGCGTCATGGTACCGGCTGGGAGCGCGCCGGCCCAGGACAAGGCGGGGAGCACGTCCCCCTCGGTGCCGGTGGATCCGGAGACGGCGCCGGAGCCTTGATTCACGCGCACCCGGCGTAGCGGGGAGGCACCTCTCCGAGGCACGCCCCGCCCGCCATGGCTTCCAAACCTGTCCGACAGTCGGACAGGTTTCCGCCGCCCGAGCCCCGGTCACGACGGGTAACGAGGCTGGCCCGCCACGGTCCTCCAAACCTGTCCGACAGTCGGACAGGTTCCGCGCCACCCAGGCCTCGGTCACGGCAGGTGCCGAGGCCGGCCCGCCATGGCTTCCAAACCTGTCCGACAGTCGGACAGGTTTCCGCGCCACCCAGGCCTCGGTCACGGCAGGTGCCGAGGTTGGCCCGCCGGGGTCCTCCAAACCTGTCGGACAGTCGGACAGGTTTCCGCGCCACCAGGCCTCGGTCACGGCAGGTGCCGAGGCTGGCCCGCCGGGGTCCTCCAAACCTGTCGGACAGTCGGACAGGTTTCCGTGGCCCGACGCCCCCAGTCCCGGCGGGTGCCGAGGTTGGCCCCTGCGGTCCTCCAAACCTGTCGGACAGTCGGACAGGTTTCGCGCCACCCAGGCCTCGGTCACGGCGGGTGATGAGGCTTGCCAGGCGCGGTCCTCCAAACCTGTCCGACAGTCGGACCGGTTCGCGGAGTGCGCAGGGCGACGGGGAGCCCCCTCGGCGTTCTCATCTTCTCATCCAGGTGGACGGCCTTCCTGTCCGAGCGCTTGGAGATCGGGTCACGCGTCCACTCGTGCGGTGCGTCCGGTCCCCTCGGTCGCGTGCGTGACGGAGCCCGGGCCGTGCGAGGATGCGCGGCGATGACGCCTTCCTGTCCTTCCTGTCAGGCCCCCTTCACCCCCGGCGCGGAGACGTGCGAGCGGTGCGGGGCCTCGCTGCTGGTGGCCTCAACCCCTGGTAGCGCCGAGCCCGTCTGCGCCGTGCACCCCGAGTGGCGGAGCGTGGCCACGTGCCCGCGCTGTGGCGCGTTCGCCTGTGCCCGCTGCCTGCGCCAGGGCCCGGAAGGGGCCATCTGCGTCACCTGCCATGAGCGCGAACCCCTGGGCCAGCTGCCGTGGGACCAGCGCGAGCAGCTGGGCACGCTCAAGGCGTTCTGGCGCACGTGCTACGGCCTGTTGATGCAGCCCACGGCGACGCTCCGGGGCGTCAACCCCGACGCGCCCGTGAGCAGCTCCATGACGTTCGTGTTCCTGTCCGCGATCGCGGGCTTCCTGACCACGGGCATCGTCTACACGGCCATCATCGGCATCATCCTGGGACTGGTCCCCCAGGCGGACAAGGGTGTTGAGGATCCGGAGGCCATGAAGCTGTGGATGACGGTGGGCATGGCGGCCTGGACGGTGCTGATGCCCTTCGTCAGTGCCGGCATGACGCTGGCCAACGCGGGCCTGGACCACCTCATCCTGCGCATGGGCGGCGTGGAGCGCGGCTTCTCCGTGACGATGCGCGCGCACGCGCTCTCGCAAGCGCCGTACATCGTCGGCGTGATTCCCTTCGTCGCCGTGTACGCCGCGCCCTTCTGGGCGATGGGACTGCGCGCCTTCACCTACCGCTCGCTGCACCGCACCAGCTGGGGCACGGCGCTGGCGGGCGCGCTCCTGGTGCCCGTGCTCTCCTGCTGCCTCTGCGGCGGCTTCTACGGCGCCCTCATGTTCGCGGCCTTCAATAACGGCCTGGGAGCGCAGGGCTGAGCGTCATCCGCGCGGCCGAAGCCCTGGCGACTACGGCTGTCCGGACTCCGCCGTGGCCCCGTGCGGCACCAGCGAACCCGGCTCCGGCCAGAACCGCGCGGCCCGGAAGCCGTTGAGCGCCGCGGCGAGGCGCCGCGAGCCCAGGTCGTAGACGCGCACCTGCGTCGCGCCCGTGAGCAGCAACAGGTCCCCGCGCGCCATCGCGCGCACGAGGCTCTGGGCGGGCAGGGCGAGGCCCTCGGGTTCGGCGAGGTGGCCGTCCTCCACCTCCCAGCGCACCGGCATCATCAGCGCGGTCTGCTCGCCCGCGGTCCGCCACGCGAACAGCGGGCCGCCCCGCGACTCCATGCGCGCCCAGCCGCCGAACACGTCGTGCCCCCGGTGCGGCACCACCGCGTCGAGCCGGGCCGCCTCCTGGCTGCCCTCGTCCAGCCCCTGCGCCACCAGCGCATCCGGGTCCCCGGCCACCGTGGAGGACACCAGCATCTCCGCCGTGGCGAGCGCGAACACGGCGTCCGCGTCACCGCGCGTGGCCACCGTCTCGATGCGCTTCCATGCCCCCGCCTCCAGCCGGTACGCGTGCGCGAGCCCCGCGCCCTCGTCCAGCTCCGGGAGGGGGATGCGCCGGCCCTCGAAGAGGAAGGCACCGTCGCGCCGCACCAGCTCGCCCGTGTGCGCCGTCAGCGCCACCAGCCGCCCCACCGAGTCGAACCCCACCGCGTCCGTCACCCCCTCCTCCGGCAACAGCTGCGCCGCGCCCTGCCCGGACGTCAGGTCCACCGTCCACACGCGCCCGGGGCCCCGCGCGCTGCCAGCCGGGTCCCGCACCGCCGCGTGCTTCCCATCCGCGCTCCACGCGAGCTGAAGCCCGTCACACGCCGCATCCACCGTCACCAGCGCCCTGCGTCTGCCGTCCGACTCCAGGCGCAGCCACGTACAGCCCGACGGCGCCGCGTCCTGGAGCACCGACAGGGAGAACGGCGCCGTCTTCACCGGCGCCACCTCCGGCGCGGGAGTCGCGGCCGGCGAAGCCTCCGGGGGCTTCTGACAGGCACTCACGAGGAGCAGGGCGCTGATGAGGTTCGAGGTGCGGACCATGTTGAACTCCTCCCGGAAAAAAACGATCTCCATGGAATATGGCAGAGCCCCAGGTGCGTGCGGAAGACACCCGAAGCCCACATCAGGAGGGCCGGAGTGAATCCTTCAATTCCTGTTCAAATTCGTCATCTCGCGTCATCACGTAAAAACTAGGAAACGCGGCTTTCCACTATGGACCCTTGAGAGGCTTTGGTCGTATCCAGGACAGACATCCCTCCCCGCCTTCCCTGGCGCTCGTCAGCAGCTTCGCGAGCGTCTCCAGAGGTGTCACATGGTGACTGTCGAGCTGGATATCTTCTCGGGGCGTCCCAATCCGCGGTGGGCGTTGACGGAGCGCGAGGCCCGGCAGCTGACGGAGCGCATCCGCGCGGACCGGTCGCTGCTGCTGCCGCTGGACGCCGACACGGGCGGCCTGGGCTACCGGGGCTTCATCGTGCGCGCCGAGGACACCGGCATGGCGGACGACTGGAAGCGGCTGGGCCTGCCGCCGGTGGTGCGCCTGGGCGGCGCGTTCCAGCCGGAGGCGGCGGAGAGCTCGCGCTTCCTGCTGCACTCGGCGGAGAGCGCGCGGTTGGACTTGCGTGACCCGGGCCCGGTGCTGGCGGAGGCGGAGTCCGTCATCCTCCAGTCCCAGGACGTGCAGGGCGTGATGACCATCTGCAATCCGGCGGCGCTCACCAGCGACACGGACTTCAGCTTCTGGAACGGGGCCTCGTACCAGCCGTACAACAACTGCTACAACTTCGCGAGCAACCTGCGCACCAACACCTTCGCGCAGCCGGGCCGCGCGGCCGGGGCCATGTACGCCAGCATCAACTGCACGGCGGTGGGCACCGGGGCGGTGCGGGACGGATGGCAGACGTCTTGCCGGGCGGATGCCAACTACAACGTCTGTCTGGTCATCTGGCCGAACTACGACTACCACTGGTACCGCTACTGCGCGAACAGCCACTGGTGCCACAAGCCGGGCGGGACCGCGGCGCGCAACACCGACAACGCCGGCCAGCTCATCCTCAACCCGGAGACGGCCAACCGCGGCGGCTACACGGTGTTCTGCGGTTACTACCGCGGCTACAACGTGACGGTGTCGTGAAGCGGGCACCGCGAGGCGTCTGGCTGGCGGCGGGCCTGGGGCTTCTGGGAGCCTGGGCCTGCGCGACGGGCGGTGCTCCGGCGGACGGGCCGGGCGCGGAGGAGAAGACCATGGCGTCAGCGGCTCGGGCGAGCGTGGAAATCTTCAGCGGCCGGGAGCCGCCCACCTGGCCGCTGTCCGACGACGAGTCGCGCGCCCTGCGCGAGGCGGTGGACGCGCTGCCGGAAGGAACGCGGCCCCTGCCCGACGTGGGGCTGGGCTACCGGGGCTTCACGGTGACGTGGGCGGACGGCGCGCGGGCCACGGTGTACCGCGACGTCGTGGAGCTCGTGGCGGGTGGCCGCACGCAGCTGCGCGAGGACACGCCGCGGGCGGTGGAGGAGCGGTTGTTGTTGGGGTCCAGGCCGCACCTGGACCCGGAGCTGTTCAAGGTGGTGGCGTCACAGGTGCAGGCTGCTCAACCCTGAAGCCCGAAGAGGGCGGGGCTTTTCAAGCGAAGGAGCGTGTCATGTCGGGAGACTCGAACCGCCGGAACTTCCTCAAGGCGATGGGTTTGACCGCCGTCGCGGCCGTGGTGCCCGTGGGGCTGGGTGCCGCCAGCGTGGCCGGCGCGGCCCCGGCGGTGTCCGGAGGCTCGGGCGCGCTGGAGCTGTGGCTGCTGGACACCGGCGCGGGCGTGCTGGACGCGGGGCTCTACGGCTCCGCGCGGCAGGACCTGGTGGCGTCCGTCCAGGCGCGCGGCGAAGCCCTGCCGTACTGACGACACCCCGCGCGCGTCATGGCGAAACCATGACAGACAGAGGGACGGGCCAAGGCCCAAAGGCAGTCATGACTTCGTAGGTTGACCTCCTGGCTTCCGCGGGTCCCCTCCCGCGGGTCAACCCCGGAGTCCGTCATGCCCCAAGCCGTCCCTCGCTTCGTCCCGGTGTGTTTCCTGGGCTGTACGGCGCTCGCCCTGCTCACGGCGGCCGACGCACCCAGGGCCGCCCCGCCGCCCGGCACGCAGTGGACGGCGCGGCCCGCCGAGTCCGCCCGCATCGCGCGGGTGGAGGCGAGCCTCGCGCCGCTGGTGCTGCCAGGGGAGAAGCCGCAGGCCCTCTCCGTGCAGCGCTGGATGGACCTGTACCGCATCCCCGGCCTGAGCCTGGCGGTGTATGACCGGAACGCGCTCGTGTGGAGCAAGACGTATGGCGTGACGCAGGCGGGGGGCAAGGAGCCCGTCACGCTGGAGACGCTGTTCCAGGCCGCGTCCGTGAGCAAGCCGGTGACGGCGATGGCCGCGCTGCGCGCCGTGGAGCAGGGCCGGGTGTCGCTCGATGCGAACGTCAACGACGCGCTGAAGTCCTGGAAGGTCCCCGACAACGACTTCACGCGCGAGCAGAAGGTGACGCTGCGCCGGCTGCTCAGCCACGGCGCGGGGCTCACCGTGCACGGCTTCCCCGGCTACGGCGTGGGCGAGCCGCTCCCCACGCTCCCGCAAATCCTCAACGGCGAGAAGCCCGCGAACACGGAGGCCGTGCGCGTGGACACGGTGCCGGGCACGGAGAACCGCTACAGCGGCGGCGGCTACGTCGTCGTCCAGCAGCTGCTGACGGACCTGACGAAGAAGCCCTTCCCCCAGCTCATGAAGGAAGCCGTGCTGGACCCGGTGGGGATGAAGCACAGCACGTTCGAGCAGCCGCTGCCCCCGGCGCTCGCGGCGCGCACGGCCGCGGGCACGCGCGCGGGCGGTGAGTCCGTGGAGGGCCGCTGGAAGGTCTACCCGGAGCTGGCGCCCGCGGGGCTCTGGACGACGCCGTCCGACCTGGCGCTCCTCCAGCTGGAGGTGGCGAAGGCGAAGGCCGGCAAGTCGAAGCGCGTGCTGTCGCAGGCGATGACGCGGCAGATGCTCACGAAGCAGTCCGGGCCATACGGGCTGGGCTTCATGCTGGAGGACGGGCCGGAGCGCTTCGGGCACGGCGGGTGGAACGACGGGTTCACCGCCACGGTGATGACGCTGGGGGACAAGGGGAGCGGCGTTGTGCTGATGGCCAACTCGGACAACGGCGTGCTGCTCTTCGAGCGGCTCATCGCGAGCATCGTCACGGAGTACGGCTGGCCGCCCCTGCCGGACCACCTGAGGTCGCCGGTGATGACGGCGGACCTGCTCTCACGCGTGAAGGGCGCGGACGCGGTCATCGCCTGGGCGCGGAAGGCGAAGGGCGAGGGCCTGACGTCGCGGGTGCTCAACCACGTGGGCTACGGGTTGTTCATGTCCGGGAAGGTGGAGGACGGCCTGAAGGTCTTCCAGGAGAACGCGGCCCTCTTCCCAGAGGACGTGGAGGCGCAGGACGGCCTGGGGATGGCCTACATGAAGGCCGGCAAGAAGGCGGAGGCGCTCGCCGTGTACCAGAAGCTGCTCAAGGCGGATCCGAAGAACGCGAGCGCGCTGGAGGCCGTGAAGACGCTGGGCGCGAAGCCCTGAGCCCCGGCGCACGGCCCGCGCCTACAGCGCCATGTACGCGCGGGCCGCCGGCACGGAGTAGAACCGGCCCTCCGGCAGGACGTACGCGGTGAGCTTGCCGCCGTAGACGCAGCCGGAGTCCAGCCCCACCGCGAACGGGTGCTTCTGCAGGCCGCGCATGGCGTCGTGGCCGAAGATGACCAGCTCCGGGCCCTGCCACAGGCTGCCCCAGGGCGCGCCCGCCTCCAGCCGCTTCGACGGCGTCCCGTCCGCCGCGATGCTGCGCAGGTTGAAGAGGAACTCCTCCTTCTGCTCCGTCAGCGGCACCCCCGGCACCAGCCCCGCGTGCACCGCCAGCGCGTTGAGGTCCGGGAAGTGGAGATAGGAGGGCAGCTTCTCCATCCAGGCCCAGTCCTCGGACGCCAGCGTGTCCAGCACCTGGCGGTGCTCCGGCTTGAGCTTCTTGCCCTTCGCCGCGTGTCCCCCGTGCCAGCGCAGCACGTGCGCGTCGTGGTTGCCCTTCACCGCATGGAAGCCGTGCTCGCGCGCCCGCCGCACCACGCCCGCGGAGTCCGGCCCCTTCGCCACCAGGTCGCCCACCAGCACCACCCGGTCGCCGGGCTTCCAGTCACACGCCTTCAGGAGCGCGTCCAGCTCGGCGGAACAGCCGTGCACATCTCCGATGAAGAGCGTTCGCATCTCCCTCCTCTTTAACGCACTGTCCACGAATGCCCTGCCCGGATTCTCGGGCGCCTCGCGTGAGGACGGGCGCTCGCGCGCCGCGTTACTACTCGGCCTTCGTGCGCAAGAGCCGGCTCAGGCTCACGTCCAGCTGGCTGGAGATGAGCCGCAGCACGCTGTCCAGCTGCGAGCGCGTCAGCCGCAGCCGCTCCGTCAGCCGCTGCCGCGTCCCGTCCAGCAGCTCCTCCTGCGCGCCCACCACCCACCGCGCCGCCGTGGAGCGGTGCACGCCGTAGAGCGCCCCCAGCTGGTCGATGCCCAGCCCGTCCAGGTACTTCAGCCGCAGGAAGTTGCGCTGCCGGGCGGAGAGGGCCGCCAGCGCCGCCTGGAAGGACGCGGTGAACTCCGCGCGGTACGTCTGCTTGAGGTACGCCAGCTCCGGGTCGTCGCCGGGCGCCACCAGCATGGACAGGTCGCCGTCCTCCGAGTGCGCCTGCCCCGAGCGCTGGCGCTGCCAGTCCAGCGCCAGCCACAGCGCCGCCGCGCGCACCCAGCCCGCGAGCGGCCCCGTGCCCGGGTACGCCGCCAGCCGCGCCGGGGCCTCCGCGCTGCCCACCAGCATCCGCTGCCGCAGCGCCTGGCGGACCTCGTCCAGCCCCGCCGGGGGCAGCTTCAGCCGCGCCACCGCCGCGTCCACCTCCGGCATCAGGCGCTCCTCGAACGTGGCCAGCGCCGAGGGCAGCCCGTCCGCCGCCGCCCGGGCCAGGTACACGTCCGCCATGTGCAGCCTGCCCCAGGCCTCCTCGTGGCCGTCCGCGGGCACCAGCCGCGCCAGGTGCGCCGCGAAGCGCGGGCCCTCCAGCGGGATGCCCGGCCAGGACTGCCGGGCCGCGTCCAGGGCCTGGGCCAGCCGCTCCTGGAGGACGGAGAGGGCGCCTGCCGCCTCCGTCTTTCCTCGGGCGGTCATGAAGGCCTGGGCTAGGGGCAATTCCGGGGATGCCACGATAGGGGACATTACCACCGGCCCCTGTCGCGCCGCCGGGTCACCCGTCATGTCGCGCACGAAGTCCCACCCGTCAGGTGTCCCCCGGGACACGCTCCGGGCCGCGCGTGTCCACCCGAGCACGCCCGCCCGGCCGTGCGGGGCTCCCCCCTTGCCACCCTCGTCCGCCCGAGCGGCATCCAGCCCCCTGTGGCCCTCCGGCCACGGCCGCCCATGGCCTGCGCTTTGCTGGTAGAGGCGAGGCGGCAGGGGACGTTGGCTGGTGCGGAGGTGTGAACGTGGATGGAGTCGGTGGTGGGCTCGGTGGTGGGCTCGGAGTCGGGCCCGGTGACGCGGTGTACTCCTCGTGGCTGGAGGTGAGCGCGTCCCACTTGAGGCACAACGTGGCGGCGTTCCGCGCGCTGGAGTCCTCCGGCCCCACGCCCCGGGCGCTGGGCGCGGTGCTCAAGGGCAACGCCTACGGCCACGGGCTTCAGCAGGTGCTGCCCCTGGTGCACGCGGGCGTGGACGTCCTCTACTTCATCGCCCCGCAGGACGCGCTCACGGTGCGCGCGCACGAGTCCGCGCACGGCCTGCCCGCGCGGCAGGTGGTGGTGCTGGGCGCGGTGGCTCCGGAGGAGGCCGTCGTGCTGGCGCGCGAGGGCATCGACGTGGTGGTGGCGGACCGCTCCTGGGCGGACGCGGTGCCGGCCTTGCGCGCGGCGAAGCTGACGCGCCCCCTGCGCGTGCACGTGCACATCGACACGGGGCTGGGCCGCGAGGGCTTCACGTTGGATCAGCTCCCGCGCGAGACGGCGTTCCTCGCGGACGCGCCGGACGTGTTCGAGCCGGTGGGCGTGCTCAGCCACTTCGCCAACACGGAGGACGTGACGGAGCAGGGGTACGCGCTGGCGCAGCTGGACGCGTTCGAGACGGCGCTGCGCCACCTGACCGCGCAGCTCCAGCCCGCGAAGCCGCTGCAGCGGCACATCGCCGCGAGCGCCGCGGCGCTGGTGCTGCCCCGCGCGCGCTACGAGGCGGCGCGGGTGGGCATCTCGCTGTACGGGCTGTGGCCCTCGCCGGAGACGCGGCTGTCGGCGCGGCTGGTGCTGGGGGAGCTGCCGGTGCTCAAGCCGGTGCTGTCGTGGCGGTGCAGGAGCCAGGTGGTGAAGTGGCTGCCGGCGGGCGCGTACGTGGGCTACGGCTGCACGTACCGCTGCCCGGAGCCCACGCGCCTCGCCGTATTGCCGGTGGGCTACTACGACGGCTATCCGCGCCTCGCGTCCGGCAAGGCGCACGTGCTGGTGAACGGGCGGCGGTGCGCGGTGCTGGGCCGCGTGATGATGAACCACCTGATGGTGGACGTGACGCGCGCCACGTCCGACGAGCGCCCGGTGACGGCCACGCTCCTGGGCCGCGACGGAGAAGAGTCCGTGTCCGCCGAGTCCCTGGCCGGCTGGGCGCAGACCATCCACTACGAGCTGGTGACCCGCCTGGGCGCGCACCTGCGCCGCGTCGTCGTGGAGTAGCGCGCTACTTCGGGCCTTCCGTCAGGCCCGGCGACGGCGCCGTCACGACCGCCGGAGGCTGCACCTTCCAGCGGCGGTGCAGCCACAGCCACTGCTCCGGATGCCGGCGGATGGCGCGCTCCATCGCCGCCGTCACGCGCGCGGTGTGCTCGGTGATGGGGTCCGCGCACTCGCCGGGCTTCGGCGGGAGGATGGGGCCTTCCACCTCCAGCTTGTATCTCGCGCCCGGGCCCGGAGGCCGCACGCCCATCACCACGAACACCGGCACGCCCGTGCGCTCGGCGGCCACCGCCATGGCGGGCGTCGTGGACGCGAGCCGGCCGAAGAAGGGCACGAACACCGCGGACTTCGCGGGCAGCGCCTGGTCCAGCAGCATGTACGCGGACTCGCCGCGGTTCACCGCGTCGGTAATCTCCTGGATCGCGCCCTTCGGGTAGATGAGCCCCGCGCCCGCGCCCAGCCGGTTCACCGCGATGCGCGTGTTCAGCGCGCCCTTGAGCGGACGCACCAGCGCGTTGAGCGGGATGCCCCAGCGGATCAGCATCTGGCCCACCAGCTCCCAGTTGCCGAAGTGCGCCGTCACCAGCAGCGCGCCCTTGCCCGTGGCCACGTGCGCCTTGAGCGCCGCGAACGCCTCCTCGCCCACGATGCCCTGCTGGTCCCAGTCCGGCGTCATCCGGTCCCCGGACGGCAGCGACTCCACCACCACGCGCGCCATGGTGAGGTACGCGCCACGCGCGATGTCGCGGCGCTCCGCCTCGCTCTTCTCCGGCAGCGCCTGCGCCAGGTTGTCCAGCGCCACCTTCCGGCGGATGCCCAGCGTGTAGGCCAGGCTCGCGACGAAGCGAGCCAGCGCATCCCGCGCCGCCGGTGACAGCCACGTGAGCAGCGCCCAGACGCCCCGCGTCAGGAACGCCACGACGGGGCCCGGCGGCGACCCGATGATGCGGCGCAGGTGCTCTGGAGGCCTTTTCCCCTCGGGAGGGGTGTTCGTTTGCGATGGCAGCGGATGCGAGGAGAGGGGAGCGGACACGGCGGCGCACTCCATCGCGAACACGACCTGACAGCAAGGCCACGCGCCGCTCGCTCGTCGCTACCCTGCCCGGCTGCTCTGGTCCACACTGCGCGGCCATGCCCAACCTGCTCCGTCCGGTGGCCCTGGCCACCGCAACCTTCCTTGCGGCATGCGGTGCCCGTCAGGGTAACGCTCCCGCTCCTGGTGCCGTTGAAACGCCGCCCGCCGTCTCCGGGCCTGGCGCTGCCGCCGCACCCACGCCCCCCAAGCTGCGGCTGCCGGAGGACGTGCGGCCCACCAAGTACGCCATCGTGCTGAAGATGGACCCCAAGGCGGACGCCTTCGAAGGCACCGTCGACGTCATGCTGGAGGTGGCCAAGGCCACGAACGTCATCTGGATGCACGGCAAGGGCCTCATCGTGAAGGAGGCCACGCTGGAGCAGGGGGGCGTCACCCAGACGCTCAAGGCCACCTCCGCCGGCGAGGACTTCCTCGGCCTGACGCTGGACAAGCCCCTGGCGGTGGGCGGCGCGAAGCTGCACCTCACGTACACGGGCACCGCGTCCGAGCGCGAGACGTCCGGCGCCTTCCGCGTCAACGAGGGCGGCGACTGGTACATCTACACGCAGTTCGAGCCGCTGAGCGCCCGCCGCGCCTTCCCGTCCTTCGACGAGCCCGGCTTCAAGGTGCCGTGGCAGCTCACCTTCCACGTGCCGGAAGGCAACGTGGCCGTCACCAACACGCCGCAGCTGGCGGACGAGAAGGGCGCGGACGGCTGGCACATCTACCGCTTCGCGCCCACGCAGCCCCTGCCCAGCTACCTCATCGCCTTCGGCGTGGGCCCGTTCGACTTCCTGCCCGCGCGCGACGCGGGGCAGAAGCAGGTGAAGACGCGCATCATCACGCCGCGCGGCCGGGCGAATGAAGGCGCGTGGGCCGCCAAGGTGACGCCCGACATCCTGGAGCGCCTGGAGACGTACTTCGGCATCCCGTACGCGTACGAGAAGCTGGACGTACTCGCGGTGCCGCTCATGGGCGGGGCCATGGAGAACCCGGGCCTCGTGACGTTCAACTCGCGCCTCATCCTGGCGAAGCCGGAGGAGGACTCCGTGGGCCGCCAGCGCGCGTTCGCGAACGTGCAGGTGCACGAGCTGGCGCACCAGTGGTTCGGCGACCTCGTGACGATGGCGTGGTGGGACGACCTGTGGCTCAACGAGTCCTTCGCCTCGTGGATGACCCCGCGCATCGTGGAGTCGTACCAGCCCACCTGGGACGCGCCGGTGGAGCGCGTGCAGGAGCGCAACAGCGCGCTGGACGCGGACAGCCTGGTGGCCGCGCGCTTCATCCGCCAGCCCATCCAGGACGCGGGTGACATCCGGAACGCCTTCGACGGCATCACCTACGGCAAGGGCAGCGCGGTGCTGGCCATGGCGGAGACGTGGCTGGGACGCGACGTCTTCCAGAAGGGCATCCAGCGCTACATCCGCGCGCACGCGGGGAAGAACGCCACCGCGAAGGACTTCCTGGACGCGCTGTCGCAGGAGTCCGGCAAGGACGTGGCCGAGGTGATGAACAGCTTCCTGGACCAGACGGGCGCGCCCTTCATCACCGCCACCCTGCTGTGCGACGGCGGCAAGCCGCGCGTGGCCCTCACCCAGCAGCGCTACGTGCGCCTGGGCTCCAAGGCCCCGGAGGCGCAGTCCTGGAAGGTGCCGGTGTGCGTGAAGTACCCGGGCGCCGGCAAGGAGGCCACCGCGTGCACGCTGATGACGGAGGCGAAGGCGGAAGTGCCGCTGCCGGAGGCCAAGGCGTGCCCGGCGTGGGTGTTCCCCAACGCGGACGGCGCGGGCTACTACCGCATGCGGCTGGCCGACGACACGCGCGCGAAGCTGATGAAGTCCGGCCTGACGAAGCTGTCCCGCGCGGAGCGCGTGGTGCTCTTGAGCGACTCGCTGGCGCTGGCGCAGGCGGGGCTCATGCCCGCCGCGGAGGCCCTGCCGCTGCTCACGGGCGTGGCGGAGGACCCGGACCGGCAGGTGCTGGAGGCGGGCCTGGAGCTGATGGACCTGGTGTCGTCGCGGCTCATCCCGGAGGCGCAGGACGCGGACCGCGCCCGCTACGTCCGGGACACCTTCGGGCCGCGCGCGCGCAAGCTGGGCTTCAAGCCGCGCCCCGGTGAGAGCGAGGACCTGCGCCTCTTGCGCCCGCGCCTGCTGGAGCTGGCCGGCAACGAGGGCAACGACCCGAAGCTCGTCGCGGAGGCGCGCACGCTGGCGGACCAGTGGCTCAAGGACCGCAAGGCCGTGGCGCCGGACGTGGTGGGCGCGGTGCTCTCCATCGCGGTGGAGCACGGGGACGCGGCCCTGCACGCGAAGCTGCTGGAGGCCCTGCGCGGGGAGAAGGACCGCTACCAGCGCCAGCAGCTGCTGGGCGGCCTGTCCCACGTGACGGATCCGAAGCTCGTGAAGGCGAACCTGGAGCTGCTGCTCGACCCGAAGCAGGACATGCGGGAGAACCTGTGGCTGCTCTTCGGCGCGTCGCGCGACCCCCGCACCCGTGACACCGCGGTGGAGTTCGTGAAGGCGCACTACGACACGCTGGTGGGCACCGGCGACAAGCCGGGCCTGATGCCGGAGGGCATGGGCTCGCGGCTGCCGTACATGGCCGCCGGCTACTGCGACGCGGGCAAGCGCCAGGAGGTGGCCGCCTTCTTCGAGCCGCGCGCGGACAAGGAGCCCGGCTCCGAGCGCGTGCTGCGCCAGGTGCTGGAGATCGTGGACCAGTGCATCGCGCTGAAGGAGGCCCAGGGCGCGAGCATCGGGGCGTTCCTGACCGGCAAGCCGAAGACGCCGCAGGCGCCGCCCGCGCCCCGGTAGGGCGCATGAAACGACGCCGGGTCCGCGCGCACGTGCACGCGGACCCGGTGGTGGTGAGGCCTTCGTCGTGAAGGGGACGGGGACTACTTCCGGCCGCGCGACATGAAGGACATGAAGGCTTCCTTGGCCTCGTCGGAGGCCAGGCGCTGGACGAACTCGGCGCCCTCGCGCTTGAGGGCGGCCTCCACCTGCTCACGCAGGGGGCCGCGGATGAGCGCCTTGGTCACCTTCAGCGCTTCGGCGGGACGCTGGGCCAGGGCGCGGGCGCGCTCGGTGGCCACGTCCTTCAGCTGCGCCTCCGGGACGGCCTTGTTGATGATGCCGGCGCGCAGCGCGGTGGCCGCGTCGAAGGGGTCACCGAACAGCAGCAGCTCCGACGCCAGCGCGAAGCCCGCCGCGCGCGGGAGCAGCAGGCTGCTGGCGCCCTCCGCGCACAGGCCCAGGTTGACGAAGGGCATGCTGAAGCGCGCCTTCTCCCCGGCCACCACGTAGTCACAGTGCAGGAGCATCGTGGTGCCGATGCCCACCGCCGCGCCCTCCACCGCCGCGAGCACCGGCCTGGCCATGCCCGCCAGCGCGCGCAGGTAGCGGAACACCGCGCTGTCCTCGCCCGTGGGCGGGTGCTCCAGGAAGTCGCCAATGTCGTTGCCCGCCGTGAACGCGCCGCCCGCGCCGGACAGGAGCACCACCCGCACGTCGTCGCGGCGGTCCGCCTCCAGGAGGGCGGCGGTGGCGGCCTCGTACATGGCGTGGGTGAAGGCGTTCTTCTTCTCCGGCCGGTTGAAGGTGACGGAGAAGACCCCCGCGTCGAGCTGCGTCAGAAGCGTGTCGGACATGGCCGGGCAGCCTAACGCGCGTCGGGCCGCAGTGCGCGCAAGAGCAGCGGGGCCAGCGTCACCACCTGGTGGGGAAAGGGCAGGCCCTGGCGCGGTTCCACACTGTCCGTGCTGACCAGCCGCTTCACGGGCACGCCGTGCAGGCGCTCCAGCGCGGGGCCCACCAGCAGGGCGTGCGTGGTGGCGAGGATGAAGTCGTCCACGCAGCCCTCGCCCTTGAGCTCCTTCGCCGCCGCCGCCAGCGTGCCGCCGGTGGACACCATGTCGTCCACCAGGATGGGGCGCATGCCGCGCACCTGGCCCAGCAGGCCCAGCGTCTCCACGTCGTTGCCGCTCAGCCGCGCCTTGTGCACCACCGCCCACGGGCGGCCGAGCAGCTTCGCCAGCGCCTCCGCCCGCTTCACCGCGCCCAGGTCCGGCGCCACCACCACGGTGGTGTCGGTGACGTGGGGGCGCAGCGCGTCCGCCAGCAGCGGCAGCGCGGACAGGTGCTCCAGCGGAGCGCCGAAGCAGCCCTCCAGGGCCGGGTTGTGCAGGTCCACGGTGAAGACGCGCGTGAAGCGTCCGTGGGACAACATGTCGGCCACCAGCCGGCCGCCCAGGGGCTCGCCGGCCCGGGCCCGCCGGTCCTGGCGCGCGTAGCCGACATAGGGAATCACCGCCTCCATCGACGCCGCGCCCGCCCGCCAGCACGCGTCCGCGAGCAGGAGCAGCTCCAGCAGGTGCTCCCCCACGGGCGGGGTGGAGGACTGGAGGAGGACGACGCGGCGGCCGCGCACCTCCTCCGGGGGCACCTCGATGTGCAGTTCTCCATCCGGGAAGCGCTCCATCTTCACCCCCACGGGGGCCGCGCCGGACGCCTGGGCGAGCGCACGGCCGAGGTGGGGACTGGCACTGCCGACGACGAGGGCGAATGGCGTCATGAGGCCACACCCTAGCGCGGGATTCGCTCGCGGTGCCCTGGCCTCCCGGGCATCCCGCCAGCTGAGCCACTGTCCGCGCCTCCGCCGCCGCGCTCCGGAGGGAAGAGCACCTTGTCGGGGGATGGGAGGCTTTCCGATGCGTTTCCGGGACAGGGCGGAGGCGGGGCAGAAGCTCGCGGGGGTGCTGACGCCCTACCGCTCCGGGGACGTGTGCGTGCTGGGGCTGACGCGCGGGGGGCTGCGCGTGGCGTACGAGGTGGCCCGGGCGCTGGAGAAGCCCCTGGACCTGTGGGTCGCGCGCCGGCTGCACGTGCCAGGCAGCCGCCTCACGCTGGGCGCGGTGACCGAAGGGGGCGGGCTGTATCTGGACCCCCAGGCCGCGCACCAGGCGAAGGTGCCGGGGGAGCTGCTCCAGCGCCTGGTGCACGACGAGGTGGACGACGTGGAGCGGCAGGCCCGCCAGCTGCGGGGCGGCCTCACGCCGCGCATCCGCGGGTGCACGGTGCTGCTGGTGGATGACGGGATGGTGACGGGCGCCACCGTGGCCGCGGCGCTCCTGGGGCTGCGGCAGCAGGGCGTGCGCCAGAGCGTCGTGGCGGTGGGCGTGGCGACGCCGCGCGCGCTGGAGCTCGCCCGGGGCCGCGCGGACGCGGTGCACGCGCTGACGCTGGACCCCGCGCTGCGCGAGGTCTCCGACGCCTACGACGCCTTCCCCGCGCTCAACCAGGACGACCTGCGGCGCTGGCTCATGCGCGCCCGGGAGGGCGGCCCCGCGCGGACCGGGAGCGTGGCGCCGGACGTGGCGGGCGGGTGGTGGTTCTGACGGGCCGCTCACAGGGCCCGGCGCGGGAGCGGAAGCAGGGAACGACGAGGACACGAGGAGGACGTATGGACGTTGAAACCGTGCATGCGGAAGACCGCAGGCCCCGGACGCACTGGGAGCACTTCACCCACGAGGAGCTGCTCGGGGTGCGGGGCGTGGGCCGCTCCATGGAGCAGGCCTTCGAGATGGCGGCGCTCGGGCTCTCCGCGCTGGTGACGGACCCCCGGAGCGTGGATGCGCACGAGGAGCTGGAGGTGGCCTGCCAGTCCGCGGACCATGACCAGCTGCTCGCGGACTGGCTGCGGGCGGTGGTGGGCGCGATGGCCGGACGGCGCCTGCGCTTCCAGTGCTTCGTGGTGCGCCTGGACGGGCTGAACCTCTTCGGCCACGGCTTCGGCGAGCGCTCGGGGCAGGCGCGCCACGGCCTCCACGTGGCGGTGACGGGCGCATCGCTCACCGGGGTCTCCGTGCGCCAGGGGCCCGAGGGCGTGTGGATCGCCGAGGCGCTGGTGGACTTCTAGATGCCCGTGCGGGAGGTCCAGTTCCCGGGCGGCGCGGGACGGCTGGAGTTGCCGCCCGGCGCGCCCGCGGCGAGCGCGGTGCTGGTGTCGTGCTTCGCGTGCCTGGGCCGCTCGCCCGGGCCGGAGGCGCTGGCGCGCGCGCTGGTGTCGCGGGGCTTCGCCGTGCTGCGGCTGGACTTCACGCAAGTGCCCCTGGGCCTCCCGGCGGCCGAGCACCCGGACACGCTCCCCAGCGTGGACACGGTGGTGGCCGCGTCGGCGTGGCTCTCCTCGCGCGCGCCCGCGCCCCGGCTGCTCGTGGGGCACAGCCTGGGCGGCACGGCGGTGGCGGCGGCGCTGCCCCGGCTGCCGGACGTGGCGGCCGTCGCGCTGGTGAACGCCCCCGCGGGCGCGAAGGACGTGCTCGCGCTCCTGCCTCCCCGGGAGCGCGAGGCCGGCGAGGGCGAGCTGCACCTGAAGCCCGGCCGGCTGAAGCTCCAGCGCGGCTTCCTCGCGGCCATCGACGCCGGCGCGGTGTCGAAGGCGCTGGGCGCGTTCCCGGGCGCGCTGCTGGTGATGCACGCGCCGGAGGACCGCTACGTGGGCCTGGACAACGCGCGCCGGCTGGCCACGTGCGCGCGGCGGCCCGCGAGCCTCGTGATGCTGGACGGGGCGGACCACTTCCTCTCCCGCCCGGCGGACGCGGGCTTCGCGGCGGACGTGCTGGGCCCGTGGGCCGTGCGGCACATCGCCGCCCTGCGCGAGCGCGCGGAGCCCCTGCCGGAAGGGGAGGTGGAGGTGCGCGAGGCGTCCGAGGGAGGGCTGGCCCAGGACATCCGCGTGGGGCCGCACTGGCTGCGCGCGGACGAACCGCTGGCGCTGGGAGGACAGGACTCCGGGCCCACGCCGTACGGCCTGCTGGCGGCGGCGCTGGGCGCGTGCACGTCCATGACGGTGCGCATGTACGCGGACCGTCAGGGCTGGCCCCTCACGCGGGTGCGGGTGCGCCTGTCGCACGACAAGGTGCACGCGAAGGACGGCGCGGAGTGCGAGTCGCGGGTGGGGCGCGTGGACCGGCTGGAGCGGCTCGTCCGGCTGGAGGGGCCCCTGACGGAGGAGCAGCGCGCGACGCTGCTGCGCATCGCGGACCTGTGCCCGGTGCACCGCACGCTCGAATCCAAGGTGGACGTGCGGACGCGGCGGGACGATTCGTCCACGGAGTGAGTGCGCGGGGGCTTGGGGCTGCTATAGGGACGTCTCCTCCCTTCTCGACAAGGATTCTTCGGACATGGCTTCCCGTGACACCCGCCTGGTGTGGCTCGACCTGGAGATGACGGGTCTGGATCCGGAGACCTGCGGCATCATCGAGGTGGGCGTCATCGTCACCGGCCCGGACCTGCGCCCCCTGGGCGAGTTCGAGCGCGTCATCTGGCAGCCGGAGGAGATGCTCCAGCGCATGGAGCCCGTCGTGCGCGACATGCACACGAAGAACGGCCTCCTGGAGAAGGTGCGCGCGTCGAACACGTCCCTGCGCGTGGCGGAGCGCGAGGTGACGTCCTTCATCGCGGAGTTCTGCGACCTGGGCGAGGGCATCCTCGCGGGCAACTCCATCCACACGGACCGGCGCTTCCTCATCGACCACATGCCCATGGTGGACCGCTACCTGCACTACCGCATGGTGGACGTGACCAGCCTCAAGGTGCTGGTGCGCGCCTGGTACCCGGCGCTGGTGGAGCCGCGCAAGCCGCCCAGCGGGCACACCGCGCTCGCGGACCTGCGCTCCAGCATCAGCGAGCTGCAGTACTACCGGGACATCCTCTTCCGCGCGACGCCGGGCTGACGGGAGCGCGCTACGCGCGGAGCCGCTCCTCCGAGGGCAGCTGCTTCGCGATGGTGCCCAGCAGGTCGTCCAGCTCGAAGGGCTTGGCCAGGAAGTGCGAGCTGGCGCGGCGCTCCTCGTCCGTGAGGCGGCCCGCGCTCATCACCACCACGGGCAGGTCCTGCAGGTCCGGATGGGCGCGGATGCGGCGCAAGAGCTCTCCGCCGTCCATCACCGGCATCATCAGGTCCAGGAGCACCAGGTCCGGCTTGGAGGCCAGGAGCCGCTGGAGGCCCTCGTCGCCGTTGTAGGCGGTGACGATGTCGTACCCCTCCAGGGACAGGATGTCCTCGAGCGCCTCCACGATGGCGAGCTCGTCGTCGACGATGAGCAACCGCTTCATGCGGGGACCACCTCCACCGCGCGCACGTCG
Organism: Corallococcus exercitus; assembly: GCF_042231735.1. Lineage (GTDB taxonomy): Bacteria > Myxococcota > Myxococcia > Myxococcales > Myxococcaceae > Corallococcus > Corallococcus exercitus_B. The sequence continues at coordinate 7,119,554 of NZ_CP102577.1, forward strand.
CCCGGCGCTCCCGCGGGCCAGGAGGCCGGGGGCGGATGGGTCGGAATGCAGGCTGGGTGGGACTTCACGCGGTGGCTCCGGTTTCTCTTGCCGGAGAAGGTAGGGCCTCCCGCGATTTCGGCCAGTGGACGATGTGGGTTCTGTTGGGTGGATGGCGGCGGATGTGTCCTAGGAGGCAGCCAGGCGCTCCTTGAGGACGTGTTTCTGGACCTTTCCGAGGGCGTTGCGGGGCAGGGCGTCGGTGAAGACGACGCGGCGCGGCTTCTTGAAGGCGGCGAGCCGTTCGCGGCACCAGTCCACCAGGGCCTGGGCGTCGGTGGGGGCGCCGGGGTGGGGGACGATGACGGCGACGACCTGCTCGCCGAAGTCCTTATCGGGCAGGCCCAGCACGGCGGCCTCGGCGACGGAGGGGTGCGCGGCGAGGACCTCTTCGACTTCGCGGGGATAGATGTTGAAGCCACCGCTGATGATGAGCTCCCGGGCCCGGCCGGTGATGCGCAGGAATCCGTCGGGGTCCCACTCGCCCAGGTCGCCGGTGCGGAACCAGCCGTCGGCGTCGAAGGCGTCCTGGGTGGCGTCCGGGCGGCGCCAGTAGCCGGTGAAGACGTGGGGGCCGCGGACCTCGATTTCGCCCGTCTCGCCGCGGGGCAGGGGCTGGCGGGAGCGCACGTCCACGACGCGGGCCTCCTGGCCGGGGAAGGGCATGCCCACGGTGCCGGGGCGGCGCTCGCCGTCATAGGGCTGGGTGGTGTTCATGAGCGTCTCGGTCATGCCGTAGCGCTCCAGGATGCGGGCGCCGAAGCGCGCCTCGATGTCCAGGCACAGCTGGGGGCTCAGGGGGGCGGAGCCGGAGACCCACAGGCGCAGGGGGTGCGGCGTCACGCCGGTGCGGCGGGACTCCTCCAGGAGGCGGCCGTACATGGTGGGCACGCCGAAGAAGAGGGTGAGGGACGCGTCGTCGTGCAGGGCGGTGAGCGCTTCGGAGGCGACGAAGCGGCGGCGCAGGTCCACGCTGGCGCCGGTGAACAGGGTGCCGTGGAGGCCCACCATGAGGCCGTGCGTGTGGAACAGCGGCAGGGTGAGCAGCAGCCGGTCCGCGTCCGTCCAGCGCCACGCTTCCGTGACGGCGCGCACGTTGGCGAGCAGCTGCCGGTGCTGGAGCATGGCGCCCTTGGAGCGGCCGGTGGTGCCGGACGTGTAGCCCAGCACGGCGAGGTCCTCCGCGCGAGGCAGCGGCAGGTCCCCGGTGGAGGCCGAGCCCTGTTCCACGATGGCGTCGAAGGCCACGGTGGGAAGGGACGCGGGGAGGTCCGGAGGGGGCGGCTCCACGGTGATGAGCCATTGCAGCGACGACAGCTGGTCGCGAAGCGGAGCCAGCTCCGAGGCGCCCGAGGTGCCGGTGACGCAGACCTTCACCTCCGCGTCGGAGAGGATGTGGGCCAGCTCCACCTGCCGGTACGCGGTGTTGACGAGCACGGCGACGCAGCCCGAGGCCTGGACGCCGAGCCAGGTGATGACGAACGCGTCACTGTTCTCCAGGAAGAGTGCGACGCGGTCCCCGGGAGCGAGCCCCCGGGCCTTGAGTCCGCGAGCGAACGCGCTGACGGCTTCCGCGAGCTGGCCGCGCGTGTAGCGCTTTCCCTCGAAGGAGAGCAGCGGGCGCGCGGGCTCACGACGGGCATGGTCCAGGAACACTTCAAGCAGGGAGGCCGGCATGGCGCGCGAGCCTACCCGGGACGGGATACGCTGGGCGCATGTCCGTGCGTCGGCGGGTGCTGCGGGTGACAGGGCTGCTCATGAGCCTGTCGTGTTCCACGCCACAGCCCACGCCCATCACCTTCCCTCCGTTCTTCGCGCAACCCGCTGTCTCGCTGGGGGCGGCAGGCACGGTGTACGAGCTGGATGGCGACACCCTGCGGGCACTCACCGTCGCCACTCGGGACCTGCTTCCGCCCCAGGACACGACCGTGTCCTGTGGGAGCCGCTGGGAGTCCCAGCAGTACCGGGTCGTCCGGCAAGGCGACGTCATCTTCATTCGCATCGACGAAGATCCCAGGGCGTGTGGCCGCACGCAGCCTGCGCTGGATTCGGGGGCGAGCTACGCCATCCACCGGGACGGCCGGATCCTCCGGCGGCTCATTGACGGCCAACCTGATGCTTCAGCGCATGCGGATGCCGGTGTGCCTTCCACGCTGGGGGAGCCCGGGGCCACGTCCCTGGATGCGCTGGGCGACGGGCCCTCACCGTTCCTGCCGCTCTCCTGGCAGGACGCGGGCACTCCAGGCCCCGCGCCCTCCAGGTAACACCGCTCAGAACACCGACACGCCCAGGGTGACGCTGGCCAGGAAGCCGCCGTGCTGGGTGGCGGCGATGTCCAGGTCGTCGAGGAAGTTCGGGTCGCGGTTGTCCGACGTGCGCCAGTTGTCCTCACGCAGGCGGAAGCCCCAGCCCACGCGCAGCCCCAGGTACATGGGGCCCATCGACTGACGCATGCCCACCGCCAGCGTCGCCACCGGCGTGAGCAGCTTCTCCGTCCTGAACTCCTCCGTCTCGTCGTTGAAGGTGAGCGTGGTCGTCGACGTGCCGCCCATGTTGAAGCTCATGCCTCCCTCCAGGAACGGGCTCGTGCGCACCTCGCCCAGCGGATACAGGCGCACCACCGGCCCCACCCGGAAGCCCCAGGCGCCCGTGCCGCCGCTCAGGTTCAGGCCCAGCACCGGCGCCACCCGGTACTCCAGCTCACCGCCGAAGATGCCCGAAGGGCTGTTGAAGCCCAGCGCCACACCCAGGTCCAGGTTCGTCCGGCCACCGCCCCGGCGCGGCGCCTCATCCTCCTGCGCGCGCCCCGTCGAGTCCTGGCCCATCCCCTCCGCCGCCGGCGCGTCCGACCGCTGCGAATAGCCCTCCCAGTTGGCGTCAGCGCCCGCCTCCCCCGCGGAGGCCACCGGCACCTCCGCCGCCGCCACCACCGGCACCTCCGCGCTCGCGGCCTCCAGCTTCTGGGCCTCCGCCAGCAGCGCCTGCGCCATCGCCACGGAGCCCTTGTCGCTCAGGCTGGGATTGACGAACTCGTACGCCAGCGTCTTGGTGCGCACGGGCTCATGCGTCGTGGCCAGCCGATACGTCAGCCGGTACTTCTCCCCGGCCCGCGTCACCTTCGCGCTCAGCGTCAGGTCCGGCGCGCCCTCATTCCGCGCATCCATCAGGATGGCCTGCGTGGAGGACGTCTTCAGCGCCTCCTCGATGCCGTAGCGCGTCCGCTCCGCCACGGTCGCCGCCGCCAGGCCCGCGGCATCCACGTCGCTGCCCACGTCCTTGAGCTGGAGGTACAGGGCGTCGGCCAGGGCGGAGAACGGCAGCAGGGTCGCGGCCAGCAGCAGGCTGGCGCGCGCCCGGAGAGCGGTGGAGCGCATCGGGGTGTTCCTCGAAAGTGTGTGGGAATTGAATCGAGCAGGCAGACGGCCTGACACTGTTTCTATTCACCCCCAGCGCACCTGCTCAAGGTGTCCGCTTCTGGGACGCGCCTTTCGCGCAGGCGGGCAACGCGGCCGGCCCTCCCGCCGCCATCCCCCTGTTTCCAGGCACTTGCCCCGGCTCGAAGCCCTGGCACGCGGCTCGCTATGGTCCGGACCGTGGACATCCCGAAGGTTCGTACCCCGCGACGCAAACCCTACCTCCTGGCGGCCCTGGGCCTCGCCGTGCTCATCGCGGTGACGGTGGGCCTCTCCCGGCTGCGCCCCGCCGCGCCCACCGTGGACAAGGCCTCGGTGTGGCTGGACACGGTGAAGCGCGGCCCGCTGGTGCGCCAGGTGAAGGGCACCGGTTCGCTCGTGCCGGAGTCCATCCGCTGGCTCACCGCCGACACCGCCGGCCGCGTGGAGCGCATCCACGTCCGGCCCGGCGCCACCGTCACCGCCGGCACGCTGCTCCTGGAGCTGTCCAACCCGGACGTGCAGCTCCAGGCCCTGGAGGCCGAGCGTCAGCTCGCGAGCGCCGAAGGCGACTTCCTGGAGCTGCGCGAGCTGCTCCAGACGCAGCGGCTGTCCCAGCAGGCCGCCGTGGCCGCCCTCGCCACCGAAGCCGCCGACGCCACCCGCCGCTCCCAGGCCAACACCGCGCTGTTCGAGAAGTCCTTCGTCGGCGACCTGGAGACACGTCAAATCCAGGAGAAGGCGCAGGAGGTCGGCCAGCGGCTGGAGCTGGAGCGCCAGCGCCTGGAGGTCATGTCCCAGAGCCTGCGCCAGCGCCTTTCCGCGCAGCAGGAGCAGGTGGAGCGGCTGAAGGCCGTGGCGCGCTTCCGCCGCCAGCAGGTGGAGTCCATGAAGGTGCTGGCGGGCGAGGACGGCGTGCTCCAGGAGCTGCCGCTGGAGCTGGGCCAGTGGGTGACGCCCGGCGTGCTCCTGGCGAAGGTGGTGAAGCCGGAGCGGCTCAAGGCGGAGCTGCGAATCGCGGAGACGCAGGCGCGCGACATCCTCCCGGGCCTGAAGGCCCAGGTGGACACGCGCAACGGCATCGTCGAGGGCACCGTGGCGCGCGTGGCGCCCGCGGCCAGCCAGGGCACGGTGCGCGTGGAGGTGTCGCTGCCGGAGAAGCTGCCCAAGGGCGCCCGGCCGGACCTCACCGTGGAGGGCACCGTGGAGCTGGAGCGGCTGGACAACGTGCTGTCCGTGGGCCGTCCGGCGGGGGCCCAGGCGGAGAGCACGCTGACGCTCTTCCGGCTGCTGCCGGGCGGCGACGAGGCGGTGCGCATCCCCGTGAAGCTGGGCCGCGGCTCGGTGAACGCGGTGGAGATCGTGCAGGGACTTTCGGAAGGCGATCAGGTGGTGCTGTCGGACATGACCGCGTGGGACGCGGTGGAGCGCGTGAGGCTGCGATGACGACGACGATGACGAACGACAGCGAGGCGAAGGCCGTGGCCCCGGGCGCGGTGCCGGGCAAGGCGCTGCTCCAACTCGACGGGCTCACCAAGGTGTTCGAGACGGAGGAGGTGGAGACGCACGCCCTCTCCAACATCCAGCTCACCATCCGCCAGAACGAATGGGTGGCCATCGTGGGCCCGTCCGGCTCCGGCAAGTCCACGCTGCTCGCGGTGCTGGGCCTGTTGGACACCGCCACGCGCGGCAGCTACCTGCTGGATGGCAGGAGCGTGCTGGACCTGTCGCCCACGGACCGGGCCAAGGTGCGCAACCAGCACATCGGCTTCATCTTCCAGAGCTTCAACCTCATCGGCGACCTCACCGTCTTCGAGAACGTGGAGCTGCCGCTCACCTACCGGGGGCTGCCCGCGCAGGAGCGCAAGCAGCGCGTGGAGCGGGCCCTGGAGCGCGTGGGCATGGCGCACCGGGCGCGGCACCTGCCGGGGCAGCTGTCCGGCGGTCAGCAGCAGCGCGTCGCGGTGGCGCGCGCCGTGGCGGGAGACCCCCTCATCCTCCTGGCGGACGAGCCCACGGGCAACCTGGACTCGAAGAACGGCGAGGCGGTGATGCAGCTCTTGTCCGACCTGCACAAGGCGGGCTCCACCATCTGCATGGTGACGCACGACCCGGCGCAGGCGCGCATCGCCACGCGCACGGTGAGCCTCTTCGACGGCCGCGTCGTGCAGGACGAACAGCTTCGCTGAAAAAGGAGGGGGCACGGACCATGGGACACCTGCTCGGCGACCTGCGCTACGCGTGGCGCTCCTTGAAGAACGCGCCCGGCTTCGTGGGGGTGGCGGTGCTGACGCTGGCGCTGGGGATTGGCGCGAACAGCGCCGTGTTCAGCGTGGTGAAGGGCGTGCTGCTCACACCGCCGCCCTTCGCCCGGCCGGAGCAGCTGGTGATGCTGGCCCCGAACTTCGACGCCTTCGGCCTCAAGGAGGTGTCGAACTCGGTGCCGGAGTACCGCGACCTGCTCACGCACACGCGGGCCTTCGCGTCGCTGGCGGCCTTCCGGCCCGACAACATGACGCTCACCGGTGGGGAGTCCCCCCGGCGCCTGCACGTCGTCGCCGCCACGGCGTCCTTCCTGCCCACGCTGGGCGTCGCGCCGGTGCTGGGCCGGGGCTTCACCCAGGAGGAGGAGACGCCGGGCCAGGACAAGGTCGTCGTGCTGTCGGACGCCGCGTGGCGCGCCCACTTCGCGAAGGACCCGGAGGTGCTGGGGCGCACGCTGCGGCTGGACGGCGTGCCGCACACGGTGGTGGGCGTGCTGCCCCCGGGCGGCGTCTACCCGGAGGACACGGAGGTGGTGCTGCCCTTCGCGCCCACGCCGGAGCAGGCGGAGGAGTCCCGGCGCGGCAACCGCTTCCTCAGCGTGATGGCGCGGCTCAAGCCCGGGATGACGCTGGACGCGGCGCGCGCGGACCTGGTGCGCATGGGCACCGCGCGCCCCCCGGACCTGGTGAGCAAGTACCAGCGGTGGGGCTGGTCCATGAGCGTGAAGTCCCTGGAGGACCAGGTGGTGGGCGGCGTGCGCGGGACGCTGTGGCTGCTCTGGGGCGCGGTGGGCTTCGTGCTGCTGGTGGCGTGCTCCAGCGTGGCCAACCTGCTCCTGGCGCGGGCGGTGGCGCGGGGCCGCGAGGTGTCCATCCGCGCGGCGCTGGGCGCGGGCCGGGCGCGGCTGGTGGCGCAGTTCCTGACGGAGAGCGTGGTGCTGTCGCTGGTGGCGGGCGCGGTGGGGCTGCTGCTGGCGCTGTGGGGCACGGACGCGCTGGTGGCCACCGTGGGGGAGAGCCTGCCGCGCGCCCAGGGCGTGAAGCTGGACGTGGCCTCCGTGCTCTTCACCCTGGCGGTGTCGGTGCTCACGGGCGTGCTCTTCGGGCTGGTGCCCGCGCTCCAGGCCAGCCGGGTGGACCTGCACGCGGCGATGCGCGAGGGCGCGCGTGCCACGGGAGGCCACCGCACGGGCCGGCTGCGCGCGGCGCTGGTGGTGGCGCAGGTGTCGCTCGCGCTGGTGTTGCTGGTGGGCGCGGGGCTGTTCGTGAAGAGCTTCCTCGCGCTCCAGCGCGTGGACGCGGGCTTCGTGTCCGACGGCGTGCTCACCGGGGACCTCGCGCTGCCCAAGGTGCAGTACCCGGACCGGGCCCGGCAGGCGGCCTTCCAGCAGGCGCTGCTGCCCCGGCTCCAGGCGCTGCCGGGCGTGGAGTCCGCGGGGCTCACGAACGTGCTGCCGCTGGGGGGCTCCACGGACAACAGCTTCGACATCGAGGGGCGCCCCCGCCAGCCGGGCGAGCAGTGGAAGGCGGTGGAGTTCCGCGCCGTCACGCCCGGCTACCTGCACGCGCTGCGCGTCCACCTGCGGCAGGGCCGGCTGCTGGAGGACTCGGACGCGCCGGACGCGCCGTGGGCGGTGGTCATCAACCGCTCCTTCGCGGACCTCTTCTGGCCGAAGGGTGACGCGCTGGGGCAGCGGGTGAAGCTGCACGGCCAGGACATGCAGTGGGCCACGGTGGTGGGCATCGTGGACGACCTGCGCGAGTGGGGCCTGGACGTGCCCGCGCGTCCGGCCGGGTACTACGCCCTGTCGCAGCTGCCGTCCGGGTACATGGGCCTGGCGGTGCGCGTGAAGTCGGGGAACCCGGAGGCGCTGCGCACGCAGGTGGAGGCGGAGGTGCGCGCGGTGGACGCGGACCTGCCGCTGTTCGACGTGTCCCCGCTCACGCGGCGGATGGACCAGTCCACGGGCCCCCGGCGGTTGTCCGCGCTGGTGATGGGGCTGTTCGCGGGCGTCGCGTTGCTGCTCGCGTCGCTGGGGCTGTCGGGGGTCATCGCCTTCTCGGTGTCGCAGCGCACGCGGGAGCTGGGCATCCGCATGGCGCTGGGCGCGGCGCGGGGGGACGTGCTGCGGCTGGTGCTGGCGCAGGGCCTGCGGCTGTCGCTCACGGGCGTGGCGGTGGGGCTGTGCCTGTCCTTGGGGCTGGCGCGGCTGTTGGGCTCGCTGCTGTACGGCGTGTCCGCGGGCGACCCGTGGACATTCGGCGGGGTCGCGCTGCTGCTCACCGGGGTGGCGCTGGGGGCGTCGTGGCTGCCTGCCCGGCGGGCGACGCGCGTGGACCCCATCATCGCGCTCCGGGCCGACTGACGCTCCCTCTTTCTGGCACAGTTCCGCCCCGTGGTGTCCCCCGTGTCCGAACCCGCCGCCTCCTCTCCGCGCCCCACCCGCGTCCTCGTCGCCGACGACCAGCCGGACGTGCTGGAGGCGCTGCGGCTGCTGCTCAAGCGCGACGGCTACACGGTGGTGAGCGCGCAGTCCCCCGCGGGCGTGAAGGCCACGCTGGACGCGGAGGACGTGGACCTGGTGTTGATGGACATGAACTACGCGCGCGACACGACGTCCGGGCGCGAGGGCCTGGACCTGCTGGGCGAGCTGCGCGCGCGGGACGCGCTGCTGCCCGTGGTGGTGATGACGGCGTGGGGCAGCGTGGAGGGCGCGGTGGAGGCCATGCGCCTGGGGGCTCGCGACTACGTGCAGAAGCCCTGGGACAACACGCGGCTGCTGGCCACGCTGCGCACGCAGCTGGAGCTGTCCCGGGCGCTGCGGCGCAGCCGGCGGCTGGAGGAGGAGAACCAGCACCTGCGCCGCGAGCAGGGCGGCAACTCCCCAATGGTGGGCGAGTCGCGCGCGATGCAGCCGGTGCGCCGGCTCATCGAGCGGGTGGCGCCGTCCTCGGCGCCGGTGCTGGTGACGGGCGAGCACGGCACGGGCAAGGAGGTGGTGGCGCGGCTGCTCCACGCGGCGAGCCCGCGCGCGGACCGGCCCTTCGTCGCGGTGAACTCCGGCGGCCTGTCCGAGGGCGTCTTCGAGAGCGAGCTCTTCGGTCACGTGAAGGGCGCCTTCACGGACGCGAAGACGGACCGCATCGGCTGCTTCGAGCTGGCGGACGGCGGCACGCTCTTCCTGGATGAGATTGGGAACATGCCGCTCACGCAGCAGGCGAAGCTGCTGCGGGTGCTGCAGACGGGGGAGCTGCACCCGGTGGGCTCGTCGCGGACGCGGCGGGTGGACGTGCGCGTGGTGAGCGCGACGAACGTGGACCTGGGCCGGGCGGTGGTGGAGGGGCGGTTTCGCGAGGACCTGCTCTACCGGCTCAACACGGTGGAGGTGCAGCTGCCGCCGCTGAGGGAGCGGCGCGAGGACATCCCGTTGCTCGCGGCGCACTTCCTGGCGGCGCAGGGCCAGCGCTACGGGCGTCCCCACATCCACCTGGCGCCGGGAGCGCTGGAGGCGCTGCTCGCGTATCCCTGGCCGGGCAACGTGCGCGAGCTGGAGCACGCGGTGGAGCGCGCGCTGCTGATGGCGGTGGGGGACCGGGTGGAGGCGGAGGACCTGCTGCTCAAGAGGGCAGGGCCCGCGAGCGGGGGGGCCACGCGGCTGGAGGAGATGACGCTGGAGGAGGTGGAGCGCTACCTGATTGAGCGCGCCCTCGGCCGGCACGACGGCAACGTGAGCGAAGCGGCGAAGGCGCTGGGCCTGTCGCGCAGCGCGCTCTACCGGCGCCTCCAGTACTACGGCATCAAGGGCGCCAGGTGAAACGCAGCCCCCCGGCACCGCACGACCCGGGCGTCACGACGCACGAGGATGAGCGGCAGGCGCGGGCACCGCACGCTCCAATCGCCACGACGCACGAGGAGGAGCGGCCTGCACCCCCGGCGCACGACTCGCGCATCACGACGCACGCGCGCGTACAGAAGGCGCCGGTGCCGCACGACCTGCGCGTGATGTGGCTCGCGGTCCTCGCGGGACTGCCCGCGGTCATCGTGTCGCTCGCGCTGCTGTGGACGGGGGACTTCACCGCGAAGGTGCGCTGGACGCTGTCCGTGCTCGTGGTGGGCTTCCTCGTCGGAGCCTGTCTGGCCGTCCGTGAGCGCGTCGCGCGGTCCCTGCACACCGTCGCGGGGCTGCTCGCGGCGCTGCGCGAAGGGGACTACTCCGTGCGCGGCCGGGGCGGACGCGTGGGGGACCCCCTGGGGGAGGTGATGCTGGAGGTCAACGCCCTGAGCGCCACCCTGCGCGAGCAGCGCCTGGGCGCGCTGGAGGCCGGCGCGCTGCTGGGCCAGGTGATGGAGGCCATCGACGTCGCCGTGCTCGCCTTCGACGCCTCCGGCACGCTCAAGCTGGTGAACCGCGCGGGCGCCCGGCTCGTGGGCCTGCCGCGCGCGCAGCTCCTGGGCCAGCGCGCGGAAGCCCTCGGCTGGGGCGAGCTGCTGGAAGGCCCCGCCCCCCGCCGCCTCACGCGCGTCTTCGCGCAGCAGGACGGCGGCCCCTACGAGCTGTGGCGAGGCACCTTCCGCGAGGGCGGCCAGCCCCACCAACTGGTCGTGCTCACCGACCTGCGTCTGGCATTGCGCGAGGAGGAGCGCGAAGCCTGGCGCCGGCTGGTCCGCGTGCTCAGCCACGAGATCAACAACTCCCTCACCCCCATCCAATCCATCGCGGACGCCCTCCGGGACACCGTCGCCCAGGTGCCGCGCCCCGCGGACTGGGAGGAGGACACCCGTCACGGGCTGGGCATCATCGCCCGCCGGGCGGAAGCCCTGTCGCGCTTCATGTCCGCCCACGCGCGGCTCGCGCGCCTGCCCCCGCCCACCCTGGGGGCCGTCGAGGTGGAGCCCTGGGTGCGGCGCGTGGTGGCCCTGGAGCCGCGCCGCCCCGTGGCCGTGCGCCCCGGCCCCGTCCTCACCGTGTCCGGAGACGGAGACCAGCTGGACCAACTCCTCATCAACCTGGTGCGCAACGCCGTGGACGCGGTCCTGTCGGAAGGGGGCTCGGGCGGTGTCTGGGTTTCCTGGGCGGTGCACGCGCCCGGCGCCGTGGAGGTCTGGGTGGAGGACGAGGGCCCCGGCCTCGCGGACACCGCGAACCTCTTCGTGCCCTTCTTCACCACCAAGCCGCAGGGCAATGGCATTGGCCTGGCGCTCAGCCGGCAGATCGCCGAAGCCCACGGCGGCAGCCTGCGCCTGGAGAACCGCACCGACGGCCGGGGCTGCCGGGCGAGGCTCAGGCTCCCGCTGGACGCTCCGCGCCCGTGAAGTCCTTCTTGGCGGACGCGGGCTCGGGAGCGGCGGGAACGGCGTCGGGTTCGGGGACCGGCGCGGCCAGCCGGTAGAGCAGCGCCGTCGCCGCCCAGAAGAACAGCACGCTGAAGCCCACGTGGATCCACCCCGCCCCGTACCCCTGCTGGAGCGAGCGAGGCAGCGCCTCCCCCATGACGAAGCCGCCCAGCCACTGGCCCAGCCAGCACAGCGCCGTCACCCACAGCACGCGCTGCCACGACGCCACCCGCGTGCCCCCCAGGGCATACCGGTGCAGGGCCCACAACACCCCCACCGCGCAGCCCCACAGGGCCAGGCGTGTCAGCGACAGCCCCTGGTGCACAGGACCTGACGGGTTGAGCTCCAGCACCCCGAAGGCCGGCGCCAGGATGAGCACCTGCACCAGCAACACCCGGCGCACCCGCTCCGTCAGTCCCTTGAGGAGCTGCCCATACGTCCAGGTCAGCGCAATCATGGGGCCCTCCCTCGGGCACGAATGAGCGGAGCTGCACGAGAAGAACGGCTCAGCCTTTATTTCTTGATTAATTGGGTTGGACTGGACTCCCGGGCTTCATCCCACCCAAGCAATCTCCGGGGGTTGGAGGGACTCCCGCAATGACTATTCAAAGATGGACAGCTCGGAGAGGGTATAGAACTCAGCGGGTGGGGCGCTGCCGTCGTAGATAAGGGATTCCACGGACAGCCGCACGAAGCGCACGGGCCCGGTGCTGGACAGGGGCACGTCCTGGAAGACCGGCTCCTGGACGCCCAGGGCGAGCAGCCCGTCTCCATAGGGAGAATCTCCCCCGGCCGCCTCGGTGTAGAAGCCGAACCGTGAATCGCGCAGGTTGCGCTCCAGCGCGCTCATGTCCCGCAGCAGGACGCGCGCCAGCGGTTGCCATTGCTCCGCGTCCGCGCTGCCCTCCAGGACGAGCCAATCCTTGCCACCCCCACCCTGAAGGTATTTCAACCCACGCACCACTGCCCTGCGGGGCAGGCCGGGCTGGGGCAGGGTGATGACGACGCTGTGGAAGCGGGGGTCGGCCTCCTCCTTCCAGAAGTCCACGGGGGTGAGCAGGCCATCCGTCCATGGACAGACATCCGGGAAGGACGGCTCGCACGTCGCGCCGCGGCTCAAGGGGCGCAGCGTCCCCGCGGGCAGCGGCTCGGCGCCGGTGCGCCACTCCTGCCGGAAGTCCACGGAGCTGGACTCGCCCCCCAGCGGGGAGAACAGCCACGTGCCCACGCTGGCGGCGCGCAGCTGCACCTGGGGCGCGGCGAAGTCCTCCAGCACGTACGGGCTGGGAGTCCATGGGGAGACCGTGCCGTTCTGGCGCCAGAGCAGCCCGTCGCCGGCCGTGACCCAGAGCAGGGGCACGGGGTCGGTGGGCAGCAGGGGGATGAACGTCCCGTCCTCGGCGAGCAGGTCCAGCGTCCGCGCCGTCTCCGGCAGCGGGGGCGCCGGGGGCGCGGGCGGGAAGGCCACGGTGGGGCCCTGCTCGCTGGTGCCCACGAGCGGGTGGGCATCCCAGGGCTGGAGCGTGGGCAGCTCCACGTCGTCCTGCATGTAGAACGACAGGAAGGTCCCGCTGCCGTCCGCCTCCAGCGGCAACGCCGCCCGCAGCCGGTGGAGGGCCCGGGAGTAGACCTTGTCGATGACGACGTCCCCGGAGAGCAGCTCGAGGCTGTAGTCGCCGGAGGACTCGGTGGTGGCGGTGCCGAACGGCTGGAAGACGTCCTCCCCTTCCTCCATGCGCTCGATGGGCAGCGTGAAGCCCGCGCGCGGCGTGCCGTCCCGCTGGAGCACGCGGCCGTAGGCGAAGATGGGGTCCTCGGGATAGCGCTCGCAGCCCGCGGTGGCGAAGGCCAGGAGCCCCAGGGAGGTGACGAGTGCGCGTCGCATGTCAGTAGGTCGCCTTGAGCCCGAAGAGGGGGAGGATGACGGGGATGCGGACGGGGGAGCGCACGGGGCGGACGTCCTTGTGGGGAGAGCCCTCGTAGTCGCCGCCCTCGAAGCGGTAGTCGTAGGCCACCACCTCCTGCTGCGCGGAGAGGTTGAGCACGTCGAGCGACGCATCCAGGGTGAAGTCCTGGTAGGCCCACGACTTCGCGATGCGCGCATCCACGCGGAAGAACGACGACAGCCGCTGCGTGCGGTCCAGGTCCTGCCGCACCCATTCGTTCATGCCGTTGCCGTCCGTCACCCAGCGCTGCGTCTGCGAGGTGATCTGCCCCGTCTCCGGGCGGCCGGTGTTGAAGTGCACCACCGTGCCCACGGTCCAGTTGTTGCCGAACTTGTAGCTGAGCGCGGCGTTGAGCGTGTGCGCCTGCTCGAACGCGAAGGGCAGCGTGCCCTCCACCGTCTCCAGCACCCGGTTGTCGTCGCCGATGCGGGCGAAGCGCGCCTTCCGCTTGCTCTGCAGGAAGCTGTAGGACACCCAGCCGAACCAGTTGCGGCCCAGTGGATGGCGGGCCATCAGGTCGAAGCCGTAGGCGTAGCCGGTGGTGGCGGGGTCCTCGCCCAGGCCGCCCCGTCGCCGGCGGTTCTCCGCCACGTCCACCAGGTCGAACTCCACGGCGCGGGACAGCGGGTTGAAGTACGCGTCCGCGCTCAACTCCAATCCCTCGAAGGCCTTCCACTCCGCGCCCACGTCGAACTGCGCGCCGGACTGGAGACCGTAGCGCAGGCCCGCGGTGTCGATGGCGGGCACGTGCACGAGCACGGTGGGAGGCTGGTGGAACAGACCCGCGCCGCCCTTGAGCGTGAGGGTGTCCGTCAGCGAGTGGCGCACGGACAGACGCGGCTCCACCGCGGTGAAGGTCATGCCCGGCACCAGGTGGTACGCGTCCACGCGCAGGCCCGGCGTCACCACCCAGCGGTCCGACGGCTTCCAGGTCGCGGATGCGTACGCGCCGGAGAAGGTGGCCAGCGCGCTGGGCCGCTTGAGCGGATCCGCGTCGTCAGAAGGGCGCCAACCCGGAGGCCGCGCGGTGCCGATGAGCGTGGTGGCGGAGCGGCGGTGCTCCACGTCCGCGCCCACGGCCAGGTCCAGCGAGGACGTCAGCGCGCGGCGCCACCCCGCGCGAGCGGCGAGGCTCACCTGGCTCAGCCCGTACTCGCCCACCTTCTCTCGGGCCAGGGTGCCACCGGTGTCCCGCGTCTGCTCGCCGTTGAGGCCCAGGCCGTCCCAGCCCAGGGTGACGCCGAGCTCGCCCTCGCCGTCCGCCACGGGGTGCGTGCCGCGCAGGTCGATGCGGTGGAAGCGCGACACGACGCCGCCGCCATCCGCCCCCACTTCCATCGTCGGCGAGATGCCCACGTCATCGGAGCTGCCCAGTGCGAACAGGCGCAGGCGGCCCCGGCCCACCTTCTGCTCGACGCGCGCCTGGTAATCCCAGAAGCCCGCGTGCAGCTGCTCCACCTCCTCGCTCTGGAAGGCATTGGCCGCCAGCGAGATGAGCAGCGCGGAGTAGCTGAAGCGGCCCGCCAGCGTGACGCTGGTGCCGGTGGACTCGAAGGGCTGCTCGATGAAGCCGCCCGCGTTGAGCAGGTCCGCGTACGCGGTGAAGTGCAGCCGGTCCTCGCGAGGACGGCTGAGGCGTCCCTCCACCGCGCCGCCCAGCACGCGGCCGTACTGCACCGGCGGCGAGCCTGGATAGAAGTCCACGGTGTCGATGAAGTCCGGGTGCACCACCGCGGGCCCGAGCAGCAGGTGGTACAGCATCGGGATGCGCACGCCGTCCAGGAAGAAGCCCGTCGCCGCGGGCTGGCTGCCGCGCACCACCGGGTAGCTGATGCCTGACGCGAGGCTGCCCACGCCCGGCATCAGCATCACCACGCGGAACGGGTCGCCGAGTGTGCCGGGCACCTCGCGGATCTCCTGCTCATGCAGGCTGATGCGGGTGACCTCCGTGCGGGGACGTTCGTCGCGCACGACCGTCTCGTAGGGATTCACCTCACGAGGCTGGAGCCGATAGACGACCTGAAGTGTCTGACCTTGCGTCAGCGTTTCATTGAACGTCGTCGTCTCATGGCCCGGTGCGCGGATCTCCAGCGAGTGCGCGCCCGGGGGCACGTCCAGCGCGAAGCGGCCCTGCGCGTCCGTGGTGGCTGCGGGCTGGAGCGCGCCGTCCAGGAAGAGGGCGGCATCCACCAGGGGCCTGCGTGTCCCTCGTGCGCGCACCTCGCCGGTGAGGCGCGTGGTGGAGGCGGGGACCTGCACGGGTGGCGTGAAGCGGTAGACGAACGGCAGGCGCACCGCCACGGGAGTGCCGCCCAGCGTGGCCGGGGTGAAGCGCAATCCGGGTGCGGCGGCGAGCGCCGCGTCGGTGAGGCGGGCTTCCGCGGCGGCGCGCACCACCTTCGCTTCCGCGACGCGGCCCTCCACGTCCACCAGCAGCTCCAGCTCCACCTCGCCCGGCGTGCCCTCCAGTCCTTCGGGCCACGCGGCGGGCGCGTCGGTGGTGAGGCCGGGGGGCACGAGCGTCGTGTCACCCGCGTCGGCGGAGAGGCCCAGGCGCGCGGCGTCCTCGGCGGAGAGGGCCTGGCCCGCGTCGGTGGCATGGACGTCCACCTCCACGGCGCGAGGCTCGCTGGTGCCAGAGGGGACGCCCTGCGCGCGGGCGGTCGCGCCGGACAGCAGCACGAGGGCCAGCACCAGGGGGACGGCACGGGGGAGGGACATGGGCGGGCGCTTCAACACCGGACCCCTACGAAACTGTCACTCGCATTCATCGGGTTCTGTCACGGGCGTCCGAAGCTTCCCCGGCCCGGAGCGGAAGTCGGCGCATGAAACCATACGGCGGGGGCGCCCGTTTCGGGTGGGTGTTTTCACGCGGAGGCCCGGGCCCGCCGTGCATCCGCGCACAACCCGTCCCAGCTCCAAGGGACTACTCGAAGATGGACAGCTCGGAGAGGGTCTGGAGCTCCGTGGGTTGGGGGGAGCCGAAGTAGTCAATGGACTCCACGGAGAGCCGCACGAAGCGCACGGACTCCGTGGTGGTGAGGGGCACGTCCTGGAAGACCGGCGCCTTCCTGCCCAGGGGAAGCGACCCATCGCCGTAAGGGGAGTCGCCGGTCGGCTGGACGTTGTATCCGAACTGGGTGTCGAGCAGGGTGCGCTCCAGCGGGGTCAGGTCATGGATCGTGACGCGCGCCAGGGATTGCCACTGCGTACCGTCCGCGCTGCCCTCCAGGACGAGCCAATCCCTGCCCTCCGGTCCCGGCACGTAGCTCAGCCCACGCACCACCGCGCGGCGGGGCACGCCCGGCTGAGGCAGGGTGATGACGGCGTGCTTGATCCGTGGAGTTCTTGGCGCCTGGGGGAAGTCCACGAGCGTGAGCAGGCCATCCGTCCATGGACAGACACCGGGGAAGACCGGCTCGCACGTCGCGCCGCGGCTCCAGGGGCGCAGCGTCCCCGCGGGCAGCGGTTCGGCGCCGGTGCGCCACTCCAGCCGGAACTCCAGGGAGCTCATCTCGCTGACCAGCGGAGAGTAGATCCACGTGCCGGAGCTGGCGGCGCGCAGCCGGACCTGGGGCTGGGCGAAGTCCTCCAGGACGTACGGACCCGGCGTCCACGGGGAGGTCTTCCCCTCCTGGCGCCAGAGCAGCTCGCCGCCGGACGTGACCCACAGCAGGGGCACCGGGTCGGTGGGCAGGACGGGGATGAAGCCCCCGGTGGTCGTGTCCTCTATATCCATCGTGGCCGCCGTCGCCGGCTGGGCAGGCGGAGGGGGCGCGGGTGGGAAGGCCACGCTGGGACCCTGCTCCCCGATGCTCACGGCCGGGTGCGCGTCCCAGGGCTGGAGCGTGGGCAGCTCCACGTCGTCCTGGAAGATGAACGACACGAAGGCGCCGCTGCCATCCGCCTCCAGGGGCAGCGATATGTTGATCCGGTTCATGTCCCGAAAGGCATACGTATCGGTGACGGCCTCGCCGTAGAGCAGCTCCAGGATGAACTCGCCGGACGGCTCGGGGGTGACGGTGCCGAAGGGGTGGAAGACCCGGGTTTGATTATCGATGCGCTGGACGTCCAGCGGCTCGCCGGAGTGCGGGGTGCCGTCCCGCCGGAGCGCGCGGCCGTACGCGAAGACAGGGTCCTCGGGATAGCGCTGGCAGCCGGTGGTGGCCGAGACCAGGAGCGCCAGGGAGGTGACGAGTGCGCGTCGCATGTCAGTAGGTCGCCTTGAAACCAAGGAGGGGGAGGATGACGGGGATGCGGATGGGGGCCCGGGTGGGCTGGGGCTTCTGGGGCACCGAGCCGCTGAACTCGGACTCGAGGCGGTACTCGTAGGCCACCACCTCCTGCTGCGCGGAGAGGTTGAGCACGTCGAGCGACGCATCCAGCGTGAAGTCCTGGTAGGCCCACGACTTCGCGATGCGCGCGTCCACACGGAAGAACGGCGCCAGCCGCTGCGTGCGGTCCAAATCCTGCCGCACCCACTGGGACGAGCCATCCGGATTCGTCACCCAGCGCTGCGTCTGCGAGGTGATCTGCCCCGTCTCCGGGCGGCCGGTGTTGAAGTGCACCACCGTGCCCACGGTCCAGTTGTTGCCGAACTTGTAGCTGAGCGCGGCGTTGAGCGTGTGCGCCTGCTCGAACGCGAAGGGCAGCGTGCCCTCCACTGTTTCCATCACATGGTTGTCATCGCCAATGCGGGCGAAGCGTGCCTTCCGCTTGCTCTGCAGGAAGCTGTAGGACACCCAGCCGAACCAGTGGCGGCCCAGCGGGTGACGGGCCATCAGGTCGAAGCCGTAGGCGTAGCCGGTGGTGGCCGGGTCCTCGCGCACTGCGCCCCGGCGGCGCCGGTTCTCCACCACGTCCACCAGGTCGAACTCCACCGCGCGAGACAGCGGGTTGAAGAAGGCATCCGCGCTCAGCTCCAGCCCCTCGAAGGCCTTCCACTCCGCGCCCACGTCGAACTGCGCGCCGGACTGGAGGCCGTAGCGGAGGCTCGCGGTGTCGAAGGCGGGCACGTGCACGAGCACGGTGGGAGGTTGGTGGAACAGACCCGCGCCGCCCTTGAGTGTGAGGGTGTCCGTCAGCGTGTGGCGTACGGACAGGCGAGGCTCCACGGCGGTGAAGGTCATGCCCGGCACCAGGTGGTACGCGTCCACGCGCAGGCCCGGCGTCACCGTCCAGCTCTCGAACGGCTTCCAGGTCGCGGAGGCATACGCGCCGGAGAAGGTGGCCAGCGCGCTGGGGCGCTTGAGTGGATCCGCTTCATCGGTGGGGCGCCAGCCCGGAGGATTCGCGTTGCCGGTGAGGGTGGTGGCGGAGCGGCGATGCTCCACGTCCGCGCCCACGGCGAGCTCCAGCGAGGACGTCAGCGCGCGACGCCATCCCGCGCGAGCGGAGAGGCTCACCTGTCGCATCCCGTACTCGCCCACCTTCTCACGGAAGAGCGTGCCACTGGCATCGCTCCGCATCTCCTCGCCGGTGAGGCCCAGGCCGTCCCAGCCCAGGGTGACGCCGAGCTCGCCCTCGCCCTCCGCCACGGGGTGCGTGCCGCGCAGGTCGATGCGGTGGAAGCGCGACACGACGCCGGCCCCTTCCGCCTTCCTGCGCGGCTCCGGCGCGATGCCCGCGTCGTCGGAGCTGCCGAGCGCGAACAGGCGCAGGCGGCCCCGGCCCACCTTCTGCTCGACGCGCGCCTGGTAGTCCCAGAAGCCCGCGTGCACCTGGTCCACGCCTGACAGGACCTGGGTCGCCAGCGAGAGGAGCAGCGCGGAGTAGCTGAAGCGGCCCGCGAGGCTGACGCTGGTACCGGTGGATTCAAAGGGCTGCTCGATGAAGCCGCCCGCGTTGAGCAGGTCCGCGTACGCGGTGAAGTGCAGCCGGTCCTCGCGAGGACGGCTGAGGCGTCCCTCCACCACGCCGCCCAGCATGCGGCCGTACTGCACCGGCGGAGCGCCCGGATAGAAGTCCACGGTGTCGATGAAGTCCGGGTGCACCACCGCGGGCCCGAGCAGCAGGTGGTACAGCATTGGGATGCGCACGCCATCCAGGAAGAAGCCCGTGGCGGCGGGCTGGCTGCCGCGCACCACCGGGTAGCTGATGCCTGACGCGAGGCTGCCCACGCCCGGCATCAGCATCACCACGCGGAACGGGTCGCCGAGTGTGCCGGGCACCTCGCGGATCTCCTGCTCATGCAGGCTGATGCGGGTGACCTCCGTGCGGGGACGTTCGTCGCGCACCACCGTCTCGTAGGGGTTCACCTCACGAGGCTGGAGCCGATAGACGACCTGAAGTGTCTGACCTTGCGTCAGCGTCTCATTGAAAGCCGTCGTCTCATGGCCCGGGGCGCGGACCTCCAGCGAGTGCGCGCCCGGGGGCACGTCCAGCGCGAAGCGGCCCTGCGCGTCCGTGGTGGTGGCGGGCTGGAGCGCGCCGTCCAGGAAGAGGGCGGCATCCACCAGGGGCCGCCGTGTGCCGCGTGCGCGCACCTCGCCGGTGAGGCGCGTGGTGGAGGCGGGGACCTGCACGGGTGGCGTGAAGCGGTAGACGAACGGCAGGCGCACCGCCACGGGAGTGCCGCCCAGCGTGGCCGGGGTGAAGCGCAATCCGGGTGCGGCGGCGAGCGCCGCGTCGGTGAGGCGGGCTTCCGCGGCGGCGCGAGTCACCTTCACTTCCGCGACGCGGCCCTCCACGTCCACCAGCAGCTCCAGCTCCACCTCGCCCGGCGTGCCCTCCAGTCCTTCGGGCCACGCGGCGGGCGCGTCGGTGGTGAGGCCGGGGGGCACGAGCGTCGTGTCACCCGCGTCGGCGGAGAGGCCCAGGCGCGCGGCGTCCTCGGCGGAGAGGGCCTGGCCTGCGTCGGTGGCGTGGACGTCCACCTCCACGGCGCGAGGCTCACTGGTGCCAGAGGGGACACCCTGCGCGCGGGCGGTCGCGCCGGACAGCAGCACGAGGGCCAGCACCAGGGGGACGGCATGAGGGAGGGACATGGGCGGGCGCTTCAGCACGGGACACCTCCCAGGCTGTGACCCGGGTTGATCCCGGAGGGCCCTGCCGCGACGCGGGCACCGCATGCACACATTGACTTGATCCCTGGCGTCCGAGGCTTCCCCGGCCAATTCCGGAAGTCGGTTCGCGATAGGCATACGTCCCGGGAGGGGAATCCCGGCTGTGCCTTCTGACGCGGAGTCTCCGGGCTCCCACATCCGGAGGGATTCGTCCTCGCCAGTCCCTGCCACTCCCCCCGCTCCGCGCCAGTCCGTCCGTGGGGGCCGGCACGCTGTGCACACGCGCACGGCCCCGTGTCCCGAGGTGCCGCCCCCTGGAGCCGCGACAAGAGCGGTCGTTACACTTTTTCATGTCGAGCAGAAGCCACGGCCACGGCTTCGCGGGGAGGTCGCATGCGCACGCCGAAGGACGAACTGCTGCTCCGGGCGATGGACCATGCGTTGTCAGCGCGAACGGTGGCGGCGGTGGAGGCGCTGGCCGAGCTCTATCGGTTGCTGGACGCGGAGCGCATCCCCGAGGACGAGAACTACGCCGTCTTCGCCACCGCGTTGTCGCGCAGGTTGGAAGGTGCGACAGGGGCGCTGCATCCGTACCGGGCCTCGGAGGTGGACGGAGGCGCGCCGCAGATTGAGTTGTTCCGGCGGTTGATGAAGCACCTGCCGCTGGCGTCCGCGGCGGACGCGGTGGCGAACGCGCTGCTCGCGGACTTCCTGCGGGGACACGCGGAGGCGACGCTGCTGGACGTGGGCATCGGGCAGGGGCGGCAGGAGTGCAACCTGCTGCGAGCGCTGGCGAAGGCGGGCGCGCTGCCCCGGCACCTGACGGTGGTGGGCGTGGACCCCAGCGGCACGAGCCTGGTGGAGGCGCGCGACGCGGTGCTGGCGGTGGCGGAGGAGGTGGGCCTGTCGCTGGAGTTCGTGAAGCTGGAGTCGCCGGTGGAGGACCTGGACGCGGCGACGTGGGCGGCGCTGCGAGGCGTGAAGCGGCCGCTGGTGGTGAACGCGGCGTTCGCGCTGCACCACGTGGCGGAGAAGGAGACGTCGGGCATGGAGGCGCGCGACGCGGTGCTCTCACGGCTGTCGTCGCTGGGGCCGGTGGGGGTGGTGCTGTGCGAGCCCCACGTGGATCACCACCGCGCCCCGGCGCGTGAGCGGTTGATCAACGCATGGCATCACTTCTCCCGCGTGTTCCAGTTGCTGGATACGCTGGAGGTGCCGGGCGCGGAGCGGCGCGCCATCAAGCGGTTCTTCGGCCGGGAGGTAGACGACATCGTGGGCACGGTGAATGAGTCGGAGCGGTGCGAGCGCCATGAGCCGGCCACGGCCTGGTGGGAGCGGTTGCAGCGCGCGGGCTTCACGTCGCGACGCGGGGTGGCGGAAGTGCGCCCGGGTGAGGTGCACCCGGCGGTGGGGCTGTATGTGGAGGAAGGCACGGTGGGCATCACCTTCCGGGGTGACGTGCTGGTGTCGGTGCTGGCGGCGGTGCCGAGGGAGGGCGCGTGAGCGAACTGGAGGCGTTGGCGCCGCAAGTCATTGCGAGGTGCCGGGAGGCAGGGGTGCGGCTGGTGTTGGCGGAGGCGTGCACGGGCGGGCTGCTGGCCGCGGCGCTGACGGAGGTGCCGGGGGCGTCGGCGGTGGTGGAGCGCGGGTTCGTGCCGTACTCGAACGAGTCGAAGGGCGAGCAGCTGGGAGTGCCGCTGGCGCTGTTGCAGGCGCACGGGTCGGTGAGCGCGGAGGCGGTGGGCGCGATGGCGGCGGGGGCGCTGGAGCGCTCGTGGGCGGACTGGGCGGTGGCGGAGACGGGCATCGCGGGGCCCGGGGGAGGGACGGAGGCGAAGCCGGTGGGGCTGGTGTTCATCGCGGTGCAGCGTCGCGGAAAGGCGGCGGTGGTGGAGCGTCACCGGTTTGAAGGGGACCGGCGGCAGGTGCGGAGGCAGGCGGTGGTTCGCGGGTTGACCCTCCTTCTGGAGCAGCTCGACGTGGAGTCCTGAATAGGGGGCTCATCCCTCCGGACGTTGGCACGTTGACGCCGGATGGGAGAGAAGGGTCGACGCAGTCTCACGAAGGGGGCCTCGATGTATCGAATCGACGTGGACCGAGCGGAATCCATCGTGAGCTTCGCGCTGGAGGGCTACATCCGGCTGGAGGAGATGGAGCGGTTCGTGGTGGACCTGCGCGCCGCGACGGACGAGGTGGCGGGGCAGCCCATCAAGATTGAAGCGGACCTGCGCACGTTCCGGCCGGCGTCGCCGGAGGCCGCGGACCTCATCAAGCGGGTGCAGGAGTACGGGCTGCGCTCGGGGGTGACGCGGGTGGCGGAGTTGGTGCAGAACCAGATCGTCGCGTTGCAGTTGAACCGGGTGGCCTCCGGAAGCGGGACGGACAAGATCCTCCGCCGCTTCTGGCAGGAGTCCGCGGCGCGAACCTGGCTGAAGCACGGAGACACGGAGGAGCTGGGAGTAGCGCTGCAGGGCTGAGCGAGCCCGGACATGCCAGCGCGCTGGCTGTGCGTGCTGTGGGCGCTGTTCGCGACGGGCTGCGCGACGTCACGGACGTGGCGGCTGGACACGGGAGAAGGCCGGGCGCGTGAGTACACGCCGCGCACGGACACGCGGCCCGTGGCGCTGGACGGAGACACCTTCGAGGAGACGGTACGAGCGCTGGCGCGCGATGCGCCGGTGTCGGTGCAGCCCAGGAGGGAAGCACTCCGGTTGTTGAATCCCAGAGAGGAGCGTCCGCGAGCCTCGCTGGGCGTCGTCTCCGTGGTGGACCCGAGGCAGGGCCGCGTCCGCGTAGCGCAGGGTGGCACGGAGTTGGAGGCCGCCTACGGACGCTGGTGCGTGCGCAAGCGGCTGTCCGGGGACTGCCTGCACCTGTTGGACAGGAGCCTGACGCTGGATGAGGAGGGCAAGCGGACGCTGGCCTTCCGCATCGCGTTGGACTCGGTGTGGGAAGAGACGGCCGAAGCCCTGGAGGGGATGGTGGACCCCGAGGCAACGGTGACGCTGCTGGTGATGACGGGAGCGGTGTACTTCAGCCTGTGGCTGGTACCGGAGCCGCTGCTGACGAAGGGAGTGGCCGCGACGCTGACGGTGGCGCTGATTGCGTACCTGGGCTGGGACACGGTGTGGAGTCTCATCCAGGGCTGGAGGGTGCTGGCGGCGGAGGTGAAGGAAGCGCGGACGTTCGACGGCCTCCGGGACGCAGGAGAGAAGTACGGCGAGGTGATGGGCAAGCAGGCGGCACGGGCCTTCGTGATGCTGGCAATGGCGGCGCTGGGAGGCACGGCACAGACGCTGGCGACGAGGGTTGCAACGCTGCCCGGCTCGGCACAGGCCGCGCTGGTAGGAGCGGAGCAAGGAGGCTTCCGGCTGGTGGCCGCGGCGGAAGTCTCAGCGGTCGCGGTGTCCGCGAGTGGCGAAGTGACCATCGCGCTGGCGCCCAACGCGGTAGCGATGTCCGCCAAGGGGCCGAACGTCCCGGTGCCGGTCGAAGTCCGCGTGCACCACATCGCCACGAACAAGTGGTGGGAAGCGACGCGCGATGGTGGCCCATGGTCACCCAAGTTCCAGGAACTCTTCGACCGTGCGGGGATGTCCCTGGATGACGAGGTGAACACGGTCCGTGTCCGGGGGCATCAAGGTCCGCATCCTCGGGAGTACCATGAAGAAGTCTACACCAGGCTGAGTGACGCTTTAGGGCGGTGTCGAACCATCGTGAGCTGTAGGGATGCGTTGGTAGAGGAACTCCAAATCCTGGGCGGGCAGATCTCCAAACAGAACACCCGGCTCAACTTGCTTGTCACCCAACCCTGACGCACAGGAAGGCTGATTCCGATGCGGTACTTCAAGCTTCTCGACGACATGGAATTGAATGATCGCTGGTTGCCGGGTGAGGCCACGAATGCTCAGGGGCAGGAAATTGATGACATCTGGCAGTTCGCGGATGGATGCCCGATTCAGTTCCATGAGCGTGTTCGGATTCCCATCAGTCATCCGGGAAGGATCGTCGACTTCTCCGTGACGAGTGTCGGTGGTGCGCCTGTTGTGCATCGGAGAGTCGCGAGCGTGTTCACGGAGTTGGCACCTGACGAGGTCCAGGTCATCCCGGTTGATGTCGACGGACAATCGGAGCCCTACTTCATCCTCGTCGCGACACGGACCATTCGATGCATTGATGATCAGCAGTCCGCGGAGGTGCTGTACTGGAAGCCCGAAGATGGGCGGCCGGAGAAGGTTGGGAGATACAGGTCGGTCATGGGCATGCGCATCGACCCGACGAAGGTGGGCAACGCGAAGGTCTTCCGTCCCTGGGGCTGGACTGGCGTGCTCATCGTCTCCGAGGACATCAAGGATGCGTTGGAGCGCTCGGGCGCTACGGGGATGGCGTTCAGGGCAGTCACGGGCCCCAGCGAAGTCAGCCCCGAGCAGCGTGAACACAACCGCAAGCTCCAGGCCCTCTACGAACGGTCCACGACGCCCCGCGAAGCCTTCTGGCACACGCTGGGCACCATGGACGACAACTTCGTCATCCCCATCGTTGTCGGAGGCGGCTGGCCTGCGAGGAGCGAGATCTGGCGCGTCATCCACCGCCCCAACGGGCGCACCCTCTTCGTGACAGATGGCCTCTCCAACTTCTTCGCTGACAAAGCGGAACCCTCCGTGGGCTTCGGCCTGGAGCTCGCGCTCGAGACCGATGAGGCCGTGGAGAACGTGGCGAAGAGCTGGCAGCAGCTCCTGCTGGAGCGCATCGCCAACGAGCTCGTGGGCCACGAACACCTGCGTGAACCCGCGAGGACCGGCATCCTCTCCATGGAAGTGGACGGAGAGCGCATGCCCGAACCCCTCCTGACCAAGGACGGCCGCGTCGCCGTGCTCCTGGGCATGGACACGCCCACGCTCCCCAGTCACTTCACGATGCCGGACGGACAGGTCCGGCTCGTCACCGTGAAGACGCTGATGCCCCGGGAGCTCACGTACCTGCTGGAGCATGGCCGCGAGGAGCTGCTCCACCGCTTCAACCAGTCCCCCCCCGGCCACCTGTCCAAAGCCTGGCGCCAGTCCGTCGTGTAGCAGC
The DNA here is from genome assembly GCF_042231735.1 of Corallococcus exercitus. Classification (GTDB taxonomy): domain Bacteria; phylum Myxococcota; class Myxococcia; order Myxococcales; family Myxococcaceae; genus Corallococcus; species Corallococcus exercitus_B. The sequence goes on from NZ_CP102577.1 coordinate 7,144,610, forward strand.
CGAACCCAGGAGGCAGTTCATGCCGCTGCGCTGGCTGTGCGTGCTGTGGATGCTGCTGGCTACGGGCTGCGCGACGTCACGGACGTGGCGGCTGGACACGGGAGAAGGCCGGGCGCGTGAGTACACGCCGCGCACGGACACGCGGCCCGTGGCGCTGGACGGAGACACCTTCGAGGAGGCAGTGCGGACGCTGGCACGCGATGCGCCGGTGTCGGTGCACCCCCGGAGGGAAGCACTCCGGCTGTTGAATCCCAGAGAGGAGCGTCCGCGAGCCTCGCTGGGCGTCGTGTCCGTGGAGGACCCGAGGCAGGGCCGCGTCCGCGTAGCGCAAGGAGGCACGGAGCTGGAGGCCGCCTACGGACGCTGGTGCGTGCGCAAGCGGCTGTCCGGAGACTGCCTGCACCTGTTGGACAGGAGCCTGACGCTGGATGAGGAGGGCAAGCGGACGCTGGCCTTCCGCATCGCGTTGGACTCGGTGTGGGAGGAGACGGCCGAAGCCCTGGAGGGGATGGTGGACCCCGAGGCAACGGTGACGCTGCTGGTGATGACGGGAGCGGTGTACTTCAGCCTGTGGCTGGTACCGGAGCCACTGCTGACGAAGGGAGTGGCGGCGACACTGACGGTGGCGCTGATTGCGTACCTGGGCTGGGACACGGTGTGGAGTCTCATCCAGGGCTGGAGGGTGCTGGCGGCGGAGGTGAAGGAAGCGCGGACGTTCGACGGCCTCCGGGACGCGGGAGAGAAGTACGGCGAGGTGATGGGCAAGCAGGCCGCGCGGGCTTTCGTGATGCTGGCAATGGCGGCGCTGGGAAGCACGGCGCAGACGCTGGCGACGAGGGTGGCAACGCTGCCCGGTTCGGCACAGGCCGCGCTGGTAGGAGCGGAGCAAGGAGGCTTCCGGCTGGTGGCCGCGGCGGAAGTCTCAGCGGTCGCGGTGTCCGCGAGTGGGGAAGTGACTATCGCACTGGCGCCCAACGCGGTGGCGATGTCCGCCAAGGGGCCAAACGTCCCGGCTCCCGTCGAAGTCCGCGTGCACCACATCGCCACGAACAAGTGGTGGGAAGCGACGCGCGATGGCGGCCCCTGGTCGCCCAGGTTTCAGGAACTCTTCGATCGTGCGGGCATGTCTTTGGATGACGAATTGAACACGGTCCGTGTTCCCGGACATAAGGGCCCGCATCCTCGGGAGTACCATGAGGCCATCCTCAAGAGATTGAAGACGGGCTTGGGAAGATGTCAGAGCATCGCCCAATGTCGAAGCGCCCTGACGAGGGAACTCCAGAATTTGGGACGGGAGATTCTGCGGCAAGGCACAGACCTTCATGACTGGGTTGTTCGCAACTGAGAGATGGAGCCGATGATGATGCGGTACTTCGAGTTGCTGGACGACATGGACATCCAGGATCGCTGGCTGCCAGGCGAGGCGACGAACTCCCAGGGGCAGGAGATCGACGACATCTGGCAGTTCGCGGATGGATGTCCTGTCCAGCTCAAGGAGCACCTCCAGATTCCCATCTCTCATCCAGGCGCGCTCCTGGATTACGCGACGACGAGCGTGGGTGGGACCCCTGTTGTTCACCGGCGGGTCGCGAACATCTTCAGCGAACTGGCACCGAATGACGTGCAGGTCATTCCTGTCGAGGTTGAGGGGCAGACCGAGCCGTACTTCATCCTCGTCGCGACACGGAACATCCGATGTATCGATGATGAGCGCTCCGGCGAGGTTCAGCTCTGGCATCCGGAAGATGGACAACCCGACAAGGTGGGAATGTATCGGGCTGTCTCCCGCATGCGCATCGACCCGGCGAAAGTCGGCGATGCCAAGGTCTTCCGACCCTGGGGATGGACCGTTGCGCTGATCGTCTCCGAGGACATCAAAGATGCAGTGGAGCGTGCCGGAGTCACGGGGATGAGGTTCGAGGAAGTCACGGGTCCCAGCCCTGTCAGCCCCGAGGAGCGTGAACACAACCGCAAGCTCCAGGCACTCTATGACCGGACCGAAACAGCCCGCACCGCCTTCTGGCGCACCCTGGGCACGCTGGATGAGAAGGCCATCCTCCCCATCGTCGTCGGAGGAGGCTGGCCCGCGAAGCGGCAGGTCTGGCGCCTCATCCACCGCGCCGAAGGGCGCACCCTCTTCGTGACGGACGGCCTCTCCGACTTCTTCGTGGAGGCCGCGGCGCCCTCCGTGGGTTTCGGTCTGGAACTCGCACTCGAAACAGACGAGCCCCAGGCCAGGTGGCCCGTGACGCTGCTGGAGCGCATCGCCAACGAGCTCGTGGGCCACGAACACCTGCGTGAACCCGCGAGGACCAGCCTCCTCTCCATGGAAGTGGACGGAGAGCGCATGCCCGAACCCCTCCTGACCAAGGACGGCCGCGTCGCCGTGCTCCTGGGCATGGACACCCCCACACTCCCCACCCACTTCACGATGCCGGACGGACAGGTCCGGCTCGTCACCGTGAAGACACTGATGCCCCGGGAGCTCACGTACCTGCTGGAGCATGGCCGCGAGGAGCTGCTCCACCGCTTCAACCAGTCCCACCCCGGTCACCTGTCCAAAGCCTGGCGCCAGTCCGTCGTGTAGCAGCCGAACCCAGGAGGCAGTTCATGCCGCTGCGCTCGCTGTGCGTGCTGTGGATGCTGCTGGCTACGGGCTGCGCGACGTCACGGACGTGGCGGCTGGACACGGGAGAAGGCCGGGCGCGTGAGTACACGCCGCGCACGGACACGCGGCCCGTGGCGCTGGACGGAGACACCTTCGAGGAGACGGTACGAGCGCTGGCGCGCGATGCGCCGGTGTCGGTGCAGCCCAGGAGGGAAGCACTCCGGCTATTGAATCCCAGAGAGGAGCGTCCGCGAGCCTCGCTGGGCGTCGTCTCCGTGGTGGACCCGAGGCAGGGCCGCGTCCGCGTAGCGCAGGGTGGCACGGAGTTGGAGGCCGCCTACGGACGCTGGTGCGTGCGCAAGCGGCTGTCCGGAGACTGCCTGCACCTGTTGGACAGGAGCCTGACGCTGGATGAGGAGGGCAAGCGGACGCTGGCCTTCAGAATCGCGTTGGACTCGGTGTGGGAGGAGACGGCTGAGGCCTTGGAGGGGATGGTGGACCCCGAGGCAACGGTGACGCTGCTGGTGATGACGGGCGCGGTGTACTTCAGCCTGTGGCTGGTGCCGGAGCCACTGCTGACGAAGGGAGTGGCGGCGACGCTGACGGTGGCACTGATTGCGTACCTGGGCTGGGACACGGTGTGGAGTCTCATCCAAGGGTGGAGGGTGCTGGCGGCGGAGGTGAAGGAAGCGGAGACGTTCGACGGCATCCGGGACGCGGGAGAGAAGTACGGCGAGGTGATGGGCAAGCAGGCGGCACGGGCCTTCGTGATGCTGGCGATGGCTGCGCTGGGAGGCACGGCACAGACGCTGGCGACGAGGGTTGCAACGCTGCCGGGCTCCGCGCAGGCCGCACTGGTGGGAGCGGAGCAGGGAGGCTTCCGGCTGGTGGCCGCGGCGGAAGTCTCAGCGGTCGCGGTGTCCGCGAGCGGCGAAGTGACCATCGCGCTGGCGCCCAACGCGGTAGCGATGTCCGCCAAGGGGCCGAACGTCCCGGTGCCGGTCGAAGTCCGCGTGCACCACATCGCCACGAACAAGTGGTGGGAAGCGACGCGCGATGGTGGCCCATGGTCACCCAAGTTCCAGGAACTCTTCGACCGTGCGGGGATGTCCCTGGATGACGAGGTGAACACGGTCCGTGTCCGGGGGCATCAAGGTCCGCATCCTCGGGAGTACCATGAAGAAGTCTACACCAGGCTGAGTGACGCTTTAGGGCGGTGTCGAACCATCGTGAGCTGTAGGGATGCGTTGGTAGAGGAACTCCAAATCCTGGGCGGGCAGATCTCCAAACAGAACACCCGGCTCAACTTGCTTGTCACCCAACCCTGACGCACAGGAAGGCTGATTCCGATGCGGTACTTCAAGCTTCTCGACGACATGGAATTGAATGATCGCTGGTTGCCGGGTGAGGCCACGAATGCTCAGGGGCAGGAAATTGATGACATCTGGCAGTTCGCGGATGGATGCCCGATTCAGTTCCATGAGCGTGTTCGGATTCCCATCAGTCATCCGGGAAGGATCGTCGACTTCTCCGTGACGAGTGTCGGTGGTGCGCCTGTTGTGCATCGGAGAGTCGCGAGCGTGTTCACGGAGTTGGCACCTGACGAGGTCCAGGTCATCCCGGTTGATGTCGACGGACAATCGGAGCCCTACTTCATCCTCGTCGCGACACGGACCATTCGATGCATTGATGATCAGCAGTCCGCGGAGGTGCTGTACTGGAAGCCCGAAGATGGGCGGCCGGAGAAGGTTGGGAGATACAGGTCGGTCATGGGCATGCGCATCGACCCGACGAAGGTGGGCAACGCGAAGGTCTTCCGTCCCTGGGGCTGGACTGGCGTGCTCATCGTCTCCGAGGACATCAAGGATGCGTTGGAGCGCTCGGGCGCTACGGGGATGGCGTTCAGGGCAGTCACGGGCCCCAGCGAAGTCAGCCCCGAGCAGCGTGAACACAACCGCAAGCTCCAGGCCCTCTACGAACGGTCCACGACGCCCCGCGAAGCCTTCTGGCACACGCTGGGCACCATGGACGACAACTTCGTCATCCCCATCGTTGTCGGAGGCGGCTGGCCTGCGAGGAGCGAGATCTGGCGCGTCATCCACCGCCCCAACGGGCGCACCCTCTTCGTGACAGATGGCCTCTCCAACTTCTTCGCTGACAAAGCGGAACCCTCCGTGGGCTTCGGCCTGGAGCTCGCGCTCGAGACCGATGAGGCCGTGGAGAACGTGGCGAAGAGCTGGCAGCAGCTCCTGCTGGAGCGCATCGCCAACGAGCTCGTGGGCCACGAACACCTGCGTGAACCCGCGAGGACCGGCATCCTCTCCATGGAAGTGGACGGAGAGCGCATGCCCGAACCCCTCCTGACCAAGGACGGCCGCGTCGCCGTGCTCCTGGGCATGGACACGCCCACGCTCCCCAGTCACTTCACGATGCCGGACGGACAGGTCCGGCTCGTCACCGTGAAGACGCTGATGCCCCGGGAGCTCACGTACCTGCTGGAGCACGGCCGCGAGGAGCTGCTCCACCGCTTCAACCAGTCCCCCCCCGGCCACCTGTCCAAGGCCTGGCGCCAGTCCGTGGTGTAGCAGCCGAAACCAGGAGGCAGTCCATGCCGCTGCGCTGGCTGTGCGTGCTGTGGGCGCTGTTCGCGACGGGCTGCGCGACGTCACGGACGCTGCGGCTGGACACGGGAGAGGGCCGGGCGCGTGAGTACACGCCGCGCACGGACACGCGGCCCGTGGCGCTGGACGGAGACACCTTCGAGGAGACAGTGCGGACGCTGGCGCGCGATGCGCCGGTGTCGGTGCAGCCCAGGAGGGAAGCACTCCGGTTGTTGAATCCCAGAGAGGAGCGTCCGCGGGCCTCGCTGGGCGTCGTCTCCGTGGTGGACCCAAGGCAGGGCCGCGTCCGCGTAGCGCAGGGTGGCACGGAACTGGAGGCCGCCTATGGACGCTGGTGCGTGCGCAAGCGGCTGTCCGGAGACTGCCTGCACCTGTTGGACAGGAGCCTGACGCTGGATGAGGAGGGCAAGCGGACGCTGGCCTTCCGCATCGCGTTGGACTCGGTGTGGGAAGAGACGGCCGAGGCCCTGGAGGGGATGGTGGACCCCGAGGCAACGGTGACGCTGCTGGTGATGACGGGAGCGGTGTACTTCAGCCTGTGGCTGGTACCGGAGCCACTGCTGACGAAGGGAGTGGCGGCGACACTGACGGTGGCGCTGATTGCGTACCTGGGCTGGGACACGGTGTGGAGTCTCATCCAGGGCTGGAGGGTGCTGGCGGCGGAGGTGAAGGAAGCGCGGACGTTCGACGGCCTCCGGGACGCGGGAGAGAAGTACGGCGAGGTGATGGGCAAGCAGGCCGCGCGGGCTTTCGTGATGCTGGCAATGGCGGCGCTGGGAAGCACGGCGCAGACGCTGGCGACGAGGGTGGCAACGCTGCCCGGTTCGGCACAGGCCGCGCTGGTAGGAGCGGAGCAAGGAGGCTTCCGGCTGGTGGCCGCGGCGGAAGTCTCAGCGGTCGCGGTGTCCGCGAGTGGCGAAGTGACCATCGCGCTGGCGCCCAACGCGGTCGCGATGTCCGCGAAGGGGCCGAACGTCCCGGCGCCCGTTGACGTCCACGAGCATCACATCGCCACGAACAAGTGGTGGGAGGCCACGCACAACGGCGGCCCGTGGTCGCCCCAGTTTCAGCGGTTCTTCGACCGGGCGGGGATGTCCCTGGACGATCCCGCGAACAAGGTTCGTGTCCCAGGCCACAAGGGTCCTCATCCCGAGGAGTACCACCGAAGAGTGGCCTCCCGGTTGAACGAAGCCATGGAAGACTGTGGCAGCATCCTGCAATGCCGCGAGGCGCTCACGAACGAACTCCGCCGGCTCGCCAGCGAGATCTTGGATACGGGCACCAAGCTCAACAAATGGGTCACGAAGTCATAGCCGGGCGGGAGGCCCTCGTGGCGATGCGGTACTTCGAGCTGATCGACGATGTGTATGCCCCCGATCGGTGGTCACTGGGGGATCCACTCGATGCGTCTGGCCGGGAGGTCGCCAATCCGTGGATGTTCAGGAAGGGTGAACCCGTCAGCCTGGATTCGCCCTTGAAGATCCCGGTCGACCATGCGGGTCAGTCATTGGACTTCACGCTGGCGGGCATCGGTCTGGCGCCCGTCATTCAGGCTGAAGCGGCAGCCATCCTGACCCGGCTCGCCCCGGACGATGTTCAGCTGCTCCCCGTGACGGTGGGTTCAGAGCCCGGACCTCACTTCCTCGTCAACGTGCTCCGTCTCGTCAGATGCATCGACGACGAGGCTTCGGAAGAGGTGCAGTACTGGAAGCCCGAGGATGGACGGCCGGAAAAGGTGGGGAAGTACAGGGACGTCTCCGGCCTGCGCATCGACCCGGCCAAGGTGGGTGACGCCAGGATATTCCGCACCTGGGGATGGACCGTTGCGCTCATCGTCGCCGAGGACATCAAGGAGGCGCTGGAGCAGGCGAACATCACAGGAGTGACGTTCAGGGAAGTCACGGGCCCCAGCGAGGTCAGCCCCGAGCAGCGTGAACACAACCGCAAGCTCCAGGCCCTCTACGACCGGACGGAAACAGCCCGCACCGCGTTCTGGCGCACCCTGGGCACGCTGGATGAGAAGGCCATCCTCCCCATCGTCGTCGGAGGAGGCTGGCCCGCGAAGCGGCAGGTCTGGCGCCTCATCCACCGCGCCGAAGGGCGCACCCTCTTCGTGACGGACGGCCTCTCCGACTTCTTCGTGGAGGCCGCGGCGCCCTCCGTGGGCTTCGGTCTGGAGCTCGCGCTGGAAACCGACGAGCCCCAGGCCAGGTGGCCCGTGACGCTGCTGGAGCGCATCGCCAACGAGCTCGTGGGCCACGAACACCTGCGTGAACCCGCGAGGACCAGCCTCCTCTCCATGGAAGTGGACGGAGAGCACATGCCCGAACCCCTCCTGACGAAAGACGGCCGCGTCGCCGTGCTCCTGGGCATGGACACGCCCACGCTCCCCACCCACTTCACGATGCCGGACGGACAGGTCCGGCTCGTCACCGTGAAGACACTGATGCCCCGGGAGCTCACGTACCTGCTGGAGCATGGCCGCGAGGAGCTGCTCCACCGCTTCAACCAGTCCCACCCCGGCCACCTGTCCAAAGCCTGGCGCCAGTCCGTGGTCTGATCACCGCATCCCGACCACCAGCCACACGGCCAGCGCCCCATACAGCGGCACGTTGAGCGCCAGCGTCAGCCGGTTGATGCGCCGGAACCGCGCCTGCTCCGCGTCCGCGAACCACACGCCGTCCTCGCCCGTGGTGCGTCCCTCCACGGCCTGATGGAACAGCGCCGCGTAGGCCACCTCCACCACCAGGGTCACCAGCACCAACCCCACGAGCGCCAGCGCCCAGACGTCACGCCCATCGAGCACCCCGGCCCACTTCTCCCCGGTGTACACGAGCCCCGCCCCCACCAGCGCGATGCACCCCAGGTCATGGCCCACGCCATACGGCGGCCGCCAGTTGCGCGACACGTAGAGCATGTAGAGCTCCGCGGCCCCGCGCAGCCACATGGACACCGCGAAGGCCCCCAGCACGATGCGCGCTTCCTCGGGCACGGCCGCATCCACCGCCACCAGCGGGCACACGAGGAACCAGAGGAACACCGCGTACAGCAGCCACGCCATCTTCGGCCCGGAGATGCGCCCGCCCCGGCCGCCCTGCGCGTTCTGCCGGCGCCGGAACATCACCGCCGCGCTCGCGCACGCCAGCAGCGCCAACCCCAACAACACCCGCGTCGACGAAGAGAGCATCAGTAGGAACGGGGCCGGGGATAGTGGTGGGGAAACCGCTCGACGTACCACGCGCGAAGCCGGGGCAGGTGCGTGAGGGACACCTGGGGATGCAGGTGATGCACCACGTGCATCCCCACATACCGGGGCGCCAATCCCAACCACCCCAGCCATCCCAGCCCATGGTCACGCGTGCACGCGAACACATCTTCCAACGTCCGTCCCCGCACGGGCGCGGCGGTGTGCTCCGCGAGCAGCCGGTGCGCGTTGAGCCCCGACGCCACCAGCAGCGGCACCGCATACCCCCACAGCACCGCGGAAGGCCACCGCACCGCCAGCGCCAGCACGCCCAGGTGGAACAGCACCTGCCCACCTTCCGCCCGGGCACACGCCGCCACCTCCGCGTCCCGCGTGAGCACGCGTCCGGAGCGGTCCTGCAGGAACGCGCGCGCATACGCCGTGCGCAGTGAAGGCAGCCCCCACGCGCACAGCCCCACGGGCCCGCGCAGCACCCAGCCGGGAATCACGCCCACGAGCAGCACCCATCGCCACGCCGTGCGCAGCCGGCCGCCGTCCGGAGGCTTGCGGTAGGGATCCGACGGGAGGCCCGCATCGCGGTGGTGTCGAAGATGGTGGTAGCGCATCGCCGCCAGCGTGGACGCGACCGGGTAGCCCGCGACGGCCTCCAGCAGACACAGTCTCCATTCGCGTGTTCGCGAAGACAGGTGGACCGCGTCATGAAGCAGCACGCCCAGCGCGTGCAGCCGTCCCGCGACGACGAGCACCGCCAGCGGCGCGAGCACCGGAGGAGCCCACGCCATGACCGCCCACCCCAAGGCCATCCCCGCCCACTCGACGGCCGCCAGGCGCAGCAGGCCCGAAGGCGTGGCCGGAACGAGCAGCTCGCGAGGCACCGCCGCGCGGCGAGGCAGGGAGGAGGACATCGGGCGCCAGGACTCCACGCATGGCCGCCGGACGCAAGCCCCGTGCGGATTGGACACCTGGAGACGGGCACGGCACGCTCCGCGCGTGCACCGGGACGGTCAATCATGAGTGTGGATGTGCCGACGACGCCGGCCCTCGCGGGCACGCGTGTGGAGTGGGGCGGCTGGGTGTTCCCCCGCTGGAACGACCCGAGGCTGCCCTTCGCGGCGCTGCTCACGCTCTACGGCGTGCTGGGCTTCACCTTCTTCGGCTTCAACCGCAGCCCCGGGCAGATGGCCTTCCTGGTCGTCTCAGGCACGCTGCTGGACGCGGTCCTGGGCTGGGTGCTCAAGCGGCGCAAGGAGCTGCCGCTCTCCGCGTACATCTCGTGCTGTTCGCTGGCGCTGCTGCTGAACTACTCGCACGCGAGCACCCTCCTGTGGCTGCCGGTGTGGCTGGCCATCGGCTCCAAGTACGTGCTGACCTTCCAGGGGCGGCACGTCTTCAACCCGTCGATGTTCGCGGTGGCCGTGTCGCTGCTCACCACGCGCGAGCTCATCACCGCCGCGCCCGCCTACCAGTGGGCCAACGGGGAGGTCGCGCTGTCGGCCTTCATCGTGATGGCGGCGCTGGTGCTGTTCTTCTTCCGCGTGGGGCGCGGCTGGCTGGTGGTGAGCTTCCTGTCCTTCTACGCGCTCCAGACGGCGCTGCGCGCATTCATCCTCCGCCACCACCTGCCGCCGGAGGTGCTGTTCCTGGGCACGCTCGGCGCGCCGTCGTTCTTCATCTTCGTCTTCTACATGCTCACGGACCCCGCCACGTCACCGGGGACGCGCAAGGCGCAGGTGGGGGTCGCGCTGGCCATCACCTGCGTGGACCTGGTGCTGCACCTGAAGGAGAGCGTCTACACGTTCTTCTACGCGGCGCTCACGGTGGCCACCTGCCGCTTCGTGTTCATGCACGCGCGCGAGCTGTGGCGCACCCGGGGCGCTTCGCTGCGCCAGCTCCTGGCCCCGGACGTGCTCCGGCGCGTGGGCGTGGTGGGAGGGCTCGGGGCGGTGCTGGCCACGGGCTACTCGGTGACGGCGGCGCAGGGGACGCGGCAGGCGCCGCTCGCGTTCCACCTGGATGCACAGGACGTCACGCAGGCGGGCCTGTCCTCCCAGATGGGGCACACGCTGGAGGAGCTGGATCCGCGCGTGGCCCATGTCGCCAAGTGGCTGGTGGCCGTAGGCGACGCGGTGGCCACCGGGGACTTCGACGGGGACGGCAAGCTGGACCTGTTCCTCACGCACCCGCTGGGCACGCCGGAGCACCACGCGGGCCTCTACCGCAACCTGGGCGGGCTGCGCTTCGAACGCGTCGCCGTGCCCGCGCTGGAGCGCTTCGCCACCCGCTACAAGGAGGAGGGCCTGGCGGGCGGCGGGACGTTCGTGGACTGGGATGGGGACGGGGACCTGGACCTCGCGGTGGCGGTGGCCTTCGGGCCGGTGCGCCTCTTGCGCAACACGCTGCGCGAGACGGGCACGGCGGGCTTCGAGGACGTGACGCAAGCGGCGGGCGTGACGGACCACGCGGTGAGCCTGGGGCTCACGTTCCTGGACTACGACCGTGACGGGCACCTGGACCTGCTGGTGCTCAACGCGATGACGACGCACCTGCCGGACTACCCGGCCCCGGCGCCGCCGCTCAACCTCTTCCAGCTGCCCGAGCCGGAGTACGAAGGCGACCGGCGCATGCTGCGCTTCATGCACGACGGCTGGCACAACGCGAACAACGGCGGGCGCAACGCGCTCTACCGGGGCCGCGGCGACGGCACGTTCGAGAAGCAGGACGTGGAGGCGCTGGGCCTGAAGGAGACGCACTGGTCGCTCGCGGTGAGCACGGTGGACCTGAACCACGACGGGTGGACGGACCTCTACGTGGCCAACGACTTCGGACCGGATGACGTCTACCTGAACGAGGGAGGGCGGCACTTCCGCCACCTCGTGGGGCAGCGCTTCGGGGAGGTGGGCCGAGACACGTACAAGGGCATGAACGCGAGCGTGGCGGACTTCGACCGCAACGGCTGGTTGGACGTGTACGTGTCCAACGTGCACCACTCGCTCCAGGCGGAGGGCAGCCTCTTGTGGATGGTGGGACCGGGCGAGGACGCCTTCGTGCCCCGCTTCAAGGACGAGGCCACCTTCCGGGGCGCGCTGAACGAGCGCCGCTTCGGCTGGGGCGCGGCGGCGGGGGACCTGGACGCAGACGGATGGCCGGACCTGGTGCAGGCCAACGGCATGGTGGACGCGCGCCTGGACGCGCCGAGGTGGCGCATCCCGGAGGGACAGCGCAACGACTACTGGTACGTGAACCACAAGCTGATGCAGTCAGGCCCGGAGGTGCACACGTACGCGGACAAGTGGGGCGACATCCGGGGCCGCGTGCTCTACCCGAACGAGGCGCGCCGCGTGTACCTCAACCTGGGTGAAGCCCGGCCGGGGCACTTCGTGGACGTGGCGAGAGAGGTGGGCATCGAGGCGCCGGACAACTCGCGCGGCGTGTTGATGGCGGACCTGGATGACGACGGCGACCTGGACGTGCTCATCACGAACCAGCACGCGCCGGTGTCGCTGTACCGCAACACGCTGCGAGCCAGCGCCACGGACGCGAAGCCGGACGCGCACTTCGTGGGCCTGTCGCTGGTGGGCGACGGTCAGCGCACGCACCGGAGCGCGGTGGGCACGCGCGTGGTGGTGTCCTACGAACAGGACGGCCAGCGCGTGGAGCAGGTGCGCGAGGTGGGGCTGATGGGCGGCTTCTCCGCGTCGGCGGATCCTCGGCTGCACTTCGGCCTGGGCCGTCACGCGGGGCCGGTGAAGGCGGTCATCCACTGGTATGGCGCGCAGCCGCAGGAGGTGACGTTGGAGGCGGACCGCTACCAGGAGGTGCGCCAGCCTCCCGCGCCCACGGCTTCTCGGGGAGGGCCTTGAGGCGATGCTCTCCGCGATGAAGGGCAGCACGGTGCGGCGCGAGGACCTGGACGCCGGCACCCGGGCTCGGATGCTGGCGCTGATGCAATGCTGTTACGTGGGCGTGAGCGCGGAGCGCTTCCACGCGGACCTGGACGCGAAGCAGTGGGTGTTCCTGCTGCACGCCCGGCGCACGCGGGAGCTGGTGGGGTTCAGCACGGTGCGGGTGGCGGAGGAGGACGGGGCGGAGGTGCTGTACTCGGGCGACACGGTCATCCATCCGGACTGGTGGGGGCATAAGACGTTGCAGGTGGTGTTCGGCCGGTTGTTGCTCGCGCGCAAGCTGCGGCGGCCGTGGAGGCCGCTGTACTGGCTGCTGCTGTCGGGCGGATACAAGACGTACCTGCTCGCGGTGAACTACTTCCCGCGCACGCACCCGCGACGCGACTGGATGCCGCCGGAAGGGCGCTCGGAGTTCCTGCGAGGGTTGGCGACGCGGTGGTTCGGCGCGCAGTACGACGCTGCGAAGGGCACGCTGCGCTTCGACGGCGCGCACTACCGGGTGCGGGACGGTGTCTCGCCCATCGACCGCGACGCGGCGGCCCATCCGCACATCGCCTACTTCGCCGAGCGCAACCCCGGCCACGCCGAGGGCGAGGAGCTGGTGTGTCTGGTGGAGATCCGCGGCTGGGACCTGGCGAGGGCGCTGGCGAGAAGCGTCTGGGGGCAGCTGCGCCGCTGGGCCCGCCGCGAGCGCGACGCTTCACGGGTCGGCGTAGGGACGTGACGTGCTGACTTCCCGCACGATGCTGTCCGCGACGATGGCTGCACTGACGCCGTCAGCGCTGCGCTTCCGTCATGCGCTGCGCGAGCCAGAGGCCGCGCAGGAGGAATGTCTCATGCGCATCCTCCGCGCCGTGGAGGGCACGGCCCAGGCGGGCCGGGTGCCGCACTTCGGGCGCATCCGCACGGCTCGCGATTTCCAGGACGCGGTGCCGGTGTCCACTCCGGACACGGTGGCGGAAGACGTGGAGCGCATCGCACGGGGAGAAGCGCGGGTCCTCACGCGTGAGCCCGTGCTGCGCTTCGAGCTGTCCGGTGGTTCCTCCGGCGCGTCCAAACGGGTGCCGGTGACACGGGGCATGCTGCGCGAGTTCCAGCACGCGCTCGCGCCCATGCTGCACGAGGTGTTCCTGCGCCGTCCCGCAGTGCGCGAGGGCCCCAGCTATTGGTCCATCTCCCCACTGGGCCGCAGACAGCACCGGACGGCGGGTGGCATCCCCGTAGGCTCGGCGGAGGACAGCGCTTGGTTCCCGCGTCCGTTGCAGCCGTTGCTCTCGCGCGTCTTCGCCGTGCCGGGCACCGTGGGACAGGCGCCGCACGTCGAGCCCTGCCGTTACGTGACGCTGTGGTTCCTCGCGCGGAGCTCGAACCTGTCGCTGATCAGCGTCTGGAATCCCAGCTTCCTCACGCTCCTGATGGACGCACTGGAGCGCCACGGCGAACGGCTCACGGAGGACCTGGAGCGCGGCACGCTGCGTCCTCCCGAGCAGGACGCCGAGGGTGCACCCGTGCCTGAAGACCCCGCCTGGACGGCGCTCGTCCAGGGCCTCCAGGGAGTGCGTGACACGTCCAGGGCCCAGGTGCTGCGCGCCGCCTTGCGAGAGGGCCTGCCCTCCGCTCGCGCGCTGTGGCCGGGGCTCGCGCTCTTGAGCATGTGGACGGACGCCCAGGCCGCGCACGCCGTGGTCGGCGCATGCCGCCGCTTCCCGGGCATCGAGGTCCAGGGAAAGGGCCTGCTCGCCACGGAGGGCGTCATCACGGTGCCCCTCTTCGAAGCACCCGCGCCGGTGCTCGCGGTCCGGAGCCATTTCGTCGAGTTCATGGATCCGGAGCATCCCGACACACGGCCACTCCTGGCACACGAGCTGACGGCGGGCCGCACCTACGCGGTACTCCTCTCCACGTCCGGTGGACTGCTGCGCTACCGGCTGGGGGACCTCGTCCGAGTGGAGGGCTTCGTGCACGCGACGCCCTGCCTGCGGTTCCTCGGCCGGGCGGACGCGGTGTCGGACCTCGTCGGTGAGAAGCTCTCCGCCGCCCGGGTGGGCACGGTGCTGGACGCCGTGCTGGGCCACACGCGGCCCGCCTTCGCCATGCTCGCGCCGGAGTGGGGGGCACCGCCGGCCTACCGGCTGTTCCTCGAAACGGATCAGCCCTCCGACGCCATCGCCGCGAGCGTGGAGCGCGCCCTGTGCGAAGGGCACCATTACCGCTACGCACGGGAGCTGGGGCAGCTCGGCCCCGTGAGCGCGGTGCGCGTGACCCAAGGCGCACGACGCTACGAGGCCCGGTGCATCCAGCTGGGTCAGCGCGCGGGGGACATCAAGCCCGTGGACCTGCACCGCCAACCCGGTTGGACGGAATGGTTCGCACGAGGGACGTCATGACGGTGCGCACGGTGGACCTGGACGCGGAGGCGGACCTTGCCCGCTGCGGCGCGCTGAAGGACTTCTGGTACGTGGCGTGTCTCTCCACGGAGCTGCCCGCGAACAAGCCCCTCGCGCGCACCGTGTTCGGGACGGGGCTGGTCCTCTTCCGGGGACCGGACGGCGCTCCCACCGCGCTGCGCGACCGCTGCCTTCACCGCAACGCGCGCCTGTCGAAGGGCGACGTGTTCGACGGACGGCTCGGCTGCCCGTATCACGGCTGGGTCTACGACGCGTCCGGCGCGGTGGTGGAGATCCCCGCGCTGGGCCCTCCTCAACGCGGCGAGAAGCTGGACGTGCACGCTTGCGCGCACGAAGGCCTCAAGCCCGCACCATGCGACCTGGGACGGCTCGCTCGCTTCCCCACGCGAGAGCAGGACGGGCTCGTCTACGTCTACCTGGGCGCGGACGTGACGCAGGCCCGCGCGGAGCCCTTCCGGGTGCCGTACTGGGGCGAGCGCGGCTGGACCGTCTACTTCATGGTGACGCGCTTCGCGAACGGCGTGACGAACCTGGTGGAGAACTTCATGGACGTGCCGCACACGTCCTTCGTGCACCGGGGTTGGTTCCGCAACCCCACGCGCAAGCGCGTGCCCTCCACCGTGAAGCGCCACGCGGGCCGCGTGCGGATGACCTACCACCAGGAGGAGGACGCGCTCACGGGCCTGGGGCGGCTGTTCAACCCGCGCGGCCTGCCGCTCGTGCACACGGACGAGTTCATCGTCCCCAACGTCACGCGCGTGGACTACCAGTGGGGCGACAGCGGCTTCGCCATCAACTCGCAGTGCACGCCCATCGGGCCCACGGACTCGCTCGTATACACGGCCATCAGCTACCGGCTGCCGGTGGACGTGCCAGGTGCGTGGGTGGGCCGCGCGCTGACGCCGCTGGTGCGCTGGTACACGCGGCAGGTCATCCAGCAGGACGTCGTCATCATGGAGACGCAGCGCCAGGGGCTGACGGACGGTCCCGGCGGCGGCGTGTACTCCGGCACGGAAGCGGACCTGCACCACGCGGACATCGAAGCGTACCGCCGCTGGCTGCGCGACGGCGCGCACGGCCCCGGTCCCGAGGACGCCGAGCGCGACGTGGTCTTCTGGGTCTAGACCGTGCCGGCCTGCGCCTCCTCGGAGCCCGAGGAGGGAAACATCGCCAGGTAGTACCCGGAGAAGAAGGTCGCCCCCAGGAAGAACCCGTGGAGCAGTTCCTGCGTGAGCGCGAAGGGCGGCGCGGGAAGGTGCTCATGCAGCCACATCAGCGTCGCGACGGCATTGGACGCATGGCACGCGGCCGCCACGCCCAGCGCGATGCAGAGGTGCCCCACCAGCACCCACGTGTTGGCGGCGGAGGTCACCCACGAGGCGAAGACCCCCATCCGCGCGAGGATGCGCGGGTACACGAACTTCCGGAAGAGCGCCCCACAGGCCAGCCCGAGCAGCAGCGGGCCCGCGATCTCGATGATTGATTGGACCGGATCCATGGCCCGCGACCCTGCCAGAGGACGCACGGTCCGTGCAAATCCGCTCACCCCATGCGTCGCAGGCCCGGCAGGTCCTCCGGTCGCAGCACCCAGCGCGGCGGCTCCGGCGGTGACGTGCGCGTGCCCACCTGCGTCGCGGGGAAGCCCTCCACCAGCGCGTAGTCCGGGAACACCGCGCGCGCCTTCACCAGGCTGCCGGCGCCCACGTGGCAGCCCTTCCCCAGGTGGCTGCCCTCGCAGAGGATGGCGCCGGGCTCCACCACCGTGCCCGCGCCCAGGTTGCACGCGTGCAGCACGCAGCCCGGGCCCACCACCACGCCCTCGTCCAGCACCAGCATCGTGTCCGGCTGCAGGTGCAGCACCGTGTTCTCCAGGATCTGCACCCGCGCGCCAATGCGCACCGGCCCGTTCAGGTCGCCGGTGATCTTCACCCCCGCGCCGATGATGGCCCCCGCGCCGATGACCACGTCGCCGGACACCTCCGCGGAGGAGAAGAGGGTGGCGGTGGGGTGGACGAAGGGGTGACGGTCACGAAAGGCGTACAGCTGTCCCATGGGGGCGTCCTCGGCGCGGTCGCGCGCGGAGAAGGAAGTCAATGGAGCCAAGGGCAGTGACAGGTCACCGCCCCGGCGCTGCTGCAGGTGGGCCAGGTCCTCCGCGGAGAGCATCCGCAAGACCTGTCCCGGCCGGCCCAGCACCACGGATTGATCCGGCACGGTCATGCCGGGCGGCAGCACCGTTCCCTCACCCACCAGGCAGCGGTCACCCAACGTCGCGCCGGGCATGAGGATGGCGCCGTCGCCAATGTCGCACAGCGACCCCACACGTGCGCCCATCACGAGCGAGCGCGGACCGAGCACGGTCTTCTCGCCGATGGACGTGGGGCGCTCAGGGGTGCCCACCACCACCGCGTCCTCGCGCAGCGTGGAGAAGGCTCCCAGCGTCACGGAGCCTCCCACCGAGCGCACGACGGCGCCCCGCGAGATGATGGCCCCGGGCCCCACTTGCGTGGTGCCCAGCAGTCGCGCGGACGAGGCCAGGGTGAAATGAGGACCTACCGCGGTGGGCAGGAGGGAAGCGGTCGCGGGTGAGGGACTCATCGGGATGCAGCAAGCTACTCCCGGCGTTCCCAGCGGCATGTTGTCCCGAGGCGCGACCCGCCGTCCGGCAGCCAACGCTCGCTCGCTGCCTCGACGGGGGTGGGTGCCGCACCTTCAGATGTCAGGAGTGGGTGGCAGGGTGCGTAGGAAGCCGCGTCGCTGGGCGCCACGTGTGGGCGTTTCGCGCTAGGAAGTCCCCTCGCTCTCGAAAGGCCTCACCCCGTGGAAGAGACACCCCTGGCGGACCGGAACGCCCAGGTCCCCGCGCCCGTGGACAAGGGTGCCTGGACGCTGGTGAAGGAGGCCCTGCACGGCACGGAGCAGGACCTGACGCGGCTGCCGCTCGGGCGCGCCATCTTCCTGCTGGCCGTGCCCATGGTGCTGGAGATGTGCATGGAGTCGGTGTTCGCCGTCGTGGACGTTGCCTTCGTCGGCCGGTTGGGCGCGGAGGCGGTGGCCACGGTGGGGCTCACCGAGGGCATCCTCACCCTCATCTACGCCGCGGGCATGGGCCTGAGCATCGGCGCCACGGCGATGGTGGCCCGCCGCATCGGAGAGAAGGACGCGGACCGGGCGGCGCGCACGGCGGTGCAGGCCATTGGCCTGGGGGTGATCATCTCCACGGTGCTGGCGGTGGCGGGCATCGTCTTCGCCCGGCCCATCCTGGCGGCGCTCGGCGGCTCGCCGTGGGTGCTGGAGCACGGCGTGGGCTACACGCGCGTGATGATGGGCGGCGTGGTGAGCATCCTGCTGCTCTTCCTCATCAACGCCATCTTCCGGGGCGCGGGCGACGCGGCCATCGCGATGCGCGTGCTGATGCTGGCCAACGGCCTCAACATCGTGCTCGCGCCGTGCCTCATCTTCGGGTGGGGACCGTTCCCGGAGATGGGCGTGGTGGGCGCGGCGTGGGCCACCACGCTGGGCCGCAGCGCGGGCGTCGCGTATCAGCTCTACCGGTTGATGCGTTCAAACGGCCGGCTCCAGGTGCGGCGCGAGCACGTGGCGCTGGAGCCCGCGACGATGCTCGCGATGCTGCGGCTGTCCGGCGCGGGCATGGTGCAGGCGCTGGTGAGCACGACCAGCTGGGTGGTGCTGGTGCGCATCGTGTCGACGTTCGGCAGCACGTCGCTGGCGGGCTACACCATCGCCATCCGCATCGTGATGTTCGCGCTGCTGCCCGCGTGGGGCCTGGGCAACGCGGCGGCCACGCTGCTGGGGCAGAGCATGGGCGCGGGGGACCCGGACCGGGGCGCGAAGGCGGTGTGGCTCG
The DNA here is from genome assembly GCF_042231735.1 of Corallococcus exercitus. GTDB lineage: Bacteria > Myxococcota > Myxococcia > Myxococcales > Myxococcaceae > Corallococcus > Corallococcus exercitus_B. The sequence continues at coordinate 7,163,222 of NZ_CP102577.1, forward strand.
CGGGCCGGTACAACCTGATGGTGCTGGGCAGCATCGGAGTGCTGTTCTTCATCTTCGCGCATCCCTTGCTGCGGTTCTTCACGACGGACCCGGCGGTGGTGGACGAGGGCGCGACGGCGCTGCGCGTCTTCTCCCTGAGCTTCTTCTCCGCCGCGTACGGCATGGTCATCACCTCCGCGTTCAACGGAGCGGGGGACACGCGGACGCCCACGCTCATCGACCTGGGGTGTCTCTGGGTGCTGGAGCTGCCGCTGGCGTGGGTGCTGGCAAAGCCGCTGGGCCTGGGCGCGGTGGGGGCGTACCTCGCGGTGCCGGCGGCCTTCGCGGCGATGTCCGTGCTGGGCATCGTCCTGTTCCGGCGAGGGCGCTGGAAGACGCGCATGGTGTGAGCGTCAGGGCAGGCAGATTTCAAAGCCGGTGCGTCCCCCGGGGAAGGTCCTCGGGGGGCGCGAGGCGGGCGTGACGGCGTAGAGGTGGAAGTCCAGCCGCCGCTGAATGAAGCCGTCGAAGGCGGAGGCCAGTGGGTCTCCGGCGTCCTGCTGCACGGTGAAGAAGTGGAAGCCCTGGCCGTGGAACGCGGCGTAGACGGCATCCAGCAGCGCGCGCAGGACAGCGGGGTCCTCCGAGGGGATGCTGGTGTTGCAGAGGTAGAAGTAGCGGAAGTCGCCGCCGGGCGCGGGCAGGCGGGGCGCGCCGGTGACGGTGGCCAGCGCGTTGAAGCCCCGGCGCACCCACTTCATGCCGCCCCGGTACGCGAGCACGCGGTAGCGCTTCACGGCGTCGGGGTTCCACGCGGAGGTGCAGCCGACCAGTTGGCCCGCCGGGTCGAACGCAAGGAACGAATCCTCCACGCGAAGCCCCGGCCAGCGCGCGAGCCGGTGCTCCAGTTCGCCGGTGTCATAGCGGTAGCCGAAGGGGCGCGAGCGGTGGTCCGAGTCCAGCAGCGCGGCCATGGCGGGCACGTCCGAGGCGGTGGCCCGGCGCACGGTGTAGCGGCCGCGGCGCGGCTTGCGGCGCAGGACGAACTGGACGGAGACGGCGGAGAACGCGCGCATCAGGTGGTAGTGCGGCTGCGCTTCCCGCGAGGCGGCGCGGCGCACGAGCGCCTGGAGCGCGGCGGCGTTGGAGGCCATGACGGCGGTGAGGAAGACGTCCACGCCCAGGCGGCGGGAGGTCTCCTCCAGGACGGGCCCATAGAACCGGGCCAGGCCCCGGGCGCGGCGCGCGGAGAAGCGGGTGCGAAGGTCCCCCAGGTAGCCCACGCGGCAGGGCCGGCCCTCCAGCCAGCCGTCGCGGACGTGGATGGCGCCCATGCCGTCCAGGCGGGAGGGTTCCCCGTGGGCCCAGACTTCGGCTTCACCGCGCTGCATGGCGAACAGGCCGAAGTAGTCCGGCGACCGCTGCGTGCTGAGCACCAGGTCCCCGGTCATGGGCACATCGCCGAACAGGTCCAGCAGCGCGGCGTTGTCGTCCCGGGTGGCACGGCGGAGGGGGCTCATGAGGCGGGGTAGGAGAGTGCTTCGACCAGGGCGGTACAGGCGCGGAGGCGTTCCACGGACTCGTGGAAGGAGCGCTCGGCGAGCCAGACGTCTTCTGCTGGGAAGGACTTGGAGAGCGTTTCGTTGTGGTGGTCTGCCACGCACTGTCCCATCACGACCTTGGGTTGGTGGACTTCATCAAGCCGAGCGCGGTCCGTGGTCCATTTCGCGATGAGTTGTGCGTGCTCGTCGGAGTCGTGCCTGCCCTGACAGAGAGGATGCAGCTCGTTCGTTGCCTGATAGAGCCAGGACTCCATGCTGTAGCAGGGGGACAGGATGAGAAGGCGGTTCAATGCGGCCTCAACCTGCGCTGTTGTCAGTGAAGGCCGCGCTCGCGGATTGATCGGAGGCGCGCCTTCGCCCTGAAGGATGCGGCGGACGCCACTCCGGATGATGGTCTCGAACTTCTGCCGGTTCTCGCTGCCCTCGCGCTTGCTCCACACCCGGTCCGTGTCGAAGTGGAAGACCACGAACCCGGCTGGTTCCAGTAGCCGTGTCGCGATTGCTCCGAGCAAGACAACCGTGTTCCGAGTGGGAGGGTGCGCCTTCCATTGGTTGGCATGGATGGCATGCAGTGCGCGATCGTTCTCGGGAAGCGGCTCAATCCGAACACGGGCTGGGTTCAAGTCGACGCCCACGACCACGAGCTTGAGTGCTTCCTTCAAAATCCGCTGGAGCGTTGGCTGCGCCTGACGACCAGAATCCTCGGTCAGGGCGAGGATGCGAGCACGGGCTGCCATGACACGTCACCAAAGGCCCTTGGTGAGCAGGATGTCCGAGACGCGTTGGATCCCGGTCTGGTAGGCGAGGAAGAAGGACTCAGCTTCGTCTTCAGTGAGATTGCGCCAGATGAGTTGCGCATCCGCAGCGCTACCGGTGCGTTCACAAATAATGAAAGTGTGGCGAACCTCTTCAAGGCTCTCAAAGCGCAAGAAGTCCAGCAGTAAAGGATTTTGGCTTGTCAGAAATGCTTGGCGGTCCGAGATTTCGTCAAGGCATGCCGATATCCACTCGTGATGAAGGCCGTTCACAAGCTCGTCCGCGATGACTATGTCCGGTGATGCATCGACATGGGCAAAAAAGGCAAGTAGCCGCTTCTGACCGTAGCTGAGCCACTCGTGGGATACTTCCTCGTCCGCGCGCCTGAAGAAGAATTTTAGATTGCTCAATCGAACGGTATGGCGACCTGACTCCAAGTTGAAGCGCTCGACGTCGAATCTTGCTGTAGCGGAGTCGTACCCAAGTTTCACGGCGGTACGATCGAGAAATGGGAATGAGAAATTTGTTGAATTGCCTTCTGGAGCCGGCGCGAAACTCAGGTCGACCATTGAGAATGGAAGAGCATCAAAAATCCACTTTCCACTAGGAACGTCTAGATGTCCCTCGATCTTGAATAGCTCGTTGAAGCTTTCAAGGCTTTCGTCCATTCGTCCTGCTGTCTTGACGTATGAGTCCATGAGCATTCTGCTCAGGAAGGGTGCGTTTTTGTTTCTGTCTGCTGAGAGGATTGAGAAAATTGAGAGGATTGGGTTGCGATAGGGGCCGCGCGGGGCGCGTATTTGTAGGTCTTTGGCTTCGAGTGCGACTTCGTTCGACTTTAGGTCTGCCTTGAGGAACGATTTGCCTGCGTGCTTGAAAAGCAGCGCATCTGTCTGATGGAAGCTTGATTGAAGGCTGCGCTCGCGGTGCCCAATGTTGAGCGGAAGAGTTGGCTCCTCAAGCCGTTTCCTCAGCGTCGACTGCTCAAATTCAGTGTCTCCCGTGACAGATATATGCGTGTCGAGAGATTCATCTGGAACTGGTTCGTCGAAAGTACCTAGTAATGTCGACAGCAGGCGCAGCAGCGTCGTCTTCCCTGCCGCGTTCTTCCCCAGCACCACATTGATCCCCGGGCGGAACTCCAGCGTCGTCGGCTTGACGTTCCGGAACTTGTTGATGGTGAGCCGCGTCAGCTTGTTCATCGTGGTTCCGCCCGGTGCGCCAGAGGGCGCTGTAGGGTCGAACGACCGCACCACACGCCCCCCTCCAGGGTCAAGAACACCTCCACCGCACTTCCGCCCCCGCCTGCCCTACGCCACATTGCGGACCGGACACGCTGCATCGGGAGGACGTCATGGGGCTGTTGGGGTGGATCATCTTCGGCTTCTTCGCGGGGCTCATTGCCCGGGCCGTGCTGCCGGGGAACCAGCGCCTGGGGTGCATCGGCACCACGCTCCTGGGCGTCGCCGGGGCCTTCGTGGGCGGCTTCCTCACGTCCGTCTGGCGGGGCACGAACTGGCGCGACCCGGAGCCCACTGGCTTCGGCGGTGCCATCCTGGGCGCCATCGTCCTGCTCCTGGTCTCCCAGGCCGCCTTTGGCGGGCGCTCCTCCCGGTAAACCCCTCTCCCGGGCCCCTGGCCGGGAATCCGGGGCCGTCCCGCCGGTTTGGGGGGCCGGCGGCCGGTTGTCCTACCTGCGCGGGTCCCCTTCCGGGGAAAGCACGGTTCCCAAGAGGATGCCGGGCACTTTCTGTAGTACACCGCGCCCCCAGGCATGCAGCGGGGGGCGGTCGGCCGCCGCTGAGCCAAAGGAAAGGCGACGACATCATGATGAAGAAGACGATCCTGATCGCGGCGATGCTGAGCCTGACGGCCTGTCAGGGCCAGAACGCGAAGCCGGGCGAGACCTCCGCCACCGGCACCACGACGGCGGGCGCCGCCGGCGCTCCCCAGACCGAGGAGCAGAAGACGCTGTACGCGCTGGGCCTGTCCATCGGCCGCAGCATCAGCGTGTTCGACATGACGCCGCAGGAGCTGGAGTTCGTGAAGGCCGGCCTCACCGCCCAGGTCACCGGCCAGAAGTCCGACGTGGACCTGGAGACCTACGGTCCCAAGCTCCAGGACCTCGCGCGCGAGCGTTCGCTGCGCAAGGCCAACGCGGAGAAGGAGAAGTCCAAGGCCTTCCTCGACGAGAAGGCCAAGGAGACCGGCGCCCAGAAGACCGAGTCCGGCCTCATCTACAAGGAGACCCAGGCGGGCACCGGTGCCCAGCCCCAGGCCTCCGACGTCGTGAAGGTCCACTACAAGGGCACGCTCTCCGACGGCAAGGAGTTCGACTCGTCCTACAAGCGCGGTGAGCCCACGCAGTTCCCGCTCCAGGGCGTCATCAAGTGCTGGACCGAGGGCCTCCAGAAGATGAAGGTCGGCGGCAAGGCGCAGCTCGTGTGCCCCTCCGACATCGCCTACGGCGACCGCGGCGCGCCCCCGAACATCCCCGGCGGCGCCGCCCTGGTGTTCGAGGTGGAGCTCCTGGAGATCGTGAAGCCGCCCGAAGGCGCCCCCGGCATGCCGGGCATGCCCGGTGGCGCGCCCCCGGCCCCCGGCGCGAAGCCGCCCCCGGCCGCCAAGCCGCCCCCGGCGACGAAGTAGCCACCACCTCCCCCTCGCGGGAGCGGTGAGAACGAGGGCCGACGTGGGGGATGCTCCCTCGCGCCGGCCCTCTTCGCGTTCGGCCTCCAGCGCTTCGTCCGGAGCTTCAACGCACTGGCGCCTCCGCCCTCACCGCGCTACGCCCGGAAGCGCACGCGGAAGCGGGCCGGGAAGCCCGGGCCCGGAAAGGACACGGACGACGATGAGGCCGGACATGAAGAGGCTCACGTGGGTGCTGGCGGCGGCGCTGATGCTGGGCGCCTGCGCGACGGGCAGGCCGGCGGAGGTGGCGCGCACGCCGTCCGCCACGGGCGCCGTCTCCGAGGAGGAGTTCAAGGCCATGCACACCCTGCGCAAGGACGCCGCCCCCGAGCGCAAGGGCCAGCAGGTGGAGCTGTCCGACGGCTCCAAGGCCTACCTGACCCTGCCGCCGAACGCGAAGGGCCCCCTGCCCGCCATCATCGTCATCCACGAGTGGTGGGGCCTCAACGAGCACGTGCAGGCCTGGGCGGACCGGCTGGCGGCGGAGGGCTACGCGGCGCTCGCGGTGGACCTCTACCACGGCAAGGTGGGCACCAACCCCGACGAGGCGCTCGCCCTGGTGAAGCAGGTGGACGCGGACCAGGCCACCAAGACGCTGCTGGCCGCGCACGCGTTCCTCAAGGGCGACCCGCGCATCCAGGCCCCGCGCACCGGCAGCATCGGCTGGTGCTTCGGTGGCGGCTGGTCACTGCGCACCGCCATGGCCATCCCGGAGCTGAGCGCGGCGGTCCTCTACTACGGCCACCCGGTGACGGACCCGCAGGAGCTGTCCACCATCAAGGCGCAGGTGCTGGGCATCTTCGGCACGAAGGACAAGTCCATCCCGCCGGAGACGGTGCAGGCCTTCGAGAAGGCCCTGGCCGAGGCCAACGTGCGCAGCCGCGTCGTGGAGTACGACGCGGACCACGCCTTCGCCAACCCGTCCGGCGCCCGCTACGACGCGCGCGCCGCAGCGTCCGCCTGGGCGGAGACGTCCGCGTTCCTCGCGCGCACGCTCAAGCGCTGAAGGTTCGCGGGAGCAGGGGCCAGCGGCCCTCAGTACGGACGCTGGCCCGGGTAGTTGCCCGGGGGCGCGTAGTTGCACACCCAGAAGTCCCAGGTGGTGCCGCCGACAGGCGAATTGCCGGTGCAGCGCTTCGTGGCGCAGCCCAGGCGGCGCGTGTTGCGCCACACCACCTGCGTGTAGTGGCCGCACTTGCCGGCACCCGCGCGGCAGGTGTTGCTCGCGTAGTCGTAGTCCGCCGCCTCGCTCACCCAGTCCTGCACCGCGCCCTTCGCGTCCCAATGCCCCGGCGTGGCGGCGGCGATGTTCTCCCCCGCGTTGCCCCGGCCGGCGTTGTGGTCGTAGATGCATTGGTCCGCCCACTTCTGGGCGACCTCCGCCACCGCGGGGTCCCACGTGAGCGGCTCCAGCGCGGGGGACGGCGTGGGCTTCGCGGCGGCGCGGGCCGCGTTGTGGGCCTCCAGCATGTCCCGCGCGAACTGCGTCAGCTCCACGGTCCCCGCGTCGGTGCCGGTGCCACCGTCTTCCTGAAGGCCTCCATCGAGCCCCGCGTCCGCGGTCGAGTCGTCCGGGTCCCCATCAGGGATGCAGGCGAGCAGGAGGAACGGGGTGAGCAGCGCGGCGGCGGACAGGGGGCGGAAGCGGGAAGGGCGTCGCATGGGAGGGATTATCCGCGCGCGGGTGGGTGTGCGGGCAAGCGGACAGGGAGGCTGCCGGGATGGGGAGGGCCCGGTGCCCCGTGCTAGGGTCGGGACCCGGTCAGGAGACGCGACATGAGCCACGACGAATCCCGCGCGCGGAAGATCCAGACAGCCCTTGAAGGGAACGATGAGTTCAGCACCTTCTCCATCGACCCGGACATCAAGAAGCTGAAGATGAAGCTGGACCTCCAGTCCCAGGCGCAGCAGCAGCAGTCCGGCCGCCCGGAGACCGCGCCCAGGTCGGGCATGTTCATGCGGCTGTTCCACAAGATGTTCCGGGGTTGAGGGGCACGATGGCGAAGGAGTCCTACCGCGCGCAGTGGGAGCGCTCGCGGGCGTATCTGGAGACGGGGGACCTGGGGCTCGCGCTCCAGGAGCTGCGGGACGCGCTGACGCTGGCGCCGGACGACGCGGTCCTCTGGGAGGAGATCTTCAACCTGTCGCTGCTCGGGGGGCTCACGCAGAACGCCCTGGCCGCCGCGCTGCGGCTGCGGAAGCTGGAGCCGGAGAACCCCAACTTCATCGGCCTGCACGCCATGGCCGCGCTGCTCGCCGGCAAGCTGACGGAGGCCCTGCCCCTCTTCGAGGAAGTGCTCCGGCGCGACCCGGAGTCGGTGGAGGCCCGCAGGCAGCTCGCGCGGGCGCTGGACATCGCGGGCCAGCGCGGCCGCGTGCGCATGCTCCTGGAAGAGGCCGTCGCGCGGGCGCCCACGGACACGGGCGCGCCCAACGACCTGGCGGTGCACTACCTGGAGCACGTTCCGGAGGAAGGCCCGGCGCTCGCCCAGCGTGTGCTGGCCCCGGTGCTGGAGGCGCACCCCGAGGACCCCACCACGCACTTCAACCTGGCGCTGGCGCTGCGCCTGGGGGAGCCGGCGAAGGCCCGCCACCACGCGGAGCAGGTCCTCAAGGGGAGTGACAAGGAGCTGCGCACGAAGGCCCAGCAGCTCCTGACGATGATTCCGGCCTGAGCCCGGGTCAGGATGCGCCGGGCACCCGCGTCCCCGGCGCCATGGATTTCCAGAGACAGACCCTGAAGACCCCCGGCGCCGTGGCCTCCCTGTGCTGGAGCGGCGACGCGCTGGTGGACCCGGTGGGCGGAATGGTGCGCTACGGCCTGGACGGCGGCACCGACGACCCGCACGTGCGCTACGCCTACCGCTTCGACCGCGCGGTGGTGTCGCCCGACGGCCGCTACAGCGTGCTGTACGAATCGCTGGGGACGGCGGGGCTGCTGCTCGAAGGCACGCGCGTGGTGCGGCAGCTCATGCGCGACTTCTACCAGGCGCACGTCCACGACTATCCGGTGGCCCTGCACACGCTGCCCAGCGGACGCACGCTGCTCGCGCACTGCCCGGAGTCGTACTGCGTGGTGGAGCTGGAGGACGCCGCCACGGGCGAGCGCCTCACGAAGCGCGACAACACGCCCACGGACATCTTCCACTCGCGGCTCCAGTTCAGCCCGGACGGGCGCTACCTGGCGAGCGCGGGGTGGATCTGGCACCCGGTGGACGCGGCGTCGGTGTTCGACGTGCCCCGCGCGCTGGAGGAGCCCGCGTCGCTGGACAGCGCCGAGCTGATGGAGGGCGTGGAGAACGGCATCTTCCTCACGTCCGTGGCCTTCGGGGCGCGCGACACGCTCGTCTTCGTGCGCATCGAGGAGTCCCGTGATGACGCCGCGTTCTTCCTGGGCACGTACTCGCTCACGGAGAAGAAGGTGCTGTCGGAGGTGGAGCTGGAGGAGCCCGCGGGCCCGCTGATGGTCGTGGACGCGGAGCACGTGGTGGACTTCTTCGGCCACCCGAAGCTCGTGTCCCGCGCCACCGGCCGCGTCGTGCGGCGCTGGGAGGACCTGGACACGGGGAAGGTGCTGGGCAGCATGCGCAGCCACCTGCCGCCCCCGCCTCCCTTCGCGATGGACGCCGCGCACCGCCGCTTCGCCGTGGGCACGGCGAGCGGCATCGAGGTCGTCACGCTCGCGGCTCAGTAGGGCTTCTCGCCCACCCAGTTGCCCGGCGGCGCGTAGTTGCACACCCAGAGCTGCCACGTCTTCACGTTCCCGCCGAAGGGCGAGTTCTTCGTGCACAGCCGCGTCGCGCAGCCCACCGCCTTCGTGGTGCGCCACACCACCTGCGTGTAGTGCCCGCACATCTTCCCGGCCTTGCACTTGCCGGAGGCGTAGTCGTAGTCAGCGGACTCGTCCGCCCAGCCCTTCACCACCTGCGCGGTGGTCCAGGTGTCCGGCGTCGCGGCGGCCAGGTTCTCTCCGAAGCTGCCCCGGTCCGGGTTGTGCTCGAAGCGGCACTCCTTCACGTAGGCCTCCGCCTTGCGCGCCGCCTCGTCGGACCAGGTGAGCGCGGGCAGCGCCGGCTTCGGCGTGGGCCGCGAGGCCTTCGCCCGCGCCTCGTTGTGCGCGGCCACCATGTCCCGCTTCAGCTCCGCGGCGGACGGCACCGGCTTGCGCGTGCCCTCCGGCGGCTTCGGCGTGGCCGAGGGGACCTTGCGCGCGGCGGCGTTGGCCGCGGCCTGCTTCGTGGAAGAGGACACCGGGCGCTGCGCGTTCGCGCTGGAGCCACAGCCGAGCAGCGGGGCCAGCAGCAACACGGCGAGTCCGCGAGGGAACACAGGAAGGGCCATGCGCGGAATCATTCCGCATGCGCGCCCCGCGTGCAGCCGAACTGAGCGGGGCAGGCGGCCCCCGGGGTGCCCGAGCGCCTTCCTGCCCTACGCGCCCAGGCCAGGCAGGGGCCCCGTGCCGTCGTCCCCGAAGGTCGTCGCGGGCACGCCGAACATGTTGAGCAGGGAGATGTAGAGGTTCGCCAGCGGCTGGCCCTCGTAGCGGAGGTGGCGGCCCGGAGCGATGGCGCCGCCCGCGCGGCCCGCGAGCAGGATGGGCAGGTTCTTGTGCTCGTGCATGTTGCCGTCGGCGATCTCACTGGAGAAGTACACGGCGCTGTGGTCCAGCAGCGTCCCGCCCTCCTCCTGCACGCCCTTCATGCGCTGGAGGAGGTACGAGAACTGCTCCACCTCCCACTTGTCTATCTTCACCAGCGCGTCGTAGTTGGCCTGGGCCTTCTGGTGGTGCGAGTACGCGTGGTGTTCACCGGACAGCCCCAGGAACGAATACACGCGCTGACTGCGCGCGTTGCCCAGCATGAAGGTGCACGTGCGGGTCAGGTCGCACTGGAACGCGAGCACGATGAGGTCCAGCATCGCCTTCGTCTTCTCGCGCACGTCCTCGGTGTCCGCGGGCGCCACGGCGGTGCCGCACGTGGGGCCGGCGCCGTCCATCGCGTTCACGCGCAGCTCCAGCTCGCGCACGCCGGTGAAGTACTCGTCCAGCTTGCGCCGGTCGGTGGTGCCCAGCTTCCCCTGGAGCGCCTTCGCGTCGTCGCGCACGGAGTCGATGATGCTCAGGCCGTACGCCTTGCGCTTCGCCAGTTCCTCCTGCGTGACGCCCGGGTCGAAGTCCGCGAACAGCCGCTCGAAGGCCGCGCGGGGCTTCGTCTCCTTGGGCACGGGCGTGGACGGCCCCGCCCACGCGATGTTGTTCGCGTACGGGCACGCGTAGCCGGAGTCGCAGTTGCCGATGCCCCGGCCCTGGTCGATGCCCAGCTCCAGCGACGGGTAGCGCGTGTGCTTGCCCACCGCGTTCGCCAGCACCTGGTCCATGGAGATGCCGGTGCGGATGTTGGTGCCCTCCGTCTTGCGCGCCTTCACGCAGGACAGGAACGCGGCCGTCGCGGCGGCGTGGTGGCCGTCGCCATCCGGCCTGCCGGGCAGGTTGTCCACGCCGCTCAGCACCAGCACGTCCCCCTTCACCGGCGCCAGCGACGCGAGCGTGGGCGTCAGGGACCACTCCGCGCCCACGCCCCCGGGCGTCCACTTGGGCATGTGGATGCCGCAGGGCGTGTAGAAGGCCACGAAGCGGCGAGGGGCCGCAGTGGCGGCGCGCGCCGTGCGCGGGCGCATGACGTCCAGCAGGGGCAGCGCCATCAGCGCGCCCATGCCACGCAGGAGCGTGCGGCGGGACAGGGCAGGGGTGCGGTTCATGGCTTGGGTCCCTCCGCCTCGCCACGCCGCTGCAGGAACGCGCCGCTGCGGACGATGGCGAGGATGTAGTCGGTGAGGCGGCCGCCCCGGCCTTCCGCCTGCTGGGAGATGTCGCGCACGGTGCAGCGGTCCTCTGCTTCCGCGCCGCGCCCGAGCGCGTACGTGAGCAGGTGGCGCGTCATGCACGCGGACAGGTCCGGGTCCTGCTTCACCACCGCGCGCAGCTCCACCACGCCCTGGAACGTCTTGCCCCCGGGCAGCTCGCCGCTGGAGTCCACCTGCGCGCCGCCTTCCTCCTTCGTGCGCCAGCGGCCCACCGGGTCGAAGTTCTCCATGCCGAAGCCCAGCGGATCCATCAGCGTGTGACAGCCCGAGCAGCCCGGGTTCGCGCGGTGCTCCGCCATGCGCGCCTTGATGTTCAGCGTGGGGTCCACCGCCGGGGCCAGGCCGCCCGCGTCGGGCGGTGGCGGGGGCGGCGCCTTGCACAGCAGCTGCTCCAGCACCCAGACGCCGCGCTTCACCGGGGACGTGCGGTCCGGGTTGGCGGTGACGGTGAGCAGCGAGCCCTTCCCGAAGAGGCCCGCGCGCTCCGGGTGGTCCGTCAGCTCCACGCGCGTCATCGCGGTGGTGCCCGGCTTGGGCAGGCCGTAGTGCGCCGCCAGCCGGTCGTTCACGTAGGTGAAGGGCGCGTCCAGCAGGTCCTTGAGGCGGTGGTCGCCGGTGATGAACTCGTGGAAGACGAGCTGCATCTCCTGGCGCATGGCCTCGCGCAGCGGTTCGTCGAAGCCGTAGCGCGACACCGGCTGGGCGAAGTCGAGCGCGCGCGTGTAGAGCCACTGGCCCGCGAAGTTGTCCACCAGCGCGCGGGCCTTGGGGTCCGCCAGCATGCGCCGCACCTGCGCCTCCAGCACCTCCGGCTCGTGCAGGTGGCCGGCCTCCGCCACCTGGAGCAGCGCCTCGTCCGGCATGCTGCTCCAGAGGAAGTAGGACAGGCGGCTCGCCAGCTCCAGGTCGCTCACGGGGTGCGGCGCGGTGGACGTGGGAGAGGGGTCCAGCTCCACGCGGAAGAGGAAGTGGGGCGACACCAGCACCGCGCGCAGCGCCAGCTTCACGCCCACCTCCGGCGCGTCACCGTGCCGCCGGGCCAGCGTGACGAAGGCGACCAGGCGCTCCACCTCCTCGGCGGTGACGGGCCGGCGCCAGGCGCGGCGCGCGAAGGTCTTCAGCAGCTGGCGCGCGCACGGCTCCGGCTGGGCGGGGTCGAGCACGCAGGCCCCGAACGCGCCCCGCGCCCACGCGGCCTCCACCAGCGCCTGCGCCGCGTGCGAGTACTTCTCCATCAGCAGCGGGGACATGCTGAGCACGTCCGCGTTGTTGTCGAAGCCGAAGCCGTGGTCGTCCGGCGGGAACTCGCTCGCGGGCGAGCCCGTGTCGCCCAGCAGGTCGCGCACGGTGTTGTCGTACTCCGCGCGGTTGAGGCGGTGCAGCGTGACGCGGCCCGGGTCGCGCACCGCCGAGCGGCACTGCGCGTCGTGCGGATCCGTGGGGCCGCCGGGCGCGTCCGGCCCTGGCAGCACCCGTGCCTTGGGTGGAGAATTGTTGCAGCTCGCGGCCAGCACCACCGCCGCCGCGAGGCCCATCCTCCGCCATCTCCGACCACAGGCCGTCACCGCGTGCACGCCTCCTCCGGGCCTCGAAAGGGCCCCGGTGGGCGCGCTCCAAAGCAAGACCCTCACCAGCCCGGACGTGACGACAGGCCGACGCCCGGCTCCGTCCCCGGGGTGGGGATGGGCACGCGCGGGGGACAGGGTGGGGAAGGGGAGTTCCGCGACCGGGCAGTGCCTGGGTTCGCGAAGGCACCGCGCGCCGACGCCTGCCCCGGAGGGCGGGTCAGGCGGCGCGGCACTCCCGGAAGCAGGCAGGACGTCCGGCCCGCTTCCGGGGATGCGACCGCGCTACTTCGTTTCCTTCGCGGTGCCCGTCGTCTTCGGGGCGCCGTCGAGGTACGCGCGGTAGGCCTCGAAGGCGTACGGCCGGCCGAGGAAGTCCTTCACCTGCTCCGCGGCGGGCTTGGAGCCGCCGGGCTCCAGCACCGTCTTGCGGTAGTGCATGGCCGTGTCGCGGTCCAGGTAGCCGGTCTCCTGGAACTTCGACTCCAGGTCCTTCGCGATGACGGAGGACCAGAGGTACGTGTAGTACGCGGCCGAGTACCCATCCAGGTGCCCGAACGCGAGCTCGAAGTGGGTGCCGTCACGGTACTCGTGGCGGAAGGGGGACAGCTTCTTCTGCAGCTCCGCGAGCACCGCGGTCGTGTCGAAGCCCGGCGCGCGCGAGTAGTACTGGAGGCTCACCGCGGACAGGAACAGCTGGCGGCGCGCGAACAGGCCCTGGCCGAACTCCTTCGACGCGCGCAGCTTCTCCACCAGCTCCGCGGGGATGGGCTCGTTCGTCTCGTGGTGCTTGGCGAAGCTCTTGAGCACCTCCGGCTGCTCGGCCCACTGCTGCAGCAGCATGGACGGCGTCTCCACGAAGTCGCGCTCCATGGAGATGCCGGAGATGGGCGTCCACTTCTGGTGGCCGGAGAAGATGGTGTGCATCAGGTGGCCGAACTCGTGGAAGAACGTCCCCACCTCGTCGTGCGTCATCAGGTCGCCGGGGCGCGGGAAGTTGCACACCAGCACGGCCTCCGGCAGCCGCTTGCCCTGCTCACCCGTGACCAGGTCGAACTGCGCCGCGTGCTTGTACTTGTCGTCGCGCGGGTGCATGTCCAGGTAGATGCGGCCCAGCGGCTTGCCGTTGTCCACGACGTCGTACGCCTCCACGTCGGCGTGCCACGTCTTCGCGTCCTTCACCGGCTGGAAGGCCACCCCCCACAGGCTGGAGGTGATGCCCATGACGCCGTCCTTCACCCGCGCGTACTCCAGGTAGGGCCGCACCGCCTGCGAGTCGAACCCGAACTTCTCCGCGCGCAGCCGGTCCTCGTAGAAGTCCTGGTCCCAGGGCTCCACCACGGTGGCGCCGCGCACGTCCTTCTTCTTGCGCGCCAGCAGGTCCGCCATCTCCTTCTTCGCGCGGGCCTCCGTGGCCTGCGCCAGCTGGTCGATGAAGTCCGCCGCCGCCTGCTGCGTGCGCGTCATGCGCGTTTCGGTCGTGAAGGCCGCGTAGCTGTCGTAGCCCAGGAGCTTCGCCAGCGCGTTGCGCTTCTCGATGAGCTGCGCGAGCACCGCCTGGTTCTTGGGGAACGCGCGCTGACGGTAGGTGCGCCACAGCTTCTCGCGCGCCTTCGCGTTCTTCGCGTACGTCATGAACGGGAAGTAGTCCGGGTAGTTGCTGGTGATGACCACCTTGCCGTCCGCGCCGGGCGCGTGCGCCTTCTTGTAGTCCTCCGGCAGCCCGTCCAGGTCCTTGGGCGTGAAGGCCACGCTGCGCGTGTCCTCCGCGATGTTCTGCCCGAACTGCTGGCCCAGCTTGAGAATCTCCTCGTTGAGCGTCTTCACCTGGGCGCGCGTGGCCTCATCCCGGTCCACACCCGCGCGGCGGAAGTCCAGCAGCGTGCGGCTCACCCAGTGCTGCGTGGGCGCGTCCGCCTTGGACAGGTCCACCAGCGACAGCGCGTCATAGACGCCGCGGTCCTGCGACAGCGCCACGTTGGCCGCGTCCACCTGCTGCTCGCACTCGCGGGACGCGTCGCGCATGGCGGCGTCCGGGTGCACTTCATGCGTGAGGCTGGAGCGGTTGGCCGCGTTGATGAGCGCCGTCTGCGCCTCGTTGTACGCCTTGAGGACGGCCTGGCCGTTCGTCTTCGGATCCAGCTTCTTCAGCGCGGCCACCTGCGCCTGCGCGCGCTCCAGGTCCGCCTTGCACAGGGCCTTGTAGGCGTCCGGCGTGCCGGCCAGCGGCTCGGAGCCCTTGACGGGCGCCACCTGGGGCTTCGCCGCGTTGGCGGCGACGCGGGCCATGGCCTCGCGGTTCTGGGTGATGCTGCCGTTGGAGCAACCCGTCGCGGCGAGCGCCGCCACCACGGTGAGCGCGGGGATTTTCAAGGGGACTTCCTCCACAAGGGGAACGACCTGCTTCGCGGGCCCGTCATGCCACATCCCCGCCCCTCCGCGCCCGTCCGCCGTGAACAGTCAGCCAGCCCCCCCCGGGACCGTCCGGATGCCCGGGTGCCCCCCTGACGCACCCCGCCTTGTGTCCCGTCCAGCCGGCCGGTAATTCCGCGCTCGCCTCGAATTCTTGGAAGTTGTCCTGGCCGGAGGGTGAAACGGATGCGCAAGGCACTGGGTGGTGCGGTCGCGGCGTTGCTGCTGTGGGGCTGTGGGGGCGCGGGCACGGAGGCGCCGCCGGCGTCTCCCGAGGGGCTGTCACTCACCTCCGGGACGGGGCTGACCGAGGGCACCTGGGCGCACGACGGGCAGACGGTGTCCTTCGCCTCGCGTGAGGTGGAGCCCGGGGTGTACCGCCTGGAGGTGCGCATGCACGGCATGACGCTGACGGGCCTGATGGACCCGGCGTCGGGCGTGTCCACGCTGGACGGCTTCGCGGACGCGAACACGCAGGACACGCAGGTGGTGGACCAGGACCGCCAGGTGCTGAGCGCGTTCTACGGGGCGCTCAACCAGGGGCTGCCGCAGGGTGACGCGGCGGCGCCGGAGGCCATGTACCTGCGCCGCGCGGTGGGCCTGTGGGCGCAGCAGCCCACGAGCGTCACGCTCAAGCGCACCGTGATGGGCGAGCAGGGCCGCGGCTACACGATGCTGTGCAGCTACGCGAAGTGCGGCGGCAGGAACACGGGCAGCTGTGGCGGCACGTACAACTGGTACTCGTACGCGAAGCACGACTGCAACCAGGGTGGCTTCGACAACGCGCGCAACCAGCAGATCGCCCAGCTGGGTGACCACACGACGTGCAGCGGCGACGAGTACTACCTGAACGGCGGCAGCTGGGTGTGCGGCGAGCCGGACCACTGGTCGCGCCCCAAGGTGATGGGCAACTGCTTCGGCCGCTGCGGCGGCGGCTGCGGCGGCGACACCCAGTACACGCTGGACGCCACCAACCACGACGGCTGCGTGCGCAACGGCCACATGCTGGCGTCGGGCTACTGCGATGACCAGTTCATGTCCGCGTCGGACGATGAGCTGTTCGCGCCCAACTGCTACTGAGGCTGGATGGGACGCGCGGTGAGACACGCGGCGGGGGCGGCGGGGCTGTGGCTCGCCGCGCTCGCCGTGCTCGGTTGTCCGTCCACGACGTCCTCCAAGGCGGAGGCCGGGGAGGCGGTGGTGCGCCGCTTCTTCCAGGCCCTGCCGTCGGGGGACTGCGCGGTGCTGGGCCCCATGCTGGTGACCGGGCAGGGCGTGCCTCCGTGCGAGGAGACGGTGGAGGACCTGCGCGAGCACGGCATGGGCCTGGTGGACGTGCTCGACGCGAAGGTGGATGGGCGCAACCCGGACGCGGTGCTCGTGCGGGCGCGCGTGTCGCAGGGAGGAACGGAGCGCTCGGAGCCGTTCCTCTTCCGGGTGGAGCGCCAGGGTGACGGCTGGCGCCTTCGGTTGTAGGGGGGGTGGACGATGCGGAACCGGGAACGGGTGATGCTGGGGAGCGCGGGCGTGCTGGTGGCCGCGCTCGTTGCCGTGCTTCTGCTGTGGCCGGCCCGGGAGGCGCCGTCCCCCTCCGCCGCGTCCCCGGTGCCGAACGCGGGCCCCGGCCCGGTGACGGCGGCCCAGGTCGCGCCGAAGCGCGCCGTGCCGGTGCGGACGCCGGACCCCGCGCCGCCCCACGCCACGGTGGTGCCGCCCGCCCCCGGGGACGTGCCGCCGGAGCCGGAGGTGGCCAACGCGCCGCCGCAAGCCAACGACCCCATCGTGGAGGAGCAGCCCCAGACGGCGCGCTGGAAGCTGGAGAAGACGGAGCACATCGCCACGCTGCTGGGGCGGGACGTGTCGCGGCTGGAAGGCGAGCGGCAGGAGGCGAAGGCGCGCGGGGACAGGGTCCGCGTCGAACAGGTGGACGCGCTGCTCCAGCGCCACCGGGTCCGGCTGGACGAGCTGCGTGAAGAGGCCCGCACCCTGGCCGAGGCCGCCCGGAACGAGCCCCCGGCGCCCTGAGGCCACGAACCTGTCCGACAGTCGGACAGGTATGGACGGTGCCCGCCCGCCTGCCCTCCGGACGGCTCGCCGTGCCCTCTTCACCGGTGAGCCCTCACCGCTTCGCGCTGGGAGTACGAGCGCTTCTGCCGTGCGCCTCCGCGCCTTCACAGGGGCGTGACAGGCGTGGTGCGGCATGCGCATAGAAAAGGACGTGTCCGTTTCCACCGCGACTGCTTCCACCGGGCCCTCCAACACGTCCTCCTCCCGAGGCACCCGGCTGGCCTCCATCGCGGTCGCCAGCGCGCTGTTCATGGAGTTCCTGGACTCCACGGCACTGTCCACCGCGCTGCCCACGCTGTCCGTGGCGTTCGGCACCGACCCCGTCCACCTCAAGCTCGCGCTGACGTCGTACATCCTGGCCCTGGCCGTGCTCGCGCCCGCGAGCGGGTGGATCGCCGACCGCTTCGGTCCGCGCCGCGTCTTCATGACCGCCATGGTCGTGTTCCTCGCGGGCTCCGTGCTGTGTGGCTTCTCCCAGACGCTCGCGCAGCTGGTCCTCGCCCGCACCGTGCAGGGACTGGGGGGCGCGTTGATGACGCCCGTGGGCCGGCTCATCGTCGTCAACTCGGCGCCGCGCGAGAAGCTGGTGTCCGCGATGAGCTGGTTCACCATGCCCGCGCTGGTGGGGCCGCTGTTGGGTCCGCCGCTCGCGGGCCTCATCCTGGGCGTGGCGGACTGGCCGTGGATCTTCTTCATCAACGTGCCGGTGGGCCTCTTGGGCATGTGGGCCGTGGCGCGCTTCGTGCCCCCGCTGAAGCAGCCGGACCCCGGCCCCTTCGACATGAAGGGCTTCGCCATCGCCGTGGTCGCCATCACCGCGCTGATGGGCGCGGCGGAGACGGTGGGCATCGGCCTGGTGCCGTGGCCCGTGCAGGTGGGCATCACGCTGGTGGCGGTGGGGGCGCTCGCCGCCTACGTGCGGCACGCGCTGCGCACGCCGCGCCCGGTGCTCAACCTGCGCCTGTTCCAGGTGGACACCTTCCGCGCCAGCATGGTGGGCGGCGCGCTGGTGCGCATCGGCCTGGGGGCGACGCCCTTCCTCCTGCCGCTGCTCTTCCAGGTGGCCCTGGGCTGGGGGCCGCTGGAGGCGGGGCTCGTCACCATCGGGACGGGGCTGGGCGCCTTCATGTGCAAGCCGGTGGCGCCCGCGCTCATCCGCCGCGTGGGCTTCCGCCAGACGCTCATTGCCTCCAACCTGCTCACCGCCGCGCTGACGGCCGTGCCCGCCTTCTTCGGCCTGGGGACGCCCATCCCGTTCATCATCGTCACGCTCGTGTGCAGCGGCTTCATGCGCTCCCTGCAGTTCACCGCCACCAACACGGTGGCCTACGCGGACCTCCCCAAGGAGGCGGTGAGCAACGGCTCCACCCTCGCGGTGGTGACGCAGCAGATGGCGCTGAGCGTGGGCATCAGCTTCGGCGGCCTGATGCTGCACGTGGCGCGCGGCGGCGGTGACGTGCGCCTCACGCCGGACCGCTTCGTCCTGCCGTTCCTCGCCATTGGCATGGTGTCGTCTCTGGCCGGGCCGCTCTTCCGCCGGCTGCGTCCGGACGCGGGCGAGCACATCGGCGGCAGGGCCGCGGCGCGCGGCTGAAGCGTTCAGCGAACGACGCTCCCCGCGTTGCAAGGCTTCCGCGCGGGCCCTCTTCGAGGAGCAGGCGGGCAGGCGGCGCCTCTTTTTCCCACCTTCTTTCGCCCCTCCCCGCCCACCAGTTTCCCGGCGAGGAATCCAACAGAGGGGGTGGGAATGGGTTGGGCAGCACTCACAGGACTCTTGCTGGCGGGCATGACGGCGGCGACACCGCCCACGGCCATCCCGGTGCGAGGCGGCAATGCGCTGACGTTGCCCGCGCACCGGCACATCGTGCGCGTGTCCCGCAGTGAGGGCTCCGTGCTGCTCACGGCCGTGCAGCAGGGCGGACAGGACGGGCACGGCCTGCGCCTGTTCCGCAGCGACAACGGCGGCGGCAGCTGGAAGCTGGAGGGCGTCATCCGCGACGGCTCCACCTACGACCGCGCGGACCTGGTGGTGGTGGGCAAGGACGTGGCGCTCGTCTACGCGGTGGAGACGCCGGACAGCCAGGGCATCGGCGGCTCCACGTCCCGCGACGTGTACTTCCAGTGGTGGCGCTACAGCGCGTCCAAGAACCGCTGGCTGCCGGACACGCCCGTGCGCGTCTTCGACTCCACCAGCTCCAGCACCGCGTACTACCGCGCGGAGCTGGCGCGCGACTCCAAGGGCCGGCTCTGGGTGCAGGCCTTCTTCCGGGAGAAGGACGCCAGCAACACGCTGGTCATCTCCGTCAGCAGCGATGGCGGCTCCACCTTCCGCACGCAGTCCGCGCTGGCGCGTGACATCTCCAAGCGCGGCGGCGGGCGGCTCATCAGCCTGGGCAGCCGGCTGATGATGCTGTGGAGCTCGCACGACGGCCGCGACACCACGCACTACCGCATTCGCGACGACAGCGCGTCCGTGTCCAGCTGGTCCTCCACGCGCACCGCCTTCTCCGACGGCATCTACCACGGCGCCGCGATGAGCGCGGTGGCGGACGGGAATGGCGGCCTGCACCTGGTCTACAAGGACAACTCCGAGCGGCTGATGTACCGCCGCTTCAACGGCTCCAGCTTCGGCTCCGCGGTGAAGGTGCTGGAGGACGGGGACTGGGCCACGCAGCCCGCGCTCGTGCGCTCGGGCAGCAGCCTGTACGTCTTCTACAACCAGCCGCGCAGCGACGGCTCCGGCTACCGGCTGTGGGTCCGCGCGCTGTCCTCCAGCGGCAAGCCGGGCGCGGGCAAGGAGCTCGCGTCGGTGTCCGGCTTCGCGGGCTACCCGGCGGCGCCGGACGTGCTGCCCTCGGGCGTGCCGCTGGTGTGCTTCTTCGGCATCGAGCCGTCCTCCGGCTCCAGCTACCGGCTGTCCTTCTTCTCCACCAGCGCGTCGTCGCTCAAGTCCCAGGCCGTCGCGGCGAAGCAGGCCCCGGCGGACGACGGACAGGACGTCCACGGCTTCACCGCCACCGGCGGCTCCGGGTTCGAGCCTCCGCAGGACCCCGGCACGCTGGTGAGCGCCGCGGCGAGCCCCTCCCAGCAGGCGATGGCCGCCGGGTGTGGCGGTGCCAGCGCGATGCTCGCGGTGGGCGTGACGTTCATCCTGATGGAGTGGGGCCGCCGCCGGCGCACCCGGGTCCTGCCCGGCTAGCGGGGCAGGGCTTCCCCCAGGGCCTTCCCTGGACGGCGCGGTCCGCGGAAACGAACGCGGGCGGTCTCCCCGGGACACACCCCGAGGGGCACCGCCCGTGGGCGCGTCTCCCGGCGAGGGGAGACGCGAGCGTGCGTGCGGCTACGTCGTCGCGGGCGCGGCGTCCGGCGCTTCGTCCGTGTCGCTGGCGTCGCTGTCGCCACCGCCGTCGGCGTCCACCGGCGCCGTGGAGGCAGCGTCCGCACCCGGCGCACCCGGCGCCTGGGGCTTCTTGCCCGCGCCAGGGGGCGGGGACTTGCGGGCGGCCGCAGCGGCCTGCCGCGCCTGCTCGCGCGCCTTCTGCGCGACCTTGGGCGTGGGGGCCAGGATCATGTACATCTGCCGGCCTTCCATGCGCGGCAGCTGCTCCGCCACCGCCACGTCCTTCAGGTCCTTGATGACGTCATCGAGGATGGCGCTGCCCAGCTCCTTGTGCGTGATTTCACGCCCGCGGAACTGGATGACGACCTTGGCCTTGTTGCCCTCTTCGATGAACCGGCGGGTGTTGCGCACCTTGAACTCGTAGTCGTGCTCCTCCGTCTTGGGACGGAGCTTCACTTCCTTGAGCTGGATGACCACCTGGGTGCGCTTCGCGTCCGAGGCCTTCTTCTTCTCCTCGTACTTGAACTTGCCGTAGTCCATGATCTTGCAGACCGGCGGCTTGGCCATCGGGCTGACTTCGACCAGGTCGAGCGACTCGGAGCGGGCCCGTTCCAGCGCCGCCTCGATGGTCATGACCCCGAGCTGCGAACCGTCGGAGCCCACGACACGGACTTCCCGCGCGCGGATGCGGCGGTTGGTTCTCTGGTCCCGGTTGGGACCCCGGCTGCTGTTTCTCTGTTCGCGAATGATGTGAACATCCTCCAAAAAGGGTTGCAGACCCACCACCCGTGAAGATGTGGCGGGCCACTCGATGTGGCAGTCCCCTCCGGCGGAGAAGGCAGGCAGACAAGCCTTCCGCCCCTCGGGGCAGGGAGACGTGCAACGGACTCTATCCGGTTCACGTCCCCCGGGGGCAAGGTAACGCGGGGCACCCCCCATTCCCATGACCCCTGTTGCCTATGATGCGCCCCATGGCGAAACGGTCCACCGCGTCCGCTCGGCAACCGACAGGATGCCGACCCCCGGGGGTGGTTGCGCTCGCCGCCTCCCTGGTGCTCGGCTGCCTGCCCTCCTGTGGCCCGGCCGCCCCCGAGCCCCCCGGGCAGGCCTTCCACTCCCGGAGTCCGGGCCTCGTCCATGGCACGGACGCCCCCGGGGACGGGGCGGCGGTGGCGCTGGTGGCCCGGCGCACGCGCTGCGGAGGGGAGCCGCCGGTGCTCCTGTGCTCGGGAGCCCTCATCGCCCCGGACGTGGTGCTGACGGCGGCGCACTGCCTGGCCGTCTTCGGGGAGGCGGGCCCCTATGAGGTCTTCCTGGGGCCCACCTTGCTCCCGGAGCCGGGGCCCGGAGGGCGGTTCGTCCGGGTCACCCGGGCGGTGGCCCACCCGGGCTACGTCCCGGCCACGCACGCCTGGGACGCCGCCCTCCTGCGGCTGGCGGTGCCGGTGACGGACGTCCCGCCCTTCCGGCTCCCCGGGGGAAGCGACGTCCCGGTGGCGCCGGGAGACCCGGTGCGGGCGGTGGGCTACGGGGACACGAAGGACGCGTCCCGGCCCTCGGGCCAGCGGCGCCAGGGAGGGCTCCAGGTGACGGGCGTCACCGCCAGCGCCTTCCAGGCCGGCCCCGCTCCAGCCATGACCTGCGTGGGGGACAGCGGGGGCCCGGTGCTGGGCGGCCCGCCCGGGAACGAGGTCCTCCTGGGGCTCACCGTCAGCGGCGACGTGGCCTGCCGGACGGAGGCCGTCCAGGTGCGGGTGGACGCGCTGGGGGACTTCCTCCGCCCCTTCCTGGAGGAGGCTCCACCCCCGGCCCCATCCTCCCCGCTCCCCCTGGACGCACTGTGTCAGGAGGCCTGCGCCGGCGACGCGGACTGTCCCTCCGGGCTGCTGTGCGTGGCCGCGGGGGACGCCCCCGCCCGGTGCCTCCTGCCCGCGCTCCAGGCCGGGACCTATGGCGCGGCCTGCACGGAGGACGCCGCCTGCGGCGCCCGGGGCGTGTGCGCCCGGCTGGAGGTGGACGGCGACGACGCCTGCCGCTGCTTCACCCCCTGCGAGGCCCCCGTCGATCCCCAGACACCAGGGGACGAAACTCCCGGGAGCGACAGCGGGTGCGCCAGCGGCCCCGGAGGCCTGGGCGCTCCACTCGCCGTCCTGCTGGGGCTGTTCTGGCGGCAGGCCCACCGGAAGGTTCCACGAAGTCGGTTCCGGGCATGACTGCGCGTGAAAGCGCCTACAAAACCGCAAGTGTAGGCGAAACTCCGCGACCCCACTTCCGAGAATCAGGCATCGACGTTTTCGGCAATCACAAAGGTCCTTCCCCCCATGGACTACAAGATCAAGTCGGGCGACACGCTGAGCGCGCTGGCCAGGCGCTTCAACACGGACGTGGATTCGCTGGTGAAGGCGAACCCGAACATCACCAACAAGGACCTCATCTACGCGGATGCGACGCTCAACATCCCGGGCGGCAAGGATGAGTTCCAGGCGCAGGGTGCCACCAAGGGGCCGGACCTGACGGGCGGGACGCAGCAGACGCAGGGCTCGCAGGCCGTGGGTGACGTGCCCCCGGGCCAGGTCGGTGATTGGATCAAGCAGGCCATGGACATCCTCAAGGCCAACGGCGTCCCGGCGGACAAGATGAACCCCCAGGACATCGCGAAGATCATCCAGCACGAGTCCAGCGGGAACCCGAACGCCATCAACCTCTGGGACTCCAACGCGAAGAAGGGCACGCCCTCCATCGGCCTGATGCAGACCATCCAGCCGACGTTCGACTCCTACAAGCTCCCGGGCCACGACAACATCCGCAACCCGGTGGACAACATCATCGCCGGCGTCCGCTACTCCATTGCCCGCTACGGCTCCGTGTCCAACGTCCCCGGCATCCAGGGCCTCAACAGCGGCAGCGGCTACGTCGGTTACTGACCGGCGCTCAAGGGCCAGACGCACCGCGCCCCGCGGTGGAAGGCGGTCCCCTCACGAAGAGGGCACTTCCGTCTCCCACGCGGGGCGTCGTCATTTCAGCGGCCTTCGCGCTCAGCCCCCGTGCAGCCGGGACCGGTCGCGCGGGCCGCCCGCGCGCTTGATGTGAATCTGGCTGGGCGCCTTCTTGCGCCCCTTGAGCCCGGTGCCCCGGTTGTTGCGCTTGGGGCCGTGGTCGCCAGCGGCGGGGCCCAGCGTCACGCGCTTCAGGGCCTTCTGCATCATCAACTCTGCCGCGTCGTCACGAGGCAGCGTCTTGCGCCCATTGCTGGCCTGCACACTGGCCTGGGCCGCATGAGGATCCACGCGTCGTCTGTTCTTGATACCTGCCACTCGGGTCCGCACGGACATGAAGTCCTCCTTTGGACTGAGGTAGGGACCCCGGCGGGGTGTTGCCATCCCTGGCGACGGGCGGGACAGGGGCCGCTCCGGGAGCATGCGGAACGCGGGCGCCCGGTGGCGCGGGATGACAGGGAGCACGCGGGCGGCGGCGTCCCAGGGCGGGAATCACGCCGGGCACGGCCGGTACCACGCGGCACTCAGGTGAGGTCTTCGTTGTCGCGGCGGGCGCGCTTCTTCGCCTTGGGCTTGCCGGACTTGCCCGCCGTCTTCGCCTTCGCCTTCTGCTTGCTCGCGGGCTCCGGCGGGAACAGCCAGCCGTCCTCGGGGCGGGGCTGGGAGGCGTTCACCGGCTCGATGTGCTGGCCGCGGCAGCCGCGGCACCAGGACTGCGGACGGCGCTGGCCCCGGCTCATGATGCGGAAGCCGAAGTCCTGCTCCGTGGGCCCCACGTGGCCACAGCGCGGGCAGCGCGTCATGGACGTGGTGCCCGTCTCCTTGGCCTTCTCCCGCCCGTGCTCCACCACCAGCGCCAGCGCGGCGGCGAACCCCAGCTTGCGCTCCGACGGGACGTGGAACTGACGCGCGCGCTTGCCCCGGCTCATCACGGGCAGGAGGTCCAGGCCTCCCAGGAGGTTGCGCTGCTCCAGGACTCGCGACGGAGACGATGGCGGGGTCGAGTGGCTCACGCGATCATTTCTACGCGAGGGGTCTGACATGCCCGGTTCACGCCCCGGTCCGCCAGGTCCCCCTCCGTTCGGAGGTCTGGACACGCGTTCAGTAACCCCTGGCATTTCCAGGAGATTCCCCCGGCGGCCGGGCGGGGGTGGGGCGTCTGGGGGCGGGGCCCGCCTGCCTGCCGGGCGCTGACCGGGGTCCCGGTGCCCACCTTCCGGGAGGTCCCGTCCCCCCATCGCCCGAGGTGTGCCCATGGCCCAGGCCCACGAAACCGACACCGAGAAGCAGGAGCGCCACGCGCGGCGCCACGAAGCCCACGTCCGCGCCACCTACGCGGCGTTCATCCGACACCTGTGCGAGCTGAGCGCCCTGCCCCCCGCGCTCGCGGAGTGCGCCGCCGTGTCGGTGCTGAGCGCGCTGGAGCGCCGGCTCATGCCCAACGGGGCGCGCAACCTGGAGGCCCAGCTGCCCCGGATGCTGGTGGAGTTCCTGCCGCCCCCGGAGGAGCGCCCCCCGCGCCCTCACCGCTTCGGCCGCGAGGAGATGGTCGCGACCGTGGCGGAGGACCTCCAGATGCCGGTGGACCAGGCGGAGGTGGTGGTCCGCGCGGTGCTGCGCGCCTTCCAGGATCAAATCACCGAAGGCGAGGCGGACAAGGTCGCGAGCAACCTGCCCGCGGACCTTCAGGCCCTCTGGCGCCTCACGCAGTAGGCGCCAGCCGGCCGCGGAGCTACTCCGCGGGGCCGCTGCCCGCGCCATCCCCGGTGGTGAACACTGGGGTGCCGCCGGGGAGGCTGGGGTCGTGCGGGAGGCTGCCGCGCGGGCTGCGCAGGTAGACGAACGGCGTGGCGAAGAGGAAGTTGCTCACGCGCGACGTGTAGATGTCCGCGTAGCGCTCCACCTGCCGCGCCAGGTGGCTCTTGTCATTGCCGGCGCGGGTGAGCAGGCCCCAGTGCGGGTTGGACAGCTCGCTGGCCGCGCGGGCCATGGGGCCCAGCTCCGCGTCCAGCGCCTCCAGCTCCGAGCGCAGCTCGGAGAGGCGCGTCACCAGCTCGCCCTCCGTGACGTCCGTGCGCGGGCCGTACTGGAGGCGCCGGCGCTGCAGCTCCAGGCGCACCTGGCAGCTCTCCGCCTCCAGGCGCTCCTTCTTGAGCATGCGCTCGCCAATGCGCACCTCGGTGGCGCGGAAGGCGGC
The DNA here is from genome assembly GCF_042231735.1 of Corallococcus exercitus. Classification (GTDB taxonomy): domain Bacteria; phylum Myxococcota; class Myxococcia; order Myxococcales; family Myxococcaceae; genus Corallococcus; species Corallococcus exercitus_B. Next base: position 7,188,649 of record NZ_CP102577.1, read on the forward strand.
GATGGCGCGCACCTCGTCCTCCAGCTCGCGCAGGATGAGCGCGGTGCGCCAGCGCAGCACGTTCTTGGTGACGTGCACGTCGCCGAACATGTGGTCGCCCACGTAGAGGATTTCGTCGCCGGACAGGCCCAGGTGCCGCTCCAGCTCCAGCGCGCTGCCGCCGAAGTAGGGCTTGTACTTGTCCAGGGGGCCGGAGTGCGGACGCAGGAGCGCCTCGCCGTTGGCCTCCACCACCTCGAAGAGGGTGGAGCGGGTGGTGAAGAACTCGGGCTTGCGCGCGCTGACGATGACGACGTCGAAGAGCTGGCGCCAGGTCATGCCCTCGGGCAGGTGCCGGTCGAAGGCGAAGTGCATCATGGGCTCCGTGTAGGCCCACTCGCTGTTGGTGATGAGCAGCAGCTTCTTGCCGGCGTTCTTCTGGTCCAGCAGCGCGAGCGGCGTCTCCGGGTCGTCGATGACGTAGCGCTCGGGGTCCGCGATGATTTCAGCCTTGAGGCGCCCCTGCATGTGCGTGGCGTCCAGGTTCTTGCGCACGTGCTCGTAGAGGTCCGCGTAGCCCATGGGGCCGGGGAGCTGGCCGGCGTCCAGGCGGTCCACGAGCTGCGCGTAGATGCAGGCCTCGGAGAGGGAGAACAGCGTGTTGAGGAACACCCAGCGCCGGTCCGCCAGGTCGATGACGGTGCGGTTGTAGGCCTCGCGCTGGGACTCGAAGTCCATGGCGCGGCTGCCGTGGAGGGCCTTCTTCACGAAGCCGAAGCGGTTGGCCTTGAGGAGGTTGCCCTTGGCGGTGTCGATGATGAGGCCGCGGATGGCGAGCATCGGATCGAACGTCAGGTCGGCCACGGGCCAGCCCTGCTCCACCAGCCGGTCGCGAATGTATTCGTAGGCGCGGCGTTCCCACGCTTCCACGCGGTAGTGGATGAGCGTGTAGTCCATGTCGTAGCCCACGGCCTTGATGGCGCGCATGTTGAGGGTGCGGTTGCAGAACAGGCCGCGCTCGGGCGGGGGACCGGAGAAGTGAGGACGCATGGGAGCAAGGCTTGCCAAGGCTTCCACGCAAAGTCGAGCGGCCCGTGTGCCCACGTCGGTTCGTGGGCAGGCCCGGGTCATCCGGGTGTCGGAAAGATGGGATACAGGTGACGCAGGCGACGCCACGGGCCGGGCGCGCGCGCACCGAAGGGCGGACACATGTTGGGAATGACGCGGCGATGGGGTGCGGCCCTGGCGGCGGGAGTGGTGCTGGTGGCGGGCGTGGCGGGGGCGGAGGACTGGGAGACGGTGGCCACGACGCCCTACCTGATAAAGGTGCGGCCCCGCCCGGGGACGAAGGCGAAGGACATCTGGGCGGAAGGGGAGCTCAAGGCGAGCGCGGCGCAGGTGCAGACGGCGCTGGAGGACGCGGAGTCGTACCGGCTCTTCATGCCGTACGTGAAGGAGTCGCGAGTGGTGCGGCCCACGGACGACGGTGGGCGGCTCACGTACACGCGGCTGGACCTGCCGGTGGTGTCCTCGCGCGACTACATCTCGCACGTGGTGACGGAGTCGAAGGTCGCGCCGGATGGGACGGGCGTGTACCAGCAGCGCTGGAAGGCGGAGCCGGACGCGTTCCCCGCGCGGCGGGACGTGGTGCGCCTGCGGCTGAACGAGGGCAGCTGGAAGGTGGAGCCGAAGGGCGAGAGCACGTCCTGGGTCGTCTACAAGTTCACGGTGGATCCCGCGGGTTCCATCCCGGGGTTCCTGGCCGGCATGGGGCAGAAGGACGCGGTGGTGGACACGCTGCGCGCGGTGGAGAAGCGGGCGAAGACGCTGCCCGTGGAGCCGCCTCCCACGAAGTAGAGGTTGGAGGCGTAGGGGATGGAGGCAGGCGGGCCAGGTGTTTCCGCCGGACGCCATGGCTGACAATTCCAGGATTGAGTGGACGGATGCGACGTGGAACCCGGTGCGCGGCTGCGTGAAGCTGAGCCCCGGATGCAAGCACTGCTACGCGGAGACGTTCGCGGAGCGGTTCCGGGGCGTGCCCGGCCACCCGTATGAGCAGGGCTTCGACCTGAAGCTGATCCCCGGGAAGCTCGCCGAGCCGCTGCGCTGGAAGGTGGCCAAGCGCGTGTTCGTGAACTCGATGAGCGACCTGTTCCTGGATGACGTCCCGGAGGCGTACATCGAGGCGGTGGCGCGGGTGATGGCGCTGGCGGACTGGCACACGTTCCAGGTGCTGACCAAGCGCGCGGAGCGGATGCAGCGGCTGTTGTCCACGCGGCTCGCGTTCGCGGCGAGCCTGCCGAACGTGTGGTGGGGCGTGAGCGTGGAGGACCGGAAGTACGGCCTGCCGCGCGTGAAGCACCTGCAGGCGGCGCCCGCGCGGGTGCGGTTCCTGTCCATTGAACCGCTGCTGGAGGACCTGGGCACGGTGGACTTCACCGGCGTGGACGGAGTGATTGTCGGCGGCGAGAGCGGCGCGAAGGCCAGGCCGCTGGACCCCGAGTGGGTGCGCTCCCTGCGCGAGCAGTGCGACGCGGCGGGCGTGGCCTTCTTCTTCAAGCAGTGGGGCGGCAAGCGCAAGGCGGCGGCGGGGCGGGTGCTGGATGGACGCACGTACGACGCGCTTCCCCGGAGCACGGTGGCGCCATTCCCCGAAGAGGCCCGGCGCCTGCGGTTGCTGGCGGAGGCCGAAGCGCTGGCGGCCCCGTGGCTGGCGCCGCCCGCGTTGGCCGAGGGGGGAGTGCTCAGCGCCGCCGTTTCAGCTTGAAGAAGTCGATGAGCGCCTTGAGCTTGGGCGGAACGTGGGACCGGCTCGGGTAGTAGAGGAAGAAGCCGGGGAGGGTGGGGGAGTACGGTTCGAGCACGCGCACCAGCCGCTTCTCCGCGAGCAGCTTCCGGACGCGGCTCTCCGGGACATAGGCGAGCCCCAGGCCGGCGACGGCGGCGTCCAACACCAGCTCCGAGTCATCGAACACGACGCGGCCCTCGACGGCGACCTCGATGCGTTTGCCGCCGTCGCTCAGCCCCCAGCGGAGGAGGCCGCCGGTGGTCCGGCTGCGGTAGTTGATGCAGTCGTGGTCGCGCAGTTCGCGCGGGTGCTTCGGCTTGCCGCGCGCCGCGAAGTACGACGGCGAGCCCACCACGTGCATGACGATGCCGCTACTGACGGGGATGGCGATCATCTCGCGATCCACGAGCTCGCCGATGCGGAAGCCCGCGTCGAACCCCTGCTGGACGATGTCGACGAGCGCGTCGTCCAGGTGGATGTCCACGCGGATGTCGGGATGGGTGGTGAGGAACTCCGCGAGGCGGGGGGCGAGCACCTCCTGGTAGCCATAGCGAGGCAGGGTCAGGCGCAGGAGTCCGGAGGGCCGGTCGCGCAGCTCACCCAGGGACTCGAAAGCATCCTGCACGCCACTCATCGCGGGCTCGAGCCGGGAGAGGAACCGCGTGCCGGCTTCGGTGAGTCCCACGCTGCGGGTGGTGCGCTGGAGGAGCCGCACCCCGACGCGTTTCTCGAGGGCCCGGAGGCTCTGGCTCACCGCGGAGGGAGTGACCCGGAGCTCCGCCGCGGCGGCGGTGAAGCTCCGTCTGCGAGCCACCGCGAGGAACGCCATGAGGCCGGAGAGGTCGTCGCGCATTCCTTAGCGTAGCTACAAAGTGAATGCAGAGACGACGCGTTTCGGAGCGGAGGGGACGGCCGTAGGTAAGGGCCCAGGGAGGCAGTCATGAGCGCACAGGGCAAGGTCTGGTTCGTCACGGGGTCGTCGTCGGGGTTTGGCCGGAACATCGTGGAAGAGGTCATCGCCAGGGGGGAACGCGTGGTGGCGACGGCGAGGGATCCAAGAACGTTGGAAGACCTGGTCGCCCGGGCCCCGGGCCGGGTGCTCGCGGTCCGGCTGGATGTGACGAAGGCGGACCAGGTCCAGGAGTCCATCGCGGCGGCGCTGAAGCACTTTGGCGCCATCGACGTGCTGGTGAACAACGCGGGCTACGCGCTGTTGGGCGCGGTGGAGGAGACGAGCGACGCGGAGCTGCGAGCGGCGTTCGAGCCGCTGTTCTTCGGCGCCGTGGCGATGACGCGGGCGGTGCTGCCACACATGCGGGAGCGCAAGACGGGCACCGTGGTGCAGGTGTCGAGCCTGGCCGGGCTGGTCACGTATCCTGGCGTAGGGGCGTACAGCGCGGCCAAGCACGCGCTGGAGGGCCTGTCGGAGTCGCTCGCGAAGGAGGTCGCGCCGTTTGGAGTGAAGGTGCTCATCGTGGAGCCGGGCATGTTCCGCACGAAGCTGCTGGGCCCCTCCTACCGGCAGATGCCTGCGCTGGCGCCCTACGAGGAGACGATGGCGCCGATGCGCGCCTACGTCGCACAATCCGCGGGCACGCAGCCCGGGGACCCGGAGAAGGCCGCGAAGGCCATCGTGGACGCCGTGGCGGCGGGAGTCCCGACGCTGCGGCTCTTCCTGGGAACGGACGCGCCTGGCTCCATCCGTGAGAAGCTGGCGCAGGTGGCCGCGGACGTGGACCGCACGGAGCAGGTCGCGCTAGCGATGGGGTTCTAGACCCGCGCGAGCGACGATCAACCGATGCACACGCTAGCCATCAGGAGAGGGCCCCGGTTTGCGTGAGCAGTCCACCCCTCGGGGCGCACCGCCACGCGGTCGGGTTCGCGGGAGCCGATGGGCTGAGGCTCGGGCTGGAGGCCACCCGCCGTGGATGAAGCGCCTCCACCTGTCCAACAGTCGGCCAGGGGGTCCAAGGTCATGCCCGTCACCCCTCCTGGCGCACTCCCCTCCGTCAGGCTCCATGGGGGGCGCCACCTCCGTGGTGTCCTCGACAGCGGGCGCGAGACTGTCGAGGCCACGCTCCTCCACACAGGGGCGTGCCTCCGACGCCGCATCCTGAGAGGTGGCTGACGCGGGGGCTGCGGGGAGGCTCTCCTCCGCGCCAGAAGCCTCAGGGGACGCATGCTCCCGAGGGACAGGAGCGAAAGCGTCCAGCACACCCTCATCGCACGCCTTCAGCAGCGCCGGCAGTTGGTGCGTCAGCGCCCGCGCGTCACGCTCGCTCAGGGCATGCATCGCGCACATGGCCCATTCGCGCAGCGACTCTCCGCCCATGAAGGACAGCATCCGGGCCGCGTTGCCCCTCAGGGCCCGTTGCAGAGACTGAATGAGGAGCAGGTGCCCGGGACGGGCCGCCGCATGGGCCGCCAGCCGCAGCAACTCGAACTCCAGCTGCGCGCAGCGCTCCCCAGGATGCCAGTGCGCCGCGTCCCAGAGGGCGTAGCAGGTGGCCTCCAACTGGCTCACCTGCGCCTCGGAGGCATTCGCGCAGCAGTCCGCCAGCAGTTCCACCAGCACCTGCCGCTTGAGGCTGAAGAAGCCCTCCAGCAGCCGTCGGCCTTCCTCGGAGTGCCGGTGATGCAGCGCCAGGCCCAGATTCTCCAGCGTCAGCGACTCATCCAGCGCCACGGCTCGCGTCTTGCGTCCGGAGCGTTGCACCACCAGCCCCCGCGCCGCCAGCCGCCGCAGCGCCTCGCGCACGGTGCCCCGGCAGCAGTCGAACTCACGCGCCAGCTTCTCTTCCGAGCCGAACTGCCCCCTTGGCAGCATCCCCAGCGCAATCGCGCGCTCGAGTTGCGCCTCCACGTACGCCACGAGTCCTCTCCTCACCATCGCCGCCACCCTTCTCGCCCAAGCCACGCCCATCCAACCAGATGGGTCTGACATGGACGCGAAGGCCCACCGTCCTCGTCACCTGCCGGGACAGCGCGCCCCCGGGGCCCCTGCGGCAAAAACCTGTCCGACAGTCGGACAGGTTTGCGCAAAGCGCTCCCGGCGGGCGCCTCTGCCCGTGGGCACTCACCTTGGTGTCCGGCTCAGGCACCCCGTCGCGGCCCACCGCTGCGCTTCGCGAGGCGCGCGTCCTAGCGGGGCACTTTGGGTCGCCGGATCGACTGACGCGCTTCTGGTGGCCTACCTGGCTGGATGCGCCCTGCGTCAAGATCGTGAAGTGGAGCGGCATCTACGCAATGTGGCTTGTCATGCCCTGGCCCACTTCTTGGGTTGATCAGACGGACGGAAATCGCACTCCTGGCAGGACGAGCAGTCGCGTGCCCTCCGCATCCTGGAGCTCCAGCGTGTAGACACCGCGAGCCTCCCGTGGCTCTGCTTCGGCCTCCACGATGATCCGGGCGGTTCCGTCTTCGGCATTGGGGGCCACCTCCATCACTTCCACGACCCTCAAGGTTTGATGATTCGGACCATTGAGGCTCGCCTTGGCAACCTTGCCGGACAGTGGCAACGGCCCGGAGAACTCCAACTGCACCGCGACGCGGCTCGCGGAGCGGAAGATCCTGACCTGGAACTCCGCGCCTGAGGGGCCCTTCAATTCCAAGGTCTTGACTCCCCTTTGATCCAGGAGCGTCTTGGAGAGCATCGCAGCCAGCCCCACATCGGGACAGACCTGCTCGGGAAGCGGAGTGGCTGCATCGGCCACCCCTCCATCCGCGGCTGCCAGAAACGGAAGCAGGAACAGGAGCACGTGTCCTCCTATTCGTCGTATCGCCACACACTCCGCACGGACATCATGTTGGGAACGACCGCGGTGGTCTCGTCTCCCCCTTCACTACGAGGAACGCCCCGCGTGCTGTCATCGAGGAACCAGAGTTCGATACAGACGGGAAATGTTTCACCTGTCTTCTTCTGACGTAGCTGGGTGAAACGGCCGTATACCCGTTTGGAACCGACGTAAAGCGTACCGGTCAGCATGGAGCCCCACTGCACACGCCCTTCGGTGCCGTGCGTGTACACAGCGGCACGGCCCTCGCGGACGGTGACGAAATCGGGGTCCACAATCGGGTCGAATTTGGCGGCCCACTGTCTTTCGGAGACCTTTAGTTTTTGCATCGCTGCCCGCGCCTCCTCCGGACAGTCTTCGGCGGGAGGTGTGGGCCGGTCTACCAGGGGAGCGCTGGCGCAAGCCATGCCCGCCACGCAGGACGCAATCGTCGCGGCCTTGAGGGTGCGGCCAATCTTCGGAGACGGTGGAACAGGGGGCTTGGTTGTCACGGGAGCAGGTTCCTCCTTGGGCGCCACCACGGAGGCAGCGGTCGCCGGGGCGGCGACAGGAACACTGTGCGGGCGGTCCGGCTCACTGGCCAGTTTATGACCAACTGGGGCGGAAAGACTCTCTGGGACCCCTGAGGTTGTATGGCGAGTCCAGCCCCGGATCAGGACCTCCCAGGTCCCAGGTCCCGCCAGCAGCAACCCCAGGCACATCACCATCCCGACCCAGCCCCAGGCCGGGAACCGGCGCGGAGGGGCCGCCACGGGGACAACCCGGCGGGCCACGGGCGTCAGGTACGGATGCGCGGGCCATGCCGGACGGCGAATCTGATTCGGCTTGCCCGGAATCTCATCGAAGAGGTGCGCCTCGAACGCCGCCGCCCCACCGGAGAGCAGGCCCCGCATCAGCTCCGAATGCGCCGCCTCTCCCGTGCGGGGCCGCTGCTCCGGCTCCTTCTCCAGCAGCCCCAGGATGGCCCGCGACAAGGGCTCCGGCACCTGCGGGTTGATGTCCCGGGGAGACGGCGGCAGCCGCTCCGTGATGGCCACCGCCAGCAGCTCCGGCTCCTGCCCTGGCGGGAACGGGTAGTGCCCGGTGACCGCCCGGTACAGGCACACCCCCAGGGCATACAGGTCATCCGCCGCGCTGTACGGGTAGCGCAGCTCCGGCTGCCTCCAGTGGCGCTGCTGGAAGCGGATGGCCTCCGGACTGCGCAGGTGCAGCGTGCCCGGGGGCAGGGTGGTGGTCGTGAGCGTCAGGGCCCCCGCCTGGTCCCCCGCGCCGAAGTCGATCAACACCGGCACCTGCCCGCGCGTGCGGATCAACAGGTGCTCCGGCTTGAGGTCCCGGTGCAGCACCCCCCGGGCATGCAACACGCCCAGCGTCATCGCCACCGAGCCCCCCACCATGGCCACCTGCCGGAACGTGGGGTTGACCGTCTCCGCCCAGACGTGGAGCGCCATCCCCTCCACGCAGTCCATGACGAAGTACGGCAGCCCCTCCACCGGGTCCGGCCACCGCCCCGTGGCATGCACCCGGACGACGTTCGGGTGCCACGCCCGGTCCAGCAGCAGCGCCATCTCCCGCAGCGCCCGGGCTGGATCCGGATGCAGCGACAGCTTGAGCGCGAAGCTCCGCCCCGGCGCGTCCAGCGGCTCCACCCGGTAGACGGCGCCATACCCGCCCACCCCCAACGTCCCCACCACGCGCCAACACCCCACCACCGCACCGGGCTGGAGCGCCGCCGGGAACACTTGTGCCACTTCCGGACCCATGGACCCGCAGGGTTGCATGAAATCCACTCAACCTGGAAGGTCACTCCACCTGGACGCGGGACAGAGCCCCTGCATCATGTGTTCTCACGTCAGGAAGTCTCACCCTGAGGCCCGCGCGGAATGCTCCCAGCGGAATCAGTCGGCGGTGACTGAAATGTGACATGAACAAGTCGCTGAACAAGCGGGATGTGTCAGACGGATTTGGTGTATTGAGCCGCGTCTCACGCAGCACCTCCCCCCATTCAGGAGTTCCTGATGCGTCGTCTTGGCACAGCCCTTCTTGCCGTGAGCATGCTCGCCGCTTGCGGTCCCGGTACCCAGGCGGAGACTCCCCCCGAGTCCGCCCCCTCCACCCCGGCCGTCGAGCAGCAGCAGGCGCCCATCCTCACGCAGACGAACGTGGACGTGGCCATCGAGTGCTCCGGCATCCTCGAGTTCGCGAACACGGCGTCGTACTCGCTGCTCGACCGCTACCTGCCCAGCAACGTGGTCACCAACATCGTGAACCGCCGCGCGACCGCGCTGTTCACGTCGCTGGCGGACCTGTCCACCGTGCCGCTCGTCGGCCCGGCCCGGCTCAAGCAGCTCGAGGGCGGCGCCCGGACGATGGACTTCATCGACGCGGACTGTGTCGGCATCCTGGATGGCATCGCCATCTCCCGTGACGACCAGACCGCCATCGTCGCGCTGGTGAACAGCATCGACGACTCGGAGCTGCACGACGTCCTGCCGGACGCGTGGAACGGCGCCGTGAACCTGCTCAACACGCGCCCCTTCACCACCGCGCAGCAGATCGCCGACACGGCGGGCATCGGTGACGTGGGCTTCCGGAACATCCGCAACTCCGCCACGCTGAGCCGCCCCCTGGAGGCGCTCTTCAGCGCCATCAATGCCATCCCCGGCAACGGCTCCTACGGCGCCACCGCCCTGCGCCACTTCGACTGGTGGAACATCGCCATCCAGAACCACCGCTACCGTGACCAGAAGATCTGCTTCGGCCTGGAGCCCAGCAGCGTCCCGTACGGCGCCACCATCCGCCCGAACCTGGCCGACGCCGCCGAGGTGCGCGACGCGGTCGAGAGCGCCATCGGCTACGTCAATGGCGACACCCTCATCCCCGCCCCGGTCCGCACCGCGGGCCTCGCGAACCTGGACGCGCTGACCCAGGGCCGCTCGTTCAAGGGCTGCATCCTCACCTATGAGAACGACCCCTGGAGCCGCAACACCGTCCACATCTTCGTGGACACCGTGAACGGCTTCAGCGTGATGACCGAGACCTGGTGGGCGGAGTAATCCCCACCTGACGTCCCGCGGTCCCGAAGCCCCGGGTTCCTTCAGGGAGCCCGGGGCTTTGTCGTGTCCGGAAGCAGGCAGGCCCCTGGCGGGCAGGCCCCCCACCCCCGGGGCGCGGGAAGGAAACCGTGCATCCCCACGTGTCTATGGGTATAGACACGCCCCATGTGCCCCCTGGTGAACACGAAGGACCTAATTGACGCCCAGGAGGTGGCGGGCCTCTTGCGCCTGCGCCACCCCAACAGCGTCAGCACGTACCTGCGCCGTTATCCGGACATGCCCCGTCCGGTGCTCGACCTGGGCGCCGGGCGCCCGCGCCTCTGGCTCAAACCCCAGATGCTCCGCTGGGCCCGCGCCCGCCAGGCCGCCATCACCGACACAAGCTCCCGAGGTTCCCGATGACCACCGCCACCCCCCGAACCGCCCCCGCCGTCCTCCCCGGGCCCAATGACGCCTGCTGGTGCGGCAGTGGCTCCAAGTACAAGAAGTGCCACCGCGGCGCGGACACGGTGGAGGCCCGCAAGAAGGGCCCCGACGCCAGCCGCAAGGGCATCCGCCCCGGCCTCGTCAGCCCCCGCCGCGTGGTGCCCATCACCATCGCCCGGCCGGACTACGCGGACTCCGTGGGCGGCCGGCCCTCGCGCTCGCGCAACGAGCCGGACGTGAAGTCGCCGGACGTCATCGCCCGCATGCGCCGCGCCTGTCAGGCCGCCGCCCAGGTGCTGGTGGAGACCGCCCAGCACGTGCGCGTGGGCATCACCACGGACGAACTGGACGCCATCGCGCACGAGGCCTACCTCAAGCGCGGCGGCTATCCCAGCACGCTCAACTACCACAAGTTCCCCAAGTCGCTCTGCACCTCGGTCAACGAGGTCATCTGCCACGGCATCCCCGACAGCCGCGCGCTGGAGGACGGTGACATCGTCAACCTGGACATCACCATCTACCTGGATGGCGTCCACGGCGACTGCTCGGCCACGTACCTCGTGGGCAACGTGGAGCCCCAGCACCAGCGCCTGGTGCAGGTGGCCCGGGAGTGCCTGGACATCGGCATCGCCGCGGTGAAGCCGGGCCGGCCCATCAGTGACATCGGCCGCGCGGTGGAGGCCCACGCCGTGAAGAACGGCACCAGCGTGGTGCGCGCCTACTGCGGCCACGGCATCGGTGAGACCTTCCACACCGCGCTCCAGATTCCGCACTACTACGAGCCGGAAGCGGACACCCTCATGCAGCCCGGGATGATCTTCACCGTGGAGCCGATGATCAACCAGGGCCACTGGGACCACCGCACGTGGAACGACGACTGGACCGTCGTCACCGCGGACGGCCTGCGCAGCGCCCAGTTCGAGCACACCCTGCTCGTCACCGACACGGGCGCGGAGATCCTCACCGTCCCCTGAGGTCTTCCCCCCTGAAAACACCACGGGCCCCGGACGCGCATCGCATCCGGGGCCCGCTTCCTTCATTTCCAGGCGGTGACTTCCCAGGCTACGCCCGGCGGCGGCGCAGCTTCAGCGCCAGGCCGCAGAGCATCAGCAGGCTGGTGGCGCCCAGCGGACCGGGCACCGTGCTCTGGCAGTTGCAGCCGTCGGACTCGTCCGGGTCCACCGCGTCATCGGTGACGAACACCGCGGTGGTGCGGGCCGGCACCGTGAAGCCGCCGGTGGCCTTGTCGTACGCCGCCGTGCGCACCACGGCGTCCGTGGACGCCTGCTGCGCCGGGTGCAGCTTGAGCTTCAGGGACTTGTACCCGTCCGCCTTGAACGTCTGGGCCTCGTCCGTGCCGTTGAACAGCACGATGGCGCGCGCGCCCTCCTTGTTCGTGCCGTGCTCCTGCAGGGCCATCACGATGAGGCCCGGAATCTGGTCCGGGCCGGTGTTCTCGAAGTGCACCAGCTGCTTCACCTCGTCACCGGTGCGCAGGCGGAACAGCCGCGAGCTCTTGCGGATGGTCAGCATCTCCTCGAAGTGGTCGCGCGCCCGGACGATGTCCGCCGACGCCGGCTTCAGCGCCGGGTCCGCCAGCAGCGGCCCGAAGAGCGGCCAGTTGCCCTGGTTGTCCGCGGCCGGGGGCAGGCCCACGCCCCAGTTGTTGGACTGGTAGGTCCAGTCCACCTTGTTGAACCAGTCCCCGGAGTTGTAGCTGTTGCGGTCCAGCGACTTGGAGCGCAGCAGCTCGTCCCCCGCGTGGAAGAACGGGATGCCCTGGCCCAGCGCCACCAGCGAGATGCCCAGGTTGTGCATGCGCACGCGCTCGGCCATGGGCAGGTCGCGCCGCGCCTTCAGCTGCACCGCGTCGAACAGCGTCTCGTTGTCGTGCGCGGAGACGTAGGTGATGACCTCCTGCGGGTCCAGGGTGTAGCCGGCCTTGGCGCCGTTGTAGTCCACGCCTTCACCCGTGACGGTCGCGCCGGTGCGGTCCACCAGCGAGTAGTCCTTCAGGTTGCCGGCGAGCCCCACGCGGATCCAATCGCTGTAGCGCAGGAGCTTGTCCTTCTGCGCTTCCTCCGTGCCCTGGTCCGTGCTGTTGGGGTCGGACAGCAGGCCGCTGATGAAGCCCTGCTCCTGCAAGCCGCTGAAGGGGCCACCGCCGCGAGCCCCGTCGCGCAGGCGGTCGTTGAACGTGCCGATGCCCGTCCCCGCCATGTTGGCCTGCGTGGCGTTGATGCCGCGCGCGTTGTTCTGCACCTCGCCGAAGTCCCAGCCCTCGCCGTAGACGTAGATGGCCTTGCCGTCCACGCCGTCCTTCTCCACGGTGAGCGCGTCCAGCGTGGCGCGCAGCTTCACCATGTTGGACTTCAGGTGGTGGCCCATCAGGTCGAAGCGGAAGCCGTCCACCTTGTACGCCTTCGCCCACGTCACCACGGAGTCGATGAGCAGCTTCTCCATCATCGCGTTCTCGGACGCGGTGTTCTGGCAGCAGGTGCTCGTCTCCACGTTCCCGTCTTCGCTGAGGCGGTGGTAGTAGCCCGGGACGATGCGGTCCAGCACGCTCTTGGCGTCCTGTCCGGAGGAGTTGGTGTGGTTGTAGACCACGTCCATCACCACGCGCAGGCCGTGCTGGTTGAGCGACTGCACCATCTCCCGGAATTCCACCGTGCGCGTCGTGCCCTGCGCCTGGGTGGAGTAGCTGCCCTCCGGCACCGTGTAGTGGAACGGGTCATAGCCCCAGTTGTAGCCGTCCAGGTCCGCCACGGCCTTCACCGCCGCCTGCTGCTGGTCGGAGTCCGGCGGCAGCGACACCAGGTCACCCTGCGGGTGCTGCTGCGCCGCGCGGTCCTCGTTGATGGTCGCGATGTCGAACACCGGCAGCAGGTGCACGTGCGTCAGGCCCGCCTTCGCCAGCCGGGTCAGGTGCTTCATGCCGTCGGACTCGCGCGTGAACGCCTTGAACGTGCCGCGCTCGTTCTCCGGCACCGTCAGGTCGTTGATGCTGAAGTCGCGCGCGTGCAGCTCATAGAGGACGATGTCCTCCGGGGCCTCCAGCGCGGGCTTCGCCAGCGTGCTCCAGCCCTGCGGCGCGAGCGCGGGGTCCGCCAGGTCCACAAGCTGGCTCAGCTCGCTGTTGGTGGAGAGGGCCACCGAGTAGGGGTCGGTGACGCGGTTGGTGACGACCTTGCCCTCCTTGCGGGCGTAGACCTCCACCTCGTAGAGGAAGAAGCGGTTCAGCCACGACGCGTCGCCCGTCGCGCTCCAGACGCCCTTGTCTCCGGCCGTCATGGGCACGCGGGTGAAGGTGGACGTGGGGCTGCCGTCCGCGAACAGCAGGATGTTCACGCTCTTCGCCGTGGGGGCCCACAGGCGCAGCGTGGGGATGCCGTTCTCGAACGTCGCGCCCAGCGGCCCGTCATACGCGTCCAGGTCGTCCAGCGCGCCCGCGAACTGCGCGCTGGTGGCGTCCAGCATCACGCCCTCCGCGTTCGTCGCGGACACGGCCACCTGGCCCTTGAGCCACGTGGCGGCGTTGGCCACGTCCGCCTGCGCCAGCTTCAGCACCGGCCGGCCGATGAGGTTGGGGAAGCGCGCGGCCTGCGCGGCGGTGAGCCCCGCGGGGTCCACCGTCAGCGTCACCACGGTGCCGCCCTGCACGCCGGTGCTGTTCAGCGTCATGCCGCCCGTGGGCGCCGTGTGCAGCTTGAACACCGTGCCCGCGGGGACCGCGACCTCCGGGCTCCACACCAGCGTGTCGCGCGCAATCCAGTGCGCCCGCGCCAGCAGCAGGTTGCCCGCCGGAGCGCCCGCCGCGCGGATGGTCACCTTCTTGGAGGCACCGGAGTCGAAGGTGATGATCATCTCCTGGAAGTCCTCCTCCACCGCGAAGGCCGCGTTGCTGCCCGGGTAGGCGGTGGCCCAGCCCTCGTCGAGCGCGACCTTGCACTCGTAGTTGCCCTTGGCCAGCGCCTTCGTGGTGAAGGTGTAGATGCCGTCGCCGTCCGGGTCCTGCATCATCGAGCGCAGGCAGTCCGGCTGCCAGTCACCCGGACAGCCCAGCTGCGGCTGGAACGAGCCCGCCACCGTGGCGATGGTGCTGGAGCGGTTGCTCGTCACGTACAGCGTGTTCGCGTCGAAGTAGAACTTCACCGCGCCCGCCGCCGTCTGGTTCAGCACCACGTCCGCGCCGCCGGGGCCGCCGTGCGTCTGCGCCAGCGAGCCGTCCAGCGCGACCTTGAAGTGCCAGGTGCCCACCGGCACGTCGAACGAGCCCTGCCACTTGTCGTCCGCCGCGTCGTACGTCAGCGCCGTCTGCGCGCAGCCGGGGTCGTTGTCCGAGGCACAGCCGGCCTCGCTCTGCATGTCACCAATGACCGTCACCGACGTGGGCGCCGCCAGTGACGCCATGGGAAGCAGCGCGGCGAAGAGCCCGCCGAACGCGAGCGCGCGCGTCATGCGGGGAACTGCGAATGGGACTCTCAGGGGAAACCTCCAGGGGGGGTGTAAATCCCGGGCACGGTAGCAGCCGCTCCTGTCACGGGTGATCCCGGGTCGTTTTCACGGTTTGCGTGACCCTCTGGATGATCCGCGTTGGAGCTGGAGGATCCACCCCATGGCGTCGGATGGGGAAGGGCCCGGAAACGAGACGCGGTGCGGCAGGAACCGCGCGCTCCGTTGAGTTCGCTCGCGCCATGCGTCACACGGATGTGCAGAGGAAGACATCCGGGACATGCCGCGTTGCGGCATCAGCCGATTGTTCCGACGCCCCTTCACCCCTTTCAAGACTGTTGGATACAGTGCCGCGCCCAGATGTCCTCCCGCATCCCCTGCCCACAACCGAACGCTGTCTCCCACCACGGTCGGTGGCGCCCGATGTTCCAGGCCGTTGTCGCCCTGTGTCTGGCAGGGTGCGCCACGGCCCCCCAGACGCCGACGCAACCCGCGCCGGAGGCCGCCGCGACGCAGCCCGCCGCGCCCGCACCGTCGGCTCCCGCTCCGGCCGCGCCGGAACCCGTGAAGGAGGCCGCTCCGGCGGCTCCGGCTTCCGAGAAGAAGGAGCCTGCGCGGCCCTGGGCGGACGAGGTCCTGTACTTCGTCGTGGTGGACCGCTTCGCGGACGGCGACCCCTCCAACAACGAGAAGGGCGACCTGAAGGCCCCGGGCACCTTCCACGGCGGTGACCTGAAGGGGCTCACCGCGAACCTGGAGGAGCTGTCGTCGCTGGGCGTGACGGCGCTGTGGGTGACGCCGCTGCTCAAGCAGATCCCCGGCTTCGTCACCGGCTCCGGCTTCCCGGACTGGGGCTACCACGGCTACTGGGCGGACGACTTCCACGCGTTGGATCCGCGCTTCGGCACGGAGGCGGACTTCAAGGCGCTGGTGGACGCGGCGCACGCGCGCGGCATCCGCGTGCTCCTGGACGTCGTCTACAACCACCCGGGCTACAACTCGCGCTACCTCAAGGACCACCCGGACTGGCTGCGCTCCGAGGACAAGGGCACCTGCGGCTCGGATGACCTGACGACGTGCGTGGCGGGCCTGCCGGACTTCAAGACCGAGCGGCCGGAGGTGGCGAAGTACCTGCTGGACGCGCAGATCGACTGGGCGAAGCGCTCCGGCGTGGACGGCTTCCGGCTGGACACCGTGAAGCACGTGGGGCACGACTTCTGGAAGGAGCACCGCCGCCGCACGCGCGCGGAAGTCTCCCCGGACTTCTTCCTGCTGGGCGAGGTGTGGGGCGGCGACGTGGAGGTGCTGGCGCCGTACTTCACCCCGGATGAGATGGACGCCGGGTTCGACTTCGCCTTCCAGGGCAACACGCTGAGCTTCATCCAGGGCCGCGGCCGCACGGTGGCGTTCGACCGCTACCTCCAGTCGCGCGCGAAGGTGACGCCGGGCCACCACCTGGCGCACTTCCTGTCGTCGCACGACGTGGACGGGGCGCTGCACCAGCTCCAGGGCAACGTGCCCCTCTTCCGCCTGGCCGCCACGCTGCAGCTCACGACGGCCGGCATCCCCGTCATCTACTACGGCGAGGAAGTGGGCCGCGCGGGCGGGGACTGGCCGCAGAACCGCAGCGACATGCCGTGGGGCAAGCAGGCGGTGAAGCCGGGCGCGGGAAAGAAACGCGACGACTCCCTGCGCGAGTATTACAAGCGCCTCATCGCCATCCGCCGCGCGCACCCGGCCCTGTCCCGGGGCGTGCACGCGCCGCTCTCCACGGAAGGCGACGTGTATGTCTTCCAGCGGCGGGACGAAGCGTCGGGCGACACGGTGGTGGTGGCGGTGAACCGCGGCAAGACGAAGGGCACGGCGTCGGTGCCGTGGCCGGAAGCGTGGACGGGCGTCGGCGAGGTGGAGGACCTGCTGAACGGAGGGCGGACGAAGGCTGGCGCCACGTTGGACCTGGCGCTCCCGCCGCTGTCCGCGCGCATCCTCGGACGCGTGCCGTGAGGCACCCGGCGGAGCGTGCGCAGAACCTGACCCGGACGTGCTGTTGTCACCGGCGCGAGCGGGGCTCTTGCTGGAGGGCCTGATGGCCGGCGTGTCGTTCAAGGACGTGGCGAAGCGGTACGGAGACGTGTCGGTCATCGAGGGGCTCAACCTCGATATCCGCGACCATGAGTTCATGGTCCTCGTGGGGCCGTCCGGTTGCGGCAAGTCCACGGCGCTCCGGATGATCGCCGGCCTGGAGGAGATTTCGGGAGGCACCATCTCCATCGGCCCGCGCGCGGTGAACGCGCTGCCGCCGAAGGACCGGGACGTCTCCATGGTGTTCCAGAACTACGCGCTCTATCCGCACATGACCGTGCGGCAGAACCTGGAGTTCGGCCTCAAGATCCGCAAGACGCCCAAGCCGGAGATGGACAAGCTGGTGGACGAGGCGGCGGAAATCCTGGGCATCACGCACCTGCTGGACCGCAAGCCCAAGGCGCTGTCCGGCGGCCAGCGCCAGCGCGTGGCCCTGGGCCGCGCCATCGTGCGCAAGCCGGCGGTGTTCCTCTTCGACGAGCCGCTCTCCAACCTGGACGCGAAGCTGCGCGTGCAGATGCGCTCGGAGATCAAGAAGCTGCAGCACCGGCTCCAGGTCACGTCCGTCTACGTCACGCACGACCAGGTCGAAGCGATGACCATGGGCCACCGCATCGCGGTGATGAAGGACGGCAAGCTCCAGCAGCTGGGCACCCCGCTGGAGGTCTACGAGAAGCCGGTCAACGTGTTCGTGGCGCAGTTCATCGGCATGCCGCCCATCAACATGCTCTCCGCCACGCTGGACGCGGACGGCGCGTCGCTCACCGGCGACGGCTTCAAGCTGCCCGTGCCGCAGAAGCTGCGCCCCCTGACGGCGGGCAAGGGCGGCCGCAAGCTGAAGGTGGGCCTGCGCCCGGACAACATCCTGGCCGCGGGCGCCGCGGCGCGCGGCGAGTCCTCGCCCGTGGACGCGCGCGTGGAGCTGGTGGAGCCCCTGGGCAACGAGCTCATCGTGCACGCCCGCCTGGGAGACAGCCCGCTGGTCTTCCGCCTGCCGCCCCAGGCCACCCCGGAACCCGGCGCCGCCGTGCCCGTGACGGTGGAGCTGGAGTCCCTGCACCTCTTCGACGCTGAATCCGAGCTGCGGCTTTCCGTTTGAATATCCGGAGGATTTTCCCAATGACGCACCTGCGAACGTTGCTCGCGGCCCTCTGTCTGTGCGCAGTCGGCCTGTTGCCCGTCCCGTCCTTCGCCGCCACGGAGCTGGTGCTCTGGCACGCCTACCGCGCGGAGGAGAAGGCCGCGCTGGAGAAGGTGGTCGCCGAGTACAACAAGGCCAACGAGGGCAAGGTCAAGGTCACCACGCTGGCGGTGCCCTACGACGCCTACGCGGACAAGATTTCCGCCACCGTGCCGCGCGGCAAGGGTCCGGACCTCTTCATCTTCGCGCAGGACCGCCTGGGCGGCTGGATTGAAGCGGGCAACACGGTGGAGCCCATCGACTTCTTCCTGGATGACGCGACGAAGAAGCGCTTCATCCCCACGACGATGGAGGCGATGACCTACCGCGGGACGACGTACGGCCTGCCGCTGAACTACAAGGTCATCACGCTCATCTACAACAAGAAGCTGGTCCCCACGCCGCCCAAGACGTCCGGCGAGCTGGTGACGATGGCCAAGAAGCTCACCGACTCGAAGGCGGGCCGCTTCGGGCTCGCGTACGCGTACAACGACTTCTACTACCACGCGGCGGTGATGAACGGCTTCGGCGGTGGCGTGTTCGACGCGAAGGGCGCCCCCACGATGAACTCGCCCGCCAACGTGAAGTCGGTGGAGCAGGTCCTCAAGTGGAAGAACAAGGACGGCATCCTGCCCGCGGAGCCCTCCAGCGCCCTCATCACCTCCCTCTTCAACGAGGGCAAGGCCGCGATGGTGTTCTCCGGCCCGTGGTTCCTGGGCGAGGTCGCCAAGAACGTGGAGTACGGCCTGGCGCCGCTGCCCACGCTGGATGAGAACAAGGGCACGCCGATGAAGCCCTGGATGACGGTGGAGGGCGTGTACGTGGCCGCCCCGTCGAAGAACAAGGAAGCGGCGTACGACTTCGCGAAGTTCCTCACCGACGCGGGCGCGGAGAAGACGCTGGCGCTGGAAGGCCGCCAGAGCCCGTCCAACACGGCGGTGTACCAGGACGCGAAGGTGGCCGCGGATCCGCTGCTCAAGGCGATGAAGGCCCAGGTGGACGTGGCGGTGCCCATGCCCAACCTGCCGGAGATGTCCATGGTCTGGACCCCCGCCACCAGCGCGATGAACACCGTGTTCAAGAACACCGCCACCCCCAAGGCGGCGCTGGACGCGGCCCAGAAGAGCGTGGCGAAGGACGTCGCCGGCCTGCGCAAGAAGTAAGTGAGGACCTGAAGTGAGCCAGAACGCCCCCCAGCAGTCGCCCTCCCAGGCCGGCGCCCCCACGCCGGCCGGCACTCCGCTGAACGACGCCGCGACAGGCCCCTCGACTCCGGGCCCCTCCGGCCGTGCGGGCGGGCACCGGGGGCGCGTGCTGGCGGGGCTCGCGCTCGCGCTGGGCGTGTCCCTGTTCCTGGCGCACAGCCTGCTGGCGCGCGCCAACCAGGAGCGCGCGGCGGAGCGCGAGCAGCGCACCGCCGCCGTGTCCCTGCTGGGGCTGGCGGACCTGGTGCAGCGCGCGGGAGGCTCGGGCGACGCCGTGCGCGCCGTGGTGGCGGGCTGGCCCGGCATGCCGGGCAGCGCCGTGCGCGTCATCGCCTTCAGCGGCATCCGGCTGGAGGCGTCCACCTTCCCTCAGGACACCGGGGACAAGGCGGCGCCGCGCAAGCTGTCGCGCGACGAGAAGCCGCTGTACGACCGCGGTCAGCGCCTGCGCGCCGCGGTGGAGACGAACCGCGAGGAGGGCGGGGCGCGCAAGCCGGAGGTGGAGTCGGAGCTTCTCGACGCGGGCGCCAGCCGCCTGTTGTCCGCGCCCGTGGAGGTGGACGGGCAGGTGGTGGGCTCCGTGGAGTCCCTCACCCCGGCGGTGGTGAAGGGCGGCGCGCCGTCGTGGACGCCGGTGCTGCTGGCGTTCCTGCTGCCCTTGGCGGCGTGCGCGGCCGCGGTGTTCGCGCTGTCGCGCCAGGGCGCGCGCGT
The DNA here is from genome assembly GCF_042231735.1 of Corallococcus exercitus. Taxonomy (GTDB): domain Bacteria; phylum Myxococcota; class Myxococcia; order Myxococcales; family Myxococcaceae; genus Corallococcus; species Corallococcus exercitus_B. The sequence goes on from NZ_CP102577.1 coordinate 7,208,325, forward strand.
GGCGGTGGCGGCGGCGCTGTTCCTGGCGGGCCTGGGTGGCTACACCGTGTACTCGCTGCGCGCGCTGGACGCGGAGCTGCGGGAGACGGAGAACGCCGTCAGCGCGGAGCTGCGCACGCGCGGCGAGAAGGCCCAGGCGCTCATCGCCGCCAACAACCTGAAGACGGACCCCGCGCTGAAGCCCGGCGCGTGGGACGCGGACATGATGCGCCGTCCGCTGGGCCGGCTGACGGACTCCGGCGCGCCGGACGCGGACAAGCTCGCGGCGGCGGGCGCGCAGGTGCGCGGCAACGCGGGCAAGGCGCTGGGCGCGCTGGGCGTGCTGGGCCTGGCGGTGCTGCTGTTCATCGGCCTGGGCGCGCTGCACCGGGCGGCGGCCACCGCGGTGGAGTTCCGGCAGGCGTACGCGTACATCCTGCCCGCCATGGTGGGCATGGTGGTGCTGGTCTTCTTCCCCTTCGCCTACGGCATCACGCTGTCGTTCACGGACGCCAACCTCTACAACAGCAGCCAGCCGTTGTCGGAGCTGTGGGTGGGCTTCCGCAACTACGTGGACATCCTGGGCGACTTCAGCTTCGCGAAGACGGCCGCGGACGGCTCGTGGGTCTTCAACTACCTGAACTTCTATTACACGCTGCTCTTCACCATCCTCTGGACGGTGACGAACGTCACCATCGGCGTGACGGTGGGCCTGCTGCTCGCGCTGGCGCTCAACGTGCCGAATCTGCGGATGCGGCCGGTGTACCGCGTGCTGCTCATCCTGCCGTGGGCCATGCCCAACTACATCACCGCGCTCATCTGGAAGGGCATGTTCCACCAGCAGTTCGGCGTGGTGAACCACGTCATCCGGATGTTCGGCGGGGAAGGGCTGGCGTGGTTCGATTCCCCCTTCACGTCGTTCTTCACGGCGCTGGCGACGAACGGCTGGCTGTCCTTCCCGTTCATGATGGTGGTGTCGCTGGGCGCGCTCCAGTCCATCCCGGGTGAGCTCTACGAAGCGGCGCGCGTGGACGGCGCCAACCGGTGGCAGCAGTTCACCGCCATCACGCTGCCCGCGCTGAAGCCCGCGCTGGTGCCCGCGGTCATCCTGTCGGTGGTGTGGACCTTCAACATGTTCAACATCATCTTCCTGGTGACGGGCGGCGACCCGGGCGGCTCCACCGAGATCCTGGTCACCCAGGCGTACAAGTTCGCCTTCGAGCGCTACCGCCACGGCTACGCGGCGGCGTACTCCACCGTCATCTTCGGCATCCTGCTGCTCTACAGCATGGTGCAGAACCGCATGAGCCGCGCCACGGAGGCCGCGTAAACCCATGGCGCTCTTCACTGAACGTCGCGAAGGCATCCCCCACCTGCCGCTGCACGCGGTGCTGGTGGCCTTCACCCTCTTCACCATCTACCCCATCCTCTGGGTGGTGAGCCTGGCCTTCTCCGGCAAGCAGAGCCTGGCCATCGCCACGCTGCCGGAGAACCCCACCTTCTGGGACCGGCTGCGCGCGGTGACGCCGTGGCCGGAGACCTTCAGCGTCTCCAACTTCGTGTCGGTGATGTCCGACCAGCCGTTCGCGAAGTGGATGCTCAACAGCGCCATCGTGGCCATTGGCACCACGGTGCTGGGCGTCTTCATGGCGTGCACGGCGGCGTATGCCTTCAGCCGCTTCAAGTTCCCCGGCCAGCGCGCGGGCATGATGGCGTTCCTCGTGTCCCAGATGTTCCCGGGCACGCTGATGCTCATTCCGCTCTACATCATCCTGGTGCAGTGGCTGGGGCTGGGCAGCAGCCGGCTGGGCCTCATCATCGTGTACGCCACCACGTCCATCCCGTTCAGCGTGTGGATGCTCAAGGGCTACTTCGACACCATCCCCAAGGACCTGGAGGAGGCGGCGCTGATGGACGGCGCGTCCCCGGGGCGCATCTTCTGGAGCATCATCCTGCCGCTGGCCAAGCCCGCGGTGGCGGTGACGGCGCTGTTCAGCTTCATGACGGCGTGGAACGAGTTCATCCTCGCGGCGACGTTCATGGACCAGGAAGCCATGTACACGGCGCCGGTGGGCCTGCGCTTCTTCGTGGGCGGCTTCAGCCAGCAGTGGGGCTACTTCGCGGCCGGCTCCATCATCGTGTCCGTGCCCGTCGTGTTCCTCTTCCTCTTCCTGCAGAAGTACCTCGTCTCCGGGCTCACCGCCGGTGGCGTGAAGGGTTAGTCCCCGGTCGTTCTTCGCGGTCCTTTTCGTCTGTCGTTGCAAGGAGCAAGCACCCCCATGATCAACCCCCGCATCGCAGTCCTCACCCTGGCTGCTTCCCTGTCCGCCGCGCCGGCCCTGGCCGACAAGGTGTCCTTCAAGGACCCTACCGGCGACGACAAGGGCCCGGGCAAGTACACCTACCCGACGGACCCCGTGTACAAGGCGGGCTCGTTCGACCTGACCGGCTTCACGCTGGACCAGGGCGGCAACAAGTCCGACATCACCATCCAGCTGAAGGCGTCGCTGGAGAACCCCTGGAAGATGGCGGACGGCTTCTCCGTGCAGGAGGTCTTCATCTTCATCGACACGGACCACAAGGCCGGCAGCGGCTTCACGGACAGCCCCCCGGGCCTCAACGTGTCCTTCGCCCCGGAGGACGCCTGGGAGAAGGTCATCGTCATCTCCCCGCAGGGCTCCTCGCGCGTGCGCGCGGAGGCCAACAACAAGGCCGGCGCGATGAAGGGCGCCGTCGTGGTGCCCACCAAGGTGCGCGCCTCCGGCAACAAGATCACCGCCACGGTCATGAACTCGGACCTGGGCGCCGGTGACCCCGCCACCTGGGGCTACCAGGTCGTGATGCAGTCCAACGAGGGCTTCCCCGCGGACAACGACCTGCTCACCCGCCGCGTCAACGAGTACGAGGGCCAGCACCGCTTCGGCGGCGGCTCCGACTTCAACTGCGATCCGCACGTCATCGACGCGCTGGCCGGTCAGGGCAAGGGCGACAGCTCTGAAATCAAGGCTCAGTACGACATGCTCGCGTACGAGTGCGCGGGTGACGGTTCCGCCACGAAGAAGGCCACGCTGAAGATGGTCTCCGGCGCGAAGCGCCCGGCGGCGCAGGGTGGCGCGGCGGCGGCCCCGGCTCCGGCCCCGGCGGCTCCTGCCGCTCCGGCCCCGGCCCCGGCGCCCACGCCGGCCGCTCCGGCTGGAACGTCGGTCGCTCCGGCGCCGGCGCCTGCTACGCCGACGAAGTAGTCGGCGGTGGACTGTTCAAAACAGTCCGTTTCAAGGTTTGATGCAACACGGGGAGGGCTGCCGTGGTGATCCCGCGGCGGCCCGGGAGAGGGGATGACCCCCCTCTGGTTCAAAGCTTTCAGAAGGGTTTTCCGGACATCATGAAGAATCGCAAGAACGTGGTGCGGGGAGCGTGCGCGCTCACCGTGGCGGTCGGCCTCATTCCTGGGGCGGCCATGGCGCAGGACAGCGGCCCCAAGCTCACCATTGGCGGCACGACCTATACGAAGTACCTCTGGGGCACGCAGCGCGACCAGGGCGCGCTCTACAACTTCACGACCGTGCCCGGTGAGGGCTACGGCGACAACGGCATCGGCACGGAGCTGGAGCTCCTGCTGAACGCGAAGATCTCCCCGCAGGTGGAGGTCAACGGCCGCATCCACAGCCGCTTCAACCAGAACTTCTGGACGAACTTCGGCGGCTTCGGCGGCCGCAACCCGCCGACGAACTGCACCGCGGGCGACTGCGGCGAGTTTGATCCGCGCTCCAACCAGTACATCAAGCTGCGCGGCATGTCCGTGACGCTGCGCCCGGGCTACCTCATCGACTCGGCGCTCATCGGCGCGACGGACCTGGGCCAGTTCGACCCGTTCGTCATCGGCCGCGTCCGTTACATCGACCGCGACAACGCGGCGGCCATCATGCTGCAGGGCTCCAACTTCGACCGGAAGCTCACGTGGGACGCGGCGCGCATCTCGCTGCCCCGCTTGTGGGCCGGCCCGAACTTCAGCACGGGCGCCTTCCACGCGCGTGACGCGGCCTACGGCTTCCAGGCGAAGTACACCGCCTCGGAGATGTTCGACGTGGGCGGCATCTTCCAGTACGCGAACGACCAGGAAGTGAACGCCGAGGACACGAACGTCGACGACGGCCGTGACCTGACGCCGCGCTACCGCAACGGCGTGGGCGGCATCAAGGCGGGCCTGCACATGGGCTCGTGGCTGGACGTGCGCGGCGCGGTGTACTCGTCGTACTCCAACGCGGACCCCGTGCTGTCGCCGGCGAACTTCGGCGGCATCGGTGGCTACAGCGCGGTGCTGGCGGGCCACCACACGGACCAGACGTACATGCTGAACGCGTCCCTCAACGACCCGCTGGACGTGGGCCTGTCGCTGAACTTCCAGCTGTTCAGCATCGGCGCGGACTACGTGGCGGTGATGGCCAGCCGCCGCGAGGCGGACGTGCTCCTCACGGAGGGCCATGACGGCAGCTTCGCGTTCCCCGGTCCGTCCAACGCGTCCTACGGCATCTACAAGGGCAACCCCTCCCGCATCGGCTACGGCGGTTGGACGAGCGAGGCCCAGCAGGTCGCGACCATCAACGTGGACAACGACTTCACGGACTTCGACGAGCCCATGGCGGAGACGGCCATCGGCTGGAAGGGCGTGACGGCGAACCCGGTCTACACCAACGGCGCGCTGGAACTGGGCGGTGAGTATTCCTTCATCACCTACAACACCAACTGGCAGGCCTACGGCAACGACCAGGAGTCGCTGAACAACACCACGTACCCCGGCACGGAGCTGGACTCCGGCGTGGGCCACAACTTCCGCACGGCCTACCAGCCCTTCCAGGACAAGCGGACGCACCTGGTCGCGCTGCGCGCCAAGTACGTGGTGGACGTGCTGAAGGGCATCGATGTGTTCGGCAAGTTCAAGTACATCCACGAGACGGACAAGCGCATGAACGACCCGCGCTTCCTGCCGTTCAACGCGGGCGCGTGCCCGGGCGGCGGCGTGGCGTGCGACAACTCGCTCGCCAACGAGTACAGCGTGGGCAACAGCACGTCCGGCATCTACAGCAACCCGAACGTCATCACGAACAGCCAGGGTGAGACGGGCTACCAGTTCAAGCCGTTCGACAACCTCGCGGACGACGACCGCCTGCTGGACTACACGACGTTCACGGCCGGCGCGGGCTACCAGTTCACGGACGACCTGTACGTGTCCGCGAGCTACTCCAAGTTCTTCGCGGACCTCTTGGACGGCAACACGGCGTTCCAGGCGTACAACAACCACGAGATGGCGTCCGGCAAGCACAACAAGAACCAGGTGCTGGTGAAGGCGCGCTACATCCTGTCCGGCGTGGAGTTCGGTCTGGAGGGCCAGTACGCGTTCGGCACCTTCCGTCCCGACTTCGGCGACGGCTACGTGGTGCAGTACGCGGACGACACCATCGCGGCCGACCACGGCGTGGCGGTGGGTTCGCGCGGCTTCACCAACCGCAACGGCGGCTGGAACAGCCTGGAGGAGCGCAGCTTCGAGCAGATGCGCGTCAAGGCGTTCATGAAGGCGCAGTTCTAGTCACCCCGCGCTCCGCTTCCGGCGGGGCGAGCGGTTGACGCGAGTGGGAGCCCGGGGCGCCTGTGAAGGCACTCCGGGCTCCTTGCGTTTGGGGCACCGCGCGGTACACCTGACGGGCCGTCCCTTCGTGCATGAGGTGCCCTTCCATGTTCGTGCGTTCCCGCGTGTCCGCGCTCCTACTCGCCTCCACCCTGGCCGCGTGTTCCGGCGGCAGGACGCGCGAGGACGCGCTGCTGTTCCGGCTGACGGACCCGGTGGGGGACGACCACGGCGACGGCGAGCTGGTGTATCCGCGCCGCACGGACCTGGGGCCCGGGGACCTGGACGTGGTGTCGGTGGCGGCGTTCGCGGACGGCGAGGCGACGCGGTTCGAGGTGACGTTCGCGCACCCCATCGCGAGGCCCTCACGGGCGCAGTCGGTGGACCTGGAGGGCGCGACGGTCGCGGAGCGGGCGCGGCACGGCTTCTACACGTTCAACGTGGACCTGTACGTGGACCAGGACCGCGCGCCGGGGTCCGGGCGCACGGACACGCTGCCGGGGCGCGGGCTCACGCTGGCGGCGGACTCGGGGTGGGAGAAGGCGGTGGTGCTGACGCCGCGTCCGTACGAGGCGCGCGAGACGCTGCGCAAGCACTGGCGGCAGGTGGCGCTGGCGGCGTACGAGAAGACGACGGGGCCCATTGGCGGCAAGGTGGAGTCGGAGCTGAACGCGGCCACGGAGCGGGAGCTGGAGGCGCGGGTGTTCTTCCCCACGGTCATCCAGGTGAGCGGGCGCACGGTGATGTTCCAGGTGCCGGACCGCTTCCTCGGCGCGCACGCGAGCGCGGACTGGGGCTACGGCGTGGCGGTGACGGGCGCGACCCTCGAGCGGCGCGTGTCGTTGGGCGGGATGTTTGGCGGGGACACGACCGCGAATCAGCAGCTGATGGCCATGGGCATCATGGCGGGGGAGCCGTACAACGACCGCTTCGGTGGCGGGCGCAAGGGAGACCCGTCGCAGTCGCCGGTGGTGGATCTGCTGGTGGCGCCGGGCGCGACGCAGGAGGAGGTGCTGGGGGCCTCGAAGCCGGCGTGGAGCGTGGTGGTTCCGTCGGGGAAGGCCGCGGCGCCAGCGGCCACGGCTGCCCCGGATGAGGGCACGGTGGAGGACGCCGGTGTGCCCGAGATGGCTCCTGCGCGGACCGTGGATGTGCCTGACGCGGGGCCCGTGGATGTGGACGCGGGAAGCGTGGGTCCGTCGTCGCCCGCCCCGTGACGCCGGGCGCCCGTAGGGCTCGCGGGAGGTCCTGGCTGAGGTGAGCCCGCGCGGCCGAGGATGGATGCCCTGGAGGCATCCATGTCCTCGTGCCGGAACTGGGCGGTCGCGGTGCTGCTGTTGCTGCTGGGCACGGGGTGTTCAGCGACGCGCGGCGTCCGGCTGAAGACGGGGCGTGGGGCGCCGGTCGTCCAGGTGCCTCGGGCGGAGGTGGCGCCTGAGCCCCTGGAGGAGGACGCGTTCACGGAGGCGGTGCGGACGCTGGCGGAGGATGCGCCGGTGTCCCCGCGTCCTCGTGAGGAGGCGTACCGGCTGTTCGCGGGTTCGTTCTCCACGAAGGCGTATGCCCACGTGCGCGGGAGGCTGGGGCTGGTCTCCGTGGAGGAGCCGTCGCGTGCGCGGCCGCGGGTGGATGACTCGGACCGGGAACTGGCGAGCGCCTATGGGCGGTGGTGCCAGCGCAAGCAGACACCGGGCGACTGTCTCCAGGTGCTGGAGACTGGACCCACTTTGGATGAGGACGGGAGGCGCTCGCTGGCGTTCGCCATCGCGCTGGACTCGGTGTGGGACGAGACGTCGGAAGCGCTGGTGGGGATGACGGATCAGCGGGCGGTGCTCACCACCATCGTCGCGACGGGCACGGTGTACCTGGCGCTGTGGTTGATGCCGGAGCCTGTGTCGAAGGGCATCGCGGCGACGATGACGGTGGTGCTCATCGGGTACCTGGGCATCGACACGGTGTGGAACCTCATCCAGGGTTGGATCGAGCTGTCCGAACAGGCGCGGATGGCGCGGACGTTCGATGCGCTTCGCGATGCGGGGGAGGAGTACGGCGAGGTGATGGGGAAGAACGCGGCGCGGGCGTTCGTGATGCTGGCGCTGGCGGCGGTGGGCAGCACGGCGGAGACGTTCGCGGCGAAGGTCGCCACGCTCCCGGGTTCAGGGCAGGCCTCGCTGGTGGCGGCGGAGGTGGGGGGCGTCCGTCTGGGCGCGGCGGCGCAGGTGGAGTCCGCGGCGGTGTCCTCCGAGGGTGTCATCACCCTGGTGCTGGCGCCGAACGCGGTGGCCATGTCCGCTCGGGACGACAAGAGCCCCATCGCGAGTGGCACGGACGCGGAAGGGCCTGAGCACCACATTGCGTCCAACAAGTTTTGGACCGCCACGAATCGCGGAGGTCCGTGGTCACCCAGGTTCCAGAAGATCTTCGACAAAGCGGGAATGTCGCTCGATGACCCCGCGAACAGGGTGCGCGTGCCGGGGCACAAAGGGCCTCACCCGGAGGCGTACCACAAGAGGGTATTTGCTGTTCTGGATAGGGTGACGGCGCGATGCAGGTCCATGCAAGACTGCAGAGCTGCATTGACGAGAGAACTGCAAAGTCTCGCGAGCTTGATCAAAAAGGAAGGTACAGACCTGAATCGATGGGTGACTGGCCTTGAGTGATGCAGGAGGTTCATCGGGACAATGAACTACTTCGACCTTTCCGAGCACGTCTCAGAGGGATTCTGGTGTCTGGGGCATCCGCTCGATGCCCAACGGCGGGAACTCGACGACCCCTGGCAGTTCAGGGTGGGCGAACCCGCCCACTTCAAGGGGCAAATCAGGCTTCCGGTGGACGTGGAGGGAGAATCCCGTGATTACTCTCACGCGGCGTTCAGCACCCCGGTCGTCAATGCGAAGCTTGCGGCTCTTTTCCAGGAGTTGGCTCCGAACGACGTAGAGTTGATCCCCGTCGAAGTCGATTCCCGCCCAGGGCCGTATTTCATCCTCAATGCACTCCGCACCATCCCGTGTGTCGACACGGAGGCATCATCGGATGTGGTGTTTTGGACCGAAGAGGACGGGATTCCGGAGAAGGTCGGCACGCTCAGATTCATCTCTGAGATGCGCATTGACCCGTCAAAGGTGGGCGACGCCAGGGTGTTCCGTCCCTCGGAATGGGACGTCGTCCTCATTGTCTCCGAGGACATCAAGGCCGCGATGGAGCGCGAGGGCATCACGGGCGCGGTGTTCGAAGCAGTGACGGGGCCTCCGACCTTCGACCCCGTTCGGCGTGCGGAGACGAAGCGGCGTGGCGAGTTGTGGGACCAGGCTCACCATGCCCGTGCGGCCGTGTGGCGCGGGCTTGGCACCCTGTCCGACGACTTCTACATCCCTCCCGTCGTGGGCGGCCCATGGCCCGCCAAGAGCCAGCACTGGATCGCCTTGCGCCGTCCTGATGGCCACATGCTCATCGTGACGGACGGCCTGTCTGATCCCTACTCCGACATCCTGGATCGGCCTACCGCTGGCTTCGGACTGGAGCTCGCCATCGAGACTCCGGAGCCGCTCGGGGAGGTGTGGAAGAGCTGGCCGGTGCATCTGCTCGAACGCGTGGCCTACGAGATCGCCGAGTTCGAGAAGCTCCGTGTCACCCTGTCTCAAGGCACGCTGTCCATGGAGGTGGACGGCGTGGGCATGCCTGAGACCCTCGTCACCCCCGAGGGCCGCGTGGCCGTGCTCATTGGCATGGAGACGGACTCACTGCCCTCGCGCTTCACGCTTCCCGGAGGCGAGGTCCGCCTGCTCACCGTGAAGGCGCTGATGCCCGCGGAGCTGCAATGGCTGCTCCGCCAGGGCAAGGGCGCGGCGGCGGAGCTCATCCGCCGCTTCAGCGCCGCGGGAGAAGGCCACCTCTCCCGCTCCTGGCGTCAGCCCGTCGTCAGCTAACGCAGCCGCCAGATGCCCGTGGAGCGCGCCGGCACGCTCGTCTTCCACGCTCCCGTGCCGCCGGAGAGCGGCGTCACGCCGGGGTCCAGGAACAGCGGCTCCGCCGTCGTGGCCTCCACGTCGAACGGCCCCACCGACTCCTGCGCGGTGGAGAAGTTGTGGACCACCAGCACCTGCTCGTCTCCCAGCGTCCTCACGAACGCCAGCGAGCGCGACACGCCCGTCGTCGGCGTGAACAGCCGCAGGCCTCCGTTGCGCAGCGCCTCCGAGCCCTGGCGCGCGTGGATGAGCGACCGGTAGCGCGACAGCAGCGACCCCGGGTTGCTCCGCTGCGCCTCCACGTTCGCCGTCTCCCGGCCGCTGGAGAACGCGTACCACGGTGAGCCCGTGGTGAAGCCTCCGCCCGCCGCGGCGGTCCAGGGCATCGGCGTGCGCTTGGACTCGTCGTTGTTGGCGTTGCCGTTCCCCAGGCCCACCTCCTCGCCGTAGTAGAGGAACGGCGCGCCCGGCAGCGTCAGCAACACCGACGCCGCGAGCCCCAGCTTCGCCCCGTCGTGGGTGAACTGCGTCGCCAGCCGCACCATGTCGTGGTTGGTGAGGAAGGGCGCGTCCGCCACACCGGCCGGATAGTTGTTCTTCATCTCCAGCAGCTTCGCCGCCACACCCCCGCCGTTGCCCGCGTTGATGCCCTCAATCACTCGCGCGGACAGGGGGAAGTTGAAGTTGAGCGGCAGCTCGTCCCCGCCCGGCACCGTCGCCGTGGAGCCGTAGTACTTCCCCACCGACGGCGTCTCGCTCCAGTTCTCACCCACCAGCACCGCGTCCGGCTTCACCGAACGCACGTGCGCGGAGAACTCCTTCCAGAACGCGTGCGTCTCCGGCGTGTCCGCCTGGCCCGCGCCGCTGCCCGTCTCGATGAGGTAGCGCGCGGCGTCCAGCCGGAAGCCGTCCACGCCGCGCTGAAGCCACAGCGTCGCCAGGCGCTTCATCTCCTCGCGCACCGCGGGCGTCTGGAGGTTCAGGTCCGGCATGCCGCCCCAGAAGGCGCCGTAGTACCAGCCGCTGTCCTGCTGATGCCACGTGTTGGTCTGCGAATAGATGTCCCACGGCTGCGCCCAGCCCGGGTTGTTCGCACGCCACTGGTACCAGTCGCGCTTCGCCGACTGCGGCGACGACGCCGAGTCCACGAACCACGGATGCTGCGAGCTGGTGTGGTTGATGACGAAGTCCAGGATGACGCGCATGCCCCGGCGGTGCGCCTCGTCACACAGCCGCTGCAGGTCCTCCAGCGAGCCGTACGCCGTCTGGATGCGCTCGTAGTCCGTCACGTCGTAGCCGTGGTAGCTGGGCGACGCGAACACCGGCATCAGCCACAGCGCGTCCACGCCCAGGTCGTCCTTCGTCGCCGGGTTGCCGTCGTTCAGGTAGTCCAGCCGCGAGATGAGCCCCGGCAGGTCTCCCACGCCGTCGCCGTTGGAGTCCTGGAAGCTGCGCACGAACACCTCGTAGAACACCGCGCCCCGGTACCACGCGTCTCCCGCGGGCGCGGCGAGCGTGATGTTTCCGGACGCGGGCGGGGTGACGGGAGTCGAAGGCGAGGAACCGGCGCAGGCCGACAGCAGGGCCGCGCCGCAGAGGGAGAGTCCGCGGAGGGGGCGCATGGCCTCTCCCTCTAACAGCGAACGTTCCACACGGGCCAGCGCACGGCGTCCGTGAAGCGCGCTCACCCGGACAGTAGGCTTGTGGCCGCCATGTCCCACCCCGCGCGCCGCCTCCACTCCCTGCATATCCGGCAGGGGCACCCGGACTTCCTCGACCTTCCGTGGGAGCTGCCGCTGGAGGCCTGGACGGAGCGTTCACCGCGCGTGGTGGAGGTGCCGCGCGGCCTGTCCCGGCACGTCGTCGTCTTCGTCAGCTACGGCGCCACCATCTACGCCTTCAAGGAGACGCCCGCGCGCGTGGCGCAGCGCGAGTACGACCTCTTGCGCGGCCTGGAGGACCGCCGGCTGCCGTCGGTGTGTCCCGTGGGCCTCGCGGTCCAGACGGAGGAGGGGCTGGACTCCGCGCCCGGGGACCGGCCCGGGCTGCTCATCACCCAGTACCTCGCCTCGTCGCTGCCGTACCGCGCGCTGTTCATGCACCAGGGCCTGGAGCGCTACCGCTCGCGGCTGTTGGACGCGATGGCGGGCCTGCTGGTGCGGCTGCACCTGGGCGGCTTCTTCTGGGGGGACTGCTCGCTCTCCAACGTGCTCTTCCGCCGCGACGCGGGCGAGCTGCAGGCGTACGCGGTGGACGCGGAGACGTCCGAGCTGCACGAGCAGCTGTCCGCCGGTCAGCGCGAGATGGACCTGCAGATCATGGAGGAGAACGTCGCCGGAGGCCTGGCGGACCTGGCCGCGCGCGTGGAGCTGGCGGAGGAGCTGCCGCAGGAGCTGGAGGCCTGGCAGGAGACGGCGGCCAGCATCCGCCAGCGCTACGAGCGGCTGTGGGCGGAAATCAACCGCGAGCTCATCCTCCAGCCGCACGAGAGCTACCGCATCCACGAGCGGATCCGCACGCTCAACGACCTGGGCTTCTCCGTGGGCGAGGTGGAGCTGCTGGCGAGCGGGCAGGGCAGCCAGCTGCGCATGCGCACCATCGTCACGGACCGCGAGTACCACCGGCACCAGCTGCACACGCTCACCGGCATCGTCGCGGAGGAGCGTCAGGCGAGCCTGCTGCTCAACGAGATGCAGGAGATGAAGGCCACGCTCACGCGCAAGCTGGACCGCAGCGTGCCCCTGAGCGTGGCCGCGTTCCGCTGGCTGGACGAGCGCTACCACCCCACGCTGTCTCGCCTCCAGAAGGAGCTGGGCCGCGCGGCGGACACCGCGGAGCTCTACTGCCAGGTGCTGGAGCACAAGTGGTTCCTGTCCGAGCGCGCGAAGCGCGACGTGGGCCTGGACGCGGCCCTCCAGGACTACGTGACGCTCACCCGCAGGCAGCCCGGCATCGCGCCGCTGGTGGAGGACGCGGCGCGGCCCTCCAAGGACCTGTAGCCCCGCGAGTCACAGAACCCCCTGGGGCTGTGGCACCCGATGTCACAAGTTCACTCCGGGCACGGTGCTCATGCCTGGGATTGGGGTTTCGGGCTTCACGCGGAGTCATTGGCACATGGGATGAAAGCGGCGCTGGCCGTCTTCCTGGGATTTTCCCCGGAGCCTGTCAGGAGCCCCCCCTCATGCGTCTGTTCCGCCGTCTTGCTCACTCCGGTCTCGCCACGCTGTTCGCCCTGGCCCTTCCGCTCGCGCAGGCGCAGGCGCAGGACTGCGTCCTGTTCTCGGGGATGAAGCACTGCTCCGTGGGCGGCGCGAAGCTGGTGGTGGATGGCAAGGAGCTGCTCGCCCAGCTCCCTGACGCGTCCGGGAAGGACGGCGTGAGCGTGGACACCGAGCAGGCCAAGGGCTGGAGCGCGGCGGTGGCCCACGAGCCCTCCGGCGAGGCCCGCGAGTCGACCGTCAAGACGGTCGTCTCGGGCGGCAAGGTGGTTGGCACCTCCATCGTCACGGACACGTCCGAAGGGCAGGAGTTCTCGGCGAGCTTCGTGGACGCGGACGGCAAGCCGACCACCTACTCGGCAATGGTGTTCCTGGGGGGCAAGCTCGTGGCCTCCGTGAGCGGACTGCCCAGCGGCAGCGTGGGGGCGAAGTCCATCGCGGGCTTTGGCCGGCCGGCCTGCACCACCCTCAACTACAGGGCGTGCATGAAGCTGTGTGGCGGCGGCTCCATCGAGTGCAACTACTGCAAGATTCCGTGCCGCCACGCGGTGGACAGCAACCCGTGGGTGCTCGGCAACGGCCAGTATCCCCACCTCGACTTCTCCTACCAGTCGCCCTTCGGCCCCTTCTCGGTGGGGGACACCATCAAGGCGATGCCGGAGATCGTCATGGGAGACCTGCTGGTGCTGGTCTCGGACGTGCCGAGCGCGGGTGACGCCCAGGACATCGACCAGGTGCTCGTGCAGAGCACGGCGAAGGCGGTGTCGCTCTCCGGCGAGACCGTGTCCCGCTAGGAGCCCTCCGGCTCCGGCCGCCCTCCCGTCATGCGCACGGCGGGAGGGCGTCAGCGGCAGACGCGGATGGGCGGCTCGATGAGGAACGGCTCGGTGGCGTGGGGGTCGTCCGGGTCGAACGCGGGCGCCATGGGCCCCGCGCCGGTGGGCTTCCACTTGCGCGGCACGCGCTCCAGGCCCACGGGATAGATGGTCAGCGCCCCGTCCTTCCCGATGCGCATGCGCAGGAAGTTCTTCCAGTCCGGCAGCGCGAGCGACCCGAAGGCCTCGTTGGAGTGCGCGCCGAAGAAGTTCACGCTCAGCCAGAGGTACAGGCCCGTGATGAACGGGCCCACGAGGAAGCCGCCCACGAACGTGAACGCGCAGGAGAAGAAGAACTTGCCCGCCAGGTGCAGCCAGCCGTCCGCGCAGTGCGCGCCATCCGGCGTCAGCACCGGACACACGCCCAGCTTGCTCACCGTGAAGTACGTGGCCCCCCAGGCGATGAAGAACGCCGCCACGATGTGCGCCACCCCGTGCAGGCTGCCCAGCAGCGCCCGCCACTTCCCGAGCGCCGCGTCCGCCAGCCCCGCGAGGCCACCCACCGTCACCATCCCGAGGATGAGCGTCCAGGGCCGGTTGACCATGCTGTTGGCCACCGCCGTCACCACCTCCGGCAGGCGGGAGAGGCCCAGCGAGCCCACCTCCGCGTAGGCCGCCAGCGCGAGCAGCAGGTACCACAGGCCGGTGATGAGCCCGAACAGCGGGCTGTACCGGATGAGGAACAGGTTCTTGCGCGCGAGCTTCCGCGACGTGGGCTCGTCCGGGAAGCTCTTGCGCAGCGTGGAGCCGTCGCGCAGCACGGGCGCCGCGGGCGCGTGCGTGGGGTGCATGAAGGCGCCGCCGCCGCCCGCGGTGATGCGGTGCTGGCCGGTGTCGTCCTCGTGCCGGCGGTAGTGGTGCAAGTCTCCCGCGAGGAAGACGGCGATGCGCCGCCCGAGCACCTTCTCCTCCAGGTACTCCAGGTTGTTCTCCAGGTAGCTGCCCTTGGCGCGCCGGGCCGCCGCCGCCAGCACCCACGCGGGCTCCGCGTTGCAGAGGATGACGCGGTCGTCGGGGCCCATCTGCTCGGCGACGTGGCGGAAGTACTCCACCTGCGGCACGTCGATGTCGCTGTTGAGCTGCACGTCCGTGCCGATGAGCCACCAGTTCTTCGGCAGCTTCAGCGCGAAGTAGCTGCGGCTCTGCCGCGTGCGGCGCCCCGCCACCCAGCGCTGCGCGCAGAACAGCCGCATGAACGCGGACAGGCCGTCGTACCAGTCGTGGTTGCCCGGGATGACGAACAGGTCCGGGTGCGGTGACTGCGAGCGGCGCATGGCGGCCTCGTAGGGCTGCACCGTGCGCTCCTCGTACGTCTCGCGGCTGGCGCCGGGGTAGACCTCGTCCCCGCCGAACACCAGGACGCGGCCTCGCGGCGTGACGTGGGCCGTCTTGCCGTCCTCCTCCGGGAGCCGCAGCTCCGGCAGCGCCAGCAGGCGCGCCACCGCGTAGGTGGAGTCCCAGCCGTCGCCGATGTCGGAGACGTAGTCGAGCCAGAAGTCGCCGTCCGCGCCCGTCTCCTGCGAGTAGTCGAAGTAGGGCTGCTGCGGACGCACCACCGCCTCGATGAGCCGGTGGTCCGCTCTCGCGCCGAACACCGTGGCCACCACCGCGTCCAGGCCCGTGCGCAGCACCTGCGTGGGGTGCAGCCAGCGCACCATGTCCGCGTGCTTCTGGGGCTTGGTGGCGGTGGCGCTGCCGCGCTCGCGCACCACGTGCGGCGGCGGCGTGGGGCCCTGTTCCTCCCAGGGCGCGGGCGGGTCGTAGCGGCGGTCCCCTTCAGGCCGCAGGGGCTCACCGGCCATGGCGGGGCCCCTGGACGGCGGAGGACGAAGACGGGAAGGCGGGCGGCGCCAGCGTGGACCGGAGAGCCATGGACCCCTGGCTTAGCATGCCTGCCCGGGGCTCCTGGAGGGCAGGCAGGCGTGGTTTCCGTTCCCTGGCGGGACGGTCCCTGAGAGCCTGGGGGCATGTCGAACGCTTCCCTGAAGGACTTCCCCGTCGTCGTGCCCTTCCCCGTGCACTGGAGCGAGATGGACGCGTTCGGGCACGTGAACAACGCCCGCACGTTCACCTGGTTCGAGTCCGCGCGCATCGCGTACATGGCCCGCATCGGGCTGGTGGGGCCGTCCGGCGCGGGGGCGGACACGACGATGGCGGATGGGGTGGGCCCCATCCTGGCGAACACGCACGCGGACTACCTCAAGCCGGTGGTGTTCCCGGTGAACCTGGTGGCGGGCGCGCGCGTCACGCGGGTGGGCAATTCCTCCATCACCTTCGAGCACGCGGTGGCGGGCGCGGACGACGGCGTCCTCTACACGCGCGGTGGCTCCATCATCGTGACGCTGCGCTACGCCACGCACGAGAAGGTGCCGGTGCCGCCCGCCGTGCGTGCGGCCATCGAGAAGCTCGAGGGCCGTACGGTCGGTGGCCAGGCCTAGTTCGCGAGCGGATGCGTGCCGCCATGGACGCAAGTCCAGGAGCGTCGCTCGGGTGCGACGGATAAAATCGTCCGTGAGGAACTTCATGAGCCCTTCCCAGCCTGCGCCGCCCCACCTCCATGCCCCGGCTTCCCCCTCCGCGGACGTGGACGCCGTAGGGCGCATCGAAGCGGTGAAGACGGTGCTGCGGGTGCTGACGCGGACCACGGGGCTGCGCCTGGCGGTGGTGGCGCGCGTGACGCCGGAGTCGTGGACGTGCTGCGCGGTGCTGGACGAGATGGGCTTCGGGCTGAAGGCCGGGGACACGCTGGTCGTCAGCACCACGTTCTGCAACACCGTGCGGAACATGGGGACGCCGCTGCGGGTGAACCACGCGAGCCAGGACCCGCGCTTCCAGAACCACCCCGCGCCGAAGATGTACAACGTGGAGAGCTACATCGCGGTGCCGCTGTACCGGCGCAACGGGGACTACTTCGGCGTGATGTGCGCGCTGGACTCGAGGCCCGCGGACCTCACCGACGACGCGCTGGAGGTCTTCCGCCACCTGGGCGACCTGGTGGGCCACCAGCTGGAGCAGGAGGAGGCGCTCTCCGAGCGCGACTCGCAGCTGCTGGGCGCCCACGAGGCGTCCGTCCTGCGCGAGCAGCTGATGGGCATTGTCAGCCACGACCTGCGCAACCCGCTCAACGCCATCTCGCTGGCGGCGGCGACGCTGATGCGCAGGACGGACCTGGACGACAGGGCCCGGCGGGGGCTGCGGCGCATCCTCGACTCGTCGGACCGGGCGAACCGGCTCATCCGCGACCTTTTGGACTTCACCCACGTGCGCACGGGCATGCCCCTGCCGGTGAAGCCCCAGCCCATGAACCTGCACGAGGTCGCCGAGCAGGTGGTGGACGAGGTGCGGCTCACCGCGCAGGGGCGCTCGCTGGACCTGGTGTGCGAGGGAAACGGGCGCGGGAAGTGGGACCCGGACCGCATCGCGCAGGTGCTGACCAACCTCCTCACCAACGCCGTGCAGTACAGCGCTCCGGGCGCGCACATCCGGGTGGAGGCGCGCGGCGACGAGCGGGAGGTGGTGCTGGCGGTGACGAACGCGGGGACGCCCATCCCGCCGGCGCTGCTGCCCGTGCTCTTCGAGCCCATGACCCGGGGCACCACCGAGGGCAGCGAGCACCGCAGCGTGGGGCTGGGCCTCTTCATCGTGAACCAGATCGTCCGCGCGCACGGCGGCGAGGTGGAGGTGGTGTCCACGGCGGAGGCGGGCACCACCTTCCAGGTGCATCTGCCCCGCGGGTGTTGATCAGCCCGCGTCCGGCAGGGGCCGCTTGAGCACGACGAGCGCCAGCGTGGTGGCCAGCGTGCCCGCGACGAGCGCCAGCACGTAGGGGCCCAGCGGCTGCACGGCGTTGGGGATGGCGAGGACGAAGACGCCGCCGTGGGGGGCTCGCAGCGCGCAGCCGAAGCCCATGGACACGGCGCCCGCGACGGCGGAGCCGAAGGCCATGGCGGGGATGACGCGCAGCGGGTCGCGGGCCGCGTAGGGGATGGCGCCCTCGGTGATGAAGGCGAGCCCCAGCACGGCGGCGGCCTTGCCGGCCTCGCGCTCCTGGAGGGTGAAGCGGCGCTTCGCGACCACGGTGGCGAGGGCGATGCCCAGGGGTGGCGTCATGCCCGCGACCATCACCGCGGCCATGGGGGTGAAGGTGTTGGAGCCGAGCAGGCCCACGCCGAAGGCATAGGCGGCCTTGTTGATGGGGCCCCCGGTGTCGACGGCCATCATCGCGCCCAGCAGCAGGCCCAGGAGCACGGCGTTGGTGCCGGACAGGCCATGGAGGAAGCGGGTGAGGGCGCCCATGAGCGCTGCCACGGGCGCGCCGATGACGTAGGTCATCAGCAGGCCGACGATGAGCGCGGACAGGAGCGGGAGGACGAGCACCGGCTTGAGGCCCTCCAGGTTCGCGGGCAGCCGGATGCGGTCGCGCAGCAAGCGCGTGACGTAGCCCGCGAGGAAGCCCGCCGCGATGCCGCCGAGGAACCCCGCGTTGAGCTGGTTCGCCAGCATGCCGCCGATGAAGCCCGGCGCGAGGCCGGGGCGGTCCGCGATGGACCAGGCGAGGTAGCCCGCGAGCGCGGGCACCATGAGCGCGAAGGCCGCGTCGCCAATGCCCTTCAGCGCGGCGGGCAGCGTGCCGGGTTGCTTGTACGCGTCGATGCCGAAGACGAACGACAGCGCCAGCAGCAGGCCACCCGCGACGACGAACGGGAGCATGAACGACACGCCGGTGAGCAGGTGCTTGTACGCGCCCGCGGGTTCGGCGCGGGCGGGGGCGGCGGGGAGGGAAGGGAGGGCACCTGGCGGTGGGGGCAGGGCGAGGGCCTGCTCCACGACGCGGTCGGCTTGTTTGAGGGCTTCGCCCACGGAGGTCTGGAGGAGGCGCTTGCCGGCGAAGCGCTCCGTGGAGACGTGGGTGTCCGCGCCGATGATGACCGCGTCCGCCTGGGCGATCTCCTCCGAGGTCAGCGTGTTCTTCGCGCCCACGGAGCCCTGGGTCTCCACTCGGATGGCGTAGCCCCGGGCGCGGGCGGCGCGCGTGAGGGCCTCCGCGGCCATGAAGGTGTGCGCGATGCCGGTGGGGCAGGCCGTCACCGCGACCAGGGTGCCCGCGGGAGTGGAGGACGGGGGCGTGCGCGTGGCGGTGTCCGCGCGGCGCGAGGCGCTGCCGTGCGCGACCGGGGGTGGGGCAGCGCCTTCGCCTGGAATGTCCGCACGGCGCGGTGTTCCGGGGGCGGATGAGGGAGGCGTGATGCCAGCTGGCGAGACCGTCCTGCGCGAGGTTTCACCGTGCGGTGACTCCGCGCCAGCGCGGGACGCATCCGTTGCAGGGGGCGGGGCTGGCTCGGAGGCCGTCGTCTTGCGATGCAGCGTGGCGCGGGCCACGGCCTCGTCGATGATGCGCTCGGTGTCGCGGATGGCCACCGCCGTGGAGGTGCGGACCAGGGGTTTGCCCTGGAAGCGCGACTCGTCCACGGTGATGTCCGCGGCGAGGATGACGGCTTCCGCCTGCGCCACCACGGCTTCATCCAGCGGCGTGCGTACGCCCTCCGCGCTGCGCGACTCCACGGAGAGCTCGTGGCCCTTGAGGTCCGCCACGCGGCGCAGCGCCTCGGCCGCCATGAAGGTATGCGCGATGCCCGTGGGACAGGCGGTGACCGCCACCAGTTTCGCCATCGTCGTCGAGTCCTTGTCGTGCCGCTGTCTCTCAAGTGGAGCCTGTCGACCTCACCTGCTCCGCGCCTGCTGCCGCTCGGAGCCACTGCTTCGGGGCCCGCGCATGCAGCCGCTCCTCCGCTTCGCCGTCGTCCGCCGGGAATGGCTGGCGCATCCATGCCATGCCATCCGATTCCCTCCATCCCTCGGACCTGAAAGCTGTCCCCTGGAATGAGAAGGTAAGAACCGCTTGGGGCTCCCCGTCCGGGGCGCACCGCACGAACCTGTCCGACAGTCGGACAGGTTTGGAGAACCGCGGGCCCGCCCCGTCGCCCGCCGTGGCCGGGCAGCGGAAACCTGTCCGACAGTCGGACAGGTTTGGAGGAACGCGGCCCACCCCGTCGGCCGCCTTGGTCGGGCAGTGGGAAACCTGTCCGACAGTCGGACAGGTTTGGAGGTCGGCGGGCCCGCCCCGTTGCCTGCCTTGTCCGGGCGGCGGAAACCTGTCCGACAGTCGGACCGGTTGGGACTGTGCCGGGCGGGAGGTGCCCTTCATGGCCCCGTCTCACCCTGGGCCCAGCGGGTGCACCCGCACCGCGCAGACCAGCTCCGCCACGCGCTCCGGCGTCGGCGGCACCGGGCCTACCCTCGCGAGCTTCCCCGCCGCGAAGGCCGTGCTCCTCCTCGCGCAGGTCTCCAGGTCGTGGCCGTCCAGCCTCGCCGCCAGCACTCCCGCCACCAGCGCGTCTCCCGCGCCCACGGTGCTCGCCACCTCCACGGGCGGTGGCAGTGCTCGCCATGCTCCGTCGTCCGCTATGAACAGCGCGCCGTCCGCTCCCAGCGACACCACCACCAGCCCGATTCCTCCCGCGTGCAGCTCACGCGCGGCACGTGCCACTTCGCCCGGGTTCCTCAACGGACGCTCCACCAGCTCGCCCAACTCGTGCACGTTCGGCTTCACGAAGTCCGGCTTCGCGGCCACCGCCTGACGCAGCGGCTCTCCACTGGTGTCCACCGCCACCAGCGCTCCCTTCGCTCGCAGGCGCTCCGTCAGCGTGGCGTAGATGGACGCGGGCACTCCCGCCGGCACGCTGCCTGACAGCACGAAGCAGCCGTGGTCCTCCGTCAGCGCATCCAGCGTCGCCGTCAGCGCGTCCAGTGCCTCCTCCGGGACTCGCAGGCCGGGCAGGTTCAGGTCCGTCACCGCGCTGCTCGTGCGGTCCACGACCTTGATGTTCACGCGGCTGGAGCCGGGCAGCCGGAGGCAGCGGTCCTGGATGCCGCGCTCGCGGAACAGCGCCTCGAACAGCGGCACGTTGTCCGTGCCCAGGAAGCCCGCCGCTGTCACCGGCCGGGAACCTCCCGCGAGGAACGCCGCCACGTTGATGCCCTTGCCTCCCGGCGTGCGCGTCTCCGCCACCACGCGGTTCACCGCGCCCGCTGTGAACCCCGGACACTCCAGCGTCTGGTCGATGGCCGCGTTCAACGTGACCGTCACCACGCCCGGCTTCGTCGGCCTCACGCCTTCGCTCCGTTCCGGACCAGCAGGCCGCGCACCAGGCCGCGCACCTCGGCGGCGTTGCCACACTCCAGCGCCAACCGGGCCAGCCCTTCCGCGTCCGCCATCGAGATGCCCCGGAGCAGCGCCTTCACCGCCGGGATGCTGGGGATGGCCACGCTCAGCTCCGTGACGCCCAGGCCGGACAGCACCACCGCGCCGGACGGGTCGCCCGCGATGCCACCGCACGCGCCCACCCAGATGCCCGCCTTCCTCGCCGCCTTCACCGTGAGGTCCACCATGCGCAGCACCGCCGGGTGCAGGCCGTCCGCCTGGGGCGCGAGCACCGGGTGCTGCCGGTCCATCGCCAGCACGTACTGCGTCAGGTCGTTGGTGCCGATGGAGAAGAACGACACGTCGCGCGCCAGCCGCTCCGCCATCATCACCGCCGAGGGCACTTCAATCATGATGCCCGTCTCCACCGGCTCCGCGCCGACCTCGCGGCGCACGGACTCGGTGATGGCGCGGGCCTTCGTCAGCTCCTCGGGCATCGACACCATCGGATACATGATGCGGACCGGCCCCTCCTTCGACGCTCGCAGGATGGCGCGCAGCTGCGTGCGGAACAGGTCCTCCCGTTCGAAGCACAGCCGGATGCCGCGCACGCCGAGGAACGGGTTCTCCTCCGCCGGCAGCGACAGATACGGCACGTGCTTGTCCCCGCCGATGTCCAGCGTGCGCAGGATGAGCGGCAGGCCGTTCAGCGCGTGCACCATGGTGCGGTACGCGTGGAACTGCTCCTCCTCGCCGGGCGGCTCGTCGCGCTTGAGGAAGAGGAACTCCGTGCGCATCAGGCCCACGCCCTCGCCGCCCGCGTCCACGGCCTTGCGCGCATCCGCGGCCTCGCTGATGTTCGCGGCCACCTCCACGCGCTTGCCGTCGAGCGTGATGGCGGGCCGGTAGCGCTCCAGCTTCTCCTCCTCGCGCCGCGTGCGGATCCGCTCGCGCTGGTGCGCGGCCTTCGTCCGGTCCCGCTCCGAAGGGCCCACGACGAGCACGCCCGCGTCCCCGTCCAGGATGCAGTGCTGTCCATCGCGCAGGTCCAGCACCGACGGCCCCACCGCCACCACCGCCGGCAGGTCCAACGAGCGCGCGATGATGGCCGTGTGCGACGTGGTGCCGCCGCTCGCCGTGCACAGTCCCAGCACCATGGCGGGGTCCAGCTTCGCGGTGTCCGACGGCGCCAGGTCCTCCGCCAGCAGCACCACGGGGTGGTCCGGGAAGGTGGGCTCGCCCTCCAGCACCTTCGCCAGTGGCCGCAACACGCGCCGGCCCACGTCCCGCAGGTCGGCGGCCCTCGCGGCCATCACCGGCTCGTCCAGCGCGGCCAGCGCCTCCGCGCGGCTTTCGAAGACGCGGCGCCAGGACGCGCCCGCGCTCAGGCCCGTGTCGATGAGGCCGTGGGACTCCGACAGCATCTCCGGGTCGTCCAGCAGCTCCAGGTGCGCCTTGAAGATGGCGGCCCGCTGCGCTCCGGCCTTCAAGAGGAAGCCCTCGTGAAGCTGGCGCAGCTCCGCCGCCGCCCCGGCCAGCGCCTCCTCCAGCAACAGGTGTTCCCTCGCGGCGTCGGCGGCCCGCTCCTCCACCTCCAGCTGCTCGCGCTGGAAGGCCCAGACGGGACCGGCCGCGATGCCCGGCGACGCGGACAGGCCCGCGACCAGCGTCCCCTCGTAGTCGAGCACGACCGTGGGCGGTGGCTCCGCCTTCGCAGTGGACGCGTGGGCAGTGGCCTCGCCCAGGCCCGCGTCGAAGGCGTCGCGCAGCGCGAGGAGCACCGCGTCCGCGTCGTCCCCCTCCGCGGTGAGCGTCAGCGTCGTGCCGCCCCGGGCGCCCAGGCGCAGGAGCGACAGGACGCTGCGGGCGTTCGCCTGCCGCCCCTCGTGGTGGACGGTGACGTCCGCGCGGAAGCGGCGCACCACCTCCACCAGCGCCGTCGCGGGACGTGCATGCAGGCCATGCGGCGAGGGGGACAGGACCTGGAGCGCGCGGCCGTCGAGCACGGGAGCGGCTTGTGGCTCCGAGTCCAGCTCCGGCTCCGAATCCGCGCCGGGGCCGTTGAGCGCCTGGACGATGGCGGCCGCATCCAACGTGGAGGCCAGGGCCGCGGAGCGGGCTTCGTCACCCAGCACGCCGGTGAGGTTGGCGAGCACCTGGAGGTGTTCATCGGACTTCGCCGCGATGCCCACCACGAGGCGCGCATGGCCGTCCTCACTCCAGACGACCCCGGCGGGGAACTGCACCACGACGACGCCCGTCCGCAGCACCAGGTCGCGCGCCTCCGGCAGGCCGTGCGGAATGGCGATGCCGCAGCCGAGGAAGGTCGCGGACACCTGCTCGCGCTTGAGCATGCTGTCCACGTAGCCGGGCGAGATGAAGCCGGACTCCACCATCACCTGTCCGACCAGGCGGATGGCCTCCGCCTTGTTCGCGGCGGCCCATCCCAGGCGGACCTGCGAGGGCGTCAGCATCAACATCGGGGCTCCTTGCTTCGGGTGCGCGCGTGCTTCACGCGGGGGACGACGGGGCATCCTGCCCGGTGTCCGCCCATGCCCGCGCGGGCTTCCCGAGTCCCGTCTTCCTGGTAACAGCTCACAGAGGGGAAGACCTCCCGCCAGCGACATGACGCCCAGGCGACGTCTGGCGTCCGCGCGCGTGACGGCTCGCATGGGGGTGTTAAAGGAGGAGGCCGTCATGTCTGACAGCGTCCTGGACTTCTACGAAGGGCTGGCCGAGGAGTACCACCTGCTCTTCGCGGACTGGGAGCAGTCGGTGGACCGGCAGGGCGCGGTGCTGGACGCGTTGCTGCGCCGTTCAGGCGCGCCGCCGCCGCGCCGGGTGCTGGACTGCGCGTGCGGCATCGGCACGCAGGCGCTGGGGCTGGCGTCGCGGGGCTACGCGGTGCACGCCACGGACCTGAGCCCTTCGGCCGTGGCGCGCGCGGAGCGGGAAGCCCGCGCCATGCACGTGAGCATCACCACCGGCGTGGCGGACATGCGGATGCTGGACTGGCAGGTGCCGGGCACCTTCCACGTGGTGATGTCGTGCGACAACGCGATGGCGCACCTCTTGGAGGACTCGGACCTGGAGGACGCCGCGCACGCGATGGCGTCACGCCTGGTGCCCGGGGGGCTGCTGGTGGCGAGCCTGCGCGACCACACCGCGCTCCTGGAGAAGCGGCCGCGCTTCACCGCCGAGCGCGTGCTGGACACCCCGCTGGGCCGCCGCGTGCTCTTCCAGGTCTGGGATTGGGCGGTGGATGAGAGGCAGTACACGGTGCGCCAGTTCATCCTGCGCCAGGAGTCCGGCGTCTGGCACACCACCGAGCACACCGGCGTCTACCGCCTGTTGGAGCCCGTGGAGCTGGAGCAGGCGCTCACCAAGGCGGGGCTGGTGGATCCGCGCTGGTACACGCCGGAGGAGACGGGCTTCAACCAGCCGCTCATCACGGCGCGCAAGCCCTGAAGCCGCATCACACGCCGCGCGGCAGGGCCCAGAGGTCTTCCTCCGGCCGGTAGACGGTGGCCTTCTTGCCGGAGGAGCCGTGGGCCTTGGTGGCGAGCAGGCCCGCGTGCCAGAGGTTCTGTTTGAGTTTGAAGACGGTGGACGGGTTGAAGTCCGGTCCCCGCAAGCCCGGCTTGAGCTCACCGGAGGGGTCCGCGAGGAAGAGGGCTGTCGCCAGCGCCGGGTCCTCGCGGCCTGCTTCCACGGCCAGCTTTGGCAGCGTGAGCTCTCCTCCGCGGTCCGCGAGGGTCCGGTGGATGAGGCGCACCGCGGGCTGACGGATGAGGACGAAGCGCGCCACGGCGGCGAACGCCTCGTGGGCTTCCAGCAGCCGCTTGCGCTTCTCGTAGCGGGCGGTGGGCTTGAACTGGAGCGCGTCCAGGAGGTCCGCGACGGCCTGGCCTTCGAGGGTGGGCCGCCCGTCCAGGTCCAGCAGCCCGAGCGTGCTGGCGCCGGTGGCGGCATGACGCCGGGCACCCTCGCTCCCCAGGTCGCTCCACTGCTGCGCGAGCGCCGTCAGCAGCGACTGGGACGGCGCGAGGTGCGCCGCGAGGAAGGTGGCCGCGAGGTAGTTGAGCGGGTGGTTGAGCTGGAGGCTGCGCGCGACGGGAACGCCTTCGAGGATGGCGGAGGCCTGGGAGACGGCGCGGGGCAGCGGGGTGGGATCCGCGGGCGGCGCCACCTCCACCCATTGCTGCGCGTCCAGGGCGAGGATGCCGACGCCCGTGTCGCGCGCCATCGACAGGGCGGAGCGGTGGACGTCCGAGGGGGACGTGGGGAGCGCGAGGTACGCGTGGTGGACGCCCGCGCGGTAGCGGTGGGCCTGGCCCAGGCCCTTGACCCAATCCCTGTCGGACGCCTTGACCTCGATGCCCGCGACGAGGATGCCCTCCGGCTGCGCGACGCTGCACAGGATGTCTGGACGCGCGCCCTCCAGCGTGAGCCGGGTCATGGGCTCCAGCTCCCGGGCGAACGGGCTGTGGACGTACGAGGGATGTGCATCCACCAGCAGATGCAGGACGCGCGACCTGCGCAGCCCGTTCGCGAGCAGGTGGCGCTTCAGGGAGCGGACGACCCGGGCCTCGGGGCTGGGCATGTGGCTCAGGCGCGCTTCGCGTCAGCGGGGGCGTTGGGGTGGCGCGCGAGCATCATGCGCAGCTGGGGCTGGCGGCGGACCAGCTCCTGCTTGAGCAGGTGCGCGATGAGCGCGGGCGGCGCGGCGCTCCAGCGCGCGATGTTCTGCACCAGCATGGGCGAGCGGTACGTGCGGCCACACAACAGCGACGTCGTCTTGCCGTCCACCGGCATGCCCACGAGCGCACCCAGGGCCCGGCCTTCCGTGTTGAGGATGAGCTCCACCTTCTCCTCGGACGGGCCGGTGGAGAAGCGCTGGCGCAAGAGCTCGCGCGCGGTGCGGCGCGTCTGCTCCGGCACGTCGCGGTCCACCGTGAGCTTGTGGTGCTCCATCAGGCGGCGCATCGCCCACAGGCGGCGGAAGAGGGCCACCGGCAGCTGCGGGTTGCGCACGAGGAAGCGGCGCACGCCCGTGTCCGAAGCGAAGGCCGCCCGCGCCACCAGCGCCTCCAGGCCCACGGGGTTGCGGTGGTGCCGCGCGATGAGCCGTGCGTGCGCCAGGCCCACGCGCGGGTTCTCCAGCACGGCCTTGATGACGGCGGGCACCGGGTCGAAGCACAGCGCGGACAGCTCCGGATCCTCCGCCCCGTGCGCGAGCGCCACCCGCTGGTCCTCCGGCAGCCCGTGCAGCCGCGTCTCGAAGAGCTTGCGGAAGTCCCCCAGCACCGCTTCGGGCACGTCCTCCTCGGGACCCGCTTCGTCATCGGAGCCGTCCGAGGCTTCCGCTTCCGGCAAGGGCTCCGTGTCGCTCGCGTCGAGCGACGGCGCGCGGTGCTCGGCCTCCAAGGGCGCGGCCTGCCGCACCGTGTTCACGGGAGCCACGGCCTCCGTGCCCGGCAGCAGCGCTCCCTGCGACACCAGCCTCGCGAGGATGTCCCGCAGCTTGTCCGGCGGGAACCCCGTCAGCGCGGGCAGGTCCTTCTCCCGGGTGTGGCCGTCCAACCGCGACAGCACGAAGCCTTCCTCCGCGTTCAGCGGAAGCCGCCGCAGGTCCACCGTCGGGTTCAGCTTGGGCGTCCAGTCACTCATGCGCGCCCCGAGTCTTTCACGACACGCGCATTCCGCGCCTCTCCCGGCCTTCGCCGTCCGCACCGGATTGTTCCCGGCCCGTCTGAAAACGACAGGCCGCGTCGAGGACCGCCTGGCTGCCCTCCTGCCCACGGTCCCGCTCCGGGTTGCCGCGCCTCCGGGGCCGAACGGTGTCGGTGCGGGCACGAAGGAGCCCCGCATGGGTTGACGGGAGGCAGGCAGCTGGACACAACTTCACTTCATGTCCGACCGCATCCAGACCTATGGCGAGTTCTGGCCGTTCTACCTGCGCGAGCACTCGCAGGCGTCGACACGCTGGCTGCACTTCGCCGGCACCAGCCTGGGCGTGGGCCTGGGAGTCACCGCCGCCGCCACTGGCCGCGGCGCGCTGATTCCCGCCGCCCTCGTGTGCGCCTACGGCTTCGCGTGGGCCAGCCACTTCAAGATCGAGCACAACCGCCCCGCGACCTTCAAGTACCCGCTCTGGTCCCTCATCTCCGACTTCCGCATGGCCGCGCTGATGCTGACCGGCCAGCTGGGTCCGCACCTGGAGCGCGCCAACGCCGGCGCGACGGCCGCCGCCACCCTGGCGCCGGCCCCCGTCGAGAGCCGCTGACGCACGGCCGCGCGTCCTCCGCCGCGCTACCTCGGCGGCGGTGGACCGAAGCGGCCCGCGCGGTACCCCTCGATGGACCTCAGGATGTCCGCCTGGGTGTCCCCGATGAACGGCCCGTGGCTCACCAGCGGGTCCCGCTGCGGCTGGCCCGCGTACAACAGCACCCGTGCACGCGTCGTCCCGGTGATGCGGACCGTGCTGTCCCCACCTGACACCGGCCGGTCCAGCCAGCCCACCTGCCCGGGCTTCAGCGCCCGGCGGTCCGGCCCCACCGCGACCTCGCCCTCCAGCACGTAGAAGAAGCCGTTGTACGCGGCGGGCAGGTCCTGCTCGAGGGACGCGCCCGGCTCGAACACGAACTCCGCCAGCGTGACGGGCACGTAGTTCTTCGTCCGGGACCGCACCGGCCCCGACGTGCCGCTGTACAGCCGCACCTCCACGCCCGGCTCGCGCCGCACCGGCAGCTCCGCGTACGGCAGGTCCTGGAACCCCGCCGGCACCCAGCGCTGCGCTTTCGGCAACGTGAGCCAGAGCTGGAGGATGCGCGCCTGGCCCAGGTCGCCCTCCAGCCCCTCGCCGTGGATGACGCCGCTGCCCGCCGTCATCCACTGCACGTCCCCTTCACCCAGCTTGCCGCTGTCGTGGGTCATTCCGCCCTTCACCACCAGGGTCACCGTCTCGAAGCCCGCGTGCGGGTGCGGCCCGCCAATGGGCTTGCCGTCGATGCGGTCATCCATCAACAGGATGAACGGATCCGACCGCGCGTAGTCCTCCGGTGAGATGACCGGCACCACCGTGTGCGCGGGCCCGAACTGCCCCTGTGTGGGCTCGGGCAGGTCGATGATTCGCTCCAGCCTTCGCTGCGTGCTCATGACGATTCCCTTCCGGGCTCAGGTGAGCGCCGGGTAGCTGGTGAAGCCCTGCTCCTCGCCCTGGAAGAAGGTCGACGCGTCCGGCGTGTTGAGCGGGGCGGACCGGCGGAAGCGCTCCGGCAGGTCCGGGTTGGCGAGGAACGGCACGCCGTACGCCACGAGGTCCGCCTCGCCGCGCTCGATGACCGCTTCACCGGTCTGCGCGTCGTAGCCGCCGTTGGCGATGATGATGCCCGGGAAGACCTTGCGGATCGCCGGGGTGATGCGCTGCTCGGGAGCCGGAGCGGCGGGGCCCGTGACGAGCTCGGTCACGTGCAGGTAGCCCAGGCCCAGCTTGCCCAGCTCCCGCGCGATGTACGTGAAGGTCTCCGCGGGCGTGGAGTCGTGCATGCCCGTGTACGGGAAGTTCTGGGGAAAGAGCCGGTAGCCCACGCGGTCCGCGCCGAACACCTCCGCCACCGCCCGCGCCGCCTCCAGCGGAAGGCGCGCCCGGTTCTCGATGCTGCCGCCGTACGCATCCGTGCGCTGGTTGGAGCCGTCCCGCAGGAACTGGTCCAGCAGGTAGCCGTTGCTGCCGTGCAGCTCCGCGCCATCGAAGCCCGCCTCCTTCGCGTTGCGAGCCGCCTGCCGGAACTGCTCGACGACGCCGGGAAGCTCATGCGTCTCCAGGGCCCGGGGCGTCACCGCGGGCTTCTTTCCCTGGAACGTGAAGACCTCCTGCTGCACCGCGATGGCGGAGGGGGCCACCGGCAGCGCGCCGTCATGGAAGTCCGGGTGCGACACGCGCCCCACGTGCCACAGCTGCGCGAAGATGAGCCCGCCCGCCGCGTGCACGGCGTCCGTCACCTTCTTCCAGCCCGCCACCTGCTCCGGCGAGTGGATGCCCGGCGTGCGGATGTACCCGACGCCCTGGGGGCTGACCTGGGTGCCCTCGGAGACGATGAGGCCCGCGGACGCCCGCTGCGCGTAATAGGTCACCGCCAGCGGGTTGGGGACGTTGCCGTCCACCAGCGCCCGGCTGCGGGTCATGGGGGCCATCACCAGCCGGTTCTTCAGTTCGAGCCGGCCCAGCCGCAGGGGGGAGAGGAGCTTGAGTGTATTTGCCATGGCCGTTGAATGCTCCAGGCGCTATGGACGTGCCATGGCATCCAGTCCAAATAAATTGACCGATCGTCCAGATGCACTGGAGGCCCAGGGGGCGGATGTCCTGGCGGAGGTGCTGGACACGCTGCGCCTGTCCACCCGGATGCACGGCCGCTTCGAGCTGTTCGCCCCGTGGGGGCTCCAGTTCGGGACGGCCCCGGGCGCGCACATCGTCGTCGTCGCGCGCGGCGGGGCCCGGCTGGAGGTGGAGGGCGTTCCGGGCGCCCTGGAGCTGTGCGCGGGGGACCTGGCGGTGCTGCCGCATGGCGGAGGCCACACGCTGCGCGACGCGGAGGGCAGCCCCGTTCATGTGTTGGAGCGCGGGGCCTGCGCGAACGCCCGCGGCAAGGGCTCCATCCGGCTGGGCGGTGACGGCGAGCGGACGACGCTGGTGGCGGCGACGTTCCAGCTGGGCGTCGCGCCGCGCACGCTGCTCTTCAAGGAGCTGCCCCACGTCATCCACCTGGCCGCGGACGACGCGGCGACGGCGCCGTCCCTGGCGTCCACGGTGCAGTTGCTGCTGACGGAGAGCGCGTCGTCGCACCCGGGGGCCACCGTCATCATGAGCCGGCTCGCGGACATCCTGCTGGTGCAGGCGCTGCGGGCGCACATCATGAAGTCCGAGGGGGCGTGCCGGGAGGCCGGCATGCGGGCGCTGGGGGACCCCCAGATTGGCAAGGCATTGGCGCTCATCCACGAGCGCCCCGAGGAGCCCTGGACGGTGGAGAGCCTCGCGTCCGCCGTGGCCCTGTCCCGGTCCGGCTTCGCCGCGCGCTTCAGCGAGCTCGTGGGAGAGCCGCCGCTGGAGTACCTGGTGGGATGGCGGATGATCAAGGCCGCCCAGCTCCTGCGCGAAAGCGAGCTGCCCCTGAGCGAGGTCGCTCCGGCCATCGGCTACCAGAGCGAGGCGTCCTTCAACCGGGCCTTCAAGCGCTGGGACGGGAACGCTCCCGGCGCGTACCGGCGCAGCCACCGCCGGGCGTCGTGAGTCCTCGGCCCGCTTCCGGCGAGTGCTGAGAAGCAAGCGGGGCCCGTGTCCGGAAGACAGCGGGCCCCGTGCTCGACTCAGGCGCTGACGCCCACGCCAATGGGGCAGCTCACGCCGGTGCCGCCGACGCCGCAGTAGCCGCCCGGGTTCTTCTGCAGGTACTGCTGGTGGTAGTCCTCGGCGTAGTAGTAGGCCGGCGCCGGGAGGATTTCCGTCGTGATGTCGCCCAGGCCCTTCGCGTTGAGCGCGCCCTGGTACGCCTGGCGCGTCTCCTCCGCGGCCTGCTTCTGCGCGTCGTTCGCGTAGTAGATGCCGGAGCGGTACTGGGTGCCCGCGTCGTTGCCCTGACGCATGCCCTGCGTCGGGTCGTGGTTCTCCCAGAAGACCTTCAAGAGCTGCGCGTACGTGACCTTCCTCGGGTCGTACACCACGCGCACGACTTCGTTGTGGCCGGTGAGGCCGGAGCAGACCTCTTCATACGTGGGGTTCGGCGTCAGCCCGCCCGCGTAGCCCACCGAGGTGGAGTACACGCCCGGCACCTGCCAGAACTTGCGCTCGACGCCCCAGAAGCAGCCCATGCCGAAGACGGCCGTTTCCATTCCTTCCGGCACCGGCCCCTTCAGCGGGGTGCCCAGCACGGTGTGCTTCTGCGGAACCGGCATCTCCTCCGGACGGCCCGGCAGCGCCTCCTGGGGAGTGGGGAG
Source organism: Corallococcus exercitus (assembly GCF_042231735.1). Taxonomy (GTDB): domain Bacteria; phylum Myxococcota; class Myxococcia; order Myxococcales; family Myxococcaceae; genus Corallococcus; species Corallococcus exercitus_B. Next base: position 7,239,179 of record NZ_CP102577.1, read on the forward strand.
CCTCAACTTCTTCGGGGACGTGAAGAACATGCTCTAGCTTTAGCCCCGGCCTCCCCGATTTTCACGCCCGACGCACGGCCGCCCTCCCGCCCCCCGTCCCACCAGGAATGCCCCGTCCGCCCGACGGTTCCCCAGGCCTCCCATGCGCACCCGCCTCCTCGCCGCCCTCTGCCTCCTGGCGCCCGCCGCCGCCCTCGCCGCCAAGGACCCCCGCTGCGCCGGCAAGCCCGCCGCCCGCGCTGCCCGCTTCTCCGACTCTGCCCTGAAGGGCACCTCCGCCGCGGAGCGTTACGCCGCCTATGTGCAGGCCTGTGCGCTGGAGGACGTGGTGGCCCTCACGCAGACGCTCGTCCGCTTCAAGACGGTGAGCAGCGAGGCCCCCGCCGCGAAGAACCCGGAGGTGGCCGCCATGGGCCGCGCGCTGGAGGCCTGGGCGAAGGCGCACGGCTTCGGCTTCCGCACCGTGGGACAGAACGACGTCTTCGAGCTGTCCTGGGGCGAGGGCGAGCCGCTGCTGGGGCTGGTGTTCCACGGCGACGTCGTGCCCGCGCCCGCCCATGAGTGGAAGCGCGCGCCCTTCAAGCCGGTGGTGGAGAAGGGCCGCCTGTACGGCCGGGGCGTGGAGGACGACAAGGGCCCCATCGCCTCCGGGCTCGTCGCGCTGGCCATGGCGAAGGACCTGGGCCTCAAGCCCCAGGGCAGGGTGCTGGTCATCATCGGCAACGGCGAGGAGAGCGACTGGTCCGGCATGCAGAAGTACGCGGCCACGCAGCCCAAGCCCACGCACGTCATCTCCGTGGACTCCGGCTACCCGGTGATGGCCGCGCAGTCCGGCTTCGTCGCGTGGACGCTGGAGGCGCCCGTGGGCACCGCGCTCGCGACGCCGAAGGAGGGCACCGTCGCGCGCGCCGTCGACGTGAGCGCGGGCGAGTTCCTCACCCAGGTGCCCGGCACCGCCACGCTGAAGCTCACGCCCGTGAAGGGCCAGACGCCGGAGACGGTGCTCGCCGCGGTGAAGGACGCCATCGCGAAGGAAGCCCCCGCGCGCAAGGACCTGAAGGCGGAGGCGAAGCGCGAGGGCGGCACCGTGGTGCTCACCACCCACGGCGTGGCGGTGCATTCGTCCACCGCGGATGAAGGGCACAACGCGCTCTGGGATTTGTCCGCCGTGGCCGCGCGTCTGCCATTGGAGGACAACGGCATCGCGGCGCTCCTGCGCGTGGTGGCGAAGCGCTTCGACGGCGACCACCACGGCGACAAGCTGGGCCTGAAGTACGAGGACCCGCTGATGGGGCCGCTGCTCGTGGCGCCCACCGTGCTGCGCGTGAAGGACGCAATCGTGTCCCTGGGCATCAACATGCGCAGGCCGCAGGGCCAGGACGCGGCCGCTTTCAACGCCGCGCTGGACGCCGCGGCGAAGCGCGTGGGCGAGGACTCCGGCGGCCAGGTGAAGGAGGGCTCCGGCCGCTACCTGGGCGACCCGCACGTGGCGGACACGTCCGGCCCGCTGGTGAAGACGCTGCTGGGCATCTACCAGCGGCAGCGCAAGGCGCCGGACGCGGTGCCCGGCTCCATCCGGGGCGGCACCTACGCGCGGCTGTTCCCCCGCGCCGTGGACTTCGGGCCCGCGTTCCCCAACGAGCCCTACACCGGCCACGCCCCGGACGAGTCCATCGCGCTGGAGACGCTGGACCTGAGCACGCGCATGCTCGCGGAGGCCGTGCACACGCTCGCCATCGCGCCCGCGTCCGAGGCGAAGGCCGCGCCGTGACGCCGGGTCACCAGGTCATGGCGGCAGGTAGCCCCGGGGCGGGGGCACGCGGGGCCAGCGCACGGTGAAGGTGGTGCCCTGGCCGGAGCCGCTCTCCACGTGGACGCTGCCCTGGTGCACCTGGACGATCTCACTCACGATGTAGAGCCCCAGTCCCAGGCTGCGGTGCTTGTTGCCCTGCTCCGGCGCGCGCGACCCCTTGAACGGGTCGAACAGGTGCGGCAGCAGCTCCTCCGGGATGGGGTCGCCCTCGTTGCACACCCGCATCACCACGTCCGTCACCTCGCCGGTGAGCGTGGTGCGGACGGGCGTGTCGTTCCTCGCGTGTTGCAGCGCGTTCACCACCAGGTTGCCCAGCACCTGCGTCACCCGGTCCGGGTCCCACTCCCCCCACAGGTCGTCCCCGCGCACCTCCAGCGTGAGGGACCGCTCCGGGTACACCACCTGCAACTCGTCCAGCACGCCCTGGCACAGCTCCACCATGTTCACGCGCTGGCGCGTCACCGGGATGCCCCCGCCCAGGCGGCTGCGCGCGAAGTCGAGGATGTCGTTGATCATCCGCGTCATCCGCGCCGTGGCCTTGCGGATGCGGTCCACGGAGCGGCGCGCGGGGCTGTCCAGGTCCGGGTCCTTCCCCAGCATGAAGGCCGACGCGTTCACCGCGTGCAGGGGGTTGCGCAGGTCGTGGCCCAGGACGGCGATGAGCTCCTCGCGGAAGTCGATGGCCTGCTGGAGCGCGGCCTCCGCGCGCTTGTGGTCGGTGATGTCCACCACCGTGACGCCCACCCCCAGCAGCACGCCGTCCGGGGTGCGCACCGGGAAGTAGTCCGCGCGCCAGACGCCCGGGCCGCCGTGCGCGGGGTTCGGCGCTTCGATGAGCGCGTCCTGCACCGGCTGCCCCGTCTCCAGCACCTGGCGCAGCGACTGCTCGATGGGCACCGCGACGCCGCCGCGGACCATCTCGTGCAGCGTGCGGCCCTGGTGCTCCTCCACGGAGTGGCCGTTGATGCGCGCGAGCGTGCTGTTGATGCGCAGGTAGCGCAGGTCGTGGTCCTGGAACGCGATGCCCACGGGCGCCGCCTCCAGCAGCGAGTCCAGGAGCGCCAGCGACCGCTCGGCCTCCTTGCGCGCCTCGTGTTCGCGCGCGTGCAGCTCCGTCTGGGCGATGTGGCCGGACGCCCGCTCCGCGACGGCATGGAAGAGCATCACGTCCGCGTCGGAGAAGGCGAAGGCCGTGCGCGAGCCCATGTACGCCATGCCCAGGAGCCGCTCGCCGTCCATGAGCGGCAGGCCGAACAGCGCGCGCAGCCCCGCGCTGCGCAGCGGTCCGACGAGGACGCGCGGGTCGGTGGAGGCCGAGCGGACGAAGAAGGGCCGCCGCTCCAGCGCCGCCAGCCCGCTGACGCCTTGCCCCACCGGCACGCGCAGGCCCTTCACCTCGTCGGTCCTCAGGCCCACGGCGGCGCGCACCACCAGCGTGTCGCCCTCCAGCATCATCACCGCCGCCGTGTCCACGGTGAGCGCGGACTCCATCAGCCGGGTGAGCAGGCGCTCCAGGAGCGTCTCCATGTCCGGGTCGTCCAGCGTGGCCTCGGACATGCGGTCCAGCGTCTGGAGGATGCGCTGCTTCATCTCCCAGAAGAACGTCATCGTCCGGGTGACCACCCGGTCGAGCGTCTCCTCCAGCCGCGTGAGGTCGCCGGTCCGCAGCCGATGCTCCTGCGCCTCCAGGCGGTGGAGGATGCAGCGGCGCAGCAGCGCGTACTCCTGCGCCACCTCGCCCAGGTTGAAGCCCTCGTCCAGGCGGGCCACGGCGTGCGCCCGCTCCAGCCGCTCATCCAGCGCCTGCGGCCCCTGTTCCATCGCGTCCGCCAGCGTGGAGAGCAGCTCCGGCAGGTGGTCGATGAGCCAGGGCTGGCGTGCGGGCACCTTGTCGCCCAGGTGCTCCAGCACCGCCTGCTGCCAGTCACCCAGCAGTCTGTCGTGGTTCGCGCGCAGGAACTCCGCCGCCGTAGGGCGGGGCTCGCCGCGCGCATGCTCGTCCACGGAGTGTGAATCCGGCTCCTGCATCGCCAGTCTCCCCAGGCCATCGCCCGGCCGCGCCGCCCCTCGCGCGAAGTCTGCGCACGGTGGCCCCGCCGCGCTTCGCCCCCCGTCTGACGGAGGCCTCCGCCGCGAGCCCTCGGCCGCGGGTCCCGCCACGGCCTTTGGACGCACCGCCCGGCGCGCCGTTCACCTTCGTGCGCTCGGCCGCCCTGGGGGACAATCCCGCTCCAGGGCATGCGGGCGCTCGGGTAGGGTGGCCGGTAAAGCATGCGCACCCTCCTGCTCAACCGCTCCGCCGTGGCCCGCAACATCCAGGCGCTCCTCCTGCTGGACGACCTGCGCGAGGCCTTCCGCACCGACGTCCTCGCCCGCACGGTGGCCCCGCAGCGCGTGCGCGCGCCGCTGCACGCGGAGGGCACCGCGCTGGTGCTCTTCCCCGGCTGCGTGCCCGGCATCCCCGCGTACACGGTGAAGGTGCACGCGAAGTTCCCCGGGCAGAAGCCCGCCATCCAGGGCGTGGTGCACCTGCACGACCTCGTCACCGGAGGGCTGCTCGCGGTGATGGACTCCGGCCACCTCACCGCCGTGCGCACCGGAGTGGTGGGCGCGCTGGCCGCGGACGTGCTGGCCCGGCCGGACGCGACGCGCGTGGCGGTGATTGGCGCCGGCCGCCAGGGCGTGCTCCAGCTCAAGCAGCTGCGGCTGGTGCGCACGCTCAGCCAGGTGCGCGTCTACGACACCAACATCGCGCACGCGAACGCCTACGCGCAGCGCATGTACCAGGAGCTGAACCTGCCCGTGCGCGTGGAGACGTCCGTGGCGGAGGCGGTGGCGGACGCGGACATCGTGGTGACGGCGACGTGGAGCCACCAGCCCTTCCTGCACGCGGGCATGGTGCGGCCGGGCACGCACATCACCGCGCTGGGCGCGGACGAGCCAGGCAAGGCGGAGCTGTCCCAGGACCTGCTGGAGCAGGCGCTGTTCGTCTGCGACCACCGCGCGCTCACCGTGTCCACCGGCGCCGCGGGCGCGGTGGGGCTCACGGAGGCCGCCATCCACGCGGAGCTGGGCGAGGTCCTCGCGGGCCTCAAGCCCGGGCGCACGTCCCCGGAGCAGGTGACGGTGTTCGCCGGGGTGGGCCTGCCCTTCCAGGACCTGGCCACCGCCTGGCACGTGTACCAGGCGGCGTCCGGCGACGAGGACGTGCCCACGCTCGACTTCAACGCGTAGCGCGCGCGGGCCTTTCCGTCCGGGGGACGGCCTCAGGCCCTGGCGAGCGCCTGCGAGAGGCGCACGGCCTCCTCGTGCAGGTCGGTGTCCTCCGCCAGCGGCATGGCGAGCACCTTCTGCACCAGCTCCTTCGCCTTCTGCTCCTGGCCCAGGCGCGCCTGCGCGAGCGCCAGGTTGAGCAGCGGCTCCGGGCGGTCCGGGGCGCGGCGCACCGCCTCCTCCAGCACCGTCACCGCGCGCGGCAGGTTCGCGTTCGCCGGCTCCGCGGGGACGCGCAGCAGCAGCTGGCCCAGGTTGTTCGCCGCGCGCCAGCCGTCCGGCGCCAGGCCCATGCCCTGCTCGTACGCGGTGATGGCCTTGTCGTACGCGGGCGGCTCCTGCGCCTCGAAGCAGGTGGCCTCCGCCATCTTCAGCGACTCGCTGGCGACACCCAGCGACGCCATGGTCTGGCACAGGTGCCGGGCCTGCTCAATCTGGCCGCGCGCCAGCATCAGCTGCGCGAGGTTCGCCTGGGCGTCCGCGTCCTTGGGGCGCTGGGCCGCGAGCGCGGAGGCCGCCTGGTAGGACGTGCGCAGGTCGCGCAGCGCCATGGACAGCACCGTCACGGACGCGAGCAGGCGCGGCTGGTTGGGCACCGCCTTGAGGCCCTGCTCCAGCACCTTGCGCGCCTCCACCAGCTTCTCCTGGGAGGACAGCGCGTGCGACAGGCTCAGGTACGCGGGCACGAAGCGCGGCGCCAGCGTGAGGACCTCGCGCAGCGTGGCCAGGCCCGCGTCCGTCTTGCCCGCCTCCAGCTGCACCTGGCCCAGGCGGTAGCGGAACACCGGGTTCTGGGGCGCGAGCTTCGCGGCCTGGGACAGGGCCTCCAGCGCCTGGGGCGCCTTGTCCTGCTTGATCAGCATCATGCCCTTGCCGAAGTGAGCCTCGGCGCGGTGGGGCTCCAGCGCGAGCACGCCCTGGTAGGCCTTGAGGGCGGCGTCGAGCTGGCCCTTCTGCGCGGCGATGTTCGCGCGCACGAGGCCGGTCTCCCCCGTGGCGCCCTGTCCCTCCGCCTTGGCGAGCAGCGCTTCGGCCTGGGGGACCTTGTTCTCCACGAGCGCCAGCTTGGCCATCACCACCAGCGCGTCGCGGTGGTGGGGGTTCTTCGCGAGGAGCTTCTCGGCTTCTGCCCTGGCCTGGGCCACCTGGCCCTGCGCGAGAAGGGTTTCCAGAGAGTTCATGATGGAAAGTGTCCCCCAGGGGGCGGGGGCTGTCGAGCAACGGGGAAAAAGGAAGGGCCTCGCCCGGATGGACGAGGCCCTGGAGAGAGCTTCGGGTGCGAAGGCCGCTTCGGACTACCAGTGGCTCAGCACGTTCTTGATGCCCTCGCCGACGTTCTTGATGCCCTCGCCGACGTTCTGCACCGCGTTGCCCACGCCCTCGACGACGTTCTTCGCCGCGTCGCCAATCTTGCCCACGTCCACGGAGAAGCCGAACTCCAGGCTGGCGCCGATGCCCAGCGCCGCGCCCACGTCGAAGTTGGCGGACAGCTTGCCGTCCTTCAGGCCGACGTTGGCCTCGAACTCCACGCCGATGCCGGCGAAGGCCTCCGCGCCGGCCGTGACCGTCGCGGGTCCAATCTCCTGGCTGACCTCCGCGCTGGCGCGGGCGCCGGCGAAGGCCTCACCGTGCACGGAGGCGGCGGCCTGGCCGTGCAGCGGGTCCAGCACCACCTGGCCCGTGGCGGTCGCCTCGGCGCCCACGTTGCCCTCCGCGCCCCACTCGGAGCGGCCCAGCGCGCTGTCCGCGTGGCCTTCCACGGAGCCGCGCACCAGGTCGGCGCGCACGTCCACGGAGCCCTCCGCGCCAATCTTGCCGTGCAGCGGGTCGATGGAGACGTTGCCCTGCGCGGCCACGTCCGCCGTCAGCACCTGGCCTTCCACGGTGTTGTGGAAGGTGCCGTTCACGTCACCGGAGGTGTGGGAGCCGGAGGCCGCGGTCCAGCTCTTGTTCCACTCGCCCTGGGCCACCGTCTGCTCGAAGCGGCTGGTCTCCAGCTGCCGCTGGATGTCCGCCGTGGTGTTCGGGTTGGCCTGGTTGCTGGTGGAGACGCGGTTGCCCTGCACGCCGCGGTTCAGGTTGATGGTCGCCTCGCCCTGGGCCCGGTTCTCCGTGTGGGCCTGGACCTCCCGGCGTACCTGCGTCCCGTTCGCCGGAGGCGTCGTGGTGGTGTTCCGGAACACGGGGCGGTAGCGGTTGGTCTCGATGGACATGGAAGCGGGCTCCGGCGGCGCGAGGCGCGAGGGGGGAAGCTTGTGACTTGAGGGGTTATCGGTCGCACCCCCAGAAAGTTTCCGCTCCTCTTTTTCTTCGCTGATCCGCCGAGCCCCCCAGGGCGAGCCCCCGGGCCGCGCCCTCAGGGCTCGGATCTGCCGGGGGCCAGGATTCCCTCGGGGTCCAACGCCGCCTTCAGCCGCCGGCGCACCTCCGCGGAGTCGTCCCGCACGGGCGGTGTGGCGCCCTGTGCCTGGAGTCCGGCTCGAGTCAGGTGGTACCCGGCGTCCGCCAGCTCGCGGGTGAGGGCGCGGTAGCAGGCCTGGGCGCGGGCGTCCTCGCCCTTCGCGTCGCGGTCATAGGCGAGCGCGGTGATGAGGTAGAGGCAGCGCGGAGAGAAGGCGAGGAGGGCCAGGTTGGGCTCGAAGCCGAAGAGGCGGGGGACGCGGTCGGCGACTTCCGTGGCGCGCTTCGCCTCCTGTCCGGTGAAGGGGACGGCGACGCAGCACCAGATGAAGCCGCAGCGGTCCCGGTCCGGGTTCGGGTCCTCCGGCTGGGGGGTGCGCTTGCGCCAGTAGGTCATGGCGAGGTTCGCCTCGGAGGGCACGCCCTGGAAGCCGCCGTCGCCGTCCAGCACCTCCGGCCCGAAGGACAGCGGGCGGAAGGCGCCCTCCACGGCCCGCGCGAGCCGCTTCTCCAGCAGCGCGCCGAACTCCGCGTCCGGGGCGGTGAGGGTGCCGCTGATGGCCCAGCGGCCGAAGCCCTCGCGGAACTTCTCGCGGGCCCAGTCCGGCAGCGGCGTGCGGCCCACGGCGGCGTACGGGTACTGCTGGGTGACGCTGAAGGCCTTGATGTCGTTCCAGAAGAAGAAGCTGCCCTTGAGCGTGCCGTCCATGGCCAGCGCCTGGAGCCGGTCCACCATGTCCCAGAGCTGTGCGTCGTCGTTCACGGCGCAGACGAACTCGCGCAGCCAGGGCTGCTTGCGCGAAAGCCAGAACGTCATCCGCGTCACCACGCCCAGGGACGACTGGCTGAACAGGCCGTCCAGCACCGGGCCCAGGCCCCAGCGGAAGACGGGCGCGGCGCGCGAGCCGGGGAAGCGCGCGTGGCCCGTCTCGATGCGCTCGCCCGTGGGCAGGACGACCTCCAGCGCGCAGACGTGCTGGAAGATGTCCGCGTTCGGGCCGCGCCCGTCGCCGCGCTCCAGCGCGTTGCCCACCAGGCTCGCGTCCGGCGAGCCGCCGATGGTGGTGATGAAGTTGGAGGACTGGCGCTCGCGCAGGTACGCGGCGGCCTGGCGGAACGTCACGCCCGGCTCCACGGTGAGGTACGCGAGCTGCTCGTCGTGCGCGACGATGCGGTTCATGCGCCCCAGGTCCAGCAGCACGCTGCCGTCACCCGGAGGCACGCGCGAGCCGTAGCCCCAGTTGCGGCCGGCGCTCACCGGGTACACCGGCACGTGGTGCGCGGCCGCGATGCGCAGGCACGCCTGCACCTGGGCGGTGTCCGCGGGCCGCACGATGGCGGGGATGCGCTGGGTGGTGGCGAAGGTGGCCGTCTGGGCGGCCTCCAGCGCCTCGGGGTCCACGACGACGTGCGCCTCGCCCACGGCCTCCCGCCACGCGGCCAGGGCCGCTCGCACGCCAGGAGGCACCGACGCCTTCACTTCCGGTTCGCTCACGGCGCCGCAGTATGCCCGCGCGGGCGCCCCCTCGCTGGCCACCCGGGCGGCGAGCGGGCGGACGGGCCCCGGGCGGTGAAGGTCGCCGGGTGGACACCGGCCGTGGTCGCCCCCTGCCGCGTGTTCATCTTCGGCGTGGGGAGGTGTTCATGGTCGGCTTCATCGTGTCACGCAACGGACGGTGGCTTCGGATTCTGGCGGGCACGGGCATGGTCCTGGGCGGACTGGGCACCGGCACGCCCCGGGGCGCGGTGGTGGCGCTGGCGGGCCTGGCGCCGCTGCTCGCCGGCGCGCTGGACCTGTTCCTGGTGGGGCCGCTGCTGGGGCTGCCCCTGCGGGGCGCGGACGTGCGGCTCGCGCTGGGGCAGCCGGAGGACGCGCCGCTGCTCGACCTGGCGCACGACGGCGGGCGCTCTCCCTACGCGCCGCCCAGCACGCTCCTGCACTAGCTACTTCGTGCTCACCTGGAAGGGGATGCCGAGCGAACCGAACGGCTCCCCCGTCCGCGCGTCCACCAGCTTCACCTGGAGCGTCACCGCGTCCTCGCGGCGGGCCACGCCCTGGAAGTACAGGAAGCCCTCCTGCGTGCCGCCGGGCTCCAGCGTGCCTTCCGGCAGCGCGTTGTTGAGCATGTCCTCGGTGGGCAGCGGCTCCTCGTAGTACGGAGGGGCGTAGTAGTAGGGGGAGTAGAAGGGGCTGCCCCAGGGGCCGCCGTACCACCCCGGTCCCCAGCCCCACGGCCTGTAGGCGTAGCCTCCGCCCACCCACAGCCGGCCCCCGGACGACATCGCCGGGCTGTAGCGCGCGGGCGCCCGCGAATCGTTCGAGGACGTGGCCTGCCGGAGCGACAGCGGGGACAGGGCGCTGTAGCGGAAGCGGGACTCCTGGCCCACCAGCGCGAAGTCCGGGTATTGGATCCGCAGCGCGCGGGTCCCCTGGTTCTCCAGGCGGACGTAGACGGGGGTGACGCGGCGCTCCAGGTCGGACGGGGAGCCCTTCCACGCCGAGCCGTCCGCCGTCAGCCGCACGCCCTCCTTCTCCGTGATGGCGCTGCTCTTGCCGTCCTGGAGGATTCCCGCCTCCGGCGTGGGGCGCAGCTTCGTCTCCGCCGCGCAGCCCGCCATCAGCATCAACCCCAGGGCCCCCAGTCCCAGTGCTCCACGCATCGCATGCCTCCTCTTGTTTCAAGGTAGGGCGCGCGACGTTCAGGGGACGACAGGCCCCGTGCTCCAACCCGGAGGGTGGGCGGCCGGGGGGGCCCGCTCAGGGCTGGGGCGTCACCGGCTCCGCGGCGGTGGCGGGCCAGGAGGGCGCCTTGACGAACTCCCATTCCTGGTGGCGCGCCCAGGTCTCGAAGGTCTGCCAGCCCACGCGCGGGTAGCTGTTGCGCAGGGTGAGGATGTCCGCGTGGTAGCCCACGCGGTCCAGCCACTCGAACATGGCGGCCAGGTCCTCGCTCTGCTGCTGGAGCTGCTCCAGGGGAATCTGCTCGTAGTTGATGCGGTGGCCGCTCACCATGGAGAGCAGCGCGGCGGCCTGCTGGCCGGTGACCTCGTCGGACGCGACCTCGATGCGCTCGCCGATGAAGCGCTCCGGGTCCCCCAGCACGTGCAGCGCGAAGCCGGCCAGGTCGTCCACCGCCACCATCTGCAGGCCGTGCGTGGCGGGCAGCCCGAGCGACAGCTTCCCGGCCGCCAGCATGTCGCGCGTGGGCGGGTGCAGGAGGTTCTCCATGAAGAAGGTGGGGGCCAGGATGGTGAAGGGCATGTCCCGCCGGCGCAGGTACAGCTCCACCGCGTGCTTGCTGTCGAAGTGCGGGATGCCGGTGAGCTCCGACGCGCCCGCCACCGAGGAATAGACGAAGTGCCGCACGTTGGAGCGCTTCGCCGCGTCCGCCAGGTTCTTGCCGTGCTGGACCTCCGCGTCCACGCCGCCCGAGCCGAAGGGCGTGGCCATGGCGTAGACGGCGTCCACCCCGCGCATGGCGCCCTCCAGGGAGACGGGGTCGTCGAAGTCGCCCAGGGCCAGCGTCACGCCGGGCCTGCGCAGGGCGCGGGCGGCGGGGGCGTCCACGTCCCGCACCAGCGCGACCACGTGATGGCCCCGGTCGGCGAGCTTGCGGAGGACGGCACCGCCCTGCTGGCCGGTGGCGCCAGTGACGAGCACGGTGATGGAGAAATCCACAGGCATGGGTTCAGACCTCCGGACGCGACGTGTCACGGAAAACTGGAGACGCCCCTGTGTATTGGCGAGGCCCTGACGCCGCACTGTCCGCCCCCGAGCACAGGCTCCCGAGGCAGGCAGGCAACCGTCGGGGAGGGGCAGGGGGCATGGCATCCTCCTGGCCCCATGAGCAAGCGCGACACCCCCCCGCCGTCCGAGCTGGTCTCCGCCGCCCAGGCGCTCGACTCCGAGCTGCTGCGTTTCGAGGCCCTGTCGGAGCAGCTGCGGGAAGCCCCCCTGACGTCGGAGAAGCAGCTGGAGCGCGCGTCGAAGACGCTCAAGGACCTGGCGGACCTGGACGACGCCTTGCGCCTGCGCGTGGGCGCGCTGGTGCAGGCCATCACCGGGGTGCGCAACCGGCAGCAGGCGCAGGCGGACGCGGTCAACGTGCGCGCGCAGGAGCTGCAGCAGCGCACGGAGGTGTTCAAGGACCTGCTCACGCGCTACGGGGCGCTGGGGCAGAGCGCGGCGGACCTCAACGGGCGCATGCAGGAGTTCGCGGCGCTGCGCCAGCAGGAGACGCGCACGGCGGAGGAGGACGCGCGGCTCACGGAGGTCTTCACGTCGCTGCAGGCGCGCATGGCGGAGGTGGCGGACGAGGCGGCGGCGCTGTCCACCGCGGCGGAGGAGGCGAGGTTCGCGGACATCGGCCGGCAGGCGGAGTCGCTGCGTCAGCAGCTGCTGTCCGCGCGCAACAAGCTGGGCCTGCTGCACCAGAGCCTGGGGAAGTGAGCCCTTGCGTCAGCTGAGGTAGGTGGGCTCGAAGTCGTCCGGGCTGTCGATGGGGAGGCGTCCGGAGAAGCCCGCCTTCAGGTCGTGCCAGTGCGCCACGGCGTTCTCGCCGTAGCGCCAGCAGAGGTAGACGGGCTCCTCGCCGCGCCGCGCGTGGAAGTCCACCAGGCCGTCCGCGCCCTTGATCTCCAGGCCCATCTCCTGGAGCGGGCCCAGCTCGCCGCGGATGCGCTCCAGCAGCTGCTCGCGCTCCTCGCGCCAGGTGCGCACCTCGGCGGTGTCGGGCGGGGCTTCGGGGCCGTCCAGCACCTCCGCCAGCTTCTGCACGCGCTCCACCCAGGGGCGCACGCGCCCGAAGGTCTTCGTCAGCAACGGCACCAGCCGGCTGGCCTCTTCCACGCTGAAAAAGCGCATCGAGGGGACAGCATGCAGTGCGCGCCCCCCGCTGACCACCACCTTCCCGGTGGGGGAGGGTGGGTGTGACACGGCGGTGTCGACATGTCTGGAACAAGTCAGCCGAGGAGACGGCCGGTCACCCGCGTCGCAGTGATGACAGGTTTTCCAGGAGCCAGCGCCAGGCGGCTTCGCGCAGGGGGAAGGCGGCCTCGCGGGCGAGGAAGGCGGGGGTGTGTTCCGCGGCGCAGCGGCCGGCGGCGTCGTGGGCCTCGTGGAGGTCGGGGCCGTCGTCCTGGCCGGTGGGGGCGGTGGCGAGGTCCGCGTGCAGCAGGGCGTGGAAGACGATGAAGTCCACGACGAAGGCGGGCACGGTGGGCCGGTCCAGCGCGGGGTGGACGCGCACCTCGCGCAGGCGCGCGTCATAGCCGCCCAGGTGGATGGTGCGGCGGGTGCGGCGGGGAGGGCGGCGGGCCCAGCCCACCTCCACGCCTTGCACGCGCCCGTCGAAGTACGCCGCGTCGAGCCGGGCGTGGACGGCCTTGAGGTCGAAGCAGCGGCCGCGCGTGCGCAGGGGGGCACCGGGCTTGCGTTCACGGCGCACCCGGCCCTGGTGGGCGTGGCTGAAGGCCTCCAGCACCTCGCGGGCGGCGGTGTCGCCGGCCACGTAGAGGGCCAGGGCGCGCACCACGGGGTCCGGTGCGTCCAGGAAGAGGTGGTGCAGGCGCAGGCGCACGCCGTCGGGGAGGCGGCGGTAGCTCACCAGGGTGGCGCGGTTGTCGGTGAGGCGCAGGTGGACGGGAAGGCCCAGGAGGGCGGACACCCGCCGGGCGAGGTCCGCGGCCCGGGGCAGCGCGTCCTCACGCGAGGGCAGCCGCGAGCGCGCCGGGTCACGCCCGGACGCCGGGGCGTCGAACATCGCCAGTTGTCCGGGCGGCGGACGCATGCAGGGAAGGTAAGCCCTGCCCCCGCCCGCTGGCCAGGAGGATGCGGACCGCCATGTCCGGCGTCCTACGTGGCACGTGGGCTGATCGGCGTTGAGGGCGGGACGCGTCCGCCGGCCGCGAAACCCTCGGACATGGGGCCGCCCTCATGGTTGCGCAGGTGGGAACCCCGAGGGGGGCTCCCCCAGTGGCGGGGCACCGCGGAAACCTGTCCGACAGTCGGACAGGTTTGGGAGGACCGTGGCCGGGGGACCCTCCGTTCCTCCGGGCCGCGGAAACCTGTCCGACAGTCGGACAGGTTTGGGCAAACCGCTTCGGGCGGGAGGGGGCCGCGTGGGTTTCCGGGGCGCTGGGGCGGGTTTGTCAGCGTCGCGGGCTACGGTTGGCCGTCATGCCTTCGGGAGCGTCTGGTACCGGCCCGCGAGCGACGCGAGCACGGCGAGCAGCTCCCCTGGCTCCACGGGCTTGGGCACGTGGCTCTGGAAGCCGGCGCGCAGCACGCGGGTGCGGTCCTCGGAGCGGGCGTAGGCGGTGATGGCCACCGCCGGGGTTCGGCCTCCCTTTGCATCGGGCAGCGCGCGCACCTGCTCGATGAACCCATAGCCGTCCGTGCCCGGCATGCCGATGTCGGAGACGAGCACGTCCGGATGCTCCGCCTGGAGCACCTGGAGCCCCTCCGCCGCGGAGCCCGCGGTCGCCACGTGGGCCCCACTGTCCTCCAGGAGCGTGCGCAACAGCTCGCGCGCGTCCTCCTCGTCGTCCACCACCAGCACCCGCACGCCGCCCAGCTCCGGAGGGGGCGTGGGCGCCCGGCCGAGCGCCGGAGGCCGGGGCGACGGAGGCATGGCGGGGTCGCGCCGCTGCGTGACGGACAGAGGCAGGCGCACGGTGAAGGTCGCGCCCCGGCCCTCACCCTCGCTGGCGGCGGAGACGGTGCCACCGTGCATCTCCACGATGTGCCGCACGATGGACAGCCCCAGCCCCAGCCCGCCCGTCTTGCGCGTGGTGCCGCTGTCGGCCTGGCGGAAGCGCTCGAAGACGTGGGGGAGGAAGGTCGCGGGGATGCCCTGGCCGGTGTCCTCCACGGTGAGCTCCACCGAGGAGTCCCGCCGCGCCACCACCAGCCGCACGTGGCCGCCCCGGGGCGTGAACTTCACCGCGTTGGACACCAGGTTCCACACCACCTGCTGGAGCCGGTACGTGTCGCCCATGACGCTGCTGGAGGTGTCCACCGTGGCCTGCACCTGGATGCCGCGTGCGTCCGCCGCGGGCCGCACGGACTCGAGCGCCTGCTGCACCACCGCGGACAGGTCCACCGGCACCACGTCCAGCTTGAGCTTGCCGGACACGATGCGGCTGACGTCGAGCAGGTCCTCGATGAGCTGTCCCTGCGCGCGCGCGTTGCGCTCCATGGTTTCCAGCGCGCGCTCGCGGCGGGACTCGGGCAGGTGGCCGGTGCGCAAGAGCTGCACCCAGCCGAGGATGGCCGTGAGCGGCGTGCGCAGCTCATGGCTGACGGTGGCGAGGAACTCGTCCTTGAGCTGGTTGGCCTCTTCCGCCTCCTTGCGCGCGGCGCTCTCGCGGGAGAGCAGGGCCTCGCGCTCCATCTCCGCCTGCTTGCGGTCGCTGATGTCGATGACGCTGCCGATGTAGCCCAGGAACTGCCCCTCCGTGTCGAAGCGGGGCGAGCCGGTGTCCACCGCCCAGCGGTACTGGCCGTCCACGCAGTGCAGCCGGTAGTCCAGCCGGAAGGGCCGCCGGTCGAGGCTCGAATCCACGAAGGTCCGCCGTGTGCGCTCCAGGTCGTCGGGGTGGATGGCGTCGAGCCAGCCGAAGCCCAGGCCGGTGGCCTCCGTCTGGCCGGTGAAGGCATACCAGCCCCGGTTCATGTAGGTCGTGGCGCCCTGCATGTCCGTCACCCAGAGCATGACGGGGGCATGGTCCGCCATGGTGCGGAAGCGGGCCTCGCTGTCGCGCACGGCCTCCAGCAGGCGCTCGCGCTCCTGGGCGATGGCCTTCTGTTCGGTGATGTCGCGCGCGGCGGCGTAGATGAGCCCCAGCTCGGGCACGGGGCGCGAGGCCCACGCGAGCCACCGGTAGCGGCCGTCTCGCGCGCGGAAGCGGTTCTCGAAGCGCAGGGTGGGGATGCCGTTGGACAGCTTGCGCATCTCCGCGCGGGTGGCCTCCCGGTCGTCGGGGTGGACGAACTCCATGAACGGCTGCTGGCAGAGCTCCGCCTCGTTCCATCCCAGCACGTGGGCGAAGTACGTGTTCACGCGCTTGAAGTACCCGTCCATGCCCGCGATGCAGAACATGTCCGGGGACAGCTGGAAGAAGCGCTCGCGCTCCTCGGCCTCCGCGTGGTGGCGCTCGGCGCTGTCGAACGCGAAGGGGATCGCGGCCAGGGCCAGCGCCTCGTCGATGGAGGTGCCGAGCACGCGCAGTTGCGACAGCGGCACGTCCAGGTCCGCGCGCTCGGCCCGCGCCAGGATGCAGTCATGCAGGAGGGCATATTCGCGCGCGACCAGGGTCACGTCGGCGCCCAGGCGCAGGCGCTGACGGCCATGGGCCCCGGCGGCCTCGCTGTGCTGGAGCGGGGCGCTGTCAGGCTCCTCCTCCGCGTGCACGAGCGCGGCGTGCAGCTCGTCGAGGAAGGCGGGCAGGGCATCGATGATCTGCTCGCGTGACAGGCGCAGGGTGGCGAAGAGGGGAGCCACCCGTGCGACCCACTCCTCGACGAGCGCGTCGCGGTCGGTGTCCAGCAACTCCGCCAGGGACGAGGGAGACCTGCCCCTCATGGGCGTGCGCCCCTCCGCGGAAGGGCCCCGCTCCTGTGAACCCGACGAAGTCATGAGTGGCTTTAGAGGTGAGGCGGCCCGGCATGCATGGGCAGGGGCGGGAAGCCCGGCGCCTCCCTCCTTGCCTGTCCACCTGCCAGGGTGAAGCAGCCGGCGGCTTACAGCCCCAGGTACGTGAGCAGCGCGCCCAGGTCCGCGTCGGACAGGGCCTCCGTGCTGTAGGGCGGCATGTTGCCTCCCACGCCGAAGAACTGCCCGTGCCGCACCTTCTCGATGACGACCTGCGCGTGCGGGATGCCCGGGAAGAGCCGGTCGTAGTCCTGCGTCACCTCCGGCAGCAGCGACGCCAGCTCCGTCAGCCGTCCCTCGCTCGTGTGCGTCGCGCCGTGGCAGTTCTGGCACGCCGCCCGGTACACCGCTTCTCCTCGCGCGAGGTCCCCCCGGGGCACGTCCTGGATGTCCTTCACCACCGTGAACGGCAGCGCGGGCGCCTGCGCGTCCGGGCTGATGCGTGACAGGTACTCATACAGCGCGCGGGAGCGCGGATCCTCCGCCTCCAGCTTCGTCACCCCGCGCATGAAGTTCACGTAGCAGAAGTTCACCGCGTCCAGCAGGTGCGTCTCGTAGCCGCCCCACCAGCTGGGCCTCGCCGCCACGTTGTAGAGCGAATGGCCGGAGTCGATGCGCCCCGCCGGCGCCTCCGGCGTCGTCACGTGGCACGTCGCGCACGAGAAGCGGTTGAACGTGCTCTCCGACAGCCGCGCGTCCTGGAACAGCGCCTCGCCGAAGTCCGCCGCGGCCCGTGGCTCGTCCTCGCCGCCGCACCCGGCCAGCACGCCCACGAGCAGCGCCGCCACACCCCCACGCAGGCCCCTCATGGCTGCCCCCGCAGCAGGCTCACGGAGTCCGGGAAGAGGCCCACCTTCACCGTGGACACCACCGTGCCCTCCGCCAGGTCCACCGCGTGCAACGTGCCCGGACCGATGTGGTCCCCCTCGCAGACCACCAGCCCGTGGCGCTCGTCCGGCGTCAGCATGAACTGGTGCACGTTGAGACAGCCCGCCTGTGACAGCGGCACCGTGCGCAGCACCGAGGACGTCGCCGCGTCGATGACCGCCACCGCGTCCTCCTGCTGATAGGGCAGGTACAGCGTGCGCCCGTCCCGCGTGAACGCGCCGAACATGGGCGCGCCGCGCAGGAACACCGTGCGCTCCGGGTTCATCGTGCGCGTTCCGGGCTCCAGCACCTGCACCTGCCTGCTCGCCAGCGAGCTGACCCACACGTCTCCCGTCGTGGGCGACACCGTCAGCGCGTACGGCTGGTGGCGCGGGTTCGTCGCCGTGCCGGCGCCTGACGCCACCTTCACGCGCGTCACCGGCATGCCCTCCGCCGCCAGGTCCACCACCGCGACCTCGTCCGACCAGCAGGCCACGTACGCCGTGCGCTCGTCCGCGGACAGGCGCACCGCGTGCGGCGCGGGGCACACCTTCACCCGCGCCTTCACCGCCATCGTCTCCGCGTCGAGGATGGCCATGCGCGAGACCATGTCCTCCTCCGGCCCGCCCTGCCGCGCCACGTCCGCGATGCGCAGGAGGTCGAAGTGCGTCTGGTACAGCGTGCGCCCATCCGCGCTGACGATGACGTCCCCGGGGTTGCGGTCCACGCGCGCGGACGCCACCAGCCGGTTGTCCTTCGCGCTCAGCTTCAGGCAGTAGCCGTCCGCCGTGCCCGTGCCGTGCGCGCCGTGCGGACCGGAGCCGCCGCCGGGCACGTAGTTGGAGATGCCGACGTAATAGAAGTCCCCCGCGGGCGACACCGCCGTGTGGTGCGGCCCCTCCAGCTCCACCGGGTTGAGCCCCACCGGCACGCGCGCCAGCTCGCCCCAGCCCGGCGTGCCCAGCCCGTCCAGCTCCAGCAGGCTCACGGAGTCATCCAGGCTGTTGGTGACGAGCAGCCGCCCGGAAGGACCCGGAGGCGGCACCGCCGAGCCTCCCCGCGTCCACGGGTTTGAGTCCGCGTACGTCAGCGCGGGCACCTCCAGCGGGCCCTCCGCCCGGAGTGCGTCGTCGCTGCACGCGGCCAGCGCCAGCGCGCAAAGCCAGACTCCGAGCCTCACTTGACGGGCCCCACCGTGAAGGGCACCGCCGTCCCCAGCGTGTAGGGCCCCTCCGTGATGCGGTTCTGCACCAGGTACGCGCTCTCCACCTGCACCGACAGCGCCTTGCCCGCCGCGTCCCTCAGCGACTGCCAGGAGCCGTCATCCAGCTGCCACTGCAACTCGGACGTCAACACCTGCGCGATGGGACACTCGCGTCCCTGCACGAAGACCTTCACCCAGTACAGGTCGCCCGTGTACGGCGGCAGGTGGGCCTCGGCGGTGGGCAGCACCAGGTTCCCCAGCCACGCGAGCACCGAGCGCTTCGACTCGCGCGGGTGGCCCTCCAGCGAGGGCGCCGTGCGGCCGGGCCGCTGCAGCGACGCGCGCAGCGGGGACGTCCACTGCCACAGCGGCGCGGCCTGGTCCGCGAGGTACACCTGCCCGGGCTCGGGTGACACGAGCGTCACCGCGCGCGAGCTGTCCTGGGGCTGGTTCCGGGCATCCACCAGCGTGCGCCAGGCCTCGTCCGTGGCGCCGCCCGCGTACAGCGGCTCGTCGCAGGCCGTGGCTTCGGTGTCGCCGTCGCCGTCGCAGGCGCTCAGGGTGAGCAGCGCGACGGCGGCGATGCTCCAGGTCAGGGACGTCTTCAGCGGCTTCATGGGCATGGGTCCTCGCGCCGCCGGCCGCGACGCAACAGGGGAAGGAGGAACAGGGGAAGGAGCGTGCCCGCGGGCGCGGCGGCGCAGCCGGAGGACGGCTTCGGCTTCGGGCCGGTGGGCGTGCCCGCGTCCTCGGGGGGCGGCGTCCCGGCATCCGGCACGCCCGCGTCCGGCACGCCGTCCGGATAGAGCGGCGCGCCAATCGTCTCCGCGACCTGCGGCCAGCGCGACGGACACAGCTCCCGCACGGGCGTGCCCGCCGGACACTGATGGCTGCCTTGAATCTGCTCCAGGCTGAAGAGGGGCTCCCAGGTGGTGCCCTCGTCACGGCTGCGCGCCAGCGACCAGTCATGGAGCCACGGCGAGCCGCAGCCGTAGAGGACGTCCCCCACGCGCGTCACGCACGCGTTGCCGGTGGGCAGCTCCAGCTTGGAGAAGGCGCCGCCCTCCTGGCTGCGGAAGAAGGAGTTGTACGTGGACACCCACGCGGTGCCACCGTCGGCGGAGACGTCCATGTTGACGAAGACGTCGTCGATGCCCGCGCCCGAGCGCGCGGTGAAGGTGCGTCCTCCGTCCGTGCTGTGGAGGATGTGCGTGGCGCCCTGCGCGGACACGCGCGCCCAGACGCCGTGCGCCTCCGTCGGGTCCGTGGCCGTCACCACGAAGTCGAACGGGCGCACCAGGTCCGGGAACGTCTGGGGCAGCTCCTCCCACGTCTCGCCCGCGTCGTCGCTGCGGAACAGGTACATGCGCGCCGTGTCCGACGCGGACACGTAGAGCGTGCGCGGATCCGCGGTGGACACGCGCAGGGAGGAGAAGAGGACGCCCGCGCGCTGGAGCGGAAGCGCCCGCCACGTCTCCCCGCCGTCCTCCGAGCGGAACACCCCGTTCGTCGCCGACGTGGAGCGGCCCGTGGCCAGGTACAGCACCGCGTCATCCGTGGGGTGCACGGCGAGCCCCGTCACCCAGGTGTCCTTGAACGCCGGGTGCGACGCCCACGAACACGCGCCGTCCTTCGAGGACAGCAGCGCGTTGCCGGTGGCCGCCAGCAGCTCTCCGGTTTCGCGCCAGACGAAGGACTCCGGGCGCCAGCCGCCATAGCCCATGGCATCCGGACACACCCAGCGCCACGTCCGCCCACTGTCGCGCGAGATGACCGCGCCGAACGTGGCACCGACGAAGTAGTCCTCGGGGTGGCCCTTGCGCAGCGTGACGTTGGACGTCTCCGGCAGGCCCGCGTGCGCCCAGGCCGCACCGGACCCCAGGAGGCCGGCCACCGCCGCCCCCCTCCAACCCCCCGTGATTCGTGGCATTCGCATCCGGCGCTCCGGGGCAGGGCCCATGGCCCACCACGATAACGCCCGGCCCGCGCCTGCATAGCGGCGCGTGTGGCCCCTGCTCAGCGGGGAGGCAACCTCTCAGGTCTCATCCCTCCCATTCGCGCGGTGGACCGTGCGTCCAATGCCTGCCGCTCTTACCGGTGATGGCTGGCTTTCCCTGTTTCAGGATGCTACGCCATCAAGGTCCCGGACCCCGGCGTGGACCTCCATGGTCCGCCAGGGGGTCCGGGGGGAACGACAAGGCCGTGACTCCAGACGATTCGAATGCGAGCGACGTGGCCGTGGGCCCTGGCTCCAGCGTCACGCGCGGGGTGTGGGCGCGGGTGATGAAGGGCGCGGTGGAGGAGGCGGTGCGCGCCTACGAGGCGATGGGGGCGGGGCATCGCGAGCGGGTCCTGGAGGAGGCGCTGGCGGTGCCCGCCGACACGCGCACCCGGCTGGTGGAGGTGCTGCGGCAGGCGCGCGACTTCGCGGGCGCGGCGCGGCTGCTGGAGGCGGACGGAGACGACGCGGGCGCGGCGCCGCTGTACGAACAGGCGGGCGCGCCGCTGCTGGCGGCGGAGGCGTGGCTGAGGGTGGGAGAGCAGGCCCGCGCGGCGGCGGCCTTCGAGCGGGCCGGTTCACTGGAGCAGGCGCTGGCGCTGTACCAGGCGCTGGGCGCGCGCGAGTCGCTGGCGCACCTGCTGGGCCGCATGCACCGGCCCATGGAGGCGGCGCAGGTGTTCCGCGTGCTGGGCAACGCGCACGCGGAGCTGGAGATGCTGCGCGCGGTGCCCGCGGACGACCCGCAGCGGCCGGAGGCGGTGCTGCGCATGTGCGAGCTGCTGGACGCGGAGGGCGCGACGTGGCGCGCGCTGGTGCTCCTGGCGGATGGCATCAAGCACGCGACGGGGGCGGGGCTGCTGCTGCTCCAGGCGGAGCAGGCGCGGCTGCTCCAGCAGCTGGGGCTGGCGTCGGCGCCGGAGGGCGCGGCCGCGGCGGAGAAGGCGCCGCCGGTGGTGGATGGCTATGGCTATCTGAAAGCCATTCCCATCTTCGATGGTCTGTCTTTGGAGGACATGCGCGACCTCTACCGCCTGGCCCGGCCCATGCTGCTGCCGGCGGGGACGACGGTGCTGGAGAAGGGCGCCAAGGGGATGGGGCTGGTGGTGCTGCTGGAGGGCATGGTGAGCGTGTCCACCGGCCCGGGCCCGGACGCGCGCCAGCTCAACATGCTGGGGCCGGGCGCGTTCCTGGGGGAGATTTCCCTCATCCTGGACGGGCCGGTGTCCGCGCACGTGCGCGCGCACACGGTGGTGCGCGCCCTGCGCGTCACGCGGACGGACTTCCAATACTTCCTGGAGACGCACGAGGCCGCGGCCCTGCGCATCTACCGCCTCTTCACCCAGAGCCTGGCGGAGCGTGTGCGGGATTTGAGCAGCTGACAGGACAGCGGCACCGCCGCCGGGTGTGCGCCGGGACACCCCGGCGGGTGGTGTTCGGTGACACCCTGCCGGGTCCTCCGAACGGATGCGTGCGCCACGCGGCTGGGTTACAGAGGCCCGCATGGCGGACTCCCCACACGCTCAGTCCCTGAAGGCCCAGGCGGCGACGCTCGCCGCCGGGGGGAAGCTGGAAGCGGCGCTGGCCGGCTACCAGGATGCCCTTCGCGCGGAGCCGGAGGACGCGGAGGTCCACCAGCGCGTCGCCGAGCTGCTCGAGTGGCTGGAGCGCACCCCCGAGGCCGCCCGCGCCTACGACGACGCCGCGCTCGCCTGGACCCGCGCGGGCGGGCTGCTGCGCGCGGTGGCCGCCACGGTGCTGTCGCGAGGCTTCCGCGGCGCCCGGCCCCAGACGGTGCGCACCCTGGCGGAGCGCTTCGCCCTGCCGCCCGGCGCGCTGGCCCCGACCTTCGCCTGGGTCTCCGACGGCAAGGACCCGGGCGTGCCCGTCCTCTCCGGCGTGGGGCGCGAGGCCTTCGTGGCGCTCGTGGACGCGCTGGAGGTGCGCGCCTTCTGGCCGGGTCAGCGCGTGGTGGAGGAGGGGCAGCCGGGCGACTCCATGTTCGCGCTGGTGGAGGGCCGCGCGGAGGTGACGCGGCGGGTGGAGGGCAACGCGCGCCAGGTCGTGGCCACGCTGGGGCCGGGGGACTTCTTCGGCGAGGTGGCGCTGGTGTCGGAGGGGCCCAGGCTGGCCAGCGTGGAGGTGCGCGAGCGCTCCGTGCTGCTGGAGTTCAAGCGCCAGTCCCTCGCCCGCGTGAGCGCCGCGCACCCGGAGGTGGAGTCGGCGGTGCAGGCCTTCTACCAGCGCCGGCTGGTGGACAACCTGCTGCGCACCAGCCCCCTGTTCACCAACCTGTCGCCCGCGCTGAAGCAGGCGATGTCGCGCGAGTTCGACCTGCGCGCCGTCCCCGCGGGCCAGGTGCTCCTCACGCAGGGGCAGCCGGGCGACGCCTTCTACCTGCTCCTGCGCGGCCAGTGTCAGCTGTCGCTGGAGCAGCCGGGGCGCATCGTGTTGCTGCCGGAGCTGCGTGAGGGCGACGTGTTCGGCGAAATCTCGCTGCTCTTGGACAAGCCCGTGTCCGCGACGGTGCGCACGAAGATGCCTTGCGTGGTGCTGCGCCTGGAGCGCGCCGCCTTCGAGCGGCACGTCGTGAGCCAGCCCGGCCTCAAGGGCCAGCTCATGCGCATGGGCACGGAGCGCCTCCAGCAGACCGCGAAGGCGCTGTTCGTCTGAAGCCTCAGGCCTCCGGGTCCAGCTGCACGGGGTGCTCGTGCAGCCACTCCTGCGCGCGGCGGATCCGCCAGGCACCGGCCGCGCGGCCCTCCTTCTCCAGGAGCTGCCGGTAGGGCTCCAGCTGCTCCGGCGTCCACGCGGGCAGGGCCTTCAGGTCCGCGAGCGCCACCAGCTCCTCCGCGCTGCGCCCCCGCGCCTCCTGCCGGGCGGTGAGCAGCGCCGCCAGCACCAGCCGCGCGGGCTCCGCCTCGAAGGCGATGGCCGCGTCGGTGAGCCACTCGCGCGTGGGCTCGTCCGCCGCCGGGTCCTTCGCCCCCGCGCGCATCCGCTCCAGCATCCCTTCGAGGAACTCCGCGTCCACCGCGCCCTTCACCGCGCGCAAGAGCCCCGCGATGACCTGCCGCCGGCCTTCCGGCTCCTTGGGCTGGGACTTCATCGCGCGCAGCGGCTCCCACAGCACGACGGTGAGCCACAGCTCCTCCTCCGGGGAGAAGACGGACGGCGTGGCGGGGTCGCGCAGCTTCGCCTCCACCCGCTGCGCGCGCTCCTTCGCCTCGCGCGAGATGCGCTCCACCAGCGCGGGGTCCGCCTGCACGTGCTTCACCAGCGCGTCCAGCTCGCCGGCTTCCGCCTGGCGCAGGGCCTCGGAGGCCTCGGGGGTGAGGTCCTCCTGCTCCATGCTCGCGACCAGGGACTCGTACTTGCGCACCACCTCCGCGTGCTTCTGGCTCCACTCGCGGAACTGCACGTCGAAGACGACGTCCAGCACCGGGTTGTCCTCCGGCCGCACCTTGCCCGTCTTCTTCGCCGCCGTGGCCAGGAGCGCGCCCACGCACAGCGCCCGCCGCTCCTCCGGCGTGCGCCCGCTCTTCGCCGCCTGCGCGAGCAGCCCCGCGCCCAGCTTCTCCTGGAAGCCGCGCGTGCCCAGCTCGCGCACCACGCCCACGCGCAAGCTGTTGCGCGCCGCCATCGCGTCCAGGCCCTCCTGCGCGGCGAGCTTCGCGAGCGCCTGCCCCACGTGGTCGCTGAAGGCCTTGTCGTCGTATCTCAGCCCCGGCTGGGGCCCCGCGCCCGCGAGCAGCACGCCCAGGTGCTCCAGCGCCTGCGACAGGCGGGACACGTCCGCGTCACCCAGGAGGGCCATGGCGCCCTCCAGGTCCTGCTTCAGCGGGTGGGCGGGGGCGGCGGTGGGAGGCGGCGCGGCTTTCGCGCGGTCCTCGGCGGCGTGACAGGCCTTGTACTTCTTCCCGCTGCCACAGGGGCACGGGTCGTTGCGGCCGGGCTTGGAAGGGCTCACGGGCCGGCACCGTAAGCGAAAGCGCCCGGCCCTTCCATGCGTGGAAGGAGCCGGGCGCCCCGGTGCTTCAGGAAGTGCTCAGCGGGTTACTGGAGGTTGAAGCCCAGCGTCAGGCCGAACACGTGCGCGGTGCCGGAGTACGTCGCGGGGATGCCCGGGGCCGTGCTCACCTTGTCCGCCAGCGCGACGAACTGGTAGCCCAGGTCCGCGCGGAACGGCTTGAGCTGGTAGCCCACGCCCGCCGTCACCTTGAAGCGGTTGGCGTCCGGCAGGTCCGGCGTCAGCGTGCTGTTGGGGCTGGGGGACGGGTCGTACACGAGGCCCGCGCGAACCTGCAGGGCCTCCGTCACGCCGTACTCGGCGCCCAGCGCGTACTTCCACTTCGCGCGCCAGCGCTTGGGCACCGGGTTGTCGATGGCCGGGTTCTCGAAGCGGATGGCCAGCTCCGAGAACGAGGACCAGTCCACCCAGCTCGCGTCGAACGCCAGGAGCAGGTTGTCCAGCGGCCGGTACGCCAGGCCCGCCGTCACGGTGGACGGCAGGGTGACGTCCGCGGTCGCGCTCTGGTCCGTCAGGCGGCTCTGGAACTCCACCGGGATGTTCTGGAAGTCCGCCTTGCCCTTGAACGAGATGTCCACCGAGCTGCGGTAGTGCAGGCCCATGTCCAGGTTGTCCAGCACCTTGGCCTGCACGCCCACGTTGAAGCCGGAGCCCCAGTCCGCGCCACCCAGGTGGATGGAGCCCTCGCTGTTCACGAAGTCCAGGCCGCGCGTCAGCTCGATGGTGG
Source organism: Corallococcus exercitus (assembly GCF_042231735.1). Lineage (GTDB taxonomy): Bacteria > Myxococcota > Myxococcia > Myxococcales > Myxococcaceae > Corallococcus > Corallococcus exercitus_B. The sequence goes on from NZ_CP102577.1 coordinate 7,264,146, forward strand.
CCCGCGCGATGTCCAGACCCGCGCCGAAGCGGAAGCGCGGGTGCAGCTCATACGCGAACGACGGGTTGATGTAGTACGTCGCCAGCGAGGACTCGTAGCCGCGGAAGCGGCCGCTGAAGCCCTCCTCCCAGCGGCTGCGCGCGCCGTAGGGCGTGAACACGCCCACGCCGAACGCCGCCTTCTCGAACGGCTTGTAGACGACGAACAGGTGCGGCGGCGGCGACAGCGTGGTGCGCTGCCCTTCCTGCTCCTGGCCCGGCCGCTGGAACTTGATGCTGGGGAGGATGCCCGTGTCGCCCAGCGTGATGTCCAGCGTCTTCACGCCGACCATGTTGGCCACGTTGTAATAGATGGAGGACGAGTCCTCCAGCCATGCCGTGGCCGCGCCGCCCGCGCCGGTGGCGCGCGCGCCCTGGGTGTCAATCTGGAAGCCCGCGGCCTGGCTGGTACCGGCCGCCAGGATTGCCACGAGGGAGAGTGTCTTTTTCATGGGTGTTTGATTCCTCTCTCAGTGGTTCGCGTTACTGCGCCACGGTGCCGGTCGCCAGGAAGCCGATGATCTGGTCCTGGGCCGCGTTGCGCAACGCTTCAGGGATGCCGGGGTTGTTGAGGAACGCGTGGCGCGCGGACGTGGGGATGGCGCCGACGAGGGGATTGGACGCCGGGAACATGTACGTGGCCACGGTGCGCGGCGCGTCCGTGCGGTTGGCCGCGTTGATCAGCGCCTGCGTGTTCGCGTTCGGGATGACCTCATCGCCCTCGATGTACTGGATGAACGTGCGGTGCACCTTGGCGTCCGTGCCGGCCGCCGCGTTGTTGTCCAGCAGGTACGCGTAGTTGCGCGCATCCGCCGGGTCCAGGATGGTGTTGGCCAGGCTGATGAACGTGTCGAACGCCGGGGTGCCCGGGAGGACGCCCGCCTGGGCGAGCGAGCCCAGGAACGCGGTGCGCTGCGGCGCGAAGGCGGGCGCCGTCAGCAGCACGCCGGCCAGGTTGCCACCGGCCACGTTGAGCACCGAGCGGCGCACGCGCGGGGACACCGCGGTGGACATGGTGCCCATGATGCCGCCGAGGCTCTGGCCCAGGTAGTCCACCTGGGTCGCGTTCAGCTGCGCGCCCACGGCCGTGGACAGCTCCGGGCTCGCCAGCACGCGCAGCAGCTGGTTGAAGTCCACCACGTGGTGGCGGAAGTTGTCGCGCGTGGTGAACAGGTTGCCCAGGTTCAGGAAGTTCCAGCCGGAGATGGCCGGGACGCCCTGCGCGTTGCGGGTGAAGTCACCGCCCTCGCACTTGCCGTCCGCCATGCACTGGCCCTGCGAGATGTTGGCGCAGTACGTGTCGGCCGGCACGCCCTCCGGGAGCGCGGCGGCGGCGCAGCTCGCGCGGCCCGAGTCCGCGCGCGCCACGCAGCGGCCGTAGGACAGGCTGGCGGGGCTGTTCTCGCAGCGCTGGGTCTGGGGGTTGGCGCACGCGGCGTCGTCGCCCACCGGGTTCGGCGTGGGGAGGACCGCGGCGGAGCCCACGCAGCTGGTGCGCTCACCGTGGTAGACGGCGTCCATCGCGGCCACCGCGTAGCCCGCGCCGGCCATCTTGTTGGCCACGCCGAGCACCGCGGTGCGGTTGCTCGTCAGGCCGTGGCCGAACACCAGCACCGGCCAGCCCGCGGCGGGCATCGTCCCCTTCGGGATGAAGAGCATGAACGGGGAGCGGGTGGGGCGCGGCTCGGTGGGGTTGAGCGTGCCGAAGGGGCCCGTGAGCAGCAACGGCGTGTTGGCCCGCACCTCGTAGACCGCGTCGATGTTGCCGGACGCGAACCCGGCCGTGGTCATCGCCCCCGTCACCGGCCCCGTGATGTCGAAGACGGAGGTGGGCGCCGCGGGCGTCCCGTAAAGGCTGGGCAGCGCGTACAGCTGCTGCAGGACGGACGTGGTGCTCTGGGTGGTGAAGTTCCAGCCCAGCGCGATCTTCGAGCGCGGGATGCCCAGGCCGCCTTCCTCGACCGGCGCCGCCACCCTGTCGAAGTAGCCCTTGAGCAGCTTGCGCCGCGGCTCCAGCTGCTTGGCCAGGTCGGTGGGCACGGAGGAGATGAGGCTCTTGCCGGAGGCTTCGTCGTAGACCGGGTTGGCCAGGCGCAGCAGCGCGAAGGCCGTGGCCGGGGCCACGTTGCGGCCCTTGTCGTCCTTCAGGTCCGTGGTCAGCACCGCGCCGTACTCGGTCTGGCCATCCAGCGGCGCCTTCGGGACGATCTGCAGCTGCTGGGGCACGGCGACGACGCCCGCGGTGCCCACGCTGGTGCCGCAGTCACCGGTCTTGTTCACCAGGCACACCGCCACGTCCGGCTTGGTGCCCTTGTCCAGGTTGTTCACCTTGAAGAACTTCACGCCCTCGGCCAGCGACGCCGGATCCACCGTGGGAACCGGGCCGTCCGCGGCCTCGCGGAACTGGGTGCCGTCCAGCACGCCCACGGTGTCGCCGTTCTCCGACACGATGGCGCCCGTGGTGGAGAAGCCGTCCAGGGTGTTCAGGCCCGTGAACAGGTCCTGCCGCAGGCCCGGCGTCGTCGGGACCGGGAACTCCAGGCCGCTGCCGTCCGCCTTGCGGATCAGGTTGTTGGGGAAGGGGATGATGGGGTCGGGCAGCCGCGCCGTGGGCGCCAGGCTGATGGTGGCCTCCGGCTGGTTGATGATGCTGAAGGTCCACAGGAGGACGACGTCCTCGCGCTTGAAGCCCTTGGCGACGAGGCCCTCGATGAGGGGCGCGTAGCCGCGGCGCAGCTGCTCCAGCTGCAGGGCGCTCTTGGTCTGGGCCGCCAGGCGCTTGGCCGGATCCGTCTCCGTGGAGGGGATGATCTCCGTGGCCGGGGCGCAGTCCGGCGAGGTCAGGTCCTCGCAGGTGACCAGCGGCTTCTCGGAGCTGGCGAAGGCCCACGTCGCGGACCCGATGATGGGGTTGCCGGAGGTGGTCTTCAGGCCGTTCTCACCGCCGATGAGCGCCACCGCGTAGCGGCCGCCCTTCGGCCACGCCGGCAGGCCGGTGTTCGGATCCACCGGGGGGATGAGGTTGATGAGGTCCGTGTCCTCGTTGTACGCGATGGTCGGCGTCACCGGCTTCTTCGCCAGCGGCGTGCCCGCGTACAGGTCGATGAAGATGACCGTCTTCGCGTTCACCGTGAACGCGTCCAGGTCCTTCACCTTGGTGGACGCGATGGCGGACGTCGGGAAGCCGTTCAGCGAGTTCAGGTAGTCGCGCGTGAACTCCTGCTCCGCCGCGGACGCCGCCGGGTTGATGGGCGCGTTCACCTTGCCCGTGGCCCGGTCAATGGCCAGGTCGTTGGGAGAGGGAACGACGGCGGGAGAACCCGTGGGGTCGAACTCCGCGAGGCCGACGTTCGTATTCGGAGCGTCCTGCGCAATCTCCGGCGTGCAGGCAACGGCTCCCAGGGCCATGGCCCCGAGGAACAGCGATTTCTTCATGGTGGGAATCCCCTCCAGCCCAAGGTGAACTGCTGGAAACAATGCAGTGAGTAGCACGCCCTCCCCCGGTCACAAAGTGAGAGGGATTGACGCGTCGAGTCAGCTGGAATCAGGGCTACGCTGCCGCCCATGAAACGACTGCTGATGCTGTTGGCGATGACCGTGGCGATGGGCGCGAGCGCGGAGGAGGCCGGAGGCCTGACGTGGAGTGCGCCCGCGGAGTGGGCCACCCAGCCCACGCGGCCGATGCGCGCGGCGACGTACAAGGTGCCCGCGGCGAAGGGAGACGCGGAAGACGCGGAACTGGCTGTCTTCTACTTCGGGCAGGGGCAGGGCGGCGCGGTGGACGCGAACGTGAAGCGCTGGGTGGCGCAGTTCCAGAAGCCCGACGGCAAGCCCCTGGAGGACAAGGACGCGAAGACGAAGCAGGAGAAGGTGAACGGGCTGAGCGTCACCACGGTGGAGGTGAAGGGCACGTACGCGGGCGGCGGCCCGATGATGGGCCCGTCCACGCCCAAGCCGAACTTCAAGCTGCGCGGCGCCATCGTGGAGGGGCCGGAGGGCGCCATCTTCTACAAGCTCACCGGGCCGGAGAAGACGGTGAACGCCGCGGAGAAGGGCTTCCGCAAGATGGTGGAGTCGGTGAAGCCCGCGCCGAAGAAGTAGGGGCGGGCAGGCGGATCCGCGAAGGGGTCCTGGCGCTTCGGCGGACCCCTCGCGGACGTCGGCAAGCGGATTGCTAAGGCCCTCCGGCACACGGCGCCCGAACGCCGAGCACCGGAGGCCTCACGTGTCGATGTGCCGCAGCCCTGAGTTCCAGAACCTCGTCTCCCGCGCCATCACCCTGTTCCCGGAGGACACCGTCCTGGGAGCGCTCCAGCAGATGTACCGCCACGGCGTGCACGTGCTGCCGGTGGTGGAGGGGCGTGGGGGCGACCTGCTGGGCGAGGTGACGGAGGACGAGCTGCACCGCGTGGCCCGCCGCCGTCCCCTGGCCCGGCTGGCTGAAATTCTGACCGTCAAGGCACTGCAGGCGCCGGAAGAAACGACCGTGGAGATGGCCGCCCCGCTGCGGCTGGCGGCTTCCAGCGGCTGGCTGCACTGAAGGGCCTTCGCGAAGGCCATCCGGCGCGGGGGAGGGGAAGCCCGGTGGCCCGTCCTCCTGACCGCTGGTGGACACACGCCCTTGCCGAATGGGCCGGCAGCCAACACCTCCTCGTGTGACTGGCGGCTGTCTGACGACTCGTACTGGCGGGCGGGCTGCAATCCCGGAAGGAGGTCAACAGCCTGTTGGCGGTGCCCCCGGCTTTCCGTCGAGGGCGAGGAGGCGGGTCATGAAGGCAGTGGCGATCATCCTGGCGGCGGGCAAGGCCCGGCGGATGTCCCACCCCAAGGCGCTCATCGAGCACGAGGGAGGCAAGAGCTTCCTTCAGTCGCTGGCGTCCACCTTCGGGAAGGCGGGGTGCGGGGTGCTGGGCGTGGTGGGCAGCGACGAGGCGATGGTGCGCGAGCAGCACCCGAGCCTGGAACTGGTGACGAGCAGGGACTGGGAGAAGAGCCTGCTGTCGTCGGTGAAGGCCGGGCTGGAGGCGGCCATGGCCGAGGACGCGGACGTGATGCTGCTGCACCCGGTGGACATGCCGGCGCTGCGCGTCACCACCGTGAAGTCCATGCTCAAGGACATGGAGCGCGGCGGCACCGAGGGCGTCATGGCCATCCGGCCGGAGTACGACAACGCCACGGGCTGGCCGGTGGTGCTGTCCCGGGGCGCGGCGCGCAAGCTGTTCGAGGCGGAGGGCGAGGACCTGGAGGCGGCGCTCAAGGCGCTGAACCCGCGCCGCCTGAACGTGAAGGACCCCGGCGTCATCGTGAACATCAACACGCCTGAAATCTACGGGCGCGTCTTCAGCATGGAGCCCAAGCTGGCCCCGCCGCCCAAGCGGCGCATGAAGCGCACGGGCGCGTCCAACGGCGCCGGGGCGGACACCACCCCGACGTCCTACGCGGCGTCGTCGGAGGAATAGCCCGGCACGCCGGGAGGCTCCCGGGGCCGCACGTGAGCGGGGACCCCGGGAGTTTTTACTTCAGGCTTCCGGCCTTCAGAACGACAGGCCCAGGCCCAGGTAGGGACCGGAGAACAGGTCCGCGTGCACCACGCCATCGTCCAGGTGGCCGGCGTCGCTGAGGTACAGGGTGCGCCAGCCGCCGCGCAGGTTGAGGGCGCCCAGGTGCAGCGCGAGCCCGGCCTGCATGTCCACCTGGCGGTGCGGGAAGGGCACCGCCTGGATGCGCGCCTCGATGTCGAAGGGCGACGGGCCGATGCACGCCTCCAGCGACGCGGCGAAGCTGGGGCCCACGAAGATGGCGTCCGGGGCGTGCGCGCTGGCGATGCCGGCCTCCATGCGGAAGCGGCCGCGCTCGGTGGACCACGGCGAGATGGTCAGGTGCGCGTCCAGCAGCGTCAGCCGGTCCGTGTCGTCCGAGCCGTCATCCGCGCTCAGCCCGATGCCGCTCACGCGCGCGTCCATGCCCCAGCGCTGGCCGTCCAGGGCCATGAAGAGGTCCAGCGCGCCGCCGGTGTCGCCGAAGCTGGCGCCCTGCACGTTCAGGTGCACGAGCGGCGCGGGCCTGGGCGCACGGGCGCCCCGGGGAGCCGCCACGCGCGCGCGGCGGTGGTAGCTGGCCGGGCCGCTGATGAAGAGCACGTCGAACCAGCCCACGCCAACGCCGGAGGCGCGCACGCTGGAGCGCACCGGCGCGTCCGAGGCGCGGCCCACCGGGGTGGCGCGGTGCTCGTGCTTGCCGTCGTCCTTGTCGTCGGAGCGCTTCGGGTCGGAGGTGCCCGGCTTGGAGCGCTTGCCGAAGCGGGCCTCCGCGGGCGCGGACCCCAGCAGGACAGCGACAGCAAGCGTGGCACACAGCGTCTTCCAGAAGCCCACGGCGACCCCTCCTCTTCATGGGCCCACGGGGTGGGCCGCGGCATCTGGACGCCTGCTCGCCCGGAATATTCAACCCCCAGCACCCCGTGGGAGACCAGCGCCCCCGGGGTGGGGGACGGTGTCCGGAAGGGGGCATGTACACCCCCGGACATCCGGGCCTCAGAAGACGAAGCCGGCGCCCGCGTAGGGGCCCACGAAGCGGTCCACGTGCTGGACGCCGTCCACCCTGCCCGCGTCGTCCAGGATGAGCCCGCGCACGCCGCCGCGCAGGTTGAGGGCGCCCAGGTGCAGCGCCAGGCCCGCGCTCGCGTCCAGCTGCCGGTAGGTGCCGGCGGTGCCCTGCACGCGCGCCTCCACGTCCAGCGGGCCCGCCACGCAGACCTCCAGGGACGTGGCGAGGCTGGGGCCCACGAAGGTGATGTCCGGCGCCATCGCGGTGGAGACGCCGCCTTCCACGCGCCAGCGCATGCGGTCGGTGGACACGGCGGCCCAGGTGAGGTGCACGGTGGCCAGGCGGAGGTCATCCGTGCCGCTCGTGCCGTCGTCGGTGGGCAGCGTCAGCTGGGTGCCCTGCACGGCGAAGCCCAGCGCTTCGCCCTCGATGCCCAGGAAGACGTCCCCGGCGGTGCCGCCGCCCATGGCGCCGACGTTGAGGCCCATGCGCACGTCGAGCGGCTGGGCGGGGCGCTGCTCGCGGACGGCCAGGTCCACGGGCTGAGTGTCGTCCACGGCGATGGCCAGCAGCTCCGCGGCCGCCAGGAGGGCGTCGCCGTGGATGCGCGCGGAGTACGAGGCCCGGCCGCGCGAGGGCGCGGTGTCGCAGCAGTCGTCGTCGCGCGAGGGCGGCGGGCGGCTGGGGGCTTCCTCCCGGGGGCTGGAGCGGATGGGCGTCGCGGCGTGGACCTTGGAGCCCTTGTCGTCGTCCTTCTTGCTGTCGGAGGTGTCCGACGACTTCTTGCCGAAGCGGGCCTCCGCGGCGGGCGCGGCCAGGAGGAGGCCGGCGGCGAAGGTGGCGCACAGCGCGGGGCGGAAGGCGGACACGGGAGGCTCCGGGGCGGGGGCGGGGAGAGGCCCACCGCTCCCCTGACGTGGGGGCGGGCGGCTTATTCACGCCGGGCCGTCTTCCGTGGCCCCTTCAGCGGTTCGCGGTCTTCTTCGCCTTGGCCTTCGCCTGGCGCTTCATGGGGCGCGGCGGCGGCTCCGTGAGGGCCACGGCCGCGCCCTCCGGCGTCACCGGCGTGGGGGACAGCCGCAGCGTGACGCGGCGGTTGCTGGCGCGGTGGGGCGGGCTGTCGTTGGGGACCCGCGGCCGGTACGCGGCGTGGCCCGTGGCGCTCAGGCGCTCCGGAGCCAGCCCCTCGCGCTCGCCCAGCTGGCGCACCACCGCCACGGCCCGCGCGGCGGACAGCTCCCACGCGGTGGTGGTGGTGCCGGGCCCGGCGGGGAGCACCTCGTCGGTGTGGGCCTCCACCGCCACGCGGTGGTCCGCGAGCGGGCTTCGGAACACGGCCGCGGCCTGCTTCAACAGGGCGGCTCCCTCCGGCGTGAGCGACAGGCCCGCGGGCGCGAAGAGGAGCCGCTCGGACACCTCCACGCGCAGGGCGTCGTCCTCCAGGGCCAGCGCCACGTCGCCCGCCTCGAGCGCGTCCTGTAGCGAGCTGCCCAGCGCCTCGAGCGCCGCCTCGCGCCGCGTCCGCTGCGCCTCCGCGTTCTTCGCCTGGAGCTCCGCCGCGGCGCCGCCCCACTCCTGCGCCTGCTGCTGCCGCTCCAGCGCGCGCAGCCTCCGCTCCATGGCCTGCCGCAGCGTCTGCAACTGCGCGACGTGGGCCTCGGACTCGGCGGCCTCGCGCTCCAGCTGCGCGCTCCGGGCCTCCAGCGCCTGGAGCGAGCGCGAGCCCAGCCACGCGCCCGTGGAGGCCACCACCGCCGCGACGGCCAGCAGCCCCCAGGGCAGCCACCGCCAACGTCTGCGCGCTGCTTCGGTCCGCGCGTCGTCCATGGCCCCCAAGGGTAATGGCCCCCCGGGGGTGGGCGGCAAGGTGGGCGCCGTGCGACATGCGCCCGCCTGCTTCAGCCCGGCGCCGCCCCGGACGGTTTCTTCCACCGGGGCAGGCGCAGCACGAAGCGCGAGCCGGGCCCGCCCTCCGGTGGCGCCTCCACGAACAGGTCGCCGCCGTGCGCGCGGGCGAGCTGCCGGGAGATGTAGAGGCCCAGGCCCAGGCTCGCGCGCGCGTGCGCGCCGGTGTTGCGCGCGAAGCGCTCGAAGATGCGCTCGCGCGCCTCCGGGGGGATGCCGGGGCCCCAGTCCCGCACGGCGACGACGGCCATGTCGCCTTCGCGCTCCACGTACAGCTCCACCGGCAGGCCCGGCGCGTACTTCATCGCGTTGGTGAGCAGGTTCATCAGCACCTGCTCCACGCGCGGCCGGTCCGCCAGCGCCACCACCGGCGCGTCCGCGTGCACCACCGCCACGCAGCCCGCCGTGGCCAGCGCCTCCTCCATCCGCGTCACCAGCGCGTGCACCAGCGAGGACAGCTCCACCGCGCCCAACTCCAGCGCCATCTGCCCCGTGCCCAGCCGCGCCACGTCGAACAGGTGCGCCACCAGCCGCGTCAGCCGGTCCGCCTGCCGCAGCGCCCCCGCGAGCCCCTGGCCCAGCCGCTCGGATTCGTCCGACGGCAGCTTGTCCAGCGTGCGCTGCAGCGACGACAGCTGCAGGTGCAGCGCGGACAGGGGCGTGCGCAATTCGTGCGTGGCCACCGCCACGAACTCGTCACGCGCGGCCACGGCCTGCTCCGCCTGCCGGTACAGCCGCGCGTTGTCCACCGCCAGCGCCGCGCGCCAGGCCAGGTCCTCCAGCTGCGACAGGTCCCTCATGCTGAAGCGCCGCGTGGGGGAGCACGTCGCGGCGCTCACGATGCCCAGCGTGCGCCCGCGCGCCATCAGCGGGACGACCATCACCGAGCGCGGCTGGAGCCCCTCCAGCACGCCCCGGTGCGTGTCGTTGACGGCGAAGGCGCGCATGGCGGCCTCGTCCACCTCGGCCACCAGCGCCGAGCGCCCCGTCTCCAGCACCTTGCGCAGCAGGGTGCGGGCGCCGGGCTGTGGCGCGTAGGGCATGGACTTCTCCAGCTGGGCCTGGAGCCTGTCGTCGACGGCGCGGCGCTCCACGCGCTCCAGGTGCTCGCCGTCATCGCCCAGCATGTCCACCAGGCAGTAGTCCGCCAGCTGCGCCACCACCAGCTCCGCCACGTTGCGCACGGTGGTGCGCCAGTCCAGGGACGTGGCCAGCCGGGTGGTGGCGTCCGTGAGGAAGCGCAGGTGGGTCTCCATGCGGCGCTGCTCGGTGATTTCGCGCACCACGCCGCCCACGCCCAAGAGCTCCGTGCCGGAGCGCACGGGAAAGTACGTGGCCAGGAAGGTGCGCGGCTCCGGGCCCTTCACGTACTCCACCGGGTCGTCCAACACGGCCTCCTCCGACTCCAGCACCTGGCGCAGCAGGTCCTCGATGGGGCCGCCCGCCTCGCCCATCAGCTCGCGGGGCGTGAGGCCCAGGTGCTTCTCCAGGGGGATGCCGTTGTTCTCCGCGATGACCTTGTTGAGCCGCACGTAGCGCAGGTCCTGGTTCACGAAGCCCATGCCCACCGGCGACGCGGCGAAGAAGGCCTCCAGCATGGCCGCGGACGCGTCCCGCTCGCGCAGGGCCTCGCGGGCCTCGCGGTACAGCCGGGCGCTCTCCACCGCCAGGGCCGCGCGGCGCGCGAACTCCGTGGCGTAGCCCAGGTCGCGCTTCGTGTAGCGGCGCGCGGGAGACGCGGAGACCAGGTTGATGATGCCGAAGCGCCTGCGTCCCACCGCCAGGGGCAGGAGCATGGAGGAGCGCGGCGCCAGCATCTCCAGCAGCCGGCGGTGCTCGGGCGAGCGGGCCGCCGCGTCCAGCCACTCGGGCGTGATGTCCGCGACGAGCACGGGCTTGCCCCGCGTGAGCACCTGGGCGAGCGGCGAGCCCGAGCCGGCCTCCGGCGGGAAGGACAGCGTCTGGTCGAGCAGCTCCTGTTGCCGGGGGTCCTTCGCGCTGAGCGCGAGCCGGTGCAGCTCTCCGTCGGGCCCCAGCACGTCCACCATGCAGTAGTCCGCCCACTCCAGCGTGGCCAGCCGCGCCACGGCCTTGAGCGTCGTCTCCCAGTCCAGGGACTCGGCGAGCAGCCGGCTCGCCTCGCTGACGAAGAACTCCGCGCGCTCGGTGGCCTTGCGCTCGGTGATGTCCACGTTGATGTTCACCGCGCCCACCAGCCGGCCCTCGGCCGAGTACAGCGGCGCCGCGGAGTTGAGGATGGTGCGGCGCGCGCCGTCCTTCCCGACGATGTCCACCTCCTCGTTGGACACGGTCTGCCGGCTCTTCAGCGTGCGCGACACGGCCCACTCCTCGCCGCGCAGCCGCTTGCCGGTGCCGGGCCAGTACGCCTCGAAGCCGCCGAAGTTCTCCAGCCGCATCCCCGCCAGCGCGCCCTGTCCCCACAGCGCGCTGGCGGCGGCGTTGGCCGCGAGCAGGCGGCCCGCCGTGTCCACGATGACGACCCCCACGGGCAGCAGCTGCAGCACCGTGCGCAGCCATTCCTGCGGCACGGGTGTGGACTCCGCCAGAAAGGTGCCAGTCGGCTCGGACATGAGCGCGGAGCCCCCCTCCCCCGCGGGAGATTCAAGGGTGGGGGTGGCGACGAAGCGGGACCACCCGACCCGGGTTGGACCCGGCTTTCCGGGAGTTGGCATCCGCATCCACCCGCGGGCAGGGCAGGGGACTTGATTCGGGGCCGCCGACGGGGCGTCATTCGGGGCTTTCGTTCACGGCCGTGCTTCGGACGGCCGGGCTTCAAGGACCGGTGGATGGCGATCGCGTGTGTGGTGCTGGACTTCGATGGGACCTTCACGGACGTGCTGGCGGAGGGCGAGCCCTTCCTGCGGCACTTCCAGGAGGCGCTGTACCGGGTGCTGGGACAGGACGCGTCAGCGGCGTGGGCGGAGGAGGTCGCCGCGCTGCATGAGGGCGTGGACCAGTACGGCTGGGAGGTGGCGGGGCGCATCGTGGCGCCGGCCACCGCGGACCCCTACCTGACGGCCACCTGCACCGCGCACCGGCTGCTCAAGCGCTACGGCAAGGGCGACGACGAGGCGGTGCGCACGGACACGGTGCAGACGCTGTACCGGGACGCGTACCGGCACTCGGCCACGGCCTTCAAGGCGGAGGCGAAGGACGTGCTGGAGGCGCTGCTCGCCACGGGGCTCCCCGTGTCCGTGGTGACCAACGCGCACACGGAGCTGGTGGAGGCGAAGCTGGACAAGCTGGCGCCGAAGGGCCGCGAGCGGCTGAAGGTCTTCGGCGACGCGCGCAAGTTCCAGCTGGAGGACACGCAGCCGAAGGACGCCCGCTTCGACGCGCTGCCGGAGGCGCTGCACCTGGACGGCGTGCTGGGCCGGCCGGTGTACCTGCGGCGCGGGCGCTACTTCTCCGCGCTCAAGCGCATCTGGGACGCCACGCACACGGGCCCGGAGTCCACGCTCGTCGCGGGCGACATCTTCGAGCTGGACCTGGCCATGCCCGCCGCGCTGGGCGCGCACGTGCAGCTGGTGGAGCGCGCCAACGTGATGCCCTACGAGCGCGCCGCGGTGGCGCGCCTGGGCGCGCGCGGCAGCGCGGACACGAGCCTGCGCGCCATCCTGCCCCGGCTGCGCTGAAAGCAGGGCGCCAGACGAAAAGCCCCGCCTCCCTTCTGAAGGGAGGACGGGGCTGTCCGTTACGGCAACCGCGCGTGGGGCGCGAAACTAGACCTTGGCGCCCGGGGTCGCCTGGAACAGGTCGTTGAACTCGGTCAGCGCCTTGTTGATGTTCGCCTTGATGTCGGCGGTCAGCTCGCGCTTGGCGACCAGGTCGGAGACGATGTTCGGGTACTTGCTGTCCACGAACTCCAGCATCTCCTTCATCCAGCGGACCACGTCACCCACCGGCACCTGGCGGATCCACCCGCGCTTGCCGGCGTCGTCCTTGTTCGTCGCGGCGTAGATCTGGATGACCTGACGCTCGACGGACAGCGGCTCGTACTGGCCCTGCTTAAGCAGCTCCACCATGCGGGCGCCGCGCGCCAGCGTCTCCTGCGTGGCCTTGTCCAGGTCGGAGCCGAACTGGGCGAAGGCGGCCAGCTCGCGGTACTGCGCCAGCTCCAGCTTCATGGAGCCCGCGACCTGCTTCATGGCCTTGATCTGCGCCGCGGAACCCACGCGCGACACGGAGAGGCCCACGTTGATGGCCGGGCGGACGCCGGAGAAGAACAGGTCCGTCTCCAGGAAGATCTGCCCGTCGGTGATGGAGATGACGTTCGTCGGGATGTAGGCGGACACGTCACCCGCCTGCGTCTCGATGATGGGCAGCGCCGTGAGGGAGCCCGCGCCCTCCTCGTCGGACAGCTTGGCGGCGCGCTCCAGCAGGCGGCTGTGGATGTAGAACACGTCGCCGGGGTACGCCTCGCGGCCCGGCGGGCGGCGCAGGAGCAGGGACAGCTGGCGGTACGCCACGGCCTGCTTGGAGAGGTCGTCGTACACGATGAGGCCGTGCATCTTGTTGTCGCGGAAGTACTCGCCGATGGCGACGCCCGCGTACGGCGCGAAGTACTGCATGGGCGCCGGGTCGGACGCGTTCGCCGCGACGACCGTCGTGTACTCCATGGCGCCGTGCTTGGTCAGCTTCTCCACCACCTGCGCGACGGTGGACTGTTTCTGCCCGATGGCGACGTAGATGCAGTAAACGCCCAGGCCCTTCTGGTTGATGATGGCGTCGATGGCGACGGCCGTCTTGCCCGTCTGGCGGTCACCGATGATGAGCTCGCGCTGACCGCGGCCCACCGGCACCAGCGCGTCCAGCGCCTTGATGCCCGTCTGCAGGGGCTCGTGCACGGACTTGCGCTTCACGATGCCGGGCGCCTTCACCTCCAGGCGGCGGTGCTCGGTGGCCTCGATGGGGCCCTTGCCGTCCACTGGCTGGCCCAGGGCGTTCACCACGCGGCCCAGCAGGGCCTTGCCCACCGGCACGGAGGCAATCTGACCGGTGCGCTTCACGGTGTCACCCTCGCGGATGTCCTTGAACTCACCCATGATGGCGACGCCGACGTTGTCCTCTTCCAGGTTGAGGACCAGGCCCTGCACGCCGTTGGTGAACTCCACCAGCTCACCGGCGAGCGCGCCCTCCAGGCCGTACACGCGGGCGATGCCGTCGCCCACGGTCAGCACGGTGCCGGTCTCGGCGACGGTGACCTTCTTGCCGTAGTCCTTGATCTGCTCCCGGATGATTTTGCTGATCTCGTCGGCGCGGATTTCCATGGGCGTCTAGCGTCCTTGCGGAGGGGGCGGCCTGAGGAAACGGGGATGGCCGCCGCGAATCTTGATGTACCGGGTGGCCCCCTATCACGGGCACCGGTCCCATCGCAACGCACCACGCACCCGGGACTTCCCCCACCCCCGTGCCCCTTTATCACGGACGTAAGCCGGTGGCCCGGACGGGGGAGGCCCCGCCCGCCCGCAGGCCCGGCGGCCCGGACCCGGGAACCGCCCGGCCTTCAGGGGCCGGACGTGGAGGGGGCGTCCTCGCGGGGCAGCCACACGATGAAGCGGGTGCCGTCCGCCGCCCCCGACTCCACGGAGATGCGCCCGCCGTGGGCCAGGGCGATCTGCCGCACGATGAAGAGCGACAGCCCCAGCCCGTCGTCCGCGGCGCAGACGGCGCGGTGCTTGAACGGCTCGAAGAGGGTGCCCTGGTACTCCGGCGGCACCCGGCAGTCCGGGTCATGCACCTGCACCGTCACCCCGTCCCAGCGCCCCGTCACCTGGAGCACCACGGAGGAGGACACCGGGCCGTGGTGCAGGGCGTTGCCCACCAGCGAGTCCATCAGCTGGAAGAGGCGCTCGCCGTCCCAGGTGCCCTTCAGGTCGCCGCCGGTGACGAGCCGCAGGTCGCGGCCGGGGTGGGCGGTCCGCCGGTCCGCCACCACGCGCTCCGCCAGCTGTCCCAGGTGGACGGGGGCGGGGTTCACGGGCAGGCCGTTGGACAGCCGGGAGCGCGTGAAGTCCAGCAGCTGGCGGATCAGCCGCTCCACCCGGCGCACGCCCTGGCCCACCCGCCCCACCTGCTCGGTCAGGTCCTCCGGCAGGGACGGAGCGTGCTGGAGGGCGAGCACGTCGCAGTGAAGCCTCTGGAGCGGGGCCTTGAAGCCGTCCCCCGCCGCGTCCAGGAACTGGTCGCGGAAGTGCTCCATCCGCATCAGGCGCTCCTCGGCGGCCTTGCGGATGCTCACGTCCCACACCGCGCCCATGCGCACCGCGCGGCCCTGGAAGGTGGCCGGCCGGCCCATGACCTCCACGGGGATGCGGCGGCCGTCGCGGTGGAGCACGGCCAGCTCGTAAGGGGCCTCCACGCCGCGCTCCATCACGTCGCGGGCGGGGGCGCGGAACTCCGGCGCCACGCAGTCCAGGATGTTCCGGCCGATCAGCTCCGCCGTCTCGTAATAGCCCAGCAGGCGCCCCAGGCCGGGGCTGATCTCCAGGAAGTGGCCGCGGTCGTGGAAGAAGTACCCGTCGCAGGAGATCTCCACGATGGAGCGCATGTGCTCCTCGCTCGCGCGCAGCGCCGCCTCCTCGCGCAGGCGGGCGGAGGTGTCGCGCAAGAGCAGGAGCACGCCCGCCGGAGCCGCCGGCATCGCGCTCACGGTGAGGTGGCGCAGCGTGCCCACCTCGCCGAAGCGGCCCGACACCAGCTCCTCCGCCACGCGCTCGCCGGACTGCGCCCGCGCGAGCAGCGGCGACAGGGGCGGCGCCAGGCCCGGCCACGCCTCCGACAGGAACCGCCCCACGCAGTGCGTCGACGGCCGGCCGCACAGCGACGCCAGCAGGTCGTTCATCCAGAGGAGGCGGGAGTCCCCGTCCACCAGCGCCACCCCCCAACCCGGCGCGTTGAGCAGCGCTCCCAGGAAGGGCAGGGTCTCCTCGGGAACCCCCGGGGACGGAAGGGCTCCGGGAAGCCGTTGGAACACAGGCTGCGGCATGGGCGGGTCGTCTCGGAAAACGCGGGCTTGTCCGCGTTGACGAGAAGTATACCCATTCCCCGAGCCGACGGGAAATACAGGTTTGGCTAGGACTGCGGGGCAACCCGGACAACCCGGCACGTGGGTCGTACCGGGAGTCTCAGGGGAGCGGCTACTTCAGCTCGCGGCGCATCTGCTCCAGCTGGGTGCGCAGGGTGCCGTCGTAGAGGGTGCCACCGACCTGGGCGGCCACGCCGCCGAGCACGGACGGGTCCACCCTGGTCTCCAGCACGACGTTGCGCTGGGTGAGCTGCTGGAGCGACTTCTGGAGCTGGGTGACGGCGTCGGGCGACAGCGGCGCGGCGCTGGTGACCTGGCCCCGGACGCGGCCCGCGCGGGCGTCCGCCATGTCGCGGTAGAGCCGGGCGATGTCGGGCAGGTAGCCCAGGCGGTTGCGGTCCACCAGCAGGCGCAGCGCGTTGGCCAGCGCGGGCTCCGCGGTGACGGGCAGCGACTGGAGGATGGCCTCCACCACGCGGCTGCGCTGGGCGCGGCTGTAGGCGGGGTTGAGCAGCACGTCCGACAGGTCGGGGCTCTGGCCCACGACGGCGGCGAAGGCGTTGAGCTGCTCCGCGACGGCGTCGGTGCGGTTGCCTTCCGCTGCGACGTCGAGGATGGCGCGGGCGTAGCGGCGGGCGATGGAGACGTTCACCATGACGCTGGCGCCCTTAGCATGGGGCGTCCCTGGCGGCAATGATGCCGGCGCCAGGCGCTGGCGCGCCGTGGCCGCCCGGCGTCCCCCGGGGTCTGGAGGGAGCGGGCGGGGAAGCGTGCACGGGTGGGCGCTCCGGATGTGCGCTGGTGGCCGTCCTTGGAGCTCAAGGGGGCCCCGTGAGGCAGCCCGGCGCCCGGCAGCGGACGGCGTGGGTGCGACAGGACTTGGCGGAAGTGGGCCCTTACCCGTAGCGTGGGACCCACCCCTCGCCATGCAAGAACCCGTCATCGGCATCGACCTGGGCACCACCAACAGCGTCGTGGCGACCGTGGAAGACGGCCGTCCGCGCCTCATCCCCTCGCGCTCGGGAGGACGCCTCACGCCCTCGGTGGTGGGCCTCACCCGGGCGGGCGACCGCCTGGTGGGGCAGCCGGCCCAGGCCCTGGCGGAGGAGCACCCGGACGCGGTGGTGTGGGCCACCAAGCGCTTCCTGGGCCGCCGCTACACGCCGGAGCTGGTGCAGCAGGCGAAGGCGGTGGTGCCCTACCCGCTGGTGGCCGGCCCCACGGGCGACGTGCGCGTGAAGCTGTCCGGCCGCGTGCTGCCCGTGGCGCAGGTGTCCGCCTTCATCCTGGGCGAGCTGCGCCTGGACGCGCAGGCGCACTTCGGGCGCGACGTGCGCAAGTGCGTCATCACCGTCCCCGCGAACTTCGACGACAACCAGCGCCAGGCCACGCGGGAGGCGGCGGCCATCGCGGGGCTGGAGGTGGTGCGGCTGGTCAACGAGCCCACCGCGGCGGCGCTGGCGTACGGCCTGTCGCGCGGCTTCGAGGGCAGCGCGCTCGTCTTCGACCTGGGCGGCGGCACCTTCGACGTGTCCATCCTGGACGTGAAGGCGGGCGTCTTCGAGGTGAAGGCCACCGGCGGCGACCACGCGCTGGGCGGCGAGGACTTTGATCAGCGCATCGTCCAGTGGCTGCTCGCGCAGGTGGAGGACTCCTTCCAGGAGGCGGTCTCCCGGGACGCGCAGTCCTTGCGGCGGCTGAAGGTGGCGGCGGAGGCGGCCAAGCGCGAGCTGACCGAGTCCGAGGAGGCCACCATCTCCGTGTCCGGCCTGGGCGACCACACCTCCGGCTCGAAGCGCTTCACGGAGATCAACACCGCGCTCACGCGCAGCTTCTTCGAGACGCTGTCGGAGCCGCTGTCGCGCCGGTGCCTGGACGTCTGCAAGAGCGTGATGGCCGAAGCGCGCATGGATCCGCGCTCGGTGGACGTGGTGCTGCTGGTGGGCGGGATGACCCGCGTGCCGCTGGTGCGCCGGCTGGTGGCGGACTTCTTCGGCCGCGCGCCCTCCACGGACGTGCACCCGGACGAGGCCGTGGCGCTGGGCGCCGCGGTGCAGGCGGACGAGCTCATCCGGCAGGCGGGCCAGGCGCTGCTTTTGGACGTGGCCAGCCAGAGCCTGGGCGTGGGCGTGATGGGCGGCCGGGTGAAGCGGCTCATCCCCAAGAACACGGGCGTGCCGGTGGTGGCGCGCGACATCTTCTTCCCGGGCACCTCCGGCCAGGCCGAGGCGCGCATCCCCGTGTACCAGGGGGAGAGCGAGTTCCAGGACGAGAACCACAAGCTGGGCGAGGTGGTCCTCAAGAACCTGCACGTCGCCGCGCGCGGAGAGACGCCGCTGGAGGTCGTCTTCGAGCTGTCCGGCGAGGGCATCCTCGCGGTGAAGGCCACCGACCTGACCTCCGGCAACATGGAGCTGGTGCGCCTGGAGGCCCGGGCCACCCTGCCGCAGGGCGAGGCGGAGAAGCTGGGCCAGGAGCAATCCAACTACGCCCAGGCGCAGGGCGTGGTGGACGCGCGCAAGGCGGAGGAGACCTTCCGCAAGCTGCTGGAGCGCGGGGAGAAGCTCGCCCGCCTGCTCCAGCAGAGCGCCCGGGAGAACCCCAGCCCGGAGGCGGAGACGGCCGTGGGCACCGTGCAGCAGCTGCTGGTGGGCGGCAAGGACGCGCTGGCCGCCGGGGACGCCGCGCAGTGCGCCCTGATTGCCCGCCAACTCACGAAGCTGCTGTCCGGCCGCGCCGAGCCCCGTGGCTGACGTCCCGCGGCACACGGAAAAGGCGTCCACCAGCGCACGTTGTGGCGCCGGGTCCGTGGTGCCTTTCGCGGAGTCCGCTTATCTCCGGAAGTCATGATGACCCCCGGCTTTTCTCCCCGCCCGAGAGACCTGGTCTTCGTGGTGGACGACTCGCGGACGGCGCGGGACGTGATGCGTCTGCACCTGTCGCGCATGGGCTGCGACGTGGTGGGCCTGGAGGGGGCGGACGCGTGCCTGGCGGAGCTGGCGCAGCGGACGCCGGCGATCATCCTGATGGACCTGCACCTGGAGAAGCTCCAGGGGGACGAGGCCTGCCGCGCGGTGAAGGCGCACCCGGCCGGGCGCAACGTGCCGGTGGTGATGTTCACCGCCGCGGATGAGCCGCACGAGGTGATGCACTGCGGGCGCGCGGGCGCGGACGACTTCCTGCCCAAGCCGGTGAGCCAGGAGGCGCTGGCGGCGAAGGTGGCCGCGGTGCGCCTGTCGCGCGAGCGCGCCTGGACGGGCCCGCCGCGCGGCCGGGGCGTGCTGCTGGTGGAGGGCGGCCGCTTCCTGCACACCTTCCTGGGCGGAGCGCTGGAGCACGAGGGGCTGCACGTGCTCTACGCCAAGGACCTGGACGACGCGGCGGCGCAGGCCACCGCCCACGTCGACAAGCTGGACGGCTTCGTGGTGGACGTGTCGCGGCTGCCGCGCGAGGCCCTGTCGCTGGCCACGCGCCTGCGCGAGCAGTTCCCGCGCAAGCCGCTGGTCCTGATGTCGCGGGTGGAGGAGGCGCCGGACGTGCTGGAGCGCGCGCAGGAGCTGAGCGGCGCGCCGCTCCTGCTCAAGCGGCAGCTGGGCGCGGACGAGCTCCTGGCGAAGGTGATGGCGCGCCTGTCGCCGGGCACGGTGCCGCTGAGGGCCGCGGAGCGCGTTCCCTTCTTCACCGTGGTGGAGTTCAACACGCAGGGCGGCCCCACGCTCAGCGGCTTCAGCCACGACGCCAGCCCCCAGGGCCTCTTCGTGCGCACGCTCACGCCCGCGCGCGAGGGCTCGCGGCTGTCCCTGCGCCTGGTGATGGCCGGGCAGCGCACGCCCTGCGAGGCGCAGGCGGTGGTGGCCTGGTGCAACCCGCCCGGGATGGGCAGCGCGTTCCGCTCGCAGACGGGCATGGGCCTGCGGCTGGAGGGCATGGACGCGCAGCTGCAGCAGCGCTTCGTGCGCTTCGTGCCCCAGACCCTCGGTTTTCCCACCGCGGGCCCCGTGCGCGCCTCAGGTTTCTGAGAGCGGCGGGCGCCCCCGCGCGCGTCCCAACCCCCCGCAAATACAGACAGACGGCGCGGGATTCCCCCCTGGCATGGGCGTGGCAAAGCGCTGCGCCCCGCGAGGCTTTCGCGGGAGGAATCACGCATGCGTTGGAGTCTTTTCGGAACGGTGGGGCTCACGCTCCTGGCGGTGGGGTGTGGCGGCGGTGAGGGCAAGGCGCCGGACGGCCTGGACAACGAGCCGGTGCAGCAGGCGCTGAAGCTGGAGTCCTTCAACGACTGCTCGAAGCTGGAGCGCTACATCGAGGACTCCGCGACGAAGCAGATGCGCGCGAGCCTGGAGCAGCAGAAGCCCGGCTATTGGGAGCGCTTCGGCCGGGGGCGCGGCGGCGTCGTCTTCGGCCCGATGCCCGCGGAGGACTCGGCGGGCGGCGGCAGCGTGACGTCCGGCGGCGGCAGCCAGGCGCCCAAGGACTCCACCGGCACCAACAACCAGGTGGAGGGCGTGCACGAGTCCGACTTCGTGCAGAACGACGGCACGCGCATCTTCGTGCTGTCGGGCAACCGGCTGTACGCGCACCGCTCGTGGCCCGCGGAGCAGCTCACGCTGGCCTCGACGCTGGAGGTGGAGGGCTGGCCCCGGGAGATGCTGCTCGACGAGCACCAGCGGCTGGTCATCATCTCGCAGGTGGCGCAGTCCCTGCCGGGCACCCCGGCGCGGGGAGGCGGCGTGGGCGGGGGCATGGTCCCCATGATGGACATCGCCTGCTACGGCTTCGGCTGCGGCTACTACAACGCCGACAGCACCAAGGTGACCACGGTGGACGTGTCGGACGTGGCGAACCCCACGGTGGTGGATCAAGTCTACCTGCCCGGCGTCTTCAACCAGGCGCGCCGCGTGGACAGCAACGTGCGGCTGGTGCTGTCGGACGCGTTCCGCTGGCCGGAGGGCGTGAAGTTCTGGGTGGACTACTCGGAGGAGCTCTACCAGGACGAGGGCAAGCTCACGAAGGCCATCGACGCGCTCATCGAGAGCAACGAGAAGCGCATCCGCGCCAACACGCTGGACCAGTGGCTGCCCGCGGGCCGGCACGTGGACGCGGCGGGCGTGACGACGGCGCTGCCCACGGCCTGCGGTGACTTCTACCGGAGCAACGCGCCGTCCGCGCTGGGCTTCGTGACGGTGGCGTCGCTGGACCTGGACGCGCGCACCGCGGCCCCGGGGCGCACCAGCCTGGTGGCGGAGCCGGGCACGGTGTACGCGTCCAAGGAGTCGCTGTACCTGGCGCACTCGCACTACTGGTGGTGGCCGCAGCCCGGGCAGAAGGACTTCACCTACCTGCACAAGTTCGACGTGAGCCAGCCGGGCCGCGCGGTGTACGCGGGCTCCGGCACGGTGGAGGGCATCCCCGTGGACCAGTTCGCCATGGATGAGCACGAGGGCGTGCTGCGCATGGCCACCACGGTGACCACCCGCATCGCGGAGCCGGAGCATGACGACTGGTGGTGGGGCCGCACGACGACGGCCAGCCGCGTGACGACGCTGGGCGTGAAGGATGGGCGCCTGAAGGAGCTGGGCCGCAGCGAGGACCTGGCCGAGGGCGAGCGCATCTTCAGCGCGCGCTTCGTGGGCAACCGCGGCTACGTCGTCACCTTCCTCCAGGTGGATCCGCTCTTCACCTTCGACCTGAGCGACCCCGCCCACCCGCGCAAGGTGGGCGAGCTGAAGGTGCCCGGCTTCTCCACGTACATGCACCCGGTGGGCGAGCACCACCTGCTGACGCTGGGCATCCACCGGGAGCCCGACGGCGGCTGCTGCGGGACGAGCACGGTGAAGCTGTCCCTCTTCGACGCGAGCGACCTGGCGAACCCGAAGGAGGTCTCCACGCAGCTGGTGGGCGAGGCCTACGGCTGGAGCGAGGCCCTCTACGAGCACAAGGCCTTCAACTACTTCGCGGCCAAGGGGCTGGTGGCCATCCCGTTCACGGACTACTCGCGGTCCTACACGTCCTCCGACAACTACTGGTCCAACTTCCGCACGGAGCTGCGCGTGTTCCGCGTGGACCTGGCGGCGGGCATCTCCCCGGTGGGCGCGGTGCCCATGTCGGACCTGTTCCGGACCGTGAACATGCCGCAGTGGAGCTACTACTACACGCCGGACGTGCGCCGCAGCGTGATGGCGGATGACTACGTCTACGCCATCAGCGACGCGGGGGTGCGCGTGGCGAAGGTGGACAGCCTCCAGACGCCGCTGGTCACGGTGCCGTTCCCGGCCAGCACGCCCTGACGGGGAGGGAGGGCAGTCAGGCGGGAGAGGGGATTGCGTCGCTTGCACCGACGCGCTCCCTTCCCTATAGGCCCCGCCATGCCGCCCGAAGCCGCCGAGCCCTCCCTGTCGTCCTCCCCCCCGGCCCGCGGCATCCGGGGGGAGCTGCGCGCCCTGCTGGGGCTGGCCATCCCCCTGTGCATCGCGCAGGCGGGCCAGTCCCTCATGAGCGTGACGGACACCTTCATCGTCGGCCGGGCGGGCACGTCCGCCCTGGCGGCGGTGGGCCTGAGCCACGCCCTCTTCTTCGCCGTCAGCAGCTTCGGCATGGGGCTGATGATGGGCGTGGACCCGTTGGTGTCCCAGGCCATTGGCGCCGGCAACCCGCGCCGCGCCCGGGACGTGCTCTGGCAGGGCGTGTGGCTGTCCGCGTTCGTGGGCGTGGTGCTGTGGGCGGTGCTCATCACCGCCCCGGCGGGCCTGCCGTGGGTGGGCGTGGCGGAGGAACAGATCGTCCAGGTGCGCGCCTTCCTGCACTTCCGCGCGCCCAGCCTGCCCCTGATGCTCATCTTCCTCACGGTGCGCGCGTACCTGCAGGCCATCGGGATGCCCCGGCCGCTGGTGGTGTCCGCCGTGCTGGCCAACGTGGTCAACGTGATGCTGGTGCCGCTGTTCGTCTTCGGCGGCGCGTCCCTGCCCGCGTGGGCGGGGCCGCTCACCCACGTGCCGGCCATGGGCGCGGCGGGCGCGGCGCTGTCCACGCTGCTGTGCACGGCGATGGAGGTGCTCATCGTCGCGCGGGCGGTGCAGGCCATCCCGGTGCCGGGCACGCCGTCGCGCAAGCCGGTGAAGGCGGACCAGCTGCGCGCGTTCCGGGTGGGGCTGCCCATTGGCCTGCACATCGCGGCGGAGGTGGGCGTCTTCGCGCTGGCGGGCGTGCTGGCCGCGAAGCTGGGGCCGGTGAGCGTGAGCGCGCACCAGATTGCCCTCTCCTTCGCCAGCCTCACCTTCACCATGGCGCTGGGCATCGGCAACGCGGGCAGCGTGCGGGTGGGCTGGGCCGTGGGCGCGCACGACACGCCCCAGGCCCGCCGGAGCGGCCTGATGGCCTTCGCGCTGGGCGCGGGGGTCATGTCGCTCGGCGGGCTGGTGTTCGCGCTCTTCCCCCAGGGCCTGGCGAAGCTCGCGGGAGCGCCGGAGGAGGTGCTGCCGCTCCTGCTGCCCCTGCTGATGGTGAGCGCCATCTTCCAGATCTTCGACGGCGTCCAGGGCGTGGGCGCGGGCGTGCTGCGCGGCGCCGGCCAGACGCGCTTCACCTTCATCGCCAACATCGTGGGCCACTACGCCGTGGGCCTGCCCCTGACCCTGCTGCTGGGCTTCCACCTGGGCATGGGCGTGCTGGGCATCTGGTGGGGCCTGTGCGCGGGGCTCATCACCGTGGCCGTCGCCGTGCTGTGGCGCTTCTGGCGCGTCAGCGCCGGCACCCTCCGGCCCCTGGAGGGCTGATGGAGGCCAGGGCGGTTCGGGTGTAGGCTTCCAGTGCGGCTGAAAACTCCAAGAATCTTGGAATCGGCCGCAACCTGGATCGGGAAGTCCCGACAATTGGCGCAGGAGCTTACATGTCCAACTACCGCATCCGCCCTGGCGACACCCTCTCTGGCCTGGCCGCTCGTTTCGGCACCTCCGTGCAGAAGCTGGCGCGCGACAACAACATCTCGAACCCGGACCTCATCTTCTCGGGTCGGACGCTGCGCATCGGCCACTCCGGCCGTGACAGCTTCGACGCGGGCGGGGGCCGCCAGGGTGTTCGCGGTGGGAGCGGCGTGGGCGGTGGCGCGGACGTGGGCGGCCCGATGGGCGTGGCCCCCACCGGCGGGACCGAAAAGGGCCGCCGGCTGGCGGAGGCGGCGCGCGCGGCGGCCATGGGCATGGGCGGCTACAACAGCCAGGGCCTGTGCGCCACGGGCGTGAGCCGGGCCATCCGCAACTCGATGGGCATTGGCGTGTCCGGCAACGGCAACCAGATCGACAACAACCTGCCCCGCGACAAGTTCCGCCAGGTCGACATGAGCCTGGAGGAGGCGCTGAAGATTCCGGGCCTCGTGCTCACCTGGGAGTCCACCTCCACGCGCCTGGGCAGCATCTACGGCCACACGGCGGTGACGCTGGGCGACGGCCACTCGTCCGCCAGCGACTTCATCGAGCGCAACACGACGAACAACGGCCGCACCGGCTTCAAGGTGTTCATGCCCATCGAGTAGCCCTCGCGGCTCCTCACGGTGCGCGGCGCGCGAGCCTCCGGGTCCTTGTCGACCGGAGGCTTTGTCGTGTCCGAAGCCCGGAGCCCGGAGCCCGGAGCCCGGCGCTTCAGGCCGGCAGGTACTGGCGGATCATCTGCCGCCACACGGGCCAGTCGTGGGTGCCGCCGTCCCAGATGGACAGGTCGTTGCGGATGTCCTTCTGCCAGAGGAGCTTGGAGAGGTGCTCGTTGGAGGGGCGGCAGAAGTCGTGCTCGCCCACGGCCAGGGTCATCTCCACGCGGCGCAGGGCGGACAGGCGCCCCGGGTCGTTCAGGCCCGGCAGCCACTGCGGCGCGGTGTGGAAGTACACCTGTTCGTCGTGGTGGCCGTCGAGGAAGTCCTCCGTCTCGAACTTGCCGCCCATGGAGATGAGGCGCTGGAAGACGTCCGGGTGGCGCAGGCCCACGTTGTACGTGTGGAAGCCGCCCAGGCTGCACCCGGCGAGCGTGAGGCGGCCTCCGGTGGAGCGGCCCCGGACGAGCGGCACCACCTCGTGGACGAGGTAGTCCTCCCACTGGGCATGGCGGGCCACGCGCACGGCGGGGGCGACGTCCTTGTTGTACCAGGACTCCTCGTCCACGGAGTCCACGCACACCACGACGTAGCGGCCCGCGGCGATGCCATCCGCGATGGCGCCGATGAGGCCGAAGTCCTCGGCCTGGTAGAAGCGGCCCTTGCTCGTGGGCACCAGGATGACGGGCTCGCCCGAGTGCCCGTACACCAGCACTTCCATGTCCCGGTTCAGCCGCGGGCTGTGCCAGCGGTGGTATTCGCGGTTCATGGCCGCCACCTTAACCGGCGCGTTCACGGCGCAAGCGAGGTGGCCACACGGGACCTGCTCGGGTCAGCGGCCAGTGAACACCTGCCGGGCGGGCTCCACACCCCGCCACGGCGTGAGGAAGGCATCCGCCTCCCTCGCGATGAGCTCCAGCGACGCGGTCAGCTCGTGGCCGTCGTCCACCTCCACCAGCTGGACGTGGCGCTTGCCCTGGGCCCACTCGCGCGAATAGCGCACGTCGCAGGTGTCATCCCGTCGACCGTGGACGATGAGCGTGGGCACGCGCACGTCGGGCCAGGGGCCGCGCTTCGCGTCCAGGAGCCGGGCCTCCTCCATGATGCCGTGGTGCACACGCGTGCGGCGCTTCTCCGCGTGGTCATCCGTCTCCAGGTAGCCCGTGCGCTGCCAGTCCGCCCAGGCCTTGGGGCCCAGGCGGCGCTGGAGCTGCTCCACGAAGTGGAAGGCAGGGGCCAGCAGCACCAGGGCACCGACGCGCGGGTCGGCCTCCGCGGTGCGCGCGGCGACGTACCCGCCCATGCTGGAGCCGATGAGGACGGCGCGGTCGTTCGGCGCGCCCAGCGCGTCCCGCACGGTGTCCAGCATGGTGTGCAGGCTCAGGTGCTCCAGCGACGGCACGCGCAGGTTGAGGCGCTCCAGCGGGATGCCCTGCTTCGCCCAGTGCGCGTCCAGCCAGACGCCCTTGGCGGAGAGGGGGCCGGAGGCGAAGCCGTGCAGGTAGAGCCAGCGGGGAGCGGAGGCGGGGGGCGGCGCGTTCATGGGCGGGCACTGTACCCGTCCCCGCGCCCGCTAGAAGCGCAGCACGGGCCCGGCGACGATGCTCTGGAGCGGCTTGGCGCACATGTTCACGCTCACCCCCGCGCTGGCGCTGGTGTCGTCCGCGTCCTTCGTGAACTTCACGTCGCAGAACTGGAGGGCGGTGGCGATGGAGATGCCCCACCGGTCGGAAATCCACCCGTCCACGCCCACGCGGAAGGCCATGCTGGTGACGTCGAAGTCCTCGCGCCGCAGCTGGCCCAGGCTGTTGGGGGTGAAGGGCTGCGACCAGCTCTTCGCCAGCCGCGCGCCCACCCACGGCGTCACCGGCTTGTCGCCCAGGAAGCGCAGGCGGGCCTCCAGTCCCACGGCGGTGTAGTCCAGCTGCACGCGGCTCATCTCGGACGGGTTGTTGGCCTCCGCGAACTGCTGGCCCCAGGTCTGGGTCGTCTCGAAGACGGCGCCCAGGGACAGGCCGGGCGGCGTCTCCACGGCGAGCCAGGCCTGGAGGGCGGGGCCCTTGGCGCGCCAGTCGCTGAAATGATCCAGGGTGATGCCCGCTCCCACGGAGGCATAGCCATGCCACCCGTCCGCGCCCGCCGGCCCGGCGAGCAGCACGCCCGCCAGGACCGGCCACTTCCACTTCGTATCCATGCCGCCACTGTATGCCGGACCGGGGGCGAGGCTAGGCTGGCAGGCATGTCCGTTTCTTTCGAGGTCGCGGCGGCCGAGGTCCGCGACGCGCTCACCGACGCGAGCCGGGGTCTGGTGGAGCGCGAGGCGATGGTGGAGCTGGTGGCGCTGTCGGCGGTGGCGGGCGAGCACCTGCTCGTCGTGGGGCCGCCGGGCACGGCCAAGAGCGAGGCGGTGCGCAGGACGGCGCGCGCGCTTGGCGGCTCCTACTTCGAGTACCTGCTGGGGCGCTTCACGGAGCCGTCCGAAATCTTCGGGCCTGTGGACCTGCGCAAGCTGCGCGAGGGGCTGGTGGAGACGGAGACGGCGGGCATGCTGCCGGAGGCGGAGGTGGCCTTCCTGGACGAGGTCTTCCTGGGCTCCACCGCCATCCTCAACACGCTCTTGGGCCTGCTCAACGAGCGCACCTTCCGGCGCGGCCACACGCGCATGCAGTGCCCGCTGCGCGTGTGCGTGGGCGCGTCCAACGCGCTGCCGGAGGACGACGCGCTGGCCGCGTTCGCGGACCGCTTCCTCGCGCGCATCTTCGTGGAGCCGGTGCCGGATCCGCGCCTGGAGGAGCTGCTGGAAGGGGGCGCGTCGCTGTGGGCGGACGCGGCCCCGCGCGTGGCGTCACTGGAGTCGCTGGACGTGGTGGCCCGGGCGGCGCGAGGCGCGGACCTGGGGCCGGTGCGGCCGCACCTGGCGCAGGCGCTGCGGACGCTGCGCGCGGCGGGCATCGCGCTGTCGGACCGGCGGGCGGTGAAGGTGCAGCGGCTGGTCGCGGCGGCGGCGGCGCTGGCGGGGCGGACGACGCCGGGCGTGGCGGACCTGTGGCCGCTCGTCTACGCGGTGCCCACGAAGGAGGCGCAGGCGCTGGCGCGCGACGTGCTGCGCGACGTGCTGGCCGCGTCGGACAACCCCGCGCTGCCGGCCGCGGCGCTGGAGGCGAGCGCGGGGCCCCTGGCCCGGGCGCAGCGCATCGCGCAGGCGGGGCATGCGCTCCTGGAGGCCCGGCCGGCGGATGCGGACGCGGTGGCCGCGTGGCGGCTCAAGCTGGAGGGTGTGGCGCGCGAGATGGACGCGGGCTTCGCGCCGGAAGCGCTGCCGGAGACGCTGCGTGCGTTGCGAGGCGCGGTGGCGGCGGTGCTGGAGGACGCGAGCACCCGCGCGGCGTGACGGGGTCCGGGAGTCCGCCGTGAGTTGCGGCGGAATCCAGGGGAGTCCCGCGCCCTGCCGGAGGTCGCGGCGCGGGAGCCACCGTCGCGATGAGGCTCACGCCGGGACGGGGTGCTCGACGTAGCGTGAGAGCTTGTCGAGGGACATCCTCCAGCCCAGCTCGTTGTCGGAGGGCGGCACGCCGGGCGGGAGCCCTTCGTGCACGGCGACGAGGTCGGTGCCGCCGTCCTTCGCGTCGGTGAGCGTGAAGGTGATGCGCATTTCTCCGCGAAGCGCGGGGTCGGTGGTCTCGAACTCGGTGGTCTCGATGACCTGTTCGTCCGGCACGAGCTTCACGAAGCGGCCATGGTGCGTGTCGGTGTGCGCGGTCGTCTTGCCGGCTTCCGTGGGCGCGTCGTAGGTGAGCGAGATGCGGAACGCGCCCCCCTCGCGGGGCTCGAATTCGTGCACGTGGCTGGTCATGCCGTCGGGGACCATCCAGGTCGCGACCGCGCGGGCGTCAATCAGGGCGCGGTAGACGCGCGAGCGAGGGGCCTTCAGGTGGTGGTGGATCCGGGTCGTGCTCATGCGGGGGAGCATGGGCAACGGCCCCGCGCGCTGTACAGCGGGAAGCCGGCGGACTGTCGCGCGTCAAGTCCGCCGGGAGCGCTCACGCCGCTTCGCCCTCGGTGGGAGGCGTTCTAGAGTGCCGGCGTGAGCAACGGGCGCGGGATGCGCGGGAGCAGGGCGTCATGAGGCCGCCACCGGAACCGGTCGTCGCGGGGCTCCCCGTGCGCTGGCGCCCGCGGGTGCTGCCCCTGGAGCCCCTGGCCGTGGCCGGCGTGGGGCCCGTGGCGCTCGCGCTGGGACGCCGCGCGTCGCGGGCGGAGGATGCGGTGCTGGAGTCGTGGAGCGGGGTCGCGGGGCCGGACGTGCTCGTGCTGCTGGGGACCGCCGCGTCGCTGCCCTGGGTGGATGGCGCGGTGTACCTGGGGCGTGACCCGCTGGCGCCCGCGCTGCTGCTGCCCTGCGCGCTGGAGCCGGACGTGGCGCCTGCGCTGCTGGAGCGGGCGCTGCTCGCGGGGCAGGGGGATGCGCCGCTCGCGGTGCTGCCCATGTCGGGCGTGCTCGTCTCGGTGGGAGCGGCCAAGCCCGTCGCGCGCGACTCACTGACCGCGTGGCTGTCCGCCACGGGTGGCGTGGAGGCTGCGTCGTGACGACCGTGGTGATGCCAGCGTCGAGGGGGCTTGTCTCGATGGCGGCGGCCAGGCCCGTCGTGCGCGCCTCGCTGACCGCGTGGGTGCCTGCCACGAGCGTGGAGGCTGCTTCGTGACGACCGCGCTGCCTCCCGCGCTGCGCCCGTGGGCGACGCAGCTGGCCCTCTTTCCGGAGGACCTGGCTCGGCACCTGGGGCCGCATGTGGCGCGGCTGTCGGCGGCGCTCGGGACGCTGCGGCCTCGCGGTGAGGCCGAGGGCGGTGAGCCCCAGGGCTATGACGGGCTCTCCCGCCGGGGGACCTTCGAGCGGCTGCTCGTCAGTGAATGGCTCTGGGCCCTGGAGGCGCCAGAGGAGCTGGTGCGCCGCGCGGCGTTCGGCGAGCTGTCGTTCCTCAAGCCCGCGTTCCGTCAGCCGCAGGGAGCTCGGCGCACCGTGGTGCTGCTGGACGTGGGGCCTGATCAGCTGGGCCTGCCGCGCATCGCGCACCTCGCGTTGCTGGTCGTGCTCGCGCGCCGGGCGGAGGCCGTGGGCGCGGCGTTCACCTGGGGCGCGCTCCAGTCCGACCCTGCCCGTGGCACCCATACGGGCCTGAGCGGCACGTCGCTCCTCGCGTGGCTCGAAGCCCGTTCCTCCACGCCCGTGTCCGCGCCGCACCTGGCCACGTGGCGCGAAGCCCTGGACCTGTCACGAGCACCCGAGGACGTGTGGCTCGTGGGCTCCTCACGCCTGGGCCGCCTGGAGGGCGCGGAGGGGATGTCCCGCGTGGAGGTCTCCGAGCCGATGGAGCCCGGCGCGCACCGGCTCACCGTGGACGTGCGGCCCTCGGCCCGTGTGCCCCGTTCGGTGGTGCTGGAGCTTCCTCCCGCGGACGACTGTCTGCGCCTGCTGCGCAACCCGTTCAGCTCGAACCGCGCGCCGTCGGCGGGGGTGCCGCGCACGGCCGACCGGCGCATCGTGAAGTTCTCCTTCTCCGGGGACGGCCGGCGCGTGCTGCTGTTCTCCGCGAACGGCGGCGTCGAGGCCATGGCGGTGCCGCATTCTCCTCGCGCCACCCTGCCCAAGCCCCGGCGCGTGCAGGTGCCTTCCGGGCAGCGTGTCGTCGCGGCGGGATGGCGCTCCAAGGGTGGGTTGCTGGTGCTCGCGCGTCACCTGGGCGCGTACGTCATGCATGGGCAGGTGCATACGCCAAAGGGTTTCCGGAAGGCGCGCTACCACGCGACGGATGACCTCTCGCGGCCGGACACCGTGGGAAGCGCGCTGCCGTTGAACCTCTTGAGCTGGGTGGATCCACAGGGGCAGGAGCACCTGTGGTTGAAGGATGGCAAGGACCGGTTGTTCTCACTGGCGCCTCCTACTTCGCTGGGGACCTCGGCGCTCGGGGTGGAGGAGGAGCAGGTCTCCGCGATGGCGGAGGTGAACTCGCGCCCTGTCTGTGTGCTGCGGCCCCAGGGCGGAGGAACGGGGCGGGCGATCATCTCGAGGCTCAAGGTGCTGGGCGAGGAGCCGGCCCGCCAGGTTCCCCTCAATGCGCGGCAGGGGGAGGCGTACTTCGGCTACTCGCCGTCGGGGGCACATCCTGATGCGGGGTTGCTCGCGGTGCGTGACAAGGAACTGGATTGGCGGCTGTTCCTGAACACGGGCGTGTCGGTGGTCCCCCTGCTTGACGGACACCGGGTGGTGGGCGTGGTGCAGCCTCCCGCTCCGTCTCCGCCCGGCCTGCTCGCTTTGGCTCCGGATCAACGCACCTTCCACTTCTTCTCGCGTGAAGCGCTGAGGAAGCTCGTGGTGGCCAGTGGCCCCGTGGTGCAGGCCGCGGCGAGCCACGGGCAGCCGGTGTTCGGGTGGCTGACGCAGGCGGGTGAGTTCGTGTTGTGGGACCTGATGGAGCAGGCGGTGCTGTACCGCTCCGTTCCGGAGGCCACGTCGTGAGCCCCTCGCCTGGAGCCGTGAGTCCCCGTGCCCACGTGCACCGGGGCACCGTGGTGGCGGCGGCCTGGTGGTTCCATCCCGGAACACTGGGGGAGGCCGAGGCGCGCCGCCGCGTGCTGGCGTCGTGGAGGCCCGGCGCCACGGTCTGGGCGCTGGCGGGAGGGCACCTGTTGAAGCTGGCGGCGCCGTGCAAGAGCGCGGTGGAGGCCGCGCCCGGGCTGCCCCTGGTGCTGGAGGCCGGCGTGCTCACCAGCGCGCCGCTGAGCGCGAAGGAGCGTGAGCGGTTGGCGCCGCCCGCGGGAGCCGTCGTGCTGGTGCACGAGGGGGTCGCGCGGATGTACGCGCCTGGGGCGCTGCGCCAGGTGGATCCGGGGGCGTGGCTGGACGTGTCGGAGTGGCGGCGCGTGCCGGTGAAGGGACTGGGTGCGCCGCCTCCGCCCATGCAGAGCGCGCTGGAGCCGCTGCCTCCACCCACGCGCGAGTGGTTCGGCCCGAAGGTGCCCGCGCTCGCGCCCGAAGCGGAGCGCATGCTGGCGCGCATGACCGGGAAGGAAGTCCCGGTGGCGCGAGAGGGCTTCTTCGCACGGCTGCGGCGGGCCTTCTCCCAGAAGCCCGGTGAAGCCACGCTGACCGTCCGCCGTGAAGGCCTGTTCGCACGCCTGCGCCAGGCCTTCCGCGCGGCCCCCGGTGACGCGGCGGAAGGCTCGATGACCGTGCGCCGTGAGGGCTTCTTCTCACGCCTGCGCCAGGCCTTCCGCGCGGACGCGGAAGGTGCGCCGAACACGGTGACCGCCGGCCGCGCGGGATGGCTCGAACGGCTGCGGAGCGCGTTCTCCCCAGGCATCTCCGGTCCGGGCGCATCCAGTCCCGGCCTGTGGCAGCGCCTCTTCGGCTCGGGCTCCGCGTCCTCCCCCTTGGGCTCCGGTGCGGGGCCTGCGGGGCCTGGCTGGTTCTCACGGCTCCTCGCCGGGCTGCGCGGGCGCGACAGTGCCACGGCTTCACGGCAGGGCTCGCTGCCCGCACCGGACGCCGGCGAACGTCCCGCCGAACCCGAAGGCCCCAGCGCGCTCGAGCAGCTCAAGGCCTGGATGCTCCAGAACACGCCGCTGGGGCGACTCGTGGGGCAGCGCCAGGGCGACTACCTCCGCCACCTCTTCGAGCTCTTCGACGAGGGCAAGCTCGACGAAGCCCTGCGCCACGCCATCCCCCTGGGCAAGGACCTGGACGAGCGCGCGAAGCTGGCGCTCGGAGTCCCCGGACCGCGCCAGGAGCTGCGCATCCAGCCTCGCGGCCGGAGTGGCGCCGCGCAGGTGTTCGCCAGTGGCCCCGCCGTGATGGAGGCCCTGCGCGAGCGCTACCGCGAAACCTTCCGCCGCCTGGAGCGTGAAGGCCGCATCGACGAGGCCGCCTTCGTCCTCGCGGAGCTGCTGGAGGCGACCGAGGAAGCCGTGTCCTTCCTGGAGCGCCACGGCCGCTTCCAGCTCGCGGCGGAGCTCGCCGAGGGCCGCGACCTCCCCGCGAGCCTCGTGGTGCGCCAGTGGTTCCTCGCGAAGGACGTGGCGCGCGCGGTGTCCATCGCACGGCGCTCGGGCGTGTTCGCGGACGCGGTGCTGCGCCTGGAGAAGACCCACCCCGCCGAAGCCCAGGCCCTGCGCCTGCTGTGGGCGGAGTCGCTCGCGGAGGCCGGTGACTGGGCGCGCGCCGTGGACGCCGTGTGGCCGGTGACCTCCGCGCGGCACGTCGCGCGGGCCTGGGTGGACCGCGGCATCCAGGCCGGTGGCGAGAGCGGCGCGAAGCTCCTGGCGCGCCTGGCGCTCGGGTTCCCGGACGGCTTCGGCGCCGCGCGCGAGGACGTCCAGACCCTGCTGTCGGATGACGCCCCCACACGCGCCCCGGACCGCCTGGCCTTCGCCACGGAGCTGCTGCGCGAGGCCGCCACCGAGGCCCGGGACGCGCTCCTCGTCCCCACGGTCCGCGCACTGCTGCGCGACGAGGCGGAGGAAGCCCTCCCGTCCCGCGCCCGGCGCCTCCAGCAGCTGCGCTCCCTGGGGACCCCCGCGTTGGCCGCGCTGCGCACGGACCTGCCCACGCCACACCCCTCCCTCCGGCGCCCCTGGGCCGAGGCGAACGACCTGCCCGCCGTGCGCGTGTGGATGGACCGGAACGACGCGGGCGCCCACGCCGTGCATGACGCCGTGGTGCTGCCGGGCCAGCGCGTGCTGCTCGCGCTGGGGGAAGCGGGCGCGCGGCTGGTGGGCCCGGACGGACGCACGCTCGCCAACTTCGACGTGCCGGCGTTCTCGCTCGTCGTGTCCACGCAGGGAAACCGCGCGCTCGCGCTGGCGCGCCGGGGCGACCTGTGGCGCCTGTCCCGGCTGGACCTGGTGGAGCGCCGGGCCACGCGCTGGTGTGACGCGGAGCTGGACGCGTGGGCCTCCACCTACGACGGGGAGCGGTGGTTCACCGCCGTGCGCGACACCGTGAGCATGGTGGACACGCTCTCCGCCGAGCCGCGCTCCCTGTGGCGCGTGTCCCAGGTGGGCGGCACCGTGCTGAAGCTGGCCGTCGACGCGCAGCACCTGTCCTTCCTCGTCCTGCACCTCACCCCCGGCCAGGACTTCGAACGGCTGGAGCGCTGGTGCTACGTGCTGGCGGGCGGCCCCACCCTGCGCGGGCGCACGCACATGCCGGACCTGGTGGGGACGCCGGACACCCTCGCGCTCACGCCCGATGGCGAGGCGGTGGCCGGGCGCATCGCGGTGCCCGAAGGCGCGGGGGTCGGCCTCTGGGCCTACCTGGCCCCCATCGCCGTGCGGCGCTTCCACATCCCGTCCCCCAAGGGCGACGAGCGCGTGGGCATGGCGCTCGCGCACGCCTGGAGCATGACGCGCTTCCAGAAGGGCGAGCTGCACACGGCCGTCCTGCGCGACCTCGCCGGACACGCGCGCGCCACGGTGGAGTTCTCCGGCACCCCGCCCCAGGTCGTACGCCTCACGGAGGAGTGGTGCGCCGTCCACGACCTGTTCGGCCGCGTGGTGTGGCTGGACCTGGCGTCCGGTGAGGTCCACCGCGTGCCGGTGGTGTGAGCCCGCGTCAGGAGTAGCGCAGGTGGCTGGGCACGATGACCATGCTCGCGGTCAGCGCGCAGGCGGCGTCGTCCACCTCCAGCACCACGCGCACGCCCTCCACCGTCACCAGCAGCGAGGGCTGCTCGCTGTGCAGCGCCATCAGCCAGGACGACGCCAGCGGCAGCTCCGTGGCGGACAGCTCCGCGGCGCGCAGCAGGTGCACGCGCACCGCGTGACGGACCGGGGCCGGCAGGGCATGCAGCGCGTAGAGCGACTCGTCCGGCAGCCGCAGCGAGTACGGCCTGCGTGGCGGGTCCTGGCGCCCGGGCAGCTTCCGCAGCCGCTCCGCCAGCTCCCGCACCAGCGCCTCCGGATGCGGAGGCTTGTGCAGGAAGCCCACCACCCCCTGCAGCGGGACCTCCGGCGTGCCGCTCCCGGTGGACATCATCATCACCGTCAGGTGCCGCAGCCGCGCGTCCGTGCGCAGCTGGCCGTACAGCTCCCACCCATCCAGCCGCGGCATCACCAGGTCCAACAGGATGAGGTCCGGGTGCTGCGCGCGCGGGCGGTGCCGCAGCCAGTGCAGCGCCTCCGCGCCGTCCGACACGGACGACACCAGGAAGCCCGCTTCGCTCGCGGCCCGGCCCACCCCCTCCCGCCACGTCCGATCGTCCTCGACGAGCAGCAGGTGACGGACGCCCAGGGCCATCCCTCGATTTGACCCGCTTTTCCTTGGTTTCTGGCAGTGGACCCGGGTCTGCCAGGAACCCCACCGTCGCCTGCCCGACAGTGCGCCCCGGGGATTGTTCCCCCCAGACGCTCCCTGTTCGACCGCCGTCATCACCGCCCCACTGTCATCTTGCAGGTACGCTGTAGATGCACACCCTTCGCGGCGCTCATGGCCTACCGCTGTCAGCTGGAACCCCCGGTGGTGCGCGCGCTCACGGCGTGTGCGCCCGCCGTGCGCGAGCGCCTCCAGGGGGAGCTGGGGGCGCTGGTCAGCCGGATGCCGTCCCTGCCGGTGACGCCGTCGGGGCGCGAGGGGGCGGCGGTGCTCGCCTGCGGCTTCCAGGTCCGCTACCGCGTGGAGCCGGGCACGGGGCTCCTGCGGTTGACCGCCCTGCGGCCTCTGGGCCTCGTCCGTTCGCCTACCTCCTGACACGGGGGCAGACGGTCCTTGTCGCAGCGGGAGCGGGAGCCTAAGTCGGTGGGACCCTTTCGCTCCGGCTTTTGCCCCCAAGGCCCTTCGCCCCGAGTTCGCGCACCGTGCCCCTGTCCCTCGCCGACTTCCTCTTCCAGTCCCGCGACGTCCTCCAGGACGCATGGCTCCACGAAGCGCCCGGCTCAGGCGACACCTTCTCCCACGGGCTGTCCGCGGTGGCGGCCCGGATGGCGAACCCGGACGCGCACGTCGCCGACGCCCTGGCGCGCGAGCTGTCGCTGCTGGTGCAGGGCTCCAACGGGCACCCCACGACGACGAACTTCCGGCGCCTGCGCGACACGGTGCTGCGGCTGTGGCGCGAGCGCGGCGGCGCGGGCCCGGACGAGGACGCCCAGGTGGAGCGCTTCCACGACGCCGTGGACGCGGTGGAGGCCGCGGCGCTGGAGGCCCACGTCCAGGCGCGGCTGCTCGCCTCGCGCGAGGCGGCGGAGGCGGCGCGCGAGCAGGGCGTCCCGGACGCGACGGGCCCCCGGCGCTGGGAGGACATCTTCACGCACCTGGGGGTGGGCGTGGCGGTGATGGGCGCGGAGGACAGCACGTTCGTGGCGGCGAACCCCGCGCTCGCGCGCATGCACGGGCAGACGGCGGAGGCGCTGAAGGGGCTGAAGCTGGAGGACCTGGTGGCGCCCGAGTCCCGGGGCGCGCTGCCCCGGCACATGGCCGCGGCCAGCTCCAAGCCGTTCCACGAATACGAAGCGCTGCACCTGCGCCGCGACGGCAGCCGCTTCCCCGCGTTCGTGCACGTGACGTCCCTGCGGGACGCGACGGGCCGCCGCGTGGGCCGCGCCGCCACGGTGCTGGACATCACCCAGCGCCGTCAGGCGGAAGCCGAGCGGCAGCGCCTGCTGGCCACCATCGAGGCGGAGCGCGCGCGGCTGGCGGCGGTGCTGGACCAGCTGCCCGCGGGCGTGCTCATCGCGGAGGCGCCCAGCGGCCGGCTGCTCCTGGGCAACCGCGCACTGGAGTCGCTCCTGGGCCATCCGTTCCGGCCCTCGGCCAGCCTGGCGGACTACGAGTCGTCACACCAGATGTTCACCGCGGAGAACGAGCCGCTGGCGGACGACGCGTGGCCCATGGCGCGCGCGCTGCGCACCGGCGAGACGCGCCAGGCGGAGCCGCTCCAGGTGCGCCGGCCGGACGGCACCACCGCGCACCTCTTGGGCTCCAGCGCGCCCGTGCGCGACCGGGACAACCAGATTGTCGCGGGCGTCGTCACGCTGGTGGACGTCACCGAGCGCCGCCGCGCGGAGGATGCGGCGCGCGAGGCGGCGCAGTTCGGCGAGCGGCTCATCGCCATCGTCAGCCACGACCTGAGAAACCCCCTCAACGCCATCCAGCTGTCCGTCACCAAGCTGCTGCACGGCGACGCGCTCCAGGAGCGCGACCGCAAGGCGGTGTCCCGCATCGCGCGCTCCAGCGAGCGCATGGGGCGGATGATTTCGGAGCTGCTCGACTTCACCCGCAGCCGGCTGGGCGGCGGCATCCCCATCGAGCGGGTGCCCGGCGACGTGCGCATGGTGGTGCGCCAGGCGGTGGAGGAGCTGGAGGCGGCGTGGCCGGAGCGCTCGCTCACGCTGAACGTGGGCCCGGGCCGCTACGACGGCGTCTGGGACGCGGACCGGCTGCTCCAGGTGGTGAGCAACCTGGGCGGCAACGCGCTCCAGTACAGCCCGCTGGACTCCCCCGTGCGCTTCTCGCTGACGGACGCGGACACGAACGTGGTGCTGGAGGTGCAGAACGGCGGAGACCCCATCCCGCCGGACCTGCTGCCGCGCCTGTTCGACCCCTTCCGGCGCGGCGCGGGCGGCAACACGCACGGCGGCCTGGGGCTGGGGCTCTACATCGTCGAACAGGTGGTGAAGGGCCACGGGGGCCGCATCGAGGTGCGCTCGCGCGCGTCCGAGGGCACCGTCTTCCGCGTCGTCCTGCCCCGCGAGCCGGTGTTGCCCGCGGCCCCGGCTCAGTAGGCGGCGGCTAAGTGCGACTGCGAGCGGAACGGCTCCAGCGCGCGCATCAGGTCGTCCAGGTCCAGCGGCTTGGGGATGGACGCCCGGATGCCCTGGGGCACGGGGCGGGTGGCGCCCGCGCCCGACACGACGATGACGGGCAGGTTCTTGAGGCGCGGCTCCTTCTGCACGCGCTCCATCAGCTCCCAGCCGCTCATCACCGGCATCATCAGGTCCAGCAGCATCACGTCCGGCGTGGGGCCGCGCCTGAGACGCTCCCAGGCGTGCAGGCCGTTGCCGGCGACCTCCACGGCGAATCCTTCCAGCGTGAGGAACTCCTCCAGCATCTCACGGCTGTCGACATGGTCTTCCACGAGGAGGATGAGGCTTCGCATGGCGTCAGGAAGCCTCCCTCCGTCCGGCCACGTCCGCAAAGACCCCGTGTCCAGGGAACGTCCAACCCTGGACGCTAGGCCACGTGCACTGTGCAGCCGGCGCCAATCGGGCTGCCCGGGAGGGCAGGCGGTACTCCGAGCCTGGAGCTGGAGCCTGGGGCCGGGCCCTGGAGCCAGGCCCGCGAAAAGCGGATGGGGCCTCCCCCTTCCGGCCGTCAGGGCGCGGAAGGCGAAGGCCCCACCGGGGACCGCTGCTCCAGGTCTGTTCAGCCCTGGTACTGGTGCACGGACATGATGGGGTAGTTCATCGACGTGAGGCTGATGCGCTGCGAGCCGTCCGAGTTCACGTTGTTGGAGCCGATGAACTGGGCCTTGCCGTCCTTCCAGCCCGCGAACATCACCACGTGCTGGCCGCTGCCCACCTTCATGGAGACGACGTCGCCGGGCTTCGCGTCCTTCAGGTCCACGCGCTTGAAGTTCGGGTCGCGGTCCAGGTTCGCCTGGAGCGTCATCACGGACGCGCTGTGCTGGCTGTCCTTGATCTGCCCGGCCTGCTCCAGGCACGCGGAGACGAAGTTGGCGCAGTTGACGTTGTTGGGGACCCAGTCCTCCATGTCCGCGCCCACGCCGCTCTGCTCCAGCTTCAGCGAGCCGGCGTTCTTGCCCATGTGCGACATCGCGATGTCGAACGGGCTGCCACCGGGGCCGCGCGTGCCCGGGCCCGCGCCGCCCGGAGGCGCCGTCACGTTGCCCGCGCCGCTGGAGCCGCCGGAACCGCCGCCGCGCACGCCCTGGCCCTGGGTGCCGGGCTCGAAGCTGTCGCGCGAGCCGGGGATGTTCAGCGACTTGCCGGCGTAGATGAGGTCCTTGTTCTGGATCTCCGGGTTGGCCTTCATCAGCGCGTCCACGGAGGTGCCGTAGCGCTTCGCCAGACCAGAGAGGGTGTCGCCAGATTGGATGCGGTAGCTCATGGGGGGCTCCGAGAGTGGGAGCAGTGACCCGACCTCGGTCACCGGCTGCGATTGCTTCCATTCTCGCCGTTCAAGAACCCGGGTTGCGTCCCCCACCTGCTTTTCACGCTAAGCGCACACATGGAGCGCACCAGGCGCACCCAGAGCGGAATCCCGGCCCCGAAACGGCCGCGAACCGGCGGCAGGACCCCGGTGGGCCGCCCGGGGAGGCCCTGTCGCGGCGCGTAATTCCCGGGGATTTAGCGGCTCTGGCCGTCGTGCTTCCGGGGAGAGGCGGGCGCGCCCGGCGGCGTCCAGGTGAGGGGCCTTATGAAAGGGGAAACATTCCGAGGGGATGGAGGTGTGCGCCACGCTTGAACGGGTGGGAGGGCCCGCGCATGGTGGCGGGGTGACGACCATTGCTCATCCCGACTTCACGGCGGCGCGGTTCGCCAGCTTCCCGGACGCGCGCTTCACCCCGGCGCCCTCGGACGGCGTGCTGCCGGAGGGCTTCTTCACGACGACGAACCTGCCCACGTACGTGCGGGTGGACGGGCGGTGGCGGATGCCGCGCGAGCCGCGCATGGACGGCGCGCTGGTGCTGGACGCGCAGGGCGAGCTCTGGGTGCGAGAGGGCCGCCGGGTGCGCGCGGGGGAGCGGGTGGTGGTGGGGCGCGCGGAGGACGGCAGCGAAGGCGTCTACGTGAACATGGCCTACCTGATGGAGGAGGGGGAGGGCGAGTTCAAGTTCATGACGAGCGAGGTGTCGCGCGAGAAGCCCATCGACTACGCGCACATGGCGCGGCTCCTGGTGGAGGAGCGCGAGCGGGGCGGCTATCCCATCTGGGTGACGGGGCCGGCGCTGGTGCACTCGCGGGCGCGGGCGGACATGACGTGGTTCGTGGAGAACGGCTTCGTGGGGGCGCTGCTCGCGGGCAACGCGGTGGCGGTGCACGACATCGAGGCGTCCATCTACGGCACGACGCTGGGGATGAGCGGCGCGGGCGAGGCGACGTCGGGCGGGCACGGGCTGCACATGCGCGCCATCAACCGGGTGCGGCAGGCGGGCTCCATCGCGAAGGCGGTGGAGGCGGGCGTCATCACCAACGGCATCATGCACGCGTGCGTGAAGCACGGGGTGCCGTTCGTGCTGACGGGGTCCATCCGGGATGACGGGCCGCTGCCGGACGTGGTGACGGACAACCTGGCGGCGCAGGACGCGATGCGCCGGCACGCGGTGAAGGCGACGATGGCGGTGCTCGTGGCCACGGCGCTGCACGCCATCGCGACGGGGAACATGCTGCCGGCGTTCGTGACGGAGAAGGACGGCACGCTGCGCGAGCTGCCCACCATCTGCGTGGATTCCTCCGAGTTCGTGGTGAGCAAGCTGAAGGACCGGGGCACGCACCAGGCCTTCGGCGTGGTGACGAACGCGCAGGACTTCATGCACATCCTGCGCCTGTACGTGGAGCGCGAGCTGGCGGCGCGAGCGGCGGCGCCGAAACCGGGATAAGCGACGGGGCCGGAGGCCCGCCGCGTCCAAACCTGTCCGACAGTCGGACAGGTTTCCGTTGCCCGGTGAAGCGGAGGCGCCCCCCAAGCGGCGGTTCTCCCAACCTGTCCGACAGTCGGACAGGTTCGCGAGGTGCTCCGCCGACGGGGAGCCCAAGCGGGGTTCTCACCTTCTCAACCTGTCAGCGTCGGCTGAGCGCGGGAGTGGTCAGGGGCTTCCAGGTCGTGCTCGACAATCCGCCCTCGGTGCCGAAGAGGGTGGAGTCGCCCTCCGGCAGCACGGCGTAGACGCGCGGATCCGCGAGCTTCGGCAGCGCATGCACTTCGCCGGTGCCCGCGTCGAAGTACGACGCGCCGAGCAGCGTGCCCACCACCGCGCCCCCGGGCACGAGCGCGGCGGAGACGATGGCGGGGGAGGGGAGGCCGGACGCGGTGCGCACGCGGGTCCACTTCTCGCCGTCGAAGTAGCTGAAGCCGTCCTGGCAGGTGCCCGCGATGGCACGGCCTTGCGCGTCGGTGGACAGCGCGGTGATCCAGTTGTCGGTGAGGTCGCGGCCGTCGTGGAAGCGCTGCCACTTCGCGCCGTCCCAGCGCAGCAGGCCCCGGTCTTCACTGCCCATCCACAGGAAGCGGCCCGCGGCTTCACCCACGGAAGGATGCTTGCTCCACTCCGTCGGCAGCGGCAGCCGCTTCACGAGCGACAGGGGCGCGGTACCAGGGGTGACCAGGGACACGCCCCGGCCGTCGACCAGCGCGACGCCCTCATCCATCTGGGACACGTTGAGCACGGACAGCTTCCCCAGGGCCACGGGGTTGCGAGCCCCGTACGCGATTTGCGTCCACGTCTTCCCGTCATGGAAGCCCAGGCCATACGTGGTGGCGACGTAGAGGTTCGGCCCGTCACTGGTGATGCCGAGCACCTGGTTGCTGGGAAGCGAGGGCGAGCGGAAGCTCTGCCACCGGCCGTCCTCGCGCTGCCAGCAGGCGCCCCGGTCGAACGTGCCCACCACCAGCCGCCCCTGATGCCGGGCGAGCGCGGTGATGTGATTGCCGCAGAGCTGTCCGGTCGGAGTGACCCGGCGCCACCCCTTCGGTCCGTGCATGAACACGCCGGAGGCGCGAGTGCCCGCCCAGCTCGCGCTCAACACGGTGGCGCCCTTGGGAGCGCTCACGGCCTGGAGCGGCACGGACTCCGTCTCCCACGCGTGCACCTCACCGTGACTGCCCACGATGCGCACGCCCTGCTCCGTCACGGTGAACGACAGCGGTCCGGTGGGCACGTCGCGCAGCGCGGAGAGCCGCCCGCTGGCGCTGATGGAGAACGCGCCCTCGGTGGTGCCCACGTCCACGCCGTCCCGCGTGTCGGAGATGAAGCGCACCGGTCCCGGCAGCGACCATGCGCGCTCGGTGCCCAGCTCGAACAGGCGCCCCTCCGCCGTGCCCGCGAAGCGGGGCGAGAACGCCGTGTACGCGGGGCCCGGCGTCAGCACCGCGGCCAGTGACTCCAGCCGGCTCACGTAGTCCGGGGTGCTCGCGTCCTCGGCGGGAGGCAGCGCCTGCCAGCGCACGTCCAGCACCGGCGTCACGCGGAAGCCCGTGTCCAGCGACACCAGCCCTTCATCCGTCGCGACGAAGAGCCGGTCGCCCGTGGACTCCAGCGCGCGGCAGAAGTGGCTGGGCAGCCCGTCCTCCACCGTAAGCACGCGCACCGGGCGGCCCGTGGGCGTGAACAGCTCCAGGCCGCCTTCGGTGCACGCGACGACGTGGCCGCCGAACGGCTCCAGGTCGTGCACGGTCTCGGTGTTGGTGACGGTGGCGGCCAGGGTCAGCGCGGTGAGGGTGGAGAGCATCATGCTCCACCCCCACTGCGAACTCCGGGCCAGCCCGGTGTGTCTCCCCGGAGCCGCACCCGCGGCTCGGGGCCAGCGGGCCTAGAAGGACTCTTCCGGCACGTCCATCAGGTCCAGGTTGCCGTGCTCCACCATGCGCGCGGCGTGCGCGATGCCGGGGAGCACCTCGTGGCAGTACCAGCGGGCGCTGGCCACCTTGCCGCCGTAGAACGCCTTGTCACCGGGGTTGGTCTTCATCCGGTCCAGCGCCACGGCCGCGTGGCGCACCAGCAGCCAGCCGATGATGACCTCCGCCACGGCGAACAGCACGCGGTTGCCCTGGAAGCCCACGTGGTAGACGGACTCGCCCAGCTTGCCCATCAGCGTGCCGAGCAGTGTCTGCAGGTGGCCCACCGCCTCGCCCAGCGCGGCGCGCTCGGCCTTCAGCTCCGGACCGCCCTCGTCGCCGTCCGCCGTCGCGCGGACGCGCTCCAGCAAGCCCATCAGCGTCGCGCCGCCGTCGCGCGCCACCTTACGCATCAGCAGGTCCAGCGCCTGGATGTGCGTGGTGCCCTCGTAGAGCGAGTCGATCTTCTGGTCCCGGATGTACTGCTCCACCGGGTAGTCCGTCAGGAAGCCCGAGCCGCCGTGCACCTGGAGCGACAGGGACAAGAGCTCATACGCCTTCTCGGAGCCGTACCCCTTCACCAGCGGCAGCAGCATGTCGTTGAGCACGTCCGCCTCGCCCGCCGCGGTGGAGCGGTGGCCGCCCTGCAGCTCCACCTGGTCCTGCACGGACGCGGTGAACAGGGCCAGCGCGCGCAGGCCTTCCGCGTGTGCCTTCTGCGCCATCAGCATGCGGCGCACGTCCGGGTGCTGGAGGATGTTCACGCGCGGCGCGGACTTGTCGCGCGCCTTCGCCAGGTCGCTGCCCTGCACGCGGTCCTTCGCGAACGACAGCGCGCGGTAGTAGCCCGCGGACAGCGCGGCCATGGACTTGAGGCCCACCGCCATGCGCGCGTTCTCGATGATGTGGAACATCTGCCGGATGCCGTCGTGCACCTCGCCCAGCAAGAGGCCGCGCGTGGGCTTGCCGTCGCCGAACGTCAGCTCGCACGTGACGGACCCCTTCAGGCCCATCTTCTTCTCCAGCTTCGTGCACACGACGTTGTTGTGCTCGCCCAGGCTGCCGTCCTCGTTCACCCAGAACTTGGGCACCACGAACAGCGACAGGCCCTTGGTCCCCGGCGCCGCGCCTTCCGGCCGCGCGAGCACCATGTGGATGATGTTCTCCGCGATGTCCGACTCGCCGTTGGTGATGAAGCGCTTGACGCCTTCAATCTCCCAGACGTCGCCGTCCACGTGCTTCGCCTTGGTGCGCGCGGCGCCCACGTCGCTGCCCGCGTCCGGCTCCGTCAGCACCATGGAGCCGCTCCAGCGCTTGTCCAGGATGTGCGGCAGGAAGCGCTTCTTCTGGGAGTCCGTGCCCAGCTTGTCGATGACGCGCGCGAGCAGGTTGCCCAGCGTGAAGAACGCCAGCGCGGGGTTGGAGCCCAAGAGCAGCTCGAACGCGGCCCAGCCCAGCGACGGCGGCGCGCCCAGGCCGCCCAGGTGCGTGGGCGTCTCCAAGAGGTGCATGCCCGCGTCGTAGTAGGCGCCCATCGCCGCCTTGAGGCCGGGGGGCAGCTTCACCTCGCCGTTCACCAGCTGGGGCGGGTTGTGCTCGGACTCGTCGAAGCTCTTCGCCAGCTCCTGCGTGCACAGCTGGGCGAAGGTCTCCAGCGTCTGCCGGGCCGCCGTCTCGTCCAGGTCCCCGAAGGGGCCCTTGCCCAACGACGTGCGCCCGATGTCCAGGAACTCGAAGAGGTTGAACTCAATATCGCGGAGGTTGGGCGTGTAGTGCAGGGACGACGACGACATCGGAAGACTCCTCGCGGCCTGGGCGAATGAAACAGCCCCGCGCCGGTGAAGGCGCGGGGCCGGAAACGGACCGCCAGGGTACCCGAGATTGATTCGCGGGTCAGTCACGCCGAGCGTGGATGACGCGCAGCGTCTCCCGGCGCTCGAAGCGGTTGCCGGCGGCGTCGCGGGCGACGAACACCAGCTCATACGTACCGGCCGGCGTTCCTTCCGGGATGACCAGGGCCTTGGTGAAGCGCAGGCGGTCCTGCGTGTCCAGGAGCTGCTGGTCCTCGCCGAAGAGGTCGCCGTACACGCTGACCTCCTGCGTGGCCTCCACCGCGTCCACGTCCAGCGTCAGCGTGTCACCGGGGGCCACTTCCTTCTGGGAGAGGACGACGTCGAAGTCGTTGCCCTTCGAGTCCAGGCGGTAGCGCACCTCGCTGCGCTCCACGCGGCCGTCCGCCAGCTCCGCGATGATGAACACCGTGTAGTAGCCATCCGCGATGCCCAGCGGCACGAGGAAGCGGCCGCGCCACGAACGGGTCAGCGAGTCGAACGTGAGCGGCTTCACCAGGCCGAAGGGGAAGTAGGCGGTGACGCGGCGGGCGTTGCGCGGGGCGCGCACGGAGATGATGGGGTCGCCGGGGGGAATCTCCTCGCGGCTGAGCGCGCCCGCCACCATGCCGTCGGGCAGCTGCACGGGGACCCTCTCGCGGACCGTCTCGCCGTTGGGGGCCGTGCGCGCCACCTGCTCCACCGCGACGAAGGACGTGTAGCGGCTCATCAGGTGGTACTGGAGCGCGGTCTCGGTGATGCCCTGGATGACTTCGGGCGTCTCGCCGCGGTAGCCCTCCACGGTCAGCTCATTGATGCGCTGGCGGGCCCAGAGGCTCTTGAGCGCGTCATGCTCCGGGGCGACTTCGGGGAAGTGCACGGGCACGTCGAAGCGGCGGACCTGGCCACGCACGCGGCCGGAGATGCGGAGGACGCCGTCACCGGTGCCGGTGAACTTGCCCACGAGGAACAGCGGCTGGCCGGCGAAGAGGTCCGGCACGGACTTCGGGTACACGTCGCTGACGGGCAGTCCTTCGGTGTCCACCCCGACCGAGGTGAGGACGGGACCGCGCATGCGCTGCTCGAACTCGCGGGCGACGTCTTCCTCCGGGCGGTTGAGGTTGACGAGGGTGGAGGCGCCGCGGCCCAGCTCGCCCATCTTGGTGATGAGGTAGCGGTTGGTGCTGGAGCCCACGCCGGCGGAGAAGATGCGCGTCTCCTCGCGCAGGTGCTCCTGGAGCGTGCCGAGCACCTGCTCATCCGCGCCGATGAGGCCGTCCGTCATGAAGAGCACCATGCGCAGGCGGGCCGGGTCGTTCGGGGGCAGCATGGCTTCGCGGGCGGCGATGTTCACGTCGGTGCCGCCACCGCCCCAGAAGTTGGCCAC
Organism: Corallococcus exercitus; assembly: GCF_042231735.1. Lineage (GTDB taxonomy): Bacteria > Myxococcota > Myxococcia > Myxococcales > Myxococcaceae > Corallococcus > Corallococcus exercitus_B. The sequence continues at coordinate 7,309,043 of NZ_CP102577.1, forward strand.
GTAGGGCAGGGCCTTCTGGATGTTCTCCGGCGTGGCGGGGACGGCGGTGGGGGCGAACTTGGTCACCTGCGTGTCGAAGTTGAGGACCTGGAAGGTGTCCTCCGGCATCAGGTGGGTGAGCACTTCCTGGGTGATGGCCTTGGACTTCTCGATGGCCAGGCCGGACTGCGAGCAGGACGTGTCGAGCACCATGTAGAGCTCGCGCGGGACGATCTCCCGCTGGGTGGGGGACAGCTGCGGGTTGAGCATCACGAGGAAGTAGCCGTGGTCCGCGCCAGGGTCGCGGTGCATGAGGACGGCGGGACGGATGAGCGCGTCGGCGACGACGTACTCCAGGATGAAGTCCTTGTTGGGGATGCGGTCATCGCGGCCCAGGCTGACGCGAGCGCGGGACTGGCCTTCACGGGTCACGTCCACGCGGTGGGTGGTGGAGCGCAGCGAGTGGACCGGGAGGCCCGCGTCCAGGCGCACGGTGAGCTGGATGTCGTGGCCGCTGCGCGTGTCGGTCAGCACGGGAGGCGTGATGCGGCTCGCGTCGGGGACGGTGGTGGTGTCCGGCTCCACGCCTTCGCCCTGGCGCGTGGGGAGCGGCGTGCCGCCGATGTAGCGGGGGCCGACGACCATGGGGAAGCTGAAGCGGTAGGTGCCGGCGTCGTAGGTGAGGCGCTCCACGTAGTGGATGCGGACGCGGATGGTTTCACCGGGGAGGATGTTGGCGACGGACTGGGTGAAGATGTTGGGGCGCTCCTGGTCGAGCAGCGCGGCCGTCTTGCCCTCGGCCTTGGCGCGCTCGTAGGTGTCGCGGGCCTGCTCGCGGGTCTGGATGACGCCCGTGATGACGCGCTCACCGATGTGCATCTCCATGCCGTCCACGGCGGCCATCTCCGGCAGCGGGAAGACGTAGAGCGCTTCGAGGGGAGCGGAGTAGGGGTTCTCGAACACCTGCGTCACGGTGACGGACGCGAGGAAGCCGCTGACCTCCGCGTCCACCTCCGTGTGCTTGAGGCTGAAGGTGCGCGGCTCCGTGTCCGGGCACGTGGCGGTGTCAGCGGCCTGCTGCGGCTGCTGGCGGAACCGGGCCACGAGGGTGCCCTGGGCGACGCCCGCGGTGGGCGAAGCGGCCGGGGGACAGGGTTGCGCGGAGGCCGGGGCGGCCAGAAGGCAGACGAAGAGCGTGGCGAGCAGGACTCGCATGGTTGGGAACCTTGGTTTCAGGGTGTGCCCGGGGACATTGCAGCCCCCGGGCCAACCCCTGTTCCCCTCTGAAACGACAGGTCGTGTGGCTGTGAAGCCACACGACCGTGTGTCAGCCGCCCTTGAGCTGGAGCGTGGGCACCGCGCCCTCACCGAGCACGAGGTGCACCTGACCCACCTTCGCGGCCAGGTCCTTGTACGCCTCCAGCTCCTTGAGCCGCACGAGCAGCGGGTTCTCCGCGAGCACCTTCGCCGTCTGCGCCATGGAGCGCGTCGCCGCCGTCTCCTCGCGCCGCAGGATGACGTTCGCCTCCGCCTCCTTCTGCGCCTGGATGACCCGGTTGAGCAGGTCCTTCATCTCCTTCGGCAGCACCACGTCCTTGATGCCGAAGCGCAGCAGCTCCAGGCCCACGCCCTCCGCCCCCGACTTCACCTGCGCGTACAGCTCCTGCGACACCACCTCGCGCGCCGCGAGCAGCTCGTCCAGCGTGCGCGTGGACACGGCCTCTCGCGCCGCCAGCTGCATCGCCAGGTAGAGGATTTCATCCGGCGCCCGCGCCACCACCGCCAGCCGGCGCGCGTCCTCCACCCGGTACGCCGCGGACAGGTTGAGCCGCAGCGACACGCGGTCCTTCGTCATCACCTCCTGGCCGGTGACGTGGAGCAGCTTCTCGCGCAGGTCGATGACCGCGAACTGCACCTTGCGCGCGACCGTCCACGCCGCGTGACGGCCCGGCGGCAGCACCGCGTCCAGCACGCCGTCCACGTAGCGCAGCGCCACCGTGCCCTCCGTGGCCGTGGCCTCCGTGTAGTCACTGGCCGGAATCAGCGCGCGCACCTCGTCGCTCGGAGGCGCCGTTGCCACGCCGGACACGTCCACGCGCTCCACCCGCACCGTGGGCGACTCGGGCCGACCGGTACGACCGGGCAGCCGCTGCGCCGTCCACACCTGGTGCTGTCCCCGTCCCAGCCACCGCACCGGCTGGCCGTGATGGAAGACCACCGCGCGCTCGTCCGCGCCCAGCTCCAGCACCTGGAGGTCCTTCTCCGGAACCAACGACAGCTTCGCCTCGTCCAGCCGGGTGACGGGTGGCTCCAGCGGCACGCGCTCGAAGCGGACGTGCTGGAAGGGACGCACCACCCAGTGCCGGCCCGGCCCCAGGTACTGCTCCGCCCGCCCGTTCACCACGACGAACAGCCGCTCGTGCTGCGCCACTTCCACCCGACCGATGCCCATGACACGTCACCTCGACGACAAGAAAGGAGTGCAACCCGGCTGCTGGAGAAAAGGACCCCGCCGCCCCACGGGCGCGTCGCGCGAACAGACCGTCCGGAGCCGCGTTCAGCCTCCCGAGCTTCCGCACCGGATGCCGGCCACGGACGGCGACCGGAGCGCTTCCGCGAACGGCACGGAAGTCTTCGGAAGCCCTGGCGGCCGGCCAGTGTGCGGCGTGGGGAGGAGGACGCGGTGGACTCGCGTTGGCACCAGCGAAAAACGACGGGGTCCAGGCGAACGAAGGATTCGAACCTTCGACACCGAGATCTTGAGTCTCGTGCTCTACCGTTGAGCTAGTTCGTGTTGTGCCCAGCCAAGGGCCGCGATGCGCGCCTCACGGTGGCGCGCGACCGGTACGGCCTTCGATAGCGGCAGGAACACCCGGGCGTGATGGCCGTGAGGAACGTCCGAATCCCACGCCCCGGCGCAAAGCGCCCCCGCGTGGAACCGGACGCCTCGGGACAACCCCGTGCGCCCCCTGAAGTTCGCCGACGGGGCCACCAGACGCGGGCGCGCGGAAATCCTGACGGAGTGTTTCAGCCCTTCGTCACGTACCACCAGCCGAACCACATGGTGCGCTCCTCCGCGAGCAGCTCCCAGCCGGGCGCGTGCAGGTAGAAGTCCGTGCGCAGCCCGGCGCGGTCCACCGCGCGCGCCGTCTCCACCGCGCTCCACAGGTGCAGCGTCACGTCCGTGTCCGCCGTGCGCACCCGGCGCGTGGCCTCTTCATGCGCCTCCAGGCCCTGGCGGCGCTCCAGCACCGTGAAGAGCATCCGCGCGCCCGGCTTCAGCGCGCGGGCCAGGTGGCCCAGCACGCGCGGCAGGTCGTCACAGAAGTCCAGGCAGCCAATGGCCAGCGCCACGTCGAAGAGGCCCAGGTCCGCCGGCACCGGGTCCAGGTAGCTGTGCACGCGCCACGTGCCGGACGGCCGCGCGCGCTTCGCCAGCTCCAGCATCTCCGGCGCCACGTCCAGGCCCACCACGTCCACGGACGCGTCCAGCCCGCGCGTGTGCAGCGCCGGGCCGCAGCCCACGTCCAGCACGCGCATCCCCGGCTTCACCACGTCCCCGAGGAAGCGCTCCACGCGGTCGCCGTAGCGATGCAGGGACGGGTAGAGCACCTCGTAGGCGGAGGCAATCTCCCCGTACACCTTCGCGACGGCGGCCTCGTCACTCCTGCCGCCGTCTGCCTCACCCTCCATACCGTGCGCTCCTGCTCAAAAGCGCGGGCACGTTATCACGGCGTGTTGTTGTTCCCCGGCTTGCGGAACACCGCCAGCGAGCGCCCGGCCATCTCGAACTTCCCGGGCTTCATCTCCTCGTCGCCGCGCTTGTCGTCCGCGGTGTACAACTCCAGCCGCCACGCGCCGCCCTCGCCCGGCGGCGGCACCGTGAAGGTCACCGTGTCGTGGTGCGCGTTGAGCAGCACCAGCAGCGAGTCGCCGTTGACGCGCTGGCCGCGCTCGTCCGGCGTGGGGATGGCGTCACCCCCCAGCAGGAACGCCAGCGAGCGGACGAAGGGCTTCTGCCAGTCCTCCGGCCCCATCTCCGTGCCGTCGGGCCGGTACCACGCCAGGTCCTTGTGCTCGGACTCCCACAGGTGCTCGCCCTGGAAGAAGCGGCGGCGCTGCAGCACCGGCTGCCCGTGGCGGAACTGGATGAGCTTGCGCGTGAACTCCAGGAGGTCCAGGCGCGTCTTGTCCAGGTTCCAGTCCACCCACGACAGCTCGTTGTCCTGGCAGTAGGCGTTGTTGTTGCCCTGCTGCGTGCGGCCCATCTCGTCGCCCGCGACAATCATGGGCACGCCGGTGGACAGGAAGAGCGACGCGAGGAGGTTGCGCTTCTGGCGCTCGCGCAGGGAGATGATGTCCTTGTCGTCCGTCTCTCCCTCCACGCCGCAGTTCCACGCCTGGTTGTCATCCGCGCCGTCGCGGTTGTGCTCGCCGTTGGCCTCGTTGTGCTTGCTGCTGTACGTGACCAGGTCGTGCAGCGTGAAGCCGTCGTGCGCGGTGACGAAGTTGATGGACGCCTGCGGCCTGCGGCGCGCCGCCGCGAACAGGTCCGCGCTGCCCGTGAGCCGGTAGCCCACCTCCGCGGCCTGGTTCTCGTCGCCCTTCCAGTACTTGCGCAGCGCGTCCCGGTACTTGCCGTTCCACTCGTGCCAGGGCGCGGGGAAGCCGCCCACCTGGTAGCCGCCCAGTCCCACGTCCCACGGCTCCGCGATGAGCTTCACGCGGGAGAGCACCGGGTCCTGGTTGATGATCTGGAAGATGGGCGCGTTCGGGTCGTAGCCGCCCTTGCCCATGCGGCCCAGCACCGTGGCCAGGTCGAAGCGGAACCCGTCCACGTGCATCTCCTCCACCCAGTAGCGCAAGCTGTCCACGATGAAGCGCGCCGTCTGCGGGTTGGAGGCGTTGAGGCTGTTGCCGCACCCGGTGAAGTCCAGGTAGTGCCGCGCCTCCGGCATGGTCCAGTAGTACGACGCGTTGTCGATGCCCTTGAACGACAGCGTGGGCCCCAGGTGGTTGCCCTCGCACGTGTGGTTGTAGACCACGTCGAGAATCACCTCGATGCCCGCCGCGTGCAGCGACTTCACCATCGCCTTGAACTCGGCCACCGCGCCGCCCGGCGTCTTGCGGCTGGCGTAGCGCTGCTCCGGGGAGAAGTAGTTCAGCGTGCTGTAGCCCCAGAAGTTCGACAGGCCCTTGTCGTTGAGGAACGAGTCGTCCGCGAACTCGTGCACCGGCAACAGCTCCACCGCGGTGACGCCCAGCTTCTGCAGGTGCTCGATGATGACCGGCGAGCCCAGGCCCGCGTAGGTGCCGCGCTGGTGCTCCGGCACGCCCGGGTGGCGCATGGTGAGGCCGCGCACGTGGGCCTCGTAGATGACCGTCTTGCGCCACGGGATGTCCAGGCGCCGGTCATTGCCCCAGTCGAAGAAGTCGCTCACCACCACGCCCTTGGGCATGCCGGCCGCGCTGTCGCGCTCGTCGCGCATCAGGTCCTTCTTCGGGTGGTCCAGGGGGTAGCCGAACACCGGCTGCTTCCAGTCCACCTCGCCGTACAGCGCCTTGGCGTAGGGGTCGACCAGCAGCTTGTGCGGGTTGCAGCGGTGCCCCTTCTCCGGCTCGTAGGGCCCGTGCACGCGCAGGCCGTACAGCGTGCCGGGCTCCAGGTCCGGCACGTAGCCGTGCCAGACGAACTCGGTGCTCATCGGCAGGTCGAAGCGCTCAATCTCCCGCGTCGGGTCCGCCCGGTCGAAGAGACACACCTCCACGCGCGTGGCGACCTGTGAGTAGACCGCGAAGTTGGTGCCCGAGCCGTCGAAGGTCGCGCCACGCGGCCAGGGCTTGCCCGGCCAGATTTCCCGCTTGCTGCTCATGCGTCTCACTCGATTCCGTGGGGAAGGTGCCCGCGGAAGGTGGGTGCGACTGCGCTGTGCGGCAAGACGTCCGGGGGAGCTGACTGTCCACCGGGCAGCGCTTTGGCAAGTGGTAGGTCCTGAAACGACCTGCCTTGTCAGGCGGCGACGGCGTGGTCCAGCGAGCGCCAGGTGCCCAGGGCCCAGTCCTGCTCCTCGGGATCATCGAAGCTGACGACGCAGAGGGCGCGGCGGTTGCCGGAGCGGCACAGGGCCGTCAGCCGGCACTCGCCGGGGCCCATGTGCAGGGACGCGCGGCCGCTGACGCGGGCGCCGTGGTGCTCCAGCTCCAGGGCCTTGCGCTCCGGGCTGGTGGGCGCCAGCTGCTCCTCCGCGGAGTCCTCCAGGGGCACCACGCGCACGGTGCGGCGGTGGTCGCGGGCCACCCAGCTTCCGTCCTGCAGGCGCGTCTCCGCCAGGGAGCCGGGGATGCGAATCTCCCAGCCCTCGGGGAGCGCCACCTGCACGGAGCCCCGCCGGTAGCCAATCGAAGGCCCGACGCCGGGCGACTCCAGGGCCCGGCGGTGCACCTCCTCCGCGACCGTCCCGCCCATGCCCAGGTAGCCGAGCACCTCCTGCCACTCGCGCCACGGGTAGGGGAGCGTGGGGTCCTCGCGCCACGCCTGCTCCAAGAGCCGGGCCACGTCGCGCAGGCGCTGACGCTCCTCCTCCAGGAGCGGCGAGCGCCAGACGACGTCCGTCCACAGGCGGCACATGGCGCGCATGAAGCGCTCACGCGCGTCCACGCCGGGGTTCCACCAGGGGAACACGTCCATGCCCTGGCGCGGCTCCTCGTGCACGGTGCGCAGCCAGCGCTCGTCGCGAGGGCCCAGCGGCGTGAGCAGCGCGCCGGGGTGCTGGAAGGTGTGGCCGAAGCGCATGGACAGCGCGAAGCCGGAGTTGCCCAGGCTGCGCATGCGCAGCACCTGGCCCACGGAGTGCTGGAGCCACCCCAGGAAGTGCTCCTCCACCGGGCCCGCGTCGCCGGTGTGGAAGTAGCCCGTGGCGTCGCCCACGCCCACGTCTTCATCGGGCGGAGCCCAGCTGATGCCCAGGTGGTCGCCCAGGCCCTTGAGCAGGTCCACCAGGTAGCGGTGGTAGCCGGGGCCCACGGCGCTGGTGTCCGCGGACACGACGATGCGCTCCTGGGTCGCGGCGAGCAGCGACACCTCCGCCGCCGCCGGGTGCAGGCGCAGGCGCAGCACGGGGGCCCCCTGGGGGCCTTCCTCGATGCGGCTGCCCTCCAGCACGCCGTCCGCCACCTGCCGCACCCAGGCCTCCACGCGCTGCAGCCAGGGCAGGGGCGCCTCCGGGGGGGCGAACAGCGGGTCGCTTGCTCCTCGTCGGCCTGCCAGCAACAGCTTCATGCGGTGGATGCTCTCGGGTTCGGGTGTGGGCTGCCTGGACCTCTTTGGATAAGCCCCCGGCTGCTCCCTGTCATCCAAGAGAAACGCTTTCCGGAGGCCGGGGGGCATGCGGGCGGGGGAGCGCCCGGTGGCGCAATGCCCCCATGGGCCCCAACCTGAGAGGGGAAAGGAGGCGTTCATCATGAGCAAGAAGGACGTGTTGCACATTCCCCTGGAGGGGTTGCCTCCCTCGCCGGCGCGCGAAACGCTGACGGAAGAGGAGGAGCGGCGTGAACACCACGTGCCGTCCACCTTCGACCCGGGCGGCGGTCCCGGCAATGGCCCCGGTGACAATGGCAGCCCGCGCATCATCGAACCGGTGGGCCAGCCCTACTCGCCAGGCGTCAAGGTGACCTGAGCATCCAGGCCCCGCTGTCTCCATGACCCCGCTGACGCCTTCCTGGCGTCGGCGGGGTCTTGTGGTTCGCGCGGTGTCCGCCGCGCGCTGGAAATGGCGAAGCGCCCGCGACCGGTGAGGGTCACGGGCGCTTCCGGGAAGTCACCGTGCCGCCGTGGGTGTCACGGCGGAGGGGTGAGAGGGATTAGCGCGTGGTGCTGTTGGGCGCCATCGTGCCCATGGAGTCCGGCGTCGGCGTCTTCATGTCGCCCTTGGCGCCGCTGGAGCTGTTCGGGTCCAGCGTGGAGTCGTTGGGCAGGGTGCTGTCGTCCGGGATGGCGCTGTCGTCCGTGGACGTGCCGGAGCCGCCCGTGCCCGGCTCGGTCATCTCGCCGTCGTGCACGCCCGGCTCGGCCTCGCCGGTGCCCGCGCCGCCGGTGCCCGGATCCATGGTGCTGCTGTCGTCGCTGGCGGGCGGCTGCGCGGAGTCATCCATCGCGCCGGAGCCGCCGGTGCTCATGTCCGAGGGAGGCATCGTCGAGTCCTGCGACGTGCTGCCCGTGTCGTAGCCGGAGCCGCCGCTGCTGGGCGGCGGTGTGGTGGTGGTGCCGGAGCCGGAGGTGTCCGTCCCGGTGCCGCTGGTGTCCATGCCCGTGCCGGTGGTGGAGTCCGAGGCCGGCGTGGGTTCCGTGCCGCGCGTCGCGGACTGATCCGACTTACAGCCCGTACCGAGCGCGAGAGCACCCGCGAGAACCGCCGCCACCGTCAGCTGGGTCTTCAGGAACTTCTTCATGTGGATTCCCCCGATAGGAGTAGGAGTCTGACTGCTTGAAAGGTCCCGACTGCCTGCAGGACCGAAGGTGAGCAGACCCCTGGGGGGATGCAGGGGCGGCTCATCCGCCTGCCTGCCCTGGGAACGGCGCAGAGGGACGCAATGGGAGGGTTGCGCGGACGCAGCCGTCCTTTGAAAGGCAGACGCCCGGGCCCCCGGTCCGTTGCCGGACGGCCCCTCGGGAGTCCGCTCAGGGGCCCACGGGGCTCCGGGTCACGTCGCCGCCACCCGGCGGCGTCACGGAGTTGCTGGACGTGTTGCTGTCCGGCGACAGCGTGGTGGGCTGGGAGCCCGTGATGATTCCCGGGGGCGTGGTGCCGGTGGCGGGAGGCAGCACCACGCCCGTGCTGGACATCGTCCCCGTCGGAGTGCCTGGCGTCACGGTGCTGTTGGAGGCCCCCGGCAGCAGGGTGCCGGGGGTGGTCGTCGCGGGCGGCATCAGCGCGCCCGTGGTGGCGGTGGAGCCCGTCGAACCCGCCACGGTGCTGCTGGTGCCGGGTGCCAGCACCGCGCCGGTGCCCGTCACCGTGGTGCTGGTGCTGGGAGGCACCACCGCGCCGCTGCCCGTCACGGTGGTGCTGGTGCCGGGACTGGGAAGCTGGGTGCCCGGCGAGGCGCCGGAGACGAACGGCTGGGCGCTGTACGGCTGTGGAATCACCGCGCCCGTGCTGCTGCCGCTGCCGCCGCCGCCAATGCCCGGGTTGGCCGCGCCGCCGGGGTCGCCAAGGGGCTCCGTGTACGGGCTGCTGATGGGGCTGCCCGCGGGAGCGGTGGGGGCGACGGTGCCCGGAGGGGCCCCCGGGTTCGGCTGGCCCGTCGTGATGGCGCCCGCGGAGTTCGGATCCACCTGCGCGCTCGCGGTGCCCAGCGCCAGGGTTCCGGCCGCCAGGCTCATCCAGATCCATTGCTGAGACATCGTCCCGCTCCTTGCCGGTGTGCGCGGCCGGGCGGACGACGCCTCGGCCTAGTGGGAGGGCGTGGGCCGATGAGGACCCCGGCCTTCCTTCATGAGGTGCGCACCCCGGGGGCGGGAGGAAACCGCACGGTGGCGCCGCTTGCGCTCGGACAGCACCAGCAGCAGCGCCGGGAAGCCCACCAGCATGATGAGCAGGTTCATGCCGAACCCCACGTTCGCCAGGGCGCCAATGGAGTTGAGGCCCGGGTGGTCCGCGAGGAGCAGCGCGCCGAAGCCCACCGCGCTCGTGAGCAGGCCGCCGCAGATGGCCCGGCCCGTCTCCGAATACACCCGCACGAAGTCGGTGCGCGGCGACGCGAGCCGCGTGATGAGGTGCACGCCCGCGTCCACCGTCGTCCCGATGAGCACCGGGATGACCAGGATGTTGAGGTAGTTGAACTCCATGTGCAGCAGCGGCATCAGCCCCAGCACCGCGAACAGCGACACCACCGTGGGCATCAGGCACAGGAGCGCGGTGCGCAGGCCGCCCAGGGTGATCCACATGGCCAGCAGCACCGTGAGCGTGGAGCCCAGCAGGATGTACGGCGCCTCGTGCGCCACCGTGTTGAAGATGTCCGCCTGCACCATCGCCTCGCCCGCCACCACCGCGGCCCGGCCGTCCGGCAGCACCACCCCGCGCACCTCCTTCGCCAGCCGGCGCATGGCCTGGCCGTCGGACTGATCCGCGGACGGATACACCAGCACGAAGCCGGTGCCCGGGCCGCCGCGTCCCTCGAACTGCTGGCGCACGCTGCGAGGCAGGTCCGCCTCGGTGAAGGGCTTCGCCTCCACCTGCAATCGCAGCTCCGCCAGCTGCTGGCGCTGCCGGGGGGTGAGCTGGCCTTCGGGCACGCGCTTCAGCAGCTTCCCGATGTCCTTCAGGATGGCCTGCTTCTCCTGCTGCCGGTCCGGCACGAGGCTCGCGAGCGCCGCGACGAAGTCCACCGTGGAGTCCGCGCCCCGCTGCTGCTTGCGCGCCTGGAGCTGCTGGACGACCGCCGCTTCCTCGTCACGGGAGTTCGTGAGCACCACCAGCGGGACCTGCGAGTAGCCGATGAGCTGGTTGACGGCGCGGTCCAGGACGAACGAGTCCAGGCGCTGGTCCTGCAGCGAGCCGATGTCGTAGTCGAACCGCAGGCGCGGAAGCTGCGTGAGCAGGCCCGCCACGACGAGCACGGACACGGCGGAGAGCAGCCCGCGCCGGTGGGGGATGATGCGGCCCAGCGGGGCCTCCGCCGTCTCCGTGGAGGACGCTCGCGGTGTCCAGCCCCAGCGCGACACCAGCCCCAGCACCGCCGGCAGCACCACCACGTACGCGAGGATGAGCACCAGCATGCCCACGCCCGCGATGACGCCGAACTCGCGGAACGCCCGGAGCTGGGAGGTGCCCAGCACGAAGAAGGTGAGCGCCGCCACCAGCGCGGACACCAGCGCCGCGCCCCCCGTGTGCGTGAACGCCTCGCGCGTGGCCTCCTCGGAGGACCTCCCCTCTCCGCGCAGGGCGAGGTAGCGGCCCAGCAGGTGGATGCCGTGCTCCACGCCCAGGCCGCCCAGGATGGCGCCCAGGAAGGCGGTCAGGAGGTTCACCTGCCCGTACGCCACGCCCACCAGGCCGTACGTCCACGCAAGCCCCGCGCCCACCGGCGCCAGCACCAGCCCCACGGACAGCGCGCTGCGGAAGTGCAGGAACAGGTAGAGCAGCACCAGCACCGTGGCCACCGCCGAGGACACCGCCACGTCGCGGGTGATCTGCGCCTGCTGATCCATCTTCTTCTGGAACGAGCCGGTGATCTCCGTGTGGAAGCCCGGGCCGTACTTCGACAGGTCCTGCTGCCTCAGCGCGCCCCGCACCTCCTCGACGATCTTCGTGGAGAAGGTGAGGTCCGCGGACGACGTCTCGGGCTTGGCCAGCACCACCACGCGGCGCGCGGCGGGATCCAGGTAGTAGTCACTGGGATGGCTGGACAGGCGCGTCACCGCGCCGCCGGCGTACTTCTGCTCGATGTCGCTGAAGTCCAGCGACGGGGCGGGGGCGTCGTCCAGCGAGACGAAGAGCGGGTTGGCGCGCTGCCGCTCCCAGGTGAGGCGCGCGTCGATGCGGCGCTCCACCTCCTTCAAATCTTCTGGCGACAGGAAGTAGAGCGCATGGCTCCTGAAGAAGCTGCTGGGGCGGGTGATTTCCACGTAGCGGATGCCCGGCAGGGCCTCCAGCTTCGGCGCCAGGTCGTCCGCGAAGCGCTGGAGCTGCGCCGGGTCCGCGTCCTCGCCCACCACCACCACCCACCCCTGGGCGCCGAAGCGCTCCTCCAGGGTGTGGATGGCCTGCACGCTCTCGAAGGAGTCGGGCAGCAGGCCCACCAGGTTCGCGTTGAGGGACAGGTGGCGAGCGGACAGCAGGCCCACGGCGGACAGCAGGAGCGCGCAGGCGAGCGCGATGACAGGGCGGCGGTGGTTGTGCGCGGCCAGCGCACCCATCGTGCGCTCCACCCGGTGCATCCACGTTCGCTCCGCTGGTGACGACGGGGGTGAGGCCATGGACCGTGCTCCCAGGGGCGCCCGCTTCCTGGCAGGGCCCGTGTCGGAGCAAAAGCTGGCCATGCCACGGACCCCTGGCACCACGGCGCGACAGGGGAGCCCGCCCGAACGCCCGGCACCGGAGTGTGGGGCAAAATGCCTCACATCTCAGAGGGAAGCGGATCCCCTGGCATGACGCGTGCGGGGGCGGCATACATGGCGCGGTTTGTTCATGCCTCTTTTGTTCCCCGCGCCGGGCATGCGGCCGGCGGAGGCCCCGGGGCGATGCCTGGACGCACGGTGGCTCGGGGCATATACGCGTGAGCGGCCCGGTTCGTTCGGGCTCAAGGTGGTCCCGGTCGTCACGGCGCGGGCTTTCAGCAGGAAATCACATCCATGAGTGAGACGCGGTGGTCCGGACGGTTCGAGGCGGCGATGGGCTCCCTGGCGGCCCGCGGTCACCGGCGGCCCTGGGTGGCGCTGTTCGTGACGCTGGTGCTGACGGGCCTGGGCGCCTTCTTCGCGCGAGACCTGCGCCTCAACGCGGACCTGGCGAACCTGCTGCCCAAGTCGTTCCAGTCCGTGCAGGACCTGGAGAAGCTGCGCACGCGCTTCGGCGGCATGGGCAACGTGGTGGTGGCCGGCATCGGCGCGGAGCCGGAGCAGCTCAAGCAGTTCGTGGATGACATGGCGCCGAAGCTGGCGACGCTGTCGGAGATCCGCTTCGTCAACGCGCAGCGGCCCAGCCAGTTCTTCGACGAGCACGGCCTCTACTACGTGGACCTGCCGGACCTGAAGACCATCCAGGAGCGCATCGACGCACGCTTCGCGTGGGAGAAGGAGCAGGCCAACCCGCTCTTCGTGCGGCTGGAGGAGGAGCCTCCCCCGTCGCTGGACTTCAGCGACATCCAGAAGAAGTACACCGGCGGCGCGAACATGCGGCTCGCGGGGCAGGGCGGCCTGTACTACCTGGATCCGCAGGAGCGCATGGTGGTGATGCTGCTCAAGGCCAAGGGCTCCTCCGCGGACCTGGGCTACTCCAAGACGGTCATCTCCCAGGTGCAGGACTACCTGGCGAAGCAGGACCTGTCGAAGTACGGCCCGGGCTTCCGCACGGAGATCACCGGCACCTTCAAGAAGAAGATCGACCAGCAGGCGGTCATCACCGGCGACCTGGCGCGCGCGTCCACGCTGGCGCTGGTGCTGCTCCTGGCCTACCTCGCCTTCCACTTCCGCAGCGCGCTGTCCGTGGGCCTCACCATGGTGCCGGTGGTCGCGGGGCTCACGTGGACCTACGGCTTCGTGGGCGTGGCGTACGGGCAGGTCAATCTCCTGACGGGCTTCCTCGCGGCGGTGCTGGGCGGCCTGGGCGTGGAGCACGGCATCCACCTGCTGGGGCGGTGGGGCACGCTGCGCTCGGAGGGCATGACGTCGGAGGAGGCGGTGCGTGAGGCGTTCAAGCACACGGGCTTCTCCGCGCTCATCTCCGCGCTGGTGGCGGCGCTCACGTTCCTGAGCCTGTCGTGGTCGGAGTTCAGGGCGTTCCACGAGTTCGGCGTCATCGCGGCGGTGGGCATGCTGGTGAGCGTGGCGTCGTACCTGCTCATCCTGCCGGCGCTCCTGGGGCTGGTGTCGCGCGTGGGCTGGGTGCCGCGCGAGCACCAGTCGCAGTCGGGGCCCATGGCGCTGCTGGCGCGCTTCCTGCCGCGCCGCTACCGCGCGGTGGTGCTGGTCATTGGCGTGGCGCTGGTGGGGCTCATCAGCCAGGCGTACCGGGTGAGCTTCAACTACGACTCCACGAAGCTGGATGACGTGTCGCTGCCGAGCGTGCGGCTGGACCGGCGCATCGACCACATCCTGGGCTATTCGGCGACGCCGGTGGTGGTGCTGACGGACACGAAGGAGATGGAGCGCGAGGTCGTCAACCAGCTCCAGGCGCGCAAGGCGCAGTACGGCAAGGACTCCACCATCGACTTCGTGGGCGCGCTGGAGGACCTGGTGCCCCAGCAGCAGCAGGAGAAGCACGCGCTGCTCCAGTCCATCCACCAGAAGCTCCAGCGCATCGACCCGGAGCGCGTGGAGAAGGACCAGCGCGAGGAGCTGCTGCGCGCGGTGAAGATGACGGCCGCGAAGCCCTTCACGCGCGAGGACCTGCCGGTGAGCCTGCGCCGCCAGTTCGAGCCCGCGGCCGGCCAGAAGGGCGGCGTGGTGCTCGTCTACGCGAACGTGAGCCTGTCGGACGGCGTGGGCACGCGGCGCTTCACCAAGGAGGTGCGCAACCTCCAGATGCCGGACGGCAGCCAGGTGTCCGCGGCGGGCGAGGCGCTCATCCTGGCGGACATCCTGGACATGGTGGCCTCCGAGGGGCCGCGCATCCTGGTGGCCGCCGTGGTCAGCGTCTTCCTGGCCATGTGGCTGACGCTGGGCTCCTTGCGCAACGCGGTCATCTGCATGCTGCCCACGCTGCTCTCCATCGCGGCGCTGGTGGGGCTGATGGCCATCCTGGGCCTGCAGTTCAACTACCTGAACATCGTCGTCATCCCGGTGCTCATCGGAACGACGGTGGACGCGGGCGTGCACCTGATTGAGCGCCTGGGCGAGCCGGGCGCGGACTTCACCACCGTGTACGCGGAGACGGGCCGGGCCATCACCGGCGGCCTGCTGACGAGCGCCATCGGCTTCCTGGCGCTGGTGTTCGCCAAGCACCCGGGGCTCAACTCCATTGGCGACCTGGCCAACCTGGGCTTCGCGGTGAACATGGTCATCGTGCTGGTGGGCTTCCCGGCGCTCCTCCTGGTGGTGGACCGCTGGCGCAAGAAGCACGGCGCCGCCACGACGCCCGCCAGCGGCGACGGAACCGAGCGTCCCGCGGAGAGCTGACCCGCGAAGGCAGCACCCGTGCGGACAAGGAGGCCCCGGCACAGCCCGCCGGGGCCTTTTTCATGGCACCCGACGGGGCCGGGGCCGTTCCGCAAGGCGACAGTGCGGAGGGACGAACGGGCATGGGCGCCCGGGGGTCCCCGGCCCAATCTTCACCCGGTATGGGGCGCCCATACTTCAGGCATCAATCTGGCCGGATGTTCGAGAACGCCTTCATGGAGGCGGCCTCGAAGCTGCACCCCGCGGTGCCGGTCCTCCTCTACGTCCCGCTCACGGTGGGCCTGCTGGGGTGGGGTCTGTACGCGGGACGGACGACGGTGGGGGCGAGCGTGCTCTTCATCCCGCTGGGCCTGCTGACGTGGATCCTCATGGAGTACTGCGTCCACCGGTTCTTCTTCCACTGGGAGGGCAAAGGCCCGCTCACCCGGCGGGTGCATGAGATTGCCCACGGCTACCACCACAAGTACCCGGACGACGCCCAGCGCCTGGTGATGCCGCTCATCGTCACCGTCCCGCTGTCCTCGCTCATCGGCGGGCTGCTGTGGCTGGTGGGCCACCCGGTGCAGATGCTTCCGTACTTCGTGGGCATCGTCTGGGGCTACGTGACCTACGACACCCTCCATTGGGCCACGCACCACCGCACGCCGCGCACGGCCTGGGGCAAGGCGCTGCGCGCGCACCACATGGCGCACCACTTCGCGACGCCGGACCGCAACTTCGGCATCAGCAACCGGTGGATGGACACCCTGATGGGCAGCGGTGGACGCGCCTCCAAGCGCTCCGGGAAGGACGCGTCCGGCGAGCACGCCCGCGGCACCGGAGCCCGCCCTGGCGTGAAGGTGTGAGGCGCCGAGTGGACGGCCCTGGCGGGTGGGCTGACCTCCCGCTCCCTACGCGGCCTGCTCCGGTACGCCCGTCCACGCGGCCACGAAGTCCGCCAGGCCCCGCAGCTGACGGTCGTTCAGCGTCGCCTGCCAGCGTGCCTTGCGCACCGCCCGGTACGCCTCCGGCGCGTCCCAGCCCCGGGCCACCATCACCGCCAGCCCCATCAGCGGCCCGCGGCCCACGCCGTGCTCGCAGTGCGCGTACAGCACGCCGCCCGCGTCCAGCCGGGGCAGCGCCCAGCGCACCCCTTGCGACAGCTGCTCCACCGACGGCGGATAGCGGTCCGTCACCGGCAGGCTCAAGAGCTCGATGCCCAGCGCCGCCAGCGCCTCGCGGTCGTCGCAGCGCTCCGCGCGCAGGTCGATGACGCAGGTGATGCCCCGGGCCTTCAGCTCGCCGTAGCGCGCGCGGGACACGCTGCCGCCCACGTGCAGCCACGCGTTCACCTGGGACACGTTGAGCGCGCGCTTGCCGGGGAGCTTGGTGGTCCACTCCACCCCGCGCGCCACCACCCGCAGCACCTGCTTGCGCATGAACCCCCGGACCCCCGGGACGTGATGCACCGACCGCAGCAACGACTCGCTCACGCGGATACCCCTGCTACTCGCCTTCCACCGACACTTCCATCAACCCGTCCACCGGCGCCTTGCCCGGACGCTCCATCACGGCCCGGAGCAGGTACGTCACCGGCGAGCCCACCACCGGCCGCACCAGCCCGCCCAGCATGCCCAGCGACTCCACCGGCGCGCTGCGCTGGAGCAGCGAGGTGCCGCGCAGGGTCAGCGCCGGCTTGCCGTCGCGGTCGGTGAACTCCGCCCGCCACGTGCTCTTCTCCTTCTCACCCGTCTGCGTCACCGTGAAGGACTCCAGGAGCTTCGCGTCCCCCTTGTCCTCCCAGACGTACACGGGCGCGTAGTCGCCTTCCTGCCCTTCACGCCCCAGCACCACCGCGTACGGCGGGCCCTTGAGCGCGCGGAAGCGCACCCAGCGCTTCGCCAGCTTCGCCGGCGCCACCGTGCTGCGTGAGTGGTCCACGTACCCGCCGCCCGTCAGCGTCACCGCCTCCCGCAGGGGCACGCGGAGCGTCACCTTCACGGGGCTGCCGGCCACCAGCACCTCGTGGCGGTAGCGGTCCTTGCCGCTCTCCACCACGGAGCCCTCCGGTGACCACGGCTCGGGCTTGCGCGCGTACTCCAGCTTCACCCGGCCGTTGTCCAGGGGCGCCTCCACCGTCAGGCCCTTGTCCGTGGCCCGGGCGAAGCACTCGCCCATGGTCAGCATGTCCAGGGCCGGGTCATAGCCCCAATCCTTCGCCCCCATGCGCTTCTGCGGCGCCCAGACAGGCTTGCCCGGCTGCAGCACCGTGGCGCGGCAGATGCCCGTGCGCGACCCCGGGCCGATGTTCGTCACCGACAGGCTCACCGCCACGTAGGTGCCGTCGTCCGTGTCCGCCACGAAGTAGAAGCTCTCTCCGTACCGGTCGCTGGAGCTGTAGGACAACCCCAGCACGCCGCCCGCCGCCGCCACCCCTGGAAGCGAAAGCAGGGCCCCCACCAGCAGGGCCCTCAAGCCGCGGGCGAGCGTCTCACGCCGCATGGGGCCGCTGCTCCAGGAGCTCGTCCGAGGCGTTGTCATTGAAGACGTAGTCGCGCTGCAGGGGCAGGTTCCACGCGAAGTAGACCACCCCGCGCACCATCCACCAGCCCAGCGTGTACGCCAGCTGCGGGTGCAGCGTGAGCAGCGCCACGCCGCCCGCGTTGAGCAGCGCGCTGGTCGCGCTCACCAGCGTGTAGCGCGCCAGCTGCGGCGCCACCGCGCCCCGGCTGCGGAAGGTGATGACCCGGTTGATGGAGTAGTTCACCACGCCGCCCAGCACGCAGCCGGCCACCGTGGCCCACACCGGGGAGAGGCCTCCCCACTCCACCATGCCCAGCACCGCGACGAAGTCCACCGCCGTGGCGATGGCGCCCGCCGCCGCGTTGAAGCCGAACAGCGCCACGCCCGAGCGCGGCTGCACCGGCTTCTTCGGCGTCAGCGCCCGCACCAGCGTGCGGAAGCGCGACACCGCCGTGACGTTGCTCAGGATGGCCACGAACACGAGGCCCGCCACCGCCAGCCAGTGCATGGGGTGCTTCTCCTGCGGCCAGAACAGCGCCTCCAGGATGGGCGACAGCGCCGTGCCCACGCCCAGGAACAGCACCCGCTCCAGCCGCTGCATCGCGCCGTCGCGCACGCTCACGCCCAGGCCCTCACCCTTGGCGCGCACGTACGGCACCAGCGAGGAGCCCAGCAGCGCCCCCAGCGCGGGCAAGAGCACCCAGGTGTCCCGGTAGTACCAGGCCAGGCCCATCAGCATCGCGGAGTCCACGTAGCGGTCCAGCACGGAGTCCAGCGCCGCGCCCGCGGGGTTGGCCTCCTTGCGGGTGCGCGCCACGCGGCCGTCCATCACGTCCAGCACGCCGGCCAAGAGGAACAGCCAGCCGCCCAGCGCGAAGCGGCCCGCCGCCACCGCCACGCCGGACGACACGCCCAGGAGGCCCGACAACATGGACAGCGCGTTGGCCGGCAGCCCCGAGCGCAGGAGCACCCGCCACAGGGGCTGGATGACCCAGAAGAAGTAGTGGCGCAGGAAGAAGCCCACCAGCACCGACTTGCCGCGCGTCAGCGTCTCCGCGTCTCTGGGGATGCCCTTGATGGCGCACCGGATACAGAAGAGCAGGAGGCCCACCAGGAAGTAGGCGACCGCGAAGAGCGCGGGCGCCAGGGCGGTCCAGATGCGCGCCGAGGGGGACAGGTCGCCACTCAGCAAGGCCAGGACGTTGTCATGCACGGGTGTTTCCTCCAGACGGCAGGGTCACGGGCGCCACGGCTGGCGCTTCCAGGGCCCGTCTTGCGAAGACAGCCCTCACGACGACGAAGGCCACGATGGCCGCGACGACTCCCGCGAGCACGTCGAGGATGTAGTGGTGCGTGAGGTACACGGCGGAAAAGGCGACGAGCACCGCGAACAGGCTGGTGCCCACCCGCCACGCGGGGCCCTTGTGCCAGAGGACGAGCACCATCATCAGCGGGTAGGCCGCGTGCAGCGACGGCATGGCCCCGAAGACGTTGGGGTTGCGGGCGTAGAAGTTCGCGAAGTACTGGATGCCGAAGAAGGCATCGAAGCGCGCGGTGCCCGCCGGACTGGGCGGCGCCGACAGGTCCGCGACTCCCGGCCCGTACTTCAGCACGTACCAGGGGGGCGCCGCGGGGTAGAGGACGTAGATGACCACGCCAATGGCGTTCACCACGAAGAAGGCCCAGCAGAGCTGCTCGAAGCGCGCGTCCTTCTTGAAGAAGAACCACAGCGCCACGAGGAAGACCTCGTAGATGTAGGCCGCGTAGGCGAAGCCGCACAGCAGGTCCAACAGCGTGTTGGGGTGACGCGACCACCACTCGGGCCAGTGCGTGCCTCCCGGGGCGGGGAACAGCAGCTTCTCCAGGTTCCACAGGTCGCCGGTGTGGATGGTGCCGCGCACCCCCAGCCACAGCGCCTGGCTGTCCAGGATCATGCCGGTGAGCCACAGCGGGAACGCGCCGCGGAGGAACCGCCGCGGGCCGGCGCCGGCCCAGGCCAGCACCACCAGCAGCAGGTCCGCCGCGACGTGCTCCCACCGGACCCTGCCGGTGGCGACCACCAGCGCGAAGTGGCCCGCCGCCAGGACGGTGACGAGCCACTTGAACGCGGAGTCGTTCTTAGCGGGCGAGCGGGAGGTCATCCCCGTAGTAGTCCAGCCCCAGGTGGGTGATGGGCTCTTCGCCCGCGACGACGCGCAGCGTGTTCTTCAGCTTGGTCAGCTGGATGAACAGGTCGTGCTCCACCGGCAGCCCCGGGTGCGCCATGGGGCTCTTGAAGTAGAAGGACATCCACTCCTGGATGCCCCGCCACTCCAGCCGCTTGGCCAGGTCCATGAACAGCGCGATGTCCAGCACGAGCGGCGCCGCCAGGATGGAGTCGCGGCAGAGGAAGTTGACCTTGATCTGCATCGGGTAGCCCAGCCACCCGGTGATGTCGATGTTGTCCCAGCCCTCCTTCGCGTCGCCGCGGGGCGGGTAGTAGTGGATCGACACCTTGTGCGAGTACTTGTTGTACAGCTCCGGGTACAGGTCCGGCTGCAGGATGGTGTCGAGCACGCTCGACTTGGTCACTTCCTTGGCCTTGAAGGCCGCCGGATCATCCAGCACCTCGCCGTCGCGGTTGCCCAGGATGTTGGTGGAGAACCACCCCTCCAGGCCCAGCATGCGCGCCTTGAGCGCGGGCGCGATGACCGTCTTCATCATCGTCTGGCCGCTCTTGAGGTCACGGCCCGCGACGGGCACGCCCTCCTGCTTCGCCATCTCCTGCAGCGCCGGCGTGTCCACGGCGGCGTTCGGCGTCCCGTTGGCGAACGGCACGCCTTCCTTGATGGCCGCGTAGGTGTAGAGCGCCGTGGGGTTGATGTCCGGGCTGTTGGTGTCCAGCGCCTTCTCGAAGTTGGCCAGCGACTGGAAGGCCTCCGGCAGCGGGCGGAAGGTCTCCACGCTGCTGCACACCACCATCACGGCGCGCTTGGCGTTGAGCTCCTTCTTGAAGTCCCGGATGTCCTGGCGGATGGCCTCGATGCTCTCGCGGTGCGTCTTCGTGGCCTTGATGTGGTTGGCCGCGATGCGCCGCACGAACTCGGGGTCGTGCACGCCCGGCTTGGGCTTGATGCCCTGGAGGAAGGGCTTCACCTGCTCCAGGTGCTTGTCGCTCAGCACGCCCGAGCGCACGGCCACCTGGTAGGCGTCCTCGCTGATGATGTCCCACGCGCCGAAGACGACGTCCTCCAGCGTGGCCAGCGGCACCAGCTCGTTGAGCTTCACGGTGCGGCCGTCGGTGCGCTTGCCCAGACGGGCCGTGCCCATCTGCGTGAGCGAGCCGATGGGGGCGCCCTTGCCCTGCCGCGCCAGCTCCACACCCGCCATCAGCGTGGTGGAAACAGCGCCCAGGCCCGGGATGAGCACCGCCAGCTTGCCCTCGGGCTTCGCGACCTTCTTCTTGTTCTCCATCGTCCTGATTCCTTCAAAAGGCGGGAAATCGCTCCGCCCCAATGAGCGTCTCCCGAGTCCGTCCATCCAGCGCCGGCAACGCTGCCGGACGGAAGGTGGAAAATCTCGAAAGCGGATGGTTGATACTCTAAACCGTCTGTCACTTCAACGTGATGTGTGGACGGTGTCCGGCTCGTACCACGGCGTCGGCCGGCTGCATGACTCGGGCCGAGGGTGGGCTACAAGCCAGGACGAACGGCGCTGTCAGAGAAACAGCATCCGGAGGGCAAAAGTCTTACCCACCGCGGCGGGCTCCCTCGGGGGCGCTCGCCGGGTGGGTCAAGGTGGTACGGGTCTGAGCCTGTCCTGCTTTCACGCACACCCTGACACGCATGTCAGGTTTTGAGAGCGTGGGAACCGCCGGCCTTCCGGCAGTCCCCGTTCGGGTTCCCGGTCAGTTGTGGCGGGGGGCGCCCCGGTCGAGCTTCTGGTTGTCGCCCGGGTGGTACTTCTCGCCGGTGAGGACGGCTTTCACGAACCCGACCAGCTGGACCATCTTGCTGTTGGGTGTGTCCCAGTACTCGGCCTTCTCGACGGAGACGCGCAGCAGGGCCAGGTTCGGATCATCCAGCCCCTGGGGGAACCAGGCCTTGAGGGACGGGTTCCACAGCTCCTTCGCCTTGGCCTTGTCGTGGATCAGCGCGCAGCGGCCGCTGACGGACACGTACCGGTCCCGCGTGGGGTCGGAGTAGGCGAGGCTGACGTGGTGGTCCTT
Source organism: Corallococcus exercitus (assembly GCF_042231735.1). Taxonomy (GTDB): domain Bacteria; phylum Myxococcota; class Myxococcia; order Myxococcales; family Myxococcaceae; genus Corallococcus; species Corallococcus exercitus_B. The sequence continues at coordinate 7,330,567 of NZ_CP102577.1, forward strand.
CTGCACCTCGTCCACCTTGTGGGTGTGGTCGTTGGTGAAGAACCACAGCTCCCCGTCGAAGTCCTTGTCGTAGGTCCACATCGGGCGGCTGCGCAGGCTGCCGTCGGTGTCCACCGTCGTCATCATCGCCACCTTGATGCCGTGGATGAGCTTGCCCAGGTGCTCCACCACGTCCTGCGGAGTCTTCGTCGTCGTCGTCATGTGCTCGCCTCCCCTTGGGGGTTGAAGGTAGGCAGCGCTCCAGCGGGGAACACCGTCCGTGCGGGCGGGTCGGCACCAGGGCAGCCGGGCGTGTGATAGGGGGCGTGCCGGGCCGGCTCGCTTGTTTCTCCCTTGGGAACGAGGCGTGCCGGCCGGGAGCGACACGGATGCTGAAGACCGCGTGGAACGAGTGGAGCCTGAAGGCGCTGCAACTGGAGACGGCGCTGCTGGCGCTGGAGGAGATTGAACTTCCGGACGCGATGCACGCGCTCCAGGACGCGGCCCAGCAGAAGCTGCTGGAGCTGGCGCGGGCGTGGCACCAGACGCAGCCGGCGAAGGAGCCGCGCCAGTGGAAGCGCGAGGAGACGGCCGGCGGCACGCCTCGCGACGAGGAGCTGGCGGACCTGGTGAAGGGCTTCCGCGAGGACGGCAAGACCTGGACGCTCTACCGGCTCACCAGCGACAAGAAGGAAGTGGTGGAGACGGTGGTGTCCGAGGGGCGCGCGTGCATGGCGGCGGGCGGCGAGTACTACCTGGGCCAGTGGGACGCGGAGGAGGGCGTGCTGGAGGTGGGGCGCGACGACGAGGCCGGCGAGCCCGGCACCGGGCTGGTGCTGGAGCCGGGCGGGGAGCTGCGCTACACGCCGTCTCCCGACCTGTAGTCACGACTCGAAGAGCTTCACCATCCGCGCGCGCAGCTTGTCGTCCGGCAGCCGTCCGAAGCCCGCCTTCACGTTGTCCTCCAGGTGGGCGGGGTCGGACGTGGCGGGGATGGGGCAGTTCACGGCGGGGTGGCCCAGGATGAACTTGAGGAAGAACTGGGCCCAGCTGGAGCAGTCGAACTCCGAGGCCCAGTCCGGCAGTGGCTTGCCCTTCATCTTGCGGAAGAGGTTGCCCTTGTCGAAGGGCTCCATGACGAGCACGGCGACGCCGTGCTCCTTCGCCGCGGGCAGCAGGCGCGCCTCCGCGTCGCGCATCGCGAGCGAGTAGGGCAGCTGCACGAAGTCCAGCTTGCTCGTCTTGATGTGCTTCTCCAGGTCGTCGAAGGCGCCGCGCTGGTAGTGGGTGACGCCCACGTAGCGGAGCTTCTTCGCGGCCTTCATCTCCCGCAGCACGGGCAGGTGCACGTCCACGTCCAGCAGGTTGTGCACCTGCATCAGGTCCATGCGGCCATGGCCCATCTTCTGGAGGGAGGCGGCCATCTGCGCCGCGCCCTCCGCCTTGCCGCGCGTCCAGACCTTGGTGGCGAGGAACGGGGTCTTCTCCTGGCCGGATTGCTTGAGCAGGTCGCCCACGACGGCTTCCGAGCGGCCGTACATGGGCGAGGAGTCGATGAGCCGCGCGCCCGAGGCGAAGAACTTCTGGAGGACCTGGGCCAGGGGCGCGCGTTCGTTCGCGGCGCCGCCGACGTCGAAGGTCTGCCAGGTGCCCATGCCGATGACGGGCAGGGCTTCACCGGAGCTGGGGATGGGGCGGGTGAGCATTCGGGGACCTGGGGCCGGGGCCTGGGCGACGGCGGAGACGGACGGCGCGAGCGCGGCGCCAATGCCCGCCACCAGGACCTCGCGGCGGGAAGGAGGAGGGGGACGGGACATGGGGGAAGCGTAGCGGCGGGGAGGGCCGGACACCGGGATTCGCGAGGGGCGAAGACAGGCAGGTGACAGTTCTGGAAGGGCCCGGTGTTCCCTTCGCCGCGAGGGGCGACGACGCCCCGTTCGAATCCTTTTGAGGAAGGTCCAGGCGATGAAGCGCAAGGTCGCGGTGTGTGTCGGGGTGATGGTCGCGGTGGCGGCGGGAGCGGCCGGAGCCGAGGAGCGGACGGAAGGCACTCCTGCTTCGGAGCCGCGCCCCCTCTCCGCGCAGGAGGCCCCGGCTCCGGACGCTGTCGCTGACCAGGGCGCCCCGGCCGTCGCGGTCCCGGTCTCCGCGCTGACCCCCGCGCCCCTCGTGGAGGCCGCGACGGGCGGCGAGCCCGTGAAGGCCGCCGCCGTGGCCCAGCAGCGCTCGGACACGGAGGAGATCCACGTCCCGGCGGTGCTGATGGCCATGCCGCACGTGAGCACCGCGGGCACGGCCACGGAGCGGCTGGTGACCACGTTCGCGCTCGGCGCGCTCGGCACGCATGCGAAGCGGGTGGATGGCATGGCGATGTCGCTGGGCGCGAACTGGGTGGGCGAGCTGTCCGGCGCGCAGCTCGCGCTGGGGGCCAACGTGGTGCGCGGCCCCGCGTCCGGCGCGCAGTTCTCCGTGGGCGGCAACGTCGTCACCGGCGACCTGGAGGGCATCCAGGCCGCGGTGGGCCTCAACGTGGCGAAGGGCACGGCGGCGGCGGGCCAGTTCGCCGTGGGCGGCAACGTGGCGGGGGGCGCGCTGTCCGGCGGCCAGTTCTCCGTGGGCGCGAACATCGCGGGCTCGGGCGGCGTGGGTGGCCAGTTCTCGGTGGGCGCGAACATCGCGGCCGCGCCGTTCAAGGGCGTCCAGGCGGCGGCGGGCGCCAACATCGCCCCGTCGCTGTCGGGCCTCCAGGCCTCCACGGGCCTCAACTACGCGGGCCGGATGGAGGGCGCGCAGCTGTCGCTGCTCAACGTGAGCGGCGATGTGTCCGGCGCGCAGGTGGGGCTCATCAACATCGCGGGGAAGGCGGACGGGCTCCAGCTGGGGTTGATCAACGTGGCGCGCGAATCCCAGGGCGAGGCCGTGGGCCTGCTCAGCTTCATCGGCAACGGCCAGGCCAACGTGCAGCTGTGGGCGAGCGACATCGCGTACACCAACATCGCGGTGAAGTTCGGCGGCCGGCACTTCCACACGCTGCTGACGCTGGGCTTCAACCCGGGCACCGACACGCACCGCCGCCGCTACGTGGGGGGCGCGGGCTTCGGCGCGCACATCCCCGCGGGGCCATTGTTCTTCGACCTGGACGTCATTGGCAGCAGCGTCCACGCCGACAACCTCTTCCGCGATGGCGACGGCCTGAACGTGCTGGGACAGTTGCGGCTGGTGGCGGGCTGGCAGGTGGCGAAGCGGTTCGCGCTCATCGGCGGCGTCACCGGCAACACGCTCGTGACCTGGGACAATGGGGACCGCTGGGAAGAGCTGGGCATCGGGCCGGAGTGGCGCAGCGTCTCCGACGGGGGCCGCACCACCGTGCGCGTGTGGCCGGGCGTCCTGCTGGGCGTGCAGCTCTAACGCGGCATCTGATTCGAAGTTCGGGAGGGAACCATGTGGAACCGTTTGGGGATGGCCGTGCTCGGCGCGGGCCTGATGTCCGGCTGCTACTTCACCGACGAGCAGCAGGGTGACGGCAACACCGTCACGGAAGCGCGCGCGACGACCGACTTCCTCACCGTGGAGAACCGGGGCTCGATGGAGGTGGTGGTACGCGAGGGCGAGGTGCCGGACGTGAAGGTCACGCTGGATGAGAACCTCCAGCACCGCGTGCGCACCTTCGTATCCCCTGGCAACACGCTCGTCATCGAGACGGACGGCTCGTTCGAGCCCCGCGGTCCGGCGCGGGTGGAAATCCAGGTGCCGCGCATGGTGGGCGCGACGCAGGATGGCTCCGGCTCCCTGCGCGTGGAGGGCTTCGAGCACGTGAAGGAGGACGTGAAGCTGGTGGCGAAGGGCTCCGGCTCGCTGAGCTTCTGCGGCGGGGTGCGCACCCTGGAGGCCAAGCTCAGCGGCTCCGGGAACATGGAGCTGTGCGCGGCCGGCGAGGGCCTGGCCGAGTGGGTGGACCTGTCGCAGACCGGCTCCGGGGACCTGAAGTGGGCGGGGTCGGCGAAGCAGGTGCGCGCCCGCACGGATGGCTCGGGCTTCACGACGCTCACGGGCGTCACCAACCGGCTCGAGGCCTGGCTGGACGGCAGCGGTGGCATCGGGGCCTCGGGCCTCCGGTCCGTGGACGTGAACCTCACGTCGCGGGGCTCGGGGACCATGACCGCGTACGTGGATGGGGGCGGGGCGAGCATCCTGCTCGACTCTTCCGGGAACGTGGACCTGTACGGCCACGCGCTGTCCACACAGGTGCGGGTCACCGGCAGCGGCCGGGTCAACTGGCACTGACCACCTTGTCCTCGACACCCGTGGACGGCACGGGTGGGGAGGCAGGCGGGCCATGGCAGGGACCCAACGGGCGATGGTGCTCGATGCACCGGGACAGCGCCTGCGGCTGGAACACCGGCCCATCCCGGAGCCCGGGCCGGAGCAGGTGCTGTTGAGGGTGCGCGCCTGCGCGGTGTGCCGCACCGACCTGCACGTGGTGGACGGAGAGCTGACGCGCCCGAAGCTGCCGCTGGTGCCGGGCCACGAAATCGTGGCCACGGTGGTGGGGGCGGGCGAGCGGGTGGAGGGCTTCGCCCCCGGGCTGCGCGTGGGCGTGCCGTGGCTGGGGTGGAGCTGCGGGCAGTGCCGCTTCTGCCGCTCCGGCCGGGAGAACCTCTGCGACACGGCGCGCTTCACCGGCTACGACCTGGACGGCGGCTTCGCGGAGTACACCGTCGCGGATGCGCGCTTCTGCTTCCCGCTGCCCCCGTCGTACCGCGACGTGGAGGCCGCGCCCCTGATGTGCGCGGGGCTCATCGGTTTTCGCAGCCTGCGCATGGCGGGGGAGGGCGGGCGGCTGGGGCTGTATGGCTTTGGCGCCGCCGCGCACATCCTCATCCAGGTGGCCCGGCATCAGGGGCGCGGGGTGTATGCCTTCACGCGCGACGGCGACGCGAAGGGCCAGGCGTTCGCGCGCGAGCTGGGCGCGGTCTGGGCGGGAGGCTCGGGCACGGTGCCGCCGGAGCCGCTGGACGCGGCCATCCTCTTTGCTCCCGTGGGCGCGCTGGTGCCCGCCGCGCTGAGGGCCGTGGACAAGGGCGGGGTGGTGGTGTGCGGCGGCATCCACATGAGTGACATCCCGTCCTTCCCCTACTCGGTGCTGTGGGAGGAGCGCGTGGTGCGCTCGGTGGCGAACCTCACGCGCCAGGACGCGATGGACTTCCTGTCGCTCGCGCCGCGCGTGCCCGTGCGCACGGAGGTCCAGGTGTTTCCCCTGTCCGCCGCGAACGAGGCGCTCCAGGCCCTGCGCGAAGGCCGCGTGCGCGGAGCCGCGGTCCTGGACCTGACGGCGGCGGAGTAGGGCCTCGCTGGAGCGAGTGCCCGCGCGCCTGTCCGCCCGGATGCTTGGGCACAGGGGGAGTGCACAGCTTTCGCGGCACGGAGGCTGCGCACCCCATGAAAGCGCTTCAGGAGACAGGGCCGTTCGAAGGGTATGACTCGGAGATCCACCCGCTGGGCTCGTATGGCGTCCTGGTAGGGACCTTCAGCACGACCGTGCTGGGCTTCCTGGGCTGGATGGGAGCGACAGGGCGGCGCCTCCCGGAGCGCTTCAGCGGCGGCGACCTGGCCCTGTTCGGGGCCGCCACGCACGTCGTCACCCGGATGGTGGCGGCGGACAAGGTCACGGCGGTGGTGCGCGCCCCGTTCACGCGGTTCAAGGGCGACGCCAGCGCGGGTGAGGTAAGCGAGCAGGCCCGGGGCACGGGGTTCCGTCGCGTGATGGGCGAGCTGCTGGACTGCCCCTTCTGCCTGAGCCCGTGGGTGGCCGCGTCCTTCCTCATCGCCGCCACGGTGCGTCCCCGGCAGACGCGCTTCGTGGCCTCCATCTTCGCCCTGAGCGGCACGTCCTTCTTCCTGCACCGGACCTATGAGTGGCTGGGCGAAGGGCTGCACCGCACCCGTGCTCAGGCGCGGAGGCTCCAGAAGGAGCAGGAGGCGCAGGAGGAGGACTCCGAAGCGAACGTGCAGCTCCCGGGCCGGGGGCCGCAGGTCGTCGAGCCCGGCCGCGCCCCCATCCCGTCCCCGAGCTGAAGGGGTTGAGCCGGACCTGACCCTCCATCCCCCTGGATGAGAAGGTGAGAGCCCGGCGAGGCCCCCGGCGGCGGCGCACCGTCAGAACCTGTCCGACAGTCGGACAGGTTTGGAGAACCGGGGCCGGGAGGCCGCTGGTCCAGCCGGGCACCGGCAACCTGTCCGACAGTCGGACAGGTTTGGAGAACCGGGGCCGGGAGGCCGCTGGTCCAGCCGGGCCCCGAAAACCTGTCCGACAAGCAGACCGTTTGGGACCGCGTGGGGCGGGAGGTGGACAGCCGGGAGGTCCGGAGCCTAGAAGCCGCGCGTCCGCGATGACTGCTCCCGTCACCTCCGAGTCCCGACAGCGCTGGTGGAGCCTGCTCGTGCTGCCGGGCCTGGTGCTGCTCTGGCTGGGCGTCGTGGTGGTGCCGGTCTGGCTCCAGGCCGCGCGCTTCTGCTTCGCGAGCTACGACCTGGGCATCTACACCCAGGCCCTGGCGCGGCTGTCCTTCCAGGAGCCAAACCCCTGGCTCAGCGTCCGGCAGGTCCACGTGTTCGCGGACCACTTCGACCCGGTGCTGTGGGTGGCCCGGCCGCTGGTCACCGTATTGCCGGCGAAGTGGGCGGGGCTCGTGGCGGAAGGGGCCTTCGTCCTGCTGTCGCTCGCGCCGCTCGTGTGGCTCCAGGCGCGGGGGATGCTGGACCGGGCCTCCACCGCGCTCCTGGGGGCGCTGCTGTTGTTCAACCCCGGCACGACGGCCGCGCTCACCTTTCCCATCCATCCCACCACGTGGGCCATGCTGCCGTGGACATGGCTCGCGGTGGCGTACGGCCTCAAGCGCACGGGGTGGATGCTGGGCGCGCTGGTGGTGCTGTTCGCGTGCAAGGAGGAGTTCCCCTTCGTGGGCCTGGTGCTCGCGGGAGGGCTGTGGCTGCGCGGCGAGCGGCGGGCCGCGCTGGCGGTGTTCGCGCTGTCGGCGGCGTGGCTCGCGTTCGTGTTCCTCGGGCGAGCGGGGTGGCTGGGCCAGACGGTGGACTACCGCTCGCGGCTGCTGCCGGAGCCGGGCCAGGGCTGGGGCGCGTACCTGCGCGAGCGGCTGGCCGGAAAGCAGCTCTCACGCATCGGCACGTTGCTGGTGGCCTTCCTTCCGCTGAGCCTTTGGGCGTGGCGCCGCAAGTGGAGGCCGGATCCGCTGTGGCTGGCGCTGCTGTTGCCCATGCTGGCCATCCGCTTCACGGGCATGGCGTGGCGGTTCCAGTACGGCGCGCCCCTGATGGCCGCGGTCGTCATGGTGTTCCTGCCGCTCCTGCGTCAGCACCGCCCCCCGGCCTGGGTGCTGGTGATGACCGGGCTGCTGCTCTACACGACCAACGACAACACCGTGCGCGCCGCGAGGCGTACCCTCTTCACGCCGGAAGCCTTCCCTGCGCACTGTCCTGTCTCGGGCCCGCGTCTTGCCAGCGTCCAGAACGCGCTGGACGTCCTCGCCGCGAACCCGGGCGGACGGGTGCTGCTGGAGGGCAACCTCGTCGCGGAGGTGGGGGCACGGGACGACGTCTTCGCGGTGGGCGGGCCGCAGTCCGACGACCTGGTCTACGACTGGGTGCTGGTGGAGAAGCCGCCCTTCGGCAGCATCTGGCCGCTGCCCGCCGGACGGATGGAGGCGCTCATCGGCGTGTGGCGCTCGGGAGCGGACACGCAGGTGCTCATCGACGACGCGCACGTCTTCCTCGCGCGAGGCCGCTTCACCGTGAGTCGCTGATCCTCACGTCGCGGCAATGGCGCGAGGGACGTGTCGTAGTCCAGGCATGCATCTCTTCCTCCTCGTGGGCGGCCTGCTGACCGCGGCGGCCCCCTCCCCCTACCTGGACTCGCGGACCACGGGCGCGGCGTATTGCTACGACCCGCAGAGCCCCGTGCTGCGCGAGGCCTTCCGCGGCCCGAAGCCCACGCCCGACACGCGCCTGGACAGCGCTGCGCTGGCGGAGGACGTGCGCTTCCTGCATCAGCTCCTGCGCACCACGTACTCTGGCTGGCCGGAGCTGCTCGCGCACCGCGCCTTTGATCCGGATCGCTTCTTCCAGGACTGGAGCGCGAAGGTGGCCGCGTCCGGGCCCACGGTGTCCTTCCAGGACGGCGTGCTCGCGCCGACCATCGCCGTCCGTGAGGCGCTGACGGACAACCACTTCGGGCCGTCCGGCTTCTTGAGCATGCTGGACGAGGAGCCACGGCTCGCCTTCCGCGAGTACCAGGCCGATGCGCCTCCGGGGCTCGCGCTGACGTCCTGCGACGCGAGCACCGTGACGGGCGCGCAGGTGGACACGCTGCGGGTAGCGCCGGTGCTGAAGCCGGATGGCTCGCGGGGCCAGCGGCTCACCGTGTCCGCGCGGGGCGGCGGTGACACACGGACGCTCCGGTGCGGCGACACGTCGTTGCCGCTCACGGTCCGGCCTCCACGTCCGGCCCGGCAGTTCGCGCCGAAGGACATCTACACGTACGAGCCGAAGGGCGACGTGGGCATCATCACGATCCGCCGCTTCTCCGGCCCGCCGGAAGCGGAGGCCGGGCTGCGCCAGTTCGTCGCGGACGCGCCGAAGCACCGCAAGCACAAGCTGCTGGTGTTCGACCTGCGCGGCAACGGCGGCGGCAACGACGGCTACGTGTACGAGTGGCTGGATGCGATGGTGCGCGGGCCGTGGTTCTCCTCCGGCGAGGTGTGGATGCACGGCGCCTTCTATCCGTGCTTCGAATGGAACTCGCGCGTGCAGCGGCAGGCGATGGATGGCCGGCTGGACACGCCGGAAGCCAAGGCGGAGCGTGAAGCCCTCCGAGCGAAGTGGCCCGTGACACCGGAGCCCTCGCGCCCCGCGTTCGACAGCGGCCGCGTGGAAGGTCACGCGAAGACGCCCTTCACGGGACGCATCGTGGTGCTGGTGGACCGGGACTCCGCGTCGTCGGGAGAGAGCGGAGCCTACGCCCTGCACCGGGCGACCGGCGCGCCGATGGTGGGCGAGCGCACGGGTGGCTTCCTCACCTACGGCAACGCCCCCAGCTTCGTCCTGCCGCGCACGGGTTTCGCGTGGGTGGTGCCCACCAAGCGCAATTATTTCGCCGAACCCGTGGAGGGCGTGGGACACGCGGTGCAGGTGTACCTGGACGCGGAGGAGCTGGGGCGGCCGGTGACGGAGCTGCTGCCGCGCCTGCGCAAGCTGCCGTGAGTCAACGTGCCCCGAGCATCGGGGCGTGCGTCCCATCGTGCCCCGCCACGGAGGGGCCGTTATAGGAGTTCCCGTGGGCCCCCGCGGTTGGCAGGGCCCATGCAATGCCTTGAATCCACACCGGCTCCCGAGCACGGAGCCCTACCCGAGGCGGACGATGAAGCGCGCACTGCGAATCACCTACCGGGGCATGGAGACGAGCGACACCCTCAACGAGCACATCCGCGACCAGGCGGACAAGCTGGAGCAGTTCTTCGACGGCATCACCGGCTGCAACGTGGTGGTGGAGGAGCCACACCGGCACCACGCGCAGGGGCATCGCTTCCACGTCCGCGTGGAGCTGCACGTGCCGGGCAGGGACATCATCGCGGACCGCGAACCCGCGGAGCCCACGGCCCACGCGGATGCCTACCAGGCCGTCACCGACGCCTTCGAGGCCGCGCGGCGCCAGCTGCAACACCACGCGGACCGCCAGCACGCGCACCACCGCTGAGCTCCGCGAGCGGGCCGCTGCCGCACGCTGGACACTGACCCGGCCCTGGCGGGCGGAAGGGCTCCAGGGCCGGAGCCGCTAGCGTCACGACGGACGGACACCTCCCAGGAGGCGTGCGGAATGAAGGCCTCTTCCACCCGCGGGTGGCTCATGCTCGCGGGAGCGCTGTGGTTGGGCGGCATCGGCACGGGTGTCGCGGTGCTGGCCCGCTACTCGCTCACGCCCGGCGCCGCGCCGGTGACGGCGGCGACGTGGCCGGAGGGAACGCGGCTGTCGCGTCAGGCAGGACGTCCGGTGCTGGTGATGCTCGCGCATCCGAAGTGCACCTGCACGCGGGCGAGCCTGGTGGAGCTGGCGGAGGTGATGGCGCACGCGGATGGACGCGCGGAGGCCTATGTCCTGTTCCTGCGTCCGGAGGGACTGGAGGACGGCTGGGAGCAGGGCGACCTGTGGCGCACGGCCGCGAGCATCCCGGGCGTCACGGTGCTGCGCGACCCGGACGGCCTGGAGGCGAAGCGCTTCGGCGCGACGACCTCCGGGCACGTGGTGCTCTACGGCGCGGACGGGCGCCTGCGCTTCAGCGGAGGTATCACCGTGGCGCGCGGGCACGTGGGTGAAAGCCTGGGGCGTGAGGCGCTGGAGCGGGTGCTGCGCGAGGACGGCGAGGGCGGCGGCACGCCGGTGTATGGCTGCGCGCTGAAGGAGTCCCGGGAGGGCTGAGGCGCGCGGATGTCCGCCCGAGGTCGGATGGGCGCGGGAGCGTGTCTGGAGTTGGACGTCCGGGGGAAGGGCGGTTGGCGCGGGAGCGGCGTCTGGGATTGGCTCCGCGCGCCTTGGCTGGCCGTGCCACGTTCATCGCGGGGGGAGTCCAAGTCCATGTCGCTCGACCACTACGTCACCCTGGGCCGCTCAGGCCTGCGCGTCAGTCCCTTCTGCCTGGGAACCATGACGTTCGGCGAGGACCTGGGCTGGGGCAGCAGCGTGGACACGTCCAACGCCATCCTGGACCACTACATCGAGCGGGGTGGCAACTTCATCGACACGGCGAACGTGTACACGTTCGGGCACTCGGAGAGGATCATCGGGGACCACCTGGGGAAGCACCCGGGGAAACGCAACCGGGTGGTGATTGCCACGAAGTTCTTCGGCAACCTCTTCGAGAAGGATCCGAACGGCGGCGGCGCGGGCCGCAAGTCGGTGGTGGCGGCGTGCGAGGAGTCGCTGCGCCGGCTTCAAACGGACTACATCGACCTGTACTGGATGCACGCGTGGGACGCGAACACGCCCATCGAGGAGACGATGCGGGCGCTGGACGACCTGGTGCGCTCCGGCAAGGTCCGCTACGTGGGCTTCTCCGACACGCCCGCGTGGAAGGTGGCGCAGGCGCAGGTGACGGCGTACTTCCGGGGTTGGGCGCCGCTGGTGGCGTTGCAGATTGAGTATTCGCTCCTGGAGCGCACGGTGGAGGGAGAGCTCATCCCGATGGCGCGGGAGCTGGGGCTGGGCGTGACGCCGTGGTCGCCGCTGCGCAGCGGGGTGTTGAGCGGCAAGTACACACGGGAGAACGCGGGCAGGCAGAAGGCGGACCGGGGCGCGTGGGCGGAGTCGTCGCTCAACGAGAAGACGTACCGGCTCATCGACGTGCTCCAGCGCGTGGCGAAGGAGCAGAACACCTCGGTGGCGCGCGTGTCGCTGGCCTGGGTGCAGGGCCGGCCGGGCGTGGCGTCCACCATCCTGGGCGCGCGCACGCTGGAGCAGCTGGACAACAACCTGGGCGCGCTGGACGTGAAGCTCACGCCGGAGCAGGTGAAGGCGCTGGATGACGAATCCCAGCCCACGCTCAACTTCCCGGCGGCCTTCCTCCAGGGAGCACCGTCCTTCATGCACGCGGGCCTGCGAGTGAACGGAGTCCAGGCCCCGCCCAGCAACCTGACGCCCAAGGCGGGCGCCCCACGGTACTGAAGCCTGGCCGTTCGGACGAGAGGGACGCGCCGTGTCGGGGCGTTCCGTATGATATGTCCAGAACGTACGTTTCTTGAGGAATGGCCATGATGGAAGTCAGCATCACCGAAGCGCGCGACGACCTGGCGGAGCTGCTCAACCGTGCGGCCTACGGCAAGGAGCGGCTCGTCCTCACCCGGCACGGCAAGAAGCTGGTCGCGGTGATTCCGTTCGAGGACCTCCAGGCGTTGGAGGCGCTGGAGGACCGGCGGGACATCCAGAAGGCGGACGCCGCGCGCCGGGAGGCCGAGGGACAACCGCGCGTCTCGTGGAAGCAGGTGAAGGCGGAGCTGGGGCTCGCGAAGAAGGCGAAGAAGCCGGCTAGCGGTAGATCTCCCTCCGGTGGCCCAGCTCGACGATCAACACCACGAGCCGGCCGTCCTCGACCTGGTAGATGACGCGGTAGTCGCCAACGCGGATCCGCAGGTAGTCGCTCCCCTTGAGCTTCTCCGCACCCATGGGCCGGGGCTCCATGGCCAGGGCGTCGATCCGCTTCGCGATACGGCGCTGATGGATCGGATCCACCGCGGCGAGCTGCTTCGCGGCGCTCTGGAGGAACTCGACCGTATAGGTGGTGGCGGGCTTCGTGCTCATGCGAGGCCGGTAGGCCCGGAAGGTCTACCTCCCGCTCCTGACATGGCGGGTCGGGCGGTGGAAACCCGGGGCCTGTCGGCACACCGGCGCACAGTGTGGAGTGCGGGGCCTTACGTTTCGGGCCTCGTTCGCGGGCAAATGACTGCTGGAGCGTTCACGGCTGGACGCTCGCGGTAGCGCGAACGGGGGTCGTTCCTAACATCGGCCCCCTGGCAGTGAGTCGGGTGTTGGGGCGGTCTGGCGCGGTACGGGCGGCGGGGAGGGTGGCGTGAGCGAGCTACTGACTGGCGATGTGTCTTCGCGGGCGCAGGTGGGCGGTTCGGACTTCTCCCGCGACCCCGAAGCCTTCGATGCCGAGCTGGATGCGTGCCTGGATCGCGCGCTCACCTCTCCTTCCGAAGACAACGACATCGTGCCGGAGTCCTTCGCGACCGGCCCGCTGCGCACGCTGCTCGACCTGGCCTCCACGGAAGAGTCGTGGATGCAGTCGCTGCCGCCTCCGTCCAACGACAACACGGAGCCCGAGCTCACGCTGTCCGCCGAGGCCGCGAACTTCGTCATCCCGGAGTGGCTGCGCGCGGAGGAGCCCCCGTCCAACGCCTCGCAGGAGCCCTCCTGCGGCGCCGTGACGTCGTGGGACCCCGCGTCGCCGTCACCCGCCTGGGCCACGCCCGGCTCACCGGCCGCCGCCTACGCGCCGCAGCCGCCGCAGCCGTGGATGCCGTACGCCCCCGAGGCGCCCGAGCCTCCGCCGCCCGCCATCGCCGACGCGTCCACGCGCATCCTCGGCATGAGCCCCATGTCCTTCGTCAGCGCCGTGGCCATGGGCGCACTCGCCGCGGGCCTCCTCGTCGTCGCGGGCCTGCGCCTGACGTCGAAGGATGATCCGCATGCCGCGCAGCCCGCGCAGACCGTGGTGGGCGCCGTGCCGGGTACTTCGCAGCGCACCGTGGGCACGCAGATCGGCGCTCCGGGCACGCAGGGCTTCGCGGCGGCTCAGCAAGGCGCTTCGGCCTCGCAGGCCGGTGCTCCGGGCACGCAGGGCACCACCGGCGCCCCGTACTTCACGGGCACGCAGGCCTACCTCGGCGCGCCCGGTACGCCGGACTTCTCGCAGTCCATCGCGGGCGGCGTGAACACGCCCGCGCTGACGGACGCGCAGCGCGCCGCGCAGGCCCTCACCCCGAACACGCCGGTCCTCGCGGGCCCCTCGAGCGCGGGCCTGACCACCGGCCTGCACACGCTGGCCCCGGACCCCACGCCGTCCACGCAGCCCGCTCCGGTGACGAAGAAGAAGGCCCCCGTGGCCCAGCGCGCGGCCACGCTCGAAGCGCCCGAGGACACCGGCGAGGTCCGTGAGATGTCCTTCGGCGGCGAAATCTCCGAAGAAGAGCTGGCCCAGGCCCGTCAGGCCGCCGCCGAAGCCGAGGCCGAGGAGGCCGCGCAGCCCGAGTCCGAGATCGACGAGGACTTCGCCCGCGAGCTCGGCTTCACCGACGAAGCCGAGTCGGAGGCCTCCGCCCCGAAGCAGGCCCAGGAGAAGACCGTCTACATCCCGCCCGCCCCGACCTCCGAGCGCGAGCAGCTCACGCCCGCGGACGTCACCAACGTGGTCGTCACGAACCAGCCCGCCATCGCCGCCTGCGTCCAGAACTTCAAGGCCGGCACCGCGCTGGAGAACGGCGGCCGCTTCCAGGTGCGCTGGTCCGTGGACACCACCGGCACCGTGTCCGGCGTCGCCATGGAGACCGAGGCCCTGAAGGGCTCCCCGCTCGCCGGCTGCATCGAGGACCAGGTGCGCGGCTGGAAGTTCCCCGTGCACCGCGTCGCCCTGAACGCCCCCGTGCGCTTCCCCTTCGTCTTCTAGCCCGCCCTGCCTCCAGGGAGGGGGCCCTGGACAAACGAAACATGCACCGATATGTATATATGCAGCCATGCATGTTGACGTCTTCCAGACCCTGGCCGACCCCACGCGCCGCCGCATCGTCGAGGCGCTGAAGGGCGGCGAGCTGGCGGTGAACGACCTGGTCGAACAGGTCGACATCCAGCAGTCAGGTGTCTCGCGGCACCTGCGGATCCTCCAGGAAGCGGGCTTCGTCCAGGTCCGCCCCGAGGGCACGAAGCGGCTGTACTCGCTGCGTCCGGAGCCCTTCCAGGAGCTCGATGCCTGGGTCACCGGGTATCGCGGCCTCTGGGAGGCCCGGCTCGACCGGTTCGGTCAGGCGCTCGAGCGAAGGCGGAAGGCACGCACGGCCACCCCCAAGCCCGAGGAGGAACCCCCATGACGACGAACACGCCCCCCCGCACCTTCACCTTCGAGCGGACCTACACCGCGACGCTCGACGAGGTGTGGGAGCTGTGGACGACGAAGGACGGCTTCGAGTCCTGGTGGGGCCCGGAGGGCTTCTCCGTGAAGGTGCACGAGCTCGACGCGCGTCCGGGCGGCCTGCTGCGCTACGACATGATCGCCAGCGCGCCGGAGCAGGTGGCCTTCATGAAGCAGGCCGGCATGCCGCTCTCCACCCCGAGCAGCCTCACGTACACGGAGCTGACGCCCCAGCGCCGGCTCGCGTACCAGCACGCGGTGGACTTCATCCCCGGCGTCGCGCCGTACACCGTCTCCTCCGTGGTGGAGCTCCAGGCGACGGGCGGCACCGTGCGGATGACCGTGACCATTGACGCCATGCACAGCGAGGAGTGGACGCAGCGCACGTCGGCGGGCTGGGAGAGCCAGCTTCGCAAGCTCGACAAGCGGTTCCAGCGCTAGATTGAGGCATGGCCGCGCGGGAGGACCCAGACCCCATCGAGTTGCACCTGTGTCACCGTTGCCTCATGCGGCTGCCGGTGGACGCGGGAGGGGTGGACCTTCCGCGCCGGGTGCGCGAGGCCCTCAAGGCCCACGGCCTGGCGGGCAGGACGCAGCTCATCCCCGCGTCCTGTCTGGGTCACTGCCCCACGGGGAAGGTCACCGTGCTCGTCGTCCCCGACGCCACGGCGCGGGGCACGCACGCGAAGCTCATCGACCCGAAGGAGGACGGCGAGGACCTGGCGAAGCACCTGGAGGCGCGGCTCGTCCCGCGCCCCCCGAAAGCCGGGCCGCCTTGAGCAGCGCCTCCATCATGGGCACGCAGCTGGCGGTCCCCGTGCCGGCGATGGCGTAGGCGGTGCCGTGGTCCGGCGACGTGCGCGGCACCGGCAGGCCCAGCGTCACGTTCACCGTGCGCTCGAAGTCCAGCGCCTTGGCCGGGATGAGCCCCTGGTCGTGGTACATGGCCAGCACCACGTCGTACTTCGCGCCCACCTCGTCGGGCCGGGCGAAGAGCCCGTCCGCGGGGATGGGCCCGTGCGCATCCACCCGCTTCGCCCGGGCGGCGCGGATGGCGGGACCAATCACCTCCACCTCCTCGCGCCCCAGCATCCCGCCCTCGCCCGCATGCGGGTTGAGCCCCAGCACGGCGATGCGCGGCTTGCGCCCCACCACCGGCTGAAGGCTGCGTGACAACAGCTGGAGCTGCGCCACCAGCTTCTCCACCGTCAGCAGCTTCGGCAACGCGGAGAGGGGGACGTGGTTTGTCGCCAGCGCGATGCGCACGCGCGGCCCGTCCATCATCATCAACACGTCCACGCCGAACGCGTCCGCCAGCACCTCCGTGTGGCCCATGAACGGGATGCCCGCGCGCGAAATCTCTTCTTTCGACACGGGCGCGGTGCACAGCGCGTCCACCGTCCCCGCGCGCATCGCGTCGATGGCGGCCCGCACGTACGCGTACTGCGCCTTGCCGCCCTCGCGCGTCGGCTTGCCCGGCACGCGGTGCTTCTCCGCAAGGCGCGTCACCTCCACCACCGCCGGCCCCGTCGTGCGGCCCAGGTCCTCCAGGGCGACGCGCGGGAAGCGGCGGAAGAGGGGGAAGCCGTCCAGCGTGGGCCCGTCGCCAAACACCACGGGCACCAGCGCGCGGCGCACCGCGGGCTTCGAGAGCGCCAGGGCCGTCACCTCCGGCCCGATGCCCGACACGTCCCCCAGCGAGATGCCCACGCGGGGCCGCGCGTCCGCGGTGGCCACCGGGGACGGGCTCACATCTTCACTTCGACGTTGGCCTTGGAGCGCAGCTCCTGGACGTACTGGTCCAGGAACTTCTCCGTCTTCTCGTTGAGGAGCTTGGCCTCCAGCTTCGGCTTCATCTCCTCGTAGGAGGTGACAGCCACGTTGCGGCGCTCCTCCACCTTCAGGATGTGCCAGCCGAAGTTGGTGCGGATGGGCTCGCTGACCTCACCCGCCTTGAGGTTGAAGGCGGCCTTCTCGAAGGCGGGCACCATCACGCCGCGCTTGAAGTAGCCCAGGTCGCCGCCGTCCGCCGCGCTGGGGCCCTCGCTGCGCGCTCTCGCCAGGGCGGCGAAGTCCATGCCCGGCCGGCGGGCCTCCTGCGCGATGCCCTCCGCCTTCTGCTTCGCGGCGGCCACCTGCTCCGGCGTGGCCTTGGCGTCCACCTGCACCAGGATGTGGCGGGCGTGCACCTCCACGTCCTCGCTCTCCAGGCGCGTGTACTGCGTGTACGCGGCCTTCAGGTCCTCCTCGGTGACCTTCACCTTGGGGCCCACCTTCATGCGCAGGAGCTTGTCGCGCACCACGCGCTTGCGCAGCATGTCCTTGTAGCTGGCGAGCGTGAACCCCTCGTTCTTGAGCAACTGCTCGAACTGGGCGATGTCGCTCACGTTGTTCTGCTTGAGCACGTCCTGCACCAGCTCATCCACCTCCGCCTCGGTGGTGGTGATGCCGAGCATCGCGACCTCGCCCTCCATCAGCTTCTCGCCGATGAGCGTGTCCAGCGCGGTCTTCATCAGCTGCGCGCGGGCCTCGGCGCGCTTGCTCGGGTCAATCTCCGAGTTGACGCGCTGGAGCTCCGGCGCGGCGCGCTGCTGCACCTCCGACAGCGGGATGACGTCGCGGTTCACCACCGCCGCCACCTTGTCCACCAGCTCCGCGCGGGCGGACGAGGCCCCCGTGAAGAGCATCACCGCCGCCAGGAACGCCACCAGGTTCTTCATCGCAACGACCCTCTTGAACACCATGACACCGGTGAGCCCAACCGCCTGGCCACCGGAAAAGTCCTTCACTTCGCCGCCGCCTGCGGCGCCGGCCGCCCGCGGATGGTCTGCAGCGTGGCCTCGTTCACCACCACCTGGGCCTTGTCGCGCAGCTCCTTCTCGAACGCCTCCTGCGCCGCCGCCCGCTTGGCCTCCAAGAGGCGCCCCTCCACCTTCGCGCGCACCTCCGCCAGCTCCCGCTTCCTCGGCGGCCTGCGCTCCAGCACCTTGAACAGGTGGTAGCCGTACTCCGTGGACACCACGTCCGAAACCTGCCCCACCCCCAGCTTGAATACCACCTCGTCGAAGGCCGGCGGCATCTGTCCCCGGGGGAAGAAGCCCAGGTCACCCCCCACCTTGGCGTCCGCGCTGAGCGAATAGCGCCGCGCGAGGTCGGAGAACTTCTTGCCCGCCTTGAGCTGCACCTGGAGCTTGCGTGCCTCGTCCAGCCCCTTCACCACCATCTGCGCCGCGTGGACCTCCTCCGGCTCCTGGAAGTCCGCCTCGTGCGCCGCGTAGTACGCGCGCAGCTCCTCCTCCGTCACCGCCACGCGTGAATAGACGTGGTTCGTGAAGAGCTTCTCGATGGTGAGCCGGCTGGCCTCGCGCGCGCGCAGCTCCGCCATGGACAGCTGCCCCTGGGCGAGCACTTCATTGAAGTTGCCCGCCGGGTAGTCGCCGGACAGCCGCAGCACGCCCCGGTCCACCTCTTCGGGCGTCACGGCGATGTTGTTCTGCTTCGCGGCCTGGAGCAGCAGCATCCGCTTCACCAGCGTGTCCACGAGCGCCCGCTTGAAGGGCTCCACCTCCTCGGGCGTGGGCTCCGGGCCCTCCGTGGTGGCCAGCTCCCGCGCCAGCTCCTGTTCGAAGTCCGTCCGGCTGAGCGACTCGCCGTTCACGGTGGCCACCACCGTGGGGTCCGGCCCCTCCTGGGCCTGCGGCCGGCAGCCCGTCAGCCCCAGGACGCCGAGGGCGACAGCAGCGGACCACGACAGCAGGGAGGCGCGGAAGGAAGCGGGACGCATGCGCGGAGGCCTCGGGGGAGGGGACAGGGGACCTTCCACGGTGGTGCCGGGCCGCCGGGCTTTCAAGCGGGACGTCACGGCCGGGATGGGAAGCGAACGGATGGGCCCATGGGACGGCCTTCCGGGTAGCACGCCGGGCGGGTCCGGACAACCCGCGCTCCCGGGAGGGGGAGCCGCCTAGAGGGGCGTGGCGTTGGAGGACAGGAAGGCCTCCACCTGGGGAAAGATTTCATCCGGCGCCTTGCGGCCCAGGATGAGGTCCGCGTGGCCGTAGTCCGCCGCGAAGCCGTGGCCGCGCCCGGCGACCAGCATCTTCACCGGGCCGCCCAGGTGCTCCTTCGCCCGGGCCACCGCCAGCGGCGGCGCGAGCAGGTCCCGGCTGCCGGCGATGAGCAGGAAGGGAATCCGCACCCCGGCGAGCGGCTCGCGGTAGTCGAAGCTCCCGTCGAACGTCGTGAACTGGCTGGTGGTGATCCACCGGGCGAACTGCCGTCCCACGCCGCCGGCCACGTCCGCGGGCACGTTGGCCAGCGCCCAGCGGACCACCTGCGGATCCATGTTGTCCGCCAGCATCATGTACCGGGTGAGCGGTCCCGGCGGCGCCCCGAAGAAGGCGATGCTGGTGACACGCCGGGTGGGGATGACCTTGAGCTTGAGCACGGGCTCCACCCGCTGCACGAACGCTCGCAAGCCCGGCTGCACCGCGAAGGTGAAGGGGGCGCCCAGGGACACCGCCGCCTTCACCGGCGCCTGGGGGTTCTTGGCCAGGTGGGCATAGAGCATCAGCCCGCCCTTGGAGTGGCCCACCCAGAGCACTTGCTGGGCACCCGTGGACATCACGGTGCGCAAAGCCGTTCTCACGTCGTGCTCGGCCTGGTCGTCGAAGTTCCAGTCCGCGCAGGCCCCCGCCAGCCCCCGGCCGCGCAGCTCGATGACCCAGGTCTCGAACCCCGCCCGCGCCAGGTAGCGCGCCAGGCTGTACTGCTCGTTGAAGTCCATGTGGAAGCGGTTGGCCCCCAGCCCGTGGCACAGCAGGACGGGCTCCGCGAACCGGCGCTCCCCTCGAGGGTGATAGCGCCCCAGCGCGATGGCCGCTCCGTCGTCCGTGGGCACCCGGTACAGCTCGTCCGGCTTGAAGCTGAGGGTCAGCAACCCCTCCTTGCTCCGCTCGACCGCCTTGGTGAAGAGGTCCGCCATCCGGCTCAACCGGGGTGCCGCTGCCTGTCGTGATGTCACCCCTTCAGTCTACGCCCGACGCCCGACCGATGCCGGGGTGTCGCGGGCGGACTTTCCCGGGACGGCAGGACAGTTGCAGGGAATGTAGGTCCATCGCGGGGAGGTCGTGGAAATGGGGCAGGGCCGGGGGTTCAGGGAAGCGTTGTCATCCTTCATCGGTACGGTTTTTCCCACAGACACACTGCTGGGAGCCTTGAAGGTGATGGAGCGGCACCACGTGCAGGTGGTGGGAGTGGTGGGGGCAGGGGGCGGTCTGGTGGGGGTGGTGCACGAGACGCAGGTCCTGGCGGCGTGGCGGACGGATCCGCTGGCGCAGGTGCAGGACGTCATGGCGCGCGTCCGCAAGACGCACGCGGTTCGCAGCCAGAAGCGGCGGCTGGCGCGCCTGCAGCGCAAGCAGGGGGGCGGGCAGAAGCCCTCCTGACGTGAGCCGCCCTGGCGGTAGAGTGGGGGCGCCGTGTCGCAAGCCCCCCCCGCCGCCTGGACCGTGTACATGCTGCGCTGCCGCGATGGCACGCTGTACACGGGCGCCACCAACAACCTGGAGCGCCGTCTGGCCACGCATGGCCGGGGCAAGGGGGCCGCGTACACGCGGGCCCGGCTGCCGGTGACGCTGGTCTGGAGCGAGCCCGCCGAGGACCGCGGCGCCGCCCTGCGCCGGGAGGCCGCCATCAAGCGGCTCACGCGCGCGGACAAGCTGCGGCTCTTCACGCGGCGTCCGGGAAGGCGTTGACGCACGTCCCCCCGGCTTGTTGGCGGGAGGGATTTTCTTCACGGGGCGGGATGCGCGCCGCGCGACAGTTGGCGCGCGGCTCGCGACTGTTTCATCGCCTGGTGATGAAACAGCCGGGGCCTCCGGGTGGGTATACGGAACGCGGGGGGCCGAATTAGGGTGTGGCCGTTCCTAGCAGGGGGAAGTCCATGCCGCGTTCTCGCTCGTTCATGTTCGTCTTGCTCGCGTTGGGTCTGGGGAGCGCTGGGTGCTACTCGCCCAACCACCAGCCCGTCATCACCGCCGGACCGCGCCCGCTGGGCTCGCCGTCCACGCCGGGCGGGCTCAAGTTCGAGGAGGGCACGGTCATCCAGCTCCAGCTGGAGGTGATGGACCAGGACGAGGATGAGATCTTCTTCCGCTGGACGCAGGTGCCCGCGAACCCGGCGGGCGCGTTCAGCAACCCCAGCATCGCCACGCCCACCTGGACGGTGCCGTCACCGCCGGAGGACCCCAACCAGTCCATCCACCTCTACGTGGAGGTGGAGGATGGCAACGGCGGCGTGCTGCTGGGCCAGTCGCCCGCCATCTACGTCCTGCCGAAGCAGGAGTAACGCCCGCTTCAGGCGGCGGTGGCCGCGGGAGGCGGAGTGCCCGGACGCTGCTTGGAGCGGCTCCGGGCGCGCACGGCGACGAGGATGGCGGCCACCAGGCCCACGCCCGCGCCAATGGCCGCGCCCATCAGCTGCGAGTGCAGCAGCGACGCCGTCACGCCGCGCACCACCTCCGGCAGGTTGCACATGGTCTGCGTGGCGAGCGGCGTGCTGTTGTTCCACTCGATGTAGGAGGGGGCCGTCAGCGACGCGATGAAGGTGCCCAGCAGTGTGCCGGCCAGGATGAAGATGAGGAACGTCTTGAACACGGCCATGGCGGGGACCTCCTCGGCGGGTGGGCGGCGGGCCGTCCTTAGTATGCGCACGCCCGCCGCGAAAGGGGCGAAGGCGTGCTAAGGGGGCGGGTGTGCCGCTCCTGCCACTCGCCATCCTGTTCGGGGTCGTCTCGCTCGTGTGCGCGGCCCTCCTGCTGATGCACGCCTTCCGCCGCAGCGTGGGCACCGGGGTGATGGTGCTGCTCATCCCCTGCTACATGCTCGTCTACGCGTTCAGCCAGTTCGAGCACCCGCGCAAGAACCTCATCGTCGCGGGCTTCGTGGCCAGCACCGTGCTGACGGCGGTGTTCCTGGGCATGGGCGTTCACGGCATCGCGGCGCTGGCGGCCCGCACGCCGCCCCCCGGCTTCTAGGCGTCAGGCGCCATGGCCCCATCCGCCGCGATCCTCGCGGGTGCCCGCTGTGGCCAGCATCCGGACGTGGCCGCGGTGGCCCTCTGCGCGCGCTGCGGCGGCTTCCTGTGCGGCGCGTGCACGGAGGTGCTGGAGGAGACGGCGTACTGCGCGCCGTGCGCGGAGCGGCGCCGGCGGGACACGCGGCCGTCGCTCGCGGTGCGGCTGGCGCTGGGGGCCAACGTCCTGGGGTTCCTGCTCCTCTGCGTGCCCCTGCGGCGCTCGTGGTTGGCCTACCAGCGGTGGGGCGGAGAATGGGGGATGCTGCCCGCGCTGGGGGTCATGCTGGCGGCGGCGGTGGCGGGCACCGTCATCGCCACGCGCAAGCTGCGGCGCCGCGAAGAGGTGGGCGACCGGGGGCTCGCCACCGTGTTGCGCGTCCTGTCCGCGCTGAACCTGCTGGGCCTGCTGCTGTACGGCGCGCTCATCGTCCTCGTGCTGTCCCTGTTCCGGCGGGGGCACTGACGGCCGGGCGGCGCGCGCGTCACACTCCGCGCGCGTTGGGGTCCCAGAGGTACTTGTGCATCTGGAGCTGGAAGCGCACCGGCAGCCGGTCCTCGACGATCCACTCCGCCAGCTCTCGCGGGTGGAGCCTGTCGAAGATGGTGGAGAACAGGACGCCGTAGGGCTTCTGGCCCAGGCCGTGCTCGCGCACGAGCGCGCGAGCCCACTCGTAGTCCTCGCGTGAGCCGATGACGATCTTGAGCTCGTCGTTGGCGTTCATGGACGTGAGGTTGCGGTAGTCGTTGCGGTCGCACTCGCCGGACGACGGCGTCTTCATGTCCACGATTTTATGGACGGCTGGGGGCACGAGCCGCACGTCGATGGCGCCGCTCGTCTCCAGCAGCACCTTGAGGCCCGCGTCCAGCAGCGACTCCATCAGCGGATACACGCCGGGCTGGAGCAGGGGCTCGCCACCCGTCACCTCGACGGTGGGCGTGTTCCAGGCCAGCACCTGCGTGACGACGTCCGCGTTCTTCATGCGGCTGCCGCCGTGGAAGGCGAACTCGCTGTCGCAGTACGAGCAGCGCAGGTGGCAGCCCGTCAGGCGGATGAAGCCGCAGAGCATGCCGGCATGGGACGACTCGCCCTGGAGCGAGAGGTAGAGTTCCTTCACCACGACGGAGTCGGCGGTGGGGACGCGGCGGGGCTCGATGTGCGGGCGTGCGGCGGGCATGGCGTGCGTGCGGAGGGCGCATCAAGCGCACCCTGGGGGTGGGGGTCAAGCCCGGTGCGCCCATCCGGGGGAAACACGCCCGGGGACGCGGGGAATTCCGGAGCGGGCGCCCGGCTCCCGGCCCGGGAGGCTCAGGACTGGGGCCGGCGGGCCTTCACCTGGTCGATGAAGGTGTCGATGAGGTGGCGCGCGATGCTCAGGCGGGGCGGGATGCGCGGCAGGTCGTCCACGCCGAACCAGCGCGCCTCGGCGATCTCCTTGCCGTCCACGGTGACGTCGCCGCCCGCGTACTCGGCCATGAAGCCCACCATCAACGAGCGGCCGAAGGGCCACGGCTGGCTGCCGAAGTAGGTGACGTTCTTCAGGTCCACGCCCACCTCCTCCTTCACCTCGCGCAGGACGGTCTCCTCCAGCGACTCGCCGGGGTCCACGAAGCCCGCCACGGTGCTGAAGAACGGCTCCGGGAAGGACGCGTTGCGCGCGAGCAGCATCTCGTCGCCGCGCGTGATGAGGACGATGACCGCCGGCGAGATGCGCGGATAGAACGGCGTGTGGTCCACCGGGCAGCGGCGCGCGCGCTCCCCGGGAACCCGCTGCGTGGCCGTGCCGCACTTGCCGCAGAAGCGGTGGTTCAGGTCCCACTCCGCGATGGAGAGCGCGCGGCCCGCCACGGCGAACGTCGCCTCGTCCACCTGCTTGTACAGCGAGCGGGCGGGGACGAACTTCAGCCCCTCCGGCGGCGTAAAGTCTCCGGGCACGGGCGCGGCGTAGCAGTCCGTGTCGTCGAGCACGCCCAGGAAGTGGGCGCTGGCCGCGGCGTCCGGCAGGGCCGGGCACCGGGGCAGGTCCAGGCGGCCATCGTGTTCGGACACGAGCAGGTCCATGCCGCGCACGGCGAACAGGAGCGCGGTGTCGCGCGAGCGGGCAGGCGGGTCATACCCGGGCTGGAAGCGTTTCAGGGGGCTCACGAGGCCACCTTAACGGACGGCGCGCCGGGGCGCCGCGCGCTATGCTCTGGCCGCCCGCGAACGGGCACTGCCCGCCTGGGAGCCTTTGACCGTGAACGCCCTCGTCCTGCGCATCGTGTGCGGCCTGCTCTTCCTCGGAATGGTGCTGGGCGTGGTGACCCACCCTCCGAAGGACCTCACGCAGGGGCTGGGCATGATGCTGCCCGCGACGATGCTGCTGGGCGTGGCGCTGAAGGGCCCGAAGGGGCGCTCCTCCATTCCGAAGAAGCGCACGCCCCCGGCGCCGCCGGTGTCCGGTGGGACGCCCGGCGTCTGAGGGCCGCGGGCGTCAGTAGACGCGCACCACTTCCACGTCGAAGACGAGCACGGAGTCCGCCGGGATGACCGGGGGAGAGCCGCGCGAGCCGTAGCCCAGCTCCGAGGGGATGACGAGCTTGCGCTGGCCGCCCACGCGCATGCCGACGAGTCCCTCGTCCCAGCCCTCGATGACCCGGCCCGCGCCCACCGCGACGGTGATGGGCGTACCGCCGCGGCTGCTGTCGAACTGGGAGCCATCCGGCAACCAGCCCGTGTAGTGCACCTGAGCGCGGCTTCCGTTGACGACCTCCGTCCCGGTGCCCACGACCAGGTCCTGGGTATAGAGCCCGGACTCGCTCTTGGTCATCGAGGACAGGTTCACGCCCAGGGAGTCGGCGTACGTCACCTTGGCCGGGTCACCCGAGGAGGAATCGCCACAGCCGGCCAGGGCCAGCACCGCGCACAGCAGAAGGGAACGAAGCATGGCCCGCAGCCTGCCGCGCACGGGCGCCGTGGGGAAGGGGGGCGTGGCCTGCCCGCCCGGACGGCGGCTGCGCGCGCACGTCCTGCTTGAAGCGCGTCCACGCGAGGCTTATCCGTTGCGCCGCCCGCCATGCAGACGCCTTCCGACCCTTCGCCTTCCGCTTCGCTCCGTCCCTCGCTCGTCTGGCTGATGGCGGTGGCGGTGGCCGTCACCGTCGCGAACCTCTATTACAACCAGCCCCTGCTGGGAGACATCGGCCGCTCTCTGGGGGCGGACGGGAGCGCGCTGGGGCTGGTGCCCACGCTGACGCAGGTGGGCTACGCGGTGGGCATGCTGTTCCTGGTGCCGCTGGGTGACAGCCTGGAGCGCCGCAAGGTCATCCTGGTGCTGTGCGGCTGCGTGGGCGTGGCGCTGGTGGCGGCGGGGTTTGCCCCCAGCCTGCACGTGATGGTGGCGGCGAGCTTCGCCATTGGCGTCACCACGGTGGTGCCGCAGTTGCTCATCCCGTTCGCGGCGCAGCTCGCGGCCCCCTCGGAGCGCGGGCGCGTGGTGGGCACGGTGATGAGCGGGCTGCTCATCGGCATCCTCCTGTCGCGCACGGCGGCGGGCTTCGTGGGCACGCACCTGGGCTGGCGCACCATGTTCTTCGTGGCCGCGGGCCTGATGGTCGTGATGGGAGTGGTGCTGCGCTTCACGCTGCCCGCGGCGCCGCCGGTGGCCGCCATGCCCTATCCGCAACTGATGCGGTCGCTCATCCACCTGGCCCGCACGGAGCCGGTGCTGCGGCTGCACGCGCTCCTGGGCGGGCTGACCTTCGGTGCGTTCAGCGCCTTCTGGGCCACGCTGGCGCTCTACCTGCGCTCCATGCCGGGGCACTACGACGCGCAGGTGGCGGGCCTCTTCGGCGTGGTGGGCGTGGCGGGCGCGGCCATCGCGCCGATGGTGGGGCGCTTCGCGGACAGGGGCGCCGGCCGGCGCATCAACGCGCTGGCCATCGCCGTGCTGCTCGCGTCCTTCGTCGTGTTGTGGCTCCTGGGCCACTCGCTGTGGGGCATCGCGCTGGGCGTGGTGCTGCTGGACCTGGGCGCGCAGGCGAATCAGATCGCCAACCAGGCGCGCGTGTATTCGCTGCGGCCGGACGCGCGGAGCCGGCTCAACACCCTCTACATGGTGACCTACTTCGTGGGCGGCGCCGCGGGCGCGTGGGCGGGCATGGCGGCGTGGACGCGCGCGGGCTGGCCGGGCGTGTGCGCGGTGGGCGCGGGCATGTCGCTCACGGCGCTGGTGGCGGTGCTCTGGGGGAGCCGCCGGCTGCCGGCGGTCCACGCCCCCGCGACCTGAGGCTCAGAGGTCGCGCTGCATGTTCCGGTGGGGGATGCCCACCTCTTCGTAGGGCTCGCCGTACAGCGTGTAGCCCAGGCGTTCGTAGAAGGGGACGACGGGGGCGCGCGCATGCAGGTGCACGTGGCGGAAGCCGCGCGTGCGCAGCGCGTCCTCCAGCGTGCGCACCAGCTTCGCGCCCAGGCCCTTGCCCTGCAGGGACGGTGACACCGCCATCTGGAAGAGCCGGCCGCCGTGCGCATCCTCCGGGTGGAACAGCACGCAGCCCAGCACGGCGCCGTCCGCGTGGGCCACCAGGTGGAGGCTGTCGTCCTCGAAGGGGAACTTCACGGAGGCGCGGGTGTGGCCCAGGGGCTCGCGCAGCACGCGGAAGCGCAGCTCCAGCTCTCCCTCGTAGAGCGGCTGGCCAGGACGGATGAATTCGAGGACGGGTTCAGCCATGGCGCGGGAGTCTCTCAGAAGCTGCCGGTGAGCTGGAGGTTGAAGGTGCGGCCGTACTGGGGCACGGGACCGGCGGACACGTCGTCGCTCACGACGAAGGCGTAGCGCGTGTCCAGCAGGTTGTTCACACCCGCGAAGTAGCGCAGCCGGCCGTAGTCCCCGGACACGCCGAAGCCCACGAGCAGCGCCTCCCCGCTGTCCGCGCCCGCGATGCCGGGCACCCGCGCGCTCTGGTACGTGGCCTGCGTGGCGATGCGCATGTCGCCGTTGCCCACGGGCAACAGGAAGCGCCCGGAGGCCAGGTGCGCGGGCGCGGCCTCCACCACGTCCTGCGAGGCGTTGCGCAGCGTCACGTAGGAGTAGCTCAGGTCCACCAGCAGCCAGCGGCCCGGCTGCCAGTGCAGCCCGGCCTCCGCGCCCCACGCGAGCGTCTCGCCGGAGTTGTTCGCGTACACCAGGCACTGCGTGGGTGCGCTCTGCGTGCCGCACGCCGGCGTGGCGGCGGACTCGGAGGTGAGCGTGATGAGCTGGGAGATGCGGTTGTGGTAGCCGGCGACCGTCACGCGCAGCTCGTGCGACAGGTCGTGCGAGTGCTCCACCTCGAAGGTGGTGATGGTCTCCGGCTCCAGCTGCTCCGCGGGGCGCTGGGTGAGGAAGTTGTCCTGGTAGAACAGCTCGTAGACGTTGGGGGCGCGGAACGCGCGGCCGATGACGAGCTTGGTGAGGCCCTTCTCATACGGCCGGCCGATGACCGCGAGCCGCGGCGTGAGCGGCAGCGTGTCCAGGTCGGAGTACTTGTCCACGCGGAGGCCCAGCGACAGGCTCAGGCGCGGGTGCAGGCGCCACTCGTCCAGCGCGTACACGGACACGAGCGAGCGCGTGCGCGTGTCCAGCGGTGCGTCCACCGCGGGGCCCACGCTCTTCTGGTCCACGCGCAGCTGGGCCTGGCCCTCCACGCCCACGGTGAGGCGGTTGTCGTCGGACAGGCCGGCCAGCAGGCGCGCCTCGGCGGTGAGCCAGTCCGCCGCGCCGGAGTCGGTGTTCGTCGCCGTGCTGTCGCCGCCGTAGTTCCAGTGGCCCTTGTAGCGGCTCAGGTCCAGGGCGCCGCGCAGGGACAGCACGAAGCGCTCGGACAGGGGGCGCTCGTACTTCGCCTCGGCGAAGCCGCGCACGTCCTGCACGCGCGTGCCCTGCGCGCCCACCACCGTGCCGTAGGGCGCGGTGGGCACGTCCTTGCTGCGCCCGTGCAGCTGGGCCACCAGCGACAGGTTGCCCAGGCGCGCGCGCACGGAACCGGTGCCGGCCTGCTCGCCGTCCAGGCCGGTGACGATGGGGCCCGGGTCGCCCAGGCGGGTGGTGTCCGCGCCGTGGGACTTCATGCCCGCGAGGCTGAAGAGGACGGAGCGCTTCGGGTCCTCCCACGACGTGGTGGCGTGCACGAGCGTGGAGCCCATCGCGCCCACCGCACCGGTGATCTCCAGCCGCCGGTCCAGGCCCAGCGACTCGCGCGGCACCACGTTGATGACGCCGAAGAACGCGCCCGTGCCGTACAGCGCGCTGCCGGGGCCGCGCACGACCTCGATGCGCTCCACCTCCTCCAGGTCCACGCTGAGGTCGTGCGCCGCGTAGCCCTGGCCGGCCCACACGTCGTTCATCGCGTGGCCGTCCCAGAGGATGAGGATGCGCGTGTTGAGGTCCCCCGGCGGTGAGAAGCCGCGCACGCCCAGGTAGGTGTACGTCCGGTCGTCGGTGAGGAAGAAGCCGCGCACGCCCGCCAGCGCTTGCGCCAGGGTGCGCCACCCGAACGCGCGCAGCTCCTCCGGCGTGAGGACGGTGGTGGAGGCGGGGGCCTCGTCCACGGACAAGAGGCGCTTGGACGCGGCGCGCACCGGGGGCGGCTCGTAGCGCAGGGTGGCGTGGACCTTCACCTCCTGGTCGGGGATGACGGTGACCTTCTGGCGCACGGGGCGCACGTCGCGGCTCTCCACCTCCAGCACGTGCTCGCCCTCCGGGAGGGTGACGACGGTGGGGGTGAAGCCCGCGGGCCGGCCGTCCACGCGCACGGTGGCGCCGTCGTGGTTGGCGGTGACGACGACGCGGCCGCTGGGCGCCGTCTGGGCATTCAGCGTGACGGCGAGCGGCAGGGTGCCCTCGGAGGGCACGTCGATGACGTACTGGCCGGGCGCGTGGCCCGCGGCGCGCACGTGCAGCACGCGCTGGCCCGGGGACAGGCGCAGCTTCACGGGGATGCGGCCCAGGACGGGGCCGGTGGGGCTGTCGCGCACCTCCGCGCCCTCGGGGGTGCCGGTGACGTCCACCACGCCGGTGATGAGCGCCAGGTCCAGGTCCACGGGCACCTCCCGGCCCCGGGTGAGGGTGACGGTGGTCTCGGTGGGGCGGTAGCCGGACTTCTGGACCAGGACCTTGTGCCGGCCCGGCGACAGCGCGAGCGTCTGCGGCGAGCGGCCCCGGCTGCCCAGGTCCGCGCGGTCGACGAAGACGTCCGCGCCCCGGGGGTTGGTGGTGACGCGCACCAGGGCGACCTTGGGGCGCAGCCGCTCCAGGGAGCGGGAGACCTCGGACGCGTCCTCGGCCGGCAGGTCCTCGCCGAGCAGGTCGTTGTAGTAGCGGTACGCCTCGTTGAACTTGCCCAGGGCCTCGAAGCAGCGCGCGATGTTGAAGAGGACGTTGCGGTTGGGGACCAGCCGGTAGCTGGTGAAGTACGAGCGCAGCGCCTCGGTGTAGTTGCCGTGCGAGTACGCGTCGTTGCCCAGCTCGAAGGCGATGTCCGCCTCATCCGCGTTGTTGTCCGCGAGCGCGGGACCGGCGGCGGTGAGGAGCCAGAGGGACAGCAGCCAGGGGCCGAGGGCGGACGCACGCATGAGGACGCCCTGCATTCTTCCCCCGATACGGTGTCAGGTCCATGACGGTTGGCTGCCCGGGAGGGCACCGCACCCCCTGCATGGGTCAGCGGGCGAGCGCCGCCGCCAGCCGCCGGGCCGCGGCCTCCAGCGTTTCCGGCGGGAGGTGCTCCGCCGGGGCCGCGTCGAAAGCCCCCCGACCCCGGAGGTGGGACGGCGTGTCCGCGAAGCGCGGCACGAGGTGCAGGTGGAAGTGGCGGAGCACGTCGCCAATGGCGAAGGCGTACACGTGCTCGGCGCCCAGCACCTCGCGCTGGGCGCGCATCACCCGGGCGGCGAACGGGCCCAGCTCCCGCGAGGCCCCCTCGTCCAGGTCATACCAGCCGCGCACATGCTGATCGCTGGTGAGCACCACCCACCCCGGCAGGGGGCTGGGGGATGCCACCCCGTGGAGGACCAGCCCGGGCGCCCGGGCGAGCACGCCACCCGGTGGGTGGACCTCCCCGTGAACGATGGCGCAGCCCAGGCAGGGGTCGTTGACGTCTGACATGGCGAGTCATCCTCTTTCAGTGGGCTTGGGTAGATTTCACCCCACCTTGACGGCGTGTGCCCGGGTCAGGGAGTGTCCGATTTCCGCCCTTTGGGAGCAGCTGGGGCGTGAAAATTCCGTCATAAATTCAAGGTGGGGACGATGAAGAAGCATGTGCTGATGGCCGTGTTGCCGCTGATGGTTTGGGGGTGCGGTGACGCCACGGACGCGGACAACGATGGTGTCGCGGACGGCATCCGGGATCCGAACAACGTGTCGGTGGTGGTGCCTTCCACGCCGAAGGGCACGGTGTCGGGCCAGGTGCTGGGCACGAACCTGGCGCCGCTCGCGGACGTCACGGTCGCGATGACGATTGGCAGCCAGCCGACGGGCAAGTCGGCGACGACGGACGCCAGCGGCAACTTCGTGATGTCGGACGTGCCGGCGGGCGCGCAGGTGCTGCTGACGTTCAGCAAGACCGGCTATGCGACGCTGCGCGCGGCCTCCACGGTGCCGTCGTCCGCGGGCACGGTTCCCATCAACAACGGCAACGCGAGCTTCGGTCCGGTGACGCTGGCGCAGCTGAACGGCTCGCTGATCGTCAACGTGGTGACGCCGCAGGGCCGTCCCGCGGTGGGCGCGAAGGGCACGCTGGAAGTGGACCACGCAGGCTCGGTCATCCTGAGCAACGACGGGGTCAGCTCCGTGGTGAGCAAGGTCTACGTGGAGGCCACGGCGGACGCCAATGGCGTCCTGACCTTCAGCGGCATCCCCGCCGGCGTGGAGCTGGCGCGGCTGAACGGCAGCTACAACCTCTGGATCGCGCCGATGGACTCCAACGGCGACGGGGTGGTGGACACGGGCGGCTACGTGAAGAGCTACTCGGGTGGCACCATCGTGGGGACCCAGACCACGACGCTCGCGCAGCTGGCCTACTCGAAGCCGTCGAACGTGGCGCTCAACATCGAGGGCGGCAACGTGTCCAGCCTGAAGGGCGCCACGGAGCTGGATCCGATCCGGAACATGGTGCGTCCGGGCGAGCCCATCTACGTGTACTTCAACCAGCCGGTGCAGCCGGGCTCGCTGCTCGTGCGCCTGACGGACGAGTACGCGAAGGAGTCGCTGCCGGTGACGGCCTCGGTGAACGTCGGTGGCTACTCGGCGACCATCACCCCGGCCAACGGCATCGTGCAGGAGGGCAAGGAGTACAACATCTTCGTGCGCGCCGTGTCCGCCGAGGGTGGCAGCAACTACAGCCGCACCGGCTTCTTCTTCGGCGGCGACCAGTACGCTCCGAAGGCCGTGACCATCGCGGAGCTCCGGTACCAGGAGCAGGAGCGGCCGCCGGCGGTTGGCGCGTTCCAGCTCAATTCTGGTGAGACCGTGTACGTGTCCTTCAGCGCGCCCATCGCGAAGCAGGTCGGCCAGTCCGTCCAGGTCCTCTTGGGTGCCGACATCGACGGCGTTGGCGGCACGGGGGGCAACTCCGTCGGTGAGATTGGCAACAACAGTGGCCAGGGCTTCCCCCTGGAGATGGCCGAGCCGACGAAGCCCATCCAGACGCGCACGCCGGCCGAGCTGCCGGTGTTTGGCATCCAGGCGTCCGGGTACAGCACCCGCTATTCCTTCATCTACAGCGGCAACCCCCTCGTCGGCGTGGACCGGCTTCGTGTCCAGGTGGTGTTCAGCAACCTGGCGCCCGTCCTGGGCACCAACGACACCTACGAGTCCATCTGGGGCCAGCCGATCAACGCGGACCTGGAGCTGACGGGCATCATCCAGCAGCCCCCGCCGCCCCTGCCCTAGTCCTTGAGCCCGACTGCATCATCCTGATGTAGGAGGTTGAATCCTCCTGATGCCCCCGTGAAGCCCATGCTTCGCGGGGGCGTCTTCGTTTCAAGCTGTCTCCGAGGTGGGATCCTCCCGTCTTGAATGGAGACCTGTCTCAGCGTCGCCAGTCGCGCAACATCCCGAGGAGGCATACGGATCGGGTCTGCTTCCGGATGGACTCCTTCTTGCTCAGCCGCGTCACCATGAAAAATCTCAGCTTCATCTGGATGGCGATGCTGCTCATGCCCGCGGCATGCATCGAGATTCCTGACCTCGCCGTCCCTCCCGAGACGCCTCCAGGCAGTGATGCAGGAACGGGTTCGCAGCAGGAGCCGATTGGCCTCCAATGGGTGTCACCCATGGAAGGGGCACCTGTTGGAAGCACCGCGAGGCTCCAGGTTCAACTGACGGGGGCCGCTCCAGACCGTGTGGAACTGCTCGTGGATGGCACCGCGGTCGCCAACTTGGAAGCGCCGTTCGTCCTGGACTGGGAAACGCAATCCATTTCAGAGGGACCGCATGCGTTCGTCATCCGCGCTCTTCGAGAGAAACAGGAGTTCTTGAGCGCCCCGCGCCAGTTGGTGGTGGACCGGACGAAGCCCCGCGTGATTGCCCAGGTGCCCGCGAATGACGACTCCGCAGTTTCGGTCTCGGCGCCCGTTGAAGCCACTTTCTCGGAGCCGTTGGATGCGAGCACTGTGAATGGACAGGCGATCCAACTGCTGACGGAGTCCGGGCACTTGGAGGCAACCGTCCTTCTTTCGGGCGATGGACGGACCTTGACGTTGAGCCCGACCTCGCCACTGCCGGTCAATCAGCGGGTCCGGGTGGTGATTGCGGACACGGTCGTGGATCTCGCTGGAAACAAGCCTGGAGCAGCGGACCGGGACTGGTCTTGGTTCGTGCCTGCGTATCTCCACCTGGGGGCTCCTCTCACGGCATCTCCCGGTGAGGCCTATATTGAGAGCACTTCAGTCGGAATGGGAGCGGACCTGCATCCCATTGTCGCCTGGGCGGGGGGCGCAGAAGAGACACTCAAGGTTCATGTCTGGCGTTGGAGGGAGGCCTCATGGGAGGTCATGGGGACGCCGATGAGCTCAGGTAGGGCCGTCAATGCCACTCAGTGCACGCTCCAGGTGGATGCGGACGGAAGTCCAACAGTCGCATGGTTCGAGGCCATGGCCGCCAATGACCTCAAGTGGTTCGTCCAGCGCTGGAACGGGCAGTCTTTCGAACCCGTTGGCGCCGCGTTGACGCCCGTCACGCAGACGACTTATGTGCCGGATTGGCGGTTTGCTCAGGGCCCCCACCCGTATCTCACCCTCGCAACCCATGAGACCGGCTCGGGGTGGCATCGCATCTACATCCGCCAATGGCGTAACGGAGCCTGGGGGCAGTTGGGCGCCGCCATCGAGCTGCGCGCTAACTCAATTGTGGACTCCTTCTTCATGGATGTGGATGGCAGGGGATATCCATTCATGGTGCTGAGGGAGCAGATCCCTGGAGGGGGAGCAACATCGAACACCGCGGTGCTGTGGACAGGAACCGCCTGGCAGGACGTAGGCGCCACCTTGTCTGGCCTTCCGACGGCACTGTCGTTCGACGCCAGCAATGCTCCGCTGGTGGCGACATTGGATACGCTCACGGGAAAACCAAGGATTCTCCTGCAGAAGTGGACGGGAAGCGCCTGGGTGCCGTGGGGTGGAGCGTTGGATGCTCTGTCGGGCGTGGACAGCACGACCGTGAGAGCGGTGAAGCTGGACACCCAGGGGCGCCCAGTCGTGGCGCTCTCCGGTCTGGTGGGGACGGACGCCAACAGGTCTGGTAAGGGACAGGCGCTCCGGTGGAACGGGGCTCAATGGGAAGCGCTTGGCGGGATCTTGAATCCGTCGCCCGGCATGATCCCCTACAGCCGCCCACTGCTCGAAATGGTCGCGGACGACGAGCCGCTCCTCACATGGATTGAAGGGCCTGCTCCTCTGTCCTCGGTGGGAGCGAAAGTCCACGTCTACCGCCTCAACCAGTAACCCCCACCCCCAGTCCCTCCGCCCACCTACAGTGTCGTCCACTGTCCCCCTGTCGCTCAGCGGACAACGGACCTACCCTGGGAGCCGTCCAGGGAAATCTTGCGAGAACGGGCGCTTTTTCGTGGACGTGTTTAGATTCGTCCCGCCCCTCCCCTGCATGCGAGGCCTCTGCTCCATGAAGAACGCGGTCCTGACATCTCCAGAGGGTGAGCCAACCGCGAGCGGTGGGCCCGCTCCCGTGAACTCCGCCAAGCAGCGCGTCCTCGTCGTCGACGACTTCGACGACGCGCGCGAAATGTACGCCGAATACCTGGAGTTCTGCGGGTTTGAGGTGGACACCGCCAAGAACGGCCTGGAGGCCGTGGAGAAGGCCCAGGAGGGGGAGCCGGACATCATCCTCATGGACCTGTCCCTCCCCGTCATGGATGGCTGGGAGGCAACGCGGCGCATCAAGCAGGACACCCGCACCCGCGACATCCCCGTGATGGCCCTCACCGGCCACGTGCTCGCCGGCAACGCCGAGCACGCCCTCTCCGTGGGCGCGGACGAGTTCGTCGCCAAGCCCTGTCTGCCCCAGGACCTGGAGAACAAGATCCGCAACATGCTCAAGCCCAGCAAGGCGAAGCCCCGCTCGGGTCAGGAGTAACCCCAGGCCCCACCCGGGAGTGTCCATGGATGGACACTCGGGTGCGGCACCCTGCGCCGGGCCGGGCTCCCGCGGGCCCCCCGGTTGACCCCTGGACGCGGGAAACGTAGGCAACCCTGGTGGGCTCTCCCGCCTCGTCCCCTCCAGCCGATGCGTGGACTCCTCCCGAGGAGTTCGACGAGTACCGCATCGTGCGGCCGCTCGGACGGGGGCGCACGGGCCGGGTGTACCTGGCGCACGACACGCTCCTGGAGCGCCCCGTCGCGGTGAAGTTCATCCCGTCGCTGGGCTCCAACGCGCTGGCGCGCTTCCTCGTGGAGGCCCGCGCCGCCGCTCGCATCCAGCACCCCAACGTCGTCACCCTGTACCGGGTGGGGCAGCTGGAGGATCAGCCGTACCTCATCTCGGAGTTCATCCGGGGCGTCAGCCTGGACCGGCTGGCCCGGCCCGTGCCCTGGGAGCGCGCGCTGGGCATCGGGCGGGACCTGGCCCGGGGGCTGGGCGCCGCCCACCGCCGGGGCGTGCTCCACCGCGACATCAAGCCCGGCAACGCCGTGCTCACGGAGAGCGGCGAGGTGAAGCTGCTCGACTTCGGGCTGGCCAAGCTGCTCGATCGCGCCGAGTCCGGTGAGTCCACCCCGCCGCGCGCGCCCCTGCCGCCGCCGGAGCTGCCCGCGGACTGGGACCCGGAGTCCAGCCCCGCCCTGGGCGCCCGCTCGCTGGACGGCGTCTTCCTGCCGTCCCTGCCGCGCGGCGCGCTGGTGGGCACCCCCTACTACATGTCTCCGGAGGCCTGGGCGGGCGAGGAGCTCACCGCACGCAGCGACGTGTACTCGCTGGGCGTCGTGCTCTACGAGCTGTGCGCGGGCCGGGGCCCCTTCCGTGACGTGCCCTGGCGCGAGCTGTCCGAAGCAGTGCGCACCCGCGACGTGCGCCCCCTGCTGGAGGTGGCCCCGTCGGTGGACCCGGGGTTCGCCGCCGCCATCGACAAGTGCCTCAAGCGCGACCCGGCCCAGCGCCACGCGTCCGCCGCGCAGCTGCTCGACGCGCTGGAGGCGCTGACGCGCGAGGAGACGCCGGTCTCCGTGCCGGAGGGCAATCCCTACCGCGGCCTCCAGGCCTTCGAGGCCGAGCACCGCGCCCTCTTCTTCGGCCGCCGCCGCGAGCAGCGCTCCGTGCTGGAGCGGCTCAAGGCGGAGGCCTTCCTGCTGATGACGGGCGACTCCGGCGTGGGCAAGTCGTCCCTGTGCCTCGCGGGCATCCTCCCCGCCGTGGCGGACGGCGCGCTGGAGGACGGCCGGCGCTGGCGCACCGCGCGGCTCGTGCCCGGACGCAGGCCCGTGTCCGCGCTGGCCGTGGCGCTCGCGCCGGTGCTGGAGGTGGACGAGGAGCCGCTCGCGGAGACGCTGCGCCAGGACCCCACGTCGCTCGGCCGCAGGCTGCGCGCGAAGCTGGGCACGCAGGGCGGGCTGCTCGTCTACATGGACCAACTGGAGGAGCTGGTGACGCTGGCCCCGCCGGAGGAGGCCGCGCTCGCGGGCGCCGCGCTGGGGTCGCTCACCGAGGCGGCCGGGGGCCTGCGGCTGCTCGCCACCGGACGCAGCGACTTCCTCACCCGCCTCACCGCCGTGCCCGGCCTGGGCCCGGAGGTGCCGCACGCGCTGTACCTCCTGCGCGCGCTCACCCCGGAGGAGACGCGCGAGGCCATCGTGGGCCCGGCCCGCGTGAAGGGCGTGCGCTTCGAGTCCGAGGCCGTGGTGGACGCGCTCGTCGCCTCCACGGCGGCCTCCGACGGCGGCCTGCCGCTGCTCCAGTTCGCGCTGGCGGAGCTGTGGGACGCGCGTGACGAGTCGCGTGGCGTGATGACCCAGGCGGCGCTGGACTCGCTGGGGGGCGTGTCCGGCGCGCTCGCCCGCCATGCCGACGCCGCGGTGGCCCGCCTGCTGCCGGACCAGCGCTCGGCGGCGCGCGGGGTGATGCTGCGCCTGGTGACGGCGGACGGCACCCGCGCGCGCAAGACGGACCGCGAGCTCGTGGGCGACGACCCGCGCTACCGCGCCGCGCTGGAGGCCCTGGTGCGCGCGCGCCTGCTCGTGGCGCGCGAAGGGGAGGGCGGCACCGCGTACGAGCTGGCCCACGAAGCGCTCCTCACCGGCTGGGCCACGCTGGCCCGCTGGCTGGTGGAGGCGGGCGAGCGCCGCGAGGTGCAGGCCCGGCTGGAGGCCGCCGCCGCGCAGTGGGAGCGCCTGGGCCACGCGCGTGAGTCGCTCTGGGGCCCGCGCCAGCTGGCGGAGGCGGAGCTGCTGGAGCCGTCCGAGCTCACCCAGCGCGAGCAGTCCTTCCTCAGCACGTCCCGCCGCACCGGCGTGCGCAGCCGGCGCCTGAAGCTGGGCCTGGTGCTGGGCTTCCTCGTGTCGCTGGGGCTCGTGTACACGGGCCTCCAGTGGCGCGAGCGCCACGTCCTCAACGCGCGCGTGCGCGGCGAGCTGGCCGCGGCCGGCTCGGAGCTGGCCGCCGTGCGCCGGGAACGCGACGCGCTCCAGGCCGAGCGCGCGGAGGCCTTCCGGCTCTACGACACCGGCCACAAGGCGGACGGCGACCGGGCCTGGGCGAAGGTGGCCGGGCACGGGGCCCAGCTCTCCCACCACTTCGACGCCGTGGCGGACCGGCTGGAGCGCGCGCTGGCGCTGGCCCCCACGCGAACCGACGTGCGCGACGCGCTGGCGGACTTCCTCTACGAGCGCGCCCTGTGGGCCGAAGGCGAGCGCGAGCCCGTGCTGCCCGCGCTGCTCCAGCGCCTGCGCCTCTACGACGTCGACGGCGAGCGCTGGAGCCGCTGGAACACGCCCGCGCGCCTGTCCCTCCAGGTGGACGCGCCAGGTGCCTCCGCGGAGCTGCGCCCCGTGTCGCGCGAGGCGGGGGGGCCCGAGGCCGTGGGCGAGCCCCTGCCTTCCCCGGGCGCGCTGCCCTGGACCGACGTCACCGTGCCTCCGGGGGCCTATCAGCTCACCGTGCGCGCGCCGGGCCACGAGGACTCCGTGCAGCCGCTGCTGCTGACGCGCGGGGAGTCGCGGCGCGTCGTCCTGCCGCTCGTCCGCGCGGGCTCGCTCCCGCCGGGGTTCGCCTACGTGCCGCCGGGCGACGTGCGCTTCGGCAGCGCCGCCGAGTCCAGCGTGCGCGACTTCCTCAACGCCACCCCGCTGCACACGGTGCCCGTGCAGGGCTTCCTCATCGCCCGGCACGAGACGACGTACGCGGACTGGCTGGAGTACCTGGCGGCGCTCCCCCCCGAGGAGCGCGCCGCGCGCCAGCCCCGCGTGGGCACGGGCGGCTACGCCGGGGGCCTGTCGCTGGAGCCGGACGGCAATGGCTGGCGGCTGCGCTTCCAGCCCGGCGGCGTGCGCTACACGGCGCGGACGGGCGAGCCCGTGCGGTACGCCCGGCGCTCCCAGCGCACGGAGCAGGACTGGCGCCAGTTCCCCGTGAGCGGCATCCACTTCGCGGACGCGGAGGCCTACGTGACGTGGCTGTCCACGTCCGGGCGGGTGCCGGGGGCGCGGCTGTGCTCGGAGCTGGAGTGGGAGCGGGCCGCGCGCGGCGTGGACGGCCGCGAGTACCCCCACGGCCACCGGCTGGGCCCGGACGAGGCCAACGTGGACGTCACCTACGGCAAGGACCCGGGCGGCTTCGGCCCGGACGTCGTGGGCAGCCACCCCGCGTCCCGCAGCCCCTTCGGCGCGGACGACATGGCGGGCAACGTGTGGGAGTGGACGCGCTCGTGGCTGGAGCCCGGCCGCCCGGTGGCCCGGGGGGGCAGCTTCGCCTTCAACGTGACGAGCGCGCGGTCCTCCAACCGCGAGCTGCCGGAGCCCTCGCTGCGCGACGTCACGGTGGGCCTGCGCGTGTGCGCGGACGCGCCCGTGTCCGGCGGCTGAGCACCACCGGACACTGGAACCCCCCGGGAACCGCGGGGCTCGCCCCGGGGTCGCTCCCAACTGGAAGCAACCGGACGCTGCAAGTGCCCGGACGGGCCTGGCGCGGTTGCCGCTCTCGTCCCCCGGACTGACCTTGTGACCTGCAAGACGGTGCGGGTCGGGGTCGGGGAAGGGAAGGGGCATCCAGATGAGGACGTTGCAGCGAGTGGTCGCGGCGTGTTTCGCCGTCGTGGCGGTGGGCTGTGGCACGGAATCGCCGGAGCTTGACGCTCCCTCCCTGCGCACGCAGGTAGCGGAGGTCGTGTCTCCCAACGGGCGCAACCTCAATGGACGCAACCTCAATGGACGCAACCTGAACAACACCGAGCTGGGCGGCATGCTGGTGTCCGTGGCGTACGCGGGCGCCCACTCCGCCGCCGGCAAGCCGCTGAGCAACGTGCGGCTGCAGGGCTCGGCCTTCGTCGGCCTGGACGGCACCACCACCGTGACGGGCCTGGACTTCACCGGGGCGCGCTTCGTCGGCAAGCTGGGCGACGGAAGCACCCTGCCCCTGCGCGTGGACGGCATCACCCAGGGCAGCGGCGTCGACAGCGACCTGTGGTCCTACCAGGTCTCCTACCAGGGCTCCGACGGCAGCTGGCGCTCCGTGTGCCAGGACGCCAACGGCGGGGCGCTCTCCGCCATCGCCGTGGCCGGCCGCTGGAACTACCTCCAGGGCGTGGCGGGCGGCGGTGAGAAGATTGAGGACGCCACCGCCTTCACCTTCGCCTGCGAGGGCGCCGCCATCGCGAAGTGCATGCACTTTGGTTACAAGCCCTGGGCCACCGCCGCCAACGGCGAGAGCCTCGCGGGCCACCACCAGGCCTGCACCCGCATGGTGCGCGCGGACTTCTGCGGCGACGGTGAGTCGCACACCACCGATGGCCAGTGGGTCAACCTCTACGACGGCGTGGGCGTCCAGACCGACACCGAGTCCTGGAGCACGGAGGCCGAGTGGAACGAGGCCGGCGC
Source organism: Corallococcus exercitus (assembly GCF_042231735.1). GTDB lineage: Bacteria > Myxococcota > Myxococcia > Myxococcales > Myxococcaceae > Corallococcus > Corallococcus exercitus_B. The sequence goes on from NZ_CP102577.1 coordinate 7,369,856, forward strand.
CCGCTGCTTCACCTCGGAGACCCGCGCCCACGCGCCCGTGACGTGCTCGGGCTTCAACCCCATCCCGGACTGCGGCAGCACCAGCCACTTCCAGTCCGGCACCCGCCTCATCAGCGAGTCGCCCTACGGCGTCAGCGGGTTGTAACCAGACAGGTTACGGCAAGCCCAGACTTGTAACGGTTTAGGTTACAAAGTCCGCAAGTCGATAATTGTCAGTCTTTCATGTTATGAGAACGCCCTGTTCGCCTCCGTGTCGCAAGGACCGGAGGGGGATGGGGCGTTCTTCCGCATTCACGGAGGGGGATGGGACCCGGGTGTCCGGGGTCCCGCGGACGGTGAGGGGGAGGGTGCCCCATCGCGCGGCTGTCGTCGCGGTACCCCCGTCGTGAGTGGAGCACACCCCATGAAGCCTGAGCTGTCTTTGCTGTGGAAGCACTCCGGGAAGCTGGGACGGCGCCTGCCGTTCGCGCTCCTGGCCTCGTCGCTGGTGGTGGGCTGTGGCCAGCCCGCCGGAACGTCCGAGACCCCCGCGCCTTCCGCGCCCCAGGCGGAGTCCTCCGCCCAGGCCGTGGACCCGTCCGGCAACCTGGAGGCGGCGCTCGGCTCGACCCTGCAGGCCCTGGAGGGGGACGCGGCGCGCCCCGTGGTGGAGTCCCTGGTCGCCATTCCGCAGGCCGCGGTCAGCAGGACCACGGCGACGGTGTTCCAGCTGAAGCTGGACGTGAAGCGCACGGAGAACGAGGCGTTCCGCGGCGGGACGCTGACGATGGCGGACGGCGCGCAGCAGCTCGTGTTCCGCGACAACGGGCAGTCTGGCGACGCGGTGGCGGGAGACCTGCTCTTCACCGCCTCCGGCACGTTCGACTTCGTGGCGCTCCAGGCGGAGCAGCAGCGCATTGCCCAGGCGCAGTCCCAGTCACAGACGCAGCTGACGACGGCCGTGTTCGAGAACCGGCGGCTGGTGCGCACCGTGCCGGTGACGGCGCTGAACCCGCAGTTCCCGGTGGGCCAGCCCGTGCCCATCCAGCCCATCGGCCTGGCGTCGCTGGTGGACCCGGCGCGCTCGCTCATCATCCGGGCGCCCTCCGTCGTGAACGACTCCACGCGCACGTATGATCCGTGCACCGGCACGGGCAACCCGAACGGGAAGTGGACGTTCAACTACCTGATGACGGAGATGGCCAACCAGCCCTTCACGGGCGTGGCCCCCTCCACCTTCGTGCGCGAGTGGCTGCGGCAGTGGGAGCAGCCGCGCACCATCAACGGCTTCGTGAACCCGCCGCGCACGTCCATCGCGGGGAACCTCATCGGCCCCTGGCCGAAGCTGTCCTCCGGCGAGCTGAACCTGGCGAAGTCGCCGTTCAAGCTCATCGCCATCGTGAACCGGCTGGACCTGGCGGGCAGCAACCCGGCCTACGGCTCCGGCAGCGCGGGTGAGGGCCGCTTCATCTTCGCCGCCACCACGGGCTCGGGGGCCTCCTGCTACACGGTGCCCTTCCTGGTCATCCTGGAGTACGGGGTGGACAAGAACGGCTGCACGGCCATCAAGACCTACGCGCAGCAGTGGCAGGCCCTGTCCGGGCTGCCGCTGGGCAGCGCGTCGTACAACGCGGCGCTGGAGGCCCTGACGGAGCAGTTCGCCAAGCGCGACCTGTCCCCGCGCAAGCCCAACCGCAGCTCCATCAACCAGGTGCGCACCAACGAGGAATGGCTGGCCCAGCCCTGGGAGCTGCGCGAGTTCCGCCTCTGGAACAGCACCATCAACCCGAACTCGTTCTCCACCACGCCGCCGCCCATTGTCGGCCTGCTCAACAGCCACACCGTGGCCCAGACGCCGGACCGCGCCACGCGGAACACGCTGTTCCCGTCCTACGTGAACGCCAACACGGGCCCCATCGTCGCGGGCACGTACTCCGTCCCGCTGCCGTGGGGCGGTGGCCCGTTCCGCGGAGGCCGCTCCGTCGTGACGAACCCCATGGCCATCCCGCCGTTCTGGAGCCAGCCCGCGTCCGTCATCCCCAACCGCCAGGCGCGGCATGTCTTCTCGCTCAACACCTGCGACGGCTGCCACGGCGACGAGCTGGGCACGAACTTCACCCACGTGAGCTGGACCGGCGCGCTGTCGCCGTTCCTCAGCGGCGCGCTCACCGTGCCAGACCGCGCGGACGGGACCCCCACGCGCACCTTCAACGAGGTGCTGGCGCGCCAGACGTTCCTGGATCAGCTCGCCAACCAGAGCTGCCTCACGGCGTCGTTCGTGACGGCTCCTCCGAGCGTCCACTGAGCGAGCGTCCACCGAGCCTCCCTCCGGTGTGAGGGCTTCGCGGCCTCCGTCCCATGCGCCTGGGACGGAGGCCGTCGTCGTTCAGGACTTCGTTCGCCCGGCCCCCCGGCTGCCAGGGGGACGGGCCCGGGGTGTTGTCCAGGTTCACGGACCGTGGTGGCACGACTTCCCCGGGCGGGGGGGCGGCACCACGTTTACCCGGCTCCGGGGGACGCCCCTGGGTTGGACCGGGGCAGGCATCGGGGGCCGTGGAGGCAGGCCGTGGGACGCACCGAAACGACAACGGGACGTCGCGCCCAGCGCAGGGGTGTGCGGCTGGGAGCCCTGCTGGCCGTCGTCTGGCTGGCCGGCGCCTGCGGACAGCGCTCCGAGGACGCCGTCGCACCCACCGCGCCCACGGTGGTGTCGCTGGGGCCGGAGAACGTGGTGCGCGTGGAGCCCATGCGGCTGGAGAGCGGCCCCGTCATCTCCGGGTCGCTGCAGGCGCGGCGGCTGGCCAGCGTCCGCGCGGAGGTGGGCGGCAGCATCCTGGACGTGAAGGCGGACCAGGGCCAGGCGGTGAAGGAGGGGGAGATCCTGGCGCGCGTGGAGGAGCGCACGCTGCGCGAGCAGGTGCTGGCGGCCAGCTCCACCCTTCGCGTGGCGCGCAATGCCTTGCAGGTGGCGAAGGCGGATGAGCAGCGCAATCAACTCCTCGTCAAGCAGGGCGTCATCACCCGCCGCGACTTCGAGCGCGCGCAGCTGGCGCGGACGCAGGCGGAGGGCCAGCTGGCGGAGGCGCAGGCGCGGCTGAAGCTGGCGCAGGACCAGCTGGCGCGCACGAAGGTGACCGCGCCCTTCTCGGGCGTGGTGAGCGAGCGGCAGGTGAACGCGGGCGACATCGTCCAGCCGGGCGCGCCGCTCTTCACGGTGGTGGACCCCGCCACGCTGCGGCTGGAGGCCTCCGTGCCCGCGGCGCAGCTCTCCCAGGTGAAGGTGGGCACGGCGGTGGACTTCCGCGTCAACGGCTACGCGGACCAGGCCTTCAAGGGCGAGGTGGAGCGCATCAACCCTGCGGTGGATCCCGCCACGGGCCAGGTGCGCATCTACGTGAGCATCCCCAACAGCGAGCAGACGCTCCTGTCCGGCCTGTTCGCGCAAGGGCGCGTGGCGTCCCAGGCGAAGGACGCGCTGGCCGTGCCGGTGGACGCGCTGGACACGCGCCAGGAGCCGCCCACCGTGCAGCGCATCGCCAACGGCAAGGTGGAGCAGGTGGCGGTGACGCTGGGCCTGCGGGACGAGGTGGCGCAGACCGTGGAGGTTCGCTCGGGGTTGAAGGCCGGGGACGTGGTGCTGCTGGGCTCCGCGCGCGACCTGACGAACGGCACGCCGGTGAAGCTCACCGCCGCGCCGGAAGGGCCGAAGAAGCACCGCCCCGCCTCTCTACCGGCGGCCCAGCAGGGGGTGGGCGGCGCGGGCAGCGCGTCCGGCGGCAGCGGCCCCGCGCAGGCGCCGGCGGCGGCCGGAGTTCCCACGCAGCCAGCCCAGGCTCCCGCGAAGTAGCGCCGGGCGTCTCCACTTCTTGAAGAAGCACCGCAGGAGTCGTCCGTGTTCATCTCCGACTTCGCCATCAAGCGCCCCATCATCACCATCACGGCGATGGTGGCGCTCGTCGTGTTCGGCATCGTCGCGCTGTTCAACCTGGAGACGGACGAGTTCCCGGACGTTCAGCAGCCGGTCATCAACGTCACCATCGCGTACCCAGGCGCCTCACCGGACACGGTGGAGCGCGAAATCGTGGAGCCCATCGAAGACGCCATCTTCGCCATCTCCGGCGTGGACGGGAAGAAGACGACGTCCAGCTCCACGGACAGCCTGGCGAACTTCACGGTCTTCTTCGACTTCGAAAAGGATATCCAGGAGGCGTCGCAGGACATCCGCGACGCCATCTCCAGCAAGCGCGCGGACCTGCCGCAGGAGATGGAGGAGCCCATCCTCACGCGCTTCGACCCGGCGGACCAACCCATCGTGTCGCTGGTGCTGACGTCGAAAGCGCTGGACGTGCCCGCGCTGACGCTCATCGCGGACCCCCTGGTGGTGGGGGATTTGCGCTCGGTGCCCGGCGTGGCGCAGGCCACGGTGGTGGGCGGCGTGGACCGGGAGATGACGGTGCAGGTGCGGCCCGCGGCGCTCCAGGCGGCGGGCCTGTCGGTGGCGCAGGTGGTGGCGGCGCTCCAGGCGCAGAACCTGGCGGCGCCGGTGGGCCGGCTCAACACGGAGCTGCAGGAGCGCACCATCCGCCTCAAGGGCCGCCTGGAGACGCCGGAGGACTTCGCGCAGGTGCCCATCGCGGAGAGAGGCGGGCGCACGCTGCGGCTGGGCGAGGTGGCGGACGTGTTCGCCGGCACCGAGGAGCCGCGCACCCTGTCGCTCTACAACGGCGCGCAGGCGGTGGGCATCGAGGTCATCAAGGCCAAGGGCTACAGCACCACGGAGGTCGCGGACGGCGTGCGCGAGCGGGTGAAGATGCTCCAGCAGCGGCTGCCCGCCAACGCGAAGCTGGAGATCGTCCGCGACGCGGGCACGCGCGTGGAGAACTCCGTCGTCAACGTGCAGCAGGCGCTGATTGAAGGCGCGCTGCTCACGGTGCTGGTGGTGTTCCTGTTCCTCAACTCGTGGCGCTCCACGGTGATTACCGGCCTGGCGCTGCCCGTGTCCGTGCTGGCGTCGTTCGTGAGCGTGTGGGCGTTCGGCTTCACGCTCAACACGATGTCGCTGCTGGGCCTGACGCTGGCCATCGGCATCCTCATCGACGACGCCATCGTGGTGCGCGAGAACATCGTGCGGCACGTGGAGATGGGCAAGGACCACTACACGGCGTCGCGCGAGGGCACGAGCGAGATTGGCCTCGCGGTGGCGGCGACGACGTTCTCCATCGTGGCGGTGTTCGTCCCGGTGGCGTTCATGTACGGCGTGGCGGGACAGTGGTTCAAGCCGTTCGCGCTCACCATCGCGTGCTCGGTGCTGGTGTCGCTGTTCGTGAGCTTCTCGCTGGACCCCATGCTCAGCGCGTACTGGCCCGACCCGCAGGTGGAGAAGGGCCAGCGGCGCAACTTCATCTCGCGCGGGTTGGAGCGCTTCAACCACTGGTTCGACCGGCAGGCGGACCGCTACAAGGGCGTCATCGCGTGGGCGTTGGATCACCGGCTCGCGATGGTGCTGCTGGCGGTGGGGTCGCTGGTGGGCGCGGTGGCGCTGCAGGGCGTCTTTGGCGGCGCGGGCTTCGTGCCGGTGAGCGACCGCGCGGAGATTGAGATGCTGGTGGAGACGCCCGCCGGCTCCAGCCTGGACTACACGCGGCGCAAGGTGGAGGAGGTGTCCCGCCTCACGCGCCAGCACCCGGAGGTCGCGTACACGTACACGACCATCGGTGTGCCGCTGCCGTTGCGCTCGCCGGGCGTGGACCAGGCGCTGGTGTACGTGCGGCTCAAGCCGAAGACGGAGCGCAAGGCGAGCCAGGAGGTGCTGGGCAAGACGCTGCGCGAGGAGCTGCTCGCGGTGGGCGGCGCGAACGTGTCGGTGTTCACCAGCGGCTTCGGCGGCGCCATCAAGTCCATCCAGCTGGAGCTGCGCGGGCCGGAGTCCAAGGGGCTCAACCAGTTCGCGCAGCAGGTGATGAAGGAGGTCAAGCAGGTGCCGGGCGCGGTGGACGTGGGGCTGTCCACGCGTGGTGAGAAGCCGGAGCTGGAGGTGGAGCTCAACCGCGGTGTCGCCGGTCAGCTCAACGTGACGGTGGGGCAGGTGGCGCAGTCGCTGCGGCCGGCCTTCGCGGGCCTGGACTCCGGCGACTGGGTGGACCCCATTGGTGAGACGCGCGACGTGATGGTGCGCCTGGCGCCCCAGTTCCGTGAGAACCCGTCCGACCTGGCGCAGCTGCCGCTGGTGGTGGGCTCCACCGCCACGGGTACTCCGGTGGTGGTGCCGCTGGGACAGGTGGCGACGGTGACGCAGACCGTGGGCCCGGCGCAGATTGATCACCTGAACCGCGAGAAGGTCATCAACGTGCAGGCGAACGTGGCGGGGCGGTCGCTGTCGGAGGTGATGAACGACATCCAGACGCGGCTCGAGGCGGTGAAGGTGCCGCCGGGCTACGAGGTGTCCACGGGCGGCGAGTCCGCGGACCAGCAGGAGGTGTTCGGCCGGGTGTTCCTGGCGCTGGGCGTGGCGGTGATGCTGATGTACCTCATCCTCGTCATCCAATTCGGCTCGTTCGTGGATCCGCTGGCCATCCTGGTGTCGCTGCCGCTGTCGCTCATCGGCGTGGTGCTGGCGCTGGTGGTGACGGGGGACACGCTCAACATCATGAGCCTCATCGGCGTCATCCTGCTGATGGGCATCGTCGCGAAGAACGCCATCCTGCTCATCGACTTCGCCAAGTGGCAGCACGAGAAGGGCATGCCCTTGCGCGAGGCCTTGATTGAAGCGGGGCGCATCCGCTTGCGGCCCATCATGATGACGACGCTGGCGCTCATCGCGGGCATGGTGCCGGTGGCGCTGGGACACGGCGAGGGCGGCGACTTCCGGGCGCCGCTGGGCCGCGCGGTGATTGGCGGCGTCATCACGTCCACGCTGCTCACGCTGCTGGTGATACCCACGGTGTATGAAATCCTCACGGACGCCCGCGCGTGGATGACCGGCAAGCTGCGCCGGGTGTTCAAGGCGAACGGGCAGGCACACGGGCCGGCGCATGGCGGCGGTGAGCCCCGGCCGCAGCCGCAGGCACGGCAGGACTGACGCGGGAGGGAAGCTCGCGTCGCCCTCAAGGAACGGTTGGCGCATGGGGCCTGGGGCCATAGGGTCGGGAGCGTGGAGCTCCTGTCGCCGCTGCCCGATTCGCACCGCTCGCTCGTCACCGAAGCCCTGGAAGCACTGGGCGTCACCCGCTGGGTCCTGAGCATCCATGACCCCAGCTTCCCGGGCCTCCCCGGAGAGGACCTGGGGCGGGGCTCGCCGTACTCCGAGGGCGCCGCGCGCTTCCTCGCCTTCGCCCGGGACCTGGGCTTCACCGGCATCCAGCTGGGACCGCAGGGACAGACCACCTCGCACAACCCGTCGCCGTATGACGGCACGTTGTTCTCACGCAATACGCTGAACGTGGCGCTCGCACCGCTCATGGATCCACAAGGGCCGTGGGGCGCGCTGCTGTCCTCCGACACGCTGGCCCGGCTCGCCTCCGAAGTGCCCACGGACGGTGGACCGGAGGCGCGCTACCAGTCCGCGTGCCGGGGCCAGGCCCTGGCGCTCCAGGCGGCCTGGGACACCTTCCGCCGCACCCGGGAGCCCGGGCTCGTCCAGCGCTTCGAGGACTTCCGCGTGGAGCACCGGGAGTGGCTGGAGCGGGACGCGCTCTTCGATGTGCTCGCCACGCGGCACCACACGCCGGATGACTGGCGCGGTTGGGCGGATTCGCTGGAGGGGCGCCTGTTCGCGCCGCGTCCCGAAGAGGTGACTCTGGCGGAGGCGCGCATCCGGGAGTTGCTCAGCGTCGAAGCCGAGGCGGTGGAGCAGTACGCCTTCCGTCAGTTCCTCGTGCATGAACAGCATGGACTCCTGCGCGAGCGCGTGGGGGCGTGGGGCCTCAAGCTGTACGGGGACCTCCAGATTGGCTTCTCGCCCCGGGACACGTGGGCGCGGCAGGGGCTGTTCCTGCGCGACTACCTGATGGGCGCGCCGCCCAGCCGCACCAACCCGGAGGGGCAGCCGTGGAACTACCCGGTGCTGGACCCCGCGCAGTACGTCGCGCCGGACGGCTCCGGCCCCGGGCCGGTGCTGCGCTACATGGACTCGCGGCTGGGCAAGATGCTGTCCGAGTACGACGGGCTGCGCATCGATCATCCGCACGGGCTCGTGTGTCCGTGGGTGTACCGCGGGGGTTCGGCGGATCCGATTCGCGCGGTGCAGGGTGGGGCGCGGCTGTTCTCCTCGCCGGACCTGCCGGACCACCCGGAGCTGGCGCGGTACGCCATCGTGGCTCCGGAACAGCTGGACCGCCTGGTGTCGCGTCACGCGGATGGTTGGGTGAAGTGGCTCACGGAAGAGCAGGTGGGGCGCTACGCCATCCTGTTCGACTCGGTGGTGCGCACGGCGCGGGAGCGCGGCCGGGCCCGCGAGGACGTGCTGTGCGAGGTGCTGAGCACGCTGCCCCATGAGCTCTCGCGGGTGATGGCCCGCGATGGCCTGGGCCGCTTCCGCGTCACGCAGAAGGCGGACCTCCAGAACCCGGCGGACGTGTACCGCAGTGAGAACGTGGCCCCCGAGGACTGGGTGATGGTGGGCAACCACGACACGAAGTCGCTCTGGCGGCTCGTCTCTGAATGGCAGTGGAAGCACGCGCTGCGCGCCCAGGCGGACTACCTCGCCTGGCGGCTGCACCCCGAAGTGGAAGGGCGTGAGGACTTCGCGCGTGAGCTGGCGCGGGACCCGGGGTTGCTGGCGCAGGCGAAGTTCGCGGACCTGTTCGCCAGCCGTGCGCGCAGCGTGATGGTGTTCTTCGCGGACCTGCTGGGCATGCCCGACACGTACAACGCCCCGGGCTCCGTGGACGCGCGCAACTGGTCGCTGCGCATCCCGCGGGACTGGGCCGCGCAGTATCAGCAGAGGCTGCGCGCGGGCGCCGCGCTCAACCTGCCGCGGGTGCTGGCCATGGCGCTGCGCGCGGGCGGAGCCGAGTCAGGGGCCCGTCACGCGGAGTTGCTGACGCGGCTGGACGCCGCCGCTGCCCGCCTGCGAAGCGGGACGTGATGAGCTGCACCTTCCGCGCCAGGGCATAGCGAGCTTCTGGTGGCGACGGCCCGTCCGGGCGTATCGCTCGAACCTGTCCGACAGTCGGACAGGTTTTGAACCTCCGGGGCCCGGGGCTGCCGCCGCGTCCGCACGGCGGAAACCGGTCGGACAGGTTCTGGATCCCGTACCTGGGACGGCCGCCGTGTCCTCGCGGCCGAAACCTGTCGGACAGCCGGACAGGTTCTGGAAACGCGTGCCTGGGGAGGGTCGCCGCGTCCGTGCTTTGGAAACCTGTCCGACTGTCGGACAGGTTTTGGAAAACCGGCATGGAGAGCCGGGGCCTCGTGCTCAGGCGATGCGTCGCATGTCGAAGCGGGACTGCAGGCTCCACTGGCCGGCGCTGTCCTGCACCTCCCCTCGCCAGGTGAAGCGGTCCGGCCCGATGTCGGAGAAGCTCCAGCGAATGGGCTTCCCGGCGTGCTCACCCAGCAGGACGAGCCGGTCCCCTTCGCGGCCCCCGTCGAGCCGGTTGATGGCGCCGCCCGTGGGGCTCACCCAGACGATGCGCCACTTCCCACTGTTTCGCTCGAACGAGCGCACCGTGGTGCCGTAGCGCTTGTTCGCGCCCGGCGCAGGCTGCGCGGCGGCACGCCTCGACGGCACGATGAAGACGTCCTGCAGGGCCCTGCCGTCCAGCACCCAGTGGAACCACCACTCGCCGTCGCTCTGGCGGACGGTCCCGTCCGGGTCGTGGTCCTGGATGGTCCCCGCCCAGCCTCCCACCAGCCACCCGAAGGTGGCCGCCGCATCCCCCAGCTCCCCCGAAGGACCCGGGCTCACCAGCGCGTCCACGAACTCCTGGGTGACGGACGCCGGTGCGGCGGGGCCTCCCGCCAGCCTGCGCCAGATGCCGGCGTATTCGATGGGCAGCCCGTCCGCGTCCACGTCCAGCATCGCGGTGAAGGCGCTCTCCAGGCTCTCGTAGCGGTAGCGCGCGGGGCCCACGCGCGCATAGCCCTGCCGCGCGGGCACCACCTCCAGCGAGGGAAACCGCACCCACGCCGCGCGGATCTCCGCGGAGGTGCCTTCGTGAAGCCGCAGCCGGTTGATGGGCAGGGCGTTGGTGGAGGGGCTCAGGCCCAGGTCCACGTCCATGCATCCCTCCAGCTCCGCCGCCGCGGCCCCGTCCTTCCGCCAGCGGCCCTCGCCGTCATGCTCCAGCGTGAGCGTCCGCCGCTCGCCGCGCCAGGCCTGCGTCACGCTCACCCGGCGCGTGCGCCACGCATCGTCACAGACCACCGAGTACTCCGCCCGCAGCGGCGCGCCCTGCTCGGCGACGAGGATGACGCCGGAGAACTCGGTGCCCTCCGGGCCGCGCCGCACCTGTGCATGCTCGAACCCCAGCTCATCCATCACGCGGCGCCAGAGGAGCTCCCGCGTGACTGTCTTTGCTTCCGTTGCCATGATTCGCTCACCCCGTTGGAAGTCCGGGGGAAGGATGGAAGGACGGACCGTGGCCGACTTGGGGAAAGTGGACCTGACCACGGTGCGTCCGCTGGCCTCTGGTGACGGGTGGCGCGTGAGAGAAATCGTCTGCCGCTCCGGCCCGAAGGACCCTGTCTTCGAGGAACAGCACGCCTGGGTGTCCGTCTCCGCGGTCCTGGCGGGAAGCTTCTCCTACCGCTCCCGCGGTGGGCGCGTGCTGCTGACCCCGGGGGCCCTGCTGCTGGGGGAGCAGGGTGCGTCCTTCTGCTGCGGACATGAGCACGGTGTGGGCGACCGCTGCGTCGCCTTTTCCTTCGACCCCGCGCTCATGGAAGAGGTGGCCAGGGACCTGTCCGGGGTGGCGCGGACGGACTTCCCCGCGCACCGGCTCCCACCGCTTCAGCGCCTTGCACCGCTCATCGCTGGCGCCCAGTCGCTGACCGAGCAGCCGGGCTTGTGCGGCGCGGAGGAGCTGGCGCTGCGGATGGCGGGCGCGGCGCTGAGCGGCGTCCACGAGGGCAGGGCCCGCCCCATCACCGCCCACGAAGAGCGCCGGATGGGCGACGCGGTGCGGTGGATGGAGGCACACCTGGAGGAACCGCTCTCACTGGGGATGCTCGCGGAGGAGCTGGGCATGGGCCGTCATCACCTCCTGCGCACCTTCCGTAAGGTGGTGGGAGAGAGCCCCTACAGCTACATCCTGGGCCGCCGCCTGACACTCGCCGCCGAGCGGCTGCGGACGGACGATGCGCGCATCGCGGACGTTGCCTTCGCGTGTGGCTTCGGGGACCTGTCGGAGTTCGTGCGCCGCTTCCGTGCCCGCTTCGGCGTCACCCCTTCCGAGTACCGCAAGAGCACGGCCCTTCCTCGCTGACCTCTGCTCGTGTGGACAGGCCTGGGGGCTGGGGCTCGGCCGCCTGCCGCGTCTGCTCATGGCCCCGGGTCAGTCAGGACAGACGTCGTGCACGACCCGAGCGGGGTCTTCCCACGCTCCTTGGAAATCCTCGTTCTCGATGCTATCGGGTCTGCGCAATTCTTGATCTGGGTGAGGCACGGACCGCGTGGCGAATCATCGTGAGTGGGAGTTCGGAGCGCATCGCGCGTACTTCGAAGAGCCGGACCTGTTGGTGATGAAGTTCAACGGGCCCTCGAAGCTGGAGGACTCGAAGAAGGTGCTGGAAATCTGTCAGGAGGTGTCGGCCAAGGGGCCGGTGTTCGTCATCTCCGACGTGTCGAACTCCAGCATCGAGAAGGACGCGCGTGAGCTGCTGGTGGCGCAGGCGAAGGCCGAGTGGTTCCGCGGCCACGTCTACCTGGGCACGGGCCCGCTCCAGCGCGCGGGCGCCAAGGCGCTGATGCTCGCCCTGTACTTCACGGGCAAGTGGACGGTGGAAGTGGACTTCGCGGACTCGGAGCGCGAAGCGCGCGACCTCATCGCGAAGAAGCGCCTTCAGCCGCCGAAGAAGTAGCCTTGAGCCTGCCGCCTCAGTGCTGGACGTCCAGCACGAGGCGCGTGGGGTTCGTCAGCTCCAGCACGCGGAACGGAGCGCGACGCGTGGTGCCCAGCACCCACGTCACCTCGCCCTCGAAGTCGCACAGCCGCTCCAGCTCCAGCACGGACGGCAGCGCGGGCTTGAGCGTGCGCTGCGCCACCGTGGCCTGCCCCTGGTCATCGTGGGCCCGCGCCAGCGTGAAGCGCACCTCCAGCGCGGCCTGCCCCGGCGGCGTCACGTCGTCGCCCGAGCCGCAGCGCTGCACCGGCGTCTTCACGTAGCCCAGGTGGTAGCCCGGCAGGCGCGGCCCGTCGAACTCGAACACCGTGCGGTCGTAGTCCGCGTGCGTCCCCGTGCGCACCGAGCGCAGCGTGACGGAGGGCGGCTCGCCGCGCGGCTTCTGCACCGCCGCCGTCGTCCACGCCGCGTCCGGCGCCGCATCCACCTGCGCCGTCGGCCTGCCCGCGTCCGGCACGGCAGCGGCCGTGGCCTTGGGGCCTGCCTCCTTCACGTCCAGCACCTGGTGCACCACCGGGGCCGTGGCCGCGGGGCCTTCCCGGGGCACGGTGTTGGAGGGCGGGGGCACGGCCGGCACGTCCATGGGGACGGTCGGGGGCTCCTGCTTCTGGCACCCCAGGCCCAGCAGTCCGCAAGCCACTCCCAGCGCGTACAGCCCCTGTCGCACGTGCATCCGGTTCCTCCCGTCAACCCCGTCACCCGGGGACTTCCCGAGTCCTCGCACACCCCGTGGGCGGAGGCCATGCCCCCGGTGCCTGGAAGATGCGCCCCGCCGGGCCCGTTGCGTATAGGGTCCGGCCGGCCGCGTCCCCCGGCCCCCTTCGTGCACTGGAGAGTTCCGCCCCATGGCCCTCGACCTGACCTCCCTCCCGCGTCCCTCCCGCGACGACACCACCGTGAGCTCCATGGTGCGCGGACTCGTGGGCAGCGAAATCCTCCGCATCGCGGCGGAGATCCGCGAGCTCGTGGCCAAGGGCAACCAGGTCTGCAACCTCACCGTGGGGGACTTCAGCCCGAAGGAGTTCCCCATCCCGGACGGCCTGCGCGACCAGATTGGCACCGCGCTCCAGGCCGGTGAGACGAACTACCCGCCGTCCGACGGCGTGCTGGACCTGCGCCAGGCCGTGCAGCGCTTCTACGAGCGCTCCCTGGGGCTGAAGTACCCGCTGGAGGGCATCACCATCGCGGGCGGCGCGCGGCCGGTCATCTACGCCATCTTCCGCGCGGTGCTCGACCCGGGCGACGTCGTCGTCTACCCGGTGCCGTCGTGGAACAACAACCACTACGCCCACATGCTGGGCGCCCGGAGCGTCGTCGTGACCACGGACGCGGCGGCGGGCTTCATGCCCACGCTGGCGCAGCTGGAGCCGCACCTGTCCACCGCGCGCCTGCTCTGCCTGTGCAGCCCGCTCAACCCCACCGGCACCATGGTGGACCCGGAAGCCCTGCGCGCCATCTGCCAGCGCATCGTGGAGGAGAACCGCGCACGCGAGGGCCGCGGCCAGAAGCCCCTCATCCTGATGTACGACCACATCTACTGGGTGCTGAGCTTCGGCGGCACGAAGCACGTGACGCCCGTGGCGCTGGTGCCGGAGATGGCGCCGTACACCGTGTTCGTGGACGGCATCAGCAAGGCCTTCGCCGCCACCGGCGTGCGCGTGGGCTGGGGCGTGGGCGCGCCCACCCTCATCTCCCGCATGCGCGACGTGCTGGGCCACGTGGGCGCCTGGGCGCCCAAGGCCGAACAGCTCGCCACCGCCCGCTACCTGGACGACACCCAGGCCACCGAGTCCTTCCTGACGACCATGCGCCAGCGCGTGGAGGTGCGCCTGGACGCCCTCTACAAGGGCTTCCAGCGCATGAAGGACGCGGGCCTGCCGGTGCACGCCATCGCGCCGCAGGGCGCCATCTACCTCACCGTGCGCTTCGACGTGGTGGGCAGGGACGGCCTCACCACCAATGACGCAATCCGCAAGCGCCTCCTGGAGAAGGCCCGCTTCGCGGTGGTGCCCTTCCAGGCGTTCGGTCTGGCGGAGGACACCGGCTGGTTCCGCCTCTCCGTGGGCGCCACCTCGGTGGCTGAAATCGAGGCGGCCCTCCCCCGGGTGGAGGCCACCGTGCGGGAAATCCTCGCGGCGAAATAGCCTGTTTCCTCCACAGACCGGCAGGCAGGGAATAGCCTGCCGTCGCGCACGTTGAGGGCGCCGCCAACATGCTCAAGCGCTTCGTGGACGTCCGTGACGAGGAGGTGGGGGCGGTCCTCGGGGCGTTCGTCTACTTCTTCACGCTGATGTGCGGCTACGCCATCCTGCGGCCCATCCGCAACGAGATGGGCACCGCGGGGGACGTGAAGCACCTGCCCTGGCTCTTCACCGTCACGTTCGTCGTGATGCTGCTGGCGGTGCCGGCCTTCTCCGCGCTGGTGGCGCGCTATCCCCGGCGGGTGGTGGTGCCGCGCGTCTACCGCTTCTTCCTCTTCAACCTGCTGGCCTTCTTCGCGCTGCTCAAGTGGGGCGTGGCGAAGGAGGGCGTGGCGCGCGCCTTCTACGTCTGGCTGAGCGTCTACAACCTGTTCGTCGTCTCCATCTTCTGGAGCTTCATGGCGGACGTGTTCGCCAGCGACCAGGGCAAGCGCCTCTTCGGCTTCATCGCCGCGGGCGGCACCACGGGGATGATTGTCGGCCCGTTCCTGGTGGGCCGGCTGGCGGAGCCGGTGGGGCCGGTGAACCTCATCCTCGTGTCCGCGGTGATGCTGGAGGTGAGCGCGCAGTGCGTGCGCCGCCTGGGCCACTGGGCCCGGGACGTGCAGCACCAGCCCGCCACGCGCGAGGGGCCGGTGGGCGGCGGGATGCTCGCGGGCTTGAGGCTCCTGGTGACGTCGCCGTTCCTGCTCGCGCTGGGCCTCCAGGTCTTGCTGTACGCGGCGACCTCCACGTTCCTGTACTACCAGGAGGTGCAGCTCGTCGCGTCCCTGGCGAAGGACGCGGCGGCGCGCACGGCGGCGTTCGCGGACATCGACTTCTGGGTGCAGGTCCTGACCCTGGGCATCCAGACGCTCGTCACCGGGCGCGTCATCTCCCGGCTGGGATTGGGCGTGGCCATGGCGGTGGCGCCGGTGCTGACGTTGATAGGGTTTGGCGTGCTCGCGTTCGCGCCGGTGCTGGGGGTGCTCATCGGCGTGAAGTCGCTGAGGGGCGCGAGCCACTACGCGCTGGAGCGCCCGTCGCGCGAAATCCTGTTCACCACGGTGGACCGCGAGGCCCGCTACAAGTCCAAGAGCTTCATCGACACGGTGGTGTACCGCGGCAGCGACACGCTGAGCGCGTGGCTGCAGGGCGGACTCACGGCGCTGGGCCTGGGCATGACGGGCCTGTCGCTGGCGGCCGTGCCCCTGGCCGCGCTGTGGCTCGCGGTGGCCCTGTACCTGGCGCGCCAGCAGCGCACGCGCGCCGCTGAAGTCATTCCGCAGACGACCCTTCCCGGAGGAACCACGGCATGAAGCTGTCCCGAAGAGGCGTGATTCAAGCAGCGGCCGCGTTGGGCGCGGTCCAGGTGTTGGGCTGTGCCTCGTCCCCCAAGGCGGGCCCCGGCCCCGGCTCGGCGTCCGACGCGAGCAAGGGCGGGGATGACGCCCCGGGCAAGCCCCTGAAGCTCCTCATCCTGGGCGGCACCCGGTTCCTGGGCCCCGCGCTGGTGCAGGCGGCGCAGGCCCGCGGCCACACCCTCACGCTCTTCAACCGCGGCAAGTCCAACCCGGGCCTCTTCCCGGACGTGGAGAAGCTCCAGGGCGACCGTGACCCCAACAAGGGCGAGGGCCTGAAGGCGCTGGCGGGCCGCAAGTGGGACGCGGTCATCGACACGTCCGGCTACGTGCCGCGCATCGTGAAGGCGTCCGCGGAGCTGCTCGCTCCCAACGTGGGGCAGTACGTCTTCATCTCCAGCGTGTCCGTCTACAAGGAGATGACGAAGAAGGACCTCAACGAGTCCGACGCCGTGGGCACCATCCCCGACGAGACCGTGGAGGAGGTGAGCGAGACGAGCTACGGCCCGCTCAAGGCGCTCTGCGAGAAGGCCGCGGAGACGGCGCTGCCCGGCCGCACGCTCAACATCCGCCCCGGCCTCATCGTGGGTCCGGATGACGGCTCCGACCGCTTCACCTACTGGCCGCTGCGCGTGGCGAGGGGCGGCGAGGTGCTGGCCCCCGGCGACGGCGAGGACCCGGTGCAGATCATCGACGCGCGCGACCTGGCCGCGTTCATCATCCGCAACGTGGAGCGCCGCACCGCGGGCATCTTCAACGTCACCGGGCCGCTGAAGCCCATGAACATGAAGGGCATGCTGGAGGACATCCAGAAGGCCACCGGGAGCGACGCGCGCTTCACCTGGGTGGACAGCGCGTTCCTGGAGCAGCAGAAGGTGACGGCCTTCGGGGACATGCCCGCGTGGGTGCCGCGCACCGGCCCGGAGAGCGGCATCGGCGCCGTGAGCATCGCCCGCGCCACGCAGGCGGGGCTCACCACCCGCCCGCTCGCGGACACCGTGCGCGACACGCTGACCTGGTTCCACGGACTGCCGAAGGACCGCCAGGAGAAGCTGCGCTCGGGCCTGTCGCCTGACAGGGAGAAGGAGGTGCTCGCCGCCTGGCACCAGGCAAAGGGCACCGCCAAGGCGGGCTGAGCCGGAGCGAGGGATTGGACGATGGCATGGCGCGACAGCCTTTCTTCCCTTCGCGGTTCCGGGCGCTCCTGATGCTGGGGGCGCTCTGGAGCCTGCTGTCGGGTTGCAAGCCCGCGTCGCCGGGGCCTGCGGGCGTGGCGGCCACGCCGTTCAATCCCAACGCGGCGGGGTGCTACCAGCGCCTGGGGAAGGTGAACCCCGCGTTCCAGCAGGGCTACCGGGACCTGGCGGCGCTCCTGGCCCAGCCGGCGCCGCTCGTGTCGCTCCTGCCCGGCGTCGTGGCCGCGCACGAGCGCGTGCTCCAGGCGGGCCGTGCCGCGCCCGCGAGCTCCCGGCTGCCGGAAGAGGACGTCTACGTCTGCTGCGTGCGCGACACCCTGGAGGCCCGGGTGGCCCGCGAGGTGAAGGCCACGGTGGACGGCGACGCGGGCACCGGGGACAGGCGCGCCCGGCTGGAGGCGCTGCTGGCGGCGCTGCACGGCCTGCCCTGGTCCGGCCCCAGGTGGACGGACCAGGAGCTTCCCGCCATCGAGAAGCACGTGCGGGACGCGCTCGCGGCGCTGCCGTGATGTGATGGGCGCGGCACCTCTTCCTCCTGGTGAATCCATGGCGAACGGCGAGAACGTCGACCTGTCGGCCACCCGGCCCGCGGAGTACCTGCGCGAGGGACTGCTGTCCCCGGAGGGCAAGCCGCGCGAAGGGCTCAACGGCCTGCACTCGCTGGGCATGGCCTACCGGCTGAAGCAGGAGGGCACGAAGCCGGAGACGGTGGCCGCGCTGCTGGCCAGCCTGGTGAAGGCCTCCTCGCGCTTCATCCCGAAGGACACGCGGAACGTGGACCTGTCGGATGGCGCGCGCCAGGAGGTGGCGGCGGCGTGGAGCGCCACGGGGCCCACGGGCACGGGCGTCCTGGGGGAGCTGCGCTCGGCCATCCTGCCGTGCGTGGGCAACACCGCGACCCTGGGCGCGATGCTGCTGCACGTGGAGCGCATCCACCGGCAGCTCCTGCTCGTGTCCGTGACGCCGCCGACGGACACCTGACGCCGGCTGTGCCCGGTCGTGGGGCGGCCGGGCTTCCGGACGCGAGGCGGCGGGCAGGCGAGGAACAACAGGCGCTGGCCGGGCGCGTCACGCGTCCGCACCTTCCCGACATGGAACGCGACCGGGACAGCAGGCATCACGTGGTCATCGTGGGAGCGGGCTTCGGCGGGCTTCAGGCCGCGAAGGCCCTGGGCAAGGCGGACAACGTGCGGGTGACGGTGGTGGACCGCTACAACCACCACCTCTTCCAGCCGCTGCTCTACCAGGTGGCGACGTCGGTGCTGAACACCGCGGACATCTCCGCGCCCATCCGCAGCGTGCTGCACTCGCGCAACACGGAGGTGCTGCTGGCCGAGGCGAAGTCGGTGGACGCGCGCCGCAAGGTGCTCGTCGTGGAGGGCGGGGAGATTCCCTACGACTCGCTGGTGGTGGCCACGGGCGCGTCGCACTCGTACTTCAAGCACCCGGAGTGGGCGCAGGTGGCGCCGGGCCTGAAGACGCTGGACGACGCGGTGCGCATCCGCGAGCGCATCCTGACGGCCTTCGAGGCGGCGGAGCGCGAGCCCGACCCGGTGCGCCAGCGCGAGTGGATGACCTTCGTCATCATCGGCGCGGGGCCCACGGGCGTGGAGCTGGCGGGGGCGCTCGCGTACATGACGCGGCACTCGCTGCCGAAGGACTTCCGGCGCATCGACACGCGCCAGGCGCGGGTCATCCTGTTGGAGGGCCTGCCGCGCGTGCTGAATGTCTACCCGGAGGAGCTGTCGGAGCGGGCGAAGCGCGACCTGGAGGCGCTGCACGTCGAGGTGCGCACCGGGGCCCTGGTGACGGGCATCGACGCGGAGGGCGTCACGTTCGGTGACGAGCACATCGCCACGCGCACGGTGCTGTGGGGCGCGGGCGTGGCGGCGTCTCCGCTGGTGCGCTCGCTGGAGGTGCCGTTGGACCGCGCGGGCCGGGTGAAGGTGACGCCGCACCTCACCGCGCCGGGCCTGGAGGATGTGTATGTGATTGGCGACGTGGCGGCGGCGGAGCAGGACGGCAAGCCCGTGCCGGGCATCGCGCCGGCGGCGATGCAGATGGGGCGGCACGTGGCGAAGACCCTCCGCGCCCGCCTGGCGAACCAGCCGCCGCGCGCCTTCCGCTACCACGACAAGGGCAGCTTCGCGGTGGTGGGCCGCGGCTCCGCGGTGGGCCTGCTCTACGACAAGTGGCGCATGAAGGGGCTGCCCGCGTGGCTCGTCTGGGCGGGCGTGCACATCGCCTACCTCATCGGCTTCCGCAACCGCCTCTTCGTGATGCTGAACTGGGGCTACACGTTCTTCACCCAGGGGGGCCGGAACATGCGGCTCATCACCAGCAAGGTGTCGCCGCGCATGCCCGCCCTGGCGTCATCCACGCAGGCCCCCGCCCTGCCGCCTCCCGCGCGGCCGGAGCTGCCGGCGTCGCAGCCCGCGCCGGTGCACTGAAGCCGCAGGACGTGCGAAGTGAGGAGCGTCGCCCCGGGGCCTGCTGGCGCCGGGGCGATTTCCGTTTTGATCGGGGCCATCCTTCCTCCTGGCTCGAGCTTGCCGGCCCCCTGGAGGGCATGCGGGCGTGACGGAGCGGGACAGGTGGGCCCTGGCCATGTCAGCCTGCCGCGATAGGGAAGGGTAGGGCTGCGCACTGCGGGGGGCCCGACCCGGCGGGTGGGCGGCCGGGGCGGGGAGGGGACAGGCCATGAGGTGGGATGAGATGGGCGAGTCGCCCGGATGGGACAGGACGGTGTCGCGGGACGGGAGCGTGGACGGTGGGTCGGCTCGCGGTGGGCGGGGCTCCGTCCTCGCGGTGGTGGCGGAGAAGCCCGCCGTGGCGCGCGACATCGCCCGGGTGCTGGGCGCCACCGAGCGCGGCGAGGGCTTCCTTCGCGGCAACGGCTACGTCGTGACGTGGGCCATTGGCCACCTGGTGGGCCTGGCGCAGCCACATGAAATCCGGCCCGAATGGAAGAAGTGGCACCGCTCGCACCTGCCCATGCTGCCGGAGGACTGGCCGCTGGTGGTGTCGGACTCGACGAAGGGGCAGTTCGAGGTCGTCCGCCGGGTGATGAACGCGCCAGAGGTGTCCGCCGTGGTGTGCGCCACGGACGCGGGGCGCGAGGGCGAGCTCATCTTCCGGTACATCTACGCCGCCGCCGGGTGCCGCAAGCCGGTGCGCCGGCTGTGGGTGTCGTCGCTCACCGAGCGCGCCATCCGCGACGGCTTCCAGCAGCTCAAGGACGGCAAGGCCTACGCGCCGCTGGCGGACGCCGCCATGGGGCGCAGCCGCGCGGACTGGCTCGTGGGCATGAACCTGTCGCGCCTCTACACGCTGGCGAGCGGGACCTACGGCACCATGCTGTCCGTGGGGCGCGTGCAGACGCCCACGCTGGCCATGGTGGTGGAGCGCGAGCTGGCCATCCGCGACTTCGTGCCCCGGGACTACCTGGAGGTCGTGGCCACCTTCGTGCCGCGCGGCAAGGGCGTGCCGCAGGGGGCGCGCTACCAGGGCACGTGGTTCCGCTCGGGGCCGGACGGCAAGCCGGTGATTCCGCCGGGCTACGACTCCGTGCGCGAGGCGCGCCGGCTGGACGCGGACGGCACGGAGGCGGGCCGCATCATCGACCGCGTGCGCGGCGGCAGCGCGGCGGTGGAGTCGCTGGACGCGGAGACGAAGCGGATGCCGCCGCCGCTGCTCTACGACCTGACGGAGCTGCAGCGCCACGCGAACCGGCTGTTCGGCTTCAGCGCGCAGCGCACGCTGGAGGTCGCGCAGGCGCTCTATGAGAAGCACAAGCTCTTGAGCTATCCGCGCACGGCCAGCCGGCACCTGTCGGCGACGGTGGCGGACACGCTGCCGGAGGTGGTGCGCGCCATCCAGGCCCCGTACCAGGAGGACCTGGCGCCGGGCACGGGCGAGCACCCGCTGGGCAAGCGCTACGTGGACGACGCGAAGGTGACGGACCACCACGCCATCATCCCCACGCCCATGCCGGCGTCGGGCGTGCGGCTGTCGCCGGACGAGCAGCGCCTCTATGACCTGGTGTGCCGGCGCCTGCTCCAGGCGTGGCACGAGGACCACGTCTGGAAGGTGACCACGGTCATCACCGCGGTGACGTCGAAGGGGGACACAGGGCCGGTGGTGGACCGCTTCCACAGCGCGGGCACGCAGGTGGAGAAGGTGGGCTGGAAGGTCCTGGACGTGGGGGGCGGGCAGAAGGCGCCGCGCCTCAAGGCCGAAGGCAAGAAGGGCGCGGACAAGGACAAGGAAGACGAGCCGGACGACGAGCCGCAGGACCTGCCGCCGGGGCTCGCGCGCGGGCAGGCGCAGACGGTGGCGGACGTGGAGGCGGTGAAGAAGCGCACGCGTCCCCCGCCGCGCTTCACGGAGGCGACGCTGCTGACGGCGATGGAGTCCGCCGGGCGCACGCTGGATGAGCGGGAGCTGGCGGACGCGATGCGCGACACGGGGCTGGGCACGCCCGCCACGCGCGCCGCGACCATCGAGCTCCTGCTCGAGCGCGAGTATCTGACCCGCGAGGGCAAGCGCCTGGTGGCCACGGAGAAGGGCATCCACCTCATCCAGGTGGTGCACCCGGACGTGAAGTCCCCCGTGATGACGGGGCAGTGGGAGGCGTGGCTCCAGCGCATCGAGCGCGGACAGGGGGCGCTGGACGCGTTCATGAGCGGCATCGAGGCCTATGTGCGGGAGGTCGTGGGCCAGGCGCCCACGTCCCTGCCGCCCACGCCGGCCACGGCCCGGAGCGGCCCCGCGCCCGTGAGTGGACGCTTTGAAACCGCCCGGCCCCATCCCGCGCAGGCGCCCGCCGAGGAGCTCTTCCGGACCCGTGAGGCCGCGACCGCCGTCGTGCGGAGCGCGGCCCTTGCCAACACCGCGCGCAACGAGGTTGGCGCCGCCGCGAGCAGGCCGCACACGGGAGCAGGCTCCGGTGCGGCGTTCGGCCAGGGCGCGGGAGGCGACGTGCGTCGCGCCGTGGGCGCAGGCGCTCCCGTCAGCGATGCGCGTTACGCCACAGGCACCTCCGGCGCAGGGGTCCCCATCGGCGATGCACGTCACGGTGTCCACGGCGGCTCCGATGCGCACGCGGGCGGCTGGGCGGGGTCGGCCGCCGGGAACACCGCCCGAACCGCGCCCAACATTCCTCCCGCGGAGGTGCGCTCCGCGTTCGTGCAGGCCTCCTCCGAGGGCTTCGGGCGGGCGAAGCGTCAGCCCCAGGCCGTGAACATGGGCAGCGGCCGGCCGGAGCGCGTGCACCGCGCGCCCACGCCCCCGGACAAGCTGCGCGGCCTGCTCAAGGAGGCCTTCGGCTTCAACGACTTCCGCCCGTACCAGGAAGAGGTCTGCCGCGCGGCCACGTCCGGCGAGGACCTGCTGCTCGTCATGCCCACGGGCGCGGGCAAGTCGCTCTGCTACCAGCTCCCCGGCCTCGCTCGCGCGGGCACCACCGTCGTCGTCAGCCCGCTCATCGCGCTGATGGAGGACCAGGTGCTGCGGCTCCAGTCGCTGGGCTTCGCCGCGGACCGCATCCACTCCGGCCGGGACCGCGCCACCTCCCGGCAGGTCTGCGCCGAGTACCTCGATGGCCGCCTGGACTTCCTCTTCATCGCCCCGGAGCGCCTGGGCGTCCCCGGCTTCGTGGAGCTGCTCGCCCGCCGCACGCCGTCGCTCATCGCCATCGACGAGGCGCACTGCATCTCGCAGTGGGGCCACGACTTCCGTCCGGACTACCGGCTGCTGGGCTCGCGCCTGCCGCTGTTGCGTCCCGCCCCCGTGGTGGCCCTCACCGCCACCGCCACGCCGGACGTGCAGAAGGACATCGTCCAGCAGCTGGGCCTGCGCGGCTCGCGGGGTGGCGCCGCGCACACCTTCATCCACGGCTTCCGCCGCACCAACATCGCCATCGAGGTGCGCGAGCTGAACCCGGGCGCGCGCGGCGACGCCATCCTGTCGCTGCTGCGCAACCCCGAGCACCGGCCCGCCATCGTCTACGCGTCCACGCGCAAGCACGCGGAGCAGTACGCGGACCTGCTCGCGCACGACTTCCACACCGCGCCGTACCACGCGGGCCTCCAGCCCCAGGAGCGCGACCGCATCCAGGCCGCGTTCCTCAAGGGCCACCTGGAGGTCATCGTCGCCACGACGGCGTTCGGCATGGGCATCGACAAGCCGGACGTGCGCACCGTCATCCACGCGGCGCTGCCGGCCAGCCTGGAGGGCTACTACCAGGAGCTGGGGCGCGCGGGGCGCGACGGCAAGGACTCGCGCGCGGTGCTGCTCCACGCCTTCGTGGACCGGCGCACCCACGAGTTCTTCCACCGCCGCGACTACCCGGACCCCTCCGTCCTGGAACGCATCTACCAGGCCACCTCCAACGAGCTGGAGCCCAAGGCCTCCATCCAGGCCCGCGTGCGAGGCGACCCCGAAATCTTCGACAAGGCGCTTGAGCAGCTGTGGATCCACGGCGGCGTGGAGATGACGCCGGATGAAGACGTGCGGCGCGGCCGCGCGGGCTGGGCCGTGGCGTACATCGCGCAGCGCGAGCGCAAGCAGCTGCACCTGGAGCAGATGGGCCGGTACGCGGAAGCGCACGACTGCCGCATGAGGCACCTGGTCGCGCACTTCGGCGACGTGCAGGACTCCGGCGCCGCCTGCGGCCTGTGCGACGTCTGCGCCCCCGAGTCCTGCGAGGTGGTCCGCTTCGAGGAGCCCTCCGCCATGGAGGCCCACGCGCTGGGCCGCATCCTGGAGGCCCTGCACGCCCGCGACGGCCAGGCCACCGGACGGCTCCACCGCGAGCTCTTCGGCGAACAGCTCCACCGCCGCGACTTCGAGCGGCTCGTGGGCGGACTGGTCCGCGCGGGGCTGGTGCGCCTGGACTCGGACTCCTTCGACAAGGACGGCCAGGTCATCCTCTTCCAGCGGCTGTCCCTGACGGACACCGGCCGCCGCGCGCGCGTCATCGCCCCCGGACAGGTGGTGCTGCCGCAGGCGCGCGAGGTGCCCTCCAAGAAGCGCAAGGGCCGCACCGCGGCCGGCACCCCGAAGCGCACGTCCCGCAAGCGCGCTGCCAGCACGGAGGCCTCCCCCCGGGGACGCGGCAAGGGGCGCCGTGGCACCGACTCCTGGACGCCGCGCGAGCCCGCCATCGACGCGGATTTCAACCAACAGGCCTTCCCCTCGGACGCACCCCCGCCGGGCCGCGGTGGATGGAGGGCGCGCGCCACGCCGGAGTCGTCGCCGGGCTCGGGGTCCCGGGCGTCGTGGAACGCGTCCCGCACCGCGCCGCCGGAGCCGGGCTACGCGGCGCCACCGGCGTCGCCCGCCCTGGTGGAGTCCCTCAAGGCCTGGCGCCTCACCGAGGCCCGCAAGCGCAAGGTGCCTGCCTTCCGCATCCTCACGGACCGCGTGCTGGACGCCATCGCCAGCGCCCGGCCGTCCAGCGGCGCGGAGCTGATGTCCATCCACGGCGTGGGCCCCACCCTCACGGAGCGCTACGGCCCGCAGATCCTCTCGCTCGTGTCGCGCCGCTGACGGAGCCCCGTGTCTCGCGGTGGACAGGGGACAAGCGGATCCCCAGTCCAGGGCGCGGCACGGGCCCGCGGATCCGCCTTGAACCGCCTGACAAGGGAAAGCCCTTTCCTGGGCCGCAGGCGCGGAGGGCATGCAGCCGGGCAGGGAAGCTTGTTTCCCAAGCTTGTAGGCAAAAGTCCGGGTGCCACCTTCTCACCCACACGCGCATTGGGAGCGGCGTGGGGGTTCAAGGGGGCGCGCAAGATGGAGCTGGGTTTCGAGACGATTGGCAACGCCACACTCATCTGTCACGACAACGGGCCGGTGCTGGTGACCGACCCCTGGACGGACGGAGACGCCTACTTCGGCAGCTGGACGCTGTCCCACGAGGTTCCGGACGAGCAGCGCCAGGCCATCCTCGACTGCCCCTTCGTGTGGCTGTCGCACGGCCACCCGGACCACCTGAGCATGGCGTCGCTGGAGAAGCTGCGCTCGCGCACGCTGCTGGTCCCCAACCACGTGGGCGGCCGCATCCGTGACGACCTGCGCGAGGCGGGCTTCCGCGTCCAGGTGCTCGCGGACCGTCAGTGGACGCGCCTGTCCCCGCGCATCCGCGTGCTGTGCCTGCCGGACGTGAACCAGGACGCGGTGCTGCTCGTGGAGGTGGGCGGCCGGCTCATCGTCAACCTCAACGACGCCGGGGACCGCGGCCAGGGCCGCTTCGTGCGCCGGGTCATCAAGGAGTACAGCGAGACGTACCTCCTGGCCCTGTCCGGCTACGGCGACGCGGACATGATGAACTTCTTCACCGAGGACGGGAACCGCATCCTCCCGTACGCGGCGGCGAAGACGCCCGTGGGACAAACGATTGCGCGCATGGCGGAGACGTACGGCGTGCGCTACTTCGTGCCCTTCAGCTCCATGCACAAGTACCAGCGCGCGGACAGCGTCTGGTGCTCCGAGTACACCACCACGCTGCCGGACTACGCGCGGGGCTTCGCCTCCACCACCTGCGAGATGCTCCCGGCCTTCCTGCGCCACGACTTCACCAACGACTCCTCCGTCTCCATCAACCCGAAGGAGCGCGCCATCAAGCCGGTGGACCCCAAGGAGTACGGGGATGACTGGAGCGAGTGCCTGGACGCGGACGAGGCGAAAGCGCTGGAGCAGTACTTCCGCGCCGTCGAACACCTGGGCACCGTGCTGGACTTCCTGCGCTTCCGCGTGGGCGGCAAGGAGCACGTCATCGAGTTCAACAAGCGCCGCTTCCACAAGGGCATCACCTTCGATGCGCCCCGCAACTCGCTGATGACCGCCGTGAAGTACCAGGTGTTCGACGACCTGCTCATCGGCAACTTCATGAAGACCACCGTGCACGGCGGCTTCGGCAAGGGCAGCCTCTACCCGGACTTCAGCCCCTACGTGGCCAAGTACGCGGACAACGGCAAGGCCCGCACGGCGGCGGAGCTGCGCAACTACTTCAACGAGTACCGCAGCCGCGACATGGTGGGCTACCTGCGCCACCAGCTGGATGCCCACTGCGTGCGCCCCCTCCAGATTCAGTCCGCGGAGCTCCTGCGCACCCTGCTGCCCCCGGGCTCCAACACCTTCCGCATGGCCAAGGAGACCTACTGGAAGATGCGCCGCGCCATCCTCTAGGGGCTCAAAACAAAGGCCCGAGAACCTGACCGGAATCAGGACACCCCGCTGTCCCTTTCGAGGACAGCGGGAGTCCTGCGGCAAAACACTCCTGTTTCCAGACGGTTATCGTTGTGAACGTCACGTAAGGTGACGGTTGACGAGGGAGGGGCTGGAGCGGGAGCACTCCAGCTATCCCTGCGTTTCCTGTTTTTCTCCCTGGGAAGCCCCCGTTGGCCCGGCAGTTGCTCAATGGCCCGGCGCGCGGCTGCCAGCGGCTGGCGGGAAGGCCAGGCGGTGGCCGCGCATCCCTCGCAGGACAGGAAGAGTTCCCCCAATGCTCAAGTTCCGCTCTGTTGCGATGCTGGCCGGTGTCTCGCTGCTCGGTGCCGCGTGCGGTGGTCCCGAGACGGCGCAGGAGTCCGAGGTCAAGCCCACGTGGGAGGAGTTCCAGGCGAACGCCTACCGCGAGCCGTGGGAGGGCGGGAAGATCATCGTCAACGGTGACGAGGCGCTGGAGTCCGAGGAGGAGCTCAAGGCCTACTTCCACAACGTCGTCGAGGCGCAGCTGGGCAAGTCGCAGGACGGTCTCGCCGTGTATTACATCGGCGGCGACATCAAGTGGAACAACACCCAGAAGCTGAACCTCACCTACTGCATCAGCAACAACTTCGGCTCCAACAAGACGAAGATGGTGAACGCGATGGCGAGCGCGACGGCGGCCTGGGAGGCCACCGCGAACGTCAACTTCACCTACCTGTCCCAGTACGACGCGTCCTGCACCGCGTCCCAGGCGGGCGTGCTGTTCGACGTGCGTCCGGTGAGCGGCCAGTCCTACGTGGCGCGCGCGTTCTTCCCGAACTCCAGCCGCTCCGGCCGCAACGTCCTGGTCAACAGCAGCGCCTTCACCAGCACGGGCGCCTGGTCGCTCACGGGCGTCATCCGCCACGAGCTGGGCCACACGCTGGGCTTCCGCCACGAGCACACCCGCTCCACCGCGAGCGGCTGCTACGAGGACAACCAGTGGCGCGCGCTGACCTCCACCTACGACCGCGCGTCGGTCATGCACTACCCGCAGTGCAACGGCACCCAGACGGGCGACCTCGTGCTGACCACCCTGGACAAGCAGGGTGCCCGCGCGCTGTACCCGTGAGCTGAGCGTCACCCTTGAGGGGGCAGGGGCTGGTGGGGGCGTCTTCGGGCGCTCCCGCTGGCCCCGTGCCGTTTCGTGCCGTTCCGCCCTGGGCTGCTAGTAGCGGGCGGTCACTTCCTCCACCTCGCCGGGGCGCTCGAAGAAGATGAGCGTCTTGCCGCCGCGCTCGCCAATCTCCAGGCACTCCAGCGCGCCGCTCTGGCTGTCCAGCTCCGCGATGAGCAGGTCCGGCTCGAGGATGCGGTGGGTGATGCGCTCATCCTCGCGGCCCACGATGATCTGCACCGCGCCGGAGTCGCTGCCTTTCTTCTCCAGGGAGATCTCCACCAGGGGCAGGCGGTCCGCCAGGGGCTGGTCGCCCGTGTCCGCGTCGATGGACTCCACGCGCACCCACTGGGTGGCGGCCTGCTTGCTGATGCCGGCGAGGTAGCTCGCCCACTGCTCCCGGGGGACTTCCTGGTTGATGTGTGCCATGGGCCGCCTCCGCGCGCCTGTCGTGTGCCTCAACCGTAAGGCGTCTGACTCGCGGGTGAAGGACGGGCCCGGCTGAACGACGCTCCGGGGACCCCGCGGACCGGGCCCCGGTACGTCGGCTGCTTCGAGTCAGTCGCGCACGGCGGTCACGGCATCGTCCTTCAGGACCAGGCGCACCGTGGCGGCCTTGCCGTGGCCGAAGTGCTCGTAGGCGGCCTGCTCCAGCACGGGGGCCAGGGCGGTGCGCAGGCCGCGGGCACCCGTCTCGCGCTTGAGGGCACGGGCGACAATCCACTCGCGCACGGCGGGGTCCACGGTGAGCTGCAGGCCCTCGTGGGCGAACTCGCGCTCCCAGGTGCGCAGCACGGTGTCCTGGAGGATGTCCCCCAGCGTGGCCGCGTCCAGCGGGGCGAAGGACACCAGCCGGTTGAAGCGGCCGATGAGCTCCGGGATGAAGCCGTAGCGGGAGAACGCGGTGGTGTTCTCCAGGTGCTCCTCGGTGATGCGCGTGGCGATGGACTCCAGGTCCTTCTGGCCGCCCTTGCCCGGCTCGCGGCCGAAGCCCACGCGCTCCACATGGGCCATGGTTTCCGCGGTGCCCCGGAAGCCGCTGAAGGCGCCGCAGGCGATGAAGGTGACGCAGCCCATGTCCAGGGATTCGGAGCGGATCCGGCTGGTGAAGCCGAAGTCCGGCGGGAAGGTGGCCTGGGCCGCGGACAGCAGGTGCAAAAGGCTTCGCTGCACGCCGAAGCCGCTCACGTCCTTGGTGGTCTGCTGGCCGGAGAAGCGGCTGTCGGAGCGGCTGGTGGCGAGCTTGTCGAACTCGTCCATGCAGATGACGCCGCAGGCGGCCCACTCCGCGTCTCGCTCCGCGGCCTCGTAGAGGCGGGACAGGAGCGTGCTCACGTCGTCGCCCACGTAGCCCGTTTCGGAGAACTGGGTGGCGTCCGCGAGCACGGTGGGCACGCCCAGGATTTCGCGGAACATCAGCTCCACGAGGAACGTCTTGCCGGAGCCGGTGGGGCCCAGGAAGAGGGCGTTCTCACGGGTGCCGGGCTCCGGCTCCAGCCCCTCCAGGTACAGCCGGCGGATGCGGCGCAGGTGGCGGTACGCGAGCACGGACGCCGCGCGGCGGGCCTCGGGCTGGCCCCGGTAGCCCAGGTCGCCCAGGCGCGCGTCGATCTCCCTGGGCGACAGCACCTCCAGCGCGGCCACGCGCTCCTGGATGGGCGGGCCTTCGGGGAAGGCGGAGGGTTCGGCGCCGGAACGGGGAGACATCGCGGTGGGCTCCAGGAGGGGGCGGGCTTCGGCGGGGCGTCCCATCATCCGGGACGTGCCCGGACACGACAAGCGGGGCTACCGGATGTCGAGGATGCGGCCCTTGCCGTCAATGAGATAGGTGGCGCCCGCGTCCAGGACCACGGCGTCGGGTGGCCACTCCTCGCAGCGGTCGAGGTTGGCGGAGAAGTCGATGACGTACAGGTCGTCGTTCGCCTTCTGGATGCGGACGTCGAAGATGTCCCTGCGCCCGAGACAGCGGACCAGCCGTTCGTGATTGCCGCTGGCCTTCGCGCCGGGAGGAAAGAAGTCCTTCATCGCGACCTGGAGCGCGGCGAAGGTCGGGCCCTCCAGTTCGGTTGTCGTCTGGAACGTCCGTGGGTCTGGGTCCCGGATGCGTGTCCCCTCTTCGGGTGGGATGCGTTCGGGCCGCTCGTATTTGTAATAGCCGAAGTAGCTACAGCCCTGACCCAGGACACAGACCATGACGCCGAGGAGAAGGGGCGCCAGACGGTGAGGCCGCGTGCGCATGTTCATGGCGTCCAGTCCTGCCCTTCATAGAGCTCGATATTACCCTGGTCGTCGCTGACCGAGCCGATGGGGACCCAGACGCCCCCACGCAGCGCGGTCACCTCGCGGTCGGTGTAGTCGTATTTGTAGGCACGGCACTCGCCAGCCTTCTCCCGGTAGAACAGCAGGAGGTGTCGCCGCAGGACCTTGCCGGTCCGCGAGTCGGCGATCCGCGAGGGGACCCACTGGCGGTCGCGCCCCAGGTCCTTCTGGGAGAAGCGCCGGTTGTGGGGATGGTTGTGGCCCCGCCCCAGGATGACGGCATCCAGGTGCCGCGGATCATCCAGCCTCGTGGGGACCAGACATGACTTCGTGCGGCCGACGCTCGTGCCTTGGACGTCGGACAGATGGCTGAGGTAGTACGCGTCCTCCGCGCCCGAGTAATAGACCAGGGCGCAGTACTCCATCCCGTAATCCCCAGACGATGCGCCAGGCTGCCGGGTCATGATGTCGCACGCGTTCCCGGCGAGCTCCTCCACCGTGGCAAAGGGGCCCGCGAGTGGACCGGTGACCTGGAGCTGGCCATCCGGAAGCTCACGGACGCGGACATCCGGGTTCGGCGTGGAGCAGCCCATCATCACCGCGACCCATACCCATGCGGCAGCCGGGTGGCTTCGCTGTATCCCCATGTGCGGTGTCCTGGTGGAAAGGAGCGCCCCTGGGGCTTGTTCATTATCAGGTGAATTCCAGTAAATGAAGACTAAGCTTCTAATCGTGAGAGGCTTGAGGTTGACACTACCCTCCGGATTCCAAGGTGGCAACAAGACGTGAAGGGTCCAGGAACGCTCCACGCCACCGGACATCGGCATGCGGCCCTCCGTCCGCCGGTCCGCACTCGTGGCCCCCCAGAGGTCGGCCCGTGAACAGCGGTGGGACTCCGGTACAGGGGGTGCTCCCCCTGTCCACGCTGGCGCATTAACAGGGACACGACATGGCTCAATCGATTGAAGGACGGTCCCAGGCGCCGCGGCTGGGCGCGTGGGTGGAGGGTGGTTCCACGGTGCGCTGGCGCGTCTGGGCGCCGGGCCACAAGGGCGTGGACGTGGTGCTGTACGACGCGGAGGACCGCGTCCTGCGCAAGCTGCCGCTCACCCCGGAGGCGGACGGCTGCTTCGGCGGCGCGCTGCCGGACCTGGGCGAGGGCGCGCGCTACAAGCTCAGCGTGGACGGCGGAGACCCGTTCCCGGACCCGTGGTCCCGCTCGCAGCCCCAGGGCGTGCACGGCCCGTCGGAGGTCGTCAGCTCCGACCACGGCTGGACGGACTCGCACTGGAAGGGGCCGGATCCGCGGGCGCTGGTCATCTACGAGGTGCACGTGGGCACCGCCACGCCGGAGGGCACCTTCGAGGCGCTCATCCCGAAGCTCGCCCACCTGCGCGAGCTGGGCGTGAACACGCTGGAGCTCTTGCCGGTGGCCAGCTTCCCGGGGGCCCGCAACTGGGGCTACGACGGCGTGGACCTCTTCGCGCCGCAGGCCACCTACGGCGGGCCCAGGGGCTTGCGCAAGCTCATCGACGCGGCGCACGCGCACGGGCTCGCGGTGCTCATCGACGCCGTCTACAACCACTTCGGTCCGGACGGGAACTACCTGCGCGCGTACTCGCCGCACTACTTCACCGGCAAGCACCACACGCCCTGGGGCGACGCGGTGAACTACGACAGCGAGGGCAGCCGCTTCGTGCGCTCGCTGGTGCTCTCCAACGTGGAGATGTGGATCCGCGACTACCACGCGGACGGCCTGCGCCTGGACGCCGCGCACGCCCTCGTGGATGACGGCCAGCCGCACCTGCTGGCGGAGATTGTCGAGCGCGCCCACGCCGCTGGCTCCGGCCGTCGCGTCGTCGTCATCGCGGAGGACGAGCGCAACGAGCGCAAGCTCGTCACTCCTGCCTCCCAGGGCGGCTACGGCCTGGACGGCGTCTGGGCGGATGACCTGCACCACCAGCTGCGGCGCGCCTTCGCGGGCGACCACGAGGGCTACTACCAGGACTACACCGGCAGCGCGGAGGACCTGGCCGCGACGCTGCGTCAGGGCTGGTTCTACACGGGCCAGAAGTCCAAGAACCTGGGCCACGCGCGCGGCACGGACCCGAAGGGGCTGGGGCCGTGGCACTTCGTCCACTGCAT
Source organism: Corallococcus exercitus (assembly GCF_042231735.1). Lineage (GTDB taxonomy): Bacteria > Myxococcota > Myxococcia > Myxococcales > Myxococcaceae > Corallococcus > Corallococcus exercitus_B. Next base: position 7,401,405 of record NZ_CP102577.1, read on the forward strand.
CCAGAACCACGACCAGGTGGGCAACCGGCCCTTCGGCAACCGCCTGGCGGAGGACGTGTCCCCGGCCGCCTACCGCGCCATGAGCACGCTGCTGCTCCTGTCGCCCTTCACGCCGCTGCTCTTCATGGGCCAGGAGTGGAACGCGCGCACGCCGTTCCTCTACTTCACGGACCACAACGCGGAGCTGGGCAAGCTCGTCACGGAGGGGCGCCGCAAGGAGTTCGCCGGCTTCTCCCGCTTCAAGGGCGAGGAGGTCCCGGACCCGCAGGCCCGCGACACCTTCACCCGCTCCACGCTGGACTGGGACGAGCTGGACGGCGCGGACGCCCGGGGCGTGCACACGCTCTACAAGGAGCTGCTGCGGCTGCGCGCCACGGAGCCCATCCTCACCAGCCGTCAGGGCACGCACGACGCGCGCGCGCTGGGCCCGGACGCGTTCGTGCTGGAGCGCCGCGCGGAAGGGGACACGCTGCTCGTCGTCGTGAACATCCGGGGCTCGCTGGTGCACACGCTGCCCCCGCACGCGAGCGCGGGCATCGTCGTGTGGAGTGAGAACCCGCGCTACGGCGGCACCGTGGAAGGGTCCCCGCTCACCGGCAACGTCGTGCGCCTGGAGGGCCCCTCCGCGGCGGTGGTGAGGCTGCGCGAGTAGCCCGCACGCAAAGGCAGACACGGTTTCACGCGCGGCCCGTCACCCGGAAGCAGGGAGGCGGGCCGCCGCTCTTTCCGCCAGTGAAACATGCAACGACAAGGAATGCCCTCGGGGGCGGACCGGTACTCGGCCGCCAGGAGGAAGCACCTTGTCCCAATCCCATACGTCGCCGTCGTCCCGGGGGGGATGGAAGCGTCACGTCACCACCACGAGCGCGCTGCTGCTGCTCGGGGGCGCAACACCGGCGCTCGCCGCGTCGGGCTTCACCGCCGTCACCGCCAGTGGCAATGACGGCAACACGCCGTCCGCCACCATCGACGGCAACCTCACCACGCGGTGGTCCAGCGACGGCGTGGGGCAGTGGCTCCGGGGCGACCTGGGCAGCGTGAAGTCGCTGTCCGCGGTGGACCTCGCCTGGCACCGGGGCAACGAGCGCACCAACACGTTCGTCATCGCCACGTCCACGGACGGCAGCACCTGGTCCACCGCCGTCTCCAGGACGTCGTCGGGCACCACCGCCAGCTTCGAGCGCTACAGCTTCACCGCGCGCAACGCCCGCTACGTGCGCGTCACCGTCAACGGCAACTCCGTCAACACCTGGGCCAGCATCGCGGAGTGGGCCGCCATCACCTCCGCCGCCACGCCCACGGCGGGCAAGGACCGCTTCGGCGTCACCCAGCTCTACCCCTCCAAGTCCGGGGGCGAGGCGTGGACGCTGGCGGACAACGCGCTGGCGGACGCACGCTTCGACCCGCGGGACTCCATCACCCGCAACAGCGACGGCTCCTGGAAGATGAAGGACTCGCAGGTGCGGATGAGCGTCTTCACGTCCACGGGCTACGACGACCGGAAGATTCCCACCTACGACCGGGACGTGCTCGCGAGCCGCGGCTACATGCAGGCGCCGAACGACTGGAAGAACATCGAGATGACCGGCTTCGTGAAGGTCAACGCCGCGTCCGACGTGAAGGACAACTTCGCGTGGTACGCGCGCGGCGGGAAGCACAACGGCGACCACTCCGGCTGCGAGGGCAGCAGCTACAAGGCCGGCCTGCACTACGACGGCCGCGCGCGCTGGGAGAAGGAGACGTGGCACGTCTCCTACGAGCAGAGGCCGTACGTCACGGCCACCTCCGCGCTCAAGGGCCGCTGGGTGGGCTTCAAGGCCGTCATGCGCAACGTCACCGTCAGCGGCCAGCCGGCCGTGAAGCTGGAGCTGTACGTCAACGAGAACGCGGACAAGGTGACGTGGAAGAAGGCCTCCGACTACACCGACGCGGGCAAGTGGGGCGGCGACGCCGGGCACTGCGGCGGCGCCGTGGCGGGCATGCCCATCACCTGGGGTGGCCCCATCGCGGTGTTCCGCTGGGACAACGCCACGGACGTGGACTTCAAGTGGCTGAGCGTCCGCGAAATCCAGCCCTGAACCCCGCGTGAAACCCCGCCCGCACGCGGCCTGACGCAGGACGGCAGGCCGCGCGCCGGGCGGGCGGGGAGGCCCGGGACGGGGGGCCCCGGCCCTCGGGACGAGGGGCTTTCCATCGACAGGGAGCGCCGGGCTGGGCAGCATGGCGGCGCCATGAACGTCGACCAAGCCCTCGCCTCGTCCGAGCGCATCTGGGAGCAGGAGATCCTCCCGGCGCTGGAGCGCTACATCCGCATCCCCAACAAGTCGCCCTCGTTCGATCCGGACTGGGTGAAGACCGGCCACATGGAGCAGGCCGTGCAGCTCATCTCGGACTGGTGCCGCGCGCAGGCCGCGCACCTGCCGGGGCTCACGGTGGAGGTGGTGCGGCTGAAGACGGCGGACGGCAAGGACCGCACGCCGGTCATCTACATGGAGGTGCCGGGCACGCGCGGTGACGACACCGTGCTCCTGTACGGCCACCTGGACAAGCAGCCGGAGATGACCGGCTGGCGCGAGGGCCTGACGCCGTGGACCCCCGTGCGCGAGGGCGACAAGCTCTACGGCCGCGGCGGCGCGGATGACGGCTACTCCGCGTTCGCGTCGCTGTCCGCGCTGCGGCTCTTGAAGGAGCAGGGCGTGCCGCACGCCCGCTGCGCCATCGTCATCGAGGCGTGCGAGGAGAGCGGCAGCTACGACCTGCCCGCGTACATCGAGGCGCTGGCGCCGCGCATCGGCAAGCCGTCGCTGGTGGTGTGCCTGGACTCGGGCTGCGCGAACTATGACCAGCTCTGGATGACCACCAGCCTGCGCGGCATGGTGGCCGGCAACCTGCGCGTGGACATCCTCACGGAGGGCGTGCACTCCGGCGACGCGACGGGCGTGGTGGCCTCTTCCATGCGCATCATGCGGCAGCTGCTGTCGCGCGTGGAGGACGAGGCCACGGGCCACATCAAGGTGAAGGAACTGCACACGGAGATTCCCGAGGGCCGGCGCCAGCAGGCGAAGGCCGCGGCGGAGACGCTGGGCGAAGAGCTGTCCTCGAAGTTCCCCTGGGTGGAGGGCGCGCGTCCGGTGACGACGGACGGCGCGGAGCTGGTGCTCAACCGCACCTGGCGGCCGGCGCTGGCGCTGACGGGCGTGGATGGCGTGCCGGGGCTGGCGAGCGCGGGCAACGTGCTGCGCCCCTTCACGACGTGGAAGCTGTCCATGCGCATCCCGCCGCGCGTGGACCCCAAGGTGGCCGCGAAGGCGCTGAAGGAGACGCTGGAGAAGGATCCGCCGTACGGCGCGAAGGTGTCGTTCGACGGGGACAAGGCGTCGGTGGGCTGGGACGCGCCGCCGCTGGCCGGCTGGCTGTCGCGCGCGGTGGAGTCCGCGTCCAAGGCCTACTTCGGCAAGTCCGCCATGGCGATGGGCGAGGGTGGCACCATCCCGTTCATGGGCATGCTGGGTGAACGCTTCCCGGAGGCGCAGTTCCTCATCACGGGCCTCCTGGGGCCGGGCAGCAACGCGCACGGGCCCAACGAGTTCCTGCACATCCCCACGGGCAAGAAGCTGACCGCCGCGGTGGCGAGCGTCGTCGCGGAGCACTTCAAGCGGTAGTCGTGCATCACCGGAAGGGCGGGGCCGCGGGTGCCCCGTCCTTCTCCGAACCTGGCCTCCGGAGCGTCCCATGCCGAGCAAGCCCCGTCGCACGGGCCACGTCCGCGCGCAGCCCCTCATCGCGGTGCGCGACGTCGAGGCGAGCAGCCGGTGGTACCAGGCGGTGCTCGGCTGCGAGAGCGGGCACGGCGGTCCCGAGTACGAGATGCTGCTGAACAACGGCGAGCTCGTGCTCCAGCTGCACGCGTGGGACCTGGACGAGCACGCCAACCTGATGGGGCCGGACTCGGCGCCGCGAGGCCACGGCGTGCTGCTGTGGTTCGAGACCACGGACTTCGACGCATGCGTGGAGGCGGCGCGCGCGCTGAAGGTGGAGTGGGTGGAGGAGCCGCACGTGAACCCGAACTCCCGGCGCTGGGAGTTCTGGGCGAAGGACCCGGACGGCTACGTGGTCGTCGTGTCGGCGGAGTCGCGGGCCAAACGCGCCTGACGGGGCTTCAAGGCCCTGGGGACAGGTCCCGTCCGAGGAACAGCGCACCCGGGATGGGGTTGAACACGTAGGGCTCAATCGGCCGGAACCCCAGCGACGTATACAGGCCAATGGCCGCGCTCATGGTGGACAGCGTGTCCAGGCAGATGCGCGAGTAGCCGGCCGCGCGCGCCTCGTCGCAGATGCGCTCCGCGAGCTTGCGTCCCAGCTGCTCACCCCGTGCGGCGGGCCGGACGTAGAGCCGCTTCATCTCGCAGGCGCCGTCGGAGAGGGGCCGCAGCGCCACGCAGCCCAGCTCCTCCGCGCCACGCCGCGCGAGCAGCAGCCGTCCCCTGGGGGGCGCGTATTTGCCGGGCAGGCTCGCGAGCTCGGACTCGAAGTCCTGGAACCCCAGGTCGATGCCCAGGCCCTCGGCGTACTCGCGCCACAGCGTCCGCACCAACGCCAGGTCCTCCGGGAACCGGGCCGGTTCAATCACCATCATGGGGAGGTTCTGGCGCCCGCGAAGCCGCGTCGCAAGGCCCGTGCCTGCCGGATGTGTCCACGGGGATGAGAAGAAGAGAATCCGGTGGGGACGCTCCGGCGGCAGCGCACCGCACGAACCTGTCCGACTGTCGGACAGGTTCAGACAACCGCCGGGGTCGGGGGGGCCGCCGCTCCAGCCGAGCAGCGGAAACCTGTCCGACAGTCGGACAGGTTGGGACAAGCGCCGGGGTCGGGGGGCGCCGCTCCAGCCGGGCGGCGGAAACCTGTCCGACAGTCGGACCCGTTGGGACCGAGCCGGGCGGGAGGCTCTACCGCAGGGAGGTCCAGGGGAAGCGGGAGCCGTGCGCGAACGGCACGGACGCGGTACGGCTCACGCGCAGGAGAGGCCCACGGCGGAGTCAGCCCGGACGCGCGCCGAGCCCCGTGCAGGCACGTGCCTCAGCGCACCTCCGCGCCTCTCCAGCGCGGTCGTTGCATGTCCGCCGGACCGGCGGCACGGCAAGGCGCCTCAGCGCCCCGTCTTGATGCCCAGCGACGACCCGGACGGCTTCTTCGGCTGCGTCGCCGGCTTCGTCACCCGGCGCTGCAGCGCCACCGCCACCGAGGGCGCGTCCGCCGCGGACACCTGCCGCGTCACCGGCTCATAGCCGTTGAGCGCGAGCGTCACCGCCACCGATGGCTCACCGGGCACCAGCGGCACGGCCACCGGCGTGATGCCGCGCTCCTCGCCCGCCACCTGCACCGTGGCGCCGGGCGGCTCGCTCGTCACCATCAGGCGCACCGGCTGGGGCGCGGCGTTCTGCGGGGGCGTCTCCGGCTGCGTGGGACGCGTGGGCGTCTCCGGCGTGCGGCCCTGCGCTCCATCCGGGGGCCGCGTGGCCACGACCGCGGGCGGCGTCACCGCCTCGGCGCCATCGCGCACCAGCACCACCGCCGCGCCACCCATCACCAGCGCCGTGCCGCCCACCACGAAGGGCAGCCACATGCGGCGCTTCGGGGGCTCCGGCGCCAGGGCCGCGGTGTTGCGCGTCTTCTCCGGCTCCACGCGCGTGGGCGGACGGGACGGCGGCCCCACCAGCTTCGACGCTCGTGACGCGGCCTGTCCCCGAGCCCCCGACGTGGGCATCCCGTCCCGCGAGGAGTTGGACTGCGAGTCCAGGTCCACGTCCTCGGCCAGCTGATCCAGCTTCGCCGGGTCCGCCTCCGTGGCGATGCGGTCCGCGTACAGCTCCCGCAGGTACGCGGCCAGGTGCGCGCTGCTCGAAGGCAGGCGCAGGTTGAGCGCCCAGTCCTCCAGCGCCAACCGGAACGCGGCACAGTCCGGATAGCGGCCCTCCGGCGTGGGCGCGAGCGCCTTGAGCACCACCTCGTCCAGGCCCGGCGGCAGCTTCGGATTCAACTGCGACGGCGGCGGCACCTGGCAGTCGCGCACCAGCCGCAGCGTCATCAGGTCCGTGTCGCCCTTGAAGAGGCGCTTGCCCGTCAGCAGCTCCCACATCACGACGCCGAGCGCGAACTGGTCGCTCCGGCCGTCCACCGCCATCCCGTTGGCCTGCTCCGGCGACATGTACGGGTACTTGCCCTTGAGCACGCCCGTCGCCGTCTGCTGCCCGCTGGTGGCCGCCTTCGCCACGCCGAAGTCGATGACCTTCACGCCGCCGTCGAACCCGACGAGCACGTTCTGCGGCGACACGTCCCGGTGCACCAGCTTCAGCGGCTGGCCGTGCCCGTCACGCGCACCGTGCGCGTAGGACAGCCCCGCCGCCGCGTCCGCGATGATGCGCACCACCAGTCCCACCGGCAGCGGGCGCTCCTGCTTGCGCGCGAAGCGGTCCAGCCGGCGCACGTCCTCGCCCTGCACGTACTCCATGGCCAGGCAGTGCCGGCCCTCAATCTCCGTGAGGTCCAGGATGGTGATGAGGTTCGGGTGGGACAGCCGCGCCACCAGCCGCGCCTCGTCCAGGAACATCTCCAGGAACTCTTCGTCCTCGGCGAGGTGCGGCAGGATGAGCTTGAGGACGACCAGCCGCTCGAAGCCCGTCCCGTGCTCCCGGGCGAGGAACACCTGTCCCATTCCGCCGGAAGCGATTTTTCGAAGCAGCTCGTATTTCCCGAAACCGACCGCCATGGGTGTCCGGGAGGATACCGCGCTTTCTCAACGGGCGGGAAACAGCCGACCTCCAAAAAGACAGATGTCCTGTCCAGCAGGGAGGAGCCCGCCTTCCTACCCGTAAAGGAGGCAGGCGGGCTACTGACGCCTAGGCCTTCATCTTGTACCCGGAGCGAAGCACCGCGTACGTGACGCCTGTGGCGACCGCGGCGGTGACGGCGAGGATGGCGCCCCCCACCAGCGGTGAAAACAGGCTGCTGCCGAGCATGCCGTAGCGCAGCCCCTCCACCATGTAGACCATGGGGTTGAAGAGGCTGATGTGGTTCCACGGCGAGGGCAGCTCGCGCACCGAGTAGAAGACGCCGCCCAGGAACGTGAGCGGCAGCATGACGAAGGTGGGGAAGAAGTTGATCTGCTCGAACTTCTCCGCCCACACGGCGGCGAGCATGCCCAGCACGCTGAACACGTAGCTGGACAGCAAGAGGAAGTAGAGCGTCGCCAGCGGGTGCTCCAGGCTGAAGCCGGAGAACACCGCCGCCACAATCCACGTGAGCAGGCCCACCACCAGGCCGCGCACCATGGCGCCGCCGATGAAGCCCACCATCAGCTCACCGGGCCCCAGCGGCGCCACCAGCAGGTCCACCACCGTGCCTTGAATCTTGGTGATGAACAGCGACGAGGAGCTGTTGAGGAACGCGTTGTTGGCGATGCCCAGGAAGACGAGGCCCGGCACGATGAAGTGCAGGTACGGGTGGCCTTCCACCTCGTGGATGCGGCCGGAAATCGAATAGCCGAAGACGATGAAGTACAGCGTGGTGCTGATGAGGGGCGAAAGGACGGTCTGGCCCGGCACGCGCATGAAGCGCCGGACCTCCTTCGCGAACAGCGTCTGCATCCCGAGGACGTTCATGGGGTGTTTTTCGAAGGGGCTGGGTTTTCAGGCGGCCTGCGAGGGGCGGCCACGGAGGATTTCGATGAGCACGTCTTCCAGGCGCGACCGCCGCGTCTCCACTTCCGCGACGGGCAGCCCGTCGGCGTAGAGCGAGCGGAGCAGCTCCCCGGACGGGGCGCAGTTGTCGCGCTCCACGTAGGTGAGCGTGCGGCCGTCGGCGGAGAGGCTCGCGGCGAAGCGCACGCCGGCGGCGGGCATGGCGGCCTGCGGTTCGGAGAAGGTGACCACCAGGCGCTTCTCGCCGAAGCGGCGAAGGAGCGCGGCCTTGTCCTCCGTCATGAGCAGGCGGCCCTCGTTGATGATGCCCACGCGGTCCGCCAGCTCCTCCGCCTCCTCCAGGTAGTGCGTGGTGAGGACGATGGTGGTGCCCTCGCTGGCGATCTTCTTCACGTACGTCCAGAGGTCGCGCCGCAGCTCCACGTCCACGCCCGCGGTGGGCTCGTCCAGGAAGACCAGCTTCGGCTTGTGCACCAGCGCCTTGGCGATGAGCAGCCGGCGCTTCATGCCGCCGGACAGCGCGCGCGTGAGCGAGTCCTTCTTGGCCTGGAGGTTCAAGGCGGTGAGGACTTCGTCGATGCGCGCGTCGTCGCGGGGCTGGCCGTAGTAGCCCTGCTGGATGCGCAGGGACTCCGCGACGGAGAAGAACGGGTCGAAGTTGATCTCCTGCGGCACCAGGCCCACCTGGTAGCGGGGCCCGGTGGGGTCCTGGTCCAGGTCCTTGCCGAAGACCTTCATGGTGCCGGCGGACTTCTTCACCAGGCCGCACACGCTGCCGATGAGGGTCGTCTTGCCGGCGCCGTTGGGGCCCAGCAGGGCGAAGATTTCACCGGGGCGGATGGTGAGGTCCACCGCGTGGAGGGCGGTGAACTTTCCGTAGGCCTTGGAGAGGCCTTTCAGCTCCAGGGCAGGGGGCGTGGGCTCGGACATGGGGCGCTTCCTCTAACACCTTCGAAGTGGGTTCGCAGGTCAGCGAGCAGGCGTTTTCGCTCCTGAACGCGTGACGCGCCCCGTCCAACCGGACACGGGGCCGGTGCAGGCGCCTTGAGCCGGATGGGGCTCCCTGCTATCCGCTGGCACCGCTTACGTTTCAGCGAATCCCGAGGAGGCCGCCATGGCCCAGAATTTCATCTTCACGATGCAGGACCTGCGCAAGGTCAAGAACGGCAAGGACATCCTCAAGGGCATCTACCTGTCCTTCTTCCCGGGCGCGAAGATTGGCGTGATTGGCCCCAACGGCTCCGGCAAGTCCACGCTCCTGCGCATCATGGCGGGGGTGGACACGGAGTTCTTCGGCATCGCGAAGCCGGACCCCACGGTGAAGGTGGGCTACCTGGCGCAGGAGCCGCAGCTGGACACGACCCTGGACGTGAAGGGGAACGTGGAACTGGGCCTGAAGGAGATCCGCCAGGCGCTGGACCGCTTCAACGAGGTCAGCGCGAAGTTCGGGGAGCCCCTGGACGACGCGCAGATGGAGAAGCTGCTCGCCGAGCAGGGCAAGCTGCAGGACTTCATCGACTCCACGAACGGCTGGGAGCTGGACCGCACGCTGGAGATGGCGATGGACGCCCTGCGCCTGCCCCCGGGCGACGCGGACGTGACGAAGCTGTCCGGCGGTGAGAAGCGCCGCGTGGCGCTCTGCCGCATCCTCCTGGAGAAGCCGGACCTGCTGCTGCTGGACGAGCCCACCAACCACCTGGACGCGGAGAGCGTCGCGTGGCTGGAGCAGGCGCTGAAGGCCTACACGGGGACCATCGTGTGCATCACGCACGACCGGTACTTCCTGGACAACGTGGCGGAGTGGATCCTGGAGCTGGACCGCGGCGAGGGGGTGCCCTGGAAGGGGAACTACTCCAGCTGGCTGGACCAGAAGCAGAAGCGGCTGGAGCTGGAGGAGAAGTCGGAGAGCCACCGTCAGAAGACGCTCAAGCGCGAGCTGGAGTGGGTGCGCGCGTCTCCGAAGGCGCGTCAGGCGAAGAGCAAGGCGCGCATCGCGGCGTACGAGGACCTGCTCAACCAGTCGCAGGAGAAGCGCGAGCCGACGGGCGAGGTGGTGATTCCGCCGGGCGAGAAGCTGGGCGGCTTGGTGGTGGAGGCGAAGGGGCTGCGCAAGGCGTACGGGGACCGGCTGCTCATCGACGACCTGAACTTCAAGCTGCCGCCGGGTGGCATCGTGGGCGTGATTGGTCCGAACGGCGCGGGCAAGACGACGCTGTTCCGGATGCTGACGGGCGTGGAGAAGCCGGACGCGGGCGAGTTGCGCGTGGGCGAGACCGTGAAGATGGCCTACGTGGACCAGAGCCGCGACGCGCTGAACGGCGAGCATACGGTGTTCCAGGAGGTGAGTGGTGGCCTGGATCACCTGGACCTGGGCCGCGCGGGCCAGATGCCCAGCCGCGCGTACCTGGCGGGCTTCGCGTTCAAGGGGCAGGACCAGCAGAAGCGGGTGAAGGACCTGTCCGGCGGCGAGCGCAACCGGGTGCACCTGGCGAAGATGCTCAAGGAGGGCGGCAACCTGCTCTTGTTGGACGAGCCCACGAACGACCTGGACGTGGAGACGCTGCGGAGCCTGGAGGACGCGCTCTTGAACTTCGCGGGCTGCGCGGTGGTCATCAGCCACGACCGCTGGTTCCTGGACCGCATCGCCACGCACATCCTGGCGTTCGAGGGTGACAGCAAGGCGTTCTTCTTCGAGGGCAACTTCGAGGACTACGAGGCGGACAAGAAGAAGCGCCTGGGTCCGGACGCGCTGGAGCCGCACCGGATCCGCTACCGCCCGCTGACGAAGAACTGAGGCACGGTGGTGCTGTGCTCCGCCCCGTGAGTGATTCCAGGGCGGAGTCGTCGTCGGGAGGAGGGTGCACGCGTGATTCAGTCGGTGCAATTCCGCAACTTCAAGGCGTACCGCTCACTCGACCTGGACCTGGAGCCCTTCACCGTGCTGGTGGGGCCGAACGCTTCGGGCAAGACGACGCTGCTTGATGGTCTACGGATGCCGGCCAGGCTTGCAACGCCTCCAGGTACGCTTCCAGAAGAGGGGGTCATCCCGGAGAGCTTCCGTTCGTTTGGAGTAAGTCAGCCGATCGAGCTGACCTTCTACGCCCGCTTCGGGCCTTCCCTCGGCAAGGTTGTTGTTTCAGGGGTTGGAGGGCCCACCCAGAGCTGGCCTCCTACGGCCAGGCTGGATGAGGAATCCGAACGGGAGCTGAGTCGGGCGAATGACAAGCTGCGCTTGTTCTTGCGGACCGCGACGCTCTTGCGCTTCGAGGCGAGGAAACTGGCGGACGCATCTTATAGCGAGGAGCAGGTGCCAGCGGTTGCTAGTGACGGCACCGGGCTGGCCTCCACGATTGCGTTCCTCAAGCTGAGTCATGAGGACCTGTTCGGAGAGATTGAATCCGCTTTGAAGCAGGTCGTGCCGTCCGTTCGAAAGATCCGCGTCGAGCGAGCTTCGGTCGAGCAGAGCAGTCTGCGAACGATTGCCCTTGATGATCAGACGACTCATGTGTCCGAGAAACGGACGCTTTGGGGAAATCGGCTCGTGCTAGACATGCAGGGCGCCAAGGGGGTGCCCGCGGACTCCGTAGGCGAAGGCACGTTGATGGCTCTGGGCTTGCTTACGGTGCTGCTTGGACCGCAGAGGCCCAAGCTTCTCCTCTTGGATGACATTGAGCTGGCGCTGCATCCCGTTGCTCAGGGGAGGCTCATAGAAGTTCTGCGCGCCATCCAGAAGAACGCTCCCGAACTGCAGATCGTGGCGACCAGCCATTCGCCCTTCATCCTGAACTACCTGAAGCCAGAGGAGATAAGGATGACCTTCCTGGCCGAGAACGGGTTTGCTCGCTGCGAGAAGCTCACCGCGCATCCTGAGTTCGAGAAGTGGAAGGACCTGATGAGCCCCGGGGAGTTCTGGAGCACCGTGGGCGAGAGCTGGATTGGCAAGGTGCCCGCGTCCGCGCCGCATGAGTGAGCCCGCGTACGACTTTGGCGTGGTCTGCGAGGCCCGTGCGGACCGGGACACGGCATGCGTGCTTGCCGACCGTGTGCTGGTGGAGGCTATCGACTGGCTCGACGAGGAAATGCTCGACCCCCAGCGCCGCTGGCGCGGGCTGACGCCTTCTGAGCCCTTCCTCCGGTGGGCCTCCGTACGAGAAGAAGCAAAGAAGGCCGGGCTCAAGGGCCTCTTTGGACACTTTGGAGACAAGCCCGGCGAGCCTGATGCCCTTGTGGCTCGACGCGCTCTCTTGCTGTTCGTGGATTCGGACACGAAGCCCCATGCGGTGATGCTGGTCCGTGACAGCGATGCAGACGACCGTCGGCGCATCGGATTGGAGCAGGCTCGCGGAGACAAGCCTTGGCCCTTCGAAGTCGTCATTGGTGTCGCCGAGCCCAAGCGGGAGTGCTGGGTCCTCACCGGCTTCGAGGCGAAAGCCCACGAAGAAAAGGCACTCCACGCTCTCGAGCAGCGGCTCTCCTTCCATCCCGTTCGAGACGCACACCGACTGACGGCGAGTGAGCACGGTGCGAAGAACGACGCCAAGAAGGCGCTGGAAGAGCTTACGTCCGGGGACCCGGAGCGGGAGCGCGAATGTCTGCGCGACACTCCATTGGATATGCTGCGAGAACGCGGCGAGCGCGTCGGGTTGACGCAGTTCCTGACGGAAGTCAGGGATCGATTGGTTCAAGTGATGGATAACGGGCAGCCGCGAACCTGACCCATGGTTCGCTGGACGCTGACGGTTCCGCTGGACTCGCGGTCGCCAACGCCGCGCTTCGTGCAGATTGCGCGGGCGCTGGCGGAGGACGTACGGCGCGGGCGGCTGCGTCCCGGGGAGCCGCTTCCCGGGAGCCGCGCGCTCGCGGTGTCGCTGGGCGTGCACCGCAACACCGTGCTCGCGGCGTACCAGGAACTGGAGGCCCAGGGGTGGATCGTCACCACTCCGGGGCTGGGCACCTTCGTCGCGGAAGCGGCTCCGGAGGATGCGTCCGCTGTACCTGCCGTGCAGGCGGCTTCGGACGTGGGCTTCGTGATGCCTCCCGCCGTGGAGACCCGTGCGCTGCCTCGCGGGCCAGCGGCGCCTCGCGGCATGTTGTCGTTGCTGACCGGCAGCCCGGATGTGCGGCTGCTTCCTTCGGAGGTGCTCGCGCGTGCGTACCGGCGTGCGCTGAAGCGCGGGGGGCAGCGGCTGCTCGACTATGCCGCGCCCCTGGGTCACGCCGGGCTTCGTGAGGCCTTGGCCGGGATGCTGGCTTCGCTTCGCGGCATGGCTGTCACCGCCGAGACGCTGCTCATCACCCGGGGCAGTCAGGGCGCGTTGGATCTCGCGGCGCGCACGCTGCTCCGGCCCGGTGACACCGTGGCCGTGGAGTCCCCGGGCTACCTTCCCGCGTGGGATGCCTTCCGCCTCACCGGCGCGAACGTCGTCCCCGTTCCCGTGGACTCCGAGGGCCTTCGCGTGGACGTGCTGGAGCGCTTGGGTCCGGTGCGCGCCGTCTACCTCACGCCGCATCACCAGTACCCCACCACCGTCACGCTTTCGCCTGAGCGCCGGCAGCGGCTCCTCTCGTGGGCCCGGGCGTCGCGCGTCGCGCTCATCGAGGACGACTACGATCACGAGTTCCACTTCGACGGTCCTCCTGTGCTGCCGCTCGCAAGCCAGGACCGTGACGGACTCGTGCTCTACGTGGGCACGCTGTCCAAGGTGCTCGCGCCGGGCTTGCGGCTGGGTTTCCTCGCCGCGCCTGCGCCGTTCATCACCCGCGCGGCCTCCGTACGCGCCGCCGTGGACCGGCAGGGCGACGGGGTCACCGAGGCCGCTGTCGCCGAGTTGCTTGAGGAGGGCGAGGTCCAGCGCCACGTCCGCAAGATGCGCTCCGTGTACCGTTCCCGCCGCGATGCGCTCGTAGAAGCACTGCGGGCATCCCTGGGCACCGTGCTCGACTTCACCGTGCCCGCGGGCGGCATGACCCTGTGGGCCCGTTGCGCTCCCGGCGTGGACGCCGCCCGCTGGGCCGAGCGGGGCCTGGGCGAGGGCGTCGGCTTCCTGCACGGCGGCCACTACACCTTCGACCGCGCGCCCCTGGACGCGCTGCGACTGTGCTTCACCTCGCTCCAAGAGGACGAGCTGCGCGAAGCCGTGAGACGCATGGCCGGCGCGCTTCCCAGTAGGTGAACGCCGACCCCTGAAGGACGCTGCCCGGCTGCCCGCCCGTCGGAGGCCGGGCCGGCGACGTCCGTGCAGTGGGATGGGGAGTCCCGCGTCTTGGCGATGGGACCTGTTCTGCGCTCGGGCTGGCTCTTCACGACGAGGGACCCCACTCTAGAGACGCGCAGTTTGGGCCCTCACCATTCATTGGCGAACGCGGCGTATAGATTTTGGAGGTGAACAGTGCCAGGAGTAGCTCAGCCGAACGTAGTCGACGTTGTGGGGCACGATGCGTCGGGCCGGTACCTCATGATCATGGTCGAGGCGCGCGCGTGGGGTGCCGAGGCGGCTCAAGCCTCGCAGTTGAAGGAGAAAATCAACGCGTACGCCGGTTTCATCATGGACGGGAGTTTGGCCCGGCAGTATCCCGAAACAGCAGGCCAGCCGGTGGACATCCAGCTCGACTGCTGCGAGGCGCCGAGGGGGGAATTCGCGACGATCCTCAAGCACGCCGCGATGCAACTCCAGCGGCTAGGCATCGGCTTGCGCGTGAACGTTACCGCCATGCATCCCGCTCGTTGATCGGCATGCACCTCCGCTCCAGAGGCGTTCGGGCCACTGGAGCGGCTGAACTCGTACTACTGGTGACAGTGGAAAAGCCCCGCCTATTGAAATGACCGAGGCAGCAACCGGCTGCGGAGCGATGCCGCAAACTTCCTGAATTCAGCTGCCGCGAGGTCCGTTCGCGCACCAATGGCCGCGAGCGCCTCGTCCAGCAGGGCGCGCGCCTGCTCAGGCTCCCCCGCGACCAGCGCTGCCGTAGGGCGTCGGTATGCTAGCTGGTGTTCAAGTCCGAACTCGCCTCGAAGCAGCTTGCGCAGTTCGTCGAGATCGACAACCGAGCGCATGAAAGCAACCCCGTGCATGGCGATCGCATTGGTCATGTCGGTTGCTACCGTCTCCGAGCGCCCAGGCGCGAACACCCATGCCTTGTACTTCTTCTCGGGCATCAAGTATCCGAGCGGACTGCTGATTGTCGATGGCTGGTAGGCATGGAACTTTTCGCCACGACACTCAGCCACGAGTCGCTCCACTTCTTGGAACCTCACGCCGATGACGGGGTTGATCTCCACTTCGCCCGCAGCAAGGTGTCGCGTCGCTCGATTGAGGCCCAGCCACCCGAGCACGTTAGGGGCGAGATCGAGCGTGAACACATGGCCTGCGCGCTTCCTGAAGCCGAGCTTGGCCAGGAGCAACACCAAGGTTTCGAGGCCCATGTCCCTCGTCATGGGTGCGGCCATGGATGGTGGACCGTCCAAACCGGCGTCGGTCCAATGGGAACTCCCGGGGTCAAATTAGCGGAGGTGGCGTTGGCGCCGCGCAGAGTGCCACCCAGCGTCCACGTTTGTGGGAAGGCGACCGTCTGATTCGGCGTGAGCCCTGCGGAGGCACCAAGCATGGCAGCGACGAGCTCGAAGGCTCCGACGCAAGCATGCGCATTCGCAGGTGTCGACGAAGCCCCGCCGCTGCGGTCCGAAGGAGCGCGGTGACGAAGCCGAGGAAGAGCGCGAGGTAGCGAGCCCATGGTATGCGCCCATTCTACAACGCGGGCAGGGTCGGGGACAGAGTGAGGAAGCGAGGCCGCCGACCGCCGGGCCTCACGCGTCGCGTTCATCGAGGACGACTACGCACTACACCTTCGACCGCGCGCCCCTGAATGCGCTGCGGCTGTGCTTCACCTCGCTTCAAGAAGACGAACTGCGCGAAGCCGTGAGACGCATGGCCGGCGGGCTTGAGGGGATGCTCAAGGATACTCACAGGTAGGAGGCGAGATGGCGGGCAGTGAAAATGACACATGGGCTCGCGACCTGGCCGGAGTTCTTCAAGGGCTTCGGGGAAGGCCAGGCGCTCCGGTCTTGGATATCGAGTGGGTGCTTGCCCGGTGTGCAGACACCCTGCGATACCAAGGGCAAATGCGCGACGAGTCTGTCCGGCAGCTCGTCAAGGATGTTCGAGCCTTCGAAGTCGAGTTCCCTGGCTTGCTTCCTCGGGGGCTACTGGATGGACCCGGCAGCTAGATGCGAGTGTCGGACCGAGAGGCATTACTCAGGTCCAAGACTGAAGACTATTCGCGACTGGAGCGTTCTGTGCTCACCCAAAACGCAACGAACTGGAGAGAGCCATGCGAGAGCGGTTGCTCATCCGTGCACGGGTCAGGCTCTTGACGCCTGACGAGGGCGGCACCCAGGGAACGCTGGGGAAAGTGTTCAGGCCATCCTGGAACATTGGAAGTCGAGCCGACGATGGCCGGATGGCATTGGATGGGGGTTCCGTCACGTTGGATGACGCAGGACCGCTTGTGCCAGGGCAGGAGAAGGAGGCAATCATCGAGCCGTTTCTGTCCGAGCCTTGGCTGCACGTGGCTCGAGGAATGGAAATCCCGATGCACGCTGGGGCCCGAGTCATCGGTTCTGCTCGAGTCCTGGAGATTGTGAGGATTCAAGATGCGTGACGCGGACGTCTTGAACGTGCTTCGTGCGAAAGAGAAGCTGCTGACCCCTGTGGAACTCGCGGAGTTGCTGGGCGGCATGCTTGAAGGCGGGATTTCGTATTCTGCGATTGTTTTCTATTTCAAACGGGCATTCCCATCCATTCCTCTGAGGGTCTTGCTGGAGTCAGGGCTGTGGTGGAGGGTCGGCGAGGGCCAAATGAACGACCAAGAATTCAATGAACATTTGAGTCCCTGGGTGGGGCAGGGAGTTGCCGGCTGCAATGGCGGACATCTGGTCTGAAGGGGTGGCGCCCCGGCGTGAGAGCCCAAGGTATCCTGGGTTCAAATGACACTTCATTCCATGATGGTCGGTCATGTCCTGGCGCTCCTGTCCGGAGCGTCCCACCCGGTTGACTCCCACAGCTGTGCGGCCCCTGAGCCCGCGCCGTCCTGGGTGGCGAAGTTCGCCTCCTCGACCGCCTCCGACTGCTCCATGGACTCGACCGTCCCCGGGCCTCAATGGCTGCCCGTGGCGGTGCGGCGCATTCCGGTGGTGGTCCATGTCGTCGCGGACAGCGCGTGCACGAATGGCAATGTCTCGGACGCGCTGGTCCACAGCCAGATTGCGGTCCTCAATGAGGACTTCCGCGCGCTGCCCGGCACGCCGGGGGCGGGTGGCGTGGACAGCAAGATTGAGTTCTTCCTTGCCACCGTGGACCCCTCGGGCAACCCGACCACGGGCATCCAGCGCTATTGCAACACGACGTGGTACCAGGACACGGGCAGCTACTGGCTCAGCACTGCCTGGGATCCGACGCGCTATCTGAACATCTACACCCACAGCGCCGGCGGCTCGCGCGGGTACGTGCCCTTCCTCCCGGCGGAGCCCACGGGCGCTGTCGGTCAGCCGCAGGACCGGGTGGTCATCAACTGGCTGGCCTTCGGCCGGGTGGGGCCCGTCATGCCGTACCACAACGGGCGGACCGTCACGCACGAGGTGGGCCACTACCTGGGCCTGTTCCACACGTACTACTCGGGGTGCGGCACGGCCACGGCGCCAGACTGCTACACCACCGGAGACCGCATCTGCGACACCCCGCCCAACGCCACCTCCCACAAGGGGTGCACCGCGGGAATCACGAGCTGCGGCGGCGTGCCCGTCCCCATCCAGAACTACATGGAGCTGACGGACGACGCCTGCATGACGGGCTTCAGCGCGGAGCAGGTGCAGCGCATGCGCTGCACCCTGGCCACCTACCGCCCGGACCTGGCGCAGTAGCCGTCAGCCGCCGCTCCGCTCCCCCCAGCGCTTCTTGAACGTGTCCCGGTGCGCGGCCCACCAGTCGCGCCACTCCTTCACCGCAGCCTCCCTTTCGGCCCGCGGACCCGCGGGCTGGAAGTGGAGTCAGGTGGACGTCGCGTCCCTCAGGCACATCTCCGCCAGGAACCGCGTGCGGACGTCTTCGCTCTCCAGCAGGTCGATGAGCTCCGGGATGGTGTGCCTTCCCATCGCCTCCCGCGCCTGTGCGAACCCCTTGGAATCCTCCGCCATGGCGCGAGTGTTCCCGGGCCAGGCCCCCGGCGCGAGTCCCGCTGGTGGACACTGTTCCCCACCGGGCTTCTAGGGCGGGGGCGGTGCCGCTATGGTCCCACCCCAGCGGAGGACTCGCCCGCCAGGAGCCATGAACTTCGTCTTCATCTCCCCCCACTTCCCCTCCCAGTACTTCCACTTCGCCACCGCGCTGCGCGAGCGCGGGGTGTCCGTGCTGGGCATCGGTGACACGCCCTACGAGTCCCTGCGCCCGGAGCTGCGCGAGTCCCTGCGGGAATACTTCTTCGTCCCCAGCCTCACCGACTACGACGCCCTCCTGCGCGCCACCGGCTACCTCACCTGGCGCCACGGCCGCATGGACCGCATCGAGTCCCTCAACGAGTCCTGGCTCGAGGTCGAGGCCCGCCTGCGCGAGGACTTCCATGTCCCCGGCCTCCAGCCCTCGGACATCCTCAAGCTGCGCTCCAAGTCCGGCATGGCGGAGGTGTTCCATGCCTCCGGCGTCCCCCACCCGGACCTCCTGCGCGTGCGCGACGCGGACCAGGTGAAGTCCTTCGCCGCGCGCGTGGGCTACCCGCTGGTGCTCAAGCCCGACGTGGGCGTGGGCGCCGCCCACACGTTCAAGGTCGCCAGCGACGCGGAGGTGGACGCGGCGCTCGCCCACCCGCTGCCCACGTCCTACGTGGCCCAGCCCTTCGTGCGCGGCACCATCGTCACGTACGACGGCATCGTGGACCGCCACGGCGTCATCGTCTTCACCCTCAGCCACGAGTACAGCGACGGCGGCATGGAGACCGTCACCGAGCGGCGCGACATCTCCTTCTGGAGCCTGCAGCACATCCCCGCCGCGCTCGACGTGCTGGGCCGCCAGGTCGTCGCCGCGTTCGGCCTGCGCGAGCGCTGGTTCCACCTGGAGTTCTTCCGCCTGCCGGATGGCCGCTTCGTCGTGCTGGAGGCCAACCTGCGCCCGCCCGGCGGCTTCATGACGGACATGATGAACTACACGTGCGACATCGACGTGTACCGGCTCTATGCCCGCGTCGTGACGGGCGACCCGGTGGCGGACTTCCAATACACGCCGCGCCACCACGTCTGCCACAGCGCCCGCCGTCACGGCCGGAAGTACCGCCACTCGCATGCGCAGATCGTCGAGCGGCTGGGCAAGTCGCTGCTCGTGCACCGCGAGCTGCCGCCCATCTACCACTCGCTGCTGGGCGAGGAGATGTACCTCACGCGCCACGCGGACCGCGAATCCATGCAGGACGCGGTCCGCTTCATCCAGGCGACGTGAGCCGTCAGGGCTCCGGCGTCCAGGTGAGCGCGTACACGGTGCTCGCCCCGTCGTCGTGCAGCTTCGTCACGCGGGGCGCCTTCGCGCCGCCCGCGGCCAGCAGTCCCTCGAAGAGCGCCTCCACGTAGCCGGGCCCTCCGAGGCTCGAGTTGAGGTGCAATTCGAAGTGCGTGGGGCCCCGCTCCGTGAGCGTCGCCTCCGTGTAGTTGTCCGTGCCGCGCAGCACCTCCGGCAGCCGGTGCACCATGCGCCGGGGGCCCAGCACGCGCATCACGCCCATCACCGCGCGCCCCAGGAGCGTGGACCCGTAGCCCTCCACGTGCGCCCGGGCGAGCCGGGCGTAGCCCTCCGCGCGAGGGACGTCCGGGTAGACCTCCTCGACGACGATGTCCATGCACCGCGACCAGAGCGGCACGGGGTAGAGCGGCAAGAGCGGCCGGTCCAGGTCCACGCCCGCCTGGCGCAGCCGTTCACGCAGGCGGGGAGACACCTGGCCCTTCAAGCCGTGCTGGAGCAGGCCTTCCACGACCTGCACGTAGACCTGCCGCTGCTCGGGCGGCACCGACCGGGGACGGCGTGTCACGGGCGGGAGCTCAGCTGAGCAACCACTGCATGGCACCCGGCAGCCGGCGCTGCCAGTCCTTCTCGTGGTGCTCGCCGCCGGGCTCCAGCACGAGCGACACCTCGTGGTCGCCGTAGCCCAGGCCCTTGAGGTGGTGGAAGAAGTCGCGCGTGCCCTGGCCGTAGTCCAGGGGGATTCCGCCCGCGTGGATGAACTCGGTGTCGCCCGCGTCCAGGTAGATGCGCGTCCAGCGCTGGCTGTGCTCGCGCCACGCGTCGAACAGGCGGCCCTGGCTCCACATCACCGTGGGCGACAGCGCGCCGATGCGCCCGAACACCCGCGGGAACTTCCACCCCAGGTACAGCGAGATGAGGCCGCCCAGCGATGAGCCCATGGTGCCGGTCCACTCGCTGCCCTGGCGCGTGCGGTACGTCCGGTCGATGTATGGCTTCAGCTCCTCCACGAGGAAGCGCCCGTAGGCCTCACCGCGCGCGGAGACGCCGTTGCGCGGCTCGTCCCACGGCGAGTACTCCTGGAAGCGGCCGGGGCCGGAGTCCACCGCGACGATGAGCCACGGCTCCATCCGACCCGCGCTCACGCTCTCCTCCGCGACGCGGTTGGCGCACCACGTGTCGAAGACGGCGGACTCCGGATGCGCGAAGACGTTCTGCCCGTCGTGCATGTAGAGCACCGGGAAGCGGTGGTCCCGCCAGGCGTCGTAGTTGTCCGGCGTGTAGATGCGGACGGTGCGGTTGAATCCCTCCTGGGGAGAGGGGAAGTGGCGAAGGATGTGGACGTGGCCCATGCGCTGTTCTTGGGGCCGGACGGGACCAGCCCTCGCGAGGATGTGGCCGCAGCATAGCCGCACCGCCCGACGCCCACGTGCAAGGGATTGGACCGCCGTCCCTTGCCTGGACGCCGAGTCCGGGGAAGGGATGGACCACGCGTCAGGACTTCGCTGTAGGGAAGAGTGGTCCCGCTCGTGCAGAGGGCCCGCCGCGTGCGTTCCGTCCTCGTTGCCGTGTGGCTGCTCCTGGCAGGTCTGCCCATCGCGTCGCTCGCGGCCTCCTATGAGGTTGAACCCGAGGACAGTGGCGAGCAGGCGCTGTTCGCGCTGAGGGAGGACGGCGCCATCACGGCGGAGACGCTGGCGGCGCTGCTGGTGCTGCGGCGCTCGGGCGTGGATCCGGCGCATGCGTCGCGCGCGGGGCTCTATGCGTTGCCGGGGCTGACGTACGCGCGCGTGGATGGGCTTGCGGCTTCCGGAGGGCTGACGTCGGAGGAGCGGCGTCGGCTGGCGCCCTTCCTGAGGTCGTCGGCGCCGGAGCGGGTGTCGGGGGACGCGCGGCTGCTGACGGCGTTCGCCGCGTTGGATCCGGTGCTCCCTCCGCTGGCGCTCCAGGTGCGCGTGGCGGGGCCGGAGGGCTGGCGCGTGGGGCTGCTCACGTCGCTGACCCGGCGACGGCTGGGCGCGGTGCACCGGGATGCGAGCCGGCGGACGCTGGTGGCGGAGGCGCCCGGTGTGTCGGTGGTCGTGCCCAAGTTCCACGGTCAGTGGACGGGCGAGCGGGCTTCCGTGCTGGTGGGCTCGTACCGGCTGGGCTTCGGTCAGCGGCTGACGCTGGACACCACGGGGCTGCCCACGCCGGAGGGCTTCCTGCCCGACGACGCCGTGCGTGCGCCGGGCGGCGTGGAGCGCTGGTGCTTCCTGGGAGAAGGGGCCTGCGCGCCCGAGGAGCGCGACGCGGAGGTGACGCCGGACTTCCAGTGGGACGAAGGCTTCCGGGGCGTGGTGGGCACGGTGCGGGGCGCGGTGGGGGCCTCCTCGGAGGTGTCCGTGACGGGCTTCGGTTCGTACCAGTCCCGCTCGCTGCTCTCGCATGCCCTGCTGGAACGGACGTCCTGTGAGGGCGCTGCCTGCAAGGCTCCAGGGGTGTGGCTCCAGGGAACGGGAGCCCCCGCGGGACGCGTGGTGTCGCGCACGCTGCCCGGCGTGTTCCACGAATGGGCAGGCGGAGGCCACGCGGCGATTGCCTGGACCTCGCGGTCGCAGCTGGGCGTGACGGCCTGGAGCGCGAAGCCGGTGTGGCGCGTGGAGGGCGTGGCGCTCGATTTCCGCTCCACGGCCGGCTACCCGGCGGGCGGTGCTTTCGGCGCGGTGGGCTTCGATGGTGCGTGGGGCCTGGGCGCCGTGGACCTCTTCATGGAGGCGGCGCGCACGTTCGATGCGGCGCCGGGCGGAGGCGGTGGATTCGGCGTGCTCCAGCGCACGGTGGTGGCGGGCACGTCGAAGGAGCTGGAGCTGTCGCTGCGTGCCTACGGTCGCGGCTTCGCCAATCCCTACACGGGCGCGATGTCCGGGCCGGACGAGCTGGAGGGCTCACGGGCCCGGAATGAGGTGGGCGCACGCATCCGCTACCTGCATCGGCTGGAGGGCGCGCTGCGGCTGCGCGGGGAGGTGGATGCGTGGACGCTGCCTTCCGACGGTGCGGCGGTGGGCAGTGCTGGCACGGTGAACCTGCGGGCCTCGGCGCGGGTGGACTGGCGGACGCATGCGCTGTTCCAGCCGTCGCTGTGGGGCGAGTACCGGGACAAGGACGTCGGCGTGGCGGGGGACTGCTTCGAGGGTTCGGGGGAGGAGCCCTGCTCGGGTTCGCTCTTGCGTGTGACGGCCCGGGTGAAGGCGGAGCTTCACGACGCCGTGTCCGTGGCGGCGCAGTACGCGCATGCGCGCGTGGATGATCCGGTGAACCACGGCGTGCGGCAGGACGCGCATGCGGTGGTGGAGACCCAGGTGCGGCCTTGCGAGGCCGTGAGGCTGCGGGGCCGCGCCGTGTGGAAGGACGAGGACCTGTCGACGCGCAACCGGCTGGAGCAGTCCTTCCGGGCCACGCTCGATGCGAGCTGGACGGCGGCCGACGCCGTGACGACGCGGGCCCGGTACGCGTGGGTCATCGACTTGAAGGACGCGCGAGGTGCCCGGACGCCGCCGGATGCGCCCCGGCACCTGTTCGCGCTGGAAGTGGAGACGCGGTTCTGAAGGGAGCGGAGTGTGGCGGCTTGGGCAGTGCGGGGATGGGGCGTGTGGCTGGGATTGGGATGGGTGCTGGGAGGGTTGGGGGCGTGCGGGCTGCCCGCGTGGGAGGAGGCGCCGCAGGCCTGTGAAGCGCTGCTGCCTGGGGACGTGGTCATCACCGAGTACCTCAACGACCCCACGGGCGCGGACACGGGCAGGGAGTACGTGGAGCTCCACAACCCCACCCGCGAGACCGTGGACCTGCTGGGCGTGACGCTCTTCACCGCGCGCGACGAGGCGGCACAGGAGCGGGTCTATACGTTCACCACGGGCCTGCCGGTGGATGCGGGGACCTTCGTCGTGCTCGGCGACGTGCGTGAGGGGGCACTGCCCGGGCATGTCGATGGGACCTATGGGGATGCGCTCGGCGCGCTGGGAAACAGCTCCGGGCTGTTGGGCCTGCGGTGCGGGACGCGCGTGCTCGACACGGTGGTGCTCGGCGCGCCGGCGAAGTCAGGCGCGGCCCGGACCTATGACGGCCGGTTCGTGCCCGATGCGGAAGGGAATGACGACCTGTCGCGCTGGTGTGACGCACCAGAGGCCACGCCGGGAAGCGCGAACGCGCCGTGTCCCGCGTTGACGGACGGCGGAGTGCCTTCGGGCGACGGGGGGCGTGTCACGACGTGCCTGCCGCCGGGAGCTGTCTCTCCCCGGGAGGTCCAACCTCCGCGTCCAGGAGAGCTGATCATCACCGAGGTGATGGCCAACCCGCGAGGCGACGACACGGTGGGCGAGTGGCTGGAGGTCCGCGCCACCGCGCCCGTGGACCTCAATGGGCTGACGGTGGGGACGGACACCTCCGGCACACGTCTGGAATCAGCGCGCTGTCTGTCCCTCGCCGCCGGAGAGTCCGCGCTGCTCGCGCGCAAGAAGGAGCCGGAGGCGAACGGCGGCCTGCCGGAACCCCTGGCCACGTTCTCCGTGGACCTGCGCAACGCGGGCGGTGTGGTCGCCGTGCGCGCGGGAAACGTGCTCATCGACAGCGCGCTGTATGGCCCGGCCCAGGATGGCGTGGCCACCCAGGTGTCCGCGCCGCTCACCGCCGATGCGAAGGGCAACGACGCCGCGACGTCCTGGTGCGCGGCCACGGAGGCCTACGGTGACAAGGGCAACCTGGGCACACCGGGGCGGAACAACCGCACCTGCACCGGGGCGGACGCGGGAGCCACGCAGGCAGGTTGCATCGACCGGATGACGGGACAGCCCCGCGCACTCCGCGCTCCCTCCGTGGGCTCACTGGTGCTCACCGAGTTCATGGCGGACCCTGGCGCCGTCCCGGATGCGCTGGGTGAGTGGGTGGAGGTGCTCGCGCTGCGCGAGGTGGACCTCAACGGGGTGACGCTCGCCAACGAGGCGGGCAGCTCCATCCTGGAGTCTCCGCTCTGCCTTTCGATGAAGGCCGGAGGCTTCGCGGTCCTCGCGCGCGGCGACGATGCTTCGCTCAATGGCGGGTTGCCCGCCGTGCTCGGCACGTTCGGGTTCGGCCTGGGCAACGGCGCGGGGGCCCATGTCCTCAAGCTGTCAGCACACGGGACCGTCCTGGACGCGGTGGCCTTCACGAACGCCGCGAGCCCGGGTGTGTCGTCGCAGCTGGATGCGCGTGTACGGGATGCCACCGGCAACGACGCGGCCGGGGTCTTCTGTCCCACGCCGGCTGGCGTGACGTACGGCGTGGGCGACCGGGGCACCCCGGGCCGGGAGAACCGGACGTGCTCGCGATGAGGACGCGGGGCCTGGCGTGGCTGGTGCTGCTCACCGTCCTGTCCGCCTGTGGCGGCGGGGAAGGGGAGTGCGGACCGGCCACGGGCGTGGTGGCGAAGGTCATCGACGGGGACACCGTGGTGCTCCAGGACGGCGAGCGGATCCGCTACCTGCTCGCCGACACCCCGGAGACGACGCAGGGCCACGATGACTGCTTCGGCGAGGAGGCCGCGGCGTTCAACCGCTCGCTCGTGGAGGGCCGCACGGTGCGGCTGCGGGACGCGGAGGCGTGCACGGACCGCTTCGGACGGCGGCTCGCCTACGTGTCCGTGGACGGCCAGGACGTGAACGCGCTGCTCGTGCAGCGGGGGTACGCGTGCACGCTGTTCATCCCGCCGGCCGGAGCCTCCCGGCGCGGCGAGTTCGAGGCCCTGGAGCTGGAGGCCCGGCGTGCCCGCCGGGGCCTGTGGGGCCGCTGTCTGGCGCCGTGTCCCAGGGGCCGGCGCCCGCCTGCGTCCACCCTACGGCAGCGTGTCCATCACCGCCCGGGCCAGCTCCGACTCCAGCGGCCAGGCCGCCGGACGGCGCGACGTGGTGAGGTCCAGCGTGCCGTTCGCGAGCCTCGCCCCGAAGGCGTCCCCCACGGACAGCCGCACCCTGCGCACCCGCTCCCGGAGCACGTCGCCCACGTCGGGCGCCGAGGCCAGCTGGGTCAGCACCTCTCCGGTGTGCTCGACGAGCCACGCCAGGGGCTGGATGTTGGCCTCCGTCTCCAGCTCCGTGGCCGTGCCGAACTCCGCCGTCACCTTCGTGCCCCAGGCGCTGGACAGCTTGTCGGCCATCGCGGGCAGGTGCCGGCGCAGGTGCATGGGCGAGGACTCGGGCATCGACTTCTCGGGCGTGTCCAGCACCGTGGCGTCGTGCAGCGTGAGCGCCTCGATGACCCCGTCCGGCACGAACGTCACGTCCCGGCCTTCCCCGTGCGAGCCGTAGCCGCCGGAGGTGATGAGCAGCACGCCGCGGCCCTGACGGAACTCGCCGTACTCGCGGACGAGCCCCGTCACCTCGCGCCCGCTGCGCAGGAACACCGTCACCTGCGGCAGGTTCAGCGGCAGGCCCTCGGTGTAGCGGCGCATGAGGATGCTCATGGCCTCCAGCACCTCCCAGACGCTGCGCACGTTGCCCCGGGCCAGCGACTCCAGCGGATCCACCCGCCTGGGCGTGCTCATGACCGGCCCTCCTTCGCCGGGCCCTGTCCCTGGGGGCACGTCCCCGGGGGCAACCGCCCCGTCGCCGCCGCGTCCGCGTCCTGCCTTCCGATGCCGTGTTCCGCGAATGCCATGGCCTGCTGCCTCCCGTGTGCCTGGGAGTCAGTCTCCCCCAGGTCCCCGGCGGGACCCAGCGGTTCGCAAGGGCCTTCCACGGCCGCCTGCCACCCCCCGGGGTTCCATCCCAGAGGTGGGCAACCCACCCCTCCTCCTCCCGCAGGCCCCATCCATCCCACGGCGCGCGATGCCCATCTTCCCTCCACTCCGGCCATGTCCAGGGAGCAGGGGAACGGTGACACTCACTCTTCCGACAGCAGGCGGCCTGCCTTGTCCGACCGGTGTCTCCGGGGCACCGGCATGAACCCGGTCGCGTCCACGACGGACCTGCTCGCGGACTTCGTGGCGGGGCGGCGCGAGGACATCCTCCGGCGCTGGAGCGCTCGGCTGGAGCCCGCCCCGCCGGGCATGTCCGACGAGTTCCAGGACCGGCTGCAGGGGATGATCAAGCTGGTGGACGCCCTCGTGCTCGTCCTCCGCCAGGGGGCCGTGGAGGCGTGGGCCCAGGAGTCGGTCTGGTCCCATGCCCGGGAGATTGGACTGCGGCGCTTCCAGTCCGGCGCTCGCGTGGAGACGCTGGTGCAGGAGTACAGCCTCCTGCGCGAGGCCATCCTGGAGGTGCTGGATGCGGCCCACCGGCCGCTCGGCGCGGACGAGCTGCGCATGCTCTGGCGCGCGCTGGACCGGAGCCTGACGGAGGCGGTGGCCCACTACGTCCACGAACACGAGCAGGCGCTGCGCTCCCGGGAGCTGCGGCTGCAGGAGATCCTCGACCACGCCCCGGCCGCCATCTACGCGAAGGACGCGCTCGGGCGGTACCTCTTCATCAACCGTCCCTTCGAGACCATCTCCGGCCACGAGCGCGCGGCGGTGCTGGGGCGCTCGGACCTGGAGCTGTTCCCCCGGGAGACGGCGGAGCGCTTCCGGCACAACGACCGCCGGGTGCTGGCGGCGAAGTCGCCGCTGGTGTTCGACGAGGAGGTGCTCCAGCCCGACGGGCCGCACCTCTACCACACGATGAAGTTCCCCCTGCCCAGCGTCGCGGAAGGGGAGCCCTGGGCCCTCTGTGGCGTGTCCACGGACATCACCACCACGCGCACGCTGCGCCAGGAGCGCGACGAGGCCCGCGAGCAGCTCCAGCGCGTGCTCACCCAGCTGCCCGTCGTGCTGTGGGCCTTCGACACGCAGGGCGTGTTCACGCTCTTCGAGGGCGAGGGCGTGACGTCCACGTCCATGCCCGCCCAGGTGATGCGCGGGCGCTCCGTCTTCGAGATCTTCCGGGACCGGCGGGACGTGCTGGAGGTCATCCTGCGCGCGCTGGCCGGGGAGCGGCTGTCCACGGAGCTGTACCTCATGGGTGTCTGGTTCGAGGTCCGCCTCCTGCCGGTGTTCGACCCGGGGGGGCGCGTGGTCAGCGTGTCGGGCGTGTCGCTGGACATCACCGAGCGGCGCCGGGCGGAGCAGGAGCTGCGCGCGTCGGAGACTCGCTACCGGCTGGCCACCCAGGCCACCCGCGACATCATCTGGGACTGGGACCTGGTGACGGATGAAATCCACTGGAGCGACATGGCGCCCCGCATCCTCCGGCTGGACCCGTCCCGGGGGCTGCCCGTCATGGACATGGGGTGGTGGGCGGACAGCCTGCATCCCGACGAGCGCGAGCGGGTGATGCGGGGGCTGCAGCAGGCGCTCGACAGCCCGGAAGGCCACTGGATGGCCGAGTACCGGCTCAGGCGGGGGGACGGGACCTGGGCCTTCGTCGAGGACCGGGGCCGCGTGGTGAAGGACCTCCAGGGCCGCCCGGTGCGCATGGTGGGCGCCATGCAGGACGTCACCGGCCGGCACGAGGCCGAGGCGGAGGCGAAGCGCCGCGCGGAGTTCGAGCAGCTGCTCATCGGCATCGTGGGCCACGACCTGCGCAACCCCATCTCCGCCATCACCATGGCGGCCACCACGCTGGCGAAGCGCGAGGACGCCGACCCGCGCGACCAGAAGGCCGTGGCCCGCATCCTCTCCAGCGCCGACCGCGCGCACCGCATGCTGCGCGACGTGCTGGACTTCACCCAGGCCCGGCTGGGCGGCGGCATCCCCATGGCCCCGCGCGACGTGGACCTCCTGGACCTGGTGCGCCAGGTGGTGGACGAGGTGCAGCAGGCCCACCCGGACCGGCGCCTGGAGGTGGACGGGCGGGGGGACGCCCGGCTGTGGTGCGACCCGGACCGGCTGGCGCAGGTCATCACCAACCTGGTGAACAACGCGCTCGCCTATGGAGACGCCTTCTGCCCGGTGCGCGTGCGGCTGCGCGGCCAGCCGGGGACGGTGTCGCTCGCGGTGAAGAACCAGGGGCACCCGATTCCACAGAGCCTGCTGCCGCACCTCTTCGAACCCCTCAAGCGCGCGGAGGCCCGCGAGGGCAACCGCACCGCCCACGGGCTGGGGCTGGGGCTGTTCATCGTGAAGCACATCGTGGACGCGCACGGCGGCCGGCTGCGCGTGCGCTCCAACCTCCAGGACGGCACCACCTTCCTCGTCCAGCTGCCGCGCCAGCCTCACCCCCGGGACTGAAGGCGGCGCCTCCGGGGCGCGCTTGCCCTGGAGGGACGGCCCGGGTAGCAAAGGGGCTCCCCAAGGGACTCCGACGACGGGCGGGCCCTGTCCTTTGTGGAAGGAGAGCGGCGCCATGAACAAGAAGTGGATCCTCGGGGTGGGGCTGGGTGTCGGCGGGCTGCTCCTGGTGGGCGGAGGGCTGGTCGCGACGGGCTACTGGGCGAACGGCCAGATGGGCGGCGACGGCATGGAGGTGCTGGCGCAGACCCAGGCCCGGGCCCAGCGGACCGCGGACCTCAACGCCCGCTACCCCTTCCAGCCGCCCCCCGCGGGCAAGGTGCTGAAGCTGGAGGAGGCGCGGCTGGAGACGTACCTCGCGGTGCGCGAGGCGACCCTGCCCGCCTACCAGGCGATGGAGAAGGAGTCGCTCGAGTTCATGCGGACGCACGGCGAGCAGCTCAACCGCGGGGGCCGGCGCGCGATGATCCAGGCCGCGGGCGCCTCCATGCGCATCATGGGCAAGGCCCAGACCGTGCTCCTCCAGAACCTGGAGGCGCGGCACATGTCGCCCCAGGAGTTCCGCCGCCTCACCGCCGTGGTGTACCCGCCGCCGGAGGTGGTGCCGGACGCGGGCGTGGCGATGTCCCACGCGTCGGACCCCACGAACCTCGCGCAGCTGGAGGCGCAGCTCGCCGCGCTGACGCCGCAGCTGGAGGACCCGAAGCTCACCGAGGCCGAGCGGCTGCAGCTGGAGCAGCGCCGCGCCGGGCTGCGCAAGTACATCACCCAGCTGGAGCTCGCCTCGGGCAAGGACGTGAAGGAGGCCAACGCCGCCCTGCTGAAGAAGCACGCGGAGCGCGTCGCGAAGGCGGCGAACCCCACGTTCGACGAGCTGATGACGAAGCCCCTGGAGGCCGCCGGCACCGCGGGGCTGCCCACGCCCTGAGGCGCGTCAGGCCTCCACCTGACGCCCGGAGCGCCGGTGCACGAGGCTGGCCCCCACCGCGCCGCCAATCACCACGAGGATGATGGCCACCGACAGGAGCGGCGGGATGTGCACCCACTGCTCCACCACCATCTTCACCCCCGCGAACGCCAGCACCCCCGCGAGGCCGTAGTGCAGGTACTTCAGCTGCCCCACGGCCCCGGCGATGACGAGGTAGAGCGCGCGCAGCCCCAGGATGGCGAAGGCGTTGGAGCTGTAGAGGATGAACGTGTCGGTGGTGACGGAGAACGCCGCCGGCACCGAGTCCACCGCGAACAGGATGTCCGTCACCTCCAGGCCCACCAGCGCCAGCAAGAGCGGCGTGGCGAGCCTGCGGCCCCGGTGCTTCACCAGGAAGTGCGGCCCCTCCACCTGGTCCGTCACCGGCAGCTTCTTCGACAGCCAGCTCACGACGCGGTTGTCCTCCTGCTTCGACGGGTCCTCGCGGAAGACGCGCCACGCGGTGACGAGCAGGATGGCGCCGAAGACGTACGACACCCAGCCCCAGCGCTGCAGCGCCGCCGCGCCCACGAAGATGAACAGGGCCCGGAACACCAGCGCGCCGAAGATGCCCAGGAAGAGCACCTCGTGCTGGTAGCGCTGGGGGATGTTCAGGCTGCGGAAGATGACGAGGAAGACGAAGACGTTGTCCAGGCTGAGGCTCTTCTCGATGAGCCACGCCGCCAGGTATTCATGGCCGTGCTGGCTGCCCAGCGTCACCCACACGAAGCCGCAGAAGCCCAGCCCCAGCCCCACCCACGCCAGGCTCCACAGGAGCGCCGCGCGGCGCGACTGCCCCCGCCCGCCCCGGTGCGCCAGCAGGTCCACCACCAGCAGCGCGATGAGCAGCGCCCAGAAGACGACCCAGGCCCAGGAAGGGGTGCTTTGCATGACCCCTCCAACCTAGGCACGTCCCCGGCATCCGCTCGCGAGAAGGCTTCGCGCGGAGTCAAATCCTACCCATATCCCGGTGCGTGACGCCCCGGGCCGAGGGGATGGGATGGGGGGTGGGCGAGCGTTGTCCTCTTCCCCGCTCAGGATGTGATACTTCCCAGTAAGCCCAGGAACCTCATGATTCTCAACACTCCAAAGGCGGTGCGATGAACACGGTCATCTTCGCTTGTACGCAGAACGCGGGTCGCTCGCAGATCGCGGCGGCCTTCTTCAACCTGCTGGCGGACCCGGCGAAGGCGCGCGCCATTTCGGCGGGGACGCAGCCGGCCGAGCGTCTGCATCCCGAGGTGCTCGCGACCATGAAGGAGATGGGCGTGGACCTGGGCGACGCGAAGCCGCAGCGGCTGACGCCGGAGCTGGCGAAGAGCGCGCAGATCCTGGTGACGCTGGGCGGGCTGTCGGACGCGCCGGCGGTGACGGACCAGAAGCGCGAGGACTGGCCCATGGAAGACCCGATGGGCAAGTCCGCGGCGGACGTGGAGAAGATTCGCGACGCGACGGCCGCCATGGTGTCGGACTTCGTGATCCGCCACGGCTGGGAACGCCCGCAGTAGGTAGGGAGCGGGAGGCAGTACCTTTCTGATGCGTGACCGTGGGTGTCCGGGCCTGAGGGTGGACGGACGGACACGCGAGGAGGGGGTGGGACCCGCGATGCCTGGCGTCGCGGTGGGGGGGGCCTTCCCGGGCCGTGGCACCGGTCGGGGGCGGGTGGCTTGAAAACGGGCGGGGGCTTGCCGCACGCTGTGTCCTTTCGCGGACACGCGGTTCGCGCACCCCACGTCCAGGCTCACAGGCTCCATGATGCTCTCCGTGCTTCTTGCCGGGCTGCTGTCGCAGACGGCGCCGTCGGTCTCCGCTCGCCAGCAGGGCGTGCCCATTGGCCGGGGGGACAAGGTCCCCACGGTGGTGTTGAGCGCGCCGTCCGGCGGGTGGACGGTGGACCGGATGATGCTGATTGAGGGCACGGTGAGCGACGCCTCGGTGGATCCGGTGGTCGTGTCCATCAACGGCGACCGCTACCTGATGCGCACCCAGGGCGGGCGCTTCAGCCGCAAGTTCCCCGCGGCCAGCGGCAAGAACGTCGTGACGGTGATGGCGACGAACAAGGGCGGCACGGCGCGCACGCAGGCGACGAGCTACGCGCAGGTGCCCCCGGTGCCGCTCAAGGCCATCCTCACCAGCGACACGGACGGCGTCTACACGGACCTGCACATCTACGAGCCCACGGACGTGAGCAGCGCGGGCGACACGCTGGACGTGAAGGCGATGGCGCACGTGTACTGGGCGAACACGCAGAGCCCGTCCGGCGGCACGTTCTTCCTCAACGAGCAGGGCGGCGACTTCGACCAGCCGGCGTACGGCCCGTACCTCTACATCCACCGCGCGCCGCCGAAGGGCGTGTACCTGGTGGCGACGAACTACTGGCCCAGCGGGGACAAGGCGCACACGGTGGCCACGCTCAACCTGGCGCTCTTCGAGGGCACGCCGGGCGAGGTCCGCCGCCGCGTGCGCATCCCGCTGGCGACGCCCGGCACGACGCGCGTGCTCGCGTGGGTGAACATCCTGGGGGACGGGCAGGCGGAGGTGTACGTGCCCTCCGCGGATCCAAAGCCGAAGGGGAAGGGCTGGCCCACGAACCTGGAGGCGGCGCTCAAGGAGCTCCAGAAGAGTGGGGACGGCGAGACCGGCGGCGAAGGCGAAGGCGACTACTGACGCGACCGGCGCTCCCGGCACGGCCAAAGCCATGCGCGTCCTGATGCTCACGCTGTTGCTCCACGCGGGCCCGCCTCCGTCCGGGACGCCGCCCGTGTCGCCCGCGCGCGAAGGCGCACGCAGCGCAGCCGGGCCGGCCTCCGCGCGCGAGGCCGCGTCCGTCGCATTGGGGCCGGTCCCGCTGGAGACGCGCGCGCGGCTCTTGCGCCGTGAGGTCGCCCAGGTGGCGCTCGCGCAGGTGAAGGCCCCGGACGCGGCGTGGCAGCCGGCGCAGCGCGACTGCGCGGGCCTCATCCGCTACGCGTACCGCACGGCCTACCGGCGCGTGGCCTCGGAGCGCCTGGCCTCGCCGCTGTGGCAGGACGCTCGCGGGCCCTCGGACTTCGCGGACGCGGAGACGTTGATCAGCCGCAGCTTCGTTCCCCTGGGCCGGGGCGCGGACGCGCTCGCCCAGCTTCGCACCGGAGACGTGCTGGCCTTCCGCCAGGAGCACGACGCGGGGCCCGTCTTCCACCTGATGCTCGTGGTGCGCCCGGAGGACCGGGCCCACGCCCCCGCGCGCGTCGTCTACCACCCCGGTGAGGCCGGCGCCCGCGTGCGCACCGGCATCCTGGACTCACTCGCCACCGAGGCGCCGCTGGAGTGGCGCCCCGTGCCGGCCAACGCCGCCTTCCTCGGCTTCTTCCGCTTCAAGGAGTGGATGTCATGACGTCTCCCGTGAGCCCGCCGCCCCCCGCTGGAGGCGGAGGCAAGGGCCGCTCGTCCGCCGTGCGCATCGCGCTCATCGGCGCCCTGGTCGTGGGTGTGGGCGTGGGGGCCTTCGTCATCGGCCGCCGCAGCGGTGGCGGTGGCAGCTCCGGCCCCGCCTTCTCCTCCGGCGAACCCAAGGGTCCGCCGTCCGCGGGCGCCACCGTGGAGGGCATGCCGGACGTGCCCGCCGAGCCCACCAGGATGGAGGTCCCCGGCGCTGGCGCCACCGCCGCCATCTGGGTGGACGTGCACTCGCCCGCGAAGGTGCGCGACGCGCTGGCGCGCAACGCGTGGCTGAAGGCGCAGTGGGACAAGCCGCTGGGCCAGGGCTTCGTGAGCGGCTGGTCCGCGTTCCTGGGCTCCACCGGCACCGACCTCAAGGCGTCCTTCAAGGGCGCGGTGCTGGACGTCGTCGCGGGGCAGCTGCTCGACACGCCGTTCCGCACCGTGTGGTTCAGTGGCGACGCGCGCGTGGGCACGCCCGCGCTCCTCGTCCCCAAGGCGAACAAGACGTCGCAGGCCGCGTGGGACGCGCTGGACGCCGTGGCGAAGCGCGGGGAGATGCTCGCGGAGAGCTGCCCGTCCGGGATGGGGGAGAAGGCACCCGAGGACGGCTTCCACCTGTCGCGCTGGCTCGTCGCGGAGCAGACGGTGTGGGCCGCGCGCACGGAGGACCGGCTGGTGCTCTCGCGGCACCCGGTGGTGGTGCTCCAGGCGCTGTGCACGTCGCTGCCGGAGCTGGAGGCCGACGACGGCGTGGACGTGGAGGTGGGCTTCGACCCGAACGCCTACGGTCGCGAGGCGCAGCTCTTCACCCACGTGCTGGGCCTGGGCGAGAACACGCGGCTGCAGCTGCGCGTGGACGGCGACCGGCTGGTGGCGAAGGGCATCGCCGGGAAGCTCCGCCCGGACGCGCTCGCCTCCGACGGCAAGCCCCTCTCCAACGACCTGCTCAAGCTGGTGCCCGAGGACACGCCGGTGCTGTTCGCGTTCCAGCTCACGCTGCCGGAGTCGCTGGAGCCCGCGCAGCTCAACGCCTTCTGGAAGAACGAGGGCCAGCCCCGGACGCGCACGCGCCAGGTGGCCCTGGTGTGGACGCCGCGCGGCAACACGTCGCTGGAGCCGGAGCTGGCGCTCCTGTGGGGGGATGAGAAGGACGCGGAGGGCCTGTCCGCGCTGTTCTCCGGCGGCGCCCGGACGCTGACGAGCGCCACGCTGTGCAAGCACGTGGTGCTGGCCACGAGCGCGCAGGAGGTGGAGCGGCTCCAGAAGGCCTGCGAGGGCCGCGCGCCCAACATGCTCAACGCCGCGGGCCCGGTGGTGGCGGGGCTGCGCGCGCCCTCCACGGTGATGCTGGGCATCAACACGGGGCGGCTGCTCAGCGGGCTCGCGATGGACGGCTACACGTCCGAGGCGCGGGTGGACCGCTCCTCGCCGCTGTCCAAGACGGTGCCCCCGGAAATCGAAGCGGCCCGCCGCGACCTGGAGGCCCTGCCGTACCTGGGCTTCCGCGGCAACGTGCAGGGCTACGTCATGCTGTCGGAAGGGTTCGGGACATGAAGACCTCCCTGCGTTTCGCGGCGCTGGCCGCGCTCCTGCTGTCCGGCGTGGCGCTGGCCAAGCCGCTCTACATCACCGTCCCGCGCTCCTACGGCAGCGGCGAGCCGGTGGCGGTGGACGTCGCCTTCGAGGACAAGGGCCCCGTCGAGCTGCGCGTGCTCCAGCCCGCGAACCTGGATGCGTTCATCCGCGCGCAGGGCGACTTGCGGCGCGCGTACCAGACGCCGCCCACGCTGCTCAACCCGGGCCGGGGCCTGAGCCGGGGCCTCAACGCGGTGCGCTCGCCAGGCATCGTGCTGATGGAGGCGCTGTCACCCGCGTTCCGCCAGGAGGTGGGGACGGCGCTGCCGAAGCCGCCGGAGGCGTCGTCGTCCGGCG
The DNA here is from genome assembly GCF_042231735.1 of Corallococcus exercitus. Classification (GTDB taxonomy): domain Bacteria; phylum Myxococcota; class Myxococcia; order Myxococcales; family Myxococcaceae; genus Corallococcus; species Corallococcus exercitus_B. The sequence continues at coordinate 7,436,133 of NZ_CP102577.1, forward strand.
AGCCGCTGGCGAAGGTGGCGGAGGGGCCGGAGAAGCTGGTGGGCACGCCGCCGGGCTTCTCCGTGGTGCGCAGCCAGTGGCTCAACCTGGACCTGGGCGGCGCGAACCGGGACTTCAACGTGCCGGGCTTCGACACGGGCGACAGCGGCAGCGGCTTCCAGGAGCGCCGCGTGCTGCTCGCGCCGCTGCCCGCGGGCACCTACGTGCTCCAGCTGGTGCAGGGCCGCGTGGAGGGGCAGGTGGTGCTCGTCGTCAGCGACGTCACCGTGCAGCTGAAGCAGACCGACGGCCAGGTGCTGGTGCGCGCGGCGGGGCGCGACCAGCAGCCGCGCGCGGGGGCGCAGGTGCAGGTGTACCTGCCCACGGGCAAGGGCCCCTCGGGCACGACGGATGAGAAGGGCGAGGTGACGCTCGCGGTGACGGAGCCGCGCATCATCGCGACGGTGACGGCCGGGCAGGACACGGCCATCGTGGACACGGACTTCTACTCCACGCTGGCGGTGGCGCCGGACGTGTTCATCTACAGCGACCGCCCCATCTACAAGCCGGGCAACGAGGTGAAGTTCCGCGGGCTCGTGCGTCAGCCGGACACGTTCCTCGCGCGGCTCTTCACGCCGAAGAAGCGCGATGTGCGCGTGAAGCTGGTGTCGCAGGAGGGCCGCGAAATCCTCACGCGCGCGGCGGTGGATGACTTCGGCGCGTTCAACGGCACGCTCAAGGTGCCGGACGACCTGGGCACGGGCGTGCTGCGCATCGAAGCGGACCTGGACACGCGCCCCTACCAGGGCGAGGCGCGCGTGCAGGACTACGTGAAGCCCACGTTCTACCTGGAGGTGCAGCCGGCGTCGGAGACGGTGGTGCCGGGCTCCACGGTGAGCGTGACGGTGCGCGCGCGCCGCTACGCGGGCGGCGTGCCCAAGGGCGCGAAGTATGAGGTGTTCCTCTACCGCAGCCTGCTGGACGCGCCCGCGTGGGTGGACGACTCCGGCCGCGGCGGGCAGGGCAGCGCGGTGACGTACGGCAGCGCCTCCAGCAGCGAGGGCAAGCTGAGCGTGCCGGAGCGGCTGTACTCCTCCGTCGCGGAGCGCGAGGCCACGGACGACCCGTGGTCCACCGCCAGCGAGTTCGACGCGGACGGCGAGGCCGAGGTGGAGATCGCCGTCCCCGCGCTCAAGCCGGGCGAGGAGCGGCTGCCGTACCGCTACAGCCTCACCGTGCGCGCGCGGGATGATCAGGAGACGTTCGCCACCGGCACCACCGCCTTCTTCCTGTCGAAGGTGGAGGTGATGGGCGTGGCGCGGTACTCGGACGCGGTGGTGCAGAAGGGCTCCGACGCGCAGCTGTCCGTGCGCGCCACCACGCTGTCCGGCAAGCCGTATGGTGTCACGACGGGCGAGGTGGCCTTCGTGCTGCGCCGCGCGGACGGCAGCGAGAAGACGCTGGGCACGCAGGCGTTCACCACGCAGCAGGACGGCACGTCGCGCCAGAAGGTGCCCACCTCCGACGTGGGCACGGTGTTCGCGCGCGTGACGGTGAAGGACAAGAAGGGCGAGGCGTGGACGGGCGAGGAGTCGCTGCTCGTCATCGGCGGCGCGGACGAGCCCGTGGCGCAGGTGCCCAACCTCACGCTCGCGTCGCTGTCCGGCACGCTGGCGCCGGGGGACAGCGCGAAGCTGGTGGCGCTCTTGCCGGATGGCTGGGGCCAGGGCGGCCGGGACGCGGGGCCCGTGTGGGTGACGCTGACGGGCGCGGGCCTGTACGGCACCACGGTGGTGAAGCTCACGGGCCGCACGCTGGTGCACGCCTTCCCGGTAGAGAAGCGCTTCGGCAGCGCGGTGTACGCGTCCGTGGCGTACCCCACGGCGACGGGCCGCTGGGAGGAGCGCACGGTGGCGTTCCGCGTGGTGCCCAAGGAGCGCACGCTCACGGTGGTACTGCAGCCGCGCCGCGCGGAGGCGCTGCCGCTCACGGAGCAGGCCATCGACGTGCGCGTCACCGACAGCGACGGCAGCGGCGTGTCCGCGCAGCTGTCCGTGGGCGTGGTGGACAAGGCCGTCTACGCCATCCAGTCCGAGTTCCGCCCGGGCGTGCTGGACTTCTTCTATCCGCCGGCGCGCGACAACGTGACGAGCTTCTACTCGGCGGAGTTCCAGGGCTACGGCTACGGCGAGCAGCTGGCGCGCAAGATGGCGGGGCTGCCGGACCACGCGTTCGCGTCCATCAAGCCACCCACCCGCAACGCGAAGGACCTGGAGAAGGACACGGCGCACTGGGACCCGGCGGTGGTGACGGACCGGGACGGACGCGCGACGGTGCGCTTCACGCTGCCCTCCAACCAGACGCTGTGGGTGGTGACGGCGGTGGCCGCGGACACGTCCGGCCGCTTCGGCGAGGGCACGGCGGAGTTCGCCTCGCGCGGCGGCCTGAACCTCTACGCGGCGCTCCCGCAGTTCCTGCGCGAGGGCGACGAGGCGCTGGCGTCGGTGCGCCTGGCCGCCGGTGAGAAGTCCAAGGGCAGCCAGCTGCTGGACGTTAGCCTGCGTCCCGGTGGCTCGCTCCAGGCGGACGCGCTCCAGCGCAAGGTGGAGCTGGGCCAGGGCGGCGAGCAGGTGGTGCCGGTGACGCTGCGCGCGGCGAAGACGGGCCCGGCGCAGCTCGCGGTGGACGTGACGGGCGGCAAGGACCCCTTGCGCGACCTGAAGCGCTTCGACGTGGCGCCGGCCGCGGTGGAGGACGCGGTGCAGGTGAGTGCGTGGGGCGGTGGGGCGCTGTCGCTGGAGGCCCCGGAGGCAGCGGCGCTGACGCGCGTGGAGCTGGTGCTCCAGCCGTCCACGGTGGACGCGGCGCTCACCAACGTGCGCGAGCTGCTCACGTACCCGTACGGCTGCCTGGAGCAGCTGGTGTCCACGACGGTGCCCAACGTGGCGGTGTACCAGGTGCTCCAGAAGGCGGGCGCGCTGGACAAGCTGGACCCCGAATCGCAGTCGCTGCTGGCGGAGGCGCGCAGCCGCTCCGTGCAGGGCACGGCCCGCATCCTGGGGCTCGCGGTGAAGGGCGGCGGCTTCACGTGGTTCGGCGGCTACAGCGAGCCCAGCCTGCCGCTCACGCTCATCGCGCTGGACGGCCTGGCGTACGCGTCCGAGGCGGGGCTGGTGGACCGCGACGACGCGCGCATCCAGGAGAGCGCGAAGTGGCTGGAGGCGCAGGAGGGCCTGTCGCCGGAGTACGACGCGACGCGCGCGTACGTGCTGGCGCGCTTGCAGGGCCCGCGTCAGGCGGCGCGGGTGCGCGCGCTGGTGGAGGCCGCGAAGCCGGGGGACCTGTACCCGCTGGCGCTCGCGGTGCTGGCCGCGGAGAAGGCGGGCGTGATGAAGGAGCCTGGCCTCCAGGAGCGCATCCAGGGGCTGGTGAAGCAGAGCGGCGAGGGCTTCGTGAAGCTCGCGGCGCTCAAGGGCGAGGCGGAGACGTCCGAGGCCTTCTACCGCTTCCCGCTGCGGCGCGTGGGCCTCACCGCCATCACCGCGCACGCGGCGTCGTTCGGGTCGCTGGACGTCACGCGCGCGCGCAAGCGCATCCTGGAGATGCTGAGCGAGCCGGGCCTGTCCACGTTCGACCGGAGCACGGCGCTGTTGCACTCGCTCTGGCTGGTGGAGCGCGACGCGAAGGCGTTCAAGGGCATGGCGCCGCCGGAGGTGAAGGGCGCTTCGTCGCCGGTGACGTTCTCGCCTCGCGGCATGGGGCTGGTCGCGACGCTGCCGGCGGGGACTCGCACGGTGGACGTGGGCGGTTTCGACGGCGTGGCCACGCTGCGCGCCGCCGCGATGACGCCGCTCAAGGCCGTGCAGCCGCGCGTGAACGGGATGTCCGTGGAGCGCGCGTACTACGTGCTGCGCGAGGGCGGGAAGGTGAAGCTGGACGCGGGCGTGCAGGTGACGCAGGGCGAAGAGGTCTACGTGGAGCTGACGCTGGACGCGCGAGGGGAGAACCGGGCGCGCTCGGCGTACTACGTGGTGGAGGACGCGGTGCCGGCGGGCTTCGTTCCGCTCCAGGAGGACAAGGTCTTCCGGGGGCCGCCGCACTCGCTGCCGCTCGCTCCGGAGGCGCTGAAGCGCCGGCAGTTGGACCCGTCGCACGCGACGTTCTTCTTCGAGGAACCGGCGTGGTGGAGCGACAGCCCGCGCACGGTGGGCTACGTGATGCGCGCGCAGTTCGCGGGCACGTTCGCGGCGCCGCCCGCGATCATCGAGGACATGTATTCGGCGCGCATCCGGGGCCGCACGGCGTCGGACGTGTTGAAGGTGGTGCCCTCGAAGACGTCCGTGAGTGACCTGTAGCCCATGGGGTGGGCCGTCGCCGTCGCCGTGCTGTTGTCGGCCTCGCCTGCCTTCGTCACGCGAGGGGACGTGACGCCCGAGGCGGACCTGCGCCGGGAGGCCCAGGCCGCCTGGGGTTCCCTGGAGGCGCAGTACGCGGCGCAGGCGGGAGGCCTTCCGACGAGGGCCCCCGCCACCGTGACGCTCCAGAAGGGCACGGCGCTGCCGCCCGAGCGCAACGCGCAGGGCCGGCCCGGCGTGGTGGAACTGCGGCAGAACACGCCCGGGGTGCTGGACGCGAGGACGCGCACGGCGCTGCGGCATGAGCTGGCGCACCAGCTGCTCTGGTGGGCCTGTCCCGCGTCCAGCGAGGACCGGCTCTTCCACGAGGCCTTCGCGCTGACGGTGAGCGGCGAGCTGCCCGCGTGGCGCGACGGGCCCTACCAATCGCTGTCGCGCGCGGCGAAGGAAGTGGCGAGCGCACCGGCGGTGGACACGCCGCGAGCGAGGAGGGGACTGGCGCGGATCCTCGGGGAGCACACGGGGTTTCCGGCCGCGCTGACGCGCAGGCTGCGCCAGTGTCATGACGGAACACGGTGGGCGGCGCCCCTGACGGTGGAGGAGCTGGCGGACGTGGCGGTGCTCGCGCCCGAGGCGGCCACGGTGGTGGTGAGCCGGCACTCGGGAGAGGTGCTGCTCGCGGAAGGAGACGTGCGGCGCGCGGTGCCCTACGGCTCCACGCTCAAGCCGTTCCTGTACGCGGCGGGGACCGTTCTTGCCCCGGACTCCAATGCGCCTCCGCTGCTCCCGCCGCGTCCGGGCGTGCAGGAGTGGGCGTGCGGCGCGGGCCTGCCTCCGAAGGTGGATGCGCGGCTCGCGCTGCTGCGCTCCTGCAACGGCTGGTTCCTGGACTGGGAGGCCACCGGCCGCGCTCCCAAGGCCTTCGGTGTCTGGGGCCCGGTGCTCTCCGCCGTCGGCCTCACCGGTCTGCCCTCGGACATGACGGAGGCCATCGGGCTCCGCTCCGCGCATGGGCTGTCCCCCTGGGGCATGGCGCAGGCGTACCGGCTGCTCGCGGAGGCGCGGCCGGACGTGCTCGCGCTCCTCACCGGCAACGTGGATGAAGGCACGCTCAGTGGCCTCTCCACGTCGAAGGCACTCAAGGGCGTGGCCACCAAGACGGGTACCGTGCGCGACGCCGCGAGCCGCCCCCAGTTCGGATGGATCGCCGCCGTGGACGCGGACCTCGTCGCCGTCATCGTGCGGCCCGGCAAGATGCCCCGGCACTTCGTGGATGAGCTCCCCGCGCTCCTCGCCCGCGTGCGCCGGCAGGCAGGGCTGGATGCCGCGCGCGTGCAGGTGCTCGGCCTGCTGCCCTCCTCGACCGTGGAGGCCCGCTGCTCGGGTGCCGGCTTCTCTCTCGATGACGGCACGCCGCGCACCGCACCGCCGGACTTCTCACGCCTGGATGCGCTCACCTCGAAGGGCCCCGCCGTCTGCCTGGGCAGCCCCTGGCGCGTGCGCTTCCCGGAAGGCCCCGACGGTGGCCGTGACTACGCGGGCGTCTTCACCTGGTCCACGCCCCCGCCGTACCGCCCCCCGCCCGGCGTGCCCACCACGCCCAGCGCGCTCAAGGCCCGGCGCGGCTCCGACTTCGTCTTCCGCACCACGCGCGTGCAGTACACCGCCGGCGTCGTCGCCGCCGAGGACGTCACGCTCCAGGGCGAGGCCCGCGTCGCGCTGGCCCGCGTGGCCGCGCACAACGAACGCCACGCCGCCACCCGCCACCCCGGCCGCGCCATCTGCGACACCACCCACTGCCAGGCCTTCCGGGGCACCGTGCGCATCCGTCCGGAAGAGCCCCGCGCCCTCCAGCTCCCGCCCCTGAAGTGGGACGCATGGCTCACGTTCTCGCAGGGAGGCTCCACCCCGTGGCGTGAAGCCCGCTCCCGCGCGAGGGTGGAGGCCCTGCTGGGCACGAACCTCGTCTCCCTGCGCTTCGAGTCCGGCCGCGTGCGCTACCTGCGCACCGAAGGCACCCCCAGCGCCCCCTACGAGGACGCGCGCTCCCTGCCGTGCGACACGCTGCGCGCCAGCCTCCAGCTTCCCTCCTGCCCCCAGCGTGCCTCCTTCGACGGACCCCAGGTCCTCTTCGAGGGCCAGGGCCGCGGCCATGGCGAGGGCCTGGACGTCGAAGCCGCCAAGGCCAGTCCCGGCCTCTCCAGCGACGCCCTCCTGGAGCGCGCCTTTGGAGCCCGGGACCCCCGGCCTCCCACCCCCTGACGGCGGACGCCAGGGGGGCCCCACCCGGGCGCGCCGGCCGCTCAACTGGTCCGACTGTCGGACCAGTTCGGGCGCTTCGGCTCCGGAGGGGGGCTCCTGCCCCCACGCAAACCCACAGGGTTTCCGGGTACCCACTCTGGAAACCGAGAAAAACGAGCTGACACGAGCCCCTAATCACAGCTATTACGGAAGAATACCGTAGCGCTGTTTGGTGCGAGGGGCCCAATGGCGGAGGGAATGAGCGAGGCGGAGGCCACGCGGCGCGCGTTGGAGGCGTTGCCGGAGGGCCTTCGGGTGCGCTGGGTCCAGGAGGGCCGCGGGGCGTGGGTCCTGGGCTGCCAGGACTCGAAGCCGAACCTGCACGCGCCCCGGGGCGAGGACGTGCTCATCCAGGGCGAGCTGTGGCTCCTGGGCGCCCGCTACGTGGAGGGCGCGGTGCCTCGCGGGGCCCTGCGGGTGTGGCTGCTGGAGGGCCCCGTGCGGCACGTGCTGGCCGCTCGCGTGGCGGTGGGCGGTGGAGACCTGACGCTGGGCCTGGGGCCGCCGGGAGCGCGGGTGCCGTCGGCGCGCGTGGTGTGTCAGCGCGTGGAGTGGCGGCCGTACTCGGTCGCGAACGCGGCGCCGCTCGCGGCGGCCTTCGTGGACCTGTGGCGCGGCCTGGGCCGGGGCTCGCGGCTGGAGCGGCTGGGCCTGGAGGTGGAGGGCGCGGTGGAGGGCCGCGCGCGCGTGTCCCCCTTCGTGGAGGTGGAGGCGGACCGCAAGAGCAGCCGCCGCTCCGCGACGCGCCACCCGCTGCCCCCCTTCGAGGCTCACACGGCGGACGTGCTGCGCGACTGCCGGCTGTGGCTGCGCGCGACGGCGCACGCGCTGACCCGCGAGCCGCCCTTCCTGCGCGAGGTGTACCTGCCGTCCCCTCCGTCCGGAGACGGCGTGCCCCTGCCGCTGGAGGCCACGGACGCGAGCGAGTCCTTGAGCGCGCTGCTGGAGCGGCGGCTGCGCTGGGCGGAAGGGTGGCTGTCGCCCTCCGCGCTCCTGGAGCTGGAGGTGTCGCGCACGGTGCCCGAGGGCGTGAGCGCCGGGGCCTGCTGGCTCACCGCGCGCTTCGAGCAGGCGCAGACGGGCGGAACGGCCACCACCGTCACGCTGCTCGACACGGACTCCTTCTCCTCGGAGGTGCTGGCGCTGCTGCGCGGCTGGGCCCAGGCCATGGCACAGGGGCGCGGCGCGGTGGTGCGCGGCCTGTTGTCCGTCGAGTGACGCGGCCTCATCCCTCGGGGCTCGTGCCCCGGGGCGGGGCGCTCGGCCAGGCGGCCCTGGCAACCGGTTTCCGCGACCCCACCTTGCCTCCGTCAATCTTTCATCCGCGGAGGCGGGGGAGGCGCAAGGCCATGGGCAAGACGAACTGGAAGGCGCGGGCGGTGACGGCGGCGGTCATGACGGGGCTGATGGGCTTCGCGGCCCACGCCGACGAGGGCGAGTCCAAGCAGGAGAAGCAGGAGATGAAGCAGGGCAAGGCCGTGGGCGAGGCCGCCGCCAAGCGCGTGCAGTACGTGGGCAAGCTGGCCGTCTTCAACAACCGTCAGATCAAGCTGGCGCGGCTCGCGGAGCAGCAGGCGACGGATCCGCAGGTGAAGGAGTTCGCCACCAAGCTGCGCGAGGACCACGAGAAGAGCCAGGAGTCGCTGCGCGACTGGGCCGAGCAGAAGAAGATGGAGGTCAGCGCGCTCAGCGACAGCAACATCACCTCCGAGGATGAGATGGGCACGGGCGGCTCCGGCGTGCAGGAGGGCTACCAGGAGAAGATGAAGGGCACCGGCGAGAAGCTGGGCAAGGCCATCGACAAGACGAACGAGGAGATGACCAAGCTCCAGTCGAAGCAGGGGCCCGAGTTCGACAAGGCCTTCCTGACGCGCATCTCCGAGGACCAGAAGAAGGGCAAGGACATCCTCAAGGAGGGCCGCAAGGAGTACAAGAACGACGCCAGCTTCCTGGCGCTCCTGAGCGACACCGAGCGCACCGTCAGCGGCAACGAGACGCAGGCGAAGGAGCTCGAGAAGCAGATGAAGAAGTAGTGCCCGCGTGTGTAGCGCGGTGGGCGTCGGGCCGACGGGCCGGTTGACTCGGCCGGGTCCGGCGCCTAATCCCTCGCGAATGCGCACGGCACTGGCGGCGGTGGGGGTGATACTCGGGGCGCTGCTGGGCGCGTGTCAGGCGTCCATGCCGGTGGTCCCCGCGGTCCCGCCCGTGGGCGCGACGCCCACGGGCCCCTTCGTCGACGACGCGCGCTCCCTCTTCGAGGGCTGCGTCCCCGTCCCGGACAGCGCCACGTCGCGCACGTACCGCTGCGGCGCGCTCTCCGTGTGGCTGCATGAACAGCCCGGCCTGAGCGAGGCGCAGGCGGTGGAAGCGGGACGCGCCCGCGTCCATGCGCGCCTGGGCCCGGCGCTCACGGAGGTCCGGGGAGAGCTGCCGCTCGCGGGACATCCGCACCCGTCCCTGCGGTTCGAGCAGTGCTCCGGTGCGAACGGCGGCAGGACCTGCCCCGTGGGCGGCTACGTCGCGGCGGTGACGCCCTCCGCGGGCCACGTGCGGCAGCTGGGCTGCGTGGCGCGCGAGCCCGTCCGCTCGGGGCTGGGCCGGTGCTTGGAGTTGTTCGCGTACCTGGCCACGCGGGGCAACCCCGAAGGCGACGTGCTGGCGCCCTCGTCGCTCATCACGCCGCCGCGCCTGCCGTGGCGGTTGCTGTACCTGCCGGAGGGCTGCGAGCTCGCGGACTCGACGACGCGCGCGGGGAGGATCCGCTGTGCCGCGTCCACCTTCTCCTGGAGCGTCTTCTTCCCGGCACATCCGAGCGCGGCCCAGGTGGAGCGGTGGCGCGACCGGAGCGTGGAGGAGCTGCGCGACGCGCTCCCGGGGGCCGGCCCGGTGGAGGTGCGCGACTGCTACGTGGAGGGCCTGGCCACGCGCTGCCTCCACTTCACCGCGCCCGCTGCGGACGGCGACGTCCAGGTCTGGGCCGGCGGCGTGGACCGGAGCGGCTGGGGCCTGTTCGCGGCGTGCAGCCTTCCCGCGAGCGCTTCCTTTCCCCTGCCGACCGCCTGCAACGGCGTGTTCGCTCCGCGCTGAAGGGACGTGGCGTCCGTGTTCCTCCTGGAAGGGGTGTCCAAGCGCTTCGGTGCCGCGCAGGCCCTGCACCCGCTGAGCCTGGCGCTGCCCAAGGGCGCCACCACGGTGCTCATCGGCCCCAGCGGCTGCGGGAAGTCCACGCTGCTGCGGCTGCTCAACGGCCTGCTCCGGCCCGACACGGGGCGCGTGCTCTTTGACGGGCTGCCCCTGCCGGAGGAAGCGGACGCGCTGCTCGCCGTGCGCCGCCGCGTGGGCTACGCGCTCCAGGGCGGCGGCCTGTTCCCGCACCTCACCGGCGCGCGGAACGTCACGCTGATGGCGCGGCACCTGCGCTGGCCGGAGGCACGGATCCGCGAGCGGCTGAGCCAGCTGATGGACCTCACGCGCTTTCCGGCGGAGGCGCTGGAGCGCTTGCCGGGAGAGCTCTCCGGAGGCCAGCGGCAGCGCGTGGCGCTGATGCGCGCGCTGATGCTGGACCCGGACGTGCTGCTGTTGGACGAGCCGCTGGGCGCGTTGGATCCGCTGGTGCGCCACGACCTCCAGACGGACCTGCGCGGCATCTTCGAGCGGCTGGGCAAGACGGTGGTGCTCGTCACCCACGACCTGGCGGAGGCGGCCTTCCTGGGTGACGGCATCGTGCTGATGCGCGAGGGCCAGGTGGTGCAGCAGGGCACGCTGGACGACCTGGAGGCGCGGCCCGCGGAGCCGTTCGTTTCGCGCTTCATCCAGGCACAGCGCCCGCTGCCCCTGCGGAGGTCCGGATGATGCGCGCGCTGGCACTGGCGTGGCTGCTGCTGTTCGGCGTCGCGTGCGAGAGCCCCGACGGCGCGGGGCCCGAGGTGCGCGTGGGCTCCAAGAAGTTCACCGAGTCCGTCATCCTCGGGGAGATGGTGACGCAGGTGGCGAAGGACGCCGGCGCACGGGCCTCGCACCGGCGCGAGCTGGGCGGCACCACGGTGCTGTGGGAGGCGCTGCGCCGGGGCGAGCTGGACGTCTATCCCGAGTACACCGGCACGCTGCGCCAGGAGTTGCTCGTGGGGCGCGCGCTGCCGGACGACGCTGCCTTGCGCAAGGCGCTCGCGGACGAGGGCCTGCGGATGAGCGCGCCGCTGGGCTTCAACAACACGTATGCGCTGGGCATGAAGGAAGCGGAGGCCCAGCGGCTGGGCATCCGCCGCATCTCCGACCTGAAGGCCCATCCGGAGCTGCGCGTGGGCTTCAGCAACGAGTTCATGCAGCGCGGCGACGGCTGGCCCGCGCTGCGCGACGCGTACGGCCTGCCCCAGCGCGACGTGCGCGGCCTGGACCACGACCTGGCCTACCGGGGCATGGAGAGCGGCGCCCTCCAGCTCACGGACCTGTACTCCACGGACGCGGAGATCGCCGCGTACGGGCTGCGCGTGCTGGAGGACGACCGGCGCCACTTCCCCGCGTACGACGCCGTGCTCCTCTACCGCTCGGACCTGGAGCCGCGTGCGCCCGAGGTCGTCTCCGCGCTGCGCCGGCTGGAGGGCTCGCTGACGGAAGCGGAGATGGTGAAGCTCAACGCCCGCGCGCGGCTGGAGCACGTGCCGGAGGCCCGGGTGGCGTCGGGCTTCCTCCAGGCGTCGCTGGGCCTGACGACGGAGGTGCGCACGGACGGGCGGGCGTCCCGCGTCTGGCAGCGCACGCGCGAGCACCTGTTCCTCGTGGGCCTGTCGCTGGTGGCGGCCATCGCGCTGGCCATCCCGCTGGGCGTGGTGGCCGCGCGCCGTCCACGCCTGGGGCAGGGCGTGCTGGGGCTCTCCAGCGTCATCCAGACGGTGCCGTCGCTGGCGCTGCTGGTGTTCATGATTCCGCTGCTGGGCATCGGCTCGAGGCCGGCCATCGCGGCGCTGTTCCTCTACAGCCTGCTGCCCATCGTGCGGAACACGGCGGCGGGGCTCCAGGGCATCCCGTGGGAGGTGCGCGAGTCCGCGGAGGCGCTGGGCCTGCCCTCCGGCGCGAGGCTGTGGCGCATCGAATTGCCCATGGCGGCGGCGTCCATCCTCGCGGGCATCCAGACGGCGGCGGTCATCAACGTGGGCACCGCCACGCTGGGCGCGCTGGTGGGCGCGGGCGGCTACGGCCAGCCCATCCTCACCGGCATCCGGCTGGACGACGTGGGGCTCATCCTGGAGGGCGCGGTGCCCGCGGCGGTGCTCGCGCTGGGCGTCAGCGGCCTCTTCGAGGCGGTGGCGCGCGTGCTGGTGCCCCGGGGGCTTCGCGGCTGAGCGCCGCTACACCGGCTCCACGTGGGACGCGGGCTCCGTGGCAGGCTCCAGGCGCGGTGCGTCCTCCGCGAGCCCCGCCGCGCACAGCCGCACCACGCACATCCACACGCAGTCCGCGAGCAGCAGGTGGATGAGCTGCATCGTCACGGGCGCGAGCAGCACCAGGTTGACGACGCCCGCGCACAGCTGCGCGACGTACATGGCGGTGAGCCACGTGGACGCCCGCCGCACTTCCGGCGAGGGCCGCAGCCGCGCCACCTGGCGACCGCCGAACACCAGCAGCGCGCCCATGGCCACCGCGATGATGGGGTGGAACACGCGCAGGCGCAGCAGCACGTGCGCCGCTTCCGACAGGTCCTGCTCGAAGCCGTGCGCGAGGCTGGTCGCGGGGAACAGCGTGTCGCCCAGCGCGGCCACCGCGCCGCTGATGCCCAGCAGCAGCATGCCGGCCACGCTCAGCCCCAGCACCGCGCCCACCGCGCCCTGGCCCCGCAGCACCACGCGCGCGCGGCCCCTGGCGGCCCACACCACCCACGTCTGCGCGCCCACCAGGAGGAAGGTGTTGGTCAGGTGCACGCCCATCCACACCGCGCGGCCCAGGCGCGCGTCCTGCGCCACGTACTTGAGCAGCACGATGCCCGCGCCCACCAGGCCCTCCGTGAGCATGAACACCAGCGCCCAGAACGCCGCGCGGCGGCCGGGATGGCCTTTGGGGAACTCGCGGCGGCCCCACACGTAGAGGGCGACGGCGAGCACCGTGGCCAGGCCGCTGGTGAGCCGGTGCGTGTACTCGATGAGGGTCTGGAGGGAGGGGGCGCGCGGCACCACCTCGCCGTTGCAGACGGGCCAGTGGTCGCCGCAGCCCGCGCCGGAGCCGGTGGCGCGCACGAACGCGCCCCAGAGGATGACGCCCAGCGTGTAGAGGAGCACGCCCTGGCTGAACCACTGGAAGCGGCGGGTCGCGGCGGTGGGGAGGGTCATCGTGCCCTCCCACTACCGCATCCGTTCCCGGGGGACCACCGCGCGCCCGAGTCCGCCTGCCCGCCGCGCGCCAATGGCTCAACACCTGGGCTTATGGGCCGCCCCGAGCCAGTCCCCAAGGAAGGGAGAAGTTGTTAGCGTCACCCCGTGCCCCGAGACCGCGAAGCGCCCCCTGCCTCCTCGCCCCCTGCCGATGCGGCCGAGCGCCTGCGGCGACTGGAAGCGGCCATCGAGGAGGGACGGGCGCGCAAGGACGCGGCCCTGGAGGCGTGGGTGCGCCGGATGGGCCGCCTGCCCACCGAGAAGGAGCGCGACCGCTGGGAGCGTGAATGGGAGCGCGGCGCGGAGCGGGAGCGCCAGCGGTGGGAGAAGCAGTGGGAGCGCGAGTCCAAGGACGCCCTGCGCCGCGCGGAGCGGCAGTCCAAGCGCGACGCGTACCTCGCCCAGCAGCAGGCGCACCGCGAGGCGAAGCGCGCGGAGAGAGCGGCGCGGGAGGCGGCTTCGCGCAACCCGGTGGTGGGCGTGGGAATGCTCATCGTCGCGCTGGCGTGCATCGCCACGGTGGTGCGGCTGCCGCAGCACTACTGGTGGCTCGTGTTCGTGGCGCTCGGGTTCTTCAAGGGCGCCGCGAAGCACCTGCGCCCGGCCAACAACCCGTTGCTGACGCGCGTGGAGGAGCCGCCCGCGCCGGCGCTGCCACAGGCGAAGGTGCCGGAAGCGCCCGCGGATCCGCGCCTGACGCGCGTGGATGCCGTCTGCGAGAAGCTGCTGGCGGAGCTGCGAGCGGGGAAGGGCGTGTTGCAGGAGATGGTGCGCTCGCCGGAGCGCACCGTGCAGGACCTGCGCAAGAGCTGTCACGAGCTCATCCGCCGCGAGCGCGAGCTGCGCACGGTGGCGCCGCCGGAGGACGTGCAGCGGCTGGCGGACGAGCGCAAGAAGCTGGAGACGCGCTGGGCCGCGGAGGAGGACGTGGTGGTGCGCGACCGGCTGCGCGCGGCGTTGCAGGTGCTGGATGAACAGGTGCGCCAGCGCGCGGAGCTGACGAAGGCCGCGGACCGGCTGGAGGCCGAGTACACGCGGCTGGCGTACACGCTGGAGAACCTCTACGCGCAGGTGCTGCGGGTGCGCTCGGCGGACGCGGCGGACGCGGACGTGGCGGGCGCGGGCCTGCGCCACAGCGTGGAGCAGCTGGGCGCGGAGGTGGACGCGGTGACGTCCGCGCTGGAAGAGGTGCACGGCGCGCCCATGGATGGCCGGGTGCGCACGCGCTGAAGGGGCGGGGCTATTCGCCCGCGTGCTTCGACGGCGGCGGAGCGCCGGACGCGCCGGTGATGCGGACCGTCTTGGCGTTGACGAACTCGCGGATGCCCAGGTCGGCCAGCTCGCGGCCGTGGCCGGAGTGCTTCACGCCGCCGAAGGGAAGGCGCGCGTCGGACGCGACGAGCGCGTTGACGAACACCATGCCGGCGTCGATGCCGTCGATGAACCGGCGCTGCTCGTTCGCGTCCTGCGTCCACACGCTGGCGCCGAGGCCGAAGGGCGTCGCGTTGGCCAGCTCGATGGCGTGCTCCAGGTCGCGGGCGCGCAGGAGCGTGGCCACGGGGCCGAAGAGCTCGTCGTGGAACGCGGGCGCCTTCGGGGGCGGATCCGCCAGCACGGTGGGCGGGTAGAAGTTGCCGGGGCCGCCCTGGGGCTTGCCGCCCAAGAGCAGCCGGGTGCCGGCCTTCACGCTCTCCTGCACCTGGGCGTGCAGCCCTTCGAGGATGCCGGGCGTGGCGAGCGGGCCTACGTCCGTCTTCGGGTCCATGGGGTCGCCGACCACCATGGTCTTCATGCGCTCCACGAAGCGGCGCTCGAACTCCTGGGCGATGGGCTCCGCGACGATGAAGCGCTTGGCGGCGATGCAGGACTGGCCGTTGTTGATGAGGCGCGCGGACACGGCGGTGTGCACGGCCTTGTCCAGGTCCGCGCTGGGCATGACGATGAACGGGTCGCTGCCGCCCAGCTCCAGGACGACCTTCTTGATGGCGCGGCCCGCGGCGGCGCCGACAGCGCGGCCGGCGCCCTCGCTGCCGGTGAGGGTGACGGCCTTCACGCGAGGGTCCTCGATGACGCGGTTCACCTCGGACGTCTCGATGAACAGGGATTGGAAGGCGCCTTCGGGGAAGCCGGCGGTGCGGAAGAGCTCCTCCAGGGCGATGGCGCACTGGGGCACGTTGCTGGCGTGCTTGAGGAGGCCCACGTTGCCGGCCATGAGGGCGGGAGCGGCGAAGCGCACGACCTGCCAGAAGGGGAAGTTCCACGGCATGATGGCGAGGACGGGGCCCAGGGGCTGGTAGCGCACGAAGGCGGTGTCGCCATCCACGTCGATGGGCGTGTCGCGCAGGAGCTTCTCCGCGCGGGTGACGTAGTAGCGGCACGCGGTGGCGGACTTGATGGACTCCGCCTTGGCGGCCTCCAGGGGCTTGCCCATCTCCTCCGTCATCATGCGGCCGAAGCGGTCGGCCTCGACTTCGAGGATTTCAGCGGCGCGGCGCATCCAGCGGGCGCGGTCGGCGAACGACGTCTCGCGATAGGAGCGGAACGTGTCCGCGGCCCGTTGCAGCTTGCGCTCCAGCTCCTCGGACGAGAGCACCTCGAAGGTGCGCAGCGTCTTGCCGGTGGTGGGGCTGATGGTGGCGATGGCCATGTGCGGGTGCCTCCCGGTGCGAACGTCTCCGGGTGATAACAGGCCACATCCCCCTGACAATGCCTCCCGCACCAGAGCGTCCAGGGCCGTACGCCGCTCAGGACTCCAGCAGGGAAGGTGACAGCGCATCCGACTGGAGCGCCGAGATGAACGTGTAGAGGTCCTCCGCCAGCAGGTGGACGCTGTTCGTGCCTGGCTGGGCATGTGCGTCCCAGTAGAACACCCGACCTAAGTCAGCACCGCTCACGGCAAGGCAGATCTTGTCCGCGCCTTCCGTCGTCGCGATGGGGAGCAGACCTGGCGGAAGGCGTTCGCGGAAGACCTCCAGGTTCCAGTCGAGGTTGCAGGATTCGATGGAGTCGTTGAGGCCGAAGAACAGGTGGATCCGTCCGAATGGATTGCCCGGCACGCCCTGGAGTTTGAAGAGGTCGCGCTCGGGCCGACCACCGTTGGTGGCCAGCAGGAACTCACGAAGCAAGAGCGGGAGCTTGAGTGCATACCGCTGCTCGAATGCATCGAGGTCGGCTGTGCTCAGCAGCGGCCCACCCTCGGTCGTCCGTAGAAGCTGCGCCATCATGGGCCTCCTGAGAAACCGCCGGTATGTCCTGTCCGGGCGTGGATGGCGGTAGGAACCAACTGCAGGGTGGCTCGGTCCTGATGGTGATGCCAGGTCATTCCCTTGGGTGTTTCCCTCAAGCCCGCGGCCTTGTTCGCGGCGGCGAAGTCCCCGGCACGCGAACCAGTATAGGGAATCCTCACCTCGGCCTTCACGACTCCGGCTGCCTTGAAATCGGGGTAGCCCTCCGCGTCGAAGGGGACGCCGGTCACCGGATGTCTTTTCCCGGCCAGATGCGCGTTCCGGATGGGTGTGTCGGTGGAGAAGCCTCCTGTGGACGCGTTTGCGGTGGAGCGGGTGGAAGGCGTCCGTGACCGTTCGCGCTCGGCCTCCGCCAACATGGCCTGGGCCTTGGCTGCGTTGCCTCGGGTCTCATGCAGGGCCAGGATCCCTGCCTCTCCCCACTCTGCGGCGACGTAGGCATTCTCCCGCCGGGCCTGGAGGTACTGGAGCACGTCACGGGCCGCGTTGACGCCCAACTGCTTCTCCAGCCGGGATACCACTGCTTTCAATCTCTCCAGGCTGAAGACAGGCCCGGAAGACTCTCGAAGCGCCCGTGCTCCCTTCCCGCCTGCATACAGCGCGACCAGGAGCGCTGCGGGTGCCAGCTCCCGCGACGCCTGCTCGTACCTGCCCTCCGCCAGTGACGACGCCCCCTGAGCGGTTCCCCCCAACAGGTGGAAGAAGCCCAGCGGTACGCCGAAGGTCAGGTGGTCAAAGCTTCCCAGCACCACGCTGTCAGCCGCGAAATGCTGCTCCATGAGGGCCCGCTCCACCTCGTCGAGGGCCTGACGGTAGGGCGGAGGCAGTTGCTCGCGTTTGGAGGACAAGTCCAGGTAGCGGCCCC
This sequence comes from Corallococcus exercitus, assembly GCF_042231735.1. Classification (GTDB taxonomy): domain Bacteria; phylum Myxococcota; class Myxococcia; order Myxococcales; family Myxococcaceae; genus Corallococcus; species Corallococcus exercitus_B. Next base: position 7,453,240 of record NZ_CP102577.1, read on the forward strand.
CCGCGCTCACCTCGCTGCTGGCGAGTGCATCCCGGCCAGCCCGGCCCAGGCCCCGGAGAACGTCACCGCTGCGTTCGGGACGCTCGGCATATGTCTCAAACGTCAGGCCGCGCGTATGCAGTTGCTCGCGGACTGTGGTCATCGCGCCCAGCGTCTGGCCGAGTTGCTTGTCCTGAGCCAATTGGTGAAGCACGGCACGCATCTCGTCATTGCATGCGGAGTGGAGGATGAAGAGGGCGAACACCTCGGCTCGGGCAACGCCGTACCGCTCGGTGGCGCTGATGAGAAAGGCCGAGCGTTTCCGGCTCAGGACTTCAGCGGCCTTCGCGTCCATCGGGCCCAGGGCGCCCAGTCGGACGGCGTCCCAGTCGTTCAGGGACTCCACCAACCGGGCCATGTCCAACTCGCGCTGCATGGCCACGAAGGCCGCAGGCGATGAACACTTCAGGAAGGAGGTGAGCACATCCTCGCTGGAGTCCTGGGAGTCAGGTTCGAATGGCACGGACGCACAGCCGGTAGCCAGCAGGACGGCGCATGCCAACGTCAACCACCCATGCCATCTCATACGGGCCTCCTGCGGATGCATCGAGGGAAGAAGACCACCCTCGACCGTGACCGAACCATGACCGAACCACCGAGTGCCCAAGGCCAACGGCTCCCTGGACCCGTGGTCCCATGGCGTCTGATTCACATGGAGGTCGTGCATGGGAATGGCCGTGGGAGCCAGGGGCGGAGTGAAGGCAGACATCAACGTCACTCCGCTGGTCGACGTAGTGCTGGTGCTGCTGATCATCTTCATGGTCGTCACCCCGATGACCCAGCAGGGCAAGGACGTCACCCTGCCCACCGCCGCGCAGGGGGAGTCGCGCGACAAGCCTGAACCGCTCGTCTTCTCCCTCACCGCCGACAAGGCGCTGTTCGTCGACAAGGACGCGTTCCCGGACGCGGCGTCCTTCCAGGAGCGCGTCCAGCAGGAGCTGCGCGCCCAGCCTGAACGCAAGCTGCTCCTCAAGGCGGATGAGACGCTGACGTGCGGCGACGTGCTCGGCGTCCTTCAGCAGTCGCGGGATGCCGGCGCGCGGAAGGTGTCCCTGGGTGTCTCCATGAAGAAGAACTGAGGAGGATGAACATGCGATCCAGACGCCCCATCGTGAAGCCCCAGTCCGGACTCCAATCCGACATCAACGTCACGCCGCTCGTGGACGTGGTCCTCGTGCTGCTGATCATCTTCATGGTCGTGACCCCGCTGATGCGCGGCGAGCTCCTGCTCCAGCTCCCCTCCCAGGAGCCCGCGACGGCCGAAGCCCCGCCGTCGCCGTCGAAGGAGCTGGCCCCCGGCCTCGTGCGCCTCACCGCGGACGGCACGCTCCTGCTGGAAGGTCAGCCCGTGAGCGAGGCGGACTACGTGCCGCGCCTGCGAGCCTTCCTGGAGGCCCGCCCCCAGGGACAGCGCGGCCTGTTCTTCCAGCCGGACGCCCGTGCCCCGTACGCACGGCTCATCCGCGCGCTCGACGACGCGAAGGCCGCGGGAGCCGAAGCCCTGGCCCTGTCCGTCCAGAACCCCTGAGCACCTGGAGCCTGTCCGACACTCGCCGCGAAAAGCCCGTGGCCAGCCCGCACCCGCCGACTTAAGTCACGGCCATGTCACGAGGGCCTTGGCGGTGGTTGTCGGGTTGGGATGTGATGGTGACGCGGCCCCTGGGGTTGCTGTTGCTGGTGGTCGCGTGCGTCCTGGGGTTCGTCGTCCTGTCGGACGAGGTGCATGAAGGCGACACGCAGGACATCGACGAGCGCATCGTCCGCTCCCTGCGCCGTGAGGAGGACCCCGCGCTTCCTCGCGGCCCGTGGTGGCTGGCGGAGACCGCTCGCGACGTGACGTCGCTGGGCGGCTTCCCCGTGCTGTCGCTCCTCACCGCGGCCGTGTGCGGCTTCCTGGGGGTGGCCCGCCGCTACCGCACCAGCCTCTTCGTCCTGGGCGCCATCGTCGGTGGGTGGATCCTCAACGCGCTGCTCAAGAACCTGTTCCACCGCCCGCGCCCCTCGGTGGTGCCTCACCTCACCGAGACCATGTCCACCAGCTTCCCCAGCGGCCACGCCATGCTGTCCGCCATCACCTACCTCACGCTGGGCGCGCTGCTGGCCCAGTTCGCGGAACACCGCCGCGTGAAGGTCTACCTCCTCTCCGTCGCCCTGGTCCTGTCCGTCCTCGTGGGCTGCACCCGCGTGTACCTGGGCGTGCACTACCCCTCGGACGTGCTCGGCGGCTGGGTGGCCGGGCTCGCGTGGGCCCTCTTCGTCACCGTCGCCGCCCGCACCGTGCGCCGCCGCAGCCCCGCCCTGCGCGAGGAGGCGCAGCGCCCCGTGGAATGAGCCTTGCGCCCCGGGCCCCCGCGCAGGATGAAGGGGCCTCCACTCCCTCCGCCTGTGCCTCCCGTGTCCCTCGCCCCCGTGAACGCCCGCCACTCCCTGCCGCCCGCGAGGCGCGGATGATCCAGGCGTGGCTGTGGCGGCTGGGGCTGGGACGCGGCCGTGTGCACGTCTTCTACGACGAGGCCTACCGGCTGCCCCTCTCCGGCATCGAGTCCTCCGTGGGCATCGAGCCGCGCGGCACCGACTTCACCACCTGGTACCTGCTGGAGGCCGGCGTGGTGCGCGCCGCGGACGTCCGCCACCCCGTGCCGGTGTCCTACGCCCAGCTCGCGCGCGTGCACGACGCCCGCTACCTGGAGTCCCTCTCCGACCCCGCGACGCTCGCGCGCATCTACGCCACCGACCCGTCGGAGGTCCCCGTGGACGCGCTGCTGGACAGCGTGCGGCTCGTGTGTGGCGGCACGCTGGGCGCGGCCCGGCTGGCGCTCGCGCGGCAGGGGCCCGTGGTGAACATGGCGGGAGGCTTCCACCACGCGCGCCCGGACAAGGGCGGCGGCTTCTGCACCGTCAACGACATCGCCGTGGCCGTGGCGGACCTGCGCGCCTCCGGCTTCGACGGCTCCGTGGCCGTGCTGGACCTGGACGCGCACCCACCGGATGGCACCGCCGCGTGCCTCGCCGGCCAGCCGAAGGTGTGGATCGGCTCCGTGTCCGGCAGCGACTGGGGCGTGCTGCCCCCCGGCGTGGACGAGACGCGCGTGCCCGACGGCTGCGACGACGTCACCTACGTGCAGAAGGTGAAGGACCTGCTCTCGCGCATGCCCTCCTCGGACATCACCTTCATCATCGCGGGGGGGGACGTGCTGTCCGGGGACCGCTTCGGGCGCGTGGGCATCACGCTTCAAGGCGCGCGCAAGCGCGACGTGGCCATCGCCGCCGCGCTGCGCGGGAAGGCCAGCGTCTGGCTGCCCGGCGGCGGCTACCACGCGGAGTCCTGGAAGCTGTTCGCGGGCACCGTGCTGGTGCTCGCGGGCCTGGGCCACCAGCGCATCACCGCGCGCTACGACCCGTTGAGCGCGCGCTTCCAGCGCATCGCGCACCTGCTGGATCCGGAGAAGAAGGCGGACACCGCCGGGAACGCGCCGGAGTGGGAGCCCTTCTCGCTGGAGGACCTGGAAGGGCCGCTGCGGCTGGGGCCGGAGGTGCAGCCGCGCGTGCTGGGCCACTACACCGCGCAGGGCATCGAGTACGCCCTCTTCCGCTACGGCATGCTGTCGTACGTGGAGCGCCTGGGCTACAGCCGCCTGCGCGTGCAGGTGGCCTCCACCGGCGGCACCGGCGACCGCATCATGGTGCTGGGCCACGCGGGCGGCCGCGAGCACCTGCTGTCGGACTCGGTGCTGGAGAAGAAGGTCCTCCAGGGGGAGACCTACCTCTTCGCCAACTGGCTGTCCCTGCGCCACCCGCGCGCGCGCTTCAGTGACACGCGCCCGCAGCTGCCCGGCCAGCAGGTGCCCGGCCTGGGCCTGTCGCGCGAGACGACGGAGCTGCTGCTCACCATGGCCCAGCGCCTGGGCCTGGCCGGCGTGGCCTTCCGGCCCATGTGGTACCACCTGGCCGTCGTCGCGCGCGGCCGCTTCCACTTCTCCACCCCGGAGCGCCAGGGCCGCTTCGAGGCGCTGATGCGCGACCTGTCCGCGCTGTCGCTCGTGGAGGCCACGCACGCCGTGGCCGAAGGGCGCGTGCGCCTGGACGGCCAGCCGTACCCGTGGGAGCCGGACGACATGCTCTGCCGCCTGACGCCCGTGCCCCTGGACGCGGAGGCCGTGGCGAAGGAGCGTGAGCGCTGCCACTTCAGCGTGGAGCCCGCCGCGGCGCAGGCGCCCGCTCCGGCACCGTCCGTGAAGCCAGAGCCCCTGTGACGCCGGCGTGGCCCGTCTCCGGCTGAAGCCGCGCCCGTGGTAGTCATTGCCGCGTGGACCTGGAAGCGCAACGCCGTGAACAGCACAAGCTGCGGCTGTCGTGGATGCCGTGGCTCTACTTCAGCCTCAAGCCGCGCCACCGTGAATGGGCGGAGGCCTGGCAGCGCGAGGTGCAGGACCGCCTGCGCGCGCTGGAGACCGTCGAAATCGCGGAGGGATGTTTCATCGCCCCGGAGGCGCGCATCTTCGCGGAGCCCGGCCGCACGGTGCGCATTGGACCGGGGTGCAGCATCGGCGCGGACGCCTTCGTGCACGGGCCGGTGGTGCTGGGGCCGCGCGTCAGCCTCAACGCGCGCGTCAGCCTGGACGGCGGCGCGGGCGGCATCCGCATCGGCGAGGGCAGCCGCATCGCCACCGGCGCCACGCTGTACGCCTTCGACCACGGGCTCGCGCCGGACCGCCCCGTGCGCGAGCAGCCCGTCACGTCGAGGGGCATCGTGATCGGCCAGGACGTCTGGGTGGGCGCCAACGCGGGCATCACCGACGGCGTCACCGTGGGTGACCACGCGGTGATTGGCATGGGCGCCGTCGTCACCCGCGACGTGCCCCCGTGGGCCATCGTCGGCGGGGTGCCTGCCCGCCTGCTCGGGGACCGCCGTCAACGCCCACGTTCCGGAATCCCCGGGGGTTGGGAGCCTCCCGACTCCGAGGGAAACCCTTGAGTCCCTGGTGGGTCCATTGACTTTGAAACATTCGCGCGACGTATGCTTCAGGGCGCGGTGAGACGGAGAGAGGACCCGGTCCCGGACGCACCGGGTGGGGTTCCTCAAGTTCATGGCTGAGTCCGTTTCATTCGTGATGAAGGAGGCCGCGGTGTCGCAGGAGCAACGCGAGACGGGGAACGTCACCGCGCCGGGGCAGTCCTCCGTCGCGAGCGACCTCGTGGACACCCGGCGCTTCCAGCGGGCCGGCTCCCTTCTTCGCGAGGTGCTCTTCGAGCTGGACGTCGCGGGCCGGCTCATCCTGGCGAGCCCCGCCTGGGAGCGCCTGGTGGGCGCGCCCGTGCACGCGTGGACGGGGCGCGCGCTGGTGGAGCTGTTCCACCCGGAGGACCGGGACCAGGCGCGCGCGCTCCTGCGCACGGCGCTCGCGCGCACGGACGTGCCCACGCGGCTGGAGCTGCGGCTGTCGTCGGGCGGCACCCAGCCGCGCTGGGTGGAGCTGTCCGCGACGGGAGACCCGGAGCACCTGGGCGGCGTGCTGGGCACGCTGGTGGACGTCACCCCGCGGAGGCTGGCGGAGGACGCCGCCGCCACGCGCGAGCGCTACCTGGGCGCGATGGTGGAGGTGCAGCGGCGGCTGCTCGCGCCGGAGGCCTCCGCGGACCTGTACAACTCCATCCTGGAGCCGCTGGGCCGGGTCGCGGGCGCCAGCCGCGCCTACGTCTTCGAGTTCCACCGCGACGCCTCCGGCCGGATGCTCCAGTCCCAGCGCGCGGAGTGGTGCGCGCCCGGCGTGTCGCACGAGCTGGACAACCCGGACACGCAGGCGTGGCCGGTGGATCAAGCCTTCGAGTTGCACCAGCTGCAGCAGCTGCACCGGGGCGAGGCCGTGCAGGGCACGCCGGAGGCCTTCGGCATGGACAACGCGCGGGTGCTGCTGGCGCAGGGCATCCGCTCGCTGCTGGTGCTGCCCCTGGTGGTGCACGGCGAGCCGTTCGGCTTCATCGGCTTCGACAACTGCGACGACGCGCGGCCCTGGTCGCACGTGGAGGTGAAGCTGCTGTCCGGCGCCGCCGGCGCGCTGTCGCTGGCGCTGGAGCAGCACACCACGGACGCGCTGCGCATGCGCACGGAGACGGCGCTGCGCCGCACGGAAGCCGGCTTCCACCTGCTCATCGAGGGCTTCCCGGACCCCGTGGTGGTGCACACGACGGACGGCATGCTCCTGTCGGTGAACCCGGCCATGGCCAACTACCTGGGCTACCAGGACCCCGCGGAGCTCCTGGGCCGGCACCTGCTGGGCCTGGTGCGGCGCGAGGACCAGGAGGTGGCGCGCCGCCACCTGGAGGAGGCGCAGGACGGGGCGCTGGCGGCCCGCTCGCACGAGGTGCCGCTGGTGCGCCGCGACGGGCAGGTGGTGAGCGCGGACCTGGTGACGCTGGGCGTGCTCTTCGACGGCGTGCCCGCGCGCGTGACGGTGGCGCGCGACTTCACCGAGCGCAAGCACATGCAGGCGCAGCTCATGCTGGGGGACCGCCTGGCCTCCATGGGCATGCTGGCCGCGGGCATCGCGCACGAATTGAACAACCCGCTGTCCTACGTGCTCTCCAACCTGGAGTTCCTGCACCGCGCGCTGGGCCCCATGCCCCGGCCCCTGGGCGCCGAGGAGCTGCTGGAGTACCAGCAGGTGCTGGAGGACGCGCGCGAGGGCTCCGAGCGGATGCGCCAGATTGTCCGCCAGCTCAAGGTCTTCTCCCGCGTGGACGACGCGCACGAGGAGGCGGTGGACGTGCACCGCGTGCTGGACTCCGTCGCGCAGATGGCGGCCAGTGAAATCCGCCCGCGCGCCCGGCTGGTGAAGCAGTACGGCACCGTGCCGACGGTGCGCGCCAACGAGGGCAAGCTGTTCCAGGTGTTCCTCAACCTGGTCATCAACGCCGCGCAAGCGATTCCGGAAGGCTTCACGGACGAGCACGAGATCCGCCTCATCACCCGCGTGGACGACGACGGCCGCATCGTGGTGGACGTGCGCGACACGGGCCGGGGCATCGCGCCGGAGCTCCTGCGCCGCATCTTCGACCCCTTCTTCACCACCAAGGCGCCGGGCCAGGGCACCGGCCTGGGCCTGTCCATCTGCGACACCATCGTGCGCGCGCTGGGCGGCAGCATCGCCGCGGAGTCCACGCCGGGCCACGGCGCCACCTTCCGCGTCACCCTGCACGCCGCACGCGCGGCCTGAGCGGGCCCGCCTTCCGCGTCCGTGCGGGGAAGCGCGCCGCCTGCCCGCTGCCGCGAAATGGACTGAATCCGCCGCGGCCCCGTGTTCGAGTGTGGAGCGCCGGACGGCCTGCTCCCGGATGCGCTGCCCTCGCGGAAGCGATGGCGACACGCTGGGGTTGCCTTGCCGCCGGCCCCTTTCTTCCGGAGGCCGTGGAGGACGCCATGCGCACGCTGAAAGCCCGCCTCGCCCCCGTGCTCGGGCTGCTCTTGGGCAGCGTGCTGGCGCTGGGGCCGGGCGCCCCCCCGGGCCTGTCCACGGCGAGCGCGGCCGAGGCGGCCGGGAACGCGTGCGCGGGCTCCGCGAACTTCCTCCTCGGCGCGGCGCGCTCGGACATCACCGGCCCCGCGGCGGAGGTGGGGATGATGGGCTACGCGCAGGTGTCCCAGAAGACGGAGGGCATCCACCTGCGGCTGTACTCGCGCGCGTTCGTCATCGCCTCGCCGTGCAACGGCCGGCGCGTGGCCTTCGTCAGCGCGGACCTGGGCATGGTGTTCCAGGCGGTGAAGCAGCAGGTGGTGGAGCGGCTGCGCGCGAAGCTGGGGGACACGTTCTCCGACGACAACGTGCTGCTCAGCGCCACGCACACGCACGCCGGGCCGGGCGGCTTCAGCCACTACACGCTCTACAACCTGAGCACCTTCGGCTTCGTGCCCCAGAACTTCGAGGCCATCGTCTCCGGCATCACGGACTCCATCCTGCGCGCGAACGCACGGCTGGCCGAGGGCTCGCTGCGGCTGGCCTCGGGGGACCTGCGCGGCGCCAGCGCCAACCGCTCACCGGAGGCCTACCTGCGCAACCCGGAGGCCGAGCGCGCCCGCTATCCCGACAACGTGGACACCCGCATGACGCTGCTGCGGATGACGGGCGCGGACGGGCGTGAGCTGGGGCTCGTCAACTGGTTCGCGGTGCACGCCACGTCCTTCGGCAACACGAACCCGTACATCAGCGGCGACAACAAGGGGCTCGCGTCGCACGCGTTCGAGGTGGGGCAGGGCGGGCTGACGCCCGGAGGCCCGGACACCTTCGTCGCGGCGTTCGCCAACTCCAATGAAGGCGACGTCACGCCCAACCTCCTGGGCGGCACGAACGGTGGCGGCGCGAACGACTTCGAGGACGCGGCCCTCTCCGCGAAGAAGCAGTACGACTTCGCCGCGCACCTGTGGGCCACCGCCGCGATGCCCGTGATGGGCGGCGTGGACTACCGGCACGCCTACGTGAAGATGGACGCGGTGGACGTCGCGCCCGCGTACGCGGACGGCAGCGCGCACCGCACGTGTCCGGCGGCCATCGGCCTGTCCATGCTGGCGGGCGCGGAGGACGGGCCCGGCTTCGGTTCGGAAGGGGCCACGTGCGAGTCCGTGCACGACGTGTGGAACCAGTTCACCTGCGCCGCCGTCACCACGCCCTGCCAGGGGGAGAAGCCCATCGTCCTGGAGATGGGCGCCATGAAGCCCTACCCGTGGTCCCCGGAGGTGCTGCCGCTGCAGCTGGTGACGGTGGGGCCGCTGGCGCTGGTGGCGGTGCCCTTCGAGATGACCACCATGGCGGGCCGGCGGCTGCGCGACACGGTGCGCGCGCAGCTGCAGGGCACGGGCGTGACGGACGTGGTCATCGCGGGGCCGGCCAACGCCTACTCGGGCTACGTGGCCACGCGCGAGGAGTACGCGCGCCAGGACTACGAGGGCGCATCCACGCACTTCGGCCCGTGGACGCTGGCGGCGCTGCAGCAGTCCTTCGCGGGGCTCGCGGGCTCGCTGCGCGAAGGGGCGTCCGTTTCGCCCGGGCCCACGCCGCGCGACCTGCGCAAGGCGGTGGTCGGGCTGCAGCCCGGCGTGGTGTTCGACGACAAGCTGCTCTGGGTGGACTTCGGCGCGGTCGCGGAGGAGGCGAAGGCGTCGTACGCGCGGGGCGACACGGCGAGCGTCACCTTCTGGGGGGGCCATCCGCGCAATGATTTGAAGTTGGGAGGCACCTACCTGCGCGTGCAGCGGCGGCAGGCGGACGGCACGTGGCGGGACGTGGCGCACGACGGGGAGGGCGGCGCGCTGTACCACTGGCAGCGCGAGTACTGCGTGCCCACGCTCGCGTGCTCGCATGTGCGGATCGACTGGCCCATCCCGCTGGACACGCCGCCGGGCACCTACCGGCTGGTGCACGAGGGCAACTGGAAGTCCGGCTGGGACGGGCGCGTGCACCCGTACTCGGGGAGCTCGCGCCCGTTCACCGTGCGGTAGCGCGCGCCCTCAGTCGCAGGTGCCGTCCGCGTTGCACTTCTTGTCGCACTTCTTGCAGACCGCGCCGCCCTTGCCGCACTGGTTCTTGTTGGGCGCGGGGATGCAGCTGTTGCCGTCGCAGCAGCCGCCGCAGGTGGTGGGGTCGCAGCGGCAGTTGCCGCCGATGCAGGCCTGGCCCGGGCCGCACGCGTTGTTGTTGCCGCAGAGGCACTTGCCCCCGAGGCAGCGGTCCGCGGTGTTGCGGCTACAGGCCGGGCCCGTTCCGCAGCCGCAGGTGCCCCGCGGCGTGCAGGTATCGGCGCGGTCCGCGTCGCAGCTCTCGCAGGCGACGCCGCCCACGCCACAGGTGCGGAACGTGCGCGCCGTGCAGATTCCCTCGCGGCAGCAGCCGTCCGCGCAGTCCAGGCAGAAGGTGCCCGTGCCGCCGTCGGGAGTGGGGCCGGAGGTCAGCCGCACGGTGACCTCCACTTCGTAGCCGTCGCGCACGCTGACGGTGGCCTCGCCCGACGCGACCACGGTGGCGTCGTCGCGCAGGCCCTCCACGCGGACGGTGGCCTGGGTGCCGTTGGCGGCGCCGTCCAGGAGGACGCGGAAGGTCTCGCCGCTCAGGAGCTCGCGGCTGGAGTCCTCCGGCAGGAGCGTGGTGGGCACGGAGGGGCCCTCCGCCACGGCGCCGGAGACGCGCAGGCGCGTGAGGTTCAGCGACGGCTCGAACTCGGTGGTGACGAAGAGGGCGGTGCCGGACGCGGCGGCGGGGTCGCGGCAGGCGGCCAGGGTCACCAGGGTCAGCAGGCCACTGCACAGGAGGAGCCGGACGAGCGCGCGGCGGGGGGATGCTCCCATGGAAGTCATGATGGTGAAGGAGGGTAGCGGTTCCTCCGTCGTGGCGTGGAAGGCCTGGTGCGCGCGGGAGCGATGGCGTTGGACAGCGGACGCTCACCTTCCGGTATCCGGGATGTCCGGTGTGTCACCGGACATGTTTCTCGCATGGCGCCGGGCGCGGGAAGGCCGCAGCATGGAGGATGCGCGGGACCGAGGGAGGCGGCAACGGCATGGTGGTCATCGTCATGGGCGTTTCAGGCACCGGGAAGTCCACGGTGGGCCGGGCGCTCGCGGACCGGCTGGGGTGGACGTTCGTGGACGCGGACGACCTGCACTCGGTGGAGAACCGCCGGAAGATGGCCGAGGGCACGGCGCTGACGGACGTGGACCGGCAGCCGTGGCTGGAGCTGTTGCGCGCGTGGATGGAGAAGGCGCTGGCGCAGGACGAGGACCTGGTGCTGGCGTTCTCCGGCCTCAAGCAGCTCTACCGCGCCAGGCTCACCGTGGACGCCGGGCGCGAGCGCTGGGTGTACCTGCACGCGCCCGCGGCCCTCATCCTCGAGCGGATCCAGAAGCGCCAGGGGCACTTCATGCCGGCGTCGCTGCTGCGAAGTCAGCTGGAGACGCTGGAGGTGCCCGAGGGCGCGTTCACCGTGGACGTGACGGAACCGCCGGACCGGGTGGTGACGCGCATCCTGGACGGGCTGGACCTGAAGTCCGGGTAGGGGGCCTTCAGCGCACGGGCTCGACGGTGGCGCCCAGGCGCTCCAGCAGCTCGCGGTACCAGGTGAAGGCGCGCTCGGCGTGGCCCTTCAGCTCCTTCGTGCCCCACAGCAGCGTGAGGGTGCGGCGCGTAGTGGCGTCCGTCTTGGTGCGCTGGGCGTCCTTCACCGCGTTGGCGCACGGGCCCTGCGCGTCGAAGAGGCACAGCAGGCCCTCCAGGTCGATGGTCTGCCCCGAGGCGTTGAAGACGTAGCGGTCACCCTGGATGGCGGTGGTGACGCGGAACGGCGCCTGGGCGCGGTCCAGGTCCACCACGCTGATGGGCAGGCCGCTGTGCAGCGACACGGCGTTGCATGCGTCCACCGCGGCGTTGATGGTGCCCAGGGTGCCGTCGCCGGAGGCGCGCACCAGGTACTCGGACGCGGGCTTGCCCCGGCCCGTGGGCTTGAAGCCGCCGTGGCGGAGCAGGTCGCGCACGGCGCCCCGCACGGCGTCGTCGCTCTGGACGGGCGCGGTGGCGCCGGGCTTCAGCAGGGCCTGCAGCCAGTCGGGCGCGGGCAGGTCCCCCAGGGGTGCGGGGAAGGAGGAGGTGAAGGCGACGAGGTCGAGGAGGGGATGGTTGTCGACGGTCAGCACGGCGGCACTCTACGCCACGCGCTGGTAGGGTAGGGATGGCCGCTGCTTCCCTTCGTGGTCCCTGCACCTGGAGCCTTCCGCATGCCCACGCTCATCCCCAAGCCCAACCGTGTGACGGCGGTGGGCAACAAGCCGAAGCTCATCGACGAGTACGTGGGGCGGGTGACCTCCAAGACGTCGAACATCAGCGTGGCCCACATGCGCAGCCCGGGAGGGTGGGAGGAGCCGGGCCAGACGCCCGAGTTCCGTGAAATCACCCTGGTGCTCGCGGGCACCCTGCGGGTGGAGCACAAGGGCGGGGTGATGGACGTGCACGCCGGCCAGACGGTGGTGTGCGAGCCGGGCGAGTGGGTCCGCTACAGCACCCCCGAGGAGGAGGGCGCGGAGTACGTGGCCATCTGCACCCCGGCGTTCTCCCCGGGCACCGTGCACCGGGACGCCTGAGGACGCCCGAGCCTCACGTTTCACGCTGGGCGGAATCCCGGGCGGGGGCCTGCCTGCCCGGATGCGCGGATGGACCTGGGGCCGTCGGGGGTTCGGAAGCATCCCTCCGGCGGGCGGCTCGTGGCATAAGGGCGCGCCGCCTGATTCCCCGGGCCTTTTCGGTACGCACATGATCCGTCTCGACAACATCGGCAAGCAACACGGTCAGCAGCTCCTCTTCATCGAGGCGTCGGCCGCGCTCCACAAGGGCGAAAAGGTGGGCCTGGTGGGCCCGAACGGCGCGGGCAAGACGACGCTGTTCCGGATGATGACCGGCCAGGAGTACCCGGACGAGGGACAGGTCTCCATCGACCGCGGCGTCACCATTGGCTACTTCAGCCAGGACGTCGGTGAGATGAACGGCCGCAGCGCGGTGTCCGAGGTGATGGACGGCGCGGGCCCGGTGAGCACCGTCGCGGCGGAGATGAAGGAGCTGGAAGCCGCCATGGGGGACCCGGACCAGGCGGACAACATGGAGAAGCTCGTCGAGCGCTACGGCGTCGCGCAGGGCCGCTTCGAGGAACTGGGCGGGTACGCGCTGGAGGGCCGCGCGCGAGAGATCCTGGCCGGCCTGGGCTTCAGCGAAGAGATGATGGACGGCGACGTGGGCAAGCTGTCCGGCGGTTGGAAGATGCGCGTGGCCCTGGCCCGCATCCTCTTGATGCGGCCGGACGCGATGTTCCTGGACGAGCCTTCCAACCACCTGGACCTGGAGTCGCTCATCTGGCTGGAGGGCTTCCTCAAGGGGTACGAGGGCGCGCTGCTGATGACGTCGCACGATCGCGAGTTCATGAACCGCATCGTGACGAAGGTGGTGGAGATCGACGGCGGTTCGCTGACGACGTACTCGGGCAACTACGACTTCTACGAGGGCCAGCGCGCGCAGAACGAGGCGCAGCAGCAGGCGCAGTACGAGCGTCAGCAGGCGATGCTCGCGAAGGAGATCAAGTTCATCGAGCGCTTCAAGGCCCGCGCGTCGCACGCCGCGCAGGTGCAGAGCCGGGTGAAGAAGCTGGAGAAGATTGAGAAGGTGGAGCCGCCCAAGCGCCGCTCCACGGTGCTCTTCGAGTTCCAGCCGCCGCCGCGTTCGGGTGACGACGTGGTGAACCTGAAGAACGTGAGCAAGGGCTACGGCAAGCGGACCATCTACAACGGTCTGGACTTCCTGGTGCGCCGCGCGGAGCGCTGGTGCGTGATGGGCGTGAACGGCGCGGGCAAGTCCACGCTGCTCAAGCTGGTGACGGGCTCGACGCAGCCGGATGAAGGCACGGTGGCGCTGGGTGGCAGCGTGAAGATGGGCTACTTCGCGCAGCACGCGATGGACCTCTTGGACGGAGAGAAGACGGTCTTCGAGCAGCTGTCGGACGCGTTCCCACGCGCGGGGCAGGGCTCGCTGAGGGCGCTGGCGGGCTGCTTCGGGTTCAGCGGCGACGAGGTGGAGAAGAAGTGCCGGGTGCTGTCGGGTGGAGAGAAGGCGCGTCTGGTGATGGCGCAGATGCTCTACGACCCGCCGAACTTCCTGGTGCTGGACGAGCCCACGAACCACCTGGACATGGGCACGAAGGAGATGCTGATCACGGCGCTGTCGCGCTACGAGGGCACGATGCTGTTCGTGTCCCACGACCGGCACTTCCTGGGAGCGCTGTCCAACCGCGTGCTGGAGCTGACGCCGGACGGCATCCACAAGTACGGCGGCGGCTACACGGAGTACGTCGCGCGCACGGGCCAGGAAGCCCCGGGCCTGCGCAGCTAGGAAATCCCAAGCTCTTCGAGGAGGGACCGAAGGGCTGGCCCCACTCCGTGGCGCGCGCAGACATCACGAAGTTCGGCAACATTCAGGTGTTGCCGATTGCGCTCCAGAAGCTCCAGGACGTCGGCCTTTGACTTCCATCCTCCCGCGAAAAGCTTCAAGGCGATGAGGTGGGGAAGGTCGACGACCCGGAGGCGACTGCCCGGATTCAAGGCCAACGACGCGGACTGAATGGCCTCTTGCGCAAGCGAGGTGTTGTCCTTCGCGCCAGGCCATGGATTCTGGAAGTTCACAATCTCGATGGTCTCGAAGTCCTCCCCCGAGACACGAAGGACTCCGCCCAGGGGATCCTCCGCATCGGGGTAGCTGAGATCGGTCTCGAACCCTTCCGCCCGTAGAGCCTCGTCAAGCTGACGAAACCGGGGGAAGGGATTGATGTTGATGGCCAGGTCGAAGTCTTCCGTCTGGCGAGGATAGTAGTGAACGGCCAGGGCGATAGCGCCAATCACCGCAGCGGGAATGCCGTGCTGCTCCAGGAGTCCGACCACGCGCTCGGCAACCTGGAGCGTTCGCTCCTGTCGGTTGGCACCCGCTGTACCGCTCACTTGGACGTACCGGGGCCGCGCTCGGTCGAGCGCGCAGGCGTGATGTAGCGCATCCGTTCCTTGAGGCTGAGCGCGAGGAGTACGCGCTCCCGGGGCGTCATCGCGGCCAGTCGCTCGAACTGGAGTCGCCGCGCCGAATCCGCGCTCTTGCTGGGGCGCTGCCCGTAGAGGCCACGAGGCGGTGGTGCGTTGTCGGAACTCATCGTGCCTCCCATTCTATTCGAACAGCTTGCTCGCGAGCCGTGCCAGGCGCTGGGCCTTGCCTCGGTACGGCGGGAAGAAGAGGTTCGTGAAGGCAGTGCGGCCCTGGCGCACCACCGCGCGCTCGTGGCTGAAGGTCTTGAAGCCCGCCTCACCGTGATACGCGCCCAGGCCGCTCTGGCCCACGCCTCCGAACGGCAGGTGCGGGTTCACGTTGTGCAACACCACGTTGTTCACCACCGTGCCGCCGGCGCTCGTCTCCTTGAGCAGGCGCTCCACCGTGGCCTCTTCGTGGCTGAAGACATACATGGCCAGCGGCTTGCCTCCCGCGCGCACGTGCGTCACCACTTCATCCAGTGACTCGAAGCGCAGCACCGGCAAGAGCGGCCCGAAGATCTCCTCGTCCATCACCGCCGACTCCGGCGTCACGTCCGCCAGCACCGTGGGCGCGATGTAGCGCGTCTCCGCGTGCACGCCGCCCCCCGCCACCACCCGCGCTCCCTGTGCCACGGATTCGTCCAGCAGGCCGCGCACGCGCTTGAACGCCCCGTCATCCACCATCCGGCAGAAGTCCGGCGTCGCGCGCCGCGCCTCCTCCGTCTTTCCGTAGAAGCGCTCCAGCGCGGCCTTCATCCCCGCCAGCAGCGCCTCCTCCTTCGACGCGTGCACCCAGACGTGGTCCGGCGCGATGCACGTCTGCCCCGCGTTGAGGAACTTCCCCCAGACAATCCGCTCCGCCGCCGCGTCCACGTCCGCCGACGCATCCACGATGACCGGCGACTTCCCACCCAGCTCCAGCGTCACTCCCGCCAGGTGCCGCGCCGCCGCCTCCATCACCCGCCGCCCCACGCGCGGCCCGCCCGTGAAGAAGAAGTGGTCGAACGGCAGCCGCAGCAGCGCCTCGCCCACCTCCGGCCCTCCCTCCACCAGCGCCACCTCATCCTGCGGGAACACGTCCCTGAGCAGCTGCGCCAGGAAGCGCGCCGTGCCCGGGGTCTTCTCACTCGGCTTGCACAGGACGGCGTTGCCCGCCGCCACCGCCGCCACCAGCGGCGACACCAGCAGGTGGAAGGGGTAGTTCCACGGCGCCAGGATGAGCACCACGCCCTTGGGCTCCGGGTGCACCTCGCTCTTCGTGCCCGCGAGCAAGAGCGGCGCCCCCACCTTGCGCGGCTTCATCCACGCCTTCAGGTGCTTCTGCACGTGCGCCAGCTCCAGCAGCACGGGCAGGATTTCCGTCGCCTCCACCTCCGCCGCGGGCTTGTGGAAGTCCTCGTGCAGGGCGTCCGCCAGCTCCTCGCGCCGCTCCAAGAGCAGCGCCTTGAGCTTCTCCAGCCGCGCGAGGCGCTCCTTCGGCCCCGTCTTCGCCAGCTCCCAGCGGCGCGCCTGCAAGCGGTCGAACACCGCCTGCAGGTCTCCAGGGACCAGGGCCTCCTCCACTGACACCACGCGCATGCCGGCTCCTCCTTCCCGCGCCCGTGCCTACTCCAGCATCCGGGTCGCGCGGGAGGCCCATTCCTGGGCCTTTCCCCGATACGGCGGGAAGAACACCGCAGCCAGCGACTTCATCCACTGGACCATCACCGCCCGCTCGTGGCTGAACGTCTTGAAGCCGTAGTGCCCGTGGTAGTTCCCCAACCCGCTCATCCCCACCCCACCGAACGGCAGGTTCGGGTTCGCCACGTGGATGAGCACGTTGTTCACCACCACCCCGCCCGACGTCGTGTGCTGGAGCACCTCCTCCACCACCTTCGAGTCCTGCGAGAACACGTACAGCGCCAGCGGCTTCCCGCCCTCGTTGATGTGCGCGTAGACCTCCTCGCGCCGCTCGTACGTCAGCACCGGCAACACCGGCCCGAAGATTTCTCCCTCCATGATGGGACTCTTCGTCGTCACCCCGGACAACACCGTGGGTGACACGTACCGCGACGGACCGTCCGCCGTGCCACCCGCCTCCACCTTCGCCCCCGCGGCGACCGTGCGGTCGAGCACCTCCTTGAGCCGCCTCCACGCCGCCGGGTCCACCACGCGCGCGAAGTCCGGGCTCGCCTGCCGCTCGGCCTCCGTCTCCCCGTAGAAGCGCGTCAGCACCGCCTTGAAGGCCTCCAGGAAGGCCTGCTGCTTCGACGCGGGCACGTAGATGTAGTCCGGCGCCACGCACGTCTGGCCCGCGTTGACGAACTTGCCCCACGCCAGCGCCTCCGCCGCCGCCTTCAGGTTCGCGGACTCGTCGATGATGACCGGCGACTTGCCGCCCAGCTCCAACGTCACGCTGGAGAGGAACTTCGTCGCCGCCATCATCACCTTGCGGCCGATGTTCGGGTTGCCCGTGAAGAAGAAGTGGTCGAACGGGTGCTGGAGCAGCGCCTCCGCCACCTCCGCGCCGCCCTCGAACACCGCCACCTCGTTCTCCGGGAACACGTCCCGCACCAGCTTCGCCAGGAAGCGCGACGTATGCGGCGTCTTCTCACTGGGCTTGAGCATCACCGCGTTGCCCGCGGCGATGGCCGCGATGAGCGGCGCCGCCAGCAGCTGGAACGGGTAGTTCCACGGCGACAGGATGACCACCACGCCCTTCGCCTCGAAGCGCACGTGGCTGGACGCGCCCTTGAGCGTCAGCGGCGTCGCCACGCGCTTGGGCTTCATCCACGACTTCAGGTGCTTCACCGTGTGGTTCAGCTCCTCCAGCGTCGGGTGCACTTCCGTCAGCTCCACCTCCATCGCCGGCTTGCGGAAGTCCTGGTGGATGGCCTCCGCCAGCTGCTCCCGCCTCGCGATGATGGCCTCGCGCAGCTTGCGCAGCCGCGCGATGCGCTCCGCCGCCGTGCTGCGCGACAGGTTCCAGCGGTTCGCGCGCTGCGACTCGAACACCGCGCGGATGCGGTCCACTTCAACCGAGGTCTGGGGAAGGAGGGACGCGACGGCTTCCAGCATGACGGAGCTCCGTTTCAGGAAAGACGCAAAGGGTCAGCGGGGCTCGAGCCCGCGAAGAAGGGTGGTGATGGCCGCCGTCAACTCAGCGGTGAAGTCCACGCGCAGGGGCGCCATGTGCGGCAGCGTCAGCACCTCGCGCGCCACGGGCGCGATGTCCGCCATCTGCCGCAGGCCCGTCATCAGCGCGTGCACGTGGCGGATGAGCTGGCCCGCTGACTCCGGCGTGAGGAAGGGCAGCCGCGCCTGGAGCAGCGCCGCCGTCGTGCCCATGGCCACCAGCACGCGCTCCTTGAACGCCTGCGTCTGCGCCACGGTCACGTTCTGCTCCAGCACCGTCTGCATCAGCGCCAGCAGCCGCGTGAAGGTCTCCTCACCCTCCAGCGACGCGGCCACCGCGCGCGCCAGCTGGTGGCCCGTCCACGTGCCGCCCTGGGACAAGCGGCCGTTCAGCTTCGCGAACCACGCGGTGAGCAGGTCGTCCAGGAGCGCCAGGAACAGCGCCTCCTTCGTCGGGAAGTAGAGGAACACCGTCCCCTTCGCCAGGCCCGTGCGCGCCGCGACGTCCGCCATCTTCACCTGGGCGAACGACGTGGCCTCGAACAGCGCTCGCGCCGCGTCCAGCAGCTCCCGCCGCCGCGCTTCCTTGTCCTCGTCCCGCCGCGCCCGGAGCGCGACGACGCGCTTCGCGGCCAGTGCTCCCGCCATGACCCGGAGTTAAATGACCCCGGGTCACCGGTCAAGCCGGGGCGACGTCCTCCTTCCACCGGCGGACAGCCAGGAGGGGAGGGGGATGGCGCCGTGTAATCCCGTGTGCGACGCTGGGTGACATGATGAGGCCCATCGACGCGGAGCTGCTGTCGGGGAGCGCGCTGTACCGGGAGGTCGTGCTGCGCAAGCTGGCCCACGCGCGCGAGTCGGTGTGGATGGCCACCGCCAACGTGAAGGCCATGTACGTGGAGCGGGCAAAGGGGGCGTTCGTGCCACTCCTGGAGGTGCTGGACGGGCTGGCCGCCCGGGGCGTGGCGCTGCGGCTCTTGCACGCGGAGCTGCCCAGCCGGCCGTTCCGGGCCGCGTTCGACGCCCGCTCCCGGCTGGTGAAGGGCGGGCTGGAACTGAAGGTGTGCCCGCGCGTGCACTTCAAGGCGGTGGTGGTGGATGGCGCCTGGGTCTACCTGGGAAGCGCCAACCTCACCGGCGCGGGACTGGGCGCCAAGGGCGATGACGTCCGCAACTTCGAGCTGGGTTTCGTGACCGAGGACTTCGACACCATCGACCGGACGACCGCCCTCTTTGACGCGGTGTGGAGCGGCGCCGAGTGCCGCGGGTGTCGGCTTCGCGCGGTGTGTCCGGACCCCATCTTGCCCTCCGGCGGCGGACAGGCGAAGAAACGGGGACGGGACGCGGTGCGGTTGGGGAAGTCCCGGCGCTTGAGCCGTCCACGGGAGGACTCCACATGAAGCTGTACCTCGCGCCTCGCGGCGCGCGCGGGCGGACCGGGCCGGAGTGACGCTTCCAGCCGCCAGAGCGTGGGACGCCGCGGACGCGGAGGTCCGGGCCCGTCAGCGGGTCCGGCGGCGCACGTATTGGCTGTGCGCGCTGCTCATCACGCTGGGCTCGCTGGCGCACCCGCTGGTGCTGGGCCGCTTCCGCGCCGACTTCCTGGCGGTGCACCTGGCGTGGGCCGCGACGTTCTTCGTGCTGGGCGCGGTCGTGGGCGCCGGGTGGCTGCGCCCCCCGTTCAGCGGCATCGCGTCGGGCCTCGTCAGCCTGGCCGCGCTCACCGTGTGCATCCAGCTCACCGGGGGTCTGGCGAGCCCGCTGTTCCCCGCCTTCTACACGGTGCCCCTCTTCGTCACCGTCTTCGTCCCGGGCCAGCGGCTGCCGGTGTGGTTCGCCATCGGCGGCACGCTGGTGTCGGTGGCGGTGATGGCGTGGCTGTCGCAGGTGCCGTGGGCGATGTTCGTCAGCCAGTGCATCAGCCTCGTCTTCGTGTTCGCGGTGTCCGCGCACGGCGCGGAGGCCTTCCGCAAGCTGCGCGCCGCGGAGCGCACCGCGCACCTGGAGCGCGTGGAGGCCCTGCGGCGGCTGGCGGAGAGCGAGTCGCGCCGCGCGCGCGTGGAGCGCCAGCGCGCGGAGGTGGAGCGGCTGGTGGTGGTGGGGCAGCTGGCCGCGGGCGTGGCCCACGAGGTGAACAACCCGCTCGCGTACGTGAAGTCGAACCTGCACTACCTCCAGGAGGAATGGGCGCACGGCGTGCCCGACGACCTGGAGGACGTGCGGCGCGTGCTGGATGAAACGCAGCAGGGCGTGATGCGCATCCAGCAGATCGTCACCGACCTGCGCCTGTTCTCCCGCGAGGCCCCCGACGGCGCGGAGTCCTGCGACGTCGCGGAGACGCTGGCCGAGGCGCAGCGGCTGGCCTCGGTGCGCCTGCGCAGCCTGGGCGTGGTGGAGCGCGACGTGGCGCCGGGGCTGGCCCCCGCGCGCGTCACGGCCCGCCACCTGGTGCAGGTGCTGGTGAACCTGCTGCTCAACGCCGCGGACGCGCTGGAGGGCGCGCGCTCCAGCAAGCCCGCGCACGTGATGCTGCGCGCGCGCATGGACGACGGCCGCGTGCGGGTGGAGGTGGAGGACAACGGGCCGGGCATCCCGGAGGCCGCGCTGCCGCGCCTCTTCGAGCCCTTCTTCACCACCAAGCCGCCCGGCAAGGGCACCGGCCTGGGCCTGGCGCTCTGCCGCGACTACGTGGCGCGCGCGGGCGGCACCCTGGAGGCGGAGAACCGCGCGGAAGGCGGTGCGCGCTTCATCCTCCGGCTGCCCGTCGCCGGGACTTCATCCCCCCCTGTCCACCGCGAGCCCCCCGCCGCCGTGGATGCGAACGCGGAGCCCGCGGCGGAGTAGCGCTCCCCCCAAGCCGCGAGCGCGCCTCATCGCTCCAGCGCGTGCGCGACCTGACCCAGGAGGCGCAGGCGCGGCGAGTCCAGCTTGCGCACGGTGCGCATGAGGCGGCGCACCTCCGGACGCTCACGGTACTCCGGCGGGTCCTCCGCGAGCTGCGGCGCGCCGTCCTCCGTCACCGCCGCCGTCGCGCTCAACCCGAGCAGCACGTCCGACGAGCAGCTGAGCACCAGGCACAGCTTCCGCAACGTCCGCACGCTGGGCAGCATGTGCCCGCGCTCCAGCCGCCCGTACACCTCGGTGGCGATGCCAACGCGCTCGGCGACATCGGCCTGCGTCAGCTCCAGCCGCTGCCGGGCCACTCGCACCGCGTTTCCAATGAGGGTTGCCAGTCGTTGTTCCATGGCGTGGAAAACCTGTCGAAAGAGGAGCTTCTCCCCCCGCTTTTCAGACGGAGAGGTACCGGGGAGAAGTCGCTGCCTTGCGTGACCTCGTGAGACACAGATTACGAGTGGGGTCTGACATCTCCGGGCATGCGGACAGGGCCCGCAAACCCTCGACAATCCGCCGTTTCCGCCGTTCTCGCGCACGCGTTTCGCAAGGCTTCCCGGGTGATTTTTTCGCGCGCGTCCTCCGCGTCGAACCGGGGTGGTAGGCGGGCACGGCTCCGCCCCTCCCATGACGTCACGGGAAGGCCGTGCGAGGTCGCCCGACGTGCCAGGTTGCTTCGTGGGCTGGGAGACGTTTCCGCGAGGGTCCGGGGAGACCGCGCGCTTCCGGCGGAGGGCTGCCGGAAGCGGGGCGCTGCGACCCGGAGTGGCTCCCGCGCTGCTTCAGCGCTGCTTCAGGATTCGGACGGCAGCGCCGCGCGCGCTTCGGAGTACTCGCGCACCATGCGCTCGACGACGGTGGCGGCGGGCAGCACGTCCTTCACGAAGGCCACGCCCTGGCCCGCGCTCCAGGTGTCCTTCCACGCCTTGCCCTGGCCCGCGCGGAAGCGCTCCAGCGCGCTCTTGATGAAGTTGCCGTGCACGCCCGTGACCTCCTTCGTGTACTCGAGGTCCTCCGGCCCGGCGTCCACCAGCGCCTGCTTGTAGTCGGGCGCGGCGCCCGCCTCCTCCGTGGCGAGGAAGCGCGTGCCCACGTACGCGCCATCCAGCCCCAGCGCGAGCGTCGCGGCCAGGTGGCGTCCGGTGGACAGCGCGCCCGCGAGCACCACCGGCACGCCCAGCTCCGCCTTGAGCCACGGCCCCAGCACCAGGGGGCTCAGGTTGCCCGCGTGGCCACCCGCGCCGCTGCCCACCGCGACGAGCGCGTCCACGCCGGCCTTCACGGCCTTCTCCGCGTGGCGCAGCGAAATCACGTCGCTCCACACCTTGCCGCCATACGCGTGCACGCGCTCCACGATGGGCGTGGGGTCGCCCAGGCTGGTGATGACCAGCGGCACCTTTCGCTCCACCGTCGCGGCCACGTCCTCCTCCAGGCGCTCGGCCCACTTGAGGATGAGGTTCACGCCGAAGGGCACGTCCTTGGGGAACGTGGCGAGGAAGTCCCGGTACGCCTGCGCGGTGCGGTAGTTGAGCGACGGCACCGCGCCGATGGCGCCCGCGCGTCCGGCGGCCTCCAGCAGCGCGGCGTTGGACACCAGGAACATGGGGGCGGCGATGATGGGATAGCGGATGCCCAACATCCGGGTGACGGCGGTGTCGATGCGCGAAGGGGCCATGACGCGCATTGGAGCATGCGTGCACGCGGGCGCGAGGCCGAAAAATCGGCCCGGGCGGCGTTGTCAATCACGGCGTGTCCCGGTGGGGGAAAACCCCTGGTGTTTCCGTGGTTTACGTAGCACGTAGGGCTGACATAAGGTGCCCGCCCCGACGCCGAGTCGGGAAACCGGGGAGTCCCTTCGGTGTCGCGAACCGGGGAGCGCCGCCGAGCGCCTTCGCGGGGAGGCCAGAGCCAGTCGTGAGTGACGAGCGTCCGGACGCGCTGCTCAAGAGCGCACTCGAAAAGATCGTCTACTTCGAGGCCCGTGCGCAGCAGTTGCATGGCGAGCTGGCGTCCGCGCGCGACGAGCTTTCGCACCTCAAGGAAGACCTGGCGCAGGCGCACCAGCGCGAGCTGGACCTGCGCCGCGAGCTGGCCGAGCTGGAGGTCAAGAGCGGCCGTGCGCAGACGGAGCGCGAGGAGCTGAACCGGGTCAACCACGCGCTGCGGCTGGAGCGCGACCAGCTGATGGCGAAGCTGCTGGACGCGAGCCGGATCCACTCCTCGGGGCAGGCGCGCGCGCTGGCGGACGACGATGCCGACGAGCTGGGGTTCGACCTGGCGTCGTTCATCTCGCAGCTGCGCAGCGAGGTGATCCTCCGCGGGGACGTGCCCGCGGTGCGCACGCCGTACAGCGGGCCCGCGGTGCCGCTGAAGTCCCCGGAGCCCATCGTTCCGTGGACGGAGCGCCCCCCGCAGCCCATCCCGCCCCGGGCGCCGTCGGCGTCGTCGAGCGCGGCGGATTCAGGGCTGTCGCCGGTGGCTCGCGAGGCGCAGCGGCTGCACAGCGAAGGCCGCCTGCGGGTGAGCGCGGAGCAGATGGCGGAGCTGTCGGGGCACGCGGGCAGCACCACGGACGAGACGCTGTTCGGGTTCTCCGTGCGGGAGCTGTCGGCGGCGGACGCGGCGGCGCGGGTGCGGGCGGCGGAGCGGCTGAAGGCGCTGGCGCATCCGGCGGCGGCGCCCGCGCTGGCGGCGGCGCTGCATGCGGAGACGGACGCGACGGCGCAGGTGGCGCTGGTGCAGGCGTTCGCGGGGCTGTGCCGGGAGGAGGGCGCGTCGGTGGTGTCGCCGCTCCTGTCGTCGCCGGTGCCGGAGGTGCGCATCGCGGCGTTGAAGGCGCTGCTGGTGCTGGCGCCGAAGGACGCGGCGCCGCATCTGGCGCAGGCGATGAAGGACTCGGACCGGTCGGTGCGCCGGCGCGCGTCGCTGCTGGCCCTGGGGTTGGAGGGGGAGACGGCGCGGCGGCTGGGCGAGGACGCGATCCACGACACGGATCCAGAGGTCCGCGCGCTGGCGGCGCTGGCGCTGGGCGCGGGCCGGGGCGAGAACGCTCGGACGCTGCTGCTGGGCGCGCTGGATGACAGCGAGGCGCGCGTGCGCAAGGCGGCGGCGCAGAGCCTGTCGCGCATCCTGGGGCACGACGTGTCCGCGGTGGTCGCGCTGGATGATGCGCACCGGCGCCGGGAGATCCGCCGGCTGGCGACGCTGCCCGTGAAGCCCGTGCGCGCGACGCTGGAAGTGAAGCCCGTGGAGCCCGTGCGCGTGGCGCCCGTGGCCGCGGACGTGGCGCAAGCGGTGGAGCAGGGCGCGCAGCCCGTGGCGGCGCAGAGCGCGCAGCCTGTGATGCAGGGCGGGCAGCCCGTGGCGGCGAATGCCGCGCAGCCGGTCGTCGCGCAGGATGTACAGCCGCAGCAGGTGAACGTCCCGGTCGCGGCGCAGTCGCCCATCCCTTCGATTCCCGCGCACGCCGTGCCGGTGTCGCTCGCGGATGTCGCCGCGAACACGTCCCAGTGGACCGCCGCTCCGATGGCTGCCCCCGCACTCGCGGTCGCCACGGTGGGCGCGGCCCGCTCCGCACCTGCCGTGATGCACGGGGCTCCTCCCGCTCCTGCCCGGGTCGCGAACGGCGGGCCCGTGTCCTTCGCTTCAGGCCCTTCCGTACCGCCGTCACGCCCGGTGGCCTCCGTTCCTCCCGCGCCGCCTGCCGCGCCCGCGCAGCCCGCCGCGCGGCGGACGCCCGTGCAGGCCGCGCTGGTCGCCATGGGCGCGCCTCCTCCCGCCCGGGCTCCCGCGCCTGCCGCCGCGCCGCCGGTGCCTCCCAAGCGCGGCCCGTCTCCCGTGGAAGCGCTGTGTGGGGCGATGTTGCAGGAGGTGCGGGTCGCCGTCCGGGGACGCTCGCTCGCCGAGCTGACGTCCGGGCTGTCCGCTCCGGCGGAGCTGGCCCAGGAGGCTGTTGCCCTGCTGGTGGCCCGAGGGGCCATCGTGCGAAGGGGGCACAAATACTTCGCCGCTTGAGGCAAGGTGCAACGAGCCGGGCCTCACACGTCATCCGAAGGGTCGTTCATGGAAGCGCCGACGTACAGCTCGAAGCAGGTGGCCGAGATGCTCGGCGTGACTCCGAAGTCCATCCCCTCGGAGCTGCGCAAGGACGCCTACGGCCCGGAAGACGTGTGGGAGCTGCGCACGACGCTCAACAAGTTCCCGCCCACCGCGGGCCTGCGCAAGCAGCTCTTCCTCAACTTCAAGGGCGGCACCGGCAAGACGTCCCTGTCCACGTCGTACGCGTGGCGCCTGGCGGAGCTGGGCTACGCGGTGCTCCTCATCGACCTGGACAGCCAGGGCCACGCCACCAAGTGCCTGGGCTACGAGGGCGAGGACTTCGAGAAGACGCTGCTGGACGTGCTCGTCCGCAAGACGCCGCTCGCGCAGGTGGTGCAGAAGTCCACCCTGCCCAACCTGGACTTCATCCCGTCCAACCTGAGCATGTCCACGGTGGACCTGGCGCTGATGCCCATGGCGGGCCGTGAGTTCAAGCTGCGCAACGCGCTCAAGGACGTGGAGGCGCAGTACGACTTCATCGTCTTCGACGCGCCCCCGTCCTTCGGCCTGCTCAACCTCAACGCGCTGATGGCCGCGAACGACCTCTTCGTTCCGGTGCTCGCGGACTTCCTGTCCTTCCACGGCCTCAAGCTGCTGTTCGAAACGGTGCAGAGCCTGGAGGAGGACCTGAACCACGTGCTGGACCACGTGTTCATCGTGGTGAACTCCTTCAACGCCACCTTCAAGCTGGCGAAGGAGGCGCTGGAGGCGCTCCAGACGCACTACCCCGAGTACCTGCTGCCCACCATCATCCGGCAGTGCACCAAGTTCGCGCAGGCCTCCAGCGAGGGCCGCCCGGTGTTCGTGGCGGACCCCACGTCCAAGGGGGCCAATGACATCCAGGCCATGCTGGACAACGTGCTGCCGCGCCTGGTGGCCGCGCACGCCGCGGCGGTGAAGGCCGGCACCGCGACGAAAGCCGGCTGAGACTTCCCCATGAAGAAAGCCTTCGAACAGAACGTGTCCCGCGCGAAGCCGCGCCTCCGCCTGGGGGCGCTGACGGGTGCCCTCGACCCGTCCGACCCCACGGGGACCGCCGCCGCGCACCCGGAGCCCGCCGCGCCGGAAGCGCCCGCGCCCGTCGCGGAAGGCCCGGACCTGTCCTCCGAGGTGCGCGCCCGCATCGAGCGCCGCGCCGGCCCGCGTCCCACCGCCGCCGAGGCGATGGAGGCCGCGCTGAGCGCACCGCCCAGGCACACCGCGCCGCCCCCGGCCGCGCAGGCCTTGCCCGCGGTGACGGCGCCGTCGTTCTCGCCGGTGTCCCACGCGCTGTCCGCGCTGGTGTCCCCGGAGGCGCGGCGCGAGGAGGAAGCCGCGCCGCCCTCGCCGTGGATGGAGGCGGACTCGCAGGAGACCGCGCCCGGCTGGAACGTGGCGCAGGAGACCGCGCCCGAGGAGTCCGTCTGGGACGCGGACGCCGTGCCGCCGGTGTCGCACCGCGAGGTGGCGGAAGCGGTCGCCGCGTCCGCGTGGAACCTGTCCGCCGCGCACGTCGCGCAGCAGCGGGAGGCCGCGGTCGAGGCCTTCGGGCAGGAGCCCCTGGGCGCCGAGCCGACGCCCACGCACGTGGAGCCGCCCGCGCCGCCCGCCGCGCGCTGGGACGCGCTGACGTCGCGCCCGGAGGCCGCCACGCATGTGGATCCGACGCGCGTGGCGCCCCTGGCCCACTCCGTGACGCACACCGAAGCGCAGCGCGCCGACACGCGGGGCGCGCCGGTGACGTTCGCCTCGCCGCCTCCGGTGATGGCGCAGGCGGAGGCCCCCCGGGGCGCTCCGGCCACCTTCGCGGGCCCGCCGCCCGGAGTACAGTTCGATGGACGGATGGGCGTTCAGGCCCTCCGCATGCCTTCCGAGGCCGAGCCCATGACGACGTACGCTGCCGTCCAGGCCTCCACCGTCACCACCACCGAGACGGTGGCCCGACAGGAAGCCGCGCCCGCCCCCGTCGAGGTGCAGACGCCCGCGCCTCCCCGCGAGGAGCTGGACTCCGAGTCCCGCCGCGAGCGCCTCAAGGCCCGCCTCAAGGCCGTGCGCGAGAACCCGCGCCCGGAGCCGCTGCCCGCCACCGTCGCCGAAGCCGGCCAGCGCGCCGTGGAGCGCATCACCCACCTCCAGGCGGAGCTCACCAAGGTCAAGGCGCTCAACCTCACGCTCACCCAGGACCTCGAGGTCGCCCGCCGTCAGGCGGAGAAGGCCACCGAGGAAGCCCGCCTGCGCATGGACGAGGCCCGCCGCCTGTCCGCGGAGATGGAGGGCCGCGTGAAGCTGCTCGCCGACTTGGAGCGGGAGCTGGCCGCCCTGGAAGGCGAACGCGACGAAGCGCTCCTGTCCCTCCAGGAGTCCCGCCAGGCCCTCCAGGCCGCCGCCAAGGAGCACGAAGCGCTGGAGCAGGTCGTGACCAAGGGCAAGCTGGCCCTCGCCGACAGCCTCGCGGAAGAGGAGCGCCTCGCCGTGGAGCTGGAGGGCGCCAAGGACGAGTCCGCGTCCCTGCGCCGCGCCGTGGAGACGCTCCAGGGCGAGCGCGACGTGCTGGCCCAGCAGGTCGCGTCCCTCACCGCCGAGCGCGCCGAGCTGCTCGAGGCGCGCAAGGCCCTGGAGTCCGTGCACCGCGCCCTGAGCCAGGCCACGGTGCGCTGAAGGTCCCCGCCTACTTCGCGTCCTTCGCCACGCCCGTGGGCTTCTTCCCGGGCCCCACGATGGCGAAGGCCGCGGGCAGGGCAGGGCGCTGGAGCGACGCCACGTCCAGCCGCGTGAGCGGATCCGTCGCCGCCTGCCGCTTCTGGAGCAGGTCCTTGATTTGATTCTGGCGGTCCGTCCTGCTCGGGTGGTTCGCCAGGAGCCCGCCGCCGTCGGCCGTCTGACCCAGCAGCCGTGAGTACTCCCTCGGGTCGTAGCCCGCGGACAGCATCAGCTCCACCGCGAGCGCATCCGCCGCCAGCTCCTCGTCCCTGCGGTTGCCCTTGCCGAAGGCCTCCACGGTGCCTTCGGCCAGGTCCCCCAGCAGCTCCGGGTCCGAGTCCAGGTCCAGCCGGCCGTCCAGCTGGCTCGCGTTCGCCAGCTTCGAGGCGATGAGCGCCGCCGCGCCGCCCAGGCCCGTGGTGACCTGGCACTTGCTCACCTTCACGGCGACGTACTGTCTCAGCGCGTGCTTGAGCACGACGTGGGCAATCTCGTGCGACAGCACGCCCGCGAGCTGAGCCTCGTTCTCCACCCCCTGCAGCAGCCCGCGCGTGACGAACACGTAGCCCGCGGGCGCGGACAGGGCGTTGAAGTGCTGCGCGTCCTTGAGCACGCCGAACGTCCAGCCCAGCTCCGGCCGGGGGGACTGCATCGCCAGGTTGCGCCCCACCGTGTTGACGTAGGTGTTCAGCCCCTCCTCCGCGGCGCCGGACAGCATCAGCCCGCCGCCACGCTGGGCCCAGTGGATGGCCAGCGCGCTGCCCAGCGCGTACTCCTCCTGGATGGCCGGCTCCACCTCCAGCTTGTCGCAGGACCGCACCTTCTCCGCCGTCTCCATGACCCGGTTCACGTCACTGCCCAGGTTCGCCTTCTTCAGCTCCTTCGTCACCTGGGCACAGGACGTGAGGCCCAGGCCCAGGGCCGCCGCCGCGAGGACTCCCATGCGCGAGCGCATCACTTGCCCCCCTTCTTCGCCTGGGGCCCCAGCTTCGTGTTGGGCGCCACCACCGGGAACAGCCCGGCCTGCTTCACGTGCGCGTCGATCTGCACGGGGGTGACCCGCTTCGCCAGTGCCTCCAGCGCCTTGATTTGCGTCACCGCGACCTTGTAGTCGCCGCCCTTCTGGTTGCCGTACTTCTCCGCGCCCGGGCTCAGCGCCTTCACCGCCGCGCCGCTGGACACGAAGGCCGCCGGGTCGATGGTGCGCGTCTTGCCGTCCTTGGCCGTCAGCTCCATGTTGGGCGGCTTCGTGGACAGGTTCGTCTGGAACACGTAGCCGGGCTTGCCGCCGGGCTCCGTCACCTGGTGCCACTGGGCGTTCTTCGGATCCGCGCCCTTCCACGTCACCTGCTGCCCGGGCTGGAGCACCGCCACCACGTCCGCCGTGGGCACCGCGCTCTTGAGCACGCGCGTGTTGCGCGCCTTCACGTAGAGCTTCTCGTCCTTCTTCACCGCCCACGCGGCCGTCACCGGCACGCCCAGCGCCAGCAGCAGGATGCCCCAGGTCCATTGTCTCATCGTCGTGCTCCCCACCCTGATACGCCGTCACTTCTCCAGATTCGCGACGCCATCGAAATTCTCCGGGGGCGACGCCAGATATTCGCGGCAGCGCTCCAGCAGCTTCCCCGTGGGCCCGTCCTCTGGCGACCGCGCGGCCTCCGCCTCCAGCACCGCCGCGGCCTCCGCGAAGCGCGCCTCGCGGTACAGCCCCAGGGCCTCGTGGTAGCGCGCCACCGTGTGCCGGGTGGCCGCGTCCAGCTGCCCCTTGAGCGCCAGCAGCTCATACACCGTGACGGCCTCCGTCTTGCCCGCCACCCGCACCCGGTCCAGCTCGCGCACCTCGATGTGCTCGCGCGCCAGCTCATACGTGCGCGGCCCAATCATGATGACCGACCCGTAGGCCTTGTTCGCGCCCTCCAGGCGCGCGGCCAGGTTCATGCCGTCGCCAATGGCCGTGTAGCTGAAGAGCTGGTCGCTGCCGAAGTTGCCCACGAAGTTCACCGCGCTGTTCACGCCGATGCGCGTGTACACGTCCGGGAACCCCTTCTTGCGGAAGTCCTCGCGCAGCGCCTCCACCGCCGCCTTCGCCGCCAGGGCCCCCCGGCACGCGCGCACGGCGTGGTCCTCCTGGGCCATGGGCGCGCCGAAGAGGCACACCACCGCGTCGCCGATGTACTTGTCCAGGCACCCGCCCTCGCGCAGGAGCGCCCCGCTCACCGCCGTGAGGTACGTGTTGAGGATGCGCACCAGCTGGCGCGGGTCCTCCTTGAAGCGCTCGCTGAAGGTGGAGAAGCCGCGGATGTCGCTGAAGAACGCGGTGATCTCCTTGTTCTCCCCATCCAGGCGCGGCAGCTGCCGCGAGCGGATCATCTGCTCCACCAGCTTCGGCTCCATGAAGCGGTG
Organism: Corallococcus exercitus; assembly: GCF_042231735.1. GTDB lineage: Bacteria > Myxococcota > Myxococcia > Myxococcales > Myxococcaceae > Corallococcus > Corallococcus exercitus_B. Next base: position 7,483,052 of record NZ_CP102577.1, read on the forward strand.
GAACGCCTGCCGGATGAACTGCGTCTCGCGGTTGGCCACCAGGTGGTTGAACGCCAGCGCGGCCACGCTCGCGCCCACCCCCGCCAGCGCGGGCATCGCCATCAGCACGTGCGTGTGCGACGTCTTGAGGAGCACGCCCGTGAGCACGTGCAGCCCCACCACCAGCACCACCGGCCAGGCCACCTCCAGCGGCGTCCAGCGCGCCGTCATCAGCAGCACCGCGGACACCAGCGCCACGAGGAACGTCAGGCCCAGGTCCACGCCCAGGGGCGCACGGGTGATGAACGTACCCGACAGCAGCGTGTCCACCACCGTGGCCTGCTTCACCAGCCCGGGCTGCGTGGAGGAGAAGGGCGTGGCCTTGATGTCGTTGAGGCCCACCGCCGTGCCTCCGATGACGACGACCCTTCCTTTGAAGGTGGCCTCGCCCAGGTCCACCTTCTTGCCCTGGCTGCGGCGGACCCAGTCGTTCAGCACGTCCACCAGGGACACCAGCTTGAAGCGCTCCTGTAACGGGCCGCCGTAGTCCAGCGCGGTGCCGTCCTCGTCATCGTCCACGCGCCATGTGCGCTCGCCCAGGCGGAGGGTGCGGCCGGAGAGCGTGACCTGCTTCGCGCCCAGCAGGTCCGCCATCATGCGCACCGGCAGCGTCACGTAGGTGTTGATGCCGTCCGTGTACGCGAAGCGCGTGCGGCGCATGGAGCCGTCCCCATCCGCCTCCATGTCCACCAGCCCGAACCCGTTCACCGCGCCCACCAGCGCGGGCGTCGGCGGCACCGGGTAGCGGGGAGTCCTTGACCCGTCCTGGAGCCTGGGCAGCGCCTTCCCCTCCGTCCGGCTCGCGGGGAAGGCGAGTGCCCTTGCCAGGGCCTCGGGCGTCAGCACGGGCGTGGCCGGGGCTGGGGCGTCCTCGAACTCCTCGGGGAAGGTGTCTCCCGGCGGCTCGGGCGTGGGCGCGGCTTCCGGCGCGGTCAGCGGTACCGGGGCCTGGAAGTCCGCGCGGGCCAGGGGCTTCGCGGAGCCGCTGCTCACCATGCCCACGTAGAAGGGGAGGCCCGTCTCACGCAGCACCTGCGCGAAGCCCAGGTCGGCGGACTCGTCGGACGCCCGCTCGTCCATCACCGCGTCGAACAGCACGGCCCGGGCACCCGCGGCCTTCAGTTCCTGCGCGATGCGCGCCCACAGCGTGCGCGTGTACGGCCAGTTGCCGAAGTTGACCTGAAACTGTGCATCCTGGCTGATGGCGTCGATGGAGTGCTGGTCGATGGCCACCACGACCACCTGCTCGGACGGTCCCCGGCCGCCAGTGAACCGGACCAGGGCCTCGTCGTAGGCGATGTGCTCCGGCACCTCGAGGGACCCCGTCAGCTCGCAGGCCAACGCGATGAGCGTGGCCACCAGCGCGATTCCCAGCATCGGGAGCCGGTGATGGCGCCAGCGCTCCTGGAGCAACTTCCACGTCTCACCCGCCACGGACCCTCCCCACGAGGCCGACGGGCGAAACGCTACTCCGGAAGGTGGCCGCCCAGCACGCGCAAGGCCTGACGGTATTGGACCTTCATCCAGGAGCAGCCGGAGAGGCCCGCGAAGCAGGGGACCCGGCGAGCCGTCGCAGCCCCTCGCGTCCGCCAACCGGCGCCTGCCCGTCTGTTGCCGATGGAGGGGGGCCACCGGACCTTCACGCACAGGGGGACCCGAGGCGGTGGTGTTCACCGCCCGCGTTTCAATGCCTGTCCCTGCCCAGAAGGAGTCACCCCGTGGCTTTGGACCTCTTCAAAGAAAAAGGCACTCCCGTCGAGCGCCAGTCCTTCACCTGGAAGGACCTGGTCCGGCGGCCCTACAGCAAGCTGGATGACGACGCCTTCACCCGGACGCGCGTCATCCTGATGAACGGCATTGAAGCGGACGCGCTGCGCATGAAGCACATCTTCGCGCGCCGCAGCCGGGACCTGCGCCCGCACCTGGCGCTGGTGCGCCGCGCGGAGCAGCACCAGCAGACGCTGGTCAACTGGCTCACCCCGCCGGACCAGAAGGTCATCGAGACCACCCTGGGCTTCGAGCAGCTGGCCATCGAGGTGACGGCCAGCGTGGCCATCCACGAGCCGGACCCCTATCTGGCGCAGACGTACCGGTTCGGGATGCTGGAGGACTTCGACCACCTGTACCGCTACTCCGCGCTCTATGACCGGCTGGAGGGGCAGGACCCCAACAACATCACCCAGTCCTATACGGACATCATCCCGGGCCGCCCCACCGTCGTGGAGCACCGCCATCCGCTGGATGACCTGCGCCGCCCGTACGACGCGAAGACGGCGGCCCCGCTGTCCAAGCTGCACGCGCTGACCATCACCGCGTCCGAGTTCCAGACGCACGACTACTACATGACCGTGGGCCCCACGTTCACGGACCCCGTCGCGCGCCAGCTCTACGCGGAGATCGCCTCCATCGAGGAGCAGCACGTCACCCAGTACGGTTCGCTCATCGACCCGGACGAGTCCATGCTGGAGCAGTGGATGCTCCACGAGGCCATGGAGGTCTACAACTACTACTCGTGCCTCGCGTACGAGTCGAACCCGCGCATCAAGGAGGTGTGGCAGCGCTTCGTGGACTACGAGCTGGGCCACCTGCACTACGTGATGGAGCTGTTCAAGAACCTGGACCGCCGCGACCCCGCGGAGGTGCTGCCCCGCGAGCTGCCGGAGCCCATCGCGTTCAAGGAGCACCGTGAGTTCGTGCGCAAGGTCCTCTCGCAGGAGGTGGACATGCGCTCCGACGGCACCGAGTACGTGGACAAGTCGCAGCTGCCGCCGGACCACCGCACGCTCATGTACCAGGCCCAGATGAACTCGGAAGGGTCGCCCTCGGAGACGGCGGCGGCTGGATACAAATGGAGGCCCGGCACGGAGCTCGCCGCGAAGGCGGAGCGCATGGGCTCGGTGCTGGAGGGGAGGAGGCTGCAATGAGCAAGGACACCATCGCCGACGTGGGAATGAACCGCACCGGCATCAAGACGTCACCCGTGGACAGCAAGGACATCATCGCGGAGGCGGAGCGCGCGCAGCCCAGCAGCCTGGGCGACGCGCAGGCCATCGCGGACGTGCGCAAGCAGTACATGCGCGAGTCCGGTGACGGCCTGGGCCGCGTGCCGCCGCCCTCGAGCTTGAAGGGCATGGCCAAGACCGCGGTGGACATGATGAAGGGCAGCAAGCCCACCGTGTTCATCGACAAGCTGGGGGAACGGCTCGCCTTCGAGCGCTCCGGCGTCCGGCTCTATGAGGGCGCGCTCTCCAAGCTGGATGTCTTCGGCAGCTGGGAGGGGGGCCCGTCGCGGGAGCTGCTGACGAAGATCATGGACGACGAGCTGGGCCACTTCGCCCTGCTGGTGGAGGCCATGGAGAAGATGGGCGCGGACCCCACGGCGATGACGCCGTCCGCGGACCTCACGTCGGTCATCTCCATGGGCGTGCCCGCGGCCATCTCCGACGCGCGCACCAACCTGCGTCAGGCCGTGCAGGCGCTGCTGGTGGCGGAGCTCACCGACAACGCGAGCTGGGAGCTGCTCATCGACCTGGCGCGCGGCCTGGGCCATGACTCGCTGGCGGACCGCTTCCAGCTGGCGCTGGACGCGGAGGCCGAGCACCTGGTGCTGGTGAAGGGCTGGCTCGCGGCGGGGCTGGCCACGGAGGCCCGCGCCCCCATGGACTCCGCGACCGTCCCCGCGCAGCCCTGAGGGCGGCCGGGCAGGCGGACGGACGTGGCAAGCCGTTGTGCGAGGACACAGCTTGTGGCTTCGCACAACGGCTTCATCACGTCTGGAGGAACGACATGCAGCTCAGCGAGCTGGGTGGCTCCGAGGGTCTGGAACACAACGCCACGCTCAACCGGGAGTCCATGGTGGCGCTGGGCGCCTTCGGTGCCCTCACCGCGGGCGCGGTCTTCCTCAACGCGCGCAGCACGCGCGAGGCCGTCCAGCAGGGCTGGTACAAGCGCCTGAAGAAGCCGCCCTATCAGCCGCCCCGTCAGGCCTTCGCGCCGGTGTGGACGGCGCTCTATGGCCTCATCGCCGTCTCCGGCTGGCGCATCTGGGGCTCACCGGCGGGCGCGCGGCGCTCGCGCGCGCTGGGCCTGTGGTTCGTGCAGTTGGGGCTCAACGCCGCGTGGTCGCACCTGTTCTTCCGCAAGCGCCAGCTGAAGGCCGCGGCGGTGGAGAACTGGGCGCTCCTGGGCAGCATCGCGGCGTATACCGCCGCCGCCAGCAGCGTGGACCGCAAGGCGCCGTGGTTCATGGCGCCGTACCTGGGCTGGGTGTCCTTCGCCAACGTGCTGTCGACGGACATCGCCCGGCGCAACGCCTGAGCGCCGGGCGTTTCCACCTCCTCCTCTCGCGCTAGTGGCGCAGGCGCGAGGGGGGGACCGCGTTGTTGAAGGACAGCACGGCCGCGAAGTAGCGCGCCTGGTTCTCCGAGGTGCAGCGCACCTCTTGAATCCGCCCACCGACCTTCACCCGGACAATCCAACCGTCGTTGTCGCGGCTGACAGGGGACTCGCTCTTCGTCGTCATGTTTTCCATGGGTGTCTCTCCCTCCCGTGCACCCACCTTGAGCAGGGGGCGTGCCAGGGCTGGAAAGCGTGGGATTCCAGCCCTTTGCATCGGGCATCCGTCGGGGGCGGAGAGGCGGGGCTGAAGTTCTTTCAGCGGGTGCGCGCCCGGGGCTTCAGTGGAGGTGGCGATCAGGCCAGGCGAGCGGGAGGGCAGGCCGCGCGGCGGAGAGTGTTGGCAGCGCGACGTAGAAGGTGGACCCCCGGCCCGCTTCACTCTCCACCCAGATGCGGCCGCCGTGGCGCTCCACGATGTCGCGGCTGATGTAGAGGCCCAGGCCCAGCCCGCCGTAGGAGCGGGTGGAGGCGTTGCGCGCGCGGAAGTAGCGGTCGAAGAGCTGCTGCTGCTGGTCCTCCGGGATGCCGATGCCCGGGTCCGTCACGGACAGCACCGCGACGTCCTCGCTCAGGGACAGGCGCACGCGGATGGTGCCGCCGTCCGGGCTGTACTTGAGCGCGTTCTCCAGCAGGTTGGAGACCACCTGCTCCAGCCGGTACGCGTCGCCCTGGACGGAGATGGGCTCCGGGGGCGTCTCGAAGTCGAAGACGTGGTTGCCCTTCTGGCCCTCCATGCTGGCGAGCGTGTGCTCCACGAGCAGGTCGAAGCGGGTGGCCTCCGGGTGCAGGGCCAGCCGGCCGGCCTCGATGCGGGAGGCGTCCAGCAGGTCGTTGATGAGGCCGGTGAGGCGCGTGAGCTGGTGGCGCGCGTGGCGCAGCACGCTGGGGTCCAGGTTCTCGCCGCGCTCCAGGCGGCGCTCCAGCGTGGCCAGGCGCAGGCTCAGGGGCGTGAGCGGCGTCTTCAATTCGTGCGAGGCGATGGAGAGGAAGTCGTCGCGCACGCGGATGGCCTCCTGGGCCTCGCGGTACAGGTGCGCGCGCTCCTCCTCCGCGCGCTTGCGCTCGGTGATGTCCTCCACGAGGACGCCCACGCCCAGCACGCGGCCGTCGGGCGTGCGCACCGGATAGAAGTTTCCCCGGAAGTTGCGCCGGGGGCCGGGGATGCGCAGGTCCTCGTCGGAGGTGGACTCCTTGTTCACCAGGGGCTCGCCGGTGCGCAGCACGTGCCGGGGCCCCTGCTCGGCGATGGCGCCCGCCTCCCCGAGCAGCTCCGGCAGCGTGTGGCCGGTGTGGGCCTCCGCCGGGACGCCGTTGAGGCGCGCGAGCGTCTCGTTGACGCGCACGTAGCGCAGGTTCGTGTCCAGGAAGCCGATGCCCACCGGCGCGCCGCGGAAGAGCAGGTCCATCTGGGCCAGGTTCTCCTCGCGCTCGGCCTCCACGCGGCGGCGCTCGGTGACGTCCTCCACGATGCCGACGCCGCCCTCCACGGTGCCGTCCTCGGCGTAGCAGGGGGCGAAGCGGATGCGCACGGGCGTCACCTTGCCGGTGGTGCGCGCGCGGTAGTCGCCTTCGTAGTCGCAGCTGTGGCCGCCCAGCGACTCGCGCACGCAGGCGATGATGTTCTCGTCGCTCAGCGTGAAGAGGTGCAGGCCCACCAGGTTGCGCTTCGACGTGCCGATGATGTGGGCGAAGCGCTCGTTGCACGCGGTGATGATGGGCGCGCGGTCGAAGTGGAAGATGCCCAGGGGGGCGTTCTCCACGACCAGCCGGTAGAGCCGGTCCGCCGTCTCCTCGTGGTGCACGGCCAGGTCGGGAGTGCCGGGGACGTGCTCCACCGGCTCCTCCAGCGAGTCGATGACCTCGTGCAGCCGGCGCATCGTGAGGACGATGCGCTCCTGCGCGTCCACGCCGGTGGCGCCCACCGTCAGCTCCACCTGCAGCTCCACCCCGTCGCGCCGCCGGGCGAAGACGCGCGTGGGCCGCCCTCCGAGCACCTTCCGCCGCGACAGCAGGTAGCGGGGCAGGGAGAGGCCCTGGAAATGGTGCAGGCGGGGCGGGAAGAGGTCGGTGACGGGCCTGCCCAGGAGCTGTTCCCGGTCCCAGCCCAGCAGCCGCTCCGTCGCCGCGTTGATGTGCAGGATTCGCTCGTCGGCGCCGCACGCGATGACGGGATCCACCGCGGCGTCCAAGATGGCTTCCAGCTCCCGTGCGGCTCCTCCGGCCATGCCTCGCTCCTGGTGGGGCCCGGCCCGCGTGTGGCGCGTGAGGCCGGCCCTGGCCGGGACATGGGGGCTCCCCGGCGTTGACGGGCGCGCGCCTTGGCGCCCGTGCGCGTTCCCTTTGACTACAAGTACACACTGCGAGCCTGAACGGCGCGGCGAAGCCGGAAACCCGGACGCCGTCAGTACCCCTGGAGGGTGAGCGGGCGGGCGGGTAGAGCAGGGGCATGCGTGAACCCCGGACCGTCGCCCTGCTGCTCGCCGTGTCGCTGCTGGGAGGGGCCTGCGCGGGCACCCGTGGTGCTCCCGTGCCGCCGGAGGCCTCCGCCCCGCTCGTGTACCGGAGCGAGGCGGTGGGCGCTCCCAGGCCCGAGGCGCTGCTCGTGGCCCTGCACTTCTCCGGGTCCACGCCCGCGTTCTGGGACGAGCACGTCCAGTCGCTGGGCCTCCCCGTGCGCACGCTGCTGCCCCAGGGCCCGAGGCCCCGCCGCGACGGCTTCACGTGGTTCCAGGCCGACCACGAGGCGAAGACGCAGCAGGGGAAGACGGAGGACGTGGAGCGCATGGCCGAGCGGCTCGCGGAGTTGATCCGCGAGGTCCGGGCGGCGCACCCGGAGCTCCGCCGCGTCGTGGTGACGGGGTTCTCCTACGGGGGCGACCTCGCCTGGATGCTGGCCCTCCGGCACCCGGAGCTGGTGGACGCGGCGGTGCCCATGGGGACGCGGCTGCTGGGAGACCCCGCGGGGGCGCTGCCCGCGTCGCACCGGGTCTGGGTGCTCCAGGGCGAGCACGACGCCATCATCCCCGTCCAGCACACGCGCGAGCGGGTCGCGGACTTGAAGGGCCGGGGCGTCCCCATCGACCTGCGCACCTACCCGGACCTGGGCCACGACCTGTCGCCCGCGCTGCTCGAGGACTGGCGCACGTTCCTGCGCCAGTCGCTGCGGGGGCCCGTGGACTGAAGCCCGCCGCGTCAGAGCGCTTCAGGCCGCGCGGAGCCTCGCCTGCGCATCGGGGCGCTTCGGCCGGATGCGTGGATCAGCGCCTGCGCTTGGGCGGTGGCGTGCGGCCGCGCTTGGAAGCGGGCTTCTTTCGCGGAGGCTTTCCGGCCGTGGCGGCGGGCTGCGCGTTCAGCGTGAGCGTCTCCAGCTTCTCGCGCAGGGTGCGCGTCTCCTGCTTGAGCGCGTCCAGTTCCTCGCGCAGCGACGCGACCTCGCGGGCCTGGGGGGCGCCCTCGCGCAGGGCTCGCACGGCCTCGCGGGCGTAGCGCCGGGTGCGCGGGTCGCTGAAGGTCGTGCCCTCCAGCGCGGGCAGCAGGCGCCGGTCGCCCAGCGTGGAGGCCGCGTCGCAGACGGCCAGCTGCACGCGGAACTGCGGGTCGCGCAGCAACTGGGCGAACAGGTCCACCGCCTCGCGCTTGCGGTTCGCCACCTCCGCCAGCTTCGCCACGGCGCTCACGGCCGCGCGGCGCAGGAACGGGGGCTGCCCGTACGCGGTGCGCGCCACGGCCACCGGGAACGCCGCCGCGTCCTGCGTCTCCGCGAGCCCATCCATCGCGCCCGCGCCGATGACGTCCTGGAACGACGGCCGCGCGGCGACGGCCTCCAGCAGGGGCAGCGCATCCGGCGCGCGCACGCGGCCCAGGCCCCGCGCGGCCTCCGCCTCCACGAAGTAGCTGGCGTCCCCGGCCTTCAGCAGCGCGCGCAGGCGCGTGGCCACCTCCACGTCGTGGCGGAACTCCCCCAGCGCGGCGACGACGGCGCGGCGCACGCGCGGGTGCTCGGTGACGGCCGCGTCCAGCAGCAGCGCGCGGGCCTCCGGCGTGCGGATGCGGCCCAGCGCCTTCGCGCACGCGGCGCGGGTGGCCCAGAACAGGCCCGCGTCCTTGAGCGCGCGGCCCAGCGCCTCCACCGACCGCAAGCCCCCGTCCTTGCCCAGCGCGTGCGCGGCCTCCGTGCGCGCGCGGGCCTCCGGCGCCTTCGCCAGCTCCTCGCGCCACAGCCCCACGGCCTTGTCCACGTCCAGCGTGCCCAGCACGTCGCGGCGCGGATCCACGCGCACCTGCGTGGGCGCGGCGGGGCAGGGCAAGTGGAAGCGGTGCTCCGCGTCCGTGAGCTCCAGCCGGTGGCGCGAGTCCTCGCCGTTCACGGTGACGGCCACCTCCAGCGGGAGGCGGAACACGGGCGTGCCCGAGTCCGTGCGCTGCGTCTGGCGCACGCTGATGCGCAGGCGCGCGTCGTCCGCCTCGTAGCGGACCTCCACCTTCAGCTCCGGATGGCCGGGGGAGAGGACGTACTGGTCGAAGACGGGGTCCAGGTTGTGGCCGGTGGCCTCCTCGAAGGCGCGCGCCAGGTCCACCGTCTCCACCACGCCGTGGCGGTGGGACGCGACGTAGTGGCGCAGGGCGCGCACGAAGAGGTCATCCCCCACGCGGCGGCGCAGCTCGTGGAGCACCAGCCCGCCCTTCTCGTAGAGGTGGCGGTCGAACAGGTCCATGGGCGCCTGGAACTTCCGGGCGACGATGGGGCGCGCGTAGCGCTCGCGCGTCTCCGTCAGGTACGACTCCAGGTCGAGCGCGCGGTGGTGGTCGGCCTCGTCCTGATTGTCCCCGCGCTCCTTCCAGAGCACCTCGAAGTAGGTGGCGAAGCCCTCGTTGAGCCAGCCGTGGGGCCAGTCGCGGCAGGTGAGCAGGTCGCCGAACCACTGGTGCGCCAGCTCGTGGGAGATGAGCGGTTCGGCGGTGTAGTCCAGGTGGGCCCGCGCGTCGTGCAGCACCGTGTCCACCAGCGTGGTGGCGGTGGTGTGCTCCATGCCGCCCAGGATGAACTCCGTGACGAACACCTGCGCGTAGCCGCTCCACGGGTAGGGCTCGCCGGTGAGGGACTCGTACGCGGCAATCATCTGGGGCGTGCGCGCCACGCACCGGAGCGCGTCCTCGCGGCGGCCCTTGGGGAACAGGTAGCGCAGCGGCGTGGTGCCGGCGGTGTCGGTGGCCTCGTCGAACTCGCCCACCACCAGCGTGACCAGGTAGGGCGCGTGCGGCTGCGCCATGCGGTGGTGCTGGGTGCGGCGCTCGCCGGTGGTGACGTCGCTGACGAGCACACCGTTGGACAGCGACGTCATGTTCGCCGGGAAGGTGGCGAGGACCTCCGACGTGGCCTTCTGCGCGGGCGTGTCCAGGCAGGGGAACCAGCACCGCGCGTCGATGTCCTGCCCCTGCGTCCACGCCTGGAGCGGACGGTCGGGGTAGCCCGCGTCGGGGCCCCAGAAGTAGAGGCCGCGGCGGGGACGGGCGCGGTAGGTGAGCGCGATGTCGCACGCCTGGCCCGCCTCCAGCGCGTGCGGCAATTCCACGCGCACGTGGGCGCCGGAGTTGGAGAAGGCGGCGGAGCGGCCGTCCACGCGCGCGCCGGTGACGTCCAGGTCCACGGCGTCGAAGGTGACGGTGGACACCGTGCGCACGGCGCTCACGCGGGTGGTGCAGGTGCCGGCCAGGGTGCGCTGGGCGAAGTCCAGGTCCAGCTCGATGCGCACGTGCTCGGCGCGCACGGGGCGGGGCGCGGCGTAGTGCTCGGTGGCGCCGGGGAGGCTGAACGGATGCGGGTCGGAGGACCCGGCGGCGGCGGGGGCGTGGCGGTGGCAGCAGCGCATAGAGGGGGGTGACTCTTTCGCAAGCCCGCCCCCGGGTCGAGCCGCTTTGAACCGCGCCTTGTCGGAAATCCAGGAATTGGACGGGAGGCGGGCGGTGCGGCGGTGGTTGAGAAACGGCGGGGGCTTCCCCAGGATGGGAGGACCGTGCAGGCCGTTCTCTACTTCTCCGACAAGCAGGTGCGCGAGAAGCTCTTCGCGTTCGTGGACGCGGCACAGGGGCTGATGCTGGTGGCGGGGGTGCGCCACGGTGCGGCGATGACGCGTCCGCCGCAAGCGCGTGAGCCCTTCGCGGCGCTGGAGGACGTCTTCGGGCACGTGCTGTCGCAGGTCATCGTGGCGGACGAGGGCACGACGGCGGGCATGTGGCGCGACCCCTTGGGGGACCTGGGCGACCGGCTCTACCCGGACGACAGGAAGCGCGCCTACGCGGCGGCCACGGGCTACGTGCTGCTGGAGGGCGGCCGGCCGCGCGCGGTGGTGCGCAAGCATGCCAGCCCCACGGAGGACCTGTGGTTCCTCCAGGAGGCCCTGAGCCGCCTCTCCCCGGCCATCCCCGCGCCGGACCCGGCGAAGCGCCCCGGCCACCGCCGTCCGGAGCCCGCGCCAAAGGCCCCGCCGCGCTACGAGGCCGCGAGCGACGGTGGAGCGGCGGACGAAGCCTCGGACTCGTGGCGCCGCGCACGCGACGGCTCATCGAGGACACGCAACGAGGCCTCCTCGCGTGGTGGCGCCGGAAGCGGGGGCGCCCGTGGTGGCTCCACGTGGGCCCGGGCGCAGCAGTCCGACGAAGCCACGCCCCCGCGCGGCCAGCGCGCCGTCGCGGCCGAGCCCGAGGCGAAGGACCCGTGGGCGGTGCTGGGCATCGAGCGGGGCACGCCCAGGGACGAGGCGCGCAAGGCGTTCCGCACGCTCATCGCGCAGTACCACCCGGACAAGGTGGCCCACCTGGCGCCGGAGTTCCACGCGCTCGCCGAGCGCCGGACGCGCGAGATCCTGGATGCGTGGGAGGCGCTGGAGCGCGACGGGGACTGAGTAGGTGGCCAGAAGTTGATGAACAAGCCCTGCGGCCTGAAGGTTCTCAGCGAAGACGCGCGCCTTGCGAAGCGCAGCGGTGAGTCGCGACGGTGTGCATGCGCGGGCGTCACGGCGGGTCCACGGACAGAGGCGCGCTGGCGGGGAGCGCTTTCGCCAAACCTGTCCGACAGTCGGACAGGTTCGCGCTGCATGGGGCCCGGGGCCGCACCGGCACGGGAGGACATGAGGACGGTGTGCCCCCGCGTCCATGTCAGACCCTTCTGGTTGGATGGAGGCGTACTGGGCGAGGAGGATGGCGGTGATGGTGCGGGTGGGGCTCGTGGCGTACGTGGAGGAGCAACTCGAGCGAGAGATTTCGCTCGGGAGGCTGCCGAGGAATGGCCAGATTGGCTCGGAGCAGGTGCTGGCGCGTCGCTATGGGGTGAGCCGAGGCACCGTGCGCGAAGCGCTGCGGCGGCTGGCGGCGCGAGGCCTGGTGGTGCAGCGTCCCGGCCGGGTGACGCGTGCGGTGGCGCTGGATGAGTCGCTGACGCTGGAGAACCTGGGCCTGGCGCTGCATGACGCTCGCTCCGAGGAATGCCGGCGGCTGCTGGAGGGCTTCTTCAGCCTCAAGCGGCAGGTGTTGGTGGAACTGCTGGCGGACTGCTGCGCCAGTGCCTCCGAGCGGGACGTGAGCCTGCTGGAGGACACCTGCTACAGGCTCTCGGACGCGGCGCACTGGAACCCCGGGGCACGGTGCGCGCAGTTGGAATTCGAGTTGCTGCGGCTGGCGGCCCAGGCGGCGTCACGTCCAGGGCACCTGCTCCTCATTCAGTCCCTGCAACGGGCCCTGAGAGGCAACGCGGCCCGGCTGCTGTCCTTCATGGGCGGCGAATCCCTGCGCCAGTGGGCCCTGTGCGCGATGCACGCCCTGAGCGAGCGCGACGCGCAGGCACTTCAGCACCAGCTGCCTACGCTGATGAAGGCGTGCGATGAGGGCGTGCTCAACCGCTTCGCACCAGCCCCTCAGGAGACTGGGGCTCCCGAGGCCCAGTGCGCCCAGGAGGGCCTCCTCGAAGCCCCCGCGTCAGTCACTGCGCAAGACGACGCTTTTGAGACACACCCTTCCGTGGAGGAGCACGGCCTCGGCGCCCCCACGTCAGCCACCGAGGCGTTCGGAACTTCCCCCTGCGCGCCCAATAAGGGGGGCGTTGGGTGGGCGTGCCGGGCGCGACCTTGGGAAGACTCATCCGACTGTCGGACGGACTGCATCACGCCACCCAGGCCCCCAGGCCCAGGGGACTGCGCGCCTCCGGAAGCTCCGTTGCTCGCTCACCAGGGCGACCTGCTTCGTGTGCAGCCACGGCCCTTCGCTTCTTCCATCGTCCATGAAGACCCGCACGTCGCCCCTCTGAAAGAGCACTCCTGTGCCGACTGCCCCCGACGTATCCGCTTGAGCCGTGCCTCCGCCCCGGATGAGGCAACGAACTCCTGAGGGCCTATCTAAGTAGGGAGCCACCAGTTCCGAGACGAATGCAGGGGCCTTGCCCGTTCCCCCGCTTCGCCTCGGATCCGTTCAGGAACATTTGGCGACCTACTTAGTGCACTGTGCGGCGCGGCTTCTTTCTCGTGGGGCGCTTCAGCCGGGCCTCCAGGTAGTCCTTCAGCACCACGGCGTTGTTGTGCTCGGTGTCGCGGGCACCGTAGAGCAGAGTGACGCGGCCCTGGCGCGCGGCCTCGAGCAGCGGCTCCCACGCGTCGTGGTGCGCGTCCAGCTCGCGGGTGTACCGGCGCCGGAACTCGTCCCAGCGCGCCACGTCGTGGGCGAACCACCGCCGCAGCTCCGTGCTGGGGCCCACCTCGCGAGGCCAGCCGTCCAGGTGGAGGTCCGCCTTCTTGAGCCCCCGAGGCCACAGCCGGTCCACCAGGAAGCGGATCCCCGCCCGAGGGTCCGGGCCGTGCTCGTCATAGACACGCTGGAGTCGAATCATCGTCGCGAGCCCCCGAAGGGACATGCTGCCCACGCGAGGCGCGCGCGGGGAGCACCCGGCGGGGATGCGGCGGCCGGGCGCCCTGCTCAGGTCAACAGCACCGGCGCTGGCGCCTCCAGCCGGAAGCGCGCGATGAGGGGCACGTGGTCGGACAGGCCGTGGAAGCGGCTGGTCAGGTCTCCGAAGGGCCGCGTCTCGTCCGCGTCCAGCCAGCTCACGCCGCCACCGGAGAACAGGTGGTCCAGGTGCATGCGCATGTGCATGAAGCCCGCGGTGGGGAACGCGCGGGACCGGGCCGGGTCTATCTGCCCCACCGCCGCCTGCGCGCACGTCAGGTGCGCATCCCCCGTGAGGTAGCGGTACACCGGCGATGACGGCGGCGAGTTGAAGTCCCCGCACACCACGAACGGCTCCTCCTTCGCGTGCAGCCCGATGAAGCCCGTGAGCTTCTTCGCCTCGTGCAGCTGGTTCACGCCGCAGCCCATCTTGTCGCGCGTGGCCCAGAACTCGCGGGCGAACGGCGTGGGCAGGCTCAGGTGCGTGTTGAAGATGTGGAACGCGCGCTGGTCCGCGCGGCGGATGACGCGCATGTGCGCGCAGATGCGGCTCTGCTTGCGCTCCTTGAGCCCCTGCACGTGGTGGTGCGTGATGTGCTCCGGCGCCTCCACGTTGTGCCGGTCCACCTGGAGCGTGCGCGTGTTGACGAGCATCGCCAGCCCCGTGGTGTAGAGCGACACCTCCCTCAGCTTGTAGTGGTGCGCGCGGAAGTAGAACGCCTCGTAGGGCATCTCCCTCCCCTGGAGGGCGAACGTCTCCTCCACGCGCGCCATGAAGGCCTCCAGCTGCGTCTCACCCGGGCGGACCTGCCGGTGGGCGATGTTGCTGCGCAGCGACGAGGTCTCCACCTCCTGCAGGCACACGATGTCCGGCAGCGGCTCCAACGTGGCCAGCGCGGCGGCCACCCGGCGCTTGGGCCCCACGGTGCTCGCGAGCCCCCGCAGCATGTGCCCGAAGTAGCGGACGTTGTACGTGACGATGCGTAGCGCTGACGGCTCCATTGCGGCTCGCCACCTCCCAGGGCCTCGCGGCGAAAAATGGGAAGCCCCGGGACGAACGTCCAGGCCTCCCCCCTCTCTCTTCACGATGGGATGCGCCGCCGCCATCCGCGATGTGCCGGCAGGCGGACGAGGCGCCCGCCCGCACGCCTGCTCACGGAGCGGGCTTCACCCGCACCATCGTGTCCAGCAGGTGCTCCAGCGCCTTGTCCGGGTCGTCACACAGGCCCGCGTGCACGGGGCCCGTCTGGAGCATCGTGCTCCGGGGGGCCACCAGCCAGTGCCAGCGCTCCTTCTGCGGCAGCCGGCCAATGGGCCCTGCGTCCTTGCCGCCCACGCACACGCGGCGGAAGCTCTCCAGGTGGCCGCTGAGCAGCTCCACGTCCGCGTCCGGCGACAGCGCCTTCAGCCGCGCCACGTCCAGCTCCACGCGCGCACCCAGGTAGCGGTGCTGCACGCAGAAGAGGACGACGCCCACGTTGATGAACTCCTCGCGCTCCACGCGGGGCACCAGCCGGATGATGGCGTAGTCAAACGAGCTGGGCGTGGGCACGCGTCGCCTCCTCGATGAACCCCGGCGCCGCTTCCAGCCTGCGCAGCAGCCACGTCACGTACGCCGCGCGGTGCTCCGCCGTGGACGCGAACGCGGGCTCCTGGCCCAGCCACGCCTCCGGAATGGCCCCCACGATGCGCTCCACCACCTCCCGGGTGACGCGCTCGCGCAGCAGGTCCCCGGCCTCCGCCAGCCCGTGCGCCCACGGCAGCAGCACGTGGTCCTTGATGGGCGCGAAGCGCGTCTGGCTGCGCTCCTCCCAGCCGTCCCAGGAGTGGTGGAAGTACATCGCCGCCCCGTGGTCGATGAGCCAGAGGTTGCGGTGCCACACCAGGAGGTTGGGGTTCTTCGGCGTGCGGTCCACGTTCGTCACGAACGCGTCGAACGCCACGATGGCGGACGCCACCTGCGTCTCCGGCACCGGCACCGCCAGCGGGTCGAACGTCACCGAGCGCGGCAGGTAGTCCAGCGCCAGGTTCAACCCCGCGCTCGACTTGAGCAGCTCGCGGATTTCACTGTCCGGCTCGTTGCGCCCCAGCGACACGTCCAGCTCCACGAACACCAGCTCCGGCACCCGCAGGCCCAGCACGCGCGCCAGCTCCCCCGCCAACAGCTCCGCGATGAGCGCCTTGGCCCCCTGACCCGCCCCACGGAACTTCACGACATAGAGCCCCGCGTCGTTCGCCTCCACGATGGCGGGCAGCGAGCCCCCCTCGCGCAAGGGCGTCACGTAGCGCGTGGCGGTGACCGTCCTGAGCATCCCTCGTCCTCGACAGTTCCCGGGCACTCCGGGGGTGGCGGCTGTACCACGGCCCTGCCCGACGGGGGAAACACCCTGCACCTGACGGAGCTTCCCCCGGGCGTGCCGTCAATTCAGTTGCGCGCAATTCAATTGGACACTACATATTCTCCATGTCGACGGATGACCTCCTCCGGTTGGACCTGCAGCTGTGCTTCCCGCTCTACGCGGCGTCGCGCGCGATGGTGCAGGCCTACACGCCGCTCTTGGCGAAGCTGGGGCTCACCTATCCGCAGTACCTGGTGATGCTGGTGCTGTGGGAGACGGATGGCGTCACGGTGAAGGAGCTGGGGGAGAAGCTGTACCTGGACTCGGGGACGCTCACGCCGCTGCTCAAGCGGCTGGAGACGCAGGGGTTCGTGCGTCGCGAGCGCTCCACCGAGGACGCGCGGTCGGTGACGGTGTCTCTCACCGCGCAGGGCAAGGGGCTGCGCCGCAAGGCCGCGGCCATCCCGGAGGCCATCGTCTGTCGCACGGGTCTGACGCTGGAGGAGCTCTCCCGGCTGCGCCGGGACATCCAGCGGCTGTTCGAGAAGGTTTCCTCACGCAGTGCTTGAGCCACACGCGGTTTCCAACCACGACGTCACGAAGGAGCAACACCATGGCCCCGGTCCAGATCTCGCCGCTCTACACCACCACCGCCGTCACCCACGGCGGCCGCAACGGCAAGCTGCTCCTGGAGAACAGCCCGCTGAACGGCCTGGAGCTGGCCATGCCGAAGCAGCTGGGCGGCTCCGGCAAGGAGACGGCCACCAACCCCGAGCAGCTCTTCGCCGCGGGCTACTCCTCCTGCTTCGAGAGCGCGCTGCGCCTGGTCGCGGGCAAGGCCGGCAAGAAGCTGGATGAGAAGGCCGGCGTGAAGGCCAACGTCACCATCGGCAAGACGCCGGACGGCGGCTTCGGCCTGGCGGTGGAGCTCACGGGCATCCTCCCCGGCGTCCCCCGCGAGGAGGCGCGGCAGCTGATGGAGGCGGCCCACCAGGTGTGCCCGTACTCCAACGCCACGCGCGGCAACATCGAGGTGAAGCTCTCCGTCGCGGAGTAGTCCTTCACCGTCACGGCCCCGGGCTCTCCCTCGCGGGAGGGCCCGGCAGCAGCGCCAGCAGGTTGTTCTGGATGTTCTGGCAGATGGTGTCGAGCGGCAGGTCGTTGTCGTCCGTGCCGAAGGGGTCTTCAATCTCGACGCCAATCTCCTCGATGCCGAAGAAGACGTATGCCACGACGAAGGTCGCGGCCACTGTCACCCAGCCGAAGGTGTCCACCAGCGCGAAGGGCAGGGTGAAGCAGTAGAGGATGAGCGCGCGGCGCAGGTGCACCATGTACGCGAAGGGCATGGGCGTGCGGTGGATGCGCTCACAACCCCCCAGGTAGTCGATGAGCAGCTGGACGTTCTGGTCCAGCTGCATCTGGACGTACTCCGGATACAGCCCCTTCCTGCGGCCCTCGTCCAGCACGGCGGTCATGCGGCGCGCCACGGCGAGCGGCACGTGCTGGGCCTTGAGGACCTGGGCCACCTCTCCCTGGGGCAGGGCGTCGGAGTGGGGCCCCACGTGCCGCTGCTGGCCGCGCAGCCACGCGGCGGCGGCGAAGGGGAACGCGGCCGTCCAGCGCACCAGCGGGGCGTACAGCGGCGTCTGGACGAGGAAGACCTCCGAGGCGCGGGCCAGGTTGCGCGTCTCGTTGACGATGCCTCCCCACAGCTTGCGGCCCTCCCAGAAGCGGTCATAGGAGGCGTTGGTGCGGAACACGAGCAGGAGGCTCAGCGAGATGCCCGCCAGCGTGTGCACCGTCGGGGGCACGCCCACGTTGCGCACGTGCAGTGAGAAGCCCACCACGGCCGCGGACCAGACGACGCACATCAGCACGCGACCGACGATCTCCTTCACCATCGAACCGCGCAGGTAGTGGAAGTAGCTCCACCAGCGATGCGGGTCATACTCAACCATGTGGGGTCCATCCTCCGGGTCGGGGGGCGCGCATGCTAACCGCACCGCGACGCGTCGCGAGCAGTGCTTTGCGAGATTGCGGATGCCTGACGTTTGGGGTGATGGCCGGGCGTCGGGGGCATCGGCTATGGAGGAGGACGGTCCGCTCATTCTCCTCATGGAGGCGTCCCATGCGCCGTCACCTCACGCCCCTGCTGATGTTCCTCGCCGCCACCGCGGGCGGTTGCAGCTTCATGCGTACGGACGTGCTCCTGGACACGCTCAACACCCCGGACGCGTCGCCGCCCAAGGACCTGCCGGCCCGGGTGCCGGCGGTGGAGCGCGTGGCGGGGCTGACGCGCGCGCAGCTGACGGACTCCTACGTGGACCCGGCGCGCGCGGGCGCGTGGATGGAGGCGCTGGGCGCGGCTCCGGAGGCCGTGCTGGACATGACGGCGTGCCTCGTCCAGCACGCGGGCAACGACACGGCGTCCTGCTATGAGAACGCCGAGCGCACGGGCTACGTGGACCGGACGGTGAAGGCGTCGGCGTGGGGCGTGCCGCCGCCGGTGCAGTCCTTCTCCGTGGCCGCGCCGCCCGCGGAGGAGGTGGACGCGGAGCGCTTCCTCGCCAACGCCCTGGGCATTGGCCCGTCGCTGGCGGCGCTGCAGCAGTCGCTGGAGGTGCCGCTGACGCGCGAGGTGCTCGCGCAGGGCATCCAGCGGGGCGCGGCGTCCGCGGCCGCGTACGTGCGGGCGCGCTCGTGGCGCCGGGACCTGCAGCGGCCCAGCAACGCGGTGGTGCTGAGCGGCGGCGGGGCCAACGGCGCGTTCAGCGCGGGGGCCATCTGGCGGCTGCTGGGCATCCTGGAGCAGTGCCGGGGCAAGCCCGCGCCGGAGGGGTGCGGGGACGCGAGAATCGACCTGGCGGCGGGCACGAGCACGGGCGCGCTCATCAGCACCCTGGTGGACCTGTTCCACACGCCGGGCCAGGAGGCGAACGCGCGCAAGCAGCTGCTGGGCAACTACACGTGCACGGTGGAGTCGGACCTGTACT
Organism: Corallococcus exercitus; assembly: GCF_042231735.1. Taxonomy (GTDB): domain Bacteria; phylum Myxococcota; class Myxococcia; order Myxococcales; family Myxococcaceae; genus Corallococcus; species Corallococcus exercitus_B. Next base: position 7,501,752 of record NZ_CP102577.1, read on the forward strand.
GCGTGAACTCCACGTGGCTGTGGAACCTGGCGGAGGAGACGCGGGGGCTGGTGCGCTTCGACGGCATCTACTCGAAGCTGGACCAGTTCATCCAGCCGGCGATGTTGCACAACGGCACGGAGCTGGTGTCGGTGTCGGTGGACTTCCAGACGGGCGACGTGTTCAGCGTGAGCGACCAGGACCCGGCGGACTTCAAGGCGGGCGCGACGGACAAGCTGCGCAAGGGCGGGATGACGAACGCCATCGTGGCGTCCATCGCGGAGCCGGTGCTGTCCAACCCGGTGGGCGTGCTGCCGTCCGCGGGGGGCGACCGCACGGGGACGTACTACGACGGCGGGGTGCGCTCGGGGCTGCCGCTGCTGCAGGCGGTGCAGCGCGGGGCGGAGCGCGTGCTGGTGATTTCGACGGGGGGGATGAACCCGTCGCCGTCGGCGGATCCAAACAACGCGATGAGCGTGCTGATGCGCACCATTGACTTGTTCGTGGCGCAGCCGCGCGTGGGCGAGGTGCAGCAGGCGGAGCTGCTCGCGGTGACGCGGCGGCTGGGCGAGTACAACGTCTGCACGCTGCGCGGCGCGACCGAGGAGTTCTGCCGCCGCAAGGGCCCGGGCTTCCAGCCGCCCACGCTGGGGGCGGGGCAGGCGGTGTGGATGGGCTCGGCGCGCTTCGACCAGGTGGCGACCAGCTGGCGCAGCGCGTGGATGTTCAAGCCGGAGACGGGGCTGGCGACGGCGGGCGGCTACTCGTTCAACCCGGAGGTGATGCAGCCGCTCTTCGTGGCGGGCGTGGAGTCCCTGCAGAAGCGCTGCACGGAGGTGCTGTCCCTGTTCGGCATCCAGGGCACGCTGGCGGCGCGGGAGTGCGCGCGCCCGCTGGTGGAGGTGGCGGACGAGGCGCGCGAGTCGCTCCCGTCCGTGGCGCAGTGCCGCGCGGACAAGCCGGCGCGGCGCACGTGTGACTGACGCTACTTCCCGCCGTCGATGACCCACCTGCCCCAGCCGGCGAGCGCGGTGCTGTCCTCGGCCACGCGCTTGCCCTTCGGCGGGGCGCGGAAGACGGCGTCGGAGAGCGGGGTGAAGCGGGCCTCGTCCGCGAGCCCCTGGAGCGCGGCGCCCCACGGCTCCGCGGCATAGTAGGTGACCTGCACGCGGCGCTCGGCGCCCTCGCCCGCGGGCGATTCAACGACGACGGCGGGGACGGGGTGCTGGGCGACGGTGAAGGTCTCGCGGCGCGACGGCGCGGTGCCGGCGGTGACGGGGGGCCACTGCTGCGGCTGGCCGACGGCCTCGCTGACCGCGTGGAGCAAGGCCTCTTCCAGGGGCATGGCATCCGCGTCGTGGAAGTCCGAGCACGGCGCGTCGCCGCTGGGGCCGGTGGACTCCTTGCGCAGGACGAAGCCGCGCTCGGCGCCCAGGCAGACGCGGCGCACGGAGGACGTGCCGGAGAGGTCCTGCCGCACGTCGTACCAGGTGCCCGGGCCCCACGCGTAATCGAGCACGGGCACGGTGCCCGCGCCGTCGGTGCCCTGGCGGAAGGACACGAGCGTCAGCTGCTGGCTGCCGCTGGCGCCGAAGCCGGAGAGCGTGGTGCTGGCGTCGAGCAGGCCGTGGGTGAGGTACAGCGGTCCGGGCTCGGCGGCGTAGAGGCGGTTCTGGAGGGGGCCGTCGCTGGGGCGGCGGTCGTCCAGGAAGCGGCGCGCGTCCCAGGCACGGCCGGCGGCGGTGGTCTGCTCGGTGGAGCGCTGGCCGCGGTGTTCCTCCTTCCACGGCTGGGTCTCCTCCAGGCGCATGGGCAGCACGCGGGGCTGGGAGAGGCGCGGGTGGGCCAGGGGCCTGCCCTGGTCATCCGTGAAGGTGACGGTGAGCCATGCCCAGGGCGCCTGGACGGCGACGACCTCCAGCGCGACATGGCCGGCCACGCCCACGCCGGCCTCCGAGCCCGGGCGGGCCCGGTGGGCGGAGAAGGCGTACTCCACGCGGTCGCCCACGCGGGCGCGCTGCCACGGAGAAGGCGTGGCGGAGGCTTCTTCGGGAGTGGGGGCCCCGGCATCCGGCACGGAGGCCTGGGTGGGGACGGAGGCGTCAGGCTGTTCGGTGGTGGCGGTGGTGCCGTCGGCGGGGGAGACGGCACGGGGCTTCATGCTCTCGCAGCCGGTGCTCAGCAGGAGCGCGGAGCACAGCAGGAAGGGAGCGCGGAAGAGGGGGCGTCGCATGCGACCGCTAGATACACGGAGCCTCGCGCGGATCCGCGCGGACGGTGGGGCCTTGTGCGGGCTCAACGTGTGCTGGTCGACAAGAGGGGCGAACGGCTATCCGACGGTGATCTCCCGGTAGACCACGTCACTGGGGCCCAGCCGGTTCACGGTGTCGACGAAGCGTTCGGAGACGACGATGCGGGTGGTGCCTTCCACGCCGAAGAGGTCCAGGTCCGGGGGGAGCGATTCACCGTGCAGCCAGCGCTCCGGTGGGAGCGAGAAGCCGTGGCGCCCGCAGTACTCGCAGGTGGGCACCCGGTCCCTGTCCTGGATGCATGCGGGATGCAGTTTCGCCAGGGGGCGCGCTTCCAGTTCGTACTGCGGAAGCTCCTTCGTGCGGCGGTTCCGCAGCTCCGCCCGGACCGGGATGATGCCTTTCAGTCCTGCGTCTCGAAGCGCTGCGAGCGTGTCCTCTCGCACGAGCACTTCCCACGAAGGCATCGCGGTGATGGGGCCGAATTTGCCCATCGCCGTGCCCACGAGGGGACCGAAGCTACAGCCCGGTTCGAGGGGGAGCTCCTGGGGCACGAAGGGACGCACTAGGGCCGCGCGTCGTGCGTACTCCTCTCGGGCTTGAGGCCAGCCACTCGTCAGCGAGTCGTTCTCTGGCAGGTTGGACAGGTCCACCGACGCATAGGCCAACATGCCGCCCCAAGGCGTGCAGCGAGGACAATCCATTCCTGGCAGGCACCACTTGCGCGTGGCCCGGTAGGACCCGCTCCAATGGACGTTGTCCAGATCCCGCGGTGTGGATACTTCGAAGTAGCGCACCCGTCAGTCCTCCACCGGAATGGGCGCGAGCTCTACCTGCTGCCAATAGGTCATGGTCAAGCCAAAGAGACCGTACTTCTGGATCATCAGGGCTGCGTAGTCGAAATGCATCTCCCGGGTTCCTGTTCGCCCCTGGCCCTCATTGAAGGTTTGCCAGTCCTGGTTCCAGGGGCCGCCAGCGACTCCCCGGTGGATGCGCTTGTGCAGCTCCGCATCGATGGCGATCACGTACTGGTGGATGTCGATGCCCTTGTTGACGAAGTGCTTCTTGAACGCCTGCGGGAAGATGTGGTGCCGCTCCTTGGGCCGCTTCGCCCACTCCTCCAGGGCCTTCTGGCGCTTCACCTCGCTGGGCAGCTTCTCGCGCGGGTACCAGCGGAACACCATGACGGGCGTCGCATCGCCCGGCAGGCCCTGAGCACTGCCCCACGTCCGCTGCGGCCCGCTGCCCGGAGCCACGAACACCGGCGGCGCGAGCGCAGCCCGGGTGCGCACCACGCGGCCCGGCTCCAGGTCCTCGCACCGGAACAGCGCACAGGCCCCATCCACGCACAGGGGCGCGAGGCACTGGTCCTCGTCCCCGTCCTCGCACTCATGCCCTGTCTCCGCCTCCGCCCAGAAGACCTCCGGCGAGAACGCCGGCGCGGAGGGAGTCGACGCACAGCTCCAGAGCAGCCCCACCCACAGCCAACACAGTCCGCGCATGCATCTCCCGGGAAGAGCGGCCCGCCAAGCATGCCAGGATTCGCAACCCCCACCCGGAGTGGAACCCCATCCCCCGGCGCTGCTAGACCACTCCCACGTCCACACCGCACCCGGAGCCCCGCGCATGCCCTCGCCCCTGTCCATCCGCCGTGTCGTTCTCTACAAGCACGGCGTCGGCTACTTCGAGCGCCGGGGAAAGGTGACCGGCAGCGAGACCGCGCACCTGGACTTCAAGGCGCGCGACATGAACGACGTCCTCAAGTCCATGACCGTGCTGGACCTGAACGGCGGCTCCGTGTCCGCCGTGAGCTACGACTCCACCAAGCCCCTGGAGCAGCTCCTCTCCGAAGCCACCATCCGCATCCCCGAACACGGCAGCCTCACCGCGCTGCTCGGCCAGGTGAAGGGTGCCCGCGTGCGCGCCCGCGTCGGCGGCGCTCAAGTCGAGGGCGCCATCGTCGGCCTCGAGTCCCTGCCCGTCGTGCAGGGCGAAGCCAGCGTCGTGCGCCCCTTCCTCACGCTGCTCGTCGGCGCGTCGCTGCGCACCTTCGACGTGCTGGAATTGGGCGAGCTGGAGTTCCTCGACGAGGCCGTGCGCAAGGACCTGGAGTTCTACCTGGCCACCGTCATGTCCTCGTACAAGAAGGACTCCAAGCGGCTGTCCATCCTCACCGCCGGAGAGGGCTCGCGCGAGCTGTTCGTCAGCTACGTGCTGGAGTCCCCCGTGTGGAAGACCAGCTACCGCATCCTCCTGGACGAGGGGAAACCGCCCCTCCTCCAGGGCTGGGCCCTGGTGGACAACACCGGCGACGAGGACTGGGTGGACGTGGAGCTGTCCCTCATCGCCGGCCTGCCCGTGTCCTTCGTCCACGACCTCTACAACCCCCGCTACCTGCGCCGCCCCATCGTGGAGGTGCGCTCGGAGACTGGCGTCGCGCCCGTCATCCCCCAGGAGGCCCACGAGAGCGCCTTCGAGCCCTCCATGGACATGGACGCGGAGGAAGAGGCCTTCGGCAGCCAGGGCGCCGCCCCCGCGGCCAGCATCATGCCCGTCATGGCCGCGCCCCCTCCGGCCCCCCGGCGGGCCAAGGGCGGCCCGATGATTGGCGGCGGCGGACGCGACATGCGCGCGATGCTGGAGCAGAGCACCTCCGTGACGACGCTGACGAAGGAGGTGGGCGACCTCTTCGAGTACGGCGTGGATCGCCCCGTCACCGTGCACCGCAACCAGAGCGCGCTCGTGCCCATCCTGCACCGCCCCTTCGAGGGCCGCCGCGTGCTGCTCTACAACCGCTCCACGCGCGAGAAGAACCCGATGGCCTGCATCGAGTTCAAGAACACCACCGGCCTCACGCTGGAGGGCGGCCCCGTCACCATCACCGAGGACGAGACCTACGTGGGCGAGGCGATGCTCGACACCCTCAAGCCCGACGACGTGCGCTTCGTCCCTTATGCCGTGGAGCTGTCCTGCACCGTGTCCGTGGAGGAGGACCTGGAGGACGGCCCGGTGTTCCGCGCGCGGCTCGGCCGGGGCACGCTCATCGTGGAGTTCTTCCACCAGCGCCGCACCAGGGTCCTCGCGCGCAACAAGGCGAAGCGCCCCCAGGTGCTCTACGTGGAGCACCCGCGCACCGGCTGGGAGCTGAAGGACACGGCCGCCCCCGCGGAGACCACGGACGGCTTCTGGCGCTTCAAGCGCGAGCTGGCCCCGGGCACCTCCGACACGCTCGTCGTCACCGAGCGCACCAGGGGACAGCGCCAGTACTACCTGGGCAACGTGGGGCTGGAGGAGGTGACGTTCTTCCTCGACTCGCGCTTCATCGACCCGCGCGTGGCCCAGGCCCTGCGCGACGTGGTGGCCATGCGCGAGAAGCTGTCGCAGGTCACCCGCGACGTGCAGCGGCTGGACGAGGAGCGCACCCAGCTCTTCCGGGACCAGGAGCGGATCCGCTCCAACATCGACTCGCTCAAGAGCGGCGCGTCCCAGCGCGAGCTGGTGGAGCGCTTCGTCACCAAGCTCAACGCGCAGGAGGACCGGCTGGAGAGCATCGGCCGGGAGCTGGAGCGACTCGAAGAGGAGCGCACCCGTCTGCAGACGGAAGCGAACCAGCGCATCGAGTCGCTCTCCTACGAAGCGGACCTGTAGCTACTTCGCGTCCGCGCGGAACACCTCGCGGCCCGCGACCACCGTCAGCCGGACCTGCCCGGTGAGCAGGTCCGCCGGGGGCGCGTCCACCGGATCCACGGACAGCGCCACGAAGTCCGCGTCCTGGCCCGGCTTCAGCCGGCCGCGCTGTCCTTCCGCGAAGGACGCGTAGGCCGCGCCCACCGTGAAGCCCTCCAGCGCCTCCTCGCCGCTCAGACGCTGGTCCGGCTGCCACCCGCCCGGCGGCTGGCCGCTGGCGTCCTGCCGCGTGCGCGCCGCGTACAGCCCCGCGAGCACGTCCGGCCGCTCCACCGGGAAGTCGCTGCCCAGCGCCAGCACCGCGCCCGCGCCCTTCAGCTTCTGCCACGCATAGGCGCCCTGGATGCGCTCCGGGCCCACGCGCTTCTCCGCCCAGGGCATGTCGCTGGTGGCGTGCGTGGGCTGCACGCTCGCCACGAAGCCGTTCGCGCCCAGCCGGGTGATGTCCTCGGCCGTCATGATCTGCGCGTGCTCCACGCGGTGGCGCGCGTCCTTCTTCCCGGTGGCCGCCAGCTCGCGCAGCAGCGTGTCCAGGAGCAGCGTGTTGGCGCGGTCGCCAATCGCATGCGTCGCCACCTGGAAGCCGCGGCCCACGAAGGCGTGCACGCGCGCGGCGTACTCCTCCGGGGACAGGAGCAGCAGGCCGCGGTGGCCGGGCTCGTCGCTGTAGGCCGCGCCCAGCGCCGCGCCCCGGCTGCCCAGCGCGCCGTCCAGGGTGAGCTTCACCGCGCGCATCGTCAGGAGCTTCCCCTGGAAGGGGCCGTCCTTGAGGTACTGCACGCGGTCGTCCGTCTGGCCATCCGCCATGGCGTAGACGCGCAGGGGCAGGGTGCCCGCCTTGTCCCACGCCTGGAACAGCCGGAAGGTGCGCAGGTCCATGCCCGCGTCGTGCACGCCGGTGAGGCCCACGCGCGCGCAGTGCTCCAGCGCGGCGCGCATGCGCGCCTCGTGCTGCTCAGGGGTGGGCGGGGGCAGCACCTTCAGCGCCAGGTCCATGGCGTTGTCGATGAGCACGCCGCTGGGGTCACCCTCCGGCAGGCGCACGATGCTGCCGCCCTCCGGGTCCTTCGTGTCGCGGGTGATGTTCGCGCGCTTGAGCGCCGCGCCGTTGAGCCACAGCGCGTGCCCGTCGATGCGCCACAGCGCCACGGGCGTGTCCTTCAGGTGCTCGCCCATGTCGAAGAGGTTGGGGAAGCGCGGCGTGTCCCAGTCGTTCTGGTCCCAGCCCTGACCCACCAGCCAGTCGCCCTGGTACGCGGTGGACGGGGCCTTCTCCAGCCGCTGGCGGATCTCCGTAATCGAAGTCGTCCCCTCCAGCCGCACGCCCGCGAGCGCCTGGCCCAGCCCCGCCAGGTGCCCGTGCGAATCCGTGAGGCCGGGCACCACCGTCGCGTCGCCCAGCTCCACCACGCGCGCGGTGGTGCCCGCGGCGGCGAGCACCTCCTCGCGCGTGCCCACGGCCAGCACCTTGCCGTCGCGCACGGCGAGTGCCTGGGCCTCCGGCTTCGCGGCATCCAGCGTGCGGATGCGTTTGGCCACGTACACCGTGGGCGCGTCCTCGACCGCCTGCTCCGCGGGCGTTCCCTCCGGCACGCGCCGTGAACAGCCCGAAGCGCCCACCCACAGGACCAGCGCCCCCAGCATCCAACCGAGACGTCCTCGCATCATCCGCGCACCTGTCATGACTGTTCGCCCGGGAAGCCGTCCCGGGACATCGCGCGCGGCACTCTGACGCACGCCCCGCGCGACGGCCAGTCTTGTGCGCCTGTCCGCCGAGCCAGCCCGGCGGCTACCGCGCCACGCGCAGCGTGTATGTGTAATCCACGGGCGCGCCGAAGGGCGCCAGGGCCCGCACGTTCACCACGTGCTCGCCCGGGGCCAGCTGGAGCATCAGCCACCAGCCGTCCGTTACGCCGCGCTGCTCGCCCCCCACGAGGCACGGGTCGGGAATCTTCCCCACGAGGCTGGGGTCCGCGTCGAAGGTGAACAGGCCGCTGGTGTGGCGGTGGTGGCGGGTGTCCACGCGCCGGCCGTCCACGGTGACCACCAGGTCCTGCGTGCCATTGTTGAAGTCGAGGGCGCCCTGGCGCAGGAAGTCCTCCAGCGTCTGGCCCGGCGCCGGTTCGAAGGACGGGTCGGGGCACGGATAGTCATTGATGATGACCCACAGCGGCACCAGCACGGGCCGGTTCCGGGGGACGCGGCAGGTGCGCTGGTACGTGGTGCCCAGGTCGTAGGTGGGGACGAAGTAGACGGGGCCGTCCTGGTCCTCGTCGCAGTCCTGCTCCAGCTGGAGCATGGGGCTGCGGTCCGCCGGCACGCGGAAGTGCCAGCGGTACCACTCCTTCGCCCACGCGGTGATGGGGCGGCCGTAGACGCGCGCTCCCGGAGGAAGCACCACCGCGCCCGGTGTCCGCGCGTCCAGCGCTTCCTCGGAGGCGGCGGGCGCTGGCTCCGCTTCGTCCGCGATGGGCTCCGGCGCGCAGCCCATGAGCCATCCCGTGAGCACCGCCACCGCGATGATGCTTCGCTGCATGTGTGGACCCTCCTGTCTCAAGAGGGCTCCAACCTACGGGCGCGCGGGCGTCTGGGATTGTACGTGCTTGCGCGGTCCACGCCCCGCGTACGCCGCGGCCCGGTACTCTCCGGGCGTCACGCCAATCGTGCGGCCGAAGTGCTTGATGAGGTGGCTCTGGTCCGTGAAGCCCGCCGCGAGCGCCACCTCCGCCATGGGCAGCGGCCCCGCCAGCAGCTCCTGCGCCAGCCGCAGCCGCAGGGCCCGCTGGAACACCTGCGGCGTCTGGCCGAACTGACGGTGGAACGCGCGCACCAGGTGCCACGGGCTGAGCCCCGCCACGCGCGCGAGCGCCTCCAGCGACAGGTTGCGCGTGGGATGGGCCTCCAGCAGCTCCCGCGCCCGCTTCACGCCTCGCGCGCACGCGGCCGCCCGCCGCCGGTACGGCAGCCCCGAGTGCCGGCGCAGCAGCGCCACCAGCAAGCCCAGCAGCCGCTCCTCGCGCTCCAGCCGGGAGACGGCGCCGTCCTTCAGCGCGTCGAAGGTGACGGTGAAGCGCTCCAGCAGCGCCGCGTCCTGGAGCATGGGCGACGCGAAGCCGGGCAGGGTGCCCGCAGGCGCTCCCGTCTCCTCCGCCGCGCGGATGAGCAGCGCGGGCGGGACGTAGAGGATGCGGTAGGCCCACCCGATGCTGGAGTCGGCGGCGCGGCCCTCGTGCATCTCCCCCGTCGACACGGCGAGGAGGCTGCCCACCGAGGCCACCACGCGCTGCCCCTGCAGGTGCATCGACTGCGCGCCCGCGTCGTAGGCGACCAGGGAGAAGACGTCATGCGAGTGCTTCGGAAAGGTCCACCGGGTGTAGGCCGCCCGGTGCAGCTCCAGGCCGGGCACCTCCGGAGCCACCCAGAAGCCGCCCCCGGACCCTTCTCCGCGCCCCTCTGGCGAAGGGCCCGGCCCGTCCTGCTTCGTGCGTCGCATCCCTGCACCCCCTGTGAAGCGGCGCCCCCGTCCAGGGGAGGGAGCGCATGGCGGGCGCGAGCATAGGGACACGCGGCCCCGGAGGGCGTATGGAACGGCGGGTGAGCACCGTTACCCCTCGCGGCATCTGTTTCGACCTGGACGGCACGCTGGTGGACTCGCTGCCGGACATCATCGACAGCTTCCTCCACGGCTTCACGCACCATGGCCTGCCCGTGCCCTCCGTCGCGGAGGTGCGGGCGCTCATCGGCCAGCCGCTGGAGGACATGTACACGCGCTTCGCGCCCGAGCACGCCGCCACGCTCTGCGTCGCCTACCGCGAGCACTACCCGCTGAACTTCCACCGGCGCTCCCGGCCCTTCCCCGGCGTGGAGCGCGTGCTGCGCACCCTGCGCGAGCGGGGCTACCTGCTCGCCGTCGCCACCACCAAGCGCGGCGACATGGCGCGGCGCTTCGTGGACGCGATGGGCCTGGGCGGCCTGCTGCACCACGTGCAGGGCACGGACGGCTTCCCGCACAAGCCCGCGCCGGACGTCATCCACCACGCCCTGAAGGCGCTGGGCACCGGCGGCCTGTGGATGGTGGGGGACACCACGCTGGACCTGCGCGCCGGCCAGGCCGCGGGGCTCAAGACCTACGCCGTGACGTGGGGCACGCACGCGCAGGACGAGCTGGCCACCGCCGCGCCGGACGAGCTCCAGCCCGACCTGGAGCGGCTGCTGCACCACCTGCCGCCGCTCGTCTGAAACGAACGGCGCTCAGTGCTGCGTGCGCGGCTGGAGCGCCTGCACCTGCCGCACCTGCTGCCGGCTGTTGAGCGGCAGGGCCGGCAGCGTGAGTTGATCCAACTCGCGCGGGCCGATGAGCTGCACCACGTCCTTGCGGAAGAACAGGTCCAGCGTCCAGCCCATGGCCACGCGCACCTTCGTCTCCAGCTTCGGCAGCTTGAACAGGTAGATGGTGCGCCAGAGCACCCACGCGAAGGTGCCGGAGAACTTCAGCCCCAGGATGCGTGCCACGCCCGCGCGCTGGCCAATCGCCGCCAGCTGTCCCAGCATCTTGTAGCGGAACGCCTTGCCCGGCTGGCCCTTCAGCGCCGCGCACACGTTGCGCGCCGCCACCAGCCCCTGGCGCATCGCGTGCTGCGCGGTGGGCGGACAGGGCTTGCCGCCGTTGGTGAGGTCCGGCACCGACGCGCAGTCGCCCAGCGCCCATACGCCCGGGAAGCCGGGCACCTCCATGCGCGCGTTCACCTTGAGCCGGCCGCGCTCCTTCTCGCACGGCAGCGTCGACAGCAGGGACGGCGGCGTGACGCCCGCGGTCCACACCACTGTCTTGGTGGGCACCACCGTGCCGTCCGGCAGCTCCACGCCGGCTTCCGTCACGTCCTTCACGTGGATGCCGGTGCGCACCTCCACGCCGTGCTCGATGAGCTTCTTGCGCGCGTACGCGCCCAGCTCCTCGCCCAATTCCGGCAGCACCTCCCTGCCGCCGTGCACCAGCATCACGCGCACGTTGGCGTGCTGGATGTTCGGGTAGAAGGGCAGGGCGCCGTGGATGAAGTCGTTGATGGCGCCCGCCGTCTCCACGCCCGCGAAGCCTCCGCCCACCACCACGAAGGTGACGATGGCGTCGCGCTTGCCCGCCGTCACGCAGTCCGCGTCCGCCTCCTCCAGCCGGTCGATGAGGCAGTTGCGCAGGAGCATCGCGTCGCCCAGCGTCTTCATGGTCAGCGTGTAGTCACGCGGGCCCGGCTTGCCGAAGAAGTTCGTCTCCGAGCCCATGGCCAGCACCACGTAGTCGAACGACACCGTGTGGCTGTGGCCATCCAGCCCGCCGTGGGCCACCGTGACCTTCTTCGCCTCCAGGTCCAGCGCGCTGACGTCGCCCTCCACGAACGTCAGGTGCGGCAGCAGCTTGCGCAGCGAGATGACGATGGCGGTGGCGTTCAGGTCGCTCGCCGCCACCTCATGGAGCATGGGCGTGAAGAGGAAGAAGTTGTCGCGGCTGACGAGCGTCACCTCCACGTCGTCCCGCTTCCCCAACCGCCGCTCCAGGTGCAGCGCCGCGTACATGCCCGCGAAGCCGCCCCCCAGGATGAGCACCCGCTTGCGCGGCGGCACCTCCACGCAGAGCCCTTCCGACTTCTCATGCGCCCCCATGCCCGCCTCCTCATGACGCGAAGAACACCACCCCCCAATGTCGGGGCGCTCCTTCGCGTCCGCACCTCCGGCCAGCGGGCCCCCGTCCTCCCGCCTGCCGGGAGGCCCGGGGCTTATGGGTGGTTCGGGTGCATCCGGTGCCGCCACGTCGTGCGCTGGGACGTGTAGCGCGGGTTCTCGAAGAGCTTGATGAGCACCATGCCCGCCACGAACCCGCCGATGTGCGCCCACACGGCGACGCCGCCGGACACCTCCGGCCGCAGCGTCATCAGCTGCGGCAGGCCGGTGATGACCTGGAGCACGAACCACCACACCAGCACGGCCCACGCGGGGATGGGGAAGACGCGGATGATGATGAAGATGATGAACAGCATGTTCACCCGCACGCGCGGGTAGAGCACCAGGTACGCGCCCAGCACGCCCGCGATGGCGCCCGACGCGCCCACCGTGGGCACCGGCGACGTGGGGTCCACCGCCACGTGCGCCGCCGCCGCCACCAGCCCGCACAGGAGGTAGAACACGAGGAAGCGCAAGCGCCCCATGCTGTCCTCGATGTTGTTGCCGAAGACCCAGAAGAACAGCACGTTGCCCAGCAGGTGCCCCCAGCTGCCGTGCAGGAACATGGACGTGAGCGGCGTGAGGCGGTTGATGGCCTCGTTGTCCACGACGCACGCCATCCCGTCGCCCAGCGGCACCGCCTGCCCCAGCGGCGCGCGGCCGGAGAGCTCCCCGGGCACCAGCCCCAGCTCGCAGATGCTGGTGGCCAGCGCCACCACGTTGAAGCCCGCGCCCTGGAAGAACACCCAGGTGAGCCCCAGGGCCGCGAGCAGGAGGTACGTCATCACCGGGGTGCGCAGGGTCGGGTTGTCGTCGCTGATGGGAATCATGTCCGCCCGCCAGCATGGCCCCGCCCCCCGCGCCGCGGACGGCTTCGTCGGGGCGGATGTGCGGCGCCGGACGCATCACCGGGATTCGGCGGGGCTCCTACCAAATGAAGGTTGCCTGCTGGAGGTAACCCCGTCTCGCACCGGCCCGGACTTGGCTTCCGGGCCCACACCGCGCGATGTTCCGCAACCGTCTTCCCTTACATGGAGTCCGGAGCAATGAACCCCTCGAAATCGTCCCGCGCCTCGGCGCTGCTCGTGGTGTCCGTCCTCGCCCTCGCCTTCAGCGGCTGTGCCGCGCGCCGGCAACAGGCGTACCTGGAGGACAAGGCCATGGGGCACGTCTACCGCAAGCCCATCGCGGAGGTGTGGCCGGCGGCCATCGCCCTCCTCCAGCAGAAGGGCTACTCGCTGATGAAGGGCCAGCAGGGCTTCGAGGCGACGACGGAGTGGCTCATGACCAGCGCCCCGTCCTCCCTGGGCACCGCGTACGCGCGCTACTACGTGCGCGGCACCGAGCGCGGCCCCGGCCAGTGCTCCGTGGAGATCCGCCGCCAGGACCGCTCCGAGTCCCGCGCCGCCGACAGCACCGACGGGCGCGCCAATGATCAGCGGGAGGCCGTGAACGGCGCCGGCGCCTCCCAGATGCGGCGCGACTCCGAGCTGGAGTGGGAGCTGCTCCAGAAGGTGGACCCCGACGCCGCCTCCGCCCTCCAGGCCGAGGCGAAGAAGGTCGAGTAGCCCCGCCCGCCGTGAAGAGGGGCTGCCGCCCGCGCGAAGGGAGCTTCAGTCGCGCAGCGGCAGCTCCACGGTGAGGCCGTCGTGGGCCACCTCCACCGGCCCCTTGAACGCCTCGCGCGCCTGCGTGAGCAGCCGCCCGGGGTCGGTGTCGTGGCGGCTGGACAGGTGGGTGAGGATGAGCCGCTTCGCGCCCGCCTCCTTCGCCACCTGGCCCGCCTCCCGCGCGGTGGAGTGCCGCGTCTCCAGCGCGCGCGCCTGCTCGTCGTCGGAGAAGGTGGACTCGTGCACCAGCAGGTCCGCGTCCTTCGCCGCCTGCACCAGCGCGGAGCACGGCCGCGTGTCGCCGGAAATCACCAGCCGCCGCCCGGCCCGCGACTCGCCCAGCACGTCCTCCGGCTTCACCACGCGCCCGTCCGGCAGCGTGATGGACTCGCCCTTCTGCAGCTTCCCGAAGGACGGGCCCTCCGGCACGCCCAGCTCCCGCGCCTTCTCCAGGTGGAAGCGCCCCGGGCGCCCGTCCTCCGCCAGCACGTAGCCCAGCGCGTGGATGCGGTGGTCCACGCCCACCGCCTGCACGGAGTAGCCGTTGCGGCGCACCACGTCCCCGTCCTTCAGCTCGTGGATCTCCACCGGGAAGGCCGTTGACTCCAGCCCCAGGTGCACGGCCTGGTGCAGCAGCCGCCGCGCCGGGGGCGGCCCGTACAGGTGCATGGGCGCGGTGCGGCCCATCATCCCCAGCGTGCGCAAAAAGCCGATGATCCCCAGGTAGTGGTCCGCGTGGAAGTGCGTGAAGAACGCCACGTCCACGGTGAAGCCCGTGCCGAAGCGCACCATCTGCCGCTGGCTGCCCTCGCCACAGTCGAACAGGAGCAGGTCCGCGTCCGCCTTCACCGCCAGGCCGGACAGGCCGCGATGCAGGGTGGGCTGCGCGGCGGAGGTGCCGAGGAAGGTGAGCCTCAGTAGGGACATGCCGGCGCTTCCCACGACGAGAGTGGCCTCCTCGCACGCGCGGAGTCCTTCCTGCGCGCGCGCGTTCCCGGGGCATTTACCAGGGTGCGAGGGGGCGTGCTATGCAGCCGGCCCTTTCGGACCCCACCCCATGCCTGATTCCCTGACGGTCGGCCCCACGGCCGACCCCCGCCGCGTGCGTGCCCAGGACGGCCGCCTCCTCTCCGTGCCTGATGGCTGGGCCCTGCTTCCCCCCGGCGACGCCGGCCTCACCCGCCGCGTGAAGGCCGCCGGCCCCTCCTGGACCGTGGTGGAGAAGGTGGGCCGCAAGCTCTTCTCCCGGGGCGTATGGGCGCCGGAGGCCCACATCGTCCACGCCAGGGCGGCCCTGGAGGACGAGCGCGCCACCCCCGCCTACGCGAAGAAGCTGGCCCAGGGCCGCGAGCGCCGCGCCAAGGAGCAGGCCGAGTACGAGGTCGACTTCGCCAACGCCGTCCTGCGCTTCCTCGCCTTCAGCCCCGCGTGGCTCCCCCACGCCAAGCGCCTGGCCGTGCTCGTCGCGGGCCACGCCACCCCCGTGGGCAGCGGCACCGTGGCCCGCACGGAGCGCATCCCCATTGAACGGCGCGCGGAGGCCGCCGTCATCGCCTGGATGCGCCACCAGACCACCGGCTACGACCACATGCGCATCGAGCGCGTGAAGGGCGCCCGCCGCGAGGTGCGCCGCGAGCTGGCGGAAGTCTCCCGCGCCATCCTGGACCTGCACCGCCGGGACGCCCCCCACGCACCCCCCGCGTGTCCGCTCTGCTCCGCCCTCCTGCGCCCCCCGCCGACACGCCCCTCGGATTCCTGACCCGGCGTTCAGCAACGACTGTTTTATTTCTGACCGGCGGGTTAGGAATGGCCCGCCATGCCCCGTCACGCCGACCCCAAAGCCCGCAGCGCGCTCATCGCGTCCGCGCGGGCGGAGTTCGCGAAGAGGGGCGTGAAGGGCGCGCGCATCAGTGACATCACCGCCGCCAGCGGCCTGTCCAAGGGCGCCTTCTACCTGCACTTCCCCTCGAAGGAGGCCCTCTTCGGGGCGCTGGTGAAGGGCTTCCTGGAGGAGCTGGAGCGGCTGGCCACGGAGCGCATGGCGCGCATGGAGCGCTTCCGCGAGGAGTCCGGCATGCCGGGCCCCGGCGACGTCGCCGCGCGCTCGGAGCGCTACCGCGCCTTCCTGCGCCTGGAGGCCGCGCTCGACGTGGAGATGCTGGAGCTCATGTGGGACCAGCGTGAGCTCGTCACGGCGCTCATCGTGGGCAGCCAGGGCACCGCCTTCGAGTCCGTCATGTGGGACGTGGTGGACCGCGAGGTGGAGCGCATCGCGGGGGAGTTCCACCACCTGCGCGGCCAGCAGCCGGACACCCCGGACGTGGACCCCAGCCTCTTCGGCTCGTTCGTCGTGGGCACGTACCTGCTGCTGGCCCGGCGCATGGGCCGGCTGACGCAGAAGCCGGACCTGGCCGCCTGGGCCGTGGGCCTCCAGCGCCTCATGCACGAAGGCTCGCTGCCCCGCGAGCCCGTGCCCCCGGTTGCCGCCGCCTACGCGCGGCCCTCTTCCCCGCCTTCCACGCGCCGGCGCCACGCCCGCGCGGCCAACCCGCACCGTCCGCCAAGGAAACGCCCGTGAAACCGTCCACGAAGCCCTCCGCCTCCCGTGCCCTCGCCGCCATGGGCGTGGCCGCCGCGCTCGCGCTCACCGGCTGCGACAAGGCGGACGCGTCCGCGCCGCCCGCCGCCGCGGCGGCCCCTGGCCAGGACAAGCCCGCGCCGGCCGTGAAGGTCGTCTCCGCGCGCGGCGTGCAGGCCTCCCAGTCCGAGGAGGTCACGGGCACGCTGTACCCCGCCCAGGGCCTCCAGGTCGGCTTCGAGGTGGGCGGCCGGCTGGAGGCGGTGCGCGTCCAGAAGGGGCAGGCGGTGAAGAAGGGCGACACGCTCGCCCAGCTCAACTCCGAAATCGTGGACGCGCAGGTGGCCGGCGCGGAGGCCGCCGTCGCCGCCGCGGAGGCCGCCGCCTCCATGGCGAAGGACGCCGCCGAGCGCACCGAGCAGCTCAACGCGGGCGGAGGCGTCAGCGCCCAGCAGCACAAGAGCGCCGTCGCCGCCGCCGCGCAGGCGCAGGCCCAGGTGATGGCCGCCAGGGCGCAGCTCGCCCAGGCCCGCGCGGCGCGCCGCCGGCACGACCTGAAGGCGCCCTTCGCGGGCACCCTGATTGAGTCCCCGGACCAGACGGGCGCCACGGTGGGGCCGGGCTCGCCCCTCTTCACGCTGGAGCAGCTGGACACGCTCATCTTCCGCACCACCGTGGCGGAAGGCGCGCGCGCGCTGCTCAAGCCGGGCGTGAAGGTGCGCGTGGCGGCGCTGGGCCACGGCGCGTCCACGGACGAGGCCGTGGTGCGCACCATCCTTCCCTCCGCGGACCCCACCACCCGCCGCATCCCGGTGGAGATCGCCGTGCCCAACGCGGACGGCCGCTTCGTGGCCCACACCCTGGCGCGCGCGATGCTGAAGCTGGGCGAGACGCAGGACGCGCAGCTCCTGCCCACGACGGCGCTGTCCTCCTCCAACGGGGACCACGTCCTCGTCGTCAGCGACGGCGCCCTCCAGCGCGTGGACGTGCAGGTGCTGGAGCGCCGCGACCGCGAGGTGGTGGTGCGCGCCGCGGCCGTCCTCCAGCAGGTGGTGGACTTCCCCACGCCCTCCCTGTCCCCCGGCACCCGCGTCTCCGTGAAGTAGCCGCAAGGCCGCCCCTCTTGGCAGTGGCCGCCCCCGGGCGGTCGCCGCGTGCGTGAGCTCTTCCCATGATTCTCAGTGACGTCTCCATCCGACGGCCGGTGTTCACGGCCATGCTGTCCCTGCTGCTCATCGTGCTGGGGGTGATGGGCCTCAAGCGCCTGGGCACCGACCTCTACCCGGACGTCAGCTTCCCCGTGGTGGTGGTCAACACCCTCTACAAGGGCGCGGGCCCGGGCGAAATCGAGACCCAGGTCATCAAGCCCCTGGAGGACGCCGTCGCCGGCATCAGCGGCGTGGACAAGATCCACTCCTTCAGCCGTGAGAACGTGGGCACCGTGGTGGTGTCCTTCACGCTGGGCACCGCCCTGGACACCGCCGTCCAGGACGTGCGCGACAAGGTGGGCCAGGCCGTCAACAAGCTGCCCACGGACGCGGACGCGCCCATCGTCAGCCGCGTGGACCTGTCCGCCGCGCCCATCCTCACCTACGCGGTGTCCGCGGACATGACGTCCCAGACGCTGCGCAAGCTCCTGGATGACCGCATCAAGCCCGCGCTCGCGCAGCTGGCGGGCGTGGCGGAGGTGCGCATCACCGGCGGCGACACGCGGGAGATTCAAGTCGACATCGACCTGGACAAGGCCCGCGCGGTGGGCATCACGCCGTCCCAGGTGGCCCAGCGCATCGGCACGGAGAACCTCAACCTGCCCGCGGGCCGCCTCCAGCTGGGGCCCAACGAGCTGACCGTGCGCGCCATGGGCGAGTTCACCAGCGTGGACGACCTGCGCCAGCTGCCCATCGCGCGCAGCGGCACCGGCGCCCAGGTGCGCCTGGAGGAGATCGCCACCGTCACGGACGGCGTCGCCGAGCGCCGCACCACCGCGCGCCTCAACGCCCGCGACGCCGTGGTGCTCGAAATCGTGAAGCAGCCGGGCTCCAACACCGTGAGCGTCAGCGACGCGGTGAAGAAGACGCTCGCGGACATGACGCCGGTGGTGGGGCAGGGCTTCCAGGCCACGCTCCTCATCGACCAGTCGGACCTCATCCGCGCCAACACCCACGAGGTGTGGATCGCCCTCATCTTCGGCGGCCTGATGGCGGTCCTCATCATCCTGATGTTCCTCCTGGACCCGCGCGGCACGTTCATCTCCGCGCTGGCGCTGCCCACGTCCGTCATCGGCACGTTCTTCGTGATGTACGTGCTGGGCTACTCGCTCAACCAGATGACGCTCCTGTCGCTGTCCCTGGCCATCGGTCTGCTCATCGACGACGCGGTGGTGGTGCGCGAGGCCATCACCCACCGGCTGGAGCAGGGCGAGGACCCCGTGAGCGCCGCGTCCAACGGCACGCGGGACGTGGGCCTGGCGGTGCTCGCCACCACGCTGTCCCTGGTGGCGGTGTTCATCCCCGTGGCCTTCATGCCCGGCATCGTGGGCCAGTTCTTCAAGCAGTTCGGCATCACCATCTCCGTGGCGGTGCTCATCTCGCTGTTCATCTCCTTCACCCTGGACCCCATGCTGTCCGCGCGCTTCGCCAAGGCGCGCAAGCCGGGCGAGGTGCACCACGAGCCCGCCGTGTTCCGCGCGCTGCGCCGCTTCCTGGAGGCCACGGAGAACACGTACGCGCGCATCCTGGGCTGGGTGCTGCGCCACAAGTGGACCACCGCGGGCCTCACCCTGCTGGCGCTCGTGCTGTCCTTCGGCGCCGCCAGCCGCCTGGGCGTGGAGTTCATGAGCGCGGAGGACCGCTCGCAGCTCATCGTCGAATTGCAGCTGCCGGACTCCTCCAACCTCGCGCAGACCACGGAGCGCGCCGCGGAAGCGGAGGTGCTCCTCAAGAAGATTCCGGAAATCACAGACATCTACACCACCGTCGGTCCCAACGGAGACGTCTACAAGGCGCGCATGCGCGTGCTCACGGTGGGCAAGGACCAGCGCACCAAGAGCATCGGCACCCTCAAGGAGGAGGCCCGCGCGCTCCTGGTCCCCAACCTGGTCTCCACCGCCATCACCCTGTCGGACCCGCCGGCCATCGAAGGCCTGGGGGACTGGTACCCCATCATGGTCCGCGTGGTGGGCCCGGACCTGAAGCGCATCAACGAGGAGGCCGAGCGCGTCGCCGGCATCCTGCGCACGCTGGGCACCTCCGACGTGCGCGTGGACTCCAACCCGGCCAAGCCGGAGCTCCAGGTTCAAATCGACCGCGCGCGCGCCGCGGACATGGACCTGTCCGCCGGGGCGCTGGCCATGCAGCTGCGGCTCGCCATTGACGGTGACGTGACGGCCAAGCTGCGCGAGGGCACGGACGAGACGGACATCCGCGTGCGCCTGCGCGAGCAGGACCGCGCCACGCCGGAGCGCGTGCGCCAGCTGATGGTGGCCACGCCCAGGGGCCTGCACCAGGTGACGGACGTGGCGGAGGTGTCGCTCAAGAACGGCCCCAGCGTCATCGAGCACGAGAACCGCGAGCGCCAGGTGGCCGTCGTGTCCCAGCTGGCCAAGGGCGCCGCGCTGGGTGACGTGGCCACGAAGCTCAAGGCCGCCATCGCGGCGAAGCCCCTGCCGCCCGGCTACGCCATCGTCTACGACGGCCAGATGAAGAGCCTGGATGAGCAGAACGACGCGTTCGGCATCGCGTTCCTGCTGGCCTTCGTCTTCATCTACATGGTGCTCGCCAGCCAGTTCGAGTCCTTCAAGCACCCCTTCACCATCATGGTGTCGCTGCCGCTGGCGCTCGTGGGCGCGCTCCTGGGACTCGTCGTCACGAACTACCACCTCAGCATGGGCGCGATGATTGGCGTCATCCTGCTGATGGGCCTCGTCACGAAGAACGCCATCCTCCTCATCGACGGCGCGCTCCACCACCTGCGCGAGGGCGACTCCGTGGACGAGGCCCTGCTCAAGGCCGGCCCCCGCCGCCTGCGCCCCATCCTCATGACGAGCGCGGCCATGGCCATTGGCATGGTGCCCACCGCCGTGGGCACGGGCACCGGCTCCGAGTTCCGCGCCCCCATGGCCATCTCCGTCATCGGCGGCGTCATCACCTCCACCTTCCTCACGCTGCTGGTGGTGCCGGTGGTGTTCGCGGCCATGGAGAAGCTGTCCTTCCGCAAGAAGCAGCCCCGCGCGGAAGGGACGCTCCCGGCGCCGCCCGTGGACGCGCCCGCCGCGCACGACCGCGCGGCCTGAAGCCGCAGGGCCTGAAGTGAAAGAGGGCGCGGGGGCCGTGAGCCTCCGCGCCCTTCTTCATTCCCGGCCAATCACAGGACACGGGCAAAAGACAAAGGGCCCGGATGACGTGCTGTCACCCGCGCCCTTGATGGATGCATCAGTGTGTTGAAACAGCGCTAGCGCGCAACCGAGAAGCCTTCGCCGTTGAGCAGGCGCACGCGCGCCTTGGCGAGCTGGTTCTGCGCTTCCTCCAGCGACACACAGTCCACCGTGATGTCGTCGTTGGGGGATGCTTCCGAGGCCACGCGGGCCGTCTGCAGGCGCGCGATGGTGGAGTCCGACACGTGCGCGCACATCGCACAGCCGTTCTTGCGCCCGTGGTCGACGATCTCGGAGAACAGCTTCGCGGATTCCGGCTCCAGCGGGCGCAGCCCCCGCATGTCGGCCAGAACCAGGTGCCGCCCTCCGCCGTAGCTGTCCGTGGCCTTCTTGTAGACGGCCACGTACTCCTTCATTTCGTTGGGCCGCATGAAACCGCTCATGCGGGCAGTGATGGTCCGACGGCTGACATCGTTGGTGACTTCGAACATAGGTGCGCCCTCCCTCGCAGGCGCAAAGCCTAACAGACGTCTTTCGGACTTTCACAGCCCCCCCCTTGTTTCCTTGGTGACTGGAAGGTTTGAAAGGGATTGCGCGTTTTTCCTTCTTGATACGTTGTAAAAATGAAGAAGCCCGGTCCGCGTGAGCGGGACCGGGCTTCCATGACTCCAGGCTGACCCGGAGCGGGGTTGGATCAACCCACTGCGCGGACGTTCTGGGCCTGGAGGCCCTTGGGGCCTCGGGTCACCTCGAACTCCACCTTCTGGCCTTCGGCCAGGGTGCGGAAACCGTCCATGTTGATGGCGCTGTGGTGGCAGAACACGTCCTCACCACCGCCGTCCTGCGTGATGAAGCCAAAGCCCTTCGCATCGTTGAACCACTTCACCGTACCAGTAGCCATGAATCGTCTTCTCTTTGTTGGTGGGGCGCGGCACCCACCGCCCGAAGGCGGCCGGTCCTCTCGAAATGTGAGGGCCTGAGTGCGAACAACAGTCTGCCCGGCGGGGCAGGGTGGGTGGAAGCCCCCTTGCTTATCAGCCAACAGTTCAATGGGTGGTCAGTCTGCCTACTCATTGTTGTCGCAGGCAGGCGGGCGAGGGGGAGTGGCAGGCCCGGCGCCCGGGCCTGGGGGCGTGGCTACCGTTCCGGCCAAGGCCACGACGGCCGGGAGAGGAGTCACGTCATGTACGAGTACGAGGTCCGAGGCCTGGAGGCCGCGCCAGTGCTGCCGCCCGTCCCCCCGCGCTCGGAGGGTGCCGTGCGCCGCGAGTGGCGCCGCATGAGGGACCACAGCGCGGCGGCGGGCATCCTGTCGCGTCCCCTGCTCGGCCGGCTGCCGCTGCGCCGTTGGGTGCCGCAGGACATCCACTCGGTGCTGGACTACGTGGGTGGGGCGGCGCTGGTGGCGGTGGGGAGCGCGTCCGGTGACAGCGCGGCGAAGGCGGCCGGCTGGGCCCTGGGTGGGGCCGCGGTGGGCGTGTCGCTCTTCACGGACTACCGGCTGAGCCTCTCGAAGCTCATCCCCATCGAGGCGCATGAAATCGCGGACTACGCCTACGGCCTGGGCGCGGTGCTGGCGCCCTTCGTGCTGGGGTACGCGAAGCGCTCGCCCGTGGCGGCCGCGCTGCACGTGCTGCTGGGCGTGAAGGTGCTGGCCGCGTCGCTGGTGACGGACTACCGCTGCCAGACGGGCATGCACCTGGGCGGGGAACTGGCCACGGACCCCGAGGGCATCGGGGCCTGAACCGGGCTCGAGCGCAAGGCGGCGGGCCCATGCGAGGGTTCCCGCCGCCTGGCGCCGGTCATCGCCTCGGGCGGGCCTCAGGCGGTCTTCACCTGGGCGCTGGACTCCAGCTTCGTGGGGCCCGCGCTCTCGATGCGCATGCCGTAGAAGCTGCGGTAGACGAACACCGTCGACAGGACGAAGAACACCGCGGACAGCACGCGCAGGAGCATGCCCTGGCCGGCGGCCTCCAGCTCCACGGACAGCTCCACGGCGAGCAGGCCGAACAGCGTGGTGAACTTGATGACCGGGTTGAGCGCGACGGAGGACGTGTCCTTGAACGGGTCGCCCACCGTGTCACCCACCACCGTGGCGGCGTGCAGCTCCGTGCCCTTGGCCTTCAGCTCCGTCTCCACCAGCTTCTTCGCGTTGTCCCAGGCGCCGCCGGCGTTGGCCATGAACACGGCCTGATACAGGCCGAACACCGCGATGGAGATGAGGTAGCCCACGAAGAAGTAGGGCTCCAGGCACGCGAACGCGAGCGTGCTGAAGAACACCACGAGGAAGATGTTGATCATCCCCTTCTGCGCGTACTGGGTGCAGATCTCCACCACCTTCTTGGAGTCGGACACGCTGGCCTTCTCCACGCCCTCCAGCTGGATGTTGGCCTTGATGAACTCCACCGCGCGGTAGGCGCCCGTGGACACCGCCTGCATGGAGGCGCCGGAGAACCAGTAGATGATGGCGCCGCCGGTGATGAGGCCCAGGAGGAAGGGCGCGTGCAAGAGGGACAGGTTCTGCGCGTTGACCGCGTTGAGCACCTGCTCGCCGTTGGCGGCCCGCGTGATGCCCACCAGCAGCACGATGATGGAGAAGATCATCGTCGTGGCGCCCACCACCGCCGTGCCAATGAGCACCGGCTTGGCGGTGGCCTTGAACGTGTTGCCCGCGCCGTCGTTCTCCTCCAGGAACTCCTTGCCCTTGTCGAAGTCCGGCGTGAAGCCGAAGTCCTTCTGCACCTGCGCCTTCACGTCGGGGACGTTCTCGATGAGGGACAGCTCGTAGACGCTCTGCGCGTTGTCCGTCACCGGGCCATACGAGTCCACGGCGATGGTGACCGGGCCCATGCCCAGGAAGCCGAACGCCACCAGGCCGAACGCGAACACCGCCGGGGCAATCATCAGCGCGCCGACGCCCAGGGTGCTGAACCCATACGCCAGCCCCATCAGCGCCGCGATGACGAGGCCCATCCAGTACGCGGAGAAGTTGCCCGACACCAGGCCGGAGATGACGTTGAGGGACGCGCCCCCCTCGCGGCTGGCCGTCACCACCTCGCGCACGTGGCGGCTCTCCGTGGAGGTGAAGACCTTGATGGCCTCCGGGATGATGGCGCCCGCCAGCGTGCCGCAGGTGATGATGGCGGACAGCTTCACCCAGAGGGTGTCGTCCCCGCCGATGTTCGGGATGAGCAGGTAGCTGATGAGGAACGTCAGCGCCACGGACACGATGGACGTCAGCCACACCAGGAAGGTGAGCGGCGCCTCGAAGTTCATGTGGTCCGCGTTCTTGTAGCGCGCGCCCTGGATGGCGTTGTTGATCCAGTACGACACCAGTGACGCCACCACCATCACGATGCGCATCATGAAGATCCACACCAGGAGCTGCACCCGGTACTGGGGCTCCACCGCCAGGAGGATGAACGTGATGAGCGCCACGCCGGTGACGCCGTAGGTCTCGAAGCCGTCCGCGGAGGGGCCCACGCTGTCGCCCGCGTTGTCGCCGGTGCAGTCCGCGATGACGCCCGGGTTGCGCGCGTCGTCCTCCTTGATCTTGAAGACGATCTTCATCAGGTCCGACCCGATGTCGGCGATCTTGGTGAAGATGCCGCCCGCGATGCGCAGCGCGGAGGCGCCCAGCGACTCACCGATGGCGAAGCCGATGAAACACGCGCCCGCGAAGTCCGGCGGGACGAACAGCAGGATGAACAGCATCAGCAACAGCTCCGTGCTGATGAGCACCATGCCAATGGACATGCCCGCCTGGAGCGGGATGGCATACGTGGGATAGGGCTTGCCGCGCAGCGACGCGAACGCGGTGCGGCTGTTGGCGAACGTGTTCACCCGGATGCCGAACCAGGCCACACCGCAGCTGCCGGCGATGCCCACGAGGCTGGCGAACAGGATGATGGCCACCCGGCCGAACTCCATGTGCTGGAGGAAGCCGAAGTAGCCGACCATCACCACCGCGATGAGCAACCAGAGGACGCCAATGAACTTCAGCTGCGTCAGCAGGTACGTCTTGCACGTCTCATAGATGAGCTCGGAGATCTCCAGCATCGCCCGGTGCACCTCCATCTTCCGGAGGCTCGCGTACTGCAGGACGCCGAAGATGAGGCCCAGGACGCAGACGGCGATGCCGGACATCAACAGCTGACGTCCGTCCAGGCCCGCGAAGAAGGTGACGGAGCGGAAGTCGGGGAGCTTGAGGTCCGCCTCGCTCGCGCTCGCGGGGGTTGCTCTGAACAGCGCCAGGAGCCCGAGGGCCCCGGCCGCCGTGCGGGTGACACGCTGCTTGAGACGGTCCAGCCGTGAAACGGTGGGTGTCATGGGGTGCAACCTCTCTCACAGTGACTCAGGGGAGTGATGTCGAGGGGTTGGCCGCCTGCGTACGAGCACCTCCGAGCGCAGACGCTTCAGCGCAGCCTCGCCCTTCAAGGCAAGACATGCCCTGAAGGCGGCTGTGATTTATCACGCTCCGTCAAATGGAGTCGAAGTCAGGAATTCCATGTCGCATCCCGTCAAGTTGGATTCAGACACAAATGCCTGAACCACCTGGCAGGTGGGATGGCATCCGGGACGGATGGACGTGTCAGGGATTGAACTTGAACAGGAATCCGTCCTGCGGCCGCCGCGACGGACCGTCTTCCCGCGCGGGCCGGTTGAAGCCGCCGGCCAGGAGCACGCCGCCGGACGCGTCCACGCTCACGGCGCGGGCCTGGGCCACGGTGCCGGGGCTCGCGAAGCCGCGAACCCACAGCGACGTGCCCTCTTCCGGCAGGAGCTTCGCGACATACAACCCGGGGGGCAGGTTCCCCCCGCCCAGGGCGGGGCCGCCGTCATGGCCGCCCGCCACCGTCACCTGGCCCGCCTCGTCGGTGGTGACCAGGGGCGCGCCGGTGGGGAAGGTGCGCGCCCACTGCTGGCCGCCGCGCCCGTCGTATGCCAGCAGGAAGCCGTCGCGGGAGTCCGCGCGGTGGAAGGTGTTCTGGAAGTAGAGCCGGCCGCTGAAGCCGCCGCCCACGAAGACGCGGTCCGCCCCCACAGCCACGGACACCGCGGTGCCGTCCGTGCCGCGCACGTCGTGGCTCCAGACGTGGTCGCCGTCGCGGGTGAGCTTCACCACGAAGGGCGTGTGCTGGCGCACGGTGACGAAGGTGGCGTCGCCAAGGGACACCGCCCCCGCGTAGCCGCCCACCACGTGCACGTCGCCAAAGACATCCACCGCCACCGCGCGCGCGGAGACCTCGCCCTCGCCGGTGGGCATCCACACGCGGCTCCAGCGCTGCTCCCCCTTCGGCCCCACACGCAGCGCGAAGCCCGCGTGTCTGCCGTTGGGCGCTGTCTTCAAGCCCTCGCCCAGGTCGCGCGCGCCGGAGAAGTCCCCCACCAGCACCGCGCCCCCGTCATGGTCGGACGTGACGCCGTTCACCGCCACGGGGCCCTGGCCCGGCAGCGAGCGCACCCAGTCCAGCGCGCCGCCGCCGTCCAGCCGGGCCAGGAACGGCCCTTCCGGCAGCGTGGCGCCGTCGCGGGTGAAGCCCGCGGACAAGCCCGTGAGGAAGATGTTGTCGTGGGCGTCCACCGCCAGGCCGCCCACGCGGGCCCGCGCCGCGTGCTGGGGCGTCCAGCCCCGCGCCCACTTGAGCGTGCCCTCCGGCGAATACCGCGCCACCAGCAGGTGGGGCGCGACAACGTTGCGATTGAAGGGCAGGGGCCCCGCCCCCAGGTCCATGGGCTCTTGATAGGTCGCCGCCACGAGGACGTCCCCGTTGGAGGTCACCACCGCATGCGGAGCCTGAGGGTCCCCCACCATCAGGGTCCGCGACCACGCGTGGGCCTCCACGCCCTCTTGCACGACCTGTCCACCCACCTCGCCGAGCACCGGGATGCGCGGTGCCGTGGCCCGGGCTTCCTCGCACCCCACGAGGAAGAGTCCCCCCACGCACACCGCCATCCGAAACCACGCCACCGCCGCCACCCCGTCCCGGTCTCGCGCCACCAACCCCGACTCCCCCGCCCTTCAACCGCGCCCAAGCCCTACTGCAAGCGCGCGGCCAACGTGGTGAGGCCAAGGTGTCCCCTCGGGAGCGGCCGCGGCGAGCCGCGCGGAAGGGAGGGGTGCGTGTCCGTCAGCCAGTAATTCCTGCCGACCGAGGGGTGGGAGGGCGGTAAAGAAAGACGCCCGCGCGGGTCTCCCCGGCGGGCGTCGATGGATGTGTTGTGTTTTGGACGGGCGAGGGACTACAGCACCTTCACCGGCACTTCCTTGAGCACCTGGTCGCCGCGCATCACCACGACGGTCCAGCTGCCGGGCTTGGCCAGCTTCACGCCGGTCCACTGCCGCGCGCGCCAGCCGTCACCCTTCACCTTCACGTCCTTCGTCTCGCGCACGGTGTTGCCCTGCTTCACCTGCACCGTCAGGTCGTCGATGGTGTCGCCCTGGGGCACCAGGTAGCTCTGCCACAGCATCACGGAGGTGCCCGCCTTGACGCCCTCGGGGCCCACCTCGGCGGTGCACTCGTACTTGTTGGGGCCCTCCTTGGCCACCTCCGTGCAGAGCTTGGCTTCCACCAGCACGGGGCCCTGGCCCTGGCCCTTGTAGAAGTAGTTCCAGGTGTCGCGCACCGCGTCCGCGTTGGGGGCCTTCACGGACTCCGCCGCCGGGGCCGCCGCCTCCTGCGCTCCCGCGACCGACGCCACACCCAGCACCGCGCACAGCACGCTTCCGTTGAACACGCTCTTCATGTCTTGGGGTCCCCTCGTTGATGTTGACGGCAGCCGGCCCACGTCCGGCCCCTGGGTGTGCCTGTCTACCATGAAACAACCCCGGCCAATCCCCGGCTTCCCCTGAACTCGGAGCGGCGGGCTCGCCGCGCCGCGCTATCCGCGCCCTAGCCGAAGAGGAAGAAGCCCAGCGTCACCAGCGGCAGGTACGTGAGGAAGGCCACCAGGAGGAAGCCGAGGATGTCCTTGAACTCCAGGCGCGCCACGGCCAGCAGCGGCAGCGCCCAGAAGGGCTGGATGAGGTCGGTGGCCATGTCCCCCCAGGCGTACGCCAGCACCACCTTCTCCGGCGCCACGCCCAGCCTCCCCGCCGCGTCCAGCAGGTAGGGCGCCTCGATGGCCCACTTGGAACCTCCAGAGGGCACGAAGTAGTTCACCACGCCGCTGTAGAGGTACACGATGGCGGGGAAGGTCTCCCGCGTGGACAGCGACACGAAGAGCTCCCCGAAGCGGTCCGTGAGCCCCGTGGCCTTGAAGATGCCGTAGATGCCCGCGTACAGCGGGAACTGCAGCACGATGCCGTGCAGCACGCTCGCGGCCTCCTCGCTCGCCTTGAGCAGCCGGGCGGGCGTGCCGTGCAGCAGCACCGCCAGCGTGAGGAAGGTGAAGTTCACCACGTTGAGGTTGAGCGCCTTCCAGCCGCCGTGCAGCCACAGGTGCCGCGCGAACCACACCAGGCCCAGCACGCCGAAGACGGCGTTGAGCAGCCACGCGTGGTCCAGCCACTCCGCGGGGCTCAGGCGGCCCTCTGGCTTCGTGGGCGGGACGAAGTCCCCCAGCTTCTCCAGCACCGCGGGCTCCACGCGCACGGTGCGCTCGGGTGACGGGTGCAGCGCCCACGCCAGCGCCGTGAGCAGCGCCACCGCGGCCAGCGTGAGACCCACGTTGAAGGGGGAGAACAGCGTCCGGTCAATGGGGATGACCCCCAGCTGCTTCTCCAGGAAGTGCCCCGGCGTCGCGACCAGCAGCGGGGCGGAGGCGGACAGGCCCGCGTGCCACGTGGCGCCCAGCCCGAAGTAGGCGCACGCCACCAGCAGCCGGTAGTCCACGTCCGGGCGCCTGCGCGCGATGAAGCGCACCAGCATGGCGCTGGCGACCAGCGACAGGCCCCAGTTGAAGTACGCGAGCGCCATGGACACCGCCGCCATCAGCGCGGTGGCGCTCCGGGGGCTCCGGGGCAGGCGGGCGACCCATTCGAGCAGCGCCTTGACCGGGGCGGTGAGCGCGAGCAGATAGCCAGTGAACATCACCAGGGCCATCTGCATGGAGAAGGTGAGCAGCTCCCAGAAGCCGCCGCCCCATGCGTCCAGCACCACCGGCGGCGCGGCCCCCACCCAGCCCAGGGCCAGCGCCATGGTGAGCAGGGTGAGCAGCACCGCGATGGCGAAGGCGCTGGGGACGAAGCGCGCGGAGAAGCGGCCCAGGCCTTCGGCGAACCGGACGAGGGTTTCCACGTTGAGGGCTCCAGGCGGTCAAGGAGGCCCCGGTGCAAACTCCCAGGGCGACACCCCGGCTTTTACGGTATGAGCGGTCGCCATGTCCCCTAGCGAGCAGCACTCCCCCGTCTTCGAGCGCATCGCGACAGGCGTGCCCGGACTGGACCCCATCCTGGGCGGTGGCCTGGTGGCGTCGGGCGTCTACATCGTGGTGGGGGAGCCGGGCGCGGGGAAGACCATCTTCGCCAACCAGCTCTGCTATTCGCAGGCCCAGCAGGGTACGCGCTGTCTGTACGTGACGCTGCTCGCGGAGTCGCACTCGCGCATGCTGGCGAACCTGCGCAGCATGGCGTTCTTCGACGCCTCCCAGCTTCCGCAGCGCATCTACTACGTCAGCGGCTTCCGCATGCTGGAGGAGCAGGGGCTGCCGGGCCTGCTGGAACTGCTTCGCCGGGAGATGCGCAACCACGGCGCGGGCATCCTGGTGCTGGACGGGCTGGTGCAGGCGCAGGAGGCCGCGGGCAGCAGCCGCGACTTCAAGAAGTTCATCCACGAGCTCCAGGTGTCCGCCGGCCTGTCGCGCTTCACCGCGCTGCTGCTCACGAGCAGCGTGGGCCCCGCCGTGCACCCGGAATACACCATGGTGGACGGCATCCTGGAGCTGCGCGAGCGCACGGCGGCCATGCGTTCCTGGCGCGAGTTGCAGGTGCGCAAGTTCCGGGGCAGCGCCAGCCTCAATGGCTCGCACCACTTCCGCATCTCCGAGGCGGGCCTGGAGGTGTTCCCCCGCCTGGAGTCCATGGCCAGCCGCGCGCAGCCGCCGGACTGGGGCACGCAGCGGGTGCGCTTTGGCGTGCCCACGCTGGACGCCATGATTCCGGAGGGCATCGCGGCGGCGTCCACCACGCTGGTGATGGGGCCGCCGGGCTGCGGCAAGACGCTGCTGGGCGCGAGCCACCTGGCCGAAGGGCTGCGCCTGGGCGAGCCCGGCCTGATGGTGAGCTTCTACGAGGGGCCGGACCGGCTGCTGCACAAGACGGCCAACGTGGGGCTGTCGCTGGGCTCCGCGGTGAAGGACGGCCGGCTGGCGCTCCAGTGGAACATGCCCGCCGAGTGCAACCTGGACCTGGTGGCGCACACCATGCTGGAGGACGTGCGCAAGCGTGGCGTGAAGCGCCTGTTCGTGGACGGCCTGAGCGCCATGGTGGAGACCACGAACGAGCCGGCGCGCATCAGCCCCTTCTTCGCCGCGCTGACGCAGGAGCTGCGACGCCATGGGGTGACGACCGTCTTCACGCTGGAGACGCCGCGCCTCTTCGGCCCGGACATGGACGTGCCCCTGGGCACCGGCCTGTCCGGCGTGGCGGAGAACCTGCTGTTCATGCGCCACCTGGAGCTCAATGGCCGCCTGAGGCGGCTGCTCTCCATCTTCAAGCTGCGCGACGCGGACTACGACCCGACGCTGCGCGAGTTCCTCATCACCTCGCAGGGAATTGAGATCCAGCCGCCGTTCCAGCCGTCGCCCGAGTTGCTGCTCACCGGCATCGCCCGCTTCCCGGGTAACCACTCCTGACCCCCAGAGGACCCGTGGTTCCCGCGACCGAGACAGTGCTGGTGGTGGACGACGAACAGGGCATCCTGGAGGCGCTCGCGGACCTCCTGAGGGAGGAGGGCTACCGCGTGCTCACGGCGTCCCATGGCCGCGAGGCCCTGGAGCGCATGGCGGAGGTGAAGCCGGACCTGGTGCTGACGGACTGGATGATGCCCGTGCTGGACGGCCCCGCGCTCATCGAGCGCATCCTCCAGGACCCGACGCTGCGCCACATCCCCGTGCTGGGCATGAGCGCCGTGGACGTCAACGGCCTCAAGCGCCTGCACCCGGCCATGGAGTTCCTCCAGAAGCCGTTCGACATCCGCGCCCTGATGAAGCTGGTCCGCAAGTCCCTGGACGCGAACACCCGCGTCCGGGGAGGGTGAGGCGCCGCGCGTGCCCGGAGGGTCCGCCATGTTCCACCTGCTGAAGCTGGGTCCGGTGCCCCTCTCCGTGGGCACCACCGGTGTCTACCTGCGCATTGGAGAGACGGGCGAGCCGTCCGCCCCCGTCTTCGAGCAGACGGACGCCGCTGGCGTGCGCGCCCTCATCGCCGGCCTGGAGCCGTCCCAGGTGTCCTGCGAGCCCGCGCTGGCGGACGCCGCCTCCGAGCTGGGCCTGGCCGTGGCGCCCCCGTCCCCCGCGGCGCTCTCCGCGCGGGCGGCCATCGCCACCTTCCTCGCGTGGGGGCAGCTGGGCGTGTCCGGGCTGGGCAGCGACAAGGCGCTGCTCTTCGTCCAGGCCGCCACCGAGTTCTGGGAGGCCCGGCCCTGGACGCACTGGGATGACAGCCAGGCCTTCGTCGTGGACGTGACGGGCGCGCACGAGCACACGTACGAGGGCTGCGTCTTCCACGGCGATGACGAAGGCCCGTCCGGCCTGGCCCTCTACCTGTCCCCCGGCGCGCTGGGGCGGCTGCTGGAGCTCCAGGTGCATGGCGCGGAAGCGGAGGCGAAGGCGCTGCCCGCCATCACCGTGTCGCTGGAGGCCCGCCCCGCCTACGCCGTGGAGGCGCTGTCCGCCGCCGGCCGCCTGCCCCGGCTGCCCCTGCCCGTGAAGGCCGGGCCCCAGGGGCTGGCGGTGCCCTCCAGCCTGGAGGCCCTCATCCTGGTGGCCGCCCTGCGCGCCGTGGCCCGCCTGTCCCCATCCCAGCCGGAGGCCCTGAGCAGTATGGTGGCCGGCGATGCCCGCATGGACGTCCGCGTCCGCGCCCCCGCCCCGCGTGTCCGCAACTAGGCGGAATCAGGAACCCCCTGCCGTGACGCACCCGGACCAGGCAGGGGACCGCTGGTGTGAAACTGTTAACAACCGCCATGAATAGAAAGGTTGATTCACAAAGTATCTGGGTTCATAGGTGGAGACGTGACTGACGCCGGCCTTTCATCACGGGTCCAGCGCTTCATCACGACGCACATCGATTCCATCGAGAAGCTGGAGGTGCTCCTCCTGCTTCGCGCCCGGACGGACCGGGCGTGGTCCGCGTCGGCGGTGGCCCTGGAGCTGCGCATCACCGAAGCCTCGGCGGCCCGCCGCATGGCGGAGCTGAAGACGGGAGGGCTGTTGCTCCAGGATGGGGTAGCGGACGCCTACCGGTTCAGCCCCGGCCGGTCGGACGACGTGCAGGACACGGCGGAGCTGGCGAGCGCGTACGCGGCGCGCCGCGTGAGTGTGATTTCGTTCATCTTCTCACGCCCGATGGACCGGGTGAGAGGCTTCGCGGACGCGTTCGTGCTCAAGAAGGACAAGGACGGCGACGGACATGGCTGAGGCGGTCTACATCCTGTGCGCGTTGACGAGCGCTGCGTGCGCGGTGCTGCTGTTGAGGGCCTGGCGGCGCACGCGGATGAAGCTGCTGCTCTACAGCGGCCTGTGCTTCTCCGTCTTGACGGTGAACAACGTGCTGCTCTTCGTGGACCTGGTGCTCATCCCGGCGGGAGACCTGTCGCTGGCGCGCACCGTCACGTCGCTCGTGGCGAGCGGCGTGCTGCTCTTCGGCCTCATCTGGGACGTGTCCTGAGATGTTGAAGACCTTGCTCGATGGCGCGGTGATGATGGCGTACCTGGCGTGCGCCCTGTTCTTCCTGCGCTTCTATCTCCAGTCGAAGGACCGGCTGTTCGCGCTGTTCTCGCTGGCCTTCACGTTGATGGGTTTGCACAACGTGCTGGGCACGGTGGTGGGGCCGGACCTGGACACGGAGCGCATCCACTACCTGTTCGTCGTGCGCCTGGTGGCCTACCTGCTCATCCTGGGGGCCATCTGGGACAAGAACCGCGCGGGGCGTGGAGCGCGGTGAGAAGCTGTTCTCCTCCTGGGCCTTTGGGAGGACCTTCTTCATGACCCCGACCTCGCTTCCCCGCTTCACCCCGCGCCGCCCGTTGGGGCGCACGGGCTTCACCGCGACGGCGGTGGGCATTGGCGACCTGGCGGACCGCACGGTGCCGCGCGAGGCGCTGGTCGCCACGCTGGTGCGCGCGCTGGACGCGGGGCTCAACGTCATCGACACCGCGCCGGGCTACGAGGACGGCCTGAGCGAGGAGGTGGTGGGCGAGGCCCTGCGCGGCCGGCGGGAGGGCGTGTTCGTCATCGACAAGGTGGACGTGCTGGACGCGCCGGTGGCGCCGCAGGTGGAGGAGTCCCTGCGGCGGCTGGGATTGCCGTCCGTGGACCTGTTCGCGCTGCACGCGGTGAAGTCGCTGGCGCAGTGGGAGGAGCTGGCCCGGCCGGGCGGCGCGCTGGAGCAGCTGGAGGCGTGCGTGGCGAAGGGGCAGGCGCGCTTCCGGGGCATCTCCTGCCACCACCCGGACGCGCTGGTGGCGGCGGTGCGCTCCGGGCGGTGTGACGTGGTGATGTTCCCCCTGGGGCCGTTCGTGGACGCGCGCTACGTGGAGCAGGTGCTGCCCCTGGCGCGTGAGAGGGGCGTGGGCGTGGTGTCCTTCAAGACGTTCGGCGCGGGCAAGCTCCTGGGGGACACGGAGGGCTATGGCCGGCCGCTCCAGGCACGTCCGCGCGGCAAGGTGGGCTCCGGCGGCGAGGCGCGCGACACGCCGGTGCTGCCGCACCTGTCGGTGGCGGAGTGCGTGCAATACACGCTCACGTTGGATCCGGACGTGATGTTGATGGGGATGGGCTTCCCGAACGAACAGGACGCCGCGCTCCAGGCGGCCGCGGCCTTCCGGCCCCTGGACGCGGCGGAGCTCCTGGCGGTGCGGGAGCGGGCGCACGTGGCCATCCAGGGCAAGGGCGCGGTGTGGTGGAACCCGCCTTCACTGGAAGTCACGGCGGGCTGAGGCGCCGGGCGCAGGCAGCCGGGCACCCGCGGGTTGCCTGGAGGACACTCGTCCTGGATCCCCGGGCCGGGGAGCCTTGTGGCCCCTGGGGGACCGTCATTATCGGAGCGTCCCTTTGGTGAGGCGCCATCCCCATGGCGCCGTGGCCCGCGCTCCATGCCCGAATCCTCCATCGAGCCTTCGACCGAGCCTGCCGGTGAGCCACCGCCGCCGTCCGCTGTCCTGACGAACGGCGTGGTCTCCACGCCGCCTGAAGCCCTGGCGGGCGCGGCCGTCACCCCTGCCGCCGTGGAGGTCGTGTCGCCCGAGGCCCTGGCCCGGGCCCGGGAGGCGTCGCGTGCCGCGGAGGAGGGCCGCTTCGCGTTCCTGGCCCGCGCGGGCGAGGTGCTGGCGTCGTCGCTGGATGAACCCACGGTGCTGCGCCAGCTGGCGGAGCTGGTGGTGCCGGGGCTCGCGGACTGGTGCGCGGTGGACGTCGTCACGCCTTCGCGCACGGTGGTGCGAAGGGCCGCGGCACACCGGGACCCCGCGCTCGTGTCCACCGTGTATGCCCTCGCGGAGCGCTGGCCCCATCGGACGGAAGGCCCCGAAGGCGTGGCCCACGTGCTGGGCACCGGCCAGCCCCGCCTCATTCCGGACGTGCCCGAGCAGGCGTTCCTGGAGGCGGCGCGCGGGAACGCGAGCCTGGAGGAGACCTGGCGCCTGGGCTGCCGCTCCGTGATGCTGGTGCCGCTGGAGGCGCGGGGGCGGGTGCTGGGATGTCTGTCATTGATGTCCGGCACCGCCGGCCGCTTTGGCGAGTGCGACCTGGAGCTGGCGCGCGAGCTGGCCCGCAGGGCGGCGCTGTCGCTGGACAACGCGCTCTTGTACGGCGAGGCCCGTCAGGCCCAGGCGCGCACGGCGCGGCTGCAGGCGGTGACGGCGGCCCTGTCCCGCGCGGCCACCGAGGACGCGGTGGCGCAGGTGCTGGCGCGCGAGGTGTGGGAGGCGAGCGGCGCCTCGCGCGTCGCGGTGCTGGCCCTGGAAGAGGACGGCCAGCTGCGCCCGCTGCGGGTGCTGGGCTACTCCGAGGAGGCGCTGGCCTCGTTCACCCGGCCGCCGGACCGGCCCGCCTCCAAGGGGTTCCCGGACATCCGGCGCGAAGCAGGGTGGTTCGGCACGCTGGAGGAGTTCATGGCGTGCTACCCGCAGGACGCGGAGCTCGCGAGCCGTCAGGGGGCTGGGGCGCGCGCGGTGGTGCCGCTGTGGGGTGAGACGCGCGTGCGCGGCCTGCTGCTGCTCGCGTGGCCGGAGCCGCGCGTCTTCCCGGCCGCGGAGCGCGCGTTCCTGGAGGCGCTGGCGCACCAGTGCGCGCAGGCGCTGGAGCGGGCCACGCTCTACGAAGCGCTGCGCGAGCGCACGGAGCGGCTGCGGCAGGCGCTGGTGACCGGCGACATGGGCACCTGGCGGTTGGACCTGGTGCGCGGCAGGGAGCTGCGCGACGCGTCGCTCAACCACATGCTGGGCCTTCCGGCGGTGGACTCGGTGGCGCCGGTGGGCGACATGCTGCAGTTGCTGCATCCGGAGGACCGGCCGCACGTGGAGGCGGCGTTCCACCGCTACCAGCGCGAGGCACCGGGCTTCTTCGAGCTGGAGTTCCGCGTCCTGCGCCGCGACGGCGCGCGCTGGATGCACAGCGTGGGGCAGTCCTTCGCCGGCTCGGACGGGAAGGTGACGGAGCTCACCGGCGCGATGGCGGACATCACCCGGCGCAAGGAGGCCGAGGAGCGTCTGCAATTGCTGCTGGACGCCAGCCGCGTGCTGGCGCTGCGCCTGGACGACGTGGAGGAGGCGCTGCCGGAGGTGGCGAGGCTGGTGGTGGACCACGTGGCCACCGGCTGCCTGGTGGACCTGGCCGCGCCGGACGGCAGCCTGCGCCAGGTGGCGGTGGCCCACCGCATGGCCGGACACGACGTGCTGCTGAGGTCCCCGCCGGGGAGGGCCCGGAGGGCCTCGCACCCGGCGCTCCAGTGCTTCCGGACGGGCGAGGTCTGCTTCCTGTCGCGCCTGGACGTCCAGCTCCGCGACGAGGTCTTCGCGACCGACGCGCCCCGGCCGCTGGTGGAAAGCCTGTCGCCCACGTCGGCGCTGTCGGTGCCGCTGCGCGCGCGGGGCCGCACGCTGGGCGTCATCACGCTGTTCACCGCCGACCCCCAGCGCACGCTGGTGGCCGCGGACGTGACCATGGCGGAGGAGCTGGCGCTGCGCGTGAGCGTGGCGCTGGAGAACGCGCGCCTGTTCCACGACGCCCAGTCCGCGGTGCGGCTGCGCGACGAGTTCCTCTCCGTGGCGAGCCACGAGCTGAAGACGCCGCTCACCAGCCTCATCCTCCAGCACAACCTCATTGGCCGGGCGCTGGAGAACGCGGGCACGCCAGGCCCGGTCTCCGGGAAGCTCAACACCGCGCAGCGGCAGGTGCTGCGGCTGACGGCGCTGGTGGACAACCTGCTGGACGTGAGCCGTCTGTCATTGGGCAAGCTGGCGCTGGAGCGCGCGGAGGTGGACCTGGCGCAGCTGACGCGCGACGCGCTGGAGCGGCTGGAGGACGTGTTCGCCCAGGCGCGCTGCCCGCTGAGGCTGGAGCTGCCGCGCACGCTGACGGGTCAGTGGGACTCGCTGCGGCTGGACCAGGTGCTGGTGAACCTGCTCACCAACGCGGCGAAGTACGGCGCGGGCCACCCGGTGACGGTGCGCGCGGGCGTGGACGCCAGCGACGAGGTCTGGCTGGAGGTACGCGACGAGGGCATCGGCATTGAAGCGGACGCGCTGCCGCGCCTCTTCGGCCGCTTCGAGCGCGCCGTGAGCGAGCGGCACTACGGCGGCATGGGGCTGGGGCTCTACATCAGCCGCCAGATTGTCGAGGCGCTGGGCGGCCGCATCGACGTGGACAGCCAGCCGGGGCAGGGCGCCACCTTCACGCTGCGGCTGCCCCGGAACATGGCCTTCAGTGCCGCGGCCCCTTGAGCGGGGGCCCTTCCTGCTCCAGCGCGCGGTACTCGTCGTCGGTGAACAGGCGTGAGCGGATGAGGAAGCGCACGCCTTCGGGGGCTTCGACGGAGAAGCCGCTGCCGCGACCGGGCACCACGTCCACGGTGAGGTGGGTGTGGCGCCAGAGCTGGAACTGCGGGCCGGACATGTAGAAGGGCGTGCCGACGATGTCGCCCAGGTACACGTCCTCCTGTCCCACGCGGAAGTCGCCGCGCGGAAAGCACATGGGCGCGCTGCCGTCGCAGCAGCCGCCGGACTGGTGGAAGAGGAGCGGGCCATGGAGGCCCTGCATCTTGCGGAGCAGGGCCTCCGCGGCCGGCGTGACCTCGACGCGCGGCACGGACATGGGTGGGTCCTAGAAGAAGCCCATGGGCTTCGGGTCGTAGCTGACGAGCAGGTTCTTCGTCTGCTGGTAGTGATTGAGCATCATCTTGTGCGTCTCGCGGCCGATGCCGGACTGCTTGTAGCCGCCGAACGCCGCGTGCGCGGGGTACAGGTGGTAGCAGTTCACCCAGACGCGGCCCGCCTGGATGCCGCGGCCCATGCGGTACGCGGTGCTGTTGTCACGCGTCCACACGCCGGCGCCCAGGCCGTAGAGCGTG
Organism: Corallococcus exercitus; assembly: GCF_042231735.1. Taxonomy (GTDB): domain Bacteria; phylum Myxococcota; class Myxococcia; order Myxococcales; family Myxococcaceae; genus Corallococcus; species Corallococcus exercitus_B. Next base: position 7,538,669 of record NZ_CP102577.1, read on the forward strand.
TCATTGGCCAGCGCGAGCGCGTCCTCGGCGTCCTTGAACTTCGCCACCGCGACGACGGGGCCGAAGATCTCCTCCTGGAACACGCGCATCTTGTTGTTGCCCTCGAAGATGGTGGGCTCCACGTAGTAGCCCTCCGCCAGCGCGCCGGGCAGCGCCTTGCGCCCGCCGCCGGTGAGCACCTTCGCGCCCTCCTTCTTCCCGATGTCCAGGTAGCTGAGGATCTTCTCCAGCTGGTCGTTGGACGCCTGCGCGCCAATCTGCGTGGAGACGTCCAGCGGGTTGCCCTGCACGATGCGCTTCGTGCGCTCCACGGCCCTGGCGATGAACTCGTCGTAGAAGCGCTCGGCGACGAGCGAGCGGGACGGGCAGGTGCAGACCTCGCCCTGGTTGAGGGCGAACATGGCGAAGCCCTCCAGCGCCTTCTGGGCGAAGTCGTCGTCCTTGGCGAAGACGTCCTCGAAGAAGATGTTGGGGGACTTGCCGCCCAGCTCCAGGGTGACGGGGATGATGTTCTCGGAGGCGTACTGCATGATGAGGCGGCCGGTGGTCGTCTCACCCGTGAAGGCAATCTTCGCGATGCGCTTGTTGCTGGCGAGCGGCTTGCCGGCCTCGATGCCGAAGCCGTTCACGATGTTGAGCACGCCGGGGGGAAGCAGGTCGCCCACCAGCTCCGCGAACTTGAGGATGGTGACGGGGGTCTGCTCCGCGGGCTTGAGCACGACGCAGTTGCCGGCGGCGAGCGCGGGGGCCAGCTTCCACGCGGCCATGAGCAGCGGGAAGTTCCACGGGATGATCTGCCCCACGACGCCGAGCGGCTCGGTGAAGTGGTAGGCGACGGTGTTGTCATCCAGCTGGCTGAGCGACCCTTCCTGCGCGCGGATGCAGCCGGCGAAGTAGCGGAAGTGGTCGATGGCGAGCGGCAGGTCCGCGGCGAGCGTCTCGCGGATGGGCTTGCCGTTGTCCCACGTCTCGGAGACGGCGAGCATCTCCAGGTTCTGCTCCATGCGGTCGGCGATCTTCAGCAGGATGTTGGCGCGCTCGCCGGCGGCGGTGCGGCCCCACGCGTCCTTCGCCTTGTGCGCGGCGTCGAGCGCCTTCTCGATGTCCTCGGCGGTGGAGCGGGGAATCTCGCAGAAGGGGCGGCCGGTGACGGGGGAGATGTTCTCGAAGTACTGGCCCTTCACGGGCGGGACGAACTCACCGCCGATGTAGTTGCCGTAGCGGCTCTTGTACTCGACCTTGCTGCCCTTCTGACCCGGAGCTTCATAGACCTTCGACATGGGGGACTCCCTGCGTTGGGTTTTGACGCACGCGTGTGGGGGTTTGACGCGGAACAGACGATAGGCAGGTAACGCTCCGCGTTATGCGCGAAGGGTCGGAGGTAAATGTTTGTTAATGGTTGATCGCTGAATCGGGCGCGAAGTCACTCGGGCGTGATGCGAGCGGGCGGGCAGGGTGGCCTTGCTGCCGCCCGTCATGTCTTCCACCTCAAGAAGGTGGGGGACATGGCATGCAAATGTTCAGAGATCGCTTCGACGCCGGCCGTGCGTTGGGGCAGCGGCTGCGCGTCCTGCTTGGGGACAGCACGGATGTGTTGGTGCTGGCGCTGCCGCGCGGCGGTGTGCCCGTGGGATTCGAGGTCGCTCGGATACTGGGGGTGCCCCTGGACGTGTTCGTGGTGCGCAAGCTGGGCACGCCAGGGCACGAGGAGCTGGCCATGGGAGCGATCGCCACGGGCGGCGTCACCGTCCTCAACCAGGGCGTGGTGCGCAGGCTGGGGATCCCCCAGGCGGCCATCACGGCGGCCGCCGAGCGTGAGGCGCGGGAGCTGATCCGCAGGGAGCAGCTCTTCCGCGACGGCAGGCCTCCGGCGCGCGTCGAAGGGCGCACGGTGATCATCGTGGATGACGGGCTGGCCACGGGCTCCACGATGCGGGCGGCGCTCCAGGCGGTTCGCCACCAGGAGCCCGCGCGCCTCGTGGTGGGCGTTCCGGTGGGTTCGCCGGAGACGTGCGCGGCGTTCAAGCGAGAAGCGGACGCGGTCCTCTGCGTCCACACCCCTGCGCCCTTCTATGCGGTGGGTCAGTGGTACGAGGACTTCACCCAGACCACCGACGACGAGGTGCGCGAGCTGCTGGCGCGCGCGGCGCACGGTGGGGAGACTGCCCTGGAGGCGCCATGAGCAGGCGGAGAGTGTCGGAGCACGCGGTGCAGCTGGAGGCGGAGCCCGGCGTCTGGCTGAACGGGACGCTGAGCATCCCGGAGGCGGCTTCAGGCGTGGTGCTGTTCGCGCACGGCAGCGGCAGCAGCCGGTTCAGTCCGCGCAACCAGTACGTCGCGGGAGTGCTTCAGCAGGCGGGGCTGGCGACGCTGCTCATGGACCTGCTCACGCCGGAGGAGGAGGAAGCCGAGCGCCAGACGCGGCACCTGCGCTTCGACATCGAGCTGCTGGCGCGAAGGCTTCAGGGCGCGGCGCGGTGGTTGATGCAGGTGCCGGGGTTGGGAAGCCAGCCGCTCGGGCTGATGGGTTCGAGCACGGGGGCAGGGGCGGCGCTGGTGGCCGCCGGGCGAGCGCCTGAAGCCATCCATGCGGTGGTGTCCCGGGGCGGCCGGCCGGACCTGGCGGGCTCCGTCCTGCCGGCGGTGCGCGCGCCGACGCTGCTCATCGTGGGCGGTGATGACACGCAAGTGATTGCGCTCAACCGTCAGGCGCTGGCGGCGCTGCGTGGTGACAAGCAATTGAAGATTGTTCCCGGGGCGACCCACCTCTTCGAGGAGCCGGGGACGCTGGAGCATGCGGCGATGCTGGCCCGGGACTGGTTCCTCCAGCAGCTGGTCACGGCGGCACGGGAGGGTGCGTCCACCGGGGCTCCGCCATGAGCCCGCGCCCGGGCATCGTGGTGGTGGGAGGCGTGGCCACGGACTACCTCGTGCGCGGGAAGTCGTTCCCGGAACTGGGAGGCAGCGCCGAGGGCGACGTCTTCCAGGAAGCGCTCGGAGGGAAGGGGGCCAACGGCGCGGTGGCCGCCGTGAGGTTGGGAGCGGAGGCTGCGTTGGTGGCGAGGGTCGGGATGGACAGGCGCGGCCTGGAGCAGTTGGCGCGGCTGACACAGGAAGGTGTGTCGGTGGATTCGGTGGTGTCGGACCCGGAGCCGCCTTCGGGTGCGGTGCTGGTGATGGTGGACGGAAGCGGGAGGAAGCAGACCTTCTTCGCGCCGGGCGCCAATCACAGACTGACCCTGCGGGATGTGCTGCGAAGCGCGGAGCGGATCGCCGCCGCGGATGTGTTGCTCGTGCAGTTGGAGGTGCCCCTGGACGCGGTCCAGGCAGCGGTCCGCCTGGCGCGCGCCGCCGGAGTGCGGGTGGTGTTGGATCCCGCGCCGGCCGTGCCGCTGCCGGAGGTCCTGCTGGAGGATGTCCACGTCATCCGGCCGAATGCCAGGGAGGCCCGGACGCTGACGGGCATCACGGTGCATGACCGTGCCTCCGCGCGACGAGCCGCCCGCAACCTGCTGCTGCGAGGCGTGGGGGCAGCCATCATCGCGGCGCCCGGTGGAAGCCTCCTGGTGTCACGGGAGGAGGAGGCGTGGCTGCCCGAGCTGCCGGTGGACACCGTGGATACCACCGGAGCGGGGGATGCATTCGCGGCGGCGCTCAGTGTCGCCCTGGCCGAAGCCCAGCCGCTCCTCACCGCCGCGCGCTTCGCGCACGCCGCCGCCGCCATCGCGACGACGCGGCTGGGAGCGCAGGCGGGGCTGCCCTACCGGGACGAAGTGCTCGGAGTGCTCGCGGACGTGAGGCCAGACGTCCAGCCCGCGCCGCTGTAGCAAGGGCGTGCTGTGACGTCTTTGGGGTAGGGCGTCATTTCTTGGTCTGCTGCCGCTCCAGTGCCCGCCGTACGCGAGCTTCCTTCTCCTGCTTCTTCCGCAGCTTCTGCCGGACCTCGCCCTCGAACATGAGCTGCTCCAAGAACACGTTCAGTTCCTGCCGCGACAGGACCGGGCACTTCCAGTTCAGGTCCCGCATCCGCTGGAGGAATGCGTCCGGAAGCGCGACGCCGTAGCGCAGGACGTAGTACGGAAGGTCGGCCCGCCAGTGCCAGACGCCGTCCGTCCACGCGTGGTGGGGCGCGATGTTCTTCTCGCCCGTGAACCAGTCACTCAGCGCTCCCGAGCTGACCGCGAAGACGACGCCCGTCGTGAGATAGCGCGCCACCTGACTGCGCTCTGCCTCCGGAATCTTCCCCCGCGCTTCCACGATGGAAGGTCCTTCGTCGGATCTGAGGCCGAGCTCACGGAAGTTCCCTGCGGACTGGAGCAGCATGCCTCTTCCCTACCAGGGAGGCGGCGGTGGCGCACCGCAGTCGCCCGGCCTCGGCGTAGGGTGTATCGATGACCCTCAAGAACAACGAACCCGTCTGGCAGTTCAGGAGACTGCTGGTGGGGGCCTTGCTCATCACGGCATGTGCCGAAGGACCGACGCCCAATCCCACCAGCACGGCCCGGAAGTGGGTCGGCCCGTTGGTGAACGTGCCCGGTGGCGGCCAGTTCCGTACCGTCATTCATTACGGCCCATGGCAGTGCAGCGCCCAGATCATGGACTACTGCCGGGAGAAGTGCTCCGGAAGCGGCCATGTCCTCCAGGGCTGCATGTGGCTCGCCGACGTGAAGATGGACTTCGAGGGAACGATTGTGCGGGCGGGGAGCCGGTTCGGCATGACGCACTGTTGCTGCAACTACGGGACGCTCACCGCGGCCCAGAACGCCGCGGCCCGCGACCGTTGGGACAACATCCGTGACGGGTTCCGAGGCCGATGGGCTGAGCGCTTCGGCGCATGGCCAACCGAGGCCAATGGGAAGCCCTATCAGGGCCACCACATCCGGGACCTCAGCCATGGTGGCAACCCCACGGATTGGGACAACATCATCCCGTTCCCCAAGGACATCCACCAGACGCTGAATGGGCTCTATGCCCAGTGCTACGCGAACGAACCACCATGGACCGGCGTGGGCCCGAGCTATCCCTATGGCGAGTAACCCCCTGTCGATGACTGCCCTGCTCGAAGAGGTTTCACGCCTCCACCACGCACGTCCTCCCGCGACGCCCGCGCAGGTTGATGCCTTCGAGCAGCGCGTCGGATGGCGGTTGGACCCGGACCTCCGCGCCTTCTACCTGCACTGCGATGGCGCGGACCTGTTCGACCGCGTCGACCCCGCGTTCTCCTTCCCTCCACTGTCCGAGCTCCTCCGCGCGCGGGTCGTCATGAGCCAGGACGACACGGACAAGTCAGGCCCCGCGTCCTGGTACGCCATCTGTGAGGTTCGCGATGGGAACTACGTCCTGCTCGACGTGAGCCAGCAGCACGATGGCCGCTACCCCCTGCGCGACGGCTTCCGCGAAGGCTTCCCGGACCCAACGCAGTGCCTCCAAATCGCCAGCTCCTTCTCCGAGTTCCTGGCGGGCGCGCTCCGCTCCAACGGGCGCTGGTTCTGGCTGAAGAAGCTGATGCAGGACGAGCGCTGACCCGGGCCCCGCGACCGCGTCCCCACCGCACGCAGCCGCGTTCCGCCAGCAGCCTCGAAAGCCCCGCCATCCTCGCAGGCCGCTTCAATCCGGCCCCATTTGTCGCCGTTTCAACACCATGCGGATCCGCATGTCCCTCGCGCGGCCGCTGTGCCTTCCCGGCACCCGCAGGGAGAGTCGCAATCTCGGCTTTCTTCGAGAGCGGACGAGATGTTTTCCAGCCTGGGTGTCCAGGTCGCTGCGCACTGGAAACCCGCACGGCGTGCTGGCATCGTGAAGGGACTGTGCGTCGCGGCAGGAATGTTGGCGGTGAGTGGGCGGAAGTGGCCCAAGGTCTGGCGGACCAAACGTATTGGGATGTGCAGGGCGGAAAACGTTTCCGTCTCGGGGCTGTAAAAACTCCCCGAAACCAAGGGGTGTCTGCTGATGAGCTGGGACCCAGGACGCATCCGAGTGTCGCAAAAGCGAAGCGGATCAACCGGTTGGCGTGGCCGGCCGCGCAAGCCGGAAAACCCCGGCTCCTGGCACACGGCTCGCATCGGCCGCTGACGCTGTTCCACCCCCGCATCGCCTTCCCTGGTTCCGGTCCCTCGTGCTCGCCCAGTCGCCTCTCCTCTGTTCCTGCGGTCAGCCCCACTCGGACGCGGAGGCGTGTCCCACGCTGATGCGCGGGCTCGACCTCAACGGCGGCACGATGCTCTACGCCGGCACGCCGCCGCCGGGACCGGCCTTCGCGCAGCCCGTCACGCCCTCGCCCATGTCGTCTCCCACGCCCGTGGTGCCCTCCCTCGTGGGCCAGGAGTTCGGCCGCTTCCGTGTCGTGCGCGAGCTGGGGCGCGGGGGCATGGGCACCGTGTTCCTCGCGGAGCACACGCTCATCCAGAAGCGCGTGGCCATCAAGGTGCTCCACGCGCACCTGGCCCAGGCCCCGGAGCTCGTCGCGCGCTTCCTCTCCGAGGCCCGCACGCTCACGCTGGTGCAGCACGAGAACGTCGTCACCCTCTACGACCTGGACTCGCGCGACGGGCGCCCGTACCTCGTCATGGAGTACCTGGAGGGGGACAGCCTGGCCAACTTCGCCCGCGGCCCCATGGCCCCGGCGCTGGTGGTGGACCTGATGACGCAGGTGTGTGACGCCCTGGGCGCCGCGCACGCGCACGGCATCGTCCACCGCGACCTGAAGCCCGCCAACGTCTTCCTCGTCCCCAGCCCCAGCGGCAAGCAGCGCGTGAAGCTGCTCGACTTCGGCATCGCCAAGCTCTTGTCCCGCCCCGCCGGGGAGATGACCACGGAGGTCGGCGTCCTCCTGGGCACGCCGGAGTTCATGGCCCCCGAGCAGTGCGGCGACGGCGTCGTGGACGCGCGCAGCGACCTCTACGCGGCCGGCGTGCTCGCGTACCTGCTGCTCACCGGCCAGGTGCCCTTCTACGGCCGCACCGCCGCCGAAATCCTGGTGGGCCACCTGCAGAAGGAGCCCGTCCCGCCGCACGAGCTGAGCCCCGCCGTGCCGGAGGCCCTGTCGCGCGTCCTCCTGCGCGCGCTGGCCAAGCGTCCCGAGCACCGCTTCGCCTCCGCCGCGGAGCTGCGCTCGGCCCTGGAGGCGTCGCTCGCGCCGCCCCCCGCGCCCACCGCGCCGCCGCTCACCGCGCTCCTGCGCGGCAAGGGAACCCAGGCGGGCGTGGAGCTCAAGGGCGAGTGGGTGGGCCGCTCCGGCCTCTTCTTCCAGCTGGCCACCCCGCCTCCCGCGCTCCTGTCGGACGTGGCGCTGGTGCTGCGGCTGCCCGGCGGCGAGCTGCCCTGCACCGCGCAGGTGGTGCGCCACGTCACCGCCGAGCAGGCCCAGGCGTGGAACATGTCCCCGGGCTTCGGCGTGCAGCTGCGCGACGCCAGCCCCGCCTTCCAGGCCCAGCTGGCCCAGCTTCGCAACGGCACGCGCCCGGCGCCCACGGCCGCCACCGCCGCCATCCCCACGCCCGAGGACGCGCAGGCGGAGGCGGTGTTGCAGGGCTTCCGCCGGCGGCTCGCCGGGGACCCGTACGCCGTGCTGGAGCTGCCGCGCGACGCCACGCTGGAGGCCGTGCGCACCGCCGCCCAGCGCGCTCGCGGGGCGCTGGAGCTGCTCAAGGCCCGCCCGCTGTCGGAGGGCCAGCGGGCCCAGGTGGACCGGGCGCTGGAGCGCGTGGCCGGGGCGCTGCACACGCTGGGACACGTGGAGCGGCGCGTGGAGTACGACGCCACGCTGGGCAACGTGGAGGGCATCGAGCGGTGCCTTGCCGCGGGCCTCACCGCCACCATGCTGGAGCAGTGCCGCCGCCGCTTCCTCGCGGGCAACACCGGCCGCGAGGGCCGCGCCGCCGTGCACCGGCTGTCCGGAGACGCGCTGGCGTCCGTGGGCCGGCTGGAGGAGGCGCTCGCCGCCTACGAGCTGGCCGTGCGCGCGGACCCCCTGGACCTGGAGGGGCTCAAGCGCTGGCGCTTCCTCCGCGCCCGGGTGCGTGGCTCGGCCGCCCCCCGGTAGGGGAGCCGGGCTCGCATCCATCCGGGGGCCGTCTTGCGTATGGGAGAGGAGACCCCGTTAACTCTCTCCTCTTCCATGGCCTCCGAACCCGACGACAAGCTGCCGCCCCAGGGGCGCTTCAACCGCCTGCGCAAGCTGGCGGGCCTCTCCATGCACGTGGGCACGGAGGTGCTCAAGGCGGGCGCCAAACAGCTCTCCGGGAGCAGCCCCACGGACCTGCTCAGCCTGGGCACCGCGGAGAAGCTGGTGGCCACGCTGGGGGAGATGAAGGGCGCGGCCATGAAGCTGGGCCAGGCGCTCTCCATGGACCCGGACCTGCTCACGCCGGAGGTGCGGCAGATGCTGGCCCGGCTGCAGAACCAGGCCCCGGCCATGTCCTACGCGCAGGTGTCGCGCGTGATTCAACAGGAGCTGGGCGCGCCGCCGGAGGCGCTGTTCCAGGAGTTCTCCCCGGACGCGCTCGCCGCCGCGTCCCTGGGCCAGGTGCACCGCGCGGTGATGCACGACGGCCGCCCCGTCGCGGTGAAGGTGCAGTACCCCGGCATCGACGCGTCCATGGGCCACGACATGGACAACCTGGGCCTCGTCGTGAAGACGGTGTCCAAGACGTCGCGGATGATGGACGGCACCGCCTACTTCCAGGAGTTCCGCGACGAGCTCATGCTGGAGCTGGACTACCGCCGCGAGGCGAAGCTCGCCCAGGGCTTCGCCAGGAGCGTGGCGCGGCTGCCGGACCTGTACGTGCCCCAGGTCATCGAGGAGCGCAGCGCCCACCGCGTGCTCACGCTGGAGCTGCTGGAAGGCCAGACGCTCAAGGACTGGGTGACGACGTCGCCGGACAACGACGCGCGCTTCCGCGTCGCGCGCCAGCTCATCCGCGCCACCTACGGGCCGTTCCTGGACGCGGGGGAAATCCACGCGGACCCGCACCCCGGCAACTTCATGGTGATGCCGGACGGGCGCATGGGCCTTCTGGACTTCGGCTCCATCAAGCGCTTCAGCCCGGGCTTCGTCGCGGCCAACCGCCGCATGTTCCAGCAGGCGCTGCGGCTGGAGACGCTGGACGTGCTGGGGCTGTGCCGCGAGGTGGGCTTCTCCGTGGAGCTGCCGGAGGCGGAGGCGGAGGTGCTCTTGCGCGAGGTGCTGCACATCGCCGGGCGGCCCATGCGCAGCGCTCCGTATGACTACGGCACCTGCGACATCAACCGCGACATGCGCAACCACTTCACGCGCAACGCCGCGCGCATCATGCGCATCCGGCCGCCCCCGGAGGCGATGATGTTCTTCCGCGCCACCGGCGGGCTGGCGCAGAACCTGCGCCTCGTGGGCGCGCAGGGCGACTTCCGGCAGGTGTTCCTGGAGGTCGGCGCGCTCGTGGGCGAGTGAGCCCCCGAGGCGCGGGCGGGGCAGGGCGGCGCTACGTGCCCGCGGCGACGCGCGGGCGCTTGTGCAGCCGCTCCAGCTTGCGCGCCAGGTCCGCGCCCTGCGTGCTCTTGGACAGGTAGCCGTCCGCGCCCGCCGCCAGCGCCAGCGCGCGCAGCTTCGACTCGTCGGAGGCGGAGTAGAGGACGAAGCGCGTGTGCTCCGGCGCCTGCTGCCGGGCCAGCGTCAGCACCTTGTCGCCGCTCAGCGCGGGGATGTTCACGTCCAGCAGCACCAGGTCCGGCGCCGTGGTGCGCACCAGGTTGGAGACCCCCAGCGACGAGCGGTGGGTGCGCACCTCGAAGTTGTACGAGGACAACGAGCGCTCCGTCAGCGCGAGCTGGTCCGGGTCATCGTCCACGATGAGGACGCGAATCTTCGACTCCGACATGGTGGCTCCCCCTGGAACCGACAGTTGGGTGCCCCGGCCGGCAAGATGCCGCCCCAAGGAAGACAGTGGCCCGGGCACGTCCCGAGTATGACCCACCCCCTCCCTCCTTGCCAGCCTCCCTGGAATTTTACGGGTTTACTCTGCGCGAAATCACACCCTGTCTCAGCGGGCCTTGCGGCGCGTAGGGGCCTTCAGCGCCGGGAAGGTGATGCTGAACACCGCGCCCCCTTCCGGACGGTTGGCCGCGCCGAGCTTTCCGCCCGCGTGCGTCACCACGCCATGGGCCATGGACAGCCCCAGGCCCGTGCCCTTGTCGCCCTTGGTGGTGAAGAAGGGCTGGAAGAGGTTCGCCAGGTGCTCCTCGGGGATGCCGGTGCCCTCGTCCTCCACCTTGAGCCAGACGGTCTTCGAGCGGTGGCCCGCGCTCACGCGGATGGTCCCGCCGTGAGGCATCGCGTCGCGTGCGTTGATGAGCAGGTTGATGACGACATAGCGCAGCTCCATGGCGGAGCCCGCCACCAGCGGGAGCGCGTCCGGCAGCGCCAGCTCCAGGACGAGGGGGGCGCTGGTGCTCCGGGCCCGGTACTCGATGCCGCCTCTCGCGATGTCCACCGCGTCCCGGACCACCTCCACGAGCTGCACGTGCTCGACCTGGTGCGTGGGCTTCTGGCGCGTGAAGTCCTGGAGGCGCCCCACGCGGCCGCTCGCGTCGGACACGATGCACGCCAGCGCGTCCAGGTGGCGCTGGCTGGTCTCCGCGATGGCCGTGTCGCGCTGGAGCATCTCCAGCCGCAAGCGCATGGCGTTGAGCGCGTTGCGCAGGTCGTGCGCGATGCCCGCCGCCAGCTCTCCCAGGGCCCGGATGTGGGCCTGCTCCAGGGCCCGGATGTGGGCCTGCTCCACGCCCGCGTCGCGCGCGCCCACCCGCTCCTCTTCCGCGTGGGCCCGGGCCGGCGGGGTGCGCTCCTCCAGCTTGCGCACCAGCGCGGCGTGCTTCGACTCCAGCTCGCGGTCCTCGCGCAAAAGCCCAGGGCTCTCCACAAGCGCGGCATCCGGCGGCGCTGGCGGCTCCAGGGGGGGACGGCGGGCCCTCAATGGTTTCACCCGGCTCTTGAGCAGGCGGTTCTCCTCCGCGCTGTCACGGGAGGGCTTGGACGGCATGACCTACGAAGTAACGCAGCCCTCCTGGAGCATCAAGCCCGCATGCCCGGGAGCGGAGCCGTGAATCTCAAGGGTTGGAATGCGCCCCCTCTTGGCCCCGGGTCCAGGTCCGCGAGCCAGGGCCGCCCCCGGTTTTCAATCCGGGAGCACGTCTGTTTCTCCCCGTCGTGAAACCCGTGGCTGTGGGTCCATGCACTCGGGCGGGTGGTCGTCCGGGCGGGGGCCGTGACTCAATGCGCCAGCCCAAGCGTTGTCTTTCCGAGCCCCTGGAGGCGGTGAGGGTTTCCGCTCCTTGAAACGGCTGCTATGCATGTCCTCTGCCGAGGCATTCCTGCCTTGGGAGGCCGCGCTCCCGGGGGGGAGTCGGCTCGCGGGGGACGGAAACCAAATCCATTTGGGTGAAGCTCTTCGCCGGGAGGGACGGCAGCCGCTCCCCGGGAAGACGAGGCTGGCATCATGGATATGAGTTCGATGGGGGCGGAGATACGCGTGGCATTGCTGGAGGATCAGCTCATCTTCCGGGAGAGCCTGGTGGCCCTGCTGGAAGGCGCGGGAATGAAGGTGGTGTCCCGTTGCGCGGAGAGCAGCTCGTTCCTGTCCCAGGTGCGCGGTGCCGCCCCCCACGTCGCCCTCGTGGACCTCCGGCTGGAGCACGTGGGCCGGACCGAGGCGGAGGACGGCCTCGCGGTGCTGAAGCACCTGCACGACTTCCATCCCCACATCCGGTCGCTGGTGCTGTCGGGCATCCAGGCTCCGTCCACGGTGGAGAGCTGCTTCCAGGCGGGTGCGGCGGGCTACCTGTGCAAGCTGAACGTGAGCTGCGATGAGCTCATCCAGGCGGTGCGGCGCGTGGCCCAGGGCGAGCGGCTGCTGCCCGTGGAGATGCTCAACCCCAATGCCTTGCAGTTGAACGAGCTGTCCTCGACGGCCCCGGCCCTGTCGCGGCTCACGCTGCGCGAGCGCGAGGTGCTGGGCTACGTGGCGGCGGGCGCGGACAACCTGAAGATCGCCGCGCACCTGGGCATCACCGAGCGCACGGTGAAGGCGCACCTGACGAGCATCTACCGCAAGCTGGGGCCGGAGAACCGCGCCCAGCTCGCGGTGCTGGCGTGCGAGCTGGGCGTGCCGCGCCCCGTGCTGGCCTGAGGCCCGTGGGCCTCGGGCCCGGCCTTCAGGGCGCCGCGGCTTCCTCCCCGGCGTCCCGGGGAGCGCCCAGGTGCTGGAGGAACCACTCCCCGGCGAGCTCCGCCACCTGCTCCAGTTCGGAGTCCTCCTGGAAGTGGTGCGTGGCGCCCGGGATGACGTCCATGCGCTTGTCGGCGCGGAGCGCTTCGTAGGCCCGGCGGTTGATGTCCAGGCCCAGCGTGTCCGCGCCGCCCACCAGCAGCAGCGTGGGGGCCCGCACCTTGGGCAGCACCGCGCCCGCGAGGTCCGGACGGCCGCCGCGCGACACGACGGCCTCCACCTGGTCAGGCCGGAAGGCCGCGGCGGACAGCGCCGCGCCCGCGCCGGTGTGCGCGCCGAAGTAGCCCACGCGCAGGCCCTGGGTGGGGCCTTCACGCTGGAGCCACCGCGCCGCGCCCGCCATGCGCATGCCCAGGAGGCCCACGTTGAAGCGCAGCTGCCGCGTCCTGCGCTCCTCCATCTCCTCGCTGGTCAGCAAGTCCATGAGCAGGGTGCCCAGCCCCATCGCCTGGAACAGGCGCGAGGTCTGCGCGAGCCGGGGACTCTGGAGGCTGCTGTCGCTGCCGCGCGCCAGCACCACCACGCCCCGGGCGCCCGCGGGCACCGCCAGCCGTCCCCGGACGAGGACGGCGTCATCGACCGGCACCATCACCTCGCGCTCCAGATGGGTGCGCGCCGCCGATCTTCCACCACGCCGCGCTGGTGACTCCCGCGCTTCTTCCCACCCGTGGTCCTGCCCTACCGCCTTCAACCCCGTTCGTGACCGGGGACCTGTCATACAGGCTCCTCCCGTCTGCGTTTGGCTGTTTACAGCGTCTGGCTGAGACACAAGTTGACCACTGCCCCCGCCGCTGTGACCTGTCGGAAGGTGCAGGGTGTCCAGCGTAGGACAGGGCCGTGGGCGACGGGGAGGACGCCCCGGGGCGGGCGCCCGGGGCAGGACTTCAGGGCTTCGTGGCCACCACCAGCTCGAAGGGACCGGGGAGCACCTGCGCGTGCGTGAAGCCCGAGGCGGTGAGCGCCTCCAGGTAGAACTCCACCTCGCGCAGCCGGCTCACGCACGTGTCCACGCCGATGAGGAAGTAGGACCAGAAGAACTGGGCCGCCAGCCGCTCCGGGGTGCGGAACTCCTCGCAGATGAGCACGCGCCCGCCGGAGGGCAGGGCGGTGAAGGCGGCCTGCATGAGCGAGCGCGCCACCTCCGCGGGCCAGTCATGCAGCACGCGCACGAACGACAGCGCGTCGTAGCCCGTGGGCAGGGGCTCCTTCAGGAAGTCGCCACCCACGAAGCCCAGGCGCTCTTCGGACAGGCCCGCGCGCTCGCGCGTGCGCGTGACGAGCGCCTCGGTGGCGGGCAGGTTGTAGACGTCCACGGCGAGCGCCGGGTGCTGGCGCAAGAGGTGCTCGGCGAGCGTGCCGTCCCCGCCGCCCACGTCGAGCAGCCGCGCCCCGGAGGGCCACAGCGTGCCCGCGTGCGTGCGGAACGTCTCCAGGATGGGGCCCAGGCCCGCGGCCATGCTGGCCTCGAAGCCCTCCACCTGCTCGGGCGTGCGCGGGGGCCAGTCGAACGACGTGGCGGACATGGAGTGCTGGCCGCGCAGCGTCTCCGGCAGCCGGCCGTGCAGGGCCTTCCAGTCGTACTTCTCGCGGTCGCGCTCCAGCGAGTTCGCGCCCAGCACGGCCTCCGCCGCCGCGCGCAGGCCAGGGACGCCGCGGTAGCTGGCCGCCTCCAGCGCGTCCTGGGGCTGCTCGCGCTGCACGAGCCCCAGGCTCTCCAGGCAGTCGAGGAACTTGTAGAGCCGCTTGGGCACCAGGCCGTGCTTCGCGGACAGCTCGCCCAGTGTCACGGGCCCCGGCTCCAGCGCGTCCAGCAGGCCCAGGTTCAGGGCCGTCTGCACGACGTCCAGCGCGCGGGCGCCGTTGAACAGCAGGTGCAAGAGGGCGCGGGGTGACGGGGCCTCGCGGGTGAAGGGGGCCGGGCTCATGCGGACTCCTGGCGCTGCTCTTCGATGAGCGCGTCCATGAAGGCGTCGACTTCCTCGGGCGAGTTGTAGAAGTGCGGCGCGGCGCGCAGGTATCCACGGTGGCTGCAGATGAAGCCGCGCGCCACCAGCCGCTGGGTCACCTGGGCATCGCCCTGGAAGCGCAGCGCCACCACGCCGCCGCGCCGGTGCGGCTCGCGCGGCGTCACCACGTGCAGGCCCGCTTCGTCCGCGCGGGCCATCAGCCGGTCCGTGAGCTTCAGCGAGTGCTCGCGCACGGCGTGGATGCCCACGCCCTTGAGCAGCTCCAGGCCCGGACGGGACAGCAGCACCATGAGGGGCGCGGGCGTGCCGCCCATGAGGCGGCGGGCGTCCGGGGCGTAGTCCGTCGTCTGCTGGAAGCCGAGCGGGGACGCGCCCGCCAGCCACCCGGTGGCCGCGGGGCGCAGCGAGGGGAGCAGGTCCGGGCGCACGTACATGAAGGCGGCCTCGGAGCCGCCCAGCCACTTGTGCGCGCCGCCCATGAGGAAGTCCACGTCCAGCTGCCGCACGTCCACGGGGACGGTGCCCACGGTCTGGTACGCGTCCGTGGCGATGAGGGCCCCGGCCGCGTGCGCCGCCTTCGCGATGCGCGCGACGTCCAGCACGGCGCCGGTGGCGAAGGCGCCGTGGGCGACGCAGACGATGCGGGTGCGCGCGTCGATGGCCGCCTCCAGCGCGGCTTCATCCACGCGGCCGTCCTTCGACGGGACGACGACCAGCTCCGCCCCGTAGCGCGCGAAGCCCTTCCAGATGAAGGGCACCGTGGGGAACTCCAGGTCGGTGACGACGACGCGGCGGCGCTCTCCGGTGAACTCCAGGCACGAGGCCAGGCGCGACAGGTGCGCGCTCAGGTTCGTGTCCAGCGCCACGGAGCCGGCGGGCGCGCCGATGAGGCCCGCCACGCCGTCCGCGTACGCCTGCATCTGGGACAGCCACGCGTCCCAGGTGTCATCGCGCCACGCGCGCATCGTGTTCCAGTACTGCGCCAGCACGCCCTCCACCGCCCGGGGCAGCGCCCCGGTGGAGTTGCTGTTGAGGTACGTGCAGGTCTGGAGCAGCGGGTACTCCGCGCGCAGGGCTCCCGGGAGTGCCGCCACGGTCACGGCAGTCTCCGCAGCTCCTGGGCGTGGGCGTACGCCGAAGCATGCGCGGCGTGCGAATGCGAGTGCGGCCCGTGGGGCGTCGGAGCGTGGGCGGCCGACGCATGCGATGCCGGCGCGTGAGGCTGGGCGTGGGCCACCGGGGCATGCGGCACCGGCGTGTGATGCTGGGCGTGAGCCACCGGAGCATGGGCCGCCACGTGGGCCGGAGCGTGCGGAGCATGGGCCGCCACGTGCGCGGGAGCAGGCTGGGCGTGCGCCGCCACGACGTGCGCCGGAGCCGGCTGCGTGTGGGGCACCGCCGCGTGCGCCACGTGCGCCGGAGCCGGCTGCGCGTGGGCCACCGGGGCGTGCGCGGCGTGGACGGTGGACGCGTGCGCCGCCGAAGCGTGCTGCCCGTGCATCGCGTGCATCGGGCAGCCGCCACCGGTGCGCGCTTCGTGCGCCCCAGCCGCGTGCGCCGCCGAGGCGTGCTGCGCGTGGGCCATGGGCGCGTGGTGCATGTGCGGCGCCGGAGCGTGCTGGGCGTGGGCCACGGGCGCGTGCGCCGCCGGAGCCGGCTGCGCGTGGGCCGCGGCGTGCGCCTGGGCCACCGGCGCGTGCACCGCCGCGTCGTTCATCGCGTTGATCGCGGCCATCGGGCAGCCGCCACCGGTGCGCGCCTCACCCGGCGCGTAGCCACCCTCGCGCTTCCAGCCCGCGGTCAGCTCCACGCGCACGTCCCACAGCGCGCGGAACAGCGGCAGCGTCATCCGCGCCTGCAGCACCTGCGAGGGCAGCCCGTCCAGCGCCTTCACCGTGCGGTCGATGCCAATCGTCCGGCGCACCAGCTGGTAGTGCGCGTACAGCCATCCCTGGAAGCTCTCATCCACCGTCACCAGCTGCTCGCAGACGTGCTGCAGGTCCTTCGGCCCCCCAGCCGAATAGACCTGGAACAGCGTCAGCCCGCGGCGCTCCAGCATCCGCTCCATCGCGGCTTCCAGCCCGTCCGCCGCGTGGCGGAGCGTGTTGTAGCCCGGCGACTCCTGCCCGCTGCCGTTGCCCAGGCTGCGGCGGATGACCTGGTACTCCGCCGGCGTCATCGTCTCCAGGATGGCCATCTCCGAGCTGATGCCCGCGATGATCTTCTGCACCCGCGCCAGCCGGGCCACCACCGCCCACAGCGCGTCGCGGTCCATCTCCGCCACCACCTCCACCATCTCCCGCGACGCCAGCTTCAGGTACAGCTCCTGCGACTGGTGGACGATCTGGAACATCAGCTCGTCGTGCGACACCAGCTCGCCCTCCGGCGACTGCAGCGACAGCAGGGTGTCCGTGTGCAGGTAGCGCTCGTAGTCCAGCTCGCCCTTGCCCACCCACTTCTTCAACATGACGTTGAACATGGGTTGAGTCAGCTCATGCTTCAGCTTTTCCGCGTGGCTGTAATCGGTCGACGTATGCAAGGTGCCTCCGGGGGGACGCAGGCAGGTTCGTGGTGGGTGAGGCGCGCCCCAGCAGGGAAGAACAGTGAGCGCGTAAATCTCTAGAAGCGACTACCTTACAGCCCTTTTGGTGAACTTCAAGTCATACCAGGGTTGCAGGTTATCGATTCTTGAGATTCCCATCGTCCCGGAGGGAGGGGGTAGCCCGAGGGGTCGGGCGTACCCGGGGGTGAGTCAGTTCTCAACCGGTGAGGGATTCCGGTTCTGCGACGCCGGCCGCGGCTTCAGGCGCATGGCGTGGAGCTTCTGGGCCAGGTCGGCGCCCTGGACACTCTTGGAGATGTAGCCGTCCGCACCGGACGCGATGGCCAGCGAGCGCAGCTTGGCCTCGTCGGAGGCGGAGTAGAGGATGAAGCGGGTGCCGGGGGGCGCGTACTGGCGCGCCAGCCCCACCACCTTGTCCCCCTTGAGGGCGGGGAAATTCACGTCGATGAGCACGAAGTCCGGCTCGGAGGCGCGCACGATGTTGGACACGCCCAGGGCGGACGTGTGGGTCTGCACATCGAACCCGTACGCGCTCAGCGAGCGCTGCACGAGGTCGAGCAGGTCCGGATCGTCGTCCACGACAAGGACGCGCGGTTTTGCTTCAGCCATGGCTTCTCCCTAGGTACTGACGAATCGTCTCGATGAGCTGATCGCGGTCCAGGGGCTTGGTCATGTAGGCCGTGCAGCCGGCCGCCTGCGCCTTGTCCTGGTATTCGCGACCCGCGTGCGCCGTCACGGCGATGACGGGCACATTCTGCCCATCCGGCAACGCGCGGAGCCTGCGGGTGACTTCCCAGCCGTCGAGCCGCGGCAGGGACAGGTCCATGAGGATGAGGTCCGGCGCGTCGTTGCGGGCCCGCTCCAGCCCCTGCTCGCCGTCCTCCGCCTCGATGAGATCATACAGTCCGCCCAGGTAGCGGCGGACGATGTCGCGGTTCTGCTCGCTGTCCTCCACGTACAGCACGCGGGGCAGCTTGCCCGCGCTGGCCGCCCGCTGGGACATGAGCAGCCCCTTGGCCTGCGCGATGACGTCCTCCAGCGCGTGGCCGCCCTTGCGCACGAAGCCGGCGAAGCCGTCGCGCAGGAGCGTCTCCTCCTCGTTGGAGAGCGTCTTGCCGGTGAGCACCACCACCGGCACGGACAGCTTCTCCGCGCGCAGCCGGCGAAGCACTTCGAAGCCGTCCAGGTTGGGCATCATCAGGTCCAGCACCACCAGCGACGGCGGCGACACGCGCGCCTTGAGCAGCGCGTCCTCGCCGTTGCGCGCCTCGTTGGTGCTGAAGCCCGCGCGGCGCAGGTTGCGGCTGACCAGCTCGCGCGTGGCCGCGTCGTCGTCCACCACCAGCACGTCACCCGTGGAGGCGGAAGCGCCCGCGGACGCCAGGCTCTTCTGCACCACGTCCACCAGGCGCTCCGGCTCCACCGGCTTCACCAGGTACTCGCACGCCCCCAGGCTGAAGCCGCGCGCGCGTTGCTCCTCCACGGACACCAGGATGACCGGGATGGCGGCGAGCGCCGGGTCGCTCTTGAGCTGGCTCAAGACGGACCAGCCGTCCATGCGCGGCAGGTGGATGTCCAGCAGGATGGCCTGCGGCTTCACCTCGCGGGCCAGCTTCAGCGCGGCGAGCCCGTCATTCGCCGTCACCACCTTGAAGCCCGCGGGCTCCAATTGGCCGGTGACGAGCTGCTGGATGAGCACGTCGTCGTCCACCACCAGCACCGTGCTGCCCGGCCGCGCCATGGGCGCCAGCCGCTGGGCCACGTCCTGCACGGGCACCAGGCGCTCCGTGGCGTGCGGGCTGTCCGCGCCCACCGTCGTCGCCAGCACGTCCGGCAGCCGCACCGTGAAGGTGGAGCCGCGGCCCAGCGTGCTCTTCACGTCCACCGTGCCGCCCAGCACGCGGGTGAGCTCGCGCACGATGGCCAGCCCCAGCCCCGTGCCGCCCACCTTGCGCGTGGTGGTGCCGTCCACCTGGCGGAACTTCTCGAAGATGAAGGGGAGCTGATCCCCCGGGATGCCCACGCCGGTGTCCTCCACCGTCATCAGCAGCTCGCCGCTCCCCGCGGGCACCACCGTGAGCGCGACCTCGCCCGTGTCGGTGAACTTGGCCGCGTTGCTCAGGAGGTTGAGCATGATCTGCCGCAGCTTCAGCGCGTCGGTGCGGATCTCCTTCGCGTCGTTGTCCACGTTCACGGTGAGGGCCACGTCCTTGCCCTTCAGGTACTCCTTCACCGTGGCCATGCACTCGTCGGCCAGCTCCTGCACGTCCACCGGCTCGGTGACGACCTCCACGCGGCCCGCTTCAATCTTGGACAGGTCCAGGATGTCGTTGATGAGCGCCAGGAGCGTCTTGGCGTTCGTCTTCACCACGTTGAGGTCGCGCCGGCCGTGCGGCGTCAGGCGGTTGCCCTCCTCGCGCATGAGCAGGTCGCAGTAGCCGATGATGCCGTTGAGCGGCGTGCGGATTTCATGGCTGAAGTTCGCCAGGAACTCGCTCTTGAGGCGCACGGCGCCTTCCGCCTCGCGGGCGCGCTCCTCTTCGTTGCGCTTGGCGACGGAGAGCTCCTGGGCCAGCCGGTCCAGGTCCTCGTTCTGCTGGCGGATGATCTCCATCTGGAGCGCGCGCTGCTGGTAGCTGGCCAGGGAGCGGGCGGACACCGCGCGCGTCTTCTTGATCTCCTCCAGGCTGGCGGCCAGCTGCTTGTTGGCGGCCTCCAGCTCATCCCTGGAGGCGCGCAGGGCCTCCTCGTTCTGCTTGCGCTCGGAGATGTCCTCCGTGACGCCCATCACGAAGCGCGCGACGCCCTGGTCGTCCAGGAGCGGAATCTTGCGCGTGGCGAAGATGCGGTCCACGCCGTCCGCGCGGGCCACCTCCTCGAACGTCTTCATCCGGCGCGTCTCGAGGATTTCGGTGTCGATGGCGACGAACGACTCCGCCTGCTCCTTGGGGAAGTAGTCGTGGTCCAGCTTCCCCAGCAGCCACTCCTTGGTGACCTTGAAGGCGTCCGCGAACGTCTTGTTCACCACCACCAGCCGGCGCGTCTCCGCGTCCTTCACGAACAGCACGAAGGGCAGCGCGTCGATGATGTTGCTGAGCAGGTAGTTGGTGCGCTTGAGCTCCACGCCCGTCATCTGGTGCTGGGCGCGCTCGGCGTGCAGGCGCAATTCGCGCGCCACCACGAAGGGCAGGTGGCCGTAGCGGTCCTCGGTGACGTAGTCGCGCGCCCCGGCGCGCATGACGGCGGCGAGCGCGTCCGCGCTCCAGGTGGGCGCGCTCACCACGAAGGCCGTCTCCTGGCCGCGCTTCACCCACTCCGCCTGGATGTCCTCCCAGCCCATGCCGGGGAGCTCGGACCCCACCAGCACCAGCGCCCAGGGGCGCTCCAGCGCCTGCTCCAGGGCCTCCCGCGTGCTGACGGGCTCCAGCGTGAGCATGGAGAGGATGTCCTCCTTCTCCAGCGCGTCGCGCATGGCGCGCGTCTCACGCTCGCTACCCACCAGGAGCAGGGACAGGGTGTAACCGAGGGGCGCTTCCGCGTGGGCCACGTCGAACGGGTGGTGGGCCATGGTCTTTTAGTTGGAGCCGAACGCGAGCACGGTCAGCGTGGTGTTGATGTGGAACCCCGAGTAGATCTCGAAGTGCACGTTCATCCCAACGGCGGAAGGCGCGAGCTTCATGGCCTCGGAGAGCTTCGGCACCGTGCCAGTGGCTCCCGCGTACCACATGCGTCCGCTGCAGTGGAACAGGAGGGCGGCCTGGGGGTTCTGCACCCGCCTGGGCAGCTCCTCCTGGAAGAAGTCCCGCGTCATGCCCGCCAGGTCCCCGGCCTTCATCAGGTCCAGCTCGCTGCCCTCCTCCAGGAGGTTGGCGAAGAGGATGGAGCCGTCCTCCAGGGGCCGCCAGGCGGCGCGGATGAAGTATTCGCGGCCCACCTTGAGCGCGGTGGGGCGCGACGCGAAGCCGCCCGGCCGCCCGAACTCCAGGTCCGCGATGTTCTCCACGCCCAGGATGTCCGCGTAGCGCCGCGCGGCGGGCTTGCCGTCGATTTCGAGCGCGCGCGTGTGCGTCTCGTCCACCTTGGTGATGGTGAGCCGCTCGCCGGTGGGCACGTACCAGTGCGAGCGCAGCGCGGCCCAGGGGGCGTTCGTCTTGAACAGGGCCACCAGCACGCCGTCGCCGGCCACCTCGCCATCCACGTGGATGAGCGCGGACTGGCGCGCGGGGTCCGTCTCCGAGTCGCTGGCGCCGCCGCCCACGAGCACCAGGGTCTGGTTCTTCTCCAGGATGCCCAGCAGCAGCTCTTCCTTCTTGTAGCGGAAGCCGTCGTCAATCACGAGGCCCACGTACCGGCGCGCGTCCAGGTCCTGCTGGCGCACGCCCAGCTCCTCGCACGCGCGCTTGATGGCCATGGCGCCCGCGGCGATGGCGTCCCCGGCGAGCCCGCTGCCCAGGCCCAGGCCCACCTCGAAGTCGCCGGAGAGCGCGCCCAGCACTGCGCTGTTCTCGTGGATGCCGTTGTTGTCCAGCTCGCCGGCGGTGGTGGCGCCCACCAGCCGGGTGTCCTTGGGCAGCCGCTCACGCACCGCGCGGTTGAGCGCGCGCTGGTCCAGCTGGCGGGCCGCGAACAGCGTCACCAGCTTCGGCGGGGGACCGTGGAGCTGGCGCAGGAGGTCCTCGGCGACGGCGACCGGATCCGTGAGGGTGGAACGAGCCGTCTGCATCTTCACGTGCGCCATGAGGACCTCCGTGCGAACCGGCGGCGGCTAGAAGCCGGCGCCGGGGTGTGTCTTGTGACAACTGCCGGTGCACTGCTGGAACGACTCGCGGCCCCCGCCGACGTACATGCTCTCGATGGGGCCGAACTTCTCCACGTGGCTGTCGGGGTAGCTCTTGTGGCACGACAGGCAGGCGGCCTTGCTGGTGCGCTGCGTGGTCTCCTGCTTCAGGTGGCAGGACGAGCACTTCTCCAGGGGCGCGTCGAAGCGGTTGGAGCGCGAGTGGATGAAGTGCGTGCGCACGAAGATGGGACCTTCCAGTTCGAAGCCCAGCGGAGCATGGCACGACGCGCACGCGGCGCGGTTGTCGTTCGCATGCAGCACCTCGCTCAGCTCGCCGCCCTTGCTGTGGCAGGTGTTGCAGGGGCCGGTGGTGAGCGCCGTCTCCGTGTGCGTCTTCGTCCCCACCTGGATTTCGATGGTGCGCGACGCCGGCCGGTCCTCGCCCAGGTACACGCGGCGCGCCTTGGCGGTCACCAGGTAGGTGCCGGGCTTCGCGTTCGCGGGCAGGTGGTAGGTCCAGGTGTCGCTCACGGGCGCGTCCCAGCGGCCCTCGTTGGGGAAGAAGGCGCCGCCGAAGAGCTTGTTCGACGGGGGGAAGGTCATGAACTGCGCATAGACGCCGTCGCGCTCCGGGGTGGCGATGGTCTGCACGTCCTGCGAGTCATCCAGGAAGGCCTCCAGGTCGACGATGCTCCGGATGGGCTGGATGTCCTGCGCCGGCCCGATGAGCTGCGTCATCATCATCCGTTCCTGGTGCTTGCGGCGGTAGTAGGTCGTCGTGGGGTTGAAGAAGGCCTGATAGTACTGGATCCCCGCCGGATTGCCGGGAGCGCCCGGAGGTGCGACCTCATTGTAGGTTGGCAGGCTCCCGGCCGGGTGCAGCCGCTTGCCCTTGCCGTCCTTCAGCGTCATCTGGAAGGTGACGTCCGACCCGGGGGCATACGTGCCGTCCTTGCGGGGCTTCGTCACGGGCTTGATGTCGATGCCGAACCCGTAGCCGTACTCCGGCTTGGAGACCTGCGTGACAGGGATGTAGTAGGGGGCGAACGGGCGCAGGCTCCAGCGCAGGCGCAGACCCACCGTGCGGGAGGTGAAGGTGAGCGTCTTCTTCTTCGCGTGGTCGTACGCGTTGCGCAGCTCCACCAGGGCCTCTTCCTCATAGGCCCGGGCGCCCGTGCAGTCCGTGAGCGAGCGGCAGTCGCGCGTCCACTGGATGGCGCGCATGCGGCGGATGAAGAAGTCGTCACGCTCCGTGCGGCGGGTGTCGTCGCTGCCGATGTTCAGCAGCACCGGCGCGCCCGTCAGCACGCCGCGCGCGTCCACCGGCTCCACCGTGAAGAGGCTGGTCGCCTTCATCCACGCCGCGTCCCGGTAGAACCGGCGGCGGGTGAACGTGCCGTCCGGGTTCGACAGGCCGACGAACTCCTGGTCCGCCAGACGCACACCGCCCCACCCGATGGCCAGGAAGTCGCTGTTCTGGCGCAGGCCGTCCACGCCCTCGTCCTGCGTGGCGAGGATGGAGGCGCGCAGGTCAATCTGGTTCACCCAGAAGGTCTGGCCGGCCTTCACCTTCAGGGGGACGCCCTCGCCGTTGTCCACCTCCAGCGCCAGGCCCACGGGAGCGGAGGCGCCGTTGCTGCCACCCCTGCGGGCGTCGTCGTCGGAGAGCGCCTGGTCCTGCACCGCGAGCTCCGGCTCCAGGCCAGCGGGGGACGCCAGCTCCTCGGACTCCGGACCGCCGCACGCCACCGTCAGGCTGGCCAGGGTGGCCAGCAGGCTCGCGCGGCCCGCCGTGAACAGGCGGGGAGTGCGCGTACACCGCTCCTGAATCTTGTCAGCTCCACCCATGAGGGGACTCCTCCGAACGCGTATGTGCGGACGGCTGCCGGAGCAGCGTCGCGGCCAGTGGACCCGGGTGCCCTTGCGTCGGGGGGACGCTGGCGGAGGGTCGCGCTCAAATCCGGCTTTTGCCGAAAACGAGCAGTTCTAGCCGCACGGAGAATATCCACAATCAACAGAAGGATTCAACTTCTGAGAATAATTCTAGTCAGAGGCGAACTCGGACTGTTGGTGACTGGATGGGACGGGGTGCTGGGGCGCAACCCACCCGGGAGGGTCATGCGCGAATCGAGGAAACGATTTCTGACGGGGTTTCCGGGGTGAAAGGGAGTTCGACCGTGAACTCCGCGCCCTCTCCCAGCCTCGAGTGGACGCGGATGGTGCCGCCGTGGGCCTCGACGAGCTGGCGGACGATGTAGAGGCCCAGTCCGAAGCCCGGCGCGCGGCTGTCCGTCGTGACCCGCTCGAAGCGGGTGAACAGGCGCTGCTGGGCTTCCTGGGGGATGCCGGCGCCGTGGTCCCGCACCGACATGCGGATCCGGTGTGCGTCCTCATCCACGTCCACCTGCACCTCCACCGGCTGGCCCCGGCCGAACTTGAGGGCGTTGGAGACCAGGTTGGTGAGGACGCGGTCCAGGCGCTGGCGGTCCCAGCGGCCGCGGGCGCCGCTGGGGGCGTGGACGGTGAGGGCGCAGCCGGCGGCGGCGGCCTGGTCCTCGTGGCGGGCGGCCACCTCGTGCGCCAGCTCCGCCAGGTCCATGGGCTGGGCCTCCAGCACCAGCCGGCCGCCGGACAGGCGCGACAGGTCCAGCAGGTTGTGCACCAGCCGCCCCAGCCGCTTCGTCTCCTCCTCGGCCAAAAGCAGCCCCTCGCGCAGGCGCGAGTCCTCCGCGTGGGCGGGCGCGCACTGCAGGCGCACGCGGCGCAGGCGCAGCTGCAGCGAGCTCAGCGGGGTGCCCAGGTCGTGCGCCGCCACGCCGATGAGCTCCAGCGCGTTCTGCGTCGCCGCCATCAGGCGGGCGTTGTCCAGCGCCAGCGCGGCGCGGGCGGACAGCTCCTCCAGGAAGGCCTGGTCCACCGCGCCGTAGTGCCGGTGCGGCCGGGTGGACAGCAGGCACAGCGCGCCCAGCACGCGGTTGTCCACGATGAGCGGCACGCTCAGCGCGGAGCGCACGCCCAGCGCGCGCCACAGCCCCGCGTAGGGGCTGTCGCTGACGGAGGGCGGCAGCCGGTCCGGGTCCACCTCGGCGAAGCGCTCGGCGCGGCCGGTGTGGACGACGCGCGCGGGGCCGGACTCGTCCAACGACGGCCGGCGCATCAGGGGCTCCCACAGCCGCGTCTGGGTGGCCGAGTCCGCGCACGCCACCGCGCCGGGGCGCACGTCGCCGTTGCCGTCCGGCAGGTACAGCACGCACGCGTCCGCGATCTCCGGCACGCACAGGCGCGTGAGCGCGTTTCCCAGCTCCTTGGCCCCGGCCTGGGGCTGGAGCACGCGGCCGGCCTCCGCGAGCAGCGCCTGCATGCGCTCGGTGCGCTTGCGCTCGGTGATGTCGCGCGTCACCTCCGCGAAGCCCTGCAGCGTGCCCCCTTCCGCGTACAGCGCGGTGAGCAGCGTCTCCGCCCAGAAGCGCGAGCCGTCCTTGCGCAGCCGCCAGCCCTCCGACTGCAGGCGCCGCTCGCGCGCGGCCCGCTCCCGGTGGGACGCGGGCAGGCCGTGCGTCACCGCGTCCGGCACGTGCAGCACCTCCGAGCGCTGGCCCACGATGTCCGACGACGTCCAGCCGGTGAGCCGCTCCGCGCCCGTGCTCCAGCAGGACACCGTGCCGTCCGGCTCCAGGAAGCACAGCGCGTAGTCGCTCACGCCATCCATGAACAGGTGCAACCGCTGTTCACTCTGCAGCCGCTCCGCGTGCATGGGGCCCAGCGCGTTGCGCAGCACCATGACCAGCGCGACGAGGGCGCCCAGGCCCAGCAGGCCGACGAGGATGTCGGAGGCGTGATGGAGGAAGGCCCCATCGTCCACCGCCAGCGTGTGGGTCGCGGACACCAGGGTGGCGAGCAGGATGAGTCCGGCCAGAAGGCATACGGACAGACCCGCACCTACCCTCTGCGCGAAGGTCCAACGTCGCAACATGTGGCACTCCCCCCCGACGGCACCGAGCGCTTCTGTGCAGAAGGACCCTCAACATCACCGAAAAGGTGGGGTGAGCGACATCGCACTGCCGGGCAGGGTATCCTATAACCCGGTTTTTACCCGTTTGTCATGGAATCATGGAGCCTACCTGACAGGAGGGGAAGTTTCCGGCCGACAGGACGCGGCGGGGCTGTCTGGCGGAGGACAGGGCTCCGGGGCTGCCGGGAACTCGGGCCTGGAATCAAGGGGTTGGAGGGGGAGGAGGTGCTCGTGAAATGGCCTTCCGGGCGCCGGGACGTTATGCAGCGCCCCCCTCCTCGCATCCGGGTGTTGCACGGCATATGGCGTCTCTCGTCGAAGGTCTGAAGGTCCGCTACCTCCCGCAGCCCGAATGGGGCGTGGGGCATCTGGTGTCGCTGCAGGAGCAGGGGGCCAAGGCCCTCATCGCCTTCCCGTCCCGCGAGGATGCGCCGGTGCTGGTGTCCACGCGCGGCGGCGCGCTGGTGCCGTACCAGCTGCCCAAGGGCGAGCCCATCCAGACGCCGAAGGGGCGCAAGGCCACCATCCTGGGCGAGGAGCCGGGCGCGCGCGGGCTGCGCCGCTACGTGGTGCGCTTCGAGGACACGGGCGAGGAGGACGAGCTGCCGGAGTCCGAGGTCCGCGCGCTGGCGCCGCGCTCCGACCTCCTGTCCACGCTGCGCGACGGGCGGGTGGGGGACGCGAAGGCGTTCATGCTGCGCAAGCAGGCGCTGGTGCTGGACGACGAGCGCCGCGGTGACGCGCTGGGCGCGCTGCTGGCCAGCCGGGTGATGGTGAAGCCGCACCAGGTGGGCGTGGTGCAGCGCGTGCTGTCCGCGCGCCGGCCGCGCTTCGTGCTGGCGGATGAAGTGGGCCTGGGCAAGACGATTGAAGCGGGCATGGTGTTCAGCGCGCTGCGGCTGGTGGGCCTGGCGCGCCGCTGCCTGGTGGTGGCGCCCAGCCACCTCACCGTGCAGTGGCTGGTGGAGCTGTTCCACAAGTTCAACCAGCTCTTCACGCTGATGGACTCGGACCGCTACGAGCAGTCGCTGAAGGAGGCGCCGGACGTCTCCCCGTGGGCGCGCTTCCCGCTGGTGGTGACGAGCCTGGAGCTGCTCAGCCGCACGCGCGAGCACCGCGAGGAGGTGGCGGCCGAGGACGCCTTCTGGGACCTGGTCATCATCGACGAGGCGCACCACCTGAAGGGCGAGAAGGCCTTCGCCGCCGCGAAGGGGCTGGCCGCGAACTCGTGGGGCCTGTTGCTGCTCACCGCCACGCCCATGCAGCTGGACCCGGCGGAGTACCACGGGCTGCTCACCCTCATCGACGCGGCGACCGCGCCGTCGGTGAAGGGCTTCGAGGCGCGGCTCCAGCGCCAGGAGGAGCTGTCCACCGCGGTGCGCGCCCTCATGGAGGGCAAGGCCGACGGCAAGGACGCGAAGGCCGCCGTGGCCTCGCTGGCGAAGCGCTTCCCGGAGGACGCGCGGCTCCAGACGCTGAAGGAGAAGGAGGCGCTGCTCTCACACCTGGCGGAGACGTACAGCCTGTCGGACCGGCTGGTGCGCAACCGGCGCGCGGTGGTGGGCGGCTTCTCCACGCGCAGGCTCCACCGGCACCCGGTGCAGCTCACGCCCGAGGAGCTGAAGGCGCGCGATACGGCCCTGGCCACGCTGGCGCAGGGCAGCTTGCGCGGCGCGCCGCTGGCCAATGTCTTGCGCCGCCTGGAGTCCAGCCCCGCGGCGTTCATGGGCGCGGTGAAGTCCAACCCGGCGCTGAAGGGCGCGGACCTCAAGCTGACCGGCCGCGACGCGAAGCTCATCGCGTTCGTGGGCGTGCTGCGCGGCATCTGGAAGGCGGAGCCGCGCGCGAAGGTGCTGGTGTTCACGGAGAGCCGCGACACGCTGGACTCGCTCCAGTCGGAGCTGTCGCGCGAGGGCGTGGAGGCGCTGGGCTACCACGGCGACCTGCCGCTCGTGGAGCGCGACCGGCAGGTGGCGCGCTTCCGCGACCCGGAGGGCCCCCAGGTGCTGCTGTGCACGGAGGTGGGCGGCGAGGGCCGCAACTTCCAGTTCGCGCATCACCTGGTCCACTACGACCTGCCATGGAGCCCCTCCACGGTGGAGCAGCGCATTGGCCGCCTGGACCGCATTGGCCAGACGCACCCGGTGGAGATCCACGTCTTCGACCCCGCGGGCACGCTCGCGTCGGACGTGCTGATGCTGCTGGCGGACGCCGTGGGCGTCTTCGGTGAGACGGTGGGCGGCCTGGACGCGGTGCTGGAGGAGGTGGAGGACCGCATCGCGGACCTGGCCCTGCTGCCCCGCGAGGCGCGCGTGGACTACGCCTCCGAGCTGAAGGCCCGCGTGGAGGCGGCGCGGGAGCAGGTGAAGCGCGCGTACGACCCGCTCCTGGACGTGCGCAGCTTCGACAAGCCCGCCGTGGCCCGGCTGGTGGCGCGCGCGCAGGAGCGCATGGGCGAAGAACCTCCAGACGAGGACTCCGACGAGGAGGCTCCGCCGCTGGAGGACGGGCTGTGGAGCGTGGCGCGCGACCTGGACGAGCGCCTGGAGGAGACCGTCACGGAGCTGGCGCGCCGCGTGGGCATTGGCGTGGACACCGACGAGCAGGTGGAGGCCTTCCAGGTGGCCTTCCAGTTCGGCCACGCGCTCAACGTCGAGGGCCTGCCCGGCATCGACGTGATGCAGGACCGCACCGTGCTGGGCACCTTCTGGCGCGACACCGCCGTGGAGGCGGAGGAGCTGGAGTACTTCGCCACCGGCCACCCGCTGGTGGAGGCGCTGTTCGGCTTCCTCAAGGACGGCCCCTACGGCCGCAGCGGCTTCCGCCACATCGAGAAGCGCTCGGTGAAGAAGCCCGCGCGCGGCCTGGAGCTGCTCTTCCACGTCCAGCTGCCGGAGCCCCAGGACACGACCCCCGGCGCCCGCGTGCCCAGCCGCCAGCTGGCGCGCTTCCTCGCGCGCTCGCTGCTGCCCGTCGCCGTGGTGGACGGGCCCCAGGGCCCCGTGGCGGACGCGGCCGTGCTCCCCGCGCTGGAGGCGGACGGCAAGGCCCTGAAGGGGGACGAGGTCCACCAGGCCTTCCCCGGCTTCGGCGCCTTCGTGGACGCCGCGCTGCCCGTGGCCCAGGCCGCCGCCGAGGCGGAGCTGGGCCGGTCCGCGAAGAAGGCCCGGGCCGCCATCGAGGCGGAGCGCGACGCGGCCGCCAGCCGCCTGCGCCTCTCCCTCTCCCACCAGGGCCTGCCCCCGGAAGAGGTGGAGGCCCAGGTTGACGCGGAGCGCCATCACTATGAACGCCTGCTGGGGGCGCTCGCCGGGGCGAAGGTGGTGCTGGACGCGGCCTGCGGGTTCACCCTCAACAAGTGAACCAAACAGTCCTGTTGTAATGGAATGGGTCCTGGGGCGGCTCCGGCCATTTGACCGATTCCCCAATCATCGAGAATCTAGGAGGAAGGCAGCCTCCCCCTCTATGGCCTTCCCCCGTCCCCAACGTCGGCAGCACGAGTCCGGTCAGGCCGCCGTGGAAGCGGCGTTGTGCATGCCGCTGGTGGTGTTCATGGTGCTGGGCTCGCTGCAGCTCTTCATGCTGCTGCAGGGCCGCATCCTGGCGCAGGTGGCGGTGTACCGCGCGGTGCGCGCGGGCAGCCTCAACCACGGCAGCTGCGAGGCGATGACGCACGCGGCGCTGGTGACGATGCTGCCCACGGTGGAGCACACCCGGACGCCCGCGCAGCTGGCCAATGCCTTCGACGAGCGCAAGCGCAACTACCTGCGCGTGCGCGGCTCCAAGGGCACGCTCTTCACCGAAGGGCCCATGGTCGAAATCGTCCGCGAGTCCCCGGACGTGGGCTGGGTGCGCAGCCTCGCGGGCGACGAGGACCTGCTGTTCGACGCGCCCACGGACTCGGCCGCGGAGCTGCAGCGGCGCACGCTCGAGATCCGCATGGTGGCCTGGTACTACATGCGCATCCCGTTCGCGGACTGGGTGATGAGCCGGATGTTCCTGGCCCAGTTCCACCTGAAGAACTACACGAACGCGAACCCGCTCAACCCGGCGCAGAAGGAGTCCGACTGGTGGGCGGACACCGACGTGGAGCTGGGGCCGGATGACTGGCCCGGCGGCGACCTGGGCGAGCGGATGGTGCGCTGGAACGCGCAGGGCCACTACCTGTTCCCCATCCAGGTCCACGCGGCCATGCGGATGATGACCCCGGTGAAGGCGTCGAACTTCAATGGAGGTGCCGGATGCAGCCTGCACGGCTTCTGAAGTCCGGCGCGCGCGGCCAGGCGCTGGTGCTGTTCTCGCTGACGTTCCTCCTGTTGACGCTGATGGTGCTGCTCACGCTGGGCTTCGGCATGCGCGCCAAGGAGCGCGTCGAAATCCAGATGGCCGCGGACGCGGCGGCCTACAGCCAGGCGGTGTCCACGGCGCGCACGTTCAACGCCATCGCGGTGATGAACCGCGCGCAGATTGCCCACATGGTGGCCATGGCGGGCACGCAGTCGATGATCAGCTACGGCAGCCAGATGTACGCCGCGCGGCAGACGTCCGCGTGCCCCATGCCCGACCCGGCGTGGTCCGCCCTGGACCAGGCGGCGGCCATGCAGACGCTGTCCCTGCAGGGGCGCGCGGGCGACATGTTCCGCTCGTCGCTGGCCATCTACAACCAGCTCATCGGCACGCACCTGGCGAACCAGGGGCTGACGAACCTCATCGCCAAGGAGATCAACCCGGAGCTGTTCGCTCCGCCCGAGGGCGCCAACAAGTCGCTGGCGGAGGTGTCCGGCGGCGCGGCGGCCGGCTCCAGCTACGACGACCTGATGCAGCAGGAGAAGACCGGCACGGTGCCGGAGACCGCCGGCGCGGTGATGCCCACCGGTGGAGGCCAGGGCAACGCCACGCGCAACGCCACCATGGGCAGCCTGGGCTGGACCTGGGTGCACAACCGGCCCACCGGCAGCGCGGGCTTCGGCTCGGGCGCCGCCGCGCACAACCCGGGCTTCCAGCACTACGCCAGCGCGGCCGCGATGGACTCCTCCACCTACGAGACCATCTCCGGCCGCAACTCGTGGGCGCACGACCACGGCCGCGCCATCACGGAGACCTGCCCGGACGGCACCCCCATCACCGCCACGGCGACGGACGCGTGGGTGATGTCCGACGAGCGCCAGTCCAACGAGGACCAGCACGTCTACGGCGCGAACAGCCCGCCGCCCGGCCAGGGCGCGGAGAACAACACCACCGTGGACGAGCGCCACACGCTGGGCGAGTGCGTGGTGTGCCCCGGCATCTGGCCCTATTCGGTGGGCTTCAACGCGGCGCTCCTGCACGGCAACGCGGATGAGAACGACTACGGCCAGCCCAAGCTGTACGCGATGCTCCTGCGCGACTACGCCAGCGACGCGCGCCGTGCGAAGCCGGATCCCTGGAACCTGCTGTTCACCTTCAAGTTCGCGAACCAGGAGACGGAGTTCGACAACGCCGCGCCGCTGGGCCGCATCCAGCCCACGGGCCGCGAGGACGTGCAGCGCAACCAGGTGGCGCTGGCCGCGGGGCTCGCCTACTACCACCGGCCCCGGCCGGCGGCGGCGGGCGGAGGCTGGGAGGAGCCGCCCAACTTCCTCAACCCCTTCTGGCGCGCCACGCTGGTGAGCACCGAGGGCGCCCGCGACGACAAGCCCGCCCACCGCCTGCAGCAGGCGGGCTTCTCCGAGCACGCGGAAACCCTGCGCCGGCTGGACAGCGCCGGCTACCGGGGCGGCAGCAGCACGGGCGGGAGGTACTGATGCGCGCGCACGCTTCCAGGTCGCGCCGCGGACAGGCGCTCGTCGAGACGGCGCTCGGGTCCATGGTGTTCGTCACCATCCTCCTCTTCGGCATCTATTTCGCGGAGGTGGGCGCGCTGACGCTCAAGGTGCAGGAGGCCGCCAACTTCGCGCTGTGGGAGGCCACCGGGCACGTGATGCACAACCCGCAGAACGGCGTCTTCCAGCGCTCGAACGCGGAGGCGCTGGCGTCCTCGGAGGCCTCCGGGCGCTACCAGGACTTCGACGGCCGGGCCAGCCAGACGAGCAGCAGGATGACCTTCCAGCTGGCCATCGCGCGCGCCACGCGGGTGGAGGTGGACTGTGAGCCCACGCGGCCCACGGGCAGCCCCGTGGGCATCCTGGGCACCCGTCCGGAGGACGCGGATCCGGGCTCGGCGGCGCTGGGGCTGGCCATGGTCACCCAGTCCGACGGCATCTCCTGCAACGCGTCCACCACGCTGCGCGCGGAGCGGCTGGGCAACTTCATGGAGCCGGAGTTCTTCAAGGTGTCGCACCGGCTGGCCAGCGACCAGTTCCGCGTGTGCGCCGCCGGGCGCGCGTCCGGCGGGCGCTGCACGCGGCGCTTCTTCATGCTGCTGGACGACTGGGGACTCGGGGGCGTGGCGGAAGGGCGCGAGTGCCCGCTCAGCACCAACACCGGTGGCCCCTGCGCGAACGTGGACTACTACGGGTGGGCGGAGCGGGTGTACCGCGAGAACGGCGGCGGCGGGAACGCGGGCACCGCGCTGATGGCCGGCGTGGGCGCGGAGGGCGGCGTGAACGAGGACCAGTTCTTCATGAGCTTCCGCGGCGCGGAGAGCAACTACGAGCAGAGCATCGGCGCGTCGCACGCGGGCAACCAGACCGTCTGGGAGACGACCCCCTTCGTGGCGCCCAACGTCACCCCGAACTACCGGAGTGAAGGCCGGCGCAACAAGTGGCTGGGAGGCGTGCCGCATTGAGCCGGGCGGATGTCCGCGGGCGCGTGGCGGGCGGAGTGCTGGCGCTGATGATGGCGCTGTCCGCCGGGGCCCAGGTCCCGGACGCGGGCGTCCCGGACGCGGGCGTGCAGGCGGCGCCGCGCTTCGCGTGGCCCAGGCTCCAGGTCATCGCGCACGTGGAGTCCAGCGACATCGTGGAGGCGGGCGGCATCCCCGTGGCGCTGCGCGCGGTGCACGTGAAGGAGAACATCCGGGACCTGGTGCAGCGCTTCGCGGATGCGTTCCGCGACGGCGGGCTCTACGTGCCGCCCGGCAAGGAGCAGGCCCAGTACGCGAACAACGCGGCCATGCTCACCGCGTTGGATCCGCGCCGCCGCATCACCTACACGGTGGTGATGATGCCGCAGCCGGACGGCACCACCACGCTGTACCTGGGCGAGGCGAACCACGCGCTGGCGCGTCCACCGGAAGCCGCCGGGGACTTCGCGCCGCTGCCGCCGCGGGCCAACGGGGTGCTGCGCGTGAACGCGGAAGGGTCGCGCACGCTCAGCTTCCAGGTGCCGCTCACGGGCCCGGAGGTCCAGGCCTTCTACGACGACGCCCTGGCGAAGGCCGGGTGGAAGCGCGGCGACGAGGCCGGCCTGTACTCACGGCCCGGCGCGGAGCTGCGGCTCACGCACCAGCCCGGCAAGGACGGCCAGCGCGGCGTGGTGCTCGTCCACCAGCAGCGCGCACGCTGACTGCGTCAGGCGCGCGGGGCAGCAGCGCGCACGCTGACTGCGTCAGGCGCGCGGGGCAGCAGCGCGCACGCTGACTGCGTCAGGCGCGCGGGGCAGCAGCGCGCACGCTGATCAGGCGCGCAGCTTCTCGCGCAGCGCCTTCGCGCGGCCCTGCATGTCGGGGTCCAGGCCGGTGAGCTCGATGGACTTCAGCCGCTGGTCCAGGCTCTTGGGCAGCTTCTTCTGGAGCGTGCCCGCCTCCTGGAGCGCCTCCAGCTTCGCCAGCGCCTTGTCCACGATGCGCTCGCGCGGGTGGTCCAGCAGGCTGTCGAGGAAGTACGCGTCCTCGGGCATGTCCGGATACTTCTCCAGGTAGTCCACCACGCCCTTCACCCAGTCCGCGCGCGTCTCCGACTCCTGCACCTTGCGCAGCGCGTCCTTCTGGGCCTTGCGCTTGCCCTCGGGGTCGAAGGTCTTCGCCAGGCCTTCGGGCAGCTCGCCGCCGGTGAAGAGGGCGTCCGCGGCCGTCTTGTATTTCTGGTAGCTGGCGCTGCGCTCCAGCTTCTGCTGCGCCGGGTCGTCCTGGCGCGAGTGGTACTTGCTCTTGCCGCGCTGCGCGTCCAGCTCGCGGTAGGACTTGTTGCGCTTGCCGGTGAAGCCACCACCGTCGTTGTCGTCTCGGGCCATCTTCATCTCCCCTTGCGGGCGCGCCACAGCGCCGCCAGTCCCCGCCGGACGAGGGTGCGCACCTGCGCCAGCTCCTCGGGGGCGAGGGGGTGCTCCTCGTCCTGCTCCGCCTCGAACAGCGCCTCCGTCACGTATTCCTGGAGGGTGTCCGGCGCGGGCGGCGCATCCGGTTCCCTGTCCAGGGCCCTGGCATCCACGGCCGAGAGCCCCGGCGGCCAGCCCAGCTCCAGCATGGCGTGCAGCTCGAAGAGCAGGTGACGGGCGACCCCGTAACCTTCGTCCGTGAGGCCAGCGGCGTCAAGCGCACCCAGCAAGCCGTCCTGCCGGTTCTCGTAGGCATGCATCAGCCGCGTGCGCGCCTTGTCGTCGTCCTCCAGGTAACGCCAGGCGGCTTCGACGAATTCGCCGGAGGGCTCGCCGGGATGGAAGGGCGCGGGCGGCTGCAGCCGCTCCTTCTTCGGGCGCGGCGGACGGGGGCCGTCCTCCAGCCGCACCTCCTTGCCCTCCAGCACCAGGTCCCAGAGGCCCAGCAGGTTCTGGTACAGGCGGCGCGCCAGGTCCGGGTCCCGGAAGCGGGGCTCGCCGTCGAAGAGGGTGGGAATCACCTCGGTGTGGTCGGCGCCGTCGGCACGCGCCTCGCGCATGCGCTCGAGCACGTCGGCGGTGTCGCAGGGACTGCCGGCCAGCTCCAGCAGTCCGTCGAGCGTCTGTGCACCCTCGAACTGGCGGACGAAATCGGGGCCTCGGTTCTTGGAGCGGCTCATCGTGAAATGGACGGTAGGCACAAGGCGGGCATCCGCGCACGGGGCATTCACGCCTGGACGGCGCGGCTTCCGTTTCGGGCGCGGCGCCCCTACTCTGCGGCAGTCATGGCCGTGGAACCTTCGTCCGACCCCTTGAAGTCCGCGATGCAGGAACTCTATCGCGCGCGCGCGGTGGAGGGGCCCCTGGGGGAGAACGGCCTGCGCACCGTCTGGCACCTGTCTCCCCAGGGCGCGGAATTGATGTCGCTGGTGGACGAGGACGGCCGGGTGCGCCGCCAGGAGCTCACGCTGCTGGATGAGCACTGCATCTGGGCCAGCGGCCAGGGCGTGCGCACGGGCCGGGTGGAGGGCGGCGAGGCGCGCCCCGTGTCCACGGAGGTGCGCGCGGACCCGGAGCTGGTGCCGCAGCGGCTGGTGCGCGCCGCGCAGGCGCTCGCCACCTACGAAGGGCAGGACCGTTACATCCTGCACATGCAGCGCGTGCTGGCGTTGGCGCGCGAGGGGCTGGAGATGTCCAGCGTCACGTCGTCGGAGCTGCTGGGCCGGGGCCCTGGCTCGACGCGGGACACCGTGCCCACCCGGGCCGTGACCGTCACGCCGGTGGCGCCGCCGTCGCGGGAGGTCATTCCCGCCGCCGCGCCGGAGCCCGGGCCCCCAGCGGCCCCGGAGCCGGAGGAGCAGCCCGTGCTGCTGCGGTACGGCCAGCCGCTGCCCAACGAAGTCCTGCCTCCCGTGGTGCGCCGCTCGGAGGGGCTGGTGATGGTGGCCGTCTTCGGCTTCGCCGTCGTGGTGGGGCTCATCATGCTGTACGTGCTGACGCGGGGAAGCTGAGGCGCACGGGCGAGTGCTCGCCCATCAGGTGCGTCACGTCCGCGTCGGTGGGCACGGGGCCGGACGTGCGGCGCCCGGCGGTGACGCGCTCCGGGCCCAGCGTGGTGTGCAGCGGATGCGCGTCCAGCACCAGCAGGACGGCCACCGCGACGGTGAGCACCAGGCCGCCCACCCACTCCAGCGCGCGCGTGCGCCGGGCCTCCCGCGCGCGGTACGTCATCAGCCAGGTGAAGCCCAGCACCAGCAGGCAGGAGAAGCAGCTCCAGCGCACCGTGCGCAGCCGCGCCGCCTGCGCCATGCCCTCCGCCATCAGGTCGGGGCGCAGCGCGCCGGGGGCCCGCGACAGCCGGGACAGCAGCGTGAAGAGCTGGTGCGCCTCCAGCGTGCCCACCACCGCCATGCCCGCCAGCGCCGCGGACACCAGGCTGCCCAGCAGCAGGCTCCGGCGCGTGTTGGCGTCCTGACCCGAGCTCGCGTGGCTGATGCGCGCCACGCCCAGCGCCACCGACAGCGCGCCCAGCAGCACCGCGCTCGTCCAGGCGCCGAGCAGCCGGGGGGCCATCGCCTTGCCCATCCCCGCCGTGAGCGCGACGCCCGCGTCGGTCGCGGACACCAGGGGAAGCGCCGCCTGCATCCGCTCCAGCAGCATCTCCGTGCCCAGCAGGCCCAGCGTCCAGGGCACCGTCGCCATGCCCACCATGACCGCCAGCGGCACCGTCCGGCCCAGCAGGGTGGAGCCCGCCGCGAAGGTGAGCAGCGGCACCTCCACCAGCAGCGCCAGCCCCAGCAGCACCGCGAAGGGCCCCGCGGAGGTCACCACGCTCAACAGGCCGGAGGGACTGCCCAGCAGCGCGGGCAACGTGCCCCCCAACACGCACACCGTGGCGGGGACGGCCAGCGCCACGACGAACAGTCCGGGCGCGACGTGGGGTCTCACTGGAACAAGCATTTCCAGTAAGAATAGGGTGTCATCGATTCCTGGTAATTCAGACGGGGGGACGACCCACGAGCCAGTACACGACAGAGCAGACGGCGCCGGCCACGGGAGCCAGCACGATGCCCCAGAGGAGTGTCTGGCCGCAGTCAGGACCGTCGCAGCCGATGCGGCCGTAGGCGAGCACGCCGCCCGCGAGCATGGGCACGTGCATGCCGGCGATGAACATGCCCAGGCCGCGCAGCACGAGCCCCCGGTACCAGGGCCGCGTCCACAGCCGGAAGACGAGCGGGACGAGGACGAGGGTGCCGGTGAAGGCCGAGGCCAGCGCGAAGTGCCGGGCGGCCACCGCGACGCACGCGCCCGCGGCCAGCAGCAGGGCGGGCACCAGCAGAAGCGCGTTGAGCGACAGCGGCTCTCGTTCGCGGGGCGGCGGCGTCGGAGGCATGGGCCAGGGCGGAAGGGTCGCAGGGCATGCCCGGTCGCGCAAGGCCAGGAATGGGGGCACGAGGCAGGCGGACATCGACCCGGGGTCGAAGGGCATGGTCCCCCGGGGCGGCGTTCAGGCGGCGACGGCGCCTTCGCCCAGCAGCCGCGCGTAGCGGCCTCGCAGCGCGAGCAGCTGCTCGTGCGTGCCGGCCTCCACCACCTGGCCACCCTCCACCACGGCGATGAGGTCCGCGTCGCGCACGGTGCTCAGCCGGTGCGCGATGACCAGCACCGTGCGGCCCTTCATCAGCGCTGCGAGCCCCGCGCCCACCGCCGCTTCACTGGTGGCGTCCAGGGCGCTCGTGGGCTCATCCAGCAGCAGCAGTGACGGGCGACGCAGGAAGGCACGCGCCAGGGCCAGCCGCTGCCGTTGTCCGCCGGACAGCCGGCTGCCCCGCTCGCCCACGGGCTCATCCAGGCCGCCGGGCAGCGCGCGCACGAAGTCCTCCGCGTGCGCCAGCCGCAGCGCCTCCCACAGCGCGTCGTCCGTCGCGTCCGGCTGCCCCAGGCGCAGGTTGTGGCGCACGGTGCCGGAGAAGAGCACCGGCTCCTGCGGCACCCAGGCGACCTGGCCGCGCACGCTGGATGCCTTCAGCGACGACAGCGGCAGGCCGTCCCACTTCACCTCGCCGCCGCTCGGGGGCAGGAAGCCCAGGAGCACGGAGAACAGCGTCGTCTTGCCCGCGCCGGACGGGCCCACCAGCGCCACGCGCGAGCCCGCGGGAATCGTCAGGTCCACGCCGCGCAGCGCTTCCCGGCCGTCCGCGTAGGTGGCGCGCACGCCGGACAGCTCCAGGGCGCGCGACAGGGGCGGCGCCTCCGCGCCCACGTCCGGCGGCACCGGCGCATCCGCGAGCGCGAAGAGCCGCTCCGCCGCCGCCAGCCCCGTGAGCACCTGCGACAGCGTGCCGCTCAGCGACTTCACCGGTTGGTAGAGCAGCAGCGCCGCCGCCATGAAGGACAGGAGCCGCCCGGCGAGCGACGGATCCATGGACACCGCGCGAGCCCCCCACGCCACCGCCGCCGCCACGCCCACGATGCCCAGCAGCTCCACCGTGGGGCTGAACGCGCCGCGGATGAAGAGCGAGCGGCGCATCTCCGACAGGTACGCTTCCGCCTCCTGGTCGAAGGACTCCAGCGCGCGCGGCACCGTCCCGTACGCCTGCACCACGGGGAGGTTCTGGAGCTGCTCGGCGGTGATGGCGCTGAGCGCGCCCAGGTTCGCCTGTGAGCGGGTCGCCACCTTCTTGAGCGAGCGCGCGAACCGGTTGACCGGCAGCACCGTCACGGGAACGACGACGAAGGTGAAGAGAAAAAGTTTCGCGTCGATGAGAAAGCAGGTCGCCAGCAGTGCGCAGATCTGCAGCCCATCCCTTACGTACGATGACAGCGCCTGGGTGACGGAGAACTCCACCAGCGGTACGTCCGAGGTGAACCGGGAGACAAGCTCTCCCGAGTGCCGCTGCTCGAAGAAAGACGGCGGCTGGGCGAGCAGGCGGCCGTAGAGAAAGCCCCTCAGGTCGGCCATCACGCGCTGGCCCAAGCGCTGCATCAGGCCGCCCTGGAGGAACTGGGCGGTGGCCTTCACCAGCGCCACCGCGACGACCAGGAGGGGCAGCCGGGACAGCAGGGCCTCCGGCGACAGGGTCATCCCCGCGACGGTGACGGGGGCGCCGGTGAGGACGGCGCGCAGCAGGGGGCCGACGATCCAGGCGTACGCGGCGGTGGCGGCCGCGGCAGTCAGCGAGGCCAGCGAGCCCGCGAGGAGCAACCGGCGGTACGGGCTCAGGTAGCCCAGGAGCCGGCGATAGACGTGCGCGGAGGGACGGGGGGCCACGGGAGGGGGGGCACTCTGTCACCGAGGCGACGGTGCCGTCCAAGCCAAAGGGACGTGGGTCGCGGGCGTGCATGGCCGCCTGCCCCACGGCCGGTCAGGGAGCGCCCGCGCCCGCCTGCGTTGCCGCATCCCACACATGCGGACAGCTTGAGAGGCGCCATGGAAACCAACTCCGAGAAAGAAGTCCTGTTCAATCCCGGCTGCGAGTCGGTCGTGGATGACGAAGAGCGCCGCCGTCTGCTCTGGCTGATGGCCGAGTATTTCCGCACCATCGGTTACTCGGACATCAAAGCCCGGCTCCCTGGCTTCATGCCGCCGCCCGTGCTCTCCGGCACCATCGAGGATCACCGGCCGGACTTCACCTGTCGCCAGTCCGACTCCGCCCGCACGCCCATCATCCTGGAGATCGTCACCCCGGGCATGGTGGATGATCCCACCGCGGAGAACCGCTGGAGCCTGCTGGCGAGCGCCGCGAAGCTCTACAACGCGGAGCTGCACTTCGTGGTCCCCAAGTGGTCCATCAACGGCCCCGTGGACCCGGCCCTCAAGCGCCGGCTCGCCCGCATGGAGCTGACCGTGAACCGCGTCTGGACCGTGTAAGCACGGCTCCCTGCTTCACGTGGGTTGGACCCGGGCCTGGATTGCTGGCGAGTTTCGCTGCGTTATAGTGACTCCGATTCTCTACGCAGCTTGAAAACGCCAGCAAATTCCAGGGGTTCGATTCAATGGCAGGGGCCGCAGGGCAGAAGCGCGACTACTACGAGGTCCTGGGCGTCCAGAAGAATGTCTCGGCGCAGGACCTGAAGAGCGCGTTCCGGAAGGTCGCGTTGCAGTACCACCCGGACCGCAACCCCGGGAACCACGAGGCCGAGGAGAAGTTCAAGGAAGCCTCGGAGGCCTACGAGGTCCTGAGCGATCCAGACCGGCGCACGAAGTACGACCGCTTCGGACACGCGGGCAACCCCTTCGGGGACGCGGGCGGCGGCTTCCAGGGCGTCAACATCAACGACATCTTCGGAGAGATTTTCGGCGACATCTTCGGGGGTGGCGGCGGGCGTGGCCGGCAGCGCAAC
Source organism: Corallococcus exercitus (assembly GCF_042231735.1). Lineage (GTDB taxonomy): Bacteria > Myxococcota > Myxococcia > Myxococcales > Myxococcaceae > Corallococcus > Corallococcus exercitus_B. The sequence goes on from NZ_CP102577.1 coordinate 7,578,330, forward strand.
AGCCGGGGCGCGGACCTGCGCTACAACCTGGAGATCTCCTTCGAGGAGGCCGCGTTCGGCTGCCGCCCGAAGGTGACCATCCCCCGTCCGAAGAAGTGCGACACCTGCTCCGGCTCCGGCAGCAAGAGCGGCGCGGCCCCACGGCCCTGCGCGGCGTGCGGCGGCAGCGGGGAGCTGCGCTACTCGCAGGGCTTCTTCGCGGTGTCCCGGCCGTGCGGCGACTGCGGCGGCACCGGCGCCACCATCCCGGATCCGTGCGGCAAGTGCCGGGGCTCCGGGAAGACGCCGTCGGAGGAGGTCATCGAGGTCGCCATCCCGGGCGGCGTGGACAACGGCACGCGCGTGCGGCTGGGCGGCATGGGCGAGCCCGGCGACCGGGGCGGGCCTCCGGGTGACCTGTACGTGACGGTCATCGTGCGCGAGCACCCGCTGTTCCAGCGCGAGGAGTACGAGGTCTTCTGCGAGGTGCCGGTGTCCTTCACGCAGGCGGCGCTGGGCGCGAAGATCGACGTGCCCACGCTCGACGGCAAGGTGAAGATGACCATCCCGGCGGGGACCCAGTCCGGGAAGGTGTTCCGGCTGCGCGGCAAGGGCATCCCGCACCTGCACAGCCAGCAGCGCGGAGATCAGCACGTGCGCGTCATCATCGAAACGCCCACGGAGCTGACGTCCAAGCAGCGCGAGCTGCTGGAGCGCTTCGCGGAGGTGTCCGGCGAGGAGACCCATCCCCAGTCGAAGACCTTCTTCGACAAGGTGAAGGAGCTCTTCGGCTAGGAGGCCGGGCGTGCGTCCGGGGCCGCGCGAAGGCGTGGCTCCGGGGCCGCACGCGGTGGGGGAGGGGAGAGGGCTCCCCCTCGGTGACGCACGCGGGCATGCGCGGTGCACTGAAGCGGACGTTCCAGGGGAATCTTCCCCCCGCTCAAGTGTCGACGGAGCCGCACCCGCGCTGCTATGCACCTCGCCATGGAAGTCCTCTCCGCATCGCGCCGCGCGCTCGTCGCCGCGCTGGCCCTGACGTTGACCGCCTGCCCCAAGTCGCCCTCCCGCACCGACAGCCGGGACGACACCTCCGGGGGCGACTCCACCCAGCCCAACCGCCCGCGCGTGGAGGCGAAGCAGGACGCCACCGCGAACGCCGCGCTCGCGCAGGCCCGCACCCAGGCGCAGGCAAACCCGGACAAGAAGCAGGCCGCGGAGGCCTACCTGGCCGTGCGCAAGGCGTACCCCGCCACCACCGCCGGCCAGGACGCGCTCTACAACGCGGGCGTCCTCTACTTCGAAGCGAAGGACTACGCGAACGCGCGCAGGACCTTCAACGAGCTGCTCTTCGAGAACCCCCTCTACGCCCAGGCCGAGGACGCCAAGCACAAGCTGGCCGTCTCCGCCATGGAGGTGGGCGCCTACCGCGACGCGTACCAGACGCTCACCAGCCTGGCGGAGCGCGCGGAAGGGGCGGAGAAGGAGCAGCTCCTGAAGGAGGCCGCGCGCGCGGCCGAAGGCGCGGGCCTGTACTCGCAGGCGCTGTCGTCCGCCGTGAAAGAGGCCGGCGACGCTCGGACGGCGGAGGAGAAGGCCGCCGCGGTGGCGAAGGTGGAGCAGCTGGTGGAGGGCCGCGCCAGCTTCCTCGACATCGCGCGCGTGCAGGAGGGGCTGTCCACGTCCAACCCCGCGTGGCCGGTGCTCCAGTTCAAGCTGGCGCGCATCTACTACCACCTGCGTGACTGGACCCGCCTGGAGGAGACGCTCCAGACGTACCTGCGCGAAGCGCCCAACAGCACCTTCGCGCCGCAGGCGAAGGAGCTGCTCGCGCGCGCCACCCGCCGCGTGGAGGTGCGTCCGCGCACCGTGGCGGTGCTGCTGCCCATGACGGGCCGCTACCAGCCCATCGGCGAGGCGGTGCTGCGCGGCGTGAAGCTGGGCCTGCAGGGCAGCGACATCGAGCTGGTGGTGAAGGACACGCAGGGCGACGTCAACAAGACGGGCACGGCGATGGAGCAGCTGGCGTTCGACGACGGCGCCATCGCGGCCCTGGGCCCGCTGCTGGTGGACGACACCAAGCGCGCGGCGCTGCTGGCGGAGGAGCTCCAGGTGCCGCTGCTGACGCTGAGCCGTCAGGAGGGCATCACGGACATTGGCCCGTACGTCTTCCGCAACATGCTGACGAACTCCGCGCAGGCGCGCGCCATCGCGGACTACGCGATGAACGTGAAGGGCTACAAGCGCTTCGCGGTGCTCTACCCGAACATCCCCTACGGCGTGGAGCTGGCGAACGAGTTCTGGGACGACGTGGTGTCGCGCGGCGGCGCGGTGCGCGGCGCGGAGTCGTACTCCTACGACCAGACGACGTTCACCGGCGAGGCCAAGCGCCTGGTGGGCCGCTACTACCTGGAGGACCGCGGCGACTACGCGGAGGCCGTGCGCGACGTGCAGGACGAGAAGTTCACCGACGCGTACCGCCGCCGCAAGGCCATGGAGAAGGCCCGCAGCGGCGTGGAGCCCATCATCGACTTCGAGGGCCTCTTCATCCCGGACGACTGGCGCCGGGTGAGCCTGGTGACGCCCGCGCTCGCGGTGGAGGACATCGTCACCAACGCGTGCGACCCGCGCGACCTGGAGCGCATCCGCAAGACGACGGGCAAGAAGGACCTGAAGACCGTCACGCTCTTCGGCACCAACCAGTGGTCCAGCCCCAAGGGCCGCTCGGGCCTGCCGGAGCTCCTGGAGCGCGGCGGCAAGTTCGTCACCTGCTCCGTGTACGTGGACGGCTTCTTCGTGGACTCGCAGCGGCCCGCGACGCAGAAGTTCGTGAAGACCTACCGCGACGCGTACAAGGAGCTGGGCCGCGACCCGGGCCTGCTGGAGGCCATCGGCTACGACTCGGCGCGCATGGTGCGGCAGGTGATTGACAAGCAGCGCCCCAACTCGCGCGCGGCGATGCGCGAGGCCCTGGCGGGGCTGAAGGACTTCGACGGCGCCACCGGCCGCACCTCGTTCAACGACAAGCGGGAAGCGGACAAGCAGCTGTTCCTCCTGTCCGTGGACAACAAGGGCGTGAACGAGATCAACGTGGACAAGGAGAAGGCCGCCGTCCGCGGCTCGGGTTCATGAGCCTGCGTGCCGGGGGCTTCGTCCTCGCGGGCGCGCTGACGCTCACGGGCTGCGCGCACACGGGCGCGGGCCTTCCGCCGGACACGGCGACGCGGTTGGAGTCCACGCCCGGAGCCTTCCTCTCCGGCGCGGTGGAGGGCTTCGACGGCGCGCCCACGGTCCTCAACCGCAAGGACTTCATCTGGGCGTTGGACTTCGCGCCGAAGGGCCACCGCGTGGCGTACACGCGCCTGGGCGACAAGGCGTACCACGTCTCCGTCTGGGACCTGGCGCCCCCTTCCGCGAAGTCGGGTGACGCCAGCGCGCCGGTGCTGCGCGCGGATCCCCAGGTCAACGCGCAGCAGTACGACCTGGAGGGCGTGGCCTTCTCGCCGGACGGCGCGAAGGTGGCCACGGTGAGCCGCAGCGGCGCGGTGCAGCTCTTCGACGCGGCGACGGGCGCGCAGCTGGGAGCGCTCGCCACGGAGGAGCCGCTGGTGTCGGTGGCCTTCCATCCGGATGGCCGGTGGCTGGCGGTGGGCAGCGCGCAGGGGCTGGTGTCCCTGCTGGCCGTGCCGGAGCTGGCGTTCGGCGCGGAGGCGCGGCTGCACTCGGGGCCGGTGAGCGCGCTGGCGTTCGCGGCGGACGGGACGCTGTACTCGGGCGGCTGGGACGGGCACGTGCGCGCGTCGGACACGCCGGAGCAGGCGCTGCGGCCGGACGTGGCGCGCACGCACTTCGAGCGGCGCGGCGGCTTCGCGGCGGTGCAGGGGCGCGTGGACAGCGGGCCGCCGGTGGTGCTGGCGCTGGACTCGCGCACGCCGGTGGTGGTGCTCACCTCCGCGGCGGCGGCGGCGTCCGGCATCGACGTGGTGCTCCTGAAGGACACCGTCACCGTGCCGGGCGCGCTGGGCAACACCGTGGCGCGGCTGGCGCGAGGACGCACGCTGCGCTTCAAGGCGATGACGCTGCCGGGCGTGGACGTGGCGGTGTGCGACGCGTGCGTGCCCCAGGGCAGCCAGGGCGTGCTGGGCGCGCCCTTCAGCGAGCGCGTGGACACGGCCTTCGACGAGACGACCGCGGAGGCGGTGCTCACGCTCAAGGGCGGCGCGCCGGAAGGGGCCACCCCGGTGACGGGGCGGGCGCTCACGCCGCGCCTGGACTTCACCTTCCCGGCGCACGTCAACGACGTCACCGTGGACGCGCGCGGCAAGCGCCTGGGCGTGGCCTTCAGCCAGGAGAAGGCGGAGCGCAACCGCACGGTGTACGAGCGCGAGCGCAAGGGCGTGGAGGAGCCCCAGGGCCCGTGGAACGCGGGCGCGCTGGTGGACGCGGCCTCCGGCCAGGTCCTGCGCAAGTGGGAGCTGCACCACGGCGTGGTGTCCACCGCGGCCATCGCGCCGGATGGGCGCTCGCTGGCCTCCGGTGGATGGGACCGGCGCGTGTACCTCTTCGCCGACGGTGCGCCGGAAGCGAAGGGCGAGCTGGAGTTCGGCTGGTCCGTGCGGCGCGTGCGCTTCACGCCGGACGGGCGCCAGGTGGGCGTGGCCGCGTGGACGCCGCAGAAGGTCACCGGCAGCCAGGAGAGCGACCCGGCGGCGGTGGTGGTGGGCGTGCGCTACGCGTCTCCCACCGTGGAGCCGCGAGCGGCTCCGGCGGCTCAGTAGTTGAGGAACACGGCGCTCCTCGGGACGCCGCGCCGGGACAGCTGGGCCATCACGTCCTGCACCATGTCCGACGGCCCGCACACGAAGGCGATGGACTGCTCCAGCTGCTCCTCGCCCAGGTGGGCCTGCACGTAGCCGACGAGCCCCTGCCAGCCGCTGGCGCCAGGGCGGCTCACGGTGCACAGCACCTTCACGCCGTCCGCCTGCCACTGCTCCAGCTCATGCTGGTACGCGAAGCCGCCCGCCGTGCGCGCGCCGAAGTACAGCGTCACCTGGCCATACGCGCCGCGGTCCTGGCGCACGGCGGCGATGACGGGGCGGATGGCGGAGATGCCGGAGCCGCTGGCGAACAGCAGCAGGTCGCGGCCGCGCGCCTTCTCCATGGGGAAGCCCGGGCCCTGCGGACGCTTCACCTCCACACGCGCGCCTGGCGGCAGGCCCAGGAGCGCGGCCGGCAGCGAGCCGTCGTCCTTGAGCAGGAACTCCCACTGCGTGCCATGGGGGGCGGGCGGCGAGGCGATGGCGAACATGCCCGGCTCCCCACCGGGAAGGCGCAGCTGGACGTACTGCCCCGGGTGGGTGTGCGAGCCCACGAGCGGCGTCCCGCCGATGTCGAGCACCCAGTCGGTGAGTCCATCCGCCGCGGGCTTCCGGGCGGTGACGGTGGCGGTGTGCCAGTCGCTCATGAGGGCTTTTTAACCGGTCCTCCTGGCGCGTGCCTCCCCCTGCTAGAGTCGGCCCCGTGAAGACCGTTTTCTGGCTGTTCATGTTCCTGGTCGGCCTGGCCGGCGTGGTGATTCCGCTCACGTACCTGTACACGGCCAGCAAGCTGCCGCGGCTGGAGAGCGAGTTCGACGTCGAGAGCCAGCTGCGCCATCGCATCGAGGGCGACCGGATGAGCGTGCTGGCCGGCCGGATGGACCAGGGCGGCCGGGAGCGCACGGCGGTGACCTTCACGCGGCCGGACTTCTCGCGGATGCCCAAGGACCTGGTGGCGCTCTACATCCGCCAGATGGAATGCCCCACCTACTTCCAGACGCCGCGCGAGGACGGGCGCGCGTGGGCGTGGCGCCTGTTCGCCGGCGTGACGCTGGGCTCGTCGCCCCCCGGGGACGGGTCCTGCGAGCGGTGGCTGGCCATGCGCATCGCGCGGGAGATGGGCATCGAGGGCGACCTGCAGCTGTCCGTGGCGGCGCACCGGCTGCACGCCTTCTTCCAGAAGGACCAGCTCGTCGCCTACGACCTGTCCACCATCCGCTTCGAGCGCGGCGTCATCGGCGTGGAGGACGCGGCCCGCCAGCTCTTCGGCCGTGAGCTGGGCGAGCTCCAGCTGTCCGAGCTGGCGGAGCTGCAGCTCGCGTTGCCGCCGTACGGGTTCTACAGCGACCTCAAGGCCTGCAAGAACGCGAGCCTCATCCGGCAGAACCGCGACCTGCTGCTGCAGGACCTGGCGGGCTACGCGCTGGTGAGCGAGGAGCGCGCGCGCAACGCCATCGCGCAGCCGGTGGCGTGCCTGTCGGTGAAGTAGCGGGCCGTCAGCGCCGCACCTCGGCGGGGACCTGGGCAAGCCAGCCCACCTCCAGCGCGCCCCACAGGCCCAGCAGGATGGCCTCCGCGGCGTCGTGGCGCAGCGAGGTGGGGCGCGGCGCGCGGGACCAGTCGATGACCCGCCGCGCGAGTCCATCCGCGGCGTCCTTCGCCAGCGAGCCGCTGCGCTGCTCCCGCGCGTAGAGCAGCCGGTGGCGCCAGTCCTCCGCGGCCACGCGCAGCACGGGCAGGGCGCGGCGCAGGGCCTCGCGCTCCCAGACGTCCGCGATGGGGCCACCGCCCTCCAGCACGAGCCAGGCGAGCGGGGATGCGTCCTGGAGCACGGCGGGCACCGCGCGCTTGAGCCGCGCGTGCGTGCCGAAGTTCTGCGAGCGGTACCACCGCAGCCGCCCGTCCGCGCCGAAGCGCGCGAGCCCGCTGCGCAGTCCCAGGTCCACCGCGAGCAGCGCAGGGCCTGGGGGCGCGGTCATTGCGCCTGGAGGGCTTCCTTCTTGACGTCGTTGAGGTCCCGGACGATTTGCGCCCGCTCCTCGGCGGTGGATTCCTCGGCGTCCTGCTGGAGCTGATAGAGGAACCCGGCGAAGTGCTTCCGCTCCGTCTCGCCAAGCCGGGTGTTGTTCTTGATCCGGGTGGCGACAGCGCGGATCTCCGCCAGGAGCTCCTCCTCGGACGGAGCCCGGTTGCCACGGGGCACCGAGCGGCCCGTGCCAGAAGGGGTGGCCTTCGACGCGACCTTGGGGCTGGGCTCCGCCTGCTTCGGGGGTTCCTCCACGACGGGAGGGGGCGGCGGGGTCGCTTCCTGCACGGGCGCGGCGACGACCTCCGGCGCGGGCGGAGGCGGCGCGGGCTCGACCTTCGGAGCGGGAGGCGGCGTCGGGGCGGCGACGGCGGGCGGAGGCGTCTGTCCGCCACCGCGCGTGGCGGTGACGACACCCACGGCCGCGAGCAGCACGGCCGCGCCCACGGCGATGGGCACGAAGCGCCGAATCGACCGGGGCTCTTCCTCCTGCGGCACCATCAGGTCCTCGGGAGGGACCGGCGGCGGCACCTGGGTGGTGGGGCGGCGCGCGTCCGCGTCGCTGACGGCGACAGGGGCGGGCTTGGGCGGAGGCGCGGGCTCGACGGGGGCGGGCGCGGTGGGGTTGGTGCGCGTGGCGCGCAGGGTGCGGCGCAGCTTGGCCAGGTGCTGACGCAGGGCATCCGCGGAGTTGGGGCGCGTCTCCGGGTCCTTGGTGAGCATCTGCAGGATGAAGGCGTCCACGGCGGGCGGCAGGTCGGGGACGAACTCCGACGGCCGGGGCGGGCGTGCCTCCACGTGCTTCATGAGCAGGTCCACCGGGGAGCTGCCGATGAAGGGCAGCCGGCCGGTGACGATTTCGAAGGTGACGACGCCCATGGCGTACAGGTCCGTCATGGGGCCCACGGACTGGCCGCGGGCCTGCTCGGGCGCCATGTATTCCGGGGTGCCGACGACCATGTCGGTGCGCGTCTGCGCGGTGCGGCCGGTGGGCCCTTCGCCGCGCTTGGCGAGCCCGAAGTCCAGCAGCTTCACGTAGCGCGAGCCGTCCGGCTGGCGCACGAGGAAGATGTTGCTGGGCTTCAGGTCGCGGTGCACCACGCCCGCGCCGTGCGCGGCGCCCAGGGCGGCGAGCACCTCATCCAGCAGCGACAGGGCCTCCGGGACGGGCAGGCGGCCCTTCTCCGCGAGGATGGCGTCCAGCGGCTGGCCTTCCAGGTACTCCATGACGATGTACTGGCGACCGTCTGGGAGCTGGCCGAAGCCGAAGATGTCGATGATGCCGCGGTGGCGGATGGCGTTGACGGCGCGGGCCTCCGCGAGGAGGCGGGCCACCTGTTCGGACGAGTGCGCCAGCTCCGGGCGCAGCACCTTCACGGCAACGCGCTTGCCGATGAGGGGCTGGATGCCGTCGTAGACGAGCCCCATGCCGCCCACGCCGATGCGCGAGCGCAGCTCGTACTCGCCCAGCTTCAGGCCGATGAGGGGGTCGGTGATGGCGATGCCTTCGTTACCGGGGTGCTCCACGATGACCTTCGGTTCCGGTGGAGTCGGCTGGAACGACGACAGCACGACGGTGCCATCGCGAGGGCACACCGCCGTCTCGGACGGAACGGTGAGGCCGCAGGTTTCGCAGATCAGCTCGGAAGACATCTCCACCACGGGAGAGCGTAACAGGTGAAATCCCGGGAAGCGAAGTCACGGCCCGTGGATGCAGGGCAAGCAAACAAGCACCTGCCCCCGGGTCGCGTTTTCTCACCCGCCGCTGTCCAGCAGCGGGCGATGCAGTGGGTCAGGGCGTTCCGGCGTCGACGAAGGTGCAGTCGATGGACTCCGTGGAAAGCCCTGTTGCGGCACCTGCATCGCTACTACCGAGGCCGCCAAGTCCTCCTGGCGAGAGTTCCGTATCGAAGGATTGCTGCCGGGTGATGGTCGTGTTGACGCACCAGGTACCGACGGAGGGCCCGCCACCGCCGCCACCACCGCCACCCCCATTCCCGCCCTGACCACCATTGCCACCGCGGCCTCCGCTGCCGCTGGTGATGATGTAGACCTCCGTCGTGCCTGTTTCGCTGTTGGTGGTGGTGGAGGTGAGCAGCAACTGTTCTCCCCCTCGCCCGCCATTGCCGCCCTGCCCGCCATTGCCCCCGGCTCCGCCGCGCCCACCCTGGCCGCCGCCCCGGACGATGAGCTTCAGCTTGTGGTCGACGATCACTTGCGAGTTTGTGGCCAGGAGCCCGATGGATGCTCCACCCCCTCCACCGCCCTGGCCGCCAGTTCCACCGCATCCACCGCTGCCGCCACCACCACCGGCCGCACCTGTAGGATTCTTGATGTTGGTGTCGTTGAGGCCACCGCAATTGCCACCACCACCACCGCCGCCGCCTCCCTGACCGGGACCTCCAGGCTTCCCTTCTCCACCCTGCTGATTCGCCTCCCAGAGTGTCTCGGCCAGGATTCGTCCCGAGCCCTCTCCAGGAGAGCCACCGGTTCCCGCATCGCCGACGTTGCCAGAGGTGCCGACGCCGCCATCTCCACCCGTGCAGCTACAGATGTTGTTCGGGCAGGAATCCTTGGTGCCTGCGGCTCCCGCAGCGCCTCCGCTCGTAGCGGGCCTGCCGGAACTGCCCATGTTGCCGGTGCCGTTGCCGCCGCCAAGCCCACCGAGTCCGCCTGCGTAGCCACCGGAGCACTGAGGTTGAGCGCCATTGCCGCCCAGGTTGACGCCCGAGTCCGAGTTGGAGCCTGCGTTGCCATTTCCGCCGTCCGGGCCGTCAGAACCCCGCTGCCCATCAGGGCCAGGCGCGCCACGCCCCGCCTCTAGGACTACGTCGCGCAAAACGAGTTCGCGGACGTTTCGGACACGTAGCGCAATGGACGGCTCACCAGCGTCCTGCCCATCAGCGGATGCGACGTGGATCGCATCCAAGAGGATGCCTGCATCTTGAGTGGTGACGTCCTGGACCAGGAACCCGCGCGGGCTGCTGGCGAAGAACGTGCTGCCTCCGCCATCCTTGAACCGGTCCCAGAACGGGTTCCCGTTCTGGCGCCACGTGTATCCGCCGTAGAGCGAAACGGGCATGTCCACCGCGGGCGCCGGCTCGTTGTACGTGCCGGTGCCCAGGTACACGATGTTGCGTCCCGTGCCACCGTCGCGGATCTCCTGGAGCGCGCGAGCCAGGGTCTTGAACGGCTTCTCACGGGTCCCGTTGAAGTCGTCGTCCTTGCCGCCCACCGGATCCACGAAGAAGCCCGCGTCCGCGACACCGTCGATGCCGTCGCAGTCGTTGTCGAAGCCGGTCAGGTCGGGGTAGTCCACGCCGCCATCGCCGCAGGGAGGAGGCGTGATGTCTCCGCCGTCGCCCGCGTCCCCGGCGTCACTGCCACCGTCCTCGCTGCCACCGTCCGTGTCCACCTGCGGTCCGCAGCGGCCCTCGTTCTCGCAGTCTTCATAGGCCGCTTGGAAATCACTGCAGCCGCCCACGCCGAGCACCGCACCGAACACCGCGCTCAGCGCGCCAACCTTCCAGAGGTTCCGCATGGCTTTCCCCGTGCTCACTGCCACGTCCCGGCGAAGCTCAGACCACCGCCCTGCGGCGTGAGCGTCACGGACGGCTGAACGTTCGTCTGCTTCACCGGCAGGAAGTACATCAGCGCGCCCGCCGCGATGGCCGCCGCGCCCACGCCGATGCCCACCACGCCAATCGTCTGCGAACGCTTGCCGGAGTCGCGGACCTCTTGCGCCTCCTCCAGCGTGGAGAACTCGTTGTTGTTCAGGTCGTTGAGCTTCCCGCGCGACTGCACGAAGAACACCGTCCCCACGCCCGCCAGCACCACGCCGCCCGCCGCCGGCACCCACGCCCACTTGCGCCGTCCTGGCGTCTCCACCGTCGGCGTGTCACTCAGGCCCAGGTCCGTGGGCGGCTGCACGCCCGGCGTCAGGTCCGGTCCCGGCACGGGCTGCCTCTCTCCCGGCGTCACCTGCGGCGTCTGCTGCGCCACGGGCGGCGTCACCGGCGGCGGGGCCACCGGCTCCGGACGCAGGACCCGCATCGTGATGGGCACCACTTCATCCAGGGACCGCGTCAGCGCGTCCATCACCTGGTCCTTCTTCACCTCCGGCACGGAGTGCTCCGTGAGGGGCGCACCGTCCTGTGCCGTGTACACGCGCACGCCGGCCTTGTAGCCGTTGAGGTAGGGCAGCACCTCCGTCACCATCACCACGTCCGTCTTCGCCGCCGCGCCCAGCGACGCGATGCACGCCGGCTGCGTGCGCTTGCAACGCATCATCGCCGTGCGCTGCTTCTTCGTCAGCGTGCGCGTCACGTCCTCCACGCGGATCACCTCCAGGCCCCGGGCCTTGAGCTGCTCGGCCACGTGCTCCTGGGCGATTCCGATGAGGTAGCGCGGCGTTCCCCGCGTCACGTCCGTCGGCGCCAGCAGCACGGTGACGGGCTTCGCGGAGGAGGAGGGCGCGGGCGCCTGGGCGACCACCAGGGTGAGCGCGGCGAGGAAGGGGATCAACACGGGAGCACTTTCTCCCTGACCCGTCCTCCTCGCAAGGTCAGGATTCGCCGACCCGCGTGGTGGGACAGGGCCCCACCCACCCGGGGGCGACACCGGTGTCCGGCGCCGGGCGCCCCGCGCGGATGCGACACGTCACCGGTGCGCGAAGGACCCGGAAGGTCCCCACGCCACGGCGCGGCTAGCGGCGCGGACGCTCCGGCACGGGGCGGATCTGCGTCTTCTCCGACGTGTTCAGCTCCGTCTTCGGCCGGTCGTCGTCCTCGTCCTCGTCCAGGTCGTCGGAGGGCGGTGGCGGCGGACCCGGCGGACGGCGCGTGGGCGTCGCACCCGCGCGCAGGGTGTTGGACGGCGCGCCGGGGCGGGCAGGCGCGGGCGGCGGACGGCGCGGCGGCGGTGTGTTGCGCGGGGGCGGCACCTCCGCGAGCAGGTCCTCGGACACCTGCACCAGCGGCTCGGAGGCCGGAGTGGCGCGGGTGTCCTCCTGCTCCGCGAACGGGTTGCGCGTAGGCGGCGGCGTCTTGTCGTCGTCCTGCGGGGGCGGCGGGCGCGGCGGCAGCGAGGGGCGCAGCGCCGGGGCGGCCTTCGCGGGCGGCGGCGCGGCGGCGGGCTTGGGCGGGGGCGCCGCCGGCTTGGGGCCACCGACCGGGCCGTCCGGGGCCGCGTTGCGGAGCAACTGCTCGAACTTCGCCCAGTCCTCCTTGAAGTGCGCCGGGTCCGGCAGCCCCTGCTCGCGGTGCTTCAGGGACGGGGCCCAGCGCAGGGCGTACGCCTCGCCCACGTGGAAGCTGGGCGGGGGCGGCACGCCGTAGGTGGCGGGGTCGAAGAAGGCGTCGTCCAGGTCGTCGAAGCCGTACGCGCGCGCCTTCTGGATGAAGTTGGGGATGATGCCGGTGGGCGCGTGGTAGCCCAGGATGTTCTCGTGCTCGTCCTTGGCGACGGGCGTGAAGACGAAGATGTCCTGGGTGCGGTACTCGCCCTTCTCCGTGAGGGGCAGCACCTCCGACAGGGCAATCGTCTTGCGGCTGCCGTCGTGGAGGCGCTCGCAGCAGATGATGAAGTTGATGGCGCTGGCCACCTGGGCGCGCACGGCGACCATGGGCATTTCCACGGACGACATGAGGCACAGGGACTCGATGCGGCGCAGCGTGTCCGTGGGGGTGTTCGCGTGCGTGGTGGCCAGCGAGCCGCCGTGGCCGGTGTTCATGGCCTGCATGAGGTGGAAGGCCTCGCCGCCGCGCACCTCGCCCACCACGATGCGGTCCGGGCGCAGACGCAGCGCGGAGTGCAGCAGGTCTCCCATGTTGATCTCGCCCTTGCCGAACTTGTCGGCGGGGCGGGATTCGAAGGCCACGATGTGGGACTGGTTGAGCTGGAGCTCGGCGGAGTCCTCGATGGTGAGGATGCGCTCCTCGTCCGGGATGAGGGACGAGACGATGTTGAGCAGCGTCGTCTTGCCGGAGCCCGTGCCGCCGGCCACCAGCATGTTGAGCTTGGTGGCGATGCCGGCCTCGATGAGGCGCGCCATGGGCTTGGTCAGCGACTTGAACTTCAACAGCGAGTCGATGGTCAGCTTGTCCTTGAAGAACTTGCGGATGGAGATGGTGGTGCCGTTGCGCGCGATGGGCGGAATCACCACGTGGATGCGGCTGCCGTCGGGCAGGCGCGCGTCCAGGCGGGGGCGCTCCTCGGACAGGGGGCGGCCCACGAACTGGGCCATGTTGCGCGCGGCGCCGAGCAGACCTTCTTCGGAGAAGGCGGCATCCGTCTTGGTCAACCGGCCCTTGCGTTCGATCCACACATCGGTGGGGCCGTTGATCATGATTTCCGACACCGACTCGTCGTCCAGGTAGGGGAGGACGGGCTTGAGGAAGGCGCGGAGTGACTCGGTGTACATCGTCATGGCGGGCGCGAGGCTAGCGCGCCCCGGCCCGGGCCCCAAGCTCCCGCCCTGACTGCCTGCTCGCTTTCCAGTGCGGCGTTCCGGCACGATGCCCGCCCATGGGGGCCATCCGCCCTCCGTCTCCGAGGAAGGGGAGCCTATGCGCGGTCCCTGGTGGTGCTGTCTGGTGTCCTGGCTTGGGGGCTGTGCGTCTTCCTCCGCGCTCGATCCGGACCTCGTGCGGCCTGAGCCCGGTGCCCCCTTCCTGGAGGAAATTCCGGGACCCCTGCTGGGGCCATTCGAGTCAGCCTCGGATGCGCTCCTGGCCGCGTGCGGGAAGATCCTGTCGAAGCCCCACGCAAGCGCGGGCCGCCCGGATCACCCCAGCTTCAGCACCCACTGGCGCGTCTCCAGCGAATACTGCGCATGGCTGTACTACACGCCGGAGCATCAATACGTCGTCAGCCGGCTCACCGACCAGTCGCGGATCGATCCCGTGCAGCGGAGCAAAAGCTGCCTGCTGCCCTCCCGGGTCGCGGATGCGCGGTATCCCACCGACGCGCTTCGCTACATCTACGCCCTTCACAACCATCCCTACGGGAGTGCGCTGTCCCCGAATGACCTGCGCTTCATCGTTTCCGAAGGCAGGGTGCATGGCTTCGAAACCGAGACGAAGGGTGGACGCGTGAGGCTCTCCATCGTTGCGTTCTTCTCCAACGTGATGGAGCCGGCTTCGTGTGACGGCTTCCATCAGTACATTCCCCTTACGGGGCAGTTGCTGAAGTGGACGCGCACCGCATCGGCAGGATGGCGGTGCGAGCAGACCGGGCGCGTCACATGGCACGATGCGGAGGCATTGGACTTCACCATCCAGAAACTCCAGGGCCCTTGCATGAGGGGAGCGGGGCCATGAAGCGGCTGCTGCTCGTGGGCGCGCTCCTGTGCGCCGGGTGCGTGCGGCGCGAAGCGAATCCGCCCGACGCGCTGGTGTCGGAGGACCGCTCCATCATCTTCCCGGAGCTGTTCACGCAAGAGGCGCTTCCCGTCGGTGCGCCGGGGCAGCCGTATGCGTTGGAGGGAAGTCTGCTTCGAGCCATGGTTGTGGCGGCCGATGACTTCCTTCCCCGGGAGCAGGAAGGCCGCTCCTGCTGGAACAGGAGGGAGGCCCATCGCTTCCGGATCCTCCGTGAGGGAGACATCGCCTTCATTCGCATGGACCTGGACCCGCATGCCTGTGGCTCCGGTGGGCCGCCGCTGGACGGAGGCGCCACCTACGCGGTCCGCCTGTCGGATGGACGCATCCTGCGACGGCTCCATGATGGCGAGCCGGATGGAGCACTCGCACCTGGCAGCCCTGATGCGGGTGTGCCAGGGCCTTCAGACCCCACCATCCCCGTGGGCGATACCTCCTGGGGAGAGCCGCTCCCCTCATTTCCATCCCAATGGGTGGACGCAGGGAGTCCAGCACCCGTCCCTGCACCCTGAGCGGCCCGCCTCCGCTACAACGTTCGCCGTCCGGCACCTGGGTGCACACGCTTGCGCCTCCGGGCGCGCGCCCTGGTCTAGGGTGCGGCCCCACGGAGGGATGCAATGAGCCTGGCGGACGGGTTGCCCGAGGACTGGAAAGAGGTGCTGCATGACGCCATCCACGCGCCGTCGTTCAAGGAGCTGGAGAAGTTCGTGCGGCAGGAACGCAAGGAACACACCGTGTTCCCGTCGGAGGAGGACCTGTTCTCCGCGTTCCGCCTCACGCCCTACGCGGACGTGCGCGTGCTGCTCCTCGGCCAGGACCCCTACCACGGCCCGAAGCAGGCCCACGGCCTCGCCTTCTCCGTCCAGCCCGGCGTGCCGCCTCCGCCCTCGCTCGTGAACATGTTCAAGGAGCTCCAGAGCGACGTGGGCGCGCCGAAGCCGCGCGACGGGTCGCTCATCCCGTGGGCGAAGCAGGGCGTGCTGCTGCTCAACACCGTGCTCACCGTGCGCCAGGCCACCCCCAACAGCCACGCGAAGCACGGCTGGGAGCCGTTCACCGACGCCGTCATCCGCGCCGTCAGCGCCAAGGAGGACCCCGTCGTCTTCCTGCTCTGGGGCAAGCCCGCGCAGAAGAAGAAGGCCCTCATCGACGCGGACCGCCACATCGTCCTGGAGGGCGTGCACCCCTCGCCCCTGTCCGCCAGCAAGGGGTTCTTCGGGAGCAAGCCCTACAGCACCACCAACGCCGCGCTGAAGAAGCACGGACAGCACCCCATCGACTGGGAACTGCCCGCCTAGGAACGGGCCGCCGGTGGGTTGGCTATAGTGCCCGCCCACGATGGCCACGACCCTCCTCGAAGACGCCGCACGCACCCAGGCCGCCGAAGCCGTCGCGGCCATTGAGTCCCAGACCGCCGCCGAGGTCGTCGTGGCCGTGCGCCGCGCATCCGGCGACTACGCCCACACCGATGCCTGGCTGGGCGCGTGCATCGCCTACGTCAACCTGATGGTCCTCCTGTTCATCCCGCAGGAGATCCACCTCCTCGCCTTCCCGCCCGTGGTGGCGCTGTCCTACTTCGGCGGCGTGCTCCTGGGCCGCGCGCTGCCGTCGCTGCGCCGCGCGCTCACCTCGCGCAAGCGTCAGGAGGCGGCCGTGCGCACCGCCGCGCGGGCCGCCTTCACGGAGCTGGGCGTGTCACACACGTCGCGCCGCACCGGCATCCTGGTGTTCGTCTCCGTCCTGGAGCGCCGCGTGGAGGTCGTCACCGACTACGGCGTGGACCCCTCGCTCATGGGCGCGGAGTGGCAGGACGCGCTCACGCAGCTGTCCGCCGCGGTGGCCACGTCCACCGCGCCCGAGCCCTTCTTCCAGGCCCTGCGCCGCCTCCAGGCACCGCTGGCGCGCGCGCTGCCCCGCCTGGAGGATGACGTGAACGAACTGCCGGACATGCCCGGAGCCGCGGCGTGAGGCGCTCCCGGTCCGTCCTCCTCCTCCTCGCCGTCGCGCTGTTCCTGGGACTGAGCGTCGCCACGCTCCCCGAAGCGGAAGCGCGCCCCGGCGGTGGCAGCACCTACCGCGGTTCCAGCCGCAGCTCGTCGGGCAGCCGCAGCTCATCGAGCAGCAGCCGCAGCTCATCGAGCAGCCGCAGCTCCTCCAGCAGCCGCAGCTCGTCGTCCTCCTCCTTCGGCTCCGGCAGCAGCCGGTCCTCGTACAGCTCCGGCAGCCGTTCCTACAGCTCCGGCAGCTCCGGCGTGTCATATGGCCCGGAGGTGAGTGCAGGGCAGTTCGGCGGCTTCTGCCTGTTCATCGTCGTCGTGGGTGTGGGCGTGCTCGTGCTCATGAGCGTGAACAAGGGCTCGGAGGAGCAGGACTGGAGCACCCTCGCGCCGCACGCCCCGCCGCCGCCCCAGCGCCAGGGCTCGCTGCGCACGAAGCTCGCGGGCCTGGCCCGTATCGGGCCCAAGGGCTCGGACGGGTCGATGCAGCCGCTGGACCCGGAGTTCTCCATCGTCCTCTTCGAGGACTTCGTCTATTCGCTCTTCGCCCGGGTGCACGAAGCGCGCGGCGGCGACCGCCTGGACACGCTGGGCGGCTGGCTGTCCGACGAGGCCCTGGCCTCGCTGCGCGCGCTGGGCACGCCGGACGCGGTGAAGGCCGTGGTGGTGGGCGCCGTGACGTACGAGGACGTGAAGGGCGTGAACCCGACCAGCCGGCGCGTCCGCGTCGTCCTGCGCTTCGAGGCCAACTACACGGAGGCCTCCTCCGGCTCCGAGCAGAGCTGGTACGTCGCGGAGGAGTGGCAGCTGGAGCGCGACGCGTCCGCGAAGTCCCGGGCGCCCGAGGACGCGCGCGCCTTCAAGTGTCCGAACTGCGGCGCGCCGCTGGAGTCCGTGCACGGCCACAAGTGCTCGCACTGCGACACGGTGGTGAACACCGGCGAGTTCGACTGGGTGGTGACGCGCGTGTCGTCGCAGGAGCGCGAGCGGCGCGGCCCCCAGCTCACCGGCACCACGGAGGAGCAGGGCACGGAGCTGCCCACCGTGAAGGACTCGCGCGCGCAGGAGCGGCTGAACGCGCTGCTGCACGACGACCCGGAGGCGACGCCGCTGGCCCTGCGCAAGCGCCTGGAGTTCATCTTCCACGAGATGCAGACTGCGTGGGCGAAGCGCGAGTGGCAGGGCATGCGGCCCTTCCTCAGCGACAACCTCTTCCAGACGCAGCTGTACTGGATCAACGCCTACCGCCAGGCGGGCCTGCGCAACATCACGGAGAACGCGCACATCACGAACATGGTGCTCGCGCGCGTGACGCGGGACGCGTACTTCGACGCCGTCACCCTGCGCGTGTTCGCCGCCAGCCTGGACTACACGGTGCGGGATGGGGACGGACAGGTCGTGGGCGGCAGCCGTTCCCGCGAGCGCGCCTACAGCGAGTACTGGACGCTCATCCGCGGCCGGGGCGTGCACGGCAAGCCCTCCACGCGGAAGCAGTGCCCGTCGTGCGGCGCCCCGCTGTCCATCAACATGGCCGGCCACTGCACGCACTGCCAGGCGAGGGTGACCACCGGCGAGTTCGACTGGGTGCTCAGCCGCATCGAACAGGACGAGTCCTACCAGGGCTGATGCGACTAGGATGCGGTGCATCATGACCGCGCCCTTTCTCGCCGCCACCGTCGTTGAACCGCTGGAACCCGGGCACTACCGCTCGCGCTACGAGGCGGCCTGGTATCAGGGCCGGGGCGCCTACGGCGGCGTGGTGGCGGGGCAGGTGCTGCGCGCGCTGGAGCACCACCTGAACGACGCCCAGCGGGCGGTGCGCTCGTTCACCGTGCACTTCTGCTCGCCCGCGGCGGAGGGCGTGGCGGACCTGCACACGCGCATCGAGCGCGCAGGCAAGTTCGTCACCCACGCCACCGCGCGGGTGGAGAGCGGCGGCACGGTGGTGGCCGTCGCCACGGCGACCTTCGGTGCCGCTCGCGGTGGGGCGCCCGGGTACATGGACTTCGTCATGCCGGAGGTGCCCGCGCCGGGGACGCTCGCGCCCGTCCCCGACGACGCGCCCATGCCGGACTTCTGCCGCTTCTTCGAGTACCGCTACTGCGTGGGCTCGCCGCCGTACTCGGGTGGGCCCGAGGCGGAGGTGGGCGGCTGGCTGCGGCCTCGCGTTCCCACGGCGCTGGACCCGGCGCTGTGCGTGGGGTTGATGGACGCGTATCCGCCGTCCGTGCTGTCGCGGATGGAGGGCTTCCGCGCGGCGGCGTCGGTGGACTTCAGCGTGCAGTTCTTCCAGACGTTCCCGGTGAAGGGCATCGCGCCGGACGCGCACTACCTGCGCACCGGTCGCTCGCGCCACGCGGCGGAGGGCTACACGGAGGAGACGCAGCTCCTCTGGGCCCAGGACGGCACGCTGCTCGCGCAGTGCCGTCAGCTCGTCGCCGTGCTCGGCTGAAGGTCAGCCGTCGGTGGCCGTCAGCTCGGCCACCACGGCGTGGTGGTCGGAGACGGTGTCGGGCAGGCGCTCGTAGCGCGTGAAGCGCAGGGCGTGGGAGATGAGCACCCCGTCCAGGCGCTGGCGCGCGTTCGGAGCGGGATACGTGGGCTCGGCTCCAGCGGGCGTGTGCAGCCCCAGCTCCGCGCACAGGCGGGCCACGGGGCCCTGGCCCTCCACGTCCTCCGCGTTGAAGTCACCCATCACCACGCGAGGCCGCTCCGGCCGCTGGCGCAGGGCGTGGATGAGCTGGTCCACCTGCCGCTGTCGCACCGGCGCGGAGAACGGATCCAGGTGCAGCGACACGACCTCCGGCCCGCGCTCCCCCGCGAGCGTGGCGACGACGTAGCCCTTGTCCACCCGCCGGTCGCGGCCGAAGTGCGCCGTGTCGCGCGACTCCAGCGGATGCCGGCACAGGAGCGCGGTGCCCTGCGCGAACAGCCCCGGGACGCCGGAGTGCACGCCGTGATGCACGTGCGGATAGCCGGCCTGCTCCGCGATGCGCGCCACCTGATCCACCCGCCCGCTGAAGAGGCTGGACCGGTCCGCCTCCTGGAGCGCCACCACGTCCGCGGCCTCGCGGGAGAGCAGCGCCGCCACCCGGTCCAGCGTGCCCAGCAGCGCCGCCCGCCGGCGCAGGAAGGGCATGGGCACGGCGAACGGCGCACCGTGGGCCACGTTCAGGGTGAGGACCTTGAGTCGCACGCCCCCAGTGGGACCACGGAGTCCCGCGCGCGGGCAAGCCCGTCGTCTCGGTGCGCCAACCGAACCTGTCCGACAGTCGGACAGGTTTGGACCCCCTCGCGCCGGGCAGGCGGAAGGCTGTCCGCCTGTCTGCTACCCTGAAGGTCACGGACGGGCCGGGGGGCGGCGTCGTTCAACGTGAATGGGCCCCCATGCATCGCCCGGTGGGGTGCGCATCTTCCGTGGGGAGTGTCCGTCCTGAATCCTGTTCCGCGCCATGAAACGCTGTTCAAGGCGGGTGACCTGGAAGGAGCCCGTCGCGAGGCCCTGCTGGCACACGAGCGCGGTCCCTCCGACTGGCGCGCGATGCTCACGCTGGCGCGGCTGGCACTGGTGGACGGAGAGGAGGCGCTCGCGGAGTCCCTGTTGCTCGGCGTCACCCGGGCCGGCGCCGCTTCCCAGCCCGAGGCCCGGCTGGTGAGCGCGGCGCTGCACACGCGGCGCGGCGAGTGGCCCCAGGCCCTGGCCCTGTACCGCGCGCTCACGGAGGAGCCCGAGCCGCCCACCGAGGCCTTCTTCGGCCTGGGCTACGTGTGGATGGAGCAGGGGGACGCGACCGCCGCGTACCCGGCGCTGTCCCAGGCCGTGGCTCGCGAGCCGCGCGTGGCGCTGCACCACTTCCAGCTCGCGCGCGCCCTCTTCCTGCTGGACCGGCTGGAGGAGGCCTTCGCGCACCTGGAGCGGTCCCTGCACCTGGATCCATGGCACGCGCCCAGCTACCTCGTGTTCGCGCGCGCGCTGGAGGCGGGCGGGGAGCTGGAGGCGGCGGAGGACCTGCTGCGCCAGGGCCAGAAGGCGGTGCCGGATGACGTGGGCCTGCTCAAGGCGCTGTCGGACGTGCGGCTCGCGCGGGGCAACGTGCGCGGCGCCGTGTCCGCGGCGGAGGCGCGCGTGCGCGTGGAGCCCGAGGGCGTGGCGGCGCTGGGGCACCTGGCCCGCCTGCGCGTGACGGAGCGGCGCTTCCGGGAGGCCCTGGAGCTGTGTCACCAGCTGGAGGCGCGAGGCCTCTCCACCGGCCTCAGCCGCTCCGTGGAGGCGCTCGTCTTCGAGTCCCTGGAGCCGCCGGACGTGGAGCGCGCGCTCGCCGCGTGGCGTGAGGCCGTGCGGCTGTCCCCGGAGGACTGGATGCCCGCGTGGCGCCTGGGGCTGCTGCTCCTGCGTCAGGTGGAGGCCGGGCCCCCGGAGGCCGCGGCCCCCGCGCGAGCGCCCC
This sequence comes from Corallococcus exercitus, assembly GCF_042231735.1. Lineage (GTDB taxonomy): Bacteria > Myxococcota > Myxococcia > Myxococcales > Myxococcaceae > Corallococcus > Corallococcus exercitus_B. The sequence continues at coordinate 7,598,970 of NZ_CP102577.1, forward strand.
TGGCGGAGGCCCACCGCCGCGCGCCCCACCGGCCGGAGCCCGTGCTGTCCCTGGCCCGCGTGGAGGCCCGGCTGGGCGCGAGTGACGCCGCGAAGGCGCGGCTGACAATGCTTCTGCGCGGACCCTCGCTGGAGCCCGAGTGGCGCGAGCGCGCGCAGGCCCTGCTCGCCGAGCTGGGCTGATGAAGACCCGCGCGAGGAGGTCCGCTCAGGCGGCGATCTGCTTGTGCAGCAGCCGCGTCAGCTCGGACGGATCCACCGGCTTGGGCAGCAGCTCCGCGCCGTAGCGGATGGCCACGGGCAGCAGGTCATCCAGCTCCGAGTGGCCGGTGAGGAAGATGAACGGCGCCCGGCACTCCTGCAGCTCGCGCATGGCGACGAGCACGTCGGAGCCGTTCATGTCCGGCATGTTGTAGTCGCACAGGATGGCGGCGACGCCGGAGAGGTCCAGGTGGAAGGCCTCGGCGGGGGACTGCACAGTGAGCACCGTGAAGCCCGCGCCCCGCAGGACATCCCCCACGGTCGCGAGCACGAAGAGGTCATCGTCGATGACCAGCACGGTTGGCATGGGCGGTCCTCCAGCGCCTGGGCGGCGCGGCGATACCGCCAAGTGTATCCGAGCCCACGCGTCCGCGCGCCACACCCCACCGGCCGGGTCTCCGGGGTCGGGACCACCCCCGTCGTAGGGTGTGGGCGCGGGGTGCTCAGGGGCCTCAGGGCTTCGCGGGCGTCGCGGTGGCGGCCGGGGATGGGATGAGGATGAGCTGCTCCTGGGGTGGGTTGAGGTACTCGGCGCCGGTGTCGGTGATGACGGCCATCTCCTCCACGGAGAGGATGCGCAGCGCGTCCGGGCTGCTGCCGTCCTTCCACGCGAAGAAGCCGTCGAAGGCGAACACCTGGCCAGGCTGGAGCTTGCGCAGCGCGGAGCCCGAGGGCGGCTTGCCGGACGCCGCGCCGGACAGGGCCGGGCCGGCGTCATGGGCCCAGTAGCCCACGGGATGGCCGGTGCCCCACATCACGGGCTCGGAGCCCGCTTCGCGCATCCAGTCGCGCTGGGCCTTGTCCACGTCGTAGCCGCGCACGCCGGGCTTCATCGCCGCGAGCGCGATGCGGCTGCCCTTCTTCGACTTCTCCCACTTCGCCAGCGCCTCCGCGGGCGGCTGCTTCTCACCCGGGGCCAGCACGTACGCGAAGCGCTGGATGTCCGTCACCCACGTGCCGCCCACGCGGATGCCGAAGTCCGTCTGGATGAAGTCCCCCGGCTGGATGACGCGGTCGGTGGCGTTCGAGTGCCCGCGCGTGGGGCCGCTGTTCACGTTGGGGTTCTGGTCCGGCTGCCACCCGTCCCCCACGCCCAGCTCCGCGATGCGCTTCTTGAGGAAGCGCGCCACGTCTGAGTCGCGCGTCTTGCCCGGCACCACCGTGCGGTACGCCTCCTCCTCCAGCTTCGCGGTGATGTCCGCGGCCTTGCGCATGATGTCCACCTCCTCGGGCGTCTTCACGGACAGCCACTCGGAGACGAGGTCCTCGGAGGACACCAGCTTCTTGCGCAGCGCGGGGGACAGCGCCGCCTCCAGCTTCGCGCGCTGCGTGGCGGACAGCCCGTCCGCGATGGACATCCGCTCCGAGGAGTTGATGGCCACCTTCGTCACCTTCGCCTTGGACAGCCGCGCGGCGACGAGCGCGTGCACGTCCGCGCCGCGCTCGAAGGCCACGACTTCATCCACCACGCGCATGTCCCGGAGCGCGGTGGCTTCACCTTCGGGAGAGAGCGCGGTGGAGCGCACCTTGTCGCCGTCGCGCAGGAACAGGAACGCGGCGGTGCCGCCCGCGTTCTCCCCGCCGACGTGGCCCGCGAGCGGGTCGTTGTCGTTCTCGCGGCAGAGCACCACCCACGCGTCCACGCCCGCGCGGGCCATGGCCTGGGGCAGCAGCTTCTGGAGCCGCTCCTTGCGCACGCGCGGCCAAGCCCCTTCCGCGGCGGGCACCGCGGGGGCCGCATGGGCGAAAGAGGCAAACAGCAGGGCGGAGAGGAGGACGGGCCGGACACGCGTCATGGATGCGCTCTTCCTGGTGGGGAGGTCGCGCGGATTGTTTCACGGCCGCGCCGCGCGACAACCCACCTGCCGTGCACCGCGTGGATGCTTCACCGGGAAGTCCCGGAATCAAGAGCCATGGCCGGGACGTAGGCCTGTCCGGCGATGGACGCGGCCCTGCCTTCCGGTCGCGGACGCGGATGGCTGTCTGTCATTGCCCCGGGACCGCCGGGAGGGCGCGCGGAACGCCCAGGCTTGCGAGCGTGCGCGCTGTCTCCAACCCCGGAGTCGCACATGCGCGTCGAGGAATCGGTAGCCACCGCGGACCATGCCCTGGGCCACGAGGACCGGGAGCTGCACCGGCTGATGCTCCAGGCGCAGGTGTACGCGCCGCTGACGGAAGGAGTGCTGCGCGGGGCCGGACTCAAGCCCGGCATGCGGGTGCTGGACGTGGGCTGCGGCGTGGGGGACGTGTCCTTCCTCGCCGCGGAGCTGGTGGGCCCCACGGGCGAGGTGGTGGGCGTCGACCGCGAGGCCCGCGTCCTCACCTGGGCCCGGCGCCGCGCGGAAGCGCAGTGCCTTGCCCACGTGCGCTTCCGGCAGAGCAGCCTGGAGTCCCTGCCCGTCGAGGGCTCCTTCGACGCCATCGTCTGCCGGCTGGTGCTGATGTACCAGCCGGACCCCATCTCGTTCGTGCGGCGCATGGCGGAGCACCTGCGCCCCGGGGGCGTGATGGCCCTGCACGAGCTGGAGCTGGCGGCCATGGGCCTGACGCACCCCAAGCTGCCGCTGTTCTCCCGCATCTGGGGCTGGATGCTGCCCACCTGCGAGCGCCTGGGCATCAAGGTCCACATGGGCCTGGAGCTGGCGTCCACGCTGCGCAGGGCCGGGCTGGTGGTGGATGACGGCGTCGTCGGCGGACGGCTGGGCGTGACGCCGGACTCGGAGTCCACGCAGGCCCTGGTGGAGACGGTGCGCACGCTCTTGCCCCACATGGAGCGGCTGGGCGTGGCCCTGGCCATGGAGGTGGACATCGACACGCTGGCCGCCCGCCTCACCGCCGAGCTTCGCGCCAACGGCGGCGTGCTGGTGCCCAGCCTCATGGTGGGCGCCTGGGGCCACCGGCCAGGCCCCGTCTAGCAGGGCCGTCTTCGCACGACTTCACGAGCGGCGGGGGAGTGGGTCGCTTAGAGTGGCCCCATGGCAAAGACGGCTCCCCGCAAGTCCCCGGCCAAGGCGAAGAAGCAGCCCTCGCGCCCGGCCGCTCCCGCGAAGGCCCCGGCCCGGCCGGTGAAGGCGAAGGTGGAGAAGGTGGACCCCCGCCGCGCCTCGGCGTCCCCGAAGCCCCCCGTGCTGGAGGCCGAGCCCGTCTTCGAGGAGGCCGCGCCCAAGAGCCTGCCCGCGGGCGAGCCGCAGGGCCGCGTGCTGCCCTTCGAAATCGACCCGGCCCAGCTGGAGGCCGGCTTCAAGAAGCTGCGCGGCGAGCTGGTCCACTGGACGAACAAGGGCCGCTACACCAAGGTCCGCTTCAAGTTCCGGGGCAAGCAGCTGCTGCCCGACCTGCCCCTGGCCGCCGTTGTCGCCGCGGAGGGGCTGTCGTTCTACTGGGGCGGCATCCTGCGCGTGCTCGTGGCCAACGTCGTGGGCAAGAGCGTGTTCGAGGTGGAGCTGGTCAACGACGCGGACAAGCGCGTCCAGGCGGGCCGCGAGGCGCTCTTGTCGGGTGACGTGGACCAGGCGCTCACGTTGTTCCGCGAGGCGCTCGCCATGGACCGCGACAACGCGTCCGCGCACCTCAACGTGGGCGTGGCGCTGAAGCTGCGCGGGGACCGCGAAGGGGCGCTCGCCGCGTTCGAGACCGCGAAGGCCAAGGACCCCGAGGGCGGTGTGGGCGCGGAGGCCGAACGGCTGGCCGCGAACCTCCGCCCGAAGGCCTGAAAAACGGGCTGGAAACGGCCTGGAAACGGGCCTGGAAGACAGGTCCGAAAAGGGCCTCCGGTGGGGCTGAAAACGCACCGCCCGGATGTTCCATCCGGGTGCCCCGGAAAGGGCCCTTCCGACCCCTGGAACCGGGCGGGCGGGCAGCCGTGGCGAATCCCCCCTGTTTCCCTTATTGACTGAGGGAAATCCGGGGGTTACGAACACTCTCCCATCGGGCGGAGCCCCCCACGTGAGGGGCCCGTCCGCACCTTCCAGAGCCCATGGCTGACGACACCACCGACACGCCGGCAACGCCCCCCGCGCCTCCTCCGTCGAGCGGCGCCGGAGAGCTCATTCCCATCAACATCGAAGACGAGATGCGCCGCTCGTATCTCGACTACTCGATGTCCGTCATCATCGGACGCGCGCTGCCGGACGTGCGCGACGGCCTGAAGCCCGTCCACCGTCGCGTCCTCTTCGCGATGAACGACCTGGGCAACCTCCACAACCGCGCCTACAAGAAGAGCGCGCGCGTGGTGGGTGACGTCATCGGTAAGTACCACCCGCACGGCGACTCGTCCGTGTACGACGCCATGGTGCGCCTGGCGCAGGAGTGGAGCCTCCGCTACCTGCTGGTGGACGGCCAAGGCAACTTCGGCTCGGTGGACGGCGACTCGCCGGCGGCCATGCGCTACACGGAAGTGCGCATGGAGCGGCTGGCGGAGGACCTCCTGTCGGACATCGACAAGGAGACCGTCGAGTTCGGCCCCAACTACGACGACTCGCTCGAAGAGCCGCTCGTCCTGCCGGCCAAGTTCCCCAACCTCCTCGTCAACGGCAGCAGCGGCATCGCGGTGGGCATGACCACCAACATCCCGCCGCACAACATGACGGAGGTCGTGTCCGGGACGCTGCACCTCATCGACAACCCGAACTGCACCGTCCTGGACCTGATGGAGTTCATCGAGGGGCCGGACTTCCCCACCGCCGCCATCATCACCGGCCGCGAGGGCATCCGCCGCGCCTACGAGACGGGCCGCGGGTCCATGACCATCCGTGCGCGCACGGAGATCGAGACGAACAAGAAGGGCGACCGTGAGGCCATCATCGTCACGGAGATCCCCTACCAGGTGAACAAGGCCCGGCTCATCGAGAAGATCGCCGAGCTGGTGCGTGAGAAGAAGCTGGAGGGCATCAGCGACATCCGTGACGAGAGCGACCGTCAGGGCATGCGCATCGTCATCGAGCTCAAGCGCGACGCCATCTCCCAGGTGGTGCTCAACAACCTCTTCTCCATGACGCAGATGGAGACGACGTTCGGCGCGGTGATGCTGGCCATCGACGGCGGGCAGCCGCGCACGCTCAACCTCAAGGAGCTGCTGGACCGCTTCATCGCGCACCGCCGCGACGTGGTGACGCGCCGCACGCGCTACGAGCTGCGCAAGGCGCTGGCGCGCATGCACATCGTGGAAGGCCTGCTCGTCGCGCAGGACCTCATCGACCTGGTGGTCAGCCTCATCCGCGCGTCGCGCGACCCGGATGAAGCGCGCTGGGGCCTGATGAACATCCTGTCGCCGGAGCTGTACACGCGCGAGCGCTTCCAGAACCTGGACCGCATCGACTACGCGAAGGCCAAGGCGCAGATGGAGCTGCTGGTCAGCCGCGCGCGCAACGAGGAGCCGGCCTACGGCGGCCTCGAGCACAAGTACGAGGGCGCGGGCTTCAGCGAGGACCAGGCGCAGAACATCCTGGAGATGCGCCTGCAGCGCCTCACCGGCCTGCAGCGGGAAGAGCTCTTCAAGGAGCTGATTGGCCTGGTGCGCGACATCGCGCGCCTGCGCGACATCCTCGCCAACGAGAAGAGCCTCCTGTCCGTCATCAAGGCGGAGCTGATGGAGATCCGCGAGCGCTACGGCGACAAGCGCCGCACGGAGATCACCGGCGCGGTGGATGACCTCACCAGCGAGGACCTCATCGCGGAAGAGACGATGGTGGTCACGCTGTCGCACACGGGCTACGTGAAGCGCTCGCCCCTGTCGGAGTACCGCGCGCAGAAGCGCGGCGGGCGCGGCAAGACGGGCGCGGGGACGAAGGAGGACGACTTCGTCACCAAGGTGTTCGTGGCCAGCACGCACGCGTACCTCATGCCCATCACCACCAAGGGCAAGCTGTACTCGCTGAAGGTGCACCAGATTCCGCAGGGCAGCCGCACGTCGCGCGGCAAGGCCATCGTGAACCTGGTGCAGTTCGGGGAAGGGGAGCGGCTGGCGCAGGTGCTGGTGACGCGCGACTTCCCGGAGAACCGCTACGTCTTCTTCGTCACGAAGAAGGGCGTGGTGAAGCGCACGGACCTGAGCGCGTTCGAGAGCGTCCGCGCCAGCGGCATCATCGCGTTGGGCATCGACGAGGGCGACGAGCTGGTGGGCGTCATGATCACCGACGGCACCAAGGACATCCTCCTGTCCACGGCCACGGGCATGAGCATCCGCTTCAAGGAAGAGGACGTGCGCTCCATGGGCCGTCAGGCCTACGGCGTGAAGGGCATCACGCTGGAGGACGGCGACGAGGTGGTGGGCGCGGACCTCCTGGACAAGGAGCCGGAGGAGGGCCAGGCGCCCGCGGAGCAGGGCAGCGCCATCCTCACCGTGACGGAGAACGGCTACGGCAAGCGCACGCAGGGCGCCGAGTACCGGCAGCAAGGCCGTGGCGGCAAGGGCATCATCGACATCAAGACCACCGAGCGGAACGGCCGCGTGGTGGGCGTGGTGCAGGTGAAGGACAGCGACGAGGTGATGCTCGTCACCAACGGCGGCATGCTCATCCGCATGAAGGTGAAGGAGATCTCCGTCATCGGCCGCAACACGCAGGGCGTGCGCCTCATCGCGCTGGAGAACGGCGAGGAGAAGGTCATGGCCATCTCCAAGCTCCCTGAGGGCGAGGAGTCCGAGGAGGAGACGGAGGCCACCTCGCCGGTGGAGGCGGCCGGCGCCGAGGGTGCGGAGGCGGAGGCGTCCTCGACGGAGGCTCCCGCGGACGAGGCTGGCGCGGAGGACTCCGCCAGCTCCGAGGGCGCTGAAGGCGAGCCCGGCTCGGAAGGCTGAGCCCAGGCGGTAGAGACACGGGAGGGCCGGGCACGGGACGCGGGATGCGCGCTCCGGGACCCGGCCCTCTTCGTGTGTGCGCAGCGGAGTGGCTACTTCTGGGTGAGGTCCTTGGGCACCTTGAGGCCGGCGGTGTTCTCGTCGATCCAGAAGATGTTCATGACCCACCAGCGCTGGCCGTCGTTGAAGAGCTGGATGCTGTTGACGCCCTTGGCGATGAGCGGCCCGTCCTGCGTGCCGCGCGCCTCATAGGTGCTCATGACCTGCACCAGCGCGCCGAAGGCGTGCGTCTGGCGCGCGGTCTCCTTTTCGAAGAAGCCGTGCGTCGCGGTGCTCTCCTGGCCCCACGTCACGTAGTCCTCCGGGGTGATGGGGCGCGCCGAGACCGTGGTCGCGCCCGGCGGCTTCACCAGCGGGATGAGCTGGGCGCCCGGGTAGAAGAGGGCGCGGAAGCGCTGCCAGTCGCGAGGCGTCCCCGCCGGCCCGCTGATGACGTCGTAGAGGGCCTTGAGGATGGCGTCCTGGGACTTCACGTCCTCGGGCTTCGCCTTGGGCACTTGCGCGAGCGCGGCCTGGGTGCGGTCCGCGGCGGCCTTCAGCGGGTTCGGCTTCGCCGGCGCGGCGGGGGCGGCCGGCGCGGTCGCGGCCTTGGGCTGCGACGGAGGAGCAGCGGGGGCCTGGGCGAAGGACGTGGCTCCCAGCAGGACGGCACAAGCGATGAGCAGGCGCGACATGGGGACTCCCGGACGAGGGAAAGAACGGGGCGGGAGCCTAGCCTCGCGGCGGGAAGCGCCGCAGCCGCTTCGGAGCGCCTGTCCAAACCTGTCCGACTGTCGGACAGGTTCCGGCAGTTCCCCTGCGCTGGGGCTCGGTGCTTGGCCCGGCTGGTGCCGCACCGTAGTGTGCCCGTCGTCATGGCCTTCCTCTCGCTCGATGCCCTCACCCTGAAGTTCCTCGGCGCTCCTGCCCCGGCGGTGCGGGACGTCTCGCTGGCGCTGGAGCCGGGCGACGCGGTGGCGCTGATGGGCACCTCCGGCTCCGGGAAGACGGCGCTGCTGCGGCTGGTGGCGGGCCTGGAGCAGCCGACGTCCGGCACCATCACCCTGGATGGCCGCGTGGTCGCCGGGCCGGACACGTTCGTGCCCCCGGAGCAGCGCCCCCTGCGCCGCGTCCTCCACGACGCCGAGCTCGAGTCCGGCCTCGCCGTGCGCGACGTGGTGATGGGCGTGCAGCCGAAGGGCGAAGGCCTGGCGCACGCGCGCGGCCTGCTGGCGCTGTTCCAGCTGGAAGACCTGGAGGCGCGCTCCTGCGGCACGCTCTCCCGCGGACAGCGGCAGCGGGTGCTGCTGGCCCGAGCGCTGGCCTCCGGCACGAAGCTGCTGGTGCTGGATGAGCCCTTCGCCGGAATGGACGCGGGCCTTCGCGCCACCGTCCTCGGGGAGTGGCGCCGCGTGCTCAAGGCCCGAGGCACCGCCGTGCTCTTCGCCACGCACGACGTGGGGGACGCGCTGGCCTTCGCGGACCGGCTGGTGCTGCTGCGCGCGGGCACGGTGGAACAGCAGGGCACTCCCGAGTCCGTCTACGAAGCGCCGCGCACCGCCTTCGCCGCGTACTTCCTGGGCGGCACCAACCTGCTGCCCGGCTCCGCCTTCGGCCGCGTCGCGCGCACGGCCCTGGGCAACCTGCCGCTGAGCAGCGATGCGCGCGGCGAGGTGATGCTCTCCCTGCGCCCGGAAGCGCTGCGGCTCGTCCCCGACACGGACGGCGTCGCGGTGGGCGGCGCGCTGCGAGCGGAGGTGCTGGAGCGCGCCTTCCGGGGCGCGCACGTGGACCTCACCGTGTCCTGCGCGGGCATGGCGCTGGTGGTGCGCACCGCCACCGCGTCCCCCTTGCGCGAGGGCAGCCGCGCCCGCCTGGAGGTCTCAGGCCGCGCGGACGTGCTGGAGGAGACACCCGGGCAGGCCCGCTAGCACACCGGGCGTGCAAGCGCCGGGCCGGGGTGATGCAATCACCCGCGTCCGCCATGCGTAGGGAGGGGTATGAACATCGCAGGCCTTCGAGGAATGGGGACCCGCTTCTTCCACTACGTTCGCGACCCCCGGGTGGCGACGTGGCGCAAGCTGTCCGGGCTGCTGGCCGTCCTGTACTTCGTGTCGCCCGTGGACGCGATTCCGGACTTCATCCCCCTGCTCGGCTGGCTGGACGACCTGGGCGTGCTGTCCGCCGCGGCGTTCTTCATGGTGCGCGAGGTCCAGCGCTGGCGCCCCGGCACGCTGGCCGGCGAGCCGGAGCTCGACGGCCTCCCGCGCGACGAGCAGGGCCAGCCGCGAGTGCCCACGCTGCGCCGGCACTCCTAGCCGTCACTCAGCGCCGCGACTGTTCTCGAAGTGCACGAAGTCGATGAGGAACGTCGCGGCCACCACCAACGTCCGCACGTGCGGGTCGTGCAGGCCGTCGAACCGGACGCCGAAGTTGTCGGCGTCCGTGAACATCTCCTTGCCGAACCCGCTCCAGCGCTTCGCGATGGTGCCCACCTCGCGGCCCTGCTGCTCCACGTTGAACGTCCACGGCCGGAAGAACGGCCCGCTCAGCCGGGCCAGCTCCTCGTCGCGGGGCCCCAGCACGTCGTAGGCGCGGGTGAAGAAGCGGAAGCGCTGCTGGATGGCGCCCAGGTGCCGCCCCTCGCCGTCCTCCACCTCCATCCGGGACAGCCAGAAGCGCCACGGGCGGCGCAGCCTCAGCAGCGTCTCTCCGCTCGCGGACTTGAGCTCCATCGTGAAGGGCCGCTTCGCCTTGAGGAAGCTGCGCAGGATGAACAGCCCCACGCCGCTGCCCACCTCGCCCGCGAAGAAGAGCGGGCCTCCGTCGTTGCCCACCACCTCGTAGCGGTTGCGGCCCTCGAAGCCGGTGAGGATTTCGCCCCACTCCTTCACCTGCCGCACGCGCAGCGTGTGCTCATCACGCAAGAGGGTCAGTGCCTGGGACTCGACGGGCATGGGCGGCTCCGGGACGGCGGAACGAAGCGGGCAGCTTAAGGCTAGAACTGGCCCAGCACCGCCAGCCCCAGCCCACCGTGGCGTCCCAGCGTCGCCGGGACGACGGAGACGGCCGGAGCATCGTCATCGGACGCATCGAAGTCGCGCGTGAGGAAGGTCGCGGTCCCCAGGCCGGCCACCACGCCCACGGCGGTGCCCACCAGCAGGGCGTCTCCGTGGTCGTCGTCGAATGCCAGGAACAGCGCGCTCAGGCCCACCAGTCCGCCCAGGAGGCCGCCCGCGTCGATGAGCAGCACCCGGCCCCGGGAGATGTCCAGGTTGCGCGACACCAGCGCGAACGTGAGCAGGCCCGCGCCCACCACGCCCTGCTCGATGCCGAAGAACGCGCGCGTGTCGCTGTCGTTCTGCGTGCCCATGAGCAGCGCCGCCACCACGCCCGACCACAGGCCGCCGGAGTTCGCCAGGGACACCTGTCCCGCGGTGGGCCGCGCCAGCTCCGCCACCAGGATGCCCAGCCCCGTGAAGCCCAGCGCCCCCGCCATCACCGCCCCCGTGGAGGCATCACCGTCCAGGTCGAACGACCCAATCGACGCAAGGCCGAACCCGAAGCCCCACACCGTGCCGGAGTTGATGGCCGCCGCCTGGCCCTGCGTCAGTCCGCTCCGCGTGGCGAGCAGGGAGATGGCCGCCCCCGCGCCGCCGCCCAGCAGTGACACCGCCACGTACGCGCGCGTGTCCTGGCAGTTGGAGATTTCACACAGCAGGATGCCCTGCGTGATGCCGTGCAGTGTCTGCACGATGGTCAGCGACGCCCGCGCCCCCTTCGACGGGCCCTCCACCGACGACACCACCGGCCGCGCCAGCGTGTCCTGGGCCAGCCGCGCGCCGGGCTCCAGCCGCGTCCGCGCCAGCCGCGCCAGCTCCGGCGCGTACGGATGGCGGGGGCACACCAGCAGCACCCGCTCCAGCAACTCCAGCGCCCGGGTGTCCTCGCCGCGCACCAGCGCGTCGAAGCCCGCCGCGTAGTCGGACTCGGCGGCGCACGCCTCGTCGCTCGCCACGAGCGGCGGCGCGGACACGGAGCCCGAAGACGTGAGGGCAGGGGCGTCAGCGGAGGGCGCGTTAGGAGCAACAGGCGCCGCGGCGCCAGGAGAGGCCGGGCCTCCCCGGGGAGGAGGCCCGGGCTGCGCGGCGACGAGGACGGCCAGGACGAAGGGCGCGAGGAACATGCGGGCGCCACCCTAGTCGACCCCCGTGAAAAGACGGGAGACCCGGGACCCCGGTCCTCCAGGAAGGGAGGCACGGAGCCCGGGTCACGCCACGCGGCGGCCTACCGCGTCGCCAGCGTCTCCAGGTGCTGCCGGAGCGCGGCCGAGTCCCCCATCCGCCCGCCCAGGCCGGGGAGGGGCTTCGCGGCCTGCTCGATGCGGCCCCGGGTGCGCGGGCCCGCGGCCACCAGCCACGCGACGCCCAGCGCCAGCTCCGCCACGTCCGGCGCCTGGGTGAGCTGCGCGGCCAGCGCGAGCAGCGCGTCCACCGCCTTCTTCACCTGCGCGCCGTGCAGCGGATGGCTGCTGGTGATGCCCTCGCGCAGGAGCACCAGCAGCACCCGCGCGGTGGCACGGGCCTGGCGCACCGGCTCCGGCCCTTCACCCGCGCCGGCCCACAGCCCGTTCGCGAGCTGCTGGCCCAGCAGGGAGCCCACGTCCTCGGCGGCGATGGGCGCTTCCGCCACGGACAGCGGCTGGACCTCCTCCTGCTCGTAGACCACCTCCGCCTTGTCCTTCCGCGGGCGCGGCGCGGCCTGGGAGGAGGGCCGCCCCTCCAACTCGGGGGCAGTGAGCAGCTTCGACGAGGCGGACATCAGCCGGCCGAAGAGGCCGCCCTTCTCCTTCTTCGCGGCCTCCTGCTCCCTGCGCTCCATGGGCGCGGCCCTGCCTCCCATGGGCCCGGCGCCATCCGCGAACTCCGCCTGGAAGGAGGACCCGGTGGTGGGCTCTGGCGCCAGCGCGGGGGCGGGCGCGGGCGCGGACATGCTCGGAGGAGACGGAGGCACCGCGCCGCCCCGGGAACGGCCCACCGCACCGGGCATCGCCCCAGGTGCGGGCATCGGCTTCGAGGCCATCCGCTTCGCCTTCTCCATGGGCATCCGCATTCCCGTGGGCGCCTTCATGAGCCCGCCCTCCAGCTCGTCGTCCGTGTCCCCCGGGGCCTGGCTGAACATGCTCCAGCCCGCGGGCGCGTTCACCGGCACCACGCGCGTCTCCGGCGTGCCCGACGCGCGACGGTCGCCCTGGCGCTCCTCCACCACCACGAAGGACGTGTACTGCGTGGCCAGCTGGTGCTCGATGGCCAGCCGCACGATGCGCTCCTTCATCGCGTCCGCGCGCCGGCCCACCAGCCCCGCGTCCATCCAGCCCCGGATGCGCTCGGCGGCCCACAACTTCTCCACCACCGGCCGGTCCGACAGCGAGGGCAGGTCCAGCCGCACCGTGAGGGAGAAGGGCTCCCGGCCTGACTTCCCCTTCAGCGTCACGCTGCCCGTGCCCGCCTGCGCATAGCGCCCGAAGAGCGTCCACGGCGTGCCGTCCACCAGCGGCGGCAGCGTGGCCGGAGCCAGCTCGCTGGCCTCCACGCCGTCGAAGCGCACCTCCAGGTCGGTGACGCGCGGCGCGAGCGCCCGAGAGAACTGCGCCACCACCTTCTCGTCGATGCGCTCCCCGGGGTGGATGAACTCCACCGCGCCGTCCGTGCGCCGCGCCAGGTCGCGCAACAGCGCGTCGCTCACGTTGGTGCCGATGCCGAACGAGAACACCCGCCCCGTTCCCCGCGCCGCGAGCACCGCGTTGAGGATCTCCGTCTCGTTGCCCACCTGGCCGTCCGTCAGCAGCACCACCACGCCGTCCGGCGCGGCCTTCATCGCGGTGACCATCGGCTCCAAGAGCTCCGTGCCGCCGTAGGCCTTCAGCCCCGCGACCCACGCGTCCGCCTGCTCCAGCGTGCGCTGGGTGAACGGCACCGTCTGCGCGGAGAAGGACCGGAACGCGTTCTCGAACGCGATGACGTTGAAGCGGTCGCCTTCACGCAGGTGGCGCAGGCACAGCCGGAGCGCGGCCTGGGCCTGGGGCAGGCTGTCCCCGGCCATGGAGCCGGACGTGTCCACCACGAACACCACCTCCTGCCGGGGCGGCGCCGCCGCCAGGTTCAGCAGGTCCGGCACCACCGTGAGCGCGAACGTGCCCGGCCCTTCCGCCTTGCGGTGGGTGACGACGGGCGTGAGCATCACGTCCGGGTTGGCGTTGCGCAGCGTGAGCACCACGTCCCGGTTCAGCTCCACCTCGTCGCCCGCGAGGTTCCTGAGCAGCGAGTCCCGCTGGAGGTTCACCCGCGTGCGCGTGCCCTCCTTCGTGACGGTGAGCCGGTGGGAGGGGCTCTCCACCACCACGTCACGGCCCACGTCGATGAGCAGGTCCATGCGCAGCCCGTAGTCCACCGGGCCCTGGGGCGGAGAGATGCGGTCCGCGTCCGGCACCCGCGTCGTCGGGGCCGCGCTGCCGTGGCCCGTGCGGTCGCCGTGCACCGGACCGGGGATGTACCGGGGCGCCACCAGCGTGGGCAGCATCCAGCGCACGCTGCCCTCCTCGGAGGTGAGCGTCTGGAGGAACTCCACCTCCACCAGCGTCTCCTCGCCTGGCAGCAGGTTGCCCACCTGCGCGGTGAAGACGTTGGCGCGCTCCTGGTCCAGCAGCGCCGCGCCGTGCCCTTCGGTGATGGCGTCGTCGTAGGCGCGGAAGGCCGCCTCGCGCTCCTTCACCACGCCGGCCACGCGCCGGCCCGCGCACGTCATGGAGAAGGCGCTGAGCGTCGCGTCGGAGGGCAGGGGGAAGGTGTAGAGGGCCTCCACCGGCTTCTTCTCTTCGTTGCGGTAGCGCTGCGCCACGCGCACCCGCGCGTGCCCCCCGAGCAGCTCACCGGAGACCTCCACCCCCTGCAGGGGCACCTGGGCCCCCTCACGCGTGAACAGCCCACACTTCGCCTGCTCGTTCATGACGGCGTTCCTTCCTGGGACTCCTCGATGAGGGCGCGCACCCGCTCCGCCAGCGCCCGGACCTTCGCTTCCGCCTGCTCCGACACGTGCAATTCCAACCCCGGCGCCAGGAGCCAGCGCTGGTAACGCGCCACCTCCACCGTCGGGTCTTTTCCCGGCCGCTTCGGGGGCATCCGGGGGACGTCCTCCGGGACTGGCAACGTCCCCGGGCCCACCGGCGTCTCCGCCAGCCGGCGCAGCTCCTCCGGCGACAGCCGCAACAGCTCCGCCTGGATGGCGTCCAGGGGCAGGAACCTCGCCTGGAGCACCCGGATGGCCTTGAGCCGCGCCCGGTGCTCCTCTCCGTAGACCGTGTCCGGCCCCTTGAAGGGCGGCGCGGGCAGGAGGCCCCGCTGGACGTAATAGCGGACCGTGCGAGGCGAGACGCCCACCTCCTCCGCCAGCGCGGCCAGCTTCCACTCCGTCTGTGTCTTGGGCGTGCTCACGAACCTGACAGTAGGTTGCGACAGTTCAAGTGTCAAGAAGTCGGTGGCGATTCGTCAGTGCCGGTGGCGGGATGCGGGGAGGTGGCGGCCGGGCGGGCGGTGGGACAGAAGGGGGCATGAACGTCGGCGTGGACGGCCTGGACCTCTCCTCCATCCAGCTCATCGGCACGGCGGTGACGCCCGCGGTGATGGTGTCCGGGTGCGGCATCCTGGCCACGGGCCTGGACAATCAAATCTCGCGCATCACCGCGCGCATGCGGGACATGGTCCGGGAGTGGCGCACGCTGCCGGAGGGCCATGCGCGCCGCTCGCTCCTGCGCGAAGAGGTGGCCATCATGGACCGCCGCCACGCCATCCTCGCGCGGGCCATCGGCTTCACCTACGCGGCGCTCTTGTCCTTCGTGGTGACGTCGCTCCTGTACCTGCTGCGCCGCAGCGTGCCGGTGCCGGAGGGGCTGCCGGTGATGTCCTTCTCCCTGGGCGTGGGACTGCTGGGTTCCACGGCGGTGCTGGCCCTGGCGTCGCTGCGGTTGAGCCGCCGCGCCATCACGCTGGAGGGCGCGGAGCTCTTCCGGGACGGGCAGCCGGGCGGCCCACCGAAGGCCTGAATTTGTTCCGCAGCGCACGCGAAGGTGCTAGCGGGTGCCTCCGAGACGCGCGGGTCTGGTACGTCCCGGCCCGCGCGCCTGGTATCGCGCTGGATTCCGCAGCCTCTGTGGCTCAACCCTCACCGTGGAGCACGTGAACATGGCAAACACCAAGGTCTTCTTCGACATGTCGATTGGTGGCCAGCCCGCCGGCCGCATCGTGATGGAGCTGTTCTCCGACGACGTTCCCAAGACCGCCGAGAACTTCCGCGCCCTGTGCACGGGTGAGAAGGGCGTCGGCAAGAGCGGCAAGCCGCTGCACTTCAAGGGCACGCCCTTCCACCGCGTCATCCCGCAGTTCATGTGCCAGGGCGGCGACATCACGCTCGGCAACGGCTACGGCGGCGAGTCCATCTACGGTGAGAAGTTCGCGGACGAGAACTTCAAGCACAAGCACACCGCGCCGGGCTTCCTCTCCATGGCGAACGCCGGTGCCAACACCAACGGCTCGCAGTTCTTCCTCACCACCGTCGCGACCCCGTGGCTCGACGGCAAGCACGTCGTCTTCGGCAAGGTCGTCGAGGGCATGGACGTGGTGAAGAAGATTGAAGGCGTGGGCAGCCAGTCCGGCGCGACGCGCCAGCCCGTGAAGATCGAGGACAGCGGCCAGCTGTAATCCCGCCGTCGCCGCGTCTCACCCGGAAGGTCCATCCGTGCCTCGCGCGCGGGTGGGCCTTCGTCGTTTCAGGACAGGCCGTGGGACGCGTCCTCGTCCTCCTCCTCGCGCGTCTCCTCCGGCCGGGAGGGCCGCGCGGGGATCGCGCCGAACGCGCGCAAGAGCTCCAGGGGAATGGGCAGGATGGTGTGGTTGCCGCCGCCGGTGATCTCCACCAGCGTCTGCAGGTAGCGCAGCTGGAGCGTGGCGGGGTTGCGGCTGAGCACGTCCGCGGCCTGGGAGAGCTTCTCCGCGGCCTGGTGTTCGCCTTCCGCGGCGATGATCTTCGCGCGGCGCTCGCGCTCGGCCTCGGCCTGCCGCGCGATGGCCCGCTGCATCTCCAGCGGCAGGTCGATGTGCTTCACCTCCACGTTGGAGACCTTCACGCCCCAAGGGTCGGTGCGCGCGTCGAGCACCTGCTGCAGCTCGTGGTTGATGCGCTCGCGCTGGGACAGCAGCTCGTCCAGCTCCACCTGGCCCAGGATGGCGCGCAGGGTCGTCTGCGCAATCTGGCTGGTGGCGTAGAGGTAGTCCTCCACCTGGAGCACGGCCTTGTCCGCCTGGATGACGCGGAAGTAGACGACGGCGTTCACCTTCACGCTGACGTTGTCCTTGGTGATGACGTCCTGCGGGGGCACGTCGCGCGCCACGGTGCGCAGGTCGATGATCACCATGCGTTCAATGAAGGGGATGAGCCAGCGGAAGCCCGCGCGCTTGAGGCCCACGTAGCGGCCCAGCCGGAACACGACGCCGTTCTGGTACTCGGTGACGATGCGCACGCCGGAGATGAAGAGGAAGAACAGCAGGGCCAGGGGGATGAGCCAGCCCAATGCGCCGAACAGCTCGTTCATGGCATCGACTCCGCGACGGTGAGGGTGAGCCCTTCCACGGCGCGCACCACGACCTGCGCGCCCTCGCGGATGGGAGTGAAGGAGACGGCGCGCCAGCGCTCGCCGTGGACGAACACCTCGCCGCCCGAGGGTGTGACGGGGCCCAGCGCCGTGCCCGCCTCGCCGACGAGCCCCACGTCTCCGCCCCGCTGAGGCAGCCTGCGCGTCTGGGCGCTGCGGTACGCGATGAAGGCCGCGGCCCCCGCGAACACGAGCGCCGTGGGCAGCATCACGCCCCATGACAGGCGGAAGGACGGCTCCACGAACCAGCCCGGTTCGAAGCGGTCCACCAGGAACACGCCGCCCAATATCAGCAGGCCCACGCCCGCGGCCCCCAGCAGGCCACTGGTGACGAACAGCTCCGCGAGGATGAGCCCCACGCCCACGAGCATCAACACCAGCGCGCCCGTGCGCACCGGCAGCGTCGCCGAAGCCATCAACGCCAGCACCAGCGCCACGCCGCCAATGAGCCCCGGCGCCACCGCGCCCGGATGGGACAGCTCCACCACCAGGCCCAGCGCCGCGGTGAGGAACAGCAGGTAGATGATGGAGGGCTGCGCGAGCGCATGCACCACCTGCTGTGACAGCCCCGGCTCCAGGGACACCACGTGGGCATCGCGGGTGGCGAGCGTCACGGTGTCACTGCCCGCCACCTCCACGCGGCGGCCATCGACGGCGTCGAGGAACGCGGCCTCGGTGGGCGCGACGAGCTCCACCACGCGAAGCTCCACGGCGCGGTCGGCGGGAACGCTGGCGCTGTCACGCACGGCGGCCGCGGCCCACTCCGGATTGCGGCCCCGCTGCCGTGCGATGCCCTCCGCGAAGGCGACCGCGTCGTTCTCCACCTTCCGGGCGAGCTGCTCGCCTCCGCTCTTCTCCACGTCCTCGCCCCCCAGCCCCACGGGGTGCGCCGCGCCGATGTTCGTCCCCGGCGCCATGGCGCTCACGTTCGAGGCCAGCGAGATGAACACGCCCGCGCTGCCAGCACGCGCGCCGGAAGGCCCCACCCACACGAGCACGGGGACGCGCGAGCCCAGGAACGCTCGCACCACGGCGCGGGTGGCCTCCAGCGAGCCGCCCGGCGTGTCCAGCCGCACGAGCAGCGCCGTGGCCCCTCCGTCCTCCGCGCGCTTCACGCAGTCCGCGAGGTACGCGCCCGACCCGGCATCCACCACGCCTTCCAGTTCGCATCGCGCGACGAAGGGCGTGGACGCGGGAGCCGCTGGAGCGACGAGGCCCGTGAAGAGGAACGCCAGGAGCCAGCCCCACAGGACGTGACGGCGCCAGAACCTCCTGTCGACGTGCTCCCGCATGTCCGCCCCCGGTGCGCGCCCCTCGCGCACACGCACTCGGACAACGATGTGCATCGCGCTTTGGGATGACCGGCGCCTGAAGCCGGGGGCCTGGAGGGCATGCGGGCAGGAAGGGCCCGGCGCCCTGCTTGTGCATCCAATGTTGGACGTTGCAGGGGATGCGCGTTGCTGGAGGAAGACGCACCTCCCTAGGGTCGGCCTCTCGATTTTCTCCCAGGAGGTTTCATGCGCCGTGCCGTGCTGCTCATCGCTGCTCTGGGCCTGTCCGCTGCTGGAGCGGTGGCCTGCAAGACCACCCAGCCCCCGGGGACGGAGGACCAGCGTCCCATCCAGGGCCCGGACACGGCCCGCGAGCCCATCCAGAACGTGCCCAACGACCCGGGCGGCCCCGCGGGCCCCATTGAAGCGCCCGGCGTGGACGGTGGCTTCCCCGAGGGCGGCGGGTAGTCTTCCGCGCCATGACGGCGGAGACCACGGTCTACAGGGCGGAGCGCGTCTGGACGTTGGATGCGGCGCGTCCGCGCGCGGAAGCATTGGCGGTGCGTGACGGGCGGTTGCTCGCGGTGGGCACGCTCGCGGAGGTTCGCGCCGCCGCGGGGCCCAGCGCGCGCGATGTGGACCTTGGCCGGGCCACGGTGGTGCCCGGCCTGGTGGACGCGCACGCGCACCTGCACGGCCTGGGGAAGAGCCTGACCACCGTGCGCCTGGAGAAGGCGCCCTCGGTGGAGGACGTGGTCCAGCGTCTGGCGAAGGCGCCCGCGTCGAGCTTCCAGGGGGACTGGTTGCTCGGCAAGGGGTGGGATCAGAACGAGTGGCCCGGCGCCGCGTTCCCCGGCCGCGCGGAGCTGGATGCGCGCTTCCCCACGACGCCGGTGTTCCTCATGCGAGTGGATCACCACGCGGCCTGGGTGAACGGCGAGGCGCTGCGCCGGGCGGGCATCACGCGGGACACGCCGGATCCGCGAGGAGGCCGCATCCTCCGCGACGCGAGGGGCGAGCCCACTGGCGTCCTCGTGGACAACGCGATGGACGTGGTGGAGGCCGCCATCCCCACGCCCACGCGCGAGCAACTGGAGATCCGGCTGCGAGCCGCGCTGGAGCGCTGCGCGCAGGTCGGGCTCACGGGCGTGCACGACGCGGGCATGGACCTCCACGCCTTCCGCACGTTGCAGGCATGGGACGCGGCGGGAACGCTGCCCCTGCGCGTGTACGCGATGGCGGCGGGGCAGGGCGAGCAGCGCCACACCTATCTGGAGCAGGGCCCCTGGCAGGGGCGTCACCTGGCGATGCGCTCGGTGAAGTTCCTGGCGGACGGAGCGCTGGGCAGCCGGGGCGCGGCGCTGCACGACGACTACAGCGACGAGCCCGGCCAGCGCGGCCTGTTGCTCCTCTCGCCGGAGGAACTCGAGGCCCGGGCACGGGCCTTCATGGCCCGGGGCTTCCAGGTGTGCATCCATGCCATTGGAGACCGTGCCAATACGTTGGTCGTGGACGTCCTCTTGCGAGGCGCGGAGCGGACGGGCACGCAGGCCCTGCGCCACCGCGTGGAGCACGCGCAGATCCTCCGGCTGGAGGACATCCGGAGGCTGGGCGCGGCGGGGCTGGTGGCCAGCGTGCAGCCCACGCACGCGACCAGTGACATGCCCTGGGCGGAGACGCGGCTGGGGCGCGAGCGGCTGAGGGGCGCCTATGCCTGGCGCACGTTGAAGGACGCGGGCGCGCACCTGGCGCTGGGCAGCGACTTCCCCATCGAGAACCCGGACGTGCTCGCGGGGCTCTACGCGGCGCGCACGCGGCAGGACGCGAAGGGTTGGCCGGAAGGTGGCTGGTATCCGGAGGAGCGCCTGAGCGCGGCGGAAGCGCTGGAGGGCTTCACGGTGGGGCCCGCGTGGGCGTCCTTCGAGGAGGCGCGGCGCGGAAGGCTGATGCCCGGCCTGGACGCGGACTTCGTCGCGCTGTCGGAGGATCCGCTGGAGGGGCCCGCGGCCGCGCTGGTGGACGCGCGCGTGCTGGCCACGGTGGTGGCGGGCGCGGAGGTGTTCCGGGCGGCGGGGTGAGCCTCAGCCGCCGAAGATGTGTGAACGCGCGGCCTCCGCGATGGCGACGACGGCGGGGTGGCGCAAGCGGCGCTCCACGGTGATGGCGTAGAAGCACTGCTCGATTTCGTCGGTGTGCCCGATGGCGGTGACGTTGAACTGCCGTTGCACCTCGGCGTCGATGATGGAGGGCATGGCGAAGATGCCGTGGCCCTTCTGGCCGAAGGCCTGGAGCAGCGCGCTGTCATCGAAGTCGCCCGCGATGAGAGGCCGGATGCCCAGCCGCTCGAACCACAGGTCCAGCGAGCGGCGCACCGAGGACTCCTCCGACGGCAGCAGCATGGGCGCGCCGTCCAGCGAGCGCGGGAAGTCCTTGCGCAGGTGGGCGAGCGGCTGGGCCGCGAAGAACGTCACGCCGCACTTGCCCAGCAGGTGGTTGAAGGAGCGGACGCTGACGGGCTCGGAGCCGGGCGCGTCCGCGAGCACCACGTCCAATTCATGCAACGCCAGCTGTGCAAGCAATTGGGGCAGGGGGCTCTCACGGCAGATGATGCGCAGCGAGGGGCCGGCCTCCAGCGCGGGCTTGAGCAGCTGCTCGGCGACGAGCTTGGGGATGACGTCGAGCACGCCCACGTTGAGGCGCAGCTGCTGGCCGGTGGGCAGGCCGGAGACGACGTTCTTCAGCTCGTTGCCCAGGCGGAAGATCTCATCCGCGTAGCGCATGACGGTGCGGCCCACGTCGGACAGGACGAGCTTGCGGCCCTTGCGCTCGAAGAGCTGGTGGCCCAGCGACTCCTCCAGCAGCTTGATCTGAGCGCTGATGGTGGGCTGGGCGAGGTGCAGCTCTTCACTCGCCTTGGCGATGCTGCCCGCCCGCGCAACCGTCCAGAAATACAGGAGATGGTGGTAGTTGAGCCACGCCATGACTTAGGTTTAATCGAAGGTTTTCATCCAAACTAGCTTATTTTTTTAAGAGTCGCCTCCGCTTATCTCTACCCCCGTCACCGCGCGATGGATGCGCGGGGGACTGATTGGGGAGGTTGCGTTCATGGAAGCCATCTACGAGGAGCGCGAGTCCACGGTGGAACTGGTGGAGGCCGAGGTGGACTCCGCGGAAGTGGAGAGGCGGGTGCGGGGGCACCTGGAGCTGGTCCGCCGGCTGGCCTGGAAGTACCGCTGGACGGGCCTGTCGTTGGAGGAGCTGATGTCGGAGGGCAACGTCGGCCTGGTGGAGGCGGCGCGCCGGTTCGAGGAGCGGGGCGTGCCGTTCGGCGCCTACGCGCAGCAGTGGATCCGCGCGCGCATCCGGGCGTACGTGTCCCGCACCTGGAGTGTGGCGGGGGGCCGCGCGCCGTGGATCGTCTTCCAGCTGAGGCGCGAGCGTGCGCGGCTGGAGGCCCGGTGGGGGGAGGGCCACCCGGAAGTGACGAAGCGGCTGGCCGAGGCGCTGGGCAAGCGGGAGGAGGAGGTGGCGCGGGGGACGGACGCCCTGGCGAAGGACGTGTCGTTGAACGCGCCCCTGGGGTGGGAGGGGGACGTGACGCGGCTGGACATGCTGGAGTCGGACGAGGACTCGGTGGAGGAGCTGGCGGACCGGGGGGCCTGGGCGGAGAAGCTGCGCCAGAGCGTGGCGGAGGCCTGGCCGGAGCTGGACGCGAGGGAGCGGGCGCTGGTGAAGGAGCGGATGCTGGCGGAGGACGGGGTGAGCGCGGAGTTCCTGGCGAAGCGCTTCGGGGTGACGGCGGTGCGCATCCGGCAGATCGAGCAGGGGCTGCGCCAGAAGCTGCGCCAGCGGCTGACGGCGGGGTGCACGGCCTGGGACAGCGAATCGCCCCGGCTGGCGGCCTGAGTGTCGGGCGAGGGGGAGGGTTGGTGGAAAGAGGTTGACGGCGCGGGCAAGTGACCGTAAATCGGCGCTGCCGCTCGCGGTGCGCGGTTCGCCCAAGTAGCTCAGTCGGTAGAGCAGGGGACTGAAAATCCCCGTGTCGGTGGTTCGATTCCGCCCTTGGGCACACCAGTACGAAGAATCTGAAGGGCGTCGGACTCCGGTCCGGCGCCCTTCTGCTTTTTGCGCTTACTTCGCGGCGCCAATGCGTGACGCGAACAGGCCGAACTTCTGGCTGTGACGCTCGCGCCGGCACCAGTCCTCGATGACGTTCAGGTCCACTTCCTTGCTTCGAGCATGGAAGACAGCGATGGCCTGCTCCAAGCCACTGAAGTCGTTCCAGAAGAGAAAGGACGCGAGTCGGTCACGGCAGGAGTCGGTCGGCGACAGGACGTGCAGCACCTCGTTGTCACGACGGACCGTGCTCCAGCTCTTGATCAGGTCGTCCCCTACCGCCAGTGGCCCAGGCGGAAACTCCAAAAGGAAGTGCGAGCGCGGGTGACGGTAGAAGTCTCCCTTCCGGGTAAAACCGAGCGCCGCAAGCGCCGCCTCGCCTCCTGTCCCCCTGAGGGTGATCACGAAATCGAGGTCTCCTGATTGGTAGGCCTCCGGCGCGTAGTAAGTCGCCGCGCTTCCACCCGTGAGCACTGCATGGAATCCCTTGCGATCCAGTGCCGTGCATACGGTGAAGGCAACGTCCGTGAGCGACGACGTGGGCCCGATCACAAGAGCCCCGGCTTGCCAGCGCGGCGGGGACGGCGCCGTCGCGCGGCGAGCATGGACTGAAGGTCCTTGTCTCGCTCCCCGAGTTTCCAAAGCAGCGCACTGAGTTCTGCGTGCGCGAAGTACCGAGGATTCAGGGAAACCATCCGCGTTCGCCCCATCAGCCGACTGACGATGACGGCTTCCCGTTCGAGCGACGCCAGAATGGATTGGACGGTGTACGGGCGTACGCCGAGCAGATCGGCCAACTCGCTGGGATAGGTTTCTTCGAGGAGACGAAGGGCCACAAGCAAGGTAGTCCGGATCTGACTGCCAAAAAGCTGAGAAGCTTCTTCGAGCACACATCGAATCTACCAATGCTTTTGGCGATATTGCCAAGTATCTTGGCGATATCGCCAAAATTCTTGGCGATATTGCCAAGATACTTGGCAATAAGAGGGAGCCGGTTGCGTCAGGACGTCTCATTGAACAGCCAGATGGCAAGCGCCTGCATCCTTTGTTGCAGTAGCTGAGTCACCAACAACGAGAGTGCGTGCCCTGACGTAGCTCGAGAGTGGGATGTGGGCTTGATTGTTCATCGTGAAGTCCGCGTCGTTAACGGGCTTCATCTTGAAATGATGTGAAAGCTCTTGGCTTTGGCGTCGTCTCAGTCATTGCCCTTGCGGCTTGCTTACTTCCACCAGCCGCTCATGACCGTCCTGCCTGTGGTGAACAGGCACGCCTCGCCTACTGGGAGGCCGACGCACCGGGTGCACATCCGGGCGCGACGCGGTAGATGGGTGTCCCGGAGGAACATCAACGCAATGGACGCGAACGTGGTGGCGGAGCTGGAGAAGGCGGGCGTGAAGGTGGAGGACCCCATGCGCCTGTTCATCCCCGTGGAACGGGACGAGCAGGGCCAGGTGAAGCCCGTGGGCGACGAGGTGCCCGTGCGCTTCGGCGACGTCACCGCCCACGTGCGCCTGCAGCCCATCGCCGCGCTGTGGACCGGGAACAAGCAGCCCCCCGACTTCACCCGGCCTCCCTTCCCCGAGTACGAGCCGTTCTTCTTCCTCGTCGAGGCCACCGCCGCCGGCTTCTGCCGCGACACCCGCCACGCGGAGGTCGACCAGGAGTTCTCCCAGCTCTACCGCCACCTCGCGCGCCGGCCCGACGGCCACCACAAGAACCCCCTCTTCTCCTACCTGCGCGCCGCCGCCCGCCTGTACCTGTCCCTGCGCGACGTCAGCCAGGCGGAGTTCGAGGCCGTCGCCCAGCGGCTCCACCAGTCCGCCAAGCTGCACGCGGGCCACATCGGCAGCACGAACTACTTCCAGTCCGTGCTGCGGCAGGTGCTGGGCGCGTAGCGGCCGTCCGCTGGGCGCGCATGCTGGCCTCCCTGGCAGTCGCGGCGAGAGGGCGCCCTGGGCTGCTTGAGACATGCGGGACATCCTGAGAGAGGGGCTCGTCGGCATCCCACTCCGTGGGTAGTTTTCCGGTTCCATGCCTCCGGCCCATTCCGCTCGCCCGTGGCCTTCCCTCCAGCAGCGACTGACGCTGTCGCATCTCCAGGAGGTCGCGGATGCGGCGCTGTTCGTCCAGGCCAAGAAGTGGCTCGCGAAGGGCGGGGTGACACTCGGGCCCGCCCGCCAGGACCGCGTCCAGGGAGCCGTGTCCGAAGGCCACGGGCATGTGTTCGATGCGGCCCTCCGCGTGGATCCCGACTCGGAGGGCCTCCTGCTGGATTGTGGATGCGGTGCGTACTGGGACGAAGGCGTCTGCGCACACGCGGTCGCTGTCGGGCTTGCATGGCTCCGGTCCACCGCCCCCCGCGCGCAGGGGCGCTCTCCCTCGACCGGTCGCAAGCCTTCATCCGCCCCTGCCCGCCACGCCCGAGCCTCCTGGCGGCCCTCCACGCCCGAGGACCTCCAGGCCTGGCTCGCGAAGCACCACGTGGGACGCGCCCGGACCGTCCCCGTGGCGGTGCTGGCGTCGCTGTTGCCCGGGACTTTCTCGCGACACACACTCCATGCGCTGCGCAAGACTTCCGTGGTGGACGCACTGGAAGGCACTTCGAAGCTCCGGCGCCTGAGGGGACATGAGCCGGACCTGCTCTCGGAGGCTGCATGGCAATGGGTCCAGCACGAGGCTGAGCGCGTGGCGCGGGGGCTGGCCCGCGAGGCTTCCGCGAAGCCTCGGCCTCCCACGGACGCACGCCTCTCGCCGCTGCGGGATTCGCTCGTGCGGACCCGTGAGGGCATTCGAGCCCAGTCCCTGCCGCGGCTCCTGGCGCCCGCGCCCATCGCCATCCTCCAGGAAAGTCCGCTGCGGCTGCTCGTGGCGGATCCAGAGCTGGCGGCATGGCGCCCCTCGCACCCTCACGAGCGCTTCGAGGACGCAAGCCACGTCGTGGTTGACCCTCGTGCCCTGTTGGAAGGACGGCCGGGAGTGTCCTGTCCGTGCAGCCCCGGGACCGCCGAGGCTTCCTGTGTCCATGCCCTGACCGCCGTGGACGCGGCGTTGGAGTTGCTGGTCCTGCGGAAGCGGGCCTCGCGCGCCGCACGGCTGGCGGAGCTGGTACTCGAAGCGCCTGGCCGCGAACTGCTCTCCGCGCTGACGACGTCGCTCCGAGACCCCGTGCCGCCTCAGGACAGTGCCGCCGTCATGGCGGCCGACGTCACCTTCCGGCTGGAGCCATGGAAGTCCAGCGGTTGGCGGCTGCGGCCCTTCCTCCACCTGCCCTCGAAGCGGGGCGGCCTGAGCGAGGGCCGCGCCGTCACCTGGTACGACCGCGACAAGGCCCTCCGGACGCTCACCCTTCCCGAGGAGCGGCATGCCTTCTCTCTTCTCGGCGCGGAGCAACGGATGGAGATGGGAGACGTCTACTACGACAGCGGCTCCCAGATGACGGAGGTGGCGTACGCCCTGGTGCTCCAGGCCCTGCGCTCGCTCTCGCGCAGCTCCCGGCTCCGCCTGGAGGGCCGGCCCGTCACCCCCGTGCGTGTGCAGGAGGCACCCCTGGGGTTCGCATTGAAGGAGGAGGGCCGGGCCCTGCACCTGAGGCCCGCGGTGGATGGACGCCCGGTGGCCGCGGAGGACCTGACGCCGCCGCCCGGTGGCCCGCGGACGTCCCAACCCTGGCTGCTCGTGGAGCCCGACGCCTCCTGTGTCACGTTGGTGTCCATTCCCTCGGAGGGGGTCGGCCTGCTTCACTCGCTAAGAACGCACGGCACCTACGTTTCCGAGCGCCAGCGCGACGCGCTCGTGGGTCACCTCTCCGCGCTGGAGGCGGCCTTCCCCGTGGCGCTGCCACCGTCCCTGGAGCCCCGCCCCGTGGAGGCCAGCCCGGGCCTGCTGGTACGGCTTCGCGCGGTGGAGGACTCCTCGTTGGAGGTTTCGCTCCTCGTGAGGCCCCTGCCGGAAGCGCCGCCCCAGCCCGTGGGCGAAGGCGCTCCCGTGCTCCGGGGCCAGCGCGGCAAGGAGCGCGTCATGGTTCAGCGAGGCCTGGAAGCGGAGCGCAAGGAGGCGGATGCGCTGCTCTCACGTCTGTCATTGCCGGCCGGGATGTATCACTTCACACGCGACACGGCGGAGGACGCGCTCCAGCTCCTGGAGGCACTGGAGCCGCTCGCGGGCCCGGACGTGCGCGTGGAGTGGGCGGAAGCGCCGTGGACGGTGACGCGCGTGGAGACCTCGAACGTCCGGGTCCAGGTCCTGCGGGAGCACGACTGGTTCGGCGCGAAGGGGGGCGTGGAGCTGGACGGCACGCGCGTGGAGCTGGCGGTCCTGCTGGAGGCCGTGCGCCGCCGCCAGCGCTACGTCCCGCTGGGGAAGGGGCGCTGGATGCGCCTCACGGAAGGACTGCGCGAGCAGTTGACCCCGCTCGCGGACGTGGCGCATCCGGGACGCAAGGGGCTGGAGGTGAGCGCCGCGGCGGCGCCCGTGCTGGACACGCTGGAGAAGGCCGGCGCGCGCGTCCAGGCGCCTCCGGACTGGCGCCGGTTGGCGAAGCGCATCCACGACGCCCACGCCCGTCCGGTGCGCGTGTCCCGGGGCTTGAAGGCGGAGCTGCGCGACTACCAGCGCGAGGGCTTCACGTGGCTCGCACGGCTGGCCTCGTGGGGCGCTGGCGCATGCCTCGCGGATGATATGGGATTGGGCAAGACGGTCCAGGCGCTGGCCCTGCTGCTGACCCGCGCGGCCGGAGGCCCCGCGCTGGTGGTGGCGCCCACGTCCCTGCGCGGCAACTGGGTGCGTGAGACCGCCCGCTTCGCGCCCTCGCTGCGTGTGCACGTCTGGCAGGACGCGGACCGGGACGCCCTTCCTGCCCGGCTGGGGCCCCGGGACATGCTGATCATCAGCTACGGGCTACTGGCGAGAGACGCCGCGAAGCTCGCGGACGTGACCTTCGCCACGCTGGTGGTGGACGAAGCACAGGCGGTGAAGAACCCGGACACGGCCCGGGCCCGCGTGCTGCGCGGCGTGAAGGCCGAGGCCCGCGTGGCCCTCACCGGCACGCCGGTGGAGAACCGCCTGTCCGAGCTGTGGAGCCTCTTCCACCTGCTCTTCCCCGGCCTGCTGGGCGGGCGCGAGTCCTTCCATTCGCGGTTCGCCGTCCCCATCGAGCGGGACCGGAACGCGGACGCGCGTGCGTCCCTGGCCCGGCTGGTGCGCCCCTTCCTCCTGCGCCGCACCAAGGCCCAGGTGGCGCGCGAGCTGCCCCCGCGCGTGGAGCCAGTGGTGCCCGTCACCCTGTCGGATGCGGAGCGGCGTCTGTATGACGACGTGCGGCTCGCGGCCCTGGCCCGGCTGGGCGAGGGGACTCCTGGTGGGGACCAGCGCTTCGAGATGCTGGCCGCGCTCACCCGGCTGCGATTGGCCGCCTGTCATCCGCGCCTGGTGGATCCGGACACGGGCTTGTCCTCCTCCAAGCTGGAGCGCGTGCTGGAGCGGGTGGAGGAGTTGATGGCGGAAGGGGGCCGCGCGCTCGTCTTCAGCCAGTTCGTGCGCCACCTGGCCCTGGTGCGCGAAGCGCTCGAGGCGCGGGGCATCGTGTTCCAGTACCTGGATGGGCGGACGCCCGCGGCGGAGCGGCAGGCCCGCGTGGAGGCCTTCCAGCGAGGGGAGGGCGCGCTCTTCCTCATCTCGCTCAAGGCGGGCGGCACCGGCCTCAACCTCACCGGCGCCGACCACGTGCTCCACCTGGACCCGTGGTGGAACCCCGCGGTGGAGGACCAGGCCTCCGACCGGGCCCACCGCATCGGGCAGACGCGCCCCGTCACCGTGTCGCGCTTCGTCTCCGAAGGCACCATCGAGGAGGCCATCCTCGCCCTCCACGCGGAGAAGCGGGAGCTGGCCGACAGCCTCCTCTCCGAGGCGGACGGCGCCGCCGCGCTGTCCCCCGCGCAGCTCCTGGGCCTGCTGCGTTTCGGCGCGGGGACTCCCGAGGACTGAACCGGAGCCGCACACCCCCGCGGCGTTTCTGGAATAGGGTGCACTGGCGCCCGTTCCCGGGCGCCGCCGTGGCCCCTCCCCAGGAGCAAGGATGTTCCGTCCGCCGTTGTCGTGGTTCGCCTGTCTGGCCCTCCTGGGTGCGCCCCAGGCCGGGGCCCAGGCCGCCTCCGAGCCGTCCGCGAAGCCCACCGCCGCCTCCACTCCCGCCGCGAAGCTGGGCTCCGACATCCAGGCCCGCACGCTGAAGAACGGGCTCACCGTCGTCGTCTGGCCGGACCACGACATCCCCAACGTGGCGCTCGCCAACTGGTTCCGCGTGGGCAGCCGCAACGAGCGCCCCGGCATCACCGGCCTGTCCCACTTCTTCGAGCACATGATGTTCAACGGCGCGAAGAAGTACGGCCCCGGTGAGTTCGACCGCGTCATGGAGGCCAACGGCGGCGCCAACAACGCCTTCACCTCCGAGGACGTCACCGTCTACCTGGACTGGTTCCCGGCTTCCGCGCTGCCCCTCATCCTGGACCTGGAGCACGACCGGCTCCAGTCGCTCGCCTTCGACCCCAAGGTCATCGAGTCCGAGCGCGGCGTCGTCTACTCCGAGCGCCGCTCCGGCGTGGACAACGACAACGGCGGCGCGCTGCAGGAGCAGATGCAGGCCACCGCCTTCGTCGCGCACCCGTACCAAATCCCCGTCATCGGCTGGCCGTCGGACATCGAGTCCTGGCGCATGGAGGACCTCCAGCGCTACTTCAAGACGTACTACGCCCCCAACAACGCCACGCTCGTCATCGCGGGCGACGTGGAGCCCGCCCGCGTCTTCGAGCAGGTGGAGGCCACGCTCGGCACCATCCCCTCGCAGCCCGCGCCGGAGCCCGTGCGCACGAAGGAGCCCGAGCAGCAGGGCGAGCGGCGCATCGTCGTGAAGCGGCTGGCCCAGTCCCCGCTGCTCCAGGTCGCCTACCACGGCCTCGCCGCCAACGACCCGGACGCGGAGACGCTGGAGCTGCTGGGCCTCATCCTCACGCACGGCGACTCGTCGCGCCTGCACCGCAAGCTGGTGGATGAAACCCGCACCGCCATCCGCGTCCGCGGCACCACCGCCGGCGGCTTCGACCCGACGCTCACGTGGTTCTACGTGGACCTGCCGCCGGGCGGTGACCTGGCGAAGACGGAGGCGCTGCTCACCGCGGAGCTCAACCGCGTGGTGAAGGACGGCGTCACCGACGCGGAGCTGAAGAAGGCGCGCAACGTCGCCCTGGCCACCTTCTGGCGCAAGCTGGAGACCAACGACGGCCGCGCCCGCGAGCTGGGCAACGCCGCCACCTTCCGAGGCGACTGGAAGGCCCTGCTCGACGCGCCCACGCGCTACGAGAAGGTCACCCGCGACGGCGTGAAGGCGCTGGCCGCCCGCATCTTCAACCCCGACCACCGCACGGTGGGCTGGCTCGTCCCCACCACCGGCTCCGCCACCCCGGCCCGCCAGGAGTCCGCGCGATGAGTGCCTCCTTCCGACTTCGTTCCGCGAAGCCTCACGCGACCCGCGTCTCCCTCCGTCCCGACCCGAGCAGCCCTCACCCGATGCTGACACCCCGCCCGCTGCGCTCCGCCCTCGCCGCGCTGCTGTTCGTCTCCGCGTGCGCGACCACGCCGGCGCCCGCTCCCGACTCCGCGCCCGTGCAGCCTCCGCCGGCACCGGAAGCCTCGGCGCAGGCTCCGGCCACCCCGGCCCCCACTGCCCCGCTGTCCACGAAGGGCGTGACGCTTCCGGAGGCGACCGCCGTCACGCTGAAGAACGGCGTGCGGCTGCTCCTCGTGGAGAAGCACGAGCTGCCGCTGGTGTCCTTCAGCGCGTGGCTCAAGGGCGGCGCCGTCACCGACCCCGCCGGCAAGGAGGGCCTGGCCGCGCTCACTGCCGAGCTGCTCCAGAAGGGCGCGGGCTCCCGCAGCGCCCAGCAGTTCGCCGAAGCCGTGGACGGCGTGGGCGGCGAGCTGGAGGTCGTGCCGGGCCGCGAGGCCCTCATCCTCAACGGCAGCTTCCAGTCCCGCGACACCGCGCTGATGGTGGAGCTGCTGTCGGACATGCTCGTGCGCCCGCGCTTCGACGCGCAGGAGCTGGAGAAGGCCCGCGCCCTGCGCGTGTCGGAGATCGCCTCCGCCAAGGACGGCGACCCGCGCGCGCTCATCGGCGTGTACTTCAATGCCTTCCACTTCCCCTCGCATCCGTATGGCGGGTCCTCGGTGGGCAGCGAGGCGTCCCTGCCCACGATTGGCCGGGGCGACGTGCTCGGCTGGGCGAAGGCGAACCTGGGCGGGGACCGGCTCATCCTCTCCGTGGTGGGGGACTTCGACGCGAAGCAGCTGGCCGCGAAGCTGGAGGCCGCGCTGGGTGGGTGGGCCCCCGCGGGACAGCCGCTCCCCACCGTGCCCGCCACCGCGCCCTCGAAGGGCCGGCACGTGCTGCTGGTGGACAAGCCGGACGCCACCCAGACCTACTTCGCCATTGGCAACACCGGCATCCGCCGCACCGACCCGGACCGCGTCGCGGCGGAGCTGGGCAACACCGTGCTGGGCGGCCGCTTCACCTCGCTGCTCAACACCGAGCTGCGCGTGAAGACGGGCCTCACCTACGGCGCCCGCTCCTCCCTGCAGCAGGCCCGCCAGCCCTACACCGTCGTCCTCACCTCCTATACCCAGACGGCCACCACGGGCCGTGCCATCGACCTGGCACTGGAAGTGCTCTCACGCTACCGCCAGGAAGGCATGGATGACGCCATGCTTGCCTCCGCCCAGGCCTACGTGCTGGGGCAGTTCCCCCCGACGCTGGAGACGGGGGACCAGCTGGCCATGAAGCTGTCGGAATTGGCCTTCTACGGCCTGGACGCCCAGGACGTGAACGGGTTCGCGGGCGCCGTGTCCGCCGCCACCCGCGACAGCGTGCGCACCGTGCTCCAGCGCGTCCTGCCCGCCCCGGAGGACCTGACGTTCGTCCTCATCGGCAAGGCGGAGGCCCTGCGCGACGTGGCCCGGAAGTACGGCCCCGTCACGGAGATGAAGATCTCCGACAAGCGCTTCACCCCGCCCTCGGCTCCGGGCCGTTGATGACAGACGGAGGTGGGCGCAAGCCTTGAAGCGCGCCTACCGGAATCAACCGTCGAAAAGCAAGTAGCCAGGAAGTCAGACCCTTCGCGTATAGATGGTGTGTCTGGTCGGGCCGGGACCGGACAATCATTGCCAACCACCTGTCACGAAGGGTTCTCATGTCCTTGCGACGTCTGTCGTTGTTGCTCGTCCCCACCTGCGCGGCCTGGCTGGGCTGCGGGGAAGCGCCTCCCACCGAGGAGGTGAACCCTCCCGGATTCACCCTGGACCCCCGAGAGGGAACGGCGGTCATCACGAACGAGGACGTCCTGCCGGGCTGCGGTGAGCCTGACGCGGGCTCCGGGCCGGTGGACGCGGGCTCCGGGCCGGTGGACGCGGGCACGTCCGTGCTGGTGACGGCGGACACCCGCTTCCACTCCAGCGCGGGGGTCACGGTGGTGCCCCAGAGCCTGGCCGGCCGCGACGTGGAGATCCTCATCCCCAACGGCGTCGACTTCGACCGTCGCACGGGCACGCCGGTGGCGGGAGGCCTGCGCTTCGACAACGTCCCGGACGGCGAGTACTTCCTGCGCTCGAGCCGGTACTACTACCTGACGCGCACGCGCCACTTCGACCTGGGCGTCAACCGCATCGGCCGTCCGGACGCCGTCTACGTGCCCCTGGCGGAGTCCCCCACGTCGGCGGAGCTCTTCAACCTGGCGCCCTGGCAGTACTACACGTCCATCTCCGAGCAGGGCACCTCGCTCCAGCTCATCAGCGCGGACGTGGACCTGTACAGCACGGTGTCCTACTCGATGGAGCCCGGAGAGGGCGACACGTCCTACGTCGATCCGTACGCCTTCACGTTCATCAGCACCGGCTACGGGGCGCCCGTCCTGGACGCGTCGAAGAACGACCGCATCTACGTGAACCAGCTCAACTCCGTGCAGGCCGGGACGCTGCCGAGCGGCGGGCCCCTGGCGTACCAGACGCTGGTGCGCAGCGCCCACCTGCCGTCGTTCTCGTTCACGCCGGACGGCACCACCTCGCTGCCGCTGGCGGCCACGCTGGCGCCCGTGACGCAGAAGCCCTTCTCCCTGGAGTGGCGCCTGAACGAGTTCACCCGCTGGCGCTCGGACTCGAACCCCACGGGCACGCTCAACTATCCCTCGCTGTCGCTGGTGCCCGCGCCGTTCGGCTACCAGGACGGCTGGGTGGGCTACCAGGGGGAGCTGTTCAACATGTGGCTGCCGCGCGGTGAGGACGGCGTCATCGCGCGCCGGCTGGCCTACGGCAATCCCTATCCGTCCAGCTGGGGCGTGGTGGGCACCGCCACCTATTCGTTCCGGTCCGCGGCGCCCGTCTTCGTGGGGAGCCGGGCCCACTATCCCAGCGGCAACATCTACGTCACGGACCGGCTGGACCACCTCGTCGCGGGCCCCATCCAGCCGCCGGTCTCTCCGCCTCGGGAGCTGCGCATCGACGGCGTGGACGCCTACGTGTCGCGCGTGGTGGGCTCCAACCAGCCCGTCATCAGCTGGCGCCCGCCCGTCCTGGGCACGCCCCGGCACTACACGGTGTCCGTCATCCAGTTGATCGACACCTACGCCGTCAACCCGACGCTGCGCTTCTACGTGCCCGGTGACCGGACGCAGGTCCGCCTGCCGCCGAACCTGCTCCTGCCCGGCACGACCTACTACGTGCGCGTGGCGGCGGACGTCTCGCCGCACTACGAGCCGGCTCGCGCTCCGTATGTCACCGCGGAGCTGCTGCCCGCGTACAGCGCGGACACGTTCAGCGCCGTCTTCACCACGCCGTAGTCCCAGCCGGAAGCAGGCCCGCTACCGCGCCGGCTGGCGGTGGCGGGCCATGCAGCGCTGGTAGCGGGCGTCCACCGACCTGGCGAACCACGCGGTGGAGCGGTCCCCGCTCAGCTTCACGCTCTTGAGCGTCACCTGGGGCAGCTGGGCGTAGGCGGGCGCCTCTCCCGTCTGCTTCGCGTAGACGCGCTTCACCGCGAGGTACGTGTCCGTCTTCTCGAAGTCCGCCGTCTTCTCCTCCTCCACGTCCCGGCGCACCCGGCGCTCGCTCAGGTCCGGCGCGTGGCGCTGACGGAAGAGGAGCAGCGCCTTGAGGGTCTGGCTGTCCTCGCCGCGGGGCTCGCCCTCCTTGTCATACAGTTGCAGGTCTCCGTCGGTTGCAAGTGCAACACCGGTGAGCCGGCTGACCTGGGCCTGCAGGGCGGCGTTGCGGGAGCTGTAGACGCCGGCGTTGTAGTCCGCGAAGCGGTAGAGCGGCGCGTCGTACGCGGCCTCGAAGCCCAGGAGCCGCGCGGTGCCGTAGCGCACGCCGCCCGCGCGCGTGTAGAGCGACTCGCGCACCGCCACCGGATCCGCGTCCGGGCCCGCCTTCTCCACCGCGTAGCGCACGCTGACCTGCATGGAGCCCGCGGTGGTGACGGGATTCTGCCCCGCGAACGAGGACGGACCGAACAGCGAGCTGGCCAGGTCCGCGGCCGCGTACGCCGCCGGGTACTCCTCCTCGTAGTACGCCAGCATGTCCCGGAAGAGCCGGTCCAGGTCCCGCTCCGTGCGCAAGGTGTCCAGCCGCGCGCCGAAGCTGCGCTTCGCCCCCTTCGCCTTCGCCGCGAGCACGTCATCCAGCAAACGCCGCCCCAGCGGGCCCAGCCGCCCCGCGGTGCTGTCCAGCTTCTGACGCACCAGCTTCGGGAGGCCCGGCACCGCGGGGTCCGCCTGGAAGCCGGACTCCTGTTCGATGATGGCCAGCACCTGACAGACCACCGGCGCTGAAGCAGGAATCGCCTCCGCGTCCAGCGCCGCCAGCACGTCGCGCGCCCAGCCCTCGCGCTCCGCGCCTCCCTTCACCTTCGCCGGCAGCAGGCGCGCCACCTGCGCCACCGACAGCGTGGGCGGCGCCGGCACCTCCGCCGCCACCGGCGCCCGCGACGCGCAGGCCGTAAGCGCCAGCAGTACCCCCACGCACAGCGCCCCCGCCCACCGGCG
The DNA here is from genome assembly GCF_042231735.1 of Corallococcus exercitus. GTDB lineage: Bacteria > Myxococcota > Myxococcia > Myxococcales > Myxococcaceae > Corallococcus > Corallococcus exercitus_B. The sequence continues at coordinate 7,633,238 of NZ_CP102577.1, forward strand.
GCCAGCACCCCGCGTCATGTCAGCCTCCCCGCTCATGCTGCCACCCGTCTCGTGAAACATTTTTTGAGACATCCCCGGGGCAGGTCCGTTCACCTCGGAGACCCGCTGAAGAAGCGGAAGCAGCATGAAGTGAGATTAAGCTGCAATTCCAGATGTCCTGGCTTGGTCTGTAGGGCGTGGGAAAGTGACTAAACGTACTTTCTCTAAAAAGTAGTTGCTCTGATGATTTCAAGTGTGTCACGTATCATCCCGCTGTTTCTTCATGGAGGTATCGCGTTGGCTCATCGACTGTTGAAGACGATTGGCGCGGCCTGGCTCGGCGTGGCTCTGACGGCGTGCGGTACGCAGGGTTCCACGGGAGAGGAGACGCAGGCGCCTGAGCAGGAGAAGTCGGGCGAGGACATCCAGAGTTCGCTGAACGCGCTCGCGGGTGCCCAGGTGGTGGGCGTGCACGCGGACGGCATCCCGGACAACATCCGTGGCGAGCTGGGCCGGGTGGAGCGGACGCTGAGCACGCTGGCCGGCAGCCGTCAGGCCCTGGCGGGCGTGGCGCCGGCGTTCCGGCTGAACCCGGACGACATGGTGCTGCGCAAGTCGAGCATCGACGAGCAGGGCAACCAGCACCTGCGCTTCAAGCAGACGAAGAACGGCCTGGAGGTCATCGGCGGTGAGCTGGTGGTGCACGTGCGTCCGGACGGCACGGTGTTCCGCGCCAACGGCTCCGCGCGCGACGGCCTGAACGTTTCCGCGCTGCCGCGCATCGCGGCCGCTTCCGCGCGCGACGCGGCGCTGGGCGCGACGGTGGGCACGGGCCTGCAGGCCCAGGGTGCTCCCCGCCTGGTGTACGTGCGCACCGACGACGGCGCGCTGCGCCTGGCGTACGAGGTGACGGTCACGGGCGAGAACGACCTGATGCCCCTGCGCGACCGCGTCTACGTGAGCGCGGTGGACGGCTCCATCGTGCTGCGCGCGCCGGAGATCCACACGGCGCTCAACCGCAGGGTGTACAGCGCGAACAACGGCACCAGCACCCCGGGCACGCTCAAGCGCAGCGAGGGCCAGGCGGCCATCGGTGACTCGCACGTCGACACCAACTACGACATGCTGGGCTACACCTACAACTGCTACAAGACGCTGTTCAACCGCGACTCGCTGAACAACGCGGGCGCGACGCTCATCAGCACGGTGCACTACAGCACCAACTACGTGAACGCCTACTGGGACGGCACCCAGATGGTGTACGGCGATGGCGACGGCGTGAACTCCATCGAGCTGGGCAAGGACGCGGACGTCACCGTCCACGAGCTGACCCACGCGGTGACGGAGTACGAGTCCAACCTCACGTACTCCGGCCAGTCCGGCGGCCTCAACGAGGCGATGTCCGACACCTTCGGCGCCATCTGCGAGAGCTGGGCCTCCGGCACGTGGAGCACCGCCGCGGCCATCTGGATGGTGGGCGAGGACGTCTGGACGCCGGGCACGGCGAACGACGCCTTGCGCTACATGGACGACCCGGCGAAGGACGGCGTGTCCAAGGACTGGGCGGCCAACGTGACGTCCGGCACGGACGTGCACTACAGCTCCGGCGTGCCCAACCTGGCGTTCGCGCTGCTCTCCAAGGGTGGCGTGCACCCGCGCGGCCGCAGCACCATCAACGTGCCGGCCATCGGCGTCGAGAAGGCCGGCCGCATCTGGTACAAGGCCAACACCGACCTGTACACGGCGAGCACGAACTTCGCGCAGGCGAAGACGCTGACCATCCAGGCGGCGGCGGACCTGGGCTACGACCAGGCCACGCAGGACGCGGTGAAGGCGGCCTGGGAAGCGGTGGGCGTGGGCGTCGTGACGCCTCCCCCGACCTCCACCCCGCTGACCAACGGCACCGCGGTGACGGTGTCCGACACCACGGGCAACAACAAGTACTACTCGCTGGTGGTCCCCTCGGGCGCCACGGCGCTGTCGTTCACCATCTCCGGTGGCACGGGTGACGCGGACCTGTACGTGCGCTTCGGCGCCGCGCCGGACGCGTCCACCTACGACTGCCGTCCGTACGTCGGTGGCAACGCGGAGACGTGCACCATCACCAACATCCAGGCGGGCACGTACTACGTGATGCTGAACGCCTACGCCTCGTACTCGAACGTGTCGCTGAAGGGCAGCTACACCCCCGGCGGTGGCGGTGGCGGCAACGTGCTGCAGAACAACGTTCCGGTGACGGGCATCTCCGGCGCCTCCGGCTCCTTCACCAACGAGTGGATCACCCTGGACGTGCCGGCGAACAAGCGGGTCACCATCACCACCTCGGGTGGCACGGGTGACGCCGACCTGTACGTGAAGTTCGGCTCCTCGCCGACGACCACCTCGTACGACTGCCGTCCGTACGCCGGCGGCAACGCGGAGACGTGCAACATCACCAAGACGACCGCGGGCAAGTACTACGTGAAGATCCGTGGCTATTCGGCCTACTCGGGCGTGACGCTCAAGGCCGTCTGGTAGTCGCACCCGCATCCAGCCCGGCTCCCTTCGCGTGAAGGGAGCCCGGGACGAAGACAGGCACCCGGGGAGCCGCGAAGGCTTCCCGGGTGTCGTCGTTTCAGGCATTGGAAGCGCCGCGCGGGTTAGCGCCGCACCTGCACGTCGCGCGCGACGGTGCGGCCGCCCATGAGGACGAACTGAGCGCGCACCGGGGTGCCCTCCTGCAGCTCCTTGAGCGGCACGCGCTGGCCCTGGCGCAGGCCGCGGCTGCGCTGGTCGAGCTGGAGCTCGTAGACGGTGCCCTCGCCGTCGCGCACGTGCAGGGTGTCCCTGCCCACGCGCGTGACCCGGCCGTTCACCGTGCTGGACGCGATGACGACCTGCTCCAGCGGCCGGTTGGAGGAGTTGTTCGTCACAGCCGCCTGCGCCGCCTTGGCCGCGCCCTCGTACCAGGACTCGTCCTCGCTGGCCTGCACGGCCTGCGCGCCAATCATCACCCGGCCCTCGGCGGGCGCCTGCGTCGCGGGCGCGCCGTCCGGGTTGGCCTGGGCCTGCTGCCGGGCATTCGCGTTCGGTGCCGCCGTGCCCTGACGGGCCGGAGCATTCGCGGGGGCCTGCGCCGTGGCGCCCCGCGCGGGTTCATTCACGCGGGGCCTTGGAAGTGGCCGGGCGCCGGGGGGCGGTGCCGTGTCCGGGGGCACCTGCGCGTTCGTTGCCGGCAGCGCATCGCCGCTTCGGGGACGGTCGCCGTCCACCGTGCTCTGTGCCAGCGCGGGCGTGGCGGGCACCATCAGCCCGCCGCTCGCGGAGTCCCGGGCCTGCATGGCCGCCGGCGTCTCCGTCATCGTGTCCGCGGTGTCATGCTCCTGACAGCCGGAAGCGAGCGAGCACAGCCCCACCATCCCCATCCACATCCAACGTCCACCCATCCGCCAACCCTCCCGCAGGCGAACCTGCGGACGACCCTCTGCCGTTGCAAGCGCCCGGCCTCTGGATGGGTGTTGGCTTCTGGATGGCGGGGGCTTAAGCGGGGAAGGTGGCGGCCACGGCGCGCACGTGGTCGCGCACCAGGGCGCGGGCGGCGAGCAGCGCAGGCGCGTCCGAGGGCGTGTAGCCCAGGCACAGCACCACGTCGTCCTCGGGGGCGGCGCGCGTGCCCAGCGCCGCGTAGTCGAGCGAGCGCGGGGTGGGTTCGCCTTCCGGGTCATGGGCGAAGCGGCCGAACACGGTGGCCTGCCCGTCGCGGCCGGGGGCCGTCTCCTTGAGGGCGAAGAGGCGGCGCACGGCGGCGAGCGACTCGGGGCGCTCGCGCAGGACGTCCGGGGACGCGGGGCCTCCGAGCTCCCATTCCAGGAGCTTCAGGCAGCCGCGCACGAACTCCACGTCGGTGATGACCAGTCCGTAGAGGTACCAGTCCGCGCACGCGGCCTGGACCAGCCGGGCCTGCGCGTCGGTGAGCCAGCCGAAGGACGGACAGGTGAAGGTCTCACAGATGGTGGCGCGGTAGACGCCGCAGTCGCGCAGGTCCGTGCCACCCGTCACCAGGGGATGGCCCAGGCAGCCCACGCGCTGGTGCTCCGCGTCCAGGAAGCCCAGTAGGGGACAGACGCGCACGATGGGGAAGAGGGCCGGGGCGTCGCGGTTCGCGGTGAGCTCGCGCGCGGCTTCACCGTAGGCCTCGGGCGTGTGGGGCGTGCGGGAGAGCCGTTCCGTCTGCGCCGTGAGCCTGCGGGTCAGCGCCGCGCGCGAGTGGTCCCGGAAGTTGTAGAGGCCGCAGCAGGCGCCGCACGAGGCGCCCCCGCCGGGCTGGCACAGGTGGAAGGAGACGGACATGTCAGAACCAGTCCGGGCGCATGCGCGCGTAGGAGTCCTCGCCCGTGCGGCACAGGTGGGCGAGCAGCGGCACGCGCGGCACCTCCACCGCGAACCAGTACTGCGCGGCGGCGAGCTTTCCCTCGTAGAAGGCGGTGTCCTCCGCGTTCGTCGTGCGCGCGAGCCCCTCCTTCGCGGCGGCGGCCTGCGCGAGCCAGCGCCACGCCACGGCCACCACGCTGAAGAGCTCCAGGAAGTCCGTGCTGTGGCGGAGCATCACGTCCACCTCGCCCGCCATGCCTCGCGCGCCCAGCTCCAGCGTGAGGCCCGCGGCCTGCTGGAGCGCGTCCTCCAGCGCGTCGCTCCACGCGGGCTCCACGCCGGCGGCGCGGGCGCGGGCGGTGGTGGCCCGCACCTCCTCGTCGAGCGCGTGGAGCGCGGCGCCGCCCTCCGCCACCGCCTTGCGCCCGAGCAGGTCCAGCCCCTGGATGCCGGTGGTGCCCTCGTGGATGCTGTTGAGCTTCTGGTCGCGCAGCCACGCTTCCGGGAGGTACTCGCTGGAGTAGCCGTAGCCGCCGTGAATCTGGAGCGCGAGCGCGTTGGACTCGAAGCCCTTCTCCGCGGGGAACGACTTGGCGATGGGCGTGAGCAGGTCCAAGAGCAGGTGCGCGCGCTTGCGCGTGGCTTCCTCCGGGGCGTGGCTGGCGAGGTCCGCCTGCGTGGAGGTGGTGAGCAGGAGCGCGAGGCCGCCCTCCACGATGGCCTTCTGGCGCAGCAGCATGCGGCGCACGTCGGCGTGTTCGATGATGGGGGACTGGGCGCGCGTGGTGTCGCGGATGCCCGCGGGGCGGCCCTGGGGCCGTTCACGCGCGTAGGCGAGCGACTCCTGGTAGGCGACGGCGGCGGTGGACACGCCGTTGAGGCCCACCATGATGCGCGCCTCGTTCATCATCTGGAACATGCAGGCGAGGCCGCGGCCGGGCTGGCCCACGAGCCAGCCATGACAGTCATTGGCCTCGCCGAAGTTGAGGACGAGGCTGGGCAGGCCGCGCCAGCCAATCTTGTGGATGACGCCGGCCACCTGGACGTCGTTGGGCACGAGCGCGTCTCCTTGCGGCCTGCGCGCGGGCACGGCGAAGAGGGACACGCCGCGCGTGCCGCCCTCCGCGCCCTCGATGCGGGCGAGGGTGAGGTGCACGACGTTGTCGGTGAAGTCCTGGTCGCCGCCGCTGATGAAGATTTTGGAGCCCTGGAGGCGGTAGGAGCCGTCCGGCGCGGGCGTGGCGCGCGTCTTCACGTCCGCGAGGCTGCTGCCGGCCTGGGGCTCGGTGAGGGCCATGGTGCCGGTCCACTCACCGCGGTACAGCCGGGCCATGAAGGTGTCGCGCAGGAAGGGCGTGCCGAAGACCTCCAGCAGGTGCGCGGCGCCGAGCGTGAGGCCCAGGTAGCCATAGGCGCTCAGGTTGGCGGCCATGAGGTAGGCGCTGGCCACGGCGTGCACGGTGAGGGGCAGCTGCTGGCCGCCGACGTCGGGAGGACGGGTGGCGGTGAGCAGGCCCAGGTCGACCATGCCGGCGTAGAGCGAGCGCATGGCGGGATGCACGCGCACGCGGCCGTGTTCGAAGACGGGCGGGGCGGCGTCCATGGGCCGGTAGGTGGGGGCGAGCACCTCGCGGGCGAAGCGGCGGGTGCTGTCGAGGAGGAGCGCGAAGGTGTCGCGCGAGTGCTCCTGGAAGGCGGGCAGCGCGCAGAGGGCGGTGGTGTCCAGCGCCTCGTAGAGCTGGAAGTCCACGTCGCGGTCCGACAGCAGGGGGTTGGGGCGGGGCACGCTCATGCCCCGATTCCCTACCAGGACGCGATGGGGTCGTCGAAGTCGTCGTACGGCGGGCATTCACCGCCGGACGTGGGCGGGGCGGTGTCCGGGCGGGGGGCTTGGGGGTGGGGAGCAGGCGGGGGCTGCGAGGGCTGGTGCTTCCAGGCAGGGGGAGGGGTGTCGTGTCGCCCGTTGCCGGCGTCTTGCATTGGCGCACCTCCATGTGGGGCGTTCCGGCGGCGCTCCGACGAAGGTGCGTCTCTTGTCGGTCCATTGCCAGGCGGGGGGACCGGGGGCACGGGCAGGCGGGGACGGACGGGGAGGCAAGGTCCCGCAGGGTGTGTCGGCCCCGGCCTGCGGGAGGGGCGGGCGCGACGCACCGTTGGGAGTGGAGGTGGTGCACATGCTCATCGTCGGCGCGATGTTGGTGGGAATCCTGGTGATGTTGTTGCTGATAGGCGCGGTCATCTTCGGAGGCATGCTCGCGCACAAGGGCTTCCGCGCGGATGACGCGCGCTGGGCAAGGGACGCCGCGGAGCGCGAGGCCCGCCGTGACCGGGACCGCTCCGGCCCCATGGGTGGGGAACCCGTGCATGCGTGAATGCGTGGGGTGCTCTCCTCGCGTCGGTGCGAGGATGCCGCTCCGTGCGATTCACGCTGACGTCATTGCTGGTGCTGCTGGTGGGGTGCGCGGGGGCGGTGTCTGCTCCCACTCCCTTCGCGGCCGCGAAGACCGTTCGCGGCCCCTGGGCGGAGGTGCCTGCGGTCCCGATGCCCGCCGGGGACAACTCCATCCCCATTGAACTGATTCGGGATGTCGCGGACGCCTTGCTCAAGCGTCCCGGTGCCCGGACGTGCGACCCCGCGACGCTGCGCCCCATCCGGGGACTGTCCACGGAGTACTGTGCGACCGTCTACGTCACCGGCGGGCGAAATGCCTTGTCCTGGCGCGTGTCCGAGCCTGTTCGTGGAAGTCATGACCAGTGCTCCGCGCCATTACAGGTCGAGGATGAGGATCATCGGGCCTCGCAGGTCTGGGTGGTCGGGTTCATCCACAACCATCCATGTGGCAGCCCACCCTCTTCGGTGGACCTGCTGGCCTGGCCAACAGATGCGTTCGATCCGCTGACCGCCATGGCGGTGGTGCGCCTGGTTCCCGGCAACCCCGCCCCCGCCTTGTTCAAGGAACTGGCCATCGAGATGGCCTCCGCCCTGGTCGCGGAGCGCATGGACGGCAGCCGGGTCTACCTGCGCTATTTTCCCACGGGTGAGGTCGAGCAATGGAGTGAACGGCGGCGAAGGTGGACCTTCCTGGGCGCCTGCGCGCCGACACGGAGTCACCTGGGGTCGGCGCCCCAGTGCGCGAATGGGCCACTGCGGCTGCTGCGTGAATAGGGAGCATGGATGAGGGGCAGGGCACTGGCAGCGGGATGCATCGCGGTGCTCGCGGGATGTGCCGCGAGGCCAACGGCGTGGAAGACACCCATCGAATGGCCCGACGAGACCTCCGCCACGCTCGTGGGGCAACCCATGGAAGCCGGAGCCGCGGTGGCCGCGGCAGGCGCGGTGCGGGAGTTCGTCCGCACGAACCCCGACCCCACGTTGTTCCAGGGCTGCTCCAGCCCGGAGCAGGGCCTGGCGGTCGCCGTCTTCACCGGGGCGACCCAGGGGCTCTACTTCGTCGCGGTGCACCAGGACTTCGGTCGGTGTGGTGGGCCTCGCATCCGCGTCCTCGATGCGTGGGATGCCTATGCGGTCACTCCCCAGGGAGAGGTGATCGCCAAGGCTCCTCCACCGGCGGGAGATGCCTCCTTCGCGGTTCCCCCGCCAGCACCGGCTCCGGATACCCAGCCCCCTGTGACGCCTCCCGCACAGGAGGCTCCGCCACCCGCTCCTGCTCCGGAGCCGCAGGTGCCTGTGCCTACCGGGGACGGGGGGCGTAGTAGCGGCGCAGCCAGCGGCTGAGGCCGTCCAGGCCGGGGAAGAGGACCCGCTCGGTGATGTTCGCCTGGTCCAGCTTGTCGCGGATCTCCCACTTGAGCTTCGCCGGCACCACGAGCCTGCGCACCCCTTCGTGCTGGTGCCCCAGGAAGTCGTTGAGGCTCAGGTCCGGCCCGTTCATCACCGAGAACAGCGCGAACTGGTTCACGATGCGCGCGTCCAGCGACGGCGGCTCGAAGAACAACACGAAGGGTTGCTCCCCCAGCCCGTCGAACGTCGTCAGGTCCCCCGCCACCGACGCCAGCATCTCCGCCGTGAACACGTCCGCGCCCTCCAGCCGCAGCTGCTCCCGCAGCGGCCTGGGCAGCTGCTGGTTCGTCTGGTGGTAGTCCACGCACCAGATGGCGCCGTCCTGCTCCAGCAGGTCCATGCGCTCCGTCATGAAGTGCAGCGCCACATAGGGGCTGAACGTCCAGTCCAACAGCCGCGTGGGCATCCCGTGATGCTGCGCCAGCGCCAGCCAGTCCCAGATGGACGTCAGCCGCTCCGTGCCCGGTACGCCCCGCGCGTACTTGCGGAAGGCCCGCAGCAGGTCCCGCTCCTGGCGCACGAACGCACCCTGGCGGTTGAGCGTCGCCGTCAAGTCCAGCTTCGCGTCCGGAACCCCCCGGAACACGAAGCTCGTGCGGAACCGGCCCAGCGGCTCGTTCCACGAGCCCGCGAACAGCAGGTCCTGCAACTCCAACCACGATGTGACACGCCGCTCCTGCATCCGGTGTCCCCTCACCGCCTGACAAGGTGGGCCCTGTCCGTCAGGGAGGCAGTGTCCAGGGGTACAGGAAGCGGGGCCGGACGACGGGCGTCCCTCCAGCCCGCTCCCCCTCCCAGCAAAGAGGCGCGGAAGAGGGCAGGACGCCCGGCCGTCTCAATCACAGACCTTGAAACAAAGACGCCATGGCTACGGCTGCCCGAAGTTCGCGGGCTGGGTGAAGGCATACGAGCTGGCGCCTGGCGCCTTGTCCTGCTGGAACAGGGGGCACTTGGCGCAGGTGAAGCTCTCCCAGTCCTGACGGACCGCCACGTCGATGCAGCCGCCGTAGAAGCGGCAGTGGACGTTGCGGTACTCCTCGATGGAGAACGAGTCGGCCCGCAGCGGGAGGTGGAACTTGGTGGGACGCGGCTGTGGACAAGGCATTGGATTCCTCTAGCCCCCCTCGTGGGTGCTGATTCCCTCTACTGACTGGTGCGTCGCGTCATTCCCGGGCTCCCGCTGTCCGGACACTGAACGCCCGCACCCTGTCTCATTGCTGCCAGCAGAAGACGGTGTGGGTGTGACACATTCAAAAGGCACAACAGCCTAATGACGTCGGGTGTCCTTGGCCCGTCCCGCCAGGATGTCTGCCTTCACGAGGGCCAACCGGCCGGGCGGGCCGTCGGAATCTTCACGCCCGGCGCGCTTTCCCGCGAGAATGCGGCGCGTGAGCTCCCCCGCCCGAATCCCCCCTGCCCCCTCCCGCTGGCTGAGCGCCCTGGCCCTGCTGTCGCTGGTGCTGCTCAGTGGCTGTTCCGCTTTCTCCCGCGCGGTGCGCGAGGGTGACGGCGCCGTGAAGGAGCGCCACTGGGCGGAGGCCGAAGCCGCCTACCTGCGCGCCCTCGCCGCGGACCCGGAGGCCTCCGAAATCACCGTGAAGCTGCGCGCGGTGCGCAAGGAGTGGGGCGCGGAGGTGTACCAGGAGGCCGGCGCCGCCCACTCCTCCGGGGACCTGCCGTCCGCCACCAAGCTGCTGGTGCGCGTGCTGGAGCTGGACCCCGACCATGAGGGGGCTCGCGCGCTGCTCGCCCAGACGCTGGAGGCGCGCGTGGGGGTGGCCCTGGGGCTGCTCAAGGAGGAGAAGCTCCAGGATGCTCGCGCGGAATTGGACGCGGTGCTGGCCGTGGCGCCGGACCACGTGAACGCCCGCAGGGGCGTGGACGCGGTGCAGGTGGCGTGGGCGAAGCGCTTCTTCTCCAGCGCGGACACGCTGGAGAAGGCCGGCAAGCTGGGCAACGCGCTGGTGGCCTACGTGCGCGCGGACCAGGAGCGCGTGGGCGCCACCGCCGCCCGCGAGCGCGCGGAGGCCGTGCGGCAGCGGCTGCGCGACGAGGTGGCCTTCCTGGTGGTGGCCACCCCCGTGGAGGACAACGCCCAGGCCCCCGACGTGGCCCAGCGGCTGAGCGCGGGACGGCTGGCCGCGGCGCTGCCCACGAAGCTGCCCCTGAAGGTCGTGACGGAGGCGCCCCCGGGCCGCGTGGGCGTGAAGCTGGACCTGGCCCTGGAGCGCGTGCTGCCGCTCAAGGCGGTGGAGGACTCCCAGCGCAGCCAGCGCTACCTCGCGGGCAACCGCTCCGTGCCCAACCCCAAGCGCGGCGACTACGAGAAGAAGCTCCTGGAGACGGAGCGGACCCTGGAGGGCGTGGAGCGCAAGCAGGCCGCCGTGCTGCGCGAGTACCTCAAGGCCCAGGTGGAGCTGGGCACGCTGCGCGACGCCGCGGAGCGCTGCCGCGAGCGGGAGAAGCGCGAGTGCCGCGAGGCCATCCTGGAGTGCGGCGAGGAGGCTCGCGACGCGAAGAGCCCGGGGAAGATGCCCAGCGAGTGCGACCCGGAGCGGTGCTCGGGGCAGTGCACGCAGGACGAAGGCCTGATGGTGCAGAAGGCCAAGGCGGCGCGCGTGCTGGAGGTGGCGGTGCAGGCGGCGCTGGACAAGGCGGAGCTCCAGCGCGCCGAGGTGCAGCGCAACCGCGACGCCGTCTTCCGCGAGCCCATCACCGTGGAGGAGCCCATGTATTCGGACTTCGTCTACGACGTGCAGCTGCACCGGCTGACGGTGACGGCCACCGTGACGGCGGTGATGCGCGACCTGGTGGCGCCCCAGCAGGTGGCCGCGCCCAACACGCAGGACTACGCGGTGCTGCACGAGGACCTGGCGCACAAGGGCTATGACCGCTACGGCGTGCTCGCGGACCCGGTGCAGCTGCGCAACGAGCTGGAGCTGCGCGTGGACGCGGGCGACAAGGCCGTCGCGGACGTGGCGAAGCACGTGAAGGAGCGCTTCGACCTGTACCGCGGCAAGCGCGTGGCGGACGCCCGGCGCGGCATGGTGCGCCCCGGCGCCGAGGACGTGGTGGAGACCGCCGTGCGCGCGCTGCTGCTCACCGCGGACGCGCCCCCGCAGGACATCCTCCAGCCCGTCGCCCGCGCGCGCGGCCTCACGAAGCCCGAGGCCCTCCTCGGGTTCGGGCAGTAGGCGCCCGCCCTTCAGTCCAGGCTGGCGCTCATCTCCGGGCGCTCCAGGCGCAGCGTCTCCACGCGGCGCCTGCGCGCTCCCGCGATGGTGAGGTGCCACGCGGCCGCGGCCAGGCCCACGCAGAAGCAGCCCGCCCACAGCGCGGTGGCGCCCACGTGGCCCAGCATCGCGCCGCCCAGCGCCGGGGCGACGCTGGACGCGAGCCCCCACATCATGTGGTACGCGCCCTGGTAGCTGCCGCGCAGCTCCGGGGGCGCCAGGTCCGCCACCACCGACGGCGCCACCGGCGAGTGGACAATCTCCCCCAGCGTCCACACCGTCACGGCGGCCATCGCGAGCGGCACGCTCGCCGGCAGCGCGTGCAGCCCGAAGCCCACGCCGGTGAGCACGCCCGCCACCGCCAGCGCGGTGGAGCGCCGCACCCGTCCCACCCCGCGCACGACGAACGGCTGGAGCGCGACGATGAGCACCCCGTTGACGGACATCACCAGCCCGTACTCGGCGGGCGTCAGGCCCTGCTGGGTCAGCGTCAAGGGCAGGCTCAGGAAGCTCTGGTGGAAGAGCAGGGCCAGCGCGAACACCGGCAGGCAGAAGGCCAGGTACACCCCGTCGCGGAAGGGCGACAGCACCGCCCCCAGGGGGGAGTGGGACGCGTGGGCCGCTCGCGCCTCCGGGGGCCGCGTCTCCGGCACGAACACCCAGACGCAGCAGCCGTAGAGGAACGTGGTCACCGCGTCCGCGATGAAGAGCATCCGGTAGCCCAGCCCCGCCAGCAGGCCCGCCAGGGGCAGCGCGATGGCGAAGCCCAGGTTGATGACCCAGTAGAGCATCCCGTACGCGCGCGCCCGGTCGCGGGGCGGCACCACGTCCGCCACCGCCGCGGACACCGCCGGCCGGTACAGGTCCCCCAGGATGCCCAGCAGGAAGGCCGCCGCCGCGATCCTCCCCGGCGTCTCCGAGAAGCCGATGAACAGCATGGCCCCGGACCCCAGCCACAGGCCCCCCGCGAGCGTCAGCCTGCGGCCCACCCGGTCCGCGAGCATGCCCCCCAGGGGCGCCGCCATCACCGCGCCCGCGCCGTTGAGCGCCACGATGAAGCCCGTCTGCTCCACGCTGAAGCCGCGCTCGCGCGTGAGGTAGAGCGCCAGGAAGGGCGCGACGAAGGACCCCAGCCGGTTCACGAAGGTGCCCACCCACAGGACCCAGTACGTCCGTGGCAGGCCACCCCCGCCCAGCGCTCTCAACACCGTGGCAACGGGATTCATGGCGGATGCCCGACGGACGTGGGGAGGAAGGTCTGACCGCGGGCGCGCGACAGCATGCGCCCGCGCCCGGCGCGTTTCCATCCGCGCTCCGTCACGGGCAGGCGGTGGGTGCTGGTTGGAGCCTCATGCATTCCAGCCGCGCGCGAAACGCGACTTCCCCGCGTGTGCCCTCATGGCGCTGGACATCGCTTGCGGGCTCCTCCAGGTTGCCGCGCCAATCCACACCTGGGAAGGCGGGCGCGAGGCGGGCATGGGGCAGGTCATCGGACTTCTGGGAGTGTGCCTGGTGCTGGGCGTGCTGGCGCGCGGGAGCGGCCGGTTCCCCGAAGGGACGGCGCCCGCGTTCAACGCCTTCCTCCTCAACGTGTCCCTGCCCGCGCTGGTGCTGCGCTCCATGCACCGGCTGGAGTTCACGTCCGGGCTGATGGTGGCCGCCGCGGCGCCGTGGCTGCTCTTCGCGGGGGCGGTGCTGTTCCTGCGGCTGCTCGGGCCGCGGCTGGGCCTGCCGCGCGAGTCGGTGGCGGCGCTCATCCTCACCGCGGGGCTGGGCAACACGGCGTTCGTGGGCCTGCCCATGGCCACCGCGCTGCTGGGCCCGGCCAGCGTGCCGGTGGCGGTGGTGGCGGATCAGCTGGGGTCGTTCCTGGTGATGGCGACGCTCGCCACGCTGACGGCGGCGAAGGCCCGCGCCCAGGCGGCGGTGTCCGCGGGCACGCTCGTGCGCAAGGTGCTGGTGTTCCCCCCGTTCCAGGCGCTGGTGGTGGCGCTGGTGCTGCGGCCCTTCGCCTTCCCGGACTGGCTGGAGGCGGTGCTGCAACGGCTGGGCGACCTGCTCACGCCGCTGGCGCTGTTCATCGTGGGCTTCCAGCTGCGGCTGCGGGGCTTGCGTCCGCGCGCGCCGGCGCTCGTGCTGGGGCTGTCCTACAAGCTGGTGCTCGCGCCGCTGGCGGTGCTGGGCCTGCTGACGCTCGTGCCGGGGCTGTCGCTGGTGGTGAGGCAGGCGACGGTGCTTCAAATCGCCATGGCGCCCATGGTGACGGCGGCCATCCTCGCCGCCGAGTACGAGCTGGATCCGGAGCTGGCGGTGCTGATGGTGGGCGTGGGCATTCCGCTGTCGTTCCTCAGCGCGCCGCTGCTCCTGTCCCTGGTGCACTGACGCTCAGTGCACCAGGAAGGGACGCCCGGGTTCAGGCGAGCGCCGTGGTCTCGAAGGAGAGCTCGACGCCGTTGGGCTTCACCCGCATCTGCGGGCGCGACAGCACGTGGCAGTGGGGGCAGTAGCCATGGGCCCCCGCTGGCGTGGCCCGGATGGAGACCGCGCCGCCACACATCATGCAGCCCTCGGGAAGATCGAAGTCCGCGAACCGCTCTCCGTTCTGGGTCTCGAATTGGGTCATGCCATTGAGTTAACGCAGGATCCGCCCGACACAAGCAGACCGGCATCACCCCGCGAGGACCCGGTGTGGCGCCCCGCCCCACCTCTGGGGGACAGAAGGCGGCCCTCCAGGGCAGGCTGCAATCGTTACCGGTCCCCCTCCGACTGCTCACACGCTGACACCGCAACCCGTTGGGCGGGCTTGCAGGCGATGGCACGGAGATCGCACTTCCTCGGACGACAACGGGACGGGGGAGGCGTGGATGGGCGCAGGGAACACAGTGAAGGTCATGTGCGACCCGAAAGGCTGGCGGGTGGAGGTGGCCCACGCGGGGGGCGTGCGGCGGTACCGGTACGGCAGCGAGTCGCAGGCGCGCTACTTCGCCGCGGTGTTCGAGCTGGGGCCGAGCGTGCTGCCTCCCAAGAACCATGCGCGAAGGCGGCAGCAGCCCAGCTTGGCTCTACCCAATGAGGTCTCTTTCGGAGAGGCTTGGCTGCATGAGTGATGCTCCCAAGACCAAGCCCTTCATCCTCCCCAACCGGCAGCACGTCACCAAGGAGCCGGATCCCGGCGGCCGCTGGTCCGCGCAGTTCCCGGACACCATCGGCTACACCAGCCAGGGCGGCGGCAAGGTGCCAGCCGACTTCGGGTGGAACACCAACCCCAAGCAGTGGCAGGAGGAGATGACTCCGGACACGCTGGCGGCACGCTTCGAGGAGCTGCGCGTGCTGCCTCCGAAGAAGGACGTCCCCGTGCTGCCCGCGCCCACGCCGGCGTCGCCCACGAAGCCCTGAAGCTCCGGTGCAGCTCTGGTGAAGCGCCCGGCCGTTCGCTTCCAGGGCCCGGTGGCTCACCGGGCCCTGTCGAAGCCCTGGCCCGCTAGCTGAACGGCAGGCTGGCCAGGCGCTCGCGGAAGCGGGCCAGCAGGTCGCGCGCGCCGGCCTCGTTGAGCCCCTCCGCGGCCTCCTGACGGCCCTTGCGCAGGAAGGCGTCGAAGGGCGCCGAGCGGCCGGAGAGCGCGCCCGCCGCCGCCACCGCCTCCTCCAGGACGCGCGCCGCGCCCGGGGAGCCCAGCTCCAGGTGCATGTCCACCTGCTCCAGCCGGACGCCGCTCGCGGCCCACACGGCGCGGTCGTGCACGGTGAGCCACGTGCGCGTCAGCTCCTCCATCGCCTCGTCCAGCAGCGCGAGGAAGGGCTCCACGAGCCCGGGCAGCACCTCCGGCCCCAGCTCGGGCCGCGTGCCCGCCGCGCGCAGCCGGCCCCGCGCCGCGACGATCTCGCGCTTGGTGGGCGTCTTCAGCGCGAGCGACGCGGGCAGGGACACGAACGCGGCCAGGCTCTCCTCGGCCTGTCTGGCGAGCGCGGGGCGCTGCGCGTCCGTCGCCTTCGCGGCGCGCTCCAGCCGGCCCTGCAGTGAGCGGCGCAGGTCCGCCGCCGCGCCCCTGAGGGCCACGCGCGCGCCCACCTGGTTGGCGTAGCCGGGCACCACGTCCTCGCGGCGCACGTCCGCGAAGGCCGCGGCGGTGAGGTACACGAGGTCGCCGATGCGGTTGCGGAAGTCCGCGCGCGACGCGGCCAGTTCAGACATCAGCGTCCAGCGGTCGCTCACCACCTCCGGCCGGCGCATCTGCACGCCCAGCTCCTGCACGCGCCTGGCCAGACGCTCCGCGCTGGCGTGCAGCACGGCCTCCGCTTCCTGCGACAGGCGCTCGTCGGAACTCGCGGGGGGCGGGGCCCAGCCGCCGTCGTTGGACACGGCGGGGCGCGTGGGCGGGGGGAAGGCGTCGCGGATGGCGACCACCAGCCGGTTGACGTCCACCAGCGTCTCGCCGATGGCGGGCGCCATCGTCTCCCAGAGCGACAGGTCCGCGGCGTCGTCGGGCTCGGCGGTGGTGGGCTCGTACTTCACGATGCTCAGGTGTCCCAGCCGGTCGATGGCGACGGCGGCCGCCTGGTAGACCTTGCGCAGCCGCGTCGCGAAGTCGCGGTCCATCAAGGCCTCGAGCAGGGCATCGAGGCGGGGCGGCAGGGCATCCTGCGGAGGGCGGTTCTTCGGCGCGGCCATGGCGCGCCACCCTAGCCCAGCCACCCCGTGGATACGTCAACGGGGGGAGGTGGGGACCGGCTCCCGGCGTTCCGGCGTACAGTGGACAGACGGGGAGAAAACGCATGACAGGTGGCATCCAGCGCCGGCGATGGGTGGCCGGGGGGCTCGGGCTGTTGCTTCTGGGGGGAGGCCTGGCCTTCGTGGCTTCCGGGCGGTGTCTGTCCGCCTGGATGTTCCAGGGCGTGGACGTGGCCGCGTGTCCGGACGGCGAGTTCCGCCAGACGGTGGGCGTGTCCGCCACTGGCCTTGCGCGAGGCGCCTCCAGCCAGGTGAGTGTCTGGGCGGAGGCGCACGGGGTCGACGCGAAGGGCCGTGAGCTCGAGTCCCCCGTGGGCCGGGGCACCGCGGCGCTGTTCCTGGTGGACGCGGCCGGCCAGGAGACGCCGCTGCCGCTGGACGCCAAGGGCCGCTGGGCGCGTGACGGCTACGGTCCTCTGACGGCGCCGGTGACGCTGCCCCAGGTGCCGGATGGCGACTACCGGCTGCGCGCGCGCGTCACCACGCCGCTGGGCACCGACACGGTGGACGCGGCGCTGCCCCTGTACGCGCCCGCGCGGGTGCGCGTGCTGACGGACCGGCCCCTCTATGAGCCCGGGCACCGGGTGCGCTTCCGCGCGGTGGCCCTGCGCGCGAAGGACCTGTCGCCGCTCGACGGACGGCCGGGGACGTGGAAGGTGACGGACCCCGACGGAGAGGTGGTGCTGGAGGAGCGCGCGCCCGCGGGCCCCTGGGGTGTGGTGGCCGGGGAGTTCCCGCTGGACCGGGGCGCGCCCACGGGCACGTGGACGGTGGCGTGGACGAGCGGCGGCGCGGAGGGCTCCGAGTCCTTCACGGTGGAGCCCTTCACGCTGCCGCGCCTGCGGCTGGAGGCGCAAAGCCCCCGGCCCTTCTGGCGCGCCAACGACACGCCGGAGGTGACGGGGCAGGTGTCGTACGCGTCCGGCGCGCCGGTGGCGGACACGGACGTGACGCTGGCGTGGAGCCACGCGGGCGCATGGCCGCCGCCGACGGAGTGGCTCCGGGGCGAGCTGCCGACGAAGGCGCGCACGGATGCCTCCGGCCGCTTCCGCGTGACGCTGCCGCGCGTGCCCCAGGACCTGCGCGGCCAGGCCACGCTGAGCGCGAGCGTGGAGGCGAAGGACGCCACGGGTGAGCCGGTGCGCGGCGCCGTGTCGCTCCTCCTGTCCGAGGACGCGCTGGCCGTGTCCTCCGTGACGGAGCTGGAGGACGGGCTGGTGGCGGGCTTCAGCAACCGCGTCTACCTGCGCGCCACCACCGCGTCGGGCCAGGTGCTGCCGGGCGCGGAGGTGACGGTGACGCGCGCGTGGGACCCTCGCGACCAGGGCGTGAGCGCGGTGGCGGACGAGGACGGCGTGGCCGCCTTCCAGCTGGACCCGGGCCCCGCGGTGAACGTGGTGGTGCCGCCCCTGCCGGTGCGCGTGCAGCCGCGTCCGCCGCCCGTGTCGCTCGTGTCGTCCCGGGACCTGCTGGGCGCGCAGGGCGGACAGGCGTCGCTCGAGGACCAGGTCGCGCTGGAGGGGCTGCTGCCCGTCCTGCATCCCTGTGCGCGCTTCGTCGCGCCGAACTCCGGTGCCTCCCTGGCGGAGTTCGCGGTGCGGGTGGGCGCGTCCGGGCAGGTGCTGGACGTGGCCGGCGCGGAGGACGGGCTGGACGCGTGCATGGCGTCCGCGGTGCGCGCGAAGGGACTGCCGGCGGGCCGGGAGCGGATGCTCCAGCTGCGCTTCCAGGTGGTGGATGCGGGCCTGCCCTCGCTCCGCTGGAGCACCCAGGCCGCCTCGGGTGAGGAGCGGGGCGTGAACGACGGGCTGACGGTCGCCGCGCTGGATGCGCGGGCGTGTCTGCCCCCCGCGCTGGAGCGCGTCGCGACCGTGCCCGCCGTGCTGACGTGGCGGCGGTGGGCGGACCGTCCGGAGCTGGCGCTGTCCTGGGTGCAGGAGCCCGCGGGGGACGACGCGCTCCCCGCGGCGGTGCTGGCGTGCGTGAAGGAGCGCTTCGCGCGCATCCGCGTCCCGGCCTCGACGCAGGCGGAGCTGCTGGCGGGACGGAGGCCGGCGGAGGCCATGGGTGTGGTGCGCTTCACCGCGCAGCCCACGTATGGCGGCAACGGCGTGCCCCGTCCGCCGCGGGCCACCACGTTCCTGGGCTACGAGCTGAAGGTCCGGGCGAAGTGGGACGGCCAGGACATGGGCGAGACGAAGTTCGTGCTGCGCCCCGCGAGCCTGCCGCCGCTGCGCCTGCGCGCGACACCGGTGCTGGCGAAGGCGGGCGAGTCCGTGAAGGTGGAGCTCTTGCGCGGCCCGGGCTTCGAGGGCGAGCTGCCCCGGACGCTGGTGCTGGTGGCGGGGCAGGCGCGGCTCAAGGAGATGGTGGATCCGGCCACGCGCTCCGTGCGCTTCACGCTGCCCCAGGACTTCGAGGGCTGGGCGGAGGTGGAGGGCGTGGACGCGTCCGCGCGCGTGTACGTGGCACCGCGCGCGGCGCTGTCGGTGGAGGTGTCGCCGGACAAGCCCGCGTACGCGCCCGGGGAACTGGCGCACCTCCAGGTCCACACGCGCGTGGACGGCAAGGAGGGCCAGGCGGCGGTGGGCCTCTTCGGCGTGGATGAGACGCTGGCCCAGCTGGCGCCGCTGCCGGGCGCGGATGCGCTGGACGGGCTGCGGCCCTCGCCGTCGGTGGCCACGCCGGCCTTCGGCGTGCTGGACGGCCAGGCGCTGGCCATGGGCCGCATCCGGGGCGCGAACGCGGCCGCGGCGGCGCTGCTGCGCGTGACGGCGGTGCCCGCGCGGGAGGACCTGGAGACGCCGCTGACGGCGAGCGCCACGAGCCCCTTCTCGCCGGACGCGGAGCTGACGGAGCCGTTCTACGCGGTGCTGACGGAGCTGCACGCGCGCACGCGCAAGTGGGAGGAGACCGCGCCCGCGGGCGAGACGTTGGATCCGGCGGGGCTCGCGCGGCTGTGGGCGGAGTCGCTGGCCGCCTGTGAGCAGCGCGGACAGAAGGTGACGGATGCGTTCGGCCGCAAGCTGCGGTTGTCGCGGCTGCCGGAGGACCTGCTGGCCCTGACGGATCCGCGCGCGGTGGTGGTGAATGGAACGCGGTTGCCGGAGGACGTCGTGAACTGGGGCGCGTGGGTCGCCCGGGAGGCGCCATGAAGCAGCGCTCGTGGATGTCCGGGGCCGTGGGCCTCGGGGTGGGATTCGTGCTGGGCGGGATGACGCTCGCGCTGGTGGCGGGGGACATGCTCCGCCGCCTTTCGGGGAGTTCCGCCGCCGCGCTCGCGGGCGATGCGAGCTTCGACGGGATGGCGTCAGGCTCCCTGCAACGCAAGAAGATGAGCAGCTTCGGCTCGGCGAACTCGTACGACGACGAGGGGGGCGCGCCGCGAGGAGGCGGCGGCCGGGCCGAGCCCCCGATGCCCGCCGCGGCGCCCGTGGCCGAAGTGGCGGCACCTCCGGAGCCGGAGATGGAGGAGGCGCCGGGGGACGCCCTCGCGGACAAGGGGGGAGCGGCCGCGCCCACCCGCGCGTGGTTCCCGGAGACGTTCCTCTTCGAGCCCCTGGTGGTGACGGACGCGAACGGTCAGGCGACGGTGCCGGTGCGCGTGCCGGACCGGCTGACGCAGTGGCGGGTGCTGGCGCTCGCGCACTCGCGCTCCGGCGCGCAGGCGGGGGCGGTGACGTCCTTCGCGGGCACGCTGCCCACGTACCTGGATCCGGTGCTGCCGCCCTTCCTTCGCGCGGGCGACACCGTGCGCCTGCCGGTGCAGGTGGTGAACACCACCGACAAGGCCGTGGAAGCGGCGCTGAAGGTGGACGTGAAGGGCGCGCAGGTGGAGGCCGGCGCGCGCACGGTGCGGGTCCCCGCGCGCGGCAGCGTGGTGGAGATGGTGACGGTGAAGGCCGGAGACGCGGGGCCGGTGACGGTGCGCGCCTCGCTGGGCGACACGGACGCGGTGGTGCGCGACTTCGACGTGTGGGCCACCGGGCAGCCCGTGGTCCAGACGCGCGGCGGTTCGCTGGCGGCGCCGCGCACGCTGTCCCTGACGGGCCCCTCGGACGCACAGGCGGGCAGCGAGCGGGTGCGGCTGCAGGTGTACCCGGGCGCGCTGGGCGTGGTGCGCGCGGAGTTGGCGGCGGTGGAGCGCCGGCCGGTGGACGTGGCCGGAGACGCGTACGCGCTGCTGCTCGCGGGCCAGGCGCCGGAGCTGCTGAAGGCGCTGGGCGAGACGGCGGACCCCGCGGCGCTGAAGGCGCTGGCGCTGGTGTCGACGCAGCGGGTGCTGCGCGCGGCGCGGGCACCGTCGGTGGACGTGGCGACGCGGCTGGCGGAGGGCGCGCTGGCCCACCCGGACAACCCGGTGCTCGCGCGGCTGGGCGAGCGGCTGGTGGCGCAGGTGGCCCAGGCGCAGCGGCCGGACGGCACCTGCCAGGGCGGTGACGGCTGGACGCTCCAGCGGCTGCTGGTGGCGACGGCGGACTGCGCCCGCACGGTGCGCGCGGCGCAGGGCACCCCCGAGGGCAAGCAGCGCGCGGCGGCCTTCACCGTGCGCGCGTCGGGCGTCGTCGAGCGCTACCTGCCGCAGGTGAAGGACGGCTACACGGCGGCGGTGCTGCTGGCGGAGGGCGGGGCGGAGGGCAGCGTGGCGGACACCCTGCGCGCCCGCGTGCGCGAAGCGCTGAAGTCCGGCCCGGACGGCACCGCGTGGCTGCCGGTGGAGCCGGACACGGTGCGCGCGGACGGCCAGGTGCCCTCGGAGGCGGAGGCCACGGCGATGGCGGTGCTCGCCCTCCAGGGCGATGCGAAGGCGCCGCTCGCGGACCTGGGCGCCTGGCTGCTCGCGCACTACACGCCGGGCCTGGGCTGGGGGGATGGGCAGGCGAACCGCGTGGGCCTGCGCGCGGCGCTGGCCCTCTTCAAGGCCCCGCTGCCGGCCCAGGTGCGCGTGACGGTGGCGCGCGACGGACAGGTCGTCACCGAAGGCACCTACGACACGAAGGCGCTGCGCGAGGTGCTGGCGCTGGAGGCCGCCGCGCCGGGCTCGGCGGGGACGCACGCGTGGACCGTGCGCGCGGAGCCCGCGGTGCCGGGGCTGGGCTTCTCGCTGGCGCTGTCCGCGGCGGTGCCGTGGAAGAGCGAGGCGAAGGGCGGCCTGCAGCTGGCCGTGACGGGGCCGAAGGAGGCGCGCGTGGGACAGCTGACGAACGTGCGCGTCCAGGTGGGCGCGCCGTCCTCGCTGCCGCTGCGCTTCCAGCAGGACCTGCCCGCGGGCGTGCAGGTGGATCCCGCCAGCCTGGACGCGCTGGTGTCCTCCGGACAGGTGACCGGGTGGGACGTGCAGGACGGGGCGCTGAGCTTGAGCCTCGCCCCCCGGGAACAGGGCGCGCCGGTGCAGGTGGAGTTCCGCGTGCTCCCCACGCTCGCCGGGACGTTGCAGGCGGGCGCGGCGCGGCTGGGCGTCCCCGGCCGGCCGGACATCACCGCGTCGCTGCCGCCCTCCACCTGGGCGGTGCGCTGACGCACGCTGGCGCCGTGGGGTCATTCTCCACTCACGGCGCCGGTGCAGGCCCCTTCCGTCTGGCCGTGGGGGCGAGTGGAATGCGCGCGGGAAGCGCGGCAGGGGCCCGGCCCGCCAAGCGCTCCACGCCCGGTGCAATCGCTGCCCGCATGCGTACACTGCAAGTCACACAGCGGGTGTGAACATCGCGCGGCCGCGAGAGGAAACGGATGGAGCTTGAAGGCTCCGAACAGGAGGAACTGACCCACGCCCTCCTGGGCGCGTTCACCTCGGTGGAGGACCTCCACCGGATGGTCGAGGTGAAATGCGGCCGCAGCCTGGTGCCCCCCGTCGAGCGGGAGGGGGCGGCGCGGGCGCGGGCGCTCGTGCGCACCGCGGAGGCGGAAGGGTGGACGGACGTGCTGGTGCGCGGCGCGCACGCGGCGGCGCCGGGCCATCCGCGCATCCGCCGCTTCCTCCAGAGCTACCTGTCCTCCGTGCAGCGCAGCGTGTCCGGCAGCGCGCTGGCGCGCATCGTCCAGCAGTCCAGGCTGGCGTTGACGCCGGAGGTCTGGCGTGACCGGCTGACCACGCTGTCGCGGCGCGTGTGCCGCGTGGAGCTGGAAGGGGGCCGCGCGCTGGGCACGGGCTTCCTGGTGGCGCCGGACGTGGTGCTCACGAACTCGCACGTCATCGAGAACCGGCTGCTGGAGGCGCTGCGCGTGCGCTTCGACCTGAAGGTGCTGCCGGACCGCATCGCGGTGCACCCGGGCCGGGTGTACGCGGTGACGGCGTGCCTGGCGCAGAGTCCGCACAGCCCGGCGGACCTGATGCACCCGCGTCCGCGCGAGGCCACGCGCGACGAGCTGGACTACGCCTTCCTCCAGATTCAAGACGCCCCGGGAGAGGACCAGCTGGGGGACCGGCCGCGCGGCTTCATCCCGCTGGCGCCATCGGCGCCCACGGCGTTCGCGCCCGGTGCGCTGGCGCTCGTGGTGCAGCATCCCAAGGGCCGGCCCATGACGGTGGCGCTGGACACGTTCCAGGCGGTCAACCGTTCGCACACGCGCGTCACGTACTGTACGAACACGCACCCGGGTTCGTCGGGCTCACCGTGCTTCACGCCGGACCTGGACCTGGTCGCGCTGCACCACAGCGGAGATCCGCGCCCGGGCCACGAGTCCGCCGAGGACGACGAGGGCATCCCCCTGGACACCATCCGCGCCAGCCTGTCCTCCAGCGTGCTGCGCCGTCTGGGCTGGGACTGAGCTGTAGCGCGCGGTCGAACATGCGGGGCCAGGGGAGGGGGCTGCTATCGTCCCGCGCATGAGCCTTCCCGCTCGAAGCAACAGGGCCGCGAAGGTCCTGCTCCACACGGGCACGACGTTGGCGTGCGCCGTGCTCTGCCTGCTGCCCATGCTCGCGAGCGCCGCGCCACGCTTCGGCCTCGCGGGTCTGTCCTCGAACAACGAGGTGCGCCTGCGCACGTCCACCACGCACCTGGAGACGGTGCTGCGCGTGGACCTGCTGCCCGCGTCCACGGATGCGTCTCCGGACGCGGGCGTGGAGACCACGCGGGTGACGGTGCTGGTGGATCCGCTGCTCGCGGCGGACGGCACGCAGGTGCCGGTGACGGTGCGCGTGGGGACGACGGACGGCGCGGCGGAGGTGCCCATCTCCGTGCGGCAACCCGTGACGGTGACGCTGTCCGCGGACCTGCCCGTGCCCGGTGACTACCAGGGCCGCGTGGTGCTCCTGGGCGACGGCGCGCGGGAGGTCACCCCGCTCGTCGTGCAGCGCGTGGCGTCCGCGCCCACGGTGCAGTTCTATCCGGTGGCGCCCGCGCGTGGCTGGACGCTGGGGCCGTTCTCCGGCAAGGCCACGGTGCGGCTCACCTTCCGGGAGACGGCGGGCGTGGGCGGCGCGGTGGGGCCCGCGGCGGTGGTGCAGCTGGACCGCAAGGCCGGTGGCGCCGGGGATGGCGCGGCGCCCGTGCAGGCGCAGGATGCGAAGTGGTTCTTCCGCGGACCCGAGGGCCAGCCGCTGGGGCCGGGCGGAGAAGGCGTCCTCCAGGTGCCCGCGTATGGCACCGGCCTCCTGAGCCTGGACGTGGGTGACCTGCCGGAGTCCGGCGAGTACACCGGCACGGTGCGGCTGCTCGTGCCGGAGGGCGGTGCGGTGGAGCAGGCCTTCACCGTCTGGGTGAAGACGCCCGCGATGTTCGGCGCGTTCCTCATCTTCCTGGGCGTGGTGACGTCCGCGGCGGTGCGCTTCTACGTGCAGCGCGTGCGCCCGCGCGTGAACCTGCGCAGCCGCGCGGAGGCCGCGCGCCAGAAGCTCCAATCCCTGGTGCCCGCCCGTCCGCTGGAGCGCGAGGCCGCCGTGGCCGCGTCGCTGCGCCGCCAGGTGGACGCGCTCCTCGCGGACATCCAGCGGCCGCTGAGCGGGCTCGTCGTGCAGGACTCCGTGCTCGCCCTCTTCGAGGCGCGCCTCCAGCTCTTCTCCCTCTGGTCCGTGTTGCTGCGGCAGCTGGAAGGGCTCAAGGACGTGGCGCTCCTGGACGCGGAGCGCAAGCTCAAGGCGGTGGAGACGCTGCTCCAGAATGATCAGGCCACGGCCGCGGACTTCAGCGAACAGGCGCAGCTGATGCGCACGCTCGACCTGGAGGCGGTGGCCCGCGCGGTGCTGGAGTCTCGGCTGACGGAGCTGGAGCAGCAGTCGCGGACGCTGGCCTCGCAGCGCGGGGATGATCCGGTGAGCCGCCGGCTCCAGGGCGAGCTGCCCCTGTACGTGCTGCGGGCGCGTCAGCAGCTGCCCGGCCCCGACCTGGAGGCGTCACGCCGCCTGGTGGAGACCGCGCGCGAGGCCTTCCTCGAAATCCTCCTGACGGACCTGGAGGACGCCCTCTCCGCGAAGGAGCTGCCCGGCGGCTTCACGCAGGAGGAGTGGGCGGCGCTGCGCCTGCGCGTGAGCGAACAGCTGGCCCGGGCGCGGGCCCGCATGCACGCCAGCGTGGACGAGGCGTTCCTCTACTACCAGTCCGCGCACGCGCTGTACCTGCGCGAGCTGGTGGACAACCTGGAGAAGGCGCTGACGCAGCTCCAGGCACAGGCCGGCGGCGACCTGCACGCCCTCGCGGACTGGCAGACGGCGGTGGACGCGCGGCTGGCGGCGGCGCGCGCGCACCTGGACAAGGGCGAGGCGAACCTGGCCGCGCCGGAGTACCGCGCCGCGCACGACGACTTCGCGCGCCACGTCACGCCCGCGCCGCCCCCCGTCGCCATGGGCGGCCGGATGGCCCTGGAGCGCGTCCCCTCGGCCGTGACGTTGGATCCGTTCTCGCAGCCCGCCGCGCCGTCGCCCGCGCCGCCACCGCCGCTGCCCGGCGGGCCCGCCAGCGGGAACCTCTCCCCGCTGCCGCCGGCGTCCACGAAGGCGAGCACCGACGTGCTGGTGCACCTGGACTGGATTCCCCTGCCGCGCTCGCGCGACCTGTGGAAGGTGGAGCTCGCGGTGCTGGGGATGATGTCCATCATCGCGGTGCTGCTGGGGCTCCAGGTGTTGGACGTCTTCGCGCCCACCTGGGGCGGCTCCGGCGCGTGGATGACCGCCTTCCTCTGGGGCTTCGGCCTGCACCAGGTGGGCAACGCCACCTTCGACGGCCTGTGGGGCATGGTGTCGCGGATGGAGAAGTAACGTCAGGCCTGCTTGCCGCGGATGGCGCGCGCGGCCAGCCGGTCCACCAGCGCAGGTGCCACCAGCTTGAGCACCTGTCCCACGCGGCCGGTGAGCGTCATCACGACTTCACGCTCGCGGCGCTCCATGCCGCGCAGGATGAGGTTCACGCAGGTGTCCACGTCCATGGTGGGGCCCGCCTCGTCGCGGGGGCTCTGTCCCAGGGGCCGGCCCTCCGGGCCCAGCGCGTGCGCGCGGATGTCCGTGGCCACGAAGCCCGGCGACACCACGAGCACGTCGGTGCCGGTGCCCAACAGTTCGATGCGCAGCGAATCGAAGAAGCCCTGCATGGCGTGCTTGCTGGCGGCGTAGCCGGTGCGCATGGGCACGCCCGTCTTGCCCGTCAGCGACGACACGGCGACGAGCAGCCCCTTGCGCGCCTTGATGTGCGGCAGCGCGTGGAAGGTGCAGTGCACCGCGCCCAGGTAGTTGATGCGCATCAGGCGCTCGTAGAGGCCCAGGTCCTTCACGTCCTCGAAGCGCGAGTGCATGGTGATGCCCGCGTTGTTGACGAGCACGTCCACGCCGCCGAACGCCTCCACCGTGCGCTCCACCAGCCGGCGGCACGCCTCCGGGTCGCCCACGTCGGTGGGCACCGCCAGCGCCTTGCCACCCGCGGCCTCGCACCGCGCCTTCACGCGCTCCAGCGCCTGGGCATCCCGCGCCGCCAGCGCCACGTTCGCGCCCCGGCCGGCCAGGGCCACCGCCAGCGCCTCGCCGATGCCCGCCGAGGCACCGGTGACAATCACGGACTTTCCTTGCATGGCCCCATCCTCTCAAGGGCGCCGTCCTTCAGCCATGGCCTCCCGTGAACCGCTCCGCGAAGTGCAGCCCGCCAATGAGGAGCAGTCCACAGAGGAAGCCCACCACGCGCTGGCGCGAGTCCGGGCCCCGGCGCAGCTCCGGCAGCAGGTCCACCGCGCCGATGTAGAGGAACGAACCCCCGGCGATGGCCAGCACCGTGCCCTGGAGCGAGGGCAGGTATTCCGTGCCCAGCAGCACGCCCGCCGCGCCCACCGCCGCGGTGAGCTGCACCGCGCCCAGCGCGACGAGCGCCCGCGCCCGGGACCAGCCCGCGGCGCGCAGGAGCGCGTAGTCGCCCACCTCCTGCGGGAGCTCGTGGACGATGACCGCGAACGCGGTGGCGAAGCCCGCGTGCGGAGACACGAGGAAGGCCGCCGCGACCGCCGCGCCGTCGCCCACGTTGTGCAGCGCATCCGATGCGAGCAGCGCGCTGGGGAGCGTGGGCGCGCCCGGATGCGCATGATGATGGACGTGGCCGTGCGCGTGTCCAGCGGCGGCCTCCGCGTCGTGGTGGTGATGGCCCAGCGCCCACTCCACGAGCGCCAGCGCGACGAAGCTGGCGAAGGCCCACGCGAAGGCGGCCTCGCCCCGCGCCTCCACCGCCTCCGGGAGCACCTCCAGGAAGACGGTGCTCAAGAGCGTGCCGGCGGCGAACGCCACCAGCGCGGGCAGCCGCCGTTGCAGCCAACGCTCGGACAGCACGCCGCCCGCGAGTCCGGCCAGGCCGTCCAGCCCCACCGCGAGGAAGACGAGCAGGACGGTCCCTGAATCCATCAGGGGGCCATCAGCCACGCGAGCACGGCCTGGAGACCGTCCACGTGCACGAAGTGGCCGGCCTCCGGGAGGACGGCCACGGGGCAGCCGCCGGCCTCCAGCCGCCGCGCGCTCTCCTCCGACACGTACCGGCTGCGCCCACCCCGGATGCAGCGCAGGGGCGGGTGGACGGGGCGCTCCACCGCGGGCCACAGGTCCTCGCCGTTGACGCGCCGGTGCAGGCG
Source organism: Corallococcus exercitus (assembly GCF_042231735.1). Classification (GTDB taxonomy): domain Bacteria; phylum Myxococcota; class Myxococcia; order Myxococcales; family Myxococcaceae; genus Corallococcus; species Corallococcus exercitus_B. The sequence continues at coordinate 7,660,365 of NZ_CP102577.1, forward strand.
GTGGAGGGCGTCGCGGTCGAAGCGCCAGCGCACGCCGTCACCGTCGGGCGTCAGGTTCATCAGGAGCCAGTCGGACAGTCCCTCCGACAGGCCGTTGCCGGTGAGGTTCGCGCGCAGGTCCTTGCGGCTGTCCGCGCGCGGCGGGGCCTTCAGCAGGATGTCGAGCACGTAGCCGCTCTCCGACAAATCCAGCGGCACGGGGCCGGGCGCGATGTCGAGCAGCGCCACGCTGCCCACACGCTCGGAGGCCTCCAGGCTCGCGGCCAGTGACACGCGGCCGCCCAGCGAGTGGCCCACCCAGTCCACCGCGCCGGTGAAGCCCTTCGCTTCGAGCGTGTCCACGACGTCGCGCGCGAGCGTGGTCAGGTCCGCGTCCGGGGGCAGGGCGGGGGAGGTGCCGTGGCCGGTGAGGTCCGGCAGGAGGATGCGGCGGCGCGGGTCCGCCTGGGTCCACGCGACGGCCAGCGAGCGCAGGTTGCGGCCCGTCCCGAGGAAGCCGTGCAGCATCACCGTGAGCACGTCGCCCGTGCCCACCTGGAAACTTTCGAGCACCACGCCACCACCGCCTTGTGTCGCATGCCTTGACCTGGGGGCACGCCTGCCGCTTCATACCGCGAACCCCCTTGGCGTCGAGGTGAACCCGATGGCTTCCGTCTCCTGGTTGTTGCTGGCGCTTGGCGCAAACCCCGTCGCGGCCCCGGCCCAGGCCGCCCCGGCGGACCCGAAGGTGGCGGTGGCCACCGTGCTGGATGACTGGCACCGCGCGGCGGCCGTCGCGAACGAGCCGCGCTACTTCTCCTTCTTCACGCCGGACGCGGTCTTCATGGGCACGGACGGCACGGAGCGCTGGACCGTGGACCAGTTCCGCGCGTGGGCGAAGCCCTACTTCACCAAGGGCAAGGCGTGGTCCTTCAAGTCCGTGTCCCGCAACGTGTTCCTGTCCAAGGACGGCCAGGTGGCCTGGTTCGACGAGGCGCTGGACACACCCAACCTGGGCCCCGCGCGCGGCAGCGGCGTGCTGGTGAAGGATGCGGCCGGCTGGAAGATTGCCCAGTACAACCTCTCCGTCCCCATCCCCAACGACTTGATGGGCGAGGTGACGAACCGCATCGCCACGTACTCGAAGGCGAAGCCCGCCACACCGCCCGCCCCAGCGCAGCCGCCCGCGAAGAAGCCCTGAGCGCTTGCCTGCCTGCGTCATGGCCGGAAGCCATGACAGAACCATGACAAACGCATGGCGGAGCTGAGGCCCTCCGCCATTTCCTACGCTGTAGGTTGGTGTCCTTCGCCGCTCTGCACCGGAGGCCTCAACCCATGCGTGTCATCACCCCCGACCTTCTCGTCGCGGCCGTGACGGAACTCTCCCGGGGAACGAAGCTGGTCCGACTGAAGGACGTGCTGGCCTGGTGTGAGTGGAACGGGGTGGATGCCCATGGCGACGGCCTGAAGAACCAGGCGCTCTTTGACGCGGAGCGAGCCGAGGCCCAGACGCAGCGCCGGCTGCTGAAGTTCAAGAGCGGCGAGTGCAAGCAGTCCCGGCTGGGCTGGGCGCTCGTCGCCCACGGCGCCAAGGCTCGCGAGCTGGCCACGGAGCTGCGCTGGTGCGAGCAGCTGTGGAATGGCGTGGACTGGGTCTGGCTGGGCGGCATCGCCCCCGTCCCCGAGCGCCGTCCCAACCGCGTCCGGGACGTGGAGCAGGCGCCCGCCTCCCCGTGACCTGGGGGCGTGCTTAGGTTCGGGCAGGCACCCTCCTTCCGGGAGGGTTTCTCCATGAACAATCCCGAACTCGATCGCCTGATCTCCGAGAACCAGTTCCATCCCAACATCGAATGGCGCCTCATCCCTGGAAAGGGACGGGGCGTCTTCGCGCGCCGGCTCCTGCCGAAGGGGACGCTCGTGGAGTGGGCGCCCATCAGCCGCTTCCCCGCGAGCGACCTGAAGCCGGCGGACCACCGCGACTGCCAGGCGCACCACCATGTCTTCACCTGGGGCACGGAGCCCGGGCGGGAGAAGGCGTACGCGTGGGGAATGCTGGCGCTCTACAACCACTCGAAGACGCCGAACGTGGAGCTCATCGACGGGCCGGTGCCGGACACCGGCGCCGCCGTGGCGCTGCGTGACATCCAGCCCGGCGAGGAGCTCTGTCTGGACTACGGCCTCACGTGGTTCGAGGCGCACTGAAGGCGCGCCCCGCGGGCTTCAGGGCAGAAGGTGGACGTGGATGCCCGGCGTGCGGCGCTCCGTCGCGCGCTCCACCACGCGCCCCAGGCGCAGCAGCAGGTGCTCTTCGTAGGGTCGCCCCATGAGGTGCACGCCCACGGGCAGGCCCGCGCGGTCGAAGCCCGCGGGGACGGAGAGGGCAGGGCAGCCGGTGAGGTTCGCCAGGCGGATGAAGCGCATCAGCGCGTCCACCACCGGCAGGTTGGACTCGCCCGCCGGGAGCGCCGCTTCGGGAATGGCGGGGGCGGTGCTGGCCGTCGTCGGCGTGACGATGACGTCCACGTCCGCCATGAGCGACAGCAGCTCCCGCGTCAGCCGGTGCCGGTGCCGCAGCGCATGGATGAGGTCCGTGGCCCGGAAGTGACGCCCCAGCGCCAGGTTGGTGCGCGAGTCGAGCCCGAACACCGACGCGCGGGCCTTCACCTGCGGCAGCATCGCCTCCGCCATCTCGCTCAGGATGATGCAGCTGTGCGTCCAGAGAATCGTGTTCAGGTCCGGCGCGGGAAGCTCCACCACCGTGGCGCCCGCGTCGGTGAGGGCGCGCACGGCGTCGCGGCAGCGCGCCACCACGTCCGGGTCCGCGTCCTCGAAGTAGGGCGTGCAGAGGCCCAGACGGAGGCCCTTGAGCGCCCCGTCCTCGTAGCCCGACAGGTGGTGCGGGGGCTGCTGCCGGGAGGCGACGTCGTGTCCGTCCGTCCCCGCGACAATCGCATACACCGCCGCGACGTCATCGACGGTGAGGCCCAGGGGGCCCACGTGCGCCACGTTCCAGCACAGCGGCGGCACGCCCGTCTCCGGGATGCGGCCCCAGGTGGCCTTGAGCCCGACGAGGCCGCACAGCGCGGCGGGGATGCGGATGGAGCCGCCGCCGTCCGCGCCGATGCTCGCCGGACACAGCCCCGCCGCCACCACGGCGCCGGAGCCGCTGGAGCTGCCGCCGGTGATGTGGCCCCGGTTCCACGGGTTGCGCGCGGCGCCGTGGTGCGGGTTCAACCCGATGGGGTTGATGCCAATCTCATGCATGTTGGCCTTGCCCAGGATGACGGCACCCGCGGCCTTCAAGCGCGCGGCGACGGTGGAGTCGGTCCGGGCCGGCTCGGTGCGGAACGTGGTGCCCAGCGTCGTGGGGAAGCCCGCCAGGTCCAGCTCGTCCTTGATGACGACGGGCACGCCGTCCAGCACGCTCAAGGGCGCTCCCGCGCGCAGCCGCTCCGCGGACGCCTCCGCCGCCCGCAGCACCTCCTCCGGCTTGCGAGCGATGAAGAGGCCCAGGCGGTCCGCGCCGCCGTCCAGCCGTTCAATGGCTTCGTGGGCCTTGCGTGTCACGGCCACCGGATCCGTGCTCCCGTCCCGGTAGGCACGAGCGAACGCCGCCACCGTCTCCCGCTTCGGCTCCACGGGCGAAGCGGCGGCCGCGCGCGCGGCCTGTTCCACGGGTGTCTGTGATTCGGTGGCGGGCGCCCCCGGTGGCAGCGGGTACTGGATGGGCGGGGCATCGCCAGCGGACAGCTCGCGCCACTGCTCGACGCCGCTGTCCCGCATCAGCTTCTCCACCAGCGCCGGACCCACGCCGCCCCGCTCCAGCGTGTTCACCATGGCCTTGAGGGCCATGCCAGAGAGTCGCGGAGCCTTCACCGGAGCGCGTCGGTAGGTCATGGCGGGCAGCCTACCTCCCTGTCACGTCTCGAGGGGCCGGTCCGGAGGCGGTCCCGGCGGCGTGATACACAAGGCAGTGTCATGAGCCCGCACCGCCGAATCATCTCCGTCGCCCTGTGTCTGCTGGCCGCCTCCACCGGTTGCAAGAAGGAGGCGCCCGCCGCGCCCTCCAAGCCCACCATCGGGCTGGTGCTGGGATTGGGAGGCCGTGGCGACCACGCCTTCAACGACTCCGCCCTGCGAGGGCTGGAGCTGTGGGCCGCGGGGGTGAAGTACGAGAAGGCCGGCTACCAGGAGGCCTCCCTGTCCGAGCGGCAGTCCTCGCTGGGGCCCGACCTGGCGCCCCGCGCGCAGGAGCTGGCCCCGCTGGGCATCACGCCGGTGGTCCTCCAGAGCCGCGTGGCGGAGGACTACGAGCCGAACCTCCAACTGCTCGCGGACCAGCACGTGTCCATGGCGATGGGCGTGGGCTTCATGCTGGAGAACGCCGTGGAGGCGGTGGCGCGGCGCAATCCGTCGCTGCCCTTCCTGCTGGTGGACAGCCCGCTGCTGGACGCGCAGGGCCGGGTCCTCACGCTGCCCAACGTGCGCACGGTGGTGTTCCGCGAGGAGGAGGGCTGCTTCCTCGCGGGAGCCCTGGCGGGACTGGCCACGAAGACGGGCCGGGTGGGCATGGTGGGTGGGATGAGGATTCCCCTGGTGGAGCGCTACGAGGCGGGCTTCCGGGCCGGCGTGGCCGCGACGAACCCGAACGCCACGGTGCTGGTCAACTACACCGGCAGCTTCACGGACTTCGCCCTGGGCAAGCAGGTGGGGCAGGACCTGCTGCTCAAGAACACGGACGTCGTCTTCGCCGCGGCCGGCGTGGACGGCCTGGGCGCCATCCAGGCGGTGAAGGAGGCGCGCGAGGCCGGCAAGACCGTGTATGTCATTGGCGTGGACTCCGACCCGTCCCACCTGGCGCCGCAGGCGGTGCTGTCCGCCGTCGTGAAGCGCGTGGACCTGGTCGTGTACGAGGCCATCCGCGAGCAGCGCCAGGGGCGCCTCCAGGGAGGGAACGTCTCGCTCGGCCTGAAGGAGGGAGGCGTGGGGCTGGCTCCCGTGCGGCTGGACTTCCCTGGCAAGGAGGACGCGCTGCGCACGGTGGACGCGCTCCGGGCCCGCATCATCTCCGGGGAGCTGAAGGTCCCCACGCAGCCTGCTCCCTGAACACAAGGCAGGGCTCGTACGACTGGGAGGGGGGAGGGCGGTCCGGCTTCGTGCTACTGCCTGGGGCCGGCACGGCGTCCACCGTAGCCCCAGGAGGAGTCCCCCATGGCCGTTCCCCAGAAGATCGTCACCTGCCTGTGGTGCAACTTCAACGCGGAGGAGGCTGTCGCCCTCTACACGTCTGTCTTCAAGGACTCGAGGGTCCTGAACGTCACCCGGTACACGGACGCGGGCCCCGCGCCCAAGGGCACGGTGCTGACCATCGACTTCGAGCTCGCGGGACAGCGCTTCATCGCGCTCAACGGAGGACCCGGCGTCCCCTTCACGGATGCCGTGTCGTTGAGCGTGGACTGCGACACGCAGGCGGAGCTGGATGAGCTGTGGGACAAGCTCATCGCGGGCGGAGGCAAGCCGGTGCAGTGCGGCTGGCTCAAGGACCGCTTCGGGCTGTCCTGGCAGATCGTCCCCACCTATATGCAGCAGGTGATGCTGGACCCGGACGAGGCGAAGCGGGACCGCGTCATGCGGGCGATGATGAAGATGGTGAAGCTGGACATCGCCGAGCTGAAGCGGGCGGCGGAGGCGCGGTAGCCGCGCCGCCTCCGTCTAGAAGGCGAAGAGCGGCCCGCGCGTGTCCACCTTCAGCTGGCCCTGGTTGATGGCCATGATGAGCCGGCGCAGCAGGTCCTCGCGCTGCTGCATCGTGAGGGAGGGGACGGACGCGGACAGCTCGCGCGCCTGGGCCTCACCCCACTTGCGGCCGGAGAGGGCCCGGTCCACCACCTCGTTGCCGCGAGCCCAGGCCGCGGCGTTCTGCGCTTCCGGCACGGGCGGCTCCTGGGACGGCCGGTCGTCGTCCTGGGGCCCGGGTCCGGAAGCCTGGGCCTGGGCCTGGGCCTGCAACGCGCGGGTCACGGCCTGCTCCAGGCGGGCGTCCAGGTCCGCCGGCAGCTCGGGCGCCCGGGCCGGCGCACCGGGCAGCGCGGCCACGGGTCCCTGGCGCTGCGCGAGCAGCTGGTTGAGGCGCCCCTCCATGCGCTCCAGCCGGGCCTCCAGGTCCTGGGCGCTGGCGGAGGCGCGCTGGCCCTGCACGAACAGGGCGAGCCCCGCGCCGAAGAACATCAGGTTGAGCACGACGAGCGTGCGGCTGGGTGAAGACATGGCGCGGGGCTGCCTCCAGGGAACGACGCTCAGGGCTGCTTGGGGTCGTGGTGGGAACCGGTGCCCACCAGGATGCTCGTGCAGGTTCCCGCGCTGTCGTAGGAGATCTGCACGTACGAGTCCGAGTTCAGCGAGTTGATCACCGACACCATGCCGGCATTGTTGGTGAAGCAGCTCGCGTTGGTGCCAGCCGCGTCCGTCGCCATGCACACGCCGTAGCCGGACGAGCTGATATAGCAATACAGGTTCTGATTGGAGTCCGCGCTGTTGCGGGCCGTCCCCATGCTCCCGTTGAAGTGGCGGTTCACGGTGTCAACGTAGACGGACATGCCGCCCTTGCTGCCGGCGAAGCTGGCCGTGGACAGACCCATGGCGACGCACAGACCCAACATCATTCCCGACTTCTTCATGTGGATTCCCCCTGCTCGATGAATGGTTGTCCTGGGCGCTCCAGGCGTTTCCAGGCGCGCGCGAGGATATGCCAGGGCACTGACGACTTCCAAGCTTTCAGGTGTAGTCCGGAAGCACGAAACCGGTGGCCGCGTGGGTGACGAGCCTCTCGACCACGCGCTCCAGCGGCTTCGTGGTGAGCAGGCCATGGATGTGGTTGCGCCAGGGGCTCACGGCTCCTGGCGCTGCCTCCGCGCGAACCACTCGGAGAGCGGGCGCATGGGGCCGCTCAGCCGCGCCACCGCATCCTCCAGGGCGTCCTGGTTGGCCCAGACGATGTCCGCGTCGCCGTGCTGGCCCACGAGGTCCAGGATGAAGTGGCAGAAGAGGCCGCCGTCGCGCGCGGCGGCGAAGCCATACGAGCGGCACGCCAGCGGCCGGTGCGCATAGACGCGGCACGCGCCCGTCTCGCGGTCCAGCAGCGGGCAGGCGTATGGGCGGGCCTCCTGCCGGGCCAGGGCTTCGACGCGGGCGCGGATCTCCTCCCGCGCTTCCGCTGGGAGCTGCTGGAGCCCTTCCTCCAGGTAGCGCCACTCCAGCTCCGTGAGGGGCAGGGGCGCGGCCAGGTGGCGGCAGCAGTGATCACAGCCACGGCGGCAGGGCCACCAATCGTGGGTGCCGGAGATGTCGGCCGCGCGTGCCTCCACGCGCTGGTACACGGCCTCCAGCGCGCGACGCGCTTCATCTGGCGTGCTCATCGGAGTTCCCTTCTTACCGCTGCCCGGGATCCGGCGCATCGGTCCGCACTGTCTGTGTTATGGCGCGCGGCTCCCCCTCTTCCAAGGAACCTCATCGTGAGACGCGCCTGGATGTCCCTGCTGTGCTTGTCCCTCCTGTCGGCGTGCGGGCCGGAGCCCGTGGTGGCCGGGCCGGACGCCCCCGTCACCGCTTCCTCCTCCCTGACCCTGTCGAAGCTGCGCGTGAGCAGCAACGGCCGCTTCCTGGTGAAGGCGGACGGCACGCCGTTCTTCTGGATGGCGGACACGGCCTGGCAGCTCATCCCGTACCTCAACCGCGACCAGGCGGCGACGTACCTCCAGAACCGCGCGGACCAGGGCTTCACCGTCGTGCAGGCCGTGGTGCTGGGGCCGCTCACGGGCCTGTACTCCAACGCGCAGGGCGACGTGCCCTTCCTCAACAACACCTTCACGACGCCCGCGGTGACGCCGGGCAGCGACCCGGCCAACGCCACCCAGTACGACTTCTGGGACCACGTCGACTTCGTCGTCGACCAGGCGGAGGCGCGCGGCCTCTACGTGGCGCTGCTGCCCCTGTGGGGCACGCTCGTGCAGGACGGCCACCTCACGCTGTCCAACGCGCAGGCGTATGGCCAGTTCCTGGGCAGCCGGTACGCGGGCCGCTCCATCATCTGGGTGCTCGGCGGTGACGTGAGCCCGGCGGGCTACGAGTCCGTCTGGCGCGCGCTGGCGAAGGGCATCGCCATCGGCACATCGGGTTCGGAGGACTACAGCCAGGTGCTGATGACCTTCCATCCGAAGGGTGGCGCCAGGTCCTCCACCTGGTTCCACAACGAGGCGTGGCTGGACTTCAACATGCAGCAGAACGGCCACTGCACGGACACGGACGTCTACAACCGCATGGCCAGCGACTACGCCCTGTCGCCCGCGAAGCCGTCGCTGGACGGAGAGCCGCTCTACGAGCAGTTCCCCATCTGCTTCAACGCCGCCAACGGCTTCTCCAACGACTACGAGGTGCGCAAGTACGCGTACTGGAGCGTGTTCGCGGGCGCGCTCGGCCACACCTACGGGCACAACGCCGTCTGGCAGATGTACGCGCCGGGCCGCTCGCCGCAGTTCAGCCCACAGAGCTTCTGGTACGACGCGCTCAACCACGCGGGCGCGGGCCAGATGCGCCACCTGCGCCGGCTCATCGAGTCGCGGCCCATGCTGGAGCGCACGCCGGACCAGGCCCTGCTGGCCTCCAGCGCGGGGACGGGCACCCAGCGCATCCAGGCCACGCGCTCCTCGAACGGCTCCTACGCCTTCGTCTACAGCGCGTCCGGGCTGGCCTTCACGGTGAACATGGGCCGGCTCTCCGGCGGGACGGTGCGCGCCACCTGGTACAACCCGCGCACGGGCGCGACGAGCGTGTCGGGCACCCATGCCAACACGGGGACGCGGCAGTTCACGCCCCCCAGCAGCGGGGCGGGGAATGACTGGGTGCTGGTGCTGGACGACACCACGCGCAACTTCCCGCCGCCGGGCGGCACGACGCCTCCGCCGGTGAACGAGGCCTACGCCACGCAGTCCGCGTCGGCGTCGCCTTCCACCGTGGCGCCGGGGCAGACGGTGAACCTGTCGGTGTCCATCCAGGCGGCGGGCGCGGCGTCGGGCCGCAACGTGAAGCTCAACGTGCGGGACGCGGCGGGCACCTACCTGGCCGGCGTGCCGTTCGCGAACCAGGCGTTCGCGCAGGGCGAGCTCAAGACGTACACGATGGCCTACGCGGTGCCGTCCACCCTGGCCAACGGGACGTACTGCCTGACGTCGGGCGTGGCGGATGCCACCTGGGCGACCTGGCTCTACTGGGACAACTGCGCGGCGTCGTTCACGGTGTCCAACGCGCCGGCGCCGCAGGTGGGCTTCACGCTGCTGTCCGCCTCCACGGCACCCACGACGGTGGCGCGGGGCGGCACGGTGCGGCTCACCAGCACCTTCCGGGCGGCGGGCGCGGCGAGCGGCGTGAACGTGAAGCTGGACGTGCGCAATCTGGCGGGCACGACCACGGTCGCCAGCAACCCCCTGGCCAACCAGGCGTTCACGCAGGGCCAGACGCGCACGTTCCAGGTGGACTACGCCGTCCCCACGACGCTGACCCCGGGCGGCTACTGCCTGGCGACCGGTGTCTCCACCGGGGACTGGTCCAGCTGGTACGTGTGGAACGGCTGCGCCGCGACCTTCACGGTGCAGTAGGAGCGCGTCAGTGGACGCGCTTGGAGGCGGCGCGTCCGGGGGTCTTCCGGGCCTTGCCGGCGGGCTTGCCCTTGGCGAGGGCGCCCGTCGCGCCCTTCTTCGGCGCGGCGGCCTTCCGGGCCTGCCGCGCCGGAGAGGCCGACGTCTTCGCGCTCTTGGTGGTGGCCTTGCGCTTCTTCTGCTGCGCGACCTTCTGGGTGTCCTCGTCGTTGCCGAGGCGCGGCCCCGACCCCTGCACACCCAGCATCGGTTGCTGTTGATGGAACGGATGTTCGCTGTAGCTGCGGCCCATGTCCGGTCTCCCGAGAAGCTCTCAGACCAACATGAAGTCGCTCTGCGTCCCTGAGGAGTGGGACGAGGGTCCAGGTCGGACGCCCGCCCACTCCGCATGCGGAAGTGCTTGCGGCGCGCGGGGGCTTCAGGCCCCGGCGGTCCAACCCCCGTCGATGTCGATGACCTGCCCGGTGGCGTACGCGCACGTCGCGAGGAAATACGCCGCGTCCGCCATGTCGTGCACCGTCCCCGGCTTCTTGAGCGGGACCTTGCTCACGAGCGCGTCCAGGAACGCACCCACCTGCTCCGGAGGGACGCCCCAGTCGATGGCCGTGTCGCGCGTCAGCCCAGGGGACAGCACGTTGACGCGGATGCCCCGGGGCGCGAGCTCCACGGACAGCGAGCGGCCCATGGCGTTGACCGCGCCGCACAGCCCCGCGCCGCCCGAGTAGTTCACCAGGGCCGTGTGACCCGCGATGCCGGAGCACAGGATGATGGCGCTGCCCGGAGCCATCTTCGGCACCGCGTGGTGGCAGGCGGAGAGCTGACCGAAGAACCGGTCGTTGAAGAGGGACCGCCACGACTGCGACGGCACGCTCTCCACCGCGCCGAACACGGCCCCCCCCGCGCACGTCACCAGCAGGTCCACGCGCGGCACGGAGTCGATGAGCCGCTTCACCTGCGCGTCGTCGCCCACGTCGGTGACGACGCCCCGGGCGCCCCGGCCAATCCTCGCCGCCGCGTCCTCCAGGCGCTGCTGGCGGCGCCCGGCGATGACCACCTCCGCGCCCTCGCGGGCGAAGCGCTCCGCGATGGCGAAGCCAATGCCCGTCCCACCGCCCGTCACGACCGCGATCTTCCCGTCCAATGCGCCCATGTGTGTGTCTCCCTGAAAAGACATACGGATGCTATGGGCACAGCTGGCAATAGGGCTGGTGCGCCTCGGTGAAAAGGAACGCTTGGGTGAAGAGGCTTGTAAGGCGTCTACCGCGTCGCCCCCAGCGCGGTCCAACTCGGCGGAGGCGGCGTTGAGCTCCCTGAGCGCCTCGATGTAACCGCGCCGGGCCTCCAGGCTCTCCCTGCGGAGGATGAGCAGCTCACCTTGCCGGCGCGGTAGGCCTCCGTCGACAGCTCCAGGTTCTCCTCCAGGGCTTGGAGGACGTCGCCAGCGTAGAGCTCCGCGGCGACCTCGCCTCGCGCCGACTGATGCTGGTTGAAGAGCGGGAGGGTGAGCCCGCCCATCCCCTGGACGATGGGCCTTCCGTCGTCACGCGCGTAGCTCGCGCCAATCGTCGGCGTGGGCAGCACCTCCGGGAGACGCGCTGCTGACTCTGACTCGCGCGGGCGGCCTCCAGGACTGACAGAAGGCCCGGAGGACCGCACGCCGCCCCAGTGCCTGGGCCTCGGCGTCCTCGGGCACCGGCTCCATCGCCTTTGGGAGCGCCAGCTGCCCTGCGCGCGCCAGCGGGGCTTCCGGCGGCATCCCCGGCAGCAGGCGCACCTCCGCCAGCGCCGCCACGAGCGCCTGGCTTGCTGGGGACCGGATGGCCGGACATCGCGGTGGGCGTGGCCATCTCCGCGCTCTTCCTCAAGGCCGCCGCGGCCGCCCTGCGTGACGCGAAGGCGGACCTCCGCGCCGCCTGGCTCCGGTGCGGCGTTCAGCGGGTCAGCTGCCGCCAGGATTGGAGGAGCGCGGCTGCGGCCTGTCGCACCTCCTCGGGCGTGGTGGTTCGGCCCAGCGTCAGTCGGACGGAGCCCAGCGCCTCCGCGGCGGGGACGCCCATGGCGAGGATGACCGCCGACGCCGTCTCATGCCCCGCGTGGCAGGCGGACCCTGTCGAGGCCGCCACGTCGGGCACCACCTCGAGGAGCGCCGGGCCCGAAACGCCCGGGAACCGCACGTTGAGCGTGTTGGGTAGGCGCAGCTCGCGGTGCCCGTTGAGCGCGAGCCCCGGGATGCTGCTCGCGAGCAGTTCCCACAGCAGGTCGCGCAGTCCCTTCATGCGCGAGGCCGCGGCGTCCAGGTCCCGGCCCACCGTTTCACACGCGGCGCCGAGCCCGACGATGGAGGCGACGTTCTCGGTGCCGGGCCTCAGCCCGCGTTCGTGGCTCGCGCCCAGCGCGAAGGGGGCGAGCGGAGTGCCGCGCTTCACGTAGAGCGCCCCGACTCCCTTCGGTGCGTAGAGCTTATGTCCCGCGACGGAGAGCAGGTCGACTCCCAGCTCACGCACCTGCACCGGCACCTTGCCCAGGGATTGCGCGGCGTCGGTGTGCATGAGGGCGCCAACGCCGTGGGCCAGCCGTGCGAGCGCCGCGATGGGCTGGAGCACGCCCGTCTCATTGTTCGAATGCATCACGGTGACGAGCGCGGTCTCACGGCCCAGGGCCTCGCGCGCCTCGGCTTCACGGGCGACGCCCTCGGCATCCACGCCGATGCGCGACACGCGGTGTCCCTTCTTCTCAAGCCACTCGCAGGGGACCGCCGTGGCGGGATGCTCGATGCGCGTCGTGACGACATGGCGCTCGCGGCCGAGGGCCTCGAGCACGCCGCGGATGGCGAGGTTGTTCGCCTCGGTGCCGCCCGACGTGAAAAGCACCTCGTCCGCGTCGCAGCCGAGCAGCGCGGCGACCTGTTCGCGGGCACGGGCCACGGCGCTGCGGGCGCGAAGCCCGTACACATGGCCGCTGGAGGGGTTGCCGAAGTGCTCGCGCAAGTACGGCAGCATCGCGTCGACGACCTCCGGGAAGAGCGGCGTCGTGGCGTTGTGGTCCAGGTAGATGGGGTCGCTCGTCATGAGAGTGCGGGCCTGTCCTCGGAAGCCGGGGCCGCAGGCCGGCGCAGCGTCTCCCGCATGCGCACCGCGACGGCGACCCCGGAGATGAACGTGATGGCCGGACCGAGCCACATGGCGCGCGATACGCCAACCGCGTCGGCGATTCCTCCCGCGACGACAGCGCCGACCGCGTAGCCGATGTCCCGCCAGAGACGATAGACGCCCACCGCGGAAGCACGCCACGTCGCATGCGCGACATCCCCGATGGCCGCGAGCAACGTTGGATAGACCATCGCGGTGCCAAGCCCGAGGAGGGCGGCGCCCAGCGCGAACCCTGGGAAGCCTCGGGACAGCAGCAGGCTGACGAGGGCGAAGGACTGGAGCCACTGCCCTCCGACAATCAGCCACTTGCGGCCCAGCCGGTCGGAGAGTGCACCGGTGAAGAGCTGCCCCATGCCCCAGGTCGCGGGATAGAGCGCCGCCAGCACGCCAATCTGGTCGAGCGACATCCCCGCCTCCGCGAAGAACAGCGGGAAGATTCCCCAGGCAATGCCGTCGTTCAGGTTGTTGACGAGCCCCGCCTGGCTGATGCTCGAGAGATTCCGGTCGAGAAACGAAGTGCGCCAGAAGACCTCGCGCTGGGTGGGTCTGTCTGCCGGAGGAGCCCCGTCCTGGAGCTTCGATTCGGCGGCGACGTGGTGCTTCGTCTCACGTACGGCGAACACGGAGAGCAGAAGCCCGCAGGCGACATAGCCGACACCGAGATAGAAGGGCTCGGGACGCAGGCCGTGGCGCGCGGCGACAAAGCCCGTCGCGAGGGCGCTCCCCGCGACGGCGAAGTAGCCGGCGAACTCGTTGAGCCCCATCGCGAGCCCGCGCTTCGCGGGTCCCGCGAGGTCGATCTTCATGATGACGGTCGTCGACCACGTGAGCCCCTGGCTGACGCCGAGGAGCGCGTTGGCGAACAACACCCATCCCCAGCCCGGCGCCCACATCAGGAGGAACGGTACCGGCGCGGCCACGAGCCAGCCTCCCACCAGCACGTGCTTGCGTCCCCAGCGGTCCGACAGGCGCCCGGCCAGATAGTTCGTGAGCGCCTTCGTGATGCCGAACACGACGATGAACGAGAGCACGGCGCTCTTCGCCACAAGGTGGAACTCGTGCTCGGCGATGGGCGGTAGGAGGGTGCGCTCCATGCCGACCATCGCGCCCACGAAGGCGTTCACGACGACCAGCAGTGAGAACTGGCCCAGGTTCTCGCGCAGCCCCAGGCGGACGGGCCTCACGGAGTGTCCTCTTCCCGTCCCTGGTTGACGCGGAGGATCCGCTCCATGGCCGCGGGCTTCGGCTGCACGTCCGAGAGCGCGTCGACGAAGTCGCCTCGCGACATCGAGAGCAGCGGGTTCCAGCGCTTCTCGAAAGCAAGGGTGCTCGACGGCTTGCCGCTCATGCCGGCGCCGCAGGCCGAGCCCGCGTAGTGGCCTGGATAGAGTTCCAGCTCGTCCGGCAACGTGAGGAGCTTCGTGTGGATGCTGGCGTAGAGCTCGCCCGCGTTCTCCCGGGCCCGGCCGGGAAGGTCCGGGCGGCCGACAGCGCCAACGAACAGCGTGTCTCCCGTGAGGACGAACCACGGTGCGGTCCCCCGCCGCAGGTCGGTGACGACCAGGCTGATGCTCTCGGGGGTATGGCCCGGCGTGTGGAGCACCTGAATGCGCGTGTTGCCGAGCTCGACCTCCTGCCCGTCGTGAAGCGGCTCGAAGGGGAGGGCCACGCGGGCGGACGCGTGCAGGCAGTAGGCGGCGCCGGCCTTCCTGGCCAGGGCGGGGCCGCCGCTCTTGTGGTCGGCGTGCACATGCGTGTCGATGACGTGCGTCACTCGCATGCCCTTCGACGAGGCGAACGCGAGATACGTGTCGACGTCCTCCTCGTGGGCATCGACGACGGCGCACCTGCCGAGGCCGCCACAGCCGAAGAGGTACGCGGCACAGCCAGTGGCGTCGTAGTGGTAGGGCTTGAAGATCATGCTGGCGGTCTCCTGCTCGTGTGGCGGGGGAAGAGGGGAGAAGCGTTGACGGGGAGGCCCGCGGCGTGCCACTCGGGGAAGCCCTCATGGAGCCGGCGTGCCTTGCGGCCGGAGGCGCGAAGCAGCTTCACAGCCTGGTCCGCGTAGACGCAGTAGGGGCCACGGCAGTACGCGACCACCTCGCGCCGTTTGGGAAGGTCCTTGAGGCGCTCCTCCAACTCGGCGAGCGGAATGGAGAGTGCCCCGGTGATGTGCCCGGCCGCGTACTCCTCGGCGGGGCGGACGTCGAGCACCACCACCTCGTGTGCACGGGCGCGCTCGAGGAGCTCCTCGCGGCCCACCGGCGCCATGCCGTCCCGGTCGCCCAGGTAGGTGTCCACCACGCGCTGGACGTCCGCCAGCTGCGCCTCCGCCACGTTCCGGACGCTCGAGAGGAGCATGAAGACGGCGGGGCTCGCCAAGCGGTAGTGCACGAAGACGCCTTCCTTGCGCGTCTCCACCAGACGCGCCTCCCGCAGCACCTGGAGGTGCTGGGAGGTGCTGGCCACGCTCATCCGCGTTTCCCGGGCGAGCCATTCCACGGTCCGCTCGCTTTGGGCGAGCAGGTCGATGAGCTCCAGCCGCTTCGGGCTGCCGAGCGCCTTGGAGACCCGGGAAAGCTGCTCGTACAGCGCGTCCTTGAAGGCTCGGCTACCCATGGATGACATCCTCAATAATTCAATTGAACATTTCTATATTGGGCAGGGGCTGTCCCGTCAAGGCAGCTCGTGCCCGATGGGGCCGTGTGCGCTGGGGACTGCGTCTGGCGTTGACATCCCGCGCGCCCGGACAGCTGATCCCTGGATGGAATCCGAATCGAGGAGTGCCGGCATTCCGTCCGGCAGCGGCGTGCGCCAGGGTGCGGAGGCACGCTGCCCCGGCTGCATCCGCTTCATCCCTCTTGACGCCGCGTGCCCGCATTGCCTGTGTGGTGCCATCCCGCCGGAGCGTTATGGCTCCGCGCGGGCGCTGCTGAAGTCCGGGGTGGACCGCTTCGCCCTGGCCGCGCGCACCGCCGCGCTGGAGCCCGCCCAGGTGGCGGTGCTGGAGGCGCGCTACGCACGGCAGTGGGGCGCGGTGCAGCGCCTCTCCGAGGACGCGCGGCGCATCGAGCCCCTCCTCGTGCAGCGCGGCTTCACGCGGGAGCTGGAGGACGCGTGGGCGCTGATATTGCCCATCGAGGAGTCCGCCCTGGAGGAGATGCTCGCGCCCTTCAGCCCCATGCCGGACTCGCTGGAGTGGCTGGCGGACAAGTCCCCGGATCCGACCCTGCGCCTCCTGGCCGCGCTCGCGTTGGTGCACCAGGGCAACGGGTCGCGGGAGGCCCGCTTCGCCGTGAGCAACCAGCTGCTGCACGGCGAGGGCCGCATGGCGGTGGAGGCCATGCTCGCCATGACGCGCTGGCGCCACGGCCTCCCCCCGCGGCTGGGCTCCGGGGAGCGCGAGCGGATCCGCGGCCTCGCCCTGGGCGTGCTCGACGTGCCGGAGCTGTCCTCGCGCGCCGCCGTCGCCTGGTCGCGGGTGTCACAGGCGGTGACGCCGGAGAGCGTCTCCGCCGCGCTGCACCGGGGCCTGTATGGCCATGACGCCGACGTCCGCTTCGAGTGCGCCCTGTGCCTTCACGATGAGATGGAGGTCGCCCAGGCGCTGGACTCCGCTGACGCGGAGGTCGTCCGCTTCGCGCGGCGCATCCTGAGCCAGTGGGGCTCGCGCCGGCTGCTCGCGCGGCTGCGGCAGGACGGCGACGCGGCCTTCGCGAAGGAGGTCCTCCGCGAGCTCCCCTCGCAGTTACCCGAGGACGCCCTGGAGGCGGCGCTCACCGTGTCCCTGCGCACGGTGGGTTCGCTCGCGGGCGAGCTGTTGTCCTTCGCGAGGCGGCGCCCCTTCCGCGCGTGGGGCCTGGAGGGCCAGCGGCAGTGGGCCCGCTGGGCGCGCTCGGTGCTGCGCGACCTGCCCGCGAAGACCGCGCTGGACTTCTTCGAGTGGGCCGCCACGCCTCTCCATGACGACCCCGAGGCTCCCGAAGAGGAGGAGTCCGAGGCGATGTGGGCCTTCCTGGAGGAGACGGTGCACGCCATCGACCGGGGGACGGCGAAGGACCGCACCGCGTGCTTCGGTGACTCCGCGTTCGCGCGTGTCCTGCACCACTCGGGCGTGGACGAACAGCGGCGGCTGAACGACTGGGCCCGTGACACGTACAGCGGAGAGGCCCTGCTGGAAGCGTTGATCATGTTCCCCGCGCGGGCGCGGAACCTGGGCCTCGTCCCGGACACCCGGCACGTGGAGAAGCACCCCGACCCGGGGCACGCGGGACGGCTGCTGATGGCCGTCTGGGAAGGGCCGGGCCAGCACCTCCTGGTGCCGCCGCTGTCCCGCGCGGTGCACTCCTGGAGCTCCCTCTCCGGCCGGGAGGTGCTCGTCGAAGCCGTCTGGCGCCGCTTCCAGTCCCATCCCGCCGAGCGCGGTGCCCTGCTCGCCGCCTTCGCGCCCTGGCGCGATGCGCTCTGGGAGCACCAGTGCGAGGTGGAGCCGGATGCCCTCGCGCGCTTCCAGTCCTGGTGGCGCGTGGACCCCGAGGGGCTCTTCCAGCAGACGACGCGACTGCTGGACGACGTGCCGGTGGACGCGCTGCCACGGCGGCTGCGCGCCCTCTGGGACGCGGCGGAGGAGCTGGTGGGCACTCGCCCGCGCACCGCGTCCCTCTCCGTGTCGAAGGGCGCCATGGCGCTGCGCAACGGCCTGGAGTCCCGCGACGCGGCCGCCCTCCCGGTGCTGGACGCGGAGCTGGACCACTTCGAAGCGTGGCTGCCCGCCTTCGAGAAGCGCGTGCTCGCCACGCCGTCCCCGGCGGAGGAGTCGAACATCCACCGCGACTTCCTGGACGACACGCACGGCGCGCTGCGGATGATGCGGGAGCGCCGCGAGCGCAGGCGCGAGAACGAGGAGCACGCGCGCCAGCGTGAAATCGACCGTCAGGTGGCCGAGTCCCGCCGCCGCGACCAGGAGCGCCGCGCCGAGGTTGCCCGCCGCGACGCCGAAGCGCGCGAGGCCCAGCAGGCCGTCGAGCGCGAACGGCAGGAGACGCTGGCCCGCGTGGAGGCGCAGCGCCTGCTGGTGACGCTCCAGCCGCGCGTGCCGCTCAAGCCCGTGGACCGGGAGGTGGTCTTCCCGGAGACGGCCTTCCCCACGCTCGTGGACTACGCGCGGATGATCAAGGCGATGCAGCGGGGCGGGGACGTGATGAAGCTCTTCGACACGCTGGGGCTCACCCCCGCCACCTGGGCCGCGCAGGCGACCGCCTGGGGGCAGGCGATGGTGGGCCGCATGGAATTGGGGATGCGCTTCGGGGAGCTGCTGACGGCGCCCTGGGAATGACTGCCCGGGCGCCGCCGTGAATGCATGCGGCGCTACTGCGCGGTGGCGCCGCCGTCGAGGACCATCTCCGCGCCGGTCATCAGCTTGGACTCGTCCGACGCCAGGTAGACGACGGCGTTGGCCACGTCGTCCGGCTCACCGAAGCGGCCCGCGGGGATGCCCTTGAGCATGCGCGCGCGCGTCTTGTCCGCCTGGCCGCCGGCCTGGGCCAGCGCCTCCACCATGGCCGTCTCCACGTAGCCGGGGTGGATGGAGTTGCAGCGGATGCCGTAGCCCTTGTACGCGCAGTGCAGCGCCACGGACTTGGACAGCATGCGCACGCCGGCCTTGCTGGAGCAGTACGCGGGGAACTGCGGCACGCCCACGAGCCCCGCGATGGAGGAGATGTTGATGATGGAGCCGTTCTGGGACTTCGACTCCCGCATCACGCGGATGCCGTGCTTGCAGCCCAGGAAGACGCCGTCCAGGTTGACCGAGTGCACGAGCTTCCACTCGTCCAGGGACATCTCCTCCACGTCCTTCACGATGCCCATGCCCGCGTTGTTCACGAGCACGTCCAGCCGCCCGAACTTCTCCACCGTGCGCGCCAGCGCGCTCACCCACTGGTCCTCGCGGGTGACGTCCAGCGGGACGAACAGGCCGGCCTCGCCCAGCTCCTCCGCCACCGCGCGGGCTTCGGCCTCGCGCCGGTCGGTGACCACCACCTTCGCGCCCTCGCGCGCGAGCATCCGCGCGGACGCGGCGCCCAGGCCCCCCGCGCCGCCGGTCACCAGGGCCACCTTGCCTTCGACTCGCTTCATGGTCGTCGTTCCTTCACGTGAGCGGCGGGTGCTTCACGCCGCGGGGTTGGGGGTGAGCAGGACCTTCCCGTTGCGGCCCGGCTCCAGCGCGCGCTTCACCGCGTCCTGGATGCGCTCCAGCGGATAGGTGCCGTCCACGGGCGCCTGGAGCGTGCCCACCGCCATCAGCTCCGCCAGCCGCGCGAGCGTGGCGTTCTGCTCCTCGCGCGGGGCATCGCGCAGCCAGCGCGTCAGCCAGAAGCCGCGCAGGGTGACGTCCTTGAAGATGCTGGCCGCCGCGGACAGCATGGGGCCCTTGCCGCTCATGGCGCCGTAGTTCACCAGCACGCCGCCCGTCGCCAGACAGTCGCCCACCCTGCGGGCGGAGTCGCCGCCCACCGCGTCGATGCCCAGCCGCACCTTCGCGCCGCCCGTGGCCGCGCGCACCTGCTTGGGCAGCTCATCCGTGTCCAGCAGCACCACGTCCGCGCCCTGGGCCTTGAGCTCGTCGGCCAGCTCCTGGCGGCGCACGACGTTGACGGTCTTCAGGCCCATCACCTGCGCCAGCGTGATGAGGTAGCGCCCCACCGCGGAGTTGGCGGCGTTCTGCACCACCCACTCACCCGGCTGGAGCGTCACGAACTGACGCAGCATCAGGTAGGCGGTGGGCGGGTTGATGAGCAGCATGCTCGCCTGGAGCAGGTCCAGGCCCGGCGGCACGGGCAACAGCTGCGCGGCGGGCGCGACGAGGTGGGTGCGCCAGGTGCCCGCGCCCAGCGGCAGGAACACGAGGTCCCCCACGGCCACGGCGTCGGTGCCGGCCACCTCCACCACGCGGCCCACGCCCTCGTTGCCGGGCGTGGCGGGCAGCTTGGGCAGCACGCCGTATTCGCCGGAGAGGGTGAGCAGATCAGAGGGGTTGATGGGCGTGGCGAGCACGGCCAGCCGCGCCTCGCCGGGCTTCAGCGGCATAGGCGACTCCTCCACCACCTGGGCGACGTCGGGGGGCGGCCCGAAGGCCGAGAAGCGCACTGCTTTCATGGCATTGCTCCCGCGCTGTGAAGGCGGCGCCACCCTAACCGCCTTCGGCGCTGCTGCCGAGCGTGCGCTGTCGCTCCACGCGCGGTGTGCATCCCTCGGGTGGAGGGATCCGCCCGGCCTGCATTCGTCGCCCGGGGGGCGCGGTGCTCTGTCCACCCGAGGACGCGAGGGGAAGGAGGCTACCGGCCGTCGACGATCGGGCCTCGCCATGAAGGTGGGGGCTGCACAGGTTCTGAAACGGACCCCTCGGTGGGGCGGGTGGGAACGGGCGAGGAGGGCGAGTGTGAGCAACGTGCACCGCGAAGGGGCCCTGGCCGGGCCGGGGGCCGTCGTCGGGGAGGGGCTTTCCGCCGCACCGTGCGTCTGGCGACGCAGGCTGCTCACGGTGCTCAAACCCGTGTTCGCGATGGCGGGCCTGGGCATGCTGGCCACCCTGGTGCACAAAGCCGGCGCCGGTGAGCTGAAGGCCACGCTCCTGGACGCGCTGCCGCTGCTCCCCTGGGTGGTCCTCATCGAACTGGGACGGCAGACCTGCGACGCCACGGCGACGCGCCTGTCCTACGGCGCCCGCTCGGGACAGGTGCCCCTGTCGGTGTTGGTGCGAGCGCAGCTGATTGGCACCGCGGTGTCGAGCATGGCGCCCGCGGGCCGGACGGCGGCGGAGGCGACGAAGGCGACGATGCTGACGCCCTACACCGGAGGCGCGGCTGCTGCCGCGGCGGCGGCCACGTCGCAGTCGGCGTCGCTGGGGGCTGGAGGGCTCATCTCCTTCCCGTGCGCGCTGGCGGCGTACGCGATGACGGGCTGGAGCGCCTTCACGGTGGCGATGCTGGTGCACGGCTTCGTGTTGCTGCTCGCGTCGTTGGGCGTGCGCGTGGCGCTCCGGGCGAAGCGGCTGGGCGCGTGGATGCGCAGGCGGTGCGGGAAGTGGGGCACGCACGCGGAGGCATTCCAGGCGTCGGTGTGCGCCGGAGGGCTGTGTCCGTGGCGGCCGATGCTGGCGTTCCTGGGCAGCCGTGTGTTGCAGGTGATGCAGTACGCGGTGCTGGCGCACGCGGTGGGCATCGACGCGACGGTGGTGCAGGCGCTGTTCACGCAGGGGCTCTACCTGGTGGCGCTGGCGATGGGCTCGCTGGTGCCCGGGCAGGTGGGCGTGACGGACGGGATGTTCTCGCTGGCGGCGGGCGTGATGGGGACCACGGCCGCGAAGGCCATGTCCATCGCGCTGCTCGCGCACACGGTGCAGGCGGTGTTCGTGCTGGTGGGGGCGCTCACGCCGCTGGTGTGGCGCGCCAAGACGAAGGTGACGGTCACGGTCGCCACGCCGGTGGTGCCGCCCGTGCTGCCCGCCCCGGTGTACCGCTAGGCCCGCGGACATGAAGCCTGTCCACATGGATTGAGAAGGTGAGAACCCCTCAGGGGACCGCCCATCGGCGGAGCACCGCACGAACCTGTCCGACAGTCGGACAGGTTGGGAGGACCGGGGCAGAGGGGGCGCCCGTTCCATCCGAGGCGCGGAAACCTGTCCGACAGTCGGACAGGTTGGGAGGACCGGGGCTGGGGCGCTGGCGCCGTCCGGGCAGCGGAAACCGGTCCGACAGTCGGACAGGTTGTGACCGGGCAGGGCCGGAGGTGGGCCGGACCGGGGTCCGGGAAATCAGGCCGGGCGCACCTGGACCGGAGTTCCGCTGAACGCGGCGTTGCCGCTGACGACGTCCAGCGCTTGATCATCCGTCAGGTCGTTGATGCTGGCGCCCGCATGCGCGCCGGCCACCTGGAGGCGGATGCCCGGACGCTGGTGGCCGTAGCCGTGCGGCAGGCTGACGACGCCGGGCATCACGTCGGCGGTGACGGCGACGGGCACGGTGACCTCTCCCACGCGCGAGCGGACGGTGGCGTTGGCCCCTTCGGCGAGGCCCAGGCGGGAGGCGTCATCCGGGTGGATCATCAGCGTGCAGCGGGGCC
Organism: Corallococcus exercitus; assembly: GCF_042231735.1. Lineage (GTDB taxonomy): Bacteria > Myxococcota > Myxococcia > Myxococcales > Myxococcaceae > Corallococcus > Corallococcus exercitus_B. The sequence continues at coordinate 7,682,263 of NZ_CP102577.1, forward strand.
GGCCCTTCACCAGCCCCGGCACGTTGTGCATCCACGAGTTGTTGTCGCGCAGGTGCCGCCGGCCGATGAGCAGCAGCTCGCCCTCGCGAGGCGCCGCGTCGTCGGGGAACGCGGCGCGAAGCCGGGCCACGTCCGCGACGAGCAGCTCCGGCGCCAGCTGGATGCGCTTGGCGCGGTTGCGGAGCCGGCCGGGCAGGCTGGGCTTCAACGGGCCCAGGTCGATGCCATGCGGCGCGGCGCGAAGCTTCGCGAGCGACAGGCCGTGCTTCTTGAGCGGATGGAAGCGCGAGCCATAGGGCCCCATGCGAAGGCCCAGGTCGAGGATGCGCTCCGGCCCCAGCCGCTTGAGGGCCTGGTGCTGGAGCAGCGCGCGGACGCTCCGCCCCTTGCGCAGGGTCTCCAGCCGGTGCTGGAGCTCCAGGACAATCTCCCAGTCCTGCCGTGAGTCCGGAGCGGCGGGGAACACCGGCGGCGAGTACTTCGCGGTGTTGCGCACGGCGAGCACGTGGAAGACGAGGTCGTAGTGCCCACGCTCCAGCAGGGACGCGGGCGGCAGGATGTAGTGCGCGTGGCGGGTGGTCTCGTTGAGGTAGGGGTCCACGCTCACCATGAAGTCGAGCTGTCCCAGCGCGGTGTCCAGCTGGGTGCCATTGGGCGTGGACAGCACGGGGTTTCCGGCCAGGGTGATGAGCGCGCGGATGCGGCCCTCGCCCGGGGTGAGGATCTCCTCCGCGAGCGCCGCGACGGGCAGCTCCCCGGAGGACTCCGGCAGGCCGCGGACCCGGCTCTTCCAGCGGCCATGGCTGCCGGGGCTGACGCCAAACGCGCGAGGCCCGCCGATGAGGTCGAAGGCCGGAAGCGTGAAGAGGGCGCCGCCCTCCCGGTCCAGGTTGCCGGTGACGATGTTGAGGACGTTGATGAGCCATTGGCAGAGCGAGCCAAAGGGCTGCGTGGACACGCCGACGCGCCCGTAGCAGACGGCCCCGTCCGCGGCGAGGAAGTCCCGCGCGATGCCGCGAAGCACGTCCGGCGCGATGCCCGTGTGCGGGGCCGTGCGCTCCGGGGGGAAGTCCCGGACGAGCGGCACCACGGTGTCCAACCCGTCCACGAACGCCGCCAGCCGGCCCATGCGGTGCGCGTTCCCTTCGTTGCCCTCCAGGACGACATGCAGCAGGGAGAAGAGGGCGAGCGCGTCGGTGCCGGGCCGGATGAAGACGTGCTGGTCGGCGATGCCCGCCGTCTCGGTGCGACGCGGGTCGATGACGACGACCTTCCCGCCGCGCTCCTGGATGGCGCGCAGCCGGGCGCGCACGTCCGGCGTCGTCATCAGGCTGCCATTGGACGCGAGAGGGTTCGCGCCCAGCACGAGCATGTACCGCGTGCGATCGATGTCCGGGATGGGCACCAGCAGCTGGTGGCCGAACATGAGGTGGGCCGCGAGCTGGTGGGGCAGCTGATCCACCGAGGTGGCGGAGAACCGGTTGCGCGAGCGCAGCGCGCGAAGGAGCTGGGGCCCGAACATCATCGCGCCCAGGTTGTGGACGTTGGGGTTGCCCAGGTACGCGCCCACGGCGTTCGGCCCGTGCTCCTTCTGGAGGTCATGGAGCCGCTGGCTGATGTCGCGGAACGCGTCCTCCCAGGACACGCGCTCCCAGCCGGAAGCGGTGCGCTTCATGGGATGGCGCAGCCGGTCCGGGTCCTCGTGCAGGTCGCGGAGCGCCACGGCCTTGGGACAGATGTGACCCCGGCTGAAGGGGTCCTCCGCGTCCCCCTTGATGGACGTGATTCGCCCGTCCGCCACTTCAATGCGCACGCCGCACATGGCCTCACACAGATTGCAGGTGCGGAAGTGGACCTGGGGCGGGCTGGAAGCGCTCATGGGCGCGGAGCCTACGTCGGCTTCCCGGAGCGCGGGACCGTTGGATGAAGGACGGTCCAAACGCCCGGGAATCGGTCTTTCTCCTTGATGGCTCATACCGGGGTACTTATCTCCTCACGATGGCGCCGCTCCCCGGGAAGCTCGAATGGCTTGCAGGCGGGGGCGAGATGGCTGCCCTCATTGCCTCACTCGACTGGTCGAAGTCCCCCCTGGGGCCCATCGAGTCCTGGCCCCAGAGCCTGCGCACGACGGTGAGCCTCTGCCTCGCGTCGAACTTCCCCATCAACATCATCTGGGGCGAGGGCCACAACCAGATCTACAACGCCGGCTACCGCGTGGCATGCGGCGCGGCCCACCCCCGCGCCATGGGGGAGAGCTACCGCATCACCTGGGCGTCGGCCTGGCCAGCGATTGGCGAACCGTTCGAGCGCGCGCTCGCCGGAGAGACGTCCTATCTCGAGAACCAGCGGATGTTCCTCGAGCGCAACGGCTACCCGGAGGAGGCCTTCTTCACCTTCTCGCTGAGCCCCATCCGCGACGAGTCCGGCAAGGTGGTGGGCCTCTTCCACCCGGTAACTGAGACAACCGCCACGATGCTCGCCGAGCGGCGGACGCGGGCGCTGAGGGACATCGCCGACAGCGCGGGGCAGGCGCTGGTGTTCAGCGAGGCGTGTGCCCTGCTCCTCGCGACGCTGGGGGAGTACGCCCTCGACCTGCCCTTCGCGCTGCTCTACGTCACCGCTCCGGGCGGCACCGAGGCCCGGCTCCAGGGCCTGTGCGGGACGAAGGCGGGAAGGCCGTTCGCGCCGGACGTCATCCGCCTCACGGACACCGCCGACGATGAAACGTGGCCGTTGGCGCGGGCGGCGCAGAGCGGACGGGTGGAGCCCGTCCTGGACCTGGAGGCCCGCTTCGGCCCGGTCGTCGCGGGCCCGTATCCGGAGCCCGTGAAGGCGGGCTTCGTGTTGCCGGTGCGCGTCGCGGGCGTGGACGCACCGCTCGGATACCTGGTCATCGGCGTGAGCCAGCGGCTGCCGCTCGATGGCACCTATCGCGCCTTCGTGGAGATGCTGAGTGGGGCGGTGAGCGCGGCGCTCGGCAACGCACGGGCCTACGAGGCGGAGCGGCGCCGGGCGGAGGCGCTCGCGGAGATTGACCAGGCGAAGACGGCCTTCTTCAGCAACGTGAGCCACGAGTTCCGCACGCCGCTCACGCTGATGCTCGGGCCGGTGGAGGACCTGCTGGCGGGGCTGCGCGGGACGCTGCCGGAGTCAGCGCACGGCGAGTTGCAGGTCGTGCACCGCAATGCCTTGCGGCTGCTCAAGCTGGTGAACGCGCTGCTCGACTTCTCCCGCATCGAGGCGGGCCGCGCCCAGGCCACCATGGAGCCCACGGACCTGTCCGCCCTCACCCGCGACGTGGCGAGCGCGTTCCGCTCCGCCATCGAGCGCGTGGGCATGCGGCTGGTGGTGGACGCCGAGCCCCTGGGAGAGCCGGTCCACGTGGACCGGGAGATGTGGGAGAAGATCGTCCTCAACCTCGTGTCGAACGCGTTCAAGTTCACGCACGCCGGGGAGATCCGCGTCGAGCTGAAGCGGGAGGACGGCTTCGCGCGGCTGTCCGTGCGGGACACGGGCATCGGCATCCCGGAGGCGGAACTGGGGAAGGTGTTCCAGCGCTTCCACCGGGTGAAGGAGGCCCGGGGGCGCACGCACGAGGGCAGCGGCATCGGGCTCGCGCTCGTGCACGACCTGGCGAAGCTCCACGGGGGCTCGGTGGAGGTGGAGAGCGTGGAGGGGCAGGGGGCTGCTTTCTCCGTCCGCGTGCCGTTCGGGCGTGCCGTCTCCATGGGGGCGCAGGGGCCGGAGGCGGAGCGGCCTCCCGCCAATCCCATCCGCGTGGAGGCGTTCGTGCAGGAGGCGCTGCGCTGGTCCTTGGAGCAAGCGGCGGACGCTCCGGCACCGGTGGCGGCGGCCGGACCGCGACCGCGCATCCTGCTCGCGGACGACAACGCGGACATGCGCGACTACGTGCGCCGCCTCCTGTCGCAGCGCTACGCCGTGACGGCGGTGGCGAACGGGGCGGAGGCGCTCCGCTCGGCGCGGGAGTCGCGGCCGGACCTGGTGCTGTCGGACGTGATGATGCCGGTGATGGACGGCATCCAGTTGGTGAAGCAGCTGCGCGCGGACGAAGCGCTGCGCACGCTGCCGGTCATCCTGCTGTCCGCGCGCGTGGGTGAGGATGCCACGGCGAGCGGGCTGGAGCTGGGCGCGGACGACTACCTGACGAAGCCGTTCGCGGCGAAGGAGCTGCTGGCCCGCGTACAGACGCAGCTCACCATGGCGGCCATGCGGCTGCGGGCGTCGGAGCAGGACGCGCACGCGAAGCAGCTGGAGCAGCAGCAGCGGGGGTTGGAGTCGCTGCTCAGCGCCCGTGACGAATTCCTCTCCATCGCCTCACATGAATTGAAGACGCCCATCACGTCGCTGCTGCTGCAATTGCAGATGGCGGAGCGGTACGTGAAGCCGGTCGAGGGGCGTGTCGTGAGCCCGGAGCGGCTGCCGCGAGCGCTGAAGGTGTCACTGGCCCAGGTGGACCGGCTGACGCGCCTGGTGGAGGACCTGCTGGACGTGGCCCGCATCCGGACGGGCACGTTCGCGCTCGACGTTCAGCAGGTGGACCTGGCGCAGCTGGCCTCGGACGTGTTGGAGCGGCTGTCCGGGCAGCTCGCGCAGGCGGGGTGCCCGACGCGGCTGGACGCGCCGCACCAGCTGCCGTGGCACGTGGACCTGCACCGGTTGGAGCAGGTGTTGACGAACCTCCTCACGAACGCGATGCGGTACGCGCCCGGTGGGCCGCTGGTGGTGCGGTTGCAGGAGCAGGGAGACCTGGCGCGCATCGAGGTGCGCGACCACGGCCCCGGTGTTCCGGAGGCGCAGCGGGAGAGCATCTTCGACCGGTTCGACCGGGGGCTCGCGAACCGCAACACGGGCGGGCTGGGCCTGGGCCTCTTCATCTCCAAGCAGATCGTCGCGGCGCACGGCGGGACCATCTCCGTGGAGGCGCCGCCGGAAGGGGGCGCGTGCTTCGTGGTGCTGCTGCCCCGGAGCACGGCGCGAACGCAGGCCTCCGCGGACGTCGCGACGCTCGCCGGAAGCGGGGCCTGACGCTCCGCGCCATCCATCCTGTAGGCTTGCCAACCGGGGTGTCGCTTGTACCCCCAACGGCCTTGCCTTGGACGTCCGGTTGCCGTCCAATGGTGCACAAACCAATGATCGCGGCCGGTGGCGGTTTTGTAGAGCATGCGCACCGTTGCGATCACCGACTCAGGGGTGAAGGGGAAGGCGATGACGGGGACGGCGTGGAAGAAGGGGGCGCGAGGGTTCGCGCTGGGGATGCTCCTGCTCGTGGGCGCTGCCGCCCATGCGGGACAGGCGGGCGGGGTCAACATGCCGGATTCCCTCCAGGTGGAGGGGCGCACGCTCGCGCTCACCCACATGGAGCTGAAGAAGAAGCTCTTCTTCAACGTCTACGTCTGGAGCCTCTACATGGAGGAGGAGCCCTCCTGCTTCAAGGAGGCCGTGGCGTCCAACAGCCTGAAACGCCTGCACTTCCGCTTCCTGCGCACCATCACCAAGGACCAGCTCGTCGGCAGCTTCCGCGAAGGCCTGCGCCAGAACCCGGCCATGCGCGAGGACGCCCTCAACCAGTCCCTGGAGAAGCTCCTGTCGTCCCTCCATGACGTGCGCAAGGGGGACGACCTCGTCCTCACCTACCTGCCCGGCTCCGGCCTCCACGTCTCCGGCGGCGCGTCCGGCGGTGTCCACATCCCGGGCAAGTCCTTCGCGGACGCCCTCTTCAGCTCCTGGCTGGACACCCACCCCATCTTCCCCAAGTAGGCCGCTCGTCCAGCGGGGAAGTTTGGCCTCAAATTGGATGCGCGTTTCTCCTAGGCGGCGGGCCTGAGAGCGGTAATCTCAGACCCACCAACATCCTTGTCAGGAGGAATCGCACATATGCGGACACGTCTGGTTCTGGCTGCCCTCGTCGCCCTCTCCACGGGCTGCGTCTCGCAGGGGAAGTTCAACGAGAAGGCCCTGGAGGCGGAAGGGCTGACGAAGAACCTCACGGATGAGAAGGCGGCCCGCGCGGCGGCCGAGGCGAAGATCAAGGAGCTGGAGGAGAAGCAGGCCGCGCTGGAGCAGGAGAAGACCGCGCTGCAGACGCGCCTGGACGCCTCCGAGAACCGCCTCACCGGCGCCGCGGCCGAGCGCCGCGCCCTGGAGGAGAAGAACGCGCAGCTGGCCGCGCTCAACGACGAGCTGGGGCGCAACGCCAAGAAGCTGGCGCAGGCGAAGGAGGAGCTGGAGAAGAAGAGCTCCGAGTACGAGAACCTGGCCCAGTCGCTCAAGCAGGAGATCTCCGACGGCAAGATCGAGCTGTCGGAGATGAAGGGCCGGATGACCGTGCAGCTGAAGGACAAGATCCTCTTCGCGTCCGGCTCCGCGCGCGTGGGCAAGGAAGGGCAGGAGGCGCTCGTGAAGATCGCCGACGCGCTCAAGACGGTGAAGGGCCGCATCGTGCGCGTGGAAGGCCACACGGACGACGTGCCCACCGGCGGCGGACAGTTCGCCACCAACTGGGAGCTGAGCCTGGCGCGCGCGATGGCGGTGGTTCGTTCGCTGCAGGACTCTGGCGTGGATCCGACGATGCTGTCCGCGGCGGGCTACGGGCAGTACCAGCCGCTCGTGCCCAACGACACGCCGGAGCACAAGAGCCAGAACCGGCGCATCGAGATCGTGCTCGCTCCCAGCCTCGGAGGGCGCTAGGACGGCGCGCGGGAGACCCGCGCACCCGTCATGAGAACGCTCCTTTGCGTCGTCTGTGTATTGCTTGCGACCGGAGCCGTGGCACAGGCTCCGGACGCAGGAACCCTCGCCGGCGATGCTGGCGCTCCCACGGGCGTGCTGACGAAGCCGCCCGCCCTCCTGCGCCAGGTCGAAGCGGCCTACCCGCCGGACGCCGCTGCCCAGCAGCTCGAGGGCACGGTGGTGATGTTCATCGACATCTCGGAGACGGGCGCCGTCACGAACGTCGAAATCACCCAGCCCGCGGGCCATGGCTTCGACGAGGCCGCCACGGAAGCGGTGAAGCAGTTCCAGTTCGAGCCCGCGGAGGTGGACCACGTCCCCGCGCCGGTGCGCATCCAGTACGCCTACCAGTTCGTCTTCCGCGCGCCGGAGCCGCCACCGGAGCCCCCGTCCGCGGACGGCGGCGTGCAGGAGCCGCAGGGCCCGGTGAACTTCAGCGGCCAGGCGCTGGAGCGCGGCACGCGCAAGCCGCTGGTGGGCGCGGAGGTGGTGCTCACGGAGCTGGACCGCTCCGCCGTCACGGACGGCGACGGGCGCTTCTCCTTCCGGGGCGTCCCCGTGGGCACGCACCCGGTGGTCGTGGTGATGGGCAACTACGACCGCTTCAAGACGCAGGAGACCATTGAAGAGGGCAAGCTGACGCAGGCCACGTACTACGTGCAGAAGCGCATCTTCAGCCAGTACGAGACGGTGGTGCGCAGCGACCGCGAGCGCAAGGAGGTGACGCGCACCACCATCACGGTGGCGGAGGTGCAGCGCGTCCCGGGCACGCAGGGAGACACGCTCAAGGTGGTGCAGAACCTGCCGGGCGTGGCGCGGCCCGCGTTCAACGGCGGCGCGCTGGTCATCCGAGGCACCAGCCCCCAGGAGTCCGGCGTCTTCCTGGACGGCCTGCGCATCCCCATCCTGTACCACTTCGGTGGCCTCACCTCCGTCTACAACTCGGACCTGCTGGAGGCGGTGGACTACCTGCCCGGCAACTTCTCCGCGTACTACGGCGACATCACCGGCGGCGTCATCAACGTGCGCAGCCGCGAGCCCCGGACGGACCGCTACCACGCCACGGTGGGCATCAGCCTCATCGAGTCCAACGCGGTGATTGAGGGCCCCATCACGGACACGCTGAGCTTCGCGATTGGCGGCCGGCGTTCGTACATCGACCTGGTGCTCAAGGCGGTGCCGTTCGACGACGACAGCCTCCAGGTGGCGCCGCGCTACTACGACGCGCAGGCGAAGCTGGTGTGGAAGCCCAACAGCCGTCACACCTTCACGCTGCAGGGCCTGACGTCGCGCGACCGGCTGGCGCTGCTGTTGGACCAGCCGGCGGACGGCGACCCGTCCGTCAATGGCAGCCTGGACGTGACGACGGGCTTCAACCAGCTGCGCCTGCGGCACCAGTTCCGCGAGGGCAAGCTGACGCTCGACACGCACGGGCTCATCGGCAACACGCTCCTGGACTTCCAGATTGGCGAGCGCGGGCTGCGCATCGCGTCCACGGACCTGTTCCTGCGGCCCACGGTGGAGTACGCCTTCAACGACAGCGTGACGGTGGCGGGCGGCCTGGACGTGGTGACGAACCTGGCGAAGGTGACGGCCAGCATCCAGCAGCCGCCGCGTGAAGGCGAGCCGCCGTCGCCGCTGGTGACGGAGGACCTCATCAACATCGACGGGAAGTTCACCCAGTACTACCCGTCCGCCTGGGCGGAGGTGCGGTGGCGGCCCATCAAGGACCTGCTGGTGGTGCCGGGCGTGCGCACGGAGAGCTACATCTTCACGGAGCAGCAGGAGGTGAAGCGCAGTGTGAACCCGCGGCTCGCGGTGCGCTACGCGCTCACGGAGGCGCTGACGCTGAAGGGCGGCGCGGGCGTCTACCACAGCCCGCCGGTGCAGGATGAGCCGTCGCCGGGGTTCGGCAACCCGGACCTGGGGGCGAAGCGGTCGCTCCAGTACAGCGTGGGCGCGGAGTGGCAGGCGCGGCCGGAGTGGTTCGTGGGGACGGAGGTCTTCTACAACGACCTGGACGACCTCATCGTGCGCTCGGACGCGCGCGTCGAGCGCAATGGCGAGTCGGTGCCGGAGAACCTGAAGAACGGCGGCGTGGGGCGCATCTACGGCTTCGAGCTGCTGGTGCGCCGCGCGTTGACGGACCGGCTGTTCGGCTGGATTTCGTACACGCTCAGCCGCAGCGAGCGCCGGGACGCGCCGGGGGCGCGCTGGCGCCTGTTCGACAACGACCAGACGCACGTGCTGACGGCCATTGCCAGCTACAAGCTGCCGAAGGGCTGGGAAGTGGGCGCGCGGTTCCGCTTCGCGTCCGGCAACCCGACGACGCCGGTGCAGGGCTCCCGGCGCGACGACACGACGGACGTGTTCATCCCGTACTACGGCCTGGTCAATTCGCAGCGGCTGCCGTCGTTCAACCAGCTGGACATCCGCGTGGACAAGAACATCGTCTTCGACACGTGGAACCTGGACGTCTACCTGGACCTGACGAACGCCTACAACAACCAGTCGGTTGAAGGCGTGGCCTACAACTACAACTATTCAGAGCGCGAGTTCTTCAAGGGCCTGCCCATCCTGCCCGTGCTCGGCCTGAAGGGAGCCTTCTGACGCCATGCGCACTCCCGTCCTCGTGTGTGTCATTGCCTTGCTGGGGTTGAGCGCGTGCGGTGGCGCCGACTTCGATGAGCAGAGTGAGATTCGCAGCGTGCGGGTGCTGGCCATCAAGGCGGAGCCGCCGGAGCTGGCGTTGGACCCGGCCGCCTCCACGCTGCCGCCGCCGGTGACGTTCACCGCGCTGGCGGTGACGCCGGACGCGCGGCCGGTGACGGTGACGTACGCGCTGTGCCGGCCGGACGTGAACCCCTACGGGGACACGGCGTGTCCGGGGGACAGCGGGGTGGCGCTGCCGGCCGGCGTGCTGTCGTTGAGCGACCCTGCGGTGCAGGCGCTGCTCATCGAGTCGTTCCAGCAGGCCACGGGCAACACGGGGGGCGGGGACGGCGGCACGTTCGACTTCAACGACCCTGCGGTGCAGGAGGCGCTGCGGGTGGGGCTGCCGCTCTTCGTGGGGTACGAGGCGACGGACGGCAGCGGGACGCCGGAGGGCGTGGAGCGGGGCGTGCGGCGCATCACGCTGCGTTCGACGGACGCGCCCAACCAGAACCCGGTGATGCAGGACGTGCTGTGGAACGACGCGCCGCTGGCAGGGCCGCTGCCGCTGGACACGGAGGTGACGTTCACGCCGGTGCTGGGGGAGGGCAGCGAGGAGGTCTACGCCACGGAGGACGGGACGCGGACGGAGCAGGTCTTCTACAGCTGGTTCGCGACGGGCGAGGGCGAGGTGGGCGCGTTCCGTTCGCTGGAGCCGGTGGACGGCAAGCCCGGCGACCCGACGACGACGTACACGACGGCCGCGACCCCGGAGCGAATCACCGTCTGGGTGGTGGCCCGGGACGGGCGTGGAGGCACGGACTGGACGACGCGCACGGTGGACGTGGGGCCCTGAGGAACCGGGCCTTCATGGGGGCGTTGTGGGGCGCCCTGTCTCTGGGAGCGTGTGCTTCGCCGCCGTCCCCGGGCGTCGTGCGCTTCGATTCCTCGGGAATGCCTGCCCGACTGGAAGGCCCGATGCCGGGGACGCCGCTGTTCGAGAGCGCCTGGGATGCGCTCCTGGCGGCCTGTCCCCTCATCCTCTCCCAACGCAACGCCACGGCGGGGAACGCGGCGGCAGCGAACTTCGATGTGCGTTGGCGCATGTCGAAGGAGTATTGCGCCTGGCTGTATTACGTCCCGGATGACCGGTATGCGTTGAGCAAGCTGGTGGAGAGCTCCGATGCCACTCGGAGCCAGTTCGAGCAGGGCTGCCGGGCCCCCGCGTTCGTCGAGGACTCGCGGTATCCACCCAATAGCCTCAAGTACCTCTACTTCCTCCACAACCACCCCGCGACGCCCACCAACCTCTCGGAGCGGGACCTCGCAGCGCTGGCGAAGATGGTGCGGATCCACGGGGGATACGTCGAAACGAAGGCAGGACGGCTTCCCATTGGAATCGTCGCCTTCTTCTCCGAGGGTTCCTCAGGAAACTCCACGGGCTGCGACGGCTTCTACGAGTACACCTACGGAAGCACGGAAGTGGTGCGATGGACGCCCGATGCAGAAGGCCATTGGCGCCGGACGCGGGCAGGCTCCGTCACCTGGGACAGCGAAACGGAGTTCCGGTTCGTCCCGACACGCTAGGCAGGAGCACCGCGGATGCCACGACTGACGAGCGCGATGCGTTGCGGAGGGCTGACCCTGGTGGGCGGGGTGCTGGTGCTGGCGGGGTGCCTGCGCGGGCAGGGAACCCGGCCTCCTGACTGGGAGGGAGACCGGAGCCTCGCGTTCCCGTCGTTCTACGCGCAGTCCGCGGTGCAGGTGGGGGCCGACGGGAAGGCCTATGAACTGGACGGCCGGTGGCTTCATGCCGTCCAGGTCGCGGTGGCGGACTTCTTTCCTCCCCGGTCCAAGGACACGCCGTGCTGGGGAACGCCGGAGGCTTATCGCTACCGTGTCATCCGTCAGGGAGACCTCTTCTTCATTCTGATCCACGAGGCCCCGGACGCATGTGGCGACGCCTTCATCGGCGTGGACACCGGCGCTCGCTACGCGGTCAGCCTGGACGGTCGAATCCTGCGGCGCAGCGTGGGCGCGGAGCCGGAGCCCCCACCCGTGCCACCGGCCGAGGATGCGGGAGTCCTGGACGGGGTGGCGCTGGACGGTGGCACCCCGTAACCGGCCTCACCCTTCCGGTGGACGTGGGGCCCTGAATCGTCAGGGGACGATGGTTGGCTCACTGTCGAAGAGCGCGTCGAACAGGGTCGTCTGGGGTGGACGCGTCCACTCCACGGCGACGGGGACGGGAAGGGCTGCGACTTCGGGCGGGAGCGCCGTGACGTGGAAGTGGGCCTCGAGTTCCCGGGCGATGATGCGCGCGGTGTCACTCATGGCCGCGGGCAGGGGCGGCAGGTGCAGGTGGGCCTTGCCGCGCTTGCGTCCCTCGTAGTCGAACGTCAGTCCATACACCGTGTAGACCGGTGCCAGGATGCTCAGGCAACCCACGAGTACCCAGGGCACGGGGTGCATGGGGATTCCCTTCGCGGGATAGACGGCGCAGCGCAAGGAGGCCTGGGAGGTCGTGCTTGCTTCCGCCAGCGTGAAGTCTGGAAGCCGCATGCCCAGCTGCCGCCGGAAGTCCTCCCAGCGCTCGTCCTGCTGTCGCATCTGCGCCCATCGCTCTCGGCGACGCTGGAGCTCAGGGTGGGCGTCGTCCAAGGACTCCTCGTACGAAGCAGGCCAGTAGTGGCGAACGAGGGTCAGCAGTTCATTCGTGCTGGGTGGCATGGCGCGATGGCTCCAGAGTCAGAGATTCACGTTCCCGAACAGCACCGGAGGCGCCCGCTCATCGCATTGCGCCCTGAATCGGGCTCCGGCAAGGGACGCCTCGAAGGTCGTTCGCAGCTGTGCCTTCATCAACTCACAAAGCATTCCGAGCAGTGAGTCGATGGTGGCGGAGCTGAAGACCGCCTGGGAGGCTTCATTGATACGGTCCGCCGCGATGCGCTGCGCCAGCGGTAGGGAGATGACGCCCTCGTGGGTTCGCAGGGGCGTTTCAACGCCGAACCTGCACAGCACGGACTCGCTTGTGTTAGCGCGAGTAATCCGGATGTGGATGCATGCGGAGCGCTGACCGCCTTCTTCCCCTGGCGTCGCTTGCCTGAGCGTCACGAAGCGGATCTGCTTCGGGAGGATCCTCCCCGTGACCAGTGTCCGGTCCGTGGGCCCCACACACGCCAGGGACAGCGACAGCACGACCGCGACTTGAAGCCACCGTCGCCGTGCTGCCTGTCCTGGCATGGTTCACCCCGTCAGCCACGCGGACGCGCGGCCCAGGCCCTCCGCCACGGAGGTGAAGGCGTCCGCCGTGCGCACCCGCTCCTCTCCGAAGCGCTTCACGTACAGCTCGCGCACCGCCGGAATCTGCGACGAACCGCCCGTCAGGAAGACCGCGTCAATGTCCCTGGCCTCCGGGTACTTCGCCAACAGCCCTTCCGTGCACTGCGACAGTTCATCCAACAACGTGCGGCTCGCCGTCTCGAACTCCCCGCGCGTCATCGGCTCGTGCAGGTGGATGCGCGCCTCGTCGAAGTCGATGGTCGCCAGGTCCTCGCTGGACAGCTTCACCTTCGCCGCTTCAATGGACCGGAACAGCCGGTAGCCCAGGTTGTCCATCACCAGGTCGTAGAGCGCCTGGATCTCCGCCGGGTGGTCGCTCGTGTCGAGCATCACCTCCAGCAGCTCCTGCGTGGACTTCTCCCGGATGAAGGACATCTCGTGCCAGTTGAGCAGCTTCGCCAGCACGTGCTGCGGAATGGGCAGCCGCTTGTGGCTGAAGCCCTTCACCTTGTACGTGGACCCCGCCCCGAAGCGCGGCAGCAGCTTGTGCCGCATGATCTCCGCGTCGAAGCGGTCACCACCGATGCGCACACCCGTGGAGCCCACCACGTCCGGCCGCCGGTCCAGGTTCCCCCGCCGCGACGGCCCCAGCCGCATCAGCGTCAGGTCCGTCGTGCCGGCGCCGAAGTCCGCCACCAGCACCAGCTCGTCCTTCTCAAGCCGCGCCTCGTACGCGAGCGCCGCCGCGATGGGCTCGATCAGGAACTGCACGTGCGTGAAGCCCGCCAGCTCCGCCGCCTTGCGCAGGCGCTTCTCCGCCAGTGCGTCCGCCTCCGGGTCGGGCGTGAAGACCGCGGGCCGGCCCAGCACCACCGCGTCCGGCGCCTCGCCCAGGTGGGCCCCGGCCGCCTCGCGCACGCGGCGCAAGAGGATGGCCACCAGGTCCTCGATGGTGAACGTGCGCCCCTTCACCTGCGTGGCCCGGAAGGACGAGCTGTGCAGGAAGGACTTCACGGACTGGATGAACCGGCCGTTGTTGTCCTCCAGGTAGCGCTGGATGGCGTCCGCGCCCGTGAAGACCTCCCGCTCGTCCTCCGCGAAGAAGAGCACGGAGCGGAACAGCCGGGGCTCCGGGGTGTGGGGCTGCAGCGGCAACACCGTGCCGTCCGGCAGGGCCAGGGCGGTGTTGCTGGTTCCGAAGTCGAGTCCGCAGGCGCGCATGGGGGGGCGCCCCTTATCGCCATTCCTCCGGACGCGGTAGCCCCAAAGTGAGCGCCTGCCGCAGGGCGGGCGGACGGGCGGGCGCTCGCGGCGCCCCGGGTTGGCGCCCCGCGAGCCCTCGCCATCTTTGCCCTGTCATCCCTTTGACAGGAGAACCCCATGAAATCGCGCGCAGCATGGCTGGGTGCCGGAGTCGCCGCATTGCTGGTGGGCACCACCGCCTGCCAGGACCAAGACCGCTCTCGCCAGGACCAGGCGGAGAACACCCCTGAACACCAGGTGGAACAGGCCCAGGCCCAGTCGGAGAAGGCCTTCGACGACGCGCGCGACGCGCAGAAGCAGGCCTCCAGCGAGCAGCGCGAGGCCGCCCGCGCCCAGGAGGACGTGCAGCGCAAGCAGCAGGAGCTCCAGGAGGCCCAGGCCAAGGCCCAGAAGGAGGCCCAGGAGGCCCAGTCCAGCCAGCAGCAGGCCCAGGCGCGCACCCAGCAGGCCCAGTCCGTGGCCCAGCAGGCCCAGGCCAGCGCGCTGCAGGCCCAGCGCCAGGCGCAGCAGAACTTCGCCGCCCAGCAGCGGCAGGCCTCCAACGAGAGCGCCGCCGCGAACCAGCGCATCGCCCAGGAGAGCGCCCAGCAGCAGCAGGCCGCGAACCAGAACGCCGCCACGCAGCAGGCCGCCATCGCCCAGAACTCGCGGCAGGCCGCCCCCGCGCAGAACACCCAGGCGGTGCAGCAGGAGCAGCAGATCTCCGGTGACGTGCTGAGCGCCAGCGCCCAGGAGGTGCTGGTGAGCCAGTCCGGTGAGCCGCAGCTGCGCTTGAAGGTGGGCCCCAGCACGCAGGTGCAGGTGGACGGCCGGGCCGCGAGCGCGGCGGACATCCAGGAGGGCGCGCAGGTCCGGGCCTCCTACCGCACGGACGCGAGCAGCGGCGAGCCGCAGGCCCTGCGCATCGACGCCACGTCCCGCACGCAGCCGGCCACGCCCGCCGCGCCGGAGAGCGGCGAGTCCTCGCCCGGCGTGCCCCGGTAATACAGACGCCGGACATGCCACGGCCCCGTGCCTTCGCGCTTCCCAACGCGAGGGTCCGGGGCCGTGAAGTTGTCGCAGCCTTGAAGGCGCTCCCTGGGACTACGCGGCCAGCTCGGCCTGGTCCAGGCCGGCCTCGGCCATCAGGTTCGCCAGCTCCGCCTTCAGCTTGTCCTTGGCGCGGATCTCCAGCTGGCGGGCGCGCTCGCGGGAGAAGCCGAAGTGCTCGCCCAGCTCGCTCAGGGTCATCTCGGAGTCGCTCATCACGCGCTGCTCGATGATGAAGCGCTCGCGCGGGTCCAGGCGCATCAGCGCGCGCTGCACCAGCGTGCGGGTGAGGCCCGCCTGCTGCCGGTCGGCGACCTCGTCCGCGTGGGAGGCGCTCTCCGACTCCACGAAGTCCAGGTGCGTGGCGTCGCCGTCCTCGCCCACCGGCGCGTCCAGGGACAGGTCCCGGCCGCCCATGCGCTGCTCCATCTCACGCACTTCCGCGGGCTTCACGTTCAGCTTCTTGGCGATCTCATCCGCGTTGACGATGTGGCCACCCTCGCCGGCGCCCAGCTTCTCCAGCTCGCGGCGCGTGCGGGCCAGGCTGAAGAACAGGCGGCGCTGCGCCTGCGTCGTGCCCAGCTTCACCAGGCTCCAGTTGCGCAGCACGTAGTTCTGGATGTACGCGCGGATCCACCACACCGCGTAGGAGATGAGGCGGATGCCCTTCTCCGGGTCGAACTTCTGCACCGCCTTCATCAGGCCGATGTTCGCCTCCTGGATGAGGTCGGACATCTTCAGGCCGTAGGAGCGGTACTCGTAGGCGACCTTCACCACGAAGCGCAGGTTGCTCGTCACCAGGCGGTGGCCCGCGGACAGGTCGCCGGCGCGGAAGGCGCGGGACAGCGACTGCTCGTCCTGCGGGTTCAGCAGCGGGTACTGGTTGATCTCCGAGAGGTACGTGGAGAGCGAGTCAGCGGAAGAGAAGGAGTTGGAAGCCTGCATGGGGGTCTCTCTCGGGGAAGAGGGCGGGGTGTGTGACCGCCGTTTGCTGCGACGGGGAGACCTTTAGCAACGCACGGGCCAATGCCAGCCGACAGGCAACCTCAATGATTTCGCGCCGTTGCGCGAAACGGCTTCAATGCTTAGGACGGAACCCGGCAGTTTTTACAGCGGGGGGTTTCGACACTTCTTCCGGGTGCCCTGAAGGGAGGGTTGCCTGCCCTCCGACCCGGGCACAGGGCGGATCACATCTCCCAGGGATGTGGGCACGCCCCGGCCCCCACACCAGGGGACCGGGGCGGCGGGTGTGCGGAAGACGGCGCTTGGGTCAGGGCGCCACGGACGTGAGCTCGTAGCCCACGCTCACGTTCGTCACCGTGGGCAGGCAGGCGGGGGTGCCCCCGATATGGGACAGCCGCCAGCAGAGCTGGTTGCCGGACAGGTCGGAGACATCCACGGTGACGGTGTCCGTGCCGCGAAGCAGCGGCAGCGGGCGCCACGTGGGATTGGGGTTGGGCGCGCAGAAGCCGGGGCCACACACGTTGCAGTCGGTGGCCACCTCATAGGAGGGCGTCGGCAGGCCCTCACAGCCCGGGGGCAGGACATCCGTCTTCTGGAAGCGCACGCGGGACACGGCGCAGCCCGCGTCCGGGGGGTTCAGCACCTTGGAGCGCGCGGTGCTCCCCGCCAGGCCCTGGAACAGGACGACGAAGTCGTTGAAGTCGCGGTCGCCGCCGCCGTTGAGGTCCTCGAAGCCCAGCATCCACGGGGAGGGCTGGGTGCTGGGGGCCACCAGCAGCGCGTGCGGCATGTTGCCGTTGCCCGGCGCGGGGACGCTGGCGGCCTCCAGGGGCAGGGAGACCCCGCCATACGCGGGCGTCGTCAGGCGGTCGCGCACCTCCGAATCCAGCCAGCCACACAGCTTCTGGGAGGTGCCGTACACGGTGCAGGCCGTCGCGGAGGTCTGGGGCGAGTCCGCGCGGCACGAATCCGAATAGTTGCAGCCGATGTTGCGCTGCGCGGTGGGCACCGTGCCCAGGGGGTCCTGGTCCAGGTTCCACTTCGCCTTGGAGAAGAAGACGGACAGGGGCGTCTTCAGGTGCAGCGTGCACTGGCCGTTGGCCGCCTTGCGCAGGCAGGGGAAGACGGTGCCGTTGTCCACGTTGTGGGACATCTCGAAGGCGGTGACGAGGAAGAAGACCAGCTCCCTGCCACCCGGGATGACCCCCAGGTCCACGGTGCGGTCCGCGGCGGTGATGCCCGGATCCGGGTTGACGGCGCGCACCTGGCCCCGCAGGTCGTAGCGGGACACGTCGTAGTCCGGGATGCCGTTGGGGTCGGCGCTGGTCGCGTCCGGCACCAGGCCCAGCGCGCGATAGGTGTCCACGTTGAAGTCGTCGTCGGTGTTGAGGAAGACCAGCGAGCCCAGGCCCATGAAGTTGTTCGCCGCGTCGCGGGGCTCCAGCAGGTTGGGCAGCCGCCCGAAGAGGCCCTGGTCGGAGAAGCCCGCGCTCGGGGACGTGGCGGAAGGGGTGAAGGCCCCCACGACGTCGACCATGTAGTACTCGAAGGTGTGGCCGGGACGGGCGTCCGTGAGCTCCTGCCGGAGGAAGGCGGAGGTGCAGTTCGCGTTGAGCGCCAGCTCGGGCTGGCTGTACTGGAAGCCTCCCGAGGTGAAGGACGACGTACAGCGGCGGCTCACGCCGATGTACGGGCGCGCCTGGGGACCGGAGGTGGGGGCCAGGCCGTAGAGGTCCTCATGCAGGTCCAGGATGCCGTTGCCGTTGGCGTCCACCAGCGTGTCGTCCGCCGAGTCCGGCGTGCCCTGGGTGTTCACGTAGCCGCGCGCCACGAGGTCGTCGTAGTAGACGTACCCGAACGCGTGCGTGGCCCCGGCGTACTTGTCGACGAAGGTGACGCGCAGCAGCTGGTCCTGCGCGAACACGATGCGATCCGCGGACGTGGGCACCGAGGGCGCGGTCATCCGCAGCGTCTGCTGGGGCGTGACGGCCACGTTCACCAGGGACTCGAAGCCGGACGGGGTGAAGGGCGGCTGGCGGTTCACTGACAGGTCCTGGGGGACGCTGAAGGGGAACAGCGCGGACGTGGACAGGCCGTAGGCGTTGGTGACCGTGGCGGCCACCGGCGTGTCATCCGGTGCCAGGCACTGCGGCGCGGTCCAGGTCTGGCTGCTCGAGTTGCCCGTGTTCACGGGCGTGCCCAGCGTGCCCGCGCTGGCGCCCCAGGAGAACGTCAGCGGACTGCCCTGCGGATCCGTGGCCTGGATGGACAGCTGGGCGGTGCCGCCGGGCGCCAGGACCTCCGCGGACTGCGACGCGCCGGTGAGCTGCGGCGGCAGGCGGATGAGGTTGGCGGAACCGCCAGGCGTGGCGGCATGGGCCGCGCGGGGGGAAGGAATGACAGACAGCAGGCCCCCGGCCACGAGGGCCAGGAGGCGGATGGAATGGGAATGCAAGGACAGACTCCTCGGGATGGAGACGGCTCCGAAGGTCTATCAGAATTTGCCAGGAAGACGGTTCTGGCGGGGTGTGTCAGGCTCTGGCCATGAAGACGACCCGCATGCCCCTGTTCCTGGCGCTGTCCCTGGTGGTTCCGCTCTCGGCCTGTCTGACGACGGCGAGCCCGACACAGCTCCCGCTGCCCAGGGAGCGGGCCCAGGAGTGCGGCCAGCTCTGCGAGCAGATCGGCATGAAGCTGAGCGCGGTGGTCATCATCATGAACTCCTCCGGCTGCGTGTGTGAGCCGAAGCCGGAGGCGGGAACGAACGCGGCGGTGTCGGGCACCGCCGCGGCGTCGGGCGCCGTCATCCAGGCCGCGGCGAACGCGGCGCAGCGGTCGAACAACGCATCGGGGAGCCGCTCCTCAGCCCGTTAGGGCGTGACGGGCTCCGAGAGGTAGCCCACGTCCACGGAGCGGATTTCGGGCAGGCAGGTGGGGTTCGCCCCCTGCGTCACCTGGGCCTTCCAGCAGAGCTGCTGGCCGGGCGTGCCGGAGACGTCCACGACGGTGCTGGCCGAGCCCCGGGGCAGCGTCAGGGGGTGCCAGGTGGGCGTGGGGTTGGGGAAGCAGGTGCCCGCGCCGCACACGTTGCAGTCGGTGGCCAGCGAATAGGTGATGGCGGCCTGGGCGTCGCAGCTGGCCGGCAGGACGTCGAACTTGTTGAAGGACACCTGGGCCATCCGGCAGCTCGCGTCGTCCTGGCTGAGCACGCGCGAGCGCACGCGGCCCTCCGACTGCGCCGTGCCGCGCAGCAGGAAGACGACGTCATTGAAGTCGCGGTCGGCGCCGCCGGGAAGGTCCTCGAAGCCCATCAGCCACTGGCCCGAGGTGGCCGGCGGGGTGTTCATCATCAGGTGCGGCATGTTGCCATTGCCCGACGCGGAGACCGAGGCGGCGGTCTTGGGCAGGAAGAGGTTGCCGTACGTGGGCTCCCGCAGGCGCATGAGGACCTCCGAGTCCAGCCACCCGCACAGCCGCTGCGTGGAGTTGGCCACGGTGCAGGCCGTCGGGGAGCCCTGGGGATAATCCGGGTCGCACATGTCGTCGTAGGCACAGCCGATGTTCCGCTGCGCGGTGGGCGCCGTGCCCACGGGGTCCTGGTCCAGGTTCCACTTCGACTTGGAGAAGAAGACGTTGATGGGCGTCCTCAGGTGCAGCATGCACTGGCCGTTGGCCGCCTTGCGCAGACACGGGTAGACCCACTTCTGGTCCACGTCGTGGACCGCCTGGAACTGGGTCACCAGGAAGAAGACGAGCTCCCTGCCCGCCGGGAGGGTTCCCAGGTCCACGGTGCGGTCATGGGGCGTGATGCCCGGATCCGGGTTGACGGTGCGCGGCAGACCGTGGGCGTCGTACCGGGAGACGTCGTAGTCGGGGATGCCATCCGTGAAGTCGTCGATGTCCGCGACGGTGCCCAGCTGGCTGAAGGTCGCCCGGTCGTCGTCGTCGTCCGCCAGGAGGAACAGCAGGTGCCCCAGGCCGCGCTGGTTGTTCATCGCGTGGGCGGGCTCCAGCAGGTTGGGGATGCGCGGATGGAGTCCCAGGTCCGACCAGGCGCTGCTGTTGGGCGCGGTGCTCGCCGTGGGCGCGGTGCCGACGACGTCCACGGCGATGAACGGGTGCGCGCCGGGCCGGGCGTCCGGGAGGGTCTGGCGGACGAAGGCGGACGCGCAGGTGGCGTTGAGCGCCAGGTCAGGCTGGCTGTAGGTGATGCCCTGCGAGGTGAAGGGCCGGTTCGCACAGCGCCGGGTCGTCCCGACGTACGGGCGGGCCTGGGCGCCGGTGGCGGGGGCCAGGTTGTAGAGGTCCTCGTGCAGGTCCGCGATGCCGTTGCCATTGGCATCCACCAGCGTGTCATCCGCGGGGTTCACGTAGCCGCGCGCCACGAGGTCGTCGTAGTACATGTAGCCCAGCGAGTGGCTGGCGCCTGCGGACTCGTGGACGAACGTGACCGTCAGGTGCTGCTCGCTGGGGAACATGATGCGCTCGCTGGACAGCTGTCCCACGTGGGGGTTCAGGCGCAGCGTCCCCTCGTTCGTGAGCATCATGTTGGTGAGCTCATCGAACCCCGACGCCGTGAAGTCCGGCTGGTAGTCGAAGTCCAGGGACTGCGTGAAGCCGAAGTCGAACAGCGCCTGCGTGGCCAGCCCGTACGCGTTGATCACGGCGCCCGTCACCTGGGGCGGGCCGTTCGTCAGGCACTGCGGCGCGGTCCACGCCAGGGTGCTGGAGTTCGCGTCCGACACCGGCTTGCCGGTCGTGCCCGCGCTGGCGCCCCAGGAGAAGGTGAGCGGGCTGCCCTGGGGGTCCGTGGCCTGGAGCCGCAGCCACGACGTCTCACCCGGATGGACGGTGGCCGCGGACTGCGTGGCGCTGGTGAGCTGGGGCGGAAGGTAGACCGCCGTGGGCGTGCCCTGCGCGTGGGCGGAAGGGGACGGGGCAATGACACACACGGCGCTCCCGGCCACGAGGGCCAGGAGCGGGAAGCGATTCAGGTGCAAGGGCAGACTCCTCGGGTGGAGACAGCCCCGAGGGTCTACCAGAGCGGCCTGACAGGAGAAGGGGCCCCGGGTGCGTCAGGTCAATGCCTTGCGCAGACGCTTGGGAATGGCCTCCGCGTGCCAGCGCTGCACCTCGCGGGCAATCTCGGCGGACCGCTCCGCGCGCTCGTCCCGGGCCTGGGGTAGCAGCTTGCGCGCCACCTTGCGCTGGCCGGGCGGGGCCTCCGCGGCGGCGCGCTCGAACAGCTCCAGGCGCACGTCCGCGTCGTGCAGCTCTCCCAGTCCGTCCTGCAGGGGCACCAGGACCTCCAGCAGCGCGCCCACGGTGCGGCGGAAGGCGGGCTGGAAGATCTCCAGCTCATAGCGCAGCTTCTTCAGGTCCTTGCGCAGGGCGTGCGCGGACGTGGCGTCGGGCGCGTCCGCGTAGCGCTCCAGGCGCTTCTCCACGCGGCGCAGGCGCTGGCGCAGGTGGCTGCGCACGCGCTTGCCGGCGAAGCGGTGGGCGTCCTCCAGCGTGTCCAGCTTCTTCAAGAGCCGCGGCACGGTGCGCTCCGTCCAGCGCTCCAGCTCCTTGCGCAGCGTCTTCTCCTTGTCCTTCAGGCCGGACAGGTGGGACTCGCGCAGGTCGGTCAGGGCCTTGCCCGCGTCCTTCGAGTCCTTCGCGGCGGCGTCCAGCCACTTGTCCTGGACGTGCAGGTCCCTCACGTCGCCCAGCGCGTCCTGGAGGCGCTTCACGTCCGCCTCCAGCCGGGAGAGCTTGCCGGTGGCCTGGAACACCTGGAGCGCGGCGCGCAGGCGGCGGGTGGCCACGCGCATGTCGTGCACGCCGTCCTCGCCCAGCTCTCCGTCCAGCTGGCTTTCCGGATGGCGCACGTCGGCGAGCCGGCCGGCGAGGATGCGGCGTGCGGCGTCGCCCAGCGCGGTGTCGGGGCCCAGGCCCCGGATGGGAGTGGGAGGGGGCATGGCGTGTCAGTCCTCCTTCAGGGCGTACTGCTGGACCATGCGCTCCGCGGCGTCCGGGCCCGCCCAGCCGAGGATGCGCGCGTCCTTGTCCGCGAAGTGCACCACCGCGAGGAAGAAGTGCTCCAGCTCCTGGCGCTCGCGCTGGGACAGGTCTTGATAGGAATTGAGGTGGTCCGAACGGATGGCGTTCACCGGCACGAGCAGCAGGCGGTCATTGCGCTCGCGCTCGCCCTCCTTCCCGTTCTTCTTCTTCTGGTCCACCTGGAGCACGCCCAGCGCCCGGCAGGGCAGCACCACGCCGGGCCAGGTGGGCACGTCCCAGTACACCAGCGCGTCCAGCGGGTCCCCGTCCGGGCCCTTCGTGCTGGGGATGAAGCCCCAGTCGAACGGGTAGCGGAAGCCTCGCGTGAGCGGCCGGGACAGCGTGAAGGCCTGGAGCTTCGGGTCGTATTTGAGCTTCACCGTCGAACCGCGGGGCGATTCGACGACGACGTGCAACGCATCCTGTTCGCCGCGCAGCGGCAGGCGGGTGAAGTCGGTGGCCATGGACCCTCAGGCTGGGGTCGCCCTTCCGCCTCCGGCAAGTGCCTTTCCGCCCGGGCTTTCACTCGCCAACCCTGGAGGCGCGTCCGGCCGTCAGGGCCTGGAGCCCAGGCCGTACAGCGCGACGGTCAGGACCGTGCCCAGCCCGGTGAGGATGAGGCTGGCAATGGCCTTGCGCTGGTCGGCCCGGGATCCGCCCTCGCGCCGGGCCTTCACCAGGTTCACGACGTTGAGCACCAGTGACACGGGCTGGAGGATGAAGCAGAAGGGGAGGAGCGACACGAGCGCCAACTGCAGGCCCACGTTCGGCGCCGTGAAGACGGAGGCCGGGGGCTTCTCGATGGAGCGGATCCGCAGCTCCCAGCAGCCCGGGCACATCGGCGTCGCCTCCCGGCGGCTGCGGCGCTCACACCGCGGGCACATGAACGTGCCGCAGCGGAGACACGCATGGTTCGCGACGATGCCTTCGTGCCTCGCGCAGACGGCGCGAGCCGGAGCGTCGTTCGCGTCCAGGCCCGCCGCTTCATCCCCTGCCGGGGCGTGCAGCCCGGTCAGGAAGTGGCTCGTGAAGGCATGCGCGGCGAGGCCGTTGGGGATGGCGATCGAGAGGGTGTCCTTGTCGATGCGCCGCACCTGGGGCCCCCGGTTGCGCAGGAAGAACACCCAGGCGAGCACGGGGAGGGCCACGCTCGACGCCATCGCGACCAGGCCCTGCCACTCCGGCGCGTCGGACGCCAGCAGGGAGAACGACAGGATGAGCAGCGCGATGGCGACCACCACCGACACGGCCATGAGGACCTGTCCACGCCTCCACCGGCTCCAGGCCTCCTCCGTGAAGGGCAGGGTGCCCTTCACCCGCTTCGTCATCACGGACGCGACGATGATGGCGATGAGCAGGTTGAGGATCGCGAGAAAGCCAATCCAGCGCGGATACCAGGAGAAATGCACCGGCTTGAAGACCACGCCCTGCCGCTCACCCGTGACGATGCAGATGGGTGGCAGGTCGAACTCGTTCAGCTCCCCGGCAGGGATGTCGATGGGATGCATCGCGGGGATTTGTAATCCACCGCGTGCAACGCATTCCAGTCACCGGCCGCTAATGCAGGGGCCGGCCCAGGGGCAGCTCCGGCTGACGGCGCGCCATCAGCTTCCGCGTGGCGCGCGCCGCGGCCAGGCCTCCCAGCGTGTACCAGGCCACGGTGAGCAGCGACGTGGACGGACGCGCCTGCGAGGGCGCCCGGCCCAGGCCCAGCTTCGGGGGCAGCACCACCGCGCCCAGGCCGGCGAGCAGGCCCAGCATCGCGCCGCGCAGGTACGGGCGCTTCGGGCGCCCCAGCGCCACCAGCGAGAAGAAGAGGCCGTTGGACAGGAGGTCTCCCGCCAGCGTCTGGCGGTGCAGCCGGCGCCCCTTCGCGGGCTCGCCGCCGAAGAAGCGGATGCCCCTCTCCAGGGAGCGCATGCCCAGCACGTCCATGCGCGGCGGGTGCTTCAACACGCGCCGGGCGCTCTCGTGCACCAGCGTGAGCGCGACGGCGCCGTAGAGGCCGGGACCCAGGGCCCGGAACACGATGCGGGGGGGAGCGAGAGGTTCAATCATGGCCTCCAAGCTAGGCACCCCGCGCCGGGGATTCCCGTCCGGGTCCGCTTGCCCGCCTGCCCCCCTGTCCGGTGACCCGTTGTGCCCGTGCATCAGGAGCTGCAGCTCACCACGAGGTGCCGTCCCCACGTGGGCGGGGCCTCCGCGTAGGCCTCCTGGCCGGGGTGTTCGTCGAAGGGCGCGGACACCAGCGCGAGCACGCGGTCCACCTCCGCGAAGTCCCCCTCCTGCGCGCGGGCGATGGCCTGCTGCGCCACCCAGTTGCGCAGGACGTACTTGGGATTCACGCGGTCCAGGCTCGCCTGGCGCTCGCCGTCCACGCTCCCTTCCGCCGCCAGCCGCTCCCGGTAGCGCACGGCCCACGCGTCGAAGCCCTCCGGCGGGAGGAAGTGGTCGCGCAGGGCGTCGTTGCGCGCGTCAGGACTGGAGTCGAACCGGTTCAGCGCGCGGAAGAAGCGCGTGTAGTCCACGTGCGAGCCGGCCATCAGCCCGAACAGGTCCTGCACGAGCTCGCGGTCCTCGTCGCGCGCTTCCATCAGGCCCAGCTTCTCCCGCATGCGCGAGAGGAAGTGGCGGGCGAAGGTGGGCTGGAAGAGCGTCAGCGTGGCGCGCGCCTCGTCCTCGGAGATGAGCGTGAGCAGCGCCTCACCCAGACACGCCAGGTTCCACAGCGCGACGCGCGGCTGCTGGTCGAACGCGTAGCGGCCCTGGTGGTCGGAGTGGTTGCAGATGAAGCCGGGGTCGAAGTCGTCCAGGAACCCATAGGGGCCGTAGTCCAGCGTGAGCCCCAGGATGGACATGTTGTCGGTGTTCATCACGCCGTGCGCGAAGCCCACCGCCTGCCACCGCGCCACGAGCTGCGCGGTGCGCTCCACCACCTCCGCGTAGAAGCGCGCGTAGCGGCCCTCCTGGCCCACGAGCTGGGGGAAGTGCCCGGCGATGACGTGGTCCGCGAGCGTGGCCACGTGGCCCGGCTGCTCGGTGTGGTGGAAGTACTCGAAGGTGCCGAAGCGCACGTGCGACGGGGCCAGGCGCACCAGCATGGCGCCGGTCTCCACCTCCTCGCGGTACACCGGCTGCTGGCTGCCCAGGATGCACAGGGCGCGGGTGGTGGGGATGCCCAGCGCGTGCAGGGCTTCTCCGGCCAGGTACTCGCGCACGGTGGAGCGCAGCACCGCGCGGCCGTCACCGCCGCGTGAGAAGGGCGTGGGGCCGCCCCCCTTCAGGTGCAGGTCCCACTTGCCGCCGTCCGGAGCGCGCACCTCGCCCAGGAGCAGCGCGCGGCCGTCTCCCAGGCGCGGCACGTACACGCCGAACTGGTGTCCCGCGTAGACCATGGCCAGGGGCTCCATGCCGGGCAGCGGCGTGGCCCCGCCGAACACGCGCGCGAACTCCGGGCGCGCGGCCTCTTCCGCGTCCAGCCCCAAGAGCCGCAGGGCCGCCGGGTTCACGCTCACGACGCGCGCGTCCGGGAAGGGCGCGGGGGCCACCCGGGCGGCGAACCCGGGGGGCAGGCGGGCGTAGGTGTTGTCGAAGACGAGCTGTTCGAGCGAGGCCATGGTCTGGAAGAACAACCGTCAGGGGATCTGCATGCCCCGCTGGACCGCGGGGCGGCTGCCCACGCGGTGCAGGTACTGGGTGATGTTGTGCGTGTCGTTGAAGAGGTCCGGGAAGAAGTCCCGCGAGCCCTTCAGCCACGGGTACGTGGCGATGTCCGCGATGGAGTACGTGGTGGCCAGGTAGTCCCGCGACGCCAGCTGCCGGTCCACCACGCCCAGGATGCGCTTGGCCTCCGTCTGGAAGCGGTCAATGGCATACGGGACCTTGGTGGAGGCGAAGCGCCCGAAGTGGTTGAGCTGGCCCAGGATGGGCCCCAGGCCGCTCATCTGGAACATCAGCCACTGCGTCACCTCCGCCTTGCCGCGCGGGTCGGTGGGCATCAGCGAGCCCGTCTTCTCCGCCAGGTACAGCAGGATGGCGCCGGACTCGAAGAGGGCCAGGGGACGGCCTCCCGGCGCGTCGTGGTCCACGATGGCCGGAATCTTGTTGTTGGGATTGATGGCCAGGAACTCGGGCTTGAACTGGTCCCCCTTGGAGATGTCCACCGCGTGCGTCTTGTACGGGATGCCCAGCTCCTCCAGGGCGATGGAGACCTTGCGGCCGTTGGGGGTCTTGAACGTGTACAGGTCGATCATGCCTTCACTCCCGTGAGCTGTTCGCTCACCTGCCAGAGCCGCTCCGCGAGCACGTCATCCCGGGCGGCGGACGACGGCTTCGCCTTGCGGCATTTGATGAAGTACTCGCCGCTGACGCCCGCCACCTCCGGCGACGACGCCAGGTAGATGGACGTCCTCGCGCCCTTCTCCGGGGAGAGCATGAAGGGCGAGGCCAGCTTGATGAGGTGCTTGAAGAAGCCCTGGCTGTTGTGGCCGAAGCCCGTGGCCACCGCGCCGGGGTGCAGCGCGTTCGCCGTCACCTGCGTGCCGGCCAGCCGCTTCGTCAGCCCGCGCGAGAAGAGGATGTTGGAGAGCTTGGCGTTGCCGTAGACGCGGATGCCGTCGTAGCGGCGGTTCGCCGTCTGCGGGTCGTCCAGGAAGTCCCTGCTCGCGAAGCGGTGGCCTTCGGAGGACACGTTGATGATGCGCGCCTGTCCGCTGGCCACCAGCAGGTCGCGCAACAGGTGCGTGAGCAGGAAGTGGGACAGGTGGTTCGTGGCGAACGTGGCCTCGTAGCCGTCCACCGTCACCTGGCGCCGGTCGATGATGAGGCCCGCGTTGTTGAGGAGCACGTCCAGCCGCGAGTGGCGGGCCTTGAACGCCTGGGCCAGGTCGCGCACGGACTGGAGGGAGGACAGGTCCGCGAGCAGCGACTCCACCTGCGCACCGGGGGCGGCCGCTCGCACCGCGGCGACCGTGGCCGCCGTGCGGGCCTCATCCCTGCCGGACAGCACCAGCGTGGCTCCCCGCCGCGCCAGCGCCTTCGCCGTCTCCTGGCCAATGCCACCGGTGGCCCCGGTGATGAGGCACACCTTGCCGTCCAGACGGTCTTCGGGAAGCTCTGCCATGCGACGCGTCCTCCTGGAATCCGGGGACGCGTTCTATACGCTCCCAGCCTTCCCCGCGCAGGAGAACCTGCCCGGGGAAGGGGAGTGTGTCTTGGCTTGCGTCAGGTGGTGACCTGGCTGATGTCCTCGGCGGCGCGGCCCCGGCGGCTGCCGCCCTTGGTGGGCATCGTCATCCCGGCGCGCGCGTCGCCGTTGAGGTGGCTCTCCAGGAACCAGAGGTCCTCCTCCGTCTCTCCCAGGGTCTGGGTGAGGATGTCCGCGGTGACGGGGTCGTTCGCGTCCTCGGACTTGGTGATGCCGTCGCGGAGGCTGGCGGCGTAGCGGCCCACGCGCTCGACGAGCGCGCGGATGTGGGCCTCGCCGTCCACGGCCTGCAGGTCGTACTCGGGCAGCTCGCTGTTGTTGGTGGCCAGGCGGATGGTGCCCTGGGCGTAGCCGCCCAGCGCGCCCGCGCGCTCGGCGTAGGAGTCCGCGTGCTTGCGCGCATGCTTGGCCACTTCGTCGAAGAGCAGGTGGCGGCTGTAGAAGTGCGTGCCCCGGATGTTCCAGTGCGCCTGCTTCACCTGCCAGTGCAGGTCGATGGCGTTGGCGAGCAGCGTGTTGAGCATGTCGATGAGCCCTTCGCGCGCGTCCTGGGGAAGGTTCACGTGGCTGGTCGTGTACATGGTCCTGCTCCCTCGTAAGTGGTTTGCGCGCGGCAGGCCGTCGGCATGACGTCTCGGCGCTTCCCACAGGGTGGGGATGCAGGGGGCCGTTGGCCACGGCGCGGCACATGCCGCCTGGCTGCACGGCTGGCTCGGAGGGCAGGCGGCCGGGCCGCCGCGTGCGCTCAGCTTGCGTCAGGGGCGGTCAGCCGGGCGGCGACCTCCGTGGCGGCGCGCTCGCCGGACTCCACCGCGCCGTCCAGGTAGCCGCACCCCTCGATGGCCGTCTCGGTGCCCGCCCAGTGCACGCGGCCGAAGGGGGCCCGGAGCGCGTCGCCGATGGCGGTGAGGGCGCCGGGGCGGGGCAGGCCCACGTAGCAGCCGGTGCTGAACGCCTCCTGCTTCCAGTCCAGCGCCGTGATGGCCACGGGCGTGAGGGCCTGGGGGCCGAAGAAGCGGGCGAAGTCCGCCAGGGCCACGCGGTGGAGGTCCTCGGCGGGGCGGCCCGTCCACGCGCGGGCGGTGTCGCCCAGGAAGAAGCCCACGAGGGCGGGGTGGTGCCCCTGGGGGCCGCAGTCGTCGTAGCACAGGCGCACCGGGCCCACGTCGCTGAAGGCCTCGCCGGACAGGCCTGCTTCGCGCCAGAAGGGCGTGGCGTAGGTGGCCACGACCTTGATGACGCTGCCCATGGGGATGTCCGCGTGCGCGCGGCGGCGGCCCGCGGGGAGGTCCGCGCCAAAGTCGATGCGCTCCGCGAGCGCGGGCGGCGTGGCCACCACCGCGTAGCGCGCGCGGAAGGTCCGGCCATCCTCGGTGGTGGCGGTGACGCCGCGACCCTCCTGGAGCAGGGCCTTCACGGGCGCGGAGAGGAGGACGCGCTCCGGGGGCAGCGCCTCCGCCAGCCGCCGTGAGAGGGATTGCGCGCCGTCCACGAAGCGCTCCGCCTGGGCGCCGCCTTCGACTTCCGTCAGCGGCATGAGGCCGCCGTTGGAGTGCACGTAGGAGAGGAAGTGCAGGAAGGACAGCTCGGAGGGCTCCGCCG
This sequence comes from Corallococcus exercitus, assembly GCF_042231735.1. Taxonomy (GTDB): domain Bacteria; phylum Myxococcota; class Myxococcia; order Myxococcales; family Myxococcaceae; genus Corallococcus; species Corallococcus exercitus_B. Next base: position 7,711,055 of record NZ_CP102577.1, read on the forward strand.
CGAACACCGCGCGCGTGGCGATGTCCAGCGCGGCGCGGGCGCCCCAGGTGGGCACGTGGCGCTGCTTCCACTGCTCCACGGTGAGGGCGTCCCACTCGGCGGCCTTCGGCGCGGCGGAGGGCTGCTCCCGGGGGACGCGCTTCGCCAGGCCATCCAGCTTCCAGACGATGCGCTGCAAATCCAGCAGGGACAGGAGGGGCAGGGACGGGACCTTGCCCTGGTACGTGCGGCGCTCGCCGCGCACCTCCAGCACCTTGGTGCCGTGGTGGTGCTGGGGGAAGCGCTGGAGGCCCAGGCTGTCCGCGAGCTTGAGCACGTGGCGCTGCCGGGGGCCCACCCACTGGCCGCCCAGGTCCACGAGGCCGCCGCCCACGTCGCGCGTGAGGGTGCGGCCGCCCACCCGGTCGCGCGCCTCCAGCACGGCGACGGTGGCGCCGGTGCGAGCGATGTCCCGGGCCGCGGTGAGTCCCGCGACGCCCGCGCCGATGACGAGCACGTCCACGCTTGCGTCCATAGGGCCGCGGACTCTACGCCGGACGCAGCGGGTGGATAGGATGCGCGCCGGAAGTCAGACGGGAAGGGTGGAGGACCGGATGTTCGCGTTGGAGCTGGTGGAGAAGGTGCGGCGGGTGTCACCGGGCGCGGCGAACGCGCTGACGACGCTCGCGGTGAAGAACATCGTCCCCCTGGCGGCGGCCATGGGCTACCGCATCGACGAGGTGACGGACGCGCGCGTGAAGGCCACGGTGCCGCTGGACCGCAAGACGAAGAACCACGTGGGCAGCGTGTACCTGGGCGCCCAGGTGACGGTGATGGAGTTGACGATGGGCGTGATGCTCTTCCGCCGCTTCCCGCCAAGCCAATACAAGATGCTGGTCAACCGCATGGAGGTCGCCTTCCACGCGAAGGCGAAGACGGCGGTGAGCGCGGTGTGCGAGCCCCCGGAGGAGCTGCTCGCGAAGCTCGCGTCGGAGCTGCGCGCGACGGGGGACAAGGCGGAGGCGTGGATTCCGGTGCGCCTGCTGGGCACCGACGGCCAGTGCGTCGCGGAGTCACGCTTCCTGGCCGTCTTCAAGCGCGGGTAGCTAGCGCGGTGTTTGTGTTTAGGTGTGGTGCTAAGCGCTAAAACTTGGGAGTGTTGATGCCAACCAGAAGCAGGCAGCATGTGATTGAAGAGGAGTCTAGGCGGGCATTTGAGAATGCCACTCCCGCTGAGTGGGTGGTTAGGTCTCAGGAGAGTGATTATGGGATCGATTTGCAGGTGCAGATTTTCGAGGATAATAAGGCGACAAATTTATTTTTCTTCGTCCAGTTGAAAGGTTCTGACTCACTCGATGTTGATGGTGAGGTCGCTGGTTATCGGTTCAAGACCGAGCGCTTGCGACACTATCTGGATTTGACAATCCCAGTCATGTTGGTGGCGTATGATGCCAAGAGTCGAAGGCTGTTTTATGATTGGGTTCATGCCGTCTGGGCCGGCTTGGACGCCGAGGGAGTAGGCAAATGGCACATGCAGGACAGTGTTGCCGTGAGGTTGTCGCATTTTCTGAGTCTTGAGAGTCAAAAGACAGTTTCGTCTGAGGTGAGGCAGTTTTATCGTGAGCGGGTTGGGGAAACGGCTGTCCTAGGGCCAGTTACAATACAGATTGTCGTGAACGGAGGAGCAACGACCGATGAGTCTCGTAGAGCCACTGCTGATTTAGCCTCATGGGCTGCGAAAAAAGATCGCAGTGGGAAACTTAGATTTGTGGAGCGTGATGCGGAAGTGGAGCTTGCCGTTGGGGTCGAAGAGCGCTGTTTGATATGGAGACGCCTTCGGTCATCCGGACGAATTGAGCTTGGTTCCGTGCGAAATGACCTCTCTGAGCCAGCTTTTATTGCGTTCGTTCGAGTTTATTTGTGTTTGATGCTTTCGGCTGCGGGGCTGAGAGATCTTGCGCTGGAACTGCTCCGCAGCATTGTTCTTGAAGAGAGCGGAGTCTTCTCCGAACCGTTGCTGGTTTTGATGCAGCCGCAGATCTCCACGTTGTTTGCCAAGGCGCGACGCTCCTATGAGGGGGTGGAATTGGCGGAATTTCTAATCGAGAAAGGGCATGTCGATGCTGCTGTCACTCTTGCTGTTGCCGTGGCGGCAAAAGGTACTGAGTACGTCCGGCAGACGTACAGGGGATTGCTTAAGAGAGCCTTAGGGTTGGTCGTTGAGGAGAGGAGAAAGGCGACCATTCTATATGGATTGGCTAATAGTCTGAGGTGCTCCGGTTGTTGCAGGGAGGCCTTTGTCACCTATCTTGCGGCCGCTCAGTCAGATCCGGACTACTACAGGAGAGAGTATTGGTGGTCAGAGACAGCAGGGAGCTTGTTTGTCTCAGGGCATCATCGGCTGTCTCGTGTTTATTACGAAGTAGCAGTTGCTCTTGCTGGCGAAGGAACTGCCGAGGGGCGAAGGATTGGCGCTCTCTTGGCTGATGTCTTGCTCGCGTTGGGAGATTACCCAGAAGCGCGACGTGTATTCGATGCGGCATTGAAGGATGAGGAGCGCCCAATCGCAGAGTTTGTGTTGAAGAGGTGGATGGCTGGATTTTTCGCCGAGAGATTCGGTCGGCAATTTCGGCGCAAAGGAGTCGCGTTGCGTATGGCGCAAGAGGCGTATAGGCGGCCGAATGAGCAGCAGGAAGAACTTTTGAGTAAAGTCTTGCCTGTGGATGCACTGTGCAGCTTTGCGTGGTTTAACTACGCGGAGGCTCTTGTGCAGCGCGGTGGCGAGGATGGGACTGGCGCCAGATTGGTTACGGCTATACTTAATTGGGACTGGGACTGTGAGGCGTCGGCACTCGCTGTTTTGATGCTGTTTCTAGCTGGAAGTGTTGGTGATTTGTGGCTGATGAGTGCGCTCCTCGATGAATCGGTGAGAAGGCAGGGAGGCGGCTTCTGGCATGCTCTTGAGAAGGCTATCCGGGTCCCGGCAGGTCGAGAAGGCCAAGCTCGTGAGATTGTGGAGAAGCTGCGGGAATTTGCAGAGAAGAGCACGCTGATGTTTAGGCATCCGTCTGATGACGCCGTTACGTTTAGGTTGATTGCGTAGGTCGTTGGCTATTGCTTTGGAAGTCTCCAGGAGGAAGTCGCCAATGGTCTTCCACATCGCCTCGAACTGGGGGCGGCGGAAGCCGGAGCCGGAGATGAGCCAGTCCACGTGCGGGGGCTGGTGCGCCGGCTGGTCGAAGTGGCCAATGGCATCCAGGTGGTCCGCGCGCACCGCGGCCAGCACGCGGCCGTACACCTGCGAGCGCGTGGGCACGATGCCGTCGCACGCGGTGGGGCCGGGCATGGCGCCGTAGGCCTGCACCAGCGCCGCCGTCTGCGCGGGCGTGTGCAGGGGCAGCTGCGTGAGCGGCATCCGCTGCGTCTGGCCGTACACGAACGCGTAGATGGTGTGCGTGAGCTGCGCGTACGGGTCCAGGCCGGCGGCCAGCCGCGTGCGCAGGGAAGGGGGCCGGGCCTGCGTCACCACGGAGCCGTAGCGCACGCCGGGCCGGTCATGCGTGCCGCCGTTGAACAGGTCGATGCCCTCCGGCGTGAGCTGCGGGATGAGCGACGTGTCACGGCCCACGTCCCACAGGAACTTCGTCACCGCGTCGCGCCGCTCGCTGGAGAAGTCCCCCAGCAGCTGGTCGAAGAGCTGATCCAGCAGCGTCGCCTTCCACCCCAGCTGGTTGTCCGCCCGCGCCATCAGGTGCCCGAAGCGGAACACCACGCTCAGGGGCAGCCGGCCAAAGCGCAGCACGTACATGGTGAACAGCGACAGGAGCTTCAGGAGCTGCTGGCCGAAGAGGCCCAGGAAGAACGTGGCCAGCGGGGTGCCCGCGTGGGGCGCGGACAGCGTCACCACCGAGCGCACGCGGCGCGCGAAGGGCTCCAGCTCCAGGGACTCCGACACCTGCGCGCCGGGGGAGACGAACAGCCGGGCATCCAGGCCGCCGGTGGAGTGGCCCACCAGGTGGATGGGGCCGTCGTCCCCGGAGGAGCTGCTCCAGAAGGTCGCGTCGGAGCTGCGCGCGACGGGGGACAAGGCGGAGGCGTAGATTCCGGTGCGCCTCTTGGGCACCGACGGCCAGTGCGTCGCCGAATCGTGCTTCCTGGCCGTCTTCAAGCGCGGATAGGGCCTACTCCAGCGGCGTGGGGAACGCGGGCAGCGCGGCGAAGTCCTCGGGCACGTGCTCGCGGATGACGCGGGCGTTGGAGTCCCTGGCCAGCGCCTCCACGCGCTTCATGGACTCCAGCGTCTGCTCGCGGTTGAAGTTGTACACGGGCACCAGCTGCCGCTCGCGCGACTGGGGCAGCGGCCACAAGTCACCCGTGAGCAGGACGGCGCCGGACTTCGCCGTCTTCACCAGCAGCACGGTATGGCCGGGCGTGTGCCCGGGGGCCTGGTGGATGGTGACGGCGCCGTCGCCAAACACGTCGTAGGGGGCGTCGCCTTCGATGCGCACGGTCTTCGCGTGCTCCAGCGCGCTGTAGTGGGGGACCTCACCGCGCTGCACGGCCTGCTCGGAGAAGGCCGCGTCGCGTTCCTCCGCATCCACGATCCACGTCGAGCCCGCGAACAGGTTGGCGTTGCCCGCGTGGTCGAAGTGCAGGTGGGAGAACGACACGAGCTCGATGTCGGCCGGCGCCAGTCCCAGCTCGCCCAGCGACGCGGTGAGCTTCTTCTTCAACTCGAAGCGCACGGGCTGGCCCTGCGGACGCAGGCCCCCCGGCAGGTCCGCGATGCTTTCGGAGAGGCCGCTGTCCCAGAGCAGGTCGCCCTTGGGATGGCGGATCAGGTAGCACGGGACGATGCCCTCGTTGGACACGCCCTTCAACGAACCGTCGTCCGCCATCATGCTGGCATCACCGAGCTGCACGTGGCCGCAGTCGATGGCGTAGAGCTTCACACTGGCCGGGGCTTCGGCGGAGGAGGGGCTCGAAGCGGTGTTCGTGCTGGCGCAGGCGGTGAGCGCGAGACAGGCGGACCACAGACGAAGGGTCTTCAGGGGCAGCTCCAGGGGTGGTGCGGCGGGCGAGGCTGGCTACCGCGGCGGCTCTTCCTCCAGGAGGAAGTCGCCAATGGTCTTCCACATCGCCTCGAACTGGGGGCGGCGGAAGCCGGAGCCGGAGATGAGCCAGTCCACGTGCGGGGGCTGGTGCGCCGGCTGGTCGAAGTGGCCAATGGCATCCAGGTGGTCCGCGCGCACCGCCGCCAGCACGCGGCCGTACACCTGCGAGCGCGTGGGCACGATGCCGTCACACGCGGTGGGGCCGGGCATGGCGCCGTAGGCCTGCACCAGCGCCGCCGTCTGCGCGGGCGTGTGCAGGGGCAGCTGCGTGAGCGGCATCCGCTGCGTCTGGCCGTACACGAACGCGTAGATGGTGTGCGTGAGCTGCGCGTACGGGTCCAGACCGGCGGCCAGCCGCGTGCGCAGGGAAGGGGGCCGGGCCTGCGTCACCACGGAGCCGTAGCGCACGCCGGGCCGGTCATGCGTGCCGCCGTTGAACAGGTCGATGCCCTCCGGCGTGAGCTGCGGGATGAGCGACGTGTCACGGCCCACGTCCCACAGGAACTTCGTCACCGCGTCGCGCCGCTCGCTGGAGAAGTCCCCCAGCAGCTGGTCGAAGAGCTGATCCAGCAGCGTCGCCTTCCACCCCAGCTGGTTGTCCGCCCGCGCCATCAGGTGCCCGAAGCGGAACACCACGCTCAGGGGCAGCCGGCCAAAGCGCAGCACGTACATGGTGAACAGCGACAGGAGCTTCAGGAGCTGCTGGCCGAAGAGGCCCAGGAAGAACGTGGCCAGCGGGGTGCCCGCGTGGGGCGCGGACAGCGTCACCACCGAGCGCACGCGGCGCGCGAAGGGCTCCAGTTCCAGGGACTCCGACACCTGCGCGCCGGGGGAGACGAACAGCCGGGCATCCAGGCCGCCGGTGGAGTGGCCCACCAGGTGGATGGGGCCGTCGTCCCCGGAGGCCGTCTCGCTCACGACCTTGAGCAGGTCCGCGGTGCGCTGGCGGATGGAGGCCGTGGGGTGGGAGATGATCGTCACCACCTCCGCGTCGACTCCCCGGCGGGCGAGGTCCTGCTTCAGGAACTCGTACGCGTGGCCGAAGTAGAGGAGCTCGCCCAGGTTGGTGAACCCGAAAAACCCGGGGACGAGGTACACGTGGTGCTTCACGGACATGGGCCCGCGAGCATAGCCCACGCTCCCGGGATGGGCTTGGAATACCCGGCGTCCCAAGCGGTTGACGCGCGCCCGGCCGCATTGACAAAACCGGCTGCCCGTTTCCCCTCCCACGAAGGAAGACTCCCCGTGTACCGCAGACTGCTCGCGCTTGGCCTGCTGTCGTCCCTCCCCGCCGCGGCGGAAGAGGGCATGTGGACCTACGACGCCTTTCCCGCCGCCCAGGTGAAGAAGGCCTACGGCTTCGAGCCGGACCAGGCCTGGCTGGACAAGGTGCGCCTGGGCTCCGTGCGGCTCGCGGGCGGCTGCTCCGCGAGCTTCGTGTCGCCGGACGGCCTGGTGATGACGAACCACCACTGTGTGCGCAGCTGCATCGAGGAGCTGACGACCGCGAAGGACGACCTGCTGGCGAAGGGCTTCCAGGCGAAGACGGCGAAGGAGGAGCGGCGCTGTCCCAAGATTGAAGCCAACCAGCTGGTGGAGATGACGGACGTCACCGAGCGGATGAACACGGCGACGAAGGGCCAGTCCGGCGCGGCCTTCAACACCGCGCTCAAGAAGGAGATGGCCGCGGTGGAGGCCGCGTGCACCACCGGCGCGGACGTGCGCTGCGACGTGGTGACGCTCTACAACGGCGGCAAGTACCAGCTCTACAAGTACCGCCGCTTCCAGGACGTGCGGCTCGTCTTCGCGCCGGAGTTCTCCATGGCCGCCTTCGGCGGCGACGCGGACAACTTCAACTTCCCGCGCTACGGCTACGACGTGGCCTTCATGCGCGTGTGGCAGGACGACGCGCCGGCCAAGAGCCCGGACTACCTGCCGTGGGCGAAGGAGGGCGCGAAGGAGGGCGACCTCGTCTTCGTCTCCGGCCACCCGGGCGGCACGGAGCGCAAGAGCACGGTGGCGGAGCTGGAGTTCCAGCGCGACGTGGCGCTGCCCCAGACGCTGCTCCAGCTTTCGGAGATGCGCGGCGCGCTGCGCGAGTTCACCAGCGCGTCGCCGGAGCGCTACCGCGTGGCGCGCTCCAGCCTGCGCGGCGTGGAGAACGGGCTCAAGGCGCTGAAGGGCCGGCAGGAGACGCTGGCGGACCCCGCGGTCCTCGCGCGCAAGCGGCAGGAGGAGGCGGAGCTGAAGAAGCGCATCGAAGCGAACCCCCAGGCCAGGGCCCTGACGCAGGGCATGTGGGAGGAGACGTCGCAGGCGCTGGATGCGTGGCGCCGGATGATGAGCGACTACCGCATGAAGGGCGCGGGGGACGCGTTCCGCTCGGATCTGTTCTCCTACGCCCAGGCGCTGGTGCGCGCGGCGGACGAGCTGCCCAAGCCCAACGGGGAGCGCCTGCGCGAGTACACCGACGGCCAGCTCCCGGCGCTGAAGCAGCGGCTGCTGCGTGAAGCGCCCATCCCGGCGGAGCTGGAGACGCTGACGCTGACGTTCGGCTTCAACAAGCTGCGCGAGACGCTGGGCGCGGACGACGCGTTCGTGCGGCGGGTGCTGGAGAAGGAGGCCCCGGCGGACCTGGCGAAGGCGCTGGTGCGTGGCTCCAAGCTGGGCGACGTGAAGGTGCGCCAGGCGCTGCTGGAGGGCGGCAAGGCGGCGGTGGACGCGTCGAAGGATCCGATGATCGTCCTGGCGCGCAAGGTGGACGCGGAGACGCGCGCGTCGCGCAAGCGCTACGAGGACACGGTGGAGGCGGTGCTCAAGCGCAACGGAGAGCGGCTGGCGAAGGCGTACCTGCTGGTGAACGGCACCGCGGGCGCGCCGGACGCGACCTTCACGCTGCGGCTCAACTATGGACAGGTGAAGGGCTGGGACGACAACGGCAAGGCCGTGCCCGCGCTGACCACGTTCGGCGGCGCGTACGGGCGCGACACGGGCAAGGAGCCCTTCAAGCTGCCGGCGCCGTGGGTGAAGGCGAAGGGGGAGGTGCCGGACGCGACGCCGCTGGACATGGCGACGACCAACGACATCATCGGCGGGAACTCCGGCTCGCCGGTGGTGAACCGCGACGGGCAGGTGGTGGGGCTCATCTTCGACGGCAACCTGCCGTCGCTGGGGGGCCGCTACCTCTACGTGCCGGAGACGAACCGCGCGGTGGCGGTGCACGGCGACGGCATCCTCGCCGCGCTGGAGCACGTCTACGGCGCCACCCGCGTGGTCAACGAGCTGAAGGGCGCGCAGGCGGCGTCCGCGGCTCCGGCCCGCTGAGGCGTCGACGCGATCCCGAACCTGTCCGACAGTCGGACAGGTTCGGGAGGATTCAGCGGTCCGGGGGCTTTCGGAGCCGGGCCGCCGCGGCTCTTCCGGTGTGGAACGCCGAGAGGTCGCTGCTCAGCAGTCCTTCCGCCTCCAGCGCGGCGCGCACGGAGGGGATGTGGCCCCGGTGCGCCTTGAAGCGCTGGAGGAACAGGCGCACCCAGTGCGCTGGCGGTTCCTGATGTCCCCAGTTGCGGACGACGTTGCCCCAGGGAGGCCTCGTCAGGGTGTCCAGGAAGGGAAGCACGTCATGCAGGCCCATGAGCGGCCGGTGCGGCGGAATGCCTCCACAGGGGCGCGACGCCGCGGTGCGCGGTGACGATGCCCAGGTGTGGCGTTCGCGCAGGAAGCGGTTGAAGGTGCGGTGGCCGTCGGGCTCCTGGAGGAGCGCGCGCAGAAGCCGCGCCTGCTCACCTCGATCCAACAGTGCCCCCTTGCGCCGCGCCTGCCTGAGCAGCCAGTAGTGATTGCGCCACGCCTTCTCGATGGGGTCCTCGAACGCGGTCGTGTACTCCACGTGGCCCAGCGCGTGCTCGCCAATGACGCCCCTGGGCAGCAGGCTGCGCACATGGCTCAGGCGATCCTCCCGGCGCATCTCGCGCGTGCGAGCGGTGGCCCAGCGAATGAACGGCATCACCTTGTCGCCGTCGCGCCGCCACCGCACCTCCCTGCTGATCTCCTTGCGCTCCCACGGCGCGAAGGAGGGCAGGTCGTGCTCCATGTCTCCGGCCTTCATCCACACCGCCAGCTCCTGACGGGCCTCCTGGCGGGCCGAGCGGTGGATGCGCGCCTTCGCGGAGCGCGCGGCCTCCCGGTTCTTCGACGGCAGCAGCGAACGCGCCATCTGCCGGACCTTCTCGTCTGAGTGGATCATGGCCCGCGGGCCCTCCGTGGCCGCCGCGGACGGGGCGCGCACCCATCACCTGACGCGCACTGGACGTCTGCCACCGCGACGCGTCGGGTGCCGGACAGCCGCGACCCAGAACCTCGTGGGTACTTGGTGCGCCGCGTCAGGAAGGCACTACCGTGGGAGTGCGGAACTTCAGTCCGCCTCTGTCTTCGCACGGTTGCGTTCCCCGGAACGTCGCCGTCCGGGCGCCTTCCCGGGGTGGTTGGGAGCCGGCGCCCGTCGTGCGGTAGCATCTCGGTTGTCTCACGCCGGGGGGAGGGAGGATGCACGATGGTGGTGGAGGCCCCGGAGCCCCGGACGATGTCGGCCATCATGTTCACGGACATGGAGGCCCCTGCAGGTCAACGCTGGCGGGATGAGTCGCTACAACAGGCGCTGCACGAGGAGCACGGTCAGCTGGTGCGCGGGTTGCTCGCGCGCCACGGTGGCCGCGAGGTGAAGCGGCTGGAGGAGGGTGGCTTCCTCCTGGAGTTCGAATCCGGCCTGCCCGCGGTGTCGTTCGCGCAGGAGTGGCGCGCCGCCGTGGATGCGCGCAACCGCGCCGTCCCCACCGAGCAGCGCGTGTCCGTCCGCGCCGGCGCGCACCTGGGCATGGTGGTGCACCGCGACGGCGACGTGTTCGGCGAGGGCGTCAACCTGGCGGCCCGCATCGAGTCCCTGGCGCGTCCGGGCACCGTCTACGTCAGCGAGACGCTGGCCGCGCAGCTGGAGGGCCGGCTGAAGGCGCCGCCCGTGCGGCTGGGCCGCAACGAATTGAAGAACATCCGGCTGCCGGTGGCGGTGTTCCGCATCGATCCGCCGGCGGAGCCCCGGAACGGGCGTGCGCTGCTGTCGCGCGTGCGTTCACTGCTGGGCCGTAAGCGCGCTCCCGCGGACGGTTGAGGCTGACGAACGGACGCGCGGCGGTAAGGTGCCGCGCCATGTCCGAGCTCACCCTGGTCGTTGGTTCCAAGAACTTCTCATCGTGGTCGCTGCGCCCCTACCTGGCCCTGGCCCACACCGGCCAGCCGTTCCGCGAGGTGCTGGTGCCGCTGGACACGCCGGAGACGGCGGCGCTCATCGCCATGCACTCGCCCAGCGGCCGGGTGCCGGTGCTCAAGCACGGCGACACCGTGGTGTGGGATTCGCTGTCCATCTGCGAGTACGTGGCGGAGACCTTCCCGGAAGCGAAGCTGTGGCCGGAGGACCGCGCGACGCGCGCGATGGCGCGCTCGGTGACGTCGGAGATGCACTCGGGCTTCACGGCGCTGCGCACGAACCTCCCCATGGACATCACCGCGCGCAAGACGGTGCCGGGCGTGGACGCGCCGGGCGTGCACGCGGACATCGCGCGCATCCAGGGGCTGTGGGCGGGCTGCCGCGAGCGCTACGGAAAGGGCGGGCCCTTCCTCTTCGGCGCCTTCAGCATCGCGGACGCGTTCTACGCACCCGTCATCACCCGCTTCATCACCTACGGCGTCCCGTTCCGTCCGGAGATCGCCGAGTACCGCGACGCGGTGCTGGGCCTGCCCGCGATGCTCAAGTGGACGGAGGCCGCCCGGTCCGAGCCGCCCCTGGCGCGCTACCGGTAGCAGGCCTATGGCTCGCGGAGTTCACGCAGGCGCTTGTGCATCGTCCGCCGCAGGAAGTCCGTGCGGCGCGCGTCGAAGCCAATCTCCTCCAGGCGCTCCAGCCAGGGCTCCGCGTGGGTGCACAGCTTGTCGAGCATGACGCTGACGGCTTTCGCATTCACGCCGTAGCGCTCGCCAAAAGCGATGAAGTGGGCGCGCCGGAAGTTGTCGTCGCGCCCCTCGAACTTCAGGGCCATGCGGTGATCGCCGTAGGGCAGGGTGGTGAGCAGGTCGTAAGCGGGTGACAAACGGAAGCCCCCTCCTGGGCCATCCGCCAGGATGCTCACGTTCTTCGCGTGCAGGTCCCCGTTTCCAATCAGGTAGCTGAACGCGAGGAGCTGGAGGAAGCGCGCAAGCTCGGGAACGGGCGCGGCGCAGTTCTCGCGAAGGCCCTCGGCAATGGCCGCGCACGTGATGCGGTACTTGTCGCTGGTATAGCGATCCAGGAACTGGCAGGCATCCTCCTGGTGCACGCGGCGCAGGCGTTTCTCCACCTTCATCCACCCGCGATCAAAGCGCTCGACGAGCAACCCGTCGTTCCCCTCACGGTCCTGGACGCGCCTCGTGGTGGCGACGCGCAGGCCGCACTCCTTCGCCATGCCCATGAAGAAGGATTCGTTGCGCACGAGCTCGGGCTTGTCGCGCGGGTTGAGCTTCAGGATGTAGTCGCGCTGTCCCGAGGACGAGACCGGAAAGGAGATGGTGGACGCGGAGAGCTTCTCCTGGACGCCTGGAATTGTCGGCTCGGTGTTCGCTGTCCCCAGGAGTGGGAGGCTCTGGGCAAAGAGTTCGGCGAAGAGAACGGACTCGGGCTTCCATTTCGCTCTTCGGGGGGCGGGTTCAGGGAAGGAGTCCCCTCGGGGAATGACGGAAAGGTCCCCAACGGTATCGGCCCCCGCCGCCACCAGCAGGCTGAGCAGATCGTCCTCCGACGTCTTGACGTTCTGAAGGAGGACCCGCAGGCGAAGTCCTTCGGGGAGGAGTCCCGCGAAGTAGGTGTGGAGATTGGTGCCCAGGGTCTCGGTGCGGCGCCTCGAATAGGGAAGGTGGACCGCGATGCCACCAGGCCTTGCCTCGTGTTGTTCGAAGAAGTCCGCCGTGTACTCGAAGATGGAGCCGTGAGCCGTTCGGGTAATGGAGCCGACGTGGGTGGATTCACGCCACACCTCCGCGACCTCGATGTCGGTCGGGCGGATCATCACGTTGGCTGGCTCACCCGCAGGCGGTGCTGGCCTGGCTCGAGTGACAGTTGAAGTCCCAGCACGTGAAGGACGTCCAGGAGCTTGTCCAGGCGCAGGGTGGCCTTCCTGCCGCTCTCCACGTCGTAGATGAAGACGGGGCCACATCCCGCCAGGACGCTGACCTCCTGCTGGGTCAACCCAAGCTTCGTCCGTTGGGTCCGGACCGCTTCCGCAAGGGGCTGAAGCCAGGAGGTCTCAGGTCGAGCCATGTGCCGGGAACTCCCAAAGTCCATGCGAACGGATGGATTCCAGACCGTGATGTATCGACATGGCCGGCTGTCATGTCAATATCCATGCGAGCGGATGGATTCTGCTCCCGCTTCGAGGCTCACAGCCCCAGCGACTTGAGCTGCGCGTCGAACGTGGGCGCGTCCGTGAAGAGGTGCCCGCGGATTCCCAGCGCCCGGGCCGCGTCCACGAACTCCGGCAGGTCGTCGAAGAAGGCGGCCTCCTGTGGCGCGCAGCCCGCCTTGTCCAGCGCGAGCCGGTAGATGGCCGGCTCCGGCTTCACGTGCCCCACCTCGCAGCTCATCACCCGCGCGTCGAAGCGCTGGAGCACGGGCAGCAGGGGCTTCAAGTAGGCCACGTGCAGCGCGTTGGTGTTGGACACCAGCACCAGCTTCACCCGCCCGACGAGCCCCTCCACGCGCGGCAGCACCGCGTCGTGCACCGTGAAGTGGCTGCTCCACAGCGGCGCGAACTCCGCCATGGGCAGGTCCACGCCGAGCGCGCCGCACACGTCCTGGCGGATGCCCTCCGCGTCCAGCAGGCCCCGGTTCGCCGCCGTCCACCCCGCGCCGGTGAGCCGCCGCGCGGCCTCCTGGGGCTCCAGCCCCGCCCGCGCCGCCAGCCTCGCGAAGAGCAGCGCGTTGTCGTGGAACACCAGCACGTTGCCCAGGTCCAGCAGCACGGCCTTCACGGCGGGGACGGCGGACACGAGGGGGCTCCCAGTCTCAGATGCGGTAGGACCGCGCGACGCCCTCCATCTGGCCCGCGACTTCCTGCAGCCGCTTCGCGGCGCCGGTGGTGGACTTCAGGCTGGTCTGCGTCTCCGTCATCATGGAGGACAGGTCCGTCACCGCGCTGAAAATCTGCGCGATGCCCGCGTTCTGCTGGTTCACCGCCCCGGCGATCTGCCGCGCCGCCGCGGCGTTGTCCTGGACGATGGTGGCCAGCTCCTTCAGGTGCTCGCCGCTGGTGCGCACCTGCTCCAGGCCCTCCGCGACGCTGGAGTGGCTCTGCTCGGTCATCTTCGCCGTGGAGATGATGGCGTGGCCCAGGTCCCCCAGGATGTCGCGCACCTTCTCCGTGGCCTGGATGGACTGATCCGCCAGGTTGCGGATTTCGCGCGCCACCACGCTGAAGCCCTTGCCGTGCTCACCGGAGCGGACCGCTTCGATGGCCGCGTTGAGCGCGAGCATGTTGGACTGGTCCGCCAGGTCCTTCACCGTCTGGGTGATGCCGCCAATCTGCTGCGTGCGCTCGTTGAGCTGCACGATGCGCATGGCCATCTCGCCGGACTGCTCGTGCAGGCCCTGGAAGCCGCCCAGGCTGTCGCGGATGGCGACCTCGCCCGCGCGGCCCACCTCCTCCGCGCGCGCCGCCACGCCCAGCACCGTCTCCGCCTTCTCCGCGGCCAGGAGCGACGTCTGCTTGATCTCCTGCGCCGTCACCTGCGTCTCCTGGAGCGCGGCGGCCTGCCGGGCCACGTTGCGCTCCTGGACCTCGGAGGCGAGGTTCAACTCCGCCACCGTCTCGCTGAGGACGTGGGTGCCCTCCTGGAGGCTGGTGGCCGTCTCGCGCAGGTTCTTCATCATCTGCCCGAAGGCCTGGGTGAGCTCGCCCACCTCGTCGCGTCCCGCCTGGACCTCCATCACCTGCGTGAGGTCGCCTTCCTTCACCACGCGGCGGACCACCTCGCTGAGCGCGCGCAGCGGCCGGGTGATGCCGCGCGCCAGCACCCACGAGCCCAGGCCCACCGCCGCCACGAGGAGGGCGGCCAGCCCCAGCACCAGCCGGCGCATCCCGTTGAGCGGCCCGTAGGCCTCGTCCGGGTCCAGCTGGGCCAGGAACCTCCACCCGTCCCCCACGTCGCGCACCTCCGCGCCGTTCACCGCGACCATGGCCACGCGGCCCGTGTCGTCGTGCTCGCCCTTGCGCGTGTCGAACAGCGTCCGGCCGTCCGCGCGCTGCAGCTCCAGGGAGAAGGAGGGGTGGCCGCGGTGCTGGGCCCGGGCGAGCGCGGGCTTCACCAGCTCCCCCACCTGGCCCCAGTCGAACGCCGCGAGCAGCACGCCCAGCCGCTGGCCGCGCTCGTCCATCACCGGCACCGCCAGGGGCAGCACGTGCACGCCGTAGATGGGGTCCTCCACCTCCACGCCCTCGGCGGTGGTGGCGCCGGCCTGCGCCTGGCGGAACCACGCCGCCTGACGCACGGCTTGCGCGCGCCCCGCGTACGCCCCCTTCAGGTCGGGCCTGCTGGTGGAGACCACCGCGCCGTCGTCGCTGAAGAGCACGATGCCGTTGAGGGTGAGATAGCGCCGCTGCAAGAGCGCCAGCATCGCGTCGCTGTCCGAGGCGTCCTTCGTGCGCAGCGCCTGGCGCAGGACCGGGTCCTCCGCCCAGCTGTGGGCGCTCGCCTCGCGCTCCGCCAGGGTGGACTCCAGCAGGTCCTTGAAGCCCTCCGCCTCCATGCGCAGCGAGGCGTCCAGCTGCGCCTCCGTCTGCTGGCGCATCAGCCGGTCCTGCAACCCGGTCAGCGCCAGGAGCGGCACGCACGACACCAGGGTCATGTACAGCAGCAGCCGCCCACGCAGCGTCAGGGCCGGCAGTTTGAAAGAAGGCATGGCACGCCGCGCGAAGAAGAGGACCCGGGTTCCTATACCAGAACCCGGGCCCTGAACCCCCCGGACGACTGGCCGCCTACAGCACGGGCACCCGGTCAGGCAGGTCCCGCGCGGGCAGGTTGGAGTAGTCCGCGTCCAGGTCCAGCCGCACCCGCTGCTTCACGCGCGTGCTCAGGAGCCCCCGGAGCAGCCCCAGGAACCCCGGCGGCGCCGCGATGACCAGCTGATCGAACAGGTGCGAGTCCACGCCCCGGTCCAGGCGGGCGGACAGCTCCCGCGCGAAGCGCTCGTGCTCCAGCTGCCGGCGGGCGTCCGGCTCGACCTCCGTCACCGGTTTGTGCAGCGTGCCCGCGTTGGGGTTGTCCGGCTGGTTGTACAAATCGATGGGCTTGGCCCGGCTCTCGTCATGCTGGAACTGCTCGATGAGGTCCCACTTCTCCGCCTTCGCATCCGTGGCGAAGAGCCGGGCGCGACTCGCGTTGGCCACCAGGATCCAGAGCCTCTTGTCCGCCATCTTCACGCCTCCTTGTCTCTTGAGGAGTGCGGACCCCCCCGGCCCCCGGCAAGCTTCCCCCAGCGAGCCGGCCCCCTGCCGCGTGCAGGCCAGGCAGCCCGCCCTCCGCCCCCTAAAGGAACGGGAACACTCCCCGTGCCCCCCGGTGCTGGCGACCTCCGCGCACGTTGACCAACCGCATCCAAGCGGCGACCATCCCCCGCCGGGGGAACAGGACGGGAGTGGGCTGTATGGAGAAGTATTTCAATGTCCGTGGACAAGAGGTGCGCGGTCGCCGCACATGCCACCTGTCCACGCGGCGCACGGCGGGTGAATCGTCACGTGCCGAAAGTTTTTCCGTCTCTCGCGCGATAGATGCCCTCCCGTGGGTTGCAGGGTCGCTCCGCCATGGAAACCTGATCCCCCCATGGGCACCGACGATCTCCTCGCTCACACCGTGCTGTCTGACTCGGGTGATGCCGTGACCGACAGTGGCGGGATGCCGGCTGTGATGTCGCCCCCTGGACAGGAGGTCCAGGAGGGCACGGTGCTGGGGAACTACCAGCTGGAGAAGCTGCTAGGCGAAGGCTCCATGGGGCGCGTCTTCCAGGCGCGGCACGTGCGGCTGGGACGCCAGGTGGCGCTCAAGGTGCTCAAGCCGGAGCACGCGCGGGACAGCTCGTTCGTGCAGCGCTTCTTCCAGGAGGCGCGCACCGTCAATCAGATCAACCACGAGCACATCGTGGAGGTCTTCGACTTCGTGGACGAGTCGCCCGACGGGCACGTCTACTGCGTGATGGAGCTCTTGCGCGGGCAGAGCCTGGCGGCGCTCCTGAAGGAGGAGGGGCTGACGCTCGAGCGCGTGCAGCGCATGGGCGTGCAGGTGTGCGCGGCGCTGGGCGCGGCCCACCAGGTGGGCGTGGTGCACCGGGACATCAAGCCGGACAACCTCTTCGTCACGCAGCGCTCCGGGCAGCAGGACTTCGTGAAGGTGCTGGACTTCGGCGTCGCGAAGCTCATCACCACACAGACGGGCGTGAGCCTCACGGGCACGCTGGACGGCACCATCATCGGCACGCCGGCGTACATGGCGCCGGAGCAGGCCGCGGGGCTGCCGGTGGACGCGCGCGCGGACATCTACGCGGTGGGCAACATCCTCTACGAGATGCTCTCCGGCCACCCGCCCTTCCAGGCGTCCGCCTTCGGGCAGCTGGTGGTGCAGATCATCACCCAGCCGCCGCCGCCGCTGCCCTCGCACCTGCCGTCGGGCGAGCGCGTGCCGCCGGAGCTGGCGGAGCTGGTGATGCGCTGCCTGGCGAAGGAGCCGGAAGGAAGGCCGCAGCAGCTGGCGGAGGTCACCACGGCGCTGCTCTTGATGCCCACCTCCGCGGCCGGGGCGCCGCGCATGGAGGCGCTGGTCGAGGAGGCGGAGCGGCCCACCCTGCGCATGAAGGTGCCGGGCATGCTGCGCGACCGGCGGCTCCAGGTGTCCGTGGGGCTGGCGGCGCTCGCGCTGGTGTCCGGCATCACCACGTGGACGGGGCTGCGCTCGATGCGCGCCTCCCAGGCGGAGCAGGCTCCGGCGGTGGCGGTGGCGGCCGCCCCGCAGCCGCCGGCTGCGGGCGCGATGGACGCGGTGACGCTGACGGTGCACTCGTCGCCGCCGGGCGCGAAGGTGGTCCGCGTGGACACGGGCGAGGAGCTGGGCACCACGCCGCTGACGAAGGCGCTGACCCGGCAGGCGGTGCCGCCACAGTTGCGCGTCGAACTGACGGGCTACGTTCCGCTGGAGCGGACGGTGGAGCTGAAGCAGGGTGCCGCCGCCGCCGAGCTGTCCGTGCCGCTCGTGAAGGCGAGCGCGGGGCCGCGCCGCGCCCCCGCGCGCGCGCCAGGCCGCAAGGGAGGAAGCAGGGATGCGGTCATTGATCCGTTCACGTCGCAGTGAGCACAAGGCGCTGAGCCTGGGGCTCGCGCTCGCGCTGGGGACGCCGTTCCCGGCGGTGGCGGCGGCGGAGAACGCGACGGCCACCGCCGCGGCGGAGGAGCAGGCGAGGGAGAAGTTCTCCGAGGGCAACCTGGCGTACGACCTGGGCGAGTTCGACCGGGCGCTCAAGGCCTTCAGCGAGGCGTACCGCCTCAAGCCGCTGCCCGCGTTCCTCTTCAACATCGCGCAGTGCCACCGGCAGCTGAACAACCCGTCGCGCGCGGCCTTCTTCTACCGGCGCTACCTGGCGCTGTCGCAGGAGGAGCCGGCGAACGCGGACGTGGTGCGCGAGCTCGTCGCGGAGATGGACACGAAGGCGCGCGTCCAGGAGGAGCAGCGCCGGGAGCGTGAGCGCTTCGCCCGGGACCGCGACCTGCAGCGGGCGCGGGAGCAGGCCGCGCTGGCGGAGGCCCGCGCCAACGAGGCGAGGCTCGCCGCCGCGAGCCCCGCCGCCGCGCCGGAGAAGAACGGGGCCTCGGAGGCCCTGGCCATGCAGGTGCCGGACGCGTCCGTGACGACGGAGGTCAGCCCGTCCAAGCCGTGGACGCGCCGCTGGTACGTCTGGGCGGGGGCGGGCGCGGTGGCGCTGCTCGCGGGCGGCGCCGTGTGGATGGCCACGGCGCCGAATCCCCGGGACACGACGCTTGGCACCGTGGGGCGGTAGGCGCCGCTCCGGCGCTTCCGCGGCGGGCGTCAGCGCGGAGGCGTGCGCCGGCATCCGCGCCACGCGATGCGGTGGCGGATGCGGCGCGTGCTCGGCGCCGGCGTGGCTGCTTCAGCGCGGCGGGGGCGGTGTGGCGGCCTGCGCCAGCACCTGCGCGGCGATGCGGCCGATGCGCGCGTGGAACGACGGGGCGTCGTGGAAGGTGAGGCGCACGTCGCCCACCTTCAGCTCGTCGCCCGTGCGCAGGAGGCGGTGCTGCTCGGCCTCCAGGGGCTCGCCGTTCACCGTCACCGGCCGGGACTGCGCCAGCCGCTCCACCTTCCAGCCGCCTTCCGGCGTGGGGTGCAGGGCGAACTGCTCGCGCGACACCGTGGCGTCGTTGACGACGAAGGTGTTGTGCGACGCGCGCCCCAGCTTGAGGGGGCCTCGGTCCGCCACCCCCATCAGCTCGAAGCACAGCGCGTCGCCCGCGGGCAGGCAGTCGCGCAGGTCCATCATGGGCAGCCGCGTGGCCGCCACGTTCTGCTCCTCGGGGACGTTCCACGCGCCCGCCTCCCACACCAGCCACGCGTGCGGGTACTTGGCGTTGAACTTCTCCTGGAGTGCCATGTGCTGCCGGATGAGCAGCGAGAGCAACAGGGCTCGCATATCTCCCGTCATAACCCCATCCGCCGCCTCCGCGTCGCCCTGATGGCCTCCCAGGTGTCCACGAGTGGGCGAAACGCCCCGTCCACTGACTACAACCGGGCGGCGACCGCCTTCGCCATCCGCTCCGGCGCGCCCGCGTCCATGGGCAGGAAGAGGCACGGCTCCGTCACCTCCACCTCCTGCAGGCGCGTGCGCCCCGCGTTGTCCGTGGCCACGTCCACGCGCGCGTACAGCAGCCGCGCGCCCCCGGACGCCTCCATCACGTCGTGCGCCACCTGCTGCTCCTCCGCGTTGTCCGGCGTGAAGCCGTGCGGCTCCGCGAAGCCCCGGGGCGCGGTGGACAGGGTGGGCGGACGGCGCACCGCGTGGCTGAAGACGCCGTTGAAGAAGATGTAAGAGCGCTCGCCCTCCGTCTCGAAGGCGCGCAGGTAGGGCTGCACCATCACGTCCCCCTCCTTCGCCAGCTCCGCCACCTTCGCGCTCGCGTCGTCCCACTGCTCGCGCCGGACGATGAAGACCTTGAGTCCGCCCGCGGCCACCGCGGGCTTGAGCACCACCGCGTCCCAGCCGCGCTCGCGCGCCGTCGCCGCCACGTCCAGCGTCCCGCCGGGCGGCACCCAGACGGTGGGCGTCAGGGGCAGGCCGCGCGCCTCCAGCGTCTTCAGATAGCCCTTGTGCGTGTTCCACCGGAGCACGTCCGCCGGGTTGAACAGCCGCGTGACGCTGCCCACGCGGTCCGCCCAGGCGAGGAACTCCTCGCGGCGCAGGTGGCTGTCCCAGGCGTTGCGCACCACCGCCGCGCGCACGCGGCTCCAGTCCACGGAAGGGTCGTCCCAGATGACCGGTTGTGCGTCCAGACCCAGCGCCCGCAGCGCGGGCACCAGCGGCGCGTCCAGCGGGTGGAGCTGCGGCAGTCCGGTGTAGGTGATGACGGCGATGTCCAAGGCGGAGGGCTCCAGGCGGAGGGAAACGCGCCGCGTTCTAACGCGCTCCTCCGTCCCGCGCAGCTGGAGTCCCGCGTCAGGCCGAGCGCACCACGGACGGCTTGTCCATGGCCACCGTCTCCACGGTCTCCAGCGTCAGCTGCTCCGCCAGCGTCTTCGTCTCGCGCACCACCCGCGCCAGCTCCGCCTGTCCATGGGGGAAGGGGGCCGCGGGGCCGTCCAGCGCCAGCAGCTGCTGACGCAGCGCCGCGCCGTTGGGCGTGCGCTTCCGCGGGTCCTTCTGGAGCAGCTGCATGACGATGAGGTCCAGCGCCAGCGGCACCGCGGGGTTGAGCTGCGAGGGCGGGACGACCTCCTGGTCCACCGCCGCGCGCAGCAGCACCTCCTCCGAGTGGCCGCTCAGCGCGCGCCGGCCGGTGAGGGCCTCGTGCAGCGTGAGCCCCAGGGCGAAGAGGTCCGCCCGCCCGTCGATGTCGTGGCCCAGCGCCTGCTCCGGCGCCATGTAGCCCAGCTTGCCGCGCACGCTGCCGGCC
This sequence comes from Corallococcus exercitus, assembly GCF_042231735.1. Taxonomy (GTDB): domain Bacteria; phylum Myxococcota; class Myxococcia; order Myxococcales; family Myxococcaceae; genus Corallococcus; species Corallococcus exercitus_B. The sequence continues at coordinate 7,731,393 of NZ_CP102577.1, forward strand.
ACCGTGAGGTTCGCGCGGACCGCGTCACGCGCGATGCCGAAGTCCGACAGCTTCACCTCGCCGATGCGCGACACCAGGACGTTGGGCGGGTTCAGGTCGCGGTGGACCAGGCGCAGCGGCACGCCGTCCGCGCTGGTGCGACGGTGCAGGTAGTCCAGCGCGGACGCCAGCTCCGCGGCCAGGAACGTCGCGGCGGACACGGGCAGCGGCCGGCGGCTGCGCGGCTTGAGCAGCGCGCTCAGGGGCATCCCGTCCACGTACTCCATCGCCAGGAAGTAGGTGCCGCCGTGGCGGCCCAGGTCGAACACCTGGACGATGTTGGGGTGGTAGAGCGACGAGCACAGCTCCGCCTCGCGCCGGAACATCGTCACGAAGGCCGCGTCGTCCGCGTACGACGGCAGGATGCGCTTCAGGGCCACCTGCTTCTCGAAGCCGCCCTCCGGGGAGTACGTGGCCCGGTACACCTCCGCCATGCCGCCGGCGCCCAGCCGCTCGTGCAGCACGTACTTGCCCATGACCTCCTGCTCGCGCAGCGCCGCGAGCGCGCTCTTCGTGCGCTCCAGGAAGTGCCGCGCCAGCGTCGCCGTCAGCGCCCCCGTGGCCACGAAGAAGAACGCGCGCACGCAGATGAACAGCGGCGCCAGGGTGACCAGGGGTTCGTCCGGTAGGAGCGGCCGCACGAAGCCGAAGTAGAGCGCCAGGTACTCCGCCGCCACCAGCGCGCCCGCGGCCAGCCCCAGGCGCGGGTTGCTGCGCAGGCCCGCCAGCGTCACCAGCGTGCCCCAGATGACCAGCGTGGGCGCGGTGAGCGCGTAGACGGGGCCCTGGTAGCGCAGGTCGAAGGTGAGCACCACCGCCGGGATGCTCACTTCAATGAACACGTTGAGCCACGGGATGGCCGGGTGGAACGCGCCGGAGCGCAGGACCCACCACATGCACGCGTAGTAGCCCGACAGCACCGTCGACAGCCCCATCAACGCGAACGTCAGGTCCCAGCCCATCGCGGGGCCCAGCGCCGCGGCCACCACCACGCAGATGGCGGACAGGATGCTCATGAAGCGCGCCACCGACAGCTCGCGCGCCTGCGCATCACGGCGCAGGTGCGCGTCCAGGAAGCGCGACACGGTGCTGGATGGATTCCGGGTGATCATGTCCCCCCCACTCTAGAACGTGGCAGGACGCGTCATCCGCCTGCTCCCCCACACGTTGGGTGCGCTCCTACCACACCTCCCGCCCTACGGTAGACCTTTGGAGCCCCATGAAGTGGACTTCATGGGTCAGGTATCGCTGAAATGTTGCACCCCCGCCCCACGCTGCGTGCGAGGCACGGGGGGCTTTCACGCCACACCGTCTCTTCCTTCACGGCACTGCCTTCGGGCAGGAGGCTTCATGCGCAGCTCCCGTTTATGGCTGGCCGCCCTGGGCGCGGTCCTAGTGTTGGGCAGTGCCTGTGGCTCGGAGGAACCCGAGGTTCGCGCGGTCTGCGGAGACGGAAAGAAGGAAGGCGCCGAGCAGTGCGACGACGGCAACACCACCGGCGGCGACGGCTGCGAGGCGGACTGCACCACCGCGGCGGCGACGTGCAACGGCAGCCCCGCGGGCAAGTGTGGCGACGGCATCAAGGACGTCAACGAGGCCTGTGACGACGGCAACACCACCAGCGGCGACGGCTGCGAGGCGGACTGTGCCGTCTCGCCCTCCAGGACGACGCAGTGTTGGGCTGCGGCCCCCGCGCCGCTTCCGGATGGCGCCACCTGCGCGGTGACGAAGCCGGGCACGGCGGGGAAGCTCTTCACCGGCGTGGTGCTCAAGGACGGCGAAACGCTGATGGGCGGCCAGGTGCTGGTGGACGCCCAGGGCATCATCCAGTGCGCCGCGTGCGACTGCTCGCAGGCGGCTGGCGCCGCGGAGGCGACGGCGGTGGTGTGCCCCACGGGCGTCATCTCCCCGGGCCTCATCAACCCGCATGACCACCTCACCTTCCCGGGCGCGCCCGTGGCGCGCATCAGCACGGAGCGCTACGAGCACCGCCACGACTGGCGCACGGGCGCCAACGACCACACCCGGGTGGGCAACTCCGCCAACTCCAAGACGGACGCGGTCCGCTGGTCGGAGCTGCGCCAGGTGATGGCGGGCACCACCTCCATCGCGGGCGCGGGCGGGCAGGGCGGCTTCCTGCGCAACCTGGACGTGTCCAACACCTCGCAGCAGGAGGGGCTCGCGGAGGGCTACGCCGAATCGGACACCTTCCCGCTGGGCGACAGCGGCGGCACCACGCTCGCGGAGGGCTGCGGCTACGCCTCCTTCCCGTCGTCCTCGAAGTTCGCGTCCCGCGCGTCCGCGTACCTGCCGCACATCGCGGAGGGCATCTCGGACACGGCGCTCAACGAGTTCCGCTGCCTGTCCACGGGCCCTGGCGACGTGCTGTTCCCCCGCTCGGCCATCATCCACGGCGTGGGCCTGACCGCGACGGAGATCTCCCAGATGGCGGCGCATGGCACCGCGCTCGTGTGGTCGCCGCGCTCCAACGTGTCGCTGTATGGCGACACGGCGATGGTGACGGCGTACAAGACGCTGGGCGTGTCCATCGCGCTGGGAACGGATTGGCTCCAGTCCGGCTCCATGAACCTGCTGCGCGAGCTGCGCTGCGCGGACCACCTCAACGCCACCCGCTACGCCAGGACCTTCACGGACGAGGAGCTGTGGCGGATGGTGACGGCCAACGCGGCGGACGTGGTGGACGTCCATGAGAAGGTGGGCCGCATCGCCCCGAAGAAGGTGGCGGACCTGGCCATCTTCCGGCTGGGGACCCACCAGGCGTCCCCGCACCGCGCGGTCATCGCCGCGGAGCCCCAGGACGTGGTGCTGACGATGCGCGGCGGCAAGCCGCTCTACGGCGACCAGGGGCTGGTGGACGGCCTCAAGGGCGCGGACGCCTGTGACGCGCTGGACGTGTGCGGCACGACGAAGGCCGCGTGCGTGCAGTCGGAGATCAAGATGAGCCTGGCGGCGTTCCAGGGCTCGTCGGACACGAAGGGCCTCTACCCGCTGTTCGCGTGCGGCACGCCGGACAACGAGCCCTCCTGCGAGCCCGCGCGCAACGCGGTGGGCACCGCCTTCCCCATCGCCGCCGTCAACGGCTCCACCGTCTATTCGGGCGTGGCGAGCGCGGAGGACGCGGACGCGGACGGCATCGCGGACGCCACCGACAACTGCCCCACCATCTTCAACGCCGTGCGTCCCATGGACAACGGGCGGCAGCTGGACACGGATGGCGACGGCATGGGGGACGCGTGCGACCCCTTCCCCCTCCAGGCGGGCGACAGCATCTGCGCCATGCCGCGCGGCGAGGACGACGACCACGACGGCGTGCCCACGTGGCGCGACAACTGCCCGTTCCTGACCAACGCGGACCAGAAGGACACCGACGGCGACGGCAAGGGCGACGCGTGTGACGGCTGCCCGGCGGACGCGACCTCGTGCTCGGCGGAGGACCGGTCCGACCTTGACTACGACGGCGTGGTCACCCCCGGCGACAACTGCCTGACCGTGGTGAACCCCGACCAGAAGGACGCCGACGGCGACGGCGTGGGTGACGCGTGCGACCCGTGCCCGGTGGCCAACCCCGCCGGCGCCGCGTGCAACATCTCCGTCTACGACCTGAAGACGACGCCGGCCTTCGGCAACAACTCCCTGGTGAACACCCAGGTGGTGGTGGACGACGTGGTGGTGACCGCGCTGGATGCCAAGTCGGACCGCGGCTACTGGGTGCAGGTGGCGCACTACCCGGCGGGCAAGGGCGCGGACGACTCCGGCCTCTTCATCTACAACGCCAAGGCGGAGGTGGCGGTGGGTGACAACCTCCGCGTGGAGGGCACGCTGATCAACTACTTCGGCCTGCTGGAGGTGGTTGACGCCACGGTGACGAAGCACAGCAGCGGCAACCCGCTGCCGGAGCCGGTGGTGGTGCGCACGGAGGCGATTCGCACGGGCGGCCCGCGGGCGAGGGCGCTGGAGGGCGCGCTGGTGGAGGTCCGCAACGTCTTCAACACCCGCCTGGAGAACCCCAAGCGCGAGTTCATCGTCGACGAGAACAAGGCCGGCGACCCGGCGGCCGCGGGCCTGATGGTGAGCGACCAGGGCTTCAACTACCCCACGCAGGTGCTGGGCACGGAGTACACCGCGCTGCGCGGCGTGCTGACGTTCGGCTTCAGCAACCACAAGCTGGTGCCCCGGAGCGCGGCGGACATGGCCATGCCCCTGCCGCCGCTGCCGGCGCTGACGGCCTTCGCGTCCGGCGGCTTCGTGCGCGTGGGCGGCACCCAGGCGATTCCCCAGCCCCTCACGGTGACGATGGCGAACGCCTACCCGGTGGACGTCACGGTGACCGTCGCCTCCAGCAACGCGGCGGCCCTGGTCGCTTCGGGTGGGCAGGTGGTGATTCCCGCCGGCCAGACGAGCGCCACGGTGGCGCTGGAGGCCAGGGCGGAGGCGGAGGCGGTGGAGCTCACCGCGACGCTGGGCACGTCCTCGCGGAAGGCCGCGCTGCGCGTGCTGGGCACGAACGAGGCGGCCAACGCCACGGACCTCACCCCGGCGACGGTGGGCGTGGCGCGGGGCGGCACGGCGCGCTTCACCGTGACGTTCGACCGGCCGGTGCCGGCGGGCACCACGCTGGCTCCGGAGGTGACGCCCGCGGGCTTCGGCACCCTCACGGTCCAGGCCGTGACGGCGGATGCGCTGACGGCCACCTTCGACCTGACGGTGGCTGAGGCCAGCACCGGCTCCGGCACGGTGACGCTGGGCACGCTGAGCGCCACGGTGAACGTCATCACGGACGTGCCGCGGCTCTTGTCGCTCACCCCGTCCACCGCGACGGTGAACGCGGGCGCGCCGCAGGTGTTCACGGTGACGCTGGAGTCCGCTCCGACGACGCCCGTGCAGGTGCTGCTGGCGCTGGCCGCTCCGGCCACGCCTTTCGGCGCGCTGTCCGCCACGTCGGTGACGGTGGGCGCGGGCGAGCTGTCGGCGACGGTGACGTTCACCGCCGCCGCGGAAGGGGAGGGGGGGGGCTCGGTGTCCGCTTCGCTCAACGGCATCACGCGCCAGGCGTCGCTGACCGTGCTGCCTCCGCCCGCGAAGCTCGCCAGCGTCACGCCGGGCGTGGCGACGGTGACGGTGGGCAAGACGCAGGCGTTCGTGGTGACGCTGGACCGCAAGGCCCCGGCGGGCGGCGCGACCGTGGACGTGGCGTTCTCGCCCTCGGAGCTGGGCTCGCTGTCGGCCGCGACGGTGACGGTGCCGGAGGGCCAGACGACCGCTTCCGTCGTCTTCACCGCCACGCAGGAGACGGGCACCGGCCAATTCACCGCGTCCTATCAGGGCGTGACGAAGCAGGCGGCCGTCACCGTGGCCGAGGTGGAGGGCCACGTCGTCATCAGTGAGATCGCCGGCCAGGGCCTCACCGTGAACGCGGACGACTACATCGAGCTGTACAACCCGACGGACAAGGACGTGACCCTCACCGGCTGGAAGCTGCTCTACCGCACGGGGAACACCGCCAGCACGGCGACGAACTACACGGTGCTGGCCACGCTGCCCACCGCGACCATCAAGGCCCACGGCTACTACCTGGTCGCGGCCGACACCTACTCCACGGCGGCGGTCCCCGCGGACCACAAGTGGGGAGGCACGGACATCTCCGGCAACACAGGCAACGTCCGCCTGGGCACGGCGGAGGTGACGCTGGACCCCACGGTCCTCACGGGCGTGGTGGACACCGTGGGCTTCGGCACCGGCCGCACCGTGGTGGAGGGCGCCGCTGCCCCCACGCCCGGGGGCAGGGGTGGCAGCCTCGAGCGCAAGGCCCGTGCGACGTCCACCGCCGCGACCATGGGCGCGGGCGGCGAGGACGCGCTCGCGGGCAACGGCCACGACTCCGACAACAACGCGTCGGACTTCGTGCCCCGCACCGAGCGTCAGCCGCAGAACTCGCAGAGCCCCATCGAGCAGCTGCCGTAGTCCCGGCTCCGCACCCCGCTCCCTTCACCCGGGAGCGGGGCGCTGAAGCCTCCCGCTGGAAATGAAAACGCCCGGTCCCTCATGCGGGGGACCGGGCGTCTTTCGTTCCGGGCCGCCCGGCCCGGTGGGGTCAGCGCATCAGCCCAGGGGGCCGCGCACGTGGAGGCCGCCGGAGAGGATCTGATCCAACGACGCCATCAGCGGGTCGTAGTTCACGGTGGCGCGGTACAGGTTGTGGTGCAGGAGGATGCCCAGGTAGCCGCCCATCATCGTGTGGGCCATGTGCACCGGGTCCACCTCCTGGCGGAACTCCTGCCGCTTCTGGCCGTAGCGGATCATCCCCGCCAGCACCGCCACGTAGAGGGAGATCTTCTCGCGCAGGGCCTCCGCCACGCGGTCGTTGGAGTCCGCGGACTCCGCGGACAGCATCCCGAAGAAGATGCCGTATTCGCGGTGGTAGCGCAGGAACTGCGACGTGCGCGACACGACGAACACCAGCTGCTCCCGGCCGGACAGGATGCGCCGCTCGGCGAGCAGCGGCGCGAACTCCATCAGGTAGCGGTTGTGCAGCTCCTCGATGGCCGCCAGCAGCAGGTCCTCCTTGGTGGGGAAGTGCCAGTACAGCGCGCCCGGAGTCATCCGGATGGCCTTCGCCAGGTCCGACATCGTCGTCGACAGGTAGCCCCGCCGGGCGAACAACGTGATGGCGGCCTCCAGGATTTCGACCCGCGTTCGCGCGGCCCGCTCCTGTTTGATTTCCCGCTTCGCTGGTTCCTTGCCCATTTCCGGGTAAATCTACACCTCACACTGCCAGTAGCGTCACCTTAACGATTTCCGAAGGCGCGGCGACGCGCAGGGGCGGGCCCCAGAAGCCGGTGCCACGGCTGACGTAGAGGGAGCTGTCGCCCTCCTGGAAGAGGCCGGCGTCGTGCTTCCAGATGGTGGAGACGGCGATGGTGAACGGGAAGAACTGTCCACCGTGGGTGTGACCGGACAGCTGCAGTCCCATGCCCGCCTTCGCGGCGGCGTCCCAGTTGGAGGGCTGGTGCGCGAGCAGCACCGCGGCGCGGTCGGGGTTCCTGCCCGCGAGCGCGGCGTCCAGGTTGTAGCCCCTGGGGCCGTTGCGCATGGACCAGTCATCCACGCCCACCACGTCGAACGCGCCGCCTGCGTCGCCCACGGTCACGTGACGGTTGCGCAACACGGTGACGCCCAGGCCGGTGAGCGCGTCCGCCCACTTGCTCGCGTTCCAGTAGTACTCGTGGTTGCCGGTGATGAAGTGCGTGCCCGCTCTGGCCTGGAGGTTCTGGAGCGCGGCGACGGAGTGGCGCAGGTCGTCCACCGTGCCGTCCACCAGGTCGCCGGTGATGGCGACCATGTCCGGCTTGAGCGCGTTGGCCCGCCGCACCAGCTCGTCCATGAAGCGGCGCTGGATGATGGGGCCCACGTGGATGTCGCTCATGTGGACGATGGTGAAGCCGTCCAGCGCCTTGGGCAGGCCGGGCAGCCGCACCGCGACCTCGTTGACCACGGGCGGATGGAACGCGCTCCAGATGCCGTAGCCGGTGAGGCCACCGGCCGCGAGCACCGCGCCGCCCGCGGTGGCCCGCGCGAGGAACCGGCGCCGGTCTTCATCCACCGGGGGCACGGCGGGAGGCGGGGGCGGCACGGTGACGGCCAGGTCCGCCAGGGACGGCGGCGCGGCGGGGTCCGGCGCGGGCGTGGCGAGCGGCGCGACGACGCCCCGGTGGCCCCGCGTGCGCGCCACGAGCCAGCGCACCCCGCCCAGCAGCGCCAGCGCGAGCAGCAGGTACACGGCCACGCCCATCCACGTCCACGCGAACACGGCGACGATGAACGCGGAGGGCACGATGCGCGTCACCACCCAGGACAACAGCAGCGGCAGGCACAGCGCCGTCAGCAGCACCTTGCCGGCGGTGCGCCAGGCGCGGCTCGTGGACGTGTCGCGGAAGAGGCGCCGGTACAGGTAGACGTGGACGTAGACCGACGCGACGCTGACGAGGAGGATGAACAGGATGATGCGCAACGGGCTTTCCACCATGGGAGGCCCATCCTGGCGCGCGCGCGTCCAGGCGCAACCGGCATGCGCGTGAAGAAGCGTGAAGCCGTGGGGGCCGGGGGCCTGGCGGGCGGCTACTTCCGGGCGTCACCCAGCGCGGCGCCAATCTGCTGCCACTCCTGGGCGTAGGTGCCACGGGAGAAGGCGCGCAGGTCGTCGCCGGTCACCGTGCCGCGAGAGAGCGCGGTGTCGAGCGCCTGCACGATGGCCTTCTTGTGCGGCTGCTCCACGTACGGGTTGTCCTCGCGGAACACCTCGCCGAAGAGCGTCTCCAGGCGGCCGTCCTGCTTCAGCCGCTCCACGATGCGGTTCTGCGACGCGGGCGCGTCCGAGTGCGCGTGCAGCATGGCGGACGCGATGCCGCTCTGCGCGTCCGCGTCCGGGAACTCCGCCAGAAGCCCCAGCTCCATGTCCGCCTGGGCAATGGACTCCGCCTCCGCGGGCGACGGCGGGGGCTTCACGGCCTGCGCCTGCGGGGGCGTGGGGCGGGAGGGCGCGGGGGCGGGGCGCGCGGGCTCGAAGTCGCTGCGGCCCTGGAACGAGCGCACGTTGGCGTTGGCGGCCGTCCGGCCCTGGGCCGTCCCCGGCTTGCTGTCGCGCGTGACGTCGCTCCGCTCGGACCGCTCGAACTCCGAGCGCTTCGGGGGAATGGACGGGCGGTTGCCACCATCGACGCGAGACATGAGGGGACTCCAGGAGCGGGGGAAGGGGCCCGTCGCGGTACTCGCGCCGGGTTGCGCACCTACATCCGTTATCGGATCGGCCTTCCCCCAGGTTGCGTGGCCTGGCGGTCCACAACCCCCGCCCGGCTGGCCGCCTGCCGCGTCAAGTGCCCCTCCCAATCCTGGATCATCCAGCCTTGGCCGCCTTCCTCCCGAGCCAAACCCTTGAATCCATGGGGCTTTCATCCCAGACGGAAATCCGGGGCTTCGCCGCGCCGCGTCACCCGGCGGTCGAGAAGATTTCTTCGAGGCCGGCCGGGAGGCTGGTCTGCCACGCGGGGTAATTATGGCCCCCGCTGTAGGGCCGGTACGTGACGCGGTGGCCGGCCGCATGGAGGACGGGCAGCAGGCGCTGGTTGCCGTCCTGGAGTCCCTCGAAGCGGCCGCAGTCCATCCAGACGTGCAGGGGCGGCTGGTTCGTGCGCCGGGCCAGGTCGAAGACGACCATGTCGGTGCCCTCGATGGAGAAGGCGCCGGACTGGGACAGCACGCGGCCGAAGACGCGCGGCAGGCGCTGGGCCGCGTAGAGCGCCATCAGGCCGCCCAGGGACGAGCCCAGCACCGCGTGCGCGCCCGGCGTGCGCTGCTCATCCACCAGCGACAGGTGCTCGCGGGCGAGCGGCAGCACGCGCTGCTCCAGGAAGGCCACGGTGGCCTCGCTGCACGCGTACTCGGTGGTGCGGGCCGGGCCGCCGTTGGCCACGAAGGCCATGGCCACCGGGCGCATGCGGCCCGCGGCGACCAGGTTCTCCACCAGCGTGGGCAGCTGCACGCGCTTGAGGTAGTCGTCGCCGTCCAGCACCACCATCAGCGGCACGGGGCCCTTCACGGGCGGCGCGTAGAGGGCCACCGCGCGCTTCCTGCCCACGGCCCACTCGTGCGTCTCCAGCTGGTGGCGCGTCACGCGGCCCTTCGGCACGTTCCGGATGCGCCGGCCCAGCGGCGTGGCTTCCCCCTTGGGCATCCAGAAGCAGTGGTTGAAGTCTCCGAAGCCGTTGTCGGAGCGGCGCGGGTTGAGGACGTCGCGCACGCGGCGGCCCTTCGCGTCCTGGAGTGCGTACTCGACGTAGGCGTCCTCGGGCAGCGCCAGGGAGCGCGCCCACAGCCCCTTGCCCACGCGCTCCAGGGGCAGCGGCGTGCCGCGCCAGTCCTGGAAGTCCCCCTGGAGGAAGACGGGGCGGGGCCCCTTCCACACGAAGGTGGCGGTGTCTCCGTCGATGAGCGGTGTGCCCTCGCGGCGCGCGCGGGCTTCCAGCGTCCGGGTGTCGTCCATGCGTGGCGCGCACTGTACGCACCCGCGCTCGGCGCCCGGGACCTGGCGCGGCGTCCCGTCCACCCGCCGACAGAGGATTGATGTTCAGGAGGGCAGCAGGTCGCGCAGCGCGCCGGCCAGCTCGGGGTAGCGGAACTGGAAGCCTGCCTCCAGCGCGCGGCGGGGCATCACCCGCTGGCCCTCCAGCGCCACGCGCGCCATCTCCCCGAAGCGCGCCTTGAGGACGATGCCCGGCACCGACAGCGCCGCGGGCCGGTCCAGCACCGCGCCCAGCGTGTGCGCGAAGGCCGCGTTGGTAACGGGCTCCGGCGACGTGGCGTTCACCGGGCCGGACAGCGTGGGGTGCTCCAGCGCGAAGCGCATCAACCCGAAGAGGTCCTCGCGGTGCACCCAGCTGACGTACTGCTGGCCGTTGCCCACCTTCGCGCCCGCGCCCATGCGGAACACCGGCAGCATCCGGTGCAGCACGCCGCCCTCCGGGTGCAGCACCACGCCAATGCGCAGCCGCACCGTGCGGATGCCGGACTCCTGCGCGCGCAGGGCCTCTGACTCCCAGCCCTGGCACACGTGGGCGAGGAAGTCGTCGCCGGGCGGGTCCTCCTCCGTCAGCGTCCGAGCCGCCCGCGCGCCCCCGTAGAAGCCCACCGCCGACGCGCAGACGAAGTGCCGCACGCAGCCCGCCTGCTTCATCGCCTCCACCAGCACGCGCGTGCCCTCCACGCGGCTGAAGTGGATGCGGTGCTTGGCCTCGTGGGTCCAACGCTGGTCCACCGGCTCCCCGGCCAGGTGCACCACCCCTTCCGCCCCCGCGAGCGCGTCCGGCGACAGCGGGGTGCTCCCGTCGAAGTAGGAGCCCGTCACCCCGGAGGGCAGCCGGCCGAGCGCGTGTTCCACGTTCCGGCTGAGCACGTGCACCGTGTGGCCGGCCTCCAACAAACCCTGGACAAGGCCTGGACCGAGGAAGCCGGTGGCGCCCGTGCAGGTCACCCTCATGGGAGGGCCTCCGCCTCACGCCCGGCCGTCAGGTCCTGGCCCACCAGCTCCCCCAGGGTGGCGAAGAAGCGGGCCTGGTCCTCCGGCTTCATGCGGCCGGAGTACCGGAAGACGAGCGCGCCCTCCGCGTCCAGCAGCATCACCGTGGACGTCTTGGTGGGCAGCTTCCACGGCGCCTGGCCCAGGGTGCCCTTCAGGTCCACCAGGATGGGCACGCCGGCCTTCTTCTCCTCGTCGCGCACGTACGACAGGGCAATCTCCCGGGCGGGGAAGAAGTCGTACTTCTCCAGGTTGGCCACGGCGACCACGAAGGCGCTCTGGAGCAGCCCCCGCTCCCGTCCCCGGGCGAACAACTCCGCCTTCAGAGGGGCGTTGAGTGTCGTGGAGTCCTTGTCCTCGTAGAAGAGGATGACGGGTTTCCCACGCCAGCGGGCCAGCTGGACGCGCTCACCCTTCGAGGTGCTTAACGTCGCGTCCACCGGCTCCGGATCCGGGGCGGCGCCACCCGCGCTCCCCGCCGCCAGGGTCACCGTCAACGCACCTGCGATCCATGCCTTCACCCGGAGCCTCCTGTGTACAAGGTTTTTGCAAACCTTAGACATAGCCTTGACAATCTCTGGACGCAAACGCTACCTCTAGGTGGAAAGGCTGCCGTGCTCCCGCCTTCGGAGATCCGCTGTATGGCCACCCTGCTTCCCAACGTGCAGCAGACCTCCTCCGGAGCGGCATACCCCGAGCAAGCCTGGCTGCAGCTCGTGCAGGCACAGGTGGAGGCCGCGCTCGCCCAGCTGTTCGAGCTGCCGGACGAACAAGGCCTGGACGCACGTTGGACACAGGCGCAGGCGCAGGCGCGGGCCTACGCGCTGCGGCCGGCGAAGCGGCTGAGGCCCGCGCTGGTGCTGGCGGGGCACGGGCTGGCGCGCGGGAGCACCTCGGTGCCGCCGGGGCTGTGGCGCTTCGCCGCGGGGCTGGAGCTGCTGCACACGTTCCTGCTCATCCACGACGACGTGGCGGACCAGGCGGAGCTGCGCCGGGGCGGGCCGGTGCTGCACCGGATGCTGGCCCCGGGCCGTCCGGGGGAAGACCTGGCCGTGGTGATGGGGGACCACCTCTTCGCGCGCTCGCTGGAGGCGATGCTGGAGTCGGGGCTGCCGGGCGCTTCCAGCGTGGCGCGCTACTACCTGGGGGTGTGCCGGCACACGGCGGCCGGGCAGTACCTGGACCTGGACCTGGCGCGCGTGCCGCTGGCGGAGGTGACGCTCTTCCAGACGCTGCGCGTGGCGCACCTCAAGACGGCGCGCTACGGCTTCTGCGCCCCGCTGGTGTGCGGCGCGATGCTGGGCGGCGCGGATCCGCTGCTCCAGCAGGGCCTGGAGCGGGTGGGGCGCTCGGTGGGCATCGCGTACCAGCTGCGCGACGACCTCATCGGCCTGTTTGGCGACGCGTCCGTGGCGGGCAAGGCCTCCGACGGCGACTTCATGCAGGCCAAGCGCACCTTCCCGGTGGTGGCCGCGTACGTGCGCGCCACGCCCGAGGGCCGCGAGGAGCTGGAGCGGCTGTGGGCGCTGCCGGTGGAGTGCAAGGACGACGCGGCGCTGGCCCGGGCGCGCGAATTGGTGGAGCACTTCGGTGGCCGGGCCGCGTGTGAGCGCGCGGTGGAGCGGGCGTCGCGCGCGGCGCGGCGGAGCCTGCAGACCCTGCCCAACCCGCATGGCATGAGGGACCTGCTGGACGCCCTCATTGGCCGGCTCGCGCGTCGCGCTTCCTGAGGACACCGTCATGAGCGCACAGGGCAAGCGGGTGGTGGTGGTGGGCGCGGGGGTGGGAGGACTGGCCGCGGCGGCGAGGCTCGCGCGGCAGGGCTTCGACGTCCAGGTCTTCGAGAAGACGCACGGTCCCGGCGGCCGCTGCAACCAGCTCCAGGTGGACGGGTTCACCTGGGACGTGGGCCCCACCATCGTGCTGATGCCGGAGGTGTTCGAGGCGACCTTCCGCGCGCTGGGCCGCCGCATCGAGGACTACCTCACGCTCATCCGCTGCGACCCGAACTACCGGGTGCACTTCCGGGACGGCTCCGACGTCACCTTCACGTCCGAGCTGTGCACCATGGGCCGCGAATTGGAGCGCGTGGAGCCGGGCAGCTTCCAGCGCTACCTGGCCTTCATGGCGCAGGGCCGCGACCAGTACCGCATCAGCCTGGACCACTTCGTGGGCCGCAACTTCAACGGCGTGAGCGACTACTTCTCCCCCGGGGTGCTGGCGAAAATCTTCAAGGCCCGCGCGCACCGCCGCATGTACGCGGACGTCAGCCGCTACTTCCAGGACGACCGGCTGCGCGCGGCGATGACGTTCCAGACCATGTACCTGGGCGTGTCTCCCTTCGAGTCGCCCGCGGTGTACGGCCTGCTGCCCTTCACCGAGCTGGGCGTGGGCATCTGGTTCCCGAAGGGCGGCCTGTATGCCATTCCCCTCGCGCTGGAGCGGCTGGCGCGCGAGGAGGGCGTGACGCTGCACTACGGCCAGCCGGTGGAGCGCATCCTCACGGAAGGGGGACGCACCACGGGCGTGCGGCTGGTGGGCGGCGAGGTGGTGGCCGCGGATGCCGTCCTGTGCAACGCGGACCTGCCCTATGCATACGAGAAGCTGCTCGACCCGAAGGACGCGCCGTTCAAGCGCGGGGAGAAGCTTCGCTTCACCTCCAGCGGCTACATGCTCTACCTGGGCATGAAGAAGCGGGTGCCGGGCCTCCTGCATCACAACGTGATGTTCGGCCGGGACTACGCGGGCTCGTTCGACGACATCTTCCAGCGCTTCCGCGTGCCGGAGGACCCCAGCTTCTACGTCAACGTGCCCACGCGCACGGACCCGTCGCTGGCGCCGGAGGGGAAGGACTCGCTCTACGTGCTGGTGCCCGTGCCGCACCAGCACCCGGGGATGGACTGGAAGGTGGAGGGCCCCAAGGTGCGCGCGAAGGTGTTCCAGCGGCTGGCGGAGCTGGGCTACCCGGACCTGGAGGCGGACATCGAGGTGGAGCGCGTCTTCACTCCGGATGACTGGGCGGGCACGTACAACCTGGCGCGCGGCAGCGCGTTCGGGCTGGCGCAGAACTTCTTCCAGATTGGCCCCTTCCGCCCGGCCAACGTCGACCCTCGCGTGAAGAACCTCTTCTTCGTGGGGGCCTCCACGCAGCCGGGCACGGGCCTGCCCACGGTGCTCATCTCCGCGCGGCTCGTCACCGAGCGGCTGATGGCGTGGGCGAACAAGCAGGGCGTGACGCTGTCTCCGCGCGAGGGTGTTCCCTCGGCGGTGGAGGTGGCGGCATGAGCGTCACCGCCTCTCCCGAGCTGATTGCGCAGGGCTACCAGCGCGCCCAGGTCGTCACGCGCCACCACGCCAAGAGCTTCTTCTTCGCGTCGTACCTCCTCTTCGGACAGCGGCGGAAGGCGGCCTTCGCGCTGTATGCCTTCTGCCGGCGGCTGGACGACCTGGTGGACGCGGGCGAGAGCGCGCTGCCGGGCGAGGCGCCCATGTCCCTGGCGACGCGGCTGGCCCGGGCGCGCGAGCGCGTGGCGGAGGTGTACCTGCCGCTGCCGGAGCTGGCGTCGCAGGAGCTGGGGCCGCCGTCCGCGCGGCAGCCTTCCGGGGATGCGCCGTCGCCGTGGGACCCGAGCGAGTTCGCGGCGCTGCGCCACACCATCCATCACTACCGGATTCCGGAGCAGCCCTTCCAGGACCTCATCTCCGGCATGGAGATGGACCTGACGAAGCAGCGCTACGACACCTGGGAGGAGCTGGACCTGTACTGCTACCGCGTCGCGGGCGTGGTCGGGTTGATGCTGACGCCGGTGCTGGGCTGCGAGGACGCTCGCGCGGTGGAGCCGGCGGCGGACCTGGGACGCGCGATGCAGCTCACCAACATCCTGCGCGACGTGCGCGAGGACCTGGAGCGCGGACGGGTGTACCTGCCCTCGGAGGAGCTGCGCGCGTTCGGCATCAGCGAGGACGACCTGCGCGCGGGCCGGGTGGACGCGAAGTGGCGTGACTTCATGCGCTTTCAAATCCAGCGCGCGCGGGCGTACTACGCGCGAGCGGCGGCGGGCGTGCACTACCTCACCGGCTTCGGCAGCCAGCGCATGGTGCGGCTGATGGGCGCCATCTACGGCGACATCCTGCGAGACATCGAGGCGCGGGACTCCGACGTGTTCAGCGGCCGCGCGCACACGACGACGGGGCGCAAGCTGGCGCTGACGGCGACCGTGTTCCTCCGGCCCCGGGCCGCGTTGCCGGAAGCCCCGCTGGCGCTGCCGGTTTCGCCCGCGCGGGCGCCGCTGCTGCCCACGGGCACGGGAGGTCCGCGATGAAGGCCTCGCGCGTGGCGGTGATTGGCGGCGGCATTGGCGGGCTGACGGCCGCGGGCCTCCTGGCGAAGGAGGGCCACGCGGTGACGCTGTTCGAGGGCAGTCCGTCCCTCGGCGGCAAGGCGCAGGCGGTGACGGTGGAGGGGCTCACGCTGGACACGGGGCCCACGCTGCTCACGTTGCCGGCGCTGGTGCGGAGCACCTTCGAGCAGCTGGGCGCGCTGGACCTCCTGCCGCCGTTCACGGAGCTGGAGCCGCAGTGCACCTACCACTTCACGGACGGGTGCGGCTTCACGGCGTACAAGGACCTGGAGCGCATGGCGGACAGCGCCGCGGAGCTGCGCCCCGTCGAGCGCAAGGGCGTGCACTCCTTCTACGCGGAGGCCGCGGCCATCTGGCGCGCGGCGGGAGAGCCCTACCTGGAGGCCCCCTTCGAGGGCATGGCCGGCTTCATGGCGCGCGTGGCCCGCCGGGGCATCGGCGCGATGCTGGCGGGGATGAAGCTGGACACGCTGCACACGCTGGCGGCGAAGCACTTCCAGACGCACCACCTGCGGCAGTACGTGGGCCGCTTCGCCACCTACGCGGGCGGGTCGCCATACGCATCCAGCGCGGCGTTCGCGCTCATCCCGCACATCGAGCATGCGTATGGCGTGCACCACGTGCGCGGCGGCATCGGCGCGCTGGTGGAGGCGCTGGGGCAGGCGGTGCGGCGGCTGGGCGTGACGGTGCACCTGGACACGCGCGCCCGCTTCGAGCGCATCACCGAGGGCTACCGCGTGGAGCCGGTCGCGGAGGTGTTCGACAGCGTGGTGGTGAACGCGGATCCGCTGGCGTCGCTGCGCCGCGAGTCGGAGCCGCTGTCGCTGTCCGGCTTCGTGCTGCTCCTGGAGGTGGAGGGGCGCACGGCGGTTCCGCACCACGCGGTGATGTTCGGCGGGGACTACCGCAAGGAGTTCGATGAGCTCTTCGCGGGCCAGCTCGCGGCGGACCCCACGGTGTATGTGTGCAACCCGTCCGCCACGGATTCGAGCATGGCACCGCTGGGCCGCACGGGGCTGTTCGTGATGGTGAACGCGCCGGCCATGCCGCTGGAAGAGGGCCGGGCGGAGCAGGCGCGACGCGAGTGGGAGTCCAGCGCGGAGCGCGTGCGCGAGCAGATGTTCGAGAAGCTCGTGCGGCACTACCCGGCGTTGAAGGGGCGCGTGCGCGTGGTGGGGCAGCGCTCGCCGGTGGACCTGGCGGCGCGCGGGGCCCCGGGCGGCTCCATCTACGGCTTCCTGCCGCACGGCCGCTTCGGTCCGTTCCGGAGGCCTCGCATCCGGGGCGGGACGCCGGGGCTGTTCTTCGCGGGCGGCGGCACGCATCCGGGCGGCGGGGTGCCGCTGGTGATGTTGTCGGGCCGGTTCGCGGCCCAGATGGCGTCCGCGCACCTGAAGGAGGGCGCATGAAGTCCGTCCTCGCGCAGAACGTCCTGTCCGACGCGGCGGAGTCGTGCGCGCTGCCTGCGTTGCCGGACAGGGCAGGGGCGTACCGCTGGTTCTACGCGGACGTGACGGCCGGGCCGTACAGCGCGGTGTGCATCTTCATGCTGGGGTCGCTGTTCTCGCCGCGCTACTCGGTGGCGGCGCGGCGCGGAGGGCATCCGCTGGCGTACAGCGCGGTGAACTTCGCGCTCTACCACCAGGGTGTGCGCAAGTTGTGGGTGCTGAGCGAGTACCCGCGCGTGGAGCTGCAGGGGCCGGGACGGCTGCGCATCGGCCGCTCCACCCTGACGCACGCGGTGGATGGCACGGTGCGCATGGACGTGGATGACGGGACGGCGCCGTGGGGCCGCTCGGTGCGCGCCAGCCTGACGTTGCGGCCGATGACGGGGCGGGGCACGGAGGTGCAGCTCATGCCGGGCCTGCCGCACTACTGGCAGCCGCTGGCGCCGCGCGCGGAGGCGACGCTGGAGGTGTCCTCGGTGGGCCTGAAGGCCGAGGGGCTGGGCTACCACGACACGAACCACGGCCACGAGCTGCTGGGCGCGCGGCTGTCCGGCTGGCACTGGGCGCGCACGCACCACGCGAACCACACGGTGGTGGACTACCACCTGCCAGACGGCGTGGCGCCGCTGCGCATGATGGCGGGGCCGAACGGCGTGGTGTGCGAGCGCGGCCCGAACCCCGAGGCGCGTCCGACGAGCCTGACGGGCTGGGGGCTGCGGGTCCCCGCGAGGCTGCACGCGGGCAACGAGGTGGTGGGCGAACCACGTCTGCTGGAGTCGTCGCCCTTCTACGCGCGGCTGGAGTCGAGGCGCGACACGCTGGACACGATGGGCGAGGTGGCGGACTTCCGCCGCTTCCACTCCCCCTTCATCCGCTGGATGGCGCACTTCCGCACGCGCGTGGGGCGGACGCCATGAACGCGCTCGGCTTCTTCACGCTCGGGTGGGCCGCTCTGGCCGGAGGCTTCAGCGCGGTGGCGCTGGCGCGGCTGTCCCGCCGTGCTCCCGTCGCGGCCACGGGCCCGCTGCCTTCCGTGCTGCTCCTGCGTCCCGTGGATGCGCCCACGCCGCTGGAGCTGGACAACCTGGAGCTCCCCATCAACTACGCGGGGCCGCTGGAGCAGGTGGTGCTGTCGCCCTACCGGCCGCGCCTGGCCGAGGATGTGCGCTGGCTTCCGAGCGACCCGGTGTGCCCCAACCGCAAGGTGGGCCACCTGCTCTACGCGCTGGAGTCGCTGGACGTGCGCGGCCGCGTGGTGCTCGCGGTGGACGCGGACGTGGCGGTGACGGGGGCGCTGGTGGAGGGCCTCGCCTCTCCGCTCGTGGCGGGCGCCGCCTTGAGCACCGCCGCCCCCACGCCCGTTGGCGCGGTGGACGCGGCCGGCCGTGCCATGGCGGGCCTGCTTCGCTACACGCACCACAGCTTCCGCGCGCTGCATGCGATGAGCGCGGGCGCGCAGGCCGTGTGCGGCAAGGCGCTCGGGCTGTCGCCGCGCGCGGTGGAGGAACTGGCCGGACTGTCGGACCACATCGGCGAGGACCTGGAGCTGGCGAAGCGGCTGCACGCGCGCGGCCTGGACGTGGCGCTGAGCCCCGCGCCCGCGTGGGTGCCCGTGGCCAACGGCACGTCCTGGCGCGTGCCGCTGGAGCGCTTCACGCGCTGGATGCAGGTGCTCGCGAGCCACCGGCCCGGCCTGTACCCCACCGTGCCGCTGCTCTTCACGCCCACCGTGCCGCTGGTGCTCCTGGCCGCGTGGCTTCACCAGCCCGCCGTGTGGCTCGCGGTGGCGGCCCTCGTCGCCGTGCGCACGCTCTTGTCGCTGCGCCTCGCGGCGCTGAGCCGCGTGCCCGCGGAAGCGGACTCGGGCCACGCGCTGACGGACTGGGTGCAGGGAGAACTGCTGCTGCTCGCGGCCTTCGCGGCCTCGCTGACGCGGCAGGGACGGGTGACCTGGCGCGGCCATACCTACGCGTTGGAGGCCGGAGGACGCATGGTTCGCGTGGCGCCGCAGTGGAGTGGAGGCCCGGGATGACCTACGCGCGCTTCCTGGGCATCTTCGTCGTGCTGCCCATCCTGTTCCTGCTCGTGCGCTACCGCCGCACGCTGTCGTGGCGGGGCCTGGCGCCCATGGGCCTGCTGCTCATCGTCGTCTACGCGGCCACGTCGCCGTGGGACAACATGGCCGTGAAGTGGGGCCTGTGGGGCTTCGACCCGGAGCGCATCTGGGGCGTGAAGCTCGGCTACCTGCCGCTGGAGGAGTACCTCTTCTTCGGCCTCCAGACCCTGCTCGTGGGCCTGTGGGCGCGCGACCGGCTGGAGCGCGTGCTCGCGAAGAAGCCCCGCCCCGTGTCGCAGGAGCAGAAGCCCGTCCGTGCGGAGCGGACCCTGGAGCCCCGCGAGGTGTCGCCATGATGGAGACTCGCTGGGCGTACCTCATCCACCTGCTGGCGTGGACGCTGCCGGTCATCGCCCTCCAGCTGGCGGTGCTCGTGAACCACTACAAGGCCCGCGCGGGCGAGGTGCTGCGCGCGGTGCTGCCCCCCGCGCTGGTCGTGGGCGTGTACCTGTCCATCGCGGACCACCTGGCCATCTCCACCGGCATCTGGAACTTCGGCGAGGGCCGCCACGTGGGCGTGTACATCGGCGCCGTGCCGCTGGAGGAGGTCCTCTTCTTCCTCATCACCAGCATCCTGGTGTCGCTGGGGCTCGCGCTGTTCACGGCGCTCCTGCGGCTCAAGGAGGCTCGGGCGTCTTGATTCGCGCGGCCAAGGGTGGGCCCTTCGGGTGGGCGGTGGACCGGTATATCGGGTGGAAGGTCCGCTCGACGTTCCGCGGCCTGTGGGTGCGCGGCGAGCTGCCCTCCGACGGCGTGGGCCGGCTCGTCTACCTGAACCACGCCAACTGGTGGGACGGCTTCGTGCTGCACCAGCTCTGCCAGGTGGCGGGCTGGGACGGCTACTGCCTCATGGACGAGGAGAACCTGCGCCGCTACCCCTTCCACACGAAGATGGGCGCGTTCAGCATCCGCAAGCAGGACGCGATGTCGTCGCTGTCCTCGCTGCGGTACGCGAAGGAGCTCTTGCGCAAGCCGCGCGCGGCCGTGTGTGTCTTTCCGGAAGGGGAGCACCGCCCCTTCGGCGTCTTCCCGCTCCAGCTGGAGCGCGGCGTGGAGCTGCTGGCTCGCGCCGCGAAGGCGGAGTGCGTGCCCATTGCCATCCGCTACGCCTTCTTCGAACACGAGCGGCCGGACGTGTTGCTGGAGGTCGGCACGCCGCACGAGGCCGGGCCGCTCGCGCGCTTCCAGAGCGGCCTGGAGTCGGTGGTGCGGCGGGTGTCCGAGGCGACGGGCCTGGAGGGCTTCACGCAGAAGGTGTCGGGGGCGCGAGGCGTGGCGGAGCGCTGGGACCGCGCGCGAGGCCTGGGCCCATGAGCCTGCGCATCCGCACCATCGCCCGGCTCACCGGCATCCGCGAGGCCACGCTGCGCGCCTGGGAGCGCCGCCATGGCTTTCCGCGCCCGGAGCGCAGCGAGAACAACTACCGCGTCTATTCACGCGACGAGGTGGAGGCCGTCCGCCGGGTGGCGAAGCTGATGGAGGAGGGCCTCTCGGTGAGCGAGGCCATCGCCCAGGTGCGCGACGAGCCCGCGCGGTCCGTCCCTCCGGAGTCGCGGCGGATGGAGCGCTTCTGGGCGGCGGTGATGGTGCTGGACGCGGAAGGAGCGGACGCGGTCCTGTCCGAGGCCCAGGTGGGCCTGGATGCCACCACCTATTGCGACACCGTCCTCATTCCGCTGCTGCGCGAGATGGCCTCCCGCCTGGACGTGGCGCGCGAGCACCTGGCCTCCGCGCTGGTGCGCCAGCGGCTGCGCCTGCTGCTGTCGGGGATGGAGCGGGTGGGCGAAGGGCCCCGGGCGCTCCTGGCGTGTCCGGCGAGGGACCACCACGAGGGGGGGCTCTTGGCGCTGGGCGTGCACCTCAAGGCGCGGGGCTGGCGGGTGACGCTGCTGGGGGCGGACACGCCCGCGGAGGCGTTGCAGGGGGCGTGCATGCAGCTGCGCCCGGACCTGGTGGCGCTGTCGTTCATCCGCCGGCGGGATGCGGAGGACTTCGTCGCGGTGTTGTCCGGAGCGATGCAGGCGTGCGCGCCCGTGCCGGTGGTGGTAGGCGGGCCGGGAGCGCGGGAGCACCTGAAGACGTTGTTCACGCTGGGTGCGCAGTACGCGGAGTCCGCGGAGGAACTCATCGCCGTCTGGCAACAGGCGCGAAACGCGCAGAACCGACCGTGAAGCACGCACACCATGGCTGAGCGCACCTATCGCATCCACATCGCCGCGGAGCTGTCGGGGGTCCGCGTGGAGCTCATCCGCGCCTGGGAGCGCCGCTACGGGGTGCTCGTGCCCGAGCGCACGCCCGCGGGCTACCGCGTCTACACCGACCGTGACGTGGCGCTGCTCAAGCGGCTCAAGGCGCTGACGGACGAAGGCGTGGCCATCAGCGAGGCGGCGAAGCTCCTGCCCCAGCTGCGCGCGGAGCTGGACGCGACGCCCCCACCGGCCCCCGACAGGTCGGAGGACCGGCTCGGGTCGCGGCCGGAGGAGTGGCGCGCGGAGGTGATGGCCGCGGCCGAGGCGTATGACCAGCCCCGCGTCGCGCGCGTCCTGGACGAGGTGCTGGCGGCGCTGCCGCCGCTGAAGGCCTTCGAGGACGTGCTGGTGCCGGTGCAGCGCGAGGTGGGCGATGCCTGGCACGCGGGAGTGCTGTCGGTGGCGCAGGAGCACCTGGTGACGCAGGTGGTGCGCGAGCGGCTGGTGAGCCTGCTGCACGGCGCGCCCCGGGGAGGGCACAAGCACGCGGTGCTGGCGTGCTTCCCGGAGGAGGAGCACGAAATCGGCCTGCTGGGAGCGGCGCTGCGGCTGCGCTACGCGGGCCTGCGCGTAACGCTGCTGGGACAGCGCGTACCGGCGCACGACCTGGGGGAGACGGTGGCCCGGGCGAGGCCGGACGTGGTGGGCCTGTCGGCGGTGATGAACCGGGGCGCCACGGTGTTCGAGGACGTGCTCACGCGCCTCAGGGACGCGCTGCCCAAGGGGCTGCCCCTCTGGGTGGGAGGCCCCGCCGCCCAGTCGCACGCGGACATCTGCGCGCGCCTGGGCGTGAGGCTCTTCACCCACGAGGACGACTGGACGCGGCTGGCGGGCTGAAGCACGCGGATGCCGCTCCAGGGCAATCCCGGTCTTGGTAGCCGCGGCCGTTCAGGGACGGCCATCCCCAAGAGAGGTATTTCAGGCCCTCTGGCCCGTGGAGTGCTTCTCACTCAGGGGGCGCGTCGCGTGGACCCGTCACGCGTTCGAACGACACGCCCAGGTTCCCCACCGCTTCGAGGGCGGCCTTGATCTCCTCGGAGACAATGAACGCGGTCTTGAACTTCTTGGGCCGCAAGACATGCGCGCCCCCAGTCTTCGAGGGGTCGATCCTCAGGCCGTAGATCCAGCGGTACTCCCCTGCATACTCAGGGAAAGGGTCGCCTTCGGCGTAGTGGTGCACTTCTCGGCACCTCGCTTCATCAATGCAATCCACGACCCGGGTTGCATTGACGACGAAATACAACTCGGGCTTCCCCTCTATCGACACCGGGAACAGTTGAACATCGCCTGGAGCGATGGTCCTGAAGGCATTCGCGATGGCTTCGCTGACGATGGGGGCCTGCTCTATCCCAGAGAACACAAATGCGCGCTTCTCACCCGGGTGCGAAATCTGGGCTCTGATGGGCCCAGGGTCCGGAAGAGGGTGGCCTTCCCCGAAGAACATCCAAGGCTCCTCGAACGCACCACCGCCCGCGGGTTCAGGAGTCCTGACCACCCACTGCGGTACGTCAGCGATACCCAACCAGTAGAAGTGACGCGCCATCTCACCCCTCGCCTATTCAGGGTGCGCGCTGCGCGGTCCCGTCACGCGGTTGAAGAACACTCCCGTGTTGCCGACTCTCTCAATCCCCTCCTTGATCTCCTCGGAGACAATCAAGGCCACCTCCCAACCCATTGGGCGGAAGACACGCGAATCTTCAATTTTCGAAGTGTCGATCCGCAGGCCAGAGATTGAGCGGTACTCGCCTACCTGCTCGGGTACGGCCCCGTCCGGAGGATAGATCTGGACCTCACGGCAATTGGCTTCGTCGATGCACTTGAAGCGCCGGGTCGCGTTGACGACGTAGTATCGCTCAGGCGTCCCCTCAATCTCGACCGGGAACAGCTGCACGTCGTCCGGCGCAAGTTCCCGGAAGACGCTCGCGACCTGCTCATTGGCAATGGGCGTGCGGTCCGCATTGGCTACTGAAAAAGTACGCTTCACATCAACGTGAAAGGGGGTTGTCTTGAGCGGCCCCGGGTCAATCATCGGCCTACCCTCCACGAACATCCAGGGGTCCTCCAGCACGCCTCCTTCCACGGGGACAGGTGTATCAAGGCACCACTGAGCTACATCCCCAATCTCCACTGCGTAGAACTCTCGCGCCATCTCAGCCCCCATGCGGCCCTTGATGGGCTTTCAAAGGCAACAACCCAGCTCATGGACTCCCCGAAGGTGCCCCCCGGAGAGTCGGGAGGCGCGGCATCCTGGGCCCCAGGACGCGACGACTTCAACGGAGCCCTTTCCTCGGGAGGGCATGCCGCCTCGCGTGCGTGCCCGGCTCAGGACCCTCCGCGCGCGGCTGGAACCTCTCGCGGTGGGGTCAATGGCTCATGCGGGCCCGTCACACGTTCGAATGACACTCCCAGGTTCCCCACCTCCTCAAGCGCCCTCTTGATCTCCGCAGATACGATGAGCGCGGAGGAATAGCCTTGTATCCGGAAGACCCGAGCTCCTTCTGTCTTGGCAAGGTCGATGCGCAGACCGTGGATTGCGCGGTACGTTCCAACTCTCTCAGGTGCAACTCCATCTGGAGGATAGATTTGCACTTCTTGGGATTTTTCTTCATCAACACATTTGAAACACTTTGTTGCATTGATGACGTAGAGACTCTTGGCTGCCCCTTCAACCTTGATGGGGAATGTCTGGACGTCGTCGGGCGCCAGCTTGCGAAAGGCATTCGCAACCTGCTCATCCGCGACAGGGGTTCTCCCTGAGTTCGCTACCGAGAAGGAGCGCTGCGGCCCCTCACGGAAAGGTCTGCTCGTGAGGGGGCCGGGGTCTGGCAGGCGCCTTCCGTCCCCAAACATCCAGGGGTCATCCAGCTCACCGCCAGATGCCGGAGCAGGCAGTTCCAGGACCCACTGATGAACGTCCGCAATCCCTATGTCGTAGAAGTTGTCATCAGACATCCATTAGCCCTCGTTGGGAGCAATCAGGCGCCGAAGCCCGGAATCCGGCGTCAGAAGGTCATCTGCGATCTTTGCAAGCTCCTCGACCAGCCGCCCTCGGCACACGTCTTTGTTCCTGCATTTTCCTAGCGCGTCATTCAGCCTCCGCAAGACAGCCTCATGGTACTCGCGCGGATGTGGCCCTTGGTGTCCGCCGAGACGAACTTTGTTGGCGACATCTTCCAAGGACAACCCAGCCCGGGCGAAGATTTCCTCACACGCTGGTGTCCAAGGCCCTCCGGATACAGCCGAAACCAGGTTCTTGTTCGTGCAGATGTGATGAACCGGCCCCTCGGCGTCACCTGGAATCTGGTTGTTCGAATACATCGCGAGCGCGGCAGCGGCCCCCGGCGCGAGCGCGACGTTGAGCACGCCCGCGGCGGGCAATGAGATGGAAGTCACGCCACCGTTCAGCGCCGCCCCCAGTGAGAATCCCGCCTCGGCCTGCCCCCGGAGCACGGCCTGGGGGAAGCCCGGGAGCTTGGGGCCCTGGGCGGCCATCGCGTTCTTGCCACCAAGCGCCGCCGTGACGAGCAGCACCAGGACGCGCGTTCCATTCGTGCCGAGCACCTTTCCGAAGCGGTGCCCGATGTCCTGGAGCTCGATGACGCTCGTCGCCGTCCCTGCCTCGTCCCAGAGCCGGACGAAACCTCGCCCCATCTCCCAGACCGGCACGATGCCCAGGTAGGCCACCATGGCGGCCGTCAGCATCACCGCGATGGCCTTCGTGACAGGCTCGGGCAGCGTCATGGTGAGAAGGACGCTCAGCGCGGCCGACGTCACCATGGCCTTGAGCGCCGCCGGGTTCAGCAGCTTGCCCACCTCGGCCGCGATGCCCTCCCACACGCTGTCGAGCGCGAAGGACAAGGCCATGAGCGTGCGGTCCTTGCGCGAGAACGTCAGCCCCGTGCCCCCCACCAGGGACAGGCAGTCCTCCGCGGCGGGACAGAGGCGCGCGTACAACGACTCAGGGGAGCTCCCCGAGCCGGAGTCCGCCAGTCCCGCCGAGGAGGCGAGCAGCGTCCTGGAGCGCACCCACCCTCGCGCATCCGCCGCTTCCGCCTCCCGGAACGCAACGTCCATGCGCAGGTCCAGGAGGAGCTGCGTGAGGGCGGACCTGAACGCGTCCTCGCCCACCTGGACCGGGGCAACCTCTACCGGCTCGTGGGCAACCCACTGACCGTTCCCGGTATCCAGCTGGACCACACGGGAGGTCGCACACCCTGACATCAGGAACAGCAGCGAAACGGCTACGACCCATCTCATGGCGTCCCCGAGGGCGCCTCCCGGAAGGTCGGGAGGCGCGGCATCCTGACCTTGGGGAATGACGACTGCAACGGAACCCCGGGCCGCCCAGGCGCACGCGGCCGTCCGCGTGCGCCTGGGCGTGAGGCTCTTCACCCACGAGGACGACTGGACGCGGCTGGCGGGCTGATGCGCCCGCGGGCGTCACGGCTGGCAGAGCGGCGGCAGCGAACGGGCCGCGCCCACCGCCGAGTCCACCTGCCCGAGCGCCACGGTGAAGACCTGCTGCGCGGCCCCGGGGTTCCCCGCCAGCAGCAGGGTGGTGGCATCGCGCAGGTTGTTGACGCCGGAGGTGGCCGTGGCGAGCGGCGCGCGCAGGTCCGTCGTCAGCGCAGAGGGCGTCAGCAGCGCCACCGCCGCTTCGGCCTGGGCGACCGCCACGAGCGCGGAGGCGTTCTGCTGGGTGGCCGCGAGGATGGTGAACAGGTTCAGCGTCGTCAGCGCATTCCGGGTGGTGGCCGCCGCGGTCTGCGCCGCGTTCACCGCCGTGGTGACCGCCGTGATGGCCACGGCCTCGGTGGAGTCCGCGTTCACGCACTGCAGGGACTGCGCGGAAGCCGGCACGACGTAGAGGGCCACGGACAGCACGGCGGCGGACAGCCAGTTCGTTCGGGTCGTCATGGGTTCGGTTTTCGCGCGACGGCGGACACCGCCCCTCCCTCCGCGACCGCGGGACGGGTTCCACCAGCCCGCGCGGCGAGTGGGGGTTGAGGGTGCTGTGGAAAATTACAGCCGGAGGGTGATGAATAACTGGGGCTGACCCTCGCATCCGTCAATCAATGGCAGACCTCGGGGCGAGTGGCTGTGCTCCGGGGACGCCTGTTTTCTCAATGTGCGAGGGCCCCGGCTGCCTTTGCCTGCGCGTCGATGAAGTTCCCGTAATCGGACTCCACCTGGTCCGAATAGGCACAGGCGAACTCCGCGATGGCTTCATCGAAGTGGTCGTTGCTGCCCAGGTATCCCGCGATGAGCGCGGCGTCGCCGGTGCGCGCATGCGCGCGGGCCAGGGTGGCTCCACAGGCGTCCGCGTAGTCCTGGAACACCGGTGCGTCCATCTTCTCCGCGTCCAGCGCCCCCTTCATGTCGCGCAGCTGGCGCACGTAGAAGGCGCCCATGCCCTCCACCTCCGTCCAGCCCAAGAACAGGTCGGAGAAGGCCTGCATGCGCCGCTGGCCCACCACCACGCGCTCGCCGGCGCTGCGGAACTCGCTGGGGCCCAGGTAGGGCTCCAGCACGGAGGACTTCGCCTCCTTGAGCTGCAGCACCAGCGGGTCCTCCCCGCCGTTGCCCTCACACAGCACGACGTAGGCCTGGAGCCCCACGCTGCCCACGCCCACGACCTTGAAGCCCCACTCCTTGCGCTGGTAGCGCAGACACAGGTCGCGCACCGCGCCGTCTAGCGACTCCAGGTAGCCCACCGTGAGCCGCTTGATGCGCCGCTCCAGCTCCGCTGGCGACACGTCCATCCTCACCGCCGTGAGCGGGAAGAGCAGGGGCGGCTGGTAGGCCAGGTGCCGCTGGCCGTTGCGCTCCACGGTGAGCTTCTCCACCGCGTGCGCGCTGGTGTGCCGCCGGGCCTTCTCCACCGCCTGGGCGGCGAGCCTCGCCGTGTCGCCGGAGTCCGAGTGCTTCAGCTCCTTCGCGTCCACGTGGAGCGACCAGACCTCCAGCAGGCTCTTCGTCGTCAGCTCCCGCATGGTGAGCCGGTAGGACTCCACGGCCTTGCGCGCGGCCTTCTTCCCGCAGCGGGCGCCCAGGCCGTTCTGCTTCGCCGCCATGACGAAGCTGGCGGCCAGGCGCTTCACGTCCCATTCGAAGGGGCCGGGCAGCGTCTCGTCGAAGTCGTTGAGGTCGAAGACGAGGTTGCGCTCGGGCGTGCCGAACAGGCCGAAGTTGGCCAGGTGCGCGTCGCCGCAGATTTGACTGCGCAGGCCGCTGTGCGGCGTGTGGGCCAGGTCGCGCGCCATGACGAAGGGCGTGCCGCGCAGGAAGGCGAAGGGGGACTCCGACATGCGCTCATGGCGCACGGGCACCAGCCACGGCAGCCGCGTGGCGTCGGACTCCTTGAGCTGCGCGAGCGGGTCGCGTCCCCGGAAGGGCTTCCAAGCG
Source organism: Corallococcus exercitus (assembly GCF_042231735.1). GTDB lineage: Bacteria > Myxococcota > Myxococcia > Myxococcales > Myxococcaceae > Corallococcus > Corallococcus exercitus_B. The sequence goes on from NZ_CP102577.1 coordinate 7,759,100, forward strand.
GCATGGCTGCCACGGGGGCAGTGCTTGCGCAGCGCGCGGCCCGCATCCATGCGCTCCTCCACGGAGCGGAAGTCCACCGCCTGGAGTCGCGAGGGCTTCAGCTTCCGGGGCGTGCGCCGCGTGCGCTGCTGCTTCTGGGTGGACACGAGGGGAACCTTCGCGGCTCCCAGCTCCGATGTGCCGTCCGCATCCATGGGGTGTGTGACTCCTCACCCCCAACGGTGGATCCGCCCCCCGGGAACCGGAAGCGGTCAGTGCCGGAAAATCGCTCGCCCCTGGAGACAGGGACAGATGCAGTGTTCACCCGTGAGCGCGCTTCAGGCCGCGGCGGACAGCAGGTCCCGGAGGATGTCCCGGGCGCGCGTCCAGAGCAGCGCGCCGCCCTCGTCCGGCAGGAAGTGGCGGACCGCGCGGGGAAAGCGCGTGGCGAGCAGCGCGCCCCCGTCCGGCGAGTGCACCGGGCTGGTGTCGCGCCCGCCGTACCACAGCCGCACGGGCACGGTGATGGCTTCGGGCGGGACGGGCCACCGGCCCATCGCCAGGGTGAGGTCGCGCGCGTAGCCCGCGGCGCCTTGCGCGAAGCCCTCGCGCAGCGCCTGACGATACGCCGACGCGAAGGCGGGCTCGCGGTAGCGGGCGCGGTCCTCCGGCCCGCTCATGCCGTCGACGAGCGCCCACATGCCGTCCGCGTCCGCGCGCGCCGCGAAGCCCGCCTCGAAGCCCTCGCGGTCCGCCTCGATGGCGGCGACCATCCCCGCGACCTCCGGCGGGAGCAGGGCCCGGGTCGCGGGATGGGCGAGCTCGTCCTGGCCCGCCACGAGCGCCATCGCGGACACCTGTCCCGCTCCCGCCAGGGCCACCGCGAACGGAGCGCCCTGGGAGAAGCCCACCACGGCGGGCCGAGACACACCCGTGGCCTCCAGCACCGCCGCGACGTCCGCCGTCCAGCGGGAGAAGTCCTTGAGCGGATCCGGCTGGGAGAGGCCCAGCCCCGCCCGGTCCACGCAGAGCAGCCGCACCCCCAGCTCGCGCACCGCCTCCGCGCCAAAGCCCAGGGAGCTGCTCGTCGCCGCACCCGTGCAGAAGAGGACCGGCACGCCGTCGGGCGAGCCCCACTCCGTCCACCCCACCCGCCGTCCGTGCTCACGCTCCAGGTGGTGACTGCGCTCCGGTGCCGTCAATGCAAGCGTCATGGACGCAAGCCTGGGAAACGCGCACGCAGACGTCCAGCGGATTCCCTCGCCCCCAAGGCACGAAGACCCTTGCGTGTCTGGAGCGCGGGTCACTGCTGGGGGAACACCTTCCTCGGCGTGAGCAGGATGCCGCCCTTCGGGCGCAGGGTGATGGCGGGGAGGACCTCCGGCGCGGGGCCTGGCGCGGCGTCGAAGTGGAAGCGCTGGAGCACCGTGGCCAGCACCAGGCGGATCACCATCAGCGCGGAGCCCGCGCCGATGCAGAGCCGGGGGCCTCCTCCGAATGGACAGTACGCAAAGCGCGGGAGGCGCCGCTCCAGCCCGTCCGCCCAGCGCTCGGGACGGAAGGACTCCGGGTCCGGGAAGTGGCGCGCGTCCCGGTGCAGCGCCCACTGGGACCACGCGACCACCGTGCCGGCGGGGACGTGGACGCCGTCCATCCGGTCGTCCTCCTCCGCCACCCGGCTCATGCCCCACGCGGGCGGATACAGCCGCAGCGACTCCTTCACCACCTGCTCGCAGTACGGCAGCGACGGCAGGTCCGCCACCGTGGGCTCGCGGCCTCCCAGCACCGTGGCCAACTCCCGCCGCAGCGCGGCCTCCGCCTCCGGGTGGTGCGCCAGCAACCACAGGCTGAGCGTCAGCGCGGCGGCCGTCGTCTCATGCCCGGCGATCATCAATGTCAGACATTCGTCGCGCAGCTGCGCGTCCGTCAGGGGCTCGCCGTCCCCGGCCTGCGCCTCCAGCAGCAGGCCCAGCAGGTCGTCTCCGGGGCCTCCCTGCCTCCGGCGGCGCTCCACCACGTCGTCCACGACGGCGTGCAGGGCGCGCATGGCGGCCTGGAAGCGCCGCTGTCCCGGAGTGGGCAGCCACGCGGGCAGCGGGATGGGGGTGTCGAAGAGGAACTGGGCATGCAGCATCACCGCCTCCATGGCCCGTCCCAGCTCCCGCGCTCGCGCGGAGAGGTCCGTGCCGAAGAGCGTCTCCGCCACCACCTCCAGCGTCAGCGCCATCATCTCCGGGTAGGCGTCGAAGGCCTCTCCCTCGCGCCGCGACCCGAGCCAGGTGTTCGCGGCCTTCACCGCGACGCTCCCGTGCGCGGCCAGCAGCTGCTTGTGGAAGGCCGGCTGCATCAGCCGCCGCCGCCGCATCCAGACGTCGCCATGGCTGGTGAACAGCCCCTGGCCCACCACCGCCTCCAGGGCGCGCTTCTGGAAGGCGTCCTTCGGGTAGTTGCGGAAGTTCTTCACCAGCACGTGCTCGATCGCATCCGACGTGTTGAGCAGGTAGATGGGCGTCCCCACGAAGCGGGTCCGCACCACCGCGCCCGCGCCCGCGTAGCGCAGGAAGAAGCCCAGCGGATCCCTCCGGTACTCCAGCCCCTGGCCCACCCACGGCAGCCCCGGGGGAAGCCGGGGAGGAAGGACCACGGAGTCAGAAGGGGCGTGCATGCGGCGGCTCCTGGATGGCGCGGAAGGGCCCTCCCCGAAGCCGCGACTGTACCTTCACCCCCCAGGTGGAGGGCCAGACGCTCACCGCGCGTCAGCGCTCGCCGTCGAAGACGGGGCGCAGCCGGCCGCTGTTGATGGCCAGCGACAGGCTTCGCTCCCGGGCCTCCACCTCCTCACGCGGGCCGGCGTGGATGGCCTGGTGGAAGCGCCGCTGGTCCTCTTCCGTCCAGCGGCCCCGGGCGATGGCGTCGTCCAGCACCCGCTGTCCCTGGCGGGAGGCCTCCACCTGTTCGGGCGTGGGGGCGGCACGCGACTCCGCGGGGGGCTCCATGGCCGGGGCCGCCGCGGGCTCCCTCGCCGCGAGCACCGCGAGCTGTTCGCGCAGGAGCCGCAGCTCCTCGCGGGTGTCCTGCGCCTGCACCACGACGGGCGCGGGCGCGGATGCGGGAGGGGCGTGGAGGAGTCCGCGCAGCTGGCGGGACTGCGCTTCCAGCTTCTGGTCCAGCATCCGCTCCACGCGGGCTTCCAGGGTGGCGAAGGTCAGCGCCACGCCCCCGGTGATGCCGAGCGCGATGCCCGGGACCTGTGACAGGAGTGTCTGGAGGAAGGTCTTCATCGTGAGTCTCCGGGGGCGTGACGCAAGGGCGTGCCTACGGCGCCTTCGGCTCCAGGTGCGAACCCTTGAGCACGTCGAAGGTCTGACAGACGCCGTTCACGTCCCAGCTGAAGGCGACGTAGGACTCATCCCCCGCGGCCTGCACGCTGCGGATGAGCACCGGCGAGCTGGAGCCGCAGGTCACCGTGACGTTCGCGGCGTTCGTCGCGTAGCAGCGCATGGACTCGCCATAGGTGGCGTCGGCGAAGGTGCGGCAGTAGATGCGCTGGATGGTGTCGGCGCTGTTGCGCGCGGAGCCCATCGAGCCCTCCGCGTAGCGGCTCGTCGCGCTGACGTTCAGGTTGAACGTCGTCTTCGAGCCCGCGTACGCCACGGGAACGGCCAGCAAGACCAACGCCACGGACATGCCCGATGCCTGCGTGAATCGCTTCATGTGGGAACTCCCCTTCGGTGGAATGGCTGAAGGGGTTACGCCCGGCCCCGCGTTTATTCCCGCGTGGCTTTTGGGCCCCTGTGCTTTCCACCTCCAAGGGCCCGCCACTATCGTCAGGGGACATCCCCTCCCGAAGGAGCGTCCGCATGGGCAGCTATCTGGACTTCTACCGCCGCTCCATCGAAGCGCCGGAGGCGTTCTGGGCGGAGCAGGCCCGCCTCATCGACTGGGAGCGGCCCTTCGACCAGGTGCTGGACGCCTCCCGCCCTCCCTTCGCGCGCTGGTTCGTCGGCGGGCGCACCAACCTGTGCCACAACGCCGTGGACCGGCACCTGGCCACCCGCGCGGACCAGCTGGCGCTTGTCTTTGAATCCTCCGAAACGGACCAGCGCCGCCAGTACACGTACGCGCGGCTGCACGCGGAGGTGAACCGGGTGGCGGCCATGCTGCGCTCGCTGGGCGTGAAGCGCGGCGACCGCGTCATCGTCTACATGCCCATGGTGCCGGAGGCCGTCTTCGTGCTGCTGGCCTGCACGCGGCTGGGGGCCATCCACTCGGTGGTGTTCGGCGGCTTCGCGGCGCACAGCCTGGCCATGCGCATCGACGACGCGAAGCCCGTCCTGCTGGTGACGGCGGACGCGGGCATGCGCGCGGGCCGGGTCATCCCCTACAAGCCGCTGGTGGACGAGGCCCTGTCGCTGGCCCGGCACCCGCCCGCGCACGTGCTGGTGCTGGACCGGGGGCTCGTGCCCGGCAGTCCCGTCACGCCGGGGCGCGACGTGGACTTCGCCACGCTGGGCGCGCGACATGAAGGCGCCCAGGTGCCGGTGGAGTGGCTGGAGTCCTCCGAGCCCAGCTACATCCTCTACACGTCCGGCACCACCGGGAAGCCCAAGGGCGTGCAGCGCGACACGGGCGGCTACGCGGTGGCGCTGTCGGCGTCCATGCGCCACATCTACACGGGCCAGCCCGGCGAGGCGATGTTCACCGCCTCCGACATCGGCTGGGTGGTGGGCCATTCGTACATCGTCTACGGCCCGCTCTTGAATGGCATGACGACGGTGCTCTACGAGGGCCTGCCCATCCGGCCGGACGCCGCCGTCTGGTGGCGCCTCATCGAGCACCACAAGGTGAGCGTGATGTTCACGTCACCCACCGCCATCCGCATCCTGAAGAAGCAGGACGCCGCGTTCCTCAAGCGCCACGACACCTCCAGCCTGCGCTACCTGTTCCTCGCGGGTGAGCCCCTGGATGCGCCCACGCACGCGTGGATTTCGGACGCGCTGCCGTCCACGCAGGTGCTGGACAACTACTGGCAGACGGAGACGGGCTGGCCCATCCTGGGGCCCGTTCCCGGGGTGGAGCCGCGCAAGCGCAAGCTGGGCTCACCGGGCACGGCCATCTACGGCTACCGCGTGAAGCTGGTGGACGGGCTGAGCGGGGAGGAGGTGACGGCGCCCAACCAGAAGGGCGTGCTTGTGATTGCGCCGCCGCTGCCACCGGGATGTCTGTCCACGGTGTGGGGCGACGACGCGCGCTTCGTCTCCACGTACTTCACGAGCTTCGACACGCCCCTCTACAACACCTTCGACTGGGCCACGCGTGACGAGGACGGGGACTACTTCATCCTGGGCCGCACCGACGACGTCATCAACGTGGCGGGCCACCGGCTGGGCACGCGCGAGATCGAGGAGGCCATCAGCGGCCACCCGGCCATCGCGGAGGTGGCGGTGGTGGGCGTGAAGGACGAACTCAAGGGCCAGGTGGTGATGGCCTTCGCCGTGCCCAGGGACCCCGCGCGCCTGCACCGCGAGGAGGACCGCGCCGCCCTCGCCCTCGAGGTGATGGACACGGTGGGCCGGACGCTGGGCGCCGTGGCCCGCCCCGCGGCGGTGTACGTGGTGGCGAACCTGCCCAAGACGCGCTCCGGCAAGCTGCTCCGCCGCAGCATCCAGGCGGTGGCGGAGGACCGCGAGCCGGGGGACCTCACCACCATCGAGGACCCGGGCGCCCTGGAGGGCATCCAGGCCGCCATGAAGGCGAGGCCCCTGAAGGCTTGAAACAGGAGGAGCCCCCGACGCGGTCGCCCGGGCCGGGGCGACCGCGCAGGGAGCTCGGGGACGGCCTACTGCCCGGAGCTCACCGTGAAGGTGGTGCCGGAGAACGCGCTGTAGCCACGGATGAGCACGTAGTACGTGCCCGACTGGGCGGCGTTGATGGTGCAGGACTCGTCGCTGGTGGCGCCCGCGGAGCGGCAGTCGTAGGTGGTGGTCGTGGGCGCGCTGCCGAACTTCACGTACAGGTCCGCGTCACCCGTGCCGCCCGCGAGCTGGAAGCGCATGGAGGTGGCGCCGGTGGGCTTGACGTAGCTGAGGTTCGTGTTGCTGTTGCGGGCGCCGGAGACGTTGGTCAGCGTCGTGAGGGTCGTCCAGACCGGCGGCGCGGCCACGCCCACGGCGGTCCACGCCTCGTTGACGGAGGCGACGGCGCTGGAGCCGTACAGGTCGGCGGCGGCCTGCGCGGTGGCGGCGCGCGCGTCGGAGAAGGTGCTGCCCGGCGTCAGGTAGACGGTGTTCGCGCGGTAGAAGATGGCCGCGCCCTTCTGGATGCTGGCGTAGCTGCTGGCGTCCAGCGCGGGCACCACGTTGCTCGTCTTGCCGCGCGGGTGCGTGCCGCCCTGGACCATCAGGTGGAACGCCAGGTTCGCGATGCCGGAGTTCCAGTGCACGCCGCCGCTGTCGGACGTGCCGGTGTAGCGCGTGGGGTAGTAGTCGTAGTCCCCCGCGATGGCCGGGTCGTTCATGTAGCGGAGCGCGTCGCCCGCGGTGCCCGGCGTCCAGCACTCCTCGCCAATCTTCCAGGTGTTGGCGTTGACGGCGCCGTCCCGGTACGCCTCGATGGAGGCGCCGAAGATGTCGGACATGGCCTCGTTCAGCGCGCCGGACTCGTTGGCGTAGATGAGCTCCGAGGACGTGTCGGTGACGGCGTGGGTCAGCTCGTGGCCGACGACGTCCAGCACCGTGAGCGCGTTGGACTGCGCGCCGTCGCCGTCGCCGTAGACCATCTGCGTCCCGTTCCAGAACGCGTTCACGTAGTTCTTGCTGTAGTGGACGCTGGAGGTGAGCGGCGTGCCCATCCCGTCGTAGCTGTCCCGGCCGAACACGTTGGCGTAGAAGTCATACGTGAAGCCCGCGTTGTCGTGGGCCTGGTCCAGCACCGCGTCGCCCGACGCGCCCTGGCCCTCGCTGCGCACCAGCGTGCCCGGCAGCGTCGTGCGGTTCTTCGCCGTGTACGTCTTGCGGTTGCGGCTGGTCTGCAGGTTGTCGAAGCCCCAGACGGTGTCGCCCGTCCGCGCGTCGATGAAGACGTTCGGCATGGAGGGCAGGCCGTCCACGTCCACCGTCTCCAGCTGCACGCGCCACGTCAGGCGGGTGTTCTTCGTGTCCGCGAGGATCTGCAGGTCCGCCCGGGGCGCGCCCGTGAGCACGCTGCCCGTGGCCTCCTGCGCCGCCACGGCGCGCTGGATGGCCTCGTCCGCCTTGAGCCGGGGCGTGGTCTCCACCTTGAGGTCGCGCACCAGCCGGTCCGTCACGCCCTCGACCGCGCCGTTCACGCCCAGGTGCACGATGGCCGCGGCGCCAAAGACAGGCACGCCCTGGAACGTCTGCGTGAGGCGCTCATGCGCCTGGCCCCGCGCATCCACGTGGAAGCGCCGCGAGGACAGCTCCCCCGCGCCCTTGAGGAAGCCGGGGCGCTCCGCCTGGAGCCGGCGCAGGCCGTCGCCGCGCACGGGCTTCGCCGCCAGCGCGCTGTCCTGCTGCGCCTCGGCCTTCGGGGTTTCGTCCACGGTTTCAGTCGGACCGCAGGCGCTTCCCAAGAGCAGGAAGGAAGCGAGCGAGGCGTAATGACGGATGCGCATGGGGGACTCCGGTTCGCGCGGTGAGCGCTTTCCAGGGGGTGTGATTTCACCCAGAAAGTAAAATTCCTGGGCAATTCAGGAGACTCGGGGAGCCGTGAAACGGCCACGGTCGCGACCCGAGGGCCCTGCTCACGCACGGGGTGTCCCGGTGAGACGCATCCTGAAACACGCGGTGTCTGGAATCCGGCCGGAAGGCTTGCAGGGGGAGATGGATGCCATTGCCCCGCGACTTCAGGCCCGGCGCTTCGGCTCGCGCTTCGCGCCGGGCGGGACGGGGTCCTTGGGCAGGTGGCGCAAGCCCATCCACCCGAGCGCCGCGACGTGGCGGGCCACGTTCTCCGTGGAGAAGGCCTTGCCCTCCGCGGCCCACCAGTGGCCCACCTGCGTCACCATGCCCACCAGCGCGTTGGCGTAGATGGGCGCCACCTTGGACGGGTAGCCGGCGCGCTCGAATTCGCTGCGGAAGACGTCCCCCACGCGCTGGGCCAGGTCGTCGATGACGCGCGTCAGCCCGCGCCGCGCCGCCGCCGTGGGCGAGTCCCGGGTGAGCACCGCGAAGCCCGCCGGTTCGTCCTTCACGTAGGCCATGAACGCCAGCACCGCGCCCTCGAAGCGCTGCCGGGGCGTGCCCTGCGCGATGCTCGCCGACACGCGCGCCACCAGGTCGTCCATCTCCCGGTCCACGATGGCCGCGTACAGCCCCTCCTTCGCGCCGAAGTGCTCGTAGACGATGGGCTTGGACACGCCTGCCTGCTGGGCAACCTCCTCGATGGAGGTCGCCTCGTAGCCCTTCGACGCGAAGGCCGCCCGGCCAATCTCCATCAACTGGACCCGGCGCTCGGCGCCCGTCAGCCGCTGTTTCTTCTTCAAGTTGACCTCGAACCTACCCACCGGTAACTTACTGAACCGAAACCTACCATCCCGTAGGTATGGCGAGGAGCCGGCACCGTCATGAAATGCTTCGTTTCGAAGGGTGTCGAGTCCACGCCGGGGTGCGCGTGAGGGAGGCGGTGCTCGGGATGGAGAAGCCGAAGCTGCGGGGCGTGCTGCACCAGTGGGCGGCGGCGTTCGCGGTGGGGGCGGGGGTGGTGCTGGTGGCGATGGCGCCCACGCCACGCACGGTGCTGGCGTCCGCGCTCTACGCGCTGAGCCTGGTGGGGCTGTTCACCATCAGCGCGACGTACCACCGGGTGAACTGGTCCCCGAAGGCCCGCGCGTGGATGCGCCGGGCGGACCACGCGGCCATCTTCCTGCTCATCGCGGGGACGTACACGCCGGTCATCCTGCTGGGGTTGCCGCCGGAGGTGGGCAACACGCTGATGGCGTGGCTCTACGCGGGCGCGCTCCTGGGCATCCTGCAGTCGCTGTTCTGGGTGGCCGCGCCCAAGTGGGTGACGGCGCTGCTGGCCATCGCGGTGGGGTGGACGATGATGCCTTACTTCGGCGACGTCTTCCGGGCGCTGGGCACCTCCGCCATCGTGCTCATCATCGGCGGAGGGCTGGCGTACACGCTGGGCGCGCTCGCGTATGCCTTCAAGCGGCCCAACCCCCGCCCCGGCGTCTTCGGCTACCACGAGGTGTTCCACGCCATGACGCTGGTGGGCGCGGGGCTGCACTTCGTGCTGGTGCTGCGCATGGTGCGCGCGGCGGGGTAGGGCGCTCGTCCTTCAGCGCCCCGCGACGGCCGGCTCCGCCTGGCGTGGGCGAAGCCGGCCTCGAGCCGGGACTCAAGGCTCCACGGCAAAGACCAGGTCGTCGTGGTCGTCGTAGCCGCCGGTGCTGCAGGGCGACGGGGCGCCTCCGTAGCGGAAGTTCGCCCGCACGGCCTGCAGGGTTCCTTGAGGCAGGGTGAAGGTGGTGGACAGCGTCTGCGACCCGGCGACGGTCGGGGCCAGCGTTCCCAGGAACACCCAGCTGGGGGCGTTGGCGTTGGCGGCGGTGTACAGGTCCAGCTTGTCCGAGCTGAAGCCCGAGTAGGCCCAGACCTTCACCTCCACCCGCACCGTCTTGCCCGGGGCGATGGCCGTGCCGTCCAGCGTGGAGACGGTGATGGCGTCGCTGGACTCGTCGGAGTGGTAGCCGCCAGCGGTTCCATCCGCGCAGCTGTTGTTCAGGGTGTTGGGCGCGTTCAGCTCCGGGCCCAGGCCCCCGCGGCCATTGAGCAGCGTCCCCGAATCACAGCGATTGAACCGCCCCGTGCACTTCGGCGCCTTCAGCGTGGCGTCATACGCGGCGGTGGCGGAGATGAGGGACGTCACCGTGACGGTGGCCGTGGCCGGGGTGGACGCGTTGCCAGCCGGGTCCCAGGCCCGGACCGACACCGTGTGGCTGCCGGTGAGGCCCGTGGTGTTCCAGGCCACCGCGTACGGGGACGTGGTGTCCGTTCCCAGGAGCACGCCGTCCACGGAGAACTCCACCCGCTCCACGGTGCGGTTGTCCGTGGCGGTGGCGCTCAGGGTGACGGTGCCCGCGACGGTGCCGCCCTGGGCCGGCGAGGTGAGGACCACCGTGGGCGGCGTGGTGTCCGGCGCTGACGGCTGGACCGGGAAGACCAGGTCGTCGTGGTCGTCGTACACCGTGTTGCCGCCGCAGGGCAGGTTGGCGGTGTTGGCGAAGTAGTAGCGGGCGCGCAGGGCCTGACGGGTGCCGGTGGGCAGGGTGTACGTGGCGGTGAGCGTCTGGAGGCCGGACGCGGTGGGCAGCACGGTGGCCACCCGGGTCCAGACGGGGGCCGTCGCATCCGGGGCGGAGTACAGCTCCAGCTTCTCCGAACCGGCGGTGTTGCTCACGAAGACGCGCGCCTCCACGCGCACGGACTTGCCCGCCTCCAGCCACTGGCCGTCCAGCGAGCGGACGAGCAGGGCCTCATTGGAGCCGTTCCCGTAGTAGCCGCCGAAGTTGCTGTCCGGGCACGCGTCCAGCGTGTTGGGCGCGTTGCGCTCCGGGCCCACGGTGCCGTGGCCGTTGAGGAGGAAGCCGGACTCGCAGCGGTCGGACGGCGTGTCGCACGCGGGCACCTTCAGCACGGCGTCGTAGCGCGCCATCCCGACGTTGTTCACGGTGACGGGGATGGCCGTGCTGAGCGTCGTGTTGTCCGTGCCGTCGTAGGCCTTGATGGTGAGCGTGTGGCTGCCGTCGGCGACGGTCTGCGAGTCCCACGTCACGCTGGTGTTGAAGGTCGTCGGGTACGGCGAGGACCCGGTGCTGTTGCCGGCGAGGACGCCGTCCACGTAGAGCTCCACCTTCTTCACGCCGCCCGCGTCCTGGGCGGATGTCTGCACCCCCAGCCTGCCGCGCACGGTGCTGCCCGCCGTGGGGGACGTCAGGGCGACGGTGGGCGGCGTGGTGTCCGGGATGAACACCGTGCGCTGGACGGTCGTCTCGTTGCCCGCGCCGTCCACCGCCTTGAACTTCAGCACGTGCGGCCCGGGCGTGGCGGTGCTGGCGTTCCAGATGACCTGGTAGGGCGGCGCGTACTTCGTGCCGAGCAGCATGGCGCCGTCGTAGAAGGCCACCGACCCCACCATCGTGTCATCCGTCACCTGGACTCCCACGATGACGTTCCCCGCCACCGCGCTGCCCTCCGTGGGGGAGACCGAGGTGAACACGGGGGGCGTGGTGTCCGGCGGGCCGTCCGCCACGGTGAGGACCAGGTCGTCGTGGTCGTCGTAGTAGTTGCTCGTGTAGCAGGAGGCCCCCCCGGCGTCGCCCGCGTGCACGCGCAGCACCTGCTGCTGCCCCGCGGGCAGGACGAACTGCGCCGTGAGCGTCTGCGCTCCGGAGGAGGTCATGTCCATCAGGGCGACCCGCCGCCAGACCGGCGCGGAGGCCGAGGGCGAGATGAAGATGCCCACCCCGCCGTAGATGGGCCCCCACACCCTCACGTCCACCCGCGCGGGCCGGCCCACCGTCAGCGGGCTGCCATCCAGGCTGGAGATCCGGACCTGCTCCACGGAGGCGCTCTGCTGGTAGGCCCCCAGCGAGCCGTCCACGCAGCCATCCACCGTGTTCGGCTGGTGGAACTCCGAACCCAGCGTGCCCCGGCCGGCCGTGAGGCCGCCGGAGTCGCACACGGCGCGGACGGTGTCGCACAGGGGCGCCTTGAGCGTGGCGTCGTAGCGGGCCAGCTCCGGGCCGTTGGCGATGGTCACCGTCACCGGGCTGCTGACGCCCATGTTGCCGCTGACGTCATACCCGCGCAGCTCCACGGTGTAGGTCCCGTTGGGCAGCGCGGTGGAGTCCCACTTCGGCATGGCCTGGTTGGCCACGAGCGTGCCGTCCACGTAGTACCCCCGCTCCTGCGCGATGCCGTACTCGTCCCAGACGGAGCCGGCGAACGTGACGACGCTGGAGACGGTGGCGCCCTGGGCGGGCGCGGTGAGGTACACGGAGGGCGGCGTGGTGTCCGGAAGGACGGTGAAGACCACGGGCGCGCTGGTGCCCACGTTGTTGGCGGAGTCGTAGGCCTTCGCCGTGAGGGTGTGGCTGCCCGGCGTGTGGAAGCGGGCATCCCAGGTGACGGAGGCGACGGGGTAGGGCGTCGTGTCGGTGGCGACCCGCGTGCCGTCGACGAAGAACTCCACCTTGGTGACGGAGCCGCCCACGTCCGTGGCGCTGGCCTCCAGGATGGCGTAGGTGCCTCCCACTCCGCCGCCAGGAGCGGGCTGGGTGATGGACACGGTGGGCGGCGTGATGTCTCCGGGGCTCACGCCGAAGACGAGGTCGTCATGGTCGGAGTTCGAACCGCAGGGGCCCGCGGTTCCCATGCCCGCCACGCGCATGCGGGCCCGCACGGCCTGCTGCGCTCCCAGCGGGAGGACGAAGGTGGCGGACACCGGCACGATGTTGGTGGTGGCCGGCGTCACCGTCTTCAGCAGCGTCCACTGGGGATTGGTGATGTTGGCGGTGTGGTACAGCTCCACCTTGTCGTAGCCCATCCCCCAGCCCGTGACCCAGGCGTCCGCGGTGACCTTCACCGTCTGGCCCTTCTCGAAGAAGCTGCTTCCGGACGTGGGCTCGATGCTCAGGGCGATGATCTGATCGCCCCCCAGGTACGAGTACCCCTGGGTATCCGCGCAGGACGCGTTCAGCGTGTTGGGCGCGTGGAGCTCGCCGTAGCCGCTGCCCCGGAGCTCGTCATAGGTGGCGCACGCCTCGGTGCCCGGGCAGGCCGGGACCTGGAGCGTGCTGTCGTAGCTCGCGAAGGCGAGCGGTTGGGATGTCTGGGCCAGCTCCGGGCCCAGGTCGTCTCCCTCTGGCGCGCCGCAGGACAGCAGCAGGCCGGTCAGGGAAAGACCCCAGAACAAACGGTTTCTCAAGATGGATGCCCCCTCGAAGACGCGCGAGCGCTCCCCGCGCGCCACGCCATCCACTGCCAGGAAATCCTCTTCCTGACAAAGGGGCTCCGCCGACTTTCAGCGCCCCGCGACGGCGAGCCTGCGCTTGGGGCTTTTCTGTCCCAGGTAGACCTCACCCCAGGACTTGAGGGCGGCAATCACGCCTCGCAGTGTCTGGCCTTGCGGCGTGAGGCTGTATTCGACGCGCGGAGGGACCTCCGCGTACACCTGCCGGTGCACGAGCCCGCTCTCCTCCAGCTCGCGCAGGTGCTGCGTCAGCATCCGCTGCGTGACGTCCGGGATGCGCTTGCGCAGCTCCCCGAAGCGCAGCGTGCCTTCGAGCAGGTGGTAGAGGATGAGCCCCTTCCACTTGCCCCCAATCACGTCCAGCGTCGCGGACACCGGACAACCGGAGGAGCAGTCATAGGTCTTGTGCCGGGCCATGGTTCCCTTTTTGTACGTATGGGCTGAAATCCTGCGTACTTGTCCGCTTCAACCTTCGGGACGATGTTGCACGCAAAGGAGCCCCCCATGCGAGCCGTCGCCCTCACGAAGTACCTCCCCAGTGACCACCCCGAAGCCTTCGTCGACGTGGAGCTGCCCGACCCCACGCCCGGCCCCGGCGACCTGCTGGTGCGCGTCCGCGCCGTGTCGGTGAACCCCGTGGACGTGAAGGTGCGCGCGCCCAAGGACAAGGTGGAGGCTTCACCGCGCGTGCTCGGCTGGGACGCGGCGGGTGTGGTGGAGGCCGTGGGCCGGGACGTGAAGCGCTTCCGTCCCGGAGACGAGGTCTTCTACGCGGGCTCCATCGCGAAGCCCGGCACGGACTCCGAGCTGCACGTCGTGGACGCGCGCATCGTGGGCCGCAAGCCGAAGGGGCTGACGTTCGCCCAGGCCGCCGCGATGCCGCTCACGTCCATCACCGCGTGGGAGCTGCTGTTCGAGCGCCTGGGCGTGCCCCGACAGAAGACGGGCACTCCGCGCGACGCGCTGCTCGTGGTGGGCGGCGCGGGCGGCGTGGGGTCCATGGCCATCCAGATTGCCAGCAAGCTGACGGACCTCACGGTCATCGCCACCGCGTCGCGGCCGGAGACGGTGGAGTGGTGCAAGTCATTGGGCGCGCACCACGTGGTGGACCACCGCCAGCCGCTGGCGGCGCAGGTGCAGGCGCTGGTGCCGGGCGGCGTGCGCTACGTGATGGCGCTCACCGCGACGGAGCAGCACTTCGCGCAGCTGGTGGAGCTGATGGCCCCGTTCGGGCACCTGGGCATCATCGACGACCCGCAGACGCCGCTCGACGTGAACGCGATGAAGCGCAAGAGCCTGGCGCTCCACTGGGAGCTGATGTTCACCCGCGCCCTCTACGACGCGGATCCGCTCTCCCAGCAGCGCCTGCTCGACACCGTGGCGGACCTGGTGGAGGCGGGGACGCTGCGCACCACGATGACCCAGGACTTCGGGCCGCTCACCGCGGCCAACCTGCGGCGCGCGCACGCGGCGGTGGAGACGGGCCGCACGCTGGGGAAGATCGTGCTGAGCGGCTTCCCTTGAGCGCTCCCGGAGGCCGTGAAGTCCGCCGCGCCCGCCGGTAGACTCGCGGTCCTCTTGGGCTTCGTGGAAGACACCTCCGGACAGACGTGGCGCGCCTGGGCGAAGCGGGCCGCCGCGTGGTCCGCGCCCGCGCTCTTCTCCGCGCTGGAGACGTACACCTTCACCCGGGGCATGCCCGAGCCGCCCGCGCTGTGGCGGGTGTTCGCCGCGCAGATGCCCGCCTGGTACGTGTGGCTGCCGCTCACGCCGTGGCTCACCCGGCTGGCGGCGCGTGAGCCCCTGAGCCCGCCGCGTCCGCGTCCGGTGCTCGTGCACCTGGCGGCGTGCCTGGGCGTGGGGGCCCTCTTCGCTGGCGTGTACGCGGTGACGACGGCCGGGTTCATGCCTACGCCCGGAAGGGACGCGGCCTGGGCAGAGCGCTGGCTGCGTGCGTGGTGGGGCTGGCTGCCGATGATGGGCATGGCCTACGCGACGGTGCTGGCGGTGGCCTCCGCCACCCGGGCCTCCCAGCGGGCGCGGGACAGCGAGCGGCAGGCCGCGACGCTCGCGGTGCAGCTGGCCGAGTCCCGGCTGCTCGCGCTCCAGACGCAGCTACAGCCGCACTTCCTGTTCAACACGCTCAACGCCATCGTGGTGCTGGTGCGCGACCGGGAGACGGAGGAGGCCGCGCGCATGCTGGTGTTGCTGAGCGACCTGCTCCGCCAGTTGCTCCAGCAGGGCGCCACCCAGGAGGTGCCGCTGCGAGACGAGGTGGCGGTGCTGTCGCGCTACCTGGAGCTCCAGCAGCTGCGCTTCGCGGACCGGCTGCGCGTGGAGTGGGCCGTGGAGCCGGACGCGCTGGAGGCCCGAGTGCCCCACCTGGTGCTCCAGCCGCTCGCGGAGAACGCGCTTCGTCACGGCATCGGCATGCGCTCCGCGGCCGGGGTGCTGCGCATCGGCGCGCGGCGGCGCGGTGACGCGCTGGAGTTGACCGTGCACGACGACGGTCCGGGACTGCCCGGGGACTTCAACCTGGAAGCGGCCCAGGGGATTGGCCTGTCGAACACGCGCGCGCGCCTGTCGCAGCTCTACGGTGAGGCAGGGCAGCTGCGCGTCGCCAACGCGGAAGGGCAGGGCGCCGTGGCCACCGTACTATTGCCGTGGCGCTCAGCGCCGAGCACCGCCAGGGTGGCGCATGGCTGAGCCGAGGGTGATGCGGGTGGACGACGAGCCACGGGTGCAACAGCGCACCGTGACTATGGGCCTCCTTCCGTGGCCCTCCAGTACGGCCAGGGTGGCGCATGGCTGAGCTGCGGGTGCTGCTGGTGGATGACGAGCCATTGGCCCGTAAGGGATTGCGGCAGGCCCTGGCGCGCCATCCGGACGCCGTGGTGTGCGGCGAGTGCCGTGACGGCCGGGAGGCGGTGGAGGCCATCCGCGTCCAGCGTCCCCACCTGGTGCTGCTGGACGTGCAGATGCCGGAGCTGGACGGCTTCGGCGTGCTGCGCGAGGTCGGCGCGGAGCACATGCCCGCCGTCATCTTCATCACCGCGTTCGACACGTTCGCGGTCAAGGCCTTCACCGTGCACGCGGTGGACTACCTGGTGAAGCCCTTCGACGACGCGCGCTTCGATGAAGCCCTGGCCCGGGCTCGCCAGCGGCTGCGCGCGGGCGAGGCCGCGGAGCTGGGACGGCGGCTGGCGGAGCTGCTCGCGGACGCGGGCCCGGCGCCAAGGCCCGCCGAGCCCCCCGCGGACCGGCTACTGGTGCGCGTGGGCCTGCGCTCCGTGCTCGTCCCGGTCACGGACATCGAGTGGATCGAAGCGGACGACTACTGCGTCACGCTGCACGCGGACGGCAAGGCCCACGTGCTGCGCGAGAGCCTGGCGGCACTGGAGGCGCGGTTGGATCCGGAGCGCTTCGTGCGCATCCATCGCTCCGCCATCGTCAACGTGGAGTGCATCCAGGAAGTGCACCGGCCCTCGCCTACGGAGCAGGTGGTGGTGCTGCGAAGTGGCCAGCGCCTGCGCGTGAGCCGCAGCCGCCGTGAACACCTGGACCGCCGGCTGGGGCGGGCCCGCTAGGCCCCCGGCCATGACCTCTGTCCACAGGGATTGAGAAGGTGAGAACCCGGCGGGGCTCCCCCGTCGGCGGCGCACCGCACGAACCTGTCCGACAGTCGGACAGGTTGGGAGAGCCGAGCCTGGGAGCCCCCGCCCCATCCGAGCCCTGGGAACCTGTCCGACAGTCGGACAGGTTGGGAGAGCCGAGGCTGGGAGCCCCCGCCCCATCCGTGCCGCGGAAACCTGTCCGACAGTCGGACAGGTTGGGAGAACTGGGGCCGGGAGCCCCCGCCCCATCCGAGCCCTGGGAACCTGTCCGACAGTCGGACAGGTTTGGAGAACCGAGGCTGGGAGCCCCCGCCCCGTCTGAGCCGCACGAACCTGTCCGACAGTCGGACCGGTTTGGACCGCCGTGTCGGGCGGGAGGTATCCCGCTGGGATGCCCGGTGGGTTCAGGGCGCGCGGGCCTTCTCCACGGCGGTGGTGAGCGCGCTCCAGTCCGTGGGCTTCAGGTGCATGCCGAACACGCGGGCCACCGGCAGCTTCTCGCGCGTGGCCACCTCCACGGTCTCGTCCACCTGCTGCACGTTGAAGAACGGGCCGTCCGGGTGGGGCTGCACCAGGTCCGACGTGTAGAGCAGCCGGTGCTCCGGCAGCCACGCGAACACCATCCGCTCCCCCGTCTCCGTGCGCACCGGGACGAGCTCCAGCCGGTTCTTCCCGCTGCCCAGCACCCGCCGCCCGTCCACGACCTGGAGCTTCGCGGCGCGCGGCTTCCGGGCGAGCACGTCCGGCAGCAGCGTGCGCGGCGACGCCACCAGCCGCTCCACCAGCGCGCGGTTGAGGTCCAGCACGTACACCGGGATGCCCCGCGCCACGTACTCCCGCAGCCCGCCGACGTGCGGCCAGGCGTCGCTGGTGGACACCACGGCCTTTACCTTCAGGCCCGGGAAGCGCTTCGCGGCCTCCTCCATCACGCGCGCCGAGTAGCTCGAGGCGAGCGGACCCTCCACCACCACCACGCCGTCGTCCTGCGCCACCAGCGCCACGTTCCACGCGCCCGGCAGCTGCACCACGCCCGGCGCCAGCTCCACGGGCGGCGCGTCCGGACGGAGCGCGGGCGTGTCGTCCAGCTTCCTCGAGCGACGTGCCTCGAAGCCCTGCTTCACGTCTTCCGCCACGGCGAAGTCCGCGTCCACGAGCGGCGGATCCACCGTCACCGCCGTCACCGTGACGGAGTGGTGCGGCTGACCGTTGCGCGCCCACTCCCAGTGGCGCGGATAGCGCAGGCCGCCGGACTCCAGGGACCACGCCTGGAAGGACAGCACGGTGCGCACGTCGCCCCAGACGCTCCAGAAAGGGTCTTCCGGATGCGTGTCCACCGTCTCCACCGCGGTGGGCAGGCCCGTGCGGGCGTTGAGGAACAGGCGCACGCTCGCGCGGTCCAGGTGGAAGGCGACGACGTGGTGGGGCACCTCCTGCAACACGGTGTCCGCCTGCGCGCGCAGGTCCTTCGCGTCCAGCGCCGCGAGCAGCACGTGCTCCGGCGCGAACGCCAGCCGCTCCCGCAGGTCCTGGAGCTGTGCGCCGCCCAGGGGCCGCCACTTCCCATCGAGCTCCGCCGCCGCCACGCCGTCGGCCAGCAACATCGTCACGCGCTTCCATGCGTCCATCACGATGCCGCGCCCTTCGGACTGCTGACGCAGGCGGCCCTGGCGCAGGTCGCGCACCTCGTCGAACTGCTCGTACATGACGAGGAAGGGCGGCGTGGGGCGCTCGGACTGCTCCAGCAGGTTCCAGTGGCCCACGCCCCGGAGGCGCAGGCCCGTGAGCGCGCGGAGCCAGGCCTCTCCGCCCATGGCCTCGGCGGCGGCGCGGACGTGGGCGCGGCCGGGATCCTCGGAGGCGGCGGTGGCGGGCAGGCTGAGCAACAGCAACGCGGCGACAGCGGACAGCAGCAGGGGTCTTCGCATGGACCCAGGATGTCGCGGCCGGAGACTGCCCTCGGGGGCCATGCCGCCAGTGACGCGAACGGCGCGGCGAACGGTGGGCGGAGCGCGGCGAATGGTGAAGGCCCGGCCGTCCCTCCCGCACCGGGCAGCCAGCCTGACACGGGGCCCGGCCGCACGGCCGGTCGCAGGGCGGTGGGACGGTGCACATCTTCGCCCCGGGTGAAGACGCCCAGGCCAGGGGTGGATGATGAAGCGGACGGCGGCGGATCAGTTCGTGGAGGTCCTCGCGCTCGCGGGGGTGAAGCGCATCTACGGGGTGGTGGGCGACAGCCTCAACGCCATCACCGAGTCGCTGCGCAAGCGCGGCGACATCGAATGGGTCCCCATGCGCAGCGAGGAGGCCGCCGCCTTCGCGGCCGGCGCGGAGGCGCACCTCACCGGGCAGCTCGCGGTGTGCGCGGGCAGCTGCGGCCCTGGCAACACCCACCTCATCAACGGCCTCTATGACTGCCACCGCAGCCGGGTGCCGGTGCTGGCCATCGCGGCGCAGATTCCCTCCGTGGAGCTGGGCACCGGCTACTTCCAGGAGACCCACCCGGAGAACCTCTTCCGCGAGTGCAGCCACTACTGCGAGCTCATCTCCGCCCCCAACCAGATGCAGCGCACCGCGGAGATCGCCGTGCGCAACGCCCTGGGCAAGCGCGGGGTGTCCGTGGTGGTGATTCCCGGCGACATCGCGCAGCAGAAGGAGGAGGAGGCCCGGCCGCCCACCGCGGAGTCCCTGCGGCTCTCCGAGCCCCAGGTGATGCCCTCCGCCGCGTCGCTGGACCAGATGGCCGCGCTGCTCAACGCCGGGGGCCGCGTGACGCTCCTGTGCGGCGCGGGCTGCGAGGACGCGGGGCCCCAGGTGGTGGAGCTGGCGAAGCGGCTCCAGGCGCCCGTCGTCTCCGCCCTCCGGGGCAAGGAGTTCGTGGAGAAGGACAACCCCCACTTCGTGGGGCTCACGGGGCTCATCGGCTACGCGTCCGGGTACTGGGCGATGATCGACTGCGACGTGCTGGTGATGCTGGGCACGGACTTCCCCTACCGTCAGTTCTACCCGGACGGCGAGGACACGCGCGTCATCCAGGTGGACGTGCGCCCGGAGAACATCGGCAAGCGCACGCGCGTGGACCTGGGCGTGGTGGGCAGCGTGGCCCCGACGCTCCAGGCGCTCCTGCCCAGGCTGGAGGCCCGGCGCGACGCGAAGCACCTGGAGCGCGCGCTCGAGCACTACCGCAAGACGCGCGAGGAATTGGACTCACTGGGGCAGGGCACGGTGGGCCGCAAGCCCATCCACCCGCCGCAGGTGGCCCGAGCGTTCGACCTCCAGGCGTCCGACGACGCCATCTTCACCTGCGACGTGGGCCTGCCCACGGTGTGGGCCGCGCGCTACGCGACCATGAAGGGCCGCAGGAGGCTGGTGGGCTCCTTCAACCACGGCTCCATGGCGAGCGCGCTCGCGCAGGCGATTGGCGCGCAGAAGGCCTTCCCGGACCGGCAGGTCGTCTCCTTCTCCGGCGACGGCGGCTTCACGATGCTGATGGGGGACGTCCTCACCCTGGTGCAGCTGTCGTTGCCCATCAAGATTGTCGTGTTCAACAACAGCTCCCTGGGCTTCGTGGCCATGGAGCAGCAGGTGGGCGGCATGCTCAGCGTGGGCACCGCGATGCACCCCACGAACTTCGCGAAGCTGGCGGAAGCGCTGGGCATGAAGGGCCTGCGCGTGGAGGACCCGGGGCAGGTGGATGAAGCCGTCCAGCAGGCGCTCGCGACGCCGGGGCCCGTGCTGGTGGACGCCGTGGTCAGCAAGGCGGAGCTGGTGATTCCACCGCGCATCACCGCGTCCATGGCCGCGGGCTTCACCCTGTTCGGCATCAAGGCCCTGCTCAACGGCCGCACCACCGAGGTGCTGGAGCTGGCGCGCACGAACCTCTGGCGGTGAGCTGAAAAGCCCTGTCGTTCCTGGAGGTTGGAAGGCCCCGGAGAAAAATCAGCAGGGCCGCGAATCCATTCGCCCCGTGGCCGCCTCTTAGCTCGCGAATGGGGATTTTCCCCGCCGCACGAGGTCCCATGGGTACCACCACCACCCCCGACGCGTTGCTGCTCGCGGCCCACGCCGGTGACCGCGACGCGATGGTGCACCTGCTCCAGCTCCAGCAGCCAAACCTGCGGCGGTACGCGCAGAAGCGCTGCCTCATCAGCGACGTGGACGACGCGGTCCAGGAGGCCCTGCTGGTGATGTCCCGCCAGCTGGCCGCCGTGCGCCAGCTGGCGTCGTTCTCAGGGTGGATGTTCCGCATCGTCCAGCGCGAGTGCCGCCGCCTGGCCCGCACGGTGCTGAAGCAGGACCCCTACGAGGAAGCGCTCGCGGACCAGTGGATGTCCGCGCACACGCCGGACTCGCTGCGGCTGGACCTGGCGTCCGCGCTGGAGTCGCTGCCCCCGCAGTACCTGGAGGTCGTCGTGCTGCGCGACTTCGAGGTGCTGTCCATCCGCGAGATGTCCGAGCGCCTGTCGCTGGACCCGGCGGCGGTGAAGAGCCGCCTGCACCGCGCCCGCGTGATGATCCGCGAATACCTGCTGGCCTGAGTTCCAAACCCTCTCATCCGGAGTCCTGTCATGGCGAACCCAATGTCCACCCTGGGCATCATCCACACGCTCGTGAGCGTGCCTCCCATCGTCTTCGGCGTCTGGGCCTTCGTGCGCGACGGGCGCATCGACCCGGGGACGCGCGTCGGCAAGGCGTACGTCGCCAGCATGGTGACGTCCATCGTGACGTCCTTCGGCCTGTCGAGCACGGGCGGCTTCAACCCGGGCCACGCGCTGGGCCTGCTGGCGCTGCTGCTCATGGCGGTGGGCGCGGCGGCCCCGGGCCTGGGCGTGTTCGGCCGCGCCACGGAGTACGTGCGGACCCTGACGTACTCCGCCAGCTTCATGGTGCTGATGGTGCCCGGCATCAACGAGACGCTGACCCGCCTGCCCGCGGACAAGCCCCTGGCCGACAGCCCCCAGTCCCCGCTGGTGCAGGCGGCCCTGGCGACGTGGCTGGGCCTGTTCCTCTGCGGCGCCACGTACCAGGTGCTCCGGCTGCGCGCCCGGGCGTACGGCCATGTAGGCGGACTGCAGCACCGATAAAAGCGGGGGGCGTGTCGATTCGTGGGCCCCTGATTCGACGTGGGAGTAGAAGCCCCGCGCTCTTACCCGCCACGGAGTACGCCATGAACGCCGCCCTGACCTCCTCCACCCCCGGGGTGGAGGCCACCCCGAAGAAGAAGTCGTTCGCCCGCCACCTGCCGACGGCGGCCCGCGTGTTCATGGGGCTGGTGTTCTTCGTCTTCGGCCTGAACGGGTTCCTGGAGTTCATCCCCATGCCCAAGGACCTGAACCCGGCGGACCCGGCGGTGGCCTTCGGTATCGCGATGAAGGCGACGGGCTTCCTGTTCGTCCTGGTGAAGGGCACGGAGACGGTGGTGGGGCTGCTGCTGCTGGCCAACCGCTTCGTCCCGCTGGCGCTGGCGCTCATCGCGCCGGTCATCGTGAACATCTTCCTGACGCACGCCTTCCTCGCGCCGTCGGGCCTGGGCATGGCGGTGATGCTCCTGGCGGCGGAGCTGTTCCTCGCCTGGTCCTACCGGGCGGCGTACCGCCCGATGCTCGCCATGCGCGTCAGCCCAAACTCCTGAGGTCGAGGACGAAGCGGTACCTCACGTCGCCCTTCCCCAGCCGCGTGAACGCTTCGAGCCGAAAGGAAGACCTGAGGCTCAGTCGCGCGGCGGGCCGTGGCGGCGGTCCACCACGCCCGTGGTGACGGGCAGCTCCGCGACCTTCGCGGTCCGGGCGCGCAGGCCCAGGGCCGCGGTGTCCTCCGCGGGCAGGCCCGCCCAGGTGCGCAGCCGCTCCAGCGCCACGGCCCGGTCCGCCTCCGGCAGGCCGGTGATGCTGGCGCCGTGGTTGCCGCCTGGCTGGAAGAACCGGTACGAGTCATTGCGCGCGCTCACGCTGAACGCGCCCGTGGACCACGGGTCGTTCTCTCCGTAGACCAAGAGGATGCGCTCGCCGAACGCCTTCACCCAGCCCTCCACGAGCGGCATGGCGAAGGGGTTGAAGGGGTACGGCCGCATGTCGAAGGGCACGAGCGCCCGCGGGTCGTAGCCCCGGGGATAGCGCTGGACGCCGCGCAGGTGGCTCTCGTCGGACGCGTAGCTGCCCAGCTGCGTGGCGGCCTGGAAGTCGTAGGGCGCGTAGTAGTCCAGGTCCGAGTCGCTCATGTACGTGAGGCCGACGACCGTATCCAGCGTGTCCACCAGCGCCTGCGCGGGCGCACCCTTCGGCGGAATCACGTCACACAGCGACGCGTCGCCGTACTGCCAGAAGGCGAAAGCGAACTCGAGCGCGGTGAACTCCAGCGCCTTGTCCACGCCCAGGAAGTCGTAGGTCCGGCCAGACGCCGCGCCCATCGCCTGGAAGAGGGGCTCCGTCTCCGCGCGCCGCTCCAGCACCTCGCGCTGGAAGACGCGGA
Organism: Corallococcus exercitus; assembly: GCF_042231735.1. Taxonomy (GTDB): domain Bacteria; phylum Myxococcota; class Myxococcia; order Myxococcales; family Myxococcaceae; genus Corallococcus; species Corallococcus exercitus_B. The sequence continues at coordinate 7,782,154 of NZ_CP102577.1, forward strand.
TGCTCTCACGGCACTCCGGGGTGCCCAGCTTGCTCAGGAACCGCACGTAGCGCGGGTCCTGCGTGCCGTAGCTGTTGGGCGCCACGTAGGCCACGGTGGCGTCCACGTCGCGCGGGAAGAAGGCCCGGTGGTAGAGCGACGTCATGCCGCCCTTGCTGCCGCCGGTGCTGATCCACTTGCCGGGGAAGAGCGGCTTGAGCGCCTGCACGATGCGGTGGTGGTCCGCCGCCGCCTGCTCGATGCTGAGCAGCTTCCAGTTCGCGGGCTGCGGGATGGAGGGCGTGAAGAAGCGGTGCTCCACCAGCAGCTGGTTGCCCTGCGTCAGGTAGGTGGGCTCCGTCTGGTACGGGAACGTGCTGATGCCATAGCCGGTGCTGGCCAGCACCGTGGGGGCCTCCGCGTTCCGGTAGAGCAGCGTCACCCGCTGCTGGAAGCGCGTGCCATTCGGGTGCAGGTGGTCCGCCGGCTGGTCATAGCTCAGCACGAAGAACCGGACGCCCGGCGCGGGCACCGGCCGCTCCTGCACCACCGTGAGGCCGGGAATCGCCTGCAATTGGGCCAGGATGTCCGGCGCCGCGTCCTGTGCAAGGGATTGCGCCTGGACCTCCGGCGCGCTCGAAGCCGCCGCCTCCGAGGGAACCTCATTGCCGCCACACGCTTGCAGCCCCAGCGCCATTGCACACGCGAGCACCAGGGGACGACCAAAGAAACGCGTCATATGGGAAATGCCTCCTGTCTTGGAAAGACGCTACGAAGATGCCGGGGTCGCATTTCATGAAGAAGGACTTCCCAGGTGCCCTGGATGCGGCCCTAAGTTCAGCGGCCATGAACGTCCATGAGATTCGCGGTGCCTTCGGTCTGGAGAACCTGGTGCGCGCGGAGCGGCCGGACCCCACGCCCGGACCCTTCCAGGTGCGCGTGCGGGTGAAGGCCACGAGCCTCAACTCGCGGGACCTGATGATGGTGGAGGGCCGCTACAACCCGCGCCAGAAGCTGCCGCTGGTGCCCAACTCGGACGGCGCGGGCGTGGTGGACGCGGTGGGCCCGGGCGTCACCCGCGTGAAGCCGGGCGACCGGGTGATGACGCTGTTCGCGCAGGGATGGCAGGCCGGTGAGCCCACGAAGGCCATCACCGCCACCACGCTGGGCGGCCCGCTGGACGGCGCGCTCGCGGACACGATGCTGCTGCACGAGGACGGCGTGGTGCCCACGCCCGCGTACCTCACCGACGAGGAGGCCGCCACGCTGCCGTGCGCGGCGGTGACGGCGTGGAGCGCGCTCGTCACGCAAGGAGCGCTCAAGGCCGGCGACACGGTGCTGGTGCAGGGCACGGGCGGCGTGTCCATCTTCGCGCTGCAGATTGCCCGGCTGTTCGGCGCGCACGTCATCGTCACGTCCAGCCGCGACGACAAGCTGGAGCGGGCCCTGAAGCTGGGCGCGCGGGAGGGCATCAACTACGTCACCACGCCGGACTGGGAGAAGGCGGTGCGCACGCTCACCGGCGGCGTGGGCGTGGACCACGTGGTGGAGGTGGGCGGCTCGGGCACCTTCGAGAAGTCACTCAAGGCGGTGCGCGTGGGCGGCACCGTGTCCGTCATCGGCGTGCTGTCCGGCGGGGCGGGCTCCGTGTCCCTGGTCCCCATCCTGATGCAGAACCTGCGCGTGCAGGGCGTGTTCGTGGGGCACCGTCAGTCCTTCGAGGCCCTCACGCGCGCGTTCACGCTCAATGACATCCACCCGGTGGTGGACCGCGTCTTCCCCTTCGCGGAAGCGCGCGCCGCCTTCGAGCACATGAAGCAGGGCGCGCACTTCGGGAAGATTGTCATCAAGGTGAGCTGACCCACGCGAAGTGGAAGTGCGCCTCCACCGTGGGCGTGGTGGTGCTCTTGGGCAGGGGCGGGAAGGGCGCCGCCTTCTTCACCGCGGCGAGCGCGGCGGCGTCCCACGCCTTGGAGCCGGACTCCGTGAGGATGGCGGTGGAGACCAGCTTGCCGTCCTTGTCGAGCACGGCCTGCACGATGGTCTTCTTCCCCAGCGCTGGCGTGCCCCTGGCGCCCGGCTGCTTCCAGCCCTTCGCGACGCGCTGGAAGGCCTGCTGCTGATAGGCGGGGCTGTCCACCGAGCCCTGGAAGTAGGTCTGCAACTGGGGACTGCCACCCGCGGCCAGCGCCCCGGAAGCGAGGGCCAGCGCGAGCACCACCACGGCGGTTTTCGTCAGACGGAGCATGGGCCGAATATAGGGCCCGTTCAGTTCCTCGGCTCGGGGCTCCGGGGCGGCGCCGCCTTCGTTTCGGGGGGCTTGCCCGCGCCCTTCTCCGGGAGCCAGGACAGGTCGTACACGGCCGCGTCGCCCGCGCTGCGCATCAGCACCACGGAGGCGCCGCGCGCGCCGCTCATCTCCAGGCCGGCCGCGAACAGGCCCCGGTAGAAGCCCGCCACCACCACCGGGCGGCAGGTGAGCACGTAGCGCGTGGGGCCCGTCTGCTCCAGCCGCGCCTCCAGGTAGTTGGTGCCCGTGCGCAGGTTGCGCGTCATCCGCTCCAGCATCCGGTGCGGCCCCAGGAGCCGCACGCCCGCCAGGAGCGCGCTGCCGATGAGCGTGGCCCCGTAGCCCTCCAGGAAGCGCCGGCCCACCACCTCCGCGCCGTCGTCCAGCGTGGCCGCGGGCGCGAGCACGGACGCCGCCAGCTTCAGCGACTCCACCCACACCTCCAGGGGATAGGCCACCGACAGCTTTCCACGCGGGTCGATGCCGGCCTCGCGCAGCTGCCGCGCGCAGGACTCGTCCAGGTGGTCACCCAGGGCGCGAATCAGCCCTTCGAAGCTCTGCTGGAACACGAGGCGTTCGGGACTCGGCATGCCCTCCCACGCTACCCGTGTGAGCGGGGCTCTCTCAACCCGGGAGGTTCCCAGACTTCAAGAACCTGGCGCGGATTGTTCGAAAACGCAGTGCGGCATGGGGCCCGACGGGTCGGTCGACGGGGTTTCGACGCGTCGAAGAGGGGGCCGGGGTGGCTCCTCCGAGGGAGGAGGGCGTGGCATCGCGGTTGCTCTGGGAGGGAGGCGTCACCTCACCCACCTCAGGAGCAAGACCATGGGCACTCCCTCCGTGATTTTCGTCGCCAACAACACCAGCGGCGCCAACTGGCTGCCGGGCACCCCCACCATCGACCATGGCGCCATCAGCCCGTCCACGCCGCCCAACGTGACGTCGCAGGCGGGCACGCAGAACCTGTTCACCGCGGAGCCCAACTGGGGGCTGATGGGGGATGAGGGGGCCGTGACGTACTCGTGCGGCGCCAGCCCGTCCACGGACCAGTTCGTGCTGTGGTGGGACAACCGCTGGTCGCACGCCTCCGGCCCGGGCGTCATCGCGAAGAGCGCCAACTACGACATCTCCTCCACGGTGTCGTTCAACCAGGGCTCCGGCAACTACACCGTCACGGTGAGCCTGGCGCCGAAGCCGGCGCGCCGCTGAGGTCCGCGGGAGGGTGGGGTAGGGTCGTGGGCCATGCCGCACGACCTCCTCGCTGACATCTCCACGGCCGCGATGCAGGAGCGCGGAGCCTCCCGGGGAGCTCCCCGCGTGGTGCCCGCGCTGACGGTGGTGTCCCATCCGGTGCCCCGGCGCGTGGGGGACCGGCGGCTGCTGGATGCGCTGGCGGCGGGCCGTCCGGTGGCGCTGTCGCGCAACGCTCCGGACTTCGCCAGGCCGGGCAGCTCGCTGGGGCTGCCGCTGGCGGATCCGTTCGTGAGCCGCAAGCCGCTGGAGTTCTCCGCCCTGCCGGACGGCGGCGTGCGGCTGACGGTGCCGGAGGACGGCACGCACGTGGTCGCGGCGGGCGCGCCGCTCCAGGGGGCGCGGGACTTCGGGCCGTCGGAGTGGAGGGACGGCGTGGCGCTGGAGCTGTCGGGCCGCGTGGTGCTGCTGCTGCACCCGGTGGAGCTGGACGGCGAGGGCGCGGCGGACACGCTGGGCATGGTGGGGGAGAGCGCGGGCCTGCGGCGGCTGCGCAAGCACATCGAGCGGGTGGCGGACCTGGACGTGTCGGTGCTCATCCGGGGCGAGACGGGCACGGGCAAGGAGCTGGTGGCGCAGGCCATCCACCGGCTGGGGCCGCGCAAGGCGGGGCGCTTCGTCAGCGTCAACCTGGGCGCCATCCCCAAGGAGCTGGCGGCGGCGGAGCTGTTCGGCTCGCAGAAGGGCGCGTACTCGGGGGCGACGCGGGACCGCGAGGGCTTCTTCCGCGCCGCGCACGGGGGCACGCTGTTCCTGGACGAGGTGGGCGAGGCCCCGCCCGAGGTGCAGGTGATGCTCCTGCGCGTGCTGGAGACGGGGGAGCTGTACCCCGTGGGCGCGAGCCATCCGGTGACGGTGGACGTGCGGCTCATCGCCGCGACGGACGCGCACCTGGAGGAGCAGATCCGCGACGGGCGCTTCAAGGCGCCGCTGCTGCACCGGCTGGCGGGCTACGACCTGCGCGTGCCCGCGCTGCGCGAGCGGCGTGAGGACGTGGGCCGGTTGTTCTTCCACTTCGCGCGCGAGGAGCTGGCGGCGCTGGGAGAGGAGGCGCGGCTGGACACGGAGGATCCGCACGCGGAGCCGTGGCTGTCCGCGCCGCTGGCGTCGAGGCTGGTGCGCGCGGCGTGGCCGGGCAACATCCGGCAGCTGCGCAACCTCACGCGGCAGCTCGTGATTGGAAGCCGGGGACAGGCGCGGCTCCAGGCGGACGCGCAGCTGGATGAGCTGCTGGGGATGCCGGAGGTCGCGGCGCCCGCGCCAGGGGCGAGGCCTCTGGAGGCAGCATCCGCGGTGGCTCCCGCCCGAGGGGCAGGGGCTCTGGAGGCGATGTCCGCGGCGGCTCCGGCGCGAGGGTCCGGTGCCTCGGAGGCACGCGAGGCGGCGGTGCCCCGGCGCAAGCCCTCGCAGGTGACGGAGGCGGAGCTGCTGGCCGCGCTGCGGGCGAGCGCGTGGGACCTCAAGGCGGCGGCGGACGCGCTGGGCATTCCGCGCCCCTCCGTCTACGACCTCATCGAGAAGAGCCCGAACCTGCGCACGGCGGGGGACCTGGGCGCGGATGAAATCACCCGCTGCTTCGAGGCGTGCGGCGGCGACCTGGACGCGATGGTGCGCACGCTGGAGGTGTCGAAGCGCGCGCTGGGGCGGCGGCTGAAGGAGCTGGGGCTGGTGGCGAAGGGGACGTGAGCGGGCGGCCGCGTCGCGTGGCACGCTGGCTGCTGAGTCATTGCGCCGTCAGTGCTCATCCTCCTGGAGGTTCCCCATGCGAAGCCGCGTCCTCTTCCCGCTGTGCCTCACCGGACTGCTGCTGGCCTGTGCCAGCGGCCCCCGTTCTGGTCCTGAAGCCCCGCTGACCGACACCGGCCCGGTGCAGCCCTGCACGTCGGGCGCGCCCACGCGGACCGAGGGCGGGACGGTGGTGGACATCACCGCCAGCTCGGACGGCAAGGTGCACTTCAGCTCCAATACGGTGCGGGTGCAGGCCGGTCAGCCGGTGACCTTCGTGTCCCAGGTGCAGCAGGACCGGTGCATCGGTGTGTCGCGCGGCTCGCTCCTGAAAGACGGCTCCCAGAACCCCCTGCTGGTGCCTGCCTGTCAGAGCGCCTCGTGGACGCTGAAGTCCGGGGATGAGCCGGGAACGACCACCCAGTGGTGGTCCTGCCCGACGAGCGATTGCTCCAAGTGCACGCAGCCCCAGGGCATCACCGAGACCATCAACGGCACGCTGGAAGTCACCGGTCGCGGCGAGGACTGAGCACGCGGCGCCTGCTTCCCCGGGGTGGGGCCCGTCAGCGTCTGGGGGCCTTCGCCCTGGCCGGCCTGACGGGCTGCCGCGGCGTAGCAGTCGGGGCCGCGGTGTCCATGCTCGCGGTGATGGCCTTGAGCGCGTCGAGGCCGGCCCGGATGTGCCGCGCGAGGTCCTGTGCCTTCGGGTCCTCGAGCCAGCGCTCGAACGCGACCTTGAAGACCGCGATGCCTGCCTCCGCGGCCAGGCTCGCCTCGGGTTCGGTGACGCCGCGCTCCCGCAGGGCTCCCGCCGCGGCCGAGGCGAGGGAGGCCAGCTTGATCAGCTCACGCTCCCGAAGCTCGGCGTAGGCGACGAGGAGCGCCTGGCGCGCCCGGGCATGGTCACGCCGGTCCTTGAAGACCGGGGCCATGGCCTCGAGGGCGGCGGCGACCACGTCGAGCGGCGCGGTCCCCTGGGGCGCCTCCGCGATGGTGGTGACGATGAGCTTGTGGAGGTCGTCCGAGCCTCCGAACAGGACCTCCCGCTTGTCGGTGAAGTAGCGGAAGAAGGTCCGCTCGGTGAGCCCCGCGCGCGCGGCGATGTCCTCCACCGTCGTCCGGTCGTACCCCTTCTCCTGGAAGAGGCTCATCGCGGCCTCCGAGAGCCGTCCACGCGCGTTGGGTTCCCAGCGGCCCATGGACGCCAGCATACCTGATTGCAGTCACTGACATCACTTGTTAGAGCTGATGTCAGCAGCTGACATCAAGGGGTTTTTCAATGCGCGTATTCGTCACGGGTGCATCGGGTTTCATTGGCTCGGCGGTCGTCCCTGAACTGCTGGGAGCGGGGCATCAAGTGGTGGGGCTTGCCCGCTCGGAGGCTTCGGCCCGGGCGCTGGAGGCGGTGGGGGCCGAGGTGCAGCGCGGCTCCCTGGAGGACCTCGACAGCCTGCGCGCCGGGGCGGCGAGGGCGGACGGGGTCATCCACCTGGCGTTCATCCACGACTTCTCGCGGTACCAGGACTCAATCCGTGCCGACACGCGCGCGATTGAAGTCCTCGGCGGTGTGCTCGAGGGTTCCCAGCGGCCGCTCGTCATCGCGGCGGGGCTGCTGGGCCTCGCGCCGGGACGCATCGCCATGGAGACCGACGCGGCGTCCCCGTCGGGGCGCGGCGTGTCGGAGGAGACGATGCTCGCGCTGGCGACGCGTGGCGTGCGCACGTCCATCGTGCGGCTTCCGCCGTCGGTTCACGGCAAGGGCGACCATGGCTTCGTGCCGCACCTCATCGCCTCCGCGCGCCAGAAGGGGGTGGCTGTCTACGTGGGGGAGGGGGCGAATCGCTGGCCCGCCGTGCACCGGCTCGACGCGGCCCGGCTGTTCCGGCTCGCGCTGGAGCGAGCCCCCGCAGGCGCGCGGCTCCATGCCATCGCCGACGAGGGCGTGCCCACCCGGGACATCGCGAACGTCATCGGCCGCCGGTTGGGGGTGCCAGTCGTCTCGAAGGCGCCAGCGGAAGCGAGCGACTTCCTCGGCTTCCTGGGGGCGTTCTTCGCGCTCGATGCCCCTGCGTCGGGGGCCCTCACGCGCGAGCAGCTTGGCTGGCGTCCCGTCGAGCCCGGACTCCTCGCCGACCTCGACAGCGACCACTACTTCGCGGTGGACGCCGGCGCGCAGGTGTCGTGAGCACGGCGAAGGCACGCTGGAGCCCCGGTGCCACAAGCCGGGGCTGAAGCGCGGTCGTCCGGGGGACTGAGGTGTCCATGACGCGTTGGCGCGCGAAGCTGGCGCGAACGCGCTGCTCGAAGGCGGCGTCCGCTGGCGTGAAGACCTGCGGTCCGAAGGGCAGCCTGGCAGCGCTCATCGAAGTGCTCCCATTCGAAAGGGTTCGGAACGCTCGAATGTACGGTCAGAGCGGGATGCTGCCGAAGCCGATCTCGTTCCCGTCGGGATCGCGATAGGCGGCCCTCCGGACGCCGTTGCCATACGTCTCCTGTTTCTCCGCGTTGATTCCCCGTTCGGCGATCGCGGCCACGAGTCCATCCAGGTCGTCCACGAAGATGGAGTGGTTCGCGTGGCCCGCGTGCTCGGGGCGCTCGTCGATGAACACGGAGCGGTGCTCCGCGAGATCCCACACCGCCTTCGTGGGGGTGGCGACGAACATGGGTGGCCCGCCGAACAGCCGGGAGTACCAGTCACGAGCCGTGGCGAAGTTCGAGACAGCGATCCCGGCGTAGAGGGCAAGGGGCATGCGCCGATGCTAACGCCCCGAACTTCCATGCCGCACACCTCCACCCGATGCGGCCCAAACCTGTCCGACAGTCGGACAGGTTTCCGCTGCCCGGCCGGAGCGGGAGCACTTCCAGCCGCGTGCGTCCAAACTGGTCTGCTTGTCGGACAGGTTTCCGCTGCCCGGCCGGAGCGGGAGCACTTCCAGCCGCGTGCGTCCAAACTGGTCTGCTTGTCGGACAGGTTTCCGCTGCCCGGCCGGAGCGGGAGACCCCAGGCCGCGTCTTTCCCAACCTGTCCGACAGTCGGACAAGTTTCCGCTGCCCGGATGGCGCGGGGCCCCCGGCTGCGTTCGTCCCAACCTGTCCGACAGTCGGACAGGTTCGTGCGGTTCGCCCTCGCCGCGGAGTCCCAGGAGGGTTCTCTCTTTCTCAGCGCGGAAGGCTGAGGTGCGTCGCGGTGGACCCGCAGCCACTCGGACGTTGCAGGTCCGTGCCCTCCACCGCGACGGCTCGTCGAGCGAGAGTCCGCGATGCCGTGCGGTGCGCCGGTGCGGTGGAGCCCCTCCCTCCATCGGCTGACGCTTCGAGCCACGAGCCGTGTCGGGTCTCGTGCCTCGGTTCCTTCTCGCCAGCTCACTCCACATGAAGTGGGCCAGCGAAGGTCGTTCATCCGGTGCGGTCAGTCCGGCGGCAGCTTCGCGAGGGCGCGCCGCAGGGCCTCGCGCAACCCACTGGCGTCCTTCCACCTCGGGCGTGCGGTGAGCACGGCTTCGGTGAGCGACAGGCCCTGCTGGAGGTGGGCACGTGCTTCCGGGCCGGAGGAGGTCGCGCCCCATTCACGCAGGAAGGCGCCGTAGGCGAGGCGTTGGTCCAGGTTCTCGGGCTCCAGCTCCAGCGCCTTCTGGAAGTCGCTCGCCGCGGCCTGGAAGGACGCGTCTGGCTTCACGCCCCGCCGGGCTTCCTCGCGAGCCTGGAGCGCCCGCGCTTCGCCCCGCCAGCGCCATGCCTGCGCGAGAGACGGGTTGAGCTTCAGCGCGCGCTCCAGCGCCTCCGTGGCCTGGGCGAGCACCGGACGTGGATCCCTTCCCTGCTTCAGGGTGTACGCGGCCACGGTGTGATGGACCTGTCCCAGGTTGGCCCACGGCTCGGCGAGTCCCGGCAGCAACGTGGTGGCCTGCTGGAGTTCAACCTGGGCCTCCTTCGCGCTCGCGCTGGGATCCTGGTCGCGCAGCAGCCGCCAGGTCGCGCGCCACATGCGCACCTCGCCCAGGTTGTTGTGCGCGAAGCCCACCTTGGGCGCGATGGCGATGGCCTGGATGAAGGCCTGCTCCGCCTGGTCCAGCAGGGGCTCCGGCGCGTCTCCCCGGTCCCACGCCTCACGGGCCTGGTCGAGCAGGACGGTGCCTACGCCGTTCCGCAACGGGGGCAGCTTCGGGTTGATGGTGATGCCGTGACGGTAGGCCTCCAGCGCGCGGGCAAGTCCCGGACCCGCTTCACCTCCGCGGTCGCGCAGGCGCAGGGCGAGCGCGCGATGCACCTCCGCCAGATAGAACCACGCGACGACGTGGCCCGGGTCGAGCGTGCTCGCGCGCTCCAGCGCAGTCCTCGCCTCCTCCAGGTCCGCGTCCTTCGACGGGGCACGTGGATGGTTGGCGCGGTTCACGTAGGCCGTGCCCAGGTTGATCCATGCATCCGGCCGCTTCGCATCCAGCGCCAAGGCGTGTCGATAGGACGTGATGGCCTGCCGCCGGAAGGGCAGCGAGTCCCCGCCGCGTCCGTCCTCGGAGTCCGCCCACACCTTGAAGACGAGTCCCAGGTCCAGGTGGAAGTCGTAGTCGCGCGCGGCCTCCGGAATGGACTCGAAGGCGGCGACGGCGGCGCGCAGGTGTTCGCGCGGATCCTCGTTCCGGTCTTGCCGGTAGCGGGCCCACTGCCACCAGCCCATGGCCAGCGCGTGGCGTGCCTCCACCTTGGACGGTTCGAGCCTCAGCGCCTCCTTCGCCGCGTCCAGCGTCCGGGTGAGGAGCGGCTCCACGTCGCCCCCGCTGCTCAAGCGCACCTGGGCGAGGCGCCGGTGGAGCCGGGCCTCCAGCACCCACGTCTCCGCTTCATCGGGAGCCGCCGTGCGCGCGCGTGACACGGCCTCCAGCCCGCGCGTGTACGCGGGCAGCACGTCCCCCTTGCCGGACAGCTCCAGCAGCAGGGCCTCCTGCTCCAGCTCCGCTCGAGCACGGTGCACAGCGGACACGCTGCGGCCAATCTCCGCCGCTGCCGCGTAGGCCCGCCGTCCGGCCTCCAGGTCGTCCCGGGCCGCGTCGCGTTCACTCGCCAGGGCATGGCGCACGGCGCGGGCGAGCAGGATGTCGCCCCGGAGCTGCGGCGCTTCGTGGAACCACGGCAGCCGCGTGCCCAGCGCATCCAGGGACTTCAGCGCGTCCTCGAAGCGCTCCTGGTGGAAGGCGCGAAGGGCCTCCGCGTATTCAGGGGCGGGCACCTCCGCGCCACGGCCCTGCTCCAGGAACGCCAGCGCCGGTTCGCGTGAGTGCGTCTGGGCTTCGCGGCGCTTCACCTCGCGGCTGGCCGCGTCCGGGTTGCGGTCCGCCTCCAGCCGTTCACGCTGATAGCGGTGGCCCAGCACCAATGCGAGCGCGTACGCCACACGGGGCTCGCGGAAGCCCTTCGCCCAGGCGGCCTCCAGGTGCGTGCGCGCGGCCTCCTCGTCTCCCAGCGCGAGGAACCCGCGTCCCAGTGCGTAGTGCCCCGGGCCCTCCGCGACGGGACCTGCGTCGCGCATGGAGGCTTCGATGTCGCGCATGCGGGCGCGCATCGCCTCGCGGTCCGGCCGCGTGTCGTGCAGGGGCGCCTGGCCGGAGTAGCGCGCCTGGGCCTCGATGCGTTCAACGCCTTCGGTGAAGCGCCGGGTCAGGGCCTCGCGTTGGGAGACCTCGCGCCGGGCCATCACGCCCTGGCCCACGGTGCCCGCGACCGCGAGCCCGGTGATGCCCGCGACGACGACCGCGACCCGGTGACGGGCCACCCACTTGCGCACGCGGTACGCGGGGCCGGTGCGCGCGAGGACCCGGTCGCCTTCGAGGAACCGCGTGAGGTCGTCCGCCAATGCCCGCGCGGAGCCGTAGCGCCGCGAGCGCTCCTTCTCCAGGCACTTGAGGACGATGGCCTCCAGGTCCGCCGGAATCTCCGCATCCAACTCGCGCGGACGGCGGGGCTCCTGGGTGGCGATGCGGCCGAGCACCTCCAATGCATTGGCACCGGTGACAGGCGGTTGGCCGGTGAGCAGGTGGTACAGGGTGGCGCCCAGGCTGTAGACATCCGCGCGCCGGTCCAGGCGGGACACTTCACCCCGGGCCTGCTCAGGGGCCATGTACTGGGGTGTGCCCAGCACGGTGCCGGTGGCGGTGGCGGCGTCGTCGCTGGTCCAGTCGCGCGCCAGACCGAAGTCCATGACGTAGGGGCGCAGGGCGCCGTCCTCGCCTTGCTCCACGAGGATGTTGGAGGGCTTGAGGTCGCGGTGCACGAGCCCGGCCAGGTGGGCCGCGTGCACGCCCAGCGTGGCGTCGCGCAGCACGAGCGCCTTCTGCTCCACGGACAGCGTGCCGGCCAGGGTGTGCAGCGGCGCTCCCGCGATGTACTGCATGGCGATGTACGCGCGGCCCTGGACCTCGCCGACCTCGTACACGCGGCAGACGCGTTCGTGGTCCACGCGAGCCTGGGCACGGGCCTCGGAGATGAAGCGACGAGACAGCTCCGGGTCCTCGTCGCGAACGAACTTCAGCGCCACGTCGCGGTGCAGCCTCAGGTCCCGGGCCAGGAAGACGCGACCCATGCCGCCCTGTCCCAGGAAGCGCACGGGCCGGTAGAGCGTCCAGTGCGGCACCGGGAACGCAGGCCCGTCCGTCACGGCAGCTGGCACCGCGCCCGGAGGCAACGTGTCGTCACCCGTGCCCTTGTGCGGAGGTGCGCCATCGGACACGGGCAGAGGCGGCGTCTCCGCCTCTGCCTCCATGCTCCGGCGCAGCGACCCGAGCGAACCCGGGCTGATCCGCCCCTGCTCCACGAGGAGCTGGAGCGGAGAGACACCGCGCCGCGCGGCCTCCTCGCGTACGGCCTCCACGTCCTCGCGGGAGAGGAGGCCTTCGGCCACGGCCATGCGCAGCTCCGCTTCGTTCGCCTCAACAAACACGCCAGGACGCTCCCATCACCCGGGGAAGCGTAGCGGAGCCCCCCGCTTCCACGCACTTCGCCACACGGCGGCGCGGCGCGACTTGCGGTGTCCGCCCGCCCGTTCCCAAGATGCGCGCATGAGCTCCATGTGGGTCCTGGAAACGCCGCAGCCGAAGCCGGACGCGCGCATCGCCTATGGCGAAGCCCCGCAGCAGTTCACCGAGCTGCGCAAACCCAAGGGCAAGGGCCCGCACCCCGTGGTCCTCTTCGTCCACGGCGGCTTCTGGCGCGCCGAGTACGGCCTGGAGCACGCGGGCCACCTGTGCGCGGACCTGACGAAGCGCGGCTTCGCGACGTGGAGCCTGGAGTACCGGCGCGTGGGCCAGGACGGCGGCGGCTTCCCCGGCACCCTGGAGGACGTGGCCTCCGCGGCGGACCACCTGGTGGACGCGGCCCCCTCACTGGGACTGGACCTGTCGAACGTCGTGGCCATGGGCCACTCCGCCGGCGGACACCTGGCCATGTGGCTGGCCGCGCGGCACCGCCTCACACCGAAGCAGGCGCTGTACCGCGATGCACCGCTGAAGCTGAAGGGCGTGGTGTCCCTGGCCGGCGTGCTGGACCTCGCGCAGGGCGCGGCGCTGGACCTGGGCAAGGGCATCGTGAAGACCTTCATGGGCGGCACCCCGGAACAGGTCCCCGAGCGCTACGCCGTGGCCTCGCCCGCCGCGCTCCAGCCGCTGAAGCTGCCGCAGGTCCTCCTCCACGGCACCGAGGACGACACCGTCCCCCTGAAGGTCAGCGAGGGCTTCCACGCCCGGGGCGTCCAGCAGAAGGACCCCGTGCACCTGGTCCCCCTGAAGGGCGCGGGCCACTTCGAGCTCATCGACCCGCGCTCCAAGGAGTGGCCCCGCGTGGTCCAGGCCGTGCGCACCCTGCGCTAGGCGCCGTCTCGTGGCACCGCTGCCGCCGCAGTCGCTGGTATCGTGTTGTTCATGTACCTGACCCGAATCTCCATCCGGAACTTTCGCGGCATCGACGCGCTCGATTGGGAGCTGCCGCCCAAGGCACCGCGGGCCGGGTGGCATGTCTTCATTGGCGACAATGGGGTGGGCAAGAGCTCCGTCCTGCGGGCCGCGGTGCTCGCGCTCGTCGGGCCAGAGGAGGCACCGATGCTGCGCCTCAACTGGGACGACTGGGTGCGTTTCGGGGCCAGTTCGGCTGACATCGACCTCCTGGTCGAGACCGATCCCAAGGTAGATCGGCCTGTTGGCCGACCCGCAGTGAAGGGGCCGCTGCGTGTAGGCGTCGACGTGTTCCGTCGCCCGAAGCCGCGGGTTGTCAGGTCATTTAAATGGAGAACGCGAGGCGCGCCGCCCGAGTCGAATATCTGGGGAAACCCGCACGGCTGGTTCGCGGCGTCCTACGGGCCATTCCGCCGCTTCACCGGAGGTGACCGGGAGTGGGAGAAGCTCCTGGAAACGCAGTCGCGCGTGGCTCGCCACCTCTCGATTTTCGGCGAGTCAGTAGCGTTGACGTCCGGTCTCAAGTGGCTGTGCGACCTCGCGCTGCTTGAGTACACCTCGGATGGACGAAAGAAGCCACGCGCCGCACCCGTCACGGTGGAGAAGGTGCGCAGGTTCGTGAATCAGCGCGGGTTTCTTCCCCACGGGATGCAAATCGAAGAGGTCACTCCGCACGAGGTCGTGTTTCGCGGTGCCTCCCAAGCGCGTGTGCCTGCCGAGAACCTGAGCGACGGCTATCGCGCCGTCCTCAGCCTCACGTTCGAATTGCTCCGGCAACTCTCGCTCGCGTATCCCAAGCTCGCGCTCTTCGATAGGTCAGGGCTCGTCGTGTCCCGTCCCGGCGTTGTGATGATTGATGAAATCGATGCACATCTTCATCCGACATGGCAGCGGGAGATTGGTCCGTGGTTCTGCAGGCTCTTTCCGAACATCCAATTCATCGTCACGACTCACAGCCCGCTGGTCTGCCAGGCAGCGGAGTCTGGCACCGTGTTCAAGCTCACAGCGCCGGGCGCTGACGAGGAATCGCGGTTCCTCACCGGCATCGAGCTGGAACGTCTCGTCTTCGGCAATGTGCTTGAGGCTTTCGGAACGGGTGCTTTTGGGCTGCAGCGGACGACCCGCTCGCGCACGTCGCAGGCGCGCGTCGACGAGCTTGCGGGCCTGAACGCCAAGGAGCTGACGGACGGACTGACGAAGAAGGAGATGGCGCGGCAGCAGGAACTCCGGCGGTCCTCCCCGACCGTCGCGTACGTCTCGGAGCTGCGGGAGCCGAAGGCATGATCCGGCTGCCCCCATTGCGCCTCGACACGAAGGTCGCGAAGCAGCTGAAGGCGTATCAGGGCGAGGTCCTGGGCCTTCGCGGCTACACCGCCCGCGTCGCGGAGGCGAAGCGGCTCTTCTCCCGGTACAATGCGAAGAAGAACGCGACCTTCACGAGCGTGAAGGAGGTTCTTACGCGGATGTGTTCTGGCGCGCGGCGCTGTTCCTACTGCGAAGACTCCGTGGCCGACGAGGTCGAGCACATCTGGCCGAAGGACCTCTATCCGGAGCGCGTCTTCGTCTGGGACAACTACTGTTACGCGTGCGGTCCCTGCAACGGTCCGAAGAACAACCAGTTCGCGGTCTTCGTCGGCACGAGCCGCAGCCCCACGCTGCTCGCCCATCCCAAGCGCAAGAAGGGCCAACCCGCGCCCACGCTCAAGAAGCCCGCCGCCGGCAAGCCGGTGCTCCTCGACCCGCGCAAGGACGATGCGACGCAGTGGCTGACGCTCGACATCCTCAACACCTTTGAATTCGTCGTGACAGCAAAGGGTGGAACGCGCGACGCGGCCCGGGCGCAGTACACGCTGGATGTCCTCGGACTCAATCGCACGCCCTTGCCGACTGCCCGCAAACAGGCCTTCGATGGGTATCGCGCAAGGCTGCGCGAATATCGCGAGGAGAAGCGCTCCCGCGCGCCTGCTGCACGCCTGACCCTGCTGCGAGACGCGCTCCTGCGGATCAGCCACCCGACAGTGTGGGTCGAGATGAAGCGGCATCACGCGAAGGTTCCCGAGTTGAAGTCGCTCTTCGCCGAGGTCCCCGAGGCGCTGTCCTGGGTGCCAATCCCGGGCGCTGGCGCTCCCTGAGCAGCCAGCCAGCCGGGCCCTCTGCTCCCCGTCCGGACGGGGAACCGGGGGAAGCGCCTTGCGCCCGCCCGCGCCGCCGGATGCGCACCCTGTCCTTCGGTCCAGGAGGCCGGGAGGAGCAGACCGCATGGCGACGATGGACGTGATGCGTGGGCCGGGCATGGAGCGGATGTCGCGCGGCGCGAAGGAAGCCGCGAACCACCCGTGGGCGAAGAAGCTGGGCCGCATGGGCTATGCGGCGAAGGGCGCCGTCTACGCCATCATCGGCGTGCTCGCGCTGAAGCTCGCGGCGGGGGAGGGCGGCCGCGCGACGGACAGCCACGGCGCGGTGGCCACCGTGGCGCAAGGCCCCTTCGGCATCGCGCTGCTGTCGCTGCTGGCGGTGGGCCTCGTCGGCTTCGTCATCTGGCGCTTCGCGCAGGCGTTCGCGGACACGGAGGACAAGGGCTCGGACGCGAAGGGGATTGCCGCGCGCGCCATGTACTTCATCAGCGGCGCCATCTACGGCTCGCTGGCGCTGTTCGCCGTGAAGACCGTGGTGGGCGCGTCACAGGACAAGGGCAAGGGCACCCAGGGCTGGACGGCGACGCTGATGGAGCAGCCCTTCGGCCGCGTCCTGGTGGTGCTGGTGGGGCTGGGCATCATCGGCTTCGCGCTGAAGCAGTTCCACTCGGCGTGGAAGGCGAAGTTCCGCGAGAAGCTCACGCTCACGGGCCTGGCGGCGGCGCATCAGCACCGGGTGGAGCGGGTGTGCCAGTTCGGCATCGCCGCGCGCGGCGTCGTGTTCACCGTCATCGGCGGCTTCCTGGTGCTCGCGGGCGTGGACGCCAACCCGGGTGAGGCCAAGGGCCTGGGAGAGGCCCTGGCCGTCGTCGCCCGCCAACCCGCGGGCGACGTGCTCCTGGGGGTGGTGGCGGCGGGCCTGGTGGCCTACGCCGCCTACCTGTTCCTCCAGGCGCGCTACCGGCAGCTCTAGAAGAGGTTCCAGAGGTACTGGTTCGTCACCTCATGGTGGAACTGGATCTCCGCGTCCTTCACGCGGGTGCCCAGCTGCTTGGGGCAGCGGTCCGCGGAGGCCACCTTCAGCTCCGCGTACTTGACCTGCACCTGCTCACCCAGCGTCTGCGCGATGAACTGGCTGCCCTTGAAGAAGCGCACCGCGTCGTAGATGTTGTCCGGCAGGAAGCGCGTGCGGCTGCGCTTGGTCTCCGCGTCCTCCTGCGGCTGCGGCCCCTCCAGGCCCGTCTTCAGGAGCGTGTAGAGGACCATGTACGGGTTCGCGTCCGGCGCCACGGAGCGGCACTCGACGCGCGCGCTGCGCTCGTTGCCGAACGGGATGCGCACCATGGCGCCGCGGTTGTTCGCGGAGGCCTTGATCTGGTTGGGCGCCTCGTAGTGCGGATCCAGCCGGCGGTACGCGTTCACGCTGGAGTTGAGCACCAGGCAGATGTCGTTCGCGTTGGTGAGGATGCGGTCGATGAAGTCCCAGCCCATGGCCGACAGGCCGTCCTGGCCGCCCTTGTCGTAGAACAGGTTCTTGTTGTTCTTCGACAGCGACATGTTGATGTGCATGCCGTTGCCGTTCACGCCCGTGACGGGCTTGGGCAGGAAGCTGGCCGTCAGCCCCTGCTGCGCGGCGACCTGACGGCAGAGCAGCTTGTAGAGCTGGATCTGGTCCGCGGCGACCAGGGCCTCGCTGTACGAGAAGTTCATCTCGAACTGGGAGGGCGCCACCTCCGGGTGGTCCTTCTCGTTCTGGAAGCCCATGGCGCGCTGCGCTTCCGCGGCCTTGTCGATGAAGGCTCGCAGCGCGTCGCCCGGCAGCGCGTGGTAGTAGCCGCCGATGGAGATGAACTCGAACTTGCCCTCTTCGTGGTAGTGGCGCTCGGCGTCACGGTTCTTGAAGAGGAAGCCTTCAATCTCCGGCGCCGCGTGGAACACGGTGCCGTCCTTCTGGAACAGCTGCTCGGTGGCGCGCTTGAGCTGCCCGCGCATGTCCGAGTGGTACGGCGTGCCGTCGCGCTCCAGCACCTCGCAGAACGCCAGCACCTTGCCGGGGCCGAAGATGTCCGAGGGCAGCCAGTAGAACGCGCTCCAGTCCACGTTCAGGCGCAGGTCGCTCTCCGCCTGCGCGGAGAAGCCGCGGATGGACGAGCCGTCGAAGGTGAGGTTGTCCGCGCTCTTGAGGAGGAACTTCTTGTCGTAGTCCAGCATGTGCAGCCGACCTTCCAGGTCGGTGAAGCACACGGTGATGGCCTTGATGCGCTTCTCGTCGGCCAGGTACTTGAGGCGCTCCTCGCGAATCTTGTCCGGCGACTCGCGGCGGAGGCGCTGTTCCTTCACCCGGAGGTTGAGCTCCTCCAGCTCGTCGTAGGGAATCTCCAGGAAGTCCCGCAGCGGCTTCTGCTCCATGGTCCTGCCTCCAGGCGTGTCCCCGGTTCCGGAATACCGGCGGAGACATCAAATGCACGGGCGCAGGTATTTACATTCCGCGACCCGAAATCAAGCCTAAATTCTGCGGACTGAAGGCTAAAGGGCTTGTCGGGTCGCTCACAGGGGACCAAACGTCAAGGGACGGGAGGCCTGATGCCCCGGCCAGTGGACACTGCGCGCCGCGCCGCGTTGGCCGCGTGTCCGCATCTGGACGGGGGGCTACGGGAGGGGCACGAGCCCCTGGGCGGGCAGGGGCGTGCCGGCCGGCCAGAGCACGTACGCGGCCCCCCGGGAGTGCTGCCAGGCACGCCACAGCGCGGCGCGGGGGTAGGTGGTGCTGGTGGTTTCGTTGGAGCCGAAAGCAGGGTCGTTGACGACGACGTCGCCTGTATCGGTGAAGCCCTTCACGACGATGAGGTGGCCGTCGGTGCGGCGGGAGGCGCCGCCGGGGAGCTCGCCGGGTTCGTAGGCGATGCTGATGCTGACGGGGATGCCGGCGGCGATGAGGCGCTCCACGGGGGCGAAGGAGTCGAAGCGGGCGACGAGCCCGTGCAGCGCGCCGTTGGCCATGCTGGCGGCGTAGGCGGTGTTGAAGCTCCAGTTGCCGGTGCCCTTGTAGACCCAGTCATAGGTGTGGGTGGCGGCGGTGGGCACGGGGTGTTGCAGGTCCGCGCGGCCCAGCTTCCGGCTCCAGTACCCGAGCAGCATGGTGGTGGACGTGGGGGAGCACCAGACCTCGCCGCCGTCGGGGTAGATCATCTGCGAGTAGCCCGGCACGTCGAGCACGACGCCCCACGCGGTGCGGTCGGACGTGGCGTCCTGGGGTTGGAGACGCGTGTCGGTGACGGCGGCGGCGAGCGCCCGGACGCGGGGGCTCGCGTCCGCGCGCTCGGAGAAGAGGTGGACGGTGACGCGCAGGGCGTCCGCGCGGCGCTTCAAGTTGAGGGTGTCGGTGAGGACGTTGCCGTCGGCGTCGCCCTGGCCCTCCACGCTGTGGCGCGCGACGGTGGTGGTGTCGAAGGCCCAGACGCCCAGCTCGTAGTCCTTGGTCCAGGTGCCCTCGAGGCGGGCGGAGACGGTGAGCTTCACCCAGGTGCCGGGAGGCGTCTGCGCGTCGAAGGACGGCACCACGCTGTCGAAGCCGCCGGGGACGGACTGGACCTCGGAGGTGGCGGTGCCGAAGCGGAAGGCGCCACCATTATAGAAGCTGCCGCCATCCAGCCAGCCGCCCGCGGGGAACGGGTCGGTGCCCTCCTTCGCGGTGGAGGGGTCCAGCTCCAGCGCGCCCTCGGCGGTGACGCGGGTGCCGTCGCGGGAGAAGCGCGCGAGGTCCCCCGCCACGGACGTCTTCTGCCACAGGCGCGCGGGCGAGCCCGCCTCCGGAGTCGCGTCCGGCGAGGCCGACGGCGGCGAGGAGGCGCAGGCCCAGATGCAGGAGGCCAGCAGGACGGCGGAGAGGACGCGAGCGCGGGCGTTCACGCCCGCGATTCTCTCAAACGCGGGTGCGCGGCCTCAAGGTGGATTCCTGGGAAGTCTGGTTGCGTCAGGGCACTAGCAGTGGCTGCCGGTCTGGATGCGCCGTAGATGGCCAACTCAGGTCAGAGGTGTACTTGCCCCCGCGCGGGCTGAAACGGGGTTGGTGCGACTTCGGTCTCTCAGACCTATGCGATATGAAAACAGATGCTTGCTTGCCTCCTCACAATTCTTTCAACGCTGGTGGGGCATCCACTTAGCGGAAACCAATCAAGTGCATTCTGGAATAGTCCCCGAGACTTAAGTACAGTGGGGTTCTCTAGTGTCTTTGCGCTCACAAGGTGGAAAGCATGCCTTTGCCCGGCGGAGCATCGGATAAGTTTGGTAATCGGTATGAAGGGTATTGGACGTCTCTATGCATGTGTGAAGTGCTAGGCGGTCGTGCAACGAGTATCCGACTGGAGCCACCGGGCGTAGAGGGAGAAGGCATCGAGTTCGTTGTGCGAGAAGGCGGAATTTTGGTTTGTCATCAAGTCAAACGACAGCGTTCAAAAGGAACGTGGAGTATCCAAGGGCTTGGAAGCTCTGGAATCCTGAAGAATTTCCTTGTGCATCTGAAAGCTGGTTCTCGGTGCGTATTTGTCTCAATGGAGGCGGCGAGTGACCTGCGTGAACTCACAGAGCGCGTTGCGAGCAGCACCTCATGGTCAGAGTTTGATCGCGAATTTCTGAAAGCTAAGGAATGGCGAACGCAGTTTGATAACTTGATTGAACAGTGGGGTGGCCTGCCGGAGGTTGAGGCTTATCAACTGCTTAAGCGCGTGGAAGTCCGTACTCTGGATGAGCGGTCTTTGAAAGATACTGTCAAAGATCGGTTGGCGCTCCTTGTAAAGGGAGACGCCTCGAACGCTATGGATATTTTGGCGCAGTTTGCGTTGGATTCCATTCATAAAGAGTTGAGTTCGGAGGCGTTATGGACTCACCTCCAGGGTAGAGGAGTTGAAGCTCGAGCCTGGAATGATGATCTTGAGCTGCGGAGAAAGCTTTTTGAAAAGATAGAAGGTGACTTGGCAGCCTTGGAGGGGCGTGGGATTACAGGGGAAATAATTCCTAGGCCTGAAGCTGAGCGAGCAATGGAGCACCTGCGAGCGGGGCGCCAAGTACTGCTAACGGGAGGGGCTGGCTCTGGAAAAAGTGGGATTCTTGCTCAAGTGATACGGAAGGCTCGTATCGAGCACTGGCCTGTGCTGGTTCTGCGCGCAGATCGCTCAATTGAGGGAGAGTCGCCCGAGCAGTATGGAGCTGCTCTTGGCTTACCTGGTCCTCCAAGTGCGGTTCTAGCAGGTGTTGCTGGAGAGGGAGATGCACTGCTGGTGGTTGATCAGTTGGATGCGGTAAGCCGGGCGTCCGGTCGGCACCCCGAGCGATTCGAAATTCTGTTGGAAATTATTCGACGCACCAAGAACTATTCGAGAGTTCATGTTGTGGTTGCGTGTCGAAAGTTTGATGTAGACAATGACGAGCGATTTCGTGATTTTTCGAAAAATAAAGATGTGACTGTTGTTGATGTCGAGAAGTTGGACGAAACCTCTATCGAACGCGTGCTTGGCGCCACGGGTGTCAAACTCGCCACTCTTGCTTCAAATCTTAAGTCGTTGCTTGAAGTTCCGTTGAATCTTAGGCTCTTTGTTGAGTTGGCTCGAGCCCAGGTTTCTGATGTGGGAAGGGTTCGAACCACCAAGGACCTATACGATAGATTTTGGGACCTAAAGCAGCAAGTGCTGAGAGAGAAACTGAGAGAGCCGGGCGACTGGAATAAAGTTATTGAGACTCTCTGTGATACGATGAGTGAGAGGCAGGAACTTTCAATACCATTGGCTCGGCTTGATGCGGCTGAACAAGCGTGGAAAGCAATGGCTTCGGAGGGTGTCCTGGTTAGGGACGGTCAACAGGTTCGGTTTTTCCATGAGAGCTTGTTTGATTATTCCTTTGCGAGACTTTTCGCTCGGCGAGGCAACTCGCTCAAGACGTTGCTGCAAACTGGTCATCAGGAACTCTTTCTGCGTGCCCAGATTCGCCAAATTTTGCTGCACGAGCGTGCTGCTGAACCGGGGCGTTACCTGGAAGATGCTCGCATGTTGTTGTGTGAAAACTGGGTGCGTCTCCACTTGCAGCTTGCAGCTCTGGCTCTTGTCTGTGCGATGGAAGACCCGACTGCTGACGAGTGGGCACTGGTTGCTTGTTTTGCGGAAAAGTCGGGCGATGTAAGAGGCTCAAAAGTATGGGGGGCTCTAGGTGGGAGCATCGCTTGGTTTGGCCTTGCGAATGCTGAGGGAGCTTGGGCTCGCTGGCTCAGAGCTGAGGCTAAGGATGTTGCGCAATCCGCGCTGGCGGCCCTTTTCAGGGCATACAGTCATTCGCCAGCCAAGGTGATGCCGTTAATTTTGAGTGGTCGTGAGACTGTTGATGGTTGGAGCAAAGAGGTTAGTGGGTTTTTGTACTTGAGTGGTGAGGCCTTGGCGCGTAATCGAGACCTTGGAACCCTTCTTTACCAAGCGTTAGAGGCAGGGGCGTATGATGGAGAGAGCCTAGAAGCCGGTGGAATGCTTTGGGAGCCGCTGGGCAAATTGGTACGGGTTGCTCCTGAAGAGGCAGTGAATTTCTTTGCAATTTGGCTGAAGAGGTTGAACGAGCTTGAGGATGTAAATGGGCAGGGAGATGCGGAGGAGCAGCGAGGCTTCATGAATTGGGGGAAGGGGCAAGCCGGTAGCGAGGACGCTATCGGTGAGCGTCAAGGTAGTTGTCGCGTGAGAGGGTTCAGCCGATGCGCTTCATCTCCTGCACTGCCGGGGTGAGGTTCGGAGAGGGGCCGAGACGGACAGGGCCCATCGGCGTCCAGTCGCGCGTGTCTCGGCTCCAGCGCTCGGGGTGACGGTCGCGAGCGCGTTGGTACACCTCGCGGCGTCGGGCCAGCAGCGCGTGCTCGCGGCAGAAGTGCCTGTCGTCGGGCGTGACGAAGCGAATAGCGGAGTGGCGGTGCTCGGTGTTGTACCAGGCCACGAAGCGCGTCACCCACGAGCGCGCATCCTCGACGGACGCGAAGGGGCGCCGCGGGAAAGAGGGGCGGTACTTCAGCGTACGGAAGAGGGCTTCGGAGAAGGCGTTGTCGTCCGAGACGCGGGGCCGGCTGAAGGAGGGCGTGACGCCCAGCCATTGCAGCGTCGCGAGCATCGTGGCGCCCTTCATGGGGCCGCCGTTGTCCGAGTGCAGCACCAGGCCCTCCGGGCAGCCGGCCTGCTGCCAGCAGCGGCGGATGAGGGCCGCTGCATGCTCGGACGACTCCTCCTCGTGCACCTCAAAGCCCATGATGCGCCGGCTGAAGACGTCCACCACCAGGTACAGGTAGAGGAAGGCTCCCTTCACCGGGCCCTTCAAGTAGGTGATGTCCCAGCTCCACACCCCGTTCGGCTCGGTGGCGGTGTGCTCGGCCCGGGGCCTGGGCGTGGGGGCCTTGGCGTGGCCTCGGTGGGCCAGCTGCCCTGCTTCGCGCAGCACCCGGTAGAAGCTTGCCTCGCTGGCCACGTACTCGCCCCGGTCGGCCAACCTGGGGACAATCTGCTTGGGCGAGGCGTCGCGGAACTCCTCGCTGTTGGCCACCGCCAGGATGCGGCGCCGCTCCAGCTCGGAGAGGCGGTTGGCCGGCTGGGTGCGTGGGCCGCACCGCCCGTCCTGGGCCGTTTCCGGCTTCCTCCAGCGCTGGATGGTGCGAGGGGCCACCCCGAGCCGCTCGCACACGGCCTCCAGGCGCACGCCCTTCTCCAGCGCCTCGTCGATGAGGGCGAGCCTCATTTCTCGCTCTTCTCGTCCGCTGCGTCGTCCTCGTCTTCCAGGGGCCGCTCGTCCCAGCCCAGCGCCTGAAGTTTTTTTTCGAGCACCAGCAGCGCCGCCGTCTCCGCCAGCGCCTTCTCCTTGCGGCGCAGCTCGCGCTCGAGCTCCTTCACCCGTTTCTCCGACGAGGCCAGCCGCCGACGCTGGCTGGCCGTTAGAGCTGCGGAGGAGGCCGTCTGCGCGCCTTGGGAAAGTGCTCCAGCGGCCGCGGCCCGCCACTCCCCCAGCTGCTCTTCATGCAGCCCTTCCCGGCGCAGAAGTGCTCCCAGCGCCTCGCCCTCCAGCCCGTGCGCTTCCGCCAGCACGCGCAGTTTCTCCTCGGGCGTCCACTTCTTCGGACCGGCAGGCTTCTTCTCCTCGGGCGGGGGCGTCATCGCCGCCAACTTATTCGCCTCCCGCAGCCACTGCGACAACGTCGGCTGCGAGACGCCCACCTGGCGCGCCAGCGCCGCGGCACTCACCGCGCCCGGGCCCACCATCCGCTTCACCATCTGAGACTTGAATGCATCCGTGTACGGCACTGCGTCCTGCCTGCTCTCGCCCCCAAGGCGCGGTCATCCCGGCCATTCAGCCGAGGCGACAACTTCCCTGACACAGGGGGCTATTGCGCTGTTGGACCCTATGGCAGAGAGCGCTCCTGAGGTCTTCCTGAAGCGCATTCTTCCATTTTTCTTCTCAGCCATGGCTGAGGGGGGGGCTGCACATGGTTACTGGCGATATCGTTCCACTCAAGTTGATTCGTTCGAAGGGGGGATACTTCGTGGTTTAGAAGTGGCAATGCGAAAAATGTCACTTCTGTCGGTGGAGAAGTTTCGTGTATTTGTTGATGAGCTTGTCGACAGTAAGCAAGAACCCGCGCTCTTCTTGGTCGCGCGCGCTTACTTAGGGAATCCTCAGCATTTTGCTGATGAAGCGGCTCAATGGCTGATCGACATGCCGAGCGCTCTCAAATTGGGATATTCTGCGTCGCCGCGATGGGCTTCGCGGGAACTCATTGAGACGATTACTCCATACTGTAGTGAAGAGGTGTTGGAACGATTGGTTCGAGTGCTCATGAGTGTTGACCCTTTGTGGGAGCGACAGCGTGAGGCTCGTAGCATGCGGGGAAGTGCGCAGCAGTTTCTCTTGAGTGCGGTTGTTGAATCTAGGCGAAGTATGGCTGTTAAGCAGCGACTGGGTGAGCTTCAGCGCAAATTGGGATTGGCAGATATAAGTCCGCCCAAGCCGCCGGAATTATTTTTTGTTGATTCGCCTATTGATGCGCGGCAAGCAGTGAAAATGTCGGATGAGCACTGGTTGAGTGCTATGCGGCAGTATGTGAGTAGCGGGAAGTGGCTACAGCGGGGTGATGCCCTCATTGGCGGCGCTGGAGAGTTGGCTCGTGTTCTGGAGAGCAGCGCAGGCCTAGAGCCTGTTCGATTTGCACATCTATTGCTCAGGATCCCGCAGGGGGTGGCTCCACGATATGTTGATGCTATTCTCCTGGGGTTGGTGAATGCGAAGTTGGATCCGGAGTTGTTGTTGCGTGTGTGCGTGTATGCACGGGCCGTTGGTGGTGAAGAGACCGGGCGATGGCTGTCTGATTTGGTGGGAAAGCATGCTGAGCTTGCGCTTCCTGGTGGTGTGATTTGTGTAATTTTGAGTTGTGCTGTTGATGACCCTGAGCCTTCTCGGGACGTGTGGAAGGACACTGCTCCGCGCGGTGGTACTTATTATGGCGGAGAGATAGATACGTTTGCTCTCAACTGTAATAGAGGACGGGCGGCCTCTACTATCGGTGAGTTGATTCGAGAGTCGCCGTCTCGCCTTACTCTGCTTCTTCCGGCACTGGAGAAGCTTGTTTTGGACCCAGTGCTCGCAGTTAGGGCTGCGACAATAGAGGCCCTTAAGTTCGTTATTGAGCCAAATCTGAATCTTGCGATTCGGCTGTTTCTTGAGGCGCTGGATGAGCAGGATGAGGTGCTGGGTAGTCACCATGTGGAGCAATTCATCTATTATGCTGCACGTCGTCGATATGAGTCGTTGAGTTCGGTAATACTTCGAATGGTGGATTCTCCAAATCCTAAAGTGGCCAAGGCTGGCGTTAGGCAACTTGCGTTGGCGGCTTATGACCGTGAGGAGCTTGATCCCCTTGTCGATCGTTGTATGGCTGGCTCGAAAGCTCAGCGACTGGCTGTTGCTGAGGTTTTTTCGACCAACTTAGTGAGGGGGCCAAGGCTAGAGAGAAGTTCTGAAGTTTTGGCTCGACTTTTTAGTGATGAGGACGAGGAAGTTCGCCGTGTTGCGTTGCGCAGTTTGTCTATGCTGCAAGATGTTTCGCTTGAGCGATATGGGGCGGTCGTTGACGCCTTGGCGGGCAGTCGGGCTGCCGAGGACGATATTGGTTTTTCGCTCAAAATGATTTTGCGGGCGCCCTCTCGACTTCCAGTCTCTGTGCTTGGTGTTTGTGAGCGTTGGGTTGAAGGTGGGTCGTCTAAGAGGAGTAGAGGCGGGAGAACTCGGGGTATTGTGGATGTTGTGTTGAAGTTTTATGCGCAGAATCGATCTGTTGAACTCAGAGGGAGATGTCTTGACTTGGTTGACCGCATGCTCTTGATGGGTAACTACGAGCTGGAGGGAGAGCTTGATTCCGTGTTCAGGTAGGTTGGGAGATGTGTCGTGGGTGCTACGTTGAAGGAGTTGGTTGTGCTTGTGCGTCCCTCCGCAGGGTTCTGTGCGGCCGAAATTGGGAGTGCACCGTCTTGGTTGTGGATGAAGTGAGATTCTGTGTCATCTCATGCGCACCCTTAAGAACCTGACTGCTTTCGTGGAGAAGGAAGCTGAGGCTGACGGGCCTGCTGCTCAAGCGGAACTGCAAGCCCAACGCGACTGTTTCCGCATCGCTCGGGAGTTGGCCCTGCTACGGAAGGCGCAGGGCCTGACGCAGGCGCAGCTTTCCGCGAGAGCGGGAGTGCCCCAGAGTGAGATCAGCAAGATTGAATCGGGAAAGGCGAACGCCACCGGGCTGACGCTCTTCCGGATGGCCCATGCGATGGGCCATGCGTTCCGGCTGGAACCCGTGGCGAGCGCCGTCACTCCCAGGAGTCCCCGCCGTCCCGCACCCGCGAAGCAGGGCCGCCCCGTGCGGAAGCGTGCGACCCGTTCACGCGAGCTTGAGCCCGCGTGAACGGCGGTGCTGGCTCAGGGAGGCGCGCCGGGCGTATCGCACGCATCCTTGCCCTCTTTCAGCACGTGGCTCTCCGTCTCGCGGACCTCTCCGGACGTGGACACGTGGAAGACGTGCTGCGTGATGGGGAGGTCCCGGTCGCACTCGATGCCCCGGAAGCCGATGACGTCGAAGCTGCCGTCCGCGTTTGTCTTCACGCCCCCCTGGTCCACGTCGTAGCAGATGAAGTCGTACCCCAACGCGTAGACCATGAGGACGGCCTCCTGCTCCGTGTCGATGGTCCCCAGCACCTCCCCGACAGAGGCCGGCGTGGAGTGGGTCCGCACCTGGTCCCCCTGTGTCGTGAGCAGGAAGCGGTAGGAGCAGGTGTCCGAGTAACAGGAGGAGTGGAAGCCCTCGGAAGGTCGCGCCGCATCCACGGCGGTCTGACAGGCAGGGACGTCGGTGGCGGTCGTGCAGGCCTGCCCCCAGGAGGCGATAGCGCCGGAGACCGGGCCCTCGGAAGGAGCCGGCTCGCGCGTGCTGCGAACCTGGACCGCATCCAGCCCCGCCGCAGGACGAAGGTCATCGAAAAGCGGATGGCGGCTCCACCAGTACTCGCAGTCGACCTCCCTGAAGCCGTCCGTGTCCGCCCTGGAGTCGCAGCCGGCCAGCAGGAGCGCCGCCACGCCCATCAGGGCTTTCGGGAAGAGGCCGCTCATGCCCAGAGGTCCTGCTCCAGCGTGTCCAGCAGCGCCAGGGCCGCCTCGGGCGTCGGCATGCCCGCCTCCGTGATGATGCTCGCGTCCAGCGGCACCGCGACCTCCTCCCGCAGGAGCGCCACCGCGCGCTTCTGCGCCTCGCGCAGGGCCTCACGCTGCTGCTCGGAGAGGCGCGGACGGGCCCACTGGTCGATGTCCCACGACAGCGCCGCGTGCCGCGTCTCGTCCTCCGCGATGCGGACCATGGCCTCGCGCACCTCCAGGTCGCGCGCATGCAGCGCCTGATGGTGCGCGAGCAGCGCGCCGTACGTCTCCCGCACGCAGCCCTCCACCGCGTTCTCCAGCGCCACTTCCACGAGCGAGCGCGGGGGCAGCTCCGCCACCACCGGCCGCTGGGGCGTGCCACCGAAGCGACGCGCCAACCGGTCCGTCACCCGGGCGTGCTGGACCTCCTCCATGGCGCTGCGGCGGGCCGCGTCCTGGAGGCCCACGTCCGCGCCGTGCAGCTCCAGCTCATCGCGCAGCCGCAGGAACGCATGGACCGACGCCGCCTCCAGGTGCGCCGCGTCCGCGAAGTAGCGCCCCAGCGCCTCCGGCGCATCGCACGCCTCGGCCACCTGGAGCCCCACCGGCCGCCGGCCGATGTTGCAGTTGGGGTCCCCCTTCTCCAGGACGCGCTTCTCCAGCTCCTGGACCTCGCCGGAGGCGGTCACCTTCACCACGTGCTGCGTCAGCTCCGTGCCCGGACCGCACGCATAGCCCTTCGTGCTGATGACGTTGAAGCTGCCGTCATCGTTCCGCTTCACCGCGCCCTGCTCCTTCTTCCCGCAGAGGAGGGAGTAGCCCGCCGCGAAGGTCTTGAGCACCGCCTCCTGTTCGGTGTCCACGGTGCCCAGCAATCCCTGGAGCTCCGCGAGCGTCGCATAGGTCTTCACCTCGTCACCCCGGGTCGTCACCAGGAAGGCGTCCGTGCAGAAGTCCAGGCAGACGTGATGGAAGCCGGCGGTGACGGTCGCGTCCTCCAGCGCCTCCTTGCACGTGGGGACGTCCGTGGCCGTCGCGCACGCCTCACCGGAGGACGATGACGGGGAGTAGGCCCCCATGGGCTGGCCCCCATTGGTGCCGATGTAACGGAGCTGCACGAAGTCCGGCGCCGGGGTCAGCGTGAGGTCGCTGACGGCAGGGCTGCCGTCGGTGCACTCAATCTCCGAATAGTCCTTCGTGCCCACGCTCCCTTCCGTGCCACAGCCCGCCAGCACCAGGGGCGTGGCGAGCGAGGCGTGCAGGGCCCGCGAGAAGAGACGGCGCAGTCGATGGCTGTTCACGGACGACTCCGAGGCAAACGGTGTGTCCGGGCCCTGAGCAATGCGGATGCCAGCGGCTCTTCCGAGGAGGGTCCCCTGTCCGTGCCGCTTGGAAAGCCGAGGAGGACTCGGAAAGTTGAGGGGGACAGGACCTAGCCGCCGCGCTTCCGGGGCGTCTTCCGGGCCGGGGCACGAGGGGCGCGCGGCCGTTCGATGAGCACGGCCAGTCCGTCCAGGATGCGCTCCAGGCCGAAGGCATAGGCATGGTCCGGGTCGTACGCGGCACCGTGGGCCGCGCCCGCCGCGGAGCCCACCCGGGACGCGGTGGGGTAGCGCTCGGCATCGAACATGCGCGTGAGCAGGGGCGCGTTCGCTTCCCACCAGGCGCCGTCACTCATCCGTGACCCCAGCCGCGCGGCGCGCTGGTCCGAGGCCGCCCGGGCGGAGGACTCCACGAAGCCCAGCACGAACGTCAACGCGGCGTCCTGGGCCACGTCGTCCAGGCCCACGCCTTCCAGCGCCTGGAGCTCGTACTCGTACTTGGCCAGCTGGCCCGGGCCCAGGGGCGGGCGCGTGGTGGACACGTCCGCGAGCCACGGGTGCTCGGTGAACAGGGCGCGGTTGTCATGCGCCACGGCCTCCAGGCGGGAGCGCCAGTCCCGGGCCTTCGGCTTGCGCCGGGCCATGCCCGCGTAGAGGGTGTCGAGCATCACGTCGATGAGCTCCGCCCGTCCCGGCACGTACGTGTAGAGCGCCATGGGCGCGATGCCCAGCTTCCCCGCCAGCGCCCGCATCGTCACCGCGTCCAGCCCTTCTGCGTCCGCCAGCGCCACCGCCGCCGCGACGACGGCGGTGACGGTGAGCGCCTGCTTCGGACCGCGCTGGCCCTTCGCGGGCAGGGACTCCCGCCACAACAGCTCCAGCGTCCGGGTGGGGTCTCCCATGCTGCTGCGATGCGATGCCATGCGCCGGATTCTTCCAACGCCGCGACCTTGACGTGCAACTCCGTACGTCGTACGTAGATTGAGCCATTGAACCCGTGGGGAGGAGCCGTCCATGCGAGTCACCGCTTCCGCCGTGTCCCTGAACGTCGATGACGTGGAGGCCTCCGCGTCCTTCCTGAAGCGCCACTTCGGCTTCACGGAGGCGATGTCCGCGGACGGCTTCGTGTCGTTGGCCCGGCCCGACGTGGGCTTCAACGTCTGCTACCTGCGCACGGGCCTGAAGTCGCTCAAGCCGGAGTCCCTGAAGACGCGCCGGGCGGACGGGCTCATCGTCGCGTTCGTCGTGGACGACATCGACGCGGAGTACGCGCGCATCCAGGCGGAGGGCGTGACCATCCTGACGCCCATCGAGACGGAGGCGTGGGGCGAGCGCTACTTCCAGGTCGCCGACGCGAACGGCGTCATCGTCCAGCTCGTCCAGTGGATGCACGCGCCGGGACAGCCCGAAGGCGTTGCATGATGCGCGCATGAGCACGGACCGCGTCACGCCCCGGTTCCTCTGGGCGATGGAGGTGCTGCCCCTCGCCCCGGGCCTGCGGGTGCTGGAGGTGGGGTGTGGCCACGGCATCGCGCTGGAGCTCGTGGCCTCGCGGCTGGGCGACGGATGCGTCCTGGGCATCGACCGTTCGGAGAAGATGGTCGCCCAGGCGCTGCGGCGGAACGCGGACGCGGTCCTCGAGGGCCGCGTCCTGGTGCGCACCGGGACGCTCGCGGAGGTGGACCTGGGGCGCGAGGCGTTCGATGTCGCCTTCGCCATCAACGTCAGCCTGTTCGCGGATGACGCGCACGCGGAGCTTTCGCGGCTGCGGGAGCGGCTGCGGCCCGGAGGGTCGCTCTTCCTCTTCCACGAAGCGCCCGTCGCCGCTCACGCGAAGCGCTTCGCCACTGCGGCGTCGCGGAACCTGGAGGCGCACGGCTTCACCGTCCAGACCCTGCCGGCGGCGCCGTCGCGCGCGTGCGTCGTGGGGCAGGTGCCTGGGTAGGAAGGCGCGGGGTTTCCAACCCGATGTGGGGAGGGGCCAAGGCGTTTGCCGGATGTCAGACCGAGTGGATAGCGTGCAGCTCATGCCGGACATCCGCCTGCCTGCCGAAGCGAAGTACAAGAACGAGCTGGACGCACTCGCAGCGCATGACGACAAGCCCCGCCCACCGGGTTGGGCGCTGTCGCCTCGCGCCGTGGAGACGTACATCCTGGGCAGCCCCAAGCCCGTGGGCGGCGTGGCCATCACGCCCAAGTACGTGGGCGACAAGGGGCTCATCCAGGTGTGCATCGCGACGCTCGCGTCGGACCGCGCGCTGATGCTCGTGGGCGAGCCGGGCACCGCGAAGAGCTGGCTGTCGGAGCACCTGTCCGCGGCCATCAGCGGCACGTCGGCGCTCGTGGTCCAGGGCACGGCGGGGACCAGCGAGGACCACATCAAGTACTCATGGAACTACGCGCTGCTGCTCGCGCAGGGGCCCACGCCGGAGGCGCTGGTGCCGTCGCCCATCCTGCGCGCCATGCGCGCGGGCAAGTTCGCCCGCTTCGAGGAAGTGACGCGCACGTCGCCGGAGATTCAGGACTCGCTCATCTCCATCCTGTCGGAGAAGCAGGTGTCGGTGCCGGAGCTGGGGGAGGTGACGAGCGCGCAGCGCGGCTTCAACCTCATCGCCACCGCGAACACGCGCGACCGCGGCGTCAACGAGATGAGCGCCGCGCTCAAGCGCCGCTTCAACTTCGTCACCGTGCCGGTGGTGGAGGACCTGGAGCAGGAGATTCAAATCGTCACCAAGCGTGAGGCGGAGCTGCGCACGGACTACCAGGTGGGCGTGCCGCCGCCGGAGGAGCTGTCGCGCGTGCTGCTGACGCTCTTCCACGAGCTGCGCAAGGGCGTGACGAAGGACGGCAAGACGAAGGTGCGCACGCCCGGGGCGGTGCTGTCCACGGCGGAGGCCATCAGCGTGCTGTTCAACAGCTCCATCCTCGCGCAGCAGTTCGGCTCCGGGACGGTGACGTCGCAGGAGCTGGCGGCGTCGCTGGTGGGCGCGGTGGTGAAGGAGCAGGAAGACGACGTGAAGGCGCTGCGCGAGTACATGGAGACGGTGGCCAAGAGCCGCACGGGCCCGTGGAAGGAGCTGTACACCGCGAGCAAGAAGCTCCTGAGGGGCTGATGGACTTCGCCCTGCTCTCCCGGGTGCGGCACTTCCCGGTCCGTCACCACTCGCCGCGCACCACCGCCGTGCTCCTGAAGTGGCTGGAGCGGGTGAAGCCCTCCGTCGTCCTGGTGGAGGGGCCCTGTGATGCCACCGCGCTGGTGGACGTGCTGTGCGACGCGCAGACCCGGCCGCCCGTGGCCATCCTGGGGTACCGCACGGATGGCACCCCGTCCTCCTCGCTGTGGCCCTTCGCGGCGTACTCGCCGGAGTACCAGGCGCTGAAGTGGGCCCGGGCGAACGGCGCGCGGGCGGAGTTCATCGACATCCCGGTGGGCGTCAGCCTCGCGGTGGACCGCCAGGCGCCCGGCCTGGGGGTGGAGTCGGAGTCGGAGTCCACGGAAGGGAGCGCGCCCGTTCCCGACGAAGCCATGCCGCTCACGGAGGCGTTCGCGCGCTCGCAGGGGCACCGCTCCTTCGAGGAGTTCTGGGAGGCGGCCTTCGAGGCGCCGGACTGGAGCCCGGAGCAGTTCCAGCCGCTGCTCGTCGCCTGGGCGGACGTGGTCAACGCAGGGCCCCGGTCGGCCTACCACCGCCAGCGCGACGCCTTCATGGCGCGCAAGGTGCTGGAGGTGGTGGCGGGCGGCGTGGCGCCGGAGAAGGTGGCGGTGGTGGCGGGCGCGGCGCACACCGCGGCGTTCCTGGCGGGGGACGTGGATCCGGCGGAGGAGGCGAAGCTGCCTGCGGCCGGGCCGTGCGCGGTGACGGTGATTCCGTACAGCTTCCCGCGCCTGTCGGAGCAGCTGGGATACGGCGCGGGCAACCGGGCGCCGCACTTCTACCAGAAGGCCCATGACGCGAACTGCGACTTCCGGCGCGCCACGCTGGAGGTGCTGCTGGACTTCGCGGCGCACCTGCGGATGCGCGGCTTCTCCGCGTCGCTGTCGGACGTGCTGGAGGCGTACCGGTTGGCGGTGACGCTGTCGGACCTGCGCGAGAAGAGCGCCCCGGGCCTGGATGAGCTGCGCGAGGCCACCGTGGCCACGCTGTGCCGCGGGGACGCGACGCACGTGGACGGCTTCCTGTGGAAGAGCGTCATCGGCCACGAAGTGGGGCAGGTGGCGAGCCGCATCGGGCAGAACTCGCTCCAGGCGGAGTTCTGGCGCGAGGTGGGCGAGCGGCGGCTGCCGCGCACGGACAGCCCGGAGACGTTCACGCTGCGGCTCAACAACCCGGTGGAGGTGGGCTCCTCCGTGTTCCTCCACCGGCTGCGCGTGGCGGGCATCCCGTACGCCACGCTGTCCGGCACGGGCGCGTCGCGCAAGCAGGGTGGGGAGGCGGAGGCCGGCGGCTACGCGGCGCTCACCCGCGTGCGCGAGGCGTGGCAGGCGCAGTGGACGCCGTCCACGGACGTGGCGCTGGTGGAGAAGATCGTCCTGGGTGACTCGTTGGAGGCCGTGACGACGCGCGTGCTCCAGGAGCGGCTGACCCAGGCGAAGACGACGGCCGGGGCGGCGGACGTGCTGCTGGAGTCCGTCATCACCGGCTGCTCCCAGACGGTGGCCCAGGCGCTCAAGGTCTGTGACGCGCACGCGGCCACGGACGCGGACCTGCCGTCGCTGGCGTCCGCGGCGCGGGCGCTGTCGGGGCTGATGGCCTATGGCACCTCGCGCGCGCACTCGGACGTGGGCGACGAGGCGGTGGCGGCCCTGGGGGAGAAGACCTTCAACCGGGCGCTCCTGCGCGTGCGCGACGCCAGCGCCTGTGCCCCGGAGGCGGTGCTCGCGGTGCTGGACGCGCTGCGCACGCTGCACGAGGTGGCGCTGTCCCAGCCGCGCGCGGACAAGGAGGGCTGGTTCGTGGAGGCGCGCGGGTTGATGGAGAGCCACGCGGTGCACCCCGCGACGTCGGGACTGGCCACGGGCCTGCTGTACCTGGCGCGCGAGCTGCCGGAGGCGGACGTGGCGCTGGAGGTGGGCCGGCGCCTGTCGGCGGCGGTGGAGCCCTCGGACGCGGCGGCGTACCTGGAGGGCTTCCTCCAGGTGAACGCGCTGGTGCTGGTGAAGAGCCGCGACGTGGTGAAGGCGCTGGATGACTTCCTCACCAGCGTGGAGCCGGAGCGCTTCCGGCAGACGCTGCCGGTGCTGCGCCGGGCGCTGGGCGCGCTGGGGGCCACGGAGCGCCGCTACCTGATGGAGAACGTGATGGGCGTGCGCCAGCTGAAGGACAAGGGCCGCGCGGTGAAGGCGGTGCTGGAGGAGAAGGACAAGGCGACGCTGAAGGACCTGAGCGCGGACCTGGGCAAGGCGCTCGACGACCTGGATGACCTGCTATGAGCGTGGACCCCAAGGACCTGGACCCGAAGGACCGCGACGCGCTCTTGCGCTGGCGGCTGGCGCTGGGCCCGGAGGCGGAGAAGACGGGCTCCTGCCCTTCCCTGGGCGCGCTGGGCTTGAGCGCGGACACCGTGGACCTGAAGGGCGACGACCTGGAGGGGCTGGATGACGCGCTCTCCTTCGTCTACGGCGAGCGCTCCGCGGGGCGGGGCGGCTCCAAGCCCTACCTGCCCAAGTGGCTGGGCGCGCTGCGCGACTTCTTCCAGGACGACGTCATCGCGCTGGTGCAGAAGGACGCCATCGAGCGCAAGGGGCTCACGCAGCTGCTCTTCGAGCCGGAGACGCTGCCCTTCCTGGACAAGAACCTGGAGCTGGTGACGACGCTGGTGAGCGCCCGGGGGCTCATCCCGGAGCAGGCCAAGGACACCGCGCGCGCCATCATCCGGGAGGTGGTGGAGGACCTGCGCAAGAAGCTGGAGTCCCCGCTGCGCACGGCGGTGCTGGGGGCGCTGAGGCGCGACCGGACGAGCCCCATCCCCATCGCGCGCAACATCGACTGGCGCCGGACCATCCGCTCCAACCTCAAGGGCTGGGACTCGGAGCGGAAGCGGCTCATCCCGGAGCGCTTCTACTTCTGGCCCAACCAGCGCCGTCACCACGAGTGGGACGTGACGCTGGTGGTGGACCAGTCCGGCTCCATGGCGGAGAGCGTGGTGTACAGCTCCGTGATGGCGGCCATCTTCGCGTCGCTGGACGTGCTGAGGACCAGCCTGGTGCTGTTCGACACGGAGATCGTCGACATGACGCCCGTGCTGGCGGACCCGGTGGAGGTCCTCTTCTCCGCGCAGCTGGGCGGCGGCACGGACATCAACCGGGCGGTGGCCTACGCGCAGGAGCACTACGTGCGCCGGCCGGAGAAGACGCTCTTCATCCTCATCACCGACCTGTACGAGGGCGGCAACGCCGAGGAGCTGGTGGCCCGGCTGCGGCAGCTGGTGGACTCGCGCTCCAAGGTGCTGTGCCTGCTGGCGCTGTCGGACAGCGGGCGGCCGTCATACGACCACGCGATGGCGGAGCAGCTCACCGCGCTGGGGATTCCGTGCTTCGGGTGCACGCCCCGCAAGCTGGTGGACGTGGTGGAGCGGGTGATGCGCAACCAGGACCTGGCGCCGCTGCTCGCGTCCGGCGACACGAAGGGGGAGCGTCATGGCTGAGGTACGGCCCGTCATCGGGATGGGCGGAATGACGGAGATCATCAGCGACAAGGCGGAGCTGCAGAAGGGCACGGAGCTCTTCGACGGCAAGCAGCTGACCAACCTGTCGCGCTACGAGAACCGGCTCTTCGCGGACGCGGCGGGCTCCGGGGCGACGCCGTACAAGGTCTCGCTGGTGTTCGGCGAGGCGCGCTCGGACGTGAAGGGGCGGTGCTCGTGCATGGCGGCGCGCTCGCGCCCCTTCTGCAAGCACGCGGCGGCGCTGCTGGTGGCGTGGGCCCGGGCGCCGCAGGCCTTCGTGACGGCGGAGTCGGCCCCGGCGGCGCCCGCGGGCTCCGGCGGCGCGAGGAAGAGCGTGAAGAAGGGCAAGGCGGAGACCGGCGACCTGATGAAGGCCGGCGTGGCGCAGGTGTCCACGCTGGTGCGGGAGCTGGGCCTGTCGGGCGTGGCGTCGCTGGGCGCGGAGCGGCCGGAGCAGGTGCGTGCATTGGGTGAAGCGCTCCGGGCCAACGGCCTGCGGCGGCTGTCCGCGCGGGCGGTGGAGCTGGCGGGCCTCCTGGACGCGGCGGCCTCGCGCACGGGCACCTTCGAGGCGCCGGTGTACACGGACCTGGTGGCGGACATGCTGCTCACCGCGCGCAAGGTGGAGAAGCACCTGGGCGGCGACGCGCTGGAGCCCCGCCACGTCGAGGAGCTCATCGGCAAGACGTGGACGAAGAAGGACCGCGCGCCCGTGGAGGGGCTCAAGCTGGTGGAGTACGCGTTCTCCTCGAAGGTGACGCCGGACCGGTTCATGGTCCGCGAGAGCCGCTTCGTGGACCTGGAGTCGGGCCGGCACTACAGCGAGAAGCAGATCCTCCCCGCCACCCTCAAGACGGTGGCGCCGAAGAACAGCCACGCGGGCGCCGTGCTCCAGGGCGCGCACGGCGGGCAGTACCCGGGCTTCGCGCCGCACCGGCTGGACCTGGAGTCGTGGAAGGACGCGCCGTCGGTGGACCGGGCGGCGCTGGAGCGGCTGGTGGAGGTGGCGCTGCCGGACGTGGGCGCGGTGATGACGGCCTTCCAGGAGCACCGCAAGGACGTGTTCGCGCCGGACCTGCTGCCGGTGTCCGTGCGGGTGGAGACGCTGCTCGCCAGCGGGGCCCGCTCGCAGTTCGTGGACGGCACGGGGCGCGGCCTCTTCCTGCCCGTGGACCCGTCGCTGGAGGAGCCGCTGGCGAGCGCGCTGGAGGACGCGAAGCTCCTGGTGGTGCTGGGCGACGTGGGCCTGGAGGCGGCGCTGCCGACGTTGTTCCCCTCGGCCGTCGTGGTGAGGACGCCGGAAGGGTTGGACCTGCGTCCGCTGGCGCGCGCCTCGGACGTGCCCGTGTCGCCCCGGCGGCGCGGCCGGGTCCGGGCTCCCGTGACGCCGAGCGCGCTGCCCCGCAGCGGGTGGGCGGACGCGGCGCGGGCGGCGGGTGCGTCGCGGGCGGCCATCGCGCTGGCGGAGGTGCGCGATGAGCTGGCGGATGCGTTCGCCAGCGGCCTGGCGGCGCTGGGCCCCCGGACGGTGGAGCCGCTGGTGTCGCGGCTGAAGGAGCTGGGGCTGGAGAAGCCGGGCGCGCTGCTGGAGGCGCTGGCGCAGCGGGCGGACCCGGCGGAGCGGCTGGACGACTTCATCAAGGTGTACCAGGTGCTGGGCATCGCGCTGGTGCGGCTGGCGGGCGCGGTGCAGGTGGACATGGCCGGATTGGAGTCCGTGCCCACGCACCCGAGCATCCACGTGCACCGCCCGGAGGAGGTGCTGAGCCCGGGCGAGGCGATGGTGCGCCGGGCGCGCGGGGAGCTGACGCGCTACGAGGCGGCGGCGCACGCGGCGCGCTACTACGCGGGCCTGGGGCCGGACGCGCTGATGCGGGAGCTCTACCCGGCGTGGAGCGATGGCTCGGCGAGCGCCTTCGTGGCGCGTGCGGTGGCGGCGCGCGGAGAGGAGGCGCTGGTGGTCGTGCGGGGCGCGCTGAACGAGCGCCACAGCCGCATGGTGCGCCGCACCGCCATCCGCGTGCTGGGCGCGATGGGCGGGGTGCAGGCGCGGCGGGAGCTGGACGCGTTGACGCGCGCGGGGCACGACATGGGCCTGCGCCTGTTCGCCCGGGAGACGCTGGAGGACGTGCAGGCCCGGGAAACAGGGGAGAAGGCCGTGGCGGAGCTGGCGCGGCGCCGCAAGGACAAGGCGGTGCCGCTGATGCAGGCGGCGCTGTCGGAGACGACGAAGGACGCGCGTGCCGCGGCCGTGGCCATGCTGGCGGACCTGGGCACCGTGGCGATGCCCGTGCTGCGCCAGGTGCTGCACTCGGACCCGGCGCGCGAGGTGCGGCGCGAGGCGGCGGAGGCGCTGGCCCGGATGGGGGACGCGGACGTGCTCGACCGGTTCGTCGACATGGTGCAGGGCCGCGGCCACGACGACACGGAGGCGAAGCACGCCGTGTACGCGCTGGGCATGCTGGGCGACGTGCGCGGCGCGGAGGCCCTGCTGCTGGCGTTCGCGGACGGGTGGAAGCCCGGCGTCGTCGCGGAGGCCATGCGCACGCTGGGGCTGGCCCTGCTGCGGCCCGCGCTGAACTTGGCGGAGACGCGCCCGGAGCAGGCGGACCGGCAGGCGCTGCGCGGCCTCTTCGACGCCTTCGACCCGCCCATCCTGGCGAAGGAGCTGCTCGACCGCGTGGTCAGGTCCAGCGGACACGTGGACCTGCGCACGCGCGCGGAGGCGTACCTCAAGGTCGCGTCCGTGAACCCCGCGGTGGGCAAGGTCGTGGCCGCGCGCCTCCTGGAGCTTCCCACCGTGGCCGAGGACAGGGCCCTGGCCAAGGCGGCGAAGAAGCTCCTGTGACGCTTCAGCTCGCCAGCTTCGCGGTGAGGTCGATGCTGGTGGGGGAGGACGGCACGGGGAAGGGCTTCCCGGCGGCGCCGCTGAAGTCCAGCGTCTTCAGGTTCACCGAGTACACGCAGGGGTTGGCGTAGAAGCGCACGGACAGCGTCTGGGCGACGAGGTCCTTCACGACGACCCACTGCGTGTAGTCCAGCTCGTCCTTGCCCAGCTTGTTCGTGGAGCGGCTGGTCCCCGCCGGGATGTCCACGGTGTTGAGGATGTGGAAGGCGAGCGTGGTGGCGTCCGCCGCCGTGATGAGCGGCTGCGAGTACTGCTTGAGGTACGCGGCGCGCACGAAGCGCGCGGGCGGCGTCGAGTCACCCGGCAGGCCGCGCATGCCGCTGCCGTGGCCGGCGGGCGCGAACGACCCGGAGCCCAGCTCCGTGGGCTTCGCGTCCCAGGGC
The DNA here is from genome assembly GCF_042231735.1 of Corallococcus exercitus. GTDB lineage: Bacteria > Myxococcota > Myxococcia > Myxococcales > Myxococcaceae > Corallococcus > Corallococcus exercitus_B. The sequence goes on from NZ_CP102577.1 coordinate 7,820,432, forward strand.
GTCAGGTTCGCGTAGCCGCCCAGGTTCTGCAGCTGCTGGGGGAACGGCGGGTCGTTGGTGCAGACGCCCACGGGGTTGTCGTAGACGTTGAGCTGCCCGTTGGTGAACTCCACCACGATGCTGTTGCCCTTGGCGTCGTGGATGGGGAAGTGCAGTGGGAGCAGCTTCGCCAGCAGGTCGCCCTCCCAGACCTGCACGTTCGCCAGCGCGCTCTGGACGTCCGCCACGCTGCCGCACGTGCCCAGCGCCCAGCTCACGAAGTCCACCAGCGCCAGGGCCTGCGCCGGCTGGGTCACCTTCGGGTAGGAGGAGCCCGGCAGCCACAGCGCGCCCACGGACAGGCCCTGCGTGTTGAGGCCGTCCACGATGACCTTGTCCGTGAGCGCGGTGAGGCCCACGAAGCCATACGTCGACGTCCACTTCAGGCCCGGCTTGCCGCTGGGGCCCATGGACTGGAAGGACTCGCCCGAGGCGTGGACCATCAGCCGCGAGTCCAGGTCCAGCCCGAACTCCATGCTGCGGCCATTGACGGCGATGGGCCCGGAAGCGACGCGGGTGTCAGTGCCGGTGATCAGGAAGTCGGTGCACATGGGCGTTCCTCACTGCGTGGACTGCGATTCCTCCCACGATGGTGGGAGCGGTCCACGGTGCCGGGAGGCCATTGCACGGCGCGCACCAACTCCCCGTTAAACCTGGAACCCGCCAAATTCCAGGGGATTGCGTGAGGGCCCTGCGCGAAGGGGCCCCACGCGCGTCCGGACGGGAGGCAGGCGCGTCCCTGTCAGACGCGGGGCATTGCGCGGGCCCCGGAATCCAGCAAGCCTCCGCGCCGCATGACGGAACCCGCGCCGCCTCCCCAGCCCCCGCCGCGCCGCGACGACGCGCTGGACGAGTTCGAACTGCCGTTCCTCCAGCGGCTGTCGCTGCAGCTGCAGGGCATCGTCATCGCCGTCGTGCTGCGCGTCACCGACCTGCTGTTGCTCCTCGTGCGTCCCCGGCTCCTGAAGCCGTACCTGGGGTTGTGGTGGCAGCGCATCCTGCGCACGCCCTACAGCGCGCGGCGCACCTTCGAGATGGCGCGGGCGCTCCAGGCCACGGGCCAGTCATTCCGCGAGCTGATGTACGGCGAGACGCCGCTGGTGACGGCGCTGGCGTTCCTCAAGAAGGCGGGCGTGGAGCGCGGCAGCCGGGTGGTGGACCTGGGCGCGGGGCGGGGCCGCGTGCTGCTCGCGGCGCGCTGGTGGGGCGCGGGGGCACATGGCGTGGAGCTGCTCGCGGACCACGTGGCGCGCGTGGCGCCGTGGCTCGGGCCCGCGGGCATCACGTTCACGGTGGGTGACATGACCCGCGAGCCGCTGGCGGACGCGACGCATATCTTCTGCAACTGGGTGGCGTTCAGCCCGGAGACGAAGGCGCGGCTCGTCGCCCACCTGCGCTCATGCACCCCCGGCACGCGCATCATCACCGTCACCCGCCCCATCCAGGCGGAAGGCTTCACCTGCCACACCTCCCACTGGATGCTCTTCACCTGGGGCTTCGAGAAGGTCTGGCTCCAGGAGTTCCGCCCGGAGCCCATCACGGCACCGCCTGCTTGACGTCACTCGTGATTGGATGGGAACGACAGGCAGCGGCGTTCCCGTTGCGAGAGGTGATGGAGATGTCCCAGCGGAGCAACATGCAGCCTGACGTGACTCGAGAGCAGCTGCTTCGGGCGGCCGCGGACCTCATCCTGGCCCAGGGGCTTCAGGCCGTGACGCTCGATGCCATCGCCAGGCGAGCAGGCGTCACGAAAGAGGACCTGCAGCATCATTTCCAGACCAAGCCCATCCTGCTCGATGCGCTGTTCGACGACGCGACCCAGCGCTTCGCCGCGGCCGTCGCCGCCGAGATGGAGAAAGATCCGGACGCCAGGGGCCGGGGCACCCGCGCCTATCTCCGGGTGACGGTCTCCGCTCCCGCGGATGACGGCGACGCCCACGTCATGCGCTCGCTCATCGGGCTGATGCTCTCCGACCCGGAGGTCCGGGAGCTCTGGAGCTCCATCTGGGACGAGGCCCGGGAGGCGCAGCTCAGCCCCGAGGAGCAAGCGTCGCCGGAGCTCACGCTCTGCCGTCTGGCCATCGACGGGTTGTGGATGTCAGACCTGCTCGAGCACCGCACGGTCTCGAGCCAGACGCGCGCGGCGGTCATCCAGCGAATCGAAGAACTCACGCGCAAGTAGTCCTGGGGCTCACCGTGCCCCAGCGTCAGCGCGTCAGGTGCTTCAGGGTGAGATAGACGAACTCCGCGCCGGGCTGGAGCGACGCCACCGGGACGCGCTCGTTGGGGGCGTGCGCGGTGCGCGCGTCGTCCGGCGTCAGCGCGAAGAGGTCGATGCCGTACGCGTGGATGCCCGCGCGGCGCAGCGTGGCGGACTCGGTGGTGCCGGTGGACATGCGGGGAATCACCGGCGCCTTCGGCCACACCTTCGCCGCGGCGGCCTTCACCGCGCGGAACATGGCGTTGTCCCCCACGGGCGACATGGGCGAGTCCGGCGGTGACACGTCCATCTCCACCTGGAGGTCCTGGTCGTTCACGGCCGCGACGATGCGCTCGCGCACGGCCTTCGCGTCCGCGTCCGGCAGCAGGCGGCAGTTCACGGTGGCCTCGGCGGTCGCGGGAATCACGTTGGAGCGCGTGCCCGCCTTGAACACCGTGGGCACGCAGGTGGTGCGCAGCACGGCGCCCAGCGCGGGCTCCAGCCGGGCCACGGTGGCCACCGCGTCCTCGGGCGGCGCGTCCGGCGCGGCGGCGATGCGACGCAGCGCTTCTCCCAGCTCCCCGGGCGTCGCCTTCGCCCGGCCCTGCACGTGGAGCCGCGCGGCGGGCGTCAGGTGCGCGGGGAAGGTGAGGGCGCCCACTCGGGCCACGGCCGCGGCCACCCGCACCAGGGGCCCCGCGTCCACGGGCGGCGCGGACGAGTGGCCTCCAGGGCCCGTGGCCTTGAGCGTCACGTTGCGGGACACGCGCTCCGCGGCCTGGAGCGCCACGAAGCGCACCTCCTTGCGGTCCGGCGACAGCTCCGTGAGGCCGCCCTCGTTGAGCGCGAACTCCGCCTCCTTGAGCTCCGGGCGGTGCTCCATCATCCAGTCCAACCCCTGCCCGGCCCCCACCTCTTCATCCGCGCCCAGGTACAACAGGATGTCGCGCGAGCGCGCGCCGCCCTCCTGCTTCAGCCGGCGCAGCGCGAGGATGCTCGCCGCCGCCATGCCCTTGTTGTCCTGCACGCCGCGCCCGTAGAGCAGGCCGTCCTTCTCCGTGAGCGTCCACGGGTCGGTGGCCCACTCGGCCTTCACCGCCGGCACCGTGTCCAGGTGCGCGAGCACGAGCACCGGCTTCCCCTTGCCGTTGCCCTTCAAGCGCACCAGGAGATTCCCGCGCCCGGGGGAGGGCTCGATGAGCTCCGACTCGATGCCCGCCTCGCGCAGCCACCTCGCCGCCACCTGGGCCGCGGCCGTCTCGTTGCCGGGCGGGTTGGACGTGTCCGCGGCGACGAGCTCCGCGAGCAGCGTCCGCAGCTCATCCTTGGGCGCGGGACGGGATGACGCGGCGTGGCTTGGACCCAGCGCGAAAAACACGGCGAGAAGGGGCAGGAGACGCATGACCCCGAGGCTCGCGCCTTGGGCCCCGGAAGGCAACGGAAGCGGTGTTTGCCGGGAGTGCCGTGTTAAGGGTGGAGCCCTGGAGGGATTCCGCCCATGGCCTCGCCGTTGAGCTTTCGCACCGTGGAACTGCCGCTGCGTCACGCCTGGACCATTGCCCGGGGCACGAGCACGGTGAAGCGCAACGTGTTCGTGGAGGTGCGCTCCGGCGGGCACGTGGGCTACGGCGAGGCCGCCCCCAACGTGCGCTACGGCGAGTCGTGGGAGACGGTGGAGGCGGCGCTCCACACGTTGTCCCCCGTGCTGGAGGGCCGTGACCTGCGCCACTTCCGCGACGTGTCCGAGGCCGTGGACGCGGCGCTGCCGGACAACCCCGCGGCGAAGGCGGCGGTGGACCTGGCCCTGCACGACTGGGCGGGCAAGGTGATGGGCGTGCCGCTGTGCCGGATGCTGGGCGTGGACCCCCGGCGGCAGCCGGTGACGTCCATGTCCATCGGCATCGACGTGCCGGAGACGCTCGCGGTGAAGGTGCGCGAGGCGGCGGACTTCCCGGTGCTCAAGGTGAAGCTGGGCGCGGACCGGGTGCAGGAGGTGTTCGGCACGGTGCGCGCGTTGACGGCGCAGACCATCCGCGTGGACGCGAACGAGGCGTGGAAGCCGGACGAGGCGCTGGCGCACATCCAGTGGTTGTCCACGCAGGGCGTGGAGCTGGTGGAGCAGCCGCTGCCCGCGGCGGACGTGGAGGGCGCGAAGTGGCTGCGCGCGCGCTCGCCGCTGCCGCTGGTGGCGGACGAGTCGCTGACGAAGGCGTCGGACGTGCCGAAGCTGGCGGAGGGCTTCCACGGCATCAACGTGAAGCTCCAGAAGAGCGGCGGCATCCGCGAAGCGCTGCGCATCATTGAGACGGCGCGCGCGTGCGGCCTGAAGGTGATGCTCGGCTGCATGGTGGAGACGGGGCTGGGCATCGCGGCGGGCGCGCACCTGGCGCCGCTGGTGGACTGGGTGGACCTGGACGGCAACCTGCTGCTCGCGGAAGACCCGTACCGCGCGCACCCGGTGGTGCAGGGCCGCATCCAGCTGGGGGACGGCGCGGGCCTGGGCGTGGAGCCCCGGTGACGCCACCGCTCATCCAGGATCCGATGGCGGTGCTCGCCGTGCTGCTCGCGGTGCTGGCGGGGCTGTATGCCTTGCAGCGCTACCCGGCGGTGGAGCGGTTCTTCAACGTCGTGCCGCTGCTGGTGTTCGCGTACTTCGTGCCGACGCTGCTGTCGAACACCGGCGTCATCCCCACGCAGTCGGAGCTGTACCGCTTCACGCGCGTGTACCTGCTGCCCGCGAGCCTGGTGCTGCTGGTGCTGTCCGTGGACCTGCCCGCCATCGCGAGGCTGGGCCGCAACGCGGTGGGCGTGTTCCTGGCGGGCACGCTGGGCATCATGGTGGGCGGGCCGCTCGCGTATCTGGCCCTGGGGTGGCTGGTGCCGGCGGAGCTGGGGGACCAGGCGTGGAAGGGATTGGCGGCGCTCAGCGGGTCGTGGATTGGCGGCAGCGCGAACTTCGTGGCGATTGGCCAGAGCGTGGGCGCGCTGGACAGCACGTTGAGCATGCTGGTGGTGGTGGACGTGGGCGTGTCCAACGTGTGGACGGCGGTGCTGCTGTCCTTCGCCGGGCGGGAGAAGGCGATGGACGAGCGCATCGGCGCGGACCGGACGGCGCTGGACCGGGTGCGTGAGGAGTCCGCGCGGCTCCAGGCGGCGTCCGCCCGGCCCGCGAGCCTGTCGGATCTGCTGTCGATGCTGGCGGTGGCGTTCGGCGTGACGGTGGCGTGCACGGCGCTGGCGAAGCTGCTGCCGGACCTGGGCAACGTGGTGACGGGCTTCACGTGGGTGGTGCTGCTGGTGACGACGGTGGGCGTGGTGCTGTCGTTCACGCCGGTGCGCAGGCTGGAGGGCGCGGGGGCGAGCCGCCTGGGCTCGCTGTTCCTGTACCTGCTGGTGGCGACGATTGGCGCGCAGGCGGAGTTCCGGCGGCTGTGGGACGCGCCCGCGCTGGTGGCGGTGGGGGCGGTGTGGATGTGCATCCACGCGGCGGTGACGATGGGCGCGCGGCGGTGGCTGAAGGCGCCGGTGTTCTTCGCGGCGGTGGGCTCGCAGGCGAACGTAGGCGGGACGGCCTCCGCGTCCGTGGTGGCGGCGGCCTTCCATCCCGCGCTCGCGCCGGTGGGCGTGCTGCTCGCGGTGCTGGGCTACGTGCTGGGCACGTACTGCGGGCTGGTGACGGCGCTGATGCTGGAGCAGGTGTACCGGCTGATTCACTGAAGGGAGTCACGGATGCGGACGGTGCTGCTCTGGGCGGGGCTCGTGGCGATGAGCGGTTGCGCGACGGCGCCGGAGGCGAACGCTCCTCGTGAGTCCCTGAAGGCGGTGGTGGAGTCACTGGCGGGTGAGGCCGCGCGCCTGTCCCCCGGGACGGACCTGTCGCTGGCGGTGGTGGACCTGCGCACGGGGGAGACGGCGAGCGTCTCCGGCACGGAGCCGCACATCTCCGCGAGCTCCGCGAAGGTGTTCTGGGTCGCGGCGGCGCTGGGGCAGCGGGACCTGGCGACGGTGGCGCCGCTCGCGGAGAAGGTGTTCCGCACGTCGGACAACGAGGCGTCCGGAGAGGTCATCGACCTGGTGGGCGGGCCGGATGCCATCAATGTCTATCTCCAGAAGCTGGGGCTGGAGCACACTGCGCTGACGAAGTGGAACTACGGCCGCGAGCGCTGGGCGACGAACTCTCCGCGCGTGATGGGGAGGGACAACTACTTCTGCGCGGACGACATGGTGTCCTTCCTGGCGCGGCTGGAGCGGCGGGAGGTGTTGGAGGCGGAGCCCACGGCGCGGCTGCTGAAGTGGATGGAGTGGACGCCTCGCGACGGCTGCGGCGGTTGGCTGGGAACGCGCCTGCCCGCGAGCGCCCGCGCATCGCTCCAGCACAAGGGCGGATGGCTGCCGCCGGGATGCTGCGGGGATGACGCGCGCTACAACGTGCTCAACGAGGTGGGCCTGGTGACGCTGCCGGACGGTGGGCGGTACGCCGTGGCCATCCTGGCCTCGCGAGGACCGGACTGGCCGAAGCAGGCGTTCTTCGTGGAGCGCGCGTCGTGTGTCCTGTACCGGCACCTGGCGAAGGACGCGACGCTGGACTGTGGAGAGGCCCTGGCCCGGGCGGGCGGTCCTGCGCCCGTGGTGTTGGAGCCGGGAGCGCCCGCGCCGAACTACGACTGCGAATGAGAAGGTGAGAATCCGTCAGGGCTCCCCGTCGGAGGCGGACCGCAGAAACCTGTCCGACTGTCGGACAGGTTCGGGCAACGGAAACCTGTCCGACAGTCGGACAGGTTTGGACCCTGCCGGGTGGCGAGGGTCGGTCTGGATGCCCCTGACGCCTGGCATGGAGTGTGAAAGCAGGACTGATGCCTCCGGAGCGCTCGGCGCTCTCATGTGAAGCCGGGCCGTTAATGCTGTCCGACGTGAATCACGGGGAGGTGTAGCCATGATGGATCCGCGGGCGTGGCGCAGGTTCTCGGAGCGGCTTGGGGTGGCGCATTCGATCATCCAGGCTCCGATGGCGGGCGGCCTGACGCCGCCAGAGCTGGTCGCGGCGGTGTCCGAGGCCGGGGGCCTGGGCTCGCTGGGCGCCGCGTACGTCCAGCCGGAGGACATCGCCCAGCAGGCCCGCGCGGTGCGCTCGCTGACCTCACGGCCCTACGGCATCAACCTCTTCGCTCCACAGCCCGCGGTGGCTCCCGCGGACCCCGGGCCCACGCTCGCCATCCTTGAGCGATTCCATGCGGCGCTGGGGTTGCCGCCTCCCGTGATTCCTGCGGCCGCGATGCCGGACTTCGCGAAGCAGGTGGAGGCCGTGCTCGACGCGGCGCCCACGGTGTTCAGCTTCACCTTCGGCATTCCGCCCGCGCCAGTGCTGGAGGCGTTCCGGTCGCGAGGCATCCTCGTCGTGGGCACGGCGACGAACGTGCGCGAGGCCCAGGCGCTGGAGGCCGCGGGCGTGGATGCGATTGTCGCGCAGGGCTCGGAAGCCGGTGGACACCGGGGCTCCTTCGGCGGTTCGTTCGAGGCGGGCCTGGTGGGCACGATGGCGCTCGTGCCTCAGATGGTGGACGCCGTGCGGGTGCCGGTCATCGCCAGCGGCGGCATCATGGATGGACGCGGCATCGCGGCGGCCCGGATGCTGGGCGCGGCGGCCGTGCAGCTGGGCACGGCCTTCCTGCGGTGCCAGGAGTCCAGCGCGGCGGCGGCCCACAAGGTGCTGTTGCGCGAAGCCCGGGATGAGTCGTCACGCATCACCCGTGCCTTCTCCGGCCGCCCGGCCCGCGCGATTCCCAACGAGCTGACGACCACGCTGGAGGAGGCCGGGGCCATCCTGCCGTTCCCGCAGCAGCACGGTGCCACGCGCACGCTGAGGGCCGCGTCGTCGAAGCAGAACGACACGCGCTTCATGGCCCTGTGGGCGGGGCAGGGCATCGGCCTGTCGCGAGAAGGCCCCGCGGCGGACCTGGTGCGGGCCCTGGTCGCGGAGACAGACGCCGCACTGTCCGCCGTGCGCGGCTGACCCAGGACGGCGAGGGGGGCCTCGGCTCCGGGTAGGCTTTGCTCATCCATGCCACGCCCCTCCGTTCCGGATAACCCTCCGCGATTCACCGGCACTGTCGCTGTCATCATCGCGTGGATGCTGCTCGTGGGGACTGGCTGTACGGCGTCCCGGAGCGTGCGGCTCGACACGGGTCGGGGACCCACCCGTGTCCACACGCCCCAGCGGGACGTCCGGCCCGCGGCGCTGGATGAAGACGCCTTCGTGTCCGCGGTCGCCGAGCTCGCACGCGCCGCGCCTGTCTCCATGCACCCGATGGAGACGGCTCGAAGGCTGCTGGCGGCGTCGCTCCCATCACGCCCCTACGCCCACGTGCGTGGGCACCTGGGGCTCGTCTCCGTGCAGGAGCCAGGACGCGGGCACCTCCGGCTCAGGGATGCTCCGGATGCGGAGCTGGCGGCGGCGTATGGCCGGTGGTGCAAGCGCAAGGCGCTCTCCGGCGATTGTCTCCACCTCCTGGAGCGCGGGTCCACGCTGGACGAGGACGGCAAGCGCACACTGGCCTTCTCCATCGCGCTGGACTCGGTCTGGGACGAGACGGAGACCGCGCTGCGGGGCATGACGGATCGCGAGGCGGTGCTCTCGATGATCGTCACGACCAGTGCGTTGTATCTGGGCCTCTGGCTGTTGCCGGAGCCCGTGTCCAAGGGCGTCGCGGCGACGATGACGGCGGTGCTCATCGCCTACCTGGGCATCGACACGGTGTGGAGTCTCATCCATGGATGGATGCGGCTCTCGGAAGCGGTGGCGGAGGCGACGACCTTCGACGCGCTCCGGGACGCGGGCGAGCAGTACGGCAAGGTGATGGGAGAGAACGCCGCGCGGGCCTTCGTCATGCTGGCCACGGCGGCGCTGGGAAGCACCGCGGAGACGCTGGCCGCGAAGGTGCCCACGCTGCCCGGTTCGGCGCAGGCGTCACTCGTGGGCGTGGCGGAGGGGGGCTTCCGGCTGGGCGCGGTCGCGCAAGTGGAGTCCGTGGCCGTGTCCACGACGGGGGACATCCTCATCACCTTGGCGCCGGGCGCGGTGGCGACCGGTGGGCCCGTGGAAGTGAAGGGGCCGAAACACCACATCGCGTCCGACAAGTTCAGCACGTCCACCGCGAATGGAGGCCCGTGGACGCCGCGCTACGAGAAGATCTTCAGGCGTGCAGGGATGTCCCTGGATGACCCTGCGAATCAGGTCGATGTGCCTGGCCACCGAGGTCCGCATCCTCGCGAGTACCATGAGCGGGTCCATGGGGCGCTTGAACTGGCGACAGAGAGCTGCGAAACCATCGCGCAGTGTCGGGAGTCGCTGACGCGCACATTGCGTGTTCTGGCGGATGAAATCCTCCAGAAGGGAAGCCTCCTGAACAAGCTGGTGACTCGCACGGAGTGAGTCCAGGAGCTCGACCCATGTCTTCGCGATACTTCGATCTCAGCGACGACGTGTACCTGGAAGGACGTTGGGAACTGGGGCATCCACAAGATGCTCAGGGAAACGAACTCAAGAATCCCTGGCAGATTTTTAGAAAGGGCAGGCCGAGTTCCTGGGCAGGACGCGTGCGCATCCCCATTGATATTCCAGGCAGCGTTCTCGACTACTCTCACGCGTCAGGCAGCATCCCCGTGGTCACCTCGCGGGTGGCGGCCATCTTCGAGCGCCTGGCCCCGAATGACGTGCAGCTCTTCCCCGTGGACATCGAGGGGCAGCAGCCCGACGAGTTCTTCATCCTGAACGCCATTCGCCGCGTGAACTGCATCGACGACGTGGCTTCGGAGCAGGTGCGTTACTGGACGCCCGAGGACGGGCTCGCCGAAAAGGTAGGCACCTACACCTTCGTCTGGGGCATGCGCATCGACGCCACACGGCTTGGCAGCGCGCGGGTCTTCCGGCCCTTGCACTGGGAAGTGGTCCTCGTCATCCCGGAGGACATCAAGCTCGCGCTCGAATCCATCGGAGCCACGGGCGTGTGGTTCAAGGATGTGTCCCCGCTGCGCTGATTCCTCGCCTCCGGGCGTCACGGCGGCTGTTTGCCAGGCCGCCTGTTCTCCGAGGGGCGGTTGCAATCAGGGCTGGCACGGCTACATTCAGCACTTCACCGCAGCCGCAGCCCCCGGGTCCCTCGTCAGATGACGGTTTCGCTCACAGCCTGCATGCAGCGTGCTCCGCGACGGACGTCCGTCCGCCGGACGCTGCCCGCGCATGGCCGAGCCACCGCCTGGCTTGTCACCCACGCCGCCCGTCTCGCGTAGCTCACGACGGACGGCGTCCGCTCCACCCCCACTGAACCCCCACGCCACGCACTCCCGCCCTGTCGGGAATGCGCTTCGCCCCCATTCCTTTCCACGCAGGAGGCCACCCGCCATGACCCACGACCATCCCCTCATCGTCACCGACACCGACCTCCAGCGCCTGGAGCGCGTCGTCGAACAGTACGGCAACGCCCGCAACGCGGAGCTCGTGGAGCAGCTGGAGTCCGAGCTCGCCCGCGCCACCGTCACGTCCTCCACCGCCATCCCCCGCGACGTCGTCACCATGAACAGCACCGTCGTCTTCGAGGACGAAGCGGTCGGCGAGACGCGCGAAGTCACCCTGGTCTATCCCAAGGACGCCAACAGCGACGCCGGCCGCATCTCCATCCTCGCCCCCGTGGGCAGTGCCCTCATCGGCCTGTCCGTGGGCCAGACCGTGGAGTGGCCCCTCCCCAACGGCCGCACCCGGCGCCTGCGCATCGTCGCCGTGCCCTACCAGCCGGAGGCCGCCGGCGACTTCCACCTGTAGGTCCTGCGTCCTGCCCTGACGCGTCAGCGCCGTGTCCGCGTCCTGCCCTGACGCGTCAGCCGCCCGGGCCCGGCCCGGGTCCGGCTCGCATCCCCGCGCCATTGCTGAAAGTCGTGCTTCCGACACATCCTGGCCCCTCGCGTGCAACCGTCCGCGCACCCTTCGCCCCGCGAGGGGGCGCGGGCATCCCTAGAGCCCGCGAGTGCATGTGGAGGAACGCTTGTTCGCACGAAGGCATCACCTTGGGCTCGGAGGACTGGCCGTCCTCTGCGCCTTCAGCAGCGCCCAGGCCCAGAGCACCATCCCGGGCATCGAACTGGAGCGCCTGCAGCTCAACCCCGGCATGCGTGACAGCCTCGTGCTGTCCACCGGCGACCTGCTCCCCGCGGGGCAGTTCCGCGTCGGGCTGACCGCGCACTACGAGAACCGGCCCCTCGTCCTCGTGGAGGACGGCGACCGCCAGGCCGACGTCATCTCCAACCGCGTGACGGCGCACCTGAGCGCCGCGTACTCCTTCACGAACTGGCTGGAGGTGGGCGCCCAGGTGCCCATCGTCGCCCAGTGGGGCCCGGAGACCGCCAGGCTCGGCGTGTCCCGCCCCACCACCAGCGCGCTCGGCACCCCGTGGCTCCAGGCCCGCCTGGGCTTCCTCTCCGAGAACCGGGGCGGACCGCTGGACCTCGGCCTGCACCTGGGCGCGGCGCTGCCCCTGGGCAGCAAGGCCGCCCTCACCCGCGACGAGGGCTTCACCTTCTCCCCCCGCCTGGGCGCCGGCAAGCAGCTGGGCGGCACCTTCCGCGTGGGCGCGGACGTCGGCGCGCTCGTGCGCACGAAGACGTACGCCCTGACGCCGCAGACGCAGCCCTACCAGGATGAGATGGGCGTGGAGCTCAACGGCGGCGTGAACCTGTCCGCCGGCCTCTGGGGCCTGCGCGAGGAGATCCTCGTGCGCGGCACCGTCCCCACGCAGGACTCGCCCAGCTCGCTGGAGGCGCTGCTGGGCCTGCGCGTCCCCACCGCCGACGGCACCGAGGTGTACGTCATGGGCGGCCCGGGCTTTGGCCAGACGCCGGGCACGCCGCGCTTCCGCGTGCTCGCGGGCGTGTCCTTCGGCACGCCTCCCGCGCCCAAGGGCCCCGTCTGTATCGCGGGCCAGCCCCACGTGGCCTCCGAGTGTCCCGACCTGGACGCCGACGGCGACGGCGTGAAGAACCGCGACGACCAGTGCCCCACGACGGCGGGCCTCGCGCAGCTCCAGGGCTGCCCGGACAAGGACGACGACCAGGACGGCATCCCCAACCTGGCGGACAAGTGCCCCGCGCAGGCGGAGAACAAGAACGGCTTCCAGGACGAGGACGGCTGCCCGGACGACCCCGACTCCGACGGGGACGGCATCGTGGACTCCAAGGACGCGTGCCCCAAGGAGCCGGAGACGGTCAACCGCTACAAGGACAAGGACGGCTGCCCGGACGTGGAGCCGGACCGCGACGGTGACGGCGTGGTGGACCGCCTGGACAACTGCCCGGACGAACCGGGCACCGAGTCCAACGGCGGCTGCAAGGAGGCGCCCGTCGCGCGCATCGACTCCGGCAGCATCCGCATCATGGAGGCCGTGTTCTTCGAGAACAACCAGGCCGTCATCCAGAAGCGCAGCAACGCGGTGCTCGACAAGGTCGCGTCCATCCTCGTGTCCCACCCGGACATCGAGAAGGTGCGCGTGGAGGGCCACACCGACAACACCGGCAAGGCCCAGTACAACCTGGACCTGTCCCAGCGGCGCGCCGAGGCGGTGGTGGACTACCTCGTGGGCAAGGGCGTGCAGCGCGAGCGGTTGGAGGCGAAGGGCTTCGGGCCCACGCAGCCCATCGCGGACAACGCGAAGGCGGACGGCCGCGCGAAGAACCGCCGCGTCGAGTTCAAGATCGTCGGAGAGGCCGAGGGCGTGCAGACGGCGCCGGCCTCCTCCTCTTCCCCCGACACCCTTCAGAAGTAAGGCAGACCCTTCATGTTCATGACCCAGATGCATTCCTTCTTCCGGGGAGATTCACCCCGCATGGCCCTGCGCGCGGGCTTCCACGCGCTGGCCCTGTGTTCGCTGTTCCTCCTCGCTGGCTGCGAGCCGGCCAGCACCCACACGGAGCCCGTCCTCACGAGCCAGTCCTCGTCGCTCGTGGGCGACGGCCGGCTCCAGCCCGGCGAGCAGTGCGACGACGGCAACACGGTGAGCGGCGACGGCTGCTCGGCCACCGGCACCGTGGAGGCGGGCTACCTGTGCAACGTGCCCGGCAACGCGTGCTCATTGGCCAGCCTGTGCGGCAACAACACGGTGAACACCGGCGAGCTGTGCGACGACGGCAACACGACCAACGACGGCAACGGCTGTTCGGCCACGTGTGACCTGTCGCTGTGTGGCAACGGCGCGTTCAACAACCAGCAGTACCCGTCCTACGCGCAGGAGGTCTGCGACGACGGCAACCGCTTCGAGGGCGACGGCTGCAGCCGCCAGTGCGAGGTGGAGCCCGGCTTCGCCTGCGCGGGCAGCCCCAGCCGCTGCGTGGGCGCGGGCGTGGCGGTGTTCAACACCGGCGTGGACGCGCAGAACCGCCGCCTGCCCGAGGGCGCGGTGGATCCGCACTGGTTCTACGCCGGCACCACCACCGGCGCGGACACCGGCATTCGCGACGCGAACGACTGGCCGCTGGAGATGCAGACCGCGCGCTTCATGGCGGCCCAGGGCGCCGAGACGTGCGTGTACCAGGACTTCCTCATCCCCTCGACGACGAACATCGGGCAGTTCCGCCTGCGCCTGGCCACCTTCAACGACAATGAGTTCAGCACCGCGAGGGTGAACGGCGTGGCCATCATGCCCGTCACCGTGAGCGAGCCCGCTGGCCAGCCCTGGCAGAAGAACATCTTCCGCGAGTTCGGCACCAACGCGGCCTGGCACGTGGGCCTCAACCGCATCGAGCTGTGCAACGAGAACGACGGCAGCCCGCCGAACGCCTTCCGCTACCTCTTCGTGGACGCGTACGACGACCGCTGCGGTGACGGCGCCATCTCCCCGCGCGAGGAGTGCGACGACGGCAACACCACCAACAACGACGGCTGCAACGCCACCTGCGGCATCGAGCCCGGCTATGGCTGCACCGGTGCGCCCAGCACCTGCGCCCAGACGTGCGGCAACGGCAACCTGAACCCCGGCGAGCAGTGCGACGACGGCAACACCACCGCGAACGACGGCTGCAACGCCAGCTGCCGCGTGGAGGACGGCTATGCCTGCCCCACGCCGGGCCAGGCCTGCGCGGCCACCTGCGGCAATGGCGCCATCAACGCGGGTGAGCAGTGCGACGACGGCAACGTGTTCAGCTCCGACGGCTGCTCCGCGGCATGCCGCATCGAGACGGGCTACACCTGCTCCGGCGCCCCGTCCGTCTGCGCCCCGCTGTGCGGCAACGGCGTGCTCAACGCCGGCGAGCTGTGCGACGACGGCAACACCGCCCTGGGCGACGGCTGCTCCAACGCCTGCACCCTGGAGCTGGGCTACGCGTGCGCCACGCCGGGCCAGCCCTGCGCGAAGACGTGCGGCAACGGCAACGTGAACCCGGGCGAGCAGTGCGACGACGGCAACCTGACGTCCGGCGACGGCTGCGCCACCGAGTGCCGCGTGGAGGACGGCTACGCCTGCTCCATGCCGAGCACGGGCCCCTCCGTGTGCGACGATACGTGCGGCAACGGGGCGCAGGACCCGAACGAGACGTGTGACGACGGCAACGACACCTCCGGCGACGGCTGCTCCAACGGCTGCCAGGTGGAGACGGGCTACAGCTGCTCCGGCACGCCCAGCACCTGCAAGACCCTGTGCGGCGACGGCATCCGCACGGGCACCGAGGCGTGTGACGACGGGAACACCACGGCGGGTGACGGCTGCAACGCCACCTGCGCCGTGGAGCCGGGCTACAGCTGCCCCACGCCCGGCAGCGCGTGCGCCAGGACGTGCGGCAACGGCACGCGGGAGCCCGGCGAGCTGTGCGACGACGCCAACGCCGCCAACGGCGACGGCTGCTCCAGCGTCTGCGCCGTGGAGCCGGGCTACACCTGCAACGGCGCGCCCAGCGCCTGTGGCACCACGTGCGGTGACGGCATCCGCGCGGGCACGGAGGTGTGCGACGACGGCAACCTGGTGGGCGGTGACACCTGCTCGCCGCGCTGCCTGCTGGAGGTGGGCCAGACCTGCAACGCCTCCAACGTCTGCGAGGGGTTCTGCGACCCGTCCACCCAGAAGTGCGTGGCCCAGGACCCGGGCCCCGTGACGCCCACTCCGGTCATCACCGGCCCCGTGGCGAACACCACGGTGACCACCGCCACGCCCCCCATCACCGGCACCGGCGAGCCGGGCGCCACGGTGACGGTGCGCGAGGGCACCACCGTGGTCTGCACCGCCACCGTGGACGCGAGCGGCAACTGGACCTGCACGCCCACGACGCCCCTGGCGGACGGACCGCACTCCGTGACGGCCACCGCCCAGTCGCCCGGGAGCGCCACCAGCTTCCCGTCCACCGCCGTCCCGTTCGTCGTGAACACCCAGGTCCCGGCGCCGCCGGCCCCGGTCATCACCGGCCCCGTGGCGGACTCCACGGTGACCACCGGCACGCCCCCCATCACCGGCACCGGCACGCCGGGCGCGCAGGTGACGGTGCGCGAAGGCACCACCATGGTCTGCACCGCCACCGTGGACGCGAGCGGCAACTGGAGCTGCGTCCCCACGACGCCGCTTCCGGACGGTTCGCACACCGTGACGGCCACGGTCCAGACGCCCGGGGGCGGCACCAGCCCCGCGTCCACCCCGGTCCCCTTCACCGTGAACACCCAGGGCCCGGACACCCAGGCCCCGGACACCTCCATCGTGAAGGGGCCGCCGTCCTCCACCTCCAACCACACCGCGGACTTCGAGTACGCCTCCACGGAGGAGGGCTCGACGTTCGAGTGCCGCCTGGACGGTGGCGAGTGGGGCCCCTGCCAGGACCGCTACACCGTCGGCACCGGGGACCATGTCCTGGAGGTGCGCGCGGTGGACGGCAGCGGCAACCGGGATGAGTCCCCCGCGGAGTACACCTGGACGGTGGTGGGCGCGCGCGCCTTCGCGGGCGGCGGGTGCAGCACCGCGCCGGATGCCTCCTGGCTGGCCCTCCTGGGCCTGATGGGAGTGCCGGGCCTGCGCCGCCGTCAGCGCCGGACCGCTTAAGCCACGTCTCGCGGAGCCCGCCGGAGGGGCTGGCCTTCCCCCTTCCGGGAGCGGCCCCTCGCTCCCTCCCATGGCGCCCTTCCGGCGGCGCTCCCGCGTTCCCCCGCCTTCCCCGTATGCTCCCGTCCGTGAGCGGGGCAGGCCATCCAGAGGTCTATGAGGAGGAGGTCCTGCTCGCGCTGGACGAGGGGCTGCTGTCCTCCGACGAGGCGGCCGCCCTGCGCGAGGAGGCCCTCCGCCTGCAACGCGGGCCCCTGGAGCTGCTGAAGGAGCGGGGCCGGCTGACGGAGAACACCCTGGACCTCTTGCGGCAGGACCTGGTCCGAGGTCGCACGGACCGGGGTGAAGCCCCCATCCAGGAGGCCGCCACGCTGTCGACGGCGGTCCCGTCCTCGCTGGCCGTCGAAGGCGTGCCCGCCTTTCCGGTGCCCGGCTGGGACCGCTACGAGCCCGTGCGCTTCCTGGGGCAGGGCGGCATGGGGCAGGTGTTCCTGGCGTATGACCCGCTCTTGCGCCGCAACGTGGCCCTCAAGTTCGTGCGCGACGGGGACCCGGAGCTGGCCCGCCGCTTCCTGTCCGAGGCCCGCGCCCAGGCCCGCGTGCGCCACGAGCGCGTGTGCGAGGTCTACGAGGTCGGCGAGGTGCGCGGGCACGCCTTCATCGCCATGCGCTACGTGGAGGGCCCGTCGCTGGGACAGCTCTCCCACTCGCTCACGCTGGAGCAGCGCGTCTGGGTGCTGTGCCAGGCCGCGCAGGGCGTGCACGCCGCGCACCGCGTGGGGCTGGTCCACCGCGACCTGAAGCCCGGCAACATCCTGGTGGAGCGCACGGAGGACGGAGGCTTCCTCCCGTTCGTGATGGACTTCGGGCTCGCGCGCGACTGGCGCGAGGGCACCACCACGCCGAACGCGGTGCTGGGCACGCCGCACTACATGCCGCCCGAGCAGGCCCGGGGCGAGGGCCACCGCCTGGACCGCCGCGCGGACGTCTACGCGCTGGGCGCGACGCTGTACGCGCTGCTCACCGGCCAGCCCCCCTTCACCGGCGGCACGGAGAAGGAGGTGCTCGCGAAGCTCCAGTCGGAGCCGCCGCCGCGCCCGCGCCTGCTGGAGCCGGACATCCCGGAGGACCTGGAGGCCGTCGTCCTCAAGTGCCTGGAGAAGGAGCGGCCGCTCCGCTACGACTCCGTGCGCTCGTTCACCGAAGACCTGGAGCGCTTCCTGGCGGGAGAGCCGGTGCGGGCCCGCCATGGCGCGCGCTACTGGCTGGGCAAGAAGGTCCGCAAGCACCGCGCGGCGCTGGCGCTGGGCGGCACGGTGGTGGCGGTGGTGGCCGGCGCGCTCACGCAGGCGCAGCTCGCGCGCGGCGAGGTGGCCGAGCGCGAGCGGCTGGCCCGCGCCTTCACCGAGCGCGTGGAGCGCATCGAGTCCTCGGCGCGCTACTCCGCCCTGTCGCGCCTGCACGACACGCGCAAGGACCGCGAGGCGCTGCGCGCGAGCATGGCCGCGCTGGAGGCGGACATCGCCCGCGCGGGTGCACAGGCGGTGGGCCCCGGGGAGTACGCGCTGGGCCGCGCCCTGTTCGCGCTGGACGACCTGGACGGCGCGCGCGCGAAGCTGGAGTCCGCGTGGGCGCACGGCTACCGCGAGCCCCGCGTGGCGTGGGCGCTGGCGCAGGTGATGGGGCACCTCTACCGCGAGCAGCTCCTGCTGGACATGGAGCGCCGTGCCCCCGCGCAGCGCGAGGCCCGTCTCAAGGAGTTGAACGGGCGCTACCGCGACCCGGCGCTCGCCTACCTGCGCCAGGCGGAAGGGCCGGACGTCCCCGCGCCGCCGTCGTTCGTGAAGGCCCTGTTCGCCTTCTACGAGGACCGGCCGGAGGACGCGCTGGCGCTGCTGGACGCGCCGGGCTCGCAGTCGCCGTGGTTCTACGAGGCGCCGCTGTTGCGCGGGGACATCCTGCTCGCGCGCTCCATGCGGCGCTGGAACGGCGGGGACCGCGCGGGCTCGCAGGCGGACCTGGCGCTGAGCCGCGAGGCCTACGCCGCCGCGGTCGCCACGGCGGAGAGCCAGCCTGTCGTGCACTCGGTGCTGGGGCGGCTGGAGATGGCCGCGCTGGTGATGGAGCTGTACGGCGAGGGAAACATCCTGCCGCACTACGAGCGGGGCCTGGAGGCGCTGTCGCGCGCGCTCGCCGCCGCGCCGGACCACGCCCGTTCGCTGGCGCTGGTGGCGCGCTTCCACTGCCGGCTCGCGGAGCAGCGCACGAACCAGGGCGGCGAGGGGGTGGAGGCGCTGCTGGAGAAGTCCCTGGCCGCGCTGCGCGCCGCGGAGGCGGTGGCCACGCCGAGCGACCGCATCCCGTTGATTCGCGCCCTCACGCACCGGCAGTGGGCGCGCTACCAGCAGCTGCACGGGGAGGATCCGCGCGGACAGCTGAGGCTCGCGATCGCCTCCTTCGAACAGCTGCGCGCCGAGGACCGCGACTACGTGTTCCACGCCAACCTGGGCCTTGCGTGGCAGGGGCAGGCGGACGCGGAGGCCGCGCGAGGCGGAGACCCGGTCCCGCTCCTGGACAAGGCCATCGCCGCGTACCAGACGGCACTCCAGCTGAGCGAGCAGCAGCCGTACTCGTGGATCAACCTGGGCGTCGCGTACCGCAAGCGGGCGGACGTCCCGAACGCGCCGGATGCGGCGGGCGACCTGCGCCGCGCGAACAGCGCGCTGACGCGGGCCCTGTCGCTCAATCCGGACAACTTCGGCGCGTGCTTCAACGGCGCGGAGGTGGCGGAGCAGCTCGCGCGTGCCCGCTACCTGAAGGGCGAGGACGTGAGCGTGGACCTGGAGCGGGCCCTGGCGCTGTACCGGCAGGGGCTGGCGCTCAACGCGAAGCAGCCCGCGCTCCACAACGCGCTGGGCTCCGCGGTGTTCTGGCAGGCGGAGCTGCGCGCGGAGGAGGGCGGTGACACGAAGGCCCTGCTCGACGAGGCGAAGGCCTCCTTCGAGAAGGCCCGGGCCCTGGCGCCCACGCAGGGCTTCGCCTTCAACAACCTGGGCGAGTGGGAGGTCTTCCGCGCCGAGCTCCAGCTCCAGAAGGGCGAGGACCCCAGCGCCGCGCTGCGGGCCGCGGTGGACGACTACACGGAGGCGCTGAAGCGGCTGCCGGACGACGCGGACCTGCTGGCGAACCAGGGCAAGGCCTGGGTGCGCCGGGCGGCATGGGCGCTGTCGCGGGCGCACGACCCGGCGGTGGACCTCGCGAAGGCGGAGACGGCGCTGAGCCGGGCAAGAGCGCTCAACCCGAAGCTGGGCAATGCCTGGCGCTACCTCGCGGAGGCCGCGGGCATCCGGGCGCGCTGGCTGTCGCAGGGGCACGGCGCGGCGGGGCGGTCCACGCGCCAGGCGGAGGCCACGGGAGGAGGAGCGCAAGCGCTGGACGCGGAGGGGGAGTTCACGCGCGCGGCGCAGGCCTTCGAGGAGGCGATGAAGCTCGACCCGAGGCTGGAGTACCGGCTCGCGGCGGCGGACCTCCACGGTGCCTGGGCGCGGTGGCGCCTCCGTGAAGGGCAGGACGCGGCGGCTGGCGTGAAGCGCGGGCTGGAGCTGGCCGACGCGGTGGTGGCGGCCCGTCCCCGATGGATCCGGGCGCGCGAGCTGAGGGAAGGGCTGCTCACCCTTCGCGCCGGACCGCGCGCCCCGGCAGCGGGCCCCGTGGCCGACGCACCCGGGCCCTGAACGGGGCCCGGGCGGAGGCGGCCTTACCGGACGGCGGGGTCCTCCGGCGGCTCACTGGTCACGTCGATGCCGCCGTTCTTCCGGTCCCGCTCCTCGGGACCGCGAGGGGCGGTGCCCCGGTCGCGCGTCCCGTCGTCGATGACCGCGTTGAAGTCGTAGACGCCCTTCGCCGCCGTCATCGAGACGGTCAACGGCGAGGTCGAGGCCGTCAGGGGACTGCCTCCCAGCGTGTACGGGTACGGGACGGAGGTGGTGAGGCAGTTTCCGTCGGGGAACGTGACGGTGGCGGTGTAGGACGAGGGGTAGCTGCCCATCGAGAAGGTCACCGTGTCGCCGTGCTTCACTTCCGGGCCGGGGCTGTAGCTGATGGGATTCGTGGAGAGGTCGACTGTGATGTTGGCCATAGGTCCGCACAGCATTGCAGCCCGTGGGCCAGGGCGCATGTCCTGAACGCGCCCCTCGGATGTTTCACGGCTGCGACAGGAGACGCCCCCCGGACGCGTCAATGGCACGTCACGCCCAGGGGTTGACGTGTCCGGAGCCTACCGGCGGACCTGCTCCGGCGGTTCGCTGGTCACGTCGATGCCGCCGTTCTTCCGGTCCCACTCGTGGCCCTTGCGGGCCTGGGACTCATGGCCGCTGTTGAAGTCCACGTCGAAGGCGTAGACCCCCTTCGCCGCCGTCATGGATACGACCAGGGGCGCGGTCGACAGGGTGGGGCCTCCCAGTGTGTATGGCCCGGTCGTCGTGAGGCAGGTGCCGTCGGGGAACGAGACGGTGGCGGTGGCGCTGAGGGCGTCGCCCAGCGTGAACACGACCGTATCGCCGTGCTTCACATCCGGGCTCGGGTCGTAGCTGACAGGGGTCGTGGAGACGTCAATGGTGACGGTGTTGGTCATGGTGCCGGTGGGCATTGCAGACGCCGTACCATCGTGCCCGCTCAGCTCGCGTCCAGCCCCAGCTCGCGCACGCGGCGCTGGAGCGCGCGGCGGGACACCTCCAGCTTCTGCACCATGCGGTCCAGGTCGCCCTCGCACTCGTGGAAGCAGCGGGTGATCTCCTCCGGGCTCAGGTCGCGAGCGGTGCGCAGGAGCGAGCTCTTGTCGATGAGCACGTACACGGACGAGCGCGGGATGCCCAGCCAGTCCGCCGTGGCCTTCAAATCCCACGCGCAGGCGCGCAGGGCCTCCAGCACCTCCTGCTCGCTCACCTCCGACGGCTTGCGCCGCGCGGGCGCGCGAACCTCCGAGGGCGCGGGCGTGTCCTCCGAGGCAGGGGAGGGCGCCTGCGCCGTGAGGGGCTGGCCCGGGATGGGCAGCGCGCCTTCGTCCAGCGACTGCTCCAGCCGCGCATCCACGCGCAGCCCGGGCAGTCCCCGGCTCCCGATGACGAGCTGCCGCGCGACGTTGCGCAGCTGGCGCACGTTGCCCGGCCACGCGGAGCGCACCAAGCGCGCGGCGAGCGAAGCCGGCAGCCACGGCTCCGCGCGCGCGTCCGAGGAGTTGAGCCGCCCCGCCTCGCCCGTGGACTCCAGCTCCTGGCGGGCGAAGTGGAGGAACAGCGGCGTGATGTCCTCGCGGCGCTCACGCAGCGGCGGCACGGTGATTTCAAAGCCCGCCAGCCGGTGCAGCAGCGGGGCCTTGAAGTGGCCGTCGCGGATGCGCGCCTCCAGGTCCGCGTCCGTGGCGGTGACGAGCCGCACGTCCACACGCACCGGGGCCTGCCCGCCCACGGGGTAGACCTCGCTCGTCTCCAGCACGCGCAGGAGCGCCGCCTGGACCTCCGGGGGCGCCTCCGCCACCTCGTCCAGGAAGAGGGTGCCGCCGTGCGCGGCGCGGAAGAAGCCCTCCCGGTCGCGCGTGGCGCCGGTGAACGAGCCCCGCAGGGCACCGAACAGCTCCGAGGCGATGAGGTCCTTCGACAGGGCGCCCAGGTTGACGCTGACGAAGGGGCCCGCGCGGCGCGGGCTCCGCTCATGGAGCGCCCTGGCCACCAGCTCCTTGCCCGTGCCCGTCTCGCCCCGCACCAGCACGGGGACCTGGAGGTCGGCCACGCGCAGCACGTCCTCGCGCACGCGGACGATGCCCTCGCTGTCGCCCACCATGCCCAGCGCCGCCAGCTCCGACGGGGCACCTCCGCCGCGCACGGTGGCCTGGTGCAGCAGCAGCGCCACGCGCCCGGCGAGCACCAGCGGCACGCCCGCCACCAGCGCCTCCGCGGGGAACTCGCGCCCGCCGCGCACCGGCTCGCTGCCCACCCACACCGGCGTCCCACCCTCCGGCACCCGGAGCCGCACCCCGCCGCGCTCACCCGCCTCGAAGCGCACCGGCGTGCGGCTGAGGAACGGGTCTCCCAGGGGCAGCGCCAGCACGCCGCCCGGACGGCTGAAGTCCGGGGCGTTGCGCGACAGCGCCACCGCGCGCTCGCCGGAGAGCAGCCCCTCCAGCAGCAGCCGCTCCCCGATGCGCTGGGGCTGGGCGTGGCCAATGAGCGTCAGCGCCGGCATCACCTGGGCTGCCTGCGAGGGCGCGCCCTGCGTGCGGACGGCGGTCGTGGAGAAATCCGTGGAGTTCTTGGGCGACATGGATCTCCGAGAAAGCCTACAACGGGCGGGTCCCACCTGGGCCTGGCAGGCGGTTCCCCTCCTTACCTCCCATACCCCTGGCCGGGAACCAGTCCCACGGCTGCCCGCATGGTGGGCGGCGGCAGTGGGGCCAGAAGCCACGCCCGCGACCCACCTCGTGAATAGTGTTGAGACGCGTGCCGTGTGGATCTTCGAGAGAGCCCGACCTTCATGTTCCCTTCGACCTCGAACATCGCTTCCTTCGGCGCCGTCCTCTTCGACCTGGACGGCGTCGTCATCGACACGACGGAGCTGCACTACCGCGTCTGGGAGGAGTTCGCCCGCGAGCGGGGCTACGTGCCCACGCGGGAGGAGCTGCTCGAAACCAATGGCCGGCGGGCGGGGGAGACGCTGCGGGCGTGGTTCGGCGAGGAGCTGGACGACGAGCAGGTGGCCGCGCTCACGGATGACCGCGAGAAGGCCTTCCACCGGCTGCTCGACCACGAGCCGGTGTCCGCCGTCCCCGGCGTGGGCGCCTACCTCATGTCCCTGAAGCAGGCGGGCGTGCCCTGGGCCCTGGGCACGAGCGCGCTGGCCCAGAACGCGGAGCGGGCCCTGGAGCGCGTGGGGCTGGAGCACCTGTTCCCCGTGCGCGTGACGTCCACGGACGTCGTCCAGGGCAAGCCGGATCCGGAGGTGTACCTCAAGGCCGCCGCCGCGCTGGGCATCCCGCCGCACGCGTGCGTGGTGTTCGAGGACGCGGTGGTGGGCCTCAGGGCCGCGCGGGCGGCGGGCGCGGCGTGTGTCGCCGTCGCCACGTCCTTCCCGCGCGAGGTCCTGGTGCGCGAGCGGCCGGACTGGCTGGTGAAGGACTTCCGGGACCTGCCGCAGGCGCTGCGTCCCGGAAGTCACGGCCTCACGGCGCTGACGGCACCTCACCCGTGAGCACGCAGATGAGCGCGTCCGGGTCGCACTTCACGGGGAACAGCGGGTTGATGCCGGAGCCGCGCAGCCGCCCCGCGTCGTAGTCCGCGTACGGGTCGCACAGCGCGTCGTCCGGCAGCTTCGTCTTGCTGTTCTGGCACTTCACCACCGGCCAGATGCCCTTCACGGCGTACTCGGCGGCGCAGCCGTTCTCCGTGTAGACGAGGTCCGCGGTGAACTGCGTGCCCGGAATCTCCGGCGTGTTGTAGATGCGCAGGTTGCTCCACGCATAGCCGTAGTCCTGCGCGGGCAGCGCGCCGCCGTCGGGCGCCTGGCCCGCGGCCACCTCCAGCCGCGTGGGCGTGAGCTCCGGCACCGAGCAGAAGTGGTCCGCCCCTGGCGTCACGGACGCGAAGGGGCCCACCGCCGTGGCGGAGGCCTTCGAGTCCGCCGACAGCCGGGACGCGAAGTCCTCCAGCAGCTTGCCCAGCCGCGCGCTGCGCACGCCCACGGTGTCGGGCGCGGCCGGGTCCTGGCTGAAGAACTTCTGCAGGCCCAGCGGCTCCGGCTTGAGCCGCGCGCAGACGCTGTCCGGGTTCTGCCCGGACTTGAGCTGGTACGTCGCGGCGAACGAGCCGGTGGAGCCGTCCGACACGGCGCGCGCCACCACGCACTCGGGCTCCGGTTCGCTGCCGCACGCGCCCACGGCGACGGCCGCGGTCGCGATTCCTGCACTCACTGCCATCCAACGAAGCTTCATCGCGGGAGTCCTCATGGCGTCGGGCCTAGAAGCTGAGCTTCGCGCCCAGGCGGATGGAGCGCGGGGCCTGGTAGGCGGTGGGCCGCTTGAAGTTGGGGTTGATGTCCGTCACGGCGATGGGCAGCCCCGTGGCGGTGGAGATGACCTTGCAGTCGGGGTTGTTCGCGCTGAGGCAGGCGGTGAGGTCGTCCGGCTTGCCGCCCTGCTCGATGGGGTACACGCGCGCGGTGCTGAAGGTCTGGTCCACGTCCGTGTACTGCTGGAAGTTGAAGAGGTTGAACACGTCCAGGGACACCGTGAGGACGTAGTCCTTCACCAGCCGCTGGTTGACGCCCACGTGCCCGTCCACGCCGTGCACCCAGGGCAGCCGGCCCGCGCTGCCGCGCGGCAGGATGAACGTCTCCGAGCCGCTGCGGCGCGGGTGCGCGCCCAGGTAGTTGAGCGGCGTGCCGGAGCGCGCCCGGTAGTTGCCGCCCACGTTGATGCTGGTCCGAGACCCCAGCATGAACTCCTTCGCGGCGAACACCTTGAACGCGTGCGTGCGGTCCCCGGGCAGCTGACCCTCGCGGTTGACGGTGAGCGACACCAGGTCGAAGTCGCGCGTGAGGTTGGGGGACAGCTGGCCGGTGTCCGCGCGGAACAGGCCGGAGTAGTTCCCGCGCAGGCTGGACCAGGTGTAGCTGGCCTGGGCCAGCCACCCGTTGGTGAAGGCGCGCTGGAAGTAGAGGTTGACCGCGTCGTACTCGCGCTTCGCCAGCGGGAAGTCCGTGGAGTAGCCCTTGCCCGGGTTGCCCAGGAAGAAGGTGCTGCCGTCGTCGCGGCTCATGTCCTCGATGACGTCGTTGAGGTAGCGCCGGGTGTACGTGGCACCCAGGCGGCTCGCGGTGAAGAGCTCGTACTCACCGCCCACGACGAACTCGTCCGCGGACTGGGCGCGAATCTTGGGGTCCACCGGCACGCGGTCACCGCCCTGCGCGTCCCACAGCTGGTTGGGGCTCTCGCGGTTGCCAATGGGCTGGCGGTTCGCGTCCAGGGTGCAGTCCACCAGCAACGACCCCTCGCGCGACGGGTTGCACGGGGGCGCGTCGTAGGTGGCGGACAAGAGCTGCTGCTGCGGGAAGGACAGGTCCGCCATGTCCAGGGGGACGTTCTCGAAGAAGCGCGCGTAGTTGGCGAAGACCTTGGCGCGGCCGCTCTGCGTCGGGTCGTAGATGACGCCCAGGCGCGGGGACCACTGGTTGGGCAGGTGCAGGCCCACCTCGCCGTCCAGGCCGTAGAGCGTCTGCACGTCGTAGCGCAGGCCCACGTTGACGGTGACCTTGTCCATCACGGACCAGCTGTCCTGGATGAAGCCGCCCACGGTGGTGGACGTGGAGGTGCCCTCCTTGCTGTCCAGGAACACCGGCTGGTCCGGGCCCTCCAGGTAGCCGTACTGGTTGAGGGTGAAGAAGCAGGTGCCGTTGCCGCACTCCTGCCAGGGCGCGAGCCCCGTGCGCGCGCGGTTGTTGTAGAAGCTCATCCGCTCGATGTCCGCGCCGGCCTTGAGGATGTGGTGGCCCAGGGCCTCCAGCAGGTAGGTGCCCATCACCTTGCCCTGCACGCGGTCCAGCCGCTGGATGCTGATGGTGCCGGGGCCGCCGGTGGAATAGGCCGTCACCGGACAGCGCAGCATCTGCTCCTCGGGCGTGCTGCCACAGGCGTCCGCGTAGGGGAGCGGCTCGAACTCGTTGATGGTGTGGGGGCCCGGGTTGCTGGTGCGGCGCCAGGCGATGTTGGACTTCGCGGACAGGCCCTCGCCGGAGCCCAGGCCCGAGCCGTCCGACGGGAGGATGGAGTCGGCCTGGTGGTGCCAGCCGAGCGTCGCGTCCACGAGCAGCTTCTTGTCGAAGAAGGACGACGCCTGCTTCGCCACGATGTCCATGGCGCTGTTGCTGCGGCGGGTGGCGATGGCCTCATACGCGCCCTGCACGAAGCCGGTGCACGACAGGCTGGAGCACACCTCCGGCTCGCCGTCGTCGCTGAAGGAGTACCTGCCGCTGCCGCCGGACGAGCGCGGCGTGCCGAAGACGGACACGGACAGGCTGTGGTCCGGGTTGAAGTTGTAGGTGAGCTTGCCCAGGTACTGCACGCTGCGCTCGTCCGCGAAGCGGGACACGCGGCTGCCTTCGATGGGGGACACCTGGGAGAAGCCGGTGGTGGGGTCCTTGCGGCGGGCGCCCACGGCGCTGCAGCCGTTGGCGGGGTCCACCTCCGAGCACAGCTGATAGCTGCTGAGCTGGCGGTCCACCTGGATGCGATTGAAGGACGGCGCGACGCCCACGTAGAACCAGAGCTTGTCCTTGAGCAGCGGGCCGCCCAGGTCGAAGCCGAAGTCGCCCAGGTTGTGGGCGCTGCCCTGCGCGGAGATGACGCTGCCCTCGCGCAGGATCTCCTTGCCGGACGTCTGGAACGCGCCGGGGGCGTAGTTCGCGAACACGGAGCCGTGGAACTCGTTGGAGCCGGACTTGGTGACGACGTTGAGCACGCCGCCGGTGGAGCGGCCGTACTCCGGCATGTAGCCGCCGGTGATGATGTTGACCTCCTTCACGAACTCCACGGACAGGGGCGTGCCCAGCGTGCCCACGCCGGGGTCGTTCACGGACAGGCCGTCCACGACGTACTGGCTCTCCGGGGAGGAGCTGCCGCTGATGCTCACGCCGTAGCGGTCCTCGGTGGCGCCGGGGGCCAGCTCCGCCAGGCCCTCGAAGGAGCGGGACGCGGAGCCCTTGGTGCCGGGGCGGATGACGGCGATGTTGCGGATGAAGTCCTGGTCCACGGTGACGCCCGCGGCGCTGGAGCCCACGTCCACGCTGGGCGGCGTGCCCACGACCTCGAAGTCCGAGCTCATGGTGTCCGGCGCCAGCTCCGCGTTGAAGCGGATGGTGCGGTCGATTCTCAGCAGGACGCCGTCGCGGACGTAGGGCTGGAAGCCCTGGGCCTCGAAGCGCAGCGTGTACATGCCCGGCGGCAGCTGCGGGATGCGGTACAGGCCGCTCTTGTCGGAGAGGACGGTGCGCTCGCCCTGCAGCTGGGGCGAGGTGGCGGTGACGACCACGTTCTCCAGCCGCTGCTTGTCGAGCGCGTTCGCCAGGGTCCCGGTGATGACCGAGTTGCCCTGGGCCCACGCCCCGGCTCCCCACAACACGACCATGAGCCACAGCCCACGGATGAAACGGATTCGTCTGAGCACGTCTGCGCCCCTCCCGGAGAAGGCGGCGAACTTTGTCGCAAAACGTGAGAAATCCACCAGCCCAAATCAAAAAGACATTGCCGTCAGACGGGAAAACCCCTGACCCGCTGCGTCAGCAGACTGTGTCCGCACGGAGGGGCGGGGGCGGTGTGGTCCTGGACGGGGTGGCTTTGTCACTCTGCGCGTGGACGCGGTTTCCCTCCCCGCGCCATCGACCTGAATGAACTCACGACTCGTCCTGTTCGCGGCCCTGCTCTCCTGTGCTGTCGCGCTCATGGCGTGCGCCCTGGCGGGGCTGCGCGGAGTGGGGGGCGCCTTCGTGCTGGGGTTGGTGCCGGCCGGGGTCCTGCTGGGGCTGCTCATCGCGGTCCGCCAGCGGGCGTCCCAATGGCGGCGGGATGGATTGTTCCGGCTCTCCTCGGGCGCCTGGTGGAGCGGCTCGATTGTCGGAGGGCTGCTCGTGGCGCTCTGGGCGGTGAGCGAGGTCATCTCCTATCTCTTCGCGCCGGGAGGCTGCGATGGCGGCGCCTGCGGCGTGGCCATCGTCCTGGTGCCCGCGGCGTTCGTCGGCGGACTGCCGTTGGGGATGCTGGTGTCGTCCGCGGTGCTGGGGGCGGTCGGGATGGTGAAGGGGTTGAAGCCGGTGGCCGTGCAGGGCGTGCTCGCGGGCACGGCCGTCTTCGGGTTCGTGCTCTTCATGATGCTGGGGCGCTGAGCCGGGGTCAGAAGATGTTTTCGGGTTCGGAGGTGAAGAGTGCGTGGAAGAGGGTGGTCTCCGGCGGCCTCATGAAGTTGACGTAGAGGGGGACGGGGGTCTGCGCGACGTCGAGCGGCAGCGCGGTGGCGCCGAACTCGGCTTCGATGTGCTGGGCGACCGTGCTCGCGATGTCTTGCAACTCGAGCGGGATGGGGCCGAGGAAGGCCTTTGCTTCCAGGAGGTTCTTCCCCAGGAAGACCCGGCGAACACAGTGCACGGTGTAGAGGGGGGCCAGGATGCTGAGGTACCCGGAGACCGTCCAGCACGTCTGGGGACGCATCATGTCCCGCTCCTGATGCGGGTAGACCAGCACGCCGAAGCTGGGGTTCGCCAGGCCCGGCGCGTAGTCCCAGGCGTCGCACCCGGGAAGCGCTTCTCGAAGCCTCCTGACAAAGGCCCCCCAACGAGGCCTTTCCGCGTTCTTCTCCTCCCAGAGGGCCTGGTAGCGAAGATCCTCGGGACTGGGCTCCTGACGGAAGACATAGGCCTGGTCGGCACCCCAGTAGAGGCGGGCAATCGCGAGCAACTCCTCGGTGGAAGGCGTCATGGCTTCCTGGGCTCGGACTTGAGGGAAAGGGTTGCCGGGTGGCACGTCTGCCTGACGCGTGAGCCGAAAATGGCCCCGTCGAGCGCGGTCGTGAAGGTAGCCCTGAACTCCTCGCACGCGAGCCCGAGGGCCGTCACCGGAGTGGTCGAACTGAACACGGTCTGGGCCGCCAGATTGGCGCAGTTCGCCGAGATGCGTTGGGCCAACTCCACCGGCATCGGTTCCGAGCCTGTTACCTGAACGGGAACGCCGGCTCCCAGCGTGCACTTGAAGACCTCCCCCGTGTCACGCCGCAGCGGAACATGGACACAGGCTTCTCTCCAGCCTCCCGGCCCGGGCTCTGTCTGTTCAACGACCGTGACGAACCGGAAGTGCCGTGGCTGGAGGCTGCCCTCAACCACCGTGCCCGTACCCGTCGCGCAGCCTGTGAGCAGCCACGCCAATCCCAGGCATACCGCCCGCTTCGTCGCGTCCATGGCCTTCCCCCAGGAAGGCCACCGACGTCATCGCAAGGTCCTCTCAAGGCTCCATCGTCTCAGGGGGTGGTCTGTCCGCTGATATACTGGGAGTGAAGGCAACACCGTGCTCCCGTCCTCCGCGTCACCCTCCCTGATGACCTCTCGTCTCGCGCTCTTCGCGGCCCTGCTTCTTGGCTCCGTCCTCTTCGGTCTGTCGATGCTGGCGACGGCGCTCAGCCACGGCACCGCGCTCCCGGTGACGCTGGTCTTGGGCCTGGGCCTGCTGGCCCTCGTCATCGTCACCGTGCGCCGGGCACCACGCTGGCGGAGTGAGGGCGCCTTCACGCTCTCCGGAGGGGCCTGGCGGTGGCTGTCGTTGGCGGGGGCGCTGATCTCGGGGGTCGGCGCGACGGCCATCGTCCTCGACGCGCTCGCACTGCCACTGCCGTTCGGCGAGTGCCTGGGCTCGAGCTGCGAGGTGTCGTACGCGCTCACGCCGCTCGTGTTCGTGTCCAGCTTCCTCGGAGGATGGCTCGTGTCCGCGGCGCAGCTGGGCGTCTACGGACTGCTGCGAGCCATCTCTCCGAAGGCCGTGTGGGGCATCGCCGCATCCATGGCCGTCCTCACGTACCTGGTCGTGGCGGTGGTGTTCGTCTGACCTTCAGAACCCCTTCAGCGCTCCGCCGTCACAGGCGATGGACTGGCCGCTGATGTACGCGGCCGGCTCCGACGCCAGGAACGTCACCAGCGCCGCGAACTCCTCCGGCCTCCCCAGCCGCCTCGCGGGGATGTTCGGCGCGACCTTCTCGTCGGACAGGCCCAGGTCCTTCATCCGGTCCGTCGCGTGGTAGCCCGGCAGCGCCGCGTTCACCGTGATGCCGTAGGGCGCCACTTCATTGCTCAGGCTCTTCACCAGCCCCAGCAACCCCGCGCGCAGGCCGTTGGACACCGTGAGGTTGTTCATCGCCTCGCGCGCCGCCGTGGACGTCACCAGCACGATGCGGCCCCAGCCCTGCGCCTTCATGCCCGGCAGCGCTTCCTGAATCGCATCCACCGTGGCCAGCCACAGGCTCTGGAACCCTGTCTGCCATTGCTCCACCGTGATGGCCTCGAAGCCTCCGGACGGCGGGCCTCCCGCGTTCACCACCAGCACGTCCAGGCCGCCCAGCTTCTGCGTCACCTCGCGCACCAGCCCGCGCGCGGCTCCCGGCTGCGTCAAATCACACGGCACGGCGAGCGCCGCGCCCAGCTCCTTCGCCGCCTTCTGGAGCTTCTCCCCGCCTCGCGAGGACACCGCCACCGTCGCGCGCTCCTTCACCAGCGTGTCCGCGATGGCGCGCCCCAGCCCCGACGACGCGCCCGTCACCAGCGCCCGCCTACCCTTCAAGCCGAAATCCATCCGCGTGCTCCTCCATGAAAGGGGTCAGCCGGCCGCGAATGAGCTTCGCCGCCCGGTCCAGGTCCACGTCCTCCGGCCGCTTCAGGTCCTTCGCCAGCTCGGACACGATTCCGCCCGCGATGGCGCCCACGCCGTACGCCAGCCGGTAGGGCACGCGGCTGAAGCTCACCAGCGTGTAGCGGCTGACGAACTCGCCCGGGAAGGCGTTGAGCAGCACCTTCTCCACGCCCTTCTCCAACAGGAAGCGCGGATCCGCCGTGCTGTCGCGCATCTCGATGAAGTTCTCCACCGCCATGTCCGCGATGGCGTCCGCGTTCGTCTTGCGCAGCCGCTCGAACTCGCGGAACGCCTGGCCGAAGTCCGGCTGCTTCTCCAGCAGCGCGTCCAGCGCCACGCAGTCCTCGAAGCCGCAGTTCATGCCCTGCCCGTAGAACGGCACGATGGCGTGCGCCGCGTCGCCGAGCAGCAGCGTGCGTCCCCCCGCGTGCCACGGCGCGCACTTCACCGTCACCATGTGCCCGGTGGGCCGGGAGAAGAACTCCTCCACCAGCCCGGGAATCAGCGCCTTCGCGTCCGGGAACTGCTCCTGGAAGAACGCCTCCAGCGCGGCGGGCGTCTGGAGCGACGCGAAGCTCACCGGCCCCTCCCACGGCAGGAACAGCGTGCAGGTGAAGCTGCCGTCTTCATTCGGCAGCGCGATGAGCATGTACGTGCCGCGCGGCCAGATGTGCAGCGCGTGCTTCTCCATCTGGAAGCGCCCGCCCTCGCCCGGAGGAATCGTCAGCTCCTTGTAGCCATGCCCCAGCGTCTCCGAGTCCGACTGGGAGCCCGCCTGCGCTTGCAGCGCCTGCCGCACCGCCGAACCCGAGCCGTCCGTGCCGAACACCACCGCGTCGCGCACCTCGCGCGTCGCGCCCGTGGCCTCGTCCAGCACCGTGAGCGCCCCCGCCGCCGGGTCCGCCTGCGTCACGCGCTGGCGGAAGCGGATGGACACGCGTCCCGTGGCCTCCGCCTGCGTCATCAGGAACTTGTTCAGCCAGCCGCGCGACAGGGAGTTGATGTGCTGCGAGTCGTCCTTGCCATACGGCTGGAAGGCCAGCTCGCCCTTCACCGGGTGGATGACCCGCCCGCGCATGGGGATGGCGTGCTTCAGCGCCTCCTCCTCCAGGCCCACCTGTCGCAGGGCGTGCAGGCCGCGCGTGGAGATGGCCAGGTTGATGGAGCGCCCCGCGTCCAGCGTCTCGCGGCGCATGTCCGCCCGGCGCTCCAGCACCTCCACCGTGTGGCCCCGGCGGGCCAGGTACAGCGCCAGGAGCGAGCCCACGAGGCCCGCTCCCACCACCGTCAGCTTCGACTCATTCGAGGGCATGGGCTTCCAGCGCCTTCACGAAGCGGAAGACGTCCAGGTACGTGTTGTAGAGGGGCGCGGGCGCGGCGCGGATGATGTCCGGCTCGCGGAAGTCGCAGATGATGCCCGCCGAGGCCAGCCGGTGCAGCAGGCGCTTCGGCTCGCCCTTGAAGCGCAGGGACAGCTGCGCCCCGCGCTGCTTCAGGTCGCGCGGCGTGGTGATGGTGACGTACCCCGCGGGCAGCCGGTCCAGGAGGAACTCCAGGTAGCCCGTCAGCTGGTCGCTCTTGGCGCGCAGGGCCGCCATGGTCGCCTTGTCGAACAGCTCCAGCGACGAGCGCAGCGCCGCCAGCTGGAAGATGGGTGGGTTGGACAGCTGCCACCCCTCCGCGCCCGGCAGTGGGTCGAAGGTCGGGCCCATCTCGAAGCGCGTGGCCTTGTTGTGCCCCCACCAGCCCTCGAAGCGCGGAAGCTCCGGGGAGTGCGCGTGCCGCTCGTGCACGAACACGCCGCCCAGGCTGCCCGGTCCGCCGTTGAGGTACTTGTACGAACACCACACCGCGAAGTCCGGCCCGTCGTCGTGCAGCGACAGCTTCAGGTTGCCCGCCCCGTGCGCCAGGTCGAAGCCCACCTTGCAGCCCTGCGCGTGCGCCACGCGCGTGATCTCCCGCAGGTCGAACGCCTGCCCGGTGAGGTAGTTCACGCTGCCCAGCATGACGAGCGCGATCTCCTTCCCGTGCCGCTCGATGGCTTCGAGGATGTCCTCGGGGCGCAGCGTGTCCTCGCCCTCGCGGGGCGTGAGCCGGACGATGGCCTCCTTCGGGTCGTAGCCGTGGAAGCGCGCCTGCGACGCCACCGCGTACTGGTCCGACGGGAAGGCGCCGCCTTCAATGAGGATTTTGAAGCGCTCGCGCGTGGGCCGGTAGAACGACACCATCATCAGGTGCAGGTTCACCGACAGGGTGTTCATCACCACGACTTCCACGGGCTGCGCGCCCACCACGCGCGCCACCTGCTCGGTGAGCAGCTCGTGGTAGGGCAGCCACGGGTGGCGGCCGTGCACGTGGCCCTCCACGCCCAGCCGCTCCCAGTCCTCCATCTCCATCTGCACGTACTTGCGCGCCTTGCGCGGCTGCAGCCCCAGCGAATTGCCCGCCAGGTAGATGGTGGGCGCGCCGGAGGCGGCCGGGGGGAAGAGGAACTCGTCGCGCAGGGGGCGCAGCGGATCCTTCGCATCCAGGCCGTAGGCGAACGCGTCGGTGTTCTCGTAGACAGGGGCCGTCATGGTGCGAAGTCCTCGTGCGAGCGCCCCAGCCACTCCAGGGCGTTGCGATAGAGCAGCCGCTCGCGCACGGAAGGCGCCAGGTCCGTCAGCGACTCGATGAGCGTGCCGGGCCGCTCCTCGCCCAGCGGGAAGGGGTAGTCACTGCCCAGCGCGACCTTGTCCGCGCCGAACAGCTTCACGATGGCGCGCAGCGTCTCCGCGTCGTGCACCAGCGAGTCCACCCAGAACCGTCCCAGGTAGTCGCGCGGCGCGACCTTGTTGTCCACCGCCACCAGGTCCGGGCGCACCTCGAAGCCGTGCTGGATGCGGCCCAGCGTGCCGGGGAACGCGCCGCCGCCATGAGCGAAGGCGAGCCGCAGCTTGGGCAGCCGCTCCATCACCCCGCCGAAGATGAGCGAGCAGATGGCCAGCGACACCTCCGCCGGCATCCCCACCAGCCACGGCAGCCAGTACTTCGTCATCTTCGCCTCACCCATCATGTCCCACGGGTGCACGAAGACGGCGGCGCCCAGGTCGCTCGCCGCCTGGAAGAAGGGGAAGAGGGCGGGGTCGGAGAGGTTCAGGTCGTTGACGTGGCTGCCAATCTGCACGCCCGCGAACCCGAGCGTGCGCACGCAGCGCTCCAATTCCTTGACCGCGAGGTCGGTGGATTGGAGCGGCACCGTGCCCAGGCCCACGAAGCGCTTGGGCGCCGTCGCCACCGCGCCGGCCAGGTGGTCGTTGAGGAAGCGCGCCACCTCCAGGCCGTCCTGCGGTTTTGCCCAATAGCTGAACAGCACCGGCACCGTGGACAGCACCTGCACCTGGACGCCGTGCGCGTCGCACTCCGTCACGCGCTGCTTCGGGTCCCAGCAGTTGCTTTCAATCTCGCGGAAGAACTTCCCGTCGTCCCGCATCATCCGCGCGCGGCAGGGCGCGTGGTGGTCCAGCGTGATGAAGCCGCCGTAGCCGAAGCGCTCGGCGAAGCGGGGAAACTCCGGGGGGAGGAGGTGCGTGTGGATGTCGACCTTCACTGGGGCGCACCACCCCGTGTCACCTTCGTGCCGCACTTCTTGCACGTGCAGTTGTCGGCGTTGCCGTAGAAGTGCTCGAACACGGGCGGCAGCTGCGTCACCAGGTTGGTGACGTGCAGTGATTCTTCATAGAGCTTCTCGCCGCACTTCGGGCACAGCCACAGGAAGGAGTCCAGCTCCTGGGGCTGGCGGCGGCGCTCCAGCACCAGGCCGATGGTGCCCGCGGGCCGCTGCGGCGAGTGCGGCACCTTGGGTGGCAGCAGGAAGATTTCGCCCTCGCGGATGGGGACGTCCTGCACCTGCCCCTCGTCGATGACGCGCAGGGTGATGTCGCCCTCCAGCTGGTAGAAGAACTCCTCGCCCTCGTTGACGTGGAAGTCCGTGCGCGAGTTGGGCCCGCCCACCACCGTGACCATGAAGTCCCGGTCCGCCCACACCTGCTGGTTGCCCACGGGCGGCTTGAGCAGGGAGCGGTGCTCGTCGATCCACTTCTTGAAGTTGATGGGGGTCAGTCGGCCCATGTCACTCGTCTCCAATGGTGGCGATGCACTTCAGTTCAATGGCGATGGGCGTGGGCAGCGCGTTGATTTCCAGCGTGGTGCGGCACGGCGGGTTGTCCTTGAAGTACTCCGCCCACAGCCGGTTGTACGTGGGGAAGTCCCGCTTCATGTCCGTGAGGTACACCGTCACGTCCACCAGCCGCTCCCACGACGAGCCCGCGTCCTCCAGGATGTAGCGCACGTTGCGGAACACGGAGTGGCACTGCGTCTCGATGTCGTAGGAGACGATGTTGCCCGCCGCGTCCAGCTCCACGCCCGGGATGGCCTTGCTGCCGCGCTCGCGCGGGCCCACGCCGGAGAGGAACAGGAGGTTTCCCACCCGGCGCGCGTGGGGGTAGAGCCCCACCGGCTCCGGGGCCTTCTTCGAATCGATCCGCTCGCCAGCGCTCACGTGTGGCTCTCCAAAGCTCAAAGCTTGATGCAGACGTTCTTGGGCTCGGTGAAGAAGCGCAGCGCGTCCCAGCCGCCCTCGCGGCCCACGCCGGACTCCTTCACCCCGCCAAACGGCGTGCGCAGGTCGCGCAGCATCCAGGTGTTCACCCAGACGATGCCGCTGTGCAGCCGGGCCGCGAACCGGTGCGCGCGCGTCAGGTCCTTCGTCCACACGCTGCCCGCCAGCCCGTAGCGCGTGGAGTTGGCCCACGACAGCACCTCCTCTTCGTTGTCGAAGGGCATCAGCGTGGCCACCGGGCCGAAGATCTCCTCCTGGTTCGTGCGGCACGTGGGCGGCAGGCCCTCCACCAGCGTGGGCTCGATGAACCAGCCGTTGGCGCAGCGGCCGGGCACGCTCGCGCGCTGGCCGCCGGTGAGGAGGTTGCCGCCCTCCTGCTTCGCGAGCGCGATGTAGCCCATCACCTTCTCGAAGTGCTCGCGCGACACGAGGGCGCCCTGGTCCGTGCCCTCCACCAGCGGGTCCCCCACCTTGAGGGCCTTCGTGCGCGCGACCAGCGCCTCCTTGAAGCGCGGATACAGCGAGCGCTGCACGAAGATGCGCGGGCCGCACAGGCAGATCTGCCCC
The DNA here is from genome assembly GCF_042231735.1 of Corallococcus exercitus. Classification (GTDB taxonomy): domain Bacteria; phylum Myxococcota; class Myxococcia; order Myxococcales; family Myxococcaceae; genus Corallococcus; species Corallococcus exercitus_B. Next base: position 7,856,323 of record NZ_CP102577.1, read on the forward strand.
TGGTTGGCGAAGGACGAGCGCAGCGTGGTGGCCAGCGCCTCGTCGAAGTCGCAGTCCGCGAAGATGACGTTGGGGTTCTTGCCGCCCATCTCCAGCGACAGCTTCTTGAACGCGGGCGCGGCCACGCGGGCAATCTCCGCGCCCGTGCGCGTGCTGCCGGTGAAGGAGATGGCGCTCACGTCCGGGTGGCGCGTGAGCGGCCCACCGACGTGCGGCCCCAGGCCGTGCACCAGGTTGAGCACGCCCGGCGGCAGGCCCGCGTCGCGGCACACCTGCGACAGGAGGTAGGCCGTCATCGGCGTCACCTCTGACGGCTTGGCCACCACGCAGTTACCGGCCGCCAGCGCGGGGGCAATCTTCCACGTGAGCAGGTACAGCGGCAGGTTCCACGGCGAGATGCAGCCCACCACGCCCAGCGGCGAGCGCAGCGTGTAGTTGAGCGCCACGCCGTCCATGGGGTGCGCTTCGCTGGAGAACTGCGTCGCCGCGTCCGCGAAGAACTCGAAGTTGAGCACGCTGCGCGGGATGTCCACCGTGCGGGCCACCGCCAGCGGCTTGCCCGTGTCGATGGACTCCGCCCGCGCGAAGGCGTCCAGGCGCTCGTGGATGAGGCCCGCGATGCGGCGCAGGAACCGCGAGCGCTCCATGGCCGGCAGGGCGGCCCACGCGGGGAAGGCCCGGCCCGCGGCCTCCACGGCGGACTGGACGTCCTCCTCGCGCGAGTCCGGCACGTGCGCGTAGAGCTGGCCCGTCGCGGGCTCCGGCTTGTCCAGCCACTGCCCGCCCGCCGCAGGCACCAATTCGCCACCGATGTAGTTGAGGACCTTCTCCAAGGCAGCGCCCTCCTGAGGGGAGACGCGGCAATGTATGTCGCGGCCGTCCGCCGCCTCCAGGATTCCGAACGGTGGGCGTCGGATGGCGCTCGCTTGCGCGGCCGTCCGGCGCCCGGCGTCTCCGGGACCCGCTCCAGCGGTGAATCCTTGGTGGAATTGCGGGCCGGGCATGGAAAAGATTCGCGCATGACCTCGACAGTGGACGTAGCGGCCCTGGCTGGAATCCTGGACGCGGCGCGGCGCGAGCGGCGCGAGGTGCCGCCCCTGACGCACGCGCACCCGCAGCTGACCGTGCCGGACGGCTACGCGGTGCAGGCGGAGGGCATCCGGCTGCGCGAGGCCCAGGGCGAGCGGGTGGTGGGCCTGAAGATGGGCTTCACGTCGGAGGCGAAGCGCCAGCAGATGAACCTGGGCTCGCCCATCTTCGGCGTGCTCACGGACCGGATGCGCGTGCAGCCGGGCGGCGTGGTGCGCGTGGGCGCGGGCATCCACCCGCGCATCGAGCCGGAGATCGCCTTCCGCACGTCGAAGGAGCTGAAGGGCACCGTGACGCGCGACGAGGTGCTGGACGCGTGCGAGGCCGTCTTCGCGGCGATGGAGGTGCTGGACTCGCGCTTCGTGGGCTTCAAGTACTTCAGCCTGCCGGACGTGGTGGCGGACAACGCGTCGTCGTCGCTGTTCGTGCCGGGCACGCTGGAGCGCGCCCCGCGCGAGCTGGACCTCACGAAGCTCCAGATGCGCATGGAGGTGAACGGCAAGGTGGAGGGGGAGGCGCGCTCGGACGCCATCTCCGGCGACCCGGTGGTGTCCCTCATCCAGCTGTGCGCGCTGCTCGCGGAGCGCGGCCAGGTGCTGCCCGCGGGGAGCCTGGTGCTGTCGGGCGCGGCCACCGCCGCGTACCTGATGAAGCCCGGCGACCACGTGCGGCTCACCGTGGACGGCCTGGGCACCGTGGAGGTCACGGCCGCGGAGTAGTCCTCAGTACAGCAGGCCGTCCTTCGGCTGGACGGGCGGAGGCAGCTCGGATTCGCCCAGCATCTGCCGCAGGTTGATTTCAATGGTGCGGCACAGCGCCGTCATGGGCGTGTCGCTGACGGCGTCCTCGAAGGGGTTCTCCACGTCGCGGCCCACCGCGTCCAGGGCGATGAAGAGGAACGCGATGATGGCGGTGACCAGCGGCGTGAGCACGCCCAGGTCCGCGACGACGCCCAGGGGCAGCATGGCGAGGTAGGCGCGCACCATGGCGTGCGGAAGGATGTCGTACTGGCGGGGCAGGGGCGTGTTCTTGATGCGCTCGCACGCGCCCAGGTAGTTCGTCAGCTCGGTGAGCGTCTCGTCCATCGACACGCGCATGTAGACCTTCTCCGGATGGTCGATGTCGCTGTAGACGCGGCGCATGCGCACGCCCATCCACAGGAGGATGGCGGCGGGCACGTTCTGCTCGTCGCGCAGGGCCTCCAGCACGGACGGCCGGAAGAACGGCGTGATTTCCGGGAAGGGGTCCTGCCGCCGCAGGTGGCACCGGAGCGCGTTCACGAAGCCCACCTGCGCGTAGACCAGCTCGCGCGCGTCCTCGGTGATGCCCCCGAACATGCCGGTGATGCCTCGGGGAGACTCCATGGCCGGATGGATGAACGTGGCCAGATGCGCGGGCGGTGCACCCGGGCCGCGCAGGTCGCGCGCGTGGCCGAACTGGTCCCGCACCGCGCCGTCCCCCACCTTGGACCAGGCCGGCGCCAGCGCGGGCCCCTCCGGCTGCACGGCCATCTGGACCAGGCGGGACGCGGCGGTGGGCGTCTCCGGCGTGCCGTCGCTGCGCTGCGCCCGGGGCGCGGGCAGGAAGGTGAGCACCTGCCGGGCGAGCGTCCGTGACGCGTTCACCAGCCCGCCCCAGATGGTGCGCGCCTCCCACCAGCGCTCGTAGGCGGAGTTGTTGCGGAAGCCGAGCAGCACGCCCAGCGCCGCGGCCAGCAGGGTCACCGGCAGCGCGGGCACCGACAGCCACTTCGCGTCCATCACCTCGTAGCCCAGGGCGATGGCCAGCGCGATGGCGATGTGGACGACGACGGGGCGCCCCGTGTAGCGGATGATGATCCGCCAGGACAGCATCCGACCGACGATCATCTCCCGGGGCCTCTTTCGCGTCGCGCGTGCTGCGTGAGGAGCCGGATGTAGTGATGCCCCCGCGTCGGGGCAATGCAGCGCGTTACCTTCGTCCGCCGTCCGTCCGGAAGCCCGGTCCGCACGCCGGGTGAGCGTGCGGAACCGGACGGAAGCGCCGCCTTCAGGCCCGCGACTTGGAGAAGACGATGCTCGCGCCCGTCCCCGGCACCGTCACGGTGAAGGTGCGCTCCACGGTGGCCAGGCCGTTGCCGCCGCGCGCCGCCAGCTCCAGGAAGAACGCGCCCGTGGCCTTCAGGTGGAAGGACTGCGCCCACGACTGGGACAGCGCCTTGAACGCGTCCTTGAAGACGGTGGCCGAGCGCTGCTCGCTGTTGCGCAGGTCCAGGAGCCCCGCGCGCAGGTCGCGCCACTTGGACACGGTGCCGGGGTTCTTCTGGATGACCTCCGCGAACGTCAGCATGCCGTTGCCCAGCTGCCCTTCGGTGTACGCGAAGTGCCCGACGAGCGGGTTGTTCTTCAGGTTCGCGGCGGCCGTCCGGGCGGCGTCGGCGGCGGACCAGTTCTGCTCCAGGTACGCCTTCCACAGGGGGGCGTAGACGGACTCGCGCACGGCGGGACGGTCGCGGCACGGCACGCCGTACCAGGGCAGGGCCCGGGCCAGCGCGCGGGCGAAGGCGGAGTGGGCGTCCGGGTCCGCCGCGCGAGCGATGACGTCGCGCAGCGTCCGGTTGTCCAGCTTCAGCTCCACGCGCGTCTCCACCTCCTTGCCGCCGGACGCGTCGCGGATGCGCTTGAGGACCTCCTCCTCCTCCGCGTCGTCCAGCGCGCCCCAGATGATGGCCTCGTCCACGGCCTGGCGCAGCTCGTCGCCGGACAGCTTGCGCGCGTCACGGGCCAGGAGCAGGTACAGGCCCAGGTCGAAGTCCGCCACGGTGGGCGACTTGCGGAACTCCGCCATGTCCGCCTTGAAGTCCGCCGTCCAGCGCATGTACGGCGTGAGCAGCGTGCCGCTGTAGCTGCGCACCCCCAGGAACGAGATGCGCTGGGGCGCCTCCTTCTCCAGGCTGTTGCGCTGCACCACCTGGGTGAGCTCGCGCGTGTCGTTGCCGCCCAGCGCCCACTTGCCCAGCTTCAGGGAGAAGCCCCAGGCCTTCGACTCCTTGTTGACCTCCTTGAGCAGGCACTGCTCCAGCACCATGCCCTCGGCCTGCATGCGCTGCATCGCGCCGTCCATCCGCCCCGACACCAGCAGCGGGTGCAGGGCGCGGGCCTGGGCGTCGGTGCACACGGTGGACAGCAGCGTGGTCTGCTCGCGCAGGCGCAGGTATTCGTAGCGGAAGCCCAGCTCGAACTTGGACTCGGCCAGGGTCTGGATGCGCGTGCGCAGGTCCGTGCGGAGCTTCTCCCACTGCGTGCGCAGCGCCGTGGTGTTGGCCTCCAGCTCCCCGAAGCCCAGCCGGTCGAGGATGAGGCGCAGCACCTTCGCCTCGTTCTCCGACAGGGTGTGCGCCTCCAGCTTCGTCATCAGGGACTCGAACTGGGACAGCGGCACCGACAGGAGCCCTTCGAGGACGTGCTCCACCTGGGTGGCGACGGCGGCCGGGTCGGTGAGGCTCGCCTCCACGTGGAGGCTGGCCGTCACGCCGGCCTCGCGCGCCACCGCCTTCTTCACCTGCACGCGCACCTGGCCTGGGGCGGGGCGGGAGAAGACGACGGCGTAGTCGTCCACCACCTTCACCCTGGCGGACACGGTGGCGCCCGCCTTGGCCTCGAAGGCGAGCAGGGTGCTGGCGGACAGCAGCTTCGTCAGCGCCTGGAGGTTGGAGGTGTAGACGTCCGTCCAGTCCAGCGTCGCGGTGACGGACAGCTCGCCGCGCGCCTGGAAGGCGAAGGCGTCCCCCACGTCCAGCTTGTCCAGCGACGACGTGAGCAGGGGCAGCCGCAGGTTGGGCGCGTCCTGCTTCAGCGCGTCGCGCGCCTTCATGTCCTGGGGGTGCCGGTGGTAGTCCGCCATCAGCACGCGCACGTCGCCGTTGGCCGCGAGCGCCACGTAGGGCAGCGGGAAGCCGACCTCCGCCTTCACGCGCGCCTCCACCCCGTACTTGAGCCACGCCTGGTCACCGCCGTAGACGAGCGCCGGGGCCAGCTGCGTCGCCGCGTCGCCGGGGGACTCGCCCACCACGCCCGCCGCGTCCACGTCCGCCGGGGCGTCATAGCCCTCCACGAAGCCTCGCGCGGACACGTCGAACGCGAACGTCAGGGGGCCCAGCTTCTCTCCCGCGGGCAGCGCGTAGCTGGCGGTCGGCAATTCCACGCGGATGTCCGAACCCTTGAGGGGCGCATCCGGCAGCACCTTCGACACTTCGTCCAGCAGCGCCAGCTTCCACGACATGACGGCTCCCTCCCACGACGTCCACGGAAAGGCTGCATCCTACATCGCCGGTCCGACGTGGGAGGCTGGACGTGAAGCGGGCACGCGCGACCCACCAGGGAGGCGCCTACGCCCGCCGTGCCGGCGGCGCACCGCGGAAACCTGTCCGACAGTTGGACAGGTTTGGACAACCGCGTCGGGCTCCTCTCCGCTGACGGGCCCGGCTCCCGCGGCACCGGGTCAGGGCACGTCGAGGACCTGCCGGAGCGCGGGCGGACCGTCCGCCTTCACGACCAGGGGGTCGGGCATCAGGCCCTGCACGCACGAGCGGATGTGGACCTGGTTCTCGTCCACGGGCTTGAGCACCAGCGACGTCGTCCGGGTGGGGAGCACGCGCGGCCACTGGCCCTTCTCCGCGCGGGCCACGTCGACCTCCGCCAGGGCGATGAGCGCCTCGGAGCGCAGCGCGCGCAGGTCCAGGGCCTCCATGTCCTCGGGCGACAGGCGCACCCCCGGGGCCTCCGCCTGGCGGAAATACTCCCCGCCCTTGCGGGCCTCCAGCGCCGCCAGCGAGCGGCGGCGGTCCTCGGCCGGTTGATCCGCCACGGCGAGCAGCCGGTCCGCGTCCTCCACCCACTGGCGCCACTGGAGCTGGCGCGACAGGGCCCCGGGCAGCGCGGGCGCGTCGGACCACGAGGGCGGGAGCCCGGCGCGGGCTTCGTCGGAGAGCAGGTCGCGGAAGGCGTGGAGCTGCGCGGCGACGGCCTCCTCGTGCAGCGTCAGGGACACCGGCGGGAAGCCCTCCTGCAGCCGGGTCAGCTGCGAGATGGCCTGGCGCTTGCGGGCGAGAGAGGCCGCGTCGAGCGCGTCCGCGCAGGCCCGCCACGCGCGGGAGTAGCCGGTCGCGGACAGGCGCTGTCCCAGGAGCCCACCCCCCAGGGCCAGCTCCCGGCTGAGCGCGAGCGTGTCCACGCACGTGTCCACCGCTGCGTCCGCTTCACCCCGCGAGACGAGCAGCCGCGTCTCCAGCGCCGCTTCCTCCACCACGTGGCGCAGGGACTGGAGCAGCACGTCCCGCCGTGAGGCCTCCGGCCCGGACAGCGGGCGCAGGTCCTCCGGGAGGCCACCAGACTCCGCGTGGGTGGCGGCGAGCACCTGTCGCATCAGCGGACGGCCCTGCTCCAGGGCTTCACGGCTGGCGGCGGGGAGGTCCGTCACCGGAGCGCGTCCCTCCGTCACGGCCTCGCGGGTCGCGGCCTCCGCCGCGCTGGGGGCCGGGGTCTCGCGGGCCCGCTGGATGAGCGCGGGCCGCAGCGCCTCCACGGCCTCCCCGAAGGTGCCGGGCCGCGCGGGGGTGACGTGGACCGGACGCGGGTGTTCCGCGTGCGTCAACGTGTTCACCTCGCGCAGGAGCCGTTCCTCCAGCGCGTCGGTGCGCAGGTGCTGGTACGCCAGCGCCCCAAGGCTCACGAGGGCGGACAGGGACACGCCTCCCATGAGGGCGGGGAGGGGGCGCTTCAGGGCCATCAGGAAGGGACTCCAGGAGGGGGACCCGGAATGTCGCACGAAACACCGGGACCCCACAGCCTCCCCCGAAGCGGAGCCGTTGTCTGGCGGGCAGGAGGTCCCCGCCTCGGTCATCGGGCCTGTCAGGTCCGCTACCAGGCAAGCACCCCGGAGGGCACGCAGCAGAAGACGACCCGGTGGGCGGACGTGACCTGCGCGTCACCGCGCGACACACGGACGGCGCGGGACTCGCGGAAGGTGCGCGTTCCAAGGCGCCAGCGGCACGGGGCCTTCACCCCCGGTGGGACACCCCGCGAGCACGCGGGCCCCGGGGCCTTCGTCCTCCCGGTCAGGCGCCGTGGCTCAGGGCGACGCGGTGGAGGCCGTCTCGGACGTCGCGGTCCGGGACACGCCCAGCCGGCGCAGCAGGAGGTCCGCCAGGTCCCGGGCCTGGGAGCGGATCTCCGGCACGGCGGTGGTCTCCCAGAGGTCGCCCCGGCGCGGCGGGCCCAGCGTGAAGAGGTGGGCGGACGGCTGGCCGCGCGCGTCCAGCACCGCGCCGTCCAGCGCCGTCGCCAGGCCAATGCCCAGCGAGTCCGCGCGCGCCTGTCCCGCCTCCAGCAGGCCCCGCAGGACGGGCTGGCTGCGCGAGGCGGGGCTCGCCTCGGGGCCGGTGCAGTTGATGACGTGCTGCACGCGCAGCACCTGGGGTTCGCGCTCGCCCCGGCGCCGCAGGCGGACCGCCACCGCGTCCGGCTCCAGCTCGAAGCCGAGCACGCGGGCCGCGTGGAGCACCAGCCGCCCGTCGCTCCGCCACGCGTCCAGCGCGTCGTGGATCTCCGGCGCCATGCGGTGGCGGTGCACCTCCCAGTACGCCCGCAGGTGGCGCAGGAACCGCCGCCGCTCCGTCTCCGACAGCCGCTGCCACAGGGGCGTCGTCACCGGCCGCAGCGCATCCACCGCCGCGCGCCAGTCCGCGCCCGCGGCCGCCTGTGCGTCCACCTCCTGGCGCATCGTGCGCAGCACGTCGCGGATGCGCAGCGTGCTGAACGGCACCACGCCCTCCGGGGAAGGGGACGCGGTCTCCGCGTCGCGACAGCGGTCCATCTCCCGGCGCACCGAGCGCAACAGCTCGCGGATGCGCAGGGGCTCCGCCGCGGCGGGCGTCTTCGCTCCGTGCGCGCGGTGCGGGTGCGGCAGCAGGCCGTGCCGGGACAGCGCGTGCACCGGGCCCTGGTGGCCGCGCTCGCCCAGCGACAGCACCGTGTCCACCATGGTGAGCGCCGTGCCGATGAGCAGCACCGACTCCCCGGCGCCGATGCCCTCCAGCGCCCCGGGCATCCACGGCGAGCGGTGGTAGCGGGGGCTTGCGTACAGCCCGCCGTCCGGCACGCGCAGGTCCGCGGGCAGCGCGTTGCCCAGCGCCAGCACCACGCTGCGCGCCTCCAGGCTGGCGCCGCTCGCGAGCGACACCCTCACGCCGTCCGCGGTGTCCACCACCGCCGTCACCTCGTCGCGCGGCGTCTCCAACTGGACGCCCGGCGCGGCCCGCGCGGCGGACTCCTTCAGCACCGACTCGAGATACTGGCCGTAGCGGCGGCGCTCGACGAAGGCGGACGGCGGCGTGTCCGGCGCCTCCACGCGCAGCCAGCGCAGGAAGTGCTCCGGGTCCTCGACCCAGGCGCTCATTCGGCCGGCCGGCACGTTGAGCAGGTGACGCGCGCTGGTCGTCGAGTACGCGATCCCCCGCCCCAGGCGCTCCCCCCGTTCCACGAGGGCCACGCGCAGGGGCGAACGGGCGCCCCGCAAGAGACAGGCCGCCAGCAGCGTTCCGCTGGCGCCCGCGCCGATGATGATGACGTCCTGCCGGGAGTTCACCGCTCGATTCTAGGTCCGGCCCCCCCGGATGCCATCCCTCCCGGGTGTCGTCCCCCGCGTGGAGTGTCCGTCGGCCCACGGCTCCAGCGCCGCTCCAGCGCCTCGGGGCCCACCCTGGGACGTCGGGGTCCGGCGGACCTCAGAGCGCCTGGCGTACGTCGGGCACCTGGGGCACCACGGAGACGGCAGGGGCGGGGGGAGCAACCGCCAGCCGCTCCCCGATGCGCGTGAGCCCCTCGCCAGCGCGGGCGCGCGCATGCACGAGCGGATAGTCGGCGAACGCGGTGCCCAGCCACCGGTCCAGCACCACGGTGAAGAGGCCGTAGTGCCCCTGGTAGCGCGCATGGTGCAGCGCGTGGAACGTGGGGGTGAAGAAGACGCGGCCCACCCAGGACGTCACGAAGCGCTTCGGCAGCCACTCCGTGTTGCCGTGCCCGAAGGCGTTGAGGAGGTAGTTGGTCAGCATGTAGGCCAGGACACCCACCTGCGAGCCCGGCAGCAGGTGCATGGCCGCGAAGTGCAGGCTGAGCCCGCCGCCCATCAGCACCAGCCGCTCCGCCACGGAGAACGACAGCGCGGTGAGCGGCTCCGTCACCTGCGCCACGTGGTGCTGCGCGTGGAAGCGGTAGAAGCGCGGCAGGTGCAGCAGCCGGTGCGTCACGTAGAACCACACCTCGAAGCCCACGAACATCCACGCGTACGACCAGAGCGCCCTGGACAGGTTGAACGGCGCCACCAGCGGCCCGGTGAAGTGCCGGAAGGTCGCGAGCACCACCGCGTCCGTCAGCACCACGCCCACCGCCGCCAGCGCCTCGCTGCGCAGCTGCCCCTTCGCCAGCTCCCGCCGGAACACCCGGAAGCGCTCCGCCAGCCGCGTGCGCCACGCCAGCCACCCGCCCACCACCGTCAGCAGCTTGAGGGTCCCGCTGATCAACAGCACCAGCAGGAACAGCAGGGGCAGGGACGAATCCTGGGGCAGCAGCATCAGCATCACGGACCTCGCGAAGGCCAGCACACCCCCGGGCCAGTCACGCCCGGACACCCCATTGATAGTGACGACCCCAGCCCATTGTCAAATCTGACAATAGTGGCGCGCGTTGAAGGACGGAGCACGGTGGCTAGGATGCGCCGCGATGGCACCCAAGCGTCCCCAGGGCCGGGCTCCGGCCCGGCGCACCCCGGCTTCCCGCCGTCCCGCGAAGCCCGCCGCGCCCCGCAGGCGGCGCACCCCGGAGGAGGCGCGCGAGGCCATCCTCCAGGCCGCCGAGCCGCTGCTCGTGGAGCAGGGGCCGGACCGGGTGGGGCTCCAGGCGGTGGCGAAGGCGGCGGGGGTGAGCCACGCGCTGGTCACGCACTACTTCGGCACCTACGAGGCCCTGGTGCGCGAGGTGCTCCTGCGCCGCAACGAGCTGCTGGCGGCGTCCTTCCGGGAACAGCTGCTCACGCTGGACACGCCGCCCAGCGCCGGAGCGCTGCTCGAGCGCTTCTTCACCATCGTGCAGCAGGGGCAGCACAGCCGGCTGATGGCCTGGGCGCTGCTCACCGGGCGCACCGAGCACATGCCGCTGGCGAGCGCGCAGGGCCTGCGGCTGTTGGCGGACGCGCTGGAGTTCCAGGCGGGCCGCGTGGCGGAAGCGCAGGGCACGCCGCCGCCGTCGCGCGACGCGGTGGACATGACGCTGGTCGTGGCGCTGTGCGCGTCGCAGTGGTTCATGCTCGGGCGGGAGGTGCTGCTGCCCGTGCTGGGCCGCCCCGTGGACGCGGCGTCGGACGCGCTCTTTCGCGAGGTGCTGGGCGGGATGCTCCAGGGGGCCCTGGGGGTGAAGCTGCCCGGCGGAGGCTGAAGACGGCGCCGCTTCAGGTCCAGTCGGCCTGGGAGCGCGGCGACTGCACGAAGGCGCCCGCCACCGGCAGCGACACGCGGAAGACGCTGCCCCGGCCGGGCGCGCTCTCCATCGTCAGCGTGCCGCCCAGCGAGGTGACGATGCCATGGCACACCGCGAGCCCCAGCCCCGTGCCCACGCCCAGCGGCTTGGTGGTGAAGAAGGGGTCGAAGATGCGCTCGCGGTGCTCCGGCGCGATGCCGCAGCCGGTGTCGCGCACCTCCACCAACACGTGACCGGGCTCTCCGGGGCGCGCCACCACGCGCACCTCGTTGCCCTCCGCGTTCCCGGGGGAGATGGACTGCGCCGCGTTGAGCAGCAGGTTGAGGAACACCTGCCCCAGCCGCGAGCCGTTGCCCTGCACCGGCGGCACGCCGTCGCACTCCACCACCAGCCGCGCGCGGTGCCGCAGCTCGTGCATGGCCATCTTCGCCGCCGTGCGCACCACCGCGGCCAGCTCCGCGGGCCCGCTGCCCACGTCCTCCGCGCGCGACAGCGTCTGCAGGTCGCGCACGATGAGCCGGATGCGCTCCGCGCCGTCGCGCGTCTCCGCCAGCGCTTCCAGTATCTCCTGCCGGTCCTGCTCCGACAGGCGCTCCTTCTGCTGCAGCTCCTGGTGGATGTACTCCAGGTTGCTCAGGATGAAGGCCAGCGGGTTGTTGATTTCATGGCCCACGCCCGCCGCGATACGCCCCAGCGCGATGAGCCGGTCCGCGAAGAGCAGCTGGGTCTGCGTCGCGTGCAGCTGCTCCAGGCTGCTGGACAGCTTCGCGTTGGCGGCCTCCAGCGCCGCGGTGCGCTCGCGCACCGTCTCCTCCAGCAACCGGTTGTCCGCGCAGGGCGTCTCCACGGCGCACCGGCTCTTGGCGCCAGGGCCGGGGCCCAGGCGCTCGAAGGCCTGGCGGAGCATGCCCCGCCGCCGCGTCATCGCCGCCAACCGCCCGACCTTCGCTCGTAACGTCATCGCGGCCCGCTCCACCCGACTCCATCCGCGGCCGTCACCGCTCCTCGCAGCGGTGGTCCCTACCCCCGGGCCCGGCCTGTGCTGTGGAGGGCCATCCAACACCGCCGCCTCGTGCCCGGCAAGGTGCGCGCGAGTACGTGATGCCGTCGAGCGGACACCGCCCGGATTCACGTCCCGGCTGTCATTTTCCACTGGGGATTCGGGCGCGCGGAGGAGCACACCGCACGCCCGGATGCTTCTGGACACGCGGCCCGAGGTGGGGGCCGAGGCCGTCCATGTCCAGCACTTCACCGCCGGTCCGAACCGCCGGTCCGACAGGTGCGTCCTGCTTCAGGCACCGCAGTCCGCGCGGCAGCTGTCCGCCGTGGTGCCGGAGCCCGCGCGCTCGGTGAACTGGCACACGCCGTCGCCGCAGCGGAACAGCTCCGTGGGCTGCACGCGCGTGGTGATGGCCGGGTACGTCTTCCCGTTGTAGGTGCACTGCGTGTAGTAGGGCTGGCTCGGGTCGCCCTTCGTGCAGAACTGCGCGCAGCTGCCAACGTTGGTGATGGGCGCGCAGGTGTTCGCGTTCAGCGTGAGGCCGCACGCGCGCGTGGAGCTCTCCGCGGCGCTGAAGTCGCGATCACGCGCCGCGAACAGGCCCTCGTTGGTGAAGAGGTTGCCGAAGAAGCAGCCCTCCTTCGCGCTGTACTGGGACAGCTCCTCGGCGGAGTAGGGCACCACCGCGCCCTGCGCCGTGCGGCCCAGCACGGACAGCGCGACGTGCAGGCCGTACTTGTTCGCGTGCGCCGCCAGGCACGCGCTCACCGCCTGCTGCTCCGTCAGCGTCGCGGGGCTGCCCGACGCCCAGCCCGGCGCCAGACCCAGGCTGCCCTGCCACGTGTACTTCGCCCCCGTCGTCGGGGACAGGAAGGTGCGCGTCTGGCCCGAGGGCACCGCGCACTTCACGATGTACGCCATCAACGTCGGCGCCGTGTCCGCGTTCTGGTTGAACCAGTCGTTGAAGCCGTTCGTGGACAGGCCGTTGGTGGACAGGCCGTTGGTGGACAGGCCGTTCGTGGACAGGCCGTTCGTGGACAGGCCGTTCGTGGAGAGGCCGTTGTCCACGTGCTGCGCCTGATCCACCGACGCCAGGTCCGCCCCCAGGGCGTCCTCCGGCATCGCGCCGCCACAACCCACGAGGGCCAGCAGCGCCCCCGTCATCAACGCCGCCTTCAGGGGTTGGCGTGAGGCAACTCGGTTCCACCACTCGCTGCATCCACTTCCAGGCCGAAAAGCAGGGGTGAGGCGCATGTAGGGGGCTCCCGCTCGAGGGGAAGTCGGAGGACCGACTTCCAGAATGTCAGGCAGTCCAGGCTTTCAGCTAGAAAGGTGCTGAAACTGTCAGACAGGGGAATCGTGACGGATTCAGGATTGAAAATAAATACCGCTTCGTCAAAAAATTATTGTGTGGGTCCAATTCTCACGGAGGCAGACGTAGTCCAGTGAAGGGCGTGGAACCACAGGCTCAGGCGGGGTGCGACAGGGGGAGGAGGAGTGAAGAAGGGACGGCGGGGACGGCTCACTGCGGGGGAGGACCTTCAAGCAACTGTGCGGCGGGACGGGTGATGGCGAAACCACCGGGGTCCCTTACGTTCCAGGTTGCCACATGCGTGACCGGGCCGCCTACCACCTCGGCCTCACCGGACTCGCCGCGTGTCTCCGCCTCGCCATGGTGGATGCAGAGGTGGACGCGGGCGTGGGCGGACTCCGCCAGCCGCTGGGCCTCCGCGTGCAGGTCGCGCAGGGCATGGAGGGTTTGAGCGGGCGCGGTGTCGGCGGACAGGGGCCGCACGCCCAAGAGCGTGGTGCCCGTCTGGAGCGCCAGGAGGAAGCCCTCCGCGCGCAGGCCCTGCTCCAGCGTGTCCAGCACGCCCGCGAGCGCGGCGTACACGGTGTCGTCGTCCTGGTCCGTGGCGGGCAGCACCACCTCCGCGTTCACCGCGAGCACGGCGCGCGTCTGGCCCTCCACCTGGCCGGGCTCCTCGGCGGCCTCGCGCAGGGCGGTGAGGAAGGCGTTCACGCTGGGGTAGCGGCGGGTGGCGTCCTTGTCCAGGCAGCGCAGCACCACCGCGTCCATGGCGGGTGACACCGGCGCGCGCACGCTGGGGCGCGGCGGCGGGGCCTCCAGGTGCATCCGCTCCAGCTCCAGCCGGTCATCGGACTGGAACGGATAGCGGCCGGTGAGCAGCTGGTAGAGCAGCACGCCCAGCGCGTACACGTCCGTGGGCGGCCCGATGCGCCCGCCCCGGAACTGCTCGGGCGCCATCGCGTGCGCGGTGCCCAGGCGCTGGCCCGCGGTGGTGAGCCCCTCCTGCCCGGGCTCCTGTTGGATCAGCTTCGCGATGCCGAAGTCGAGCAGCTTCAGCCGGGGCTTCTCCCCCTCCTCCACGACGAGGATGTTGCTGGACTTCAGGTCGCGGTGCACGACGCCCGCGCGGTGCGCCGCCTCCAGCGCGCCGCAGATGGGCTCCAGGTACGCCAGCGCGCGGGACGCGGACAGCCGCCCGCGCTCCTGCACCACCTGGCTCAGGGTGCGCCCGGAGAGCAGCTCCATCACGTAGTAGGGGCTGCCGTCCGGCATCAGCCCGAAGTCGTAGACGTCCACGATGTTCGGGTGGTGGATCTGATTGACGACGCGCGCCTCGCGCACGAAGCGCTGGAGCATCTCCCCCTGGTCCGCCAGGTGCGAGTGCAGCACCTTCACCGCCGCGTGCCGCCCCAGGATGCGGTGCTCCGCCTCGTAGACGCTGCCGTGGCCACCGGCGGCCAGCATGCCCTTGAGCACGTACTCGCCCGCGAGCGTGCCCGGCCCGCGCTCGGGACGGAGGGGTGTGTCGTGCGCCTTGTCCTGGGCGTTCGCGGCCGCGCGCGCCTGGATGCGGAAGGTGCTCTCGGAGTCCGCCGCCATGAATGCCCCGCACCCTACCATCCACGGGGTGGGTCGCGAGTACCCATGCCTGGTGGCTCCCCTGCCTGCCTGTCTGCCCGTTCACCAGGAGTCACGCTGCCTGTCCTGGAGGTGTAGGGACGTTCATTGGAAGCCGTTGGGGTATGGTTGGGGTCCGGGCCAGGACTTCGGGCCTGCACGGAGCACGGCGTCATGCACGACAGGCGGCGAGGACATGGCCGGCCCGAGCGCAGGGGAACGCCAGGGGGCTGGCATACATGATGACGTTGGTGGACGAGCTCACGACCTGCGCGGGCCAGTCGATGACGGCCCCGTCCTCGACCGGGGCGTGCCTCATCCTCATCAGCACCACCACGCCGGCGGCCATCGGCAAGGCGTACAAGCTGGAGCCGGGCGAGCACGTCATCGGGCGCGGCTCGGAGGCGGAGGTGCGCATCGACGACCACGGGGTGTCGCGCAAGCACGCGCGCATCCTGCGCAAGCCGGATGGCTCGTGCCTCGTCACGGACCTGGAGTCCACCAACGGCACGTTCCTCAACGGGCTGCCGGTGTCCACCGCGGAGCTGCAGGAGGGCGACCGGCTCCAGGTGGGCACGGTGACGGTGTTCCGCTTCTCCCGGCGCGAGGTGCTGGAGCAGCGCGAGGAGCAGCTGCGCCAGGCGCTGTCCGCCGCGCGCGTGGGCATCTGGGACTGGAACGCGAAGAGCGGGCAGGTGACCTGGAGCGAGCACGTGGACCGGCTCCTGGGCCTGGCCGTGGGCAAGCTGTCCGGCCGCGCCATGGACCTGGAGGAGGTGGTGCACCCGGCGGACCTGCCCAGGCTTCGCGCGGGGCTGGCCACGGCGCTCCAGCAGCGCTCGCAGGTGGACGTGGAGTACCGCATCGAGCCCCCGGGCAGCGGCTTCCGCTGGATTTCGTGCAAGGGCGACGTGCTGCTGGACGCGGCGGGGCAGCCCGCGCGGGTGACGGGCACGGTGATGGACATCACCGCGCGCAAGCAGGCGGAGCAGGAGCTGCACCGCCAGGCGCTCATCTTCGAGAGCATCTCCGACGGCGTCGTCATCACGGACCTGGCGGGTGGCGTGATTGACTGGAACACCAGCGCGGAGCGGATGTTCGGCCGCAGCCGCAAGGAGGCCATGGGGCAGACGCTCTTCAGCGTGCTGCACCCGGGTGAGCCGGACCGGCTGACGGGCGCCATCCTCACCGCGCTGGAGGTGCACGGGCGCTGGAGCGGGGAGCTGGAGTTCCGCCGCGCGGACGGCATGGCGTGCGTCTGCGAGTCCGTGGTGGTGCCGCTGCGCGACGCCGAAGGGCGCGTCATCGCGAACATCATGGTGCACCGCGACCTGAGCGAGCGCCGGCAGCTCCAGGCGCGGCTGGTGGTGGCGGACCGGCTGGCCAGCGTGGGCACGCTGGGCGCGGGCGTGGCGCACGAAATCAACAACCCGCTGGCGTACATGCTGGTGAACCTGCACCTCATCCGCGAGGGGCTGGAGAAGCTGGAGGCTCAAGGCGCCCCGTCGCAGCCGGTGGCCTCCATCCAGCAGCTGGTGCGCGAGACGACGGAGGGCGCGGAGCGCATCGCGACCATCGTGCGGGACCTGAAAGTTTTTGCGCGGGGCGAGCAGGAGTCGCGCCCCATGCCGGTGGACGTGCGCCGCTCGGTGGAGCTGGCGTGCAAGATGGCGGACAACGTCATCCGCCACCGCGCGCGGCTGGTGACGGAGTTCGAGCCCGTGCCCGCGGTGGAGGCGAGCGAGGCGCGGCTGTGCCAGGTGTTCCTCAACCTGCTGCTCAACGCGGCGCAGGCCATCCCGGAGGACCCGTCCTCCGTCACCGAGCACGAGATTCGCGCCATCATCCGTCCGGGCGAGCCGGGCAAGGTGGTGGTGGAGGTGCGCGACACCGGCGTGGGCATGACGCCGGAGGTGCTGGGGCGCATCTTCGACCCGTTCTTCACCACGAAGGCGGTGGGCGTGGGCACGGGGCTGGGGCTGTCCATCTGCCACGGCATCGTGGAGTCCATGGGCGGCTCCATCCACGCGGAGAGCACGCCGGGCCAGGGCAGCACCTTCCGCGTGGTGCTGCGGTCGGCGGCGCACGAGGTGGACCTCTACCCCCGGCTGTCGGCGACGGCGCCGGCGGGGGCGCGGGCGCGCATCCTGGTGGTGGATGACGAGCCCAACGTGACGGTGGCGCTGCAGCGCTCGCTGGCGACGGAGCACGAGGTGTCCACGGCGAACAGCGCGCAGGCGGCGCTGCGGCTGGTGAATGAGGGCAGCCGCTTCGACCTCATCCTCTGCGACGTGATGATGCCGGGGATGACGGGGATGGACCTGTACTTCGAGCTGGGGCGCTCGGCGCCGGAACAGGCGGGGCGCATGGTGTTCATGACGGGTGGCGCGTTCACGCCGCGCACGACGTCGTTCCTGCGCGACGTGCCGAACCTCAAGCTGAGCAAGCCGCTGGACCTGGCGCAGCTGCGCGAACTGGTGGGACGCTCGGCGGAGGCGTCTCGATGAGCGCCTCCTCCGGCCACCCCGCGGCTCCTCCCGAGGTCGCGGTGGGGCCGGTGGACCCGGTGCCCGTGACGGAGCTGGGGCTTACGGGGGCGGCGGCCTCCCAGGGCCGGGAGTGGACGGCCCGGTCGCTGGGGATGGGGCTGCTCATCGGCGCGTTGCTGGCCGTCACCAACCTCTACATGGGGATGAAGACGGGCTGGTGGGACTCGGGTTCCATCACCGCGACGGTGCTGGGCTTCAGCGGCCTGGCGGCCTATGGGCGCAGGCGGGGCGTGCCGTACACGCCGCTGGAGAACAACCTCACGCAGACGGCCGCGTCGGCGGTGGGCGCGATGCCCGCGTCGGCGGGGTTGCTGGGCGCGCTGCCGGCGCTGGCCCTGCTGGGCACGGGCCTGCCGGGCTGGGGCATCGCGGCCTGGGGCCTGGTGCTGGGCGTGGTGGGCGTGCTGGTGGCGGGGTTGTTGCGGCGGCGCCTGCTGGAGCAGGAGGCCCTGCCGTTCCCCACGGGCATCGCCACGGCGGAGCTGATTTCGACGCTGCACGCGGCCACGCCCACGGAGGCCCAGGGCTCGCCCGCTGGCAGGGGCCGGACGCTGGTGGGCGCCGGGGTGGTGGCGATGCTGCTCACGTGGATGCGCGATTCGCGCGGGTGGCTGCCGGGGATGGTGGCGCTGCCGGGCCGCGTGGGCGGCGTCACGCTGGAGTCGCTGACGTGGGGCGTGGGGATGAGCCCCATGCTGCTGGCGGTGGGGATGATGACGGGCCTGCAGCTGGCGCTGAGCATGCTGCTGGGCTCGGGGCTGGCGTGGGGCGTGCTCGCGCCGGGGCTCGTGGACGCGGGCGTGGTGGCGGGCGCGGCGTACGAGCCGCTGTCCTCGTGGCTGATGTGGCCCGGCGTGGGGTTGATGGTGGGCGCGGCGGTGGTGTCGCTGGCGGCGCAGGCGCGGGACTTCCTGGGCGCGGCGAAGGACCTGCGCTCGGTGGGCGCGAGCCGGGGCGGGCTGCCCCGGTGGAGCCTGTGGGTGGCGGCGGTCGCGTGCGTGCTGGCGGTGGTGCTGGGCGGGGTGCTGTTCGGGCTGGGCGTGCCGTCGATGCTGCTGGCGCTCGCGCTGCTGGTGCCGCTGTGCGCGGTGTGTGCCCGGGGCGCGGGGCAGACGGACGTGTCGCCGGTGAGCCAGATGGGGAACCTCACGCAGGTCGTCTTCGGCGTGGTGCGGCCCGGGGAGCTGTCGCCCAACGTGGCGGCGGGTTCGGTGGTGGCGGGCGCCGCGGCGCAGACGGGCGTGAGCCTGTGGTCGCTGAAGGCGGGGCACCTGCTGGGCGCGTCCGCCTCCCGGCAGCTGGCCGCGCAGCTGGTGGGCGTGGCGGTGGGCGCGGTCGTGGCGGTGCCGGCCTACCTGCTGCTGGTGAAGGCCTACGGCCTGGGCACGGCGGTGTTGCCGGTGCCCGCGGCGGCGCAGTTCCGCGCGGTGGCGGAGGTGTCCGTGCGAGGCCTGGCCGGCCTGCCGCCGTACGCGGGCTGGGGCGCGCTGGTGGGCTGCGCGGTGGGCGCGGTGCTGACGATTGCCGCGAGGGGCCGGGCGGCGCGGTGGCTGCCGTCGCCGGTGGCGATGGGCATCGGCTTCATCACGCCCGCCTACTTCGCGGTGACGCTGTGCCTGGGCGCGGGGCTGGCGGCGCTCGCGCGGAAGTGGTCGCCCAGGACGACGGATGCGCACGTGCCGTCGTTGGGCTCCGGAGCGCTGGTGGGTGAGTCGCTGATGGGGCTCATCATCGCCGCGACGACGGCGCTCTCGCGGTCGGCGTAGCGCCCGTCAGGGCCTGGACGCGGTTCGCGTGCGGTGCGACGCCGGCGGGCTACGCCGCGGGCGTGAGGTCCCTCACCCGCTCCAGCGAGCGGCGGATGCGGTCCTCCATCAGGTTCGGCACGTGCGCCGCGCGGGCCAGCGCCTCTCCGAGCGCGAGCATCGCCTCCGCGAAGTCGCCCCGGCGCCAGGCCGCGAGGCCCATCATCTCCAGCACCTCGAGCGGCTCCTGCTCCACGGACGCCTGGGCGGAGCGCTCCCGCAGGGCGTGCCACTCCTCGGCCGTCGCGTCCCTGGCGGACAGCTCCACCATGGAGAACAGCACTTCCTCCGACGGGCTCAGGTTCACGCCGTGGCGGTTGTTCGCCATCGTCTGCCGCACCTGCTCCAGCAGGTCGCGCGCCCGGTCGTGCCGGCCCGTCCATGCCATGGCCCGCGCCTGGAGCAGCAGCGCCCACGGACGGTGCGCCACCTCCGGATGCCGGCGCTCCAGCACGATGGCCCGCGCGATGTGCGGCGCCGCCGCCTCCACGTCGCCCGCCTGGTAGTACAGCTCGCCCATGTTGTGCTCGGCGAAGTACTCCCAGCCCACCACGCCCAGCTCGCGCCCCAGCTGCATGAAGCGCTCCTGGTCCTTCAGCGCGTGCGTCAAATCCCGGCGTGCCACCCACAGGTTGCGGCGGTTGTTGATGGCCGAGCCCAGGTGGAAGCGGTCACCGCGCTCCGTGCACGCGCTGATGACCTCGTCCATCACGCGCTCGGCGCCGTCGATGTCGCCCAGGTTCGGCAGGATGACCGCCATCAGGAGCAGCGCCACCACCAGCGTCTCGTAGCCCGCGTCGCCCAGCTTGCGCGCCCGCTCCGCCGCGGCCTCCAGCGGCATCAGCGCGTCCAGCCACTCACCCTTGCGGAACTGCGCGCGGCCCAGCGCCAGCAGCAGCCGCGCCTGCACGTAGGGCGACGTCACCGTCTCCGCCAGCTGCTGCGCCTCCTGGGCCCGCGCCTCGCTGCGCGCGTAGTCGTTCACCCAGTCGAGCGCCATCGCCTCGTCGAGCAGCAGCTCCACCTCCGCGCGCGAATCCCCCAGGCCCCGCGCCCGCTCGCGCGCGATGGCGAAGTCCGTGAGCGAGTCCTCGTACCGGCCGATGCGGTAGCGCATCAGGCCGCGGCCCCGCAGCGCCGTGAGGCCGCGCAGCTCGTCCTCGGGCTCGATGAGCTCCAGGGCGCGCGTGTACATGGCCTCCGCGTCGAGGAACGCGTGACGGCCCCGCGCGGACTCCGCCAGGTCGATGGTCAGCGCCGCCGCCTCGTCACGCAGGCCCGCCGCCGCCGCGTGCAGCGCGAGCCGGGCCAGCCGCTGACGCTCCTGCGCGCCCGCCGGGCTCAGGTAGTGGCGGTACGCGGCGCGGTGGATGCGCGCCTTCTCCTCGGCGGGCAGGCCCGCGACCACGGCCTCGCGCACCAGCTCGTTGCGGAAGCTCAGCCCCTCCAGCCGGTGCTCCACCAGCAGCCCCGAGTCCAACAGCCGCCGCGTCGCGTGTCCCACGTCCAGCGGGAACTGCGCCGCGGCGCCGTCGCGCTCCAGCTCGCGCACCACGCCGTCCGCCGCCGTGGCGGTGAAGGTCGCGCCCAGCAGCGCGCACAGCCGGGCATGCGCGGCGAGCGCCGGAGGCAGCGCGCCCAGCTCGCGGTCCGCCAGCCACTCCACCAGCCGCAGCTCCGGCACGCGGTCCAGCTCGTCCGTGACGAGGTACCAGTTGCCGCCCGGCGACCGCTGCCGCACCAGCCCCTGACGCTTGAGGCCGCGCACCAGCTCCACCAGGAACAGGGGCACGCGCTGCGCGCGCTCGACGATGCGCTCCACCGCCTGCGCGGGCACGTTCTCCACCGGCTTGAGCAGCGTGCGGCACAGGGCCTGCGCGTCGCCCGGAGACAGGCCGGACAGGGGCAGGTCCAGCTGGCGCGCGGCGCGGGCGCCCCATGCGGGGCGGCTCAGCTCGAAGCCCGGACGCACCAGCACGCAGACCCACAGGGGGACGCTCGTCTCCGCGAGCGCCGCGTACTCCAGCGCGTCCAGCGCCGTCTCCTCGGCGAAGTGCGCGTCGTCCACGATGAGGCACAGCGGCCGTTCGCGGGCGCTCGCCGCCAGCAATTCACCCGTGGCGCGCAGGGCCAGTGAGCGCAGCGCGCCCGGGGCCGCGGCCCAGCTGTGCAGCTCCGGCCCGCCCGGCGCGTACCACCCGAGCGTCGCGGCCACGCCCGGCCACAGCTCCATGCCCAGCCGCGTCCCCAGCCGGTCGAGGATGGCGGTGCGGCCGTCCTCCTGCGTGTCGGTGTCGTCGCGGTCGAAGCCGTGCAGCGCCACGCGCAAGAGCGTGCGCAGCGTGCCTTCCGGGTCGCCCTGCACGGGCTCTCGCGAGCGCATGGAGTAGACGCGCGCGTGCGGCAGCGCGGCCCTCAGCCGCAGGCTCAGCGTGGAGGACAGGTGGCTCTTGCCGTGGCCCCGGTCGCCGCGCACGGTGACGATGGTGGGCGCCGCGTCCGACACCGCGGTGCGAGCGCTGTCCAGCAGCTGCTCCAGCTCCGCGTCGCGGCCCACCAGCATCGCGCTGCCCAGCTGCAGCACGGTGACGTCCGGCCGGGGCGCGGCGCCGGAGGGCGCGGGGCGCATCAGCCCGGAGCGCCCTGGCACCGGCAGGCACGGCACCTCCGGCACGGCCTCCGCGGCGGCGGGGGAGAGCAGGGGGCCTCGCAGCTCCGGCACGTGGGGATAGCGGTCCTCGCGCGCGAAGATGGCGCCCAGGTAGCGGGGCGCGCCGTCGCGGCGGCGCTGCACGGTGACGGTGGCCACGTCCACGAGCGCGGCGGGGGCGAGTCCCCGCTCGGCCAGGCCTTCGGCGGCGCGCAGCGCGCGGCGCACGGGGTTCTCCCCCACGTCGGGGTCGAAGACGCCCGCGAAGCGCTCGCCGTCCGTGAAGGCCATGTGGCCTCCGTAGGCGGCCAGGGCCTTCTGCACGGCGACGGGGTTCGCGCGCGAGGAGGTGAAGAACAGCACCGCTACCGAGCGGCGCGTCTGCGCGGGGCGCACCTCCGGCAGCAGGGTGAGCCGGGGCGCGGGCTGCACCGCGGACTGGCCCGCGTGGTCCAGCGCGGCGCGCAGCGCCTGGGCCACGGTGGCCGCGTCGCGAGGACGGCGCGCGGGCTCCTTGGCCAGACAGCGCAGCACGACCTCCTCCACCGGCGGCGCCACCGGGGCGAACTCCGACGGAGGCGGCGGCCGGAGCGACAGGTGCGCCTGGAGCACCTCCGTGAGCGAGCCGAAGAAGGGTGGCCGGCCGGTGATGAGCTCGTAGAGGATGATGCCCAGCGCGTACACGTCCGTGCGCGCATCCAGGGCCGCGTGGCCCGCGCACTGCTCGGGGGCCATGTATTCGGCGGTGCCGGCGAAGGAGGACGGGTCGCCGGGCGTGCCGTCGTCGGCGAGCGCGTCGGGGGCCGGACGCTGCACCAGGCCGAAGTCGAAGACGCGGGCGCGGCCGTGGGCGTCGTCCAGGAAGACGTGCTCGGGCTTGAGGTCGCAGTGCACCAGCCCGTGCGCGTGCACGATGGCCACCGCCTCCAGGAGCGCGCTGGCGCGAGGCCCGAACTCCTGCGGCGACATGGGGCCGGACACCTGGGCCAGCCAGTCCGCCAGCGTGGGCAGCGGCACGTACTCCATGGCGACGAAGCGCTGTCCGCCGGGCAACGTGCCGGTGTCGTGGAGCGCGGGCACGGTGGGCGGCCCGATGACGCGCAGGGCCTCCGCCTCGCGGGCGAGCTGCGCCTCCGCGAGCGCGATGCCGGGACGCGCCAGCTTCAGCGCGATGCGTTCACCCTCGGTGCCGTCGGCGGAGCGCTTGTGCGCGGCCAGGAGCACGCCGAAGCCGCCGCGCGCGATGACCTTCTCGCAGCGGTAGCCCGGAACGTCGGGCACGAGGAGCGAGGCATCGGACGGCGGAGCGATGGGAGGCGGGACGCCGGGCGGGCACGGCGCGTGAGAGCCCTCCCAACGCCGCCCGCATGTGAGGCAGCGCGGCACGACCGCCACTCTACGCCACCGCCGCCGTGATTTTCGAACCCCCGGAGTCGGTCAAATGACGGACGCGTGAAACACCCGTCAAAAGTCCTCCCCCTGCCCGGGGCTTCCAGGCGCCACGTCATGTGAACCGCGTGACACCGGACATCCGGGGCAGCCAGCGGGTCAGCGGGTCGCCCGCGCACTGGCCACGTCATTTCGCACCGCGTTGCGGCCAGGATGTCAGGACTCCCTGCTAACCCTGTTCACCAGGAGGAACGGGGATGAGAGGGATTCAGGCACTGCGTGGCAGGGGAGGGGACCGGCGCGCATGGCTGGGTCTGGTGCTCATCGCGGGTCTGGTGGGCTGCGCGGGGGGACGCGCCCGTTCCTTGCCGGTGGGGTTGCAGGGCTACGCGCGCTACCACAGCGCATCGCCCGCGCCGCTGCATGGGGATGTGTCCGCGGGGGCAGGCGGCACGGTGGGGGATGACGTTCCCGTGCGGCTGCCTCCGGGAACGGTGCTCCTCGGGAGCGCGGAGGAGCAGACGCGGCAGGCCGTGGAGCTGGGCCTGCTGGAGGTGGACGCGTTCGAGAAGCTGCTGCTGCGCGCCGGGCTGGAGGGCCTGGAGGAGCTGCCGGTCCGCCGCAATCCCTTCACGCCCGATGACGCGGCCGAGGTGCTGAACCGGCTGATGGAGAAGCCGGTGACGCCAGGCACCTATCCGCCCCGCATGGCGGCGGGCTTCCTGCTGCGCGAGGTGCTGGAGCGCGGCGAGGTGTCCCGCGATGAGCTGGTGCGCCGGATGGAGCGGTTCGTCCGGGAGCAGGTGGCGGTGCTGCGGCCGGATGGGTACCTGGCCTGGGCGCTCGATGGACGAACGCAGCAGAAGGTGGCGCCCGTGCAGTGGAAGGACGGGACCTTCCGCGCGGGCAACTTCGAGCTGGGGCGCTTCTACAGCGGCAGGGGCGGTGTCTTCCGCCACGTCGATGCGCGGCTGCGTGCAGTGGATTGGCGACCGCTCGCGGAGGTGTACGACGACGCGGACGTCCTCAGCCGCTCACTGGATGGCGCGGAGGATGCGTTCGCGGAGCTGTACCACGGCATGGGGCAGCTCCTGTCCCATCCCACGGACAGCATCGCGAGCCTGCGTCATCTCCCCGCGGGCGTCACAGCGCTCATCGCTTCATCGCCCGCGTACTGGGAGCGCTTCCGCTACATGACGGAGGGCGAGCAGATCCGCGAAGCGGCGCGGCTGACCACGAACGTCCTCATGCTGTGGGGCACGGCTTCCGCGACGACGCGCACGTTGACGCGAGCAGCGGCGGGAGTGGAGGCCACGGTGCCCGTGCTCGCGGTGTCCGCGGAGGGACTGCTGAGTGTCGAGCGCGTCGCGGTGCCAGTCGGACGCGCGGCGGCGGTGCTGAGCGGAGGACCTGGCGCGGCCCTCATCCTCCAGAAGGCCAACGTGGCGCCGGCTCCGGACGAGCCAGGGAAGTGGGGGCCCGCGAAGGAGTCGATGTCCCCACGGGCCCGGCGCTACCAGGAGCAGATCTCCGGGCACTCAGCGGACGAGGCGTACTGGGTGGGCGATGTGAAGTTCGACGGGTTCCGGGACGGGAGGCTACTCGATGCCAAGGGACCGGGCTATGCGAACAAGTTCTTGGATCACTTGGATCCGAAGCCGTGGTTCGAACGCACGGGAGCAGAAGCACTCGCTAAGCAGGCGAGACGGCAGCTCGAAGCCGTTCAAGGACTGGGGGTTCGCATCGAGTGGCATGTCGCCGAGGAGAAGGCCGCGAACGCAATCGAGATGCTCCTCAAAAACAAAGGCATTCAAGGGATCCGGATCGTGCACACTCAAGCACGCTAAGGAGGGAACGCTGTGACCGCCACGGACAGGCCCTGGACTCGGATCGAGACGTACTACGCAGGTGCCTATTGGGGTGTGCGCAGGGAAGTACCTGAAGACTGTGGACGGCGGACCGCGAGGCTCCTGGAACTGTTGGCTCCGTGCGACCCGTTTTTTGCTCACTGGTACAGGCCCACGCGGTCGCTCAAGGACGAGCGCAAATTTCCCCTGTCGTCATCGGACATGTCGACGCTCACCGAGATGTTCCGGCGAGGCGTCAACCGCGAGAAGGGGAAGCCGGTCATCGAGGAGCTGGGCTTCAATGTCTCCTTTGGTAATGGCGGAGGGGATTACGATAGATCGGCCCTGGGCATCCTCTGTGGGTGCTACTCCGAAGTCATCCCCAATAGCTGCGTGCTGAGCCTGCCCACGCTCGGGCGAAGTCCGAACGCGGAGCGGGTGATCTCCGCCCCTGTGCTTACGGAGGCTGTACGCAGCATGGCACTGGCCATGGACCCTGACTGGGCCGTTGCCATGTCCCATGCCCACCGGGACATGGATGACAATGACCAGCCAGTCCCCTGGGTCGGCTGGCTGACCTACTTCTCCAAGCAGCGCGGCACCGTGCCGCCGCTGCCCGCACCCGTGCGCATCGAACCGGTGGAGGACAAGGGCACCCTCATCGTCCTGACCCCGGAACGCTTCACCGTGGCCAACCCCGAACACGTGGCGCTGGCCCGGCGCGTGCGCGAGCTGCTCACCCGGGCCGGGCTGATCACCACCCGCTGAAAAACAACGGCGCGCTCACACCCGGCCGGTGGAGCGCGCCATTACAAATCCAAACTACCGCTGCGGCACTTCAATCGCGCGCAAGAGCGCCCCGTCCTGTCCAGGCACCCGCGCGCGCAGGAGCAGCGCGGCTCCTGGCTCCGCGGACGTCAGGGCCTGCGCCGCCTCCGCGACGCCGGACACCTTCTGGTCGCCCACCTGCGTCAGCACCATCCCGGGCACGAGCCCCGCGCGCTCCGCGGCGCTGCCGGACTCCACCGACACCACCTGCGCGCCACCGCTGCCGTCCTGCGCCTCCGACAGCCGCAGGCCCAGCCGCTTCGACAGGGGCGCGGGCGTCGCGTCCCGGGGCGTCACTTCCTCTTCACCCCGCTGCGTGGGCCGGGTGCCCAGCTTCACCGGCACCTCCATCGCCTTGCCGCCACGCACCACGCTCACCTTCACCTCGCTGCCCGGCTTGAGCAGCGCCACCGCGCGCGTCAGCGACCCGGCGGAGTCCACCGCGCGCTCGCCCACCGACGTGATGATGTCCTCCTCGCGCAGGCCCGCCCGCTCACCCGGCCCGCCCGCGGTGACGCCGGCCACCACCGCGCCCTTCGCCGCGTCCACGCGCAGCGCGCGCGCCAGCTCCGGCGTGAGGTCCTGCACCGCCAGGCCCACCCAGCCCCGGCGCACCACGCCCGTCTCCTGGAGCTGCGGCAGGAGCGCCTGGATGAGGTTCGCCGGCACCGCGAAGCCGATGCCCGTCGCGCCGCCGATGATGGCCGTGTTCATGCCCACCACCTCGCCCCTCATGTTGAAGAGGGGGCCGCCAGAGTTGCCCGGGTTGATGGCCGCGTCCGTCTGCAGGAAGTCGTCATACGGACCCGCGTGGATGTCGCGCGCCCGGGCGGACAGGATGCCCGCGCTCACGCTCGACGCGAGCCCGAACGGATTGCCAATGGCCATCACGGGGTCGCCCACGCGCAGGCCATCCGAATCCCCCAGCTTCACGAACGGCAGGTTCCCGGACACGCCCTTCAGCTGGAGCAGCGCCACGTCCGTGAGCGAGTCGCGGCCCAGCACCTCCGCGTCGAACGCGCGCCCGTCCTCCAGCTTCACCCGGACGACGTCCGCGCCCTCCACCACGTGGTTGTTCGTGAGCACCAGGCCGGACGGGTCGATGACGAAGCCCGACCCCACCCCCTGCTTCGCGGGCGCGCCGCCCTCGCCGAAGGGGTTCTGTCCGCCCGGCATGCCGAAGCGCTCGGCGAGGCCGGGGGGAAGGCCCTGCATCCTCCCGCCCATCGCGGGCCGGGCGCGGGCCTGCACCTCCACGTTCACCACCGCGCCCTTCACCGTGTCCACGAGCGGCGCCAGGGACATGAGCGCGCCGGGCGACCCCGGCGTGGGTGAATAGACCGCCGGCTCCACCTTCGCGCCCGAAGGCGTCGTGGCCGTCGGCGTGGGGGCTGCCCTGAGCGGCAGCGTGGGGCGGGAGGGAGGAGCCACGTCCGCTGCCGGCTTGCAGGCCCCCAGGGCGACCAGGGGCAGCAGCGTGAGCGCGCGGGCAAGGTGGCGGCGGGACGGAAGCGTGCGGACCATCGTGCGTTCTCCTTGGTGGCGGCCGGAAGCAGGCCTTCCGGACGGAGCGGGTAAAAGAGTCGAACCGGATGCGGTGGGCACCCTGGGAAGGAGGCAGCGGTCCCGTTCCACCAGCGACACCGGGAGCCACCGGTGGCCCAGCTGCCTGAAGGGAGCTCGTTGAGGAAGCCCCGCATCCGGTCCGACGCCCGGACTTCATTGCAGCCCGTGGGCCAACCCCTCCAGAACCCCCCTTCAGAGGGGAGCCCGGCCCCGGAAGACCTCCAGGCGCGGGGCAAAGTGCCCCAAGCGGGGCATTTCGCCCGGGGGCGGCATGCCCCAGGCCCCACCGCCACGGCGCCCTCCGGGCATGGCACGGCGGATGCTCATGGAGCCGGAGGTCCCCTCTCAACCCTTCAGGAGTCCACGCCCATGGTGCACGAGCAGACGGAAGGGGTCGCGCGCGGCGCGGCCTGGGAAGACCCCCACTCCGAGCCCGCCCGGGCCCCGCGCATCCTGGTCGCGGATGATCAGCTGGAGATGCGCACGCTCATCCGCAAGATGCTCGTGCGGCGCGGCTATGAGGTGGTGGAGGCGTCGGACGGGCCGGGCCTGGTGCGCGTCCTCATTGAAGGGCTGACGGCGGAGGAGTCGCGCGCGCCCGACCTCATCATCACCGACGTGCGCATGCCGGGCTTCACGGGCCTGGAGGTGCTCGCCCGGCTGCGGCGCGAGCAGTGGAACACGCCGGTCATCCTCATCACCGCCTTCGGCGACGTGCAGCTGCACCGTGAGGCCCTGCGCCTGGGGGCCGCCTGTGTGCTCAACAAGCCGTTCGATATGGATGAGCTGCGCGGCGCGGTGGAGGTGGCCCTCGGGGTGACGCGCGAGTGACGCCGTCCCGCTGGCTGGCGCGCTAAGGTGGCGGGGCCAAGCCGCTTGTCGCAAGGAAGCCCATGCGCCGCCTCTCCTGGACCCTGTCGTTGCCGCTCCTGTGCCTGGCGTGCGCGCCCACGCAGCGCCAGACGACGGACGCGGGCACTCCAGAGGCCACGCCCCAGCGGCTGGTGGCGAGCATCCTCCACACATATCCGCACGACCCCACGGCCTTCACGCAGGGGCTCCAGTTCCACCAGGGCCAGCTCTACGAGAGCACCGGTGAGAAGGGCGACCTGCGCCGCATCTCGCTGGAGCAGGCGGCGCCGCTGTGGAAGCAGTCCCTGCCGGGCGTGTTCCCGGAGGGGCTCGCGAGCGACGGCGAGCGGCTGTACCAGCTCACCTGGCAGGACGAGACGCTCTTCGTGTGGAACGGCACGCCGCCCGCGCAGGAGAAGCAGGTGTCGTACGACGGCGAGGGCTGGGGTCTGTGCTACTGGCGGGGCCAGCTGGTGCGTAGCGACGGCACGTCCACGCTGCGCTTCCACGACCCGAAGGACTTCCGCGTGA
Organism: Corallococcus exercitus; assembly: GCF_042231735.1. Taxonomy (GTDB): domain Bacteria; phylum Myxococcota; class Myxococcia; order Myxococcales; family Myxococcaceae; genus Corallococcus; species Corallococcus exercitus_B. The sequence goes on from NZ_CP102577.1 coordinate 7,884,867, forward strand.
AGTCCCAGGTGCAGGTGACGTTGCAGGGCGTGCCGCAGGAGCTGCTCAACGAGCTGGAGTGCGCGGAGGACGGCGTCTACGCCAACGTCTGGCATTCCAACAACATCCTGAAGATCGACTACGCGACGGGCCGCGTGCTGGCGGTCATCGACGCGTCCTCGCTGGCGCAGGCGGTGCGCGGGCGGGTGCGCAGCTATGAGGCGGTGCTCAACGGCATCGCGCTGGAGCCCGGCACCGGCCGCCTGTTCCTCACCGGCAAGCTGTGGCCCGACCTCTTCGAAGTGACCCTGGTGGGGCCCGCCGCCACGCCGTAGGCCAGTCCAGCCCGTCCACTTCAGGCCGGGCCGGAATCCCCCTCTCGCAAGAAGCGCCGCCGCACCGTGCGGACCACCTCCGCGTCCCAGCGCGGTGACAGCAACTCCAGCACGGTCCGCCGGAAGGGCAGGGCGCACGCCAGGCACGCCAGCGTCGCGGCCAGTCCAATGAGCGAGTTCTGCCACGAGGCCAGGTTCCACTGGCCGGACCAGGACCACGCCTCCAGGCTCTGCGGCCACAGATAGTGGATGGGCCAGCCGGGACCGCTCCCGGCGAGGTCGCACAGCAGATGACCATGGAATGCAGCCACCGACAGCAGGGCCACGGCTGCTCGCTGCCGTGCCAACGCGGTGCAGACCGCCAGCGTGACGAGCGCTCCCACGTAGCCATGGAAAATCACGTGGTGATAACGCGAATAGAACTCTTCACCCGCCAGCAATGACAAACCATCCAAGTCCGGCGCCAACCCCGCGCAGGTGACCAGGAGGCGGTCACGCCGCTCGCGCAGGCCTTGCGCCAGAAGCCAGGACAGTTCGGCGTGCACGATGGGGCTCATGGCACTCCAGCGTACGTCATACCGGGGCCGGGGGCGAAGGTTCCCGGCCCTGTGCGTTGAGAAGGTGGGGGGCAATGACTCGTCATGAATTTCATCACCGCGCGCCCGGGGCCGGACCTCGCCACGTTGTTTGAGTCACACGCACGAGACACACCGGAAGCCGTGGCGGTGCATTTCGAAGGGGGCGTGGTCCGCTATGACGCACTCAACCGTCGCGCGAACCGGCTGGCCCGGCGGCTCCAGGCCCTGGGCGTCGGGCCCGACCAGCCCGTGGGCATCCACGTCGACCGCACACCGGAGACGCTGGTGGGATTGCTGGGCATCCTGAAGGCAGGAGGCGCCTATCTGCCGCTGGACCCAGGCCATCCCTCGGAGCGGCTCGCCGCGATGGTGGAGGACTCCGGGATGCGGGTCCTCGTGGGACGGCGCGAGGCAATCCAGGGGCTGCGCTTCCAGGGACACGTCGTCGCAGCTCCCACTCCGGATGAGCCTCCGGAAGAGCTGGATGCCGTGAACGTGAAGGGCGGGGCGGGGCCGGACTCGCTGGCGTATGTGCTCTACACGTCGGGCTCCACGGGCAGGCCCAAGGGCGTGTGCATCCCGCACCGGGGCGTGGCGCGGCTGGTGCTGGATGCGGGCTTCATGGGCTTCCGGCGCGAGGACCGCGTGCTCCAGGCCGCGTCGTATGCCTTTGATGCCTCGACGCTGGAGGTCTGGGGCGCGCTCCTGAATGGAGCGACGCTGTGTCTGGTTTCACGGGAGACCCTGCTGTCGCCTCCGCTCCTCGCGGAGAAGCTCCGGCGTGATGCCATCTCCGCCGCGGTGCTGAGCACGTCGCTGTTCCATCAACTGGCGGAGGCCATCCCGGACGCATTCGGCCTGCTCCGCGTCTTGATGGTGGGCGGTGACGTGCTGGACCCCAAGTGGGTGGCGCGAGTCATGGCGCGGGGAAAGCCCCAACGACTGCTCAACAGCTACGGACCCACCGAGTGCACCACCTCCGCGACGGCGTATGAGCTCCACGTGCCTCCAGAACCGGGGCGGTCCATTCCCATCGGCAGGCCGCTCGCGAACCTCCGGCTGCACGTCCTGGATGACGCGGGGAGGCCGCTGTCCGCCGGTGAGGCAGGCGAGCTGTACCTGGGCGGAGAAGGGCTCGCGCGGGGCTACCTGAACCGGCCTGCCCTGACCGGCGAGCGGTTCCTCCCGGATCCGTTCAGCGACGTGCCCGGAGCGCGGATGTACCGGACGGGGGACCGGGCGCGGTGGCTGGCGGACGGCAACCTGGAGTTCCTGGGGCGGGTGGATCACCAGGTGAAGATTCGCGGCGCGCGGGTCGAGCTGGGAGAGCTTGAAAGCGTCCTGCGCGCGCATGCCCGGGTGGGTGACGCCGTGGTCCGGGTGCACGAGGCGTCTCCCGGCGACAAGCGGCTCGTCGCGTATGTCTCACGGCGTGAAGGCGCGGCCCTGGAGGACACGGAGCTGCGCGCGTATCTGGGCTCGAAGCTGCCGGACTTCATGCTCCCGCATGCGGTCATGGTGCTGGACCGGCTGCCGCTCAACTCCAGTGGCAAGGTGGAGTCCCAGAAGCTTCCGGCGCCGCGCTTCGGGAGTGGGGACGGGGAAGCGCCGAGCACGCCGCTGGAGCGGGAGATCGCGCGCGTCTGGTCGGAGGTCCTGGGGACGCAGCAGGCCGGAAGGCAGGACCGCTTCATGGAGTCTGGTGGGGACTCGCTGCTCGCCATCCGCCTCATCGAGCGGCTGGAGCAGGCGGTGTCGGTCCGCCTGCCCGTGCGGACGCTCTTCGACAGTCCGAACATCGCGGAGCTGGCGCGGCTGGTGGAGCAGGAACGGAAGGAGGGGCGTCGCCTCGCCCTGCCGCCCATCGTCCCGGTGGACCGGACGCGGCCCCTGCCCCTGTCCGATGCCCAGCGGCAGCTGTGGCTGCTGGAGCAGGTGGCTCCCCGAAGCGCCGTCTACAACGAGCCCTTCACCCTGTACCTGCCCGGTGACCTCCAGCCCGATGCGCTGGAGCGTGCGTTTCTTTCCCTCATCGCCCGGCATGAAGTGCTGCGAACGACCTTCGGCTCCACGCCGGAGGGCCCCTTCCAGCGGGTGGAGGCCGGGGTGCCGTTCCACCTGCGACGCGTGGACCTGCGCGCCGTTCCCGTGAGCCTGCGGAGCGCGAAGGCGTCGCTGCTGGCCACCCAGGAGGCGCGTGCGCCCTTCGACCTGGAGCACGGGCCGCTGCTGCGGGCGACGTGGATCCGGCTGAGCGCGATGGAGAGTCGTCTCGTCCTGGTGATGCATCACCTCATCGTGGATGGCTTCACGATGGCGGCGTTCCTCCAGGAACTGCATCGGTTCTGCCTGGCGGAGGCCCCCGCGCTACCGCCCCCACGGCTCCAGTACGGCGACTTCGCCGTCTGGCAGCAGGGGGCTGGCTACCCGCAGGCCATCGCACCGCACCTCGGATGGTGGAAGCAGGCGCTCGAAGGGGCGCCGCACCTGGAGCTGCCCACGCAGCATGCGCGGCCTCCGGTCCCGACCTTCCGGGGGGCGAAGCACGTCGTGCGGATCCCCAGGGACCTGCTGGAGTCGGTGAAGGCGCTGGGACGCGGTGAGGACGCCACGCTCTTCATGACGATGCTGGCGGCGTTGGGGGCGTTGCTGCACCGCTACTCCGGCGCGGAGGACCTCCTGGTCGGAGGCGCCTTCTCCGGACGGAGCCGCGAGGAGTCGCAGGCCATCTCCGGGCACTTCGTGAACCTGCTGCCGCTGCGGCTGCGGTTCCCCCAGGGGCTGAGCGTCCGGGACCTGCTGGCGCAGGTGCGCCACGTCTGCCTGGAGGCGCTCGAACACCAGGACGCGCCGCTCCCGCGCATCGTGGAGGCGGTGAACCCGCCGCGCATCCCCGGCGCCAATCCGCTGTTCCAGGTGTGCTGCACGCTGGAGCCGCGCATCGCGGTGCCGGAGTCGGGCTGGCGGGTGGAGCCCCACGACATCGACACGGGGACGTCGAAGCTGGACCTCTCCATCGAGCTGGATGAGCGGCCGGACGGCATGTCCGTGCGGTGGGAGTACGCGCTGGACGTCTTCGAGCCCTGGATGATCCACCAGCTCAGCGACCACTTCTTGACGCTGCTGCGCGAGGCCGTGCGGACCCCGGAGCGGCCGGTGGCGACGCTGCCGCTGCTCTCCGAAGCGGAGCAGACGCGGCTGCTCGAATGGGCACAGGGACCCGTGGAGGACGTGCCGCACGCGGACTGCCTGCATCACCCGTTCGAAGCGCAGGTGGAGCGCACGCCGGACGCGCCGGCCCTCGTCTTCCAGGGCCGAACCCTGAGCTACCGGGCGCTGAACACGGAGGCGAACTGGCTGGCCCATCACCTCCTGTCGCAGGGCATCGGGCCCGGAGACTTCGTGGGGGTGTGCCTCCAGCGGTCCTTCGAGCTGATCATCGCCATGCTGGCGACGCTGAAGGCGGGCGCGGCCTACGTGCCGCTGGACCCCGCGTATCCGCGCGCGCGGCTGGAGTTCACGGCGCGAGACGCGGGACTGAAGTGCATCCTCGCGCAGGAGGCGACGCTCGCGCTCATGCAGGGCGCGGGCGTTCCGGTGATCGCGCTGGAGCAGGTGCGCGGTGGCTCGGAGGAGAATCCCCGGGTCCACGTTACCGGGGATGACCTCGCGTACGTCATCTACACCTCCGGTTCGACGGGCCAGCCCAAGGGCGTGCGCATCGGTCACCGGAGCGCGGCGCACCTGTCCGGGACCGTGGCTTCCGACTTCGGCTTCGCACCGGGGCTGCGCGTGGCGCAGTGCTCCCGGTTCGGCTTCGACTTCTCCGTGGGGGAGATCTTCCCGACGCTCTCCTCCGGCGCCACGCTGTGCCTGCTGGCCCAGGAGGACGTGGCCGCCGGTGAGGAGCTGGCGGACTTCCTGGAGCAACAGCGCATCCACATCGCGATGTTCACGCCGGCGGCGCTGGGTTCCATGGCGTGGCGGGCGCTTCCGGACCTGAAGACGCTCGCGATTGGTGGCGAGGAGCTTCCCGCGCGGCTCGTGGACACCTGGGCTCCGGGCCGCCGGTTCCTCCAGGTGTATGGGCCCACCGAGGCCACGGTCTTCACGACGAGCATGGAGTGCACCGCGGGCCAGGGCCCGTACGCCATCGGGACGCCGCTCCCGGGCTACGAGGTCTACCTGCTGGATGAATTCCTGGCGCCCGTCCCCGTGGGCGTGCGCGGCGCGCTCTACATCGGGGGCAAGGGGCTGGCGCACGGCTACCTGAACCGGCCCGAGCTCGACGCGGAGCGGTTCATCCCCCATCCCTTCAGCGCGGAGCCGGGCGCCCGCCTCTACAAGAGCGGCGACGTCGCCAGCCACCGGCCGGACGGCCGCATCGACTTCCATGGACGGTCGGATCGCCAGCTCAAGCTGCGCGGCTTCCGCATCGAGCTGGGCGAAATCGAGGCGGCGCTGCGCAAGCATCCCGAAGTTCGGGACGCCGTGGTCGAGCCCCGGCTGCTCGCGGGAGAGCGGCACCTCGTGGGCTACGTCATCCCCCGGGATGCCGCCACGGCGTCACGGTTGCTGACGCCCGCGTTCAGGGACTCGCTGGGCGAGACGCTTCCCCCTCACATGGTTCCCCGGGAGCTGGTGCTGCTGGAGGCCTTCCCGCTGGGGCCCACGGGGAAGCTGGACCGCGACGCGCTGCCGCTGCCCTCCGTCAGGGGCCGGGCCATTCCCGAAGCCACTCACTCCTCGGAGCGGGAGCAGGCGCTGGAGCGCATCTGGTGCCGGATTCTCGGCGTGGAACGCGTCGGCAGGCAGGAGGGCTTCTTCGACGCGGGCGGGAACTCGCTGCTGCTCGCGCGGGTCCAGTCCGCGCTGGCCTCGGAGCTGGGCATCCGCGTGAGCATGGCCACGCTGTTCCAGTTCCCGACCCTCGAAGCCCTCGCGCGCCACCTGGACGCGGACTCCAGCCCACGCCCGGTCCCAGTGGCTCTGGAGCCGGCACCGGAGCCCGAGCGACGCCCCGCGCGTTCGGAGCACATCGCCGTCATCGGCAGTGCGGGGCGGTTCCCGGGAGCCCCCAGCGTCGATGCGCTGTGGACGTTGCTGGTGGAGGGACGCGAAGGGCTCTCACGGTTCAGCCGGGAGGCGCTGCTCGCGGCGGGCGAGGATCCCCAGCTCCTGGACGACCCCGCCTATGTCCGGGCCTCGGGCCTGCTGGAGGACGTGGAGTCCTTCGACGCCGCGTTCTTCGGCTACAGCCCGCTGGACGCGCGGCTGATGGATCCGCAGCTCCGCGTGTTCCTGGAGTGCGCCTGGGAGGCGCTCGAGACGGCGGGCTACGACCCGAAGCGGCTGCCCGGCAAGGCGGGGTTGTTCGCGGGCTCGGGGGTGCCTCGCTACTGGCTGGACCAGGTGCTGCCTCGCTTCCGCTCCATGTCCGTGGCCTCGGAGTCGTACCGGTCCAGCCTGGGCAATCCGTGGCAGTTCCTCGCTACCGCGACGGCGTACCAGCTGGGCCTGCGCGGGCCCGCGCTCACGGTGCAGACCGCCTGCTCCACGTCGCTGGTGGCCGTGCACCTGGCCTGCCAGAGCCTGCGCACGGGCGAGTCCGACGTGGCCCTGGCGGGGGGCGTCTCCCTCTTCGCGTCCGGCCCGTCCGGCTATCTCCATGAGCAGGGCGGCATCACGTCTCCGGACGGCCACTGCCGTCCCTTCGACGCGAAGGGGCAGGGCACGGTGCCCTCCAGCGGTGTCGGCATCGTGGTGCTCAAGCGGCTGGAGGACGCGCTGCGGGACGGGGACTCCATCCAGGCCGTCATCCGGGGCTCGGCCATCAACAACGACGGCAACGCCAAGGTCGGCTTCACCGCTCCGGGCGTGGAGGGACAGCGGGACGTCATCACGCGGGCCCACGCCGACGCGGGCGTGGCCCCTCGCCACATCACCTACGTGGAGGCCCACGGCACGGCGACGCCGCTGGGCGACCCGCTGGAGGTCCAGGCGCTGCGGCTCGCCTTCGGAGCGCGGGAGGCGTCCGAGCCCGCGGTGGTCCTGGGGGCGCTCAAGAGCAACGTGGGGCACCTGGACTCGGCGGCCGGGGTGGCGGGGTTGATCAAGACGACGCTGGCCCTGGAGCACCGCTTCCTTCCGGGAACCGTCCACTTCGAGCACGCGCATCCGGAAGCGGGCCTGGAGCGTTCGCCCTTCGTCGTGAGCCGGGAAGGGCGGCCGTGGGCCGTGCCCGAGGGCTTCCCGCGCCTCGCGGGAGTCAGCGCGTTTGGCATTGGCGGGACGAACGCGCACGTCGTCCTGGAGGAGGCACCGCCCGCGAGAGTCCTCGCCGCGGGCACGGCGATGGAGGTGCTGACGCTCTCGGCGCGGAGCGGGGAGGCGCTGGGCGCGGCCTCGCGGCGACTCGCGGAGCACCTGGAGCGGCATCCGGGGCAGTCACTGGCGGACGTCGCATACACGTTGCAGGAGGGCCGGACGGCGTTCGGATACCGGCGCGCCGTCACGTGCGAGACACCCGAGGAGGCCATCGCGAAGCTCCGGCGGGACGGCTCCGCGCAGCTCGCTTCCACTCCGCTTCCGGAGGTGTGCTTCCTGTTCCCGGGGACGGGCACGCAGGAGGCGGGCATGGGCGCGGCGTGGTACCGGCGCGCTCCGGCGTATCGCGAAGCCTTCGACGAATGCGCCGCGCACTTCGGCCGGGAGCTGGAGCGCGACCTTCGCGCCGCGCTGCTCACGGACGAAGGCGGGACGCGAGCGGAGGAAGCGCTCCGTGCGCCCTCGCTGGGCATGGCCGCCATCTTCACGACGGAGTACGCGCTGGCGAAGCTGCTGGTCGCCTGGGGCCTCCACCCGGCGAGCCTCCTGGGCCACAGCCTGGGCGAATACGCCGCTGCCTGCCTCTCCGGCGTCCTGTCGCTGGAGCAGGCCGTCTCGCTGGTCGCGCTGCGCGGCCGGCTCTGCGACGCACTGCCGCCCTCCAGCATGCTGGCCGTGCCCCTGTCGGAGGCCGTGCTGACGCAGGAGCTGCCATCCGGCCTGTCCCTGGCCGCGGTCAATGGGCCGGGTCAGTGCGTGGTGGCTGGGACGCTGGAAGCGTTGGAGGGCTTCGCGGCGCGGTTGCTGGAGCGGGGCGTGAAGACGAAGTGGCTGCCGCGCACGAAGGGGTTCCACTCCGCGCTCGTGGAGCCGGCGATGCAGCCGCTCACGGAGCTGGCCCGGACGATGCGCCCGAAGTCCCCGGCGATTCCCCTGGTCTCCAACGTCACGGGCACCTGGCTGACCGGGGACGACGCGCACGACCCCACGTACTGGGCCCGCCACCTGCGACACACGGTCCGGTTCTCCACCGGCCTGGAGCTGCTGCTGGAGGACCGTGAGCGGATCCTCGTGGAGGTGGGGCCGGGCCGGACGCTCTCCACGTTGGCGCAGCTGAACCCCCGGGTGGGACGGGAGCGGCTGGTGCTGCACACGCTCGGCGCGCACGCGGGACGGCGTCACCCGCCGGAGAGCGATGAACAGGCGCTGCTCCAGGCCGTGGGACAGCTCTGGTCCGTGGGCTTCCCCGTGGACTGGAGCCAGGTGCGCGGAAGCGGACCGCGCAGGCGCGTCGTGCTGCCGACGTATCCCTTCGAGCGCAAGCGGTACTCGCTGGCGGAGAAGGCGCCACGGCCCGTGCAGCCTCCCGTCACGAGCAAGCCCCGGGCCCTGAGCCGCGAGGAGGTGCGGGCCGCCATGGAGGCGCTCTGGAAGGAGCTGCTCGGCGTGGACACGCTGACGCCGGACAGCCACTTCTTCGAGCTGGGCGGCACGTCCCTCCTGGTCGTGCAGCTCAACCGCGAGCTCAAGTCGCGGCTGTCGGTCAGCCTGTCGCTGCACGCGGTGCTGGAGCACCCGACGCTGGGCGCCTGGGTGCATGCGGTCCAGGAGGAGCTGGAGCGGACGGGGAGGCCGCTCCTCAAGGAGGCTCCGCTGCGGATGGAGCTCCAGGCGGGACGGCGTGGACGGACGCCGCTGTTCCTGGTGCAGCCCATTGGAGGCACCGTCTACACGTACCTGCCGCTGGCGAAGCGGCTGGGCACGGACACGCCGGTGCACGCGTTCCGCGCGTCGGGGTTGGAGCCTGGTGAAGTGCTCTACCGCGACGTGCCGGCGATGGCGCGCGCGTATGTGGACGAGCTGCTGGCGTTCCAGCCCCAGGGGCCCTTCTGGCTGGGCGGCCATTCGTCGGGCGGCGTCATCGCGTACGAGATGGCGGCCGTGCTGCTGGAGCGGGGCCACTCCGTGGCGGGCGTCATCCAGATCGACACGGTGACGGTGGATGACTCGCGCAGGCTGGGCATCCGGAGCGTGGGGGACGTGCTCCGGCTCATCGATGCGTTCCAGGAGATCTCCCCGCGCGCGGCGGAAGGGCTGCGCACGGCGATGGAGCTCGACGCGCGGCTGCGCGACGTGGTGCTCGCGACCAACGAGGCCATCGCGGCGTACGCGCCGGGACGTCACGCGGTGCCGCTCGTGTACCTGCGGGCCACGGAGCGGGACGCGGTGCTGGATTCACACGCGGCGGAGTGGTGGAAGGCGCTGACGACCGCTCCGTTCCAGGCCCACGACGTGCGAGGCAACCACTTCACCGTCATGGAGGAGCCCTCGGTGGCGGAGGTGGCGCGACTCATCCGGGAGCAGCTGACGGCGGGAAGGGACGCGGGACGCGATGACCTCGACGCGGGATGAAGGGAAGACGGGGCCGCACGGCTGATCACCCCGGAGGCAGGGGCGAGCGTCGCGGCGTGCCCAGCAGCTCCAGCGTGCGCAGCGCCACGTCCGCCAGTGTGGACGTGCACGGCATGCAGCCTCCGCCGCAGCACGGAGGCCAGTCACCCTCCGGGTCCCGCAGCAGCGGATACACGCAGCCGCGCAGGGACAAGGGCAGGCCCGCGTCGTCGCACGCCTGACGCAGCGCTGCCTGCACGGTGGCATCCTTCACGTCCATCGCTTCAGCTTCCTAACCGACCCCACGAGGGAAGGCAGCCCATGCGCACGGCATCGTTCACCCGGTGGTTTCCTCTCGGGATGCTCGCGGCGTGTCTCGCCGGCGCATGCACGCGGAACGGCCGCGCCTCCAGCACGCCAGCGGACGACCCCACGGTGCGCCTCATGGACACCTTGCGTGCGCACGCTCGCGGCAGGCCTCCCGTCTGCTCTCCAGATGCCCGGCTGCTCCAGCGCGGAGGCGGCATCGACCTGGAACGCCTCCGCGCCGCTGGTCATCCCGTCATCGTCTGGACCGTGAACGACCTGCCCACGATGCAGGCCCTGCTCCAGCGCGGCGTGGACGGCATCATCAGCGACCGGCCGGACCTCCTCGCTCAGGCAGTACGCGACTTCGACGCCAACGGGGATGGCACCCCGGGTGACCTGCTGGACGCGGACGGGCTCATCGACCCGAAGCGCTTTGATGCGCAAGGCCACCGGGGCGCGCGGAACCTGCGGCCGGAGAACACGCTGCCTGCCTTCGAGGCCGCGCTCGACCACCGGATGACCACGCTGGAGCTGGACACCGTCCTCACCGCCGACGGCGTCCCCGTGCTCTCCCACGACCCGGACCTGTCCCCGGCGAAGTGCCGCCACGCGGATGGAAGCCCGCTCACGGCTCCCATTCCCATCGCGACCCTCACCGTCGCGCGGCTCCAGACCGGCTTCGTCTGCGACCGGCTCCTCGCGGACCGCCCGGAACAGACGAACGACCGCGCCCGCTCGCCCGAAGCCGTCGCGTTCGCCGCCCGCACAGGACTTCCGCACCCCTACAGCGTCCCCACGCTGCGCCAGGTGTTCGCCTTCGCGGCGGACCAGGCGGACGCCGCGCACGAAGCCCGTGATCCGCTCCGCGCCCGGAACGCCCGGCGCATCCGCTTCAACGTGGAACTCAAACGGACGTCCGCGATGGCCGCCGTCAGCCCGGCGCACGGCGACGCGGTCGCCCGGGCCATCCTGGAGGCAGGGCTCGCCGATCGGGCCGACGTGCAGTCCTTCGACCTGCGCGCCGTGCGCTCCATGCAGCAACGTCACCCGGAGCTGCGCGTCGCTCTCCTCCTGGAGAGCCTTCCCACGGACGCGGAGTCGAAGGCAGCCGAGTAGCCAGACGGTCCATCTCCCGGTTGTGAAATCAAGGATTTAGTCAGGCGACGAAATCACCTTGCGCAAAATCGTTAGGGGCCTTACTAGACGTCGTGTCTTGGCTCCTCCCCGTCCCAGAAACGCCACGCCGATGAAGCTCGTGCCCCGGTACGAGCGGCTGAAGCAGATGGCCAGGCGGTTTCCCGCGCTCGACCCGAGCGCCATCGAAACCTGTCTGACGATGCTCCGTCTCTCCAATGAGCTGACCGAGGCCTATGAGGCGCACTTCGCGCGGCATGGGGTGTCCCACGGACGCTTCGTCGTGCTGGTGCAGCTCTTCGCGGCGGAGGACGCGGGGGAGACGCTGCGGCCCGCGGACCTCGCGGAGCTATCGCAGTGCAGCCGCGCGACCATCACGGGGCTCCTGGACACGCTGGAGAAGGACGGCTTCATCTCCCGCAGGGACCACCCCGAGGACCGGCGCATGTACTCCGTGCACCTCACCTCGAAGGGCCGCGAGTTCATCCTGAGCATGATGCCCGACCACTACCGCCGCATCGCCGCGCTCATGGCTCCCTTGAGCCTCGATGAGCGGGACACCCTTCGCGCCCTGCTCGCCAAGGTGTCCTCCGGCATCCCCGCCCTGCGGGACCCCTGAGCAGCCTTCCCACACCCCATCTTCCACAGCCGTCCCGAGCAACAACCATGACGACCCGTACCGCCTCGAACCTGGAAGCCGCTCCCGCCCCTGAAGCCCCCGCCGCGAAGCCCGCGAAGCGCTCCCGCGCCAGGCAGGTGCTGCCCATCCTCGTGGGCGTGGCGGTGCTGGGCGGCGGCGCGCGCTTCCTGCTCACCCACGGCCACGAGTCCACCGACGACGCCCAGGTCGAAGGCCGCATCGCCAACGTGTCGCCGCGCGTGGCCGGGCAGGTGGCCCGCGTGCTGGTGAAGGACAACCAGGCGGTGAAGGCCGGCGACGTGGTGGTGGAGCTGGACCACGCGGACCTGGACGCCCGCCTGGAGGTCGCCCGCGCCGACGTGATGAGCGCCGAGGCCCAGCTGTCCAACGCCCAGGCCCAGCTCACCCTCACGGAGGCCAACGCGGGCGCCAACCTGCGCCAGGCCCGCGCCGGCGTCACCCAGGCCTCCAGCGGCATCAGCTCCTCCAAGGCCGCGCTGGACCAGGCCCGCGCGGACGTGACCGCGTCCGAGGCACGCTTCAAGCTGGCGGAGACGGACCTGGGCCGCATCAAGCAGCTGCGCGAGCAGGGCGCCGTGGCCCAGGCGGACCTCGACGCCCGCCAGGCCTCCTATGACCAGGCCAGGGCCGCGTTGGACCAGTCCCGCGCGCGGCTGACCTCCACCGAGGCGGGCATCCAGAGCTCCTCCGGTGGCCTGGAGGCCGCGCAGGGCAAGCTCTCCGCCGCGGAGACGGCCCCCGTGCAGGTGCAGGCCGCGCAGGCCGCGCTGAAGCTGGCGGAGGCCCGCCTCAAGCAGACGCGCGCCGCGCTGACGCTCGCGGAGCTCAACGTGTCCTACGCCCAGGTGCGCGCCCCGGTGGACGGCGTGGTCAGCCGCCGCACCGTGGAGGTGGGGCAGATGGTGGGCCCGGAGCGCCCGCTGATGGCCGTGGTTCCGCAGAACGACATCTGGGTCGTCGCCAACTTCAAGGAGGACCAGGTCGGTGAGATGCGCCCGGGCCAGCCGGTGGAGCTGGAGGTGGACGCCTTCGGCAGCCACTCGTTCAAGGGCCACGTGGACAGCCTCGCGGGCGCCAGCGGCGCGCGCTTCGCCCTGCTGCCCCCGGACAACGCGTCCGGCAACTTCGTGAAGGTCGTGCAGCGCATCCCGGTGCTCATCCGCTTCGACGGTGACCTGAAGCAGCTGCCCATCAAGCCCGGCATGAGCGCCTACGTCACCGTGGACACGGACGCGAAGCCGGAGCCGCGGAAGACCGCGGCGGTGGACACCCGGAAGGCGGAGTAACCCCCCGTGGACGCACGCCGCGACGTCATCCAAGGTTCCAAGACGGGCATCACCATCGCGGCCATGGCCGCGGCGCTGATGTCCGTGCTGGACATCTCCATCGTCAACGTGGCCCTGAGCGACATCCGCGCGAGCTTCGGCACGCCGTTGGATCAGATCGCCTGGGTGTCCACGGGCTACATGATGGCCAACGTGGTGGTCATCCCGATGACGGGCTGGCTGCAGCGCCGCTTCGGCTACCGGAAGTACTTCACGTTCTCCATCCTCCTCTTCACGGTGGCCAGCGTGCTGTGCGGCCTGTCGTGGAACCTGCCCTCGCTGGTGGCCTTCCGCATCCTCCAGGGCATGGGCGGCGGCGCCATCATCCCCACGTCCCAGGCCATCCTCTTCGCCCGCTACCCGCGCGAGGAGCACGGCATGGCGGGCGCCCTCTTCGGCCTGGGCGCCGTGACGGGCCCGCTGCTGGGGCCCACTGTCGGTGGCCTCCTCATCGAAGCGGCCAGCTGGCACTGGATCTTCCTCATCAACGTGCCGGTGGGCCTCTTCGCCGCTTACATGGCGTGGCGCTCCATCGAGCAGCCCCACTTCGAACCGTCCACGGAGAAGGTGGACCGGAACGGCATCGCGCTCCTGGCGGTGGGCATGGCGTGCCTCCAGTACGTGCTGGAGGAGGGCAACCGCGAGGACTGGTTCGACAGCCGGCTCATCACCCTGCTGGCGGTCATCGCGGGCATCGCGCTCATCACCTTCGTCATCCACGAGCTGGAGACCCCCAGTCCCGTGGTGGACCTGCGCGTGTTCGGAAACCGCTCCTACTCCGCGGCTACGGGGGTGAACTTCCTCGTGGGCACGGCGCTGTTCTCCGGCTCGTTCCTCTTCAGCCTCTTCTGCGGCTCCGTGATGCGCTACGAGGCGTTGGACATCGGGCTCATCTTCCTCAAGGGCAGCGCCATCCAGGTGCTGCTGATGCCGCTCATCGGCAAGTTCGGCGGCAAGGTGGACGGCCGGTTCCTCATCGGCTTCGGCGTCCTGGGCGTGAGCCTGTCCCTGTGGACCAACGGCCACCTGTCCACGCGCGTGGATGAAATCACCCTCATCACGCCGGTGTTCATCCGCGCCTGTTCGCTGGGCTTCATCTTCGTGCCGCTGTCGGTGATGGCGCTCAGCAACCTGCGCCCGGAGCAGCGAGGCAACGCCGCGGGCCTCTTCAACCTCACCCGCGAACTGGGCGGCTCCATCGGCACCGCGTGGATGAGCAGCGCGCTCAGCCGCTCCACCCAGGCCAACGTCACCGCCATCACCTCGCACGTGGACGTCTACGGGCAGGTGGCCCAGGAACAGGTCGCCTCGATGACGGGCGCCATGGCCGCGAGGGGCGTGCTCAACCCCACGGGCGCTGCCTACGGCTTGTTGAGCCAGCGCATCAGCGCGCAGGCGCTGGTGCGGGCCTTCAACGCGAACTTCCTCATCCTCGCCGCGCTGTTCGTCTGCGCCCTCGTCCTGGTGTTCATGCTCCAGCGGGCGGACCCCAACGTGAAGGTGGAAGGCGCGCACTAGCCACACGGCCTCTGAAAACGACAAAGCGCGGGTCCCCGGTTGCGTTGGGGGCCCGCGCTTCTTCATTTCAGCAGGAGCAGGGGACGACTACCGGCGCCACTTCTGCGCGGCGGTGCCGTTGCACTCCCAGAGCTGCAGCGGGGTGCCGCTGGCGGAGTTGCCGCCCGTCACGTCCACGCACTTGTTGGCCTGGGGGTTCACCAGGTCACCGGCGCCGGAGAGGATGAACTGCTGCGCCGGGTTGCCGTTGCAGCTCACCAGCTGGATGGCCGTGCCGTTGGCGCTGGAGCCCCAGGCCACGTCCATGCACTTGCCGAAGGCGCGCACGGTGCCGTCCGACATGAAGGTCCACTTCTGCGCGTTGGTGCCGTTGCAGTCCCACAGCTGCAGGCGGGTGCCGTCGGCCGTGTTGGAGTTCGGCACGTCGATGCACTTGTTCGCCAGGCCGATGATGGGGCCGCCGGAGCCGCCGCTGCCGGTGGTGGTGAGCGACAGGCCGTAGGCGCCCAGGATGGGGTTGAGCGGCTGGAAGACGGTGTTGCCGCCGGAGGTGCAGTTGCCGCCCGCGCCGGACGTCACGCCCTGCGCCTGGTTGCCGGACAGCCACGAGCCACCGGAGTCGCCGCCCTCCGCGCACGCGCTGGACGCCGTCAGGCCGTACACCGCGCCCGCCGAGTAGTTCACCGTGACGTTCTTCTGCGTGATGACGCCGCAGCGCCAGCCGGTGGTGGAGCCCGAGCGACAGACGGACGCGTTGATGCCCGCCTCCTGCGACCCGTACACCAGCACGTTGCCGCCCGCGTAGTTGTTCACCCACGGCTGGGACCCCCAGGAGCCGTTGGTGCGCACCCAGGCGTAGTCGGCGCCGGGCCAGCTGGCCGCCACCACCGTGCCCTGCGCCACGCCGTTGAAGCCGCTGGTGGCCGTGCCCGGCCCGCCACAGTGGCCCGCCGTCACGAAGCCGCCCGCCACCGGGAAGCCGATGGAGCAGCGCGAGCCCCCCGGGTAGTACGCGTCACCGCCGCGCAGGTCGTACACCGGCTTGAACTCCTCGCGCGACGGCACCGTGCGCACCGCCGCGTGCTTCACGCCCGCCTTCGCCACGAAGTCCGTGCCGCCCGTCAGCGCGGAGTCCTGCGCCAGCACGACGACGCTGTTGGTCATCACGTCCACGTACCAGGCGTGCACCGTGCGGCTCGCCTCGCCACCATGCACGTCCAGCCGGGCCTTCACCGCCTCCAGCTCCGCCTGCGTGTACTTCACCTTCTGGGGCACCGCCCCCGCGCGGCGAACGGCCTCCGCGTCCGCGTCCGTCGTCACGCCCACCACCAGCGCGCTGCCGTCCGCGTTCATCCACGCGCCGCCAAAGCGCTCGCCCAGCTCCGCGCGCAGCGTCCCCTCCACGCGCACCGCCGCGGCCTCCGACGCCAGCCGCCGCTTCGCCCCGTCCGCCGTCAGCCCCAGGTCCCGCTGCATCGCGGAGAGCAGCTCCGGCGACACGTCGTGCGCGCGCGCCGCTTCATCCTGGGAGGCAGCCGCCAGCGCCAGCGAGGGAACGACGCTCAACGTGGCGCCGGCGAACAGCGCCGTCGCGGTGGAGAACAGACCGAGGGTCCGCTTCATCGGGTCCTGCCTTTCGTGCTGCGGGGAAGCCCGGAGCGAAACCCGACTGAGCCGCGAAGGTCAATCAATTCAAGAATTGCTTAAATTCTCCGACATTTTTGCGTGGCCGAAGAAAGTCCCTGGAAACAAGAAGGCCCGGTGCGTCACGAGGACGCACCGGGCCAGGAGAACTTGCTTCGGTGACGGGCGGAAGTCAGCGCTTCGCGCGCGGGGCCAGCGCGCGGGCGGGGGCCCGGCGGCGGCGCAGCACGGCGGCGCCCAGCATCAGCAGAGCGGCGGCGAAGGGCAGGGTGCCGGACGTGCCGGACGCGCTGCAGCCCCCCGCCATGGCGTCGGACGAGTCCGGCAGGCCATTGGGGTTGTTGGACACGGGCGTGGTGGGGACGCCGGGGGTCTTGCCGCCCACGGTGGGCAGCTGGGTGGTGGGCACGTCCGGCGTGGTCGTCGTCGGGGTCTCCGCCACCGGAGGCGTGGTGGGGCCCGGGGAGGTCGTGTCGCCCGGGGGAATCGTCGTGTCGTCCGGCACGGGAGTGGTGGGCGCGGGCTCCTCCACCGGCGCGGGCGCGGGCGGCATCACGTCCTCGAGCGTCGTCGCCATGGTGAAGCCGTCGTGGTAGATGAACCCTTCGGGCTTGATGGCGTCGTCGCGGTACAGACCCATCTTCAGGTAGTTCAGGTCCTTGCCGAACTGGTTGGCGCCGTAGGTCTTCGGCAGCACGTGCTGGCCGTTGTGCCACAGCTCCACGAAGCCGGCCTTCTTGTCCGAGGACCACTTCACGTGCAGCACGAAGTCGTGCCAGTTGCCCTTGTCGATGGACGTCTGCCACAGCACGGGCGTGGTGTTACCGCCCACGCGCAGGTTGATCTTGTCCCCGCGCACGAAGAACTCCAGCGGCGGCGAGCCACAGCAGCCTTCCTGGTGCCACTGGGTGATGACCTGCCACGAGTCATGCACCGGGTAGTTCGACGGGAAGAGCGTGCTCCACTTGTAGTAGTACTCCTTCCCCTGCGTCTCGTGGGTCAGGTAGAGCAGCTCGTTGCGGTTGCCGCTGGCGTTGATGGGATCATCGCCCTGCTTCACGGTGGCCTTGAGCGCGTACCTGCCGTCACGCACCACATCCGTCACGACCTGCAAGCGGCTGTTGGCAACACTCTGCTGCCGCGTCCACTGGGACGTGTTGCCGGTCTCGAAGTCGCCCTTCCAGATGATGCTGGCGGATGCGAGAGCCGGCATCAGGGAGGCCGCGGCAACGAGCTGAAGGAGTCGCTTCAAACAGGGGTCCTTTCGGTCCGGGTTGGGCCACGAGGACACGTGACGGAGAAAAAGCCTTCCCGCCCCGTCCCGCCTGCCAAGCCCCTGCCGCACGCGCGCTCGGCGGGACGCCCGCCGGGGCATGAGGGAGACAGGCCCCTGTCGCCCGCCACTTCCCCAGGCATGCCGAAGCATGTGATTCCGGGTGGATGCGGGCGCTCAAACCATCAGGTGAAGGCAGCCGTGCAGCCGAGCCCCCGAGCGTCATCCCCCCAACAACCTGACGTCCCGGCGTCCCGTCCCCCTCTTGCGGCCAACGTGGGAAGTGGCGCCTTTTTTCAAGATCGGCGGTGCAGCCCGTCTATTGGAGCGTGTGTCACCCAAAACATCCGATGCGCCTGTTTTCCCACCGGCTTGCTGCCCACCGCGTCATGGGACGCCTGGAGGCAGGACGCGAGGCCAGGTCGGCGTTCGTCGGAGGTTGGTGTAGAACGTCCCGGAAGGGCGGCAGGGGGGAGACGCCCGAGGGGACCGCATGGTGAAGCCGGCGAAGAAGAGTCTCTGGGCGCTGGCGCTGGCCATCCCCCTCCTGGCGGGGGGCATCGCGGCCGTGAAGCCCCGGGCGCAGCCGCAGTCCGTTCCCGACACCTTCTGGGCGGACCGCCGGGCCGCGGCCCGCATCGAAGCCCGCCTCACGCATCCAGAAGCGGACCGCTACCGCTCGCGCGCGCCCGCGGGCGGCTGCCCGGTGCCCGCCGAGCCGATGCCCCTGGGCCCGCTCGCCCGCATGGAGGCCCGGGAGGACTGGGGCGGCATCTCGGCGGCCTATGCCCTGGAGGGTGAGTGGAGCCAGGCGGCGTCCTTCCTGGAGCGCCTGCCGGCCTCCCCGGAGCGCGACAGCGACCTGGCGGCGGTGGCGCTCGCCCGGGGCGACCATGAGCGCGCGCTGCGCCTCTTGGACGGCGCGCTGGCCGCGAAGCCCGGCCTGACGCAGGCCCTGTGGAACCGCGCGCTGGTGTTCCGCGAGATGGGGCTGACGCTGCGCGCGTCGGAGCTGTTCGAGCAGGTGGCGAAGCGCAACGAGCAGGGCTGGGGCCGTGAAGCCCACGCCCAGGCGCTGGCCCTGCGCGAGGCCACGCTGGAGCGCCAGCGCCAGTGGAAGGCCGCGCGCGAGGCGACGCTGGCCCTGGTGGAGGACCCGAAGGCGCCCCTGCCCCTGGACGCGGCCCGGCAGCTCCCGGGTACGGTGCGCGGCGTCTTCTATGAGGCCGTGCGCGCCGCGCCGTCGAAGGAGCGCGTGCTGGCGATGCTGCCCCTGGCGAAGGAGCTGGACCGGGTGCAGGGCGGCAGCGTGCTCACGGACTACGTGCAGCGCGTGGCGAAGCGCGACTTCTCCCGCCGGGCGGACCTGGCGCGGCAGTACGCCGAGTCGCTGCGCGCGGGCCACGCCGTCCCGGAGGCGCTGCTGGACCGGGCGCGGCTGTCCGGCGACGAGGACATCTACCTGGGCGCCCTCATGCGCACGCGCAAGGGGACCCTGAACCACCTCAAGGACACGCTGGAGCGCATCAAGCGGATGGAGGACCCCTGGTTCACCTACGTCGCGGACCGCGACCAGGCCCTCAAGGAGATTTCGGACGGTGCGTGGTGGAAGGCCGAGCAGCGGCTCTTCGGCGCGCTCCAGCGCTGCCGCGAAAGCGCGCTGTCGGTGCGCTGCCTGGAGCTGGAGAAGCGGCTGGCCATCTTCTATTACGACATGCAGCGCGTGACGGAGTCCGAGCAGCACGCGCGCGTGCTCTGGGCCGGCGCCCGGCAGCTGCGCGAGTGGGAGCTGGAGTTCAGCGTGCTGGAGGTCTTGAGCCAGGTGGCGCGCTCGCGCAACGACCTGGGCAGCGCCCGCGCCTACCTGGAGGAGTGGATGGCGCGCGGCCCCACGCGCAGCTGCGCCTGGCCCCACGTGCAGCTGGCGCACCTGCACTACCTGGACCTGCGGCCCCAGGACGCGCGGCGCGAGCTGGACATCGCCGCCGCCTGCGCGGACAACCCCATGGAGCCGGTGTTCGGCGCCACGCTCGCGGAGCTGACGCGCTCCAGCTCCGGCCCCAGCGACGCGGAGTGGCTCTCCCGCGTCACCGCCAACACGCTGTCGGGCCCGGTGGTGCAGGGCGGCGACCGCGTCTACGCGGACTATCTCGAGGGCCGCTTCCACCTGGACCGCGACCGCGCGAAGGGCGAGAGCCACCTGCGCAACGCCATCAAGGAAGCGGACACCCTGCCGCGCGGCGACGCGCTGGGGCGCGAGTCCTGGGCGCTCAGCTACTCGTCGCTCGCGGTGGACGCGGGCCGCGCGGGCGAGTTCCCCAAGGTGGTGGGGCTGATGGCCGCGCAGCTGGGCACGCCCGTGCCCACGCGGTGCGCGCTGGCCGCCAGCGTCCACGCCGAGCGCACCGTGCTGGTGGCGCTGGGCCCCCAGGGCGAGGTGAAGGGGCACTACGACGACACGCGCAAGGAGCCCTTCGCCCGCGCGGACTCGTCCCGCCTGGTGCCGGAAGGCCTGCGCAAGACGCTCGCCAGCTGCGACCACGTGGACGTGCTCGCGTGGGCCCCTGTCTTCGGCCGCACGGACCTGTTGCCCTCCGACATCGCGTGGAGCTTCCGCCTGGGCCGCGCCCAGGGCCCACGCCCGGTCGCCAGCGCCCAGGCGGCGCGCCGGCTGGTGGTGGCCGGCGTGGAGGCCCCGTCGCTGTTGCAGCTGCCCCGGCTGCCCACGTGGACGCCGGACGCGGAGCCGGGGAGCGCGCCGCCCAACGTGCTGTCCGGTTCGGACGCCACGCCCTCGCGCGTGCTGGAGAGCATGGCGGACGCCACGGAGATTGAAATCCACGCGCACGGCATCACCGACCCCAGCATCTCCGGCGCGTCGCTGGTGGTGCTGTCCCCGGAGGTGAACGGCCGCTACGCGCTCACCGCGGACGTGGTGCGCGAGCAGAAGCTCAAGGGCGAGCCCACCGTGTTCCTGGCCGCGTGCAGCGCGGGCCGCACCACGGCGCTGCAGAGCACGGAGCCCTTCAGCCTGCCGGCGGCCTTCATCGACTCGGGCGCCCGCGCGGTGCTGGCCTCCACGGTGGACATCCCGGACGCGGCGGGCCGCTTCTTCGACGGCGTGCGCCGGCGCATCCACGCGGGCTCGCCCGCGGCCGTCGCGCTGCGCGACGAGCGCCAGGCGTGGCTCGCGCGCGACGGCCGGGCCGGGTGGACACGCTCGGTGCTTCTGGTGGAGAAGGCGGACTGAGGCGCTTGCTACGGGGGGGCATCCAGGTGCGTGTTGCCGCCGGGGACGACGAAGTGGTGGAAGGTGACGCTGGCGCTCACGTCCAGCGCCTTCACCCAGTGCCACCAGCCCACGGGCAGGAACACCATGTCCCCGGGCTCCAGCACCGTCTCCAGCACCGTGGCCTCCGCGAACAGCGGGTGCGCCACCAGGTCCGGCGCGCCCGCGTCCACGTGGCTGAAGGTGCCCCGGTGCGGGTACACCCGGTGGCGCTCGTAGGACGGCACCAGCTTCACGTGCTTCCTGCCCATCACCTGGCCCAGCAGGATGTTCATGTTGTCGTGGTGCAGCGGGGTGACGGTGCCCGCCGGGCCCAGCAGCAGCGTCATCTGATCCGCCAGGAGCGACGGGTCGATGATGCCCTCGGGCGCGCGCAGGTCCTCGCGCAGCGCGGACAGCCCCTCGCGGCTCCAGTTGTCGTTGCGCGGAACCATGTAGTAGTCGTTCGTCCGCCGGCCGGACTCCACCATCGCCAGGAAGTCCGTGAAGGGCATCCGCGAGCGGTGCCGGTCCTGCTGGGCCGCGTGCTCCGGGTTGGCGTCGCGCCCCGTCATCACCTCCACCTCCACCCGCCCGAAGTGTTCGCGGAAGTACGGCACGGACCACTTCTTCATCGCGGGCCAGTCCTTCATCGCCCCCTTGAGCACCACCGGCCGGTGGCCGAAGTAGTAGCGGCGGAAGAACTCCTCCGGGGTGAGCCCCTCGCGCACCTCCAGCTCGCGGCCCCCGTCCTGGGCCCGGAGCGCGCTGTAGGTCTCCATCAGCGACTCCAGCCACCCGAAGTGCCGGGCCACCTGGCGGCACGCCTGGAAGTAGGGGTGCTGCTCCGCCGCGGCAATCTCCGCGCGCGCGACCTCCTGGGACACGCCCGCTCCCACCAGCACCCCCTCCACCTCCTCCACACCCACCCCCAGGGCCAGGTTCTCCGCCAGCCACTGACGCCACTCCGGACGCAGCAGGGACTTGTCCTCGTTCATTCAGAACTCCTTGAAATCCTTGAAGGATTGGCCCGGGGGGGCCCCTCCTGCCGGTGCGGCGGGGCGTGGTATGGACAGCCCCGTCCGTCTTTTTCCACCCATCCCATGCTTACGCTGGACTTCCGTCGTACCAGGAGAAGCCATTCATGACCCCCGGAGACCTGTCCTCTCCCCGTTCTGGCGCGTTCGAGCCGGACCACAGCGCCCCACACGTGAAGGGCTCGTACGTCAACTGCGAGAACCGGGCGCCGCGCCGCCGCCGGCCGCTGCCGCCGCCGTCGGTGCCTCCCCTGCTGGAGGGGGCGCAAGCCGCTCGCTGAGCGGCCTGGCCCGGCAGGCCTGTCTGCCCTTCCGGGCATTTTTCTCTCAAGAAACGAACCGCTCGGCGTCTTTAGTCAGGAAAGCCCACCAGTCACTTCGGGGCCTTGTGTCATGGCCAACCTCTTCAACCGGGAAAAGCGCCACTTCGAGGCGTTCATCCAGCGACACCGGCCCAGCCTGCTGGCGGTGGCGCGGCGGTTGTGCGCCCGCGGCATCCTGGACCCGGAAGACCTGGTCCAGGAGGCCTTCGAGCGGGCGTTGCCGGAGTACGGCCACCTGAAGGACCGGACGGAAGCGGCGTGCGCGGCGTGGCTGTGCACGACGATGACCAACCGGTTCCTGGACCACTGCCGGCGGCAGCGCACGGAGAGCCGGGGGCTGCCGCACCTGGCGCTGGTGCAGGACCTGCCGGTGACGGGGGACGGGGACCGGGAGAACTGGGAGCTGGTGGGCAACGACGCGTTCCAGGCGGCCATCGAGCAGCTCAAGCCGCACCTGCGGGACGCGTACAAGCTTCACGCCGAGGGTCGCCGCTACCAGGCGATCGCCGAACATTTCAACGTTCCCGTGGGAACCGTGGGCAGCTGGCTGACGCTGGCGCGCCGGGACCTGAGGGAACTGCTGCTTCCGAGCGTCGCGGTAGCCCGGGAGCGGGGAGTCCAGTCATGAACGCGCATTGCACCCGGCTGCACCTCTTCATGGACGGCGAGCTGTCCGAGTCCGACGCCGAGGGGTTCCGCAACCACCTGCCACGCTGCGCCGCCTGCGAGGGCGGCCTGCGCGACCTGCTGCAGCTGGAGCTGCTGGCGGCGCGCGCCCTGGGCACGGGCGTGGTGGAGCAGCCGGCCGTGAAGCCGGAGGGCAACGTGGTGGCGCTGGGCGCGTGGGTGCGCCGCAACGCGCGCGTGGTGGCGCCGCTGGCCATGGCCGCCAGCCTCTGCGCCATCTTCGTGCCGCGCATGATGCCCGCCTCGGAAGTGCCGGCGGTCGTCTTCCTGGAGAACCACACCACCCGCGAGCTGGAGGCGCGCCTGTCTGATCCGCGCGCGGACAAGCACCGTCCCTACAGCCCCATGCGCGGTGGCGCGGACGGCGCGGAGGCGGGGAAGGTCACGCTGCCCCTGCGTCCGCTGGCGGAGATGGAGGAGCGCAAGGACTTCCGCGGCATCGTCGCGGCCTACGTGCTGCACGGCCAGTGGCAGCAGGCGCAGGCGGTGCTGGCGCGCGAGCCCGCGTCGCTGGCGCGCGACATCGACCTCTCGGTGGTGGCGCTGCAGGACGGCCGCTACCAGGACGCGCTGGCGCTGCTGGAGCCGGTGGTGCGCGCGGATCCGCGCAACCCCCAGGCGCTGTGGAACCGCGGGCTCGCGCTGCGCGCCCTGGGCCAGAAGGAGCCCGCCGCGCTCGCCTTCGAGCAGGTGTCCGCGCTGGGTGAGCCCGGCTGGAGCGACGAAGCGCGCAAGCTGGCGAAGGACCTGCACGACGAAGCTGCTCGCTGAAGAAGCATCCTGGCTTCCCCCGCGCGTCACGAGCGTCCACCACCGGGCGCTCCGCGCGGGGTTTCCGCCTCACCGCTCGGGATGACGTGACAGGCTGCTGGGGTTGTCGGAACTCCCCAGGAGCCGCCCATGCCCGAGTCCCCGCCCCGCGCTTCCGCCGACTACGCGTCCACCCGCCGTGACTTCCGGTGGGAGCGGCCGGCGCACTTCAACTTCGCCACGGACGTCATCGACCGGCACGCGGCCGAGCGGCCCCAGGCCCCCGCGCTCCAGTGGTCCGACGAGTCCGGGCGCTCGCGGCGCTTCAGCTTCCAGGAGCTGAGGGAGCGCTCGCTGCACGCGGCGCGCTTCCTCACCGGGCTGGGCCTGAAGCGCGGCGACCGGGCCTTCATCCTGATGCCCCGCGTGCCGGAGTGGTGGTTCCTGGTGCTGGGCTGCATCCGCGCGGGCATCGTCTTCATGCCCGGCACGCCCATGCTCACGGCCAAGGACATCCGCTACCGGCTGGAGGTGTCCGGCGCGAAGGCCGTGCTCACCGACGGCAGCTGCCTGGACCGCTTCGAGGGCGTGCTGGGCCAGGCCCCCGGCGTGACGACGTGGGTGTCCACCGGCGACGCGCCTTCTCCGTGGACCCGCTACACGTCGGAGGCGCTGGCGGAAGGCGGGGCCCCGGCGTTCCCGCCCACGAAGGCGGATGATCCGCTGCTCATCTACTTCACGTCCGGCACCACGGGCATGCCGAAGATGGTGCTGCACACCCAGTCCAGCTACGGCCAGGGGCACCTCATCACCGGCCGCTACTGGTTGGACCTGACGCCGGAGGACCGGCACCTCACGCTGAGCGACACCGGCTGGGCGAAGTGCGCGTGGGGCAAGCTCTTCGGCCCGTGGAGCGTGGGCGCGTGCAACGTCGTCCACGACTTCCGCGGCCGCTTCGACCCCGTGGCCTTCCTGAAGGTGCTGGAGCGGGAGAAGGTCACCACCTTCTGCGCGCCGCCCACCGCGTGGCGCGCGCTGGTGCTCCAGGACTTGAAGGCGGTGGACCTGTCCTCGCTGCGCCACTCGCTGAGCGCGGGCGAGCCGCTCAACCCGGAGGTCATCCAGACGTGGAAGGAGGCCACCGGGCTGCACATCCGCGAGGGCTACGGCCAGACGGAGACGGTGGTGATTGTCGGCATCTTCCCCGGGATGGAGCCGCGCGTGGGCTCCATGGGCAAGCCGTCCCCGGGCTTCACCGTGGGCGTCATCGACGAGCACGGCAACGAGGTCGCGGACGGGCAGGAGGGCGACATCGCCGTGCGCGTGAAGCCGGAGCGGCCGGTGGGCCTGTTCGCGGGCTACCTCAACGACGACGCGGCCAACGCCGCCAGCAGCCGGGGGGACTGGTACGTCACCGGCGACC
This sequence comes from Corallococcus exercitus, assembly GCF_042231735.1. Classification (GTDB taxonomy): domain Bacteria; phylum Myxococcota; class Myxococcia; order Myxococcales; family Myxococcaceae; genus Corallococcus; species Corallococcus exercitus_B. The sequence continues at coordinate 7,909,829 of NZ_CP102577.1, forward strand.
GCGCGGTGCGCGACGCGGACGGCTACCTGTGGTTCGTGGGGCGCTCCGACGACGTCATCAAGACGTCCGGCTACCGCGTGGGCCCCTTCGAGGTGGAGTCCGCGCTGATTGAGCACCCGGCGGTGGCGGAGTCCGCCGTCATCGGCGTGCCGGACGACAAGATTGGCCAGCGCATCAAGGCGTACGTGCTGCTCACGCCGGGCCACACCCCGTCGCCCCAGCTCGCGCAGGAGCTGCAGGACTTCGTGAAGAAGACCACGGCGCCCTACAAGTACCCGCGCGAGATTGAGTTCGTCACGGAGCTGCCCAAGACGGTGAGCGGGAAGATCCGCCGCGCCGAGCTGCGCGCCACCCAAAGAAAGTAGGCGGCGAAGTGAGCGGCGCGCAGACGGGGCAGGGGACTACTTCAGCCAGTCCGAGTGCACGAAGCCGGCGTCGGGCTTGTCCCGGCGCTGGTACGTGTGCGCGCCGAACGCGTCGCGCTGCGCCTGGGTGAGGTTCTGCGGCAGCTCCGGGCTGCGGTAGCTGTCCATGTACGCCAGGCTGCTGCTGAACACCGGCACGGGGATGCCCGCCGCCGTCGCGGCGCCCACGAGCTTGCGCCACGCCGGGGCCATCTTGTTCAGCACCGGCGCGAAGGCCTCCGACACCATGAGGTTGGGCAGCGTGGGCTGCTGCTGGAAGGACTCGCGCAGCGGGGTGAGCAGCTTCGCGCGGATGATGCAGCCGCCCCGCCAGATGCGCGCCATCTCCGCCAGCGACACGCCCCACTTGTACTCGTCCGACGCCGCCTGGATGAGCCGCATGCCCTGCGCGTACGTCACCACGCGCGCCGCGTAGAGCGCGTCGTGCGCCCATTGGGCCAGCTCCTTCTGCTCCTCCGACGAGAGGGAGATGGCGGGGCCGTGGAGCTTCTTGCTCGCGGCCACGCGCTCCTCCTTGCGCGAGGACAGGTTGCGCGCGTCCAGCGCGGCCGCGATGGAGGGCACCGGCACGCCCAGGTCCAGCGCCACCTGCACCGTCCACTTGCCCGTGCCCTTCTGTCCGGCCTTGTCCAGCACCAGGTCCACCAGCGGCTTGCCCGTCTCCGGGTCGCGCTTGCGCAGCACCTTGATGGTGGTCTCCAGGAGGAACGACTCGGCGATGCCCTCGTTCCACTTGCTGAAGAGGTCGGCGAGTGTCGCGGTGTCCAGGCCCAGGCCGCGGTGGAGCACGTCGTACGTCTCCGCGAGCAGCTGCATGTCCGCGTACTCGATGCCGTTGTGCACCATCTTCACGAAGTGGCCCGCGCCCTCCGGGCCCACGTGGGTGACGCACAGGCCCTCTTCGCTGCGCGCGGCGATGGCCTCCAGCACCGGCTGCACCAGCGCGTACGCGTCCTTGGGGCCGCCGGGCATGATGGACGGGCCGTGGCGCGCGCCCTCTTCACCGCCGGACACGCCGATGCCCAGGAAGTGGAAGCCCTTCTCCTTGCACAGCGCTTCACGGCGGCGCGTGTCCAGGTACCAGGAGTTGCCCGCGTCCATGATGACGTCGCCGGGCGACAGGAGCGGGAACAGCCGCGCCATCATCTCGTCCACGGGGGCGCCGGCGGTAATCATCAGGAGGATGCGGCGCGGGCGCTCCAGGCCGGCGACGAACTGCTCCAGCTCCGGGAAGCCCGCCAGGGCCTGCTTCGGGTTCTCCTGCTGGACCTGCTGGAGCTTCTCCGGGTGGCGGTCCCATACGGCGACGCGGAAGCCGTGGTCCGCGATGTTGAGGGCCAGGCTGGCGCCCATGACGCCCATGCCCGCCACGCCGAACTGCGCCGGCTTCGTCTGTGTGCTCATCGTTCCCTCCAGAGGATCCGCCTCACCCGTGGGCGGAGGGGTCCAGCATCCACTGCGTGTTCGTCACGTGCGCCGCGGGCAGGGACATATCGCCCGCGAGCACCCGCCGCATGGCGTCCCGCTTGCCCTCGCCCGCCACCAGCCCCAGCACCGCCCCCGCGCCCTGGAGCACGGGGAACGTCAGCGTCATCCGCCACGGCGGCGGCTTGGCGCTCTGCTCCACCGCCAGCACCCGCCGCGTGCGCTCCTGGAGCGCGGGGTGGCCGGGCATGAGGCTCGCGGTGTGGCCGTCCTCGCCCACGCCGATGAGCACCACGTCCAGCTTCACGGGCAGCGTCTTCTCGTAGTCGCGCGCGGCGGCGTCGCGGTCCGTGCGCTCGCCCTGCATGCGGAACACCTGCGCGTCCGGCAGCTTCAGCGGCTGAAGCAGCGACTCCTTCACCAGCAGGTAGTTGCTGTCCTGGTGGTCGGGCGGCACGAAGCGCTCGTCCACGAAGTACACGTCCACGCGCTCCCAGGGGAGCTTGTGGTCCGCGAGCATCCGGTACGCGGGCTTGGGCGTGTTGCCACCCGACAGGGCCAGGCTCACGCGGGCCTTCGTCGCGAGCGCCTTCTCCAGCTCGCGCGCCATCCAGTCCGCGGCCTCGCGGGTCAGTTGCTCGGAAGGGACGATGAGGGGCTGGCTCATAGCGTGGACCACCTTCGGCCGTTCTTCGCGGGAACCGCGTCCGCGGCCTCGGGGCCCTTGCTGCCCTTGGCGTAGGTGTGGACCGTGCCGCCGGCTTCCGTCTCCAGCGCCTGGAGGATGGGCGTGATGTAGCCCCAGGCCTGCTCCACGCTGTCCTGGCGCGCGAAGAGGGTGGCGTTGCCGCGCATGCAGTCCAGGAGCAGCCGCTCGTAGGCCTCCGGCACGGGCTTCTTGAAGCTCTCCGCGTAGTCCATGTCCATGGTGACGCCGCCGATGTTGACGTCCTCGCCGGGAATCTTGGACTCGAAGGACAGCGCGATGCCTTCGTGCGGCTGGATGCGCAGCGTGAGCACGTTGGGCTGCAGCCGCTGGCAGGTGGCGCCGCCGCCGCTGAACAGGCCGATGGGCACCGACTTGAAGTGGATGGACACCTCCGTCAGGCGCCTCTTCAGGTTCTTGCCCGCGCGCAGGTAGAAGGGCACGCCCTGCCAGCGCCACGAGTCGATGTTCATCTTCATGGCCACGTAGGTGGGCGTGCGCGAGCCCTTCTTCACGCCCTTCTCGTCCTGGTAGCCCTCGTACTGGCCCACCACCACGTGCTGGGGCACGTCGCCGCCTTCAATGGGGCGCAGCGCGCGGAAGACCTTGTTCTTCTCGTCGCGGATGTCCTCCGCGCCGAAGGACACCGGCGGCTCCATGGCGCACAGGGCCAGCACCTGGAGCAGGTGGTTCTGCACCATGTCCCGGATGACGCCCGTCTCGTCGTAGAAGCCGCCGCGGCCCTCCACGCCAATGGCCTCGGCCGCCGTGATTTCGACGTGGTCGATGTGCTGGCGGTTCCAGAGCGGCTCGAAGATGGCGTTGGCGAAGCGGAACACCAGGATGTTCTGCACCGTCTCCTTGCCCAGGTAGTGGTCGATGCGGAAGATCTGCCGCTCGTCCAGGACCGCGCCCAGCTCCCTGTTGAGGGCCTTCGCGCTCTCCAGGTCATGGCCGAAGGGCTTCTCGATGATGAGCCGCTTCCAGGGCTTCTGGCCGGGCTGCTCCTCGCGCTTGAGCAGCCCCGCGCCCGCGAGGCTGTGGATGATCTGCGGGAACGTGGAGGCCGGCGTGGCCATGTAATAGAGCTGGTTGCCGTCCGTCTTGTGGCGCTGGGAGACGTCCTTGAGCTTGGCGCTCAGCCGCTGGAAGGTCTCCGGGTCGTCGTAGCCGCCGGAGACGCACTCGATGGTGTCCGCGAAGCGCTTCCAGGTGGCCTCGTCCAGGGGCTGCGTGCGGGCGAACTTCTGGAGGCCGTCCTTCACGTGCTCGCGGAAGGCGGCGTCGTCCAGCTTGGAGCGGCTGAAGGCGACGATGGCGAAGTGCTCCGGGAGCAGGCCGGAGCGGGCGAGCTCGAAGAGGGCCGGGAATAGTTTGCGTTCCGCCAGGTCGCCCGTGGCGCCGAAGAGGACCAGGGTGCAGGGGTCCGGGCGGCCCGCGCTGAACACCGGTTCGCCCTCACGGGGATGGGTTTCGATGTGCACTCCCTGCGCGTCCATGCGGTGTCTCCCTCCGTGTTACCGACCGGGCACCTTAAGGCGCTAATCTGGCGGCCCTGCAAGCGCATTGCAGGAGAATGATGCGGGCCCGACGTCTTGCCTGCCTCGCGCGGGGGCCGAGGCCGGGCTCTGCCCAGGCTTCTTCGGAGGGCACGCGGGCGGCCGGGCGTGAGCGGGGTCGTGGGAACGTGGTACTCCTGACGGCCCTGACGCCTCCGGGCTCGCGCTGGACAGGGCCTCCCTCACGCATGCGCTACGTCGTCTCGCTGTGGTTCTTCGCGCTGTTCCTCGTCACCGCGCCCATCCTCTTCACGCTGGGCGCGGTGTTGTTCGTGGTGGCGTACCCGCTGGACCCTGACCGCCAGTGGCTGCACGTGCTGGTGTGCCGGTGGTGCTACGGGCTGTGGCTGCACGCCTCGCCCGGCTGGCGCGTGCGGGTGGAGGGGCGGGAGCTGTTGCCCAAGGGGCCGTGCGTCTACGTCGTCAACCACCAGTCGTTCGCGGACATCCTGGCGGTGATGGGGCTGTTCACGCCGTACAAGTTCGTGGCGAAGGCGTCGCTGTTCCGCACGCCGCTGGTGGGCTGGATGATGACGCTCTTGGGCTACGTGCCCATCGTGCGCGGCAGCTCCACGTCCATGGAGCAGCTCTTGGGCCCGTGCCGCCGGTGGCTCCGCAAGGGCATCCCGGTGCTCATCTTCCCGGAGGGGACGTACTCACCGGGGGAGCTGCTGCCCTTCAAGCGCGGCGCGTTCCAGCTGGCGCTGGAGGAGCACGTGCCGGTGGTGCCGGTGCTGGTGCGCGGCACGCGGGAGCTGGTGGATGGGGACGGGCCGTGGATGAGCCCTCGCGCCACCGTGACGGTGCAGGTGATGCCGGCGCTGCCGCCGGAGACGTTCGGACCGGACTCCGCGGCGCTGGCCACGCACGTGCGCGAGCGGTTCGTGGAGGCGCTCGCGCGGGTGGGGTGAAGGGGCACGGACGGGGTAGCGTCAGGGGCATGCGCCACCTGCTCCTGTGCTGGCTCGGGGTCTGTCTGTCTTCCTCGGCGTGGGCCGGGACTCCTGCCCTTCCCACCCCCTTGCCGGAGGCGGGAACCTACGACCCCTTGCGCCTGGTGCTGTTCGTGTCGTCGGTGAGGGTGGTTGAGGGGGGCACGGCGTCCTTCAGCGTGGCGTTGTCCGGCCCTCCGGGTGCGGAGCCGCTCACCGTCGGCGTGGCGCGGACGGACGGCGACGCGGACCTCACGGTGCGGGAAGGGCCGTGGCTCACGTTCGAGCCGGCCACCTGGAGCGCGCCCCAGCAGGTGGTGCTGGAGGCCGCGAAGGACGCGGACACCGAGGACGGCACGGCCACCTTCACGCTGTCCGCGCCGGGCCTGGAGTCGCGCACCGTCGTCGCGACGGAGGCGGATCAGGACCCCATGGCTCCGGTCTTCACCACCGTGCCCATCACCCAGGCCGTGGTGGACATCGCCTATCGGCTCACCGTGCACGCGCGGGGACGGCCCGCGCCGACGTATGCCTTGCGCACCGCGCCTCCGGGCATGAACCTGGATGCCATGGGCAACCTCACGTGGACGCCTTCCCAGCTGGGGGAGGTGGACGTGGCGGTGGTGGCGAGCAACGGGCAGCAACCTGATGCGGAGCTGTCCTTCCGGCTGGTCGTGGGGCGGGATCAGCCCCCTGTGGCGCGCATCCTCGCCCCGCTCCACGGCAAACGGCTGTCAGGGCCCCGGGTCGACTTCACCTGCGAGTGCATCGACGACGTGGGGTGCGCGCGCGCGTGGTTCCGGGTGAATGGTGAGACTCTGGCGACCCTGGAGGGCCCGGGCCCCGTCTATTCCGTGAGCGACTGGGACCTCACGGGGCTCGTCCCTGGAGCCCATGTCCTCCAGGTCCATGTGACGGACCTGGCAGGACACCAGGTCGAGGCGGAGCCCATCCTGGTGTTCGTGGACGGTCCCGCTCCGGACGCGGGAGCGGCGGTGGATGCCGGGCCCGTCGGGTTCGGGGACGAGGGCGACGACATCATCGACCCCTGGAGCTGTGGCTGCGCGACCACCGGGTTGGCTCCGGCGGTGTGGATGGGGCTGGGCCTGCTGGGGCTGCGCGCCCTGCGTCGCCGGACCTGAGCGGGGTTTCCGCGCGGGGCGAAGGCTCAGGCGTGCTCGGAGCCGGGCAGCTCTTCGTCCAGCGGGGCCCCCGCGTGCGGCGAGGCCTCCATCGCGTTCGATGCGGGCAGCGCGGGCGCGGCCTCGGTGATGGCGCGGGCCAGGTCGTGGGGCGCGCGGATCAACGCCTCCAGCGCGGCGGCGCTCGCGGGGACGCCGCGCTGCTCCACCTGGAGCCAGCCGCCCTTGAGGCTCACGCGGCGGTGGCCCTTCAGGCCCAGCAGGCGCTGACGCACGCCGGGATCCAGGATGACGGGGCGCGCCTCCGGGGCCAGCCCCTCCACCTGGAAGGCCGCGTCCAGCTCCGCGTCGCCCAGCATCTCCTCGCGCGGGGTGGCGGCGCCGGGGAGCTTGTCCTCGGGACGCTCGTGCTCCAGCAGCAGGTCCGCGGGCAGCGCGCCCTCCAGGTCCAGCCGCAGCACCGTCACGGTGTGGCGCTTCTTGCCGCCCACGCCGCCGCGCTTGCCCGTGGCGAGCAGCAGCGGCCGCCCCTGGTAGCGCCCCTGCACCTCCATGCGACGCTCCGCGATGGAGAGGCCGTGGGCCTTCGCGAACGCCTCCCACGCGGCGCGCTGACGGCGCTTGAGCTGGAACAGCGTGGCGAGGACCAGGGCGCCCAGGACGAGCAGGGACGCGAGGATGCCGAGCGGGGAGAAGACACCGGAAAGCATGGCGGCGCATTGTGCACGGGCCCCGCGACGCGGGAACCACAATCCGATCGCGGATGCACCGCCGCGCGCCGGGCAAGCTTGCTGCATGGGGTACGCGGACCTGGGGAAGGGACGCCGCGCGCATGCAAACGTGTGGAATCCCGCGTGCCTCGCGCCGCTGTCGCGCGGGGACCCGCGGCAGGTGCACGGATGGCGCACGCGTCCCCACTCCGCCGGTGTGCCCTCACGGATGGCGGGGTTCGCGCACGTCAGGCTCCGTGGCGCGTGGGGTGGGGAGGACGGGACGCGTCGGGCAGGCCACGGATGCAAGCGCGCGGAATGACACCCTTTTTCGACAATGTCAGAGGGGGCGGGTAAGGGAGCGAGGGCTCGCCGCTTGGAGTCGGGGTTGGGACCGGGGGAGGCTGCCCGGCCCGCACCCGCCACCGGGCCACGAGGGAGGGTGAACGCTGGATGCGCCTGCTGCACACGTCGGACTGGCACCTGGGCCACACGCTGTATGACGTCTCACGCGAAGCGGAGCACGCCGCGTTCCTGACGTGGCTGTTGGACACGCTGGAGTCCCAGGAGGTGGATGCGCTCCTGGTGGCCGGGGACATCTTCGACACGGCCAACCCCAGCGCGGAGGCGCAGGCGGCCTGGTACCACTTCATCGCCCGGGCCCGGCGCACGCTGCCGAAGCTGGACGTGGTGGTGGTGGGCGGCAACCACGACTCCGCCGCGCGGCTGGACGCGCCGGATCCGCTGTTCCACGCGCTGGGCGTGCGCGTGGTGGGCGGACTGCCGCGTCACCGGGGCGGCTTGGAGCTGGAGCGGCTGGTGGTGCCGGTGCACGACGCGCGCGGGAAGGTGGGCGCGTGGGTGGCGGCGGTGCCGTACCTGCGGCCCTCGGACCTGCCCTCGGTGCCGGACGGGGAAGGGGACCGGCTGGTGGAGGGCGTGCGCTCCGTCTACTCGGACGTGCTGGAGGGCGCGCGGCGGCGGCGCAGGTCCGGGCAGGCGCTGGTGGCCATGGGCCATTGCTACATGACGGGCTCGGAGCTGTCGGAGCTGAGCGAGCGGAAGATCCTGGGCGGCAACCAGCACGCGCTGCCGGTGGACCTGTTCCCGGAGGACGTCGCGTACGCGGCGCTGGGACACCTGCACAAGGCGCAGCGCGTGGGCGGCCGCGAGGGCGTGCGCTACAGCGGGTCGCCGCTGCCGCTGTCGCTGTCGGAGGCGCACTACCGGCACCAGGTGCTGGTGCTGGACCTGGAGGACGGGGCGCTCCAGCAGGTGCGTCCGCTGTCGGTGCCGCGCACCACGGACATGATGCGGGTGCCGGCCCGGGACGCGGCGCCGCTGTCGGAGGTGCTGGAGCTGCTGGCGGCGCTGCCCGCGTGCGAGGCGGGAGCGCCGGAGTCGATGCGGCCGTACCTGGAGGTCTGCGTGTCGCTGCCCCGGCCGGAGCCGGCGCTGCGCCACAAGGTGGAGAAGGCGCTGGAGGGCCGGGCGGCGCGGCTGGTGAAGCTGACGCCCTTCTACACGGGCACGGGCGGGGCGCTGGCGGACGTGCGGCCGGGGCTGTCCTTGCGTGAGCGCACGCCGGAGGACGTGTTCCTCGCCCGCTACGCGCGGGACTTCAAGGAAGCACCGTCGCCGGGGTTGCTGGAGTCGTTCCACGCGCTGCTCACTCAGGTGCAGGAGGACGCGTCGTGAAGATCCTCGCGATTCGCGGCAGCAACCTCACGAGCTTCGCGGGGGACTTCGCGCTGGAGCTGGACCGGGCGCCGCTGGACCGGCTGGGGCTGTTCGCCATCTCCGGCGCGACGGGCGCGGGGAAGAGCACGCTGCTGGATGCGCTGTGCCTGGCGCTGTTCGACCGCACGCCCCGGCTGGGCGGGCCCAGCAAGGTGCTGGTGGGCCGGGCGGACGAGGACGAGGAGGCACGGCTGTCCGCCTACGACGTGCGCGGCATGCTGCGGCGCGGGGCGGGCAAGGGCCACGCGGAGGTGGACTTCCTGGGCAAGGACGGGCGGCGCTACCGGGCGCGCTGGAACGTGTGGCGGGCGCGCGAGCGCGCGGAGGGGAGATTCCGGCCGCAGGAGCTGAGCCTGACGGACGTGGCCTCCGGGCAGGTGTTCGGCCGCACCAAGGGCGAGGTGCTCCAGGCGATTCAAGAGCGGCTGGGCTTGTCGTTCGATCAGTTCCGGCGCTCGGCGCTGCTGGCGCAGGGCGAGTTCGCGGCGTTCCTGCGCGCGGACGCGAACGAGCGCGCGGAGCTGCTGGAGCGGATGACGGGCACGGAGGTGTACAGCCGGCTGTCCATCGCGGCCCACGAGAAGAACGCGAAGGAGCAGGAGGAGCTGAAGCGGCTGTCGCAGGGGCTCGCGGCCATCGCGCTGATGTCGGACGCGGATCGCGAGGCCGCGCGCGTCCAGCTGGGCGACGAGGAAGCGGCGCGGATCCGCGAGGAGACGCGGCTGCGCGAGGCGGAAGCGGCCCGGTCCTGGTTCGCGCGGCTCGCGGAGTTCGTGGCGCAGGAGCAGCAGGCCACGAGCGCGGTGACGCGGGCGGAGGCGGAGCGGGAGGAGGCGGCGCCCCGCGAGGCGCTGCTGGAGTCGGTGCGCGCGGCGGAGGGCTTCCGCGCGGTGGTGTCCGCGGTGGAGACCGCGGAGCAGGGCTGCGTGAGGGCGGAGGCCGAGCAGCTGGAGCGGGCCTCGCAGGCGGAAGGCGCGCTCGCGGCGGCGGCGGCGCAGCGGCAGGTGCGGTTGCAGGCGGAGGCCGCGCGGGCGGCGGCGCTGGACGCGGAGGCGTCGGTGCGTCCGGCACTGGAGGAGGCCGCGACGCTGGACACGCGCCGCGCGGAGGCGGAGCGCGAGGCCCGCGAGGCCGCGGAGCTGGCGAAGCAGGCGAAGGCCCAGGAGGATTCGGCGCGCGACGCGCTGGCGCTGGTGCAGGCGGCGGAAGGGAAGGCCCAGGCGGTGGTGGACGCGGCCGAGGCCTGGCGCGGGTCCCATGCGAGCTGGGAGTCCCTGGCGACGGAGTGGCCCCGCTGGCAGCGCGAGCTGGAGCGCTTCGCGGGGGCGCTGAAGGAGGAGCAGGCGGCGGGCGCGGACGCGGACCGGCTGGGGAAGGACGCGGACCGGCTGGGCAACGAAGCCCAGGCGCGCCGTGAGGAGCACCAGGACGCGGCCGAGTCGGAAGCGCAGGCGCAGGCCCTGGCGACGCACGCGGAAGCGGCGCTGGGTGAGGATGGCGGCGCGGCCCGGCGGGCGCTCCGGGAGGCGCTGCTGGCCCGGCAGGAAGCGCTGGGAGCCCTGGCGCTCGCGGGCGAAGGCGCGCGGGCGGAGGGCACGGCGGAAGGCGACGCGGCGGCGGAGGTGAAGGCGCACCGCGAGGCTTCGCTGCGCGCGGCGGAGGAGGCGAAGGACGCGGCGGCGCGACGCGCGACGCAGGAGGCGATGCTCCACGAGGCACGCCGTGCGCAGTCGCGCGCGGAGGCGACGCAGGGGCTGGCTTCGCACCGGGCCGCGCTGCACGACGGTGAGCCGTGCCCATTGTGTGGAGCGCTCGAGCATCCGTACGCCCGGGAGGGCTCCGCGCTGGAGGGACTGGTCGCGGAGGCCGCGGCCCGGGTGCTGGAGCTGGAGTCGGCGCGCGATGCCGCGGCGAAGCAGGAGAGCGCGGCGAGCGTGCGGCAGGCGACGGCGGACACGGCCGCGACCCAGGCCGAAGGTCGACGAGACACGGCGGCCCGCAAGCGCACGGGGCACCGCGAATCCTGGCGCGCGGCGCGCGAGCGGTGGACCCGTGCCGTGCTCCCGTCGAACGATGACGTGGCCCTGGAGCCCCCCGAGGACGCGGAGGCCCCCACCGCCCAGGCGTGGATCCGTGCGGCCCAGGAGGACGTGCGCGTCCGGCTGGCGACCCTCCGTGAGGAAGAGGCTTCCGCGGAAGCCCGGGCCAGCGCCGCGCGCGAGGCCCGGGCCCTGCTGGAGACCCGGCGCACCCGGCGCGAAGGCGCGGCCGAAGCCCTTCGCAAGGCCGAGGACGCCCTGTCCCGCGCGGCCCAGTCCCACCGGGATGCACTCCTCCGCCGGGACACCGCCCGCGATGCCCGGCAGCGCGCGCTCACCGAGGTGTCCCCTCCCTTCGCCAGCGAGGAGGTCACCTGGAAGGACAAGCTCGCCGCGGATCCCGTGCGCTTCCAGGGCCAGTGCCTGGCGCGCGTGACGAAGTGGCGCGAGAAGCTCGCGGAGCTGGAGGCCGCTCGCAAGCGCCTGGAGGAGGAGCAGGGCCGCCGCGCCCGTGAAGAAGTCCGGCTCCAGTCCCGTCACGAGGACGCGGAGACCGCTACCCACCGCGCGAGCCTCAAGGACGCCGCCTTCCAGGACGCCTCCAGGGCCCGCGCCCGGCTGCTCCAGGGCCGCTCCACGCAGGAGGTGCGCGCGGAGGTCCAGGCGCGGCTCGACGCCGCCCAGGCCGCCTACGAACGCGCCCGCGAGGAGTCCGAAGCCCTCCAGCAGGCGGAGAAGGTGGCCACCGCCCGCGCCGAGGACGCCGTGCGCCTTCGCACCGAGGCCGCCCGCGTCCTCGACAGCGCCCAGGCCGTCCTCGCGGAGCGCCTCGCCGGACACGGCACCACCTTGGATGAGCTCAAGGCCCTGCTGTCGCGCGGCGCCGCCTGGTGCGACGCGGAAGCCCGCGCGCTCAACGCCCTGCGTGAGTCCGTGGCCCAGGCCCGCGCCATCCTCGTGGAGCGCCGCGAGCGCCGCGTCCGCCACGAGTCCTCCGGGCTCCCCACGCTCGCGGAAGCGGACGTCGCGGACCTCTGCGAACGCCTGCGCACCGACGTGGAGGTGCGCCGCCGCGCCGAGGCCCTGCTGCGCGCGAAGCTGGACACGGATGACGCCGCCCGCGCGCGCCATGGCGCGGAGGCCCGGGCGCTGGAGCTGCGCCGCGCCGACGCGGAGGTGTGGAAGACGCTGGGCGACCTCATCGGTTCGCACGACGGGAAGAAGTTCAAGGTCTTCGCCCAGAGCCTCACCCTGGACGCGCTGCTCCTGCACGCCAACGCGCACCTGCGCGAGCTGGCGCGCCGCTACCGCCTGGAGCGCGTGCCCGGCCACGACCTGGACCTCCAGGTGGTGGACGGCGACATGGGCGACGAGGTGCGCAGCGTGGCCAGCCTCTCCGGTGGCGAGAGCTTCCTCGTGTCGCTGGCGCTCGCGCTGGGCCTGGCCTCGCTGTCGTCGGAGACGACGCAGGTGGAGACCCTCTTCATCGACGAGGGCTTCGGCACGCTGGACCCGGAGACGCTGGAGGTGGCGCTGGCCACGCTCGACGCGCTCCAGGCCACCGGCCGCCAGGTGGGCATCATCTCCCACGTCAGCGGGCTCGCCGAGCGCATCGGCGTGCAGGTGCGCGTGGTGAAGCAGGGCGGCGGCCGCAGCCGGCTCGTCGTCGAAGGTGACGCGGGGCTCGTCGTGCCCTCGGATCAGCAGGTGGCGTGACGGCTCAGCCCGTCACCGGCTCCGCGCCCATCAGGCCGCGCACCACCGCGGCCACGGCCAGCGGCGTCGCCACGCGGTCGTCGCTCAGCGCCGCCAGCGCCCGCGCGAACTGCTCCGCCGAGGAGAAGCGCTGCGACGGGTGCGGCGCGAACGCCCGGTCCAGCACCAGCGCCAGCGGATCCGACACCTCCGGCGCCACCATGCGCACGGGCGTCACCCGCAGGCCCCGGATGGAGGCTTCAATCTCCTCGGCCGTCCCTTCCGCATAGGGCGACTCCAGCGACAGCAGCTCGTACAGCAGCACCGCCGCCGCCCACAGGTCCACCGCCACGGAGACCTCGCCCGCCAGCAGCTCCGGCGAGCGGTAGTTCTGCTTGCCCACCCGGCGCGGATCCAACGCCAGGCCCGCGCGCGAGCGGGCCACGCCGAAGTCCGCCAGCTTCACCTCTCCGCCGCGCGACAGCAGCACGTTGTGCGGGGACACGTCGCAGTGCACCACCGCCAGCGGCCGGCCCTTGGAGTTGGTGGCCGCGTGCGCGTACGCCAGCGCCTCCAGCACGTGGCGCACCATCATCACGGAGATGTCGATGGGCAGCTCGATGCGCCGGCGCCGGCACTGCGCCAGCACCCGCCCCAGGTCCGTGCCGTCCACCAGCTCCAGCGCTAGGTAGGGCCCGTCCGAAAGCTCGCCGTACTCGCGGAAGCCCACGATGTGCGGATGCACCAGGCACCGCGCCAGCTCCGCTTCGTGCAGCAGCTGCTCGCGCGCCTCCGCATCCCGCAGGCGCTCCGGCCGCACGCGCTTGAGGGCCACCTCCTCGCCCGCCAGCGGGCCCTGGAGCATCCGCGCGCGGAACACCTCCGCGTTGCCGCCGCGCCCCAGCCGCGACAGCAGCTGGAAGCGCCCCAGGTCGCGCGGCCACTCCGGCGTCTGGTTTTCCTCCAGCGTCACGCCTTCTCTCCCACCAGGCTCGCCAGGTATTCGTCCAGCGTCGCCGCGAAGGTGGCGTCGTCGCTCAGGAAGGCCAGCCCCACGCCCCCCGTGTACGGCGCGTCCACCACGTGCACCACCAGCGCCTCGCCCTGCAGCCGCTGGCCGTTGGGCAGCTTCACGTCCACCGTGACGACGCTGTCCTGCGGCGGGCGGTGCGCGGTGCGCACGAAGAGTCCGCCGTTGCTGATGTTCAGCGCGTGCTCGCGCACGAAGTCCAGCTCCGTGCGGAACTCCATCTCCAGCTTCACGGCGAAGCGCCGGGCCCGGCGCTGGGGCTCGTCTCCGGAGCCTGGGGGGGAACCCGAGGGGGAGCCTGAAGGGGAACCCGCGGGTGCGCCCGGCGATGACGGATCCGCGGACGCCGCCGTCTCCAGCGCGCGGTACGACTCGCCTCCGCTCGCGGTGGGGGCGGCCGGCGGCGCGGGCGGCGCTTCGGCGGGCGGCGGGGACTGGGGCGCGGGCACGGCGGGCAGGGGACCTCGCGCGGACAGGGCCTCCAGGTGCTGCCGCAGCTCCTGCGCGGCCTGCGTGCGCTCGGTGCCGGAGAACGACGTGCCGCCCGCCAGCGTGCGCGAGCGCAGCGCGTCCCGCTCCGCCTTGGGCAGCCGCCACAGCTCCACGAACGTGCCGCCGCTCTTGCGCACTTCCTCGCCCAGCCGCTCCACCGCCGCGCGCGGATAGCCGGGCACCTCCACCTTCACCTCCAGCGCGCCCGCCTCGTCGCGAAACGCCACCACGAGCTGAATGGACTGCGCGGACGGCAAGAGCGCGCCCAGGCCCTCCACCACGGCTGCCGCCTTCTCAGGCGAAGCCGCTCCCCCCCATACCGCCGCAAGACCGAAGACAGGCACGGGGCGGACGATAACCGAGCCCTCCTGGCCTCCGTAAAGACAGTGCAGTCGGAAACAGGCGGCAGCGTTGGACGCGAAGTTTACGAATCGTGATTCACCCTCGGCCCAAGGGCGTACCTACATCGGCATCGGCCGCGCGTCCCTCTATGCTGTCCGGTGTTCTCCGTTACCCCCCTTTCCGGAGTGCAGACCCCGTATGCGCAATTGGATCCGACTCTTCTCCGGCACGCTGCTGGCCGCCACGCTCGTGGCGGGCTGTGGTGGCACCGAACCGGAGCCCGACGCTGGCACTGACCCCAACCCCCCCACCGACGGAGGCTTCGACGCGGGCTTCGACGCGGGCTTCGACGCGGGCTTCGACGCCGGCTACGTCGAGGACGCGGGCGTCATCGTCGACCCCGACCCCGACCCCGGAGAAGTCACCACCGACCCGTATGATCCGACCAACGCCACGAAGGACTCGGACTGCGACGGCCTGTCGGACCAGGAGGAGTTCGCCACCGTCTACTTCGGCACGCTGAGGACGAACCCCGGCCTGCGCGACACGGACGGCGACGGCATCCGCGACGGTGTGGAAGTGGGTCGCACCACGAGTGTGAATCCCGCGTGCTCCTTCTACCCGGATCTGGACCCCGCCTCGCGCACCTCGCCGGTGAAGGCGGACACGGACGGGGACGGGCTGCCGGACGGCCTGGAGGACTCCAACCGCAACGGCAAGCGCGACCTCACGGAGACGGACCCCAACACCGCGGACTCCGACGGTGACGGCCTGGCGGATGGCGTGGAGGACGCGAACAAGAACGGCTCGGTGAGCCCCGGCGAGACGGACCCCCGCCTGCGCGACTCCGACGGCGACGCGCTGCCGGACGGCCTGGAGAAGCAGACCAGCACGGACCCGCTCAAGCCCGACACCGACGGCGACACCTGCTCGGACGGCGCCGAGGACGTGAACAAGAACGGCCAGTTCGACCCGGGTGAGACGAACCCGCGCGTGGCGGACTGCGCCGCGTCCGTGCCCGACGCGGACTTCGACGGCATCCCCGACTCGGTGGAGACCACCACCGGCACCGACAAGAACAAGGCCGACACGGACGGCGACGGCGTGGCGGACGGCGTGGAGGACGAGAACAAGAACGGCCGCGTGGACTCCGGTGAGTCCGACCCGCGCCAGCGGGACACCGACTGCGACGGGCTCCAGGACGGCGCCGGCCGCGACGGCTTCCTCGGCGAGGACTTCAACTCCAACGGCAAGGTGGATCCCGGCGAGTCGGACCCCACCAACCCGGACACCGACGGCGACGGTCTGCTCGACGGCGTGGAGCGGGGTGTGACGACGGCCGCGGCCCCGCGCACCAACTGCGGCTACGTGGGCGACGCGGACCCCGCGACGACGACGGACCCCAACAATGCGGACACCGACGGCGACAAGATCCCCGACGGCGCGGAGGACTCCAACCAGAACGGCCGCGTGGATCCGGGTGAGTTGAACCCGAAGGACCCCAAGGACGGCGCGGCCAGCACCCCGGCGGGCAAGGCGTGCAGCGAGCAGAACCTGCGCACGGTGACGTTCAAGGAGGACAGCGGCGCGGACCTGCGGCTCGCGCTGCCCAACACCTTCAAGAACGCCAACCTGATCAACCTCACGGCCAACGGTCAGACCGTGGGCGTGATGGGCTGGGACGACACGAAGCAGGTGACGTTCATCGCGTACAAGCGCGGCCAGGTGGGCGCTTCCACCACGCCCGCGGGTGACGAGGCGGGCATCCGCGCCGGCGCGGCGCTGCTGGCGCCCGCGGACGTGGAGTTCACGCAGACGTTCACCACCTGGGACGGCTTCCCCGCGGCGGTCGCCCGCTACGGGGTCACCGGCACGACGGAGCTCAAGGCCTTCACCAACTCGCTGGCGCGGCAGCTGGCGCCCTCCAGCGCGGGCGCCTTCACCGGCGGCACGAACGTCACCGGCCCGTTCAAGATCCAGGCGCAGTACGTGCACCGCTCCAACGGGAGCGTGGTGGCGGTGCTCGCCATCACGTCGGCGGCCCGCTACAACGAGGCGGGCAGCCTCTTCACGATGGCGGACACGGCGGGCGGCTCCGCGCTGGCGCAGTTCGGCGACGCGGACGCGGTGCAGTGCGAGGTCTTCACCGGCAACACCGCGGTGGTGGACTTCCTCTTCGTGGTGGACGACTCCGGCTCCATGGCCTCGTCGCAGACCTTCCTCGCCGGCGCGGCGGCGGCGGTGGCCAACAAGCTGGCCAACGCCACGCTGGACTGGCGCCTGGGCATGGTCACGACCGCGTACACGGGCAACGGTCCCAACAACGGCGTGCTCCGCGCCTTCACGCAGAACGTCGACCAGTTCAAGTCGTGGCTGACCCAGAACGCGGTGTGCAACAGCAACGTGTGCGCGGTGAGGGGTGGCACCACCCAGAACCCCACGTACACGCCGCTGCCCAACACCACCTGCGCCAGCGACAAGGAGTGCTGGGTGGGCCTGGGCGGTGACGGCGCCGAGCGCTCGCTGGAGGCGGCGCGCAAGGCCATCAACGACCTGACCGCGGCGGGCGGCACCACGGCGACGCGCATCCGTCCGGGCGCCAAGGTGGTGGTCGTCGTCCTCACGGACACGCGTGACCAGTCCGGCAGCACCGTGGCGGACTACACGGCGTACTTCCTCAACACGGGCACCGTGGCGGGCTCGACGAAGAACCCGGTCAACGCGCCCATCCAGATGCACGGCATCATCTGCCCGCCGGACGGCGCCCGGTGCAACTCGGACGAGGACAACAAGAACCCGCGCCACCTGGACGTCATCCAGGCCACGGGCGGCGTGTCCGGCAGCATCCGGGACAACACCTCCATCACCAACACCATCAACGCCATCGTGGACAGCGTCATCGCGTCCGTGGGCTACAAGACGCTCAAGCCGCCGATTGGCGCCTCGATGAAGGTGGCGGTGGCGGAAGTGGCGGACTCCGTCGCGTGCCCCAGCAGCGGGGACCTGCCGCGCAGCCGCAGCAACGGCTTCGACGTGGACGGCATCAACCGCACCGTGTCCTTCTACGGCGCGTGCCGCCCGAAGGAGTCCGGCAAGACGCAGGCGGCGGTGTCGTACCGCTACTGGATCGACCGCACGGCCAAGCCGGACGGCAACCCGCCGCCGTGCTCGTCGGACACGGAGTACTACAACCCGAACGACCCGGATTACTGCGACGGCAAGCTCGTCTGCAACCGCACGACGGACAAGTGCGAGTGCCCGGCGGACTGCGGTGGCACGGCGCCCGCGGGCCAGGTGTGCAACACCGACCGCGCGGTGTGTGACTTCACCTGCGCGCAGGACTGCGGCGGCACGTGCGGCACGTTCGAGACGTGCAACACGGCCTCCTGCTCGTGCAGCTGCGTGCAGTCCGCGACCTGCGCGGCGGGCTTCAAGTTCGACGCCAACGCCTGCGGCTGCGTCTGCGACACGGGCGCGCTCAACTGCGGCACTGGCTTCGGCGCCGACCCGGGCCTGTGCGCCTGCGTCTGCAAGCCGGACTGCGGCGGCTGCGGCCCGGGCTTCACGTGCAACGTCAGCACGTGCGCCTGCGAGAAGCCCATCGGCTAGGCGTGAATGAAAACGCGCTCCCGGTGCCTCATGGACCGGGAGCGCGGCGGTGACTTCCGAAGCCCCCGCTCCGCGACGCCCCTTCAGGGGGAAGCGGGCCGGGGGCTTCTTCCTGCCCGCTCCTTCACCGGAGCAAGGCCTCCCAGGTTCGGAGGCGCGCTGGCGGCGCGGTAGACGGGGTAGAGGCCCAGGCGCTCGTCCCAGGTCGGGTGGCGCTCGGCGAAGAAGCGCAGGCGGGCGCGCGGGTCCTTGGCGAAGCCAGCGTCCTTCAGGCGCTCCTGGAAGGCGGCCTTCACGCCCGCGTCCTTCGCGAGCAGCTCCCGGGCCCAGGGCTCCAGCACGTAGTCCTCGATGTATTCCTTCTGCTCGAAGTGGGCGTTGAAGAAGCCCCACGCCAGCAGCGAGTCCGGCCCCGCGGGCTCGAAGAGGTGCGCCACCAGCTGCACCTTCTTCTGCGCCACCGGCACCCAGAGCGTCCCCGCGGGCAGGTCCTGCGTGTCCGGCTTCCACTCGCCCTTCGCGGTGAGGCCCTGGTGGGCTTCGTTGGAGCGCGCCTGGAACTGGAAGTCCTTCGAGCGGAACGACTCCACCTTCGCGGCGGGCACGGCGCGGGTGAGGCGCTGGAACGCGATGCCGTGCGCGGCCAGCTTCGGCGCGACCCACGCGGCGTGCGCGGCGGACACCAGGTAGCCGCCCGCGGGCAGCGTCGCGGTGACGGCGGGCTCCACGTCCGGCAGGTACGGCACCTTCCACGTCTGGGGCTGCGTGTCGTCGTAGCGGATGTACGGCTGGCCGGAGATGTCCGACGGCAGGCGCTCGTAGGCGTAGCCCTTGAACGCAATCGCCTCGCGCTTGGACGTGTTCTTCCAGCCGAGCACCACCTCGCGCACCTGTCCGGCCACGGCCTTCTGGTCCTCCGCCTTCACGGCGGCCAGGAGCGCGGCGCCGTCACGGGACACGAGCTTGAGCAGGCCCTCCAGCACGTCGCGGGTGGCCTTCACGCGCTGCGCGTAGTTCTTCCAGGAGTGCGTCTCCACGAGCACGCCGAAGCGGTGGTGGACGGACCAGAAGGCGTGGCTGAAGCGCGGCGGGGGGACGCCGTAGGCGAAGCCGCTGGTGGGGTCGTCGTCCTGGAGGAAGGACGGGTAGAAGCGCAGCGGCTGGTGCCCCTGGGCGGTGAGGCCGGCGAAGAGCTCGTCCACCAGCTTCGTGCCCAGCGCGCGCAGCGCGGGCGGGCCGGACTTCTGGGGCTCCACGCCCACGGACACGTCGGGTTCGAACTTCGCGCCGTCCGTGACGTGCAGGTCCACGTAGACGAGCGGATCCCACGCGTTGAGGTACTTCAGCAGCAGCACCATCTCCGGCGCGTCCGCCTTCACGTAGTCCCGGTTGAGGTTGAGGTTCTGCGCGGTGACACGGAAGCCCATCTCCTCCGGGCCCACCTGGTTGGGGCGGTGGTTGGGGTTGAAGCGCTCATGGCCGTCCACGTTGAAGACGGGCACGAAGACGGCGGTGACGCCCTTGAGCAGGTCCGGCACGGACGCCCGGTTCTGGAGCGCGTCGCGCAGGAGCCAGTAGCCGGCGTCCTTGCCGTCGATTTCACCCGCGTGGATGCCGCCCTGGAAGAAGACGACGGGGCGCCCCTTCTTGCGCGCGGCGTCCGCGGTGAGGGTGCCGTCCTGGCTGACGACGAGCGCCACCATGGGGCGGCCCTCCGGCGTGGTGCCCAGCGTGTCGCAGCGGGCCTTGCCGGGGAAGGCCTTGGGGAAGGCGCGGCACAGCGCCTCTGCTTCCGCGTAGCGGCCGGTGCGCTTCCAGCCGCTCTGTTCGGAGACGGTGGTGAGAGGGGGTGGAGCCTGCGTGAGGACCAGGGCGGCGAGGGTGGGCAGGAGCATGCCCGCTTGAGACCACAAGCCCCGCCAGCGCTCAACCGTGCCGCACGGTGTGTGTGCCGCCCACGGGCAGCACATGCACGCGGTCGCGCGGCCAGCCCCGGCGCAGCCACTCCGCGTCCAGGCGGACGGGGGGCTCGTCGAGCGGCTCGTCCGTCAGCTTGAACGTGCCCCAGTGCATGGCGAAGAAGGCCAGCGCGCCCAGGTCCTCGAAGGCCTGCACCGCCTCCTCCGGGTTCATGTGCTGCAGCCGCATGAACCACGCCGGGTCGTAGGCGCCAATGGGCAGCAGCGCCGCGTCCAGCTTGGGGAACCGGGCGCCAATCTCCTTGAAGCCCTGGAAGTAGGCGGTGTCGCCGGAGTGGTAGACGCGCGCGCTGGAGCCCTCCACCACGAAGCCGCCCCAGAGCATCTCGTTGGCGTCGTTGAGGCCGCGGCGGCTCCAGTGCTGCGACGGGACGTAGTGCACGCGCACGGGCCCCACCTGCGTGCACTCCCACCAGTCCAGCTCATGGAAGGACAGGCCCTGGCCCTGGAACACCGGCGCGTGGCCCAGGCCGGTGATGACGCGGGCGCCCACCTGCTTGAGCGTGGGCAGGTCCAGGTGGTCGTAGTGGTTGTGGGACACGAGGCTCGCGTCGATGCGCGGCAACTTCTCCACCGGCACGCCGGGCGGCACGTTGCGGCGGATGACGACGTTGATGGCGTCGCGCAGCACCGGGTCGATGAGCAGCGACAAGCCATCCAGCTGCACCAGCCAGCTCGCGTGGCCCAGCCACGTCAGGCGGGCGCCCTCGCCCGGGGCGGGCGGGGTGGCGAGCACGGCCAGGTCCGGCTCCACGTGCGGCACGACGGCGCGCGCGGGGGAGCCGCGGCGCTTGCCCATGAGCTTGTCCGTGACGGCCCACTTGAAGACGCGGGTGAAGGGGTGCGGCCCGCTGCCATCCAGGTTCTTGAAGCGCAACGCCATGAGTGGCTCCCGGCAACGGGTGTCCCCCAAAGATGGGCCCGCGCCTCCTCTGGCGAGTCATGCTCGGCTGGAGGGGAGGGGCGCAAGGGGAATGCGGCGCCGGACGGTGCGCGGAGGACACGGGCCGGGCGCGGGCCCGGGTCCGCGCCGTATAAGAGGGCTTCCCATGGGACCTGTCTCCGGCACCACGACCCGCAGGGTGTTGCTCGCGTTCGGCGCGCTGGTGGCGCTGTTCGCGGCGGCGTCGGGCTATGCGCTCGGCCGGCTGTCGGACATCCACGCGGGCACGCATGCGCTGCGCGAGGCGGGCGGCCGGGCGCGGGAGGCGCGCGAGCTGGCCACGGCGGTGCGGGACCAGTACGCGCACCTGGCGCACACCATCATCCTGGGCAACGACAGCCACCGGCGCTTCCACACGGAGGCCCGCGCGCGGGTGGAGGCGCTGACGCTCAGGCTGGCGGAGCAGGCGCGCGACGCGGACGAGCGCGCGGCGGTG
The DNA here is from genome assembly GCF_042231735.1 of Corallococcus exercitus. Classification (GTDB taxonomy): domain Bacteria; phylum Myxococcota; class Myxococcia; order Myxococcales; family Myxococcaceae; genus Corallococcus; species Corallococcus exercitus_B. The sequence goes on from NZ_CP102577.1 coordinate 7,931,033, forward strand.
GCGGACATCCAGGCGTCGGGCGACGCGCTGGACACGCTCTACCGGGACACGCTCCTGCCCGCGGTGATGGCGAAGGACGCTCCCGCGGTGGAGGCGGCGCATGGGCGGGCGCTGGAGTGGGTGTCGCGCATCCAGGCGCGGGTGGACGCGCTGACGGCGGACTCAGACGCGTCGATGGCGGCCTTCGAGTCACACGTGGGCGCGGTGGAGCGCGACAGCTTCCGCTGGGCGCTGCTGCTCTTGGGCGGGGCCACGCTGTTCGCGGCCGGGGTGGGCGTGTACATCGGCAACTCGGTGGCGCGGCCGGTGGCGCGGCTGTCGGAGGGCGCGGCGCGGCTGGCGCGCGGAGACCTGGACGTGCGCATCCCGGAGGATGACCCGGGGGAGCTGGGGCACCTGGCCGCGCAGCTCAACCGGATGACGGGCGCGCTGCGGGAGCACCAGGCGCGGCTCGTCCAGCACGAGAAGCTGGCGGGCATCGGCCGGCTGGCGGCGGGCGTGGCGCATGAAATCAACAACCCGCTGGGCGTCATCCTCGGGTACGTGCGGCTGTTGCAGCGGCGGGCGGAGGGCGCGCTCGCGGAGGACCTGCGCGTGGTGGAGGAGGAAGCGGTGCGCTGCCAGGACATCGTGGAGGGGCTCCTGGACCTGGCGCGGCCAGGGCGCGGGCCGCTGGAGCCGGTGGCGCTGCGCGACGCGTGCGAGGAGGTCGTCTTGCGCCTGCGCGAAGCCACGCGCCTGGGCGCGGCGGCGGTGGAGGTGCACGGCGAGGGCACCGCGTGGGCGCAGGCCTCGCGGCTGCGGCAGGTGCTGCTCAACCTGGTGAAGAACGCGGCGGAGGCGGCGGGGGAGGGAGGACGGGTGGAGGTGCGCATCGCGGTGGACGCGGACGGAGCCTCGCGCGTGGCGGTGTCGGACTCCGGGCCCGGGGTGCCGTCCGACGCGCGGCTGTTCGAGCCGTTCTTCACGACGAAGCCCTCCGGCACGGGGCTGGGGCTCGCGGTGAGCCAGGCCATCGCGGAGGCGCACGGCGGCCGCATCGACGTGGACGCGGGGCCCCTGGGCGGCGCGCGCTTCACGCTGTCGCTGCCCGCCCCGTCGCGCGAACAGGAGGCGGCGGCATGAGCGACGCGAAGCCCTCGGTCCTCGTCGTGGACGACAAGGAGAACATGCTCAAGCTGTTCGCGCGCATCCTCGGGGACGCGTACGCGGTGACGACCGCGCCCGACGGTGTCCAGGCCCTGGCCCTGCTCTCCGCGCGCGCGTTCGACGTGGTGGTCACCGACATCCAGATGCCGGGCGCGGATGGCTTCACGGTGCTGCGCGAGGTGAAGCGGCGCGCGCCGGACACGGAGGTCCTCCTCGTCACCGCCTACGCGAGCATCCCCAAGGCCGTGGAGGCCATCAAGGACGGCGCGTACGACTACCTGTCCAAGCCCTTCGACCCGGACGACGTGGCCCTCGTCGTCGCCCGCGCCCTGGAGCGCCAGCGCCAGCGCCGCGAGGCCCGGGGGCTCGCCGCCCGCGTGGCGCGCATGCCGGACTTCCACGGCCTCTTCGGCACCAGCCCCGCGCTCCTGAAGACGCACGCGCTGCTCGCGCAGGTGGCCTCGCGCGACCTCACCGTGGTGCTCACCGGCGAGACGGGCACCGGCAAGGAGCTGGCCGCCCGCGCGCTGCACCGCGAGAGCCCGCGCCGCGACAGGCCCTTCGTCGCGGTGAACTGCGGCGCGCTGCCGGCGGAGCTCGTGGAGAGCGAGCTCTTCGGCCACGCGCGCGGCGCCTTCACCGGCGCGACGGGCGCGAAGGCCGGCCTCTTCGAGGAGGCCCACGGCGGCACGCTCTTCCTGGACGAGGTGGGGGACCTGCCCCTGCCCGTGCAGGTGAAGCTCAACCGCGCGCTCCAGGAGAAGGAGGTCCGCCGCGTGGGCACCACCACGCCGGTGACGGTGGACGTGCGCGTGGTCGCGGCCACGCACCGGGACCTCGCGGAGGAGGTGGCGCAGGGACGCTTCCGCGAGGACCTCTACTACCGGCTGGGCGGCGTGACGGTGCGGATGCCCGCCCTGCGCGAGCGGCGCGAGGACATCGCGCTGCTCGCCATGCACTTCCTCGCCGCCGCGAACCGGCCGGAGCTGGAGGGCTTCACGCCCCAGGCCCTCCAGTCCCTCTCCGCCGCGCCGTGGCCCGGCAACGTGCGGCAGCTCCAGAACGCGGTGGCGCGCGCGGCGGCGGTGGCGGCGGGCCCCCGCATCACCCCGGAGGACCTGCCGCCCGAGCTGGGCACGGCGCGTGCCCCCGCGGCCCCGGGGCCGCTGCCCGCGGAGGCACTGGCGAAGCAGCCCTACCGCGAGGCGGTGGACCGCGTGCGCGACGCCGTGTCGCGCGACTACCTCACCGCGCTGATGCAGGAGTTCTCCGGCAACGTCACCCACGCGGCCGAGCGCGCGGGCATGGAGCGCGAGAGCCTGCACCGCCTGCTCAAACGCTACGGCGTGCGCACGGAGGACTTCAAGCGCGGGGACTGAAGGCCGCTAGCGGGGCTCGTGCTGCGCGAGCACCTTGTCCAGCGCCTCCGCCTGCGCGCGGACGTCCGCGTCCGTGTCCTTCATCGCCTTGGCGGCGTGCGTCCGGGCCCTGGCGGCCTCAGTCTTCGCCAGCGCCATGGCCATACACAGGTTCGCCTTCGGGTGGTCCGGAGAGGCCGCCAGCGCGGGCTTGAGGACGGCCGCGGCCTGTTCATCCTCCTGCTTCTCCAGGTGGAACATGGCCAGGACACAGGCCGGCTCCGCCGCCGTGGGCTGCTGCCTCAGCGCCTCCTGCAAGAGCTCCGTGGCGAAGCCGCGCTGGCCGTGGCCGTCCATCGCGAAGGCCATCGCGTGGAGCTCCTCCACGGAAGCGTCCCCCTGCTTCTTCGCCTGCTCCACCAGACGCTGCGCGTTCTCGAAGTTGCCAGCGCGCAGTTCCTTGATTCCTTCGGAATACAGGTAGTTTCCCACGGTGTCCTCCAGTGCACCACGCGGTGCGTTGCACGCATTCTGCGCGACTTCAGGCGATGATCCGCAACTTTGGGGAGGCGGTTTCCGAAAAATCGAGAAGACTTCTCCCCCCAGGCTCCCATGATCATCCGCAACAACCCCGTCCGCCAGCCGCTGACCTCCGGTACGGAGTCCACCGCCGCGCGCCCCGCCCCCACCGCGCGCAACGTGGTGAAGGACTCCTTCTCCTCCGGCACCACCGCCGCGCAGCGCACGGGCGCCGTCACCGGCGCGCCCCCGGGCGACCACGGCAAGCTGATGAGCGAGTACCTCACCGGCGCCCGCCCGCCCCCGGCGGACTTCGAGAAGGTCATGGGCTACAAGCCCTACCCCATCCAGACGAAGCACGGCCAGCGCATGCAGGATCCGCACGGCTACGCGTCCGTCCCTGGCAAGATTGGCCCGGACAAGGAGTTCGACCCGGCCGCCAAGACGCACGACTACGGCTACGACCTGCTGCGTTACTACGACCGCAAGGGCACGCCGCTGAAGCCGGAGGCCCGCAAGGCCGCGGACGCGCAGTTCCGCAAGGACATGTTCGACTACGCGAACGACCAGAAGGGCACGATGGACAAGTTCAAGTACCGTGCGTGGGCGCAGATCTACGCCACCGCGGTGGAGCTGAACTCGCGCGTGCAGGGCTACGGCCCTCCGTAGTCGCGAAGGAGCCGCATGCAGGCTGAAGGGCCAGACGCCGCGGGGCTGCCCCCGGACTGCGAGGAGGTGGTGGCGGCGCTCCTGGCCCACCAGCGCCGCTTCCTCGCCTTCGTGGAGCGGCGCGTGGGCAGCAGGGCCGTCGCGGAGGACCTCCTCCAGACGGCCTTCGCCCGCACCCTGGAGAAGGGCGGGGCGCTGAAGGACGGCGAGGGCGCGGTGGCGTGGTTCTACCGCCTCTTGCGCAACGCCCTCGTGGACCACCACCGCCGGCAGGCCGCGGAAGGACGCGCGCTGGAGGTGGAGGCGCGCGACGCGGACGGCGCCACCGACGACCTGGAGCTCAAGGGCGCGGTGTGCGCGTGCCTCACGGACCTCTTGCCCACGCTCAAGCCCGAGTACGCCCAGCTGGTGCGCCAGGTGGACCTGGAAGGCCGCGCGGTGCCGGACGTGGCGCGCGAGGTGGGCATCACCGCCAACAACGCGGGCGTGCGGCTGCACCGCGCGCGGCTGGCGCTCAAGCGTTCGCTGGAGCGCGGCTGCGGCGCGTGCGCGGCGCACGGCTGCCTGGACTGCTCCTGCAAGCCCCGCCGCTGAGCCGGCCGGCCGCTCAGCTCAGGGGCAGGTCGCCGCGTCGTCGTTGGCGTCGATGTTCACGCCCGCCACCGGGTCGCCCTTGAACACGCTCGCCGCGAGCGCGGTGGCCCGGCACGTGGGCAGCTTCGGGTTGTCCACGACGACGAAGGCGAGCGTCACGCGCGCCAGCTCCGGCAGGCCGAAGTCCGTGAGCGCCGTGTTGCCCTGGAGGCTGAGGAAGTCCAGCTCGCGCAGCAGCGCCAGGTCACCCAGGTTCGTCAGCGACGGGTTGCCCAGCGCCTCCAGGGTGGTCAGCCGGGTCAGCTGGCGGAAGCCCTCCAGGGACGTCAGCGCGGCGTTGCTCACGGAGGACACCGTGGTCGCGCTGCGCAGGCGGGGCAGGTGGTGCACGCGCCGCAGCTTCTCGTTGGCCTTCACGATGAAGCCGTCACCCACCCGCTCCAGCGCGGGCATGTCCCCGGCGCTCACCAGCTCCTTGTTGCCCTGGATGTAGATGCGGTCCGCGGAGGCAAGGTGCTCCAGGCCCGTCGTGTCCGGCAGCCGGGGGTTGCCGACGAGCTCCAGCGTGCCCACGGAGGTGAGCTGGGCCAGCGGGTGGAGCACCTCCATCAGCGCGTTCGCGCTCAGATTCAGCGTGCCGTCCACGCGCGTGAGGTGCTCCAGGCCGAAGGGGCCCCCCATCGCGGAGTTGTTCGTGAGGTGCACGTCCCCGTGGACCTGGGCCAGGTTCACGAACGGCGTCCGGTCCATCCGCAGGTGGTTCTCGATGAAGAGCGACCCCCGGAGCACGGTGACCTGGGGCAGCAGGCCGGGTTCCACCATCGCGTTGTTCGCGCGGAGGGAGACGCTGTCGCGGGGCATCACCGCCGCCAGCCCCTCCAGCGTGGGGAGCATGGGGTTGTCCTCCACGAGGAGGCTGCGCTCGACCCACAGGATGGCGCCCGACGCCGCCGTGCCCAGCGCGAGCGCGTCCAGCCGGGCGTTGGAGCGCACCGCCACGTCGCCGCCCACGAAGCGCAGGGCGGGCAGGGACAGCCGCCGCAGGCTGGCGTTGCCCCGCGCCGTGAAGCTCCCCTGGATGACGGCCAGCGAGGGGAGGGAGGCGTCGGCGAGCGTGGGCGCGGAGATGGTCAGCTCGCCCCGCAGGTGGGTGACGCCCTCCAGCGCGACCAGGTCCGCGGGGTCCGCCACCACGAAGTTCCCGTCATGCACGCGCGTGGCCTGGCACACGTACACCGCCGACGCGTAGCCGTCGCGATCCGGCTCACCGTCGTCGTCGCGGTCCAGGAAGACGTCCACGCGCGTGCCACCCCGGGAGCAGTTCGGCCCCGCGGGCTCGGCCTGCTGACGGAGCTTCAGGTCGGCCGCGTCCAGATTGCAGACATGGTCGGTGGCCTCGATTTCGGATGTCGTGAGCGCGGAGTCGCCGTCCAGGTCGAGGCCGGCTTCCAGCACGGCGCCTCCACCGTCGTCGCCGTCGCACGGCGCGGTGAAGGCCGGCAGCGCGCGCACGCGCGCCAGGACGGGGGCGGACTCGTCGCAGGCGTACACCTCCTGGGAGATCTCCGCGTCCTCCAGCAGCCCGTTGGCGTTGGCGTCATGGCCCGCGTGCGACAGCTGACCGCCCTGGGGGCACCGCGCGCCCGGGGCCACCGGCCGCACGCGCAGGAGCACGTTGGCGACCGAGGTGGCGCAGACGAAGTCGGCGAGGGCGACCTCTCCGTCGTCGAGCTGGCCGTTGCCGTTCCGGTCCAGCCCGGACTCCACGGCCTGGCCCCCCAACTCGCAGTTCACGCCGTGCGGCTCCGCCCGCGCGCGGGTGCGGACCTTGGGGAGGGCGGCGTCGCAGACGTACTCGGTGGCGGTGACCTCCGCGTCGTCCAGCTGCCCGTCGCGGTCCTTGTCGAGGCCGGTCAGGACCGCGTCCCCGCCAAACTCACAGTGCTCGCCAGGGGGCTCCGGGCGCACCCGGGTCTTCGCGTCGCGCTGGGTGATGTCCGACAGGTCGATGGCGTCGCAGCCGCTGACGAACAGGGCCATCGCCACCCCCCACGTCCCCCACATGCGTCGCATTCGATGCCCTCTCTGGTCGGGCCCCGACCGTGCCTCCCAGGCCATACGGAGGGAGTGGATTTTTCTGGCTGTTTCGCCGCGGGTCCCATGCGGCCGGCCGCGCAAGCTCCCGGAACTCCAGGCTGCCGGGGCTGCCTCCTACCGGAAATGCCCCCGGCGGACAAACCCTCCCGGCCGCCTGGTGCCCTGCCTTCCAGTGGAAGGAGCGGGGCCGCGCGGGGGGCGTCAGGGGGCGGGTTACGCATGTGTAAGAGCGCACCGGGTGCCGCGTTGGCCCGGGGAAAGGAGGCTCCACCATGACGCATTCCCATCCCCATTCCCCTGCCGCCCCCTCTCCCCAGCCGCCCCCCGCGACGGAGGGAGGGCCGGCCATCGACCCCGTGTGCGGCATGGAGGTGGACCCGCGCGCCCCCCGGGGCGGCAGCTGGGAGCACGAGGGCCACACCTGGTTCTTCTGCGGGCAGAAGTGCCGCCAGCGCTTCCAGGCGGACCCCGGGCACTTCCTCCAGCCCCGGACGCCGCCACCTCCGGCCGCGCCGGGCGCCGTGTACGTGTGCCCCATGGATCCAGAGGTGCGCCAGGACGCGCCAGGGGCCTGCCCGAAGTGCGGCATGGCGCTGGAGCCCGAGGCGCCTCCCGTCCTCCAGACGCGCGTCGAGTACACCTGCCCGATGCACCCGGAGGTGGTGCGCGATGGGCCGGGCACCTGCCCGAAGTGCGGCATGGCGCTGGAGCCGCGCACGGTGACGGTGGAGGAGCCGCCGGATCCGGAGCTGCGCTCGATGACGCGGCGGTTCTGGGTGGGGCTGGCGCTGAGCGTGCCGCTGATGCTGCTGGGCATGTCGGACATGCTGCCGGGCCAGCCGGTGCAACACGCGCTGTCGCCCGCGGCGCTCGTGTGGGCGCAGCTCGCGCTGGCGACGCCGGTGGTGCTGTGGGTGGGTGCGCCGTTCTTCCAGCGGGGCTGGGCATCGGTGCGCAACCGGCACCTGAACATGTTCACGCTCATCGCGCTGGGCGCGGGCGCGGCCTACGTCTTCAGCGTGGCGGCCACGCTGTTCCCGCACCTGTTGCCGGAAGGCGCGCGCACGGGGCACGGCGGCACCGTGCCCGTGTACTACGAGGCCGCCGCCATCATCCTCACGCTGGTGGCGCTGGGGCAGGTGCTGGAGCTGCGCGCGCGCCACGCGACGTCCGGCGCGCTGCGGGCGCTCCTGTCCCTGGCCCCCACCCTGGCGAGGCGCATCTCGGACGACGGCCACGAGGAGGACGTGCCGCTGTCCCAGGTGCACGTGGGATGGCGCCTGCGCGTGCTCCCTGGCGGCAAGGTGCCGGTGGACGGCGAGGTGCTGGAGGGCGCGAGCGCGGTGGACGAGTCGCTCGTCACCGGAGAGCCCGTGCCGGTGGAGAAGGGGCCGGGCGCGAAGGTGACGGGCGGCACGGTGAACGGCACGGGCACGCTGGTGATGCGCGCGGAGCGCGTGGGCCAGGACACGCTCCTGTCGCGCATCGTCCAGCGCGTGGCCGAGGCGCAGCGCACCCGCGCGCCCATCCAGCGGCTGGCGGACCGCGTGGCCGGCGTCTTCGTGCCCGCGGTCATCGCGGTGGCGGTGGTGACGGCCGGGGTGTGGGCGGTGTGGGGCCCGGAGCCGAGGCTCGCGCACGCGCTGGTGAACGCGGTGGCGGTGTTGATCATCGCCTGCCCGTGCGCGCTGGGGCTGGCCACGCCCATGTCCGTGATGGTGGGGACGGGGCAGGGCGCGCGCATGGGCGTGCTCATCCGCGACGCGGCGGCGCTGGAGCGGATGGCGGCGGTGGACACGCTGGTGGTGGACAAGACGGGCACGCTGACGGAGGGCAAGCCGCGCCTCGTGACGGTGGAGCCCGTGCCGGGCGTGGACGCCTCCGCGCTCCTGCGCCAGGCCGCGAGCCTGGAGCGCGGCAGCGAGCACCCGCTGGCCGCCGCCCTGGTCGCGGGCGCGAGGGAGCGGGGCGTGTCCCCTTCAGGCGTGGAGGGCTTCCAGGCCGTGCCGGGGCAGGGCGTCCGGGGCCGCGTGGACGGACGCGACGTCGCGCTGGGCAACGCGGCGCTGATGCGGAGCCTGGGCGTGGAGGTGGCGGCGCTGATGGAGCGCGCGGAGGCGCTGAGCGCCGAAGGCCAGACCGTGGTGCTGGTGTCGGTGGACGGCCGCGCGGCGGGGCTCCTGGGCGTGGAGGATCCGCTGAAGCCGTCCACGCCGGAGGCCCTGGCGAGGCTCAGGGCCGAAGGCCTGCGCGTGGTGATGCTGACGGGCGACAGCCCGACGACGGCGCACGCGGTGGCGCGCAGGCTGGGCATCACGGAGGTGATTGCCGGCGTGCAGCCGGACGCGAAGGGCGACGCGGTGAAGGCGCTGCAGGCCCAGGGGCGCGTGGTGGCCATGGCGGGCGACGGCGTGAACGACGCCCCGGCGCTCGCGCGGGCGGACGTGGGCATCGCCATGGGGACGGGCACGGACATCGCCATGGAGAGCGCGGGCGTGACGCTGGTGAAGGGCGACCTCCGGGGCATCGCTCGTGCGCGCGGGTTGAGCCAGGGGGTGCTGCGCAACATCCGGCAGAACCTCTTCTTCGCCTTCGTCTACAACCTGCTGGGCGTACCGCTGGCGGCGGGCGTGCTGTACCCCGTCTTCGGCCTGCTCCTGAGCCCGCTGTTCGCGAGCGCGGCGATGAGCCTTTCGTCGGTTTCCGTCATCGCCAATGCCCTGCGGTTGCGGCGGCTGTAGACCTGGTCAGGGGCTGTCGGCCAGCCGTGCGCGGGGGACGGGATGGTGGCGCACCGGCGCGTGCCCACTGTCAGGCCCGAAGTCCCACGGCCCGAAAGGAAGCCCACCATGGCGAACGCCGAAGCGACGCGAAGCAAGGACGAGATGCGCGAGTGCATCGACCACTGCATGGCCTGTCACCGCATCTGCATGGAGACGCTGGCGGACTGTCTGAAGCGGGGAGGCAAGCAGGCCGAGCCGAAGCTCCTCCGGATGCTGATGGACTGCGCGGACATCTGCGAGACGAGCGCCCGCTTCATGATGCGGGGCTCGAACATGCACTCGCGCACCTGCTTCGCCTGCGCGGAGGTGTGCGCCGCCTGTGCGACCCTCTGCGAGCAGATGGGCAACGACGCGATGATGAAGGCCTGCGCGGAGGCCTGCCGCCGCTGCGAGGAATCCTGCCGGAGCATGAGCGGCGGGGTGATGGCCCAGCCCATCAACCCGGAGGCCGCCCAGCGCGCCGCCGACCTGCCCGCCTGAAGGGGGCGTGCACGGAAGCCCGGGCCCATTAGACTGGGCGCATGAATGCCCGCGAGGAGGGGCGCGCCCCGGGTGCGCCCCCCAGTCACATCTCCGTCGTCCGGCTTCCCCACTCCTGGTTCATCCTCTGCACGTCGCGCGAGCTGGGGGACAAGCCGCTCGCGCGCACGCTGCAGGGCACGCCCCTGGTGCTCTTCCGGGGCGAGGGTGGCAGGCCCGGCGCCCTGGTGGACCGCTGCCCGCACCGCAACGTGCCCCTGTCGCTGGGGCGCGTGAAAAACGGGCAGCTGGAGTGCGGCTACCACGGGTGGCGCTTCGACACCGGCGGCCAGTGCCGGCTCATCCCGGGCCTGGTGGGCGAGCCCGAGGCCCGCTCCCGCTGCGCCGCTTCCCACGCGACGCGCGAGCAGGACGGCTTCGTCTGGGTCTACTCCTCGCCCGGCGTGGAGCCCACGACGGAGCCCTTCCGCTTCCCGCTGCTGGACGCGGCGGACTACACCACCGTGCGCCGGGTGCTGCGCGCGCCCGGGTCGCTGCACGCGGTGCTGGAGAACACGCTGGACGTGCCGCACACGGCCTTCCTCCACGGCGGCCTGTTCCGCACCGCGGAGAAGAAGAACGAGATCGACGTGGTGGTGCGCCGGAGCGCGGACCGCGTGGAGGCGGAGTACCTGGGCGAGCCCGCGCCCAAGGGGCTCGTGGGGAGGCTGCTCGCGCCGGGCGGCGGGGTGGTGCAGCACTTCGACCGCTTCCTGATGCCCTCCATCGCGCAGGTGGAGTACCGCATCGGGGAGAAGAGCCACATCGTGGTCAACTCCGCCATGACGCCGGTGAGTGACTGGGACACGCTCGTGTACGCGGTGGTGACGGTGAAGCTGCCCGTGCCGCGCTGGCTGCTCAAGGCCGCGGTGCCCTTCGTGCTGCCGGTGGGCCTGCACATCTTCGGGCAGGACGCGCGCATCCTGGAGCGGCAGACGGACTCCATCCGCCGCTTCGGCACGGAGGCCTACGCCTCCACGGAGATTGACGTGCTGGGGCCCAGCATCCTGCGCCTGATGCGCGCCCAGGAGCGCGAGCGCACTTCTCCGCCCCCCGACACGGTGCACGAGACGCGCGTGCGCATGCGCACGTGAGGCTTCAGCTGGCCTTGGGCGTGGGCCGGGGCTGCACGAGCTCCGTGGAGAAGTAGCGCTCCATGCGGTCCGGGAACACCGTCACCACCTGGGCCTGCGGGCCCAGGCGCTTCGCCGCCTCCACCGCCGCCGCGTAGTTGAGGCCGGAGGACGGGCCCACCGGGAAGCCCCGGCGGATGAGCGCCCGCGCGGTGCGCATGGCCAGGTCGTCCGACACGTCCAACTCCACCCGGCCCGGCATGTCCGCCTCGCGGTACAGCCGCGACAGGCCGTCCACCACGCCCGGCACGCGCGCGCTGAAGCTGCAACACTCGATGTCGCAGCCCAGCCCGGAGATGGGCCGCGCCACGAAGGGCGTCACCGGACAGCCCGCCTCCGCGAACGCCTGGTACAGCCCCACGATGGTGCCGCCCGTGCCCACGCCGCTCACCACGCCGTGCACCAGGCCGCCCGGCACCTGCGCGAGGATTTCCTGCCCCGTCCACACGCGGTGCGCCTCCGCGTTGTCGGGGTTCTCGAACTGGCGGGGCGCGTAGCCGCCGCGCTCCTTCGCCAGGGCCTCCGCCCGCGCGATGGCGCCCCGGATGCCCTCCGCGCGCGGCACCAGCTCCACCTCGCCGCCGTAGGCGCGGATGGCGATGAGCCGCTCCTCCGTCACGCCCTCCGGCATCACCGCCGTGAAGCGGCACCCCATCTGCGCGCTCGCCAGCGCCATGGCGATGCTGGTGGAGCCGCTGGACGCCTCCACCACGTCGCCGCCCGGGCTCAGCTCGCCCAGCCGCCACGCCTTCTCCAGCATGTACCGGGCGATGCGGTCCTTGGTGGACCCGCTGGGGTTGAGGAACTCCAGCTTGCACCAGATGGTGGGGCCTTCCGGGTCCAGCCGCACGGGGACGAGCGGCGTGGGCCCCACGGCCTGGAGGAAGCGGCCATCAGCGGGGAGCGGGCGGCAGGGAGGGCGCATGGGATATCCCTATCGCGAAAAGCGCTGGCGGGGGAGTTGCCCTGTCGTCCAGCGAGCTTCGGCGGACGCCCGTTCCCCTGGCTGTTCCGTCGGAGAAGACATTTTCCCGTGTGCGACACTTGGCGCGCCGTGAGCCAGCCATTACGAAGGAGGCCACGGCTTCCCTTCCGCACGCATGCCTTCCGCACCCATCATCCTCAACGTCAACGACGACCTGGCCAGCCGCTACGTCACGTCGCGCGTGCTGTCCCTGTCGGGCTTCCAGGTCCTGGAGGCGGGCACGGGCGGGGAGACGCTGGCGCTCGCGGACGAGCAGACCGACCTGGTCATCCTGGACGTCCGCCTGCCGGACATGAGCGGCCTGGAGGTGTGCCGGCGCCTGAAGGCCTCCCCGCGCACGCGCAACGCGCTGGTGCTGCACCTGTCCGCGCAGGCGGTGGGCCCCGGGGACCGGGCCCAGGGGCTGGAGCACGGCGCGGACGCGTACCTCGTGGCGCCGGTGGACCCGGAGGAACTGGTGGCCCAGGTGCACGCGCTCTTGCGCCTGCGCCGCGCCGAGCGCGAGGTGCGCGTCCTCTCCGACCAGGTGCAGCAGCAGCGCCGCCTCCTGGAGCTGGCCATGGCGTCGGCGGCGGACCCCATCGCGCTCTATGACGGGGACGGGAAGCTCATCTACGCCAACCAGGCGGTGGCCGCGTCGCGCGGCTCGCACCACGTGCACATCCCGGGCAGGAGCATGGACGCCATCCGCGTGATGGATCCGCAGCTGGAGCCCTACGCGAAGTCCCTGGACGCGGCTCGGCGCACGGGCCAGGTGCAGCGCGGCCGCGTCACCCTGTCCTCGGACAAGGGCACGCGGCACTTCGAGTACACGATGTCGCCCGCCACCGGGCCCACGGGCGCGGTGGAGGCGGTCATCGCCACCGGCCAGGACGTCACGGAGCTGCGCAACGCGGAGGACTTCCGCGAGCAGTTCCTCGGCATCCTGGGCCACGACCTCAGAAACCCCCTCAACGCGCTGTCCATGTCCGCGCAGCAGCTCCAGCGCCAGGGCGAGCTGTCCGACCGCCAGCGCGTCTTCACCGAGCGCATCCTCACCAGCGCCGAGCGCATGGAGCGGATGATCCGCCAGCTGCTGGACTTCGCCCGGGCGCGGCTGGGCGCGGGGCTGCCGGTGGTGCGCTCGCGCTGCGACCTGTTCGACGTGGTGCGCGGCGCGGTGGACGAGTCGCGCGCCAGCCAGCCCCACCGCGAGGTGATGCTGGACATGCGCGGCGACGGGCGCGGCGCGTGGGACGCGGACCGGCTGGAGCAGGTGGTGACCAACCTGGTGTCCAACGCGCTCAAGTTCAGCCCGCCGGAGACGCCCGTGCGCGTGAGCGCGGAGGGCCTGGCGTCGGAGGCCGTGCTGCGGGTGCACAACCTGGGCGTGCCCATTCCGGCGGATCAGCTGCCGCACGTCTTCTCCGCATGGCGCCGCGCCGGCCGCAGCGACCGGGAGCGCGGTGCGGCCGGAGGACTGGGGCTGGGGCTCTACATCACCGACCAGCTCGTGAAGGCCCACGGCGGCACCGTGCAGGTGAGCTCCACGGAAGCCCAGGGGACGACCTTCACGGTGCGGCTGCCGCGAGGCTGAAAAAGCTACGGGTTTGACGACTCGTGGACGGAAGCGTTGCGTCGACCCTTCCGGATGCGCAGGGGCGCCCCCACCCTGGGGGGCATGGTCCCATCCGAAAAGCAAATCTTCGCCCAGAGCGTGGAAGCCCTCTTCGTGCGTGCGTTGGGGCCGTACCTGACACGTGACGGACGCCAGAAGCTCAAGGCCGCCGGCCTGAACCTCTCCGAGCCGCTGCGCCCCCACTACTCGCTGGAGCAGTGGCGCGCCTTCCTGGACGTGGCCGCGCGGGACGTCTTCCCCGGCCAGCCCCTGGAGACGGCCTACCTGGAGCTGGGCGCCCGCTACCTCAAGGGCTTCCAGCAGACGTCCGTGGGGCGGGCGAGCATGCAGCTCGTCACCCACCTGGGCCCGCGGAAGACGCTGGAGCGCGTGCCGTACAACCTGCGCGCGGGCAACAACTTCAACGAGGTGCGGGTGGAGGAGCTGTCCACGGAGGACGCCACCCTGTGGGTGAAGGACGTGCTGGCGGACAACCCCTTCTTCGCCTGCGGTTTCCTCGCGGAGACGCTGCGCGCGTCGGGCGCGGGCTCACCGGAGGTGAAGCCCATCGCCTTTGACGGGACGGCGGCGACGTACCGGCTGACGTGGTCGCAGGCGAAGTCGCAGCGCCCCGCGGGCACGCTGGCGCCGGTGCGCCGGCTCTACGGGTAGCGCACGGGCGCGGGCGGATCATCCGGCGGCAGGGGGATGAACTCCGTCTCCTGCGGCACCGCGGCGAAGCGCCCTTCCTTCCAGTCCGCCTTGGCGGCCTCCAGGCGCTCCTTGGAGGACGACACGAAGTTCCAGAAGAGGTAGCGCGGGCCGTCCATGGGCTCGCCGCCCAGGAGCATCATCCGCGCGGAGGACTCCGCCTTGAGGATGATCTCGCTGCCCGGCTTGAACACCAGCAGCTCGCCGGGCTGGAAGCGCGTGCCCTCCACCTCCAGGGTGCCTTCCACGAGGTAGAGGCCCCGCTCCTCGTATTCCGCCGGGAGCTTCAGGCGCGCTCCCGCCTCCAGCTTCGCGTCCGCGTAGAAGAGGTCGGAGTGGGCGCGCACGGGGGACCTGCCGCCGTGCACCTGGCCCGCGATGACGGTCAGGTGGACGCCCTCGCCGTCGATGACGGGCAGCGTGTCCGCGGGGTGGTGGACGAAGGCGGGGGCGACCTCCTCGTGCTTCTTGGGGAGCGCGACCCAGGCCTGGATGCCGAAGAGGCGGCCACCGGCGGCGCGCGTGTCCGGGGCGGTGCGCTCCGAGTGGGCGATGCCCTGGCCGGCGGTCATCCAGTTCACGGCGCCGGGGCGGATGGGCTGCACGAAGCCCAGCGAGTCGCGGTGGAGGATTTCACCCTGGAAGAGGTACGTGACGGTGGACAGGCCGATGTGCGGATGGGGGCGCACGTCCAGGCCGCGGCCCGGGTCGAAGTCCGCGGGGCCCATCTGGTCCAGGAAGATGAAGGGGCCGACCATGCGGCGGCGCGCGGAGGGAAGGGCGCGGCGCACGTGGAAGCCGTCGCCCAGGTCGCGCACGCGCGGGACGATGAGCGTCTCCAGCGAGGGCGGGGGCTCACGGCCCTGCAGGTCTTCTTCCCAGCTCATGGTGTGGCTCCTTTTCGAGAGGGGCAGTGTGCCCCAGTTCCAACCGGGGCGCGCGGCTCCCATTCCGATGATGGGAGTGGCCTCGAACCCACTTCAGTGAACCGAACCCAAGGGGGAAACTGGCGCGACCCTGACTTCGCGCAACGTCACGTCCGATGGGCCCAGGGCCTGGATTGCTTCGACGAAGCGTTCGGTGACGAAGGTGTACGTGGTTCCGTTCGTGGGTCGGAAGAGGTCCACGTCATGGGGAAGGGCATCTCCATCCAGCCAGGGCTCCGGCGAGATTCGCACCTCGTACCATCCGCAGGTCGGGCATTGGGGACCTGTCATGACTGCGTCCCGGTGCAGAAGCCCGCGCACGGGAAGCTCCAACTCGTACAGCACGACCCCGGCATTGAGCCCCTGGAGCTCCGCGCGCACGGGAACGAGCCCCCGGAGCCCCACGGCCCTCAGGTGTCGCAACGCCTCCTGCGTGACCAGCACCTCCCAGCCGACACGAGCGCTCACGGGGCCCCAGCTTCCGCATGACGTGCCTCGAAGCGGGCCGAATTGCATGCCGGGTTCCGGGGACAAGCCGGATGGGAGGAACGGCTGCACATGGGACGCAAGGCGCGTGTATTCCGCGTAGGGCTCGACCCGTGGTTCCTGCAGCAGCTCGTGTTCGGACAGCGAGGACAGATCGACGCTGGGAAGCGTGAACTGGCCACTCCAGGTCTCATGGCAGGTGGGGCACTCCACACCGGGCAGGCTCCAGAGGTGCTCGGCGGAAAGGCTGCCGTTCCAGTGTCTCGGAGCGGAAGAGGCCGGACGTTGGAGTTGGTAGAAGCGCATCGGCATCACGTGTGGCTGGAGGTCTGTCACATCTGGAGGCCTACCGGACGGACTGGCCTGGGCGGTCCGGCGCTGAACTTCCAGAGGCGGCCCGGGCCGCTTCGACCTACGCGGCCACCTCGGACGGCGGCGCGAGGGTCCGCCGGGTCATGTCCACCAGCACGCCGGAGATCCGCTGCTCCCGCGCGTCCCCGGCGTGGGCCTCGCCCCACAGCGTCAGCCGCCGCACCTCGCCGCGCGCGCCCACCACGCGGAAGTCGAGCGCCAGCTTCACCGGGGGCCGCGTGGAGGAGGCCAGCCGCGCGGCCACGGCCATCCGGTCCTCCGGGTGCAGCCGCGCCAGCAGCGCCGCCAGCGGCTCCTCGGGGGGCAGGGAGGGCTGGCCCAGGAGCTCCGCCGCGCCGGGGCCCCAGCGCAGGAGCCCCTCCGGCATCCGCAGGTCGAACAGCGTCACGGACGCGGCGCGGAGGGCTTGCTGGAGCCGCGCCTCGTTCTGGTGCAGGGCCTCCTCCATCCGCTTGCGCTCGGTGATGTCGCGGCTGATGCCGAACAGGCCGAACACCCGGCCCTGCTCGTCCCGCAGCACGCCCTTGGTGGACAGCCACACCCGGCCCGGCTGGCCGGACTGCGCCTCCTCGTAGGTGAGCGTCCTGCGGAAGGCCAGGACCTCCCGGTCATGGGCCACGCTGGCGCGGGCCTCGGCGGGCCACAGCTCCGCGTCGGTGTGGCCCACCACCTCCTCCACCTTGCGGCCCATCAGCTGCGCGCCCGCCGCGTTGATGCGCGTGTACTGGCCCTCCAGGTTCTTCGTGTAGATGGCGTCGGTGGAGCCGTGCATCACCGCATGGAACAGGGCGCTCGCGTGGCGCGGAGACTCCCCGACGCGGCGCTGGGGCGAGGTGTCCTCCAGATACAGCAGCAGTCCGGAGGCCACGGGGATGCCCCGCACGCGAACGAAGCGCCGGGAAGGCGCGAGCGCCGCCTCGAACTCCGTGGACTGGCCCGTGGCGAGCGCGTGCAGCAGCGGCTGGCGCAGGGGGAGGTCCTGCTCCTCCTCCACCATCTCCCACAACACCCGCCCCTCCAGCCGGTCGTGAGGCTGGCCAAGCAGCCGTTCCGCGGCGGGGTTGGCCATCCTCACCTGGAACCGTCCATCCAGCGCGATGCACGCGTCGGGCAGGTGCTCCACGGCCGCCGCGCACAGGTCCAGCTCGGACATCGCGCCCGGGGTCGCATGGGGCTCCAGGGCCTGCTCGGTCAACCAGACGTACAGCCGTCCGTCCCGGGCGCGCGCGGCCCGGACGCGCAGCGTGTGCATCCGGGAGCCCGTGTCCCAGTGGACCCACTGTTCCGAGCGCAGGCCCGTGGCGAGCGTCATCCCCCACGCGGCGCGCAGGCCCATCCAGGTCCGCCGCGTGGCGAGGAACGGCGCATCCTCCAGGCCGTCCCCCAGCAGCGCCTGCGCGGCGGGGTTGGCGTACTCGCAGAGGAAGTCGTCGGGCGCATCCGGCCTACCCCCTTCCGGCCGCAGCACGAGGAATCCATCGGGGTTGAGCGCTTCAATCGCGAAGGGGGACGCGGGGGACGAGGACATGCCGGGGCCTGGAGCAGGGCGGGGGATGGGCGGAACGGGGCGCCTGCGATCATCTTGCCCGCGGGCGGCGCGCTCGGATCCGTCCCCCGGGTCGCACGCGCTGTCGTCCGCGAGACGCATCGCTTTCAGGACGTCAGCGGGACTTCTTGCGCGCGAGCTTTCGCAACCGGGGCAGGGGCTGCGCCGGCTTCTCCAACGCGTCCACGAGCCGGTCGAAATCCTTGTCGGGCAGCACGACGCGGCCGTCCTCCTGTGCAGTCCACTCCGCCCGAGTGATGGAGTGCGAGCTGTCCTCTGGGCGCATCTGATGCTTTGGGGTCATGAACGTGACGCGCTGGCTTGGAGCGGCTGTGAACGCCGCCTTGGAAACTCCGTAGAAATCGACTGACGCCCTGGTGGCTCGCACCCTGCCACCCGAGCAATGCCTGGAGTCAGGCAGCAACGTGCACGCGGTGCCCTGCGGCAACGCGAGCCCCGCCCGCCTGAGTGCCCTACGTCCTGCGTCCTGCTGGGGAGACGAAGCCGTCGCGATGCAGGCGGTATACGCCGGGCCTCCGACATCCCCCCTCACCTGGGCGGTCGGATGCTCCGGAAACCTGTCCGACAGTCGGACAGGTTTGGACCTCCGGCCGCCCCGGACCCGGGCGGTCGGAGCGGGCACCCGCCGTCCGTTGACGCCGCGCTGTACCTGTGTTCAGGCTGGCTGCTGGGAGCCCGCCATGTCCCCTCAAATCGCCCTCGCCTTCGCGTCCGAGTCCGCCGCCCATCCGGCGCTCGCCGCCTTCCACCCGGTGGTGCGGCGCTGGTTCGCCTCACGCCTGGGCGAGCCCACCCGGCCGCAGATTGAAGGCTGGCCCCTCATCCACGCGGGCCATGACGTGCTCATCGCCGCGCCCACGGGCAGCGGCAAGACGCTCACGGCGTTCCTCGCCGCGCTGGACTCGCTGTTCCGCCTGGCGCTCGACGGCACGCTGCCCGACCACACCCAGGTCCTCTACGTGTCGCCCCTGAAGGCCCTGGGCAACGACGTGCAGAAGAACCTCCTCCAGCCGCTGGAGGAGCTGATGGCCCTGGCGCGCGAGGAGGGCTACGAGCCCCAGCACCTGCGCGTGCAGGTGCGCACCGGCGACACGCCCGCGGGCGAGCGCGCCCAGATGGTGCGCCGCCCGCCGCACATCCTCATCACCACGCCGGAGTCCCTCTACCTCTACCTCACCGCCGAGCGCGCCCGCGCCACCCTGCGCCACGTGCGCACGGTCATCGTGGACGAAATCCACGCGCTCGCCCGCGACAAGCGCGGCAGCCACTTCGCGCTGTCCATGGAGCGCCTCAAGGCCCTCACCGACGTGCGCCCCCAGCTCTTGGGCCTGTCCGCCACGCAGAAGCCGCTGGACGCCATCGCGGGCTTCCTCACCGGCACCTCCCTCACCGAGTGCAAGCGCGTGGAGGTGGGCCACCAGCGCCCGTGGGACCTGAAGGTGGAGATCCCGGACGCGGAGCTGTCCTCCATCGCGAGCCACGACATGTGGGGGCAGGTCTATGACCGGCTCATCCAGCTCTCCAGCGAGCACCGCACCACGCTCATCTTCGTCAACACGCGCAAGATGTCCGAGCGCGTGGCGCACGACCTGGGCGAACGCCTGGGCCAGCAGTGGGTGGCCGCGCACCACGGCAGCATGTCCCGCGAGATGCGCCTGTCCGCCGAGGAGCGCCTCAAGGCCGGCCAGCTGCGCGTGATGGTGGCCACCGCGTCGCTGGAGTTGGGCATCGACGTGGGCAACGTGGACCTCGTCGTGCAGCTGGGCACCACCAAGGCCATCTCCGTGCTGCTCCAGCGCGTGGGCCGCGCCGGCCACCACAAGGCGGGCATCTCCAAGGGCATCCTCTTCGCGATGACGCGCGACGAATTGGTGGAGTGCGTCGCGCTCCTCAACGCCGTGCGCGAGGGCGACCTGGACGCGGTCCGCATCCCGAAGAAGCCGCTGGACGTGCTGGCGCAGCAGATTGTCGCCGCGTGCGCGTGCGAGGAGTGGGACGAGCGCGCCCTCTTCAGCGTCTTCCAGCGCGCGTACCCGTACCAGGACCTCACCTGGGAGGAGTACCAGCAGGTGCTGGAGATGCTGTCGGAAGGCGTGGCCGAGCGCCGCGGCCGGGGCAGCATCCACCTGCACCGCGACCGCGTGAACCAGCGGCTCAAGGGGCGCCGGGGCGTGCGCATCACCGCGCTCACCAATGGCGGCGCCATCCCGGACACGTTCAACTTCAGCGTCACCGCGCAGCCGGAAGGCAAGGTGGTGGGCACGCTGGACGAGGACTTCGCGGTGGAGTCCTCGCCGGGGGACATCTTCCTCTTGGGCAGCACCGCGTGGCGCATCCAGCGCGTCATGGGCAGCACGGTGATGGTGGAGGACGCGAAGGGCGCGCCGCCCAACGTGCCCTTCTGGCGCGGCGAGGCCCCGGGCCGCACGGACGAGCTGAGCCTCCAGGTGGGCCGGCTGCGCGAGGAGCTGCTGCGCCACGACGACCCGGCGGGCTTCCTGGAGAAGCTCCTGCGCGTGCCGCCGCCCGCGGTGGATGCGCTGCTGGGCTACCTGCGGCTGGGCAAGAAGATGCTGGGGGACGTGGTGCCCAGCCACACGCAGATTGTCGCCGAGCGCTTCTTCGACGAGGCGGGCGGCATGCAGCTCATCATCCACGCGCCGTTCGGCAGCCGCATCAACCGCGCGTGGGGCATGGCGCTGCGCAAGCGCTTCTGCCGCTCGTTCGACTTCGAGCTGCAGGCGGCGGCCACGGAGGACGGCATCCTCCTGAGCCTGGGGGAGCAGCACTCGTTCCCGCTGGCGGACATCTTCGACTTCCTGCACCCGGACAACGTGGAGGAGGTGCTGGTGCAGGCCATCCTCCAGGCGCCCATCTTCGGCACGCGCTTCCGGTGGGTGGCGTCGCGGGCGCTGACGCTGCACCGGATGATGGGCGGCAAGCGCGTGGCGCCGAACCTCCAGCGCGCGCGCAGCGAGGACCTGCTGGCGGCGGTGTTCCCCGCGCAGGTGGGCTGCCAGGACAACCACGGCGGCGGCGACGTGGAGCTGCCGGACCATCCGCTGGTGAAGCAGACGATGGACGACTGTCTGCGCGAGGCGATGGACATCGACGGGCTGCGCGAGGTGCTCCGGCGCATGAAGGACGGGCGCATCCAGCTGGTCGCGCGCGACGTCCCGGAGCCGAGCGTCTTCGCGCACGCGCTCATCAACAGCCAGCCCTACACCTTCCTGGACGACGCGCCGGCCGAGGAGCGCCGCGTGCGCAACGTGGCCCTGCGCCGCGCGATGCCGGCGGAGGACGCGGCGGCGTTCGGCGCGCTGGACGCGAACGCCATCCGGCAGGTGGTGGAGGACGCCGCGCCGCCGATGCGCGACGAGGACGAGCTGCACGACGCGCTGTTGCAGCTCGTGCTGGTGCGCGCGTCGGAGGTGCCGCGAGGGCTGGAGGCGGGGCTCTTCAAGCAGGGCCGCGTGGCGTGGCTGGAGCGGCAGGGCGGGCGGTTCCTGGTGTCGGCGGAGCGGGGCAACGCGGTGCGCGCGCTCTTCCCGGACGCCGTGACGCAGCCGGTGCTGCCGGTGCTGGAGTACGACCGGCCGGTGGAGCGCGACGCGGCGGTGCTCCAGGTGGTGCGCGGGCGGATGGAGATGGTGGGGCCCACCACGGTGACGGAGCTGGCGCGGCTGACGCTGTTGGAGCCGGACGACATCAACCTGGCGCTGCACAACCTGGAGAGCCAGGGCAGCGTGCTGCGCGGCCAGTTCCGCGCGCGGGAGGACGTGCCGGTCGCGCAGGATGCGGATGGAAGCCCGGTGCTGGAGTGGTGCGACCGGCGGCTGCTCCAGCGCATCCACCGGCTGACGGTGGGGCGGCTGCGCCGTGAGATCGAGCCGCTGAGCCCGCAGGACTTCATGCGCTTCCTCTTCCGGTGGCACCACCTGGAGGACGTGGACGCGCTGCGCGGCTCCACGGGGTTGCTCAAGGCGGTGCGGCTGCTGCAGGGGTACGAGGCGCCGGCCTCCGCGTGGGAGCGCTTCCTGTTGCCCGCGCGCATGCGGGGCTACACGCCGGACCTGATGGAGCGCGCGTGCTACGCGGGCGAGGTGGCGTGGGGGCGGGTGACGCTGAAGGATCCGCCGAAGCCCGCGGGGCCGCGCCGGGGTGCGCCGGTGGAGCCGCCGGAGCCGGTGGTGGCGAAGCGGTCTTCTCCGACGCGCAACGCGCCGCTGACGTTCACGGTGCGCGAGGATCTGGAGTGGATGCTGGCGGCGGCGCGTCCGCACGCGGTGCTGGCGGACGGAGGCGTGTGGACGCCGCCGGACCTGAGCGCGGCGGCGAAGGACGTGGTGGGCGTGCTGGAGCGGCGGGGCGCGTGCTTCTTCCAGGACCTGGTGACGCGGGCGCGGCGGCTGCCGGCGGAGGTGGAGGACGCGCTGTGGGAGCTGGTGGCGAAGGGGCTCGTCACGGCGGACGCGGTGCAGAACCTGCGCATCCTGCAGAGCCCGGCGCACCGCAAGCGGCAGAAGCTGCTCAACCGGGGCGGCCCGGGCCGCTGGAGCCTGCTGGCGCCGTCGGAGCCGAAGTCGCAGGAGGAGGTGACGGAGTCGCTGGCGAAGCTGTTCCTCCAGCGCTACGGCATCGTCTGGCGCGACCTGGTGATGCGCGAGTCGCTGGCGCCCACGTGGCGCGAGCTGCTGTTCGTCTACCGGCGCATGGAGGCGCGAGGCGAGCTGCGAGGCGGGCGCTTCGTGTCGGGCTTCGTGGGGGAGCAGTTCGCGCTGCCCGAAGCGGTGGACATGGCGCGAGGCGTGCGGCGCGCGGCCCCCTCCGGCGTGCGCATCCAGCTGTCCGGCGTGGATCCGCTGAACCTCACGGGCGTGGTGACGCCAGGGCCCCGCGTAGCCGCGCTGCCGAACAACGTGGTCACCTACGTGGATGGCATTCCGCAGGGCGTGGACGCCGTGGAGGACGCGCCGGAGAACGAGGACGCGGAAGTCGATGGGCCGCTCGCGCAGGTGAACTGACCGGCGCAGGACAGGGGCCCGTCGCGACTTGAAGACGTTTTGGGTTCGGGGGTGGAGTGACTCCCATGAACCCCAGCGTCCGGCACGGCACGGGCGGCTCCGGCGCGGAGGTCTACTGCGGCGAGGTGCAGAAGCAGTGCTTCCAGAAGTGCTGGAGGCGGAAGCCGACAGTGAAAGACCTGGAGAAGCACTCGGAAGGCCACCACCGGCTCTGCACAAGCCAATGCCTTGAGGCGTTCATGAAATGCATCAAGGAGCAGGAGGCACTGGAACAACAGGGCGCGAAACGGGAGCTGCGATTCCCCGATATGGCTGTCGCGTTGGACTGGCTCCGGGAACACAAATCCGAGGTGGCATTGGGGACCGTGGTCGTCGTCGCGGGAGTGGCTTTCTCGCTCGCCGTGGCTCCAGCGGGGCTCTTGGTGTTGAGCCCCATCTGAAAGGACGCATCCGTGAGCAAGGAGCCGGAAATCGATGTGGAGGATGTGCTCGCTGTCTTGAATGCTGAGACCCAGCGCCACGAGAAGGGCTCACGGGAATGGAAGGCCCTTCAACTCGCGGCGATCTGCCTCGTCTACGTCCGGCACATGAACAAGCTGGACGACTTCACAACCTATTACCGTGAGATCCTCGACCCCAACTTCAAGATCAAGGTCGAACGGGACTTCGCGACCCGGGACGAAGCGGAGGCATGGCTCAAGACTGGTGAGGCCCTCCACCGCATGCAGATCCGCATCGACGGTAAGGGCTTCCTCGTGGTCCAGCTCCCGGGGCGGCTCACCCTGATGAACAACCCACTGCCCGAAGAACTCGGCACCGACGATTCCGAGGATTGAGCCGGTCGGACCTTTCGATGCGATGCGTCATGGCCGAAGAGGCCGCCGGGGACTCGGCCTGGTGGTTGCTACTGAAAGGTTATTTACCAGGTTAGTGGGTCATTGTGTGGTCATTTTAGACTTAATCTGAAGGAATCTAGCCTCCACTGGCTTGAAATTAGTCCATCCAGGACTTACGATGCGTTGCGTCAGCTCTCTGGAGAGGTGCGGCGATGCAGAAGTGGATGGCGATGGTCCTGCTGGTGGCGGTGGGGGTGGCGGGCCTGCTGGTGACCCCGGCGGCGCAGGTGAAGCAGGGCGGCCCCATCAACGCGGCGGACACCGCGTGGCTGCTCACCGCCACGGCGCTGGTGCTGCTGATGACGCCCGGCCTGTCGTTCTTCTACGGCGGCATGGTGCGGCTGAAGAACGTGGTCTCCACGCTGATGCAGAGCTTCATCGCCATGGCCGTCATCAGCGTGCTGTGGGTCGTGGTGGGCTTCAGCCTGTGCTTCGGCGACAGCTTCCACGGCTTCATCGGTGACCCTCGCACCTTCTTCATGTTCAGCGGCGTGGGCGGTGAGACGCACCCGGAGCTGGCGCCCACCGTGCCGCTGCTGCTCTTCGCGCTCTTCCAGCTCAAGTTCGCCATCATCACCCCGGCGCTCATCACCGGCGCGTTCGCGGAGCGCGTGCGCTTCAAGGCGTACCTTCTCTTCATGGTGCTCTTCAGCATCTTCATCTACGCGCCGCTCGCGCACTGGACGTGGCACCCGGAGGGCTTCCTGCGCCAGTGGGGCGTGCTCGACTTCGCGGGCGGCACCGTGGTGCACATGTCCGCGGGGCTCGCCGCGCTCGCGGGCGCCATCGTCCTGGGCCGCCGCCAGGTGCACCTGACGCACGCCACGCACGCTCCCGCCAACGTGCCCTTCGTGATGCTCGGCACGGGCATGCTGTGGTTCGGCTGGTTCGGCTTCAACGCCGGCTCCGCGCTGTCCGCCTCGTCCCTGGCCACGCTGGCCTTCGCCACCACCAACACGGCCTCCGCCGCCGCGATGCTCGGGTGGATCGCCTTCGACTGGCTGCGCGGCCGCAAGCCCAGCGCCATGGGCGCCTGCGTGGGCGCGGTGGTGGGCCTGGTCGCCGTCACGCCCGCCGCGGGCTTCATCACCGTGGGGCAGAGCATCGTGGTGGGCCTCGTCGCCAGCTTCGTCAGCAACGCCGCCGTCCACTTCAAGAGCCGCACCGCGCTGGACGACACGCTCGACGTGTTCCCCTGCCACGGCCTGGGCGGCATCGTGGGCATGGTCCTCACCGGCGTGCTCGCCAAGGACGTGGGCCTGCTCTACGGCACCACGCGCACCTTCCTCATGCACCTGCTGGCGCTGGCCGTCGTGTCCGTCTTCTCCTTCGTGGGCTCGTACCTCCTCTACAAGCTCGTGGACCGCATCGTCCCGCTGCGCGTCACCCCGGAGCAGGAGGAGCTGGGCCTGGACCTGAGCCAGCACGGAGAGACCGTGGGCGAGGTCCCCACCATGGCGCTCGCCGTGCCCACGCCGCCCGCGCCCGCCGCGAGCACGTCCACCGCGGCGGCCACCGCCTCGTCGCAACCCGTGCCCGCGTAGCGTCTCCGGTCGTGCCGGTGACACGGGGCCCTTCGCCTCTCGCGAGTGGGCCCCGGGGTGCGTTGGGGCTCCAAGCGTGTGGACCCCGCGAGGCCGGAACCTGTCGGGAAGGGGATGGGCGCGGCCCTCGCTGATCATTCGCGTGGGCAGCTCCCTGTCCGGGGCGTGACTTCGCCTGTCCCTGTATCGGACGCTTGTTCATGCACGAGCGCCCTCGGCGTTGAGCCAATGCCAGCCATGGATGGAAAAGGCTGGAAACGCCCGGGGGAATGCATGTTGCGGAAGTGCAAGGAATTGAGAATCGCTTTATTGGGAACCGCGCTGGCGCTTGGCGGATGCTCGAAGGAGCCGGCGCCCGCGCAGGCGCCGCCGGTGCGGGACACCCAGGATGACGCGCAAGCCGGCCCGGGGGGCACCGTCTCCAGCATCGGCGAGCTGCCCTTCGTGTCGGGCCTGTCCGTCGCGGAAGTCTTCGCCCAGAAGCTGGAGAAGCCCACGCCGCTGGGGGAGACGACGGCCGTGCACGTGAGGCTGCCGCCCCCGGCCAACCGGCAGCTCGCGGACAGCCTGGTGCGCGTGGTGGGGGACCCGGACCGTCCCACGGTCCTGTTCCGCTCCGACACGCTGGCCCGGCTGGGCAGGATTCCCTCGAGCCCCGGCCCGGAGTTCTTCACCCTCTTCGCGCAGCTGCCGGACTCGGAGCTGCAGCGCCGCAAGGAGAGCGAGCGCCGGCTGGCCTCCGGCGAGTTCGGGACGCCCACCCGGGAGACCGTCCTGTTCAACGGCCGCCACCCGGCTGCCCGTTACGAGGGGCTCCCCGTGGACGCCGACGCCTTCGGGCAGGGCGCGCTGGTGCCGTTCACGAGCTGCCCCCAGATACCGGCCTCCACCCAGGCCCAGTGGGAGCGGACGCAGCTGATCCGCGACCCGGCCGTGGTGCTGGACCCGGCGCGCACGTGGGACCCGTGCACCGGCGCGGGAACGAAGGGCGGGGTGTGGACCTTCGCGCACCTCATGCGGGAGATGGCCCACGGGTCCGGCTCGCGCCCTGAAGCCTTCGTGTTGACCTGGCTGTCGCTCTGGCTCAATGACTTCCAGGCCAACGGCGACACGGTGCCCGCGCGCCGCAAGATGTATGACGAGGTGATTGCCCCCTGGGCCGCCGCCAGCGGCGCGTCCTCGTCCCTCCAGCTCAACGCCTCCACGGGCCGCTGGGAGGTGACGCTCAGCAAGCCGCTGGACCTGGACATCGCGCCCTTCCGGCTGCTGGCCATCATCAACCGCATCGACCTGTCCGGCACCGAGGACGACTCCGGCCGGCCGTCCGACCCGGGTGAGCTGCGCTTCCTCTTCGGGCTGACGCGCCCCTCGCCGTGGGGCACCGGCGGCACGGAGGCGACCTGCAACCTCAAGCCGTTCACCGTCATCTTCGAGTACGGCGTGCCGGGCGAGGGGTGCCCGGCGGTCATCGCCTGGGCGCGGCAGTGGGCCGCGCTGGGGAGCTACTCCACCTTCAACGTGACGTATCGCGCGCGGCTCGCCTTCATGACGGAGAGCGTCGTCCAGCGAGGCCGCGCTCCGGGAAAGGGCAACGGGAACGCGCTGAACCAGCTTCGCACCAACGAGGCCGCCCTGGGGCTGCCCTGGGAGCTGCGGGAGTTCCGGCTGGCGGACGAGAACCCTGTCACCGGCAGGGACAAGCCCTCCAACGGGTGTCTGCGCGTCCACACGATGGCGAGGACCCCCGATGACGCGGCCCATGACTTCCGGACGGACCCCGACGTGGACGCCTTCGTGCGCACGCAGGTCAAGAACGGCGTCGAGCAGCCGGTGACCGTGCCCACCCAGTGCGCCGCGCACTTCGTCGTGCCCCGCGCCCTCAATGGCAGACCCTTCGTGGGCGCCAACTCCCAGGTGGCGCCGCCCACGCACTGGGAGGGGCTCACCGTGGTGCCCACCGACGCCACGGAGGTCTGCGCGCGGAAGGAGTTCTCCGCCAACACCTGCAATGGCTGTCACTTCAAGGAGACGGGCACCAACGACTTCTCCGGCGTGGACAACCTGGCCTTCACGCACGTCAGCCCCACGTCGGGCATCCCGGCCCGGCTGTCGAAGTTCATGACGGGCGGGGGCAGCGGCTTCATGTACGTCGTGCCGGACGCCCAGTTCGGGGCGCAGGTGACGTCGTGGCCGTTCGCGGACCTGCTGCGCCGGCACCAGCGGCTCCATGATCTGGCCGGCTGCACCTCGTGCGGCTGGTTCATCGACCTGGACCTGGGCTACCTGTCCCGGATGGAGGCGCTCGCCGGGAGCGTGCCCCTGGACGTGCCGCCCGGCTCTCCGACCCCCTCGCTCACCGTGGGCCCCATCCGCGACGTCGAGGTGGTGAAGCAGCTGCTGGAGCTGCGCCCTGGCTTCAGGACGCGGCTCCGGGAGAGGCCGCTCGACTTCCTCCAGCCGCCCGCCGCCCGCGTCCACTGACCCCCACGTCCGGTGAGCCCGTACCCCCGGGCTCACCGCGCGGTGGGGCGGGTCGCCCCTGCATGGCCCTGCGGGATGCGGGCCCTGTCTGGAGCCCGACAGGGATGGATGGTGAAAGCAATCAGATGGAAGGCTTTCCTGTGCTGTGTCTGACTTTGACTCAGTGTGTGAAGGCATTGTCCGCTTCCTCCCTTGCGCCTCGTCCCCAGGGTGCACGCCAGCCATCTGCCTGGATGGCGTCACGACGGGGCGGGCATGTTCGAAAAGCGCAAGGGATGGAAGGGCCGGTCGGTCTGGCTATTGGGGGCCATGCTGGCGGCCGGTGGTTGTTCCAAGGCGACGGAGCCCACGGGAGCGTCACCAGGAACCATCACCCAGCGGGCGGAGCAGGAGACCTCCACCTCCAAGCTCGGTGAGCTGCCCAAGGTGGAGGGCGAGTCCGCCGCCCGGGTCTTCGCCCAGAGGCTGGAGAAGCCCACGTCCCTGAAGGAGACGACGGCGGTGAACGTGAAGCTGGCCCCGCCCGCCAACAAGGAGCTGTCCGACAGCCTGGTGCGCGTCGTGGGCGGCCTGGAGGAGCCGGTGGTGCTGTTCCGCTCGGACGCGCTGGCGGAGCTGGGGCTCATCCCCAAGAGCCCGGGCCCGGAGTTCTTCACCCTGTTCACCGAAGTGACGGACGAAGCCCTGGACCTGCGGACGGAGCGCGAGAAGGAGGTGGCCGAGGGCAAGTTCGGCGAGGTCACCCGGGAGACCATCCTGTTCAACGGGCGCCACCCGGCCGCCCGCTTCGAGGGACTGGAGTTCCAGGCGCAGGCCTTCCGGAGCGGGGCCCTGACGCTCATGGACAGCTGTCCGGCGAGGCCCGCCAGCACCCAGGCGCTCTGGGAGAAGGTGCTGCTCATCCGGGATGCGCAGGTGGTGCAGGACCCGGCGCGCACCTGGGACCCCTGCACGAACCAGGGCACGCGGGGCGGCGTGTGGACCTTCGCGCACCTCATGCGGCAGCTGGCCACGGGCTCGGGCAAGTCGGCGGAGGACTTCACCCTCGAGTGGCTGTCGCGCTGGCTCAATGACTACACCGTCAACGGGGACGTCGTGCCCCAGCGCCGTCAGGAGATGTTCGACCAGGTCATCCGGCCCTGGGCCATCGCCAGCGGCGGGGACGCCACCCTCATGCAGGTCGGCACCCAGTGGCACGCGGCCATCATCGGCGACCTGGACCTGGACATCGCGCCCTTCCGGCTGCTCGCCATCGTCAACCGCATCGACCTGGCCAGCAACACGGGCGGGGGTTACGGCGGCTCGTCCTCCGCGGGCGAGCTGCGCTTCGTCTTCGGCATGACCCAGCCCCAGTCCTGGGGTGTGCCCGGCGGCACCGAGGCGACGTGTGGCCTCAAGCCCTTCACCACCATCGTGGAGTACGGCGTGCCGCGGTCCGGCTGTCAGCAGGTCATCGACTATGCCCGGCAGTGGGCCGACCTGGGCACCCACGCCGGCTTCGACGCGGCCTACCTGTCCAAGCTGGAGACCCTCACCCAGGGCGTCGTCCTGGCCGGCAAGGCGCCCTCCAAGGGCAATGGGAGCGCCCTCAACCAGCTGCGCACGAATGAGATTGCCCTGGCCCCCGGCGGGCAGTGGGAGCTGCGGGAGTTCCAGCTGGCGGACGAGGACCCCAACGCAGGCACCACCACGCCGGGCAACGGCCCGCTGCGCCCGCACACGGTGGCGCTGACGCCGAACGACGCGACCCACGACAGCCAGGTGGATCCGGATGTGAACACCCACGTGCTGGGCCCCGTCGAGAACGGCCTCAATGCCGCGACGACCGTCGTGCCCAGCTCCTGCGTGTCGTCCTTCACGGTGCCCCACAAGGTGAACGGCAACCCCTTCCTGGGCGGCCATGCGCTGGTGGACCCACCCACCCACTGGGAGGCCTTCGGGGTGAACCCGGGCGTCGCCACGGAGGTCTGCGCGCGCAAGGAGTTCTCCGGCAACACCTGCAACGGCTGCCACTTCGGGGACACGGCCCTGGACGGCACCAACGGCAACAATGCCTTCATGCACATCAGCGCCA
This sequence comes from Corallococcus exercitus, assembly GCF_042231735.1. GTDB lineage: Bacteria > Myxococcota > Myxococcia > Myxococcales > Myxococcaceae > Corallococcus > Corallococcus exercitus_B. The sequence goes on from NZ_CP102577.1 coordinate 7,960,517, forward strand.
CGTCGGGCATCCCGGCGACGCCGTCGAAGTTCCTCACGGGCGGCGGCTCGGGCTTCATGTTCAGCGTGCCGGATCAGCAGTTCCCCGGGCTGACGTCGTGGCCGTTCGCGGACCTGATGCGCCGCCACCAGCGGCTCTACGACATCGCCACGTGCAGCACGTGCAGCCGGTTCTTCGTCCTCGACCCGGGGCTGCTGTCGGAGATGGAGGCGCTGGCGGGCGTGGTGCCCTTCGACGGGCTCGCGGGCGGCGTGAAGGAGCCGCCGTTCAAGGTGGGCCCCATCCGCGACCTGGAGACGGTGAAGAAGCTGTTCGAGTCGCGCGCCAGCTTCGCCAAGGAGCCGCGTGACCTGCCGCTCAACTTCCTGCGCCCGCCGGAGACCTTCGTCCACTGACGAAGGGGCGGCGGCTCCCGGGGCTCCTCTCCGCGCACGGGAAGGGGCCCCGGCCTGTTTCCTCTCAGAACGCGCAGTCCTGGCCGCGCGTGGGCAGCGCGGAGGTGGTGCCGGACAGCCAGGAGTCCAGCGCGCGCGCCGCCTCACGGCCGTCCGCGAGCGCCCAGACGATGAGGCTCGCGCCCCGGCTCGCGTCACCCGCGCAGTACACGCCCGGCGCGGAGGTGGCGAACTTCGCGTCCACCTGCACCGTGCCGCGCGGCGACAGCGTCACGCCCAGCTCGTCCGCCAGCCGGTCCGTCCGGGGGCCGGTGAAGCCCATGGCCAGCACCAGCAGGTCCACCTCGAACACCTGCTCGGAGCCCGGCACCTCCACCAGCTTCGGCGCGCCGCCCGGCTCGCGCTGCACCTCCACGCGCACCGCGTGCAGCCGCCGGAGCTGGCCGTCCTCGCCCTCCAGCCGCTTCGTCATCATCGCGAAGGCGCGCTCGCCGCCTTCCTCCTGGCTGGAGGACGTGCGGAACACCAGCGGCCAGCGCGGCCACGGGTTCTCCTTCGCGCGCACCTGCGGCGGCGCGGGGAGCAGCTCCACCTGCATCACGTTCACCGCGCCCTGGCGCAGCGCCGTGCCCAGGCAGTCCGAGCCCGTGTCGCCGCCCCCCAGGATGATGACGCGCTTGCCTTGCGCCTCCAGGCGCGCGTCCGGTGGCGCGCCCGCCGTCACCACCTGGTTCTGGTGCTCCAGGTAGTCCATGGCCTGCACCACGCCGGACAGCTCGCGGCCCGGCACGTCCAGCTCGCGGGCCTTGCGCGCGCCCAGGGCCAGCACCACGCCGTCGTACCGCTCGCGCAGCGCGCGCCAGCCCGGCGTCACCGCCACGTCCTCGCCGACGCGGAAGACGATGCCCTCCGCCTCCATCAGCGCGATGCGGCGGTCCAGCACCGCCTTCTCCAGCTTGAAGTCCGGGATGCCGTAGCGCAGCAGGCCTCCGGGGCGCGCGTCCTTTTCGTACACCGTCACGCTGTGCCCGGCCGCGTTGAGCTGCGCCGCCGCCGCCAGGCCTGCGGGGCCGGAGCCCACCACGGCCACGCGCTTGCCCGAGCGCCGCGCCGGAGGCCGGGCCTTCACCCAGCCTTCCGCGAAGGCGCGGTCCGAAATCTCCTTCTCCATCTGCTCGATGGTGACCGCGTCCCGGTCGATGGCCAGCACGCACGCGGCCTCGCACGGCGCGGGGCACAGCCGTCCGGTGAACTCCGGGAAGGTGTTGGTGCGGCTGAGCACCTGGTACGCCTCCTTCCACTGCCCCCGGTACACCGCGTCGTTGAAGTCCGGGATGAGGTTCCCCAGGGGACAGCCCTGGTGGCAGAAGGGGACGCCGCAGTCCATGCAGCGCCCCGCCTGCCGCTTCGCCTCGTCCGCCGCCAGCGGCAGGTGCAGCTCGCGCCAGTCCTCCAGGCGCTCCGCCTTGTCCCGCTTGGGCGCGTGGACGCGCTGCCACTCCATGAAACCCGTGGGCTTGCCCATGGCTCAGGTCCCCCCGCCAACGACGTGGAGTTGCTGCACGCTCGCGGTCGGTGGCGGCCTGCGGGCCGCGCGCCGGGCCTGGAGCACCCGCTTGTAGTCGGAGGGCATGACCTTCATGAACTGCGGCACCATCAGCTCCCAGTTGTCCAGGACCCGCCGCGCCAGCGCGCTGCCGGTGTGGTGCAGGTGGCGCTCAATCATCCCGTGCACGAGCCAGATCTCGGACTCGTCCACCAGCGACTCCAGCTCCACCATCTCCAGGTTGCAGCGCTCGCGGAAGGTGCGCTCGCGGTCCAGCACGTACGCGGTGCCGCCGCTCATGCCGGCCGCGAAGTTGCGGCCCGTCTGGCCCAGCACCACCACCACGCCGCCCGTCATGTACTCGCAGCCGTGGTCGCCCACGCCCTCCACCACCGCCTGCGCGCCGCTGTTGCGCACCGCGAAGCGCTCGCCCGCGAGGCCCCGCAGGTACACCTCGCCGGCCGTGGCGCCGTAGAGCACCGTGTTGCCGACGAGCACGTTCTCCTCGGGCGCGAAGCGGCTGCCCTCCGGCGGGTAGACGATGATGCGTCCGCCGGACAGCCCCTTGCCCAGGTAGTCGTTGGTGTCGCCCTCCAGCTCCAGCGTCACACCCGCCGCGAGGAACGCTCCAAGGCTCTGACCCGCGGAGCCCTTCAGCTTCACCCGCAGCTTGCCGTCCGGCAGCCCCTGCGCGCCGTGGCGGCGGGCAATCTCGCCGGACAGCATGGCGCCCACCGCGCGGTGCGTGTTCGCCACCGGCAGCGACAGCATCAGCGGCGGTCCGCCCGCGAGGACGGACTGAGCCTTCGACAGGAGCTCGTGGTCCAGGTGGTCCGACACGTCCTTGCGGTGCGGCGTCTGGCAGTGGCGTGGCTCGGTGGCCGGCGCGGCCGGCGCGGCGAGCAGCGAGGACAGGTCCACCTTGCGCGCCTTCCAGTGGTCCACCGCCGCGCGCTGGCGCAAGAGGTCCACGCGGCCCACCAGGTCGTCCAGCTTGCGCGCGCCCAGCTTCGCCATGTGCCGGCGCAGGTCCTCCGCCAGCAGCAGGAAGAAGCTCACCACGTTCTCCGGCGTGCCCTGGTAGCGCTCGCGCAACGCCGGGTCCTGCGTGGCGATGCCCGCCGAGCAGGTATTGAGATGGCACTTGCGCAGCATGATGCAGCCCACGGACACGAGGCTCGCCGTGGCCAGGCCGAACTCCTCCGCGCCCAGCAGCGCCGCCACCAGCACGTCGCGCGCGGTGCGCAGGCCGCCGTCCACCTGCACGCGGATGCGCGAGCGCAGGCCGTTGTGCACCAGCACCTGCTGCGTCTCCGCCAGCCCCAGCTCCCATGGCAGGCCCGCGTGCTGGAGGCTGGAGAGGGGAGAGGCGCCCGTGCCGCCCTCGTAGCCCGCCACCACCACGCAGCCCGCGCCCGCCTTGGCCACGCCCGCGGCGATGGTGCCCACGCCCACCTCGCTCACCAGCTTCACGCTCACGCGCGCCTTCGCGTTGACGGACTGGAGGTCGTAGATGAGCTGCGCCAGGTCCTCGATGGAGTAGATGTCGTGGTGCGGCGGCGGGGAGATGAGCGTCACGCCCGGCGTGCTCCAGCGCACGCGGGCGATTCTCTCATCCACCTTGTGGCCCGGCAGCTGGCCGCCCTCGCCGGGCTTGGCGCCCTGGGCCATCTTGATTTGGAGCTCGTCCGCGTTGACCAGGTACTCGGCGGTGACGCCGAAGCGCGCGCTGGCCACCTGCTTGATGGCGCTGCGGCGCGAATCGCCGTTGGCGTCCTTCGTGTAGCGGCGGGCCTCCTCGCCGCCCTCGCCGCTGTTGGACCTTCCGCCCAGCCGGTTCATCGCGATGGCCAGCGTCTCGTGCGCCTCCGCGCTGATGGAGCCGAAGGACATGGCGCCGGTGACGAACCGCCGCGCCAGCTCCAGCGCGGGCTCCACCTCCTCCAGCGGCACCGGCGTGCAGCCGTCCGTCACCACGTCCAAAAGGCCGCGCAGGTTGCTGTGCTCGCGCGTCTCGTCGTCCGCCAGCTTCGAGTACTCCTGGAACTGCGTTGCATCATTGGCGCGCACCGCCGCCTGGAGCTTCGCGACGGTGGCGGGGTTCCACTTGTGCCGCTCGCCCTGCCGGCGCCAGCGGAACTGCCCGCCCACCGGCAGGAGGTGCTCCTCGCCGTCCGCGCCGGGGCCGAAGCCGCGCGCGTGCCGCTCCGCCACCTCGCGGCCCAGCTCCGGCAGGCCCACGCCCTCCACGCGCGACGACGTGCCGGTGAAGTGCTTCTCGATGAGGCTTCGCTGCAGGCCCACCGCCTCGAAGAGCTGCGAGCCGCGGTACGACTGGAGCGTGGAGATGCCCATCTTGGACATCACCTTGAGCAGCCCCTCCTCCAGGCCGTGGAGGTACTGGGCCTGCGCCTTGTCCGCGTCCGCCTTCAGCTCGCCCGCGTCCGCCAGCGCGCGCAAGCTGTCCAGCGCCAGGTACGGGTTCACCGCGGACACGCCGTAGGCGAACAGGCACGCGAAGTGGTGCACCTCGCGCGCCTCCGCCGTCTCCAGGACGATGCCCGTGTACATGCGCGTGCCGTCGCGGACCAGCCGCTGGTGCACCGCGGACACGGCCAGCAGCGCCGGAATCGCCGCGTGCGCCGCGTCCACGCCCCGGTCGCTCAACACGAGGATGCTCGCGCCCGCGTCGACGGCATCCACCGCCGCCGTGCACAGCCGCTCCACCGCGACCTCCAGCGCCGTCGCCGCGCCGCCCGCGTGCGGGTACAGCAGGCTCAAGGAGCGCGGCTCGAAGAGGCCCGTGTCGCCGCGCAGGTTGGCCAGGCGCGCCAGCTGCCCGTTGGTGAGGATGGGGCCGGGCAGGGACAGCCGGTGGCACTGCTCCGGCGTCTCCTCGAAGGTGTTGCCCTCCGGGCCCAGCGCGGTGGCCAGCGTCATCACCAGCGCCTCGCGCAGCGGGTCGATGGGCGGGTTGGTGACCTGCGCGAAGAGCTGGTGGAAGTAGTTGAAGAGGGTGGGGGCCTGGTCGCTCAAGACCGCGAGCGGCGTGTCCGTGCCCATGGAGCCCGTGGGCTCCTTGCCCGTCTCCGCCATGGGCACCAGCGTGGTGCGCACGTCCTCGTCCGTGTAGCCGAACGCGCGCTGCAGCCGCCACAGCGCCTCGCCCTTCAGGCGCGCGGGGGCGGGGACGGCGGGCAGGTCCTCGAAGGTGAAGACGTTGCGCTGGAGCCAGCGGCGGTAGGGCCAGCGCGAGGTGATGTCATGCTTCACCTCCTCGTCCTCCAGGATGCGCCCCTCCGTCGTGTCCACCAGCAGCATGCGGCCCGGCGTCAGCCGGCCCTTGCGGCGCACCTGCGACGAGGGCACGTCGATGACGCCCGTCTCCGACGCCAGGATGATGCGGTCGTCCTCCGTCACCAGGTAGCGCGCGGGGCGCAGGCCGTTGCGGTCCAACGTCGCGCCAATGAGCTGCCCGTCCGTGAACGCGATGGCGGCGGGCCCGTCCCACGGCTCCAGCAGGGACGCGGAGTACTCGTAGAAGGCGCGGCGCTCGTCGCCCATCTCCTTGTTCCCCTCCCACGCCTCCGGAATCATCATCATCATCGCGTGGGGCAGGGTGCGGCCGCCCAGGTAGAGCAGCTCCACCATGTTGTCGAACTGCGCGGAGTCGCTCTTGCCCGGGACGATGATGGGCCACAGCGGCTCCAGGCTGCCGCCCAGCTTCGCCGTCTGGAGCAGCCCGCGCCGCGCCGTCATCCAGTTGCGGTTGCCACGCAGGGTATTGATTTCACCGTTGTGCGCGATGAAGCGGAACGGCTGCGCCAGCTCCCACGTGGGGAACGTGTTGGTGGAGAAGCGCGAGTGCACCAGCGCCAGCGCGCTGACGAACTCCGGGTGCCGCAGGTCCGCGTAGAAGCGCGGCAGCTGCCGGGGCAAGAGGAGCCCCTTGTAGATGAGCGTCTCCGACGAACAGCTGGCCACGTGGAAGCGCCCCTGGGGGTCCACGCCGCGCGCCAGCACGCGGTTCTCCACCAGCTTGCGGATGCGGTAGAGCTTGCGCTCGAAGGCGCTGGGCACCACGCGACGCCGCGCGATGAAGAGCTGCCGGATGACCGGCGCGGCCTCACGCGCGAGCGGCCCCAGCTCCTCCGGCGCCACCGGCACGTCGCGCCAGCCGAGCAGCCGCTGCCCCTCCTCCTCCACCACGTCCTCGAACAGCGCCTCGCACGCGCGGCGCGCCTCCGGCTCCGGCGGCAGGAACACCTGCGCGACACCGTACTGGCGGCGCGGCGGCAGCTCGAACCCCAGCCGCGGCGCCTCGTGGTTGAAGAAGCGGTGCGGCAGCTGGACCAGGATGCCGGCGCCGTCCCCCGTCTCCGGATCGCGCCCTGCCGCGGCGCGGTGGCTCAGCCGGTTGAGCAGCTCCAGCGCGTCCTCCACGATGCCCCGCGAACGCTGTCCCCGGAGGTGGGCCACGAAGCCCACACCGCAGGCGTCGTGCTCGGTCTCCGGCTCGTACAGCCCGTAGCGCGGAGGGAGGGTGAACGGCATCGTGGGGACCCCTTTCCCGCATGACGCGGGAAGCCAAGCTGTTGAGCATGCAGGCTAACGCGCTGTGTCGCACCCCGTAAAGACAGGGTGGTGCGTGGGGTCGAGTCACCGCGTGGAGTGGTGCCGGGGAAACAGGCCCCACGTGAAACCTCACGCCCGGTGCTCCCGGCGCCGCGTGCATGGATGGATGGACAACAGTCGTCTGCGATGAACGGCCAACATTCAGCGCAATTGGTTCTTTCCACGCGACGCGCCGCTTCCCATCCTCCGGTGACCTTGGCCCTGCTGCAGCGGTTGAAGACGGAGACGCGCCCGCACCACGAGCGCACGGAGGGCGTGGTGCGTCTGATGGACGCGCACCTGACGCCCGCGGACTACCAGCGCCACCTGGAGGACTTCTACGGTCTCTACGTGCCCCTGGAGGCGCTGCTCGCCGGGCCCCTGTCGGCCCTGGAGCCCGCGCTGAACCTGGAGGCGCGCTGGAAGGCGCCGCTCCTGGAAGCGGACCTGCGCGCCATGGGACACGACACGGCCTCGCTCGCGCGGCTGCCGCGTGCGTCCCCGCTGCCGGCCCTGCCGGGACTGGCGGAGGCGCTGGGCTGCGCGTACGTGCTGGAGGGCTCCACGCTGGGCGGCCAGCTCATCCTGCGCCACCTGACGCGCCACTTCGGTCCGGACGCGCGCGTGGGAAGCTTCGCCTTCTTCCGGGCCTATGGTGACCAGGTGGGCCCCATGTGGCGCGCCTTCGGTGACGCCGTCACCCGGGCGTCCGAACGGGCGTCCTCCGGGTCCTTCGACGCGGCCGTCGTGCAGGGCGCTCGCGATACCTTCGACACCTTCGCCGCCTGGCTGATGCGAGAGCACGATGTCCCCGTCCGTCTCTGATGCCGACCTCAGCGTCTGTGACCGTGAGCCCATCCACCTGCTGGGCGGCATCCAACCCCGGGGCGTGCTCGTCGCCTTTCACCAGGACACGGAGGCCATCGCCGTCGTGAGCGCCAACACCGACGCGCTGCTCGGCGTCGGGCCGGACGCGCTCCCGGGTCAGCCCCTCTCCCGCGTGCTGCCCCGCGGGCTGCTCGCGCGCGTGGAGGTGGGCGCGGGCCCCGTCACCGTGGAGGTGTCCGGACAGCGCTGCTCCGCGCTGCTGCACGACAGCGACGGGCTGCGCGTGCTGGAGCTGGAGCCGCTGCCGGACGGGGACGCGGGCGCGGAGGACTCCGCGCTGAGCGCGGTGCAGCGGCTGGTGTCGCCGCTGGCGCGCGCGAAGGGGCCGGTCGCGCTGCTCCAGGAGGCCGCGGACGCGGTGCGGGAGCTCATCGGCTACGACCGCGTGATGGTCTACCGCTTCCACGCGGACTTCCACGGCGAGGTCGTGGCGCAGAGCGTGCGCGAGGGCGTGGACTCCTTCCTGGGCCTGCACTTCCCGGCGAGCGACATCCCCGCGCAGGCGCGCGCCCTCTACACGCGCAACCCCGTGCGCCTCATCGCGGACGTGGACGCGAAGGTCGTGGGGCTGGTGCCTCCGCTCCTGCCCGGCACCCAGCGCCCGCTGGACCTGTCCGGCTCCGCGCTCCGCGGCGTGTCGGAGGTCCACCTGGAGTACCTGCGCAACATGGGCGTGGGCGCGTCCTTCAGCGTGTCGCTCCTGAAGGACGGGCAGCTCTGGGGGCTGATGGCCTGCCACCACCTGGCGCCCCGCACGGTGTCCGCGGCGCGGCGCCAGGCGTGCGAGGTGCTGGCGCGGCTGCTGTCGCTCCAGCTGGCCGCCGAGGAGCGGGGCCAGGAGGCCGCCGCGCAGGCGCGCCGCGCGTCGCTGCTCAACGTGCTGGTCGTGCCGGACCTGGGCGAGCGCAGCCCCGCGCGGGCGCTGGAGGCCCAGGCCCCGCTGCTGCTGGAGCTCACGGGCGCCCATGGCGTGGCGCTGGTGCTGGGCGCGAGCGCGGGCCCCGAGGCGTCGCCGCTCTTGCTCGGCACCACGCCGTCGGCGGAGGAGGTGCGCGCGCTGGTGGCGTGGCTGGCGGCGCGGGAGCTGCCGGACGACGTCCTCTCCGTGGACCGGCTGGGGGACGTGTACCCGCCGCTGGCCTCGCGCGCGGACGTGGCCGCGGGCCTGCTGGCGGTGCGCCTGGATCCTTCCGTGCCGCACTTCGCGCTGTGGTTCCGTCCGGAGGTGGCGCGCACCGTGGCGTGGGCCGGCAACCCGCACAAGCCCGTGCGCCCGGAGCCGGGCCATGAGCGGCTGCGCCCCCGCGCGTCCTTCGACGTGTGGCGCGAGGAGACGCGGGGCGCGTCCCTGCCGTGGTCCTCGCAGGACCTGGAGGCGGCGCGCGCGCTCAAGGGCGCGCTGGTGGGCGTGGTGCTGCGGCACGCGGAGGAGCTGGCCCGGCTGTCGCGGGAGCTGGCCCGCTCCAACGCGGAGCTGGACGCGTTCGGCGGCACCGTGGCGCACGACCTGAAGGAGCCCCTGCGCGGCATCCTCCAGTACAGCTCCTTCCTCCAGGAGGACTTCGGCCCCGCGCTGGGCGCGGACGGATGCGCGCAGCTGGAGGCCCTGACGTGGCTGGCGAAGCGCACGCACGGCCTGCTCGATGACCTCTTCGAGTACAGCCGCCTGGGCCGGCTGGAGCTGTCGTGGGAGGAGACGGATCACCAGGCCCTGGTGGAGGACGTGCTGAGGACGCTGGGCTCGCGGCTGGAGGAGGGCAGGGTGGAGGTCCGCCTGCCCCGCCGCCTGCCCACGGTGGCGTGTGACGCCGTCCGCATCCGCCAGGTGTGGGCCAACCTCATCAGCAACGCGGCCAAGTACCAGACAGCCGAGCCGCGCTGGGTGGAGGTGGGCTTCCTGGGGCCGGGAGAAACGCGGCCGGAAGCGGCGCGGCACGCCCCCGCGCCCTACCTTTTCTACGTGACGGACCCCGGCATCGGCATCGCACCGCAGTTCCATGAAGCCATCTTCGAGCTGTTCCGCCGCCTGCACCCCGCGCAGGCCTATGGCGGCGGCACGGGGGCGGGGCTCGCCATCGCGCGCCGGCTGGTGTCGCTGCACGGCGGCGCGCTCTGGGTGGACTCCGCGCCGGGCAAGGGCTCCACGTTCTACTTCTCGCTGGGCGAGGGGCCTCGCTCATGAAGCCGCTCCTGCTGGTGGAGGACAGTGATCCGGACGCGGAGGCGCTGATGCGCATCGCGAAGCGGCTGCCGCTGCCCGTGCCGGTGGTGCGCGTGCGCGACGGCGAGAACGCCCTGGACTACCTCTACCAGCGCGGCGAGTACGCGGACGCGGAGCGCCCGGTGCTCATCCTGCTGGACCTGCACATGCCCGGCATCAGCGGGCGCGAGGTGCTCTCCACGCTGAAGGCGGACCCCGGCCTGCGCTCCATTCCCGTCATCATCTTCTCCTCCTCCGTGGAGGCGGGGGACGTGGACGGCGCCTACGCGGACGGCGCCAACAGCTACCTCTTCAAGCCGGAGGTCGGCCCCCAGCTGCAGGCCACCGCCGAAGCGCTGCACGCCTTCTGGTTCAAGGCCGCGCGCCTGCCGGCGGCCCAGGAGCCGGAGGCATGAGCCTGCGCGTGCTGCTGGTGGATGACGGCATGGCGGACCGCCTCGCGGTCAGCCGCGCGCTGGCGCGTGACCCGGACATGCAGTGGGACGTGGTGCCGGTGTCCTCCGCGGAGGATGCGCTGGCGTACCTGGCCGCCAACGCCGTGGACGCGATGCTGCTCGACTACCACCTGCCCGGCATGAACGGCGTCACCCTGCTCCAGAAGCTCGCGGAGCTGGGCCTGCCGAAGGTGCCCGCGGTGGTGGTGCTCACCGGCAGCGGCAACGAGCGCGTGGCGGTGGACGCCATGAAGGCCGGCGCCCAGGACTACCTGGTGAAGGAGGCCTTCAGCCCGGAGCGCCTGCGCCGCAGCCTGCGCGCCGCGGTGGAGACGCTGAACATGGCGCGCGAGCTGGAGGAGCGCCGCCTGCGCGCCGAGCGCGCCGAGGCCACCGCCCGCGAGGCCCTGGCCGTGCGCGACGAGCTCTTCTCGCTGGCGACGCACGACTTGAAGGGCCCGCTGCAAATCATGACGCTCAACGCCCAGGTGCTGCGCCGGCAGATCCCCGCCGCCGCGATGTCGCCCGCGCTGGAGACGCGCCTGGGCCACATCGTGCGCGCGGCGCACCGCATGGGCGAGCTCATCGACCACTTCCTGGAGGTGACGCGCGGCCAGGAGCGCCCGCTCAAGCGCGAGCCCCTGGACCTGCTGGCCATGGTGCGCGGCAAGGTGCGCGAGCTGGAGGCCAACGCGTCGCGCCACCACTTCGTCCTGGAGGCCCCGGACGGGCGCGACTTCACCGGCGACTGGGACGCGCACGCCCTGGAGCGCGTGCTGGAGAACCTGATGGGCAACGCGGTGAAGTACAGCGCCGCGGACTCCACCGTCACCGTGCGCCTGACGGTGGAGGAGGCGGACTCGCAGCAGTTCGTGCTGCTGGCCGTGACGGACCAGGGCATCGGCATCCCGGCGGCGGACCTGCCCTTCGTCTTCGAGCGCTTCCACCGCGGCCGCAACGTGTCCCGGGACGTGTCCGGCAGCGGCGTGGGCCTGGCCAGCGCGCGCCGCATGGTGGAGCTGCACGGCGGCACGCTCGCCGTGGCCAGCGTGGAGGGCCAGGGCTCCACCTTCACCGTGCGCCTGCCCCGGGGCATCCCGCTCTCCGCGGGCCCCACCCAGGCTGCGCCAGGGCCGGCCTCCACGGGCGGCGGCCCCGAGTACACCGCGTCGTGACACGCCCGGAGGCGCGAAGTCCTCAGGGCACCGCGGGCACGCCGCCGCGCAGCATGAAGAACACCACCACGCCCGTCACCGACACGTAGAGCCACATGGGCGCCAGCCACCGCGTCACCTTGCGGTGCCGGGCGAACTGCTGCCGCCAGGAGAAGTAGAAGGCCACCAGCGCCAGCGGCAGCACCGGCATGGACAGGAGCACGTGGCTGGCCAGCAGCGTCAGGTACAGCCCGCGGAAGTCGCCCACGTAGCGCGTGTCCCCGTGGACGAAGTGGTAGGCGAGGTAGCCCACCAGGAACAGCGCGGACGCGAGGAACGCGCTCACCATCAGGTTCTGGTGCACCCGCCGCGCGCCGCGCTTGATGGCCACCCACCCGCCCAGCAGCAGCGCCGCCGCCGTCGCGTTGAGCCCCGCGTTCACCGCCGGCATGAAGCGCAGGTCCACGCCCAGCCCCGCGCTTCCGCGCCGGATGAGCAGCAGCCACGCCAGCAGCGCCAGCGCGCCGGCGGACACCACGCCGATCGCGATGAAGAAGGAGCGGTCCTGGGTGGACGGGGACGACGGGGTCAGCCCGGAGGCGGCGTTGGACATGCCCCCTTGTGGCCCGCGTCAGGCCCGGCTTGCAACAGCGCCTCAGAGTAGAGGCCTACAAACACCGATATGTCGGTTGAATGGAATCGGTTAGGTCGGCTGGATTACAAACCGGAAATCCCCTCATACTCCCAGGCACTGCGTCACCCCCGACCCCCCCTCTCGGAGGTTCCCCGTGTTCAGCGTGCGTTGCCTTGCCCCCCTGGCGGGCGCCGCCCTCCTGCTCGCCCTGCCCTCGGCCGCTGAAGAAGCGGTGTGCGCGCCTGTGGCGAAAGTTCCCCTGGAGCGGCACCTGCGTCAGCTTTCTCTCGACTTGCTGGGACGTCCTCCGACCATGGAGGAGTACAAGGCGTTCCAGGCCAAGGGCTCCGTCACCGCGGAAGACGTCCGCAAGATGATGGGTGACGAGTCCTTCTACGCGCGGATGCGCAACTTCCACCGCGCCCTGCTGCGAGCCAACATCAGCGGCAGCGTGCAGGGCAACGGCGACTACCGCGTGTCCGGCACGCCGCTCTCCTTCGCCAGCAACAACTCCAACGCGCTGCGCGGCGGCCAGAGCCAGCGCTGTGACGGGGAGATTGCCCAGGACAGCTGCAAGGCGAACCCGCAGGACCCGCACCAGGACAACTCCACGGCCCCCGCCTGCCGCGACGCGCAGGGCGTGCCGCTGCCGGTCAGCTACGACTACGACACGAACTTCTACGAGTGCCGCCCGCTGGACGTGAACGCCACGGAGCCGGAGCTGAAGTTCGCGGACTGCAACGCGCTGAAGGCCCACGCGACGTACGGCAAGTACGTGAACTTCTGCGACAACCGCTACAACGGCACCGCGGGCAAGTCCGTGGGCTACCTCTGCCTGCCGGACCCCGACAAGAACACCACCAAGGTGCTGGTGCCGTCGCCGGCCACGGGCGTCATCACCGCCTGGGTGCAGCCGGCGGGTGGCACGGGCACCCTGACGCTGGAGCGCTGCGGGTTCGACATCTCCACGAGCCAGGCCGGCGTCTGGAGCCCGAAGCGGGGCTGCGTGCACCGCGAGGGCTACGTCACCACCACGGTGCAGCCGTACTGGTCCACCACCACGGAGCCCGTGAAGGTGTGCGCCATCGAGGCGCAGAACCGCGCGACGAACCCGTACAACGGCCAGTCCTGTGAGACGGGGCGCTTCAACGGCGACCGCAGCTGCGGCTGCGGCGACAAGATGCGCCGCTGCGAAATCTCCGACGTGCACACCGCGCGCGTCACGTCCTTCAGCGAGGAGCCGCTCTACATCACGGACGCCGTGGTGCGGAACGACGAGCCCTACTTCAACATCCTCACCACCCGCCGCTCCTTCGTGAACGGCCCGCTGTCGGAGTTCTACCGGCAGCGCCAGGGCGTGGGCGTCTTCAGCATCAAGGCCCCCGCGGACAACGCGGTGCTGCCCGCCGTGACGTACGCCAGCACCACCGAGTGGAGCGAGTACACGCGCGACAGCACCCACTCCGGCGTGCTCACCACGCCCGCGTTCCTCTACCGCTTCCCCACCCAGCGCGCCCGCGTGAACGAGTTCTACGAGGCGTTCCTCTGCAAGCACTTCGCCCCGGCCGCGGACGCGAACCTGCCGCCCCCGGACGACGCCTGCAACCGCGAGAACAACCTGGCCAAGCGCTGCGGCTGCAACTACTGCCACGCCACCATCGAGCCCACGGGCGCGCACTGGGGCCGCTACGCGGAGCGCTCCGCGCTGTTCCTGTCCCCGGAGCAGTTCCCCCGCCTGGACGTGAAGTGCCGCGACTGCGCCCTCGCCGGCAACACCAACTGCGACGGCGAGTGCAGGGAGTACGTGATGCAGGCCTTCGACGGCGACGGCGCCAACTCGCTGGGCCTCTTGAAGACCTACCTCTACCGCAGCGCGGACGAGGAGAAGAACATCGAGGGCGGTCCGCAGGCGCTGGTGAAGCGCATGATGGAGACGGGCGACCTGGAGCGCTGCACCGTCAAGCGCATCTGGAACGAGTTCCTGGGCCGCGCCATGACGGCCGAGGAGCAGCGGATGTACCTGCAGACGCTGTCGCAGGACTTCGCCAAGAACAACCACAGCCTCAAGGGCCTCATCGAGCAGGTGGTGATGTCCGACGCGTACCGGAGGATCGACTGATGCGCCGCCTTCTGCTGACCGCGCTGCTCGCGCTCGCCACGGGCTGCACCCAGGGCTCCGTGGACGCCCCCGCCAAGCCCGTCCCGCTGGACGCCCAGCTGGACCCGGTGCCCAACCCGCACGGGAACACGGACTCCATCGACCCCTTGCCGGACCCGGAGGCCCAGGGTGGCAGCGTGGGCCGCGCGCCCCGCCGCCTCACCGTCGCGCAGCTCAAGGAGTCCATCCGCATCGCCGTGGGCATGGAGTGGGATGAGCTGGAGGCGCGCGCCCAGTCGCTGGGCCGCGCGGACTACGCGCTCATCACCACGGAGAACACGGAGCCCAACCTCGTCTTCGCCCGCTTCCTGGACGACGGCGCGCGCAAGGTCTGCATCGCCCAGGCGCAGAAGGACATCGCGCAGGCGGACGTCACCCTGCGCACGCTGGGGCGCACGCTGCCTTCGCCCATGAGCGACCTGACGAAGCTCACGGACGCGCAGGTGAGCGAGACGCTCGTGTACCTCTCCACCCGGTTCTGGGGCGCGCCCCTCGCCGGTGACGAGCTCACGCGCTACGCGACGTTCTTCCGCAAGGCCGCCGCCCGGGCCGAAACCCTCAAGAAGCGCGACCAGGCGCTGGCGGTGGTGTGCATCGCCATGCTGACGGACTCGCGCTTCATCACCTACTGACCTTGACGGTGCCTGCGATGAAGAAGACACGCCAAGACGACCTCGTCAGCTGCCCCGAGCGCCGCACCTTCCTCAAGGCCGGAGCCGGCTTCATGGGCTCCCTCCTCTTGGGAGGCATCCCCTTCAAGGCCGTGGCCCAGGCGACGAACCTGGCCGCGCCCGACCGCTGCTTCGTGTTCGTGTATTTCAGCGGCGGGTGGGACCAGCTGCTCGCGTTGGATCCGCGGGACCCGGCGGTGTTCACCGCCGACCGCGTCTCCGAGACGCGCATCATGCCGGGCTACAACCTGCTCACCGACTCGCGCTTCCAGCAGGTGCCCATCGTCCCCAAGGAGAAGGCGGGGGTGGGCCCGTCGAACATCCTGTTCGGGCCGGCCATTGGCGACACGAACCCGAGCACCAGCCCCAATGGCAGCCTGTCGGACCACTACGACCTGATGACGGTGGTGCGCGGCATCAACATGAGCACGCTCACCCACGAGGTGGGCTACCGCTACTTCCTCACCGGGAAGATGCCCATTGGCAGCGCGGCGCGCGGCTCCTCCACCGCCACGGAGATCGTGGGCCAGATGAAGCCCGCGGTGCCCATCCCGTCCATCGCCCAGGGCGTGGAGTCCTACAACGACCGCTACGGCGGCTACGCCAACGCGCTGCGCGTCAGCGGCCTGGCGGACCTGGTGCTCACGCTGGACCCGCCCAGCGCGGCGCGCCAGCTGGACAGCGAAATCGAGAAGAGCCTCATCGACCTCAACGGCCAGCCCATCACCTGCGAGGAGCAGGCGCTCACCGCGCGGGGCGTGGGCACGGCGTATGAGAGCAGCCGCGGCCAGATGCAGACGGTGATGGAGAACAAGCTGTCGGACTCGTTCCGCTTCCAGCTGGCGGCCAACCAGTCCGTGCGCGAGTTCTACGGGCTCACCAACCAGTCCTACCCGTACAACAGCGCCGCGGGCCGCGCGGCCATGGTGGCCACCGCCCTGAAGAAGGGCATCAGCCAGTGCGTGTCCATCAACCTGGCCGGCGGCCTGGACACCCACTTCGGCACGCAGCAGACGCACGCGACCAACCAGCGGGCGGGCTTCGACGCGCTGAACCTGCTGGTGAAGGACCTGCGCGCGACGGACCACCCCTCCGGCGGCAAGTTCATGGACCACACCACCATCCTGGTGTTCAGCGAGTTCGCTCGCACGCCCACCATCAACGCCACGGGCGGGCGCGACCACCACCTGTCCAACAGCTGCCTGCTGATTGGCGCGGGCATCAAGCACAACCTGGTGGTGGGCCGCAGCGGTGACATCGGCATGTCGCCGGGCCTGGTGGACCTGCGCACGGGCGCCATCGATCCGAACGGCTCCAACATCTTCCCCGAGCACATCATCGCCACGGTGCTGGCCTCGGCGAAGCTGGACTACAGCATCACGCGGGTGGACCCGCTGCGGTTCATCCTTGCCTGAACCTTGATGAGCACTCCCCTCATGCGTCCCCGGCCGCGCCACGGTTCCCCCACCGTGGCGCGTTTCCTCCCCCCCTCGCTCCTGCTGTTGTCCGCGGTGCTGTTCTCCGCGTGCGGCGAGGACGCACCGCCGGGCAGCGACCCGGCGAAGCCCGCGGCATTCACGGCCACCCAGGTCACCACGGCGCAGTCGCTGGCCGCGGTGCCCGGCTTCGCGGACCAGTCCGGCGGCGGCATCTTCGCCACCGCTGGCGGTGGGGCCGTGCGCCTGCGGTTGGACGGCACCCAGGCCGCGCTCGCCGCCCACCCGCGGAACACCGCGGCGCTCGGCTCCGTGCGCGCCACCTTCCGCCTGGGGCCGCACAGCGCCCTGGTGGAGACGGACAGCGGCCTGTTCCTCGCGGACCAGGGCTGGCTGATTGAGCCGCTGTGGCAGGAGGTGCTGGGCACCGGCATCGTCGCCACCGCGCAGACGGCGGACGGCGCCGCGTGGATTGCCCACCCCACGGGCCTGTTCCAGATCCAGGGCGGCGTGCTCGCGTCGCTGAAGCTGTCCGGACAGCCGCTCACCGGCATCACCACCATGACGGCCGCGCCCGCGGAGGACGGCCTTCCGGGCCTGTGGTTCGCGCGCGAGGGCAAGCTGAACGTGGTGGTGGCGTCCGCGCCGGGCGTCTACCAGGTGCGCGGCTCGGACGCGCCGCTCGCCGGCGGTGAGACGGTGCAGGCGCTGGCCGGGCTGAGCGCCGGCACGGGCACGGCGGGCGAAACCTGGGTGCTCACCAGCACCCGCCTGCTGCGCCGGAACACGGACGGCTGGGGCACGGTGTCGCTGCCGTCGCGGCCGGAGCAGCTGCTGGGCGCGGGGCGCTACCTCTGGGCCCGCGCGGGCGAACGGCTCTACGTCTACGACGCGGACGCGAAGGTCTGGGGCGTGGCGGAGGGGCTGCCTTCCGGGGCGGTGACGCTGCTGGCCTCGGACGAGAGCGGCTGCGCGTGGGTGCGCGTGGGTGACAAGGCCCTGGCCATCAGCCAGACGCCGGCGCCGCGCGTGACGGGGATGCACCAGGGCATGCTGGTGGTGGAGGACGGGCTGGTGGTCCAGGCCCACCTGCCGCCGGGCAGCACGCCCAAAAGCGTCCACTTCCAGCTGCAGGGCCAGGAGGTCGAAGCGACCGGGCCCGCGTACAGCCTGGGAGGCCTGGAGGCGGACGGCGAGACGCTCAAGGCGTTCTCCTTCGCCAGCCTGACGCCGGGCGGGCACACGCTGGGCGTGGTGGCCCGCTTCGAGGACGGCACGGAGGCGCGGCGCCAGCTGCCCTTCGTCTACCAGCCGCTCACCACCACCCCCAGCTACGCGCGCGACATCCGGCCCATCCACGAGGCCCGCTGCGCCAAGTGCCACACCACCAGCCCCGGCCGGCCGCTGAACACCTACGAGCTGTGGAAGTCCAACGCCCAGCTCATCAACGCGGCGGTGCGCGACCTGCGCATGCCCGCGGACGGGCCGTTGGATCAGCAGGGCATCGCCCTCATCCAGCGCTGGGTGTCGTCCGGCGCGCTGCCCTGAAGTCCCTGCTTCACGACTGCTTCCCCTTCCGTGCATGCGCCCGTCCTCCTCCCCGGGAGGACGGGCGCCCCCTTCCGAGGCACCCCCATGAAACGCTTCATCCGCGCGGCCCCCCTCGCCGCGCTGCTGACCCTGGGCTGTGACGGTGAGCTCAAGCCCGCGGAGCAGCTCCCCTACGTGGGCCCCTGCGAAGGGCTCGCGCCGCTGACGCTGTCCGCGGAGCCCACGACGGTGCGCTCCGGCAGCGTGGCCACGCTGACGGCCGGCGGCGGCAGCGGCCGCTACAGCTTCCGCGCGGAGGCGGGCGGCTCCTCCGGCGACATGCGCGGCAACCGCTTCGTCGCGGGCGCCACGCCCGGCGAGGACACGCTGACGGTCGTGGACGACCAGTGCGGCGGCTCCACCAGCGTGCGGGTGAAGGTCATCGCGGGCTTCGGCGTCGCGCCCGCGCGCGCGATGCTGCGGCCGGGCACGTCCTTCCAGATTGCCCTCGAGGGGCTGGTGGGCACGGCGACCTTCACGCTCAACACCAACGGCTCCGGCGCCACGCTCACCGACACGGGCGTCTACACGGCGGGGCAGGTGGAGGCGCAGGACGTCATCACCGTGCGCGACACGAAGTCCGGCGATACGGCGGTGCTCCAGTACACGGTGAGCAAGGCCGCGAAGCTGGTGGGCGACCCGCCGTTCCTGGGCGTGCCGTCGGGCGCGTCCGCGCCGCTGGGCACGGCGGGCGGCACGGACCGCGTGACGTGGACGAAGAAGTCCGGCCCCGGCGCCATCGTCAACGGCCGCATCGTGGTGGAGGCGGGGGCGACCGGCACCATCGTGCTGGAGGCGAAGGACGCCTTCACCTCCGACGTGGCCACGGTGTCGGTGCGCGTGCTGGACGAGCTGACGCGGCCCCTCCTGGCGCACGGCAAGCTGTCGGACGTGGCCACGCTGGTGACCGCGGACTTCGACGGCGACGGCATCCAGGACCTGGCGGTGGGCCAGCGCGAGAGCGAGCTGGCGCGCCCCACGGGCGGCGCGGTGTTCGTCTACAAGGGCAGCGCCTCCGGCCTGCCCGCGAAGCCCACCTGGGTGCTGACCGGTGAGACGGAGGGCGCGCTCTTCGGCGACATGCTGGCCGCGGGCGACCTGGACGGCGACGGGCACGCGGACCTGGCGGTGTCCTCGCCGGGCGCGGACGTCACCATCGGCGACTCGGGCGCGGTGTACCTCTACACGTTCAAGGCGGGCCAGGCGCCCGCGCTGCTGAGGCCCGCGCTCACCGGCCTGGGCCGCGGCGGGTTCGGCACGGGCATGGCCATCGCGGACGCGGACGGCGACGGGGACATGGACCTGTTCGTGGGCTCGCCCGGCGGCGACCTGTCCACGATCTCCGGCATCAGCCGGCGCGGCGTCGTCGACATCTTCATCCTCGCCAAGGGGCAGCCCGTCCCGGACCTGCCGGCGGTGCGCCTGGGCGGCCAGGACATCGACAAGGACGGCAAGTTCGTGCTGCGCGGCAGCACGGAGCTGGGCCGCGCCCTCGCGGTGACGGACCTCAACGACGACGGCCGCCCGGACCTGGCGGCGCTGCACCGGCTGACCCGCTACAACGCGGACGGCACCACCAACGGCCAGCAGATGGCCGTGGCGGTGTACTTCGCGCGTGCCGCGGGCGCGCGCTACCGCTCCGCCGCGGACCTGTACGTGCTGGCGTCCAACACCGCGGTGGAGACGCTGAACAACGAGGGCACCTGGCGCCTGGGCACCATCCCTGGCGAGGGCAGCCGGCCTCCGTTCCTCGTGGTGATGGCGGACAAGGCGGACTCGCCGGACCTGCGGACGTCGGACGGCGTGGCGTCGCAGCAGGACGCGGGCGGCGCGTACCTCTTCGACCTGCGGAGCGCGAAGCTGGTGGACGACCCGGCGGCGGTGAACCCCCCGACGGTGCCGCTGGCGAACGCGTTCGCGCGCTTCTACGGCGACGCGCGCGGCATCACCGCGACGCGCAGCTGGGCGGTGATGGACGTGGACGGCACGGCGGGGCCGGAGCTGCTGCTGGGCGCGCCGTACGCGTCGGTGACGGTGGGCACCACGACGCTGGGCAACGCGGGCAAGGTGCTGGTGTACCCGCTCACCGGCCTGTCGAAGGACACGGTGATGAACAAGCCGCTCGCGGCCCTGGGCGGCGCGGCGAAGGCGGAGGTGCTGGGCGCGGGGCTCGCGGCGTGGACGCTGCCGTCCGGCCCGGTGCTGGTGGGCTTCTCCGGCCGCGCGTCGTCGCCCACGGGCGCCTTCACCGGCCGCGTGGACGTCTTCACGAGGGCCGGCGCGACGGTGGCGGACTGGACGCGCAGCGGCCTGGAGGTGACGACGAGGGCCAGCGTGGAGCGCTTCGGTGAGACCGTGGCGGTGACCCGGCTGGGCAGCCGCGTGATGGCGCTGGTGGGCGCGCAGGGCTTCTCCGGCCCGGGCCCCAACAACGACGGCGCGGACATGACCGTGGGGCGCGCGTACACCTTCGACACCGCGGAGCCCGGCAAGGCCACCGTGGCGGGGGAGGGCGCCAGCTCACCGTGGTACGGCGGCCGCAACGTGGGCGTGGACGTGGCGTTCACGGACTTCAACGGCGACGGCCGGCCGGACATGGTGGCCAGCGCCACGGGGCTCGTCATCCCCGCGACGAACTCCGCGGCGGCGGAGCGCGACCCCTACGTGCAGAACGCCTGCATGACGACGGCCACCCAGTCGCTGGGCGGACTGCTGGTGTCGGCGGGGCAGGCGGACGGCACCTTCAAGCCGGCCTACCGCGTGTTCGCGCCATCCGTGGTCGCCACCTGTGACGACCCGGCGGCCACGAAGTGCAAGCGCACCACCATCGGCCGGGGCGTGGTGGGCGGCTTCGACTTCAACAACGACGGCAAGGAGGACGTGGCCGTGCTGCGCGACCGCGGCATGGACGTGTTCCTGGGCCGGGCGCCGGAGGACGCGACGCTCGCGAAGCTCACGCTGGCCTGTGACCCGGCGTACTCCTGGCCGTCCACGCCCATCGTCTGGCCGCCCGCGCAGTGGAACACCACCTCGTTGCCGCAGACCTCCGCCATCGCCTCCGTCGGCGACCTCAACGCGGATGGCTGCGACGAGGTGGCGTGGCGCTACTCGGACAACACGCACTCGGGCATCGTGATTGCCTACGGCTACGACGCGGGCGGCACCCGGTGCGGCGCGCGCACGACGGGGGCCACCGTGCGCATCGCCGGGGACACGGAGGTGTCACGTGCGCTGATGAACCTGGGCGTGGCCACCACGCGCGCGGGGAAGTTCCTGGGGACCTCCGGGGCGGACTACCTCGCGGTGAGCGCCAACAACTACCTGGTGGACGGCGTGAGCCAGCCGGCGGTGCTGCTCATCCAGACTTCCAAGCTCACCCCTCCCGCCTCCGGTGAGAAGCTGCTGGACGTGTTCGACCTGGCCCCGCTGAACCTCACCTACCGCGCCCGCGCGGTGAGCTTCGGCACGTCGCTCGCGGGCGGCAAGGACCTGAACGGCGACAGCGTGCCGGACCTCTGGGTGGGCGCGCCCAACGCGTCGGTGGCCTCGGACGGCGACGGCGCGGCGTTCCTCTTCGCCGGCGGCGCGAAGTCCACGGGCCCGCTGTCGCCCTTCCTGCTGGTGGTGGGCGACGGCGCCGAGCGCTCCTTCCTCGGCCAGTCCATCTCCGTCGTCCCCGGGAGCGGAGGCTCGCCGCCCACGGCCGTCATCGGCGCGCCGAGGAGCTACCGCACCGGCACGCAGAACGGCACGGCGTACGCGCTGCCCCTGCCGTTCTGAGTCACGGCCTCACACCGGGGGCGAGGCTTCCGGAGGCACCTTCGCCTCCGGGGCCTCGTCGCGGTTGGCGAGCGCCGCCGCCGTGAGGATGAGCGCGCCGCCCGCCAGCAGCGACGGCGTGAGCGGCTCGCCCAGCAGCGCCACGCCCAGCGTCACCGCCACCAGCGTGTCCAGCAGCGCCATGGCGCCCAGCGCCGCCAGCGAGATGCGCGGCAGGAGCCAGTACAGGCACTGGTAGGTGAGCACCGTCCCGCCCAGCGCCAGGTACAGGAGCGCGCCTATCGCCTTGGGCGTCCAGTGCGCCGGCTGGTTCCACTCCAGCAGCGCGGACGCGGAGAGCAGCAGCACCGCGCTGCTCAGCGTCTGCACCAGCGTGAGCAGGTGCGGCGGCACGTGCGTCATGTGCCGGCGCACCAGCACGTTGGCCACCGCCACCACCGACGCCGCGAACAGCGTCATCGCGCAGCCCAGCAGCACCTGCCCGGAGAAGCTGAGCGACACCAGCTCCTGGTGCTGGAGCGCCACCACGCCCGTCAGGCCCAGCGCCGCCGCGAAGAGCTTGCGCCCGGTGAGCGGCTGATCCGGGAAGACGACGCGGCCCACCAGCAGCAGCCACACGGGGAAGGTGGAGAAGAGGAGCGCGGACCAGCTGGAGGGAATCCACTGCTGCGCCACGAAGAGCAGGCCGAAGGGCACCGCGAGCTGGAGCACGCCCAGCCCCGCGATGCGCCACCCC
Organism: Corallococcus exercitus; assembly: GCF_042231735.1. Taxonomy (GTDB): domain Bacteria; phylum Myxococcota; class Myxococcia; order Myxococcales; family Myxococcaceae; genus Corallococcus; species Corallococcus exercitus_B. The sequence continues at coordinate 7,982,774 of NZ_CP102577.1, forward strand.
GTGCCGCCCCCCAGCGCCGTCCCGCGCGAGCGCGCGAAGGGCAGCAGCGCCACCCCGGCGACGAGCATGCGCGTGCCCACGAAGCGCAGGGGCGGCAGGTCCTCCAGCCCCACCTTCACGGCGGCCCAGGTGGAGCCCCAGAGGACGAAGCAGGTGGCGTACGCCAGGGACACCTTCCACCGCGGCGCGGGCTTCGCGACGGGGCTCACGACGGTCACGGACGACATGGCGGCGCGGGCAGTAGCACGCGCCGCCCCCTTGGGGAAACATCCCTCCCGGGAGCGGCGGGTCAGCCGCGGGCTCAGTCGTCCGGCAGCACCTGCTTCACCCGGAGCACGGGCGCGAACAGGTCCCCCACCGCGTCCAGGCGCTTCTTCAGCGTCTCCAGGCGGAAGCGGTGCGGGTCCAGGCGGCCGTTCACCTCGCTCCATTCAAGGGGCGCGGAGAAGGGCGCGCCCTCCACGGCACGCAGGGAGTAGGGCGCCACCACCGTCTTGCCGCGCGCGTTCTGGCCCGCGTCGATGTAGAGCCGCCCGCCGCGCGCGCGGATGGAGCGCTCCGTGGTGGCGATGTCACCCAGCTCCTCCTCCAGCTCGCGCGCCAGCGTGTCCGCGAACGCCTGGGTGCGCGCGTAGGTGTGGCCCGGCGCCAGGGGCACCAGCACGTGCAGGCCGCGCTTGCCGGACGTCTTGGGGAAGGACTTGAGGCCCAGCTCGTCCAGGCGCGCGTGCAGCAGGGTGGCCACCTTCACCACGTCCTTCCAGCCGCCCTTGCCGGGGTCCAGGTCGAACACCACGAAGTCCGGCTGCGCCAGCCGGGGCGCGTGCGACAGCCACATGTGCAGCGTGAGCGCGGACTGGTTGGCCAGCCACAGGAGCGCGGACGTGTCCTTCACGTTCACGTGGCGCAGCGTCTTGTCCTCATGGCGCACGCGCAGCGTGGGCATCCACGCCGGGATGCCGGACAGCTCGTGCCGGAAGAAGCCCGGCGCCTGGATGCCCGCGGGCCACTGCTGGTGGGACAGCGGCCGGTCCGCGAGCACGGGCAAGAGCAGCGGCGCCACCTGCTCGTAGTACGCGAACACGTCCGCCTTCGTCAGGCCGGAGCCGGGGAACAGCACGCGGTCGCCGTGCGTGAGGGCCACCTCCGGCGCGCGTGCGGACTTCGCGCGCGTCGCCTTCGCGGCGGGCGCCTTGCTCGTCGCGGTGCGGGCGGAGGCCTGGGCCGGCGCGCGGCGCGAGCCCCGGCGCGCGGCGCCCTCGATGGGGGCCGGGTGTTCCCGCACGACCTCCTTGGGCACCTTGTCGCTGCGCAGGCCCTGGAACACGGGGTGGCGCAGGCGCCCGTCCTTCGTCCACTCCGTGAAGTTCACCTGGGCCACGTACTTCGGCTTCACCCAGACGGTGTCCGTGCTCGTGGGCGCGCCCACCGCGGACGGCTTCTTCACGCGCGTGGCGTCCAGCAGCCAGCGCAGCTCGCGGCGGTCCTTCGAGCTGTAGCCCGTGCCCACCTTGCCCACGTCGTGGAAGCCGTCCTTGCCGCGCACACCCACTCGCAGCGCGCCAATCTCCGACTTCGCCCGCTCGTTCTTGATGGGCAGATAGCCCAGGATGACGACCTCCTGGCCCGCGACGACCTTCAGCTTCAGCCAGTCCCCGGAGCGCGTGCCCGTGTAGGGCGAGTCCTTGCGCTTCGCGATGAGGCCCTCCCACCCCTTGCGCCGCGCCTCCAGCAGCGCGCGCGACAGCGGCAGGTCCACCTTCTCGGAGAGCTGCACTGGCAGCTCCACCTTGGCCAGCAGCTTCTCCAGCCGCGCGCGGCGCTTTTCGTAGGGAAGCTCGCGCAGGTCCTCGCCGTCCAGCCACAACAGGTCGAACACGATGAAGCGCTGCTCCGCGCCCTCCTCCGTGTTCTGCAGAATCTGGAAGCGCGAGCGGCCCTTCGCGTCGAGCGCGACAATCTCCCCGTCCACGACGACGTCCTTCGCGGGCAGCTCGCGCAGCGCGGCGGCGAGCCGGGCGAAGCGGCCGGACAGGTCGTTGCCCCGGCGGCTCTGGAAGGCGAGCTTCCCGTCCGTGACGGCGCACACGGCGCGGAAGCCGTCGTACTTCACCTCGTAGGTGTGCGTCTCGTCGTGCACCTCGTCGGACACCGCCAGCCGCGCCAGCATGGGCGGCCACACGCGCTCCAGCAGCTTCTCCGGCGTCGCGGGTGGGCGGGCCGCCTTCGAGCCCTTGCGCACGGTCTTCTGGAGGCGGGCCCTGGACACCGCGCGCACGGGCGCCGCGGGCTTCGCGGCGGGCTTCCGGGTGCGCAGCACCCCGGGCTTGCGCGGGCCCTGCGTCTCCACCTGGCCGCTCTTCACGGACTCGGGGCGCTCCACGGTGACGTCGTAGCCGGCCTTGGCGTATTCGTCCTTCGCCTTGAAGAAGAGCCACTGCGCCTTGCCGCCGCGCGGACGGGTGCGGATGAGGTGCCAGCGCCCCTTGAGCTTCGCGCCGTGCAGCAGGACCTCCAGGTGCCCGCGCTTCAGCTGCGCCTCGGCGTCGCCGGGGGGCACGACCTCGAAGGTGCCGGACTCCCAGAGCAGCGAATCGCCGCCGCCGTACTGGTCATCCGGGATGTGCCCCTCGAAGTCCGCGTAGGAGCGCGGGTGGTCCTCCGTCTGGACCGCGAGCCGCTTCACCGCGGGGTCGTGGCTGGGGCCCTTGGGGATGGCCCAGCTCACCAGGACGCCGCCAATCTCCAGCCGCAGGTCGTAGTGCAGCCGGGTGGCGTCGTGCTTGTGGATGACGAAGACGGGAGCGCTCGACTTCGGGGCCACCACGTCCGGGGACGGCTCGGGCGTGAGCTGGAAGTCTCGCTTCGTCCTGTATCGGCGCAGACGCTTCTGGGTGTCGGAGGTCTTCACCCTCCAACGCTCTGCACAGGAGAGCGGGCGCGCAATTCCTCACATCGGCTGGTGGGCAGGCAGGAAGGCAGGCGCTCCCCACGCGGACCCCGCGCCTGATTTTCCGGCCACAGCCCCGAAATGGGCCCCAGGTCGTCCGCCCGCCCTGGGCTCGAAGGAGGGATGAGCCAGGGGACGGTGCTTGGTTCGGGGAAGAGCCATCCCCACATTGTTCGGGCCCGAGCATTCACACACCCGGTTGGAGGAGGCACCCCATGGCCAACAAGTCCGAAGTGGATCGCCTGCACAGCCTGGCCCAGCTCGATGCCGACGCCGTGGGCGCGTACGACGTGGCCATCGCCCGCATCGGGCCGGCCCTGGTGCGCGAGCGCCTCAACAGCTTCCGCGCGGACCACCTGCGCCACGTGCAGGACCTCAACACGCTCATCCGCCACCTGGGGGGCGAGCCGGTGACGCTGCGCCCGGACCTGAAGGGCTCCGCGATGAAGGGCCTGACGGCCATGACGGGGCTGATGGGGACGGAGGCCACGCTGTGGGCCATGCTCGGCAACGAGGAGCTGTTCGACCGGGCCTATGAGCTGGCGCTCCAGTTCGAGTGGTCCCCGGAGGTGAAGGCCCTCATCCGCCAGCACCGCGAGGACGAGCGGCGCCACGGCACGTGGATCCGCGACGCGGTGCGTACCCGTCCGTGGGCGGAGAGCCGTCTGCCCTCCTTCATGGGGGACGTCGCCGAAATGGGCGCCTGAAGCCGCTACCGCGCGTCGCGGCGAACTGGCATACGCTGCCGCGCGTGAGCGACATCACTGTCTACCAACCCGACTTCCTCTTCGTGGACGGGCGTTTCCACGAAGGCCGTGCGCTGGCGGTGGGCGCGGATGGCCGTGTGCTCGGCGCGGTGCCCGAAGGCGCGCGCGTGGAGCGGCTCGCGGGGCGGGCGCTGCTGCCGGGGCTCGTCAACGGCCACTCGCATGCGTTCCAGCGGCTCATCCGCGGGCGCACCGAATACGTGGCGTCCGCTGGCGGGCAGGACGACTTCTGGTCCTGGCGCGAGGCGATGTACCGCGCCGCGGAGGCGCTCACGCCGGAAGAAATCCATGTCGCCTCCCGGCAGGTGTTCCTGGAGATGGTGCTCGCGGGCATCACCACGGTGGGCGAGTTCCACTACCTGCACCACCAGCCGGACGGGACGCCCTACGCGGACCGCAACGCGCTGGCGCACGCGGTCATCCGCGCGGCCACGGACGTGGGGCTGCGCATCTGCCTGCTGCGGGTGGGCTACGCGCGCGCGGGCTTCAACGTGCCCGCCAACCCCCGCCAGCGCCGCTTCATCGACGCGGACGTGGACGCGTTCCTGTCCACCACGGAGGCGCTGTCCCACGCGGTGCGCGGTGACGCGCGGGTGAGCGTGGGGCTCGCGCCGCACAGCGTGCGCGCGGTGTCGAAGGACTGGCTGACGCAGGTGGCCCGCACGGCGCCCGCGAGCATGCCCATCCACATGCACGTGGCGGAGCAGCCCAAGGAGATTGAAGCCTGCCTCGCGGAGCACGGCCGCCGTCCGGTGGAGCTGGTGGCGGACGTGGGCCTCCTGGGGCCGCGCTTCACGGCGGTGCACGGCGTGCACCTGACGGACGCGGAGGTGACGCTGCTGGGCCGCGCGGAGGCCACGGTGTGCGCGTGCCCGTCCACGGAGCGCAACCTGGGCGACGGCATCGTGCCGGCGGACGCGCTGGTGAAGGCCGGGGCGCGCGTGAGCTTCGGCTCGGACAGCCAGACGGTGGTGGACCTGCTGGACGAGGCGCGGCAGCTGGAGCAGCACCTGCGGCTGGTGCGGCTGCGCCGGGCGGTGCTGGACCCGGGGAAGGGGACGCTGGACGGACTGGCGGCGCGGCTCTTCGACATGGCGACGGTGCAGGGCGCGCGGAGCCTGGGGATGGGCACGGGCAAGCTGTCTCCGGGGTCGCAAGCGGACTTCTTCACGGTGGACCTGCGGCACCCGTCGCTGGTGGGCGCGGGGCCCGCGTCGCTCCTGCCGGGCATCGTCTTCGGGGCGGCGGGAGGCGCGGTGCGCGAGGTGGCGGTGGCGGGCCGGCTCCTGGTCCGCGACGGCCGGCATGCGCTGACGGAGGAGAGCGGCCGGGCCTTCCAGCAGCTCGCCCAACGCCTCTATCCCTGAGGGTGGGCGCGGGGTTCGATATGGCGGGCCGGCCCGGGCGTTGATGGGATTTCCCGTGGGAGGATGTGGATGCGTGCAGGGGTCTGGCTGTCGCTGGTGATGCTGGTGGGGCTGGCGGCGGGGGGCTGTGCCGGGCGGCAGGACCTGGAGACGCCGGACCACGAAGCCATCTACGACCTGCCCCTGGAGGAGATGTGGCCTTCGGTCCGTGAGTACTTCACGGATGCGAACCTGCCCTACCGTGAGGACCGCGGCAGCCTGGTGCTGGAGACGGACTGGAAGCAGGAGTTCGGCGGCTCGAAGATCGCCGGCTACTGGCACCGCTACATGGTCATCGGCAAGCGCGAGACGCCGACCCAGAGCAAGCTGTGGATCATCCGCATCACCAAGACGGTGAACAAGGCGCTGGCGGCGCCCGGCAGGCAGCTGGACTGGGGCACGAAGCGGGGACTCGGAGGGGACCCCTCGCAGCGGGATCAGTTCGCGCTCGGGAACGGTGAGTACTCCATCTCCGTCGAGGACGAGGGGGATCGGCTGGCCTTCCCGGTGGGGGAGAACGCCTTCTACGTGGACTCCGGGCAGGGCACGCGCGACCTGACCATGGAGTGGCGCGTGTTCCGGGGCATCATGCCCAAGCTGGCGAAGAAGCAGCAGCAGGTGAGCGCGGCGCAGCAGGTGGCGAAGGCGCCGGGCGCGAAGGAAGCCCCCGCGTTCACCGAGTGCGGCCAGTCCATCCTCGGCCTGAGGAAGCAGGCGAAGGCGGGCGGGCTGATGCTGCTCGGAGAGCTGCACGGTACGCAGGAGGTGCCGCGCTTCATCGCGCAGTCCGTGTGTCAGCTCATCACGTCGGGCATGCCGGTGACGGTGGGGCTGGAGCTGCCGGTGGAGAACGAGGAGCGCATCACGACGTTCCTCCAGAGTCAGGGCGGTGAGGTGGACTGGCTCAAGCTGATGGAAGCCCCCTTCTGGCGCAGCCCGTATCCGGATGGACGAGGCAGCGCGGCCGTGGCGAACATGCTGGAGCAGCTTCGCCAGCTGCGCGCGCAGGGCCTGGACGTGGCGGTGTTCGTCTACGACCACCCGAAGCTCTCCGGGCAGCAGCGCGAGGACGCGCTGACGCGGACGGTGTTGGCGCAGGTGAAGGCGACACCGCGGCGCTTCCACCTGGTGGTGAGCGGCAACGTCCACTCGCGCACGGCGAAGGGCCTTCCGTGGGACAAGCAGTACCGTCCCATGGGCTACCTGCTGAAGGACCAGCTCGACGACGTCACGGCGCTGGACATGGCCTACGACAGCGGCACGGCGTGGATCTGCGCGGCGGATGCGCAGGGGCGCAAGCTGGACTGCGGCGTGAAGAGCGCGAAGGGCAAGGACAACGGCGACCGCTTCTTCGTGCACACCTGGAGCTCGGCGAACAAGGAGGGCTACCACGGGGTCTTCTACGTGGGGCACGTGAGCGCGTCCGAGCCCGCCATCCACAAGGGGCTGGGGAATCCGAACGCGGCGCCCGTGCCGGAGTCCACGCCGGGCCTGTAACCAGCGCGGCGATATGCCCGAGGCGCGCGCGGCGTTGTTCATCACATCGCGGAACGTGATGGAGGCACTGCGAATGCGCTCGATGCTGAAGATGGGATGGCTGGCGTTGCTCCTGGCGGTGGGGTGCGCCGGACGGCAGGACCTGGAGACGCCGGACTACGATGCCGTCTACGACGTGCCCCTGGAGGAGATGTGGCCGTCGGTCCGTGAGTACTTCACGGACGCGAACCTGCCCTACCGCGAGGACCGGGGCAGCATGGTGCTGGAGACCGAGTGGAAGCAGGAGTTCGGCGGCTCGAAGATCGCCGGCTACTGGCACCGCTACATGGTCATGGGCAAGCGCGAGACGCCGACCAAGAGCAAGCTGTGGATCATCCGCATCACCAAGTCGGTGAACAAGACGCTGTCACAGCCCGGCAAGGAACTGGATTGGAGTGTCAGCCGCGGCATCGGGCTCAATGGGTCGGAGCCCACCCTCGAAGACGGAAGCAGTGTGGAGGATGACGAGGACCGGTTGTCTTTTCCGGTGGGCGAGAACGCCTTCTACATGGAGTCGGGGCAGGGGACGCGAGACCTGACCATGGAGTGGCGCGTGTTCCGGGGCATCATGCCCAAGCTCGCGAAGAAGCAGCAGCAGGTGAGCGCCGAGCAGCAGGTGGCGAAGGCCCCGGGCGCGAAGGACGCACCGGTGTTCACTGAGTGCGGCCAGTCCATCCTCGGCCTGAAGAAGCACGCGAAGGCGGGTGGGGTGGTGCTGCTCGGAGAGCTGCACGGTACGCAGGAGGTGCCGCGCTTCATCGCGCAGTCGGTGTGTCAGCTCGTCACGTCGGGCATGCCGGTGACGGTGGGGCTGGAGCTGCCGGTGGAGAACGAGGAGCGCATCACGACGTTCCTCCAGAGTCAGGGCGGTGAGGTGGACTGGCTCAAGCTGATGGAAGCCCCGTTCTGGCGCAGCCCGTATCCGGATGGACGAGGCAGCGAGGCCGTGGCGAACATGCTGGAGCAGCTTCGCCAGCTGCGCTCGCAGGGCCTGGATGTGGCGGCCTTCGTCTACGACCACCCGAAGCTCTCCGGCCAGCAGCGGGAGGACGCGTTGACGCGCACGGTGCTGGAACGGGTGAAGGCGAAGCCCCAGCGGTTCCACCTGGTGGTGAGCGGCAACATCCACTCGCGCACGGCGAAGGGCCTTCCGTGGGACAAGCAGTACCGTCCCATGGGCTACCTGCTGAAGGACCAGCTCGACGACGTCACGGCGCTGGACATGGCCTATGACAGCGGCACGGCGTGGATCTGCGCGGCGGATGCGCAGGGACGCAAGCTGGACTGCGGCGTGAAGGAAGCGAAGGGCAAGGACAACGGCGACCGCTTCTTCGTGCACACCTGGGACTCGCCCAACCGCGAGGGCTACCACGGCGTCTTCTACGTGAGCCACGTGACGGCCTCCGAGCCCGCCATCCGCAAGGGCCTGGGCAACCCGGGCGCGGCGCCCGCCGCACCGGAGTCCGCGCCGGCCATGTAACGAGCGCGGTGGCGATATGCCCACCGCTCACGGAGCGTTGTTCAGCACATCGCGGAACGTGATGGAGGCAACTGCGGATGCGCTCGATGCTGAGGATGGGATGGCTGGCGTTGCTCCTGGCGGTGGGGTGCGCCGGACGGCAGGGCCTGGAGACGCCGGACTACGAAGCCGTCTACGACGTGCCGCTGGAGGAGATGTGGCCGTCGGTCCGGCAGTACTTCACGGACGCGCATCTGCCCTACCGCGAGGACCGGGGCAGCATGGTGCTGGAGACCGAGTGGAAGCAGGAGTTCGGCGGTTCGAAGATCGCGGGCTACTGGCACCGCTACATGGTCCTGGGCAAGCGCGAGTCGCCCACGAAGAGCAAGCTGTGGATCATCCGCATCACCAAGTCCGTGAACAAGACGCTGTCCCGGCCCGGGAAGGAGCTGGACTGGGGCCCTTCCTTTGCCCGGGTCCCTGACGCTGAATCTGGCGCTTCCGACAACCTGAGCCCTGAGGACACTGCGGACCGGCTGGCCTTTCCGGTGGGGGAGAACGCCTTCTACATGGAGTCGGGGCAGGGGACGCGAGACCTGACCATGGAGTGGCGCGTGTTCCGGGGCATCATGCCCAAGCTCGCGAAGACGCAGCCGGTGAAGACGGAGCAGCCGGTGGCGAAGGCCCCCTCCACGTTCACCGAGTGCGGCCAGTCCATCCTCGGCCTGAAGAAGCAGGCGAAGGCGGGGGGAGTGATGCTGCTGGGCGAACTGCACGGCACGCAGGAGGTGCCGCGCTTCATCGCGCAGTCGGTGTGCCAGCTCGCTACCTCCGGCATGCCGGTGACGGTGGGGCTGGAGCTGCCGGTGGAGAACGAGGAGCGCATCACCCATTTCCTCCAGAGCCAGGGCGGTGAGGTGGACTGGCTCAAGCTGATGGAGGCCCCCTTCTGGCGCAGCCCGTACCCGGACGGCCGGGGCAGCGAGGCCGTGGCCAACATGCTGGAGCAGCTGCGGCAGCTGCGCGCGCAGGGCCTGGACGTGGCGGTCTTCGTCTACGACCACCCGAAGCTCTCCGGCCAGCAGCGCGAGGACGCGCTGACTGGGACGGTGTTGGCGCAGGTGAAGGCGAAGCCGCAGCGCTTCCACCTGGTGGTGAGCGGCAACGTCCATTCGCGCACGGCGAAGGGGCTGCCGTGGGACAAGCAGTACAAGCCCATGGGCTACCTGCTGAAGGACCAGCTCGGCGACGTCACGGCGCTGGACATGGCCTACGACAGCGGCACGGCGTGGATCTGCGCGGCCAACCCGCGGAGCAACAAGCTGGACTGCGGCGTGAAGGAAGCGAAGGGCAAGGACAATGGCGACCGCTTCTTCATGCACACCTGGAGCTCGACCAACCGCGAGGGCTACCACGGCGTCTTCTACGTGGGCCACGTGAGCGCGTCCGAGCCCGCCGTCCTCAAGGGCCTGGGCAACCCGGATGCGGCATCCGCGCCGGGGTCCACGTCCGGCCTGTAACAAGCTGGGGGCCTCCGCGCGACGCCCGGGGCACGGGCCCACTGGCGTCGCGGCGCGGGCAGTGGCATGGAGGTGGCCTGACTGGAGGCCGTCCCATGAGCGACACGCTGCCCGCGCTGCGGGCCACCCTGGCGGAACTGGTGGCGCTGGACACCACGTCCTCGCGCCCCAACGCGCCCCTCATCGACTACGCCCAGGCGCGGCTGGAGGCCGCCGGCTTCACCGCCGAGCGCCAGCACTACACCGACGACGCGGGCGTGGCGAAGGTGAACCTCGTCGCTCGCAAGGGCGACGCCGACCGCGCGGCCCTGGCCCTGGTGGGCCACTCCGACTGCGTGCCCTACGACGCCGCCTGGACGGACGCGCTGCGCCTCACCGAGCGCGACGGCAAACTGTACGGCCGCGGCGCCTGCGACACCAAGGGCTTCATCGCCTGCGCGCTGCACACCGCCACGCGCAAGGACCTGCCGACGCTGGACGCGCCCCTGCTCGTCATCCTCACCGCGGACGAAGAGGTGGGGCTCGTGGGCGCGAAGAAGCTGGTGGCCGCGGGCCTGGGCCGCGCGAGGCACGCCATCGTCGGCGAGCCCACGCGCCTCATCCCCGTGCGCGCCAACAAGGGCTACTGCCTGGCGGAGGTGGAGGTGCTGGGCAAGGAGGGGCACAGCGCGTACCCGGAGCTGGGCGCGTCCGCCATCTTCCGCGCCGGCCGCTTCCTGCACCGGCTGGAGACGCTGGCCCACACCGTCCTGCGCGAGGACCGCGACGAGGGCTTCCAGCCGCCCTTCACCACGGTGAACGTGGGCCTCATCCAGGGCGGCAAGGCGAAGAACGTGCTGCCCGGCTCCTGCCGCTTCACCGTGGAGTGGCGCCCCATCCCCGGCCAGGCCGCCGAGCGCGTCCCGGAGCTGATGGAGCACATCCGCCAGGAGCTCACGCGCGACGAGCCCGCCTACGAGGCGCGCATCAAGGTGCTGCGCATGGACCGGGGCGTCCACACGCGCGGCGACGCGGACGTGGTGCGCTTCCTGGAAGAGGTGAGCGGCAACGCGTCCGAAACGGTGTCCTTCGGCACGGAGGCCCCCCAGCTCACGGAGCTGGGCGCGGAGGCCGTGGTGTTCGGCCCCGGTGACATCCGCGTCGCGCACCAGACGGGCGAGTTCGTCCCCATGGAGGACCTGGTGCGCTGCGAGGCCGCGCTCACGCAGGCGGTGGCCCGCTTCTGCACGGGCCGCTGAGGGCGCGGCGCCTCAGGGCTTCTTCGGCGCGGCGTCGACGACCTCGACGTTGCGGAAGCCCTCGCACGCCTCCTTGAAGCCGAGCACGTACTTCAGCGAGCGCAGCTCCATCGTCAGCTTGTTCCACAGCTTGCGCAGCAGGCTGGGGCGCGGCGCGGGCACGCTCGCCACCAGCGTGCTCAGGTCGAGGTAGTGCGTCGCCGTGCGGCCCATGCCCTCGAAGTCGTGCTCCAGCCCCTGGCTGAGCTGGCGCAGCTCCGGCTCCAGGCCCTGGTGCACCGTGTCCGTCATCAGGACGTACTCGGACACGGGCACGTCGTTCTTCAGCATCCGGTGCACGAGGATGACGTCCACCCCGGCCAGCTCCGTGAGGTGCTTCACCTTCTGGAAGGCCACCTCGCCGGCGTGGGCCACGAACTTGAGCGTCAGGGCGCCCACCTGCGTGCACCCGTCGCACCGGCACATGCGGTCCAGGGCCAGCTCCTCCTTGCGGGCCAGGAAGGCCCGGCGGATGGCCGCGACCTGCCGGGCCACCGGGCTGACGTCGTCGCCCACGGCGTAGAAGAAGGCCGCGTCGCCTTCGAGCTTCGCCAGCTTGAACCGGCCGGACGCATCGATGACGGCCTCCAGCAGCTGCGCCACCGTGTCCTGCGCGTGCGCGAGGCCGAAGCGGTGCTGCCGCATGAAGCGCGTGTAGCCGCCGATGTCCGCGATGAGCAACAGCGCCTTCTCAATCGCCATTCGGCGGCCAGCCTAGCTCAAGTCCCCCCGCGTGCGTCAGTGCCGGGGCAGCGCGCAGGTGCCCACGTCGCGCAGCAGCTTGTGCGCCTCCGCCAGCAGCGCGTGCCCCTTCACCTCCGCGGGCACGCGCGCGATGAGCTTCATGTCCGGCGTCAGCCGGTAGAAGCCCTTGGAGCGCTGCACCAGCCCCGCCACCTTCGCGCCGTCCAAGAGCGCGTCGCCGCCCAGCGCCAGGGACAGCCGGCCCGGGCCCGCCTCCAGCGCGCGCAGCCGCAGCTCGCGCATGTCGATCTTCAGGAGCGTCACCTCGGAGAGGGCGTCCACCTCGTCGGGGGCCTCGCCGTAGCGGTCCACCAGCTCCGCGCGCAGGTCCGTCACCTCGTCCGGGTGGCTGGCCTGGCTGAAGCGCTTGTAGAACACCAGCCGCTGGTGCACGTCCGCCACGTAGTCGTCCGGGATGAGCGCCGGCATGGGCAGGTTGATGTCCGGCTCCACGTGCACCTTGGGCGGCATGCCCTGCAGCTCCGCGACGGCCTCCTCCATCAGCTGCGCGTAGAGGTCGAAGCCAATCTCCGCGATGGCGCCGGACTGCTTCTCGCCCAGCAGGTTGCCCGCGCCGCGGATCTCCAGGTCGTGGCTGGCGATGGAGAAGCCCGCGCCCAGCTCCGTGAAGTTCTGCAACACCTCCAGGCGCCGCTGCGCGTCCTTCGTCACCGGACGGCGGGTGGGCACCAGCAGGTACGCGTACGCGCGCTCCTTGCTGCGGCCCACGCGTCCGCGCAGCTGGTAGAGCTGCGCCAGGCCGAACTGGTCCGCGCGGTTGACGATCATCGTGTTGGCGCTGGAGATGTCGATGCCGCTCTCGATGATGCTCGTGCACAGGAGCACCTGGAACTTGTGCTCCGTGAACTGGAGCATCACCTTCTCCAGCTGCCCCTCGCCCATCTGGCCGTGCGCCACGCCGATGGAGACGTGGGGCAGGAGCTTCTTCAGCTCCTGCTCCATGGAGGGCAGGGACTCCACGCGGTTGTGCACGAAGAAGACCTGGCCGCCGCGGGCGATTTCCCGCTCGACGGCTTCCTTGATGGCGGCCTCGTCGTACTTCATCACGAAGGTGCGGATGGCCCGGCGGTCCTGCGGCGGCGTGGCGATGATGCTCATGTCGCGCACGCCGGACATGCTCATGTGCAGCGTGCGCGGGATGGGCGTCGCCGTCAGCGTCAGCACGTCCACCTGCGTGCGCAGCCGCTTGAGCGCCTCCTTCTGCTTCACGCCGAAGCGCTGCTCCTCGTCCACCACCAGCAGCCCCAGGTCCTTGAAGGACACGTCGCCCGCCAGCAGCTTGTGCGTGCCGATGACGATGTCGACCTTGCCCTCCTTGGCGCGGCGGAGGATGTCGCGGATCTCCGGCGGCTTGCGGATGCCGGAAATCACTTCCACCGTGACGGGGTAGTCCTTGAAGCGCTTCTTGAAGGAGTGGAAGTGCTGCTGCGCCAGCACCGTGGTGGGCACCAGCACCGCCACCTGCTTGCGGTCCAGCGTGGCCTTGAAGGCGGCGCGCATCGCCACCTCCGTCTTGCCGTAGCCCACGTCGCCGCAGACGAGCCGGTCCATCGGCTGCGCCTTCTGCATGTCCGCGAGCACGTCCTCGATGGCCTTCGCCTGGTCCGGCGTCTCCTCGAACTCGAAGTCCGCCTCGAACTGGGCGAAGTAGCGGTCCGGCGGCGCGAACGCGTAGCCGGGGTGCGCCTTGCGCGCGGCGGCCATCTGCAGCAGCTCCGCCGCCATCTTGAGCAGCTGCTCCTTGACGCGCTTCTTCGTCTTCTCCCAGCTCGTCGTGCCCAGCTTGTCCAGCTGGACCTTCTCCGGGTCGCCGCCGGTGAACTTCTGGATGAGCCGCATGCGGCCCACCGGCAGGTAGATTTTGTCCCGCCCCGCGTACTCCAGGACGAGGAAGTCCCCCGGCACGCCCTGCACCTCCATCTTCGTCAGGCCCGCGTAGCGCCCGATGCCGAAGTCGGTGTGGACGATGAGGTCGCCTTCCTTCAGGTCCTTGAAGCCCGCGGCGAACGCGTCCAGCTTCTTGCTGCGCTTGACGCGGCGGCGCGAGCGGACGCCGAAAATCTCTTCATCCGCGAGCACCGCCAGCCGGCCCTCGGGGTCGGTGAAGCCGTGGCTCACCTCGCCGGTGAACAGGTGCGCCCACACCGCCGGCTCGTAGAGCTTCGCCGGGTCCTGCAGCGCTTCCGTGTGCACCTTCACCATCACGGAGCGGTCCAGCAGAAGCCGCTTGAGCCGGTCCGCCTGGCTCAAGGTGCCGCACGCCACCGCGCACGCCACGCCCGTGTCGCGCCAGCGCTGGAGCCGCTCCACCAGCGGGGTGAGCGCGCCCTCCTCACCGTGGTGCGCGAGGATGGCCTCGCGCAGGTCCTGCGTCGTGCCGAAGGTGAAGGCCACGGGCGCCTCGGACTGCGAGAGCGACAGGCCGCCGCCCTCCACCACGCGCAGGGCCTTGAGGCCCGCCGCCACGCCCTCGCGCGTGAGGAAGTGGTGCTCCGGCGGATAGGTGAGGTCCTGGCGCGCGTCCGCCTCCTCCACGCCCTTCGCCAGCTCCGCCCACAGCTCCTCCAGCGCGCGGTCCAGCCCCACCGGGTCGTCCAGGTAGACGACGGGCTCCGGCGCCCACGCGCGCAGGTAGTCGAACACCGAGGCCAGGCCGCCCTCGAAGAAGCCGGGCAGGAGCCCCTCCAGGCCGAAGCCGGGCAGCCCTTCGCGCAGCGCGTCCAGCCGCTCGCGCAGCTTGATGGTGGGCAGGTTGATGCGGTCCGCCACCGCGCGGGCGGCGGCCTCGGCGCGCGGGCGGGTGTCGTCGGTGAGCAGGAGCTCGCGCGCGGGCACCAGGTCCACGCTCTTGAGCGCGTCCACGGTGCGCTGCGACTCCGGGTCGAAGACGCGGATGGACTCGATGGTGTCCCCGAAGAACTCCAGGCGCACCGGCCGCTCGTACAGCGGGCTGAAGACGTCCAGCAGGCCGCCTCTCACGCTGAAGGTGCCCTTGTCCTCCACCAGCGGGCTGTTCTGGTAGCCCATCAGCGCCAGCTTCCGCGCCAGCGAGTCGCGGTCGAAGTCCTGGCCCACCTCCACGCGCTGGGCCAGCCCCTCCATCACCCCCAGCGGCAGCACGCGGCGGTGCAGCGCGCGCAGGGACAGCACCAGCGCGGGGAACGGCGTGCCGCGCGCCAGGTGGAACAGCGCGCCCAGCCGCTCCGTGATGGGGCCCGCCTCCGGCGACAGCTCGTCGTAGGGGAGCACCTCGTCCGCGGGCAGGCGCAGCACGCGCGGCTCCAGCAGGCTGCCGGTGCCGCCCAGGAAGAAGGCCAGGTCGTGCGCGAGCGCGTCCGCCGCCTCTTCATCCACCGCCACGCACACCAGGGGCGCGCGCAGCTCGCGGTGCAGGCGGGCGAGCAGGTGCCCGCGCGCCGCGCCCTTCACCCCCTGCGTCCGCGCACGGTGCCCCGCGCGCAGGGAGGCCAGCAGCCGGGCGAAGGCATCACCGGAGGGAGGAGGAGCGCCGCCGGGCCAGGAGGTGCCGTCGGACTTCGGAGGAAGAGAGGTATCCATTCGAGGGCCCGTGTGGGGCCCTCGGCTAATTAGGGTGCGCCCTGTCCCAAATCAACGCTGGATACGGACACCTGTCGTGTCCATGGACCGCACAGGACGGCCGCCCGGCGGGGAGGCTCACACGCGCCCGGGACACCGGAGGGTCCCCGGGCGCGCGCAGGTCACGTCCTCAGGGCGGCGGCATCGAGCACGCCGTCGCCAGCCGGACGTCCTTGCGGGCGGTGTCGGTGGTGGTGGCGGCCAGTGAGTCGCAGTCCATCACGCTGGACAGGCCTGTCAGCGGCTCCACCATCAGCACGCTCTTGGCGCGGTTGGAGGTGAAGAGGAACTGGATGGACTCGTCCTTCGGGGCCTTCTCGGCGATCTTGCCGGGCTGGCCGAGCAGCCCCCTCAGGCAGTCCTGCTGGAGCACCGGCCGGCCCGTGCCCGGCAGGAAGCACAGGTTGTTGATCTTCGAGGCGTCCATCGTGGGCGGGATGACGATGTCCGGTCCCGTCTCGCTGCAGCACGCGGGCGTATCGCGGCAGGTCGTGGTCACGCAGGCGGTGATGGGACACTTGTCCACGCCCCACGGGTCTGGCGTGCTGACGTCGTCACCGCACTTCATCTGCTCCCAGCGGGCCACGGTGTACAGTCGGCCATCCGGCTGGGCGACGTTGGACTTCACCACGATGCGCACCGGCTGGCCCGCGCTGATGGCCAGCTGGCGCGCTCGCAGCGCGGACGACCACAGCTCGCGCGTGGCGGTGCTCTCCCGCTGTCCGCCAAGGCGGGTCTGCATCCCCACCACCGCCAGGGTGAGGAACACGGACACCACCGCCAGGGCGGTCAACATCTCCAACAACGTCATGCCACGAGTCTGCTTCATGGGGTCACCGGGGCCGGGGCCCGCGTCAGGCCCACCGCCATGTTGCGCGCCGCGACCCGGAAGGTGTAGCGCCTGCGCGTGTAGCCGTCCTTCGCCTGGCCCTCTTCATCCGTGCCGGTCATGTCCGCGTCCCGGTTGATGCGCCGCGTGCGGATGACCAGCGTCACCTCCAGCTCGCGCACCCGCTGGCGCAGCCGCCGGATGACCTCCGCCTTGGGGTCCGCGTACGTGCCTGGGGCGGGGAGCGCGCTTCCGTCGGGGCCCCGGTCGTCCGTCTTGCAGGCGTCCGAGGTGTAGCGGGCCAGGGTGCACTCGGAGATGGCCGGATGCGGGGCGCTGGGGTTCAGCGTGTTGTCGCCGGGGTACCAGTCCAGCTTGTTGTTCCCGCCAGCGGTGAGGTTGACGACGCCCTCACGCACGGTGAGCTGCTCCACGTCACGGCTCAACACGGACCAGGCCGTCTGGTTCGGGGCGCGGTACTCCAGCGTGGGGATGCCGCCCTTCCAGTTCACCCGGTAGGCCGCGCCGCTCAGCCGCAGGGCCACCCAGTTCTCGATGTCGCCGGACGCCTTCGTCCACAGGTCCTTGTTGGCGCAGAGGTCCGAGCGGGGGAACTGGGCGGTCGCCGCCTTGATGACGAGCTTCGCGTTGGCCGCCTGCACGCTGTCCACCAGCACGGGGCAGGCCTTCTTGTTGCCCCCGCTGGCGAGCACCGCGAGCGTGGGGTTGGTGGTGTCCACCAGCGCCGTCGAGGGATTGGGGCGCGTGCAGAAGGTGACGCCCGTGGTGGCGTCCTCCTCGCGGACCCGGGACAGCGACGGGCAGGTCGTCAGGGTGATCATCCCGTTGGTGTCCCCCCAGTAGAGCTGGAGGGCGTCCGAGGCCGGGAACCCGGTGGGCGGCGGCTCGAAGTTCGTGTCCGCGCCCAGCGTGGTCCCGATGCCCGTCTTCAGGTCCGGCTTGGACCAGACCGTGATGGCCGAGCGCTCGTCGTTGGTGTTGAAGGAGATGGGCGTGTTGCCCATGCCGGTGCCCGCGCGGGACACGTCCAGCGTGATCATCTCCTTCACGGCCCGCCCGGTGACCTGGGCGGTCATCGTCTGTTCCTCGAACAGGGCGCGCTTCTGCATCTGCGTGCCCACCACCAGCCCCGTGGTGAGCACGATGACCCCGATGGCGCTGGCGATCATCACTTCAAGGAGCGTGAAGCCCCGGTCGTGGAGAGAGGAGGGCTTCATGGGGCCATCCGGCTCTGGAGGACCACCATCTGCCGGTCCGCGCGGATGCCCGGCTCATCCCAGCTCACCGACACCCGCACGTTCACGAGCGTGCCCGTCGTGGTCCCCACGAGCCCGCGGGTGATGGCCGGCTCACCGGCCTTGCCGTCCTCGATGCTGGCGGCGACCTTGGAGTTGTCCACGTCCACGGTCACCGTGTACTTGCGCGCGATGACATTCGGATCCGCGGGGACCGTGGTCCGCAAGAGCCCCTCCGACGTCTGGTAGAGGTCGAAGGTCTGGTTCGTCGCGTTCTCGCAGTTCGGCGAGCCCTGACAGCCCTCCTGGAGGATCCGCTCCAGGGTCTGCTCCGCGATGATCTGCGCCTGGTTGGCGGTCAGGGTGCGGCGGTTGGCGCGGGTCGTCTGGCTCACCACGGTCATCGCCGCCGCGACTCCCAGCAGCATGACGGCCATGGTGGCCATGACTTCCAGCAGGGTGACACCCCGTGAGGCGCGCTGCTTCATTGCGGCAATCTCCCGTCGGGCAGCGGTTCCCACATCATGATCTGCGAGCGGGGCACTCCGCTCGTCCCGGCCTGGTTGTTCCAGTTCTCGCCGCCCTTGACCTTCATCTTACCCGTCGCCGTGAGCACGAAGAGGTGCTCGTCGTGGACCACCGGCGAGGAGATGGCGTGGCCGTCCAGCTGGGCCCCCTGGCCGCCGACGAGCGCGCCGCTCGACTGGTTGGCGGTGTAGGCCTCGCCCTTCGCGTCCGCCACCAGGCTGCAGATGTCCGCCGCCGTGCCCACCGCGGTCGCCGCGTAGATGTTCTCCGAGCTGAGCGCGACGCCGCCCCACAGCTTCTGGCCCGGGCCCATCTTCTGCACCCACAGCGGGTCGAGCTCCGCGCACGGCTTGGTGCCGTTGGGATCCGTGTCCTCGAAGGCGAGCAGGTGGTACCGGTACGTGGGGTTCTTGGGGTCTGCTTCCTTGTAGCCGTCCGTGTACTTGTCCGGGTTGTCGCTGGTGCCGAAGTAGAAGCGCACCGCGGGGCCCGCGTCCGTGGCGACGACCTTCACCGCCATGTTGGAGTAGAGCTCCTGCAGGTCCAGCTGCACCTGGCTCGCGTCCGGGTGGCCCGTCAGCGCGGACGCCGCGTGGGCCACCATGCACTTCTTCACCTTGTTGCCCAGCTGCCGCCCGGTGTTCACGTCCTTGAGGTTGACGCGCCAGACGCTGCCGGCCGTGGTGGGCACGTACAGGACGTCGTAGGAGCCGTCCTGGTCCAGGTCCAGCATCGCCGTCTCCGCCGCGATGCCGGAGCCCTGCTCGAAGGTGATGACGCCCGCGTGCCGGCCAGCGGCGTTGTTGCCGGGGCCGTACTGGAGCGGCTTGCCCGTCTTCATGTCGAGGATGTAGACGGCGCCCGCGCGCGTGTCGCCCGGGTCGTAGTCGGTGCCCACCACCGCCACCCAGCGCCGGTCCGCGTCCGCCCCGGAGCCCCAGGAGATGCGCGCGATGGACGGCGCGTGCCGGGAGCCCGAGTTGTCCGGCAGCAGCACGTCGTTGTCGGGGTTGTTGTCCGTGTTGTTGGCGGCGATCGCCGAGGTGAAGGCGTTCGTCACGGCCGTGTCCGCCAGGCTGAACTCCCACAGCGGCAGCGGGTACCACGCGTCGTTCGGGTTCGTGATGTCCAGCGCGAAGACCACCGGGCTGCTCTTGCCCGTGGCGGAGATGAGCACCGTCTTGGCCCCCCGCTGCTTCTGCGACGTGGTCGCGGGCGTCCAGGTGTACTTGATGCCGCTGTCCCAGTCGTCGCGGTCACCCAGGTCCACGTTGGCGATGCTGGGCGAAGCGTCCATCTGCGGCCGCGGCAGGATGCCCGAGTTGCGGAAGCGCACGTACTGGTTGCGGTACTGGCTCAGCATCATGCTGGGCATGTAGGAGAAGGCCTCGTCGCCGTCTCCGTAGTCACGGAGCGCCTTGCTCTTGTCGGTGGGGCACGTCGTCGGGACGAAGTAGCCGCGGAACTGGGCGCCCCCCACGCAATTGTCGTTCAGCTCGTTGCGGAAGGCACCCGCCTTGATGCCGTGCAGCACGCCCGACATCGTGCCCACGAAGGCCCGGGTGGGCCGCTCCTTCAAGGGCGTCATGAAGTTCTTGCGGTACGTGTCGCGCTCGGTGCCCTTCGCGTTCTGGTACCAGTTGTCCTGGTACGGAGGGACCGCCACCGCCACGGTGGAGAGGTTGATGCCGCCCATGGACCAGGGGCGGAACTGGTTGGACTTCTTGTTCTCGTACCCGTACAGCCAGTCGATGAGGAACTGGCGGTCGCTGTAGGGGGCGTTGGTATCCGCGGACGTGGCGACGGTGCACGTCTTGTCGAAGTTCATGTCGTACAGGTAGCGGCCGTCGATCTCGCTGTACGTGTTGCACAAGGAGTCCGGCAGCAGCGTGCTGCCCATCGCGCTCACGTCCGCGCGCTGCCCCGAGCTGTTCATCGTGTAGAGCTTGCGAGCGGAGCCGGCCAGCGACAGCGCCATCACGCGGCCGGCTTCCCAGCGCAGCTTCGGGTCGGTCTTGGCGACGCCCGGGTCGTAGAGCGACTGCATGTACAGGCGGCCGCGGATGGTGAAGTCCTTGGAGCCGTCATAGGTGCGGATGCCGGCCTCGGGCAGGGTGCCCGGGTCGCTCCAGCTCGCGCCCCAGTTCTGGCCCGGCGTCTCGTTCACGCCCCAGACGGCGACGTTGCCCAGCGTGCTGGGGCTGGAGCGCGCGTAGGAGCCGGAGCGCACCGCCTGATAGCCGATGTCGACGTTGTCGATGATGGGACGGCACAGCTCGCTGGGGCTGCTGATGTCCACCTTCCAGCACAGCTGCGACCCGGTGAGGCCCAGCGCCAGGATGTCGATCTCCACTTCCTGGTCGGGGTACTCCTTGTCGTTGTTGAGCGGCACCGGCACCCACGTGGGGTTGTCGTTGGGCTCGTACTTGCCCGCGGCGTTCAGCGTGCGGCAGTCCACGGCGATGGAATAGGTGATGGTGGGCTTCACGCCGCTCGCGGTGCAGGCGCCGATGACCTCCTCGGTCCAGCAGGGCGCCTTCGTGCAGGCGGTGACGGCGGGGCAGGCCGGCCCAACGCAGGCGGGCTTGGTGCGGATGCCCGCGGGCGGGGTGCCCGCGTACGGGGCGACGTCGTCCTGGCGGCGGAAGCGGACCTTGGTGATGGTGAAGTCCGGGCCCAGATTGCCCTTGGCCGGGTCGTCGGTCATGACGTCCGAGGACACCGTGCTGGACTTGGCGCCACCACCGTTCTCCTTGTTGATCATGAACACGATGTCGTTGAAGTCGCGGTCACCGCCGCCGTTGAGGTCCTCGAAGCCGAGGATCCACCGGAAGGGGTCCGTGGTGGGCGCGCCCACGATGACGTGGGGCATGTAGTTCATGCTGGCCATGGCCAGGGCATCATCCGGGTCGGTGATGTCCGAGCCCGGAGCCGCCACGGTCACGCCCTCCATGGGCATCTTCAGGTTCTTGTACGCGACCGTGTCCAGGCGGTCGAGCGTGTCCTGATCCAGCCAGCCGCACGCGCTCTTGTTCGTGTTCACGATGCCGCAGGCTTCATCGTCCGTGGGGGAGTTGCAGCCATCCGAGTAGCCGCAGCCGATGTTGCGCTCCGCCACCTTGTTGTCCACGGGCGCCTGGAAGTTCTGGTCCAGGTTCCAGGTGGACTTGGAGAAGAACACGGAGATGGACGTCTGCAGGTGCAGCAGGCACATGCCGTCCGTTTCCGGTTTGCCCTCATAGGGCTGGCGCTTGAGGCAGGGGGCGACCGTGTTCTTGGACGTGTTGTGTTCCGCGCCGTAGTAGACGACGGCGAAGAAGACGATCTCCTTGCCACCCTCGACGAGGCCCAGGTTGACCCGGCGGTCACCGGTGTTGATGTTGTGGTAGTTGGTGTAATCCGGATCGCCGACCGGGGGGGCGGGGAGCTTGAGGCCCCGGAAGTCGTACTGGGAGGTGTTGTAGTCCGGCACGCCGTCGTTGTCCTCGGTGGCGTCCCCGACGGGCCCCAGGTTGCCGTGGACGTCATCGTCGGAGTCATCGTCCGCCAGCAGGAAGACCATGCGACCCAGGCCTTCGTTGTCGTTCAGCGGCGCGGCCGGCTCCAGCAGGTTGGGGATGTACGGAAACAGCCCGTTGTCGCCGCCGCTGCCGACGTCGTTGACGCCGACCCAGTCGTTTTTTTCGATGTTGTCGTTCTCGCGGCCCGGACGCCCGTCCGTCACGTCCGTCTTTTGCCTGAAGGTCGCGTCGCAGTTGCCCCTCACCGCCAGGTCGGGCTCCATGTACTTCTTGCCACCGGACGTGAAGGACTTGTTACAGCGCCGCGTCTTGCCGATGTACCGGCGCGCGGCGGTGAAGGTGGTGTCGTCGTCCGGCGTCAGGTTGTAGATGGCTTCGTGCAGGTCGGCGATGCCGTTGCTGTTCTTGTCGAGGAGCTTGCCGCTGGCGTCCGCGTAGCCCTCCTTCACCACGTCGTCCAGGTACATGTAGCCGAGCGAGTGCGACGCACCGGCGGACTCGTACACGTAGTCGATGGTGACGTTCTGGTCGAACGGGAAGGTGATGTTCTCCGAGTCCAGGCGCTTGAGGTTGGTGTTGAGCTGGAGCCGGCCGTCGGTGCGCAGCTCGATGGTCTTGTTCTGGACCGAGAGGCCGTCAACGCCGCCCAGCTTGAAGGCGCCTTGCTTGTCGTTGGCCAGGTCGTCCTGGCAGAGCTGCTGCGCGTTGGTCAGCGAGGGCGTCGTGACCGCCAGCACCAGCGCCGTGAGGGTTCGTTGAAAGAGCGTGTGCATCACTTCTTCCCCTGGTTCTGCGGCGGGTTCTTCGCCTTCGCTTCGGCCTCGGCCTTTTGACGCGCCTTGCGCGCCACCACCTGCTGCTCCAGCTGCTTGCGCAGCCGCATCCGGCGCGGCGGCGGCGGCGCCACCACCACGGTGGACAGGAAGCTGGTGAGGCCATCCAGCTCATCGCGCGACAGCAGGCGCGTGTCGCAGTTGGTCTTCGGGTTGATCCGGTGGGGGGACTCCACCCACGTGCGGACCTCCACCAGGGTCTTCTTGCTCAGCACCTGGTCCATGTAGGGACCCACGGGCTTGCGGACGCCCAGCGGCCCCACGCGGTTCTCCGTGGGGGTCCGGGCCTGGTGGCATTGCGCGCAGGCCTTGTTGAAGGCCACCTCGCCTCGTTCCTGGGCGCTGGCGACCACTGGGAGCAGGAGCAGCAGGGGAATCAGGCGTTTCATGGGGGGCTCGTGGGGAAAGACGAGGTCACGGAAGGGTGATGGTGACGCCATCGGGCGACTTCTGGTCCGTGGGATTGTTGTAGGTCATGTCCGGGCCGCAGCCCTTGGTGATGCAGCCGGGCGCGAAGATGGATTCACCGGTCGCGTTGGTCACCAGCGCCTGGACCATGGAGCGCGTCGGGCGGCCATTCGCCGTGGTCACCTCGCCCACGGCGAGGATCCACAGCTGGCGGTTGCTGTCGACGGTGTTCTGGTCGTCGTCCGCGTCGTCCCGGACGAAGACGCGGTAGCGCACGTTGTTCTGCTCCGGGTAGTCCACGCCCGCGGGGATCTCCGCCGCGCTCAGGTTGGTCTTGAGGACGGTGTAGTTGTTCCACTTGCCCGGCGCCGTTCCCGGCAGCAGCTCGTACCAGGGGGGATTGGCGGCGGCGAGCGCGGGGATGTCGCTCACCGGCGTGGCCCCTCCCAGCGCGGCGGGCAGGCCCATCGTGGAGTTGCCCCCGTTGTTGTTCAGCAGCAGGCGCACCGTCTCGCGCCCTTCCGCGAGGCCCGCCTCGGCGGCGAAGAACGCCTGCTTCTGGCGGCGGGTGTCCGCCTGGGTGTCGGCCTCGCGGCCCACCACGCTGTAGCTGAGCATCACCGCCATCGTCACGACCGCGACCACGCCCAGCGCGAGCAGGAGCGTGAAGCCACGGGACTGACGGCGGAGGGTTGGGCGACGCACCATCTGGGGGCTCCTTCGCGTGCCCCTGGGGGGAGGCACGCCTTGGGGCCTCTGAACAGCAAGCTTCGTGCCGGGAATTCCGGCGCTCAACCCGCCGGAATGAGGGGAGCGCGCGGAGGGGTGGGTGCCGTTTGACGTCAGCGGGCTGCGCAAAGTTTGCGAGCCCCCCTCATTCTTGCGAGGTGCGCCTGGGGGCGCGATGTCAGCGCTGGCCGCCGCGCACGGCGGCGCGCAGGCGGAGCATGTCGTCCAGGACGCCGGGGTCCACCAGCTCCAGGGCGGCCTTCTGGGAGAGGGCGCGGGTCTGCCGGCGGTACTCCTCCTCTTCCTCCTCGCCGCCGCCCTTGCCGCCGCCGTCGCCGCCCTTGCCGCCGCCCTTGCCGTCGCCGCCCTTGGGCATCAGCGCCACGGGCTGGGAGACGCCCGGCTCCAGGCGGGGGAAGGCATTGGCGTCGGCGCGCACCGACGTGAAGAGGCTGACCATGGACAGGCAGAACACGAGGGCGACGGTGAGGGTCTTCATGGCGGCTCCAATTCTCCCAACCCCCACGACGCCCGGGCGCGAGGGGTTATTCACGGGGCCTTCTCCTGGGGCTTGAAGGTGCGGATGTATCGCACCAGGGCGTCCAGCTGCTCCGGGGTGAGCCGGTCCTTGTAGGCCTTCATCTTGGGGTTGTGGGACGAGCCGTTGGCGATGACGGCGCGGATGTCCGCGTCCGACTCGGCCTTCTGCCAGGCGGCGCGGCTCATGTCGGGGATGGACTCCTTCTGGCCCATGCGCGTCTGGGCGCGGCCATCCGGGCCGTGGCAGTTCTTGCAGCTCTTGTCCCAGAGGGCCGCGGGGTCCTCCGCGTGGGATACGGCCGGGGCGCACAGCAGGAGGGTGGACAGCAGGCACCACCGCGTCGTCATGCACGGTCTCCGAGGGAGGGGGAGCCCCAGTATAGCCACGCGCTCAGGAACCCGCGCGGGGCCAGAAGGGCGTGGCGGAGCGGCCGGGAGGCTGGAGCCAGACGGACTCCAGGAAGCGCACCGCGTTCATGTCCGCCTGGTCGTTCCGGGTGAACAGCGCCTGCGCGCTCGCGAGCACCGCCAGCGTCGCGAGCCCCGCCGCCCAGGCCGCTGGTGACACCGCGCGTCCCGCCGCGTCCCGGCCCAGCGTCCCGAAGACGTACGCCGCCACGCCAGCGAGCGCCGCGAACAGCACCGCGCCCGCGAGCGCCGTGGGCAGGCCCAGGAAGGCGAGGAGGTTGGGCGGGTGGTAGCCGTCCAGGAGCAGCGGCCGGGCCAGCGCGAGCACGGGGGTGGAGACGTCGTCGGGGATGTAGTTGACGAAGGTGGCCAGGCCGGTGACGAGCACGGACACCGCGCACAGCATGGCCGCGATGCCGGACAGCACCGGCCGTCCCGCGCCCCTCAGCCGCTCCAGCACCAGCCCCGCGGGCAGGAGCAGGAAGGGCACCAGCCCCGTGAGGTGCCGCGGCCCCGTCGTCCAGCCCCACGAGTCGTAGGTGAACGACGAGGTGAAGTACGTGTAGCCGGCGAGCGTCGCCACGGACATCCAGAAGAGGGCGCGTCCCTCCGGGGACGTCCTGCCCAGGCGCTTGAGCAGCCCGAGGCCGGGCAGCGCGAGCAGCAGGAACGGCGACAGGGTGAAGAGGCCCCGGAGCGGGGAGAAGAACGACAGCGTGAAGGCGCGCGGATCCGGCGTGCGGATGCCCAGGAAGCCGCCCAGGTGCCACGGCTGGTAGGCCGCGTCGTTGAGGTGCTTGTAGCCCGTCTCCAGCGGGTGCCCGAAGGTGGCCTGGTGGTAGAGCCCCAGCGCCACGATGAAGGGCAGCGCGCCCAGCACCGCGAGCCCCGTGGCCCGGCCCAGCTTCTTCAGCCGCTCAGGCCACGGCTCCGGCGTGCCCAGGACGGTGAGGACGGCGTAGAGGACGAGGCCCAGCACGCCCAGCGCGCCGGTGTACTCGGCGGCGACGGTGGCGCCCGCGCACGCGCCGGCCACGACGTAGCCGCGCTCGCGCCACTCGCCCCGGGACAGCCGCCAGAGCGCGTAGAAGCCCGCGAAGAGCAGCACCGCCGTCGTCTGGTGGCTCATGAAGAGCAGCGAGTAGCTGAACGCGAGCGAGCCCAGCGCGTACGTCACCGTGACGCCGTCCGCGACGACGGGCGACAGGAACGCGCGCAGGAAACGGCGCACCCCCCACAGCAGCCCCAGCGTGGGCAGCACCGTGAGGAAGAGGCGGCTGAAGAAGACGAGCGGCACCTCCGGCACGGCGTAGCGGTGGCCGCCGCCCACGGCCCTCAGGCCCGCGTACACGGGCACCGCGGCGAAGGACAGGAGCGGCGCCTTGGACGGGTAGTAGCGCCCGTCCATCACCGACAGGTCGCCCACCGGGCCGTAGTCGCGCAGGGCGCGGTTGATCTCCAGCGTCCCGTCCTCCACCAGGGCGCGCGTCTGCCACAGACGGCACAGCTCGTTGGGCGAGCGCAGGCCCGGGTGGTACGGGAAGAGGACCACGTAGAGCGCCGCCACCGTGGCCCACACCGCCCTTGGCAGACCGGGGACGCGGGGCGCGGGCGCCACGCCAGGTGGCGCCGGGGCCGCTTCGACGGGCGGCGGGGTGGGGTGGGGCGCGGCGCTCACGCGGGCATCAGACGGCGCGGCCGACGGCGAACAGGCTCATGCCCACGGGCAGCTTCACCTGACGCTCGGCCTGGGCGAACAGGGGCGCCAGCGTGTCGAAGAGCTTGAGCTGGAGCTTGGGCACCGCGCGGCGGCGCATCAGGCGGCTGTTGACGAACCAGCCCGGCAGGCCGACGAGGTTCATCCACTCCAGCGTGTCCACGCGGAAGCCGTTCTCTTCCAGCACCGCGCGCAGGGACTCCGGGGTGTAGCGGCGGTAGTGGCCCACGGCCTCGTCGATGGCGCCGAACAGCTGCGGCAGCGCCGGCACGAGGATGAGCACGCGGCCGTCCGGCTGCAGAATCTGGCGGAAGCGGCGCACCGCGGACGCGTCGTCCGGGATGTGCTCCAGCACGTTGGACAGCACGATGGTGTCCAGGTTCTCCGCCTTCAGCGACTCCCAGTCCGCCAGCGCCACGTCGGACAGGTAGGGGCGCACGTGGGGCTTGCCGCGGAACATGTTCTTCAGGCGGTCCACGTAGAAGCGCTCCACCTCCAGCGCGACCAGGTGCTCCGCGCCGTCCTCCAGCTCGCGGGTGATGGTGCCGATGCCGGCGCCAATCTCCAGCACGCGGCGGCCCATGTGCTCGCGGAAGCGGCGGCCCAGCCACTGGTTGTAGTGGGTGGCGCCGTCCATGCGCTCCAGGGTGGAGTAGCCCTCGTGCTGGTTGTCCGCGTCGTCGCGCACGGTGGCGTAGCGCACCAGCGTGCGCAGGCGGGCCAGGTGCGCGGAGGCCGGGCGGCGCGGCACGGCCTGCAGCGGCGGCAGGGGCACCTCCGTGAGGCGGAAGAGCTGCGCGGCCAGCTTCACCACCAGCTCCGCGTCCACCGCGTCGTCATCGCTGGTGAGCTGGATGGAGCGCAGCGCCTCCGTGCGGAAGGCGCGCAGGCCGGTGAGCGGATCCGTCAGGGCCACGTCGGTGACGAAGCGGGTGATGCCGCCCAGCGCGCGCTCGGCCACCATCTCCGGGGACATGCCGGGGCGCCGGCCGAAGACGCCGTCCGCGGTGTCGTCGCGCAGGGGCTGCACCAGGGCGTCGTAGGTGTCCGGCGAGTAGGCGGCGTCCGGGTCCTGGAGCACCGTGTGCGTGCCGGTGACGTGGGGCAGCGCGGCGCGGATGGCCGCCCCCTTGCCGCCCTGGGCGGCGAGGACGTGGACGTTGGGACCGGGCGTGACGTCCACCGGACCTTCACCCGCGAGGACGACCTGGGCCTGACCGGAGAGCGCGTGGGCGAACCGGGCGGCGGCGGCGGCGGTCGCGGGGGTGAAGGGCAGGACGACGGAGAGAGCAGGAACCATGGCGCCGCTCACTACCACAGGCGCTTCCGGGGTGCGCGTTCGCGGACCGGATCGGATGGACGAGGGGCATCCAGGCGGCGTCGGTCGGATGGACAACCCGCCCGGCCCGTTGCACGCTCCGGCTGTTATTCCCCCCAGCGCGATGTGGGTGCAGGTCGGGTCCGGAGGCTTTTCGGGCCGTTAGCGGACCGCCCGCGGCAGCCACCTCCGGAGAGACGCGACGTGGAAGGAACGGTGTTGGACCCGGCCGGTGGGGCTCCCGGCGCGACGTCCGCGAACCTGATGCACCGGGTGCGCGGCGTGTGGCGCCGCCGGTGGGTGATGCTCGGGGTGGCGTTGGCGGTCACCGCGCTCACGGCGGCCTGGACGCTCCGGCAGCCGCGCATCTACGCGGCCAGCACCTCGCTCATCATCGACGTCACCGCGCCGCGCATCCTCGACGGCGAGGTGAAGGAGGTCATGGGGGAGGAGCGCAGCAACTACTGGTTCAACAAGGAGTACTACGCCACGCAGAGCGAGATCATCACCTCGCGCGCGGTGGCCAGCCGCGTGGTGGACCGGCTGGGGCTGGCGAAGGACGCGGCCTTCCTGGGGCTGCCCGCGAACCTGGACCCGGAGGAGCGCGCGAAGGCGCTGGAGGGCGCGGACGCGGTGGGGCTGTTGCGCTCGCGCATCCAGGTGGTGCCCGGCAAGGACTCGCGGGTGATGAACATTGGCGTGGAGGACGTGGACCCCGCGCGCGCGGCGCTGCTCTCCAACGAGGTGGCCGCCGCGTACATGGCGGAGAACCTGGCGCTCAAGCTGCGCACCACGGAGGAGGCGCGCACGTGGCTGGAGGGGCGCCTGGATGAGCTGGGCCGCCAGTCCAAGTCCGACGAGATGGCCGTCTACGACCTGAAGAAGGACGCGGACATGCTGTCCACGTCGCTGGAGTCGCGGCTGTCCATCGTCAGCGAGCGGATCAACTCCTACAACCTGAAGCTCACCGAGGTGCAGACGCGCATCGCGGCGCAGCAGGCGCGCGTGGACGCCATCCACCGGCTGCGCAAGGACGCCGGCAACGACGAGACGTGGGCGGAGGCCGTGCCCGGCGCGAAGGACGGGCCCATCCAGGACCTCAAGTCACGCTACGGCGAGCAGAAGGCCGCGTGCGCGGAGCTGACCGAGCGCTACCTGCCGGAGCACCCGAAGCTCCTGGAGTGCAACCGCAAGCTGGAGGTCGTGCGCGCGGACCTGCTCAAGAGCCTGACCAACGTGGTGCGCTCCGCGGAGACGCAGCTGGTGGAGGCGCAGGGCGAGGAGAAGAACCTCAACAAGCTGCTGGACGCGGCCAAGGCCGAGGCCTTCCAGGTGAACAAGAAGGCCATCGAGTACGGACGGCTCCAGCGCGAGTCGGACAACACGCAGCGCCTGTATGAGCTGGTGCTCAAGCGGCTGAAGGACATCGAGCTGTCGGGCCTGCTGCGCACGAGCAACGTGCGCGTGCTGGACGCCGCGCAGCCGGTGATGGTGCCGGTGCGGCCGCACACGCGGCGCAACCTGATGGTGGGCTGGGTGATGGGGCTGCTCTTGGGGCTGGGCGTGGCGCTGTTCCTGGAGATGCTGGAGAACAGCGTCATGTCGCAGGCGGACGTGGAGGACGTGCTGGGCCTGGCGTTCCTGGGCGTGGTGCCGCGCATGGAGGCCACGAAGGCGCCGGGCGACCGCGACCTGTACGTGCACCGGGCGCCGCGCTCGGCGGTGGCGGAGTGCTGCCGCGCGGTGCGCACCAACCTCCTGTTCATGTCGCCGGACCACCCCTGCAAGACGCTGGTGGTGACGTCCAGCGGCCCGCAGGAGGGCAAGTCCACCACGTGCATCAACCTGGGCGTGGCCATGGCCCAGAGCGGCAACCGCGTGCTGCTCTTGGACACGGACATGCGCCGGCCGCGGCTGCACCGCGCGTTCGGCGTGCCCAACGACCTGGGCATCAGCTCGCTGGTGGTGGGCGAGGGCTCGCTGGACAGGGCGGTGAAGAGCACGGAGGTGCCCAACCTCTTCGTGCTGCCGTGTGGCCCGCTGCCGCCGAACCCCGCGGAGCTCTTGCACACGCGCGCCTTCGCGGAGCTGCTGCGCCAGGCCGGGGAGAAGTTCGACCGCATCATCCTGGACAGCCCGCCGCTCAACGCCGTCGTGGACGCGGCGGTGCTGGCGACGCAGGCGGACGGCGTGGTGATGGTGCTCAAGGCGGGCCGGACGGACCGGGGCGCCGCGAAGCGCGCGCTGCGCTCGCTGGCGGACGTGCAGGCGCGGATGTTCGGCGCCATCCTCAACGACGTGGACCTGCGGCAGCCGCGCTACGGCGACACGTACCTGGGCTACCAGGGCTACGGCCCGACGCAGGACGAGCCCAAGGGCGGGGTGGCGCCGTCGTGAAGGGCGCGGGCCTGCGGGTGCTGCACCTGGGGAAGTTCTACCCTCCGGCCTCCGGCGGCATGGAGGCGCACGTGCGCACGCTGGCGCGGGCGCAGGCGTCGCTGGGCGCGCAGGTGGAGGTGCTGTGCGCGAACCATTCCGTGGACGGCACCGGCACGAGCCACGAGTTCCACGGGCGCAGCCCCACGCGTGAGGAGTGGGATGGGCCGGTGCGCGTGGTGCGGCTGGGGCGGCTTGCGTCCGTGGCGCGCATGGACGTGATGCCGTCCTTGCCGTTCGTGCTGCGGCGGGCGCTGGCGCGGGGCGTGGACGTGGTGCACCTGCACGTGCCCAACCCGAGCATGGTGCTGGCGCTGGATGCCGTGCCGCGCCTGCCCGCGGTGGTGGTGACGCACCAGAGCGACGTCATCCGGCAGAAGGTCGCGGGGGCGCTGTTCCGTCCCTTCGAGTGGATGCTGTACTCGCGCGCGGCGCGGCTGTTGGCCACGAGCGACGCGTACGTGCGCGGCTCGTCGCTCCTGTCCACGTTCAAGTCGAAGGTGCGGGTGCTGCCGCTGGGCATCGAGCTGGACGCGTACCTGCATCCTTCCGCCGAGGCGCGCGAGGCGCAGGCGCGGTGGACGGCGGAGGCGGCGGGCGGCCCGCTGTGGCTGATGGTGGGGCGGCTCGTCTACTACAAGGGCTTGTTCACGGCGCTGGAGGCGCTGGTGCACGCGCCGGGGCGGCTGGTCATCGTGGGCGAGGGGCCGCTGGCGGAGGAAGGCCGCGCGAGGGCGAAGGCGCTGGGCATCGAGGACCGCGTGACGTGGGCGGGGTACCTGTCGCCGGAGGCGCTCGCGGGCGCGTTCAGGGCCGCGACGGCCCTGTGGTTCCCGAGCAACGCGCGCAGCGAGGCGTATGGCCTGTCGCAGGTGGAGGCCCTGGCGAGCGGGCTGCCCGTGCTCAACACCGCCGTGCCGGACTCCGGGGTGGCGTGGGTGAGCCTGCATGAGCGCACCGGGCTCACGGTCCCGGTGGGGGATGCGAAGGCGTTGGCGGCGGCGGCGCGGCGGTTGGTGGAGGAGCCGGGGCTGCGGGAGCGATTGTCGCGCGGGGCGCAGGAGCGTGCCCGGGCGGAGTTCGCCCATGACGTGATGGCGTCGCGCAGCCTGGAGCTGTACGCGGAGGCGCTCGGACGCCGGCCCGTGACGGAGGAGCGGAGCGATGCCTCCGTCCGGCACGTCGCGGGTGGGCGCTGAAGGTCCGCGCATGCGTGTGCTGCACGTCTCCAGCGGCAATCTGTACGGTGGCGTGGAGACGCTGCTGCGCACGCTGGCGCTCTCGAGCGCGGGCCGGGAGGGCGTGCATGCGTTCGCGCTCTGCTTCGAGGGGCGCATCGCGGAGGAGCTTCGCGCGGCGGGCGCACCGCTGACGCTGCTGGGGCCGGCGAAGGTGAGCCGTCCCTGGCGGGTCTGGGAGGCGCGTCGCTCGCTGATGGCGCTGCTCCAGCGGGAGGCGTTCGACGCGGTGGTGTGTCACGCGGCGTGGCCGCAGGCCCTCTTCGGACCGGTGGTGCGCACGGCCGGCGTGCCGCTGATCTTCTTCCAGCATGACGCGCTCTCGGGGGCGCACTGGGCGGAGCGGTGGGCCCGGGTCACCGTGCCGGACCTGGCGCTGTGCAACAGCCGCTACACCGCGAGCACGCTGCGGAGCGTGTATCCGCGCACGCCCTGGCGCGTGCTCCATCCTCCCGTCCGGGACGGCGGCCCTGGCCTCACCGCTTCCGAGCGCGCCTCGCTCCGAGGCGAGCTGGGCGCGGATCCGTCGGAGGTCGTCATCGTCCATGCCAGCCGCATGCAGGAGTGGAAGGGGCAGCGGCTGCTCCTCGAGGCGCTGGGCCGGCTGCGACAGGTCCCGAATTGGAAGGCGTGGTTCGCTGGCGGCGCGCAGCGTCCGGAGGAGGTCTCCTACGAAGAGGGCTTGAAGGCCCAGGCTTCCGCCCTGGGGCTCGGGGGCCGCGTGCGGTTCCTGGGGCAGCGCTCGGATGTGCCTCGCCTGCTGCGCGCGGCGGAGGTGCACTGTCAGCCCAACACCGGACCGGAGCCTTTCGGACTGGCGTTCGTGGAGGCGCTCTACGCCGGGCTTCCCGTGGTCACGACCGCGCTGGGTGGGCCGCTGGAGATCGTCGATGCGTCGTGTGGCGTGCTCGTGCCGCCGAAGCCGGAGGCACTGGCCGTGGCGCTGCGCGAGCTCGTCGAAGATGAATCGGCAAGGCGCAGGCTGGGCGGCGGTGGACCTGCTCGCGCGAAGGCGCTGAGCTCGCCGGCCGTGTTCCTGGACGCGCTGGAGGACGCTGTGCGCTCCGTGGCCCGGGAGCCCATCGCATGAGGGGCGCCAGTCCTCGTCCCCAGCTCCGGGGCCCCGGTGTGCTGCACCAGCGCTACGTGCGCCGTGCGCCACAGCCCGCGGTGCAGCCCGTGTCCACTCCGGCGCCCGCGTCCCCGGGGCTGCTCGGCTCGGGCCACGTGGTGGTGGCGTTCATCGCGCTGCTCTTCGTCTGCCAGCTCGCGTTGCTGGTGGAGGCGCTGGCGCCGGCGCGCGTGGTGTTCCGCATCCTGTCGTTCGGCACGAGCCTGGCGCTGCTGGTGCTGGTGAAGGGCCCGCGCCTCAAGCACCCGGCGATGCCCTTCCTGCTCGCGTCGGCGGGGCTCACCGCGCTGAACTTCTTCCACCCCGGCACCAACACCCCACTGGCGGCGGCCGCGCAGCTGGGCATCCAGGTGTCCGTGTTCGCGCCCCTCTTCTGGGCGAGCCGCCTGCGCATCGACGCGAAGATGTTCGGACGCGTCGTCCTGCTGCTCTTCCTGTTCAACGTGGCGAGCGCCTCGCTGGGCATCCTGCAGGTGACCTTCCCCGGCCGCTTCCAGCCCGCCCTGTCCGCCATGGTCGAAGGCCAGGGCGAGGGCTACGTGCGCAGCCTCCAGTTCGAGACCGCGAGCGGCGCGCGCGTGTTCCGCCCCATGGGACTGACGGACGTTCCGGGCGGAGCCGCCACGGGTGCCTTCTACTCGGTGCTGCTGGGGGGAGCGTTCCTGCTCAGCCGCCAGGGGCTCTCCAGGAAGGTGCTCGGCGCGGCGGGCATCGGCATCGGGCTCATCTGCCTCTATCTGGGCCAGGTGCGCGTCGCGGCGGTGACGCTGCTCGTCTGCATGGCGGCCATGGGGTTGGTGCTCACCGTGAGCGGCCGGTGGGTGCGGCTGGTGACGCTGGCCTCGGTCGTGGGCGGCTTCGCGGTGGTGGCCTTCGGCTGGGCTGTCGCGGTCGGCGGCGACGCGGTGCTCTCTCGGTGGAGCACGCTCACGGCGTCCGACCCCTCGAAGGTGTATCAGTCCAACCGCGGCCGCTTCCTCGACGAGACCTTCGACGAGGTGCTCCCGGAGTTTCCCCTGGGCGCGGGCCTGGGCCGCTACGGCATGGCCAACGCCTACTTCGGTGACAACCTGGACCGCACGAGCCCGCCGCTCTGGGCCGAGATCCAGTGGACGGCCTGGGCCTATGACGGCGGCTGGCTGGGGCTCGTCTGCTATCCGCTCGCGCTGCTGGTGACGCTGGGGTGGGGCTTCCAGGTGGCCCGGCGCCGCGATGACTCTCGAGGCGAGTTCTGGCTCTGGGGCAGCCTCCTCTTCGCGTATGACCTGGGCGCGATCGCGCAGACCTTCAGCTATCAGTTCTTCATGAGCCAGATGGGAATGGAGTTCTGGCTGCTCAACGCGGCCTTCTTCAGCGCGTACTCCTGGAACCGGAATGCGGCCGTACACCCTCATCGCCGGTGACTTCGTCTCCACCGGGGGCATGGACCGCGCGAACCTCGCGCTGGCGGACTGGCTCGCGCGCCAGGGCGGGCCCGTGCGGCTGGTGGCGTACCGCGTGGCGGACTCGCTCCTGAGCTACCCCAACGTGCGCTTCGTCCGCGTGCCCAAGCCCGCGAACGCGTACCTGCTGGGCGAGCCGTTGCTCGATGCCGTGGGGCGCTTCTGGGCCGCGCGCACGCTGGCGGAGGGCGGACAGGTGGTGGCCAACGGCGGCAACTGCGAGGTCGCCGCCGCCAACTGGGTCCACTACGTCCACGCCGCGCACGTGCCCGAGTCCGAATCCGTCGGAAACCCGCTGCGACGTCTCAAGAGCGTCGTGAGCCACCGCGTGTACCTGCGCCGCGAGCAACGCGCGCTGCGCCGGGCTCGCATCATCCTGGCGAACTCGGAGCGCACGCGGCTGGACCTGCTGGCCGCGACGGGCGTGGAGGCCTCGCGCGTCCACGTCGTGTACCTGGGCGGTGACCCCGCGCGCTTCCCGTCCACGTCTCCCACGCTGCGGCGCGAGGCCCGTGCGTCCCTGGGCTGGTCTCAAGAGCGGCGGATGGCGCTGTTCGTGGGCGCGCTGGGGGACCGGCGCAAGGGCTTCGACACGCTCTTCCACGCGTGGGCCCAGCTGTGCGCGCGACGCGAGTGGGACGTGGACCTGGGCGTGGTGGGCACCGGCGCGGAGCGGGAGCGCTGGGAGCGCGCGGCGCGTGAGCAGGGCCTGGGCGAGCGGATCCGCTTCCTGGGCTTCCGCGACGACGTGCCCCGCCTGCTGGCCGCGGCGGATCTGCTGGTCGCTCCGACGCGCTATGAGGCCTATGGTCTGGGCGTGCATGAAGCGCTGTGCGTGGGCATCCCCGCGCTGGTGAGCCGCTCGGCGGGCGTGGCGGAGCGCTACCCTTCCTCGCTCCAGGGGCTGCTGCTGGACGACCCCGAGGACTCCGGCGAGCTGGTGCGGCGCCTGGAGGAATGGCGGGCCCGGGGTGGGGACTGGATGCCCGCCGTGGGCGCGCTGTCGTCGGAGCTGCGCGCCTGGACGTGGGACGCGATGGCGGCGGCGGTGGTGGCTCGGCTGGAGGCCTGAGCCTCACGCACCGCGCTGGAGCACCTGCTCGAAGAAGTCGAGGTGCGCTTTCGCGACCACCGGCCAGGCGAAGCGGGACACGGCTCGCTCGCGGCCCCGCGTGGACATCTCCTGACGCCGGGCGGGACTCTCCAGCAGCTCCGCGAGCGCGGTGGTCCAGGCCGGAGAGTAGCCCTCCGGCAGGATGCGCCCGGCATCGCCCACGGTGTGCGGAATCTCTCCGGAGTCACTGGCGAACACCGGCACGCCGCACGCGAAGGCCTCCACGAGCATCCGGCCGAATTGCTCCTTCCACGCGGGCGTCGTCTCACTGGGCGCGCAGAGCACGTCCATGGCATTGAGCGCGTGGGGTACCTGCGCGTGCTTCACGCCAGTGACGATGCGCACGCGGTCTTCGTGGAAGTCCGCCCATCCGCGCAGCTCCGCCTCCAACGGGCCTCCTCCGACGAAGAGTGCGCGCCAGGGTGTGCTCAAGTTGTTGAGCGCATCCATGAGGAGACGCAGTCCCTTCTCCGGCACGAAGCGGCCCAGGAAGCCCACCACGGGGGGCCCTTCGGCCTTCCAGCCCAGGCGCTCGCGGAAGGCGCGGCCCGCCTCCGGATCCGGGCGGAAGTGCTCCACGTCCACGCCCACGGGGATGAAGCGCGAGGGGCGCTGCGCATAGCCGGGCCGGGCGAGGAGATTGTCGTGCACCGTCTGGCCCCAGGCGATCCACCCCGCTGCGCGGCGCACGACGAAGCGCTCTGCCTGCGCGAAGGGCGGGGGATAGCGCTTGGCCAGGTTCTGGAACGTGCAGAAGACGAGCGGCACGTGGGCGGGCGTCATCAGCGCCACCTCCAGGCCGGAGAGCACGTAGGGCTCCTCCCACAGGTGCACCAGGTCCGCGCCCCGAGACAAATGCGCGTGCACCTCCGGCCCGTAGACGAAGCCGTGCAGGGAGCGGCTGAACCAGGCGGGCACGGCCTCCAGGTTCACGGCCTCATTGGGGTCGCGCTGGAGGACCAGGGGGCCCAGGTCTCCATGGAAGGAGCTGGGAGCCACGGCGGTGACGTCCCAGCGGCCTGCGCCCACGCGGGCCATCTCGTTGGCCAGCCGCCGGTTGAGCGTGACGACGTACGAGTGCGAGACGGTGACGAGCTTCCGGGGACGCATCATGAGTGGCCTCGCGCGGAGACGAGGCTCCGGTACACCTGGAGGATGTCGCGGGCGTAGCGCTCGCGGGAGAAGCGGCGCACGGCGGTATGGCGCGCCGCGCGGCCCAGGGTGTCTCGCAAGGCTGCGTCCTCCAGGAGCCGGCGCAGGGCGGCCGCGAGCGTGTTCGCGTCACCGGGTTCGATGGCCAGGACGTCCTCGCCGTCCCGGAGCGCTTCGGCCGCGCCGCTCGACTTCGAGATGACGGCGGCCCGGCCGCAGGCGAGCGCCTCCGCGATGGTGAGTCCGAAGGGCTCGCGGCGGGTGCTCGCGTGCACGAAGACGTCCAGCGCCCGGTAGACGCGGGCGGGTTCAGGCTGGAAGGGCACGAAGCCCACGCGGCCCGTGAGGCCGTGGCGCTCCACCCGTTCGCGCAGCTCCGCGTCGGTGAACTGCGAGCCGGCCGTGCGGTAGAGCGGCGCGCCCACGAGGTAGAAGCGCACGGGCAGCGACGGTGCCTGACGCGTCAGCAGGGCCGCGGCCTCCAGGAAGACGTCATGTCCCTTCCAGCGCGCATACGTGGCCACGAGCCCCACTCGCAGCGTGCCTGGAGGCGCGGGAGGCAGCCCAGCCAGCGCATCCAACCACGCGCCGTCACCCATGTCCGGGGAGGAGCGTTCCTCGCCGGTGGGCACGCTGTTCCCAAGCACCGTGCGCGCGCTGTCGCCCACGGCCGGGGAGAAGCGCTCCACGTCCACGCCGTTGGGCACGACGTGCACGGGCACGTTCCGGAGCACCGTGCGCGCGTCGTTCCCCACCGCCTGCGAGTTCGCGATGGCGGCCGAGGCGAGGTGATGCAGCCCAGAGAGCGCACGACGCACGAGCGGACGCTCGCCGAGGAAGTCGTGCACGTGCCACACGCGCGGAATCGGAAGCCCGGTGGTGGCCGCGCTCAGCAGGTGGGTCTTGATGCCATTGGAGTGCAGCAGGTCCGGCACCGCGTCACGCACCGCGCGCCGCAAGTCGAGTCCGTAGCGGGCCAGCAGCAGGGGCGTGGGGGCAACTTCCCGCGCGAAGCGAAAGAGGCCGGCGCGGCCCTGTTCCCGCAGTCCGCTGTCCCCGAGCGCGGAGAGGCGGTCGGGGAGGGCGAGCACCCGGGCCTCCACACCGAGGCCCCGAGCCGTCTCCACGAGCGGCCCGTCCGTGCCCGCGATGAGGTGCAGCGACAGGGCGGGCTCCTGCGTGCGCAGGCACGCGAGGAGGTCCACGAGTGCGCGCTCGGCACCGCCCAGGATTCCCACGGGGTTGAGGAACAGGATGCGCACGCGGGAGCGACCGAATCAGACCCGCCCGGGGCGGTCAAGGCGATGCAGGTACGCGTCCAGCACCGTGCGCGCGTGGGCACTCCAGGTGAAGCGCGCGGCCCGTGCACGGCGCGTCTCCGGTGAGGGCGCGGGCACGCGGCCCGTGAGCAGCGCATCCACGGCTTCCGCCCATGCGGCCACGTCGCCCACGGGGCAGTACGTGCAGGCGTCCGCGCCCACTTCGCGCAGCACCGGCAGGTCGCTGGCCACCACGGGGACACCACATGCCAGCGCTTCGATGACGGGCAGGCCGAAGCCTTCCGCTTCACTGGGCACCAGCACCGTGCGGGCATGCCGGTACAGGCCCGCGAGCGTGGCCCGCTCCTGCCGGGGCGGCTGGAGCAGCGCGTCTTTCAAGCCGAGCCGCACCACCTGGGCCTGTTGGGTCGCGTCCAGTTCGCCGCCCTGCTGCACCAGCATGAGGTCCGGATGCCGGACCCGCAGTGCAGCGAAGGTGTCGAAGAGCACGTCCAGGCGTTTGCGGCGGATGGCGCTGCCCACGTGCAGCAGGTACGGCCGGCCCTTCAACGGCGCGAGCACCGCGTCACTGGCATCTCCGGGCACGGACTCGGACCGGTACTCCGGCGATACACCGTAGGGCGCCCACACCAGCCGCTCGGGAGGCACCACGCCGTGCGCGAGCAGTTCGTCTCGCACCTGCTGCGTGCTGTGGAAGACGAGGGCCGCGCGCTCCAGTCCCTTGAGCGTGGCCCTGGCCATCATCCGGAACCACGTGGGGCGCGGTTCCCGGTGGGGCTCCAGGACGGAGCGGAAGGCATCCAGGTCATGGCAGAAGACGCCGGTGCGCTCCGCGGGCAGCATGTGGACGAGCTGCGCGTAGGTGTGGTCCACGACGTGGAACGCGTCGGAGCCCGCGCGCTCCCGCAGCAGTCGCGCCGGGTAGAGGCCGAAGCGGGTGAGCAGCCGGTCCGCGTTGAAGGCGGCCTTGCGGCTTCCCACGCGGGGCAGGGCACGCACGGCGTGAGGGATGGACGGCCGCACGCGGGTGACGTCGACCTCGGAGGGGAACGCCGACAGTCCCTCCACGAGGGCTTCGCCCACCAGGTCCATGCTGGGCCAGCCCTCCTCGCGCGGATCCATCAAGACCTTCAACCGCAAGGGGCTCACCTGCTCATCGCCCCTGGTTGGAGGATTCCGTTCTTGAGACGCATCTCGTTCATGTCCGCGAGCCACTCCAGCGCTCTCAGCCTTCGAGTCTGAAGTCTGTCCCCATGGATGAGAAGGTGAGAACCCTGCTGGGACCGCCCGTCAGCAGCGCATCGCACGAACCTGTCCGACTGTCGGACAGGTTTGGAAGACCGCGGCTGGGGGGACGTCCGTTCCAGCCGAACAGCGGAAACCTGTCCGACAGTCGGACAGGTTGGGGCCGCGTCGGGCGGAAGGGGGCCCGTGGAGCCCAGCGCAGGGATAGCGCCACGACGCGCGGCGTCACGCTGATCCGGGGCCATTGACGTGTCACTCATGAGGCGAGCCCGGGACGGCGCAGCAGGTACGCCACCGTGTGCTCCAGCGTGAAGTGCTCGCGGTACACGCGGGCCGCGCGCTCACCCAGGGCCCGGCGTTCCTCACCGTGCTCCAACAGGTGCTCCGCGAGCGCCAGCAGCGCGGTCGGTGACGCATCATCCACGAGCGCCACCGGCCGCAGCTCGCGCCACAGCGGTTCGCTCAGGTGCCCGGTGTTGGTGATGATGGGAAGGCCCAGGCCCAGACCACCCATCGCGCTGCTGCGCCGGGCGCTGACGCCGTCGGGGTAGGGCTGCAACAGCAGCTCCGCCGCGCGCAGGTGCGCGGCCACGGCCTCTGGTGCCAGTCCATCCCTCGCATGGAGACGGCGGGCCAGCGCGGGATGCTTCCGCCCCAGGGCCTCACTCCAGCCCTGACTCCCTCGGCCCAGCAGCAATGCCTGCCTTCGCACATCCCGCTGCAACAACGGCACGAGCACGGCCTCCAGCGGTCCCGCGATGGCCGCGCCGTACGTGCCGAAGTGCGCCACCGTGGGGCCACCGCCCAGCGCTTCACGCACCGCGCGCACGGCGTCCGCCGGCACGTCGAGGGGCAGGGGACTGGGAATGGGACACCACAGGGCCCGCGTCCGCAGCGGCTCGGGAAGGTGCTGCGCCCAGGTGGGAATGGAGACGTAGGCGCGCTCCACGCCGAGCGTCAGCGTGCGGAGCATCACGCGCGTGACCCCTGCCAGCACCTGGTGCTTCCACGGCGCACCGGGGCTCCACGGGTACACCGCCTCATGGATGAACAGCTCGCGTTCGTCCTGCCGCCTCGCGGCGAACCAGGCGCAGAACGGCACGTTCATCGCCTTCATTCCGAACGCATGCGGCACGTACTGGAGCAGCAGCCTTCGAGGCCCCGGCGTCGCATCCAGCTCGCGCGTCAGGCGCACCAGTCCCGGCGGCGTGAAGAGGCCGGGCCACCGGTGCACGGTCACGCCCTGATCATCCGTGACGCCCTCCGCGCCAGGGGTCCAGACGTGCACTGTCTCCCCCTCGTTCAACAGCGCGTGGGCGATGCTCCGGGAGTGGTCGGAGACGCCGCCAGGGGCCGGGGGATACTCCCCCGTGAGCAGGTGCCACGCACGGCTCACGGAGGCGCCCGCCTCGCGCGCAGGTGCTGGACCACGGCGCGCAGCTCGCCCAGCAACGACAGGCCGCGCCGCGTGCCCTCACGCGCGAGCACCAGCGCGGTCAGCACCCCCGCCGCCACCAGCGCCTGCACCAGCAGCCCGTCCTGCCCCATCGCGAGCCGGGAGAAGCCCAGCGCCAGCGCGAGCAGCGCGCCCACTGTGAGGAACGGCTCCATCACCTC
Source organism: Corallococcus exercitus (assembly GCF_042231735.1). Taxonomy (GTDB): domain Bacteria; phylum Myxococcota; class Myxococcia; order Myxococcales; family Myxococcaceae; genus Corallococcus; species Corallococcus exercitus_B. The sequence continues at coordinate 8,022,794 of NZ_CP102577.1, forward strand.
GAACTCGAGCCGCGACAGGTGCGGGTTGCGGCGGGACACCAGCCGCGCCGTGACCCACAGCTCCGTGAGCGTGACGGCCGTCGCGCTCACCCCAACACCGACGATGCCCCAGTGCATCACCGCCAGGGCGCCCAGGCCGAAGCGCAGGACGCTCGCGGTGGTGGCCACGTACATCCGTTCCTTCGCGTGGCCGCTGGCGTGCTGCTGGGAGTGCAAGAGGCCCTGCACCGCCTGCATTGACGCCTCGATGGTGAACCACTGCACCAGCGCGGACGCGAGGCTCCAGCGCTCTCCGAAGACCACCGGGATGAAGGGCGGCAGCGCGATGACGCCGAACGGAATGGCCAGGCACAACAACGCGCTCACGCGCCGGATGGACGTGCGCAGGTACTCCGAGAGCGCGACCGTGTCCTGCTGCATGCGGCTGTAGGCCGGATACGCGACGCGGGTGAGGACACTGCTCAGCGCGAGCGGCACGGAGGCCAGGGCGCTGGCCCAGTTCACCAGGCCCACCGCGTCCTTGCCCTCCATGCGCCCCACCACCAACGGAATCCAGCCCTGGAGCGCCGCGGGGATGATGCCCGTGAGCTGGAACCAGATGCCGAAGGACAGCAGCCGCTTCACGATGTCCCAGCGGAACGCGCCCCGGGGCCGCCAGCCCGCCGCCGCCCAGAACATCACCATGCCCAGCCCGCCCCGCACGAGCCCGCCGCCGATGAGCGACCACGCTCCGCAGTGCAGCCAGGCCAGGAGGATGGTGGTCGCCGTCTGCGCGATGCCTTCGATGAGCTCGATGCGCGCGAGCGTCGGGAAGCGCAGCTGGCGCTCCAGCATCATGATGGGGATGACGCGCAGCGAGTGGAAGAACAGCCCCAGCCCCATCACGCTCACCATGCCCGCGCCCGAAGGGCCCAGCTCATAGGAGCGCGACAGCCACGGCGCGAGCAGCAGGATGACGCCCACGATGAGGACCGTGAACGCCTGGTGGCTCCAGAAGGCGGTGCTGATCTCGTCCTGCGTGGGTTCGTGCTGCTGGCGCACCAGCGAAGCGCTGAGGCCCAGGTCGCCCAGGAACGCGCCCATCGCCGCGGTGAACGCCACGATGGCGAACGCGCCGTAGTCCCCCGGGAACAGCAGGTGCGACAGGGCGAGCGAGCTCACCACGCGCAAGCCCAGCGAGCCGAGCGTGCGCAGGCCCAGGGCGATGATGGAGCGCTGCGCGCGGTCCTTCACGTCCGACGTGCCCAGCGGCGGGGCGTCGGCGGCGTCCGGCGCGGAAGGGGAACGGCTGCTCATGGGGGAAACGGGGTGCTCCACGAAAGGAACTCCGGCGGAAGCCTATATGCGCGCCTGCTTCCGGCGAACAGGGCCTGGAGGAGGAAGGCGCGTACGGCCTCCCGGAAGGAGGGCCCGCATGCAGCCCCGTGGGGCGGGCGGGCGGTCGCGGGGGTGCCCGGCGCGGCGGCTCCGGACGGAAAGGCACTGCGCAGATTGTGCCGCGTGCGGCCGCGGGATGCCGCGAACCACGGAGTCGAGACATGGCCGAGGCTTCAGCGAACAACGGGCACGGCGCGGGGAACGGGACGCCGACCGACAAGGCCCGCATCTGGGGAGGCATCGACCTGGGGGGCACCAAGATTGAAGCCGTCGTCGTGGACGCGCGCGGCGAGGTGCTGGGCCGGGCACGCCATCCGACGCCCGCGGCCGGCGGTCCGGGCGAGGTGGTGAAGGAGCTCTACGGCACGCTGGGCGAGGCGGCGCAGGCCGCGGGCGTCGAGCCCGCGAAGCTCGCGGGCGTGGGCGTGGGCGCGCCGGGGTCGGTGGACGCGAACAGCGGCACGCTCGCGCACACCAGCAACGTGGCGGGCGGCTGGGAGGCGCCGTATCCCCTGGCGTCGGACCTGGGCGACCTCGTGGGCGGCGGCAAGGTGGCGCTGGGCAACGACGTCCAGGTGGCCGTCGCGGCCGAGTACAAGCTGGGTGCGGGCCGCAACTACCGCTCGGTGCTGGGCGTGTGGTGGGGCACCGGCGTGGGCGGCGGCCTGGTGCTCAACGGCGTGCCGTGGCGCGGGCGGGGCTCCGCCGGTGAGATTGGCCACATGGTGGTGAAGCCCGACGGCGCGCGCTGTGGCTGCGGCCGGCGCGGCTGCCTGGAGGCCTACGCGGGGCGCGCGTGCATGGAGCGCAAGGCCCGCGCGGAGGCGAAGAGGGGGGAGAAGACCATCCTCTTCGACATCATGCGCGAGAAGAAGCGCACGCGGCTGTCCAGCGCCGTCTGGGCGCGGGCGCTGAAGGAGAAGGATCCGCTGGCGACGTGGCTCATCGAACGCGCCATCCGGATGATGGGCGTGGCTATCGCCTCCGTCATCAACCTGCTGGACGTGGAGGCCGTCGTCATCGGGGGCGGGCTGGGAGCGCGGCTGGCGCCCATGTACCTGCGCGACCTCGAGGACGCCATGCACCCGCACCTGTTCATGACGGAGCGCAAGCCCGCGATGCACGTCGCGGAGCTGGGCGACCTGTCCGGGGCTATCGGGGCGGCGCTGCTCGCGGGCCCGCAGATGTGAGCTATGAAGCGCGCGCATGCGCGTGCTCCTGGCCATCCACCACCCGCTGTCCCAGGACCTGGGCGCTCCCGGCGTGACGCTCGCGCTGGGCCGAGCGCTCCAGGCCCGGGGCTGCACCGTGGACTTCTACAGCTACGGGGAGGCCTTCCCCGGCGTGGAGCACTTCACCGCGCTCCACAACCTGCGCTTCCCGTGGGTCCTCTCCGCGCACCTCGCCCGCGTGGCGCGCCGATATGACGTGCTCGACGTCACCACCGGGGACGCGTGGCCCTGGGCCCAAGCGGGCCGTCCCGGCGCCGCCCGCCGTCACGCGCTGGTGACGCGCAGCCACGGCCTGGAGCACACCGTGTCCGAACAGCTCCGCGCCGACGCGCGCGAGGGCAAGGCGCACCTGAGCTGGAAGTACCCGCTGTACCACGGCGGCTTCCGCCTCTGGGAGGTGGCGCGGACGCTGCGCCTGGCGGACCGCACCGTGCTCCTCAACGAAGCGGACATGGCCTACGCGCGTGAACGGCTGCGCGTTCCCGCGTCGAAGCTGAGCCTCATCCCTCATGGCCTCGCGCAAGCCTTCCACGGGTTGCCCCTGCCCGCGCCGTCGCCCGAAGGACCGCTGCGGCTCGCGACCGTGGGCACCTTCATCCAGCGCAAGGGCCGCGAGGACGTCATCGCCGCCGTGAGCAGGCTGCACGCCCAGGGGCTCGCCTTCACCTTGACCCTGTATGGCACCGGCACCCCGGAGCCCGAGGTCCGCGCCGCCTTCCCCGCGTCCGTCCAGTCCCACCTGCGCGTGGTGCCGCACTACGCCCACGCGACCTTGCCGGGCCTGCTCGCGCACGAAGAGGTGCTCCTGTTCCCCAGCCACGCGGAGGGCTACGGCATGGCGCTGGTGGAGTCCATGGCCTCCGGGCTCGTGCCCGTCTCCACCCCCGTGGGCGTGGCCCCCTCCGTCGTGCACCCCGGCCGCACGGGGCTGCTCTTCCCCATTGGAGACGTGGACGCGCTGGTGGCCGCGGTGCGCGAGCTGGCGGCGGACGCCCCCCGGCGGCAGGAGCTGCGCCGCGCGGCCCAGGCGGAGGTCCAGGGACTCACCTGGCCCGACATCGCCGCCCGCACCCTTGCGCTTTACGAAGAAGTCCTGCGTGTCCGGGCTTCTGGCGGCAAGTAGGCAGGCGCGTCGTTCTCACGCCGTCCCGCCGGGACATTGACGCACTGCTTCGGTGGCCGTCACGATGCGGGGTAGACGCTCTTCCCGCATGGTCACCTTCTTCGTCGCCTTCCTCGTGTCGCTGCTCGTGGCGCTCGTCCTCACCTGGCGCGTGCGCGAGCGCGCGCTGGCGTGGGGCTGGTTGGATCAAGCGAACTCCAGCCGCAAGGTGCACGTGCGGCCCATCCCGCGGCTGGGCGGCATCGGCATCGTGGGGGGCTTCTTCGCGCCGCTGTGCGCGCTGTTCATCGTGGACTCGGGCGTGGGCGACCAGTTCCTCGCGCAGACGGAGCTCATCGTCGGCCTCTTCGTGGGCGGCGCCATCATCGCGGGGCTGGGCTTCTACGACGACCTCAAGGGCGCGGACGCGAAGCTGAAGTTCTCCGTGCAGTTCGCGGTGGCGCTGGGGTTGTACGCGCTGGGCTTCCGCATCGAGGTGCTGGCCAACCCCTTCGGCGCGGAGCTGACGCTGGGGCTCTTGAGCCTGCCCCTGACGGTGCTGTGGGTGGTGGGCGTCATCAACGCGCTCAACCTCATCGACGGGCTGGACGGGCTGGCGGGCGGCGTCGCGTTCTTCGGCGTGGGCACCCACCTCCTGCTCGCGCTGATGCGCGGGGACGTGCTGCTGTGCCTGCTGATGGTGGCGCTCGCGGGCGCCATCCTCGGGTTCCTCGTCTTCAACTTCAACCCGGCCTCCATCTTCATGGGGGACACGGGCAGCATGTTCCTGGGCTTCGTGCTCGCGGCGGTGTCCATCAAGACGTCGTCGAAGAGCGGCACCGCGGTGGCGCTGCTCGTGCCGGTGATGGCGCTGGGCCTGCCCATCATGGACACGCTGCTGGCCATGGTGCGCCGCTCGCTGCTGGGCAGACCCCTGTTCAGCGCGGACAAGGAGCACATCCACCACCGGCTGATGAGCCGCCTCCTGCTGTCGCACCGCACCACCGTGCTGGTGCTCTACGCGCTGTGCACGCTGTTCATGCTCACCGCGCTGGGGCTGCACTTCGCCAACAGCACGCAGAGCGCGCTGCTGCTCAGCGGCGTCGGCGTGGTCATCATGGTGCTGATGCGCAAGCTGGGCTACCTGGACGTGCGCCACATGGGCGCGGTCCAGCAGACGCGCCAGCGCAACCAGGAGCTGCGCTCGCTGGTGCGCTCCGTCACCGCCGCGGTGCGCGCGGCCGGTTCGTTCCAGGAGGTGTGGAACGCCGTCCGGCCGCTGTCCCAGGGCCTGAGCCTGTCCGTGCTGGAGCTGCGCCTGCGCCGCCCGCATGACGACGTGGGCGGAGGCGTCGTCTTCGAGTCCCAGCTGCCAGACGCCGGCGCCGCGACCGCGCTGGAGGTGCGCCTGGACGTGAAGGAGGCGGAAGCCCTGTTCGGCGCCCTGCGCCTGGTGTGGCGCGACGGCCGGGCCGCCATCGACCGGGACGAGGAGCTGGCGCTGGAGGTCGTCTCGGACGCGGTGGCGGAACGGGTGGCGCAGCTGGTGGCGCTGGAGGCCGCGGCGCCCGAGCGCATCATCGCGCTGCGGCGGTGAGCCCATGACCTCCGCTCCGGCCCTGCTGACCCTGCTCCAGGCCTGGCCGGAAGCGCCGTCCACTCCCGCCCCCTCGGACGCGGGTGACTGCGACGCGCTGGTGAAGGCCGCCGTGCGCCACGGGCTGGCGGGCTTCGTCGAGCACGCGCTCGCGAAGGCGGGCTGGACGCTGACGCCGGACGCCGGGGCGCTGCTGCATCGCGAGGCCCGGATGAGCGCGGCGCGGGGCATGCGCGTGCGCTCGCTGCTGTCGCGGAGCCTGGCGGCGCTGGCGGAGGTGGGCGTGACGCCGGTGCTGCTCAAGGGCTACGGGCTTGGGCTCAGGCTCTACCCGGAGCCGTTGCAGCGCGCGACGAACGACGTGGACCTGCTGGTGCCGCGCGCGCGGGTGCTGTGCTCCGTGCACGCGCTGGAGGGGATGGGGCTCACCACCCAGGCCGGCGAGGTGGACCAGGACGACGCGCACCACGTGGAGCTCACCGGCCCCGACGGGATGGTGGAGCTGCACTACCGCGCGCTCGCGGGCTACGGCCAGGCGCTGGAGGGCGACGCGCTGGTGGCGCGGGCCGGGGACGCGACGCTGGACGGCCACCCCGTGCGCTACCTGGGCGCGGAGGACGAGGCCGTGTACCTGGCCCTGCACGCGAGCAACCACCTGCTGCAGCGGCTGGCGTGGCTGTTCGACCTGAAGCTGCTGGCGCGGGCGCACCCGAAGCTCGACTGGGACCGGGTGGTGACGCGCGCGCGGCAGACGGGGCTGCCCCACCTGGTGTGGTACGCGTGGGACGCCGCGCACCGGCTCTTCGACGCGCCGGTGCCGCCATGGGTGCTCAAGGCGCTGGCGCCGCCCCGGTGGCAGCGCGCGCTGGCGACGCGGCTGTTCTCCGGGCCCCGGCTGGTGGGCGCGGAGCTGGCGCGGAACAAGCCGGCCTGGATTGCCGTGAAGCTGGCCCTCGCCCCCCGGGCCCGGCCCATGGTGCGGTACGCGCTGCGGCGGCTGCGGGGGCTGCGGCCTCCTCCCGGAACGGGGGCGGAGCCAGGGGCGCCAAGGCCCGTCCGCTCGCCTGCTGGAAGACGGTGATTGCGGCGGGCGGGCCCGGCCCATTAAAGGTGCCGCACCATGGCGCCCAGCCTCCTCGACACCTTCCGGGTCCTGTCCTCCTTCGAGCCTCCGCGCGGCAAGCTCCGGGGCGCGCCGTGGGAGGCCTACGTCGACTGGGCCATCTCCCAGGGGCTGGCGCCGCTGGCGGCGTACAACCTGGAGTACCGGATGGGCGGGGGCGAGGCGCCGGAGTGGGCCCGCGACCGGCTGATGTCCATCTACACCGGCTCCGTGAACGACAACGTCATGAAGCTGGTCCACTTCAAGCGCATCGTGGATCAGCTGGAGGGCCGCAAGCTGCTGCTGCTGGGCGGCGCGGCCTTCGCGGAGGCGCTCTACCCGCACGTGGGCTTCCGGCCCGTGCTGGACATCCAGGTGCTGGTGCGCCGCATGGACGTGGACGGCTTCGCCGGCTACCTGTCCAACCACGAGTTCGTCCCGGAGCCGGACACGGGGAACACGGGCGCGGCGCGCATCGTGTCCGACGGCCGCACCCCCATCCACCTCTACGCGGACGTGCTGGGCGCGAACCGGCGTGAGCAGCTGGCCGGTATCTTCGAGCGCGCCCGGCCCATGAAGGTCTACGGCCAGTCCGTCTTCCGCCCGGAGCTGGAGGACGCGCTGTTGCTCACCGCGCTGGACCACGCTCACCACGGGTATGACGTGCCGTGGCTGTCGTTCGTGGACCTGCGCGAGCTCATCACCGGCGCCACCTGGATGGGCGGCGTGTACTCGCGCCCGATGGACGTCCCGGCGCTCCTGTCGCGCGCGGAGGCGTTCGGCCTGGAGCGCGCCCTCTACACGTCGCTGGCCATCGTGGCGCGCCTGTTCCCGGACGCGGCAGGACAGGCCACCGCCGCCTTCCCGCCGCTGCGCCGCGCCACGCGTGAGCTGCTGGACCGGGGGGTGGTGGGTCCGGTGAGCACCCCCGGACGTTCGTCCGCCCTGCGGGGCGTGGACAGACTGCGGCGCCTCCTCACAGGGCGATAAGCCTGTCTGGTCGCTCTGCGGCCTGCACCCCCGGGCTTTCTTTCGGTGCGCGGGTCGGCGTATGAGTTCATGACGCCACCTGTCGAAACCAGGACACTTAAAGAATGCGCATTGCCATTATCGGATCGGGCTACGTCGGACTTGTCGCGGGCACCTGCTTCGCGGACTCGGGCAACGACGTCGCGTGCGTGGACATCGACGAGCGGAAGATCCGCATGCTCCAGGATGGACAGGTTCCCATCTACGAGCCGGGTCTGGAGGAGCTCATCAAGAAGAACGTGAAGGAGAAGCGCCTCACGTTCACCACGAACCTGGCGGAGGGCGTGGCGAACGCCCAGGCCGTGTTCATCGCGGTGGGCACGCCGGAAGGGGAGAGCGGCGAGGCCGACCTCCAGTACGTGCTCGCGGCGGCGCAGGCGGTGGGCCGCGCGATGAAGCAGTACACGGTGGTGGTGGACAAGAGCACCGTGCCGGTGGGCACCGCGGACAAGGTTCGCGACGCCATCGCCAAGGTGACGGACGTGGAGTTCGACGTCGTCTCCAACCCGGAGTTCCTGAAGGAAGGCGCCGCGCTGGACGACTTCTTCAAGCCGGACCGCGTCGTCATTGGCGCGGACACCGAGCGCGCGCGGCAGATCATGGGCGAGCTCTACGCGCCGTTCGTGCGCACGGAGAACCCCATCCTGTTCATGGACACGCGCTCCGCGGAGCTGACGAAGTACGCGGCCAACGCGATGCTCGCGACGCGCATCTCGTTCATGAACGACATCTCCGCGCTCTGCGAGAAGGTGGGCGCGGACGTGGACTTCGTGCGCAAGGGCCTGGGCGCGGACAAGCGCATCGGCTACCCGTTCCTCTTCCCGGGCGTGGGCTACGGCGGCTCCTGCTTCCCCAAGGACGTGAAGGCGCTCGTCACGACGGCGCGCGAGTACGGCCTGGAGCTGGACCTGCTGCGCGCGGTGGAGCGCACCAACGAGCGGCAGAAGAAGCTGCTCGTGAACAAGGCCGTGAAGCACTACGGGTCGCTGGAGGGCAAGAAGTTCGGCGTCTGGGGCCTGGCGTTCAAGCCGAAGACGGACGACATGCGCGAGGCGCCGTCCATCGAGGTCATCGAGGGCCTCATCGGCAAGGGCGCGTCGGTGATTGCCCATGACCCGGTGTCCTCGCACGCCGCCAAGCGCGTCTTCGGCGACCGCATCCGCTACGCGGACCTGCCGTACGACGCGCTGGAGGGCGTGGACGGCCTGTTCGTGGTGACGGAGTGGAACGAGTTCCGCCACCCGGACTTCGACCGCATGAAGAAGCTGATGAAGACGCCGGTCGTCTTCGACGGCCGCAACATCTTCCAGCCCGCGCGCATGCGTGAGCAGGGCTTCACCTACTTCGGCATCGGTCGCAAGTAGATGAAGCCGCAGTCCGGCGGCTCACTGGATGCACTGACAGGGCTGCGCTTCCTGGCGGCCCTGCACGTCGTGTTGTTCCACTTCGGCACCCCGTGCATCCAGGGCGTGGCGCCGGAGTGGATGGTGCAGGTGGTGGCCTCCGGCTATGCGTCCGTGGGGGTCTTCTTCCTCCTTTCCGGCTTCGTGCTCGCGTACAACTACGTGGACACGGCCGGCGGGATGCAGACCCCGCCCCGGGCGTTCTGGAGCGCGCGCGTGGCGCGCGTGTATCCCGTGTTCCTCCTGATGTTCCTCCTGTCGGCGGTGGCCACGGCGCAGGGCTCGCTGGCGGCGAACTCGCTGCCCATGGCGGCGGCGAAGCTGGGCACGGCGGGGCTCACCACGCTGATGCTGCTCCAGTCCTGGGTGCCGAAGCTGGCGCTGTACTGGAACCCGCCGTCCTGGTCCGTGTCGGTGGAGGCGTTCTTCTACGCCGTGTTCCCCGCGCTGGCCGGGCGGCTGGAGCGCTTCCGGGGCGCGCGCATGGCGGCGGCCCTGGTGGGCGTGTGGATGCTGGGCCTCCTGCCGCCGGTGCTCTACCTGGTGCTGCGGCCGGACGGGCCGGGCACGCTGGACGCGGCGTTCGGCGGCATGTGGCTGGCGGTGGTGAAGTTCAACCCGCTGGTGCGCCTGCCGGAGTTCCTGCTGGGCGTGCTGCTGGGGCTCGTCTTCGTGCGGGAGCGGGCGGCGGCGGTGCCCCGGCGCTCCGGCGCGGTGATGGCGCTGGCGGGCGCGGCGCTGCTGGTCGCGGGCTTCTCACAGGGCGCGTCGATTCCGTATCCACTGATGCACAACGCGCTCCTGGCGCCCGCGTCGGCGCTGCTGGTGTACGGCCTGGCGCGCGGCGGCGGTCCGCTGGGGCAGCTGCTGGCGCGGCCGTGGCTGGTGCACCTGGGTGGGGCCAGCTACGCGCTGTACCTGCTCCAGTACCCCGTCAGCGAGGGGGTGCACTGGCTGGAGCGGTACGTGGACCTGTCGTCGCCCACGCGCTTCCTGGCGGTGCTGCTGGTGGTGCTGGTGCCCGCGTCGGTGGCGGTGCACCGGTGGGTGGAGACGCCGTGGCGCACGCGGGTGAAGCGCGCGCTGCAGCCGTGGGTGGAGGGCGCTCCCGCGCAGCCGGCTCCGGCGCGCGTGGCCCCGGGCGCGTAGTTCTTCGCGGTGGGGTCCGGGCGCCGTCCCTTCAGCGGACGGTGCTCAGCGGGCCAGTCCGCAGGCCTTCTTGCCTTCCTCGGTCTCGATGGCGCGGCAGTCGCAGCTCTCGAGCTTCGCCTCGCAGGCGATCTCATCCTCGGCGGTGGGCTCCACGCGGCTCTCTTCGTCGGCGGCGCGCTGCTGGCAGGCCTGCTTCTCCACCGAGTTCAAGGCGCACTCGCAGAGCTTCTCGGACAGCTCGCGGCACGTGCTCTTGCACGCGGTGAGTCCGGAGAGGGAGGCGCAGAGGACGGCGGCGGTGAGCAGGAAGCGACGCATGGGGTCGGGCGAAGATGCCAGATGGGTCCCCGGATGCAAGCGGTGTCCCGGGGGGCCCGTTCATTCGGCGGCCCGGGACCGCCGCGCCCGGGGAGGAGGCATCCAGGCGGCGCGTCTCCTGCCCGAGGGGACGGGCCACGGAGGCCCGCGAGGAGCGTGACATACTCCCGCGCCTCGCATGGCTCCTGGCTCCCACCGCGTCTCCCGGTACACCGTCTTCGCGGAAGTGGCGCTCGCGGCGCTGGTGGTGCTGGGGCCGGTGGCGCTCGGCGGCGCGGCGCCTTGGGTGTCCTGGCCGCTGGGCGTGCTGTCCGGGGCCGCGGCGGTGCTGGCCTTCGTGGGAGCGCGGCGGCAGGGGGAGACTCCGCGCGTGCCGCTCCTGGCCGCGCCGCTGGTGGGCGGCGTGGTGCTGTGCGCGCTGCAGCTCGTGCCGCTGCCGCCCGGGGTGCTCGCCTGGGTGAGCCCGGAGGCCGCGGCGCTGCGCGAGGACGTGCTGGTGCCGCTGGGGCTCACGGGCTGGCGGCCGGTGTCGCTGGAGCCTTCGGCCACCTGGCGTGAGCTGGCGAAGCACCTGGCCTACCTGCTGACGTTCGTCGCGGCGGTGCAGGTGTGCCGGGCGCGGGCGTCGCGGCAGCGGCTGCTCGCGGTGCTGGCGTTCACGGGCGCGGCGGTGGCGGCGGTGGGGCTGGGACACGCGCTGTTCGGCGTGGACACGCTGTTCGGGCTGCGGGCGTACGTGCATGCGCGGCCGCCGCTGGTGACGCCGTTCGGAAATCCCAACCACCTCGCGGGCTTCCTGGGCCTGTGCGCGACGGTGGCGGTGGGGCTCGCGCTGTCGAAGCAGCCGCGCTCGCGCGCGTGGCCCTTCGCGATGGCGGCGCTCGTCTCCGGCGCGGGTGTGCTGCTGTCGCTGTCGCGCGCGGGCATCGTGTTCTTCGTCTTCGGGCAGGTGCTGCTCGCCGCGTGGCTGATGAAGCAGCGGCGCGAGGCGCGCACTCCCGCGAGGCCCGCGTGGGGACGGGGCGCGGCGGTGCTGCTGGGGCTGCTGGCGACGCTGTCCGTGGGCGCGTACCTGGCGGCGGATCAGCTGTGGGCGGAGGCGCGCACCGTGGACGGCGTGGAGTCCCTGCGCCGGGGCAAGCTGGAGCCCTGGCCGATGATGGCCCGCGCGGCCCGCGCCTTCCCGGTGCTGGGCATGGGGCGAGGCGCGTTCGAGGCCGCCTTCCCGCGCTACCAGACCGAGCCCAACCCCAACACCTTCACGCACCCGGAGAACGGGGTGTTGCAGGTGGCGGCGGAGTGGGGCGTGCCCGGCCTGCTGCTGCTGGCCCTGGGCCTCTGGGCCTTCGTGCGGCGCGTGCGGCGCGAGGACCACGGGCCGGTGGAGCTGGCGGTGCTGTCCGGCGTGGCGGCGCTGGCGCTGCACAACCTCTTCGACTTCAGCCTGGAGCTGCCCGCGTGCGCGGTCGCGGTCGCGGTGGTGCTGGGCGCGGTGGCCCGGCCCCGTGAGGCGGAGCGCATGGCCATGCGGCGCACGAGGACGGGGGCCCTGCCCGTCGTCCCCGCGCTGGCGCTGGCGGCGGGCCTCACCGTCGTGATGCTCGTCGCGCTGGTGCCGGGGCGCCGGAGGATGGCGGACGCGGAAGGCCTGCTGGCGGAGCGCGTGTCGGCCCGGGCGCCGGGCGCGGAGGTGCGAGAGCTGGGGCTCCAGCTCATCGACGTGCACCCGGCGGACTACCTGCTGTACCGGCTGATGGCGATGGCCTCCGTGTCGAACGGCGCGGCGGGCGCGAAGGACGCGCTGGCCTTCGTCAATCACACGCTGTACCTGCGGCCCCTGGATGCGCCCGCGCACCGCGTGGCCGCGCGGGCCCTGCTGCACCTGGGCCGTCGCGAGCAGGCCTTCCTGGAGTACCGGCTCGCGCACGAGGCCGGGGACACGCGCGTGCTGATCAGCGAGGCCATGCCCTGGGCCCGCACGCTCGAGGAGCTGAAGGTTCTCACGCCCGAAGCGCCCGGACAGGTGGTGGAGCTGGCGGAAGCGCTGGTCGCCGGGCCCTCACGCCGCGCGCTGGGACTCGCGTGGCTGGCCTGGGCGCGCGAGCACTTCGAGGGACGGCCCGAGGCCACCGCGCTGTGGATGCAGGAAGCGCGAGGACGGCTGGCCCAGCGGGAGCTTCCCGAGGCGGAGGCGGCCTGCGCGGAGGTGGAGCGGAGAGCTCCCGAGGCACTGGCCACGCACCTGCTGCGCGCGGACGTGTGGCGTGCGCAGGGCAAGCACGCGGAGGCGCTCCAGTCGCTGGAGGCGCTGGTGAAGCGCTTTCCCCAGGACGTGGAGCTGGCCTTCACGCTGTCCGCGCGGCAGCAGGAGGCAGGGCTCACGCGAAGGTCCCGGGACACGCTGGCCGCGGTGGCCCCGTACCTGACCGACCTGCGTCAGCGCGCGCGCCTGCTGTCGCTGGAGGCGGACAGCTTTGAACGGGAGGGGCTGCTGGCCCGCGCGCTGGAGCAGCGCCGCTCGGTCGTGGGGATGCTGCCCGGTCCGGAGAGCCACTTCGCGGTGGCCCGGTTGCAGGAGCTGCTGTCGCGCTACGACGCGGCGGCGCGCTCGGTGCACGAGGGCATGAGGCTCATGCCGCTCGATGATGCGCGGCGCGCCGAGGGTGAGGCCTGGGCGGCGCGGCTGGAGGCCCGCGAGCGTGCGCTGCAGGACGCACACAAGGGGGCGCTGCTGGAGGACGCGAAGGCGGGGGAGCTGGACCCGCCGGGCTCACCGGCGGTCAGCGACGCTCCCTCGCCCTGAGGGCTTCAGGCCGATGCGCCTGAGTCCTCCATGGGCGTGCCGTACGCCGCGCCCTCCTTCTCTCGCGAGAGCGGCTGGGTGAAGGACGCGACCAGCGGCCACTCCAGGCGCGCGAAGTCCTGGAAGCGCATCTCCAGGGCCTCCTCGTGTGAACCGGCGCGGAACAGCAGGCGCTCGTTGACGCTCAGGGACTCGTCCATCGCGACGGGCAGGCCGTACAGCTCGCCAAAGGGAGGCTCGGCGCCCGTCTCGCAGTCCGGGAAGTGGTCGACGAACTCGGACTCGGCGGCGAGCCGCGCGGTGCGGACGCCCAGCGTGTGGCGGATCTGCCGCAGGTCCACCGTCGTCAGCGCGGGCACGACGACGATCCAGGGCTGCCGGTCGGCCAGCACGATGACGGACTTGGCCACGCGCCAGCCAGGCACGTTGAGGGAGTCCACGAGGTCCATCGCGCTCACCGCCCGGGCGTGGGCGTACCGCTCGAAGGGAACGCGATGGCGCCGCAGGTAGCTTTGGATGGCATTCGGAATCATGGGGGACATCACCTCCTCGTGGTTCAAGGTGTGTCCGGACGACGCGGGCGGCCATTCGCCACCCGAGCGGGGCGGCCGGGACTGCCTGCCCTTGTCCGGCGCGCCGGAGGGCAGGCAGGCGGACCACGCCACGTCACTGCTGGAAGTCGTACACGCTGCCCAGCTTGAGCAGGCGCGTCAGCTCGTCGAGCGCGGTCATCGTCTCGCGCGCGAGCTGCGGATCCCGCACGTCCTCCGGCTTGAGCACGTCGCGGTAGTGCTTGCGCACCCACGCGGCGAGCCCTTCATGCAGGGCCGGGGAGTAGAAGACGTCCGCGGTGACGGCGGCGCGCTCCGCGTCCGTGAGGAAGATGCGCTGGCGCAGGCACGCCGGGCCGCCGCCGTTGTTCATGGACTGTCGAACGTCCAGGTAGTGCACCGCCTTCACCGGGTTGTCCCCGGCGACGACGCGCTCCAGGAAGGCGCGGGCGGTGGGCGTCTCGCGGCTCTCGATGGGCGCGATGATGGCCATGGTGCCGTCCGGCAGCGACAGCACCTGCGAGTTGAACGGGTACGCGCGCACCGCGTCCTTCACCGGCAGCTCCGCGTCCGTGGCGACCTCGAAGCGGAAGGCGTCCCCCAGCTTCTCGCGCAGCGTCTGGAGGAGCTTCGGGTGCTCCACGAACGCCAGCGCGTGCAGCATGAGGAAGCGCTCGTTGCCCACCGCGAGCACGTCGGTGTGGAACGCGCCCGCGTCGATGCCGTCCGGGTGCTGCTGCGGCAGGAGCACCTGCTCCGGGGCCAGCTGGTGCAGCCGCGCCAGGGCCTGGCTGGACTCCAGCGTCTGGCGCGCGGGGAAGCGCTGCGGCCCCTTCACGTCCTGCCACGCGCTGCGCCCCCACGCGAGCACGTGCACGGCCTTGTGCCCCGGCGTGAAGAGGCGCGTGTGGTTGGCCGCGCCCTCGTCCGCGAAGTGCGAGGCGCCCGGCAGCGGCGCGTGCACCTGGAAGTGCTTCGCGTCCGCGAAGATGGCGCGCAGCACCGCGTGCGTGGTGTCCGCCTCGATGGCGCGGTGGAACATCTGCGTGAGGTTCGCGGGCGTCAGGTGCACCCGGCCGTCCGCGGTGTCCGCCGACGGCGCCACCGTGGCCGCGTTCGCCGTCCACATGGCGGAGGCGCTGGAGGTGAGGCGCAGGAGGTGCTCCGCGTCGCGCGCGGCGCGGGTGATGACCTCCTCGTCGGAGCCCGTGAAGCCCAGCGCCCGCAGGGTGCGCAGGGAGGGGCGCGGCTGGGGCGGGAGTACCGCCTGGCCCACGCCCAGCTCGGACACGAAGCGCATCTTCTCCAGCCCCTGGAGCGCTGCCTCCCGGGGGTGGCTGGGCTGGCCGCCGTGGTGCTGTGACGCCAGGTTGCCGGGCGAGAGGCCGGCGTAATTGTGGGTCGGGCCAATGAGGCCATCGAAGTTGTATTCGCGCATGGGATATGGAGACGCGTCGTGGAGCGTCCCCCTTTAACAAAGCGCCTCAAGCGTTACCTGCGCTACCTGCTCATCGCCGGGATGTTGCGCCTGCTCCAGTTCCTGCCGCTGGGGATGGCCCGCGCCCTGGGCATGACCCTGGGCGGCTGGGCCTACGCCCTCGCGGGTGGGGAACGGCAGAAGGCGCTCCGGTCGCTGGCCCGGGCCTTTCCCGAGAAGACCGGGGCGGAGCGTGACGCACTCGCCCGTGACGCCTTCCGCCACCTGGCCGCGGCCGCCCTGGAGGTGGCCTCTTCCCGCGCGCTGGAGGCCGGGCTGGAGTCCCTGGTGTCCTGGCCGGACGAGGACCGCCGGGTGCTGGAGGCCGCGCTGGCCAGGGGAAAGGGCGTCGTCTTCGTGTCCGGCCACGTGGGCAACTGGGAGCTGCTCGCCCGGCGCGTGGCGAGGGCGGGCTACCCCAGCCAGAGCATCGCGAAGGAGACCAGCGACCCGCGCCTCACCGCGCTGGTGGAGGACTTCCGGGCGAAGGGCGGGGTGCGCAGCATCTGGCGCGGCCAGGAGGGCGCGGCCCGGGCCATGCTCCGCGCGCTCCGGAGCGGCGAAATCCTGGGCATCCTCATCGACCAGGACACCAAGGTGCAGTCCGTCTTCGTGCCCTTCTTCGGGGAGCTGGCGGCCACCCCTCGCGCGGCGGCGGACCTGGCGCTGCGCACCGGCGCGGCGGTGGTGGTGGGCTTCTGCCAGCGCGACGGGCAGGGCTACCGCCTCACCATGGAGGAGGTGCCGCCCCCGGACGCGACGGAGCGTGAAGCGGCCGTGCAGGCCCTCACCGCCGCCCTGTCGCAGCGCATCGAGGCGGCCATCCGCCGCGCACCCGAACAGTGGGTGTGGATGCATCAGCGCTGGAAGACGCGTCCTCCCCAGGACGTTCCCCCGGCCCTTGCCGACGCACCGTCCGCCCCGGCGCGGTGATAAGGAGGGCCTCGTGCCGCGCCTGCTTGCCTTGAGCTTCCTGGGACTCCTCGCCACCGCCTGCGCGCCGCGCCGTCCCGCCCCGGGCGCCGCGAACGAGCCGCGCCCGGACGTGGTGCTGGAGGGCGCGCGCCTGCGCTCCTACGAGGGCGACACGCTCCAGGTCTCCGGCACCGCCTCGCGTGTCCTCTACCGGCGCGCGGGAGGGGAGGTGCAGGCCACGGAAGTCGTCGTGCGCCTGCCCCCCGGGAAGAGCGCGCAGGGCTCGCCTTCCTCCACGCCGCAAGGCACCACCATCACCGCGCCGAATATGGACGGCAGCCTCGCGTCCAAGACGTGGGTGGGCACCGGCGGCGTCGTCGTGCGGACGGGAGAGGGGATGGTGGCCAACACCCCCCGGCTTACCTACAACGCCGACTCGCGGCGGGCCCACGGCGAGGAGGGCGTGACGATGAAGGGCCCCGACTACCAGATGCGCGCGGACCGCTTCACGCTGTCCGCCGCGGACCAGACGTTCACCTTCGAGGGCGCGGTCCAAGCCGCGCTGGGCGGAGCGACGGAGTGATTGAGTTCCTCGTGATGGCGCTGTTCCTGGCCCAGCCCACGTCCCCCCAGGCCCCCGCGTCGAAGCCCGGCGCCACCCCGGCCGCGCCCGCAGCGAAGCCCGGTGCCACTCCGGCCGCGCCCGCCGCGAGCACCCCGGCCGCCCCGCCGCCCGCGCCGGGCACGTCGCTGGCGCCCACGGGCCTGCGCAACCCGGTGGACCTGTCCGCGGACCACGTCACCGGCGACCGCAACCAGGCGGTGCTCACCGGCAACGTGGTGGTGAAGCACCAGACCATGGACATCCGCTGCGACAAGATGACCGGCTACTACAACGCCACCCGTCAGGTGACGCGCGTGGTGTGCGCCGGCAACGTGCGCGCCGTGGACGGCGACCGGCAGGCCCGCGGCGAGCGCGCCGACTACGACGTGCCCTCGGGCGTGCTGGTGGTGACGGGCTCCCCGGAGGCCCGCCAGGGCAACACCTACCTCACCGGCACCAAGGTGCGCCTCATCCTGGGCAACGAGCGCCTGGAGGTGGAGAACGCCCGCATCCTCGTGGACTCCCCGTCCACCACCGCCGTCCCCGGCACCCGCAAGAAGGCCCCCGCGCCCAAGCCGCCGGCGGGCACGACGCCATGAGCGGCGCGAAGCTGTACGCCGAAGGGCTCCAGAAGTCCTTCCGCCGCCGCCAGGTGGTGCGGGACGTGTCCTTCAACGTCGCTCCGGGTGAAGTCGTGGGCCTGCTGGGCCCCAACGGCGCCGGCAAGACGACGAGCTTCAACATGGTGGTGGGGCTGGTGACGCCGGACGCGGGCCGGGTGCGCGTGGGCGACGAGGACCTCACCCACCTGCCCATGCACCGCCGCGCCCGCCGGGGCGTGGGCTACCTGCCGCAGGAGGCCTCCGTCTTCCGCAAGCTCACGGTGCGCGAGAACTTCCTCGCCGTGCTGGAGCTCCAGAAGGGGCTCACCGCCCAGGACCGCCAGAAGCGCGCGGACACCCTCCTGGAGGAGTTCGGCCTCTCCCACGTCGCCGAGTCCTGGGGCGAGACGCTCTCCGGCGGCGAGCGGCGGCGCGCGGAGATTGCCCGCAGCCTCATCCCCGCCCCCCGCTTCATCCTCTTCGACGAGCCCTTCGCCGGCGTGGACCCCATCAACGTGGGCGACCTCCAGCGCCAGATTCACCTCCTGCGCGAGCGGGGCCTGGGCATCCTCATCACCGACCACAACGTCCAGGACACCCTGGGCATCTGTGACCGGGCGTACATCATCGCACAGGGGCAGATCCTCGAAGAGGGCACCCCCGCGCAGATCGCCGGCTCGGCCCGCGCGAGAGCCGTCTACCTGGGAGACCGGTTCCGTCTCCAGGCTCCGTGAAAAGCCGCTCTCCCCGTATGTCTCCAGATGCTCCGGGTGAAGTTGGCCCCGCTTTTGCGTCGACGTTTGAACATCAGCCGAGCAGGCGGGGGTTGCGGCAACCTGTCGGATTTCCAGCGGATTTTTCACGCTGCAAATCAGAAACCACGCGCTGGGGCACTGGACGTGGCCGGGGGTCCTTGTTAGGTTGGCACGGTCCTTGATTGGAATCTCCAATCAAGTGGCACGCATGCCTTCCGGAGACGCCCCCACATGGCGATGGAACTCAAACAGAGCCTGAAGCTCGCGCAGCAGCTGGTGATGACGCCCCAGCTGCAGCAGGCCATCAAGCTCCTCCAGCTCTCGCGAATGGAGCTCCTGGACCAGGTCCGCGAGGAGATGGAGCAGAACCCCCTGCTGGAGCAGCCCGAGGAGGGCATGCCCGGCGAGGTGAGCGAGAAGGAGCCTGGCGAGGCCTCGCTCGAAGCGGACAACACGGAAATCTCGCGGGACGTGGACCTGCCGTCGGCGACGCCGGAGACCGCCCAGGAGTTCAAGGCGGACGGCGAGGGCCCCCCGGAGATTGACTGGGAGTCCTACCTCAACAGCTACCAGTTCAACGAGCCCACCACCGCCTCCAACAAGGGCAACGTGGCCACGGACGACCTGCCGTCGTTCGAAGCCAACATGGTGAAGAAGGAGGACCTGGTCGACCACCTCCAGGAGCAGCTGGGCACGCTGCGGCTCAACGAGGCCGAGCGCCGCGTGGCGGTGCTCATCCTGGGGAACCTGGACGACGACGGCTACCTCAAGCTGCCGGAGATTGAGGGCGACCCGCTCATCCGCCTGTCCAACGAGGCGGACGTGCCCATGCACGTGGCCGAGCGCACCCTGCGCCGCATCCAGAACCTGGAGCCCCGGGGCTGCGGCGCGCGCGACCTGCAGGAGTGCCTGCTCATCCAGCTGCAGGCGATGAAGGACCCGAACGCGGCGCTCCTGGGCCTCATCATCAAGCGCCACATGAAGTACCTGGAGAGCAAGAACCTCCCGGCCATCGCCAAGGACCTCAAGGTCACCTTGGAGGAAGTGGTCGCGGCGGCGAAGCTGCTCCCGAAGCTGGATCCGCGGCCGGGCCGCAACTTCAGCGGGGATGACGCGCAGTACATCACCCCCGACGTCTTCGTCTACAAGCTGGGGGACGAGGACTACACCGTGGTCCTCAACGACGACGGCCTGTCCAAGCTGCGCATCTCCGGCATGTACCGGAACGCGCTCAAGACGGGCGCGGTGAGCCCCGGGCAGACGAAGGAGTTCATCCAGGACAAGCTGCGCAGCGCGATGTGGCTCATCCGCTCCATCCACCAGCGGCAGCGGACCATCTACAAGGTCACCGAGAGCATCGTGAAGTTCCAGCGGGACTTCCTGGACAAGGGCATCGCGCACCTCAAGCCCCTCATCCTGCGTGACGTGGCGGAGGACATCGGCATGCACGAGTCCACCGTCAGCCGCGTCACCACGAGCAAGTACGTGCACACGCCGCAGGGCATCTTCGAGCTGAAGTACTTCTTCAACTCGTCCATCGCGCGCGTGTCCGGCGAGGACACGGCCAGCGAGGCCGTGAAGCACCACATCAAGCAGCTCGTGTCGCAGGAAGACCCGCGCAACCCGTACTCGGACCAGAAGATCGTGGAGCTCTTGCGCTCGCAGGGCACCGAGATCGCCCGCCGCACGGTGGCCAAGTACCGCGAGGTGCTGGGCATCCTCCCCAGCAGCAAGCGCAAGAAGTACTTCTAGAGCCGCTGGTCCAGCCGGTTTGTCGGAACCGGCCCTGCACGCCAGGGCCGGGGTTGGGGCATGAAGCGGTCCATGGACCCCGTGCTCCCCACCGATGTCGGCGTTCCCCGCCGCGAACCCGTGCCGCTCGTCGTCCCGCCCGTCACCCTGGAGGGGCGGGCGGTGCGGCTGGTGCCCCTGTCCCAGGAGCACGTGCCCGCGCTCACGGCGCTCTGCGAGCCGGAGATCTTCGCCCACTTCTCGTCCGTGCTGCGCACGCGGGACGACGTGCAGGACTACGTCATCCAGGCCCTGATGGCGTCCAGCCGGGGCACCGAGCAGGCCTTCGCCATCCTCGAGCGGGCGAGCGGGGACGTGGTGGGCACCACGCGCTACCTGGACATCTCCCGCTATTACCGCACGCTGGAGATCGGCTCCACCTGGCTGGGCCGCCGGGCGTGGCGCACGCGGGTGAACACCGAGTGCAAGTTCCTGCTGCTCACGCACGCCTTCGAGACGCTGGGCGTGATGCGCGTGCAGCTCAAGACCGACCGGCGCAACGTGCGCTCGCGCGCCGCCATCGAGCGGCTGGGCGCCACCTTCGAGGGCATCCTGCGCAACCACATGCTCGTGCGCGGCGGCGTGGTGCGGGACAGCGCGTACTACGGGTTCATCGACACCGAGTGGCCGGGCGTGAAGGCGCGGCTCGAAGGACTGCTGGCGCGGGAGTGATAGGGTGCCGGCCGCCATGACCTTCACTGCTCCGAGCCCGCGTCGAACCGTTTCCCGCCTCACCGTCCTGGGGGCGCTCGTGGCGCTCACCGGCTGTGGCGGAGGTGAGACGAAGGTGATGACGCTGGCGGAGCTGGCGGACCGCTCGCTCACCTTCGCGCTGGCGGACGTGGACGACGCGGAGACGCCGGACGCGCAGGGCGCGCACCGCTTCACCGTCAGCTACTCGGTGGCGGCGGACGGCCCGTGCTCGCGCTTCGCGGACGACGTCACGGCCACCTTCAACGGCGAGCCCATGACCCTGGTGCCGGGCGGCGCGTCGGACGTGGGGGGCCGCTCGGAGGCGTGCGAGAACAGCCGCGCCTACTTCAACTTCGACCCGGCCGCCTGGGGCCGCCAGCCGGTGGAGGACATCACCGTGCAGCTCCAGGACGCCACCAGCACCGTGCGCCTGGTGGTCCTCAAGGCCAAGGCCAAGCGCAGGTTCACGTTCCAGGGCGAGGGCACCCCGGACAAGCTGCGCGTGGGGCAGACGTATGACTTCCTCTGGGAGCCCGCGACGGAGGTGCCCGGCCCCGTGGAGGCGCTGCTCCTGCGCGAAGGGGGCAGGGCGCCCGGCGTGCTCACCGTCACGCAGGACGGCAACAAGGCCACCATCGACATCCCCGTCGGCACCCCGCAGGCCAACCACACCCTGACCCTGGGCGCGGACCTGGTGGGCACCGTGGGCGAGTGCACGGGCGTCGCGTCGTGCTCGGGCGCCATCTACCACTCGCAGGACTTCGTGCTCTCCGTGGTGCCCTGAGCCTGTCGGGCCGCCGGGCGGTGGACGGGCAGGCGGCCGGTGCGTGATTGCCGCCCCGCGCCATCACCTCCACCGTGAGGGAACGCCTTTCTTCCCCACGGAGTGATGACATGGCCCGCAACCCCGACCCTCGCAACGCCGGACCCAAGCCGCCCTTCCCCGAGCAGACGCAGCCCGCCCCCGGCCACGAGGGCGCCATGTCCCCGGAGCCCGACTACGGCGAGCAGTCGTACAAGGGCTTCGGCCGGCTGCAGGACCGCGTCGCGCTGGTGACGGGCGGCGACAGCGGCATTGGCCGCGCGGTGTGCCTGGCCTTCGCGCGCGAGGGCGCGGACGTGGCGTTCGCGTACCTCAACGAGGGCGATGACGCGAACCACACCCGCCGCGTGATTGAAGGCTCCGGGCGGCAGGCGCTGGCGCTGGCGGGTGACATGGCGCTGGAGGCCACCTGCAAGCGCATCGTCGAGGACACGGTGAAGAAGTTCGGCCGCATCGACGTGCTCGTGAACAACGCCGCCTACCAGGGCAAGGCGGTGGAGAAGTTCGAGGAGCTGGACGCGGAGCGCGTGGAGCGCACCTTCCGGGTCAACATCCTCGCGATGTTCCACCTGGTGAAGTACGCGCTGCCGCACATGAAGCCGGGCGCGACCATCATCAACACCGCGTCCATCCAGGCGTACCAGCCCTCGGCGGAGATCCTCGACTACGCGACCACGAAGGGTGCCATCGTCGCCTTCACCAAGGGCCTGTCGCAGGAGCTCATCGGCCGGGGCATCCGGGTGAACGCCGTGGCGCCGGGGCCGGTGTGGACGCCGCTCATCCCGCAGTCCTTCGACGGGGAGAAGGTGAAGGAGTTCGGCAAGAGCTCGCCTACGGGCAGGCCCGCGCAGCCCGCGGAGCTGGCGCCCTCCTACGTGTTCCTCGCGTGCGACGAGTCGCGCTTCGTCAACGGCGACATCCTGGGCGTCACCGGAGGCATGTTGCTGGCGTGAGGACCACGCACGCGGTGTGGGGGAGACCGGACCGGAAAATGGGACCCGGGTCGGAATCCCCACCGGGTGCCATGCAGCGGACACCAGACGTGTCCTATTGCGGTCGCTTTCGCGAGCGCGAGCCGTGAACGGGAAGTTCCAACCTGGGGGGCCGGGTTGCTTTCGGCGTGGGCTCCGTTTCTGATCTGTAACGGAGCTTACCTCTCTCCCTAGGAGGCGGCCACGCATGCAGCTCAACATCACCTTCCGTCAGTTCGGAGCGTCGGATTCACTGAAGGAGTACGCCCGTGAAAAGGTCGAACGGGTGAACCGACTGCTGGACCGGGCTGGTGAGGCCCACGTGGTGCTGTCGTTGGAGCGGCACCTGCACCACGCGGACATCACCATCCACTCCGGCGCCTGGGTCCTCCGGGGGCGTGAGAAGAGCGATGACATGTACGCGTCCATCGACCTGGCGATGGACAAGATCGAGCGCCAGCTGCGCCGCTACCGCGACAAGCTCAAGTCGCACCACGGCAAGGAGAAGGTCCACCACCGCCAGGACCTGGTGAACAACCTCAAGGTCCGCCACGACGTCTTCGAGGTCCACGAGCCGGAGGAGGCCGCCGAGTCCTCGCCGCCCGCCCCCATCCAGGCCGTCCCCGCCACCCAGGCCCCGCAGCCGGTGGCCGAGTCGGGCGTCGCCCGGCTGGTGCGCACCACGCACCTGGCCATCCAGTCGCTGTCGGTGGACGACGCCGTGATGCAGATGAACCTGATGAACAACGACTTCTACGTGTTCCAGAACCAGCAGTCCCAGGCGCTGTCCATCGTCTACCGCCGCAAGGAGGGTGGGTTCGGCCTCATTGAGCCGCACCTGCCCGAAGCTCCGGTGGCCGCCACCGGCACCTGAGCGCCGGCCGGCCAGAGCAGGGACCGGGTCCGGGGCTTCCCCCCGGGCCTGGGCCCGGGCCGGGACCCGGCACCGGGCTGACGCGCAGTGAGCGAAGCGCCTGCCACCGCCCAGGCGACCCTTGCGCGAATCCAGTGTGAGGAGTAATTGCCGGCCGAGGAAACATTGCCGGCCCGGAGCGCCAGTGCGGGAGCGCCATTGAGAATCGCCGATTTCCTCAGCCCCCAGGCGGTCGTCGCGGACATGCAGTCCCGCACGAAACCGGAGGTGCTGCGCGAGCTGAGTACCACGCTGGTCCGGGCGCACCCGAATCTGCGCGAGGACCGGCTGGTGGCGGTGCTCCAGGAACGCGAGAAGCTGGGCAGCACGGGCATTGGCGAGGGCGTGGCCATTCCGCACGGCAAGCTGGCGGGCATGGACAGCCTCCAGGCCGCCTTCTGCGTGTCGCGCACCGGGGTGGACTTCGAGTCCATCGACGGCAAGCCCACGCACCTGTTCTTCGCGCTGGTGGCGCCGGAGAACAGCGCGGGGGTGCACCTGAAGGCGCTGGCGCGCATCTCGCGCCTCTTCAAGAACCCGCGCTTCCGGGCGGCCATCCTGGAGGCGCCCACGGCCGCGGACATCCACGCCCTCATCGTCCAGGAAGACGCGCGGCCCTGAGGGGCTGACAGGAGACGCCCCGCATGGACGTCGTCCTGCGTCCCATCAACGACCGCTTCTTCCACGAGCAGGTCCTGCCCTTCTTCGCGCGCGCCATGGGGGACGCCACCGGCGCGCTGGAGGCCCTCGCCAACCACCTGGGTGACGCGCAGGCGTTCACGCTCTGCCAGCGGCTGGCCTCGTCGGCGCTGCCGGGGGGCGTGGGGTCGGTGGACTCGGACGGGTGGATGGACCTGGTGGACCGGCTGGTGTTCCAGCCCTGGCACGAGGCGCCCGGCGGCTGGGAGGTGGGCGGCTCCCCCGGCGGCTACGCGGATGAATGGGACGAGGCGCTGAACCTGGCGCTGATGGTGGAGGACCCGGCCTATCCCTACTGGGACACGAAGGCGGCGCGCGTGGTGCGGGACAACTTCCGCCGGCGTCCTCCGGGCGAGCAGGGGCTGGCGTCGCTGCTGGCCGGGCAGTGGGACCCCTTCCCGGACTTCCCCCCGGACCGCGTCTTCGTCACGCAGGGCCGGGGCGAGTACGCGGTCCGCGAGCGCTTCGCCTTCGCGGACTGGGCCTGGCGGCCGGCGAAGACGGTGGTGCACTGGCAGGTGAACCTGCCGCGCAAGCTGGAGCGGCTCCTGGCGCGCGAGCAGGAGCGCATGAAGCTGCCGTCGCTGCCGGAGCGCGACGAGGTGCTGGGCTACTGGACGGGCCGGCTGCCCCAGCCGCCGCCCCTGTCCGTGCTGTTCTCCGGCCTGGGCCCCAACGCGGCCACGTGGATCCGCGAGCTGGGCGCGCTCACGCTGCACCTGCGCACCGCCGCGCAGACGAAGCAGGGCCTGGCCGCGCTGGTGACGCGCGGGACCACCGTGCGGCTGTAGCCGCTGACGCCCTTCCCCCGCGGCGCCGTTCACGGCCATGCTCGGGCCCATGCGTTGCCACCTCGCTCCGTTGGGTCCCGTGCTCCTCGTCTCCGCGGCGCTGCTGACGGGGGGCTGTTCCTCCTCGAAGAAGGCGGAAGCACCGCGCACGGACCACGCGTCGCTCTACGGGGCGGACGCGGCCTACGCGGTGGGCGTCACGCAGTCGCTGACGTACGAGGACGCGGTCCGCCGCCGCACGCTGAAGCCGCTGGTCTGGTACCCGGTGGCGCCGGGCACGCCAATGGACAACCGCGCGCCGTCGGACCTGTTCAAGCCCTTCTACGGCGCGAAGGACGCACCGCTGTCGGACGCGCGCGAGCGCTGGCCGGTGGTGCTGCTGTCGCATGGGAGCGGCGGCTCGGTGATGGACCTGTCCTGGTTCGGTTCAAACCTGGCGGCGCGCGGCTTCGTCGTCGTGGGGCTGAACCACCCGGGCAACACCTTCGGTGACACCAGCCCGGAGGGCTTCGCGCGCGCCTACGAGCGCCCACAGGACTTCACGGTCATCCTCGACCGCCTGCTGAGGGACCCGAAGTGGGGCCCGCGCGTGGATCCGGAGCGCATCGGCGCGTCGGGGCACTCCATGGGCGGCTACACGGCGCTGGCGCTGGTGGGGCTGAACCTGAACCTGGAATGGATTGAGAAGCGCTGCAAGACGCCGGGCACCCGCGAGGAGATTGGCTGCGAGGGCCTGCGCGACGTGGACTACGGCCGCATCGACATGAAGCAGGCGCGAGCGTCGTACCTGGATCCGCGAGTGAAGGCCGCGTTCGCGATGGCGCCGGGCATGGCGGCGTCCTTCGAGGCGCGGGACACCGCCGACATCCAGAAGCCCGTGGAGCTGGTGCTGGCGAAGGGGGACGAGCTGATGCCGCACGAAGGGCACGGCATGCACCTGGCCGGGCTGTTGCCCGCCGCGACCACGACGACGGTGGTCCTGGACGACGCGGGCCACTTCTCGTTCCTGCCCGAGTGCTACCCGAAGGGCTTCAAGGTCATCGCCATGCTGTGCCGCGACCCGGTGGCCGGGACGCGCCCGGCCTCGCACGCGCGCACGGTCGCGGAAGGCGTGGCGTTCTTCCGCCGCACGCTGGACGTGCGTTAGGCCGGAGCGGCGGCCTTCGGTGGGCTCTCCAGGAGGATGGTGACGGGCCCGTCGTTGACGAGCGCGACCTTCATGTCCGCGGCGAAGATGCCGGTGCCCACGGTGAGGCCGCGCTGGCGCAGCGCTTCGCAGGCGCGCTCGTAGAGGGCCTTGGCGGCGACGGGCTCCATCGCGTCGATGAAGCTGGGCCGGCGGCCCTTGCGCGCGTCGCCGTAGAGGGTGAACTGGCTGACGACGATGAGGTGCTTGGAGGTGTCCTCCAGCGACAGGTTCATCTTGCCGTCGGCGTCCTCGAAGATGCGCAGCGTGGCCAGCTTCTCCACCATCCACGTCAGGTCCGCGTCGGTGTCGCCCTTGCCCACGCCCAGCAGCACGAGCAGGCCCGGGCCCATCTCGCTCACGCGCTGACCGTCCACCGTCACCGACGCTTCCAGGACCCGCTGCACCACGGCCTTCATGGGTTCACTCCCTTTTGTCCCTGCTTCCTGCCAGGGACGCCCGGGGCCTTCAAGTCACCGGCCCTCGTGGCGTGGATCCATCGCGTCGCGCAGCGCATCGCCCAGCAGGTTGAAGCCCAGCACGGTGAGCGCCAGCGCGATGCCCGGGAAGAGGGCCACGTGGGGCGCCACCAGCAGGTACTGCGTCCCCTGGTCCACCAGCGCGCCCCACGACGGAGTGCCCGGAGGGACGCCCAGCCCCAGGAAGCTCAGCGACGCCTCCGCGACGATGGCGCCCGGCAGCGCGAAGGTCGCCTGCACGAGGAGCGGGCCCGCCGCGTTGGGCAGCAGGTGCCGCACGAGGATGCGGCCCGGACCGCTGCCCAGGGCCCGAGCGGCCTGCACGTAGTCGCGCTCGCGCAGGGTGAGCACCTGTCCGCGCGTCAGCCGCGCGTAGCCCGTCCATCCGGTGAAGGAGAGCGCGAACACGACGTTGGCGAGGCTGGGGCCCAGCACGGCGGTGATGAACAGCGCCAGCAGGATGCCGGGGAACGCGAGCAGCACGTCCACCAGCCGCATCAACGCTTCGTCCACGAGCCCGCCCGCATAGCCCGCGATGCCGCCCAGCGTGATGCCCACCGCGGCGGACAGCACCACGGCGAAGAAGGACACCTCCAGCGACACGCGCGCGCCGTACAGCACGTGCGTGAGCACGTCGATGCCGTTCTCCCCCGTGCCCAGCAGGTGGCCGGAGGTCGGGCGCGACAGCTCGCGAGTGAGGTCGATGGCGTCCGGCGAATGAGGGCTGAGCCACGGCGCGAACAGCGCGGTGAACACCCAGACACACGCCACGGCGAGCCCGAACCGGGCGCCCCAGGAGTGCAGCCGGAAGCGGTGGGCCGCGCTCATGAGCGCCTCCGCACGCGCGGGTCGACCCACGCATAGGCCAGGTCGGTGAGCGTGTTGACCAGGACGTAGCTGAAGGTGAAGAGGAGCACGGTGGCGCGCACGGTGTTGTAGTCGCGCTTCTCGATGGCGGTGAGCAGCAGCGTGCCCATGCCCGGCCAGGCGAACACCTTCTCCGTCACGATGGCACCGCCCAGCAACGCGCCGAACTCCAGGCCCAGCACGGTCACCAGCGGCAGCAGCGCGTTGCGGAACGCGTGCTTCCACAGCACCACGCGGGGCGACAGCCCCTTGGCCCGGGCCACGGTGACGTAGTCCTCGCGCAGCGCCTCGAGCATCGTGGCGCGAGTCATCCGCGCGAGGAACGCGGCCAGCGCGGTGCCCAGCGTGAACGCGGGCAGCACCAGGTGCCGCCAGGACTCCGCGCCGGACACGGGCAGCCAGTCCAGCTTCAGCGCGAAGAGGATGATGAGCACGGGGCCCAGCCAGAAGCGGGGCAGGGCGCCCCCCGCCACGGACACCCCCATCGCCGCCGCGTCCACCGGAGTCCCCCGCCGCGCCGCCGCCATCACGCCCAGGGGGAGCGCCAGCACCAGCGACACGGCCATCGCCGCCACCGTGAGCAGCAGCGTGTACGGCAGCGCCGCGCCCAGGGCCGGAAGCACCTTGCGCTGGAACGGAGGCAGCGACGTGCGCAACTCCCCGGTGGCCAGGTCGCGAGCGAACGTCCAGAGCTGCGCGTACCACGGCAGGTCCAGCCCCACGGCCCGCCGCAGCGCCGCGCGGTCCACCTGCGTCGCCTGCTCCCCCAGCATCACGTCCACCGGGTCGCCGGGCACGAGGTGCAGGAACAGCGACACGAGCAGCAATGCCCCCACCATCGCGATGACCGCGGACACCAGTCGCCGGCTCACGGCGTGCCTCTGCGCTCGGGCGTCACTTCGCGCGCCTTCGCCAGCGGCAGCAGCAGGCCATGCGCGCTGGGCTCGAAGTCCGCGAGCCTGGAGGACACCACCGCGACGCTCGCCTCATGCCACAGCGGGATGACGGGCAGGTCCGCGTCCAGCTCCCGCTGCGCCTGCGCGTACAGCGTCCGCCGCTCCTCCCTCGACGCCTGCGTCGCCGCGTCCAGCACGCGGTCCAGCGCCGGGTCCTTCAGCGCGCCCCGGTTGAACCCGCCCCAGTGGTTCTCCGGCCCGGGGATGTTCGCGGAATGGAACGCGCCCCGGAGCAGGTCCGGCTCCATCACGGCGGCCCACTTCAACGTGAACAGCTCGAAGCGTCCCCGTCGCACGTCCTCGAAGAACGTGCCGAACTCCAGCGCCCGCACCTCCACCGCCACGCCGCCCTTCGCCAGCTGCTCCTTGAGCACCAGCGCCACCGCGCGCCGGAAGCGGTCCGTGCTCGTCTTGAACGTGAAGGACACGCGCGGCTGTCCTCCGGGCCCATCCGGATCCGGATACCCCGCCGCGTCCAGCAGCCGGGCCGCCTCCTCCGGCGCGTAGCCGCACCCCGGCGTGGCCGTGAAGGCCCAGTGCTCGCGGGGCAGCATGCTGGACGCGGGCTCCGCCAGCCCGTGCAGCTTGTGCTCCACCAACGGACGCACGTCGATGAGGTGGCACAGCGCCTGCCTCACGCGCACGTCCGCGAGCGG
The DNA here is from genome assembly GCF_042231735.1 of Corallococcus exercitus. Classification (GTDB taxonomy): domain Bacteria; phylum Myxococcota; class Myxococcia; order Myxococcales; family Myxococcaceae; genus Corallococcus; species Corallococcus exercitus_B. Next base: position 8,051,638 of record NZ_CP102577.1, read on the forward strand.
CCCCTCCCGCAGGTTGAGCCCCAGGTACGTGAAGCCCGTGCCCGGCTTCGTCACCACGCGCAGGTGGGGCGCCTCCCGGAGCGCGGGCAGCACCGCCGGGGACACGTTGTTCACCACCAGGTCCGCGCGCCCCTTGAGCAGCTCCAGCACCCGCGTCGTCTCGTCCCGCACCACCCGGAACGTCAGCCGCGACACGGCGGGCTTGCCTCCGTGCCACCCTTCGAAGGGCGTAAGCGTCAGGTGCTCCTCGTCCGGCCACGACTCGAACCGGAACGGGCCCGCGCCCACCGGATGCTGGCCCTGCGCCTCGATGCCTCCGGGCCCCACCCGCTCCGAGGGCAGGATGGCCGCGGACAGCTCCGCGAGCAGCGGCGCATAGGGCCGCTTCAGGTGGAAGCGCACCGTGCGGGCATCCACCACCTCCACCCGGTCCACCGGCTCGTACCGCTCGCGCTTGGGGCTGCCCAGCTTCGGCTCCCTCAGGGCGTCGAAGGTGGCCTTCACGTCCTCGGCGGTGAGGGCGCTGCCGTCGTGGAAGGTGAGCCCCGGACGCAGGACGAACTCCACCACCGTCGCGGAAACGTCACGGAAGGACTCCGCCAGCTGGGGCACCGGCCGGCTGGCGTCATCGAAGGTGAGGAGCCCCGGGCTGATGAGCTGCGCCAGCCGCTGTCCATGGGCCGTGAGGGCGAAGCGGTCATCCAGGCTGTCCGGTGGGGCCTCCAACAACACCGTGATGCCCGCCGGTGGCGCCGGGGCCCGGCAGCCGGAGTCAAGCACCAGCGCCAGCGCGAGGACGAACACCCGGACGGCACGGAAGGGCAGGGGAGGCATGGCGTCTGTCACGAGGTGGATGTCAGGCGGAGCGCTCATGCTGCGACAGCCTTCTTCCTGTTTCCAGGAAGCAGGCAGGCGTGCAGGGTAGCGGCGGCCGTGCAGCCACCCCCCACCCTTGCCGCCCCTTTCGTCCCTTCTTCATAATGGATCGCGACTTCCCCGGAGCGTGCGTGCAGGTTTTTCGAACCAGACCCTTCTGGGCAGCGACCGCCATTGCCCTGTGGCTTCCTTCCGCCACGCTGGCTGCGTCGCCGTCCGCCGACAAAAAGGCCGAACGCGAAGCGCTGAAGAACGCGCTCGTTCAGGTGATGCAACGCACCGCGCTCAAGAGCAGCCGCGTCGGCGTGCACATGCAGAGCCTGGACGACGGCTCCGTTGTGTTCAGCCACAACGCGGACGAGCTGCTCAACCCCGCCTCCAACGTGAAGCTCGTCACGTCCTCCGCGGCGCTCGTCGCGCTGGGGCCGGAGTTCCGCTACGAGACGGAGTTCCTCGTGGAGCCGGAGCTGCCCGCCGACGGCAAGGTCAAGACGCTCTACGTGCGCGGCAGGGGTGACCCCACCATCACCACCGAGCGCCTCTACAGCATCACCTCCGAGCTGCTCCACGCGGGCCTCAAGGAGGTGCAGGACATCGTCGTGGACGATTCCTGGTTCGACCCCGAGCGCACGCCGCCCGGCTACGACCAGGAGGACTCCGACCGCGCGTACATGGCGCCCACCGGCGCGGTGAGCCTCAACTGGAACGCCGTGGCGGTCTACGTGCGCTCCGCTCCCGGCGGCAAGGCCGTGGTGGACATGGAGCCGCCCAGCGACTTCTTCGTCGTGGACAGCACCGTCACCAGCGGCCCGGGCCGCGCGCGGCGCGTGTCCGTGAAGTCCGACGCGTACGGGGACAAGCAGAAGATCATCGTCAAGGGCCAGGTCCCCGACGAGCGCGGCGCCGTGAGCGTCTGGAAGAAGATCGACAACCCGCCCATGTACTTCGGCGGCTCGCTCAAGCAGCTGCTCACCACGCGCGGCGTGAAGGTGAAGGGCAAGGTGAAGCAGGGCCTGACGCCGTCGCGCGCGAAGGTCGTGCACGTGTCCCAGTCCGACACGTTCGACATCGTCCTCAAGCGCCTCAACAAGCTCTCCAGCAACTTCGTCGCGGAGACGCTGCTCAAGACGATGGGCGCGGAGCTGCGCGGCGCGCCGGGCTCGTTCGCCAAGGGCATTGACGTGGTGGAGGAGTTCCTGGACCGCGACGTGGGCATCCCGCGCGGCACCTACGTGATGAAGAACGGCAGCGGTCTCAACGACGCCAACCGCTTCTCCACCGCGCAGGTGGACCGCCTGCTGCGCCACATGTACGAGCGCTTCCCGCTGGCCCCGGAGTACCTGTCCTCGCTGGGCATCGCCGGCAAGGACGGCACGCTCAAGTACCGCTTCGACGGCACGGACGCCGTGGGCCGGCTGCGCGCCAAGACGGGCACCCTGGAGGGCGTCTCCGCGCTCAGCGGCTACGTGCAGTCCGCGGGCGGAGAGAAGTTCTCCTTCTCCATCATGGTCAACGACTACGCGGGCCGCGCCGGCCCCGTCGTCGCGGGCATGGACGCGCTGGGCGCCGCCGTGGCCGCCACCGGCTCCACGCTGGGGCCGGGCAACGCGCTGGCCTCCCTCAATGAGGGCCAGAAGCCCCAGTCCGGCCTGCCGGACATCGCCAACCGCGTGAAGACCTACCTGGAGCTGGGCAAGCAGCGCGATCAACGCAACATCGGCTTCCTGCGCACCGCGTGGCGCAGCGAGCGCGACCCCGCCGTGCGCGCCGTGCTGGCGGAGAGCCTCTACCAGTCCAACCCGCACGACTACCTGGGCACGCGCACGCTCCTGGACAGCTACTCCGCCACGGATGACGTCTACGGCCGCCTGCGTCAGGTGGCCCACGCCCTGTCGGTGGGCGTGCCCGGCGTGAGCAGCATGGTGGAGCTGGCCTCCGGCGGGAACACGGAGGCCCTGGCCCGCGTGATGGAGCTGTGCCGCGCGGCCGGCGCCGCCCGTGACCTGGAGGCGCAGGACGAGCTGGCGGACGGCCTGGGCGAGGTGGCCCGCACCGCCCCCGAGGAGCTGGTCACCGCCCTGCGCGCCGCGAGCACCGTGGAGCGCGACGCGACCGTGCCGCTCCTGGCCCAGGGGCTGGTGAGGGCCGGGGACACCGCGCACCCGTTCTGGAAGTCCCTGCGCAAGCTGGGCTCCGGCGGGACGGATCCGCAGCTCGTCGCCTTCGCCAAGGGGCTGGACTCCACCCTCACCACCAAGACGGCCGAGGCCCGGACCTCTCAGCGCGCCCAGCCCGTCCAGGTGGTCGCGCCCGCGTCCGCCACGCCCAACGTCGTGCCTGCCTCCGGCGTCCTCCGCCCGGGCGGGTAGGCCCGCGCCGCGGACTCCCTCCGCCCGGACGCCCACCGTCCGGGCGGCCGTTCCTCCCCAGCCCTCCTCATCCCTCCCAAACCCCTGGAATCCCTGGCGCTTCCCGCCCGGGGAGCAGGCAGGCGTGCGGGCCCACTGGCCCTGGCCGGTTTCTCGCCAGGGGAATGTCAGTGGTGGATGCTATGGGCTGAAGGACCTGTCGGGGCGTGTGGCCTCGCAGGGTGCACCTGACCCGTCGGTGGGTCAGGTATCGGGAGGAAACATGGCTGGAGGCGTGAACAAGGTCATTCTCATCGGCAATCTCGGGGCGGACCCCGAGGTGCGCTTCACCCCGGGCGGTCAGGCCGTGGCGAACTTCCGCATCGCGACGAGCGAGAGCTGGAACGACAAGAACGGCCAGAAGCAGGAGCGCACCGAGTGGCACCGCATCGTCGTCTGGGGAAAGCTCGCGGAGCTGTGCGGCGAGTACCTCAAGAAGGGACGGCAGTGCTTCGTCGAAGGCCGTCTGCAGACGCGCGAGTGGATGGATAAGGAGAACAAGAAGAACTACACCACCGAGGTCGTCGCCACCTCCGTCACCTTCCTCGGCGGCCGTGACGCCGGTGAGGGCTACAGCGGCGGCGCGGGTGGTGGGCGCCGGCAGCAGCAGGGCAACGGCGGCTACGGGCAGGGGCGTGACGACTACGGCCAGCCGCCTCCCATGGGCATGGACGACGGTGGCGGCATGGGCGGCAACCACGGCGGCGCGGCGGACGAAGACATCCCGTTCTGACGCCTGGGGCCTCTCCCCTTGAAAAGCGAACCGGCCGCTCCTGGACGTCAGGGGCGGCCGGTCGTGTTTTCAGCGACCGGGGCCCGGGGCCCCGGCTCTGCCGCCGAGGGGCTTGCTCAGCCGACGTCCATGCCCGCCGGGCCGTACGCCGCGCCCGCCGTGTAGAGGGCGTAGATGGCGCCCCAGGACATGGCCAGCAGGATGAGGAAGATGATGATGGTGACGGGCTCGAAGCGGCGCATGGAGCGGTCGCTCGCGAGGATGCCCCAGCCCATGGCGAAGGTCTGCAGGCCGTTGGCCAGGTGGTACGCGGTGCCCAGCGTGCCCAGCAGGTAAACCATCAGCGTGGGGCCGTGGAAGTGCATCTCCCGCGCGATATCCATGAAGGGCTCCGCGTGGCCCTCCATCAGGCGCGGCTGCAGGAACGCCAGCCAGATGTGCGCGCCCAGGAACGCGAGCACGCCCAGGCCCGCCACGCGCTGCACGATGTACTTGGTGTTGCCGTAGTTGTTGTAGGCGAGGTTGTTCGGCTTGAAGCTGAACATGCGCACCACGCCCCACGCGGCGTGGATGAGCAGGGGCAGCATGACGATGATGAACGTGAACGCCTGGGCGAACGGGTTCGCGTACTCCGTCACCGACTTTTCCCAGGCCGTCGCGCCGTAGAAGGCGGCCAGGTTGTCCCACAGATGGTTGATGACCCAGAAGCTCAGGGGCACCACGGCGAGGAACGAACCCAGCCGCGACTTCAACAGGGGATTCCGGTCGGTGAGGGCTTCGGCGGTGGCTTGGGTGCTCATCGAGTCTCCAGCGGGGCGCGCGGATGGGTGGGGTGGAAGACCCCCGCGAGCCCAAGTCAGGGCCTGGGTGATACGGCCAACAGGCGGTTTATAGCCGTTCCGTCACGCCGGCTGGATTTCTTCCGCACCTGCCCGTGCCAGCCGCAAGACACCGACTCATAAGCCCGGGCGATGCCAGCCCCCCGCCCTGACTGCTGGCCGCCAGCCGGGCGTCCTGTCCCCGCCCCTCTTCCGTTGGCGGGCGCGAACGGGTGGGGCACGCTAACCAGCCCTATGCCCGATGAGCTTGTCAGTGGATTGTTGAAGGCGTCGGACCTGCGCCTGGTCCTCGCCACCACCGGGGCCCTGTCCCGCCAGGCCCGCGCCACGCACCAGAGCATGCCGGCCTCCGCCGCCCTCCTGTCCCAGGGCCTCACCGTCGCCGCCCTCATGGGCTCGCTGCGCAAGGGCACGGACTCCCGGATCAACGTGCAACTGGAGTGCGACGGCCCCCTGCGCGGCCTCTTCGTGGACGGCGACGCGAACGGCGTCGTGCGCGGCTACGTGAAGAACACCCTGGTGGAGTACGTGGGGACGGAGGGGAAGTACCACTGGCGCCCGGTGCTCGGGAACCAGGGCTTCCTGTCCGTGCTGCGCGACCAGGGCGGCGGCGAGTACTACCGCTCGTCCGTGGAACTGGAGCACTTCGACCTGGTGGCGGACCTGGAGCGCTACTTCCACCAGTCGGATCAGGTCCCCTCGCACCTGCTGATGGCGCAGCTGCCCGGCCCGGTGGACGGCCAGGAGGATCCGCTCGCCACCGTGGTGGGCCTGCTCGTGCAGCCCCTCCCCAACGGGGACAGGGACGCCTTCAAGGCGCTGGGCACCCGGCTCAAGGCGCAGTTCCAGACCGCGGTGCAGGCGCACGCGCAGGACGGGGCGCTGACGCTGCTGCGCTCGCTGGTGCCGGAGGCGGACCTGGAGATCATGTCGCGCTACCCCCTGCGCTTCACCTGCTCGTGCAGCCGGGACCGCGTGAAGCTCGCGCTGCTCGCCATGGGCCGCGAGGAGCTCCAGGACCTGCTGGAGAAGGAAGGCCAGGCGGAGGCCACCTGCCAGTTCTGCACGACGCGCTATGTCATCCCCGGCGCGGAGATCCAGCAGATGCTCACGGAAGGCACTGCCTGACGCGGCACCCGGGGCCCTCGGCCTTGAAGACAGACATCCCTTCCGGCACCGGCCGGCGCCGGGGATGTTTCAGCGCTTCACATCGTCCGGGGAGGCAGGCGCGGCGGTTGTGGCGGGGTCGCGGTGCTCGGGATATGACAGGGCCGCCGCACCTCACCCGGAGCTTTCGCCGTGGCCATCAAGCGGGCAGCGCCGCCGAAGTCCCAGGACCAGCGCAACCCTTCCCCGAAGCCTGCCGTGCCCTCCGCCGCCCAGAAGGACGGGGCGGAGAAGCTCGTCTCCATTCCCAATGACATGGTGCTGGCGCCCCAGGTGGAGGCCCCGCGCCAACCCACCGGCCGCGACCAGTCCCGCCAGAAGTCCACCGGCGTGGTGGAGCTGTCGTGGGCGGAGTTCGACCGCAAGGTGCAGAAGCTGGCGCGCACCATCCGTCAGGCGTGGGAGCCGCAGGCGGTGGTGGGCGTGGCCCACGGCGGCGTGTTCGTGGGCGGGGCGCTCGCGGGCGCGCTCGGCTGCGAGTTCTTCCCCGTGCGCATCAGCCGCCGCAGCCGCGACAAGGGCGAGCGCACCCAGGAGCGCGGCCAGCCGCAGGTGAGCGAGGAGATGCCCCCGGAACTCAAGGGCCGCCGCGTGCTTATCGTGGACGATATTGCATCCAGCGGGGACACGCTGGAATTGGCCACGGCGCTCGCGAAGAAGGTGGGCGCGAAGGAGATCCGCACCGCGTGCCTGATTGCGCGGCCGGAGGGCTTCACGCCGGACCACGTGGGGCTGTCCACGGACTCGCTCTTCGTCTTCCCGTGGGACTACGAGCCGGTGATGGGCGACGCGCACTTCGACGACGACCCCGACAAGGCCGGCGCCTAGTTTCAGGGCTCCGGGCTACAAGACAAGGGCGCTGACGCGGCGATGATCATCGGGACGGCGGGGCACATCGACCACGGCAAGACGTCCCTCGTGAAGGCGCTGACGGGCACCGACACCGACCGGCTCCCGGAGGAGAAGCGGCGGGGCATCACCCTGGAGCTGGGCTTCGCCCACCTGCCCCTGCCGGACGGACAGGTGGCGGGCGTGGTGGACGTGCCCGGCCACGAGCGCTTCGTGAAGGCCATGGCCGCGGGCGCGGGCGGCGTGGACCTGGCGGTGCTGGTGGTGGCCGCCGACGAGGGCGTCATGCCCCAGACGCGCGAGCACCTGGACATCTGCCGGCTGCTCGGCGTGAAGGCGGGCGTCGTCGCGCTCACCAAGGCGGACCTGCTGGACACGCTGGGAGACGACTGGCGCGCGCTGGTGGAGGCGGACCTCGCCGCGCTCACCGCCGGCACCTTCCTGGATTCCGCCCCCGTGGTGCCCGTGTCGTCGCGTACGGGCGCGGGGCTGGCGGAGCTCAAGTCCGCGCTCGGCCGCGCGGGCGGCGCGCTGCCGCGGCGCCCCTCCGAGGGCCCGGCGTTCCTCCCCGTGGACCGGGCCTTCACCATCAAGGGCTTCGGCACGGTGGTGACGGGCACGCTGTTGTCCGGCGCGCTGGCGGTGGATGACGCGGTGGCGCTGCTGCCCTCGGCGGCTGGCGCGCGTCCGGGCCCCTTTCGCGTCCGGGGCGTGCAGGTGCACGGCCAGCCGGTGGCGCGCGTGGAGGCAGGGCAGCGCGCGGCGGTGAACGTGGCGGACGTGCAGACGGAGGACGTGCACCGGGGCATGGTGCTCACGCGCGCGGGCGAGCTGCCGGAGACGTCCATGCTGGACGTGGAGCTGACGCTGCTGCCCGCCGCGGAAGCGCCGCTGCCCAGGCGCCGCAAGCTGCTGCTCCACCTGGGCACCGCGCAGGTGGAGGCCACGGTGGCGCTCCTGGACCTGGACTCGCTCGCGCCGGGGGAGACGGGGCTCGCGCAGCTGCGGCTGGAGTCGCCGGTGGGGGCGCTCGTCGGTCAGCGCTTCATCCTGCGCGGCTCGCGCGCGCTGCCGGGCCGGGGCGCCACGGTGGCCGGAGGGCGCGTGCTCTCCATCACGCCGCCGCGCCGGCGCCGGGGCGCGTCCTCGGTGGTGCGGCCGCTGCTGGAGGCGGACGCGGGGGGACAGGTGGCGTGGCTCCTCAGGCAGGCGGGCTACGCGGGGCTCACGCAGACGGAGCTGTTCGGCCGCTCGGGGCTTTCGCCCAAGGTGCTCTCGCGCACGCTGGAGCTGCTGGGCGCGAAGGGGCAGGTGCTGCTGGTGGACCGCGACCGGCGGCTCTACGTGGCGCAGGACGTGTTCGAGGGCCTGCGCCAGCGCTCGCTCGCGCTGCTCGCCGCGTTCCACGAGCGCGAGCCCATGCGAGACGGCCTGTCGCGCGAGGAGCTCCGTCAGCGGCTCTCCGCCCAGCTGGACGCCCGCTTGTTCCAGCGTGTGGTGCAGGCGCTGGTGGACGCGGGCCGCGTGGAGGCGGAGAAGGACCTGGTGCGCCTGCAGGGGCGGGGTCGTACGCTCACGCTGGGTGACGAGGCCGCGCGCACGCGCCTGTCCACGGAGCTGTCCGCGGCGGGGCTCGCGCCGCCCACGGTCACGGAGCTGGCTCAGAAGCTGGCGCTTCCGCCCGCGAAGCTGCAGGAGCTGCTGAAGGTGCTGGTGGCGTCGGGCGTGGGCGTGCGGGTGAGCGAGGAGCTGTGCTTCGACGCGGGCGCGCTGGAGGACCTGCGCGGCCGGCTGGTGGCGTACCTGAAGGAGCAGAAGGAGATCACCACGCAGGGCTTCAAGGAGCTGGTGGGCCAGAGCCGCAAGTTCACCATCCCGCTGTCGGAGTACTTCGACCGGGAGAAGGTCACGCTGAGGGTGGGGGACAAACGGGTGCTGCGTCGCGGATGAGTCCCAAGGTCTACAGCGAGCAGGCGCTGCGCGCCCTGGTGGAGCCCTTCGCCCAGCCCATGCTGGTGGTGGAGGCGGAGGGGCGCGTCCAGGTGGCCAACGTCGCGTACGCGCGGCTGTTGGGGCTGACCCTGGAGCAGGTGGAGGGCCGCTCCTTCCTGGACTTCGTGCAACCGGAGGAGCGCAGCCGGATGGGGGACCGCTTCCACCGGCTGGCCACGGGTGCGCCGCTGGACGGCCGCCCCCAGCTCTACAAGGTGCTCAGTGTCCACGGCGCGCCGGGCGAGGTGTACGTGCAGGCCAACCCCCTGAGCCTGGAGGGGGGGCGCTTCGCCCTGTTGCTCAGCTGCATGGTGATATCGGACCGGCCCGTGGAGCTGGTGGTGGCGGAGCGGCTGGTGGACACCTCCGCGGGGCTGGTGTCCGCGCGCTCGGAGGAGGGCGTGCGGCGCGTGGCGCTGGCGGGCCTGGAGGCCGCGGGCTTCCGGGCGCGCATCCTGCGCTGGGACGGCACGCGGCTGGTGGTGCGCGACGGCGTGTCCCTGCCGGCGGATGCGCACCTGGCGCTGGAGGCCCTGTCGGACGGGCGGCCGGTGTTCGGCGGCGCGGACCAGGCGCAGCCCACGCACGCGTACCTGCCGGTGGGCGGGCCCCAGTCGGAGGTGCTGTGGGTCGCGGGCCCGTGGGTGGCGCCCCGGCACGGCTCGGTGCTGACGCTCTTCGCGAAGGTGGTGGGCGCGGCGCTCGCGGACGCGCACCTCCAGGCGGACGGGGCGCGCAGCCGCTGGGAGGTGGAGTCGGTGGCGGAGATGGCGCGCTTCGTGGCGCAGCCCGTGCCCCCGCCGCCGGAGACGTTCCTCGCGCGCGTGGCGGAGCTGCTCCAGGCCCGCGCGGTGGCGCTGCACGTCACCTCCGACCCGGGACAGGCGCCCCGGCTCTCCGCCCACGTGGGGCTGGAGGAGGGGAGTGTGACGGCGGGGGACGCGGCCCGGGCCACCGGCGTGCTCCTGGCCTCGTCGCTGCGGGAGGACGGAGGGGTGCTGTCGTCGGAGGCGCAGGGGCGCGCGCTGGAGACGCTGTCCGAGGGCCGCTTCGGCAGCGGGACGGCGGCGCGGCTCACCCGGGGCGGTGAGTGCGTGGGCGTGGTGCAGGCGCTGCGCGCGAAGGAGCGCCCCTTCGACGAGCGCGACGCGCGGCTGCTGTCCACGCTCGCGGAGCTGCTGGTGACGCTGCTGGAGCAGCGCCGCCTCCGGGCGGAGTCCGCGCGCCAGCTCACGGAGACGCGCCTGTTGCTGGACCTGGCGCGCACCACGTCGGGCGTGCTGGAGACGGCGAGCATCCTGGACGTCGCGTCCGACTTCCTGGTGCACCTGTTGGACGTGTCCAACTGCTTCATCCTGCTCTACGACGAGCAGGCCAAGGTGCTCAGGGGCGCGGCGGCGTCGGCGGCCCACCGCGACCTGTTCCGCACGGTGGTGGTGCCGCTCGACAGCGACGACCTGGCCGCGCGCGTGGCCCTGGAGCGCAAGCCCATCGCGGTGGAGGACCTGACCTCGGCGAGCGTCTCCGTCAGCGCCGTGCTCATCGACCGGCTGGGGGAGAAGGCGCTGCTGGGCCTGCCGCTCACCTCGCGCGAGGAGCTCATCGGCGTGGTGCTGGTGGACGACGTGCGCGGCCCGCGCCCCTTCGGCCCGGAGCTGATCGAGCTGGCGGAGGCGACGTGCGGCCAGCTGGCGCTGTCCATCGCCAACGCGCGCCTCTACGAATCCCTGTGGGCCAGCTACGCGGAGCTGGCCGCCACCCGCGCGGAGATGGTGAAGCGCGAGCGCTTCGCCGCGCTGGGCGAGCTGTCCGCCATCGTCGCCCACGAGGTGCGAAACCCCCTGGGCGTCATCTTCAACGCGGTGGCCACGCTCCGGCGCATCATGAGCCCCAGCGGGGACACGGCGATGTTGCTGGACATCGTCGCGGAGGAGAGCGACCGCCTGAACCGGATGGTGGCCGACCTCCTGGACTTCACCCGCCCGCGCAACCCGGTGCTCCAGCCGGAGGACCTGCTGCGCGTGCTCCAGGACGCCCTGGAGGCCGCGCGGGCCCAGGCCCCCACGGAGCGCCCGGTGCACGTCCACGTGGAGGTGGAGCCCGGCGTCGCCACGGTGCCCATGGACCGGCGGCAGATCCGCCAGGCCCTGTTCAACGTGGCCGTCAACGCCATCCAGGCCATGCCCCAGGGGGGCGAGGTCTGGGTGCAGGCGCGCCGGGACACCCACGGCGGCCGCGAGCAGCTGCGCATCGACGTGATGGACCAGGGGCCGGGCATCCCGGCGGAGCTGCTCCACCGCGTCTTCGAACCCTTCTTCACCACCAAGGCCCAGGGCACCGGCCTGGGGCTGGCGGTGGTGAAGCGCATCCTGGAGGAGCACCGCGGTGAAATCGCCGTGGAGAGCGCCCCCGGACGCGGAACCACCTTCACCTTCTGGCTGCCGCTCACGCAGCCCCAGTCCCTCTCATGACCGACGCCACCACCCCGGTTCCCCGAGGACGCATCCTCGTGGTGGACGACCAGCGCAACATGCGCGCCACCACCGCGCTGCTCCTGAAGCAGGCGGGCTACACCGTCTCCGAGTCCGCCACCGGCGAGGAGGCCCTGGACCTGCTCGCGAGGGAGCGCGTGGACCTGCTCCTCACGGACCTGAAGATGGAGCCCATGGACGGGCTCACGCTCCTGCGGCGCGCGCTGGAGGTCGCCCCGCGCCTCCAGGTCATCATGATGACGGCCTTCGGCTCCATCGAGAGCGCGGTGGAGGCCATGCGCCTGGGGGCGTACGACTACGTCACCAAGCCCTTCAAGGAAGGCGAGCTGCTCTACCGCGTGGAGCGCGCCCTGGAGCGCGCCAAGCTCCAGGCGGCGGTGGACAACTTCGCCACGGAGTTCGCGGAGCGCCACGGCCTGTCCGCGCTGGTGGGCCGCAGCCCGGCCATGCGCGAGCTCACCACGCGCCTGGTCCGCGTCGCGCAGAGCGACGCCACCGTCCTCATCCAGGGCGAGAGCGGCACGGGCAAGGAGCTGGTGGCCCGCGCCCTCCACGCGCACAGCCGCCGCAGCAAGCAGCCCTTCGTGCCCGTCAACTGCGCGGCCATCAGCGAAACGCTGCTGGAGAGCGAGCTCTTCGGCCACGCCAAGGGCGCCTTCACCGGCGCGGTGAAGGCGCGCCGGGGCCTCTTCGAGGAAGCGGACAACGGCACGCTCTTCATCGACGAGGTGACGGAGACGAGCCCCACCTTCCAGTCCAAGCTCCTGCGCACGCTCCAGGACGGCGAGGTGCGCCGCGTGGGCGAGTCCACCGCGCTGCGCGTGGACGTGAGGATCGCCGCGGCCACCAACCGCGACATCGAGCTGGAGGTGAAGGAGAAGCGCTTCCGCCAGGACCTCTACTACCGCCTCAACGTGGTGCTGCTGCGCGTGCCCCCGCTGCGCGAGCGCCTGGAGGACGTGCCCGCGCTGGCGCAGCACTTCCTGGACCGCGCCAACACCCGCAGCCCCCGGACCCGGCGCCTGTCCGCCGCCGCCGTGGACCACCTGATGACGTACCGCTTCCCCGGCAACGTGCGCGAGCTGGAGAACCTGGTGGAGCAGGCCGCCGCGCTGGCGGAAGGGGACGAGCTGCTCCCCGAGGACTTCCCGCTGCGCCCCCAGGGCCGCGTGCTCCCGGACGTCCCCCCACCGCCTGAAGCCACCGGCCTGCCGCCCACCGACGCCGCCCCCAGGCCCACCGGCGCGGAGGCGTCCGGGCCCACGCTGGCGGAGGTGGTGGAGGACGCGGAGCGCCGCGCCATCGTGCAGGCCCTGGAGCGCCACGGCGTGGACCTGGCCCGCGTCGCGGACGAGCTGGGCGTCTCCTCCACCACGCTGTGGCGGAAGATGAAGCGGCTCAACCTCCGGCCCCCCGCGGGCGCCCGCGAATAGCCTCCCAGCGGAGTCCACCCGGCCTCCCGGTGCGAGTGCAGATCCGAAATCACCCCCGTTCAGGGATGAAAAAACCAACTGCCTGAATTCGTTGGGTGTTTTCATCCCTGAAACGCGATTTCAGGCCTGCAATGGAGCAAAAACACCGCTCTGTCGCCTAAGTGGCTGAGAACTCTGGAGTTTCGTCCCGCGAAGGCGCTGGCACGGCACCTGCTAAAGGCTACCTCGGGACGCATCGAAGCGAGGCTGAAAGTGGTTCCCCCCCACCCTTTCAGCACTTCCGGTGTGTCACCTTGAGAAGACCCGCGGCCCGACACCCTCACGGGTGCCGGGCCGCCTTCTTTTCCGCTCCCCGCACCATCCGCCGCCCCGCCGCTGATCCGCATGACGCGGCGCGAAGCCATTTCATTTCTGCAATGCCCCCACGGCCCTGACGCCGTGAGCCATGCCCCGCAACGACAACGCCCGCCAGGGCCAGGGGCCGAGGCGGGCGTCGGGTGCCGCGAGCTGCCGGCGTGCGGCTACTGGCCGAACAGCGTGCCGGCCTGGGCCAGCCAGTCGGTGACGTGGCCGGGGAGGATGCCCAGCAGCACGACGGCGACGGTGGCGATGACGAGCGCGGCCTCCGTGCCCCAGTTGCGCTCCAGCGGCTGGGCGCCCTCGGGGATGGGGTGCATGAACATGTAGACCACGACGCGCAGGTAGTAATACGCGCCCGCCGCGCTGCTGAGCACCGCGACCACCGTGAGGCCCACGAGGCCCACGTCGATGGCGGCCTGGAAGATGAGCAGCTTGCTCATGAAGCCCACGGTGGGGGGGATGCCGCCCAGCGACAGCATGAAGGCCGCCATGGCGAAGGCCCAACCCGGCCGGCGCTGCGCGAGGCCCGCGAAGCGCTCCAGGTCCCACGCGGTTCCCTTCTCCTCGTCCTCGCGGCGCTCCAGCGCGGACACCATGGCGAAGGCGCCCGTCGCGCTGAAGGTGTACGCCAGCAGGTAGTACAGGATGCCGCGCAGCGCGTCCGAGCGCGCCACGTCCAGCGGCGTGCCACCGGACAGCGAGGACGCGGACAGCAGGCGGAAGTGCTCGCCCGGGGCCGCGACGAACAGCGCCGCCACGCCCAGGAGCAGGTAGCCCGCGTGCGCGATGGAGGAGTACGCCAGCATGCGCTTCACGTTGCGCTGCGGAATCGCCATCAGGTTGCCGGCGATCATCGTGAGCAGCGCCAGCGTGGCGAAGAGCATCAGCGGCAGCTTGGGGTCCATGCCCTTGCCCACCGTGACGAACACGCGCACCAGCGACGCGAACGCCGCCGCCTTCACGCCCGCGCTCATGAGGGCCGTCACCGGGGTGGGGGCGCCCTCGTACACGTCCGGCGTCCACATGTGGAACGGCACGGCCGCCACCTTGAACGCGAAGCCCGCGGCGATGAGCACCGCGCCCACGTAGACGAGCGCCGGGGACGTGGACAGCGCCTGCTGCAGCGGGCCCGCCATCTCGTTGAGCTTCGTGGTGCCCGTGGCGCCGTACAGCAGCGCCGTGCCGTACAGCAGGATGGCGGAGGAGAAGGCGCCCAGGATGAAGTACTTGAAGCCCGCCTCGCTGGGACGCGTGCCGCGGCGCAGGTACGCCGTCAGCGCGTACGTCGCGATGGAGAGCACCTCGATGTTGACGAAGATGGTGATGAACTCCGACGACATCGCCAGCAGGCTCATGCCCGCGGAGGCGAAGAGCATCAGCGCGTAGAACTCACCGCGCTCCGCGCCACGCCGGCGCAGGAAGCCCACCGCGCTCAGGGCCGCCAGCCCCAGGCCCACGCTCACCACCAGGGTGAGGAAGCTGGAGAAGGGGTCCAGCACGCCGAAGCCGAGGAACACCTCGCGCGGCGGCTCGAACATCAGGCCCACGGCCACGGCGCCGCTGGCCGCCGCCGCCACGACGGTGAGCACCGCCTGGTAGCCGCGGGACGCCGTCGCGGAGAGGAACACCTCCGACAACAGCAGGACGGAGGCCGCCACCACCATGATGATGGCGGGCAGCAGGGGGAGGAATTCCGCCAGGGTGATATTTGGCAGGTTCATGGAGTCTTTCGGGGCCTACTCGCGCGCGGCGAGCGGCGCGGCGGGAACGGAGGGGCGGGCCACGGCGGCGGAGGAGGGCAGCGACATGACCTCCACGCGCAGCTGGTCGTCCTTCGCCTGGGTGGCGCCCGGAGCGCCCACGCTGGCGCGCGCCACGTAGCGGTCCGTGGACGGAGCGATGCGGTCCAGGAAGGGCTGCGGCATCAGGCCCATCACCGCCACCAGCACGATGAAGGGGGCCGTGGTGAGCATCTCGCGCAGGTTCATGTCGCGCAGGTGCTGGTTCTCCCGGTGCGTGATGCTGCCGAAGAACACCTTCTGCACCATCCACAGCATGTACGCCGCGCCCAGGATGACGCCCAGCGTGGCGAACGCGCCGAAGCCCAGCGGCAGGCTGCTCTTGAACGTGCCCATCAGCACCAGGAACTCGCCGATGAAGCCGTTGGTGCCCGGCACCGCCACCGACGAGAACGTGATGATGACGAACGCCGCGGTGAACACCGGCATCACCTTGGCGATGCCGCCGTAGTCCGACATGAGGCGCGTGTGGCGGCGCTCGTAGAGGAAGCCGAACAGGAGGAACAGCGCGCCCGTGGAGATGCCGTGGTTGAGCATCTGGTACGCGCTGCCCGTGGCGCCCTCGCTGGTGACGGCCAGCAGGCCCAGCATGCAGTAGCCCAGGTGGCTCACGGACGAGTACGCGATGAGCTTCTTGATGTCCCGCTGCGCCAGGCACATCAGCGCGCCGTACACGATGCCAATCACGGCCAGCACCGCGAGGAACGGCCGGGCCGCCTGCGCGGCCACCGGGAAGAGGGGAATCGCGAAGCGCCAGAAGCCGTAGGTGCCCATCTTCAGCATCACGCCGGCAAGAATCATGGAGCCCGCCACCGGCGCCTGCACGTGCGCGTCCGGCAACCAGGTGTGCACCGGCCACATGGGGACCTTGATGGCGAACGCCAGCGCGAACGCGGCGAACATCCACGGCCCGTAGGTGTGCAGCGTCGCGGCCAGGCCCGACAGGCCCGCGCACGCGCCCTCCGGCCCGGCGCTGCACGCGGCCAGCTGCTGATTGGCGGCGAGCAGGTTGTTGTAGAGCTGCCCGTAGTCGAAGGAGCGCGTCCCCGGGGGGCCGCTGATGAAGTACACGGCCACGATGGCCACCAGCATCAGCAGCGAGCCCACGAGCGTGTAGAGGAAGAACTTCACCGCCGCCATGCGCCGGTCCTCGGCGCCCCACACACCCACCATCAGGTACATGGGGATGAGCATGGCCTCGAAGAAGATGTAGAAGAGCAGGACGTCCATCGACGCCAGCGCGCCCAGCATCGTCGTCTGGAGCACCAGCAGCGCCAGGTGGAACTCCTTGATGCGGTGCTGGATGTACGTGGTGGAGGCGAGCACCACCAGCGGGCCCAGGAACACCGTCAGCAGCAGCAGGCTCACGGCCAGGCCGTCCACGCCCAGGTGGTAGCTCATCCCGAACTGCTGGAACCACGGGACGCGGTACTCCATCTGGAACTCCGCGCCGGACGGCTCGAAGCGGAAGTACGCCCAGACGCCGAACACCAGGTCCAGCAGCATGCCCACGAAGGTGATGGCGCGGACCTGCCCGTGTTCAGACGCGGGCAGCGCGAGCACCAGCGCCGCGAAGACGAGCGGCAGGTAGATGACGACGTTCAACAGGTGGGTGTCGAAGAAGCTCATGAAAGCACCTGCACGAGGGCGTAGACCGCGCCGCCCAGGATGGCGAGCGCCATGATGGCGGCGTAGGCCTGCGCGTCACCCGTCTGGAGCCGGCGCAGCCCGAGGCCCACCTTCTCCGTGACGTACGCGGTGCCTCGCACCAGCACCGTGTCGATGACGAGCGCGTCCACCACGCGGAAGAGGATGAAGGCCACGAACTTCACCGGCCGGATGAGGATGAACTCGTAGAGCTCATCCACGTAGAACTTGTTCTGCGCCGTGCGGCGCACCGCGCGCGCGAACGCCGGCACGGGCTGGCCCACCCGCGAGGGGAAGAACTTCAGGTAGGCGAACGCCGCGGCCGCGCCGCCCGCGAGCGCCCACATCCACGCGAAGGCGTAGTCCCCGACGGTGGGCGAGCTGGTGTCCAGCTTCACCGTCCCCGCCACGCGGGCCACCGTCTCCGCCGGGCGCAGCACGGGGGACAGGAAGTTCTCGAACACCGGCTGCGTCCCGCCGCCCGTGCGGGGCATCAGGGGCAGGGCGTAGGCGAACGTGATGAAGGCCAGGAACGCCAGGATGACCAAGGGCAGCGTCATGTGCCACGCGCTCTCATGCGCGTGCGCCAGCTTCGCCTCCGGGGACCGCCTGCCCGTGAAGGTCAGCAGGTAGACGCGCGACATGTAGAACGCCGTGGAGGCGGTGATGAGCAGGCCCAGCACGTAGACGAAGCCGGACACCCACTCCAGGCCGTGCAGGTGGTTGTGGTGCACGCCGTGGAAGATGGCGTCCTTGGAGAAGAAGCCGGACATGATGGGGAAGATGCCCGTGATGGCCAGCGTGGAGACGAGGAACGTGGCGTGCGTCCACTTCATCTCCTTCCACAGGCCGCCCAGCTTCTTGATGTCCGTCTCGTCCCCGTTGCCGTGCATCACGCTGCCCGCGCCCAGGAAGAGGCAGGCCTTGAAGAACGCGTGTGTCATCAGGTGCATGGCGGCGGCCCAGAAGACGCCCATGCCCACGCCCATGAACATGATGCCCAGCTGGGACACCGTGGAGTAGGCGAGCACCTTCTTGATGTCGTCCTGCGCGAACGCGATGAGCGCCGCGAGCAGCGACGTGAGCGCACCCACGATGGCGATGGTCGCCATGGCGGTGGGGGAGAGCACCAGCAGCGCGCTCATGCGGCAGAAGAGGTACACGCCCGCGGTCACCATCGTGGCGGCGTGGATGAGCGCGGACACCGGCGTCGGGCCGGCCATCGCGTCCGGCAGCCAGACGTACAGCGGCAGCTGCGCGCTCTTGCCCGCGGCGCCCAGGAGGAAGAGCAGCAGCGCGGCGGTCATCACGCCGCCGAAGGTGTAGCCGGACAGCGGCCCGGACTCGATGGGCGTGGCCAGGGACACCGCGCCGCCCGTGCCTTCCGGCAGGGCCAGGGCCAGCTTCTCCAGGCCCTTGAAGGTGACGGGGCCCTTCTGGGAGATGCCCTGCTCGTAGCGCGCCCGGCTGCTGCCCGCGGCGTTGTAGTCGCGCGCGTCCGCCTGGCGGTTGAAGGCGCCCACCGTGAGGATGAGCAGGAACGTGGCGATGAGGAACGCGAAGTCACCGATGCGGTTGGTGACGAACGCCTTGCGGCCCGCCCACGCCTTCGCGCTGTCCGTGTACCAGAAGCCGATGAGCAGGTAGCTGGCCATGCCGACGCCCTCCCAGCCCACGAAGAGCAGGACCAGGTTGTCGGCCATCACCAGCGTGAGCATCGCGGCGACGAAGAGGTTCAGGTACGCGAAGAAGCGCCAGTACCCGTCGTCGTGCTCCATGTAGCTGGTGGAGTACAGGTGGATGAGGAAGCCGACGCCCGTGATGATGAGCAGCAGGATGCCCGACAGGTGGTCCACCAGCAGGCCGAAGTTCACCCGGAAGTCACCCGCGGCGAACCACGTCCCGTAGTCGTGCGCGATGGCGTAGCGGATGGTGTCCCGCTCGATGCCGAACGGGTTGGGCATGCTCACCACGCGCCCGGCCGCCGCGTCGCTGGTGGCCCAGAAGGCCAGCACGCTCAGCACGAAGGCGCCGGCGATGGCGGAGCACGCCACCAGGTGCACGTTGGCGCGGCCCAGCCACTTGCCGAACACGCCGCACACGAACGCGCCCAAAAGCGGCAGCAGGATGATCAACCCCAGGGAGGGTGCGAACACCTCCGGGGGGATGGGTGCCGTTCTGAAGAATTCGACGATTCCGTCCATGGATGGGCTCAGGGGTGACGGGGCGTTAGTGCTTCATCGTCCGGATGTCGTCGACGTTCACGGAGCCGCGACTGCGGAAGACCGCGATGACGATGGCCAGACCGATGGCCGCTTCTGCGGCCGCCACGGCGATGACGAAGAAGGCGGACACGTGCCCGGTGCCCTCGCCATGCATGCGCGAGAAGGCCAGGAACGTCAGGTTGACCGCGTTGAGCATCAGCTCCACGCACATGAAGACGACCAGCGCGTTGGTACGCACCAGCACGCCGAACATGCCCATGCAGAAGAGGGCCGCGGCCAGCAGGAGGTAGTAGGTGATGGGGACCATTGGGTTGTCCGGAAGAGGCGCTGGGAGGTCAGATGCGGGACTTGGCCACCACCACCGCGCCCACCATGGCCACCAGCAGGAGCAGGCTGACCGCTTCGAACGGCAGCAGCCAGGAGGTGAAGATGGACTGGCCGATGGCCGCCATGGTGCCGAACGCCGCCTGGCTCTTCGCGTCGAAGGTCGCGGGCTGCGCGTCCATGCGGCCCAGCGTCACGCCCAGCACGGCCAGGAGGCCCACCGCGGAGGCACCGCCCAGCAGCCGCGTCACCGTGGGCTTGCCGCGGTGGGGCGCGTCCCCCAGGTTGAGCAGCATGATGACGAAGAGGAAGAGCACCATGATGGCGCCCGCGTACACGAGCACCTGCATGACGGCGACGGTGTGCGCCCAGAGCAGCACGTAGATGCCGGCCAGGAAGAAGAACGTCGACACCAGGGCCATGGCGGAGTTGATGGGGCTCCGCGCGGTGATGACCAGCCCCGCCGACAGCAGCGTCATGACGGCGAAGACGCCGAAGAGGACCAATTCGATGTTCAAGACCAGTCTCCGAAGGAACCCCAGGGGTGGTCACCGTATGGGCAGCGGTGCTCCCGAACGTGAGCCTCGAACTCGTCCCGGAACCGCATGAGGAAGGAGTGCGTGGGCAGCGCCGCCGCGTCACCGAGCGCGCAGATGGTGTTGCCCAGGCCGATGGGAGGGTAGGGCGCGATGGAGGAGGCGACGTTCGACAGCATGTCGATGTCGCTCATCTCCGCGCGGCCTTCCTCGATCTTGCGCAGGAGGCGCGTCTGCCAGGGCGTGCCCTCGCGGCACGGCGTGCACTGGCCGCAGGACTCTTCCGCGTAGAAGCGGGCCACGCGCCAGAGGCTGCGCACCATGCAGGTGGCGTCGTCCATCACGATGACGCCGCCGGAGCCGGCCATCGTCTGCTTCATCTTCAGCGCCTCGAACTCCAGCGCCACGTCCAGCTCGTCCGCGCCCAGCACCGGCGCCGAGGAGCCGCCCGGGATGACCGCCTTGACCTTGCGGCCCTTGGGCATGCCCTGGCCGTACTTGTCGTCGTGGATCAGCTCCAGGATGGTGGTGTGCATCCCCACCTCGTAGACGCCGGGGCGGTTCACGGAGCCGGACAGGCAGACCAGGTGCGTGCCGCCGGACTTGTCCGTGCCCAGCTTCGCGTACCACTCCGCGCCCTTGGCGAGGATGGGCGGCACGCTGGCGAGCGTCTCCACGTTGTTCACCACCGTGGGGCTGCCGAACAGGCCCACCACCGCGGGGAAGGGAGGCTTCAGGCGGGGCCAGCCCTTCTTGCCCTCCAGGGACTCCAGCAGCGCCGTCTCCTCGCCGCAGATGTACGCGCCCGCGCCGCGGACCAGGAAGCAGTCGAGCGCGAAGCCCTCCTTGCCCATCAGCGACTTGCCGAAGATGCCGGCCTTGTAGGCCTCATCGATGGCCGCCTGGGTGCGCTCCGCCTGGAACTTGAACTCGCCGCGCAGGTACACGTAGCAGGTGTGCACGCCCAGCGCGTACGACGCGATGGCGATGCCCTCCAGCATCATGTGCGGGTCGTTCTCCAGGATGTAGCGGTCCTTGAAGGTGCCCGGCTCGGACTCGTCGCCGTTGACGGCGAGGTACTTGGGCTTGGGGCTGTCCTTGGGGACGAAGCTCCACTTCATGCCCGTGGGGAAGCCCGCGCCGCCGCGGCCGCGCAGGTTGGACTTCTTCACCTCGTCGATGATGGCGGCGGGCTCCATGGAGAGCGCGCGCTTGAGCCCGTCATAGCCACCGCGCGACCGGTAGCTGTCGAGGGTCCAGGACTGGGGCTTGCCCCAGGCCGCCGAGATGACGGGTTCGACCGCCTTTGCCGTAGAGGCCATGGATGAACGTCCTAGGAAAGCGAGGGGGAGGAGGGGCGACTCACGACAGCTTGGCCAGGATGGCGTCCAGCTTCGCCTGGGTCAGCCGCTCGTGGTGATCCTCGTTGATCTGCAGGCAGGGCGCCGTCCCGCAGGACGCCAGGCACTCGGTCTCGCGCAGGGTGAACTTGTCGTTCGTCTCCCCGGCGGTCAGGCCCAGCTTCTGCTCCAGGTACGCGAGCATCTTCTCCGCGCCCCAGAGGGAGCAGGAGAGGTTCGTGCAGACGTCGATGACGTACTTGCCCGGCTTCTTGAGGTGGTACATCACGTAGAAGCTGGCGACCTCGTAGGCGCGCTCCGGCGTGACCTCCAGGTTCTTCGCCACCAGCCGAAGACCTTCAGGAGGCAACCACCCCTTGAGGTCCTGCAGCAGGCGCAGCGCGGGAAGCATGCCGGCGCTTTTGCGATCAGGGGGGTAGTGCGAGAGGATTTCCGCGATCCCCGCGTCGAACTTCTTCTGCTCTTCAGGAGTGAACAGGGGCTCCGCCATGGCGGGCCGTACGTATTGCCGCAATGGCTTCGTTGTCAACATAAACCCTCGGCGGTAGACTGGACCGCCATCAGCAAATTTCCGAGCGATTTCAACCCCTTGTTATGAGCCCGGACCCTGCGGACCAGCGGCAGCACCCTCGTGTCCCCACCGTCCTCCGGGTGGACTACCCACATGGGCGTCCACTGCGGGACGTGACGGAAAACCTCTCCGCCGGAGGCTTCTTCGTCCAGACCGAGCAGCTCTTCGCGGTGGGGGACGAGCTTCGACTTGCTCTTTCTTTCCCGGGACTGCTGGATCCGGTAGAAGTCGGCGGGACGGTGGCGTGGGTGCGCATCGCCGCGCCCGATCAGCCGGGCGGCGTGGGCATCCGTGTGGAGAGCGAGCAGGACCGGCGGCGACTGGGTGACATCTTGAGTTCGGCGGGACCCAACGACAGCGCGGTGACCCCTTCGGAGCAGGACGGGTACCGTGTGCTCATCGTCGAGGACAACCCACACATCATCGAGATGTACAGCTACGTGCTGAAGAAGCTCGCGAGCAACGACCTGCACGGCAAGGTGCCGCTGGAGGTCCACTTCGCGCCGGACGGGCACCACGCCCTCCTGCGGCTGCGCGAGGACCGCTTCAGCCTGGTGATGCTGGACCTCTACATGCCGGTGATGGACGGCTTCGCCCTGGTGGAGCGCATCCGGGAAGAGGAGGAGCTCAAGGGCATCCCGGTCATCGCCATCTCCGCGGGCGGCAAGGAGGCCCAGGAGCGGGCGATGCAGCTGGGGGTGGACATCTACCTGCGCAAGCCCGTGCGGTTCGTGGAAGTGCTGGAGACGGTGAAGCAGCTCCTGCGCATCCGGTAGGCCGGCGGGGCCCGGGGCGCTTTCTTCGACGCACCAGACGTTGAA
The DNA here is from genome assembly GCF_042231735.1 of Corallococcus exercitus. Lineage (GTDB taxonomy): Bacteria > Myxococcota > Myxococcia > Myxococcales > Myxococcaceae > Corallococcus > Corallococcus exercitus_B. The sequence goes on from NZ_CP102577.1 coordinate 8,074,071, forward strand.
GCGCCGGGCGGGTGCCGCGTAGAGTCCGCGGCACCCATGACGAAGCCCGCCATCCATCGTGACACCGTCAGTGGCGAGGCGCTGCTCATCCTGCAGAATCTGCGGGAGAACGGCCGCCTGGGACGCTCGAACAAGCTGGCCGACGTGAAGGCCGCCCTCGAACCGTCCGTCTCGCTGGAGTTCGACAGCTACTTCTTCTTCCTGCGCAAGTTCCACTACATCGCCATGGACCGCGAGGCCCAGCTCAAGCTCACCGAACAGGGGGAGCGGGTGGTGGAGGGGGACCTGCAGGACCGCTTCGCGTCGGAGGTCGACGACTTCTTCGCGGATCAGCTCCTCCCGGCGGAGGACGCCACGCACATTGGCCGGCCGCTGGACGAGGACGAGCCGATGAGCGTCCCGCCGCCACCGCCGGAGCTGCTCCTGGACGAGGCGGAGGTGGACGCGTCCTCCGCCGCCCAGTCCCAGGTGGGGCCGCCGCCCGTGCCGCCGTCGCGCACGCACCGCGTGGCGATGCCGGCGTTGGACCTGGCGCAGGCCGCGACCCAGATGCAGCCCGCGCAGCCGGCGCCCATCGCGACGCCACAGCCGCAGCCGGTCTCCCGCCAGGAGGGCCCGGCGGAAGGACGCCGGGAGACCTTCATCGGGCTGCCGCCGACGCCCGCGCCGGTTCCCCAGCCCCTCGTGGTGACCGCGCCCATCCCCAGCGCGTCCCAGCCGCTCATCATCACCCCTCCGCTCTCCGCCGCGCCCGCTCCGATGCCCCCTCCCGCCACGACGCCCGCTCCCGCAGCCCCGGTCCCCAATGCCGCCGCCGCTGCCGCCGCGAAGGGTGCCAGCGACCTGGACCTGCGCTACCAGAAGTTCGACCCCATTGGCACGGGGCCGCTGGGCACGGTCTTCAAGGGCCGCTACAACGCCCTGGGGCTGGACATCTGCATCAAGGAGCTGAAGGACATCTTCGGCTACTTCTCCTTCCTGCAGCGCGGTGAGGTCCTCAAGCGCCTGAAGAAGGAGCTGTGCGCGCAGGCGCAGGTGCGCCACCCGGGCGTGGTGCAGATCCTCGACCAGAACGTGGACTCGGCGCGGCCCTACTTCGTGGTGGAGCTGATGCGCGGCAGCCTGAAGGAGCGGCTGGAGGCCTCGGGCGGCAAGGGCATCGAGGTGCCGCACGCGCTGCGCACCTTCCTGCAGCTGGCGTACGGCCTGCGGGCCGCGCACGCCGCGGGGCTCACCCACCACAACATCAAGCCGGAGAACGTCCTCTTCGACGCGTACGGCAACGCGAAGCTCGCGGACTTCGGCATGAGCCGCGTGGTGGAGGTGGACGCCACCAAGGGCATGCCCCAGGTGTTCGTGGGCACGGGCGGCATGGTGTACATGGCGCCGGAGCTGATGAACCGGGGCGCCAAGGAGCCGGGCCCGTCCGCGGACGTGTACGGCCTGGGCATCCTGCTCTACGAGATGTTCACCGGTCAGATTCCGGGCCGCCGCTCGCCGCTGCCCTCGGAGGTGAACCCGGAGGCGCCCAGCGGGTTGGATCAGCTCTTCGACAAGGCCACGCAGGACAAGCGCGAGCAGCGCTACCCGGACGTGGACGCGATGCTGGAGGACTTCTACAAGGCCTTCCCGGAGCGCGAGTACCTGGACCGCGGCTCGCTCATCGTGTCGTCGGATCCGACGCAGGAGTAGCTGTCGGCCGTGCAGGCGGGCCTCGTCTCACGAGGCTCGCTCGTCGCGGCATGGACCTGTCAGACTGCGGCGCGCCCATGCACACGCGCCCCTCCGACAGCGTCCTCCTCACCGTCACCGGCAGGGACGGCCCCGACACCACCGCCCGCCTCACCGGCCTGCTCGCGGACGCGGGCGCGGAGCTGCTCGACGTGGAGCAGGTGGTGGTGCAGGGCCTGCTCACCCTGGCCCTCTGGGTGCGCCTGCCCGAGGGCGCCCGGGTGGGGGAGGCCCTCCAGGCGCTCCCCGAGCTGGCCCGCGAGCTGGGCGTCACGGTGGACGTGCGCGCGGTGCCCCCATCCGCTCCGCCCATGGGGCCGGAGCCGCTGCGCTACGTCGTCACCGCGACGGGCAAGGCGCTGGGCGTGCGCGACGTGCAGGCGCTGACGCGGACGCTGGCGGCGGGGCACGCGCGCGTGGAGCGCATCACCCGGCTGAGCGAGACGCCGCTCGCGGCGGTGGAGCTGCACGTCACGCTGCCGCCGGACGCGGATCCCGCGGCGCTCAAGCGCGCGCTGCTGTCGCTGTCCATGGCGAGCCCCACGTTCGACGTGGCCCTCCAGCGCGAGAGCCTCTACCGGCGGGGCAAGCGGATGGTGGTGATGGACATGGACTCCACGCTCATCCGCATCGAGGTCATCGACGAGCTGGCGCGGGCGTACGGCGTCCACGCCCAGGTGGCCGCCATCACCGAGCGCGCGATGCACGGGGAGATGGACTACGACGAGTCCCTGCGCCAGCGCGTGGCGCTGCTCGCCGGGCTGGACGCGCGCGTGCTGCACGACCTGGCCGCGAACCTGCCGCTCACCGAAGGGGCGGAGACGCTCATCCGCGTGCTGCGGCGCCTGGGCTACCGCACCGCGGTCATCAGCGGCGGCTTCTCCGTGGCGGCGGAGGCGCTCCAGCAGCGGCTGGGCATCGACTTCGCGTACTCCAACGCGCTGGAGGTGCAGGACGGGAAGCTCACCGGCAGGACCGTGGGCACCATCGTCAACGCGCGCCGCAAGGCGGAGCTGCTGGAGACGCTGGCGAAGCAGGAGGGCATCCTCCTGGAGCAGGTCATCGCCGTGGGCGACGGGGCCAATGACTTGCTGATGCTGGAGAAGGCGGGCCTGGGCATCGCCTTCCGCGCCAAGCCGAAGCTGCGCGAGGCCGCCGACACGTCCATCTCCGCCGGCGGGCTGGACACCATCCTCACGCTGCTGGGGCTCACCGCGCGCGAGCTGCGCGAGGTGGGCTGAAAGAGCAGGCAGCGGGGCTTCAGACGCGCATGCGCGCGGCCAGCTCGCGCTGCTGCACGGCGCCCTTCTCGAAGACGAGCTCCAGGAGGGCGCGGAGAATCTTGGAGCTCTTCTCCTGGTTCTGCTGCACCGTCTGCAGCCGGGCCAGGTCCTCCTCCGTCCACTCGGAGGTGGGCGAGCCGCCCGCGAGGATTTCATCCAGGATGTCCGAGGCGCTGGAGCCCGCGCTCGCGGCGGCGGACGCTGGCGCGGGGGCCGCGCGCTGGGCGGGCGCGGCGGGCGGCGGCGCGGCGTTCGGGTCGACGATGTCGCTGATGCGTTTGACGACCGTCTTGCCGCTCATGTCGACGACCTTGAACTCCTCCTCTTCCGGGAGCTCGCCGGCGTCCTGCTGCTTGTTCGTGTCGGGCTTGAAGCGCTTCTTCTCCACCGGCTCCTGGCCGCGGTAGTGGCGCAGGATGGCGTGCTCGATTTCACGGTCGCCCGCCACCATGGGCACCACGCGGGCGCGGCTGCGCGCCGCGACCTGGTCCAACGTGGCCAGGTCCGTGGGGTCGGACATGGCCAGCACCAGCGTCTTCCCGTTGTCCTTGAGCTGCACGGGGAAGATGCCCTTCTGCTCGGCGAGCCCCACGTCCACGCGCGCCAGCGCGGCCGCGTCCTTCGTCAGGTTGCCCAGCTGCACGCGCGGCATTCCCAGGCCCTGGCAGATGGCCTGGGTGATGGTCTCCTCGGACGCCAGGCCCAGGTCCGCGACGACGCGCGACACGCGGCCGCCCCACTGGTCCAGCGACGCGAGCGCGCTGCGTAGCTGCAACTCGTCGATGACGCGTGCCTTGACGAGGATGTCCGCGATGCGATTCCGGGAAGGGGGAGCCATGGGGTGGGGATTCTAGCGTCTGATGGCGCGGACGCTCAGTCCACGTCAATGAACATGCCCTGAAGGCATGGGAACATGCCTCGGGAGCAAGGAGGCTTGCCCCATGCAGCCCTTCGCGGACGCCGCCACCCAGCTGTGCCCCTACTGCGGTGAAGAGGTCGAAGTCGACGTGGACTCGCTGGGCGCCTCCTCCGAGTCCTACGTGGAGGACTGCCCCGTCTGCTGCCGCCCCTGGCAGGTGCGCGTCACCCGGGACGACGACGGCGCCAGCGTCTTCCTGGGCCGCGACGACGACTGAAGCCCCTGCCGGCGGCCTCCTGGCAGGAGGGCAGGCGGGCGGGCGTGAGGGGGCCTTGGGAGGGCTCCAGGACGGCGGGGGCCGTTGCTTGACACGTCCCGAACCATGGTTCTCTTGAGTCTTGTAGGGCGCTGCCGGGCACCCCCGAAGAAACGGGGCCCCGGACGCCCGACTCAACAACGACTGTGAACCCGCACAACGTGCGTCCCATGGGACGACACGCTCAGGAGAAGACCATGCTGACCGCTCGCCATCCCTTCAACAACGCCGCTGTCACCCACCCGCTGCTGCGCGACTTCGACTTCCTCTTCCGCGAGCTGGGCGTCCGCAACGACGCCGAGCGCACCGTCACGCCCGCGGCGGACATCCTGGAGGCCGAGTCCGGCATCACGCTGCGCGTGGACCTGCCGGGCCATGACGCCAAGGCCATCCAGGTGAAGGTGGAGGACGGCGTGCTGACCGTGCGCTCCGAGCGCAAGGCGGAAGACGTTCCGGAAGGGAGCACCCTGCGCCGCCAGGAGCGCGCCTCGGGTGTCTACGCGCGCCAGTTCCGCCTGCCGGACACGGTGGATGCCACCCGCGTGGAGGCCCGCTACGACAATGGCGTGCTCACCCTCACCCTGCCGCGCCGCGAGGAGACCAAGCCCCGCGTCGTCGAGGTGAAGGTCCAGGGTTGATGCGCATGCATCAACACCCGCGATGGATGCGCGAGCATCCTCCCATCAGGGAGGCCGCTGCCCTCGCTACGGCGAGGCGCGGCGACTCCCGCAAGCAGCCTTGCGACCCGGGGGCTTCCGCGGTGGCCGGCGGAAGCCCCCGTCCCTTTACTTGCGAGCAGTGTTGAGCGCCAGCGGCACGCGGAACAGCTCCATGACCTGCGTCACATCCAGCGGCTTGGGCAGGCACGCCACCGCGCCGGCCTGCTTGGACTGCTCCACCACGTCGGGCGTGTGATTGCTCGTCATGGTGATGAGGCGCACGCCCTCCATCTGCTTGCGCGCGCGGATGCGCTTGCAGACCTCAATGCCGTCGATGTCCGGCATGTTGAGGTCGATGATCATCCCGTGCGGCTTCTGCTCGGAGACGAGCAGCAGGGCCTCCACGCCGCTCGTCGTCGTCTGGAGCTCCACCTGGTTCGCGTGCGGCTTGAAGGCGCGCTTGATGGCGTCCAGCACCGGCCGCTCGTCGTCCACGACCAGCAGGCGCACCGTGCTGCTGCCCAGCTCCTCGGGCACGGGCATCTGGTGGGTGACCAGGAAGGTGCGCAGGTCGGTCGAGCGCACCCGGCGGTGGCCACCCGGCGTGCGGAAGGCCATCAGGATGCCCCGGTCGATCCACTTGCTCACTGTCGACGGGTCCACCTGAAGCAACCGACTGATGTCGTGCGTCGTGTAGAGCTGGTCCGTCATCGCCGTACTCCCCTCGGACTGCATCGTTCCACTAGCCATGGAAATAAACACCTACCTTGAATGCGGGGTTTGATCAACCCACCCTACGACGTGCTGCGTTTACCTGTGCTTCGCATCAGACCCACGGCGTCATCCCAACGGCCACTGGCACGGAGGCACAGCTCAACCAGCTCACGGGCGGCTCCGTGACCGCCCACGTTCTGCGTAACGAAGTCCGCTTCCTGGCGCACCTCTGGAACTGCATCCGCAGGACAGGCGGAAAGCCCGGAGAGCGACATGGGGTCCAGGTCGTTGAGGTCGTCTCCCATATACGCGCACTGGTTCGCGGGTATTTGGAGTTGAGCGAGCAATTCCTGAAGGGCGGGGCCCTTCTCCTTGCGGCCCTGGAAGATGGCGGCGAGGCCCAGTTCCCGGCCTCGGGCCTCCACGATGCGGGACGAGCGCGCGGTGAGGATGGCGGCGGGCAGGCCCACCAGCCGGGCCATGACGAGCGCATGGCCGTCCTTCACGTTGAAGCGCTTCATCACCTCGCCGTTGTCGCCGTAGTACAGCCCGCCGTCGGTGAGGACGCCATCCACGTCGAACACGAGCAGTCGCACTCGCGACGCACGGGACGTCAGCTCTTCCTTGCCTGGCTTGGAAGGCGCTTCCGTCTGCATGGCCTCCTCACCTTTCGCGTCCATCAACTGGCTTCGTGACCCAGCGCGCGGCGGATGCTGAGCACATCTCGTACCACGTCCTCGAACATCTGTGGATTGAGCGAGCACGGACCGTCACACAGGGCACGGTCGGGGTCTTCGTGGACTTCTGTGAATAAAGCGTCAATCCCGGCGGCGGCGGCGCTCCGGGCGAGCAGTGAGACGAACCGGCGCTCACCGCCTGTCTTTCCGTCGCTGGAGGAGGGGAGCTGGACCGCGTGGGTCGCGTCCATGCACACCACGAGGCCGGCCTCGCGCATCTGGGCGAAGCCGCGCATATCCACGACGAGGTTGTTGTAGCCGAAGGAGGAGCCCCGCTCCGTGACGAGCACGTTGGGGTTGCCCGTCTCCACGGCCTTCCTCGCCGAGTGGACGATGTCCTTGGGGGCGACGAACTGTCCCTTCTTCAAGTTCACCCCCTTGCCCGAGCGGGCCACCGCCTCCACGAGGTCCGTCTGGCGGCAGAGGAAGGCGGGTATCTGGATGATATCCACGACTTCAGCGGCAGGCCCGACGTGGCTGGTTTCATGGACGTCCGTGAGAACGGGTACACCCACCTCCCGGCGGACACGGTCCAGGATTCTCAGACCTTCCTTCAAACCGGGTCCGCGGAAGGACTTGCCGCTGGTCCGGTTGGCTTTGTCATAGGAACATTTGAAGGCATACGGGACGCCCAGCCGGGCGGTGATGCCCTTGAGGAGGTGGGCGTGGCGCAGCGCCATCTCCTCGGACTCGATGCTGTCCGGGCCGGCGATGACGAAGAGGCGCTGGCCGGGGCCGACCTTGTGGCCGCACAGCTCGATGGAGGGGGTGTTGCTCATGAGCGCACCGGGGTGGCGGGGGGCTGGGCTCGGGTGGCGTCCCGCTGGGCGAGCGCCGCGCCGATGAAGCCGGAGAACAGGGGGTGGGGGGCGAAGGGCTTGCTCTTGAACTCCGGGTGGAACTGGCAGCCGACGAAGTACGGATGGTCCGCCAGCTCAATCATCTCCACCAGGTTCAGCTCCGGGTTGTGGCCGGAGATGACGAGCCCGGCCTCCTGGAGACGGCCGCGGTAGGTGTTGTTGACCTCGTAGCGGTGGCGGTGGCGCTCCTGGATGGAGTCGTTGGCGTAGAGCTTGTGCGCGACGCTGCCGGGCTTGAGCGCGCACGCGTAGCTGCCCAGGCGCATGGTGCCGCCCTTGTCCTGCACCTTCACCTGGCTCTCCATGAGCGTCACCACCGGGTGCGGGGTGTGCTCGTCGAACTCCAGGCTGTTGGCGCCCTTCAGGCCCAGCACGGTGCGGCTGAACTCCACCACGGCCATCTGGAGGCCCAGGCAGATGCCGAAGAAGGGAAGCTTGTTCTCCCGCGCGTAGCGGACCGCGGCGATCTTCCCTTCCGTGCCGCGCACGCCGAAGCCGCCGGGCACGAGCACCGCGTCCACGCCCTCGAGCGTCTTCTCCGGGCCCTGCGCCTCCACGTCCTGGCTGTCCACGAAGCGCAGCTTCACGCGCACGTCGTTGGCGATGCCGCCGTGGAGCAGGGACTCGTTGAGGCTCTTGTAGCTCTCCGTGAGGTTCACGTACTTGCCCACGATGGCGACGGTGACCTCCCCGCGCGCGGGCTCGTAGATCTTGCGGACGATGGTCTCCCACTTCTCCAGGTGGGGGGCGCGGCTCCAGATGTTGAGCACCTCCGCCAGCCGCTCATCCAGGCCCTGGCGGTGCAGCTCCAGGGGCAGCTCGTAGATGCTGCGCACGTCCGGGGACGTGAACACGTTGCCGTTGTCCACGTTGCAGAACATGGCGATCTTGTCCTTCAGCTCGCGCGAAATCTCCCGGTCCGTGCGGCACAGGAGGAAGTCCGGCTGGATGCCGATTTCGCGCAGCTTCATCACCGAGTGCTGCGTGGGCTTGGTCTTCACCTCACCCGCGGCGCCGATGTACGGCAGCAGCGTCAGGTGGATGTAGACGGCGTTCTGGCTGCCCACGTCGTAGCGCATCTGGCGGATGGCCTCGAGGAAGGGCAGGGACTCGATGTCGCCCACCGTGCCGCCGACCTCCACGATGACGACGTCCACGTCTTGAGCGGCCTGGCGGATGCTGGCCTTGATCTCATCCGTGACGTGCGGAATCACCTGGACCGTCTTGCCCAGGTATTCCCCGCGGCGCTCCTTGGTGATGACCGCGTTGTAGATGCGGCCGGACGTGAAGTTGTTGAGGCGGCTCATCCGGGCGTGGGTGAACCGCTCGTAGTGGCCCAGGTCCATGTCGGTCTCGCCACCGTCCTCGGTGACGAAGACCTCGCCGTGCTGGAAGGGGCTCATCGTGCCCGGATCCACGTTGATGTAGGGATCCAGCTTGATGAGGGTGATGTCCAGGCCGCGGTTCTCGAGGAGGGCGCCAATGGATGCGGAGGCCAGTCCCTTCCCCAGCGAGCTGACCACGCCGCCCGTCACGAAGATGAACTTGGTTTTCTTGGAGCGCATGTCCCTTCCTGCCAAGGAGGCCAGGGGGCGTCAAATATTCTCTGACGCACGGACGGCCGGCTGGCCCCGACCCGCGAGCTCAGCCCTTCACTGCGCGTCCCAACCGCCAGGGCGGGCGACCGCGAACTGTTGGGCGGTGGGCTGGCCCACGCGGAAGCGCCGCAGGTCGCACCCCCGGCAGCTCCAGCCTTCCCAGCCTTTCTTCACGACCTGGTGCAGGCAGGCGTCGTAGTTGGGACAAAAAAGGTTGCGCTGGTCATCCACCGTCTCTTCATCACGGAGGGCGGAGGGCAGGGGGATGGGGCACGGCGTGATGGACACGGCAGTTCTCCGGCAGGCGACCACGACGGTCGTGGATGGCGCTTCCCCCCGGCGGCCACGAACCCGTGGGTGGGCAGGACATTCCCGGTAGGAAAGGGGAGCAAAAAAAGTCGCCCCCGCCGGCAAAGGCGGGGGCGACTCGTTACCGCAGGCGTCACTTCCGCCGGGGAGACACCGCGTTAGCGGGCCACCGCGACGGAGGTGGACGCCTTGATCTTGCTGTCGTTCAAGGCATCACCTCCTTTCTTGCGGCAGCAGAGATAATGCGTGCCCCCTTTTCGCGCCACGAAGAGCGCGGCGTCTTCAGGGCCTGTCGGGGGCCCGTCCGGGGAACGAGCGTTCAGGCGGCGACGACCTGGCGCTCCACGAGGCGGCGGTACAAGCCGTCCTGCGTCATGAGGGTGGCGTGGGTGCCGCTCTGCACCACGCGGCCTGACTCCAGCACCAGCACGCGCTGGGCGTTGGCCACGGTGGACAGGCGGTGGGCGATGATGAGCGTGGTGCGGCCCTGCATCAGGCGGTCCAGGGCGTCCTTGACCAGGTGCTCGCTCTCCGCGTCCAGGGCGCTGGTGGCTTCATCCAGGATGAGGATGCGCGGGTCCTTGAGCACGGCCCGCGCGATGGCCACTCGCTGCTTCTGGCCGCCGGACAGCTGCACGCCGCGCTCGCCCACCTCCGTGCGGTAGCCCTCCGGGAAGCGCTGGATGAAGTCGTGCGCGTTCGCGGCCCGGGCGGCGGCCTCCACCTGCGCGTCGGTGGCGTCCGGGCGGCCGTAGCGGATGTTGTCCGCGATGGAGCAGGAGAAGAGCAGGGGCTCCTGCGCGACCATGCCCACGTGGCGCCTGAGCCAGCTGGGGTCCAGGGACTGGAGGGGGCGTCCGTCCAGCAGCAGCTGGCCCTGGAGCGGATCATAGAAGCGGGACAGGAGGGCGGCGAGGGTGGACTTGCCCGCGCCGGAGGAGCCCACCACGGCGACGACCTCGCCGGCCTTGAGCGTGAGGTCGATGCCCTGGAGCACCGGCACGTCCGGGCGCGTGGGGTAGGCGAAGTGCACGCCCTTCAGGTCCACGCGGCCCTCGACGGTGGCGGGGCGCTCGCCCTCGGTGGCGGGGATGGCGGGGGTGCGGTCCATCAACTCGAAGACGCGCTCGGCGGCGCCCGAGGCGCGCATGAAGTCCGCCCAGAGGTCCGCCAGGGAGCCCAGGGACATGGCCACGAGCATCGTGTAGATGAGGAACGAGGTGAGGGCGCCCACGGTGAGCTCGCCGTTCACCACCAGCCGGCCGCCGTACCAGAACACCACCACCGCGGAGATGTAGCCCGCGCTGGAGGCGCCGCCGAAGAAGGCGGCGGACTGGCGCGCGCGGTGACGGGCGACCTCGTAGGCGTGGCGCACGGTGTTGCCGTAGCGCGCGACCTCCGACGGCTCCGCCGCGAAGGAGCGCACGGTGCGCAGGCCGGACAGGCTCTCCTCGGCGACCTCGCTGGCCTTGGCGAGCGCGTCCTGCACGTCGCGCGACAGCCCGCGCACGCGCCGGCCGTAGACCATGCCGCCCACGACGACGAGGGGCACGATGGCGAGCATCAGGAACGTGAGCGAGGCGGAGGTGTAGAAGAGCAGCACGATGCCGCCCAGGACCTGCACGGCGTTGCGCAGCCCCTGGGAGATGTTCACGCTCACCGTGTTCTGGAGCACGGTGGTGTCGGAGGCGAGCCGGCTGGTGAGCTCTCCGGTGCGGTGCGTGTCGAAGAAGGCCACCTCCTGGTCCATGAGGCGCTGGAAGAAGTCCTGGCGCAGGCGCATGACCACGCGCTCGCCGGCGGTGGTGAAGAGGTAGTAGCGCAGGGCGGTCGCGACGCCCTGGACCAGGAAGACGGCCAGCATGATGAGCGCGGCCTTGTCGATGAGGTCGCGGTTCTTCGCGTTGAGGGCCTCGTCGATGAGGACGCGGACGCCCTGGGGGTACACGAGGCTGGCGCCGCTGCTGATGAGCAGGAAGACGGTGGCGGACAGCAGCGTGCCGACTTCGGGGCGGGCGAGGGCCAGCAGGCGGCGCGCGGTGACCCCGGAGGCGCGGCGGGATGTCGGAGCGGTGACGGAGGGAGGCACCGGCGGAGCCTACTGGACTGTCGGAGGGCGTGCAGCCCGGCCGGCGGCGCAGGGCCGGGATGCAGGCGGGAGGCCCGGGTGGTATTCCGGAGGGGATTCCAGGAAGCGTTCCACGCGAGGAGGGGCCATGGAGAAGCGCGTCTTTGGCAACACCGGGGTGGCGGTGCCCGTCATCGGACAGGGCACCTGGCAGATGGAGGAGGACGACGCGGAAGCAGCCATCCGCGCCCTGCGCGCCGGGTTGGACCTGGGGCTCACGCACCTGGACACCGCGGAGCTCTACGGGCACGGCCGCGTGGAGGAGACGCTGGTGGCGAAGGCCATCGCGGGCCGGCGCGACGAGGTGTACCTCGTCTCCAAGGTGATGCCGTCCAACGCGACGCGCAGGGGCGCGGTGGCCGCCTGCGAGCGCAGCCTGAAGCGGCTGGGCACGGACCGGCTGGATTGCTACCTCTTGCACTGGCCCGGCTCCCACCCGCTGGAGGGCACGGTGGAGGCCTTCGAGGAGCTGGTGGCGGCCGGGAAGATCCGCTCCTGGGGGGTGAGCAACTTCGGGGTGGAGGACCTGGAGGAGGTGCTGGCGCTCGCGGGCAAGGGGCGCATCGCGTGCAACCAGGTGCTGTACCACCTGGAGGAGCGCGCCATCGAGCACGCCGTCGTCCCGTGGTGCGAGGCGCAGGGCGTGGCGGTGGTGGCCTACAGCCCGTTCGGCAACGGGCAGTTCCCGTCACCCACCAGCGCGGGCGGCAAGGTGCTGGCGTCCATCGCGAAGGCGCACGGCGTGACGCCGTTCCAGGTGGCGCTCCAGTTCCTCGTGCGCCGACCTTCCGTGTTCGCCATCCCCAAGGCGAGCGACGTGGCGCACGTGCGCGACAACGCGAGCGCGGCCTCGCTGAAGCTCACGCAGGAGGAGCTCCAGCGCATCGACGCGGCCTTCCCCAAGGGCGACGAGCCGGACGAGCTGCCGGTCATCTAAAGGCCGGCGCGCTCTCGCGCATCACGGCCTCCACGCGGGCCACGTCCTCCGGCACGTCCACCGCCACCGTGCGCCAGGACACCTGGGCGCAGCGGATGCGCAGGCCGTGCTCCAGGGCGCGCAGCTGCTCCAGCTTCTCCGCCTCCTCCAGCGGGGTGGGCGCAAGCGTGGCGAGCTTCAGCAGCGTGTCCCGCCGGTAGCCGTAGAGGCCCAGGTGGGCCCAGCGGTTGACGGGCGTGCCGGGCTCGCGGGCGTGGGGCACCGGGGCGCGGCTGAAGTAGAGCGCGTCGCCGTTGAGGGCGAGCACGGCCTTCACCACGTTGGGGTTGTCCACCTCCTCCGGCTCCAGGGGGCGCACCAGGGTGCCCATGTGCACCGCGTCGTCCTGGAAGAGGCCCGCGAGCACCTTGAGGGCGGCGGGGTCCACGAGCGGCTCATCCCCCTGCACGTTCACCCACACGTCCACGTCCGGGCGCGAGCGGGCCACCTCCGCGATGCGGTCCGTGCCGGTGGGGCAGGCGGGGCTGGTCATCACCGCCTTGCCGCCGAAGCCCTCCACGACGTCGCGGATCCGCGCGTCGTCGGTGGCCACCCACACCTCGTCGAAGGCGCTGGCTTCCTGACAGCGGCGCCAGACGTGTTCGACCATGGGGCGGCCGGCGATGAGGGCGAGCGGCTTGCCAGGGAAGCGGGTGCTGGCATGGCGGGCGGGGATGACGGCCACGGTGCGGGAGGCGGGCATGGGGCGGCATCTATCAGATTCAGGACGTCCCGCCGCGCCTGGGAGGCGGGTGACCGTTGCCCACCACTGGCCAGAAATGGCGCCGTGCCTAGCTTCCGGGGCGACATGAAGAAGGTCATCCACATCGTTGGCGCGCGTCCGAATTTCATGAAGGTGGCACCCATCCACCGGGCCATCTCCGCGCGCGGGTCCCTGCAGCAGCTCGTCATCCACACCGGCCAGCACTACGACGCGAAGATGAGCGACGTCTTCTTCGCGGACCTGGGCCTGCCTCCGCCTGAAATCCACCTGGGCATCGGCTCCGGGAGCCATGCCGAGCAGACGGCGAAGATGATGGTGGAGATGGAGAAGGTCTTCCTCCAGGAGAAGCCGGACCTGGTCTCCGTGGTGGGTGACGTGAACAGCACCATCGCCGCGGCGCTCGTCACGTCCAAGCTGGCCATCCCGCTGTCCCACGTGGAGGCGGGCCTGCGCAGCTTCGAGCGTCACCAGCCGGAGGAGATCAACCGCGTCGTCACCGACCGGCTCTCCGACCTGCTGCTCACGCCGTCGCGCGACGCGGACGCGAACCTCTTGAAGGAGGGCATCGACCCGAAGCACATCCACCTGGTGGGCAACGTGATGATCGACTCGCTCCTGTCGTCCAAGGAGAAGGCCGACCAGCTGCCCACGCTGAAGACCCTGGGCCTGACGCCGAAGGGCTACGTGGTGGCGACGCTGCACCGGCCGTCCAACGTGGACAACCCGAAGCTGCTGGCGGGCCTGCTGGGCGTGCTGATGGAGGTGGCGAAACAGCTGCCCGTCGTGTTCCCGGTGCACCCGCGCACGCGGAAGATGATCGCCGAGCAGGGCCTGGGCCCGAAGCTGGAGCAGACGCCGGGGCTCAAGCTGGTGGACCCCATGGGCTACCTGGAGTTCCTGTCCGTCACGTCGCAGGCGAAGCTGGTGATGACGGACTCGGGCGGCCTGCAGGAGGAGACGACGGCGCTGAACGTGCCGTGCCTCACCATGCGCGAGCAGACCGAGCGCCCCATCACCGTGGAGGTCGGCTCCAACGAGGTGGTGGGCACCGACCCCGCACGCATCCGCGAGGCCGCGAATCGCGTGCTGGCCGGCGACTTCAAGAAGGGCCGCGTGCCGGAGCTGTGGGACGGCCGCACGGGCGAGCGCATCGCGGACCTGTACGCGCGCTTCCTGGGCGTGGTGGAGGTGAAGCGCGCTTTCGGGTGAGCTGACGCGGACGCGTTCGTAAAGCAGTCAGGCCGCCGGGTGCTCGCGTCTTCGTGCGCGGGGGCCGGCGGCCTTGTTCGTTCCGAAGCGTGGTAGAGCTTCGGGTCCGCCATGCTCGAAGACACCGCTCCCGTCGTGCCTGATGGCTACGTCGACATCCCGTTCGTGGTGGAGCCGAACTACGCCGGGTGGCGGTTGGACCGCTACCTCTGCGAGAAGATCCGCCGCATGGACCTGGAGCGCGTGCGCGGCATCATCCTGCGCGGCGTCCTGTGTGACGAGTACCGGCTCAAGCCCTCCACGCCCGTGTACCCGGGGCTCACCTTCCGCATCCGCCGCCCCGCGAGCCAGGAGCCCGTGACGCCCACGGCGCTGCCCGTCGTGTTCTCCGATGACTGGCTGCTGGTGCTGGACAAGCCGGCGGGGCTGCCCATCCACCCCACCGCGCGCTACCACAAGGGCACGCTGGTGACGCTGTTGCGCGAGCGCTTCGGTGAGCGCTTCGCGGAGCCCGCGCACCGGCTGGACCGCGAGACGAGCGGGCTGGTGGTGTGCGGCCGCACCACCGAGTCCTGCCGCGTGCTGGGCGGGCTGTTCCTGTCGCGCGACGTGCACAAGGAGTACCTGGCGCTGTGCGAGGGCCAGCCCTCCGAGGACACCTTCGTCGTGGACGCGCCCATCGCGGAGGGCACGGACCTCATCCGCATCGCCGTGCGCATCGACCCGGTGGCGGGCAAGCCCAGCCGCACGCGCTTCCAGGTGCTCCAGCGCTTCACGCAAGGCGGTGCGCCGTTCGCGCTGCTGCGCTGCTTTCCGGAGACGGGGCGGCAGCATCAGATCCGCATCCACCTGCGCGAGGCGGGCTTCCCGCTGGTGGGGGACAAGATGTACGGGCCGGACCCCGGCTACTTCGACCGCTTCAGCAAGCACACGCTGGAGCCGGAGGCGTGGGTGCGGCTGCGGCTGCCCCGGCACGCGCTCCACGCGGAGCGCATCACGTTCCCGCATCCGGGCACCGGGGAGACCGTCACCTTCGCGTCGCCGCTGCCGGAGGACCTGCGGGACTTCATCGCCGGGAAGGCCCCGGCGCCCGCGCCCACGGCGTCACTGCCGTAGGCGCGGCCTTCGCGGCTCAGGCACTGAGCTTGGTGGCGGCGCCCGCGTTCTGGGTCAGCTTGTCGGTGAGGTACTGCCCGGAGAAGCACGCGGTGCAGTAGGTGCTCCGCTTCGGGTCCTCCACCGCGGTGCCCAGGCCCTCCAGCGACAGGTAGCCCAGGGAGTCCGCCGTCACGTACTTCGCGATCTCCTCCGTGGTGTGGCTGGCCGCGATGAGCTCCGTGCGGCTGGGCGTGTCGATGCCGTAGTAGCAGGGCCACTGCGTGGGCGGCGACGAGATGCGCAGGTGCACCTCCACGGCGCCCGCGGCCTTGAGCATCTTCACGATCTTCCGGCTGGTGGTGCCGCGCACGATGGAGTCATCCACCACCACCACGCGCTTGCCCTTGAGCACCTGGCGCACGGCGGACAGCTTCAGCTTCACGCCGAAGTGGCGGATGGACTGCTGCGGCTCGATGAAGGTGCGGCCCACGTAGTGGCTGCGGATGAGGCCCACGTCGTAGGGGATGCCGCTCGCCTGCGAGAAGCCGATGGCCGCGGGCACGCCGGAGTCCGGCACCGCGATGACCAGGTCCGCTTCCGCGGGCTGCTCGCGCGCCAGCTGCATGCCCAGGCGCTTGCGGACTTCATAGACGCTGGTGCCGAAGAGGACGGAGTCCGGCTTGGCGAAGTAGACGTGCTCGAAGATGCAGCGGCCCAGCCGGGCGGCGGGCTTGAAGGGCATGCTGGCGCGCAGCACGCCGTTCTCGATGACGACCAGCTCACCGGGCTCCAGCTCGCGCACGAGCTCCGCCTCGATGAGGTCCAGCGCCGTCGTCTCGCTGGCGAGCACGTACGCGCCTTCCTTCATCTTGCCCAGCACCAGCGGGCGGAAGCCGTTGGGGTCGCGCACCGCGATGAGCTTGTTCTCCGTGAGGAGCAGGATGCTGTACGCACCCTCCACCCGGCGCAGCGCTTCCACGAGGCGCGCCTCGAAGGTGGGCAGCTTGGAGCGGGCGAGGAGGTGCATCACCACCTCCGTGTCCGCGTCCGACTGGAACAGCGCGCCCTCCGACTCCAGCTCCGCCTTGAGCTCCGCCGCGTTCACGAGGTTGCCGTTGTGCGCGATGGAGAACTGGCCGCCCGCGTAGTTCACGAACAGCGGCTGGGCGTTCTTGATGCCGCTGCCACCCGCCGTGCTGTAGCGCACGTGGCCGATGGCCGCCTGACCGGGAAGGTTCTCAATCACCGGCGCGGTGAAGATGTCCGCGACCAGGCCCATCTGCCGGTGCGCGCGCAGGGTGTGCCCGTCGGACGCGACGATGCCGGCGGACTCCTGTCCGCGGTGCTGCAGGGCGTGCAACCCCAGGTACGTCAGGTTGGACGCCTCTCCGTGACCCACGATTCCGAAGATGCCGCACATGGTGCGCTGCCTTACCCCTTTCGACCGCGAAGCGGAACAGGAACGCACGCCTTGAAGCCAGGTATTCCACCTGCTGACGACGTCGGCCCTTGTAGGCCAGGCAAGGTACCGCCGCCTGAAAGGTAGGCGCCGCCCGGAAGCGCCAAGGGGTTACGCTCCCCGCGGCATGTCCTCCTTCCGGCGCTCCATCCTCCGCACCCTGCTGCCCTTCGCCTTGCTAACGGCGGGGGCCGCCTACGCGCTTGCCTCGTGGAACTGGTGCGGGAGGTGGGAAGAACGCACGCCCGAGGTGCTGTCACAGGTGCGTGGCGAAGGCCCCCTGCGGGCGGGCGCGGCGAAGGTGGCCCTCTCCCCGCCCTTCCCGGTGGTGGTGGCGGGCTATGCCCCGCCCCGGCCCGAGGCGAGCCAGGCCGAGCAGCCCCTCCATGCGAGGGCCCTGGTGCTGGAGGCCGGTGGGGCGCGCGTGGGCGTGGTGTCGCTGGAGCTGCTCTTCGTGACCCCGGAAATCACGGCGCGGGTGCGCGAGCGCGCCGCGAAGGCGGGGGTGAAGGAGGTGCTGGTGGTGGCCACGCACACGCACTCCTCTTTTGGAGGCTATGACGCGCGCTGGGTGGCCGAGCTGTCCGGGACGGGGCGCTACCAGGAGGCCTCCGTGAACGCGGCGGTGGCCGGCGCGAGCGAGGCGCTGGAGAAGGCCGCGGCGTCGATGGCGGACGTGGGGCTGGAGGTGGGCGGCGCCTCGGACGCGGGGCTCGTCTATTCCCGCTCCGGGGGCGACGCCCCGGATGGCCAGCTCACGCGGGTGGTGTTTCGCGGGCCCGCGGGGCCGGTGGCGGAGCTGCTGGTGTTCGCCGCGCACGCCACGCTCATTCCCCGGCAGCGGACGCTGGTGGATCCGGACTACCCGGGCCGGCTGAGCACGCTGCGCGAGGAGGCGGGCGGTGGCGTCTCCCTGGTCGTGCAGGGCAGCGCGGGCAATGCCTCCGTGGCCTTCTCCGAGGGCCAGGGCCCCGAGCGCGCCCTGGGCTTCGCGCGCAGGCTGTCCGCGCTGGCGGACGGGGCGGCCGGAGTGCCCGAGGCGGGGCCCGTGCGGCTGGCGTTCGCGCGGGTCGTGACGGCGCTGCCCCGGCCGGACTCGTCGCGGCTGGTGCCGGCCTTCACCCGGGCGGCGGGGGACAACTTCCTGTGCGCTTCGTCACCGCGCGAGGCGGAGGTGGACGCGCTGGCGCTGGGGCCGCTGGAGCTGCTGTCCGTCCCGGGCGAGCCCACCGTGGGCGCGGGCCGGGCGCTGGCGGACCTCTCCGGGGCCACGCACGTGCTGGGGCTCGCCAACGGCTACGTGGGCTACCTGGACACGCCGGAGCAGGTGCGCGTGGGGCAGGGGGAGTCCCGGCGCCAGTACTTCGGTCCCGCCCTGCTGGAGCGCCTGGGCACCGCCGCGCGCGTGGCTTCCGGCGCGGTGGGCTTCTCCGCCGGGAAGTAGACCGGGCGGAGGCCGGGCGGTCCTGGCGACGGCCCGTCCGCCCGCCTGCCCTGGGAACCTCCTGACGTCCGGCCGCCGTGGGCCGCACCGTCGCTGACGGAGGGCCCGCTGCCTACCTTGGTCTCCAGATCATCTTTCGCGTTCAGGGGGCACGGGATGAGGTGGGAAGGCGGACGTCGCAGCTCGAACATCGAGGACCGGCGGGGAAGTGGCTTCGGACGTCCGCTCGCGGTGGGCGGTGGCGCCGCGTCGCTGGTGGTGGCGCTGCTGGTGATGCTGCTGGGCGGGGACCCGTCCGACGTGCAGATCGGCTCGCGCACCTCTCCGTATTCGGATCCGGCCACGGGCGGCTCCGGGAACGTGGACCCCCAGCAGGAGAAGATGAAGGACTTCGCCTCCGTCGTCCTCGCGGACACCGAGGACACGTGGCCCCGCCTGCTGGAGCCGCAGGGCGTGCGCTACGTGCAGCCGCGCCTGGTGCTGTTCACGGACGCGGTGCAGTCCGCGTGCGGCGCGCAGGAGAGCGCGGTGGGGCCGTTCTACTGCCCGGGCGACCAGAAGGTGTACCTGGACCTGAGCTTCTTCGACGAGCTGGAGAGCCGCTTCGGCGCGCCCGGTGATTTCGGCCGCGCGTACGTCATCGCGCACGAGGTGGGCCACCACGTGCAGAACCTGCTGGGCATCTCCCGCAAGGTGCAGTCGCTGCGCAACCGCACGAGCGAGGAGCAGGCCAACCAGCTCTCCGTGCTGACGGAGCTCCAGGCGGACTGCTTCGCCGGCATCTGGGCCAACCACGCCCAGAAGGACCGCAACATCCTGGAGCAGGGTGACGTGGAGGAGGGCCTGGGCGCCGCCAGCGCCGTGGGCGACGACA
This sequence comes from Corallococcus exercitus, assembly GCF_042231735.1. Classification (GTDB taxonomy): domain Bacteria; phylum Myxococcota; class Myxococcia; order Myxococcales; family Myxococcaceae; genus Corallococcus; species Corallococcus exercitus_B. The sequence continues at coordinate 8,093,049 of NZ_CP102577.1, forward strand.
CCCTCCAGAAGCGCGCCCGGGGCTACGTCGTCCCCGAGTCCTTCACCCACGGCTCCGCCGCGCAGCGCATGACCTGGTTCAAGCGCGGCCTGGAGCAGGGGACGCTGGAGGCGTGCGACACCTTCAACGCCCGCCAGTAGGGGTGCCCGTTCCGTTCAACGGCGGCGCAGCGGCTGCGTCCCGTTGAGCGGCTGCTGGAGCTGGTACGTCCCGTTGAGCGGCTGCTGGAGCTGGTACGTCCCGTTGAGCGGCTGCTGCAGTTGATACGTCCCGTTCAACGGCTGCTGGAGCTGGTACGTGCCGGTGAGGGGCTGCTCCAGCTGGTACGAACCCACGAGGGGCTGCTCCAGCTGGTACGAGCCGACGAGGGGCTGCTGGAGCGCGTAGCCGCCAGCGGGCGGCTGCTGGAACCCGCCGCTGTTCGCGGGCGGCTGATACCAGTAATTGTCCCAGAAGGTGCCATCACCGGAATGCCCTGTCAGTGATTGCTGCTCATCCAGGCTCTGCGAGTCATTGCCCTCCAGGGCAGTCGCCGCTTCGTCCTGCTGCGCCATTGCCGTCATGGCCGGGCCGGACGCGAACGCCACCACCAGGGTCACCAGGGTGCCTGCGCGCATGGGAGTCCTCCTTCTTCCGTCGCGGGAGAGGGGGAACCGCGCCGCGACCTGTTTCTCAAGATGACCGCCCGGGTGGGCTCCGGGGAGCACGAGGGCCCTGCCATCGTGCCCGCCCGGGCGCCGGCCGTGGAGCCTTGCGTCAATTGCGTTCCGGACACATTTCGAACGATAGGCTTACCGCGTGTGCGTGCTTTTTTCGCGTGGCCAAAGGGGGACTGCGTCAAAACACAAACGTGTAACTTGTACTTGTCGTGAGTGTGTCTTTGCTCCGAGCATGCCGCCTTCCCGCTGCTTCGCGGGCCCGGGGGCTTGCCCGCGGCCCCATGTGGAGCGGCCTCGCGGAGGAATGACATGCCCCGTTTGCAGTGGACCCGCGCAACGAGCGCGACCCTTCTGGCCCTGGTTGGGGCCCTCTCGCTGACCGCCTGCTCGGATGACGACGACACCACGCCGGACTCGGGCGTGAAGGTGGACGCGGGCATCACCACGGACGCGGGCAGCGACGCGGGCACCACGGACGCGGGCAGTGACGCGGGCTCCGTGGACACGGGCATCGCCTGGGATGGCGGCAGCGCGGGCGACTTCTCCTGCGAGGGTAAGACGCAGACGACGCTGAACTTCGCGCCGGGCGAGGAGCAGGAGATCCAGAACCAGGTGAACACGCTGGCCGAGTGCACCACCATCCAGCTGGCCCCGGGCACGTACACCTTCAAGAACGCCATCACCATCCGTCAGAACGGCATCACGCTGGTGGGCGCGGGCAAGGGTGTGAAGGGCGAGGGCACGGGCGGGGCGAGCAGCACGGTGCTGGTGTTCACCACTGCTCAGGCGAACTCCAATGGCCTGGATGTGGTGGGCCACCGCTTCACGGTGAGCGACCTGGCGGTGTGGAACGCGAAGAAGGACGCCATCCGCGTGGAGTCCTCCTCCGACGTGGTGATGCGCCGCGTGCGCACGGAGTGGGCGGAGGCCAACAAGGAGACCAACGGCAAGTACGGCCTGTACCCGGTGAAGTCCAAGTACGTCCTCATCGAGGACTGCGAGGCGTACAACGCCGCGGACGCGGGCATCTACGTGGGCCAGACGGAGTACGCCGTCGTGCGCAACAGCGTGGCGAAGCAGAACGTGGCGGGCATCGAGATTGAAAACACGAAGTACGCCTACGTGCTGGGCAACACGGCCCAGGACAACACCACGGGCCTGGTGGTGTTCGACCTTCCGGGCAACCCCATCAAGGGGACCGACATCCGGGTGAAGAACAACATCATCACCGGCAACAACCGGAACAACTTCGCGTCCGTCCAGGCCAGCAGCAGCACGGTGTCGCAGGTGCCGGCGGGCACGGGCACGTTCATGCTGGCGTCGCGCCGCGTGGAGCTGACGGGCAACACCTGGGGCAACAACAACACGGTGGACGTGGCGGTGCTGAGCGGCCTCACCATTGACTCCAACCCCGCGAACTGGGCCGCGGCCGGCGGGAACTGGGCGAGCGCGGACATCTACATCCACGACAACACCTTCCAGGGTGGCAGCGGCGACAACGTGGACAACGGCAACCTGAGCCAGACGCGGCGGCCTCTGGGCGCGGCCCTGGCGGCGCTCTACGCCTACGGCGAGACACAGGGCACGCTCGGCGTGGAGCACCTGGTGTGGGACGGCCTGGATCCGGTCGGCCATGATCGCGGGCAGCTGAACCCCATCAACATCTGCTTCGTCGACAACACGCTGCCCACGGGCACCACCACGGCCATCGTGGACCTGGACCTGCAGGCGGCCGCCACCCTGGCGGGCAAGGGCGACCTGGTGGGCGCGTGGGGCAAGACGCGGCACTACGCCGCCGACAAGGCCGAGTTCAACTGCGCGGGCTTCAGCCCCGCGCTGACGATTGGCGACAACATCAAGTAATCGCGGTCAGGGAGCGTGACATCCATGTGGACGCCGTTCGTGAACCCCCGTCTCTCCGTGGTGCTGCTGGCGCTGTCGCTGGCGGCCTGCGGTTCCTCCGACCCGGAAGGCCCCGGGCCCACACCCGACGCGGGGACCTCCGTGCCGGATGCCGGAACGGAGGACGCGGGGGTTCCCGACGCGGGCACACCGGACGCGGGTGCGCCGGACGCGGGGCCCGTGGACTCCGGAACGCCTGACGCGGGCGAACCGGACGCGGGCCCTCCGCTGGTCATCCCCAAGACGCTGTCGGGCTACGGGCTGTTCACCGGAAGCCCGGCGGACGGGGGGCTGGTCCCGGTGGAGGGCAACGTGCCCTACACCCTGTCCACCCCGCTGTTCTCCGACTACTCGGTCAAGTCACGCACCCTCTACATCCCCCCCGGCAAGACGGCGCACTACCAGCCCATGGCCGCGCTGGACCTGCCGGTGGGGACGCTCATCACGAAGACGTTCGCCTTCCCGGCGGACCTGCGGAAGCCGGACCAGGACGTGCGGGTCATCGAGACGCGCGTCCTGGTGCGCCAGCCCTCGGGCTGGGAGGCGTGGCCTTATGTCTGGAACGAAGCGCAGACGGAGGCAACGCAGGTTCCTGGTGGTGGCTCTGCCGAGGTGACGTTCATCGACCTGGAAGGGGAGACCCGGTCGTTCACGTACGCGGTGCCCTCCAAGAACCAGTGCCAGCAGTGCCACCACCTGGTGGACGACAAGGGCGCGCAGGTGATGCACCCCATTGGCGTGAAGGCGCGCTACCTGCACCGCACGAACACCTACGGCGGCGTGGAGCGCGACCAGCTGGAGTACCTGGCGTCGCTGGGCAAGCTGGACGGGCTGCCCGCCGCGGCGGAGGTGCCAAAGGCGCCGGACGCGTTCGACCCGCAGGCGGCGGACCTGACCACGCGGGCGCGCACGTACCTGGACATCAACTGCGCGCATTGCCACAACCCGAAGGGGACGGCGGGCATCACCAGCCAGCTGTTCCTCGACATCGACAACGCGAGCCTGTTCAACCTGGGCGAGTGCAAGCGCCCGGGCTCCGCGGGCAGCGGCGTGGGCGGCGAGTTCGACATCCTCCCCGGCAACCACGCGGAGTCCATCCTCTGGTACCGGCTGCACACGGTGGAGGACGGCAAGATGATGCCGCAGATCGGCCGCACGATTCGCCACGAGGAGGGCTCGCAGCTCATCGCGGACTGGATCGACTCGATGCCCGCGAAGAGCTGCAAGTAGCGCTCAGGCGACCGGCGACGGGGGCTGGGGCTCCTCCAGCCCCACGTTGCTGGACGCGCGGTTGTAGACGGCCAGGTCCAGCAAGCCCTCCTCGCGCGCCACCAGCACGGGCACCAGCATCTGCCCGGTGACGTTGGTGAGGGTGCGCATCATGTCCAGCACCCGGTCGATGGCCAGCAGGTAGCCCAGCCCCTCCAGGGGCAGCCCCGCGGCGCTGAGGACGACGGTGGTCATCACCACCGCCGTGCCGGGCACGCCCGCGGTGCCGAAGCTGCCCAGCACCGACGCCAGCAGGATGATGAAGAGCTGGGGCGCGGACAGCGTCAGGCCGAAGTACTGCGCGATGAAGAGCGACGTCATCGCCGGGTAGATGGCGCCGCAGCCGTCCATCTTGATGGTGGCGCCCAGCGGCACCGCGAACGCCGCGTAGTCGCGGTTGACGCCCAGGTTGTGGGTGACGCTGCGCAGGGCTACCGGCATGGACGCGAAGCTGGAGGAGCTGACGAACGCCACCTGCATGCCCGGCGCGGCGCCCCGGAAGAAGCGCAGCGGGTTGAGCCCGTGCGCGGCGAGCAGCCCTCCGTACACGAAGACGACGTGCACCGCGCACGCGAGGTACAGCGTGAGGACGAAGGTGCCCAGGGGCAGGAGGCGCTCGAAGCCGTAGGTGCCCACCAGCGCGGCGATGAGGCCGAAGGTGCCCAGCGGCGTGAGCTCCAGCACGAAGCGGGTGACCTGAATCATCGCGTCGCTGGCCTCGCCCACGAGCGCGCGCAGCCGCTCCGTGCGCTCTCCCAGCTTCACCAGCGCGAAGCCCAGCAGGCCCGCGAAGAAGATGACCTGGAGCATCTTGCCTTCGGCGAGCGCGGCGAAGGGGTTGGTGGGCACCACGTCCAGCAGCACCTGCACGGGGCCGGGCACCTGCCGGGGCTTGTAGTCGCTGGCCGCCTGGAGCGTGCCCACGCCCAGGCCCGGCTTCGTGAGGGCGGCGGTGCCCAGGCCCACGCCCACGGCCAGCGCGGCGGTGACGGCGAACCAGAGGAAGGTGCGGCCCCCCAGCGCGGCCACGCTCTTCTGGCCGCGCAGCGCGGACACCGCGTGGATGACGGCGAAGAACACCAGCGGCGTGGCGATCATCCGGATGAGCTGGACGTAGAGCGTGCCCAGGGGCTGGAGCCACGTGCCGGCCCGGTCGCCCAGCGCCCACCCGGCGAGCGCGCCCAGCACGAAGGCGCCCAGCACGCGCTGCCAGAAGGGAATGCGGAACCAGCGGGCCCAGAGCTTCATCGCGCGATACCTCTCACACCGGTGGACCGGCAGACCCTAACCCCCTCGCGGGTCCGGCGCCGCCTTCCTGTCCGGGGGACGCCGCGCATCATTGCGACGCGCTGCCCGGCCCCCTAGGCTCCTGCCCGCTTTTCCCCCCAATCCAATGCCAGGAGTGCTCCCTTGAAATTCACGAGCAAGGACGTGTCGAAGCTGCTGGAGGAAGTGAGCGGGTCCGAGGACCTGGTGGGCCACGCCTGCGCCACCTCGTACCTCAACGGCCAGCACTACACCTGGAACGGCACCCAGTGGGTGGGGACCTACTACCCGGTGCTCAAGTATCCGGTGGGCGAGGACTCCAGCAGCTCCTGCTAGGCCGCGTTCCAGGGCCCTGCCTCCGTGAAGGTCGCCGTTGTGGACAGCGGTGTGTCGGTGGGCTTCCTTCGCGGGGCGGGGCTGTCGCTTGCCGGAGCGGCGAGCTTCACGGTGGACCGGGAGGCGCGGCGCCTGGAGTCCCGCGTCCACTCGCGTGAGGAGCTGGCCGCCTGGCGTCACGGCGGCTCCGCGCTGGAGGACCTGGAGGACCCGCACGGTCACGGCACCGCGGTGCTGAGCATCCTGCTGGACCAGGGCCGCCCCGGTGACGACGTGGAGTGGTACGTCGCGCGCGTGCTGGACGGGCGGATGCGCGGGGATTCGCTGTGCCTGCTGGAGGCGCTGGAGTGGCTGACGCAGGACGTGCGCCCGGACCTCATCAACCTGAGCCTGGGCACCGTGGGCCGCGCCTTCGAGGCCCCCCTCACCGCGCTGCTGGAGCGGGCGGCGGAGCAGGGGAGCGTCGTGCTCTGCGCCGCCGGTCCCGTGTCGGGCCTGCCGTCCGGGATGCCGTCGGTGGTGACGGTGGCGGACGCGGCCATGGCCCATGCGCTGCGCAAGGGGGACATCGTGGACCACGTCGAGGACGCGGCCACGGTGCGGCTGTACGCGGACGGCGCCTGGAGGGAGCGGCCCCTGACGAGCAGCTACGCGTGCGCCCTCGCGGCGGCGCGGGTGCTGCGCGAGGGCTGTCCTCCGGGATGGCGGCGCGTCACCGCGTCACGGCGGACGCGGTGACGTCACCGCCGCTTGGGGCCTCAGGCCGGGACGCGGGCGTTGTCCTTGCGGTCCCAGTGCCGGTGCTGCGCGAGCGCCTGGGAGAACGCCGTGGCGAGCGCCGTGCCGGTTCCGGCCTTGGAGCCCGCGACGATGCCGGGCGCGGCCGGGTCGATTTCGCAGGCCTTCAGCAGCTCCTCCGCGTCCCTGGACGCGCCCACCGTCTTGCAGTGCAGGTAGGCCTCCTGCACGAAGTGGCGTGACTCGCCGTCCTTCTTCAGCGTCGCCACGCTCGCGGCGCCGCCGGGGATGAAGACGCCGTCGTACTCCACGGAGGCCGTCGTCATCGCGCTCTTGTCCACCGGCACGTCCTTGCCGTTGGAGGCCTTCACCGTGCCCAGGCGTTTGGCGATGAGCTTCACCTTCGCGCCCTGCGCCTCCAGTTCCTTGCGCACCGCCATCAGCTCGTCCGCGTCCACGCCGTCCGCGACGAGCACGCCAATCTTGCGGGACTTGATGGACGGCGGCGTCGTCATCTTCATCGCCTCCATGCTCAGGGCCTTGGACGCGGGCGGGCCCTTGGGCGTGACGGGCGTGGCCTTGGGGGCGGGCAGGCCCAGCCCTTCGGCCACGGCCGACACCAGCAGGGCGTCAATCTTCGCGAAGTGCTCCAGCACGCGCTCCTGGATGGCGCGCGTCTCCACCTTGCCCAGCTCGAAGCGGCACGCGTCGATGAGGTGCTCCTGCTCCGGCGCGGACAGGCTGCGGAAGAACAGCGCGGCCTGGCTGTAGTGGTCGTTGAAGGAGGCGGAGCGCTCGCGCACCTTGTTGCCGCCCACCTGCTCCGGGTGGTGCACGAAGCCGCCCTGCTTCTGGGACGCGAGGAACGGGCAGCCGCCGCCCAGCGAGTTGGGGAAGTAGTTGGCGCGGCCCACGTTGCTCGTGTGCCGGCCGAAGCCGTCCTGCTGGTGGTTGTGCACCGGCGCCACCGGGCGGTTGATGGGAAGCTCCGCGAAGTTCGGCCCGCCCAGGCGCGTCAGCTGCGTGTCCAGGTACGAGAAGAGCCGCGCCTGCATCAGCGGATCATCCGTGAAGTCGATGCCCGGCACGATGTTGGACACGCAGAAGGCGACCTGCTCCGTCTCCGCGAAGAAGTTCGTCGGGTTGCGGTCCAGCGTGAGCTTGCCCACCGGAATCACCGGGGCCACCTCCTCCGGGATGAGCTTCGTCGCGTCCAGCAGGTCCACGCCCAGCTTCGTTGCGTCCGCCTCCTCCAGGATTTGAACGCCCAGCTCGTACTCGGGGAAGTCCCCCTGCTCGATGGCCTCGAAGAGGTCGCGGCGGTGGAAGTCCGGGTCCTTGCCCGCCAGCTTCTGCGCCTCATCCCAGACGAGCGAGTGCGTGCCCAGCAGCGGCTTCCAGTGGAACTTCACGAAGCGCGAGGTGTTCTTCTCGTCGATGAAGCGGAAGGTGTGGACGCCGAAGCCCTGCATCATCCGGTAGGAGCGGGGGATGGCGCGGTCGGACATGATCCACATGACCATGTGCATCGTCTCCGGGACGAGCGACACGAAGTCCCAGAACGAGTCATGCGCCGTCTGCGCCTGGGGCATCTCGTGGTGGGGCTCCGGCTTGGCGGCGTGGACGACGTCGGGGAACTTGATGCCGTCCTGGATGAAGAAGACGGGGATGTTGTTGCCCACCAGGTCGAAGTTGCCCTCCTCCGTGTAGAACTTCACCGCGAAGCCGCGCACGTCGCGCACGGTGTCCGCGGAGCCGCGAGAGCCCGCGACGGTGGAGAAGCGCACGAACACGGGCGTCTTCTTCTTGGGGTCCTGGAGGAACTTCGCGCGGGTGTACTTCGCCTGCGACTCATAGGGCTGGAAGTAGCCGTGGGCGGCGGAGCCGCGCGCGTGGACGACGCGCTCGGGGATGCGCTCGTGGTCGAAGCGGGTGAGCTTCTCGCGGAAGTGGAAGTCCTCCAGCAGCGTGGGGCCGCGCGCGCCAATCTTGAGCGAGTCGTCGGTGTGCTCGACGCGGATGCCCTGGTCCGTGGTGAGGAAGTTGCCCGTGGGCTCCGAGCGGTCCCTCGCGAGCTGCTGGTCCTTGCTCTTCTCGTCGATGTGCACCGCGTCCGGATGCTTCTGTGAGCTCACCGCACTGCCTCCTTCAAGGGGGCGTGCAGGGTGCCGGACGCGGTGGAGGCCGCACGTCTTCGTGTCTGCCTTTGGGGGTTGTCGGACTCAAGGGCAGGGACTGTGTCCGGTTGCGTTCGTTCGGGACGTTGGCCAGCGAGCGTCAGGCGTCCTTCGCCAGGCGCACCAGCATCTTGCCGGTGTTGTCCCCGCGCAGCAGGCCGATGAAGGCGCCGGGGGCCTGGTCCAGGCCGTCCACCACGGTGGCCACGTCCGACACCTTGCCCTCGCGCAGCCACTGGCCCATGTCGCGCAGGAAGTCCGCGCGGCGGTCCGCGTGGTCGCCGACGATGAAGCCCTGGAGGGTCAGGCGCTTGCCCACGGCGAGGAACAGGTTGCGCGGGCCGGGCGCGGGGGCGGGGGCGTTGTACCCGGAGATGGCGCCGCACAGGACGAGGCGGCCGTGGTTCTTCATCAGGCCGATGGCGGCCTCCAGGTGGTCGCCGCCCACGTTGTCGAAGTACACGTCGATGCCGTCCGGGCAGGCCTTCGCCAGGGACTCGGCGATGGGGGCGGACTTGTAGTTGAGGGCGACGTCGAACTTCAGGTCGTCGCGGACGTGCTTCACCTTCGCGTCCGAGCCGACGCTGCCCACCACGCGGCAGCCCTGGATGCGGGCAAGCTGTCCCACGACGCCGCCCACGGCGCCCGCCGCGGCGGACACGAAGACGGTGTCGCCGGCCTTGGGCTTGCCAAGGTCGAGCAGGCCCACGTACGCGGTCATGCCCGGCATGCCGAGCACGCCGAGGTACGCGGAGAGCGGGCCCACGGACGGGTCGGCCTTCTGGTAGTGCTTCGCGGGGGCGACGGCGTACTCGCGCCAGCCGCCGGTGCCGCCGACGACGAAGTCGCCTTCCTTGAAGTCGGGCGAGCGCGAGCGGAGGACCTGGCCCACGCTGCCTCCGTCCATCACCTCGCCCAGCTTGAAGGGCGGGACGTAGGACTTCGCGTCGTTCATGCGGCCGCGCATGTACGGATCCACGGACATGAAGTGGTTGCGCACGAGGAGCTGGCCCTCGGCGGGCTCCGGGACGGTGACCGTGACGAACTCGAAGTTGTCCGGCGTGGGTTCACCGTGCGGGCGGGACTTCAGGTGGATTTCACGACCCTGGAGTGGCGTGGCCATGGGGGCCTTTCGGGGAAGGGGGATGAGGACAAGGGCCTCTTAATGACGCGGGCGCCATGGGGCAGGGAATTGGTGGAAGACGTGTAAGGTAGGGAGCACAACGGGTGCCCTGTCATGTCGGACGGGCGTGCTACCCCTTGCCTTCATGGATAGAGTGGAGGGCGGCGAGGAATGGGGAGACGTGATGGGAAAGAAGCCCGCGACCTATGCGGACCTGGAGGCGCTTCCCGAGCATGTCGTGGGGGAGATCATCGAGGGCGAGTTGTATGCAAGCCCACGGCCGACAGCGCGGCATGCCTCCGCGGCCATTCGACTCAGCAGCAAACTTGTAGGGGCTTTCGAGTGGGGAAGTGGCGGACCCGGTGGATGGCTGTTCCTGGGCGAGCAGGAACTGCACCTCCATCAGGATGTCCTGGTTCCAGACGTCGCCGGATGGAGGTTGGAGAGGATGCCCGACGTTCCTGACACGGTGGCGATATCGCTCGCGCCGGACTGGGTCTGCGAGGTGTTGTCCCCGTCCACCCGGAAGCTGGACCGCGAGGCGAAAATGCCGGTGTATGCCCGTGAGGGCGTGCGGCATGTCTGGTTGATGGATCCGCGCACGCGCACGCTGGAGGTGTTCGGCCTGCGGGACGGAAGGTACGAGGCACTGCTCACGCATGTCGGGTCTGCTCCCGTGCGGGCGGAGCCCTTCGACGCAGTGGAGCTGGATCTCGCGCTTATCTGGGGACGCACGGAGAGCTGAGGCGGCCGGGCGAGCACGGATTCAGGTGCGCGCGGGCGGAAGGCGCGGGAGGCTTGGGCCCATGCCGCTGTCTCCGTTCTCGCTCCTCATCGCGCTGGGTGCCGTGCTCGGGCACCTGTACCTGTTCCGGCGGCTCGTCTGGAACCTCACGCCCCGCCGTGGTCCCCGGCTCTTCGCCGCGCTCGTGCTGGGCTTCATGACGGTGGTGCTGGTGGCCCGGCGGTACCTGCAGCGCACGCTTCCGGAGGCTCCCGGCGACGTGGTGGAACTGGTGTCCTATTCGTGGATGGGCGTGGCGCTGTGCCTGGTGCTCGCGCTCGCGGGGCTCGACGTGGGGCGCGCCGTGCTCGCCTTGGGACGCAGGCTTCGGCCCGCCGCCACCGCGCCCTCTGCTCCTTCCGTGGACGTCGAGCGGCGGCGGTTCCTGTCGCAGGCGACCGCGGGTGGGGCGCTCGCGCTGGGGGGCGGGCTGGCGGGGTATGGCAGCTGGCGCGCGTTCACGGCTCCGGAGGTCACGGAGCTGGTGATCCGCATTCCCAAGCTGCCCCGCTCACTGGAGGGCTTCAGCATCGTGCAGCTCACCGACCTGCACGTGGGCCCCTTCATCCAGCGGCGCTTCATGGACGAGCTGGTGCGGCGGGCCAACGCGCTGAAGCCGGACCTCGTCGCCATCACTGGCGACCTAGTGGACGGCACCGTGCCCCGGCTGGGCGGCTTCGTCGCGGCGCTCGGCAACCTCCAGGCGCGCTACGGGAGCTTCTTCGTCACCGGCAACCATGACTATTCCTCCGGCGCGGAGGCGTGGGTGGCCCACCTGGACTCGCTGGGCATTCCCTCGCTGCGCAACCGGCACGTGCGCATCGGGGACGCGGGCGGCGCGTTCGACCTGGTGGGCGTGGACGACTGGCACGGCGGCCGGCGCCTGGGCCAGAAGGGCTATGACCTGGAGCAGGCGCTCGCGGGCCGTGACCCCGAGCGCGCCGCGGTGCTGCTCGCGCACCAGCCCGCCAACTTCAAGGTGGCCGCGGAGCAGGGCGTGGACCTCCAGGTCTCCGGCCACACCCACGGCGGCCAGCTCTTCCCCATGACGGCGCTCATCGGGCTGAGCTGGGAGCACTCCGCCGGCCACTACCGGCACGGCGACTCGCACATCTACGTCAGCCGGGGCTGCGGCTTCTGGGGACCGCCCATGCGGCTGGGCAGCCCCCCGGAGCTGGTCAAGCTGGTGCTGACTTCGTGAGGAACGCGTCCAGCGCGGCGTTGACCGCGTCCGGATGGTCCAGCTGGATCCAGTGGCCAGCGCCCTCCACCACCTGGTGCGCTACGCCCTCGCCCAACCGGTGGAGGCTGGGCGGCGCGTCGTTGTCCGGCGCGACGAGCGAGAACTTCGGCCCCGGGTAGCGCGCGAGCGCGGCCGTCAAATCAAAGCGCAGGCTGGAGCGCTGCACCGCCGTCACCGCGGACAGCGGCGTCGCGTCCAGGTCCGCCAGCAAGCGCTCGCGCACGTCCGCGCGCGGCCCGGCCATCTGCGCCCAGTCCTGCCGCACGGCCTGCGCCACGTCCGGCGCGTCCAGCGAGGCGAGGTACGCGTTCACCTGCTCCTCGGGATACCGGCGCGAGTCCGTCATCGGATCCACCAGGAACAGCCCCGCCACCTGCCGGGGATTCTCCCCCGCGTACGCCAGCGTCACGCCCCCGCTGATGCTGTGCCCCACCAGCACGAAGCGCCGCAGCCCCAGCGCCCGCACGACCGCGGCGATGTCGCCCGCCAGCGACTCCAGCGTGAAGTCCTCCGGCTCCGGGTACGTGGAGCCACCGTGGCCGCGCAGCTCCAGCGCGATGCCCCGGCGGCCCGTCCGGGCCAGGTGCTCCAGCTGCGCCTGCCAGTGGGACGCGTTGCCCGCGAGCCCGTGCACGAAGACGACGGGCAGCGCCTTGCCTCCGCCGCCGGTGTCCACCAGCCGCAGGTCGCCCGCGGGCCCCGCCACGCGGAAGTCGTCGAAGCGGACGCGCTCGGGCTCGAAGGCCTGTCCTTGCGCGAAGGGGACCTCGTAGTGGGTGACGTGCAGGTCCCGGTCGATGAGGTAGCGGTCGTCCTCCGGGAAGAAGATGGCGCGCTCCGGCGTGTCGCCCGCGAAGCGCTTCACCGCGTCCATCGACTCCCAGAGGGTGACGAGGAGGAACTCCGCGCGCCCGTCCGCCACCTTGCGCAGACAGTACGCGGCCAGGTTGCCCGGCGTGCGCCGGTAGTGCGTGAGGCCCGTCTGGTGGAGATAGGTGAGGTAGGCGTCGGCGTCCTCCGCCTTCGTCACCCCGCGCCAGGTGCGTGCGAGCATTCCAGGTCCCTCGTGCCGGAAAGAATGGAGCCGCGCATGTAGCGCGCCCGGTGGGAGGCCGGCCACTCCGCGCTGCGCCGGGCGTGGGCAGACGACACTTGGCTTGGGGGCGCACGTCACCGACGATGCCGCGCACACGTGGACGCGAACCCTGGCGCACCGATTCCCGAGGCGGACTCCCGGCGGGTGGACGAGGTCCGGACCGGCTGGCGCTGGATGCTCGGGGGGCTGTCGCTGGTGCTGCCGGCGCTCTTCTTCTTCCGGGCGACGTTCACGCGCGACATCTTCCTGGCGGGCGACACGCTGCGGGCCTTCTACCCGATGCGGGCCTACTGGGCCTCGCGCGTGTCGCGGGGCGAGTTCCCCGACTGGTTCCCCTACGACGGCTTCGGACAGTCGTTCCCCGCCATCTTCATCTCCGGCGTGTTCCACCCCACGACGCTGCTGCACCTGGTGCTGCCCCTGGGCGCGGCGGTGAAGCTCACCGTGCTGCTGTGCTTCCCGGTTGCGCTGCTGGGCACGGTGGCGCTCCTGCGCGAGTGGGGCGTCCCCCGCGCCGGCGCGCTGTTCGGGGCGCTGACGTTCACCTTCAGCGGCTACCTGGTCTGCATCACGAACAACCCCACGTACCTGCTGCCCGCGAGCACCGTTCCCGCCGCGCTGTGGGGCGTGCTGCGCTTCGTGCGGCGGCCCTCGGCGGCGCGGCTGACGGTGGGGGGCGGACTGCTGGCGCTGGTCGCGTTCGGTGGGGATGCGCAGGCGTTCGCCGTCACGCAGGCGCTTGGCGTGCTGGTGGCGCTGACGGAGCCCGTGACGGGGACGTGGGCGCGGCGCGTGGGGGCGTGTCTGCTGCTGGTGGCGACGGGCGGGCTGCTGGCCGCGCCCCAGCTGCTGCCCGCCGCGGCGCTGGTGGCGACGGGCGAGCCCGGGGCCCGGTCGCTGGTGGAGGCGCAGTTCTTCTCCCTGCACCCGCTGCGGGTGGGGGAGCTGCTGCTGGGGCCGTTCCTCACGGATCCGGTGGGCGTGCGCGGCATCCCGGAGGTCGTGGTGCAGAAGCTCATCCGCACGGGGGGCTTCACGCGCGCGTGGGTGGACTCGCTCTACGTGGGGACGCCCGCGTGCGTGCTGGCGCTGGCGGGCCTGGGGGCTTCGTGGCGGCAGCGGCGCACCTGGGTGTTCGTGGGCGCGTGGCTGTTGCTGCTGGCGCTGGTGCTGGGGTCGTCACTGCCCGTGTACGGCTGGGTGTACCGGCTGCTGCCGCTGTGGCGGCCCTTCCGCTACCCGGAGAAGCTGGGGGCCTTCCTGGTGCTGGGGCTCGCGGTGGGCGCGGGCCTGGGCTGGCGGCGGTGTATGGGGCCCGGGGGCGCTCCGCGCGCGGTCATCGTCGCGGGCCTCGGCGTGGCGGCCTTCTGCGCGGCGGTCGTGCTGGGGGAAGCGGTGGGCGGGCTGTGGACGCGGGGCTGGGTGTTGCCGCACTGGCCGGACGCTCCCGCCGCGGCCATCGAGGGCCTGTCGAACAACGTGGTTCGCATGGGGGGAACGGCGGCGGGGCTCGCGCTGTTGTGCGCGGTCCTGGCGTGGCGGCCCCGGCTGGGCGTGGGGCTGGTGGTGCTCCAGGGCGCGGCGCTCTTCCTGGAGAACGGGCCGCTCTACCAGGTGTCCCCGGCGGAGATATTGGAGACGCCGCCTCCGTTCGCGGAGCGGATCCGCGCGTCCGCGCCGCCGGAGGAGCCGGTGCGGGTGAACACGGTGGTGAGGGGCTACGGGGCACCGCCCCTGGCTGGCTACGAGTTCAAGGACCGGCTGAGCCTGGGGCAGGTGGCGGTGCTGGCGCCGGACACGTCGGTGTTCTGGGACATCGAGAGCGCGGGCAGCTACCTGCCGGGACGCAGCACGCGCCTGCTCCGGCTGATGGGCGACACCCGGCGCTGGCCCTTCGAGCTGGCCCCGCGCCTGTCCACGCCCTTCACGGTGGCTCGCACGCGGGAGCTGACCGAGGGGCCACCTCCAGGCTCGCGCGTGCTGGTGGAGGAGTCGCTCTTCGGGATGACGCTGCTTGCGCATCCGCAGGCGCCCGCGCGGATCCACCTGGCCCGGCCGGAGTGCGTGGCGACGTTCGATGAGGCGTTGAAGCGGATGACGGCGCCCGAGCCGCCAGCGGTTGGCACCGTCCTCGTGGAGTGCCCGGCGCCGCTGCCGGTGGAGGCCGCGTCCGGTACCGGAGGTGTGCGGGTCTCACGGGAGTCGCCGGAGCACTTCACGGTGGACGTGGAGGCCGCCGCGCCTTCGGTGCTGGTGATCAACGATGCGTACCTGCCCGGCTGGACCGCGACGCTGGACGGCGAGCCCGCGCCCATCCTCGCCGCCAACGTGGCGGTGCGCGCGGTGGCGGTGCCGGCGGGGAGCCACACGGTGGTGATGCGTTACCGCACGCCGGGGCTCGTTCCAGGGCTGTGGCTGGGCGCGCTCACGCTGGGCACGCTGGGGGCCGCGATGGTCGTGTCGCGGCGCAGTCTCCGGAGCTGAGCGCCAGGCCTTCGGACCTGAGGGCTGTCCCCGGGATGAGAAGGTGAGAACCCGGCGGGGACCGCCCGTCGGCGGTGCACCGCCTGAACCTGTCCGACAGTCGGACAGGTTTGGGCCCCTGCCGTGGCAGGGGGCTTCCGTGGGGCCGAACCTCGGAAACCTGTCCGACAGTCGGACAGGTTTGGACCCCCGTTGGGGGCCGCGGTGCTCGTGGCCTCTCGCGTCACCTCGACGCGGTGGACCGGGTCAGGCGGTGGGGACGGCGACCTCGGCGCGCGACTCGCGCTGGGACGACGCGAGCGCCGAGCGCTGCAACCACCCGGCGAGCCCCAGCATCGCGAGCCCCGAGGTGCGCAGCGTGCGCAGCAGCTCCACTGCCTCCGTGGGATTGCCGGGCAGCAGCGGCGCCAGCCACTCGCGCGCGTCGTAGAAGAGCCACACCGCGCCGGACACGCCCATGGCCCACCACACCCAGGCGAGCCGTCCGCCTCGCAGCATGTACGCGACGCGGAGGATGGGGGCGACGAGCAGGATGGTCGTCATGTCCGCCAGCGTGGACGCCAGCGCGATGACCGCCGTGCAGGTGGCCGCGAAGCCCTGGCCCAGGTGCCCCGCCGCCGCGACGAGCGCCGGCCCACCCACCGCCAGCGCCGCCACCGCCGCCACCGCCCACAGGAGCGTCGCGCGGGAGCTGGGCGGCGGCTGGAGGCCCGACTGCCGGTAGGTGCGCGCCAGCAGCACCAGCGCGAACGTGGTGCTCACGTTCGCCAGCACCACCACGCCCATGCGCACGGGCAACAGCGGCGACTCCGTGAACGGCACGTCCGGCACCGCGTGCATCCAGTAGCTGCGCAAGGCCGTGCTGACGAGCGACAGGACCGCGCCCACCGTCAGCAGGCCCCACACGCGGCGAAGGTAGTCACCCGCGCCGAACGACAGCGCCGCCGCCGCCGTGCCCAGCACCGCGAGCAGGCCCACCGTCCAGCCCGCCACGTCACCCACGAGCGCCAGCCGGTGCGCGTCCTGGACCGACGTGGCCACCGCGGCCAGGTGCACTCCCTGGAGCACCGCGACGGCGCCCAGCCAGGGCGCCACCCGCTTGAAGGCGCGACCCGAAGAGGGACGGGGCGCGTTCATCGCAGCTTCTCCATGGCCTTCGAAATCTCCGTGAGGGTGTTCGTCGTGCGCAGCGCGCCGATGAAGACGTTCAGCATGGGCTTGAGGCCCTCCAGCACCTGCGGCACCTCCTGCGCCCCTACCTGTTCGGGTGGGCGCTTGAGGGCCCGCAGCGCGGCGGTGTGAATGGCCATCTTGGCGGTGAAGTCACCCAGCAGCGGCTCCAGGTGATGCATCAGCACGTCGTGCCAGCCAGAAGCGGATGAAGGGGAGGACGAGGGGGTCTGCACGCCACCTCCGCGGGGGGGAAGACCCCCAGCGTAGGGGCATTTCGAACCCGGTACGAGGGTCCGACTGCTCTTGAACCCGCACAAAATGCTCGGGCTGACCTGTTTTCCCCGCGACCTCTGGAAAACGGTGCGGCTAACGGCGGCGCGGCTTCTTCTCTTCGTCCGCCTTGGGCTCGGGCCGGGGCTCGTGCGGGCCCTTGAGGACGTCCTCGAAGCGGGACTTCTGCTTGCGGCGCTTGAAGAAGAGGGCGGTGCGGCCCAGCAGCTGCGCGAGCTCCGCGCCGGTGGCCTCGGCGATGCGGTCGGCGCCTTCGTGGCGGCCTTCCGGCCCTTCGTTGATCTTCACCTTGATGAGCTCGTGGTCGTTCAGCGCCTGCTCGACGGCGGCGATGACGCCCTCGGTGACGCCGGACGAGCCGACGATGACCACCGGCTCCAGGTGGTGGCCGAGGGCCCGCAGGTGGCGGCGTTCTTTCCCGGTGAGGGGCATGGGTGTCTCCTTGAAAAGGCGCGCACCCTACTTCTTTTGCGACGCCATGCGGACCTCTCGCATCGCATCAATGTGGTCCGGTTGCAGCTCGACCGTCCGCTTGAAGTGCTTGAGGGCTCCGGCCGCGTCGCCGCACAGCTTGGCGATGACGCCCAGGAAGTAGTGGGCGGGGGCGCAGCGCTCGTTGCGCTTGATGGCGGCCTGGATTTCCCGGAAGGCCTCCGGCTGGGCGGCCTTCTTGTCGGGTGAGGCGAGGAAGCGCGCGTAGCCCCGCCAGGCGTAGAACTCCGGCTCCTCGGCGTTGAGGGAGATGGCCTCGTTGAGCATCTTCACGGCTTCCGGGTACTTGCGCGCCTTCACCAGGATGCAGGACTTCTGGAAGAGCTCCTCGGCCTGGAGGATGGCCTGGACGTCCACGCCGTCGCCGCCGCCGTTCTTGAGGTCCTCCAGGTAGGCGGCGCGGTTCTTGTCGTCGGAGAGGGCGCGGTAGGCGTCACCGATGTACGCGAAGACCTCCGCCTTGAGCTTCTCCAGCTCCGCCGGGGCGCCCGGGGGCAGGGTGTCCGGGTGGTAGAGCTTGGCCAGGCGGAAGTAGGCGATCTTCACCGCGCTGCCGTCGGTCTGTTCGGTGAGGCCGAGCCGCTGGAAGTGGTTCTGCCCCTTCATGGTCGCGGCGAGCTGGCGCAGCGCGGGCAGTTCGTCCGAGCCGGGCGCGGGGCCTGAAGCCGCGGGGGCCGCCGGAGCGGCGACGACGGGCGGAGCGGGGCGTGCGCCCGGGCCCGCCGTGGGCGGAGCGCCAGGAGGACGGGGCGCGGCGCCAGGGCCGGCGGTGGGGGCGGCTCCGGAGGGAGCACCCGGGGGACGTGCCCCTGGCCCCGCCGTAGGCGCGGCGCCAGCGGGGGCGGCACCCGGAGGACGCGGAGCCGCACCGGGGCCCGCGGTGGGCGCGGTGCCGGGACGCGCGGCACCCGGCCCTGCGACGGGAGCGGCACCCGCCGGGGGGGCACTGGCAGGGCGGGGCGCGGCACCGGGCCCTGCGACAGGAGCGCCAGGACCCGCGACGGGCGCACCGGGGCCGGCCATCGGCATGGCACCTGGACCCGCGACGTGCGCACCGGGGCCCGCGACAGGCGCACCGGGTCCGGCCGTCGGCGTGGCCCCTGGACCCGCGACGGGGGCACCCGGGCCTGCGACGGGAGCTCCAGGACCGGCGACGGGTGCACCCGGGCCTGCGACAGGGGCTCCAGGACCGGCCATGGGCCTGGCTCCGGGACCCGCGGCAGGCGCACCGGGGCCCGCGACGGGCGCTCCAGGACTGGCGGCCCCCGGACCCACCGTGGGCACGCTTCCGGACGGACGGGCACCGGGGCCCACAGTGGGCGCGGCACCGGGAGGACGGGGCGCGGCGGTGGCCGTGGGGCCCGAGACCGGAGGAGGAGGCGGAGCCGCCGCCTGCGTGCGCGAGGCCGCCGCGAACGAGACGCCGTTCAGCTCCTTCAGCAGGAACGCCACGCGCAGCAGGTGCTCCGCGTCCTGCGGCACGTCCTGGAGCAGCTGCCCCAGCGAACGCACCCCGTCGATGAAGGAGAGCGCGCGCACCTCGTGCGGCGTCAGGCGCAGGTCGCTGGAGGGCACCCGGCCGCCGGACTTCATGATGGGCATGGGCAGCACGTAGGCCAGCCGCCGCTTCAGGTCCGCCGTCGGCATGCGGCGCACCTGGTCGCTGAGCAGCGCCCAGCGGTTGCCCAGCGGCATCGCCTTCTGCGCCGGCAGGTCGCGCGCCTCGAAGGTGAACGTCCCGGACTCCGCGCGCAGCGCCTTGCCCAGGATGCCCAGCGCCCGCTGCGACAGCTGCGTGAACGCCGTCGCCGGCTGGAGCAGCCCCAACCCGAACAGCGCCGCGAGCAGCTCGCCCCCGAAGCGCTCCTTCGCGCCTTCCGCCTGCTGGAGCTGCTCCGCCGTCAGGAGCCGCGCCCCCAGCAGCGACACGCCCAGCGCGTCCTCCGCGTGCGACGAGTCCACGAACTCCGGACTGCCCTTGCGGAAGTGGATGGACAGCGTGCGGTCCGAGAGCCCCAGCGTCAGCAGGCCCGTCTGCTCGCCCGCGGCGATGCGCCCGTACAGCTGCATGGGCGAGCACTGCTGGAACTGCCCCTGCGGCGGCACCGTGTTGGTCCCGTCATCCGCCGTCGGCTGCGGCGTCTGGGGCGCGGCCGGACGGGCCGCCGCGGCCGCGGGCGCCCCGGCGGGAGCACCCGGCGGACGGGCCGCCGCGACAGGAGGCCCCGGAGGCCGCGCGGCGGCGACAGGACGTCCCGCCGCGTCGACGGCCGGACGCGCTGCTCCGGGCCCGGGGCCCCGCATCGCGCCAGGGCCCGCCATGGGCATGGCGCCAGGGCCCGCGACGGGGGACGCTCCGGGACCCGCCATGGGCGCGGCACCCGGCCCCGCCATGGGCGCGGCGCCAGGACCGGGCGGCGGCGGCGCGATGGCGGCGGGCGCGGATTGCACCAGCGACGCGGGCGCGCCGTCCCCCCACAGCTCACGGGGGAACGCGTCCCGCACCTCCGGGAAGCGCCACGGGAAGGCGAACTGCAGACCATCGGTGGAGACCTGGAGCTTGCCCTGGATGGAGCCGCTGTCGATGAGCAACTCGATGGTCGCCCCCGTCAGGGGCCCCCACGTGGTGCCCCGATCGTTGCGCACCCAGTACTGCCGGACCTCGCCCTCCGCCATGTGCCGTCCTGCTCCCATTCCCTCTAGCGCCGGGAAGCCGAAATTTTATCGCCGCCCGCGCCCGCGTCCAAGCGGACGACCTCCCGCGAGCGGGCAGGCGGTCGTTTCAGGGCGTGGCGCCCTCGATCGCCGCCAGCCCCACGTTGGCCAGGCACGCCGCGTCGGCCTGCTGCTCGGCGGGCGGGTCGAAGCAGTACACCTCGCTGTCGAAGACCTTGCAGATGCCCGCCGGAGTCCCCGAGCACGCCACCTTGCCGTAGGCCGTGGTGCAGTTGTAGCCGCACACCGGCCCCGTCTCGCCCAGCTTGCACTGGGGCGCCGCCAGGCCCTTGCCCCACGCGCAGAGCGCCCCGGGCGACGGGTCGAAGCAGGTGACGTGGCCGTTCTGCGCCTTGCACACGCCCATGGGCGTCTTGGCGCACCGCACGCCTTCGGAGGCGTTCACGCAGTTGAAGCCGCACGCCAGCTGCACGCCGTTGCTGACGCACTGCGCGCGCGGCACCTGCCGGCCGAACACCGCGAACACCGCGGCGGGCGGGTCGAAGCACATCACGTTGCCGCCCTGGCTCCGGCACACGCCCGCGGGCGTCTTCGCGCACTTCACCTTGCCGAAGTCGGTGACGCAGCTGTAGCCGCAGCCCACCACCCCGTCGATGGTCTTGCACTCCGGCTCCGGTAGCGCGGCGCCATACGCCTTCACCACGTAGGCGGGCGGGTCGAAGCAGACGGCCTGCCCGTCGATGATGGTGCAGCGGCCCTGGAGCGTCTGGGCGCACCGCACGCGCTGTCCATCCGACTTGCACGCATAGCCACAGGACACGTGTCCGTCGATGGAGCGGCACGTGGGGGTGGTCGCGTCAGGCGGCGAGGGCGGCGCGGCGAGCGTCAGCGCCAGCACGGTCATCAGGGTCGCGAGCATGGACCGCATTGACCCCCAAGCTTCCGCGCGACGCAAGCAACCGGCCGGGACGGCGCGCCGTCCGGGTGATAAGCGGGCGCCACCCGCGGCGAGGAGGCGGGCCCCACCGTGGACCTGGACGTCAGCGCGTTGAAGCTGGTGCTGCTGTGTGTCGCCGCGTTGAGCGCGGGCTTCGTGGACGCCATCGCGGGAGGCGGCGGGCTCATCACCCTGCCGGCGCTCCTGACGGCGGGCCTGCCCGCGCACGTGGCGCTGGGCACCAACAAGGGCCAGTCCGTGTTCGGCTCGGGCGCGGCGCTGGTGCGCTTCGCGCGCGCGGGGTTGGTGGACTGGAAGCTGGCCCAGGTGGCGTTCCCCTTTGGCCTGCTGGGTGCGTTCGGCGGCGCGGCGCTGGTGCTGCTGCTCAAGCCGGAGGTGCTCAAGCCGCTGGTGCTGGTGCTGCTCATCGCGGTGGCGGTGTTCCTCGCCTTCCGCCGCACGCCGCCGAAGCGGGACGGCGCGGAGCCCTCGCCCCGGCCGCGCGCGCAGGCCATCGGCGCGCTCATCGCGCTCGCCATCGGCACCTATGACGGCTTCTTTGGCCCGGGGACGGGCACGTTCCTCATCGTGGCGTTCTCGTCGCTCCTGGGCCACGGGCTGGCGCGCGCGTCCGCGGACGCGAAGGTGGTGAACTTCGCCTCCAACCTGGCGTCGGTGACGCTCTTCGCGCTCCGGGGCGTGGTGCTGTGGAAGGTGGCGCTGCCCATGGCCGCGGCGCAGTTCACCGGCGCGTGGCTGGGCGCGCACGTGGCGGTGAAGGGCGGTGACAAGGTGGTGCGCGTGGTGGTGCTGGGCGTGGTGGCCGCGCTGGTGCTGAAGCTGGGCCGCGACGTGTGGCTGGGCTGGGCGGCCTGAGGCAGGCGCGCCCGCCGGGCCTTCAGCCGATGTGCACGAGCAGGCAGAGGCCCCGCTTCGCCACGGCGGCGGTGAACTTCTGGAGCTCCACGAAGTAGGAGAGCAGCTCCTCCAGCGGATCCACGTCCTCCGCCGGCTCCTCCTCGTCCCAGGTGCCGGGGTAGATGTCCTCCGCCTGGAGCCGCGCCGGGTCGAAGCGCTGGCGCAGGTCCTCCACGGAGGCCTTCTTCAGCGCCTCCGCCAGCGCCTTCACGGAAGGCGCGTCGAACACGCGCGCGGTGCCTTCATCCGACGGGATGTCGCCCACGTCCTCGCCGCCGCGCACGAGGAAGTCCAGGGGCGGCTTGCCCTCCCACGCCGTGCCGGTGAGCAGGTACTGGAGGCCGTGCCACGCCTCGCCGATGTCCAGCTCCAGGAACGCCGCGCCCTTCGCGTCGCCGAAGTCCTCCTCGTCCTCCAGGAAGGGCTCCAGCGACTCCGGGGCCTTGTGCAGGGCCTGGCGCTGCGTGTCGGTGGTGCTGCGCAGCGTGCAGAGCATCTCCATGGGGCGGGCTACTCCACGACGACGAGCTTGGCGTTGTTCTCCACGGCGGTGCCTTCCTTCGCGAACACCTCCGTGACCTTGCCGGCCTTGGGGCTCTTGAGCTCGTTCTCCATCTTCATGGCCTCCACGACCACGAGCCCCTGACCCTCCTTCACTTCCTCCCCGACCTTGACCAGCACCTTCACCACCTTGCCGGGCATGGGCGCGAGGATGAGCTGGCGGCCCTCCACGGAGAAGCTGCCCGCGGCCGCGCGCATGCGCAGCTTGCGCTCATCCGCCACGTCCGTGCGGTTCACCTGCCCGCGCACCAGCGTGCCAATCTCGTCGCCGTTCTCCTCGAACTCGACGTTGTAGGACTGGCCGTCCACCAGGAGCGACAGCGTGCCCTGGTCCACGGAGAGCGCGTCCACCTGGAACGACTTGCCGTTCACCGTGAGCCGGTAGCGGTCCTGACCCAGCGACTCCAGGTCCACCGGAACCGACTCCTTCTGACCCTGCTGCTTCGTGAAGTAACGCATGGAGAAAAAGGTCCTTCCTTGGGCTTGGGCAGGAAGTGGATCAGCGGCGGCGGCTCTTCAGCGCCAGGCGCCACGGGCTGATGCGGCCGCTGGCGTCGCCACCCCCACTGCGGGACGGCAGCGTCTTCGCGCGCTTCTGGTCGCGCTGGAAGGCGTGCAGCGTGCTCGCGATGAGGGCCACCTCGCTGAGCTTGGGGTCCTCCTCGCCCAGCAGCGCCGTGTGCTGGCGCGTGAGGAAGCTGGTGTCGTAGTCCCCGCCCACGAACTCCGGGTGGGACAGGATGCCGTGCAGGTAGCGGATGTTGGTGGTGATGCCCTTCACCACGTACTCGGACAGCGCGCGCCTGGCCCGCGCGATGGCCTCCTCGCGCGTGGCGCCCCACACGGACAGCTTCGAAATCATGGGGTCGTAGACGTTGGGCACCGTGAAGCCCGCGTACACGCCCGAGTCGTCGCGCACGTTCGGGCCGCTCGGCACGCGCAGCGCGTGGATCTTCCCGGGGCTGGGCATGAAGTTGCGCGCGGGGTCCTCCGCGTACACGCGCACTTCAATGGCGTGGCCGCGCGGCTCGGGCGCCTCGAAGAGGGGGAGCTTCTCGCCCTCCGCGGCGCGGATCTGCATGGCCACGAGGTCCAGGCCCGTGACCCACTCCGTGACCGGGTGCTCCACCTGGAGGCGGGTGTTCATCTCCAGGAAGTAGAAGTTGCGGTGCACGTCCACCAGGAACTCCACCGTCCCGGCGCCCACGTAGTTGACGGCCTTGGCCGCCTTCACCGCGACCTCGCCCATCTTCGCGCGCAGCTCCGGCGTGAGGATGGGGCTGGGCGTCTCCTCCACCACCTTCTGGTGGCGGCGCTGCGCGGAGCACTCGCGCTCGTTCAGGTGGATGGTGTTGCCGTACTGGTCGGCGAAGACCTGGATCTCCACGTGGTGAGGCTTCTCCAGGTACTTCTCGATGTAGACCGCGTCGTTGCCGAACGAGCTCATCGCCTCGCTCTTGGCGGAGCGCCACGCGGAGTCGAAGTCGGCCATGCCCTCCACGCGGCGCATGCCCTTGCCGCCACCGCCGCCGGCGGCCTTGAGCATGATGGGGAAGCCAATCTGCTGCGCGTACTCGCGCGCCTCCTCGATGGTGGCGATGGGCTCCGTGGTGCCGGGGACGACGGGCACGCCCGCCTTGATCATGTTGGCGCGGGCGCGGGTCTTCTCACCCATGGCGTCCATGGCGGCGGCCGGCGGACCGATGAAGGTGATGCCGGCCTTCTCGCAGGCGCGCACGAAGGACGCGTTCTCCGACAGGAAGCCGTAGCCGGGGTGGATGGCGTCCGCGCCGGACTGCTTCGCGACCTCCAGGATGCGCTCCTGCACGAGGTAGCTCTCGCGCGAGGGCGGGGGACCGACGAAGTAGGCCTGGTCGGCCGTGCGCACGTGCAGGGCGGAGCGGTCTGCTTCGGAGTACACCGCCACGGTGGCGATGCCGAGGTCCTTGCAGGTGCGCATCACCCGGATGGCGATCTCGCCGCGGTTGGCGACGAGCACTTTGCGGATCTTGGGCATGGGCGCCCGTCTAGCATGGGGCGCCCGGGATTGCCTGCCCCTACTTGCGCAGGTTCAGGTACTGGTCCATCAGCTGCTTCGCCTGGGCGAGCTTCGCTTCCACGAAGCGGTCGTCCTCGTCCGGCTCCGGGGGCGGGGCGGGGTGCGCGGGGGCCTCCACGGCCTTGCCGTCCGGCCCGAAGTCCACCGCCGCGGCCAGCAGGTTTCGCGCCGCATTCCCGCTGAAGAGGCGGGCCAGGGCCGTCGTCTCCACGTCCAGCCAGCGCGCGGCCTGGCGCAGGACGTCCAGGTACTCGCCCTCCATGGCTCGGGGCGGACGGCTGGGGGCAGCCATGCAGACGCGCGCGTAGCTGTGCTCCCGGTCCACGTACATGCCCATGGAGCGGTCGCGGAAGTCCTTGGAGAGGGCCTGCGTCATGGCGTCCAGGTGCTCCTCGGGGGAGGACACCTTGCCGGACGTCTTGCCGGACACGAGAGGAATCTCCGCCACGTGCCAGCCGCAGTCGGCCAGGGCTTCCGGACGGGACTCCACCCACTTGACCTCGGGCGTGGGCAGGTCCAGCCCCTCGCACACGCCCTTCAGCGTCTGACGCAGGGCGGTGAGGTTACCTTCGACGTCGGAGAGGAACAGGACGAGTCGGCGCTGCTGGGACACGTGGGGGGCTCCTTGAGTGGCCCCGTGAAAGCCCCGGCGTTACCTTAGAATTTCCGGAAGAAGCGACGCCCGCCTGCTCTCCAGACGGCGGGAGGCCTGCGGGCGGGCTCCGGGACTCCTTCTACAGCGGGATGTTGCCGTGCTTGCGGGGCGGGTTCTCCTGCCGCTTGTCCTTGAGCATCTCCAGCGCGCGGATGACCTTGGCGCGGGTCTCCTCCGGGCGGATGACCTCGTCGATGTAGCCCAGCTCCGCCGCCTTGAACGGGTTGGCGAACTTGTCGCGGTAGTCGTCCGTGAGCTTCTTGCGCTCGGCGTTGGCGTCCTGGGCCTTGAGCAGCTCGTTGCGGAAGATGATGTTCACCGCGCCCTCCGGGCCCATCACGGCGATCTCGGCGGTGGGGTAGGCGTAGTTGATGTCCGCGCGGATGTGCTTGGACGCCATGACGTCGTACGCGCCGCCGTAGGCCTTGCGGGTGATGAGCGTGATTTTCGGGACGGTGGCTTCCGCGTACGCGTAGAGCAGCTTGGCGCCGTGGGTGATGATGCCGCCCCACTCCTGGTCGGTGCCGGGGAGGAAGCCGGGCACGTCCACCAGCGTGAGCAGCGGGATGTTGAAGCAGTCACAGAAGCGCACGAAGCGCGCGGCCTTCACGCTGGCGTCGATGTCCAGGCAGCCGGCGAGCACCGCGGGCTGGTTGGCGACGATGCCCACGCTCTTGCCGTTCATGCGCGCGAAGCCGACGACGATGTTCTTCGCGAAGTGCTCCTGCACCTCGAAGAAGTGCTTGGAGTCCACGATGGCGCGGATGATCTCCTTGATGTCGTAGGGCTTGTTCGGGTTCGCCGGGACGATGGTCTTCAGCGACTCCTCGGCGCGGAACGGGTCGTCCTCGCACGGCTGGGACGGCGGGTCCTCCTGGTTGTTGGAGGGCAGGAACGAGAGCAGCTCGCGCGTCATCGCGATGGCGGCCTGCTCGTTCTCCGCGGCGAAGTGGGCCACGCCGGACTTCTGGTTGTGCGTGAGCGCGCCGCCCAGGGCCTCCTTGGAGACCTCTTCATGCGTCACCGTCTTGATGACGTCCGGGCCGGTGATGAACATGTACGACGTGTCCTTCACCATCATGATGAAGTCCGTGATGGCGGGCGAGTACACCGCGCCGCCCGCGCACGGCCCCAGGATGAGCGAAATCTGGGGGACGACGCCGGACGCCAGCGTGTTGCGCAGGAAGATGTCCGCGTAGCCCGCGAGGCTCTCCACGCCTTCCTGGATGCGCGCGCCGCCGGAGTCGTTGAGCCCGATGACCGGCGCGCCCACGCGGGTGGCCAGGTCCATGATCTTGCAGATCTTCTGGGCGTAGGCGCCGGAGAGCGAGCCGCCGAAGACGGTGAAGTCCTGGGCGAACACGAAGACCTGGCGGCCCTCCACCGTGCCGTAGCCGGTGACGACGCCGTCGCCCAGGATCTTCTTGTCGCCCATGCCGAAGTCGTGGCTGCGGTGGGTGACGAACTTGTCCAGCTCGCTGAAGGAGCCGGGGTCGAGGAGCAGGTCGATGCGCTCGCGAGCCGTGAGCTTGCCGGCCTCGTGCTGCTTGGCGATGCGGTCGGCGCCGCCGCCCTGCTCGGCCTGCTGCTCCATCTGCTGGAGCCGTGCGCGCAAGGGATCGTTCTCGGGGGTCGTGGCCATGGAGGGGCGCCTTAACACGATTGGAAGTTGGTGGCAGCGCTTCCCTTGCCTCTGAAGGGGTGGGCGGACGGCCGGGCCCCGTGTGCACGGGGTGGGGACGGGACGGAAGTTCAGGATTTCCGACACCGCGTCTGGTGGACGGCGCGGGGGACCAGGGAGGCTGGCGATGCGTGCGAGGCCGGGAACACTGCAGGTGGGGTCGTTCCGAGGGGTTCCCATCCGCGTCCATTTCTCACTGCTGGTGGCGCTGCCACTGCTCGCGCTGTCGTTCAGCGCGGCGCTTCAGCAGGCGGCGGAGGCGGCGGACGTGCCACCGGGTGCGTTGGGCGGGCACCCGTGGGCGTGGGGGCTGGCGGTGGCGGTGGGGCTGTTCGTGTCCGTGCTGCTGCACGAGATGGCGCACACCTTCTATGCGCTGCGGCATGGCGGCGAGGTGCACGGCATCACGCTGATGATTGTCGGAGGTGTGTCGGAGCTGGCGGAGGTGCCCAAGCGTCCCCGGGACGAGGCGCTGATGGCGCTGGTGGGGCCGCTGACGAGCCTGGGCCTGGCGGTGCTCCTGGGCGCGGTGACGTGGGGGGTGCACGGCCTGGGGCTGTTCCAGGTGCAGTTCGCGCTCTTCACGCTGGCGATGCTCAACGCGGTGCTGGGGGTGTTCAACCTGTTGCCGGCGTTCCCCATGGACGGAGGGCGCATCGTGCGCGCGGCGCTGACGCCCCGGCTGGGGATGGTGCGGGCGACGAAGGTGGCCGCGGGGCTGGGGCGGGTGTTCGCGGTGGCCTTCGGCGTGTGGGGGCTGGTGACGCTGAACCCGTTCACGCTGGTGGTGGCCTTCTTCGTGTTGATGGGCGCGGAAGGGGAGTCGCGGCAGGTGCGGATGAAGGCGCTGCTGGAGCGCGTGCGCGTGGAGGCGCTGATGACGCCCCGGATGGTGGGCGTGGACCTGGACCTGTCGATGCAGGACGCGCACTGGGCCTTGCGGCGCGAGCACGTGGGCATGCTGCCGGTGACGAGCGCGGGGCGGCCGGTGGGGCACGTGACGTGGGCGGCGGTGCAGGCGGTGCCGGAGGCGCAGCGCGGCGGCTACATGGTGCGCGACGCGATGGAGGACGGGGTGGTGGCGGAGCTCTCCGAGGACGGGTGGACGGCGCTGCGGCGGATGGCGGAGGCGCGCGTGCCGATGATGGCGGTGGTGGACGAGGAGGGGCTGCTCGCGGGGACGCTGGACTGGAATGACATCCAGCGGGGGATGACCCGGGCGGAGGAGGCGGAGCGGTCGCGGCCGGGGTGGCCTCGCGAGCGGACGGCATAGGTTGGATGCTTGGCGTCCATGTGTTCAAGGATCCTGACAGCTACAACGCCGTGCTCTCAGGCCTGTACGACGCACTCCACCGCGAGCGTGCATTGCGTGAGGAGAACGAGCGGTTCAAGAGGGAGGAAAACTCCATCGACCATGCCTACTCGACGCTGCTCGCCAATGGAGAGGTGCGGAAGACGCCGTTTCGCCGCAAGCGAGTCTTCCGCCGGTCATCGTCCCTGGCCAGTCGGGAAGGATCGCGGTCGTCGTGGATAGGAGTTCCTTCGAACTGGAGGGTGGGCAGTTGGCGGATCTGGCCCTCCAGATCTTCCGTGGGGATGGGGTTCTCCAGGTCGCCGTGGCGATGGAACATGCACTCGTTCGGCAGTAGAAAAGTCGCCCCCATGCCCACGACACAGGCCCTGCTGCTCGGCACTTTCGTCCTGCTTGCTGCGTCTTCTGGATGTACCAGCAGCGGGGTGTCGCTGCGCCCCGATGGAACTCCTGGTCCGCAGGAGTGCTCGGAGGAAGCCAAGCGGACGATGCGTGCCTTGAAATTGCGTGTGGGGGACGCGCAATTGGTGGAACTGGACGCGAACCAGATTGGTTCACGGCGCCCCACGCTCTACGACGGTCCGATTGAAAGCATCCTCGAGGAGGACTTCGGCACGCTGGAGGCGACGACCCGTTTGTATGGGCAGGTCTGGACGAGCGGTCCGCAGGTCGTCATCCGGTACTACGAGGCCCATCCGCCAGACAGCGAGAAGTTCCCCATCTGCGCCGTGGCCCGGCTCAGCCAGGACCAGATGCGGAAGAGCCCCGACTCGAAGCCCGGGATGGCGATTCTCGAAGGCTCTACCGCGGCGGCCTACGTCGTTGATTCGTTCCGGTAGCGGACGGCGTAGCGCTCCGGGTGAATAGGACCTTCACTGGCGCGTCAGCACGGAGGTCTCCCACAAGGAACTCCGATGAAGAGCCT
This sequence comes from Corallococcus exercitus, assembly GCF_042231735.1. GTDB lineage: Bacteria > Myxococcota > Myxococcia > Myxococcales > Myxococcaceae > Corallococcus > Corallococcus exercitus_B. The sequence goes on from NZ_CP102577.1 coordinate 8,121,806, forward strand.
GCTGGTTGGAATGATGTTGGCGTCGACGCTGGGGGCCGCTCCTTCGAAGACCGTGGCGCTGGTGGGTACGGTGCACAGCGAGGACATTGGCAACCAGACCTCCAGCCGGGCCACGTGGCTCCCCACGCAGCCCAAGCGCATCGAGCAGTTCGAGTTCCACCTGAAGCGCCCCATGAAGGCCGTGCAGCTGGAGTACCAGTGCCACCTCCAGGACCTCGGTGATTCGGGGTGGCTGCCGGAGGGCACGCCCTGTGGGACGCAGGGAGAATCCCGCCGCCTGGAGGCCTTCGGCATCCGGCTGCGCGGCGAGGGGGCGCACCTGTACACCGTGCGCTACTGGTGCCGGGTGGAGGGCATGGAGCGCCCCATGGGCCCGCTCACGGACGGCGCGATGTGCGGCACCACGGGCGAGAGCCGCAAGCTCCTGGGCATGCAGGTGGAGCTGGTGCGCAAGTAGACGTCAGAGTTGCTTCCGGAGACACGACGGCCCGCCCTGGGATTTCCCGGAGCGGGCCGTTGCACGTTCAGTTCTTCTCCGGCAGTGACCAGTTCATCTGAAACCTGTGCGCGCCGTTGGGCGCACTGTCCAGCCAGCCGGTGATGCTGTCGCTCTTCGCGAGCAGGGGGCCCAATTCCGTGCTCGCGCCGAAGAAGGCGGCCAGCTGCTGGTCGCCCATCACGTCCATCAGCGACACCTGGGACAGGCCCCGCGCCACCTTCTTCGGATCCAACGTGAACTCCACCGCGCGCTTCAGCGGCCCGCTCTTCTCCGGCAGCGACGCCAGCATCGCCTGCGTCACCGTGGAGTCGTTGCCGAAGACGAGCTGCTTGCCCTTGAGCCGCACGTAGACGCTGCCGCCCTTGGCCTCCATCGCGTAGCCGTCCTCCAGCGCCTTCGCGCCGGGGAACTTCGCCAGCGGGGCCAGCGCCGCCTTCACCGCCGCCGCGTCCGTCACCTCCGCCGCCAGCGCCTGCTTCGCCGCGAAGAAGCGCACCTCCGGCTTGCGCAGCGAACCCCTCACCGCCACCGAGTCCACCCCGAACAACACCTGCCCCGTCATCTGCTTCGCCAGCGCGTCCGTCACCGCCTTCACGTCTTCAGCGGGACACGCGGGACACACCGACCGCACCGCGCCCGCCACGGACTCCACCGCCTGCGCCACGCCCGTCGGCGCCACCTGCGCTCGCGCGAAGAGCAGGCCCGAGGGGGCCATGGCGCCGTAGGGGCTCGTGCCCCTGGCCTGGAAGGGCGGCAGCGGCAGCTTCGTCGCCGTGCCCTCCACCTTCAGCCCCGTCGCCGTGCCGTCCAGCGCCACCACGCCGTCCTTCGTGGATACGAACAGCACGCCCGGCAGCGCGGCCATCCGCGCGTCCGCCGCAGGGGCCTTGAGCGCCACCAGCTTCGCGGCCTCCTTGCGGAGCGCGTCGTCGGAGTCCGTGCTCAGGAAGGCGCACGCCTCCTGGCCCTTGAGGACGTAGCCCCCGAAGCCCCCCGTGGGGCCAGGCGCGCGCAGCGTCGTCACGCCCTTCACCGTGCCCCCCTTCACGTCGCCGTTGTGCGCGAGCACGTTCGCGGTCGCTTCCTGGAAGACCTTCGCGTCCTTCACCCGCGTGCACGCGATGCGGCCGTCCTGCCGCATGGACACGGACAGCGGCCCCGTCGCGTCGATGCCCAGCGCCGCCATCGCCTCCGGCTTCGACAGGTCCAACTGGAGGATGGGGTGCAGCTCCCCGCTCCACGACGCCGGGCTCAGCATCTGTGAGTACGCCCCCGCCCGCGTCAGGAACGCATTCAACCCCTGCACCTGGTCGAGCTGGGGGATGTGGAGGACCGTCACCGTCGAGGCGGCGACGCGAGGCGCGGGTGCGGCCGCCAGCGTGGCGGCAAGAGCGAGGGCGAGCATGCCCCCACCTGAGAGCGCCCCACCGCCCCTGTCAAGGCACTCCCACCCGGGACGCCCACCACCAACGTCCGCAAGGTGCCCCGCCAGCCCTACGCCGGCAGCCGCCCCGTGTTGGCCCAGTCAATCATCCGCTCCGCCAGCTCCTCCGCGTTGCGGCGCAGGTAGGCCAGCTGCAACACCTCGTCGTCCGTGCACGCCAGCGCCATGCGCACCCGCACGCTGTCCGCGAAGCGCAGCACCTGCCCGATGCTCAGCGACGCCCGGTCCTCCAGCGCCCCCGCGAACCGCGCCACGTCCGCCTCCACCGCGCAGCCCTCCGCCAGGAGCGCCGCCACCAGCGCGGCCCTGGGCACCCGGTGCTCGCGCGACCGCGCGTCCTGCAACTGGCGCCGCCACGGCTGCGACTCCCACCGCGCTCCACCCGGGTCCACTGACTCGGGCCCGCCCTGGGTCCGCGACTCCATTGCTCGCATCATCTGCGCCCCCTCTTTCAAGACCAGGGTCCGTCCACGGGCATGACCGGCGTCGGGCCTCCGAGCCACCCGCGGGCTGGAGGCTTTGCTGGAAAAACGCCTTGGTCCGGCTTTCTTGACGGCCCGGAGGGACGTTGGAACTGTCATGGGCGGACACCTCCGTCAGGTCTGCTTTGAGTGAATTGTCGGAAGGCGGCCCGCGTGGCTCGGGACGGGGGACGGGGGCGGATGTTTTCCTGGGGACAGTGGGTGGCCCCGGAGACGGATTGGGCCGGACCCCGGATTTCCCGCATCGTTCGGAGTCCTGGTTCCGGGGGGCGGGGTTGTCAGCCGCGTTCCTGTCGGGACCGTCACGGCCTTCCGGGGGGAAGCCATGCCGAACCTGCTCGACCTGCCGCGTCAGGCGTTGATGGACCTGCGCTCGCGTCTCAGCCACCTGCCGCTCGTGTCCCACCTGCACCGGCGACATGCGCCCAACAGTCTGGCCCTGTCCAGCCCCGCGCCGCAGGACTCGCTGCTGGCGGACCCGCAGCGCGTGGACGTGTGGCGCCGCGCGGTGGAGCGCTACGTGCGCCCCAACCAGGTGGTGGTGGACGTGAAGGCCGGCACCGGCCTGCGCACCTTCCTGGCCGCGCACCAGCAGCCGCGCAAGCTGTACGCGGTGGATGACTCGCGCCTCCTGGACACCACGCAGTGGGTGGCCCGCCGCAACGGCCTGGACCGCATCGACTTCGTGCGCGAGCCCACCTGGCACTTCCAGCCGCAGGAGAAGGCGGACGTGCTGCTGCATGAGCTTTTAGGAGATGCGCTGTTCGACGCGGGGCTGGTGCCGCGGATGCTGGACCTGCGCTCGCGGCTGCTCAAGCCCGGCGGCCGCATCCTCCCCAACCGCTTCGAGGTCTTCGTGGAGCCCGTGCAGCTCCGCGAGGAGGCGTGCGTCCCGTTCATCTGGACGCAGCAGCTGCCCCACGTGGACTTCCGCTGCCTCCAGTCGCTGCGCGAGGCGATGAGCCCGTCGTACTTCACGCGGCTGGTGCGCTCCTACGAGGTGGACCACCTCCTGTGCGAGCCGGAGCCCGCGTTCGGGTTCGACCTGGAGACGATGCGCGCGGACGGGCTGCCTTCGCGCGTGCGCATCCGGCGGCCGGTGGAGGAGGACGGGCGGGTGGACGGCTTCTGCCTGTTCTACAAGGTCGGCTTCGACGCGGAGCTGGCCTTCAACGTGTCCCCGCTGCGCGAGCGCAACACCACGGCGATGACGCTGCTGCGCGTGGAGCCCCGCGAGTTCAGCCGCTACGACACGCTGGACTTCGAGCTGGAGCTGCCCAACCCGTCCGACCCGCGCACCTGGCGGTGGCAGTTCACCTGACGGCAGTGCCGGAGCCCGGAGTGATGCCCGGTGGACAGCCTTGCTGCCGCCGGGTGTCGCCGCAGGTGGGCGCACTGCCTAGCTTGCACTCCACATGCGACCGTTCCGGCTCCTCGTCCTGCTCCTCGTCTCCGCCGCCGCGCTGCCCGCGGCGGCCCAGGCTCCGCGCACCGTGGCGGGCGTGTGTGGCCGCACCAACTGGGTCTGCGTGTCGGAGTGCATCGACGCGGAGTGCGTCGACAAGTGCATGCGCGAGGGGTGCGAGGACGCGCTCAAGCGGCTGAAGTCCTGCACGAGCAAGGCGGCCTGCGCGCCGGACGACACGGTGTGCGCGGCGAAGTCGTGCGGGCTCACCTGCGAGAAGTCCTTCGAGCCCGCGCCCAAGAGCCCGGAGAAGCGGGTGGAGAACCCCTGCGAGGGTGACAAGGCCCCCAGGGGCACGGCGGTCCCCGAGGAGCTGGTGGGCACGTGGGTGCTGTCCGCGGCGAGCATCCCGGACGTGGACCAGGGGAAGGAGGAGCGCATCGACGTGCAGCCCCGGTCCGACTACGCGCGGGCGCTCCAGGTGACGCCTGGCGGGTGCTTCGTGATGCGGACGAAGCTGGATGACGCGACGCTGGGGCGCGGCAGCACGCTGGACGTGCGCGCGTGGGGCCGGGTGGAGGTGAAGGAGGTGAAGGACAAGAAGCACCTGGCGCTGCGCACGCAGGACGGGCAGGCCGTGGGCCCGGTGTGCGGCAAGGAGCGCGTGGTGCCCCTGTCCAAGGGCCGGTTCAAGGGCGGCGAGTTCACCTACGTCATCGAGGAGGAGGACTCGCTCGTGCTCACGGTGCCGGGCGCCACGCGGCAGACGTTCCAGTTCGAACGGGAGAAGCCGGAAGCGCCGGAGCCGCAACCCAAGCCTTGAGGAGGACCTTGCCCCCATGGGGCGCACGGGTGAGAAGGACGCCATGGCAAGCCGCGAGCGGATGGCGAGCATGGACGCGGCGTGGCTCCAGATGGAGGAGCCCGCGAATTTGATGATGATCACCGCGGTGCTGTGGTTCGACGGCGCCGTGGACCTGGAGCGGCTGCGCGCCGTGGTGCGGGAGCGGCTGGTGGAGCGCTACCCGCGCTTCCGGCAGCGGGTGGTGCCCGGCCCCCTGGGCGCGCCGCACTGGGAGGACGCGCCGGACTTCCACCTGGAGGAGCACCTGTCCACGCTGCGCGTGCCGGCCTCGGCGGGACGCGCGGGGCTGGAGGCGCTCGTCGGGGACTGGCTGGGCGTGCCGCTGGAGCGCTCGCGTCCGCTGTGGCACTTCCACCTGGTGCGGGGCGCGCAGGGCGGGGACGTGCTGCTCGCGCGGCTGCACCACTGCATGGCGGACGGCATCGCGCTGGCGCGGGTGCTGCTGTCGCTCACGGATCCGGTGGACGCGGCGGCGGAGGCCGCCGCGTTGGAGACGGACGTGGAGGCCCGGAGCGAAGACTCCGACACGGCGGCGCCCTCCGAAGCGGAGCGGCGGCCCCAGGCTCCGGGCTGGATGCGGCTGGCCCAAGGCGCGCGCTCGGCGCTGCGCAAGGGCGCGGAGCTGGTGCGCGAGCCCATCCTCGCGGGCGACCTCATGCGCGAGGGCGCGAAGGGGGCGGCGGCGCTGGGGAAGCTGCTGGTGCTGCCTCCCGACCCGCGCTCTGGGCTTCGCGGACCGCTGGGGCCCCGGAAGCTCGCCGCGTGGTCGGAGCCCATCGCGCTGGAGCGGGTGAAGGCCGTGGGCCGCACCCTGGGCGGCACGGTGAACGACGTGCTGCTCACGGCGGTGACGGGCGCGCTGCGGCGCTACCTGGCCACGCGGGACGCGCCGCTGGAGGACGTGCACGCGCTGGTGCCGGTGAACCTGCGGCCGCTGGACGTGCCGGTGCCCCGCGAGCTGGGCAACCGCTTCGGCGTGGTGTTCCTGCGGCTCCCCGTGCACCTGGCGGAGCCCCGCCGCCGCCTTCGGGAGGTGGCGAAGCGGATGGAGCACCTCAAGCGCTCGCCGGAGGCCGTGCTGACGTCAGGCATCCTGGAGATGCTGGGCCACACGCCCGCGGCGCTGGAGCGCGCCGTCGTGGACGTGATGGGCACCAAGGCGTCGCTCGTCGCCACCAACGTGCCCGGGCCCCGCCAGCCGGTGTCGCTCGCGGGCACCCGGCTGGAGGGACTCACGTTCTGGGTCCCCCAGGCCGGCCACGTGGGCCTGGGGGTCAGCCTCTTCAGCTACGCGGGACAGGTGACCGTGGGCGTGGCCTCGGATGCGTCCCGGGTGCCGGACCCGGGGGCCCTCGTCTCCGCGTTCCAGGAGGAGCTGGACGCGCTGGAGACGGCGGCCCCCTGAGCACTACTTCGCGAAGAGCTTGGACGGGTCGTACTTGCCGCGCACGTCCTTGAGCTTCGCGCGGATGGCGTCCGGCCACGCGCTGTCGAACTGCTCCGGGGACTGGATCTTGCCCATGAAGTTGATGGTCATCTCCGGCGACAGCCAGGGCTTGAGCTCCGCGCGCAGGCCCTCCGTCGCGCCGGGCAGCACCGTGTCGAACAGCGGCGGGTGCATGCCCACCAGGCCGATGATGAAGTTGCCGCCGCGGCCGCCCACCGCCGAGCCGCCCGCCACGTCCTTCCAGCTGGCGCCGCCCAGGTGGCGGATCTCCAGCATGAAGAACGGGGACTGCACGCCCGAGCCCACGTGGCGCAGCACCGTGTTCGCGAAGTCCTGGTCCACGTGGGTCAGCATCATGCCGTTGGTCCACACGGGGCTGGGCTGATCCGGATCATTGTGGATGCGCGCAATCTGCGACGCGGGCAGCTCGCCCAGCATGTCCAGGTAGACCGGGGCCAGCGCGCGCAGGGGCTCCGCGAGCTTCGCGCCCTCCTCGGTGGAGCCCGGGAAGGCGAAGCGCAGGTTGAGCACCGTGCGGCCGCGCAGCGGGGGCGGGATGAAGTCGAACGGCGGGAAGCGCATGACGGCGATGCTCGTGGACACGCGCGCGTCCGCCTGCGACGTCCACTTCACCCAGCCGCGCAGCGCGGCCTCGATGTGCTCCTCCGCGAAGAAGAGGCCGCCCGCGTAGAGCGAGCGCATCTCCACGAGCTTGAGCTTCACCTCCGTCACGATGCCCAGGCCGCTCTTGCCGCCGCGCAGGGCCCAGAACAGGTCCGGGTGCTGCTCGGCGCTCGCCTGGACCGTCTCCCCGTCACTGGTGACGAGCGTGTAGCCCACGACGTAGTCGGAGCTGACGCCGTGGCTGCGCACCAGGGGCCCCAGGCCGCCGCCCAAGAGGTAGCCCACCACGCCCACGTTCGTGGACGAGCCGGCGACGGGCGTCAGGCCATGCTTCGCGGCCTCCGCGATGACCGGCTCCCAGCGCGCGCCCGCGCCGATGGTGGCCGTGCGCGCCGCCACGTCGATGCTCACCTGGTCCAGCGCCCTCGTGGAGAGGAGCACGCCGGAGGTGACGGGCGAGTACATCCCGTGCCCCGTGGCCTTCACCGAGACGGGCAGCTGGTTCTCCCGGGCGAAGCGGATGGCCTCCGCCACGTCCTGCGTGGACTTCACCGCCACCACGTACTGCGGCGTGTGCTGCACCACGACGTTGAAGCCGGCGCACTCCGGGGCATAGCCCGCGTCGCTGGGGGTGTAGACGGGACCGCTCACGCGGTGGGCGAGGGACTGGGTCATGGGGCGTTGCTCCTTCGTGTCAGCCGGCCCTTGCGGACCGGGCGGGGGAACTCGGGTGAGGCGCGTTGCCACGTCGAGGGAGTACGAGCGCGAAGCAGCATAAACCTGGAAGTCCGGTTCGTACACGGAAGCGCTCCGTGAAAACACGTCCCAGGTTGCGGTGGGCTGGCCTCCCGCCACCCCTACGACAGGCCGTGCTCCTCCAGCTTGTTGTAGAGGGTGCGCCGGCTGACGCCGAGCAGCCGCGCCGCCAGCGTGCGGTTGTCGCCCGCGCGCTTCAGCGCATCCACCAGCGCGGCCTTCTCCACGTCCTTGCGCCGCGACTCCAGCGTGACGGAGTCGGACGGCGACGGGGGCAGCGGCGCGGCGACGGGCGGCGGCGCGAGTCCCGGCTGGCGCGACAGCTCCCGCGCCACGTCCGCGCCGCTGAGCACGGGCCCGTCGGAGAGCACCACCAGCCGCTCCAGGAAGTTCTGCAGCTGGCGCACGTTGCCGGGCCATGGCTGGGCCTGAAGCGCGCGTAGGCCGTCCTCGCTCAGCGTGAAGGGCGGCCGGCCGTTGGTCTTCGCGTGCACGTCCAGGAAGTGGCGGGCGAGCAGCGCGATGTCCTCCGGCCGCTCGCGCAGCGTGGGCAGCCAGAGGGGCACCACGTTGAGCCGGTAGAAGAGGTCCTCGCGGAAGGTGCCGCGGCGCACGCCGTCCTCCAGCGACTGGTGCGTGGCCGCGACGAAGCGCACGTCCACCTTCACGGTCTGGGTGCCGCCCAGCCGTTCGAACTCGCGCTCCTGGAGCACGCGCAGGAGCTTCACCTGCACGGCGGGGGACACGTCGCCAATCTCGTCGAGGAACAGCGTGCCGCCGTGCGCCAGCTCCACGCGGCCGGGCTTGCGCGTCGCCGCGCCGGTGAAGGCGCCCTTCTCGTAGCCGAACAGTTCGCTCTCCAGCAGCGTGTCCGGGAGCGCCGCGCAGTGCAGCTTCACGAACGGCCCCGCGCGCCGGGGGCTGCCTTCATGCAGGGCGCGCGCGGCCAGCTCCTTGCCCGTGCCGGACTCGCCCCTCAGCAGCACCGTGGCGGTGCCCTGGGCGGCCTTCACCAGCAGGGCCTTCACCTCCGTCATCGCGCGGCTTGAGCCCATGAGCAGGCTGTCCAGCGCCTTGCCCTCGCCGCGCGCGGGTTCGGGGGGGTGGCTCGCTTGGAGCAGCGCCTTCTTCAGCGTGAAGAGGAGCTCCTCGCGGTCGAAGGGCTTGAGCACGAAGTCCGCGGCGCCCGCCTTCATCGCCTCCACGGCCAGCGGCACGGTGCCGTGCGCGGTCATCAGCAGCACGGGCACGTCCGGCCAGCCGCGCCCCACCTCCGCGAGCAGCTCCATGCCGCTCATGCCCGGCATGCGCACGTCGCTCAGCACGACGTCGATGGGCCGGCGCGCGAGCAGGGCCAGGGCGTCCTTCGCGCTGGACGCCGGATGCGGGGTGAGGCCCGCCTGGGTGAGCAGCGCGCCCAGCACCTTGAGCAGCGCGGGATCATCGTCGACCACCAGGACGTGGCCCTTCAGTGTGTCGCTCACGCGGCTTCTCCCTCGGATGCCGGAGCCGTGGGGACGGGCGCTGCCGGCAGGCGCAGGCGGAGGATGGTGCCACGGCCCTCGCCGCTCGTCAGGGACGCGGTGCCGCCGTGCGCTTCCGCCACGCGCCGCACGAAGGCCAGGCCCAGGCCGCTGCCCGTCGCCTTGGTGGTGTAGAAGTCGTCGAAGGCCCGCTCGCGCGTGCGCGCGTCCATGCCGCTGCCGGTGTCCTCCACCTCCACCACCACCGCGTCGCCGTCCTGTCGCGTGCGCACGGTGAGGGTGCCGCCCGAGGGCATGGCCTCGAAGGCGTTGCGCACCAGGTTCTCCAGCGCGTTGGCGAGCAGGTCCTCATCGCCCGCGCACTCAGGCAGGTTGGGGGCGAGGTCCTTCTTGAGCTCCACCGCTCCCGGGGTCGCGAAGGCCTGGAGCGACAGCACGCCCTCCACCAGCCGGTTCAAATCCAGCGGCCGGCGCAGCGGCTCCACGCGCGCGAGGCGCTGGTACGTGCCCGCCACGCGGTCCAGGCGCTCCACCTGCTCCAGCAGCAGGTCCAGGAAGTCCCCGTGCGCGTCCCAGGAGTGGCCGCGCGCGTGCTCCTCCTTCAGATACTGCGCGGCGCCCTTGAGCGCGGCAATGGGGTTCTTCAGGTCGTGCGCCATCTGCGCGGAGAAGCGCCCCAGCGTGGCCAGCTGCTCCAGGCGCTCGCGCTGGGTGACGAAGCCGGTGACGGCCCGCCGCGCCGCCGTGAGCAGCGCGAACGTGATGGCGGTGGTGCCCACGACGAGCGCTCCGGACTCGGCGGCGAAGGCGCGGAAGAGGGCGAGGTAGGCGAGCACGCCCACCAGCGCGAGCACGACGGCGTGCACCGCGGCGTTCGTGGCGCGCGCGTCCTTGCCGAAGAGCTGGAAGCGCAGCGACGCGGTGGCCATCACCGGCAGGCCCAGGAGCGTGCCCACGCTGCCCAGCTTCGGCACGGGCAGGGCCATGTCCGCCGCCAGGTCCGTGAGCAGCAGCGCGACGAGCAGCGTGAGCCCCAGCACCACCAGGCCCGCCCGCGCCCGCTCATCCTGCGAGCCCGCCCGGCGCAGGTGGCGCGTGAGCAGCACGAAGCCCGTGGTGAGGATGGGGATGACGCCGACGGCGACCGCGAGCCCGAAGCCGAAGGTGTTGATGCGCGCTTCCAGCGCGGGCACGCCCATGGCCACGAGCATCGTCAGCGCGAGCGCGCCCATCACCGCGTAGGTGCCGTACAGCACCCGGGCGGAGCGGCGGCGGCGGCCCACGAACGCGAGGATGAAGTGCACCGCGCACGGCAGCGTCATCAGCGCCGCGGCGAAGCCCATCAGCCGCCAGCCGGAGTCCCCCGAGCGCGCCAGCCCGAAGGCGGAGAAGTTCCAGGAGGACAGCGCGATGGACAGGAGCGACAGCGGCAGCGCGAGGGGACTCCGTCCCACGCGGGCCAGCGCGATGCCGGCGAGGGCGAGCTGCCCCGCGCACGCCAGCAGGCTGACCCACATGGCGCCCGTCATCGCGCGCCCTCGTGGCTCAGAGCATGCCCAGCCGGCGGGCGTTGGCGGGGTCCACCGCCGCGGACTCCCAGCGCCGCACCGCGGCCTCGCGCTCCGCGTCCGGCGCGTCCGCGTAGTAGCCCAGCGTGTCGTGCAGGGCGCGGCTGAGCTCCTCGATGGCGGCGAGCCGCACGTCCAGCTCGCGGTGGCGCAGCGCGGCCACCAGCCAGTCCGCGCGGCGGCGGCTGCGGTTCTCCGCCCACCACGCCGACCACTGGCGCGGCTGGAGGCCCAGCGTGGCGCGGGTGACTTCGCGCAGCGCTTCCGCGGCGGCCTGCGCGCACATCGCGTCGTCGCTGCCGGTGAGGTTGATGAGGCCCTCGATGGCGTCGCGGTCGTGCAGCGTGCCCAGCGCGCGGGCCGCCAGCGAGCGGCGCAGGGCGTCCCGGCTGGCCAGCTCCTGGCGCAGGTCCCTCAGGGACGCGTCCAGGCGCGGCAGGTGCTTGAGGGCGGCGGCGGCCACCCGCGCGGCGCTGGAGATGTCCGGCTCCATGTCGAACAGGCCGCGCAGCACGCCGTCCACCAGCTCCGCGTAGGGCAGGTTGCCCGCGGTGAGCAGCGCCAGGTAGCGCGTGTCCGCGTCGTTCGAGTCCAGGAGCGGCGCCAGCGCGACGGCCGCGGGACGGCCCAGGCGCGACAGGGCGGCGGGGATGGGGCCCAGCTCGTCCGCTTCCGGCAGCTCCACGACAGGCAGGCGGCTCCAGGCGGTGGGGCCGGGGAAGTGCTGCGCGAGCACGCGGGCGCTGGCCTCCGGCGAGCGTGACAGCTCCGCGATGGCGCTGGAGCGCTGGGACGCGTCCGGGCCGGTGAGCCGGCGCAAGAGGGGCGCGAAGTCCGGGGGCGGGCGCTCTTCCGGCGACAGCACGCGCGGGGGCAGGGCGGCGGCGCGGCCCAGGTTGGCCACGCCACCCCGGCCGAACACGGGGTTCCAGCCGAGGCCCGCGACCACTGCGGGCGCGGGGACGGGCGGGACGGGGGCCGGGAAGCCGGGCACGTCCACGTCGATGGTGATGTCCTCTTCGGGCGCGCGCAGCTCCGACACGCGCTGCTTGCGGAAGAGGATGAGCTCCTGGAAGGCGGCCGGGAGGTCCTGGCAGAACAGGATGTAGTCGCTCAGCCGGCGCTGGCTCATCGGCTTCTGGCCGCAGTCGCCGTAGAGGATGGCCACGAGGCGGCCCTTCACCTCCACCGGGTACAGGAAGACGGTGCGCGGGGCCTGGCGGCCGAAGAGCTCCAGGTAGTGCCGCGTGAGCGCGTCCGGAGGCAGCGGGCCCGCGTAGCTGCCGCGCGTGACGGCGACGGTGCGGAAGACGCTGCTCGCGTCCAGGGGGATGGAGACGAGGGACAGGGCGTTCGCGTCCAGGCCCTCGCCGCGCGCGTCCCAGCCACCGGCGGCGCCGCGCACGACGGCGAAGGCGGCCACGTAGTCGAACGTGCGGCGGCCGAAGCGCAGCGCCACGTCCAGCAGGCGGTCCAGGTCCCGCGTCGCCTCACGCAGCGCGGAGCGCGCCTGGGGCAGCGTCCACTCCGGCACGGCGGCATCCGGCGCGCTGGAGGCACCCGGGACGGGGGCGGGCTCCGTCGCCCGGGGACGGTTCGCGCCCGGCGTGGACGCGGGGTTGCTGAAGATGATGAACGACGGCTCGCCCCGGGGCGCCGGAGGAACGGGCGGCGGGGTCGGAATGCTGGCCTGGGCCGCGCGGGCCTGCTGCTCGGGCGCGGGAGGCCACACGGCGGGACGGGCTCCCGGGGGCTGGGCGGGGGCGCCGGTCCGGGGGGCGGATCCGCCCTGCGCGGTCTGGGCGCCCGGAGGGAAGGTGCCCGGAGCGGATGCGCCCTGCGTGGGGGTGCCCGGTCGGCCGGAGCCCTGCGAGGAGGCAGTGGCCCCCTGCGTTCCCGGGGTGGACGGACCTTGCGCGGGTGCGGTGCTGCCCTGCGCGGCCGGTGCGGGGGTGCCCGGTCGGGCTCCCTGGGCCGGCGTCGCGGTGGGCCCCGGTCCGCCGAAGCCCTGGGTCGGAGAGATGCCCTGCGCGGTGGGGCCCGGTCGGGAACCTTGTCCCGTCGTCGCGGGGGCCTGGCCTCCCGTGCCCTGCGCGGTGGGGCCTGGTCCTCCGAAGCCCTGCGTCGTGGGCCCCGGTCCGCCGAAGCCCGGCGCACCCGTGGCGGACGAGGCCTGCACGGTGGTTCCGGGACGGCCTGCCTGCGGCGGAGGGGCGTACGCACCCGGCGCGGTGGGGCGAGCGCCCTGGCCCGAGCCCTGCGCTGCGGCGGCGGAAGCGCCCGCGGCACCGTCGACGGGCACCAGCACCGGCACGGTCTGCGGCGGCGGCAGGGGACGCTCACCCGGCGGATGGAGCGTCGGCGGCGCGGCGGCACCCGAGGGGGCCTGCTTCGGGGCCTGCGCGGGAGGTGTGGCGCGCGCGGGCGTGCCGGGCATGTTCAGCCGCAGGGGCTCGCGCGTGTACGCGGGGGGCGGGATGTCGGTGGGCGCCGGAGGCGGGGTGGGCCGCTGGACCGCGCGGGCCGTCGTCACCGGGCCCGCGGAGGTGTTCAGGCGCAGCGGTTCGCGCACGTACGCCGGCGGCGGGATGTCCGCGGGCGCGGGCTCCCGCGAGGCGGCGGGACGGGCTTCCGCGGGCACGGGCTCCTGGGCCACGTTGCGCGCCAGCTGCTCCACCATGTCCACCGACATCGACTCGTCATCCGGCGGCGGAGGAGGCGGCGGCGTGAGCGCCCCGGCCTGCTGGGCGACGGCCTCCGCCAGCTGGACGAAGCGGGGCGGCAGCGGCTGGCGGTAGATGATGGAGATCCACTCGCGCACCCGCAGCTCGATGGCGACCCACAGCTCCAGCGGCTTGCCCAGGAGGAAGCCGACTTCGTCCAGCTCCTTCTTGGGCACCGGGTAGGCGCACGCCACGTGCAGCGTGTTGCCGTCCAGGGACAGGGGGACGACGCTCAGGCGCTCGGCGATCTTCGGAGGGATGAAGCTGGCGACCTCGAGGTTGGGCTCGAAGTCCACCAGGTTCACGGGCCGGAAGCCGGAGACCTCGCCCAGCATCGCGAGGACGTCCGCTTCGGTGAGGCCGCGCTCCAGGAGCGCGGTGTCCACGTGGCCACCCTGGGACTGATGCTGACGCAACAACTCCCCGGCCTGCTCCTGGGTCAGGAGGGCGCGCGAGACGAGGTGCTGGGCAAGACGCGAAGGCATGAAGGCCGCGGCATCTTACGGCCGCGGCCGCAAGGCACAATGAGCCGGTTTCAGCTCGGTTGGACGACGAAGGTGGACGTCAGCTTGTCATGGAGCGTCTGTCCGCGGCGGTCGAACAGCGCCATCCAGAACCCGCCCAGGAAGAGAACGAAGGAAAGCCCGGCCAGCAGCGCCCGGAAGATGGCCCGGCCCGGGGTGGGCGCCATGCCGTGGGTGTCCACCAGGCGCAGGCCCAGGAGCAATCGTCCCAGGGTGCGGCCATTCCACAGGAAGGCCGCGACCGCGCAGTACACGGTGGCGAGCACCAGCACCAGGACCACGCCCGGCAGCAGCACGCTGTGCATGGCGCGCAGCCAGGCGACGAACGCGTCCAGCCCGGTCAGCCCCGGCTGAGGACCCTTCACGCCCGCCACCGACGAGGCCAGGGTGATGTAGGCCGCCGCCACGGCGCTGATGGCCGCGGTGTCGACGGTGAAGGACAGGAGCCGGCGCCACAGCGAGGCGGGCCGCGCGTGGACCTCGCCCGCGGCCGGGACCGGGGCCACGGCGGGCGCGGAGACCTTCGACTTCGCGGGGGCGGCGGGGGAGGGCGAGGCTTCCATGCGGGACACTCCCGGGGCGGGCGCGGAGGACGTGGCGAAGGCCGGCGTCTCCAGAGGGGGCAGGATGCCCGGGTCCTCCATGACAGGCAGGCCCGGAGCGGCGTCCCGGCGAGCATCCATCAGCGGCAGGCCGGAGGGCGCCTGCGATGCATCCCAATGCTCGGCGGCCGACGGTCCGGAGGCGGGCTCCCGGTGGGGAAGGCCGGAGCCCTGGGCCGCCTGCGCGGGCGCGTCCATGCGGGGCAGCCCGGACGGAGCCGGCTGCGAGGCCGCGTCCATGCGGGGCAGCCCGGACGGGGCCGGCTGCGAGGCCGCGTCCATGCGCGGGAGGCCAGACGCCTGGGGCTGCGCGGGCGCATCCATGCGGGGCAGGCCGGGTGAACCCTGGGCGGCATTGCCACGCGGCTGAACGGATGCGGTCTGCGCCTGGGCGCGCGGAATGTGCGGCTCCGTGCCGTAGGCCGGCGTGGGAGCGGAGCCCGGGCGGGGCTCCATGGGGTTCGCCGGAGCCTGCGCGGCGCGAGGCACGGCGACACCAGGATTCTGGAAGCCCGGCTCCGACAGGGCCGTCGTGGGCGCGGCGCGCGGAGGCACGGCGGCCATCGGCGTCACGGCCGGAGGCGGTGCGGCGGGGCGCGGAGGAAGCACGGCGCCGGACGGCACGTTCCCGGCGGGAGGCGTGGCGCGAGGAGGCACGGGAGCCGGCGCGGCCGCCCGGGGAGCCTGCTGCGCGGGAGCCCGGACCGCCTGACCCTCCGCGTGCGGCGCGGGAGCGCGAACCGTCGCATCGGCCTGGGGCTGGGCGGAGCGAGCCGCCGCATCCACCGGCGCACGCGGCGCGGCTGCCGGAGCCTGCGCGCGAACCGTCGCATCCGCGTGGGAAGCGGGGGCCGCCGCGCGAATCGTCGCATCCGCGTGGGAAGCGGGGGCCTGCGCGCGAATCGTCGCATCCGCGTGGGAAGCAGGGGCCGCCGCGCGAGCCGCTGGATCCGCATGGGGCGCGGAGGCACGACCCGCCACGTCGGCGGGCGCGGCGGCGCGGGGGGCGTTGGGCGCGGGGGCGCGGGCCGCCGGAGCCGCGGGCGCGCGCACGGTCGCATCGGAGGCCGGAGCCTGCGCACGAACCGTCGCATCGGGTGCGGATGCGCGCACCGTGGGCCCATCCGTCGGAGGCACGGCGGCGCGCGGCGCGGCGGCAGGAGCCTGCGCGGGCGGGCGGGGCGCGGCGGCGCGAGGCGCGGCGGGCGCAACGGGCGCCATCCCCGGCCGGACCGAAGGCGTCATTCCCGGCGGGGTGACAGGGCCGCGAGGCGGCTCCATCGCGAAGGCTGGCGTGCCGCGCAGCGTCGCCGGCTCCACCGGTTCATTGTTCAGGGTGATGGGGTCGCCACCCGCGTCCTGGGCAGTGCGGTCCCCGGACCTGCGGCGATCGATGTGGATGTCGCGGTCAAGCAGGCTCGGGACGGGAGCCACCGCTGGTGGGCGCGCGGCATTCGCGGCGCAAGCGGGGCAATCTCCGACCGGCGGCAGCGAGGCGCCGCACTTCAGGCACTTGGACAACGGATCCTCCCGGTGACGCGGACAACCGTCGCCATGAAAGGCCGCATTCAGGCCTGTAGCAAGAAAAGGACAAGCCCCTGCTGGTCCCTCGCCCGAGGAACCGTCAGGGGCTCGTTGGCGCCACGGCACCCGTCCCGTTGGGGACGGTGCGTGTGGGGCGCCTCACGCTAGGCGTGGACGCGGCGCCGTCCCGCTGCCCCGACCAGGAGGAGCACGATGATGGAGCCTACGACCGACATGATGATGCCCGACGCGTGCAGGTCGAAGAGGCGTCCGTCACGCTGGAAGAGCGAACCGATGAGGCCGCCCACCAGAGAGCCCACCATGCCCAGCAGGGTGGTGGCCACCAGGCCCATGCTCTGCTTGCCCGGCAGGATGGCCCGAGCAATGAGGCCCGCGATGAGGCCGATGATGATGAATGCGATGATCCCCATGAGAGTCTCTCCCGTGTGAGGGACCCGCGAGGTCCCGAATGGCAGAAACGTAGGAATGCCCACACGGATCCGTGACCTGGGATGCGAGAGGGGGTCGTCCGCCCGCCTGCTACCCGAGCGACCCGTCCAGGTGCTGCATCACCGCGAGCGCCGCGAGCGCCGCCGTCTCCGTGCGCAGGATGCGTGAGCCCAGCGTCACCGGCCGGGCCCCCAGCCCCCGCAGCCCGTCCACTTCCTCACGCGCGAGCCCGCCCTCGGGGCCAATCACCAGCGCCACCGGCGTCCCCGGCGCCACGCTCCGGAACGCCTCGCCCAGCGGCACCGCGGACTCCTCCTCGTCCAGCACCAGCAGCAGCGTGCCCGGCGTCAGCGAGCGCGCCGCGTCCAGGAGCGGCCGGGGCGGGTGCACGTGCGGCACGTCATCGCGGCGGCACTGGCGGGCGGCCTCCTCGACAATCTTGGCCCACCGCTGCGTGCGCTCCTCGGCGCGCTTCGGCTCCAGCTTCACCACGCTGCGCGCCGTGGCCACCGGATGGAACGCGGTGGCGCCCAGCTCGGTGCCCTTCTGCAGCACCAGCTCCAGCTTGTCCCCCTTGGGCAGCCCCTGGAGCACGCTCATCTCGCGCGCGGGCGGCGTCACGCGCACGGCCCCCAGCACCAGCCGCACGGCCTCCGGGTCCAGCCCCGTGACGCGCGCCTCGAAGGCGCGGCCCTTGCCGTCGAACACCTCCAGCGCGTCGCCGTCCATCAGCCGCAGCACGTGGACGAGGTAGTGGCGGCGCTCGCCCGTGAGCGTCACGTCGGCGGGGGCGGGGTCGGGCAGGGGAACGAAGAGGCGGACCACGGCGGCTTCCTTGAAGGGGAGGGCGCCCGGAGGATAGCCCTCCATGCGTCCAGGGGTTCCCTTTCCGCGATTCAGGGGCGCCCGGCCGTGTCCCGTTCCTGCTATGGCGCGCCCACCGCCCATGGCCACCCTCGTCATCGAGTCCACCCGCTCCGGCTTCGTCGAATCCCTCCACACCGTGTCCGTCGCGGTGGTGAGCGCGGAGGGCACGCGCGTCGCGTACGCGGGCGACCCGGAGCGCGTCACCTTCTGGCGCTCGGCGGCGAAGCCCTTCCAGTCGCTGCCGATGGTGCAGGACGGCGCGGCGGACCGCTACGGCTTCGGCCCGCGCGAGCTGGCGCTCTCTTGCGCGTCCCACTCCAGCGAGCCCATGCACCGCGCCCTCGCCATGCAGATGCTGAGCGCGTCCGGCTGCGAGGAGCGCCACCTCGCGTGCGGCCCGCACCCGCCGCTGTCGCCCTCCGTCGCGGAGGAAGCGCTCAAGGCGGGCGTGGTGATGACGCCCCGGTGGAACAACTGCTCCGGCAAGCACGCGGGGATGCTCGCATTGGCCCGGCACCACGGCTGGGACGTGGAAGGCTACGCCAGCGATGGGCACCCGGTGCAGGAGCGCATCCAGGATGAGATCGCGAAGTGGACGGGCCTGCCGCGCGACGCGCTGGTGAAGGCCGTGGATGGCTGCCTCGCCGTCTGCTTCGGCCTGCCGCTCAGCGCCATGGCCACCGCGTGGGCCCGCTTCGGCGTGTCGGAGGCGCCCGCCGCGCGCCGCCTGCGCGAGGCCATGCTCGCGCACCCGGAGCTCGTGGGCGGCAAGGGACGCGCGTGCACGGAGCTGATGACCGCGTTCCAGGGCGAGGCCGTGGTGAAGATTGGCGCGGAGGGCGTCTATTGCGCCGCGCTGCCCCGGGCCCGCCTGGGCGTGGCCCTCAAGGTGGAGGACGGCGACGCCCGCTGCGCCCCGCCCGCGCTCCTCGCCGTCCTGCGCCTCGTCGCGCAGCAGCAGGGCCTGTCCCTGCCCATGACGGGCCTGGAGCACCACGCGGAGCCGCGCCTCCTCACCACGCGGAACGAAGTCGTGGGCTCCCTGCGCGCGGCCGGAACGCTCGCGTTCGCCTGAAGCTCCGGAGCCGCTCGCTGTAGCGCGGAAGGTCACACGCGCCACGCCTCTCGTAACCGGCCCCGCTACAACCCGAGCCGGTGCCCGAGGGGCCTCCAGGACACGGCGGCAGGCACGCGGACTGCACCAGGGGCAGTCCGCACACGGCGGGACTCGCGGGGTCCTGACGTCAAGGGGGAAAGCCTCGCGAGTCCAGATGGGGTCGGGTTGGCGAGCGTTCACGTTCGCGGCCCGACCCCCTCTTGTTCCTAGCGCTTCAAGTCGATGCGCACCCACTCGCCCTGCTGCGCGCCCTCCAGCACGGTGCACCCGAGCTTGCGGTACGCGGCCTCCACGTCCACGCGCTGGTGCGCGAGCACGCCCGCCAGCACCAGCCGGTCCTTCGCCTTGGGCACGATGAGGGGCGCCAGCTCAATCAGCGTGTTCGCCAGGATGTTCGCGAGCACCAGGTCGAAGGTGCCCTGCACCTCCGTCAGCTCGCGCCCGGAGATGTCCAGGTCGGGCGTCTGGTTGTCGGCGCAGTTCTCCTTCGCCAGCTCCACGGAGGTGGGGTCGTTGTCGGTGCCCACCACGTGGCCCGCGCCCAGCTTCTTCGCCGCGATGGCGAGCACGCCCGTGCCGGTGCCCACGTCCAGGACGCTCGCGCCCGGGTGCGTGGCCATGAAGTCATCCACCGCCGCCAGGCACAGCGACGTGGTGGGGTGGTCCCCCGTGCCGAAGGCCATCTTCGGCTCGATGACGATGCGCACCTTGCCGTCCGGCGCGTTCGCGGCGTCCCAGGGCGGACCCACCCACAGGCGGCCCACCTGCACGGACTTGATGAGCGACTTCCACTCGTTGCTCCAGTCCTGCTGGGGCTGCTCGTCCAGGGACAGGCGCGCGTTGGGGTGGCTCTCCGCCACCGCGTCGCGGGCGCCTTCCGCGCTCTCGCGGTCCTCGAAGTAGGCGACGACGATGGACTCACCCTTCACGGGAGCGCGCACGCCCGGCATGGTGGGCGTCTCCGCGTCGCGGACCTCCAGGCCCAGGGCGCCGCTCTCATGGAGGAGGTCCTGAAGGATTTCGGAGGCTTCCTCCGCGATATCCACGGTGAGTGACAGGTAGGTCTGGGACATGGCGCCCCTTCTACCGCACCCGGTGCGGCGTGGAAGCGCCGTCGTCGTGACGCTTCCACGCTCGCGGAGGGGACGCCTTACGGCCCGACGATGGCCGTGACCACGCGGTCGAAGTCGATGACCCGGCGGGCCACCTCCTGCACGTCCGCCGCCGTCACCTTCGCCACGCGCTCGGAGTAGTGCAGGAAGTTGTCCAGCCCGATGCCGTAGCAGGTGTCCAGCGCCAGCAGCGTCGCGCGGGCGCTGTTGCGCTGCAGGTCGATTTCGTACGCCCCGATGATGTGCTGCTTGGCGCGCTCCAGCTCCGCGTCCGGAATCGGCTCGTCCCGGATGCGCTGCAGCTCGCGGCGCATGCCCTCCACCGCCGCGTCCACCTTCTCCGGGCTCGTGCCCATGTAGACGGCGAAGTAGCCGGGGTCCAACCCGTCCATGGAGAAGCTGCTCACGCTGTAGGCCATGGAGCGCTTGTCGCGCAGCTCGATGAAGAGCCGCCCGCCCTGGCCCGACAGCACCGTGGACAGCACGTCCAGCACCACGCGCCACGGGTCCGTCATCCGCGCCGCCTGGAAGCCCATCACCAGGTGCGTCTGCGCGCGCGCCAGCACCTTCTTCTCCGTGCGCGGAGCGGACGGAGGCGCCTCCGGCTTCAGCTGCTTCGGGGCCACCGCCCCGCCGCGCGACTGGCCGAAGTACTCGTTCGCCAGCGCCCGCACCTGGTCCACGTCCACGTCGCCCACCACGCTGAGCGTCATCCGCGACGGATCCATGTGCGCCCGGTGGTACGCGCGCAGCTGCTCGGGCCCCAGCGCCTCCACGGACGCCTTCTCGCCCACGAGCGACAGCCGGTACGGGTGCTCCTGGTAGAGCGTGCGCGAGAACAGCTCGAACGCCAGGTTCGACGGCTTGTCCTCGCGGGTGAGGATGTCCTGGAGCAGCAGCGAGCGCTCGCGCGCGACCTCCTCCTCGCGGAAGGCCGGGTTGAGCAGCACGTCCGCGAACAGCCGGAAGCCGGGCTCGAAGTAGCGCGACAGGAAGTCCGCCTTCAGGCTCACGGAGTTGCGGCCGCCCTGGCCGCTGACGTTGCCCGCGTACAGGTCCGACAGGTGGCTGATGTCATCCGCGCTGAGCGTCGTGGTGCCCTTGGTGAGGGCGCGGCTGAGCAGCGTGGTGATGCCGTTGTCCTCGGGCGTCTCGTAGCGCGTGCCTCCGATGAACGCCGCGCGCATGGAGAACAGCGGCACGTGCGGCTCCACGCGGATGACGAGCGTCGCGCCGGAGGGCAGCTTCTCCTGCACCACCTCCGAGCGCGCGGACGCGATGGCGCTCCGGGCCGGGCGCGCGGCGCCTTCCGGAGGTGGCTGGCGGGCGGCGCGCTCCGGAGGCGTGAGGCCGGGGCTCTTCGCCGCTTCGTCCAGCGCGGCGTGCACGAGCGCCTCCGTCAGCTCCGCGGCGGGAGGCACCAGCGCGGTGACGATGGCGTGCTCCAGCCGCAGGTACTTCTGGGCCACGCGGCGCAGGTCCTCCGGCTTCAGGTTGCGGATGTCCTCCAGGTAGCGGGCCTCGGACTCCAGGCCCCCGGGGGACGTCTGGTACGAGCCCAGGTTGCGCGCGGTGCCCTGCACCGTCTCCTTGCGGTAGACGGACTCCGCCTCCACCACCGCCTGCACCGTGCGCAGCTCGTCCTCGGGCACGCCCGTGGTGCGCAGCGCCTCCAGCACGCGCGCCGTCTGCGTGAGCGCCTTCTGCGCCTGCGCGGGCGGCAGCGTCAGCGACACGGAGAAGATGCCCGGGTCCTTGGGCGTGTACGCGGACGCGTGCACGTCGTTGACCAGGTGCTGGCGGCGCTTCACCTCGCGCACCAGCCACGACGAGTTGCCCTGACCGGCGATCATCGCCAGCACGTCCAGCGCGGGCACGTCCGGGTGCTCCAGCTCCGGAATCGGGAAGGCCAGGTGCAGGTAGGCCTCCTTCACGTCCTCCGTCTGGATGAGCACGCGGCGGCCCGTGGGCGCGGCGTCGCGCGGGCGCTGCACCGCTCCCGCGTAGGGCCGGCCCCAGTCACCGCCGAAGATTTCATCCACCCACTGGCGCAGCTCCGCCTCGTTCAGGTCGCCCGCGACGGACAGCACCAGGTTCCTGGGCGTGTAGTGCCGGTGGTAGAACTCCAGCACCTTCTCGCGGGTGAAGCTGCGCACGCTCTCCTCGGTGCCGATGACGGGCAGCCGGTAGGGGTGCGTCTGGAACGCGGCGGTGAACAGCCCGCGGGACGCGCGGCGCGACGGGGAGTCGTAGCTGCGCTTGATCTCCTCGCACACCACCTCGATTTCGCGCGCCAGCTCCTCCTTGTCGAACGCGGAGCGGCGCACCGCGTCCCCCAGGATGTCCAGGCCCGTGCGGGCGAACTGGCTGGCGATGACGATGTGGTAGACGGTCTGGTCGAAGGACGTCCAGGCGTTGATTTCGCCGCCGTGCGCCTCGATGTCCCGGGCAATCTCACCGGGGCCCCGGCGCTCCGTGCCCTTGAAGAGCATGTGCTCGTGCAGGTGGGCGAGCCCGGCCTGGTCCGGCCTTTCGTCCGCGCTGCCGGCCTTGACCCAGACCTGGAAGGCCGCGACCTTGGCGGCGTGCTGCTCCTCGAAGACGACGGTGAGCCCGTTGGGCAGGGTGTAGCGGATGGCCATAGAAGTGGTCCGAAGCTGTCAGCCCTCTCCAAGGGAGGCAAGGCGAGGTGTGATGTTTGCTCCATTGGCTAACGTCCCACCCCTCCCACGTCGAGCGGACCGTGCCGCCTGTCTCCCACCAGGCAGGCGAAGCGGCGCGGCCCTCATCGCGTAACTGGTGGAAAGCCCCCGTGGCCGGTAACCTGGGACGCGCACATGCCGTCTCCCCCGGACGAGGCGGATCCGCTCGCGGACCTGAAGGAACTGCTGGATGACGGCGACGCCCCCGAGGCGGCGCCCGCCCCAGCGCTCACCAGGCCCCTGACGGTTCCCAAGCCTCCCCCCTCCGCGCCTCCCCCCCTGCCGCCCCGCCGGCCCGCCGCAGGCTTGCCCGCTGACCCGGCCGCCAGACCCGCCGCCGCTCCGGCCGCCCGGGTGCCCGCGACCCCCGCGCCCATCGCCGGGGGCGGGTTACCCACGACCACGCCGCCGTCCCCCGCGGCCGCGGCGCGCAGCCCCGGCAAGGGAGACCCCTTCGCGGAGCCCGCCGAGCCCCGGCTGCCCATGGGCGGCTCGCCGGAGGACAAGCTGGAGTTCTTCCGGGGCATCCTGAAGCAGAAGACGGAGACCCTGGCCCGGGCGCGCGCGCTGTACGCCGAGCGCGAGGGCGAGGTGACGCAGCTGAAGGCCGCGCTGGAGAAGGCGCGCAAGGAAGGTGGCGGCGCGGGCGCTCCGGGGCGCTCGCCGCAGGACGAGCAGCGCCTGCAGCTGGCCCAGGCGAAGGTCGCCTCGCTGGAGGCGGAGCTCGCCGCGTCGGAGGCGGACCGCAAGGACCTCTCCCGCGCGCTGGCGGAGGTGGAGTCGGAGATCCCCCGGCTGACGGAGGAGCTGCACGCCGAGCGTGAGTCGCGCGGGGCGATGGCGGAGGAGCTGGTCGGCGCGAAGGAGGCGCTGGGGCTCGCGCAGGACCGCGTGGCGGAGCTGGCCTCCGGCAAGTCCGAGGCGCAGGGCGCGCTGGAGGCGGTGCAGGAGCAGTACCAGTCGGTGCTCGCGGACGTGGAGCGGCTGACCGCCGAGCGCGACGCGCAGGCGCTGAACATCAGCCAGCTGGAGACGGCGCTCGCGGAGGCGAAGGGCGCGATGGGCGCCCTGGAGAGCGAGAGCGACTGGTCGCGCAGCTCGCTGGAGGAGGCGCACGCCCACGCGAAGGTGATGGAGGGCGAGCGGGACGCCGCGCGCCGGCAGCTCGCGGTGGTGGAGGACGGGCTCAAGACGCTCCAGACGCAGGTGACGGAGCTGGAGCGCACGCTCGCGCTGAAGGACGCGGACGCGGTGGGCCTGCGCGCCGCGCTCACCGCGCGCACGGCGGAGGCCGCGGAGCTGCCCGCGCTCCGAAGCGCCCTGGAGGCCCGCGCCGCGGAGGCCGTCCGGACGCAGTCGCGCGTGCGCGAGCTGGAGGCCGAAGTGGCCCAGGCGCGCGAAGCCGTGCGCGCCGAGGTCGAGGCGGCGGAAGTCCGCGCGCGCATGGCCGAGTCGGAGCTGGCCTCGCTGCGCGAGGTGCTGGAGGCCGCGGAGGTCGAGCAGGTCTCGCTGCGCGACCGGATGGAGTCGGACGCGGCGGCGCTCGGCGAGGCGGTGCAGGAGGCCGAGGGCCGGGTGCACGCGGCCGAGGCGAAGGTGGCGGCGCTGGAGGCCCAGCTGGCGGAGCTCACCGCCCAGGCCACGGCCGTGCAGTCCGAGCGTGAGGCCCACCAGGAGCAGCTCGCCGCCGTGGAGCGCAAGCTCGCCACCACGCAGGCGGAGCGCGTGGGCTACTCCGCGCGCGTGTCCATGCTGGAGACGGCCGCGGGCCAGCGCGAGGCGGAGCTGCAGCGCCAGCAGGCCCTGGTCGCCAAGGCCCAGGAGGAGCTGTCGCTGGAGCGCGCCCGCCGCGAGGCGGTGGAGGCCGAGGCCGCGGACGCGCGGTTGGCGATCGCCGAGGCCGAGGGCCGCGCCGAGGCGCTGAGCTCCGGACATGACGGCCAGCGCGAGGAGCTGGCGGCGCTCAACGAACAGCTGGAGGCCGCCCGCGCGGAAGCGGACAAGGTGGACCGGCTCCAGCAGCGCGTGAAGATGGTGGAGGGCGCGCTGGAGGCCTCCGAGTCCAAGCGGCGCGCCGCCGAGGCCCAGGCGGCCCGCGTGAAGGACCTGGACGCCGCGAAGGCCGCGCTCGAAGCGAAGCTCGCGCAGTCCGACGTCACGCTCCTGGAGGAGCAGGGCGTGAAGGCGGCGCTGGAGGTGCAGCTCGAGGAGCTCCGCGCCGCGCTCGAAGCGGAGCAGGCGGCGCGTCAGGCGCTCGAAGCGAAGCTCGCGGCGGCCCCTGCCTCGGGCGCGGGTGCGTCCTCGGACGTGGTCGCCGAACGCGACCAGCTCAAGGCGGACGTGGCCTCCATGAAGCGCAAGCTGATGGCGGCCGAGGCAGCGCTCGAATCGGCTGCCAGCACCAAGGCGAAGGTGGCGCGGCTGGAAGCGCAATTGAAGGCCCTGAAGTAGAGGTTGGACCTTCATGTCCTTCGCCGCGCCCACGGACCCCCTGACGGGCATGCAGGCAGCCCGCTTCGGGCTCTACCTGCACTTCCCCTACTGCCTGGCCAAGTGCCCCTACTGCGACTTCGCGGTGGCGGTCGCGCGCCAGGTGCCGGAGGAGCGCTACGCCAACGCCGTGCTGGCGGAGCTGGACGCGCGCCTGGCCGCGGACCCGTCGCTGCGCACCAGGCCGCTGGAGTCCCTCTTCCTGGGCGGCGGCACGCCGTCCCTGTGGCACCCCCGCTACGTGGCGCGCGTGCTGGAGGGCATCGCCGCGCGCCTGTCGCTCGCCCCCGGGCTGGAGGTGTCGCTGGAGGGCAACCCGGAGCGCGCGGACGCGGAGCGCTTCGCCGGCTACCGCGCCGCGGGCATCAACCGCCTGTCCCTGGGCGTGCAGTCCTTCCAGCCGGAGACGCTGAAGGCGCTGGGCCGCGCGCACGACGCGGCCATGGTGGACGGCGCGGTGGCGGCGGCGCGCAAGGCGGGCTTCCCCGTGGTGGCGCTGGACTTCATCTACGGCGTGCACGGCCAGACGCTCGCGCAGGTGGAGGCGGACGCTCTCCGCGCGGTGGCGCTTGCGCCCGAGCACCTGTCCACCTACGCGCTGACGGTGGAGCGCGAGGTGCTGGCGGAGTCCACGCCGCTGTCCAAGCAGCTGGAGCGCGGCGAGCTCTCCCTGCCGGAGGACGACGACGTGGTGGCCATGGCCCGCGTGGTGCGCGACGTGTACGGCGCCCACGGCCTCACCCGCTACGAGGTGTCCAACCACGCGCGCGAAGGCCTCAGCTCCCGGCACAACGCGCTGTACTGGACCGGCGGCGAGTACCTGGCGCTGGGCGTGGGCGCCACCGGCATGCTGCTGTCCCCCCAGGCCCACCGCTACGTGAACCTCCGGAGTCCGGAGGCCTACCTGCGCACGGTGGAGGAGGGGAGGCTGCCGGAAGCTTCCCGCGAGGACCTGGGCCCCGAGGAGCTCTTCGCCGAGCGGCTGAGCATGGGCCTGCGTCTGGTGTCGGGGGTGGACTGGGAGGCCGTCTGTGAGCGATACGGCCAGCCCGTGGAGCCCCGGCGCGCGGAAGTGGAGCGGCTGGTGGCCCACGGCTTCGCCACACGCCACGGCCGCAGGCTGGCCCTGACGGAGCGGGGGGCGGACGTGCACAGCGCCATCTGCGCGCGGCTGCTGTAGGCGACACCAGGAAGGACGACTCGACCGTGCTGACCAAGTGGTTCATGTGGATGGGCCTCACGATGCTGACGGGCAGCCCGCTGCTGTCGCTGGCGCTGCTCGCCGTGCTGCTGTTCGCCGCGGACCGCTTCACGCTCCAGCTGTTCCCCAGCCCCATGCGCGCCTTCAAGCGGTGGCAGCGCGCGGGCGAGCTCGCGGGCACCATCCTCACCAACACCCACGACCGCCGCGCCCGCGCGGAGCTGGCGGACATCCGCCTGGGCCAGAAGCGCTACCAGGAGGCGGTGGACCTCCTGCGCCCCAACCTGGACGCGGGCGACGACGACGTGGACACCCTCTACCTCTTGGGCGTGGCCTACCTGGGCGCGGGCGACGCCCCCCGGGGCGAGCTGCTGCTCACCGAGGCCGAGCGCCTGGACGCCGACTACCGCCAGGGCTCCATCGACCTGGAGCGCGGCCGCTTCCGCCTCCAGCGCGGCGAGCTGAAGGGCGCGCAAGAGGCCCTGGAGCGCTTCCTCCAGGTGCGCCAGGGCTCCGTCGAGGGGCGCGTGCTCCTGTCCCGCGTGCTGGACAAGCTGGGGCTGGACGTGGAGGCGAAGGAGGCCCGCGACGCCGCCTGGCGCGAGTACGCCCTCGCCCCCCGCTTCCAGAAGCGCCGAGACCGCTGGTGGGCGTACCGGGCGCGCCCGTCCCGCCCCCTCACGTACGCCGCCGTGGCCCTGGTGATGATGGGCGTGGGGGCGTACCTGACCCGCTACCTGCCCACGCACGACACGGCCCCGGGCCCCTACGGCTCCTACTATGATGAGCCCTACGCAGCGGATGACCTGGGCGGCGACGACGCGGAGTAGCCCGCGCGAAGCCCGCCCCTGACGGCCTCCGCCAGGCGAGAAGGGTTCCAGGCTTTCCGCGCATGTTCCCCCCGCCGTCCCAGGTGCTGCGCCAGCGCGAGGGCATGCTGGCCGACACGCCCTTCCCGCTGCTCCTGCACGCGCTGATGGTGGAGGAGCGCACCTGCACGCTGGAGCTCAAGGTGCGCCAGCGCGAGAAGCGCATCACCTTCGAGGACGGCGCGCCGGTGGCGTGCCACTCCAACCTCCTGCACGAGACGCTGGGCAAGTACCTGGTGGAGAAGGGCCGCCTGACGGAAGGCGACTACCAGAAGGCCCTGGCGGAGAGCGTGTCCTCGGGCCTGCAGCTGGGCGCGCTGCTCGTGCAGAAGGGGCTCATCAGCCCCTTCGACCTCTACAAGCAGCTCCAGGCGAACCTGGCGCACAAGCTCCTGGACTGCTTCCGCTGGACGGACGCGAAGTACCGCCTCATCGCGGACGTGGAGCCCCCGGACGCCACCGTGCGCGCCAACACCGCGCAGCTCATCCTCACCGGCGTCTCCACGCAGCTGCCCTTCGACACCGTCGCCACGCACTTCACCTTCACCGACGACCGCCGCTTCGGCCAGCTGCCCGGCGTGGAGTCCGCCCCCAAGCTGTCCTCCAAGGACGCGCGCCTGTTCCAGGCCCTGCGCCAGCGGCCCACCTTCAACGAGCTGCTGGAGCGCACCGGCTTCGACATGGACTCCGTGCTGCGCCGGCTCTACGCGCTGTGCCTCCTGGGCGTGGCGGGCTTCGTGGAGGACGTGGACGCGCGGGCGCAGGAGCTGGCCCAGCGGGCCCCCGCCGTCCCCGCCCACGTGCCGGAGCCCGTCCCCACGCCGGTGCCCGTGCCGTCCCAGGCGCCGTCCGGCACGCCCTTCTCGGACGAGGACGAGGCCGCGCGCAACGCGCTGGTGGGCGCGTTCCTCAACCACCGCGGCCTGGATCCGTTCGCGCTGCTGGACGTGCCGGAGGACGTGCAGCCGGTGGCGCTGCGCAAGGCGTTCCTCGCCGCCGCGGACCGCTTCGCCCCGCTGCGCTTCCACACCGCGGAGCTGAAGGAGAAGGCGGAAGGGATGCTGGCCGCGTACGCGCGGGCCTACGGCGCGCTGTCGGAGCCGGAGCAGAACGCGCTGTGGAAGAAGCGCCGGCAGGCCCAGCGGGAGAAGGCGCGCAACAACACCGGCCGGCCCTCCACCGCGGAGCAGTTCCGCATCCGCACGGACCTGCTGGACGCCACCACCCAGTTCGACGAGGGCAAGCGGCGCCTGGAGGCGCGCAACTTCGCGGGCGCCTTCGAGTACTTCGAATACGCCTGCGACATCGACCCCCGGCCGCTGCACCAGGCCCACCGCGCCTGGGCGCGCTACCTCATGAAGCCGGAGGCGCACGGCCGGCTCGCGCTCCAGGAGCTCCAGGAGCTGGTGCGCCAGGAGCCCGGCCTGGAGGAGGGCTGGGCCTTCCTGGGAGACGTGGCCCGCGGCGAGGGCCAGTGGGCGCTCGCGGAGGACGCCCTGCGCAAGGCCTTCAAGCTGAACCCCCAGCAGCGCCGCTACGTGGCGCTCATCCAGGAGATCGCCCGGCGGAGGTGAGTCCCCGCCGGACGAAAGGCCGCGGTGCGGGGCTACAGGCTCTGCAGGATGGAGCGGTCGGCCGCGGAGAGCCCCAGGCCCTGGGACACGTTGTGGACCACGCCCTGGACGCGAGCGGCTTTTTCACGCGAGAGCTGCTTGCCCGCCAGGAGCGAGAACACCTCCTGGAAGTCCTTGTACTGGACGGTGGGGCCCAGCACGTACCGGTCGTCCAGGCCCGTCGTGGACCGGTCCTCGTTGGCGCAGTAGGCGAACATCGGGGCGAAGTAGCGCTCACCCGGCGGCACCTCGATGGTGACGGTCTGCACGGTGATGCCGTTCTGCACGTCGTCGTTGGTCGACACGAGGACGAGCCCCGGCGGCAGCGTCACGGTGATGGGCGCGTTCGTGGTGTTGTTGAAGATGAGGCACACCCGCACCTCCTCGCCGGAGCCATTGGCCTCGTCCGAGTACTTGTCGTCGCAGTCCACCGGGTCCTCCGGCGAGTAGGCGATGATGGGGTTCTCCAGCGTCAGCCCCGGCGGCAGCGTGAAGGGCTGCCCCGTCGGGTCCTCCTTCGAAAAGCCCAGGCCCGGCCCCAGGGACTTGCGGGTGTTGGTGCCCCCGTCGGAGGTGGTGCCGCCGTCCGGGCCGCCCCCCTCGCCGTCGTCACTGCAGGCCGCCAGCAACGCCACCGCCAGCACCACGCCCATTCGCTTCGCCATGTGCCAGTTCATGCGATTCGTCTCCCTGCGCTCAACGCGAATGCCCGTGCCAACCATGGCATACGCACAGCGTCAAGCACCCTGGACCCCGGCCGGCCCGATAATGTCCGCAAGCCCGGAGGCCGGGCCTGCGTTCCCGGCCACTTGGCCGATTCCCGGGGAACCTACGGGCGGTATGGTAGCGGCACAATGGGTCGGGAAGACTCCCACCTTGGGGTATTTTCAGTACAGGGGCGAAGCATGAGGCGCGGGAGCGAATCAGGCCAGGCGGCGGTGGAGACGGCCATCGTCTTGCCCCTGTTCGTGTTCATGTTGCTGGGCACGCTCCAGCTGGGGCTGATGCACCAGGCCCGGCTCCTGACGAAGTACGCGGCCTACAAGGCCGTGCGCGCCGGCTCCCTGCACAACGCGGACATCCCCACCATGGAGAAGGCGGCCCTGGCGGTGCTGCTGCCCATGGTGAGCACGGCCGCCAGCGGGGGCGCGGAGATCATCAAGCCCATCACCAGCGCCGGTGACTTCAAGTCCAAGTTCGAGTCCGGGGACATCTCCAAGAACAAGATGAACGACGCCTCCGGCCTGAAGTTCGCGGAGGTCACCATCTGTGGCCCCCTCAAGGGGGACATGGGCTCCGGCTCCCACGGCAACAAGGAGATGGACTTCGATGATCCGAAGGTCGCCTCCGGAGACCAGGGCTGGGCGGACAGCCTGCGCACCAAGCTGAGCGTCCAGGTGACGTTCAACTACCGCCTGCCCATCCCGTTCGCGGACGTCGTCATCTACAACATCGCGCGCGGCCGGGACCTGCCGTACGTCCTGCGGCTGGGCAAGGACTCGGACCGCGACGAGTTCATCGTCAAGAAGATGTCCAAGTACGACTCCGCCGCGGACAACAAGCTCTACATCCTGCCCATCCGCGCCACGTACATCATGCGGATGCACTCCAATCTCTACCTCACCCAGAAGGAACTTCCGGAGGAGAACGAATGCATCTTCCCGTTCGAACCGTGAGGTCCGCCTCCCGGCCCAAGCGCGGCCATCGGGGCCAGGCCCTGGTGCTCGCGTGTCTGTCGTTCCTCCTGCTCGCGCTGATGACGACGCTGAGCTTCAACCTGAGCCACGCCCTGCGGGAGAAGATGAGCCTGCAGCAGCACAGCGACGCGCTCGCCTACTCCATGGGCGTCGTGGAGGCGCGCGCGCTCAACTACTACGCGGCCAGCAACCGGGCCATCGCGTCCGCCTACGTGGGCATGACGTCCGCGCACGGCTACATGGCCGCCGCCAGCGCCACGGGCGACATGATGCGCGCCGGCATGATGAGCTTCTTCATCGTCGCGGCCCTGGAGGTGGCGCAGTGCCCGCCCTACAACTTCCAGCACTGCTTCGACGCGCTGGAAGCGGTGATGATCGCCATGGACTACAGCTCCAAGGCCAGCGACTACGACTCCAAGGTCAAGGATGTGGAGGAGAAGTTCAACAAGGTCATCCAGGACCTGAACAAGATGGCCAACGACATCCATGCATCGCAGAAGTCCGCTCACAGCAAGGCGCGCAACGCCGTGCGCAGCGGACAGTCCGCGGATCTGTCGAGGCTGACCGACTACAACGTCCCCGGCGCCAACTCGCTCGACTCATCCGTGGGCGGGCTCAACGCGGAGGAGTTCGACTGCGCGGTGGACGGCATGAACTGCCAGCGCCAGGGCTCCAGCAACAAGGCGCGCGCCCAGGTGATGACGGAGATCTCCAACGCCTCGCGCCCCGGCTGGGCCGCCAACCGCAGCCTGCCCGTCATCATGAACGGGCTGCCCACCTACTTCAAAAGCGACTTCATCAAGGAACTGCTCAAGGACATCCCCCAGGAGGGCACGCACATGGTCGTGGGGCACCAGGGCACGGCCAAGGTCGCCCAGACCAAGAGCAACATCCACGGCCCCGGCCAGGTCACCGGCAACGAGGGCAAGGTCGTCGTCGCGGACGAGCACGGCACCCTCATCTCGCAGTGGCGCCACGGCTTCGGCGTGGGCACGTACAAGGCCCTGGTGGAGAGCAGCGAGAATGGCGGCAGCCACGAGCCCTCCGGCGCCCACTCCGGCCAGCACGACGAGTTCAAGGGCATCAACACCAAGGACCTGATGTCCTGCTCGAGCAGCGGCAACTGCTTCATGAAGTTCCGCGCGGACGACAGCCCCGACACGGACTGGGGCCAGCCGCACGTCTACAGCTACGTCACCAAGCAGTTCTTCGTGGGTGACCCGAAGAAGGCGCCCTGGGAGCTCAACGGCAGCGGCTCCTTCACGCTCACGCACGGCGCCCAGGGCTCCGGCAAGCTGCAGCTCGCGCCCGGCGAGGGCGCGGCGCTCTCCAAGGCGCTCGTCTACTACCACCGCCTGGGCCCCAACGGCTGGAAGGAGGCCCCGGGCCTCTTCAACCCCTACTGGCGCGTGAAGCTGCACCCGTTCACCGCCCAGGAGGCCGCGAAGGTGCTCAACCGCGCCGGCAACGGCGACGCCGCTGACCTCGCCGGCGCCAAGGACCTGGCCCTATGAGCGCTCGGTATCCGCCCTCCCGCCGCGGCCGGGGCGCCGCCTCCGTGGAGATGGCGCTCTCGATGATCGTCCTCATCCCCATCTTCATGTACGCGCTCTTCCTGGACGACCTCCTGCGCTACTCGCTGGATGCCCAGGAGGCCGCGGTGACGACCATCTGGGACTTCACCACGCAGGACTACACCAAGGCGCTCAAGCAGAGCGGCGGCGGGGGCACCGGCCCCCAGGGCGGCAGCTCCAACGTGCAGCACAACGCCCGCCTCACCTACTGCGACCACGAGTCCGGCATCGACCGGCCGGACGTCATGTCCGGCAGCAACTACGCGGACTGCGAGGACCTGGACCACCACCTGGCGGTCGTCGCCCACGTGTGCTGGATGAACGACAAGGCCAAGCAGGTGACGTGCGAGGCGCCGGACACCGGCGCGGCGTCGCTGGGCGGCCTGGCCGGCCAGTACCAGGGCCAGTTCACCAACGGCGGCTACATCGAGTGCTCCGCCCGCGCGGTGGTGGAGAACTACCTGCTGCCCGAGCAGTTCCTGCCGGAGTTCAGCAAGAAGGAGCTGACCAAGAAGAACTGGAAGGGCGAGGGGGACGTCCACGCGAACTCCAAGCTGGGCACGGGTGACAACGGCATCGGCGGCAATGCGTACTTCCTCAAGGAACAGCGCATGAGCATCATCACCGACACCTGGGCGCTGACGGAGGACGCGGACATCTCCCCGTCGGACTCCAGCGGTGAGTTCTACGAGCGCGCGGACTACGTGTACTCGAACGTCAGCAGCGGCGCGCTCATGAAGCAGAGCTTCCTGCGGTTCCGCCAGGCGCTGACGGAGGACCTGCTGGACGGCACCATGCTGTACATGTTCGAGGACTCGCCCAACAACCCGTACGTGTCCATCCACCCGCACCTGGCCAACATGCAGACCCCGGCCAACACCGTGGACCAGGAGGGCAGCACCCGCTACTTCAACCAGGAGTGGCGTGACTGGGACAACGACAAGAACCAGGACACCTACAAGCACGGGCAGCGCGGCGAGTGGTACATGGGGTGCAAGGATCCGGAGTCGTGCTGAAGGAGCTGTCCTCGCATCCCGCCTTCCGCACCGCCGCGGTGCTGGTGTCGGTGGCGGTGGCGGGCATCGTCATCGGCATGGGCATGGAGGAGGCGCGCTACGGGGGCGCCCGCACGGAGCTGGAGCGGGCGGAGGCCGCCGCGGACGAGCTGGACCAGGAGGCGGCGGCGGCGCAGAGCGGCCCCACGCGCTCCAAGCGGGACGAGGCCATCCTGGCGCGCACGCTGTCGTACTTCCCGCCCTATCCCAACGGCGGCCGCCCGGAGGCGCTGTCCGCGGACTACCTGGGGCCGGACACGCCCATCGCGGTGGCGTGGTTCTCCACGCAGGACTCGTCGGACCAGGTGCTGCAGCACTACCGCAAGTTCCTCCTGGATGAAGGCCTGCCCGTGGTGGGCGTGCGCTTCAACGACAACGCCGGCTACGTGGGCTACTGGGTCCCCAAGGACGACGAGGTGCGGCTGATGTCCACGCTGCACCAGGGCGGCGAAACCCTCGTCTTCGTCTCCTCGGCGCGCATGCGCAACTACCTGGAGCGCGCGGGCCGGGTGCCCGCCGGCGTCCCGGTGCCCCGGGGCCTGCAGGACGTGGCGTCCCTGTCCCTGCGGATGGAGGGCGCCACCAACATCACCGTGTCGGGCCGGCTGCTCGACACCACGCTCTCCGAAGCGGAGCAGGCCTACCGCGCGCAGCTGCGCGACCAGGGCTGGAGCGTGGAGGAGGCCCGTCAGGAGGCCTTCCAGGAGACCCAGCTGAGCCTGACGCGCACGGGGCTGCGCGGACAGGCCACCTTGAGGCAACCTGCCGCGCAGCAGTCGGTGGACTTCCACCTGTCCCTGATGCGGGCCCAGGGCGCGCCATGAGTCGCGCGCGTGGAGAGCGAACGATGAGCCGTTTCAAGAAGCAGGTCCTGACCCTGTCCCTGGGCGTGGGCGCGCTGCTGTGGGCCCCCCAGGCCTTCGCTGGCGTCAGCTGCGAGCGCCGCTGCGCGGAGGACAAGGTGAGGTTCGAGAAGGTGTGCAAGGAGAAGGCGAAGAACGCGCAGCCCTACTGCACGAAGGTCGCCGGCCAGGCGAAGGACAAGTGCGTGGACCAGTGCCGCAACGGCAAGAAGGGCGGCGGCGGCACGACGATGGAGGCGCCCCATGAAGACGCGCACTAGCCTGAAGCAGGCCCTGCAGCGCGGGCAGGCCATGTCGGAGTACGGCGTCATCACGGCGGCGTTCTTCGGCTTCACCGTGCTGAGCTGGCCGTTCCTCATCCAGCTGATGCGGGCCCTCAACACCTACTTCCAGTCCATCTACTACATCATCCAGTCGCCCATCCCCTGACGGTCGGGGACGGGCGGCTGGCGTGGACGGCGAGCTACGGCTTCACGGTGGTGACGAACACCGCCTTGCCGCCCTCCACCTTCATCACCACGGCCTGCTTCACCGCGTCGCGGTTGGCGTCCAGGTTGATGGTGCCCGCCACGCCCGGGAAGTCCTTCGTGGCCGCGATGGCGTCCCGCAGCGCGGGGCCTGACGTGTCCGGCGCGCGCTTCATCGCATCCACCAGCAGGCGCGCGGCGTCGTACGCCAGCACCGCCACGCTGTCCGGCACGCTGCCGTAGGCGGCCTTGTACTTCTTGAGGAAGTTCTGGACGACGGGGTCCGGGTTGTCCGGCGAGTAGTGGTTGGAGAAGTAGCTGCCCTCCAGCGCGGAGCCGCCCAGCTCGTACAGCTTGTCGGAGTCCCAGCCGTCACCGCCCAGCAGCGGCACGCGCAGGCCCACCTCGCGCGCCTGCCGCGCGATGATGCCCACGTCCGTGTAGTAGCCCGGGACGAACACCGCCTCCGGCTTCATGTTCTTGATGGACGTGAGCTGCGCGCGGAAGTCCGTGTCGCCCTTGGAGTAGCTCTCGTTGCCGGCGATGGTGCCGCCGAACTCCTTGAACTTCTGGTTGAAGACGTCCGCCAGGCCCACGGAGAAGGCGCTCTTGTTGTCGGTGAGCACCGCCACCTTGTTGAGCTTCAGGTTCTCCCGCGCGAACTTCGCCATCACCAGGCCCTGGAACGGGTCGATGAAGCAGACGCGGAAGATGTAGTCGCCCTTCTTCGTCACCTCCGGGCTGGTGGAGGTGGGCGTAATCATGGGCACCTTGCCCGCCTGCGCCTTGTCCGCCATGGCCATGGACACGGACGACGCGGCCTCACCCAACAGCGCCACCACCTTGTCCTGCGCGATGAGCCGCGTCGCGGCCTGGGCGCCTTCCTCCGGCCGGCCCTGGCTGTCGTAGACGCGCACCACCAGCTTCTGGCCGCGCACGCCGCCCGCGGCGTTGGCCTCCTGCAGCGCCAGGTCGATGCCGTTGCGCGCGGAGACGCCGAAGGTGGCCTCGGAGCCGGTGAGGCTGCCCACCTCGCCAATGAGGATGCTGCCCGCGGGCGGAGGCCCCGGCGGGGCCGTGGTGGCGCCACCTGCTTGCGTGGCGGGCGCGGGCGCGGGGGCCGGGGCGGACTTCTTCTCACAACCCACCAGGGCCAGGGCCAGCGCGGTGAGCAGGAGGGGGAGGGGACGGCGCATCGGTGGGGCTCCTCGGAGGGGAGACGGACACGGAAAGCGGACGGCTCCACCCTAGCTTGCCCGGTGGAGTGCCGCGAACCCGCACCCGACGTGACGGGCAGGGAAGCGCTCTGGATTTGAATGTGGACTGGACCGGTCCACATTACATAAGAGGCCGTCGCGGGCATCGGGCCCGTGGACAGCCACAGGAGACACCCCACACATGCTCCGGATGAGCAAGATGACCGACTACGGCATCGTGCTGATGACCGAGCTGGCGCGCGCGGACGGGGAAACCCGCACCACGCGAGAGCTGGCGGCGCGCACGCATGTCGCCCTTCCGTCCGCGAGCAAGGTCCTGAAGGGGCTCTTGCAGGCGGGGCTGGTGGTGTCGCACCGGGGGGCGAACGGCGGCTACGGCCTGTCGCGTCCGGCGGAGGCCATCTCGCTGGCGGAGCTGGTGTCCGCGCTGGAGGGGCCGGTGTCCCTCACGGAGTGTGGCCAGCACCAGGGCAAGCCCGCGGGCCCCTGTGAGCTGGAGGCCGTCTGCCAGGTGCGCGGCCACTGGCGCCTCATCAATCAAGCCATCCAGGAAGCGCTGGGGAAG
This sequence comes from Corallococcus exercitus, assembly GCF_042231735.1. Lineage (GTDB taxonomy): Bacteria > Myxococcota > Myxococcia > Myxococcales > Myxococcaceae > Corallococcus > Corallococcus exercitus_B. Next base: position 8,157,612 of record NZ_CP102577.1, read on the forward strand.
CTGACGCTCGCGGACCTGCGCGCGCCCGCGCCCCGCATGCCGGAGCGGCTGGTGGGCCTGGGCCTGCCGACGTCCGCGGCCCTTCCTGCTTCCGCCACGGGAGTCCGTTCATGAGCAGCACCGAAACCATCCAGGAGCTGACGCGCAAGGGCTACCAGGCGGGCTTCGTCACCCAGGTGGAGGCGGACACGCTGCCACCCGGCCTGGACGAGGACGTCATCCGCGTGCTGTCCGCGAAGAAGAACGAGCCGGCCTTCATGCTGGAGTGGCGCCTGAAGGCGTACCGCCACTGGCTCACGCTGAAGGAGCCGACGTGGCAGGCGGTGAAGTACCACCCCATCGACTACCAGGCCATCCGCTACTACTCGGCGCCGAAGCAGAAGCCGAAGAAGGACAGCCTGTCGGAGGTGGACCCGGAAATCCTCCGCACCTACGAGAAGCTGGGCATCCCGCTGGAGGAGCAGAAGCGCCTGCAGAACGTCGCGGTGGATGCCGTCTTCGACTCCGTGTCGGTGGCCACCACGTTCCGGGAGAAGCTCTACAAGGCGGGCGTCATCTTCTGCTCGTTCTCCGAAGCGGTGCGCGAGCACCCGGAGCTGGTGGAGCGCTACCTGGGCACGGTGGTGCCCTTCTCCGACAACTTCTTCGCGGCGCTCAACTCCGCGGTCTTCAGCGACGGCTCGTTCTGCTACGTGCCCAAGGGCGTGAAGTGCCCCATGGAGCTGTCCACGTACTTCCGCATCAACGCGGCGGACACGGGCCAGTTCGAGCGCACGCTGCTCATCGCGGATGAAGGCGCCTCCGTGAGCTACCTGGAGGGCTGCACCGCGCCCATGCGCGACACCAACCAGCTGCACGCGGCGGTGGTGGAGCTGGTGGCGCTGGACGGCGCGTCCATCAAGTACAGCACGGTGCAGAACTGGTACCCGGGCGACGCGGAAGGGCGCGGCGGCATCTACAACTTCGTCACCAAGCGCGGCATCGCGCACCAGCGCGCCAAGATTTCATGGACCCAGGTGGAGACGGGCTCGGCGATTACGTGGAAGTACCCCAGCGTCATCCTCAAGGGGGATGACTCGGTGGGCGAGTTCTACTCGGTGGCGCTCACCAACCACCGGCAGCAGGCGGACACGGGCACGAAGATGGTGCACATCGGGAAGAACACCCGGTCCACCATCGTGTCCAAGGGCATCTCCGCCGGCCGCGGGCAGAACACGTACCGGGGCCAGGTGAAGATGCTCAAGAGCGCGGCGAACGCACGCAACTACACGCAGTGCGATTCGCTGCTCTTGGGCGACGAGTGCGGCGCCCACACGCTGCCGTACATCGAGGTGAAGAACGCGACCGCGCAGGTGGAGCACGAGGCGTCCACGTCGAAGATTGGCGAGGACCAGCTCTTCTACTGCCGGCAGCGCGGCATCTCGCAGGAGGACGCGGTGTCGATGATCGTGAACGGCTTCTGCCGTCAGGTCTTCAAGGAACTGCCCATGGAGTTCGCGGTGGAAGCGCAGAAGCTCCTGGGCGTGAGTCTGGAAGGGAGCGTCGGGTGATGGCGTCGTTGTTGAGCATCCAGGACCTGCACGCCCGCGTGGGCGGCAAGGACATCCTCAAGGGCATCCATCTGGAGATTGGCGCCGGCGAGGTGCACGCCATCATGGGGCCCAACGGCTCCGGCAAGAGCACGCTCGCGGGCGTGCTGGCGGGGCGTGAGACGTATGAAGTGACGAAGGGCTCCGTGCGCTTCGACGGCAAGGACCTGCTCGGCACGCTGCCGGAGGAGCGCGCGAAGGCGGGCGTGTTCCTGGGGTTCCAGTACCCGGTGGAGATTCCGGGCGTGGGCAACCTGCACTTCCTGCGCACGGCGCTCAACGCGCAGCGCCGCGCGAAGGGCGAGGAAGAGCTGGACGCGATGGACTTCCTCCAGCTGGCCAAGGAGAAGGCGAAGCTCGTGCAGCTGGACGCGGCGTTCATGAACCGCTCCGTGAACGAGGGCTTCTCCGGCGGAGAGAAGAAGCGCAACGAGATCTTCCAGATGGCGGTGCTCCAGCCCCGGCTGGCGCTGCTGGATGAGACGGACTCGGGCCTGGACATCGACGCCCTGCGCATCGTCGCGGGCGGCGTGAACGCGCTGCGCGCGAAGGACCGCGCCATGGTGGTGATTACCCACTACCAGCGGCTCCTGGACTACATCGTGCCGGACCACGTGCACGTGATGGCGGCGGGCCGCATCGTGCGCTCGGGTGGACGCGAGCTGGCGCTGGAGCTGGAGGAGAAGGGCTACGGCTGGATTGGCGGGGAGGGCGGCGCCGCCGGCAAGGCGAAGGAGGCCCGGCCATGAGCGCGGCCCACTACGCCGACGTGGCCCGGGCCTTCCAGGCGCGCGGGGATGCGCCCGCGTGGCTTCAGTCGTTTCGTGAGGAGGGCCTGAGCCAGTTCCAGGCGCGCGGCCTGCCCACGTCCAGGGACGAGGAGTGGAAGTACACGCCCGTGGCCACACTGTCGTCGCAGCCCTTCCAGCCCGTGCAGGCTGTCGCCACGGGTGAGGACGTGGCCCAGGCGGTGGCGCGGCTGGCGCTGCCCGGTCCCCGGCTCGTGTTCGTGGACGGGAGATTCGTGCCGGCGCTGTCGGTGCTCTCCGGCCTGCCTCGCGGCGTGGTGCTCAAGCCGCTGTCGCAGGCGCTGCGCGAGGACGGCGCGCTGTTGCAGGAGACGCTGGGCCAGCTCTCCCGGCCGTCGGCGCATGCCTTCACGTCGCTCAACGCGGCGCTGCTGGAGGAGGGCGCGCTGCTCACGCTCGCGCCCCGGGCCTTGAGCGAGGTGCCGGTGCAGCTGCTGTTCCTCGCGCGCGGCGGCGACGGGCCGGTGCTGGCCAGCCCGCGCATCGTCGTGGTGGCGGGCGAGGGCAGCGAGGCCACGCTGGTGGAGACGTACGCGGGGCTGGGCTCCGGGGCGACGTTCACCAACGCGGTGACGGAGGTGTCGCTGGGCGACAACGCCAGCCTGCGCCACTTCAAGCTCCAGGCGGAGGGCGACACGGCGGTGCACCTGGGCGGGCTGTACTCGCGGCAGGGGCGCGACAGCCGCTTCCAGTCGCACGCGTTCTCGTTCGGTGGGGCGCTCGCTCGCAACGAAGTGCACGCGGCCTTCGCGGGCGAGGGAGGCGAGTGCGTGCTCAACGGCCTGTTCGTGGGCCGGGGCACGCAGCACCTGGACAACCGCACGGACCTGGACCACGCGGTGCCGCACTGCTCCAGCCGCGAGCTCTACAAGGGCGTGCTGGATGACCGCGCGCGCGGCACCTTCCACGGGAAGATCCGCGTGCGCGAGGACGCGCAGAAGACGGACGCCAGCCAGACGAGCCGCAACCTGCTGCTCTCCGAGGGCGCGCAGGTGGACGCCCGGCCGCAGCTGGAGATCTTCGCGGACGACGTGAAGTGCGCCCACGGTACGGCGGTGGGCCGGTTGGATGACAACGCGCTGTTCTACCTGCGCTCGCGCGGCATCCCGAAGGCGGAGGCCGAGCGGATGCTGACGCAGGCGTTCGCGAGCGAGCTGGTGCGCGCGGTGCCGGAGGGGCCGGTGCGCGCGCAGGTGGAGGAACTGCTCGCGGGAAAGCTGCCGGGCGCTGCCCGGACGGAGGTGATGGGATGAGCGGCCCTGGATTCGACCTCGCGCGGGTGCGCGCGGACTTCCCCATCCTCCGGCAGGAGGTGCGGGGCCGGCCGCTGGTGTACCTGGACAGCGCCGCCACGGGGCAGAAGCCGCAGGCGGTGCTGGACGCCATCACGCGCTACTACACGCACGACAACGCCAACGTGCACCGCGGCGTGCACATCCTCTCCGAGCGCGCCACGCAGGCCTTCGAGGACGCGCGCGAGACGGTGCGCCGCTTCATCCATGCGAAGGACGTGCGCGAGGTCATCTTCGTGCGCGGCACCACGGAGGCCATCAACCTGGTGGCCGCCACCTACGGCCGCAAGCACGTGGGCCCGGGCGACGAGGTGCTCATCTCCGCCATGGAGCACCACTCCAACATCGTGCCCTGGCAGATGGTGTGCGACGCGGCGGGCGCGAAGCTGCGCGTGATTCCCGTGGACGAGCGCGGCGAGCTCCAGATGGACGCCGTGGACGCGCTGCTCACGGAGCGGACGCGCCTGCTGGCCATCACCCACGTGTCCAACGCGCTGGGCTCCGTGAACCCCATCAAGGAGCTGGTGGCCAAGGCGCACGCGAAGAACATCCCGGTGCTGGTGGACGGGGCGCAGTCGGTGACGCACTTCCCGGTGGACGTGCAGGACCTGGGCTGTGACTTCTACGCCTTCAGCGGGCACAAGCTCTTCGGGCCCACGGGCATCGGCGTGCTGTACGGCAAGCTGTCCATGCTGGAGTCGCTGCCGCCGTACCAGGGCGGCGGGGACATGATCCTCTCCGTGACGATGGAGAAGACCGTCTACAACCGCGTGCCGCACCGCTTCGAGGCCGGCACGCCGGACATGGCGGGCGCGGTGGGGCTGGCCGCGGCCATCCGCTACCTGGAGGCCGTGGGCATGCAGAACGTGTCCCAGCACGACCAGTGGCTGCTCGCGTACGCGACGGAGGCGCTGGCGTCGGTGCCGGGGCTGAAGCTGGTGGGCACGGCGCCGTGCAAGACGGGGGTGCTGTCCTTCACGCTGGAGGACGTCCACCCGCACGACGTGGGCACCATCCTGGACCAGGAGGGCATCTGCATCCGCACCGGGCACCACTGCGCCCAGCCGCTGATGCAGCGCTTCGGGGTGGCGGCCACCGCGCGAGCGTCGCTGGCGCTCTACAACACGCGCGAGGACGTGGACGCGCTGGTGAAGGGCCTGCACAAGGTGAAGGAGGTGTTCGCGTGAGCTCCGACCTCAAGGACCTGTACCAGGAGGTGGTGCTGGAGCACTCCAAGCGCCCGCGCAACTTCCGGGTGGTGGAGGGCGCCACCTGCGCGGCGGAGGGCTACAACCCGCTGTGCGGCGACCAGCTCTCCGTGACGCTCAAGCTGGAGGACGGCGTCATCCGCGACATCGGCTTCCAGGGCCAGGGCTGCGCCATCTCCAAGGCGTCCGCGTCGCTGATGACGGGCGCGGTGAAGGACAAGACGCGCGAGGAGGCCGAGGCCCTCTTCGAGCGCGTGCACACGCTGGTGACGGAGGGGCCGGACAAGGTGGATCCGGAGTCGCTGGGCAAGCTCGCGGTGCTGTCGGGCGTGAGCGAGTTCCCGGCGCGGGTGAAGTGCGCGAGCCTGGCGTGGCACACGCTGCACGCGGCGCTGGATGGCCGCTCCACGTCGGTGTCGACGGAGTAGGGAGGGGACATGCGAGGCGCGATGACGGTCATCGAGCGCGACGTGGACGCGATGCTCATCCCCAGCGGGGACAAGGTGTTGCTGCCGGCGGGCTCGGAGTTGACGGTGGTGCAGACGCTGGGCGGCAACGTCACGGTGCAGGACCCGTACGGCCAGCTGTTCCGCATCGACGAGAAGAACGCGGACGCGCTGGGCGAGGAGTACGCCGCCAAGGCCAAGGCGACGGATGAGAGCGTCACGCCAGGCGAGTTTCACGAGGAGCAGGTCTGGGAACAGCTCCGGACGGTCTACGACCCGGAGATCCCGGTGAACATCGTGGAGCTGGGCCTGGTGTACACCTGCAAGGCCACGCCGCTGGACGAGGGCGGGCAGCGCGTGGACATCGAGATGACGCTCACCGCGCCCGGCTGCGGCATGGGGCAGGTGCTGGTGGAGGACGTGCGCTCCAAGGTGTCCGCGCTGCCCGGCGTGAAGGAGGCGAACGTGGAGCTCGTCTGGGAGCCGCAGTGGGACCAGAGCCGCATGTCGGACGTGGCGCGGCTCCAGCTGGGTTGGATGTGAAGGCCCCGGGCCCTGCTCGCTAGACCAGGGCCTTCCTGCCGCGTGCGACCAGGCCCACCGTGGCCGCGGCGGCGAGTCCGCCCGCGAGCCACCGGGGCCAGCGCGGCGCGGCTTCCTCCGTGGCGCGGCGGGTGATGGCGGGCGACATGCGCTCCGCGAAGAGCCCCACCATCGCGTGCTCGAAGGCGAGCAGGTCGTGCGGTCCCCGGCTGGACACCCAGTTGCCGTCGCGCACCACGGGCTCGTCCGTCCAGTGCGCGCCCGCGTTCTCCATGTCGTTGCGGATGCCCGGCCAGGACGTCACGTGGCGGCCCTCCAGGAGCCCCGCCGACGCGAGCAGCCACGGCCCGTGACAGATGACCGCGATGGGCATGTCCAGCAGGTCCGCGTCCTTCACGAAGTCCAGCGCCAGGGCGCTCTGCCGCAGGAAGTCCGGGTTCATGAAGCCGCCGGGCAGGAGCAGCGCGTCGAAGTCCGCGGCCTTCACCTCGCGCAGGGTGGCGTCCACGCGCACCTTGCGTCCGGGCACCAGCAGGTTCATGCCCCGGATGCGGCCCTTGTGGAGGGAGACGATGGTGACGCTCGCGCCCTCTTTCTCCAGGCGCTTCACCGGCCGCGTCAGCTCCACCTGCTCGAAGCCATCCGCCGCCAGTACGGCCACCCGCATCCCCTTCAGCGTCTTCATTGCCCCGTCCTCCACGATGTCCGTCGATGCCCTACAACCCAAACCTGCACGGTGGACATGCCCTCCTGGGAGGGGAAGCGGAGGGCAGGCGGACAGGCGGGCGCTCGGGGTGTCGACGGGGTGAAATCCCTCTGGTGGCTGGTGCGGCGCGGCATGCGGCGGCGCTGGACGCTTGAGGGGAACGGCTCTACGACACACGTTCCCTTCTGGAGGCGCACGGCATGTCCCCCTCGTTCTCTTCCCGGATGCACCGCGGCCTGCTCGCGAGCACCGCGCTGCTGCTGGCCCCCCTGGGCTGCGCCACGTCGTCGCAGGCGGGCGCCGCGCGTGACGAGGCGGCCCTGCGCACGGATGAACCGCCGCGCGTGAAGCCGAAGTGGGGGCTGGTCATCCACGGCGGCGCGGGCGTGATTTCACGCGAGAACCTGACCCCGGAGCGCGAGGCCGCGATGCGCGCGGCGCTCACGGAAGCGCTCCAGGCGGGGCACGCGGTGCTGGCGAAGGGAGGCCGCAGCCTGGACGCGGTGACGGCGGCCATCCGCGTGCTGGAGGACTCGCCGTACTTCAACGCCGGCAAGGGCGCGGTGTTCAACCACGACGGCGTGAACGAGCTGGACGCGGCGGTGATGGACGGCAGGACGCGCATGGCCGGCGCGGTGGCCGGTGTCCATCACATCCAGAACCCCATCGACCTGGCGCGGCGGGTGATGGAGAAGTCGCCCCACGTGATGATGGTGGGCGACGGGGCGGAGGCCTTCGCGCAGTCGCAGGGCATGCCCCTGGTGGACGCGAAGTACTTCTACACGGAGGAGCGCTGGCAGGGCCTCCAGCGCGCGCTGGAGCAGGAGCGTGCGAAGGGTGCGCCGCCCGCGGAACAGGGGCAGCCCTCCACGCAGGGCCAGTCACCCGCGCAGCCGCCCGCGCAGCCCGCGACGCCCGCGCAGCCGCCCACGCAAGGCGCGACGCCCGCGACGCCCGGACAGCCGGTAGCGCCCGCTCAGCCGTCATCACCAGCGCAGCCGCCCGCGTCGACGCAGCCTCCGCCGTCGAAGCAGGGCCAGCCCGCGACGCCGGCGCAGCCGCAGCCCGGCTCGTCACTGACGCCGGGTGTGGACCCCATCACGGGGGACCACAAGTTCGGCACGGTGGGCGCGGTGGCGTTGGACATGGACGGCAACCTCGCGGCGGGCACGTCCACGGGCGGCATGACCAACAAGCGCTTCGGCCGGGTGGGGGACTCGCCCATCATCGGCGCGGGCACCTACGCGGATGAGCGCTGCGCCGTCTCCGCCACGGGCCACGGCGAGTTCTTCATCCGCTACACCGTGGCGCGCGACATCTGCGCCCGCGTCGAGTACCAGGACCTGCCGCTCCCGGAGGCCGCCAGCTACGTCGTCAACGACGTGCTGGTGAAGGCCGGCGGCGAGGGCGGCGTCATCGCCATGGACCGCCAGGGCCACGTGGCCATGCCCTTCAACTCCAGCGGCATGTACCGCGGCTACATCGGCGAGGACGGCACGCCCACCGTCGCCATCTTCCAGCAGCCCTAGGCAAGATGTCCGAGCCCGGCTCCGCGCACCACTGACGTGATGCGCGGAGCACCGTGACGCCTACTGCTTCACGAGGAACAGCTCGCGCACCTGGAGCAGGTCCACGTCGCCGGCGAAGGCGGAGAACTTCTCGTACTCCGCCGGGGTGACGCGGGCGCGGGGCATGTGGATGGACTCCGCGATGCTGAGCGTGCGCCCGTCCTGCTTCTCCGTGCGGGTGAAGTGGCCGAACTGGCTGTCCACCTTCAGGCTCGCCTGCGGGTCGCTGAGCTTCCAGCCCTGGGGCAGGGTGAGGGCGACGTTCGTGCGGCTGGCCTCCGTGTCGTCGATGTAGAGCGGCGTGGTGCGCGTGGACAGCTGCACGTAGCGCCGGCCCAGCAGGGCGGGGAAGGTGAGGGGGCCCAGCGCCATGCGGCTGTCGCCCTCCATGCGTCCGAAGCGCGGCACGGTGAACGCGTAGCGCAGCACGAAGGGCGCGCCCACGGCCTCCTCGTGCTCCAGCTTCACGGAGGCCAGCTCCGCGCCGCCGAAGTAGCGCGCCACCGCGCCCTGGAGCGCCTGCTTGCGGCTCTCCGCGGAGAGCTGCTCGAAGGCCTCCGCGATTTGGGCGGCGTCGAAGCCGGAGTACGTCTCCTCGCCCTGGCCCTTGAGGCTGCCGTCGGCGCCCAGCTCCAGGGTGAGCTTCACGTCCTTGCCCGCGCGCGGCTTGAGCGGCGGCGTCTTCACCTTCAGCAGGGGCTTGCCGGGCTCCGGCAGCAGGTACGCCTCACGCTCGCCCATGGCGGCCTCCGGCAGCTCGCCGAAGGGGCCGTAGCGCACGGACGTGTCCACCCACACCGGGTCCTCCCCCGGCACCTCCACGCGCAGCGCCGCGTAGGGCAGGAGCGCGTCCGCCGGGAAGAGGTAGGGCGCGGGGTCGGTGTTGAAGGTGCGGATCGCGGCGACGCGCGAGGGGATGCCCAGCGTCTCCAGGCCCGCCTTCATCACGGTGAGCCGGCTGCCGCGGTCCTGCGCCACGGTGGAGGCGGCGGACTGCGCGAGGCTCGCGTCGCGGCCGGAGAAGCGCTTCATCACCGCGGCGTGCAGCGCCTTCACCGCGTCCAGGCCCTTCTTGCCCTCCGTGGCCTTGCGCGCGAAGGCCTCCACTTCGGAAGTGCGCAGCCACCGGTCCTGGAACGCGTCGCCGTACACGCGCGCCAGGCCGTCGTTGCCCGTCTCGCCCGCGCCCACCATGACGAAGGGCAGGTACTCGTTGCCGGAGGGCGGCGCGTCCGGCTCCGGGATGAACGGCGGCACGCGGCGCGCGTCGTAGTGGAAGACCTCCACGTCGCCCTTCACCTCCGGCGGCGGCGCCTTCATGCCGTGCGCGTCCACCTTCATGCCGCTGCCCTTGGGGGCGACGACGGTGTACGTGCTCCACGCGTTCGGCTGGTTGGCGATCTGGAAGTAGAACGCGGACGCGGTGAAGCCCGGCTGCGCGGGGCCGCGGTCGCTCTCGGGCAAGAGGTACTCCACCTCCACGGAGTCACCGACCTGCACGCCCGGCAGGCTCATGGTGTCCTTGCCCTCGATGTTCTCCGGCTCCAGCACGCGGCCGTCGGCCTTGAGGGTGCGCAGCGCCAGCACCTGGGCGCCGCGCGGGATGTTCACCTCGGCGATCTCCTGCACGCCCGACTGCTCCAGCGCCTTCTGGATGGTGTGGATGCGGTTGACGAGCGAGCCGTCCGGGTAGACCTGCACCGCCGCCGCGTCCAGCACGTACGCCGCCGCGCTGCCGCCCGTCACGGGCGCCGCCTCGTAGGCCTTCAGCGCCTCCTTGCCGTCGATTGCGTACGCCGCCAGCAGCTCCTTGCCCGTCTTCGCGCGCTCCACCGCGCGGCGCAGCGACAGGTCCGTGCCGTCCAGCCTCAGCGCCTGCTCGCGCAGCTTCAGCGCCTCCTGTCCCTGGCCCGCGTACTCCCGCACGTCCGCCAGCCGCTTGAGGATTTCCGCGTTGCGCGGCCACACGCGGGCCTGCGCCTGGAGCACCTTCGCCGCGTCGTCGTAGCGGCGCTGGCTCAGGTAGATGCTGGAGAGCGCCGCGGCGGTGGTGAGGTTGTCCGGGTCCTGCGCCAGCAGCTGCGTGTAGCCCTTCGCCGCGCCGTCCAGGTCGCCGCGCGTGCGCAGGTGGTCCACCCGCCGCGCGTCCGCGCCGGGGCAGCCCTCCTGGGCCTTCACCAGCTCGTCCGTGCGGGCCACCGCGTCGCGCCGGCGCGCCAGCGAGTACTGCAACCCCAGCGCCTCGCACAGGCCCGGCTGGGCCTCCAGCGCCGCGGCCAGGGCGACCTCCGCCTGCGCGTCCACGTCCAGCGCCAGCGCGGCGCGGGCCAGGAGGATGTGCACCGGGAAGCCCGCGGGCTTCACCGCGTCGCGCGCCGTCTTGAGCGTGTCCAGCGCGGTGGCCGGCTGGCCGTCATCCAGGAAGAGGTCCGCGCGCAGGAGCAGCGCGGCCACGTTGGACGGGTCCTTCGCCAGCGCCGCCTCCAGGTCGCGCGTGGCCCGGCCGCGCGCCACCTTGGACGGGATGCCCCGGTCCTGCGCGGCCTGCTCCGCGCGCAGGGTGAGCAGCGCGGGCGTCGTCGCCTCCAGCTTCGCCATCAGCCGCTGGGTGCCGTCCGGGTCTCGCGCCAGGCCGTCGCGCACCGCGAGGAAGATGCTCAGCGTCTCACCGGCCTCGCCCTGGAGCGCCTGGGCCAGGTCCTCCGCGCCCGGGTACATGTCCGGGGCGTCCACCTCGCCCGGGGCGCTCGCGTTCCAGCGCGGCGCGGGCCCGGTGGCGGCGGTGAGGCGCACGCCGGCGGGGCTTCCGTCCGCCTTCACCAGCGCGAAGGTGATGCCGCCCTGGGTGTTGTCGCGGGACAGCTTCACCACGAAGCGGTGCTTGCCGGCGGGGAGCTCCAGCGCGCGCACGCTCACCGTGGACGCGGTGCGCGCCCAGTCGCGGCGCTCCAGCACGGGGGCGCCGTCCATCAGCACGCGGTGCGACGTCTGGCTCACCGTGCGCAGCACGTACACGCCGCCTTCCGCCACCTCCGCGTCGATGCCCAGCGCGTACATGTCCCCGTGGCCGGGCTCGCCGCCCAGGTCCAGCCGGCCGTCCGGCGAGCGCAGCGTGCGCGCCGCGAGCGGGCCGTACGCGCCCGTGAAGGGGCCCGCGAACGAGCCGTCCTTCTCCGGCGCGATGGGCTCGTCGATGGCCAGCACGTGGAAGGGCGAGAAGGGCCCCACCAGCGTGGCCTCGCTCGCGCCGCCCACGTCCTTGAGCGTCTGGGCCTGGGTGGCCGTGTCCGCGCGGAGGTTGGCCACCGCCAGGCGCGCGGCGCGCAAGAGGTAGGCCGTCTCCCCCCGGGCGCCCGCGGTGAGCCCGGCGTCCACGCCCTTGAGGATGTTGTCGTCCTCCGCGCGCGAGGTGCCCACGCGGTCCAGCATGTAGCGGGCGGCGATGACGGCCACCGGGTGGCGCGGGGCGCGCTTCACCAGCTCCAGCGACGCGGCGAGCGCGCGGTCGGACTGGCCGTTGCGCCGGGCCAGCAGCGCCTGGCCTTGCAGGGCGTACGGGTCGCCCGGGTCCTTCTGCACGGCGGCGTCGAAGCGCTGCTGCGCGAGCTTCACGTCGCCCGCGACGAGGTACGCGTGGAAGCCCGCGAACGCGAGCGTGCGCGCCTCCGCGTCACCCTGGCCGGCGCGCTCGGCGGCGGACTCGAGCACGTGGGGCGCGACGACGGAGGAGGGCCGGGGGCAGCCGGTGAGTCCGGCGACGAGGGCGAGCGCGGTCAGGCCGCGACGGAAGGTGCGCATAGGGGAGCCGAGGGATAATGCAATCCCCCCGGAGAGGCCATATTCCCCTTGCGGTGCTTGTCCGGGACTGGCCCCGCCCGTTCCCCTAGCGGCGCTTCGGGGACGGCTTGGCGGGGGCCGCCTTGACCGGCTGGCGCTTGGGCGGGGGCGGGGGGGCGGGCTTCTTGGGCACCACCGCCTTCGCCGGCACCGTGTTGGCGGCCACCGTGCGCACCGGCGCCTGGGGAGTGACGACCACCGGCGTGGCGGGGCCTTCCGACACGGCCGCGGGCCGGTCCACCGTATAGGTGAGCCCCTCGATGCTGCAGGTGCCCTCGATGCAGCCGACGGCCGGCATGGGGGGCTCGCCGAAGTGGGCCTGCCAGTCCGGGCCCAGGTTCAGCGGCTCCGCGATGGCGCGCTGATCCTTCCCCTGACCGACGAAGGCCTGCATCACGCCGTCCTCGGTGACGAACAGCTCCAGCCGGGCCTCGCCCTCGGGAGCCGGGAGGCCCAGCATGGCGCCGCTGCGCTCACCCAGCCCCCACTCCAGGGCCAGCGGCGCGCCCACGCCGTGGTGCACGAGCGCCACGAAGCGCCCGCCACGGCCCACCAGCATCACCGCGGCCACGGGCTCCGGCGGCGGGCCTTCCAGCACGGCCTTCAGGCGGCGCTTCCACGTGGGGGGGGCCACGTCCGCGCGCACGCGCGCGGTCAGCCGGGCGACGCCGCCCACCAGTCCCACCACGTCCACGCGGGCGCGGCCCGCGCGCGGCGCTTCGGCGTCGTCCACGGGCGGGAAGACGAGGGCCTTGTTCTCGAAGGTCAGCGTCCGGCCGGCCACCAGCATCTGCGGCAGGTCCGGTCCGTCCCCCATCGTCACGCGGCGCTTGTCCGGGGTGACGTCCTCCACCCGGCCCGGACCGTTGCGAGGCGTGTCCGAGCCCAGCTCGCCCATCATGGCGGCGCCCGGCATGGGCTGCTGCGGGCGCACCTGCCCGCTGCGGTAGTACGTCACGCCCAGCACGCCCACGGCGGCCAGCACCGTCAGGCCCGCGGTCGTCTGCGCCGTCACGCGCGCCGCGCGGCGCATGGACGCCTTCGCCCGCTGCCAGCGCGTCAGCCGCAGGGGCGGCATGGACAGCAGGCTGCCCGGAACGAGCGGCTCCAGGTCCGCGATGAGCGCGGTGACGGACGGATAGCGGTCGTCGGGATCCGGCTTGAGGCACCGCATCACGATGGCGTCCACGCGGGGGTCCAGCCCCGGCCGCTTGCGCGACGGCGGATCGAAGGTGCCCAGCGGCACCTCGCCCGTGAAGGTCTCGTAGAGGATGACGCCCAGGGAGAAGATGTCCGCCCGCGCGTCCGCGCTCTTCGCGTCCACGCGCTGCTCGGGCGCCATGTACGAGATGGTGCCCATGGACACGTGCGTGGACGTGAGCGCGAAGCGCGAGGCCGCCGTCGCGTCGTCCAGGAAGGACGCGAGCCCGAAGTCGGACACCTTCGCGATGCCGCCGGCCTGCTGATCCAGCAGGATGTTCTCCGGCTTCAGGTCGCGGTGGATGACGCCCCGGCCGTGCGCGTACTCGATGGCCCGGCAGATCTCGAGCATCCGGCGCAACAGCACCGGCGTCTCCATGGACGGGCTGCGCATGAGCTCGCGCAGGGACGGCCCGTCCACGAACTCCATCACCAGGTAGTAGGTGGTGTCCGTCTTCCCCTTGTCGACGATGGCGACGACGTGGGGGTGGCTCAGGGTGGCCAGCGCCGCGGCTTCCTTCTGGAAGCGCGCGATGAACGATGGGTCCTTGGCCAGCTCCGGGTTCAGCAGCTTCACCGCGACCGTGCGGCCGAGTGACAGCTGGGTGGCCTTGTGGACCTCTCCCATGCCGCCGGCACCGACGAGCTTCTCCAGGCGGTAGCCGCTGACGAGGTCAGGAGGCCGGGAACGACTGATGGCGGTTGGCTCAAACGAGGACATGGGCGGGGCGCAGGCCGGCGAGGGTAGCAGAAACGGGGCGCCGCGTTACCGCTCCCCTTCAGTCCCTCGGGCCCCCTCCCGCTCGCCAGGAAGGCGGGCGGCCATGACCCAGGTACGACCCCCCTCGAACGCCCCCATGGACTGGGGGGGCCGGAGGTGGGCTCAGGTGTCCCCGACGACGGGGCGCAGCACGCTGGTGAGGTTGGTGCGCACCTGCGACAGCGAGGAGCGCATGCTCGCGTGCCGCACGGACGCGCCAATGGCCCGCGCCAGCGACTTGAGCAGGGACACCTCTTCCGGGCGCCAGATGCGCGCCTGGTGGCAGTCCTCGAACGCCACGAACCCCCACCACTGCTTGGCCGGGACGATGGGGCACAGGAGGACGGACTGCACGCCCTGGCGCTCCAGCAGCTCGCGCATCATCGGCGGCGCCTCGCGCGAGGTGCAGTTGACCACCATCCCCGCCTCCAGCATGTCCGTCCACGCCATCGCGTAGTCGCGCATGGGCAGCGCGCGCAGCACCGGGTGCGCCAGCGGGGACACCACGCCCGGCTCCGCCCACGCGTGGCGCAGGTCCGTGAGGAACCGGCCCGCCAGGTTCGTGGTCCGGTTCTCGAAGATGCAGGCGCGATCCACCTTCATCGGGCGGGCCACCATGCCCAGTGCATCCGAACCCGTGGCCGGGCACAGGCCCTTGTCCAGGAGCAACCGCGACGCTTCGGACACCTTCGTGAACGCTTCCACCATGACCGTCTCGCTTGAAGGGGGGGAGGGGGGCGCCCCTTCCTGTCGTGGATGAGCCGCCATCCACATATGTCCTGTTATGCGCGATTCCTCTGTTCCTGTCAAATGGTGGTTTTACTGAAAACACTTGAAGAGGAGAGAAACCGCTTCCCAGGCCCCGAAACGACAACAGGGGCGCCCTCGTGAAGAGAGCGCCCCTGCCGGGCACACCACGTCCTGCCCGTCCCTTGGAGGCGGGCGGGGCGCGAGTGACGCGAGGGCTCAGCCCTCGGTCTTCGTCTCGGTGGTGGTCTTCTTCTCGGTCTTGGTCTTCGTGCCCTTCTTGCCGGCCTTGGTCTCGGTCTTGGTCTCGGTCTTCACCTCACCCTGCGCCGCGGGGGCGGGGGCGGCGGCCTCGGTCTTCGCCTCGGCGGCGGGGGCCGGCTGCGCGGCGGGGGCCGCCTGCGCGGCGGGGGCGGCGGCGGGCGCCGGGGTGTTGGCGAACGCGGCGGAGGCGGCGAACAGGGCGGCGACGATGACGGTCTTCATGGATGGCTCCGGGGACGACACGCCGACGCGGGATTGCATCGGTTGATGCCAGCACCTTGAGCACCCGCCGTGCCAGGGACGGTTTCAAGCAACTTCGCGGGGTTCTCCGGGTGGGAGCGGATCCGCCATGGGGAGAATCTCCTCAGTTGCGATTGCAACAATGGGTGCAAGCTCCCCAAGCAGGCGCACGGTGCTTTGACGGCAACGACGCTCTTCTGCAAGCTGCACCGCGTCCCTGTCCGTTCCGAGCGCCACGCGCCGGGCCGCGAAGTGGAGCATGAAGCCCGGTCGTCCTCGTCGTGCATGTCGCGCGGCCAGGTGTCGGGAGAGATGGCGTATGCGGCACCTGCTGGTGGCATGGAGTGTGGCGTGGCTCGGAGTGGGATGCGCCGCGACCATTCCCCCTGAACGCCTCCAGGCCCAGGTGTCGGAGACGGAGCGCTGGCAGCGCGAGTACCAGGCCGAGCGTGAGCGCACCGAGGCCCTGGCGGCGAGGATGGCGGCCCTGGAGTCCGCGCTGGAGGAGCTGACGCAGGAGCGCGCGGAGGCGGAGCAGGCGCGCGCGGAGGCGGAGCAGGCGCGCACGACCGCGGCGGACGAGCTGGCGCGGCTGGAGGCGGAGCGCCACACGCTGGAGGAGCACAACGCGCAGCTGCTGGCGCGGCAGCGCGAGCTGTCGGCGCTGCACGAGGAGCTGTCGGACGTGTGGTACGAGTCCGCGCTGGAGCGCGCGCGGCGGCGCACCCAGCCGCCCCTGCCGGGCGCCTCCTCCACGGAGGCCAACAGGCCGGTGCCGTGAGTTTCACGAGGGCGTCCCCTCGGGATGCCTGCTGTTTCTTCTTCTTCTGATGGCCCAAGGAGCGTGCCCGTGGCGATGAACTCGCGGACCCCCATCCGTGGATACCGCGCGGGTTTCTTCTTCGTGGTGATGCTCCTGTCGGGCGTCACCGGCTTCATGCTCTGGACGGAGGTGCGCACCGGGCATCAGGTGGACGCGCTGGTGCTGGAGGCCTTGGAGCGCGCGAGCCTCATCGGCCGCATCCGCGTGGACGTGATGTCGCTGGAGTCCGCCATCGAGGCGCACGTGCGCTCCAGCGGCGACGCCGAGCGCAAGGAAGCCGACGCGGTGATGGAGGACATCCTGGGCAGCATCCGCCAGTCCTCGGAGGCGTACATGCGCCACCTGCCGCCCGGGGAGAAGGCGGTCTGGCTGCGCTTCAACGGCGCGTGCCAGGGGCTGGCGGATCAGGTGCGCGCGGCGGCGGTGTTCTCACGGCAGCGCGACGCGGAGCGCGCCCGGCGCCACCTGGTGGAGAGCATCCGCCCGCTGGCGGCGGAGGTGGACCAGCTGGCGGGACAGCTCGCCACGGAGAACGCGTCCGACGCGCGCGTGCTGGTGGGCCGGCTGGGCACGCTCCGGGTGCGCAACACGGCCCTGGGCGCGGTCACCACGCTCCTGGCCATCCTGCTGTCCATGGTGGTGGGCTGGCACATCATCTCCCTGCTCAAGCGCCAGGACGCCACCATCCAGGGGCAGCTGGAGGAGCTGGGGCGGCACAACCAGGAACTGGATGCGTTCACCCGGCGCGTGGCGCACGACCTGATGGGCCCCTTGTCCCCGCTCAAGGGCTACCTGACGCTCATCCGGCGCTCCGGCGCGGTGAAGGACCCGGGCGCGCTGGAGATGATCTCCCAGTGTGAATCCAGCGCGGTGCGCATGGGCGAGCTCATTGAAGCGCTGCTGCGCTTCTGCCGCGCGGGCACCCGGGGCGACGGGACGAGGGGGGAACTGGACACGGCGGTGAGCACGCTGCTGTTGGAGGTGAGCCAGACGGCGACGGCGCTGGGCGTGTCGCTGGAGCGCGAGCTGGAGCCGGGCGTGCTGGTGGACTGTCCGGCGCAGCTGCTCCAGGTGGTGGCGCGCAACCTGTTGTCCAACGCGGTGAAGTACACGGCGGGGCGGCCGGATCCGCGCGTGAAGGTGCGGGTGGCGACGGAAGGGGCGGACGCGGTGGTGGAGGTGACGGACAACGGGCTGGGGATGAGCCCCGCGACGCAGGCGTCGCTGTTCCAGCCGTTCTTCCGGGCCGCGGAGGTGCGGGGCATTCCCGGGCACGGCCTGGGGCTGGCCACCACCCGGCGCGTGGTGGAGGCGCACGGCGGCACGCTCACGGTGCACTCGGAAGAGGGAAAAGGCACGCGGATCCGCGTGAGGTTCGCGCGTGTGGCGCGCACTCCGGCGCCGCTTGTGGTGGAGTCCGGGCCGCAGCGCGACGCCCCCTCCATCCGCAAGGCCTCATGAGCACAGCCCGAATCCTCGTCGTCGATGATGATCCGCATGCGCGGGACCTGCTCCAGCGCCTCCTGGGCGTGCTGGGGCCGGTGACGCAGGCGCCGGACCCCAAGGGCGCGGCGGAGCGGATGGGCGAGCAGTCCTTCGACCTGGTCCTCACGGACATGGCCATGCCCGACCCGGGCGACGGCCTGAAGGTGCTCCAGACGGTGAAGTCGAACCTGCCGGACACGCCGGTGATTGTCGTGACGGCGTTCGGCAACATCGAGGGCGCGCTGGACAGCATCCAGCTGGGCGCCTTCGACTACCTGTCCAAGCCGTTCGACGTGGACGCCATCATGCGGGTGGCGAAGCGGGCGCTGGAGCAGAAGCGGCTGGTGGAGGAGAACCGCACCCTGCGCAAGCAGGTGGAGCGCACGTCGCTGGTGGGCCGCAGCCAGGCGCTGCTGGAGGTCTACAAGCAGGTCGCCCGCGCGGCGACGAGCAACGTGCCGGTGCTGATTACCGGTGAGACGGGCACGGGCAAGGAGATGGTGGCGCGGGCGCTGCACAAGCGCTCGGCGCGTTCGGGCGGGCCGTTCATCCCGGTGGACTGCGGCGCCATCACCGAGTCGCTGATGGAGAGCGAGCTGTTCGGCCACGCCAAGGGCAGCTTCACGGGGGCTTCAGGCGCGCGGCGCGGCCTGTTCGAGGAGGCCAACGGCGGCACGCTGTTCCTGGACGAGATTGGCGACGTGGGGATGAAGGTCCAGTCGCAGCTCCTGCGCGTGCTCCAGGAGGGGGAGATCCGCCGCGTGGGTGAGAGCGTCCCGGTGAAGGTGGACGTGCGGGTGCTGGCGGCGACGAACAAGGACTTGAAGGCGAGGGTGGCGGAAGGGGTGTTCCGCGAGGACCTGCTGTACCGGCTGGACGTGGTGCACCTGCACCTGCCGCCGTTGCGCGAGCGGCGAGAGGACATCCCGGCGCTGGTGGAGCACTTCGCGTCGCTGCACGCGCGGGGCGGGGTGCGGCCGGTGGTGACGGCGGACGCGATGGCGCGGCTCACGGTGTACGACTGGCCGGGCAACGTGCGGCAGCTGGAGAACGTGATGGCGCGGGCGCTCGCGCTGAACGTGACGGGCGTGCTGGGGCCGCCGGACTTCCCGGAGCCCATTGGTGACGCGCCCAAGCGGCTGACGGGGCTCGCGGGAGATTTGCCGCCCCTCGCGGAGCTGTCGCGGCGGTACGCGGCGCACGTGCTCCAGCACGTGGGCGGGAACAAGAGCGAAGCCGCGCGTCTGTTGGGCGTGGACCGCAAGACGCTCTACAAGCTCCTGGAGGCGCCGGAAGCGCCCGAAGGCATTCCGCCCGCGGAGGGCCGGGGCTGATCCACGGCGGCACTTTCCGCCGTTCGTGGCAATCGCCGTTCGGGGCGCATGCCCTGCCCACCCAGGCGCTTGCGCGCGCAGGAGATCGCACCTGGGCCGACGTTGAGGATGTCAGCGGGGACCCGTAGCGTTGCGGTCTGTATGCGCCGCCGCTGGTTCCCCCTCGGACTCCCCCTGATCCTCTTCGCGTGCGCTCCGGTGGAGCCCCCCGTTCCCATCGCGCCGGTGGATGCGGGCACCGTGACAGCGCAGGCCCCCACGCCCGACGCGGAGGCCGCGCCGCCGACGGAGTCCGCGCAGGCGCTGCGCTCCGCATGGCAGGCCACCGCGCCTGAGCCCGCTGATGACGGCGGCGTCACGCATGCCACCGCGCCGGCCCTGCTGGGCATGGTGGAGGGGGCGGAGGACGCGGGCAGTGCGCTCGCGCTGTCGCTGGAGCCGTCGCTGTCGCAGTCCGCCTCCGTCGGCGCGAACTCCGAAGCCCTGCCCGGCGAAGAGGAACCGCAGGTCATCACCGAGTCCGAGGTCCCCGTGCTGGAACTGGGACCGGACGGCGAGCCGTTGATCGACGCGGAGGACTCCGCATCGGATGACGCCACTGCGCTGGGGACGGATGCCCTCGCGCAGGCGCTGGACGGCGGGAGCGCTCCGGGGTCGCCTGATGTCGCCGTGGGCTCCGACCCGAACGGGCCAGGTTCCACGACCGATGCGCCTGTCGCGAACGCGGGGGCCGATGCTCACGGGCCCACGACAACGCCCATTCCAGGGACTGACGGTGACGAGGACATCGTCGCCGAAGCTCCGCTCGCGGAAGTCGACGCGGGCATGGAGCCCTACGCCATTCCCTACTCACCGGACGCGGGCTCGCTGCGTGTGCGCCGCTCCATCGCGGTGCGCTCGGAGCCCCGGCAGGACTCGCCTTCGCTGGGCACCGTGGCCCAGGACATGCGCGTGCGCTGGAAGGGCGCGATGCGCGGACCGGACTGCGAGACGTGGGTGGAGCTGGAGCCCCGCGGCTGGGTCTGCGAACGCTACCTGGAACAGAACTTCCGCGAGCCCCGCGTCCGCCCGCTGCCCCGCGTGGAGGAGGGCGCGCTCACGCCCGGCATCTACGCGCGCGTCGTCGGCCGCCGCGTGCGCGCCTACCCGAGCCTCGCGCTCGCCCGGAAGAGACGGCAGGGCGTGCTGCTCAAGGGCTCCGTCACCGTGAAGCTCCTGGGGCAGGTGAAGGTCGGCCGGCGCACCTTCTGGCGCACCTCCGACGGCCAGTACTTCGAGGCGCGCGTCCTGCGCGAACACCGCCCCTCTGACTTCAGCGGCCTGGATGCCGAAGCCCTCGCGTCCCTGTCCATGCCCTTCGCCTGGGCCCAGTCCCGTGCCGCGCCCCGCACCGACGTGGTGGTGCGCAAGGCTCCCGACGCGAGAGCGGAACGCGAAACCGTACTGCCCCCGCGCACGCTCGTCTCCGTGCGCGAGCTGTCCCCCGACGGCCAGTGGGTCCGCATCGCCGAGGACCACTGGGTGGCGCGCGGCGACCTGCACGTCGCGTGGCCGCTGGCGTCGCCGTCCATCGTGGAGCCCGGCGCGCGCTGGCTGGACGTGGACCTGGAGGCCCAGACGCTCATCGCCTACGAGGGCGACCGCCCCGTCTACGCCACGCTCATCTCCTCCGGCAAACCCGGCACCGACACGCCGGAAGGCCTCTTCCGCATCTGGGTGAAGTTCGCGGAGGCCGACATGACGGGCACCATGGGCAACGCCAGCTACCGCGTGGCCACCGTGCCGTGGACCATGTTCTTCGAGGGCGACTTCGCCCTGCACACCGCCTACTGGCACGACCGCTTCGGCGAACCCGTGAGCCACGGCTGCATCAACCTGGCCCCCAAGGACGCGCGCGCCCTCTACGGGTGGACGACGCCCGAGGTGCCCACCGGCTGGTCCATGGCCCACGCGAGGCCGGAAGACCCGGGCACCTGGGTGCGCATCCGAGGACAGGCGCGCGAGGAGCCGAAGAAGCGCCGCAAGAGCGCGGCCGTCGTCGCCACCGTCCGGGACCTCTAGCCGCCCAGCACGGACACCGTGACGCGGCGGCGGTGCGGTGACGTGCGGTGCTCCCAGACGTAGACGCCCTGCCACGTGCCCAGGTCCGCTTCTCCGTCCTTCACGGGCACGCTCAGGGACACCTGCGTCAGCACCGTGCGCACGTGCGCGGGCATGTCGTCCGGCCCCTCCGCGTCGTGCTGGAACAGCGGGTCGCCGTCCTTCACCAGCCGGGAGAAGAACGCCTCCAGGTCGCGCTGGACGACGGGGTCCGCGTTCTCGCTGATGAGCAGCGACGCGCTGGTGTGGTGCAGGAACAGCGTGCACAGGCCCTCGCGGATGCCCGAGCCCTTCACCGCCTTCTGCACCTCACCGGTGATGTCCACCAGGCCCCGGCCCCGCGTGGACACCGTCAGCTCCTTCGCCTGATACACCCCGAGCCTCCGTCCCGCGGGTCAGCGCCCGTCCAGCCGCTTCACGAGGAACGCGGCCAGCTGCTCCAGCTCCTCGGTGACGATGGTGTGCCCGCCGTCGAAAGGTAGGAACTCCACCGGCAGCCCCGCGCCCGTCAGCAGCCCGCGCAGGCGCTCGCCCTCCGGGTAGGGGAGCACCGGGTCCTGGCGGCCGTGCCCCTGGAACACCGGCAGCGACGGCCGGGCCCGCGCCTTCGGCTCCCACTCCTGCCCCGCGACCATGGCCCCGGACAGCAGGCACAGCCCGGCCGGACACTCCTCCAGCCGCAGGGCCACGTCCGTGGACATCATCGCGCCCTGGCTGAAGCCTCCCAGCACGACGCGGTTCAGGGGCACCCCGAGCGCCGCCACCGTGCTCATCAGCGCCCGGCGCGCGGCGGGCATCCCCGGCGGCACGGCCTGGGAGTACCGCGCCCAGTCGCGTCCCCGGCCCATGAGGATGTCCATGGGGATTTCAAACCACGCGCGGCCCCCGGGCATGCCGAGCGCGTCCAGGGACAGCAGCGCCTCCGGGAAGACGAAGCGCACGGCCTGCGCCAGCCGGGGCGCGGCCATCAGCAGCTCCGGCGCCAGCGCCACCAGGTCCGTGCCCGGCGCGCCGAAGCCGTGGCTCAACACCACCACCAGCTGCGGCGCCGCGCCCTCGGGGAGCGCGTCCACCACGTGGCAGTTCAGCTCGCCCAGCTTCGTGCGCACGTGGCGCGGGCGGAGGCTCACGGCTGCGTGTCGCTGATGGTGATGTGCTGGATGACCATGTCCGTGTCCGGCTTGTCCTGCCGGTTGCGCGGCGTGTTGGCGATCTTCAGCACCACGTCGTCGTAGCCCTTCACCACCTCACCGAAGATGGTGTGCCGCCCCTTGAGGAACTGCGGCATGGACGTGGTGATGAAGAACTGGCTGCCGTTGGTGCCCGGGCCCGCGTTGGCCATGGCCAGGATGCCCGGCTTGTCGAAGTCCCGGTTGCTCTTGAACTCGTCCGCGAAGCGGTAGCCCGGGTCGCCCCGGCCGGTGCCCGTGGGGTCGCCGCCCTGAATCATGAAGTCGGGGATGACGCGGTGGAAGATGACGCCGTCGTAGAGCGGCTTGCCCTCCACGCGCTCACCCGTCTTGGGGTTGATCCACGGCTGCTCGCCGGTGGCCAGGCCCACGAAGTTCGCCACCGTCTTGGGCGCGTCCTTGGAGAAGAGCTTGAGCACGATGGTGCCCTGGTTCGTCTCCATCGTGGCCCAGAGGTCCTGCCCCTCCAGGGCCTTCTTCTGGAAGCCCTTCGCGGAGGCCGCGTCCGTCTGCAGGCTCACCGTGCGGGTAGCCGCCTGGGAGTTGGAGGGCTGTGCGGCGGGGGCCTTCGCGGCCGGCGGCTGCTCCTTGTCCTTGGAGCACGCGGTCAGGGCGAGGCAGAGGAGTCCAGCGGTCAGGAATCGGGTGCGCATGGGGCGCGCATCCTAGCGGCTTTCGACCGGGCTCCAGCGTGTTAAAGAGGACTCCATCCCCGGAGGTTTTCCCTGTGACAACCGGACAGGAATGGCTGGTTGACGCGAGCGGCTGCGCGCCGGAGCGGCTCAAGGACGCGGCCGCGCTGGCGGCCCTCTTCGAGGAACTCGTCGTCCTGATGGACCTGAAGGTCGTGGGCCAGCCGCAGTGGCACGTCTTCCCGGAGCCCGGCGGCGTCACCGGCCTGGCGCTCCTGGCCGAAAGCCACCTGGCCATCCACACCTTCCCGGAGCACGGCTTCGCCGCGCTCAACGTCTATTGCTGCCGCACCCGCGCGCGTCCGGACTTCGACGCGCTGGCCGCGAAGCACCTGGGCGCCACGTCCTGCCGCGTGCGCGAGCTGTCGAGAGGGGTGGAGGCGTGACGCAGGGGGCGTGTCCGTCGTGTGGCGCGAGCGTGGAGTTCTCCGTCGGGTCCGCGCAGGTGGTGGTCTGCGGCCACTGCCAGACGGTGGTGGCGCGCGTGGGCGCGGAGCTGGAGGCCCACGGCCGCGTGGCCCGCATCGTGGAAACCGACTCCCCGCTGCGCCTGGGCCTGGAGGGCCGCGTCAACGGCACGGCGTATCAGATTGTCGGACACCTCCAGAAGGACCACGGCGCCGGCCCCTGGGACGAGTGGTACGTGGAGATGGCGGACGGCCGCACCGGCTGGCTCAGCGAGTCCGAGGGCGCCTTCCACCTGCTCTCCGATGCCGGCGTGGAGGAGGGCATCCAGCTCCAGGACCTGCACCCCGGTGGACGGCTGCGCCTGCGCAACCGGCCGCTGGTGGTGGAGGAGCGCGGCCACGGGCGCGTCGTCGCCGCGGAAGGACAGCTCCCCAGCGACGTGGATCCGGAGGCGGACAGCTACTACGTGGACGCCACCGGCCCGCGCGGCCTGTTCGTCACGCTGGACTTTGGCACCCGCGACCGCGACCCGGAGGTGTTCCTGGGTCAGAAGCTGGAGCTCACGCAGCTGGGCATCCCCGCCGGGGAGCTGCGCCCGCGCGTGCGCAAGGCGCAGCTGCAGCAGGCGCGCTGCACCAACTGCAACGGCCCGCTGGAGCTGCGCGCGCCGGACCAGACGCTGCGCGTGGCGTGCCCGTACTGCGGCGCGCTGATGAGCGTGGCGCAAGGCAAGCTGGCCTTCCTCAAGCTGCTCCAGAAGCCGGAGCTGCCGGCGGCCCTCGCGCTGGGACAGAAGGGCACGCTCGACGGCGCGGAGTGGATCTGCATCGGCTACCAGGAGCGCTCGTGCGTGGTGGAGGGCACGCGCTACCCGTGGATGGAGTACCTGCTCTACCACCCTGCGCGCGGCTTCACCTGGCTGATGGAGTCCAACGGCCACTGGGTGTTCCTCAAGCCCATGGCCGCCGGTGACGCGAGCGTCGTGCCGCAGGTGTCCGCCCACTACGAGGGCCGCCGCTACAAGGCCTTCCAGTCCGTCACCGCCGTCACCGACGCGGTGGTGGGCGAGTTCTACTGGAAGGTCTTTCAGGGCGAGAAGGCGCGCGCCACGGAGTACGTCGCGCCGCCGTACTCCGTGAGCGAGGACGCCACCGACAACGAAGTCACCTACACCCACGGCGAGTACCTCTCCCCGGAGCAGGTGCGTGACGCGTTCAAGCTGAAGGAGCCCCTGCCCAGGCCCCGCGGCATCGCACCCAGCCAGCCCAACACGCGCCGCGCGGCGATGATGAGGACGCTGCGCTGGTCGGCGGTGTGGCTGCTGGGCCTGTTCGCCCTGTCGGCCGTGTTCCACGCGCGGGCGCTCAACGCGCGGGTGCTGGACATGCGGGTGACGCTGCCCCGGAGCGCGACCTCCGGCTCCCCCGACGCCATGCACTTCAGCCAGCCCTTCGAGCTGCAGCGGGACGGCAACGTGCGGGCGCAGGTCACCATGTCTCAGGCGCTCGACAACGCCTGGGTGGGCGTGCAGGGCGACCTGGTGAACCAGGACACACAGGACGTGGTGAGCTTCTACGAAGAGGTCAGCTACTACCACGGGCGCGACAGCGACGGCTCCTGGAGCGAGGGCAGCCAGCAGGGCAGCGTGTTCCTGTCGTCGGTGCCCAAGGGCCGGTACGTGCTGCGGACGACCACCGCGTTCGACCCGGGCCTGAAGCTCGCGGGCCCGTCGTCCCTGGCGCCGGTCGTCAGCTACCAGGTCGTGCTCACGCACGACACGCCCAACGAGAGCTGGTTCGTCATCGCGCTGGTGCTCCTGTTGGTGATTCCGGCGCTGTCGTTCTTTGGCGCCAACAGCTTCGAAACCGAGCGGTGGAAGGACAGCAACCTGTAGCGCGGAGGTCCCGCGCGGGCCGGGAGGTGGACGATGAGGTACCTGGGAGGACTGGTGCTCGTGGCGTACGCGTGGGCCACCTATACGGGCTGGGCTCCGTTCAGTGACGAGGAGCGCGGGCGGGTGACCGGGGACGTGAAGCGCGGCCCTGGCGGCGTGCTGCTGTGGACCGGTGGATACATGGGAGGCAAGTGATGCTGCTGCTCGGAGTGGTGGTCACCCTGCAGGGAGTGCTGGCGAGCGTCATCTATTCGCTCATCGGCCTGGTGGTGTTCGTGGCCGGCTTCTACGTCATCCGCCTCATCTTGCCGTACGACGTGCACAAGGAGATTGAAGTCGACCAGAACGTCGCGCTGGGCATCGTCATCGGCTCCTTCATCCTGGGCCTGGCCATCATCATCGCGGCGGCCATCAGCGGCTGAACGACGTGACGCTTTGAACAAGACGCTGCTCTTTCTCACCGTCCTCGTCATCGCGACGTGCGGGCTCATCTACGAGCTCATCGTCGGGACGCTCGCCAGCTACCTGCTGGGGGACAGCATCACCCAGTTCTCCACCGTCATCGGCGGCTACCTCTTCGCCATGGGCATTGGCAGCTACCTGTCGCGCTTCGTGGAGCGCGGGGTGGCCCAGCGCTTCGTGGAGATTGAGCTGGCCGTGGCCCTGCTCGGCGGGCTGTGCGCGCCGATGCTGTTTCTCACCTTCACGCTCACCAGCGTGTTCCCCGTGGTGCTGTACGGCAGCGTGCTGGCCATTGGCACGCTGGTGGGGCTGGAGATTCCCCTCCTCTTGCGCATCCTGCAGGACCAGCTCAAGTTCAAGGACCTGGTCAGCCAGGTGCTGACGTTCGACTACCTGGGCGCGCTCGCCGCCAGCGTGGCCTTCCCGCTCTTGCTGGTGCCGAAGCTGGGCCTGGTGCGCACGTCGCTCCTCTTCGGCCTCCTGAACGCGGGCGTGGGGCTGTGGAGCACGTGGCTGCTCGCGCCCGTGCTGGCCAACCCCGTGCGCCTGCGCGCCAAGGCGGTGGTGCTGTGCGCGGGGCTGCTGGTGTGCTTCGCGATGGGGGACCGGCTCACCACGTTCTACGAGGACCAGCTCTACGCGGATGAAGTCGTCCACGCCACGAGCTCCCCCTACCAGCGCATCATCGTCACGCGCGGCAAGCGGGGCTTCTCGCTGTTCCTCAACGGCAACCTCCAGTTCGCCAGCATCGACGAGTACCGCTACCACGAGTCCCTGGTGCACCCGGCCATGGTGCGCGCGCGGAAGGTGGAGCACGTGCTCATCCTGGGCGGCGGGGACGGGCTCGCGGCGCGCGAGGTGCTGAAGTATCCGGAGGTGAAGTCCGTCACGCTGGTGGACCTGGACCCGGCCATCACGGGGCTCGCCACGGGCTACGGGGAGCTGGCGGCGCTCAACCACCACTCCCTGACGCACCCGAAGGTGCGCGTCATCAACACGGACGCCATGCAGTTCCTGGCCGAGAGCACGAACAGCTGGGACGTGGTGGTGGTGGACTTCCCGGACCCCAACAACTTCGCGCTGGGGAAGCTGTACACGACGGGCTTCTACAAAATCTTGAAGAAGCGCCTGGCGCCGGGCGGGGTGGCGGTCGTCCAGAGCACGAGCCCCCTGTTCGCGCGGCGCTCGTTCTGGTGCGTGGAGACCACGCTCAAGGCGGCGGGCTTCTGGACGCAGCCGTACCACGCGCTGGTGCCGTCCTTCGGGGAGTGGGGCTACGTGCTGGTGGCGCAGGAGCCGGCCGGCCGCCACCGCCCGCTGCCGGAGGGGCTGGCGTTCCTGGACGAGGACACGCTGGAGGGGCTCACGCGCTTCTCCCCGGACATGGCGCCGCTGCCGGCGGAGGTGAACCGGCTGAACAACCAGGTGCTGGTGCACTACTACGAAGAGGAATGGCGCCGGTGGAACTGACGCGGCGCGAGCTGGTGGCCGCGTTCCTGGGCGCCTCCGTGGCGAGCGCCTGTACGCGGCACAAGGCTCCTCGCGCGGCGGTGCCCGGTGCCATCGTGGACCGGGCGGTGGACACCGGCCACAAGCTCCGGGGTGGGCCGCTGCCGCGCGCACAGGCCTTCGAGCCGGTGGACGTGCTGATTGTCGGCGCGGGCGCGGCCGGGCTGTCCGCCGCGTGGCGCCTGTCCGCCGCGGGCGTGAAGGACGTGCGCGTGGTGGAGCTGGAGGCGGAGGCCGGGGGCACGTCGCGCTCCGGCCGCAACGGCGTGTCCGCGTTCCCGTGGGGCGCGCACTACCTGCCGTCGCCGCTGGAGGACCGCGGGCCGGTGATGCGCCTGCTGCGGGAGATGGACGCCGTCACCGGCGTGGACGCGGAAGGCCACCCGTCGTTCGCGGAGGAGCTGCTCATCCAGGAGCCCGACGAGCGCGTCTTCTACAAGGGCCACTGGTACGAGGGGCTGTACCTGCGCGCGGGCGCGAGCCCCGAGGACCTGGCGGAGCTGGAGCGCTTCGACGCGCGGATGAACGCCTTCGCCGCCGCGCGCGACGCGAAGGGGCGCAAGGCGTTCGCGGTGCCGGTGGCGCTCTCCAGCGACGACGCGGAGTGGACCGCGCTGGACGCGGTGAGCATGGCGCGGTGGATGGAAGCGGAGGGCTTCCGCTCGCCCCGGCTCAAGTGGTTCGTGGACTACGCGTGCCGCGACGACTACGGCGCCACCGCCGAGCACGTCTCCGCCTGGGCGGGCATCTGGTACTTCGCCGCGCGGCAGAACGGAAAGGGCGAGCGCAGCGACGGCTTCCTGTCCTGGCCCGAGGGCAACGGCCGGCTGGTGAAGCAGCTGTCGTCGTCGCTGGGCCCGCGCCAGTTGGAGACGCAGGTGCTGGTGCACACGGTGGAGCCGGGGGAGGACGGCTGCCGCGTGCACGCGCTGGACGCTCGCACCGGGGCGCCCAGGGCCTTCCAGGCCCGGCAGGTGGTGCTGGCGTGTCCGCGCTTCGTCGCCGCGCACGTGGTGGCGCCGTGGCGCGAGGAGCGGCCCGCGTGGCTGGACGCCTTCGCCTACAGCCCGTGGGTGGTGGCGAACCTGACGGTGTCGGCGCCGCCGGTGTCGCGGGGCTTCCCGCTGGCCTGGGACAACGTCTTCTATGAGAGCCAGAGCCTGGGCTACGTGGTGGCCACGCACCAGTCGCTGCGCCAGGACGCGCGCGGGCCCACGGTGCTCACCTGGTACCTGCCCATGGCCGGCGAGGACGTGAAGGCGGAGCGCAATAAGGCCCTCTCCGCGACGTACGGGGACTGGGAGGCGCTGGTGATGGCGGACCTGTTGCCCGCGCACCCCGGGGTGGGCGCGCTCGCGCAGCGGCTGGAGGTGCAGCGCTGGGGCCACGCCATGGTGCGGCCCCAGCCGGGCTTCCTCTGGGGAGACGCGCGCCGCGCCGCGCAACAGAGCCTGGGGCGTCACCTGCACTTCGCGCACACGGACCTGGGCGGCATGGCCCTCTTCGAGGAGGCCAACTGGTTCGGCGTACAGGCCGCGGAGCGGGCCCTGGCGGGAATGGGGCGCACGAGCGCCAGTTGGTTGTAGCCACCGGAAGCGGGAGGGAAGGGCACATGAAGGACAGTCGCTTCAGCCGGTCGGAGTTCCTCGCACTCACCAGCCTGCTCGCGGGCTCCACGCTGTTCCCGGGACGGGGCCACGCGGCTCCCGACGGGGGCACGCCCTCCCTGCGCACCGTGAAGTCGCCGGGGCTCACCGGAGTCCCCGCGACGGACGCAGGGGTCGCGGGGCCCAAGGGGGCCGCTCCGGCGCCTTCGCCCGCCGAGTACGAGAAGCTGCGCGAGTCCTGCACCGCGTCCCTGCCGGTGCGCTCCACGTCCGACGACGGCGCGGAGTACGCGCGCATCGGCGAGTGGATGCAGCGCCAGAAGCTGTCCAGCGACGTCTACGGCAACGGCGACTTCGTGCAGGCCTTCGAGAAGAAGGTGGCGGACCTGCTGGGCTTCGAGGACGCGTGCTTCATGCCCACGGGCACCATGGCGCAGCTCATCGCGCTGCGCATCTACGCGGACGCGAGCAACGTGCGCACCGTGGGCGTGCACCCGTCGTCGCACCACGTGCTGCACGAGGACGACGCGTACTCCGTGCTGCACCAGCTGCGCACCGTGAACCTGGGCCCGTGGACGCGGCCGCTCCTGGCGGAGGACGTGGCCCGGTCCCCCGACGTGCTGGGCTCCGTCAGCGTGGAGCTGCCGGTGCGCTGGCTGGGCGGGCAGCTCCAGACGTGGGAGCAGCTCCAGGAGCTCAAGCGCACCTGCCGCGACAAGAAGGTGAAGCTGCACATGGACGGTGCGCGGCTCTGGGAGAGCCAGCCCTTCTACGGCCGCCCCTACGCGGACATCTGCAAGGGCTTCGACTCCGTCTACGTGTCCTTCTACAAGATGGTGGGCGGCATCGGCGGCGCCATGCTGGTGGGCAACCGCGACTTCATCAAGGAGTCGCGCGTGTGGCGCCACCGGCACGGCGGCAACCTGTACCACCTGGCCCCGCTGGTGGCCTCCGCCGCCATGCGCTTCGACGCGGCGCTGGCCGCCATCCCCGGCTACGTGAAGCGCGCCAAGGCGCTCACCGCGCTCCTGGCGGCGGACTCGCGCGTCACCGTGCTGCCGCAGCCGGTGCAGACGAACATGTTCCATGTGTTCCTGCGGGGCTCACCCCAGGCCTACAACCGCCAGCGGGACCGCATCGCGCGCGAGGACCGCGTCTGGGTGGCGGGAGGCTTCGGACAGACGCGCGTGCCCGGCGTCGTGTCCACGGAGCTGCAGGTGAGCGAGGGGCTGGGGCGCATCAGTGACGCCGACGCCGCCCGGGCCTTCCTGCGCCTGCTGGAGGCGGCCTGAGGCCTGGCCGCCTGCCCTGACGTCGGGTGTCAATGTCAGACACCCGACGGATGAAACACAGCAAGGCGGTCCGTCAGGCCGCCTTCTTGATGCTGTACTGCGGCTCCTGCTGCTGCTCCTTCAGGAAGAACTCCGAGTCCAGCAGCATCACGATGCGGCCCTTGTCGTCGTGGAACGCGATGGGGCCGTGCGCGGTGAAGTGGATGAGCGACTCCTCCAGCGCCGTGGTGGCGGGGTGCTCGGCGCCCAGCGGCTCGAACTCGTAGTCGCCCGGGCGGGTGGTGCCGTAGCGGTCCTGCGTCGAGCCGGAGAGGATGAAGATCTCCGCCGGGCCCAGGTGCTTGTGCGGCGCGAAGACGGCGCCCTTCTCCATCTTCAGGATGGCGCTCCACACGCCCGTCTCCGCGCTCACGCGCAGCAGGCGGTAGGACGTTCCAGGACCGAGCGGCTTCCACTCGAGGTCCGCGGTGTGCACCAGGCCATTCATCATCGCCGTTCCGGACATGACAGCCTCCTCGCTTGGGCCCTGCGTCTGTGTGTCGTTATCCATGATAACGCCCAATACGAATATCCTTGCAAGTTAGTCACACGTGTCAGGTTGTTGTCTTTGACGCGCACCTTTGTCTCAGGAAGATTCCACGGCGGCTGTCCGCCGGGCCGCTACCGGTCGCATTTTCTGACCAGGCAGAAAGCCACTGGTAGGTGCGGACCCCCGTGGAAAACCGCATGCGAGGGTGCCCCCTCCGGCCTGTCGTGGCAGGTGGGGAGAGGGCGCCCTCCCATGCGCACCAGCAGCATGTCCGGGTCTCACTTCTCGTTTATTCTTGAAACACCCTCCGCGACACCGGAGGCCGTGCTGGTGGTGGGGGCGGGTGAAATCCAATCGGGTGGGAGGGGGCCTGGGGGGCTGTGAAGGGGTTCGTCATCCTTGCCCTCCACCACGCGGGTTGGCCCGAGGGAACCGGAGGGTGGAGTCTCGGGCCGGGGGCCGTCCTCCGCTGACGAAGCATCCGAACCTGTCCCACAGTCGGGCAGGTTGCCCAGGGCCGCGGCCGTCATGTCCCCTCCGGTGCACTCCCCACCAGGTTCGCCGAGGTCGTTCTCCTCGACGCAGGGCTGTGCCTCCAGCGAATCGTCCTGCACGGTGGCTGGCGCGGAGCCTTCGAGAAGGCAGTCGTCGGCGCGGAAGGCCTCGGGGGACACATGTTCCTGGAGGACGGGGGCGAAGGACTCCAGTACGCGCTCATCGCACGCCTTCAGCAACGCCGGCAGCTGGTGCTGAAGTGCCTGCGCGTCGCGCTCGCTCAGGGCGTGCATCGCGCACAGGGCCCACTGGCGCAGGGATTCGCCGCCCATGAAGGACAACAGCCGGGCCGCGTTGCCTCTCAGGGCCCGTTGCAGTGACTGAATGAGGAGCAGGTGCCCTGGACGTGACGCCGCCTGGGCCGCCAGCCGCAGCAACTCGAATTCCAGCTGCGCGCACCGTGCCCCGGGGTTCCAGTGCGCCGCGTCCGAGAGCCTGTAGCAGGTGTCCTCCAGCAGGCTCACGTCCCGCTCGGAGGCACTCGCGCAGCAGTCCGCCAGCAGCTCCACCAGCACCTGCCGCTTGAGGCTGAAGAAGCCCTCCAGCAGCCGCCGGCATTCCTCGGAGCGCGCGTCATGCAGCGCCAGGCCCAGGTTCTCCAGCGTCAGTGACTCATCCAGCGCCACCGCACGCGTCACCCGGCCGGGACGCTGCACCACCAGGCCTCGCGCCGCCAGCCGCCGCAGCGCTTCGCGCACGGTGCCTCGGCTCACCCCATAGCGACGCGCCAGCACCTGCTCCGAGCCAATCTGGCCGTTCCTCGGCAGCCTCCCCAGCGAAATCTCTCGCTCGAGTTGCTCCTCCACGTACGCCACGAGCCCCACCCGCACCATCACCGTCCTCCTCGTCCCAGCCTCGCGCATCCAACCAGAGGGGTCTGACATGGACGCGTGGGCACACCGTCCTCATGTCCTCCCGTGCCGGTGCGGCCCCGGGCCCCATGCAGCGCGAACCTGTCCGACTGTCGGACAGGTTTGGCGAAAGCGCTCCCCGCCAGCGCGCCTCTGTCCGTGGGCCTGCCTTGGCGTCCGCGCATGCGCATCGTCGCGGCTCACCGCTGCGCTCCGCGAGGCGTGCGTCCTCGCAGCGCTTCGGGGCACGGCGTTTGTCCACGCGCTTCTGGCGACCTGCTTGAGCGGACCTCGCGTGATCCCCCTGGGGCTTCGAGGGCGGCCGTGGAGGTTTGCTATCCTCCCCTTCCGATGCCCCGTCTCCTCTCGCCCGCGCAGGCCTGGCTGTTCGGCCGTGGCGTGGACCTCTCCGTGTTCGCCGGCAGCGCGCTCGTGTCCGTGGCCTTCGTGCTGGCCGCGCCGTGGCTGGGGGCGGTGGGGGACACGCCCGCGTGGGCGTGGCTGCTGTTCGTGGTGGGCGTGGACGTGGCGCACGTCTGGTCCACGCTGTTCCGCACGTACCTGGACGGCGAGGAGGTGTCGCGCCGCCCGGGCCTCTACGTCGGCGCGCCGCTCGCCGCGTACGCGGTGGGCGTCTTCGCGTACATGGCCTCGCCCGGCGCGTTCTGGAGCCTGTTCGCGTACGTGGCGCTGTTCCACTTCATCCGCCAGCAGTACGGCTGGGTGGCGCTCTACGACCGCAAGGCGCGCGTGTCCGCCTTCGAGCGGCGCCTGGACGCGGCCGCCGTCTATGCAGCCACCCTGGGCCCCGTCATCTGGTGGCACGCGAACCTGCCCCGCGCCTTCTGGTGGTTCGTGGAGAACGACTTCCTCGCCGGGCTCCCCGCGTGGGCAGGCACCGTGGCGCTGGGCGCGCACGCGGCGGTGCTCACGCTGTGGGCGGGCTTCCAGGCCCTGCGCATCGCGCTGGGGGAAGGCGTGCAGGCCGGCAAGGTGCTGCTGGTGGTGGCCACGTGGGTGGCGTGGTTTGGCGGCATCGTGCTCGCGCGGAACGACTTCGCCTTCACGGTGATGAACGTGGTGCTGCACGGCGTGCCGTACTTCGCGCTGCTGTTCCGCTATGCGCGCGGGCGCCACGCGGAAGGGGGCTTTGGCGGCATGGGCGTGCTCCTGCGCGCGGGGCTGCCCGGCTTCCTGCTGTTCCTGGGCGTGCTGGCGCTGCTGGAGGAAGGGCTGTGGGACGTGCTCGTGTGGCACGACCGCCCGGTGTTGTTTGGCGACACTGGCCCTGTCCTGGAGTCCGATGTGCTGGCGCTCGTGGTGCCGCTGCTTGCACTGCCGCAGGCCACGCACTACGTGCTGGACGCCTTCATCTGGAAGGCCGGCAAGGAGCCCGCGCTGCTGGCCCGGCTCGGCTGGTCACGGACGGGGCAGGGGCCGGCAACCGTTGGCCCGGCACGGAAGGTGGTAGCCATTTCCGCAGGGGGTGAATAGAGCTAGTGGGTCTATGGCTCGACTCCTGCTCGTCTCGAACCGTCTCCCCGTCACCGTCAAGGCGGAGAAGGATGCCGTCTCCGTGGTGCGGAGCGCCGGAGGGCTCGCCACCGGCCTCAGCCGCCCGCACGAGCGCTCCGGAGGCCTGTGGATCGGCTGGCCCGGGGATGTCTCCCGGCTGACGGACGCCCAGCGCTCGCAGGTGGAGAAGCAGCTGTCGGACCTGCGCTGCGTGCCGCTGTACCTCTCCGCCAGCGAGGTCAGCCGCTTCTACGAGGGCTACTCCAACCGGGTGCTCTGGCCGCTGTGCCACTACATGCTGGACCGCGTCCCACGGCAGGACCGGGACTGGGACGCCTACCGCAAGGCGAACGAGCGCTTCGCCGACCTGGCCGCGAAGCACTACCAGCCGGGCGACACCATCTGGGTGCACGACTACCAGCTCATGCTGGTGCCCGGGATGCTGAGAGAGCGCCTGCCCCAGGCGCGCATCGGCTACTTCCACCACATCCCGTTCCCGTCGTCGGAAATCTTCAGCACGCTGCCCCGGCGCGTGGAGCTGCTCAAGGGGCTGCTGGGCGCGGACCTCATCGGCTTCCACACGGTGAGCTACGTGCGGCACTTCTCCGGCACGCTGCTGAGGCACCTGGGACTGGACACGGACATCGACCGCGTCCTCTTCCAGGGGCGCGAGGTGCGCGTGGGCGCGTTCCCCATGGGCATCGACTCGGCCGCCTTCGAAACGCTGGCGGGAGAGCCCGGGGTGCTGGACGAGGTGAAGACGCTGCAGGAGCGCGCCCGCGGTGAGCGGCTGCTCGTGGGCATCGACCGGCTGGACTACACCAAGGGCATTCCCCGGCGCCTGCTCGCGGTGCAGCGCGTGCTGGAGCGCGACCCGTCCCTGCGCGGGCGGCTGCGCTTCATCCAGGTGGCCGTCCCCAGCCGCACGCAGGTGCAGGCCTACGCGGAATACCGCGAGACGGTGGACGAGCTGGTAGGCCGCATCAACGGCCTCTACGGCACCGTGCACAGCACGCCCGTGCACTATCTCTACCGCTCGCTCAACGAGAAGCAGCTGGTGAGCCTCTACCGGGGCGCGGACGTGATGCTGGTGACGCCCGTGCGCGACGGCATGAACCTGGTGGCCAAGGAGTTCTGCGCGGCCCGCCCGGACGAGGACGGCGTGCTCGTGCTCAGCGAGTTCGCGGGCGCGGCGTCGGAGATGCGCGACGCGCTGCTGGTGAACCCCTACGACGTCGAGGACATGGCGGACGCCATCGAGCAGGCGCTGGAGATGCCCCAGCCCGAGCGCCAGGCGCGCATGCGCTGCCTGCGCGCGGGCGTGAAGGCGCGCGACGTGCACTGGTGGGTGGCCAGCTTCCTGGACCGGCTCCAGGGCCTGCCCTCCGTGGCGGAGAAGCCGCCCTTGCCGGACGGCATGGCTGCCCTGGACAAGCTGAAGGGGCCGGGGCGCAAGGTGCTGTTCCTGGACTACGACGGCACGCTCGTGGGCTTCGCGTCCACGCCGGAGCTGGCCGCGCCGGACGCGGAGCTGATGACGCTGCTGAAGGAGCTGTGCGCCCGTCCGGACCTGTCCGTGCACATCGTGAGCGGCCGCCCGCGCGAGACGCTGGAGGCGTGGTTCGGTGAGCTGCCCCTGGGCCTGCACGCGGAGCACGGCCTGTGGTCGCGCATGCGGCGGGGCCAGCCGTGGCAGGCGCTGCCGGGCGTGTCCTTCGAGTGGAAGCCCAAGGTGAAGCCCGTGCTGGACGCGTTCGCGGCGCGGGTGACGGGCTCGTTCGTGGAGGAGAAGACGGCGTCGCTCGCGTGGCACTACCGCAAGGTGGACGCGGAGTTCGGCGCGCTCCAGGCGCGCGAGCTGCGCCTGCTGCTCTTCGAGCAGTTCTCCCAGGAGCCCATGCACATCCTGCCCGGAGACCGGGTGGTGGAGGTGCGGCCCCGGGGCGTCAACAAGGGCCGCGTGGTGCCGGAGGTGCTGAAGGAGGAGGCGCCGGACGTGCGCGTGCTGGCCCTGGGCGACGACGTCACCGACGAGGACCTCTTCGCGGCGGTGCCCCCGGGCGGCATCGCCGTGCACGCGGGCAACAAGCACACGCGCGCGGGCTACCGCGTGGAGGGGCCGCCGGAGGTGCGGCGGTTCTTGAAGGCGCTGCTGGGGAAGGAGTAGCCGGGGCGAGGCGTGGGCTTCAGAGATTGAAGCCCACGTTGCCCACGGAGATGCTGGGTCCGAAGATGAAGGACCACTTGCTGGAGGGCACCACGGTGTCGGTGCCCGGGGCTCCGTTGGTGCGCCGGGTGATGTCGCCCCGGAACTCGCGGGCAATCCACGCCTGCGCGCCCACCGCCGCGCCCGGCCCGATGGGCACGCGCAGGCCCAGCCCCATGACGACGGCGAGCGTGGGAGGGAACTGGATGTCCCCGGACTGCGGCACCAGGCCCAGGCCCATCAGGCCCATCTCGATGCCCAGCAGGCGCTCCTGGCCCTCGTTGTTGAGCAGCGCCAGACGCGACAGCACGCCGAAGTTGATGGCCAGCTGTCCCGAGGGCTGCGTCGCGCGGTAGAGGCCCGCGGGGATGGTGGCCATGGTGTAGAGGCGGAACATGCCGCCGCGCACGATGGCGGTCCACTGCGCGGACGGCAGGCCCGTGCGGTCCACCGTGGAGAGGGCGTAGCGGGACTCGTCCGCGACGTGCGACACCTGCACGAGGATGCGGTCGTACTGGCCCAGGTTGCCCTGCACGGGGATGACGCGCACCTCGCCCTTGGGGCGCAGGAACAGGCGCTGGTCCACGCTGCTCTCGCCGCGCGTGGAGCCGTCGGACTTCGTCACGGTGATGCGCAGGGTGATTTCCTGGTTGCCCTCCTCCGGCGTGAGGCGCTCGCGGTGGATGACCACGCGACAGGTGTTGCGCATGGCGTAGTCCACCCGGTGCGGGCGGCTGGGGGAGAGCTTCTCGTCGTTGCCCTCCTTGTCCGCGCAGAGGAACTCCACCAGGTTCTCCACGTTGGTGGGCACGCTGGCCTCGCGCACCGCGCGCTGCACGCGCTCGTTGGTGAGGAACAGGTCGGACGTGGCCAGCTCCGCCGGCAGCGTGGGCAGCCGGTAGCCGAAGCGCAGCGACACGAAGCCGCCCGCGGTGGCCTCGCCCTGGATGAGCGTGGCGGACTCGCGCGTCGTCACGGTGTACGCGCCGCCCAGCGGGCGCAGCACGAAGCGGCCCAGGCCGCCGTTGGACGCCACCGTCACCTCGGCCGGGCGGTTGGTGGGCACGAAGTCGATGGTGCCGTGGCCGGGCAGCTCCAGCGTCGCGCGAGGGTCCGGCACGGGCCGCGTGTCCGCCGTCTCCGACGCCACCACCGTGCCGTCCACGCGCGACGTGATGGCCGTGACGGTCACCTGCGGCTCGTTGGTGCCGCTGGTGCGCAACAGCACGTAGGTGCCGTCCTGCGCCTTCACCACGCGCTCCACGCGCACGCGCGCGCCGTTCACCGTCCACAAGAGGCCGCGCGGGTCGTGCGCGCAGGCCGCGTCCAGGCGCATCACCAGCCCGGAGTCCTCCGCGTCGCGCAGCACCGTGCCCTCCACCGCGGACAGCGGGCACGCGAGCACGGGCAGCGTCTCCGCCACGGACGTCTCCAGCGCGTCCCCCTTCGCGAAGAACACGCGCGGCACCAGCCTGAGGCGCAGCGTCACCGTGGGGTTCAAGCCCGGCACGTTGCGGATGGACACGGCGCCCTCGGTCACCTCGCAGCGCGCGGTGCCGCAGTCCACGGAGGCGATGGCCTCCGAGTGCGTCACCGCCGCGTAGCCGGGGCCCTTGGACAGGTCCACGCCGGAGGACTGCACCAGGGGGCGCGTGAGCACGGTGCGGCCGGGGCGCAGGCGGAAGTATTCGTCGTCCAGGAAGCGCCCGTTGGCGTCGTACGTCGTCACGTCCGCGCCCCTGCGGCCGAACGCGGGCACCCACGACAGCGTCGCGTCCGTGGGCAGGCCGGGCGTCACCGGGACGGCGCACTCGGAGGGGCTGTTGGGCTCCAGGCAGACGTCCTGGCCGTCCAGCGTCGTCGTCTTCGGATCCGCGCCCCGGGGCGTCCCGGACCAGGCG
Source organism: Corallococcus exercitus (assembly GCF_042231735.1). Classification (GTDB taxonomy): domain Bacteria; phylum Myxococcota; class Myxococcia; order Myxococcales; family Myxococcaceae; genus Corallococcus; species Corallococcus exercitus_B. The sequence goes on from NZ_CP102577.1 coordinate 8,195,174, forward strand.
ATGGACACGTTCTTCAGGCCGGTGCCCTTGAGCTCCAGCCGCCCGTCGTCCGGGTAGAACGTGGTGGAGGCACTGTCGATGCGCGGGAAGGGCCCGGTGGCCACCACCACCACGGTGTCGGTGGCCGTGGCGCAGGCGGCCTCGTCCGCGGCGACCTTCAGCTCCAGCGTGCGGGTGGCGTCATCCGCGCGCGTGGGCGGCTTGAGCATGCGGCCCTCGGGGCCCAGCACCCAGCCGCCGCGCACCGGGCCGCACAGCACGCCCTTGGGGATGACCTCCACCGCCCGCCCGCCTTCGGGAAGCTGGACGACGGGAGCGGCGGTGGCGGCCCCCGCCACCAGCAGGCAGCCAAGGACGAGCGCGCGTGCACGGTGCATGCACCTGCTTGAACACGGAGGGCCGCGTCCGGGTCAAGCCCTCCGTGCGAAGCGGCGTCAGACAGACGCCGCGAGTGTCCGCGATTACCGCGAAGCCGTCTTCTGCCCCGGCCCCTGCAGCAGGATGCGGCGGCCGAAGGCGCGGTCCACGCGGCCCAGGAACTCACGGAACTGCGGGTACTCATCCGCCTTGATGCGGGCGACGGAGAGGGCCACCTCGCCGTCGGCGACGAGCGCGCCGTTCTCCACGCGGTAGCTCAACTTCACGTGGCCGAACTTCGTCGTCTCCTCCACGGCCTGGGGCATCTCCGCGACGGTGTAGCCGCCGGGCAGCGTGTAGCGCAGCTTGAAGGTGTTCACCCAGGGGCTCTGCATCACCAGGTCGAAGCGGCGCTCGGCGAGCGACGCGTACGCCTGCTGATAGGTGCGCCCCGTGCCGAAGGGCAGGAAGCGCAGGCTGCCGCCCGGCAGCACCTCCGCGTAGCGCGGGATGCCCATGGTGAAGTCGAGCGTCACGTCGTCGTCCAGGCGGGTGGTGTCGCTGAGCTTCACCTCGCGCACGGTGAGGCCGGGGAAGCTCTGCGCCCACGCGCGCTCGAAGGTGGACTTGCGCGTGGACTCCGGGCGGTAGGCGCGGCGGTAGTCCGGCGCGGACTGGCCGGACACGCTGCTGACACCCTTCACGTCCGCGCCGCCGTCCGGGCGCAGCGCCACGTCCATGGCGAGCGTCGTCTTGTTGTCGTCCGCCTTCGCCTCCGGCGTGGTGAGGAAGTTGCTCGTGCCGTTGGGGTCCACCACCAGCACGTTGGCCACGCGGTCCGCGGACGGAAGCTCCTTGGCGCCGTGGAACTCCGCGGTGCCGTCCAGGTACAGGTCGAACTTCGGCACGTACGCGATGGCGTGGTTGAAGGCCGCCAGCGACGCGGGCTCCGCGTCCAGCGCGCCCAGGTTGCGCATGCGCAGCAGCACCAGCTTGCTGTCCACGCCCGCCACCTTCAGCATGGAGTGGATGAGGCTCGCCTTGTCCTTGCAGTCACCGAAGCGGCGGGCCAGCACGCGGTCCACCCGGTACGGCTTGAAGCCGTGGATGCCGAACTCCAGCGCCACGTAGCGGGTGTTGGTGACGACGAAGGAGTAGATGGCGCGCACGACGGCCAGCTGGTCCTTGCGGTCCACGCCGGTGAGCACCTGGTCCACGGTGGCCTTCAGCTCCGCGTTGGGCTGGAGCTGATCCCTCACGAGGCCCCACCAGTAGTGGCCCACCTGGTCCCACGTCTTGTACGTGGAGATGTGCAGGTTCTGGGCGACCTCCGCCCAGCCCGGCATGCCCGGCTCCGGCACCACCTTGGAGACGTGCTTCGCGCCGAAGCGGTACACGGTGCGGCCGGACTCCGGCGCCTCCTGCAGCTGCTCCACGCCCGCCAGGCGGCTCTTGTTCCAGTACAGCGGCCGCTCCTTGGGCATGTCCACGACGTACTGGAAGCGCACCTTGGGATAGGTGCCCTGCACGCTCTCCACGTCGCCCCAGTAGTCCGACAAGAGGTTGTCCTGCGCGGTGTCGTCCAGGCGGTAGGTGAGCTCCAGCGTGTCACCGGCGGCCAGCGACGGGAACGACAGGATGCGCGCGCGGGCGTCGTAGTACATGCCCGTCCAGGGCTCGTTGATGTTGCGGTCCGCGTCGCCGTAGCTGTCCACCACGGAGCCGTCCGGCTTCGTCACGCGGGCGCGCAGCACGCGCACCTCCTGGCGGTCCGGCGAGTACGTCACCGGCACGCTGCGGAACGCGTCCACGCCGCGCTGGTTGAACACGCGCACCACCATCTGCTGCATGCGGCTGGACAGGCCGCTCTTCTGCACGCGCACGTAGGTGTTGTCCACGAGGTACAGGGCGTCCTCGTGCACGTAGCCCTCGGCCTCCTTGGACAGGGGCTTCGCGTCCACGAGGTACTGGGTGCCCGCGCTCTCGGACTCGCCCTTGAGCGTGCGCAGGGCCTCCTTGAGGCCGGGGTTCTGCGGGCGCAGCTGGAGCGACCGCTCGAAGGCGGCCAGGGCGGGCTCGCGCTGGCCGGCGGCGAGCAGCGCGCGGCCCTCGCGCTCGTAGACCTCCGGCTCGTCCGGGGAGAGGGCCTTGGCCTCGGTGAAGAGGGCGGTGGCCTCCTCCACGGCGCCGTTGGCGGCCTTCAGCTCCGCCAGCCGCACGCGGCTGCCGTTGTCGAAGGGGTTCAGGTCGGTGAGCTTCGCGTACTCGCGCTCGGCGGCGTCCACCTTGCCCGCGTCCGCGAGCATGGAGGCCAGCTGCCGGCGGGTGTTGGCGTCGTCGTAGCGCAGCGCCAGCACCACGCGCATGCGGTCCATGGCCTCCTGGTCACGGCCCAGCTGACGGGACGCCGCGGCGGCCACGCGCACCACGCGGGGCACGCGCGGCTGCTGGCGGAAGGCCTCCTCCACCAGCGCGTGCGCGCGGGCACGCTCGCCCAGGGCCTCGGCCGCGCGGGCGAGCAGGAGCCGCGCGCCCGGCACGTTGCGGCCGTCCTCCACCTCCAGGATGGGGGCGAGCAGCGGCTGCACGCGCTCCGGGTGGCCGCGGTCCATCTCGTGGTCCGCCAGCGCCAGGCGCGCGGGGGCGTAGGTGGGGTCCGCCTTCACGGCGGCCTCCAGGAAGCGGCGGCGCTCGTTGAGGTCGTCCGTCTGGGTGTTGGCGGCCAATACCTGGAGCCGCGCGTCGGTGGGGGCGGTCTCCGCCGCGAGCGCGGCCTCGGCGCTGGCGGTGTGCTCGCGCTCGTCATAGGCGCGGAAGAAGGCGAGCACCTGGGCGTAGTCGCCTCTCAGCTGCGCGTCGTCCGGGTTCTTCTCCACCAGCGCGCGCAGCGAGGAGGTGAGGGTGGGCAGGGGCTGCGGCGCGGGCGCGGGCATGCGCTCCAGGGCGGGGGCCTTGGCGGGCAGCGAGGCGCGGGCGGAGGCCGTCTCCGAGCGCAGGTAGAAGCCCAGCGGGCCGGACTCCTGGCACACCTTCACCAGCACGCGGTTGAGGCCCTTCTTGAGCTTCACCGACACGCGCGTCTGGTCCGGGCGGGGCAGGTTGTAGCGGTCCTCCTTGGAGGCCAGCTGCCCGTTCACCCACAGGCGGTAGCCGCCGGAGGTGCCCAGGCCCAGCGCCACGCGCGTGTCCTGCGGCACCTCCAGCCAGGTGAGCGCGTACGCCACGGACTCCTTGTTGGGGCGCACCGCGGTGGCCAGGTCCACGTAGCCGTCCGCGGACGTGACGGCCAGCTTGCGCCAGGTGGCCTCGTGGCCCTTCGCGCCGGGGTAGCGCGCGGTGAGGTCCAGGTTGGCGGCCTCCGGACCGAAGTCCGTGTCGCAGCCGGCCTTGCCCTCGTTCTCGAAGCCGCCGACGACGTAGTAGTCGTTGACGAAGCCCAGCCACTGGCGGACCTCGTTGGCGCGCACCATCCGGCCGCGCGAGCGCTCCGCGTCCATGAGCAGGATTTGGGCGGTGGTGCGCGTGTTCACGTCCGACGTGCGGCGCGAGGCAATCTGCTGGTAGGTGCTCACCAGCGGGGTGAGGTCCTCCACGTCATCCACCAGCGCGTGCATGCGCAGGAGGGCGGCGCCGCCGCGCGGCGAGTTGGCGGCCTTGACGGCCTCGGCCGCGTACTCGCGGGCCCGGTCGTCCGCGTTCGGCTTCGCGAGCCCCAGCACGGGGCAGGTGAGCACGACAAGTGCGGCCAGCGATGTGAAACGCGACATCCGTTCTCCTCGAAGTTCGACGGCGCCCGGGGGCAGGCAGGGGGCGATGACGCCAGTGAACAGGCGGACCCGTCACGGCCTTCCCCTGCATGTGGCCCCGGACGGCGGGCAGGCAACCCATCCGCGTCCCACTCTATGCCGGACCCGTGTGGGGCGGGGTGGGCCCGTGAAGGCCAGGGCGCGAAAACGCACAGGGCCGGCGCGGGCTTTGGATGCCCGTGCCGGCCCCGGTGTGTGTGTCCCCGTTGGGGGGAGCGTCAGTGGAGCTTGCCGTAGAGCGCGTTGACGAGGCCGCCGTCGTCGCCGCTCAGCTCCCAGAACATCGCGCCGCCCAGGCCCTTGGCCAGGATGTAGTCCGACTTGGCGTTCATGCTCTGCACGTCGTCGTAGGCCACCCACACCTTCGTCGTGGGGCTGTAGACGTAGGCCTGCTTGCTCTCCGGGTGGAAGAACTTCGAGTAGCCGGAGCCCGCGCGCTCGTAGTTGGCCTTGAGGTCCTTGTAGTCGAACACGCCGGTGAGCCCGGACTGGCCGTCATCCCAGGTGCCCTTGGTGGGGACGCCGGACTGGAACAGGCCGTTGTTCACGTTGGGCACGTTGCCCCAGCCGCGCCCGTAGAAGGGCACGCCCAGGACGATCTTGGAGGCGGGCACGCCCAGCTGGAGCATCTTGGAGATGGAGCCGTCCGTGTAGAAGCCGTCGTTGGCGCCCGGGTCCCCCGTCACGCGGTTGAGCGCGGAGTGGAAGTTGACCGTGCTCTCGAAGGCGCCGTGGTAGTCGTAGGACATCACGTTGATCCAATCGAGGATGCCGGCCAGCTTCACGGTCTCCTGCTTGTTGGCGAGCAGGTCCGGCGACGCGCCCGACGCGATGGTGAGCAGGTAGGGCTGGCCCGTCTGCGCCGTCACGGCGGCCAGCTGGGTGCGGAACTCCTGCATGAGCAGGGTGTAGTTCACCTTGTCCGCGGGGCTGCTGATGTTGTCCGGCAGGCCGCCGCCGGTGGGGTACTCCCAGTCCACGTCGATGCCGTCGAACACGCCCACGCCGTTGGCCGGGGTGACGCCGGGGAACTGGCCCTTCACGTACAGGTCCACGCAGGACTTCACGAACGCGGTGCGCGCCGCGGCGGTGGCCGCCACCTGCGAGAAGTACTTGGACCAGGACCAGCCGCCAATGGAGATGAGCAGCTTGAGGTTCGGGTGCGTCTTCTTCAGCTCCTTGAACGCGCGGAAGTTGCCGCGCAGCGCGCCGGGGTCCCACTCGCCGGGGTAGCCGAAGCCCTTGTCGATGTCCGCGAACGGATCCCCGAGGATGCACTTGCCGTCCGGGGAGATGTTGGAGAAGGCGTAGTTGATGTGCGTGAGCTTCGACGCCGGGACGTTGGACACCTGGTAGTTGCGGCCGTAGATGCCCCACGCGGTGAAGTAGCCGACGATCTTCTTTCCGCCCGGAGGCGGAGGCGTGACGGGCAGCTCCACCACGACGCTCACGGTCTTCGAGCCCACGTTGCCCGCCGCGTCGTACGCGTTCACGGTGTACGTGTACGTGCCGTTCTGCGCGGACGTGGAGATGGCGCGGGTGAACGACGCCGCGGTGGCGACGAGGGTGCCGTTCTCCAGGATTTCAATCTTCGTCACGCCCACGTTGTCCGTGGCGCTCGAGGAGACGGTGAAGGAGCCCGCGGCGGTGATGCGCGACGCGCTGGCGCTGGCGGTGACGACGGGGGCGGTGACGTCGCCGTTGGAGGGGATGGCCACGGTGACGGTGACCGTCTTCGTGCCCACGTTGCCGGCGGCGTCGTAGGCCTTCACGGTGTACGTGTACGTGCCGTTCTGCCCGGAGCCCGTGAAGCTGCGCGTATAGGACGACGCGGTGGCGACGAGCGTGCCGTTCTCCAGGATTTCAATCTTCGTCACGCCCGTGTCGTCGGTGGCGCTGCCGGAGACGGTGATGGAGCCCGCGGCGGTGACGCTCGTCTTGCTGCTCGACGCGGAGACGACGGGCGCGGTGGTGTCACCGCCGCCCGTCACCGGGCCCAGGTCGAGCCACAGCGCCGCCACGGCCGTCGGCGTCCAGTCCGCCTGGGACGTGTGGGCCTGACGGCACTGATAGACGCGGCCTTCATAGGTGACGCGCGTGCCCACGGAGTAGGCGACGCCCACGGCCCACGCGGCGTCCAGCGGCGCCTTCATCACACTGCCCGGGCCCTCGGCTTCGGGCGCGAAGGACTCCTGGCCACAACCGGCGACGGTCAGCGCGGACGCCACCAGGCCCACAATCCACTTGCTACGACGCATTCGTGTTCTCCTCGCCTGCGGTACACGCGGAAGGAGTCACGCACCCATTTTTCCGGGTTAATGGCGGGTGTTGGATTTCGCCTGTCCGCCCACCCATGTGCTGTGGACGGAAAGGTCCGGCTTCAGCAGCACGAGGTCCGCGCGCTGTCCGGGCGCGATGCGGCCCCGGTGGCCGTGCAGGCCCATGAACGTGGCGGGGTGGAGCGAGGCCATGCGCAGCGCCTCCTCCACGGGCACGCCGAGCGCGTGGACGCAGTGGCGCACCGCCGCCGTGAGGTCGATGTCCGCGCCCGCGAGCGTGCCGTCCCCGGTCTCCAGGCGGCCATGGCGGCGCAGGATGGTGCGGCCCTGGAGGGTGAAGGACGTGACGGGCGTGCCGACGGGCGGCATGGCGTCCGTGACGAGGAACACCTTGCCCGGCGGTTTGACCTTGAGGAGCAGGCGCAGGTTGTCCGCGTGCACGTGCACGCCGTCCGCGATGACGCCGCACCACGCGTCGTCCTGGGTGAGCGCGGCGACGACGGGGCCGGGCTGGCGGTTCATCACCGGAGGCATGGCGTTGAACAGGTGGGTGAAGCCGCGCACGCCCGCGTGCAGGGCCTGGGTGGTGCGCTCGCTGGTGGCGGCGGTGTGGCCCGCGCTGAGCACCACGCCGGCGGTGGCGAGGCGGCGCAGGGTGGCGTCGTCCACGCACTCGGGCGCGAGCGTCATCAGCACGCGGCCGCCGTGCGCGGCGAAGCGGCGGGGCAGGGCGGTGAGGTAGTCGAGGTCGCGAGGGTCGGGCGTGCGGATGAATGACGGCACGTGGACGCCCGCGCGCTCGCGGCTGATGAAGGGGCCTTCCAGGTGGATGCCGAGCACGCCGCTGTCAGGGCGCGAGGTGGCGGTGAGCGCGGCCTCGCACGCCTCGCGCATGCGGGCGGCGTCGTCGGTGATGAAGGTGGGCAGCAGGCCCGTGGTGCCGCACGCGCGCATGGCGGAGGCGATGGCGAGCGCGGCCTCCTCGGTGGGCGTGTCGTTGAAGAGCACGCCCCCCGCGCCGTTGACCTGCACGTCCACGAAGCCCGGAGCCAGCAGCGTGTCACCGGGCAGCGTGTGCACGGTGGCGCGGGTGGGGATCGCGGAAGAGGGGACGACGGCGTGGACGGTGTCCCCTTCGAGGACGACGGCGTGGCCTTCGAGGAGCTGGTCCCCGGTGAAGACGCGAGCGCCTTGAAGGACGGTGGGCGTGGGCATCACACGGTCTCCGTGACCTTGCGCAGGTGCGCGGGGGCATCCGGATCCAACCCGCGCGCTGTCGCGAGCTGGTGCACCGCGAAGTAGAAGCTCTGCACCTGGCACAGCGGCGCGAGCGCGGCGGGAAGCTCCGGCAGCGTGGGCAGGGATTGCGCGCCGGGAACGGGCAGGGCGGTGTGGACGCTCGCGCCCAGCTCGACCATGCGCTGCACGACGTCTCGGGTGCCCTGCGCGGCGTTGTCCTCCTGTCCCAGCGCGAGCACGGGGAAGCCCGGCCGCACCAGCCCGAGCGGACCATGAAGGACCTCCGCCGTGCTGAAGGCCTCGGCGTGCATGCGGCAGGTCTCCTTGAGCTTGAGGGCCATCTCCAGCGCGGCGCCCAGGCCGCTGCCCCGGCCGACGACGTAGAGGCTGGTGGCCTCCTTGAGCGTCGCGAGCGCCGGCCACCAGTCGAGCTTCCCGGCGGCCTCCAGCGCGTCCGGGAGCCGCCGAGCGGCATCGTGCAGCTCCGCGGAGTCCGACCAGTGCGCGACGAGCTGGAGGAAGGCGAGCCCGGAGAGCAGATAGGACTTGGTGGCGGCGACGCTGTGCTCGGGGCCCGCGGACAGCGGGACGCGCACGTCGCACAGCGAGGCCAACGGCGAGGATTCTTCGTTGATGAAGCCCAGCACGACGGCGCCCCCCGCGCGGGCGGCCTCGGTCATGCGCAGCAGGTCGGGGCTCTGCCCGGACTGCGAGACGGCGATGAAGAGCGCGTCGCGCAGGTCCAGCGAGCGCGTGTTGTAGACGGACGCGACGCTGGGGCCCAGGGACGCCACGGCACGGCCCAGCGTGGTTTCGATGAGGTACTTGCCATAGACGGCCGCATGGTCGGAGCTGCCCCGGGCGCAGGTGACGACGAAGCGGGGCGGCGTGCGGCGCAGGCGAGCGCCCAGGTAGGCGAAGGTGTCGCGGCAGCGTTCAAGCTGGCGGCGGGCCGCGGCCGGAGCCTCGGCGGCCTCACGTGCGAGGGCGGGCAGGGATGGATTCGTCTGGGTGGGGTCCACGCGCAGGGGGATAACAGCCTCCCGGGGTGGACGGGGGGAGGAAGGCGCCGGGCGTGATGCGTCCGACATCCCGTGCGCGGCTCGGAAGGCCATGACGTCAGGCCGGACCTGGAGCGGGCAGGCACGGCCGCTTCATCCGCCTGCCTTGACGGCAGGCAAGGGGCGGAGGAGAGAGGACGTCATGCTGAAGACCGCCCTGGGCCGTTTCCGCGCCGTCGCCTTCTGGGAAGGCCTGTCCTTCCTGGTGCTGCTGCTCATCGCCATGCCGCTGAAGTACGTGCTGCACATGCCCCTGGGCGTGCGCGTGGTGGGCATGGCGCACGGCCTGCTGTTCGTGGCGTACCTCTACACGCTGATGATGGCGGCCATCGAATACCGCTGGGGCGTGAAGCGGATCGCCGTGGCCTTCGTGGCCTCGCTCGTGCCGGGCGGGACGTTCTGGCTGGACGCGCAGCTGCGCGGTGAGGCGCTCGCGCTGGAGACGGCGAAGACGCGCTGAGCGCGGGGACCCGCGCGCCTACTCCCCGGCCATGATCATGGCGACGCTGGCGAAGACGAAGCCATTCAGGATGAGGCCCGCCACCGCGGGCGCGAACACCCGGGCGGGCCGGTAGCGCTTGTGGTTGAGGAGCGCCACGAGTCCCATGACAAACCCGGCGCCGAAGAGCAGGACCAGGACGTAACCCAGGGGCCGCGAACCCAGCAGCGAAGGATCCGAGAACCGCTGGATCATCACCGCGATGACGTAGAGCAGCCAGCTGCCATGCGCCAGCAGCCTGCCCCCGCGCGCCCGGTTGCGCTCCTCTGGCGTCAGCATCGCGTTCATCTCGCTCCCGAGAACCGGGGACGCTGCCGAAGTCCTTCGCCGCGCAGCATAGACGACCCTGGTGGGATTGACCCTGTCCTGGGGACGACCCATCATGTCGTTCATGGAAGATAGGACCTCAGGGGTTGTTGGCGGGTATCCCCGCGCACCCTCCCAGAGGGCATGGGATGCCATGACCGCAGAGGAGCAAGCGCAGGTCGTGGAGTCCCTCCCTGGCGAGGTGACCTGGAATGAGATGCCAATGCCCGAAGGCGATTGGCACACCGGCCCGCGCACCTACGTCTGGAATGTGTTGCGCAGATACTGGGCCCAGCAGTCCCGGCGGGCGTACGTGAGCTCCGCGCTCCCCATCTACTATCCCGAGGAGCCACGCTTCGCGCCGGACCTGCTGGTCGTGCTGGATGCGGAGCAGCGCACTCGCAACAAGTGGGTGTGCAGCGCCGAGGGCCATGGGTTGGACTGGGTCATGGAGGTGCACGCGGGCGGAGATCGGAAGACAGCCGCTGACGCCAATGTGCAGCGCTACGCCCGCCTGGGGATTCCGGAGTACTTCATCCTCGACGGACGCGATTGCACGCTGGAGTGCTACCGGCTCGCGACACCCGATGCGCGCGTCTACACACGCCTGGAACCGCAGCGGGGGCGCTACGTCTCCAAAGTGCTGGGACTCGATTTCCAGGCCGAAGGCGAGCGCCTCCAGCTCTGGACGAGTGCCACGCCGCTGCTGAGCTACAAGGAGCGTGTCCGCCAACTGGAGGAAGAGCTTCAGCGCCGCGATGACCTGGAGCGCCAGCTCAAGGAACTCGAGGCCGAGCTCGCCCGGCTCAGGCGAGGGTGAACGCCCTCGCCAACGTCAGCACCTCCACCCGCGTGGCCCCCGCAGCCCGCAGTGCGACGCCCGCGGCCCGCGCGGTGGACCCGGTGGTGAACACGTCGTCCAGGAGCAACACCTCCTGCCCCTTCACCGCTCGCGACGCGACGAACGCTCCCGCCACGTTGCCCGCGCGCTCCACCTCACTCAGCCCCACCTGCCGCCGCGTCTCCCGGGTGCGCTCCAGCCAGTCCCCCGGCGCCGTCCGCCCCGTGGCCTTCGCCAACTCTCCCGCGAGCAGGTGCGCCTGGTCGTACTGCCGCTTCCGGAAGCGCCGCACATGCAGCGGCAACGCCACCACGCACCCGGGCGCGGTCCGCAGGAACCGCCGCGCCTCGTCCGCGAGCAGCGCCCCCAGCGGCGCCGCGAGGTCCGGCTGGTCCTCGTATTTGAACCGGTGGATGGCCCGCGCCACCGGCCCTTCGTGCGCGAACGGCGCCCAGGCCCGGCTGAATGGCGGCGGCACCGTCCGGCAGCGGGGACAGGTGTTCCCCGGGAACGCGCCGGGCTCCGCGCACGTCCGGCAACACACCGGCGGCAGCCGCTCCAGCGCCGTGTCACAGGGCTCGCAGAACACCGCGCCCACGCCCGGCAGCACCTTCGCGCAGGCCAGACACATGGGCGGATAAATCAAATCCAGCAGGGCCTTCCACATCACCGGGACTCCCAGGGGCAGCGCATCCTCGCGCCCCTCGTGCGAGCCCCGTGCCGCTCACTCCGCCGTGCGGCCTCGCGTCTTGTACGTGAGCACCGGCGCCAGCGTCGCCACCACCCGCACCAGCCCCGCCTCCACCAGGTCCGTCACCACGCGGTCGATGGCCTTGTACGCGGGCGGCGCCTCCTCGAAGAGCAGGTCCCGGTCCTCGCACACGACGTGACTCTTGAAGGACGTGCGTGTCAGCGACTCCGCCGTGAAGCGCTCCTTCAGCCGCTCCCGCGCCGCCGTGCGCGTCCACTTGCGTCCCGCGCCGTGCGCCAGGCTGTGCGCGCTCTGCTCGCCCGTGCCCACCGGCAACACCAGATAGCTCAGCGCCCCGCGGCTGCCGGGAATCACCACCGGCCCCTCGTCCCACGGCGCCGCGCCCTTGCGGTGCAACCACCCCACGCGTCCGCCCTCATGCCGCGCGGTCACGCTGTTGTGGCACACGTCCAACACCCGCCGGCCCGTCGCGCCAATCCCATCCAGCGCCCGCTGCGCCACCAGCGCCCGGTTCGCCTTCGCCCAGAGCACCGCGCCGTCATGCCGGGTGAGGTACGCGCGCGCCTCCTCCGAGTCCGCCGCCAGCCCACCCGCCGCGTGCCGGTCCACGTGCGTGCGCAGGATGGCCTCGCCCAGTCCACGCGACCCCGAGTGCACGAGCAGGAGCAACCGCTCCTCCCGCAGGCCCAGCGCCTCGAAGACGCGCGCGTCGTGCACCTCCTCCACCCGCTGCACCTCCGCGAAGTGGTTGCCGCCGCCCACCGTGCCCAGCGCCGCCTCGAAGCCCGTGCTGCTCGCGCCGTGCTCCGCGAGGACCGCGTCCGTGTCCCCCTCCCACGGACCCTCCAGATCCAGCTTCGCCGCCCAGCGCTCCGCCTTCGCCTTGCGCGCCAGGAGGTCCACGTCCCACAACCCCATGCCACAGCCGATGTCGCTGCCCACGAGGTAGGGATACAAGAAGCCCTCGGACTCGAAGGCCGCGCCCACCGGGGCGCCCTTGCCGGGATGCAGGTCCGGCAGTCCCACCGCCAGCCGCATGCCGGGCAGGCGCGCCACCGCCTCCAGCTGGCGGACGGCCTCGCCCTCCACCCAGGACTGGGGCGAGGCGATGATGCGCACGGTCGCGGCCGTGGAGGTTTCAGAAGAAGGCGTGTTCATGATGGCCGGTCCCGACGCGGAGCCTTTCCACGCCCTGACACCCGGGCCCACGCCCCGGCCAGACAGGCTGCCCGGCCGCTTACTTGTGGTAGGGCTCGCCCTTCAGGATGGTGAACGCGCGGTAGAGCTGCTCGATGAGCACCACCCGCGCCAGCCGGTGGGGCAGCGTCATCCGCGACAGCGACATCACCTGATGCGCCGCGCCGCGCACCGAGTCATCCAGCCCCTCATCCCCGCCGATGACGAAGAGCAGGTCCTTGGCGCCCGTCTGTGCCTTGGCGACGTAGCGGGCGAGCTCCACCGAATCCAGCAGCGTGCCGCGCTCGTCCAGCGCCACCACCCAGTCCTGCGGCTTGCGCTTGCCGAGGATGGCGGCGGCCTCCGCGGACTTCGCCTCGCCGGGCTTGAGCTTGCGGCCCGACGCTTCACTCAGCTCCAACAGCTCGAAGCGCGTGTAGTGCTCGAGCCGCCGCGCGTACTCCTGCACGGCGGGCTCGAACAGCCCGGAGCGGTCCTTGCCGATGGAGAGCAGGCGGACCTTCACGGCGGCTAGGACAGCTTCTCCCGGGGCGCGTCCGCCCACAGCCCGTCCAGGTCGTAGAAGGCGCGCACCTCGCCGTTGAACAGGTGGGCCACGACGTCGTCGTAGTCCAGCAGCACCCACTGGCCCGTCTCCAGGCCTTCGGTGCTGATGGGGCGCAGGGGCTGCGGCTCCTGCTTGAGCTGCACCTGGACGTTCTCCGCCATGGCGCTCACCTGGCGGTCGCTCTCGCCGGAGGCGATGACGATGTAGTCCGCGTAGGACGTCATCCCGCGCATGTCGAGGATGACGACGTCCGTGGCCTTCTTGTCCAGCAGCAGCTTGCCGATGCGGCGCGCCAGCTCGCGCGCCTTCGCATTCTCCGCGGGCTTGGGAGGCGCGGGCGGGGCGGCGGCCTTCGGGGCCTTCTTGCGCGCGGCGGCGGTCTTCTTGCGCGGCGGCGGACGCACGCCCGGCTTCGCCTTCTTGGCGGCCGTCTTCTTGCGGGCCGGAGCCCGGGTGCCGGTCTTCGCCTTCGCCTTCTTGGATGCAGGGGTCTTCTTCTTCGTGGCCATGTGGCGGATACCCTAGCGCACCCTTGGCAAGCTTCCAGCGCTCCTCTAATGGGTTCCGTCCATGAGCGACGCCCGCCTGGAGCAGTTCAAGAAGATGACGGTCCAGTTCCCAGACGCCCCCATGGCCTGGTTCTCCCTGGGGAAGCTCCACCTGGAGCGCAAGGAATACGACAGCGCCATCCAGACCCTGGAAACCGCCGTCCGCCTGGACCCGAAGTACGCCGCCGCCCTCGTCTCCCTGGGGGATGCCTACGCGGGGGCCGGCCAGACGGACAAGGCGAAGCAGGTGCTCACCACCGCCCGGGACCATGCGCTCGCCCAGCAGCACCCCAGCCTGGCGGAGGAGATCGACGAGCGCATCGCCGACCTGGACTGAGAGTGCTCCGGAGCCTGGGGCTCCTAGTCCTGGTCCCGCCAGGTGAAGCCCACGCCGAACACCTGGCGTGTGTAGTGGAGGCCGTTGCGCGGCAGGCGCGTGCTCCAGATGCCCCAGGACAGCTCCAGGTCCACGCGGGCGGAGACGGGCCGGGCCAGCTTGAGGGACAGCGAGTTCTGCCCCTCGTCCTCCTCCACCAGGACGATCTCCGGCGACAGGAAGATGCCGTCCGGGTAGCGCGCCAGCCCCAGCGTGCCCTGCGCCAGCAGCGTCACCCGCCACGGCAGCCGCACCCCAGCGCTGCCGGTGAGCCGGTGGCGCAGCGCCGTCTCGCCGAAGCTGTTGGAGCTGACCTCCTGGAAGGCATACGTGAGCGACAGCTTCACCGGCCCCCGGTACGTGTAGCCCGCCCCCGCCACCAGCGCGCCGTCCTGCCGCCGCCCGGGGGACGCGCTGACGCCCGGGAAGGGCCGGGCGAAGGGGCCGTAGCGGCGCGAGCCCCACTCGCCAAAGACACTCAGCGTGTGACGCGGAGTCAGCCGGTAGCGGCCCAGCACCCCCACCTCCGGGCCGCCGAAGTCGGCCGTGTGGTCCGGGCGGTACACGAAGCGGCGCGCGCCCAGGCGCAAGCGCAGGGCCAGGCGCACGTCCGGGGCGTACTCGGCGAAGAGGCTCGCGCCCAGGTCCGAGTACGCGCGGCTGCCGCCCCGCCGGTCCTTGGCGTGTCCTTCGGCGCCCACGCCCCACTCGGTGCCCAGGGCGAGCGAGCCCTCCAGCGCGCCCGCCTGCACCAGCGTGTCCTCGTTGGCGTAGTCCACGTACTTGCGCGCGCCCAGCTCGTACCGGCCCACCACCTGGGAGCGCTCGCCGGTGCCCCTTCCTTCCGCCACGCCCAGCACGCTCAGCGCCAGGTCCGTTCCAGGGCCGGAGGTGGCGCCGTCGGTGAAGTCGCGCGGGGCGTTGCTGTCCATGAGCAGCCGGCCGGTGCCCCGGAGCGAGCCCTGCCACTCTGCCGCGCGCGCACCTCCGCCCCAGGGCAACGCGAGGGCGAAGAGGAGCGGGAGGAGGCGGCGGTCCAAGACGCGCGCACCATACTCCGGCCCGTGGGCCTGCCCCACCCTCGCAAGCGCCCATCCCGGCCGAGTCGCCCCGGGGACACCCGGGGGGCCCGCGGTCGGTGACGCCGCACCCGGCCGCCCGGTACATTGCGGCCATGTCTTACGCGTCCTTCCTCGCGGTGGTGGCCGGCCTGGGGCTCTCCGCCTGTTCCCCGGCGTCCTTCATCACGGAGGTCCAGGGCGAGGCGACGGTGCCCGCGAGCCCCGCCGGCACCCCCACGCTCCTCAACGCCTTTCCCGCCATCAGCAGCTTCTCGGCGCTGGACTTCAACGAGAACCAGGACTTCAAGAACCGCGACGTCACCAAGGACGAGGTGTCGCGCGTGCAGGTGAAGTCCATGACGCTCAAGGTCCTGAGCCCGAACGACCAAGGCTTCGACTTCCTGGACTCGCTGGAGGCGGTGGCCCGCGCGGGCAACTCCGAGTCGCGCTTCGCGTCGCGCGACGGCATCGCCGGGCTGGGGCTGAACGCGCCCAACCCCACGCTGTCGCTGAAGGCGGACGGGAGCGTGGACCTGCGGCCCTACGTGGCCGCGCCCTCCATGGCCATCATCCTGCGCGGCACGGGGCGCCTGCCGGAGCGCGAGGTGCGCGTGCAGGCCACGGTGGTGCTGGAGGTGGAGGGCGGCCTGCTCTAGCTAGGGGGCCAGCGTCTTCGCGCGGCGCTCCAGCGCGCCCGCGCGTCCGTCCAGCTCGCGCGCCAGGGACTCCAGCCGCGCGGCTTCCTGCTCCAGCGAGGAGAGGTCCTCCGGCCCGCCCGCGGCCAGCGCCTGGGCCCGCACCGGGTCCACCTGGGGCCGCCGGTCGCTGGCGATGACGCTGCCAGCCGGGGCCAGCCCGCCCGCGGGAGTCCCGCCGGCTCCCCCTCCGCTGGAGTCGTCCGAGTAGGTCGGCATCTCCGTCATCGGCTCCCCCACGGCCACCTGGCCGGTGCCGCCCCGCTGGGTGGGGGCCACCAGCAGGCCCCGGTCGCCCGCCGTGCGCAGGCGCAGGCGCCGGTCCTGGTCGTCGAACATGGACTCCTCGCCCAGGAAGTCGTTCATGCGCCGGTCCAGGTCGCGCTCCTCGCGCACCTCGGTGATGCGCGCCTTCAGGGCCGTCAGCCGCTGCCGCACCTTGTCCTGGGTGTCGCGCAGCGCGTCCGCCTGCGCGAGCAGGTCCTCCGGGTCATCCCCGCGCGCCGAGCCGTCCAGCGCCGGCACCTGGGAGGCGGGCAGCGCGGCGCGCACGGCCTCCCGCTCGCCGCGCACGGACCGCATCTGCTCCACCAGCCGCGCCCGCTCCGCCCGGTCCGTCGTCGCGTCCCACGCCGCGCGCAGCCGCGTCAGCTCCTGGGACAGCGCGCCATGCAGCGCCAGGTGCGCGCGCTCCACCTCGCCGTCCGCGCCGGACACCGACTGCGCCAGCCCCGTCAGCTCCCCGCTCAGCTCCTGCGAGCGGCGCAGCGCGGACTCCAGCTCGTCGCCCGCGGTGAGCTTCCCCTGGCGCTGGGCCTTGAGGGATTCGATGCGCGCGGCCAGCCCGTTGAGCTCGTCGCGCAGCCCCTGCTGCCGGGTGCGCAGCGTGCGTGCTTCCGTGCGCGCCGCCTGGGCCTTCGCGCGCGTCTGCTCCAGGCCGGACGTCGCCCCGGCGGGAGCGGCCACGAGCAGGCACAGGAGGAGGGGGAGGACACGCGACATCATCGGGGGGACACCGTCAGCAAGGCGGATGCCAGTCCTTCCCTCCTACCCCGTTCCCCCACCCGACGGAAAGCGCCCTGGTTCCGGGCACCTGCACCGGGCCGGGTGGGACGGGGTGGGTGGGCCGGACGGTGGAAAGTCATGGGGCCGGGGTGGGGGTGACGGATTTCCGAGGCCCCGGGGGCCAGGCCCCGCTCCTCGCGGCTAGCCCTCCTCGGGGCGTTCACCGCGCGGCAGGAAGCCGTACTTCTCCAGCTTGTAGTAGAGCGCGGAGGTCTTGATGCCCAGCAGCCGGGCGGTCTCCGTCTTCACGCCGCCGGCCTTCTCGTAGGCGCGGGCGATGAGCTGGCGCTCCAGGTCCTCCAGGATGTCGGGCAGGGGGCGGTCGCCCTGGGGCACCGGCAGCCCCGCGTCCATGCGCGGCGGCTGGCCGGCCAGGTGCGAGGGCAGGTCCTGCGGGGTGAGCGTCTCGCCCTCGGCGAAGACGAGCGCCTGCTCCATCACGTTCTCCAGCTCGCGCACGTTGCCGGGCCACGCGTGGCGGGTGAGCGCGTGCAGCGTCGCGTCGTCGATGCCGGTGACGCGGCGGTTGACCCGGGGCGCGTGCTTGGCGACGAAGTGACGGGCGAGCGCGGGCAGGTCCTCGGGGCGCTCGCGCAGGGGCGGCAGGGTGAGCGGGACGATGTGCAGCCGGTAGTAGAGGTCCTCGCGGAAGCGGCCCGCCTTCACCTCCGCCTGGAGGTCGCGGTGCGTGGCGCTCACCACGCGCACGTCCACCTTGAGCGTCTCCTCGCCGCCCACGCGCTGCAACTCCTTCTCCTGGAGCACGCGCAAGAGCTTCGTCTGCACGGAGGCGGGAATCTCCCCAATCTCGTCCAGGAAGAGGGTGCCGCCGTCGGCCAGCTCGAAGCGGCCCAGCTTGCGCTTCACCGCGCCGGTGAAGGCGCCGCGCTCGTGGCCGAACAGCTCGCTCTCCAGCAGCGTCTCCGCCAGGGCGGCGCAGTGCACGACGACGAAGGGGCCGTCCTTGCGCGGGGAGCGCTGGTGGATCATCCGCGCGACCAGCTCCTTGCCGGTGCCGCTCTCGCCGCGCACGAGCACGGTGGCGTCGCTGGCGGCCACCTTGCGCACCTGGGCGAGCAGCTTCTGCATGGGCTCGCTGTCGCCCACGAGGTCGCGGTGGGTGAGGGCGGCGTCGGCGTCATGCGCGTCCGTGCGGGCGGTGAGGCGCTCCACCTGGCGGCGCGTGGCGGACAGCTCCAGGCCCTTGTCCACCTTGGCGCGCAGCACCTCCGGGGGGAAGGGCTTGGTGATGAAGTCGTAGGCGCCCTCCTGCATGGCCTGCACGGCGGTCTCGATGGTGCCGAACGCCGTCACCACCATGACAACGGCGCCCGGGTCCGCCTGCTTGAGGGCGCGCGTCACGGCGATGCCGTCCATGCCGTCCATCTTCAAGTCCGTGACGACCAGGTCGAAGGGGCCCTTCTTGTACGCGGCCAGCCCGTCCGCCCCGCTCTTCACCGCGGACACGGTGTGGCCGGAGCGGGTGAGGGTGACGGTCATGCCCTCGCGGAGGGTGTCGTGGTCGTCGATGACGAGGATGCGGGCCATGCGCCTGCTCGGGAAGGAAGGGTGGGGTGTCGCCGGGGTGGGCTCCGGCGGAATGCACACGCCAGGCCACCCTACACCGGACCGGCCGGAGCGCAGGGGGGCCTTCCGTGAAAGGGCTGGCGTCCCGGGCGCGGTGGGTGTCTATCCGGGCGCATGGCCCACGCTTCCCTTGCCCTCGCTGACCTGCTCGCGCGCCACGTCCCCACGGACGACAAGGAGCGCGAGGACCTTGCGCGCATGCGCCACTTCGCCGCGTCGCTGGAGGAGCCCTTCTCCCGCTCGCAGGTGGAGGCGCACTTCACCGGCAGCGCGGTGGTGGTGGACGCGGCGGGAGGACGGGTGGCGATGCTGCACCACGCGAAGCTCAAGCGCTGGTTGCAGCCGGGAGGGCACGCGGAGGCCGGGGACGGAGGCGACATGGAGGCCACCGCGCTGCGCGAGGCCCGTGAGGAGACCGGGTGCCGCGTGCGCCTGCACCCCACGGCGCCGCGCCCGCTGGACGTGGACGTGCACGTCATCCCCGCGCGCAAGGACGAACCCGAGCACCGCCATCTGGACGTGCGCTACCTGGTGGTGGCGGAGGACCCCGAGTCGCTCGCGCATGACCCCGCGGAGTCGTTCGGCATCCAGTGGCTGGGATGGGAGGAAGCGCTGGCGCGCGCGGACGAGGCGCCGCTGCGTCGCATGTTGCTCAAGGCGCGCGAGGTGTTGAAGACGGAGTAGGACAGGGCAGCGTCAGCGTGAAGACGGTGTCGCCCGGCGTGGAGCGCAGGGCGAGCTCACCGCCGTGGGCCCGGACGATTTTTCGCGCGAGCGGCAGCCCCAGGCCGGTGCCCTGCTCGCGGGTGGTGAAGAAGGGCTCGAAGATGCGCTCCTGCTCGGCCTCGGGCACGCCGGGGCCCGAGTCCTGGACGTCGATGGCGTAGCGGCCGTCGCGCAGCTCGCCGCGAACGCGCACGCGGCTTCCGGCGGGCGCGGCCTGCACGGCGTTCTTCACCAGGTTCACGAGCGCGGCGGTGAGCAGGCTGCCATCCGCCTCCAGGTGCGCGGGCGCGGCGGACATGTCCAGGGACACGCCCTTGCCCTCGGCCTCCGCCGAGAGCAGCTCGCACGCGTTGGAGACGAGGTCGGGCGCCTCCATGGGCGCGCGCGCCAGCGGCTGTTCACGGGCGAAGGCGAGGAAGTCCTCGACGATGCGCTGGAGGTAGGAGACCTCGCGCTGGATGCGGTCGACGTGGCTGTTCGCGTCCGCGTGCGCGCCCGCGCGCAGGTCCTCCTGCAGCAGGCCGGAGAAGAGCGCGATGCCGCCCAGCGGGTTGCGCACCTCATGGGCCACGCCCGCGAGCATCAGCTTGAGCTGCCGGTCCCGGCTCTCCAGCGCGCCGCGCATGACCTCCAGCTCCCGCGCGAGCACGCCAATCTCCCGGGTGGGCTCCGGAGGCACCGGCGTGGTCAGGTCCCCCCGGCCGATTCTCAGCGCGGAGTCCATCAGCCGCCGCAGCGGGCGGGCCAGGCCTCGCGCGGTGATGACGGCGATGAGGGCGAGCGCGACGAGCGCCACGGCGCTGGCCATGACGAAGGTGCGCCACAGCCGCCGCAGCGGTCCGAAGAAGGCCGCGCTGCCCTCCACGCCGATGGCGCCCACCACCTGTCCGTCCTGGACCACGGGCGCGTAGCCCGTCTTGTAGAGCAGCCCGTCGGAGCCGGTGAAGAGCACCTGGCTGGCGGCGCGCTTGCCGGCGAGGACGCGCGTCAGCTCCAGCCGGTCGCGCGCGAGGTCCGGGACCTCGGTGCCCACGGGCAGGTTGCCGCCCGCGTCCGCGCGCACGCGGCCCCGCGTGTCCACGGCGTAGACGCGGCGCACGCCGCTCGCGGTGCGCACGCCGTCCAGCAGTCGCACGAGGTTGCGCCAGGTGCGGGTGCCGGACACGTCGTCGCCGGGCTCGATGGTGAGCATGCGCTCGCCGCTGACCTGGCTGGCGGTGGCGGCGGCGAGCGCGGACAGGCTGGCGCCCAGCTCGTCCTCCAGGCTCGCGCGAGCGAGCGCGTACACGGACGCGCCCGCGAGCGAGAGGAAGAGCAGGGTGGGCAGGAGGAACGCCAGCAGCAGCCGCGCGGACAGCGAGCCCAGCGCGTCCCGCGGACGGGAGGATTGGGGGCGATGCTTCATCCGGGCGGTGCTCCTCGCACCCCTGCATCAAACGGCATGCCCCGGTCCCTGGCCAGTCCTCGTTCTTCGTTCGGAAGCGGCGCGAAGCGCGCGGAATCCCCCGGACGGGTGATGGCGGTGGCTGCCGGAGCGTGGCGTTGATGGGCACGAACGGCGTCGTTGAGAAAGCACGCCGGCACGGCTCCACCGAGCGGAATTCACGTCAGGACGGGGCTCACGAAAAACGTCAGACACGACTGGTAGATGTGAGTGATTGAGGGGGCGCGTCATGCTGACGGGATGGCTGGGACGATTCGGCGCGGGGGCGGTGCTGGTCCTGTCGCTCACGGCCTGCGGTACGCCGGGCTCCCGGACCCTGCCGGTGGGGATGCACGGCTACGGGCGTTATCGCAGCGCTTCACCGGCGTCGTTCACGCGCGACTCCGCCTGGGGCGGCGCGGGTTCGAACGGCACCGTGGGTGGAGAGGAATTGGGCCGCTACCTCGCGTTCATCCGCGAGAAGCGAGCCGCCTTGAAGCAGCCCGCCGTGATGGAGACGGAGCGTCAGGTGGGCCATGCCGCGCTCAACGACCTGATGCTCTGGGCGTCCGCGCGGACGGAGGAGGAGCTCGCGAAGGACGAGCCGCTGGAGGTGTACCTGCGGCTGAAGGCGAAGCACGCGGAGGCCCTGCTCGAGGACGGCAAGCGTTCGGCCCGGGCGGAGGCGAAGCTGGAGGAGTTCCACCGCTGGGCGGATGCGCGCCGTCAGGCCCTGGCGGACGCGCACATCCGCCGTCTCGGGAGTGATGGACTGCTCACCGAGAGCGCGCTCTACGAGGAGACGCAGCTGGCGCTGCTGGATGCGGTGCTGGACTGGGCCTACACGCACACGGAGGACCCGGACTTCCCGCGCAAGAGTCCCAGTGAGGTGGCGCTCTACCTGCTGGCGCGCGACAGCCTCCTGGCCTCCGCGGTGGAGGCGGGTCGCTTCGCGCCGCCGACGTGGGACCCGGCCCGTGAGTCCCCGGGCGTTCCGCCGGAAGACGTGGTGCTGGAGATCGCCCTGGGCCTGCTGCCCGTCTCCGGAGAGGTGGCGGATGTGGGCGGCGTGGTGCTGGGGCAGAGTCTGCTGGGATACCCGCTGACGGACGGCGAGCGCCTGCTGTGCGCGGTGAGCGTGGCGCTGCCGGTGGTGTCGGGACGGCTGCTGTCAGAGGGGGCGCAGGGCGTGGAGCGGGTGGCCCTGCTCACGGGCCGGAGCCTGCGTGAAGTGCAGGTGTTGCAGCGCGTGGTGCAGCACCTGTCGCCGCGGGAGGCGCAGGAGCTTCGCCGGGTGCTGCGCGCGGCGGGGCGCGGTGATGCCGTGTCCGCGGAGGACGTGGAGCGGCTGCGAGCGCTCGCGAAGCGGCTGGAGGCACCGCTCGCGGAAGCGGGGCGCGTGCTGGCCCAGGGCAAGCGCGTGGCGCTGGTGGGCTCTCGGGCAACGGCGGAGGGCGCGAGGCTGGTGCCGGGCAGCGCGGAGCACCTGGCGCAGGCATGGGTGGACTACCAGTTCCGTCACCCGGGCAAGTATCCGCGTTTCAACTACACCGTGGAGCCGGAGTGGGAGCGGCTCTACCAGACGGTCATCAAGAACAAGGGGGCGGGCAGTGCGTTCGAACAGTCCGTGCTCCAGAGCAAGAAGCTCCCGAAGAACTCGAGCCTCCTGATGCCGCCCCCCGGCAGCAAGGCCGAGGGCTTCATCCCGGACGCCGTGACGGGGCACAAGGGGGACCTCGTCTGGGGCAGTGCCTACGACTTCGTGGAGGTGAAGGGCCGCAAGGAACTGGCGCTCACGGGCAATGTGGAAGCCATGCTGAACTATGTGAAGCAGTATGGTGGCTCCATCGAGCTTTGGCTCCGTTCCGCCAAACATCCCGAAGGGGCGACACGGCTCACGGGGCCACTGCAGGATGAAATCGCAGCACTCAAGCGGCTGGGCCGTGCCAACATCCGGTTCTTCCCTTGAGGGTGGTTGATGGCTCCGCGCTATTTGAAGACCTGGTTCTCACTGCCCCCAGGTGTGCCGCCGACGAACATCATCCGCGAGCTCGTCCGACGGTTCTTCTCTGAAGGTCGCTGGTTCCAACCCGTGCGCTACGGGAGCGTCGGCATGAGGGAACAGTTGGAGCCTGGCTCCTTCAATCCGGATGGCCCTACGGCCTACTACGACGAGTTCAAACACTTCTTCATCGGGGCTAAGACGAATCGGGACTTCATTCGTCTCTCGCCTGAGCGCTTCGGGGAGTATCCTTTCGCAGGGTCATTCTCTTGGACGACCTCCGTCGTGGAGGCTCGGAAGGCGGTTTGGCGGGAAGCCCATCTGCGGCAGGTCGTCGAAATCATGAACCTGCTGGGCTCGCCCCTTGCCCAGTCAGGCCTCGATGACGATTTCCAGCGCAAGGGCGACCGGATCGAGCCGAACGAAGATGGCTTCGGCTCCAAGCTTGTCTTCAACCTGCGCGACTACAGCGAAGGCCTCTCCGGCCTCTACTGGCGCAACGTCTTCGGCGCCCCCTTCGTGGACCTCTTCGGCCCGCGCCTGGACGCCATCCCCGCGTCCCAGCGCCAGTCACTCGACGGTGGCCTCGTCCTGGTCCAGCCCTACGAACTCCCCACCCAGGCCATGACCCCGGAAGGCGACGCCGCGGAAAGCCAGCTCATCGCCACCCTGGGCCGCGACGCCTTCTTCGACCTGCCCACCCTCACGAAGCCCACCCGCGTGCCGGACGTGTCCTGGATGCTGCACAAGCACTGACGCTCCAGCCGTCAGTCGAACATCGCGGACAAGGCTTCGCTCAGCGTCTCCACGCCCACCACCTGGAGCTTCGTCTCCTCCACGCGCCGCGCGCTGCCGGCCGGCAGCACCACCCGCTGGAAGCCCATCTTCGCGGCCTCCGCGAGCCTCGAGTCCACCTGGCCCACCGCGCGCACCTCGCCCGCGAGCCCCACCTCTCCCAGCACCAGCGTCTTCGCGTCCAGCGGCCGGTTCTGCAGGCTGCTCACCAGCGCCGCGCACACCGCCAGGTCGCACGCCGGTTCGCTCAGCTGCATGCCGCCCGCCACGTTGACGAACAGGTCGCAGCCCACCAGCGGAATCTCCTCCTTCTTCTCCAGCACCGCCGCCAGGAGCGCCACGCGGTTGCCGTCCACGCCAATCGCCGTGCGCCTCGCGGTGCCGTAGCCCGTGGGCGCCACCAGCGCCTGCACCTCTACCAGCAACGGACGGGTGCCGTTGAGCGTGCTCGTCACCACGCTGCCGGACTTGCCCTGCGGCCGCTCGGAGAGGAACAGCGCGGAGGGGTCCGTCACCTCCACCAGCCCCGCGCCCTTCATCTCGAAGACGCCAATCTCGTTGGTGCTGCCGAAGCGGTTCTTGTGCGCGCGCAACAGCCGGAACGGGTGGCCCCGCTCGCCCTCGAAGTAGAGGACCGTGTCCACCATGTGCTCCAGCACCCGGGGACCCGCGATGGAGCCCTCCTTCGTCACGTGCCCCACCAGGAACGTGGGCACCCCGCTGCGCTTGGCGAACGCCATCAGCCGGCCCGCCACCTCGCGCACCTGGGTGATGCTGCCCGGCGCGTTGCCCAGCTCCGGCAGGTACATGGTCTGGATGGAGTCCACCACCAGCGCCTGCGGCTTCAGGGCCTCCGCCGCCTGGAGCACCCGGTCCGCGTCCGTCTCCGCGAACAGGTGGATGGACTCGCTCTCCACCCGCAGGCGCTCCGCGCGCATCTTCGTCTGCCGCAGGCTCTCTTCACCCGACACGTAGAGCACCGGCCCGTGCCGCGCCAGCTTGTCCAGCGCCGCCAAAAGCAGCGTGGACTTGCCGATGCCCGGGTCGCCGCCCAGGAGCACCAGCGAACCGCCCACCACGCCGCCGCCCAGCACGCGGTCGAACTCCGTGATGCCCGTCCGGCGGCGGACCTCCGTCTCCGCCGTCACGTCCTGGAGCTTCACCGGCCGTGAAGCGCCCCCCGACGCGCCCCACGCCGGGCGCTTGTCGTCCACCTTCGCTTCGGTCTCCTCCAGGAGCGAGCTCCAGGCCCCGCAGTCCGGACACTTCCCGAGCCACTTCGCCGTCTGGTAGCCGCAGGCCTGACAGGTGTAGTGCGTCTTCGCCTTCGCCATGGGTTGAGGTGTCTATCCCAGACCCCTGACGTTTCCCCGCCTCATGCGTAAGTCATGCCAGGAGAGCAGGCAGGCAGGTTGTCGTGGATCAGGTAGCGGGTTGCCCCACAGGGAGGGGCAACCCAGTTTCTGGACCACGGGCGACGCGAAACAGCGCGCCCCCCACACAGGGAGAGTGCCATGGGGATTATCGCGTTTCTGGTGATTGGTCTGGTCGCGGGGCTGATTGCGCGCGCCATCATGCCGGGCAACCAGTCGATGGGGCTCATCGCCACCACGCTGCTGGGCATCGCCGGCTCGTTCGTGGGCGGCTTCGTGGGTTCGCTGTTCTCGCGTGACGGTCGCGCCTTCGACCTGCACCCCACGGGCCTGCTGTTCTCCGTCCTGGGCGCACTGGTCGTGCTGTTCCTCGTGGGGCTCGCCGGCCGCGGCCGTCGCGTCCACGTCTAGCTCGCAGGGCTCCTCGACCGATGAGGCGGGAGACAGCCAGGGGACGTCCGTCACGAACGGACGTCCCTTCTGTCTTTGCGGGGGTCGTCAACCCTCTGTCCCAAGAGCGTTGACAATGGCCTTCCGGCCACGCACCGTCCGCCTCCTGACGCCTCCCCAAGGAGCCCGCCCGCATGTCCGACACCGCCGAGTCCTTCCACGGCCACGCCCACCACGCCGCCCCCGCCCCGGAAGGGGTGACGGTGCGGCACGACTGGTCGCTCGCGGAGGTGAAGGCGCTGTACCAGTTGCCGCTCCTGGATCTGGTGCACAAGGCGCAGACGGTGCACCGGCAGGTGTTCGTGGAGAACAAGGTGCAGCTGTGTTCGCTGCTCTCCATCAAGACGGGCGGGTGTCCGGAGGACTGCGCGTACTGCCCGCAGGCGGCGCGCTACAAGACGGGCGTCAAGGCGGAGAAGCTGATGGCGGTGCCGGAGGTGCTGGCCGCCGCGTCCCAGGCGCGCCAGGCCGGGGCCACCCGCTTCTGCATGGGCGCCGCGTGGCGTGAGGTGAAGGACGGCCCGCAGTTCGACAGCGTGCTGGAGATGGTGAAGGGCGTGCGGGCCCTGGGCATGGAGGCGTGCGCCACGCTGGGCATGCTCACCGACAGCCAGGCGAAGCGCCTGCGCGAGGCGGGCCTGTCCGCGTACAACCACAACCTGGACACGTCCCCGGAGCACTACGGCGACATCATCTCCACCCGCACCTACGACGACCGGCTGAAGACGCTCAACCGGGTGCGCGACGCGGGCATCTCCGTGTGCTGCGGCGGCATCATCGGCATGGGCGAGTCCGTGGACGACCGCTGCAACCTCTTGCGCACGCTGGCCAACCAGGAGGTGCACCCGGAGTCGGTGCCCATCAACGCGCTCGTCCCGGTGGAGGGAACGCCGCTGGCCCAGCAGCACCGCGTGGAGACGGTGGACATGGTGCGCACCATCGCCACCGCGCGCCTGCTCATGCCGCAGGCCATGGTGCGCCTGTCCGCGGGCCGCATGCAGATGAACGAAGAAGCGCAGCTGCTCTGCATGATGGCGGGCGCCAACTCGCTCTTCTTCGGGGAGAAGCTGCTCACCACCGGCAACCCCGAGTACACCCAGGACATGGCGCTCCTGGAGAAGGCGGGCATCCGCCCCCTGGAGCCCCGGCAGGACCGGTGAGCCCCGTCACGCAGGTCGCGGACCGCTGGGCGCGCGAGGACCTGGAGGCCCTGAGCGCGAAGGGCCTTCGCCGCGCGCTGGAGCCGCTCGACTCTCCCCAGGGCGCGGAGGTGCGCGTGGGGGACGAGCGGCGGGTCAACTTCTCCTCCAATGACTACCTGGGGCTCGCGGCGTCGCCCGCCGTGCGCGCCGCCGTCGCCGCCGCGCTGGAGCGCTACGGCGTGGGCACCGGCGCCAGCCGCCTGGTGGTGGGGGACATGGTGCCGCACCAGCGGCTGGAGGCGCGGCTCGCCCGCTTCGAGCGCGCGCAGGCCGTGCGCCTCTTCAACTCCGGCTACGCGGCCAACACCGGCATCCTGCCCGCGCTGGTGGGGCCCGGCGACGCGGTGTTCTCCGACGCCCTCAACCACGCCTCGCTGGTGGACGGCTGCCGGCTGTCGCGCGCGCGCGTCGTCGTCTATCCGCACGCGGACGTGGCCGCGCTCACCCGCGCGCTGGAACAGACGCCCGCGCGGCGCAAGCTGGTGGTCACCGACAGCGTCTTCTCCATGGACGGAGACGTGGCGCCGCTGCGCGAGCTTCTGGCCGCGTGCGAGGCCCACGGCGCCGCGCTGATGGTGGACGAGGCGCACGCCACCGGCGTCCTGGGTGCTCGCGGCGCGGGGCTGTGCGAGGCGCTGGGCGTGGAGGACCGGGTGGACCTGCGCATGGGCACGCTGAGCAAGGCGCTGGGCGGGCTGGGGGCGTACGTCGCCACCTCGCGCGCGGTGGCGGACCTGCTGGTGAGCCGCGCGCGGCCGTTCGTCTACTCCACCGCGCTGCCCGCCGCCCTGTGCGCCGGGGCCGAGTGCGCGGTGGACCTGGTGGAGCACGACCCCGCTCCGCGCGAGCGGCTGTGGGGCCACATCCACCGCTTCACCGAAGGGCTGCGCGCCCTGGGCCTGCCCGCCGAGCCCCGGAGCGCCATCTTCCCGGTCATCCTGGGCGAGCCCTCGCGCGCGCTGGACGCGGCGAAGCGCCTGCGCGAGGCGGGCCTGCTGGTGAAGGCCATCCGCCCGCCCACCGTGCCGGACGGCACCAGCCGCCTGCGCTTCTGTCTCTCCGCGGCCCACACGACGGGCCACATCGACCTGGCGCTGGAGGCCCTGCGCCGGGTGGGAGTCTCCCGTGGCCCCTGAAGCCCTCCAATTCTTCGTCACCGGCACGGACACCGGCGTGGGCAAGACGCAGGTGTCGTGCGCGCTGCTGTCGCTCCTGAAGGACGCGGGCTACGCGCCCCAGGGCTTCAAGCCCTACGAGAGCGGCTGCGCGTCGCTGAAGGCCCCGGCGGACGCGCTGGCGATGCGCGAGGCCGCGGGCAGCACGCTCCCGGTGGACGCCGTGTGTCCGCACCGCTTCAAGGCGCCGCTGGCCCCGGGCATCGCGGCGGAGAGGCTGGGCAGGGAGCCGGACTTCCGCGTGACGCTCGCGGCTTGGAGACGGCTGAAGGGCGGGACGGTGGTGGTGGAGGGGGCAGGGGGGCTGTTCGTCCCGGTGGATTCGAAGCGCGACGTGGTGGACCTCATCCAGGCCTTCCGCCTGCCCGTGGTGCTGGTGGCGCGCGCGGGGCTGGGCACGCTCAACCATGTCGCGCTGTCGCTGGAGGCGCTGGCGTCGCGCAAGGTGCCCGTGCGCGCGGTGGTGCTGTCGCGCGGGGTGCCCGGACGCGACCTGGCGGAGCGGGACAACCGGCGCTACCTGGAGGCCCGCCACGGGGTGGAGGTGCTGGGTCCAGTGCCGTTTGTGGAGGATCCAAGAAAGCGCCGGTTGGCGTTCCGGCGGGCGCTGGCGCCGCTGGTGCCCGAACGCGCGCGGGCCCGATAAATCGGCCTCCGCCGCGTTCGACGGAAAGGCGCGTGCTACAGGTCGCGCAAGTTTTCGCGTGGTGGTGGCCGTGATCTGGACGGCCCGTTTTTTCCGCGCGAGAAAGCCGGCACGAATGGCGGACATCATCGACATCACGCTCCTCGCGGACGTCCGACGCTTCTTCCAGAAGCTCATCGAACAGCGCGGGCTGTCCTACTTCCTCCAGAAAGACGGTCCGCGGCTGTTCCAGATTGAGCCGACGAAGGTCGAGCTGGTCCTGCGCACCGCGATCCGCACCCGCAACCCGGAGCTGCCCCGGCCGCATGAGAAGGCCATCGAGCACTGCCGCCTGGAGCTGCGCCGCGAGCTGATCCGCCGCGTGGCCAGCGCCATGCTCCAGACG
The DNA here is from genome assembly GCF_042231735.1 of Corallococcus exercitus. Lineage (GTDB taxonomy): Bacteria > Myxococcota > Myxococcia > Myxococcales > Myxococcaceae > Corallococcus > Corallococcus exercitus_B. Next base: position 8,223,527 of record NZ_CP102577.1, read on the forward strand.
GGGCTGTGAGCCGCTTCTCGCTCCGCACCGCCTTCCCGCGCACGCCCAACCCGCTCTCCCAGGCCGTCGCCGAGCGCCACGCGCGCGGGCTGCCCCTGCTGGACCTGGCGGAGACCAACCCCACCCGCGTGGGGCTGCCCCTGCCCGACGCGGCGCTGCTGCTGGCGGGCGTGGCGCCGCCTCCAGCTTCCTCCCTGCTCCCGGAGTCCGTCGCGGGACGCGGCGGCCCGACGTCGGCGGCGGCCCGTGACGGCGCCCTTCCGGCGCGGCCGGGCAAGGCGGGCGGCTCCACGTCCTCGCCCTTCCACTACGCGCCAGAGCCCTTCGGCCTGCCGTCCGCGCGACAGGCCGTGGCCACGCACCTGTCCCAGCGGGGCGCGTCCGTGGAGGCCGCGCACGTCGTCCTCGGCGCCAGCACCAGCGAGGCCTATGGCTGGCTCCTCAAGCTCCTGTGCGACCCGGGGGACAACGTCCTCGTCCCCGCGCCGGGCTACCCCCTGGTGGACGTGCTGGCGCGCCTGGAGGGCGTGCACGCGCGCTCCTACCGCCTCCCCGCCGTGCACGGCTTCGGCCTGGACGCGGGGCAGGTGGAGGCCGCCCTCGACGCTCGCACCCGCGCGGTGCTGGTGGTGAACCCCGGCAACCCCACCGGCCACTTCCTGCACGAGGACGAGCTGCACGCGCTCTCGGACGTGTGCGCGCGCCACGGCCTGGCGCTGATCAGCGATGAAGTGTTCTCCGACTTCGCGTGGGACGCGGAGGCGGGGAGGGTGCCGTCGGTGGCGGGACGGCCGCTGCCGTGCCTCACGTTCTCGCTCTCCGGCCTGTCCAAGGTGGCGGGCCTGCCCGGCCTCAAGCTGGCGTGGCTGCACGCGGGCGGCCCCGCGCACGCGCGCGACGAGGCGCTGGCCCGGCTGGAGGACGTGACGGACGCGGCGCTGTCCGTGGCCACGCCCGTGCAGCTCGCGCTGCCGGCGCTGCTGGCCCACGCGCCCCGCTTCCAACAGGCCCTGCTGGAGCGCGTGAAGGAGAACCGGGAGCGGCTGCTCCGGGCGCGTCCGGCGGACGCCTCGTGGGACGTGGTGCCCGCGCACGGCGGCTGGAGCGCGGTGCTGCGCATCCCCCATCACCCCGGCGAGGAGGCCACCTGCCTGCGGCTCCTGGAGGAGGGGGTGCGCGTGCAGCCAGGCTACTTCTACGACTTCGGCGGCGGTGCGTACCTCGTGCTGTCGCTGCTGCCGACGCCCGAGGTCTTCACCGCCGCCCTGGCTCCGCTGGTGCGAGTGCTCAGTCCACCGGCGGGTTGATGAGCTGCACGGTCTTGAAGGCGTTGTTCTCCACCTTGAACAGCTCGTAGGGGGAGGCCGCCTCGCCCGTGTCGTTGTTGAAGTCCAGCTCGCCGCTGGCGCCGCGCACGTTGATGGTGGCGCCGGTGCGCAGCAGCTCGCGCGCCGCGGTGAACTGCGTGGACCCCAGCGAGTAGGCGGGCGCGGACTGGCCCCCCGTGGGGGTGAGCTTCGTGAGCCCCTCCGCGATGCGGGGACCGGTCACCGGCTGCGGGTTGTTGGGGTCGTTGCCCACCGCGTACGCCGCGCCCAGCGTCACCAGGTACATGGCGTCGTACGCGTGCGCGGTGAAGGAGAACTGCCCGGGGTCCGTCCTGTAGGCGGTGATGAAGCGGTCCGCGAACAGCTTGTAGGTGGAGTCGCTGGGCCGCGCGGACGCGGGCGCCATGCCGTACGCGCCGTTGAGCTGCGCCTTGTTGGCGCCCAGGTTCGTCAGCAGCGTGAGGTCCTTGCTCGCGTCCGTGAGGAACCAGCGGTTGCCGTTGGCCACGGACACGCCCTGGGTCACCGCCTCCGGAATCAGCCGCGCGTTGTCCTCGGGGAAGCCCGCCAGCACCGTGAGGTCCGGCTTGAAGGACACCAGCCGGCTCACCGCGCCGCTCACGGACTCGTTGCGGTTGTACTGCGCGCCCGCGACGTTGTCCTTGTTGGGGATGCGGTTCTGGATGGCGTCGTACAGGCCGTTGCCGTACGAGTCGTTCACGTACGCCACGCCCACCTTGGTCGGCGGGGTGAACGTCACGCCCGGGTCGTTGACGGGCGTGACGCCCTGGAGCACGTCCGCGATGACGCGGCCCTGGAGCACGTCCGAGGGCGTGGTGCGCCAGACCAGGCCCACGCTGCCGCCGTTCTTGTCCGACAGCGTGGTGAACGCGGAGCTCGTCGCCGTATGGCTCATGAGCAGCACGTTCTTGGGGACGGTGATTTCGCTGAGGGCGAGCGTCTGCGCGCTGCCCGCGCTGAAGAGCGCCACCGCGCCCTTGTCGTTCACCATCCAGCCTGCCTGCGTCACCGCCCGGTTCACTTCCGCGCCGGTGTCGCAGACGTACATGACGAACTGACGGCCGCCCACGCCCTGCGCCTGGTTCACCTCATCCAGCGCCAGCTTCAGGCCGTTGAAGCGCTGCTGCTCGATCTCCGCGTTGCCGCTCGCGTTGGTGAGCGGCAGCGCCGCGCCCAGCACGATGGGGTTCGCCGCGGACGTGGCGCCCACCACCTGGTCGCACCCCGCCGGCTGCGGCAGGCAGAAGCCCGACGTGCAGACGCTGTTGCTGCCGCAGTCACTGCTCGTCGTGCACTCGGACAGGCCGCCCGCCGTGGTGAAGCTGCACCCGGACGACAGCAGCGCCATGCCCAACGTCATCATTCCCAGCGCGCGCATCAGAAATGCCCTTCCATGCCGACCCCGGCGCCGCGCGGTGCGAGCGTCACGCGGACCTCGCCCTGCGCGGGAGGGCCCTCTTTGGGATACAGGATGATGGCGGTGATGGCCCCCGCGAGCCCCACGCCGAAGCCGATGTCCGCGAGCAGCGCCTTGCTCTTGGTGCTGTCCGACAGCCGCTGCTTGTCCGCGAGCGTGCCGGCGTTGTCGAACTGCTCGCGCTGGTCGCGCGCCTGCAGTCCGAAGAGCACGCCCACGCCCACGCCCACCACCGCCACGCCGCCCGTGGCGAACGCCGCGATGCGCTGGTTGCGGTAGGACTTGATGGCCCGGTTCAGCTCCGCCTGCCGCTGGCGCTCGCTCTCCTCCTCCGCGCGCCGCGCCGCCGCCTGCTCCTCGTCCGCCTTCTGCCGCGCGGCCTCGGCTTCCGCCTCCAGGCGCTTCCGGTCCGCGTCCGCCACCGCCTGCGCCTGGTCCTCGCGGTCCAGCTGCACCCGCAGCCGGTCGATGGCGCGGTTGCTGTTCTTCAGCAGGGTGGGGTCGGTGTCCTCGCTGGAGGACGTGACGTACTGCCGGTAGAAGCTCATCGCCTCGCGGGGCTCGCCCGCGTACTCCAGCGCCACGGCGATGTTGTAGACGAGCCGCGGGTGCGGCTGCGCCTCGTTGGCCTGCTTCAGCGCCTCCGCCGCCTCGCGGTACTTGCCCGCGTCGTAGAGGCGCTTGCCCTCCTTCAACAGGGCCTGGACGTTGACCTTGGAGCCACCCCGCTGCGCCAGGGCGGACCCCGGCGACAACGCAAGCGCCAGCGACAACACGAAAACCAGTCTCATGGGGCGGGGAGCCTAGCGCCGAACATTCCGGCCGTCGAAGCGCTGGCCCCCCGAAAAAGCACCGGGGCCACCCCCACCCCTGTCGCAACAGGGGAGGAAGCAGCCCCGGAAGGGCCTTCCCAGGCGTCAGACGGCGCTCAGCCGTCCAGGCGCGCGATGAGCAGCTTGCGCTGGAGCATCAGGGCCTCGGGGGCCTTGGTGCCCAGCTGCTCGAAGAAGACCTCCTGGCTCTTGAGCTCGGTCTTCCACTCGTCCTCCTTGATGGAGGTGGCCTCCTGGATGGCCTCCGCGGGCAGGTCCAGGCCGTTGAGGTTGAGGCCCTGGTCCTGGCGCGGCACCCAGCCCAGCAGCGTCTCCTGCGTGGGGACGCGGCCCTGGACGCGGTTCACGATCCACTCGAGCACGCGCATGTTCTCGCCGAAGCCCGGCCAGATGAACTTGCCGTTCTTGTCCTGGCGGAACCAGTTGACCTGGAAGATCTTCGGCAGCTGCGGGATGGACTTCTGCATGTCCAGCCAGTGCTGGAGGTAGTCACCCATGTGGTAGCCGCAGAAGGGCAGCATGGCCATGGGGTCGCGGCGCACGACGCCCACCTTGCCGGTGGCCGCCGCGGTCGTCTCCGAGCCCATGGTGGCGCCCAGGAACACGCCGTGGGTCCAGTTGAAGGCCTGGAGCACCAGGGGGACGGTGTTGGAGCGGCGGCCGCCGAAGATGATGGCGCTGATGGGAACGCCCTGGGGGTCATTCGCCTTGCCGGACAGCACCGGGTTGTTGCTCATGGGCGCGGTGAAGCGGCTGTTCGGGTGCGCCGCCTTCTCCGTGCTGCCCTTCTTCCAGGGCTTGCCCTGCCAGTCGATGAGCTCCTCGGGGACCTCGCCGTCCTTGCCCTCCCACCACACGTCGCCGTCGGGCGTGAGCGCCACGTTCGTGAAGAGCGTGTCCTTGGCGATGGTCTCCATCGCGTTGGGGTTGGTCTTGTAGTTGGTGCCCGGCACCACGCCGAAGTAGCCGGCCTCCGGGTTGATGGCGTACAGGCGGCCATCAGGACCGGGGCGCATCCAGGCAATGTCGTCGCCGACGGTCTCAATCTTCCAGCCCGCGTACTCCTTGGGCGGGATCATCATGGCGAAGTTCGTCTTGCCGCACGCGGACGGGAAGGCCGCGGCGATGTACGTCGTCTCACCCTTGGGGGAGGTGACGCCCAGGATGAGCATGTGCTCCGCGAGCCAGCCCTCTTCACGGCCCAGGTAGCTGCCGATGCGCAGCGCCAGGCACTTCTTGCCCAGCAGCACGTTGCCGCCATAGCCGGAGCCGAAGCTCCAGATGGTGTTGTCCTGGGGGAAGTGACAGATGTAGCGGCGGTCCGGGTTCACGTCGCCCGTGGAGTGCAGGCCGCGGTTGAAGTCGTCGCTGTCGCCCAGCATGTCCAGCGCGGCCTTCCCCATGCGGGTCATGATCCGCATGTTGAGCACCACGTAGTCGCTGTCCGTCAGCTCCACGCCAATCTTCGTGGAGGCGCCGCCCAGCGGGCCCATGGCGTAGGGCACCACGTACATGGTGCGGCCCTTCATGCAGCCTTCGAACAGCTGGCCCAGCTTCGTGTAGGCGGCCTCCGGCTCCATCCAGTTGTTGGTGGGGCCCGCGTCCGTCTTGTTGGGCGTACAGATGAACGTGAGGTGCTCGACGCGCGCCACGTCGTTGGGGTTGGAGCGGTGCAGATAGCAGCCGGGGCGCTTCTGGGGGTTGAGCGGGATGAGCGTGCCGTCCTTCACGGCCTGCTCGGTGAGGCGCTGCTTCTCCGCCTCCGAGCCGTCACACCAGACGATGCGGTCCGGCTGGGTCATCGCGGCCATCTTGGCCACCCAGGCCAGCAGCGTGGGGTTCTTCGTGGGCGCCTGCTCGGTGGCGGCGGCCGCTTGCGTCGAAGCCATGGAGGTCTCCTCGGGGTGTCTCATTGCGTGGGGTTGTCCCGCGTTTCCGCTTCTGTGCGAGGGCGGGAAACCCTACAGCGGAAGGAACACCAAACCTTCTGGACCGGGGGCCCAAAAGCAACTGACGTCCGGCAGTCAACCGGACTTTCGACCGCTCTGGCCTAATTCCACTTATCAGCGCCCGGTCCCCCATCAGTAAACGGCGCGGTGCGGCACGCGCTGTCCGCGCGTCAGAGGCGTGTCCAGGTTGAGAGGGACGCACCCACGCCATGTCCATCGCCATCGTCCTGACCGTCATCGTCGTCGCGTTGGTCCTGTTTTCCATGGATTCCATCCCCATCGAGTTCACCTCGCTGGTGGTGGTGTGCCTGCTGGCGCTCTCCGGGGTGCTGACGCCGGCGCAGGCGTTCGAGGGCTTCAGCAACGACACCGTCATCTTCATCTTCACCCTGCTGGCGATGACGCAGGGGCTCGCCTCCACGGGCGTGGTGCAGATGGTGGGGCAGCGGATGGCGTTCTTCGCGCGCTTCGGCCACCAGGCGTTCGTGCTGGCGATGATGGGCGTGGTGGCGGTGTTCTCCTCGTTCATCTCCAACACGGTGACGACGGCGGCGTTCCTGCCGGTGGCCATTGGCGCCGCGCACCGGGCGAAGGTGCCGCGCAGCAAGGTGCTGCTGCCGCTGGCGTACGCGTCCATGCTGGGCGGCACGGTGCTGCTGTTCGGCACGTCCACGAACCTGGTGGTGTCCGCGGCGCTGCAGCGGCGGGGGATGGCGCCCATCGGCGTGGCGGAGCTGGCGCCGGTGGGGCTGCCGGTGGTGCTCATCGGCATCGCGGTGGTGGTGCTGCTGGGGCGGCGGCTGTTGCCCGCGCGCGAGGGCAAGCCGGGCACGGAGGGCTTCGTGCTGCGCGAGTACCTCACGGAGGCCGTGGTGCCTGGGGACTCGAGCTACGTGGGCAAGCCCCTGGCGGAGCTCACGGAAGGGCTGGGCCTGCGCGTGATTGGCGTGGTGCTCGGCGGCGAGACCCTCAACGCGAAGCCGGCGTACGTGCTGACGGGCGAGGAGCGGCTCCTGGTGGAGGGCCGGCGCGAGGACATCCTGCGGGTGAAGGACCTGCGGGGCCTGGCGCTGCGGCCGGACGTGCGGCTGTCGGACGCGGAATTGGAGGGGCCGGAGTCGATGCTCGCGGAGGTGGGCGTGCCTCCCGGCAGCCCGCTGGTGGGGCGCAGCCTGCGGGAGACGCTGTTCGTGGAGCGCTTCGGGCTGGTGGCGCTGGGGCTGCACCGCCGGCCCGGCATCCAGCGGCACACGAAGCTGCAGCTCTTGGGGCGCGCCCGGGAGGAGCACTCGCTGTCCACGCTGCCCCTGTCCGTGGGGGACGTGCTGCTCCTGCGCGGCCCGCGGCAGAAGGTGGCGGAGCTGGCGCCGGGCCATGCGCTGATGGTGCTGGAGGGCCACGAGTACGAGCCGCCGCGCTACGCGAAGGCGCTGCTCGCGGTGGTCATCTTCCTGGTGGCGCTGGCGGCGGGCTCGCTGGGCTGGGTGCCGCTGTCGCTGGCGGGGCTCACCGGCATGCTGCTGATGATCGCCACCGGGTGCGTGGACGCGCGCACCGCGTTCCGCGTGGACTGGCGGGTGGTGCTGCTCATCGGGTCCATGATGGCGCTGGGGCTGGCCATGGAGGTGAGCGGCGCGGGGAAGTTCATCGGCGACCACGTGGCGCGGCTGGGCGAGTACGGTGGGCCGCGCGCGGTGCTGGCGCTCCTGATGGTGCTGACCATCGTTCTGTCGGCGCCCATGAGCAACCAGGCCGCGGCGCTGGTGGTGCTGCCGGTGGCCCTCAACGCGGCGACGCAGCTGGGCGTGGACCTGCGCCCCTTCGCCATGGGCGTCACGCTGGCGGCGAGCTGTTCGTTCATCACCCCGCTGGAGCCCAGCTGCGTGCTCGTCTACGGGCCCGGGCACTACCGCTTCACGGACTTCTTCCGGCTGGGCACGCCGCTGACCGCGGTGCTGGTGGTGTTCCTCGTCTTCGCCGTGCCCATGGTGTGGCCGTTCTAGTGGATGGCCGCGCGCAGCCCCACGTCCGCGAGCACGCGCGACTCCTGCGCGAGGAGGTATTGCAGGCGCGCGTCCACGGAGGCCTCGTCGCCGTTGGACGCGGTGACGGCCAGGCGGTGGAAGAGGGCCTGGTGGCCGTCCTCCGACTGGGCCAGCTCCCCGTAGAAGCGGGCGAGCGCCGGGTCGGTGAGCCCCTCCGCGAGCAGGGAGAGCCGCTCGCACGAGCGCGCCTCGATGATGGCGGCGACGAGCAGGCGGTCCACGCGCCGCTCCGGGGCGGGCGTGCGCACGTGCTTCTGCAAGCCCTGCGCGTACGGGTCCCCCGCGTCCTTGGTGAGGGTGAGGCCGCGCGCGGCCATCAGGTCCAGCACGCGCGCCAGGTGGGCGCTCTCCTCGCGGGCCAGGCGGGCCATCTGCGAGGGCAGGCCCGGCAGGTCCGGGTAGGCCTGGAGCATGGACAGCGCGTTGGCGGCGGCCTTCTTCTCGCAGTGGGCGTGGTCCACCAGCACCGCGTCGAAGTTCGCGAGCGCCAGCGGCAGCCAGCCGGGGTCGGTGGGCGCGTGGAGGATGACGGGGCCCGCTCCGGAGAGGGGGCGGCGGGAGGGTGTGGGGCGGCTGCTCATCGCGGGCGGACTGTAGGGCATCCGCCGGGCGCCGTGCGCGCGGTGTCGCAGGCGGCGGCCCGGGCCTGCTTCCTTGCTGGGACGTGCCGGCGGCGCGCGGCGGGCTACAGCGGCGGGCGTGTGCCCTCCTTCGCGGCGATGAGGGTGACGACGTAGTCCGAGCCCTCCTGTGCCTCGCTGGCCACGAAGATGGAGCCCGGCCACGCGCGCAGGCCGTTCATCATGAAGGGCCCGCTGTCGGCCGCGCTCCGGTGCACCAGCTCCACGCGGCAGAGCGTGGCGCGGCAGTCCAGCGCCTTCACGCGCGAGCCGGAGGGCAGGTGCTGGCGCAGGGTCTCGTTGAGCGTCTGCGTGGCCCGGCCGCTCCAGTCATTGTCCACCGGCTCCTCGGCGAAGGCGGTCATCACGCGCGTGCGCGACTGCTCGAAGGACGGCGGCGACAGGCGCATGGGCGGCGGCGGAGGCACTTCGTCCGGGGCCTGCGCGCTGTCCTCTTCCATGGCGCCGGGAGACTCCGCCGGGGCCTGCGCGCGCGGGGCGGAGGGCTGCGCGGCCTGCGTCGCCCACAGCCGCATCGCGGTCTCCGCGGCGGCGCGGCGCTCGGCCAGGTTCGCGTCGTTGCTCGCCGCGCTCTTGCGCACCTGGGCCCGCAGGTCCTCCAGCTCCTGTTCGGACGACTGCTGGTGGCTCACGAGCGCGAACAGCATGCCTGCGATGGCGGCCGTATTGGTGAGGGCGAGGACGGTCTGGAGCCGGGAGGACATGGGGCGCTCACGGAAGGTAAGAGGGAGGAACGGGCCGCGCGAAGGGGAGGAATGAGAAGCCTTCGCGCGGCCCCTGCATCAGGACCGCGTCTTCGCGCCGGGCACGTCACCCGGCGGAAGTCAGGAGCCGTGCGTCAGTCGATGGTGAAGCCGCCGATGATGCCGCCCGACTGCAGGCCGCAGCGGAAGACGATGGCGTAGTCCTCCCAGACGTAGCGTTCACCCGTGTTGAGGGTCTGCCACGCCATGGGGCCGGCCACCGTGTACGTGGTCGTGCCCAGGTGCCCGCCGTTGCCCACGCCGTTGACGGTGGTCGTCTCGCACCAGCTGTTGTTGCCGTAGATCTGCACCGTCGTCGGGTGGTAGCCGACCGTCCACATGGGCACGGAGGCGATGGCCAGACGCGTCGTCGTACAGTCGTTGCGGATGCCCGAGTAGCTGTTGACGCTGAAGCACGCCGCGTCGGACGCATACGCGGCCTTGAACGCGATGCCCGGGTAGTACTGCCACGCGGCCGCGGTCCCCGCGCTCAACGCCACCACTCCGAACGCGCACACCTTCGCCAACGTCTGGAAACGCTTCATTGAACTGCTCCCGTGGGATGCGGCGGTGATTGGGGCCGCCGGGCTCGCGAACGCCGCGCGCCGCACGTCATGGGAGCAAGCGCCATGCCCTCGTCCGGGCTGACGTGGTTTCAATTGCTTGCGCGTCTTTTTGGCAATCCCTGTTGTCCTGGGAGCAACGGGCGGGTGTTGCCTGGGTTGCCCCCGTGGCTACACGGGCTTGGGCGGCGCTACTCCACCAGCACGAGCCGCTGGGTGCGGCCGGCGTGGTAGCCCACCTTGCGCGCGATGCGGGCGGTGCTCTCGTCGCGCTCGTCGACGCGCAGGGCCAGCCGGGGCAGCGAGGACAACAGGTGCCGTGAAATCTGTCCCAGGCACAGCGTGGCGTGGCCCTGGCGGCGGCGGGACGGGGGCGTGTACATGCCCTCCAGCTCCGCGCCGAACTGCGAGCGGCAGCCGATGTCCACCTTGAACACGAGCTCGCCGCCCTCCTCCAGCACGTAGGTGCGGCGCTGGCGCACGCGCTGGAGGACGCGGGCCTCGTAGTGCGTGGGGTCCTCCGCCAGCGGGTCGCGCTCCAGGATTTCGCGCACGTAGCCCTGGGCCAGCGGCAGCAGGCGGGGCACGTCCTCCTCGCGGGCCAGGCGCAGGGTGGGGTTGGTGAAGGGGCCCAGGTCGTCCGCGGAGACGCTGAACAGCCGCTGGGTGCGCGACAGGCGCGGCTTGCCCTCGCAGAGGCTGCGCACCAGCGCGTCCACGGCGGCCTTGTCCCCCACGGTGGCGCGCAGCTTGAGGCTGGGGGCGAGCGCGTCCGCGATGACGCCGGTGGCGCTGGCGTCGCTGGCGCTGGGCACCACGAGCCCGCCCTCGCCGCCCACGAAGACGGCCGCGGTGAGGACGCCGCTGTCGAAGCGGCCGTGGAAGGCGAAGGCCGCCTGCCGCTCCGGCGCCGCGATGCCGAACTCCTCCAGCAACCCCAGGAGGTAGAGGTTGTGGACGGGATCCTTCGCCAGGAGCGCGCGCAGGGCGTCCGAGTGGGAAGGCGCGAGCTGTTCGACGGTGACGGGCATGCGAGGGGGAACGAAGGGGGCTGAACCTTACGCGCAACCCGACCTCACGGGCCAGCGTCCCCAGGCACGGTGAAACGGAACGGGTAGAGCACCGTCGCGGACCCGCCCAGGTGGGGCGCCGGGAAGCGCGCGTCCAGGAGCGAGTCCAGCACGCACGCCTGCACCATGGGGTCCGGGATGGTGCTGGAGACGAGCACGCCCCGGTTCATCCTCCCCTCGGAGCCCTCGCCCTCCACGGTGAAGCGCAGCTTCACTTCCTGTGTACCCCGGTTGCGTTGTGCGGCGTCCTGGAAACATTGCTGCACGAGCGGAGTCACCGCCTGGAGGGCCAGGCGCAGGTCCTCCGCGTCGATGCGGCCGGAGGAGGCCTCCACCACCGGCTCCACCACCTCCACGCGGCGCGGGTCGGGGGCGTCCCAGTCCTCGCGGGGCGGCGGGGCCCGGGGAGGCCCTGGCACCGGCGCGGCGGGGCGCGGGAGCGGCGCGGCCCGGGAGGGCTCGGCCACCGGCGCGGCCGCTCGCGGCGGTGGGGCCCGGGGAGGCCCTGGCACCTGCGCGGCGGGCCCGGGCAGCTCCGGGGCGTCCGTGAAGCGCGTCACCCACGCGGCCCCCAGCGTGAACAGCAGGAACAGCCCCAGGCTCAGGCCGGGGATGAGGAGCCAGCGGAAGAGGGTGCGGTTCGAGGACGCCATGGGCCGGGAGCCCGCGTGTCATACCCGCCTCACGGGTGGACCGTGAAGCGGGGATGCACGCGAGCGCCCGAGGCTACGGATACACCTCGCGCCGCGACGTGGGCGTGGGCGTTGTCGTCGTCGGAGGCGTCACCACCGCCCCTTCTGCGCGGATGCGCTGCTTGCGGCTGACGCCCAGCGTGGCGCCGAGCACCGACGCGACGAGCCCCAGCAGCAGCCCCGCGAAGATGCCCCAGAAGACGCGGCCGGAGCGGTCCGCCACCGTCAGCGCGCCCTGCTGCACCTGTTCGCCCACCTGGCCGACCTTGCCCTTGGCCTGGTCAATCTGCTGCTCCACTCGGGTGGCCACCTCTTGCGCGTCCTGGCGCGACAGGTTGGTGTTCTGCGCGATGTTGCTCACCAGCAGCTCGCGGTCCACGCGGCCCTGGCGCACGCCCTCGGTGACGATGTCCTTCGTCGCCGCCTCCAGCTGGTTGGCGGTGATGGCGGGCTTGCCCTCCGCTTGCAGGCGCTGGTTCACCGGCGCGAGCGCGTCGTTGGCGTCCAGGCCGACCGCCTGCGCCGCCCCGCCGCCTCCCGTCACGGCGCCCACCGCGGCGGAGCCGCCCGCGCTCACCGCTGTCTTGCCCACGCTGAACACCGCGCCCAGCACGTTCGACAGCAGCATGCCCACCAGGAGGACGCCCGCGATCGTCGTCAGCCCCCAGAGCACCGCGCCGTGCAGCGCGCCCCCCGCCTTGTCCACGATGCCCGCGCTGCGCGCGGCCACCATGCCGCCCACGAAGAGCGCGACCAGCGGAGCGATGACGCCCCAGATGCCGGTGAAGATGCCCGCGGACTTCGCGCTCCCTGCGTCGCCGGGGTCCACTGACGACAGGCCCAGCGCGAGCCCCAGCGTGTAGAGCAGGATCCAGACGCCCAGCGCGACGAAGGTGCCACCGAAGATGGCCCCCCAGCTCAGCTTGTACGCACTGCCCGGCACCGCTGGGATGATGCCGGCGCGTTCACTTTCGACAATGGCTGCCATTGGACTCCACCCTCGCTTCCCGTGAGTCGCCTGGCCGCGTTGGGGCACGGCCAGCACGTACGTGTCTGGGATGAAGGTGTGCACCAGGGCCGCCGCTTCATTTGCTGCCTCACGGCCGCTCCGTCCGGAAGGGTGGGACGGACGGCCGGGTGAGCCTCAGCGCAGGCCGAGCGCGTCGAGGAGCAGTGCCTCGCGCGCCACCACCGGCGCGCGAGGAAGCACGTCCGTTCGGTAGCGCGCGACGAGCGCGGGCAGCGTCACCGGGCTGCCGTCACCCAGGCCGCTCCAGGCGGCGAGCAGCCCCAGGACGTGCTCGGGAGGCCGGCCGCGCGCCCGCAGCTCCGCGAGCGCGAACGCCCCGTCGCGCTTCGCCAGCCGCTTGCCGTCCTCACCCAGCACCAGCGGCACGTGGAGGAACGCGGGCGCGCTCAGGCCCAGCGCGGCGTAGAGCTGGAGCTGCCGGGGCGTGGAGGGCAACAGGTCGTCCCCGCGCAGCACGTGGGTGATGCGGCTGGCCGCGTCGTCCACCACCACCGCGAGCTGGTAGCTGGCCACGCCGTCGTTGCGGCGCACCACGAAGTCCCCCACCAGCGCCTGGACGTCCTGGGCCTGCGGGCCCATCAGCTCGTCCACGAAGCGCACCTCGCCCGCCCGCGCGCGGAAGCGGTACGCGGGGGCGCGCGTGCGGGAGCGCTCTGACACCTGCTCGGCGGTGAGGTTCGCGCAGGTGCCCGGGTAGCGGGGCCCCTCATCGGACAGGCCGTGGGGGGCGCTCGCCGCGCGGGCGATCTCCGCGCGCGTGCAGAAGCACGGGTAGATGAGCCCCTCGCGCTCGAGCTTTGCCTGGGCCTCGCGGTAGACGCCGTCGCGCTCGCTCTGCACGAGCGGTGGCTCGTCCCAGTCCAGGCCCAGCCAGCGCAGGTCCTCGTAGAGGTCCTGGAGGAACTGGGGGCGGCAGCGCGCGCGGTCCAGGTCCTCGATGCGCAGGAGGAACGCGCCGCCCGCGGCCCGGGCCTGGAGCCAGCCCAGGAGCGCGCTTCTCACGTTGCCCAGGTGCATGCGGCCGGTGGGGCTGGGGGCGAAGCGTCCTCGCATCGTGGCCAGAACCATAACTTCCCCGCCCGGCGTGCTGGGAGAGAATGCCCCGCCGCTTCCTTCCGTTCCGTGGGATGTGACTGCCTCCATGCGCTTCCTGCACTGCTCCGACGTCCACATCACCGAGGACTACTTCGCCCTGCCGCTGCACAAGCTGGGCTGGCGCCGCTGGGTGGCGCTCGTCGAGCTGACGGCGGGAGGCCGGGCGAAGGCCTACCGCAACGCGCAGGCCACGCTCTCCGCCATCGCCCGCGAAGCAGGCACGCACGGCGTGGACCACTTCATCCTCTCCGGCGACCTCACCGCCTACGCCCTGGAGGGCGAGTTCCGCGCCGCCCGCGCCGCGCTCAGCCCCCTGGCCCCCACGCCCGCGCGCTGCACCGTCATCCCGGGCAACCACGACGTCTTCACCCCCGGCGCCGCCCGCGCGGGCCGCTTCGCCCAGCACTTCGGGGACCTGCTGGAGAGCGACCTGCCCGAGTACCGCCGCGAGGGCGCGTTCCCCTTCGTGCGGCTGGTGGGGGAGGGCGCCGCGGTGGTGGGGCTGTGCTCCGCGCGCCCGCTGCCCACGCCCGGCCTGTCCTACGGCAGCGTGGGCCCCGCGCAGCTCGAAGGCCTGGCGGCCCTGCTGAAGGACGCCCGGCTGGACGGCCGCGCCATCCTGGTGGTGGTGCACCACGCGCCGCGCGGTGCCGCGAACCTCGCGGACGGCTGGCACCACGGGCTGCATGACGCGGACGCGCTCCTGAAGCTCCTGCCGGGCCCGCGCTTCGCGGTGCTCCACGGCCACATCCACCAGCGCTACCACCACCCGGCCACCCAGGACCGGCCCCACCTGTTCGGCGCGGGCTCCTCCACCCAGGCAGGGAAGGAGGGCTACTGGCTCATCGAGGTCCAGGACGGCGTCGTGGTGGGCGGCACGAAGCACGTGCCCGCGCTGTGACAGTTCCTCCCGGCGGCGGTACAAGGGGCGCACATGACCCCAGCGCCCACGGCCCCACCCGCTGAGTTGTCCCTGGAGGAGTACCGCTTCCTGCGCCAGCTGGGGCGTGTCACGGACGACCTCCTGGAGGAGAGCCTCCGGGAGCGCGAGACGCTCACCCAGTGCTTCCGGCGCTGCTTCCCCACGCTGCTGACGCACCTGGGCGCGCGCGGCATCGCGGTCACCACGCGCGACGAGGAGCTGGTGGAGCACACCTGGAGCGAGGGCGACTGGGGCGGCGTCTTCCCCGGGAGCCTGCTGGCGGGGCCCACGGGCCTGAGCGTCCACGACACGGGCACGCTGCTCACCCAGACGCTGGACGTGGCGGGCTCACCGGTGGGCACGCTGGGCGTGCTCTACGCGGGGCCGCCGGGTGACGCGGGCGTCACCGCGCGGCGCCTGCGCGCGCTGGACGTGGTGGCGGAGGAGCTGGACACGGTGCTGATGCTGGTCCACACCGCGTCGGAGAAGCACCAGCTCATCCTCCAGTGCAACGAGCACCTGGCCAACCCCGTCTTCGAGGCGGGCATGGACCACGCGGTGCGCACGCTGGCGCAGCGGGTGCGGCTGCCGGGCTTCCTCCTGTTGTACCGAGACGCCGTGCAGCCGCACGTGCTGCACTACCGCACGTACCGGCACGGGCAGCTGGAGTACGAGAGCGGAGAGCAGCCCAGCGCCCCGCTGGAGTCGCTGCTCCACCAGCACGGCACGCGGCTCTTGCACGGGGACGCGGGCGTGCTCAAGCGCCTGTTCGACGGGCGCACCACGGAGGCGGTGCTCATCTCCGCGGCCACGCGCAGCGAGCCGCTGGGCAAGATTGTCGTCTGGAGCAACGAGGGCTTCTCCGCGTACGCGATGGACCTCATCCGCGTGCTGGCCTCCACGCTGAGCCAGCGCCTCCTGGACTACAACCGCGAGCGCATCCACCTGTCGCAGTTCTTCCCCACGGACGCCATCGACGCGCTGCTGGAGGACCCGGACTACGCGCGGCACCTGCGCGCGCAGGAGCAGGAGGTGGGCATCCTGTTCGCGGACATCAACGGCTTCACCCGCATCTGCGAGCAGGGCTTCGACAGCCCGCGCAGCATCGGCCGCTTCGTGGACGAGTGGAGCGCGCGCGCCGTGGACTGCATCTGGGCGCACGGCGGCGTGTTCGACAAGATGGTGGGCGACTGCGTCATCGGCCTCTTCGGCCCGCCCTTCTTCCAGACGGACCGCGTGCGCCGCGCGGAGGCCGCCGTGCGCGCCGCCAACGACATCCAGGCCTTCACCGCGGAGCTGGGCGCGCGTGAAGAGGTGGCCGCGCTGTGCCAGCGGGTGAAGCTGCCGGGGCTGGGCGTGGCGGTGGGCGTGAACCTGGCCACCGCGAACTGCGGCCTCTTCGGGCCCAACCGCAACTACACCGCGTTCTCCAGCGGCATGAACCAGACCGCGCGCCTTCAGTCCCTGGCGGGCTTCCGGGAGACGCTGGTGATGGAGAGCGTGCACGAAGCGCTGAAGCACTCGCAGGAGCCCTTCGTGCGCAAGCTCCAGTTCGGCGCCCTCACGGAGACGCCGGTGAAGAACGTGGCCCAGCCGCTGCGGCACTACCAGCTGACGCCGTAGCGCCGCCTCAGGCCAGCAGGTGCGTGCCCGCGTAGCGGCGCGAGAAGTGGATCCACCGGCGCTCGTCCACCTCCACCTGCCACTCGCTGTTGGGCGTCAGCGGCAGGCGCTGCTTGAGGAAGCTCTCCAGGTGGTCCGCCGCCTTGAGGGGCGTGAGCCCCGGCGCGCGGAAGGCGATGTGGAGCGTCACGTCCAGCGACGGCGCGACGTCCACCGACGCACAGATGCGCAGCGCGCCCACGCGCCGCTGGTACTGGGTGTCCGATGCCGGCCACGTGGAGGAGCCCTCGGGCTGCGGAGGCGCCTGCTCGAGCCAGTTGTCGGGGATCAGGATGAAGTCGAGCAGGTTGCTGCTCGCCTCTTCCACCGTGCCGTGCTCCTGGATGGAAAGCATTGCCCACCTCCGCCAGAGAAGCCGTTGGGGTTGCGTGGAAGCCGTCTTGAAGAATGTGCCCACGAGCCCATGCCATGCAAGGGCCCACGAACATCCACGTGCCGCCCACATCCGTGACGCACATGTGAGCGGGGCGCACGCTAGCGCGGCGGGGTGACACCGTGGGTCGGGTGGTGTTCCGTGCGACCCCGCACGTTGCTCAGGACGCGACGGGGAGGGAGCGGCGGGGCTTGCGCTCCACGGCGGCCTTGAGCTGGCCGCAGCCCGCGTCGATGTCGATGCCACGACGCTGGCGCACCGTGCTGGGCACGCCGTGCGACGTGAGCACGTCCTGGAACGCACGCACCGCGTCGGGGACGCTGGGCCCGCCGTCATAGCCCACCGTGGGGTTGAGCGGGATGACGTTCACGTGCGCGTCCATCCCGTGGAGCAGTTGGCCCAGGGTGTGCGCGTGCTCCGCGGTGTCGTTGCGGCCGGAGATGAGCGTCCACTCGAAGAAGATGCGGCGCTTGCGCTTCGCCACGTAGTAGCGGCACGCGTCCATCAGTTCATTGAGCGGCCAGCGGCGGCCCGCGGGCACCAGCGCGGCGCGCTCCGCGTCCGTCGCGCCGTGGAGGCTCACCGCGAGCTGCACCGGCCGCGCCTCGTCCGCGAGCCGGAGGATGCCGGGCACCACGCCCACGGTGGACAGGGTGATGAAGCGCGGCGCCAGCGCCAGGCCCTTGGGGTCCACGAGGATGTCCACCGCGGACATGGTGTGCTCGTAGTTGTGCAGGGGCTCGCCCATGCCCATGAGCACGATGTTGCGCAAGCTCTCACCCTGCGCGCGCAGGATGCGGGTGACGTGGAGCACCTGGCCCACGATTTCGCCCGGCGTCAGGTGGCGCGACAGCCCCATCTGGCCGGTGGCGCAGAAGACGCAGCCCATGGCGCACCCGGCCTGCGTGCTCACGCACACGGTGGCGCGGCCCTTGAAGCGCATCAGCACCGTCTCAATGGTCTGCGCGTCGTGCAGGCGCAGCAGCAGCTTGTGGGTGAGCCCGTCGCTGCTGAAGCTCTCGTGGTGCGTGGCGAGCGCGCCCAGGTGCGCGTGCTCCTGGAGCGCGGCCTGGAGGTCCGGCCGCAGCCCCGTCACGTCGCCCAGCGCGGTGACGCCGTCGCGGTACAGGCCCGTCCACACGCGCTCGCGGTACTGGGGGCTGAAGCCCCAGCCGGCGAGCCGCGCGTCCAGCGCGGGGCGGGGCAGGTCGTAGAGGTTGACGGTGGCGTCCGGCATGACGGGCCTTGGGATAACACACCCGGCGCTGGCGCACCCGGGTCCGCCGGCCTGGGGGGCGGCCAGGGGAGCAGCCCTTGGAGCACGCGCACGCGTCCAGCGGGTGACACCTCGCGTGCGAGCGTGCCGCGTCGTGCCAATCGTGGAGGGCCTATGGGACTGGCCATCCAGCAGGAGGAGTTCTCGCCGGAGGAACATGCGCGGTTCGTGGCGCGGCTCGCGGAGAGCCTGGAGGCGCTGCGCCAGGTGCTGCGGCGTCCCGGCTTCGGCGTGGGGCCCGTGACGATGGGCGCGGAGCTGGAGGTGGCGCTGGTGGACGGCGCGGGCTCGCCGCTGCCGGTGAACCAGCAGGTGCTGGCGAAGTCGAAGGACGACCGGCTCACGCTGGAGCTCAACCGCTTCAACATGGAGATGAACCTGCGTCCCTCGCTGCTGGCGGGACGGCCGTTCACGGGGCTCCAGGCCCAGCTGGACGACGTGCTGGCGGAGCTCAAGCGCGTGGCGGCGACAGAGGGCGCGCGCGTGGTGGCGGTGGGCATCCTCCCCACGCTGCGGCAGGCGAACCTGGGCAAGAACGCGCTCACGCCGCAGGCGCGCTACCGGGCGCTGGCCACGGCCATCCGCAAGCGGCGCGACGGGCCCTTCCAGGTGGCCATCGCGGGCGACGACACGCTCAACCTCACCTGGGAGGACGTGACGCTGGAGGGGGCGAACACGTCGCTCCAGTTCCACCTGCGCGTGGCCCCGGAGGACTTCGCGCGTGTGTACAACGCCGCGCAGCTGGCCACCGGGCCGGTGCTGGCCGCGTGCGGCAACTCGCCGGTGTTCCTGGGCAAGCGGCTGTGGGAGGAGACGCGCGTGGCCCTCTTCCAGCAGGCCACCGACGACCGGAGCGACAGCGACGAGGCCGCGCACCTGCACCCGCGCGTGACGTTCGGGCACGGCTGGGTGCGCGAGGGCCCGCACGAGCTGTTCGCGGAGGCCGTCGCGCTCTACCCGCCGCTGTTGCCGGTGATGGGGCAGGAGTCCCCGCTGGAGGTGGTGGCCGCCGGAGGCCTGCCGAAGCTGGAGGAGCTGCGGCTGCACCAGGGGACGGTCTGGTCGTGGAACCGGGCCGTCTATGATCCGCAGGGCGAAGGCCACGTGCGCATCGAGTTCCGCGCGCTGCCGTCGGGCCCCACGCCGGTGGACATGGTGGCCAACGGCGCGTTCCTGCTGGGGCTGACGCTGGGGCTGGCGGAGCGGGTGGACGCGCTGCTGCCGGCGCTGCCCTTCTGGCAGGCGCGGCGCAACTTCAAGCAGGCGGCGCACCACGGCCTGGGCGCGACGCTGCTGTGGCCGTCGGAAGCCGCGCCCAGCCCCCGGGTGATGCCGGCGGTGGACCTGGTGAAGCAGCTCCTGCCGGTGGCGCGGCGCGGGCTGACGGAGGCCGGGGTGGACGCGGCGGAGGCGGACGGGCTCTTGGACATCATCGCCCGGCGGGTGGCGCTCCAGCGGACCGGGGCGCGCTGGCAGCGGGCGGTGCTGGAGCGGCTGGAGGCGCACATGCCCCGGCAGGACGCGCTGGCGGCCATGCTGGAGCGCTACCTGGAGCTGTCGGAGGAGGGGCTGCCGGTGCACACCTGGCCGGTGGAGCGCTGAGGGGACCTGGGCTCCGGGCCTGGGTGGGGGCCTTGTCGGGACGGGGCCGTCGCGGTGAATAATCGCGGCATCCTGTGGGTCAGCCTGCGGGGCCACGCGCCTCGCGCTGAAGGGTTCCGTTTCCGTGATTGCCTCCTTGTTCGCTGCGTTCCGCTCCGGCGCCCGCCGGAAGTCCTTCCTCGTGCCCGCGCTCCTGTGCGCGGGCGCACTCACCGCGTGCACGACCACCCGGAGCCACGCCAACGACCTGGCGGAGAAGGGCCGCTTCGTCGAGGCGGCCGAGGTGTACGTGAAGCTCGTCAACGACGAGCCCAACAACCCGGAGTATCGCTCGTCGCTGGAGGACCTGCGCTGGCGCGGCCTGTCGCAGCTGCTCACCCAGGCGCGGCAGGCGCGGGTGGAGGGGCGGGACGAGGACGCGGAAGTGAACCTGGAGCAGTTCTTCACCTACAAGGTGAAGTGGAACTCCAAGCTGGACGGCGGCATGGAGAGCTCGCTCCTGGAGGAGATGGCCGGCACGCACAAGCACCTGCGCCAGCTCATCATCGACCAGGCGAAGCGGGGCCACGCGCTGACGGCGGAGTCGCACCTGGACCGCAAGCGCGCGCTCTTGGGCCACCCGGAGATGGCGCCCATCCGCCGCGACATGGAGGAGGCGGTGGCGCAGGGCGGCGCGGCGACGTGCGCGAAGCTGAAGCAGTCGCTGTCCGGCGGCGCGCAGCACTGGACGGAGCTGGTGTCGCGCTACTGCGGGCGCTACCAGCAGCCCGCGCCCCGCGCGGGGATGTTCCCGGAGGCGCTGGGGGGGCCCACGTGGCAGGTGTCCGTGGATGGCATCAGCAGCGACGTGGTGCAGTACCTCATGACGCGGCTGTCGGGCGCGTTCGAGGCCTCGCCCTGGTACTCGGAGGCGTCCCAGCGCCACGCGCCCCTCACCATCGCCGGCAGCCTGAGCGAGCGGCGCATCAGCGAGCCCGTGCAGCTGACGGCGACGTGGACGGAGCGCGTGCCGTACACGGACCACGAGGACCGCACCGCGACGGCGGAGGTGCCGTACTCGGTGGAGGAGTCCTACGAGGACAAGGGCGTGATGAAGAAGCGCCTGGTCCGCCAGACGAAGACGGTGGAGTACAAGACGACGGTGGAGGTGACGAAGTACCGCGACGTGTCGCGCTCCTTCGACTACCACGCGCAGCGCAGGGGCGTGGAGTACCACTTCGCGGTGGTGGCCCAGGGCTTCCTCCAGGAGCGCCACGCGCCGCTGGCGGTGAAGGCGGAGAAGTCCCTGGAGGCCACCGGCATCGAGCACAACATCACCTTCGAGCCCGGCGGCGTGCGCCCGCAGAAGTTCGAGCGGCCGAACAAGGAGGGCTGGCTGGACGGCCAGCTGCGCGGCTACGAGCAGACCTTCTTCGCCTCGCTCCTGTCGCGCTGGCAGGACGCGTACTGCAAGGCCCCCGCCTTCGCCCTCGAGGACGCGGCCCGCTGCGCGCGCGGCGGCGCGGAGCTGCCCGCGCCCGCGAAGCAGGCCCTGATGGACACGCTGGGCGACGACGCGGCGCAGGTGCACCGGCTGTTCGTCTGGAACTGAAGGCCCGCGGGGGGCGTGGCCTCAGCCCTCGTCCTCCGCGCCCTTGCGCAGGCCCAGCATGCGGCGCAGCTCGCGCGCGGACTGGCGGCTCACCTCCACCGCGTGTCCGCGCGCCGTGCGCGCCAGGTAGCCGCCCGTCTCCAGCGGCTCCAGCCGCGTCACGTGCGACAGGTTGAGCAGCGCGCGGCGGTGCACCCGGTGGAAGTGCTCCTGGGGCAGCTTGTCCGCCAGCTCGTTGAGCGTGAAGTCGGTGAGGAAGTCGCCCTGCGCGGTGAACACCGTCACCAGCTCGTCCTCCAGCGACGCGTGGGAGATGGCGTCCGGCGACACCAGCACCAGGCCCTGCCGCGTCGGGATGGGCAGCCGCGCGAAGGCGGGCTTCTCTCCCGCGGGCACCGCCGGCTGCGGCGCCACGGCCACGGGCTTCACCCGCGCCGGCAGCCGCGCCCGCGCCCGCTCCAGCGCCTTCTGCAGCCGCGCCGCCTCCACGGGCTTGAGGACGTAGTCCACCGCGCCGTGCTCGAAGGCGTTCACCGCGTGCTCCGCGTGGGCGGTGCAGAAGATGACGTGGGGGCCGCCCTCCGGCAGCAGCGCCATCGCGTCCAGCCCGCTCAGTCCCGGCATGTGGATGTCCAGCAGCACCACGTCCACGCCGCCCGCGCGCACCGCCGCGAGCACCGAGTCCCCATCCACCGCCTCGCCGCACACGCTCACGTCCGGCAGCGCGGCCAGCAGGCGGGACAGGCGCTTCCGGGCCAGCAGTTCATCGTCGGCGATGAGGACGCGCAGGGGCTCTCTCACGTGAGGACTCCGGGTTGGGGGCCCTGGCGGGGCAGGGTGACGGTGACACGGGTGCGCCCGTCGGCGCTCTCCATGGACAGGAGGGCGTGGCCGCCATAGGCCAGCGCCAGCCTGCGCTCCACGGTGGGCAGGCCCACGCTGCCCTCGCGCGGGCCCCGGGACGCGCCGGGGTTGTCGATGGACACCACCACCGTCCCCTCGCGCGCCACCACCTCCACGCTCAGCGGGCCCCGGTGGCCGGCCGCCGGGCCGTGCTTCACCGCGTTCTCCGCCAGGGGCAAGAGCACCAGCGGGGGCACGGGCACGTCCGCGAGCCCGTCCGCCACGTCCATGCGCAGCTGGAACAGGTCCGGGTCGCGCAGGAGGTGCAGGTCGAAGAGCGTGCGCATCAGCTCCAGCTCCTGCGACAGCGGCCAGGTGACGCTGCGCACGCCCGCGAGGACGGAGCGGAGCATCGTGGACAGCCGCAGCACGGCGGCCTCGGCGACGGCGCCGTCCTCGCGGCACCACTCCGCGATGGCGTTGAGCGTGTTGAAGAGGAAGTGCGGATCCAGGTGGCTGCGCAGGGCCAGCAGCTGCGCCTGCTCGGCCTCCCAGGCGAAGCGGGCGGCGCGTGCCCGCTCGTGGGCCAGCGTCTCCTCGAAGCCGATGTCCCGCCCCAGCCCCCAGCCCGCGACCAGGAACAGGCCGCCGCAGATGGCCAGGTTGTACGGCTCCGACAGGAACGTGGGCTGCATCTGCGTGACGCGCGGCAGGGCATAGCCCACCGACAGCACCACGCCGCTGCCCACCGCCGCGTAGAGCAGCAGGCGGATGCCGCCGTGGCTCAGGTCCAGCCCCTCCGGGAACAGCACCCGGTACGACACGGGCGCCACCACCACGCACAGCAGGCACAGCAGGAGGCCAATCCAGAACGCGCGCGGGTCCAGGCTCCAGCGCACCTGGGCCGCGAGCAGCGGAATGGACACCAGGACGATGGGCGCCAGCCGCCACGGCGCGACGAGCGCGCGCAGCGTGGCGCGAACGATGGAGCCTTCCGACGATGTCTCCGGCATGCGGAAGCGGAAGGCTACACCGTCCCGCGCCCTAGCGCTGGGGGGCGGGCGCGGGGACGAGGTCCAGGACGAGCGTCCCGGCGAGCACCGCTGGGAAGAAGAGGACGGCGAGCACGAACAGGAGCGGCGAGCGCAGTGAGAACATGGGGGCTTTCTCCAGTGTCCGTGAAACATGCCCACGCACTGTGCCAGCGACCCAGGGGCCCTTCAGGGAGGGTTGCCCCCGGCCGTCGCGAGCCCCGGGTGAGCGGTCGCTCAGGCGCTCTGGACCGCTCCCGCCGCCTCCCCGCCCAGCGCGTCCGCCAGCCGCGTCGCCTCGCGGATGCAGTCGTTGACGCCCACGCCCCGGTACGCGTTGCCGGTGAGGTGCAGGCCGGGCCAGCGCTTCAAGCGCTCGTCCATCGCCGCCATGCGCTCCAGGTGGCCCACGGTGTACTGCGGAATCCCGCGCGGCCAGCGGATCACCTCCGTCAGCTCCGGCGTGGCGGTGAGGCCCGCCATCGCCTTCAGCTCCTCGCGCGCCAGCGCCGCCAGCGCGTCCTCGTCCCGGGCCACCACGTCCGGCCGGCGCGCGCCGCCCATCAGGCACGTCAGCAGCACCCGCCCGCCCTCCACGCGGAAGGGGAACGTGGTGGAGACGTGGATGGTGCCCAGCATCGCCGTGCCCTCCACCGCCGGCACCAGGAACCCGAACCCGTCCGGCTTCGGCACCGTCCCCGGCGCGAAGCCCAGGTGCACCACGGCGATGGGCGCGTAGGGGATGCTGTCCGCCTGCCGCGCCAGCTCCGCGTCCAGCGGGCGCAAGAGCGCCGCCGCCACGTGCGCGGGCACCGCCAGCACCACGTGCGACGCGGTCAGCTCCGCCGGCTGGCCACGCTCCTGGAAGCGCACCTTCCAGCCGTCCGCCACACGCTCCAGCCCCTCCACCCTCGCGTCCGTGCGCACCGCGCCGCCCAGCGCCTTCGCCAGCGCGTCCACCAGCACGCCCAGGCCGCCGTCGAACGTGCTCATCTGTCCGGTGAGCCCGGGGCCCGCGCCCGCGGCCTTCGCCTGCCGCGCCGCGCGCTGCGCCCGGATGGCGCCCAGGATGAGGCTGCGGTGCTCGCGCTCGAACTTCACCAGCTGCGGGAAGGTGGCCTCCGCGCTCAGCTGCTCCGGGTCTCCCGCGTAGGTGCCCGTCTGCATCGCGTCCAGGAGGACCGAGGTCGCCTCGCGTCCCAGGTGGCGCCGACCCAGCTGGGCCAGGGATTCATCCGAACCCGTGGGGTTGCGCCGGCTGAACAGCTCCCCCACCACCCGCAGGCGGGACGCGAGGGGAAGGATGTCGGACTTCAGGAAGGCCGGAGGGGACGCGGGGAGGGCTCTCAACGCACCGCGTGTGAATACAAAACGGTTTTTCGCCGCCGCGTCCGCCGGACGGATTCTTGAAGACACACCAAGGGTCTCCGCCAGTTCACGGGTCGTGGGCTCCCGGTCCAGGAAACTGTTGGGCCCGGCCTCCAGCAAGTAGCCCGCTCGTGCGTGGGTCTGCACGTTTCCGCCCACGCGCGAAGTCGACTCCAGCACCACGGCAGATGTTCCGCGAGCCCGCAATCGGTGAGCCAGGGCCAATCCGGTGATGCCTCCCCCAATGACCGCGACCGTCATGACGTCTGAACTCCTACCCTTGTCTTGAGGTGAGCAACCCCGGGCGCCTTAGTGCGAAGGCAAGAGCTTTGCCAAGGAGAGCAATCCGGCGCGTTAATAAAGGCATGCGCTATGTCATCACGGGAGCCAGCCGTGGCATCGGTTTCGAATTCGTGCAGCAACTGCTGCGACGGGGGGAAACCGTGGACGCCGGCGTGCGGGCCCCGGAGCTGGCGCGCCGGCTGGAGCCGCTGCTGCTGGAAGCAGGCAACCGCCTGAGGATCCACCCGCTGGACGTCACCTCCGCGGCGAGCGTCCAGGCGTTCGCGGAGCGTGTCTCCCTGGAGCCGGTGGACGTGCTCATCAACAACGCGGGCGTGTCCGGCCAGTGGGTGGGGCTGCACGAGCTGGACTTCGAGGACCTGGCGCGCACCATCGAGGTGAACGCGCTCGGGCCGCTGCGCATCACCTCCGCGCTCTTGCCGGCGCTGCGGACCGGGGCGGGGCGCAAGGTGGCGCACGTCACGTCGCGCATGGGGTCGCTCTCCAGCAACACGGAGGGCGGCGCGTACGCCTACCGCATGTCCAAGGCCGCGCTGAACATGGGCGTGCGCTCCATGTCCAACGACCTGCGCCGCGAGGGGCTGGCGTGCGTGCTGCTGCATCCGGGATGGGTGCAGACGGACATGGGCGGGCAGGACGCGCCGCTGCCGCCGGAGGAGTCCGTGCGCGGGATGCTGAGGGTCATCGACAGCATCTCGCTGGAGCACTCCGGCCGGTTCTTCGACTACGAGGGCGCCGAAGTGCCCTGGTAGTGCCCTGAGGGATGGGGTTGGTGTTCCCGGGTGAACACTCCCCCAGCCCCCGGGGGCAGGCAAGCAGCCCCCGGGGACGAGGCCTTCCCTGGCGCCTGCCTGCCTTCGTCCCCATCTCGTCGCGAGGACGTTCGCGGCGGAGGGGTGGATGGCGTGGCGGCGGTGGTGGCCCGTGGGGTGGGTGGCGGCGTGTCTCGTGGCGTGCGGTCCAGGCGCGTCCACGCCGAAGCAGGGGCAGGATGCCGTGACGCCGGGCGATGAGCCCTCGACGCCGGTGACGCCTCCGGACGAACCCCCCACCGGGGAGACGCCCCCGCCCGACGCGCCTCCTCCCGACGAGGAGCCCCCTCCCGACGAGACGGCGGAGGAGCCGCCGCCGGAGGAGGAGTCCCCGGTGCTGACGGCCTGCGCGCCGGAGCCCGCGGCGGACGCCTCGCTTCCCGAAGCCGAGCGCACCGCCCGCCATGACTACGCCTGCACCGGTATCGCCCTGGAGGGCGCGCTGGTGTCCACCGCGGGGACGCCGGTGGTGGACGCCGTGGTGAAAGTAGGGGATGCGCAGGCGCGCACGGACAAGGCGGGCCACTTCCGCTTCCCCGTGCTGCCCCGTCACAACCGGCTGCTCACGGTGGACGCGGAGGGCTTCCGCCCGGCGGTGGTCGCGGTGGAGCTGCGCCGGAGCCTGACGGAGACGCGCGTGACGCTGCCGCCGGTGCGCCTGTCCGCGAAGGACGGCGTGCGGATGCTCTTCGCGGGCGACGTGTCGCTGGGCCGGCGCTTCCTGGATCCGGACGACACCACGCCGCGCAACCAGATGCCGAAGGACGACCCGGCGGCGCTCATCCGCGTGTCGGATCCGCTGCCGGGCACGAAGGCCGTCTTCACGCACGTGCGGCCCTACTTCCAGGCGGCGGACTTCCGCGCCGTGAACCTGGAGACGCCGGTGACGGACCACCCGTCCACGCCCCACGACGAGAAGGCCTACGCGTTCTTCACGCTGCCCGGCTCCTTGCCCGCGCTGCCGTGGCTGGGCGTGGACTACGTGAGCCTGGGCAACAACCACGTCTACGACTACCTGGCGCCGGGGCTGAGCGACACGCTCGCGCACGTGGCCGCGACGGGCATGGCCTTCAGCGGCGCGGGGCGCGACGAGGACGAGGCCTTCGTGCCGGCGCGCGTGCCGCTCGCGGGCGCGAACTACAGCCTGGTCTCCATGTGCTCCATCACCGGCAGCGCGCACGACCAGCAGTACGTCGCGGGCCCCAACCAGGGCGGCGCGGCGGACGCGCGGAACATGACGCGGGTGTCCGCGCTCCTGGGCGCGGAGCGGGCGCAGGGGCGCGTGCCGGTGGCGGTGCTGCACACCGGCGTCGAGTACAGCGTCCGGCCCTCCCCCCCGACGGCGCAGCGGATGCGCGACCTGGTGGACGCGGGCGCGGGGCTGGTCATCGCGCACCACCCGCACATCCCGCAGGGCTTCGCGCGCCACGAGGGCGTGCTGATGGCGCAGTCGCTGGGCAACTTCGCCTTCGACCAGGACCGCCTGGAGACGATGGTGGGGCTCATGGCGGAGGTGGAGGCCACGGGCGCGCGCGTGGACCGCGCCCGCGCGGTGCCCGTCTACATCGAGGACTACCGCCCCCGGCCCATCGCGGGCGACCTGGCGGACAGCTTCCTGCGCAACCTGGCGGAGCTGTCCCGCGAGGGCGGCGTGGAGCTGGTGCCCCAGCCCTCCTGGGGCGAGCTGCTCGCCGAAGGCCAGCAGGCGACGGTGAGCGAGCGCACGGTGGACGTGCCGGTGACGGTGGACGCCAACGGCCGCGCCACGGTGGACCTGCGGCCGCTGCGCCAGGCGGGCGAGTCCGTGGCGGTGGCCCGGCTCACGGGCGCGGCGGAGGGCACGGGCGTGAAGCTCAAGGCCGGGCGCGACGTGCTCCTGCACGGCGACTTCGAGGACCACGACGTGGACGACGACGCCAACGAGGCGCCGCGCTGGAGCGTGGGCCCGGCCGCGGGCTACGTGTGCCAGGACGGGCCGCACCGGGGCGCCGCGGCCCTCTGTCAGCGCCGGGCGTCGGGCGAGCGGAGCGCGGCGGTGAGGCTGGTCAACCGCTTCCGTCCGCCGGGCTTCGCCGAAGGCCCGCCCAACCGCGACCTCACGGCGGTGGCGTGGCTGAAGGGCCAGGGCGGCGGCGCCTTCTCCGCGAAGGTGCAGTACCTGCCCGTGGAGTCCTACACGCTCTTCGGCGAGCAGACCCTGCTGCGCCATGACGGCGGCACCTACGACTGGACGCTGGTGGCGGAGGACCTGCGTTTCCCAGCGGATCCGCCGAGGCCGGACCTGTGGAACGCGCCCTGGGCGTTGGACCTGACGCTCAACACCGCGCCCCCGAAGTCCGGCCAGGGCGTGACGGCGGTGGACGACCTGGCGCTGGTGGCCTGGGAGAAGCAGGCCACGGGCGGCACGCTGACGCTCCAGACGCCGCACGCGCGGGACTTCGTGCGGGTGGAGGCCCCGGCGGGCACGTACACGCTGCGCGTCACCTTCCGCGAGCACCGCGTGCCCTGACCGGGCTCACGGCCTCAAGGGCTCACGGATAGAGCAGCTGCGTCTTCCAGCCCGCGCCGTCGCGCAGGTAGAGGTTGCGCTCGTGCAGCCGGCTGGGGCGGCTGTGCCAGAACTCGATGCGGTCCGGCACCACGCGGAAGCCGCTCCAGTGCGGCGGCCGCTCCACCGGGCGGCCCTGGAAGCGCGCCTCCACCTCCGCCACGCGCTGCTCCAACAGCTCGCGCGAGGGCAGCTCCTGGCTCTGGAGGCTGGCCCACGCGCCAATCTGGCTGCCGCGCGCGCGGCTCTGGAAGTACGCGTCCGCCTCCGCGTCCGTCACCTGCTCCACCCGGCCCTCGATGCGCACCTGCTGCTCCAGGGGCTGCCAGAAGAAGCACAGCGCCGCGTACGGGTGCGCGGTGAGCTGGCGCCCCTTGCGGCTGTTGTAGTTGGTGAAGAAGACGAAGCCCCGCGCATCGAAGTCCTTGAGCAGCACCACGCGCGAGCTGGGGCGGCCCTGGTCGTCCACGGACGCCACGACCATGGCGTTGGGGTCCACGGGAATTGCGGCCTTCGCCTGGGCGAAGAGGTCCGCGAAGCGCTGGATGGGGTCGGGTGGAATCGTCGTCACGCGGCGCACCATAGGAAACACGGCTCCGGCGCGCACGTTCGCGGTTGACTCCCTGTCGGGACTCGCACGCAATGGCGGGACTCATGAAGATCCTCTTCATCGCCTCGGAGGTCACCCCCTTCTCGAAGACGGGGGGACTGGGCGACGTGGCCGGGGCCCTGCCCACGGCGCTCGCCGGCCTGGGGCACGACGTGAAGATCGTCACGCCCCGCTACCAGGACGTGCGCAACACCGGACACTTGCTGCCCACCGGCCAGTCCCTGGTGCTGCGCTTCCCCTTCGGTGAGACGGGCGGCCCCATCCTGTCCGCGCGCCTCTCCGAACGCCTGGAGGTCCTCTTCCTGGAGAACGAGGCCTTCTACGGCGGCCGCAAGGGCCTCTACGGCGACGCGGGCGGCGAGTTCCAGGACAACCCCCGCCGCTTCGCCTACCTGTGCGTGGGCGCGCTCCAGGCCGCGCAGCGGCTGCGCTTCTTCCCGGACATCATCCACCTGCACGACTGGCAGACGGGGCTGGTCCCGGTGGCGCTGCGCCGGGGCTTCCAGGGCACGCCGCTGGCGAAGGCGAAGTGCGTCTTCACCATCCACAACCTGGCCTACCAGGGGCACTTCCCCAAGCGGACCATGGACGACCTGGGGCTGCCGTGGGACCTGTTCACCCCGGAGGGCGTGGAGTTCTACGACCAGGTGAACTTCCTCAAGGCGGGGCTCGTCTACTCCGAGGCGCTCACCACCGTGTCGCCCACCTACGCCCGCGAAATCCAGACGGCGGAGCAGGGCTACGGGCTGGATGGCCTGCTGCGCCGCCGCTCGCACGCGCTCACCGGCATCCTCAACGGCATCGACGCGCACGAGTGGAACCCCCGGACGGACGCCTTCCTGCCGGCGCGCTACGGCCCGGATGACCTGGCGGGGAAGGCCGTGTGCAAGCGCGCCCTGCTGGAGCGCTTCGGCCTGCCCACGGAGGGAAAGGCGCCGGTGTTCGGCATCGTCAGCCGGCTGGCGTGGCAGAAGGGCGTGGACCTGCTCCTGGAGACGCTGCCCGCGGCGCTCCAGGCGGACCTCAAGTTCGTGGCGGTGGGCAACGGCGACCCTGTCCTGGAGGACGGCCTGAGGGCGCTGCAGGCCCGCTTCCCGAAGCAGGTGGGCGTGCGCATCGGGTTCGACCCGGAGCTGTCACACCTGGTGGAGGCGGGGGCGGACTTCTTCCTCATGCCCAGCCGCTATGAGCCGTGCGGCCTGAACCAGATGTATTCCCTGCGCTACGGCACGGTGCCCATCGTCCGGGCCACGGGCGGGCTGGTGGACACGGTGGAGGGAGGGCTGGACGGCAACGGCATCCTCTTCGAGTCCTTCCACCGCTCGGCGCTCCTGGCCGCCATCCGCCGGGCGCTCTCCCTGTACGCGGACCCCGCACGGCTGGGCGACTTCCAGGTGCGGGGCATGGGGAAGGACTTCTCCTGGGCCGCGTCCGCCCGGAAGTACGAGTCCCTCTTCTCCTCCCTGGTAGAGGAATAGTGGGGCCCCTTCCGGATCCGCGCTAAACTTGCCGCGTGGCGGAAGCTCCGGACCTGGGTGGCTATGAAGTGGTCGGCCGGCTGGCGGTCGGCGGCATGGCCGAGGTGTATCAGGCGCGTGCCCGTGAGACGACCCAGCGCTCCCCCGGGGAGCCCGAGGAAGTCGTCATCAAGCGGCTGCACCCGTCCTTCCGCAACGACCCCGCGTATGTGAAGGCCTTCGTCGACGAGGCGAAGCTCACGGTGCGCCTGCGCAACGCGCACATCGTGCGGACGTTCCGGCTGTTCCGCGCCGGGCCGGACTACCTCATGGTGCAGGAGCTCGTGAGTGGCCGGACGCTGGGCTACATGCAGGAGCTGCTCATCAAGGCGGGCGCCGCGATGCCGCCGGAGTCCGCCTGCTACATCGCGTGGTGCATCCTCAAGGCGCTGGACTACATCCACCGCGCCAAGGTGGGGGAGAACGGCGCCACCATCGTCCACCGCGACGTGAACCCCGCCAACGTGCTCCTGGGCATCCAGGGCGACGTGAAGCTCACCGACTTCGGCGTGGCGGAGGTGGAGGGGATGATGCGCGGCGACTCGGGCGCGCTGCGCGGCACGCTGCCGTACATGAGCCCGGAGCAGGTGCTGGGGCAGGCGGTGGACGCCCGCACGGACCTGTACGCGGTGGGCGTCATCCTCTGGGAGCTGTGGGGCGGCCGCCGCCTCTTCACCGGCGACAACGAAGCGCAGCTCATGCACCAGGTGCGGGACGCGCGCGTGCCGCTGTTGTCCTCGCTGTCGCCGGACCTGCCGGACTACGCGGCGCGGGTGGCGCGCAAGGCGCTGTTCGCGGACCGGGCCCGCCGCTTCCAGTCCGCGGCGGAGTTCATCAAGGCGCTGGAGGTGCTGGCGCGCCGCGCGGGCTGGCCCCTGACGGTGGAGGCGCTGCAGCCTCTGCTGGGCGGCTGATGCGCTCGCGCCGGGCGGTGCTCGGGCCAGCCCTGGCCGGTCTCTTCCTCCTGTCCGGCTGCCTGGGCGTGGTGCCCTTCCGCCCGCGCGCCTACGACGAGGCGGTGCGGGTGGAGGCGGTGGGCGTGGCCTTCACGCGGGACGGCTCCGGCGCGCTCACGCTGAAGCTCCAGGTGGCGAACCCGTCCTCGGACGCGGCCACGCTCACCCGCGTGGACTTCGACCTGCGCGTGGACGGCCGGCGCGTGGCCACCGGCGAGCAGGTGCTGGGCGTGCCCCTGGACGGGCAGGGCCAGGTCCCCCTGGAGGTCTCCTTCCCGCTGGCCGTGGCGCGCGGGGGCGGCCGTCCGGAGACGGGCTCGCACGCGGTGCGGCTGGAGGGCGGCGTGGTGCTGCGCTTCGGCGGCTCCGAGCGGCGCGCGCCCTTCCGGGACGCGCGCTCGCTGGACATCGCGTGGATGCCGGGCGGGGAGTCCAGCCCGGCGCCGTGAGGCGCCTCGTTCAGCTCTTGGCGTCCGGGGCCGCGCCGGAGTCGGCGGGCGGGCGCGGTGGGCCCTGGCCGTCGTCCTTCGGCGCGGGGACGCCGTCGCGGGGCGCGCCGTCCGCGGTGCCCGGGGCGACGCTCTTGAGGCGGGACATCCGCACGCGGTCGATGCGGGCGCCCTCCTTGGTGGCCACGACGAACTGCCAGCCGTTGTACGTGAAGCGCTCGCCCACGTCGGGCAGGTGGCCCGCCAGCGAGGACAGGTAGCCGCCCAGCGTGTCGAAGTCGCCCTCCGGCAGCGGGAAGCCGAAGAGCTTCGTGAACTGATCCACCTCCATGGCGGCGTCCACCAGCGAGGTGCCGTCGGCCATCTTCTCGACGAGCTTCTCCTCCACCTCGAACTCGTCGCCGATGTCGCCCACGATTTCGCGGAGGATGTCCTCCAGCGTGACGACGCCCATGAAGCCGCCGTACTCGTCGACGACCATGGCCATGTGGATCTTCCGCTTCTGCATGTCGCGCAGCAGGTCCCCCACGGGCTTCATCCACGGCACGAAGTGGGCGGGGCGGATGACGTCCTGCAGGACGATGAGCTCCGGGTGCTGGAGCAGCGGGATGAGGTCGCGCGCGTGCAGCACGCCGACGATGTGGTCCACGTCGTCCTTGTAGACGGGGATGCGCGAGTGGTTCTCCTCCGCCAGGATGCGCAAGACCTCCTCCGGCGGCGTGGTGACGTCCACGGAGATGACGTCCGTGCGGTTGACCATCACGTCGCGGCAGCGCTTGTCGGACAGCTCGAAGATGGAGCGGATGAGCTGCGGGGCGCTCTTGTCCACCTCGTTGCGCGCGGCCTGGGCGGCGAGCAGCTTCTCCAGCTCCTCCAGGGGCGGGGGCGGCGGCTCGAAGCGCAGGGGGCGGCCCATGGTGCGGGCGCCCAGGTTGAGCAGGCCCAGCATCAGGCGCATGGGCGGGTAGAGCACCGTCACCAGCAGGGACACCAGGCCCGACAGCCGCAGGGCCCAGCGCTCCGGGTTGCCGTTGGCCAGGCCCCGCAGCGTCACCTCCATGAGGCTCGCGAGCACGCCCACGAAGAGGGCGCCCGCGCACACCGTGGCCACGGGCACCCAGGTGGCCTCGGCGTAGCGGCTGAAGTCCAGGAGGCGCGGCGGGACGAAGGCGCCAATGGCGGCGGCGAGGAAGCCGGACAGCACCATCCCCAGGCGAAGGGCGGTGGCGGCGGGTTCACGCTCGGTCTTGTGACGGAGCACCCGGCGGGCGGCGACGGTCTTGCTCTCCTCCGCGAGCTCCTGGGCGCGCAGGTCGGACGTCCCATAGAGCGCGGACTCCGCGGCGGCGACCAGGGACCTCATGAAACAGAGGGCCAGGCAGGCGACCCAGAGGGTCCAGGTAGGCATAGGGGGAGGTTCTTATCCCGTGCTAGAGGGGCATACCACCCTGGCGGGAGGCACCATGCGAGGACGTCGGATGTACGTCATTGGCGGACTGCTGGGCGCGCTGCTGGCGCCCGCGGCGGCCCTGGCCTGGCCGGTGGACCAGGCCGTGACGCTGGAGCCCGGCAAGGAGCGGTTCCAGAAGCTCACCGCGGTGGACTGGGCGGAATCCGACGCGCCCTCCGTGGTGACGGCGGAGGCGCTCCCCCAGAGCGGCGAGCTGCTGCTCACGCCCCACGACGCCGGCATCGCGCGGGTGCTCTTGTACGCGGAGGGGCGCTTCGCGGTGTGGCGGGTGATGGTGGGGCCCATCGAGCTGCAGAACACCGAGGCGCAGCTCGCGGCGGCGAAGAAGGCCTGCCCGGACCTGAAGGCGACGGAAGGCGTGGAGCGCAGCCTGACGGCGACGGTGAACGACAACGCGTGCCGCCTGGCGCTGCGCACGTTCCTCAAGACGCACGCGTACCTGGCGCCGCAGCTGGAGCTGACGTTCGCGGTGCCGCAGCTCCAGGCGCAGCTGGAGGACTTCGCGGCGGGGATGCCGCCGGGGCTGACGGTGCGCTACAGCGGCGCGGGGCTGGTGCTGTCGGGGAAGACGGACCGGGCCGGGCACCGCAAGGCGCTGTGGGAGCTGTTCAACCGCGCGGTGGGCCGCGTGCCGCTGGAGGACCGCACGGAGGTGGAGGCGCCGCCGAAGCCGGAGGACTCCACGAAGGACGACGCGGTGGACGCCACGGTGTCTGACGTGCCGCCGGATGCCGGGGTGGCTCCCGCGCCGCCGCCGGTGAAGCGCAAGGCGCCGCCGAAGAAGCCGCGCTGAGCGCGGGGATGAAGCCGCGCCGGGCTTCGGGGGCGCGCCGGAGGCTTCCGCTTGCGGTATGACCGTGGGTGGAGGTCCGACGGAATGACGAACGGAGTGATGCGCGCGGGACTCGCGCTGGTGCTGGCGCTGACGGTGGGGCCGGGTGCCGCGTGGGCGCAGGAGGATGACGGCTCGGCGGTGGTGGTGGACATGCCGGAGCCGGACCGGGGCTGCCCGGTGAAGCCGGAGTTCCTGCCGATGACGCCCATGGGGCAGGTGGGCATCGACCGGCTGGGCTGGCTGGTGCACCAGGCCATCATCCCGGCCTCGAAGGACAAGTTCTTCCAGGCGGGGGCGCGCAGCCGCTCCGGCGTGAAGCCGGTGCCCATGGAGATGGCGCGAAAGCTGGGCGCGCTGGACACCACCAAGGCGCCCATCTGGGTGTTCGGCAAGGAGAAGTCGAAGGCGTGCAAGGGGACGCCCATCGCGTACTGGGCGGTGCGGATGGGGACGGACGAGGACCGCCAGACGTACCTCATGGCGGAGCTGGCGATGGAGTGCGAGGTGCTGCCGCCCGGCCGGCTTCCGGGCACGCCCATCGCGCTCCGTCAGAAGGAAGAGCCCACGGGGTGCGTGCTGCGCCGGCCCAACCGGCGCCTGACGGGCAAGGAGATGGACGGCATCCCGCCGGACTACGCGGAGCACATCCCGCCCCAGGACTGCTCGGCGCCGGAGTGCGCGCGGCTGTGGGAGTACTTCGGCGTGACGGGTGACGAGGGCGAGGGCGCGTTCGACCTGACGGTGTCCTATCTGCACAGGAACGGCAGCAACCCGTGCAACTGGGCGACGGATGACCTGTCCATGCTGTTCGTGCGGATGCGGGACAGCACGGCGCTGACGCCGCTCAAGCCGGGAGGCCAGCTCTTCGGAGGTCTCTGGGACTTCAGCGGCCCGCGCTTCATCCTGAGCCGGGACATGGGCGTGCTCTACGCGTACGACTACCAGAAGCTCAAGGCCGCGCCGAAGGCCGTGCGCTACGGAAGCCCCACGGAAGAGGACCTCATCCACGCGAAGCGCACGCTGTCCCCGTGCAAGAAGTAGCCGGCGCTACTGCGCGCTGGAGCCGTGGTACGTCTTGCGCAGCTTCAGGGCCGGCACGTCCACCGTGCCGTCCTTGTTGTCCGTGCAGTACCAGAACGAGCCGTGCGGAGCCTGGACGCCGCCCTTCGCCGTGCGCGTCAGGCCGTTGTAGACGGAGCCGGCGATGAGGTAGCGGAACACCTGCGGCGCCGTCGCGCTCACCAGCGCGTTGTTCTGCTGCATCTCCTTCCAGACCACGCAGTACTGCTTGAGCGCCGCCCAGGCGCCCTTGGAGTAGCGCGGGCTCCCCAGCATCCACACCTCCAGCTGGGGACACATCTCCGTCACGCCGTCGTCCGGGTTCGCGTAGTTCATGGCGCCACAGACTTCGTCCACGCGCATGTCGTTGAGGGTCACGTCGCCCTGGCCCTGCCACCCGGCGAGCCGGGAGAGCTGGAAGCGGCGGATGGACAGCGCGTCTTCCGTCGTCAGCGACGGCGCCATGAAGCCCTTCGGCTCCGGCAGCGCGAACGTGCCGCCACCGTGCGGCCCCACGCCCGCGTCCAGCACGTAGCCGCCCCACGTGTACATGAGGAACAGCGACCACGCGTCCTTCACGAAGGCCCGGTACGAGGGCGGCGTCCCGTGCGCCAGGCCCCAGTTCAGGATGTCCGTCATCGCCGCGACGGCCCAGTCATCCGACTCCTGGTACCAGTAGTACCAGCGATACGCCTTCGTGCCCGCCTTCGTCAGGAACGCTTCCATGCCCCGCACGGTGACGTTCTTGTGCGCGGCGAAGTCCCGCTCGTACGTCGCGACCTGCGCGTCCAGGCACCAGAAATAGATTTTGACGCTCTGGCCCGCGCAGCGCGTCGCCAGCGCCTTGGGCGCGTTGATGTCGCGGTTGCGGTCCTGCGGAGGGGGGCCAATCCAGGTGTAGTGGACGTCCATCCCCGCAAGCCTACTCGGTCCACGGCCCCCGCCGCGTGGGCTCCTTCAGCGCCTGGCCGAGCGCCGCGAGGAAGCGCTTGCGCGGCCAGGACTCCGCGCCGAAGCGCTCCAGGTGCTCCGTCTCCACCTGGCAGTCGACGAGCTGGAAGCCCCAGCCCTTGAAGCGCTCCACCGCCGTGGCGAACGCCACCTTCGACGCGTCCGGCGCCAGCGCGAACATGCTCTCCCCGAAGTACGCCGCGCCCAGCGACACGCCGTACAGCCCGCCCACCAGCACCTCGCCGTCGAACGCCTCCACGGAGTGCGCCAGCCCCAGCTCGTGCATCCGGATGTACGCCTGCTTCATGGCGTCGGTAATCCAGGTGCCGTCCTGCCCAGGCCGGTGCACGCGCGAGCACGCGTCGATGACCTTCGCGAACACGGTGTCGTAGCGCACCGTGTACGTGCCCCGGTTCATCACCTTGCGCAGCGAACGGCCCACGTGGATTTTGGCCGGCTCCAGCACGAAGCGAGGGTCCGGCGAGTGCCACAGGATGGGCTGCCCTTCGCTGTACCAGGGGAAGATGCCCTGCGAGTAGGCCGCCAACAGCCGCTCCGGGCGCAGGTCGCCGCCCACCGCGAGCAGGCCGCTCTTGTCCGCCTTGGAGGGCGGGGGGAACAGCTCCGGCTCGTCGTCGCTCAGCAGGTAGATGGGCACGCGTACGCGCCAGTCTAGCGGGACACGTTGAGCTTCACGTCACCCTTCAGGACGAAGGGGACCTGCAGCATGGGGCCCTTCACCTCGCCCTTCACGCTGTAGGGCAGGACGCCCTTGGAGATGAGCCCCTTCACGCCCGGGCCCCAGGACTGCGCCGTCACGGCGATCTCCACCGGGTACACGCCCGTGGCGGACGCATCCACCGTGTCCGCCTGGGCGGCGGTGCCCTCCTCCAGGGGGCGGTCCGCCACGGTGACCTGGTAGGTCAGCGAGTCGAGCCGCAGCGGGAACGGGTTCGGGTTGCGCACGCCCAGCCGCAGGTTGATCTGCACCTCCTCCGCCGAGTAGCGGGCCGCGTCCAGGCTCTCCACGATGACCTCCGGCAGGTGGGGCACGCGCACGGCGCGGCTGGCGGCGAAGGGCAGGGTGTCCTCGCTGTCGCCGGAGCGCACCACCAGCGTGCCACGCAGCGCGATGAGCACCGTTCCGCCCTGGGCGCTCAGGCGGGCCAGGTCCTCCGGACCCTTCACGTAGGCGGACTTCTCCTCGATGGAGAAGTTCGCGGGCGTGCCCGGGGCGAACGGCACCCCCAGCTTCGCGGAGCCCGTCTTCACCACCTGCCCGTCAGAGACGAGCTCGTAGTCGGCGCGCTCCACGACGCCGGTGGCGGTGCCGGTGATTTGTCCGGTGTAGCGCACGGAGGCGTCGGTGAGCCCCTGGGAGACGACCGCGGTCTCCTGGGCCGTCAGGGCGGGGGGGCCGCCGGAGCGGACCGGGGCGGAGGCGCACCCGGAGGAAAGGGCGAACAGCGCGGACACCAGGGCAATCAGGCAGGTCGAGCGATTCACGGAGGACATTCTGGGGAGGGCAGGGGCTGGTCCCAAGGGGTTTTCCGCTAGACTGTCCACCACCGTGGCTCCCCGACGTCCCAACTTCAACCGGACCCTGCGCTCCCTCATCCGGGACATCGCCGCGCGCATGCCCGAGTTCAACCACGTGAAGGTGGGCCGCATCCTCGTCGTCGCCGGTGAGGCCCGCCGGGCGTCGCGCGGCACGGTGAAGCCCCTGTGCTTCAAGGGGGGCAAGAGCATCGACAAGGCGGGGCGGCGCAAGCCGGTGGTGCGCATCCGGGGCCGCCGCATCCTGTACTGCATCACGCTGCGCCCGCTCTTCTTCCGGGGCTCCACCGCGAAGTCGCGGCTGGAGACGCTGATGCACGAGCTCTTCCACATCTCGCTGCGCTTCGACGGCACGCTGCACGCGGGCCGCCGCCACGCGAAGCTGGGCGCGGAGTTCGGGCGCCGCCTGAG
This sequence comes from Corallococcus exercitus, assembly GCF_042231735.1. Lineage (GTDB taxonomy): Bacteria > Myxococcota > Myxococcia > Myxococcales > Myxococcaceae > Corallococcus > Corallococcus exercitus_B. The sequence continues at coordinate 8,261,122 of NZ_CP102577.1, forward strand.
GCCGCTGGTGCGCCGCTACCTCAAGCTGTGCCCGGAGGCGCTGCTCGCGGACCTGGCGTACTCGGGCGAGGTGCGGGTGCTCCAGTGGCTGGAGCGTCCGGGCCCGGCGTACCACCCGCGCGCGTCGCACCGCCGCGTACGCAAGGTCTACACGGAGGATCAGCTCTACTCCGGCGTGGCCCGCATGGTGACGCCGCGTCCCCGCGTGGCCCGCGAGGCCCACGTGCGCGACGACAAGGTGCACTGAGGGGCTCTCGATGTCCGGGCCCACCGACTTCGTCAGCCTGGGGGCGCTCCACCGCGACCTGGAAGAGCTGTTCCTCCAGCACCAGGAAGCGCTGATGGGCATGGACCTGCTCGCGGCGCGTGAACGGCTGGCACGCTACCGCGAGGAGCTGACACGGCACCTGGAGGCGGAGGAGGCGCTGCTGCTGCCGGAGCTGCCCCGGGCCGGGAGGATCCGAGGCGCCGCGCCGGAGCTCTTCACCGGCGAGCACCAGCGCATGCGGGAGCTGCTGGTGAAGTGCCAGGACGCCGTGGACGCGCTGGACGCGAGCGCCCCGGACTACCGCCGCGCGGTCTTACGCGTGTTCGACATGGAGAGCACGTTCAAGCACCTGGAGCACCACCACTCGTTGCGCGAGGAGACGTACCTGTTCCCCGCGTTGGATGGGGTGTTGGGGGAGGAAGAGCGGCGGGCCCTGCTGGCCGCGTTCCTCGCGCGCACGGAGGCTCCGGCCCGCTGAGCCCCGGCTGACGCGGCCCCAAACCTGTCCGACAGTCGGACAGGTTTCCGTGGCCCCGAGGGAGCGCAGGCCCCCGGCCGCGGACGTCCACACTGGTCCGACAGTCGGACAGGTTTCCGCCACTCGGGAGGCGCGGAGGCCCCCGGCCTCGGCGTCCAAACCTGTCCGACAGTCGGACAGGTTCGTGCGGTGCGCCTCTGCCGGGGCGGCCCTGCCGGGTTCTCACCTTCTCAGTCCCGGGGGAGGTTTCAGGTCCGACGGCTTGGGGCCGTGCTGCCTGCCAGGGGGCGGGCGGGCAGGGAGGCCTTGGTCTGCTCGGCTCTGCCTGGGTTTGAGGCGTGCGTGCTGTCTTCTCGCTCGCGTTGGCTCGAACGAGGTTTCCTCCTGGTGGGACGCGGCATCTGGGTGTGGTGCTGGGCGCTCGTGGCCCTGCTGGGGCTCACGGCCTGCGATCCGGGGACGGAGCTGACGCCCTGTGCCGCCGACTGTGAGGGCGCTGCCTGCGCGGCCTGTGTCACGTCCCTTCCCGAGGAGCGCCCCCAGCCAGCGCTGGCGTGTGATCAGCTCCCCGCGCCGTCACGGTGCCTGGGGCCTCGAGTGCTGGAGCGGTGTGAGGGGGGCGCCGTGCACCGGGAGGACTGCGCGGAGGACACCACCTGTGTCGAATCACCCGAGGTCGCCTGTGTCGCGGGCTCGGCGTGTGTCGACGGTGTCTCGCGATGCACGGAGTCGCGGACCCTGCAGGTGTGCACGAACGGCCGTTGGGTCACGCGGGCCTGTGACGTGGCCTGTAACGCCGCGCCAGGCCGGGGCTTCTGTGGAGCGCCCGGGCCCACGCTGAGCGGCACGGTGCGCTACGCACGCCGCTTCCCGGATGCGGAGTTCCGCGCGTGGGCCTTGGAGTGGGACCCCGTGCCCGCGCGGGGCTTCCTCATCGTGTCGTTCCAGGGCACGAAGGTGCTCGACTCGCAGGTGACGGATGACGCCGGCCGGTTCACGCTGAAGGTATCGCCCGCGTCCGGTGAGGAGGACCGCATCGTCGTGTACGCGGCGGGACGGGGCCGTGACGGCGCGGTGGCCTACGCGGTGGCGGACCCAGGGCTTCCAGGTGAGCAGGTCATGACGACGGTGCCGGGTGAAGCGGCCCGCATCTGGAGTTGGTCGCGCACGACGCGCGAGCTGTCCGGACAGCCCATCTTCACCCTCACCGAGGCTGAAGGCTCCGGCGCGGCGGCGGTGTTCGACGTGCTGGGCACGGCCTGGCGCCGGATGCGCGAGCGTTACGGCGGACGCGACGGGCTGCCCGTGGTGGCGTGGCTGGGCTTCGGGACGACCTGGTCCTGTGGGGCGTGCTTCGCGCCGTGGCCGGTGACGGCGGTGGGCCGGAACTGGGAGTCGCAGGTGTGGCTGCCGGGTGACTCGGATGCGGCGTGGTGGTCGGACGCGATGGTGATGCACGAGCTGGGGCACTGGGTGATGGCCAGCCGGGGCACCAGCCCGGAGGAGGGCGGTCCGCACTTCGTGGGCGTGCCCACCTTCCCGGGACAGGCGTGGAGCGAGGGTTGGGCCACGTGGTTCAGCTCGGACGCGCGCCGCAGCCCGCGCTACTTCGACCGGCAGGCCGGGACGATGTTCTGGGTGGACCTGTCCGCGCGAGCCTCCTCGGTCAGCCCCTGGATGCGGCCCCGCGCGGAAGCCGGTCTGCTCCAGCCCGTGGACGAGAACGAGGTGGCCGCCATCCTCTACCGCACCGCCACCGGCACCTCGTCGAGCCAGCCCCTGTACGACGCGCTCGCGGCGCCCGCGATGAACCGCTCGCCCTGGGCCCGTGGCTACACACGGCACACCTGGAAGCGGGATGAGAAGGGCGCGCTCATGGACGTCGTGGACACGGGCAGGCCGTCACCGAGCCTCGCGGACTTCCTGGACGCGCTGATGTGCCAGGGCTTTCCGAGCACCCTGGTGGACGCGGCCACGGAGCCCGCCACCGCCTTCCCGTATCCCAGCCACGAGCCCCTGTGTCCATGACGTCCCCGTGCCCATGAAGCTTCCACGTCCGATGCCGCGAAGCCGGCGAGCCGTGCACCTGAGGCTCCTGCGTCCCCTGATGCGCAAACGTGTCGCGGGGGCCGTGCTGGCCCTGGCGCTGGTCGGAGCGCTGTCGGCGAGCATGGCCTCCGGCGTGGACCGCGTGCGGCGCAGGAAGCCGCCACGCGATTCGGAACCACCACCGCAGGCGAAGGAGAAGCCCGTCCACGGCTCGTCGCCAACGCTCCTCGCGTCCGCGCGGTCGGTGGCGCTCCCCTCGCACGGGATGGGCTCATGGGACCTGCCGCCGTCGCGTGAGCGCCACGGTTCCCGGCCCACCCCCGTGAAGACACGCGCCACAGAAGCGGTGCCAGCCCCCACCTCCCTCGCGCTCACGCAAGGCCCGGAGGACGGCGCCACGGCCACGGACGGCACGGCGCCACGGCCCACGGTGCTCCCGGCCACGGCTCGCATCCCCGCGCCGCTGCACGTCTCCTGGCGCGTGGTGGACGCCAGCGCGGACACGGTGCGGCTCGTCGCGCGGTTCGACCGGAGCCCGGGCTTCACCGCGCCCGTGCAGGTCTCCCTGCGTGTGCCGCCGCGAACGGTCCTCCGCGAAGGCCCCACCGCGCCCATCGTCCTGGACGGGGACACGCACGAAGTGCCCTGGACCCTGGGCCTGCCCGCGGGCGCGAGCCCCGAGGACGACCTCGTGCTGCTGGCGAGCGCCGGAGGCGAGTCCTTCGGCGTCCACGCGGAGGCGCGCTACCGCTTCGGCCGGACGCTCGCGGAGTCACCCCGGCCCGCGCCCACGGGGCCGGCGCTGCCGGAGGAACTCATGCGCTCCCGCGAGTAGGGCAGGGCTCAATCCAGGTTGAAGTACACGTCGTCGATGGCGCCGTGGAACTGGTCGTTGTTGTTCCCCGCGCTCTTGGCCCCGATGCCGACGGACTGGCCCGCGGGGTTGATGTCGTAGGTGCTGGCGAGCAGCGCGCTGCCCCGGGCCACGTTGTCGATGAGGATGGTCAACGTGGTGCTCGTGCGCTGACACGTCACCTTGTGCCAGGTGCCGTCCGCGATGCCCACGGACGCCTTGACGATGACCGCGCCCGCGCCGCCGGTGGTGCGCACCACGCAGCTCGGCTTGCCCGTCACCGCGTCGTCCAGCTGCAGCTTCCACTGCGCCGTGCTGGAGAGCCCCTTCTGCACCAGGTTGGAGCCGTGGTCCGCGCTCAGCTCCGCGAGCGTCACGCGAACGCGCGCCCCGAAGGAGAACAGCGCCGTGCCCGGGTTGAGTGACGCGGAGTCCGCCGCGCTGATGAACGCCTTCGCGCACGTCGTCCCGACACAGACCGCCGGGAAGCGCACGCCCTGGCCCTCGTAGCCCGGCGTCTCCACCGTCACGGTGCCGCCGTTGCTCGCCTGCACGGTGCCCGTGTGGCCCTTGCCGCTGTCGTCCACCACGGTGGTCACCGGGTTGGACACCGACTCGAACCGGTAACGCAGCTTCTGGCTCACCGCGCCCGCCGTCAGCGGGCCCAGCAGCAACACCGCGGCGAATCCCATCCGCACCTTCATGACGTACCTCCCCAGGGACTGCGTGTGCGTGCCATTCCAGCACGGACTCAACCCCTGGGGGAGCGGGGAGGCTTCCCCGCCGCGCACGTCACGGCACGTCGGCGGCCAGCTTCTGGAGCGCGGACTTCGCGTCGGCGTGGTCCGGCTGCAACTTCACCGCGGCCTCGTACTCCTTCTTCGCCTCGGCCTTGCGGTTGGTGGCTTCCAGCAGCTGCGCGAGCGCGAAGTGCGGCTCGCCCGCGCCCGCGTCCACCTGCGCCGAACCGCGGAAGGCCTTCTCCGCCTCCGGCAGCTTGCCCTGCCGGTACAGCGTGTGCCCCAGGTACAGGAGGCCCAGCGAGTTGCGCGGCTCCACCGCCAGCACGTCGCTCAGCACCTGCAGCGCCTTGGATTCGTCACCGCCGCGCAGGTACAGGAAGCCCAGCTCCGCGCGGGCCTCCAGCTGCGCGGGGTCCTTCGCCACCACCGCCTCCAGCTCCGGCACCGCCAGCTCCGGCCGGCCGCGCCGCGAGTGCAGGATGCCCAGCCGCGCCAGCGCCGCCGTGTCCGCCTCCTCGCCTTGCGCGGGCGTCAGCAGCTTCTCCGCCGCCGCGTAGTCGCCCATGGAGAGCAGCAGGTCCGCCAGGCCCAGCTTCGCCGCGCGGTGCTTCGGGTCCTCCTGGAGGACGGCCTCGTAGAGGGGCCGCGCCTGGGCGCCCACGTGCTTCTTCGCGTACGCCTCCGCCAGCATCAGCCGGTTCTCCACCGTGGGCTGCAGCTTCACGCAGGCCGAGTACTGCGCGATGGCGCCGTCCAGGTCGCCCTTGGCCTTGAGCGCGTCGCCGTAGCCCGCGCGCACGCCGGGCTCGTCCGGGAAGGTCTCCACCGCCGTCTTCAGCGTGGCCACCGCGTCGTCCACCTTGCCCAGCTCCAGATATGCGCGCGCCAGGCCCTGGTAGGCCTCCGTCGTCTTCTTGCCGTCGTCGGCGCTCTTCTCGATGGCCTTCTGGAACGCGGACACCGCCTGCGTCTTCTTGCCCTGCGCCAGGTACAGCTGGCCCAGCTGCGTGTACGGGCCGCTCGCGCGCCGGGGCTCCAAGAGCAGCGCCTTCTCGAAGGCCTTCGTCGCCCGGGCGTTCTCCCCCAGCTGGAAGCACGCGAGTCCCAGGTTGAAGTGCGCCTCCGCGTACTTCGGATCCAATGTGATGGCCTTCTGGAACGCCTCCGCCGCCTTGCGCGCGTTGCCCTGGCCGTCCAGCACCACGCCCAGGTTGTTCTGCGCGCGCGCGTGCTTGGGGTCCGCCTTGAGCGCCGCCTGGTACTCCGCGAACGCGCCCGTGACGTCGTTCTCCCGCATCAGCACGACGCCCAGGTTGTAGTGCGCCTCCGCGTCGGAGTCCTTCTGGCGGATGGCCTCGCGCAGCGTCTCCTTGGCCTCGGCGTTCTGGCCCTTCTCCGCCAGCGCCTTGCCCAGGTTCACCCGCGCCACCTGGAGCGCGCCGTCCAGCTTCAGCGCCTCGCGGTACGCCTCGATGGCGTCGTCCGTGCGGTTGGCGCGCTGGAGCACCTCGCCCAGGTTGAAGCGCAGCTCCGCGTCCCTGGGCGCCAGCTCCGTCGCGACGGAGTACTGGGTAATCGCCTCGTCCGTGTCGTCCTGGATGCGCGCAAGGAGGCCGCGCTCCGAGCGCAGCGTGGCCTCCTCCGGGAAGGCCGCTAGCGCCGCGTCCAGCACCGCCTTGGCCTTGGGCACGTCCCCCGACAGCCGCAGCGCGCGCGCCAGGGCCACCTTCGCCGGCACGCCGTCCGGCGTGAGGCCGACGAGCTTCGTCAGCGGCGCGACCGCGCGGCGCGGCTGGTTCTGGGACAGGAAGGCCGTGCCCAGCTTGTAGAGCGCGTCCGGGTCGTCCGGGAGCTTGTCCGCGCGCGGGGCCGCCACGGGCTTCTCCGGCGGAGGTGCCTCCGGAGCAGGGGCCTGGGCCGTCAACAACTGGAGGAGGAGGACGCCGGCTTTCGTCATCACAGGTTCTCCACGTACGGGCTGGCGCGCGCGTCGAAGGTCTTCTTGGCGAGGTCGGCCTTCTTCGCCTCCCACGCCTCCTTCGCCGCCTGCGCTTCCTTCGTGTCCCCGGCGAGGTTGGCGCGCTCTTCCTTCACCGCGGCCTCGCACTCGGACACCTGCTCCTCGAAGTCCTTGGGCTCCAGGCGCTCACTGCCCTGCACCTTCGCCTTGCGCGCCGCGGTCAGCCGCGCCAGCTCGAAGCGGGCGAAGGCGCAGCGCAGGGACAGCTGCTCCACCTCGCGCAGCCCCACGTTGAGGCGCTGGTGCGCGCGCAGGTACTCCACGCGGGACTCGGACTCCGCGATGGCCAGCTGCGCCACCTCGCGCGACGACGCGTCCGGGGCGCGGTCCTCCTCGTCCTCGGCGGCCTCCTGGCGGGACTTGGCGCGGCGGATGTTGTCGCGCGCGCGGTTGACCTCGTTGTCGGCCTCGTCCACGCGGTCGATGGCCAGCGCCAGGTCGTTCTCCGCCTCCAACAGCTCGATGCGCGTCTCGTACGGCAGCTTCTTCACCAGCGTGTCCGGCACGCGCATGCCGTAGCTCGGGCCGCAGGCGGCGGTCAGGAGGGACAGGCTGAGGAGCAGGTGGCGCTTCATGGAGCAGTGGCCTCGAAACGGCTGAAGATGGTGCGGCCGGAGTAGACGTCGGTGCCGTTGGTGAAGGTGACGTTGAACTCGCCCGACACCCGGTCTCCGGGGTTTTTCGGAAGGGACTTCACGAAGAGGTTGCCGCGCACGAGCGGCGGGAAGGGACGCACCGGTTCGTCCAGCACGCTGCGGTCCACGCTGCCCCGCTGCGAGCCGTCCTCCAGCGCCTCCGCCAGGTCGATGTCCAGCGAGCCCGCGTATTCGTTGTCCGGCAGCATGTCCGCCACCCGCGCGCTCACCTTCAACACCACGTCCTGCCCGCTGCCCTGCGTGTTGACGAAGCTGACCGCCAGCGTGCCCTCCGCGAGCCCCGCCTCCGTGCGCTGGTAGCGCAGGTCGAGCAGCTCCGTCACGCTGCCCTCCAGCGTGCCGCCCTCGTCACCACACGCGGTGGTGACGAGCGCGAACAGCACCGGAGCGATGAAGCGGAAGGGCGCGCTCACTTGCAGGCCTTCCACCCGGCGTCCACGTCCGGGCCGTTGAGCGTGCCCATGTCCTTGAGCACGGCCAGCTCACGCCGCGCGCCGTCCGTGTCGCCGAAGCGGCAGCGCAGCGCGGCCAGGTTGAGGCGGGCCTTGTCGTAGGTGGGGTCCGCCTCCAGCGCCTTGGCGTACGCCGCCCGGGCACCCATCGCGTCACCCAGGTTGAGCATGGCCCAGCCCAGCGCCGCGTGCGCGGACGCGCGCGTGTCCTGCAGCTCCGTCACGCGGCCGAACGTCAGCTGCGCCATGCCGTACTGGTGCGCGTCCAGGTAGCCCATGCCCAGGGCCTCCAGCGCCTCCGCGGTGAGCACCTTCTCCGCCTTCTTGCGCAGGTCCTCCAGCGCCGCGGGCTGCGTGGGCGCGGCCGGCTGCGGCACCGGCAGCGCGGCCACGTCCGTGCGGTTGCGGCAGCCCACCACCGCCGCGTTGAAGACCTCCAGGGACTCCGCGCGGGACAGGCACGCCTTGAAGGCCTCGTCGGAGCGGGCCTTGAGCGGCGCCACCTGCTGCTTCACCGCGTCCTGGAACTGCTTCGTCTCCGCGGCGGACAGCCCGCCGGGCACCGGCGTCTGGTCCACCACGTCCGCGATGTGGCCGTACGCCAGCGCAATCTTCCACAGCGACGCCACCGCCCACTCCGGATACCCGAGCGACGCGGCCTGCGTGTACACGCCCTCCATGGCCTGGAGCGCGGCGACCTTCTCCTCCACCTTGTCCGCCGGCAGGTCCTTGTAGCCGCGGTAGAGAATCTCACCCAGGTACCAGAGCCCCTTGGCCGCCTCTTCCGTCTGGCCGTTGGGGCCCTGCACCGCGGCGGTGAGGGTGGAGATGAGCGCGTCCGGGGGAGCGGTGGGCGCCGTGGTGGCCTGCACCTCCGCGAGCACCGCGGCGGCGGCCACGTTGTTCTTGTCCAGCTTGATGGCCGTCTCCGCCGCCGTCTTCGCGCGGGCGTAGTCCTTCTGCTTCAGGCGCGTCTCGGCGAGCAGCGCCAGCACTTCACCCTTGCGCGCGCCCGACGCCTCGGCGGCCGTCTCCAGGTTGCGGGACGCTTCCTTGTATTCGCCGAGGGCGATGCGCAGGCGGGCGCCGGCCATCCAGCCGTCCACCGACGCCAGGTCGCCGCTCAGCTTCTGGCCCACCTGTTCGAACCAGCCGGCCGCCTCGTTGAAGGCCGCCGCTTCCGCCGCGTGACGGCCCAGCGTCAGCAGCACGTCCGACAGGTACTGGCTCTTGGGATAGGACTGCACCAGCTTCGCGCCCAGCTCGCGCTCGCGCGGCAGGTCGCGCTTCTCGCGCGCGGCGGTGAACGCGCCGTAGAGCGCCTTCTCGCCGATGTCCGTGTTCTTGTTCTCGTCCGCGACCTTCATCAGGCCTTCGATGACGTCGCCCGTCTCCTGCGCGCTCTGCAGGGCCAGCTCGTCCAGGGCCTCGGCCTTGCTCTGCGTGAGGATCTTCTGCACCTCCCCGCGGAAGTTGGACGGCAGCGAGGACGCGAGGAACTTGCGGCCCGTCTCGTCCAGCTTCTTGAAGTCGTTCACCTGCCGCAGGCTGTCCAGGGCCAGGTTGCCCGCCACCGGCGCGTCCTTGTACTGCGGGTGCGCCAGCGCGAACGCGGTGAACAGCTCCGCCGCCTTCGGGTACTCGCCGTCCTCGTAGTAGGCGCGCGCGATGTTGAACTTCACGTCCAGCACATGCGGGCTCTGCGGGTAGCGCGACACGTAGGAAGCGCCCAGCAGCTTCAGCGCCTGCCGCGCGTCGGCCACTTCGAAGGCGTTGCGCTTCTGGGCCTCCTCCGGCTTGAGCGTGGAGAAGTGCGCCAGGAGCGCGCCGTAGAGCGCGGTGTCCACGGCCTTGTTGTCCTTGGCCTTGTCCTCGTAGCGGGCCAGCTCCTCGAACTGGCGCGCGGCGTCCGGGAACTCCTTGGCGGCGAAGAGCGCGTCCGCGCGGTTCTTCATGATGGGCCGCACGTACTGCTCCGGCCGGAACAGGCCCAGGTACTCGCGGTAGGCGTCCGCGGCCTTCACGTACAGGTCGCGCGAGTCCGCCTTCTGCGCGGCCAGGTGCACCTGCGTGGACAGGTCGCGCGCCATCTCCTCCAGCTCCGACAGGTGCTTCTTGCGGTCGGCCTCCGCGAGCTCCGGGTCGGTCTTGCTCTGCACTGCGGCGCGCACGAGGAAGCGGATGTCCTCCGGCTCCGGCATCACCTTGCCCTTGGCCGCCTTGAGCGAGTCATACAGCTTCTGCCCGCGCTCCAGGTCCAGCTCCGGGTCCGGCTGCACTTCCATCAGCTTGCGCAGCGCGGGGATGGCCCACTCGTACTGCTGCTTGATGAAGTAGCGGTTGCCCAGCTTGTCCAGCGCGAGCGCGTACGTGGCGCGGCCCTCGCTGAGCTTCTCGAAGTAGTTGAGCGCGCCCTTGGGGGGCTTGGCCTCCGTGTAGCTGTAGACCAGGTCCAGCAGCGCCTCGCGCTTGACGTTGAGCGCCTTCTTCACGTCCACGCCGGGCAGGGGCGCGCTGGCGGCCGCCGCCTCGAAGAACGTCACCGCCTCCGCGTGCTTGGCCTGGTTCACGCGGATCCAGCCCATCTTGTAGCGGGCCAGGTCGTGCACCGGCGACGGCGGCAGCTCCAGGATGGCCTGGTAGTGCCGCTCCGCCTCGACGAGGTCCGCCTTGTCGAAGAAGTGGTCACCCAGAATCTGCTCGGCTTCCAGGCGCAGCGGGCTGTTGGGGTACTTGCGCGTCAGGTCCCCCAGCGTCTTGAGCATCTCGTCGAACTGGCCCAGCTCGCGCTGCTCGTGCGCCAGGTAGAACGTCACCTGGTCCCCGTCCTTGAAGTCCGGGTACTCGCGCAGCAGGCGGTAGTACATCTGCACCGCCTTCTGCTTCATCAGGCGCGTCTCCGGGGAGACGATGGCGCCCGTGGCGCCCTCCGGCCGGGTCTCCGCCTGGAGGTAGTACACGTAGCGGCTCTTCTCGACGTAGAGCTCCGCCAGCCGGAACTGCAGGTCCGGCAGGTACGGCGCGTTGCGGCTCTTGGAGATGAGCTTCTCCGTCTCGCCGATGGCGCGGTCCACCTTGAAGATGTCGCGCTTGAGCTTGGCGATGAGCTCCTCGCGCTCCTTCGCCTTGGACACGATGGGGTTGGTGTTGGGTCCCACGCGGCCGCTGGGGCCGGGGGCCGCGGCCGCGAGCAGCGCGGCGGTGATGAGGCCGGTGAACGGGCCGGTCATGGGGTTTCCTCGATGCAACGGCTCTCGATGCGGACCCGGTAGGACTTGAGCTCGTCGTTCCAGTATTCGTTGTCGAACTTGAAGGCGACCTGCGCGGGCGACAGCAGCTCTTCCTCCGCCGCCGCCACCACCTGGGCGCCCTTCTTCACGCGCTCGTACAGCTTGAGGCCGACCTCGTACTCCATGAGGCGCACCTGTTCGGCGGCGCGCAGGAGCGTGTCCGCCTCCTGGCGCACGGCTTCCTGCAGGCGCGAGTCGTACACGCGCACGGCCTCCGCGTGGGACAGGTCATACAGCCGCGTCAGGTGCCCGAAGAGCCGGTCACCGAAGCTGCCGGCGAAGCGGCCCAGGCGCTCGCCCTCCAGGTCCAGCAGCGACACGAACTTCGCGGCGCGCTGGGTGTTGCCGTGCGCGTTGGCGGCGCGGCGCAGGCGCGCGTCCTGGCTCAGGTCCTCGCGGTTGCGCACGGACTCCAGCGAGTCCGCGTACCGGCGCGTCAGCTCCTTCGCCGCGCGCTTGGCGGGCAGGTAGTGGCACAGGTCGCGGAAGATGAGCGCGCGCAAGAGGTACTTGTCCGGCATGAACTCATCGCGGAAGGACGGCGCGTCCAGCGTGGTGAGGATGCCCAGCGCCGCGCGCAGGTCGCCCAGCTTGTAGCGGGTCCACGCCTCCTCCAGGTAGAGGCTGGCGCGGCCGGGGTCCAGGTCCGGCAGCTTCACCTTGCCGTACGCGTCCAGCGCGCCGGTGAAGTCCTTCTTCTCGTAGCGCAGGCGGGCCACCGCGAGCGCCGCCTCGTTGCGCGCCTCGCGGGTGAGCTTCTCGTCCTGGGACAGGTCGAGGAAGTCCTTCACCATCTCCTCCGGCGGGTCCTTCACCTGCTTGAGCCGCGTCACCAGCAGCGCGAACTTCGCGCGGCTGGCCTCGGCGCTCGTCTCCGGCAGCTTGGAGAAGTGCGTGTTGGCCCAGCGCTCGTTGCCCACGCGCAGGTCCACCAGGCCCTGCTGGTAGTGGGCGTAGGCGCCCGTCTCGTCCGGGAGGAAGCCCAGGTCGAGCGCGCCGAAGACCTGCTCGTCGATCATCACCTCGTCGTGCGGCCGGTCCGTCAGCCCCTTCAGCGCGTCCAGCGCGCGCGGCAGCACGTTGGGGTTGGAGCGCTCACGCGCGATGCGCGCCAGGTACGTCGCGCCCGCGTGGGTGAGCCCCAGGTCGATGAGGCTCCGCGCGAGGAAGTACTGGCCCCACGCGTAGTTGTCGTCCGTGCGGGGCGTGGCCTGGAGCCACGCGTACAGCGGGCCCGCGGCGTCGCGCGGCTTGCCGTCGAAGTACGCCTTGAGCGCGTTGTCGAAGGTCTCCGGCGGCACCTTCTGCGGCGGGGGCGGCGGGGCTTCCGCGACGCCGGCCCTGGCGGGCGCACCGGCGGCGGTGCTCCCGTCCGTGGCGCCGGGAGTGCCCGCGTCCGTGGTGGCGGCGGGGGCCTTCGCGGCGCCCGCCGGTGGGGGTGGCATGGGCAGCGTGCCCGCGTCCGGTGCCGCGCGGGCGACCGTCGGGGACACGAGGAGCGCGGCGCTGGCGAGCGCGGCGACGATGAGCGGGCGGGACGTCATTCCGTGGCGCCGAAGTTGAAGGCCGTCCCAATCTGCACGGTGGGCACGTTGATGATGCGCGACGCGCCCGCGAAGACGGTGTTGTTGGTCACGTCCAGCCGGAAGGACACGTTCTGGGTGGAGAACACGCGCACGCCCAGGCCCAGGTTGACGGCGGGACGGAAGCCGTCGCTGCGGTCCACCTTCACCACCGTGCCACCGGCGAGCAGGAAGACCTCGAAGTGGATGACGTTGGAGTTGAGGAAGGACGTCTTGCCGTACAGCGGGCTCCACATGAGGTCGCTTCCCACCATCCACTGCACCTGGTCCTCGAAGGCGGTGGCGGTGGGGGCGGCGTCGAAGTCGCGCTCCAGCTGGCTGCGCAGGCTGGTCTGCACGTTGTAGCTGTACGTGCCGCGGCCCACCTGCCACGCGACGCTGTCGCTGAAGTGGTACGTGTAGCCGACGGTGCCGATGAGGCCCTTGTAGAAGGCGTCCGCGGGCAGCACGCCCACGCCGAGCGAGAGCTCGTGGTGCATGCGGTACAGCCGGTCCTGCACCGCGGAGACGGTGCCGGGGTTCTCGAGTTCCTCGGCCTGGGCGCGCGCGAGGCCGGGCACCAGGCACAGGAGGGAGAGCAGGAGGAATCGCACGGGGACTTTTTCCTGTCAGGAGGCGGGGGCCGACGTGGGGTGGGGGAGCGCCCCCGCGTCAGTAGCCGACCGAGTTGAAGAGGAACGGATACGTGATGATGACTTGGCCGCCCTTGGGAGCCGGGAACTGCCAGCCCTTCAGGCTGCTGAGGATGCACGCCTCGACGGAGGCGTTGCGGAGGGTGGAGGACTTCGTCTTGGCGGAGGCGACGCGGCCGTTGAGCCCGATGGCCCACTCCAGCACCACCTTGCCGGCGAGGCCCGGGTCCTTGAGCAGCGCGCGTTCATAGCAGCCGTGCACCTCATTGAGGTGGCTGTTGATGACCTTGGCCACGGCCTCGCGGTCCACGGTGCCCTGCGTGGAGGAGATGCTGCGCGCGGTGGCGCGCGTGACGGTGCCGCCCACCGCGCCCTTGCCCACGCCGCCCGCGCCCAGCGCGCCGATGCCGCCGCCGCCCTTGCCGCGCAACAGCTCCGCGCCCAGGGTGGCGCCGCCGCCCTTGCCGCCGCCGCCCAGGCCGAAGGTGCCCAGGCCCGCGTTGGCGATGGGGGCCTTACCGATGAGGCCGGCCAGCTTGTAGTTGGTCTGCTTGGCGTTCTTGCTGCCCGGGCCGCTGCCCAGCTTGTCCACGGCGGCCAGCAGGTCGTTGGTGGCGGGGCCCGCGGCGGACAGCTTCGCGAGCGCCTTGAGGGCCTTGCTCTCCGGCGCGGCGGCCACGGCCTTGGGGACCTGGACCTCCTTGACCGGCTTGGGCGGGGCCTTCTCCGCGACGACGGGCTTCTCCTTGACGGGCTCCTTCTTCTTGAGCGCCTCGAGCTTCTTCTTGGCCTCTTCCTTCTTCTTGGGCTCGGGGGCGATGAGGCGCAGGGCGACGGGCGGCAGGTTCTTCTGGGTGAAGTCCGCGGTCGCGGGGCCTTGCGGCCGGGTGGCGATGAACCAGCTCAGGCCGCCGCCGAAGATGGCGAGGAAGAAGAGGGTCAGCCAGGGCAGGCCCTTGAGCGGGTTGACGAAGACGCGCTCGGGGGCGGGCGCCGCGTAGGCGACGAGCGACATCTTGCCCTGGGTGAGGCGGGCGGCGGCGCCGTCGCGCAGGGTGACGAAGCGGCGGCTGCCGTCGGACTCGAGGGCGGCGGTGGCGAGGGGGGCGAAGCGGCCGTCGCCGTTGGCCTTCTCCACGTCGGTGCCGGGGGGCACGAAGAGGCGGTAGTTGCCGTTGACGGACTCAGCGAGCGTGAAGTCGTCGCCTGCCGGGAGGGAGAAGCCCCACAGCGGCATGGGGGCCTGTTCATCCTGGGCGGCCTTCACGGGCTTCTTCGCGTCCGGAGCGAAGCGGCGCGCGTCGCGGCGCACGGCGCCCCAGTACAGCTCCAGGTAGAGCTGGGCCGCGCCCTTCTTGCCCGGGCCGATCTTCGGCGCGTGCGTGGGACGGGTGGCCGGGGCCACGTCGAGGACGAGGGGGCCGGAGGCGGGCGCGGCGACGTCGGTGTCCAGGTCCGCGAGCAGGTCGTCCACGGCGAGGAGGCTGGGCATGGCCTCCGAAGGAGGACGGCGCCGCGTGGAGGGCATGGTGCCCGCGGGGACGGCGGGAGTTGGAGCGCGCTTGGACGCCGCGGGCTGAGCGTGCGGGGCCTGGGCACCGGCATGAGCGTGCGCGGCCTGGGGCTGCGCGTGGCCCGCATGGCCGTGCGCCGCCGGATGCTGACCGTGCGCGGCCTGGGGATGGCCTGACTGCGCCGCGTGCTGTGCGTGCGCGGCCTGCTGCGCATGAGCCGCCTGCGCGCCCTGCTGAGCGTAGGCGGTCTGCTGGGCCTGCGCGGCCTGCTGCTGCGCGTAGGCGGCCTGCTGCGCTTGCTGCTGCGCATATGCGGCCTGCTGGGCCTGCGCGGCCTGCTGCTGCGCGTAGGCCGCCTGTTGCTGAGCGTGTGCGGCCTGCTGCGCCTGCGCAGCTTGCTGAGCCTGCTGCTTGGCGTAGGCGGCCTGCTGTTGCGCGTGTGCGGCCTGCTGTGCCTGCTGCTGCGCGAGTGCGGCCTGCTGCGCCTGCTGCTGCGCGTACGCGGCCTGCTGCGCCTGCTGCTGCGCGTGTGCGGCCTGCTGCGCCTGCTGCTGCGCGAGTGCGGCCTGCTGCGCCTGCTGCTGGGCGTACGTGGCCTGCTGTGCCTGCTGCTGCGCGAGTGCAGCCTGCTGCTGAGCGTGCGCGGCCTGTGCGCCGTGCTGCGGCGCGAAGCCGTTGGGCGGATGCGCGGCCTGCTGCGCGTGCTGCGGCGCGAAGCCGTTCGCGGGATGCGCGGCCTGCTGCGGCGCGAAGCCGTTCGCGGGATGCGCGCCGTGCGGAGGCGCGAAGCCGTTCGCGGCGGGCGGAGCCCCAGCGCTTCCGAGGAGCGCGGCGACCTCGGGCGGCGGCTGCGGCTTGGCCTCGACGGGACGCTGGTTGAGGATCCGCGTCTTCAGGACGAACGGACCGCACAGCACCTCGTCCACGGAGCGGATCTCACAGGCCGTGACCTGGTGCCCGTTGACGAAGACGCCGCTGGTGCCGCCGCCCGCGTCCTGGATCGCGGTGCGGCCGTTCTGGAAGTACAGCAACGCATGGCGCGGCGACACGGACGCATCGTCCAGCCGCAGATCCGACGACGCATCGGATCCGAGCGCGTAGGTGCCGGGGACGAAGACCTCCGTCCCCACCAGGAGGCCGTCGCGGAGGATGACGACTTGCAGGACGCTGGGCTGGCCGCTCAACGGTGACGCTCCCTTCGAAGGGTGATGGGCGGTACGGCCCTACTGATCGTAGACGGTGGCGAGCGTCTCGGAGCGGAAGCTGTCGCGCTCGCGAAGCATCGACCGCGTCTTCAATTCCTTGCGGTCATACAGGTACACCGCGCCGGACTTGTTCGTCTGGCCCTGGATGAGCCGGTCGTCGAAGTCGATGCGCGACGGGCCACGCTGCGGCGGCGCGGACGACGCCGCGGCAGCGGCATCCCCCGTCACCGGATCCGTCACGGCCGTGCTCGACTTCGTCTCGATGCGCGGCGGCGCCTTGCTCGAGCCCTTCTTGGCCTTGGTCGTCTTCGCGGCCTTCGACCGGGGTGCACGTGCACGCCCCTGGGCCCAGGCATCGTTCGCGGTGGAGAGGGGACCGACGCCGAGCACGCTGGCGACGGCACAGAAGAGAAGGAAACGTCGCATCATCAACAGGTTAAGCGATGCGAGCCCCGACCTGTCAACGCACACTCCAGCCCCATCGCTTGACCTGTGGCGATCAGGTGTGGGGGGCAGTCCACCTCACCTGGGGCGGGCTCTCCACGCCCTGTCCCGCTTCGTGCCGGTAGGCTGGAAAGGTCGCGTGGGGTTCCCTCCACACGGTGCCTCCCCAGCATGCGAGCGGACGTGGTGCGAAGTCATCGTGACACGGTGGGCGGATGGAGGATGCTCGCGCGCGGGAGGCTCGCACAACCGTGAAGGGTGACATTCGCAAGCTGGAGTGGATCGCGGTGGGGCTCGCTGGCGTGGCCATCCTGGGCCTCGTGGCCATCGTCGTGATGCCTGGGGACGCCCCCGAGCCCCCGCCTCAACCCGTCCCACCGCGTCCCATCCTCCAGGCCGTGGGCCCGAAGCTGACCAGCAACCAGACCTCGCAGCCGCTCTCGCTCTACGGCGAGAACCTGGTGCCGGGCCTGCGGCTGGTGCTGGGCGCGCCCCTGTCGCGCGAGCTGCCGCTCACGGTGGCGGACGCGCGCCACGCCTACGCGAGGCTCCCCGCGGACCTCACGCTCCCCGCCGGCACGTTCCAGACGGACGTGCAGCTGTCGCTGGCCGCGAGCACCGGCCCCCAGCCCACGGGCAGCGCGCGGCTCACGCTGGTCAACGACGCGGCCTTCCCGGACCTGATGGCGATGGCGCTGTCTCCGGACGGGCGCACGCTCTTCGTCGCGTCGCCGCCCACGGACACGGTGTTCGCGCTGGACGTGGAGTCCGGCCGCGTGGAGGCGCTGGCGGTGGGGGACGGGCCGTCGGCGCTCGCGACGTGGAAGGACGCCGGCGGGCGTCCCTGGCTGGGCGTGGCCCACCAGTACGCCCCGGGGCTCTGGCTGTACGCGCTGGACGCGCCGGAGCGCAAGGCCCGCGTCGTCCCCGCGCCCGTGGGGGTGTGGGGACTGGCGGTGGATGCCAGCCAGGGCATGGCCTTCGTCGCCGAGCACGTCCACGACAAGGTGCACGCGCTCTCGCTGGAGGATGGCCGCGAGAAGTGGGCCCGTGAAGTGGATCCGAACCCGCGTGAGATGGTGCTGCGGAACCAGTTGCTCATGGTGGGCAGCCTCCAGACGGGGCAGGTGGTGCTGCTCGACAACAGGAACGGCCGGGAGCTGGCGCCGGTGGTGCCGGGGCCGGGCGTCCCCATCATCGGGGGGCCCACGGAGGCCTTCTCCGCGCAGGTGATGGGCGGCAAGGCGCCCCGGGGGATGGTCGTGAGCGACCGCCTGAACCGCCTCTTCATGTCGAGCCTGGGGCCGAACGTGGGCCCCAACGCCCAGCGCATGGAGGTGAGCGCGAACAGCGGCGTCGCGGTGCTGAACCTGGACCGCAACGAGGTGGTGCGCCACCTCGGCTTCGGCGCGGGCGTGACGGAGGGGCTGGCGCTGGATGACCGCGCCGGGCTGCTCTACGCGGCGGACGTGGGCCTGGGGCAGGTGCGGGTGCTGGACGCGAAGGCGCTGGCGGCGAGCGACGCGGCGGCGCGCAAGGCGCTGCTCCAGACGCTGCCCGTGCCCCCGCCGGAGGGCACGCCGTTCATCCGCCCGGCGGAGGACCTGGGCACGAAGGGCCGGGCGGGGCTGGAGCTGCACTCCGGGCCCCGCTCCCTGGCGCTGTCCCCGGAAGGGCGGACGCTCTACGTGCTCAACCGCTTCACGGGCACGGTGGCGGTGGTGGACGTGAGCGAGGCCCGCGAGGGCAGGGCGCGCGTGGTGCGGCAGTGGCCGGTGGTGGACCTGCGCCCGCGCGAGCAGCGCCGGCTGGGCCAGGTGCTCTACTTCACCGACGTGGGGCGCACGGGCATGAGCTGCGACGCGTGCCACATCGAGGGGCACACGGGCGGTGTCTTCTTCGAGAAGACGCGCCCCATGCGCATCTACCGCTCGACGACGGCCCTGGGCAGCCGGGACACGCCGCCCTACTTCACGCCCGCGAGCACGCGCAGCCTCGCGGAGACGGCGGAGACGGTGGGTGGGCGCAACCGCTACCACAACCCGGATCCGCTGCCCTCGGAGGTGGAGGCGCTGGCGCTCTACACGGCGCTCTTGTCCACCCCGCCCAATCCCTACCGGGGCGCGGACGGCGCTCCGCTGACGACGGTGACGATGCCGGACGGGAAGACGGGGCATCCCGCGAAGGGCCTGGCGCTCTTCGAGGGGAAGGCGCGGTGCATGGCCTGCCACCCCGCGCCCCTCTTCACCCTGGACCAGGACCCCGCCACCCGGGGCCAGTACCAGGACGTTGGCACGCCCATCGCGCTGGAGCTGCGGCCGGAGCAGCAGCAGCTGGTGAAGGGCGCGGCGCCGCCCTCGCTGGTGGGGACCTGGGACGTGTGGCCCTTGCTGACGAGCGGCACGCTGGGCTACGCGGCGCAGGGGGACCAGCTGGTGGCGGCCGCGCGCTTCCCCCTGCGCATGCTGCTGGAGTACTCCGGGCCGGAGCACGGCAACGCGCGCGCGCTCACCCCCGAGGAGCAGGACGACCTGCTCGCCTACCTGCTCACGCTGTGAGCAGAATGGGAGGATGGGGCGATTGCCATCATGGATACTCGTCCTCGGCGCCGCAGCCCTGCAGGGGGCGTGTGCCGCGGCTCAAGCTCCTGGCACGCCGATGCACTCCGCATGTCGTGAGCTTCCGACCATCGAGGAGTGCCGTGCCGCCGCAAGGAACATCACGGACGAGTGCCTGCGCGAGTGCGTCAGCCTCCAGTGCGGTGGTGCGAAGATCAACTGCGGCGCGGACGTGAAGAAGGAGTGCGCGCTCCGGAGGGGCACCGGCGTCACCGCGCTGGGATACGTCTGGAGGCCGGCGGACGCGGGCTGCCAGAATCCGGTCAGCGAAGTGAACTGGTGCGAGGAGCCCTCATCGCGCGAGTGCCGCGCCCAGGCGATGGTGCATGAGTTGGCCCATGCCTGTGGCTGGAAACACCGGCAGGGCCTGGGTGTTCCCGCCGATGATGGAGACCTCCAGTGCGAATGACACGCTCGATGCTCCTGACCCTCGGCGTCATGGGACTGAGTGCATGTCAGGGAGGCCTCTTCTCCAGGTCGAAGCCCGGTGCCGACGCCCGGTCCGCCACATGCCCGAAGCATGAAGCGGCCGCTGCGCGAGTGGAGTTCCAGAGCCCGGGCTTCGACGGGCAGACGCTGTCGGGACGCCTGTTGATGGGGACCGCGAGCGGAAGCCTGTGTCTGGACCGGCGCCTCATCGAGAGCCACACGCTGACAGTGGAGCGCGTCCTGGACTGTGCCAGCGGGCAGCCTCTGGCGTTTCTCGTCGTCGACGTCCAGACGCCACCGCGCAGGGAGGAGGACCTCCTCCTCCTGGCGCCTGGCCAGTGGTACGGGCGGGATGTAGCCGTCCCGCTCTTTCCCCAGCCCGCCACCGGGCAGCCCGGACCGGACTGTGTCGACGTGGAGCTGTCCGTCCACGCACTGGATGCCGCCCACATCGCGAAGCCGAGGCTTCGCGTGACGCGCGCACCGGCCCCAACCCCAGAGTCAGGGGCTCCCCCCTCGAAGCCCGGGCCCTAGCGCGCGGGGCCGGAGTGGAAGGGCATCAGGGCCATGGCCCGGACCCGCGTGACCATCGCCTCGGCGACCAGGGGCCAGCCGAACGCCGCGAAGGTGAGCACGGTCATCATCCCGCTGAACAGCCACAGCCCCATCATCACCGCGATGCCCAGGTGCATGCCCACCGTGAGCGCCACCCAGAGCCCCCGCGTGCGCCGGGGCCAGACGCAGAACGCGTAGCCCACCTCCACCGCCAGCGTGCCCCACGTGGACAGCTTCACCACCCACGGCACCACCGCGAGCCACGCGAAGTCGAACTGGCCGTACTGGGGCTGCATCAGCACCTCCCAGAGCGCCGTCCCGTCCCGCCACACCGGCCCCAGCAGCTTCTCCAGCCCCGTGGCCAGGTAGATGAGACACAGGTGCACCTGCAACACGCGCAGCGACAGCGTCGCCAGGGCGGACGGCGCGCCGGAGAGCCTTCCCGCCCGCACGTCCAGGGAGAACGCCGTGCCCACCGGCATCACCGCGCAGTAGAACAGGCTGATGTGCGCGAAGGTCTCCACGCCGTAGGAGAAGAAGCTGATGCTGTTGAGCAGCACCGAGTGGATGACCCACGCCACCACCGCGGACAGCCGCGTGTGCAGGCCCAGCAGCAGTCCCAGCAGCGCCACGACGTAGACGAACGCCAGGCCCTGGATGCCGGCCACCTGGGAGATGCCCAGCGGCGCCAGCGCGGCCACCACCGCGTCCACGCGGGGCACGGACGGGGACGCCAGCGCCTCGGAGACGCTCCAGGGCACCCAGCCCCGGTTGCTCAACAGCTCCGGCAGGCTCTCCGACAGGCTCCACGCCTGGATGAGCAGCAGCGCCGCGACGCCAATGCGGAACACGCCCAGCGGCTGCGGAGAGGAGGGCGCGCTCACGAACGCCGCCAGCTTCGGACCCACCGCGGACTTCCAGGACGAAACACTCATGGCGTCACCTCACCGGTGGACACGGACGCGGGCACCCGCCGCTCGAACACCGCGCGGTAGGCCTCCGACCAGACGGGGCGCGAACCGCGCAGGTGCGCCTCCATGCTGGGCAGCTGGAGCGACTCCACGCGCACCGTGACGGAGCGCGCCTGCGGGTGCCGGCCGAACATCGCCGCCGCCCACGCGCGGGCCAGCGCGTCCCGGCTCTCCTGAAGGCCGAAGCGCAACATCATGGAGTGGATGCGCACGTTCACCGCGCTGTTGTCGGACCGGAAGTCGTCGTGCAGCTGTTCGCCGTCCGCGCCTTCCAGGTCGAAGGCCACCTTCACCGCCGGGCTCACCCCGGGGGCGAAGAAGCTGAAGCCACTGCTCGCGCCCGTCCAGTGCGCGTAGCCCTGCGCCCAGGGCCTCACGGTGTCCGTGAGCTGTAGGAGGGGCACGTGAAACGCGCCACAGGCCACCAGCAGCAGGTGCACCGCGGCAAGGCCGGTCAACAACCCGTGCCAGGGAGTCAGGGTGTGTCGCATGGGGGCTCGCTCCAAAAAGACCGAGCGCCGGAGGTGGGACCTCCGGCGTCGGGTGCGTCTTGAATGAACAGCTACATCGCTTCAGGGGGTTGTGACGTCAGGCGACTTCAGTTGCAGTTGCCGCTCGCGCCGCCGCCGTACACGTTGCCGATGATGCCCAGCAGGGTGCCCGTCGTGTTGCCCAGCAGGTTGCCGGCGACGTTGCCCAGGATGTTGCTCACGAAGCCGCAGCCGCCGCCACCGCCGGAGCCGCCGGCCAGGGGGCCCGTCTTCGACACGAGCACGACCTCCTCCATCGCCACCGCCATGCGCGGGTCGTGGCTCTTCACGTCACCCCCGTGCGCCATCGCGCCCGTCGCACCCAGCGCCAGCACGAACATCGCCACGGTCCCGCCCAGCTTCATCTTCTTCATGGTCTTGCTCCTTGGGATTGGACAGCGAGGGCAATGTCTTTCCCCTCCCGGGATTCGGTAGCATCCCGGTAAGACCAGGAATTTGTTGGGAGCTGGTTCCAGGCAGGATGTGGACATTCCAGCCGGGTTGGCGGCTACCTGTTCTCCGGGGACGCGAAAAGTCGGGCCGGTGACGAGGCTTCGTGAGGATCCGCCCCGCGGGTTGCTTGCGTCAGGTGGGGGGGCTGAGGTCTACAATCCAACGGATGCGTTCCTCCCCCCGGGTCGCCTGGCTCCTGATTCCAACGTTGTGGCTGTCGTGCACCGACGCGGGGCTCTATTCGATTGACGACCGCGCGGGCGGCTCACGCGACCGCGCCAACTTCGAGGGCGACCTCTGCGTCCCCGAGGCCACTGGCGACGCGTTCCCCGTGAAGGTGGTCTTCGCCCTCCAGGGCGGCACGGGGGTGGAGCCGGAGGTGGTGGGCGCCGCGGTGGATGGGCTCACCACGCTCACCTCGCGCTTCACCGGCCCCCAGATGCGCTTCGGGTTGGTGGCGTTCCACTCGGTGGCCACCGGCCTGCAGGGCAGCTTCACGGACGCGGCCGCGTTCCAGTCCATCCTGCCCCGCTACGCCAGCTACCAGCAGCAGGGCCCCATCAGCATCCGCTCCGCGCTGCGGCTGTCCAAGAGCCTCCTGTCCGGCGACATGCAGGCCTCCTGCAAGGGCGAGGTCGCGCGCACGCGCTACATCGTCGCGCCCGTCATCCGCAGCTCCGACGTGAGCTGTGACAACCCGGCCTTCAACATCGGCATCGACAGCCGCTGCACCGCGCTGTCCCAGGCCGCCGGCTGCAACGCGTCCCCGGAAGCCCAGGCCCAGTGCAACGCCTCGTGCAGCCAGTGCGAGCTGACCGCCGTGGTGGGCGAGCTCAAGGGCCTGGTGGAGCAGCTGGGCGCGGGCGACGTCAGCGTCCAGCCCGTCTACGTCCGTGGCCAGACGCCGGACGCCGTCACGCGCCTCCAGGTGGCCGCCATCGCCAACGCGGGCGGCAGCGCGCCCGTGGAGACGGACTCCGTGGGCCTGCCCAACGCGCTGGCGCGCCTGGACTACGGCTCGCTCGACAACGCGCTCAAGCTCAAGCGCTTCCTCGCCTTCAACCGCAACGTCCAGGTGAGAAACGGCCAGATGCTCACCGACAGCGACGGTGACGGCGTGGGCGACGACGACGAGCGCGCCCTGGGCCTGGACCCCGCCGTCCCCGACACCGACCAGGACGGCCTCATGGACGGCGTCGAGATGCGCATGGGCCTGGACCCGCTCGCCGTGGACGTCATCAACGGCTGCAGCGTGGTGCAGGACACCGACGGCGACCGGCTCAACGACTGCGAGGAGCGCGTGCTCGGCAGCGACCCCTGCGTGGGCGACACCGACGGCGACGGCCTGCCGGACCTCGTGGAGGCCCTGTCGCAGACGAACCCGCTCGTCCCCGAGGACCTGCTCGACAGCGACCGCGACGGCGTCACCAACGTGGCGGAGGTCGAGGCCCACGGCGACCCGCTCAGCGCCGACCTCGACTTCCACCGCGAGCGCGGCTACGGCTACTCCATCGTTCCGCTGCCCGCCACCGGCACCAGCGACCGCGCCTGCTACCGCACCCGCGTGGAGAACGTCTCCCTGGTCCCCACCCTGGAGCGCCCGCACCCGTTCTTCCCCGGCGAGTTCATCCCCGCGGGCACCAACGAGGTCTACCTCTACCTCCAGGTGGGCCGGGACAATGATCCGCGCGGCGCCGGCGTGGGTTCGCTCTTCATCCAGGAAATCCAGTACGACGCCGACACGGGCCGCACCCCCGCCGGCATGATTTCCCTCACGTCCGACGACTTCATCGTGGGCACCTGAGCCCGGCCCCCAGCGTGGGGTGTCCCCCACAGTCTCAATGGGGTGTCCCCCCCACACCCATCCTGTAGCAGTCTCTTCCGAGCCCGCAACCCCTTGAAGTTCCTGACCCTGAAACTCCTACAGCAGTGGGATCGGCTCTTGCTAGGGCAGGGGTTGTGAAAGGAGTCACCATGACTATCGGTCGCATTGCCCCCATGTTGGCGCTCGGAGCCTTCCTGGTGCTGAGCCCCCGCACCGTGCAGGCCCAGGAGCAGAACCCGGACAACCCGGAGTGCCTCGGAGACGAGTGCGGTCGCCCCAAGGAGGAGGGCGGCGGCTGCGGCTGTGGCTGCGGCTGTTCCGTCTGGGTGGCGTACACGGACGACGGCAAGACGCTGTCGTACACGGACGACGCGGACGGCGACGGCAAGGCGGACGACAAGGACAACTGCCCGTTCACGTCCAACCGCGATCAGACGGACGGCGACGGCGACCTGGCCGGCGACTCCTGCGACAACTGCTCGGCCGTCTCCAACGCCACGCAGCTGGACACCAACGGTGACGGCCAGGGCGACGCGTGCGACGACGACGACGACGGCGACGGCAAGCTGGACGGCGAGGACAACTGCCCCTCCATCCCCAACGCCAACCAGGCGGACAACGACAAGGACGGCCTGGGCGACGTCTGTGACGACGACGACGACAACGACGGGCGCAAGGACGGCGAGGACAACTGCCCGCTCGTGGAGAACGAGAACCAGCAGCTGCCGCCGGACGTGAGCCTGTGCCGCGTGGACGCGGACGGCGACAACATCTCCGACAACCTGGACAACTGCCCCGGCCTGTCCAACCCGGACCAGAAGGACACGGACGTGGACGGCATCGGCGACAGCTGCGATCCGGACACGGACAACGACTCCGTGCTCAACGCCCAGGACAACTGCCTCGCGGTGGCCAACCGCGACCAGGCGGATGACGACGGCGACGGCCTGGGCGACGCGTGCGACACGCGCTACTGCGTGGTGCTCAACAAGGACCAGCCCAACGACTGCCTCGACCCGAAGGCGCCCTTCAGCGTGGGCACCGGCGGCGTCATCAGCGTGGAGTCGACGGGCATGGCGGTGCGCCCGCCCCTGTTCGCCAACCGCAACGGCGCGGCCATCGAGTACACCTGGACGGTGGTGAAGCGTCCCTCCGGCTCCACCGCGGTGGTGGAGAACCCCAAGGGCGCCGTCACCTACAGCCGCCACTGGGAGTACCAGTACGTGGACGGCAGCGTGCCCAACTTCCAGCCGGACAAGGAAGGTGAGTACGAGCTGCAGGTGTCCACGCGCCTGGCCTTCGCGGACCGCGTGTTCCCGGAGCAGCGCGCCTCCGTGTCCAGCCTCTTCGTGAAGGTGGGCAAGGACGACAGCAACGGCGGCGGCTGCACCTCGCTGCCCGCGGGCGGTAGCGCCGCGGCCCTGGGCGCGGGCGTGCTCGGCCTGCTGCTGCGCCGCCGCAAGAAGGCGTAAGAAGGGTGTCACCCATGTCAGGAGGTCCGCATCGCATGCGCCGTCAGCTCGTGGTTCCGTTTCTTGCGACCGGCCTCCTGGCCCTGGGTGTGCTGTCCTGTTCAGACACGCTCCTGGAGCCGCGCGCCCAGGAGCAGTCCCAGCTGGATGACCGGCTGACGCTCACCGGCCGGGTGTGCACGCGCCCGGCGAACCCCACCGGGTTCCCGGTGAAGGTGGTGCTCGTCGTGGACGAGTCCGGCAGCATGTGCGTGTCGGATCCGCCGGGCTCGCAGGAGGGCAGCGGCTTCTGCGAGCGCACGGAGGTGCAGGCCATCATCCCGCCGGGCGTCACGGAGCCCGCGCGCGTGCGCGCCCTGAAGAACCTGGTGGCGGGCTTCAAGCGCGTCAACGACGCGCGCCAGGGCAACATCAGCATCGCCATTGCCCCGTTCGAAACGAACGTGAAGAACACCTGGCCCCCGCCGGGAGGCGACCGCTTCGCGCCGCCGGGCAACATCAACGGCTACATCGAGGGCCTGCAGTCGCAGCTGGGCAAGGGCACGGACTACCAGGGCGCGCTCAGCTACGCGTACAGCCTCATCGCGAGCGACATCGAGGCGGTGTCCCAGGCCACGCCGGAGCTCTTGCCGCGCACGCGCTACGTCGTCGTGTTCCTCACGGACGGCACGCCGTACCCGCGCTGCTCCGGCAACGACGACCTGTCCGTCTACGCGGGCCCGGACACGCCGGACCTCACCTGGCGCGACTCCATCTCCAGCTTCTGCAACGCCACCAGCACCACCGACGCCATCACCGGCTTCGAGGTGGGCACGGACCGCAACCAGAACTACCAGCTCTTCAGCTACGTGCGCCGGCTGATGGAGTTGAAGACGCAGTACAACGTGGGCGACGTGCGCATGCACACGGTGCTGCTCTTCAACGAGGAGGCCGTGCGCGCCTGCGGCCCCATCTGCCAGGACATCTACGGCACCTACCCGGGCGTCCCGGAGACGCAGTACCCGGCCGCGGCGAAGAAGATTGCCTCCTACCTGCTCAAGCGCTTCGCGGAGATGGGCAACGGCGTCTACCAGGAGTTCAGCGACACGGCCGAAATCTCGGAGCTGGGCCTGGGCGCGCTGGACTACTCCTCCTTCGCGTCGCCCAACGTGATGAAGACGCTGATGGTGGAGCCCCTGAGCTCCGCGCCGGGGGATGAGGGCCGCGTGCTGGACAGCGACGGCGACGGCGTCCCGGACGGCGTGGACAACACCTTCACGCTCAAGACGACCCCCTTCACCATCGACAGTGATGGGGACTGCCTGAGCGACGGCTTCGAGTACCGGCGCCAGGACCAGGGCTTCAAGGCGGGCAACGACCTGGACGCGCGCGGCTGCGACCCCAAGTCCCCGCTGACGCCCGGCTGCACCTGCCGGGACACGGACGGGGACGGCCTGTCGCAGTTCGCGGAGGACTACCTCAAGACGCGCCAGGGCATCGTGGACAGCGACGGCGACGGCGCGCCGGACGGCGTGGAGGCGAAGTACGGCCTCAACCCGCTCCAGTCGAGCGTGGCGGGCCTGGACACCGACGGCGACGGCGTGCCGGACGACGAGGAGCTCAAGGCCGGCAGCGACCCCACCCGGCGCGACCGGCTCTTCCACGACAAGTACGGCATCCAGTACGAGGTGACGAAGGTGGAGGGCGGCAACGACACGGACGGCGTCTGCTACGACTTCACCGTGTCCAACCTGCAGCTGGTGACGCCGCCGGACCGCTCGGGCGTGAAGCAGGGCTACAACCTGTTCAAGGTGTGGTTCGCGGAGGCGCCGGAGAGCGGCGTGGCCACGGACTACGGCGTCTGGCGCACCGCGTGCGCGTGGGCGCAGTACGCGCCGCCCAGCGTGCGCGTGCCGCTGGGGCCGGACCTGGCCATGGACGACGGCGACTTCCGCCGGCCGGATCAACTGGTGGACCCCTGGAGGACCCAGGGCAATTGCGTCGGCGTGTCGCCTTCGCAGGGAGGCGCGTCGCCGTGAGCCGCGCGGGACGTCTTTGGGCCCTCACCCTGGTGGGGCTCGCCGTGGTGGTGGCCTGTACGGATTCGTACCTCTACGACCCGCGCCGCGACACGGAGGTGCCCGCGGACCGGGCCGTGGCGCTGGACGGGCGGTTCTGCACGCTGGGCGCGAACGAGGTCGTCCGGCCCATCAAGATCATCGTCGCCATGGACGCCAGCCAGTCCATGCGCGTGAGCGACCCGGACGGCACGCGCGCCACGGCGCTCGTGGACCTCATCGAGAACCTCCCGCAGGACGACGAGGTCTCCATCGCGGTGATGCTCTTCGCGGGCAGCACCACGGCGTTCCTCACGCAGGACCCGGGGCCGCCGCCGGAGGACGGCTTCGTGCAGGTGTCGCTGCTGGACGCCAACGCGAAGGCCATCCTCACGGAGAAGCTGCTCACGTTCCGCAACACGGACACGTCGCCGAACCGGGACTCGACGGACTTCGTCAAGCCGCTGTCGGACATCTACTCGCTCATCAACACGGACATCGCGCGGGCGCGGCAGCAGCCCAGCGGGAACGAGGCCCTGGCGCAGGCGCGCTACTCGGTCATCTTCCTGTCGGACGGCAAGCCCACGAACAACCAGGACGACGAGCTCATCCGCGGCGACGCGGTGGTGCGCATCCGCCAGCTGCGCGACCTGGTGGAGGACGTGCGCTTCAACACCGTGCACGTCTTCAACCCCACGCAGCCCGTGCCCTCCGTGTGCGACCTGGTGTCGGAGGACGGCGGCTTTGGCGACGGCGGCTGCCCGCTGCTCATCATCAACCAGAACGCGGACCGCCTGGAGAAGATGGCCACGCTGGGCGGCGGCAACTTCCGCGACTTCCGCAACAACGAGCCCATCAACTTCCTCAACTTCCAGTTCGGCCAGGTGCGCCGCGCCTTCGTCGTGAAGGAGCTCGTGGCCTCCAACTTCTCCGCGCCCCCGGGCAGCCCGCTGGATGAAGCGGACACCGACGGCGACGGCCTCAACGACGCGCGCGAGTACGAGCTGGGCACGAACCCGAACCTGCGCGACACCGACACCGACGGCTTCAGCGACGGCGTGGAGGTGTACTTCCGCGACCGCGGCGTGCAGTTCGACCCCACCCAGGAAGTGCAGCCGGACGGCGGCGGCCTGGACAAGGGCTGCCCGCCCGCGCTGCGCGGCGTGGACACCGACTGCGACGGCCTCCTGGACTGTGACGAGCAGTTCATCGGCACCAACGCCACGCTCCAGGACAGCGACGGTGACGGCGTGCCGGACGGCATGGAGTGGCGCGGCGGCACCCAGGGCTCCAGCAGCGACCTGGACGAGGACCCGGACACCGACGGGCTCACCAACCGCAGCGAGGCGCGCATGCACATGCGGCCCCTCCAGGTGGACACCGCCAACCTGGCCTCGGACGCGTACCGCTACAGCATGGAGGCGGACGGCCCGGTGGATGACCAGGGCCGCCAGTGCTACCGCTTCCGCGTGGACAACGTGCTGCTCGCGCCCACCGTCGCCATGATTGCCGACGGCGGCGTGGACGGGGGCGTGGACGCCGGCACCGTGCAGCGCGGCGCGGGCTACAACGACATCTACCTCTCCGTGTCCATGCTGCCCGCGGATGACCCGACCGCGCGCACGCTGGTGCGCACCTTCCGCGTGGACTCCGTGCGCTACCCCGTGGGCGGCATCAAGTCGCCTCCGGATGGCGTCGTCCGCGTGAACCCCGAGGACTTCGTGGACGGCTGCCCCGGCGTCGCCCCGACCCTCTCGCCCGTCCCCTGACTTCAAGCCTCCCCGAGTCCCCCATGCGCCTTCGCACCCGACTGCTCCCGCTCGCGCTCCTCCTCCTGGCCGCCTGCTCCTCGGAAGGGGACGACCCGCCGGATGCCGGCACGGGCGTGGTGGAGGACCTCTGCAACAGCCGCGAAGAGGCCCTGACGAACGCGGACTGCGAGCTGAAGCCAGGCACTCCGGTGGAGCGCTTCCTGGCGCTCACCGGCGACGTGAAGGCGGGGGACGAGGACTGGTACAGCGTCCGCATCCCGGCCTCCGCCAACGCGCGCACGCTGGTGCACATCACCGGCACGTACCTGGCGTCCAGCACGCCGGTGAACCTGTCCGTGACGGTGCAGGAGAAGGACAAGAACACCGCGCTGGTGGCGAAGTCGGACCAGCACGGCTCGGGCGCCCCGAAGCCGGTGGACATCGTGCTGCCGTACGGCACGCCGGACACGCAGCTGGTCATCGTGGTGCGCGACGCGCCGGTGAACCCCGCGCGCCCCGCCTTCGACGCGCGCAACCCCTACCGGCTCACGGTGGAGCTCCTCGAGAACCCGGACACCAACGAGCCCAACGACGTGACGCCCACGCCCATCGCGCTGGCGGCGCAGGGCGCCGTGCAGGTGGGCACCGCGAAGGGCCACCTGGCCACGGACGGTGACGTGGACCGCTTCAGCTTCCCGCTGGCGGCGGGGAAGATTGCCTACGTGCGCCTCACCGCGCCGGACCAGGGCTTCGCGCCCAACTACCGGCTGTCCTATGAGCTCTTGCGCCCCAACGGCACCGACAAGGAGTCGGAGGGCAACGTGCTGCCCAAGGTGCACCCGGGCGTGCTGGCCACCGCGCGCAAGGTCCAGGCGAAGTACGCCGGCACCTGGGTGCTGGTGGTGAAGGGCTACCGCGGCAACAACGAGCCCGTGCCCGCGGGCGACCTGCGCCAGCCCTACGAGGTGGAGGTGCGCGTGGTGGACGAGGAGGACCCGCGCGACCAGTCCGGGGACAACGACGCCTACGTCCGCGCGTCCTCGGCCAACCTGGGAGCGCCGGGCGCGTCCACGACCTTCGAAGGCCGGCTGGGCTACGTGTCCGACCGGGACTGGTTCTCGGTGAAGCTGTCCTCGTCCACGAAGCCTGGCCTGCTGCGCTACAAGCTGGTGGAGGTGCCCACCGCCACGCGCTTCGACCCGCTGCCCCTACCGCTGGGCCAGATGGCGGACCGGCAGGTGCTGGTGTTCACCACGGTGGCCACGACCGTCACCGCCGAGCAGCGCGCCACCTGCACCAACGACCCGGCCGTGTGCCCGCGCGACACGCGCGAGCACCCCGACGCGCCGGGGCTGGTGCAGACCTACTGCAACAACCCGGAGGCCGTGCTGTGCATCCAGTCCCTGCGCGAGGAGAGCGACCCCGCGCGCTTCCCCGGCCTGAGCAACTTCCAGGGCGTGCTGCCGGTGCCCGCGAACGGCTCGGGGGCGACGTACCACTTCGTGGTGCAGGACGACGGCAACAACTGGGCGGACGACCGCGACTACCGCCTGGAGGTGTCCTGGGAGGCGCTGGATGTGGAAGAGGACTCGGCCTACAGCGGCGGCGTGGAGCAGGAGCGCCCGAAGACGCTCGGCGACGTGGGCACGGGCGACCTGCCGGTGGGCAACGCCACCTTCGAGGCGAAGGGCCAGCTGACGTACGGCCACGGCCGCCTGCGCGGCAACGACCGCGCCACGGGCCTGGGCGTGCGCGGCCCCACGGACTACGACGCGGTGCCCTCCGACACGGACACCTTCAAGTACCAGCTCCCCTCCCGGAGCGCGCCGGAGGACGCGGCGTGGCTGGTGCAGTGGGACGTGGACAACCTGCCCGACGGCGGCACCCCGCACGGGCTGGCGCTGGATTTGACCTTCTGCGACGGCAACAGCACGGACGGCGGCGTCGGCTCGTGCATGCCGGTGACGACCACCAGCACGGGCGGCGCGCTGACGCTGGCCTACAACCCGACGTCGATGCGCGCGTGGCACACCTCCGCGAGCGCGCCGCTCAGCAGCTACCAGGCGCTGTACAAGCTGGAGAAGACGGCCGGCACCACGCGCGTCACGGTGGCGCCCTACGCGTGCTCCTGCCTGGAGCGGCGCTTCATCAAGGGCGGCACGCTCACGGTGGCGGTGAGCGCCACGGAGCGCACGGACTACCGGCCCGTGGGCTACACGCTGCGCACCGGCTACGGCGACTACCCGCGCGGCTACACGGCGGCGGATGGCGGCTCGCCCACGTCGTGCCCGGCGCCCACGCAGGACGGTGGCACGTGGGTGGGGGGTTGCCAGTTCACCCGCTAGCAGCGCCGGCCGGGCGGCGGGGCTTCACGCCTCCGCCGCCTCCGGGGGCGCCGCTCCAACTACGGAGCGATGCCCTTGCCCTTGAGCGCCAGCTCCCGCGTCTCACCGTTGGCGGCGTTGGACTTGAGGGTGAGCGTGCCGGTGAACTCCTTGGCGGCGTTGGGCTTGAAGGCGACCTCGATGAAGGCGCGCTCGTAGGTCTCCAGCTTCAGGGGGCCGTTCTCCGGCCACGCCTCCGGCTTCTTCATGGTGAAGACGCTGGGGCCGGAGATGGAGGCCTCGTTGAGCTCCAGCGTCTGCAGGCCGCGGTTCTCGATGTAGAGCGTGTTGAAGGTCGTCGCCCCCACGTAGGTCCCCGCGGAGAACTCCGTGTCGAAGCTCAGCTCCGTGCGGTCGATGAGCAGCTGCGGCGTGTTGGGCAGGTCCTCGGTTTCGTCTCCGCAGCCCGCCAGGGCGATGATGGTGAGAGGCAGCCACAGGTTGCGCAGGCGCATGGACATCCACTCCTCGGTGAGGTTCAGAAGAATGTCTGGTGTTGTAACACGGAGTGCTTCGCGACTGGCGTGCGCGGTGATGGGTTTGATGCTGCTCGCGTGTGGCGGCTCGCGGGATGACTTCATCGGCGCGCGCGTGCTGGATGTCTGCAAGGCATCCTGGCCCGTGTGCAGTGAGTACGCGGGCTGCATCCTCGGGCCGGAGAGCTACTCCGAAGGCCGCTTCCCCGGACGCGGGCAGGTGCTGGTGCGCGTGCCGGAGGCCTCCACCATCAAGGTGAGCTTCTACCTGGAGGAGGTGACGGCCGCGGGCGAGGAGACGGCCATCACCGTGCACGAGGAGGGCTGCCGCGCGCGGCAGCGCAAGGCCTCCACGGGCCGCGCGGCGCTGGACCAGATGGAGAAGTTCGGCGTCTTCACGCAGCAGGCGGACGTCACCGGCGTGGGTGACCACCTGGTGGAGTTCGACTCCGACATGCAGGCGCGCTACGTGGTGAAGGTGGACGTGACGCCGCTGCGCATCCAGTAGCAGCGGCGGCGTGCGGCCTCAGCCCTTGAGCGTGCGCACCAGGTGGTCCGCCACGCGGAAGCTGTTGGCCGCGATGGTGAGCGTGGAGGGCACGCTGCCGCCGGTGGGCATGAAGCTGCCGTCCACGACGTAGAGGTTGGGCACTTCATGGGCGCGGCAGTGCTTGTCCAGCACGGAGGCCGCCGCGTCGTCGCCGAAGCGGCAGGTGCCGTGCTGGAGGATGGTCGTCTCTCCCTGCGTGCCCACGCGCTCCACCCTGTCCGGGTCCAGGCGCATCAGCACTTCTTCCCCGCGCTCGACGAGGAAGCGCGTGGCGGCGAAGTCCGCCGGGTGCCGGTCCAGGGTGATGGCGGCCACGGGGATGCCGTACTTGTCCTTCACGCCGGACTCCACCGTGACGGAGGTGCCGGGCGTGGGGAGGAACTCCGCGTAGACCTCGAACTCGAGGATGCGCGAGTCGCGGTACGCGCGCATGCGGTCCTTCAATTCCTTGCCGAAGACGCCGGACTTGCCCGTGCCCGCCAGGCCCACCGCCGCGTAGATGGGGTTGGGGTGCGCCCACATGAAGCCCAGCGTGCCGCCCTTGCGGAAGCCGTGGCGCGCGTCCGGCATCAGGTAGAAGTCCTGGAGGCTGCGGTTCACGAAGGGCGCGGGGTCCGTGAGCCAGGGGCGCGCGGCCTTCTGCTTGGACACGCGGAAGTGCGCCCGCGAGCCGCCGAAGGAGCTGAAGAGGAGGTTCTTGCCCACCAGCCCGCTGCCGTTGGCGAGCCCGTTGGGGAAGCGGGCGGAGGTGGAGTTGAGCAGCAGGCGCGCGCTCTCCACGGCGGTGGCGGAGGCGATGATGACCTTCGCGGGCTGCTCCTGCGTGACGCCCTCCGGGTCCAGGTACACCACGCTCTTGGCGCGGCCCTGCCGGTCCACTTCGATGGAGCGCGCCATGCAGCCCGGGCGCACCTCCACGTTGCCGGTGGCGATGGCGTTGGGGATGAGGCTCGCGAGCGTGCTGCTCTTGGCGCCCGTCTCGCAGCCGTAGCTGCCGCACAGCGCGCAGTACGCGCACGGAGAGCGGCCCTTGTAGGCCTTGCTGAGGATGCCGCGCGCGGTGGGCAGCGCGTGCCAGCCCATCGCCGAGCACACCTTGTCGATTTCAGACGCGACCGGGTGCACGTCCAGGGGAGGCAGCGGGTAGGGCCCGCTCCGGGGCTCCGCGAAGGGGTGGGGGACGGCCTGGCCGGACACGCCCAGCTCCGCTTCCGCCTT
Source organism: Corallococcus exercitus (assembly GCF_042231735.1). GTDB lineage: Bacteria > Myxococcota > Myxococcia > Myxococcales > Myxococcaceae > Corallococcus > Corallococcus exercitus_B. The sequence goes on from NZ_CP102577.1 coordinate 8,294,577, forward strand.
GTCGTAGAAGGGCGCCAGCTCCTCGTAGGAGATGGGCCAGTCCGCCACGGTGGTGCCGGGCACGGCGCCCAGCGTGGAGCGCAGCCGGAAGTCCACCGGCTTGAGGCGGTAGAAGAAGCCGCTCATGTGCACGGTGCCGCCGCCCACGCAGTTGGCGGTCCATGCGGCGTTGCTGCGCTCGTAGCGGGCCTTGGGCCCCTGGCGCACCAGGTGCGGCTCCTCCCACGGCAGCGGCATGAAGAAGTTGCGGCGGCTGTTGAGGATCTCGTCGTGGACGAAGTCCTTGGGCTGGTAGTGGCGGCCCTTCTCCAGCACCACGACCTTGAAGCCCGCGCGGCCCAGCTCCAGCGCGAGCGGCGCTCCGCCCGCGCCGCTGCCCACGATGCACACGTCCACTGGTGAGCGGCTCATGGGTGGTGACCTCCGCACTCGCGCAGGCACTTGGGCCCGTCGTAGCCCTCGGGTGGCGCCATGGCGAGGGTGCCCACGGTGTCGAAGCCCATCAGCCGCCAGCCCACGCGCCCCTTGTTGCCGCCGTAGGACGGGTCACCCAGGAAGCCCTCCAGGCTGAGCGTCATGAGCAGCTCGAAGAAGTGGGCCTCGCCGCTGCCGGCCGGGCTGTCCTTGAAGATGGCGAGCAGTTCGTCCTGCTGGGCGGGCGTGGCCTGGGCGAAGCCCTTCTGGAACATGCGCTGCGCGCGGCGCTCCAGCGCGGCCAGGCCCTGGAGGAAGTCGCGGTGCATGGCCTCCAGCCCCTGCGTCTCCAGGATGCGGTCGATGTAGAGCGCCACGTCCGCGTCCTGGGCGCCCGGGTCCTCGTCGCGGGGCAGGAGGCGCTCCGTGGCCGCGGCGACGACGGCGTACTCGAAGGCGGAGAAGGTGCGCAGGGTCTGCCCGGCGGTGGTGGTGCCGGTGGGCGCCGCGGGCTTGGGCGCTTCCGCTTCCTTCGTACGTTTACACGCGGCGGCGCCCAGCAGCACGACACCGCCGCCGAAGAAGGTGAGCCGCTGGATGAAGGTGCGCCGGGACAGCTTCGGGGGGAGCGAACGCGCGCGAGCCATGGCGCGCAAGCCTAACCCAGGTGCCCTAGGATGGCGCGCTCAACTGGGCCGACTGAACCAAGGAGAAGAACCGCATGAAACGGCACGCGTGGCTACTGGGAGCGGCGCTCGCGCTGGGATGTGGCGGCGGCAAGCCTGCCAACCCGGACGCGGGCACGAATCCGCAGAACGATGGCGGAACGACGGACACGCCCTTCGCGCTGCTGACCGTGGACACGGAGCCGAGCGAGCAGACGGCCCTCTCCAACATCGCGATGGCGGTGGCCCCGGACGACCGCATCGGCATCGCCTACTACGTGAAGGTGAGCGACAAGGACTTCGAGCTGCGCTACCGCGAGGTGAAGGACGGCCAGGTGCAGGCGACGGGGGAGAAGATCGCCACCGTGCAGCGCATGTACGGCGTGTCGCTGGCGTTCGGCCCGAATGGCCAGCCCGCGGTGAGCTACCTGGGCGGCGGGAGTGATCAGTCGGTCTTCTGGCTCCAGAGCGACCTGGCGGTGTCCTTCCGCAACGCGAACGGCACCTGGACGGAGAGCATCGCGGTGCGGCGGGGCGACGAGGCCATCGCGGGCAACCCGGTGAGCGACACGGGCTATCTCGTGGGAATCAATCCCTCCATCGTCTTCAGCGGCAGCGAGGCGCTCGTCGTCTACCGCGACGTGCACAACGGACAGTCCCCGCAGCAGGACTGGGCGGGCAGCGACGTGGAGCTGGCCAGCGGCGGGCCCACCACCTGGCAGAAGCGGGTGGTGGCGGCGGGAGGCAATGGCGCGGATGAGAAGCCGGCCTATGGCGGGCGCCTCCAGATGTTGATGGCGGGGAACCAGCCGGCGCTGGTGTTCGACCAGGCCTTCGGCGCCGCGGACGCCTCCGGGCAGAACGTGTTCTTCCAGCGCCGCAACACGGACGGCACCACGTGGACGCCGCCGGTGAAGGTCCAGTCGGTGGGCGGCACGATGCTGGGCGCCTCCCTGGCGTACGACCCGGTGGTGGGCTTCGGCATCGCGGCGGTGGACCGCTTCACCAGCCGGCTCACGCTCATCACCTGCGGCGGCACGACGGGGACGAAGTGCGCGGCGGCTCAGGACTGGACGACGCCGGACCCCGTGTACCAGACGGGCTCCGGCGGCTGGTACCCGTCGCTGGCGTTCGACCCGAAGACGCACGACCCGTCCATCGCGTTCCACGTCTGCTCGCTGGAGTCCGGGCGCAACGAGGGCAGCTGCTCGCCGTCGGACGACGCGCTCGTCATCGCCACGCGCGTGGAGGACCAGTGGCGCGAGGTGATGGTGGACACGGCGGGAGGCTGGTCGCCGAAGCTGGCGTTCCTGTCCACCGGCCAGCGCGTGGTGCTCTACCGCGCGGGCGGCACGCAGGCCCTGACGCTGGCGGTGGAGCGGTGAGCCTCGCGGGACGCGCAGTAGCGGCGCTGGGACTCGCGGCCCTGCTGAGCGGCGCGGGCGCCGTCGCGTGCCGGGGCGACAACGAGCTGTCCGGCAGCGTGTCGGAGCTGTTCCCCGTCACCGACGTGTCGAGGGTGGAGATCCGCCGCAACCCGGAGGCGCTCCAGGTGAGCTACTTCCGCAACAACGGCCTGGACGTGGACCTGGTCGCGCGGCTCACCGTGGACACCGAAGGCGTGGACCTGAAGCCCGGCACCAAGGTGCAGCTGGGCGGCACCACGCCGTCCGGCCGCGACCGCGCGTCGGTGGTGCACGTGGCCGCGGGCGAGCCCGCGCGCGCCTTCACCCAGGTGGAGCGGGGCGACTTGGTCCTGGACGAAGGCGGCAACGTGGGCGAGGCCACGCGCGGGGACTTCTCCCTGTCGTTCAAGAAGGGCGACGGCTACGGCGCGGGGCGCAGCATGGAGGGGACGTTCAACTCCCTGGCGCTCGACGCGGGCTTTGGCCCGGACCTGGGCGAGGTGGTGGTGGACGAGCCCGCGCCCTGATTCACCCCAGGGCTTCCGGTGACTTCAAGCCGGAAGCCCTGACGTCCCGTCTCACGGCGTGCAGGTGTCGAGCGACGCCATGCCCTGGGAGAGCTGTCCCTGGTGCGTGGCGAACCGCGCGAGCGCCGGCGCGCCGCCATCCAGGAAGAGCTGGCGCGCGGCGTCCACCGCGTCCCGCGCGTGCACCGTCACGGTGGTGCCGCGCGCGTCCGTCACCTTCACCGCGCCGTCCTGCTGGCCCTGGGCGCGGATGAGCAGGGCGCCCGCCTCGTCGCGCGCGACCATGCCGTCCTCCAGCGGCTCGAAGTAGCGCACCAGCGGCTGCTGGCCCTCGCGCTGCAACTCCAGGCGCATGACGCCGGACTCCACGTCGCGGGACATCTTCAGCGTGTCGGTGGGGCTGAGCTTCACGAGGCGCGTGTTGCTGTCCTCGCCCTCCACGCTGCTCACCGGGTTGCCGCCGGTCCAGAACTCGATGCTGTTGACGACGAGCGCGTCCACCAGCGTGCCAATCTCATAGACGGGCACCACGATGAACACGAGGAACACCAGCCACTGGACGAACTTGTTGCCGGAGATGCCCTTGTTGAACTGCCAGATCTTCTGCGTGAGCTTGAACGAGCCGAAGCAGCCGGTGGCGTTCATCATCAGGACACCCGCGCACAGCACGCCGAGCCAGCGGGACGGACGCATCTTCATGAAGCCCTCCTGGGGGAATGGGGGACCGAGCGGAAGCGGCCTCCACCATGCCACGAAGGCTCAGTCCGGCTCGCTCTGAACGAGCCCGTACTTGTGCAAGAGCGAGTACAGGTGCTTGCGGTCCAGCTCCGCCTCGCGGGCGGCGCGGGCGATGTTGCCCCGGGCGCGGCCCAGGAGGCGCGTGAGGTACTCGCGCTCGAAGGCCCGCACGAGCTCGTCCTTGCACACCTTGAACGGCCCGGTGAACTCCACCGGCAGGAAGTCCCCGGCGGGCGCGGGCACGTCGCGGGTGAACTCGCGCAGCAGGTTCTCCCCGGCGAGGCCCGGGATGTCCACCATGTGCCGGGCGCGCTCCAGGGCGTTGCGCAACTCGCGCACGTTGCCCGGCCAGGTGTGCCCCAGGAACTGCTCCTGAATCTTCTCCGGCAGCCGGGGCCAGAGCCCCTCGCCCGCGAAGGCCTCCACGAGCAGCGGGATGTCCTCCTTGCGGTCGCGCAAGGGCGGCAGGCTGACGGTGAAGACAGACAGGCGGAAGTAGAGGTCCTCGCGGAAGCGGCCCGCCTGTGTCTCCGCCCACAGGTCCTTCTTGCTGGCCACGACGATGCGCGAGTCGAAGGAGATGGGCGTGGAGGAGCCCAGGCGGCGGAACTCGCGGTCCTCGATGGCGCGCAGCAGCTTGGGCTGCAGGTCCAGGGCAAGGTCGTCGATTTCGTCCAGGAAGAGGGTGCCGCCGTGGGCGCGCTCCAGGCAGCCGATGCGCTGGCCCACCGCGCCGGTGAAGGCGCCCTTCTCATGGCCGAAGAGCTCGGACTCGATGAGCGAGTCGGACACGCTGGCGCAATCGAAGACGACGAGCGGCCCGGCCGCGCGAGGGCTCAACTTGTGGATGGCCTTGGCGCCCGCGCCCTTGCCGGAGCCGGTTTCGCCCACCAGCAGCACGGTGGAGTCCGTGGGGGCGATGCGCTGGAGCAGCGCGAAGATCTGCCGCATGGGCACGCTGCGGCCCACGAGGTCGCCCAGCCGGTCCTCGGCGGTGGGCTCCACCTGCACGGGGGCCATCTGCGGGCTGAAGCGCAGGCGGACATCGCCCACCTCCAGCAGGGCGCCGGGGCGCAGGTAGGCCTCACGCACCTGGGCGCCGTCGAGGAAGGTGCCGTTGGTGGAGCCCAGGTCCTGCACGAGGAAGCGGTCGCCCTGGCGGCGGACCACGAGGTGGTTGCGGCTGACCGTGGGGTGGTCGATGACGACGTCGTTGTCGGTGGACTTGCCGACGCGAAGGTCCTCGGTGGCCAGCGGGTACACGGTGCCCGCGCGTTCGGTGTCCAGCAGCACCAGGTGGAAGCGCTGCGCGGACAGCGGCTCTCCCTGCGCCCGCTCGGCGACGACGGTGTGCGTGGGAATGGGGGCTGGGGGAACAGAGGGCATGAGCGGGCGGGATTCTAGTCGGCTTCTGGCCCGCGCGGACGTTCTGTCGGCACATGTCGTGCCCGGCTGGTCGCCCGCCGGGCACGACGCGTCAAAAGCGTGCGCGCCAGTTTGTTTCTCGCGGCGTGAGAGGCGTCCTCCGCCGGGGCTCACACCGCTAGTTGGGGTACTTCAGGATGAAAGCGTCGCGGTAGCCCAGGTTGGTGCTGAAGACGTCCCCCCGGGTCTCGCCCACGAGGACGATGTCGTCCGCGCTGTCCACCACGACGCCCAGGCCGTAGGTGACCGCCGTGCTGGGGTAGCCGCCCTTCCAGATGAGGGTGCCGGAGGGAGAGACCTTCCAGACCGCCATGGCCAGGTCCGCCTTGCCCGCGACGATGAGGTTGCCGGCGGAGTCCGTGCGGATGCCGAAGAGCGTGGCGGTGGGCTGGGTGAAGTTCGTGGACGTCCAGAGCTCGTTGCCGGTGCCGTCGAGCTTGATGATCATCGGCGTGTAGAACTCCGGGGACGGCTGGAAGAAGCCGGCGACGTACACGTTCCCGGTGGCATCCACGGCGATGTCCGAAGCCCGGGCCATCGACTGGGGGAAGATCCGCTCCCAGACCTTGTCACCGCCGGTCGTGAACTTCGAGACCGACACGTACTGGTTGTAGACGTGACCCAGCACGTAGACGCCGCCCGCGCCGTAGGCCACGGCCTCCACGGACTCGTCCCTGTCCGTGCCCCACACGCGGGTCCAGACCGTGGCCCCGGTCGCGTCCAGCTTCACGAGCAGGTAGTCCCCGCCCGGTGACGCATGGTGGGGCTGGCCCGGGAAGCTGTCCCCGGTGAAGCCGCCCGCGTAGACCGCGGTGCCATCCGACGCGATGCCGTTGAAGCCATCCGCCGCCGTCGTCCCGGGCTGGGCGATCCACTGCCGGGTGCCCGTCGCGTTGTACTTCACGACGAAGGCGTCCCCGTTGCCCGCGTGGGTCGCGCCCAGGTTGCTGCCCGTCTCTCCCGCCGCGTAGACGTTGTTCGCGGAGTCCGTGGTGATGGCGAGCGCGCGGTCATTCCCGGAGCCGCCCAGCAGGCGGGACCAGCCCGCGGAGCCGGAGGACGAGTAGCGCCCGATGATGGCGTCCGTGCCTCCTTGCGGCGTGTAGTTGAAGTCTCCATCCGTGATGCCCGCGTAGAGGATGTCGTTCTGGCTGTTGGTGGTGACCGCCTCGAACATGTCGTCACCGGACGTGCCGCGCTGGAGTCCCCACAGCGGCGACGGCGCGACGTCCGAGGGCTGCTGCGGGTTGGTGGAGCAGCTCTCCTTCGCGCCCACGTCCGGACCGTTGCCGCAGTAGCTGGGGGTCTGCGTGTCATTGAGGGCCATGTCGCGGGCCGGGGAGCCCGGCTGCGTTTCACGTGACAGGCCGGAGAAGAGCGGGTCGCCCCACTTGCTGTTCACCTCCGGGTCCAGGCCCGGGAGGCCCGGGCACGCGCGCCAGCCCGCGATGTCCACGTAGGTGAAGTTGCACTTGAGCATCTTGTCCGCGCCCTGCGTGAAGAGGTTGTAGCCACTCTCCAGGCCGCTCACGCCGTTCTGGTGCGCGCCGATGTAGTAGCCCATGCCGCTCTTGAAGATGTTGTTCCAGAGGTCGACGTTGGTGACGTTGACGCCCGCCATCTCCTCGCCCACGGACACGGTGGCGTTCTCCCAGCCGTCGAAGGTGTTGTGGTACACGTCCACGCCCGCGACGCGCGTCATCCAGATGGCGTTCGAGGGGCACCGGTTCGTCTCTCGCGTCTGGAGCGCCGGATCGCGGATGATGTTGCGGCGGATGACGACGTTGGCCAGCTGCTCGTTCGTGGCGTAGCGGCCCAGGTGGATGCCCCGGCACGCGTCGGAGATGTCCACGCCTTCGATGAGGATGCCCTGCGCGTCGAAGTGGGCGACGATGGCGTCGCCCTTGCTGGCGTTGCCCGTCTCGTTGCGCGTGGCGCGGAAGTGGCTGAAGTGGCCGCCGCGAATCGTGACGTCGTCGCAGTCCTTGATGTCGACGGCGTTCTCCGTGTTGCCGTCGCTGTCGGGGGTGTTGGCGACGGTGTTGTTGATCATCAGGATGTCGTGGGGGCGTCCAGTGCCCGTGCCCGCCGGATCCACGTGCACGGGGCCCACGCACTGCACGCCGTCACCCGAGTTGTCGCTGAACGTGTTGCCGGTGAGCAGGACGTGGTGGCTGTCCGGGTAGATGCTGACGGCGTGGCCGTCCTCGCGCGTGGCACACTTGCCCGAGTCCACGCAGACGAGCCCCACGGGCGTGCTGGGCTCCTGGGTGGCGCAGGCCGCGTGGCTCGAACAGGTCGTGGTGTCGCGGACGTTGCTCCAGTGCTGCGTCCCGTCCACGGTGGTGTTGTGGACCTGGATGTGGTGGGCGAAGTCGCCAATGAAGATGGCGGCGCCGCCCCGCGCGTTGACGACCTTGCTGTTGCGCAGGATGACGTTGTGGGAGCCCGAGCCCTTGAACCGGGCGACGCTGGAGAAGACCCGGTTCCCGTCCAGGTCGAACCCGTCAATGACCCAGAAGCTCTTCGTCACGTCCAGGAGCGGTGCCGTGCCCAGGTTCTTCAACGTGGGGCGATGACCGGGCCACGCCATCAAGGTGATGGGCAGCGTGGAGCTGCCATTGGCGGCGGAGGTCCAGACGAGGTTCTCCATGAAAGAGCCCCGGACGTAGGCGGCCTGCCCGGGCTGCAAGGCATTGATGGCCGCCTGGAGGGTCTTCCAGGGTCTGGCCTCCGTGCCATCCGACGTGCCCGTGTACGCCGAGTCGACGTAACGGATGTTGCCAGCGGTGGGGACATAGCTGGCGTGGGGCAGGGTGAATTCCTCAGAGCCCGCGGAGATGTCGCGGTCCAGCGCCGCCTGGGCAGGCGACGCGAGCAGGACGGCGACGGAGAACAGCGAAGGGATGACGGCACGGTGTTTCACGAGCTGGCTCCAGGTAGGACGGGGGGCTGCGCGCGGTGTCTGTCCTCACCGCGTCCCGGCTACGTGGGCAGCGCGAATGGCTGGTCGAATGGGCGGTGCGATTTGCCCGGCCGGGAGGGATTCTGTCGGGTGTCTGTCCTTTCAGGGGCGGTTCTGCTGAAGGACAGACATTCCTACCGCCGCCTTTTCATCAAAGCCCTGCCCTGGAGGCGTGAGCGCCAAAGACAACGGCCGCCCTCCCCAAGGTGGGAAGGACGGCCGTGTCAGGACTTCCGTGCGGCTGGGGTGCTGGAAGCCGTCACTGCCCCGGGTACTTCACGATCCACGCATCGTCAGGCCCTCCCTGGCTGGGGGCGAAGATGTCGGTGAAGGTCGAGCCACCAGAGACGACGTCCCCATAAGGGTCCACGGCCAGACCGAACCCGTAGGTATACGTTCCGGCGAGCACTCCCACGGGTGCCGGCCAGACCCGCATCCCACCGGACGTGAACTTCCAGAGCGCCATGTGGTGGGACGCATTGCCAGAGGCGTAGACATGCCCGTCAGGCGACGTCGCGACGGACCAGATGATGGCACTCGAGTATCCGAATTCGTGCCAGTCCCGCGTCCACTGGAGCGCTCCGCTCGCGCCGTCGAACTTGTAGAGGAAGGGGTTGTCGAGCTCGGACCCCGGCCGGGTCCTGCCTCCCACGTACACGCCGCCCGCGGCGTCAACGGCGACACCATTGGACAGGATCTCGAAGTAGGACGGAGCTGGCATGTCCCGCCAGGTCTCCCAGATCAGCGTCCCGCTCGAGCTGTACCGGGCCAGGTAGAGCCGCTTGAAGTAGCCAATCGAGCCGGTCTTTCCGTGACCGGTGACGAACACGGAATCGAGCGCGGCGTTGTAGGCGATGGACGTGAGCTCTTCCGCGAAAGAGGTCCCCGCCGTCCGGGTCCAGGCAACCGAGCCATCCGGGTTGAGCCTGGCGAGGTAGAAATCCGTCTGTTGATTCGTGATGGCGCCCGCGACGTAGAGGTTCGCTCCATCGGTCGTGATGCTGTTGAGCCGCTCGCTCGCGGCTCCTCCGAACTGGGAGCTCCACTGACGTGTCCCGTTCTTGTCGTACTTGACGACATAGGCGTCGTAGCCACCCGCGTTCACGCTGCCCAGGTTTCCACCGGTGGCCCCCGCGAGGAAGACGTTGTCGAGCGCATCCACCGCGACGCCGTTGCCCATGTCCGTGGACGCGGTGCCCATCTGCCGCGTCCAGCCCTGTCCACCTGTCACGGAGTAGCGGCCCACGAACGCGTCGTCGTAGCCCTGGTTGGCGAACCCGAAGCTGCCGTCGCTCGTGCCGGCATAGAAGACGTCACCCACGCTGTTCGTCGCGATGGCGTGGATCCGGTCGGTGAACTGCGTCCCCCGCTGGACACCCCAGACCGGGTCTGGAAACTCGCTGGTCGGGCAGTCGCTCTCCACCGCACCGCGATCCGGCAGGCTGGAGCCGCCGCAGCGCCGGGTGGCGTTGGTTGTGTCCGCGAACGCGGTGTCGATGCCCGCGGAACCCGGCCGGAGCCGCAGGTCTCCCGCGAACCCGTTGCGGAAGAGGGGGTTGCCCTCATTGCTGCGCGTTGGCGCGCTGCCCTCATGGTCGAAGGGAGTCTGCGCCTGCCAGCTCGCGAGGGTGAGGCCCGCGGTCCCGTCCAGCCGGAAGCGGGCGCCCGTGGGATGGTAGAAGAGGTTGTTTTCGCTGGTGAAGACACCCGCGACCCGCAGGGGCTGAAAGAACAGCGTCCCTCCGGTGCGGTTGGTCGGAGTGAAGGGCGGCTCGGTGTCCGCCGGGTCGTTGTAGGCGAACCCGCTCACCTCGGAGATGATGTTGTTCCAGATGCGGATGTCCCGGGCATCCTCCCAGGCCGCATGATTGGATGAGGGACGGACCTGGATGCCGCTGTGCGGGATCTTGTGCAAGGTGTTGTGGTACACCTCGACATTCGCGGCGCGGTGGATGGTGATGCCGTCGCCGCAGTTGAACTTCTTCTGCGCTCGCGGCCAGGTCGTCACCAGGTTCTGGTTCATGTTGTGGATGCGATTGCGGCGGATGACGATGTCCGAGGCACCCGGCATGTCATAACGGCCTACTTCGATGCCAATGCCACTGTCGAAGATGTTGGCATCCTCGATGCGAACCCGGGTCGCCTTGTAATGCACGATGACGGCCGCGCCGCCGCAGATGGGCGTGTTGTCATGCCACTCCTCCGCCGCATAGAGGTTGTAGAAGCGGTTGGCGCCCGTGATGAGGACGTCCTGGCAGGACTTGATGTCCACGGCGTTCTCCATGTTGTCGTGGAAATCATTGCCTTCAATGGTGATGTGGCGTGAATCCAGGAGGGTGTTCTGGCTGCCGCCCTCGAGGAGGTCCTCCTGCTCCGAGCCCTGGCATTGCACGCTGTCGCCGGAGTTGTCGTAGCTGTAGTTGTTGGCGATGTGGACGTGGTGGGTGCCGTACTCCATCGTGACGCCATTGCCGTCCGCGCGCACCGTGATGTTTGGATAATCAGGGTGGGGGGCCGTGCCCAGATTGTGGGCCAGATGGTTCCCACTCACCGTGACGTGGGACGCCCCACGCAGGGCGATGGCGCCGTCCTGGCAGTGCTCGATGTTGGAGTTCATGACCGCGATGTGGTCGGAGAACGCCAGATAGACGCCGGTCACATCCTTGTCCTGGCAGTCGATCAGCACGTTGCTGAGGACCCAGTACTGCGTCTCCCCGAAGTCGAAGGGGTTCCTGGTCCCGTACGGGATGATGCGCGCCTTGTTCTGGTAGTGGTCCAGGCCCACGATGCGCCGCGGCTTGTTGGGATTGCCGCTCAGGGTGATGTAGCCATTGGTCCCTTCATACGGCGTGGGGCTGCCATGCACATAGAGGGTGGTCCCTTCCGGGAGCCTCCCTACGGCGTGGCGGAGGGTCTTGCACGGGCGAGCTTCGGGGCCGCAGTCCGCCGTGTCGTTGCCCGTGTGCATGACGTGGTAGCCGTCGCTGACGCTACCGCCGCTGGTTGAAATGAAGGCCTTGTCGGGCAGCTCCACCTGGAAGTCCAACAGCGCGGCGGTGGACGTCTTCAGGACCTCGGGCTTCCTGGGCGTGTCCGGAGGACTGCCGCAGGCCGTGAGCCAGAGGGCACCGCAAAGAGCGAGCAGGCAGATGGGTGGCTTCGTGACGGAACGGGAATGGGGGTCGAGCCGTGACATACGGTGCTGTCGCGGTCAGGCTCCTGGGGGCGCGTCATGCGGGCCAGTTCCTGAGCGGGACGGTGGGGATGACGGAGCCACGCCTGGTTCCTGGCAGTGAAAGGCGCTGGAGTCGGATGGACTGTCGTATGTCTTTCAATGGCGGTCCCCGAATGCTGTCTGGTGAAAAGAAGAGCGGCCGCCCTGGTGTCAGGGCAGCCGCTCGGTGAAGGCCGGATGTGTCTGACGGTCTCAGTCGCCGTCGTAGATGCCAATGGCTCCCGGCGTGATTGGGCCCTTCGTCGACTCAATGGGCGTGAAGGCCACGAGCATGCGGCGGCGGGCTCCGGAGCGGTCCACCTGGATGTCCGGGATGCGCAGTTCGGAGAGATGCGGGCCGAAGAGCGAGTAGCTGTACTTGGTGACGCCCCCGCCCACGCGGCTGATGCCGCCGCCCCAGGCGGCTCCAGCCCAGGCGCTGTTGTCCAGGGGGTCCACCGCGACGCTGGACACGTGCGGGGCGATGAGGTCGTTCCTCAAGCTGCGCAGGATATTTCCTTCAGCGTCGAGCTGGAGGAGGCCGTTGGCGAAGGAGCTGACCCAGACGCGGTTGGTGCCGTCGGGAACGACTGCCATTCCGGAGACGAGGTCCTCCGTCCGCTCCTCGGGGCGGGAGTAGGGCCACTCCTTCTCACCCACCGCATCCGTCCAGAGGTCACGACGGTTCCACTTGTACTGCGGCAGCTCCGTCATCTCCTGGGCGCTCCAGAAGTTGAGACCGGTGGAGCCGTAGTAGTACTTGGTGGAGCGGTTGGCGCCGCCGACCCAGACGTCGTGGTTGGGCAGGGGCGCGATGCCGTAGTAGGCGTCCGTCAGGAGCGCGTCCCGGACCTGGTACTTGCTGAAGTCGGTGCCGTACTGGAGCTGGTCGTTCTTGTAGTTGCTGTAGATGAACGCGCTGTAGGCCGGGTGGCTGTGCTCTTCCAGGCCCGAGCACTCCAGCTTCCCGTCGCACGTCGGGTTGCCCGCGTAGTCGGCGTCGCCGCGCGCGAAGCCGTGATTGCCGCCAAACCAGACACTGCTCTTCTCGGGGTTCGCGTCCTTGTCGTAGGCGATCCGGTAGACGTGGCAGAGCTTCTCTCTCCGCGGGTAGTCCTTCACCACGCCAGGGCCGGAAGAGATGTCGTAGTGCACGACCTTGAGGGTGCCGTCCGCACGCAGCTCCACGCGGTCCGCGTCACCGCTCTTGTAGACGCTGGCGTCCGCGGGCCGCTTGGCCTGGTAGGCGGTGTCCCATTCACTTTCGCAGTCCGCGATTCCCGAGGGCGGCGGCTTGCCTGCGTAGCCCACGAAGACGGCGCCATCCCAGGCGCCCGCGACGGAGATGACCTTGAGGTAGGGCGTGCCCGGAGGCGCGCTGCCGTCCGGCATGTAGCCGTAGGGGCGGAGGCCGTCCTCCATCGTGAACTTCTTGAAGGTGGACTCCCCCTTCTTCAGGAGGAACAGGCCTTCTTCACCGCCCGCCACCCAGATGTTGCCGCCTTCATCTGCGGACACGCCGTAGACGAAGCGGGGGCCGCCCTGCTCGCGGCCGTAGAAGGTCCAACCCGTCGCGGACGGCAGGGGGTACTTCGTCTCGCCTGGATCCGTGGTGCCCGCGTCCGTGCCGGCATCCGTGCCCGTGCCGGCGTCGGTGCCAGTCCCGGCATCCGTCCCGGTGCCGGCATCCGTGCCCGTGCCCGCGTCGGTGCCAGTGCCCGCGTCGGGAACCTGCGTGCCCGCATCGGTCCCGGTGCCCGCGTCCACCTCACCCGTGCCGCCGTCCTGCAGCCGCGGGTCCTCCACGGGCGTCACCGGCACCACGGGCTCGTCCACCTGCCGCGTGTCGCCGTCGTCCCCGCCGCAGCCCGCCCACCCCAGCGCTCCCACCAGCAGGACCGCCCCCGTCCACCGCCACCCGTGCTTCATATGACGCCCACCTCACACTCGCTCAGCGGAAGGTCCCCTTGCCGGACCTCCTCGTTCGAGCCCTTCCTGGCAAGGAGGGTGCCAGCCCCTGGAGGCCGGAAACCGTCGGATCACGGGCAGTGCGCGTCCAGGGAGCGCCACCGGGTGGGCAAACGTCTACCCACTGTGTGAAAGCCGGATTCCCGAAGCGCCCCCCAACCGTGCTAGGGCCTGGGCAATGGCTGGGAACGACGCACGCGGCCGCACCCCGCTGTCCCTCGTGGGACAGGAGCCGGACCTCGTCTTCTACACACGGCAGGCCTCCGAACACGGCGGTCCCGTGCTCGTGCTGGGCGCCGCCAATGGCCGGGTGCCCTGGGCGCTGGCGGGCCATGGCTTCGACACCGTGGGTGTGGACCCCTCGGAGGCGATGATCCGCTCCGCCGAGGAGCGCCGCGCCTCCGAGTCCCCCGACGTCTCCGGGCGCACGCGCCTCATGGCCGCCGACCCCCGCGCGCTGCGGCTGCCGGAGCAGTTCCCCCTGGTGCTCGCCCCGCAGCACGCGCTGGGCCTGATGGCCGGCCGCGACGACCTGGAGGCGTTCCTCGCCACCGTGCGCCACCACCTGGCCCCTGGCGGCACCTTCATCTACGACGTGCTCAACGCCCCGCGCGAACCCGTGCTGCCGCGCGACGACGACGAGCCCGGCGCCGCGGTGGAGCCCCGCCGCCCCCTCTTCGCCCTGCACCTGCGCGAGCGGCGCCCGGCCGGCGGCCAGAGCCCCATCCGCCGCCTCAAGCTGCGCCACTTCCTCCCGGAGGAGCTGGAGACCGCGCTCACCGCCAGCGGCCTCACCCTGCGCGAGCGCTTCGGCCGCTTCGACGGCAAGCCCTTCGACCTGGAGGACCTGCGCCAGATTGGCGTTGCCGGGACGTGACGGCCACGCGCTTTTTCAGCGCTCGAAGCGGTAGCCCAGCCCGCGCACCGTGAGGAAGTGCCGGGGCGCTTCGGGGTCCGCCTCGAACTTCAGCCGCAGCTGGCGCATGAAGTTGTCCACCGTGCGCGCGCTGCCCTCGTAGTGGTAGCCCCACGCGCCGGACAAGAGCTCCTCGCGGGTGAAGGTGCGGCCCGGGTGCGCCAGGAAGTGCGCCAGCAGCTTGAACTCCTGCGCCGTCAGGTCCACCGGCTGCCCGTCGCGCGCCACCGTGCGCTGGGACAGGTCCACCTTCACGTCCCCGAACGTCACCGGCGGCGGCGTGGTGCCCGTGGCCCCGAACCTGCGGCGCAGCACCGCCTTGATGCGCGCGAGCAGCTCCTGGAGCCCGAAGGGCTTCACCACGTAGTCGTCCGCGCCCAGGTTGAGGCCCAGGATCTTGTCCGACTCCTGGCCCCGCGCGGACAGCACCACCACGGGCGTGTCGCGGCCGCGCTGGCGCAGCTCGCGGATGACTTCGTAGCCGTTGAGCTCCGGCAGCATCAGGTCCAGCACCAGCAGGTCCGGCGCCTCGTCCAGCGCCTTGGCCAGGCCCGTGCGGCCGTCCTGGGCCTGGAGCACTTCGTAGCCCTCGAAGCGCAGGTTCATGGACACGCCGGTGAGGATGGACAGGTCGTCCTCCACCACCAGGATGCGCCGGGGCTTCTCCTCTTGCGGGACGGAGGTGCTCATGCGCGGCTCACCGGGAGCTGGAGGGTGAAGCAGCTGCCCTGACCGGGCTCACTCTTCAGCGTGATGCGGCCGCCGTGGGCCTCCACGATGCGCTTGCTGATGGCGAGCCCCAGGCCGCTGCCCTCCGTCTTGCGCGTGAGCAGGTTGTCCACCCGGTAGAAGCGCTCGAAGATGCGCCTGCGGTCCTTCCTGGCGATTCCCACCCCGTTGTCCTCCACCGACAGGTTCACGTGTCCGCCGTCTCTCTGTGCCCGGAGGGCGATTCTGCGGTTCGTGGGCCCACTGTACTTGTAGGCATTCTGCAACAGGTTGAGCAGCGCGCCCGCCACCGCGACGCGGTCCACGTCCACCTTCGGCAGCCCGTCCTCCACCGTGACGGTGAACTCCATGTCGTCGCCCAGCCGCTGCGTGCGGAAGGCCGCCACCGCCGCGTCCACCACGTCCGTCACCGGCAGCGAGTCGCGCTGGTACACCTTGCGGCCGCTCTCGATGCGCGCCCAGTCCAGCACCCGCTCGATGAGGTCCGACAGCCGCTCCGTCTCCTTCGTGAGCAGGTCCAGCACCTCCTGCGTCTGCGCGGGGTCCTTCAGCCGGCCCAGCGCCAGCGTTTCGATGAACATGCGGATGGAGGTGAGCGGCGTGCGCAGCTCATGGCTCACCAGCGACACGAAGTCCGTCTTCATGCGCGACAGGCGCGCCTCGCGGTAGAGCACGCGGCCGGTGTACGCCACGCCGAAGGTGAGCGTCAGGTAGAACAGGCCCAGGAGCACGCCGTACACGGCGCGGTTGCGCGTGGAGGCGCTCGCCACCGGGTCTTCCCCCGTGGGCAGCACCACCAGGCGGAAGTCCTGCAGCGGCGCGGACAGCACCCGCTCCGCGAGCACCGGCGGCCCCAGCGCGTTCTGCCGCGCCTGGGCCACCTCCGACATCAGCCGGTTGACGAGCCCGCCCTCGCCGGTGGTGTCGCGCGGCACGGGCAAGAGCGTGAAGCGCACGGGCTCCGACGTGGCCCGTCCCTGCGCCTTGTCCGACAGGAGCGAGTCCAGCGCGATGCCCGACAGCCGCACGCCGCGCACGGAGGCGCCCTGGCGCTCGGCGGCCACCATCACCGCGCGGGTTCCCGTGGCGAGCGAGAAGACGGTGGGCACCGTCGGCAGCGAGGCGGCCTCCGGCACCAGCGCAGCCAGGGCCTCCGCCAGCTGCGCATCCTTCGTGCGCACGATGCCGTTCTCGACATGGAAGGTGCCCTCCGGGTCGGACAGCTCCTGGTCGTCCGGCAGCAGGAACGCCAGCCGCTCGTTGCCCACCGGCTCCAGGCGTCCGCGGCTGAGCGCGCGGGGCACCTCCGCGGACAGGTCCGCCAGCGTCCCCCGCCACGCGGCCTCCAGGCGTTTCTCCACCGCGGCGCGCTCGTTGATGATGGCCACGACGCCGAAGCCGGACAGGCCGGCCGAGGGCAGCACGACCAGCAGGATGAGCAGCGCGAACGTGCGCCGGAAGCTGAGGATGACGGGCGCGGGACGTGACACGGCCCCCCGTGTCTACACGCGACGGAGGCCGGGTGCTCGCGGCATTTGCGGGGGAGGGGGAGTCTTCCCGACACTGTCGGGAGCCACACGGCCGGTGCGGAGGGCATCGACTTCGGGTGGGCGGCTGGGCGAGCATGCGGCCCTCGGGAAGGCGTGTGAGCTGGGCCGGCACGCTCCCGACAGGCCGTGGGGCCGCGCGCGAGGATGGGGCTGGACGGTACGCGCCGGGCTTTCGCGGGAGGGGATGGCACTTCCGATGCGACGGCAGGGATGGGCCGCGCTGTGCGCGGTGACGACGCTGGTGCTTTCGGGCTGCAAGGAGCGCGAGGTGGCGAGCACCTGGAGCAACGCCTCCGGGTCCGTGGCGCTCAGCCGGGATGACTCGCTGCTCTACGTGGTGGACGCGGACAACGGCATCCTCGCCGTGGTGGACACCGCCCGCCGGGAGAAGGTGTCCGAGGTGCGGGTGGGCCCGCGCCCGGAGCGCGTGACGGTGGGCCCGGACGACACCGTGTACGTGACGAACCGGGGCGGCAGGAGCGTGTCCGTCATCCGCAAGGGGGACGCGGTGGAGGCCGCGCGCATCCCGGTGGGCGTGGAGCCCACGGGGCTCGCGGTGTCGCCGGACGGCAGCACGCTGTACGTGGTGAACAGCGCCACGCGTGAGTCCGCCGCGCGGGGCAGCCTCACCGCCATCGACACGGGCACGCTCACGGCGCGCTGGGAGCTGCCGCTGGGCGAGGAGCCTCGCGGCATCGCGCTGCTGGAGGAGGGCCGCAAGGCGGCGGTGTCGCTGTTCCGGCGGGGCGACGTGGTGACGGTGGACCTGTCGGACGCGAACCAGCCCAGGGTGATGCGCGACGGCACGGACCTGAACACGAAGGCCAACCGGACGCCGTCCACCCGGCACCTCGTGGCGCCTGCGCCCGCCGTGGCGATGGACGCCCCGCTGCCTCCCGATTCCCAGCAGGGCCCGCGCTCCTTCCGGGCGCGCGGCATGGTGGACCTCCTGAGCGCGCCGGATGGACGGCGCCTCTTCGCGCCGGTGCTCTGGTCGCGCGAGGATCCGCTGGGCGGGCCCGTGGACGGCCGCGACCCGGATATGGGCGATTCCATGTACGGCGGCGGGACGCCCTGCGGCGCGGCGGCGGGCGGCGGCGTGGTGGCTGCGGGCCTGGTCACCTTCGACACGGAGGATGAAGCGCCCCGGCCGGTGGTGGACGACCTGGACGAGTGCAGGCCGCCGCCGGAGGAGAAGCCGGACTACCCCACGTCGCTCATCGCGAGCCCCTCGTTCTCGACGCCCCTGCAGGGGCCGGCGGCGGCGGTGGTGGACCCCACGGGCGGGTGGCTGTTCCTGGTGAACCAGGACTCGAACAACGTGGCCATCCTGCCCTCGTTCCGGCGCACCGGCTCCGACCTGCCAAGCGAGTCGAGCCCGGTGCGGCAGCTGGTGGAGGTGGGCGCGGGGCCCAACGGCATCGCGCTCACGCGGGACGGGCGCAAGGCGTACGTCTACAACGCGTTCGACCACACGGTCAGCACGCTGGTGGGCGGGGCGAATGACATCCGCGAAGAGGGCGAGCGCCTGGTCATCGCGGGCGACACGCTGTCACCGCTGGCGGCGGAGGGCCGGCGGTTGTTCTTCAGCGCGGTGGACCGGCGGATGACCAGTCCGTCCGTGGCGGTGTCCTGCGCGTCGTGCCACCTGGAGGGCCGCGAGGACGGCCACGTGTGGGGCTTCCCGGACGGGCCGCGCCAGACGCCCAGCCTGGCGGGCCGCATGACGACGGCGACGGCGCCCTTCCACTGGAGCGGCGAGTTCTCCGCGCTGGGGGACTTCATGAGCGCCACGGTGAAGGACCGCATGGGCGGCCAGGACCTGGACGCGGACACGGTGGCGAAGCTGGGCGCGTTCATCGACGCCATCCCCGCGACGGACAACGCGTCCCGGGGCGAGCCGCTGACGGCGTCGCAATCGCGCGGGGCCGCCCTCTTCACGCAGGCGAAGTGCGACACCTGCCACACGGGCGCGGCGCTCACGAACAACAGCAACGTGGACGTGGGTACGTTCGTGCGCTCCGGCGTGCTGCAGGACGCGGCGGCGGTCATCCGGGCGGGGCTCAACACGCCGTCGCTGCTGGGCGTGGGCCGCACCGCGCCGTACCTGCACGACGGCAGCGCGCCCACGCTCAAGGCCCGCCTGCTGAACGGCCGCGAGACGAACCAGCACGGCATGACCGCGGGGCTGTCCGACGCGGACGTGGACGACCTGGTGGCGTACCTGGAGACGCTGTAGCGGGGAAGGGGGCACGGGGCCCGAGGGAGCCCGTGTGCCTTGCCCGCGGCTGACGCCGGTCGCCAGCAGTGCGTGAACACCTTCGCGTGGAAGCACGGCTCCGGCTGGAGGACTCCCTGCCGGAGACGAAGCGCCCGAACCTGTCCGACAGTCGGACAGGTTCAGCGCGATGGGCTCTGCCCGGCGGGTGCCTCTGCCCGTGGCTCCTCCGCCTTGCCGCCGTCCACCACGCATGGGCGCTTGGGCGTGACGCGGCAGGAATGGGCTGTACCCGCGATACCGCAAGGGCTGTGGGGGAAGGACTGCCTATCCCGGGCCCGGAGCACCCGCCGCGGGAGTCCCCGGGGCTTCAGATGCCGGAGCGGGCGTCGCGGGCTTCTGCGTCGCGGGCGCAGGCGCGGGCGGCGTCGCGGGCGTCGCGGGCTGCTGCGTCGCGGGAGCCGGCGCGGGCGTCGCGGGCTTCTGCGTCGTGGGTGTCGTGACGGCAGGCACGGGCACCGGCACGACCGTCGTGGGCTCCTGCGCGGCGGGAGCCGGCGTCGGCGCTGGAGGCTCGGGCTTCTGCGTCGCGGGTGTCGTGACGGTCGGCAAAGGCACCGGCACGGCCGCCGCGGGCTTCTGCGTCGCGGGCGTCGTGACGGTCGGCACGGGCACCGGCACGACCGTCGCGGGCTTCTGCGCGGCGGGCGCGGGCGCCACGGGTGGCGGGTTCGCGGGACGCGGCGTCACCTTCGGCGCGACCGTCGCGGTGCCCGTACCCGTCGGCACCGGCACAACGGGACGCGGCGTGGGGACGGGCCGCGGCGTCACGGAGCCGGTGCCCGGAGGCGCGGTGAGCAGGTCCGTCGTCCCCGTGCGCGGCATCGTGAGGCTGTCCAGCGGCTCCAGTGGAGCATCCAGGAGCAGGCTGTCCCCCGCGTCGGCCGGAAGCGCCGTGCCCGCGTCCGCCGTCGGATCCTCCACGCCGTGGTGCGACGTCACCGCGAGGCGGGCCACGTCCAGCGCGCGGTCGGGGTCGTCCCCTAGCCAGGTCACGACGACGACGCACGGCGTGTCGTCATCCCACGTCACCACCTGCGTCATGCCCTGCACGGGATTGCGGCGCGCGGCGGCCCGGCCCAGCGCCGGAATCTCCTCGCCGCCCGCGTTCAGCGTGGGCGCGAGCAGCGCGCGCACCTCCGCGTTCGCGTAGTGCGGCTGGCAGTCATACGCCACCGACACGGCCACTTCCGGCAGCGCCGCGGAACGCAGCGAGCACAGCGGCCCGCACGTGGGACACGCGCGGTCCTCCTTCATCGTGAAGCCGTTCAGCGTGAGGTCGCGCAGGTCCGCCGGCAGCAGATCCTCGCACGAGGGCACGGTCAGCGTGGACGGCCGTCCCGGCAGCCCGAGGAGCGTCCCCGCATCCGACGTGCCCGTGCCCGCACCGGGCCTGCTGCACGCGCCCAGGGCGAGCGCCATCAGCAGTGCACCCCGTCCGACCCTCATCCCGTCTGCTCTCCTCACCGACGCCATGCGCGCGGGCGCGGATGGTAGACCGGGCCCGGCCCCCGTCATCAGCATTGTGGCGCGGCTGCCGCTTTCCGGACGCGACCGGATGGCGGGAGAGAGGTCGGGCAGGCCGGCCTCGTTCAGGGACAGGGCGTGGGCTAGGCTGCCTGCCTTCTTCCACCATGCGCCTCCCTGGTTTCCTCACCTTGTCGGTCCTGGCCCTGGCGCCGGCCGTTCCCGCGCGGGCCCAGACGCCCCTCCCGCCCTCCCGGAGCGCGACCCCCGACGAGTCCTGGAGCGAACCCGGCAAGCCCGCCCCCGAAGCCGCGCCCGCGGCGCCCGCCCGTCCCCAGGCCACTCCCGACGAGGAAGAGCCCACCCGCGTCCAGCCTCCGTCCGACGCCCAGGGCGAAGCCGAGGGCTGGGAAGCCTTCCCCGGCGCCTCCGACCCCGTCACCGCGCCGCCTCCGCCGCCCCCCCGGTACGCTCCACCGCCGCCCGCCGAGGAGTCCCCCCGCGCGCGCCGCCGCGTCAAACCGCCGCGTCCCCCGAGCCCGCCCCTGGCCCCCAACCGCTACGGGCTCTACGGCGGGCGGTCGCTGGGCGCCGGACACGTGGGCGTGGGCATGGAGCTGGGCTACCCCTTCGTGTCCGCGCGCGGCGTGTACGGCGTCCTGGACCGACTGGACCTGGGGCTGGGCGTGGACAGCGTCTACGGCCTGATGACCGAGCTGCGCGCCAGCGCCCGCCTCACCCTCATGGACAGCCCCAACGTGAGCCTGGCCTTCGTGGTGGACGGGGGCCACGCGTTCTTCCTGCGTCCCCCGGACACGGAGGACCGGGGCGCGCGCTACCTGAGCGGCCGGCGCGACTGGAACGTGGCCCCGGGGCTGGTGGCGTCCTTCCAGGGCGACAGCCCGCGCGCGTGGCGGCCGTACCTGGACGTCCGGGCCCTCTTCGCCTTCGACATGGACCCCGTCCAGCGGGACCCTTTGTCCGGCGTGCCGCCCGCGTGGAAGCTGGACGCCGCGGTCCTCGTCCGGCTGGGCGCGGAGTTTCCCGTCGGAGAGAAGACGTCCTACGCTGTCTCCTTCGGCGGGGACTTCCGCAGCCGCTCCACGGACGCGGAGTTCATGCCCACGCTGTCCATGGGCATCGTGTCCGCGCTGTTCTGAAAAACCCCCACCCCTCTCGACCCGAGGTCATCTCATGCGCGGCAGTGTCATCGGTGCAGGCTCCTTCGGAACGGCGCTCGCCAACGTGCTCGCGGTGAATTGCGACGAAGTCCGCCTGTGGGGCCGCGAACCCTCCGCCGTGGAGGCCATCAACACCCGCCACGAGAACGCCACCTACCTGAAGGGCATCCCCCTCTCCGAGCGCGTGCGCGCGACCACGGACCTGGAGGAGGCGCTGGCGGGCTCGGAGATGGTGGTGCTCGCCACGCCCAGCCACGCGACGCGTGAGGTGCTGGCGCGCGCGAAGACGTTCCTGCCCAAGAGCGTGCCGCTCGTCACCGTGTCCAAGGGCATCGAGAACGGCACGCTCCTCACCATGACGGAGCTGTTGGAGGACTGTCTGCCGGAGGAGTTCCACCCGTACGTCGCGGTGCTCTCCGGCCCCAGCTTCGCCAAGGAGCTGGCGCGGCGCATGCCCACGGTGGTGACCATCGCGTCGCACTGGGACAAGGTGGCCCAGCGCTGTCAGAAGGCGCTGCAGACGGACACCTTCCGCTCGTACACGTCCACGGACGTGGTGGGCGTGCAGTACGGCGGCGCGCTGAAGAACGTCATCGCCATCGCCGCGGGCATGGCGGACGGCCTGGGCATGGGCCACAACGCGCGGGCCGCCATCATCACGCGCGGCCTGGCGGAAATCACCCGGCTCGCGGTGAGGAAGGGCGCCAACCCGCTGACGCTCTCCGGCCTGTCCGGCATGGGCGACCTGGTGCTCACCTGCACGGGCGAGCTCAGCCGCAACCGCCACGTGGGCATGGAACTGGGCAAGGGCCGCAAGCTGCCGGACATCCTCGCGGAGATGAAGGAGGTCGCCGAGGGCGTGAAGACGGCGAAGAGCGCGCGCGACCTGTCCCTCAAGACGGGCGTGGAGCTGCCCATCTGCGAGCAGGTCTACCTCATCGCCTACGAGGGCAAGAACGCCAAGACGGCGGTGGTGGACCTGATGACGCGCCAGCCGAAGTCGGAGCTGTCCGGCGTCTGAGGCAGGGGAGCGCTAGTAGCGGCGCGGCTTGGCTTCCGGGCCCGCGCCGCGCACGCGCCACACGGTGAGCCGCTCGGAGTTGGTGTGGCTCAGGACCAGCCCTTCCGTCTGCATCTCCTCCAGCAGGCGGTTCGTCTTGAGCCGGTCCAGCCCGATGGTGCGGCCCAGCAGGTCGCCGGGCATGCCGCTGATGTTGCTGCGCAGCTCGTTGATGATGGCGCGCTTGAACTCGTTCTTCTGCAGGCCGTCCATGTCCTGCGTCCGCCACGCGGACAGGATGCCCCAGCCGATGAGCAGCAGCGTCACCACGGCGATGACCGGGTAGACGATGTGGCTGTTCTTCTCGAGCAGCTCGATGTAGCCGGTGGTGATGGAGGAGACGGGCCGGTCGTAGTCCGGCCCGGAGTCCTGTCCGGGCAGACCTTCGATTTGGGCCGTCAACAGCGGGAGGAGCAGTTTCAGCGCGGGAGCCAAGGCCCCCCGACTCTACGGGGAGGGCCCCCGCGCCGACAACCCGCCCACCGTCACACGACGCCGATGGACTCGGACGCACCCTCGGCGAACAGGGTGGTGTCCGCCTTGGCCAGCAGCGTCGCCAGCCCCTCGCGCTTCACCGCGCTGATGGCCACGCCGCCCCGCGAGCGCAGGAGCGTCTCCACCTCGTCCGCGGACAGCTGGTCCGCCTTGTTCCAGACCATGAGGCGCGGCTTCTCCATCAGGCCCAGCGACTGGAGGATCTTCTCCACCGCCTCCACCTGGTCGTCGCGAGCCGGGTCGCTCGCGTCCACCACGTGCAGGAGCAGGCTTGCGTCGTACAGCTCCTCCAGCGTGGCGCGGAAGGCCGCCACCAGGTCCTTGGGCAGGTCCCGGATGAAGCCCACCGTGTCGGTGATGATGACCTCGCGCTCCTGCGGGAAGCGCAGGCGGCGGCTGGTGGGGTCCAGCGTGGCGAACAGCTTGTCCTCCGCCAGCACCTCCGCGTTGGTGATGGCGTTGAGCAGCGTGGACTTGCCCGCGTTGGTGTAGCCCACGATGGAGATGACCGGCACCTCGCGCCGGTTGCGCTGCGCCCGGCGGACGCTGCGCTCGCGGCTGATGACGTCGATGCGGCGCTCCAGGTTGGTGATGCGCTCGCGCACGCGGCGGCGGTCGATTTCGAGCTTCGTCTCACCGGGACCGCGGCCGCCCACGCCACCGCCCATGAGGCGGCTGAGCGAGTCATCCCCCTGCACCAGCCGGGGCAGCCGGTACTTCAGCTGCGCCAGCTCCACCTGCAGCTTGCCCTCCGCCGTCTGCGCCCGCTGGGCGAAGATGTCGAGGATGAGCTGCGTGCGGTCGAGAATCTTGAGGCTCGTCGCATCCCCGATGTGACGGCCCTGGGACGGGGTGAGGTCCTTGTCGAAGATGAGCAGGTCCACCATGGACTGCATGGAGCGCAGGTTCAGGTCCTCCAGCTTGCCCCGGCCGATGAGGTAGCGCGGATCCGCCTCGCGCTTCATCTGGAGCACGCTGTCCACCACCTCCACGCCCGCGGTGCGCGCCAGCTCCTTCAGCTCCGCGAGGCTGGACTCCGCCCGGGCGCGGTTGCCGTCCAGGCACACCGCCACCAGGATGGCGCGCTCGCGCCCGGACACCGTGCGCGCGGCCGCGCTGCGGTTGAACTCCTCCTCCAGCGCGTCCAGCGTGTCCAGCAGGTCCGGCTGTTCACCGTGCACGGAGGGCAGGGTGGACACGTGCCAGAAGTCACCCGAGCCGTTCTCCGGCACCAGGTAGGCCCAGTGCAGCACGCCGGGCAGGCCGTCGTTGCCCACGCCCACGGCCGCCACGCAGTCCAGGCGCAGGAGCGCGAGGTCCGTGAGGTCGTCCTTCGTCAGGGGCTCGCTCTTGAGGTGCGTGTGCACCAGCCGCAGGCCACGCAGACGGATTTGACCGGCGCGCGCACGGCCGATGTCCGGCAGCTCCAGCTTGTGCGCGTTGCCCACGACGACGTGCTCGATGTCGCCCTTGCGGTTGATGAGGACGCCCACCTGACGGTTGAGCTCGTGCGACAGCTCGGTGAGGTGGCGGGCAAGCTCCGCGGACACGATTTCGCGCGGATCCACGCGGCGGCGGAACGTGTTGCGCAGCCGCTGCTGCTCGCTCGACTTCAGGCCCAGGGTGTTGCCGTAGATTTCCTTCAAACCGTTTCTCCTGGCGCGGACATCGAAGGGCCCGCGCTCCATTCAAGGCATTGGATGGACAGGGGCCATCCGCGTTTCATGACAAAGGCCCTGCTTTTGCGCCTGCCACGAAGCCTGGTGAACAACCGGCCGCGCGCGTCATTTCCCGTTCCAGCCTACGCTGCCGCCCGTGACTGATTCCGCACGCAACGCCCTGCGCGGGGCCCGCCGCGTGGTGGTGAAGATTGGGACCAACGCGCTGACCAGCGCCACCGGCCGCTTCAACCGCGCCCACTTCGACGCGCTGGGACAGGACCTGCTGTGGGCCGCCCGGGGCCGGGAGCTGGTGGTGGTGTCCAGCGGCGCCATCGCGCTGGGCATGGAGCGGCTGGGGCTGCCCGCGCGCCCCCGGGACATCCCGGGCAAGCAGGCGTGCGCGGCGGTGGGGCAGAGCCGCCTGATGCAGGCCTACGAGGAGGCCTTCAGCCATGCGGAGCGGACGGTGGCCCAGGTGCTGCTCACCCACGAGGACGTGCAGGAGCGCCGGCGCTACCTGAACGTGAAGCACACGCTGGACCGGCTGCTGGACGCGGGCGTGGTGCCGGTCATCAACGAGAACGACACCGTGTCGGTGGACGAGCTGAAGTTCGGCGACAACGACACGCTGGCCAGCCTGGTGGCCGGCGTGGTGGAGGCGGACGCGCTGGTCCTCCTGTCCGACGTGGAGGGGCTCTACACCGCCGACCCGCGCAAGGACGCCGACGCCCGCCTCATGCCCGCCGTGCCGCGCGTCACCGGGGACGTGCTGGCCCTGGCCGGCGACGCCACCAGCGCGGTGGGCACGGGCGGCATGGCGTCCAAGGTGCGCGCCGCGGCCCGCGCCGCGGAGCTGGGCATCCCGTGCGTCATCACCTCCGGCGCGGTCCCCGGCCGCCTGCGCGGCGTGCTGCAGGGGGACGCCGTGGGCACGCTCTTCGAGCCCGCCGGACGCCGCAGCGCCCGCACCGCGTGGATCGCCCACGCCCTGCGGCCCCGGGGCCGGCTGGTGGTGGACGCGGGCGCGAAGGAGGCCATCGTCACCGGCAAGCGCAGCCTGCTGCCCAGCGGCGTGACGGGCGTGGAGGGAGAGTTCGGCCGGGGAGACCCGGTGGACCTGACGGACGCGGCCGGGACGGTGTTCGCCCGGGGCCTGTCCACCTACGACGCCAACGAGCTCAAGCGCATCGCCGGACGGCGGAGCGCGGACATCGAGGCGGTGCTGGGCTACCGCTACCTGGATGAGGCGGTGCACCGCGACGACCTGGCGGTGCTGTAGCGTCCGTCCGCGCAAGCCGCCTAGATGGAGCTGGAGACGGACTGCACCGTGCCGGGCGTCCCCTCCGTGAGCCGCATCAGCGCACGGAACTCCGGGGAGTCCACCTTCATCAGGAGCAGCGACACCTCCAGCTCCCCCGGCACCCGGCCCAGCTGGAGCTTGCGCTCCTGGCCGTGCAGCAGGGCGAGCTGCGAGTGGCCTTCCCCTTCCGGCAGGGACAGGTCCACCTGGAGCTGGAACGAGTCGCCCTCGCCCCTGGGCGTGAGCACCAGCCGGTAGTCCGGCACGCTCGCGCCCGGACGGCGGCGCTCGGCGCGCAGCGTGCGGCCCGCTTCACCCAGCAGCTTGGGCTGGGCGATCAGCCGGCCGTCGCGCCGGACCTCCAGCGCGAAGTAGAGCGGTTCGGAGCGGGCGTGCGCGGGGGCGGAGACGAAGGCCAGCAGCACCAGCGCCAGCCCGGGAAGCCACGTCTTCAGCAGGGAGGTGCGGTCCATGGTCGAGCCCTCGTCAAAGCCTTGCGTCCGCCGCGTCGCCCCCACGGCAGCCAGCGGAGCTTCCACCAGGAACCCTGGCGGAGGCGCGCTGTCGCTTCTCACCCAATTCGACAGGGTCCAAGGAATAACCCAGACGCGCCCCGAGTGCGAGCCCCACGCCCGGGGTTGTCTGCTGCCTTGCGGACGAAACGAGGGGTACATGGTGGTACCTGCTTGCCTGTTCAGGTCGGGGCGACTATCTCCTCATTGGACGGAGCCAGCCCCCTCCCGTGTTCCCTCCCTGTCCCTTTCCTGGCCTGCTCCCTTCTCCCACCCCGGAAGTCCCCGGTCGCTTGATCTCCCGGGTCCTGTCCGCCATCGTCACCGATTTCCTGAATGGACCGCACGGAACGCATCCTTGATCTCGTGGCACTGCTGCTCGACGCGCGGGAACCCATCTCGTGGGCCGAGCTGCGTGAGCACTTCCCCGCGGACTACGGCGGCTCGGACGACGCCGCTGAACGCAAGTTCGAGCGCGACAAGGCGGAGCTCGTCGAGCTGGGCTTCCCGCTGAGCTACGTGCAGGGCGACGACGAGCGGCGCGACGGCTACCTCGTCGACCGCAACGTCTACTACCTGCCGGAGGCGGACCTCACGAAGGAGGAGCTGGCCGTCCTCTACGCCGCCGGGTCCGCCGCGCTCGCGTCCGGCGCCTTCCCGGGCCGCGACGACCTGGCGCACGCGCTGCGCAAGATTGGCTTCTTCGCCGGCGAATCCCTGCCCACGCCGCGCGTGCGCATGGAGCTGGGCACCGGCCAGGAGGGGCAGGAGAAGGAGGTCTCCGCCCGCCTGGAGCAGCTCTGGGACGCGTGCTCCGCGCACAAGTGGGTGCAGATCACCTACGGCAGCCCGCGCAAGGACGGCGTCACCGAGCGGCGCGTGGACCCGTACGGCCTCGCGCTCAGGCGCGGCGTCTGGACGCTGGTGGGCTACTGCCACCTGCGCCAGGGCCTGCGCACCTTCCACGTCCACCGCATCCGCGAGCTGAAGGTGAACACCGCCCGGCCGCGCACGCCGGACTTCGAGGTGCCGGCGGGCTTCTCGCTGGACGCCCACGTGGCCTACTTCCCCTGGCAGTACCGCTTCCACGAGCCCCTGGAGGTGACGCTCCAGCTGACCGGGCCGCAGGCCTCGCGCGCGGGCTCGCTGTTCCCGGGCGCGGCGCTGGAGCCGGTGGGGGAGGGCGTCGTGCGGGCCCGCTTCCCGGTGACGTTCCTGGACGGGCTGGCGCGCTTCGTCCTGTCCCTGGGCGCGGACTGCCGCATGGAAGGGCCTCCGGAGGCGCGCGAGCGCCTGGAGCACATGGCCGCGAACATCCTGGCGAAGCACGCGCCGGTGGAAGGTCAGCGGGTGAGCGCATGAGCAACGTCCACGAGCGGCTGCGCCGCCTGCTGTTCCTCGTCCCCTACGTCTCCAAGCACCCCGGCGTCACCGTGGAGGCCCTGGCCAAGGCCCTCAACATCAGCCGCGAGGACCTGCTGGAGGAGCTGGACCTGCTCACCTGCGTGGGCCGGCCGCCCTTCAACCCGGACGACTACATCGACATCTACGTGGACAACGACCGCGTCTACGTGGACCTGGATCAGCGCCTGTTCGCGCCGCCCCGGCTGACGGCGGGCGAGGCCGCGGCCCTGGCCGCCGCGGCGGAGCTCTTGCGCCCGGCCACCGGCGACGCGCTCCAGAGCGCCCTCACGAAGCTGGAGGGCATCATCCCGCCCGCGGCCCGCGAGCGCTTCCGGGACATGTACCGGAAGATCGACGCCTCCGCGGACGCGCCCCCGGCGCTGGGGCCGCTCACCCGCGCCATCCTGGAGCGGCTGGAGGTGACGTTCGGCTACGCCAGCCCCGGCCGCGCCCCGGAGCCGCGCCGGGTGCGCCCCTACGAGCTGCTCAGCCACCGCGGCCAGTGGTACCTCCAGGGCTTCTGCCACACCCGCCAGGACGCGCGCCTGTTCCGGTTGGATCGCATGGAGGACCTGGCCGTCACGACCACCGCCTTCCAGCCTCCGCCGGACGCCCGCGCGGACGTGCCCAACCCGGCGCGCAGCGCCAGCGAGGCCTCCGTCCGGGTGCGCTTCACCCCCACGGCGGCCCCGTACGTGAAGGAGCGCTTCGGCCAGGACGCCCGCCCGCTCGCTGACGGAGGGGTGGAGGTGCGGGTGGCCGGAGACAGTGAGCGCTGGCTCACGCAGTGGGTGCTATCCTTCGGGGGAGAGGCGGAAGTGCTGGAGCCGGCGAGCGCGCGCGCCGCCGTTGCCCGAGCCGTACATGCCTCGATAGGCTCCTAGGACGACATGGCCTTCCAACTGACGATCTCCGAGGGAAAAGACGCCGGCAAGGAGTTCGTCTTCGACCAGGACTCCGTGCTCATCGGGCGCACCTCCGAGTGCGACGTGGTGCTGTACGACCCCGGCATCTCCCGCCGCCACTGCCGCATCTTCCAGGACGGTGACGGCTACGCGGTGGAGGACCAGAAGAGCGCCAACGGCACGCTCGTCAACGGTGCGGCCGTGCAGAAGCAGACACTGACGGACGGCGACACGCTGACGCTGGGCCCGGTGACGTTCCTCTTCGCGCTCGCGGCGGAGGACGCGCCCACCGGCGAGGACGAGAAGCCCGCGGAGGACGGCGCCAACAGCACGCGCATCGTCTCCATCGACTCCGTGCGCAAGCAGCGCAACAAGAAGGGCGCCGCGCTCGTGCCGGAAGGCGCGGACGAGGAGGACCTGCAGGGCATCCGCGCGGAGTCCACGCGCATGAACATGCGCGCCATCCGCCGGCCCACCTCCAACGCCCAGCGCGCCGTGCCGCAGGAGCCGCCTCCGGAAGAGGACGCTCCCGCCGCCATTGAGAAGCCCGCCCCCGCGCCCCCGCCCGCGCGCCGCACCGGCTCGCAGTCGTCCCGCGCGGTGGCCCGCACGCCCCGCGCTGGCGCCTCCAGCGGCGGTGGCCTGTCCGCGGCCGAGCGCGCCCGCATCCGCCGGGAGACGCCGGGCCTGATGGCCAACCTGCGCCTGTTCTGGGCGGAGGCGAACTCCAAGGTCCGCGCGGGCGTGATGGCCGGCGGCGGCGTGGTGGTGCTGGGCCTCTTCGCCCTCATGTACTGGCTGGTGCTGGGCGGCGAGGACAAGGTGCAGAAGGGCGAGGAGCCCGTGCGCCTGTCCAACCAGCCCATCAACGACTCCTTCGGCCTGGGCGACGACGTCACCTGGAACCGGCCGGACATGAAGGTCTTCGAGTGGGAGTTCGTCGCCGCGACGCGCGCGGTGGTCATCCTCCACTACCAGGCCCAGGGCATCTCCAAGGACGAGGTGGTGGTGAGCGTCAACGGCGTGGACGTGGGCAAGGTGCCCCCGGACACGATGGCCAGCCAGGAGCGCTCGCTGGAGCTGATGATCCCGCCCCAGCAGCTGCGCAAGGGCGAGCCCAACCGCATCATCTTCGACAACACCCGCAACCCGCCCGGCGAGGACACCTGGCGCGTGTGGAACGTCTGGGTGGAGCGCGCGCTCCTGCCTGAACAGCTCTCCACGCAGCAGCTGGTGCAGACGGCCAACGACTCCTTCAAGAAGGGCCGCAAGAACTTCGACACGCCGGACATCGGCGCGCGCAACCGCTACGAGGCCTGGAAGGCCTTCCGCGAGGCGTGGCTGATGCTGGAGGCCCACCCGGACCCCAAGCCGGACCTCTACTTCGAGGCCCAGGAGGCCATGAAGCGCGCCCAGCAGGAGCTGGACCGCACCTGCTCCAAGCTGCTCCTGGAGGTGGAGGGCTACTACAACCAGGGCCACTTCAAGCAGGCCGCCTCCACGCTGGACCACATGCGCGAGTACTTCCCCGAGTACGACCAGCCGTGCGCCACGCGCGCGGAGAACAAGCGCGTCGAGTACGGGCTGTAGCCCCGGGCCGTCGGCTGGCGGACGGTGCAACCCCGCCAGGGAGGCGGGCGTGCCCCGTCCGGGTTGCCGGTCACATCCCGCGTTCCCACCCTCAATAGGGTGATGCGTGAGCTGGCGGGGGAGGAGCGGCAGTCAGAAGGGTTGGTTCCAGCGGCGCCCAGGCCGGCGCGCTCGCCCGGGCCGGTGCCCGAGCACGCTCCGGTGTGGAGCGACGGGGTGTCCCGGCGCCTGCTCGCCCGCTACTACCTGCCGCAGCACCACACCACCCTCCAGGGCAATGCGTGCCGCCTGCTGCGTGACGGCGTGGAGGCCTACCCGGAGATGCTGGAGGCCATCCGCCGCGCGCGCCGCTCCATCCGCCTGGAGACGTACATGTTCGTCACCGACACGGTGGGCGAGCTCTTCGGGCAGGCGCTGGCGGAGGCCGCCGAGCGCGGCGTGCACGTGAAGGTGCTCTACGACGCGGTGGGGTCGTGGACCAGCCGCAAGAGCTTCTTCGAATCCTTACGCCAGCGCGGCGTGGACGTGCGGGCGTTCAAGCCGTTCAGCCTCCAGCGCGGGCTGCGCCACCTGCTGCGCCGGGACCACCGGAAGATTCTGGTGGTGGACGGGACGGTGGCCTTCACGGGCGGGGTGAACATCGCGGCGCACTGGGCCCCGGAGGGGCAGGGCGTGGCGTGGCGCGACGACGTGCTGCGGATTGAAGGCCCGGCGGTGCACGAATTGGAGCGGCGCTTCCTTGCCACGTGGCGGATGATGTTCCGCGACCGCCTGAGCCGGCTGCGCCGTCGCATCCGCGGTGGGGCGCACGCGCCCAGGGCGCTGCTCACCAAGGGGGACGTGGGACTGGCGGTGCTGTCCAGCCGCCGCAGCATCCACCGCGCGTACCTGCACGCCATCCAGCGCGCGCGGGCCAGCGTGCTCATCGCCGCGGGCTACTTCGTGCCGGACCGGCGCATGGTGGCCGCGCTCAAGGACGCGGCGAAGCGCGGCGTGGAGGTGAGCCTGCTGCTCAACGGGGGCAAGAGCGACCACCCGTTCCTCGAGCATGCGACGCGCGCCTTCTACGAGCCGCTGATGGAGGCCGGCATCCGCATCTTCGAGTGGCGCCGGGGCGTGCTGCACGCCAAGACGGCCGTCGTGGACGGCGTGTGGGGCACCATCGGGTCGTTCAACCTGGAACGGTTGTCCCTGGCCTTCAACCACGAGGTCAACGCCGTCTTCGCGGACCCCCGGCTGGGGCGCGACCTGGAGGACTCGTTCCGCCTGGATTGCGGCAACTGCCGCGAGGTGGACCTGGCCCTCTTCCGCCGCCGGCCCCTCTGGCAGAAGGCCGTGGAGCGCGTGCTGTACTTCTTCCGCAAGGTGCTCTGAGCGGCGCCGTAAGCCTGGGGGCCAAGGCAACCGTCCACCGTCTTCAACGCGGTGCAGGAACCCTTTGCATGCCGGGGGGGACACGCCTAGAAGTTGCGTCATTCCGGCACGGAAGGACGGCAACGCACATGACGGACAGTTTCGGCACCAAGGCCCAGCTCAAGGTCGGCTCGGCCACCTACGACTACTTCAGCCTGGCCACGCTGGCGAAGGCCCACCCGGCGGTCAACCGCCTCCCGTTCTCGCTCAAGGTGCTGCTGGAGAACCTGCTGCGCAACGAGGATGGCCGCGTCGTCAAGCGCGAGCACATCGAGAAGATGCTCGCCTGGGACCCCAAGGCGGCCCCGGAGACGGAAATCTCCTTCCACCCCGCGCGCGTGCTGCTCCAGGACTTCACCGGCGTGCCGGCCGTCGTGGACATGGCCGCCATGCGCGAGGCCCTGGCCTCCATGGGCGGTGACCCCGCCAAAATCAATCCGCGCAACCCGGCGGACCTGGTCATCGACCACTCGGTGCAGATTGACTCGTTCGCCACCACCGCGGCCTTCAAGGAGAACGCGGAGCTGGAGTTCGAGCGCAACCGCGAGCGCTACGCGTTCCTGCGCTGGGGCCAGAGCGCGTTCAAGGGCTTTGGCGTGGTGCCGCCGGACATCGGCATCTGCCACCAGGTGAACCTGGAGTTCCTGGCGCAGGTGACGTTCCGCCAGGGCAGCACCGTGTACCCGGACACGCTCGTGGGCACGGACAGCCACACGACGATGATCAACGGCCTGGGCGTGGTGGGCTGGGGCGTGGGCGGCATCGAGGCGGAGGCGGCGCTGCTGGGCCAGCCCATCACGATGCTGATTCCGCAGGTGGTGGGCTTCAAGCTCACCGGCAAGCTGCCCGCGGGCGCCACGGCCACGGACCTGGTGCTCACCGTCACGCAGATGCTTCGCAAGAAGGGCGTGGTGGGCAAGTTCGTGGAGTTCTACGGCGAGGGCCTGAAGGGGCTGTCGCTGCCGGACCGCGCCACCATCGCGAACATGGCCCCGGAGTACGGCGCCACCATCGGCTTCTTCCCGGTGGACGAGGAGAGCTGCAACTACCTGCGCTTCACCGGCCGCCCGGATGACGTGGTGGCGCTGACGGAGGCGTACGCCAAGACGCAGGGCCTGTGGCTGGACGCCGGCGCGCAGGACCCGCTCTTCAGCGACACGCTGGAGCTGGACCTGGCCGCCGTGGTGCCCAGCCTCGCGGGCCCCAAGCGTCCGCAGGACCGCGTGCCCCTGAAGGACATGAAGGCCGGGTACGAGAAGTCCCTGGTGGAGATGCTCGCCGCCGGCAAGAGCAAGGGCGAGGACGACGAGGGCCCCAAGGGCGGCGCGAAGGCCCCCGCGGCCCCGGTGGCCCCGGAGCGGCTGGCGCAGGCCGTCACCGTGAAGGCGGGCAAGCAGAGCTACCAGGTGGGCCACGGCGCGGTGGTCATCGCGTCCATCACCTCCTGCACCAACACGTCCAACCCGGCGGTGCTGGTGGCCGCGGGCATCCTGGCGAAGAAGGCCGTGGAGAAGGGCCTCAAGCCGCAGCCCTGGGTGAAGACGTCCCTGGCCCCGGGCAGCCGCGTGGTGACGGAGTACCTGCGCGACGCGGGCCTCCTGCCCTACCTGGAGGCCGTGGGCTTCCACGTCGTGGGCTACGGCTGCACCACCTGCATCGGCAACTCCGGCCCGCTGCCGGAGCCCGTGTCCAACGCGGTGGTGGAGGGCGACCTGGTGGTGGCGGCGGTGCTGTCCGGCAACCGCAACTTCGAGGGCCGCATCAACCCGCACGTGCGCATGAACTACCTGGCGAGCCCCCCGCTCGTGGTGGCGTACGCGCTGGCCGGTGAAGTGGGCCGCGACCTGGACAACGAGCCCTTGGGCACCGACCCCAACGGCCGCCCGGTGTTCCTCAAGGACATCTGGCCGTCCAACGAGGAGATCAAGGAGACCATCCGCACGGCCGTGAAGCCGGAGCAGTTCCGCAGCCAGTACGCCAACGCCATGGAGGGCGACACGCTCTGGCAGCAGCTCCAGGTGAGCAAGGGCTCCACGTTCCAGTGGGATGAGAAGTCCACCTACGTGCGCAAGCCGCCCTTCTTCGAGAACCTCCCGAAGGAGCCCAAGGCCGTGCAGGACATCAAGGGCGCGCGCGTGCTGGCGCTCCTGGGTGACTCCGTCACGACGGACCACATCTCCCCCGCGGGCAACATCGCCAAGACGAGCCCGGCCGCGAAGTACCTCATGGCGGAGGGCGTGGAGCCCAAGGACTTCAACTCCTACGGCGCGCGCCGCGGCAACCACGAGGTGATGGTGCGCGGCACCTTCGCCAACATCCGCCTGAAGAACCTGCTCGTCCCCGGCGTGGAGGGCGGCGTCACGGTGCACATCCCCACGCGCGAGCGGATGAGCATCTACGACGCGTCCATGAAGTACCAGGCGGAGAACATCCCGCTCGTGGTGCTCGCGGGCGCCGAGTACGGCACCGGCTCCAGCCGCGACTGGGCGGCCAAGGGCACGCAGCTGTTGGGCGTGAAGGCCGTCATCGCCAAGAGCTTCGAGCGCATCCACCGCTCCAACCTCGTGGGCATGGGCGTGCTGCCCCTGCAGTTCGAGGCGGGCCAGGACGCGCAGTCGCTGGGCCTCACCGGCCACGAGACGTTTGAAATCACCGGCGTCGCGGACGGCCTCTCGCCGCAGAAGAAGCTCACCGTGAAGGCCACCGGTGAGAAGGGCCCCATCGAGTTCACGGCGGTGTGCCGCATCGACACGCCCAACGAGCTCGACTACTACCGCAACGGCGGCATCCTCCAGTACGTGCTCCGCCAGCTCGCCAAGGCGTAAGCAGCGGACAGCGCCCGCTGGTTTCGCGGCCCGGCCGCCCTCGCAGCATGGAGGGTCGCCGGGTCGTCGTCTTTCTTGCCGGCTACTCCGCGCGCAGGCGCGTCCAGGCGGCCACGTAGCGCGACAGGCGCTCGGCGTCCTTCGGGGTGACGTCCTTCAGCCGGCGCACGTCCATGTTGTCCTCCAGGTCCGCCAGCTTCACGCGGCGGGCCAGGGGGTGGGGACGCAGCCGTTCGATGAAGGCCTCGTAGCTTTCGCCCTCGCGCTTGGTC
This sequence comes from Corallococcus exercitus, assembly GCF_042231735.1. Lineage (GTDB taxonomy): Bacteria > Myxococcota > Myxococcia > Myxococcales > Myxococcaceae > Corallococcus > Corallococcus exercitus_B. The sequence goes on from NZ_CP102577.1 coordinate 8,329,457, forward strand.
AGGCAGTCCAGGGCGGACAGCACGTCCTCCGGGTAGCCCAGGCCGCGCAGGCGCTCCAGCGTGTAGGGCGTGTCCTCCACCACGTCGTGGAGGATGGCCACGGTGCGCTCCGCGTCGGAGGCGAGGCGCAGCATCACGCGCAGGGGGTGGAGGATGTAGGGCTGTCCTGCCTTGTCGCGCTGACCCTGGTGCGCGGCCACCGCCAGGGCGATGGCGTCTTCGAGCGTGGGCATGGGCTGAAGCTTCGCACGCCCGGTGGCCGCACGGCTCAATGGTTGAGGTTGCCGGAGCCCGTGCCGCCGCCCGCCTGCGCCGAGTAGACCTCACCGCCGCCGCTGGACTTCAAGAGCCCCTCCACGGCGAGCGCGTTGGGGTCCAGCTGGTTGGTGTCCCCCCGGCGCGGAATCAACGTCTCGCTGATGCACAGGGCGCCCACCACGACGTTCTGATCATTGTCGCGGTTCCACTCGGGGGGCAGCGGCTTGAGCTCGTCCTCGTTGTCCCGGACGTAGAGATACACGTCGTCCCTGCCGTCGCCATCCAGGTCCGCGAACAGCGCCGGGTTCACCGCCTTGATGGCCGCGCGGCCGGCGGTGGTGCGCGGGTTGGCGGGCGACGGGTTGGTGGGCGAGGCGATGGGGTCGTAGACGGACGGCGCGCTCAGGAAGGTGTTCCACTTCGCGAAGTTGCGGCCGAAGTAGGCGCGCGCCAGCTGCAGGCCGCTCTCCGCGCAGCCCTGGCGCTGGCCCGAGCGGCTGGAGGTGACGGCGCGCGTGCGCTCGCTGCTGGCGTAGGCCATCACGCCCGCCACCAGGCCCAGGAGCACGGTGACGAGCAGCACGACGAGCAGCAGCGTGGCGCCGCGGGTGGCGCGGGGGGCTCTGGACGAAGGGCGCGGGGACATGGCGGAGGACCTCACGGAAGACGGACTCACAGGCTGGCCGAGGCCAGGTTGGGCAGCTCCGCCCGGCGCGAGAAGAGGCTGCGGAAGTAGCCGTCCGCGGGGACCACGGCGGGCGTGTGGTTCTCCACCGTGAGCGGCAGGTCCTCGGAGAGGACGGCCTGGTCCCGCGTGTCGCGGCGGGGCGAGCGGCCCGTGGCCACCACGCTGATGCGCACCGAGCGCAGGCCCGGCGTGAACTCGGGCTTGAAGCCGTCCTGGAACGCGTACTGGGCCGGGTCGCCCGTGTTCGTGGCGTCCACGCCGAAGGCCACCTGGAGGTCCTCCACGAAGTCCTGCACCACCACCGGGTCTCCCATGTCCACGAAGGGGCGCCCCGCCACGTCACCGCCGGGCCGGCCCTCCGCGCGCATCAGCGCCTTGCGGCCGTTGACCGGGTTCGTCCCGATGAAGAAGTGCAACAGCCGCACGGGGTACACCATGTCCGTGCGCTGGAAGCCGCCCTTGTGGGGCGCGTTGGAGAAGCCCGGCACGCCGGACTCCAGGTAGTTCACCGTGGCCGTGGGCGGGGTGCTCGTCACCGACGCCTGGGTGAGCAGCGCGCCGCTCTTCATGTTGCTGGCCACCAGCATCGGGTTGGCGGGCAGGGCGCCGCTGGGCGTGCCCACGCAGTTGACCTCGAGGGGGCCGGTGCCGTTCTTCACCACCGACATCGCGGCGCCCGGCGCGCAGTTACGGCCCAGGTAGTTGCGGTCCGGCACCACCAGCCACAGGTCGTCGCTGCCGTTCGTGCCCGGCAGGTTGCCGGACGTGGTGGCGGCGAGCACGCCCGTGCCCGCGCCGTCCCCGCCGAAGACGGGGTTGATGCGCTGGGGCGTGCCGCCGGACACCACCCAGAGGCCCTCGGACATGCCCGCGCCGGCCTGGCGCACCGCGGACAGCAGCGTCTCTCCCGCGAGCCGCGCGTGGTCGTGGCTGTCCGCCACGTGCTCCGTGTTGTGCACCACGCGCCCGCCCGCCAGCAGCAGGGCCGTGGCCGCCGCCAGGATGATGGTGGCGAGCGCCGCGGCCACCATCGTCTCCAGCAGCGTCATGCCGCGCGTCCTCGATCCAGTCCTCATTGGACGAACACCTCGCTGTGCACGATGGCGCGCTCCAGGCTGTCGCCCTTGCGGTACGCGCGCGTCCAGAAGGTGAAGGGCAGGGCCCCGGCGGGCACCATGGCCTGGGCCGCGGGCGGCAGGTCCTTGGGCAGCCCCTTCGTCACCAGGATTTCCCGGCAGTAGACGTCGCGGGGCAGCACCGCGTCCGGGGTGCTGACGCTGCAGGGCGTGCCGTTGGGCACGTCCAGCGCCGGCGCCACCTGGCCCGTGGGGAGCACGCGGAAGTAGGCGCCGGTGCCCACGTCGCCCGCCTGCGGCGTGCTGGGGTCCAGCTGCCAGGGCGTCGCGCCCAGGGCCAGCTCCGGTGGATAGGTGGAGGGCCGCGCGACGGCCTGGTTCGCCAGCTCCAGCTTGGACGCGAGCCACAGCCGCTGGGTGCGCGCCTCCAGCAGCATGCGCCGGCCCTGGAGCACCTGGCCGTCCTTCACGTCGCGGGTGGCGGCCACCATGCCCATCACGGCGCCCACGGCGGCCAGCGCCAGGACGCTCATGGAGATGAGCACCTCCAGGAGGCCGCTGCCCCGGCGGGAGGCGGAAGAGGGAAGGGCTCTCATTCGAGGAACCTCTGGCTCCAGTTGAGGAGCTGGTAGAGCACGCCGTTCTCGCCGGCCACGGAGTGCTTCGCGGTGGGGCTGGCGGCCCCCTCGTTGCTCCCGTTGTCGATGCGCGTGACGCGCAGGGCGCTCACCTCCGCGCCCACGATGAAGTCCTGGGACGTGCCGCCGTTGTCGCGGTGGTAGACGGCCACGCCGCCGTAGTTGGCCAGCGACGCGCCGCTCATCGGGTGGATGTCCGCCAGCGAGGTGGGCGTGTTGCCCAGGTCGATGCTGTACGTGTGGCCGCGCACGGAGGCGCTCAGCAGCATGGGGTCGTTCACGGACTCCTCCGCGGTGCTGAAGTACGCGGTGCGCCCCGCGATGGTGACGTTGCCGTAGACGTGCTCGGGCGCGGCGAAGACCAGGGGGAAGGGCGCGGGCTCCTGGAGGACGCCGTAGGTGGTCGCCTCCGTGTGGGCCAGGGTCGCGTTGATGAGCGAGCCGTCCAGCCGCTTGCCGTCCTGCCCCAGGGGCAGCCGCAGGCCGGCGTCCAGGAGCAGCGCATGGAAGCGGCCCCCCACGGTGTCCGGCACCCAGTCCATGCCGGCGGTGCCCACCAGGGCCACCACCTTGCCCTTGTACTGCCCGAAGGCGGAGGTGTCCGCCGCGTCGCGCGGGATGCGCGCCAGGCCCACGTTGGTGCTGATGGGCTGGCTGGTGACGGGCAGCCCGCCAATGTTCATCGCCGTGTACTTGCAGGGCGCGGCGTCACTGCACGCGGGGCCCATGCGCGCCAGGTTGACGTTCATGCCGGTGGACGCGTCCAGCTCCCAGAGCCGGCCCTCCATGTCACCCACGTAGAGGCGCGCGGCGCCGCTGGAGTCCTGTGACACGGTGGGCGCGGCCGGCGCGCTGTTGTCCACGCTGCTGGCGTAGGCCTGCTGCCACTGCCACAGCTTCTGGCCGGTGGCCACGTCGATGGCGAACACCTGCACGCCCTTGGCGGGAGAGCCCGGTGAGCCCGCCACCGCCGGCGCGCCGGAGCTGCTGGACGCGACGAAGACCGTGTACACGGGCGAAAGCCCCGCCCAGCTCACACCCACGGACAGCCCGCGCGAGCCGCCCAGCCCGCTGTAGTCATAGAGGCCGCTGGGCGTGCGGCCGGGGTCCGCGCGCGGCGGCAGCAGGAAGAGGCTGGTGTCCTCGTCCCAGGTGTACGTCCAGTCCGTGCCGCCCACGCCCCGGTCCGCCAGCGCCACCACGGAGTGCGGCGCGCTGGAGGTGGCGTAGTGGCTGCCCACCAGGTGCCACAAGAGCACGGGCTTGAGCGGGTTGGTCACGTCCAGGGCGAACAGGTCTCGCCCCGTCTGGCCCACGTTGGCGACGAGCACCGTGTGCCACTCCCGGCGGCCGGTGCCCACGAAGTCCGCGAACACGTCGAAGACGACGGGCGCGCTGTTCACCCGCGCGGTGTTGTTGCGCAGGCCCGACAGCTGCGTGGCCGGCAGGAAGCTCCAGAGCTCCGTGCCGGGCAGGGGCAGCGTGCCGTTGCGGAAGCGCTGGGCGAAGTCCGTCTTGAAGCGCGCGCTGGCGTCCGGGTTGGGGAACTGGAGGGCCTCCGCCGGGCCGTCGTAGCGCGCGCCGCCGGAGACGTAGAAGGCGTGGACCTGGCCGTCCAGGCCCGCCGCGTAGGCCACCGTGGGCCGCGCGGCGTTGCGGTCCGGGATGAAGGTGCTGGCGGGCACCACCACGGGCGACGAGTGGATGAAGCCGCCCAGGTGCGCCTTGTTGTCCGCGGCGTCGTTGTTGCACTGCGCGTTGGTGGGCTGGAGGATGGGCGTCTCGTTGGCGCCGTCGCGGCCGGACACCGTGGCGTAGCAGTAGCCGCGCACGCGCTGGAGCATCATCGCCACCGCGTTGAAGTCGTTGAGCAGCTGCCCCTTGTTGATGAGCTCGTGGGTGATGCCGAAGTCGGAGCCGCCCAGCTGCGGCGAGTACTGCGTCGCCTGCTGCAAGTCACAGACGCCGTCGCCGCCCTTCACGAAGTCGTAGTGGAAGGTGCCGTCGCGGGCCTGGGCGCGGTTGAGCTTCAGCACGTCCACGCAATGGGGGTTGGGGGCCGTGCCGTAGTTCCTGTTGATGCGCGTGCCGGAGACCTCCTCCGGCTGCCAGCCCACCTGCAGCACCCCGTGCGGCGCGGTGCGGTTGGCGCCCAGCGACGGGTTCACCGTCACCTCGCCGCCGAAGTAGGTGAAGAGGTTGCGGTCGCCGGGCGCGGGCATGCGCGCGTCCGCGTTCCACAGCGTGCCGTCCGCCAGCGAGTTCTCCCCGACGGAGAGCGCGTCGCCGCCAATGAGCGAGTGCGCGCGCAGCGTGCCCGGGTAGTAGGGGAACACCCAGTGCGAGCCCTGCGCGGGCGTGTACGTGTCCGCGCCGGGCGGGTAGCCCGTCACGGCGTTGTAGGAGGTCTTGAACAGCACGGCGCGCGAGCCGTTGGTGTCGCTGCCGTTCTTGTCGTCCAGCGCGACGGGCGCGGACACGGTGCGCTCGCTCTGCAGCGGCTCGCTGCCCAGGTTGAGCAGCGTGTTGAGCACGATGCGCGTGCCCGCGACGCTGTCCTTGAAGTCATGGCCCGCCAGGTAGACGACGGTCGCCTTCTGCGGATCATTGTCCTTCTGGTTGAAGGAGAAGAAGTCGTGGCCGCGCTGGGCGTTCGCCGCCACGTGCGCCGCGTTGTCGTACTGGTTGCCGGGGGAGTAGTCCTTCCAGCTCACCGCCAGCCGCCGCACGCCGTTCTTGAAGGTCGTCCGGTAGTTCTCCGTGTGGCCCACCACGTTGTTGAAGCGGAAGTCGCCCAGCTGGGAGAAGGGGTCGCCCGGGTTGGGGTAGAGGACGCACGCGGGCCTGGGCGAGGACTCGTTGCGGTAGTCGGGGTCCGTGCAGTTGCGGCCGTTCCAGGTGGAGCCGTTGACGAGCGCGTTCCTCTCGAAGAGGCCGTCGCCCTGGAAGCGCGAGGACGGCACCATCGTCCCGTCCGGACGCTCGGTGTGCTCGTAGGACCAGATGCTGGCGCACTCGGCGAACAGGCCGTTGCCGCGCTGGTTGGTGAAGTACGCGATGTTGTTGAGGACGTTCTCCGCCTGGTTGACGGCGCCGTCGCCGTTGTCGCGGTACTCGGGGCGCGTGCTGTTGCCCAGCTCCCAGTGCGGCGCCCAGAACACGCGGTAGCGGGGGCGCTGGGTGACGGGGTCCACGGCGTTGAGCAGGCCATGGGGGAACGCGGAGGTGGACACCAGGTCCGCGTTGGCGTGGAGCGCGTCGTAGATGAGGCCGGGCTGCCCGCCGTTGCGGGTGCACGTCTTCGTGGTGCCCTGGGGGCAGCCGCCCGCGCCCGGGAAGTCCAGGCCCGCGTTGCGCAGGTAGTCGTCCAGCATGCCGCCCTTCACGTAAGACTCGTCACCGGAGTCGTGGTCGTCCCGGTCCAGCAGGGCGATCTTCGGGGGCACGCGGTTGAGGCGCCGGCCGATGGGCGCGTTGAACTCGATGGTGGCCTGGTGCATGCGCACGTAGAAGCAGCCGCTGCCGTTGGTGAACGTGTCGCAGTCGCACGGCGTGCGGAACTTGTTCGGCGCGTCCGGCCCGGCGGAGGAGTTCAGGAAGTCGAGCGCGTTCTTCGCGTCCTTCGCGTCGATGATGAACGCGCCGCCCATGTACTGGATGTCGCGGAAGTTGCTGGCGGTGTTGAGCGTCGCGCGCGTGAAGTTCGGCCGCGCCTCGGCCGTGGTGGTGGTGAAGTTGTCCACGTCCCCTTCGGGGAACAGGCCCCCGGAGGGCAGCGGCTCCAGGGGCGGCACCGGCACGACGGGCGCCGCGGCCGAGTTGCTGATGTGGAAGTCGCAGCCGTCGTTCCAGCTGGGGTCGTTCCAGTGGCCGTTGTTCGGCGCCGGCGGCAGGTGCTTGTTGGTGGGCACGCAGCGGTTGGGGGACCGCTTCGTGTCGTCGATGGCCAGGTACACCGTCACCGGGTGGTTGGCGTTGAAGCCGCCCGCCTCGTTGGACTGCAGGAGGCGCCACACCAGGCCGTAGGCCGACAGGCTTCCACAGCCCTGCTGGAAGGTGGCCTGCTCCGGGATGATGAGCGCGCCCTGGCTGAAGGTGACGATGTCCGTGGCGGAGGCCGGCAGCGCCGTCAGCAGCGCCAGGCCCAGCAGGATTCGCCGCGACGCGGAGATTCTGGGGGGGAGGGGAGCCAAGGGTTCACCGGGGGTTGGGGTCAACGGACCCCCTGGGGTCAGGGGCCACCCTCGATGTGTGCACACGGTGTGCCCTGGCGGCGGAGGGCTCCCCTGCTGGGAAGCCCTGGAAAGAAACCGTGTCGCTGTGGGCTCGAGGCGTCAGCGGCTACGCAAAGCTTGCGAGGTCCGCACGTCGTGCATAGCGGCGCTAGGCCTGGTCGCCCAGCCTGCCGCCGCGCCCGGCCTTCTTCTGCGAGGTGCGCTTCTTCTCCTCCAGGCGGCGGCGCTTGGAGCCCAGGGTGGGGCGGGTGGCCTTGCGGACCTTGGGCACGAAGGTGAGGGCCTGCAGGCCCGCGCGCAGGCGGCGCACGGCGGCGTCCTTGTTCTGGGACTGGCTGCGGCGCTCGGTGGCGGTGACGGACAGCTCCGTGGGCGGGTGGGTGAGGCGTACGCCGCTGGCGGTGGTGTTGCGGTGCTGGCCGCCGGGACCGGAGGCGATGAAGAACTCCACGTCGCAGACCTTCAGCAGGGCCTCGTCATCCAGGGCGAGGGCCTCCCGGGCGGCCTGGCGTCGTGCTGGGGGGGCGATGGGCAAGGTCGGCGTCATGGCAGTCCTCAAGGTAGCGCCGGGGGGACGCCATCGGTACTGCTCTCCTGACACCTGACGGTGAAACCGGCAGCAGGAGGGAGCACCCCATGATGTACGTCCGGACGTCGGAAGCGCGGGGCCACGCGGAGCACGGCTGGCTCGACACCCACCACACCTTTTCGTTCGCGGACTACTACGACCCGGACTTCATGGGGTTCCGCTCGCTGCGCGTCATCAACGAGGACACCGTCGCGCCGCGCCGGGGCTTCGGCAAGCACCCGCACCGGGACATGGAGATCCTCACCTACGTGGTGAGCGGCGCGGTGGAGCACGAGGACAGCCTGGGCACGCGCGCCCTCATCCGTCCGGGCGAGGTGCAGCGCATGAGCGCGGGCACGGGCGTGCTGCACAGCGAGATGAACCCGCTGGATGAGCCGCTGCACCTCCTGCAGATATGGCTGCTGCCGGACCGCCAGGGCCTGCCCCCCGGCTACGAGCAGAAGCGCTTCGTGCCGGAGGAGCGCCAGGGCCGCCTGCGCGTGGTGGCGTCACACGACGGGCGGGACGGGTCGCTGACGGTGCACCAGGACGTGGTGCTGTCCGCCACGGAGCTGGGCGCGGGCCAGCGGGTGGAGTACGCGCTCCAGCCTGGCCGCCACGCCTGGCTCCAGGTCATCCGGGGCGAGGCCACGCTCAACGGCGTGGCGCTCAAGGCCGGTGACGGCGTGGCGGTGTCCGAGGAGACGGCGCTGGCCCTGGAGGCGAGGACGCCCACGGAGGCGCTGCTCTTCGACCTGTCCTGAGGCTGTCGTGAGCGCGGGCCCCACCCTCAGATGAGGTTCAGGTTGAACGTGAAGCCCGTCTTGGCGGCGCGTTGGTCCTCGGCGGTGGCGACGAACTTCACCACGTAGGGCAGCGCGGAGAGCGAGCGGTCCGCCGCGACGCGCACCTGCGCGGTCGTCTCGCCCGGGGCCAGGGTGACCGTCTGGGCGGTGAGCCGCGGGCTGGGGGCTTCGAGCGTGATGGTGAGCGGACCGGTGAAGCCCTCCGCGCGCGTCACCGTCACCGTCGTCAGGACGGACTGGCCCGGCGTGATGTTCACCTGGCGCGGCTCCACGGCGATGGAGAAGTCCGGCTGGGGCTCGGGCGGCTGCAGGATGACCAGGGAGATGCCGCTGGTGGCGGTGACGTTGTTGGCGGGGTCTTCGGCGACGAGCTGCAGCGCGTTCACGCCGTAGGTCGTGACGGAGGGGGCCACCGTGAGCGTGGAGGTGGCGTTGACGATGGTCTCCCCCTCCGGGAGGGAGAAGTCCGGGCCGAAGGTGACACCCGCGGGGGCGCTCGCCGTGCGGATGCGCACCTCGCCCAGGTTGTCCGCGATGCGCTGGACGGCGATGTCATAGGGGACGGAGTCGCCGGGCGCGGCGGTGATGGTGTCCGCGCCTCCCCAGTCCAGACGGTAGTAGGGCCCGTTGCCGTCGCAGCCCAGGGCCAGCGCGCAGGCGAGGAAGGCAAGACGGCGAAGGGGACGCGGCATGGGAGGGCTCCAGGGGTGGCGAAGCAGGGGTGAGCATGGGGCCGGGGCGCGAGCGCCCGCAAGCGGCCCGGGGGAAGGCGGGCGTCAGCGGAACAACGAACATGCGGCGAGATAAGTCCCGACGTGGGCCTCCAGCGACGGCGTCAGCGGCCTCGCGTAGCCGCCGCCCAGGGTGAGCACCACGGGGAGTCCACGCTCCTTCGCCGCGCGCATGACGCGCAGGTCGCGCTCGCGCAGCCCCGCGTGGGTGAGCGACAGCCGGCCCAGGGTGTCCTCCTCCAGCGGATCCACGCCGGCCTGGAAGAAGAGCAGGTCGGCGTGCGCGGACTCCAGGACGTGGGGCAGGTGGGCGTCGAGCACGGCCAGGTACTCCGCGTCCCCCACGCCGTCCTCCAGCCCCAGGTCCAGGTGCGAGGGTTGCTTGCGGAAGGGGAAGTTGTGCTCGCCGTGCATGGAGAAGGTGAAGACGGACGGGTCGCCCGCGAAGGTGGCCGCGGTGCCGTTGCCCTGGTGCACGTCCAGGTCCACCACCACCGCGCGGCGGATGGCCCCTTCCGCCTGGAGGACGCGGATGGCCACGGCGATGTCGTTGAAGACACAGAAGCCCTCCCCGTGGTCCGGGAAGGCGTGATGGGTGCCGCCGGCCAGGTTCGCGCCGAAGCCGTCCACCAGGGCGGCGCGGGCGGCGGCCAGGGTGCCGCCCACGGACGCGCGCGCGTTGTCCACGAGCAGCGGGGACCAGGGGAAGCCCAGCCGGCGCAGCTCCGCGTCCGTGAGGGCGCCGCCGAAGAAGGCGTCCAGGTAGCGCGGGGTGTGGACGCGCTCCAGGTCGGCCCGCTCCGCGCGGGGGGCCTCGTGGAAGACGGCCGGGGGCAGGATGCCGCGCGCGAGCAGGATTTCGCGCAGCAGCCGGTACTTCTCCATGGGGAAGCGGTGCCCGTCGGGCAGGGGGACGGAGTACCTGTCGATGTGGAAGACGCGCACGGACCCCGGGCGTAACGCCCGTTTCCGGAGGCCGCAACCGGGGGCGTAGACCTTCCTGCGGGCCTGTCCGTTACAGGAGCAGGCGGCGCGGGAAACCCGCCGCGCGAACCGCCGTTTCGGAGCCCACCCATGAACCTGAAGCCCCTCTCGCGGGCCGTCCTGACGGCCGCGCTCGCCACCGGTCTGTCCGCCACCTCCGCCTGGGCCGTCACGCCCTATCCCGTCACGCCCTATCCCTCCCGTCCGCCCGTGAAGCCGCCGCTCGCCCCCCGGGAGTTTCCCGCCGCGAAGGCCGAGCCCGCGAAGCCTACCGCCGCGCCCGCGGGGCAGGGCACGCAGGCCCAGGCCCAGGCTCAAGGTTCGCAGGGCCAGGACGCGCAGGTGCGGCCGCAGGGCGCCCGGCCCGAAATCGAGGTGGCCTTCGTGCTGGACACGACGGGGTCCATGGGCGGCCTGCTGGAGGGCGCGAAGCAGAAGATCTTCTCCATCGCGTCGCGCATCGCGAAGGGCAAGCCCACGCCGCACCTCAAGGTGGCGCTGGTGGCGTACCGGGACCAGGGGGACGCCTACGTGACGAAGCGCTTCGAGCTGAGCGACGACATGGACTCCATGTTCGCGGAGCTGCGCAAGCTGGAGGCGAACGGAGGCGGGGACTTCCCGGAGCACGTGGGGCGCGGCCTGGGGGAAGCCGTGTCGCTGCTCAAGTGGAGCCAGGACCGCGAGGTGATGAAGGTCATCTTCCTGGTGGGCGACGCGCCCCCCGCCGCGCGCGAGGCCGCCTGGGACTTCAAGCTGTGGTCCAAGCGCGCGAAGGAGCGCCACATCGTGGTGAACACGGTGCGCTGCGGCGCGGACACGACCACCGAGGAGTCCTGGCGCTACGTGGCGAAGCTGACGGACGGCACCTTCGACTCCATCGACGCATCGGGCGGCATGGTGGCGGTGGCCACGCCCTATGACGCGGAGCTGTCGCGCGTGAACGCGGAGCTGGCGTCGAAGACGCTCTACGGCGGCCGCGAGGATGCCCGGGCCCTGAACCAGGCCCGCTCGGAGGCGACCAAGGGCATGGCCGCGGAGGCCGTCGCGGACCGCATCAGCTACATGAAGAAGAGCCGGGGCGCGGGCCTGAGCGCCCCCAGCGCCGCGGCGGTGAGCAGCGCGCCCGTGGCCGTCGGCGGCGCGGTGGACCTGCTGGAGAAGCCGGCCGCGCTCGACACCCTCAAGGACGAGGAGCTGCCCCAGGAGCTCAAGGGCCTCAAGAAGGAGGCGCAGGCCGCGAAGGTGAAGCAGCTGGCCGCCGAGCGCAAGGTGCTGGAGGAGAAGGTCGCGAAGCTCGCCACCGAGCGCGACCAGTGGCTGTCGAAGAACGCGGCCACCAAGGAGGACGCCTTCGACGCCAACGTGATGAAGAGCGTGAAGGCCCAGGCCGCGAAGTTCGGCGTCACCTACTGAGGCTACTCGCGCGTCACCGCGCGCAGCACGACCTCCCGGCGCTGATCCAACAGGCGCATCGCCAGGGGGCGCGTCGCCAGGTAGACGCCGAAGTGGAGCACCGCGAACGCGGCGATGAAGGCCACGGACTGCCAGCCCGGCCCGTCCTTCCCCGCCGCCCGCAGCGCATGGCCAAAGGGCATGCAGCCCACGCTGGCCGCGAGGATGCCCAGCATGGACGCGGTGAGGGGGACGCGGTCGCGCCGCTTGAGGCTCGCGTGGAACTTCACCGGGAAGTACAGCGACAGGAAGTTGCCCGCGGCCAGCAGCATGGGCAGCACCGCCGCCACCGCGGCCATGGCGCACACGAAGTCCACGAGCGTCCCCGAGCCGAAGTACACCCGGTAGAAGGCGCCCACCAGCACCGCCATCCCCAGCGCCGCCACGCCCTGCACCCGGTTCTTCGCGCGCAGCACGTCCGCCAGGCTCATGGGCGCCGCCAGGAACACCGCGAAGCCGTGCCCGTCATACGCGAAGGTGTTCTGCGAGAACGTGGACGCGATGACCACCGCGCCGTAGATGCTCAGGCCGCCCATCACCCACGCATCCGCGCTGTTGCCCAGCAGGTACACGAAGAGGTCCCGGCCGGAGAGCAGCTTCAGCAGGATGGCCAGGATGAAGGGCACCGCCGCCAGGAGCCGCGCGCGCGGGTTGCGCCACAGGTCCAGCACCTCGCGCCGCAGGATCGTGTCGAAGCGCGAGCCCGTGGTGGCGAACGGGTCGCTGTCCTTGCCGTCCCCCCGGTCTCCGCCGGAGCGGCCTCCCGCCTGCCGGTGGAAGCGCATCAGGAGCGCGTACGCGACGCCCATGCCCATGGCGGTGAAGAACAGCAGCCCGAAGGCCTCCAGCATCGCGATGCCCACGCGCCCGTGCGCGAGCTGCCCCAGGCCGTCGCCGAAGAAGCCCGGCGGCACCTGGCTGAGCGCCACCGCCGCGTTGATGATGAGGCTCATGTCCAGCGCGCCCACGCCCGCCTCGCCCACGCTGGTGAGCCACGACGTGTCGATGGGCGGGATGAACGACGCGGCCACCAGGAAGGCCACCATGCCGCCGCCCATGATGCGCGCGCTGTGCTTTTCCCGCAGCACGTTGATGACCGTGTAGAGGCCCACCCGGCTCCACGCCGCGCAGAAGAGGGCGAACAGCACGTAGAGCACCGCCGCCAGCCACGGCGACGCCAGCCGGTGGCGCGACGCATAGCCCACCGCCGCGCCGGTGAGGGGCGCGTAGAACACGAGCGCGCGCGGCTCGAAGAGGCTCGCCACCGTGGAGCCCATCAGGAGCCGGAACGGCGAGATGGGGAACGCGGCGTAGCGCGACAGCTCGGAGTGGTCATCCACGCCCGCGGACAACAGCGGCCACGTCACCCAGGTGGCGGCGGTGACGAAGCACAGCAGGTTGAGGATGAAGTACGGCCACACGTTGCTGTGGACGATGAGCGGCAGCCGCATCAGCTTGAAGAAGCTCAGGCCCAGCAGCACGCCCGGCGCGCTGGAGCCCACGAACGCCGCCACCGCGAGCAGGCGGCTCTTGCCCGGGCCCTGGTTGAGGCCCAGGTGCAGGCGCAGGCCCCAGAGGAGCATCAGGTGCTGGAAGAAGCCGGGGACCTTCGGACGCGGGGCGCTCACGCGGACTCCCGGCGCAGCGGCACCACGTTCGCGCCAGGCTCCCCGTAGAACGACAGCTTCGCGTTGCGCGCGGCCGGCACGGCGATCAGCTTCTCGAACACCGCCTCCAGCGTGGCCACGCCGTGGCGCTGGCGGAGCGCTTCCACCGGGCCCTGGTCCAACATGCGCCCGCCCCGGATGACGCCCGCGTGCGTGGCCAGCCGCTCGGCGATCTCCAGCACGTGCGTGGTGAGCAGCAGCGTCACGCCCCGGCGGGACAGCTCGCGCAAGAGTTCGCGGATGACGCCCGCGGCCAGCACGTCGATGCCCTCGAAGGGCTCATCCAGGAGCACCAGCTCCGGCGCGTGGATGAGCGCCGCGGCGATGGCCAGCCTGCGCCGCATGCCCTTGGAGTACTCCGCCACCAGCGCGCCGGCCTTGTACGTGAGCTCCGTCAGCTCCAGCAGCTCCACCGCGCGCGACGCGGCTTCCGCGCCGTCCAGCCCGTACATGCGCGCGCAGAAGGTGAGGTACTGCCGGCCGGTGAGGCGCTCGAAGAGGCTCAGCTCCTCCGGCACCACGCCCACGCGCTGCTTCACCTCCAGCGGCTTCGCCACGGCGTCCACGCCGAGCATGCGGATGGTGCCCTGGTCCGGCCCGTACACGCCGGTGAGCAGCGCGATGGAGGTGGACTTGCCGGCGCCGTTGGGGCCGAGGAACGCGTAGAAGGCGCCCCGGGGAATCTGAAGCTCCATGCCGTCCAGCGCGGTGAAGGTGCCGAAGCGCTTGACGAGGCCGCGAGCGTCGATGGCCAGCTCGGCCGGTTCTGCGGAGGAGGGGGGCGTCATGAAGGACGCCATCACACCATGCCTCCAGGGGCCGCCCACAATCCTCGGGTTGACGGATGGTGCGGCCTGCCGGGCGCTTCCCGACTCAGTGCACCATGGCCACCTCCGGCGGCCCGACGATCTGCTGCACGGTGGTGCGCACCTTGTCCAGGTCCACCGGCTTGGAGATGTAGCCGGCGGCGCCCACCAGCTCCGCCTCCCACTCGAAGCCGTAGCCGGAGATGATGATGATGGGCAGGTTGCGCGCCCGCGGCATCTTCTTGAGCGCGTCCAAGAGGCCCCAGCCGCTCATGACGGGCATGCGCAGGTCCAGCAGCACGGCGCCCGGGATGTCGTCCTCGAGAAGATCCAGCGCCTCGCGGCCGTTCTTGGCCTCGATGGTGGCATAGCCCATCTCCTGGAGGGCATCGCAGATGAGCGTGCGGTGACTCGCGTCGTCGTCGACGACCAGGATGAAGTTCGACATGGGCTTGAGCCTCTGGAGTGGCGGCGTCTGCTTGGGGACCGCGATTCTATGGGGTCGAAGATGGGAATGCCCCCTCCATTGCGGAAGGGCCTTCGTTTCTTTTCAACACTCCGCGTAGAGCGACAGCGTGTTGCCGCCCAGCACGCCCGCGAGCGCGGCCTCGTCCAGCCCCAGCCCCACCAGCGCCCGCAGCTCCCGGTCCCACGCATAGGGGATGTTGGGGAAGTCCGTCCCGTAGAGGATGCGTCCGGGCCGCACCTCCAGCGCCTTCCTGGGAAGGGGCACGGGGAAGTAGCCGCCCACCGCCATGGTGGTGTCCAGCCAGAGCGTGTCGTACCGCTCCAGCAGGCGCGCGTACGCGTCGAACTCGTCCGCTCCCAGGTGCGGCACGCACAGCTTCAGCGAGGGGTGATCCTTCAGCACGCGCTCCACCCGCTCCGCGGCGCAGAGCTGGTGCGGATCCACCGGGTACTGGGGACTGGACGGCTCCCGCCCCGAGTGCATCACGAGCGGCTTCCCCGCCCGCGCGCACGCCTCGTAGAGCTCGTGCAGCTGGGGCGCGTCCGGGGAGAAGGCCTGCACGTGGCAGTGCAGCTTCACGCCCTTGAGGCCCAGGGCGAACGCCTCCTCCAGGATGGCGACGGCGTCGGGCTCGCCCGGGTACACGGTGCCAAGCCCGATGACGCGGGGCTCGGCCTTCGCCACCTGGGCCACGTAGGCGTTGAGGGCGCGCGCCATGCCCGGCTTGTGGGCGTAGTGCAGGGCGACCACGCGCTCGACGCCCCGGGACAGCAGGAAGGACACCACCTGGGGCGTGTGCAGCTTGTAGCGGATGGGCCAGCCGTAGCGGTCGAACCAGCGCCACACCGCCTCGAAGACGCGGTCGGGGAACAGGTGCACGTGCGCGTCCACGACGGGCGGCAGGCCGGGGTCCACGCGGGGCCCTTCCTCGTCCGCCAGCGCGGGCATGGGCATCTGGATGCCCTGCTCCCGCCAGGTCGGCGCCGGCGAGGACGCCAGGCACGGCACCGGCGCGTCGGCGTCCTCGTGCTCGTGCGGCGCGTGGGGCGGAGGCTCCCGGGGAGCCGTCATCCGCCCGTGCCCGGTCCGGAGGGCTTCTTCGCGTCCTCCTCGTCGTCCAGGCGGCGCAGGTAGCTGTTGTGCGCGTAACCGTGGCGCTCCAGCCGCTGCGCCTCGATGGCGTCCGCGACCTTGGAACACACCTGGCCGAGCATGCGCAGGGACTCGGCGATCAACCGCTCCGCGTGATCCTGCGCGTTGGCGGACGGAATGATGGGACGGTCGCGACGGAACGGCAGGGGCAACTTCATCCGCTGGAATCTAAGGGATGCCCCTCCCGGCTGCCACGCGTCAGTCCCGCCCCGTCCCCCGGCCGCCCCTCCCGGCCCGCCCGGTTCACGGAGTGTTGACAGCGCGACGCGGCATTGGACCCCGGTACAGGTTAACCGCGTTGACAGTGTCCCAGTTTACATTTTGCGCCGGTCCGGCCGCCGGGACCCCCCTGGGCACGCCCTGGAGCGTTGGCAACTGCCTGGAATTCCGAAGGGTTTACGAATTTTCAAACAGGGGGATGACAGCGCGGGGATTCGCCTCTACATTGCGGCCGTCGGATTTCACTCAAGAGGTGCTGCGCATGGCTTACGACGGCGAGCTTGTGAAGATGCAGAACGGTCGCTGGGCGCGGTTCCAGCGTTGCCAGGTGTACCGGCCGGGCGTGGCGGACGCCGGTGAGACCATGCTCCTGATCGCGGTGGAGCTGGAGGAGCGCTATCAGCAGCTGCTCGACGAGGCGGCGGATTCCCTCGCGGAGTACCGCTCCCAGGGCGTGCCCGTGCAGGTGCGGCTGGCGCCGGACGCGCAGGGCCTCACCCTGCACCCGGAGGCCCCGGCCTCCGTCGCGATGAACTAGGCCCCCTCCCCGGGGTCGCACGCTGTAAAGCCACGGGCTCCGCGCTTCACTGCGTGGGGCCCGTCGCATTTACAGCGCTGACACGGCCGGCACTCCGTCCACTTTTCAACGCGCCGCACGCGACCCGCACGGCGCGTGGATGCCGCGCTCAGTCGTGGATCTGGAAGAAGCGGGCGGCATTGTCCCGGGTGACCCGCCGGACGATGCGCTCGGACAGCTTCGCCTTGCCCAGGAGGTTCGCCGTGCGCGCGAGCCCCAGGATGTCGCCGGCGCCGTCGCCCGCGTCCGAGTCCAGCACCAGGCGCTCGCTGCCCAGCCGCCGCACCAGGGCCACCGCCCGGTCCGCCTGGAGGGCCTCCGGGTGCAGGGTGAGCCCCGCCCAGTGGCCCACCTCCAGGATGGTCCGCACGGTGCGCGCGTTGGCGTGGTCCACCAGCGCGCGCGAGGGAGCGAGCCCCGACTGGCGCAGGAGCGTGAGGATGCGCCGCGTGTGGCGCTCCTTGTCCTTGAGCGGCGTGTGCACCACCACGCGCAGCTTGAGCTGGCGGGCCAGGGCCAGCTGCTCCAGGAAGGCCTCTTCCTCCTCCTCGCCGCCCACGTGCAGCCCCGTCTCGCCCAGGGCCACCACCCGGCCGCCCTCGAAGTAGTCCGGCAGGTGGCTCAGGACTTCCGACAGCCCCCGGCGCGGGATGCAGCGCGGGTGCACGCCCAGGGCGGCCCAGGCCCGGATGCCCAGCCGCTCCAGGCGCGGCAGCTGCTTGTCCACCAGCTGGTCGAAGTGCTGGCGCAGCCCCTTGGCCGTGGGCTCCGGGAAGTGATGCGCCACCACCAGGGCCCGCTCCACGCCGAAGAAGCGCATGGACTCCAGGTCCTGGTCGGTCAGGGCCTCCGGGTGGAGGTGCGCATCGAAGAGCGGAATCGGCTCGGCCACGGGCAGTCGTTCTCCTTCGTCTTCAGTCCTGGCCCGTCGCGGCGCCCTCGTTGCGCGGGTCGCTGGAGGAATAGCGCAGGTTCGTGCGCGGATCGCTGTAGACGGCCTCCGCGTCGCCCCAGCCGTCCACCCGGCGAACCTTGTGGCCCTTCGCTTCCAGCGCGGACAGCGTCGCCGGCTCCAGGCCCCACTTGTCCACCCACAGCTCGTCCGGGAGGTACTGGTGGTGCAGCCGGCCCGTGCCCACCGCGCGCGTCATGTCCATGCCGTGGTCCACCACGTTGCTGATGGCCTGGATGACGGTGGTGGGGATGGTGGAGCCGCCGGGGCTGCCCACCGCCAGCATCACCCGCTTCGGGTCCTCCTTCGCGAACACCAGCGTGGGCGACATGGAGGACAGGGGCACCTTGCCGGCCTGGATGGCGTTGGGCTCCCCGGTGACGAGCCCGTACGCGTTGGGCACGCCCGGCTGCGCGGCGAAGTCGTCCATCTGATCATTGAGGAGCACGCCGGTGCCCCTGGCCACGACGCACGAGCCGAAGCTGTAGTTGACCGTGGTCGTCATGGCCACCGCGTTGCCGTCCTTGTCGATGACGGAGATGTGCGTGGTGTTCTTCTTCTCCGGCTCCGGCATGAGGGTCCCCGCGTCCTTGCGCAGCGTGGAGGCCGGCAGGCCCGCCGCTTGCGGCAGGAGCGACAGGCTGGGCGTGGCCTTCTTCGCGTCGATGCTCCCCGCCAGGTCCGCGATGTGGCCCGGGGAGGTCAGCCGCTCCAGCGGCACCTGCACGAAGGCCGGGTCGCCCAGGTACTTCGCGCGGTCCACGTACGCGCGCCGCACGGCCTCCACGTAGAGGTGCAGCGCCTCCGGGTCGCGGTAGGGCACGCCCTGGGGCCGCAGCTGCTGGAGCATGCCCAGCACCTGCACCACCGCCAGCCCGCCCGCGCTGGGCGGGGGCATGGTGAGGATGCGGTGGCCCCGGTAGGTGGTCTCCAGCGGCGCGGGGCTGCGCGTCTTGTACGCCGTCAGGTCCTCCTGCGTGAGCAGCCCGCCCGCGTCCTTCACCGTCTTCACCAGCGCCTGCGCCACCGGCCCTGAATAGAAGGCCTTCGCGCCGCCCTTCGCCACCCGCTCCAGCGTGCGCGCCAGGTCCGGCTGCTTGATGACGTGGCCCAGCGGCGGCACGTCCGGCGTGCCCTGCGCGTTGGGGGTGAGGAAGATGCGCGCGGCCTCCGCGTCCTGGCGCAGGCACTCCGCCCGGCCCGTGGCCATCTGCTGGTACTTGGGCGTCACCCAGAAGCCCTGCTTCGCCAGCCGGATGGCCGGGGCCAGCACCACCGCGGGCTTGAGCTTGCCGTGCTTCGCCAGCAGCTCCAGGTAGCCCGCCACCGCGCCCGGCACCGCCACGCTCAGGGCGCCGTCCGTGGACAGCCCCGGCACCAGCGCGCCGCCCTTGAGGTACATGTCGCGCGAGGCGCCCTTCGGAGCCACCTCCCGGAAGTCCAGCACCTGCGTGACAGCCGACTTCGCGTCGTGCACCAGCGCGAACCCGCCGCCGCCCACGCCGGAGTGGTACGGCCCCACCACCGCCGCCACGAACGCCGCCGCCACCGCCGCGTCCACCGCGTTGCCGCCCTTCTCCAGCATCTGGAGCGCGGCCTCGCTCGCGGGCGGATACGCCGTGGCCACCGCACCTCCCCGGTAGGGACGTGCCGCACCCGCCTGCGTCGCCACCAGCAACACCGCGAGTCCCAGCGCGCGGAACGCCTGTCGTCCCACGGCTCCCATGTGTGCTTTCACCACCTGTGGACGCCTTTCCTTGTGATTTCCGGCCGTTCCCTAATGCACCATGCACCGCGCCCGGACCAGGGTTTCAACAAGACAACATTTTTTTCCTTGGATTGTGAGGTGAAGCGGGGCAGGCTTTCTCCATGTGCAGCAACGGGCGGTGCTTATGAGTCCTCCGAACCCCGTGGAAAGCCCGGCGTCGGTTCCGACCACGGCCTCCACCCCGGCGCGGCTGACGACGTTCTACAAGCCGCGCTTCGGCATCACGGTCCAATGCAACACGTTGTGTGTGGCAGTCAGCGCCCGGCCCCCCGCGGAGGCCCCGCGATCGGGTTTGACGCCCGGACGCGGTTGACGAGTTGATCGGCGGTCCCTAATTCTCCGCCGCATATGACAGCTCTGGCGGCGGTTGTGCTGTGCGCGGGCAAGGGCACGCGGATGAAGTCGGAGAAGGCCAAGGTCCTTCACCCCATCCTCGGCCGTCCCCTCTGCGCCTATCCCTTGAAGCGGGCCCTGGAACTGGGCGCCTCGCACGTGGTGCCGGTGGTGGGACACCAGGCTTCGGAGGTGGAGAAGTCCATCCGCGCCCACTTCCCGGACGCGCCCCTGCGCTTCGCGCTCCAGAAGGAGCAGCGCGGCACCGCGGACGCGGTGAAGGCGGCCCAGGACGCGCTCAAGGGCCATGACGGCCGCGTGCTCATCCTCTACGGAGACGTGCCGCTGCTGCGCAAGGAGACGCTCCAGGCGCTGCTCTCCGCGCACGACGCGGCGGGCGGGGTGCTGGCGCTGGTGTCCACCACGCTGGAGGACCCCACCGGCTACGGCCGAGTCATCCGCGAGGGCGGCAAGGTGGCGCGCATCGTGGAGCACAAGGACTGCACCCCGGAGCAGCGCGCGGTGAAGGAGTGCAACGCGGGCATCTACTCCGTGGACGCGGCCTTCCTCTGGAAGGCGCTGGCGGAGATCAAGCCCGTCAACGCGCAGGGCGAGTACTACCTCACCGACCTGGTGGAGATGGCCGCGAAGGTGGGCCCCGTGGGCGCGGTGGACGCGGACGCCACGGAGACCGCGGGCGTGAACGACAAGGTGGAGCTGGCGGCGCGCGCCCGCGTCCTCCAGCAGCGCATCAACGAAGCCCACATGCGCGCGGGCGTGTCCATCCAGGACCCCGCCACCGCGTACATCGAAGAGGGCATCACCATTGGCACCGACACGGAAGTAGGCCCCAGCGTGTCGCTGATGGCCGGCACCGTCATCGGGAAGAACGTCACCATCGGCCAGGGCAGCGTGCTCACGGCCTCCCACGTGGCGGATGGCACCCACATCAAGCCCTACTCCGTGCTGGAGGAGGCGCGTGTGGGTGAGCGGTGCATCATCGGCCCGTTCTCCCGGCTGCGCCCCGCCACGGAGTTGGCAGAGGAAGTGCATCTGGGGAACTTCGTGGAGACGAAGAAGGCCCGCATCGGCAAGGGCAGCAAGGCCAACCACCTGACTTACCTCGGCGACGCGAACATCGGCGCCGGCTGCAACATCGGCGCGGGCACCATCACCTGTAACTATGACGGGGTGAACAAGCACCTGACGGAGCTGGGCGACGGGGTCTTCATCGGCTCGGACTCGCAGCTGGTGGCGCCCGTGAAGGTGGGGGACGGCGGGTATGTCGGCGCGGGCACCACGGTGACGAAAAATGTGCCTCCTGGGAGCCTCGCTGTGTCCCGTGCGCCACAGGTGGTGAAGGAGGGCTGGGTGGCGGCCAAGAAGGCACGGCAGGTGAAGGTGAAGGCTGGTTAGCAAGAGTGCTCGCCTGCTGTTCGGTCGGCGGGGCGGGGTTGGGCGTGTTGGGCGTGAACGGGATTCCCGTGGTTTGCTCCGGCGGCCGCGGGACGAGAAAGAGGCAGGAAGAACATGTGCGGGATTGTTGGGTACGTCGGTGACAAGGAATCTGCTCCCATCCTGGTGTCGGGCCTGAAGAAGCTCGAGTACCGGGGCTATGACTCCGCGGGTGTCGCGGTGGTCGGTGGCAACCAGCTCAACGTGGTGCGCGCCACGGGCAAGCTGCGCAACCTGGAGAACCGCGTGGTGCAGGACCTGCCGAAGGGCACCACCGGCATCGGCCACACGCGCTGGGCGACGCACGGCCGTCCCTCCGACGAGAACGCCCACCCGCACACGTACAAGAACGTGGCGGTGGTGCACAACGGCATCATCGAGAACCACCTGGCGCTCAAGGCGGAGCTGCGCGCGCGCGGCCACGTCTTCTCCTCGGAGACGGACTCGGAAGTCTTCGCGCACCTCATCTCCGCGGAGGTGGAGCGCGGCGTGGACCTGCCGGACGCCGTCCGCACGGCCATCCGCCAGGTGAAGGGCACCTACGGCCTGGTGGTGGTGTGCTCCAACGACCCGGGCCGCATCGTGTGCACGAAGGACGCGTCGCCCATGGTGCTGGGCCTGGGCCAGGGCCAGAACTTCATCGCCAGCGACGTGCCGGCGCTGCTCGAGCACACGCGTGACTTCGTCTACATGGAGGAGGGCGACCTCGCCGTCGTCACCGCCGCCAAGGTCGACATCTTCAACCGCGACGGGAAGCTGGTGAACCGCCCCACGCGCCGCATCGACTGGACGCCGATGATGGCGGAGAAGGGCGGCTACAAGCACTTCATGCACAAGGAGATCCACGAGCAGCCCCGCGCCATCGCGGACACGCTGCGCGGCCGGATGCTCCTCACGGAAGGCGACGTCCACTTCGAGACCTGGAACCTCACGCAGGAGCAGGTCCAGACCTTCACCAAGGTCACCATCCTGGCCTGCGGCACGTCCTGGCACTCGGGCGTGGCCGGCAAGCACATGATCGAGTCGCTGGCGCGGCTGCCGGTGGAAGTGGAGCTCGCCAGCGAGTTCCGCTACCGCGACCCCATCGTGGAGAAGAGCCACCTGGTCATCGCCATCAGCCAGTCCGGTGAGACGGCGGACACGCTCGCGGCCTTCAAGGAGGCGAAGCGGCTGGGCGCGCACACCATGGCCATCTGCAACGTCATCGGCAGCGCGATGACGCGCGAGGCGAACCTGCACGTCCTCACGAACGCGGGCCCGGAGATTGGCGTCGCGTCCACCAAGGCGTTCACCACGCAGCTGGTGACGCTGTACCTGCTGGCGGTGAAGCTGGGCCGCATGCGCGGCACGCTGTCCGTGGAGGGCGCGCAGGAGCACCTGACGCACCTGACCCAGGTGCCGAAGATGATTGAGGACGTCCTCAAGTGCGAGCCGCAGGTGAAGCGCGTCGCGCGCGAGTTCATGAACGCGCAGGACTTCCTCTTCCTCGGCCGCGGCCCCATGCACCCGGTGGCGCTGGAGGGCGCGCTCAAGCTGAAGGAGATTTCGTACATCCACGCGGAGGGCTACGCGGGCGGTGAGATGAAGCACGGCCCCATCGCGCTCATCGACGAGAAGATGCCCGTCGTGGTCATCGCGCCGAAGCAGCCGCACATCGCCTACGAGAAGATCATCGGCAACATCGAGGAGGTCCGCGCGCGCGGCGGCAAGGTCATCGCCATCCTCGACGAGGACGACAACCAGGCGGACAGCCTGGCCGACCACGTCATCCGCATCCCCGCCGCCTGCGCGCTGCTCGCGCCGGTGGTGGCCACCATCCCGCTCCAGCTGCTCGCGTACCACGTGGCGGAGATGCGCGGGAACGACGTGGACCAGCCCCGCAACCTGGCCAAGAGCGTGACCGTCGAGTAGCGCTTCACGGCTTCCACGCCTGAGACGACAGAGCCCGGACTCCCCGCACAGGGGGCCCGGGCTTCTTCGTTTCCGCTACGGCTCTTCCGCCAGCTCCAGGAGCACCTCCAGGTCGGCCGCGGCGTCCAGCGACTCCAAGAGCTCCAGGTTCTCCACCACCTCCCGGTCCTCGGCGGTGAGCGGGGGCTCCGCCCGGCGGGTATCGGACGGCGGGGGCCGGGCCTCCGGGGAGACGGGCTCCACGGGGGCGGGGGCTTCCTTCGGTGGCGCGGGCCGCTGGGCAAGGGCGGGCACGCCCGCGGCGAGCGCGAACAGCAGCAGCCAGGCGGGGGCGGGCCTCACGGGTTGCGCCGCCTCTCGCGCAGCCGCCGGCGAGCCTCCTGTCGCTCTTCCGGGGACATCTGCCGCCAGCGGCGCATGTTCTCCAGCATCTGCTCGCGGCGCTCCGGGTGTTCCTTGAGATAGGCGCGCACCCGCTCGCGCAGCTCCACGCGGCGCTCCGGGGTGAGGCCGCGCAGCTCGCGCACCTGCTCACGCACCGCCCGCCGCTCCTGGGGCGACAGCTTCTGGAAGTCGCGCAGGTTGCGCTTCAGCCGCTCGCGCTCCTCCGGGGGCAGCTGCCGCCAGCGCTGGAGGTTCGCGCGCACGCGGGCCTGGTCCTCGGGGGACATCGCCTTGAACTCGCGCAGCTTCGCGCGGAGGGCTTCCTTCTGCTCCGGCGGGAGCTTCTCGAAGCGCTCCGCGGCGGTGGGCGCGGGAGCGTTGGCCGCGCGGGCGGGCACGCCCACCCCGAGCACCAGCGCCACGGCCAGCACCCCGGCGGTCATCCTCCCCAGCATCACGGCACCCCCAGTTCGTGGAGGCTCTCGACGACCTCCAGGTCTTCGGAGCTGTCCAGCCCCAGCACTTCGTAGTCCTCGACCAGCTCCAGGTTCGCCGCCACCTCCAGCGCGCCCGGGTCCCACTCCTCCAGCGCGGGCGCCTCCACGCGCGAGCGTCCGGCCACGAGCAGCGTCAGCACCGCCAGGCTCGCCAGGCCGGCCAGGCCCGCGGAGGGCACCAGCACGCCGGGCTTCAAGAGGTGCGCGAACCGCTCGCGCCAGGTGGGCGGCAGCGCGTCCACCCGCGCCAGCACTTCGCGCCGCGCGGAAGGGGACGGCGTGAAGTCCGGCAGCTCCGCCATCCGCGCCACCGTGAGGCGCAGCAGCCTCTCCGTCCCCTGGCATTGCGCGCAGGTGCCCAGGTGGGCCTCCACGCGCGCGCGGTGCGGGGGCGCAAGCTCCCCGTCCACCCAGGCCGTCAGGTCTTCCTCGAACGCACAGCTCATGCCCGACTCCTCGCGGGCACGGTGCCCGCCTGCAACGCTTCAAGCCTGCGCGCCACCGCCAGGGTGGCCCGGTGGATGAGGCTCTTCACGGCGGCCTCGCTCGCCTCCAGCGCCTCGGCGATGTCCCGGTACGCCATGCCCTCGAAGCGGCACATGGTGAACGCGGCGCGCTCGCGGTCGCTCAGGTCCTTCAACGCCAGGCCCACCGCCGCCTCCAGCTCGCGGCCGCTCAGCGCCTGGTCGGGCCGGTCTCCGTCGGGCCCTGGCATCCGCATCGCTCCCGCGTCGTCCTCCGCCGGGCCCTGCGCCGTGAGGCGCGCCACGCGGTACTCGCCGCGCCGCAGCTCGTTGAGGCAGTGGTTCGTCGCCACCCGGAAGAGGAAGGTCTTGAACTTCGCCGTGGGCTTGTAGGCGCGAGCGTGCCGGTAGAGCTTCACGAAGATGTCCTGCGTGAGCTCCTCCGCCCGCGCCGCGTCCCCCACGAAGCGGTACGCGAAGCGCGCCACGCTCGCGTGGTGCCGGTCGAAGAGCCAGGCGAAGGCCTGCTGGTCGCCCGCCGCCACCTTCAGCATCGCCTGCGTGTCCGGGTCCCAATCCATCCGTGAGGCGGCAAACCCCGTTGCCCTTTGGAAGTTGCGGGCCCTGCCCACTTTGAACCCCAAGCCGCGCCCCGGTTACAGTTTCGCCACCGTGTCCGATGCTTTCCGCCCACGTTCGCGCACACCCTCCCCCCACCCTGGAGGGGAGGTGGAGCCCCCAGCGGACCTGGCGCCCTGGGAGGCCCCGGCGCAGGGCGGCACACCCACCCCGCCCACGGACTCGCCGCTGCCCATGTTCCTCCTGGCGCAGCAGGCCCGGCGCGCGGAAGGGGACGAACAGAAGCGGCTGGCCTGGAACCTCAACCAGCTCCTGGCGGAGCTGGGGGCGCAGGGCGGGGGCCGGACGGAGGCGGACGCCTTCCACCGGCTCCTGGAGGGGGGCAACCTGGACGGGCTGGTGGACGCGGACGGGCGCTCCTGCCGCGCCACGGCGGTGGAGTCGCTCTTGGCGCTGGGCTTCCCCTACGCCCTGGAGGTGCGCCCGGAGGACCTGGAGCACCTGAAGAACGCCCCCGCCCCGGGTACGCGGCTGGCGCCGCCTCCGGGGGGCCCCTTCCCGGCGCTCGCGGTGGGGCTGGGCGCGCTGGCCCTCCAGGTGGTGCTGGGGCTGGCGGGCCTCATCGTGCCTGGTGGGCTGCTCATCCTGCAGGGGCTCTTGACCCTGCTGTCCCTGACCCTGCTGACGGTTGCCTCCGTGGGCTCTCCCCTGTATCGCGGAGCCCTGGCGCTGCTGACGGTGGTGTCCGGGGTCGGGTTGGGGATGGTGCTGGTGCCGGACGTTCCGGCGGGTTGGGCGGCTGGATTGGGCGGGCTGGTGGCCGCCTTCCTGGCTGCCCTGCGCAAGAGCTGACCGCCAGGACCCGAAACGGATGTCAGAGGGGTGGACTAGGGTCTACCCATCGCGTACTAAAAGCGCGTTCAGGTGGACCGGGGTGGTCCACTCTTCCAAGGAGCGACGAGAAATGGCCGTGAATCAGGAGAAGGAAAAGGCGATCGAGTTGGCGCTGGCCGCGGTGGAGCGCCAGTTCGGCAAGGGGTCCATCATGCGGCTCGGCAACGACGAGCCCATGATGAAGGACGTCCAGGCCATTTCGACGGGGTCCACTTCGCTCGACATCGCCCTGGGCGTGGGCGGCGTGCCGCGCGGGCGCATCATTGAAATCTTCGGGCCGGAGTCCTCCGGCAAGACGACACTGTGCCTCCACATCGTCGCGGAGGCGCAGAAGAAGGGCGGCGTGTGCGGCTACATCGACGCCGAGCACGCGATGGACGTGGGCTACGCGCGCAAGCTGGGCGTGCGCACCGACGACCTGCTCCTGTCCCAGCCGGACACCGGTGAGCAGGGCCTCGAAATCGCGGAGATGCTCGTGCGCTCCGGCGCCATCGACGTGCTGGTGGTGGACTCGGTGGCCGCGCTCGTGCCGAAGGCGGAACTCGAGGGTGAGATGGGTGACGCGCACATGGGCGTGCAGGCGCGCCTCATGAGCCAGGCCCTGCGCAAGCTCACGGGCACCATCTCCAAGAGCCAGACGTGCGTCATCTTCATCAACCAGATCCGCATGAAGATTGGCGTGATGTTCGGCAACCCGGAGACCACCACGGGCGGCAACGCGCTGAAGTTCTACGCGTCGCAGCGCATGGACATCCGCCGCGTGGGCGCCATCAAGAACGGCGAGAACGTGGTGGGCAGCCGCACCCGCGTGAAGGTCGTGAAGAACAAGGTCGCGCCTCCCTTCAAGGAGGTGGAGTTCGACATCATGTACGGCGCGGGCATCTCGAAGGAGGGCGACCTCATCGACCTCGCGTCCAACGAGAACATCATCGAGAAGAGCGGCAGCTGGTTCTCCTTCAAGGGAGAGCGCATCGGCCAGGGCCGGGAGAACGCGAAGGAGTACCTGCGCGAGCACCCGGAGACCTACAAGGAGGTCGAGAGCCTGGTGCTGGAGAAGTACGGCATCGGCAAGGCGCCGGGCGCGGCGGCTCCGGCGGCCGAGGCCAGCGAGCCCGCGGAAGGCGAGAAGCGCCCGCGCGTGAAGGCCGTGAAGTAGTCACGCACGGGTCGTGAGCATGCAACCGCCGCGCACCTCCGGGGGGAGCGGCGCGGCGGGTGAAGTAGAGAGAGGGGCCGGTCTCCAGCGATGGGGCCGGCCCCTTTTTCTTCGCCGTGAGAGGGATTGGACGCGTGACGCGCGCCGTCATCACCGGGCTGTCGCCGGGATGTTTCGTGTGGAGGGAGGAGGGCCTCTAGACTGCGCGGCCTGGAAGCTCCTTCACCCCCGCTTCCCGCTGGAGTCCATCGCCTTGTTCAACCCCTTCAAACGCCGCACGTTCCTGCAAGCCGTGGTTGCTGTCGCGGCGACGACGACCTTTGGATGCTCCGACGACGCCGAGACGCCGGAGGCTTCGGCTGGCTCGCCCTACTTCCCGCAGTCGCTGGCGTCGGGGGACCCGCGTCCGGACAGCGTGGTGTTGTGGGTGCGCGTGGAGGACACGGCCCGCGCCGGGCAGGACCTGCCCCTGCGGCTGGAGGTCTCCACGACGGAGGACTTCAAGGCGCTGGTGCTGGACAAGACGGACCTGACGGCGCGCGCGGAGAACGACCACGCGGTGAAGGTGAAGGTCACCGGGCTGTCCGCGCGCACGACGTACTACTACCGCTTCAGCTACGAGAAGGACGGCCAGCGGAACACCACGCGCGTCGGGCGCACGCGCACCGCGCCGGCGGCGGGGGACGACGTGCCGGTGAAGTTCGTCTTCGCCAGCTGCCAGGACTTCATTGGCCGCTACTACAACGCCTGGCAGCGGCTGTTGCAGCTGGACGCGGACCTGGACTTCGTCGTGTTCCTGGGCGACTACGTCTACGAGACGACGGGCGACACGTCCTTCCAGTCCGACGGCGGCGGCCGGGCCGTGCGCTTCAGCGCGCCGGAAGAAGCGCTCTCGCAGGGCACGGGTGTCACCGCGTTCCTCGCGGCGAACTCGCTGTCCAACTACCGCGACCTCTACAAGAACGTCCGCACCGACAGGCAGCTGCAGGCGGTGCATGAGCGCTACCCGTTCATCATCGTCTGGGACGACCACGAGTTCTCCGACGACTGCTGGCAGGACGTGGCCACGTACGAGGACGGCAAGCGGGACGAGACGCAGCGGGACCGCAAGCTCAACGCGGAGCAGGCCTTCCTGGAGTACATCCCGCTGGACACGGCGCAGACGTCCGAGGGCGCCATCGACGTGGCCCAGGAGCCGCGCTTCCCCAACTCGCGCATCTACCGCGACTTCGAGTACGGCCGGCACCTGAAGCTGCTGGTGACGGACTACCGCAGCTACCGGCCGGACCACCTCATCCCCGAGGACGCCTACCCGGGCGGCGTGGTGCTGGACCAGACGCTGCTGGCCCTGGGGCTCAAGGACCAGCCGGACGCGGTGAAGGCGACGTTCCAGACGGACACGTTCGCGTACGTGGACATCGACGACCCGGCGTACGCGTCCCAGAAGCAGGTGCTCCAGGGCGTGTACGTGAGCCAGGCGAAGGCCGCGGGCCTCACGGACGCGGAGGCCACGCAGAAGGCCGGCAAGTGGGTGGCGGGCCCGGTGGCGCTCTACTACGTGAACCAGGTGCTGGCGGCGGTGAACAAGTCGCTGGTGATTGCGCCTGGGGACAAGCCCCGGGGCCTGGCGTACGCGCACATGGGCAAGGCGGCGCTCTTCAACATCCAGGGCTCGCGCTACGTGGTGGTGAAGGACACCTTCGACCTGTACGCGGGCGTGAAGTACGCGCTGTCCGGCGGCACGAGCGAGGACGTGTTCGGCAAGAACCAGGAGGAGTGGTTCCAGCAGACCCTCACCACGGCGCAGAACACCTGGAAGATGGTGGTGAGCTCCACGTCGCTGTCCGCGCTCATCTGGGACTTCCGGCAGCAGGCGGACATCAGCGACCCGACGCTGCGCCAGCGCTTCTACTTCAGCGTGGACCAGTGGGACGGCTTCCCCACGAAGAAGCGGGTGATGCTCAACACGCTCAAGGCGCAGGGCGTGCAGAACACGCTGTTCCTCTCCGGGGACATCCACGCGTCGTTCGCGTCGGTGGAGGAGGGCGTGCCCACGCTGACGGCGCCGGCCATCACCTCCGGCTCCATCAAGAGCCTGGCCAGCCTGGCGCTGATTGGCGCGGGCTACGCCACGGGCGCGCCGGTGTACCAGCACGCCGTCACGGAGATGGAGCAGACGCTCATGAAGTCCAACACGGGCCTGCGCTTCGCGGACGCGGACTCGCACGGCTTCGTGATGATGGAGGTGAAGGCGGACGAGACGCTCGCCACCTTCCACCTCATCCCCGCCGCCGAGGTGGCCAAGGACTACTCCAAGCGCGCGGACAGCGAGCTGGAGGCGAAGTTCACCACGCGCACCTTCCGCGTGAAGAACAGCGACATCCAGCCGGCCTGAGCCGGACGGGCGTGACTTGAGGCGAAGGGCCGCGTGGGGGGAACCCCGCGCGGCCCTTTTTCATGCCCCATGGCTTTTTGTTTTTACTTGTTTGTGCTGTTTTCCTTGGAGAGGACTCCCATTGAGGGAGGCCGGACCGGACACCGGGAAGGAGCACATCGTGGGCGCGCGCAAGGGATGGCAGGGACTGCTGGGGGCGGGGCTGCTTGCCGCCGTGGGGGTGGCGGAGGCGGCGCCCTGGCGCAGCGTGCTGTACCCGTCGACATGGACGCCGGGGTACTCGCAGCCGGGCAACCCGTCGCGGTTCCTGCATGACTTCTCCTACGCGGGGTACCGGATGCGGCAGGCGGAGCCGCCGGTGCGGATGGACCGGGTGCTGGACGTGACGCAGGCGCCGTACTTCGCGGACAACACGGGCGCGTCGGACGTGACGGCGGTGTTGCAGCAGGCGCTCGACGACGCGGGGGCGGTGGCGGGGGGCGGGGTGGTGTACCTGCCCCGGGGCACGTACCGGGTGGCGCCGCCCGCGGGCAAGCCGTACGCGCTGCTCATCCGGTACAGCAACGTGGTGCTGCGCGGGCAGGGCGCCACGTCCACGTTCCTCTACAACTCCGCCACGGACATGCGCAGCAAGCGCGTGGTGCAGGTGGGCCCGCGCGACACGACGGTGTCCTGGACGTCGGCTTCGACGGCGTCGGTGGCGCTGACGCAGGACGCGCCCAACCAGGCGACGCGCATCCAGGTGGCGAGTGTCACGGGCTACACCGTGGGCACATGGGTGGTGGTGCGGGCGGACCTGACGGCCACGCGCAGCGGGGAGTTCAACATGGGCACGACGTGGACGTCGCTGCCCGGGCCCTCGTTCTACCGGCAGGTGGTGGCGGTGGACGCGGCCACGCGGATGCTGACGCTGGACATCCCGCTGCGCCAGGGGCTGCTGATGCGCGACAACGCGCGGGTGTACCGCGTGCCCGCGCACCTGTCGGAGGTGGGCGTGGAGCACCTGGCCATCGGCATGCGGGAGAACCCCACGCCGGGCCTGGCCGAGGAGGACTACACGGTGCAGGGCACGGGCGCGTACCAGGTGCACGAGTCCACGGCGCTCTTGATGAACCACGTGGTGGACGGGTGGATCCGCGGCGTCAATTCCTACCGGCCCCCGTCCAACACGCAGGACGTGCACGTGCAGTCCAATGGCATCGACCTGAACTACGCGCGCAACGTCACGGTGGAGGGGTGTGAAATCGACAAACCCCAGTACAAGGGCGGGGGCGGAAACGGGTACCTGTATTCGATTCGGGGCAGCGACAGCCTGGTGAAGGACAGCGTGGCGTACGGCGGGCGGCACAACTTCGACTTCCGCTCCATGCACACCACCGGCAACGTGCTGTTCAACAACCGCGTGTCCAACGGCGAGAAGGTGTCCGACTTCCACATGCACCTGAGCGCGGCGAACCTGGTGGACAACACCACGCTGTACCAGGAGCGCTTCGAGGCGGCGGACCGCTCGCCCTACGGGACGACGAGCCACGGCGTGACGACGACGGAGAGCGTCTTCTGGAACACCAACGGGGCGAAGCCGCCGGCGTATGGGGGCACCAGCATGGTGCGCTCGCAGCAGTACGGGCAGGGGTATGTGATTGGGATGCGCGGCAGCGCGACGGGCGTGGACGTGTCCGTGACGACGAAGACGGCCCCGGCGGACTTCGGGGAGGTGGCCACGTCCGGGAACGAGCTGGTGCCGCAGTCGCTCTACGTGGACCAGACGCAGAAGCGGCTGGGACGCGCGGTGGAGCACGACGCGAGGGCGCTGGTGTACCAGGCGGAGAACCTGAAGCCGACGAGCACCCCGGACCCGTCGTCCACCGGCGTGGAGGCCGGGCCGGAGCTGGGCGGGGTGCGCTACCACAACACGAACGCGGTGGGGGCGAAGGTGACGTACACGCTCTATCCGCGCACGGTGGGCACGTTCGCGGTGCGGGTGCGGACCAAGCGCAACAACGGGCGCGGGCAGTACCGGCTGGACGTGAACGGGGTGGCGGTCGGCGGGACGCGGGACGAGTACTCGGCCACCACGCAGTACGTGGAAGCGGAGCTGGGGACGGTGACGTTCACGGACCTGGAGCCCCAGGCGTTCACGTTCACGACTGTTGGCAAGAACGCGTCGAGCACGGGCTACAACGTCGCGTTGGACGTCATCCGTCTGGTGCGGCAGTAGGGGAGCGGCGCGTCTCTGGGAGGCGCGAGCGGACCGGGGTATAGACGGGCGCCATGCACGTCTATGCCGCCGCGTTGGCCCAGGAGCTGGGCATCAAGCCGGAGCAGGTGGACCGGACCCTCGCGCTTCATGAGGAGGGAGGCACCGTCCCCTTCATCGCGCGCTACCGCAAGGAGGCCACGGGAGGCCTGGACGAGGTTCAAATCCAGGCCATCCTGGACCGGGCCACGGAGCGTGCGGAGCTGGACGGGCGGCGCGACACCATCCTGCGCAGCATCGAGGAGCAGGGGAAGCTGACGCCGGAGCTGCGGAAGGCGCTCCAGGCGGCGCGCACGCGCGCGGAGCTGGAGGACCTGTACCTGCCGTACAAGCCCAAGCGCCGCACGCGCGCGGCCATCGCCCGGGAGAAGGGGCTGGAGCCGCTGGCGGACCTGGTGTGGAAGCAGGAGGGCCAGCGCGGGGAGAACCTGGACGCGCGCGTGAAGCCCTACGTGAACGCGGACAAGGGCGTGGAGGACGTGGCCCAGGCGCTGGCGGGCGCGCGCGACATCTGCGCGGAGCGGGTGGCGGAGGACGCCCGGCTGCGCCGTGAGGCCCGCGACCTGTGCACGAAGCGGGGCACGCTGCGCTCGGACGTGGTGCCCGCGAAGAAGGGCGAGACGACGAAGTTCGAGAACTACTACGGCCACGAGGAGCCGCTGTCCCAGGCCCCATCCCACCGCGTGCTGGCGCTCCTGCGCGGCGAGGAGGAGGGCGTGCTGAAGGTGAAGCTGGGCCTGCCGGACGACGAGGTGAAGGGGCTCTTCACCGGGCGCGTGGTGACGCGGCCGCAGTCGCTGTTCGCGGGGGAGCTGCGCGCGGCGGTGGAGGACGGCTGGGACCGGCTGATGGGGCCGTCGCTGGAGTCGGAGCTGCGCGCGGAGCTGAAGGAGCGCGCGGACAAGGGCGCCATCGGGGTGTTTGGGGAGAACCTGCGGCACCTGCTGTTGGCGGCGCCGGCGGGGGCTCGGGCGGTGCTGGCGCTGGACCCGGGGCTGCGCACGGGCATCAAGCTGGTGATGCTGGATGCGACGGGGACGGTGGTGGAGACGACGACGCTCTACTCGGAGCGGAGCGCGGAGGAACGGGCGCGCGCGGCGAAGCTGCTGGAGGCGGTGGTGCGCAAGCACAAGCCGGAGCTGATCGCCGTGGGCAACGGCACGGGCAGCCGGGAGGCGGAGCTCTTCACCCGGGACACGCTGAAGGCGATGGGCGTGCAGGTCCCCGTGGTGTCGGTGAGCGAGCAGGGTGCCTCCATCTATTCGGCGTCGGAGGTGGCGCGCGAGGAGTTCCCGGAGCTGGACGTGTCGCTGCGCGGGGCGGTGTCGATTGGCCGGCGCTTGCAGGACCCGCTGGCGGAGCTGGTGAAGATCGACCCGAAGAGCATCGGGGTGGGGCAGTACCAGCACGACGTGGACCAGGGCCTCTTGAAGAAGAAGCTGGGCGAGGTGGTGGACTCGTGCGTGAACGCGGTGGGCGTGGACGTGAACACGGCGTCACCACAACTGCTGGAGCACGTGTCGGGCGTGGGGCCGTCACTGGCGAAGAAGCTGGTGGCGCACCGGGCGGCGAAGGGGCGCTTCACGACGCGGCGGGAGCTCTTGAAGGTCAGCGGCCTGGGGCCGAAGACGTTCGAGCAGGCCGCGGGCTTCCTGCGCGTGCGAGGGCCGGAGCCGCTGGATTCGAGTGCGGTGCACCCGGAGCGCTACACGGTGGTGGAGCGCATGGCGAAGGACCTGGGCGTGGACGTGGCGTCGCTGGTGGGGAACGCGGCGCTGGTGCGCAAGATTGAGGCGAAGCGCTACCTGGGGCCGGAGCTGGGGGAGCTGACGCTGAAGGACATCCTGGCGGAGCTGGAGAAGCCGAGCCGCGACCCGCGCGGTGACTTCACGGCGCACGCGACGCGGGATGACCTGCGGTCGCTGGAGGACGTGAAGGAGGGGATGGTGTTGCAGGGCGTGGTGACGAACGTGACGGCGTTCGGAGCGTTCGTGGACGTGGGCGTGCATCAGGACGGCCTGGTGCACGTGTCGCAGCTCGCCGCGCGCTTCATCAAGGATCCGTCGGAGGTGGCCAAGGTGGGCGACCGGCTGACGGTGAAGGTCCTGTCCGTGGACCTGGCGCGCAAGCGTCTGGCGTTGTCCGTGCGGGCGGTGCTGGAGGGCGGGGCTCCGCAGCCGTCGGGGAGGCCCGCGCCGGCTGCGAAGCCCGCCAGCGCACCCGTGCAGCAGCGGCCCGCGCAGAAGCCGGTGAATCAGGCTCCGGCGCAGCCGAAGAAGCCGGAGCCGTTCAACAATCCGTTCTCGAAGCTGAAGCGCTGAAAGCCAATTGGGGTAAGGGCTCGCGGAAACAGGCGCTGATGCCCAAAGCAAGATGCGGAGGCCCCAGGTAGAGGGCCTCGCGCTGCTCCCATCGCGCTGTTCTTCGATTTGCATTTTTGATCGTGATTTGCGCGAGTCCGATTGCCCGAGTGGACCGGTTTCGCCATTCAAGGGGTGAGTGTGGACTGTGCGCGGGTGGACACTGTCCCCCCGGGTGGTGTAGGTCTTCGCGCCCATTACAGACGTAAACCAAGCTGTCGGTTCTTCGATGGTTGATGGGTTTGGGGAGCAGGACGTGACGTTAGGGGATGCTTTGAATTGCCGCTGGGCCCTGCTGTTGATGACCCTCTTGGTCGCGCTTTCGCCTGTGCATGAAGCAAGCGCGGCCTGCTATCCGGATGGAGCAACCGCGGCCTGTAATATCGGAGTCTGCAAAGGTACACAGTCCTGCGATGGATATTGGGGACCCTGTGTGCCCACGGGTGAATCAACAGTCGCCTGTTCGGTCTGCGGACGCCCGGGAACTGTGGTGTGTTCCGAGGAAGGTCGCACGATTCCTGGAACGTGCTCCGCCTATCTCGACCATGAAGAGTGCAATGGTTGTGATGACGATGGCGATGGATTGATTGATGAGGACATCCCCCCACGCAATCCCTACTACGTGCCATGTGATCTCCAGGGAAACGGCTGCTTTGGCGATACGCGATGTGTCGCGGGTGTTTGGGCCTGTGTGGTCAGACCCAACCAATACCTGAGCTGCTCGGATCAATGTGGTGGGACGGCCCGCAAACAGTGCCGAGCGGACGGAAGCGCGGGCGTCTGCACGCGAACGACTTCTGCTCCCGAGGCTTGCAATGGCTGCGACGATGATGGCGACGGTGTCGTCGACAATGCTCCGGGAGGCGGCACCCGCTCCCTGACGCGGACTTGCGTGGGACAGAGCGGCGAATGCCCCGGGTCTATTGAAACATGCGGAACCAATGGCTGGTCGGGGATCTGCAACGCGCCTCAAGAGGCCTGCAATGGCTTCGATGATGACTGCGATGGTTCTATCGATGAAGCCGATGTCTGCCGGATGGATGCCGCGACATGCACTTGTACGCCCACGACCTGCGCGGCCCAGGGAAAGACGTGCGGAAGCATCCCGGACGGCTGCGGCGAGACCTTGAACTGCGGCAGCTGCGGTCCCAATCAGACGTGCACCCAGAATACGTGCGTACAGAGCTGCACGCCTACGACGTGTGCGGCCATGGGCGCTACCTGCGGCACGATTTCAGATGGCTGCACTGGAACGCTGGACTGTGGCACGTGCCTCGGCGGCCTGGAGTGCGTGAACCGCTTCTGTGCCGAGCCGTGTCCCGCGACTGAAGTCCGATGCTGTGACAACAGCTGCTCGGTGCGTCGAAAGTGCATCGTCTCCTACTGTCCTCCCCAGTCCTAGACATTGAGCCAGAGCAAGGAAGCAGCCTCCTGGATATCAAATTTGAAGGGCAGAACATGACTCGCGCGGTGTGGATGAGGATGCTGGGAAGCCTGCTGCTGGGGTTGGTAGCGGCGTGCGGTGTTTCAACAGACGGAGTGGATCCGGTTCCGTCATTGATTCAGGCAAACGAACAAAAGCTCGACAACAGTCCGCTGGTCGTCCCACCGGACACGGTCCTGGCGACTGAGCGGACGCCTACAGGCGTTGTCGCAGGTCAGGTCAAAACCTCCTTTGATGTCAGTCCGAATGGCGAGGCGCTTTACGA
The DNA here is from genome assembly GCF_042231735.1 of Corallococcus exercitus. GTDB lineage: Bacteria > Myxococcota > Myxococcia > Myxococcales > Myxococcaceae > Corallococcus > Corallococcus exercitus_B. The sequence goes on from NZ_CP102577.1 coordinate 8,364,897, forward strand.
CGTTCCATTGTGGGTGCCTCCGGGACGTGCGGGAATGGCGCCGGCCCTTTCGCTGGCCTATCGCAGCCGCGGCGGAAACGGGCTGCTTGGCATGGGCTGGAATCTCACCGGCCTATCTGAAATCACCCGATGCCGTAAGACATTCGCCCAGGACCAGATGACTGCGCCCATCCGCTTCACGGCAGATGACGCACTCTGTCTGGATGGGCAGCGTTTGGTGGCAATCGGGCCTACCTCCGGCGCCACCATCGAGTACCGGACCGAGGTGGAGTCATTCGCCAAGGTCATTGCACACGACGTCGTTGGTGGGACGCCCTCCTGGTTCGAGGTGTTCCGCAAGGACGGCCGGATCTTCTCTTACGGACAGTTCCCGGCGTCGAATTCCCAATACCGGGGCTCCCGGGTCTCGCTGACCGCGAACTCTGTCACTGGACAGGTGAGTCAGTCATACGAAAGCTCTACTGCGATCCTGAGCTGGGCTCTGTCGCGTGTCAGTGACCGGGCCGGAAACTACTTCCAGGTCTACTATACGCTCACGGGTACGCCGGAGAGTGGCTACGAGCAGTTGCCAGAACGCATTGAATATACCGGGCATGTCAGCGACACGCAGGGGAGCCTGCGCCGCCGTGCGGTTTTCTTCGAGTACGAGACGACCGCCCGGCCCGATCCGGAACTCCGCTATGTCAGTGGATTGAAGCTCGTGTCTACGAAGCGTCTGCACCGTATCCTCATGTACGGTCCTGGTCTCGGCTCGACAGCTACGACGCGCGATGACGAACTGCTGAGGAGCTACGAATTCGTTTATCGCAACGACAGCATTACTCGGCGCAGCCTCCTGCGGCGGATCTTTGAGTGTGATGGGGAAGAGGCCTGCCGAGAGCCACTGGAGTTCGACTACGACTCAGGGTTCGATTGCAGCGCCAGCCAGACCAATGACTGTGAGGATCCGGTCGTCCAGTTTCATGATTTCAAGAAGATGACAGCCTTCGAGGTCATGAGCGGCGGCATGGGTGGATATTCCATCATTCAAGACATGAAGTGGCCCGGACAGGGGGTTGCCAACGGAGCGCCAGTCGAGGGGATCCAGGACTTCTGGACGCTGGAGACCCTGGACGTCAACGGCGATGGGCGTGATGACCTGCTCTATCGCCGCAATGATGACGCGGAGGTCTACGGCAGCACCCGGATTGTCGGGGATGGGACTTGGTACTACCGGCTCGCGTCCCTGGATCCGTCGGTCTTCAGCGAGCCCAGGCTCGCAGGCCTTCCCAAGTCGAAGATGGGGAACAGTGACGACGATCTCCGCATCGTGGACATGGATGGGGATGGCGTTCCAGAAATCCTGGCCCTTCAACACGCGGACGGTCCTGCCGGGCAGGATGGCTACTTCCAGTTGTATAAGTTCGATGGTCTGAAATACCAGCCGGCCAACATCCAGGCCAATGAGACATTTCAGTTCTGGTATAATCCGACTGCTCCCCCCAACGTAGCAGGGCGCTTTCCGGTCATGCATGTAGCTGACTTGAATGGCGACGGACTCCCGGAGTTGTTTCGATCCACGCAGCAGCCCCAGCCCAATGCCTGGGGTTTCCGGATGAATCTGGGTGGTTTGGTCTTGTCGGACTACCAGCAGTTGGAAATGAAGTCCGGTATTGACTACTCGGGTTACGCCGTGGATGTGGACGGCGATGGCAGCACCGAGGTCCTGGTTCGAAAGGGCCATGTGATCGATGGCGGGCCGTCGCCTCAGGACAATTTCTCTGCGCAATATCTCGCGGTAGGCGTGGCAATGGGAGGAAGCCAGCGTATTGCTACGACGACGCTCTCCGGGCTTCCAGCCTCGCTGACCCCGAACCGCAGCAGGGTCTACCACTATGATCGCATCTGGTTCGTGGACATCAATGGCGACGGGTTACCAGATGCGGTCAGCGCGCGGCGGGACCGCGACATGGATGGGGGCGAGAATTTCCCAGGAAACCTGCGCATTGCGATCAACACAGGCAATGGTTTCCTTCCCCCCCAGGTTCAGCAGTTGCCGGCAAATCAGCAGATCAGTCCCTCGTGGTTGAGCAACAACGGGCGTGGTCTGGATCCGGGCGTCCGTATCCTCGACTTCGATCACGACGGCCGGCAGGACATGCTGTTGACCGACTCAGGCGAGAATAACGGGTATGGTTCCACTGGCATCCGCGCGCACCAGTGGGTCCTCCTGGGCCGGGACGATCATTTCGAGGCCCGTGAGCTGGAAGTCGTCGTTGGCCAGGTGGCGGGTGGACCGACCACCAATAGCCCGTATGGCTTCGGCCAACGCTTTTCTCGGCTCTTTGATGTCAATGGAGACGGCTTCCAAGACCTCATCCAAGTTGAACCTGACCCGAGCGTTCCGCCGGGGACGGGTGAACACCTGCCCCTTCTGAAGGTTTATGTCCGCCAGGGGCGGCTTCCGGACGTCATGACCGGAAGCAGGGAGGGGAAATCAGGGCGGCAGGTTCGGGTGCGCTATCAGCACCAACTGGAGCGTCCCGCTGTTGTGGGGCAGCCTCCCGTTTACACTCCTGGTACCTGCCTTGCTCCGCAGCAGTGCATTCGAAACGGCCAGTGGATGGTGGTGGAGGCGGGAGTCGAAGATGGAACTGGCACCGGCCATTTCAACAACACCTTCTACTCCTATGAGTCCAGTCGAACGGACTTGCAAGGGCGCGGCTGGCTTGGGTTCGCCAAGCGGACGAGCGTCAGTGCGTCCACGGGCGCAAGGACGACAACAACCTACGATAATCAGACCCGTACCGGGACGCTGTACCTGCATGCCGGACTTCCACAGACAGAAACATTCGAGATCACACTTGCCAATGGTGTGAAGCACATCAAGGAGAAGATCTATCGGTACACGGTCAAGAACAGTCCTGAAGGTCGTCCCTACGTCTTCGCGCATCAGATTGTAGAGACCTACCTTGAAGGGCTGGGGAATGATCCGCCCATCACCAAGCGGCATGTCCAGACGACCGCGCTCGATGATTACGGCAATCTAAAAGACACGCAGCAAGTGGATCATGAGCTCTCAGCTGGGGTGCCTACGGGGCGCACCTGGCGAGATGGCACCTTTGTCCCGACCATCGACAACAACGTCTCTGCCTGGCTCCTGGGACAGGCACGCGAAGTGAGGGTGACGAGCGTCGCTGTCGATGGAACGAGTGTGACGCGCACCACGACGCATGACTACGACCCCGTGACGGGCTTCTTGGTCCGGACCATTTCCGAGCCGGGAGGAGGCGCGGACTTCGAGCTCAAGACCGACTACAAGCCGGATGCATTCGGCCTGATTGAGCGGGTGACACGAACCAGCCAGAACTCGATCCGGGTGGAGTCCCAGATATTCGACCCCTTGGAGCACCTCTTCGTCTCCACGTCCTACAACGCAGCGAACCACCGCACCCGCTTCGCCCATCACCCGGGCCTGGGGGTGACTGCGATTGCCGAGGATCCGAACGGCTTGGTGACCCGCTTTCGCTACGACGGTTTTGGCCGGCTGCGCGCGACGCTGCCGGTCACGGGAGCCAGCAAGACACTGCAGTATGGCGCGGCCTCGTCCGGCTTGATGCAGATCACGGCCAGCGTCGCGGGGGGACAGCAGGTTGTCACGACATTCGACAACCACGGACGCGAAGTCCGTCAAGAGAGTCGTGGATTCGACGGAACCGTTCTCCGCGTGACGTCGGTGTATGACAGTCTGGGAAGGCGGACCTTGGTTTCCCGTCCTTGGAGAGGTAGCGGGCCCCAGGTGTTTACGGAAACAACGTACGATCTGTTGGATCGTCCCTTGTCCGTCGAGACGCCAGAGGGAACAACCGTCACGTATGTATATGACAACCTGACGACAAAGGTCACTGACGAGCGCGCGAACCGGACCTTGTCTCGCCGTGACGGGCATGGACAGCTGGTCTTCACCAGCTCCTTCATGGACGATGGGCGGGAGCTACCGACCACCTACGAGTATGGTCCCTTTGGCGTGCTGAAGCGTGTGTTCAACAGCAAGGGCCATGTCATCGACGTCCAGCATGATCGGTTGGGCCGTAAAACCCAGGTCACGGACCCGGATACCGGTGTCACGATCAATCACTTCAATGCTTTCGGCGAAATCCGGCGCGAGCAGGATGGCAGCGGAAAGGTCACGACCTTCGATGAGTACGATGGCCTGGGACGGAACACGAAGCTGACGACGTCGGACGGTGTCACCCAGTTCATCTGGGACACCTCGATGAAGGGCGCGCTCGGCAGTTCGGTCAGCCCGGATGGCGTCACCCTCACGCACTGGTACAACGCGCTCGGCCAGTTGTCCGAGAGCGACTGGAGCATCAATGGGACGACCTACCGTCTCAACCGGACGTATGACTCGACGGGTCGCCTTGCCACGCTGAGCTATCCGGAAGTGGCCGGACAACGGCTCGTCCTGCGCCATGGCTACACCGCCCAGGGGCATCTCAAGGAGGTGCGGGATGATGTCACCCAGCACGTCTATTGGACGGCACAGAGCCAGAACGATTTCGGGCAACTGACGGCGGAGCGGTTGGGAAACGGCATCCTCTCCCAGCGGCGTTATGACTCCCGCGGCCGGCTGCGCTTCATCGACTCCAGGGTCAGCGACCCTCAGTCACCGTTCAACGGCCAGGTCCGGCAAGGGCTGTCCTACGCGTGGGACGTCGAGGGGAACCTCAAGAGCCGGAGCGACCTGCTTGCTCAGACGACCGAGGACTTCGAATACGACGCGTTGGACCGGCTGACGAAGTGGGCCAGCTTCCAGAACTGCCGCCGCTCGGTGCTGGAGTACCGCTACGACGACCTTGGCAACCTGCTGGAGCGGCGGGTCCTCGAGGGAAGTGGCACTGCGACGAACAGCATCTACCCCACCGGGGCGGTCCGGCCCCACGCGGTGACGCAGACGCAGGCAGGCGCCTACACCTATGGGGACAATGGCAACCAGCTGACCGGGCCTGGTCGCGTGGTGAGCTATACGGCTTTCGACCTGCCGTCCCGGATCACCGGAGGTGGGCGTGAAGTCAGCTTCAAGTACGACGCAACCCAGGCCCGCACGGTCAAGACCAGCACCCTGAGCGGCACGACGACCTACGTTGGAGGGCTGTACGAAAAGCGGCAGGCCAACGGGGCGACGGTGCATGTCTTCAACATCACTGGCGGCGAGCGGGTCGTGGCCCAGCTCTTCTGGGAGGAGTCGAGCGGCGCGGTGACGTCCGAGCAGCCGCTGTATCTGCTGAGCGACCATCTGGGTTCGACGGAGACCGTGACGAACCTGGCCGCCAACGTGGTGGAGCGCCAGAAGTTCGAGCCGTTCGGTGGGCGCCGCCAGCCGTACGCCCTTCCCATCGCGACTTCCATTGCCTCGGGGAATGTCCGGATTGGCTTCACGTCCCACGAGACCGACGACGAGTTCGGTCTGGTGAACATGAGAGGGCGCATCTATGACCCAGAGACCGCGCGGTTCATCACGCCGGATCCCTTCGTGCAGTTCCCACAGGAGGGACAGGCCTTCAACCGCTACGCGTATGTGCTGAACAATCCGCTGCGGTGGACGGATCCGACAGGGTTCGAGGCGGACGACCTCCCTGACGCGGGAAGCGTCACCATCGACGTCATCGGGCCGGCCCAACCCGCCCCCGCGCTCGCGGCTGGGGCCGGTGCGGCGGAGTGGACGGGAGCCCCCGCCCCCGTGGTGCTCTCCGCGGATCAGAACGGCACCTCGTCCTATGAGGCCCGGCATAAGTCGATGGTCATCCAGCAGCGCGGAAACATCGTCATGCAGGACCTGCGTGCGGGCCGCGCGCCGAGGACGGTGAGGGAGGGAATCTTCACCGATTACGAGCTGGAGGTCGCACGTCGGGAACTCGTGATGGATGGCGTTCGGTATCTCGTGAAGGAAGGCCTGATCTACATGGCCTTGAACCTCGTGACAGACGGTGCTGCTGGTCTCGTGAGACAGTCCTTGCGTGGCCCCGTCTCGGACCTCTCATGGGCCCTGGAGAAAGAACTCCTCAAGGATGGTGCTGAGTTCGCCGCTGACATTGCGATTGCTGCGCCCGTGTTGAAGCGTGAAGTTGATCTGCTTGCAGCGTATGCCAAGAACGTCCCTGCGTCACATGGTGGCTTTTTCAATGTTGTGACCCACGCCAGTCCGGAGTCTGCTTCGGTTATTACCGGGTGGAAGATGGTAGACGACGAACTCGTGCCGATCTGGCAAGAGAGAAGTCATCGCCAGTTGGCGAAGCTCATTGAAACTTCGGAAGGATATTCCGGAGGTCCCGTGAGGCTCATTGCCTGCTACGCAGGTGCAGCTGAGAACGGGTTGGCGCAAAACCTGGCGAACAAGCTTGGCGTGGACGTGTTTGCCGCGACTGGCGAAGTCAAGGTGACGTCTCATGGAGCCTACTGGGTAGAGGACGGCATCTGGCGTATATTCCATCCAGGTAAGTATTGAGGCGAACGCGATGGCATTCAGACAAGACCTTGATCCAATTTCCTATCTGGAAGGCACGGGAGCAGCTCAGGTCGCAGTGGGATGGCTTGAAAGAGGGCAGCCCTTTCCGAGAGGGCTTGTAGATGAGGCATTCTTCATGGCGCTTGCCCGCCTGTGCGCTGCGCCGTGGCAGCCTTTCGTGACCGCCGGGCGTCAGCCGTGCACGTTCTGTCGTTTCTCGGGAGGGCCGGCGCTTGTCTCCAGTAAAGGAGTGCATGTCCCGATTGGTGCTTCAAATGTTTTCGTGCCGGGAGCGGATCGGCTCTATGTCGCGCCGACAATGGTGGTTCATTACATTGACGCGCACGAATATGTGCCGCCGACGGAGTTCCAGGAGGCAGTCCTGCGCTGTCCAGAGATGAAATCAATGGCCTATCTCAAGGCCATCAGGGCTCTGGGCTTTTCGTTGCGCCGATAAGAGGACGCTGTAGCTGTTCCCGCTGGATTTGTGCGAGCGCTCAATCCAACGGGAACAGCCGCGCTTCCTTCGCCAGCACCTCGTTGCGCGCCAGCAATCCCGTGAACCGCTTCGTCCCGTTCCGTGCGTCGAACCGCGCCGCGATGTCGCGCGCCTGGGACTCCAGCCAGTCCTGCAGCGCCCGCGTCCCGTAGCCTCCGTCCGCCGCGTGCAGTGGGAACGCCCGGGGCAAGCGCAGGCTCACTTCGTCCCGGCCGTCCGCCACCACCTGGCCCAGCAGGAAGGACGACGCCGTGTAGAAGGTGAAGCGGTCCCGGTGGCTGGCGTGCTCCAGCGCCCAGCCCAGGTGCTTCTCCAGCAGCGTCAGCCCTCGCGACAGGTTGCCCGTCAGCGCCAGGAACTCCAGGTGCTCTCCCACCGTGGAGAGGAACTCGCGGTTCTTCGCCACCATCGCGTAGCCGCGCACGTGGCAGGCCCGCGCTTCCTCCATCCGCTCCAGCTTGAAGAACGGATACAGCAGCGTGCCCAGCGTCAGGTGCGGGATCTCCGCGCAGGACTGACGCCCGTCCAGGATGGGCTTCGCCTTCTGGATGGCCTGCTCCCACTCGCCCTTGTCCACGTGGTGGTCCAGCTCGTCGTCCAGCTCGCAGACGCGGCAGTCCGTCAGGTGGTCCCGGGGCGCCACCAGCCACGCCTCCCACAGGCGCTCCGCCTCCGCCGTGTCTCCCATGTCCCGGGCCATCTGGTAGCGCAGCTTCAGCGCCGCCCGCCTGCCCGCGTCCAGCTTCGCGAAGCTCTGGTCCACGTCATCCAGCGCGTCGGAAATCTGCTTGCGGCTGATGTGCGGGAACTCGTCCAGCCGCCCCACCACCCACTTCTGCTTCCAGAGCATGTCCTCCGGGTCGAACCGCTGCGGGTCCTTCTTCTGCTGCCCCCGGCACCACGCGAACGCCACCAGCGCCTTGTCCGGATAGCCCCCGAACGTCGCCGCGTCGATGAGCGAGTCCCGCAGCTCGTACCCCAGCGGCACGTCGCCGTGCACGTCCACCAGCCGCACCGCCTCCTCCAGCGCGCGCACCTTCGCGTCGCCCTCCGGCAGCTCGCCCGCCTGCGCGCGCAACGCCTCCACCTGCTGGCGCCAGTCCGCCATCAGTGCATCCCCCGCGAGCCAGGGCCCGACGAACCACCGCCGCCGCCCTCATCCAGCCTCGCCGAGATGAGCCCCAGCAGCCCGTGGTTCAGCAATGCCATCTCCTGCGCGTTCAACGGGTGCTGTCCCAACAGCAGCGCCTGCACGTAGAGCATCTCCACCGACAGCTTCAGCAGCTCCCGCCCCTCCACCGCCGCCAGCCTCCGCACCACCGGGTTGTGCAGGTTGAGGCAGAGCAGCGCCCGCTCCTGGCCGCCCGTGCCCGCCATCACCCCGTCCAGCACGCCCGCGTACAAATCATCCGACTCCTCCCGCGCCCGCTCCGCGTCCCGCCGGAACGCCCCTTCCGCGTCCGAGCTGTAGAGCGTGGGCACCTCCGCCGGGAAGAACTTCTTCACCTCCACGCCGCAGCGGAACGGCGCCAGCACGCCTTCCGCCAGGCGCAGCAGCGGGTAGACGGCCTCGCGCTCGTCCAGCGTCAGCTCCTCGAAGCTCTGCGGCAGGTCCGCCGACGAGAACGGCGCCACCTGCGCCTCCGGCACCACGTGCGGCAGCTTCTCCAGGAGCGCCGTGTCGTGCGTGTACGCCGCGTTCAGCACGCACAGCCCCTGCGCCCCCGCCACCCGCGCCACCTGCCGGAACGCGTCCAGCGTCGGCGTGTAGCGCACCACCGGCCACGACCGCCGGTAGTCCGCCAGCGTCATCACCCCGAGCGACGTCTCGAACGGCAACCAGTGGATGACCAGCCGGTAGAAGTCGTCGTCGTCCAGCGCCAGCCCCTTCACCGACAGCCCGTGCAACGCAATCAGCCGCTGCAGCGCCCGGGGCTCCTCGTGCGCCAGGTCCATCAGGTACTGGCGCAGCGACTGCCCCAGGGCCTCGCGCGCCTTGGCCAGCACCGCGTCCTCGTAGAAGGACTCGCGGCTCGCGGTGGGCCTGAGCCCGTTCGCGTTCACCACGCACTTCACGAAGAACGCCCACTCCGGCAGCAGGTTCTCCGCGCTCTCCGACAAGAGCATCTGCTTCAGGTACACGCGGTGCTTCTGCTTGGCATTGAAGTGCGGCGACGCCGGCAGCACGTACGCCACGCCATCCACGTCCCCCGCCTCCGAGCGCAGCGGAATCACATCCAGGAAGTCCGTGCCGAACACCTCGCGCCCGTACGCGAGCAGCGCCTGCCGCCGGTCCCCTGGCGTCTCGTAGAAGCGGCGCCAGGGCGGACCGTCCGGGTTGAGCGTCACCGTCTTCCCCTCGGCCGTGAGCCGGACGGGGAAGGGCAAGAGGCCGCCGTAGTGCTTCGCCAGCTGGCGCACGCGCTCCGGGGTGAACCACTCCACCATGTCCGGGCGGGCCACCAGGTAGACGTGCGTGCCGGGGGCGTCCAGCGGGTGCTCGGAGACGCGCACGTCGTAGGTGCCGTCGTGCCGGCCCCGCCACTCCAGCGTCCGCCCGTCTCCCTTCGCCGAGCGCGTCACCACCAGCAGCTCGTCGCACACCATGAAGCACGACAAGAGGCCGATGCCGAACTGGCCGATGAAGTCGTTGCGGCGGGCCTCCAGCTGCTCGCGCTTGGAGGATTCTCCAATCGTGGCCAGGAAGCGGTGGATCTCCTCCTCCGTCAGCCCCACGCCCTCGTCGGTGAAGAGCAGGGTGGGGGGCCCGCCGTCCTGCTTCTCCCGCAGCTCCAGCCCGACGGCGCCCGTTGCCTGGGGCTCCAACTGCTGGCGGGCGCGGAGGGCGTCCGTGGCGTTCTGGAGCAGCTCCCGCACGTAGACCCCGGGCGAGCTGTACAGGTGGTGGGACAGGAGGTCGATGACCCCACGGAGGCTGACTTGGAATCGATGGTCCACGTGGCCATCGAGCGTAGCGCGCTGCTTCCTCCCCGGGGCCACAATCCCCCGCCGTGGGTGGATGAAGGCATGTGTCTTCCCGTGGCAGCCGGACACGCCAGCCCCCTTCCGCCTCCCTGGCGGGGTGGTATGTCGCGCCCCGGCCGTGCGGCGCCCCCAGGCGGCACGGCGACATGTCGTCTCTTTCCTTCCTCCTGGAGCGGACAACGATGGGCAACAACCTGAAGGCAGTGGTGGTGGGCGCGGTGCTGGGTGTCGCGGGTGCGGCCTTCGCGCAGGCCACGCCGGCGGCCCCCAAGGCCGACGCCAAGGCGGCGGCCAAGGCCCCGGCGGCGGGCAAGCCGGCGGCCACGACGGGCAAGACGGAGGTGACGTGGTGGGGCCACGCCGCCTTCGTGGTGAAGACGCCGGGCGGCGCGACCCTCGCCATCGACCCGTGGCTCACCAACCCCAAGGCGCCGCAGGGCGCCACGTGGCCGGAGGCGGTGGACGCCATCCTCGTGTCCCACGGCCACTTCGACCACGTGGGCGAGGCGAAGGCCCTGGCCCAGAAGACCAGCGCCAAGGTGTACGGCTCCTTCGAGCTGGTGAACCTGCTGGGCCTGCCGGAGGCGCAGGGCATGGGCGCCAACGTGGGCGGGACGTTCACGGTGAAGGACGCCACCATCCACCTGGTGGAGGCGGTGCACTCCAGCAGCTACCAGGCGGACCCCAAGGCCGCGTCGCAGTACGCCGGCGCGCCCCTGGGCTTCGTCATCGAAATCGCCAACGGCCCCACGCTGTACCACGCCGGGGACACCGGGGCCTTCCAGTCCATGGGCCTCATCGCGGAGCAGTTCAAGCCCACCGTGGCCCTGCTCCCCATTGGCGGCCACTTCACCATGGACCCCGCGCAGGCCGCCGTCGCCGCGAAGCTGCTGAAGGTGAAGTCCGTGGTGCCCATGCACTACGGCACCTTCCCCGCCCTGGCCGGCACCCCGGACGCGCTCACCACCGAGCTGAAGAAGACCCGGTCCACCACCAAGGTGGTCTCCCTGGAGCCCGGCAAGGCCACCGCCCTGTAGGCCTTCCTGACCGCTTGCGTTGACGCGCGCCCGTCCGCCCCCGGTGGACGGGCGCGCTGTTTTTTCCGGCAGTCATCAGCATCCGTTGCACGACGCCACCGTGGGCCTGGGGCCGGGTGGCATCCCGGAAGCGTCTGGGTTATTCCCCGCCTCGTGCGCTTCCGGCGGGGTCCGGCCGCGCGCGTTCGAGGGGTGTACCGGTGGCGGTGCTGGTTTTTGGAAGGGGGACCTGGTTGGCCACGCTCCTGGCGGACGTGGTCGCCGCGCATGCCCAGGCCCCCACGCCCGTCCCGTCGCCCCCGCTCCTGGACGCAGCCTCGGGCCGCGCCCGGGGCCGCGCCTTCCTGCGCCGCACGCTGCGGGCCTCGGGGCTCGTCTATGGCACGCCCGTGCCGCTGCCCTCGCCGGTGGATGGCGGTGAGCCCGCGGACGTCCCGGCGCGCGCCCTGGAGGACGAGCTGTTCCACGCCGTGGTGCGCACGCTGGCGCGCATGGCGCTGGACCTGGCGCGGGTGATGGACGCGCCGGAGGGCCCCCGGGTGGAGCAGCTGCTGGTGCTCTTCGCGGTGCTGGCGGGCGAGCTGGACCTGGCCATGGCGCTGGACGCGCGGCTCGCCGCGGGGCTGCCGGTGCCCCGGCGGATGGTGGGCCGGGTGGAGGACGCGCTCGACAAGCGGGCGCCGTCGCTGGCGGGCGACCCCGTGTACGGGCTGGTCCTGCACAACGGCGCGCAGTACGCGGACGCGCAGCTGTTCTGCCGGCAGGCCATCGAGCTGTTCGCCAGCGGGCGGCTGTCGCGCGCGGGAGCGGAGCGGCGGCGGGACTTCGCGGCGCGGCAGAAGGCGCTGCTGGTGGACGTGCTCACGGCGCTCGCGTGCGTGGACCGCGAACCCAGCCAGCCCGCGCGCCGCGCCATCCTCCGGCAGGTGGAGGGCCTCAAGCTGCCGCACGCGCTGGAGGGCGAGGTGAAGGCCGCGGTGCGCCAGTCCTTCGAGCGCAAGCGCGACGTGCGGGCCGTGGTGCGCCGCGTGCGCAGCGTGGACATGCGCCACCTGCTGCTGGAGCAGACGCTGCTGGCGGCGCTGGTGGACGGCCGCCGCACGCGGCGGGAGCGGGCCTTCATCGACACGCTGGCGGGCGCGCTGCATGTGCCGCACGCGGAGCTGCGCCGTCTGGAGTTGGAGATGGCGGAGTTCTACGCGCGGCACCGCTCGCTGGTGGATGTCTTCACCGTGTCGGACGCGGCGGGCGCCATGGGCGAGGAGCTCATGGGCGGCATGCAGGAGACGCTGGAGAAGAACTACCACCGGCTCATGCAGGAGGCGCGCGAGACGGGCGACCTGGCGGTGCTGCTCACCAAGGCGGCGCGGCGCCAGACGCTCACCGCCGACGAGCGTCAGCGCATGCGCGCCCAGCTCATCGACGTGGCGAAGGCCATCCCCGCGCTGGCCATCTTCGCCGCGCCGGGCGGCATCCTGCTGCTGGCGGCGCTGGCGAAGGTGCTGCCCTTCAGCCTGCTGCCCAGCGCCTTCCAGGACGGGCCCGCGGCGGACTCCGACGACGAGGACACCCTGGAGCGCGAGGCGGTCTGAAGCCCCGCGCCCCGCGTCCGGCGTGGCTAGTCCTCCGCGGAGATGGTGACGCGCAGGTGCTGGGACAGCGGCGTGGCGTAGCGCGACGCGGGCACCCGGCGCACGGTCTTGTCCGTGTCCAGGGTCCACTCGGGGGCGCCCTGGTGCGGGCCCACGGCGGGCTCCTCGTCCAGCTCCGTGCCCACGTCCCACAGGTACACCCTGGACGTGAGGTCGCCCGCCAGCGGCGTGTTGTCCTTGTCGAACAGCGCGATGCCCTGCTCGTCGGTGCCGAAGAACCAGTCGTTGGACTGGCCGAACATCGTGGCGAAGGACAGCCGCTCCGAAGGACGGGCGGTCACGGTGAATTCATAGGCACGGCCCGGCAGGAGGGGACCGGGTGTGGACGCGTCCACCGGCGTGTTGAAGGCGCCCGACGCGCTCACGCCCGTGGGCGGCGTGGTGGAGAGGGTGCTGGCCAGGCGCGAGACATCGCCCATCTCCGCGAGGGCCTCCAGGCCCTGCCCCCGGTCCTGGGCTCCTTCCGTGAACAGCGGCGAGGCGGCGTTGTGCACGGCGAAGACGCCCGGGGACAGGGGCGTGGCCACGCCGTTCAGCGGCGTGAGCCAGGTGTGCAGCGCGGTGGCGTCGCCGCCCTCCGCGATGGCCTCCAGGCCCTGGCCCCGGTCCGGCTGGCCCTCGGTGAAGAGGGGCTCGCTGCCAGCCGTCACGGTCCACACTCCCGGCGAGATGCGCACGGGCTTGATGCCCTCGGAGGTGTTGAGGGTGACGCGGTCGTCGGAGACGTTCTCGATGCGCACGGTGAAGCGGTGCGTGGCCGCGTCGTGGGCCAGCTGCACGCGGATCATCGACGCGAGGTCCGGCAGGGCGAACGTCTGGCCGCTGCTGAGCACGGGCCGCGTGCCCACGCGACGCACCTTGGGGTTGAAGTCCTTGATGCCCGGGCCATCCGTGGACGCGCCCTGCTTCGGGCCGGTGTGCGCGCCCACGGCGGGCTCCTCGTCCACCTCCGTGCCCGCGTCCCAGAGGACCACGCGCGAGGTGATGTTCCCGCTCAGGGGCTGTCCTTCGGCGGAGTAGAGCGGGATGCCCTGGGGTTCGGTGCCGAAGAACCAGTCGTTGGACTGGCCGAACATCGTGGCGAAGGAGAGCCGGTGGTTGAAGCCCGCGGTGAAGCTGAACTCGTAGGTGTCGCCGGGGGCCAGCGGGCCCGGTGACGTGCCGCTCACCCGAGTGTCGAAGCGGCCGGACTTGAGCTGCTGGAAGGACGCCACGTTCTCGATGCGCACGCGGAAGCGCCGGGAGGACGGGTCGGTGTCGTCGCCGGAGCCGCAGGCGGACAGCGTGAGCAGACCGAGCGCGGCGCAGGCGGCGCTTCCACGGAAGGAGCGGATGGACATGGTGGGAGTCTCCATGGGCCTCGAGGAATTGCGAAGCCCCACAGCGTTGCTCCCACTACGCAGGGGGGATTCCGGTGGTTACACCCGGTGCGGCTTCCACTCGGGGGGGAGGCATGGATGGGATTGACCGCGAGGAGGGCCGGGGCAGGAGCGGCGTCAGGAATTGCTCCAGCGCCGCGAGGTCGCCGGGCCGGGAGGCGTGTCCCACGTAGCCATCCGGCCGCACCAGGATGAGCGCATCCGCGCCCGGGGCCACGTCATAGGCCCGGTGCGCGTGGCCGCCCGTGTCGAGCAGGGGCCGCGGGCTGGCCCCGTCGTCGCTGGCGACGAGGCCGGTGCCGACTCCCTTCGCGAGGACCGGGACGGTGCGCACGCCATCCCCGAAGCGCGAGCGGATCCGGGCCATCACGTCCGGAGCCGCCGGCCCGAAGGCGAGCAACGTCCAGTGCGGCCCCCGAAACCTGTCCGACAGTCGGACAGGTTTGCCTTGGGCATCCATGCCCGGCGCATCCGGAGCGCGGTCTCCGGCCCGCACCCGGGCCGTGTCGCCGGGAGCCTCCGGCGCGAGCGGCCCGCCGCGATAGCTCAAGCCCAGCTGCCGCAGCTCGTCGCCGCGGTTCAGGGCCTTCATGCGCCCCTGGCGCATGCCATCGAACAGCTTCGAGGACAGCCCGAGCACCCGCGCGGCGATGGGCAGCCGCTCCGCCTCGTAGGTGTCGAGCAGGGCCGGGTCCGCGCCCTGGAGCACGTGGCCCAGCTTCCAGCCCAGGTTGTAGGCGTCCTGCACGCCGGTGTTGAGCCCCTGGCCTCCGGTGGGCGGGTGCACGTGCGCGGCGTCGCCCGCGATGAAGACGCGACCCACGCGGTAGCGGTCCACCATGCGCACGTTGGGGCGGTACACGGACAGCCAGCTCGCGTCGTGCAGGCGCAGCCTGGCGCCAGGGCGGGCACCCTCCTGGATGCGCTGGTGGAGCGCGGCCTCGGTGAGCTCCGGCACGGGGTCGCCGGGCTTCACCTGGAGGGCGAGCTGGAAGCGCTCCGCGCCGGGCAGCGGGCACAGCGCCACCATGCCGCCGTTCGCGAAGGGCCACACATGCCAGTGCGTGTGTTCCAGGCCCTCCACGCGCACGTCGCCCACGACCATGCGCTCCTCCTCGTGGGTGACGCCGTGGAAGGCCAGGCCCAGTTCCTTCCGCACGAAGCTGTGCCCTCCGTCCGCGCCCACCAGGTACTCCGCGCGGACGGTCTCCTCCGCGCCGTCATGCCTGAGGGTGGCGGTGACGCCGGTGTCGTCCTGGGTGAAGCCGGTGAGCGCGGTGCCGAACTCCACCGTGACGCCCAGCGACGCCAGCCGGTCGCGCAGGATGCCCTCCGTGCGAGCCTGGGGCACGAGCCAGGGATTGGGGTGGGGCACGTCCGGGGTCGCGGCGCGGGGGGCCATCATGGTCCAGCGCCCCACGACGAAGCGCCGCCAGTGGATGCGCATGCGGGGATAGGCATTGCCCGCGGCGAGCACGGCCTCGAGCACGCCCAGGTCGTCCAGCACCTCCAGCGTGCGAGGCGAAAGCCCCTTGCCACGAGAGCCCACGAAGGGCCGCGGAGCCGCGTCCACGATGCGCACGCGGATGCCACGGCGAGCAAGGTCACACGCGAGCGTCAGGCCGGTGGGGCCCGCGCCAATGACGAGCACCGGCAGGATTGCATGGGACATGGAAGGTCTCCTGTCGCGAGGCCCATTCACGGGCCCGAGGCGATGGAGACAGAATGTAAGGAAGTGCTTATGTTGTCAGCTTGCGTTCCCGCTCCAGGAGTCCGGCATGCCGCGCGCGAAGCTCTCCCCTCGGAAGACGCCCACGCAGGAGCGCTCGCGCGCGACGGTGGACGCGCTGGTGCAGGCCACTGCTGACATTCTGGTGCGGGACGGCTACGCGAAGCTGACGACGAACCGCATCGCGGAGCGCGCGGGCGTCAACGTGGCGTCGCTGTACCAGTTCTTCCCCGGCAAGGAGGCGCTGGTGGCGGAGGTGTTGCGCCGGCATGTGAAGGAGCAGCGCGCCGCCGCGCGGGAGGTGCTGGCGACGCGGAAGTTCGACACGCTGAAGGACCTCATCCGGACGCTGGTGGCGCTGGGCTTCGCGGCGCACGCGGTGAATCCAAAGCTGCACCACGCGCTGACGGAGGAAATGCCCGCGCGTCCCGCCAGGAAGTGGGACCCGGAGGACGCGCCCATGCTGGAGGCCCTGGGCCGGTTCAAGACCGACGTGCCGGACCCGGAGCTGGCGCTGTGGCTCATCGACACGGTGGCCCACGCGGTCATCCACCGCGCGGTGGTGGAGCGCCCCGAGTCCCTGACCCAGGGGCTGCTCCAGGAGGAGCTGGTGACGCTCCTCCTGCGCTACCTGAAGCGGAAGTGACGGCGGTCCGGCTTCAGCGGCCCGACGCCTGCGCGTCCACGGCGGCCAGCTCGTCCTTGTTGAGCTTCACCTCCGCGCCCGCGAGGTTCTCCTCCAGGTGCTTCACGGAGGACGTGCCCGGGATGGGCAGCATCACCGGCGAGCGCGCCAGCAGCCAGGAGAGGGCGATCTGCGCGGGCGTCGCGTCGTGCTTCTTCGCCACGGAGTCGAGCGTGCTCCCCGGCTTCGCCAGGCCGCCCGTCGCCAGCGGGAACCAGGGGATGAAGCCCAGGTTCTCCTTCTCGCAGTAGTCCAGCACCTTCTCGTGCACGCGGTCGGTCAGGTTGTAGCGGTTCTGCACCGACACGATGTCCACCACCTTGCGCGCCCGCTGGATCTCCTCCACCGACACCTCCGACAGGCCGATGTGGCGGATCTTCCCTTCCTGCTGCAGCGCCTTCAGCTCGCCCAGCGACTCCTCCACCGGGACCTTCGGGTCGATGCGGTGCAGCTGGTACAGGTCGATGCGCTCCAGCTTCAGCCGGCGCAGCGACATCTCCAGCTGCTGGCGCAGGTACTTGGGCGCGCCCACCGGGTGCCACTCATTGGGCCCCGTGCGCACCAGGCCCGCCTTGGTCGCCACCACCACGCCCTTGGCGTAGGGGTGCAGGGCCTCCGCGATGATCTCCTCGCTGACATAGGGGCCGTAGGAGTCCGCCGTGTCGATGAAGTCCACGCCCAGCTCCAGCGCGCGGCGCAACACGCGCACCGCCTCCGCCCGGTCCTTGGGCGGGCCCCAGATGCCGGGGCCGGTGAGCTGCATGGCGCCATAGCCCAGCCGGTGGACGGGCAAATCGCCGCCCAGCTTGAAGGTGCCACTCTTCTCCGCGGGTCGCGTCGAGGTTCCGCTCATGGGTGCTTCCTCCGTGCAGGTGAATGCCCGAAAAGATGCATGTGCAGGAAATGCGTTTCCCGCGAAGTCAGGATGCCCGGTAGCGTCCGGCCAGGGTGTGGGTGGCTCCGCGCAACAGGCCGACCTCGGCCTTCTCCAGGGCCGCGAGGGCTTCCGCGGCTTCCAGTCCGGGGACACAGACCGTTTCGCCACGCTCCAGCGCGACGAGCGACGCGGTGACGACGTCCTCCGGCGACATGGTGCCGGGATAGCCGCCGTTGAATTCGGTGAAGGTCATGCCCGGGCAGACGACCTGGGCCTTCACGGGCGTGCCGCGCAGCTCGCCCGCGAGCGTGCGGGTGAAGTGGACGAGGAACGCCTTCGCGCCCGCGTAGGTGGCCCGGTGGGGCAGGGGGTCCGGCGGCAACGCGCCGGAGAAGGCGAGCAGGGAGGCGACGTTGACGACCGCACCCTTCCCACGCGCCAGCATGCCGGGCAGCGCCGCGCGCGTGGCCAGCATGGGCGCCATCATGTGCAGGTTCGCCAGGCCCTCCAGGGCCGTGGGCTCCACCTGCGCGAACGGGCCGTAGCCGCCCACCCCTGCGTTGTTGATGAGCAGGGTGATGTCCTCACCCGCCGCGCGCGCGGCCACCCGCTGGAGGTCCGCGTGCACCGTGAGGTCCGCCCGCAGCACCTCCGCGCGGATGCCATGCGCCGCCGTCAGCTCCGCCGCCAGCGCCTTCAGCCGCTCCTCCCGCCGCGCGACGAGGACGAGGTCATACCCGAGCGCCGCCAGCCGCCGGGCGTACACCGCGCCAATTCCCGCGGACGTGCCTGTCACCAACGCTGTCCCTCGACTGCCTGCCATGCCTGCTCCTTGAAGGTGAAGAGGGTGCGCGCCGGGGACCCGTCGCGATGAATGCTGGAGATGGGGACTGCCAGCGCGAAGCGCACGCAGCCGGGGCCGCACCCTCGGCCGCTGGGTAACGAAGGGCGGACGGCCGTGCAAGCCGGATGCGGGCCCGGCGGGAATCCAGGAGCCGCGGACGGTCCAGCGAGCAACGTCCGCGCGCCGTGACGGCCGCCTCCGTCCAACGCTGGGGCCCCTCCAAGGCATCCACATCCAGCACCGGAGGGCTCCGCTTTCTACCCGAGCCTTCGGACATGGACTCCGCCTCCACGGATGAGAAGGTGAGAACCCTGAGGGGCCTCCCCGGCAGCGGCGCACGGCACGAACCTGTCCGACAGTCGGACAGGTTTGGAGGACCGAGGCGGTGGGGAAGCCCGTTCCAGCCGGGCCGCGGAAACCTGTCCGACTGTCGGACAGGTTGGGACCCCGTCGGGCGGGAGGCGTCCCGCATGGGTATCCGGGCCTGGCGCCGGGATTGCAGCCGCTGGGTCAGCGTCTACGCGCCACTGCGGTGGCGCTCCTTCAGCCCAGGGCCTTGGCCGTCGTCTCCGGCGTGTCGCGGAACTGCTGGTGGTACAGCTCCGCGTAGAGCCCGCCCTTCGCGAGCAGCTCCGCGTGGTTGCCGCGCTCGACCACGGTGCCGTGCTCCAGCACCAGGATGAGATCCGCGTGGCGGATGGTGTTGAGCCGGTGCGCGATGACGATGCTCGTGCGGCCCGACAGCAGCTGCCCCAGCGCCAGCTGGATGAGCGCCTCCGTGCGCGTGTCGATGTTCGCCGTCGCCTCGTCGAGGATGAGCACCCGCGGATTGGCGATGACCGCGCGCGCGAACGCGAGCAGCTGCCGCTGGCCCTGGCTGAGCGTCGCGCCTCCTTCTCCCAGCACCGTGTCGTAGCCCTGCGGCAGCCGGGTGATGAAGTCGTGCGCGTGCACCGCCTTCGCCGCAGCCTCCACCTCCTCGCGAGTGGCGTCCGGCTTCCCGTAGGCGATGTTGTCCGCCACCTTCCCGCTGAAGAGGAACGGCTCCTGGAGCACCATGGCCATCTGCCGGCGCAGGCTGCCGCGCGTCACCTGGCGCACGTCCTCCCCGTCGACGCGCACCGCGCCCCCCGTCGCGTCGTAGAAGCGCGGCACGAGGCTCGCCACCGTCGTCTTGCCCGCGCCCGTGCGCCCCACCAGGGCCAATGTCTGGCCGGGCTCCAGGCGGAAGGACACGTCGCGCAGCACGGGCCGCGCCGGGTCGTACCCGAAGGACACCCCCTCGAACACCACCTGTCCCTCGAGCGGCCCCAGCTCCACCGCCCCGGGCGCGTCCCGTGGCTCCGGCGTCTCGTCGAGGATGGCGAAGATGCGCTCCGCCCCCGCCAGCGCGGACTGCATCAGCGCGGCCACCGACGCGGCCAGCTGCACCGGCCGGAAGAACTGCTGCACGTAGATGAGGAACGCAGCCACGCCGCCCACCGTGAGCTGCCCGCTCAGCGTCAGCACGCCGCCGTAGCCAATCACCAGCGCGGTGGACAGCGTGGAGAGCAGGTCGATGGCCGGCGAGAACGCGGACGTGATGCCCACCGCCGCCACGTTCGCGTCGCGGTTGGCCGCGTTGCGGTCGCGGAAGCGCTCGATGTTCTTCTCCGTGCGGTTGAACGCCTGCGCCTGCCGCACACCTCCAATCTCCTCCTGGAGGTTCGCCGTCACGTCGCCCACCGTCTGCCGCGTCTTGCGGTAGGCACTGCGCGCCCTCGACGCGAAGAACCACGTGGTGAACACGATGGCGGGGATGAGGGAGAAGCACGCCAGCGCCAGGCGCACGTTGAGCGCGAACATCGCGACGAGCACGCCCAGCAGTCCCAGCAGCGACCCCAGGAGCTGCGTCAGCCCCTGCGCGAAGAGCTGGTTGAGCGTGTCCACGTCGCTGATCAGGCGGCTCATCAGGTCGCCCAGCGGACGGCGGTCGAACCAGGACAGCGGCAGCTGCTGGAGCCGCTCGAAGAGGCGCTGGCGCAGGTCCCCCAGCACGTGCTGCCCCGTGTGTCCGATGCGCTGCGTCTGCGCCTGCTGCGACAGCACGCCCACGCCATAGACGACGAGCAGCACCGCCAGCGTCCGCAGCAGCCCCCAGCCGTCCCCCGCGCCGATGTCGTGGTCGATGGCCCGGCTCACCAGGTACGGCCCCAGGGCCTGACAGGCCGCGCCCACCAGGATGAAGACCATCGCCACGGTGAGCGCGCGCGCGTGCGGGCGCAGCTCGCCCATGAGCCTGCGCAGCACCTTGCCGCGCTGCTTCGCGCGGCCGGCCTCCAGCTCCGCCATCGCCTCGATGCTTCCCGGCCGCCTCATGCCGCTCCCTCCTGACGCGGGGGCAGCAGCTGCGACCCGAGGATGTCGTTGTAAAGCTCGCTGGTGGCCTGCAACTCCTCGTGGCGTCCCTTCGCGGCGATGCGTCCCTCGTCCAGCACCAGGATGACGTCCGCGTCCCGCACGGTGCTGATGCGCTGGGCGATGACCAGCGCCGTCCTGCGCTTGTCCCGCATCAGCGCGTCCAGCGCGCCCTGGATGGCGGTCTCCGTGCGCGCGTCCACCGCCGACGTGCTGTCATCCAGGATGAGCAGGCGCGGGTCGGTGAGCAGCGCCCGCGCGATGGCCAGCCGCTGCCGCTGTCCACCGGAGAGCCCCACGCCGCGCTCGCCCACCCGCGTGTCGTAGCCCTGGGGCAGCTCGCGGATGAACTCCGCCGCCTGGGCCGCCTCCGCCGCCGCCTCCACCTCGGCCTGCGTCGCGTCCGGGCGCCCATAGGCGATGTTGTCCCGCACCGTGCCGGAGAACAGCAGCGCGTCCTGGAGCACGACGCCCATCTGCGAGCGCAGGCTCGCGAGCGTCACGTCCCGCACGTCGTGCCCGTCCAGCAGCACCGCGCCGCCAGTGACGTCGTAGAAGCGGGGCAGCAGGTTGATGAGCGTGCTCTTGCCGGAGCCGGTGGTGCCCAGCACCGCCACCAGCTGCCCGGGCTCCAGCGTCACGCTCACGCCGCGCAGGATCTCCCGCTCGCTGCCCGCGTAGCGGAAGCGCACGTCGCGCAGCTCGATGCGGCCCTGCAACGGAGGCAGTGGCACCGCACCCGGGCGGTCCGCCACCTCCACCGCCGTGTCGAGCAGCTCGAAGACGCGCTGCGCGGACGCGCTCGCCCGCGACATGCTGGCCGCGAAGAAGCCCAGCGTCATCAGGGGCATCAGCAGGAAGGCCAGGTAGCTGTTGAAGGCCACCAGCTCTCCCAGCGTCAGCTCCTGATGGAAGATGCGCCAGCCGCCCACGCCCACCACCATCAGCGTGCCCAGGTTGGCGAAGAAGGTGACGAAGGGGAAGTTGGCCGCCAGCGCGTCCACCACCCGCAGGTTCTTCTCCTTCAGCTCCGCGTTGGTCTTCTCATAGCGCGCGAGCTCCCGCGCCTCGCCGGAGAAGGCGCGCACCACGCGCAGCCCGCGCAGGTCCTCCTGCAGCGTGGTGTTGAGCGAGCCCAGCAGTGCCTGGAGCTGGCCGAACAGCGGCCGCATCCGCTGCATGAACCGGCGCAGCACCCACAGGATGGGCGGCACGGTACTCAGCGCCGCCAGCGCCAGCACCGGGTCCAGGTACACCAGCAGCCCCGCGCAGCCCACCAGCATCGCCGCCGCCGCGGCGAACTGCACGATGCCGCTGCCCACGAAGGTGCGCACCGCCTCCACGTCGCTCGTCAGCCGCGTGAGCAGCTGCCCCGTCTGCGCCTGGTCGTAGTAGCTGAAGGACAGCCGCTGGATGCGCGCGAAGAGCGCGTCGCGCAAATCAAACGCCACGCCCTGCGACGCGCGCTCCGCCAGGTAGCCCTGGAGGAAGTTGAACAGGCCGCGCCCCAGCGCGATGGCGACCAGCCCTCCCACCGCCAGCCACACGGGCCGCTGCTCGCCGCGCGCGAGCCCCTGGTCGATGGCGATGCGGATCATCTGAGGCGCGCCCAGGTTCGCCACGGAGACGAGCAGCAGCGACAGCAGCGCCCCCAGGGCCTCCAGGCGGTAGCGGCGCAGATAGCCCAGCGCCCGCAGGATGGGGGGGCGGCCGGATGCGGGTGGCGCGGACGTGCTCACGTGGGACCTGGACCCCTGCCTCCCCGCTCGGGAAGGCGCGCGCATGATGGGCGCGCGTCCGCCCCGCTTCAAGCACGGCGCATGTCGCGAAACGACGGTTGCGCGCCGCGCCACGGGCCGTTACGTGGGCCGCCTTTCCTTCCTCCGGTTCGTCACGAGGTGAACGTCATGGAATACAGGCAGCTCGGTGGTTCGGGTTTCAAGGTCCCCGTCCTCAGTCTGGGCACGGGCACGTTCGGCGGCTCGGGTGAGTTCTTCAAGGGCTTTGGTTCCAGCGACGTGAAGGAGGCCACGCGGCTCGTGGACATCGCGCTGGACGCGGGCGTGAACATGTTCGACTCCGCGGACGGCTACTCCGCC
Organism: Corallococcus exercitus; assembly: GCF_042231735.1. Lineage (GTDB taxonomy): Bacteria > Myxococcota > Myxococcia > Myxococcales > Myxococcaceae > Corallococcus > Corallococcus exercitus_B. Next base: position 8,387,567 of record NZ_CP102577.1, read on the forward strand.
GGGCTCGCGGAGGAGATTCTCGGCAAGGCGCTGGAGGGGCGGCGCGACAAAGCCATCATCTCCACCAAGGCCACCTTCCGCGTGGGCGAGGGCCCCAACGACGTGGGCTCCTCGCGCTTCCACCTCACGCGCGCCGTGGAGGCCGCGCTGCGCCGGCTGAAGACGGACTACATCGACCTGTTCCAGTTGCACGCCTTCGACGCGGTGACGCCGGTGGAGGAGGTGCTCACCACGCTGGACGGCTTCGTGCGCGCGGGGAAGATCCGCTACATCGGCTGCTCCAACTTCTCCGGCTGGCACCTGATGAAGTCGCTGGCCGTGTCGGAGCGCCACAACCTGGCGCGCTACGTGGCCCACCAGGCCTACTACTCGCTCGTGGGCCGCGACTACGAGTGGGAGCTGATGCCGCTCGCGCAGGACCAGAAGGTGGGCGCGGTGGTGTGGAGCCCGCTGGGCTGGGGCCGGCTCACCGGCAAGCTGCGCCGGGGCGCGCCGAAGCCGGAGACGAGCCGCCTCAACAACCCCGCCACCGCGGCCGGTGGCCCGCAGGTGCCGGAGGAGTACCTCTTCAAGGTCGTGGACGCGCTCGACGCCGTGGCCCAGGAGACCGGGAAGACGGTGCCGCAGGTGGCGCTCAACTGGGTGCTCCAGCGGCCCACCGTGTCCAACGTCATCATCGGCGCGCGCACGGAGGAGCAGCTGCGCCAGAACCTGGGCGCCATCGGCTGGAACCTCACGCCCGCGCAGGTGGCCACGCTGGACGCCGCCAGCACGGTGCCCTGGCCGTACCCGTACTTCCACCAGCGGCAGTTCCACGAGCGCAACCCGTTCCCCGTGACGTGAGCGGGGCGTGAAGCAGGAAGCGGCCGGGGCCTGGGTCCGGCCGCCTCCGTCCCGGGGGCAGATTCGCCGCCTCCCGGGGCGATGCACCTCACGCACGAGAACGTTTCGCTCCGCGTGGAGGCGCGCCCGCCCATGTCCCTCAAGGAATACAAGCCCGGCAGTCCCTTCCCCGGCGTCATCGGCCGCACCTGGGAGCAGTCGTCTCCCGCGTGGCCCGCGCCCCTGCGCTCGAAGCCCGGCGCGCCCAACGTCCTGTTCATCATCCTGGATGACACGGGCTTCGGGCACCTGGGCTGCTACGGCTCGCCCATCCGCACGCCGAACCTGGACCGGCTGGCGAAGGGCGGGCTGCTCTACAACAACATGCACACCACCGCGCTGTGCTCGCCCACGCGCTCGTGCGTCCTCACCGGCCGCAACCACCACTCCAACGGGATGGCCACCATCACCGAGGGCTCCTCGGGCTACCCCGGCTACAACGGCACCATCCCCTTCGAGAACGGCTTCCTCTCCGAAATCCTCCTGGGCGCGGGCTACAACACGTATGCCCTGGGCAAGTGGCACCTGACCCCCGCGGAGCAGACGAGCGCCGCCGGGCCGTACTCGCGCTGGCCGCTGGGCCGCGGCTTCGAGCGCTTCTACGGCTTCCTGGGCGGGGACACGCACCAGTACTACCCGGACCTCATCCACGACAACCACGCCGTCCGTCCGCCCGCCACGCCGGAGGAGGGCTACCACCTCACGCCGGACCTGGTGGAGCGGGCGATGGAGTGCATCTCGGACTCCAAGCAGATCGCCCCGAACAAGCCCTTCTTCCTCTACTTCGCCACGGGCGCCATGCACGCGCCCCATCACGTCCCTCGCGAGTGGGCGGACCGCTACGCGGGCCAGTTCGACGACGGCTGGGACGCCTACCGCCAGAAGGTGTTCCAGAAGCAGCTGGAGCTGGGCGTCATCCCCCAGGGCACGCGGCTGTCGCGGCACGACCCGGACGTGCAGGACTGGGACGCGCTCCCGCCGGAGGAGAAGCGGCTCTACGCGCGGATGATGGAGGTGTTCGCGGGCTTCCTGGAGCACACGGACCACCACATCGGGCGGCTCTTGAAGTTCCTGGAGGACACGGGCGAGCTGGACAACACGCTCATCATGGTGCTGTCCGACAACGGGGCCAGCGCGGAGGGCGGACCGCACGGCTCCGTGAACGAGCTGAAGTTCTTCAACAACGCGCCGGAGTCCCTGGAGCAGAACATGGCCGCGATGGAGGACCTGGGCGGCCCGAAGCACTTCAACCACTACCCGTGGGGCTGGGCCTGGGCGGGGGACACGCCGTTCCGCCGCTGGAAGCGGGAGACGTACCGGGGCGGCACCACCGACCCGTTCCTCGTCCACTGGCCCCGGGGCATCCAGGCGAAGGGCGAGGTGCGCACGCAGTACGCGCACGCCATCGACATGGTGCCCACGGTGCTGGACTGCCTGGGCCTGGAAGCGCCCCTGGAGATTCGCGGCGTCACCCAGTCACCCATCGAGGGCGTCAGCTTCAAGCACACGTTCCATGACGCGAACGCCAAAAGCCGCCATCGCACGCAGTACTTCGAGATGCTGGGCAACCGCGCGCTCTACCACGAAGGCTGGCGCGCGGTGTGCCCGTTCCCCGGCCCGTCATTCGCGGAGGCGGGAGAGGGGCTGGGCGAGTCGAAGCTCACCGAGCAACGGCTGCGCGAGCTGGATGCGAGCGGCTGGGAGCTGTACCACGTGGCCGAGGACGCCTCGGAGACGCGCAACGTGGCGGAGGAGCAGCGGGGCAAGCTCATCGAGATGATCGCCCTCTGGTACGCCGAGGCCGGGCGCTACCAGGTGCTGCCGATTGGCGGAATCGACCTCGCGCTGTTCAGCCAGGCGCGCCCGCAAATCAGCAGGGAACGCACGCGCTACGTCTACCGCCCGCACACGTCACCCGCGCCGGAGAACGCCGCGGTGCACGTGCTCAACCGGCCCCACACCATCACCGCCGAGGTGGAGGTGAAGCCGGACACGGAGGGCGTGCTGCTCTGCCACGGGGGAATCACCGGCGGCTACACGTTCTTCATCCAGGGCCGGAAGCTGCACTACGTCTACAACTACGTCGGTGAACAGGAGTTCCACATCGAGTCGGCCGTGGACGTGCCCCAGGGGCGCTCGGAGCTGAAGTTCGAGTTCGAGCCCACGGGCAAGGTGGACCTGGCCGCCGGCAAGGGGGCCCCGGGCCGCGGTCGGCTCTACATCAACGGCGACCTGGTGGCCCAGAGCGACATCGGCGCCACCATGCCGCTGCTCATCAGCCTGGGAGAGGGGCTCACCTGCGGCCGGGACGAGAACTCCTCCGTCAGCCAGCGCTACACCGCGCCCTTCGAGTTCACCGGCACGCTCTACGAGGTGACCGTGGACGTCTCCGGCGAGCACGTCCGGGACAGGAAGGCCGAGCAGAAGACGGCGATGGCGAAGCAGTGAAAACAAGAGGCCCGGACGGGAGCCGTGAGACTCCCGCCCGGGCCTGAAACCTCAGCGGCCTACTTCGTCACGCCGACGGCGGTCCAGGCCTCGGCGACCTTCTTCGCCTCGGTGGAGTCCTTGCCGTACAGGTCCGTGGCGGCCTTGATGGTGGCGGCGCGGGCCTCGGAGAAGTTCGTCTGCGGCGTCATGTACGTGGTGAGCGCGCGGCCGAAAATCTTCAGGCTCTTGTCCATGCCGATGCCGTCCTTCACCTCGATGCCGGACGTCTTGTTCTTGCCACCCTCGGTGACCAGGAAGAAGGCGTTGTTGGCGATGCCGCTGGAGCCGTGCACCTCCGTCATCTTCGGGTAGTTCTTGTAGTTGTCGATGGAGTAGCCGTCCGCCGTCGGGTCGTTCATGTAGCGGAGGGCGTCCGTGTTGTCGCCGTTCTTGGGCGTCCAGGCGTCCTCGCCCACGGCCCAGTCGAACTTCACGGCGCCGTTCTTCTGGCTGGCGTACCACTCCACGCCCGTGCCGATGATGTCGCTGAAGGACTCGTTGAGGCCACCGGACTCGCCCTCGTACTCCAGGCCGGCGGTGCGCTCCGTGAGGCCGTGCGCGATTTCATGGCCGGCGATGTCCAGCGTGGTGAGCGGGCCGGAGTCCACGCCGTCGCCGTCGCCGTACTGCATCTTCTCGCCGTCCCAGTACGCGTTCACCAGGTTGTTGTCGGTGTGCACGTAGCTGACGAGCTTCTCACCCTTGCCGTCGATGGAGTCGCGGCCCAGGACGTCCTTCATGAAGTCGTACGTCATGGCCGCGCCGTAGTGCGCGTCCACGCCCGCCTGGGCGCGCGTCGGGTCGCCCTTCTCACCCCAGACGTCGTTCTTGTCGGTGAGGGCCGTGGTGCCGGACGCGTTCGGGCGGTTCTTCGCGTCGTACGTCACGATGCCCTTGCCGCGCGTCTTGTCCTCCAGCGTGTACGTGCCGTCCGCGCCCTTGGTGGTCTGCAGGTCCACCTTGCCGCTGTACATCGTCTGGTCGTCCGCCGCGCGGGCCGCGCCGCTGCCCGTCGTCGGGGCCTGGGTGGAGGGCGTCTGCGTGGACGTGCCCGGCTTCGGGGTGGAGGCCTTGGCGCCCTCGCGGCTCCAGTGGCTGATGGTGTTGTACTGCTTGATGGACGCGCCGGTGTTCGCGTCGATGAAGTAGTTCATCGAGCGCGGCTCCTTGCCGTTGGCCGCGGACGTGTCGGTGAGCGTCACGTGGTAGGCGGCGCGGTACTGGCCGTCCTTGCCCTTGACGATGACCTTCTCCGAGGTGGGGGCGCGCGTCGTGTCGCCGTTGAAGTCCTTCTGCGCCACGGCCAGCGCGTCCTTCGCGGTCAGCTTCGTGGGCGCCTTGCCGATGCCCGCGGGGATGTCGGACACGTTGCCCGTCAGGCTGTCGAACTGGCCCTTCGCGTCCAGGTGTCCGATGACCTGCTCACCGGCGACCTTCACGCCCTCGTGCATGCGGTCCATGCGCACGTGCGTCATGCCCAGCTGGTCGCGCTCCACGGTGCGCGGCGAGAACGACGCGCCGCCCGTGACGCCGGACAGCTGCGGGTTCTTCTGGTTCACGTACGCCACCGTCTGCTGGATGGCCTGCTGCGCCTGGGGGCTGGAGAGGTCCACCGGGCCCGGCGTCAGCTTCTGGCCCACGCCGTTGAGCGCCACCGTGGCCTTCGCCTTGGAGGGCGCGCCCGCGCTGAAGCTGGACTGCGAGCTCATGCCCACCGGGCCCTGCGGCTTCACGGTGTTCACCGGCTTCGTGTCGGTGCGGTTCTGGGTGGCGACAACGGGCTTCGACAGGTCGGTGCGCAGGGCCATGGGGGGTGCTCTGGGGGGAAGGTGAAGCGGACAAATTGATTCTCGTGTCAGCCGCCCGGATGTTGCGTGTGGGTGGCTGCTTACACGGTCATGAGTGGGTCCATCCTCATGAATTCACAGGTGAAGTGTTCGTCCCACATCCGTCCCGAAAACACATTCCGACCGGTAGGTAGGCAGGTGCGCCGGGTTGTATTTCCGTTCATTTTCACCCTGCCTGTGCACGCCCGTCCACCCACACCCCGTGTCTGGAGGCTTGACCGCCCGCTCGCCTTGCGGGTATTGAAATTGATAGTGATTATCGATTTCAACTTGGCTCGAACCCACAGGAAGGCCGGAGGGACACGCCGTGGCACGTGAACTGGGACCGCGAGGGAAGCTGTGTCGGCGGTTGGGCATCCCGCTGTCGCGCATCAGCGCGAAGGACCCCGACAAGGATCCGGTGCTGCGCCGGCCGTATCCGCCGGGGCAGCACGGGGCGACGGCGCGCGTGTCGGTGAGCGACTTCGCGCAGCGGCTGCGGGAGAAGCAGAAGCTGAAGCTGTACTACGGCCTGTTGGAGAAGCAGTGCCGCAGTGCCTTCCTGGAGGCGCGCAAGGCGCCGGGCAACACCGGCAAGGTGCTGATGCAGCTCTTGGAGAGCCGGCTGGACGCGCTGGTGCTGCGCGCGGGGCTGGCCACGAGCATCCGCCAGGCGCGGCAGTTCGTGCGCCACGGCTACTTCCAGGTGGACGGCCGGCGCGCGGACATCCCGAGCATCCGGCTCAAGCCGGGCAACGAGGTGCGCTTCCATCCGGCGCACCTGAAGCTCGCGGTGGTGCAGGACGCCTTTGGCCGGATGAAGTCCCGGCAGGTGCCCGCGTACGTGCAGGTCCTGGGGGAAGGGGAGGGCATGCGCTACGTGCGGCTGCCGGAGCGTGAGGAGATCCCCGTGGACGTGAACGAGCCGTTCATCGTCGAGTACTACGCGCAGCGCAGCTGACCGGCCGGCCCGCTTCCGCCCGCCCGCCGTGCATGCGGGCGGGCAGGGGAGGAATCCGGCGCTCGCGCACCCCATCTTCTTCCTCGGGGGAAGGTTCACGAGAGGAAGGAGTGGGGATGCGCGGGGACGGAGGCGAGCCGGTGGCGGAGGGCTGGGTGGCGCCACGGGGGCGTGCGGCCCGGGGACACCTGCCCCGCCACGTCGCGGGCCTCTTCCGCTTCCAGCCGGGCCGGCCCGCGGTGGCCGCGGGGCTGCGCACGGCGCTGGCCCTGGGGGTGCCGCTCATCGTCTCCGCGCTGCTGGGCATGCCGGCGGCGGCGTGGGCGGGCATGGCGGGGCTCTTCGTCGCGCTGGTGGACAAGGGCGGGCCGTACCGCACGCGCGCCCGGGCCATGGGCGCCATGACGGTGCTGGGCGCGGGGGTGGGGCTCATCATCGCGCTGCCCAGTCCCTTCTGGGTGGACGTGGCGTTGACGTTCTTCTGGGTGACGGCGTGCGGCTTCGCGCGCAGCTACGGCGACACGCCGGGCATCGTGGGCATGCTGATGGCGAACCTGTTCGTGGTGTCGCTGGCGCTGCCGTCGCACGGGCCGGAGGCCGCGCTGATGCAGGCGGCGTTCTTCGTGGCGGGCGGCCTGTGGTCCATGTTCCTGGCGCTGGTGTTGTGGCCGCTGAGGCCGTACCGCCCGGCGCGGCTGGCCATCGCGGCCTGCTACGAGGAGCTGGCGGACGGCGCGCACGCGGTGGCGGGCTGGCCCATGGAGGGGCCCTCACGGGCGGGGACGTGGGAGGCGGTGCAGCGGGCCGCGCGCATCCGGAGGTCGCTGGAGACGGCCCGCGCCACGCTGGGCGCCACGCGCCAGGGGCGGCAGGAGGAGAGCGGCCGGGGCGAGCACCTGCTGGTGCTGCTGGAGGACGCGGACGCGCTGTCGCTCTTGCTCACGGCCATGTCGGAGGCGCTGGACGAGGCTCCGCGCCAGGGCGCGTGCCGCACCGCCCTCATCGAGGCGCGGCATGCGTTGGGTGCGCTGGCCGTGGACCTGCGAGGCGTGGTGGGCGCGCTGACGCGGGGCACGGTGCCGGTGCCCACGGCGTGGGACGCGGAGCGGTTGAGGCAGGTGCTCGACGCGGAGGGAGGGCCGCCGGAGCCGGCGCGCTCGCAGTACTCGCACGTCGCGGGGCTGCTGGGACGGCTGCGGGAGTACAGCGCGGTGGCGCTGGAGGTGGCGTCGCGCCTGGAGAGCGGCAAGCCGCTGCCGGAGCGGGACACGAAGCCCTTCGGGCTGGAGCCGGGCCGCGGGCGTTCCGGGTGGACCGTGCTGCGCGAGCACCTGACGCCGGAGTCCGTGGTCTTCCGGCACGCGCTGCGGCTGGGGCTCACCGCGATGGCGGCGACGGCGCTGGCGGAGGGGCTGGGGCTCAATCACTGGTACTGGGTGACCATCACCGTGATTGTCGTGTTGCAGCCGTACTCGGGGCTCACCACGGAGAAGGGGCTGCAGCGCGTGGCGGGGACGTTCGTGGGCAGTGTGCTGGCCATGGGGCTGGTGCACGTGCTGCCGGCGCGGTGGATGATGCTCGCGGTCATCGTGGCGCTGGTCTGCGTGTCGGTGAGCGTGCGGCCGCTCAACTTCACGGTCTACCAGGTGCTCCTGGCGCCGGCGTTGGTGCTGCTCGCGGAGATGCAGACGGGGGACTGGCGGCTCGCGGGGGTGCGCATCCTCAACACGGTGCTGGGCGGCGCGCTGGCGCTGCTGGGCATCCGGCTGCTCTGGCCCAGCCCCGAGCACGCGCGCTTCGCCGAGGAGGTGGCCCAGGTGCTGAAGGCGGACCAGGACTACCTGCGCGAGGTGGCGCGGAGGCCGGTGCCCACGGAGGCCGCGCTGCGCGAGGCCCGGCGCAAGGTGGGCGTGGCGCTGTTGTCCGCGGAGGCGTCCTTCCAGCGGCTGCTCAGTGAGTGGAAGGGACCGGCGAAGGAGCTGGAGCCGGGGATGGCGCTGATTACATACGCGAGGCGCTTCACCGCGGCGGTGACCGCGCTGGCGGCGAGCCGCGCCTGGCACCCGGGAGCGGACCTGGGGCCGGTGGTGCGCTACGCGTCGGAGGCGCTGGAGGAGCTGTCCGCGGCGCTGGTGGCGCGTCGCGTGCCGTCAGCGCTCCAGCGCGAGGCGCCCGGGCTGGACGGTGCGGACGCGCTGGCGCGCACACAGGTGGCGCGGCTGGTGCGCCAGCTGGGCGTGCTCCACCACGCGGTGGAGCGCATGCCGCCCGCGCTGCGCGCTTCGGAGGATGGCGCCACGCCCGTTCCCGCGTGACACGGCATGCAGCGGATGCCGCCCGCGGGGCCTCGAGCAATCGCGGCCAGCGCTGGTCCGTGGAGGATGCGGTGCATGCCTCCGATGCCCGGCAAGGCCTCGCACGAGCGCGATGAGCGCGAGCCCGCGGAGCGTGCGGGGCGTGCCTCCGAGCTGCGATGCGGCGCGCGCCCAGCAGGGCCTCGCGTGACCGTGACGGATGCGGCCCGCGCGAAGGGCAGCTGCGTGTGCCCTCCGCGCTTCACGCCGCCAGGGAACCCGCTACGCCCGCTCCAGCTTGACCAGCAGCCGGCGCAGGTCCTCGTTCACGCGCACGAAGTTGGAGTTGCCCTTCTCGTCCTCCAGCTGCTTCTTCAGCGCGGGCAGGGACGCCTCACGCAGCTTCTTCGCCGCGCCGGGGGCGTCCGCCAGCCAGTCCACCGCCTGGATGACCGTGGCGCGCGCCTCGGTGTCGCGCTCGGCGAGCCGCGTCGCCAGCGTCGGGCCCTGGTCCGCGGCGCCCAGCCGCCCCAGCTCCAGCGCCGCGCGCTGCAACAGCACCGCGTTCGCCTTGGGCAGCCGCTGCGACCAGCAGCCCGCGTCGCCGTTGCACGCCTGCGCCGCCTCCAGCACCGCCCCATACCCCTGCACCTGGTCCGCGCGCTTCTTGCCCAGCGCCGCGGCGTCCTCACACCCCTCCTCGCCCGTCTCCTTGCAGTCCGCCGCCGTGCGCGCCGGCTCCGCCGCCGCCAGCTTCGCGAGCACCGGCTGCTCCCGCGCGTCTCCCAGCAGCACGATGCCCTTCACGGCGATTTCGCGCGCGTACCAGTCCCCGCTGCCCGCCGCCTTCTCCAGCGCGGGGAGCGCGTCCCGGCTGCCCAGCAGCGTCAGCGCCCGCACGTACGCGTCCCGCACCGTCGGATCCGGCTCGGTCACCAGCCCCGCCAGCGGCTTCACCGCCTCCGGCGCGCGCATCCGCCCCAGCGCATCCGCCGCCTGCATCCGCACCAGCGCCTGGATCTGCGGATCCGAGTGCGTGAACGACAGCTGCTTCAAGAGCGACGGCACCGCGCGCTTCTCCCGCAGGTCGCCCAGCACCTGCGCGGCCTTCATCGGGTAGCTGGCCGGGTTCACGCCCTGCGCCTTCGCCCACGTGAGCAGCTCCGCGTCCTTGCCCTCCAGCACTGGCAAGAGCGCGTCCGCCGCGGGCGCGCCCAGCTGGAACAGCGCGAAGCTGCTCTCCACGTAGAACGACACGCCCCGGCGCTCCTTCGTCAGCGTGCGCATCAGCGCCGGCACCGCGCGAGGGTCGCCAATCTGCCCCAGCGCCTCGATGGCCTTCTTGTTGAGGAACGGCTCCGTGGCCTCGTCCGTGGCCAGCTGGATGAGCGGCTCCACCGCCGGCTTCGCCTTCATCGCGCCCAGCACCTGGATGGCCTCGATGCGCGTGTAGTTGTCCTTGCTGCGCAGGAGGGGCACCAGCGACGGCACCGCGCGCTCATCTCCAATGCGCCCCAGCGCGCCCACCACCGCCTTGTTCACCTGCTGCACGGACGTGTCCGACGCCCCGGGGTCCAGCGCCGCCGTCAGCGGCTCCAGCGACGTGGGGTGGTGCAAGTCCCCCAGCGCCCGGGCCACCGCGGCCTTCACCTCCGGCCGGCGCTCCGAGGACAGCCGCGCGTGCAGGAAGGGCAGGAACTGCTCGTTGACGTTGCCCGACGTGCGCATCGACTCAATCACTCGCACCCGGTCGTCGGGCCGCTTCGCCCCCTCCAGACTGGACTGCCAGTACTCCGGCGTCTTGGGGTCCTCCTTCTTGCAACCTCCAAGGGCGAGGCAGGACACAGCCAGGGACAGGGCGAAGAATGAGCGGGACATGGGGCTCCTTTTGCGTCCGAACGACAGGCTTTCGTCGGGTGTAGACCTGTCCTCACGAAGGACGCAAACCTCCCCCACCTCCTGGGGTACGCTGGTCAACGACATGGCCCCTGCTGAAGACAGTCGTAACGCGTCGCGTCCGACCATCGTGCGCCGGACGTACCTGCTCGACCGAGAATTCCAGCTCAAATACATCCTGCTGCTCACGGGGATGGGCGCCGGGAGCATGCTGCTGTTCGGCGTGCTCGCCCACCAGGTGCACCGCATGGCGGCCGAGGGTGGGCTGTCCGGCGAGGAGACGCTCTGGTGGCTCACCGGCGTCGCCACCGTGGGCCTGGGCATCGCGCTCGGGTTGTTCGGGCTCCTCTTCACGCACCGTGTGGCGGGCCCCGTCCACGTGATGAGCCTCTACGTCGCGGCGCTCGCGGCGGGCCGCTACCCGCGCCTGCGCCCCCTGCGGCGCAAGGACGAGCTGCGCGCCTTCTTCGGGCGCTTCAGCGAAGCGGTGGACCGCATCCGCCAGCGCGAGGCGGACGAGGCGCTCGCGCTGGAGAAGGCCCTGGAGGCCCTCAAGGACGTGGCCACCACGCCCGAGTCCCGCGAGGCCCTGTCCACGCTGGAAGCGCTGCGCACGCGCAAGCGCCAGGCGGTGGACACGTCCGCGCCGCCGGCCCCCTTCAAGTCCGTGGCCTGACCCCCTCCCTTTCTCCCAAGAGATTTCCCTCACATGAGCAGCCGACCCCGCATCGTCTTCATGGGCACGCCCGAGTTCGCCGTGGCCTCGCTGGAGGCCTGCTTCGACGTGGGCGACGTCGTGGCCGTCGTCACCCAGCCGGACAAGCCCAAGGGCCGGGGCAACGCCGTCACCGCGCCGCCCGTGAAGGAGCGTGCGCTGGAGAAGGGCATCCCCGTGCTCCAGCCGCAGAAGCTGCGCACGCCGCCGTTCTCCGAGGAACTGCGCCAGTACGCCCCCGACGTCTGCGTGGTGACGGCCTACGGAAAGATTCTCCCCAAGGACCTGCTGGCGCTTCCGGCGAAGGGCTGCGTGAACGTACACGCCTCGCTGCTGCCGCGCTTCCGGGGCGCCGCGCCCATCCAGTGGGCCATCGCGCACGGCGACAGCGAGACGGGCGTGTCGCTGATGGTGATGGACGAGGGCCTGGACACCGGCCCCGTGCTGGACATGAAGCGGCTGCCCATCGCGCCGGACGAGACGAGCGCCACGCTGCACGCGAAGCTGTCCGCGCTGGGCGGCGACATCCTGCGCGAGTCCCTGCCGCGCTACCTCCGTGGCGAGCTGACGCCCCGGCCCCAGCCGTCCGAGGGCATGGTGCTGGCGCCCATCATCGACAAGGAGAACGGGAAGCTGGACTTCACGAAGCCCGCGGTGGAGCTGGACCGGCGCCTGCGCGCCTTCACGCCGTGGCCCGGCGCGTACACGCTGCTGGGTGGCAAGGTGTTCAAGGTGCACCGGATGCAGCCGGCGGCGGGGAAGGGTGAGCCCGGGACGGTGTTGTCCGCGGGGCCGGAGGGCATCGAGGTCGCTTGCGGCGAGGGCTCGGTCGTCTTCCTGGAGGTCCAGCCGGAGGGCAAGCGGGTGATGCGCGCGGCGGACTTCCTCTCCGGAAACAGATTGCAGCCGGGCAGTCAGCCGTTCACGTCGTAAGCGCGCCCCCGAGCGCCATGTGGAATCCTTGCGCGATGGAGTCTCACGGATGGGCATGAAGCTGTTGGTATTGCACGGGCCGAACCTCAACCTCCTGGGGGAGCGCGAGGACGTCGCGGGGGGCCGCCTGACGGACCTCGACGCGGCCCTGCGCGCGAAGGCGAAGGACCTGGGCCTGGAGCTGACCATCGTCCAGTCCAACCACGAGGGCGTCCTCATCGACACGCTCCACGCCGAGCGCAAGAACGTGGAGGGCATCCTCATCAACCCGGCGGGCTACTTCACGTCCTACGCGCTGAAGGAGGCGCTGGAGGCGGTGGGCCTGCCCGCCATTGAAGTCCTGCTCAAGCCGCCCGCGCGCGAGTCCGTGGTGGCGGAGGCGTGCGCCATGCAGGTGCTGGGGCTGCACGGCTTCGACCCGTACATCCAGGCCCTGGAGACCTTCGCGAGCGGCATCTTCCACCCCGCCATCCCCGGGCCGGTGAAGACGCTGGGCCGCCGCAAGAAGGGCGCCGGGCCGGAGGACGAGGGCACCCGTCCGAAGCCCAAGCTGGTGGGCCGCGTGCACCCGCTCAAGAAGGACGACGCGCCGGAGCCCACGCCGCTGGCCGCGCCCGCGCGCTCGCTGCGGCGCACGGTGGAGGCGGGCGGTCCGCTGAAGACGCTGGGCCGCAAGTCCACGCCCACCGTCGTGAAGGGGGAGGGCAAGGCGGGCAAGACGCTGGGCCGCGCGGCGAAGGCCGGGGCCACGCCCGCGTCGGACCTGCTCACGCGGGCGCTCGTGCGCCAGAAGATCGCGGACCGGCTGGCCGGGCGGCTCAGTGAAGCGGAGCTGGCCACCTGGGCTCGCGCGAAGTATCAGCAGGTGCAGCGTGGTGAGCCGGCGGAGAGCGGCCACCGCGAGCTCCTGGAGGACAGCCTCCAGAGCCTCACCCTGTCCCATCTGCCCGCGACCCGGCTGACGGACACGCAACTGGTGGACCTGATGACCCGGCTGGAAGAAGGATGAACGCCCGTATCCTCGCCATCAACATCCTGTCGCGCGTGCGCGCCACGGATGCCTACCTCAACGTGGTGCTGGACACGGTGCTGTCGGAGACGCCGCCGAAGGACCCCCGCGACGCGGCGCTCGTCACCGAGCTGACCTACGGCGCCACCCGCCGGCAGCTCGCGCTGGACTACGCCATCACCCGCTTCGCGGACCGCAAGCTGGACGCGCTGGAGGACAAGGTCCTGGCCGCCCTGCGCGTGGGCGCCTACCAGCTCTTCCACACCCGCGTGCCCGCGCGCGCCGCCGTGGCGGAGACGGTCCAGGCGCTCAAGGACGTGGGCCTCGGGCGCGCGGCGGGCTTCACCAACGCCATCCTGCGCAAGCTGTCGGAGCTGCCCTCTCCGCCCCTGCCTGCCCAGACGGACATGGTGGAGTACCTGTCCGTGCGCGAGAGCCACCCGCGCTGGCTGGTGGAGCGGTGGATCCGCCAGTTCGGCCGCGAGCGCGCGGAAGGAATGCTCGTCGCCAACAACCTGCCGCCTGGCGTCGTCATCCGCGCCAACGCCTCCAAGGTGACGCGCGACGCGCTGCTCGCGCAGCTGAAGGAAGTGGGCGTGGAGGCGCGCGCCACGGACGCGTCGCCCGTGGGCATCGTCCTGCCGTCCGTGGGCCGCGTGGAGGACGTGTACGGCTACGCCGAGGGGCTGTGGCAGGTGCAGGACGAGGCCGCGCAGCTCGTGGGCGTCTATGGCGCCATCCCGGAGACCGCGCGCGTGCTGGACGCGTGCGCGGCGCCGGGCGGCAAGGCCTGCCACCAGGCGGAGACGCACGACGTCGTCGCGGTGGACCTGCACGCCAACAAGCTGCGGAAGATTGACGCGGAGGCCCAGCGGCTGGGGCTGTCCGGCCGCCTGAAGGCCTACGCGCACGACGCGTCCGAGCCGTTCCCCGAGAGCTGGGGCGAGTTCCACGCGGTGGTGGTGGACGCGCCGTGCACCGGCCTGGGCACGCTGCGCCGGCACCCGGAGCTGAGATACCGCCGCAAGGAGGAGGACGTGGCCCGGCTGGCCACGCTCCAGCGGCGCATCCTGGAGAACTGCCAGGAGGCGGTGCCGCCGGGCGGCCTGCTCGTCTATGCCGTCTGCACGCCGGAGCCGCAGGAGGGGCAGGACCAGGTGGACATGTTCCTGCGCAGCCACCCGGAGTGGACGGCCGAGCCGCCCGTGCTGCCCGGCCTCAAGCTGCCGCTCGCCCAGGCCTGGCTGCGCACGCTGCCCGGGCCGGAGGGCTACGACGGCTTCTTCGCGGCCCGGCTGCGCAAGCTCTACTAGCGCCGGGCGGAAGGGACCCGCGCGAGGACGGCCTTCAGTCCTCGTGCGGAATCAGGGCGGCCTGCTTGAAGGCCTCCAGCACCGCGGCGGACGCGCGGTCCAGGTACTTGCCCTTGCGGATGAGCAGGCCGATGGGGCGCGACACCGGCCCCTCCGCGAAGGGCTTCGCCACCAGCGAGCCGGCCTTGATCTCCGCGTGGGCCGTGGCGAGCGGGAGGATGGCCACGCCCAGGCCCATCTCCACCGCGCGCTTGATGGTCTCCACGTTGTCCATCTCCATCACCGGATTGATGTCGATGTTCTTCTCGCGGAACAGGCGGTCCAGCGCCTTGCGCGTGGGGGCTTCCCGGTCGAAGGCGATGAAGGGCACGCCCGACAGCGCGGTGACGCTCACCTTCGCCTTGCTGGCGAACGTGTGGTTGGGCGCGCAGACCACCGCCAGCTTGTCGTCGCGGAACGGCAGGATGTCCACGCCCGCGCGCGGCTGTGGATAGGCCACGATGCCAATCTCCGCCGCGCCCAGGATCACGTCGTCGTAGACCTGGTCATTGCGCCGGTAGTTCAGGCGCATGTTGACCTTGGGGTGCGTCTTCAAGAGCTGCTTCTGCACCGCGTTCAGCTCGTGCAGACCCACCGAGTAGATGGTGGACACGGTGGTCGCGCCCTGGACCTCCGTGGCCTGCTCGCGGATCTCCTGCTCCACCTCCGCGAAGCGCGCCAGGATCTCCTTGCAGCCCCGGAACAGGCGCTCGCCCGCCGGCGTGGGCGTCACCTGCCGCGCGCTGCGCGAGAGCAGCTTCTGCTCATAGCGGTTCTCCAGCGCGCGGATCTGCTGGCTCACCGCGGACTGGGTCACGTGATTGAGCTGCGCCGCGCGCGAGAACGAACCCGTCTCGACCACGTCACAGAACATCTTCAACGATTCGAGCTGCATGGGCCGTCTCCTACCCTCAAACCTAATGGCCGGGCCAGTGGTAATTAGTAGACCTACCCCGCGCGCGAAAATGACCTACAGGGACAATGCGCCCGGCTGCTTGCGCGGCGCGGCGAAATCCTCGGGCTCTCAACCGCTGGAGTCATGGGGAGGCTCCGGGGGGCGCGGGCGGGTGAGGGCGAAGAGGGCGGCGCCCAGGGCGACGAGCGCCCCGCCGGAGAGCGTCTGCACGCGGCCCAGGTCGCGGTCCGTCTCCTGGAGGAGCTGGCACTCCTGCGGGGACAGGTGGGTGCAGTCAGCGGGGGCGAAGACGGCCCGCACGCCCAGCCCGAGCAGCCCCAGGCCGCCCAGCATGAGGCCCGCGACGCCCCCGAGCGCCGCGGCGCGCAGGACGGAGGCACCCCGGGGCGAGGGCAGGGAGGTCATGGACCGGGAGGCGTAGCACCGTCCCGGGCCGGAAGGGACAGGGGAGGGCGTCCCGGGCGTATGCTTCCGGACCATGCGAATCCTGTATGGGGTCGTCGGCGAAGGGATGGGCCACGCCACGCGCTCGCGCGTGCTGCTGGAGGCGCTGACGAAGGAACACGAGGTCCACATCGTGGTGTCGGGCCGCGCGCAGCACTACCTGGCCCAGCGCTTCCAGAACGTGCACGGCATCTGGGGGCTCACCATCGCCTATGAAGGCAACTCGGTGAAGAAGTGGCAGACGGTGCTGCAGAACCTGCAGGGCGCCGTCGCGGGCTGGCCGCAGAACGTGCGCCAGTACTTCGACCTGGTGGAGGGCTTCAAACCGGACGTGGTGGTGAGCGACTTCGAGACGTTCAGCTACCTGTTCGCGAAGCGCCACATGTTGCCCGTCATCAGCGTGGACAACATGCAGATCATCAACCGCTGCCAGCACGACCCGGCGCTGCTCGCGGGCCACGAGGAGAGCTTCGAGGCCTCGCGCGCCATCGTGAAGGCGAAGCTGCCCGGGGCCTTCCACTACCTCACGACGACGTTCTTCTACCCGCCCGTGCGCAAGCGCCGCACCACGCTGGCGCCGTCCATCCTCCGGCCGGAAATCCTCGCGGCGAAGCCGGAGGCCGGTGAGCACCTGCTCGTGTACCAGACGGCGACGACGAACACGCACCTGCCTGAAATCCTGAAGCAGTCCGGCGTGCCATGCCGCGTGTATGGCCTGCGCCGCGACCTGAAGGAGGACGTGGTGGACGGCAACCTCACCTACCGGCCCTTCAGCGAGGCGGGCTTCATCGACGACCTGCGCACCGCGCGCGCGGTGGTGGCGGGCGGCGGCTACACGCTGATGAGCGAGGCCGTCTACCTGCACAAGCCGCTGCTCAGCATCCCCGTGGGAGGCCAGTTCGAGCAGGTGCTCAACGCCCTCTATCTGGAGCGGCTGGGCTACGGGATGTATGTGAAGGAATTGAGCCTGGACGCGCTGAGGACGTTCCTGTCCCGCGTGCCCGCCTGCGCGGAGGCCCTCAAGGGCTACGAGCAGGACGGGAACGTGAAGATGCTCTCCGCGCTCAACGACCAGCTGGCGCAGGCGTACGAGCACCGCGGCCACTGGCGCATGGAGCTGGCGGAGATGGACGGCAAGGCCTGAGGCCTGGCGTCCACCGGGCCTCATCGGGTGTCCCCGCGTCAGTGCAGGGACACCTCGTTCTCGTTGTTGCGCTCCGCCGCGCGGCGGCTCATCTCCGTGAGCCAGGAGCGGGTGAGGGGCGTCTCGCTCTCGCTGCCCTTGTAGCGCTCCGGGGTGCTGTCCTGGGGCAGCAGCCGGTTGACGGCGTCCAGCACGGCCGCGGTGAGGTTGGGCGCCAGGGCGCGTCCCACCGCCCCCAGCTTCGCGGGCATGCCCACCAGCGCCTCCGCGTCACCCCGGCGGCACGCCTCGATGATTTTCCGCGCCACGCGCTCGGCGCTCATCGACACGCCCATCATCGAATTGCTCACGTGGAACCACGCGTACTCCTTCTCGTGGTCGCCCTTGAAGTTCGCGTTGCGCGGGCTGCCCGTGCGGATGAGGGACGGGCACGCCGTCGTCACGCGGATGCCGTCCTGCGCCAGCTCCGTGCGCAGCCCGTCCGACAGGCCCACCAGCGCGAACTTGCTCGCGGAGTACGGCACCAGGTGCGGGATGCTCAGCTTGCCGCCCATGGAGGACACGTTGACGATGCGGCCCTCACCGCGCGCCTTCATCGCCGGCACCACCGCGAGCGTCGTGTACAGCGGCCCCCAGAGGTGGACGTCCACCGCCTCCTCGAAGTCCTCCAGCGTCATGGACTCCAGCGGGCCCACCATGATGACGCCCGCGTTGTTGATGAGCACGTCCACCGCGCCCCACTGCTCGTGGACGGCGCCCACCATCGCGTCCACCTGCACCTGGTCGCGCACGTCGCAGCGCAGGGAGAGCACGTGCCCGCCGATGCGCTCCAGGTCCGCGTGGGCGCGCTGGAGCGACTCGGTGTCCCGGCCGCAGATGGCCACGCGCGCGCCTTCCTTCAGCAGCATGCGCGCCATCACCAGCCCCAGGCCCCGGGAGCCGCCGGTGATGACGACCGTCTTGTCCTTGAAGCTGAAGCGCGGCCGGAGCGCGCGCTTCAACCCCACGGCGGCTCCCACCCCGGCGGCAAGCGCGCCCAGGGAGAAGCCCTTTCGCTCGGTGTGTCGTCGGTCAGCCATGGTGCGACTCTCCAGGGAAGGGGTGGGAGGCCGGGCGCTAGGGATTGGAGGCCGCGGCCTGGTCTTCCTGCTCGCGGGACACTTCTCCATGGAGCGCGGGCGGCTCCTGGCCGGGCAGCTTCTTGAGCTCCGCGCGCATGCGGCGCAGGGCGTCCTTGCCGCCAATGCGGTTCTTCAGCCGGCCATCCGTGCCGAAGAGGAGGAAGGCGGGGTGCTTGTCCACGCCGTAGGCCTTGGCCATGGAGCCGTCATCCATGGCGATGGGGTAGCGCAGGCCGTGCTCGCGCGCGAAGCCCTCCACCTTGTTGGTGTCCCGCAGCTCCGTCTCGGAGTGGGTGACGTCCACGCCAATGACCTTCAGGCCCTTGGGTCCATAGTCGACAATCCACTGGTTCACGGCTTCGAACTGCGCGGCGCAGTCCTCACAATCCATGGTCCAGAAGTGCAGGAGGACGGGCAGTCCATCGAGCTCCGAGACGTGGACGGGGGCATTCACCCACCCGCCATCCGGGTCCAGGAGCGTGAGCGGGATTTTCGTCGAGGCCATGCGGGCTCCCTATGGGAAGTGGAAAGCGCTTCAGCGGGACGTGACTCAAGCTATGCATGCGTCACCGGCTGCTCCCGGCGGCGCGCCCGTCCGCTCGCCTGTCCGGCAAGAGGTGGTGGCCCGCTCCACCTCCCGGTGGGCAGGCAGGCGGCATGGAGGACGTGATGCGCATCCCCGACTTCGAGCTGGAGCGGTACTTCGCGCGCTGGGAGTTCGCCGCGCCCTACCTGCTGTGCGCCTCCGACGTGGAGGGCTGGCGCATGGCGGACCTGCTGGCGCTCGCGTCGCCGGAGGACCGGGCCCGCTGGGACGGGTTGACGCTCGGCTACACGGAGACGGCCGGCCTGCCCGCGCTGCGCGAGGCCATCTCCGGGATGTACCCGGGCCTGTGCTCCGAGGACGTCCTCACCTTCGCGGGCGCGCAGGAGGCCCTGTTCGTCACGATGAACGTCCTGCTGGGCCCCGGCACGCACGCCGTCGCCACCTGGCCGGGCTACCAGTCGCTGTACGAGGTGGGGCGCGCCACCGGCGCGGACGTGACGCTGCTGCCCTTGCGCGAGGAGGACGGCTGGGCCCTGGACCTGGACGCGCTCATCGCGGCGCTGCGCCCCGACACGCGCATGGTCGTGGTGAACTTCCCGCACAACCCCACGGGCTCGCTGCCGGACCGCGCCACCTTCCAGAAGCTGTGCGCGCTGTGCGAAGCGCGCGGCATCCACCTCTTCTCCGACGAGGTGTACCGCCTGCTGGAGTACGACGTGAACGACACGCTGCCGCCCGCCGCCTCCTGCTTCGCGAAGGGCGTGAGCCTGGGCGTGATGTCCAAGGCGTTCGGCCTGGCGGGGCTGCGCGTGGGCTGGCTCGCGACCCGGGACGTGGAGCTGCTGGCGCGCTGCCGCGCCTTCAAGGACTACACCTCGCTCTGCAACAGCGCTCCCAGCGAGCTGCTGTCCCTCATTGCCCTGCGCGCCCGCGACCGCGTGCTGGAGCGCAGCCGCGGCCTGCTCACCACGAACCTGGCGCTGCTGGATGCCTTCTTCGCGCGCCACGCGGACACCTTCCACTGGGTGCGTCCGCGCGCCGGCAGCGTGGCCTTCCCCCGTCTGCTGCGAAACATTCCGGTGGCTCGTTTCACTGAGTCACTGATTACCCGTGAGGGTGTCTTGTTGTTGCCGGGAGACGTGTATGGCTTTCCCGGCAATCACTTCCGGTTGGGGTTGGGACGCGCCAACCTGCCAGAAGCACTTGAGCGCCTGGAACGCTTTGTACGAGAGGGCGGTCTGGACGCGCTGGGGTGACGCCGGCAGCCAGCGCGATGCGTCAGGGTTTCCACTGACGACTGGACTTTCGGGTTGTCGCATTCACGTGAAACACCCCCTAGAGTGGTTGTCCCCTCGCCCGGCCTGGGGCCGTGCGGAAGCCCTCTCATCCCCCTGAGAGGCCAGGAGACACACCCCGATGAAGATGCTGATTGGCGCGGCCGTGACCGCCGCGACGCTGCTGGTGGGTACCGAGGCCGCCGCGACGAACTACACGCTGTGGATCCACGGCCGGAACGGAAACAAGACGCAGGCCGGCAACTACAACGACTTCAGCTACTGGGGGCCGTCCACCACCGCGGCGGGCGTGAACAAGAAGGCGGTCAACTGGAACGGCACGCAGCGCGTGGGCGCGGAGAACTACCGCATCCGCAACGCGCTGGACTGCTTCTGCACGGGCGGCAACTCCTGCTACATCGCCGCGCACAGCGCCGGTGACCTGCAGATCGGCTACGCGCTGGCGATGTACGGCGGGAGCACGCGAAATGTGAAGAACGCCACGCCCAACGCCAGCGGCGAATGCGGCAACGTGGGCACGTCCACGCAGACGGGCTGGAACATCAAGTGGGTGGCGGTGGCGTCTGGCGCGGGCGGCGGCAGCGAGCTGGCGGACCACGGCGACTGGGCGATGAGCGAGCCCCTGGTGAGCGACCTGGTCACCACCACGGCGCGCGCCATGTACAACCACAACACCACGCGCAACGTGTGGTTCTACATGTTCGCCGGCTCCAAGGGCACGGCGTACTCCGGCATCCTCCCGGGCCAGGACGACGAGGCGGTGGCCTACCACTCCACGGGCGGAGTGTCCGGCAGCGGCAACGGGTCCTACTGCAACCCGGGCGACTGGTTCTGCGGCGGCACGCTCAACACGGGCACGGCCGCTTGCAGCGACGGCCGGGCGAAGTGGAGCTACCACTCCGTGGCCCTGCGCGACGACGGTGAGTCGTACAACCACTACGCCAACGGCAACTGGGGAGGCATCGTCGCGAAGGTGCGCGAGTACATGGTCACGTACGCGTACTAGAATGACGGCTTCCCCCGCCCCCTCCGGCGAAGCCCGCTCATGACACGTCACGACGGCCCGGTCTCTTCCGCCTCCCGGCTGCGCCACGGCCGGTGGTTGCTTGCCCTCGTGCCCCTGGTGCTCGTGGGCGGGGTGTTCTTCTGGTGGCAGGGAAGTGAAGGGGCCGAAGCGCCGGAGGGCGCACCCGGGTCCGCCTCCGCCCCGGTGTCCGACCCACGCGAGGTGGCGCGGGCACCGGCGGAGCGCGACGCGGCCATGGCGGCGGCCGAGCCCGCCGCGCCGTCACTGCTCAGCCCGGAGGCCCGTGAGCGCGAGGCCCGCCGCGAGCTGTGGCAGAAGCGGCTGGAGCGCGCGAAGCGCTCGTTGGAGTCCTACGTGGCGGCCACGCGCTATCCGCCCGAGTCGCGGCCCAGCCGCGAGCATCCGGACCAGATGGAGCTGGCGGAGCCGGAGCGCACGCGGCCCCTGAGTCCGAAGGCCGCGGAGGACGGCACCTCCGACGTGCAGCTGCGGCTCAAGCAGGACAAGGTGTTCGTCGTCGGTGAGGAGACCGTGCTCTTCACCGTGGCGTGCGAGGACTCGCGCCGCACGCCGCGCCCGTGCGAGGTGGTGTCCGCGCTGGCGCACGAGGCGGACCACCTGGTGGGCGCCGGCGGTGTGCCGGGCGTGCCGGTGGTCTTCTCGGACGCGGGGCAGGGCGGCGACGCGGTGGCGGGTGACGGGATGCTCACCGGGCGCTTCCAGCCGTCGAAGCAGGGCTTCGCGATGTTCTCCGGCACGCTGCGCGTGGACGTGCGCGTGCGCTCGGGTTCGCTGGAGGACTCGGCGTTCTTCGACGTGCTCTACACGCCCGCGCCGCCGGCCACGTTCACCCGCAAGGTGCGCGAGGTGGTGGAGGCGGGGTCGCTGGATTTGTACCTGTCCGTCCAGGTCCGCAAGGCGGGGCGGTACGTGGTGTCCGGCCGGCTGGATGACGAGGGCGGCGTGCCGTTCGCGTCGGTGTCGTTCAACGAGGAGCTGCAGGAGGGCGCGCAGGAGGTGAAGCTCAACGTCTTCGGCAAGCTCATCCGCGACGAGGCGCCCACGTTCCCGCTGACCCTGCGCGACGTGGAGGGCTTCCTGCTCAAGGAGATGGGGGACCCGGACCGCGAGCTGATGGTCACGCTGCGCGGGCCCGTGCACACCACGCGCGAGTACTCGCTCCAGCAGTTCTCCGACGCGGAGTGGAGGAGCCCGGAGCGCGACCGCTACACGAACGAGCTGGAGAAGGACGTCATGGAGGCGCAGAAGCAGCTCGACGCCGCGCTCTCGGACAAGCCCGCGCCCTGAGCGTCACCGAGCCCGGCCGCGGGCTCAGGACTCGAGCGGCGGCGGAGGCGGCGTGTGGGCCGCGTCGACCTCCACGAGGTCGGCGTCCTGCACGTCGTCGATGTCCATGAAGTCGTCCGCGGTCGTGACGGTGGACTCGGCCTCCACGTCGGGGGCCACCACGATGCTGGGCTCCGGTTGGGGAGCGGGCGCCTCGCGCCTCGCGGCCGGGGCTTCCACTCCGGCGGCTCCGCCCGTCGCGCGGGCCTCCGCGTACGCGGCGGCGTAGGCGGCCTCGGCCTGCACGGCCTCCATCGTGAAGTCGTCCGCGTCCGCGAGGAAGTCCCCCGCCGACGCGAGGCCCGGCGCCGCTTCCTGGGACAGCTCCAGTCCGCCGTCCTCCAGCGTGGCCAGGAACCCGTCCGGGTCGTCCAGCGTCCCGGACGCCTCGCTGGACGCCTCCAGGTCGGACGCCTCCGCCGCGTCCTGCGTGCCCAGGTCGTCGCTCAGCGCGCTCAGCTCCTCGTCGCTCAGGCTGGACAGGTCGCCGGACTCCAGGAGGAAGAGCAGGTCCTCCGCCTCCTGCGCGGAGACGGTGCGGGGCATGGTGTCCAGGTTCTGGAGCTCCCACGCGGCCGCGTCGGGCGACAGGATGTCGGAAGGGTCCATCGAGGGATCCGCCGGCGGGGCTTCCGCGCGGCGCTCCGCCTGCTGGAAGTGGCGCGCCTGCAGCATCGGCGTGGACGTCTGCGGCGTGCCCAGCCGCTGCGCGTAGGCGGGCCCGGCCGCCTCGAAGGTGCTCTCGCCCGCGAAGGTGCGCAGGTGGGGATTCTCCAGGAGCGCGGCCCGGGGCTCCGGGGCCTCCAGGCCCGCCGCGCGCCCCCGCGCCTCCGAGGGCGCGTCCGGCGTCAGCCCCAGGTCCGCGAGCAGCGCCCCGGCCAGGTCGCCGTCGGCGTCCGCCTGGAAGTCGCTGTCGTCGGAGAAGCCCCGCCGCACCGGCTCCACCGGCGTCATGGGCTCCTGCTTCACCGGGGCGGTGACCTCCAGCTCGGAGGAGATGGACCAGGCCCGGGACGTCGAGATGCCAGAACCCACGCGGCGGATGGAGGTCATGGTTCTCCTCGGGTGATGGCCCGCGAGTCGGGCGGCTCTTGCATTGTCCGCCGGTCCCGGCGGGAGTTGCTAGGGGGACCCGCGCGATCCCCAACGGACGCGAGGCCCGATATCCTACCGGCGCCCATGACTTCCTTCCTTGCTCCACGTCTGGCTCCCGGCCCCGGCCTCCGGGGTGTCCCGCCCGTTGAAAAGTCATGGCGGCACGGGGCGGGGATGACCGCAACGTCGGTCGGCGGACAGGGGAGCGAGGGCGCGCGGAGGGAGTTCGCACCCGGGCGTTCTTCAGGGGCGAGAACCCCGTGGGGGCGCCCCAGGGAGGAAGCGACCGGGCCGTTGGCCTCCCGTTTGCTGTCCGGGAGCCCAGCCAGGAGGCGGTGGTGATGAGATTCGAGAGCGCGGGGCAGACCCACATCGGGCGCCGGCCGCACAATGAAGATGCGTACTGCGTGCTGCCCGAACGGGGGCTGTTCGTGGTGGCGGACGGGTTGGGAGGGCAGGAGGGCGGGGAGGTCGCCAGCCAGTGCGTGGTGGACACCTTCGCGGGCTTCAGCGACAGGCTGGACCGCGACCGCGACGGCACCTGGCCGGACGCCGTGGACCCGGCCAGGAGCCGCGAGGAGAACTACCTGGCCGCGTGCACCGCGCTCGCCCAGCGCACCCTGCGCGTGCGCCGCGTGGGCAAGCTCAAGGAGATGGCCTCCACGGTGGTGGCGCTCGCGGTGGGAGAGCGCTGGGCGGCGGTGGCCCACGTGGGCGACAGCCGCCTGTACCGGCTGCGCGAGGGCCGCCTGGAGTCGCTCACGCGCGACCACTCGCTCATCGAGGAGCTGCGCGCGGCCGGGCGCGAGCCGCCTGGCAACCCGGCCAACCTGCGCCATCTCATCACCCGCGCGCTGGGCACGGAGAACGCGGAGCCCACCCTGCAGCGGCTGGAGACGCAGCCCGGGGACGTCTTCCTCCTGTGCTCGGACGGGCTGTATGAGCCGCTGGGACCGGAGGTGCTGCAGGAGCAGCTGCGCGCGCCCTCCGCCCAGGCCGCGTGTGACGCGCTCGTCTCCGCCGCGTACGAGGCCGGCGGCCGCGACAACATCACCGCCGTGGTGCTGCGCGTGGCGGTCTAGCGCCTCCCCGCCGTGTCACCCGCTGGGAGTGCGGGCCCATGAACCCCTCAGGTCGGTCCTGACCGCCGACCCGACGCGATGGGTCCGGCCGGACGGAGGGGGAGTCACCCGACACAGGGACTTCAATCCTTCATCATTTCCAGGTTAATCTGGGGACTCCCCCTCGCGTCCCCCTCCCCTCGTCCGAGCACCCGTTGCGTATGACGCTCAGTCTTGCCGCGCGCCTGACCGCGGCCCTCACCGCCGTCGTTATCGCCCTCACGCTGCTCACCGTGACGGTGATGGGGCTGTCGCTGCGCTCGCGCGTGGAGTCCGAGCTGGCCTCCGCCCTGGCGCGGGATGCGACGCGCTGGCAGGCGCTGAAGGAGCAGGAGCTGCGGGTCCTGGCGGAGCTGGGGCACGTGGCGGTGGCCAACCCCGCGTTCACGCGGGCCTTCTCCCACGAGCGCTCGGAGGCGGCCGCCCTGCTGAACGAGCAGCGCGCGGTGCTGGGCGTGGACCTGCTGGTGCTGGTGGGCGTGGACGGGACGGTGATCGCGTCCACGGGCGGGCAGGACCTGCCGGGCCTTCCGAAGGTGGTGCGCCAGCAGGGGCAGGTGCTGCTGCCGGCCACGGGCGCGCCCCTGTTCGCGGTGGCGCAGCCGGTCCAGGTCAACGGCGCGCCGGTGGGCTTCCTGGTGGTGGGGGCGGAGCTGGGCGCGGAGGAGCTGAAGCGGCTGGGCGCGGGGAGCGAGCACCTGGAGTCGCTGCTGCACGTGGGGCCCCGGCTGGTCGCGCAGTCGCTGCACGCGGTCCAGGCGCCCGCGCTGCTGGGGGCGAGCCAGGGCGCGACGGACGGCGCCGAGGTGGACGTGGGCGGCACGTCGCTGCACGTGTCGCGGGTGCAGGTGGGGGAGGGGCTGGAGCTGGTGCTGGCGCGCGGTGCCCAGGCGGAGTGGGCGCGGATGCGGACCACGCTGATGGGGGTGCTGGGGCTGGGGCTGCTCGTGGCGCTGCTGGCGGGCGGGGGCGTCTTCCTGCTGGTGCGGCGGATGATGGCGCCGCTGGGCGCGCTGACCGCGGCGGCGGCGCGGGTGGTGGCCGAGGGCGACTTCAGCGGCACGCTGGACATCCACTCGCATGACGAGATTGGCCAGCTGGCCACGTCCTTCCGGGAGATGATGGCGCGGCTGCGCGCGGTGCTGCTGGCGCTGAAGAACTCCGCGCAGGAGCTGGAGGCGACGGCGCTGGAGCTGGCGAACTCCGCGTCGGACCAGAACCTCGCGGTGACGCGGCAGGCGGCGGCGCTGCACCAGACGCAGATCGCCGCGCGGCAGCTGCAGGAGAGCTCGCGGGCGGCGGCGCAGCGGGCGACGGGCGTGCTGCGCGAGGCGGAGAAGGCGGGCGCGGTGGGGCAGGCGGGCGAGTCCGCGGTGGCGGGCAGCGTGGGCGGGCTCACGCACATCCGTTCGCAGGTGGAGCGCATCTCCACCACGGTGTCGGAGCTGCGGCAGCGCACGCGGCAGGTGGGCGACATCACCGGCACGGTGAAGGACCTGGCGGACCAGTCCAACGTGCTGGCGCTGAACGCGGCCATCGAGGCGGCGCGCAGCGGTGAAGCGGGCCGGGCGTTCGCGGTGGTGGCCCGGCAGATGCGGTCGCTGGCGGACCAGTCCGCGACGGCCACGGCGCGCGTGCAGTCCATCCTGGGCGACATCGGCCGCGCCATCTCCGAGGCGGTGCAGACGAGCGAGGGCGGCACGCGCGAGGTGGAGGGCGGCCTGGACCAGGCGCGCGCGGCGGGTGAGAGCCTGCGCGCGCTGGCCGCGGTCATCCAGAACAACAGCGTGTCCGTGAAGAGCATCGCGGACATGGTGAGCCAGCAGGACGCGGGCATCGCGGAGCTGTTCGCCGCGCTGAGCGACCTGACGCGGCTGGCGGACGAGACGGTGGAGCGCGTGGCCACCAGCGCCGTGGCCGCCGCGCGCCTCACCACCGCGTCCCACGAGGTCAGCAACATCGTGGAGCAGTACCGCCTGTGACGGCGGGTGCCCGCCGCTACGCCGCCTCGCCGCCGTCGATGGCGTAGGCCGCGCCGGTGATGGGGGCCGCCGCCTCCGACGCGAGGAAGAGGCACATCGCGGCCACCTCCTCCGGCTGGATGATGCGGCCCATGGCGCTCATCCCGGCCAGGGCCTCGCGGGCCTGCTCCTCGCTGCGGCCCGTCGTCTTCGTGATGGCGGCCGTCGCGCCCGCGAACATGTCCGTCTCCACCCAGCCCGGGTTCACGATGTTCACGGTGACGTTCTTGCGCGCGTACTCCACCGACAGCGCGCGCGTCAGCCCCAGCAGCGCGTGCTTGGACGCGCAGTACGCGGACGTGTACTTCGCCCCGCGCGTCGCGGTGATGGAGCCGATGTTGATGACCCGCCCGCCGCCCGCGGAGGCCATGGCGGGCATCAGCTCGCGGCACAGGACGAACGGCGCCGTCACGTTCACCGCCATCACCTTGGCCAGGTCCGCCGTGGACGTCTTCGTCAGCGGCGCGGACACGGTGATGCCCGCGTTGTTCACCAGCACCCGGGGCGTCCCCGCCGCCAGGACGGTCTTGCACGCCGCGAGCAGCGCGGACTCGTCCGCCACGTCCACCGTGAGCGTGCGGATGCGCTCGCCGCCCTCCTTGCGCAGCGCCTCCAGCGACTCCGCGGAGCGCGCCAGCGCCCAGACGTCATAGCCCTCGCGCGCGAACGCCAGGGACACCGCGCGGCCAATGCCCCGGCTGGCGCCCGTCACCACCACGCTCTTCGTCGTCTCGTTTGCCATGGCCCCACAGCATAGGGCGCAGCGTGTGATTCGTACGGACGGTGCACGACGAAATGCATCATTTGCGCTGCCGGGGGCTCTTCAAGACACCCACCACTGCATCGGAGTCCCCTGCATATGAAGACCTTCAAGCGCGGCTTGCTGGCCGCCTCATGCCTGATGTTCGCGTCCACGTCCGCACTGGCCGCGGCCCCCACGGGCAAGGCGAACCCGCGTCTCATGGGCACGCGCGCCATCGTCGCGTGCGACGCCGTGGAGAAGTCCTGCGGCGTGGCCAGCATCTCCTTCCCCGCGGGCATCAGCGGCCTGGTGCCGTACGGCCGCCCGGACGTGGCCATCGCCACCATGTTCTACCCGTCGGTGGATGACGCCGAGGCGGTCCTCGCGCGCGTCGACGCGGGCAACACGGCCCAGCAGGCCGTCGACTACGTGTTCTCCGTGGATCCGTACGCGGACTACCGCCAGCTCGCCGTGGTGAAGCTCAACCCCAATGGCACCATCACCGTGGGCCAGCAGACCGGCGCGCAGAACGCCCCGCAGCGCTGCGCGGTGAAGGGCGCCACCTTCGTGGTGCAGGCCAACAACCAGACCACCGCCACCATCTGCGCCGCCATGGCGACGGGCTTCCAGACGGCGAAGGGCAGCCTGCCGCAGCGGCTGCTCGCGTCGCTCAAGGCGGGGGCCGCCGTGGGCCGGGACAACAACGGCGAGCGCTCCGGCGTCATCCGCGTCTGGACCTCGGAGAACGAGTCGACCTTCTACACGAAGGTGCTCGCGGACGCCGTCGTGCACACCAGCCGGACCGCGCTGAAGGACCTGGAGGTGGAGATGAACCGCTACCAGGCAGGCATCGCCGCGCCGTACGCGTCGGACCTCATCCCGCTCGACGCGGAGACGGCGAAGGTCGTGAAGACCGCGCTGTCCAGGGCCGGGTTCTACACCGGTGTCGTGGACGGGACCTGGGACACCGCCGCCGAGCAGGCGCTGGATGCCTTCAACTGGAACACGCTCTTCTTCCTCAAGCCCACCGTGGTGGTGAACGGCCAGCGGAAGATTGACGGTCCGCTGGTCAACTACCTGCGCGACGCGGATCCGAAGGCGTTCCGTCACGGCGCGGAGTAATGCACCGACCCCCCGGGCGGACGATGCCTGGCGGAATGCATCGTCCGCGCTCCAGGGGGGCTCTTCCAGACATCACTCACTGCATCGGAGTCCCCTGCACATGAAGACCTTCCCTCGTGGCCTGCTGGCCGTCTCCTGTCTGATGTTCATGTCCACATCCGCCATGGCCGCTGCCCCCACGGACAAGGTCAACCCGCGTCTCATGGGCACGCGCGCCATCGTCGCGTGCGACGCCGTGGAGAAGTCCTGTGGCGTGGCCAGCCTCTCGTTCCCCGCGGGCATCAGCGGCCTGGTGCCCTATGGCCGTCCGGACGTGGCGGTGGCCTCCATGTTCTACCCGTCGGTGGATGACGCCGAGGCGATC
The DNA here is from genome assembly GCF_042231735.1 of Corallococcus exercitus. Taxonomy (GTDB): domain Bacteria; phylum Myxococcota; class Myxococcia; order Myxococcales; family Myxococcaceae; genus Corallococcus; species Corallococcus exercitus_B. Next base: position 8,416,231 of record NZ_CP102577.1, read on the forward strand.
CTCGCCCGCACCGACGCGGGCGACACGGCCCAGGCCGCCGTCGATTATGTGTTCACCGTGGACCCGTACGCGGACTACCGCCAGCTCGCCGCGGTGAAGCTCAATCCCGACGGCACCATCACCGTGGGCCAGCAGACCGGCGCGGAGAGCCCCTCGCATCGCTGCGCCGTGAAGGGCGCCACCTTCGTGGTGCAGGCCAACAACCAGACCACCTCCTCCATCTGTGACGCGATGGCGACGGGCTTCCAGCAGGCGAAGGGCAGCCTGCCGCAGCGGCTGCTCGCGTCGCTCAAGGCGGGGGCCAGGGTGGGCGGCGACAACAACGGCGAGCGCTCCGGCGTCATCCGCGTCTGGAGCTCCGAGAACGAGGCGGTCTTCTACACGAAGGTGCTCGCGGACGCCGTCGTGCACAGCAGCCGGAACGCGCTGCGCGAGCTGGACGTGGAGATGAACCGCTACCAGGCGGGCGTCGCGGCGCCGTACGCGTCGGACCTCGTCTCCCTGGACAAGGAGACGGCGAAGGTCGTGAAGCGCGTGCTGCACAAGCTTGGGTACTACCGGGGCCGCATGGATGGGACCTGGAACGACGCCGCCGAGCAGGCGCTGTATGACTTCAACTGGAACAACCTCTTCTTCCTCAAGCCCACCGTGGTGGTGGACGGTCAGCGGAAGATTGACGGTCCGCTGGTCAACTTCCTGCGTGACGCGGACCTGGAAGCGCTCGCGCCCGCGAAGCCCTGAGGCACCGGTGGTTTGACGGCTCCCGCATGGCGACGTCAAGCTCGCCGCCATGCCCCGCGCCGACATCACCGACCTGTTCCGCATCGACGACCTGCTGTCCGCCGAGGAGAAGGCCGCCCGCGACGCGGTGGCCCGCTTCGTGGACGCGGAGGTGCTGCCCATCATCGGTAAGCACTTCCGCGACGGCACCTTCCCCGCGCACCTCATCCCGGGTCTGGCGGAGCTGGGCGTGCTGGGCGCGAACCTCCAGGGCTACGGCTGCGCGGGCATGAACACCGTCAGCTACGGCCTGGTGTTGCAGGAGCTGGAGCGCGGTGACTCCGGCCTGCGCAGCTTCGCGTCCGTGCAGGGCTCGCTGTGCATGTTCCCCATCCACGCCTATGGCAGCGAGGAGCAGAAGACGCGCTTCCTGCCGGGCATGGCGAAGGGACAGCTCATCGGCTGCTTCGGCCTCACCGAGCCCGACTTCGGCTCCAACCCCGGCGGCATGCGCGCCCGTGCGCGGAAGGACGGGGACACCTGGGTGCTCAACGGCACCAAGGCCTGGATTACGAATGGCTCCATCGCGGACGTCGCGGTGGTGTGGGCGAAGACGGAGGACGGCGGCCCGGAGTCCGTGCGCGGCTTCCTGGTGGAGAAGGGGATGCCCGGCTTCAGCGCGCGGGAGATTCCCGGCAAGTTCTCCCTGCGCGCCTCGCGCACCAGCGAGCTGTCCTTCCAGGACGTGCGCGTGCCGGACCGCAACGTGCTGCCCGGCGTCGTGGGCCTCAAGGGGCCGCTGTCGTGTCTCAACAACGCGCGGGCCGGCATCGCGTTCGCGGTGACGGGCGCGGCCATCGCCTGCTTCGAGGGTGCGCGCGAATACGCGCTGGCCCGCACGCAGTTCGACGGCAAGTCCATCGCCGGCTATCAGCTCACACAGGAGAAGCTGGCGGACATGCTCCAGGAGATCGTCAAGGCGCAGCTGTTGAGCCTGCGGCTCGCGCGCCTCAAGGACGAAGGCAGGAGCAACCCCGTGATGGTGAGCCTGGCCAAGCGCAACAACGTGAAGAGCGCGCTCGACATCGCCCGCGTGGCCCGGAGCATCTACGGCGCCAACGGCATCACGGACGACTACCCGCCCGTGCGCCACATGCTCAATCTGGAGTCTGTCTTCACCTACGAGGGCACCCACGAGGTGCACACGCTGGTGCTGGGCAAGGCCATCACCGGCATCGACGCGTTCGGCTGACGCGGACGGCGGTGGAAGCCGCGCCTCCCCTCGCTCCCGGACGGGAAGGAGGGGAGGGCACGGGAAGGAACGTCAGGACTGGGGGCTGCCTTCGCCGCTCGGCTCGGGCGACGGCTCGGAGGTGGTGGCCTCGGCGGACTCGCCGCCCTCCTCGGAACCTTCCGCGGCGGCCTCGGGCTCGTCGGCGACTTCCGGCGCGGTGCCGGAGGCCTCGGCGGCCTGCTGCGCCTTGAGCTCCTCGTCGTTCATGAAGCCGACGGGGTTCTCCTTGCGGTTGAAGAAGCGCACGGCCTTGGCGGACAGCGCGTACATCTGCTCGGCCACGGCGGCGGGCACCAGCGAGTGCTCAATCTGCGCGGGCTCCGGACGCTCCACCACACCCAGCTCGCCGTCCTCCAGCTGCTTGGCCTGGGCGGGGCTCAGCTCCATGCGGCGCAGCTTTCCCTTGCGCGTCATGAAGTAGAACGCCGTCTCGCCCGCCTCCTGGGGCACCTGGGCGCCCAGCACCAGCTCGCGCAGGGCGCGGTCCAGCTCCACCTGCTTCTTGGACTCGGCGCGCTGGTAGGCCTTGGAGCCCGGCATGGGCGGCAGCTTGGGGATGGGCTTCTCCGTGGGCGTGCCCGGACGCGCGTTCGCGCCGAACCCACCCTGGGGGCCGCTCCGGAAGCCTCCGCCCTGACGCGGCGGACCGCCCGCACCGTGGCGCGGGGGACCTCCGGCGCCGCGCGGCGGACCGCCACCGCCCTCACGGCGCGGCGGACCTCCGCGGTCATCGCGGCGCGGCGGGCCTCCGGCTGTCCGATTCTCATCACGTCCCCGAGGAGCCGGCGCGCGTGGAGCGCTCCCCCGGTTGTCCTCCTGGCGCCGTGGCGCCGAGGGCGTGGAGTCGGACTTCTTGGCCTGCTCCTCGGAGACGAGGCCCGCTTTCAACAACTTGTCTCGCAGGTTCTGCATGGGTTGGGCGTTCTATCCCTTGCACGGCCGCACGCAAGCCACCGCTTGCCGCTCATGTCCCCCCCACGTAACTTGCCGCCCCCGCCGTCCTGGTCGTGGAGGTTCCGTGAGAAGTCTGACGAAGTCCGCCGCCCTCGCCCTGGTCCTGGCAGCCACCGGCTGCTCCGACCCCGTCGACAAGGCGGCCAAGGCCCGCATCTTCTCGCCGGAGGACCCGCCGAAGGTGGTGGCCTCGGCGAAGGAGAAGCTGCCGCCGGAGGACGTCGCGGACAACCCCCAGGTGTCCCGCCGCATCCTGGGCATGGACGCCGCGGAGGTGACCGAGCGGCTGGGCCCGCACTTCTTCCAGTCCACCCTCAGCTACGAGTGGGCCGGCCCCAGCGGCAACAACCCCGTGAAGCTCACGGAGACGCGCTCCTTCCGCGCGGGCCCCGGCGGCGTCAATGGCGACTTCCACGGCATCCTGGAGAACTCGCGCGACCAGGGCCTGGAGGTGATGCGCGTGAAGGGCCAGGTCTTCGCGCGCAACCGCTACGGCCCGTACCGCCAGCGCCTGCGCGACCGCGGCATGGCCGAGCGCACCCGCACGGAGCTGACGGGCGCCATCCGCGACTTCGACAGCCTCTTCCAGGGCCGCATCAAGCTCACCCCCGCGGGCACCGTCACCCACGAGGGGCGCACCGCGTGGAAGTACAACGTGTCCCTGGGCGCCCCCCAGGAGGGCGGCCCGCCGCGGAAGATGCCCGCCGCCTTCACGCCCAAGAACGCGGACGAGACGACGAAGCGCCGCGCCAACTTCTTCGCGCACCGGCTGCCCCGCTCGCTGGAGGGCGAGGTGCTGGTGGACTCGGCCACGTCCGTCGTCCTCAAGGCCCGGCTGGACGGGAGAATCGGCGTGCCCCAGGAGAAGACCCCGGAGGCCGCGGAGCTGCGCATGACGCTGGAGTCCAGCCTGACGGACATCGGCAAGGACCCCAAGCTGCAGCCGCCCCAGGACTTCCTGCCGGACGCGGACAAGCCCCAGGGCATCGCGGACGCGCTGGACCACTTCGGCATCCCGCGCACCAAGCCGGGGGACTCGCCCGCCACCCCGGGCGCCACGCCCGGCGCCGGCGCCCCCGAACCGGAAGACGAGGCCGAGGGCAACTGACGTACGTCCCACACCTCCTGACCGTTGGAAGCCCCACGGCTTCACGGCGGGAGGTGCGTCCCGTGTGAGGCTGTGACGGCCGTGTCCTGCGTGGGCCGCCGTCCGGCCCGGGGCCTTCCCGCAAGTGCTTGAAGCGGCTGGGGAACCCCCCTGGCCCTGGCCTTGCTCTGGGAGAGGGCCATGTTCCGCTCCGCCCTCCCCCTGGCGTGCGCCGGGCTCGCGCTCCTGGCGACCCCGGCCCTCGCCGAACCCTCCCGCGACCTGGGCATCACCGTCGCGCCCTTGGGGGCCTACGTCCTCAAGGGCGACGCGGAGGCGGGGCGCACGGTGGGCTACAGCGCGGGCCTGGGCTGGGCGTACCGCAAGCCGGGGGCGGTGCTGGAGGTGGGCGGGCACCTGGCGTCCAGCCGGCACCTGACGGAGGTGACGCCCATGTCCGTGCGCGTGGTGCCCCTGGGAGACACCCGGGTGCGGCCCTTCCTGGGGGTGGGGGCCAGCCTGTTGGTACCCCACTCACGTCCCCAGCCGGCGGCCCCGGACGCGCTGGGCAGCCGGGTGCTCCAGGTGGGCTTCGAGCTGTGCGGCGGCGTGGGCCTGGAGCTGGGGGAGAACCTCTTCCTCTCCGCCGAGGCGCGCTACCAGAACTTCTCCGCCAGGGGGAACCCCTTCTCCGGGCAGCGGCAGAGCCTGCGCTCCACCTTCCTGGGCCTGGGGATGCGCCTGTAGCTGTAGCGGGTGGGCCGGGTCGCTACAGAATGGCAGCGGCCTGTTGGAAGAAATTTTGACGGCCCTCTTGCGTCCTCTACAATCCTCGTCGGTTGCGGCCCAGACGCATCTGACATGCTCGGGTGTTCAGGCGTGCACAACGAAGGGAGCGGAGATGGAGCGCAAGGTCGGAAGTAGCACGTTGACCGCGAAAGAGGTCAAGGCGGCGCTGGAGAAGTCCACCACGCTGACGGCCGAGGAGGAGAAGGCCCTGCGCATGCGCCACGGCGCGGGCGCCCCCAGCAAGAGCGCGCCGCTGCCCCGCGCCGCGGGTGCCAACGCGGAGCTCGCGGACGAGCTGCTCGTCATCGAGATGCAGCTGATGAAGGCCATGCGCGCGCGCACCGGCCAGACGCGCACGGCGGCCAACGCCTCCAAGGCGCCCGCCGCGGTCCGCACCCGCGAGGCCCCGGCCAACGCGGCGAAGGACAAGATCGTCCGCGCGCTGCGCGCCAAGAAGAAGTAGGGGCCGTTCTCCCTACTGGTTGAGGATGGCCACGAGGCGCGCTCCCGCCTCGGGCAGCGCCAGCGGCGTGCCCGAGACCTCCGTGGCCAGTCCCTCCGCGTCGGCGGCGCCGCCGCGCGCGAAGAGCCCCTTGAGCCAGGCGAAGGCGGCGGGGTTGCGCCAGAAGTCCTCGTTGAACCGCTCCAGCAGGTGCGCGGTGAGCCGGGTCTCCAGGGCCCAGGCCCGCAGGTAGCGGGTGACGTAGAGCTGCGAATCCACGTCATGCAGGAAGAAGCCCGGGTGCGGCTGCGCGAAGAGGGCGCGGCGCTGGCCGTCGGCGTACTCGTCCGCGCGGTCCGCGGAGGCGCCCTTGGTGGAAAGGGACAGCTCGTAGGACAGCTTCGCGCAGTGGCGGCGCAGCACGGCCAGGGCCTGGAAGGCGCCCATGCGCACGACGTCCTTCGTCGTGCCGGACGGCAGGCCCAGGTAGCGCTTGAGCCAGGGCGGGGAGATGAGCAGCCGCTCGAAGGTGGCGGCGTAGGCTTCCGTGACGGAGGCGTCGCCCAGGCGGCGCAGCTCCATGGGGGCGTCCTCGTCCACGTGGGCCAGGTGCCACGCGTGGCCCAGCTCGTGGAGCAGGTCGCCCAGCGCGTCCATGCCGCTCCTGGGCTGGAGGACCAGGCGGACTTCCTGGGGTACGCGCACGGCGGCGACGAAGGGGCGTGACGCCTTGCCGGGGCGGGCCTCGTCGTCCAGGCGGATGCGGCCGCCGGCCTCCGGGTGGAGGCCCCAGTCGGACAGCCAGCGCATCACGGCGGGGACGGTGTCCTCGCGGCGGAAGTACGCGTCCATCCACGGGGCGCGCAGCGCGTGCTGCACGTCGTGGCGCCGCGCCTCGCCGCCGGGCAGCGGGCGCAGGGTGGGCTCCAGCTTGCGCAGCACGTAGGCCAGCACGTCGCGGTAGGCGTCCTCGGTGCGCTGGAGGGTCTGCTCGGCGGCCTCGGCGAGCTTCGCCGCGTCGATGCCGGTGACGTCCATGCGCAGGGAGGGGTAGTCCGGGAAGCCCAGCACCTCCGCGGCCTGGAGGGCGGCGTCGCGCCGGTCACCGTAGGGGCCCCGGTTCTCCCAGAGGAAGTTGCCGGCGCCGCGCTCCAGCAGGGCGCGGCGGGTGCGGCTGGCCTCGCGCGGAAGCTGCGACAGGGCCTGGGCCAGCGACAGCGTCGTGTCGTCGGCGGGGATGTGGGAGCGGGCTTCCAGCGCGACGACGGCGTCCGCCGCGGGCAGGGCCAGCGACTCCTCCACCTGCGTGGCGATGAGCTCGCGCACGAGCGTGATGCGGCGGACGGCGACGGGGTCGTCCTTGCCGCGAGCGCGCGCGAGGGCCTCGTTGGCGGCGGCGAACGTCTCCGGCGAGGACAGCTCCGGGAAGGAGGCGTACAGGCGCGCGACGGGGAGGTCCGGGGAGAGTCCGGCGCCGTAGCGGTACTGGAGGGTGGCCAGCTCGGCGAGGAAGTCATCCAGCCGCGACCGGACGGAGAGCAGGGGACGGTCCATGGCGGCGCGGAAGGTAACAGGAAGCCCGCGTCAGGGCAGGGACCGCGCGCATAGAGTGTCGCGCCATGTCCTCCACCTCCGCTGCCCGGCCGCATGCTCCCCTGGAGTCCCCCACGGAAGGGGCTGGCCCGGGGGCGGGGCGGTGCCCATGGAGGGGCTCCGTGTCCGGGAGCCTCGCGTGGACGGGCGGGGAGGGCAGGCGATGAAGCGCCGGACGTTCCGGGCGGAAGGGGCGCACGCGGGGCGGGTGCTGGTGGAGGCGGTGGCGGCGGAGCTGGGCCTGCCGGTGGCGGACGTGCGGCGGCTGGTGGACGTGGGCGCCGTGTACGTGGCGGGACGCCGAGCGCGGGACGGGGCGGTGCGGCTGCAGCCAGCGCAGGTGGTGACGGTGGTGCTGGAGGAGGCGGGGCAGAGCCCCCTGGAGGCCGCGAAGCCGGCGGCCCCCTTGCGCGTGCTGTTCGAGGACGCGGACGTCATCGCGGTGGACAAGCCCCCGGGGCTGAACGCGCAGCCCACGGAAGGGCGCGTGGGCGGAAGCCTCGTGGACCTGGTGGGTGAGCACCTGGGACGGCAGGCGGGGCTGGTGCACCGGCTGGACCGGGAGACCTCCGGGGTGACGGTGTTCGGCAAGACGGCCGCGGCCACGTCCGCGCTGGCGGAGGCGTTCCGGGAGGGCACCGCGCGCAAGCGGTACCTCGCGGCGACGGGGCCGGGGCTTCCGGCGGGCGGCACGGTGGACCTGCCCCTGTCGAAGGACCCGTCGCGGCCGGGGCGCTGGCGGGCGACCCGCGCGGCCAATGGCGTACCCGCGTGGACGGACTACCGGACGCTGTTCGCGGGGGATGCGTTCTGCCTGGTGGAGCTGCTGCCCCGGACGGGCCGCACGCACCAGCTCCGGGCGCACCTCACGGCGCTGGGGACGCCCATCCTGGGGGACGCGCGTTACGGCGGCGCGGGGAGCGCGGGGAGCCTCATGGCGCCGCGCTGCCTGCTGCACGCGCACGCGCTGGAGCTGGGCCATCCGCGCACGGGCCGGCCGCTGCGGCTGGAGGCGCCGGTGCCGGAGGACCTGCGGGCGTTCTTCGACGCGGCGGGGGTGGGCATTCCAGAGGGGGCCATCGGGGCGGTGGCTGCCCCCTGAGAACCTGGAAACCCCGGGGCCCTTCGTGGGAGCGGACAGGGTGCCCCCGTCGCGCGCATCGTGTGTAGACTGGGGGCTTCATGGGTGGCGGGAGACACGGCAAGGGCCCAGGGACGCCGGAGCCCTCCCCTCGCGGACCGGGGACGGGTTCGCGAGGCGAGGACGTGCGAGGCGCGGTGGCCCAGGTCTGCCGGGATGCCGCTCGGTTGCTCCAGGAGGGGCAGGCGGCGCGGGCGTATTCCGGACTGGTGTCCGCCAGCCGTTCCCTGCCGATGACGCCCCGGCTCGCGGCGGTGCTGGTCCGGTGCGCGCTGCGGGCGGGCACGGAGCGAGCCGTCATCACCCTGCTGGACGCGGCGATGGTGACGGAGCGGGGCGAGGTGCGCCGCGAGGTCCGCCGGCAGCTGTCGCGGGTGTTGCGGCGCACGGGGCAGGAGGCGCGCGCCGCGGCGGTGCTCAACGGGTTGTTGATGGACGCGCCCGACGACGCCAGGGCCCGCTTCGTGCTGGACGTGCTGCGCGAGCGGGTGGCGAAGGCGAAGGAAGCGCCGTCGCGGCGGCCAGCGGGGGAGGACGACGAGTCGCGGACGAAGACCGTGGAGGTGTCCGCGCTGGCGCTGTCGGATCCGGAGCTGGGGAACACGGTGGTGGAGATGCCGGTGGTGCAGGCGCCGCCAGCGAGGGCTCCGCGAGCCGACACGGTGCAGGTCCCGCTGGGCGAGTGGGCCGGGCTGGGACGGACGGCGTCGCGAGGACCGGAGTTCCCCTGGGAGGACGAAGGCCCGGGCAAGGCCCGGGTGGTGACGCCACCACGGGGGGCGAGGTCTGTTCCGGAGCCCGTGCCGTACGCGGGAGGGACGGAGCAGGCGTTGGAGGGTGCTTCCAGTGCCAGGGCTTCCGGCGAGAAGGCCCCGGATACGGCGCCTCCTGACGCGGTAGCGCAGGCGCTGAGCGACAAGGGCACCGGAGCATCGGGTGGGTCGCCGCCGAGGGATGCGGTGCCTGCGTCGGTGGGGCCGTCGAACGTCCTGCCGTCTGTCGATGCGACGTCGATGACCGATGCTCGGAACGCCGCGACCCCGCGCGAGTCGTCGCCCGTGGACGCGGCGCCGAAGTCCGAGAGCGTCACCACGGCGTCGGATACGGCACCGGCACCTGAAAGTGCCGTGGACGTATCCAGCGCATCCTCACGGCCCGCGGATACGGCGGTCGCGCCCGAGGCGAAGGCCGTCGAAGCAACGTCGTCGGCGACACGGGCGCCTGAAGAGCAGGCTGCGACGCCGACAGCCGAAGTGCATGGCATCACGGTGTCGAGCACCTCGCCCGTCGATGCGGCCTCCACGCCCGAAAAGCCGCCTGTTGCCGCGCCGAGCGCCCCTCCGTTGTTCGAGTCGACGCAGGTCTTCGGCAAGAAGCTTGAAGAGGCCTCGCCAGCCGATACCTCACAGGCTCTCGAAGAAAAGCCCGCGACGGCGTCGCGGCAGTCATCCGAGGAAGCACCCTCCGCATCGGAGCGGATGCCGCCGCGTCCGCTCGTATCGGTGCTGGTTCCGGGAGCACCCTCCAAGGCTTTTGACGAAGACGAATCAACGTCGCAGATGCTCCTTCCGCGTCCGGCGGGACCGGCCGCTGAAGCTCAGGCGAAGGCCTCCGACGAGAGCGCAGCGGCGACGGAGGACCTCCACCCGCGTCAGCCCGAGCCGGCCGGGACGCAGGCAAAGCCATCCAGCGAGAGCACCTCGACGTCGAAGAAGACGCCTCCACGCCAGCCGGATGCGGTGCTGGTGCCAGGCGGTCCCTCGAAGGGCTTCGACGCGGACGAAGCGACGTCGGAGGTCATCCTCCCGCGTCCTGCCGGCGCGGTCCTGGTGCCAGGCGCGCCAGCAATGGCGTTCGACGAAGAAGAGTCGACCTCGGAGATCATCCCGCCCGAGCGTGTCGAAGCGGAGAAGGGCGCTCCCGCGTCAACGCAGTCCCTGGCCGAGAAGCCCGCCGCTCCGCGACAGTCCTCCGTGCTGGTTCCCGCCACCGCGAAGCCTGCGTTCGACGAAGAAGAATCGACGTCGGAAGTGGTCTTCCCGCAGCCGGATTCATCCGCGTCCCTCGCCCCGGTGCAGGCAACCCCCGCTGCTCCCAAGCGCGACTCCACGCGCCTGCCCTCGGTGAAGCCCTCCGAGCCCGGCACGAGCCCGGCTCCGGACGCGGCTTCCTCCGCGCGCGGCCCGGACGAGGGCTCGGAGCGGGCTCAGTCGCAGCGCCAGGAGGCCCAGCTCATCGCGCGTCGGGCGTGGCGCGAACTGGCGCAGCTGTACCTCAAGCGCGCGGACCGGGCGAAGGACGCCCCGGAGCGAGCGGAAGCCCTCACGCGGCTCGCGGAGGTGATGGAGAACGAGCTCCAGGACTCCGCGGGCGCCGCGCGCATGTACCGGGAGATCGTCGAGCTGACCGGTGAGCGCACCGCGTTGCGTGAGCAGGTCCGCCTCCTGTCCCAGCGCGAGGATGCCTCGCTGGTGCGGCGTGCGCTCGATGACGCGATTGCTCGCGCGAGGACCTCGCGGGCCCGGGCCGTGGCCCTGCTGACGCGCGGCGAGCGGCAGCTGAACATGGGCAATCCCGCGAAGGCGCGCGAGGACTTCGAGGCGGCGGATGCGCTCGTGCCCGGAATGCTGCCCGTGCTCGCGGGGCTCGTGCGCAGTGTCTCCGACGACGAGCGCTTCGCCCAGGTCGAGCGGCTGCGCGCCGCCTGTGCCGCCGCACCGCGCCGCGCGCCGGATCGCCTGGAATCGCTGCGGGTGCTCGCGCGGACCGCGGAGGAGTCGCTGGGCGACCTGCGCATCGCGCAGTGGGCCTGGGCCGAGGTGTTCGCGGAGAGCCCCGACAACGAGCAGCCCCGGGAGCACCTGTTGGCGCTCGCGCGCCGCCTGGGAGATCTGCCCGCGCTGAGCCAGCTGCTGCACGCGCAGCTTGCCCGTGAGCCTCGGGGACCGGCCGCGCGCAAGGCGCACCTGGAGCGGGTCGCCACACTGGAGGCGATGGGCGACGCGGGCGCGGCCCTGGCGGAGCTGCGCCAGGCCGTGCGCTTCGAGCCGGGGCACAAGGAGGCGTGGCTGCTGCTCGCGGACCGCTGCACCGAGCGCGAGCAGTTTGGCGAGGCCGCCTGGGCGCTGGAGAACGCGGCCACCGCGACGGAGGACGACGAGGAGCGCCAGCACACGTGGGAGCGGCTCGCGCTCTTCTGCCGCGAGGTGCTGCACAACACCGAGAAGGCCCGTCTCTACGCGCGTCGCGCCGAGAGCCTGAGAAAGTCCCGCGAGCAGCGCGCCCGTCCGCCTCCGTCCGAACCCGCGCGCACCGCGCCGCCGCAGCCCGTCGGGGTTCCGCCGCCGTCGGTGCTCGTGGCACCGCCGGTCGCCACGGGGCTCGTGCCCTCGAAGCGCAAGGACCTGTCGGACGAAGTCACGTCCAACACGGACGTCCCATCGCTGCTCAAGGCGGAGGAGGCCTCGTCCGACGATGCACCGGGCAAGCGTTCCCCCCGGGCGAAGGACGGCGCGGCCCGGAAGGGCAAGTCCTCACCCGCTGGTCGAGCCGCGTCGGCATCGCCGGATGCGGAGGTCGTCCGCCAGCCGAAGGCACCGTCCGGGCATCACGCTCCGGTGGGCGCGGCAGCTTCATCCACGGAAGCACCTCGGCAACCGAAGGCACCGTCCGGAAGTCACTCGCCGGTAGGCCCTGCATCTTCCTCCACGGAAGCACTGCGCCAGCCGAAGGCACCGTCGGGAGGTCATTCGCCGGTAGGCCCTGCATCATCCTCCACGGAAGCCTCACGCCAGCCGAAGGCACCGTCTGGCCGTCACGCTCCGGTGGGCGCTGCGTCGTCATCCACGGAAGCGTCTCGGCAACCCAAGACGCCGTCCGGAAGTCACTCGCCGATAGGCCTCGCGTCGTCATCCACGGAAGCCTCACGCCAACCTACGGCACCGTCTGGCCGTCACGCCGGCGTAGGCGCTCCCGCATCGAACACGGAAGCCACCCGCCAGCCCAAGGCCCCATCCGGCCGTCACACGTCGGTCGCGAGCACGTCGCCGGAATCAGAGCCGCCCCGTCGCTCCGCGTCCACGAAGGCGCCAGCGGAAGGCGCTGCCTCGCTCGCGGAATCCGCCCCTGCTCCCAGCGGCATGGCCCGGGCCATGAAGCCCGCTCGCGGTGCCGCGAGCGAACCGGCACTTCCTCCGGACGACGGCGCCTCCGCGCCCGACCGCAAGCAGCGAACCTCCTCCGCCCCGCCCCGCGAAAGAACCACGGCCTTCGGAGCACCGCTCCCGCAGGACGCGGATCTCGAAGCCGCCGTGTCACGCAAGGCCGCCACCGCCGCGCCCGCCGCAGAGGACAACGCCTCCCCGGCCACCCGCGCCTCCAAGAACGCGGGCACGCAGATCCGCGCCCCACGCGCCGGCCACGCGCCCCGGCTCCCGCTGTCCGCCAGCGGCGTGGAACCTCCCGCTCCCCCCCGCGCCCCGCTGTCCGCCAGTGGCGTGGAGCCCCCGGCCCCCGCGCCCCGCGCCATGGCCGGAGCCTCGCGTCCCGTCGCTCCTCCGGCCAGGGGCCGCGGCGCTCCCGAAGCTCCGCCCGACATCCCCCTCCTCAGCCAGATTCCGGACGAGGACGAAGACTCCGAGGAACTCGGCGGCGGGCCCGTGGAGGCCACGAGCGTCATCGCGTGGGAAGCGCCTCCGGGCCGCATGGACCCCGTACGCCGCATCCACCGCGCCGGCCGTCCCGAAGGCACCGTCGCCGGCCCCGCCCCCACGCGTCCCCAGGCCAGTGGCCGCACCACCGTCGGCGCCGCGGAGACCCGCGAAACGCCCGCCGCCGTCCCGGACGCCGCGCCTCCCGCCGAGGCCACCTCCGCGGAGCCCATCGTCTTCAAGCTCGTGCGCGAGCGTCCGCTCGACCCGAAGCCCTACCGCGGCCTCGTGGACCACTTCGACCAGCGCGGCGACGTCACCCGCGCCGCGCTCATGCGCGAGCTCGCGGACGCGCTGGAAGGCCGTGACGTCCCCGCGCCCCGCGTGCAGCGCGGCCCCCTCTCCAACCAGGAGCGCGCCGGCCTGCGCCACCCGGGCCTGCGCACCCCGTCCGGTGAGCTGCTCGCGTGCGTGGGCATCGCGCTGTGCCGGCTGTTCCCGTCACCCGCGCGCATCGCCAGCACCTCGGAGCCCCTGCGCGCTTCCGCGGGCCCCGGCGCCACCGCCATCCTGGACGCGCTGCACACCACCGCGCGCCTGCTGGGCGTGCCCCTGCCGGAGCTCGTCGCGGGCGACGACGACACCGCCAACATCACCCCGCTGCACACCTCCGCCCCGCGCCTCGTCGTGGGCCGGCTCCTCGTGCAGCAGCCCCCCACGAACGCCGAGCTGCGCTTCCACGCCGGCCGCGCGCTGTTCTCGCTGTCGCCGGACCTGCTCGCCCTGCGCGCCCTGCGCAAGGACCACCTGCTGCGCGCGCTCGCGCTCCTGTCCTCCGTCCTCAAGAACCCCAAGGACGCGGGCGACGACGCCCGCGTGGTGCGCGAGTCCCTGTCCCCCAGGGCCCTGGAGCGCGCCGCCCTCCTGATGGAGCCCGGCACCCGCGACTTCGACGCGAGCCTGCTGGTCGCCGCCGCGCGTGACTCCGCCAACCGCGCGGGGCTCGTCGCCTGCGGAGGCCCCGGGCCCGCGCTCACCGTCCTGCGCGCCCGCCGCCCCCACGACTCGGAGCTGGAGGAGCTGGTCCGCTTCGCCGCCTCGGAGCGCTACCTCGCCCTGCGGGACGCCGCCGAAGCCGGCCGCCCGGGCCGCTGACGCTTCAGTTCACCAGCAGCCGCAGCGTGAGCGCCAGCATGCGCCCGTTCAGCCCGCCCAGGTCGTGCTGGTACGCCAGGTCCACGCCGCCGCCGCCGGGCGACATGAAGCCCGCGCCCACCGTCAGGCGCGACACCTCCTGGAAGCCGTCGTACGTGTAGCCCAAGCGCAGGGGAATCGTCTGGTCGAGGATGTACTCCGCGCCGGTGTTGTACGTGAGCACCGCCGAGTCGCGCGTCTCGAAGTCCGCGCGCACGTCGAACGCCACCACCAGCGCCTGCCCCACGTAGCCCGCGTGCGCGGAGAAATAGCGCGTCAGCTCCACGTTCTCCGTGTCGATGAGGTTGTGCCCCGACACGCCCAGCGTCAGCTGCTCGCTCATCCGCACCAGGATGCCCGCGTCCATCGTGATGGAGTTGGCGAAGCGCTGCTGGCCATTCAGCCGCAGGTAGTGCCCCGACAGGCCGATGATCAGCGACTGGCTCAGCGGCAGCGCCGCGCCCAGCGTGCTCAGGTTCGCGGACGTCCGCGCCCCGCCGCGCCCCAGCGACAGCCAGTGGTAGTCCACGCCCAGCGCCAGCCGGCCGCTGCTGGAGTCCGCCAGGCTGAGGCCCAGGTAGCCTTCCTTGTTGCGCGGGTCGTAGGCGCCCGTGCCCTCGATGCGGTAGGCCGGGAACAGCGCCATCGCCGCCGGATTGCCCAGGAGTGCATCCGCACCCAGGCCCGTGGCCCGGAAGGCGTTGCCCATGCCCAGGGACCGGGCACTGGCGACGTTGCGCAGCTCCTCGGCGGGTTCGCTGGTGGCGGCCCGGGCGGCGAAGGGGACCACGGACAGCGTCAAGGAAAGCGCGGCGACGATGGCACGGAGCGGCATGGCGCCGGGGAATCTATCCGGCTTGCTGGGGTTCTGGGCCACCAATAGATTCCCCGCCCCATGTCCTCTCCTGACACGAAGGCAGCGAAGCTCATCCGCAAGTGCGTCATCCCCGCCGCCGGCCTGGGCACCCGTTTCCTCCCGGCCACCAAGGCCGTGCCCAAGGAGATGCTGCCCATCGTCGACACGCCCACCCTCCAGTACATCGTGGAGGAGGCCGTCGCCGCGGGCATCGAGGACGTGGTCGTCATCAACGGCCGCGGCAAGGGCGCCATCGAGGACCACTTCGACATCGGCTTCGAGCTGGAGACCACCATGCGCGCCCGCGGCAAGACGGCGGAGGCCGACAAGCTGCGCGCCATCGCGAACCTGGTCCGCATCATCAGCGTGCGCCAGAAGGAGCCGCTGGGCCTGGGCCACGCGGTGCTGTGCGCCAGGAGCGTCATCGGCAACGAGCCCTTCGGCGTCCTGCTGGGCGACGACATGATCGACTCGCCGGAGGAGCCCGGCATCGGCCAGCTCGCGCGCGTCTACCAGCAGCACCAGAAGGCCGTCATCGCGCTGATGGAGGTCCCGGACAGCGAGACGCACCTGTACGGCATCGCCGCCGGCAAGGACCTGGGCAACGGCGTCATCCAAATCGACCACGTGGTGGAGAAGCCCAAGAAGGGCACCGCGCCGTCGAACCTGGCGGTGATTGGGCGCTACGTGCTGCCCCCGTCCATCTTCCCCATCCTGGAGAAGCAGACCACGGGCGTGGGCGGCGAAATCCAGCTCACGGACGGCCTGGCCACGCTCCAGAAGACCGAAGGTCTGCTGGGCTACAAGTTCCAGGGCCAGCGCTACGACGCCGGTGACAAGGTGGGTTACCTCAAGGCGAACATCGCCTATGCGCTCAAGCGCCCCGACCTGCGCGGAGGACTCCTGGAGTACCTGCGCGAGGTCGTCAAGACGGAGAAGCCGTGAAGCGTCTCATCGCCGTATCCGCCGTCCTCGTTTCCCTCGCCGCCGGCGCCTATGTGCTGCCCGGAGGCTCCATCCTCCGGCGCATGGCCACCGCGCGGGAGGAGAAGCGCCTGTCCGCCTTCCGCGTGGAAGGCTCCGTCATCTTCTCCTCCACGGGCGTGGCGGAGGCAGGCGCGGCCCTCAATGTCCCCACCGACCGCCCGGAGCTCCAGGGTGACGGCGTGCTGTCCGTGAAGATTCCAGGCCGCTGCCGCTTCGACGCGAGCTCGCCGGACAGCAGCCTCAAGGCCGCCACCGTGCAGGTCTCCGGCAAGAAGCGCGTGGAGGGCAAGGAGGTGCCGTCCCTCTCCGTGCTCGTGGCCCAGGTGTGCGCCATCCTCGCGCAGGACGCGGGCAGCGTGCAGGACACGAAGCTGGCCCAGGAGGCCTACCTCCAGGGGCTGGGCGTCAACACGAAGGTCACGTCGCTCGCGCGCTTCGGCGGCGAGGTGGCCTACGTCCTGGGGGACCCCGCCGAGGGCAAGCCCCAGTTCTGGGTCTACAAGGACGCCTTCCGGCCCGCGCGCCTGCGCTACTCGGACGCGTCCGGGGCGGCCTGGGACGTGCGCTTCCTGGACTACGCCTCGCCGGCCACCGGGGACTGGATGCCCCGCACGGTGGAGGTGTGGAAGGCCGGCCAGCGCGTGGTGCGCTTCACGGCCCTCAAGGCGGACAACCGCTCGGCCGTGCCGGACACGCTCTTCAAGTAGCGGGTCCGCTTCGAATCGCTTGCGGCGGGCGGGGCTGACGGTGAAAGTCCCGCCCGTTCCAGGGCCGGGATTTCCCCGGCCTCGTGGCGCGGAGGCGATTCACATGAAGCTCTATGGCAACCCGATGAGCACGTGTACCCGCAAGGTCCTCACCGTCCTGGCGGAGAAGGGCCGCGAGGTCGAGTTCATCAACATCGACCTGCAGAAGGGCGAGCAGAAGACGCCCGCGCACGTGGCCCGCCAGCCCTTTGGCGTGGTGCCCGCGCTGGAGCTGGACGACGGCTTCATGATGTACGAGTCGCGCGCCATCATGCGCTTCCTGGACCGCACCCTGCCGGGCTCCTCGCTGACGCCCGCGGACCCCAAGGCCTACGCGCTGATGGAGCAGTTCATCGGCGTGGAGCAGTCCTACTTCTCCGGCCAGGCCATGAAGATCGTCATGGAGCGCTTCCGGGGCACCAACAACGAGGAGAACATCGCCAAGGGCCGCGAGGGCGTGAAGCGTCCGCTGGAGGTCATCGACGCGGCGCTGGCGAAGCAGCCGTTCCTCGCGGGCAATGACTTCACGCTCGCGGAGGTCTCCTGGGCGCCGTACGTGGAGTACCTCTTCGTGGTGGGCGAGAAGGACCTGGTCGCCCCCTTCAAGAACGTGACGGCCTGGTGGGACCGCGTGTCCAGCCGCCCGTCCGTGAAGAAGGCCTTCGGCAAGTAGCCGCACGCACGCCCCCTTCCTTCCGCGTCGTTCGCAGTCCCCCGGGCCTCCTTCCGCACCCTGATTTCCGGGGACGGGAGGGGCCCTTCGTGCTTCCGGGGCCCGGGGATGTCAGACGCTCCGGGCACAGTGGATCCCGGGTGCAGGACGGGCGGGGTGGGGCACTGGCGGCAAGAGGGCGGTCATGGAGCAAGAGCACTTCGCGCTGGGTGGTTTTTCGCAGGGACCCGGAGAGGCTCCCTCTCGCGGTGCCATTCCCCTGCGGACGCGGCGTACGGAAGTGGGAAGGGAACTGTCGCAGCGGGAACAGGCCGCTACAGTGCGCCCCGTCGTGAGCGCCACCCCTGCCCAACTTGCGTCCGTCGCCGTGGGCCGTCCCGTGCGCGGGGAGTTCACCTACCTGGTGCCGGAGGCGCTCGCGGGCAACCTCGCCCCGGGGCAGCGCGTGCTGGTGCCCTTCGGCCGGGGCATGGCGCTGGGCTTCTACCTGGGGCCCGCGAACGCG
The DNA here is from genome assembly GCF_042231735.1 of Corallococcus exercitus. Lineage (GTDB taxonomy): Bacteria > Myxococcota > Myxococcia > Myxococcales > Myxococcaceae > Corallococcus > Corallococcus exercitus_B. The sequence continues at coordinate 8,433,861 of NZ_CP102577.1, forward strand.
CCGGTGGAAGGCGGCGTGCGGCTCAAGCCCATCCAGCGCGTGCTGGAGGACTCGCCGTCCCTGCCCAAGGACCTCATCGCGCTCCTGCGCTTCACCGCCGAGCACTACCGCTATCCGCTGGGCGAGGTGATTCGCGGCGCGCTGCCGCCGGGCCTCTCCACCGCGGTGGATGAGAAGGAAGCCAAGCCGGACATCCAGTTCTTCGTGGAGGCGCTCGTCGCGGAGGTGCCGCCGCAGCTGGCCCGCGCTCCGGCGCAGGCCGCCGTGCTCCAGTACCTCCTGGCGGTGGGCGGCCGCGCGCCGCTGGACGAGGTGACGCACGCCATCCCCGGCGCGCGCGAGACGCTGAAGAAGCTGGCGACGCGCAAGTTCGTGAAGTGGGTGGAGGTGACGCTGCAGGCCGGCGTGCGCGAGGGGCTGGTGCAGAACCGCCCGGACCGCCTCACCCCGGAGCAGGCCCTGGCGGTGAAGGAGCTCCAGGGCGCCGTCGACGCGGGCGGCTTCCAGCCGTACCTCCTGCACGGCGTCACCGGCAGCGGCAAGACGGAGGTGTACCTGCGCGCGGTGGAGCACACGCTCGCGCGCGGCCTGGGCAGCCTGGTGCTGGTGCCGGAAATCGCCCTGACGCCGCAGCTGGTGGGGCGCTTCCGCAGCCGCTTCGGCGGGGACGTGGCGGTGCTGCACTCGGGGCTCAAGGACCGCGAGCGGCTGTTCCACTGGCAGGCGCTGCGCAAGGGCACGGTGAAGATTGCCGTCGGCGTGCGCTCGGCGGTGTTCGCGCCGGTGGAGCACCTGGGGCTCATCGTCGTGGACGAGGAGCACGACCCGTCCTTCAAGCAGGACGAGAAGCTGCGCTACCAGGCGCGCGACCTGGCCGTGGTGCGCGGCAAGCAGGCCGGCGCGGTGGTGGTGCTGGGCTCGGCCACGCCGTCCCTGGAGACGCTCCAGAACACGCGCTCCGGCCGCTACAAGCTCGTCGAGCTGAAGAACCGCGTGGATGACCGGCCCATGCCGTCCATCAACCTGGTGGACCTGCGCGTGGAGCGTCCGCGCGAGGGCCAGGTGACGGAAGAGGCGCCCATCCTGAGCCCGCAGATGCTCCAGGCCATGGAGGAGACGGTGGCCAAGGGGCAGCAGGTCATCCTGTTCCTCAACCGCCGCGGCCACAGCACCATCCTCCTGTGTGAGGTGTGCGGCCTGTCGCTCAAGTGCCACGACTGCGACGTGTGCATGACGCACCACCGCTCGCAGAACCGGGTGGTGTGCCACTACTGCGGCGTGGCGTTCCCGGTGCCGAACGCCTGCCGCGAGTGCACCGGCCCGCTGCTCAAGCTGGGCATCGGCACGGAGCGCGTGGAGGCGGAGGTCCTGGAGCGGATGCCGCACGCCCGCGTGGCGCGGCTGGACCGGGACTCGGCGACGAGCGCGGAGAAGCTGACGGAGCTCCTGGCGTCGTTCGCGCGGCGGGAGCTGGACGTGCTGGTGGGCACGCAGATGGTGGCCAAGGGGCACGACTTCCCGGGCGTGACGCTGGTGTGCGTGGTGATGGCGGACACGTCCCTGGCCATTCCGGACTTCCGGGCCGCCGAGCGGACCTTCCACCTGCTGACCCAGGTGGCGGGGCGTGCGGGGCGCGGCAAGGACCCGGGCCGGGTGCTGGTGCAGACCTACAACCCGGACGCGGAGCCGGTGAAGCGGGTGCTGGCGCACGACTTCGACGGGTTCTCCAAGCAGGAGCTGGAGTGGCGCAAGGCGCTGGCCTACCCGCCCTTCGCGCGCATGGCGGCCGTCCGGCTGGAAGGCGAGCATCCCGAGCAGACGGCGGGAGTGGCGCGCTTCCTGGGGAACCTGGTGGGGCGGCACATGCCGCCGGCCTCGGCGGGGGTGCGCCTGTTGGGACCGGCCCTGGCGCCGATTGCCCGAATCCGGGGCAAGACGCGCTGGCAGCTGCTCCTGAAGGCGCCGACGCATTCTGCGCTCGCCCCATTGCTCGCCCGGCTGGAGGCGGCGTTGCCGGATGTGCCCAACGGGGTGAAGGTCGTCATCGACGTGGATCCCGGGGCCATGCTGTAGACTCCCTGGCTCCCCCATGGGCGCCTCGGTCCTCCTCGTACACGACGACATCGCCACCATCGCCGCCGTCCGGCGACTGCTGTCCCGCGAAGGGCACGAGGTCATCCTCGCCACCTCCGCCGCGGACGCGCTCATCGCCTTCGGGCACCACCTGCCGGAGCTCATCGTGCTGGCGCCGGGCGTGGAGAGCGGCCGCGGGCGCGTGGTGCTGGAGGAGCTGGTGCAGCACCCGGAGGGCCACAAGGCCCGGGTGCTGCTGCTGAGCGAGGCCATCGAGGGCTTCAGCGCGCCGGTGGCGCCGCTGCCCCTGGACGGTCCCAGCTTCGTGACGCTGGTGGACACGTTGATCCGCGCGCCCGCGGAGGCGGACGGCTGGCGCGTGGTGGAGAACCGCACGCTGCAGGAGCCGGCGAAGGGGAGCAGCCCGGGCTCGGACGAGGCGTGGCACGCGACGGCGCCGCACGCGGTGGGAGGAGACCCCGCGCTGGCCAACGCGCTGTTCGGGGACCTGGCGCCGCTGAACCAGACGGACTGGGAAGTGGCGGCGATGACGCGCGAGGAGCGCAGCGCGCACGCCGTGCACCAGCAGCGCGAGCGCGGCACCCACCTGGCGATGAACGCCGCGCTGGAAGAGGCGCACCTGGAGGTGGAGTCGGAGGCGATGGCGTCCATCGACTCGGCGCTCTCCGTGGGCACGAAGTCGAAGTGGGCGGGGGAGGGCGACTCCGGGGAGGCGTGGGGTGAGCAGGATCCGGACGCGAACGTCGGTGACGAGTGGGACGCGGAGCCCCCGAACGCGGAAGCGGCGGCCGAGGGCCGTTCGCCGGAAGCGCGCCCCACGCTGCGCTTCCCGTTCCCGAACGGGGAGGGGGCTGGCGAGGAAGAGACGCCGCCGGAGGGGCAGCTCGCCTTCCGTGAGGAGCGGCTCACCCCGCCGGGGCTGAAGCCGGTGAAGGCCGCGCCGAAGCTGGGGGACGAGGGGTTCTTCGACGTCGACTCGGACGAGGACGGCGGGGCCGCGAAGGCAGCGGAGCCGGAGGGCGCGGCGCCGCTGGCCTGGAAGGAGCTGGAGCCGGATCCGGAGCTGGAGGCGCGTCCGCCGCGGGGCGGCGTGGAGGACTCCGACGAGACGGACTTCGGCTCGGTCGCGGCCGACGTGGCGGCGGAGGAGCGGGCTGCCGCCGCGGCGGCCGAGTCGGAGTCGGAAGAGGCCGAGTCTTCTCCGGAGCCGACCGAGGAGGAGCTGGCGGCGGCGGGCCTGTCGAACTGGGACGTGCTGGAGGCGGAGCTCAAGGCCTCCGCGGAGGCGCGCGAGCGGGACGAGGAGCCCTCGGATGCCGCCGCGAAGCCGGTGGGCGAGGACTGGTTCGACTCCGAGACCGTCGAGGACGCGAAGGCGGAGGGTTCCAAGCCGCTCCAGTGGTCGGATCCGGCGGGCGGTGATGCGGCACGTGCAAGCAGTGGCGGTGCGCGTCCGGGGGATGAAGCGAAGGCGTCGCGTCCGGACGACGCAACGGCGTCGCGCGATGGCGGAGCCTCGGACAGCGCGGTGCCCCGAGTGACGACCGAGAGGCCGCTGCGTGTCGCGGCCCGTGTGCCGCTGCGTTCGTCGGGCAAGGCCAGTGTGGGCGTTGTCGCGGCTCCGGCTGATGCGGCAGGCGCGGGTGGCGGCACAGCGGCCCTGAGCGACAAGCCCGGAGCCGGCGGTGTGGAGGCAAGCGCCAGGGCGGCCTCGTCGCGGCTGAACGACGCACGCGACACGGGGACTGGTACCCCCGCGCATCCGGGCAACACGGTTGGCGCGGACGATGCCGTAAAGACAGACGGCTCCTCCGCGAGCCTGCGCGACGGTGCCACGTCAGCGCCCACGGCTCGGCTGGAAGTCCAATCACCGGCGTCGCCGATGCTGGTGCCGGGAGGCCTGCAACGGGCCAACAAGTCGCGCCCCCAGGAGCAGGAGGCTCCCGCTCCTGCGCGCAAGGACGCGGCCGAGCCGCCGTCGGACCTGGCCGCGGAGCTGGAATCGCTGCGTGAGGAGCTCGCGCTGGCCTACGCCGCCATCGAGGAGGCGGAGGCCCGCGCCGCGGACGCGGAGGCCCTCGCCGAATCGGAGCAGTCGCTCCGTGTCGAGCTGGAAGAGCGCGTGGCGGGCGAATCGCGAGCACGGGAAGATGCCCTGCTCGAAGCGAACGCGGAGGTCGAGGCCCGGAGCGCCGTGGAGGTGCGGGCCGAAGCGGAGGTTCACGCCCGCGCGCGTGCCGAGTCCCTGTTGAAGCAGGCGTCGGAGGCACACGCGGACTCGGAAGTCCGGGCCGTGTCGGCGACGCAGGCCCTCGCGGAGGTCGAAGCCCGGCTCGCCTCCGAGGCCGGGAGCCGCGTGGAAGCCGAAGCCCGCGCGGATGCCGAGGAACGCGCCCGCCGCGAAGCCGAAGCCCTCGCGGAGATGGCGAAGCTCGAGCTTGCCGAGCTCGAGAAGCGCATCGCCACGGAGGTCCAGGCACGCGAGGAGGCCGAACTCCGGGCCCGTCAGGAAGCCCAGACGCGCGAAGAGGCAGAAGCCCGCGCCGAGCTGGAGCAGGCCGCGCGCACGGACGTGGAAGCGCGGCTGGAGGCCGAGATCGAAGCCCGGCTCGCGGCCGAAGCCCGAGCGGAAGCCCGCGCCCGCGAGGACGCGAGTCCGCGAGAGGACGCGACGGAGAGCCGCGACGGTGAGGCCGCCGCGTTGGAGGCCCGGCGTGCCGAGGCGGAAGCCCGAGCCGAAGCGGAGGCGAAGGCCCGGACCGCCGCCGAAGCGAAGGTGAAGCACTCCGCGCAGGCGCTGTCCCTGGTGGAGGTGCGAGCACACCAGCTGGCCCAGTCGCTGGCCGAGTCCGAAGCAAGGTCGAAGCAGTCCGCGCAGGCGCTGGCCCAGGCGGAGGCGCGGGTACAGCAGGCCACGCAGGCGCTGGCGCAATCCGAGGCGAAGGCGAAGCAGTCCGCCCAGGCCCTGGCGCAGGTGGAGGCCAGGGCGCAGCAGCTGGCGCAGGTGCTGCTCCAGGGCGAAGCCAAGGCAAGGCAGTCCACCCATGCGGTGAGCCAGGCCGAAAGCCGAGCCACGCAAGCGGAAGAGGCCCGAGCCACCGCCGAAGCCACCGCTGAACGAAACGCCGAACGCCTGGCCGAGGCGGAAGCCCGGGCCGCGAAGGCCGAGGAAGCCCTGGCCGAAGCCCAGGCCCGAGCGGAAGAGGCCGAAGCGGCGGCGAAGCAGACCGAGACGCGGTTCGCGGAGACCCTGAGTCAGGCCAACGCGCGGATGGAGCAGCTCAAGCAGGCGCGCCAGCGAGCCGAAGCCAAGGCCGCGCAGCCCGCCGAGGCCCTGCTCCAGGCGGAAGCCCACGTGGAGCAGCTGACGCAGGTCCTGGCGCGGACCGAAGCCCGCGTGAAGGAGCTGTCGGAGGCCGTGAAGCGCGCCGAAGCGCGAGCCACCGAAGCCGAACAAGCCCGCGACGCCAACGCCGAGCAGCTGAAGCAGGCAAGAGCCGAAGCGGAGACGCGCGCGGATCAATTCAGCCAGGTCCAGGCCGACGCGGACACGCACGCCGAACAGCTGAAGCAGGCCCAGGCCGAAGCAGCAGCCCGCGAGGAACTGCTCACCCAGGCTCAAGCCGAAGCGGAGTCGCGAGCCGAGCAGCTGAAGCAAGCGCAGGCCGAAGCAGAAGCCCGTGAGGAACTGCTCACCCAGGCTCAAGCCGAAGCGGAGTCGCGAGCCGAACAGCTGAAGCAGGCACAGGCCGAAGCAGAGGCCCGCGAGGAACTGCTCACCCAGGCTCAAGCCGAAGCGGAATCGCGAGCCGAGCAGCTGAAGCAGGCGCAGGCCGAAGCAGAGGCCCGCGAGGAGAAGCTCAAGCGGCTTGAGGCTGAAGAAGCGGCCCGCGAGGAGAAGCTCAAGCAGTCCCAGGTCGAAGCAAAGACCCGCGAAGAAAAGCTCAAGCAGTCCCATGTCGAAGCAGAGGCCCGCGAGGAACTGCTCGCTCAGGCGCAGGCTGAGGCGGAGGCCCGAGAGGAAAGGCTCAAGCAGCTCGAGGCCGAGGCGGAGGCCCGCGAAGAACAGCTCAAGCAGTCCCAAGTCGAGGCAGAAGCCCGCGAGGAAAAACTCAAGCAGGTCCAAGCCGAGGCGGCTGCCCGCGAAGAGCAGCTCAAGCAGGTTCAAGCCGAGGCGGCAGCCCGCGCGGAACAGCTGGCGCAGGTCCAGGCCGAAGCAGAGGCCCGCGAGGAAAAGCTCAAGCAGGCCCAGGCCGAAGCAGAGGCCCGCGCGGAACAGCTGGCGCAGGTCCAGGCCGAAGCGAAGCAGACCGCCGAGCAGCTGAAGCAGGCACGGGCCGAAGCAGAGGCTCGCGCGGAGCTGCTCCAGCAGCTCCAGTCCGACTCGGGCGACCGAGCGGATCAATTCACGCAGGTTCAGGCCGAAGCAGCGAAGACCGCCGGCCAGCTCAAGCAGGCCCAGGCCGAAGCAGAATCCCTCGCCCAGGCACGCACCGAAGCCGAGGCGCGCATCGAGCAGCTCACGCAGGAGCTGACCCAGGCCCAGGCCCGCATGGCCCAGGCCGAGCAGGCCCGCACCGAAGCGGAAGCGACCGCCGAGCAGCAGCTCCAGGCCCGCACCGCCGCGGAAACCCGCGCCCTCCAGGCCGAGCAGAAGTCCGCCGAGTCCACCGCCAAGGCCACGTCCGAAGGCCGCCTGCGCACCGTGCTGGAAGTCCGCCTCGACTCCGAAGCCCGAGCCCGCCAGGACCTCGAAGCCCGCATCGAAACCGAGTCCCAGGCCCGCACCGCCGCCGAAGCCCGCATCGCCGCGGAGACCCACGCCCGCGCCGAAGCCGAAGCCCGCACCCAGTCCGAAGCCACGAACCTCACGCAGGCCCGAGACACCCTGCAAGCACAGCTCGACCAGCTCCGCGAGGAGCTCACCCGCGAGCGCGAAGCCCGCACCCGCCTCGAAGCCGAAGCCGTCGAACAGCGCCTCCAGGCCGAACGCGAGCGCGAGCAACTCGAAGCCCGAGCACAGCGCGACGCGGAAGAAGCCGTGGCCCAGGCCCGAGCCTCGCTCATCCCGCTCGAATCGCCCGGCCGTCCGGAGATGGCGGTGGCCCGCAGCGGCAGCCTCACGCAGGAAGGCCTCGCACGCCTCGTCCTGAGGCTCTGCGACGCGCGCATGGAAGTGCGCCTGGAGCTCAAGGTGATGAACGCCTTGCGCGTCCTCTGGCTGCGCGACGGAACCCTGGTCGGCGCCGCGTCCTCCGCGCAGGGCGAGTCCCTCATCGACCGCGCCCGCGCGGACGGCCTCATCGACGCGCGCCAGGAAGCGGAGCTGCGGCTCGTGCGCAGCGCCACCACCGGCACGCTCCTGGAAGCCCTGCGAGGCCGCGGCTACGTGCGCGAAGCCGAATCCGTCCCGCTGGTGCAGCGCTACACCGAACAGGTCTTCCTGGACGCGCTCGCCGAACCCTCCACGCTCTACCGCCTGGTGCCGGAGCCCGCGCCGCACGAAGTGGCGCTCGCCGCCGCCACGCGCCCGCCGCTGCACCTGCTCGCGGAAGGGCTGCGCAACACGCTCACCGCCGAATCGCTCCTCGACGCCGCCGGCTCCCTGCGAGCCACGGTCTCCCGAGGCGACGCGCACATGGCCCCCACGGACTTCGGCCTCTCCGCCCGCGAGCTCCAGCTCCTGCAGGCCGTGGACGGCGAGCGCACGCTGGAGTCACTGCTCCTGGGCGCGGGGCTGCCGCAGGACGGCGCGCTCAAGACGCTCGCGGTGGCGCGAGCGCTGGGCCTCATCGCCCTGCACCCGCCCTCGGAGGACGCCCAGGGCGACCTGCCGCCGGAGCTGGACGTGCACCGCCTGGAGGCCAAGTTCGAGGAGATCCAGGACGCGGACTACTTCACCGTGCTGGGGCTCGCGCGCTCGGCTGGCAGTGAGGAGGTCAAGCGGGCATACGCGCTGCTCGCCGCCGAGTTCCACCCGCTGCGCTTCGCGGGCCATCCGGACCCCGCGCTCCAGCACCGGGCGCAGCAGATCCGCGCGGTGTTGACGGAGGCCGCGCGGGCCCTGGGAGACGACCGGCTGCGGGGCGAGTACGCCCGTAATCTGCTCGACTGATGCCCGGTGGAACGGTTGCCCGTCGCGGTCCGGAGGCGTTAAGACTCCGCCCCATGGTTCGCGAGATTCTCATCTGGCCCGACCCCATCCTGAAGCAGAAGGCCAAGCCCGTGGTGAACGTGGACGACAAGGTCCGCGCGCTCATCAAGGACATGTTCGAGACGATGTACGCCGCCGAGGGCGTCGGTCTTGCCGCGCCGCAGGTGGGCATCCTCCAGCGCATCATCGTCCTGGACACCCGGCCGCAGCAGCCGGAGTCCAAGCCCCTGGCGATGATCAACCCGGAGTTCGTCGCGCTCGAAGGGGAGACGACCTACACGGAGGGCTGCCTCTCCATCCCCGGTGAGGCCGAGGACGTGGACCGCGCCGCCGTCGCCATCGTGCGCTACCTGGACGAAGAGGGCCAGGAGCAGACGCTGCGCTGTGACGGCCTCCTCGCCATCGCCGTGCAGCATGAGACGGACCACCTGGACGGCACCGTCTTCGTGGACCACGTCTCCACGCTCAAGCGCGAGTTCATCCGCAAGCGCATGAAGAAGCTCAAGGCCTCGCGCGAGCAGGGCGCTCCGGCGTCCGCCTAACCCTTCGCGGTGGCGCGCACGCCCTTCTTCGGGCAGCGGTCCGCCACCGCGCAGGCGCCACACGCGGGCGAGCGCGCGAAGCACGTGCGCCGCCCGTGCCACACCAGCAGCTGATGCCCCAGCGTCCACCGCTCGCGAGGCAGCAGCGCCTGCAGGTCCTTCTCCACCTTGTCCGGGTCTTCGTGGGCGGTGAAGCCCAGCCGGTACGCCAGCCGCTTCACGTGCGTGTCCACCGGGAAGGCCGCGTCGCCGCCCAGGTGGATGCACACCACGCCCGCGGTCTTCAGCCCCACGCCCGGCAGCTCCGCCAGCGTGTCGCGCACCAGCGGCACCTGCCCCCCGTGCTCCGCGACCAGCGCGCGCGCCGTGGCGACGATGTTCTTTGCCTTCGCGCGGTACAGCCCGCAGGTGCGGATGAAGGGCTCCACGTCAGTGGGCTCGACGCGCGCGTAGGCCTGGGCGTCCGGGAAGCGGGCGAACAGGGCGGGGGTCACCAGGTTGACGCGCTTGTCGGTGCACTGCGCGGACAGGATGACGGCGACCAGCAGCTCCAGCGGCGTGCGGTAGTCCAGCTCGATGCGGGCGTCCGGCATGGCTGCTTCCAGACCGTCCAGGACCGCCACCGCGCGCTGCCGCTTCTCACCCACTGTCTCTCGCCGGGCCACGCGGGCGTTGTATGTCACGGGGCGGCCCCGCCCAAGCGCCATGGCGGGGCACCCTTTTTCAAAGCAGCGAGGAGAACCATGAAGCCCATCGACTTCCGCTCCGACACCGTGACGAAGCCCACGCCCGCCATGCGCAGGCTCATCGCCGACGCGGAGGTGGGCGACGACGTCTACGGCGAGGACCCCACGGTGCGCCGCCTGGAGGAGCGCGTGGCGGAGCGGCTCGGGCTGGAGGCTGCCGTCTTCGTCCCCTCCGGCACGCAGGCGAACCAGATCGCCATCGGCGCGCACTGCCGCTCGGGTGACGAGGTGCTGACGGAGGAGGGCAGCCACATCCTCCACTACGAAGGCGGCGCGGTGCCGGCGCTGTGGGGCGTGCAGCCCGCGCCCCTGCCGGGCGAGCGCGGCCTCTTGAAGCCGGAGACCGTCGCGGCGGCGGTGCGCGAGGACAACATCCACAACCCGCGCACACGGCTCCTCTCGCTGGAGAACACGCACAACCGGGGCGGCGGCACGGTGTGGCCGGTGGACCGCTTCCGCGCGGTGGTGGAGGCGGGGCGCAAGGCCGGGCTCGCGGTGCACTTGGACGGCGCGCGGCTGTTCAACGCGCAGGTGGCGGCGGGGAAGCCCGCGTCCGCGTGGGCGTCGCTGACGGACTCGACGGCGGTGTGCTTCTCGAAGGGGCTGGGCGCGCCGGTGGGCTCGGCGCTCGCGGGCAAGGCGGACGTCATCCGCGAGGCGCGCCGGCTGCGCAAGCGGCTGGGCGGAGGCATGCGGCAGGCAGGCATCCTCGCGGCGGCGGCGCTGTACGCGCTGGAGCACCACGTGGAGCGCCTGGCCGAGGACCACGCCAACGCGCGCCGGCTGGCGGAAGGCCTGGCCCAGGTGCCGGGCGTGAAGGTGGACCTGTCGCGCGTGGAGACGAACATGGTGTTCGCCGACCTCGTGCGTCCGGCGGCGGAGGCCTCCGCGCTGCTCCTGAAGCAGGGCGTGCTGGCCAACCCCACCGGCCCGCACTCCATCCGCCTCGTGTGCCACCTGGACGTGTCCAGGGCGGACATCGACGACGCCCTCTCGCGCATCCGCCAGGCCTTCGCGGGCTGACGCGGCCAAACCTGTCCGACAGTCGGACAGGTTCGTGCGGACCGCCGCGGCCGGGCGCCCCCGTCGGCGGAATGACGGTCCTCTGGGACCCGGGGACGAGCCCCCCTCCTCACCAGGTGAGGACCGCACGCACCTGTGCACCCGGGGGAATGATCCACGGCCTGGATCAGGTGGACGGCCCGGCGCGTGGTAGGCTCGTCCCGCCGTGCGCCGACCCGCCGTCCTCGCCCTGCTGGCCCTCTCCGCCTGCGCCACGCCGCAGCGCGAGAAGATGAGCTTTGAGGAGCTGTACGCGACCTCGAGCGACAGCGGCTTCGTCAACAGCGAGGCGCCCTTCCTCCCCCGCGAACCGGAGCGCGCCCGGGGCCCGCTGGCCCCCGAGCGCTCCCTGGAACTCGACGCCGCGCTCACCGCGTTCGCTCGGCAGGCCCAGGCCTACCGGGAGAAGGTCCAGCGCGGCAGCGCCATGCCCGCGGACCAGGTGCGCAACTGGGAGGCGATGAACGCGGCACTGGACGCCTTCCTGGCCCGGCCGGTGGAGCACACCGACACCCGCGACCTCACGCGCGCCCGGGGCGTGATGGAGGCCGAGCTGGAGCAGGACGCGCGCCTCTACGGCGACATGCCGGGTCCGCTCGCGGAGGCCGTGGTGGTGCGCGTGGGCCGCCTCATCGTGCGCGCGTCCACGCTGCGCCGCTGGGAGCTGCCGCCGGAGCCCTCGGGGCCGCCGCGCCTCGCCTGGCCCGTGGAGCCGGTCACCATCACCAGCCTCTACGGGGATCGCTGGCACCCCATCACCGGCCAGCTCCGCCGTCACTCGGGCGTGGACCTGGCGGCCCGCCGGGGACAGCCCGTGGGCGTCGCGGAGAAGGGCGTCGTCCTGCGCGCGGGCTGGAACGGCGACCACGGCAAGATGGTGGAGGTCCAGCACGACGGCCAGTGGGTGACGCGCTACAGCCACCTGTCCGAGGTCCTGGTGACGACCGGCGAGGTGCTGGCGAGGGGCGACGTCGTGGGGCTCGCGGGGGACACGGGCCTGGCGACCGGCGTCCACGTCCACTTCGAACTCTGGCACGACGGCAGCTCACTGGATCCGCTGGAGGCGCTCGTCGCCCCCGAGGCGGCCCCGGACACCTCCGAGGAGCGTCCCGTGGCCCGCCTTCCGGCGGAGTCCCCCGTCCTCACGTCCCAGGGGCGCCACCCGTCCGCGGGTTCGCGCCCCTGAGGGGGACGGGCCTTCAAAAGCCCTGCACTACAGCGAGTTCTTCAGCTCCTTGGCGGGACGGAAACCGACCGTCTTCGACGCCTTGAGCTTCATCATCTCGTTGGTCTGCGGGTTGCGGATCTTCCGCGCCTTGCGCGAGCGCAGCGACCACGTGCCGAACCCGGGGTAGCTGAAGCGGGTGTCCTTCTTCACCGCCTTGCCGATGTTGGTGAAGACGCTGTCGAGGATCTGGGCGGCTTGCTTCTTCGTGAGCTTCGACTGCGCAGCCACCACCTCCACGAGCTCTGCCTTGGTCATGACACCCCTCCCTCTGCGTTGTCTGGCGTTGAACGAGCGGATGGCGGAGGTAACAAATCGAGGTTTCGACTGTCAATGCGCCACCCGCTCCCGAGCCGGAAATTCGGCCTCCGGACGAAAACTGGCCTCTGAAAATACACCCTGTAGAGAGAGGGAGGATCGCATCTTTTGATACATCCTCACACTCCTACTTTTCCCATCAGGAGAAGTGATCGCCGTGTGATCGGTTCCGCATGAAAGGCTTTGGGAGATCGATCACTTAGCAGTGGCTCCTGATCCAGCTCCAGCAGGGTGCCATCAAGGGGCTAGAGTGCCTGCCCGCGTGCTCACCCGACTCCTGCCCTGGCTCCTGACCCTGCTGTGCGCCTGTTCGCGGCCGACACTTCGGCCGGAGGCGACGGGCGAGCTCTGGGTGGACGGGGCGGCGGGAGGCGGTGACGGCACCCGGGCGCGGCCCCTGCGCTCCCTGACGGAAGCCCTGAAGCGCCCCGGCCCGCTGCTCGTGCACCTGGCCGCCGGCCGCTACGAGGGCCCCGTCCGGCTGCCGGAAGGAACCCGGCTCAAGGGGGAAGGCCCGTCCACGATCCTGGCGGTGACGGAGGCTGGGGCCACGGTCGTGGAGGCCGGGAGGGACACCGCCCTGGAAGCCCTGGTGGTGGAGGGAGGCGGCTGGGGGCTGGAAGCCCGGGGGCCGGTGCGGGTCCACGCCGTGACCTTCCGGAGCCAGGCCCAGGGAGCGATCCGGCTGGGAGCAGGTGCGCTCGAAGGCAAGGGCCTGCGCTTCGAGGCAGGAGCGGGCGGCCAGGCCCAGGTCGCGGTCGGCGTGCTCGTGGAGGCTGCGACGGGGGGACTCCCCACGCCCTCCCTGATCCTCCGGGACAGTGCCTTCGTGGGCGCCTACGAGCGCGCGGTCCGGGCCCGGGGTGGGGCCATGGTCCGCCTGGAGGAGGTGTCCTTCCAGGGTCCCCGGATGGCGCTGAGCCAGGAGGGCGGCGTGGCGGTGGTCGAAAGGGTGCGGGCCTCCGGGGGCGCGGGCACGGCGTTCTCCACGGTGGAGGGCACGCTGACGCTGGTGGACGTGCGGATCCAGGGCCACGAGTACGGCGTGACGACGAATCGGGCCCGGCTGTCGGTGCGCGGCTTCACCTCGGAGCACGCCACGCGCGCGGGCCTGGGGCTCACGGCGACGAGCGGCCTGCTGGAGGACGTGGTCGTGAAGGACGCGGGCAACTACGGCGCCCTGCAGCTCACGGCCTCGGACCTGGAGGTCCGGCGCTTCCGCCTGGAGGGCTCGCGGGAATACGGCGTGGTGGCGTTGCAGGGGCGCTTGCGCCTGCGAGAGGGCACCATCACGGATGTGAGCACCGCGGATGGCATCGCGGGAGACGGGCTCCACCTGCGCCAGGTGGAAGCGGACGTCGACACCGTGACCGTCGAGCGAGCCAAGGGCACCTGCGTGCTGGCGACCCAGCGCGCCCACGCGGTGCTCCGGAATGCCCGGCTCTCGGGGTGCGGGCTCGCCGCGTTGGCGGTGGATACGCAGGCCACCCTGGAGTCCAGGAACGTCAACGTGAGCGACACCGCCGGCTCCGTCCTCCTGGCCATCGAAGACGGCCAACTGCACGTGGAGGACCTCACCGCGAAGGACGCGAAGGGCGAGCTGGTCTCCACCGACTGCGAGGGCCAGACGCGCGTCCTCCTCCGCCACGTCGACGCGAGCAACAGACAGGGGCTGCAATCCCCCTGCGTCCAGCTCGACTCCAGCCCCCGCGCCAGCCCCTCTCAGCCCTGAGCAGGCGCGGGCGTGGGCGGCAGGGGCGTGGCGCGCTGTTCGAGCCACTCGCGGATGACGGGGTAGACCTCCAGCGGCGCGCCGGTACCGAAGATGAGGTCGCCGTGGCCGTAATCCATCTTGTCCCCACGGTCCCGGCCGAAGACGTGCAGCATGCGGTCCGGTGAGGTGAGCAGCGCGTACTGCGCCTCCACGTTGGCCGCGGTGGCGAGCCGGTCCGCGCTGCCGCCCATCACCAGCACGGGCAGCTGGAGCCTCGAGATGCCCGCGCGCCAGTCCGTCTTGCGGTCGTAGGAGCGGAACGCGTCGTGGGAGATCCAGTCCTGGAACTGGAGCAGCACCTTGCGGCTCATCGCCGCCATCATGTTGACGGACAGCTGCCGCAGGACGCGCGGCGGGACGTGCCGGGGATTCACGACGATGTCCGACAGGGGCAGCGCGAGGTAGCCCAGGAAGGGCGCCATGCTGGCGCTCACCCACGACTGCCGGATGCTCCCGGGCCACGCGGCCCGCACGCCCAACGAGATGAGCGTCCGCAGGAACGGCTCCGACTTGAGATACACCGGCGCCCCCAGCTCGAGCAGGCCCGCCAGCTTCCCGCCCTCGGGGCCCTGCGCCACGCCATACCCCACCAGGCCGCCCAGCGAGTGGCCCAACCAGAAGGCCTGCTTCGCGCCGGTCTCCTTCAGCGCCAGCTCCAGCAGGGCCGGCCCGTCGTGCAGGATGTGGTCGTCGACGGTGAAGTCCGTGGGCCGCCGGCCCCGGGGCGGACGCTGCGAGTGCCCGGTGCCGCGCCACTCCACGCTGAAGCAGTCGAAGCCCGCCTCGGTGAGGTAGTGGGCCACGGAGTAGGGCGGCTCGAAGTCGAAGGTGAAGCGGTTGGCCGCCAGCCCGTGGCACAACAGGACAGGCTCGGCGAAGCGGCGCACCGGAGCCCGCCGCGCGTGCACGGTCAGTTCCCACCCATCCGCGCAGCGCACGCGCAGCATCTCGGGAAGGGGCCCCTTGAGGCGGTACCACCGCCGCACGAGCAGGACCCACAGCACGTTCACCAGCAGCAGGACAGCCGCCGCGGTCAATCCCCACAGGGCCCACTGCCCGTACGGCATTTCTCCTCCCATGCGACCCGGGACCGACTCCGGCGCGAATAAAAGCCTGCTAAGGTCCGTTCCCTCGCCGTTTCTGCCACATGGGCAGCCGACCACCTGGGGAAGTCGAGGGAACGATGAAGCTGCGGAAACTGATGTTCGTGCTCCCGAACCTCTTCACCGTCACGTCCATCTTCTGTGGCTTCTACGCCATCACCCTGTGCTCGGGTGAAGCAGAACCGGTGCAGCTGTACCAGGCGGCCCTGGCCATCCTCTTCGCCATGTTCTTCGACGGGTTCGACGGACGGGTGGCCCGGCTGACGAAGACGCAGAGCGACTTCGGCATGCAACTCGACAGCCTCGCGGACGTCATGTCCTTTGGCGCGGCGCCGGCGCTGCTCGTCTACAAGTGGGCGTTGGCCCCCATGGGCTTCTGGGGCCTGTTCATCTCCTTCGCGTTCATGGCCTGCGGTGCCATGCGGCTCGCGCGCTTCAACGTGCTCGCCATGCGCAACCCGCACGGCGGTGGTGGCGGCTTCTTCGTGGGGCTCCCCATCCCGCTGGCGGCCGGCGTGCTCGTCTCCCTCATCATCTCCCACCACGTGGCCAGCCAGGGTGAAGCGCTCCAGGACAGCGCGCGCATGCCGGTGGCGGTCGCGGTGGGCGCCCTGTCGCTGCTGATGGTGTCCACGGTGCGCTACCGCACCTTCAAGGACGCGCGTCCCAGCCGGAAGTCGGCGCTCGTCTTCATGGCCATGGCGCTCACGGGCGCGTTCATCGCCCAGCGGTTCCACCCGGCCTGGGTGCTGGTGACGTACTTCTTCGCGTACCTGCTGATGGGGCTGGTGGAGTCCGCGGTCTCCGTGCGCAGCCGGCTGGTGTCGCGCAAGGTCGGCGCTGTCGCCGCGGTGGCGGTGGCGGCCGGGCTCGACGAGGACGACGACGAGGACTCCGAGCCCAACGCCACCACGGACGACGGTCCCGCGTTCCTCTGAGCCGCCGTGCGCGGGAGCCAGGACGCGGACCGTGCCCTCCCGGCCCGGGGCCGCTAGGATGCCCGGCCCATGCGCGTCGAGCTGCTGTGCACCGGTGACGAGCTCGTCACCGGCCTCATCACGGACACCAACAGCACCTACCTGGAAGCCCGCCTCTTCGACCTGGGTGTGAAGGTCGCACGGGTGACGGTGGTGGGGGACGTGCGTCCGGACATCACGGGCGCGCTGCTGGAGGCCTCGGCGCGCGCGGACGTGGTCATCGTCTCGGGAGGCCTGGGGCCCACGGCGGACGACTTCACGCTGGAGTGCGCCGCCGCGGCGGCAGGCGTACCCATGCAAGAGGACGCACGGGTGCTCGGCTGGCTGAAGGAGCGCTACGCCGCGCGAGGCATGGCCATCAACCCGGGCGCCCTCCGCATGGCGCGCATCCCCGAGGGCACCGAGCCGGTGCGCAATCCCCAGGGCTCGGCGCCGCTGGTCATCCAGCAGCTCGGCCGTGCCCACCTGTTCTTCCTGCCGGGCGTCCCCCGCGAATACCGCGCCCTGGTGGACGGCGAGGTGCTGCCGCGCGTGCGGACCTGGCTCGCCGCCGAACCCCACCGCACGTTCCGCGCCTTCCGCCTGCTGCGAACGGTGCGCCTCCCCGAGTCCGTGCTGAACGAGCGGGTGATGCCCCTGGCCCCCAGCCATCCCCGGGTGGTGTTCGGCTTCCGGACGCACGCGCCGGAGAACCACCTGAAGCTGATGGCCGAAGCCCCCTCGCAGGCGGAGGCCGACGCCGCGCTCGCCGCCGCGGAGGCCGCCTGCCGGCAGGTGCTGGGCGCGCATGTCTACGGCGCGGATGGCAGCGAATACGCCCCCGTCCTCCTGGGCCTGCTCGCGCGTGCCGGCCACACGCTGGCGGTGGCGGAGAGCTGCACGGGAGGCCTCGTCGCGCAGGAGCTCACGGCCGTCCCCGGCTCCAGCCAGGTCTTCATCGGAGGCGCGGTCGCCTACTCGGAGAAGATGAAGTCCGCCTGGGTGGGCGTGTCCCCGGACATCCTCGCGAAGCACAGCGCCGTGTCGTCCCAGACGGCGCTCGCCATGGCGGAGGGAGTCCGCGCCGCCTGCGGTGCCTCGTTCGGCCTGTCCGTCACGGGCTACGCGGGACCCGGCGGAGGCACGCCCGAGGACCCCGTGGGCACCGTGTACTGCGGTCTTGCGGGTCCCGGCATGGAACCGCGCTGCGAGCGGATCTCGCTCGCGGGTGACCGGGACCGGGTCCGTCTGTTCGCCGCGTCCCATGTGCTGGAGATGTTGAGGTTGCACCTGCTCGCCGCCGCCCCCGTGTCGCCATGAGTCGCTCCAAATCAAAGCGTCCCCGTCCTTCCCCCGTGGAAGCGCCGTCCACGGTGCCCCCGGCCCCCGCCACCGCGAGCGAGCCGGTCCCGGCCACGCCCGAGTCCTCCGCGCCGCTCGCCAGCCCCACGGCTGCGATGGAACCCACCCATCCCCCCACGCCTCCAGCCGGAACAGGAGCGCATCCGGTGCGGAGCGCGGTGCGCCTGTGGCTGTCGGCCTACCGGGTGGAGGTGATGCTGTTCCTGGTCGCGTTCGCGGTGCTGTCCAGCTTCAGCTCGCAGCGCTTCCTGCGGCAGAGCGCCGCGCCGCACTTCATCTACCAGGCGCAGTCCTGGCTGGAGGGACGGCTGGACGTGGATCCGCAGGTGTTGCCCAACCTGGAGGACTGGGCCTGCGTGCGGGTGGTGGATGGGCACAAGGTGCGGTGCGAGGGGCGCCTGCTCCGCGATGACCGCTGGTTCGTCAGCTTCCCGTCCTTCCCCGCGGTCGTGATGCTCCCCTTCGTCGCGCTGCACGGCTACCAGTTCAACGACACGTCTTTCGGCGTCTTCGTTGGCGCGCTCGCGGTGGCGCTCTTCTACTCGCTGCTGCGCTTCCTCGCGCAGGAAGGGGAGACGGAGCGCAACCGCAACGACAACGTGGTGCTGTCGCTGGTGCTCGCCTTCGGCACGTTGTTCTTCTACTGCGCCATCCGGGGCGAGGTCTGGTTCAGCGCGCAGGTGATGGGCGTGGCGCTCACGTGTCTGTACGTGCGCAACGCCGTCAAGGCCCGGCGCCCCGTGCTCGCGGGCGTCTTCTTCTCCATGGCCGTGCTCACCCGCACGCCGCTGGTGTTCGCGGGCCTCTTCTTCGTCCTGGAGGCGCTCTGCCCGGGCCCGGACCGGCTGACCCAGCTCAAGGCCCTTTCCACCGCGTGGAAGCCCGCCCTCCGCAAGCTCGTGCTCTTCGGCGCGGGGGCCGCACCCCTCGCGCTGCTCGCCGCCGCCTACAACGTCTACCGCTTCGGCAAGCCGGGGGAGTTCGGCCACTCGTACTTCTACAACAACCGGGTGAACGCGGACATCGACCGCCTGGGGCTCTTCAACCTCGAGTACCTGTCGCGCAACATCCAGGCCGCGTTCCTCAAGCTGCCCCAGGTGTCGTTGTCTCCGCCCCGGTTGTCGTACGACCCGCATGGACTGACGCTGCTGCTCACGCTGCCCCTGCTGGTGTTCCTGCTGGTCCCCCGCACGCGTCCCCGGCTGCACTGGCCCCTGTGGCTGACCGTGGCGGTGTGCGCGCTGCCGGGCCTGTTCTACCAGAACACCGGTTACATGCAGTTCGGCTTCCGGTTCAGCCTGGACTACACGCCCTACCTGTTGCTGCTCTTCGCCATTGGCGGATGGTCGCTGCGCAACCGCGCGGTGGTGGCGGTGCTGGCGCTTGGCGTGCTGGTGAACTTCTGGGGAGCCGTGGCCTTTCGTGGCTACACGGAGTTCGTGCGGAACTGGTAGGGCTCCAGGACCCGGCGGCTTGAATCCGCCGGGCCCCACCCGCACATCAAGGGCGACATGCAACCTCCCACCGGGCAGCCCCCTCCAGGCAAGCGTTGGCACACCCGTGAGGACAGCGGCATCCGCCTGGATGCGGCGTTGCGCTGGTGGCACGACGACGAACCCATCGAGCATCCGAAGATCATCGAGCTCTTCAACGCCTCGCTGGTCCTGGACGACGACGGGCGCTACCAGCTCCGCATCGCCCCGGACTGGTGCTACGTCCAGGTGGAGGACGCGGCCTATGAAGTGCGCACCGTGGACGTCACGCCGGATGAGCGTGTGTCCCTGCGCCTGAGCGACCGGACGGCGGAAGGCCTGGACCTCGGGTCCCTCCAGCTCACGCCGGAGGGAGTCCTCACCTGCCGCGTGAAGCAGGGCAGGGCGAAGGCCCGCTTCTCTCGCGATGCGCAGTACCAGTTCGGTGAGCTGCTGGAAGAGGCCCCTGAAGGGCACCTGGTGCTGCGCGCGGGCCAACGCCAATGGGAGGTCCCCCTCTCGCTGGAAGCACTCCAGGCCGCGCCCTAGGCGGCCTCGGCGGACGCGGGCGGCACGGAAGGCGCCGTGGTTCCCACCAGGTCCCGGGCGAGGGCCTCCAGGACGTCCGGGTGCTCTCGCAGCCACTCGCACGCCCGCTCGCGGCCCTGGCCGATGCGCTCACCCCGCAGGCTGAAGTGGCTGCCCGACTTCTCCACCACGCCCGAGCTCACGGCCAGGTCCAGCACCTCGGCGGCGCGGTGGATGCCCGTGCCGTAGAGCACGTCGAACTCCGCCTCCTGGAACGGGGGCGCCAGCTTGTTCTTCACCACCTTCACGCGGGCCCGCGAGCCCACCACCGCGTCACCCTCCTTGAGGTTGCCCGTACGGCGGATCTCCATTCGCACCGACGCGTAGAACTTCAGCGCGTTGCCACCCGTCGTCGTCTCCGGGTTGCCGAACATCACGCCAATCTTCATGCGGATCTGGTTGATGAAGATGATGCAGGTGCCCGAACGGCTCACGGCGCCGGTGAGCTTCCGCAGGGCCTGACTCATCAGCCGCGCCTGGACGCCCATGTGCGCGTCCCCCATCTCCCCTTCGATTTCCGCGCGGGGCACCAACGCCGCCACCGAGTCCACCACGATGAGGTCCACGGCGCCCGAGCGCACGAGCTGCTCGGTGATTTCGAGCGCCTGCTCACCGGTGTCCGGTTGCGCCACGAGCAGTTCCTCCGTGCGCACCCCCAACTTGCGCGCATAGGACAGGTCCAGCGCGTGCTCCGCGTCGATGAAGGCCGCCACGCCTCCCACCGCCTGCACCTGGGCAATCGCATGCAGGGTGAGCGTCGTCTTGCCGGAGGACTCGTTGCCGAACAGCTCCACCACGCGTCCTCGCGGATAGCCCCCCACGCCCAGCGCCCGGTCCAACCCCACCGAGCCCGTGGGGATGACCGCCACCTTCTGCTCCGGTGCGTCCGCGCCGAGCGTCATCACCGCGCCCCGGCCGAACTGCTTCTCGATGGACGCCACCGCCGCCGCCACTGCCTTCAACTTCTCCGTCAGCCTGCTCATCTCGTCTGACTCCCTCGCCGCCCTGCGGGCTGGATGCCTCGGCGGTGGGCAGAGCAACGGTCATGCCGCGCGGGCTTCCGGGGAGAGGGACCTGCAAGGGCGTCCAGGTCCGCCCGGTCCGTCCGAAGCAGCGGAGCGACAAGGCTGTCTCCCAGGGGCTGAGAAGGTGCAATGGGAGGACATCCGCGCATAAGCAGACACGGGGGGACGTGACAGGCCAGCTTTGTGGGTTGAATGGCTTTGCATTGAATTCCGGGCAGGTCGGCGTGACATCTCCTCCCGTGAATACGACCCGTGAGAACCTTCCCCATGTGGTCATCCTGGGAGGCGGCTTCGGCGGCCTCTACGCGGCCCGGTATCTGCGCAAGGCAGGGGTTCGCGTCACGATGGTGGACCGTCACAACCACCACCTCTTCCAGCCCCTGCTGTACCAGGTGGCCACGGCGACGCTCAGCCCCAGCGACATCGCCGCGCCACTGCGGGCGATGCTCGGACGCAATCACGTCCAGGTGCTGCTCGCGGAAGTGACCGGCGTGGACACCGCGCGCAAGCGCGTCCTCCTGGCGGACGGTGAGCTGGCGTACGACTTCCTCATCGTGGCCACCGGGGCGACGCACTCGTACTTCGGCAATGATGCCTGGTCGCGGCACTCGATGGGGTTGAAGACCGTCGAGGATGCCCTGGAGATCCGCCGCCGCGTGCTGCTCGCCTTCGAGCAGGCCGAGCGTGAACCGGACCCCGAGCGCCGCCGCGCGCTGCTCACCTTCGCCATCATTGGCGCGGGCCCCACGGGCGTGGAGCTGGCGGGAGCCCTGGCGGAGATCAGCCGCAATTCATTGTCGGGGGACTTCCAGAACATCGACCCCCGGGATGCGCGCGTCATCCTCATTGAAGGCATGGACCGCGTGCTTCCCACCTATCCCGAGAACCTCTCGGGCGAGGCCCGCGGAGTGCTGGAGAAGCTCGGCGTCGAGGTCCGCACGGGCACCCGGGTGACGAACATCGACGCGGCGGGCGTGGACATGGGCACCGAACACCTGGCGGCCCGCACGGTGCTCTGGGCCGCGGGGGTGGAGGCCTCGCCCGTGGCCCGGTCGCTCGGTGTGACGCTGGACCGGGCAGGCCGCGTCCCGGTGACACCCGAGCTCACCGTGCCCGGGCATCCCGACATCTTCGTCGTGGGCGACCTGGCGCTCGTGAAGCAGGACGACGGGAGTGCGGTCCCGGGCGTGGCGCCCGCGGCGATGCAGGAGGGCAAGCACGCGGTGCTCAACCTCCGCCGCCAGCTCGCGGGCCAGCCCATGCAGCCCTTCCGCTACTGGGACCGGGGAACCTACGCGGTCATCGGCAGAGGCCATGCCGTGGGCGTGGCCTTCCGCCGCGTCAAGCAGTCAGGCTTCATCGCCTGGCTGGCCTGGCTCTTCATCCACATCACCTTCCTCATCGGCTTCCGCAGCAAGCTGGCCGTGCTGCTCAACTGGGCCTACTCGTACCTGACGTTCGGCAGGTCGGCGCGCATCATCACGGGCCCCGCGCCCCGTCTGGATGAGCGGAGCGTGCATCCCTTGCCCTCCGGGGAAGGGTCAGCCCGCGTAGGGCGGGAAGTCGTAACTTCCGTCGTTCTCGGAGGGCTGGTGCCTGACAGGCGAGGGGAGGGGTGAAGTCGCTGCGCCCTGGGTGTTGGTGTGCAGCCAGCCCCGGCGGTCCAGCATCCGGCAATCGACGGCGAGCCGCAGGTCCACGTCCTCGATACGTCCGTGGTCCTCCAGGTCCGCGCGGGTCAGCGCCAGCTTGAGGATGCGGTCGTGCGCCCGCGCGGAGAGACCATGTTGCTGAACCGCGTTCTTCAGTTCCTTCTCCGCGTTTGGGGACAGCGCGCAGAAGCGGCGCAGCAGATGTGACGGCATCTGTGCGTTGCAATGCACGCCTGGCGTGTCCTGGAAGCGGACGCGCTGCCGCTCACGAGCGGCCTGTACGCGCTGCCGGTAATACTGGCTCGGCTGCTCCGGCGTCTTCGCCGCGAGGTGGTGGTACTCCACCGGCCGCGTCTGCACGGTGATGTCGATGCGGTCCAGCAACGGCCCACTGATGCGCGTGTGATAGTCGAAGACGCGGTGCTCGCGGCAGGTGCACTTGTGCCCCGGGACGTTGAAGTAGCCACAGGGGCAAGGGTTCATCGCAGCGACCAGCATGACGCGGCACGGATAGGTGATGTGCTGGGTCGCCCGCGCCAGATGGATGACTCCTTCCTCCAGGGGCTGTCGCAGCACCTCCAAGACGTTCTTCCGGAACTCCGGAAGCTCGTCGAGGAACAGCACCCCATGATGCGCCAGGGACAACTCTCCCGGACGCGCCATGGGGCCTCCACCCACGAGCCCCGCGTCGGACAGCGTGTGGTGGGGCGAGCGGAACGGCCGCTCCCGCACCAGCGCCTGGTCGTCTCCCAGCAGTCCCTGGATGGAGTAGACCTTCGTCACCTCCAGGGCCTCATCGAACGTCATCTCCGGCAGGATGCCTGGCAGCCGCCGAGCCAGCATCGTCTTGCCTGAGCCTGGAGGCCCGGCCATCAAGAGGTTGTGGCCGCCGGCCGCCGCCAGCTCCAATGCGAGCTTCAGCTCCGGCTGCCCGCGCACGTCGGCCATGTCCGCGGCCTCCAGGCGACGAGCTCCAGCCCCTGTTCCCAGGCGTGTCAGCGACGTCAGGGGCGCCTCGCCCGTGAGGTGCCCCACCGCCTCGCGCAGGTGGGCCACAGGCAGCACCTGGATTCCCTCCACCAGCGCCCCCTCCGCGGCGTTCGCGGCCGGCACCATGATCCCGCGATAGCCGCCATTCCGGGCCGCCACGGCCAGGGGCAGCACGCCCTTGATGGGTTTGATGGAGCCGTCCAGCGACAGCTCGCCGCCAAAGAGGTAGTGCCCCAGCGGCTCCTCCTCCATCAGCCTCGCCGCGGCAAGGACGCCCAGGGCGATGGGCAGCTCGAAGGCTGCCCCCTCCTTGCGGATCTCCGCGGGAGCCAGGTTGACGGTGATCCGCTTCTGCGGAAGGTCGAACCCGGCGTTCTTCAGCGCGGAGACCACCCGGACCTTCGACTCCCGGGCTGCTCCCTCCGGCAGCCCCACGACGTTGAAGTAGGGCAGGCCGAGCGCCATGTCGACCTCGCACTCCACCACCACCGCGTCGATGCCCATCAACGCCCCTGACCGCACCCTCGCCAGCATCGTCATCCCCCTCTCATCCGCGTACCGGGGCAGGGGAGAGCAATGCACGTACCGAGGCCTTGCCCCCTGGGAGGGCCCGTCATGGCCATCCGCCGCGCCAGACGTCGGGTCCCGCTCGGGGACGCGGGGCCTTGAAAAAGAGGAAGCCCGCTGGCGTCGGAACGCCAGCGGGCTTCGGATGGAATCAGCGCAACCTGACCGAGTGGATCAGGGCGTCGGCGCGGGGGCGGGCGCCGGTGCCGCGCCGTCCGGCGTGGTCTGCGTACCCTGGATGACCGCGTTCTGGGGAAGCTCGGTGGCCATGCCCAGGATCTTCGCTCCCGCGGCGCGGGCGCCGTCGAGCGCCACCACGAGCTTGCCGTAGTTCGCCGCGTCGTCCGCCATGAAGAAGACGACCTTCTCGTCCGGCTTCTTGGCGTTCAGCATCCGCTTGAGGCGGGCGACGTAGTCGGACGCGGGGATCTGTTCCGTGTTGATGGAGTAGGCGCCGGCCTTGTCCACCTGCACGACGATCTGCTGATCATCGGGCTCCGGCGGCGGCTGGTTCTCCTCCACCTCCGTCTCCGGGACCCGGACGAGGATGTCCTTCTCCAGGAGGGGCGTCACCACCATGAAGATGATGAGGAGCACCAACACCACGTCCACCAGGGGCGTGACGTTGATCTCCGAGTTCGGCGCGGACGCGGGCTTGACCCACTGACGCTGCTTGTGTCCTCGGGACATTACTTCTTCTCCTCGACACCCAGGGCGATCTGCTTCGCCTTCGCCTTGCGGGCCGTGTCCAGAACCTTGCGCACATCGCCCACGTTCAGGGCGTTGTCGCCCTTCAGGAGGATCTTCTTGCCTGGATCCTTCACCAGCTCCGCGGCGATCTTCTCCTGGAGGCCCTTCTCGTCGACCTCGTCGTTCTCCACGAACATCTTCTTGTCCGGGGTGATGGAGAGGATCAGCGGATCGGCGTCCGTCTTGCCTTCCTTCTCAATCTCCGTGGCCTTGGGCAGCTCCACGGACTTGCCGCGCTGGAGCATGGGCGTCACGACCATGAAGATGATGAGGAGCACCAACACCACGTCCACCAGGGGCGTGACGTTGATCTCGCTCTTGATGCCCCCTTTGGGGCCTGCTGACATTCCCATGCGTGCACCTGTGTCCGGGAAGGGATTCCCACCCCGGGGCGGCACGGCTTCTCAGCCGGGCCACCCTCATGGGTGGGGGTCCCAGGGTGTGGGCTACGACTCAGGCCGCGTGCGAACCGCCGCCCACGTGCCGCGCCACCACGTCCAGGAACTCGTTGGAGGACTCGGAGATGTCCACGGAGCGGGCATCCACCCAGCCCTGCAGGAAGTTGTAGGCCATAACCGCGGGGATCGCCACGAGCAGACCGAACGCCGTGGTGATGAGCGCCTCGGAGATACCGGCGGAGATGGTCGCCAGACCGCCCGAACCCGCGGCCGCCATGAGCTGGAAGGCGTTCACGATACCCATCGTGGTGCCCAGCAGGCCGACGAACGGGGCCGTCGAACCGACGGTGGCCAGCAGGCCCAGGCCGCGCTTGAGGCTCTGCACCTCGCGCTGCGCCTGGCGCTCCAGCGCGCGGGCCACGGACTCCACCGCCAGGTCCTTGTTTCCGGGGCTGATCCGGTACGCCGTCAGGCCGGAGTTGATCACGCGGCCCAGGTGGCCCACGTCCTTGCCCAGGTTGGTGTTCGCGGCGGTGGTCAGGTCGCCCTTCGCGAGGATCGCGCCCATCTTGGCGGCGAAGTTGCGGCTGTCCGAGCGGGTCTTGCGGAAGACGATCATCCGCTCCGCCATGACGACCAGCGACGCCACCGACATGATGGCGAGGGTGAAGATGATCATGCGGGCGAAGAGGCCCGTGTGGTGCCAGATATCAAGCAGGGTAAATTGCATGGCTGTGGAGCGCTCCTCCTCACGAGCGCGAGGTGATGTTCGGCGGACTGCTCAAGCGGGGCTGCCTGCCCGGATCAGCGCGGCAGCTTCAGGTTGAAGTTGAACGTGTACTGAACTTCCACCGGCCTGCCCTGGAACGTGACCGGCTTGTAGCGTGAGGCGGTGAGCACGTCCATCACGGCCTGCTCCATGTGAGGGAGCGGCTTGATCGTGCGGCAGCGCTCGACCTTTCCCTCGGTCGTGATGACGCACTTCACGATCATCAGACCCTGCACGCGCGCCTCGATGGCCTCACGCGTATAGGAGACTTCGGGACCCGCGATCTTCTCGGGACGCGTCATGCCCTGGCCGAACGCCAGCACATCCGTCCCCGTTCCACCCAGCTGACCGCCCACCACGCCGCCAATCACACCGCCGACCACGCCACCCACCACGCCGCCCGCGACGCCGCCTTCGACGCCACCCTCGACCTCGGACTCGCTCGCCTCTTCCTCGGGCTCGGGCGCCTCCTCGGTCTCCTGCGGCTTCTGCTGCGGGATCTCCTTCGGCTGGACGATCATGTCCTTGGGCTTCTTGGGCGTGACCTTCTTCTCCGTCTTCGGCTTCGACGCCGGAGGAGGCGGAGGAGGCGGAGGAGGCGGAGGCGCCATGGTGGCCTTCAGCGTGACCTCGACCTCCTTCTCCTCCACGGGAGGCGGGCGCGTGGAGAGATAGGCCACAAGACCCAGCAGGCCGACATGGAGCACCGTGGAAACGCCAGCACCCACGCCGAAGCGCGACCTGGGTCCTTGCCCGCGGTCAAGGACTGAATCGAACATGCACGTAACTCCTCTTCACCAGTGGACTACCCGTCCCCGCCATGCCCGGATTGAAGGGCGGCCACCATACAGAAAAGGGTTCCGGGTTCAAGCAACCGTGTTTGGCGCCGCAAACGTGATCGCGCCAATGCCCCACTGGTCACCAAAAAGCAACGGTCTATTGACAACTGCTTGACCTCGGATATTTTCCGGAGTCATTTTCGGTTGCAGCCCACCTTGGAGGGGTTTGGTATGCAAGTGAAACAAGTACTTCGGGAAACCGGAGTCGTCCTTGCTGCGGGTCTGTTGTACGGATCCGCGGCTTTCGCGCAGTCCAGCGTCATCATCGGCACTGTCATCAACACTGAGGACAAGAAGCCGGCAGCTGATGTCGTTGTGACCGCCACCTCGCCCAATCTTCAGGGCGAGCAGACCGTGGTTACCGACGCACAGGGTAACTACCGTATTCCCCAGCTTCCACCGGGCACGTATACCCTGCGGTTCGAGAAGGAGACGTTCAAGCCTTACGCTCGTCCCGAAATCCAGCTGCTCCTCAACCGCACCATCCGCGTGAACGTGGAGCTCCTGCCGGACTCCTTCACGCAGACGGTGGACGTTATCGGCACGCCGCCGACGATCGACGTCGGTTCGACGAACCAGGGCGTCAACGTCGATCAGGAGTTCATCAAGCGCATCGCGGTGGCCCGTCCGGTGGGCAAGGGTGGCGCGACGCGCTCCTTCGAGTCCCTGGCCGAGCTCGCCCCGGGCGCCCAGTCCGACCAGTACGGCGTGTCCATCAACGGCACGACCTCGCCTGAGAACGGCTACGTGGTGGACGGCCTGTCCACGAACGACCCGGCCTTCGGCGTGAACGCCAGCCCGCTCAGCATCGAGTTCGTGCAGGACGTGAACATCATCACCGGCGGCTACATGCCGGAGTTCGGTCGCTCCACGGGCGGTGTGATCAACGCGGTGACCCGGTCGGGCTCCAACGAGTTCCACGGCTCCGTGTTCGCCAACTGGACGCCGGGCGCCCTGGAAGGCAACCGCAAGCTGGTCATCGAGGACGGCACCACGGTCACCGGCCTGAACGCCCTGAGCAACCTGGGCGACTTCGGCGCGACCCTCGGCGGCCCCATCCTCAAGGACAAGCTCTGGTTCTTCGCCGGCTTCGCGCCGTCGTTCCAGCGCTACGAGCACACCCGCGCCCTCAACGCCTTCACGCTGGATGACGACGGCGCGGTGGCGAAGGATGCGAACGGCTTCAGCGTCGTCCAGCAGATCCCGGGTTCCGAGCGGACGTACTTCGCGGACTCCCGCACGATCCAGTTCATGGGCAAGCTGACGTACCTCATCAACCAGGACCACAACGTGTCGTTCGCCCTGAACGGCACCCCGACCGTGTCGGGTGGTCTGGGCAAGCTGCAGATCAGCCCCCGCTCCGGTGGTCTGCCCGCGGCGCAGAACACGCGCCCGGACGACATCGGCCAGACCGAGAACCGCGCGAACACCACGGCGCTCGCCCTCAAGTACGCGGGCGCGTTCATGGACAAGAAGGTCCTGGTCGACGCCAACCTCGGTTGGTTCCACCAGACCGCGGGCACGCCTCCGGCGGACGGCACCGCCATCGGCGAGACCAACGGCCTGGCGGGCTACGCCCTGGCGCAGTACACCCGCACGCGTCCCCTGACGCAGTTCGAGAACATCCCGAACGCGGAAGAGTACTGCGGCACGACCGCGGCTGAGCAGGCCCTGCGCTGCCCGGCGACGAACTACTACGTCGGCGGCCCTGGCTTCATGTCCGAGGCGACGCTGGACCGTTACCAGATCAACGCCAAGGCCACCTACCTGCTGAACGCCCTGGGCACGCACGTGTTCAAGGCGGGCGTGGACACGGAGTTCCTGACCTTCGACCAGAAGAAGGCCTACTCCGGCAGCGTGTTCCTCCAGGAGAGCAGCGGCACGGTGAACGGCCGCCGCATCTGGGTGGACAACCGTCGCTACGGCTACCAGACGGCCCCGGACACCCCGGTGTTCGAGACCCTGCAGCAGTCCTCCACGAGCGGCACCACCATCGGTGGCTTCCTCCAGGACAGCTGGTCCATCGCGAACCGCGTCACCCTGAACCTGGGCGTGCGCTACGACGTGCAGTCCATGTACGGCGGCGACGGCAACCTGGCCCTGAAGCTTGGCAACCAGTGGTCGCCCCGCATCGGCGCCGTGCTGGATCCGTTCGCCAACGGCCGCGCGAAGCTGTTCGTCAACTTCGCCCGGTACTACGAGCAGGTTCCGCTCAACATGATGGACCGCGCCTTCCCGGGTGAGCGCCGCTTCAGCGCGCGTCGTTACCTGGCGGAGCCGGGCGCCGCGGGTGGCTGCGATCCTTCCACGCTGGAAGGCCAGCGCGGCAACTGCGCGGACACGGCGTACATCGCGCCGCGCGCGGAGAACACCCCGAACGCGAACCAGCTCTACTCTGGCGGTCTGGTGCAGAACGAGCCGGTCGATCCGGACATCGAGCCCCAGTCCTCCGACGAGTTCGTGGTCGGCGGCGAGTACGAGCTCCTGGCGAACACCCGCCTGGGCGCGACCTACACGCACCGCGACATGAACAAGGTCATCGAGGACATGAGCCGCGATGACGGCAACACGTACTTCCTCGGCAACCCCGGCAGCGGCTTCGCCAAGGAATTCCCGACGCCGGTGCGTGACTACGACGCGGTCACCGTCTACCTGAACCGTACGTTCACGGAAGGCTGGCTGGCGCAGGCGAGCTACACGTGGTCCCGCCTGTACGGCAACTACCCCGGTCTGTTCCGTCCGGAGAACAACCAGCTCGATCCGAACATCCTCGCGGACTTCGACCTGATTGCCCTCCTGAACAACCGCTCGGGTCTGCTGCCCTTCGACCGCACGCACGCCATCAAGGTGTTCGGCGCCAAGGAGTTCAACATCTCCAACGCGCTGTCCGCGAGCATCGGTCTGTCCTACCGCGGCAACTCCGGCACGCCGATCAGCTACCTCGGCGCCTACCCGGGCTACGGCCAGGATGAGACGTTCATCCTGCCGCGCGGCACCGGCGGTCGCACCCCGTGGATCAACAGCGTTGACTCCAACGTGGGCGTGAACTACCGCGTGAGCAAGGACAGCGTGGTGTCCTTCACCCTGGACGTGTTCAACCTGTTCAACTTCCAGGGCGTGGACAGCGTGGACGAGTCCTACACGTTCTCGCAGGTCCTCCCGGTCTACGACGCGAAGACCAAGACCCCGGGCACCGTGGCCGACCTGCCGTCGGACGGCAACGAGGGCCGTGTTCTGCGCGCGGACGGCTCTGGCGAGTTCCTGCCGGCCGATGAAGTGAACAAGAACTACAAGAACCCGGACCGTTACCAGGCCCCGCGGCAGATCCGCTTCGGTGTCCGGTACACGTTCTAACCACCCGACCACGTGAGGAAGATCAGCAACATGCGCAAGAGCATTCTTTCGACGGTGGTGATGCTGGGAGCCGCGGGCAGCCTGACCGCCTGCGACTTCGAGCAGCCGAACCCCGGGTGCATCGTTCAGGACGCGTCGTTCGCGAACTGGTACGCCAAGTACGACGCGGTCGGCGTTCCCACGGGCGCGGACTGCAGCCGGTTCGAGCCGCTCACGGGTGAGCAGCTGGGTGTGTGGAAGTTCGCGGACCCGAAGCTGAACACGGCCAAGCTGGTGATCCGTCCCCTGACGCTCGCCGGCCTGGGCCAGTTCGACGCGACCAACACGTTCGACGGGCTGCAGGCGACGGGCAACCTGTCCACGACGACGGACGCGGAGGACTTCTGCTCGGCGACGGACTTCAACTCGGCGGGCGTCAACGCGACCACGGGCAAGGCCAACGAAGGCGAAGAGGACGAGATCGACTACTCGGTCAACCCCACCCAGAAGACGTACCAGTTCGCCAACGTCCGGGTGTACTCGAGCCCTGGCGCGCCGGGCACGCAGATGACCGGCGAGCTGACCTACACGAGCAACGGCTGCACCGCGCAGTACGTCATGCGCGCGGTCTGGCCGGTGACGGGTTGCGACCCGGATGCGGATCCGACGCTGGAGGAGAACTTCGTCGACACGTGCGGCCTCGGCTCCGGTATCAACCCGGACTTCGCGGTGACGTGCGACCCCGAGCTCGGGTTCTGCGTCCCGACGAACCCCATCCCGTCTTTCAAGTAGTCGGCACTGACCGACCCTGAAGGCCAACGCGGCCCCGGCAGCCCCTCCCCCACGCGGGAGTGGCGGTCCGGGGCCGCGCTGTTGTTAGTGTCTGGAATCCACTGTCAGGAGGACCATGGAGGGCCGATACGAACTCATCGAGCACGTCTGCTCGCTTCTCGCGGACGAAGTGGGGACGCTCCGCAAGGAGGCGCCCTACCGGGTCGCGCTCTGCTACCCGAGCCCCTACCACGTGGGCATGAGCTCGCTGGGCTACCAGGCCATCTACCGGGAGGTGCATGCGCACGCGGGCGCGACCGCCGAGCGTGTCTTTCTTCCCGATGATGTCGAGACATACAAGAGAACAAGGACGCCATTGTTTACCTGGGAATCCCAGGCACCGGTGTCTGGCTTTGAAATGCTTGCATTCTCCGTGGCCTATGAGTTGGAACTCACGGGTTTGTTCACGATGTTGGAGTTGTCTGGTTTGCCGGTTCTTGCCTCGGAGCGGGATGCCAGGCATCCGCTGGTGGTGGCGGGCGGCCCGCTGACGTTCTCCAACCCGGATCCGCTGGAGCCCTTCGTGGACGTGCTCGTCCAGGGCGAGGCGGAGGATCTGATCCACGTGCTGCTGGAGGCCGCGGCCTCCATGGAGCGCGAGGCGCTGCTGGATCACCTGTCGAAGGTCCCCGGCTTCCGGGTGCCCGGGCGGGGCGGGGCGCGCTACCACGTGGCGAAGGCGACGGACGCCCGGCTGCCGGCGCGCACGCAGATCATCACGCCGCACACGGAGCTGCGCTCGATGTTCCTCATCGAGCCGGAGCGGGGCTGCTCGCGTGGCTGCCACTACTGCGTCATGCGCCGCACGACGAATGGCGGCATGCGCACGGTGCCTCCGGAGCGGGTCCTGTCGCTCATCCCGGACCATGCGAAGCGCGTGGGACTGGTGGGCGCGGCGGTGACGGACCACCCGCGCATCGTGGAGCTGCTGCGCACCATCGTGGATTCGGGACGCGAGGTGGGCGTGTCCTCGCTGCGCGCGGACCGGCTCACGCAGGAGCTGGTGGATCAGCTGCGGCGGGGCGGGGCGACGAACCTCACGGTGGCCGCGGACGGGGCCTCACAGAAGATGCGGGACCTGGTGGACCGCAAGCACTCCGAGGAGCAGATCGTCCGCGCCGCGCGGTTCGCGCGCACCGCGGGCATGAAGCAGCTCAAGGTCTACAACGTGGTGGGCCTGCCGCACGAGGACGACGCGGACATCGACGAGCTGATCCGCTTCACCACGGAGCTGTCGCGCATCCTGCCGGTGGCGCTGGGGGTGGCGCCCTTCGTGGCCAAGCGCAACACGCCGCTGGACGGGGCCCCCTTCGCGGGGCTGCGCGAGGTGGAGAACAAGCTGGAGCGGCTGCGCAAGGGCCTTCGCGGCCGGGCGGAGGTGCGGCCCACGTCCGCGCGCTGGGCCTGGGTGGAGTACATGCTGGCCCAGTGCGGCCCGGAGGCCGGGCTGGCCGCCATGGATGCCTGGCGCGCCGGGGGCAGCTTCGCCGCGTGGAAGCGGGCCTTCCAGGAGCGCGGGTGCGAGCCGTACCTGGCCCGCCGCGTGGAGGACGGGCGGCGCCAGCCCACGGTGTGGCCCGTCGTGCCGGGCCGCCCGCCGCCCCAGCCGTCCGCCGCCTGACGGGGCCCGCAAAGGCCGTATTCGCCGGGCTCCGCTTTCGCTAGAAGACGGCCAGCGGGGCCGATGGCCGGCACTCGCATGGCCTCGGAGAGCATCTGGTGAGCACGCAGCGCGTGGAAAAGTCGTGGCAGAAGACGGGCCTCAAGGACTACTCGACGGAGGCCCTGCTGGGCACGCTGGGGCACTACGGCGTCCCCGTGGGCGAAGAGGACTACCGCAAGCTGGCGGAGTCCGCCTATCCGCTCGGCATCGCCCAGCAGTGGGCGGCGAAGTGGAAGGGCACCGGCCCGTTCAAGGACTACGTCGTGGCCGCGGCCGTGGAGCTGTGGCGCCGGTGGATGCCGGACCGCGTGTCCCCGCAGGACTTCACGCAGGGGCTGGCGACGCTGATGCAGGTGCTCGTGCACAAGCTCAACGGCGCGAAGGAGGCCCCGGTGGCGTCCGCCTTCGAGCACGTGAAGGCGCTGCGCTCGAAGCTGACGGTGGATGACAAGGGCGCGCTGCCCCAGCCGTTCCTCCAGGAGGCGCTGGCGCCCTTCTCGGAGAAGGACGCGGAGCTGTTCGACAGCCTGGCGGAGTCGCTGGCCGCCCAGGGGTACCTGGACGACGCGACGGCGTTCGCCGACCTGGAGGAGTTCCTGCTGCCCGACCGGCGCGGCATCTCCCAGGCGGTGGTCCGCGCCGCGAAGGGCGAGCGCGAGCCGGCCATCCAGGACCTCAAGAACCTCATCCACGACACGGCTCGCGCGCCCATCTCGCGCCTGCTGGCGGTGGACGGCCTCATCCACCTGCAGGCGTGGATTGACGCGTCCGTCGAGGGCCGCGGCCTGCTGGCGGAGGCGGAGAAGGCCAACGACATCCACCTGGCGCTCGACCTGGTGCCCCGCCTGGAGCACGTCTTCAAGCAGCAGAACGACCGGTCCGCGCTCCTGGAGCTGATGGGTACGCAGGAGCGGCTGGAGGCCCTGCACGACAAGATGCACCCGGGCCACCGGGCGCACCGGCACCAGCACGCGCAGCCGCAGCGCCGCCGCTAGGCGGAAAGCCGCGCTACGTCCCCGTGCGCCGGGGGCCCTGGGCTTCCGGGGCCTCGGGCGCCTGGGGTTCGCTGGCCGCGGAGGTCGTCGCCGAAGCCTCCGCGTCCGACGTGCCGGGCGTCACCGGGACCGGGCGCTTGAGCTTCACCGTGACGACGCCGGGCACGCCTTCCGCCACGTCCCGCACGGGCACCACGGCGCCCACGGTGGTGTAGCGGATGGCACCCGTCTGGGTGAAGGCGTGCTTGAGGGCGTACTCCTTCGCTCGGGGGAGGAACCACTCACGCACCCGGGGCAGGGGCAGCGCGTGCAGCTCGCCCTGCGTGAGGAACACGTACAGCATCAGGTCCGCGCCGCTGTAGAGGAAGCAGCCCGGAGTGTCCTTCTCCAGGTTCGAGATGAGCTCGAAGAAGTAGCGGCGGCGGGTGGCCTGCCGGTCTCCCTTCACCTCGATGCCGCGCACCTCGCCGGAGGGCAGCTCCCAGAGGAGGTCCACGCCCCGGTGCTGGAAGCGCGGATCCAACTGCACGTCGTGCACGCGCGAGCCGGGCTCCGTCTCCAGGAGCCACGCGCGGGCGTGCTGCACGGCCCGGTCGGCCGCGCCCTGCACGCCCCGCATGCTGAAGCTGCGTCCACCCATCGCGGCTAGCGGCGCAGCTCGACGCCGGAGGCCACGAGCTGCACCTCGCGGGGCTTGCCGTCGGTGCCGCGCGGGACGATGGCGCCCTCGGCCTCGTAGTGCTTCGCGTGGGCGTCGCTCAGCTCCGCGACCTTCACCACGCCCTCCACGCGCGCCTGCGAGCCCGCGGAGTCCAGCGGGACGAAGAAGCCGTAGTCCTTGAACGTCACGCGCACGCCGGGGCTCTTGGCGTCCTGGGCCAGCTCCATCCAGCAGCCCTTCTTCTCACACGCCTTGCGCACCTGGCCCTCCACGCGCACGACCTTGCCGTCGTGGGCCTGGGGCTTCGCGAGCAGCTCCGAGAGCTTCACCGTCTTCTCGCCCTTGAGGGGCTCGCCGCGGGTGAGCGTCCAGCCGGTGTCGGCGGCCTTGGCGGCCTCGGGCGTCTTCGCGTCGGCGGGGTGGTGGCAGTCGCTCGACGCGGCTTCGGCCTTGGCCTTGGCGGGCGCGGGCGTCTTGTCCGCCGCGAGGGCCACGAGGGGAGCGGCGACCAGCATCACGAGAGCGGTGCGGAGCATGTGCATGCCCGTTCGCTTAGCCCAGGTTTCCGGGGCCCGGCAAGGCACCCCTTCCATCCTCGCGACCTATCCCGCACACTCGGCGTGAGGTGCGCATGAAGGTCACCATCCCCGCTCCCAACCGCCGGTTGGGGTCATTCGAATGGTTCGGGCTCGTCGGGCTGGGTGGGCTGCTCGTGGGCCGTTACGTCCCCGTGGCCCGCATCATCCCGTTCTGGGGCTGTGTGCTGCGCGAGCACACGGGCTGGCCCTGCCTGGGCTGTGGGCTCACCCGCGTGGCGGACCGCGTCGCGCACTTCAACATCCCGGGGGCATGGGAGGCCAACCCCCTGGGCACCGTGTGCGCGCTGTTGTTCGCGCTGGCCGCGGTGGCGACGGTGCTGCACTTCCTCTTCGCGCTGCCCATCCCGGAGGTGGAGCTGGAGGAGCGCGAGTGGCGGTGGGTGCGCATCGCGTTCCCGCTGGTGTTGCTGGTCAATTACGCCTACGTCGTGGTGCACACCCGCTTTCCGCACCTGCTGTCCTGAAGGGCGGGACCCTGTCCTCTTCCGTGCTCTCCGCCTTCCTCCTGCTGGGCTACCTCTGCGGCTCCGTCCCCTTTGGCGTGCTGCTGACGCGGTGGCTGCGCGGGGTGGACGTGCGCGCCAGCGGCAGCGGCAACATCGGCGCCACCAACGTCACGCGCGTCGCCGGCAAGAAGCTGGGCGCGGTGGTGCTGCTGCTGGACGCGCTCAAGGCCGTGCTGCCCGTGGGGCTGGCCGTGCACTTCATGCCCGGGGACGCGCGGGCGCACGCGCTGGTGGGCCTGGCCGCGGTGCTGGGGCACGTGTATCCGGTGTGGCTCAAGCTCCAGGGCGGCAAGGGCGTGGCGACCGCGCTGGGCGTGCTGGTGGTGCTGGTGCCCAAGGCGGCGCTCGCCGGGGCCATCATCTACGGGCTGGTGGTGGCCCGGTGGCGCGTGAGCTCCGTGGGCTCGCTGTCCGCGGCGGTGGTCGCCATCGCCACCGCGTTCCTCACCGCGCGCTCCCGCGAGTACGTGCTGCTCACCGCGGGGCTATTCGTCCTGATGCTCTGGACGCACCGGAGCAACCTCCAGCGGCTCGCCCGGCGCTCCGAGAACCGGCTTTGAGCCGGGGGGCAGCGGCGGGGCGCGGTAGCCCAACAGCGTGCAGGGGATGGGGCCGTTCCACACGTCGCGCCGGGCCATGGGGCGCGCGTGGAAGGCGCTCTCGAAGGCGGGGTTGCCGGACAGCACCCAGACGCGCCAGCCCGGCAGCGCGCGCAAGCTGTCCCCCAGCTTGAAGTAGAAGGTCTTCATGCCCTTCTGGCCGCCGGAGCCGAGCCGGTCACCATAGGGCGGGTTGGTGAGGATGAGCCCACCGCCCTCGGGCAGGGGCGGCAGCTTCGTCGCGTCGCCTTCCGCGAGCTGGACCTCTTCGCCCAGCCGGGCCGCCTTCACGTTGCGGTCCGCGGCCTCCAGGGCCTCGTCGCTCTTGTCGAAGCCGAGGATGGGGACCTCCACCTTGCGCTCGTTGCGCCGCGCGTCCGCGCGCAGGTCCGCGAGCAGCTCCTTCGCGCGCGTGCCCAGGTGCGGCCAGCGCTCCACCGCGAAGCTCCGGCCGATGCCCGGGGCCCGCTTGCGCGCGATGAGGCCGCCCTCGATGACGATGGTGCCCGAGCCGCACATGGGGTCCACCAGCGCCTCCGTGCCGGTGTAGCCCGCCGCGCGCAGCAGGGCCGCGGCCAGGTTCTCCTTCAGGGGCGCGGGGGTGGGGCGCACGCGGTAGCCACGCCGGTGCAGCGGCTCGCCGCACAGGTCCAGGGAGAGGGACAGCTTCTCCTTCACCAGGTGCGCCACCACGGACACGTCCGGGTTGCGCGTGTCCACGTCCGGCCGCGAGCCCAGCTTGTCGCGCAGGCGGTCCACGATGGCGTCCTTCACCTTCAGGGCCACGAAGCCGGAGTGCGCGTGCTCGGTGTCTTTCAGGTTCGCGTCCACGGCGAACGTCACGTTCGTGGTGAGGTGCTCCTCCCAGGGCACGCTGGCCACGGCGTCGTAGAGCCCCTGGGCTCCCTTCGCGTCGAACTCGCCCAGCGGGTAGAGGACACGCATGGCGATGCGGGACCAGAGGCAGACGTTGAGGGCCTCGTCGAGCGCGGCCATGAAGCGCACGCCGCCGCGGTCCTGGCGGATGCGCTTCGCGCCAAGCTCCTTCAGCTCCTCGGCGAGCAGGTCCTCGGTGCCACGCGCGGCGGTGGCGAATAGGGCAAGACGTTCAGCCATGGTGCACCGCCCTTAGACGACCCGGGGGCGATTGGGAACTGCTCAGGTGGCCACGACCTCGTACATCGTGAAGGTGGCGTCCTCCTGGGACGCGCTGGCCCCCTTCGCCCGCTGGAAGTCCTCCGACTGGAAGTAGGCCCGCATGGCGTCCCGGTCCTTCCAGCGCGTGATGAGCAGGATTTCAGGCGAGCGCTCGAACGACCGCAGCACCTCCAGGCCCAGGAAGCCCGCGTAGCCGTCCACGCGCCGCGAGCGCTCCTGGAGCCGCTGGACCCAGCCCTCGGCCTCTTCGGGGGACGCTCGGAAGCGGGAGATGGCGACAATCATTCGGGGAAAACCTCCGGGGGACGGGTGTCCGTTCCCCGGGCTTGCGGTGGCCGTGGGCCTACATCGCCCCGGCGCCGGGCATGTCGCCCAGGCCGCGCAGCAGCACCTCGCGGGGCTTGGCGCCGTCCGCGGGGCCCACCACGCCGTCGCGCTCCATGCGCTCAATCATGCGCGCCGCGCGGTTGTAGCCGATGCGCATCTTGCGCTGGAGCATGGAGATGGAGACGGAGCGCATCTCGCTGACCGCCGCGAGCGCCTGGTCGTAGAGCTCGTCGGACAGCTCGTCCTCCTCGCCACCGCCGCCCTCGCCCTCCTCGTCGCGCGGCTTGAGGATGGACTCGTCGAAGACGGGCTTGCCCTGGGCCTTGAGGTGGTCCACCGCCTTCTTGATTTCGTGCTCGGAGACGTAGGCGCCGTGCACGCGCTGCAGGTGCGCGCTCGTGGGCGGCATGATGAGCATGTCGCCCATGCCCAGGAGGGCCTCCGCGCCCACCGTGCCCAGAATCGTCATCGAGTCCGGCTTCGAGCGCAGCATGAAGCTGATGCGCGTGGGGAAGTTGGCCTTGATGATGCCGGTGACGACGTCCGTGGACGGGCGCTGCGTCGCGACCATCAGGTGGATGCCGGCCGCGCGCGCCATCTGCGCGAGGCGCGCGACGTAGGTCTCCACCTCGCGGCTCGCGACCATCATGAGGTCCGCGAGCTCGTCGATGATGACGACGATGTAGGGCAGCTTCTTGAGCTCCTTCTTCTCCGGGGAGGCGGCCTCCGCCGGGGTGCTCTCCTCGCCATCCTCCTCGAACTCCGCGTCCTCCTCGCCGTCGGCCTCCAGGGTGGGGGAGGGCTCGGAGACGATGGCCTCGCGCAGGTCCTCGTCGTCCTCGCGCGGCGCGGCCACGCCCAGCCCGTCGCTG
Organism: Corallococcus exercitus; assembly: GCF_042231735.1. Taxonomy (GTDB): domain Bacteria; phylum Myxococcota; class Myxococcia; order Myxococcales; family Myxococcaceae; genus Corallococcus; species Corallococcus exercitus_B. Next base: position 8,471,791 of record NZ_CP102577.1, read on the forward strand.
GCGGAAGCGGGGGCGGGCACGGTGCTGCCCTCCACGTCCACGACGAACATCTTCTTGGGCTTGGCCTTCTTCTTCGCGGCGGGCGCGGGGGCGGGCTTCTCCTCCGACGCCTGCGTCTCCACCAGCTTGTTGAAGCCGGCGATGTTGCGCACGCCCGCCTCGGACAGCATCTGGTAGCGGCGCTCCATCTCCTCCACCGCCCAGCGCAGCGCGAGCGCGGCCTTCTTGGGGTCGGTGACGACGGGGAGCAGCAGGTGCGGGATGCCCTCGTACACGGAGAGCTCCAGCATCTTCGGGTCCACCATGATGAAGCGGACCTCCTCGGGCGTGGCCTTGAGGAGGATGCTCATGATCATCGAGTTCACCGCCACGGACTTGCCGGAGCCGGTGGTGCCCGCGATGAGCAGGTGGGGGGCCTTCACCAGGTCGAAGACGTACGGCATGCCTTCGATGTCCTTGCCCACGCACATGGTGAGCTTGCTGCCGCTCTTCTGGAACGTGTCCTGTTCGGCGATCTCCTTGAGGAACACCGTCTCGCGGTCGCGGTTGGGGACTTCAATGCCCACCACGCCCTTGCCGGGGATGGGCGCGACGATGCGCACGCGCATGGCCTCCATGGCCATGGCCAGGTCGTCCTGGAGCGCGGCGATCTTGCTGACCTTGATGCCGGGCCCGGGCAGGAACTCGTACATGGTGACGACGGGGCCGGGGCGGATCTCCACGACCTCGCCCACGATGCCGAAGTCCGCCAGCTTCGCGCGCAGCTTCTCCGCCGTGACGAGGAACGCGTCCTTGTCCAGCGCGGAGCGCTCCTTCTTGTCCGCCTCCAGCACGTCCAGCGGGGGCAGGGAGAAGCTCTTGCGGTCACCGACGAACTCGAACTGGTCCTGCGGCCGCTTCGAAACGGCGGTGGGCTTGGGCGGCGCCTTGGGCTCCACGATGAGCGGCATGCGCGCCAGCGCGGAGGGCGGCGCGGGGACCAGGGCGTTGCCCGGCGCGGCGGCGGCCGGCTTCTCCGCGGCCACGGGCTTCGCGGGGGGCTCGGCCACCACGGGCGCGAGCGCCGCGGCGGGCACCGGCGGCGAGGACGGCGCGGCGGGCGGGGTGACAATCTGGGGCGTCTTGCGCGGACGGCGCGGCGGTTCGCCACCGTCCGCGTTGGCGGGCAGCTGCGGCTGGGGGGCGAGGAAGGACGCGGCCCAGGCAGGGTCGGCGCCCGGAGAACGGCGCTCGGCGCGCTCGGGCGGCAGCGAGGGCTGCTCGTCGGAGGCGTCGTCCTCCTCCTCGGGCGTCTCGTCGCGGGTGAGCTTCTTCTCCAGCTTCTCGCGCTCCTTCTGCTCCTTGAGCGCCTTCTTCGCGTTGGCGAGCTGCTCCTTCTCGTTCTGCCGGGCCAGGCGCACGGCCTCCTCGGCCAGGGCTTCGGCCTCGGCGGCCTCGGCCTCGGCGGCCAGACGCTCGGCCTCGGAGAGCTCCTCCTCCTCGGCCTCCAGCTCCGCGAGGAACGCGGCCTCCTCTTCCTTCTCCTGCGCGAGCCGCTCCTGGCGGGCCGCGTAGTTGACCTTCTGCTGCTCCCAGAAGACGTGCGCGGCCTCGGAGACGCGGCGGCCCAGCACGGTGAGGCCGGCCCACACCAGCGAGCACAGCTTGAAGAACGTGTACTGGGTGCCCACGATGAGCGCCGCCGCGCTGATGGCGGTGACGAGGATGATGGTGCCGACGGTGGAGAACATCCCCTCCATCAGGCCGCCCAGGCTGGCGCCCAGCGCGCCGCCGGGCGGGTGGGCCCAGCCCTTGTCCTTGGCGAACATGAGCTGCGCGAGCACGGCCACGCTGCAGGTGAGCAGTGCCAGGGAGATGATCTGCGGCAGGCGGCGCCGCTCGCGGTTGCCCACGAAGAGCACCACGGCGGTGTAGATGCCACCCGCGGGGATGAGGTAGGCGCACACGCCCAGCGCGCCGCGCAGGGTCTCCGCGATGAGGTGACCCATGGGGCCCACCGCGTTGTGGAAGCCGGGGCCCACCCGGTCATGCGCGTCGAACGTGGCGACCGCCAGCAAGGCCAGCAACGAGGCGGCCAGGATGAAGACGCCCACGAGCGCCCGCTTGGCGGGACTGGCCGCGCCCGGCGCCTTCATCTTCTTGTTGTTGAGCGCCTTGCGGCGCGTCGCGATCTCCTGCCGGGAGAGCACCGCCTTCTCCCCCCGGCCACCCTTCTTTGCCGCTGTCATGGACCCCTGTTCCCTCTGCCCGATTCCAGCCGCGTAGCGAGCTGTAGCAATCCGCCCGGCGAGAATAGGGAGGGAGGGGGCGGGGTCAATTTTCCGGCAGGCATCCAAGGGAGCCCCGAGGGGGCGGGGCAGGGCCTACATTTCGGGCGCGTCCACGTGGCGAGAGGGTATGGTGCCTGCCGCCAAGGAGAACCCGAGAACATGTCCGACCTGAGCCCCGACAAGCCCTCCCACAACGAAGACGACTACTTCGCGCGCGAGGAGATTGAAGCCAAGCGCAAGCTGGCCCTCCAGCAGTCCCAGGAGATGGCCGCCCAGCAGCGCGACTCGCTCAAGCAGCTGCACTACATGAAGTGCCCCAAGTGCGGCATGGACCTGCAGACGCTGAAGCAGGGCAACGTGGAGCTGGAGAGCTGCTTCAACTGCAACGGCGTCTGGCTGGACGCGGGCGAGCTGGAGCAGGTCATCAAGCAGCACGGCCACGAGGGCAGCGGCAAGGTGATGGGCGCCATCCTCAACCTGTTCAAGCGCGCGTAGTCCCGCCGCACTGAAGTCCGGAGGAGGAGGCTTCCCATGGCCCTCACGCTCGAGCAGGTCCGGCACGTGGCCACCCTGGCGCGGCTGTCGCTGACGCCGCAGGAGGAGGAGCGCTATGCCACCCAGCTGTCCGCGGTCCTGGACGCGGTGGCGGAGCTGGAAGCGCTCGACGTGAGCCAGGTGGAGCCCACCTCCCACGCGACGCTCGCGTCCTCGCTGTTGCGCGAGGACGTGCTGCGTCCGTCGTTGCCCCCGGAAGCAGGGCTCGCCAACGCGCCGGCGAAGGTGGGCACCGCCTTCGCGGTCCCGAAAATCCTGGAGTAGCCCGCCATGTCGTCGCTCACCGACCTGTCGATGCTGGAGCTGGCGGCGAAGCTGGCTTCGCGCGAGGTGTCCTCCGTGGACGCCACGCGCGCGAGCCTCCAGCGCATCGCCGGGGTGGACCCGAAGGTGCGCGCCTTCCTGCGCGTGGACGAGGCCGGGGCACTGAAGGCCGCCGAGGCCAGCGACGCGCGCCGCAAGGCGGGCAGCCCGCTGAGCGCGCTCGACGGCGTGCCCGTGGGCCTCAAGGACATCTTCCTCACGGAGGGCGTGGAGACGACGTGCGGCTCGCGCATCCTGGAGGGCTTCGTCCCGCCCTACGACGCCACCGTGGTGCGCCTGCTGAAGGAAGCGGGCCTGCCGCTGTTGGGCAAGCTGAACATGGACGAGTTCGCCATGGGCTCGTCCAACGAATCGAGCGCGTACTTCCCCACCCACAACCCGTGGGACCTGACGCGCACGCCGGGCGGCTCGTCCGGGGGCTCGGCCGCGGCGGTGGCGGCGCGCGAGGTGTTCGGCGCGCTGGGCACCGACACGGGCGGCTCCATCCGCCAGCCCGCGGCGCTCACCAACACCGTGGGGCTCAAGCCCACGTATGGCCGGGTGTCACGCTACGGCGTCATCGCCTTCGCCTCGTCGTTGGACCAGCCGGGCCCCATGGCGCGCACGGTGGGGGACACCGCGGCGCTCTTCCAGCTCATCGCGCGGCATGATCCGCTCGACTCGACCTCCGCGGACGTGGAGGCGCCGGACTGCCTCACCGGGCTGGAGGACGGCGTGCGCGGCCTCAAGCTGGGCGTGCCGCGCGAGTACTTCGCGGAAGGGATGGACCCGGAGGTGGCGGGCACGCTGCGCGCGTCGCTGGAGGAGCTGGAGAAGCTGGGCGCGACGCTGGTGGACGTGTCCCTGCCGCACACGAAGTACGCGCTGGCGACGTACTACCTGCTGGCCTCTTCCGAAGCGTCCAGCAACCTGGCCCGCTACGACGGCATCCGCTACGGGCAGCGGGCGAAGGACGCGCGCGGGCTCAAGGAGCTGTACACGCAGACGCGGGGCCAGGGCTTCGGCGCGGAGGTGAAGCGCCGCATCATGCTGGGCACCTACGCGCTGTCCGCCGGCTACTACGACGCCTACTACCTGCGCGCGCAGAAGGTCCGCACGCTCATCCGCGAGGACTTCACGAAGGTGTTCCAGCAGGTGGACGCCATCGTGTCGCCCACGTCGCCGGTGCCGGCGTTCAAGCTGGGCGCGAAGGTGGACGACCCGCTGTCCATGTACCTCATGGACGTCTACACGCTGCCGTGCAACCTGGCGGGCCTGCCCGGCCTGTCCGTGCCGTGCGGCTTCACTCAAGGCGGGCTGCCCATCGGCATGCAGCTCTTGGGGCGCCCCTTCGACGAGGCCCGCCTGCTCCGCATCGCCCGCGCGTTCGAGCGCGAGCACGACTTCTTCCGCCGCGCCGCCCCCGTCTAGCGGGCGCGACACAAGGGTGACACCGCCATGCCCCTGAGCGACTTCCAGACGGTCATCGGCCTTGAGGTCCACGCGCAGCTGCTCACGCAGTCCAAGATTTTCTGCGGCTGCTCCACCGCGTTCGGCGCCGAGCCCAACCACCACACCTGCCCGGTGTGCCTGGGCATGCCCGGCGTGCTGCCGGTGCTCAACCAGCGCGTGGTGGAGTACGCGGTGCGCACGGGCCTGGCGCTCGGGTGCACGGTGAAGCCCACGAGCGTGTGGAGCCGGAAGAACTACTTCTACCCGGACCTGCCCAAGGGCTATCAAATCACCCAGTACGACCAGCCCATCTGCGAGTGGGGCGAGCTGGTCATCGACACGCCCTCCGGTGAGAAGACGGTGCGCGTGCGGCGCATCCACCTGGAGGAGGACGCGGGCAAAAGCGTGCACGACGCGTCCGCGTCCGCGGGCCAGAGCCTGGTGGACCTGAACCGCGCGGGCGTGCCGCTGATGGAGATTGTCAGCGAGCCGGACCTGCGCGACGCGGACGAGGCGGTGGAGTACCTCAAGGCGCTGCGCGACGTGCTGGTGTACCTGGGCGTCAACGACGGCAACCTGGAGGAGGGCAGCTTCCGCTGCGACGCCAACGTGTCGGTGATGCCCAAGGGTTCCACCACGTACGGGCAGCGCTGCGAGCTGAAGAACCTCAACTCGTTCCGCTTCCTCAAGCAGGCCATCGAGTACGAGGCCGCGCGGCAGGTGGACGTCCTCGAGTCCGGCGGCAAGGTGGACCAGGAGACGCGCCTCTGGGACGTGAACAAGGGTGTCACGCGGTCCATGCGCTCCAAGGAGGACGCGCACGACTACCGCTACTTCCCGGAGCCGGACCTGCCGCCGCTGCTGGTGTCGGACGCGCTGCGGGACACGCAGCGGCAGTCGCTGCCGGAGCTGCCGCGCGCCAAGCGCACGCGCTTCATGGGCGAGTACGGCCTGCCGGCCTACGACGCGCGCATCCTCACCGCCGAGCGCCCGCTGGCGGACTTCTTCGAGGCCTGCGCGAAGCACGTGTCCGACGCGAAGAAGCTCTCCAACTGGTTCCTGGGGGAGCTGAGCCGCCTGCTGAAGGAGGAGGGCACGCCGCTGTCCGCGCTGCGCTTCACCCCGGCGCAGCTGGGTGAGCTGCTGGCCACGGTGGAGAAGGGCACGGTGTCCGCGAACGCGGCGAAGGACGTGCTCGGGGAGATGTTCCGCACGGGCCGCGCACCGGCGGACATCATCGCGGAGAAGGGCCTCGCGCAGGTCAGCGACGTGGGCGCCGTCGAAGCGGTGGTGGACGACATCCTCGCGAAGAACGCGGGCGAGGTGGAGAAGTACAAGGCGGGCAAGAAGAGCGTGTACGGCTTCTTCGTGGGCCAGGTGATGAAGGCCATGAAGGGCAAGGGCAACCCCGGCCTCGTCAACGAGCTGCTCAAGAAGAAGCTGGGGGACTAACGGGGCACGGTGACGTGGAGCACGTCCTCGCCGCGTGGGTCTCCGGACTGGGCGAGCACGTGCACGTCGTCCGGCCCCCGGCGCTCCAGGATGAGCGAGGGCGCCTCGAAGGTGTGGTCGAGGAAGCCGCCGGTGAGCTGCGGGTTCACCGCGTAGCGCACGCGCTTCAGGGTGCGCAGCTGCGTGAAGAGGCCCTCGTTGAACCACTGCTCGCGGCGCAGCTGCGTCTCTCCAGGCGCGTTGAAGGCCCAGGGCGCGTCCCAGCTCCAGGCGTTGGCGGAGGGCTGCGCGAGCACCTCCACGCCCAGCGCATCCAGGTACTGCGCGCAGGGCACGAAGTAGGGTTCGCCGGACGTGTGGGGTTCGCGGAAGCCGTCGTAGCAGACGAGCGTCCCCAGCTTCCCGAACGGCGTGTCCATCACGGGCAGGTCCTCCGGGCGGCCCGGGCTCAGGTGCAGCACGTCCTCCTGCGTGGGCACCAGGTTCACCTTGCGCGTGACGCCCACGCAGTGCCCGTCCGGTGAGAACGTGTAGCTGGTGTTGAAGGTGCGCGCGCCCGCGGGCTCGTACTCGGGGGTGTCCGGGCCCAGGCGGTTCGTGGGCAGGAGCGCGCTGCCAGCCACCACCCACAGGCCGAAGTCGCGCGCGATGCCGGAGAAGGTCTCGTACATGGCCCGGTGCACGCGAGGCGCCACCGTGGCGTAGAAGCACTCCTCCATCGTCGGTGGATGGAAGGCGCTCCACGAGCGGAGCATGCCCCGCCACTCCGCGAGCGCCACGCGCGTCATGGCACCGTTCGTCGTCTTGCGGCGGCGCACGCGCGACAGGTGCCCCATCAGTCCGAGGGCCGCGCCCACCATCTCCGGCCAGACGGCGAGCGCGGGGTTCAACGGCCGGCCCTCCGCGTCCCGGGGGCGCAGCGCGTCCACGCGGGCCGCGAGCGCCCGGTGGTGCGCGGCGAACGTCTCCTGCGAGGCATAGTCGTCAAGCGTGACACGCGGCTGGAGGGCGAACAGGTCGAGGGAGGGGGTCACGGTGCCGCGAGGATGGCACCCACCCTTGGGGAGCGCGAGCCTCCCGGCGATGGACCGTCAGCTTCCGGCGCCGCGTCGTGCCCGCGGCGGCTACTTGAGGAAGCCCAGCTCGCGCAGGCGCTGCTTGAGGAACGCGTCCGCGGTGATGGGCGGGTGGCGCGCGGGGTTGTCCGGCGTCTCCGTCTGCGGCAGCGGCTTCAGCACGCAGTCGGAGTAGGGGTGCACGAAGAACGGCATCGAGTAGCGCACGGTGTCCTGCTCCGTGCTGGGCGGGTTCACCACCCGGTGCGTGGTGGACGGAATGACGCCGTTCATCACCCGGCTGAGCATGTCGCCCGAGTCCACGACGATCTGCCCGCGCAGCGTGTCCACGGGGATCCACTCGCCGTCGCGCGTGAGCAGCTCCAGGCCGCCGGACGTGCCCTCACACAGGAGCGTGATGAAGTTGATGTCCTCGTGCTCCGCGGCGCGCACGCCGCCCGGGATGAAGCGGTCCTTCAGGGGCGGGTAGTGGATGAGCCGCAGCACGGAGTTCCCATCCACCGTCATGTCGCTGAACGTGTTGCGAGCGATGCCCAGGTAGTCCGCCAGCGCCTGAAGCATCACCGTCGCCGCGTCGTCCAGCTCCCGGTAGAGCGTCAGCGTGTGGGTGCGGAAGGTGGGCACCTCCTCCGGCCACACGTTGGGGCCGTAGTCCTCGCGGTAGGGGTGGCCCACGGGCAGCTCGCGGCCCACGTGCCAGAACTCCTTCATGTCCCCCACCTTGCGGTTCTTCGCGTGCTCCTGGCCGAACGCCATGAAGCCGCGCTGGCCCGGACGCTCCGGCACCGCGTAGCGCGTCTTGGTGGACTCCGGCAGCTGGAAGAAGCGCTCCACGTCCGCGTACGTGCGGCGGATGAGCGCGTCCTCGACGCCGTGGCCTTCCACGGTCACGAAGCCGAACTCCTTCAACGCATCGCCAAACACCTGGACGAAGCGGGCCCGCTCCTCGGGAGTGCCGGAGCGGTAGTGGGACAGGTTCACGGTGGGAATGCGTCGGGCCGAGCGGGACATGCCCCGCATTCTATCCGCGTGACACCTTCCTGACACGTCGCAGTCCGCCGCCCAACCGTCACCCCGGCCCACGGGCTGGGGCCCCTCCTCACTTTGCGACACCCACCCTTGGCGGCAGTGGATGCCGGGCTTCCGGGATGTGCAGATTGGGCGGGGAGTTGGCCAGGGGGGCGCGGTATGGCCGAAGTCGCGAGGAACGAGCGCACGTGCACAGCGTGCGGGCGGGGACATGGCGCGGGGACGTCGTGCGACACGCTCGTCCGGGAGGCGGGAGGCGGCGCGGGCAAGGCCGTGGAGGCACCGGCCCCCCTGAGCGCGGCGGAGGAGGTGGATCCGCTGGTGGGCACCCAGATGGGCAGCTTCCGGCTGGTGCGCCGGGTGGGCCGGGGCGGGATGGGGTCCGTCTACCTGGCGGAGCATGTGTCCATTGGCAGCCGCGTGGCGGTGAAGGTGCTGCACGAACACCTGACGCGCTACCCGGAGCTGGTGCAGCGCTTCCACGCCGAGGCCCGGGCGGTGAACCTCATCGGGCACGAGAACATCGTCAGCATCTTCGACCTCAACGCCGCGGCGCCCCGGCCGTACCTCATCATGGAGTTCCTGGAGGGCGCGCCGCTGTCCGCCTGGGTGGGGACGCCGCTGTCCGCCGGGGCGGTGGTGCCCATGCTCACCCAGGTGTGTGACGCGCTGCATGCGGCGCACGCGCGGGGCATCGTCCACCGCGACCTGAAGCCGGACAACATCTTCCTGGTGAAGCGCGGGCGGGGGATGCCGTTCGTGAAGGTGCTCGACTTCGGCATCGCGAAGCTGGTGGACGCGAGCATGCCGGAGACGGTGGCGGGCATCATCGTGGGGACGCCGGAGTACATGGCCCCGGAGCAGTCCCTGAGCCGGCGCCTGGATGGCCGCGCGGACCTGTACGCGGTGGGCGTCATCGCCTACCAGCTGCTCACCGGGCGGCTGCCCTTTCCCGACGAGGGCCTCACCGCCCAGCTCGTGGCGCACCAGACGCGCCAGCCTCCGGCCCCGCGCTCCATCTGCTCCACGGTGCCGGCCGCGCTGGAGGCGGTGGTGCTGCGCGCGCTGGCGAAGACCCCGGAGGAGCGCTTCCCGAACGCGCTCGCCCTGCGCGCCGCGCTGGAGCAGGCCCTCGCCGTGCGGACCCCGCCGCCGCGCGCGGCCGTGGGCGCTCCTCGTCCCACGCCAGGAGGTGCTCCTCCGGGGGCTCCCTCCACCGGGCCCCGGCGCACGCCGCCGCTGGCCCCGCCCGGGTCTTCCGGAGGCAAGACACTCCCGTTGCCCGTCCAGGTGGTGCTGCAGCCGGGCGCGCAGCCCCGGGTCTTCACGGGGTCCGACCTGTCGCGAGGCGGCGTGTTCCTGCACGCCACGGGGGAGCTGCCCCCGCTGTTCGCCCAGGTCCAGGTGGTGCTGCCCCTGTCCTCGGGGCCGCTGTGCGTCACGTGCGAGGTGGTGCGCCACGTCTCGCCCGAGCAGGCCCAGGCCTGGAGCATGCGCCCGGGCTTCGGCGTGCAGTTCGTCGCGCCGTCCGCCGCGCTGAAGGCCCGCGTGGAGCAGCACCTCGCCAGCGCTCCGGCCTCGTCGCCCCCCGCGCCACAGGAGCTTCCGGATGACGCCGAGGCCGAGCGCGTCCTGGCGATGTGGCGGGGGCAGCTGGCCGGGGAGGGCACCCACTACGCGGTGCTCGGGCTTTCGCCGGACGTGGAGCTGGAACCCGCGAGGGAGCGGGCGCGCGAGCTGTGGGCCGCCCTGTCCGCGCTCAGGCAGCGGCCCCTGTCGCGCGGGCAGCGCTCGCGCCTGGAGTCCATGCTGATCCGCGTGCGGGACGCGGGCGACACCCTGGGCATGGCGCCGCGCCGGGCGCGCTATGACGCCCGGCTGGGCAATGCGCGGGGCGTGGCGCGGTGCCTGGAGGCGGGGCTCACCGCGGCCCAGACGGACGCCCTGCGCCGCGAGTTCCTGGCCGAGCAGCCCCGGGCGGTGGGCACCGCGCGGGTGCACTTCCTCACCGGCAGCGCGCTGGAGCGCGACGGCCAGCTCCAGCGGGCCCTGGAAGCCTACGAGCGGGGCCTGGAGCTGGACCCCCTGGAGTGGGAGTACCAGCAGCGCCGCCGCGTGGTGCTCCGGGCGCTGGGCACGCGCCTGTCCGGGGCCCGAAATGAAAGGGCCCGATTCCCTGGGGAGGGAACCGGGCCCTGAAGGCTAGGACGACAGCCTGGGGGCGATTACTCGCCGGCGGCCGCGCTGCACGCCGCGCTGATGCTGGTCAGCTTGGCGTAGCAGGACAGCACGCGCAGCTGGTAGGCGCTCTGCTCGGCCTCGGTCTTGTCGGAGCAGCCCTTGACGTCGTTCACGCAGTCCGCGAACTCCTCGAACTTCTTCTTGTCGTCGTCGGTGCAGGACTCGGTGCTCTTCTCACACGCGTCGCGCTCGGCGTCGGTGATCTCACCGTCCTCGCCGGCGTCCGGGAAGCCACACTCCTCGGCCTGGTCCGCCGTCTTGTTGGCAACGTCCTCGAGCTGGTCGCAGATGCTGCCGCCGCCGCAAGCGGTGAGCGTGAGCGAAGCCATGGCCGCCAGACCGAACAGGATCTTCTTCATGATGGTTCTCCCCCTCAGGGATGAGGTACAGGTGGAAAGCAAGCGGCGCGCATCCTAACGAGCGCTCGCGTGCGGTCCAGTCGACTTTATTCCGGGAATTCTATTCAAAAGCAAATAGGGAGCGGGGGGGCGGGTTGATCCGCCAACTGCCTTGACTCCCCCCCGGGTTTCCCGTAAGTCCCGCCGTCTTTTAGCGCGCCGGGCGGTCCGCCGTCCGAAATGCGCGTTGGATTCCATGGGTTGAACCAACCCGAAGCTGACAGGGGTTCGACGATGTACGCAGTCATTCGCACGGGCGGAAAGCAGTACCGCGTCGCCGAGGGCGACGTTGTCCGGATCGAGAAGATCGCCGGTGACATCGGCGCTGAGGTCTCGTTCACCGAGGTCCTCCTGCTGGGCGGCTCTGAGAGCCCGAAGGTGGGCCAGCCGACGGTGGCGGGCGCGAAGGTCGTGGGCAAGGTGCTGGCGCAGGACAAGCACCGCCGCGTCCTGCACTTCCGGAAGGAGAAGGAAGGCTGGACCCGTCGCCGTGGCCACCGCCAGCCGTACACCGAGGTGAAGGTCACCTCGATCTCCGGCTAGTCGTCTTTCCGGGCATTCCCCACACGAACTTCAAGGAGCAGGTGTCATGGCCCATAAAAAAGGTCAGGGTTCTTCGCGCAACGGGCGTGATTCCAACCCGCAGTACCGTGGCGTGAAGGTGTACGGCGGTGAGACGATCACGGCGGGCAGCATCCTCGTGCGCCAGGTCGGTACGGTCATCCACCCGGGCACGAACGTGAAGCTCGGTCGCGACTTCACCCTCTTCTCGACGGTGGACGGCGTGGTGAAGTACGAGCGCCTCGGCCGCGACAAGAAGAAGGTGTCCGTGTACCCGGCCGCCGCCGAGCAGGCGAGCGCCTAGTCAGTGGCCCTGGGGCGACCCGGGGCACGGCTTACCGAGCGGGTCGTTCCCGGTCCTTCCGTTCCCGTTGGGAACGGGTGGATGCGAGGACGGCCCGCTTTGTGTTTTTCCAGGAGGGCGTTCGCCCCATGAAGTTCGTCGACGAAGTACGCATCTACGTGAAGGCGGGAGACGGCGGGAACGGGGCCGTGGCCTTCCGGCGGGAGAAGTTCATTGAGCGCGGCGGTCCCAACGGCGGGGACGGCGGCAACGGCGGCTCCGTGGTGTTCGTGGCGAACCCGCAGCTGACCACGCTCCTGGACTACCGCTACCAGCAGCACCACCGCGCCAAGAACGGCGAGCACGGCATGGGCAGTGACTGCAACGGTCACGGCGCCGAGGACCTGGTGCTCCAGGTGCCGGTGGGCACGCTGATCCGCAACGAGCAGACGGGCGAGTTGCTGGTGGACCTGAGCGACCCGGGCCAGCAGTACGTGGCGGCCAAGGGCGGCCGGGGCGGCCTGGGCAACATGAACTTCGCCACCTCCACGCGCCAGACGCCGCGCTTCGCGCAGGACGGCGGGAAGGGTGAGGAGATCACCCTGCGGCTGGAGCTGAAGCTCCTGGCGGACGTGGGCCTGCTGGGCTTCCCCAACGCGGGCAAGAGCACGTTCATCTCGCGGGTGAGCCGGGCGCGGCCGAAGGTGGCGGACTACCCGTTCACCACGCTGGTGCCGAACCTGGGCATGGTCCAGTACAAGGACAACCTGTCCTTCGTCATGGCGGACATCCCCGGCATCATCGAGGGCGCCAGCGAGGGCGTGGGCCTGGGCCACCAGTTCCTGCGCCACGTGGAGCGCTGCAAGGTGCTGGTGCACCTCATCGACATGGGCGCCGAGGGCGAGGGCCGCAAGCCGCTGGACGACTTCAACATCCTGAACGAGGAGTTGAAGAAGTACAGCGAGGAGCTGGCCAGCAAGCCGCAGGTGGTGGCCGCCAACAAGCTGGACCTGACGGAGGCTCGCGAGCGCCTGGGGCCCTTCACGGAGGCGCTGCGCCGCAAGGGCATCCGCGTGTACCCGGTGTCCTGCGCCACGGGCGAGGGCATGCAGCCGCTGATGGACGCGGTGGCGGAGGTGCTCTTCACCGGCAGCACCGACAAGCTCTTCCTCGAGATGCCGACGACGAGGAGGCTCGCCACCATGGCGCCTGTGAAGAAGGCTCCGGCGAAGAAGGCCGCCGTGAAGAAGGCTCCGGCGAAGAAGGCCGCCGTGAAGAAGGCCTCCGCGAAGAAGGCGGGAGCCGCGAAGAAGGCTCCGGCGAAGAAGGCCGCCGCGAAGAAGTCCTCCCGCAAGCCCGTGGCGAAGAAGGCCACGCGCAAGGCTCCGGTGAAGAAGGCGGTGCGCAAGGCTCCGGTGAAGAAGGCCGCCCGGAAGGCCCCGGCGAAGAAGTCCGGCGGGAGGCGCTGAGCCGATGGCTGGTGGAGGCCCCCGCTACGAGAAGTTCGAGCGCGACGTCGTCGAGCCGGAGCAGTTCCTGCTCGACGTGCGGAAGGAGAAGATCGACCGCGTCGTCAGCCAGCGCACGCGCAACTTCGTGGTGGTGCTCGACCGGCTGGAGGACAACTTCAACATGGCCGCGGTGCTGCGCACCTGCGAGTCCATGGGCGTGCAGGAGGTGCACGTCGTCGTCAACCCGGAAGCGCCCTTCATCCCCAACCTGCGGGTGGCCCAGGGCTGCGACAAGTGGTTGGACGTGCACCTCTACAAGACGTTCGCGGAGTGCCGCGAACACCTGAAGGGGCGAGGCTTCAGCCTCTACGCGTCGGCGCTGCGCGAGGGGGCCACCAACCTCTACAGCCTGCGTTTCGACACGAAGTTCGCCATGGTGTTCGGCAACGAGCGCTACGGCGTGAGCGATGACGTGCTCAACGGCGTGGACGGCACCTTCTGGGTGCCCATGAAGGGCTTCAGCCAGAGCCTGAACATCTCCGCGGCGGCGTCCGCCAGCATCACGCGGGCGATCGCCTGGCGGGACGAGCACCTGGGGGGCTCTGGGGACCTGACCCCCGAGGAGGCCCAGGAGTTGCGCGAGCGCTTCTACCTGCTGGGCGTGAAGCAGCGGAAGCGTCTGGTCAAAGCCACACAGCGGTGAATGCCGGCCCCCCGGGGGCCGTCCGGATGCGGTAGATGGACCCTGCGGGCGCCTTTGGGGGCCCGCTCCGGAGGCGCACGCCATGTTGCTGGAATCCCTGCTCTTCACGCTGCTCACGCAGGCCCCCACCACCGCCGCCCCCACCGCGCCCGCGCCGAAGCCCGCGGCCGCCGCGAAGGCCCCCGCCGCCACGCCGCAGCCCGCCGCTCCCAAGGATGCCGGCACGGCCGCCATGCCCCCCGCCGCGAAGTCCGGCGACGCGAGCGTGGCCGCTGGCGACGCGAAGCCCGCGCCGAAGCCGATGGCGCCCGAGGTGAAGACGCTCGTGGACCGGATGCAGGCCTTCTACGAGAAGACGGGCGACTTCAAGGCGGGCTTCAAGCAGGACTACAAGTACAAGGCCTTCCGCCGCACGCAGACGTCCACCGGCACGGTGACCTACAAGAAGCCGGGCCTGATGCGCTGGGAGTACGAGAACCCGTCCAAGCGGACGTTCGTGCTCGCGGGCAACAAGGTCTACATGCACGACCCGGAGGCGCAGACGCTGTCGGTGGCGGCGATGGACACCAGCAAGCTGTCCGCGTCGGTGACGTTCCTCTTCGGCCAGGGGAAGCTGGCGGACGAGTTCGCCATCACCAAGGGGGCCTGCAAGGACTGCAAGGGCACGCAGCTGGTGCTGGATCCGCTCAAGGACGAGCCGCGCTTCCGCCAGGTGCGCCTGGAGGTGGACCCCTCGACGGCGCAGGTGCTCAAGAGCACCGTGGTGGATCCGGACGGCAGCGAGAACACCATCGCCTTCCTGGACCTGAAGACGAACGTGGGCATCGCGGCGGACAGCTTCAAGCTGAACCCGCCCGAGGGCACCCGCGTGGACGACTTCACCAAGAAGGCGCAGTAGGGACGGCCCGCCCTTCATGCGCGGCGTGCTGCTGGCGGGATGCGTGCTCTTGGGCGCGGGGTGTCACTCCGCCGCGCCCTCGGGCCCCTCACGTCCCACGAGCCTCGTGGGCCAGACGCTGCCCCTCCTGTCGTCGCCCGCGCTGCGGCTGACGGTGGCGGGGCGGCTGGGGAACCGGGCCGTGCCGGTGGTGCTGGACGTGACGCGGCCGCTGTCGCTCGTGTCCACCCACTGCTTCGACGGCGAGCCGCCCGTACCCGCGGGGACGGCGCGCGTGCCGGAGCCCTCGGGAGGCCATCGCTCCTGGCCGGAGGTACCCGCCCCGCCGCTGACGGTGGGCCCGGTGGCGCCGCCCCTGCGCACGCTGCTGCTCTCCGGTGAGACGGGCTGCTCGGTGACGATGGGGCAGGACGTGCTGGCCCCGTACGCCCTCACGGTGGATCCGCTGCGCCGCGAGGTGACCTTCACCGCGTCGCGTCCCCGGGAGGCCTACGAGGCGGAGCTGCGCTCGACGGACGCGGTGCGCGAGGCGCGGGTGGTGGAGCTGAGCCGCGACCCATTGGGAGACTGGCCGCTCCTGGCCGTGCAGGTGACGCAGAACGGGGCGAGCGTCACCGGCCCCTTCGTGCTGGGCACGCGCGAGCCCTTCTCCCGCCTGGCGGTGGACCCCGCGCTGGCGCAGGGGCTCCAGCCGCTGGAGACGGCCGCGGGCCTGCCGCCGCGTACCTTCGCGGTGGACGCGGTGGAGGTGGCTGACGGCCTGGGCGTGAATCCGCTGGTGATGGAGGCCGCGGGGCGCTGGCCGTCCCAGAGCAGCCTGGGCCGCCTGGGCCCGGACGTGTGGGGCCGCTTCACCGCCACCGTGGACGCGCAGGGTGGGGCGCTGGTGCTGCGCAGGCCGCACGTGCGCACGCTCGAGGGTGGAGGCCGGCAGCAGTGTGCTGGCGAGGGCGGCGCGTTCAGCGAGGAGGCTTGCTACGGCGTCTTCGTGCGCGCGGAGCCCGACGGCGCGGTGGCCCTCTCCGGCGAGGTGTTCCGGGACGTGCCCGAGGGCGTGCGCCTGTACGTGGAGCCCCGGGGCGCGGACGGCCAGCGCCTGGAGACGGGCTGTCAGGTGGGCCTGAGCTTCCCCACCGCCACGCGCGGCGCCAACACGCAGCACCGGCTGCCGTGGGCGTCCCTGGCGAAGACCCTGCCCGCCTGCCACGCGGCCCTCCAGGGCGCGCGGAGCTACGCCGTGTCGCTGGTGGAGGAAGGGCGCCAGCCCGAGTGCCCCACGACGTGCGCCTTCGTCACGGAGTCCGCGTCGCGGCGCACCGTCTGCGAGTGCCAGCCCACGCCGCTGGGCGAGGGCGTGGCGGTGCCGACGAAGGGCTCGGGGCCGCAGCCGCCGCCCGTCGAGGAGCGCGAGCTGGAGCCCGAGGACCCGAAGTAGCGCTCACGAACGGCTCGGGCCCGCGACCGCCTCCGGGAGGAGGACGGGGCGGGCCCGGGGCACTGCCGTTACGGAGACGGGACTACTCCGGCCGCGGCTCCGGCGGACGCACCATCGCCTTCAGCGGGATGGGCGCGGGATGGGCCTCGCGCGGGGTGTGCTCGCGCTGCTTCGGATCCGGACGCTCCACCACGCGGGCGATGAGGTCGTAGTCGTGCGCCTCCGTCACCTCCACGGTGACGAACTCGCCCGGGTACGCCAGGCCGTCGTTGATGTAGACCTGCCCGTCGATTTCCGGCGCCTGGCCCTCGTGGCGGCCCACCAGCAGGTGCTCGGACTCCTCGCTGGGGCCCTCCACCAGCACGGTGAGCTTCTGGCCCACGAGCTTCTTGTTCTGCTCGCGGTTGATGCGCTTCTGGATGGCCATCACCTCGCGCCAGCGGCGCTCAATGGTCTTCGCCGGGACCTTGTTCGGCAGGTCGAACGCGGCGGTGTTCTCCTCGTCCGAGTACTGGAACACGCCCAGGCGCTGGAAGCGCTGCTCCTTCACGAACTCCTTCAAGAGCTCGAAGTCCTCCTCCGTCTCACCCGGCAGGCCGACGATGAGCGAGGTGCGCATCACCAGGTTCGGCACGCGCTCACGCAGCTTGCCCAGCAGCTTCTTGAGGAACTCCGAGTTGCGGCCGCGCTTCATGGACAGGAGCAGCTTGTCGCTGGCGTGCTGCACCGGCATGTCCAGGTACTTGGCGATCTTCGGCTCGGTGGCAATGACGTCGATGAGCTCGTCCGGGAACACTCGCGGGTAGGCGTAGTGCAGGCGGATCCACTTCACGTCCACCTTCACCAGCTCCTTGAGCAGCTCGTGGAGCTTCGGCTTTCCAGGCAGGTCATGCCCGTACGCCGTCAGGTCCTGCGCGACGAGGTTCAGCTCCTGCACGCCGCTGTCCGCCAGCTTCCGCGCCTCCGCCACGATGTCCGCCACCGGGCGCGAGCGCTGGCCACCGCGCAGCTTGGGGATGATGCAGAACGCGCAGGCGTTGTCGCACCCTTCGGAAATCTTCAGGTACGCCGTGTACTTCGGCATCGAGTTGATGCGCGGCGTCTCCGCGTTGTGGATGTAGTCCGGATCCGGAATCACCTGGCGCGGCGTGGCCTCCGCCGCCAGCAGGTCACCAATCTGCGCGTACGCGCTGGTGCCCAGGAAGTGGTCCACCTCCGGCATCTCCTGCGACAGCTCCTGGCCGTAGCGCTGTGACAGGCAGCCTGTCACGACGAGCGTCTTGCAGGAGCCCGACTTCTTCAGCTCCGCCATCTCCAGGATGGAGTCCACCGACTCCTGCTTCGCCGGTCCGATGAAGGCGCACGTGTTGACCACGATGACCTCGGCGTCCGACGCCTCCTGCACGAGCGAATAGCCGCGCGTGCGCAGCGTGCCCAGCATCACCTCGGAGTCCACCCGGTTCTTCGGGCAGCCGAGGGTCATCATGTACAGACTCTTGGTCTCTTCCACGCGCGTCTACCGCTTTCCCAGTTGCGTCCGCTCGAAGTGGTCCGCACTCCAAACGAAGTTGATGATGGCGCCGTTCGAGTAACCGATGTTCAGCGCCCCCTCTTCTTCCATCTCCACCGAGGTGGCGCGACCCAGCGCACAGGTGGCGGCCGGCCAGTCGAGCACCCGTTGGGCTGTCTTCCCCGACACCACGTAGAGCCCCATGCGCAGCTCGTCGTCGGAGTCGCATTGACCCTCGACGGCATAGGGATTCTTCCCAGTGAGCACGGTAACGACCGGCCGTCCGTCCGGCAGGCTCAAGGCTTCCGGCAGGTTCACGCCCATCTTCGAGGCGTCCACGGCGGTGGGGGCGACAAGCGCGCGCAGCGAGCCGGGGGTGAGGGGGCTCTCGCCCTGGGCCCAGTTCGGATAGCTGAGCACGCCCCAGCCCAGCCAGCCGGTGGGCGCCGCCTCCAGCGCGGTGACGTTGGCGGGGGGCTTGAGCTTGAGGTTCTTGCGCGCCTCGTCCGGCAGGCGCAGCGCCTCACCGTCCGCCATCGTGCCGCCCTTGCAGTTGGACACCGGCACCGGCTTCGAGCCCACCTGGTCCTGGTCCTCGTAGGTGATGCAGAGGTCCATGACGAGCGGCTCCACCGCAGGGAAGCGGGGCAGCGCGCGCACGGGCACCATGGCCACCACCGACAGCGTGTCGCCCTGGCGGTGCACCGCGGCGTTCACCAGGCCCTGCGCGAACTGCGGCGTGCCGCTGTCGGCCCCGGAGGTGCGCTGGCCGTCGAAGGCGAAGCGGTAGGTGTAGCCCGTCGCGGTGGGGCCCGCGTCCGGGAAGAAGAGGGTGAGGGTGACGACGTCGCCCGCGAGCAGCTGGTTGTCCGTGGCCTCCACGCCCACGAAGAGCGTGTCCTTGCGCCAGCCCACCCGGGCGGAGAAGTTCGCGGTGGCGCCTTCCGTGGACAGCGGCTTGAGGACCAGCGGCGAGCCGAAGTCCTTGAGCCCCTTCTCCGGCCGGGGCGCCTTCTTGAGCACGGGCACCGGCTTGCTGGGCCGCGGCGCCTCGTCCTGCGCGAGCGAGGCGGTGGCGAAGAGCAGGCAGAGGGGCAGGGGAGCCAGACGGGCGGCGTGCATGGCGAGGGGGCCCTAGTCGCGGAAGTTGGTGAACTGCATGTCCAGGCTCAGCCGGTCCTGCTCCTTGCGGAACAGCGCCATGGCCTCCTGCAGGTCGTCGCGGTTCTTGCCCGTGACGCGGAGCTGATCCGCCTGGATGGAGCCCTGCACCTTGATCTTCGACTCCTTGAGGACCTTGATGAGCTCCTTGGACTTCTCCACCGGGATGCCCTGCTGGAGCTTGATGGGCTGCTTGACGTTGGACAGGCCCGTCTTCTCGATGTCGCCGAACTCCAGCACGCGCAGGCTGATGCCGCGCTTGGCCAGCTTGCCGAGCAGGACCTCCTTGGCGGCCTGGAGCTTCTCCTCGCTGTTGGTCTTCAGCGTGAGCGCGGAATGATCCGGGGCGATGTCGATTTCGGCCTTCACGCCCTGGAAGTCGTAGCGGGTGCTGAGCTCCTTGCGGGTCTGATTGACCGCGTTGTCGAGCTCAGCCAGATCGATTTTGGAGATGACGTCGAAGGAGGGCATGGGGGGACCTTTTCGCGCCCTTAACATACCTACACCCGGACGACCAAGGGCACCACCAGGGTCCGCCGGGAGGTGTGCTGCTTGAAGGCCCGCTTCACCGCCTTGACCAGCTCCTCGCGCACCAGGGCGTCATCCCCGCGAAGCTGGGGGTTGAGCTCCTCGAAGAAGGCCCGCGCCTCCTGGGCCACCCGGGACAGGACGCCCTGCTCGTCCGGGTTCAGGCCCTGGCCGGACAGCTGGGGCCCCGCCACCAGGGCCTGGGTGTCGCGCCGGAGCACCACGGCGGCGGCCACCACGCCCGTCTCCGCCAGCCGGTTGCGCTCCACCAGCGTCTCCGGCGTCACCACTCCGTCCCCGGAGCGCTCCCGCAGGATGCGCCCCGTGGGCACGCTGCCAGTGAACCGGCCCTGTCCCTGCTCGAAGGTCACCACGTCCCCGTCGTGGGCCAGCAGCAGGCCCTCCGGCGCCATGCCGGCTTCGCGCGCGGTGGTCAGGTGTCGGTGCAGGTGCCGGACTTCCCCATGCACGGGGACGAAGTTGCGGGGGCGCACCAGCTCCAGCACCCGGCGCTGCTGGGGGCGGCTGGCGTGTCCGGAGACGTGCACGCCGGGCTCCACCTGGGCGTAGACGATGCGGGCGCCGCGCCAGTGCAGCTGGTCCAGCAGCGCGCCCACGGAGCGCTCGTTGCCGGGGATGGGGCGGGCGCTGACGATGACGGTGTCGCCGGGCTCCAGGCGCACGGGCCCATCACCATTCGCCAGCTGGGTGAGGCCCGCGCGCGGTTCGCCCTGCGCGCCGGTGGTGAGCACGGCCACGCGGTGGGGCGCGAGCTTCGGCACGCTGTCCAGGTGCACGAAGAGCGAGTCGGGCACGTCCAGGTAGCCCATCTCCCGCGCCAGCTCCACGTTGCGCACCATGCTGCGGCCCTGGAGCGCGACGAGCCGGCCGGTGCGCTCGCACAGGTCCAGCAGGTGCCGGACGCGGTGGAGGTTGGAGGAGAACTGGGCCACGACGATGCGGCCCTTCGTCTCGTGGAAGAGGCGCTCGAAGGTGGTCTGCACCACGCGCTCGCTGCCGGTCTCATCCACGTGCTCGGAGTTGGTGGAGTCCGACAGCAGGCACAGCACGCCTTCGTCGCCGGCCTCGCCCCAGCGCTCCAGGTCCGTCTTGAGGCCGTCGATGGGGTCCGGGTCCAGCTTGAAGTCGCCGGTGTGGATGACGGTGCCTTCGGGCGAGCGGACGATGAAGCCCACCGCGTCCGGCACGGTGTGCGTCACGCGCGTGGCCTCCACCTTGAAGACGTCGCCCACGGGGAAGGGCGTGCGCGGCTCGATTTCGCGCAGGTCCGCCTTCACGCCCAGCTCCTCCAGGCGCTGGCGCGCGAGGGCCAGCGTGAAGCGCGTGCCGTAGATGGGGACGGGCACGTCGCCCAGCAGGTAGGGGAGCGCGCCGATGTGGTCTTCGTGGCCGTGCGTGAGGAGCACGCCCTTGAGCTGGGCCGCGTTGCGCTTCAGGTGCGTGAAGTCCGGGACGATGATGTCCACGCCGGGCATTCCCGACGTGGGGAACATCAGGCCGGCGTCGATGAGCAGCATCTCCCCACGACAGGCGAGCACCATGGCGTTTAGGCCGATTTCGCCCAGGCCGCCCAGAGGTATGACGTGGAGCATGTGCCCGGAAGTCTAAGGGCCCGGCTCCTCCAGTGCGTGGGAATCCGCACACCCCGCCAGCGCGAGCCTTCGCCCGCCTGCTTGACGGAATCCAACTAAAGGCTTAGTTGTATTGGAACTAAGGCTTTAGTTCGAAGCCGGGGAGGCCGTGCCCGTGACGAAGCCGCCGTCCGCCGAGGAGTCCAAGCCGCTCACGCCGGTGGAGCTGGAGCTGATGCAGCTCGTGTGGAAGCTGGGGGAGGTGAGCGTGGCGGACGTGCTCGCGGCGCTGCCGCCGGAGCGCAAGCTGGCCTACACGTCGGTGTCCACGGTGCTGCGCATCCTGGAGCAGAAGGGCGTGGTGCACAGCCGCAAGGAGGGACGGGGGCACCTGTACTCGGCGCGGCTGTCGCGGGAGGCCTACGAGGCCCAGAGCGTGCGTCACCTGGTGGCGACGGTGTTCGACGGGACGCCTTCGTCGCTCGTGGCGCGGCTGGTGGAGGCGGTGCCGCTGTCGGCGGAGGAGGTGGAGCAGATCCGCAAGCTGCTGGGCAAGAAGGGAGGCCGGGGATGAGCGCCTTCGTCCGGGACGTGCTGGCCGCGTACCTCACGGCGGCGGTGCTGGTGGCGGTGGGCTTCGGGCTGTTGCGCGCGGCGCTGGCGTTGGGAATGGAGCGGCGGCTGGACGCGCGGCAGGCCCTGCGCGTGGGGCGGGTGACGCTGGGGCTGGCGGTGCTGCTGCCGTTCGTGGGGCTCGCGGCGCGGGAGTGGATGCCGTCGGCGCCGCTCTTCACGTTCGAGCGTTCGCTGGTGCGTTATGCCGCGCCGCTGACGCCGGCTGAAGCGCGGCCCGTGCGCGGCGTCGTGCAGGGGGCTCCGGCCTCGGACTCAGGCCTGCCGTGGGCGTGGCCTGGAGTGGGGCTGGTGGGGATGGGGGCGTTGGGCTTCCTGGCGTGGGAGCTGCGGCGGTACGCGCGGTTGCGGCGGCGGCTGGCGTCGCTGCCCGTGCTTCGGCGCGTGGGCCGGGTGCGTGTGGTGTTGGGCGACGCGGCGGAGGGCGCGTTCTCCGTGTGGTTCCCCGGTGGCGGCGCGTGGGCGGTGGTGCCGGCTGGCGTGCTGGAGGACGCGGAGGCGCTCCGGCTCACGGTGCGGCATGAGCTTCAACACCACCGGCAGCGGGACACGGTGCTCGCGTATGCGCGGCTGGGGTTCGACAGCGCCTTCTTCTGGAATCCGGTCGCCCGGGCGTTCTCGCGGTGGTTGGCGGAGCGTCAGGAGTTCGCCTGTGACGAGGCGCTCGTCACCGGGAGGCGCGTGCCCGCGGAGGCGTATGCGCGGTGCCTCCTTCAAGCGTCGTTGCGTGTCCCGGTTGCTTTCTCTCTCCCCGCCGGCGTCACCGGCATGTCCCATCCCACTGTCAGGAGGATCCGCATGTTGTTCCAACCCCGTCCCCGTAGCTCCGTGCGCACCCTGGGTCTGTCGTTGTCGCTGGCGTTGGTGCTCGCGCCGCTGGCGTTGTGGGCACAAGGCGCGGTGCGAGGGCGCGCGGTGTCGCTCACGGAGGCGCGCGCGCTGGCCGATGCGGGTCGCAAGGAGGGGGACCTGCCCGTGGTGGTGGATGCCGCAGTGGTGGAGCAGCTCAACAAGTTCGTCACCACGCAGAAGGGTCGCGACTTCATGCGCAAGGCGCTGGCGAACCTCCAGACGCACCGCGAGGCGATGACGGGCACGCTGCGCTCGCGCTCCCTGCCGGAGGGGCTGCTCGCGGTGGCGATGGTGGAGTCGGCGGTGAGCAACCTGCCGGAGACGTCCCGGGAGCCGTCGATGGCGCCGGGACAGCGAGGCGCGGGCGTGTGGATGTTCATTCCGGAGACGGCGCGTCGCTACGGCTTGAAGGTGGAGGCGGGGCGTGACGAGCGGCTGGACGTGGCGCGCGAGACGGAGGCCGCCGCGGCCCTCTTCCAGGCGCTGTATGCGCGCTACGGCGACTGGCGGCTGGCGCTCGCGGCCTACAACCAGGGCGAGGGCGTGGTGGACCGCGTGCTCGCGGAGACCGGCGTGCGCGACGTGAGCGAGCTGGTGCGCACCGGCAAGCTCAATGGCTACACCGCCACGGTGCAGGCCGGGGTGCTGCTGCTGCGCAACCCGCACCTGCTCGACTGAGCCGGGGATTCTCGGCGACCGCCAGGCCCCGGGCCTCCCTGCCGGAGCCCGATGAGGTCCCAACCTGTCCGACAGTCGGACAGGTTTCCGCTGCCCGGCCGTCGCTGAGGCCGCCACCAGGGGGCGGGGGTGATCCGTCAGCGCAGGGGGCCCGCCGCGGTTCTCCCAACCTGTCCGACTGTCGGACAGGTTCGCGAAGAGGGCCTCGGATGGGGGGCCCGCGGGGTTCTCCCTTTCTCATCCGTGAGGACTGCTTTCAGGTCCGAAGGTCTGGGGCGGATGCGCGAGTCAGAACGCCCATGGCCGCGCCCCGGTGTGCCGTGGCTGCTCGCGGCGACTGCCTGCGCATCCCGGAACCGGAGCGCCGTTCTCCCCACGCGAGGTTGCACGACACTCGTGCTTCAGCGTCCTTGGGGGAATGTTCCCCGGGTGCCAGGGTTCGGATGCGCGCCACCGTGCTTTCGCTCAGGGATGGTGGCGCTCGGTGCCAGGGGTGGAAACGCCATGAAGCTCGTCGCGCTCGTTCGTCCGGCCGGTGAAGTACCGGAAGCAGCCCAGGTGCTCGCCGCCGCGGCGGGCATGGCTCCGGCGGAGGCCCGCATGCGGTTGGCGCCGGAGCCTCCTGCCCTGCTGGCGCGCCTGGCTCCCGATGCGGCGGATGCCCTGGTGAAGGCCCTCCAGGACGCGGGGCTCGCGGCGCTCACCATCGACGAGGCGGAGTCCGCGGAGCGTGTCACGGCGCGCACCGTGACGTTCGGCTCCGCGCAGGTGACGTTCACGCCTCGCGCGGGGGCTCCGCTCACGATGGCCTGGGAGGACGTGACGGTCATCCTTCGGGGCGCTTCGTCCCTGCGTACGCAGAGCGAGCACACGGAGAAGTCGACGAAGGTGGCGTTGGGCGCGGCCCTCGTCACGGGCGGCCTGAAGATGACGAAGACGACGGAGAAGAGCGTGCGCGGCTCGCAGGAGGAGACGTCGCAGGTCGTCTTCGTCTTCGACCGCGACGGCCGGGGCGCCGTGCTCCCGGAGGTGGGCTTCGACTTCTCGTGTCTGGGGCCCGCGATGCAGGCGTCGCGCACCGCGAACATGGTCACCCTCGCGCGCCTGGTGCGCGAGCGCGCTCCGGCCGCCTTCTACGACGAGCGGCTCCTGCGCCTGGGCCGCCGGCCCCTGCCCTTCGTGCTGGGCGGCTCGGTGCAGGTGGTCAGCGGCGCCACGTCCCATTCACGCATCAACACCGCGCAGGGCCTGGACGTGCTGGCGGAGGCCCTTCGCCTGGGCGTAGCGCGGGGCTACCTGCCTTGAACGTGCATGCGCGGCGAGGATGACCCGCGCGGCTGGGGCTGCGCGAGGGAGAAGCGCCAGCCCGTCTCGACCGCTCAGGAGAGCGGGGGGGAGGACTCCGGGGGTGGCCGGGAGATCCACGCGGCGATGAACACGTCCAGCTCCCCGCGCATCACGTCCTTCACGCGCGGCGTTCCGGCGCCCGTGCGTGGGTCTTCCACGCGCGCGCCACGGCCCAGGAAGTAGCGGCGGGCCTCGTCGGTGCTGGCGCCCTGGCCGGCGACGACACGCGCGGCGATGCCCTTGAGCTCGTCCAGCTCCCCGGCGCCAATGAGCGTGAGCACGCGGCCGGTGGCCTCGTCCTTCGCGGTGACTTCGTTGCGCACGCGCTGGAGGTACTCGCCCTCGCGGCTCTTCACCGGACGGCCCTCCAGCACCAGCAGCTCCCGCTCCACGTCCTCCATCGGCCCGCCCCGGTGCACGCGCACGTACGCGCGCTGGCGCTTCTCGTCCTCCAGGCGGCGGTGCAGTCCCGTCTCGCCCGCGAGGAATCCGTACGCGCCCGGCCCGGCGATGCGCACCACCACGCGCGCGGGGGCGTCCGCCTCCGCGACGGCGGTGGCCTCGTAGCCCCGGCGCTGCGCCCAGCCCAGGTACATGGTGGCCAGCTCCTGCACCCACACGTTCTGCAGCTCCGACGTGTCGCTGGCGCAGATGTCCACCAGCGCCTCGTTGTCCAGCGTCGTGGCCCCGGCGGCCCGCAGCGCCTCCGCCATCTGGACCTCGCGCGCGACCTCCTCCACCTGCTTCGCGGCGGAGCCGAGCTGCACCTCGTTCTTCGCCTCGCGCACCAGCCGCCGCCCGAACTGGCACGCGGCCTCCAGGCGGTCCAGCTCTCCCAGCTGCGCCTCCACCGTGCGGAAGGCGCGGATGACGTCCGCCGCGCGCAGGGGGTCGTCCCACAGATTGGGCGCCTGCGTCTCCGCGAGCAGCGCCGCGCGGCGCTCCTCCAGCTCCGGCCGTCCCGTGGACACCGCGAGCGCACGGGCGCGGCCCACCAGCCGGTCCATCTCGATCAGCAGCGACTTGCGGTCCAGCCGCCGCTTCACCGCCGCGGCCTTCGGCGTGGGCAGGAGCAGCTGCGCCGTCACCTCGCGGGGCGGCGGCACGGGCTCCGCGACCGCGACCACGCGGCCTCCAGGACGGGCCTCCACGCGCACGGGCGTGCCCGGCGGCAGCGGCCTGCGGGCAATCTCCACCGCGAGCGCCGCGGTGAGCGTCTTCTCGATTTCACGCTGCAGGTAGCGCGCGCCGAACTGCGGCGAGTAGCCGCGCTCCACCAGCCGGTCCACCACCTCCGGTGTCACTTCCACGTCCAGGGCGCGGGCGCGGATGCCCTCGCGCTCCAGCACGCGGCCCACCTCGCGCTGGGCAATCTTGCGGATGTCCACGCGCGACAGCGGACGGAAGTGGCAGATGGCGTCGAAGCGGTTGAGGAACTCCGGACGGAAGGCCTCCGCGATGCGGCGGTCCACCTCCGACACCTGCTCCTCCGCGCGCTTGTGCGCGGCGAAGCCCAGGCCCGCCTCGCGGTACACCTCCGAGCCCACGTTGGACGTGGCCACGATGAGCGTGTTGTTGCACGACACCGCTTCACCCGCGCCGTTGACGAAGGTGCCCTCGTCGAAGAGCTGGAGGAAGCGGTCGTGCACGCTGCGCGCGGCCTTCTCGAACTCGTCCAGCAGCAGCACGGTGAACACCTTGCCGTCGAGCAGCGCGGACAGCTCTCCGCGCCGAGTCTCCAGCGCGGGCGCCCACGACGCGCCGAAGGGGACGCTCTCGTCGCCGTCGTTGGGGTAGTCCGCCATGTTGAGGCGCACCAGCCTGTCGGCGGAGCCGAAGAGGTACTCGGCCAGGAGCTTCGCCAGCTGCGTCTTGCCCACGCCCGTGGGCCCGGCGAAGAGGAACACGCCCAGCGGACGGCGCGGGTCGTTGAGCCCCGCCTTGAGCAGCGCCACCGAGCGCAGCACCGCGGCCACCGCGTCCGTCTGGCCGAGCAGCCGCTCCCCGAAGAAGCGCTCCGTCTCCTCCAGGTCCAGCGGCATCGCGTCGTCCACGACGAAGCGGGGCAGGCGTGTGGCGGCGCAGAAGCGGGTGAGCACGTCCTCCGGCCCCACGTGGTCGCGCGCCACGCCCGCGGCCTCCGCCGCCGTCTCCTTGAGCAGCTCGATGGCCTTGCGCGGCATGTGCTGCGCCAGGAGGAACTTCGCGGACAGGCGCAGCGCCAGGTCGCACGCGGCCGGGTCGATGGGCAGCCGCAGCTCGCGCTCCAGCTCCTCCGCCACGCGGCCGACAATCCAGCGCGCCTTGTCCAGCGGCGGCTCGTGGAGGGGCAGCAGGTGGAGCCGCTCGGCCAGGGCCTCGTCGGCGCGCAGCAGCTCCTGCACGCGCTTGGGTTCGGTCTCGAAGATGAAGCGCAGGCCGCCGGTGCGCAGCGCGCGCACGGCCACCGGGGCCAGGGGGCCGCCCAGGGCCACCGGCAGGTCGCGGATGTAGACGATGGGGCAGGGGTGGCGGCCCAGGTGGATGAGCAGCTCCTCGAAGGACTCCGCGGCCTGGCGCTGGGTGCTGCGCGCCAGGATGTTCGCGACGGACACCTCCACGAGCCGCGCCCCGGCCAGCTCCCCGTCCACGCGCCCCTCGGCGATGCGGCGGGCCACCTCCTGCACGAGCGCGCTCTTGCCCACGCCGGGCTCGCCCGCCAGCAGCGGGTGCTTGCCTCCGCGCGCCAGCAGCCCCAGCACCTCCGTCACGGCGGTGTCCACGCCGTGGGCGGCCGGCAGCTTGCCCTCGCGCGCCATCGCGGTGAGGTCGCGGTCGATGAGCCGCTCCTGGTCTTCGTTCTTCCTCGTCGCCATGGTGTGGTCCGGAACGCCCCCTCGACGTGCGGCACTCTAACCGTTGCGGCGCGGAAGCGAAGTCCCGGCCCATCCGCGTGGGCCGGGACCTTACGCTTCCAGCTCCGTGTGCCAGTAGGCCACGTCCCTCAGGAACTTGCGCCAGGACAGGGGCAGGCCCTTCTCCACGAGGAACGACACCACCAGCGCGTCCGGCAGCCGCTTCGGCTTCGCGGGCACGGTGCGCAGCGTCATGCGCGCCTGGGCCGGGGTGCGGTTGCCCTTCTTCTGGTTGCAGGGCACGCAGGCGATGACGATGTTCTCCCAGCTCGTGCGGCCGCCCTGCGCGCGCGGCATGACGTGATCATACGTCGCCTCCGGACGGGTCACCTTGCGGCCGCAGTACTGGCAGCGGCACTGGTCGCGCTGGTAGACGTTCTCGCGGCTGAAGCGCACGCCGCGCGGGCCCTTCCACAGGGCGCGCACGAAGCGGATGACGGACGGCATGCGCAGCTCCACCGTCACGGAGCGGATGACGCGGTCCTCGTACTCCTCGACGACCTCCACCTTGCCCTGCACGAGCAGCATGACGGCGCGCTGCCACGGGATGCGGGCGACAGGTTCGTAGGACTGGCTCAGCACCAGCGTTTCCATGACACGGGGCCTTTCGGGCGGAGCAGGCCGCCAGGGAGTCGAACCCTGCTCGCCCGGATTTGGAGTCCAGGCGGCACCCGGTGCGCGGCCTCTGTGGGGAGTGGGAAGCGGAAGGTGAGCGGGAGCCCGGACGCGAAGAAGGCCGGGTTCCCTTCAAAGGGAGCCCGGCCTCCAGGGCCCTGCCGCGTCAGGGACGGGGCGTGGCGCCTTCAGGAGCCGGGCGAGGCGAGGCGATAGGACGCGAAGTCCCGCCAGCGGCACGTGGAAGGAGCGGTCACCGGGCTGGGACGCGAGGACGCGGCGATGCCGTGACCGGAAGGATTCAGGTGCTTGAGGTTCATCGGGGCCTGCTTCGTCGCCTGGCGCATCGGGACCGCTCCTTTCGCCCTCAGCGACGGCGGCGGAAATTCAGTCCTGACAAGCAGGCAGGCTGGACGTTAGGACTCCGCGCATGAAAGCCATCCGCTACCACCAGCTGGGAGGGCCAGAGGTCCTCCGTTGGGAGGACGCGCCGGAGCCCGTGCCCGGGCCGGGCCAGGTCCTCCTTCGGGTCCATGCCGCGGGCGTGAACTTCGCGGACACCGAGCGCCGCCGGGGGCTGTACGACGCCCAGGTGCCCCTGCCGCGCATCCTGGGCAGCGAGGCCGCGGGCGTGGTGCGCGCGGTGGGGCCGGGCGTGGACCCGGCCTGGGTGGGCCGCCGGGTGGTGGCCCTGACGAAGGAGGCCTACGCGGAGGCCGCGCTCGCGCCGGTGGAGGGGTTGCTGGTGCTCCCGCCGGAGGTGTCCTTCGCGGAGGCCGCGGCGCTGCTGGTGCAGGGGCTGACGGCGTACCACGTGGTGCACACCGTGGGGCGCGTGGAGGCGGGGCAGACGGTGCTGGTCCACGCGGCGGCCGGAGGCGTGGGGCTGCTCGCGGTGCAGCTCGCGAAGGCGGCGGGCGCGCGGGTCATCGGCACGGTGTCGGGCGAGGCGAAGGCGAGGCTCGCGCGGGACGTGGGCGCGGACGCCGTCATCCGCTACGACCAGGAGGACGTCGCGGCGAGCGTGCGCGAGCTGACGGGAGGGCGCGGCGTGGAGCGCGTGCTGGACTCGGTGGGCGCGAGCACGTGGCAGGCCAGCCTGGACGCGCTGGCGCCCTTCGGCCACCTGGTGAGCTACGGCAACGCCAGCGGCCATCCGCCGCCCGTGGAGGTGGAGTCCCTGTACGCGAAGTCGCTCACGGTGGGCGCCTACTGGCTGCACACGCCCACCCCCCCGGAGGTGCAGCGCCGGGCGCGCGAGGCGCTG
Source organism: Corallococcus exercitus (assembly GCF_042231735.1). Lineage (GTDB taxonomy): Bacteria > Myxococcota > Myxococcia > Myxococcales > Myxococcaceae > Corallococcus > Corallococcus exercitus_B. The sequence goes on from NZ_CP102577.1 coordinate 8,500,975, forward strand.
CTCGCGCAGGTCGTGGCCAAGCGCCTGCGCATCGTCGTGGGCCTGACGCTGCCGCTGTCCCGCGCGGAGGAGGCGCACCGCCAGCTGGAGGGCCGGAACACGGTGGGCAAGGTCGTGCTGGTGGGCGCGGACTGAGGTCCTTCCACGCGAGCACGCCCGGGCCCGCTTATACTTCCCCCTCGCGATGTCCCAAGACGACCCCCAGCGCACCCCGTGCAACTGCCTGGCGCTGCGGCAGGCCAGCCGCCACGTCACGCAGTTCTATGATCAGGTGCTCGCGCCCAGCGGCCTCCGGACGACGCAGTACTCCATCCTCCACACCGTCCAGGCCCGGGGCCCGTTGACCGTGAACGCGCTGGCGGAGCAGCTCGTCATGGACCCCTCCACGCTCACGCACAACCTCCGGCCCCTCTTGAAGGACGGCTTCGTGGTGCTGGAGGTGGGCCGCACCGACCGGCGCCAGCGCGCCGTCGCCATCACCCCGGAGGGGCAGGCCGTCTACCGCAAGGCCCGGCCCCTCTGGCTGCGCGCCCAGGCGGACTTCGAGCGCGCCGTGGGCGGCACGCAGGCCGCCGCGCTGCGCGACCTGCTGGCCGCCGTCGCCCGGACCTCGCTGGGCGAAGCCGGAGCGGCGACGCAGGCCCCTTCGGCTCCCAGGGGCTCCTCGCGCCGCCGCTGAAGCGCTCAGGCCCTCAGGGCTTGGGGGCCGTCGCGGTGGCGGGCTTGAGGTAGCGGTTGAAGAACTCCAGGGCGCGCTTGTCCACCTCCGCCTCGTTCTTCTTCTTCTTGAAGCCGTGGCCCTCGTCGGGGAGCAGCAGGTACTCCACGGGGACGCCGTTCTTCTTCACCGCCGCGACGATGTCGTCCGACTCCGCCTGGAGCACGCGCGGGTCGTTGGCCCCCTGCACGACGAAGAGCGGCTTCTTGATGCGGTCCGCGTGGAAGAGGGGGGAGATCTCCTTGAGCATCGCCTCCTGCTTCTCCGGGTCACCCATCTCCTGCATCATGGCCTGACGGAAGGCGCCCCACTCGGGCGGCATGCTCTTCAGCGTGCGCAGCCAGTTGGACGGGCCGAAGACGTCCACGCCCACGTTGAAGGCGTCCGGGTGGAAGGCGAGCGCCGCCAGCACCATGTAGCCGCCGTAGCTGCCGCCGATGATGCCCACGTGCGCGCCGTCCACGTACGGCAGGCTCGCCAGGTACTTGCGCGCCTCCACGCAGTCGCGCAGCGGCTCCTTGCCGTGCTTCTGGTCGTCCGCCTTGAAGAACGTCTTGCCGTAGCCCGCGCTGCCCCGGTTGTTGATGCCCAGCACCACGTAGCCGTGGTTGACCAGGAACTGGACGAAGTTGTTGTAGCCCCGGCTCGTCTGTCCGCCCGGACCGCCGTGCACGAAGACGAGCGCGGGAGCCTTGTTCCCGGCCGTGGCCTGGTGCGGCTTGTAGAGCAGGTTGGGGATCTCCATCCCGTCGAAGGACTTGAAGCGCACCACCTGCGCGTCCACCAGGTCCTCCGGGTCCAGCTCGCGGCTCATCGTGTCCGTCACGCGCGTGGTCTTCTTCGTGGCCAGGTCCATCACATAGAGGTTCGCGGAGGTGCGGTCCGTCTCCAGCAGGGCCGCCAGCTGCTTCTCGTCACGGGAGAAGACGACGTTGGAGATCATCCCGGCGGGCAGCTGCGTCAGCGGGACCTGGGTGCCGGCCTTCACGTCGTGCAGGCGCACCTCGATGCCCGCGTCCACGTTGACCAGGGAGACGCGGAACGCCCCCGAGCGCGAGAAGGTGCTGGCGTAGATGTCCCAGTCCGCCTTCTCCACGTCCTCCCACTTGCCGGCCTCCTTCGCCGGGCGCACCACCCGGGTGAACTCCGAGCCGTCGTCCGTGATGACGTACAGCTCCCCCGTCACGGGGTGGATGTCCCCCACCCGGTAGCTGGCCGAGCCCGTGTGGGGGGTGAGGTTCTTCAGCGTCTTCGTCGCGACGTCGTAGCGCCACACGTTGCCGTCCGACGTGGTGATGGCCTCCTCCAGCGCCACCCAGCTCTCGTCCGGGGCCACGGCGACGACGCCGAACCCCTTGTCGTTCCGGGCCAGGAGCGTGCGCGCGTACGTCTTCGCGTCATGGCGGTACACGTCCATGGCGCCCGGGTCGCGCTCGTTGGTCATGATGTAGAACGCGCGGTCGTCGCGGCTGAAGCCCAGGAAGTGGGCCACGCCCTGCTTCATGGGCGTGAGGTCCTTCTCCTTGCCGTCCGGCGTGCGCACGTAGATGTGCGTCTGCTCGTTGCCGCCCTGGTCGCGCTCGAAGAGGAAGCGGCGGTCATTCGGGAAGACGCCCACCACCCGGATGCTGTCCGTCTTCGAGCGCGTCAGCGCCGTGGGCTTGCCCCCGCCCACCGGCACGCTGTGGACGTTGAAGATGCCGGACGCGTTCGAAGAGAAGAGCAGCTGCTTGCCGTCCGAGGTGAAGACCGGGGCCACCACCTCCGTGGACCCCATGAACTGCTCCACCGAGTACTGCTTCGACGGCCGGACCGCCTTCTCCGCCAGGGCGGGCTTGGGCGCGGGTGGGGCGGCGGGCGGCGCGGCCCCCAGCAGGGGCAGGAGCAACGTCGGGGCAAGGACACGGGACAGGGACTTCCACGCGGGCATGCGGCCTCCGGGAACGGCGGACAGGGGGACTCTGGGCCAGGCCCTGCCGGGTTCAACAGAGGGCGGCGACAAACCTGACATAAGGCTGTCACGGCCCGGGGCGACATTGATTGCGTTCCCACAACGCGGCACCCGGAGCTTTCGCCATGACCCAGACCGACACCCAGCTGAAGACCCCTGCCCAGCGCGGCCTCCACACCTACGCGGGAGGCTGCCTGTGTGGCGCCGTGCGTTACGAGGCCACCGTGGACCTGGCGGACGTGAGCCGCTGCAACTGCACCATCTGCATGAAGTACGGCTACGGCGGCGGCACGTCGATGAAGCCCGACGCCTTCCGGCTCCTGAAGGGCCAGGAGTCCATCAAGAAGTACGGGCGCGACGGCAGCCCCAACACCCGCAGCTTCTGCTCGCGCTGCGGCGTCGTGTGCTTCGGCGACGGCGACGTCCCGGAGCTGGGCGGGAAGTTCGTCTCCATCCAGGTCAACACGCTGGATGACGTGGACCCGTCGCTGCTCACCTTCAAGTACTGGGACGGCCGGCACGACAACTGGATGGCCGGCGCGCGCTCCACGCCGTGGCCCTTCCAGGCCGCCGCCTGATGGCTACACGCTCCCCGCCGCGGCCCGGCCCGCGGCGCGGCCGGAGAAGATGCAGCCGCCCAGGAACGTGCCTTCCAGGGCGCGGTAGCCGTGGACGCCACCGCCTCCGAAGCCGGCCACCTCGCCTGCCGCATAGAGCCCCGGGATGGTCTGTCCCCGGGCGTTGAAGACGCGGCCCTGGAGGTCGGTCTCGAAGCCGCCCAGCGTCTTGCGCGTGAGGATGTTCAGCTTCACGCCGATGAGGGGCCCCGCCTTGGGGTCCAGGATGCGGTGCAACTTCGCGGTGCGCACCAGCTTGTCGCCCCGGTAGTTGCGCGCCTGGCGGATGGCCGCCAGCTGCAGGTCCTTGCTGAAGGGGTTGTCCATCTGCAGGTCGCGCGCCTTCACCTCGCGCTCCACCGTGGCGTAGTCCAGCAGCGGGGTGTCCGTCTTCGCGTTCATCCCGGCCACCAGGTCGCGCAGGTTGTCGGAGACGACGAAGTCCTCGCCCTTCTCCTTGAAGGCCTCCACCGGGCCCATGGCCTTCTTGCCCACGGCGCGGTTGAGCACGCCCAGCCAGTCCTTGCCGGTGAGGTCCGGGTTCTGCTCCGAGCCGGAGAGCGCGAACTCCTTCTTGATGATCCACTGGTTGAGGATGAACCAGGTGTGCTCGTGGCCCGTCTTCGCGATGTGCTCCAGCGTGCCCAGCGTGTCGAAGCCGGGGAACAGCGGCGGCGGCAGGCGCTTGCCGGTGGCGTCCAGCCACAGCGAGCTGGGGCCCGGCAGGATGCGGATGCCGTGCCGCGGCCAGATGGGGTTCCAGTTCCGCAGCCCTTCCGTGTAGTGCCACATGCGGTCGCGGTTGATGAGGCGCCCGCCCACGGCCTCCGTGATGGCGATCATCCGGCCGTCCACGTGGTCGGGGACGCCCTGAATCATGAACTTCGGCGCGGGGCCCATGCGCTGGGGCCACGCCTTGCGGACCAGCTCGTGGTTGCCGCCGATGCCGCCGGACGTGACGATGACCGCGCTCGCGCGCAGCTCGAAGTCGCCCACCGTCACGCGCGAGCTGCTGGCGCCGCGCGGGACGTCCGTGGGCTCCAGTTGCATGCCGCGCACGCCCACCACCGCGCCGTTCTGCGTGAGCAGTTCATCCACGCGGTGGCGGAAGTGGAAGGTGAGCTTGCCCGCGGCCTCGGCCGCCTTCGCGCGGCGCACGAAGGGCTCCAGCACGCCGGGGCCGGTGCCCCAGGTGACGTGGAAGCGGGGGACGGAGTTGCCGTGGCCCACGCCGCCGTAGCCGCCGCGCTCCGCCCAGCCCACGACGGGGAACCAGCTCATGCCCTGCTGGACCAGCCAGGGGCGCATCTCGCCCGCGGCGAAGGCGACGAAGGCCTCCGCCCACTGGCGCGGCCAGCGGTCCTCCTCGCGGTCGAAGCCCGCGGTGCCCAGCCAGTCCTCCAGCGCCAGCTCGTGGGAGTCCTTGATGCCCATGCGCCGCTGCTCGGGCGAGTCCACGAGGAACAGGCCGCCGAACGACCAGAACGCCTGGCCGCCCAGGTTCTGCGGGCCCTCCTGGTCCACCACGGCGACGCGCTTGCCCGCGTCCGCGAGCTCCGTCGCGGCGACGAGTCCGGCGAGCCCTCCGCCGACGACGATGACATCCACTTCCTGTCCCATGCCGTGCCTCCCGGTCGCACCTGGCGCGCGGATGATAGCGGTTCGCGCGGCTTGCAGAGGGTCCATCACCTGCGCAACCCGAGGCGCGGAGGGTAGACTCCCGCCCATGGATCCAGGAGCGAAGAGCCCCGCGGGACCGCTGGGCCATGACGCCGCCGCCTACGCGCAGCGTCAGGACGGACTGTCCCCGGAGCCGCTGAGGGACGCGGCCTGGAGCGTGGCGGGGCAGCGGGCCTTCGGCGTGGTGCTCGACGTGGGCTCGGGCAGTGGCGGGTGGATCCGCCGGCTGCAGCGCAACCCGGCCGTGGAGCGCATCCTCAGCACGGACATCCACGACGCGGGCGCCAGCCGCCTGCCGGGCGTGGAGTTCCAGCAGCGGGACGTGTCGCGGGACGCGCTGCCGTGGGGCGACGCTTCGGTGGACTGGGTGTTCGCCATCGAGGTGCTGGAGCACCTGGCCAACCCGCGCCACTTCGTGAAGGAGGCCTTTCGCGTGCTCAAGCCCGGAGGCCACCTCTTCTTCACCACGCCCAACAACGACAGCCTGACGGCGCGGCTGTCCTTCCTCGTGCGGGGCTACTTCCCCGCGTTCTGCGAGCAGGACTACCGGGACTCCGGGCACATCACGCCCATCACGGAGCTGGATGCGCGGCGCATGGCCGTGGAGGCGGGCTTCCAGTCCATCGACTTCGACTACCCGCTGCCCGGGCGGATTCCCCGCAGCAGCGTGTACTGGCAGCGGTTGCTGCCGGGCTTGCGCGGGCGGTGGTGGAGCGACGGGCTGTTCGCGCTGCTGACGCGGCCGCGCTGAACAGGACTGGCCGCCTGTTCAGTCTTCGTGCTAGCCCTGCCTCGAACCAGGAGGCGCGGGATGCACCAGCGGTGCTTTTGGGTGGGGACGGATCCGCTGTACCAGACCTACCACGACGAGGAGTGGGGCGTGCCGGTGCGCGACAGCCGCGCGCTCTGGGAGATGCTGATGCTGGAGGGCTTCCAGGCGGGGCTCGCGTGGATCGTCATCCTGCGCAAGCGCGAGGCCTTCCGGAAGGCGTTCAAGGGCTTCGACCCGAAGGTGGTGGCGCGCTTCACGGAGAAGGACGTCACGCGCCTGATGGCGGACGAGGGCATCGTCCGGGCGCGCGCGAAGATTGAAGCGACCATCGGCAACGCACGCGCCTACTTGAAGATGCAGGAGGCGGGAGAGGACTTCTCCACGTTCGTCTGGGGCATGGCGGGCGGGAAGCCCATCCGCAACGTGTGGAAGGGCCGGGGCGACGTGCCGGCGAAGACGGAGCTGTCGGAGGCGTACTCCAAGGCCTTCAAGCAGCGCGGCTTCAAGTTCGTGGGGCCGGTCATCGTCTACGCGTGGATGCAGGCCACGGGCATCGTGGATGACCACACGGTGGACTGCTTCCGGCACGGCGTGCGGCACCGCTGAGCGCAGGGGACCTGGGGGCGTGGACCCGGGGCGCCGCGTGCTGATTTAACGGCCGCATGCGCTTGCCCCTCTTCGTCGCGGTGCTGCTGCTCTCGTGGAAGGCCGGGGCTGAACCGGCGCCAGCGGTCCCCCGCTTCGAGCCGGGCGCCTGCGCCGGGGACGTCGCCGCCTCGGAGCGCATCGACTGCGGCCTGCTGGTGGTGCCGGAGAACCGGCACAAGGCGGACAGCCGGACCATCCGCCTCCCCGTGACCATCTTCCGCAGCCGTGCCGCGAAGCCGCTGGCGGATCCGGTGCTGTTCATGCCCGGAGGTCCGGGCCTCAGCGGGGCCGAGCGCATCACGTCCGGCAAGCACAACAAGCTCCTGGACGAGCGCGACTCCATCCTCCTGGAGCAGCGCGGTACGAAGTTCGCGCAGCCGTCACTCCAGTGCCCGGAGATCACCACCCTCAGGGGCGAGATGGCCGCGGGCAGGCTGCGAGGGCCGGCGGCGACCGCCGCGCTGACGCAGGCGGCGGGGCGCTGCCGGGAGAAGCTGACCGCGTCGGGCGTGGACCTGGACGGCTACACCAGCGAGGCGACGGCGGATGACATCGAGGACCTCCGCAAGGTGCTCGGCGTGGCGCGGTGGAACCTCTACGGCGTGTCGTACAGCACGCGGCTGATGTTGACCGTGCTGCGGCGGCATCCCGCGGGCGTCCGGAGTGTCGTGCTGGATTCGGTGCTGCCGCCGGAGGTGAACTTCGACGAGGTCTCCGCGACGAACCTGCTGCGCGTCCTGAACCAGGTGTTCGACGGGTGCGCGGTGGACCGCGAGTGCGGCGCCCGGTATCCCGACCTGCGCGCCCGCTTCGCGAAGCTGGTGGCGGACGCGGACCGCCGCCCCTTGAAGCTGGCCATCCGGGCGGCCGGAGGACCGGCGGAGGTCCGGGGCGCGCAGGTGGTGGAGGCCGTCTACTCCGCGATGCACGAACCCATGCGCATCCCCTCCATCCCCAGGCTCATCGTGGACGCCTCCGAGGGGCGCTTCGAGACCCTGATTGGACTGATCCGCGACAACCAGGCGCCTTCTTCCATGGCCTGGGGCCTGCGCTACTCCGTCTGGTGCGCCGAGGAGATGCCGTTCGAGGACGCGGGGCGCATCGCCGCGCAGCTCTCGCCCGCCCTGGGCCTGGGCGGAGTGAATGAGGGGACGGCCTCGCCGCAGGAGTGCCGCGCGTGGAACGTCACCGCCGCGCCCGCCGTGGAGAACGAGCCGGTGAAGAGCGACGTGCCGGCGCTCGTCTTCGCGGGGGAGTTCGACCCGGACACGCCTCCGGAGTGGGGCCACCGGCTGCTCGATTCGATGCCCAACGCGTACCCCGTCGACATGCGGGGCTACAGCCACGCGGCCTCCTTCAACTCGTGCGGCGTGAGCATCGTGAAGGCCTTCCTCCAGGACCCCTCGCATCCGCCCTCTGTCGACTGCGCGCTCAAGCTGCGCGGCGCGGACTTTTCCCGGAGCGTGCGGCCCTGACTCCGGGCACGCTTCACGCCGTGGACGGAACCGACGAAACACCCAGGAGACACGGAATGCGCATCACTGTGACGAGCGTGATGGTGGAGGACCAGTCCAAGGCCCTGAAGTTCTACACGGAGATCCTGGGCTTCGTGCTCAAGGTGGACGTCCCGATGGGCGGGGAGCACCGGTGGCTGACCGTCGTCTCGCCGGACGCGCAGGAGGGCACGCAGCTCTTGCTGGAGCCCCTGGGCTTCGCGCCCGCGCGCGTGTACCAGAAGGCGCTGTTCGACGCGGGCATCCCGGCGGCGTCGTTCGGCGTGGACGACTGTCAGGCGGAATATGAGCGCCTGCTGAAACACGGCGTGGTGTTCCGCACGAAGCCCACGGTGATGGGCCCCGTCACCGTCGCGCTGTTCGAGGACACCTGCGGCAACCTCATCCAGATGGCCCAGGTGTAGCGGACCCGGGGGCCGATACGCGTTGTACGTGGTGGGCAAGAACCGGGGTGCGCTCCACTTCGACGTGGACGCCGAGGGCCACGTCACCGAAGCCGACCCATAGCGCCAAAGCCCTGGACCCCCAGGAGGTTGGCGCTAGCCTGGGGCCATGTCCTCGGAGCGCAACAGGGGCCGTGTCCGCACGGTGGAGGAATGGTTGGGCCGGCTCTCCTCGCGTGATGCAGGCGCGCGCGAGGAGGCGCTGTCGGCGCTGGAGGAGTCGCTGGTGTCCGGGGCGCCGGAAGCGCGGGAGCGGACCGCGCGGGCGCTCTTGGAGGAGCTGGGGCGGCCCGGGACGGCGGTCGCGGAGCCGCTGCTGTTCCTGTTGCAGCGAGACTGGTGGCCCCCGCAGGCGGGCCTCACCGGCCTCGCCGTCCAGAGCGTGCTGGAGGTCCTGGCGCGAATGGAGGCGGATGCGCCGGCGCTGGAGAACGCGGCGACCGTGCTCACCCTGGTGTGCCGGGTGGATCCATCCCGCATCGCCGCGCTGGAAGGGATGTTCCAGCATCCGCGCGCCGCGGTCCGCAGCGCCATGGCGCGCGTCGTGGGCCGGCTGGGCACCGCCGGAGCGTCCGGATTGCCCAGGCTGCTGGAGCTGCTGGAGGACGAGGAGCCCGTGGCCCTCTCCGCCCTGGAGTCCCTGGCCGCGCTCGCCCACCTGGCCCCGGAGCTCACCGCGCCCCGGCTGCTGGAGCAGGTGCGCACGTCGGAGGGCGTGCGCCTCTACCTGGCGCTGGTGTCGCTGCGGGGCCTGCTGGAAGAGCTGTACCTGGAAGCGCAGCCCGTCCCCCCGTTGCCGGACCTGGAGTCCGTGCTGCTGCGCACGCTGACCGCGCCCGAGGCGCCCATCCGGCAGGAGGCGGCGTCCCTGCTGGGGTTGAGCGGCCCCTTGTCGCCCGCCGCCGTCGCGGCCCTTCGCGAGCACCTGCGGGACGAGAGCCCCTCCGTGGCGGCCCGCTCCGCCGTGGCGCTGGTGCGCTCCGGCGCTCCGGCGGCGGAGGCCCTCTTCCTGCTGAAGGGACAGCTGGGCCCGGCCGCGTCGCGCGACATCCAGGAGGTCGCGGTGGCCGCGCTGATGGATGCGGGCCCGGACCACCTGGTCCGGGCGAAGGGGATGCTGGAGACGGTGGCCCGCGACGCGGTGGGGCTGACGCGCGTGGCCCTCTACGAGCTGCTGGGGGAGCTTCCCTGAGCGCGGGGCGCCGCTAGCAGCCCAGGTTGCCGCCGGGGCTCACGCCGAGCATGGAGCAGAACTGCAGGTACTTGTCGATGCGGCTCTGCACCTGGCCGGGGTTGCGGCCGTAGCACTCCACCGAGCCGTTGATGGTGCGGATGGTCTCACCGAAGCCGGCGCCGTTCACGATGGCGTTGTGCGCCGTCATGGAGCCCGCGCCAGTCTGCGTGGTCCAGAACCAGAAGCCCGTGCGCCACGCGGCGTTCGCGTCCTGGGCCAGCAGGTCCGGGTTCGCCTGGAGCGGCAGGCCCAGCGCGTTGCCCGCCGCGCAGTAGTTGCCGTTCCACGACAGCTGCATGGGCCCGCGTCCGTAGTACCGCTTGCCCGGCGCGCAGGAGCAGCCCGGCGGACCCCACGACGTGTCGCAGTACTCTCCCCGGTTGATCTCCTCGATGTACACGAGCCCGCCCGTCTCGTGTGACACGTTGGCCAGGAAGGCGGCCACCTCGCGCTTGCGCGTGTCGGTGTCACCCGTCGTCGCCAGGCCCGGGAAGCCGTTCGCGGCGGCGATGAGCGCGTCGTACGTGTAGAAGCCGTTGCGGCCGGGGAACATGCTGTTGAACATGTCCCGGGTGAGGATGCCCCCGAAGCCCGAGCCGCCCCCGCCACCGCCGCCGGAGACCAGGTCGAACGTCCAGCGCTGGTTGTCGCGGTCCGCGTAGAAGGGGTACTGGACGATGGACGTGCCGTTGTCGAAGGAGCCCCACGACAGGTCCATGGCCATGCCGGTGTGGCGCACGTGGAAGCTGAACTGCGTGCCGCCCCGGTTGATGAACTGGAACTGCTGGTTGTTGCCTCCGACGTAGCTCCACTGGTGGAGGACGGCGTTCTCCGCGGTGCTGACCCCCGCGATGTCCAGGGCCTTGCCGCTGTTGACGTTGATGATCTTCCAGAACCCGCCCGACGTGGGCGAGATGTGGAACTTCTGCGCGTTGGTGCCGTTGCAGTCCCACTGCTGCACCTTCGCGCCGTCCGCCGTGCTGGACGACGCCACGTCGATGCACTTGTTCGTCCGCACGGAGCGGATGACGTAGTCGCCCTCCGTGAGGGTCGACACCACGGCGGCGCTCTCCACCTGGCCCGTGGCCTCTGGAGGAGTGCCCTCCGCCTCCGGGCCCGAACAGCCCGCCAGCGCGCCCACGACTCCCAGCAATGACAGACCGCGGATCATTCCCTTGTGGTTCATGACGTCCTCTCGGTGGGTGCTACTCGTAGAACTTCAGGCTCCAGCCCGTGTTGCTGACGCTGCCGCGCGTGTACGTGACGTTTCCCCACCACTGGAACGTGCCGGAGTACCAGTAGCGGCCGGACCAGAAGGGGTTGGGGTTGTCCGCGTTGGGCACGCCGTGGAAGGAGAGCGGGAACCTGGGCCCCGCGGGCGGGCTGGTGTTGATGTCTCCGTTGAGCAGCACGAAGGTGTGGTGGCCCACGCCCTTCGTGTAGAGCGTGGGGTCCCAGCCGCTCATCATGATGTCGCGGCGCGAGCCGAAGAGGCAGCCGTTGGACTTGAACCAATCCCAGACATAGGTCGGGTCGCCGTCCAGGCGCAGGCGCAGGTCCGCCATGCAGTAGTTCGTGCCCCAGCTCCCGTTGGCTGAGTACACGACGTGCAGCTGGCCGCTCGGGTCGATGATGGCCTCCGGGCCCTCGTTGACGCGCGTGGGCGGATTGACGTCGACCTTCTCCCACCACTCGCGGGGCTGGGAGATGACGTAGCGGCCACCGGTGATGGTGGTGGGGCTGGCCATGCGCGCGATGTAGAGCGTCTGCTCGCCGTTGGTGTCGCCCTCCCAGCCGGACCAGACGAACCAGCGCTGGCCCCGGTAGGTGAACGCCGTGCCGTCGATGGCCCACTTGTCGCCGGGCAGCGCCATCCGCACCGCCGCGGAGTAGCCGGTGTTGGGCGACGACGACGTGATGGCGTACATGCGGTGGCCACTGCCCGTGCCGGCCGCGAAGTAGATGACGTAGGTGCTGCCGTCCCGGACGAGCTCCGGCGCCCAGACCTCGCCCAGGCCCTGGGGGTTGCCCCACACCTGCTGCCGCGCGGCCCCCGCCAGCGCGTCCACCGAGGACGCCATCCGCACATAGAGCCGCGCGCCGTCCGACTCCACGGAGATGTACGTGCTGTCCACGCGGAGGATGGACGGGTCCGCGTTCTTGATGGACAGCCGGACGTCCTGCTGGCTCGTGCCCGGAGCCTCGGGGAGGGACACGGGCGCTTCGGGACTCAGGGGCTCGGGGCCACACGCCTGGAGGGTGGCCGCCAGCGCCGGCATGAGAAGGAACTTCAGGGCACGCATCCGTATCTCCTGGGGAAACTTTCTTTCGTTGGAGAAGAAAGTCGCCGGGAGATCCTTAATCAGGACACGGCTATTCAGTCAATCAGGGGAACCCTGAAAGGCGGGGAAGGGATGATTCAGCGCGTCAGGAAGCGCTCGGTGAAACTGACAAGCGGGCTTCAGGGCCTGCGAATGAACTCCATGGTGGGAAAGTCCGGAGCCGGAACCAGTTCAACACGCGCCCGGAGCGAGCGCCCCTCCCGGAGCTGAAGGCCCTCGCGCTGGTACAGGCCGTAATCCACATACTCGACGCGCAGCGTGTATTGCCCTGGCGGCAGGTGCCGGATGCGGAAGTTCCCCTGGGCGTCCGTGACCGTGACCTCCTCTGGTTTCTGGAGGGAGGGCGAGGTCAAGCTGACGACCACGTCCCCCATGGGCTTCCGGGTGACACCGTCGATGACGGTGCCAAAAATGGCGCTGTCGGACCGGGCGCTGCTCGTGGGGGCAGACGTCAGCAACAACGCGAGGATCGGCAGGAGTTTCATCGCTCGACCTCCATCCGGTAGCCCACGCCGCGCACGGTCTGGATGGAGAAGCGCGAGGCGCTGGTCCACTTGAGCTTTCGCTTCAGGCTGGAGACGAAGTTGTCCACGGTGTGCGGATCCACCACCACGTCCGTGCCCCACACGGCGTCCAGGATTTCGTCCCGCTTGAGTGCCCGCTCGCGCTCCTTCAGGAAGAAGGCCAGCAGGTCGAACTCCTTGCGCGTCAGCTCTACCTCCGCGCCCTCCGGCGTCTCCACCCGCCGCCGGTCCAGGTCCACGCTGTAGCCCGCGAAGCGCAGCAGCTTCGTGGGGACGACGCCGCCGCTTCGCTTCAGGTGGGCGCCCACGCGCGCGAGCAGCTCGCGCAGCCGGTAGGGCTTGCCCAGGTAGTCCTGCGCGCCGGACTCGAAGCCGCGCACCACGTCCTCCTCCAGTGTGCGCGCGGTGAGCATCAGCACCGGCATCTCCTGGCCTTCCTCTCGCAGCGCGCGGCAGAGCGAGTAGCCGTCGCCGTCCGGCAGCATCACGTCCAGGAGGATGAGCTGGAAGTCGCGGCGGGACAGCTGCTCGCGCGCCTCCTTCACCGTGGCGGCCTCCTCCACGGCATAGCCACCCTGGTGCTCCAGGTTGTCTCGCAGCGCGAGCCGCAGGTTCGGGTCGTCCTCCACGACGAGGACGGTGGGGGCGGCGGTGGTCATGCGGTGCTCCGGGCTTCTGGTCGGTACTCGGGAAGGGTCAGCTCGAAGGTGGTGCCTTCGGGGCTGGAGGCCGCCACGCGCAGCGTGCCTCCGTGCAGCCGGGCAATCTTCCGGCACAGCGCGAGCCCCAGCCCGCTGCCGGGCACCTCGCGGCCGTCGCGGCCGGACAGCCGGTAGAACTCGCCGAAGACGCGCTCCCACTCGGCCTTCGGGATGCCGGTGCCGTTGTCCGTGAAGTGCACGCGCCCTCCGGGCAGCGTCTGGACGTGCAGCTTCACGGGGCTGCGGGTGTTGTACGCGCACGCGTTGCGCGCCAGGTTCGCCAGGAGGAGCCGCAGGAGCTGCGCGTCCGCGTTCAGTTCGCGCGCGTCCACGTCCGCGGTCAGCTCCACCGGCACCGGCGCTCCGGACTCCAGGTCCCGGCGCAGGTTGGAGACCAGCTCGTCCAGGCGCACCGGCGCGAGCTTCGGCACCCAGCGCCCCTTGTCGATGCGGTTGAAGGACAGCAGGTTCTCCACCAGGAAGCCCAGCCCGTCCGCCTCGCGGATGATGCGCGCGGGGTAGTCCTTCGCGTCGGCGCCTTCCGCCACCCGCCACTCCAGCGTCTCCGCGAGCAGCCGGATGGAGGCCAGCGGCGTGCGCAGCTCGTGCGACACCGTGGCCACGAAGTCGCTCTTGAGCTCCAGGAAGCGGTACTTGCGGTGCTGCGCCACGAAGGCCAGCGCCGCGATGATGAGCGCCAGCGCCGCGCACAGCGCCAGCATCAGCGTCTTGAGCCGGTAGCGGCTCTCCAGCGCCTCCTCGCCCCGCGTCCACGCGGACGACTCCACCGCCACCGGCAGCGACGCCAGCGTCATCACGGGCGCCTCGTCCGGCAGGGCCACGCGTCCGTCCGCCTCCAGCAGGCCGCGCTCGCGCATCTCGCGCGTGAGCCCCGCCAGGAGGCCGGGCAGGTCCAGTGCCAGCCCGCGCACGTCGCCCCCCTGGAGCGGTTCCAGGTACCAGCCGGACCGCGTGAGCATCGGCTCCAGCACGGCCTCCGGAAGTGACAGCGGCGTCGCGGCCAGCTCACGCGCCCGCGCCTCGAAGTCCGCCACCGGCACACCCACGCGCGTGGAGAGCGCCGCCACCTTCGCGCGCAGGAAGTCGAAGTCCTCCGGCGTGAAGCGCGAGCGCTTGAGCAGCAGCAGCCGCTGCAAGCCCTCCAGCCGCCCACCGCCCTGGCCATCCACGAGCCCGTCGCGCACCAGCGCCTGCATCAGGTCCGGCACCACGTCGCCCCGCGCCGCCACGTCCTCCAGCACCACCAGCAGCGACGGCAGGTCTCGCGTGGACGCGAGCACGAAGCGGGCGCGGTGCTGGAGCAGCGCCATCAGCGACAGCAGCGTGGCCTTCCGGTCCTTCGCCTTCAGCGCCTGCTCCACCAGCGCCATCCGCTCCAGCCGCTCCTTCCACGGCCCCTCGTCCTCGTCCGCGACCTCCGTGCCCGCGCGCAGCCTGGCGTAGCGCTCCTTCGCGGGCGCGTCCCCGGCCGTGTCGAACTGCGCCAGCCGGGGCAGGACCTGCTCCCCCTGTTCCCGCAGGTACAGCCCCGGCGTGGCCACCAACGGATCCTCCTTCGCCGCCGCCAGCGTGCCGCGCGCCGCCTCCAGACCTTCGCGCAGCGCCTGCCCCAGCGACGCGCGGGCGTACTGCTCCAGTGCCTCGCGCCGCGAGCGGAGCGAGGCCCGTGCATCCTCGCGTTCGGCGGCGAAGATGCGGTGGAGATAGCCCAGGCCGACCCCGAGCCCGGCGAGGCCGAGCACGAGGGCGACGAGGGTGGGCAGCAGCCTGCGCGGCATCCGGGACGTCCCTACTTGAGGGTGGGGACTCGGTCGGCGTCCATGGTGCGCACCGGGGCGATGGACTCGAAGCGGTCCTCGCGGCGGTCCAGCTTCTTCGCCAGCCGGATGAGCTCACCCAGCTCCACCACGTCCTGGCGTGCCTTCAGCGGCGTGCCCAGTTCCTCCCACAGCGACACGAGCGCGTCGTAGGTGAGCGGCCGTGCCCAGTAGGAGCCGCGCAGCTTCTCCGCGAAGGCGGCGGCGACGTAGGACAGGCGGGTGGGGGAGGCGGCCTTCTCATAGGCCGGACGCAGGAGCGTCACGGGCATGGCCTTCTCGATGAGGCGGGAGCTGCCGCCTTCCGGGGCCTTGTAGCGGATGCGCAGCGTGCCGAAGTTCGTCTGCTCCGGGTCGCGCAGCTTCACCTCGTAGAGGGCGGTGACGGCGTGGCCCGCGCCCACTTCACCCGCGTCCACGCGGTCGTCGTTGAACTGCTGCCTGGTGAGCAGCCGGTTCTCGTAGCCGATGAGGCGGTAGCGGGCCACCGTCTTGCGGTCGAACTCCACCTGGAGCTTCACGTCCTTGGCCACCACCTGGAGCGTGCCGGTGAGGTTCTGCACGAAGATGCGGCGGGCCTCCTCCAGCTTGTCCACGTAGGCGTAGTTGCCTTCACCCACCTGGGCCAGCCGCTCCATCAGCTCGTCGTTGTAGTTGCCCATGCCGAAGCCCACGGTGGACAGGGTGATGCCCGCCGCCGCGCGCTCCTTCACGCGCTCCCAGATGCCGTCCGCGTGGGTGATGCCGTTGTTCGCCACGCCGTCCGAGCAGAGGATGACGCGGTTGATGCCGCCCTTCACCATCTGGCTCGCGGCCAGCGTGTAGCCCAGCTCCATGCCGGCCTGCGCGTTGGTGGACCCCTCCGAGTGGAGGCTGTCGATGGCGCCCAGGATGGTGGCCTTCTGCGTGGCGTTGGTGGGGGCGAGCACCGAACGGGCCTCGCTGCCGTAGACGACGATGGACACCCAGTCGCGCTCATCCAGCGCGTCCACCAGCAGGCGCAGCGAGCGCTTCACCAGGCCCAGCCGGTTCTCCATGTCCATGGAGCCGGACACGTCGATGACGAAGACCAGGTGCCCCGGCTTGCGCTGGGCCGCGCTCACGTCGCGCGCCTTCACGCCGATGTGCACCACCTGGTAGCCCTTGCGCGCGGGGGAGGGGAAGCCCTCCACGTTCACGCTGAAGGGGGCGTCCGGGGCGTTGGCGTAGCCGTAGTCGAAGGTGTTGACGAACTCCTCCACGCGCACGGCCTGCTCGTCCGGCAGCGCGCCGCGCTCCAGGTAGGCGCGCGTCAGGGTGTACGACGCGGTGTCCGTGTCCACGGAGAAGGTGGAGAAGCGCTCCTCCTCCGTGTCCACGGTGGGGTTCACGCCGTAGCCCTTGAAGTACATGTCGAAGAAGCGCTGGCCCTTCGGGGCCACGGTGCGCTCCGGCGCGGGCTGCGGCGTGGGGACCGCCGAGGCCTGGGGCGCGCGGTACGTCGTCTGCGGCGTGCCGTCCGGGACGACGATGTGCATGTACGGCAGGGCCCAGGACGGGGCGCGCGCGCGGTCGTTCCGGCTGTAGGGGTCGCCGTCGAGGGCCGTGTTGTTCGTGCTCAGGCCGTCCACCACGTAGCCGCCTTCAGGCGCGGACGTGCCTGAACCGTTGATGCCGGAGGCCGGGGTGTTCGTGCTCAGGCCGTCCACGAAGTAGCCGTTCTCGGGCCCGGTCGGACCGTTGATGGACACGCCGTACTGGTCGGGCTGGGCGCCCGGAGAAAGCTCCGCCAGGGACTCGAAGCTGCGCGTCGCTCCACCCTTGCCCACCGGACGCGCCACCGCGATGCGCTTGATGAACTCCTGGTCGACGTTGACGCCCGCGTTCGACGCGCCCACGTCGATGGTGGGCGGCGAGCCAACGAGGGGCTCCGACGACGAGAAGCTGTCGGGAAGCATCTCCACGTTCACGCGGATGGTGCGGTTGAGGAGCAGCTGGAGCTCCGTGCGGACGTGCGGCTTGTACGACTCCTTTTCGAACCGCAGGGTGTAGTGGCCCGCTGGAAGCTGGGGGATGCGGTAGTTGCCCTGGGCGTCCGTGACCACCGTCTGTTCGCCCTGGAGGCTCGGCGAGGTCGCGGTGACGACCACGTCCGCCAGGGGCTTCTTGGTTTCGGTGGCAATCACCGTGCCGATGATGACGCTCTTGCCGACGGCGCCCGCGTCCGGCTGGGCCAGCACGGGCTGGGCGGACGTCATCAGCAGCAGGGGCAGGGCACTTCTCAGGAGGGACTTCAGCATGGACCACCTCTTGCGCATCAGGGTGGAGCCATCATCCAGATGCGCCCCGCATCGAACCGCATGGGGGGCTCGTCTCCTCATCATGGTTTCATCATGACGGGAAATCGTGCCGGGGACGGGGTGTCTGATTAGAAAGGCCGTCCATGACGGCACTCGACACCCTCTTTCCCTCCGAAGAGCAGATTCCCCCTGGCGTGCGGCTGCCCGCATACCTGGAGCAGCGCGAGTACCTGGTGGGAGGCGAGCTGCGCACCTGGGCGGGTGAGCTCAACCCCGTGGCCAGCCCCGTGTTCGTCCGGACCCCCGAAGGGCTGAAGCAGAAGGTCATTGGCGCGACCCCGCTGCTCACCTCGCGCGAGTCCCTGGACGCGCTGGCGGCGGCGGTGAAGGCCTACGACTCCGGCCGGGGCGTCTGGCCCTCCCTCAAGGTCGCCGAGCGCATCGAGCACGTGGAGCGCTTCCTCACCGCCATGCGCGCCCAGCGCACCGCCGTGGTGAACCTGCTCATGTGGGAGATTGGCAAGACGCAGCCGGACTCGGAGAAGGAGTTCGACCGCACGGTGGACCTCATCGTGGAGACCATCCGCGCGCTGAAGGAGCTGGACCGCACCTCGTCCCGCTTCGTCCAGGACCAGGGCATCATGGCGCAGATCCGCCGCGCGCCCATGGGCGTGGCCCTGTGCATGGGGCCGTACAACTACCCCCTCAACGAGACCTTCAGCACGCTGTTCCCCGCGCTGCTCATGGGCAACACCGTGGTGTTCAAGCCCGCGAAGTTCGGCGTGCTGCTGGTGCGCCCGCTCTTGGAGGCGTTCCGGGACTGCTTCCCGCCCGGCGTCATCAACATCATCTACGGCCGCGGCCGGGAGACGGTGGGCGCGCTGATGGAGAGCGGGCAGGTGGACCTGTTCGCCTTCATCGGCACCAACAAGGGCGCCAGCGAGCTCAAGCGGATGCACCCGCGCCCGCACCGCCTCAAGTCCGTGCTGGGCCTGGACGCGAAGAACCCGGCCATCATCCTGGAGGACGCGGACCTGGAGAACGCGGTGAAGGAGTGCATCACCGGCACGCTGTCCTTCAACGGCCAGCGGTGCACGGCGCTCAAGCTGCTGGTGGTGCACCGGAACATCGTGGACGCGTTCCTCGCGAAGTTCACCGCCGCCGTGGACAAGCTCAAGCCCGGCATGCCCTGGGACCCGGGCGTCGCCGTCACGCCGCTGCCGGAGCCGGGCAAGGGGACCTACCTCCAGGGGCTGGTGGACGACGCGGTGGGGAAGGGCGCCCGCGTGGTCAATCAGACGGGCGGGCAGGCGTCGCGGTCGTTCTATTCACCCACGGTGGTGTACCCGGTGACGAAGGACATGCGGCTGGCCACCGAGGAGCAGTTCGGCCCGGTGGTGCCGGTGATGGTCTTCGACGACGACGCGGAGGCCGTGCGGCTGGTGGTGGAGTCGCAGTTCGGCCAGCAGCTCAGCCTGTTCGGCAAGGACTCGGCGCGCATTGGCCGGTTCATTGACGCGTTCTCCAACCAGGTGGGCCGCATCAACCTCAACTGCCAGTGCCAGCGCGGGCCGGACACGTTCCCGTTCAACGGCCGCAAGGACTCCGCGGAAGGGACGCTGTCCGTGGCGGACGCGCTGCGGGTGTTCTCCATCCGCACGCTGGTGGCCACGAAGACGACCCCGGACAACACGTCGCTCGTCCAATCCATCCTGACCCGCAGAGAGTCGGATTTCCTCACCACGGACTTCCTCTTCTAGTCCGGGCTTGGCCTCGGGTGCTAAGCCTGGGGCCTGCCATGGCGCCGCGCACCACGACCCTCGAGCTGCATAAAGAAGAGATGAAGTTCTCCGCGGGGCACTTCACCATCTTCTCCGCCACGCACCGCGAGAACCTGCATGGGCACAACTTCTCCGTCTACGTCGCGCTGACGGGGGAGGTGGCCGACGACGGCCTGCTTTCGGACTACGGTCCGCTCAAGCAGGCCATCATCGCCCGCTGCAAGGCCTGGAATGAGACCTTCTTCCTGCCGGCCCACTCCAAGCACCTGCGGCTGGAGCGCGACGCGCAGGGCAACCACGTGGCGCACTTCAACGGCGAGGAGCTGCGCTTCCTGGCGCGCGACGTGACGGTGCTGCCGGTGGCCAACGTGTCGCTGGAGGAGCTGGCGCGCGTCTTCGGCGAGGGGCTGGTGGGAGACGGCAGCGGCATGGCCCGCGACCACATCACCGGGCTGGTGGTGAAGTGCGCTTCGGGCCCCGGACAGTGGGCCTCCTGGGAGTGGAAGCGCGATGCCTGATCAGGTCCTCATCACCGGCGCCAGCCGGGGCATCGGGCGGGCGGCGGCGGAGCGGTTCCGGAAGGAGGGCTGGCGCGTCATCAACGTCGCGCGCGGCCCGTGCACCGTGCCGGACGTCGTCAACGTGCGGGTGGACCTGGCCGTGCCGGGCTGGGAGCCCGCGGTCGAGGCGGCGCTGCGCGACGGCGCGGCCCTGGGCCCGGGGCGCCTGTGCGTCGTGCACAACGCCGCCCTCTACGAGCACGACGACGCGCTGACCATGGACGCGGACCACCTGCGCCGCGTGCTGGAGGTCAACATCGTGGCCCCGCTGGTCCTCAACCGGCTGGCTCGGCCGCTGCTCACGGACGGCTCGTCGCTGCTCTACGTGTCGTCCACGCTGGGGGAGAAGGCCGTGAAGGGCGTGGCGTCCTACGTGACGACGAAGCACGCGCTCATCGGGATGATGCGGGCCACCTGCCAGGACCTGGCGGGGACGCAGGTCCACACCGCCGCCGTCTGCCCGGGCTTCACGGACACGGAGATGCTGCGGGAGCACCTGGGCGGGGACCCCGCCGTGCGCGCGAGCGTGGCGGGGATGACGACCTTCGGACGGCTCATCACGCCGGAGGAGATCGCCGGAGTGCTCTACACCTGCGCCACCACCCCCGTCCTCAATGGCGCGGTCCTCCACGCCAACCTGGGACAGGTGGAGCGCTGAAGCGGTTTCAGCCCTCCGCGGCGTAGACGGTGCACGAGGACGTGCAGGTCTCCGCGACGCGGATGCGGGCGACGGTGGTGCCCGGCACGCTCACGCGCTCGAAGAGCCACGCGGCCAGCAGCTCGCTCGTGGGGTTCTCCAGGCCGGGGACGTCGTTGAGCAGCCGGTGGTCCAGCTGGGCGTGCAGCGGCTGCCAGGCGGCGTTCAGCTCCGCGAAGTCCACAATCCAGCCGAAGTGCGGGTGCACCGGGCCGCGCAGGGTGATTTCAATGCGGTAGCTGTGGCCGTGCACCCGCGAGCACTTGTGCCCCTCGGGAACGTTGGGCAGGCGGTGCGCGGCCTCGAAGGTGAACTCCTTCGAGATTTCGGTGACGAGGGCGGGCTTCTTCACGGGACGGCCTCCAATGGGCGGCCTTGTATCCGCGTTCCCCCCTTGCGTCCACGGGTCGTGTCAGGGGGCGGGCAGTCAGACGCCGAGTGCGGTTCCCAGCCGTGCGAGCACCCCCGGCCAGCCCGGCTTCATCCCCTCGAAGGCGCGGCGGCCCACCCCTTCGCGTGGAGCGCCGGGTCCGTCAGGGCCTTCCACACGGCGGCGGGCGGATGGGCATACACGGGGGCCAGCTGAAGGATGGCGGGGGATTCATTTACGCGACGCCTCGTCGAGCAAGAGGACGCGGGAGCGGTCAACGCCGGGCGACGCGCGGCTGCGCGACGGGCGCGCGCTGCTCCTGGCGGACGGGGAGCCGGAGGAGCTGGGCGTAGCGCGCGAGCCGGTCCTCGAAGCGCCGGGAGTCCCGGCCCCAGTGCACGACGACGTTGCGCTCGGGGTCCTTGCGGTGCGTCAGCGCGATGCCGTACTCGTCCTGCGCGCCAATCCAGTCCGGGTGGTGGCGCCGCTCGCAGTCGAGGCTGACGTAGTGGTCCAGGGGCTCGTTCCAGGTGAAGGCGCGCAGGGCCCCGGCGCCGCGCAGCGACACCTCCGACGCCGTCACCACCACCTCCAGCCGGGTCGTCAGGCACCGCACGATGAGCGTCCCGGTCACGAACAGGGCCAGGACGCCCACCAGCGGCAGCATCCATTGCTCGCGCAGCAGGGCCAGGGACAGGCCCTGGTCCAGCGCGTAGGCCGCGGGGAGCACGACGAGCAGCACGAACCCGAGCAGCGGCCACACCACCTGTCCGACAAGCGGACGGGTTTCGAAGCGCAGGGGCAGGTCGCCCCCCATGTCCATCTTCCGTGGAACCGGGGAGAGCACTTCGAAGAAGGACATGGGCCAGGCGTCTCGGGGAGGAGGGCGGGCGATGCGTGCCTTTGCCGCGAAACTCAGCATGGCGGTGGACATGCTGTCCACGGCTTCCCGGGTAGTCCTGGAGATGCCGCGAGGAGCATGGGCGGCTGGCGCGGGGGTTGCTAAATGTCGCCGCGTCGGCCGGGCAGGGTGCCCGGCCGTGGCTCCCTGGCCGCGATGCTCCCCGAACGCTCCTTCCCGCATGCGGCACCCGGCCCACGGCGCGGCCTGCTGGCCACCGTCGTCCTCGCGCTGCTGTGCCTGCCGCTGTCCGCGTCCACGCCGGTGATACCCGGGCCTCCGCCCCGCCTCGTCCTCTGGGCCTGGGAGCGGCCGGAGGACCTGCGCTTCCTGGAGGGCCGCGCGGTGGACGTCGCGTTCCTGCTCGCGACGCTCGACCTCACGGATGAAGACGTCCACGTGCTGCACCGCCGGCAGCCGCTGCGTGTTCCCCCGGGCGTCGCGTTGAAAGCCACGGTGCGGTTGCAGATGGTTCCGGGCAGCTCGCTCGCGCGCTTCGATTCCGAACGCCTGGAGGACCTGGCCCATCGCCTGGACGTGCTCGCGCGCCGCCATGACGTGACGGCGCTGCAGCTCGACTTCGATGCCCGCGCGTCGGAGTCCGACGCCTACGTCGACCTGCTCCAGCGGCTGCGCGCGCGCCTGCCTTCGGGCCTGTCGCTGTCCATCACGGGGCTCGCGTCGTGGTGCGTGCCCGGCGGCTGGATTGCCCGGGCGCCCGTGGATGAGGTGGTGCCGCAGCTCTTCCGCATGGGGCCGGAGGGCCCGCGCTGGCGTGCGCGGTTCTCGCGCGGCCTGCCGCCCCCGTGCTCCGGCAGCATGGGCCTGGCGGTGGACGAGTGGGGGCCCGTGCCTCCCGGCGTCTCGACCCTCTACCTCTTCAACCCCCGGCCGTGGACGCCCGACGCGTTCGCTCGCGCCGTGGCGGAGACCCGGTCATGAAGAACGCAAGAACAGTCCTGGGACTGGTGGGCCTCGCGGTCCTGCTGCCTCCCGTCATCGCCGACGCCTGCGGGCCGGACTTCCCACCCGGGCCCCGCTACCAGGTCAGCGACAATCCCGACCGGCCCTTCGACAGCTTCGCCGCCGGGCGCCTGGGCGTCATCCCCCGCACCTACGACCTGCCCTACCTCGCCTATGCCTGGCGCACGATGATGGGCATTCCCACCACGGCGGCCGAGCAGAAGCACCTGGTGGCCGGGTGGGAGGACGCGGAGCGCCGCTACGGCCACGGGCCCAACGCGGAGTGGGCCAGCCAGCAGTGGAGCGCCGTCCGAAAGGAAGTGGCGCCCGCCCTGGAGCCGCGCGAGCTGATGTTCCTGGGGGACAGCGGCTACGCCCGGTACTCCCGCATCCACGGCGACGCCTTCCTGCATGCGGCGAGCACCGCGCGCACGCTCGCACGGGAGTGGAAGCAGCGCCCGGCGCTGCTGCTGGAGTGGGTGGGCAACCAGGACCGGATCTTCAGTGAGGGCTGTTCCCTGAACGCACCGGAGCCGGGCTTCGTGGAGGCGCTGACGCCCCGCGAGCAGGCCCGCCGTCAGGCCGAGCGCGACTACCAGGCCGCGGCCATGCACCTGTACTGCGGGAACTTCGACGCGGCGGCGCAGGCCTTCCAGGCCATCGCCGACGCCCCGGAGTCCCCCTACCGCGTCCTCGCGGCGTACCTCGTGGCGCGCACCCGCGTGCGGGAGGCGCTGTTCTCCTTCCCCCAGGGAGAGGGCTACCCGCAGAAGGTGGACGACGCCGTGCTGGCGCGCTTCAGGCGGGCGGAAGAGGCCATTCAAAAGGTGCTCGCGGAGAAGAAGCTGCGCGAGGTCCACGGGCCCGCGCGGCGCCTGCTGTCCGTCGTGCGCTGGAAGTTGTCGCCAGGGACCTGGCAGTGCGAGCTGTTCTCGCGAGTGCTGGAGAAGGGGACGGGCTCCGCGCTGGAGTCGGAGCTGGCCGGCATCACGACAGGGGCCGGCCTGGAGGCCAACGAGCTCAACTGCCCGGGGCTGAAGCCTCGCGCGGCGGAGCTCTCCGAGTGGCTCCAGCTCATGTCCATTCCCCCCAACGGCGACGACGGCGCTCCGATGGGGCCGGGGCCCGCGAAGGCCTTCGAGACCGCCGTGGCCCGCTGGAAGAAGACCGCGCACCTGCCCTGGCTCGTGCTCGCGCTGCTGGCGGCTCGCGCGGACGCGCCGGAGGTGCCCGCGCTGCTCGCGGACGCGGCGACGGTGCCGGTGGAGTCGCCCGCCGGCATGACGCTCGCGTGGCGCTCCGTGCAGCTGCTGCGGGAGCGGGGACAGGTGGCGGAGGCCCGGGCGCGGCTGGACGCCATCCCCCTGGCGCTGGTGCGCGACCAGGCCTCCACGGACAACCTCCTGCGGGAGGAGCGGCTGCACCTGGCGAACAGCTGGGATGAGGCGCTGCGCAACGCGGCCCAGCTCGTGGTCGACGAGGAGGCGCTTCCTCATCAGGACTGGAATGCCTCCACGCCCGAGACCGTGGCGATGGGGCTCAGCCCCGCGCGGGCGCGCTACCTGGAGTCCCAGGTCCCCACGCGCCGGATGCGCGAGTGGGCCGCGCTCCCAGGCGTGAGCCCCGCGCTGCGCCGGCAGCTGTCGTGGACCGTGTTCGCCCGCGCCGCCGTGGTGGGGGACGACGCGACCCTCAAGGCCCAGGCCGTCACCCTCGCGGAGACGGAGCCCAAGGCGCGCGCGGAGCTGCTGGCCATCGTGAAGCGGCCCACGCTGGAGGAGCGCCTCTTCGACGCGCGGCTGCTCGTCATGGGGTTGCCAGCCGTCTCCGCGAGGCTGCAGCCCGGCCGGGACCGGCTGGCGGATGTCTCACCGCGGCTCGACCTGACCGAGGACCTGAGCTGGTACCGGAACGGGTGGTGCGTGCCGGGACTGGAGAACCTCCAGGACCCGCCGGGGACTCCGGGGCCGCTGCCGGTCGCGAGCCCGGAGGAGCGCGCGGACGCCGCCAGCGAGTGGAAGGCCCTCAACGCGGCGGGCTCCTCCGTCGCCTTCTTCTCCAACGTCGCGCTGGACTGGGCGAAGGCGCACCCGGAGGACCCGAGAGCGCCCATCGCGCTGTTCCGCGCGGTCCGCTCCAGCAAGCGGGGCTGCGGCCAGAACACCCCGGAGGCGAAGAAGGCCTTCTCCTGGCTCCACAAGCGCTACGGCAAGACGGAGTGGGCGCGCAGGACGCCGTACGTCTACTGACGCGGGCGGCCCCTGCTTCAGGGCTACTTCCAGGAGCAGCCCTTGATCTTCTTGCAGAAGGCTTCGTTGGTGGCCTTCTCGCACGCGATGGCCACGCCGCCGCACATGTTGGACCCGAACATGTAGGCACAGCCGGGCTGGCTGCTGCAGTACACCTGGGAGAAGACGCCACAGAAGTTCGCCTTGCCCGTGCAGCGGCCCGCGCCTTGCGACGCGGTGGCGTCCTTCTCCGGCGTGGCGGCCGTGCCCGCGTCCTTGCCGTCCACCCCCGCGTCCGGCTTCGCGGAAGCGGAAGCCTTGGGCTTCTTCGCCGCGTCCTCCGCGTGGGCGGGAGCGCCCAGGAGGGCCGCCGCCATCGCGAACGCCATGAAGAGACCGACACGCTGTCCGTGCTGCGCCATGTTCCTGTCCTTTCGGTGTGGGACCGGCCCGTCTCCCGCCATAACAGTCTGCGAGAGGGGGACTTGAGCGGCGCGCAGCATGCCCGCCTGCCCGCGCGGGAGTCGAGCAGTCACGCACGTTTCAGCGGCGGGGGAGCAGCTCCCGCGCCAGCTCGATGAAGGCCCGCAGGGGACGCGAGGCCCGCGCCCGGTGGGGGAAGTACAGGAAGAGGCCGGGGACGAGCGGTGCCCAGTCCTCCAGCACGGGCCGCAGCGTGCCGGAGCGCAGCGTGGGCGCGGCCTGGAGCTCCGAGACGTAGGCGAGCCCCAGGCCCTCACAGGCCATGTTCAAGAGCAGCGAGGCGTTGTCCGACGTGAGCGGGCCCTTCACCGGCACGGTCAGCTCCTTGCGCGCCTGTTCGAACTCCCAGTGGTAGGGCAGCCCCGTTGAAGGCGCGCGGTAGCCCAGACACGCGTGGTTCGCCAGGTCCCGGGGATGCTGGGGCGTCCCGTGCCGTTCGAGGTACGCGGGCGTGCCCAGGACGAGGAAGCGGAAGGCCGGTGTGAGGCGCACCTGGACCATGTCGCGCTGCACGGACTCTGTCAGCCGGACGCCCGCGTCGTAGCCCTCCTTCACGATGTCCACGAACCGGTCCTGCACGGACACGTTCACGCGCACGTGCGGGTGGGCCGCGAGGAAGCGCGGCAGCACCGGCTCCACCACGAGCGGCACGGAGAACGCGGGCACCGACAGGTTGAGTGACCCCGTCACCTCATGCGTGTCCCCGGCGGCCAGGTGCTCGAGCGCCGCCAGCGCGGACTGGAGCCCCGGGGCGGCTTCATCCAGCAGCCGCTGTCCGGCGTCGGTGACGGACACGCTGCGCGTGGTGCGGGCGAGCAGCGCCTGCCCCAGCTTCTGCTCCAGCTGGCGCACCGCCTGGCTCACCGCGGACGAGGACACGCCCAGCTCCTTCGCGGCCTGGCTGAAGCTGCGCCGGCGGGCGACGGTGACGAACACGGTCAGGGCATTGAGGGGCGTCAGGGCCATTTCGAAGAAAGTCTAAACAGTCTGTGCGGGTTCCGCGTCTTCATCCCGCGGCTGCCGGAGGGCACCTTGAGGGCATCCAACGCCAAGGGAGCCTTCCATGACGACGACCGCTCGCATTGATTCGCTGGCGCAGTACCACCTGCTGGGCCGCAGTGGCCTGCGCGTGAGCCCGCTGTGCCTGGGCACCATGACCTTCGGTACCGAGTGGGGCTGGGGCAGCCCCAGGGACACCGCCCACCGCATCCTCGCGCGCTACCTGGAGGCCGGCGGCAACTTCCTGGACACCGCGGACGGCTACACGGGCGGCTCCAGCGAGGCCATCATCGGGGATTACTTCGCGCAGACCGGCGGCCGCGACCGCGCGGTCATCGCGACGAAGTTCACCGTCAACACGTCACCCGGGGACCCGAACGCGGGCGGCAACGGCCGCAAGAACATCCGCCGCGCGCTGGAGGGTTCGCTGCGGCGGCTGAAGACGGACTACGTGGACCTGTACTGGCTGCATGCGTGGGATGGCATGACGCCGGTGGACGAGGTGATGCGCACGCTCGACGCGCTCGTGCGTGAGGGCAAGGTCCGCTACATCGGCCTGTCGGACGTGCCGGCCTGGTACTTCACCCGCGCGCAGTCGCTGGCGGAAGCGGAGGGCTGGGAGCGCGTCGCCGCGCTGCAGCTGGAGTACTCGCTGGTGGAGCGCAACATCGAGCGTGAGCACATCCCGGCGGCGCTCGCCCTGGGCGCGTCCATCACGCCGTGGAGCCCGCTGGCGTCGGGGCTCCTGTCCGGCAAGTACACGCGGGAGGGCACGCAGGCGAAGGGCGAGGGACGGCTGCCGTCCATCCAGGGCGGCGGCAACCCGGGCTTCGAGAAGCTCTTCACCGAGCGCAACTGGGCCATCGTGGACGCGCTGCGCGAGGTGGCGAAGGAGCTGGACCGCTCTCCGGCGCAGGTGGCGCTCGCGTGGGTGACGCGCCGGCCGGGCGTGGCGTCCACCATCATCGGCGCGACGCGGCTGGAGCAACTGGAGGCGAACCTGCATGCGCTCGACGTGCAGCTGCCTCCGGCGTTGGCCGCGCGGCTGGAGGCCGTCAGCCGTCCGGAGCTCGTCCACCCGTACCACTTCTTCGAGGACGCCTTCTTCACCGGAGGCATGTTCACGGGCGGCACGACGGTCCGCGCCGAGCCCACGTGGTTCCGGCCCGCGCCGCGGTAGGCGGCTCAGCCTTCCCGAGGCGCCGCGCCGCTCCGCAAGAGCAGCGCGGCGCGGTGGATGGCGGAGCGGATGCGGACGTAGGTGCCGCAGCGGCAGACGTTGTCGCTCATGGCCGCGTCGATGTCCGCGTCGGTCGGCTGGGGGTTCTTCCGCAGCAGCGCGACGGCGGCCATGATCTGCCCCGGCTGGCAGAAGCCGCACTGGGCCACGTCCTCGGCGATCCACGCCTGCTGCACGGGGTGAAGCCCGGTCGCGTCCGCCAGCCCCTCGATGGTCCTCACCTCGCGGCCCGCGATTTCGCCCACGGGGTGGAGGCAGGGACGGAAGGCCTCGCCGTCCAGGTGGCTGGTGCACGCGCCGCAGACGCCCACGCCGCAGCCGTACTTGGGGCCCGTGACGCCCAGCACGTCGCGGAGCACCCACAGCAGGGGCAGGTCCGCGGGCGACTCCACCGACACCGGCTGACCGTTGAGGAGGAATGAATGGGCCGGCATGGTCAGGCTCCCTCGTCGAGGATGGGGAAGCGGGTGGGCATGGTGCCCGTCGCCCGGGCGATGGCGTTGGTCAGGGCCGCCGCCGCGCTGGGGTAGCCCAGCTCTCCCACGCCGCCCACGCGGTCATCGGAGCGCACCAGGTGCACCTGGATGGAGGCGGGCGCGTGCTTCATCCGCAGCCACCGGTAGTCCGCGAAGCTGCCCTCGCGCACGGCCCCCGCGTCGATGTGAAGCCCGGCGCTCAGCGTGGTGGACATCGCGTCCAGCGCGGCGCCCTGGAGCTGGGCCTCGATGCCCTTCGGGTTGATGGGCAGGCCCACGTCCGCGGCGATGACCACGCGCAACACGCGTGGCGTGCCGCTGGTGACGTCCACCTCCACGAGGTGGGCGATGGCGCTGTCCCACTCCTCCAGCACGGCGACTCCCTGGGCGACGCCCGGAGGCAGCGCGCGTCCCCACGCGCCTTCGAGCACCACCTGGTCCAGCACGGCCTTGAGCCTTCGGGACGTGAGCCGCGAGCGCCGCAGCTCCACGGGGTCTCGCTGGAGCTCGCGGGCCAGCTGGTCGACGAAGACCTCGTTGGCCACGCCCACCTGGCTGGTGAAGACGGAGCGGAAGGAGGCGGTGGGAATGGGGAGCGGCACCTCGGCCAGCTCCTGCGCGACCCAGCCGAACTGGTAGGGGACGTGCTGGGTCAGCGCGAAGAACACCGCGCTGGTGACGTCCGGCAGGACCTGTCCGAGCAGCGAGGTGAGCAGGTCTCCGAAGCCGTGGGGGAACTCCACGGTGGGGATGGCGGCGCGGTGATGCCAGCCGAGGATGGATCCACCAGGGCCCAGCGAGGCGAGGATGCGGTGGTGGCTTGCGGGCCGGTAGTGGCCCTGGCGCATCTCGTCGTTGCGGCTCCACATCAGCTTCACCGGCTGCCCGAGCGCCCGCGAGATGAGCGCGGCCTCGACGGCGGCCTCGGTGAAGAAGCGCCGGCCGAAGCCACCCCCGGCGCGGATGGGATGCACGGTGACCCGCTGCGGGGTGAGCGCCCAGCCGAGCGCCGCGGCGACCTGGCTCCGCGCGTACTTCGGATCCTGCACGCCGGACCAGACCTCCGCGACGTCGCCCGTGACGCGGGCCACGCAGCTCTGCGTCTCCATGGGCGCGTGCGCGAGGTAGGGGAAGTCGAAGCGCCCCTCCACGACCCGCGTCGTGAGCAGCGGGGGCAGCGGCCGGGGCCCGATGGCGTCGCGCAGCCGGGTCCGGATGTTGGCGTCGGAGAGGTGGCTGGCGGGCCCTGGTGCCCAGGTGACCTGCAGCGCGTCGCGAGCCGCGAAGGCCTGCGCGAACGTCCGGGCCGCCACCGCCACGCCTGACGGGAGCTGCACCACGCCCAGCACGCCGGGCATCGCGCGGGCCGTGGAGGCATTGAAGGACTGGACCGTGCCGCGCAGCGTGGGAGGCCGCGCCACGACCGTCGGCATCGCGCCCGGGATGTCGAGGTCCAGGGTGAACCGCGCCTCGCCGGTGACGATGGCCCGTGCGTCGACACGGCCCGTGGGCTGACCCACGACGGTGTACTCGCTCGGAGACTTCGGCAACGGGGAGACTTCCGGCAGCAGCACGCGCGCGGCGTCTTCCGCCAGCTCGCCGTAGCCGAGCCGGCGGCCATCGGGAGCACGGACCTCGCCCTGCGCGGTGGTGAGGGTGAGGGCCAGCACCCGCCAGCGGTGCGCGGCGGCGGTGACCAGCCGTGCCCGGGCCTCCGCGGCGGCGGCGCGGAGTGGGCCGGCCAGGTAGCGCATCGTCGAGGACAGCCCGGTGAGCTGGATGAGCCAGCGGGGATCCGCGTCCGCGGTGGACACGTCCACGGCATCCAGGCCCGTGTCGAGCTCCTCGGCGACGAGCATGGCCACGGCGGTGGTGATGCCCTGGCCCATCTCGGTGCGGGGCAGGGTGGCGACGACGCGCCCATCGGTCCGGACGGCGACGTAGAGGTTGAGCGGCGTCTCCTCCAGCGCCGGGGCTTCCGCGGCCTGGGCCGAGGGAAGGTCGAGCCCGCACCGCGCCGCGATCATCAACGTGGGCGAGGCCACCAGCCACGTCAGGAACCGGCGGCGGTCCAGACCGCCTGGAGGAGCTGCGTCCGTGGGCAGCGTTTCAGCCATGGAGAAAGTCTCTCACGCGGCCAAAGGCGGGCCCAACGACCCACGGAGCCCTGTGCGGCACCTGTCACCTGAAGTCCGGAAGCATCCAGCAAAGGACCTTGAACGGATCCGAAGCGCTGTCCTGTCGCCAGGCGCCCGGACATCCATGCGGGACCCCTCCCGCCCTGCGCGGTTCCAAACCGGTCCGACAGTCGGACAGGTCTCCATGCCCCCCAGGGTCCAAACCTGTCCGACAGTCGGACAGGTTTCCGAGGAGCGCCGCCTGCGGGCCCCCCGCCCAACGTGGTTCCAAACCTGTCTGCTTGTCGGACAGGTTGCCGCGCCCGCCAGGGTCCAAACCGGCCCGACAGTCGGACAGGTTTCCGCGGAGCACTGCTCGCGGTCCACCCCCGCCCGACGTGGTTCCAAATCGGTCTGCCTGTTGGACAGGTGTCCGCGCTCGCCAGGTTCCAAACCTGTCCGACAGTCGGACAGGTTCGTGCGGGCACCGCTCGCGGGACGCCTCCCGCCCGGCGCGGTTCCAAACCTGTCTACCCGTCGGACAGGTCTCCGCGCCCAGCCAGGTTCCAAACCTGTCCGACAGTCGGACAGGTTCGTGCGGGCACCGCTCGCGGGACGCCTCCCGCCCGGCGCGGTTCCAAACCGGTTTGCCTGTCGGACAGGCCTCCGCGCTCAGCTTGGTTCCAAACCTGTCTGCCTGTCGGCTGGTTCGTGCGGACTCCGCTTGCGGGACGCCTCCCGCGCGGCGCGGTTCCAAACCTGTCTGCCTGTCGGGCAGGTCTCCGCGCCCGGCCAGGGCCCAAACCTGTCTGCTTGTCGGACAGGTTTCCGCGGAGCCGGGGCAGGCTCACTTCCCTCCCGACGTGGTTCCAAACCGGTCTGCCTGTTGGACAGGTCTCCGCGCCCAGCTTGGTTCCAAACCGGTCTGCCTGTCGGACAGATTCGTGCGGAGCACCGCTTGCGGGGCACCTCCCGCCCGGCGCGGTTCCAGACCTGTCTGCCTTTCGGACAGGCCTCCGCGCCCAGCCAAGGTCCAAACCTGTCCGACAGTCGGACAGGTTCGTGCGGAGCACCTCCGGCGGGCACCTCCCTCCCGACGCGGTTTCACTCCTGTCTGCCTGTCGGACAGGTCTCCGCGCCCGGCCCGGGTCCAAACCGGTCCGACAGTCGGACAGGTTTCCGCGGAGCGCCGCCGACAGGGGGCTGGCGTTGCCCGAGCCCCGCGTGAACCTGGTTCGGAATCAGGCCTCGTCCCCGGGCGTCTGCTCGTGTGCTTCGAGCCGGAGCGCGACGCCCCCGGGGCACGATGGCTGAGGCGGGACGCGCACGCGGCTTCGGAGGATACTGATGGCCGGTGCCCCCACGGAGGTGGGGGTGAGGATGGCGGGCATGCGCAGGTGGCTCATCGGTGGAGTGGCGGTCCTGGTCGCGTGCGGCCTCGTGCTGTTCTGGGCCCTGCGCTCCGGCGGACCGGATGCTCCAGGGGGCAGCGCGGACGCCACGCTCGCACCGAAGACCCCCGCGGGCCCCGAGTCCACGCCGAAGCACTCCGAGCCTGCGGATGGCAGCACGCTTCCGACGTCGCAGTCCTTGAGCGAGGCGGATGGCGTCCTGGACGTGGAGGTCCTCGCGGACGGGAAGCCCTCGCCCGGGGCCACCGTGCGGCTCTACGCACCGGGCGCGCGGGCGTCCGCGTGGATGCTGGTGGGCTCCGGCGTCACGGATCCGAAGGGACACGCCCGGCTCGCCTCCGGGCCCGGCCGCTACCTGGTGGCGGTGCGCGCACCGGGCCTGGCTCCCCTCCTTCGTGACGTGGTGCGCCCGCACGGCGAGTCGCGCACGGCGCTGCGGATCTCCCTGGAACCCGCGCAGTCGCTCACGGGCCGCACGGTGGTGCGCGGATCGAATGAACCGCTGCCGCTCGTGGAGATCGTCCTCACGGCGCACGCCCGCGAGCTGGAAGTCTGGCAGCGCGCCGATGCCCCCGACGACGAGCGCGTCTATGCGACGAGCGACGAGCGCGGGAACTTCCGCGTCGATGGACTCGCCCCCGGTGCCTACCTGCTGGAGGCCCGCGCCCCCGGCTACGCGCGCGTGGTGATGAGCCGCCTGCGCATCCCCACGGAAGGGCCCCTGACACTGGCGCTCCGGTTGGCGAGCGTCATCGAGGGCTTCGTCGTGGACGCGAAGGGCCTCCCGGCCGCGGACGCCGAGGTGCGGGTGGGCGGCAATCCCCCCCAGGTGGTGACGACGGGCGCGCAAGGCGGGTTCTCCGTGGAGGTGGAGCCCGGTGCCCACCCCCTGTCCGCGCGGCGCGGCGAGGAGTCCGGCGCGCTCGACCTGCCGGTCCTCTGCGTCGCGGGCAGCACCGTGCGCGACGTGCGGATCCAACTGGGACCGGGCGCGGTGCTGGAGGGCCGCGTGGTGGAGGAGCCCTCGGGCGGACCGGTGGTGGGGGCTCGGGTCGACGTCAGCCTTTCAGGCGGGGACGGTGACCCTGGCGTCGCCGTGTCGGACGCGGAGGGGCACTTCCTCGTGCGCGGGCTTGCTCCCGGCAGCTACGACGCCCGCGTGAACGCCCCGGGTTTCTCACCTGCCTTGCGCCGCGGGCTGACGGTCACCCAGGGCGAGCGCTTCCCCGTGGAGCTCAAGCTCTCACGCACCGGCGCGGTGGAGGGCCAGGTGCGCGACAGGAACGGGGCTCCGGTGGCAGCGGCCCGCATCTCGGGCGTCAACCGCTGGAGCGATGGCGCGGATGCGAAGCCCATCGAGGCCCGCACCGACGCGGACGGCCGCTACCGGCTCGAAGGGCTCGCCACGGGCCGCCTGTCGCTCTCCGCGCGCCACGAGGGTTCGACGGTGGGCGTCCGGCAGACTGTCTCCGTGGAGGCGAACGGCACGGCCCGGGCGGACTTCACGCTGGAGGGCACGGGCACCGTGGAGGGCGTGGTGCGCGTGGCCCGGGGCTCCCTCCCGGACGCGCCGCTGGAGGTGACGGCCCTGGCGGACGAGCCGTCCCAAGGCGTGGCCCCGGGCGTGGGCCAGGTGGGCGTGGACGCGGAGGGCGTCTTCCGGATGGTCCTTCCCTCGGGGGGCTACACGCTCCTGCTCACGGCGCGCGGCCGCTTCATCCAGGGCCAGCGCAAGCCCGTGCGCGTGGAGGCGGGACGGACGGCCCAGGTCGAGTTCACGTGGGAGGAGAAGCGCGACGCGAACGAATACCGGGGCGTCGTCCTGGAGCCGGATGGCTCGCCCTCTCCCCACGCGGTCATCACGCTCACGGCGGCGGACGGGCAGGGCATCCCCCTGGCGATGACACCCACGGATGAAGAGGGCCGCTTCGCCATCCCCCTGTCCCGCACGGCGCTCCCCGCCCATCGCCGCGTGATGCTGGGCGCGCGCAACGGCGGACGCTCGAGCGAGGCCGTGCCTGTGACCGCCGAGCAGGAGGTGGTCGTGCGGCTGCGGCCCTCGGCCTTCCTCCGTGGCCGCGTGGTGCGCAAGGGCGAACCCGTCCGGGGCTTCTCCCTGTCGCTCCAGCTCCAGAAGGGGTTCCTTCCCCAGGGAGAGGGCTCCTGGGAGTTCTCCGGCGAGCGCTTCGAACTGCGCGACGTCCCGCCCGAGCCCGTGAAGCTGACGGCGCGCACGGTGGATGGCTCCGTGGGCGAGGCCCTGGCTTCGCCTGGCACCGGCGCGGTGCTCGAGGTGGACATCCCCCTGACGGAGCCCGCCACCGTGCGGGGCCGCGTGGTGGACGCGGCCACGAAGGCGCCCATCCCCGACGCGTTCATCTTCATCGAGGGCGAGCCGCCCTCGCCGGAGCATGCCCCGGACGCGGAGGGCCGCTTCACCCTCAAGGGCGTGCGCGCGGGTGAGCGCGTCCTCATCATCCTGGGAGGCCCCTCCCAGGGGCGTCTGCGCAAGCCGCTGAAGGTGAAGGACGGCGAGGTGCTGGACCTGGGCGACGTCTCCCCGGAAGTGGCGCCGTCCCCGCCGCAGGGCCCGCCTACGCCGTGAGGCGCTCAGCCCTGCTTGCGCCGCCAGTTGGGAGGAGGGCCCTCTCGCAGCACCCCGGCCACCGCCACCGGGCAGGCGAAGCTGGTCGTCATGGGCACCTGCATCCAGTGGCCACCCATGTAGAGCTTCACCTCCCGCTCCTTCACGACGTGGTCCACCTTCACGTCCGCGCCCACGCGCTCCATGAGGGCGGGGTCGCCCACGGACACCACCGACTCCAGGAGCGAGGGCAGGGTGGGCACCCCGCCCGCGGCGCTCGCGATGATGGCGCCCCGTGCGGACGCGCGGTCGATGACCTCGCGCATGGGCGCCTCCAGCGCGCGGTGGGTCGTGCCCAGGCTCAGGTTGAGCACGTCCACGCCCACCTCATCGAGCATCCATCCCAGCGCCTCCACCAGGCACAGCGAGTGTCCGCGCACGTTCTGGTCGAGCACGCGCGCCACGTAGAGCTCCACGTCCGGCCAGGGACGGACCTGGTCGAAGAGGATGCTCAGCACGGCCGTGCCGTGCCCGTGCGTGTCCTCCAGGTCCAGCGTGCTCGCGCCGGCCCGCCACGCCTCCAGCTCCTCCTGTTCGTAGGCGCGCGCCTCCAGCACCTGCGCGTCCAGGTCGAGCGTGAAGGACGCCGCCCCCGCGAGCCGCAGCGAGTGCTCGCGCAGGAAGGCCACCTCCACGCCGCTGTCGATGATGCCCACCTTCTTCACGGGGCGCTGCCTCCAGCCCGCGAAGGCTTCCAGTGCTGGAGCTGCCGCAGCACATAGGTGCCCAGGGACACGGACTCCGTGCGGGGCGGGACGGCCTCCGGGACGGCCACGGTCAGATGCACGAGCGAGCCCGCGAGCGCCATCCCCGCGCACAGCACCGCGACGAGCAGGAACGTGAGCGTGCCGATCCGCCGCACGACGAAGAGGCCCGCGTGGTCGGGGTCCTCCAGCAGGGGCAGCGTCGAGGGCAGCGGCGGTGCGGTGGGGCGTGGAAGCTCGTTCGCCATGATTCTCCGTCCGCGCTAGGCGGCGTCCGCCTCGCCCATGCCCGCTCGGAACAGCCGCTGGTACGGCGCGCAGCGCGCGAGCAGCTCCGCGTGCGGGCCCCGGCCCACCAGCCGGCCTCCGGCGAGCATCCACACCTCGTCGGCCAGCGGCGCGTTGGCCAGCCGGTGCGTGATGAACAGCACCGTCTGACCGCGCTCCCGGGCCCGCGCGAGCAGCCCCCTCACGATGGCGGACTCCGTCTCCACGTCGAGCTGCGAGGTGGCTTCGTCCAGCAGCAGCACGGGCGCGTCGCGGAGCACCGCGCGGGCCAGCGCCAGCCGCTGCCGCTGTCCGCCGGAGAGGCTCGCGCCCGCCTCCGCCACCGGCGTGTCGTAGCCCTGGGGCAGCGCGGCGAGGACGGGCTCCAGCGCGCACAGCCGCACCGCCTGCCGCAGGTCCTCCTCGCTCACGCCGGAGAGGCCCAGGGTGAGGTTGTCGCGCACGGTGCCGTGGTACAGCTCCACGTCCTGCCACACCACCGCGAGCTGCCGGCGCAGGTCGGACAGCTCCAGCGTCCGCGCGTCCTGCCCGTCGTACAGCACGCGCCCCTGGCCTGGCGCCTCCAGCCGCGTCAAGAGCCGCGCGAGCGTCGTCTTGCCGGAGCCGCTGGAGCCGACGATGGTCACCACCGCTCCGGGCGGGACGCGCGCGCTCACCTCGCGCAGCACGTCCTGCCCCGGCAGGTAGCCGAAGGACACGCCCTCCAGCTCCACCCCGCCGGAGAGCCGCTGGCCCACCGGGGCCGGGGCCGTCAGCGAGCGGGCCGGGTCCTGCTCCGGCGCCTCGTGCAGGTACTCGAAGAAGCGGCGCAGGTGCACGCCGCGCTGCTGCAGGCTGGTGACGAAGGAGATGGCCTCGATGACCGGCCCGCGCAGGTACGCGGCATACGCCACGAAGGCCACGAAGCCGCCCAGCGTCAGCTTGCCCTGGAGGATGAGCCGCCAGCCCAGCCAGGTGAACAGCGCCGTCTGCGCGGCCTCCACCGAGCGCTCGAACAATCTCAGCAGCCCCTCCACCCCATGGGCCCGCAGGTGCGCCCGCAGCACGGACCGCATGAGCCCCGCCGCGCGCTGATAGACGAACGGCTCCAGCGCCAGGACCTTCGTGGTGCGGCTCTGCCGCAGCGTCTCCACCTGGAGCGCGCTGAGCGCGCCGTGCACGCCCATCACCTCCTGCCACGCGCTGCCCATGGCGCGTCCCATGAACAGCGGCACCGCCACCACGAAGGGCAGCGTGGCCAGCGCCGCCAGCGCCAGCTCCCAGTGGAGCGACGCCAGGGTGAACGGGATGACGAGCAGGAAGGTGAGCTGCGAGAAGACGAGCCGGAGCAGCCCCAGCA
Organism: Corallococcus exercitus; assembly: GCF_042231735.1. GTDB lineage: Bacteria > Myxococcota > Myxococcia > Myxococcales > Myxococcaceae > Corallococcus > Corallococcus exercitus_B. The sequence goes on from NZ_CP102577.1 coordinate 8,537,438, forward strand.
CCAGGGCCATGCCCGCCTTCGCGTCATCGAAGCGGCTGGTGAGCTCGCCCACCTGACGCCGGGAGAAGAAGCGGTCCGGCAGGTGCTGCAGGTGGTTGAAGAGGTAGAGCGCCGCGGAGCTCTCCATCTTCACGGTCAGGTACGCGGAGTAATAGCCCAGCAGCGTCTCCGCGAGCGCCGCCGCCACCGACGCGGCGAGGATGCTCAGCACCAGCACGTGCAAAAGCCCCAGGTCCTGCGGGGCAGACACGTGGTCGAACAGCAGCCGCGTGAGGAAGGGCGGAATCAGGCAGAGCAGCGTGATGACCGGGCCCAGGAGCGCGCTCCGCGCGAGCGCACCCCACGCGGGCTTGAGCATCCGCAGCAGCGTGGCCAGGTAGCGCGCCGACTGCCGCAGCCCGGGAGTGCCTTCCGCCTGCATCTCGCCGCCCGCTTCCATCACAGGTGCGAGAGCACGCTCTGGGCCAGCGCATCCACTTCCTCGGGAATGGCGTGGACGCGCAGGCCGGTGTGCTGCTCCATCTTCCGCCGCGCCTCCTCCAGCACCTCATCCCGGACGCCCAGGAACCACGTCTCCGTCCACCGGCTGCCCAGGAGCTTGCGCCCGCCCATCATCGCCAGGCCCACCACCGTGCAGGGCACGTTGTGCTCGCGGGCCAGCGCCTCCAGGTACTCGCGCGTGGCGACCACGTCCTCCGGCTTCGTGTCCACCGACACGGTGAGCACCACCAGGCGCGGCAGGAACGTCTCGTAGATGAGCGTGGAGGCGTTGTTGCGGCGGTCCTGGCCCACGGGCGTGTAGAGCAGGCCGTTCTGTCCGCCGGTGATGACGACGTCGCAGTCGCGCGCCAGGTCCGCCATGAGCCGCCGCTCGAACGCCATCCGCTGCGGGGGCTCCACGCGCAGCACGCGCGAGTAGCCCGTGTCCGAACCCAGCAGGATGCCCGTGGGCTCCGTGGCGTGGTGGCGCACGCGCACGTGCTTCGCCAGCGCCTCGCGCAGGTACACCTGCGTGGTGAACTTGCCCTGCACCGTGTCCGTGCCGAAGACGCCCAGCAGGTTGCGCGGGCCGTACTCCGCCGGGCCCGGCTTCGCCAGCGCGTCCTGCTCCGGCACGGCCACGCGCCAGAAGAGGTCGGGGTCCGGCTCCAGGCCGTCGAACAGGTCGTAAAAGAGGATGTCGTCGTACAGCGACACCACGGGCAGCCGCCTGCGCGTGGCCACCTCCAAGAGCGCCCGGACGTGCGGCACCTCCGTCTCGAAGTTGAGCGAGCAGGTGAAGACCACCGCGTCGAAGTCGTGGCGCGCGATGTCCGCCGGGTCGTTCACCACGGGCACGGACAGCTCACCGGCCTGGATGTACTCGCCCGCGTCGCTGAGCGACACCGCGTCGTCGAAGACGACGGACGCCGGGGCCGGGCTCCGGCCGCGGAAGCGCAGGAGCGCGTAGCCCTCCTTGTTGTACTTGAAGACGGCGGTGCGCTTCCCCGCGAGCACCTCCAGCACCTGCGCGCGCGTGTACATGTGGCGGCTGCGCAGCGTGGGGTTCAGCTTGAGCGGCAGCCGCTGGTCGCCCTCCCAGATCTCCCCCAGCTTCCGGTAGAGCACCTCCGGGTCGTACTTGGGATAGGTGCGGGTGTCCGGCGCGATGAGCAGCGGCACGCCGTAGTCCGGCATCTGGAAGACGTGCTCGCGCCCGGAGCCCTCCACGCGCAGCGCGTAGCGGCCCTGCGGGTGCAGGAGGAAGTACTGGAACGCGACGCGCAGGCCCGCGACCTCCAGCACCTCCGCGTCCAGCGTGAGCTCCCGGCGCGCCTCGGTGTTCACGCCCTCCAGGGACAGCCGGCGCAGGAGGAACGGCGGCTGCTCCTGCCCGCCGGCCTGGCTCACGTGGAGGAGCACGCACTTGAAGGGGTCCACCGGGAAGGACGTGAGCAGCTCCGGCGAGAAGTCCTTCAGCCGCGACACGACGTCCGTGTAGCGCGCGAGGAACAGCGAGCGCGCCCGGTCCCGCTGTGACGGGTCGGGGATCATGAAGAGCAGGTCGCTGCCGCTGAGGACCTCGAAGCGGCGCCACGTCTCGCGCGTCTCCGCGTCCACCGGCTCCGGGAGCTGCGCCTCCACCAGCTTGATGAGCGCGTACATCCACGCGTTGCCCGGCGTCAGCCAGTGCTCGCTGTAGAAGTCGCGCCCCCACGTCGAATAGTAGAGCCGGGGCAGCGACGGCGGCTCGGGCGGCGGCACCGGCGCCGCGGCCGGCACCTCCAGCGGCGCGGCGGGCTGCATGACGCCCTCCAGCCAGTCGATGCCCTCGTGCCACCAGTGACCGAACAGCTCCGTGTCGAACGCGAGCACGAACGTCTGCCCGTCCTGCACGAGCGAGCGGCGCGACTCCAGCAGGTCCCAGAACGCGCGCACGTGCTGGGGCACCTGGGCGCGGGCGGCCTCCACGTCGTAGAGCGCCTTCTGCCCCAGGTCGACCTTCTGCCCGCTCACCGCGTGGTACTTGAGGCCCGTCCACACGTGGCCCCGCTTGTTCGCGGGCACGGGCACGCCCAGCTCCTCGAAGTACTCGGGGCGCAGGTCGAAGCCCACGTCCCGGAAGAACTCGCGGTAGACGGGATGGGCGGGATAGGTGGATTCCGGCGACTTCCACAGGTGCAGCCCGATGCGGTAGTCGTGGACGAGCACCTCCAGGTCCTCGTGGCGGAACACCCCGCTGGGGTCCTGGGGCTGCGACGCGCCAATGCCCGTCAGGCTGAGCGCGGTGCGGCGGATGCCGTGCCGCGTGAGCACGCGCTCCAGGCCCGGCTGGAAGGCGCACTCGGGCAGCCAGAGGCCGTCGGGCTCGCGGCCGAAGATGTCCTGGAAGGACTCCACGCCCCGCGCCACCAGCCGGTCCGCGATGGCGGGCTGGAAGAAGGGCAGGAAGTTGTGCTGCGGCGTGGACGTCCACAGCTGCACGCCCGGCAGCCGCGAGCGCCCCAGGCCTGCGAACACGTCGCGCAGGCTGTGCTCCCGCAGGAACCGGAGGCTGTCCTCCACGCGGTTCAGGTACATGCCCGCGGTGCGGTGGACCCGGGCGAGCGCCTCGTCCGACAGCGACTGCGGGAACTTCTCGTAGCGGTTGTAGAGCTCCAGCCGCGACGTGCGCTCCAGCTCGCGCGTGGCGATGCGCCGCAAGAGCTGGAGGTAGCCGGTGTAGCGCTCCTCGCAGGCGACGAGCTGCTCCACCAGGCACGGGGTGAAGGACATCACCAGCGTGCCGGCGAAGCGCCGGGAGTCCCAGCGCTCCAGCATCCGGAACAGCGGGAGGTACGTCTCCGTCAGCGCTTCGAAGAGCCAGTTCTCCGGCTCATCGAAGAGGGGCCCCTCGCCCAACACCTGCGGCATGTGGGTGTTGAGGATCAGGGTGAGGCGCGTGTTCATGAGGGGACCGCGAGACGGGGGAAGCGGGGGAAGCACTGCGGACCGCGGGACGGCTAGAAGGCGACGCCGCCGCTGCAGTCCTCGTAGGGGGACGTCGCGCCGTCCTCGGAACACAGCCGGTGGGCCGAGTTGTAGAGGTCCTGCCAGACCGTTCCCGGCCCCGATGCGACGAGCGAATAGGTGGTGTTGGAGAAGTTCGACGTGGCGAAGCCCATGACGTCCGGGCCTCCGTGGACCTGCTCCAGCAACTCCGAGACATCCTTGCGCGTGAAACGCATCGGGGACCTCCGTGCGGCGGGTGGAACGGCGGGTGGGGAGGCGTTGGCGCTAGTAGCAGCCGAACGTGGAGCGGTCCTCGGCGGTGACGGTGCCGCCGTCCTCGCAGGTCCACTGGTACGTCCAATAGTTCTGCCAGACGGCGCCGCCGCCGAAGGAGGGGACCATCGTCCAGGTGGAGCCGGCGAAGGTCGAGGTGCTGTGGCCCTGGACATCCGGGCTGCCCTGCACCGAGCTCAACAGATCACTGACGTTCTTGCGCGTGTAACGCATGGGTGTGCTCCGGGGGTCGTGTGCAGGGAGGGGAGACGGGGGCCGCTAGTAGCAGCCGATCTGGGCCGCGTCCTCGAAGACGGTCTGGCCGCCGTCCTCGCAGCTGCGGTGATTCGGGTTGTAGATGTCCTGGAGGATGTTGCCGCCCGCGGACGGGGTGATGTTGTACGTGTAGCTGCCGATGGTGGACGTCCAGAAGCCCACGACGTCGGGATTGCCCTGCACGGTGGCGAGCAGCTCGGAAACGTTCTTGCGCGTGTACCGCATGGTGTTTGCTCCAGGTGATGAGGGGGGGATCCGGCGGAGGCCGGAATCCTAGGAAGGGACCGGGGAGTGAGCAAGCCAGGGGCGGGTGGGGTGCCCGGAAGTGTCAGGAAACACGCCTGTATTCGTGTTTCACGGTCCCGCCGGACCCAGGGCCCGGGAGCCTGGGCCGCATGCCCACGTTCATCCAGGGCTCGAGCGCGAGCTGGACGCCGCACGCCGCGACGGTGACGAGCGCGGCCGTGAGGCCTGGCGCCTTCCACGCGCCGACGGCGGCCGCCGCGGCGATGACCCAGGGGCGGATCAGCGTGAACGGGCCCAGGACCACCACGCTCGCGAGCGTCCGCGCATCGGCCTCCGCCGCCGCCCAGACGCCCATGCCCACCAGCGTCAGCGTCGCGTACGGCAGGAGCACCCAAAGGATGGCCTGCGCACAGACGAGCAGCTGGGAGAACAGGCCCGGCGCGAACAGGCAGGCACCGGCGATTCCGGCCCCCACCACGGCGGTCGTGAAGACCCCCCGCCCCATCCCCCGGCGGATGGCGGACCGGTAGAAGTCCGCCTTGAAGATGCGCGCATCCCGGCCCGCGGCGACCCGGAAGCCACAGAACGAGGCATCCGTGATGGCCAGCAGCGCGAGCAGCACGGGAAGGACGGCGTTCATCGCGCGGGCCCCAGCCGTGCGCGCAGCGGGCCCAGGTGGCGCTGGAGCGGGTCCCACAGCTCCGCGCGGGCCCCCAGCGTGGCCGTCATGGGACGCAGCACCGCGCCGAGGAGGTTCCGGGCGCCGTCCAGGGACGCGCAGGTGAACCCCGTCGCCGACCGGGCCGCCGTCAGCAGGGTCTCCGTGGGATGGGCGCGCCGCGCGGAGACCACGCCATCATGGCGCGCGAGCGGCTCGCGCATGCGGGCCTGGTGGAACATCCATGAACCCCAGGGCGAGAGCACCGAGTGCTGGATGTCGTAGTGCACGAAGGCGTGCCCCTGCCGCTGGCCCGCGAAGAACGCGTTCAGGTCGTTCCCACGAAAGTGATGCAAGACGCCCGTGGAGATGAAGACGTGGCCGGGCTGCTCCAGCTGGAACGCGTTCGCGACCTTGAGCTCGCAGGAGAGGGATTCCTCTTCCGCGAGCCGCCGGGCGTTCTCGATCAGCGTCACGTTCATGTCGCAGCCGATGATTTCAACGTCGCGTCCCAGCCGTCCGTGCGCCGCGAGCGAGCGAACGACGTAGCCCAGCCCACAGCCGACGTCGACGATGCGCAGCGGAGGCTTCACGCCGGAGTCGCGCAGCGCCTGCAACAGGGGCAGCAGCACGCCGCGGATGCGGTCCGCCTGCAGGAACTCCTCGCTCAGCCGCTGCAGCTCGATGTGCGAGCGCAGCAGGGCCAGGTTGCAGGCCTCGACGTCGAGCGTGTCATTGGACGCGGGAAGCCGCTGCACGAGCCGCGCGGCGGACCGCTGGCCGTTCGCCTCCAGCCGCGCCACCACCGCCGAGCGGGACACCGGCCGGGGCTGGAGCGTCGCGACGTCGTAGTCGACGATGAGGTCTGAGATTTCCAGCAGGTCGGAGGACATTCCAGCGCGGCCACGGATGTGGCCGGTGGAGTGTACCGCATCGGGTGTGGGGACACCGGGGCGCCGTGCCCGCCCCGGTGCCAGCCATGACTACTCGCGCGCTCCGGTCAGCCCCGGCGGGCAGCTGAAGGTGGCCGGCACGGACCACAGCTCGCGCTCGTTCGTGGCGTCATAGGCGGTGAAGAAGATGCGATTGCCCACGCGGGTGAACGAGTCCGGATAGGCGACGTCCGCCAGCTGGCCCTGCGTCGCCACGGAGCCCCGGGTGAAATAGGGGAAGGCGGGGCCGTCTTCGTCCGGCACGCCGCCGAACAGGACCTGGCCCGTGCCGGTGGCGAACAGGGGGTAGCGGTACCCGTACTCCACATAGCGGTTGTCGAAGAGCCTGCGGGTCCCCGCGGCCGTTCCATTCGTCGCCCACAGCGACACGCTCTCGGGCACGGGGGCGTCGCTGAGGATGACCATGGAGAAGTAGAGGTCGCTGCCGGAGACCACCGCCGTCCGCACGGCGGGATACGCGTACTCGCCGGATGCGTAGGGGTTGGGCAGGGTGGTGATCCGCGTCTTGCCCCCACCGCTCAACGAGAGCCGGTCGATGCGCAGCCGCTTCGTCACCGGGCTGTCCACGGACGTCAGATAGACAGACGTGCCCAGCGTCCCGAGCAGGTTCACGGGATATCCGAAGGACTCCAGACGGACGGTCCCCGCCGCGGTGCCATTCGTCTTCCACACCTCGTGGTTGGGGCCGTCATCCAGGATGAACAGCGGCGTCTCACCCGGACGGCTCACGTCCCGGACGTAGGTCAACCCCGCGTCCAGCTGCTTGACGGAGGCGGTCCCGGCCAGCGTGCCGTCGGTGCGCCACAGCGTGGTGCCTGTCTCCTCGGCGAAGAAGAAGAGCAGCGCGTCGCCGACCTTCAACTTGTAATAGCTCAAGCCCGTGAACGCGGTGAAGTTCCGCACCCGCAGCGTCCCGGCGGCCGTCCCGTCGGACCGCCACAGCTCCGGCCGCGACTCGCTCGCCGACACCGGCACCCAGCGGAAGAACACCAGGCGGCCGTTGAGCTCGTAGCCCGGCTCCAGGATGGAGTCGTCCGCGCCGGGGGTGATGTCCTTGACCAGCCGGGTCCCGGCCTCCGTTCCATCGCTGAGCCACAGCTCCATGCCGGTGGCCGGGGTGCGCGTCTGGAAGAAGAGCCGGTTGCCCACCGCGACGAGGTTCGTCGGTTGGTAGACGCCGGGCGGCCCCGGAAACACCTTCACCGGGACGGTCCCTGCCTCCGTGCCGTCGCTGCGCCACAGGGTCGAGCCGGTGTCGAAGGTGGAGGTGACGAAGTAGAGCGTCCCCTGGACCTGGGTGAGCTCCCCCGCGAAGCCGCCGGAGTCCGGAGGCAGGAGTGTCGCCACCCGGGATGCCACCCCGGGTGGGCAGGCCTGGGCGGTCACCTCGCGGGAGTCTTCCTGCGAGCCACCACATCCCACCCCTGCCAGTCCCACCAACAGCAGGGCACTCCAATTCCTTACATGCATGCCTTCTCCTTCCGGCCCACGGAGGTCGGAGGGTGGGACGCAAGGCTCTGCGTTCCAAGGGGCACCCCAAGGAGGTGGGATGTCGCGGAACGCGCAACCCCTACCGTTGCCGAGGCAGCCCGAGGAGATAGGTGATGGTCATTCCCTGCGCGCGATGGACCCCGGTGTGCCAGCGGTAGCCGTTGGCATCCAGCCCCTCCGTCAGCTCCTCCAGGTCCTCCGGCGTGTAGGTCCGCAGCGACGACACCACGCCATCCCAGAGGATGAGCAGGGGGATGATGGGCACCAGGTAGGTGAGCAGCAGCCGCCACCAGCGCACCGGGCGGATGAGCGGGGTGAAGCCCCACACCAGGGGGATGATGAGCAGCAGCTGGATGAGGACGTAGGGCACGGAGCGCTGCGTGAGCTCGAAGGCGGCGATGGGGACTCCGCGCGTGGCGGCGTCCGCGAGGAGGGCTCGCGCCTGCTTCGGGCGGAAGTGATGCAACGCTTCGAAGAGGGTGCGCAGCCCCGTCAGCTCCTCCGGGATGCGGGTGACGTCGACCGGGGTGTCGCGGTACCGCGCGCCCTCGGGCAGCTCCGGCACCGGGGTGGGGTGGAGGTCCGTGAGCACGACCTCGGCCTCGGGATGCACCTTCCGCAGCACCGGGAGCAGGGTGCGCCAGGGACCGCCCGTGCCGGAGCACAGGTCGATGACCCGGTTCGTGCCGGTCATGCGCAGCAGCTCCCCCAGCTGCGGGGCCACGGCGGTGTAGGGCCGCGTCCGGTCCAGCACGACGTGCAGGTAGTCGACCTCGCCACGGCGCAACAGCGCGGGCAGCCACGGCTGGTCGAGGAACTCGAAGAGGTGGAGTCGGGGGAGCAGTCGCATGGCGAGGACGATAGAGCCCCCTCGCGACGCCAGTCCCCCGAAGCCCACGGAAAGCCTCGTGGGCAGCTTCTGGGTCCTATCTCGCGAGCGCGGGGCGGCGCTCACTCGCCATGCCGACCAGGAGGCCCACCACCGCGATGGGGCCCACCACCTTCAGGACCTTGCCCGTGTGGTAGCCCCAGGAGTCCACGCGGTCGGCCAACATCTTCATCAGCCAGTGGCTGGGGTAGTGGTCCGGCTTCCGGTACGCGGCGCGCCGGATGAGGCCGGAGACGCCGTGGAGCGGGGTGGCGGTGCCGAACACGGCCGGCATCGGCTTGTTGGGGCGTCCGTGCATGGGCGCCGCGGACATGCCCTGCTGGGGCTCCGGTGGGAAGCGCGCGTGGAGCATCGGCCGCGGCTCCTTCAGCATCGGGACGCCGGGCCGGCGTGACGGGTCCAGGTCGACGCCCCAGTAGGACGGGCGCTCGGAGCGCTGCAGCGCCTGGTACGCGGAGTGCCGCTCCACCTCCTGCTGCGTGGCGAGCTTGGGCTGCCGCACGTGGGGCCTCTCGGTGTTGTCGGGCGTGGGGTTCATCACACGACTCCTCTCAGTGCAGGTGTTCTCCGTTGGGGAAGAGGGCGACCTTGATGCAGCCGTCCCGCTTCTGCGCGAACGTGTGGTAGCCCTCCGGCGCCTGCTCCAATGGCAGACGGTGGGTGAAGACGCGCGAGGGCTGGATGCGCCCGGCGCGCACGTGCTCGAGCAGGTGCGGCATGTAGCGCTTCACGCTGGCCTGGCCGGTGCGCATGGTCTGCGCCTTGTTCATGTACGTGCCCAGGTCCACGCCGACGGCCGGAGGCCCGTACGCGCCAATGAGCGAGATGACGCCGCCCTTGCGCGTCGCGTGGATGGCGAAGTTGACGGCCACCGGGGAGCCGGCCTCCGCCTTCATGAGCACGCCGAACGTGCGGTGCACCGGGGAGCCCGCCGCTTCGCAGCCCACGGCCTCGATGGTCGCGTCCGCGCCGCGCCCCTCGGTCATCCCCTTCACGGTGGTGACGAGGTCCACGTCGGTGAAGTTGAGCGTCTCCACGCCCAGCCACTGCCGCGCGAACTCCAGGCGGTAGTCCTCCTTGTCCACGGCGATGACCCGGCCCGCGCCCATGGCCCAGGCGCTCCACATGGCGAAGAGGCCCACGGGGCCGGCTCCCAGCACCAGCACGGTCTCGCCGCCCTTCAGGTCGCACATCTCCGCGCCCTGGTAGCCGGTGGTGAAGGCGTCGGTGATGGGCAGCGCGTCCAGGTCGGAGACCTCCTCGGGGACCTTCTCCGCGTCCACGCCGATGAAGGGCACGCGCACGTACTGGGCCTGCCCTCCGTCGTAGCCTCCGAAGGTGTGGGAATAGCCGTAGATGCCCGTGCCCGCGTCCGTCGCCGGGTTGGTGTTGTCACAGCAGGACGTGAGGCCGCGCTGACAGAAGTAGCAGCCGCCGCAGAAGATCTGGAAGGGCAGCATCACGCGGTCGCCCTTCTTCAGTCCCTGCATGCGGGCCGTGGGACCCAGCTCCTCCACCACGCCCACGAACTCATGGCCGAAGGTGAAGCCGATGCGGGTGTCCGGCACCAGCCCATGGAGCAGGTGCAGGTCCGAGCCGCAGATGGCCGCGGACGTCACCCGCACGATGCCGTCCTGGGGATGTTCAATCCGAGGGTCGGGCTTGTTCCGCACCGCGACCCGGTAGGGACCTTCGTAGGTAAGTGCGCGCATGCCCTGACGCTAAGCATCGCGACCGGGCGGACCATGGACCTGGGTCCAGGATGAAGCGGGCGAGGAGGGCAGCCCCCGCGCGGGTGGCCGGCGGCGGAGGTGCCTGGGTGGACGCGGCTCAGCGCGAGTAACTTGATTTACTTTATTTTCTGGTTTGTTTGACCTCCCGCGACCAACACGTTAAGTCATTTTTGACTTCACGCACGGGGGGGCCGACGTGGAAGCGCGAACCGGGCGCGTGCTCCTTCTGGCGTGAGGCTTCACCACCCAAGGAGACCCATGCACATGCGGATTGGACTGTTCCCTCTCGTGATTGGACTGGCTCTGTTGTCCGGGGCCTGCGGTGACTCGGCGTCCCAGGAGCCCGACACGGGCCCGGCCGTCGTGGAGTCCGTGACGGAGTCCGCGCTGACGTACCGCTACTGTGGCAGCAACAATGACTGTGATCTGGGCTGTGCATGCGACGCGAACCAGTGCGTGCCCAACGGGTTCGGTCCCCCGCATCCGGACTGCGGCACGCCGCCACAGCGGGAGTGCAGCACGGGAGCGGATTGTCGGAGCGGTTGCATCTGCTCGGCCGGGGTCTGCGCGCCTGACGGCTTCGGCCCTCCCTCGGAGGGCTGCCATCTGCCCCCGCCGGACGCCTACGAGGACAACAACACCGCGGCCCAGTTCACGGCCTACCCGGGCTACCCCCTGACGGGCTTCAACTTCCACGAGCAGGGAGACGTGGATTGGATCGCCGTCTACTTCGGCGGCGCGATGACGGCGAAGTTCGAGGCCTACAACGTCGTGAACGGCGCTGACACCTACCTGGAGGTGTATGCCTATTCCAACGGCGCCCCTGGAGCGCTCGTGGCCTCCAACGACAACATCTGCAACGTCTGGTACGACCCGACCTGCCTGGCGTCCCGGGTCACGCTCAGCGTCCCCGCGAACTCCGCGTACTACGTGCGGATCCGCAACCTGAACGACACGGCGTACAACGTCTATCAGCAGAGCCCGCCGCGCTACGACTTCCGCATCTACTGATGCGGACGCGGGCCCACCGGGAAGATGCTCCCGGCGGGCCCGCCCGGTGCGCTACTTGCTCACCGCGATGGACTTGCGGAAGAGCGCCAGGCTGTAGACGAAGAACCCCACGCCCACCGCGGCCACCATCAGGAACTGGCGCCAGACGGCCCCCAGCCCTCCGCCTCGGTAGATGATGACCTGCGAGAAGCTGACGAAGTGCCGGGCAGGCAAGAGGTACGTCACGTACCGCAGCCACTTCGGCTGGCTCTCCACGGGCGTGCTTCCTCCTGACAGCAACATCAGCACCAGCACCTTCGCCATCTCGAACGAGGTCAGCGGCATCACCAGCAGGTGCTCGACAACCTGGCCTACGCGCACGAGCACGGCCGGGACCGTCCCGAAATCGCGGACTGGACCTGGCCGGACTGAAGGGACGCTCACGCATGGCGCGACCGGGCGCCATGCGTGAGCCACGCGGCGGCTACTGCCCCAGCACGACGCGGAAGATGCGCTCGTTGCTGTTGTTGGGGATGCTGTCCTTGTCACCCTGGTTGGTGGTGGTCAGCCAGAGGTTGCCGTCCGGGGCCGGCTCCACGGTGCGCAGCCGGCCGTAGGTGCCGACGAAGAACTGCTGCACGTTGGTCAGGCTGGTGCCACTGATGACCTCGCGGTAGAGGCGCGTGCCGCGCCCGCAGGCCACGTAGAGGACGTCGCGCACCACCGCGATGCCGGAGCACGAACCGTCCGCCGTGGAGTAGGTCTGCTTCGGCGCGATGTACCCGGCCGTCGCGCAGCCCGAGCCGCCCTGGGACACCGTGCCCTCGCAGTTGGGCCAGCCGTAGTTGCCGCCCTTCTGGATGAGGTTGGTCTCGTCCATCACGGAGTTGCCGAACTCCTGCTGCCACAGCCGGCCCTGTGAGTCGAAGGCCAGGCCCTGCGGGTTGCGGTGGCCGTAGCTCCACACGTAGTTGCCGAAGGGGTTGTCGGACGGGACGGTGCCGTCCGCGTTGAGGCGCAGCACCTTGCCGGCCAGGTTGTTGAGGTCCTGCGCGTAGGCGCCGTTCTGGGCATCGCCCGTGGACGCGTAGAGCTTGCCGTCCGGGCCAAAGCGCAGGCGCCCGCCGTTGTGGAACTTGTTGCGGCCGATGCCCTGGAGCAGCACCTGGAGCGACGCGGTGTCGAGGGCGCCGTTCTCATACCGCAGCCGCACGATGCGGTTGTCGGTGGGGGAGGTGTGCATCACGTACAGCCAGCGGTCGGTGGCGAAGGTGGGGGAGAGCGCCAGCCCCATCAGGCCGCCCTCGCCGTCGGTGCTCTGCACGTTGGGGACGGTGCCCACGGACGTCTTCTGGCCCGTCGCCGGGTCCAGGCGGATGAGGTTGTGCGCGTCGCGGCGGCTGTAGAGCACCGTGCCGTCCGGCAGGTTCACCAGGCCCCACGGGATGTCGTTGTCGGTGGCGACCTGGATGACGGAGCAGACGGGATTCGCGCAGGCCTGGCCGGTGGTGACCGTCACGGACGCGCTCTGGGCGGACGCATTGGCCTGGGCGTCGCGGGCGAGCACGGCGTAGGTGTAGGCCGTGTTCGCGGACAGGCCGCTGTCCACGAAGGTCGTCCCGGGAGGAGCGCCGGCCACCGTGCCAATCTTCACGCCGCCCCGGAACACGTCATACGCGCGCACGCCCACGTTGTCGGTGGACGCGGTCCAGTTCACCGTCACGCTGGTGCCGGACGCGCTGGCGGTGACGCCGGTCGGGATGCTGGGAGCCTGGGTGTCCGCCTGGCATTGCGGCGGGGTGATGGAGAGCGTGGCGCTGCCCTGGGAGACATTGCCCACCGCGTCCCGCGCATTCACATACAGGCCCCAGGTCACGCCAGGGACCACGGTCAGCCCGGTGGACACCGTGGCTCCGGAGACGGACTTCATCAGCTGGCCGTCATGGTAGACGTCGTAGAAGGCCACGCCCTGGTTGTCCGTGGACGGCGTCCACGACAGCGTGGCCGAGTTGCACGTCACGTTGGACAGCGTCAGCCCCGTGGGCACGGTGGGCGCCTGGGTGTCGGCCGGAAACGACCACTGCTGGTTCGTCTGGGCATTGCAGGTCCAGACGATGACCTTCGAGCTGTTGGCGGTGGCCTGCCCGGACACGTCGAGACACAGCGAGGTCGCCGTGTGGATGACCGCGCCGGCGGTGTTGCGCACCCACCGCTGGTTCGCCGTCCCATCGCAGGCGGCGATGACAGCCCGGGCCCCGGAGCTGGCGGTCTCTGGCTGGACGCACCACGAGCCCCCGAACGCGCGAAGCTCGCCTTCCGGCGTGAAGAGGAACCGCTGGTTGTCCTGGCTGTGGCAGTCATAGATGTGGAGCTCCTGCCCCGCGGTCTGGCTGTTCTGCGCCACGTCGAGGCAGCGGCCGGACTGCACGCTGATGAGCCGGCTGCCCGCGACCACCGCGGCGTCCTGGGTCTGGAGTTCGGGGTCGTTCTCCGGCTTTCCTTCACAACCAACGACGGCGACCAGGAGTCCGGCCACCAGGTGACGAACGTGCATTGAGAGGCTCCTTTGCTTCCGCCTCTTTCACGGAATTCAAGGTGCTCCTCAAGTGAACTCTCTGGGACGCCTTCGCGGGTGTCCACCGGGCCACGTCACCGGTTGAGCCTCTCGATCATTGAGACGTCAGGAGTCCTGTCGCGGCCCCAAGCCGCTCCGCGCGGAACCGGCGCAGGCGGCGGTTGCTGATGGTCAGCCCGTCGATTCCGCCGGAGGCCGCCCGCGTGAACGAGACCGCGCCGAGCGAGCCGGAGAAGCGGTCACCGCCCACGGCATCCAGTATGACTTCATCCCTGCGCGGCCAGCGGATGGCCAGCTTCCCGTCCACGACGCGCACCGTATAGGTCATGTCGGCCTCTTCGCTGCGGTACTGCCCCGCGAAGGCCGCCAGTGCCGAAGCCGTGGGTTTCGGGTCGGTCACGCGGACAAAGGGGCGCGTCGTCGGCCAGGCGTCCCGGATGCTCAGCTCGCGCGGGGACGCGAAACGCCAGACGTGCATCGACTCGCCTGGACGGAACGCGCCATCGCCCATGGGGACGAACGCAGTGGGCACGCCGACCTGTCGCAGCGCTCCGTCCTTGAGCTCCAGCCGCACGATTTCATCCGTCAGCGGGCTCCAGAAGTCGCCCGCCAGCGCCGCCAGCTCCGTCTCCGCCATCTTCACGGCGGGCGGCAGCTCGTCCTTCATGTGCGCGCCCAGGTACACGTCCGCGACCTTCCGGGCGAGCACGCTGGCGTCAATCAGGCCGCTGTTGCACAGCGTGACGATGGCGACCCGCTGGGCTGGAAAGAGGAGGGCCTCCGTGCGGTAGCCGCCGTCCATGCCGTCGTGGCTCACCATGTCCAGGCCGCGATACCCCATCAACCGGAGGCCGCCGCCGTAGCCCGTCACGGTGCCGTCGTTCAACCTGCCGGAGGTCCGCATCAACGTGACCAGCGCCTGCCCACCGACGCGTCCGTCGAGCAGGTTCTGCTCCCACTTCAGCAGGTCGCCAATCGTGGAGTACAGGTTGCCCGCGCCATAATGGTCGGAGCCGGAGCCGCTGAGGCGCCAGCCACCGCCGTCGCGGGAGGTGTAGCCCCAGGCGCGCCGGGGGAAGAGCTCGGTGCGGTCCTCGCGGAAGCAGGTGTCGGTCATGCCGAGCGGCTTGAAGAGCCGCTCGTGGGCGAACGCTTTCAGCGGCTGACCGGAGACGCGCCGCACCACGAGCGCCAGCAACGTGTAGGCGGCATTGCCATACAGGACCTCCGCGCCCGGCTCGAAGTTCACGCCGCGCTGCCGGCTCAGCGCCCAGAGGATGTCTGCCTCGGTGGCCACGTCCTCCCCGCGCCAGCCCGCCAGGTTCAGCAGCTGTCCCTGCTCACGCAGCCCGTTGGTGTGATGCATCAGGTGCGCGAGCGTGACGGTCTTCTTGTACGCGGGCAGCTCCGGCACGTGCTCGCGGATGTCGTCGTCCAGCGAGAGCTTGCCCTCCTGCGCCAGCAGTCCAATCGAGAAGGCCGTGAACTGCTTGGAGATGGAGGCGATGGAGAAGACCGAACGCGGCGTGAGCGGGGCGTCGTGCTCCAGGTCCGCCACGCCATAGCCGCGCGCGTAGTCCAGCACGCCGTCGCGTGAGATGCCCACGGCGCAGCCGGGCGCCGTCTTGCTGTTCCACTGCGAGAAGAGGGCATCCACCTGCTTGTGGCGGTCCCTGGGCGGGGCCGCCGTGGCCGGAGCGGCCAGGGCGGGGGCACACGTGAGCGCGGCGAACAGGAACGACGACACGAGCAGCTTGCGCGGCATGGAGCGCTTCCAGGGCAGGAGGTGAACGGGGGCACCCTGCGCGCGCTGACGCCACGCGGGGGGAGTGTTCAGCCGGTGGGGACGGGCCCGCGGCGAACGGGCCCCCACGTGCGGCGAACGGGCCGGCGCCTCAAACCGAGGCGAACAGGTCCCGGGCCACCAGCAGCATCGCGTCGGCCTCGCGGAGCTGGAAGGTCGCGTCGGTGAGCCGGGCGGACTCAATGCGGTCCAGCCGCAGGAGGCGGACCGCGTCGCGGAGATGGTCCCAGACGAGCAGGTACCAGGCGGGCCACGCCAGCATCAGGTAGTGGGGCTCCACGACCCGCGTGGTCCGCTCGCGCGCGGTCCTGTAGACGACCTCGAGGGCACGCTGCTCGAAGAAGCCGTCCTGCACGAGCCCCAGCACGGACGGGCGGGGATTCTCCCAGGACTCGGAGATGCGGTGCGATGCGAGCGGGCCGTGGAGGATGCGGCGGCGCAGCCGGTTGATGCGGCTCCGCTCCTCGGGAGGGAACGCCGTGGCGATCTTCTGGCGCAGCCCCTTCAGGCTCGACAGGAGCAGGGGAGAGCGCATGCGCTCACCAATCGCGAGCGCCAGGAGCAGGTCGAGCGCTTCGCGGTGGTTGAGCTGGAGCCGCCCCAGGCCGACGCGGGCGGGCACCCGGACCCCGCCGCCGCGTCCCCGCTCGGCTTCAATGGGGACCCCGCGCGCCGCGAGCCGCGCCATGTCCCTGCGCAGGGTGCGCAGGCTCACGCCCAATTCCGCGGCGAGTCCCGGGCCGTTCCAGCTCCGCTGGGAGGCGAGCAGGCCCAGGAGCCGGTCCAGGCGCTCGCTGACGCTCTCGTGGGGTGCCTTGCTCAAAGGTGCCACAGGCTGTCACCTTTTCGCGGACAGTCAAGGCACTGCGAATCACCGCAGCCGTTCAAGGAAGACGGAAGCCATGATGAGGATCGCACTGGTGGGAGCCACGGGACACGTCGCGGGGCGTGCCCTGGAGCGGGTCGTTCAGGCGGGAGCGCAGGCGGTCGCGCTGGTCCGCCACCCGGAGAAGTTGCCGGAGTCCCTCCGCTCCCGGGTCCACGTGGAGCAGGGGACCCTGGAGGATGGCGCCTTCGTGGTCCGCGCGACCCGCGGCGCGGACGCCTTGCTCTGGCTGACGCCGACGACCTTCGGCGCGCAGGACTTCAGGGCCTACACCCTGGACCTGGCACGGAACGCGGCGCGGGCCCTCCAGGAGAATAGGATTCAGCGCGTCGTCTTCGTGTCGAGCCACGGCGCGGACCGTCCGGGTCTGGGCCAGGTCTCCTTCGCGGGCGAGGTGGAGAAGGTGCTGGAAGCGGCCGCGCCGCACACGGTGTCGCTGCGGTGCGCGGGCTTCATGGAGAACCTCTTCGCGTCGGTGGACACGCTGAAGGCCGGGCAGCTCTTCACCCTGCTGCCTCCCGACAAGAAGTACCCCCTGGTGGCCACGCGCGATGTCGGGGACGTGGCCGCCCGCTGGCTGCTGGACGCCACCTGGACGGGCCACCACGTCCGGGGAGTGCACGGCCCCCAGGACCTGAGCGCGAACGAGCTGGCGGACATCCTGGGGCGTGGGCTCGGCAGGCCCATGCGGTGCCAGCGGGTCCCGGCAGAAACCCTCCGGCACGACTTCATGATGCGAGGGATGAGCCCCTCCGTCGCCGAGGCCTACGCCCAGATGTTCTGGGGCTTCGGCCAGCAGGACTACCGGCCCTCGGAGCCGCGCACCGCGGAGACGACGACCCCCACGACCTTCGAGTCGTTCGCGCGCGAGAGCCTGGCGCCCCGCTTCCGCGCTACTTCTTCGCGCCCCGGCCCTTGAACAGCTTCTGGCCCAGGGTGAAGAGCACCACCAGCACGGCGCCGGCGCCCAGGCCCACCGCGGCGTTGAGCAGCATGGGGGCGAGCCCGCCCAGGATGTTTCCCACGCCGGGCACGCGCCCGGCCCAGGCGGTGAAGGACTCCTCCGCGTGGTGCAGGCTGGAGATGCCGTGCACGAGGATGCCGCCGCCCACCAGGAACATGGCCGCCGTCCCCGCCACGGAGAGGAACTTCATCAGCCACGGCGCCGCGCGGAGGATGCCCGCGCCCAGGCCTCGCGCGAAGCCCCCGCTCTTGCGGCTGAGGTAGAGCCCCGCGTCGTCCAGCTTCACGATGCCCGCCACGAGCCCGTACACGCCCACCGTCATGAGGAGGGCGATGCCCACCATCACCGAGACGCGGGTGGCGAAGTCCACCGTCGCCACCGTGCCCAGCGTGATGGCGATGATCTCCGCGGAGAGGATGAAGTCCGTGCGCACCGCGCCCTTGATCTTGTCCTTCTCCAGCGCCACCAGGTCCACGGCCGGGTTCGCCAGCGACTCGCGCAGCTCCGTGTGGTGCGCCTCGTCCTCCTCCTTGCTGTGGAGGAACTTGTGCGCCAGCTTCTCGAAGCCCTCGAAGCAGAGGAAGGCCCCGCCCACCATCAGCAGCGGGGTCACCAGCCAGGGCGCCAGCGCGCTGATGGCCAGCGCCGCCGGCACCAGGATGGCCTTGTTGACGAGCGAGCCCTTCGCCACCGCCCACACCACGGGCAGCTCGCGGTCCGCGTTCACGCCGGTCACCTGCTGCGCGTTGAGCGCCAGGTCGTCACCCAGCACACCCGCCGTCTTCTTCGCCGCCACCTTCGTCAGGATGGAGACGTCATCCAGGATGGTCGCGATGTCGTCGATGAGCGCAATCAGGCTGCTGCCTGCCATGGAGGTCTTCCGGGAGGGAGGGTGGGAAATCGCCGTGTGGCCTGCCCGGGATTAGCACAGCTGGGGGGGCTGTGTTCCAGCGACAGGAGGTCACCCTGGGGCCATGTCCAGCGGTAGCACCGTGGTGAAGGTGGCCCCCCCGCCCTCGGTGGGCTCCAGGTGGAGGCTGCCCCCGTGGGCCTCCGCGATGTGGCGGGCCATCCACAGACCCAGCCCGAAGCCGCCGTGGTGGTTCGCGGGGACCCCGCGCTCGAAGCGCCCGAAGACGCGCTCCTGGTCCTCCGGGTCGACCCCGTCTCCATGGTCCCGGACCGCCAGGCTGACCCGGCCCGCCGCGTGCGCCACCCGGACCTCCACGGGCTTGCCCGTCCCGAACTTGAGGGCGTTGTCCACGAGGCTGTCGAGCAGCTGCTCCAGCCTCGCGCGGTCGAAGCGCCCCACCACCGGCAGGGGCGCCTCCAGGGTGAGGACGCAGTCCGCGCGAAGGGCCTTCTCCCGCGCCCGCGCCACGACGGTGGCCGCGAGCTCCGCCAGGTCGACCTGCTCGCGTGAGAGGTCCAGCGGTCCGGTGACGAACTCCGACACGTCCACCAGCTGCTCCACCAGGCGCGACAGGCGCTGGAGGTGCTTCTGCGTCGTCCGTGCCTTGAGCCGGGTGGCTTCCGGCGTCATGTCCGCGGCCGGGACGTCCAGGCTCCGCACCAGGGACTGGATGTTGAGGGACAGGGCGCTCACGGGCGTGCGCAGCTCGTGGCTGACCAGCCGGAGGAACTCGTCCCGCGTCCGCAGGGACTCGCGCAACGAGTCCTTCTCCACCTCATTGCGGACCACCTCCCGGCGCACACGGGCCATCTCCAGCTGGGTCCGCACCCGCACGCGCAGCTCGCGCGCGGAGAAGGGCTTCACCAGGTAGTCATCCGCGCCGCTCCCCAGGCCCTCCACCGTGGCCTCGTCGCCCGCGCGCGCGGACAGCAGGATGATGGGGATGGCGCGCGTGCGCTCGTCGGCGCGCAGCGCGCGCACCAGGCCAAAGCCATCCAGCACCGGCATCATCACGTCGGAGAGGATGAGGTCGGGCGGATGCGCGCGCGCCTGCTCCAGCGCGTCCTGCCCGTTGCGGGCGGTCTCCACGTGGGGGAAGCCGTGCTTGAGCAGCCCCGTGACGTAGGTGCGCAGGTCGGCGTTGTCGTCCACGAGGAGGATGCGGGAGCGCGCGAGCTCCGCGGGGACCCGCGACGCCGGGTCCTCGGCTTCGGGCGGGGCCCCGGCGTCCGGGGGGATGACGTCCGTGGACCAGCGGCGCGCCTCCTCGACGAAGGGCGCGGCGGCCGAAGGCCGCGGGAGCGGCCCGGACGCGCGCTCGACGCGCTCCGGGGGCAGGTGGGCCGTCCCCCGGGGCAGCCGCACGGTGAACGTGGTGCCCTTGCCCAGCTGGCTCGTCACCGCGACGCCGCCCCCGTGCAGCTTCACCAGCTCCTGCACCAGCGCGAGGCCAATGCCCGTCCCCTCGTGGCTGCGGCCCTGGGTGACGCGCACGCGGTAGAAGCGCTCGAAGACGCGCGGGAGCTCCTCCTCGGGGATGCCCACCCCCGTGTCCTCGACGCGCAACACGGCCTGCGCGTCCTCCCACCGCAGGCTCACGCGGATCTCCCCGTGGTACGTGTACTTCACCGCGTTGGAGAGCAGGTTGAGGACAACCTTCTCCCACATCTCCGGGTCCACGTAGACGGGCTCGGGCAGGGGCGGGCAGTCCACCACCAGCCGCAGGCCCGCGCTCTCCACCGCGGACTGGAAGGCGCTCGCGAGGCTCGTGCTGAAGGCGGACAGGTCCATGGGCCTGTAGCTGGCCTGGGCCCTTCCTGCCTCCATCCGGGAGAAGTCGAGCAGGGTGTTGACCAGCTTGTAGAGCCGCAAGGCATTGCGGCGCACCAGCTCCAGCGGCTCTCCCTCCAGCGCCTTCGTCGTCTTCGCCAGCGCGTCCTCGATGGGGCCGAGGATGAGCGTGAGCGGCGTGCGGAACTCGTGGCTCACGTTGCTGAAGAACGCGGTCTTCGCCGCGTCCAGCCGGGCCAGCTCCTCGGCCCGCTGCTTCTCCTGCTCGTAGGCGCGGGCGCTGGAGATGCTGGCGGCCAGCTGCCGCGCCAGCAGCTGCAGGAAGCCCCGGTACTCGTCGTCCAGCGCGCGCAGGGGGCTCAGGCCCGCCACGAGCACCGCCAGGGCGTCGGCGTCCGCGCCCATGGGCACCGGGAGGAGGAGGGCGCGCGTCGTGGGCTCCGGCCAGGGGCCGCCGGGAAGGGGGCCGAAGCGCCGGGCCAGGTCCTCCAGCAGGACCTCCTGTCTCGCCTCCGTGACGCTCGCGAGGGGCCAGGAGGACATGTCGCCCGCCGCCAGCGTCACGGGCGCGGCGGCCGTCCCGCGCTCCAGGCCCGCGCAGCAGACCAGGCGTCCCTGGTCCGCCTTGACGAGGTAGAGCAGCGCGAAGGGCACGTCGTGCGCCGCCTGCGAGAGGACGGCCTCCAGCGAGCGGAAGATGCCCTCGACCGTCTTGTCCAGCGCCGTGCGGATGGACAGCTCCCGGAGGATGGCCAGCCGGCGGTCCCCCACCACCTGCCGGGTCGTCTCGCTCGCGATGGCGAACATGCCGGCGATCTCCCCCGACTCGCCGATGGTCGGGTTGTAGGACCAGGTGAAGTAGGACTCCTCCCGCAGGCCGCCGGGACGGCGCGCGAAGTTGACGTTCCCGTCCTCGATGTAGATGGGCTCGCCCGTGTCCTGGGCGCGCTGGATCAACGGGCCCAGCTGCCCCCACTCCTCGACGAGCGCCTCGCTGCCGCGCGCGCCCAGCGTCTGGGGATGCTTCGCCCCCAGGATGGGCCGGAACGGGTCGTTGTAGAGCATGCGCAGCTCGGGACCCCAGAAGAGGATGATGGGGTAGGGCGAGCGCAGCATCGTGCTGACGGACGTCCGCAGGGACTGCGGCCACTGCTCGGGCGGGCCCAGCGAGTTGGTGGACCAGTCATGGGCCCGCATCATGGCGCCCATGTCGCCGCCCTGCTGGAGGAAGGGCTCCTCCTCGGCCGGCCGCGCCGACGGCGTGGGCTCCGGGGCGGGGGCGCGCGGGACGGGCGCGACGGCGGCGGTCCGGGCCCGCGGTTCGCGCGGGAGGGTGAAGTGGAAGGTGGTGCCCCGGCCCGGCTCGCTCTCCACCTGGATGTGCCCGCCGTGGCTCTCCACGATGCCCTTCGTGATGGAGAGGCCCAGGCCGTGACCGTCGCGCCGCCGCTGCGTCGCGTGCCAGTAGCGGTCGAAGAGGTGCGGCTGCACGCTGGCGGGGATGCCCGGGCCGGTGTCCGCCACGCTGAAGCGCAGGTCGTCCGTGCCGGGCTCGCTCGCCACCCGCAGGTGGAGGCTGCCCCCGGCGGGGGTGAACTTCAGCGCGTTGGCCAGGAGGTTGCCGAGCGCTTGAAGCAGGCGCTCGCGGTCGCACCACAGGGTGAGCCCGGGCTCCTGCTCCTCCTGCTCCACGACGAGCCTCAGGCCCTTCTCCGCCGCCTGGGGCTCGAAGAGCTCCCGGACGTCGCGCAGCAGCTCCTCCACCGGCTGCGGGCGGACCTCGATGGCGAGCGTTCCCGTGTCGATGCTCGCCAGGTCGAGCAGGTCCTCGATGAGCCGGTTCATCCGGTCCACGGAGCGGCGGATGGAGTCGGCCTGCTTGCGCGCGCGGGCGGTCGCCTCGGATTCGGGGGGCAGCCGCTGGAGCAGCTCCGTGGCGGCGCGGATGGCCGTCAGGGGCGAGCGCAGGTCGTGGCTGACGACGGCGAGCGTCTCCTCGCGCAGGCGCGTGGCGCGCAGGGACTCCTCCAGCAACCGCTGGGTCTCCGCCGCGTGCGCGCGCTCCGCGGCCAGGGCCTCCCGCCGGAGCCGCGCGACGGTGAGCTGGGCGTTGATGCGCGCGATGAGCTCGTTCGCGGAGAAGGGCTTGACGAGGTAGTCGTCCGCGCCGCTGTCGAGCCCCGCGATGGTGGCCTCCTCGCCCGCGCGCGCGGACAGCAGGATGATGGGAATGGCGCGGGTGCGCTCGTCCGTGCGCAGGGCCTGGACCAGCTGCAGGCCATTGACCCCCGGCATCATCACGTCGGAGAGGATGAGGTCGGGCGGATGCGCGCGCGCGGCGGTGAGCGCTGCTCCGCCCTCGTTCACCGCCTCCACGCTCCACCGGGGCTCCAGCAGCCGGGTGAGGTAGGCGCGCATGTCCGCGTTGTCGTCCACCACCAGGATGCGGGCGTCCGCGCGGTCCGCGGTGGACCGCGGCGCGGCGGGAGCGGGCCCATCCCCGCTCCACTGGGAGAGCTCCGCGAGGAAGGCACCGGGGCCGATGCCGGTGGACGGGCGCCCGGGCTCCGGCGCGCCCGGCTTCCGGGGCAGATGCGCGGTGCCCGTGGGCAGGAGGACGTGGAAGGTGCTCCCCTGGCCGAGCGTGCTGGTCACCGTCACGCGTCCGCCGTGCAGGTGCACCAGCTCCTGCACCAGCGCCAGGCCGATGCCGGTGCCCTCGTGGCTGCGCCCCCGGGCGCCCTCCACGCGGTGGAAGCGCTCGAAGACGCGGGGCAGCTCCTCCCGAGGGATGCCAATGCCCGTGTCCTGGACGGTGAGCTCCACCTGCGCGCCCAGCCACCTCAGCGCGAGGCGGATCTCCCCCTCGAAGGTGTACTTGAAGGCGTTGGAGAGCAGGTTGAGGACGACCTTCTCCCAGAGGGAGGGGTCCACGCAGACGGGCTCGGGCAGCGCCGGGCAGTCCACGCGCAGCGCGAGCCCGGCGGCGGTCGCCGCGGAGTCGAAGTTGCTCGCCAGGTCCACGGTGAGCGCGGAGAGGTCCGTCGGGACGAAGGACACCTGGGCGCGCCCCGCCTCCAGGCGGGCGAAGTCGAGCAGCGTGTTGACCAGCTTCTGCAGGCGCAGGCCGTTGCGGCGCACCACCTCCTGGCGCTCCCGCTGCGCCGGAGGCAGGGGCTGCCGGTCATCCGCGAGGCCGTCCTCGATGGGCCCCAGCATCAGGGTCAGCGGCGTGCGGAACTCGTGGCTCACGTTGCTGAAGAAGGCCGTCTTCGCGCGGTCGAGCTCCGCCAGGGCCTCCGCCCGCTGCTTCTCCTCTTCGTAGGCGCGGGCGTTGCCGAGCGCCGTGGCGAGGTGGTCCGCCACCAGCCCCAGGAACCCGCGGTAGTCGTCGTCCGGGGCGCGCCTCGCGCTCACGCCCGCCACGAGGAAGCCGTAGGGGTGCTCGGCGCCGGCCCGCGTGATGGGGAAGAGCCACGCCGTGCGGGGCGACTCCGGCCACCTGCCGCCGGGCAGCGGCCCGAAGCGCGCCTGCACGTCCGGGACGAGCTTCGGCCCCTGGGCGTCGGTCGCCTCCGGGAAGGGCCACGCGGTGGCGCCCGTGCCGAAGAGCGCGGCGGGCGTGGCGGTGTCCTGCCCCCAGCCCGTCGTCGCCACCAGCTCCAGGCCCTGGCCCGCGTCCCCCTGGCGGTACAGCAGGGCGAACGGGATGTCGAAGCCGTTGGTCTCCAGCGCGGCCGCCGCTTCGCGCCACGCGTCCTGCTCGCGCTTCACCGCCCCCGTCCGCGCCGCCAGGTCGCGCAGCGTCCGCAGCCGCCGCTCGCCCAGCACCCGGCCGGTGGTCTCCGTGAGGGTGACCAGCACGCCCCCGACGCCGCCGCTCTCGTCCCGGATGGGGCTGTAGGAATAGGTGAAGTAGCACTCCTCGAGGTAGCCGTTGCGGTCCAGCGGCAGCATCCAGTCCTCGGAGCCGACCGCCGTGCCCTGTCTCACGCCCTCGAACATCGGGCCGATGATGTGCCAGCTCTCCGCGAACGTGCTCTGCGCGCTGTGGCCCATGGCGGCCGGGTGCTTCGTCGCGCCCAGCACCGGCCGGTAGCCGTCGTTGTAGAACTGGACCAGCTGGGGTCCCCACGCGATGTACATGGGGAAGCGCGACTCGAGCAGGATGCTCACCGCCGTGCGCAGGGACTGGGGCCACGTCCGGGGCGCTCCCACGGGAGTCCGCGTCCAGTCGATGGAGCGCATGAGCGCGCCCATCTCGCCTCCGCCCTCGAGCACGGCCGCTGCCTCGCGGCGGTGCACGTCCACCGTCGCGGGGTCGCTGGAGGCCGTCACGCTCGTGCGGGTCGAGGAGCTCATCGAGAGCGTTCGTTAACACACGCCCCTCGGAGCCGGGCGGAGCGTGTGGAACGAAGGTTGGCCCCTCGACGCAGGTTCCGGAAGGTGGCCGTCCGGCACGCCTCTTCGGGTGCGCCTGCCCGTGTGCCTTGCGTCAGGGCGGGCGGACGTCCATCACCCGCGCCGGAGATACGGCGTGCAGCGCGCGAGGGACTACGTGCGCGGGGTTCCCCGGCGCGCGCCGTCCACGCTCCAGATGCCCGAGCCGCGCGCGGCGATGTAGAGGAACACGAAGCAGTAGAGCGCCGCGAGTTCGCCCTGGTTCGCGATGGGGATGAGGTTGCCGCCGTTGGGCACCACGTGCCCCAGGAAGAAGGCGAACGCCATGGTGCCGCTGCAGATGAACGCCGCGGGGCCGGCGAACAGCCCCAGCGCGACGAGCGCGCCGCCCAGGAACTCGATGATTCCCGCGCCGTAGACGACAAAGGCCGGCGCCCCCGGGGGCACCCCGCCGAACAGGCCGAAGAGCTTCTGCAGACCGTGCTGCATGAACATCAGTCCGGCCATGATGCGGAGCAGCGCGTAGATGCGTTCAGTGTGGGGCCGCAGGAATCCCATGACGTCCTCCGAGCGTAGAGACGCACGCAGTGTACGGCGGCCCCGCACGGGTCGCGGCCACCCGGGGCACGTGCCCGGTGATGGGGAGGCCCGGCGTCCGCACGTGAACAGATGCCGGGTGCCCGCCCCTGCTCAGCCCCGGAGCCCGAGGATGGTCGCGGTGTACCCGTTGATCTGCGCGACGTTGTTCGCGGCGTGCGCGCCCGTGGCGCCCGTGGGCAACGGACCGTGCTGCCCGTCGTCGTAGTCCACGGCGGGATTGCTGAAGTGGCCAATGATTGGCAGGTCGCGATCGTGGTGGGGGTTGTACGCCATGATCGTGCGCCAGTGAGGGGTGCAGTAGCCGTAGCACGACGCATGGGCGCGCACCTGGACGGACTCGCGGTTGTGCTCGCAGCCGAAGAGGTGGCCAATCTCGTGCGCCGGAGCAAAGCCATCCAGCAGCTTGGTGTGCGGCACCACCACGAAGGCCTCGTTCCTGTCCACGGCGCCAAGGGCTCCGGCGATGGGGTCCCCTCCGTTTCCCGACACGAAGAGGACCACGTGCGCCTCGTGCTCCGCCCGGAGGTCCAGGCAGGTCCTCCGGATGTTCGCATTGAACTCCGCAAGCTCGGGGTACGACGGCCCCTGCTTGCGCAGCTCGCGCTCCTGCTCACTGGCCGGCTCTCCGAGCATCGCGTCCCGGTACATGTCCGCGCCCAGGAAGGGAGGAGGGGCCGCGAACTGCACGATGGACACGAGGTTCCCCCGCACGTCGACCCCGCTGCGCTCGAAGGCCTCGTTCATCTGGGTGATGCACAGCCGGATGTTGCCAATGAGCTCGTCGCGTTCAATGGGCTCGCCCCCCTCGTCGTTGAACGCGCAGTCGCTCGTGAACACGGCCAGGACGTTGAAGACGTTGTCCGGCTCGGGCTCATCGCGCTGCCACACGACCTGGGTGGCCCATTCCGCCGTCTCCCATGGGCGCTCACGCACCACCGGTTCCTGCGGCAGCCGCAGCCGCGCGGCCCGTCTCCTGCCAAAGCAACAGCCCATGTCAGCCCACCTCCTCGAGGAGGGACTCGAGCCCGCCGCGCGACCGCAGCGCGAAGCGGAGCCGCGACAAGGCTTCCTCGTGGAGCCTCTTGTATCGGATGAGCTCGCTGCTTCCTGAGTCCTGGAGGATGTCCGCGGCCCACGCGTAGCGCGGGTCGGACTCGAAGTGGCTCCCCAGCAGGAACATGAGCACCGGATAGAGGGCCCGCACGCCCTTGCTGTGCTTCGCCGTGAGCGCCTGCGCGAGCGTGAACAGGGCCGGAACCTGGGCCCGCACCACCCGGTGCTTCTCGGGGTGGAGGCTGGAGAGCAGCGTGCCCAGCTCGCCCGCGGAGCCGCACACCTTGTCCACGAGGGACGCGGAGCTGCACCTGCGCGCCCGGAGCAACGCCTTGATGTAGAGGTCGCCGGTCTCCCCGGAGATGACGTCGAGATAGGTGAGCGCGCTGTCGAAGAGCACCGTCATCGACTTCCTGCCCAGCGCCGGGCCCACCCACGCAAGCTGCGGATCGCTGTCGAACCGGTGCCCGAACAGGACCATCAGGTCCAGGTAGTTGTGGACGTCCGCGGCCTTCGTGAAGCCGTGGCCCAAGGCCTGCTGCCGGGCTGATTCCACGAAGGCCTCACCGCCCGCCGCGCCCATCAGGAGACTGTCGATGGGGTGGACCCGGAGGAGCCGCTTGTGGAGCTCCGACTGCCGCTGGAGCGGCTTCTTGAACGGCTTGCCCACCGTTGGCCGCTTCAGGCCGCCAAGCAAGGTGGACTTGGGTTGCTCGCCGAACAACGCCGTCAGGGACTTCTTCCGGTTCCCCGCGTACTCAGACATCGGCAGCCTGGTTCATGACCCGGCATCCCATCACCACCGTGCACCAGGGTGTCAAGCCGGGCCGGGCCCCATCCCAAGCTGGCTTCGTGCCGCGTCGATGGTTTCAAGCAGGGCGATGCTGTGCGCCAGCGGATGCAGGGGTGACTCCCTGAGTCCTTCGGCGACGTGACTCGCGACAGCCACGGCCTGCCAGGCCAGACCCTCGCTGCCGTGGAGACCGGAGGGGTCGGTCCAGCGCAGCCGCTGGTCCGACCGCGCGGCCTTCAGCGTGAAGCCGCCGGGCGTGAAGAAGCGTGAGTCCAGCTGGAGGCGCGCGTGCGTCCCCGCGATGACGGCCTCCTGGGGCGTCTCCGCGAAGAGGGTGGTGTGCAGCAGCGCCTGGGCACCCTGTGGGTAGGTGAGGACGAGGGCCGCCTGCCCATCCACCCCGGTCTGGGTGAGGGAGCCCGTGGCGTGCACGTGCGGGGGCGGGCCCAGGACGAGGTGCGCGAGCCAGATGGGATAGATGCCGATGTCGAGCAGGGCGCCCCCGCCGAGCGCGGGGTTGAAGACGCGGCCTTCCGGGTCGAAGTCGAAGAGCCCCCCGAAGTCCGCCGTGACGAGCCGGATGTCCCCGAGCACCCCGTCGCGCAGCAGCCGCTCGATGAGCAGCGTCTGGGGGAGGAAGCGAGACCACAGGGCCTCCATGGCGAAGACGCCCGCGGCGCGAGCGGCCCGGGCGATGTCGCGGGCCTCGGCGGCGCTGAGCGCGAGCGGCTTCTCCACGAGGACGTGCTTGCCGGCGGCGATGGCGAGCAGGGCCTGGCGCTTGTGCTCGCTGTGGGGGGAGGCCACGTAGACGATGTCGACGTCAGGGTCGGCGACGAGCTGTTCGTAGGAGCCGTGGACGCGCGCGATGCCGTATTGCGAGGCGAAGCGTGAGGCGCGCTCGGGGTCGCGGGAGGCGACCGCGTGGACGCGCTGGTCGGTGTGCCGGTGCAGGGCCCAGACGAAGCCCCCCGCGATCCGTCCGGGCGCCAGCACGCCCCAGCGCAGCACGGGGCCTCCGCGCAAGGGGAGGGCGTCGACGGAGGGGAGGGCGGTCGGGAAGGAGCTCACGGCCCCGAATCTAGCCGCGAGGCTCGGGTCCCCGTCACACCCGTCGGCGCAGCGGCTCCCGGGCGGAGAGCCAGGGCGCGGGAATGGAGGAGCGCCCCGCGCTGAGCGCGACGATTCCCCCCACGATGGCGCAGGTGGTGTCCCGGTCTCCGAAGCCGGCCACCGTGCACCAGAGGGCCTCCTCGAAGGAGTCGAGGTGTCTTGCCGCGCACCACCACGCGCATGTCCGCTCCGTTGCCCATACCTGGACGAGGGACAGCGTCATCTCGGTGTCGTCGGTGTATGTCCATGGCGCGCGGGGCAGCATCCGCTGCTCCACCCAGGGCTGCACGCGCTCGTGCGGGCCGAAGAACCGCTCGCCAAAGGCATCCCCCACGGACACACCGTCCAGCGAAACGAGGGCGCGAGCCAGCCGCGCCGGGACGTCCAACGGCTTGCATGGAATGTCGCTCACGTGAGGCCTCCCAGGGGCGCCGCATCGCTCGCCCGTTTTTGCCGGTTTCGATAGGCATTTAGGATGCTCCTGGCCACGTCGTCATGCCCGAAAGGGCCAGGAGCCAGGAATGTCGCCGACGCTGAAGTGGGTGCTCGGAGCTCTCGTGGGTCTTCCGTTGATGTGCTGCGGCTGCGGTGGCCTGTGGATCCGGAGCCAGTTTCCCCATGAGGAGGCACTGGCTCGCGTGGTGAATCATCGTCAGGTGGTCCAGACCCTGGGCTCGCCCGTGAGTGGCGGCTTCTTCTTCTCCGGCAGGACCCAGTCTCGCGACGATGACTCGGTCGCCGAGATGGAGATTCCGCTCTCCGGAAGCAAGCAGGACGGCGTGCTGCATGTGAAGGCCGTGCAGACCAGCAAGCTCTGGGGGTTCAGCCGCCTTCGCGTGGTGGCCGAGGACGGCAAGGTGATCAACGTCCTCAACGAATTCTGAAGATGTTCAGCCATTGACACCTGTCAGCGGGGCTCGGAGCATGCACTCCCCGTATGACCAAGACCGGCTCCCGACCCTTCCTGCTCGCGAGGACGCTGTGCGCCGTCCTCCTGCTCTCACTCACTGCCTGTGGAGGTGACACCGCCACGGATTCCGACGCGGGGTCCCGGCCCGATGCCTCGACGGGGACCCCTGACTCCGGTTCCCAGGCAGACGCCGGAACGGATGCCGGAACGCAGCCTGGAGACGATGCGGGCACGGATGCCGGAACGCAGCCCGGAGACGACGCGGGCACCACCACGGACGCGGGCAGCACGGATGCCGGTACCACCACCGATGCCGGCACCACGGACGCGGGCACCACCACGGACGCGGGCTCCACGGACGCGGGCTCCCCGTCCATCTGTGGCGACGGGGTGCGGGAGGGCAACGAGGGCTGTGACGACGGCAACACCGCGAGCGGTGATGGCTGCAGCGCGAGCTGCCAGGTCGAGCAGGGCTGGAACTGTGGCGCCGCCGGCCTGAGGTGCCAGGCCGCGCGCTGCGGCGACGGCATCATCGCGGCCCCGGAGGACTGCGAGGACGGCGACACGGCCAGCGGCGATGGCTGTAGCGCCACCTGCCGGCTGGAGCCGGGCTTCGTCTGCGACCAGCCCGGGAAGTCATGCACCCAGACGACCTGTGGCGACGCGAAGGTCGAAGGCACCGAGTCCTGTGATGACGGCAACCACGACCTGGGCGATGGCTGCTCGCCGCTGTGCCAGCTGGAGCCCAGGTGCGTCAACGGCGTCTGCGACGTCCGCTGCGGCGACGGCGTCCTCACGGCCAACGAGCAGTGCGACGACGGCAACCTGCGCCCGTTCGACGGCTGCTCCTCCACCTGTCAGTTCGAGGAGGGCTTCAGCTGCCTCCGGGGCGTTCCGTCCACGCTGACGCTCCCCATCATCTACCGCGACTTCCGGGGGAAGGACCTGCTCAATGGCCACATCGACTTCGAGAACGCGAATGGGGCGGAGCTCGGTATCGTCCAGTCCACCCTGGGCCCAAGCGGCAAGCCCGTCTATGCCAAGGCAGGCGTCTCCTCCCTCACGACGCATGGTCAGCCGGCCTTCGACCAATGGTTTCGCGACACGGCCAACGTCAACCAGACGGTCGCTTCCACGTTGCCCCTGTCGCGGACCGCTTCCTCCACCCCCACCTACCTGTTCGAGGACGCGACCTTCTTCCCGCTCGACAATGCGGGCTGGGTGGCCCTGGGGGAGGAACCGGTTCGTTTGGACGACGAGGGGGCACCGCACAACTTCAGCTTCACCAGCGAGACGCGTTTCTGGTTCGAGTACCGGGGCTCGGAGCGGATCGACTTCACGGGGGACGACGACGTCTGGATCTTCGTCAACGGGCGGCTCGCCCTCGACATGGGAGGGGTCCACGCCAAGATGAGCGGGGGCGTGGACCTCGCGGCCCGGGCGTCCGTCTTCGGCCTCCAGCCGGACCACATCTACGAGGTCGCCGTGTTCCAGGCGGAGCGCCACACGACGGGCTCGAACTACGGGCTGCAGCTGTCCTCGTTCCTGCTGGCCAACCAGCCCGAGTCCTGCACCGCGGCCTGCGGCAATGGCGCGCTGGACGAGGGAGAGGAGTGTGACGACGGCGCGAACCAGGGAGGCTACGGGCAATGCGCCCCGGGGTGCCTGCTCGGCGCCCGCTGCGGTGACGCGGTCGTGCAGCCCGACCAGGGCGAGGAATGCGACGACGGAAACACCGTCGGCCGCGACGGCTGCAGCGCCACCTGCAAGGTGGAGCTGTAGTCCTGCCGATGGAGCTTCCGGTGCGGGGGCCAGCTCCCGCACCGGGCCTCCGCCCGTTTCAGAGCAGCTTCGCCATGATCTCCTGCTCGCGCTGCTCGAGCTTGATTGAGTCGAGCGTCCAGCCAATGAGCTCGTCGGCGGCCGCCACGTCGAAGCCGAAAGCGCGGGCGGCATCCTTCACGGCCGTCCGCTCCTCGTTCGCGATCTCGCCGTCGGCGCAAGACACCTCGACGAGCATGCGCAGCAGGGAGACACGCAGCTCCCGGACTTCAATCTTGCGGACGATGTCCGTGAGGTTGCCGGGCTTCTTGAACTCCGCTTCGATGAGCGCGGCGACCTGCTCATCCCGGGGCGACAGGCCCATGCCCATCACCACGTCATCGAGCTGCTGCCGCTCGTCCTCGGTGACGCGGCCATCGCTCGCCGCCACGTTGGCCATGGCCTGGACGAACGCCAGGAGCTGCTCCTCGGGATACTCGCGCGACATATCGTCTCCAGGTGGGACAGGGCTGCTGGGGAACCCAGGTTAATGGGCGCCCGCGCGGAGCGAAAACGGATTTCGTCTGGAGGCGATGTCCCGTTGACTCCGCCGCCCTGCTCCCTCAGCGGGAGAGCACGGCGCAGCCGGTGTCGTCACAGGCAGCGGCGGGAAGCACCTGGGTGGCAGGCCGCTGCACACCGGCTACAGGGCCCGCCTGGGCCTCGAGCAGCAGGGTCTGGAGCTCGGCGCCCAGCAGCAGGTCGTCGTGAACACCGAAGAGCTGCCGGCGAAGCCGTCCCTGCGCGTCGATGAGGATCGTCGTCGGCGTTCCCCGCATGGCGTACGCCTCCATGGTCCGCGGGATGGGATTCCCACCTTCGCCCGGCGCATCCACGCCCACCGGGAACTTCACCCGGTATTCGTGGAGGAACGCCCGGAGGGATTCGAGCTTCATGGCTTCGTGGTGTTCGAAGACCGTGTGCAGTCCGACGACGGCGAGCGGCGCGCCCGCGAAGAGCTCCGCGACGCGCTGGGCCTGCGGAATACCCCGGGCGACGCAGCCGGGGCAGAGCATCTGGAAGGCGTGGAGGAGGATGACCTTGCCGCGGAGCCGCTCGAGGGTGAGCGGCTCCGGCGTGTTGAGCCAGGTGGTCGTCCGCCACTCCGGCGCGGGGCGCGGTGTCATCAGAAGTCCCCGTCCTTGATGTAGGGGTGGGCCCAGAGCGTCACCTGCAACAGGCAGGACTTCACCCACGCCGCATACATCTTCTCGACGTCCTCCGCGGAGTGGCCCTGCTCGGCCAGGAAGGGGCGCAGGGTGAAGGTGACCGGGAAGATGAGCGCGAACAGGTTCCGGAACGGCACGAGGTCCGTCGAGGGCGCTCCGTCGGTCTTGTTCTTCTTCACCCGATGGTGGCGCAGGCCGATCTCGTGCTGGTAGTCGAGCCAGGCCTGGTCGTACCGGGCAAGCGACGTGTCGAGGATCCACTGGCCGAAGCGCTTGCGGACGGGGGCGAGGTAGTCGCCCAGGGGCTTGCCGTCCGTCTTTCCGCTGAACGAGGCGAGCAGGTGCGGCTGGCTCCCGACGAACCCATACCAGACATCCAGGATGGCCTCGACGCGCCCCTTCACGATGTCGTGCGACATGCGGAGGTACTTCACGTCCTCTTCGCCGAAGAGGACGCTGGCCTGCATCTGTTCGAAGTCGCCGAGGGACACCGGCGAGCGCGAAACGGACGGGGTGCCATGGGTATAGCCGGGGATGGGGTTCATCGCTGCTTCTCCTTCGTGGAGCAAAGCTCCGCTGTCACCGTCGGCCGGAAGGGCCGCGGAATCTGTCTTCACTCGTGCTTGAGACGTGGTGGCGTCAGTCGCGACGCAGGAACTGCTCCCAGACCTCTCGCCGCGCCGGCTCCGGCGCGCGCTCATGTTCCGGGCAGTCGAGGCGCAGCTGATCACTGGAGATCGGCGCGTCCACGAAGGCGCAGTGATGCGGCGACGCGCCTGGGCGCACGTTCGGGCGGAAGTGCGTGCAGGTCACGCACATGCCGGTGACCGGCACGAGCCCCTGCTCCTGGAGCATCCGGATCATCTTGACGATGCCGGAGAAGAACGCGCGCTGCTCCTCCGGGGAGAGGTCCGCGACCGCGTCCGCCATGAACTCGGGCCACGAGCGCGCGCGGGCACCGAGTGCGGCCCCCGTCGCCGTCGGCGTCAGGAGGCTGGCGCGCGGGTGTCTCGGGTCCGGGGCCTTGGTCACGAGCGCCTTCTCGACGAGGACGCGGACCGAATCGCTGATGGTGGGAAGCGTCACGCCGAGGCGCGTGCTCAGCTCCGTGCCGGAGAGGGGCCCGTGCGCGACCAGCGCGGCGAGGATCTGCCCCTGCGTGGCGGACAGGCCCGCCCCGTTCGCCTGCTGCCACGACTGCTGCTTCATCGCGAGCCCGAGCTTGTGCAGCCCGGTCGCGATGCGCGCGGAGAGCGACTCGCTGTTCTCGTCGAAATACCCCGGTAGCTTCCCAGTCATGGGCCAGATCTAAGTTAGGACTCCTAAGTAGTCAAGCCTGCCTGAGCGCCGAGCCGCTTTCCTGTGGGCCGCGGTGCCTACGGCGCGCGGATGACGTCGGTGAGGCGCAGGTGGCGGGGCTGGGCCTGTACCCGCTCGAACCAGGCGCGGATGGCGGGGTAGCGGCCCAGGTCGAACCGGCCCTCCTCCGCCACGTGCGTGTACGCATACAGCGCGATGTCCGCGAGGCTGTAGTGCTCGCCCGCGAAGAAGGGCCGCTTGCGCAGCTCACCCTCCATGACGTCGAGCGCGGCGTAGCCCTTCTGGATGCGCTCCTCCAGCTCCTTCTCCTTGCCGGCGGGGATGCCGAAGAAGGTGAGCCACGCCCGGGCCACGGCGACGTAGGGCTCGTGGCTGTACTGCTCGAAGAACATCCACTGGAGCATCCGCGCCCGCTCCAGCCGGCCGGTGGGGATGAAGGGCGTGCCCTCGGCGAAGTACCAGAGGATGGCGTTGGACTCGGCGAGGAAGACCCCGGGCTCCAGCTCCACGGTAGGGGTCCGGGCAATGGGGTTCATCGCCTTGAACTCCGGCGTGCGTGTCTCTCCCGCGGAGAGGTCCACCTCCCGCGTCTCGAACGGGATCGCGAGCTGATGCAGCAGCAGGCGGACCTTGTAGCAATTCCCAGAGGGGTGGAACTGGTGGAGCTTGATCATGGGTGGGTAGTCTATTCCCATGAGAGCCCTTGCGCTGACCGCGCTTCTCCTGGGGAGCGCTGCCTGCAGGACGCCGCAGCCGGAAGGGGCTTCCGAGGCGAGAGCGGACCTGTCCGTCGCGACGTGTGAGCTCCCCGCGAGCCCCGCCGAGCTCATCTCATTGACCGAAGCCCCCATCCCCGGCGAGCTGCACGAGCGCTTCGACCTGCCGGACGGTCCGGCGTGGTGGGTCCCCGCACCCGAGGACGCGGAGCGACAGCGCTACCGGGAGGCGCTGGTGGCCCGGCTCGGGGCCAGCGGGGTGGAGGCGCGTGCGCTGCTGGAGCGTTCGCGCGAGCAGTTCGCGGCCCTGGCGCTGCCCCTGCGACGCGAGGCGGAGAACACCACGCGCGTTCTGGAAGGCAGCGCCGGCACGGTGGGTCCCATCTCCTGTCTGGAATGGAGGCTCTTCCAGCGACAGGCCCGGCGCTTCCCGATGCTGGAGCACCCCACCGAATTCAGCGCGTACGTCCTGCGCGGCGAGGGGCGGCTGCACATCTACTTCTCCGGCGCCGACCGCGCGGGCGCGAAGCTCCGCTCCGAGGTGACGGAGCGCGTGGCCGCGGAGGTCGCTCGCGGCTTCGTGCTGGTCGCGCACGCGCACAACCACAACTTCATGTTCGACCGCGTGCCGGGAGATCGGCTGTGGACCACGCCGGAGACCGTGAACGTCGTGGGCGGAGGGGTGGCCCCCAGCCTCACCGACGTGCAGGCGTATCGCGGCATGCACGAAGCCCTGGGGCTCCAGGGCGCGTGGGTGACCAACGGCCTGGAGACGGGCCGCTACACCGCCGGGGACTTCGCGCGTCTCTCCGCGTGGGAGGGGTGAGGCAGCGGCCAGGCAGGCTCGCCCCCGCCTTTGCACTCTCCGCATGCCCTCTTCATCTTCCAGAAGGGCTGGACTGGAGCGGGAGGCGACGCGTGCTGCAGGAAACCAGGACCACACTCTCGCAGGACGTGGCTCGCGGGCTGCTGGGCTCGTTCATGGTCGGGGCCGGTACGGGGCATCTCAGCTTCGCGCGAGGGCCTTTCCAGGCGCAGGTGCCGGACTGGGTCCCGATGGACAAGGACACCGTGGTCCTGCTCTCTGGCGTGGTGGAGATAGGGCTCGGGCTGACCCTGCTCTTCAACAAGCGGCACCGGGCCCTCGTCGGGATGGGGCTGGCGGCCTTCTTCGCGGCGGTCTTTCCCGGCAACCTGCATCAGTACGACAAGCACCTCTCCGCGTTCGGCCTCGATACGGACACCAAGCGTCTGGTCCGGCTGTTCTTCCAGCCCGTGCTGATGGGCTGGGCGCTGTGGTCCACCGGCGGCAGGAAGGCGTGGCGGTGAGGGGTCAAGGCGCCGCGCGTCCGCCGATCTCCGGAAAGCGCTCGTAGGCCCGCATGAGCGCATCCAAGTGAGCAGGGTTGTCCAGGTCGAGCGGTGCCTCCGTGAGTTGCACGACCCACCCGCCCGTCGCCGTGCGCCGCGCCCGTGCAAGCAGCTCGGCGTCACGGGTCGGATCCGGAAACCCAATGGCCTGCGCGGCAGCAGCCGACCAGTAGTTCAGCCATCCAAGGTAATAGGGAATCTCGGGCGAGCGGATGTGCTCGAAGCGTTTCAAGGCGGGCAGCCCCCGGCGTGGGGATGGCGGCCCTTCCCGAGTGGGGGCAGTCTGATACGTGATGTCCAGCGCAGCCCCCTCCGGCGTTGCGTGTCCCCAGAACGCACGCACGCCGTCGGCGACAGCTTCAATTACATTGGCAGCTACTGTGAGCACGGTCGGAACCAGTGGTAACTCCGCTTGGACATCAAGTAACGGCTGGCGGGCTGGCGATTGGGCTGCGGGGGTCATCAGCCCGCTGATCATCACCGGGAAGCTTTCGTCGCCATTGCATACCAAAGGAAACTCCCTCCGGGCTGCTGCCGTGGCGAGCCATTCGTCGCGCTGTGGCAACATTGCAAGTTTTCGCGCCTCAGTAACCTCCGACTTCAGGCGCAATCCAGGTAGTGCACGTTCCAATCCATGGACGGCAGCAATTGTGCGATCGTCTTTCTCTACAAGCTCGGACGCATAGGCGTTGAGAATGAGTGAGCTTCGAGCAGTCATCTCTTGCATCCCGTAACAACGATATTGAAAGTCCGGTTTCGTCGTTGGAGCGCATCTTTGTGTGCTTGAGTGCTTACGCCAACGACGAAGTCATATCCACAGGCTTGCGCTACTCTGCGCTCTTCGAGCAGTTGCTTGACCTCCCTCTCGATTTCCGCCCTCTGGATAAAGGAACTGTATGTGTCAAATCGATGGGTCTTGATCTCCCACAGCACACGCACGCCGATTTGCAGCGCATCAAAGCGCACGCCGCCAACGAGTACGTCCATCCCGGGATAACGGTTGGGTGGGAATTCGTCGGCACATTCATTGTGCGGGTCGTCCCCGCCTGCGTGGGGCACTGGAACAGGTTCGCAACTGGCGCGTCCCGTCCGGTCCACTGGCACAGGCGGTACTGGAGGCTGCCAGTCCTGCCCCGCTGGCTCGGGCTTCAGCTTGGGCTTGCGTTGTACTTCAGCTTCCCGGGACGCCACCTTCGTTCCTCGTGAAGTCCCTGC
Source organism: Corallococcus exercitus (assembly GCF_042231735.1). GTDB lineage: Bacteria > Myxococcota > Myxococcia > Myxococcales > Myxococcaceae > Corallococcus > Corallococcus exercitus_B. The sequence goes on from NZ_CP102577.1 coordinate 8,573,833, forward strand.
TTCCTCGGGGTAGGCATGGCGGAGTTCATATGCCTCCAGCGCTTCCTTGATGGCGACGCCGACCACCACCACTCCAAGCACGATCACGGCTCCCACGGCAATCTCAGGAGCCGCCAGCACGCAAAAACCGATTCCCACGGCAGCGGCGTCAGCGGAGGCGACTGTGCATCTTCCCGTGGTGTCGTGGAACTCGAGCCGGTCATGGTCAAGGACTCGATAGCACCTCTCCACCAGAACCGGCCAAGGCTGTGACGCTTCGCGGACCACGCACCGTCCCCCGTCAGTCCACGGCAGCACCGCCGCACGCTGAAGATTGGCGATCCTCGGGTTCCGGGACACGCGCTCTGCTGGGCTCGGTGCTGACGTAGCGCAAGCCGAGAGGAAGAGCAGGAGTGCGGCGTAGGCGCGGAGTCGCATGGTCACGTCCTTTCAGGCGAGCCAGCGAGCTGCGGGGCAATGCTGGCCGCATGTGGAGTATGCCCGCATCCACGGATACCATGGATACCGTGAGTGCGCCGAGGCGCGACAGCATGGCCCGGAGCGCACCCGCGGTCATGAAGCGCCCACGCCTACTTGCTGCTCGTTTCCGCGTACAACACGAACCCATCGACGGGCATGGGTGCATGGGGGACGAGCGTTTCCACGAGAAAGAGGTTGTCGCAGTGCCTGGCGTTCGGACCGCCAAATACGGTCTGGATGGCCAGCTCTACGCACCCTTCAGCGGGAAGATACGCGCTGCCAGCTTGAGCGAGCCGGCGAACGATGTGCGCGGGATGTACCTGCCACTCACGGCTGTCGGGGTCGATTCGGGTGCCTAGGTGGCCAAGCCATCGCACGAGGTCCGCCCGCTGTGACTCACGAAGCTTGTCGAATTCCGTCAGGGGGGAGCTGGCGCGGGAGCGGTAGAGCCATCCGGTAACAAGCGCCTCCGGCATGGCTGACTCTGCCCAATCGGCCACTGCGGATGGATCGATGATGCGAAACTGTGTCTCCAAACGCTCCATCGGCGGTTCGCTGTTCCAATAGCGCGTTACATCATGGCCGACGAACCCCGAGAGTTCGACGCGCCCGTCGGCATCCGCCTCCATCAGGAACTCTGGGGTGCCGTCATAGATGTTGTACTGAAAGGCAGGCACGCCCAGGCGCGACGAGAGGCGTGCGAGCAGCGGCGGGGTGCCCTGCATCAGGAGCCCGAAGGGGGCGGTGCGCAGGACAGTCCACCCTGGGGCCCCGTGAAAGCCCGCCAGACCCCAGCGCTGCACCTCGTCACCCAGCCCGTACTGCATGGGGTCGTGCCGTTCCCGGGTGCGCGGCTTGGGTGTTGTCAAGTGCCGCCCCCCTTCCACCAACAAGCGTGAGAGTTCTCTCTCTACCCGAGCGATATCCGCACACTGAATGAAGGCTACGTTCAGCCACGTTCCCATGAGTGATGAGTCTGCCACGTGAGACGATGACGTTCGACGAGAAGTCCGGAGATCCACCGCGGCTTGAACGCTGTATGAGGTGCGCGCGTTTGGGGGAACGCGGTTTTGAACAGAGCGAAACAATGCCGAAGGCGGGATTCAAACCCGCACCGGGCGGTGCGAAACTCTCAGCAGGATCGCGCCCTTACCTCGCTGCCGCTCGGAGCGACCCGGATTCGATATCCCGCCGCATGACCTGTTGTCCCGCCATGTTCCACCCCATGCCGCAGCCTCATGCGACATACGTGCAACATGGCGGGACTGGAGTTGAGCCTCCTCGCAGGCAGCGTGGCTAGTTCGTGCTGATCTCGTCCTGGGACACCTGGAGGCCACGGGGGCGCCGCATGCCCAGCTCGACCATCACCTCGCGGGATCGCTTCGCCATCTCGTGCAGCTCCGACACCGCTTCCTTCCGACCGTAGGCGTCTCCCTCTCCGAGCCAGCGGCGCAGGTCCGCCGCCAGTTCCCGCGCCGTCTGGTAGCGGGCTTCCGGGCGGGGCTGGAGGAGCTTGCGCAGCGCCAGGCCCAACCCCTGCGGAAGCGACTCCGTCAACGCCTCCAGGTCCGCTTGCGAGTAGGTCGCCGCGCGCCAGATCGCGTCCTCCACGCCAACAGGGCTGCCTGCGAGCCGAGCCCGCCTGACGGCACGTCGGACCCGCACGCGCTGCCTGACCGATAGCGAGTCCTTCACCTCTTCGGTCAAGGCGTCCGGGGCATCCAGGAGGTTCTTCCCCGTCGCGAGTTCAAGCAGGACATTGCCAAGCGCGAAGAGGTCCGCTCTCGCATCCACGCGGCCCGTCAGGAGCATTTCCGGGGAAGAGTAGAACGCATCCCCCTGCGACTGGCGCACCGTGGATGAAACGCGGCCGGGCAGGTCCGACAGGGCGAGCCCGAAGTCGGAGACCTGCACGTCACCGTTCCAATCGACGAAGATGTGCTCAACGTCGAGCGCCCGGTGGACGATGTTGAGGGAGCGCCCCTGTTCGTCCTTCGCCTCGTGGGCATGCTCCAGGGCCTCGGCGACGCGCGCCCCGACATGGAGGGCGAAGAGGGGAGAGAACCGGCGACCGCACTCCCCCGAGAGCGTCAACAGGGTGTTGATGCTGTGCCCCGACGGATGCTCGGTGATGACGTACCAGCATCCCTCTGCCTTGTGCAGCCCATGGACACGGAGGATGCCCGGATGGTCGAGGTACGTCGCGAGGCGCACCTGCTCTTCCAGCTTTGCCCGCGCCCGCTTGATGCGAGGCAGCTCCATCAACTTCGGAACGCCCACCGCCTTGAGCAGCACCTTGCCCCGGATATTGCCCTCGGAAGTACGACGCCGGGCCAGCAGGAGACTCAACCCGTGGTGGACCTCTCCCAGGTCTTCGCGGAACTCGTACTGGAAGCCGTCCCGCGTGAAGAGAATCGCCCCGCGTGGAAGCCTGAACTCACTTGCCGACATGCTCTTTCCTCCTCTTCGCGCAGGCATCCGAAGGCCGACGCGTCGTGGGCGACGTTACCCGTGGGATGGGCCGTCGTGAAACGACCCTGGGAGGTCATGTCGAGTTTGAGGAGGCGGGGGCGAAATCAAGCACCTACCCATCACGTCGCCCCGGGGCTGCTCAGGGCCAGCGGTCCACCACTTTCCCGGAGCCCCGATTGACCGCCATCACCCTGCCGTCCTTGAACTCCACGACGGTCCCCTCGTGCACGAAGCAAATGGGGTACTCGTCCTGCCCCGGGAGCTTCACGCGGTCGTACCGGATGACGAGTGCCGGCCCATCCGCACGCCCCATCTTGTCGGAGAGGTAGTAGGCCTTGCCGTAGAAGCGTGTGCCCTTGGGCGCGACCGCCGCCTGCCGGTCGTCGTTGACGCCTTTGGGGACCACCCCCACCACCTCCGCGCCAGCGGTGAACCATACATTGTCAAAACCCGCTTGGCGTTCATCGAGTTGAAGGGAGAATCTGTCCCCTTCCTCCCAGTGAAGGTGCTCCCGCATGGCCTCTTCCGCCCCAGCCGGGCAGGTGAAGCGCTCTGGACGGATCTGGGCACCCGGACAACCCGCCGCCAGCGCCGCGACGAGCGACAGCGACGCGCACTCGACGGCGGCAACGGACTTCTTCGGCAGGCGGAGCGCACGTCCTGGGGGCGAGGCTTCGGGGGCTGGGGTCTTCAAGGCGGATCCTTCCTTCGGGGCAGCGGCGATGGCTGGCCCCGGGACTGTCACGGACGAAGGGCCAGCAGGTGTCATAGCAGGAGGGTGTGTTTCGGGCGGTGCGGAATGGGTGGTGGCAGGAGGAGGGCGTGGGGCTGCGGCGTCGTGCGGCCCGGCAGGCCCGCCGGTGGCGCTCCCTGACGAGCGCCAGAGGGCCGCAGCCATGACGAGCGCGACGATACAAACGACGCCTGCGAGCCACCTTCCCGCGCGAAGCGGTCGCTCCATCATGGCCACATGCCGCTTGAGGGATTGCGGCGTGGATGGAGCCGACAGAGCCGCAGGTGCTGGCCCTCCGTGACGCTGATCAGCGGGTGGATGGGCCGGCACATCATACTCAGCGGAGCGCTCGCCACGGAGATCCGCCAGTTCGCGGCGCAGCGCCTCGGTATCGACCGGACGCCCCTTGGGGTCTCGGGCCAGGATGGTCTCGACGAGGTCGCTCAGGGCCGCTGGCACCCGCGCATTCGCCAATCGAGGGGGCGGCGGTGGGAGGGCAGGGCTGTTCAAGTCGAAGCGCGGACGAAACTCCGTCGGGCGTGGGTCGGTCAGTAGTTCATGGAGCATGACGCCGACCGCGAAGATTTCGTCGGCGACCTGGAAGGCGTAGCGGGCCCGGTGCTCGTCCTTGTGCTCGCGCAGAAACTTGAACTGCTCGGGCGCACGATAGCGGTCTGTTCCTGGAGGCAACCCCCCATCCGTCAGGTCTTCGGCGAAGGTGTAGGTCGCGCAACTGAAATCGATGATGACGGGCTCACCGTCGCTCTTACGGATGAGCACGTTGGACAGCTTCAAGTCCCGATGCAGGATGCCCCGGCGATGCATGTATGCCAGCGCACCGGCGATCTTCTCGAAGACCCCGAGGATTTCGCGAACGGTCGGGTGCTTGCGCTCCGCCCACTCAGCGAGCGTCCAGCCGTCCACGTAGTCGAGTGCGAGGTACAGGTTCCCACTCTCCGCCAGGCCGTACCCCTGCGGCCGGACGATGTGGGGGTGGTCCAGCATGAGCAGCGCCGTCAACTCCCGCAGCGTCCGGGCATGGGTCTGCTTGGGGTCGCCGCTGGACTCCCGGTGCTGGGCCACCTTGATGGCCCGGTGCCTGCCGTTCTTTTCGCCAAGGAAGACGAACGCAAAGCCTCCGTCACCGAGTGGCTTGGAAACCTGCCACCCGTCAATCAACGTACCGGGCGGAGCGTGAAGCAGCGTCGCGCTCATTGGGCATCCTCCGCGGCGGGCTTCGGGAAGCGCACGTCTGGAATCGTGAGCCGACGCTCCCCATCACCACGCACCTCCAGGGTGAAGACGAGGTCTGCTTTCGTCTTGGGTACTTCCACGACCGCCAGCACTCGCCCGTTCTCCCCCGGAAGGATTGCACCCGGCTTCTTCGCTACGAGTCGCGCCCGCAGGGGAATGCCGACTCGCCCCACGAACATTGCTTCTCGTGGTGTCCAAGCGGGGTGGTCAGGGCGGTTCACAATCTTCACATCCGCCAGAATCCAACCGGTGCCCCGAAAGGCTACAATCGAGTCCAAAATCAACCCCTGCACAGCATCGAGCGTGCCTTTGCTGCTGGACGTCGTGACCCCCTTCTCGTCCACGTAGCCGAGGAGCACGAAGTCTTCCGGCTTTGGCGCCGGGGCTTGAGCCGTGGGCTGGCAGGCTGTATTCGGCGGCTCCGGACGTTGCACGTCAATCAGTGCATCAACGTCGCGCGGGTCTGTCACGAGCACGAAGGCGGCCCGGGTGGGCGCTCGGCCGTCGGCGAAGAAGACCCCAATCTCCTGACGCTCGCCGTCGGTAAGGTTGGCCACGGGCTGAACAATGAGCGACCGCTCGCCCGCGTCCAGGACGCGGATCCGGGATTCGTCGAAGGTGAGGGTCTTCCGCTGGATCGGCGCAGAGAACAGGAACACCGTCCGGGCATCCGCCGCGACATGGACGACGGGCAGCGGTTCGGTGGGCGTGCTGGCGATGGTCACGGAGCGCTTACGATCAACGCGCGCCCCTGTGGCCGGCTCAGCCCCCGCAGCAACTCCCGAGACAAGCACGAGCGCGAGAGCCAATCTGAACGGTTGGAGCAATGGTGCATGACCTCCCGAATGGGAAGGCTACCATCGCGGACGCCTGCGCAGTGGGTCTCTTTCCTACAGGCGGAGCGGCATCCCGAGACCCTGAATCGAGTCAAGGCGCTGCACGCCCGCCGATCTCCGGGAAGCGCTCATAGGCCCGAAGGAGCGCGTCCAGGTGGGCGGGGTTGTCCAGGTCGAGCGGCGCGTCGGTGAGCTGCACGACCCAGCCGCCCGATGCCGTGCGCCGCGCCCGTGAAAGCAGGTCCGCGTCCCGAGCCAGGTCTGGGAATCCGATGGCCCGTGCGGCAGCGGCAGACCAGTAGTTCAGCCATCCAAGGAAGTGCGGAACCTCAGGCGTGGACCTGTCCCATGGGAGCTTGAGCGATGGTAGTCCATGGGGCGGAACGTGCAGCGCATCGCCGGGATGGCGGAACTGCTGCGCCACGATCCCACCATAACCGCTCGGCGTCGCATGCCCCCATACGGCGCGAGCGCCCTCCGATACACCTGCAAGCACATCGACAGCCCCCGCGAGGCCGACTGCGTCGAGCGGCAGGTCCGCATGGATTTCAAAATGCGGCGGGCTTCCTGCTGCAAGACCGTTTGGGTTTTCCTGTCCGGCCACCGTCACGAGCTGGTTGTCATCATCGTTGCAGAGGAACGGGAAGCCGCCGTTTGTCATATTGGCCGCTACCCACTCGTCGCGTTGAGGCAAGGCGACGAGGTCCCCCTTTTCCGACATCGTCCACCCAAGGCGTAAGCCGGGCAGCGCACGTTCCATTGCATGGACAACCGCGGTCGGGCGGTCGTCATCATCCTGGAGCGCAGGCGCGTGGGCGATGACAATGAGGGTTCTGTGAGCGGCCGTCATTTCAACACCAGTCCATGATGACAACTTTGAGGGTTGGATCTTCGTCGAACAGCACGGCTTTATGAGCGGCGCTTCGCACTCCAATGACGAAGTTGTACCCGCAGTCCCTTGCGAGCTTGGCCTCGCGCCTCAGTTCAGGCAGCTTCATCCTGACAAAGAACCTTTGGGAGCGCGGTGGCTGTTTTTCAAAATCATCCGTCTTGATATCCCACAGCGTGCGATTGATGAGGACCAGCCCGTCGAAGTTCTTCCCATTGACGAGTACATCCCAACCAGGAAAGCTGTTGTTGGGGATCCTGTCAGCGCATTCGTTGTGTGGATCGTTGCCGCCCAAATGTCGCACCGGGACGGGCCTGCATTCGGAACGGCGCTCGCGATCCGGTGATTCGGGCGGAACCGGAGGGAGCCAATCCTGCCCCGCTGGCTCGGGCTTCAGCTTGGGCTTGCGTTGCACCTCAGCTTCTCGGGATGACACCTTCGTTCCTCGTGAGGCCCCAGCCTCTTCGGGGTAGGCATGGCGGAGTTCATATGCGTCCAGCGCTTCTTTGATGGCGAAGCCGACCACTACCACGCCAAGCACGATCACGGCTCCCACGGCAATCTCAGGAGCCGCCAGCACGCAGAAACCGATTCCCACAGCTGCGGCGTCAGCGGACGCGACCGCGCATCTTCCCGTAGTGTCGTGGAACTTGATCCGGTCATGGTCAAGGGCTCGATAGCACCTCTCCACCAGAACCGGCCAAGACTGCGACGCTTCGCGGACCACGCACCGTCCTCCGTCAGTCCACGGCAGCGCCGCCGCACGCTGGAGGTTGGCGATCCTCGGGTTCCGGGACGAGCGCGCCCTGGGGCTTGGTGCCGGCGTGGCGCAAGCCGCGAGGAAGAGCAGGAGTGCGGCGCAAGCGCGGAGTCGCATGGTCACGTCCTTTCAGTCGAACCCGCGAGCCAAGGAGGAAGGCTGGCCGACTGTGGAGTATGCCAGCATCCGAGAATATCGTGGATACCTGGAAGCACGCCGATGCGCGACAGCTCGATCGTCAAGAGGCGCGAGCTGGAACGTCACCAAAGACAACGGCAGGCGGGCTAGCGAAGTGAAGTCCCCAAGCCCCTACGACAAGCGCGGCTGACCCCTCAGCGCAACGAGGCGGCACCGCAGCACCGTGTAGCCCCATGTCACGTCAAGCCGTCAAACCTCTGTTCCTATTACTACTTGATCAGATGCGTGAGGGGCCTTGAGGAGGAGCGCGAGCGCCGAGTCTGCGGAGGCACAGCGGACAATGGCCGAGGCGGCGCAGCAGCAGATGCTGAAGCCGTCGACGCACCTGGGGCAGCGTCCAGGGAATCCTCCTCCGGGGGAAAAAGCGCTCGACGGAGCGCGAGGAAGCCATGGGCCACCATGCAGAGCGTGGCGTGGTGATGAAAGCCTCTCCAGGTGCGGCCCTCGAAATGGTCCAGGCCGACTTCGCCCTTCATCTCCTGGTAGTCGCGCTCAACGCGCCAGCGCAGCTTCGCCAAGGTGACGAGGCGTTTGAGGGGCGTGTCCTCCGGCAGAGACGAGAGGTAGTACTTCGTTGGCGCAGCCTCGCCTGGCGGCCACTCGCACAAGAGCCACTCGGGGGCGCCCGGCGCCTTGCGCACGACATGGCCTTCAGCGACCTGGATTCGCACCGCGGCGAAAGTGGAGGACTGCATGCCACGGCTGCCCTCGCGCCAGCTGATGCGGCGGTACTCCTCCTCAGGTAACTGGCGTGCCAATTCTTCAATCGTCCAGGGCTGCACGCCGCTGTCGTCGACGAAGCGAGTCCGAGGGCGCCCGTACGTGCCCGCCTTCTTCACCGGCAGGTGTGGCGTCGCCCCCGGAGGCCACACCTTGTGCTGCCCCGGCACCGCGACGAGGTAGGGCAGGCCCCGTGCCGTGAGTCCTTCGCGAAACTCCCGGCAGTTGCCATACCCCGCATCCGCCAGGACGACGTGCTTGCGCACGCCCCACTTCAGCGCGTCGTCCAGCTGCGACAGCGCCAATTCCCATTTGCGCGTGGCGCCCACCTCCTCGGGGACTCCGGCCGCCTTGCGCCGCGCCTTGTCCGTCACCCACTCCTCGGGCAGGTACAACCGCATGCCAATGCACCCGCTGCCGCGTGCCCCTGCCAGGTGCAGGCTGACGGCCACCTGGCAGTTGTCCGTGCGCCCCAGCGTCCCCGAGTACTGCCGGGCGACTCCCACCGAGTGCTTCCCCTTCTTCGGAAACCCCGTGTCGTCCACCACCAGCGCTTCCAACTCCGGTAGCCGCAACTCCAGCTTCCGCGCCAGTCGCTCCCGCAGCGACTCGTCGCTCCACGTCCCTTGCGACACGCACTGCTGCAGCCGCTGACGCATCGCCTCGACTTCGCCTGCGTCCTCCACCAGCCGGGCCGCCATCGGCTCAATGCTCTTGCGCTCCCCGTCCAGCAGCAGGCCTGTCACGTAGGCCTCCATGGCGCGCCGTCTCTCCAGCCGCCCCATGCCGACGACCATCTCCTCAAGGTAGGCGCCCAGCGCCTCGTCCAGCTTCTTGAGCTGTGCGGGTGTCATCCCGACCGTAGATCATGGTCGCCAGCTGGATTCAAGTGACCGGGTAGTACTATAACCCCATAGAGAAAGTTGATGTAGGAGTAGGGATAGGGGAGAAGTGAGCGCCTATGCGGTGCGCGCGTCTAGGAGTTTTGGGGAAACGAGTTTGACGGCAGCCATGGTTGACGCTTGCTCGTCATGACAGCGGGGGCGAGCATCAGGCATCAGCGGCACCGCGAAGCGGCTGTGTCACGTAAAACCGTCAAACCTCTATTCCTATAACCCCGCAGAGAAAGCTGGTGTAGGAATAGGGATGAGGAAGAGGTGCGCGCGTTTTGGGGAACGCGGCTTTGAACAGGGCGAAACAGTGCCGAAGGCGGGATTCGAACCCGCAACCTCCGCGTTCTGAGCGCGGCGCCTCTACCAAGTTGGGCTACCCCGGCGGTGTTTGTCTTTGAAGGTGAAGTCGGGATGACTGGATTCGAACCAGCGACCTTGTGCGCCCGAGGCACACGCTCTTGACCAGACTGAGCTACATCCCGATGAGATTCGTGCCCTCGAGGGAGGACCCGGACATGACTGAGGCCGGGTCCCCCCTCGGGAGCCCGGCCTCTGTCCATGCCCGTCCCGGAGTTACCGGGTGGCGGCGTGGGTCAGGTGCCGGGGGGACTGCCGCGGAACGAGGCGATGGCCAGGTCCAGGCTGTCCGGAGTGGGCTCCATGTCGATGGGTAGCTTCGGGTTCGGCTCGTCGCGCTTCGTCATGGGCGTCACTCCTTTCTTGCTGGAGAGTGACGCGGCGGAAAATCAGTCCTGACACCGCTGCTTGCGCCAGTTCCGCTTTTCGATGCACCGGACGTTGTCCACGTCCGCGAGCGTCGCCAGATACCGGGCCAGGTCGGGCAGCTCCGTGTCGTGCTCCTGGCCTTCGTACTCGCCAGTGACGACGTCCGCCGGCTGACGGAAATGACGCGGCGTTACTGCACGCCGGGCGCGCGGAACACCTGGCCGTTGCGGCCCTCCAGCACGAGGCTCGCCTCGTCGGAGCTGCCCACGCGCAGCTCCACGCGGGGCTGGCCTCGACGGTCCACCAGGAGCAGCCCGGGCGAGCCCTCCTCGTCCGCGCCCAGGATGGCCCGGGGCCTTCCCGTCACGTCCGCCAGCTCCAGCCGCGACGAGCCGTCCACCTGGAGCCCCACCGAGAACAGCTCCGCGCCCCCGGACTTGGACAGCGTCAGGCGCGGCGCCTCGTCCGAGAACACCATCAGCTCCGCCAGCGACTCGCCTTCCGCCGTGGAGAAGCGCAGCCGGGGCGAGTCGTCCTCGCCCACGCCCAGCAGGGCCCTGGGACGGCCCTCGCTGTCGTTCAGCACCAGCGCCGCGCCGCCGTGGCGGTTCGCGTCCAGGCTGGCCCTTGTGCGGCCCTGGGCGTCCTTGAGCACCAGGCGGGAGGCGACCAGCTCCCCCGCGTGCGGCGGTGCTGCGTCACGCAGGGCCGCGGTTCCCAGCCCCACTCCTGCCAGCACGAAGGCCGCGAGGGTGAGGCCCTGCCACCTGCGGAGCCGGCCTTCCAGCCGCTCCATGCGCGCGTCCAGTGAGTCCATCCCGGCGTCGCCTCCTGTCCCACCCTGGCGGGACGGCGGGAGGCTAGCAGAGCCCGGCACGTCCCGCCGTCAGCGGGGCAGGAAGAGGAGCAGGAGTGTTGGCACCACGGCGACGAGGATGCCCACGCCGAGTGCGAGCACCATCTGGAGGAAGAACACGTCCTCCAGTGTCTCCTCCAGCACCCCCTCCAGCCGGTCGATGGCCAGCAGCTCGAGCTCCCGCACCGCGGAGGGCATGTCCGGCGACGTCAGCACCGCTCGCAGGGCGATGAGCCCCAGCACCCGGCGGGACTGGTCCATGAGGAAGCCCTCCAGCCACCCGGCGCGGGAGGAGGCTGATTCCTGCTCGGGCTCGAGCATGCGCTCCGCCACCGACTGTTCGATGGCCCGGGTGAGCTCCGCGCGGCTGGGCGTGCCGGCCCCACGCAGGCGCCGGGCGACCTGCAGCGTCGCGGGCTTGAGGATGGCGTACGCATAGCCCATCAGCCCTCGCGCTCGCACCTCGCTCGCGAGCCGCGAGCTGACCCCATGGAGCATCCACACGTAGCCCCCAGCCACGGCCAGGGCCGACGGCGTGAGCACGACGCTCAGCACGTCCAGCCAGGCCGGTGTCGGGGCCGCGCCCGTCCAGCGCGGCGCGAGGACGAAGACGCCGGCCAGCGCCAGGCCGAAGCACCCGAAGAGGAAGAAGCCCTTCAGCGCGCCCTTCACGCCGGAGCCCAGCAGCGCGGGCACCATGGCGACGAGGCTCCGCAAGCCCGCGCGCGCCATGCCCCCCATGGACTCACGTGGGGGCACCGCGAATGAGTCCTCGTCCGGGCCCCGCTGCTTCAAGGCCGCGTGGCTCATGACGGGCGCTCCATGGACGCAAGGCCCAGCTCGGCCGTGGCCCACTGGTCCACCTGTTCCGCGGAGGGCGGTGACACCGGCGCGTCGGACTTGAGCTCGCGCCGGCGCCGCCACCACATCAGGAGCGCGGCGGCGCCGAAGAGCACGGCCCCCACGGCCAGCCGGGGCAGCAGCCAGGGAATGGGACCGGACCGGGAGCTCTGGCGCTCCTTCCACCACGCCGTGCCCGTCCCCATCAGGGCGAGCACTCCCGGAATGGCGGCCAGGTGCCACAGGGTCCCGCTGTCAGGCCCCGGCACGAGCGCCAGCAGCCCCAGGAACACCGTCGTGGTCCACAGCAGGATGCGTCCCAGCCGGAAGTTCGTGAGCCCCACCAGCACCACGGCGACGGGCCGTGAGCCCTCACCACTCATGTTGCGTTCCCCATGGGGGCGTCATCCTAACGGGGGCGGGCCCGCGCCAGAAGCCAGCCCCCGGGGCCCTACGCGGCGGAGGCCTGCTGGATGCGGGCCTCCGTCTCGGACGGGCTGGCGATCCAGGGCCAGAAGCGCTGCGGCTCTCCGAAGTTGTCGAAGAACGTGTCCGCCAGCGTCGACACCGCCGAGGCGGCCCCCAGGTAGCGCAGCACGTGCGGCGGAGGCGGCTGGAGCAGCATGTTGGTGAACGCGGTGATGTATTGGCCTTCCGTCCGCCAGAAGTGCTCGAAGGTCTGCTCCATCCAGTCTGGGGTGAAGGGCTGGTCGCCATGTTCGAGGATGGCCCGCGTCATCGCATGGGCCTGCTTCGACGCGCTGTTGAGCCCCTGGCCCGCGATGGGGTCGTTGAGCATGACGACGTCCCCCATCCCCATCACCGCCCGGCCCGAGGGAAGCCGGCCCACCGGCTTGCGCACCGTGGGCGTGAACGCGCCGGTGAGCCAGGAGGACTCGTCCACGATGGCGGCGCCCTCCAGCCGCTCCGCCACCCAGGGCGAGAAGTCGCGCAGCACCCCCTTCATCCGCTCCATCGCCTCCCGCGCGGTGTCGATGCCGGCGAAGCGGTCCAGCCCCTGCCCGGGGATGGCCTCCAGCAGGATGCAGTTCAGCGGGCCCCGGATGCGGTCGAAGTACGGCATGGAGAAGTATTCGCCGTGGCCGGCCGTCAGGATGAACTTGAGGGCGGGGTAGGGCGTCTCGTTCAGCGGCTTCATGCCGGTGACAATCATTGCCGTGAGGTTGCGCTGCGGCTGCGTGTGGACGCTGCGCTCGGCGTCCCGTTCGAACAGCCGGGTGAAGCTGTTGCGCCCCGTCGTCACGACCACCAGGTCATGCTCCGGGACGAGCTTCTCCAGGCCGTCCACGTCCACGTCCCGCACCACCACGGTGCCGCCGCGCCGCTCGAACTCCGCGAGCCAGCGCGAGTACTTCGCCCGCAGGTCCAGGGCCTTGCCCGGCTGGAGGATGCGCCCCTGGACGCGGAGCGCCCGCTGGCCGGGGGCCGCGCAGACGTCCAGGTCCCCGCCCCGGGCGTACTCCCCCGGGCCCTTCCAGAAGTCCAGCCCCAGCTCCTGCTCGTACTGGTACGCGCGGCCGAAGAGGTAGGTGGTCGCGGCGAGCCGGGCGTTGAAGAGCTGCTCGGGCGTGCGGTCCGAGTAGACCGTGACGGCGTAGCCCTTCTCCAGCAGGCCGAAGCCCAGCTGGAGCCCCGCCTGACCCGCTCCGATGATGCCGATGTTCCTCATGGTTCCCCCTGGGTGGTGCGGGGGCGTGACACCCCCCAGGACACTACGCAACGAGGGCCCCGGTCTGGCAACGGCACGGGAGTACGAGGCCGCCCGGAATCCGACGCCGGGAGCCCCCTTCCATGTCAGACCCCACGCGTATTGTTCCTTTCGTCGCAGCGAGGAACGAAACGAGGGGGAGTGCGCCATGACGATGTCTGTGATTGATAATCGCGTCGAGGTCGTCTTCAGCTTTGACACCACGGGCAGCATGTATCCGTGTCTCGCGCAGGTGCGGAAGAAGCTGGGTGCCGCCGTGGACCGGCTGACGAAGGAGATTCCAGGCATCCGCATCGGCATCATCGCGCACGGCGATTACTGTGACGCGGGGTCCACCTACGTGACCAAGGCCCTGGACCTCACCGACGACGCGAAGGCCATCACGCGCTTCGTGGAGAAGGTGGGCCAGACGGGCGGCGGGGACGCGCCCGAGTGCTACGAGCTGGTGTTGCACGAGGCGCAAAGCCTGTCCTGGACGAAGGGCTACACGAAGGCGTTCGTGCTCATTGGCGACGACGTGCCGCACCCGCCCCAGCACAACCCGAAGAAGCTGGACTGGCGCAAGGAGGTGGCCGCGCTGGGGGCCATGGGCGTGCCGGTGTATGGCGTCCAGGCGCTGAACCGCCGTCACGCGACGTCGTTCTACAAGGAGCTGGCGGAGAAGTCGGGCGGCTTCCACCTGAGCCTGGATCAGTTCTCGCACGTCACCGACATGCTGCTGGCCGTCTGCTACAAGCAGTCGTCGGACGCGCAGCTCCAGGCGTACGAGGCGGAGGTGTCCCGCGAGGGCCGCATGAATCGCGGCCTGAACGCGATGTTCAACACGATGCTCAAGCGGGCCGCGTCCACGCTCTTCGGTGAGACGGACCTGCGCGCGGTGCCGCCGGGGCGCTTCCAGGTGCTGGAGGTGGAGGCGGACAGCGCCATCAAGGAGTTCGTGACGGAGAACGGCCTGGGCTTCAGGACGGGGCGCGGCTTCTACGAGTTCACCAAGACGGAGACCATCCAGGGCCGCAAGGAGGTGGTGCTGATGGACCGCAAGTCCGGTGACCTCTACAGCGGCGAGCGCGCGCGGGAGATGCTCGGGCTGCCGCCGGGAGAGACGGTGCGCATCCGGCCCGCGAGCCTGGAGAAGTACGTCGTCTTCGTCCAGAGCACGTCCGCCAACCGCAAGCTCAAGGGCGGCACGAAGTTCCTCTACGAGGTGGAGGACTGGGACGGCGCGCGCGGCAGCGCCGCGGCCTGATTAACCGCATTTAATCGCGTTTAAGCACGCTCCTCCGGAACGCGTTGATAGAGCCATGTCTCAAGCGTGGCTCACACGCGTCGAGGGGGAGTGTTTCGTGAAGATCCAGTTCCGCGGTCCCGCGCAGTCGCAGCCGTTGCAAGAGAACAAGCCCGTCCTGGCGAAGGTCGAACCGCCGCCCGCGCGGCCGGTGACGCCGAACCCGGTCCAGCAGCAGCGGAACCAGGACTCCTTCTCGACGGATACGCGGACGCGCCAGGCCCGGCTCCTGGGCGGAAGCACCTCCTTCCAGGCCTTCGGGACGCCCACGCCCATGCCCCCGGCTGGCACCCCCGTTCCTCCGGGCGGCACCTCCGCCACCCGGGGTGGCACCGTCAGCGGCACCGTGCCTCCCCCCGGTGGCCCCATCATCCCGACCGGGCAGGTCATCACGCCCACGCCTGTCCAGACCGGGGCGGTCTCTCCGGAGGTCCAGGCGGCCGTCGACACCCTCAACGCGTTCCCGCCGGAGGAGCAGCCCTATGGCCTGACCACCCTGCTGGGGAATCACCGCGGCACGAGCGCCGAGGACGTCGCCTTCCGCCAGGAGCTGATGGCCGCCCTGGGCCCGGACCGGGTCGCGGAGCTGATGACCCAGCTGCGCGGCATGCCGGACCAGGGCCCGGGACTCGCCAGGACCCTCCTGTCCGCCGCCACCGAGTCCTACTCCGTCGAGGACCAGGGCAAGCTGGTGCAGGCGCTGGGGCCGGAGCTGCTCGGCGAGGCCCTGGCCTGGGGCGTCCAGAATGCGAGCAACCCCCTGGGGACGGACCGGGAGGCGAACGAGGCCCGGATGCAGGGGCTCTCCCGGATGATGGGCGCGCTCCACGCGCTGCCCCCGGGTGCTCCGGGCCAGGCCGAGGCCGCGGCGGCGCTGGAGGGCATCCAGCAGGGCCGGCCGGCGTGTGATGCCCCCGGCGCCTCCACCGCGGCGTGGATCGTGGCGAACTCCGGCAGTGACGCGCTCCGGAGCGAGTTCGCCAACGGCTACCTGGAGGCGTTCAAGGCCGACCCGTCGTCGCTCGCGCCCGAGGAGGCCCGCGCCGTGGCGTGGGCCCTGGGCTCCATGACCCCGGGCACGGCGGGGCTCGACCCCATCGTGGGCCTCTCCGACACGCAGCGCACGGATTTCCTGGGCACGCTCACCGCCGCGGAGGCGCCGGAGCTCCAGACCGGGACGCACTTCCAGGACGCCGCGCGGGCCGGCGTGAACGAGTTCCTGATGGACGTGGCCCAGCTGGACCCGGGCAGCTTCTCCAACCCGCAGGCCGCGAAGGACCTGCGCATCGAGGCGTTCCAGCAGGCCTCGCTGGCCGTGGACGGCGACTTCCTCCACGACAGCCCCGGGACCCACCGCGCGCTGGCCACCATGTTCGCGAACGACACGGCGGGCATCGTCGATGCGGCCGCCAACCCCGAGAACCGGCTCAGCGGAGGGCGGGACGCGCCGCTGGTGAAGTTCTTCGACCATGTCGCCTTCCGCAGCGAGGACAGCCGGAGCCTCGTGACGGACGCCCTGCAGAAGTACCTGGGCGTGGGGGCGGAGCAGGGCATCGTGGACGCGCTGGCCGCGGGCAAGGGCAACGCCGACTTCATGGCGAACGGGGGCGGCAACGTCCTGGCTCGCAACATGGGGTTCGTCCTGGGCTCGCTCTTCCAGGGGGCGCGCGGCGCGCTGCAGGCCATGGACGACGAGCACGCGCGCAAGACGGCCATCGTGGACGTGATGGGCAGCCTCATGGAGACCACCCTCGAGTCCATCCCGGGGGTGAAGGAGGCCTACTCCCAAATCAAGAGCGGCACCGGGGACCGCGCGAGCGTGGACACGGTCTTCGAGTGGCTGGGCAACCACTTCGCGGGGGACATCGACGCGAGCAAGGACGCCGTCACGGAGCTCTCCGGCGCCATCATCGAAGGCGCGTGGGACCCCTTCTTCGGGAACGGCACCCTGGATGGCGCGAACACGGGGGAGCTCATCGACATGTTCGGGATGATCAACGCGGGGGTCGCGAGGGCCGACGGCCGCACGGGCGATCCGGGCATCAACATCGGGGCTGGCTACATCCCCTGACCTGGCAGGTCTGGAGCCGCCGCGCCCGCTCCGAGGCGCGGTGGACCCCCCTTGCGGCGGCGCGTGAGACACCACTACAAACGCGCCGCTGCTCAATCCGAGGGGGTTTTGCGTGTATCGAAAGAATGTCCTTGGCGCGCTGTTCGCGCTGGGGTTGCTGACGGCGGTGACTGCCCAGGCCGAGGTGGTGTTCGCCCAGGCCACCTTCCTGCTCAACAAGAACCAGCTCTCCGCGGTGAACTACCGCGGCAAGGGCGTGGCCATCCCCGTGGGGGCGAAGGTCGCGGTCATCGACCGGGACGACGACGAGATTCGCTGCAAGGTGATGGACTCGGGCGCCGAGTTCCGGTTCGTGACGCACCGCAGTCTGGGCAAGCCCATCAACGTGCTGTTCGCCGGCTTCTTCGCTCCGGAGGACCCCGCCGCGCGCATCGCCGCGCTGTCGCCCGAGGACCAGAAGCAGGTCCGGGCCGGGGAGCTGGCGCGGGGCATGTCGCGCGAGGCCGTGCTGCTGACGGCCGGTCCGCCGCCGCCGCACCGCACGCCGTCGCTCCAGGGCAACCGCTGGACGTACTGGAGCTCGAAGTTCTCCACGTTCGAGGTGGAGTTCGGTCCGGACGGGAAGGTCGTGCGGGTTGGCGACGAGCCCGTGGCCCCCGCCCCCCCGCCGCCCCCGGTGGAGAAGACCTATTACTACGCGACCGCGAACTTCCATTTCGACGACGGCACCGTGTCCTGGGTGAACTACCTCAAGGGGCCCATCATCCCGTTCAACGCGCGGGTCGAGGTGCTGGACAAGGGCTCGTCCTCCGTGAAGTTCAAGGTCGTGGAGACCGGCGCGGAGCTGGAGTTCGAGAACGACTCGCGCTCGGGTTCGGAGACGTGGAAGCTGTTCCAGGCGTCGTTCGCGCTGGAGGACCAGGCCGCCAGGCTCCAGGCCCTGTCGCCGGATGACCGCAAGAAGGTCTCCGCGTCGGAGGTGGAGCCCGGCATGAGCCGCGAGGCCGTGCGCATGGCGTGGGGCCCGCCGCCTCCGCATGAGACGCCCTCGTTCAACTCCAGCACCTGGACGTACTGGAAGTCGAAGACGTCCAAGGTGCGGGTGAAGTTCGGCAAGGACGACAAGGTCGCGTCCATCGAGTAGCCGCGTCCAGGACGTGATGCCAGAGAGGCGTGACAGCTCATCGCTGTCACGCCTCTTTGTTTCACGGCGTCTGGCTTTGCGTCAGGCTACTCCAGGCTCGGGGCCTGGCTCATGCCCGCCGTCAGGTCCTGCAGCGGCGACTGGGCCAGGGACAGCGCGCCGGTCGCGGCGCCACCCACGGCTCCCGCGACGCCCTTGACGCCTTCGGTGACGCCCTGCGCGCCCTGGGTGATGCCCTGCACCAGCTGGGCGATGCTGCCCAGCACGGAGGCGACGCCCTCCAGCACCTTGCTCAGCTCTGCGGCCTTGCCCCCGATGCCACCGGCGTCGAAGCCGTCCGTCTTCAGGGCCGACATCAGGTCGAAACCCTTGCCGCCCGGCTTCTGGGCGGAGGCGGAGGCATCCACGGAGCCCGGGATGCTGGGGGCGCGGGGAGGAGCGGACTCCTGGATGGGGGAGCGGAAGGAAGCGGGGCTGCTGCCAATGGGGGAGACGGCCATGACGGGGCTCTTTTCAGGAAGGGGAGCAAGTGCTGCGTTCAGCGACGAGGACACACATAGCAGCGGATGTGCCAACGCCCCGGCACCGGCAGGGCCCTCGCAAGCCGTTGATCTTGTTTGAGAGGCGCGTGGCGCTGGCCTCGCCAACGGCAGCCCTCCTGGTGACTGCCGTCAGGGCGCTGATGTTTCCAGTCACCAGTCGCGTGGAGGTGTTGGGCGACGTGTCGGTCGACGCGTCGAAAGCGCGCGAGCACGCCCGCGCCGCGAGGTCTTCCGAGGGAGCGGCGTGCGGCATGGGCGCTGCAATCAGGTCCCGGCAATTCCACCCGCCACATGTTCCTGGGAGTTGATCATGACGACCTCGTCCGTTGCCGCCGCCCGTCCGCAGCCGAGCCCGCTCTCCACGCCGATTCAGCCCGTGCTGGACGCGACCCAGGTGCTGGGCATGGGGCAGGGCGTGGTCGCGGCCTACGCCTCCTTCAACGGCAAGGATTACTCCGTGCCTTCGGGCTGGACGCAGGCGGACAGCCTCACGGCGTGGGTGCCGCAGAAGGGCGGGGTCGCGGAGGCGTTCGGCCTGTGGTTCACCTCCGGCGCGGACTCGAGCACGGCGATGCTGGCGCTGCGAGGGACCGTGACGTCGGCGGACACGAGCGCGGACGAGCAGTACGCCACCACGTCCTTCGCGCCGTTCTCCGGCGCGGCGATGTCTCCCGTGCCGCAGGTGCACGGGGGCTTCTGGGGCATCTACACCGGCACGGGCACCGGCGTGCCGCAGTCGATGCAGGCGCAGGTGTTCGCGTGGCTGAAGGCAAACAGCATCCAGACGCTCTACGTGACGGGCCACAGCCTGGGCGGAGGGCTGGCGGAGTTGCTGGCGTTGGACCTGGCGGTGAGCCAGCCGTCACTGAGCGTCACCACCGTCACGTTCGCGGCGCCGAAGGCCGGGCTCGCGGATTCGTGGGGGACGGCCTACGCCCAGTACGTCACGAGTCCCGCGACGGTGCGCGTGGTGAACCAGTACGACGTGGTGCCCACGCTGCCGCCCTCGTGGCTGGCGCCCAACTACACGCAGGTGGGCGTGGAGTTCGACGTGCTCTTCTACAACACGCTCGGGGACACCAGCACGCAGGAGGCGACCATCCGGCACGAGATGGACAACTACCTCACCGTGCTCACCCAGGCGCTGCCCGCCACGCCCCAGCTGTACGTGGGCCCCTTCGCGGACGGCGTCTACACGGACAGCCAGGGCCACCCGCTCCAGGACACCAGCGTGGCACCCACCGCGGACGCCGTGGCGAGCGCGAAGGTGTCCGCGAAGGCCCTGCCGCAGCGTCCGGTGGCGCAGCCGCCGCGCCGTCAGGTGGCGGTGAAGTAGGCATCGCTCCCGCGCCCGACGCGGGTGGGGTCGCCATCGGCTACAATCGGGTTCTCAGTCCAGCGGGGGGGAACCGGCATGAGAGCTTGGAAACTCGGGTGGATGCTCGTCGTGATGGGAGTGGTGCTGCCGGGCTGCTCCACCCGAGACCCCGTCGTTGACGACGACAGGTGCACGCAGGATGCGGACTGCGGCCCGACCGAGCGGTGCGAGAGCGCGACAGGACAGTGCGTGGTCCGGGAGGAGCGGGACCCGCGGTGCACGGCCTCCGCCGACTGTCTGGCTTCAGAGGTCTGTGATGCCACGTCGAAGGTCTGCGTGCCCCGGTGTGCCGAGGACGCGGATTGTAGCGACGGCCGCACGTGCGACACGGCGACGGGCGAGTGCGGGGTCCCGGTGGTGCGGGACCTGTCGTGCACGCATGACTCGGACTGTCTGGGTTCCGAGCTCTGCCACCCCGCGGCGAAGGTCTGTGTCCAGACCTGCGAGTCCAGCGCGGACTGCCCGGACACCGCGAAGACCTGCACGGCGTTGAGCGCCACCGTCCTCCAGAAGGTGTGCAAGTGCTCCACGGATGCGCTGTGCAACAGCAACCAGGGCGGCTCCGAGCTGGTGTGTTCCATCCCGCACGACGTGTGCACGCCGAAGTGCACGACGGATGCGCAGTGCGGCACGGGCGAGGTCTGCGACACCCAGACGGGGCATTGCAAGGAGTCGGGCGGCAGCGATCCGTTCTGCACGGGTGAGGGCCAATCGACCTGCGACTACGGCACGCACTCCTGCCGCCAGGGACTGTGCGTAGCGCTCCCGGCGCCGACCTGCCTGAACTACGAGAACTTCCAGGACAAGGACCGGCTTGGGACCACGGGGCCCATCCTCTATGACGCCCGGATGGTGGGCACCACGATGGACGCGGCCGCCTGCGGGGAGGCGACGCCGAAGGTCGTCAGGGTCGCCCTCTCCGCGTACTCCAGCGTGCCCTTCCCGACGACCAGGGATCAGCTGGGAGGCTTCTTCCGGGTGAAGGTGGAGGGGGCGCTCCTGTCTGGAGCATCACAGGTGTTCTCCGGAGCCGACTACACCGTGCTGGGCGCGGACCGGCAGCGCGCGGAGATCATCGTGAGCCTCTGCGCGAGCTCGTCGAGCACCACCCTCTCGTCGGCCTTCTACTTCACGGGGGGAAACTTCCTCTGCTACCAGGCTCATTTCTAGGCACCGGGAGCAAGGAACCTGTCCGCCTGCGCGGCTGAAATGACGAGCTCCCAGGTCACGACAAGGGCCGGGTCCCCCTTCGGGAACCCGGCCCTGGCCATGCCTCCCGGCTTACGGGAGGCGGGTGCGAACGTCAGGTCCCGGGCGCACTGCCACGGAAGGATGCGGTGGCCCGCTCCAGGTTCTCCGGAGAGGCCACCTTCGTGGCGGGTCGCTTCGGGTCAAGCGCGTTTCGGATCTGCAATGGGCATCCCTCCTTTCTGGGGAGGACCGACGGGGCGATAATCCCGTTCCTGACACGCACCTCGCGGAGACCCCCATGACGGAACTCGAGACCCTGGCTGCCTTCGAGCAGCACCTGCGCGACGGCCGGAGCCTCGCCAACGTCATCCTCCAGGGGCTGGACCTGCGCGCGTGGGGTGACGCGCTGCTGAAGGCGGACCTCACCGGCACGGTCTTCCTGGGCTGTCTGCTGGAGCCCGCGACCTTGTCCCGCGTCATCGAGCGGGGCGCCATGGTGTTCCCGCCGTTCTCCGGGCTGCCCTACTGCCCGTACCGCAGCAGCCTCTACACGCCGGAGGAGCTGTACGCGGGCTTCGACCCGACCCTTCCGGACACCTACGCGGACACGCTGGACGCGCGCATCTACGCGCACTGGAACTCGCGCGGCGGGGCCCACCCGCCGTCCATCCTGGAGACCCTGGCGCAGCGGCTTCACGACCACGCCATCAGCGACGCGCTGGAGGATGCGCTGCTGGACCAGGGCAAGCCCCGCCGGGTGGTGGCCATCATGGGTGGGCACTCGATGTTGCGGGGACAGGAGGACTACCGCTCCGTGGCGGAGCTGGCCCGTTCGCTGGCGCGCCTGGGCTTCTTCCTGGTGAGCGGCGGCGGCCCGGGCGCCATGGAGGCCACGCACCTGGGCGCGTGGTTCGCTGGACGGGCGGATGAGGACCTGGACGCGGCGCTCGCGGTCCTGTCCCGGGCTCCGTCCTACAAGGACCGGGACTGGCTGGCGCGGGCCTTCGAGGTGCGCGCCACCTGGCCCCTGCGCGACGCGGCGGCGATGGGCGACAGCCTGGGCATCCCCACCTGGCTCTACGGCCACGAGCCGCCCAACCCCTTCGCCACGCGCATCGCGAAGTACTTCGCCAACAGCGTGCGCGAGGAGGGCCTGCTCACCATCGCGCGGGGCGGCGTCGTCTACTCACCCGGCAGCGCGGGTACCGTGCAGGAGATCTTCCAGGACGCCTGCCAGAACCACTACAACACCGTGGGCGTCATCAGCCCGATGCTCTTCCTGGGCCGCGAGTTCTGGACGAAGACCCGGCCCGTGTACCCGCTGCTGGAGCACCTGGCCCGGGGACATGACTACGCGCGCCACCTGCTGCTCACGGACTCGAAGGAGGACATCGTCCAGGCGCTCGTGCGCTTCGACAAGGAGCACGACGCCCTGTCGCGGGCGGGCTGAGGGGGCCGGCTCGGAGGCTCAGCCCTGACCCGCGACCGGGGTGACGGCGTCGAGGTTCACGAAGGCGTCCCGCTTCACCCCGTGCTTGCGGAAGTCCTGCACCGCCCGCGCGAGCGTCGCGGCCAGCAGCCCCAGGAGCGGCAGGTGCTCGCCGCCCTCGCAGGTGGCCTGGCCGTGCGTGTCCTCGGCGTCCGGCGTGAAGCGCTCATCCCAGCGCACCAGCCCGAACGTGCCGTCCGCGGACACCGCGCCGTGCACCAGCGGCGTGCCCGTCTTCCGGGCGTGGTCGCTGAGCAGCTGGCGGCTGTCCTGGTTGTCGAAGCCGTCCACCAGCAGGTCCGCGCCCTTGCAGAGCGCCTCCACGTTGTCGCGCGTGAGGCGCACGCCGAAGGCCTCCGCCTTCACGCCGTGCAGGTTGTGCAGCTGGAGCTTCAGCGCCTCCGCCTTGTTCTTTCCGACGGACGGCTTCACGTAGGCCTGCGACAGCAGGTTCTTCGACTCCACCCGGTCGAAGTCGATGAACACCAACGTCGCGTCCAGGTTGCGGCACAGCAGCGCCGCCGTGGACCCGATGGCCCCCACGCCACAGAAGACGATGCGCATGGCGGCGGTCCTCAGCACGCCCCGAAGGGCACCTTCGGACGCAGGTAGATGCGCTCCTCACCGTGCGCGCCCCGGAAGCGGTCCACGACGTAGTGCTGGAAGGCCTCGTCCCGCAGCTCGAAGCGGTGCAGACCGGGCACGCCGCCCGAGCGCACCAGCTCCACCGCGATGCGGCGCACGTCGGTGTCGCTGATGTGCCGCTCCAGCTCCACCGGCACGTCCGCCGAGTGTCCATCGAGGGTGATGTTGAGCGTCGCCATGGCTTCGAGCCTCCAGGAAGGGAACCCTGGCCCGGGACGGCGCCTCCAGGCGCTTCCTGACAACCCCGCCCGGCCGATGTCCGTCCTCTCCTGGACGCAGGGGAAGCGAGCAGCGGTCACGCCCCGGCCAGACGATGCACAGTGTTGGGTTCACGGGAGGAGACCCATGGAGTCACCACGAGCACCGCATGACTGGAACGTGACGCCCACGGAGGCCGTGGCGCTGCAGAAGCGCCTGCGCGAGCAGCTCATCCTCGAACCGCCCCCGGGCCTGCGCATCACCCGCCTGGCAGGCGCGGACATCTCCACGGAGAAGGGCAATGACACGGGCTATGGCGGCATGGTGGTGCTCGACGCCGCGACGCTCGAGCCGGTGGCCCGCGCCGTGGCCGCGGTGCCGCTGACGTTCCCCTATGTCCCCGGCCTGCTGTCCTTCCGTGAGCTGCCGGTGCTGGCCGCCGTCTGGGCACGGCTCACCGTCCGCCCCGACGTGCTCGTCTTCGACGGCCAGGGCACCGCGCACCCGCGACGGCTGGGCATCGCCTGCCATGGCGGGCTGCTGTTCGACATCCCGTCCATCGGCTGTGCCAAGTCGCTGCTGGTGGGCACGCCCGGGAAGCTCGCGGAGCGGCGGGGCGCCACGTCCCCCATCACCCATAAGGGGGAAGTGGTGGGCATGGCGGTCCGCACCCGCGCGGGCGTCAGCCCCGTGTACGTCTCTCCCGGCCACCGCATGGACCTGGACACCGCCGTGGAGTGGGTGTTGAAGGCGAGCCCCCGCTACCGCGAGCCGGAGACGACGCGCCACGCGCACCGGCTGGTGAATGCCTTCCGCCGCGCGGGAGGCGAGGCCGCGGAGCTGGAGGAGGGGAGTCCCGCATGAAGTCCATGGGCCTGATGCTGGTGGTGGCGGGCCTGGGGCTCATCGTCGTGGGGCTGCTGGTGTGGGCCGGGGCCTTCTCCTGGTTCGGCCGGCTTCCGGGCGACATCCGCGTGGAGAGCGGCCACACGCGCTTCTTCGCGCCGCTGGCGTCCATGCTCGTCATCTCCGTGCTGCTGAGCCTGGGCGCCTGGGTGCTGCGCCGCTTCTTCTAAGTCCTCAGGACTTGAGGCGTGTCCCCGTCGGCGGCGCACCGCGCGAACCTGTCCGACAGTCGGACAGGTTTGGGACGACCGGGGCCCGGGAGGATTTCCGCTCAAGAACGCGCGCCCTTCACGTCTGTCCGGCAGGACCCGACCGGGCAGGTGGGCCGCCTGCTGTCCGGGCGGGCAGGAGGGAGCCTGTCCAGGGGGACAGGCAGGGGCCCCAGCTGGACGGGGAGTGGATCCGCGCCGTTGAACCGCGCAGCATGCGGCCCCTCGCTGGCGTCACCGGTGGGGAATAAAAAGGCAGCATCCGGAAGAGGGCGGCGGTCAGGCCGCCAGGAGCGAGCATGCGCAGGCTGTCGTCCCCGTGGAGCGAGCTGGCATCACACTACCCCGTGGTTGTCGTGGGGTCGGGCTACGGCGGCGGCATCTCCGCCAGCCGGCTGGCGCGCGCGGGACAGCAGGTCTGCGTGCTGGAGCGCGGTCGGGAAATGCACCCGGGTGAGATGCCGCGCACGCCCGCGCAGGCCGTGGCCGAGTTCCAGCTCCACTGCGCTCCGGGCCAGGGCGACCTGGATGTGGGCAGCCCCACGGGCCTCATCGAGGTCCACCGCAACGGCGACGTGTCCGTCATCGACGGCTGTGGCCTGGGCGGCACGTCGCTCATCAACGCCGGCGTGACGATGCGGCCCGACCCTCGCGTGTTCGAGGACCCCCGCTGGCCGGAGGCCCTGCGCGCCGACGTGCATGGCCTGCTGGAGGACGGCTTCGCGCACGCGGAGCTGATGCTGCGGCCCCTGCCATACCCGGAGGACCATCCGCCCCTGCAGAAGCTCAAGACGTTCGGCATCTCCGCGGAGAAGCTGGGCGGACGGATGACGCGGCCTCCGGTGGCGGTGACGTTCGAGGCGGGCGTCAACGCCGCGGGTGTGCGGCAGCCGGGGTGCTCGCTGTGCGGTGACTGCGCCACGGGCTGCAACACCGGCGCGAAGAACACCGTGCTGATGAACTACCTGCCGGATGCCCACGCGCACGGGGCCCGCATCTTCACCGAGGTGGCGGTGCGCGCGGTGGTGCCGGACGGCGCGAAGTGGCGCGTCTACTACCGGCCCCTCAACACCGGCCGCGAGCGCTTCGACGCGCCCGACGCCTGGCTCACCGCGGACCGGGTCATCCTCGCGGCGGGCACCATGGGCACGGCGGAGATCCTCCTGCGCTCGCGCGAGCGCGGCCTGCCCGTGTCGTCGAAGCTGGGCCACCGCTTCAGCAGCAACGGCGACGTGCTGGCCTTCGGCTACAACCTGGACATGCCCGTCCACGGCGTGGGCCACGGCGAGCAGGACCACGAGACGCGCGACCCGGTAGGCCCCTGCATCGCGGGCGTCATCGACCAGCGCGACACCGCGCGGCTGGACGAGGGGATGATCATCGAGGAGGGCGCCATCCCCGGCGCGCTCGCGTCGCTGATGCCCGCGGCGCTCGCCGGGGCCGCAGCGCTGGTGGGCGAGGACACCGACGAGGGCATCCTGGACTGGGTGCAGGAACGGCTGCGCCAGGCGGACAGCCTGGTGCGCGGCCCGGACCACGGCGCGGTGGAGCACACGCAGACGCTGATGGTGATGTCGCACGACGAGGGCAAGGGCGAGCTGCGGCTGGAGCACGACCGCGTGCGCCTGCACTGGCCGGACGCCGGCCGCGACCCGCAGCTCACCCGCATCGAGGAGCGCCTGCGCCGGGCCACCGCCGCGCTGGGCGGCACCTTCGTGCGCTACCCGCTCTGGTCCGAGGCCTTCGGCAAGGAGCTGCTGTGCACGCACCCGCTGGGCGGCTGTGTCATGGCCGACCGGGCGGAGGACGGCGTGGTGGACCACGAAGGGCGCGTCTTCTCCAGCGCCTCCGGCCGCGCGGTGCATGAAGGGCTGTACGTGTCCGACGGGTCGGTGGTGCCGCGCTCGCTGGGCATCAACCCGCTGCTCACCATCTCCGCCGTCGCCGAGCGCGCCTGCGCGCTGATGGCCCGGCGCCATGGGTGGACCATCGACTACGCGCCGCTGCCGGAGGCGGAGGCCTGTCCGGCCCCCGGGCCCGTGGGCGTCCGCTTCACGGAGACGATGCACGGCTTCGTGTCCGGTGACGTGAAGGCCCCGCACCTGGAGGCCGGGGACCCGGAGCGCGACGACGCCACGCCCCTGCGCTTCGTGCTCACCGTGACGGCCGAGGACCTGGACGCGACGCTGCGCGACGAGCGCCACCCCCTGAAGCTGATGGGCACGGTGACGGCGCCGGTGCTGTCGTCCCGCCCGCTGGTGGTGACGCGCGGCGAGCTGCGCCTGATGACCCGCGAGCACGCTCGGCCGGGCGGCCAGCGGATGGAGTACCTGCTCCACCTGCTCAGCGAGGCCGGCGAGGCCTACTACCTGGAGGGCTATAAGGACCTCTATGACGACCCGGGCCTGGACCTGTGGAAGGACACCACGACGCTGTTCGTGTCCCTGCACCGGGGAGACGGGCCGGAGGCGCCGTGCATCGGCCGGGGCTTCCTGCGGCTGACCGCGGAGGAGTTCGCCCGCCAGCTCACCACCCTGCGCGTGCTCAACGCCCGGGATGGCGTGCACCGGGCGGAGGCCCTGGCCCGCTTCGGCGGCTTCTTCTTCGGCGCCCTCTGGGACACCTACGTCCGCCGCGTGGCCGCCTAGCAGTCAGGCAGCCGGCGGACAGTCCAGCAGTCCGCGATGACGTGCCCGCCGAGGCGGGCGTGGGCACCCTGTTACCCACCGGGACCGACAGGGAGGACCCCCATGGCTGAAGACCGTGATCCGCAGCGCCGTTCGGGCACACCCCAGGACGAGGAGCCCGCGGAGGAGCGGCGCGAGCTGTCCATCGAGGAGCGGCGTGCGCGGCGCAGTGCGATGCGGGCCAGTCAGACGTATGCCCGCTTCATCGACCACCTCTGTGAGCGGGGAGGCATGTCCCCGAGCGTCGCCCAGCAGGCGGCCGTCTCCGTGCTCTGCGGCCTGGAGCAGCGCATCCAGGTGGAGGAGTCGCACGACCTGGAGGCACAGCTGCCGCGCAAGCTCACGGAGCTGCTGCACCGCTGTGAACGCCACGACGCCGAGCCCCGTCCGGAGAAGTTCGGCCGCGACGAGCTCCTGAAGCAGGTGGGCGAGGACCTGGCCTTGCATCCGGACGCCGTGGAGCCCGTGGTGCGCGCGGTGATGGACGCCGTCCGCCATCAGATCAGCGAAGGCGAGGCGGAGGACGTGAGCGCCCAGCTGCCGGAGGACATCCGCCACCTTTGGCTGCCGACGATGTGAAGCGGGCTGTTAAGGTCTCCGGCACACGCTTGCCGGAGACCGCGCATGGCCCTCGATGATGACTTCAGCGCCGCCCAGACCCGGGTGAAGACGCTGTCCAAGGCCCCCTCGAACGACACGCTGCTGGAGCTGTACTCCCTCTACAAGCAGGGCACCGAAGGGGACGTGCAGGGCAAGCGCCCCGGCATGCTCGATATCAAGGGGCGCGCGAAGTACGACGCGTGGGCCGGCCGCAAGGGGCTGGCGAAGGACGCCGCGAAGCAGCAGTACGTGGCGCTCGTGGACCGGCTCCTGCGCGGATAGCCACGGCCTTCATGCCCCAATGGCTCCGGATGGCGCTGTTCCTCGTGCCGGTCACCACGCTGCTCGCGGTGGCGCACGTCTACCTGTACCGCCGCCTGGTGCGCGACGTGACGGCGAGCAAGGCGCTGCGCCGCGCGGGGATGGGGCTCTTCGCCGGGGGGCTCGTGGGCTCCCTGGGCGCCCGGATGGTGGGGGCGATGTTCTCCTCCGAGGTGGCGTGGTGGACGGGCATCGCGCTGCTGGTGTGGATGGGGCTGGTGCTCTACCTGCTCATGTTCACCCTGGGGCTGGACGTGGTGCGGGGCGTGCTCGCCCGCGTGCGCAAGGCCCCGGAGCCGCCGTCCCCCGAGCGCCGGGCCTTCCTCGCGCGAGGGATGGCCGCGGGCGCCACCGTGGCGGGCGCGACGGTGAGCAGCTTCGGCGCCTGGCGCGCGTTCCATCCGCCGGACGTGCGCGACATCCCGGTGCGGCTGCCCGGGCTGCCCAAGGCGCTGGAGGGCTTCACGCTGGTGCAGCTCACGGACATCCACATCGGCGGTGTGTTGCAGCGCCGCTTCGTGGATGAGCTGGTGGCGCGCACCAACGCGCTCAAGCCGGACCTCATCGCCGTGACGGGCGACCTGGTGGACGGCACGGTGCGGGAGCTGGGGCGCTACGTGGGCGGCTTCGGCGCGCTCCAGGCGCGGCACGGCGCGTACTTCGTCACCGGCAACCACGACTACTACTCCGGCGTGGAGGCGTGGACGGAGTTCGTCCGGGGGCTGGGCATCACAGTGCTGCGCAACCGCACCGTGTCCATTGGTGACGCGGGCGCGTCCTTCGACCTCATCGGCGTGGACGACTGGAGCGCGAGCCGGTTCGGTGAACCCGGTTATGACCTGGACGCGGCGCTGAAGGGGCGCAGGCCGGACCGCGCGTCGGTGCTGCTGGCGCACCAGCCCTCCAACTTCGAGGTGGTGGCGCAGCGCGGCCTGGGGCTCCAGGTTTCAGGCCATACGCACGGTGGACAGATGTTCCCGGGCAACGTGCTGGGCCACCTCATCTGGGGCGACCAGAACGCGGGCCTGAGCCAGCTGGGCCAGTCGCAGCTCTACGTCAGCCGCGGGTGCGGCTTCGTGGGCCCGCCCATGCGCGTCGCCGCGCCGCCGGAGATCGCCCGCATCATCCTGCTGCCGGGCTGAAGAAGAGGCTCACGGCTTGCGGTGGGCGCTGTCCAGGAGCAGGCCGTCCTCTTGGAGGAGGGTCGGGGCCTGCCGCGGACGGCCGTACAAGAGCCCCGAGGCGATGCGCAGCGGCGCGGCCCAGGGGGGCTCGTCGCTCACCAGCACGTCCTCGCCGCCGGTGCGGACCAACATGCCGTCGGGGGCCACCACGGAGAAGCGCAGCGGCCGGCCCAGCGCCACCTGGAGCGCGGCCATGGTCGTCTCGTCCTCCTGGGAGAAGCCGAGGGGGCCCTCGGGGTGGCTGTGGGTGATCTCCACCAGCGTGTCCCGCAGGCTCCAGATGGCTTCCCACCGTGCACGGGAGTCCGGAAGCGCCACGGGGTCGTCGAAGGAATCGCCCCACAGCACCGCGTCCTCCGGCCCGATGAGCAGGCACACCTCGCGCGTCGTCGACATGAAGTCCTTCCTCCCGAATGACCCGTACCGACGTGGTGAACGGGCCCGGTCGGACACGCGCTTCAGACGTGCCGCGTGATGACCAGCGCGTCCGTGTCGATGGCTTCCTTCAGGACCGACGGCAGGCTCTCCAGGGTGACCTGGGAGTCCGCGCCCGCCAGGCACACGCCCGCGTCACGCACGCGCAGCGTCGCGGCCTCCACCACCGTGACGAAGCGCTCGCCCATGAACGTGTAGACGACCTCCAGCAGGCCGTCCCCCAGACGGCGGTGGCCGAGCAGCCGCGCGCCGGCCTTGTCCAGCGCGCGCTCCACCCACGCGCCGACCTCCGACTCCGCACGCCAGCGCTCATGTCGCGTGGGGCCCCTTCCGTCCCGCGTGCCCTGGGGCCGGGCCCGGGCTGCTTCGCGTCCGGTTGGGTCGCCAGGGAAGGGCGACGGGCCGGGCTCCTGGCGCATCCGCGTCAGGGCCTCCCACCGTTCACGCTCACGCCCTGACAACGGCCGCGCGATCTCGCGCCCCTCCGCGTCCCGCCAGACCTCGGGCGCACCGTGCTCGCGGTGCGTCCACGCACGCGTCTGCGCTTCTTCGCGCCGGGCCTCCTGCTCCGCCTGCGTCCGGAGGAAGCGCGCACGCTCGTCCGCGAGCACACGCAGGCAGCGCTCCGCCTCCGCGCGTCCCTCGCGCGCCACGTCGAGCACCCGCGCACGGGCCTCCACGGGCGCGAACGGGATGCCCGTGCCGCGCGATGCCGCCTCCAGCACCGCGAAGCCGAACGCCGCGCGCAGCGACGCACTCACGCCACGCGCGTCCCCCAGCGCACGGTCCTCCTCCAGCGCGCGGCGCGCCGCCTCCTCCGCCTCGCCCTCGAACTCCACGCCCTCGAAGAGCAGCGTGCCGTCATGCCAGCGGCGCGCCGTCACCGGCGACAGGCGCGGCGGCTCCTCCTCCGGCATCAACGCCAGCGCCTCCGCCACCGCGCCCTCGCGCACCAGCCGCGTCCCCCAGACATGGCCCCGCACGCGCGGCAGCGCCTCCAACCCATCTGGAGACGCCGGCTCGCGCGCGGTGGCCTCGCGGCCCTTCACCTCGAAACGCCACCAGCCCGGGGCGACGGGCTGGGTGACGCGCAGGCGGCGTGAAGGCGCGTCCACGGTCCCGCCGCCGAAATACGGCAGCACCGCCGACTCCACCTTCCCGAGCAGCTTCCGGTAGTCCACGCCCCTGCCTCCGTCTTCACGCCACCTTCAGCAGCGGCGTGCTCATCACCCGGTCCACCCAGCCGGACTGGCTGGCCCCCGCCTCGCGCGGGGCGTCCACGAGCGCCTGGAGCACGCGCGGCACCTGGTAGGGGTCCGCGAACTGCCCCACGCTCACCTCGTTGAACGGTACGCCCAGCTGCTTCGCTCCCGAGCGCACCGTGCTGCCGCGCGCCCCCGCCACGCTCACCAGCAACGCCATGGCCGCCACGCTGTAGCCACACGCGTGGAAGGCCCGGGCGAACTGGTCGCCCGCCTCGCCCGCCTCGTCACCCACCACCATCACCACCAGCTTCGCCTCCGCCGGGATGCGCACGCCGGAGCGGTGCAGCGCGTGGACACCGGCCGCGTGCACCGTGCCGCCGGACGCCTTCAGCCCGGACAGCATGTGCTGCACCGCCGTGCGGTTGGGCGCCTTGGGCTTGAGCACCGTGCCCATGGTGTCGAACGCCGCCACGTGCAGCTTGTCCATCGGGAAGCCCGCGAGGATGCGCGACAGCGCCTCCTTGGACTGCTCGATGGCCCCCTCCATGGACCCGGACTTGTCGATGAGGAACATCACCCGCACGTCCGCCTCCGCCGTCGCCTCCGCCACCGCCTTCTTCACCGCGTTGTCGCTCGCCTCCTCCAGCTTGCGGCGCACGTCCTCGCTCCGGACGTTCTTCGCGATGTTCAGCGAGCGCTGGTCCGTCGCGTTCGCCACCGCCCGCTCCCAGCGCGCCTTCACGGAGGGCTCCTGCAGCAGGCCCAGGTCCTCCAGCGTGGGCGTCATCAGCCGCAGGTCGCGGTCCGACAACGACGGCAGCAGCGTCGCCAGGATGGCGGGCGTGAGGCCCACGTCCTTCGGCAGCCGGCCCACGACCTCCTTGTAGGAGAGCCGCTCCAGTTCAATCCACTCGCAGATCTCCGCCTCGGAGAGGCCGTCGAAGCGCTCGCGCTTCACCAGCGTCAGGCCCTGCAGGCCCACCTGCCGGTGGCCCCCGCCCGCCTGCTTCTGCTTCCAGCCGAGCACCTCGAAGAAGCCCTGTGACTGGGGCTTGTAGCCCGCCTTGCGCGCCAGCCGCTTCAGCGTCTCCTTGTAGCCCGCCTTCACCAGGCCCTGGAGCATGGGCAGGTTCGCCTCGCGCGCGGCCAGCCACTTCTGGGCCACGCGCTTCCAGCGGCCCAGGGGCGGCTTGCGCGACGCCGGGTCTCCGAAGCCCGCGGCGCGGTTGAGGCGGGCAATCTCCGGCGTCTCCAGCAGCTCCGCCACGCGCAGCACGGCCTTGGGCGTGAGCATCCGCGTGGAGCGGCGCACGTAGTGCAGCACCATGGCCTCGCCGATGGCGCGGTAGTCGTCGTCGTGGAAGGCGACCGCGCCCTGGCCGTCGCGCACGGGCTGGCCCGCGTGCTCCTGCACCAGCATCAGCGCGCAGGTGGCCACCTTCAGGTCGCGCCAGTCCGTCTGCGTCAGCGCGTACGACGCGAAGTGCGCCATCAGCATGGGGTTGAGGCGGTAGAGCTCCAAGAGCTGGCCGTACAGCTTCACCGCGGCGGGCACGAACAGGCCCGGCGCCACCTTGCGGCCGCGCGCCTGCGCCTTCGCGTCCGCGCTGGCGGCGGCCACCCAGGTGCCGTTCACGTCCAGGCCCGGGCGGTGATGCCACAGGTGGGCGGAGCCGCCGAGCACCACGTCGAGCAGCCGCTCGGCCGGTCCCCGCTGCGTCTCCGGAAGGGTCGTCTGGGTGCGAGCGGTGCTCATGGCGGTCGTCCCCCTTTCGGGACGCAAGGCATGCCCGGAAGGGCCGCCTGGAGTTGGGAGGGAAAAAGTGAGCGCCCGAGTGAGGAAGCCGGTTGGCTGAAACCCAAGTTCAGTGCCGGACCGCCGGCGGTCCCCCCGCCTTGCGAGCGGAGGGGTGGAGTCGAACCACGGCGTGTAGGGCCTCTTCGGCCGGGCGCTCGAAAGCGATGCGCCCCAGGACGCCCCCCCGGCCGGAAACCTGACCGCGCATTTCCCGGCCTTTTTCCGGGGGCTTGGAGGCCTGCTCCGTCCTCTATGGAGAAGACCCGCCGCGTCATTTTCGGGCCCGCGAAGAAAGCGTGTCAGGAAACGCGGGGGGCGGGAGTCGGGGGTTGGGGTAACCAGTCGGAGGCTGTCCGCGGATGCAACGTGCTACCTTGCCGCGCCACATCCCCGTAACCCAACCTCTCGGGATGAGGACGTCCCGGGACAGCCTCCAGGGTCCTCCGGTGTACGAGCAGCTCACGGATGAGGAATTGTTCGCGGAGGTGTCCCGCCGCCGCGCCACGGGCGAGGCCGTGGGAACCCCGCTGGGGGCCTTGTGCGCGCGATGGGCGCGCCCGGCCCGCTACGTCATCAGCAGGATTCAGGGCAGCTACGGACGCGGCTCCCCGGCGGACGCCGACGAGCTCTTCCAGGACGCGGTGGGGAAGTTCCTCGACCGGGGCCTGGACCAGTTCCGGGGCGTGTCCGAGCAGATGCCGGGCAGGAGCGCGTCTCCCAAGACGTTCTTCCTGCGCATCGTCAAGCACGTCGCCATCGACTTCTACCGGCGGCACCGGGAGGAGCTGGCGCCCGCGCCGGTGTCGCCCGATGACGTCATGGAAGAGACCCCGTCCGAGGTGGCCCGGGCGGTGGAAGGCGCACGGCGTCGCGAGGAGCGCGCCGAGGCGCAGGAGCTGTACTGGGCCGCCTACGCCAGGCTCCAGCAGGAGCACCCCAAGGAGGCTTCCGCATGGGAGCTGTATCACCACGAGGACGTGGAGGATCACGAGGAATGCGCACGCCGTTTGGACATCAGCGTGGTGAACTCGTACAAGCGCGTCAGCCGCGCCCAGGCATACCTGCGCCTGTACCTGCTGGAGCTGCAGCGGGACGGACTGCCGGAGGAGCCGTCGTGACGCCCCGCGGGGGGCAGATGTCCTCCGCCCTGCCCGGGATGTCCCGATGAAGGGCGACGCGCTGTCCCGCTACCAGGCCCGGTACGCGCGCCTGGGCGCGGGCCCCCTTCCGGTGGGCGAGCTGTTGGAGGTGGTGGGGGATGTGCTGCGCCGCTCGGACCGGCTCGGCACCGACGGGGTGGAAGAGGCCTTGAAGGGCCTGGACCGCCCCCAGGTGGAAGCCTGGCTTGGCCAGCAGAAACCGCAGGCGCTCCAGCCGCTGCTCCTGCGTGCCGCCGAGGAGTCGATGGAGGTGGCGCTGGGCGACGAGGGTGAGGAAGCGGAGCTGTGGCGCGCGTCCGCGCTGGAAGGACTGGCCGCCCGGGACCGGGCCGCCTCCGCCGCCCGCGCGCTCGTCACCTGGGAGATGCTGAAGGGCCCGCTGGACGGGGACGCGCTCGCCGCTCGCGAGCGGTTTCTCGGGGCGCTGGGCCACCTGGACACCGCGCTGCGCTCCCGGGCGCGCTGGTTCATCCCGCTCAACGCCGAGCGCCGCGCCGAGCGCGACCTCCTGGACCCCGTGGAGCGTCCCGGCGCGTGGTGGTTCTCCGCGCGGGCCGGCTGCGATGACCTGGTGGCGTCCTGGACGGGCCGCCCCATGAAGGAGCCTGAGCACCTGAAGGACTGTGCCAGCTGCCGCGCGGACCGGGCGGACACCGCGGTGGTGGACAGCCCCCCGCGCCGTCACCTCACGGACGACGAGCTGTGGCGGCTGGACTCGGGCGAGATGGGCCGCGAGGAGCGCGAGCGCGTGGAGGCCCACACGGCGGGCTGTGGCGAGTGCGCGCAGGCCGTGCTGGCGCTGGAAGAGGGCGACGCCGCCATCGACGAGGCGCTGGAGCTGGAAGAGGACGGGGCGCAGGCCCCGCGCGCGGCGCGGGACTCCCGCGCGGACGTGGCCCGGCGCCCGGGCGCGGCCCGCCTGCCGGAGCACCGCGAGGTGCTGGAGGAGTGGCGCGACTTCCGCGTGGTGCTGGTGCGCGAGCGTCAACGGGTGCGGCTGCTGGTGCAGCCCCTGGGTACGCGCGCCGTGACGGCCGCCGTCTTCCTGTCGCCGGGGCGTCCGTCGCTCAAGCCGACGCAGGGGCCGGAGGGGCTGTCCTTCGACCTGTCCACGGCGCTGGCCACCGGCGCGCACGCGGCCCACCTCACGGTGCAGGCCGGGCAGGAAACGCTGGAGCGCGACTTCGCGTTCTGACGTCAGGCGATGAAGGAAGGGCAGGGCCCTTCCTTCCGCCCCCGCCTCACTGGAGCTGCGAGGCGGGGCGATGGCCCCCGGACGCGTCATACGGCTGCGGGGAGCGCACGGGCGGACGGGGCACGGGCGGCGTGAAGGGCGACGGATCGCGGCGGAAGGTGTTGGCGAGGAACGACACCACCAGCTGCGTGAGCGGCGGCCGGGTGGCGAGCGCGACGCCGCACACGTCGATGCGGTCCATCTCGTGCACGCCCTCCATCTGTCGGTAGACGTTGCAGCCCTGCTCCGCGGCGGCGTCCCGGTCGCGCAGGAGCTTGCGCTCGAAGACGCCCCAGCGCATGTGCAGCACGTCCGGGCTGAGGCGGATGTCCACCGGGCCGGTGCCCCAGGTGCCCTGGATGCGGGTGGTGGAGCCGCCCGCGTGCACCTTCACGCGCAGCGGGTAGTTCCGGTAGGTGCCGTTCACCTCGATGCCGTGCTCGAAGAGCTCGTCGCCCACGGTGCCCTGCCACAGCTGGCCCTTGCCCTTCACCAGCGGGTTCTCCGTCTGCACGGTGAGGGCGTCGAACCAGTAGTAGCCCACGCGGCCCAGCCGCTCGCCGCCGCTCCAGACGGGGGCGGAGACGGGAAGCTCCTCCAGGCCCTGGGGGCCGGAGGGCAGCGGCTGCGGGGTGGCGAGCAGGTCCGTCGTCTTCACCGACGCATCCACCGTCTCGAAGCGCACGCCGCCGAGCCACGCCTGGCCGGTGCCGCTCATGATGAGGCCCGCCATGATGGTGGTGGCCTCCTTCGGCACGTCCAGCACGACGTCGTAGCGCTTGCAGCCGTGGGTGCCCACGAGGGCGCGCGACTGCATGTTGTCGAAGGCGAGCGGCTGCTTGGGGTCCGCGCCCTCCACGCGCATCCACAGCCCCGCCCAGCCCTTCACGTCCTGGTGGCGCACGGCGGCGGAGAAGCGCAGGCGCTTGCCCCGGAAGTCCTGCGCGCTGAAGGCCTGCATGAACGTGCCGAAGCTGTCCGTGGCCTGGGTGCGCGAGCGCAGGAACGCGCTGCGCGTGCCTTCGCACGGGGAAGACTCATCCACGCCCGCTTCGTAGTGCGCGGGCGCGCTCTCCGTGACGTACCAACCCTGCGGCAGCTTCGCCCGCGTCGCCCCCGGCGCGGCGGGCATGCCGCCCGAGGAGGGCGCCGCTGTCGCGCCAGAGGGCGACGAAGCGGGAGCCACCGAGGCCGTGGACATCGGCGCCGCACCGGACTTCAGGGCGGGGCCCGGGACTTCGCCGGGCTTCGGCGCCGCGGCTTCGGGTGTCGCCGCCGAGGTGGACGCGAGCGCCGTCGTGGAGGCGCTCGACGCGGTGGAGGGGGTCTGGGCCGCAGCGAGGGGCGCGCAGAGCGCCAGCAGCAGGCCGGGGATGCGGGTTCGGAGCGTCATCGAGGATGTCCTTACAGGGCGGCCGGCCGCGAGCTCAGCGCCACCCGGGTCAGCCCGCTGGATGCGTCGTAGCGGGGGACCTCGCCCTGTCCACCGGGGTGATACACGAGCAGCCCGCGCGCGCTCGCGGACTGGAGGCAGTGCTCCTGCGTGGCCAGGTCCGGGCACGCGACCACGATGTCCCGGGGCCCTTCCTCCGCTTCCTGCACCGCGACGACCGGCGCTTCCACGGGCGTCACCGGCGGGGTGGACACGGTCCCTCCCGGCCGCAGCAGCAGGAACACGGAGGCCGCCACCGCGACCAGCGCCGCCGCGACAGCGGCCGGACGGTGCCAGCGCGCGGGGCGCACCACGACGGCCTCGCGGGGCGTGGCGGCGGCGACCTCGTACAGCTGCTCCTCCAGCAGGGCCTCCTCCTGGAGCAGCCGCGCGCACGGCTCGCACGTGAGGGTGTGGGCCTCCAGCTCCGCGCAGGCTTCGGGCGGCAGCGCGCCCAGCAGGTACTGCTCCGTGCGGTCGCGGGTGAGGTGGGGCGTGGGGCTAGACATGGTTTTCCTCTTCGAGCGCGGTGCGCAGCTTCTTGCGGACCTCGCACAAAATCTGTCGCACGCGCTGGACGGACAGCCCGACGCGGGAGGCGACCTCGGCATGGGGAAGCCCCTGGCCGTCACAGGCCAGGAGGAAGACGTTGCGCGCGCCCGGCGCCACCTGCTCCAGCGCGTCGCGCGCCCGGGCCAGCTGCTCCTCGGACAACAGGCGCTTCTCCGCGGACTGCGCGGGGTCCACCGGCTGCTGCCGCTCCGGCAGGTCCTCCACCGTGCCGTCCACCGACTCACGCCGCGTGCGCCGGGCGTCATCCGACGCGAGGAACGCCGCCTGGGTGAGCGCGAGGTACGGCAGGCGCAGCTCCGTGAGCAGGCCCCGCTGCTGCTGCTGGATGAGCCGCGCCCACGTCTCCTGCGCCAGCTCCTGGGCCCGGTCCACCCGGATGCCCCGCGCGAGCAGCGACACCACCACCCGGCGCTGGTGCCGCGCGATGAGCGCGTCCCACGCGGCCCGCTCTCCCGCCAGCGCGCGCCGGGACAGGGCCTCCTCGTCCGGCGCCGCCGGCCGAGCGACCCTGCCTGTGTCCTGCCGCGACTGGAGGGTCGTCATCCCCAAGCCCTGTACGGCTGCATCCATGCCGTCTTCCCGTTGCGAGCCGCGCTCGTCCCCCGGGGACCGTTCCTGCCCCGGGCTGCCAGGGAAACGCGCCTCCAGGCCGGGCATATCGAAGGAAAGGGGCAAGGGTGGCCCGGGGTGGGGGAATGTCAGTTGGTGGCGGGGCTCTCGCCGGAGGCCCACGGCTGGGAGGAGACGCGCACGACGCCCTGGCAGCGGGCGCACACCCGGCCTTCCGCGTCCATCAGCTTCGCGGAGGCGAAGACGGTGGACGGGCCGCCGTTGTCGATGACGGCCTCCACCCGGAGGTGGTTGCCGGTGGCGGGGCGCTCGAAGCTCATGGACAGCTGGACGGTGGCGCAGCGGCGGGTGGGGTCGCGCAGCGCGGGGGTGCAGCCGATGGCGAAGTCGAAGAGGGCGGAGAGCACGCCGCCGTTGACGGCGGAGGCCCCCAGGCCGCCCCGGTGCTGCGGCTGCACCTCCGGGAGCTCCACCACCACCATGCGCCCTTCGGGGAAGGACATCCGGGCGCCGAAGTGGCGCAGGGTGAGGCTCTGGTTGAAGAGGTCCGCGAAGCGGTCGAGCTGGGCCTGGGACGGGCGGGACGGGGTGTCGGACATGGCGGTGGACCCTTCTTATATCCCACGCTCCTGCCCGTCCCTGGAGCGGACGGCCCGGCGGGCGCCAGGGATGGCGGAAGACCCGGCACCGGCGTGCGAAAGACGTTAGAAGACGGGGTTCTTTCCCCCCGGTGGAAGCCCCCGTGAACGCGCACGAAACCGCCCTCCTCGAAGACCTCAACCCGCCCCAGGCGGAAGCCGTGCTCCACGGCGACGGCCCCCTGCTCGTGCTGTCGGGCGCTGGCAGCGGCAAGACGCGCGTCATCACCCGCCGGGTGGCCTACCTAGTGAAGGTGCGCCGCGTCTTCCCCTGGCGCATCCTGGCCGTCACCTTCACCAACAAGGCCGCGCGCGAGATGCGCGAGCGCCTCACGCAGCTCCTGGGCGCCCAGGCCAACGACCTGGTGGTGAGCACGTTCCACTCGGCCGCGGCCATGATCCTTCGCCGCGAGGCGGAGGCCGTGGGCCTCACCCGGTCCTTCGTCATCTACGACGACGGCGACCAGCTCAGCCTGGTGAAGCGCGCCATGCGCGACGCGGGCGTGGAGCCGGTGATGCAGCCGCGCGAAATCCTCCACCGCATCGACCAGGAGAAGAACGCCGCGCGGCTGCCGGAG
The DNA here is from genome assembly GCF_042231735.1 of Corallococcus exercitus. GTDB lineage: Bacteria > Myxococcota > Myxococcia > Myxococcales > Myxococcaceae > Corallococcus > Corallococcus exercitus_B. The sequence goes on from NZ_CP102577.1 coordinate 8,612,671, forward strand.
GACATGCGCGTGGAGCAGGAGGACGTGCGCGGGCAGATCGTCAAGCGCGTGTACGCGGGCTACCAGAAGCTCTTGCGCGCGGCGAACGCGGTGGACTTCGGGGACCTGCTGCTGCTCCTCGTGAAGCTCTTCCGCGACCGGCCGGACGTGCTCGAGCGCTACCGCACGCGCTTCACGCACGTGCTGGTGGACGAGTTCCAGGACACCAACCCCGTGCAGTACGCGTTCCTGCGCCAGATTGCCCCGCCGCCGTCCGCGAACCTGGTGGTGGTGGGTGACGACGACCAGTCCATCTACCGCTGGCGCGGCGCGGACGTGGACAACATCCTCCAGTTCCCCATGCAGTACCCGGGCGCGAAGGTGGTGAAGCTGGAGCAGAACTACCGCTCCGACCAGAACATCCTCACCGCCGCGCACGAGGTCATCTCCAAGAACCCGCGCCGCATGGCGAAGAAGCTCTGGAGCGAGCGGCCCAAGGGGGAGAACCTGGAGCTGCTCTTGCACCGCGACGAGCGCGCGGAGGCGCAGGAGGTGGCCCGGCGCATCCTGGCCGTCCAGCGCGAGGGCTTCATCAAGTTCTCCAGCATGGCGGTGTTCTACCGGACCAACGCGCAGAGCCGCGTGCTGGAAGAGGCGCTGCGGCTGGCGCGCGTGCCGTACCAGCTGGTGAGCGGACGCAGCTTCTACGACCGCGCGGAGGTGCGCGACGCGTCCGCGTACCTGCGGCTGATGGTGAACCCCCGCTCGGACGCGGACCTGCTGCGCGTGCTCAACGTGCCGGCGCGCGGCATCGGCGACACCACCGAGGAGCGGCTGACGGACTTCGCGAACGAGCAGGGCCTGAGCCTCTACGAGGCCCTGGGCGAGCGCCACCGCATCCCGTCCCTCAACGCCACCGCGCAGAAGCGGCTGGGCGGGTTCCACCAGCTGCTCCAGTCGCTGCACGCCTTCTCGCTGACGGCGAAGGACGCGGCGGGCGCGGTGGACCAGATGCTCAAGGAGTCGAAGCTCGTGGAGTCGCTCGTCGCGGACGGCAGCGACGAGGCGCTCACCCGGGCGGAGAACCTGAAGGAACTGCTGGGCGCGGCGCAGGAGTTCGACTTGAAGCGCGCGTCGGACATGGTCGCGGCCGCCCAGGCGGTGGAAGCGCGCGAGGAGGAGGCGCCGGAGGGCGTGGACTCCGCGCCGCTCACCGCGGACGTGCCGCCCCTGCAGGCCTTCCTGGAGCAGATCAGCCTGGTGGGTGAAGCGGACGCGGAGGTCAGCGAGGGGCGCGTGGCGCTGATGACGCTGCACGCGGCCAAGGGCCTGGAGTTCGACGCCGTGTTCCTCACCGGCCTGGAGGAGGGCGTCTTCCCGCACTCGCGCGCGCTCAAGAGCGAGGAGCCCGACGGCGGCGAGGAGATGGCCGAGGAGCGCAGGCTCTGCTACGTGGGCTTCACCCGCGCGCGCAAGCGGCTGTTCGTGAGCCTGGCGCAGTGCCGCTCCCTCTTCGGCGAGCTCAAGTACAACCCGCCCAGCCGCTTCCTCGCGGACGTGCCGCAGGCCCTCTTCGGCTTCAAGGAGAACGACCTGCCGCCCCCGCCGCGCGCCGCCGCCATGCCGCAGCGCCGCCGGAACTGGGACGACGACGAGACCGGCCCGCGCGTGGACCGCAGCTACTCACAGGCGTCGTCCGACATGGACGGCGTGGGCGGCGACGTGCGCGGCATGCGCGTGCGCCATGAACAGTTCGGCTCCGGCCGAATCGTCGCCGCGGAAGGCTCCGGCCCCAACGCCAAGGTCACCGTGGAGTTCGGCGGGAACGTGGGCCTCAAGCGCGTCATCGCGCGCTTCCTCATCCCGGGATGATCCGGTGTTGATGGTCATTTCCAGTATTCATGTGACTGGGAACCCGGCCGTCCGGTGTACGGATTGACTTCCTGACGCCTCCCCAGTGGGATGACCTCCAACGAACGGAGGCGCTTCCCCCCATGGCGCGACGTCGACGATGGATGAGTTCCGCGCTTCTCGCGGCCTCCTTGAGTTTCTTGAGTGCCTGCGAAGGCCAGATTTCTGACGCGGCGAATCCCCGCAATCCGGGCTCCGGTGGTGGCAACCCGGACGGCACGAACAACCCCCCGCCCCTGGTGGAGCAGCCGGCGCGCTCGGTGCGCGTCGCGCGGCTGACGCATGCGCAGTGGGTGAGCAGCGTGAAGGACCTGCTCAAGCTGGACGCGGCGCCCACGGCGCTGGCGCAGACGTTCCGCGCGGATCCGGCCCAGAGCGGCTTCCTCTTCGGCAACGACGCGCGCGCGCTGTCGGTGGACGAGGCGCTGTGGGGCGCCTACCAGCGCGCGGCGGCGGACCTGGCCGGGCAGGTGGCCACGGACGCGACGAAGCTGGGCAAGCTGCTGCCCCCGGGCAGCACCACGGACGAGGCGCGCGCGAAGGCGTTCGTGGAGTCCTTCGGCCTGCGCGCCCTGCGCCGCCCGCTGACCCCGGACGAGGTGGCGGGGTACCTGGCGCTGTACCGCACGGGGCCGCAGGCGTACCCGACGATGGCCGCGTTCCAGGGCGGCTTGCGGATGGTGCTGGAGGGCTTCCTCCAGTCGCCCCTGTTCCTCTACCGCGTGGAGCGCAGCACGCAGGCCGCGGACGGCAAGGTGCCGCTGGACGCGTTCGAGGTGGCGTCGCGGCTGAGCTACGCGCTCTGGAACTCCATGCCGGACGACGCGCTGTTCGCCGCCGCGCGCGAGGGCCTGCTGTCGAAGCGCGAGGGCGTGGCCGCGGAGGCGCGCCGGATGATGGCGGACCCCCGGGCGCGCGGCGTGGTGGACGCCTACCACCAGGTCGTCTTCGACGTGGCCCGCTACGCGCGCATCCTCCCCAACACCACGCGCTTCCCCAACGTCACCGCGAAGCTGGCGGAGTCCGCGGCGAAGGAGAACGCCCTCTTCGTGGAGGACGTCGTCTTCGGGCGCAAGGGCCGCTTCGCGGACCTGCTCACGTCGCGCGACACCTTCGTCAACGACGAGCTGGCGCGCGTCTACGGCCTCACCGGGACGTTCAGCGCGAACTTCGTGCCGGTGACGCTGGACGGTGCGCAGCGGCGGGGCATCCTTACGCAGGTGGGCTTCCTCGCGTCGCACGCGACGTCGTTGGACCCGGACCCCATCCACCGGGGCGTGTTCCTGTCGGAGCGCCTGCTCTGCCAGAAGATTGGCGCGCCGCCGGCCAACATCCCCGCGCTGCCCGCGCCCAACGGCCGCACCAACCGCGAGGTGGTGACGTCGCACACGGAAGCGCCCGGCACGGTGTGCGCGTCCTGCCACACGACGCTCATCAACCCGCTGGGCTTCCCCTTCGAGAACTTCGACGCCGTGGGCGGCTACCGCACGACGGACAACGGGCACCCGGTGGACGCCACGTCGTCGCCGGGCATCGGCGGGCAGAAGGTGTCGGTGAAGGACGCGCTGGACCTGGCGGACGCGCTCGCGAACGCGCAGGCGGTGCACGCGTGCTACGCGCGCCACTGGGTGGAGTTCCTGAGCGGACGCCCCGCGGCCGAGGAAGACGAGGCGCTGGTGCAGCGGCTGGGCAAGCTGTCGCAGTCGGGACAGCTGCCCATCGTGGACCTGGTCGTCGAGGTCGTGACGGGCGTGGGCTTCGTGACGCGCCACCCGGAGGAGCTGCCGTGAAACTGAGCCGTCGACGCGTGTTGCAGGGCCTGGGTGGCGTCATGCTGGGACTGCCGGTGCTGGAGGGGCTCCTGCCCCGGAAGGCCCAGGCGGCGGAACCCGGCGCGCTGCCCTTCGCCATCTTCCTTCGCCAGGCGGATGGCGTGGCCACCGCGCAGAACACCTCGGAGCTGGGCAGCGAGCCGGAGCGCTTCTGGCCGGAGCCGCTGGGCAACCTCACCACCGCGACGCTCGCGGGCAAGTCGCTGGTGGAGCTGGCGGACCACCGCGCGCGCCTGCTGGTGGTGCGCAACGTCAACATGAAGGACTACAACTACGGGGACGGCCACGCCCGGGGCGCGCTCCAGTGCCTCACCGCGCGGGGCCCCGCCGTGGAGGGCGCGGGCGGCAACTCCGAGGCGTCCGGCGAGTCGCTGGACCACCGCATCGGCCGCGAGCTGAACCCGCAGAAGCGCGACTCGCTCTTCCTCTACGCGGGCAGGTCCGGCGGGTGGCTGGGCGGCCCATGCATCTCCCACCGGGGCAATTCCTCGCGAAGGGCCGCGCTGCACGACCCGTGGGTGGCCTACCAGACCATGGTGGGCGGCCCCGGAGGCCTCACGCCGGAGGCGCGCGAGCAGCTGCTGGTGCGCCAGAAGAGCCTCAACGACCTGGTGTCGGGCCAGCTGAAGGCGCTCCAGTCGCGTCCGGAGCTGAGCAGCACGGACCGGCAGCGCCTGGACCTGCACCTGTCCAACGTGCGCGACCTGGAGGTGGCCCTGAGCTGCCGCGCCCGCGTGGACGAGGAGCTGTGGCTGCAGCAGCAGGCGCCCGGCTACAACAGCACGGACGGCGACAAGGTGCTGGCCTCGGTGCGGCTGCACATGGACATCGCGGTGCTGGCGGTGGCGTGCGGTACCACGCGCTCGGTGGCCATCCAGGTGGGGGACGGCAACGACGGCTCCACGCGCTACCGCGACCCGACGACGGGGCAGCTGATGGAGAACTTCCACTACATCTCCCACCGCCGGCTGTCGCACGACGCGCTGGGCAGCGTCATCGCCGGGTCGGACCTGCTGCACTCGCGCGTGGACGCGCAGTTCGCGCAGACCTTCAACTACCTGCTGGACCGGCTGGCGGCCTACACGATGCCGGACGGCAAGAAGCTGGTCGACCAGGGCGTGTCCGTCTGGTTCAACGACCTGGGCAACGGGCCGGCGCACTCGGCGCGCAACGTCCCCTTCATCCTGGCGGGCAGCTGCAACGGCTACCTCAAGCAGGGCGTGGCGGTGACGGCGGCGGGCGGCAACTCCAGCCCCAACCTCAACAAGATGCTCAACACCATTGGCGCCGCGGTGGGCCTGAAGAACGCGGCCGGGGGCCCGCTGGACGACTTCGGCGACCCCTCGCTGCCCAAGGGCCTGCTGACGGAGCTGCTGGCCTGAAGCAGCCGTTGACCCGATTCGCCCGCGCCCTTCCTCCTTTGTTTTCGAACAGAGGAGGAAGGGATGTTCCCAGCCATTCGCAGGGCCTTCACCGCGGTGCTCGCGTTCGTCTCCCTGCTGTCCGCCGGTCCGGCGGCGGCGCACGGCTCCATGGAAGTTCCCCTGAGCCGCGTCTACGGATGTTTCAAGGAAGGGCCGGAGAGTCCGAAGTCCGCCGCGTGCAAGGCCCTGGTGCAGGCCGGTGGGACGCAGGCGCTGTACGACTGGAACGGCGTCCGGCAGGGCGCCGCCAACGGGCGCCACCGGGAAATCATCCCGGACGGCAAGCTGTGCAGCGCGGCCAATGAGAGCCACAGGGGCCTGGACCTGGCGCGCACGGACTGGCCGTCCACGCTGGTTGCGCCAGACAGCAACGGCCGCTTCGAGTTCGTCTTCCACGCCACCGCGGTGCACGCCACGGGCTACTTCCAGCTCTTCGTGACGAAGGAGGGCTACAACCCGGCGCTGCCCTTGAAGTGGTCGGACCTGGAGGCGTCGCCCTTCTGCAACGTCACCAACGTGTCCGCGGTGAACAACCGCTACCGGCTCAACTGCCCCTTCCCGGCGGCGCGGACGGGCTCGCACGTCATCTACGCCATCTGGCAGCGCGCGGACAGCCCGGAGGCCTTCTACGCCTGCACGGACGTGAAGTTCAGCAACACGCCGCCGCCGCCGGTGGCGTGGAAGGAGCTGGGCCAGGTGCAGGCGCGCGAGGACCTGCCCAGGGCGAGCAAGGTGACGTTCCGCCTCTTCGACAGCGCGGGCCGCGACGCCGAGTCCCATCCGCTGACGCTCGACGCGGCCACGCCCGCGGCCACGTGGATGTACCGGCTGGCGCAGCAGGTGAACGCGGGCTCCAGCCGCGTGCAGGTGGGCGTGCTGCAGACGACGGGCAGCGTGACGCCGGTGCAGGACGCGCTGGGCAACCGCGTGTACGCGAAGGAGACGGGCTACTCGTTCCAGGTGGACATCGAGAAGCCCTCCACCGGCGGCAGTGACGGCGGCACCGGCGGCACGGCGCAGTACAAGTACCCGGCGGGCCTCGACAGCTACACGGCGGGCACGCTGGTGGAGGGCACGGACGGGCTCCTCTACCGCTGCAAGCCCTTCCCGTACTCCGGCTGGTGCAAGGGCGTGGCGTCGTACTACGCGCCGGGCACGGGCATCGCCTGGCAGGACGCGTGGGAGCGCGTGCCGTAGCCGTCCCGCGCCTGGCGCTGGACATGGAACGGGCCGCCCTTCCACGAGGAGGGGCGGCCCGGGGACTTCCCGCGCGGACGTGGGGACTTCAGGCCGCGAGGTTCGCTTGCGCGGAGGCGCGGCCGAGCGCCTCCGCCCGGTCCCGGCGCAGGCCGAAGAAGGTCCACATGGACGCGCCGAAGTCGATGCACGCGACGTAGCCGGAGATGGCCTGGCACTTGCCCATCAGGGTGCAGGTGATGACCACCACGACGATGAAGGTGCGGCAGAGCACCGCCCAGGCGAAGAAGGGGCGCACGTCCAGCACGGCCGACTGATGGCACATGAACGCGATGGAGGTGAGCAGCGCGCCCGCCACGCGGATCCAGAACAGGTTCGCGTCCGCGACCTCGTGGGCCAGCGTGAGGAACACCTGCGGCGCCAGCAGCCACGTCAGGCCCAGCGCGAAGATGTAGAAGCTCCAGACGTACAGCGAGCGGCCCGCGTGGCTGAGCGAGCCCCACGGAACGAAGATGCGGGATGAGAAATACAAGCGGTGACTCCAGGGGCGCCCGGAACGGGCGGGCGGGCGCAGTGTAGTCCTGCCCCATGTCTCACGTGAAACACGCCCCCGGAGGTTTCACGGCGGGTCCGCCTCCACGGTGAAGGCCACCTCGCCCCGGGGAGGAATCTGGACCCGCAGGGGCGTGAAGCGCTGCTCCGACTCCGGGTCGATGGGGCGGGCGTCCAGGAGGTACTCGCCCGGTTCGAGGCCCCGGGCGAGGACGGTGCCCTGTTGGGCGAACTCCTGGAAGGGAAAGTCCACCGGCCCCTCCGCGTACCGCAGCCGGATGAGGGCGGGCAGGGGCTTGCCGTGCTTGTCCTGGGCGGTGAAGCGCACCTTCGCGGCCAGGTCCAGGGGCACGGTGAGCGTGTCCAGGCGGGACGTCACCGCGTGTTGGAACGGCCGCACGCCGCGGGCCCTGAGCTCCAGGACGAAGGGCGGGGGAGGAAGCTGCGCCAGCGTGTAGCCCCCGTCTTGAGAGAAGGCGCGCTGGGGCCGCGCCATCGCGCGGGCGAGGTCGGGGTCCGAGAGTTCCGTGAACTTCACGTGGAGGGCTCCCACGTCGGGGAGCGCGGCGCCCGTTTCCGCGTCTTGGAGGACCAGCCGCAGCGTCCAGCCTGGATCCAGCGTGAGCACGCCCAGGTCCACGTCCACGCCTTCCGTCAGCGTCACGTCTCGGCTCAGGGGGACGAAGCCGGAGGCCTTCACCGTGAGCGTCGCCGGACCCGAGGCCTTGAAGGGAAGGTCGAAGACGCCGTCCGGCCACGCATCGGGCTGCTCCTGACTCGAGAGGCTCCGGCCCTGCACCTTGAAGGAGGTGACGGCCTCGCCCCCGGGGGCCACGACGCGGCCCCGGATGCGTCCGTCACGCTCCAGCACCAGCCGGAGCGGCTCCGGGCCGGCGCCCACCCACAGGCCGCGTGGCTCCGCGATGGACTCGCCTCCCTGCGAGCGCTCGGGGCGGAAGGAATGGCCCGGTAGGTGGGCCCACAGCGCGTACTGGGGGGCCACGAGCTTGCGCAAGGTGAAGCGCCCGTCCGGTCCCGTGCGGATGCCGGAAGGGCCGTCCTCGTTCGAGCCCGCGCGCCACGGTGATTCCGTCCTGTCGGGAACCTCCGCGGTGATCACGACGTCCGCGAGTGGCTGGCCCGCGCCATCCACCGCGATGCCGGAGCGCTCGCCGCCTGCTTCCATGCGCAGGGACACGTCCCGGTGTTCGCGCGCCTGGAACGCGATGGACTGGGACACCGAGGTGTCCACCAGGTCCCCCGTGACGGTGGCCTCCAGGAGGTACGGGCCCGGGGCAATGCCTTGCAGGTGGAAGCGGCCCTGTTCATCCGTCGTGCAGTGCCGTGGCTCCTCGTCAGGCGCGTCCTCCGCGTCCTCCGTGTCCTTCGACAACGTCACGGTCGCGTCCCGCAGCGGCAGCCCCTGGGGATCGGTGACGGTGCCGGAGACGGAGGCGCCCCGGTCCAGCACCACCACGACGTCCCGCGAGGGGACGCGCACCTCGATGGAGAGACTCTGGAAGGAGGGGTCCTCCACGAGCAGCCGAGCCGTCCCCGCGCGCTGGACATCCAGGATGAAGCGCCCCGTGGCATCCGAGCGCTGGGAGCCGCTGGAGAGGAGGTCGTCCCCGGCTCCCAGGCTGCCGGAGAGCGCTAGGTGGATGCCCTCGAGCGGAGCGCCCGACGTGTCGACGACGCGGCCCTCCACGCTCTTCGCGCGAGGGAGCGTGAAGTCCAGCGGCGCCATGCCCTGCTGGAGCTTCTGGGCCGTGACCTCCAGGTCGAGGTGATGGGGCGCGAGGATCCGGAAGGTATGCGGCCCGGGACGCGTGGGCCCCATCCGGTAGCGGCCCGCGGTGTCCGTCACGGTGTCCGCTTCGGCGGCGAGCGGACCGCCGTCCTCCCGGTAGGTCTCCACGCGCGCGTTCGGGATGGGCTGCCCTGTGTCGTCGCGCACCGTGCCTTCCAGGAACACGCCCCGCTGGAGCCGCAGCTCCACGTGCTCCAGGGGCGGCGTCACGTCCAGCGTGGCGAACGCGCCCGCAGACTCCGCGGTGAGCTGGTGGGAGACGGCGGGCGCGGTGAACCGGAAGCGCCCCGCGTCATCCGTCGTGGTGCGCTGGGCGGAGGCCGTGGCGGTGTTCCCCTCGAGGAGGACCTGGACGCCCGGCGCCGGCGTGCCTTCCGCTGAGATGAGCTGACCCGTGATGGGGAGCGTGCGCGCGAGCACCACGGACGCGAGGTCGTCAGGTGAGTCCAGTTGCGGCTGGAACCACGAGGACCAGCCGTCCGCGGTGACGAAGGCGGCGTAGCGGCCCTGCGGCAGGGGCCCCGCGACGAAGTGACCGTCGGCATCGGTGGTCGCGTCGAAGAAGCGCGTGTGCCAGCGGGAGACGAGCGTCACCCGCGCATCAGGGATGGGTGTCTGGTCCGTGGCCGTGACGCACCCCTCGAAGAGGACGCCCTGCTCCAGCGTCAGCTCCACGTCGTCCGAGCCCACCGGCACGCCGCCCTGTGACACCGCGCCCGTGTCGCCCAGGGCCCAGAGCGTGACACTGCCCTCGGGCAGGCCGTCCAGCACGAAGCGGCCCTCCGCGTCCGTGGTCGCCTCCGCGAACACCGGCGCTTCGCCGTCGCGAGCCTCCACGGCCTCGCCCTGCATGCGTTCGGATTCGAAGCCGCAGGCGTCGCTCTTGAGCGCCAGCGCCCGCGCGTCGTCCTGGCCGGAGAGGGAGGGGCAGGGCCGCTCTGACAGCGTGAGCCCGGGCTCCACGCGGGAGGCGGAGACGCGCACGCCCACGGCCGCACCGTGGGTCCCCAGCACGCGGCCCGCGATGCGCGCGGTGCCCATGGGACGCGGTGGCGTCGTGAGCCGGGAGACGCGGGGTTTCGGTTTCACGGTGGCAGCTTGGGGGGACGACGGCGCGTCCTCCGCGGACGACGCGGGCCGGGTGTTCCACACGAGGAACGCGAGGAGCGCGAAGACGGCGAGCGCGCCTCCCCCCAGCCAGGGCTTCAGTCCCCCACGTCTCGCGTTCCCCATGCACGGCAGGATAGCGGGCCCCTGTGTCGTGCGTCAGCGCGCGAGGGGAATCCAGACAGGCCGCACGTCGCGGGACAGCGTGCCTTCGGCGGGCACGTCCAGCTCCTCGCGGTGGATCCGGTCCTTGTCGCGGTTGCTCGCGATGACGGTGTAGTGGCCCGCGGGAACGCGGCGGAACGTGACGGACGTGCCGGTCCATTCCTCCAGCGGGTGTTGCTGGAGGCCCAGGTGTACGAAGTCCCTGGCGCTGCCGGGCGCGAGCGCCTGGCCGGGCAGCAGGAACGCGCTGTCGACGTCCTCCGGCAGCCGGAGCGTGACGGTGGCGCCGGTGCCCAGCGCGTCGAAGTCGAGGGTGACGTCGCCACCAGGCGGAATCCGCACGCTGCGGGCAGGGAAGCGGGTTTCGTGCACCGCGTCCTCCACCCAGACATTCACCGTGTAGCGCCCGGGGGGCAGGCCGTTGAACGTGAAGTCTCCCGGGCCGAGATTGAGGTGCTGCGTCAGACCGTCCGAGCGCGTGAAGGTGAGCCGGGCCTTGAGCGGCTGGCCCTGCGCGTCGCGGATGTGGCCCGTCACCCGGGCGCCCGTGTCGAGCGAGAGGGTGATGCTCTCCTCCTCCGCGCCCACCCTCGCGCGCGACGGCAGGTGGAACTGGGTGTTCACCTCGAGCGTGAACGCCGTGAGGGGCATGTGCTCCAGCAGCAGCGAGCCATCCTTGAGAGGGCCCGTCCGGGTCGGAGGCAGGAAGGGCGGTCCGTCCGAGACGCCTTCGCCGTGGACCTGATAGCTGAGGGCCGCCGTCATCTCCCGCCCCGTGGTGTCGCGCATGCGTCCGTTGTACGGCGCGCCCGTCGAGGCTTCGCGCAGCAGCACCCGCACCGTCCTCCCTCGCGTCAGCGTGACGGTGCCCAGGTCCAGGTCGTTCTCCCCGTCCGGCGTGACCGTGCGATCCACCTGCGCGAAGCCCTTGGCGCGCACCAGGAACCGCTGGGCGCCGGTGGCTTCGAACATGCGCTGGTCGAAGCGCCCGTCCGGGTGGGTGTACCTCTGGCCGTTCACCTCGAAGAACTCCAGCGCCTCGCCGCCTTCCGCCACCACCCGGCCCCGCACGTGCGGGATGCGCCGCAACACCAGCCGGACCTCCGCCGTGTCGCGGCCCACCACGACGGAGTCGTCATCGCCGCCGGCAAGGACGCCCTGCGAGGCCGAGGCGACGACGACGTGCCCCGGCAGCTTCGCGGTGAGCACGTGGCGGGCCGCGCTGAGTGAGCGCAGGGTGAAGTGGCCTTCGGCATCCGTGCGGACGCCCTCGGGCTCCAATCCTGGCCGGGACAGCGCGCCCCGGTAGCGGGGCCGGTCCGCTTCCAGGACCTCCGCGCGGAGGGCGACACCGGGCAGGGGCCGCCCCTGGGGACTCACGACGGCGCCCCGCAGGGTCCGGCCTTCCTCCAGCCGCAGCGTGACGGACGGCGCCTCTCCCGCCCGGACCTCCACGGGTTGGGAGGCGTGCACGGCCACGGCCCGTCCAGGCACCATCGCCTCCGCCACGTAGCTGCCCGGGGGCACGCCCTGGAGGGTGGCCTGCCCGTGAGCATCCGTGACTTCCACCCGGTCGGCTTCGCCGCGCGCGTCGCGCTTCCAGAGCGTCACCTGGGCGCTGCGCACCGGCGCTTCCACCGCGCTCAGGACGGTGAGGGACACCTGGGTGCCCCGGCGCAGCACCATCCGCACGTTCTCCGACGGAAGCTCCACGGCGAGGCGCTGAAGGACGAAGGTCGCGTCGTCGACGTCCAGCCACGCGGGACCTGCCTCCGCCGCGTCCAGGACGAAGCGTCCGGCTTCGTCCGTCACGGCGTGGTCCGTGATGACGTCCAGTTCGGAGGGCGACACCGGGCCCGGATGGAGCTGGACCGTGCGGCCCGAGAGCGGCTGGCCCGCTTCGTCGACGAGGACGCCCGCCACGGAAGCGGCGTGCGGCAGGGTGAAGTCGAACGCCTCCTCCATCTCTCCAAGTTCCTGGTACTCCGGCTCCACGTCGACGTGGCGCGCGGCGCGGGCCGCCATGAAGTGCGGCAGCCGGAACAGGGGGCCCAGCCGGTAGTGCCCCTGCGCATCCGTGACGGCCTGTCCGCGCTGGGACGGCGTGCCCTCGTCATGGCGATGTGCCTGGACCCGGGCGCCTGGAATCGGGCTGCCGCTCTCGTCGCTGACGGTGCCCTGGATGATCATTCCGGGCCCGAGCGTGAGGACCACGTCCTCGCGGGGCTCCGTCTCGACGTACGCGAAGCCGTCATGCGCCGCCGTCTCCGCGAAGAGCTGGCCGGGTGGGCCTTCGACGGACCGGAAGGAGAAGTGTCCCCGAGCATCCGTGAGTGCCGTGCGCCACTCGGGCGTGATGCCAGGCGTGTACAGCCGGACGGAGACGCCGGGCGCGGGTGCTCCCTTCGCCGTCACCACCGTGCCCGCGTACTTCGCGGGGCGGTCCAGGATGAAGGTGGCCTCCTCCAGCGGATCCGCCCGCATGCGCAGCAGGGGGCCGCGGTCCCGGACCGTGACGAGGATGCCGTAGTCGGCCGGTGGCACGGGCCCGATGCGGAAGCGTCCGTCCGCGCCGCTGGTCGCGGGGAAGAAGCGCGTGTGTTCGTGGGAGAAGACGGTGATGCGCGCACCCACGACGGGCTCTCGTCCTGGAGGTTCGTTCGTGACGATGCCTTCGAAGAAGAGGCCCTCGTCGAGCTGCAAGACCACGCCCTCACGGCCCGTCGTCACGTCAGGGCGCATCGCGACGCTCTGGCCATGGGTGGCCTGGAGCGTGAGCTTTCCCTCGGGGAGTCCGTCCAGGATGAAGCTGCCATCCTCCGCGCTGAGGGTCTCCGCGACGGTGGGGGCTTCTCCTTCGCGCTGATCCACCTGCTCCACCAGCTCGTCGAAGGCTTCGTCCCAGCACCGCATCAACCGGGGCGGAGGCTCACCGGGAGCCAGAGACGCGCTGTCGGAAGGAGGGCAGGAGCGCTCCGACAGCGTGACCTCCGGCTCCACGCGCGAAGCGGACACGCGCACGCCCGCGACGGGGCCCTGCGCATCACGCACGACGCCGGTGATGCGCGGGCCTCCGGTGGAGTTGGACGAAGCCAGCCCCGTGCTGAAGCGGGAGAAGAATCCGGAGGCGGTGGTGGAACCCCGGGACGCAGGACCCGAAGTGCCTCCAGGCCCGCGCAGGACGAAGAAGGCCAGGAGCAGCAGTCCGACGACGGCCGCGACCGCGAAGCCGGCTGCCCGATATCCCCTGCGCATGCGCCGCGTCTCCTGGAGTGCGAAGGCGCAGGATAGCCGCTAGCGGGTCGGGTCGGGCAGCAGCACCGTGACGGTGTCCTGGTTCGCTTCGACGGTCACGTCCTGGACGATGGTGCTCCGCATCCTCCGGACGGAGTAATGGCCGCCCACCACCCCAGCCTCCTCGCGCGCATGCGCGGTCAGGATCGCAGCGTGCGTCAGGGCGCGGCGAAGCCCACCGCGTGAGCCTCCACGCCCGCGGGGGAGGGATCCTCGCGGAACGCGACCCAGGCCTCCCGCTGGGAGTGGCGCGGCACGTACGCCAGCACGAACTCCGCCTCCTCCCTGGGCTCGCGGCCGCCCCGCAGCGACACGCGCACGTGGACCTCTTCCGCCGCCGTGTCGCCGTGGTTCGTCACCGTGACGGGCACCCGCCACTCCCGCGCGTTCGCGGCCGCCACCGGCGTGCCCACCTGCACGGTCAGGTCCGGCGGGCCGCTACCCGTGGTCCACGCATCCACCGCCAGGTAGCCCAGCACCAGCGCCACGAGCACGCAGCTCGACACGAAGACGACGCCCTCCAGCCAGTTCCAGTTCGTCCTCATGATTGGATGAGCAGTCTCCCCGCTGAAGCCCCCAGCGTCGACGCCAGGCTCAGCACCACCACCTGGGCCATGCAGACGCTCAGGCCATTGCCGTTGAACCGGCCGAAGAACCACAACACGAGCGCGCTCGACAGCAGCGCGATGGCATACGTGACGAACGTGCCCGCCAGCACGTCCCGGCGCAGCCTGCGGCGCGTGAAGCGGTGCGCGCGAGTGAAGTCACTCTGGAAGAGGATGAGCCCGCCCAGCAGCAGCGACAGCACGGCGAGCCCCAGCAGGCACCAGGGCTGCGTCTCCACGGCGATCATCACGATCTCCTCCGTGGGGGCCACGTTGGCCGCGAACAGCACCGCGCCGCAGAACGAGATGACCAGCTGCCCGGGGATGTGATCCGCGGACTCCAGCCGCTTCTTGTCCTCCTCCTCGTCCTCCTCGCGGTGCTGGCCGCCCAGCTGCGCGGTGCCCACCGACACGCCGATGGCCACCGTGCCGGCCTCCACCACCACCATGCCCACCGCTTCCTGCAGTGACGTGCCCTGGCCGATGCGGCCAATGAGCACGAGCACGGCCACGGACACGAGCAGCCCCAGCCCCAGCTCCTCCAGGGAGTCCGTGAAGACGTCGAACCAGTTCACGTCCCGGCGGAAGCCGCCGTAGCGGTTGTACCCGAGCAGCAGCACGTACGTGGCCACCAGGTAGCCCAGCACGCTGCCCGGATGGGACGTGAAGCCCGCCCACCACACCTCCATCGTGTAGAGCAGCGGCAGGCTGAAGAGCAGGCCGCCCGCGATGCCCCGGCCGTATTCGCGCAGGGAGTCCGCCACCGGTCGTCGGCGGCTGGGCGCGTCGGATGGGAGGGCGTCGGCCATGACAGACCAGAGTCTAGGTTCGCTTCGCCGCGAAGGAAGTCTCCCGCGCACGGAATGCCACCCGGGAGGACGGTCCTGCCCACTCCAGCCCGCGGGGGCGTGGAAGGCAGATGGGCGCCCGCCAGACACCGGACACTCCTCGCCGTGCTCCGGGACGGGCGCTCACCCGGCGCGGCTATAGTCGCGGACGCCCATGACCGAGCGTCCCGCCCAGTACATCCTCACGCTGTCGTGCCCGGATCAGCGCGGCATCGTCCATGCCGTCTCCGGCTGGCTCGCCGAGCACGGCTGCAACATCCTCGACAGCGCCCAGTACGGAGACCCGCAGACGCGGCTGTTCTTCATGCGCGTGCACTTCGCGGATGAAGAGGGGAAGGTCGAGTCCGCGGCGTTGCGCGACGCCTTCGGGATGCTCGCGCAGCGCTTCTCCATGGACTGGCACCTGCACGACGCGGCGGAGAAGCCTCGGGTGCTGCTGATGGTCTCGAAGATCGGCCACTGCCTGAACGACCTGCTGTATCGCTACCGCAGCGGCATCCTGCCGGTGGAGATCCCGGCCATCGTGTCCAACCACCGGGACTTCTACCAACTGGCCGCGTCCCACGACATTCCGTTCCACCACCTGCCGGTGACGGCGGAGAACAAGGCACGGCAGGAGGCACGACTGCTGGAGCTGGTGCGCGAGCAGCGCGTGGACCTGGTGGTGCTCGCCCGGTACATGCAGATCCTCTCCCCGGAGACGTGCGATGCGCTGCGCGGGCGGCTCATCAACATCCACCACTCGTTCCTGCCCAGCTTCAAGGGCGCGAGGCCGTACCAGCAGGCCTACGACCGGGGCGTGAAGCTGATTGGCGCGACGGCCCACTTCGTCACGGGCGACCTGGACGAGGGACCCATCATCGAACAGGACGTGGAGCGCGTGGACCACACGCTGTCGCCCGAGGCCCTGACCGCGATAGGGCGCGACGTGGAGAGCGTGGTGTTGGGCCGCGCGGTGACGTGGTTCGTGCAGCACCGCATCCTGCTCAACGGTCACAAGACCGTCGTGTTCCGCTGAGCAAAGCAGGTCGCCAGAAGTTCGTGACCCGAAGGGGCCCGTGAAGACAGGAGTTTCGCGGAGCGCGGCATCGGGCCACGGCGGCGTGCATGCGTGGATGCAAAGGTGGGGCTACGGGTAGCGGCGCCCGCCGGGAGCGCTTCCGCCAAACCTGTCCGACAGTCGGACAGGTTCGTGCCGCCTGGGGCCCAGGCCGCCCTGTCCCGGCAACCAACGAGGACGGTGGGCCCACGCGTCCATGTCAGACCCCTCTGGTTGGATGGGCGAAGGTAGGGCGAGGAGGCGGACGGTGATGGTGAGGGTGGGGCTCGTGGCGTACGTGGAGGAGCAACTCGAGCGAGAGATTTCGCTCGGGAGGCTGCCGAGGAATGGCCAGATTGGCTCGGAGCAGGTGCTGGCGCGTCGCTACGGGGTGAGCCGAAGCACCGTGCGGGAGGCGCTGCGGCGGCTGGCGGCGCGAGGCCTGGTGGTGCAGCGTCCCGGCCGTGTGACGCGCGCGGTGGCGTTGGATGAGTCACTGACGCTGGAGAACCTGGGACTGGCGCTGCATGACAAGCGCTCCGAGGAATGCCGGCGGCTCCTGGAGGGCTTCTTCAGCCTCAAGCGGCAGGTGCTGGTGGAGCTGCTGGCCGACTGCTGCACGAGTGCCTCCGAGAGGGATGTTCGCCAACTGGAGAACCTCTGCTACGCCCTCGGGGACGCGGCGCACTGGCATCCTGGGGAGCGCTGCGCGCAGCTGGAATTCGAGTTGCTGAGGCTGGCGGCCCAGGCGGCGGCCCGTCCCGGGCACCTGCTCCTCATTCAGTCACTGCAACGGGCCCTGAGAGGCAACGCGGCCCGGCTGCTGTCCTTCATGGGCGGCGAATCCCTGCGCCAGTGGGCCCTGGGCGCGATGCACGCCCTGAGTGACCGCGACGCGCAGGCACTTCAGCACCAGCTGCCGGCGCTGCTGAAGGCGTGCGATGAGCGCGTGCTGGACGCCTTTGCTCCTGCCCCGCGGGAGCATGCGTCCCCCGAGGCCCACAGCGCTGAGGAGTGCCTTCTCGGAGACCCCGCGTCAGCCACCGCGCACGATGATGCGCTGGAGGCACGCCCCTGCAGTGAGGAGCATGAGCCTGGTTGCCTCGCGTCAGCCTCCGAGGACGCTGCGGCGCTCAACGGTTCCCCCCGCCCCCAGGTGCAGGACCTCCCCGTGGAGCCCGCTGACACGGCGCCGCTGTCCCCATCCGCCCTGGGGCTCGCCCCTTGCGAGCCCGTTGAGGCGCGATCCGAGGGGGACGTGACGGGGGCCGTCCTCGGAAACCTGTCCGACTGTCGGACAGGTTGGGACACTTCGTCTCTGGAAGGTGGACTCCAGCCAGAGGCTCCACCCACCGGCTTCCGCGAACAGACCAGCGTGACGGAGCACAAGGAGGGCGGATCGCTACACGGCACCGAGGGCCCTCTGGGCCGGTGGGCTGTGCGCTTCTGGCACTTCATTGCCCGCTCCCTGGGACTGCCTGTTTCGTGAGCGGCGACAGCCGTTCGCGGCCTTGTCGTCCATGAAGACGCCGCGCGCTTCACGGGTGGCAATGGCTGCGCCGATTGACCTGGCACGCATCCCCGCTTGGGCCGTGCTGCCGCGGCGGATGTATCAGCGGGCTTCTGGCTCACTGCTCAATCCGCGGGGCACGCGGCGCCCGCGTCGAGCACGTCCGCGTCGTGGTGCACCTGCACCGCGCCGGACGCCTCCAGGTGGCGCACGAACAGCGATCCGAAGACCTCCGCGTTGCCACTCAGGTTGAGCTGGGCCTGCGGCGCGTAGAGGTTGCCGGCGAGCGTGCTGCCCGCGGAGATGTCCAAGGGCTGCGTGCCCGCCACGTAGACACGCACCCGGGAGGGCAGGGCGGCGGAGCCCAGCGTGAGCTGGCCGGACACGACGAAGCCTCCCGCGAGGAAGAGGTCCAGTTCGCCCGGGGGCTGCACGTCCACGGTGAGCGCCTCGACCAGGTCCACTCCGCCGGGGATGAACAGCGCGGTGCGGCCCCGGATGCGCAGCGTGGCGTGGCCGGGCCCCGCGATGCGTGTCAGCAGGAAGCGGCCACAGGGCAGCTCCAGCACTCGCTCGCCGGTGACGTCTTCCAGCGTCGCAGGGTCCAGCCCGATGGTCGCGTTGTCGTTGTCCACGGTGTGGTGGGCGATGAGCGCTGCCGGGTCGAAGCGGGAGGTCTCGGCGCAGTCACAGGGCGTGACCGCGGGCACGGGCTCACGGCGCAGGTCCGACGCCTGGGCAGGGCCGGGGGAGAATTCCGGAGGAACCGTGAGAACGCCGCCCACGGTGAGCGCGGCGAGCGTCACGTCTCCATTCACCCTCGCGTCACCGGCCACGGTGGCGGACGTGCCCGGACCGGAAAGGGAGCCGTTGCTGTCCAGGCTTCCGCCCACCGTGAGAGGGCTGCTGAGCTGGACGCCGCCCACCTGGAGCGAGCCGCCCACCGTGACGCGGTCGTTCGCGGACAAGCCGGCATTCACGCCCACGTCGCCGCCCGTGCCACCGGGAGCGTAGGGGCCCACTGAACTCCGGAACGCATCCACGGCGAACGGAGCGCTGAGGGACAGGCCTTCGCAGGAACACGCCGCGCGGCGGAACAGCGTCTCCGCCAGTTGGCCGCTGCACAGCAGGGGCCCCGACGACGGATTGCCCAACAGGAGCGGAGGCCCGCTGTCCGCGCAGTGCTCCGCCCATTCATCCGGAATGTCGCTCCCGCCGTCAGGCGAATGCAGCGTGGCCACCGGGTCGCTCACCGTGCACGCGGCGCCCAACATCGCTGCCCATGGGATGAATCGCGTGATGCGGAGTTTCATGGGGCTGTCACCTTGCCGCGCCATGCGTGGAAGCGCCCGACGGCCAATCCCCACATCGCCGAGGGGATGCACCCCGCGCGTGGGGATAACGGCCCCCGGATGCCCCAAGCCCGGTCCATCCGTACGGTCCACCTCCCGCCCGACGCGGCCCGACCTGTCTGCTTGTCGGACAGGTTTTCGCTGCTCGGAGGAGGTGGAAGCCCCCAGCCATGGCGGGTGATGCGATTCTTCAAACCTGTCCGACTGTCGGACAGGTTCGTGCGGTGCGCCGCTGACGGGCAGTCTCCGCAGGGTTCTCGCTGCTCATCCTTGGGGCTTGCCTTCATGTCCGGCGGCCTGGGAGACAGCCCATGCCTCGACGCGCGGTGCTCCACGGTGGGCCGCGCCTCATGGCGGCGACAGCTCCCGGAGCCGCGCTCGGGACGCCGTGCTCAGTGGCGAGTCCGGATGCATCGTGAGGAACTCACCCAGCGCCCGGGCCTCCGCCGCCGTGTCGCCCAGGGCGCGGTGGGCTTCGGCGACTCCGTGGCGCGCTTCCGGATCCAGCATGCCACCGGGTTGCAGTCGCACCGCGTCCTGGAACTGGCGCAGGGCGCCGCGTGCGTCCCCCAGGTGCTCCAGCCGTAACGAGCCAGACGCCACGCGCGCGACGTACGCGGCCAGCGACGACGGCTCCGCCCGGATGACGCGCAGGTACAACTCTTCCGCTTCCTTCCACTTCCCCGCCGAACGGAACGCGTTGGCCTGCCGCAGCAGGTCCTCCGGCTTCGACGACTCCTTCACCGCGATGCTCGGACGCAGCGGCCGGGGGTGCTCGATGGTGAAGGGCTCGGGTGGTGGTGGGGTGCTGGGGAGGGGCACCGGCTCCAGCGTGGCCACCCGCGTCGGCTCCGGCACGGCCGGCGTCAGCACCACCGGGGGCGGTTGCGCGGGGCGCGAGTAACGCCACGCCGCGGCGGCCGCAGCCCCGGTGAAGACGAGCGCCGCGCCCGCCACCAACCACACGGGAGGCCGCTTGCGCCTTCGCGGAGGCTCCGGCGCCTGTTGGAGCGCCGCGTCCAGCGCCGCCTGGACGAGCGCGCTCGAGCGCTGCCGCGACAGCCGCCGCGCGGGCCCACTGCCGTCATCCAGGGGCCGCAGCAGCCCGTCCAGCGGCTCCGCGTCACCGTCGTCGGGAGGGCGGGAGCTCATGTCGACTCCCCCTCTGGCGTCTCGCCGTCCGAGGCCAGCGCGCGCAGGGCGGTGCGTCCCAGGCGCAGCCGGCTGCGCACGGTCTCGAAGGGGACGCCCAGCTCTGTGGAGATCTCCTGCACGCTCAATTCCAGGACGTGGTGCAGCACCAGCGCGTGCCGCTGCTCCGTCGACAGCCTGTCCAGCAACGCCACCAGGTGACGGCGATGCAGGTATTCGTCCGCCGGCGCTTCGTCGGACGGCACCGCCAACAACTCCACCGGATCCTCACTGTAACGGGCCTCGCGCCCGCGTGAACGCTTGATCCACGCGAAGGTCGTGCGCACCACCACCCGGTCTACCCAGCCGTGGAACCGCCCGTCACCGCGATAGGTGGGCAGGCCCCGCACCAGCGCGATGAGCGCCTCCTGGGCAATGTCCTCCACGTCCGAGTCCCCCCGCACCAGATAGCGCACCAGGTTGCGCACGCGGGGCAGCAGGTCCAGGAGGAGGGACTCGGTCGCGTCGCGCTGTCCGCGCATGGCCGCCATCAGCCGGGTGTCCTCACCCCGGGGCGCGACGGTCGCATGTGAGCCCGAGCTCCTCATGTCCTGTAGGGAGGAGGGACGGCGCGAAATCGGGTCATCGGTGCTCACGGAAAAATCACCATCCCCACTCCCAGTCGGGGACGCACGGACGCGCCGTCCTCCCGGAGCACGAAGCCGCCATCCACCGCGTAGCCCAGCCGGGGGCGTCCCAGGAGCACCTCGCCCGACAGCGCCGCCTCCAGCGCGAGCGCCGGCCCTGCCCGCCACGCCACTCGCACCACCGGCCCCATGACGAAGGCCGCGAGCAGCCGCGACGGTGCCGGTTCCACCTCCGCGGTCAGCGCCTCCGTGCGCCGCCAGAAGCCCGCGACGCCCGCGCCCAGGCCCACCGTGCCCTCCCATGCCCCCGCCTTCACGAAGGGCACGTCCACCCACGCCAGCGCTGAACCCTGCGCCAGGCGGAGGTCCGTGTACGCGTCCCGCAGGTGCACCGGCAGCGCCGCCAGCACCTGCGCGCGAAGCCGCAGCACCCGGCCCGCCCACCCCGCGCCCACGGACAGGCCCTGCTGTCCGGTGGGGTGATAGCCATCCAAAGCCGCGTGAAGGCCCACCTGCACGAAGGCCCCGTCCGCTGGATCCGCCGGGACCACTGGCGTTGCCTTGGCCACCGGGGCCGGCGCAGGCGGATCCGCCGGAACCACCGGCGGCGCCTCGGCCACCGAGGCCGGCGCAGGCGGATCCGCTGGGACCACCGGCGTTGCCTTGGCCACCGGGGCCGGCGCAGACGGATCCGCCGGGACCACTGGCGGTGTCTTGGCCACTGGGGCCGGCGCAGGCGGATCCGCCGGGGCCACCGGCGGTGTCTTGGCCACTGGGGCCGGCGCAGGTGGATCCGCCGGGACCACTGGCGTTGCCTTGGCCACCGGAGCCGGCGCGGGCGACGGAGACGCCACCACGGGAGGAGGGGGCACGACGACTTCGCCCAGCGGTTCGCCCGCCTCCACCGCGCGCAGCGCCGAACGCACCGCCAACGCCAGGGCCTCCGCGCCCACGGACCACGTCAGCGTCCCCGGCGCGCCCTCCACCCGAGCACTCCGCACGAACAGGTGGCCCGTGCGCGGAGCCGCTACCGACACCCGCAGCTCCGCCCCGGCCCGCGTGAACCACAGCACCGCCCGAGCGTCCTGACGCAAGGCCATCCGCTTCGCCTCACGCCACGCTCCGCCGGGACTCGCCTCCATGGACGCGCCCGCTTCCACCTCCAGCACCACCGGCAGGTCGCTGCTCTGCCCCCGCACCCGCTCCAGCAGCGCGCGGTCCTCGGCGGACGCCACGCGCGCGACCGCCCGCCACGGCCCGGCCGCCCACGCGGAGCCGCCGAGCACCAGCCACAAGGCCAGCCCCACCACGCGCTGCCACGCCACGGCCTCCAACACGGACATGCGGTAAAACCTACCTTCCAGGGAATTCTTCTGGAAGCACCACCCCGTGTGGATCGCCTGTCACGCTGGGGAGGGGAGGGCGGAAGGGCGGAGGCCGCCCGTGCCCGTCCTCCCGGGCCCGGAGGATGTCTGTGGTTGAAGAAGGGGCGGGCGCGGGGCAGGAAGCGGTAGTGTCGCGCGCCATGAACCGCCTCCGGGAACTGCGCTCGGTCCTGAACCTCACCGTCCTCGTGGCGGGGCTGGGCTACTTCGTGGACCTCTTCGACATCACGCTGTTCGGCGTGGTGCGTGTCGCGTCGCTGAAGGACCTGGGCCTCACGGACCCTTCCGACATCTTCCAGAAGGGGCTCTTCATCTACAACGCGCAGATGGCGGGGATGATGGTGGGCGGCCTCTTCTGGGGGCTGCTCGGGGACAAGCGCGGACGGCTGTCGGTGATGTTCGGCTCCATCCTGCTGTACTCTGCGGCGAACCTGCTCAACCCCTTCGTCTGGGACGTGAACAGCTACGCCGCCTGCCGGTTTCTCGGAGGACTGGGGCTCGCGGGCGAGCTGGGCGCGGCCATCACGCTGGTCGCGGAGTCGCTGCCCAAGGAGAAGCGCGGTCTGGGCACCACCGTCGTCGCCACGCTGGGCATGCTGGGGATCGTCGTCGCGGCGCTCGTCGCGCAGCACCTGCACTGGAAGGCGGCCTACGTGACGGGCGGCGTGCTGGGCCTCTTGCTCCTCTTCGCGCGCTTCAAGGTGTCCGAGTCCGCCCTCTTCACCCACAATGCCGGCCCCGCGAAGGGCAACCCGCTGCTGCTGCTCACGGGCGGCCGCTTTCCCAAGTACCTGGGCTGCATCCTCGTGGGCGTGCCCATCTACTTCACCACCGGCATCCTCTTCGTCTTCGCCCCGGAGCTGACGGCGGGCATGCACGTGCAGGGCACCGTGACGGCGGGCAACGCCATCCTCTTCGGCAGCGTGGGCCTGACCTTGGGGGACCTGATGTCCGGCTTGTTGAGCCAGTGGCTCAAGAGCCGCAAGCGCGCCGTGGGCTTCAGCCTGTGCGCGTGGTTCGCGTTGGTGCTCGTGTACGGGCTGGTGCCGGGCCTTACCCCCACGCTCATCTACGCGCTGACCTTCCTCATCGGCCTGAGCGTGGGCTACTGGGCGGTGCTCATCACCATGGCGGCCGAGCAGTTCGGCACCAACATCCGCGCCACCGTCGCGACGTCCGTGCCCAACTTCGTGCGCGGCTCCGCGGTGCTCGCCGCCACTGCCTTCGGTCAGCTCAAGGGCTCGCTGGGCGTGGCGCACGCGGCGCTCGCCGTGGGGGCGGTGTGCTTCCTCCTCGCGCTCGTGGCCCTGGCGCGGCTGGCGGAGACCTTCCACCGCGACCTGGACTTCGTGGAGTCCTCCGGCGCCGCGAACGCCAACGCGGACGTGCGCCCCAGCTCCGGCGCTTGAGACGTCAGGCCGGCGGCGGCACCCGCAGCCGCCACGCCAGCACGCGGCCGTCCAGCCCCAGCACGAACACCAGCGGCCCGCGCACCACCGGCCGCGTGCGCAGCGGCGTGTCCGCCCGCACCGTGAACGCGGGCGTCCAGCCCGGCGCCTTGAGCGCGACCAGGCGCCCCTCGCGCCCGGACGTGGGCACCAGCAGCAGGTCCTCCAACCCCACCTGCACCCGGCCCACGAGCGGCGAGGGCAGCGCCACCCGCGCCACCTCCCGGCCCTCCGCGGTGGACAGCCCCACCAGCGACGCCGGCCCCACGCCCACCCACAGCGCGCCCAGGGCGCGCGCGGGCGGCCCCGTCACCCCGTCCGCGAAGCGCTGCTCCCAGCGCGTGCTCCCGTCCTTCGCCGACAGCGCCAGCACCCGGCCCGGGCGCGTGGCCACGAAGACGGTGTCCCGCTCCGAGTCCAGCCCCACCACGTCCATCACCGGCTTCGACCAGCGCGGCTCACCGCTCTCCGCGTCCAGCGCCCACAGCCCGGACTCGAGCGGCACCAGCAGCACGCCCTCCAGCAGCACCGGCGCCGCCCGGAGTGCCGGGGCCACGGACACCTGCGGCTCCAAGGATTTCACCGGAGCGGAGTCCAGCGCCTGTGCCGGAGCCTTGGGGGCCGGCCGCTTCCATCTCGCCTGTCCGGAGTCCGTGGCCAGGGCGCGCACTGCTCCGTCGGGCGCCACCAGGAAGACGGTGCGTCCCGCGTCGTCCACCACGGGCGGTGTCAGCAGGGGGGGCTCGCCGCCCAGGCGCCAGCGCTCCTTGCCGTCCTGAAGCGACAGACAGGCCAGCTCCCCCACCACCGTCCCCACGATGACGCTGTCGCCGGCCAGGGCGGGGGGCACCGCCACCTCGCGGCCCAGTCGGGTGGTCCACACCGGCCTGCCCTCGCGGTCCAGGCGCACCACCGCGCCCGCCTCGTTGCCCAGGAGCACCCCGTCCGCCAGGCCCGTGAGCCCCGTCCGGGAGGACGCATCGCTGGAGTACTGGAAGGCCGGTTCCACCGGCGCCCGCTGGCACGCCATGACGGCCAGCGTCAACGTCAGGCAGGGCACCAGGAGCAGGCGTGGACAGGCGCGGGACGGCATGGTTTGGGGGAGGATGACGCAAGCGAGGAACTTCGACCATGCCCACGATTCGTGACGACGAAACCCCCAACGCCACCGGCATCCCTTCATCCGCCCGGCGTACGGACATCATCCCGCCCCCCACGCTGGCGGTGACGGAGGAGCTGCTCCACGCGCTCCCCAAGACGGACCTGCACTGCCACCTGGACGGGTCCATGCGCCTGAAGACCATCCTGGAGCTGGCCGAGCAGCAGAAGATCAAGCTCATGGCCGACACCGAGGACGGCCTGGCCAAGGCCATCCACATGGGCCAGGTGTGCAAGAGCCTGGAGGAGTACCTCGTCGCGTTCGACGTGACGCTCTCCGTGCTCCAGACCGCGGAGTCCCTCTACCGCGCCGCCTACGAGCTGGCCGTGGACGCCGCCGCGGAGAACGTGCGCTGGCTGGAGGTGCGCTACTCGCCCGCGCTGCACCTGCAGAAGGGCCTGAAGATGACCACGGTCATCGACTCCGTGCTGGAGGGCCTGCGCGCCGCCAAGCGCGAGACGGGCATCAAGTGCGCCGTCATCGTCTGCGGCATCCGCCACATCAACCCGCAGACGTCCATGCGGCTGGCGGAGCTGTCCGTGGCGTACAAGAACCGCGGCGTCGTCGGCTTCGACCTGGCGGGCGCGGAGGCCAGCTTCCCCGCCAAGGACCACCTGGACGCCTTCCGCCTCATCCTCAAGAACAACGTCAACTGCACCGCGCACGCGGGTGAGGCCTACGGCCCGGAGTCCATCTCCCAGGCCATCCACTCGCTGGGCGCGCACCGCATCGGCCACGGCACCCGGCTGCGCGAGGACGGCGACCTGCTCAACTACGTCAACGACCACCGCATCCCCATGGAGGTCTGCCCGTCCTCCAACGTCCAGACGGGCGCGGTGTCCTCGCTGGAGTCCCACCCGCTCAAGTTCTATTTCGACTACGGCCTGCGGGTGACCATCAACACCGACAACCGCCTCATCACGGACACCACCGTGACGAAGGAGCTGTGGCTCGCCCACCGCCAGCTGGGCCTGTCGCTGGAGGACCTCACCACCATCATCGTGTCCGGCTTCAAGAGTGCCTTCCTCCCGTTCCGGGAGAAGCAGGACATGCTGCGGCAGGTGAACCAGGAGATCGCCACCACGCTCGCCGCCTTCGAGAAGCGCCCCGTCGCGGCCATGCGCCAGCCGGCCTGACCCCGCGCCATGGACGAAACCCAGGGCATCCCGCCGGACGTCGACCCCGCGCGCGAGAAGGCGGCCCAGGCCCTCAAGGTTCCCGCCCTCCTGATGATGGGGATGGGCGGCCTGTGGGTCCTGTACACGCTCTTCGGGCTCTACCGGACGCTGTCCCCGGCGGGCATGGAGCAGATGCAGGCGGGCATCGAGAAGGCCCTGGCGGTGTACCCGCCGGAGCTCCGGGTGCAGGCGCGGGCCATCCTGGCCCCCTTCCTGACCCCGACCTTCCTCCTCTTCAGCGCCCTGCCCGGAGTCTGCCTCAACGGGCTGGTCGTCTTCGGGGCCTGGAAGATGAAGAACCTCCAGCTCCACGGGCTGTCCATGACGGTGGCCATCATCTGCTGCATCCCGTGCTGCGGCCCGGCGTGGGGCCTGGGGCTCATCCCGGGCATCTGGTCGCTCGTCGTGCTCAACCGCCCGGAGGTGAAGGCGGCGTTCCGCTCGAAGTGACCAAAAAACGGGCGCCCCGGAGTGCTTCCGGGAGCGCCCGTTCGTGCCCGCGTCCGCTCAGGTGACCTTCATCCCCTTGGGGATGACGACGACGCCGCCGGACGTGACGTGGAAGCGGCGCTTGTCCTCCGCCGGGTCGTAGCCAATGGTCATCCCGGGAGGAATCTCCACGTTCTTGTCGATGATGGCCCGCTTGATGCGGCAGCGGCGGCCGATGGTGACGTTCTCGAAGAGGATGGAGTCCTCCACCTCCGAATACGAGTTCACCCGCACCTTGGGCGACAGCACCGAGCGGTGCACGCTGCCACCTGAGATGATGCAGCCCTCCGCCACCAGCGAGTCCGTCGCCTTGCCCACGCGCCGGTTGTCCTGGTCCGCGAAGACGAACTTCGCGGGCGGGTAGTTGTTGGGCTGCGTGTGGATGGGCCAGCGGTCGTTGTAGAGGTTGAACGTCGGGTCCACCTCCACCAGGTCCATGTTGGACTGGTAGTACACGTCGATGTTGCCCACGTCCCGCCAGTAGCCGCGCTCCTTGTCCTCCTGGCCGGCCACCGTGTTCTGGGCGAAGTCATACACGTACACGGGCTCGTGCTTGTACAGCTCGCTGATGATGGACTTGCCGAAGTCGTGCGCGCTCGTCTCGTCCGCCGCGTCGCGCACCACCTCCTTCACCAGCGTGTCCGTGGTGAAGAGGTAGTTGCCCATGGAGGCCAGGCACATCTTCGGGTTGCCCGGCATGGGCGGCGGGTCCTTGGGCTTCTCCAGGAACTGGAGCATCCGCCCGTCCGGCCCCACGTCGATGATGCCGAACTCGCGCCCCTGCTCGATGGGCACCGGGATCGCGGCCACCGTGCACGCGGCCTTCTGCTGGATGTGGAAGTCCAGCATCTTGCGCACGTCCATCCGGTACACGTGGTCCGCGCCGAAGACGAAGATGTGGTCCGGCTCCTCGTCCGTGATGATGTTGAGGTTCTGGTAGATGGCGTCCGCGCTGCCCTTGTACCAGTCCACGCCGGTGCGCATCTGCGCGGGCACCGCCTCCACGTAGTGACCCAGGAACGCCGTCATGCGCCACGCGCGTGACAGGTGGTTGTTGAGCGAGTCGCTCTTGTACTGGGTCAGCACCTTCATCCGGTACACACCGGAGTTGGCGAAGTTGGAGAGGACGAAGTCGATGATGCGGTAGCGCCCGCCGAACGGAACCGCGGGCTTCGCGCGCTCACGGGTCAGGGGCTCCAGGCGCGTGCCCGCGCCTCCCGCCAGAATCATGGCCAGCAGCTTTGACATAGGTGCCGGCCACGTTAACCGCCGGCCGCCGTCCCACAATGCTCGTGCGGCCCGTGCAGGCCTTACCGTTGAGTGCCCAACCGGGCGGGGTGGATGGGAGAAAAGCGACCTCCCGTTTTCGCGGCATGTAGGAGGAGGGGCGCAACCCCGTGCGTCCTCCCGGCTTGCGTGGCTTCCCCGGACCTTGCGTGCTAGCGTGGCCGGCGCGATGTCTGGCGACCAAACGCGAGTCACCAAGATCTCCAGCCTCACCCCGGGTCCCGAGCGCGGCACCGAGTGCTGTCTCGTGCAGATCCACGGACCTGAGCTGGGCAAGAAGTACGTGCTGGAAGAGACCGAGTTCACCATCGGTCGCGACCAGCACAACCACATCGTGGTGGACCTGGACAACGTGTCCCGCCGCCACGCTCGCATCTGGGGCCGGCAGGGGAAGATGTTCGTGGAGGACCTCCAGTCCACCAACGGCACCTACCTCAACGACCGGGAGGTGCTCCAGGCGCAGCCCCTGCGCAGCGGGGACCTGGTGAAGGTGGGCGGCTCCATCTTCAAGTTCCTCGATGGCGACAACATCGAGACCCAGTACCACGAGACCATCTACACGCTGACCATCGCGGACGGTCTCACCGGCATCAACAACAAGCGCTACTTCCTGGAGTACCTGGAGCGGGAGATGGGCCGCTCGCACCGGTACCAGCGCACGCTGTCGTTGATGATGTTCGACATCGACCACTTCAAGCAGATCAACGACGTCCACGGCCACCTGGCCGGCGACTACGTGCTGCGGGAGATGGCCCAGTCCATCAAGCGGCTGGTGCGCCGCGAGCAGTGCTTCGCGCGCTACGGTGGCGAGGAGTTCGCCATCGTCATGCCGGAGGACGGCCCGGACAAGGCGCGCCTGTTCGCGGAGAAGATCCGCAAGCTGGTGGAGGACAAGCGCTTCGTCTTCGAGGACAAGGACATCCCCGTCACCATCTCCATTGGCGTGGCGGAGGTGGCCTCGGAGATGTCGGAGCCCGCCCAGTTCATCAAGGTGGCGGACGCGAACCTCTACAAGGCCAAGAAGACCGGCCGCAACCGCGTGGTGGGCTGAGGGCCATGGCGGACGCAGGCGGTGGTCCGTCCTTCCTGGCCCGGCTCCTCCTCGTCCTGTTGGGCGTGGCCTTCCTGGGCGCCGCCTGGGTGTGGCACCGCAAGGACAAGGACCCGAACGCCGCCCGGCTCGTGGAGCGCGTGAGCGGCGGCCGGGTGCAGGGCGGCGCGGCGAATCCGTAAGGGCCCGCCGCGCGCTCTTCCTGAAACGTCAGGTGCCTTCGCGCGACTCGGCCAGCCGGCCGCGGGTGCCGGGCAGGTTTCCGGGCGGCATCTTCCCGTAGAGGTACTGGACGGTGTCGAGCAGCGTCTCGTGCACGTCGCGCGCCTTGAAGCCCAGCTCGCGCTCGGCCTTGGCGGGCTCCAGGTAGAAGAAGTGCTCGCCAATCTCGACCTCCTGCGGGTCGAGCTTGGACACGGTGCCGCGCATCTTCGCGAACTGCTCCAGCAGCTTGCCGCCCCAGATGTTCAGCTCGCGCGGCAGCTTCATGCGCGGGGCGGGCACGCCGGTGAGGCGCTGGAGCCGGTCGAAGAAGTCCGACATGGCCATGTTCACGCCCATCAGGTGGCGGCCGTAGACCTCACCCTTGGTGAGCGCCTGCACGAAGGCGTCCGCCGCGTCGCGCGCGTCCACGAAGGAGATGCCGCCGCCGGGCATGGCCGGAATCTCGCGGTTGAGGAACTTCACCACCGTCCAGGTGGACGACAGCCGGTCATCCCCGGGCCCCATCAGCAGGCTGGGGTTGAGCACCACCAGCGGGACGGAGTGCTTGCGGCAGTACTCCAGCGCCAGCTTCTCCTCGTAGATTTTGGACAGGTAGTAGGGCCAGTTGGCGACGGTGGTGATGGGGTAGTCGTCGTCCTCCGTGCCCACGCGGTCCTCCTTCGACACCGCGATGGTGCCGGAGGTTGAGCCCAGGATGACGCGCTGGATTCCCGCTTCGCGCACGTCGCGCAAGAGCTCGCGCGTGCAGTCCACGTGCAGCTCGTACATCCGCCGCGCGTCCTTGTTCTGGAAGGAGACGAGCCCCGCCAGGTGGTAGACGGCGTCCACGCCCTCCAGCGCGCGGCGCACGGCGTCCCGGTCCTTGAGGTCGCCCTGGTGCACTTCCGTCTTCGCGAACGCGGGGCCTGACGGCTTCGAGCGCGCGATGAGGCGCACGTCGTGGCCCGCCTCCACCAGCTTGGGCACCAGGTGCGTGCCCAGGAACCCCGTGCCTCCGGTGACGAGCAGCTTCACGCGTCCTTCCCTTCCGGCAGGGCCCGGGCGGGCGGGGTGAAGTCCCGGTCCGCGCCCACCTGCTCCAGGTCCAGCACCTTGCCCGCCCTCAGCGCGCGCACCGCTTCCTCCGCGATGTGCGTCACGTAGCGGTAGCCCTCCGAGCGCGCCATGCCCTGCGCCCGGGCCTTCAGCGACGCGTACTCCAGCGCCGGGCCCACGTGGACTTCCAGCTCCTTCGTCTTCGGGAACATGGAGCCCTTGGGCAGCGCTTCGTACGCGCCGTGGATGTACAGCGGCAGCACGTCCACCCCGTAGGTGAGCGACAGGTAGCCCAGCGTCGGCTTGAACTCCATCAGCTCGCCCGTCTTGGAGCGCGTGCCCTCCGGGAAGATGAGGACGTTGAAGCCCTGCCGCAGCGCCTCGCCCGCCACGCGCAGCGACTCGCGCAGGGAGCCCTGCCGGTCGATGGGGATGAGGTTCGTGAAGTTCTCGAACCACGCGCGCTTGAGCGGCGTGTCGAAGAAGTAGTCGCGCGCGGCCAGCGACACCATGCGCTCGCCCTGGTCGCCCAGCACCACGCGCACCAGGCCCGCGTCCAGGTGGCTGGCGTGGTTGGCGATGACGAGGAAGTTGCGGTTCTGCGGGATGAACGTCTTGCCCGTCACCTTCACGTCGAAGACGCCGCCGTAGAGCACCTTCTGCCCGAAGGACATCAGCTGCCGGCCCAGCGCGGACACGGACTCCGGCACCGGAATCTCGGCCTCCTCCGCGCGCTCGGCCTGCTTCTTGATGTCGCGCGCCCGCGTCTCCTGCGACGGCCGGCGTCCGGAGGCCACCACCAGCTTGCGCAGGTCCTCCACCGTCTGCACCTGCGTCAGGTCTTCAATGGCGGGCAGCGGCACGCCCGCGCCCTCCAGCGCCACGGACATCTCCGTGAGCATCAGCGAGTCGAAGCCCAGGTCGCCAATGAGCTGCGCGTCCGGCCGCACGTCCGACGCCGGGCGGTGGCAGACCTCCGCGATGAGCGGGTAGAGCCAGTCCGACACGCCGCCCGTGGTGGGGGCCGCCTGCGCCTTCTCCTTCACGCGGCCCGCGCTGGCCGCCACGCGGTCCAGCCGCTGCAGCTCCTCCACCACGCGCTTGCGCTTCACCTTGCGCGTGGAGGTGCGCGGCAGCTCGCCGTCCCAGAAGCGCAGCACCTTCACGCGCCGGTAGAAGGGCATGCCCGCGCTCACCTTGCGGAAGTGCTCCTCCAGCTCGTGGCGGACCTCCTCACGCGGGCGGTCCTTGAAGTCCGGCACGCACAGGCACGCCACCTTCTCGCCGCCCGCGTCCTCCGGCAGGCCGACGATGGACAGCTCCTTGATGTGCTCGTGCTCCTGGTACAGCTCCTCCAGCTCGTCCGGGTAGACGTTCTTGCCGTTGGCGTCGACGATGACGTCCTTGGCGCGGCCCATGAGGTACAGGCGGCCCTCGTCGTCCATGCGGCCCAAATCACCCGTGTGCAGCCAGCCGTCCTTCACCACGGCCTCGGTGGCCTCGCGGTCCCCGAAGTAGCCCGCCATCACGTTGGGGCCCTTGGCCAGCACCTCGCCAATGCCGTCGTTGTCCGGGTTGAGAATCTTGAACTCGATGCCCGGCAGCGCCTTGCCCACCGTGCCCTTCACGCGCTTGTTGGTGGCCTCGGACACCGCCAGCACCGGCGCGGCCTCCGTGAGGCCGTAGCCCTCGCGCATGGTGAAGCCCAGCTCGTGGAAGGCCTGGTGAACTTCTTCCGACAGCGCGGAGCCGCCCGACACCAGCACCTTCACCCGGCCGCCGAACTTGCGGTGCACCGGCCAGAACAACAGCTTGCCCAGGTTGAGCGAGCTGCGGTTGCGCAGCTCCCCGTTGGCCGCCATCAGCGCCTTGAGCGCCTGCTCCACCACCGGCGGACGCGCGGCCATCTCCTGCGTGATTTTCCGGTGCAAGAGCTGCCAGAGCGCGGGCACGCCAATCATCGCCGTCACGCGGCCCGTCTCGAAGACGTCGCCCAGCCGGTCCGACGTGAGCTCGTCGATGTACGTGATTTCCGCGCCGCGCATGAACGGCGTGAGGAAGCCGGCGGAGAACTCGAAGGTGTGGTGCAGGGGCAGCACGGACAGCACGCCGTCGCCCACGCCCACGTCGAACGCGCCCGCCAGCTTCGCCACCAGCGACGCGAAGTTGCGGTGGGTGAGCATCACGCCCTTGGGCGTGCCGGTGGTGCCGGAGGTGAAGATGACGCTCGCCACGTCGTCGGCGCCAGCGGACTTCCTCACCGGGCCAATGCGGTCCGGGAACGCCGGGTCGCCCGTCATGGCCTCCGCGAGGCTCGCCACGCCCACGCCTTCACCCAGCGCGCTGAAGAGGCCGGGGAAGTCCTGGGCGGTTTGCTCGGACACGAGGCACTGCTTCGCGGCCGCGCGCTTCGCGATGTTGACGACCTCCGCTTCCGTGAGCGCGGGGTCCACGGGGACGGCGGTGCCGCCCGCGCGCAGGATGCCGAAGTAGCTGATGGCCCACTCCGGCCGGTTCTCCGACACCAGCAGCACGCGGTCGCCGCGCTTGATGCCCTGGGCCATGAGGTAGCTGCCCACGCGGGCCGCGTAGCGATGCACCTCTCCGAAGGTGAAGCGCTCCTCCTTCTCGCCCGCGGCCATGCGGAACGCCACCCGGTGGCGGTACGCGTGCACGGTGGCCTCGAACAGCTCCAAGAGGTCGCGGTGCGCGGGGATGGCGGTGCGCTTCTCGCGCTCCTCGTCCAGGCCCGGGAACACCCACTTCTCCAGGCCGGGCAGGTGCGTGCCCAGGAAGTACTCGCGCCAGTCGATGCGGTCCGGCGCCCAGTCAATCTTCGCGCGGTCCGCCGGCACCATGCGCTCGTAGACGGAGCGCGTGTTGTCGCAGCGGAAGACGTAGCGGTTCTCCCAGAGGAAGGGGAGGAACAGGTCGATGAGGCCGGAGAGGCTGCCCGCCTGGGTCTCCACCTCGTCCAGCGCGACGCGGGCCTTGTCCATCATCGCCTGCACGCGCGGCGCGCCCCACGCGGGCCGCACCTCGTCCATGGCCTTCTTGAGCAGCTTCGCGCCCTTCGCCAGCATGGGCGCGCTGAGCAGCTGGAACTCCTGCTTGCTGACCGGCTGCGGCTCGATGCGCGAGCGCAGCGCGTTGACCAGCGAGTTGCCCGTCTCGCGGTTGCGGTAGTAGCGGCGGCGGTACAGACCCACCAGCTCCACGGAGCGGCTGGCGAGGAACGGGTTCACGTCACCGGACGCCAGGTTGTAGACGCGGCGCTCCTCCACCTGCATCGCGTGCGCGGTGATGCCCAGCGTGGCGCCGGCCACCTGGTCCACCGGGATGATGTCCAGGATGGCGTGGTCGCCCGCGGGGATGCCGCGCTGGCCCTTGATGCCCGCGTACGCCAGCGGCGCGGACGTGGTGAAGCCCTCGTTCCAGCCGGGGAACGGGAAGTGCGCCGCGCTCTCCACGATGGAGGGCCGCACGATGGAGTAGCGAAGCCCCGGCGTCCCCGCCATCACCTGTTCGCCCAGGTGCTTGGCGTACGTGTACGTGTTGGGCCAGCCCCAGTGCTGCGCGCGCTCCATGCCCGCGCGGACCAGCTCGCCGGACAGCCACAGCTTGCGCTCGCGGCCCACGGCCAGCCGCAGCGTCTTCTCATCCGTGGCGTCGCGGCCTTCTTCCTCCAGGCGGTCCAGCGCCTTCTTCCGGAAGAGGGAGGTGAGCGCCTTGTCATCCGCCTGTTCGCGCAGGCGGGCGACAATCTTGTCCGCGTCCGCCAGCTCCTGCTCCAGGCTGAAGTCGCGCCCGTCCATCTCCCCCTGCTTGGGGAAGTAGCCCAGCACCGGCTCGTCCTCGAACACGAGCCCGCTGCGGTTGCCCACGACGAACGCGGTGGACATGTGGATGAGCGGCACGCTCCAGCGCAGCGCCAGCTCCACCGCGTTCTTCACGCCGTGGGTGTTGACGTTGAGGCCCACCTCCAGCGACGGGTTGAACGACACGAGGCCCGCGCAGTTGACGATGGCGTGCACCTGCCCGGTGAGGGAGGCGACCTGCGCCTCCTCCAGGCCCACCAGGGGGTCGGTGATGTCGCCATCCAGGATGGTGCACTTCTCCTGGATGAACGCCATGGCGCCTTCGTCGCCCAGGCGGTCGCGCAGCGGCTGGAAGGGCTCGCTGGGCGCCACCTTGTCGAAGAAGCGGCGCTCCGCGGACGCGGCGCTGCCCTTGCGCACGATGACGTAGACCCGGTCCAGCACGTCGCCGTAGTGGGAGAGCAGCATCGACAGCGTCACCTTGCCCACGAAGCCGGTGGTGCCGACGAAGACGATGCGCTTGCCGGTGAAGACCTGGGTGACGTCCAGCGAAGGAAGCGTGGCCATGTCCGTGTGCGACCCTTTCACTTCACGTCCACCATCACCGTGGGCGCGATGCGCAGCAGGCTGATGGACGCGGAGCGCCCCATGAAGCCGCGCGCCTCTTCAATCGCCTCGGAGAGGGTGTCGGTGCGATCCCAGCCGAGCAGGGCCGGGACGTGGTTGTTCTCCGCGCCCGCGACAATGACCTTGCCCACGTGCTGGCGGCCGTTCTCGCCCCAGTACCACATGTAGAAGGGGTGCACGCCGTGGTAGGCGTTGCCCTTGCGGTACAGGTGCACGTAGCTGGGGTTCTCCGCGAACTCCTTCTCGTACTTGTGCTCCAGCTTCATGGAGTCCCGCGTCTCCGGCAGCAGCCGGTGGAAGAACTCGATGTAGCTGGGGTGCTGCACGGGGTCGAACTCGTCGTAGGCCGGGTGCAGGAGGATGAGCACGCCCCCCTTCTTCACCAGCGGCACACCCCGGTTGAGGTTGTAGAAGTACCCCAGCCCCATCACCTGCACGAGCAGCGGGTTGAGGATGGAGTTGACGCTGTAGGGGCTGACGAACGGGATGGGGAAGATGACGATGTCGCTCTGCCCCTCCACCGGCACCACGTACTGCTTCCAGCTCTGCTCCAGCGTCTTCGCGTGCGTGGGCTCCGTGGCCCCCGCGAACACGCCCGTCACGTCATAGGGCGCGGGGATGGCGTTGAGCACCTTGCGCGCCGCCGCGCGCGGCAGCTTGGACAGCGTGAAGCGCAGGGCCTGGAACTTCAGCCGGTCCGCCTCCGTGTAGTCCTCCTCCTTCTTCGCGAGGAAGTCCGTGGGCGCGCCGAACATGCGGTTGTTCAGCGTGGTCTCGATGTGGAAGACCTTGAGCGTGTTGTCGATGACCGTGCCGATGCGCGAGTTCTTCGTGTAGAGCGCGCTCGCCTTCGGCTCCATGTAGGAGTCCGACTCGCGGATGGTCTTGGGGTTGTGGTGGTGCCGGAGCGACGCGTAGTTCGTCACGCCCGTGCCCATGGACTTGTGCCCGCCGTTCATGGGCACGAAGTTGATGTTCACGTAGACGATGAGGTCGCTCTCCGCGACGCGCCGGTTCACCGCCACCACTTCGTTGTGGCTGGTGCGCTCCAGCTCCGTCATCCCGTCCGGGTCTTCCGCGTCGTGGTTGTAGTAGCGGTCCGGGTAGTAGGCGTCGAAGATCTTCTCGCCCACCATGCGCTTCATCTCGCCTTCGGTCATCCGGCGGTGCAGCGCGTTGGCGATGACCAGGTGCACGTCATCCACGCCGGAGTCCGCGCACAGCTCCAGCACCACCTCCAGGATGGACTGGCGCACGTCCGGCGTGACCATGGGCGGCAAGGGCACGCTGATGTCGTCGATGACGCAGGTCAGCCGCATGCCGGGCTTGAGCAGCGCGTGCAGCGGGTCCATGCCCTCCGGGTGGTTGATGGCCCAGCGGATGGCGGCCTTCACGTTGGGCACGCCCTCCAGCGGGGGGCGGGGGAAGATGACCCGGGTGCCCACGGGCAGGTCTTCCTGGAGGAAGCCCTCGCCGTAGAAGAGCGCCCGCGGGGGGCTGCCCTTCTCCGTGATGACCACCTGGCTTTCCTCGTCGTACAGCTTCTGGAGCGTCTTGAGCGGGCGCATGGATTGAGGGACGGCGGAAGGGGTGGGGGGTTACTTCAGGTCCAGGATGGGCCAGTTGTACGCGCGCGCGAGCGAGCGCAGCCGCAGGTCCGGGTTCACCGCGGTGGGCCGTCCCACCACGGCGAGCATGGCGTAGTCGGAGGCGCTGTCCGAGTAGCCGTGGCACTGGTTGAGGGCCAGGCCCTCGCGCTCGCAGTAGGCGCGGATGGCGTTGGCCTTGTTGGCGCCTTCGATGATGGGCGGAATCACCTTGCCGGTGGCCTTGCCGCCCACGAACTGCATCTTGTTGGCGATGACGTCGTCGCAGCCCAGGTGCCGGGCCAGGGGGCGCATGGTGAAGTCCAGCGCGCCCGTCACCAACACGATGCGGCAGCCGGAACGACGCGCCTCGTCGATGAGGTCCTGCGTCTGTTCATACAGCGCGGGCTTGAGGACGTCCTCGAACATGTCCTCCGCGATGGTGACCAGCCGGTCCTCGCTGAGGCCCGAGTAGTAGCGGTAGAAGAACTCGTTGAAGGCCTTGCGGTTGACGGCATCCAGGATGCCGAACACCGGCAGCCCCAGGGCGGTCCCCAGGGTGCGGCCCGCGATGCCCCGGAGCGAGCCCCGGTTCGTCGCGTAGTAGGCGTAGACGTGGACGATGTTCGTCCGGACCAGCGTCCCGTCGACGTCGAAGAAGGCGGCTTTGGCGGGCACTTTGGGGGGCATGGGCGGTCGGGCTTCCTCCCATCCTGGGGGGGGTCCGGTCAACGAAAGCGGAAGGGCCAGCGTGGGCTGCCGGCCCTTTGGGGGCATGGGTCTATAACCAGCCCTGCGCGCGATACCATTCACCACTGCGAGTGATGCTCTCCGCCAGCCCACGGCGCGGCCGGAAGCCCAGCAGGCGTTCAGCCTTGGCCCCCGAGCACGTCCAGGCGGGCGCCAGCAGCTGCCGCGCCAGCTTCCGGTTCAGGGGGAGCTTCCGGCCGGTCAGCCGCGTCACGCCGTCCGCCGCGGTGGCCAGGGCCGTCAGCACGGCCGGGGACAGGCGCCAGGTGCGCGTCTGGAAGCCCAGGGCCTTCGCCCCCAGGTCCTGCATCTCCTCCAGGGTCAGCCGCTCCGGCCCCGCGCAGAAGAACGCCTCCCCCAGGGCCTCCGGCTTTTCCGCCAGGACCAGCAGGAGGTCCACCACGTCCTCCACGTCCACCAGGGACAGCGGCCGGGGGCCCCCGGCCAGCTCCAGCCGGATGCCCTTCTTGCCCAGCTTGAAGAACGTCAGGTTTTCCCGGTCTCCGGGCCCCAGGATGCGCGGCGGGCGGATCACCGTCACGGGCAGCCGGTCCTGGAAGGAGAACGCGATGCGCTCCCCCTCCGCCTTGCTCTCGCCGTACCACTCATGGGGATGGAAGGCGTCCTCCTCCACATGGGGCCGCTCCGGGGTGGAGGGGCCGTGGGAGGCCAGCGAGCCGCACATCACCAGCCGGGGGCGGGGGGCGGGGAGGGCGGCCAGGGCCTCGCAGACCAACCGGGTGCCCTCCGCGTTGACGCGCATGAACTCGTCGCGCTGCGCGGCGCGGCGGATGCCGGCCAGGTGGAAGACGACGTCCACGCCCTTCACCGCGCCGGCCAGCGAGGCGGGGTCCGTCACGTCGCCCACCACCCGCGTCCAGGGGTGGCCCTCCAGGGCCTTCTCCAGCTCGCGGGTGTCCGTGGTGGGGCGCAACAGGCATGAGACACGGTCGCCGCGAGCGGCCAGCGCCCGCGCGAGCCAGGTCCCCAGAAAGCCGCCGGCGCCAGTGATGAGGGCATTCATGGGTGCTGTTTCATCCGAAAAGCCACATCCCGTCCACCGCCGAAATGGGCACCGTCCGCCCAGAGGAGGAGCGTGCTCGCGGGGCCGACTTTCCGCCTCCGGATGCGTCGCGAGGCACAATCTCCGAGGGAAAACGGCCTCCGGAGCCGGTTTCTGGGCCTCCGGACGCGCTCCGAGGGTTCCATTCCCGAGGGAAGAATGCGCTGCGGGGCCGAGTTCTAGGCTCCGAATCCATTGCTCCGAGGGGGCCCAGAGGGAAAAAGCGAGCGATGGGCGCTGTTTTTCGCTCTAGGCCGTGCTACTACGCGCCATCGGCTCTAGCTTGAAGATGCAAGCACGCCGTGCAACGTCCCCTTCGGAGGGGAGGAGACACAAGACGAATGGCCGCCAAGAAAGCCGCTGCGAAGAAGACCCCTGCTGCCGCGAAGAAGGCCCCTGCCGCGAAGAAGGCCGCGGGCCGCAAGCCCAACGCCGCGTTCATGAAGGAGATGACGCCCTCCGCTGAGCTGGCGGCGATCGTCGGTTCCAAGGCGCTGCCCCGCACCGCGGTGGTCAGCAAGATCTGGGACTACATCAAGAAGAACAACCTCCAGGACGCGAAGAACAAGCGCCAGATCAACGCCGACGACAAGCTGAAGCCCATCTTCGGCGGCAAGAAGAACGTCACCATGTTCGAGATGACCGCGCTGGTGAACAAGCACCTGAGCTGAACGGTGCAGGGCCCATCGGGGCCGTCGCCGGTCGCCCGAAGGACCCTGGGGGCTCGTCACGCATCGCGCGGGACGGGCCCTCCGCTTTTTCCCCGTGTGTCAGGCGCCCGCCTGGAGCGTTGAAAAGGGGGCGAAGGCGCATCTGCCTGCTGGCGGACGCGCCGCGTCGGACCTACCTCTGGGGCCCATGTTCCACGACGGTTCCGAGGCAGGGGAGCGCTCCGCGCGGCAGGCGGACGCGGATGGCACGCACACGACGGTGGAAGCCCAGGCGGAAGGCCTGTTCGAGCAGGTCCGACGCGAGCTGCAATCGCGCCGCGTCACCCCGCTGTCCACCTACCGGATGCAGCTGCACAAGGACTTCACCTTCCAGCACGCGAAGGCCCTGGTGCCGTACCTGGCCCGCCTGGGGGTGAGCGACTTCTACGCGTCGCCCTACCTCAAGGCCACGCCCGGCAGCACCCACGGCTATGACTGCGTGGACCACCAACGGCTCAACCCGGAGGTGGGCACGCCGGAGGAGCACGCGGCCCTCTGTGACGCCCTGCGCGAGCACGGCCTGGGGCAGGTGCTGGACGTGGTGCCCAACCACATGGGCATCGAGCGCGACAACCGGCTGTGGCTGGACGTGCTGGAGAACGGCCCGTCGTCCGTCTACGCGAAGTTCTTCGACGTGGACTGGCGGCCGGTGAAGGACGAGCTGGCGGACAAGGTGCTGCTGCCCATCCTGGGAGACCAGTACGGCATCGTGCTGGAGCGCGGCGAGCTGAGGCTGTCCTACGAGTCCGGCGCCTTCCACCTGCACTACTACGACCACCGGCTGCCGGTGGCGCCCCGGCAGTACGCGAGCATCCTGCGCCACGGCCTGGAGCGGCTGCAGAAGCAGCTGGGCGCGGAGTCGCCGCACCTGGTGGAGCTGCTCTCCATCCTGACGGCCCTGGACCACCTGCCGGCGCGCACGGAGGTGGAGCCCGCGAAGGTGATCGAGCGGCACCGCGAGAAGGAGGTCATCAAGCGGCGGCTCGCCACGGTGGTGGCGGACAGCCCGGAGCTGGCTGCGTACGTGGAGGAGAACATCCGGGTGTTCAACGGCACGCCCGGCAACGTGCGCTCCTTCGACATGCTGGACGCGCTGCTGCAGAACTGCAGCTACCGGCTGGCGCACTGGCGCGTGGCGGGCGAGGAGATCAACTACCGCCGCTTCTTCGACATCAACGGCCTGGCCGCCATCCGCGTGGAGGACCCGGACGTCTTCCAGGAGGCCCACCAGCTCATCTTCGACTGGCTGCGCGAGGACCGCGTCACGGGCATCCGCATCGACCATCCGGACGGCCTCTTCGACCCCACCGCCTACTTCCTGGACCTGCAGGAGCGCTTCTTCGTGGAGCGCGCGCGGGCGCGGTTCAACGCACGGAAGCAGGAAGGGGGCCCAGGCGGCTCGGAAGGCCGGTGGCCGGAGGTGGAGTCGCTCCTGCGCGCCAGGTGGCGGCGCGAGGTGATGGACACGCCGGACAGCCCGCTGCGCAAGGCGCTCTTCGTGGCGGTGGAGAAGATTCAGGGCGGCCGCGAGCGCATCCCGGACGCGTGGGCGGTGCACGGCACCACGGGCTACCGCTTCGCCAACGCGGTGAGCGGCCTGTTCGTGCACCCGGCCGCGGAGGCGCACCTGACGGAGACGTACGAGCGCTTCGCGGGCGGCACGCAGGACTTCGCGGAGCTCGTGTACCAGAAGAAGCTGCTCATCATGCGCGTGAGCATGGCCAGTGAAATCAACGTGCTGGCGCACGAGCTCAACCGCATCTCGGAGATGAACCGCCGCACGCGCGACTTCACGCTCAACAGCCTCCGGCGCGCGCTGGTGGAGTTCATCGCGCTGTTCCCCGTCTACCGCACCTACGTGGACGGCTGGCGCGCGGAGCTGGACGTGCGCGACGTGCAGTACATCGAGTGGACCCTCCAGCGCGCCAAGGAGCGCAACCCCACCACCAACGCGTCCATCTTCGACTTCCTGCGCGACATCCTCCTGGGCCGCTACCCGGACCACGTGGGGGACGCGGAGAAGGCGGTGATGCTCCGCTTCGCGATGAAGCTCCAGCAGGTGACGGGCCCCGTCATGGCCAAGGGGCTGGAGGACACCGTCTTCTACATCTACAACCGGCTGGTGAGCCTCAACGAGGTGGGCGGCGAGCCGGAGCACTTCGGCATGCGCGCCACCACCTTCCACCTGCGCAACCAGGAGCGCGCGGAGCGCTGGCCGGCGAGCATGCTCACCTCCAGCACCCACGACACCAAGCGCAGCGAGGACGTGCGCGCGCGCATCAACGTCCTCACGGAGCTGCCGGAGGTCTGGCGGGAGCGGGCTCGCGCCTGGGCGGACCTCACGCAGCCCTTCGTCAGCCACCTGCCCTCCGGCCCCGCGCCGTCGTCCAACGACGTCTACCTCTTCTTCCAGACGGTGGTGGGCGCGTGGCCCATGGGCGAGCACGTGCCCGAGGCCGAGTTCAAGGAGTTCCACCGCCGCGTGCGCGAGTACATGGCCAAGGCCATCAAGGAGGCCAAGGTCCGCACGTCGTGGACCAACCCGGACGGCGCCTACGACGACGCGATGGCGCGCTTCGTGGACGCGTGCTTCGACCCGGCGAAGAGCCAGGCCTTCCTGGACGACGTGAAGGCCTTCAAGCGCCGCATCGAGCGCGCGGGCCAGCACAACGCGCTGGGGCAGCTGCTGCTGAAGCTGGCCTCGCCGGGCGTGGCGGACACGTACCAGGGCTGCGAGCTGTGGGACCTGTCGCTGGTGGACCCGGACAACCGCCGGCCGGTGGACTACGCCCTGCGCGAGCGGCTGCTCACGGAGCTGGACGCCGCGGCGGCGAAGGACCGGCCGGCCCTGTGCGCGCGGCTGGGCCAGCACATGGACGACGGGCAGGTGAAGCTCTTCGTCCTGGCGGAGTCGCTGCGGC
This sequence comes from Corallococcus exercitus, assembly GCF_042231735.1. Lineage (GTDB taxonomy): Bacteria > Myxococcota > Myxococcia > Myxococcales > Myxococcaceae > Corallococcus > Corallococcus exercitus_B. The sequence goes on from NZ_CP102577.1 coordinate 8,653,806, forward strand.
TGCGCCAGAAGTACGCGGACCTCTTCCGCATGGGCGGCTACGAGGCGCTGGAGCTGTCCGGGCCGCGCTCCCCCGCGGCGGTCGGGTTCGCTCGCACGCACGGTGACAGCGTGCTGGTTGCCTGCGCGCCGCGTTACACCCTGGAGGCGCTGGAGTCCGGGGGGCTGGCGCAAGCGTACGACGGTACGTTCCTGAACCTTCCGGAGGCATATGCGGGCATGATGTTCCGCAATGTCTTCACCGGGCGCACCGTCCGTCCCCAGCAGGGGCCGGGGGGCGTGGGGCTGGCCCTGGGGCCGCTCCTCGCGGAGTTCCCGGTGGTGCTGCTGGAGAGGAGCACTGGATGAGAAGGGCCGAGGTGCTTCCAGGGAAGCCGTTTCCCCTGGGCGCCACGTACGACGGGAACGGCGTCAACTTCGCCGTCTTCAGTGAGCACGCGAAGAAGGTGGAGGTCTGTCTCTTCGACCCCTCCGACCCGAAGAAGGAGACGCGCCGCTTCCCGTTGCTGGAGACCTCGAACCACGTCTGGCATGGCTACATGCCGGGCGTGCACGCGGGCTGTCTGTACGGCCTGCGGGTTCACGGTCCGTATGAACCCAAGAAGGGCCTGCGCTTCAACCCGCACAAGCTGCTGGTGGACCCCTACGCCCGGGCGCTGCACGGCAAGGTGGACCCCAAGGCGCCCATCCACGCGTACGTGCACGGGGGCAAGGAGGAGGACCTCGTCATGGACACGCAGGACGACGCCTGGGGCGTGCCCAAGGCGGTCATCCTGTCGGACGGGTTCGACTGGGAGAACGACAAGCGGCCGGAGGTGCCCTGGCACAAGACGGTCCTCTACGAGCTGCACGTGAAGGGCTTCACGAAGCTCAACCCGCGCGTGCCGGAGCACCTGCGCGGCACGTACGCGGGCCTGGCGCACCCGGCCACCATCGAACACCTGAAGAAGGTGGGCGTGACGTCCGTGGAGCTGCTCCCCATCCACGCCTTCATGGACGAGCCGTTCCTCACCCAGAAGGGGCGCTCCAACTACTGGGGCTACAACACGCTGGGCTTCTTCGCTCCGGACGCGCGCTACTGCGCGTCAGGCTCGCTGGGCGAGCAGGTGGCGGAGTTCAAGGGGATGGTGAAGCTGCTGCACCGCGCGGGCATCGAGGTCATCCTCGACGTGGTCTACAACCACACCTGCGAGGGCAACCACCTGGGGCCCACGCTGTCCTTCAAGGGGCTGGACGCCGGCGCGTACTACCGGCTCAGCGAGAAGGACCCGCGCTACTTCATGGACTTCACCGGGTGCGGGAACTCGTGGAACGCCACGCACCCGTACGCGCTGAAGCTCATCGCGGACAGCTTGCGCTACTGGGTGGAGGTGATGCACGTGGACGGCTTCCGCTTCGACCTGGCGACGACGCTGGGCCGGGACCGGCACGGCTACGACACCCGCGCGGCCTTCTTTCAAATCCTCCACCAGGACCCGGTGCTCAGTCGGGTGAAGCTCATCGCGGAGCCCTGGGACGTGGGGGACTACGGCTACCAGGTGGGCAACTTCCCGGTGCTGTGGAGCGAGTGGAACGGCAAGTACCGCGACACCATGCGCCGCTACTGGAAGGGCGACGACCGGCAGGCGGCGGAGATTGGTTCGCGCCTCACGGGCAGCTCGGACCTGTTCGCGCTGTCCGGCCGCAAGCCCACGGCGAGCGTGAACTTCGTCACCGCGCACGACGGCTTCACGCTGCATGACCTGGTGACGTACAGCCAGAAGCACAACGAGGCCAACGGCGAGGAGAACCGCGACGGCGCCAATGACAACCACGCCTGGAACTGCGGCGTGGAGGGGGAGACGAACGACCCCAAGGTGAACGCGCTGCGCGAGCAGCAGAAGCGCAACTTCCTGGCGTCCCTCTTCCTGTCGCAGGGCGTGCCCATGCTGGTGGCGGGCGACGAGATGGGCCGCACGCAGAAGGGCAACAACAACGCCTACTGCCAGGACAACGAGCTGTCGTGGGTGAACTGGGAGCTCAACGAGAAGCAGCGCCAGCTGTTGGACTTCACCTCCCGCATCATCAAGCTGCGCCGCGAGCAGCCGGTGCTGTCCAAGCGCCGCTTCTTTCGCGGGGCCCACATCTGGGACAGCGAGCTGAAGGACCTGGCGTGGTTCCGGCCGGACGGCAAGGAGATGAAGCGCGAGGACTGGGAGAAGCCCTATGTGCGCTCCCTGGCCTTCCTGCTGGGCGGGGACGCCATCGCCACGCCGGACGACGAGGGCCACCGCATCGTCGGGGACACGCTGCTGGTGCTGCTCAACGCGCACCACGAACCCATCACCTTCCTGCTGCCCGCGCTGGAGTGGGGCGCGGACTGGGAGCTGGTGGTGGACACCGCGGCCACGGGGGAGTCCCTGCGCACGCACACCCCGGCGGGCGGCAAGGTCCAGGCGGTGGGGCGTTCCCTGGTCGTCTTGCGCAGGCCAGCGACGGAATGGGAGTAGCCGCCGGGGCCGTCCCGGAGTAGGCAGCGGGCGTGATGACCCACACACTGTGGCCCTGGGTGGCCTTCAACGTCTTCGTCCTGGCGATGCTCGCCATGGACCTGGGGCTGTTCCACCGCAAGGAGCACGCGGTGTCGCCGAAGGAGGCGACGCTGTGGACGCTCGTGTGGGTGAGCCTCAGCCTCGCGTTCTGTGGCGGCATCTGGCACTACGGCGGCCAGGGCCCGGCGCTGGAGTGGCTGACGGCGTACGTCGTGGAGTACGCGCTGTCGGTCGACAACCTCTTCGTCTTCCTGATGGTGTTCGGCTACTTCCGGGTGCCGCCGCAGCACCAGCACCGGGTGCTCTTCTGGGGCATCCTGGGCGCGTTCGTGATGCGCGCGGGGCTCATCATCGCGGGCACGGCGCTGGTGGCCCGCTTCGAGTGGCTCATCTTCCTGTTCGGCGCGTTCCTCGTCTACACGGCCTCCAAGATGCTCTGGGCCAAGGACGACGAGGACGTGGACCCGGAGGCGGGCTTCATCGTGAGGATGTCCCGGCGCCTGTTGCCGGTGGCGCGCCAGGGCGAGGGCAGCCGCTTCTTCGTCCTCGAGGACGGCCGGCGCAAGGTGACGCCGCTGTTCATCGTGCTGATGGTGGTGGAGGCCACGGACCTGCTCTTCGCCGTGGACTCCATCCCGGCGGTGCTGGGCATCAGCAAGGACCCGTTCATCATCTACACGTCCAACGTCTGCGCCATCCTGGGCCTGCGCTCGCTCTTCTTCGTCGTCTCCAGCCTGATGGAGAAGTTCCACCTGCTGAAGGTCGCGCTGGGCGTCATCCTGGCCTTCGTGGGCGTGAAGATGCTCATCGAGCACTGGTACAAGATTCCCATTGGCATCTCGCTGGCGGTGATTGGCGGGTGCCTCCTGGTGGCCATCGTCGCGTCGCTGGCGTTCCCCAAGCCTCCGGAAGGGGAGAAGCCCGCCCCGGTGGCGGAGGCGGACAGGGCGCCGGACGCGCCGGCCCGGGAGCAGGAGCGCGGCTGACGGCCTGCGTTTCGCTTGCATCAGGCGGGAGTCGCTGCCAAGTCTCCCGCCATGTCCACCGCCACCACTGATGGCATCCGCGTCACCGTGGAGCCGACCTACTGGCCGGAGCGCAGCACCCCCGAGTCCGGGCAGTTCGCCTTCATGTACAAGGTGGAGCTCCTCAACGAGGGCAGCGTCCCGGCGCAGCTGCGCGCGCGGCACTGGGTCATCACCGATGCCCAGGGGCACGTGGACGAGGTGAAGGGCGAGGGCGTGGTCGGCCGCCAGCCGCACCTCAAGCCGGGCGAGCGGTTCGAGTACACGAGCTGGGCGATGCTGCGCACGCCCTTTGGCACCATGCGCGGCACCTACGAGATGGAGCGTCCGGACGGCACGCGCTTCGAGGCGCGCATCGCCGAGTTCGCGCTCACGCTGCCGCACGCGCTGCACTGAAGGCCCGGGGACATCGCGCATGCCTGTGCCGACCACGAAGCGGGGACTGCTGCTCGTCAACCTGGGGACGCCGGACGCGCCCGAGTCCGGTCCGGTGCGCCGCTACCTGCGCGAGTTCCTCAACGACCCGCGCGTCATCGACGTCCACCCGGTGGGGCGCTGGTTCCTCCTGAACCTCTTCATCCTGCCCTTCCGTCCCGCGAAGAGCGCGGAGGCGTACCGCAAGGTGTGGATGAAGGAGGGCTCGCCGCTGCTCGTGTACAGCCGCGCGCTGGAGTCGGCGGTGCGGGAGCGGCTGGGAGGCGACTACGAGGTGGAGCTCGCCATGCGCTACGGCAACCCGTCGCTGCCGGACGCCATCGCGCGGCTGAAGGCGAGGGGCGTGTCGGAGTTCACGGTGCTGCCCCTGTACCCGCATGAGGCGGCGTCGTCCTCGGCGTCGTCGCTGGCGCGCACCTATGAAGTGCTGGCGGAGGGCTGGGACGTCCCCAACGTGCGCGCGGTGCCGGCGTTCTGGGACGACGCGGGCTTCCTGGATGCGTTCGCGGCGGTGGCGCGGCCGGTGATTGCCGACACGCGCGCGGACCACGTGCTGTTCAGCTTCCACGGGCTGCCGGAGCGCCACATGCGCAAGAGCGACCCGACGGGGCAGCACTGCCTGTCGTCCGCGGGGTGCTGCGACGCCATCACGGACGCGAACCGGCACTGCTACCGCGCGCAGTGCTTCGCGACGGCGCGGATGCTGGCCCAGCGGCTGGCGCTGCCGGAGGGCGGCTACACGGTGTCCTTCCAGTCGCGGCTGGGGCGCACGCCGTGGGTGAAGCCCTACACGGACCTGGTGCTACCGGAGCTGGCGGCGAAGGGCGTGAAGCGGCTGGCGGTGATGTGCCCGGCCTTCGTGGCGGACTGCCTGGAGACGCTGGAGGAGATTGGCCTCCGCGCGAAGGAGCAGTTCGTGGAGGCGGGCGGCGAGTCGCTGACGCTGGTGCCGTCCCTCAACGCCCACCCGGAGTGGGTGGACGCCGTGGTGCGGCTGGTGCGCGCTTCGGACGGCCCGGCCCCTACGGCGCGGGCGGGGTCGCGGTAGGCGCGGGCGCCGCGGGTGCGGCCGGAGCCTGGGGCGCGCTGACGGGCGTGAGGCGGGCCTGGTAGGTGCCCACGGGCAGGCTCACGGCGGGCTGGGCGGGGCCGGTGAGGGACGTGGACAGGGTGCCCTGCCAGGAGCGCCACTGACCGGCGTTCACCAGGAACTCGCCCTTGCCGGTGACCTTCACGGTGGCGCCCAGCTCGGTGCCTTCCGGCTGCGCGGCGGGGGCGGCGGGCGCGTCGTCCAGCGCGTCGGGGACTTCAATGGCCCCGCCTTCGGGGCTCAGCTGGCGCGGGCCCTTCTTGGCGCCGCCGGCCTGGGGGGCGCGCGGGGCGCTGAGGGTGCCGCCGAACTGCTCCACGATGTCGTACTCGAGCGTGGCCACCTGCTCGCCGTTGTCGCCCGGGGTGACGGAGACGAGCTTCACGCGGTTGTGGCGCTCGCCGCCGGGGGCGCGGCGGAACAGGGTGCCCAGGGCGTCCGGCGTGGTGAGCTCGGTACCCAGGGACCACGTCTCGCCGGGGCGCACGGGGTCGCGCGGCAGCTCCAGCACCAGCGTGGCCAGGTTGCGCGCGGGGCCCTGGAGCCCGTCGATGATGAAGCCTCGGTCGCTGAAGGTGGCGTCCTCCGGCGCGCCGCCACCGGGCGTCACGCGCAGGTGGCGCTCGCCGGATTTGTCCAGCTGGAGCACGTAGGTGTACTCGGTGGGGACGGCGGTGCTCGAGGCGGCCTTGGGGGCCGGGGCCGCGGCGGCCTTGGCGCCCTTCTTCTTCTTGTCGGCCTTGGTGGGCTTCTCCGCCGGCGCGGACTCGGGGACGGGCGCGTTGCGGTCCAGCGCGAGGTCCAGGCGGAAGGAGATGGGCGTGTCCTGGACGAGCTTCCAGCGCAGCACGACGGCGTCCTTGGGGACGGCGGGCGCGGCGGGGGCCGGGGCGGCCTCCTCGGGCGCCGGCGCGGTGGCACCCGGCGGGCGCGGGATGGGTTCCATCTTGCCCGGCGCCTCCTGCTTGCAGGCGGTGAACGCGAGGGCGACGAGCAGACCGGACAGACTTCGCTTCACGGGGACACTCCTGGGTGACCGTCGCGGGATAGCGGAGCGGACGGCGGTTGTAAAAGGGAGAACGGGCGATGACGCAGCCCGACGAAGTCGGCGCTCGGTGCCTGGTGGATGTCCCGTCCCCCTCTGCGAGGGGCAAGCCTGGGCGACCCGGCGCCCCGACCGCAAGCCCCCTGGGGCATCCAGGGACCCGGCTTCCCGAAGTCCACCGTGATCCTCTATGTCCGCTCCCCGCGCGCATCGCGAGCGATGCGTGCGATGGAGGGCTTCCCCTGAGAGGCCCGTGTCTTGGAATGGAGCAATGGGATGAAGCTTGGGGCTTTGGGTTTGTTGGGGGTGCTGGGGGTCGTGGCGGGTTGTGCGTCGTCGAGCCCGGACAAGCCTACCGCGCTGGAGCGGCGGCAGGCGATTCGCGACGCGTCGGACAAGACCTACCGGAGCACGGAAGGGTTCCAGACGGCCCGCTGGGGGATGTCGCCGGACGAGGTCCGCGCCGCGCTGCCCGAGGCAAGCGTGTCCCCGGATGGAACGCTGCGGATGAAGACCACCATCGCGGAGATACCGGCGGAGGTGTCGCTGGGCTTCCTGGACAACCGGCTCGCGGCGGTGGACGTCTTCTTCACGGAAGTCTCGGATGCGCGCACCTTCCACTCGCTGATGCGCGACCTGCTCACCCGCAAGTACGGGGACCCGAAGACGGCCCGCGAGGTGGCGCGGCAGGTGAAGTGGGGAGACGTCCCCGTGCGCTTCGCCGCGGACCTGGCCCCCTTGCAGGAGGCGGAAGCGGCGGCCTCCTCCGCGACCCTGGAAAACGCGCTGGCGGGGCAGGGGCAGTTCAAAGTGCTCAACCGGTGGACCACCTTCGAGAGCCACGTGAACCTGACGCAGTGGACGCTGCCGTCCCGGGGCATCATGGCCATCCAGTATGAGTCCGCGAAGTACGCGCCCAAACGTGCGGACCTCATCGGGCGCTACAGCACGAAGGCGCGGCAGGACCTGGTCAAGGACCTCTGAGCAACCCCAAGCCTTCGGACACGGAAGTCGTCCCCGTGAATGAGAAGGTGAGAACCCGGCTGGGGCTCTCTGTCAGCGGCGCACCCCACGAACCTGTCCGACAGTCGGACAGGTTTGGTCCTAGCGGGGTGCTGCCGCGCGGGACAGCCGGTCTCGCACGGCGATGCCCAGGCCGCTCGCGGCGGGCAGACAGGCCACGAGCACGTCGTGGCCCTGTTCGTCGGCTTCGCGCAGCCGCGCATAGAGGACCCGCGCGGCCTCCGCCGGTTCTCCCGGCACGTCGAAGCGCTGCACGTCCTTCGGCAATGACAGGGACGCGGGGCCCAGCACTCCGACTCGCAATCCCTTTGCACGCAGGGCTTCCACGCGCTGCACCGCTTCGTGCGGCTCCGCGAGCACCACGCCCGCCCTGGGCGCGTAGTGGGACTCCAGCGAACCGGATACGCGCACCGTGGTGGACGTGCGCACCGGGACCTGCCGCCCCAGCACCCGTTCCACGTCCTCGGTCGCCAGACCTCCGGGCCTGAGAATCGCGGGGGCTCCGGAGGACAGGTCCACGATGGTCGACTCCACTCCCACCGTGGACGGACCTCCGTCCAGCACCAGGTCCACGTCGCTGCCCAGGTCGCGCTGCACGTGCTCCGCTGTCGTTGGACTCACCCGGCCGAAGCGGTTGGCACTTGGCGCGGCCACGCCTCCGCCCAATCGCTGAAGCACCTCCATCGCCACGGAGTGGCCGGGCACTCGCAACGCGACCGTGTCCTGGCCTCCCGTCACCGCGTCCGTGGCCCTCGACGTGCGCGGCAGCACCAGCGTCAGGGGGCCCGGCCAGAAGGCCCTGGCCAATGCCTTCGCTTCGTCCGGCACCACGCGCGCCCACTCGGACAGGTGCTCCGCTCCCGGGATGTGGACGATGAGCGGGTGGGTCGCGGGCCGGCCCTTGATGGCGAAGACGCGGCGCACGGCCAGCTCGTCCTCGGCGTTGGCCGCGAGGCCGTAGACCGTCTCTGTTGGCAGGGCGATGACACCGCCGCGTCGCAGCAATTCGACTGCACGGTCGAGGAGGTCGGGAGTAAGCATGCTCGGGTCGCACTGTCTCCCCAGGAGAAACCATGGGCAAGTCGCACGTTTTCGATGCGCGCAGCCAGATGCCTGTCCCCGCCGCCGACCTCTTCTCCTGGCACACCCGCGAGGGAGCTTTCGAACGCCTGTCGCCTCCCTGGGAGACGGCGGAGGTCATCGACCGCACCGGCGACGGCATCCGCCCCGGCGCCCGCGTCGTCGTCAAACTCCACCTGGGCCCCATCCCCCAGCGCATGGTCGCCGAGCACACCGCCTACGTGGAGGGCTCCTCCTTCCAGGACACCCAGCGCGAAGGCCCCTTCACGAAGTGGATCCACGACCATCGCATGAGTCCCTCGGGCGCCCAGGCCTCCGTCCTGGAGGACGCCATCCAGTACGAGCTGCCCGTGGGGACGCTGGGGGACACCTTCGGCGGCGGCTATGCGCGCAAGCGCCTGGAGCGCATGTTCGCGTACCGCCACACGCTCACCCGCGCGGACCTGCGCCGCCATGCCGCGTTCACCTCCCAGGGCCCGCTCACCGTGGCCATCGGCGGCGCGTCTGGGATGCTGGGCTCCGCGCTGTCGTCGTTCCTCACCACCGGCGGCCACCGTGTGAAGCGGCTGGTGCGCGGCCGTGCGAACCCGGCGCGCGGGGACATCGCCTGGGCTCCCGACAAGGGCACCGTCGACGCGGCGGGCCTGGAGGGCGTGGACGCGGTGGTGCACCTGTCCGGCGCCAACGTGGGCGAGGGCCGGTGGACCGAGGAGCGCAAGCAGGAGATCCTCAAGAGCCGCACGGAGAGCACCCGGCTGCTGTGTGAGACGCTGGCCCGCGCCACCCACAAGCCTCGTGTGCTCATCTGCGCGTCCGCCACCGGCTACTACGGCAGCCGGGGCGATGAAGAGGTCACCGAGGCGTCCTCCTCCGGCGATGGCTTCCTCGCGGACGTCACGCGCCAGTGGGAGGCGTCCACCGCGCCGGCCCAGGACGCGGGCATCCGCGTGGTGCACCTGCGCATCGGCGTGGTGCTGGACGCGCGGGGCGGGGCGCTCGCGAAGCTGGCGCTCGCGACCCAGGCGGGCGGCGGCGGGCCCGTGGCCTCCGGACGCCAGTGGCTGAGCTGGGTGTCCCTGGAGGACGTGCTGGGCCTCATCCAGTTCGCCGTCTTCACCCCGTCCATCCAGGGGCCGCTCAATGCCGTGTCCCCGAACGCGGTGCGACAGGGGGAGCTGGCGAAGGTGCTCGGAAGGGTGCTCCACCGTCCGGCCGTGTTCCCGCTGCCCGCCACCGTGGTGAAGACCGTGTTCGGTCAGATGGGCGAGGAGACCCTGCTGTCCAGCACCCATGCGCTGCCCACGGTGGCGCAGGCGAACGGCTTCCCCTTCCTCCTGCCCGACCTGGAGGGGGCGCTGCGCTTCACGCTGGGCCGCACCACCGAGGGCGCGGAATACCGCCACGGGTGAGCCCGGTGCTTGACACTCCTCGGGAGGGGCGACAGAAGTGCGCCGCTTCCCCCCTCGCTTCGAGGAGTCCTGATGATCCAGGTCGAAGGGCTGACGAAGTTCTACGGCGAGCACGCGGCCATCCGGGACCTGGCCTTCACCATCGGCCAGGGTGAGGTCATCGGCTTCCTGGGCCTCAACGGCGCCGGCAAGTCGACGACGCTCAAGATTCTCGGGTGCGTGCTCTTGCCCACCTCGGGCCGCGTCGTCATCGACGGGCACGACGTGGTGAGCCAGTCCCATGAGGTGCGCCAGCGCATCGGCTACCTGCCGGACGTGCCCCCCGTCTACGAGGAGATGACGGTGGGCGAATACCTGGCCTACGTCGCCCGGCTGCGCGACGTGCCCGCGAAGGCCACCGCGTCCCACGTGGGCGAGGCCGAGGAGAAGACCGGCCTGCGCGACGTGCACGGCGAGGTCATCTCCACGCTGAGCCACGGCTACCGCCAGCGCGTGGGGCTGGCGCAGGCGCTGGTGCACAAGCCCGCGCTGCTCATCCTCGACGAGCCGACCAGCGGCCTGGATCCGCTTCAGATTGTCGAGATGCGCGACGTCATCCGCGGCCTCAAGGGCGCGCACACGGTGCTCGTGTCCAGTCACATCCTCCCGGAGATTTCCCAGACGTGTGACCGGCTGCTCATCATCCACAAGGGCACGCTGCTGGCGCAGGGCAGTGAAGAAGAGCTGTCGCGCGCGCTGGGCGGTCCGTCCATCGTGCTGGAGGTGCGGGGCGACCGGGCGCGGGCACGGGAGTCGTTGCAGGGCTTCGGCGCGGTGGAGGTGCGGGAAGGGGAGGGCGGGGTGCTGGCCATGAAGGTCGCGGCGGCGCCGGACCTGCGGCCCCAGGTGGCGCGGGCGGTGGTGGGCGCGGGCCTGGAGCTCTTGCGGCTGGACGCGAACGAGGGGCAGCTGGAGGCGCTGTTCCTGCGCCTGACGCACGGGCAGGAGGTGAAGGCGTGAAGGCGCTCCTGATTGCTCGCCGCGAGCTGGCCGGCTACCTGCGCACGCTCAGCGGCTACGTCATCCTGGCCATCATCCTCGCGGTGAACGGGCTGTTCTTCAACGCGTACGCCCTGGGCGGCGCGAGCAAGCGCTCCGCGGAGGTGCTGTCCGGGTTCTTCTACTACTCGAGCGGCTTCACCATCGTGGCGGCCATCCTCGTGTCCATGCGGCTGCTCGCGGAGGAGCGCCAGACGGGCACGCTGCCGCTCTTGTACGCGTCGCCGGTGCGGGACCGGGACATCGTGCTGGGCAAGTTCCTGGCGGGGCTCGCGTTCCTGGCGCTGTACCTGCTGCTCACGCTCTACATGCCGCTGCTGGTGCTGGTGAACGGCAAGGTGTCCTTCGGGCACGTGGCGGCGGGCTACCTGGGGTTGCTCCTCCTGGGCAGCGCGTCGCTGGCGGTGGGCACGTTCGGGTCGTCGCTCGCGAAGAACCAGCTGCTCGCGGCCATCTTCTCCGCGGTGATGCTGGTGGCGCTCATCCTGTGCTGGCTGCTGGCGCGCATCACCGAGCAGCCGCTGTCGGACGTCTTCAGCGCGATGTCGCTGTGGAACCAGCACTTCCCCCCGTTCCAGGCAGGGCTCATCCACGTGCGGGACGTCGTCTACTACCTGGTCGTCACCTACGTGGCGCTGTTCGCGGCGACACGGGTGCTGGAAGCGCGGAGGTGGCGATGAGCACGCCGGCCTCTTTTGGGACGGGGCTCGCCGCGACGGGTGCGTTCGTCGTGGGGCTCGTGGCCGTGTTCCTCGCGGAGCGCGTGCTGGGCGTGGGCTCCGGCCGCGTGGCGCTGGCCGCGCTGGGCACCGCCGGGGTGGTGGCCGCCACGGCGTGGAGAGCGGTGCGGATGATCGCCGCGCCCCCGGAGCGTCGCTCGCTGGAGCGGTGGGTGCTCACGCTGTACGTCGTGGGGCTGGCCGCGCTGGTGCTCTACTTCGTGAAGGGGGACGTGGGGACGGCGCTCTTCGGTGAGCCGCTGTCGCGTTCCTCGCCCCGGCTGTCGGGGGTGTTGGCGGTGCTGTTCCCGGCGCTGATGCTGTGCTCGCTCGTGCCGCTGGCGATGGTGGAGGCCGCGCTCGTGGCGATGGCTCGGGCGCCGGTGCCGGAGACGGGCCGGGTGAAGAGCGCGCTGTTCTCCGGCCTGGGCGTGGCGTTCGTCGTCGTGTTCGCGTTCGCGGCGACGTACGTGGCCACGCAGGCGGACGCGACCTGGGACCTGTCGTACTTCCGGACCGCGAAGGCGGGGGATGCCACGCGCAAGCTGGTGCGCGGCCTCAACGAGCCGCTCCAGGTGACGCTCTTCTTCCCGCCCGCCAACGAGGTGGGCGAGGCGGTGCGGCAGTACTTCCGCGACCTGGAGCCGGAGAGTCCGCAGCTGGGCGTGGAGGCGTTGGATCAGGCGGTGGAGCCCGCGCGAGGCAAGGCCCTGGGAGTCAGCAGCAACGGCTCCGTGGTGCTGGCGCGAGGGGACCGCAAGGAGATCCTCACGCTGGGGCTGGATCCGGAGCGGGCGCGCGGGCAGCTCCAGCGGCTGGACGCGGAGGTGCAGCGGCGGCTGCTGGCGGTGGCGAAGCCCCGGCGCATCGTCTACCTCACGGGCGGCCATGGGGAGCGCGCCGACACACGGCCCGTGCCGGGGGAAGCGGCCCGGCCTTCGGTGGCGCAGTTCAAGGAGCTGCTGCGCTCGCAGAACGTGGACGTGCGCACGCTCACGGTGGCGGAGGGGCTGGGCTCGGCGGTGCCGGGCGACGCGGCGATGGTGGCGGTGCTCGGGCCCACGCGGGAGCTCCTTCCGGAGGAGGCCACCGCGCTGCGCGAGTACTGGGAGCGGGGCGGACGGCTGTGGATTGCCATGGAGCCGGAGGGCGCGGCGCTGGAGCCGCTGCTCAAGCCGATGGGGCTCAAGTCGCTGCGCGTGCCGTTGGCGAACGACCGCGTGTACTTCCGCACCACGCGGCAGCAGAGCGACCGGGGCAACCTGGGCACGGCGAGCTTCTCCTCGCACCCGTCGGTGACGTCGCTGTCCGCGCTGGGGTCTCAGGGCGCGGTGGCGTTCGTGGGGGCGGTGGCGCTGGAGCCGGTGACGCCGCCAGTGCCCGGCGTGTCGCTGGACACGAGCGTGCGCGCGCATGGGGAGACGTTCGCAGACCGCAACGGCGACTTCGAGCCGGAGCCGGGTGCGGTGACGAAGGCGTGGCCGCTGGTGGTCGCGGTGGAGCGGCCGGCGGGGGAGGGGAAGCCCGCGCCGCGCGCGGTGGTGATGGCGGACGCGGATGCGCTGGGGGACGGCATCCTGGGCAACGTGGGCAATGCGTATCTCGCGGTGGATACGCTGCGGTGGCTCTCCGGCGAGGAGGCGCTCTCCGGCGTGACGACGAGCGAGGAGGACGTGCCGTTGCAGCACACGCGCTCGCAGGACGTCGCGTGGTTCTACGCGACGGTCTTCGGGATGCCGGTGGTGGTGCTGGCGGTGGGCTTCTTCGTGACGCGGCGGCGCGGACGGCGAGCCCCCCGAAGCGCCGCGGCGGTGGGAGGTGCGCGATGAAGGCGCGCGACGTGGCGGTGCAGGGAGTGCTGGCGACAGTGGCCCTGGTGGCCGCGTTCTTCGTGTGGCAGCGCGAGCCTGCCCGTGCACCCGGTGAGGTGACGGTGGAGGACGCGCAGGCGAGCGCGCTCGACCGCATCCGGTACGACGAGGAGACGCGCTTCGTGGAGCTGTTCCGCGACCCCCAGGACCGCGACACCGTCTGGGTCCGCCTGGGCGGCAAGCCCGCGAAGCCGGGCGCTGGATCCGACGGAGCCACGGCAGGAGCACTTGCCCATGCAGCCAATGACGGCGGAAGTGCCACGCTCGACGCAGGAGCCAATCCGCGCACCCACGCGGGCTCGCTCGCGACGGCTTCCGATGGCGGCTCCCCTCCGCACGCCGACGCGGGCGCGCTCGCGAGCGCTTCCTCCGACGCGGGGACACCCTCAAGCCCCGCCCCCGTGCCTCCGCCCCGCGAGCTGCGCGGCAACGACGTCGCGCTGAAGCTGTTCGCCCGCTTCGCTCCGCTGCGCGCGCAGCGGGACCTGGGCGTCCTGGACGCCACGAAGCTGGAGGAGATCGGCCTCGCGAAGACGGAGCGCGGCCTGACGCTCACGCTCGACGGGACGCCCAGGACGTTCCGCCTCGCCGCGCCCGCTTCGGGCTGGGGCGCCCCCTACCTCCAGCGCACGTCCGACGGCCACGTCTTCCTCCTCGGCCCCGCGCAGCTGACGGACCTGGAGGCCGCGGCCAGCCGGCTCGTGGACCGGCGCCTGCACACCTTCGACGTGGAGGGCTTCGACCGCGTCGTCATCTCCACCGGCACCGCGTCCCGCACCTTCGCCGCCAGCGGCAAGCCCCCGGGCGCCGTGCAGCTGTCGCCCGTGGACGCCCCCGGCACCCCGGATGACTTCGCCCGCAACTGGCATGACCGCCTGTGGCGCCTCACTCCGGTGGAGCTCCTGGGACGGGGCGAAGCCCCTCCGGGCCCCGCCCCCACGCCCGCCTTCCGCGTGGAGTACCAGCGCGCCGGCAAGACCGTGGGCGAGCTCTCCATGGCGAAGGCGTCCGACAACTCGTGGTACGCGCGCACGGAGTTCACCCCTGGCTGGGTGCGCATGGGCGGCGGCCTGGAGCTCCTGGCCGAGGATGCCGTGAAGCTCACCGCGCCGCGCTGAGGCTCACGGCGCGGCGGACGCCGTCTCCACGTCCAGCCGCACGTCCACGAAGCTGTAGGCCGGCCACGGCCCCGTGAACCGGAACGTGTACGCGTCCAGCCGCGCCACCAGCGACGTCACCCGCGCCTCGAACGCGGCCACCCGCGTGCGGTCCACCAGCCAGGCGGCGTTCAACATCATCCGCTCGCCCAGGGGCGGCGCCTCGTGCGTGGCCTCCGCCAGCGGACGCAGGCCCGCCCTCAAGCCGTCCAGGTCCTTCGTGGTGCAGTCGCGCAGCGCCACCTCCAGCCGCGCCTCGTGCTCCTCCTCGGGCTCGGAGGGGCCCCGCGCCAGCCCGGGCTGCTGCTCCACCAGCCGGCGCGTCAGCGCGTCGCCGTGGCAGTAGACCTTCAGCCCCAGCTCCACCCGCCCCTCCAGGTCGGACAGCGCGCGGGTCAGCGGGGCGCGCGCCACGCGCAAGAGCTCCCGCACACGCTCCTCCGACGGCAGCACCATCCCGAAGGCCACCGGCACCAGCGTGTGCTCGCGCACCACGGCCTCCGTGACGCGCTGGTGCATCAACAGGTGCTCGTGCGTGGGCACCACCCGTGTGCCCGTGACGTCGGACACCAGCGCCGCGAGGCCCTCCTCCCGCACCATGCGCACCGGGGCCGCGCCCAGCCCCGCGAGGTCCGGCTCCCAGCCGCCGTCCTCGCGCACGATGCCGTAGAGGTAGTGCGCCCGCGCCTCCCGCGACGACTCCACCGGGGTCTTCGCCGTCATGACGTGCCCACCTCCCTGCACGACCGGTTCAGCGCGCGGATGCCGCCTCGCGCCGGGCAATCATCTTCTTCACCTGGTCCACCAGCGCGTCCGGCAGGCACGGCTTGGTGACGTACGCGTCACACCCGGCCTCGTTCGCGTCGTCCGTGTGGCCCTTCAGCGCATGCCCCGTGAGCGCCACCACCGGGATGCCCTTCGTGCGCGCGTCGCCCTTCAGCCGGCGCGTCGCCTCCCAGCCGTCCATCACCGGCAGGGACAGGTCCATCAGGATGACGTCCGGCACCAGCTCGAAGGCCTTGTCCAACGCCTCCTGGCCGTTCTTCGCCTCCGCCACGCGGAAGCCGGAGAACTCCAGGTACTCCGCGTACATCTCCCGGGCATCCTGGTAGTCATCCACCACCAGGACGAGCGGCTTTGGGTTTTCCGGGGTGTTCGTCATGTCCGTCTCGCGCGTCTTGGAAAGTGCAGGGTGAAGGTCGAACCCTGGCCCGGAGCGCTCTGGAGGGAGACGCGTCCCCCCAGCATCGCGGCCAGGCGGCGGCAGATGGAGAGGCCCAGGCCGGTGCCCCCATAGGCCCGCGTGGGCGAGCTGTCCACCTGCTGGAAGTCCTCGAAGATCTTCTCCTGGTTCGACACGTCGATTCCAATCCCTGTGTCCTTCACCGAGATGGCCACGGTGCCGGTGGCGTTCTGATACTCCGCCGCGACGTGCACGCCGCCCTCGTGCGTGAACTTCAGCGCGTTGGACAACAGGTTGAGGACGATCTGCTTCACCTTCTGTCGGTCGCTCCACACCCCCGGCAGCCCTTCATCCAGCCGCGTCTCCACCGTCAGCTTGCTGCGCGCGATGATGGGGTCCATCTCCGCCATCACCTCCTGCAGCAGCTCCGGGATGCCGAAGTCCGACAGGTGCAGCGGCATCCGCCCCGCCTCGATGCGGGTGATGTCCAGGATCTCGTTGATGACCTCCAGCAGGTGCCGCCCGTTGGAGTCGATGCGCGTGAGGTTGCGGCGCTGCGGCGGCGTCATCTCCCCGGACACGCCCTGCAACAGCATGTTCGTGTAGCCGAGGATGGCGTTGAGCGGCGTGCGGAACTCGTGCGACATGTTGGCCAGGAACTGCGACTTGGCCGCGCTCGCCTGCTCCAGCTGGATGGCCTGCCGGCGCAGCTTCTCGTTCTGCTCCGCCAGCTCCGCGGTGGCGGACTGCACGCGCGCCTCCAGCTCGCTGGAGACCTCCTTCACGCGCTCCAGGAGCCGCGCCCGCTCCAGCACCTCCGTGCGGTCGTGGAAGACGGTGACGATGCCCGTCAACTCGCCCCCGTCGCCCAGCACCTTGTTGGCCATGGCCTCCATGGGCACGGGTGAGCCGGTGGCCGGGTCATCCAGGGTCAGCTGGCTCTTCCAGCGCGACACGCCCGCGTTCACCGGCCCCAGCAGGTTGGCGAGGAAGGACGCGAAGAGGGCGGCGTTGGCGCGCACCCGCCGCGGGGTGGACTCGTCCGGCGCGTCCTCGCCCGGGGTGCCCTGGGCCTGGGGCCACGTGAAGAGGCGCTCGGCCGGGTCGTTCATCATCACCATGCCGCCCGCCGGGTCGGTCAGGATGATGGGGTCCGCCACCGAGTCCAGCACCCGGTCCAGGCGGTGGCGCTCGCTGCGGGCCTCGCGCTCCGTGGCGCGCAGCTGCCGGTAGCTCTCTCCCAAGGCCTGCGTGGCGCGGCCCAGGTCCGTGAGGTTGCGCAGCACGCTCACCACCACGGAGGGTCCGTCCGGCGCCAGTACCGGCGTGGTCACCAGCTCGAAGAGCAGGTCCATGCCCTCCAGCGGATCCACCAGCGGCACCTCGCGCCGGTGCACCGTGGTGCCGCCCTGCGCGAGCGTCTCCCGGAACAGGCGCTGGTTGAGCTCCACCGCCCGCGTGCGCCCGGGGCTCGCGTCCGGGCCCGCCACCAGCAGCGCTTCCGCGCGGCCGTTGGCGAAGAGCAGCGTGCCGTCCGTGTCCGTCAGCAGCACGGGGTCCGACACCGCGTTGATGACCCGGCGCAACAGCCGGTCCGGCTCCGGGCGGCGCGGCGCCCGCGCGTCCGAGGCCAGCTGGCGGGCCAGGTGCGGCCCCGCCGAGGACGCCACCCACGCCACGTCCTCCGGCACGGCCGGGCCGGGCAGCCCCACCATCAGCAGCGCGGCGGCCGTGGCTCCGGGCCGGCCCAGCGGCACCGCGAGGAACCCGCCCGGCATCGCCGCGCCCTCCAGCGCGTCCGCCGCCAGCCACCGCGCCCCGGGCCGCGTGCGGAAGGTCGCGAGCGGCGAGCCCGGCGCATCCCACGCCCGAGCCAGCGCGGTCTGCTGCGCGCCGGTCAGCCCTTCGCTGGCCAGGCACACGGATGCGCCCGTGCCATCCCCGGGACCGACACAGGCGGCCGGCGCGCCATGCCTGCGCGCGAGCCACTCCACGACCGCTCGCGCACAGGCGACGGCGGACTCGCAGGCGAGCAGGTGCTCGGCGAGCACGAGGCGCGCCCCTGGGTCGACTTCTGCGGGGGGCAGCGGGGCTGGGGACGCCACGACCTTACGCTCCGGGTGAAGAGGGACGCGGGGAACGACCGCGCTCGGCCGAGTCTGCGGTGCGGACCTCCGAAAATGCCACCACGATGCGCGCCTCCCCCTCACGGGGCGAGGCGCGACCCAGGACTTCCAGGGCCGGAGGCTCGAAGCGCACGCCCCTGTCCAGCAGGCGGTCCAGCACGTCCACCAGGCTGGCCCCACCAGCCACGCGTTCCACGGGCATTCGGCGCATGCTCCTTGGGTCCGCCCGGCGCGGACCTTCGGGTCCAGGGGCGTTCTAACGCGCTGGCGTCCCCGGACCCCAGCCCTGTCCACGCCCGGCCCCTGACTGACCAACACCCGGGGCGGGGCTCTGTTGGGTCGCATACACCCGGCGCTGGGCAACCGGCCGGGCGGGGCACGGCAGGCGTGGCTTATGCCCTGGGAGGCGGATTCCTAGCCTTCCAGCATGAACGACGAGCGCCAGCACAAATCCCTCTGGACCGTGACGACGCTGCCCCGGGACTTCCCCTCCCTGCCAGGCGACCTGGACGTGGACGTGGCCATCATTGGCGGCGGCATCGCGGGCCTGACGACCGCCTGGCTGCTGAAGCGTGCCGGCAAGAAGGTGGCGGTGCTGGAGATGCACCGCATCCTCTCCGGTCAGACGGGCCAGACGACGGCGCACCTCACGGAGCTGCTGGACACCCCGTACACCACCCTCTTGAAGGACTTTGGAGAGAAGGGCGCCCACCTGGCCGCGTCCTCCAGCCGGGCCGCCATCGAACAGATTGCGTCGCTGGTGGAGTCGCTCTCCATCGAGTGCGGCTTCACCCGCGTGCCCGGCTTCCGCTACGCGGAGACGGAGACCGAGCTGCGCGAGCTGCTCCATGAGGTCTCCGCGGCGCGGCAGGTGGGGCTGCTGGCGTCGTTCACCAAGGAGGTGCCGCTGCCGTTCCCCATCAAGGGCGCGCTGCGCGTGGAGGATCAGGCGGTGTTCCACCCGCGCCAGTACCTGCTCTCGCTCGCGGACCGCATCCCGGGTGACGGCTGCCACCTCTTCGAGGACACCAAGGTCCTGGACATCCACGACGGCACGCCCTGCCGCGTCCTCACGGAGAAGGGCACCGTGACGGCCAGGGCCGTGGTGGAGGCCACCACCACGCCGCTCAACCGCGTGGCCATGCACACCAAGCTCTACCCCTACCGCACCTACGCGGTGGCGGCGCCGCTGGAGGGCCCGCTGGAGCCGGGCCAGTACTACGACAGCCGCGACCCGTATCACTACATCCGCACGCAGCAGGTGGACAGCGTGCCCTACGTCATCGTGGGCGGTGAGGACCACAAGGTCGGAAGCGAGGAGGACACCGCCTCGTGCTTCGCCGAGCTGGAGGCGTACACGCGGGAGCGCTTCCCCGTGAAGCGCATCACCCACCGCTGGTCCGGCCAGGTCATCGAGCCCGCGGACGGCCTGCCCTATATCGGCCGCAACGTGGGCAGCCGCCACGTGTACGTGGCCACGGGCTTCTCCGGCACGGGCATGACCTTCGGCACGCTGGCGGGCATGGTGGTGTCGGACCTCATCCTCGGCAACCAGAACCCCTACGCCGCGCTGTACGAACCCGGCCGCGTGAAGCCCAAGGCGGGCGCCAGGGACTTCATCCAGGAGAACGCCGAGGTAGCCTTCCGCTTCGTCGCGGACCGGCTGTCCAAGCCGGACGGACACCAGCTGGCGGACGTGGCGCCGGGCGAGGCGAAGATATTGGAGGTGGAGGGCCGCAAGGTGGCCGTGTACCGCGAGGAGGACGGCACGGCGCACGCGGTGTCCCCGGTATGCACGCACCTGGGCTGCCACGTGCACTGGAACAACGCCGAGCGCACCTGGGACTGCCCCTGCCACGGCGGCCGCTTCAGCCCCACCGGCCGCGTGCTCAACGGCCCCGCCGTGAAGGACCTGTCGTCCGTCAAACTTCCGGTGAAGTGAAAAGTGCGCGGGGGTGGGGCTTCCCTTCGGGCGAGCCCACCCCCATCTATCCCCACGTCCAAGTCATTCACCGGGGGCACGAATGAACGCGCTGGAACTCATCAAGCAGCAGCATGAAGAGGTGTCCAAGCTCTTCAAGAAGTACGAGAAGCTGGCCGACGACGACGACAGCGAGCGCCAGGAGCTGTTCGAGCAGATCGCCGACCGGCTGGGCGCGCACGCGAAGATCGAGGAGCTGTACCTCTATCCGGCGATCAAGAAGGAGGACACGGAGGACGACCTTCGCGAGGCCGTGGAGGAGCACCTCTCCGTCAAGCGCCTCATCGCGGACCTGCTGGAGATGGACGCCTCCGACGAGGAGTTCGACGCGAAGATGAAGGTCCTCCAGGAGCAGGTGGAGCACCACGTCGAGGAGGAGGAGAAGGACCTCTTCAAGGCGGCGCGGAAGATCCTCACCAAGGATCAGCTCGACGACCTGGGCATCCAGCTGGAGGAGGAATACGACGCGCTGATGGACGGCGAGCCGCGCAACGACGTGCCCGAGGAGACGGAGCAGGCCGCGCCCATCTAGCGCGCCGCGTTCGCGAGCAAGACGGGGGTTGCGCGTGGCGTGGGGCCGGGCAGCATGCGGCCCATGCCGCGCGCTCCTGTCTCCGTCCCCGTCCTGCTGCCGGATGCCTTCACGCCCGCCGTGCGCCGCGCCCTCGTGCGCGCGGACCCCGTGCTGGGAAGGCTCTTCAAGACGGTGGGCCCGTTCCGCTTCGAGCGGAGCCCCTTGCACAGCCCCTTCGAGGCGCTGGCGCACTCCATCGTCTACCAGCAGCTGCACGGCCGCGCGGCGGCGACCATCTTCGGCCGCGTCTGCGAGCGCGTGGGCAAGGGCAAGGCCTTCACCCCGGAGAAGCTGCTCGCGCTGCCGGACGCCACGCTGCGCGAGGCCGGGCTGTCCGCGAACAAGCTGCTGGCCATCCAGGACCTGGCGCGCAAGACGGTGGACGGCACCGTGCCGTCGCTTGCGCGCGTGCGCCGCATGTCCGACGCGGACCTCATTGAACACCTCACGCAGGTGCGCGGCATTGGCCAGTGGACCGTGGAGATGCTGCTCATCTTCCGCCTGGGCCGGCCGGACATCCTCCCCGTGGACGACTTCGGCGTGCGCAAGGGCTTCATGGTGCTGCACGGCCTGAAGGAACAGCCCAAGCCCAAGGCGCTGCTCGCGTATGGCGAGCGCTGGCGCCCCTACCGCAGCGTGGTGAGCTGGTACCTGTGGCGGGCGGCGGACCTGCCCGTGGGCACCTTCGCACCGCCGGAGGACAGCTAGCCGACCCAGGGCCGGGAGCGCACCGTCCCTTGTCTTACCGCGCGTGCGTCCTCACCCGTAAGGGAACGGAGGAATCCCGCGCATGCGTGCACTCACCTATCAAGGTCCCTATCGCGTCCAGGTGGAGCAGAAGCCGGACCCCCGCATCGAGCACCCCCAGGACGTCGTGTTGAAGGTGACCCGCGCCGCCATCTGCGGCTCGGACCTGCACCTGCTGCACGGGCTGGTGCCGGACACGCGCGTGGGCTGCACCTTCGGCCATGAGTTCACCGGCGTGGTGGAGGAGGTGGGCAAGGAGGTCGCGCAGCTGAAGAAGGGCGACCGCGTGGTGGTGCCCTTCAACATCTCCTGCGGCACCTGCTTCTACTGCCAGCGCGGCCTCACCGGGAACTGCGAGAACAGCAACCCCGGCAGCGACGTGGCCTCCGGCGTCTACGGGTACTCGCACACCACGGGCGGCTTCGACGGCGGGCAGGCCGAGTACGTGCGCGTGCCCTTCGCGGACGTGGGGCCCATGAAGATTCCGGACGACATGGACGACGAGTCCGTCCTCTTCCTGAGTGACATCCTGCCCACCGGCTACCAGGCCGCGGAGATGGGCGAAATCAAGGGCGGCGAGACGGTGGTGGTGTTCGGCGCGGGCCCGGTGGGCCTCTTCGCGATGAAGTCCGCGTGGCTGATGGGCGCGGGCCGCGTGGTGGCGGTGGACCACGTGCCGTACCGCCTGGAGTTCGCGCGTAGGTTCGCCCACGTGGAGACGGTGAACTTCAAGGAGGTGGGCGACATCGTCCTGCACCTGAAGGACATGTTCGACGGCCGCGGCCCGGACGTCTGCATCGACGCGGTGGGCATGGAGGCGGAAGGCTCGCGCGCGCACCGCGTGCTGGGCCTGGGGCTGAAGCTGGAGGCCGGCGCGCCCACCGTCATCGAGTGGTGCATCAACACCGTGCGCAAGGGCGGCAACGTCTCCATCATTGGCGTGTACGGGCCGCCGTGGAACTTCGTGCCCATTGGCACCGCGATGAACAAGGGCCTGACGCTGCGCATGAACCAGGCGAACACGCGCCGGTACATGCCGCACCTCTTGGAGCACATCCAGCAGGGCCGCATCGACGCCAAGGGCATCATCACCCACCGCTTCCCGCTGGAGCAGGCGCCGGACGCCTACCACCTGTTCGCGCAGAAGCGCGACGGGTGCGTGAAGTGCGTGCTCATGCCGCACGGCCACGCGTGAACGACGGACTTCATCCGCTTGGGAACAGGAGGCACGCCATGCCCCAGAAGACGACGCAGAGACAGAGCCGCGCGAAGAAGAACGGCGCCCCGAGGACGCGGGCGAAGGCGAAGCCCGCCCAGGCGGTGGAGAAGCAGGCCCAGGCCGTGGACCTGGACCCCGCCAACCGCCCGGGCGTCCCCATGGAGACGGCGCCCCAGCCGCTGGCGGGGGCGCGCGTGCCCATCGCGCTCCAGCACGCGGACGTGCCGGTGTTCAAGCACGCGGGCCGCAAGGTGATGCCGCCGGTGTTCGGCACCGCCCAGCCTCCGAAGGGGCTGAGCGGCCTCTTGCGCAAGGCTGCCTACGCCAAACCGGACCACAAGCCCGGCCACTGGATGCTGCTGCTCCTGGCGGACCGCGTGGACGTCTGGGAGCACCGGCTGCGGAGGTCCCTTCCATGGGCTGCTCCTTCCGCGGCGGTCCTCTTCGCCGGCCTGATGTGGCGCGCGCGCAGAGCGTAGGTGCGGCTCAGGCGTCCCGGCCGTTGTACTGGAAGGGCTTGAGCGTGGACAGGTCCACGCCGTCCACGCAGCGCA
Organism: Corallococcus exercitus; assembly: GCF_042231735.1. GTDB lineage: Bacteria > Myxococcota > Myxococcia > Myxococcales > Myxococcaceae > Corallococcus > Corallococcus exercitus_B. Next base: position 8,676,612 of record NZ_CP102577.1, read on the forward strand.
GGTTGACGGCGAACATGTCCTTGCCGTCCGGGCCCTTGCCGGTGGAGTAGGACTGCACGCCGCAGGTGGGGCAGTGCAGGTGGTTGATGACCTTCTTGTTGAACTGGTAGGCCTTCACCACGTCCGCACCGGCGAGGGACTTGAACTGCTCCGGCGGGACGAACGTCAGCACCACGCCCAGCCTGTGGCAGATGGAACAGTTGCAGGTCACCACCTGCTGCAGGTCCGTGGTCACCTCGTAGCGGACCTGTCCACAGTGGCAACTGCCCGTATACGTCTTCATCTCCGCCATGGTGTTTCCTCCCGTTGCTGCGTGAAGCCCGGGCCGGAGCGAGCGCTCCGCCCACCCGGAGCGTGTGGCGCGCATCAATGAACGGAGGCGGCGGGAACCGCAAGCGACCCGGTGCGTGTCCAGGTCGCTTGCGGCGGCGCGTCATTTCAGTCCGCGTACGTCGTCACGGACATCATCCGCACGAAGCGGCGGTCCGAGCTGACCGCCGCGATGGCGAAGCCCTGCGTGTAGCCCGGCGCGCCGCACCCGCGGCAGCTCCAGCCCGTCCTGTAGAGCCGGTTGCTGTTGCGCGAAATCTGCGTGATGTAGGCCACCGCGCCCTCCACCTCGTCCACGTTGTAGCTGTAGGCGCTGAGCTGCCCGATGAGCTCCCGCACGGTGATGGGCTCGAAGATGCTGGCCTGCGGACCGAAGGCGTTGCTGAACGCCTCGCCCAGCGTCTGCTGGTTGGCGACGCCCTGGCCGTTGGGGATGTAGCCCTCGTAGATGCGCGCGGAGGAGAACGAGCCGGTGGCGCCGAACAGCACCGCGGGCGTCTGGGCGACGGGGTACAGGTTCAGCGGGTAGCCCGTGAGGAGCGTGTCGTTCACCTCGTAGAAGTCCGCGAAATACTTCGCCGCGGTGCCCGTCATGGACTGCTGGAAGGGCGTATCGCTGAGGCGGGTGGTGAGATAGGCGCGCTCGGCGCTGTCCACGCCATAGCCGATGTCGTTGAGGAACGCGTCCAGCGCGTTCCGGATCTCCGAGCGCTGGATGGTCGTGCCGCCCGGGCTGGTGGGGCTCTTCGCGGTGGTGATGGCCGCCTCGAAGGCGGGGATGCTGGTGGTGGAGTCGGCGAATGCCGGAGCGGAGAACAGCATCAGACCGCCCAGGAGCGACGTCATCGACAGGGTCTTCATGGGGAACCTCTTCATCAAAGGGGGAGAACCGCGAACGGCGCGCTGGCGAGTACCACGCTCCCCTGACACGGCCCGCGTGAGGTTCCAAAGACACGCGAGGCCCGTGACACGCCCATGATGGAGCGTGTCACGGGCCTGCAATCTTTCACGGCGGCGGTGCTTCAGGCTCAGTCAGAGGCGGTCATCACGTTGACCATCCGCACGAAGCGGCGGTCCGTGCTCACCGCCGCGACGACGTAGCCGGCCGTGTAGCCCGGCGCGCCGCAGCCCCGGCAGCTCCAGCCCGTGTAGTAGAGGCGGTTGCTGTTGCGGGAAATCTGCGTGATGTACGCCAGGGCGCCCTCCACCTCGTCCACCGTCGGCGTGCCGGCCACGGTGCGGCCGCTCAGGAGCGCGAGGAGCTCCTTCACGGTGATGGGCTCGAAGGTGCTGCTCTGCGGGCCGAAGCTGCCGAACGCCTCCATCAGGATGGCCTGGTTGGCCACCACGCCCTGGCTGTTGGGGATGAAGCCCTCGCGGATGGTGGAGGAGGAGGCCAGCGGACCGGTGGCGCCGTACAGCGACGCGGGCGTCTGGGCCACGGGGTTCATGGCCCACTGGGCGTACGGGTAGGTGGCGTCGTTCAGCTCATAGAAGTCCGCGAAGTACTTCGCCGCGGTGCCCGTCAGCGACTGCTGGAAGGGCGTGTCGCTGAGGCGGGTGGTGAGGTAGGCGCGCTCGGCGGTGTCCACGCCCGAGGGGCCGCCGGTGTCGTTGAGGAACGCGTTCAGCGCGGTCCGGATCTCCGAGCGGAGGATGGTCGTGCCGCCGGGGCTGGTGGGGCTCTTCGCGGTGGTGATGCTCGCCTCGAAGGCGGGGATGCTGGTGGTGGAGGTGGCGAACGCCGCCGGAGCGGTGAACAGGGCCATCGCGCCCAGCAGTGACGTCATCGACAGGGTCTTCATGGGGACCTCTTCGTTCGCGGCCCGCGGGACGGGCGCGCGGTCAGGGGGGAACCGCATACGACGCGATGGCGAGTACCACGTTCCCCTGACACGGCCTTCGTGAGGTTCCTGTGACGCATGCACCCGTGACACGTCCGTGATGGAGCGTGTCACGAGCCTGGAATGTTTCAGGGGGCCGGCTGCACGGCCGTGGGCGTCGGCGCGTTGCGGCGCAGGGGCGCGAGCAGCGCGAGGAACGCGGCGGACAGCGCGACGCCCAGGAGGAACACGTTCGCGTAGCCCAGGTTGCCGAACTTCGGATCCGCGAGCATCCCGGCCAGCGGCCCCGCGGGCGCCTTGCCCGCGACCTCCACGCTGGCCAGCAGCGTGAAGTGCGTGGCGCCGATTCTCCGGTCCGTGCGCGACATCATGAACGCGAACATCACCGTGGTGAGCGCGCCGCCGAAGAACTCCTCGGTGAGCGTGACGCCCAGCACGCCCGCGTCGCTGACGCCCGCGCGCGTGAGCAGCCACCGCCCCGCGAGCGGCAACAGGCGCAGCGCGCCGGTGAGGGCCACCGCCCGGAGCAGCGGCAGGCGCGCGGCGAGCAGCCCCCCGCACGCGGACCCCAGCAGCGACGCGGCGGTGCCCCACGTGCCCACCCACAGGCCAATCTGGCCGGGCGTGTAGCCCGCGTCCACGAGGAAGGGCTTGTAGAGGACGTCGGACATCGTCTCGCCCAGCTTGTACGTGCCGATGAAGAGCAAGAGCCACCCGGTGCCCGGCACGGTGAGCGCGGTCCGGATGCGGGCCCAGAGCGCGGGCCAGTCCAGCTTCGGTGACTCCGGGCCTTCGGCCTCGCGCGGAGGAGGTTCGCGCACGAGGAGGACGACGGTGAAGACGGCCAGGCACAGCGCCGCCATGGCCAGGAACAGCCCGGACCAGCCGATGCGCGAGCTGGCCCACACCAGCAGCCCGCCGCCGGTGAGCATGCCCAGCTTGTAGCCCACGACCTGCGCGGTGTTGCCCGGGCCCAGCTCGTCCGGACGCAGGAGGTCCACCGCGAAGCCGTCCACCGCGATGTCCTGCGTCGCGGCGAAGAGGTTCATCACGAAGATGAGGCCCAGGAGGAGCGGCATCGAGTCCCGGCCCGCCGCGAACGCGGCCCCGACGCACGCGAGCGCCAGGCCCGCCTGCATGGGCAATATCCACGACCGCCTGCGCCCGATGCGCGCGGAGCCGTAGCGGTCCACCAGCGGGGCCCACAGGGCCTTGAGCATCCACGGCAGGGACAGCGCGCCCGCGAAGCCCAGCGCGGCCAGCGACACACCGCGCGAGCGCAGGTAGACGGGCAGCGCCGTCACCTGGAAGCCGAAGGGCAGCCCCTGCACGAAGTACAGCGCGCACAACAGCCACAGCCGGGACGGGATGCGTCGCATGGTCGGGGCGGAGCATAGGCGCGCCCTCCGGTGTCCGTCGCGGGCCTATACTCGCCGTTCCAGTCACCACCCCCGGGGAGACGCATGCCGGAGCAAGCCGCAACCGAGTCGGGAATCATCGTCGTGGAGCTGTCCGCCGAGCACGAGCTGGAGGCGGACCACGTGGACGCGGTGGTGGAGGTGAAGGCTTCCGAGTTCTTCACCGGCAACGCGGCCTTCACCAACGCGCGCGAGGTGGCCTCGCTGGTGAGCCGCATGGGGGAGCTGGGCGTGCCGGCCTCGGCCTTCACCCTCCAGGCGGTGCAGGCGGAGACGTCGGAGGGGCTGCTCTCGCGCTCCTCGTCCGCGCGCTACACGGTGCGCATCCACCTGGCGGACATGGGGCGGGTGGGGGACGTGCTCGCGGCGCTCTCCGCCCTGAAGCAGGCGACGCTGCGCGAGCTGCGGTGGGGCTACACGCGCGAGCCGGAGGCCCGGCAGGACTGGCTGGAGGCGCTGGCCCGCGAGTCGGTGAAGAAGGCGCGCCGCGTGGCGGCCGGGCTGGGCGTGACGCTGGCCGGGCTGCACCGCTTCTCCGAGCGCACCTGGGAGTCGCAGACGCGGGTCTTCGGGCTCCGGGCCGGGGGCTACGGCGGGGACGAGGAGGTGATGCCCAGGGGAGCCATGACCGTGGCCAGCTACAGCGCGGCCCGCCCCTCCGCGGCCATGGGCTTCACCGTGTCCCACCGCAAGAAGGTGCAGGTGATGGCCACGGCGGAGTTCCGCACGCATCCGGCCCCCGAGTCCTGAAGCGCCCGGGGCCGGGCATCCCGCTTCACGGCGTGGCGCCGGGCGTGTGCTTGAGCACGAGCGCTTCCAGCCGCTGGAGCGCCTTGTCCAGCGTCTCCCACGACGGACCGAATGACAGGCGCACGTAGCTGCGGAAGCGGCTGGCCCGCGCGCGGCGCTTGCCGGGGTTCACGTCGAAGAACTCACCGGGCACGGTGATGACCTGGTGCTCCAGCGCGGCGCGGAAGAAGGCCATGCCGTCGTTGAGCGGCGCGGGCAGCCCGGACAGGTTGCCCCAGACGTAGAACGTCCCGTCCGGCGCCCGGTCCGTGCGGATGCCCAGCCGCTCCAGCCGCGAGTGGAACTTGTCTCTCTTCTCCCGGAACGTGTTGTGGATGGCGCGCGTCTCCGCCACCACCGTGTCCTCCTGGAGCAGCGGGATGGCCGCGCGCTGCAGGGGCCGGCTGCCGCCGCCGTCCAGGAAGCTGCCCGCGCTGGAGACCGTGTCGATGACCTGCTTGGGCCCCACCGTCCACGTCATGCGCCAGCCCGGGTAGCGCCAGTTCTTGGTGAGCCCGTCGAAGAGAATCACCGGGTCGCGGTTCACGTCCTCCACGTACCGGGCGGCGCTCTCCACCGGCAGCACGCCCGGGCGGCCCGTCCAGACGTAGTGCGAATAGAACTCGTCGATGAGCAGCGAGCACTCCAGCTCGCGCGCCACGCCCACCCACCGCGCCAGCTCCTCCCCCTGCACCAGCTTGCCGGTGGGGTTGCACGGGTTGGAGAAGAGCAGGGCGGACAGCCCGCGGCCTTGAATCTCCCGGCGCAGGTCGTCGTGCGTGAAGGCGTAGCCGCGCTCGCCCTCCAGGAGGATGGGGATGGCGGTGAACGCCTTGAAGACGTCCAGCAGCTCTTCGTACGCGGTGTAGTCCGGCAGGAAGTGGCCCAGGTTCACCTGGCCCAGGCTGGCCGCGGCGCGGGTGAGGGCCGCGCGGCCGCCGCCGGACAGGCAGACATTCTCCGCCTTGTACTGGGACGGCATCCCCTTGCGGTAGAGCCGGTTGTAGAGCCCCGCGATGGCCTCGCGCACCTCCCAGAGACCGGCGACGGGCGCGTACTCCTGGTCCGCCATGTCCACCGTCACCGAGTGCACGCGCGGCGGGGCACCGGGAAGGTCTCCCGTCTCCGGCTGACCCTGGCCCAGGTTGCACCAGTCCGGGTCGCCGGGACGGTAGCCGCGGCGCGTGGCCTCGGCGGTGACGAAGATGACGCCCGTGCGGGGCACGGTGCGAAACGCATGCAGGGGGACGCTGTCGCTCACCAGGAGCACGCTAGCGCGCCCCCTGCTTCGGTGCAGCCCCTAGCCTTCCAGGGAGGCGCGCAGGAACCAGGCGTGCTTCTCGAACTCGGTGATGATGCCCGTGAAGAGGTCCACCGTGTCCGTGTCCTTGAGGCCTTCGGCCGCCGTGCGGCTCTCGCGCAGGCCGGCGAGGTACACCTCGATGCGCTCGGCCAGGAGCTTCACGTGCTCCAGGTCGCGCGAGGTCTCCTGCGGGTACTCCGGCAGGCGGCTGTGCTTGCCCACGTGGCGGCTGGTGCCGTACGCGCGCCCGCCCAGCGTCACCGCGCGCTCCGCGATGGAGTCGTTGTGGTTGGCCAGGCTCACCGCGAAGGTCTCGAACAGCGGGTGCAGCGCGGCGAACTGCGGGCCCTTGATGTTCCAGTGGGCGACCTTGATCTGCGAGTGCAGGTCCAACCCGTCCGCGAGCCGCTCGTTGAGGGTGGCGGCGATGGCGGTGCGGGCCTGCTCGGAGAGGGGACTCGGGCTCTTGTAGAGGGCCATGACGAACACGTTCCTTTCGGTGAAGGGTGGGACGTCAAAGAGAAAGACAGGGGGAAAAGACAGCGCCCCCCGGTGTCTTCCACCGGAGGGCGCCCGTCACAGCTTGGAGATAACGACGAGGGGACTAGGACTCCAGTCCAACCGCCGCCGCGTGGATGACGCTCGCGATGCGGACCGCATCGTGCACGTGCTCCTCGCTCAGGCCGCCTTCCAGCACGACCTTCTCATGCGACTGGATGCACATCTCGCAGCCATTGATGGCGCTGACCGCGAGGCAGACCAGCTCGAAGTCCACCTTGTTGGTCAGCACCTGCGCCAGCCGGTTCATCCGCAGTCCGGCCCGCTTGGTCGCGTACGACTCCTTCCCGACCATGTGACGGAACCGGTAGAAGACGTTGTTCATCGCCATCAGCGAGGCCGCCGCGCGGGCGTCCTCGAGGACCGGCGTGGCCTTGTCGCCCAGTGCCTGCTTCGCCTCATTCAGGATGGCTTCCTTCAGCCGCTCGTTCCGGGCGGCGAAGGCGCAAGCCACGGCCGTCCCCCAGCGCTGCTCGGGGGTGAGGCTTCCCCCCTCCAGGACCGCGGAGAGGTTGAGGCGGGTGTCCTTGTGGGCGTCCGCGAGTTCGCTGCGGACGACTTCGAGCGAAGCCATGGTGCCTTACCCCGCCTTCTGCAGCTTGGAGGTGAGGGTCTCCTCACCCTTCTGCCAGTTGCACGGGCACAGCTCGTCGGTCTGGAGCGCGTCCAGCGTGCGGACGGTCTCCTTGACGTTGCGGCCCACGGACAGGTCGTTCACGGACACGTGGCGGATGATGCCCTCGGGGTCCGCGATGAACGTGGCGCGCAGGGCCACGCCCTCTTCCTTGTGCAGGATGCCCAGCGCGCTGGACAGCTCGCGCTTGATGTCCGCCAGCATGGGGAAGGGCAGGTTCTTCAGGTCCGGGTGGTGCGTGCGCCACGCGTGGTGCACGAACTCGCTGTCGGTGGACAGACCCAGCACCTGCGCGTCGCGGTCCTGGAAGTCCTTGTTGTGCTTGCCGAACTCCGCGATCTCCGTCGGGCAGATGAACGTGAAGTCCTTCGGCCACGCGAACAGGACGGTCCACTTGCCCTTGTACGTGTCGTTGGAGATGTCCTGGAACTCCTTGTTCTTCTCCAGGCTCACGGTGCCCTTCAGCTTGAAGTTCGGAAGCTTGTCGCCAACGGTCAGCATGGGTTTCGACTCCTTGGGGATGGGGGGCGGGCCACCGTGGTCCACCCCAGAGGTTGTGAGTTGCTACCGGGTAAAGCATCCACCGTGCCAGTGCTTCAACTTCCGTGATTCCAAGGGGTTACTGCATCCCCCAGAATCTCCACCGGCGGGGCGGTGGCGCCGGATTGGTGCATAACGAAATCCCGGTGTGTTTCGCCACTGCAATTTCGGTGGGTCGCTATTATCGCTAACACATGCCGGACGAAATGATGGGGCGCCACCCGGAAGTGACGCAGGATGCTCGGGAGCTGGTCGAGCTGGCAACCACCGAAGAAGGGGTGGGAGAGCTGCTCCGTCGGGGATTGGACTGGCTGACGCGCGTGGTGCCCTTCGACCTGGCCACGCTGTTCCTCCTCAAGGAGGGAAAGCTGGAGGCGGTGGCCGCGCGCGGCCCGCTCGCCAACCAGGCGGTGCGCAAGCACTCACTGCAGCTGTCGGACTTCCCGTCGCTGAAGCAGGCGCTGGAGACGCGGCGCGCGCGGGCGTTCACGGAGGAGGACCACTCGCACGGGGATGGCGACCCGTTCGACGGGGTGCTGGACCTGCCCGCGGGGCACTCGTGCATGGTGGTGCCGCTGTGCGCGGGGGAGCGCTGCTACGGCGTGCTGACGCTGGACCGCGCGCAGTGTGAAACGTACGCGCAGCCGGTGGTGGACCTGGTGGAGGTGTACGGGCAGATGCTGGCCACGGCGCTCCAGGGCGCGGAGCAGCGCGCGGTGGTGGAGCGGCTGCACCGCCAGGACCACGAGCACGCGAAGCTGCTGGAGTCGCAGCTGGGCGGGGACTCCGAGGGCATCCTGGAGTCGTCCTTGAGCCCGGTGATGCGCGACCTGTCCCGCCGCGCGCGGCAGGTGGCGGAGACGGACACGCCGGTGCTGATTACCGGGGAGACGGGCACGGGCAAGGAGCGGCTGGCGCGGGCCATCCACCGCTGGAGCGCGCGGGCGGACCAACCCTTCGTGTCGCTCAACTGCGCGGCGATTCCGGCGGGCCTGCTGGAGAGCGAGCTGTTCGGCCACGTGAAGGGGGCCTTCACCGGCGCGAACCGCGACCGTGCGGGCCGCTTCCAGATGGCGCACGGGGGCACGCTGCTGCTGGATGAGATTGGCGAGCTGCCGGTGGAGCTGCAGGCGAAGCTGCTGCGCGCGCTCCAGGAGAAGGCCTTCGAGCCGGTGGGCAGCGACAAGACGGTGCGCGCGGACGTGCGCATCCTCGCGGCGACGCACGTGGACCTGCACCAGGCCATCGCGCAGAAGCGCTTCCGCGAGGACCTCTTCTACCGGCTGAGCGTCTTCCCCCTGCGCCTGCCGCCCTTGCGTGAGCGGCGCGAGGACCTGCCGCAGCTCACCGTGTTCCTCCTGGAGGAGCAGGCGAAGCGGACGGGCCGGCGGGGCATGCGGGTGACGGCGTCGGGGCTGGCGCGGCTGGCGGCGTACGACTGGCCGGGCAACCTGCGCGAGCTGGCGAACGCACTGGAGCGCGCCACCATCCTCACGCGCGGCCAGGAGCTGACGGCGCAGTCCTTCGACCTGCCGGGGGAGCGCGCGCGGGAGGCGCCGGGCCCGGCGTCAGTGGAGGAGACGCCGGCGCCGCTGCCCGCGGGGGCGAAGGTGCCCACGCTGGCGGCGGTGCAGCGCGAGCACATCCTGCGGGTGCTCACGCTCACCCGGGGCCGGGTCTACGGCGAGGGCGGCGCGGCGGCGCTCTTGGGGCTCAAGCCGTCCACGCTGCAGAGCCGGATGAAGAAGCTGGGCATCGCGCGGCTGGAGGGCTTCACCGCCGCGGAAGACGCGTGACGCGAGCTCAGTGCCAGCCGCTGTCCTCGCGGGCCTCGCGGCGGTCCTCGCGCATCTCCTGGCGGTTCTGCGACTGCTCGGCGCGGGCGAGCTGGACCAGGTCGGCGATGAGCATGCGCTTGCGCGAGAGGCTCCCGCTGTCCAGCCGGCCGTAGAGGTTGTTGAGCTCCTGGGCGATGGAGCGCGTCTGCCGCAGCGAGCGGGACTCCTGGCGGGCGTCGCGCACGTCGTCGCGGTGGTCCTGGCGGTCGTCGCGGCGGTTGCCGTCGTAGCGCACCTCGCGGGCGCTCGAGCGCGCCTCCCGCTTGTCCTGGGACAGCTCGCGGCGGGACTCGTTCAGCTCCGAGGCCACGTAGCCGCGCAGCTCCTCTTCCACCTGGAGCAGGTCACGGCGCGCCGACCGGCCGCGAGCGGAGTCGTAGCGGGCGAGCAGTGACTCCAGCTCCCGCAGGTCGTGGTGATCATCCCGGCTCTCGCGGCGGTCCTGCCGCAGCTCCTGGCGGTTCTGGACCTGCTCGCCGTGGTGGTTGCCGCGGGGCCCGCCTGCGTGAGCCAGGGCCGGGAGGGACAGCGCCATCGTTGCCAGCAGCCACTTCGCCATCATGGGGGAGGCTCCTTCAAGTGCGTCGGATGCCAGGATGGACGCAGCTTGTCGCCGCGAATTCATGGCCGGAGCCTTCCCCAGAGGTGGGAGCGGGGCCTACGACACCGCGGGTGCGGCCGGGCGCGGGGCGGAGGGCGCCACGGGGTAGTGGGCCTCCTTGCCGAAGGGCTGGTCGAACAGGTGCGGATCCGACTGGCGCGAGCGGAAGAGGTCCACGATGTAGTTCATCCGCTGGTCCAGCTGGCTCCAGTCCTTCGCGGCGGTGCCCTGGAGGCTGTCGGGCGTCTTGTCCATGCGGCCCAGCAGCTCCTTGAGCTTCGCGTTCTCGAGGGTGCGCAGGTGCGGCGGGAAGAGCGTGGACTCCATGCCCGGAGGGGGCGGCAGGTCGTTGCCCAGCTTCAGCGCGCCGCCGGGCACCGCGAGCTTCATCATGTGCTCGGTGGCGATGCCGCGGAACGTGCCGGCCAGCGCGTCCACCAGCGGCTTCGTGGCCAGGTCCACCGCGCCCGCCTTGATGGCGGCCTTGGCGGCGAGGTTGGCGGGGAAGGGCAGCGCGTTGGCGCCCGCCTCGATGCTCTGTTTGAGGATGTTGGCGAAGACCTCCTTCACCGGCGCGTTGAGCGCCTTCTCCACGTAGCCCTGGAGCTGGGTCTGCTCGTGCAGGCCCACGGTGTCGTTGGCCAGGAGCATCAGCTCGGCCTTCTTGTTCGGGTCCTTCTCGAACATGGCCTGCGCGTAGTTGCCGAAGGCCTCCTTCAAGAGCGGCTTGTCCTTGGGGAAGCCGTCCAGGTACTGCTGGAGCTTCGCCGGATCCAGCTGGGTGTCACCCTGGAAGGTCTCCACGAAGCGGGCGAACTCGTGGCCCACCTCCCGGAAGACGAACTGGTTGCCGTCGCCAATGGCCTTGCTGACGTTGTCGAGCGCGTCCGCGCCGGCCTTGGCCAGGTCGCCGGTGGGCATGGCGGGCAGGCCCAGCTTGCGCAAGAGGTCGTCCACCTTGGACATGGCCTCGCCCACGACGCCGCCACCCTTGAGCACGTCCACGAAGGCCTTGGGCATGTCCTCCTGGCGGATGCTCACGCCGGCCTGCTTCGAGGCCCACGTCGCGTAGGTGGACCAGTTGGCGTTCTCCTTGCCCAGGAGCGTGCCCATGGCGTCGGACAGGTCGTGGTAGCCCTGGGTGATGGCCAGGTTGCGCGCGACGGGGTCCTGCATCGCGGCGATGTTCGCGACGTCCCTGGCGGTGGGGTAGGAGCCCGGCGTGGGGCGCGGGCCGCCCTGCTGGGGGGCGGCGGCGGGGGTGGACAGGGCCACCGGGGCCCGGCGGGCCTTGGGCGACTCGAAGAGGGAGCTCCCCTGGGCGCTCCCGGGCTTCACCTCGTTGCGGGGGCGCGGCGGGACGGCCGGCTCCGGCGTGCGGGGAGTGGCGGTGGGGCGCGGGCCGATCTTCGGAGGAGTCATGCCCCCAGTATCGAAGGGACCGGGCCCGAAGTTGTCCCCAGGAGACAGGCGGGGTGGTTCTTCCAGGCCTGCCGCGCCTCTTCCATCGAGACGGCCTGGAATCGCACCGGGGCGCCTGGACGGCGAGCACCCAGCCGGCCCCAGTCCGAGCGGATGACCGCGGCGATGAGCGGGTAGCCGCCGGTGGTGGGGTGGTCCGGGCCCAGCACGATGGGCGTCCCGGAGAGGGTGACCTGGATGGCGCCGCGCACCATGGGGCGGGAGGTGCCCGCGCCTTCATCTCCGTGGGGCACGGGAGGCCCGTCCAGCCGCTGTCCCACGCGGTCGCTGGAGGGTGACACGGTGAAGGTGCTGCCCAGGAGGAGCGCCACGGCCGCGTCGCCAAAGCGGGACGCATCCGGGCCCAGGAGCACGCGCAGCGGGGCGGCGGGGTCCAGGGCTTCGGCGAGACGCAGGAGGTCGGCTTCGGAGGGCGATGCACTCGGCGTGGCGGGAGGTCCCAGCGGGAGCCGGTCGCCGTTGCGCAGGGGACGGCCCTCCCATCCGCCCAGGCGCGCGACCCACAGGGTGCCCCGGCCACCGAGGACCTCCGGGACGGCCAGTGCGCCATCCACGGCCACGTAGCGCACGGCATACCGGGTGGGAGCGGGGACGGTGAGCGTTGCGCCGTCCGCGAGGAAGCTGGGTGCCGCGCCATCCACGGACACGCGCACGTCACGGCCCCGCGCACGCAGTTCCAACCGGCCGAAGGCTTCGAAGGCCGCGGCGCCGGGCGCATTGCCCACCGCGCGGTTCGCCGCGATGAGCAGCTCCGGAACCCACGCGCCGCCGGGCGGCACGCCGTGATGCATGACCCCGAGCCGTCCACCGTCCTGCACCGTGGCGGGCGCGCCCAGTCCGACAACCTCCACCCATGCGCTCATGGCGCCTCACCCCGCATGGTCATGCCCCTGTCCCTGGGACATGGACTCTGTCCCCCGGATGAGAAGGAGGGAACCCGGCTGGGGCTCCCCGACGGCCGCGCGCCGCGCGAACCTGTCCGACAGTCGGACCCGTTTGGGAGAGCTGGGGCCCGGAAGGCTCCCGCTCCAGCCCGGCAGCGGAAACCTGTCCGACAGTTGGACCCGTTGGGAGAACCAGGGTCCTGGGGGCTCCCACTCCATCCTGGCAGTTGAACCTGTCCGATAGCCGGACTGGGTGGCAGAGCCAGTGCCCTGGAGGTTCCCGCTCCACTCGGACCGCGGAAACCTGTCCGACAGTCGGACAGGTTTGGACGACCGTGGCTGGGGGCTCCTGCTCCATCCGACCCGCGGAAACCTGTCCGACAGTCGGACAGGTTTGGGACAACCGGGGCCTGGAGGCCTCGGGTCCACCCGTGCCGTGGAAACCTGTCCGACAGTCGGACAGGTTGGGACTGTATCGGGCGGCGGGCGGGGTCCCGCATGGCTGTCCGGGCCAGGCCTCTTCGCCCGGCCTCCCGTGCAGGGCCTTCATGCATCCACCGGCTCGAAGCGCACGCGGTCGCCCAGGTGCAGCACCGCGCCGTGCTGGGGGTCGAACGCGGTGAAGTCCAGCGCGGTGCCCACGAGGTTCCAGCCTCCCGGCGACGCGAACGGGTACACGCCCGTGCGCCCTCCGGCGATGCCCACCGCGAGCGCTGGCACCCGCGTGCGCGGCACCGGCAGCCGGGGACACGCGATGCTCGGATCCACGTCCCCCAGGTATGCGAAGCCGGGCAGGAACCCCACGCAGCGCACCGTGTACTCGCGCGCCGTGTGGCGCCGCACCACTTCCTCCACCGTGAGGCCCGCGTGCTCGGCCACCTTCGGCAGGTCCTCGCCGTCGTAGCGCACGCGGATGCGAATGAGCGGATGCTCCACCGGGGCGACAGGCGCCACGCGCAGCCGCGTCAGCACGAGCGCCGGGGACTCGGGCGGTGTCGCCGGGTCGAAGTACACGCACGCGTGGGCCTCGGTGATGACCGCGTCCTGTACTCCCGGCAGCGCGCACAGGACTTCTCTCGCCAGTCCCCGGTCCACGGCTTCCGGCAACACCAGCCGCAGCGCGCTGTCCCCAATGGGCTCGGGTGGCTGCTCCAGCGCGTCCAGCATCGCGCGCACCTCGCGGGCCAGTGTCACCGCGCCCGGCGTGTCGCCGTGCACGCAGAGCGAGTCCACCGTGCCGCCCGTGGCCAGCCGCACCGTGTTGTCCCGCGCCTGTGCCACGTCCGTCAGCACCGCGCCGGGCTGGCCTCGCGGAATCAGCGAACCGTCTGGCAGCGTGCCCCGGTCCGCGAAGCCCTCGCGCGCATACCCGAGCCCCGCCGCCGCCGCCGCGTCCCTCAACGCTCCCGCACCGGGTCCCACGACCGTGACGTCCGTCCCCAGGGCCTCCACCACGCCGTCCACCACCGCTCGCGCCAGCGCGGGGGACTTGTTGGCCGCGTGGTACAGCGCTCCATGGGGCTTCGCGTGCCGCACCGGCACGCCGCGCTCGCGGGCCAGCGTGGCCAGCTGTCCGCACTGCCCCGCCACCTGCGCGCGCAGCACCTCCGGCGCCACGTCCAGGGCCTTGCGTCCGAAGCCCTCGCGGTCCGCGTACGACGGGTGCGCGCCGGCGAGCGTGCCGTGGCGCTCGCACAGCTCCAGCGCCCGCCGCATGGACGCCACATCCCCCGCGTGTCCTCCACAGGCGATGTTCGCCAGGTGCGCGAGCGCGTAGAGCTGTTCGTCCTCCCCGGGCAGCTCCCCCAGGTCGATGTTGAGCAGGCACCGCGTCATGGGACCACGCTACGCGAGCCCCCCACCTCAGCGGTAGGTGATGAGCGCGCGGTGTTCTCCCTCGAAGTGTCCGTGCTCGTTGAGCGTGGACAGATACCGGCCCCGCTCGCTGTAGAGGACCTTCGTGACTCCACAGTTCGCCAGCGTCCAGTTCGTCCGGAACGCATGTGCATCCGGGATGCCCAGCAGGTCCTGGCTGATGGCCGTGATGGGGCCGCCGGAAGTGAACACCAGCGCCGTCCTGGAGGGCCCCAGCGAGGCCACGAGCGTCGCCAGCGCCTCCAGGCAGCGCGCCTTGAAGGCGGACCAGGACTCCCGGTACTCGCTGTCGTGGCCGCCCGCGACCCAGCGCCCCACGGCCTGGGTGAACAGGTCCTGGTACGCGCGGCGGGGGTCCTTCGTCGCGGCCAGTTCCTCGCGCAGCACGGCGAAGTCCGCGTAGCGCGGCGTGTGCCGGTGCACGACCTCCTCGTGGTCGAACTCGTTGAAGCCCGCGGTCCGCACGGGCTCCACCTGCTGGCCCAGCGCCTGGAGGCACGCGTCCGCCGTCTCGCGGTGGCGCAGCATCGTGCCCGTCACCACGGCGTCCACCTTCGGCAGCCGCGAGCGGAGGGCTTCCCCCAGGACGCGCGCCTGCTGCACGCCCACGTCCGACAGCTTGTCGTAGTCCTTCGCGCCAAAGGACGCCTGGCCGTGGCGGATGAGGTAGAGCGCGCCCATCAGCCCCCCGCCTTCTTGATGAGCTGGCGGCAGCGGTAGGCCAGGTAGTTGACGATGAGCCAGTAGTTCTTGAACGCCGGGTTGCGCGTCTGCTTGTGGTGGTAGCGGTAGTAGATCTGCTGCGCGATGACCGCGAGCCGGAACACGCCGTAGACCTCGTAGAAGGTCCAGTTGGCGGGCTTCAGGCCGGTGCGCTCCAGGTAGTACGCCACCACCTCCTCGCGCGTGAGCATGCCGGGCAGGTCCGTGGGCTGCCGGCGCGTCATGCGCAGGAACGCGTCGTCATCCGCCTGGACCCAGTAGGCCAGCGTGTTGCCCAGGTCCATCAGCGGGTCGCCCAGCGTGGCCATCTCCCAGTCCAGCACCCCGATGACCTGCGTGGGGTCCTCCGGCTTGAGCACCACGTTGTCGAAGCGCCAGTCGTTGTGGATGACGCACGTCTTGATGTCCGGTGGGACGTGCGCCGCCAGCCACTCGCGCGTGCGCTTCATCCGGGGCACGTTCCAGGTGCGCGCCTTCTCATAGCGGTCGGACCAGCCGGAAATCTGGCGCTGCGGATAGCCCGGCCCCTTGCCCAGCGACGTCAGGCCCACCGCCTGCGCGTCCACGCCGTGCAGCGCGATGAGCTGATCCACCACGTTGAGGCACAGCTGGCGCGTGCGGGCCCGGTCCAGGTTGAGCCCCTTGGGCAGGTGCTTGCGCGGGATGAGGCCGGGGATGCGCTCCATCACGTAGAACTCCGCGCCCAGCACGGCCGGGTCCTGGCACAGCCCCACCATGGTGGGCACCACCGGGTACACGGGCTTGAGCGCCTGCTGCACCGTGTATTCACGCGACATGTCGTGCGCGGACTTCGCCTTGGTGCCAGCGGGAGGCCTGCGCAGGATGAGGTCGCGGTTGTCGTACTTGAGCCGGTAGGTCCAGTTGGAGGCGCCGCCCGTGTACTGCGTCACCTCCGGCGTGCCCTGGAGCGAGGGCACCTGGGCCTTGAGCCAC
The DNA here is from genome assembly GCF_042231735.1 of Corallococcus exercitus. Classification (GTDB taxonomy): domain Bacteria; phylum Myxococcota; class Myxococcia; order Myxococcales; family Myxococcaceae; genus Corallococcus; species Corallococcus exercitus_B. The sequence continues at coordinate 8,692,385 of NZ_CP102577.1, forward strand.
GCGTCCACCGCGGGCACGTCCAGCGCCTCGCCGGAGCGCACGGCCTTGCCCTCGTCCAGCGGGATGGAGACCGGGGTCGTCATGTTCAACCTCCCTTGCTGAAGCCGCGCTTCGCGAGCTCGATGCGGGTGATGACGCCCTTGTGGACTTCATCCGGGCCGTCCGCGATGCGCAGGCTGCGCGCCTGGGCGAAGAAGCCCGCGAGCGGCGTGTCGCGCGACACGCCCGCGCCGCCGTGCACCTGGATGGCGTCGTCCACCACCTGCTGGAGCACGTTGGGCGCCACGACCTTGATGGCGGAAATCTCCGTCATCGCGCCCAGCGCACCCACGTCGTCCAGCTTCCACGCCGCGTACAGCGTGAGCAGGCGGGCCTGGTCGATGGCGATTCGCGCCTCCGCCACGCGCTCGCGGTTGCCGCCCAGGTTGATGAGCGGCTTGCCGAACGCGGTGCGGCCCATGCCGCGGTCGATCATCAGCTCCAGCGCCCGCTCCGCCGCGCCGATGCACCGCATGCAGTGGTGGATGCGGCCCGGGCCCAGCCGGCCCTGGGCAATCTCGAAGCCCATGCCCGGGCCGGAGATGAGCGCGGACCTGGGCACCCGCACGTTGTTGAAGTGCACCTCGCCGTGGCCGTGCGGGGCGTCATGGTCGCCGTAGACGGGCAGCATGCGGATGATCTCCACGCCCGGCGCGTCCAGCGGCACCAGTACCATGGAGTGCTGGTGGTGGCGGTCCGCGCCCGCCTGGGACGTGCGGCCCATGAAGATGGCCACCTTGGCGTTGGGGTGGCCCAGGCCGCTGGACCACCACTTCTTGCCGTTGAGCACCACGTGGTCGCCGTCCACCTCGGCGGTGGCCTGCATGTTGGTGGCGTCCGACGACGCGGCGTCCGGCTCCGTCATGCAGAACACGGAGCGGATGTCGCCCGCGAGCAGCGGCTTCAGCCACTGCTCCTGCTGCTCCGGGGAGCCATAGCGCCAGAGGACCTCCATGTTGCCGGTGTCCGGGGCGCTGCAGTTGAAGACCTCCGGCGCCATGAAGCTGCGGCCCATTGCTTCCGCGAGCGGCGCGTACTCCAGCGTGCTCAGGCCCGCGCCCAGCTCCGCGTCCGGGAGGAAGAGGTTCCACAGCCCCTCGGCCTTCGCGCGGGCCTTGAGCTCCACCATCACGGGCGGCACCTTCCACTGGCGCCAGTCGCCGCCGGCCTCCATCGCATGCAGGGCCTGGAGGTAGGCGCCCTCCACCGGCTCGATGTGTTCGGACATGAAGCGCTTCACGCGCTCCAGGTATTCGGTCGTCCTGGCGGAGGGCTGGAAGTCCATGCGGGGCATCCTGCGCCCCGGCGGGTTGATGAAGCCACTGAATGTTGGTCATGTGTTCTCATGAAGCCTGTTCAGGATTCCGCTGCCCGCCCGGCGCTCGACCTCAATCTCTTCCGGGTGTTCGACGTGGTGTTGCGCGAGCGCAACCTGGCCCGGGCCGCGGACGTGCTGTTCCTGAGCCCCTCCGCCGTGAGCCATGCGCTGGCGCGCCTGCGCGAGCAGCTGGGCGAGCCGCTCTTCGTCCGGGAGGGCAGGGGCGTGGCGCCCACGGCGCTGGCCGAGCGGTTGGCGCCCGGCATCCAGGACGCGCTTGCGCTGCTCCAGCAGGCGGTGCACCGCACCCGGCACTTCGAGCCGGCGCGCGACGTGCTCCATGTCGCCCTGGCGATGCCTGACGTGCTGGAGCCGTCGCTGTTGCCCGCGTGGGTGGAGCGGCTGCGCGTGCGGGCGCCGGAGGCTCGCGTGACGAGCGTCCGGCTGGAGCGCACGCGGCTGGAGCGGGACCTGGCGTCGGGGCGGCTGGACCTGGCGATCGACGTCGCGCAGCCCACCGGGCCGGACCTGCGGCACACGGTGCTCCTGCGCGACGAGCTGTGCGTGGTGGCGGCGCGAAGGCGCTCGCTGACCGGGGCCGCGTACCTGTCCGCGCGCCACGTCGCGGTGTCGTCCCGGCGCACGGGCCTGCCGTTCGAGGACCTGGTGCTGGGCCGGTTGGGGCACCAGCGCGACGTGGCCGTGCGGTGCCAGCACTACGAGGCCGCGTGCCGCATCGTCGCGGGGTCGGACCTGCTGCTCACGATGCCCCGGAGGCACGCGGAGGCGCTCAACGCGGGGCTCGGCAACCACCTGCTGTCCGTGCCGCTGGCGCTGCCGCCCGTGGACCTGCACCTGTACTGGCACCGTCAGGTGGATGAGGACCCGAAGGGCCGCTGGCTGCGCGAGGAGCTGCTCGCGCTGACCGGCGAGGTGATGCGCCCCGTCCGCTCGAGGCGCGCACCGCGCTCGCGGCGTCCCGGAGGATGAGCGCTCCGGCTCCAGGCTTCAATCCGGCGCTTCGTCTGGCCATGATTGGCGCTGCATCCCGGCGGATGAGTGCACCGCTCCTGGCTTCGGGCCCGCGCTCCACGTTGACCTGCTTGGCGCCCGCGTAAGCAGGGCGTTGGCCATGCAGGGGCATGACCCGGCGTGGGGATGTGTCGCCATCGTGCGACGCGGACCTCGCCCTGCGCTCTGGCTCAGCGACGGCGCGGGCTTGGGGCCTTGCGCGGCGTGCGGGGGGAACGCGTCCCACGCCGGCCCTGGGCCTTCGGCTTGCGCGTGGGGGCGCGGGGCGGGGTGGGCTGCTCGATGCTCGCGAGCATGATCCGCCGCAGGAGCGCGTACACGGGCAGCGGGTCGAAGCTGTTGTCCAGTTGGTGGTGCAGCGCGAGCCCGTCCACGCACGCCTTGATGATGACCGCGTAGTGCAGGTCCTCCGCGGTGGGAGCCGTGTCGTGGCCCGTGCGCACGTGCGCCACGGTGCGGGCGATCTCTCCGTCCCCCTGACCCAGCAGCTGCGCCACGGCGGGCGTCAGGTCGCGGTTGCGCAGGCCCAGCGCGAACAGCTCGTAGCGCAGCCGGCACGTCCCGGGCGCGTCCGTGGCCAGCTTCTCGCCCCAGGCGAAGGCCGTCTCCGCCAGCTCCTCGGCGGGCGTCTGCGCGCGCAGCCGCTCCAGCTCCGACATGTACTGGCGGCTCGCCTCCTGTGTCACGGCCAGCAGCAACGCGTCCTTGCTGCCGAAGTAGTAGTGCACCAGCCCCTGGTTCACCCCCGCCTCGCGCGCCACCTCCTTCACCGTCGCGGCGTCGTAGCCCCGCTCCCCCAGCACGCGCTGGCCGGCGGCGATGAGGCGCGCCCGGGCGTCAGGCTCCGGAGCGGTCGGGGGAGGCGGCGTCTTGCCACGGCGGGGGGATGGCATCCCAGACCCATAGGGCACCGCCTCCCACCCCCGCAAGGCCGACGACCGGTCGCCGGCTTGACATCCCGCGTTGCCAGTCTTAGTTAGTCGTGTGACTAAGTTAGTTGTCCGGCTAAACCGAGGGAGACGGGCCATGCGAGTCGAGTCCAGGCGGTCGATGCAGTGGGTGAAGGCGGTGGCGGTGGGTGCGGCGTTGGTGTCGGTGCCGGCGATGGCCCAGGACCTGGGCTCCTCGTCCACGGGGCAGGAGCAGGCTCGGCGCGGAGCGTTCCTGCTGGAGCTGCAGCCGCCCGCGCTGGACGGCTCGCTGTACGGCATCCGGGCGGAAGTGGCTCCGTCGCGGGACTCGCGGTTCGCGTTCGGTCTGCTGGGGCGCGCGGGCGGGTGGAACCGGTCGCTGGGCACGAAGGCGCGCTTCACGGGCGTGGGCAGCAGCGACGTGAAGCTCAACTTCGGCGTGGGCCTGGACGGCCGCTACACGCTCGCCTTCCTGGCGGACGGCACGGTGCGCCCGTTCGTGGGGATGACGCTGGGCCTGGAGGAGTTCGTCGCGCGCCCCGGCGGCGCGGCGATGCCGGACCGCAAGGACTACACGACGACGGCCTTCCTGGAGCCGACGCTGGGCGTGATGTGGCGGCCGGGCTCCGGGCGCGTGGGCCTGTCGGCGCGGGCCGGCCCGGGCTTCACCTTCACGGACGTGCGGGAGCTCCAGGTGGGCTCCAGCAACCTGGGCCTGCGCACGGTGTACCCCACGGCGTCGCTGGGCCTGCTGGTCGTCCTGTAGTCGACGGGCTCTCCGGAGCGTGCGGCTCGCGGTGGGCGGGTGGCTACACTCGCTGGACATGAGCTTCTCATTCGAGCCCTACCGCGCCGAGTTCCCCGTCCTGAAGGAACAGCTCTACCTCAACCACGCAGGGGTCGCGCCCACCAGCCTGCGCGCCGCCGCCGCCGTGAAGGCGTGGATGGACGACGTGGTGAACCACGGCGTCCTGAATGAGCGGAGCTGGGAGGCCCACAGCGAGAAGGTGCGCGGGCTCGCCGCGCGCATCATCGGCGCTTCCCCGGAGGAGGTGGCCTTCGTTCGCAACACCAGCCACGGCCTGGGGCTGGTGGCGGAAGGCCTGGACTGGCGGCCCGGGGACGAGGTCGCCGTCGCCACGAGCATCGAGTACCCCTCCAACGTCTACCCGTGGCAGCACCTCCAGGCCCGGGGCGTGGAGGTCCGCGAGATTCCCACGCCGGACGGCGGCGTGACGCCGGAGGCGGTGGCGTCCGTGCTCACGCCGCGCACGCGGCTGGTGGCGGTGTCGTCGGTGCAGTTCGCCACCGGCCACCGCACGGACCTGGATGCGCTGGGCGAGGTGTGTGAGCGCTCCGGCGTGCTCCTGTGCGTGGACGGCATCCAGAGCGTGGGCTGCATCCCGGTGGACGTGAAGAGGAGCCGCGCACACTTCCTCAGCGCGGACAGCCACAAGTGGATGCTGGGCATCTCCGGCATCGGCTTCCTGTATGTGGCGAAGGACGTGCTGCCGCGCGTGCGGCCCGCGCTGGTGGGCTGGCGCAGCACCACGGACGCGTGGAACTTCAACCGCTCCCACTTCGAGCTGCGCCCGGACGCGGCCAAGTTCGAGGAGGGGAGCGCCGCGTACCCCGGCATCTACGCCCTGGGCGCCGCGCTGGAGCTGCTGCTGGAGGTGGGCCCGGAGGCCATCGGCGGGCGGATTGGCGAGCTGCTGGCCCGGCTGGACATGGGCCTGCGCAACCTGGGGTGCGACGTAGGCCCCGAGCCGAAGGACCGCGCGGGCATCCTCACCTTCCTGCCGCCCGGCGCGAACGTGCGCGCGCTCAGCGCGTACCTGTCGGAGCAGAAGGTGTCCCACTCCGTCCGGCGCGGGCGCATCCGCCTGTCGCCGCACTTCTACAACTCGGACGAGGAGATGGACCGGCTGGTGGAGCTGGTGCGCGCGTACCGGCCCGGGTGAGGCCTCCCACCCGGACCGTGGCGCGTGATGGGGGCTACTGCGCCGGGAAGAGGTTCTCCACGGAGAGGTAGCGCTCGCCGGTGTCGTAGCAGAAGGCGAGCACGCGGCTGCCGTCCGGGATCTCCGCCAGCTTCTGGTTCACCGCGGCCAGCGCGGCGCCGGAGGACACGCCCACGAAGATGCCCTCCTCGCGCGCGGCGCGGCGGGTGAACTCGTAGGCGTCCTTCTCATCCACCTGGATGGTGCCGTCGAGGATGTCCGTGTGCAGGTTCTTCGGGATGAAGCCCGCGCCGAGGCCCTGGATGGGGTGCGGGCCCGGCTGGCCGCCGCTGATGACGGGGGACTTCACCGGCTCCACCGCGAGCACCTTCAGCTTGGGCCACTTCGCCTTGAGCACCTCGCCGCACGCGGTGATGTGGCCGCCGGTGCCCACGCCCGTGATGAGGTAGTCCAACCCCTCCGGGAAGTCGTTGAGGATCTCCTGCGCGGTGGTGCGCTTGTGGATCTCGATGTTGGACTCGTTCTCGAACTGCTGCGGCATCCACGCGTTGGGCGTCTGCGCGACGAGCTCCTGGGCGCGGGCGATGGCGCCCTTCATGCCCTTGGCGCGCTCCGTCAGGTCGAACTGGGCACCGTAGGCGGCCAGCACGCGGCGGCGCTCGATGCTCATGGACTCCGGCATCACCAGGATGAGCTTGTAGCCCTTCACCGCGGCCACCATGGCCAGGCCGATGCCGGTGTTGCCGCTCGTCGGCTCGATGATGACGCTGCCCTCCTTGAGGAGGCCCTTCTTCTCCGCGTCTTCAATCATCGCCAGGCCGATGCGGTCCTTGATGCTGCCGCCCGGGTTGGCGCGCTCCAGCTTCAGGTGCACCGTCACGCGCGACGGGTACAGCCGGTTGATGCGCACGTGCGGCGTGTTGCCAATGGTCTGCAGGATGTTGTCGACCTTCATGGCGTCTCCTGTGAATGGGGAACGGGCACTGCGTGAGGGAAACTCAAATCTGGTAGTCGAGGACGTCCAGGCCCTCGTCGCCGTGGCGCGCGCGCACCTCGCTGCGGCGGGTGACGACGGACTGGGCGGGCACGCTCTGCGTGAGCCAGGCGTTGCCGGCGATGATGCTGCCCTTGCCCACCACCGTCCCGCCTCCGAGGATGGTGGCGTTCGCGTACACCACCACGTCGTCCTCGATGGTGGGGTGGCGCTTCCTGTCCGCCAGGGCCTTCTCCACCATCAGCGCGCCCAGCGTGACGCCCTGGTACAGCTTCACGTTGTCGCCAATCACCGTCGTCTCACCGACGACCAGGCCCGTGCCGTGGTCGATGACGAACCTGCGGCCGATGGTGGCGCCCGGGTGGATGTCCACGCCGGTGCGCTGGTGGGCGTACTCGGTGAGCAGGCGCGGCAGCAGGGGGAAGTTCAGCCGGTGCAGCGCGTTCGCCACGCGGTAGATGGCGATGGCGTAGAAGCCCGGGTAGGTGAGCACGACCTCGTCCACGCTGCGCGCGGCGGGGTCCGCCTCGAAGATGGCGCGCGCGTCCTGCTGGAGCCACTCATAGAGGTCCGGCAGCTTCGCCATGAAGCGCGAGGACATGCCCGCGTCCGTGACGGGGTAGTGCGGCGCGAGCAGCCCCTGGATGCGCTGGAGGCTCGCCTCCACGGCGGTGACGTCCCGGCGCACCGCGGCGGCGTTGCACTCCAGCCGCTCCGCGAAGTGGGGGAACAGCAGCCCCAGCACCTGCGCGACGAACTCCGGCGCCGCCTTGCGCACGTCCGGGGGGAAGCAGTGGCGCTGTCGCGCCTCCAGCAGGGTGGCAACCAGTCGGGCGTTCGGATCGTCCATGGGGCGTTGCGTCAGGATAACGTGACAGGACAGCGTTTTCTTTGTTTCTGCGACGGGAATGGCTGATGGAGGCCGGGCTGGCCTTCTTCCCGCACTCTGGAGCGGAACGGCCAGGTTCCGGACGTGGATGCCGGCTGAGGGAAAACGTCGCGGCCGTCCGGTCGTCCAGGGGCCAGGGCGCGGTGGGCCCTGGCAGCGGGCAGAGGCCGGGATTACCCAGGGGGATGCCTGAGGGTCACAGCATCCACCGGGTTGCCCGGGTCCACCGCCGCTGGCTGGTGGGGCGGCGATTCATGGCGGATTCACCGCAGGGCCGGCCGGAGGTGGCGCACGGATTGTCCGGGCGGGCGCTGCTGGGCGTGGATGCGCACGGCAAGCACCTGTTCCACCTGTTCGAAGGGGACGTGCGGCTGCACATCCACCTGGGCCTCTTCGGGCGCATCCGTCACTTCCGGGGAGATGCACCCGAGCCGTCCACGGCGTGCCGGCTGCGGCTGACGTCGGAAGGGGCGACGCTGCACCTGTCCGGACCGTCCGCGTGCGAGCTGTTGTCACTGGAGGAGGAGGCCGCGTTGCGCGCGAGGCTGGGGGAGGATCCGCTGCGCACGGATGCGTCACCGGCCCGGGCCTATGCGCGGCTGACACGGGGGCGCGTGCCGCTGGCGCAGGCGCTGCTGGACCAGGGGCGCATCGCGGGCGTGGGGAACATCGTGAGGGCGGAGGCGCTGTTCGTCGCGGGCCTGCCGCCGCTGATGCCCGCGTGCGAGCTGGAGCGGGATGCGTTCGACGGGCTGTGGGGCGCGATGCGGGCGCTGTTGCAGGACGGTGTGCGCGACGGGCTCATCGTCACACCGGGTGCACCGCCGCTCCCGTCACCCGGACGCAAACGGGCGGAGCGCTTCTGCGTGTACAGCCGCGCGGGCCTGCCGTGTCCGCGCTGCGGCGGGAAGGTGACGGGGCAGTCGTTGGCGGCGCGCACGCTCTACTTCTGCGCCGCGTGCCAGGGCGTGGACCGCATGCACAGGCCACGCCGGAAGCGGGCCGTCGCCCTCGCCCCCTGAGCCCCGGATATCCAGGCCGTCCCCCTCCCGCCAGACGCGGGCCAAACCTGTCCGACAGTCGGACAGGTTTCCACTGCCTGGATGGAGCAGGGGCCCCCGGCCTCGGTCTTCCCAACCTGTCCGACAGTCGGACAGGTTTCCACTGCCTGGATGGAGCAGGGGCCCCCGGCCTCGGTCTTCCCAACCTGTCCGACAGTCGGACAGGTTTCCTCGGCTCGATTGGTACGGCAGCTCCCCAGCAGCGGATGTCCCAACCTGTCTGACAGTCGGACAGGTTTCCTCGGCTCGACTGGCACGGCAGCTCCCCAGCCGCGGATGTCCCAACCGGTCCGACAGTCGGACAGGTTTCCGCGGCTCCGAGGGCGCCGCGGCCCTCGGCCTCGGTCTTCCCAACTGGTCCGACAGTCGGACCGGTTCGATGGGGGCGCCGCTGGCGGGGCGGCCTGACAGGGCTCTCACCTTCTCATCCAGGGGGACGGGCCTCGGTGCCGACAGTTCAGGGCGTGGGCTGTGCGGCGAGCCGGGCGCGGAGCTCGTCCGCGTGTTTCTGGTAATGCGGCAGGTCCGGATCCTGATGCTCGCGTGCCAGCGCGACGGCGCGCTCGCGGTGCGTCAGGGCTTCCTGGAGGCGCCCCGCGGCTTCCAGGGCATCCGCCAGGCTGTCGTGCGCGTTGCCGGAGTCGGGGTGAAGCGTGAGGTTCCGCTCGAAGGCGGCGATCGCCTTGGGAAGGCGCTTCCCCTTCAGGTGGTGGTAGCCCACCCAGTTGAACAGGCGCTCCTGCGGCACCACCGGGTAGCCCACGCGCTTGGACAGTCCCGCGTAGTGCGCCTCCAGCCGCGCCAGGTCTCCGGTCAGCTGGAGCGCCTCGGGGACCTTCCAGCCGTTGAAGAGGAACCGCAGCCCTTCATACGTCCCAATGTGCGGAAGGCTGGCGTGGTCATCCTGGCCACGCAGTTCGTCGTAGCGCCACGTGAGGTTCGCCGGCTTGCGCTTGCGCAACTCCCTGGCGAGCATGCGAAGGCGCGCGACGTTGGGTGCCTCCTCCGCGTCCTCGTACAGGTACAGCGCGCGGCCCGGCGCGGTGAGGCGCGCGAGGGCTTCCGGCGCGGTGCGCACCAGCTCGGCGGAGTTCCAGTGCACGGACGGGCTGAGGGCCACGTAGGCGTTGAAGCTCTCCGGCTTGTGCGTGAGGACGTGCATCGCGAAGAGGCCGCCGAAGGAGTGGCCCACGAGGATCCGATAGGGCTGCGTGCGGTAGCGCGCCTCCACGGAAGGGGCGAGCTCCTCGGTGAAGAAGCGCAGGAAGGTGTCCGCATGGCCCGCCGTGGGCGCGGCTTCCGAGAGCAGCCGGCCGTCGTCGACGCGCTCCGTCTTGGAGAAGGGCGGGGTGAGGTCGCGGTCGCGGTCCGTCGTGTTGGGGACCCCGACGACGATCATCTCCGGGATGTGCCGCGTCCGCGCCAGGAACTCCACCATGCTGGCGACGTGGACGAAGTGCGTCTCCGCGTCCAGCACGTAGAGCACCGGGTAGCGCTCGGTGGCGGCGGCCTCGTAGCCGTCGGGCAGGTGGATCATCAGCGGCCGCTCCTCCCCCAACACCTTGGACGTCAGCGAGGTGCGGGTGCCGACGACGATGGGTGTGTCCCCGGCCGCGATGGCCGCGCTCCCGTGAAGGACGGACAGCAGGACGAAGCCCCATAACCCACGGCGAAACGTCGGCCACTGGTGCATGTGAATCCCCCGGAAAGCCCTCGACCCTAGCGGGAGCGTCGGCGGGTACAAGCGGACAGCCGGAGGCCCTGCTCCCCGCTGACGCTTGCCGACCCGGGGCCACCCTGGGGACGATGACGTCATGACGACCGCCCTGTCCTATGCCCATGGCACCAGCACCACCCCGCTGCTGGGGGAGACCATTGGCCAGAACCTGCGCCGCACCGTCGAACGCTTCGGCGACCGCGAGGCGCTGGTGGTGGCCTCGCAGAACTACCGCGTCACCTGGCGGCAGTTCTGGGACGCGACGACGGCGGTGGCCAAGGGCCTGCTGGCGCTGGGCATCCAGAAGGGCGACCGGGTGGGGCTCTGGTCCCCCAACCGCTTCGAGTGGACCGTGTCGCAGTACGCGCTCGCGCGCACGGGCGCCATCCTCGTCAACCTGAACCCCGCCTACCGCACGTCGGAGCTGGAGTACGCGCTCAACCAGGCGGGCGTGAGCGTGCTGCTCCTGGCGAAGGGCTTCCGGCAGACGGACTACACGCGGATGCTGGCGGAGGTGCGGCCCCGGTGCGCGGGCCTGCGCGAGGCGCTGGTGCTGGACTCGGACTGGGACCGGCTGGTGAAGGGCGGCGCGAGCATCCGCGACGACGTGCTGGAGGCGCGCGAGCGGTCGCTCCAGTTCGACGACCCCATCAACATCCAGTACACGTCCGGCACCACGGGCTTCCCGAAGGGCGCGACGCTGTCGCACCACAACGTGCTCAACAACGGCTTCTTCGTGGGCGAGGTGCTGCGCTACGGGCCGGAGGACCGCGTGTGCATCCCGGTGCCGTTCTACCACTGCTTCGGCATGGTGATGGGCAACCTGGCCTGCACGTCCCACGGCTCGGCCATGGTGATTCCGGGTGAGGCGTTCGACCCGCTGGCGGTGCTCCAGACAGTGCAGGCCGAGCGCTGTACGTCCCTCTACGGCGTGCCCACCATGTTCATCGCGGAGCTGGACCACCCGCGCTTCGGCGAGTTCGACCTGAAGTCGCTGCGCACCGGCATCATGGCGGGCTCGCCGTGCCCGGTGGAGGTGATGAAGCAGGTGCAGTCGCGGATGCACATGGAGGAGGTCACCATCTGCTACGGCATGACGGAGACGTCGCCCGTGTCCACGCAGAACCCGTTGGACGACACGCTGGAGAAGCGCGTGGCCACGGTGGGCCGCGTGCACCCGCACCTGGAGGTGAAGGTGGTGGACCCCGACACGGGCGCGGTGGTGCCGCTGGGGCAGCCCGGGGAGCTGTGCACGCGCGGCTACAGCGTGATGCTCGGGTACTGGAACAACGCGGAGGCCACGGCGGCGGCCATCGACCGGGCCGGGTGGATGCACACCGGCGACCTGGCCACCATGGACGCGGAGGGCTACGTCAAGATTGTCGGCCGCATCAAGGACATGATCATCCGGGGCGGGGAGAACGTGTACCCGCGTGAAGTGGAGGAGTTCCTCCACACGCACCCGGAGGTCTCCGAGGCGCAGGTCATCGGCGTGCCCAGCGTGAAGTATGGCGAGGAGGTGATGGCGTGGGTGCGCCTGAAGTCCGGCGCCACGCTCACGGCGGAGGCGCTGACGGCGTTCTGCACCGGCCGCATCTCCACCTTCAAGATTCCCCGCTACTGGAAGTTCGTGGACAGCTTCCCGATGACCGTCACCGGCAAGGTGCAGAAGTTCCGCATGCGCGAGGTCTCCATCGCCGAGCTGGGGCTCGGCGACGTGGCCACCATCAAGACCGCCTGACGCGCGCCGGCTTCTTCTTCGCGACGGCCTTCTTCGCGGCGGGGGTTTTCTTCGCGGCGGGGGTTTTCTTCGCGGCCTTCTTCATCGCGGCGCGGTTGGAGGCGTCCACGGCGCGGCGAGCCCAGGGCAGCAGCCGGCGGCCGTCGTCCTCCGCGTCGGCGGGCGGCGTCCAGTAGCTCATCGGCTGCTCCTTGCCGCGGCTCTGGTAGATGAAGGGCCGGCAGCCCTCGGCCTCGAAGTCGGCGCGGGTGACGTCGTCCGTCTTCAGGTAGAGCTGGCCCTGGATGATGAGGCCGAACATCCGGCCCCCGAAGTACAGGCCCCAGCCACCGAACATCGAGCGGGCCTGCACCGCGCCGAGCGGCTCCAGCAACTCCAACGTGTACTCCACGAAGCTGTCCATGCGGGGCATGGGGCCCTCCTAGTCCAGCGGCGGCTCGACTGTCAGCCGGTCACGTGCTGTTTCACGGAGTCCGTGATGGCGTCCTTGAGCACGCGTGCCGCGGCGGTGAGCGAGCCCTGCCCCCGATGCACGAGCGCCACCTGCCTGCGCGGACTTCCCCGGGCGAGCGCCACCACGTCGAAGCCGTGGGCGGGGGCGTCCTTCGCCATGATGCGGGGCACGAGCGCCAGGCCCAGGCCGCGCTCCACCATGCGGCCCAGCGCTTCAGCCGTGTCCGTCTCCAGGGCCACCTTCGGCGTCACGCCGCGCGCCTCGCACGCCGCTTCCACCGCGCGGGTGCCGACCATGTTGGGGATGCGGACCCACGTCTCCTCCGTCAGCTCCTGGATCGCCACGGGCCGTCCCAGCCGCGTCAGCCGGTGGCCCCGGGGCACCGCGAGCACCAGGGGCTCGTCCCACAGCAGCTGCGTGACCAGGTCCGCCCGGCGCACGGGCCGCGTGAGGATGGCCAGGTCGAGCGTGCCTCGGGCCACGCCTTCCTCCAGCACGGGGGCGTGGTCCTGGACCAGGCGGGGCCGCACCTCCGGGTAGGCGGGGACGAAGGAGGCCATCAGGTCCGGGGCGAGGAAGGCACCCACGGTGGGCAGGACGCCCAGCACCACGGGGCCTCGAGGCGTGCCAGCCAGACGCTCCAGCTCCGCGCGGCCCGACGCCAGGGCCTCCAGGGCGCGGGTGGCGTGCGGCAGGAAGCGCTCCCCCGCGTCGGTGAGGACGGCGCCGGAGGGCGTGCGCACCAGGAGGCGGGCGCCCACCTCCGCCTCCAGGGCCTGGAGCTGCCGGGACAGGCCGGACTGGGAGAGTCCCAGGCCTTTCGCGGCGGTGGAGACGCGCCCCTCGCGGGCGACCTGCAGGAAGGCTCGGAGCTGTTCGGAGGTCATGCGGGATGCGCAAGGAGCCTATGCCGAAGATGCGGTTTCCGCATGGCCCGCCGGGGCGTAAGGAGGGGGCATGGATGGAAGCGGTGTGACGGCGGAAGCGGGCAGCCGGATGCGGCCGGGTGGGGCGCGGCGGGTGGCCACGGGGGCGGTGCTGCTGGCCCTGGTGGTGAGCGCCTTCGAGGGCACGGTGGTGACGAGCGCCATGCCCACCATCACCCGGGAGCTGGGCGGGGACGCGCTCTACTCGTGGGTGTTCTCCGCGTTCCTCTTCGCGTCGACGGTGGGCGTGCTGGTGAGTGGGAAGCTGGCGGACCGGCTGGGGCGCAAGCCGGTGTTCTTCGCGGGGATGGGGCTGTTCCTGGTGGGGTCCGCGCTGTGCGGCCTGGCGACGTCGGTGCCGGCGCTGGTGGGCTTCCGGGTGATGCAGGGGCTGGGCGCGGGCGCGTTGCAGCCCACGACGCTGACCATCAGCGCGGACCTCTACACGCTGCGCGAGCGGGCGGCCATCCAGGGCCTCTTCACCGGCGCGTGGGGTGCGGCGAACGCGCTGGGCCCGCTGATTGGCGGCTGGCTGGTGATGCACGCGTCGTGGCGGTGGGTGTTCCTGGTGAACCTGCCGGTGGGCGTGCTGTCCGCGCTGCTGTTGCACCTGGCCTACCGGGATCCGCCCCGGCACGAGGGGACGACGCTGGAGACCTGGGGGCCGGTGCTGGCGGGGAGCACGGTGGCGCTGCTGCTCTTCGCGCTGGAGCCGGGCGCGGCGCAGGCGCGAGGGCTGTGCGCGCTGGGCGCGGTGGCGGGGGCGGCGCTGTTCGTGTGGCAGCAGAAGAGGACGCCCGCGCCGTTGTTGCCCGCGGTGTTGGTGCGGGACCGGACGGTGGTGAGCGGCATCGCGGGCGGGCTGTTCGCGGGCGCGCTGCTGTACACGATGTCGGCGTGGGTTCCGCTGTGGATGACGGAGCAGGGCGGCCATTCGCCCATCGGCGCGGGGCTGGCGCTGGTGCCGATGCTGCTGGGCTGGTCGGTGGGGTCCACGTTCGGCGTGAAGGTGCTGGTGCGGGGCGGGATGCGCGCGAGCGTGGGGCTGGGGTTCACGCTCGCGGCGACGGGCGCGGGGCTGTTGTCGGTGGCGGCGCTGCGAGGGTGGGGGATTCCGGCCACGTTCGCGGCGCTGGCGTTGGTGGGCATGGGCGTGGGACCGGCGGCGAGCAGCTCGCTGTTGGGGCCGCAGTCGCGGGCGCCGTGGCAGTACCGGGGCATCGTGACGAGCACGCTCTATTCGATGCGGCTGCTGGGCGGGTCCCTGGCGGTGGCGGCGCTGTCGCTGGCGCGAGGCCACTTCGCCACCCAGTTCGCCATCGCCGCGGGGCTCACGGCGGTGGCCGCGCTGGGCATGGCGCTGGGCGCGCCGGGCCTGGAGGGCAACGTCACTCGCGAGGGGTGACTACACCTCCGTGAAGTACATGCCGGTGGCGCCGGTGCGCTCCAGCGCGGTCTTCAGGTCCTCGGAGACGATGAGGGCGACATTCCAGCCCCAGGGGCGGAAGATCTTCGCGTCACCCACCTGTGATTTGTCGATGCGCATGATGTCCACGGAGCGGTATTCGCCGATCCGCCAGGGCTGACCGTGCCGGGGCTCCCAGAACCGGACCCCTTCCGAAGCCTGCTCATCAATGCAGCGGATGAGCTTCGTGGCGACGAGGAGTGCGTACTGATCAGGGTGCTTCGGGATGGTGACGGGGATGAGTTGCACGTCGTCCGCCGCGTGTTCCAACAGGACGTTGGCGAGCTTGACGTGAACGACGGGCGTCAGGCCAAAGGGGATCCGGGAGAAGTCGTGTGGCCTGCCGGGATCTCCAATGGGAACGGTCAGGTGCCCTTCCACCCGGACAGGACTCCCCTTCGTGAACATCCAGGGGTCTTCCTCCTCCTGGCGCAGCTCATTCCAGGGGACCTCCAGAACCCACATGCCTTCCTGGACGTCCTCCGAAAGCTCGAAGAATCGGGCGGTCATGGGACGCTTCTAGCGCCCCTGACGCAAGGTCAGGAGCTGATTGATGGGTGTGCCTGGAGTGGATGCTTCCTCGGCAAGCTCTCGGAGCGCATTCGTCAGGGCTTCGCGGCATTGCACCACGGTCCGGCAATCTCCCGTGAATGCGTTGAGTCTTTGCAGTACCAGCTCATGGTAGGCCTTGGGATGAGGGCCTCGGTGTCCAGGGACCTCGACGATGTTCTCCGGATCCTTCAGCTCCATTCCTGCCCGCTTGAAGATGCGCCGGAATCGAGGGGTCCATGGTCCTCCGTTCTTCGCGGACTTCTCATTGCGAATCGTGGCCAGGTGGTGACGCTGAGGCTTCCCGGACCGCGATGACATGGCCACCGCGTTGGGTGCGAGCGCGATGGTGAAGCCCTCGGCCGTCATGGCCACGGAGCGCACGCCTCCAAGCGCCACGAACTGGAGGCCCGCCTGTGTCTCCACCGCGACCGCGGCTTGCGCGGAGCCCGGCAGGGTCGGGGCCTTCATCGCGAGCCCGGCCGTGTTGCCCAGCGCCGCGGCCGTCAGCATCACGAAGACGCGTGCGGCGTTCTTGCCCAGCACCGCTCCGTAGGCCTCGCCCGCATCACGCACCTGGAGGAACGTGGTGGCCCGGTCCACGTGGCGCACCAGCGTCACCCACCCATCGAGGATGCGCCACACCGTGTCCACGCCCAGGTAGGCAATCGCCGTGGCGGTGATGAGGGCGGCGAGCCCCTTGGACAGGGGCTCGGGCATGGCCCAGAGCAGCAGGTACATCGTCACGGTGGAGGTCATCGTGGCCATGACGGCCTGGGGACTCGCCATGCCCTCCAGGGCTTCGGCCGTCTCGCGCCAGACGGAGTCCATCGCGATGGCCATTGCCAGCGCATAGCGGCCGTCGCTGCCCAGCAAGGGGCCTTCGTCCAACAGCCGCAGGCAGTCCCCCGCCTGCTTGCGCTTCTGGTCGCACCACTGCTTGTAGCCGCGCGTCAGGTCGTCCGATGCATCCAGCAGACGCAGGTCGCGTGCCTCGTCCTCGCCCAGCGGGACAATGCGCCGGGTGCGTTCCTGGAAGCCGAACAGGCCGCTGCGCTCCGGCAGGCCGAACAGTTCGCGCGCCTGGCGCAGGGGATGGGCGAAGGGCCGCACGTCCCGCGCGAGCGTCCTCACGGCCTCCTCGAACTCGTCATCCTCCAGCTGGGCCTCGGCAGGGGATGCGTCCTCCTCCTCCCGGGGCGTGACGACGACCCGCTCGCCGTCGCCTGTCTCCAGCCGCACGACCCGCGTCGTCGCGCAGCCCGACACGAGCAGTCCCAGCAGCAGTGCCCAGCCCAGCTGCTTCACCGGGGCTCACCCAGCTCCCGCAGGAAGAAGCGGCGCACGTCGTCCTGGTAGTACCTGCCTCCGGGACCGTGCCCCTCGCCGGGCATGAGCAACAGGTCGAAGGGCTTGTTCGCTCGCACCAGCGCCTGGGCCATCCGCATCGTCGTGGACAGGGATGCGTTCACGTCGCTCGTGCCGTGCATCAGCTTGAGCGCCCCCTGGAGCTTGTCCGCCAGGGCTTCGTTGGAGCCCGCCGCGTAGCCTTCGGCGTTGTCCGACAGCAGGCCCATGTTGGGCTCGTTGATGACGGCTTCTTCCGTCAGGGCCCCCGGCGCTCCCGCGTAGCCTGCCTTGAAGAACTCCGGCGCCGTCAGCATGCCTCGCAGCGCGAAGTAGCCTCCCCAGGAATGGCCGTGGATTCCTACCCGCTCCAGGTCCATGTAGGACCGGCTGGCCGCCGCCTGCTTCAGCGCCGCGACGTGGTCCGGAATCTCCGTCTGGCCCACGCGGCCGTAGTTCACGTCCTGGAACGCCTTGCTCCGCCCCGGTGTCCCCCGCGCGTCCAGCACCATCGTGATGAACCCGAGCTGCGCCAGGGAATGCGCGATGACGGACTCGTATGGCCCCACGTAGCTCCAGGGCACCACCGTGGTGAACGGCCCCGCGTAGATGACGTCGATGACCGGGTAGCGCTTCTTCGGGTCGAAATTCCACGGCTTGTACAGCGCGCCGTACAGCGGCGTGACGCCGTCCGCGGCCTTGACCGTGATTCCCTCCGGCGGCGTGTAGTGCAGCTCCGCCAGGGCGCTCGTGTCCGCCTTCGCGAAGCGGAAGGACGTGCGCCCGTCCGTGGACGCCACGTCCCAGACCCGGGGCTGCTCCCGCGTGGAGTGCCCATCCACGAAGGACCGCGTAGACGGTGACAGCACGGGCCGGTGCATGCCGGGCTCCGGTGTCAGCCGCTTCAGCGCCCCGCCCGCGGTCAGCCCCCGATACACCAACCGGTCATAGGGTGCCCCGGACTCCGCGGAGGCGAGCACGAAGAAGACGTCCGACTTCGGCGCGATGCCCACCACCGCGTGGACCGGAAACGCGCCCCGGGTGAGCTGGCGCACGAGCCTGCCGGAATAGTCATACAGGTAGACGTGGCGCCAGCCATCGCGCTCGGACATCCAGAGGAAGTGCTGGTTGTCCGGCAGCGGCTTCACCTGCTGGGCCCAGCCGCCCACCACGAAGTCCAGTGCACCCACGAAGGTGTCCTTCCGCTCCTCCCGCACCACGCGGCGGCGCTTGCCCGTCCCAGGGTCCACCGCCACCAGGTCCAGCCGCTTGCCATCCCGGGAGAGCTGGAGCACCAGCGCTTCACTGCCATCCGGACGCCAACCCGCGAACCAGTCGTAGCTCTCGGCGGCGTCACCCGGCGCGGGCGCCACCTGCCCCGTCTCCACCGTGACGAAGTGCAGCTCCGAGCGCATCAGCGGCGTGCCCGTCTTGGAGTAGGGGACCCACGTCACTTTCTCCACCGGGGTGGAGTAGTCGACCAGCGGAAGCCGGTGCATGCCCCGCATGTCGTCGTGCCAGACCGCCACGAACCGGCCCTGGGGAGACCACGCCGCTTCCGGCAGCCGCCACGGCGCATCCTCCGTGCCGGTGCGCTCCACGCGGGCCGCGCCCTTCGCGTCCACCACCGCGAACCCCGTGTCCCGCTGCACCGCGACCGCCTCACCGTCCGGTGACAGGACGTTGCCGGGCACGAGCGACAGCGCGGCCGGATGCGTGGGCTCGAGCGCCACGAGGCGCTTGCCGGTGAGGCCCAACGAGAACGCGCGGCCCTGGAGGGCGAAGACGAGGGCCTTCGCATCGGCGGTGAACGTGAAGGGCATGACCGGGGGCAGCGTCACCGGCTTGCCGAGCAGCTGCGTGAGCTGGGAGCGCAGCGACTCCGCGTCCAGCAGGGGCTGCTGGGTGCGCCGCTGCGCATCCACCAGGACCCAGGTCTCGCGGTAGGGCTCGACCCTGGACCAGTACACGAACCGTTCGCCCTCGGGCAGCCACCGGGGCGGCGTCAGGGTGTCCCGGATGCGGTCCGGCCAGCGGAGCGAGGCTTGCGAGAAGTCGAGCCGCGCCTGGAGCGTGTCGCCGGCCTCCGCTCCCGCCGCCGTCATCCAGGGGACCACGAGCCCCGCGAGGAGCAGCGCGAGGCGTGCACGCGACAGGAGTCCATCACGGTGGGGCAGGGAAGACGTCATGGGCACTCTCCAGGAAGGAGTGGATGGAAACGTCACGCCAGGCGGCGGGGTGCAGGGGCGGAGAGCAGCTCCGCCAGCGTCCTCAAGCCCCGCTCCAGCTCCTCGCGGGAGCCGGCCGCGCCCAGTGACACACGGAGCGCATTGGGGGCCTGGCCCGGACGGGCCGAGAACAGGTGCGCCGGGCCGAGCAGCACGTCGCGCGCGGCGGCTTCCTCGACCAGTCCCGTGGCGCGGCGATGCTCGGGAATGGGCATCCACAGGAAGTACGCGCTGGCGTGCGCGACGTAGGGATGGCCCTTCAGCACCTTCGCGGCCAGGGACTGGCGGGCCGTGGCTTCGGCCCGGCGCGCGTCGCGGAGGGACTCGGCGGTGCCGTCCGTCACCCATTGCGTGGCCAGCTCCTGCAGCAGGGGCGACCCGGACCAGACCGTCGCCGCGGCGGCCTGCTCCAACGCCAGCCGTGCATGGACCGGCGCCCGGATGTAGCCGACGCGCAGCGCGGGCAGCACCGCCTTGGACAGGCTCGCCAGGTGATACGTCCGCTCGGGCGCCAGGGCGGCCAGGGGCGCGGGCGCCTTCGCCACGAGCGGCGCCAGCGCGCCGTTCTCGATGAGGGTGACGTCGAACTCCCGGCAGACCTCGACCAGCGCCTGCCGCCGCTTCAGCGGCATGACGACGGTGGTCGGGTTGTGGTTCGTGGGCGTGCAGTAGAGCACCCGCGCCCCGGTCCTCCGGCAGGTCTCCGCGAGTGACTCAGGCACCAGCCCCTCCGCGTCGAGCGCCACCGGATGCATGGGCAGCCGGAGGAGCTCCGCCGCGGCGAGGACCCCCGGATAGGTGACGTCCTCCACCAGCAGGCCGTCCGGGTTCGCGAGCAGGGACAGCACCATCAAGGTCGCGTGCTGGGCCCCGCCGCACACGAGGACCTCGTCGCTCGTGGCAGGGACCCCCGCGAGCTCCAACCAGCGAACCCCCGCCGCGCGCTGGGCTCCAGTGCCCGCGTGCGCCTGATAGCCACTGAGCGCGCCCAGGTCCGCGCGTTCGCCCAGCCGCCGGAGCGCGGCGGCGAGCGCCAGATGCCCGACGTCCCCAGGGACGATGGGCACCGCCGTGGGCCCCAGGTCGATGCGCGTCCGGTCGAGCTGGGGCGAGTAGCGGTCTCCCTCCCGCAGGTCCCTCACGAACGTCCCATTGCCCACCTGGCTCCAGATGAGTCCCCGTCGCTCC
This sequence comes from Corallococcus exercitus, assembly GCF_042231735.1. Taxonomy (GTDB): domain Bacteria; phylum Myxococcota; class Myxococcia; order Myxococcales; family Myxococcaceae; genus Corallococcus; species Corallococcus exercitus_B. Next base: position 8,712,208 of record NZ_CP102577.1, read on the forward strand.
GCCTCCGCGTAGGCCCGGGTCACGGTCCCCAGCGACGCCCCCAGCGTGCTCGCGAGCTCCCGGTGCGTGGGCAGCCGGTCCCCCGCGCGCAGCTTCCCCGCGCTGATGTCCGCGGCGAGCGCATCGACGAGCGCCCCGTACAGGGGGCCCTCGGAGCGCTTCAAGCGGGGCTTCCAATTGGAGCGGGACATGGCTCGGATTGTACCATGACAATCCGGAGGCTGTCCCAGGGCTCTCGTTCGCCGGCTTCCAACCTGACGGCACTACACTTCCGTAAAGGACATGCCGGTGGCGCCGGTGCGCTCCAGGGCGGTCTTGATGTCCTCGGAGACGATGAGGGCGAACTTCCAGCCCCAGGTGCGGAAGACCTTGGCGTTGCCCACCTTCGACGGGTCAATGCGCATTCCCGCGACGGACGCGTACTGGCCTGCCTTCTCGGGCTGTTTGTGCTTGATGGGATCCCAGTACTCCACTTCCCGGGAGGCCTTGTCATCGATGCAGCGGATCAACCGGGTGGCCACGAGCATGCTGAACTGCTCAGGGTGCCCCGGGATGTCCACAGCGAAGAGCTGGAGGTCCTCAGGTGCAAGCTCCGCGAACACGGTGGCCAGCTTGACGTGAATGATAGGGGGGCTTCCGATGCCTGCTCCGGAGTAGTCCAGCGGCTTTCCAGGTTCGTCGATGGGAAATCGGAGGAGGCTTGGGGCCTGGATGGACCTCCCCGCGCTGAACATCCATGGGTCTTCGACCTCCACGGAGGCTTCATCGACGGGATCACCCAGGTACCAGCGCCCTGGTGCGTAGACGTCTTCTGACAATCGGAAGTGGCGCTTCGCCATGCCCTGTTCCGCTAACGCCCCTGGCGCCTCAGTCCTCCGTCAGCAGGAGGCTCCAGAGCAGCACCTTCTTCTTGCCGGGCGGCCGGTGCAGGCAGCGGAGCGGGCCGTCCTGGGACGCCACGAACACGATGGCGCCCGAGTGCTGGTTGGCGAAGACGGCCGCGGCGCGGTGGCGTGAGCCGTGCTGGCTGATGGGGTAGTGCGGCCCGGGCCTTCCCTGGAGCGTGCGCGCCTCGAAGACCTGCGGCGGACCGCTTCGCGGGATGGCGATCTGATACCCCGCGCAGAGCACCTCCAGCTCCGGCCCCAGCACCAGCGCGTTGTCCACCGCGGTGAACTGCCCGATGCTCTCCACCAGCGCCTGGAAGTCGCTCTCCGTCGCCTTGTCGTCGTGCTCGGCGGCGGCCTTCTTCAGCTCCGGATCCTCTTCCTCTTCCGCCGCCTTGCCGGCCTCCGCCTGCCACGCGCCGTTGATGAGGTCCGCGCGCGCCTGCACGAAGCGCTGCAGCCGCTGACGCAAGAGCGAGCCCTGCTCCGGCGGCAACACGTACTTGCCTCGCGTGCGGAAGCGCTCCACGTCGTGCTGCTTGGGCAGGAGCGCGATGAGCCCCCCGTGATGCAGCCCCGCCATCTTCCGGATGAGCCCCTGCACCGCGTTGGACACGTACCACTCGCGGTTGCCGCCCATCAGCGGCTGCACCTTCGGCAGGGACTCCACCAGCGTGGAGCACATCTCCATCAGCGCCGCGCGCACCGCGCTGTCCTCGTGGAAGAGCAGGTCGTGCAACGCCACGCGCCGGCCCGGCGGGACCGGCGCGCCCTGCTCGTAGCGGAACACCTCGCGCCCCTGCGTGCTCACCACCAGGTGGCCCGGCTCCGGCGCGTGGAGGATGAAGACGTCCTCCTCGCCCTCGGCGTGGAACTCCGTGTACTCCACCCGGCGCGCCAGCCCCTGGATGCGCAGCTTGCCCTCGCGCGGCCCCACCACCACCGCCGTGCGCGGCAGGTGCGCCGCGGGCGCCAGCTTCACCAGCGCCTCCACGCTGAAGTCGGTGATGCTCGACTTGGGCTCCAGGGGCAGCGTCTCCCACGCCTGCCGCTTGCCCTTCTGTCCACCGACGTAGACCGTCTCGCGCACCGCCTGCAGGCCCTGCAACCCCTGCGCGTGGTAGGCGATGCGCACGCGCGTGGCCTCGCCTTCCTCCCGGCCCAGGCTCGCGAAGAACACCGTGTCCGCCAGGACCACCAGGAGCTTCAACGTCGGCTCGGCCAGCGGTGTCTTGGCGAACTGGCGCAGCCAGCTGCGCAGGGCTTCTCCGGGATATTGCAGGCCGGGTTCATCCATCGGGCGGGCAGCATAATCACGGCGCCGCGCTTCCCGGAGGAAGTCACGCGCGCGCCGCGATGCGGCGTCCGGTTCCCAGCGTGAACCCGGCCTGTAGCACCGCCGAGCCCTGACGCCACCTCCTCGCCGCCTACTCTTCGATGAGCGGCTGGAGCGTGCCGAACCGCTCCAGGCCCTGGTCCATCGCGGAGCGCACCGCGTGCAGCAGGGCGCCGTCCGACAGCCGGCGCACCAGGACGATGCCGGGCGCCACGTAGGACGGCGCACTCCCCAGCCGCGCCTCCAGTGCCTCCAGGGTGAGCACGGTGAGGACGAAGCTGCGCCCGTCGCGCAGCCGCACCACCAGGTCCCGGGAGCCCTCGAAGTGCAGCGCCGGGGGCTCCGCGACGAGCAGGGAGGCGATCCGCTCATCCTCGGTGTCGATGGACCGCATGCCTGACCGTTCGCGCGTCGAGCGTCGCATGGCGGGGACGATGGGGACCCCCACTCGCGTCTACAACCCGTGCCGCCGGGAGGGCCCCGTCGCCGGACAGCCCCAGACCCCGGGGGACGGGGCTGGCGAGCAAGGAAGGGAGCGACACGCCGGACAAGACGCGCGCCCCGGACCGGGTGTATGGCCCAGGCCTCCCATGCCCGCCGAGCCGTCCACCCTGTCCGCCTGGGGCCTTCCCGGGATGTTCTTCGTCGCCATGCTGGCGGGCTCCGTGGTGCCGGTGCCCTCCGAGGCGATGCTCGCCGCCCTCATCTACAACGGCACACCGCCGGTGATGGCCACCGTCGTCGCCACCGTGGGCAACGTGCTGGGGGCGCTGACGCTCTACATCCTCGGGCAGTGGGTGTCTCGCGGCGGTGGCGGGGCCCTGGGCCGCTGGGTGGCGCGCCGCCGGGAGAAGGAGGGCCCCCGCATGGCGCGGGTCGAAGCGAACCTCCGCACCTGGGGTGCGCCTGCCCTGCTCATGGCGTGGCTGCCCATCCTGGGGGACGCGTTCGTGCTCGCGGGCGGCTTCGTGGGCGTGCGCCCCTTGCCCTTCGTCGTCTTCGTCACCCTGGGTAAAGGTTTGCGCTACGCCTTCGTCGCGCTGTCCACCACGGCCGCGATGTAACAATGCGTAACATTGCGCGTCCCCGACGGGCGGGATGCGCCACTCACGCAACGTTTCAAAGAATGTGACGGATAAACGGCGGAGGCGTCGTGTACGCGGAATACTGCGTCCGCGGCGCTGCCGTGACGTCCTTCAACCTCCATGGCTCCCGGGTTCACCGGGAGCAGGGTGAAACATCGTGAGCCTGAAACAAGACCTCTTCCGGCGGCCTGCTGTCTCCTGGCGTACGTGGTCCTTCACGCTGGTGTGCGCGGCGCTCAGCGCGTGCGGTGGCTCCGTGGACGCGGAAGCGGAGACGGCGACGCCGGAGCTCGCGGCGCGCGAGGACTCGCTGGCGAACGTGCGGCTGCGCCTGATGGCGGCGAACATCACCAGCGGCACGGGGCAGGACTACAACCCGGGCCACGGCATCCGCATCTTCCAGGGCACCGACGCCGACATCGTGATGATTCAAGAGTTCAACTACGGGTCGGACTCCGCGGCGGACATCCGCGCCTTCGTGGACACCGCCTTCGGCACGGGCTTCTCGTACTACCGCGAGGCCGGCGCGCAGATTCCGAACGGCATCATCAGCCGCTACCCCATCATCGCCGCGGGTGAGTGGGACGACACGCAGGTGTCCAACCGCGACTTCGCGTGGGCGCGCATCGACATCCCGGGCCCCAAGGACCTGTGGGCCATCAGCGTGCACCTGCTGACGACCAGCTCCGGCACGCGCAACACGGAGGCCTCCAACCTGGTGAAGTTCATCAACGCCAACGTGCCCGCCAGCGACTACCTGGTGATTGGCGGCGACTTCAACACCAACAGCCGCAGCGAGGCGACCTTCAGCACCTTCTCCAGCGTGGTGTCCACGGCGTCGCCGTACCCGGCGGACCGCAACGGCAACACCAACACCAACGCGGGCCGCAACTCGCCGTACGACCACGTGCTGGTGGACAACGACCTGCGCGCCTACCAGACGGCGGTCGTCATCGGCTCCAGCACCTTCGCCAACGGCCTGGTGGCGGACACGCGCGTGTACTCGCCCATCTCCGAAATCTCCCCGGCGGTGTCGGGCGACAGCGGCGCGTCCGGCATGCAGCACATGGGCGTCATCAAGGACTTCCTCATCCCGGGGGACGGCACCGCGTCCTCCTCCGTGACGGTGCTGTCGCCCAACGGCGGTGAGAGCTGGGTGGGCGGCTCTTCGCACACCATCACCTGGACGGCGTCCGGCGTCACCAACGTGAAGGTGGAGTACTCGCTGAACGGCTCCACCTGGACGACGGTGACGTCCAGCACGGGCGCGTCCGGCGGCAGCGTGGCGTGGACGGTGCCCGGCACCGCCAGCACCAACGCGTGGGTGCGCGTGAGCGACGCGAGCAACACCGCCGTCAGCGACCTGTCCAACGCGGCCTTCGCCATCACCACGGGCAGCTCCGGCGGCACGGGCAACGTGTTCATCAACGAGGTGCTGATCAACGAGCCGGGCTCTGACGTGAACGGCGAGTTCGTGGAGCTGGTCAACAGCGGCACCGCGGCGGTGGACCTGAGCGGCTGGACGGTGTCGGACAGCACGGGCGTGCGCCACACCTTCGCCAGCGGCACGTCCGTGGCGGCGGGCAAGGCGGTGGTGGTGTTCGGCGGCGCGTCCGGCATCCCGTCCGGGACGACGGGCGCGGTGGCCGCGTCCACGGGCACGCTGGGCCTGGGCAACAGCGGTGACACCGTCACGCTGAAGAACAGCGCGGGCACGGCGGTGGATACGGCGACCTTCGCCTCGTCGCTCGCGGGCACGGACGGCGTGTCCGCCAACCGCAGCCCGGATGCGTCCTCCACGGGCGGCTTCGTGCTGCACACGGGCGTGTCCAGCCTGGGCAGCTCGCCCGGCAAGCGCGCCAGCGGCACCGCGTTCTAGTGCTGAACACCGCGCCTCCGGACCGTGCGGGTCCGGAGGCGCGACCTGGGAGAGTGTGCCCCATTGCGTCCCGCTGGCAGGACGCGAGGAGCCCGCTCACCATGCTGAAGGTCCACCACCTCTCCGAATCCCGCTCGCAGCGCATCCTCTGGCTCCTGGAGGAGCTGGGGCTCGACTACGAGGTCGTCCGCTACGAGCGCGACCCGAAGACGGGGTTCGCCCCGCCGGAGCTCAAGGCCATCCACCCGCTGGGCAAGTCGCCGCTGGTGGAGGACGGGGGCCGGGTGCTGGCGGAGTCCGGCGCCATCATCGAGACGCTGATCCGCAGGTACGGCCAGGGCCGGCTTTCGCCCGCGTCGGAGGACCTGGACGCGTACACGCACTTCCTGCACTACGCGGAGGGCTCCGCGATGCTGCCCATCGTGCAACTGCTCTACGTGAAGCGGCTGGGGGAGGCCGCGGCGCCCATCAAGCCGCGCATCGACTCCGAGCTGAGGAACCACCTGGGCTACCTGGAGGGCGTGCTCCAGGGCCGCGAGTACCTGGTGGGCGGTTCGCTGACGGGCGCGGACATCCAGCTCTCCTTCGTGCTGGAGGCGGCGAAGTCCTTCCGGCTGCTCGGGGACCTTCCGAACCTCACGGCCTACCTCGACCGGCTCCACGCGCGCCCCGCGTACCAGCGGGCCCTGGAGCGGGGCGGGCCGTACAAGATGGGCCGCTGAAACGACGACGGGCCGCCCCGGGGTGCCCCCCGGGACGGCCCGCGAACCTGTCCGACAGTCGGACTAGTTCCGCGACGCCTCGCGCAGGCGGGGCGGCACGTGGGGCCCGAAGACGGGCGGCTCCTCTGACTGCACGAACCTGGGGGCGCGCTTCAGGCCGGGGGAGACGCCCATCCAGCGGTTGAGGGTGGCCTTCGCTTCGGCCTGCGGGGCCGCCGGGAGCTGGCTGATGCGCGAGCCGTGGTTTCCGCCCGCCACCGAGTACAGGTAGGAGTCCTGCGCGTTGCCCAACGCGTAGGCCGCCGCCGTCCAGGGGTCGTGGCTGCCGTAGATGAACATCAGGCGCTGTCCCTGCGTGGACACCCAGTCCTGGATCTCCGGCATGGCCTGCGGACGGAACACGTACGGGATGCCGGGCGGCGAGTACACCTCACCGGTGTCGGTGTCCGGGAAGCGGATGAGCGCGCCCAGGTGCTTCTCGTAGGGCTGGGGCCAGCCCAGCTCCACCGCGGCCTGGTAGTAGTAGGCGGCGTACGGCTGGAGGCCCTGGTCCGAGAAGGAGTTCATGCCCACCTGGCGGTCCATCGCGTCGAACAGCTCCTGGTCCGTCGCGGTGGGGTCGGGGATGTTCTGGGCGCAGCGCGACGCGACGTCGTACTGCCAGAAGGCGAAGTAGGTCTCGATGGCGGCGTGCTCCAGCGCCAGCTCCCGGCCCAGCTGCGAGTACGACAGTTCGTTCTCCAGGGCGTAGGCGTCCACGAGGGACAGCATCTGGTCCCGGCGCGAGAGCACCTCACGCTGGAAGGCCCACAGCCGCTCGCGGCAGGCGAGCTGCGCGTCCCCGCCCACGCCGTCCTGGAACGTCACGAAGCGCTCGTCGTTGCGCTTCGCGATGGGCGCCACGTACGCCACGGTGGCGTCCACGTCGTCCGGGTAGAAGCGGCGGAAGAACACCACCGTCTCGCCACCCTTGCTGCCGCCGGTGGACACCCACTTGCCGGTGTAGATGGGCTTGAGCGCCTGGGTGAGGCGGTGGAAGTCATCCGCGGACTGGCGGATGGTGAGGTGGCTCCAGTCCGCGGGGGACGGGATGCTGGGCGGGAAGAAGCGGTGCTCCACGGCGAGCTGGTTCGCGGACAAAAGCTGCGTGGGCTCCGTGCGGCCGGTGCCCGTGGAGACGTTGTAGCCGCTCGTGGAGAGCACCATCGGGCTGGCGTCCGCCTTGTGCAGCAGCGTCACGCGCTGCTCGAAGCGCTGGCACTCCGGGTGGGCGTGGTCCGACGGCTGGTTGTACCGCAGGATGAAGAACCGGTAGCCCGCGGGCACGTTCGCGCCGCTGGGGTTCTCCTGCACGGTGAGGCCCGGGATGGCCTGCAGCCGGACGAGGATGTCCCGCGACGTGTCCTGGATGATGCTCAGGTCCGGAGTCGCGTCGACCCAGCCGCTCGGGGTGCACGCCACCGTGCCGCCGTCGGTGCCCGCATCGGCGCTGGTGCCCGCATCCGGGTCGGTGCCCGCATCGGCGTCCGTACCCGCGTCGGTGTCGGTGCCCGCATCCGAGCCGGCGTCCACGGTCTGGGTGCCACCGTCTGGACGCGGATCGTCCGGGTCGTCACCACATGCGACCGGGCCGCCGAGCAGGGCGAGCAGGGGGACGAGCAATGCCCAACGGCCAATGCGTGCCGCGTGAGAGGGCTGGAAGAGCAAGAAGGGCTTCATGGGTCCGCGTTCCTCGGCAGCCGTCGCGCACTGGGCCTGTCCCGGCGCGCGACGGTGCTTCCGCGCGGATTCCACCCTCAAGGGCGGAGCATGTTCAAGGGGGCCGCCCCGGTGAGGTCCTCCACGCTGTCGTGGAGGAGCTGCCCGATGTAGTTGAAGTTGTGGGCCCAGGCGCCCGGGTCCTTCTTGCTCAGCTGGTAGTTGTGCGCTGCCTTCACGAGCGCCGGCGTGAACGGCGCGAACGCGTTGGCGGAGACGGACTCGGTGGCGCCGCAGGTGCCGTCCTTGTCCGTGTCCTTGAAGAAGTACGGATTGACGTCGCCGTTGTAGCAGAGGCCATTCCCCGTCACCCCGCGCATGGCGGTCAGCAGGCGCGCGGCCATCCCCTCCACCTCCGCCTTCAGGGACTCGGCCGTGTTCCCATCTCCGTCGTAGTCCGACACGTGGACGACCCGGAGCTGCGCCGCCTCGGTCTGGTCCGCGTGGCACGTCCTGCAGCGCTCGCCCCACACGTCCTGGATGCGGAAGGTGTGGTTGCTCTTGCCGGGGACGTGGCAGCTGGTGCACTGCACCCCGCCCATGTGCGTGAGCCGGCCGGCGTAGGTCTTGTTGGGGTACTCGTAGCCAATCCGGACCAGCGTCCCTTCGCGCGTCCCCGCGGCCGGCAGGTAGTGCACGTTCTGGAAGCGCGGCGTGCCCCCCGCGGCCAGCGCCGTGTCGAGGGTGGCCTTGGACGCACGGCCGATGTGGCAGTTGGCGCAGAGGTTGTCCTGGCCCGGCAGGTTCACCGTCTTGCCGTCCGGCAGCCACGTCTGGGCGGGGACGAAGACGTCGTAGTCCGGCTCGAAGTTCTCGTGGCAGGTGGAGCACTCCAGGCCGTTGGCGGTCTCCGGCACCTGCTGGCCGACTCCGTACTGGACGAAGAAGCGGTAGCCCTGCGCGCCGCTGTGGCAGCGCGAGCAGCTGGCCTGGACGGTCTCACTGGTGTCCCAGTTGCGCGCCGCCTTGCTGGCGCCGTTGAAGTGGCCCGGGTCGTTGCGCACCAGCAGGGACGTGTCGAAGGGGACGCTCAGCGCCTTGTTCATCGACTGGGTCGAGTCATGCAGCAGCTGGAGGATGTACTTCGCGTTGTGCGCGAACGCGCCCGGGTCCACCCGGGACAGCTGGTAGTTGTAGGCCGCCTTCTGCAGGCGCGGGGTCCAGCTGGCGTACGCGTTGGTGGCGACGGACTCGGCCTGAGCGCACGTCCCGTCCCCGTCGGTGTCCCGGAACCAGTAGGGGTGGGTGTTGCCGTAGCAGAGGGGCTGGGCCCGCTCCGCGCCGTAGCGCTGGATGGCGGCCAGCAGCCGGTCCCGCAGGCCCTGGATCTCATGGTAGATGCCCTCGGCGCGGTTCTTGTCCCCGTCGTAGTCCTGATTGCGCGAGGCAATCTGCCGGATGTCCCAGGCCTTCGTGACGTCGGTCACGCCGGGGTGGCAGGTGGCGCAGGCGTCCCACCGGACCCGCGTGCTGTGCGGCTCATGGCACTCGTTGCACTTGTCGAAGCCAGGCACGTGGCGGAAGCGCGAGTCGTAGACCTGGTCCGCGTACTGGTAGCCGCCCGCGGCCTGGCTGGCGAAGAGCGTCGCGCCCGCGGGGTAGTAATGGATGTTGGTGAAGCCCAGGGCCGGCGAAGTCGTGTCCTCGCCCACCACGCCCGCGTCCGCGACCTGCGCGTCGAGGTCCTTCCCCGAGGCGCGCCCCTGGTGGCACACCACGCACCGGGCCTCCGGGCCCAGGCCGGTGACCTTCTTGCCCGAGGGGAAGGTGACCGAGGTCAGGCTGGCGGCGGCGCTGTCGTGGCACGTCTCGCAGCGGACCACCGACTGTGTCGGGGCGGGGGCATCCACCCTGCCCGCGGTGGACCCGTCGCCGCCCAGGAAGTCGATGTAGCCCTCGGAGCTGTGGCACCGCGCGCAGCTGGTGGGCACGAGGCCGTCCTTGTTCCAGTGGGAGAAGGCCTCGGCGGTGGTGTCCGCATGCGGCGAGCCCGACCAGGCGAGGAAGTAGGGCACCTGGCTGGGGTCGACGCCGGCGTCGCCCGCGAGGGCGCCCATCACCACCATCACGTGGCGCGCTTCCAGCCTGGACTTCGTGCCGGTGACCTTGATGGCCGTCTCTCCCGCGCCCACGCCGGTCACCTGCCCGGCGGCGTCCACGGTCGCGATGGCCGGGTTCTCACTCTCCCAGCGATAGCCGTCATCGGTGGCCTCGCGCGTGGTGGCGGTGAGCTGGAGCGTCTGGCCCACGAGCACCGCGTGCGGACCGTCGGTGACGATCTCCGGGTGGGGGGTCTCCAGCCTGGCGCAGGCACTCAGCGCCAGGGCCAGCAGCAGCGGCCCGGCCAGGAGCAGGGGGGAGCGGTTCATGGGGGCCTTCCCGGCAATGAAAGACATCATGGTTGAGCGCCTCCGGAGATCCAGGACAGGAGGGTCTGGTACTCCGGGGTGTCCGCTCCGTAGATGGCCCCGCCGCCGTGGCCCGCGCCCGCGGCCTTGCGCAGCAGCCGGCTGGCGGAGGGATTGGCGCTGTCCGTCAGGGCGCTCGCCGCCGCGTAGTCCGCGTCGGACTCGCCTGTCAGCAGGAAGGACGTGGAGCCCGCGGACCCTCCGCTGCGATGGCAGCTCTGGCAGCCGGTGGTGAGGAGCGGATGGACGTCGGTTTCGAAGGACACCGCGTCGCCGCCATCCCCGTTGCCACCGCCGTCGACGGGCGTGACACCGGCGTCGGCGGCGGCCGGGCCCCGCTCGAAGTCCGCGCAGCCCACGAGCAGCGCGACCGCCGCCGTGAGGACCGCGGCCAGGGGCTGGATGCGGGAATCAGAACTCATACGCCACCACCAGCCGGGTGAAGTCGTCCGGCGTCTCGTCTGTCTTCTCCAGGTTCCAGTACTGGAAGAGGCCGGCGCTCAGGCCGCGCCACCGGGCCATCACGCCCACGTTGTGGCTGGAGCCGTCCTCCCGGGTGAGCGCGTTCTCATCCAGGATGAGCCCCCGCCGGTTCCCGAAGGTGCGCAGCCCCTGCCGGTACTGGACGTAGAGCCAGTCCGTGGGGTGGTAGCGCAGCTGCAGGTAGCTGGCGAAGTGGTAGGAGTCCGCGCCCGGCCCGCCGTAGCCCTGGGCCTCGCCTCCGGAGACATCCGCGCGCAGCAGCCCGGCGCCCAGGGAGAAGTGCTCCAGCACCGGGAGCCCGCGCGGACGCCACACGGCCACGTCCAGCGCCTGGAGGAACAGGCGGCGGCCGAACCCCAGTGAATTGAAGTACGGCGAGTACCAGAGGTTGATGGGTCCCCACGCCGCGCCCAGCCTCGCCCCGACGCCCAGGCGGGTGTCCTCCAGCGGTGCCAGGTCCGACTGGAGGTTGAGCACCGCGTCCGCGCGCTTCAGCCGGTAGCCGGAGATGACGTAGGCGTCGCCGGAGAAGGCGAGGGGCCCCAGGCGGCGCTCCACGTTCACCGTGAGCCCCTCCCGGGCGAACACGACGGGGAGCACCCGCTGGTCGAAGCCGGCGAGCCCGCCGTAGCTGTGGTGGAAGAGCGGATCCCCGCCGAAGGGCACCAGCACCTTGCCCCCCTTGGCGAACACCTTCACCGGCCAGGAGCCGCCACTGACGCGGTAGCCCACCTCCCAGAACTGCAACGACAGCACCTCCAGGGTGAGGGTCACCGGATCTTCCGCGGACTGGCGCGTCAGGAAGAGGAAGTGGTGGTAGCTGCGCAGCGCGCTCCCGCCCTCCGACTTGAAGGGATGGTCGTTGTAGTTGACGCGCTCGTAGTTGAGGTCGAAGCGCCCGTTCAGGCTCAGCGAGCCGAGCACCGGGAAGGTCCCCAGCGGCACGCCGGCATGCGGATGCGGGCCCGCCGGGACCGGAGGCCCGGCGGGGGCGGGCGCGGAGGGCGTGGGCGCGGCGGTGGCCACGGGGGCGCTCGCGGTGGCGGGTGGGGCGGCTCCCGACGCTCCCGTGTCAATCCACCGGGCCAGGAGCGCCAGCTGCGTGCTGCCCGGCTCCCACACCGCGCCGCCCGGATGCGAGTCCCCCTTCGCACGCTGGTACAGGGGGCTGTTGGCGGCGTCACCGGGCACCACCAGGGGCGTCACCGAGCGCAGGTGCGCGTCCGGAGCCGTGTGGGTGACGTAGCGGCTGGCGCCGGCCATCCCGTCGGCGGCGTGACAGCTGGCGCAGTCCGCCAGCAGCACCTCGTGGACCTGGGGCGCGAAGCGCGGCGCGGCGGGGGCCTCCTTGGAGGGCACCGGGGTTGGCGGCGGGCTGGCGCTCGCGTCACCAGAGGGCGTGGTGGGCGCCGGGCTGGACGCGGAAGGCGCCGTGGGGAGCGAACCCGAGTGCGCGGGCACGGGAGGCGCCGGGGTGGGCGCCGGGCGTGAGGCCGCGTGCGCGGACGCGACCGGCGCCGCCTGGGTTCCCCCCCGTGCCCTGCCGGGCGGGGCGCCCCCTTCAATCCACCGCAGGAGCGTCGCGTACTCCGCCGACTCCACCGCGAGGGACTTCTTGCCTCCGTGAAGCGAGGTCCCGGTGCCCTTCTTGAGCAGCGGGCTCTGGGCCGCGGCGGCGGGCTGCACGAAACGCACGGTGGCGTCGTAGTCCTCCGGCTCGCCCCGCAGCACCCAGCGGGTCCTGGACGCCATGCCCTCCGGACCGTGGCAGGACTTGCACGCCTTCTCCAGGATGGGCCGGGCGTCCTCCTCGAAGTCCGGCGTGCGCGGCCGGGCCGTGGCGGAAGGCATCCGGGCCGGTGGCGTGGCGGGGCTCCGGACGGCGCCCGGGGGGACGACAGGCGACGGCGCTCCCGGGGCGGCGACGCCCGCGTCGGGCGCCGCCTGTGACTGCCCGGGGGACGCGGGCGCGGGCTGGATGCCCAGCCGCTCCTGGAGCTGCCGCCGCTTCTCCTCCTGCGACTGCGCCCGCGCGGCGCCGGGGACGGCCAGCACCCACGCGCAGACGAGCAGCAGCCAGGACGTCCGCTCAGCGGCGCGCATGGCACGCCTCGCAGTCCATGGACGTCTGGGCCCTGGCGGCCCGCCCATCATGGCAGCTCCCGCAGTAGCGGCCCTCTCGCATGTCCTGGTGCGTGAAGCCCAGCGGGGCCTGCGGGAACGTGCCGGGGTGGCAGCTGTAGCAGTGCATGGCGCCATGCCCCCAGTGTGAGAACAGTGCCGGAGCCGGCGCGGCGCGCGCCTTGAGCGGAGGCAGCCGGACGTCCTGCGGCGAGTTCACGGCGAAGATGGGCGTCGTGATGAGCAGGAGGAGGGCGAGCCCGGCCCGCCACCACCCCGTGCGCTGGGCGGGAGCGGCGCTCATAGGGCCTTCTGCTCCTTCAGGATTCGCCAGACCGTGATGGCGTAGAGGAGGATCCCCAGCAGGACCAGGGGCACGCCCACCGCGGTGGACACCACGAAGGCCAGCGGGGACCAGGCGAGGCGTGCGAACAGCTGGATGAGCAGCCCCGCCAGGACGAAGAGGGCCGCCACCCGGATGCGCTTTTCATGACTCATGGACGCTGTCGCTCCGGCAGCCAGAAGTTCTGGGCCTTCACGCCCTCCATGTCATGCGCGAGGTCGTGGCAGGTCAGGCACGAGCGTGCCCCGCTCTGGAGCTCCGCCTGGAGCTCCCGGTGCGACCCGACCTCCAGGTATCCGCGCGCATCGTTGTGGCAGTGGAGGCAGTTGTAATTGGGATACGGCTGATAGAGCCGGGGCTCCGGGGGGACGGTCCCGAAGTAATGGACCCAGACGTGTCGCAGGCCGTTGAGCTTGGCCTTCGCGTCTCCGAAGAGCGCGTAGTCCGTGTGGCAGGAGAAGCAGGTGGAGTCGCGGTTGATGAGCCGCTTCTGGTAGTGGACCGCGGCCAGGGCGTTGGGGTTGTCCACGAACAGGCTCTGCCCGTAGGGCTCCATCTCGTGACAGCCCATGCAGAACTGCGTCTGGCTCGACTCGCGCACGCCCACCGCGACGCCGGCCCCGCTGACGGCCAGCGGGAGCAGGGCCAACCCTCCGAGCAGCACCAGGCGCCCCACCCCGTTCGCGGTCAGATAGCCCGCGGCATAGGCAATCATCGCCACCATCGCGGCCACCGCGCCGAGCAGCACGATCATGAGCGTCGCCAGTGCAACCTCCTTGGGACCTGGAGCCCGATTCCAGTTTCATCAACGGGTGGCAATGACTGCAAGGAGTCTGTCTTCCGGCGGGCTCACTCCGCGCGAGCGCGGAGAGGCGGGAGGGGGATGGGCTCCACCGCCGCCGTCTGTCCATCCACGCGCAGGTCCAGGAGGGCGTGTCCCTCCGGCGACGCGTAGCGCAGCCACCAGGACGCGGCCCCCTGCTTCGCCATCACCAGCTCCAGGGCCGGCCCCTGGTTCCTCGCGTACGCGGCCCCCAGCCTCACTGCCTCCTCGTAACCGACGGTGAGCGCCACCGAGGTGGGCGGGGGCGGCAGGGGCGTGGAGCGCTCCGCTCGGGTCTCCCGCGCGGAGCCCGCGCAGCCCGAGGCGAGGAGCGCGGCGAGCAGGAGCCCGCGAGACGAGGGCAGGGAGGATGCGCGGGACATGGGCGTTGGCTCCAGCGAGCGGGAGGGGACTGCCTGACGGACTCCCGGCACTTCAAGCCTCATGCCGCCGCCAGGCCCTCCTCCTCGCGGTCCCCTCGGGCTGGGCACGGCCATGTCCGGCGGCGGAGGCTCAGGCGCAATCGTTGCGCGAGCGGGGCGGGCGCCGCGCATTTCCTGCCGTCCCCCGGGTGGGCTCTGTCCGGCGGTGAGGGGGGACTTCGGCGCGCGGCTTGAGTCCACCCCGCGCGCGCGGTAGCCACGTCCCGTCACGTCTCCCCGGAGCCCGCCATGAAGCCCCTGCTGCTGGCCGCCGTCCTCGCCGCCGCGCCCGCCACCCCGCCGAAGTCCCTGGCGCCCGACGCCGGGCCCGCGCAGGCCGCGCAGCCCACCCTCACCGTGCCCGGGGGGAAGTTCCTCCGCGCCCGCTCCGGCAACACCGCCGTCGCCCAGATGTTCGCGCCGGGCATCGCGGAGCTGTCCCTGGCGGAGAAGCGCGTGGCGTGGTCCCTCACGCTCGCGGCGCACGCGGGCGAGGACATCGCGTTGGATCAGCTCGGCTGGAAGCTGGTGCCGGCGAAGCAGCTCCTGGAGGGCGTGTGGCTCTTCGGCCGGGACGCACAGAGCGCCGCGTCCGGCTTCGACGCGAAGCTGGCGGACTACCTGCTGCGCTTCTACGGGCACGGCGGCAACCACGACAGCGCCACCGGCCAGAAGTTCGTCCCGGGCTTCACCGCGGAGCAGCTGGCCGCGGGCGCCTCGCGCGCGCTCAAGGCCGGCGCGCCCTGGTCCGTGAAGGACGACGCCGCGCTCCAGGCCTGGCTCCAGGACCTGAAGCCCACCCTCTTCGACGCGAGCTTCGAGCCGCAGCTCACCTCCAAGGCCCCGCCGCCGGGGCAGGACATCCTCACCGCGTCCTCCAACACCGCCTATGGCCCCGGCGTGACGGAGAAGGACCTGGCGGGCTTCAAGGAGAAGTACCCGCTCAACTCGCGCGTGGTGAAGCAGGACGGCAAGCTGGTGGAGCAGGTGTTCCGCGCGGGCACGCCGGACGGCAAGGTGAAGCCGGGCCTGTACGCGAAGGAGCTCTCGCGCGTCATCGCGCACCTCCAGGAGGCGATGAAGTCCGCGGAGCCCGCGCAGAAGGCCGCGCTGGGCAAGCTGGTGCGCTACTTCCAGACGGGCAGCCCGAAGGACTGGGACGCGTACAACATCGCGTGGCTCAAGGTGGATCCGAAGGTGGACGCCAACCTGGGCTTCATCGAGACGTACGTCGACCCGCGCGGCCACAAGGGCCAGTGGGAGGGGCTGATCAACTACCGCGACACGCAGGAGAACCAGATCATGGTGCTCATGGGCCAGAAGGCCCAGTACTTCGAGGACCGGCTGCCGTGGCCCCAGAAGTACCGCCGCAAGAAGGTCGCGCTGCCCGTCGCCAAGGCCATCAACCTCATCACGTCCCACCCGGAGCCGCCCGCGGGCATCAACCTGCCCAACGAGCAGCACATCCGGGAGAAGTACGGCAGCAAGAGCGTGATGATCACCAACGTCATGGACGCGGCCTCCGCCGTGACGCGGCTGCCCCTGGCGCTGGAGTTCTCCCGCACGGCGGAGGACCGCGAGCAGGCCCAGAAGTACTCCGTCACCGCGCGCAAGTGGCTGGTGGCCTTCCATGAGGTGCTGGGCCACGCCTCCGGCCAGGTGGACCCGAAGCTGAAGGGCCAGTCCCCGTCCGTCTTCCTCAAGGAGTACGACAACACGCTGGAGGAGGCGCGCGCGGACCTGGTCGCGCTGTGGCACGCGTTCGACCCGGCGCTCGCGGAGCTGTCCCCGGACCACGAGGCCATCGCGCGGCAGATGTACCGCGACTTCCTGGTGGAGGGGCTCACCAACCTGCGCCGGGTGGAGACGGGCAACGCGTTCGAGGAGGACCACCAGCGCGGCCACCACATGACGGTGACGTTCCTCACGGAGAAGGGCGTGGTGAAGCAGGTGTCGGAGAACGGCCGCACGTACCTGGTGGTTCCCGACTACGCGAAGATGCGCGAGGCGGTGGGCGAGCTGCTCTCCAGGCTCATGGTCATCAAGGCCACTGGCGACTACGAGGGCATCCGCGCGCTGGTGCGGGAGAAGGGCATCCACTTCGACCCGAAGCTGCGCGACGAGGTCGCCCGCCGGGTGAAGGCCGTGGACGTGCCCACGGTGCTGCTGCTCAACTCGCCGCGCGTGGTGCCGGTGCTGGACGCGAAGGGGGAGCTGGTGGACCTGAAGGAGGACACCACCCAGGCCTTCGTGGATCAGCACCTGGAGCGCAGCCTGCTGGGCCGGCTGTCTCCCTCCGAGGCCCGCCGCGTCGCCGCGAAGGTGGGCGGTTCTCCGGATGCCGTGCGCGAGGCGTTCCGGGAGCTGGGGCCCGAAACGGCTCCGGCGCCGTCCCCCAAGAAGGGAGCGGCGCCGGCGAAGGGCACGCCCTGACGCAAGCAGGCCGTCAGTGGTTGGACGGCGTGTCGGTTTCCTTCAGGGGCGCGCCGGACTCCGTGGTGAGCACGACGCGCTGGCTTCCCGGCTGCACCGGTCCGCCCGGGGTGGCCGGGTCGCCCAGCCGGGGGTTGGGCCGGCCGTAGTCGCGCTCGTAGATGCGCACCACGGAGAGGAAGAAGGCGACGATGAGGGGCCCCAGCAGCAGGCCCACCGTGCCGAACGCCGCGAGGCCGCCGAGCAGCGCGAAGAAGATGATGGCGCCGTGCTGGTTCATGCCCTTCTTGGCGAGCAGCGGCTTGACGACGTTGTCCACGAGCCCCACCACGACGACGCCCCAGATGGTCAGGAAGAGGGCCGCCCACGGGTGGCCGCTGAGGAACATCAGGCCCGCGGCGAAGAGCACCACCACCGCGGCGCCCACGGCGGGGATGAGGGCGAGGAAGAAGGTGAGGCCCGCGAAGAACAGCGGCGCGGGCACCCCCACGATGAGGAAGCCGATGAGCGCGGCCACGGCCTGGACGCCCGCGGTGGCCACGGTGGAGACGAGCACCGACACGGAGGTGTTCTTGAACTCGCGCAAGAGCTCCCGCGTCTGTCCGCGCCGGAGCGGCGACACGCTCTCAATCCACTGCACCAGCCGCGCGCCGTCGGTGAGGAAGAAGAAGAGCGCGATGAGCATCATCGTCGTCTGGAGGACGAGCGTGCCCGTGGCGGCCACCGCCCCCGTGACGGCCTTGGCGGCGGTGCCGCCCTGGGTCGTCACCTGCTCCTGGAGCTTCTGGTCGATCTGCTCCTGCTCCAGCGGGAGCCGCTCGATGAGCTTGCTCACCGGGCCCCGGATGCCGCTGGGCATCTTCTCCACCAGGCCGGTCATGCCGTCCTTCTGCACGGTCTGCGTGACGAAGCGCGCGCCCTCGGACACCTCCGCGACGACGAAGGCGGTGAGGCCGCCCAGGGGCACGAGCAGCGCCAGCAGGATGCCGGTGACGATGAAGCCCGCGGACACGTTGCCGTGGCCGCGCAGCCGCTTCCGCAGCCGGCTGTGCAGGCCGTAGAAGGTGCCCGCCAGCACCGCCGCCAGGAAGAACGCCTCCGCGAAGGGCCGGATGACCAGGCACAGGAGGAGGATGGACAGGAGGATGAGACCCACGAAGACGCGTCGCGCTACCTGATCGGAGGCCATGGCCTTGCAAATTTAGGGAGCCGGACCTGTCGGCGGGAGCCTGCCCGGCCGGGATGACGCGGGAACATTCCCTCGGGCCTGCCTGGTTGCCTGCTCACCGGACTTGGGAGCGGCGAAGGGGGCGGTAGAGTGCGCGCATGCCGCCCTTCGACTCCGCCCGCTTCACCCTCTGGCTCCCGCAGCTGCTGTGCGCCATCTTCCTGGCCATCCTCTTCCTCCAGTCCGGCCTGGACAAGGTCGTGGACTGGAAGGGCAACCTGGGGTGGCTGACGGGCCACTTCTCCAAGTCGCCCCTGAAGGGCGTGGTGACGCCGATGCTGGCGGTCATCACGCTGATGGAGGTGGCGTCCGGGGCGCTGAGCGCGGCGGGCGCGGTGGCGCTCTTGGTGAATGGCAGCCCGTTCCTCGCGTACCTGGGCGCGGTGCTCTCCGCGCTGTCGCTCTTGGCCCTCTTCTTCGGCCAGCGCATGGCGAAGGAGTACGCGGGCGCGGCGGTGCTGGTGCCGTACTTCGTGGTGACGCTCGCGGGCGTGTACCTGCTGCGCCTGACGTAGGGCCGGGAGCGCTACAGCACCTTGCGCGAGGGCATGATGGCGTTGGCGGACAGCAGGCCCGCCGCCAGCGCCACCGCGACCATCAGCATGGAGAAGGCCGTGTCCACGCCGGCCACCACGTCGCGCTCCAGCAGCGACGCGAGGCTGCGGAAGCCCACGCTGCCGGGCACGAGCAGCATCAGGCCCGGCACCACGGTGGTGACGGCGGGCCGGTTGCGCAGCCGCGCCAGCGCGTTGCTTCCCATGCCCAGCAGCAGCGCGCCCGCGAAGGCGCCCAGCTGGGGCCCCAAGAGCAGTGCTCCCAGGCGCGCGCCCATGAACGCCGCGGCGCCGGCCAGGGCAATCCATCCCCAGTCGCGCGGCCGGGCGCGGAAGAGCACCGCGATGGCGAAGCCCGCCACCACGAGCGCGACGACGGCCGCCCCCGGGGGCAGCACGGTGGGCAGGGGCGGCGTGGGCACGGGAGGCAGCACCGTGGCCACGCGGCTGCCCAGGGCCGCGCCGAAGCCCAGCTGGAGGAAGATGAGCGCGGCGTGGGTGAGGCGCGACGTGCCGGAGATGAGGTTGCGCGTGGCCACCTCGTTGACGGCGATGGTGAGCGTGAGACCGGGCAGCAGGACGATGAGGCCCGCGAGCGTGGCCACCTCGCCGTGCAGGGGGCCGAAGAAGTGGGCCGCGATGCCCGCGAACGCGGCGGACAGCACGGCCGCCACGGGCTCCAGCACCCGCGCGGTGGTGGGCTGCTTGCGCGTCAGCAGGTCCAGCGCGCCGATGGCCAGGCTGCTGAAGGCCGCGACGCCCATCTCCTTCCAGCCGCCGCCGAACAGCAGGGCCGCGGAGGCGCCCGCCAGCATCCAGCAGAGCAGCTGCAGGGCGGGGCCGTAGCGCGGCGGCCGGGCGAGGATGGCCTCCACGCGGGTGGCGCCCTCCGCCGGCGTGAGGCGTCCCTGGATGACGTCGTCCGCGAGCATGTCCAGGAGGATGAGGCGCTCCAGGTCCATGTCGCCGGGCTCCACGCGGATGAGGCTGGTGCGCAGGTCCTCGGGCGGGCCGAAGGAGGCGAAGATGGAGGTGGGCGTGGAGAAGAAGCGGGCCTCCAGGCCCAGCCGCTCGCTCACCCGCAGCATCAGCCCCTCCAGGCGGTGGGCGGGCGTGCCGTGGCGGTGCAGGGCCTGGCCCAGGCGCAGCACGAAGGCCACCGCGGGGCCGGGGGGAGGGGGCGCGAGCGCGGCGGCGAACTCGGGCGGCACATCAGCGGTTTCGGGGGGGCGCGTGGACACGACGGGCGCGCACATGCGCAGAGCCGCAGGGGCGAGTCAAACGGCATGGCGCCGCGCCGGAAGCCCTCCTGCTCGCTCCAATGTGCGGGGTGCTCGGGGAATCCCCAGGCGTGACACATCTGATACAGCAGGCGGGAACACGGGAGAGGACGCATGGCGCGCAAGCAACGGACGCCGCGATGGCTGGAGGCCGCGAGGCGCAGGGGAGCGGAAGCCCCCGCGGGCCCGGGCGCGGACTGGCTGGCACGAGCGCTGGGCCGGGCGGGCGTGCTGCCCCGGGCCGAAGCCGAGCAGGCGATCCGCGACGGCCGCGTGGAGGTGGACGGCCGGGTGGAGCGGGAGCCGTTCGCGCCGGTGGGGGAGGGGACGCGGGTGCGTGTGGACGGCGTGGAGCGCGCACTGCCGCGCCAGGTGCGCGTGTTGATGTTCCACAAGCCCGCGGGGCCGGTGGTGCACGGGTCGGATCCGGAAGGGGTGGGCACCGTCTTCGAAAGGCTGCGCGCGGTGCTGTCCCCGGAGCTTCAGGGCTTCGAGTGGTACGCGGTGGGCCGCTTGGACCGGGACACCACGGGGCTGCTGCTCTTCACCAACGACGAGCGGCTGGTGCGGCACGCGACGGCGCCACGGACGCATCTGCCCAAGCGGTACGTGGCGCGCGTGGAGGGCCAGCCCACGGAGGCGGCGCTCGCGCGGCTTCGAGAGGGATTGACGCTGGAGGACGGCCCCACGCGTCCGGCGGAAGCCACGCTCCGGGCGCCTGACGTGGTGGAGCTCACGCTCACGGAGGGCCGGCACCACCAGGTGAAGCGGATGCTCGCGACGGTGGGGCACCCGGTGCTCACGCTGCACCGTGAAGCGGTGGGGAGGCTGGTGCTGGACGTGGCGGAAGGGGCCTTCCGCGCGCTCACGGAGGTGGAGGTGGGGGAAGGGTTAGAGTTCCGGTGAGGAAAAGCCCAGCTTGGAAAGGGGCGGAGCCGAGGGCAGAGAGACGGCATCACCGTGGAAAGAACTCGTCACTGCACGGCGCTTTCCCAACAGGCTCTTCCACATGACGTTCTCAATGGGGATACGTCATTGCGAGTTACTGTCTGTTCTTCGTACGCGAGCGCGTGTCCTCCAGTTTTCCGCTATTGAGAAGACTCGCGATGTAGGATCGGTAGTAATGGCTGTCGGGTGCGGTCTTCAGGAAAAGCTTGTAGTACTCCTTGCTTCGGGAGAGATCGCCAACTTCGTAATAGAGAAAGCCCAGGTCTAGAGCGCAATCGTAGAACGTAGGGACGAGCGCGATACACTTCCGAGCTTTGATGATTGCTTCAGGGTATCTGCCGTTCAAATCCAACAACTGGGCCTGCTCATGAAGCTTGGTTGCTTCGTCGAAATCGGCAGCAGAGACTCCGCGGATTTGAGCCTGAGCTGATGCAGAGGGTTTCTTGGGTACGCGAAGGTGGTCGAGTTTAGCCTCGCGAGCGCTCAAGACCTGGATGACTCGGTCCCGTTCTGGGTAGCCGTCAGGCGTGAGGTGCACGAAAGTTTCGTAGTGGCGGTCGCTGTCGTCGAAATGACTGAGCCTGGCATGAACAAGTCCCAGGGCCAGATGACACTCTGGCGCCTGAGGGTGGTTTTTAAGGCAGCGTTCGGCCAGAACGAGCGCTTCGCTCAGCTTGCCGCTTTCCACCAAGCTCGAGACTTGCTCCGGAGTCTGGCCGACAGGCTCCGATTCAGGGCTTGATGCCGCAGCCGTGGGGTTGGGCTGGGCACTTGCCAGAGGTTGACTTGCACCCGAGTCAGGTGGGGATTCGTAGTCGAGAAACTCCATCTTCAACATGAGCCAGACACATGCGCCCACCACGTTCAGAAGGCCCACCACGAGCAGCCCATTGAGCAGGCGCTGTCCAGCGACCGTGGGAGCGGGCGGGGTAGGGGATTCATCTGTTTCGCTTTGGACTGGAGGCGTCACGGCCCGAAGACTCCGGGTCTCCCGGCCACTCGGGAGCGGAGTTGGAGTGGACTCCGCTGGCTCTTTGGATTCGCGCCATCCCTCCAGTTCCTCCTGGAACGAATTCGGGACGGACAATTCACGGCCGTCCTGGGCCAGGTCTTCCTTGAACAGCATCCGCAACAAGTGCGAGACGCTCATGGAGGAGAAACGAGGAAAGCTCGAATAGAGGAAGCTTGCTAGCGCATTCCCGAACATATGGCTGGACTCGAAGCGTTGCTCCCGGTCCAGGGTCAGTGCCTTGACGATGATGTCGTTCAGCGCTTTCGGCAGGTCTGGCCGCACTGTGATGGGGGCGGGAATTCGTTCGCTTCCCACGCGCATCATCACGACATGGGGAGGGCCATTGACTGGGAGTTGGCCGCACAGCAATTCGTAGAGTACGACGCCCGTGGCCCAGACGTCCGTACGCGCATCCACTTCTTCTCCACGCGCCTGTTCCGGAGAGAAGAAGAGGTATTTGCCTTTCACGATTCCCGGTGCCGTGTCGAAGCCGCGAATCCCTCTTGCCTTCGCGATGCCGAAGTCGACAATCTTGACTTGGCCTTCGTAGCTGACGAGGACATTGTCCGGAGAGATGTCTCGGTGGACGATGTCCAACGGTTGGCCGCTGTTGCTGGTACGGGTATGCGCGTAATGCAGCCCCCGGCACATCTCCCTGGCGATGAAGACCGCCACCGGGATGGGCAAGGCGGGCATGCCAGTTTTCACGGCCCTTTTGAGGATGCGGTGGAGCGGTTGGCCATCCACGAACTCCATGGCGAGGAAGTACTCGCCGTCCACCCGGCCGAAGTCGAAGACCTGCGCCACGTTGCCATGGGACAGCGTGGCGGAGATGCGCGCTTCACTGATGAACATGGAAGTGAAGGCTTCATTGTTGGCGTATTGTGGCAGGACCTTCTTGATGAGGACCGGCTTGGTGACGCCCGCATCGCCTACCAACTGGGCGCGCCACGTCTCCGCCATGCCGCCCCGGCCCAGCCAGGACACCAGCTCATACCGCCCGAAGACGTCGCCCGCTCGAAGTGCCATGGGTGGGGCATCTTAAGCCCATATTCCAGGGATGGCGTCTTCGGGTCTGTCTTTCCTCTCGCCTGCCTGCCCTCCTGTCGGCGAGTGGAAACCTCAGTTCGCCACGTCGCCGCCCGCGAGCAGTTCAGCCACTTTCGCCCGGCGGGGATGGTCCTTGGGGGCGAGCAGCAGGAAGGTCTCGTAGTGGCGCGTGCTCTCCCGCGGGTGGTTGAGCTTCGCGTGGACCACTCCGAGCATGAGGTAGCATTCCGGCATGTCTGGATTGTTCTCCGCGCAGTCATTGGCGGCTTCCAGGGCCGCGTCGTAGTCCTTGCTCTGGAGCAGGCCGGAGAACTGCTGCTGCTTCGTCTTCACGAGCGAGCTGACCTTCTGCTGCACCTCCTGCCGCTTGGAGTCGAGCAGGCCCAGGACGCCCTTCCTGGGCGCGGGGGCGGCCTCCACGACGGCGGGAGGCGGCTCCTGGACGGCACTGGCCGCGACGACCGTGGGCGGCGCGGGTTCCTCGGCGACCGGGATCGGCACCGGTTCCTCCGCCTGGACGCGCTGGGTGGCGCGGACGGTCCGGGCGGAAGGCTTCCGGGTGGAAGGCGCGGGCCGCGCGGGCGCTGGCTCCTCGAGGTGTTCCGCCAGCGCCGCCGCCACCGCTTCCGGTTCCTCCACGGGGCCAGGCGCGGGAGGCTCGGCCTTCGGGGCGGGTGCTTCAGCGACGACCGTCTTCGGCTCGGGCACTTCGACCGCGACCCTTTGCGCGACGGGCGGCGGCGGTGTGACGGGCGCCGGCGAGCGGGCATCCATCAGGAACCACAGACTGGCTCCCACCACGGCCAGGCCTCCCGCCGCGCTCGCGCCGTAGAGCGCCTTGCGAGAGGGGCGTGCCGGAACGGTGGGCGCCGCGTCGGGCTGCGTCGTCTCGGTGGCCGGAGGCTTCGCGACGGCGCGCACGAGGCGCCGGGTCTGGACCTGCTCCGGCGGCGGGGCATCCAGCAGCTTCGTGAGCGCGGGCACTCCCCACCGCTTCGCCTCGTCGCGGAAGTCGCCGGGCACGGACAGCTCCCGGCCCTCGTGCGTCAGGTCCGAGCGGAACAGCACCCGCAACAGGTTCGCGAGGCTCAGCGAGGAGAAGCGCGGGTAGTGCGCGTGGAGGAACTCCGCCAGCGCATCCCCGAAGGCATGGCTGGACTCGAAGCGCCGCTTCCGGTCCGCAGCCAGCGCCTTCATCACGAGGTCGTTCAGCGCCTTGGGCAGGTCCGGCCGGAGCTCCGTGGGCGCGGGAATCTGTCCGTGGGCAATCTTCATCATCACGGTGTGGGGCGGCCCCTCCACCGGGAGCTTCGCGCAGAGCAGTTCGTACAACACGATGCCCGTGGCCCAGACGTCCGTGCGCGCGTCCACCTCTTCGCCGCGCGCCTGCTCCGGGGAGAAGAAGAGGTACTTGCCCTTCACCACCCCGGGCTCCGTCTTGAAGCCGCGCTGCAGCTGCGCCTTCGCGATGCCGAAGTCGACGATCTTGACCTGGCCCTCGTAGCTGACGAGCACGTTGTCCGGAGAGATGTCCCGGTGGACGATGCGCAGCGGCTTGCCGCTCCCATCCGTGCGCGTGTGCGCGTAGTGCAGGCCCCGGCACATCTCCATCGCGATGAAGACCGCCACCGGGATGGGCAGCGCCCCCAGGCCCGCCTTCAACGCGCGCTTGAGCACCTTGTCGAGCGGCTTGCCGTCGACGAACTCCATGGCGAGGAAGTACTCGTCCTCCACCTGGCCGAAGTCGAAGACCTGCGCCACGTTGCCGTGGGACAGCGTGGCGGAGATGCGCGCCTCGCTGATGAACATGGAGATGAAGGCCTCGTCGGTGGCGTACTCCGGGAGGACCTTCTTGATGAGGACAGGCTTGGTGATGCCCGCGGCGCCCACCAGCTGGGCGCGCCACGTCTCCGCCATGCCGCCCCGACCCAACCACGACACCAGCTCATACCGTCCGAAGGTGTCCCCTGCCTCGAGTGTCATGCGGGGCGCACCTTACCCCCAGAACCCCGGAAGCACCGAACAGCCGCCCCCACGCCCGCCCTGCGTGGAGGCCCAGGCCTCCCTGCGTCATGGAGACGGCTTCGCGGCGCCGGCGGCCAGCGTGACGTACAGGTGGCCCAGCTCCGTCAGCTCCCCGGAGGCGCCCAGCAGGTTGATGGAGGGGATTTCGGGGTTGCGTCCGGAGAACCACGCGTAGCGCTCGATGGCGGGCTCCGTCTCCAGATAGGCAATGGCATCCACCATGTACTGCTTCTGCACGTCCACGGTGATTTCGCCATGGGGCCGGTCCCCGCACGCGAACTCGGTCAGCCAGAGGGGCTTGTTGTACTTCTTGAACAGCCCCACGTACCACTTGAGCGCCCCCACGTCGCACGCGTACCAGTGGATGGCGATGGCATCCACCTGGCAGTTCGCGCAGGCCTTGAAGAAGGCATCCAGGTACACCACCGGGTCGGTGAAGGTGACGCCGTCCTCCGACACGCAGTCGCCGCAGTAGTTCACCGCGGGGGACACCAGCTTGAGCCCCTTGCGGCGGGCCACCTCCTCCAGCACGGGCCACAGCGCCGCGGCCTGGCGGGGCGTCTTGTTCGCCTGGGACTTGAAGTTGGGCTCGTTGAAGCCCAGCAGGTACTGCGCGCCGGCGGGAATCTCCGACTCGAGCTGGGCCACCGTGGGCGTGCCGCCCCAGGCCATGGGCACGAAGGAGACGTCCTCGGAGACGTAGACGCTGGCGGCGCCGGCCTCAGGACGGGGCGACCAGTTGTACCACCAGCTCATCCCGGGGGAGAGCGCCTTCAGGTCCTCCGCCGAGTGATAGCCATACCCGAGGCCCCGCTTCGCGCTCCGGGTCGCGACAGGGTCGGGCTTGTCTGTCTGGGATTGCGACCCGGCCGCGGGGTCGCACGCCAGCAGCGGTGACAGCAGGACGGCGAGGGACAGCGCGAGGGGGGCGCGGGTCATGGCGCGACTCTACGCCCGATGCCTCACGGCGCCAGCCGGGGCACGAGCCGGGGCTCGCCCACCTCGCGCCACCACGGCGTCACGCCCTCCACGCGCGAGGGCTCCAGGCTCCGGCCCAGGCCCGGCGTGAAGAGGCGCACCTGCTGCTCCGTGGCCAGCCGCACCAGCGTCTCCACGGGCTCATCCCAGGCGTGCAGCGCCAGGTTGAAGGTGCCCCAGTGCACCGGCATCAGCGTGCCGCCGCCCAGCATCGCGTGCGCCTTGAGCGCGTTCTCCGGGCCCAGGTGGATGCCGCCCCAGCTCGGGTGGAACGCGCCCACCTCCAGCATCACCAGGTCGAAGGGGCCGCACCTGCGGCCAATCTCCTCGAACTCCGTCGTGAGGCCGGTGTCACCGCTGAAGAACAGCCGGTGCTTGTCGGTGGTGAGCACCCATGACGCCCACAGCGTCGTGTTGCGGTCGCCCAGGCCGCGGCCGGAGAAGTGCTGCGAGGGCGCCGCGCGGAAGGCCACCGGGCCCACGCGGTGCTCCTCCCACCAGTCCAGCTCGGTAATCAGCTCCGGCGCCACGCCGAAGGCCTCCAGGTGGCGGCCCACGCCCAGCGCGGTGACGAAGGGCACCCGCCGCTTCGCCAGCGCCTGGATGGTGCTCCGGCACAGGTGGTCGTAGTGGTCGTGCGACACCAGCACCGCGTCCAGGTCCGGCAGCGCGTCCAATTGCACGGGCGTGGCGTGGAAGCGCTTGGGGCCCGCGAAGGACACGGGCGAGGCCCGGTCGCCGAAGACGGGGTCGGTGAGCACTCGCGCCCCGTCCACCTCCAGCAGCATCGTGCTGTGCCCCAGCCAGGTGACGCGCAGGCCCGTGTCCGGCGCGCGGGCCCAGGCGCCGCGCGGGTCGTCCACCGGCAGCGGCGCGGGCGGCGTGCGCTGCGTGCCGCCGAAGAAGTACTCGCCCAGGAGGGGCAGCGGGTTGCCCTGGAGGCCGGGCCCCACGGGGGCGGTGTTGCGGAACCCCTGGCCCTCGAACTGACGGGAGGCCCGGCTGCGTTCGAGGCGGAGTCCCGCGCGGCGCGCGCTGTCACTGACGGTGGGCATGCGCGGGTGTCTAACACCCACGCTCCGCCCTGGCACGGTCACCCGCCTGGAGCCCGGACGGGCCAGCGTCCCCGCGTCCGGTACCGGCCGGGGCGGGGAGGCGGCGGGAGAAGGCCTACAGGGCGTCTTCCGGCGCCACGCAGGTGTTGCTGAGCGCGCTGGACCAGAGCTGGGCGTTCAGCGTGTCGTCATAGGCGCTGAAGTAGACGCGGCTGCCCTGGCGGAAGAACTCGCGCGGGTACGAGGAGGGGTCCGGCAGGGGCTGCACGCCGATGTTCTTGAGGAGGCGCGTCCCGCCAGGCGTGCCGTTGCTCACCCAGGGCTCGATGCCCGTCGCGGGGTCGTAGGCGCTGAAGAAGACCAGGTTGTCCGCCACCGCGTACACCGGCGAGCTGTACTCGTCCGACAGGCTCAGCGGCCGGCGCAGCAGGGTGGTGCCCCCGGCGGTGCCGTTCGTCACCCACAGCTGCGTGTCGCGCGGCGCCGGGCCGTCACTGCCGATGGCCACGGAGAAGTACAGCCTGGAGCCGCCCGGCGCCTGGCTCACGGCGTCGAGATACGGGAACGCCGCGCCCTGTGACGCGTAGTCGTTGGGCAGGGTGAAGACGGGCTCCGGGTTTCCGCCCGCCAGCGGCACGCGGTAGAGCACCATGTACTGGGTGCTGTAGCTGGTCGTCGTGACGTACGCGTACGCGCCCAGCGCGCCCAGCACGCGCATGGAGCGCGTGGACCCGAACGACGCCAGCCGCAGCGTGCCGCCCGCCGTGCCATCCGACTTCCACAGCTCCGACAGGCCGCTGCTCTCGTCCAGCTTGAAGAGCGTGAGCGCGCCGGAGGTGCGCACGTCGTTCGGGAAGGTGTTGGGACCCGCGTCCAGCCGCTTCAGCTGGAGGGTGCCGGAGGCGGTGCCGTCCGTGCGCCAGAGGGAGATGGCGCCCTCGAGCTCGCGCACGAAGAACAGCAGCGCGTTGCCCACCTTCGCGTCCAGGTAGCTCACGTCCACGCGGGTGCCGAAGTCGCGCAGGCGCACCGTGCCCGCGGCCGTGCCGTCCGACCGCCACAGCTCGTAGCGCGTGGTGAAGACGGTGGTGTCGAACACCTCCCGGAAGAACACGAGCGTGGAGCCCGTCGCCGTCAGGTGCGTCAGGTACGAGCCCTCCGCGCCCGGCGTGAGGTCCCGCACCAGCCGGGTGCCGGCCGTCGTCCCGTCACTCACCCACAGCTCGAGGCCGTTCACCGAGTCCGGCGCCTGGAAGAAGAGCTGCGTCGGGGTGGCGGTGAGCTGCGACAGGCGCGGCGTCGCGGTGCCGTCCGTCGCCGGGAAGCTGCGCACCGGCGTGGTGCCCGCGTCCGTGCCGGTGCTCCGCCACAGGCCGCGGCGGCCGTCCTCGAAGTTCACCGCGAAGTGCAGCGCCCCCTGGAAGGACTCGAAGCTGTCCGGCCCCATCGCGAAGCGCGGGATGCCCAGCTCCGAAGGGGGCAGGATGGTCTTCACCCGCTGGGTGCCCGCGGCGGTGGGGAGGCAGAGGGCCTCCGCCGTCACCTCTGGCGCCGAGGTAGGCTCCTGTGCGAGTCCGGCTTCCGTCTGCTCCTCGGGGAGCGCCCCGCCGCAGCCCACCCCCACCACCAGCAAGGACACCGCCCACCCGCCGCGCCAACCCATGCCACACCCCTTCAAAAAGGCCTGGGAGGGAGGGTGTGTCGCGCAAGGGGTTGCGCCAAGTGCCCCCGGGTCGGGACGTGCTCGCCTGCCTGGACCGACGCGGTGTACGGCGGGGCCCCGCACGGCGCGGTCGGTATACTGCGCATCCCCATGAAGACGGACACGTTGAAGGCGCAGCTCAAGCGCACGTTGCGGCGCGACCTGTGGATCGCCGTCGCCCCCGCGTCACTGCTCATCGCGGTCGCGTTCGCGGTGACGTTCTATTTCGTCAAGCCCGCGCCGCCCAAGACGCTGGTGATGGCGCTGGCGCCGGAGGAGGGCGGCTTCAACTACATGGCGAAGCGCTACCAGAAGTTCCTCGCGCAGCACGGGGTGACGCTGGAGCTGCGCAACACGAAGGGCTCCGTGGGCAGCGTGGCGCTCCTGGCCGCGGAGGACAGCGGGGTGGACATCGCCTTCGCGCAGAGCGGCACCACCGGCGGCAAGGGGCAGGCGGTGCCGGAGAACGTGGCGTCGCTGGGCAGCCTCTCCTACGTGCCGCTGTGGGTCTTCTACCGGGGCGAGCCCGTGGACGACGTGCGGGGCCTGGCGGGCAAGCGCATCGCGGTGGGGCCCGAGGAGAGCGGCACGCGCGCGCTGGCGATGACGCTGCTCCAGGCGAACAAGGTGGAAGCGGCGCCCACGGAGCTGCTGCCGCTGGATCGCGACGCGGCCATCGACGCGCTGACGCAGGGCAAGGTGGACGCGGTGTTCCTGGTGTCGCCGGCGGAGTCGCCGCGCATCCAGAAGCTGGCCGCGGTGAAGGACGTGCGGCTGCTCAGCTTCACGCGCGCGGAGGCGTACACGCGCCGCTACCCGTACCTGTCGCGCCACGTGCTGCCGCAGGGCGTGTTCGACTTCGCGAAGAACGTGCCGGACCAGGACGTGGTGGTGCTCGCGCCCAACGCGCTGCTGCTGGCGAAGGACTCGCTGCACCCGGCGCTCGCGTACCTCCTGATGCGCGCGGCCAGTGAGATTTCCGGCACGGCGGGCATCCTGGACAAGACGGGCGAGTTCCCCGCGCCGCTCGCGGCGGGCTTCCCCTTGAGCAGCGAGGCGAAGCGCTACTACGCGTCGGGCGTGCCCCTGCTCCAGCGCTACCTGCCGTTCTGGGCGGCGAACCTGGTGGACCGGCTGTGGGTGATGCTGGTGCCCATCATCGCGGTGGTGGTGCCGCTGGGGCGCGCGGTGCCCGCGGTGTTCCTGTGGCGGGTGCGCTCGCGCATCCACCGGTGGTACGCGCGGCTGAAGGAGGTCGAGATCCAGCTGGAGGAGGACCCGGACCAGGAGATGCTCCAGGACATGCTCAAGCGGCTGGAGGAGGCGGAGCGCGAGGTGAACCGCATCGCGGTGCCCATCGCCTACGCGGAGAACCTGTACTTCTTCCGTGAGCACGTGGACGTCGTGCGCCGCCGGCTCACCCGCAGGCTCGCGGGCGCGCCCGAGCACAAGGACGCCCACCCCCTGCAGGTGACCGCGTGACGGAAGTGGAAGAGGTGTCGCTGGTCGGGCTGACGGAGGACATGGGGGTCAACGCGCTCCTGTTCGGCTTCGTGGGGCTGTACGCGCTCACGTTCCCGGGGCGCGTGCGGGCCTGCTACCTGGTGGGCAGCCACGCCACCCGTGAGGCGGTGGGCGAGAGCGACCTGGACCTCACGCTCGTCTTCAAGGACTCGTTCCTGCCGGGCGAGGAGGACCGCTTCGAGCGCTTCCGCATGGCGGTGGGCCCGCTGGCCCGCTACCCGCTGGACCTGACCGCGGTGGAGGAGTCGCGGCTCGTCGCCGAGGGCGAGGTGAACCTCAAGGAGAACGCGCTGCTCATCGCGGGCGAGGACGTGCGCGACCGCGTGCCGCTGATGCCGCTGGAGGCGTGGACGCGCCA
Organism: Corallococcus exercitus; assembly: GCF_042231735.1. Classification (GTDB taxonomy): domain Bacteria; phylum Myxococcota; class Myxococcia; order Myxococcales; family Myxococcaceae; genus Corallococcus; species Corallococcus exercitus_B. Next base: position 8,742,622 of record NZ_CP102577.1, read on the forward strand.
CAGCATGCACCAGCCCTACCGGTTCATTGAACGCGCGCGCGCCCGTCCGGAAGACGCGCCCCTGCGCTTCCCGCTGGCGTACCCGGACGCGCGCGGCGAGCTGTACGGCTACGACTACCGCGAGGTGATGGACGCGCAGGGAAACCTGCACCGGGGCTTCAAGGAGCTCGTCACGCTGGCGTGCCGGATGGCGACGGCGGTGGTGGCGCTGGACGCGGGCCGCCACACCTTCTCCAAGCGCGACGCCATCCAGGCGCACCGCGAGCACCTGAACGACACCTGGACGCCGCTGTACGAGTCCATCTTCGCGCTCCGCCAGAAGTGGGGCTACCGCGTGCCGGAGGACGCGGAGGCGAAGGCCGCGCTGAAGGCCGCGTGCGCGCGGATGCTGGACGCGGAGAACGCCTTCCTCGCGCGCTACCGCGACTTCCTCCTGCTGGAGCTGACGCGGGGGGCGGTGCGGGACCGGGCGCTGGCGGCCCGGCGGCTGGGCGACATCGCCTATCCGGACGCGGACGTGCGTCAGGCGCTGGAGCGGCTCCTGGACTCGCCGGAGCCCTCGCTGCGCGAGGCCGCGCGCGAGTCGCTGGCCCGGCTGGCGAAGGCCGCCTGAGAAACCCTTGAAGGAGTGTTGATGTCGCGCCCCCCGGTGTACCTGAAGCAGAACGTCGTCGCCGAGCCGCTCCACAACCAATGGTACGCATGGTGGTTCCTGGCGTCGCCCATGACGGCGCCGCTGTTCGTGGCGAACCTCCACGTGAAGATCATGGAGTCCTTCGTCGCGAACCCCGCCATCCACGTCGCGGCGCTCAAGAGCCCGGCGCTGCGCGGGGGCCCCTACCTCAACTGCGGCGTGGAGCGGGTGGGGGAGGTGAAGGCGCTCCTGGAGCGCACGCTCCAGGAGGAGTCGCTGGCCCTGCGCTACGCGGCCGCGATGCGCGAGCTGGATGCGCTGCTCGCCTCCGCGGAGGGCTACTCGCTGGAGGAGCTGTACCCGCGCGTGCCGGACCTGCTGCGCGGCTACGTGGAGCTCACGTATGACCTGCGCAACCGCGCGTCCGCGCGCTTCTTCGAGCCGCTGCTCTACCGCAGCCCCTTCCACCGCGAGTCCTCGCAGAGCGTGTCCCTGCGGCTGGTGCATGGGGACGCGCGTCCGTATGTCTTCAGCACGCCCCGGCTGGACGACTCCCGGGAAGGCGACCTCCAGGTGCGCCTGCCCTTCCGGCACGAGGCCTGGGACACGCTGTTCGCGATGCGGCGCACGCCGGCCCCGCTGGAGGCGGTGCGCGACGCGCTGGGGATTGCCCCCCAGGACGGGGACACCTTCGCCACCTTCTTCACGCCCGAGCCGCCCCGGCCCGCCCCGCGCTACGACGGCGACGGGGTGCGCGTGCGCTACTTCGGCCACGCGTGCGTGCTGATGGAGTCCCGCCACGTGAGCGTGCTCACCGACCCGGTGGTGAGCTACGACTTCCCCACCGACCTGCCGCGCTTCACCTTCGCGGACCTGCCGGAGCGCATCGACTACGTGCTGCTCACGCACGGCCACGCGGACCACCTGATGTTCGAGCCGCTGCTCCAGCTGCGCCACCGCATTGGCACGGTGGTGGTGCCCGCGGGGGGCGGCGGCGCGCTGGTGGACCCGTCGCTGAAGCTGATGCTCCAGCACGCGGGCTTCCGCAACGTGGTGACGCTGTCGGAGCTGGAGTCGCTGCCGGTGCCGGGCGGGGAGCTGGTGGGGCTGCCCTTCCTGGGCGAGCACGGCGACCTGGACGTGCGCGGCAAGCTGGCGCACCTGGTGCGGCTGGAGGGCAAGGCGCTGCTCATGGCGGCGGACTCCAACGCGCTGGAGCCCCGGCTGTACGAGCACGTGCAGCCGCACGTGGGCCCCATTGACATGATGTGGCTGGGCATGGAGTCGGAGGGCGGGCCGCTCAGCTGGATGTACGGGCCGCTGCTGCCCGCGCCGCTGTCGCGGAAGATGGACCAGTCGCGGCGGCTCAACGGCTCCAACGCGGCGCGCGCCATCGACATCGTGCAGCGGCTCAAGCCCCGGCAGGTGCGCATCTACGCCATGGGCCGCGAGCCGTGGCTGGGCCACGTGATGGTGATGGGCTACCACGAGCAGTCCCCGCAGCTGGTGGAGTCTCGCAAGCTGCTGGCGCACTGCCGCGAGCACGGCGTGGACGCGGACATGCCCTACGGCCAGGCGGAGTCCTTCCTCCGGTGACGGCACCCGCCCGTGGTTCGGTCACCGTGAGCCGCCTGCTGCGACTGGCCTGGGAGGAGCGCCGCGCGCTGGGCGTGGGGCTCTTCTTCCTGGTGGTGGCCACGGCGCTGTCGCTGGTGCTCCCGCAGGCGCTGCGCGTCATCGTCGACGAGGCGCTGGGCGCGAAGAACCAGGCGGTCATCGACCGCATGGCGCTGGGGCTCACCGTCGTGTTCGCGGTGCGCGCGGTGTCGGATGCGCTGCGCTTCTACTTCTTCAACACCGCGGGGGAGCGCGCCGTCGCGAAGCTGCGCGAGGACCTGTTCTCCCGGCTGGTGGACCAGGAGGTGGCCTTCTTCGACATGCGCCGCACGGGCGAGCTGACGAGCCGGCTCACCGCGGACACCACCGTGCTGCAGCACGCGGTCAGCAACAACATCGCCACGGCGCTGCGCAGCGGCGCGCAGGCGGTGGGCGGCCTGACGATGCTCTTCTACACGTCGCCGTCGCTGGCGTTCCTGATGGTGGCGGTGGTGCCGCCGGTGGCCATCGCGGGCGTCGTGGTGGGGCGGCGCATCCGCCAGGCCTCGCGTCAGGTGCAGGCGGCGCTGGCGGAGGCCACGGGCGTGGCGGACGAGGTGTTCACCGGCATCCGCACCGTGCGCGCCTTCGCCGCGGAACGGCACGAGGTGGCGCGCTACCGGGGGCGGCTGTCGCAGGTGCTGTCGTTGATGTACCAGCGCTCGCGCCTGTCCGCGGCCTTCATGGCGGGCAGCGGCTTTGGCGGCCTCTTCGCGGCGGCGCTGGTGCTCTGGTACGGCAGCCGGCTGATGATCCGCGGGGATTTGTCCGTGGGCAGCCTGACGTCGTTCCTCGCGTACACGCTGCTGGTGTCCACGGCGCTGAGCGGGCTGACGGACCTGTGGGGGGACTTCATGCGCGCGTCGGGCTCCGCGGAGCGCGTGTTCGAGATGATCGACCGAGTGCCCGCCATCCCGCTGGAGGGCGGGGAGCGGCCCTCCTCGCTGGCGGGGCGGGTGGCGTTCCGGGACGTGCGCTTCGCCTATCCCTCGCGGCTGGACGTGCCGGTGCTCCAGGGGCTGGACCTGGAGCTGGCGCCGGGGGAGGTGGTGGCGCTGGTGGGGCCGTCGGGCGGAGGCAAGTCCACCATCGCCGCGCTGCTCGCGCGCCTGTACGACCCGCAGGCGGGGGGCATCTGGGTGGATGGGCATGACCTGCGCACGCTGGACCCGGGCTGGCTGCGGCGGAACCTGGGCGCGGTGGCGCAGGAGCCGCTGCTGTTCTCCTGCTCCATCGCGGACAACATCCGCTACGGCCGGCCGGACGCCACGGACGCGGAGGTGGAGGCCGCCGCGAGGGCCGCGAACGCGCACGACTTCATCCAGCGCTTCCCGGACGGCTACCGCACGGAGGTGGGCGAGCGCGGCGTGCAGCTGTCCGGCGGCCAGAAGCAGCGCGTGGCCATTGCCCGCGCGGTGCTGAAGGACCCTCGCATCCTGGTGCTGGACGAGGCGACGTCCGCCCTGGACGCGGAGAGCGAGCACCTGGTGCAGGAGGCGCTGGAGCGGCTGATGCAGGGCCGCACCACGCTGGTCATCGCCCACCGCCTGTCGACCGTCGCCAACTCGCACCGGGTGCTGGTGCTGGAGGGCGGCCGGGTGGTGCAGAGCGGCAGCCACGCGGCGCTGATGGCCCAGGAGGGGCTCTACCGGCGCCTGGTGGAGCGGCAGTTCGTGGCGGCCTGAAGCCTCCCGGCCGCCCGCGGGCACTTCAGGGCGCGATGCCGAGCAGCTCGCGGATCTGCCGGGCCATTTCAATCTCGGCTTCGTGCACGTGGCCGTCGCCCGCGATGAGGGTGTGGACGGCGTCGAGGACGGCCTTGGGGTCCTCGCGCAGGACGTTGAGGTTCGGCGGCGGGAGCGGCTTGCCCTCCTGGAGGCAGCGGGTGAGGACGCTGAGCTCCGTCAGGGGCACGCTGAAGCCGCGCGCGGTGTCGATGATGGAGTCGATCTCCTCGCGGGTGACGCGGCCGTCGCTGGTGGCCACCTGGAGCAGGAGCTTGATGACTTCGATGTGGAACTGGGACTCAGGGGGCAGCGGGGCAGCCATGTGGGTCGGATCCTCCGGGGGCGGTCCAGGGTGACCTGCCTGGGGGGGAGCCGTCCAGCGCGACGTCAGCGGCCCGTCGGGGAGCGGAAGGGCGGGGGAGGGGCCTCCAGTGCCGGGTTCCATCCGTGCCATGCTTGGGACGTATGGCATTGCCGGGGGAGGCATTCCGCATGGGTAGGGCCTTGCGATTCACCTCACGCGAAGAGTCGATTCGGGCGGAGCTGCTGACGGACCTGATCGACGTCGGCAGCTACAAGGACATCCACGACGTCCTGGAGACGCGCGTCCTCCAGCTGTGCAGGGCGGATCACTTCGCGCTGGGATGCGCGAACCTGGACGGCTCCGTGGGGCTTCAGTGGACGAGCCGCACGACGATGCCCCTGCTCGAGCACTACTCCCAATGGGTGACCAACGACTTCGTCTTCAAGGCCACGCTGGCCCAGCCCAATCGCGTGCTGAGCACCGGGGAGATGCTCCAGGGACAGAAGCTGGACGCCATGGAGACGCGTCAGCGCAGCGTGGAGGCGGGGCTGGATTTGAAGCACGTGATGGCGGCCCTGCTGATTGAAGAGCAGCAGGGACTCAAGGGCGGCCTCGCGGTGTACAGCGAAGCCTCCCGGCCCTTCCCGGTGCGCAGCCAGCAGTTGCTCCAGCGGCTCGTGCCCGCCATCCACAAGGCCGTCTCTCGCGTGCAGCGGCTTCATGCGCAGGGATTGGAGCTGGACCTGCTCAAGGCCGGCTTCGCCGAGTCCGGGGCGCTGCTGGTGTTGACGCCCTGGGGGCGGGAGATGGTCCGGACGAACGCGGCCACGGCGCTCCTGGAGAAGTGGTTCGCGCGCTCGGACAGGACGCCGCAAGGGATTCCCAGGGCGTGGGTGGACAAGGTCGCGAAGCTGTCGCGCCTGGAGGGCCTGATTCCCCCGGCGCTGGCCACGGAGGTGAAGGAGAAGGACGGCAGGCAATTGCAGGTGACGTTCTCCCTCTCCACCATCCTCTGGGCGGGAAATCCCCTGTGGCAGGTCCGCATCGTCGAGCGCCCGCATTGGCTCCGGGAGGACTGGTTGCGGCTGCTGACGGACACGGAGCGCAAGGTGGCCGACGGCATCTACATGGGCCTCACCGACCGGGGCATCGCCGAGTTCGTGGGAAACACGGTGGGCACGGTGAAGAAGCAGACGGGAGCCATCTACCGGAAGACGCGGACCAAGGGCCGCATGGACTTCCTCGCCCAGGGGCGTCGCGCGTAGCCCCTGCCAGCCCTGTCATACCTCTTTGGAGGGATGGGCCCTGTTTCCGCCCCCGTAATACTTGTTGGGTATTGGCAACGGGGGTGTACCCATGGGCAAGGCACGGAAGTTCCTGTCGCGTGAGCAGGCGTTGATTGCGGAGTTGAAGGAAGCGCTGGGCGAGGCCCGGACCCTCGAGGACGTCTACGAGGCCCTCTCCCAGGCGTTGATCACGCTGTGCGAGGCGGACCACCTCGCGGTGGGCTGCGCGAATCCGGATGGGACCGCGGGGCTGCAATGGAAGACGGACACCGTCCACCCCCTCCTCAAGGATTACGCGGACTGGGTGCAGGAGGATTTCGTCTTCCGGGCCACGGTGGTGCGGCCCAACACGGTGCTCAGCGACGTCCAGATGCTCCGGGGAAAGCCCCTGGCGGAGGAGGAGACCTTCCGGCGCAGCCAGGGCGCGGGGCTGAAGCTCAAGCGCGTGCTGGCGTCGCTCCTGTTCACGGACCAGGAGCTGAAGGGCGGCATCGCGATGTATCGGGAGTCCCCGCGTCCCTTCACGCTCCGGGCGCAGTGGTTCCTGCAGCAGATCATCCCCTACATCACCCGGACGGTGGCCCGGCTCCAGGAGTTCTACGCCCTCCGCTTCGAGCGGGACCTGCTGAAGGCCATCGCGATGGGCTCCAGCCCGGTGCTGGTGTTGAACAGCCTGGGGCGGAAGGTCGCGGACACGGGGCCGGCCATCCCGCTGCTGGAGCGGTGGTTCGCGCCCCACGAGCTCAGCGACGGGGTGCCCAGGGCCTGGATGGAGCGGGTGATGGCGCTGTCCCGCTTCGACGTCGCGGTGGATCCCCGGCTGGAATCGCTCACGCTGGAGCGGGGCGCGGACCGACTGGACGTGACGTTCAGCCAGTCCTCCGTCATCTGGGGAGGCCGCAAGCTGTGGCAGGTGCGCATGCACGAGCGTGCCCACTGGCTGCGCCCGGACTGGAAGCAGAAGCTCACCGCCCAGGAGTCGCGCGTGGCGGACTGCCTCCACGAAGGCCTGGCGAACAAGGAGATTGCTCCCCGGGTGGGATGCTCCGTGGAGACGGTGAAGGTCCACATCAAGTCGATCTTCGAGAAGACCGACACCCACAGCCGCGCGGAGTTCGTCGCCAAAGGGCGGCGCTCATAGCGCGCGGTCGAAGAACTCCCGCAGCTTGCGCGCGTAGCCCTCGGGGTCCTTCTGGGCGTACTCGCCGTGGCCCGCCTGGGGCACCACCCACTGTTCCTTGGGGTCGCAGGCCGCCTGGAAGAGACGGCCCCCCAGCTTCTGGGGCCCGTCCGGGTCGCTGCCTCCGTTGATGAGCAGCAGCGGCCTTCCCTCCAGCCGGCACATGCCGTCCACCGGCCGCACCGCGTCCACGTCGATGCCTTCCCGCCGCAGCCCCCAGAGCACCGCCCAGGTGCTCAGGCCGTAGTGCGAGCCCATGTCGCCCGCCAGGTCCGGGAACGCTCCGGCCACCGCCACCGCCTTCACGCGCGGGTCCTCCTGCGCCACCAGCAGCGCCGTCGTGCCTCCCATGGAGAAGCCGAACAGGCCCACCCGTCCCGCCGTCACGTCGGGCCGGGCCCTCACGAACGCCAGGGCCGCGCGCACGTCCTCGCGCTCGCTGTCGCCCCAGCCGACGCCGTCGCCTTCGCTCTCGCCCTGGCCGTGCAGGTCGAACAGCAGCACCCCGTGGCCCCCGGCCACCAGCGCCCGCGCCTCGAAGAGCACCCGCGTGCGGTTGTCCGCGAAGCCATGCACCAGCACCACCGCCGTCCCGTCGCGCGACGGCACGTACCACCCGCGAAGGACCCGTCCTGCCGCCTGGAACGACACGTCCTCCAGGCCCGTCAGCGCTTCCTCGCCAGCGGGCCGCGTCACCGGGACGCGCGCCGGGTGCACCAGCCCGCGCGCCGTGCGCAGGCCCCGCAGCGCCGTGAATGAACCCGCGCCCAGCACGCCGAGGACGAGCACCAGCGCGAACAGCCGAACCCAGTGGACGCGGTACTTCTTCGTGGACACGGTCAGCTCCGGACGGGCCCGCCACCCGCGCGCCAGCGCTCGACGAGGTTCGTCACGGCGGTGCCCCAGTCGGGGTACTCGAAGGTGAAGCCCGCGTCCAGCAGCCTCCCGGGCACCACGCGGCGGCTCTTGAGGAGCAGCTCCGTGTCCGTGCGCATGAAGAACGCGCCCACCTCCAGCATCCACTTCGCCGCCGGCAGCCCCACGCTCACGTGCGCCGCCTCGCGCAGCTTCGCCATCAGCTCCCGCTGGGGCAGGGGATTCGGCGCGGCCAGGTTCACCGGCCCGTCCAAGTCCTCGCGCTCCAGCAGCAGCTGCACCGCGCGCACGAAGTCCTGGCCGTGGATCCACGACACGTATTGCCGGCCACTGCCCGCGGGCCCACCCAGCCCCCGGCGCGTCAGGCCCAGGAGCACGTCGAAGATGCCCTCCTTGTCCGGGCTCATCACCATCGCGGTGCGCAGCGCCACCTTGCGCGTGTGGGGCGTGTCCGCCTCCGCCAGCGTGCGCTCCCAGGCCTGCGCGATGTCGATGCTGCGCTTCCAGTACGTCGGCACGCCCGGCTCGTTCCCGCCAATGATTCCGGTGGCCTCGTCGTTGGGCGCGTCCAGCCGGTGCGCGTACAGCGTCGCGGTGCTCATCTGCAGCCACACGCGCGGCGGCTTCGCGGCCCGCTGGATGGCCTGTCCCAACCCGCGTGGAGTCCACCCGCGAGTCCATCATCTGGCGCAGGTTCTCCTCCGTGTAGCGGCAGTTCACGCTGCGTCCCGCCAGGTTGATGACCGCGTCGGCGCCGTCCACCTCCTTCGCCCAATCACCCAGCGTGCGCCCGTCCCAGGACACCGTGCGCGCCTCGCCCCGGCCTCCCCGGCTGATGAGGACGACGTCGTCCCCCCGCGCGAGGAATGCGCGCGCCAGCAGCGCGCCCACCTGTCCCGTGCCACCCGGAATCACGACCTTCATGGAAGCCACCCCCTCGGTTCGTGCGTCGCAAGGAGGCATAGCGCGCCCCCCCTCCGCGCCGCCCGGCCCCCGACGTCGGGCCCCCAGGCCGTCCTGGTGCCGGCGATGAGCCCCGCTTTTCCCCGGGGCCACGGCCCGGTGGTGGGGCATTTCCCGGGATGTCCCGGGTCGGGCGGAAGAAAACCAACCGGCGCGGAGGGAAAATGCGATGCGTCACGCAACCCGGCCCGCGTCCGGACGAAAATGGGTCATCCCCCACCTCGAATCCCGAGGCCGTCATGCTCATCTCGTCCCGCCCGCCCTCCGCGCCCCGCACCTCGACGGCCTCCTCGTCGGCCCCGGCCTCCACGGCTCGCGCCCCGAAGGCGTTCTCCTCGGTCTCCACGTTCGAGGCCGGCGCTCCGGCGAAGAAGTCCCCGACGACGACGCCGGTGCCCCCGCCGCAGGTGCCGGTGGAGGACGTGCCGCCGTCCAAGCCGGACCCCCGCTATGACGGGCTGAAGGACCAGGCGCTGATCAACGCGCTGCACGACGCGGTCAGCAAGCACAAGGACCTGGGCTACAACGGGGCGCGCAAGGTCATCTTCACCACGCTGGACAACCACGACGGCAAGGTGAAGTGCGTCTACACGGGCAAGGAAGTCACGACGAACAAGATTCCCAACAGCAACGTGATGAACACCGAGCACACCTGGCCCCAGTCCAAGGGCGCCACGGGCGCGGCGAAGTCGGACCTGCATCACCTGTTCCCCACCGACAGCAAGGCCAACTCCATCCGGGGCAACTGGCCCTTCGGCACGGTGAAGAACGTGAAGTGGACGGAGAACGGCGCCAAGTTCGGCACCGACGAGAAGGGCCGCACCGTCTTCGAGCCGCCCGACGAGCACAAGGGCAACGTGGCGCGCGCGCTGTTCTACTTCTCCACCGTCTACAACAAGCACATCCCCGCGGACGACGAGGCCGTGCTCAAGCAGTGGAACACGCTGGACAAGGTGGACGCCGCGGAAGTGAAGCGCAACGACGTCATCGAGACCTACCAGCAGAACCGCAACCCCTTCGTGGATGACGCGTCGCTGGCCGACCGCATCGCGGACTTCTAGGCCCTGGAACATCCCGGCTCACCCCTCCCGCCCGACGCGGTCTTCCAAACCTCTCCGACAGTCGGACAGGTTTCCGCGCTGCTCGGACGAAGCGGAAGCCCCCAGCCCCGGCGGGTGGCGAGGCCGGTCCTCGGCTCCCTCCAAACCTGTCCGACAGTCGGACAGGTTCGTGCGGTGCGCCGCGGACGGGGGCCCGCAGGGTTCTCTCTTTCTCATCCATGGGGACAGAATTCCTGTCCGAAGGATTAGAGTCCGAGGCATGTCCCGTCCGCTCGCGCCCCTTTGGGCGCTCGTTCCTGGCCGCACCGGTGTCCCCCTGATGAAGGTGGGGGGCACGCCCGAGGCGCCGGGACCCCTGGAGTGGCCCGCCTGCGCCATGTGCGGCGGGCCGCAGCGCTTCCTCTTCCAGCTGCCGCATGTCGAGGGACGGCTGGACTTGACGCCGCACGCGTCGGTCCACGTCTTCCAGTGCGAGAACCCCGACACCGCCTGCTTCCGCTGGGACCCGGAGGAAGGCGCCAACGCGGCGGTCCCGGTGAAGGCGGGCGCGTCGTCCGTGAGCGCGCCGCCGGGGCCGGTGAAGCCGTACGCGGAATGGACGCTCGGCTTCGAGCCCGCCACCGAGGACACCGAGGCGCTGTCGGTGGACGTCAACGAGGCCACCGAGGAGCAGCTCACGGCGCTGGACCGCGCGCAGGAGGAGGCGCCGGAGAGCAAGGTGGGCGGCGTGCCCGGGTGGCTCAACGGCGAGGCGACGCCGGAGTGCTGTGACGAGCCCATGCGCTTCGTGGCGCAGCTGGCCGCGATGCCTTTCGGCCTGGACTTCGGCGACAACGGCCGGGGCTACCTCTTCCGGTGCACCCGGGAGGACTGCGTGCGCCCCTTCCGCTTCCTCACCCAGGGCGCCTGATCCTCACCGCTGCATCGCCTTGAGCAGCTTCTGGGCATCCTCCGCGCTGAGCTTGCCGGCTTCCACCAGGTCCAGCACGCGACGCATCTCCTCGTCGGGGATGCCCCGGGACTGCGGGGGCGGGGGCGGCGCGGGGGGCTTCGGGCGGTGGTGCGGGGAGCCTGGATTCGCCCAGGACGGCGCACCCCACGAGTTCGCCCACGCGTGGGCCCACTGGTTCGCGTGACGCTCCGCGCGGCGCTGCCAGCGCTCCGCCTGACGCTGCCAGCGCAGCGAGTCCTCCTCCCAGCCCTCCGCCTCCTCGTGGCGCGAGCGGCCCGACTCGCGAACGCGCACCGAGCCCAGCTCCGTCTCCAGCAGAAGGGTCGTGGCCGCCTGGGGATTGGACGGGTAGCGCGTCTGCGTGGAGCCCAGTGACGTATGGGCGGAGATGTTCAGGTCCAGCCCGGACACCAGGCGCAGCTCCACCGCGCCCACCTGCGTCCCGATGCGGTGCTCGCCCACGTCCAGCGCGTCCACGTCCAGCTTCACCGCGCCCGCGGCGGCGTGGACGTGGAAGGTGCCACCCACGCGCTCACCGATGATGCGGCCCGCACCCGTGCGCAGGGTCAGCTTGCCGTGCACGTCGCGCAGGCTCGCCGTGCCCGCGTCGGTGGACAGGTCCAGCTCGCAGTCCTTCAGGCCCGCGATGCGAACGGCGCCCGCGTCCAGCTGGAGCTTGGCCTTCACGTCCGGCGGCACGAACAGCTCCGCCTGTCCGCCCTGGCGCCAGAACAGCGACAGGAAGCCCGCCTCGCGCGGCACCAGCTCCACCTTCGTCACCCGGCCGTGCTCCTGGATGCGCGCCTCCACCCGGCCGTGCGTCACCAGGTAGGGCTTCTCTCCCTCCGGCAGCGGCGACACGACGAGCGTGGCGGCGAGCGCGTGCAGCTCCAGCTCCGCGTGCTGCCCCCACGGAATGGCATGGCGCTGGGAGCCGTCGCGCGAAGAAGACGAAGCGTCGGAGGACGGCGTGGCTTCAGGGTCCATCATGATGGTTACTCCCGTGCCTTCTTGAGACGTTGAGCGGCCTCGTCCGCGTCGATGAGCCCGGCCGCGAGGTCATCGAGAATCTGCGCCCGGCGCGGAGAGCCGCGCTCACGGGGCGGAGGCGGCGGAGCAGGCGGAGGCGGGGCCGCTCCGGGCGCCTGCCCCAGGGCCTCCACCACGTCGTCCAGCCGCGACACCACCGTCGGATAGGAGAGGCCCAGCGCCTGCTCCACGTCCTTGATCTTCCCCCGGCACGCGATGAACACGCGCACGAACGCGAGCTGCTCCGGCGACAGCTGCTGCACCCAGCCCGTCGTGAAGCGCCCCTCCACCGCGGACGCGCACCCCTCACAGCGGACGCGTTCAATGACGGTGCCGCCTCCACAGACGGGGCAGCGGGTGGGCACGGGCCAGGTGGGCTTGGGAGTCGTCATGGGGTTTCAGAAAATCAATTTCGAGTTTGAGAATATTGATTTCTACGGGCTCCGCAAGGTCGGGAGTTCATTTCCAGGAAAAACGGCCACTTCCGAGCCGGTGGCCACGAAGGCGGAGTGGGGCGTGCCCTGGAGGCACCCGGCGAAGGCGGGGCCGTAGAAGCGGGCGACGTCGCAGTCAAAGGCGGTCTCCTGGGCGCGCCAGACGCTCCAGCGTGGGTGCTCCACGCGGTACTCGGCGCAGCCGCCGTCGCGCTGGGCGGTGTAGCCCCAGTAGTGCTCGGTGATGAACTCCTCCTGGGAGCCGGGCGCGCTCTCCGCCGGTGCGCCGAGCGTCCGGGCCGACAGCTGGTGCCAGCGGCCGTGGGACTTCCAGGCGTACTCGACGTGGCCGGGCGCGCCGGTGTCCGCGCCGTCCATGGTGACGGCGTGGCGCATGGGGCACGCGACGTAGGGCTCGTTGTAGAGGACGCGCGCCACGGTGGCGATGGCGAGCCGGGGCACGATTTCGCGCACGAACACCACGCCGCGCCGCCAGCCCTCGGGGCCCAGGCGGCGCACGTAGAAGCGCAGGTTCACCTCGTCGAAGTCGCGGTGGAACGGCACCGCGAGTCCCCGCACGCGCGTGTCGAGGAAGCGGAAGCCGACCATGCTCGCGAACGTGCGGCCCTGCCACGCGTCGAGCTCCGTGCCCCGGGGGACGAGGGGCCGCAGCACCGCCGGATCCACCTCGTAGTTGAGCATCAGCAGGTACCGCCACGTCGCCGTCAGGAAGGGGCGCATGCGCGACGTTTAACGCGCACGCGGCGTCCGGGCCCAGGGCGTGCCCCGTGCGCGGCTTCTGTCGCGCAGAAGCGCGGGCGGCCTTCAGGGGACGGCGGGCTGGGGCAGCGGCTTCTTCGGAACGAGCCTGCGCTCCAGCCGCTCGCGCCACTTCAGCATGGGCCGCTCCACACCATGGTGCAGCGCGAGCGACGCGAGCAGCACCGCCACGGCGCCGCCCAGCACCGTGACGACATGGAACGCGTCCATGCCGTGGGACTCCAGCGCGTCACGCACGCCGTGCTGCACGGCCTTGTGTGTGAGGTAGACGGTGAAGCTCAGGACCGCGAAGGTCTTCACGCCCGGGATGCGGGCGCAGACGCGCGAGGCCGCGGGGCCGGACAGCGCCATCAGCAGCGCCGCGAAGCCCAGCGAGACCAGGGGGAACGCCAGCAGGACATAGGGCAGGTAGCGGTAGTGCTCCTCGTTGATGAAGAGCACGCCGCCCAGGCACGCGAGGCCCACGAAGGCCATCCCTACCGCGCGAGCGCCGCGCGTCCAGCGCTCCCAGGCCGCGGGCCGGAAGACGCGCAGGGCCGCGAGCAGCACGCCGCAGGTCAGCCCGTCGAGCCGCGCGTACGTCGGGTAGTAGAGCAGTTTGTCGAACTCGCGCCACCCGGGCTCACCCGGTCCCAGCATGGAGAAGTAACGCATCCACAGCCCGCCGCGCAGGAGCATGCCCCCGAGCATCACGGCCGCCGCGAGGGCGAGGAGGGACGGCGCGCGGAGGCGGTTGCGCAGCGCGAGCACGGTGAGCGGCAGCACCAGGTAGAAGTGCTCCTCCACGCACAGCGACCACGCATGGGAGAAGCCGTTGCGGCGCAGGCCGAGGTTCTGCGTGAAGGTGAGGAAGCGCCACGCGGGCGTCACCACGGGCATCTCGGGCCAGGCGGGCACGAAGAGGTACAGGGCCAGCACGACGAGGAAGGACGGCAGGATGCGCAGCGAGCGCCGCAGGTAGAAGCGCTTGAGCGACGGTGTCTCCCCGCGCGACACCGGCTCCAGCAGCTGCGAGCCAATGAGGAAGCCGCTGAGCACGAAGAACAGCTCCACGCCCGTCCAGCCGAAGTTGGCGAACGCCCGGTAGGCCTCGTGACCTTCGGGACGCGGGTAGTGGTAGGCGACGACGACGAGGATGGCCAGGCACCGGAGCAGGTCCAGGCCGGCGAGGTGACGCGGTTCGGTGGCGTTCAGCGGAGTCGGCTTTCAGCGGGGGGATGCGCTCGATCCTAGTCCTCGGGTCGGATGAAGTCTGCAAGGGAGGTCACGGACCTCCGTGCGGCACGTGCACAGCTGCGAGAGGGATGCGCTCTCCAGCCATATGTAACGGATTGCGCTACAGAACGTCGGCGCAATCCATCTCATGTGGCGGGTTGTGCCACAAAAACTCAGGTCCCGAGGGCGTTGGTGTGCTTGGCATTGTCTGTGTATTGGGGATGCCTTGGCATGCGTGGCCCCTTCCCCTGGAGGTACACATGAAGTCGCGTTTCGTCGTGATGATTGTTGGGTTGTCGCTCGGTCTGCTCGCTGCGTGCGGGCCCGTGGAGTCGGAGTCGGTGGAGGTGTCGCAGGTCGAGGCCGAGATGGGCCGCTACCTGTGCGGTGATGGCGTCTGTGACCGCCTCAACGGAGAGAACAGCACCAACTGTCCCTGGGATTGCAGAGCGCTCTCGGTCTGCGGTGACGGGGTGTGCAGCGGGCGCGAGACGAGCCTCAACTGTCCCCAGGACTGTGGCCTCATCCTCGACTACTGCGGTGATGGCGTGTGCAACGGCAACGAGGACACCAGCACCTGCCCCCAGGACTGCGCCATCCTCACGTGGTGCGGCGACGGCACCTGCAATGGCTCGGAGACGACCGCCACCTGCTTCGATGATTGCGGCTCCTTCTGTGGCGACGGTGTCTGCAACGGCCTGGAGACGCCGCGCAGCTGCCGGCCGGACTGCGGCCTCATCCTCTCGTACTGCGGTGACGGCATCTGCGGTCCGGGCGAGGACATGCTGACGTGCTACTCCGACTGCTGCTCCGGCCCGCGTTGCCTGGAGCCGGAACCGACCTGGCCGTAACAGTCAGGGCCACCACGCCCGGGCAGCCTGTCCGCACGGACTCCCGTGCGGACAGGAGCGCGCCGCTCAGGTCTTCCGCACGGCCTGGAACACCGTGCGCACGGACTTCGCGTCCGGCCAGAAGCCTCGGCCGGCGTACTTGAGCAGGCGCTCCGCGGTGATGCGCGGGCGGACCATGTGGACCACCCGGACCCGCTGTCGAAGGAGGTCCGCCCAGGCGTGGGGGCCCGCGTGCAGCAGGCGGCCGTCCAGGAGGAACTGGCAGATGCTCAGGTCCGTGAAGGCCAGCTGCTGGCCCACGGCGTCGCCGCCCCCAATGAAGAGGGCCGGGATGTGCACGAGCTGGAGCAGGTGGCCTTCCGGCGAGTGCAGCTCCAGCGCGTACATCTCCCGGCCATCCGGGAAGCGCCGCAGCCGCAGCCGCTCCTGGAGCGCGGCCTCGTCCGTGGGGGCGGCGGCCTTGCAGGGCGCGTGGACGTCACGGCCCTGGATGCGGTCCTTCAGCCAGGGGCCCCATTGCGTGGCCACCTGCCTCCGGCAGGGCGTGTAGCCCGTGGACAGCATGTGCCTCGCGGTCCGCTCCAGCGCCTGGAACGACGCGCAGAACAGGTCGTAGTCACCGCCGGGGCGCGTGTCGTGGGTGAGCCAGCGCAGGAGGCGGCCTCCCAGGAGCCACGTGTCCTCGCCCAGCAGGTGGACGTGGGGCAGCTCCGGCAGCCCGAGGATGCGCTGGACGTCGCGGAAGGCCACCGGCGGCCGGTGCGCCAGGGCCTCCGCGCCGCCCTCAGGAGCCGCGCCCAGCAGCGCGCGCAGGGACGCGTGCTGGGTCTGCGTGAAGTGTCGGGCCATGGGGTGGCTATCCGTTCCTTCCGGTGAGCAGCGCGCGCAGGCGCTCGGCCAGCGCGTCCACATGGGGCGGACGGATGAGGGTGAAGTGGTCGCCCGGCACGGTGTGTACCGTCACGCCACCGTGCACGAGCGGGCGCCAGCCCAGGTCCTCCGGTGCCTCCGGCCCTTCCGCCGCGCGCAGCAGCACGAGGCTTCCGTCATACGGCCCGGGGACGTAGGCCCGCGACGCCGCCTGGTTCCCACCGAAGCGGCGCCACAGCTCGCGCAGCTCGTCGCACGCGGCCTCCTCCAGGCCCAGGTCCACGCCGGGCGTGTCCTCCAGCACCCAACGCAGCTCCACCGGATCCACCAGCACCAGCACCTCCGCGGCGCGGGGATGCACGTCCGCGAGCCGGGTGAGGTGATCCGCGAACTCCAGCACGCGCTGGCCCACGGCTTCGTCCGGCGTGAGGGTCTGCGTGGTGGCGGGCTCCTCGCCCATCGCGTCGATGACGACGAGCAGCTCCACCGCCTCGCCTTCCAGGCGGAGCTGCCGCGCCATCTCGTACGCCACGCGTCCGCCCATGGACCAGCCGCCCAGGCGGTACGGGCCCGTGGGCTGCACGCTCCGCACGGCGTGCAGGTAGCGCGTGGCCATGGCCTCCACCGTCGGGCCCGCGCCGTCCCTGGGCACCTGGAGGCCGTAGAAGGGCTGGTCCTCGTCCATGCGCCGCGAGAGCTCCAGGTAGCCCAGCACGCTGCCGCCCACCGGGTGCACGCAGAAGAAGGGCGTCCGGGCGCCTCCCTTGCGCAGCACCACCAGCGGCGAGTCCGAGCTCGTGCCCGCGTCGATGCGCGCGGCCAGCCCCTCCAGGGTCGGTGCCTCAAAGAGGTCGATGACCGCGAGCCTCGCGTCGAACAGCGCGCCCGCCCGGGCCACCACCTGCGTGGCGAGCAGCGAGTGGCCGCCCAGGTCGAAGAAGCTGTCGTGCACGCCCACGCGGGGCACGCCCAGCAGCTCCTGCCACAGCGCCGCCAGCCGCTGCTCGGTGGGCGTGCGCGGCGCGACGTGGCCCGTGTCCTCACCGGAGCGCGACGGCTCCGGCAGGGCCTTGCGGTCCACCTTGCCGTTGGACGTGCGCGGCAGGGCGCCCAGCACCACGAGCGCCGAGGGCACCATGTAGTCCGGCAGCAGCTTCGTCAGGTGACCGCGCAGCGCGGCTTCGTCCAAGGCCTGCTCGGACCTGCCCACCGCGTAGGCGATGATCTGACGGCCCTGGCCCGCGTCGTCGCGGGCCACCACCACGCACTCGCTCACGGCGGGATGGCGCGCGAGCACGGCTTCGACTTCGCCCAGCTCCACGCGGTAGCCGCGAATCTTGAGCTGGTGGTCCACGCGGCCCAGGAACTCGATGCGGCCGTCGTGCAGCCAGCGCACGCGGTCGCCCGTCCGGTACAGCCGGGCGCCCGCTTCCGTGCCGAAGCGGTCCGGCACGAAGCGCTCCGCCGTCAGGTCCGGCCGGCCCTGGTAGCCGCGACCCACCGTCGCGCCGCCGATGAACAGCTCACCCGGGACGCCCGTGGGCACCGGCTGCCCGTACGCATCCAGCACGTACACGCGCACGTTGCCCAGCGGCCGGCCCAGGGGCACCGACCGCGTGCCCTGCGTCCTCGCGCCGCGCTCCACCCGCTGCGCGAGCACGCCCACCGTCGTCTCCGTGGGGCCGTAGTGGTTGAACACCTCGCAGTCCGGTGACAGCGCGTGGACCCGCTCCACCAGCGCCCACGACACCGTGTCGCCGCCCAGCACCAGCCGGCGGCCCGGCAGCAGGTCCGCCGCGTCCTGACCCGCGAGCAGCGCCTCCAGGTGCGTGGGGACGATCTTCAGCCCCTGCACCGCGTGCGTCCGGCCGTATGCCGCCAGCCTGCCCGCGTCCGACGCCGTGTCCCGGTCCACCAGGTGCACCGCGCCGCCCCTGCACAGCGTGGGGAACACCGCCGTGTGGCCCAGGTCCGCGGCCAGCGTGGACACCGTCGCGAAGGACATTCCTTCCGGCGGCGCCAGCCGGTCGCTGACGCCCGCCACGTAGCCCGCGAGCTGCCGGTGCTCGATGACCACGCCCTTGGGCTGGCCGGTGCTGCCCGACGTGTAGATGACGTAGGCCGCGTGTGCCGGCAGGACGCCGGTGACGGGCTCCTCCTCCGGCTGCGCGTCCAGCAGTCCGTCGTCCGCGTCCAGGCTCACCAGCAGCTCGCCCTGCGAGGGCAGCTCGTCCGCCAGGGCCTCGTCGGTGACGATGACCTGCACGCCCGCGCCCTTGAGCACCTGGCGCATCCGCTCCGGGGCACTGGCTGCACCGGGGTCGAGCGGCACGTAGGCGCCGCCCGCCTTGAGGATGCCCAGCAGGCCCACGAGCGCATGGGCCCGCCGCTCCACGAACAGCCCCACGCGCGTCTCCGGCGCGACGCCGTACTGCTGGAGCAGGTGCGCGAGCTGGTTCGCCCGCCGCTCCAGCGCCGCGTACGTGAGCGTCCCATCCGGGGCCACCACCGCCAGCGCTTCCGGCGTCCGCGCCGCCTGCTCCGCGATGAGCGCGTGGATGCAGCGCTCCGCGTACGGCAGCGCGGTGTCGTTGAACGTCCCCAGCAACCGCTGCCGCTCCGCCGCCGGCAGCATGGGGAAGTCCGACAGGCGCAGCGTCCCCTCGTGGGCGACGATGCTCGCGAGCACCGCGTGGAAGCGGTCCGCCATGTGTTCGACCGTGGCCTCGTCGAAGAGGTCGCGGTCGTACATCCAGGCGCACACCAGTCCTTCCGGCGTGGGCGTCATGGACACCGTCAGGTCCAGCTTCGCGGCGGCGGTGTTCGTGGCATCCACGCTCAGCGTCAGGCCCGGCAGCTCCAGCGCCGTGTGCGGCGTGTTCTGGAGGATGAGCTTCACCTGGAACAGCGGCGCGTGCGCGCGGCTGCGCTCCGGGTTCACGGCGCGCACCACCTCCTCGAAGGGGAGGGCCTGGTGCTCGTAGGCGTCCAGGGACACGCGCCGCGCTTGCTCCAGCAGCTCCACGAAGGTGGGGTTGCCGTCCATGCGCAGCCGCACCACGAGCTGGTTGATGAAGAAGCCGATGAGGCCCTCGGTCTCCGCGGTGTCGCGGTTGGCCACGTCGGTCCCCACCACCACGTCCGTCTGGCCGCTGTAGCGGTGCAGGAGACCCTGGAAGGCCGCCATCAGCGCCATGAACAGCGTGGCCTTCCGGTCCACGGCCAGCCGCTCCAGGCCCTGCATCAGGGCGGGCTCCGTCGTCCTCGCCACGATGCTGCCCCGGTGGGCGCGCACGGCGGGACGGGGACGGTCCAGCGGCAGCTCCAGCACCGCGGGGGCTCCCGCCAGCTGGTGGCGCCAGTAATCCAGTTGCTTCTCCAGCAGGTCGCCCTGCAGCCACTGGCGCTGCCAGGCCGCGTAGTCCGCGTACTGGATGGCCAGGGGCGGCAACGGCGAGGGACGGCCCTGCTGGTGGGCGACGTAGAGCGCGCTCACCTCGCGCACCAGCACGTCCATGGACCAGCCGTCGGACGCGATGTGGTGCATGGTCATCAGCACGCGGTGGGAGGTTTCGCTCAGGCGCAGGAGCCGGGCGCGCAGCATGGGGCCCCGGGCCAGGTCGAAGGGCCGCAGGGCCTCCTCCACCTCCAGGCGGTGGGCCTCCGCCTCGCGTGCGTCCTGGGGCAGGGCGCTCAGGTCCACCTGTTCGAGCGGCAGCGTGAGCGCGGGCAGGATGACCTGCGACGGTCCCTCCGGGCCGTCCTGGAAGACGGTGCGCAGGGATTCGTGACGGCGCATCACTTCCTGGAAGCAGTGCTCCAGCGCGCCCACGTCCAGGGCGCCCTCCACGCGCAGGGCGATGGGGACGTTGAACGTGGAGGTGCCCGGCTCCAGCTGGTCGAGGAACCACAGCCGCTGCTGCGCGAACGACAGCGGCATGCGGGCCTCGCGCGGCACGGGGCGCAGCGGCGGCGCCTGGAGTGACGCGCCGCCCTGCATGAGCGTGTCCAGGTGACGTGCCTGTTCTTCCAGCGTGCGGGCCTCGAAGAGGAGCTGGAGCGGCAGCTCCACCTGGAAGGCCGTGCGGATGCGCGACGCCAGCTGCGCCACGAGCAGCGAGTGGCCGCCCCGGGCGAAGAAGTCATCCGTCGCGCTCACCGCGTCCTGCTTGAGGACCTCGTTCCAGAGGGCGGCGAGCTGGATTTCCGTCTCCGTGCGCGGGGCGATGCGCGGGGTGATGGGCCGCCGGGTCTGGAGCGCCGGGAGCGCGCGGCGGTCCACCTTGCCGCTGGCCGTGAGGGGCAGGGCTTCCAGCAGCACGAAGTCCGACGGCACCAGGGCCTCCGGCAGGGTGCGCCGGAGGAAGGTGCGCAGGGCTTCGGCGTCCACGGGGCGCGCGGTGTGGGGCGCGACGTAGGCCACCAGCGTGGGGCCGTGCGTTCCGGCCTCGCGCACGAGGACCGCGGCTTCGCGGACGCTGGGGTGGAGCGTGAGCGCGGCTTCGACTTCGCCGGGTTCGACGCGCAGGCCGCGCAGCTTCACCTGCTGGTCGAGCCGGCCGAGGAACTGGAGGCGCCCGTCGGACAGCCAGCGGACCCGGTCTCCGGAGCGGTACAGGCGGGCGCCGGGTTCGGTGGCGAAGGGGTGGGGGATGAAGCGCTCGGCGGTGAGGGCAGAGCGGCCCAGGTAGCCGTGCGCCAGGGGCACGCCGCCCAGGTGCAGCTCGCCCGGGACGCCGATGGGCACCGGGTGCAGCGCGGCGTCGAGCACGTAGGCCTCGGCGTTGGCCACCGGGCGGCCGATGGGCACGGTGGCGCCGGACGCGTCGTCGGTGACGGGGGACCACGTGGCGTCGATGGTCGATTCCGTGGGGCCGTAGGCGTTGACGAGCTGGACCGCCGGCAGCACGGAGCGCAGCCGCGTGGCCAGGTCCGGCGTCAGCGCTTCACCGCCGCAGAACAGCCAGCGCAGGTGCGTGGCCTGCTTCAGGGCGGGCTCCGCCGCGAGGAAGCGCAGCACGGAGGGCACGGCCTGGAGCACGGTGATGCGCTGGCGCGACAGCAGGTCCGCCAGGAGCGCGGTGTCGCGAGGCACGTCCGGAGGCGCGAGCACGAGCGTCGCGCCGGACAGGAGCGTGGAGAACAGCTCCGCCGCGGACGCGTCGAAGCCCAGCGCGGCGAGCTGGAGCTGCCGGTCGCCCGCCTTCAGCGCGAACGTGGAGCCCATCCACGTCGCGTGGTTCA
The DNA here is from genome assembly GCF_042231735.1 of Corallococcus exercitus. Lineage (GTDB taxonomy): Bacteria > Myxococcota > Myxococcia > Myxococcales > Myxococcaceae > Corallococcus > Corallococcus exercitus_B. The sequence goes on from NZ_CP102577.1 coordinate 8,763,684, forward strand.
CGAGCGAGCGATGGGACACCAGCACGCCCTTGGGCTGGCCCGTGCTGCCCGATGTGTAGAGGACATACGCGGGCAGGTCCGCGGGCACGTCCGGAAGCACGGCGTCCATCCAGGGCTGCTCGGTGGCCTCGGCCACATGTGCCTGGACAGCCGCGGTCAGGCTCGCGGCCGAAGCCGGGCGTGTCGCTTCCGTCGAGGACGGCTTCACTGTCGACGCGGCCTCAAGCCTCATGACGCTCGCCGGGCTCGGTGCTCCCGTCGAGGACGACGTCAGCGTGGATGCGGCATCGAGTCCCGTGACAGCCGGACTCGGACTCGAAGCCGGATGCGGTGATCCCGTCGAGGACGGCTTCATCGCGGATGCGACCTGGAGTCCCGTGACAACCGGGCTCGCGGCCGAAGCCGGATGCGGTACTCCCGTCGAAGACGACTTCAGTGTGGACGCGACCTCGACGATGCGGCCCTGGAACGGCGGGAGCCGGTCGCGCAGCCTTGCTTCGGTGAGGAGCACCGTGGCGCCAGCGTCCTCCAGCTGGAACGCGAGCCGTTCCGACGGCGCGGACGGATCCAGCGGCACGTAGGTCGCGCCCGCCTTCAACGCGCCGAACAGCGCCACGGGCAGCGCGTGCGAGCGCTCCAGGAACAGGGCCACCCTGGCTCCGGTGCGCACTCCCTGGGCCCTCAGGCTCCGGGCGAGCGCATCCGCACGGGCATCCAGCTCCCGGTACGTGACGGCCTGACCTTCATGCTCCATGGCCACCGCGTCCGGCGTGGCGCGGGCCTGCGCTTCGAACAGCGCGTGCACGGACGTGTCGCGCGGGGCCTCGGCTTGCGACCGGGACCACTCGCCCAGCACCTGGCGCCGCTCCTCTTCCGTGAGCAGGGGCAGGTCCGACAGGCGCCGCTCCGGGTGGCGGCAGGCTTCCTCCAGGAGGACCCGCAGGTTCCCGATGAGGCGCTCGACCGTGCTCCGGTCGTAGAGGTCGGTGCGGTACTCCACCGAGCCCTCCAGCGCGTCCGGCTTCTCCGTGAGCGTCACGGAGAGGTCGAACATGGCCGTGCCCGCGTCCACCGCGTGCGGTTCGATGCGCAGCCCCGGCAGCGACAGCTCCGCCGACGGCGTGTTGAGCATCACCAGCGCCACCTGGAAGAACGGCGTGTGCTCCGCCTGCCGCTTGGGCTGGAGCACCTCCACCAGCTTCTCGAACGGCACGTCCTGGTGGTCATACGCGTCCAGCGTGACGCGCTTCACCCGGCCCAGCAGCTCGCGGAAGGTGGGGTTGCCGTCCAGCCGCGTGCGCAGCACCAACGTGTTGACGAAGAAGCCGATGAGCCCTTCCGTCTCCTCGCGCGTGCGGCCCGCGATGGGCGCGCCCACGCTGACGTCGTCCTGGTTCGCCCAGCGGGAGAGCACGGCCTGGAAGCCCGCGAGCAGGCCCATGAACAGCGTGGCGCCTTCCTTCTGGCACAGCGCCGTCACGTCCTGCGCCAGCTTCCGGGGCAGGGACAGGTGGAAGCTCGCGCCCGGCTGACGCGAGCCCGGGGTGCGCGGCCGGTCCGTGGGCAGCTCCAGCGCGTCGGGTGCTCCCGCGAGCTGGTGGCGCCAGTAGTCCAGCTGCGCCTGCAACACGTCACCCTGGAGCCATTCACGCTGCCAGACCGCGTAGTCCGCGTACTGCACGGGCAGCGGCGGCAACGTCAGCGGCTGGCCCGCGACCGTGGCGGCGTAGCGCGCCACCGACTCCCGGATGAGCACGGCGAGCGACCAGCCGTCGGAGACGATGTGGTGCATCGTCACCAGCAGCACGTTCTCCTGCTCCGACAGCCGGAGCACGCGCACCCGCAGCAGCGGACCCTTCGCGAGGTCGAAGGGCTGACGCGCCTCCTCCTCGGCCAGTCGCCGCGCCAGCGCCTCCTGCTCCGGCCCGGAGTACCCGCGCAGGTCCTCCACCGGCAGCGGGAAGGCCGCCCGGGGTGAGATGACCTGGACCGGCGTGCCTCCGTGCGAGGCGAACGTGGTGCGCAGGGATTCGTGGCGGTGCACCAGCTCCGTGAAGGCGCGCTCCAGCGCCGCCAGGTCCAGCGCGCCGTGCAGCCGCAGCGCGACCGGCATGTTGTAGACGGGCAGGCCCGGCTGGAGCTGGTCCAGGAACCACAGCCGCTGCTGCGCGAACGACAGCGGCAGGTTGCCTTCACGCGGCACCGGCCGCAGCGGCGGCGCCTGGAGCCGCACCGTGCGCGCGAGGGTGCCGTCCACCCGCGCCGCCTGGGCCTCCAGCGTGCGGGCTTCGAAGAGGTCCTGCAGCCGCAGCTCCACCCCGAACGTGGCGCGGATGCGCGACAGCAGCTGCGTCGCCAGCAGCGAGTGGCCGCCACGCTCGAAGAAGTCGTCGAGCGCGCCCGTGCCCTGCGTTCCCAGCAGCTCGTTCCACAGCGCCGCGAGCCGGGCCTCCGTGTCCGTGCGCGGCTGGACGACGCCCTCCTGCGCGCCCGAAACCACCGGCGCGGGCAGCGCGCGGCGGTCCACCTTGCCGTTGCGCGTGACGGGCAGCGCGGCCATGACCACGATGGCCGACGGCATCAGGTACGCCGGCAGCCGCTCCCGCAGCCACGTCTTGAGCCCCGCGACGTCCAGCTGGGCACCACCGCCTGTCGGCATGGCGCGCGGCACGACGTAGGCCACCAGCGCGCGGCCTCCCGGCATGTCGTCGCGGGCCAGGACCACCGCCTCGCGCACCAGGGCGTGCTCCAGGAGCACGGCTTCGATTTCTCCGGGCTCCACCCGGTAGCCGCGCACCTTCACCTGCGCGTCGCGGCGTCCCAGGAAGTGCAGCGCCCCGTCCGCCTTCCAGCGGACCCGGTCCCCGGAGCGGTACATCCGCGCTCCTGGCACCTCGCCGAACGGATCCGGCAGGAACCGCTCCGCCGTGAGCGCGGGCTGCTGGAGGTAGCCCCAGGCCACGCCGTCTCCGGACAGGTACAGCTCCCCGGGCACGCCCACCGGCACGGGCCGCAGGAGCGCATCCAGCACGTACACGCGCGTGTTCGCGATGGGCCGGCCAATGGACACCGGCGCTCCCACCAGGCTCGCGTCGGTCATCACGTGACAGGTGGTGAAGGTGGTGCCCTCGGTGGGGCCGTAGCCGTTCACCAGCAGGCCCGCCCGGGCCACGTGCTCGCGCACGCGCTCCGGGTTCAGGACGTCGCCCCCGGCGAGCACCTGGCGCACGCGGGCCAGGGACTCCGGCTGCGTGGCGGCCAGCTGTTCGAAGAGGGCCGACGTGAGCCACAGCGTGGTGACGTGGTGCGCTTCCAGCGTGCGGCCCAGCTCCTCCATCGAGGCCGCCTTCGGATCCGCGAGCACCAGCCGCCCGCCGTGCAGCAGGCAGCCCCACAGCTCGAAGGTGGATGCGTCGAAGGCCAGCGGGGCCAGTTGCAGGAAGACCTCGTCCGGTCCGAACCGGGCGAACGTCGTGCCCATCACCAACCGGACGATGGCCCGGTGCGGCACGCAGACGCCCTTGGGCCGGCCGGTGGTGCCGGACGTGTAGAGGACGTACGCGAGCGCGTCTCCTCCCAAAGACGGCGGGAGCGCTGTATCGGCTTCCGCGTCGAGCAGCCCGGCCTGCGTGTCCAGCCACAGCATCGCGGGAGCCGTGGCGGGCAGATGCCCGGCCAGTGCCTCCGTGGTGAGGACCCGCGCTGCGCCGGTGTCCTCCAGCAGGAAGGTCAGCCGCTCCAGGGGCCACTCGGTGTCGAGCGGCACGTAGGCCGCGCCCGCCTTGAGGATGCCCAGCACGGCGACGACCTGCTCCACGGAGCGCTCCAGGAACAGCGCCACGCGTGCCCCCGGCTTCACGCCGCTTCCGCGCAGGTGCCGTGCGAGCTGGTTGGCCCGGCGGTCCAGCTGCGCGTACGTGAGCGTCCGGCCCTGGTACTCCACCGCCACCGCGTCTGGCGTGCGCGCGGCCTGGGCTTCGAACAGGGCGTGCACGGCCGTGTCACGCGGATACGGCGTGCCCGTCGCGTTCCACTCCACCAGCACGCGGTGCCGCTCGGCGTCGGAGAGCAGGGACAGCGTGGACAGCCGTCTCGCGGGCTGAGCCACCGCGGCTTCCAGCAAGAGCCGCAGGTGCTCCATCATTCGCGTGACGGTCGCCTCGTCGTAGAGGTCGGTGCGGTACTCCAGGAGCCCCGTCAGGCCGGAGGACCCTTCGGAGAAGGTGAGCGACACGTCGAAGCGGGACGTGCCGCTGGCCGTGTCCAGCGGCTTGAAGGTGACGCCGGGCAGCTCCAGCGCCACGGTCGGCGTGTTCTGGAGCGTGAGCGCCACCTGGAAGAACGGAGCCAGGCCCGGACGCCGGGGCGGTTGCAGCGCCTCCACCAGCTTCTCGAAGGGCAGCTCCTGGTGCGCGTAGGCGCCCAGCGTGACGTCCTTCACGCGGCCGAGCAGCTCGCGGAAGGTCGGGTCGCCGTCCAGCCGCGTGCGCATCACCAGCGTGTTGATGAAGAAGCCGATGATGCCCTCGGTCTCCGCCTGGGTGCGGCCCGCGATGGGGGCACCCACGCTGACGTCGTCCTGGCCGGTGTGCCGCGCGAGCACCGCCTGGAGCCCCGCGAGCAGGCCCATGAACAGCGTGGCGCCTTCCCGCTGGCACAGGGCCGCGAGGTCCTTCGTCAGCTTCGCGGGCAGTGACACCCGCAGGAGCGCGCCGGGCTGGGCCGTGTCCGCGGTCCTCGGCCGGTCGGTGGGGAGCTCCGACGTCAGCGGGGCGTCCTCCAGGTGCTTGCGCCAGTACGCGAGCAGCCCCTCCAGGGGTTCGCCCTGGAGTCCGTCGCGCTGCCACGTGGCGAAGTCCGCGTACTGGAGCGGCAGGTCCGGCAGGGGCGAGGGCCGCCCGGCGGAGAAGGCCTCGTAGAGCGCGCCCAGCTCCCGGATGAGCACGGCCATGGACCAGCCGTCGGAGACGATGTGGTGCAGCGTCACGAGCAGCAGGTGCTCCTGCTCCGCGAGCCGCAGCAGCCCGGCGCGCAGGAGCGGTCCCTTGGAGAGGTCGAACGGCGTGCGGGCCTCGGCCTGGGCCCGCTTCCGCGCCTCCTGCTCGCGCGCTTCCGGCGTCAGGCCGCGCAGGTCGTCCACCGTCAGCGGGAACACCGTGGCGGGGCCGATGATCTGCACGGGCCGGCCGTCGCGAGCGCGGAAGGTGGTGCGCAGCGACTGGTGACGGCGCACCAGCTCCGTGAAGGCGCGCTGGAGCGCTTCGGCATTCAGCGCGCCCTCCACGCGCAGCGCGGCGGGCATGTTGTAGACGGGCAGGCCCGGCTGGAGCTGGTCCAGGAACCACAGCCGCTGCTGCGCGAAGGACACCGGCGCTTCAATGGCGCGCGGCGCGATGCTGGACGCCAGGCCCTTGCGCGTCCCGGCGGACATCCGGCCCTGGAGCCGCTGGGCCAGTCCCTCCACGGTGGGGAACTCGAACAGCTCGCGCAGCGGCACCTCCAGCCGCAGGGCGGTGCGCAGGCGCGACGTCACCTGCGTGGCCAGCAGCGAGTGGCCCCCCAGGCTGAAGAAGTGGTCCGTCACGCTCAGCCGGGGCACGCCCAGCACCTGCGCGAACACGTCCGCCAGCGTCTGCTCCAGCGGCGTGCGCGGCGCGATGAAGGGCGCCTCCCCGCGCAGGCTGTCCGCGTCCGGCGCGGGCAGCATCCGGCGGGCGAGCTTGCCGCTGGGCGTGAGCGGCAGGGCCTCCAGCCGCAGCAGCGCGGAGGGCACCAGGTACTCCGGCAGGCGGTTCGCGAGCTGACGGCGCAGGGCGTCCGGCTCCCACGCCGCGTCGGGCGGGAGGACGACGTAGCCCACGAGGCGCTTGTCCCCGGCCACGTCCTCGCGCACCACGGCGGCCGCGTCGCGCACGCCGGGCAGGCCGCGCAGGACGGCCTCCACCTCTCCCGGCTCCACGCGGAAGCCGCGCACCTTGGCCTGGTGGTCCACGCGGCCCAGGAAGTCGAGCGTCCCGTCCGCACGCCAGCGCGCGCGGTCACCCGTGCGGTACAGCCGCGCGCCGGGCACGGAGGAGAACGCGTCGGGCACCAGCTTCTCCGCCGTCAGCTCCGGACGCCCGTGGTAGCCGGGCGTCACCTGCAAGCCGCCGATGAGCAGCTCGCCCTGCACGCCCACGGGGCAGGGCTGGCCGCTCGCGTCCACGACGTACAGCTGCGTGTCCGGCAGCGGCGCGCCGATGGACGGCAGCCGCTCCCACGACGACGGGGCGCCTTGCAGCCGGAGCGCGCTGACGGCGTGGGTCTCCGTGGGGCCGTACTGGTTCTCCAGCACGCAGCCCGGTAGCCGCTCGAAGAAGGCCACCAGCGTGGGCGTCACCTGCAACTGCTCACCCGCGGTGATGACCTCGCGCAGGCGCTCCGGCAGCGGGGCGCCGTGCTCCACGGCGTCCGCGAGCGACTGGAGCGCGACGAACGGCAGGAACAGCCGCTCCACGCCCGCGTCCGCCATGAGGCGCAGGAGCGCCGGCATGTCCCGGCGCACCGCCGCCGTGGGCACCACCAGCGTGCCGCCCGCGCTCCAGGTGGAAAGCATCTCCTGGAACGACACGTCGAAGCTCAGCGCGGCGAACTGCAACGTCGTGGCGTCTGGCTTCACCGCGCGCTGGCACTGCCACGCCAGCAGGTGGTCCAGCGCGCCGTGCGCCATCGCCACGCCCTTGGGCTTGCCGGTGCTGCCCGACGTGTAGATGAGGTAGCAGGGGGACTCCAGCGGCACGGCCACGGCCGGGGACGACTCCGGCAGGCGCGCGAGCAGCGCGGCCTCCGTGTCCAGCCGCACCACCGCGACGCCGGGCGCCTGCGTGTCCAGGCGCGCCTGCGTCAGCACCGCGCGGATGCCCGCGTCCTCGCGCATCAGCGACAGGCGCTCCGCGGGGTAGGTGGGGTCCAGCGGCACGTAGGCCGCGCCCGCCTTGAGGATGGCCAGCACGCCCACCGTCATCTCCAGCGAGCGCTCCACGCACAGCCCCACGCGGTCCCCGGTGCGCACCCCAAGCCCGAGCAGCCGATGGGCGACCTGGTTGGCCCGGCGCTCCAGCTGGGCGTACGTGAGCCGCTGTCCTTCGAACGTCACCGCTACGGCATCCGGCGTGCGCGCGGCCTGGGCCTCCACGCGGCCGTGGACCGTCGAGTCCACCGCGATGCCCGGACGGGTGTTCCAGTCCACCAGCACCTGCTGCCGCTCCGCCCGCGACAGCAGCGACAGCGTGGACAGGCGCGCGTCCGGACGGGCCACCGCGCCGTCGAGCAGCGCTTGCAGGTGGCCCACCAGCCGCTCGGCCGTGGCCGCTTCGTACAGGTCGGTGCGGTACTCCAGCGCGCCCCGGATGCCCTGCGGGGACTCGCTGAGGGTGAAGGTGAAGTCGAACTTCGCGGTGCCGCTGTCCAGCTCCAGCAGCTTCAGCTGGATGCCGGGCACGGTGAGCTCCGCCGAGGGCGTGTTGAGCATCACCAGCGCCACCTGGAAGAACGGCGTGCGCTCCGGCATGCGCGGCGGCTGGAGGACTTCCACCAGCTTCTCGAACGGCACGTCCTGGTGCGCGAACGCGCCCAGCGTGACGTCCTTCACGCGGCCCAGCAGCTCGCGGAACGACGGGTCTCCGTCCAGCCGCGTGCGCATCACCAGCGTGTTGACGAAGAAGCCCACCAGGCCCTCCGTCTCCGCCTGCGTGCGGCCCGCGACGGGCGCGCCCACGCAGATGTCGTCCTGGCCCGAGTAGCGCGCGAGGAGCGCCTGGAGCCCCGCGAGCAGGCCCATGAACAGCGTGGCGCCTTCCTTCTGGCAGAGCGTCTTCAGGGCCTGCACGCGCTCGGAGGACAGCTCCACCTCCAGCCACGTGCCCGGGTTGTGGGAGTCCGCCGTGCGCGGGTGGTCCGTGGGCAGCTCCAGCGCGGGCGGCGCGTCCTCCAGCTGCTTGCGCCAGTAGTCGACCTGGGCGTCCAGCACCTCTCCGCGCAGCCACTCGCGCTGCCAGGCGGAGTAGTCCGCGTACTGGATGGGCAGCTCCGGCAGCGGCGAGGCCCGGCCCGCGAGCCGCGCCTCGTACAGCGCGACCATCTCGTGGATGAGCACGGCGATGGACCAGCCGTCGGAGATGATGTGGTGCATCGTCACGAGCAGCAGGTGCTCGGTGTCCGCGAGGCGCAGCAGGCGCGTGCGCAGCAGCGGTCCTCGCGACAGGTCGAAGGGCTGGCGCGCTTCGTCCTTCGCGAGCTGGCCCGCGGCTTCGTCGCGCTCCTCCTCCGGCAGGTGCTCCAGCGACTCGACGGGCAGCGTCCAGGGCGCGGGGGGCGCGAAGACCTGCGCGGCGGTGCCGTCGATGACCTGGAACGTGGTGCGCAGCACCTGGTGCCGGCGCACCAGCTCCGTGAAGGCGTCGGCGAGCGCGGCGACGTCCAGCGTGCCCTCCAGGCTCAGCGCGGCGGGCATGTTGTAGAGCGCGCTGCCGGGCTGGTACTGGTCCAGGAACCACAGCCGCTGCTGCGCGAAGGACAGCTCCGCGGACGTGACACCGGCCCGCGCGGTGATGGCGGGCGGACGGGGCCTGCGCTCCGCCTCGGGCACGCGGCCCTCGATGCGGCGGGCGAGCGACTCCACCGTGGGCGCGTCGAACACCTCGCGCAGCCGCACCTCCACGCCCAGCTGCGTGCGCAGGCGCGACGTCACCTGCGTGGCCAGCAGCGAGTGGCCGCCCAGGTCGAAGAAGCTGTCGGTGATGCCGACGTGGGCCAGGCCCAGCACCTGCGCGAAGATGTCCGCGAGCAGCTGCTCCAGCGCGTTGCGCGGCGTGACGAGCGGCGCCACGCCCCGGAGGCTGTCCACGTCCGGCGCGGGCAGCAGGCGCCGCACCAGCTTGCCCGTGGGCATCACCGGCAGCGCGTCCAGCCGCATCAGCGCGGTGGGCAGCATGTACTCCGGCAGGCGGCTCGCGAGGTTGCGGCGCAGCGCCTCCGGCTCCCAGGCCGTGTCCGGCTGGAGCACCACGTAGCCCACCAGCCGTTTGTCGCCGGGCACGTCCTCGCGCACCATCGCCGCCGCCGCGCGCACGCCCGGGGCGTCGCGCAGTGCGGCTTCGACTTCACCCAGCTCGATGCGGAAGCCGCGCACCTTCACCTGACCGTCGAGCCGGCCGAAGAACTCGATGGCGCCGTCCGCGCGCCAGCGGGCCCGGTCTCCCGTGCGGTACAGCCGCGCGCCCGCCTCACCGGAGAGAGGGTCGGGGACGAACTTCTCCGCGGTGAGCTCCGGACGCGCGTGGTAGCCGAGCGCCACCTGTCCGCCGCCGACCATCACCTCGCCGGGCACGCCGATGGGGCAGGGGCGGCCGGTGGGGTCCACGATGTAGAGCCGCGTGGCGGGCACGGGCATGCCCACCGGGGGCAGCCGCTCCCACGTCCGCGGCGGACCGCGCAGGCGGTAGGCGCTGACGACGTGCGCCTCGGAGGGGCCGTACTGGTTCTCCAGGATGCTCTGGGGCAGCCGCTCGAAGAGGGCCACGAGCGCGGGCGTCACCTGCAGCTGCTCGCCGGCCGTGACGACCTCCACCAGCCGCTCCGGCACCGGGGCGCCGTGGGCCACGGCGTCCGCCATGCTCTGGAGTGCGATGAACGGCAGGAACAGCCGCTCCACGCCGTGGCGGGCCATGAACGCGAGCAGCGCGGGCATGTCCTGCCGCGTCTCCGACGTGGGAATCACGACGGAGCTGCCCACGGACCAGGACGTGAACATCTCCTGGTACGAGATGTCGAAGTTGAGGGACGCGAACTGCAACGTGATGGCGTCCACCTTGGGCGAGCGCTGACGCGTCCACGCCACCACCCACGACAGCGTGCGGTGCGCCACCGCGATGCCCTTGGGGCGCCCCGTGCTGCCGGACGTGTAGATGATGTACGCGAGCGAGTCCGGCCACACCGCGCGCGGCGGGGCGTGGGGCGGCAGCCGGTCGAAGGTGGCCTGCTCCGTGTCCACGCACACCACCTGGGCGCCGGTCGCGGGGAGGAGCGAGACGAGCCGCCCCTGCGTGACGACGAGGTTCGCGCCCGCGTCCTCCAGCATGAAGGCGAGGCGTTCCGCGGGGTAGGCCGGGTCCATGGGGACGAAGGCCGCGCCCGCCTTGAGCACGGCCAGCACGCTCACCACCATCTCCAGCGAACGCTCCAGGCACAGCGCGAGCCGGTCTCCCGGACGCACCCCGCGCTCGCGCAGGTGCCACGCGAGCTGGTTGGAGCGGCGGTCCAGCTCCGCGTACGTGAGGGCTTCACCCTCGAAGAGGGCCGCCACGGCGCCGGGCGTGCGGCGGGCCTGGGCCTCGAAGGAGTCGTGCACCAGCGGCTCGGGCGGACCGTCGAACGGCGTGGTGCTCCAGTCCACGAGGATGCGCTGGCGCTCGGCGGCGGTGAGCAGCTCCAGCTGGGACAGGCGGCGCTCCGGGTTCGCGACCGCGTCCTCCAGGAGGACCTGGAGGTGCTCCATCATCCGCTTCGCGGTGGCGGGCTCGAAGAGGTCGCTGCGGTACTCGAAGGCGGTCTGGAGTCCGCGCGGCGTCTCCGTGAACACGAGGGTGAAGTCGAACTTGGACGTGCCGCTGTCCACGTCCACCGGGCGGAAGGTGAGGCCCGGGCCGGTGAGCTCCGGCATCGGCGTGTTGAGCAGCACCAGCGTCACCTGGAAGAAGGGCGTCTGGCCTCCCTGCCGGGACGGTTGCAGGACCTCCACCAGCTTCTCGAAGGGCACGTCCTGGTGCGCGTAGGCGCCCAGCGTCACGGCCTTCACGCGGCGCAGCAGCTCCACGAAGGTCGGGTCGCCGTCCAGCTGCGTGCGCAGCACCAGCGTGTTGACGAAGAAGCCGATGAGCCCTTCGGTCTGCGGTTGGTTGCGGCCGGCGATGGGCGCGCCCACGCTGAGGTCGTCCTGGCCGGTGTAGCGGGACAGGAGCGCCTGGAGGCCCGCGAGCAGTCCCATGAAGAGGGTGCCCTTCTCGCGGCGGCACAGGGCGCGCAGGCCCTGCATCAGCGCGTGCGGGAACACCACCCGGTGCGTGGCGCCGGGGTTGGACGTGTCCGCGGTGCGCGGATGGTCCGTGAGCAGCTCCAGCGCGGGCGGCGCGCCTTCCAGCTGCTTGCGCCAGTACGCGAGCTGCTTGTCCAGCACCGCGCCCTGGAGCCAGTCGCGCTGCCACACGGCGTAGTCGGCGTACTGGATGGGCAGCTCCGGCAGCGTCGCGGGCCGGCCGGCGGTGAAGGCCTCATAGAGCGTGACGACCTCGCGGATGAGCACGCCGATGGACCAGCCGTCGGAGACGATGTGGTGCATCGTCACGAGCAGCAGGTGTTCGGTGTCCGCGAGGCGCAGCAGACGCGTGCGCAGGAGCGGGCCGCGCGACAGGTCGAACGCGGTGCGGGCCTCCTCGCGGGCGCGGAGCAGGGCTTCGGCCTCGCGCTCCGCGGCGGGCCAGTCGCGCAGGTCCTCGACCTCCAGCGTGGCGTTCGCGGACGGGGCGATGACCTGGACGCCATCGCCGTCCTGGACGCGGAAGACGGTGTGCAGGGCTTCGTGGCGCTGCATCACCTCCGCGAAGGCGCGGCCCAGCGCGGACACGTCCAGCGTGCCCTCCAGCCGCATGGCGGAGGGGATGTTGTAGAGCGCGCTGCCCGGCTCGTACTGGTCCAGGAACCACAGCCGCTGCTGCGCGAACGACAGCGGCAGGTTCCCCGTGCGGGGCACGCGCTGGATGACCTGGACGTCAGGCATGGCTGGCGGCGCCACGCGAGGCGGCGTGCGCGTGGGCGCTCCCATCGGGAGCGCGCCTGTCGCGGATCCAGGCCGGGGCACGATGCCTGTTCGCACAGCGGCATCCGGACGTGCCGTGAGGTTCGAGGCCGCCGTGTCCGGCGGGGGCAAGACGCCCGTCCGCGCGGCGGCATCCGGACGTGCCGTGAGGCTCGAGGCCGCGGTGTCCGGCTGGGGCACGGTCCGGGTGCTCAGAGCAGGAGGCTGCACGGGAGCACGCCGTGAGGGCGTGAGGAGCTCCACTTCACCGTCGGCGCGGTAGCGGGCGCGTGCGCCCGTGCCGTAGACGCGTGCGCCCGTTCCTTCAGGAGAGCCGCGCAGGCGCGCCTGGGTCAGCTCCGGCGCCTTCCAGAAGCCGAGTGGCACGGCGTCACCGCCCAGGAACAGCTCACCCACCACGCCCACGGGAGCGCGGCGGCCGGAGGCATCCAGCACGAAGCGCGTTCCGGGCGCGGTCGTCTCGTGCGGCTCCGGCAGCAACGGCGCGGGGGAGACGATCCGCGCGGAGGTCGCGCGCTGGAGCGTCCGGGCGAGGTCCGCCGGCAGGCCTTCCGAGTCGTCCAGCACCAGCGTGCGAACCGGCCCCAGCACGGCGGCGGCGTCCGGCAGCTCCGCGAGCGTCCTCGCGACCGCGACGGAGGCGCGCAGATGGGCCGGCGGGCTCGTGCGCAGGAAGTTCGCGAGCGTCCCGGCGCTGTCGCCTTCGACGGTCGTGGAGACCGGGCGGGGCGGGGCGTGCTCCTGGCTCTGCTGGCGCAGCACGTCCAGGTGCCGCAGGCCTTCCAGCGTGATGTCGGGGGCGATGCCGAAGTCGATGAGGCAGGCCACCTCGTCCACGTCCGCCTGGCGCAGCTGGTCGATGCGCGCGCGGAGCGAATCCGGGGTGCCGAAGAGGCCGCCCGCATCGAGGTAGCGCGACACGCCCTGTTGCAGGAGGGCCTCCATGTCCTGCGGCGTGAGCGAGCGCACGTCGAAGCCCGGGCCCTGACTGGCGACCAGGCCGTTGATCAGCTCCACGGAGCTGCGGAAGTAGCGCGTCAGCGGCTCACGGGCCTGGTGCTTCACGTCCTCGCGGCTGGAGGACACGAAGGTGTGGAGCATGAGCACGACGTGGCCCCGGCCGGGGTGGCCTGCCTTGCGACGGGCCTCGCGGTAGAGGGCGACCTTGCGCTCCAGCTCCACGAAGTCCTGGCCCAGGCCCAGCACGTTGGTCAGCAGGCCCGCGCCCAGCTCGCCCGCCATCCGGAACGTCTCCGGGTTGAACGCGGCGGTGATCCACAGCGGCAGCTCCGCCTGCACGGGGCGGGGGCGGATGGCGATGTCCACCTCCACGCCCGCGCCGTTGGTGCGGCGCACGGTGCCGCCCCTCCACAGCGTGCGCACCTCCTCCACGCCGCGCCGCACGGCCTCCGGGCGCTGGTGGAAGTTCTGGGGAGCGAAGACGAAGTCGTTCGCGTTCCAGCCGGTGGCGAAGGACACGCCCGCGCGGCCGTTGGAGAGGTTGTCGATGACGGACCACTCCTCCGCGACGCGCAGCGGATCATGGAGCGGCAGGACGACGCTGCCCGCGCGCAGGGACACCCGGTCGGTGACCATGGCGAGCGCGGCGCTGGTCGCGGTGGGGCTGGGGTAGGGGCCGCCGAAGTCGTGGAAGTGGCGCTCGGGCGTCCAGATGGCGCTGAAGCCGTGGGTGTCCGCGAACTTCGCGCCGTCGATGAGCAGCTGGTACTTCTTCCGCCCTGACGCCTCCGCGTCGTTGGCGAAGTAGAAGAGGCTGAAGTCCAGCGACCGCTTCGACGCGGCGCCCTCCCGCCGCGCGGACGGCTGGGGCAGGGACCGGGGCGGCAGCACCACCGGAAGCCCTCGGGACAGGGCCCAGAGCAGCTCCAGGTCCGCCAGGTCGGTGATGCCGTCCGACGTGCTCAGCCACGACTCTCCGGGCCGTGCATCCACGCGTGCATCCAGCGCGGCCAGCCGGTGGACGAGGTTGCGGTGGCTCAACATCACGCGGGGGCGTGAGGCCTCCGTCCCTTCACGCGCGAGGCACGCAAGGCCCTCCACCTCCACGCGGGCCGGTACACCCGAAGCCGGGACCCGCGCCGCGTCCGCGCCATCAAGTCGAACGACGGGGCCCGTCACTCCGGGAGGAAGCGCACCGGAGGTGACGAGCACGGGAGGTGCTCCGTCGTTCCCCAGCGACGACAGCTCCCCGAGCCCATCGCGCGACACCAGCGCATACGCGCCTCCGGCCGCGAGCACACCCCACAGCGCGACGGCGCGCTCAGGGGAGGGCTCCACGCACACGGCGACCGGGACCCCCGGCCCCACGCCATGCGCCTTCAGCTGTCCCGCGAGGGCCAGTGCCCTCTCCCGCAGACTCCGCCACGTCAGGACCGCTCCGTCCTGGCGCACTGCCACCGCGTCCGGCGTCTGCTTCGCGCGGGCCTCCAGCAGCGCGGGCACCGACGCGGCGTCCGCCACACGGGGCTCCGGGCGTCGGGCTCGCGCGGGCATCACGTCCAGCGACAGGCGTGACAGCGGCTTCTGGGGCGACGCGACGGCGTCGGAGAGCAGCGCTTCCAGTTGCGACAGCAGCCGCACGATGGTGTCCGCGTCGAACAGGTCGACGGCGTACTCCAGCGTCCCGGAGAAGCCCTGCGCGTCCTCGCGCATCAGCAGCGTGAGGTCCGCCAGCGACGTGCCGTACTGCGCGGGCAACCCCGTGACGTCGAAGTAGCCCAGCCGCAGACCGGGGAAGTCCTCGATGGGCGCCGACACCTCCTGCGCGTGCAGGAGGAAGATGGCGTCGAACAGCCGGCCCAGTGACGCTTCCTCGCCGGGCTCCAGCTCTCCCAGCAGCTGCTCGTAGGGCACGTCCGGGTTCGCGAACGCCGCGAGCGTCGTGTCCCGCACGCGCAGGGCCAGCGTGCGGAAGTCCGGGTCTCCGTCCACGTTCGTGCGCAGCGCCAGCGCGTGCGCCACGTAGCCGATCTGCGGCTCCAGCTCCGGGCGCGTCCGGTTGCCGATGGACGTGCCCACGACGATGTCCTCCTGTCCCGAGCACCGGGCCAGGAGCGCCGTGAAGCCGGCGAGCAGCGTCATGTACGCGGTGAGCCCTTCGCGCTGGCCGAACGCGTTCAGCGCGACGCCCAGCTCCGGCGGGAAGGCGAACGAGTGCCGTGCGCCCCGCCGCTTCGCTCCCGGGATGCGAGGCCGGTCCAGCGGCAGGGACAGCGGCCCCGGACGTCCGGCCAGCTTCATCCGCCAGTACGCCTGCTGATCCGCGAGCGTGCCGTCGGCCAGCGCCTGCCGCTGCCACAATGCGAAGTCAATGTACTGGATGGACAGCTCCGGCAGCGGCACGGGCACGCCGTGCACGAAGCCGGTGTAGAGCGCCACGGCCTCACGGATGAGGTTCACCAGCGACAGCGTGTCCGCGACGATGTGGTGGATGGTCACGAGCAGCACGTGCTCCGTGTCCGCCAGCCGCAGCAGGCGCACGCGCACGAGCGGACCCCGGTCCAGCGCGAACGGCGCCGCGGGCTCGATGCGCGCGAGCCGCAGGGTCTCCGCCTCGCGATCCCCGGCGAAGCCGCGCAGGTCCACCACCGGCAGCGAGACGCGTACCTCCGGCAGGAGACGCGGCACGCCCCGGCCGCCCTCCTGGACGAAGACCGTGCGCAGCGACTCGTGGCGGCGGATGACCTCGTTGACGCCGCGCTCCAGCAGGTCCGGCCGCAGCGCTCCGGAGATGCGGACCGCCAGCGGCTCGTTGAACAGCGAGCTGCCCGGCTCCCGCGCCTCCATCTCCCAGACGCGCTCCTGCACGTACGACAGGGGCAGCTCGCCCGTGCGGGGCCAGGGCTGGATGGCCGTCCCCGGGCCTTGCGCCTCCTCCGTGACGGAGCGTCCCTCCGCCAGGAGCCGGGCCTCGATGCGCTCCGCGAGGCCCGCGATGGTGGGGGCCTCGAACAGGTCGCTCAGCGGCACCTGCGTGCGGAACGTCTCGCGAAGCCGCGTGAGCAGCTGCGCGGCCATCAGCGAGTTGCCGCCCAGGTCGAGGAAGTTGTCGTCCAGGCCGATGTCCGTGAGGCCCAGCCGCTCGCGCCACAGCTCCGTCAGCTTCAGCTCGATGTCACTGAGGTTGGACGGCGCGGACACAGCCACGGGCACCGGGGGCACCACGGGCGCCGGTGCCACCACGGGCGCCACCGCCACGTCCGGCGCCTCCGGCAGGGGCAGCGCGGGCCGGACGTCCACGTGGACCCGCTCGGCCTCGAACGGGTAGCCCGGCAGCGACACGCGTCGGCGCGGACCATGGGCGTGCAGCACGTCCCAGTCCACCTTCGTGCCCATCCGCCACAGCGCGCCCACGGACTCCAGCAGCGTCTGGAGGTCGGACGTGGACGTGCCCGAGCGGCGCAGCGACGGCACGGCCACGGTGTCCTGCACCGCGCGCAGCTTCAGCTTCGCGAGCGCCGTGAGGCCCTGATCAGGCCCGGCCTCGATGAGCAGCCCGTGACCCGAGTGCAGCAGCGTGTCCAGGCCCGAGGCGAAGCGCACCGGCTCGCGCATCTGCCGTGCCCAGTAGCGCGGCGACGTGGCCTCCTCCGGGAGGATCCACGTCCCGGAGAGGCTGGACACGTGCGGCAGGGCAGGGGCCTTCAGCGCGATGGCCGACACGGCCCGCTCCAGCTCGGGCATCAGCGGCTCCACCGCGCGCGAGTGGAACGCATGCGACGCGGCCAGGCGCACCACGCCCACCTTCCGGCCCGCGAGCGTCCGCTCCAGCGCGGCCAGCGGCTCCAGCGGTCCGGACACCGTGCACCGGTCCACGCCGTTGTGCGCGGCCACCTCCAGCGAGGAGGGCAGCAGCGAGGCCACGTCCTCCGGGGACAGGCCCACCGCGAGCATTCCGCCCGGAGGCATCCGCGTCATCAGCTCGCCGCGAACCACCGCGAGCCGGAGCGCGTCCTCCAGCGACATCACCCCCGCGAGGTGCGCCGCCGCGTACTCGCCGAAGCTGTGTCCCAGCAGCGCGCCGGGCTTGAACCCCAGCGCCATCCACCACCGCGCCAGCGCCACCTCCACGGCCAGCAGCGCGGGCAGGGCGTAGCGGGGCTCGGAGAGGGCCGCCTCCGCGCGGGCCTCCTCACCGGCGGCGGGGAACAGCACGGCCCGCAGGTCCTGCGTCAGTCCCACGGAGGGGAGCAGCGCGAGGCAGGACTCCAGCGCCTCGCGGAAGCGCGGCTCCGCGTCGAACAGCTCGCGAGCCATGCCCACGGCCTGGGCTCCCTGGCCCGGGAAGAGGAAGGCCACGCGGTGCGCGGGTGGGGCGTCCACGTCGCGCACGGTGGACGTCGTGCCCGGCTTGCGCAGGGCCTCTACGAGTCCGGTGACGTCCTCCGCCACGACCGTGCGGCGCACCTCGAAGCCCTTGCGGCCCGCGTTGCGCGTGAAGGCCACGTCCGCCAGGTCCACGTTCGCGCGGACCTCCAGGTGGTCGGCCAGCTCCCGCGCCACCGTCTCCAGCGCGCCGGGCGTGCGGGCGGACAGCGTGACGAGCTGCCGCGAACGGCGGGGGCCGGGAGCAGGCCGCGGCGAAGGCGCCTCCTCCAGCACGACGTGCGCGTTGGTGCCCCCGATGCCGAACGAGCTGACGGCCGCGCGGCGGGGCCGTCCGTCGCGCTCCCATGGCCGCAGGGCGGTGTTCACGAAGAAGGGACTGCGCGCGAAGTCGATCTCCGGGTTGGGCTGCTGGAAGTGGAGGCTGGGCGGCAGCTCGCCGTGGTGCAGCGCGAGCACGGCCTTGATGAGGCCGGCGATGCCCGCCGCCGTGTCCAGGTGCCCGATGTTCGTCTTCACCGAACCCAGCGCGCAGTACCCCGTGCGCTGCGTGTGCGCGCGGTAGGCGCGCGTGAGGGCGGCCACTTCGATGGGGTCTCCCAGCGCGGTCCCCGTGCCGTGCGCCTCCACGTACTCCACGCTGTCCGCGTCCACGCCCGCCGCCGCGAGCGCCCGCGCGATGACCTCGCTCTGCCCCTGGATGCTGGGCGCGGTGTAGCTGACCTTCGACGCCGCGTCGTTGTTGAGCGCGGAGCCCTTGATGACGGCGTACACGCGGTCCCCGTCGCGCACTGCGTCGGACAGGCGCTTGAGCACGACAACGCCCAGGCCGCTGCCCAGCACGGTGCCTCGCGCCTTCGCGTCGAACGCGCGGCAGTGGCCGTCCGGGGAGAGGATCATCCCCTCCTGGAAGAGGTAGCCCGTGCGCTGCGGCAGCGACACCTTCACCGCGCCCGCCAGCGCCAGGTCCGACTGCCCGGTGCGCAGGGACTGGCAGGCCAGGTGCACCGTGACGAGCCCGGTGGAGCAGGCCGTGTAGACGTTGAGGCTCTCGCCGCCGAGCTTCAGCTTGTAGGCCGTCTTGGTGGCCACGTTCTCGCCGCTGGTCGTGCCCAGCGCCTCGAACAGCGAGGCCGGGTCCTTGCGCGTCTGACCCAGCAGCGACAGCAGGTGCACGCTGGAGCTGCCCGCGCCCGCGTACAGCGAGACGGGCGCGGCGATGCGCTCCGCGTCGTAGCCCGCGTCCTCCAGGGCGTTCCACGCGCACTGGAGGAACAGGCGCTGCTGCGGATCCATCCACTGCGCCTCGCGCGGGGACAGGCCGAAGAAGGCCGCGTCGAACGTGTCCGCGTCCTCCAGCACGCCGCCCGCGGGGACGAAGTCGGGGTGGCTCCTCAGCGCGTCCGGGAACAGCGGCGACGGCTCCAGCTCCTCGTGCGAGAAGCGGGTGATGGACTCCACGCCGTCGCGCAGGTTGCGCCAGAAGGCGTGCACGTCCGGAGCGCCTGGGAAGCGCCCCGCCATTCCGATGATGGCGATGTCGCCGGAGTTACCTCCAGGGCCCTCACGCGGGGCCTGCGGCGGGGACGTGGGACCGGGGGGCGGAGGCACGTCGCGCTCCAGCCTCGCGGCGAGCTTCGCGACGGTGGGGTGCTCGAAGAGGTGGGTGACGGGGACGTCGCGGCCCAGGGCCTCGCGCAGCTGCGTGCTGGCCTTCACGACCAGGAGCGAGCCTCCGCCCAGGTCCTCGAAGAAGTGCGCGTGCAGGCCCACGCGCGGCACGTCGAGCACGCGCGCCCAGACCTCGGCGATGCGCTGCTCCAGCGCTGAGACGGGCGCGGCGAAGGGAGCGTCCGGCGCGGGCTTCGGGGCGCTGGGGGCGGGCAGGGCGTTGCGGTCCAGCTTGCCGCCCGGGGTGAGCGGCAGCGCGTCCAGCCGCACGTAGGCGGACGGCACGAAGGCGTCTGGCAGCCGCTCCTTGAGGAAGCGGCGCACGGCGGTGACGTCCAGGGACTCGTCCGCGACGAGCCACGCCGTCAGCCGCGTCTCGCCCGCGTGCTCGCGCGGGAGCACCACCGCCTGCCGCACGCCGGGGACCCGCGCGAGCGTGGCTTCCACCTCGCCCAGCTCGATGCGGATGCCGTTCACCTTCACTTGCGCGTCGCGGCGGCCCAGGTACTCCAGCCGTCCGTCGGACAGCGTGCGCACGCGGTCGCCCGTGCGGTACAGGCGGGCGCCGGGCTCGGTGGAGAACGGATCCGGCACGAAGCGCTCGGCGGTGAGCGCGGGCCGCTCCAGATAGCCGCGCGCCACGCCGGGGCCGCCGACGTACAGCTCGCCGGGCACGCCCACGGGTACGGGCTCTCCGCGCGCGTCCAGCACCGCCACGCGCGCGCCCGGGATGGCGCGGCCGATGGACGGACGCTCGGGCGTCACGTCCAGGTCGATGGTGGCGCAGACGGTGGCTTCGGTGGGGCCGTAGGCATTGAGGAAGCGCCGGCCCGGCTTCCAGCGCGACGCGAGCTCCGGCGTGCACGCCTCGCCCACGGAGGCCACGGCCTCCAGCAGGGGCAGCGCCGACGGGTCCAGCGGCGCCAGCGACGTGGGTGTGGCGGTGAGGGCGGTGATGCGCTCGGAGGCGAGCACCGACTGCAACGGCGGTCCCGGCAGCAGGGACTCCGTGGGCGCGAGCACCAGCGTCGCGCCGGACAGGAGCGTGGAGAAGACCTCGCTCACCGACGCATCGAAGCCGATGGACGCCATCTGCAACAGGCGGTTTCCGGGGCGCAGGCCCAGCGCGTCGCGAGTCGCGAGCGCCGTGTTGCACAGGCCGTGGTGCGCCAGCAGCGCTCCCTTGGGCGTGCCGGTGGAGCCGGAGGTGAAGATGACGTAGGCGAGGTTCGCGGGCGTGACGGCCGGCGCGGGGGACAGCGGCAGCTCCGGCCGTGCCTCCAGCGCCGCGCGGTCCGCGTCCAGGAGGACCAGCAGCTCCCCCTGCGGCGCCAGCCGGTCCGCCAGCGACTCATCGCTCAGGAGGATGGACGCCCGGGCCTCGCGCAGCATCGCTTCGAGCCGCGCGGGAGGCTGGGCCGGATCCAGCGGCAGGAACGCGCCGCCCGCCTTGAGCACTCCGAGCAGCGCCACCACGAGGTCCGGGGTGCGCTCCAGGTGCACGCCCACCACTGCCTCAGGACGCACTCCCGACGCGACGAGGTGCCTTGCGAGCTGGTTCGCGCGCGCCTCCAGCCGCGCGTACGTCAGCGTCGTGGTTCCGAGCGCGACGGCGATGGCGTCCGGCGTGGCGCGGGCCTGCGCTTCAAAGAGACGATGCGCGAGATCCGGAGCCACGGCGGGCCCGGTGGGACGCCACGCCTCCAGCACCTGGCCCTGGGCCTCCTGGGTCCACAGGGGCAGCGCGGAGATGGACCGCTCCGGGTGCGCCGCCGCGCCGTCCAGCAGCGCCTCCAGGTGCCCGAGCATCCGCGCGATGGTGTCCGCGTCGAAGAGGTCGGTGGCGTACTCGCACAGCAGCTCCAGGCCTTCGCCGGAGTCGGTGACGGAGAGCGTGAGGTCGAGCTTGGTGGCGCCCGTGTCGCCGAGCGTGCTCGTCAGCGTGAGGCCGGGCAGGCGCACCGGTCCGGACGCGGCGTCCTGGAGGACCAGCTTCACCTGGAAGAGGGGCGCGTGCGCGAGGCTGCGCTCCGGGTTGAGGCCCCGCACCATCGCGTCGAAGGGCAGGTCCTGGTGCGCCCACGCCTCCAGCGCCGCGCGGTGGTCGCGGCGCAGCAGCTCGCGGAAGGACGGCTCCCCGGTGAGGTCGCCGCGCAGCGGGAGCTGGTTGACGAACAGGCCCACGATGCCGGCCGTCTCCGGCCGCGAGCGGTGCGCGGTGTCCACGCCCACCACCAGGTCCTCCTGGCCGGTGTAGCGGTGCAGCAGCACCTGGAAGCCCGCGAGCAGCGCCACGAAGGGCGTGGTGCCTTCGCGCGAAGCCAGGGTCTTCACCCGCTCCCACGCGGCCTGCGTCAGGCGGTGGACGCACTGGGCGCCGCGGTAGGACTGCACGCGGGGCCGGCGGCGGTCGCCGGAGAGGTCGAGCACGGGAGGCGCACCGGCCAGGTGCTGGCGCCACCACCCGAGGAGGTCCTCGTGCCGCTCGCCGCGCAGCCAGTCGCGCTGCCATGTCGCGTGGTCGGCGTACTGCAAGTGCAGCTCGGGCAGGGCAGGGGCACGGCCGGTGGAGAACGCCGCGTAGGCCTCCGACAGCTCCCGCACGAGGACGCGCATGGACCAGCCATCCGCGACCAGGTGGTGCACGGTGAGCAGCAGCCAGTGCCGCGCGGGCTCGAGCCTCAGCAGCGTCACCCGGAGCAGCGGACCCCGGGCGAGGTCGAAGGGCCGCCGTGCCTCTTCGCGAGCCAGCTCCCGCGCCGAGGCCTCGCGTGTATCGCCGGGCGTGGACGTGAGGTCCACGACGGACAGGGGCAGCGCCAGGTCCGGGAGGATGCGCTGGCCCGGCTCGCCGCGCGTCTCCACGAACACGGTGCGCAGGGACTCATGGCGGCGCACGAGGAACTGGAGGCTCCGCTCCAGCGCGGAGACGTCCAGTGTCCCGTCCAGCCGCGACACGACGGGGACGTTGTAGAAGGCGCTGCCCGGCTCCAAGCGGTCCAGGAACCAAAGCCGTTCCTGCGCGAAGGAGAGAGGCATGGACTCCGCGCGAGGCACGCGCACAACCTCCGGACGCGGCACCGCGCGCACGGCCGTCGCGTCACGCACCAGCTCCGCCACGCTCGCGCCGCGCAGCAATGACTCCATCGGCACGGGCACGCCCAGCGCCTGTTCCAGCGCATGCGCCAGCTCCACCGCCGCCAGCGAATCCAGCCCGTAGTGGGTGAGGGGAGTACGGACATCCAGGTCCTCCACCCGCGCACCCAGGCGCGCCGCCACCCGAGCGAGCACGCGGGTCTCCAGCGTCGAAGGCGCACCCTGCGCGTCCGGACCAACCGTCGCGGTTGCGTTCCCCGCGTGCTGCTCGCGGGACTCCCGCACTGAATGCGCGCCGTGCGCGTGCGTGTCGGTCAACCCGGTCGCTCGCCGCGTGTTCGGTTCGCCCGACTCCAGCTCCGAAGGCGCCTTGCGCGCATCCGCTCCAGTCGTCGCGCCTGCGTGCGGCTCGCGGGACTCCGGCTCCGGATGCGCGCCATGCGCATCCAGCTCGGCCAATCCAACCGCCCGCCATGCGTGCAGCTCGCGCAGCCCTCCGGCGAGGAACGCCTCCCGCGTGGTCCGCCGCTGCACCTTGCCGCTGGACGTCTTCGGCAGGCTCCCGGGCTCGATGAGCACCACCGCGTGGGGCCTCACCTCATGCCTCGTCGCCAGCGCTCCACGGATGGCGCCCAGCACCGGGGCCGCGTCGCCGTCCCACTTGCGCGGATCCACCTCCTGCACCACGACGAGGTGCTCCTCGCCGTCCACCTCAACGCTGAAGGCCACGCCGCACCCCGGCCTGAGCGCGGGGTGGCTCTCCTCCACCACCGCCTCCAGGTCCTGCGGGTACAGGTTCCGTCCCCGCAGGATGATCAGGTCCTTCGCGCGCCCCGTGACGTACAGCTCCCCCGCGTCCAGGAAGCCCAGGTCCCCGGTCCGCAGGTACGGCCCGTCTCCCTGCTCCGTCCTCGCCTGGAACACCCGCGCGGACTCCTCCTCGCGCCGCCAGTAGCCCCGCGCCACGCTGGGCCCCTTCACCCAGACCTCACCCACCTCGCCCGGCGGGAGCACGCGGCCGGTGTCCGGCTGCACGATGCACAGGCCTTGATCCGGCAGCGTCGCGCCGCAGCCCACCAACGTCCGGGCCGTGCGCTCCGGAGCCCGGGCCGAGCCCGCCTCCAACAGGGACGCGTCCACGTCGCGCAGGACGGGCGCGGCCTCCTTCGCGCCGCCGGAGACGATGAGCGTCCCTTCCGCCAGGCCGTAGCAGGGATAGAACGCCTCGCGCCGGAAGCCGTACGGGCCGAACGCCTCCGTGAAGCGCGCCAGCGTGTCCGGACGGATGGGCTCCGCGCCGCAGAACGCCACCTCCCAGCGGCTCAGGTCCAGCCCCTCGCGTTCCGCGGGCGGGATGCGCCGCACGCACAAATCAAACGCGAAGTTGGGTCCGCCGCTGATGGTGCCGCCGAAGCGGGTCAGCGCCTCCAGCCACGCGCGGGGCCGCTTGAGGAACGACAGCGGCGACATCAGCGCCGTGTGGAAGCCCTGCGCCAGCGGCACCAGCACGCCGCCAATCAGCCCCATGTCGTGGTACGGCGGCAGCCAGATGACGCCCACGCTGTCATCGCGCGTCTGGAAGGCGCGGCGGATGGCCGTGAGGTTGTGCAGCAGGTTGCCGTGGCTGAGCATCACGCCCCGGGGCGTGCCGGTGCTGCCGGACGTGTACTGGAGGAAGGCCAGCGTGTCCGCCGTCACGTCCGGCCGCTTCCACGCCGCCGCGTCGCTCGCGTCCAGCGCGTCCGTCGCCACCCACTTGAGCGCGCGCAGCTCCGGCGCGTCCGTGAAGAGGAACTCCGCCATCGACAGGATGACGGACGTGGTGAGCACCACCGTGGCGCCGGAGTCCGCGATGAGCGCGCGCAGGCGGGGCAGGGTGCGCTCCAGCCGGGACGGATCCGGCGGATACGCCGGCACCGCCACCAGGCCCGAGCACACGCAGCCGAAGAACCCGGAGAGGTAGTCCACGCCGGGCGGGTAGAGCAGGACCGCGCGCTCGCCTTCGGCCGCGAGCGACTGGAGCGCGGCGGCGATGCGGTGCGCCCGCGACGCCAGCTCCGCGCGGGTGAGCGTCACCTCCGCGTCGTCCTCCAGGAAGGTGTAGAGGCGCGGATCCGGATGACGGCGGCTGCGCTCGTCGAGGAGATCAATCAGGGTGACGGTCATGGGAGCGGGGGGCGCGGGGGTGCCGGGGGAGGCCCCCGCGCCTGGACGGAGGATACCTCAGGACCTCCGGACCTCCTCGGATCCGCCCCGTTGCCGGCGGACCTCAGTAGCTGCCCCCGATCATCAGCACGCCTGAGTAGCGGCCTTCCCCGGCGCCCACATCCTGGACGGGCGAGAAGTCCTGCCCGAAGAGGAAGCTGTAGCTGCCGCGCACCTCGGCCGTGAGGTGGGGGTTGAGCTGGAAGCGCACCCCCGCTCCAACGGGCGCGTAGCCCCCTGTATCGTCGATGAACTCGAAGAACATCCCCGAGCGCACCGAGTACTGCTCGACCCCGATGCCCCCCAGCACATAGGGCTGGAGCCGCGTGGAGGTGAAGCCCAGCGTGAGGGCCGCCTGCCCTCCGTTGCGCACGATGTCCGGGTTGCCGAAGGACGCCGAGTTCCCCGTGATGGACAGGTTGCTGGTGCCGCCGCTGTAGCCCAGCTCCACGCCCAGGTAGTCATTGGGGCGGTAGCCCACGACGACGCCATACGACGGCCCCGGATCCAGGTTGGGCGCGAGCTTGCCCGTGTAGCCCTCCACGCCCAGTCCCAGGAGGAAGTAGGGCCCCTTCCACTCCACCCGTCCCATCCGCGTGGGCGCATCCGGGGGGGGATCCTGGGCCCTCGCGGCGCCACCCGTCAGTCCCACCAGGCAGAGCCCCAGTGCGATGCCTCGCCTCATGATCGCTCCCTCCATGTGTCGCGTGCGCAGCCAGAAGGTGGTCCGCGGGGGAGGGGCGGACAACGAACGGACAGGCGGTGCCCCGGAGGCCCACGGCGCCCCGGAGGGCAGGGCGTGCGACGCGCGAAACCAGGCCCCCGCCCGCCTCCCTGCCCACCTCGCTTGTGCAGCCCGGCACGCGGCTTCCACCTTGAGTCGGACCCGCACGCCCTCGACGCTTCCACTCTCGCGTCGGGGCCCTGGAGCACACCGCCATGAACGACGCCGCCCCCCAGCCCGTCCCGGGCACGTCCGCCCCTTCCGGCCTCAAGGCCCGCGCCCGGCGCGTCCTCCAACACCTGGACGCGGTGCTGCCGAACGTGGACGCGCTCTACGGGGACCTGCACGAACACCCGGAGCTGTCCGGCCACGAAGCGCGCACGGCCGAGGAGGTGGCGTGGCGCCTGGAGGCGGAGGGCTACGAGGTGACCCGGGACGTGGGCGGCCACGGCGTGGTGGGCCTCTTGCGCAACGGGGACGGGCCCACGGTGCTCCTGCGCGGGGACATGGACGCGCTGCCCGTGGAGGAGAAGACGGGGCTGCCGTACGCGAGCCGTGAGCGCACGGAGGACGGCGAGCCGGTGATGCACGCGTGCGGCCACGACGTCCACACCGCGTGCCTCGTGGGCGCGGCGGCGGTGCTGGCGCGCTCGCGCGACGCGTGGCGCGGCACGGTGATGGTGGTGGGGCAGCCGGCGGAGGAGACGCTCCAGGGCGCGAAGGCGATGCTGGACGCGGGGCTCTACGCGCGCTTCGGCACGCCGGACGCCGTGCTGGGCCAGCACACCGCGCCGCTGCCGGTGGGCACGTTCATGCACCGCGAGGGCGTGACGATGATGGGCTCCGCGCACGTGCGCCTGCGCCTCTTCGGCCGGGGCGCGCACGGGGCGCAGCCGGAGCTGTCCGTGGACCCCGTGGTGCTGGGGGCCAGCGTGGTGATGCGCCTGCAGACCATCGTGTCGCGCGCGCTGTCGCCGCTGGAGGCCGCGGTGGTGACGGTGGGCCAGTTCCAGGCGGGCTCGCGCGCCAACGTGATTCCGGACGAAGCCCTGCTGGAGCTGACGGTGCGAACGGAGGACGACGCGGTGCAGGCCCGCGTGCTCGCCGCCATCGAGCGCATCGCGAAGGGCGAGGCCGCGGCGTCGGGCGCGCCGAAGCCTCCCCAGGTGGAGGTGCTGAACCGCGGGCCGGTGAACCGCAACGACCCGGAGCTCCTGCGCCGCGTCCGGGACGCGCACGCGGAGTGGTTCGGACACGACGCGCTGGTGCCGGGCGTGCTCGTCACCGCGAGCGAGGACTTCCCCTTCTTCGGCCAGGGGCCGGAGCACCCGGTGCCCACCGCGTACTGGTTCATGGGCATCACGCCGCCCAGGGTCTGGGAGGAGGCGCCGGGCACGACGCCCCAGGAGAAGGTGGCGAACCTGCCGGGCCCACACTCCGGCCTCTATGCGCCGGACCGCGCGGGCTCGCTTCGCAGCGGGTGCGAGTCACTCACCGTGGCGGCGCTGGCCTGCCTGCACGGGAGCGATGCCCCCGTGGACCATTGAAGAGGCCCCGGCCTGGAGCGGGGCCGCCTGCCCGGTGGGTCCCCCGTCGCTTGCCCCCGACGCAAGTGCCTCCACCTTGAGTGGCGGACGACACTTCTGGAGGACCCCCCCGATGAAGCTTCCGCTCATGGCCTCGCTGACCGCGCTCCTTCTGGGAGGCTGCGCCACGCAGACGGCCGCGGTTCAGCAGGAACCCCCGTCCGAGGCATTCGCCAGCGATGAGATGTCCTGGGACGCGCAGGAGTCCCCGCGCACGCAGGAGATGCTCCGCAGCCACGGCATGAACTTCTCCGGCGACGCGGGCGCCGAGGCCCAGGCCTCCGCGGAGGCCACCGGCGGCACGGGCATCGAGCAGTCCTCGAAGCCGGAGGACTTCGAATGCGTGGACGTGGACACGCTGGGGACGGGCGGCTCGGGCAGCATTGATCAGCGCACCGTGGACCCGCTGGCCCCGGCTCACTCCCGCTCCCAGGCCGAGGGGGCCCGGCTGGACATCACCCCGGAGGCGTGGCACCGCAACAAGGGCATGGGGACGAGCCCCGTGTCACCTTCCACGGGCACGCCGCCGGAAGAGGGCAGCGGCGGCGCCGGCCAGTAGGCGCTTCAGCCCTGCTGCTTCACCAGCCGGGTCAGCTCCCGGTCCAGCGTGGCGGCGAACTGCTGGCGGTCCTGCTGCGAGAAGCCGCTGGGACCGCCGGTGGTGACGCCGCTGTCGCGCAGCTCCTGCATGAAGTTCCGCACCGACAGCCGCTCGTCGATGTTCTCCGGCGTGAAGAGCTCCCCGCGCGGATCCATCACCACGACGCCCTTGGGCACGAGCAGCGCGGCCAGCGGGATGTCCTGCGTGACGGCCAGGTCGCCCTTCTCCGCGGAGGTGGCGATGTGCCGGTCCGCCACGTCCAGCCCCGCGCCCACCTGCACCGTGGACACGTACGCCAGCCGGGGCAGCGCCAGGGGCTTGTTCGCCACGAAGACGATGGGGACCTTCACGCGCTGCACGGCGCGCAGGAGGATGTCCCGCACGGGCCCTGGACACGCATCGGCATCGACCCAGATTTTCATGGCGGCCATCCTCGCTGATTCCTCCGCCGGGGTCAGGCGTGCTGACACGTCACCGCCCGGGCTGACACGTCAGGGGGCGGGCGCTGACGTGTCCGGCGCCCGCGGCCCCTTCGCGTAACCCCGGACACGGCTTCGTCCTGGGGACACGAGCCCCCTGGTCCGCCGGGTGCAATGCGGCCGGGGCATGCCCATGGGCACGACCCGCGACATCCCTCCTGGCATCGCCCACGCCCCGGTGCTTCCCGTGGAAGTTCCTGGGCGCCCTCACGCGGCAGGACGGCGCCGGCCCCAGGTCCTGGAGTCCGAGCGGTTCAAGGTCTGGCTCCTGGGGCAGGCGGGCTGAAGCGTGGACGGCAACCGGTATGACGTCGCCG
Organism: Corallococcus exercitus; assembly: GCF_042231735.1. Lineage (GTDB taxonomy): Bacteria > Myxococcota > Myxococcia > Myxococcales > Myxococcaceae > Corallococcus > Corallococcus exercitus_B. The sequence continues at coordinate 8,791,560 of NZ_CP102577.1, forward strand.
TGCTGGGCGGCGGTCCCGCGGGCACGGCGCTGGCGTTGGCGCTGCGCCGGAGCGCGGGCCTGCGCGTCGCCCTGTTCGAGCGCTCCACCTACGACCCCGCGCACCTGGGCGAGACGCTGCCCCCGGACAGCCGGCGCCTGCTGTCGCAGCTGGGCGTCTGGGAGGCCTTCGCGCGCCAGGGCCACGTGCGCTCCATGGGCTCCTGCTCGCGCTGGGGCAACTCCTCGCTGGGCTACAACGATCACCTGCGCTCGCCGTGGGGCACGGGCTGGCACCTGGACCGTGCGCGGTTCGACCGGATGCTCGCGGACGAGGCCGCGCGCCACGGCGTGGACGTGCGCACCGGCACGGCGGTGACGGCCTGGAAGCCCCTGGAAGGCGGCGGACACCGGCTCCGCCTCCCGGTGGAGGGGGACGCGCCCCTCGCCTTCGTGGACGCGCGCTTCGTGGTGGATGCCACGGGCCGGAGCGCCGCCTTCGCCACGTCGCAGGGAGCCCAGCGTCACGTGGTGGATCGGACCTTTGGTTTGTGCGGCACGTTCGCGCTCCAGCCCGGCCGCGCCGTGGACGCGCTCGCGCTGGTGGAGGCGAGCGTGGATGGTTGGTGGTACTCCGCGCGGATGCCCGGCGACCAGGTCGTCTTCGGGTTGATGGGGGACCGGGACTCGCTCCAGGGGCTGACGGCGAAGGAGCCCCAGGCGTGGCGTGCGCGGATGGAGCGCGCGCCCGAGACGCGCCGCCGGCTGGAGGCGTGTGACTTCACCAGGGCGGCCCTGCGCGCGGTGCCCGCGAACGTCGCCTGCCTGGACCGGCTGTACGGCGAGGACTGGCTCGCGGTGGGGGACGCGGCGTGCACGTTCGATCCGCTGTCCGCGCAGGGCACGTCCCAGGCCCTGCGCTCCGCGCAGCAGACGGCGGACGCGGTGAGCCGCTCCCTGCGCGGTGACTCCAGCGCGCTGCGGCTGCACGAGGTGCGGGTGCGGCACCAGTTCCAGGAGCACCTGCGCATCCGCGAGGGCTACTACCGCCTGGAGCGCCGCTGGTCCGGAGCGCCCTACTGGCGCAACCGCCAGCAATCCCCCGCGCCGCTTCCTTTCGCCGGTGCCCCGAACCCTCCCTCCCTGGGGAAGAACGCATGACGTCCGGACGCCATCGGCCTTCGCGATACCTGCTCATCGCCGCGGGCGTGGCCGCGCTCGCTGGAGGCTTCGCGATGGGCGCGTGCTCGGCGTTGGAGCGCGCCTCAGGGCCGTCACCGGCTCAGCCCCCCGCCGCGGCGGACAGCGACGGTCCACAGCCAGAGCTGCCTCCCAAGCCTCGTGATTGAGGTCAAGGCGCCGAGCGTCCGCCGATCTCCGGGAAACGCTCATAGGCCCGCAGGAGCGCGTCCAGGTGGGCGGGGATGTCCAGGTCGAGTGGCGCGTCGGTGAGCCGCACGATCCAGCCACCCGAGGCCGTGCGCCGCGCCCGTGAGAGCAGCTCGGTGTCGCGGGCCGGATCCGGGAACCCTATGGCTTGCGCGGTCGCGGCGGACCAATGGTTCAGCCATCCGAGACGATGCGGAATCTCAGGCGAGCGGAGCTTCTCTGGCAGCTTGAGTGCTGGCATCCCCCGGGGCGGAACCCCTGGCTTGTGGATCGGATCGCGTGTTTGCCGTGCGATCTCGACCCCCGCGCGTGATGGCGTCGCATGCCCCCAAAACGCGCGGGCCCCCTCTGCCACGCCTTCGAGCACATCCGCTGCTGCCGCGATGACAGCCGCGTCCAGTGGCAGCTCTGCATGGACATCAAACAACGGCTGCCCGCCTGGCCCTTGGCGCGCGGGAATCTGCAACCCGAAAATCGTAACGGGGTAGCTCTCGTCACCGTTGCACACGAGAGGGAAGCCCCCATCCTTGGTTCCTTCGGCGAGCCACGCGTCGCGCTGCGGCAATGCGATGGGGCGCCCGTCTTCGGAAACCTTCCAATCGAGGCGCAAGCCGGGGACTGCCTGCTCCATCCCATGGACGACAGCGCGTGTGCGACCGTCCATTGCAACCAGGGCTGGCGCGTAGACAATGATGCCGAGGGTGCTTCGAGTCGTCATCGCTTGCACCCCGTGACGACGATCTCCAGCTCGGGCGCCGCAAGCTCCAGCGCTTCTCTATGCGCTTCGGTGCTCACCCCTACGACGAAGCGATATCCACATGACAGCGCGATGTTGCGCTCTTCTCGCATCTTGGCCGCCTGCTCTTTGACTACCTGCCCCTGGAGAAAGACACTGTACGTGTCGAATTGGTGGGTCTTGATCTCCCACAGCACACGCGCGCCGACTTGCAGCGCATCGAAGCGCACGCCGCCCACGAGCACGTCCATTCCAGGGTAACGGTTGGGCGGGACCTTGTCGGCGCATTCATTATGGGCGTCGTCCTCGCCCGCGTGGGGCACGGGAACAGGCTCGCAGCTGGCGCGGCCTGCCCGGTCCACGGGCACCGGCGGCACCGGGGGCTGCCGGCCCTGGCCCGCTGGCTCCGGCTTCAGGCTGGGCTCGCGTTGCGCTTCAGCCTCCCGGGAGGACACCTTCGTTCCTCGTGAGGTCCCTGCTTCCTCGGGGTAGGCATGGCGGAGCTCGTACGCATCCAGTTCTTCCTGGATGGCGACGGCGACCACCACCACGCCCAGGACGATGACAGCTCCCACGGCGATCTCAGGAGCGACCAGAACGCAGAGCGCAGGCCGAGAAGACAAACATCAGCAGCAGGAGGGCGCTGCAGGTCCGGAAACGCATGGCAACCTCTCCGTGGCGAAGGTGGGGGCTTCGGTCCCTCGGCTCCGGAGCATATCGGCATGCGCTGATCCCGCCGCAGGCGTCCGGGCGCTGACTTGCGAGGTGGGGCGCACGTCGCCAGCTTTGCGGCAGCGCCCCTCCTCCGAGGCTCCCATGAATGAACTGACCATGAAGCTCGCCCTCGTGCGCGCCAGCATGCGAAGGCAGGGCCTGGGCGCCATCCGCTTTCGCGGCGTGGACTGGTTCGCGTGGGTGACGTGCGGTGGCTCCAGCACGGTCATCCTCAGCGCGGAGACCGGGGTCGCGGAGGTGCTCGTCACCGACGAGGGCGCCTGGGTGCTCACGGACAACATCGAGGCGGAGCGGCTGGCACGCGAGGAGCTGCCTGGCGGGCTGCCGGTGGAAGCACACCCGTGGACCGACAGCCGCCCGCGCGAGGCCTTCGTGAAGGCTCGCACCATGGTGGGCCCCATCGGCTCGGACCGTCCGGCCGTGGGGGAGTTCCCCCTGCCCGTGGACCTCACGCGGGCCCGCGCGTCGCTCGTCCCGGAGGAGCTGGAGCGCTACCGCGCGCTCGGCAGGGACGCGGCGGCGGCGATGACGGACGTGCTGCTCGCCGCGCGTCCGGAGTGGACGGGCTTCGAGCTGGCCGGAGCGGGCGCGCAGGCCCTCTGGGCGCGGGGCATCCATCCCACGCTCACGCTCGTGGGCGACGCGCGCCGGCTGCCGGTGTACCGCCATGCCACGGCCTCGCGAGAGAAGCTGGGGGACCGGGCGATGCTCGTCTTCTGCGGCCGGCGGCACGGCCTCTTCGCCAACCTCACCCGCTTCGTCTACTTCCGGCAGCCCTCGCGGGAGGAGCGCCGGCTCGCCGCGGACGTGGCCCGCGTGGAGGCCGCCGCGTTCGCCGCGAGCCGCCCGGGGGCCACGCTCGGCCAGGTCTACGCGGCGCTCGTGCGCGCGTACGCGGACGCTGGCCACCCCGGCGCGCAGGCCCTGCACCACCAGGGCGGCTCGTGCGGCTACCTCTCCCGCGACGTGGTGGCGCTCCCCGACATGGGCGTGGCGCTGGAGACAAACAACGCGGTGGCCTGGAACCCCTCGCTGCCCGGCGCGAAGATTGAAGACACCGCCGTGGTGTCCCCCGCGGGCCTGGAGCTGCTCACCGTGGATCCGCGCTGGCCCACGGTGCGGGTGGAGGGGCTGGAGCGGCCGGACCTGCTCGTGCGCTAGCGCCGTGCGCGCCGAGTGACGCTCGCCCGAGCGGTCCGTGGTCCCTGCCCCCGGGAACGATGTCCGTGCGCGCAGGGCACCCCACCTTCGCCGGTGTGAACACCCAGACCCTGGATGAAGAGCTGGACGACCCGAGGCTCCAGCACGAAGGCTTCGACGCGGCCCGCTTCCGGATGCTGCTTGCCCGCTACCAGCGGGGCGAGCTGAGCGAGTCACGGCCTATCGAGGGCGTGCTCCATCCGCTGCGCGCGGGCGACATCCAGCCGCTCCCGGCCGAGGGCACGCCGGAGCACGACGCGTGCCGGGCCCGGGGCGAGGAGGCCTTCCGCCAGGGACAGGTGGCGGCGCTCGTGGTCGCGGGAGGCGCCGGGACGCGCTTCGGCGGCAGCGTGAAGGGGCTCGTCCCCGTCATGGCGGGGCGCACCTTCCTGGACTTCAAGCTGGAGGAGGCGCGGCAGTGGGGCCAGCGCCTGGGACGGCCGGTGCCCGTGGCGGTGATGACGTCCTTCCTCACGCACGACGGCATCGCCGCGCACCTGGCCCAGCGCGGGCAGGGGGACGACGTGCTGCTCTTCCGCCAGGGGATGCTGCCGAGGCTGACCCCGAAGGGCGACCTGTTCCGCGAGTCGGACGCCCGGCTGTCCTTCGCGCCCTCCGGCCACGGCGACGTCTTCCGCGCCCTGCGCGAGAGCGGGGTGGGGCAGCAGCTCCGGCAGCGCGGCGTGCGGTACGTGTACTTCTCCAACGTGGACAACCTGGCGGCCTCGCTGGACCCGGCCGTCATCGGGATGCACCTGACATTGGGTTGCGACATGACGGTGGAGGTGACGCCCAGGGCCAACCCCAGCGGAGCGCTGGACGCGGGCGCGGCGCCGGTGCGCCTGGGGGGACAGCTGCAGCTGGTGGAGAAGGTGGACCCGGCGGCGCACCCCTTCATCTCCACGAACAACATCACCTTCACGCTGGAGGCGATGCTGGGCCAGGAGCTCCCCATCCCCTACCGGGTGGTGTCCAAGAAGGTGGACGGGCAGCCGGTGCTCCAGTTCGAGCAGGTGACGGCGGAGGCCAGCAGCCTCACGGCACCGGATGGCAAGCCGCTCTTGTCGGTGGCCTTCGTGGAGGTGGGCCGCATGGACCCGCTGACCAGCCGCTTCGAGCCGGTGAAGGCCCCGGACGACCTCCCCCGCGTGGCGAGGCGGCTCCAGCAGCGCCTGGGAGCCCTGCATTAGGCGGGAAGATTCGCTAGAAGCGCCGTCGTGCTTCCAGCGTCTCCATCGCCCCGCCGCGACTTCGCGGCCTCGTCCCTCGCGCCCTGGCTGCTGTGCCTGGGGTTGTTCTGCGTCTACACCGCGAGCCAGGTGCAGATGCAGACGGACTCGCTGTGGTCCATCCCGTCCGCGGCCAGCATCCTCCACGAGGGCAACGCGGACCTGGACGAGTACGCGCCTTCGTTCACGAAGGCGACCGCGTACGCGCGAGGCGTCTACGGCGGCCACACCTATTATGAGTACCCGCCCGGGGTGATGGTCTCCGCGCTCCCGTTCCTGGCGGGCGCGGAGGCGCTGTTCTCGCTGGGCCGTCCGCTGCTCGCGCACCTGGGCGCTCCCGGTGCGCGGGCGCTGGAGTGGCTGGAGTTGTTCCGGAGCACCGGCAAGGTGGACGTGGGCGCCTTCCACCGCACCGAGCAGCTCATCGCCTCGTTCTACGTGTGCGCCGCCGCGGGCGTGCTGTTCGTCGCGCTGCGAAGGCGCGTGTCCGCCCGAGCGGCGCTCGTCACCGTGCTGCTCTTCGGGCTGGGGACGACGGCGTACTCCACCGCCAGCCGCGTCCTCTGGCAGCACGGCCCCGGGCTGCTGGCCATCGCCTGTGTGGTGCTGATGCTGGCGCGGCCCACGCAGACGTCACGCACCGCGTTCGTCGCGGGGCTCGCGGTCGCGCTCGCGTACGTGTGCCGGCCCACGCACTCCATCACCGTGGTGGTCGTCACCGCGTACTTCCTCCTGCGCTTCCGCCGGCTGCTGCCCGCGTACTTCGCGGGCGCGGCGCTCGTGGCGGTGCCGTTCTGCGGCTACAACCTGCACCTCTACGGCTCGCTCCTGTCGCCGTACTACGTGCACCCGCTGGACGTCGCGGGCTCGCGCTTCTTCCTGGCGCTGGCCGCGAACCTGGTGAGCCCGTCGCGGGGACTGCTCCTCTATTCGCCGTTCCTGGTGCTCGCCGGGGTGGGGTTCGTGCAGCGGTGGAGGGGCCGTGAGTTGGAGCCTTACGAGAAGGCCTTCGCCGTCATCGTGCTCCTGCACCAGGTGGCCATCTCCGCGTTCCCCATCTGGTGGGCGGGGCACTCCGTGGGGCCGCGCTTCTTCACCGACGTGCTGCCCTACCTCGTCTTCTTCCTCGCGTTCCCCGTGCAGCTCGCGCTGGGCGCACCCCGCGAGCATCGCGGCCTGGCGGGCGTGCTGGCCGTGACGGCCGCGTTCAGCCTCTTCTTCCACTGGCGCGCCTCCACCTCCTACGACGTGCACAACTGGAACTCCGTCCCGGTGGACGTGGACAGCGCGCCGGAGCGCGTCTGGGACTGGAGGGATCCACAGTTCCTGCGCGCCATCCCGGCCCGCTTCCGGGGCAACCCCCTGTAGGGCAGGGGCTCCGTCGCCTGCCTGCCTTGCAGGATGCGTCCGCCTCCAGGCCGCCGAGGGTCTTGGCGCGCGCCTGGGGCGCCTCCAGCTTTCCACCGGACCTTTCTGTTTCAAGGAGGCGGTGCATGGCGAAGGCAAGGAGCAAGCTGCCGCGCGCGCTGGGGTGGTTCAGCGTGGGCCTGGGCATCACGGAGCTGCTGGGGGCGTGGAACCTGCTCCGGTTCTTCGGCATCTCGCGCGGAGCCGGGTGGGTGCGCGGCTACGGCGCCCGGGAGCTGGCCGCGGGCGTGGCCCTCTTGAGCCCCGCGAAGAAGCGCCCGTGGCTGTGGGCGCGCGTGGCCGGTGACGCGCTGGACCTGGCGACGATGGGCAAGGGCCTGAAGGAGCCGGGCGTGCGCAAGGGCCGCCTCCTCGCCGCCACCGGCGCCGTCGCGGGCGTCACGCTGCTGGACATCTACGCCGCCGCCAGGGCGTAGGCCGGACGGGACGTGCGCTAGGCTTTCTTCCTTCTTCGACTCGAAGGAAGGAAGCCCCGTGCGTCCCGTTCTCCTGTCCCTGCTGCTCCTGCCCGCGCTCGCGGGTGCCGGCGCCCCGAAGCCGGAGGACCGCTTCGTCTTCCAGGGCGTGGAGCGCATCGTCGCCGTCGCGGACGTGCACGGTGACGTGGACGCGCTGAAGGAAGTTCTCCGGCTCGCGGGCCTCATCGACGCGAAGGACCGCTGGATTGGCGGCAAGGCGCACCTGGTGCAGACCGGTGACCTGCCGGACCGGGGCGACCACACCCGCGACGCCTTTGAATTGCTCATGCGCCTGGAGACCGAGGCGCGCAAGGCGGGCGGCCGCGTGCACCCGCTCCTGGGCAACCACGAGCTGATGAACATGCGCGGGGACCTGCGCTACGTCACGCCCGGCGAGCTCGCCTCCTTCGCGGACCAGTCCCCCACCGCCGACGGCCCGGGCGAGCCGAAGGGGCGGCACGGCCACGCCGCCGCCTACGCCGCGGAAGGGCGCTACGGGAAGTGGCTGCGCACGCACCCCGCCGTCATCCGCATCAACGACACGCTCTTCCTCCACGGCGGCCTGGCGCCCACCGTCCCGGGCACCACGCTCGAAGAGGTGAACCGCTGGGTGTGGCAGGACCTGACGCCGGGGCAGCCGCCGGGCGGCGGCGTGGAGCCGCAGGGCCCGGTGTGGTTCCGGGGCTACGCCCTCGACGACGAGGCGAAGTGGGACGCGGGCCTCACGCAGGTGCTGGAGCGCTTCGGCGCCCGCCGCATGGTGATGGGCCACACGCCGTCGAAGGATGGCCGGCTCTCCGTCCGCTTCGGGGGCCGCGTCATCGTCATCGACACGGGCCTCAGCACCCACTACGGCCGCCACCTGGCCGCGCTGGAGCTTCGCGGCGACCGCCTCACCGCGCTCTATCCGGAAGGCCGCGTGCCGCTGCTCCCCGTGCCCAAGGCCGCGCCGGCTCCGCGCCCCGAAGCGAAGACGGGCACGAAGTAGACGGTCCTCCCCTGGACACTCCCTCCGGGGTGTTCACCGGAAGTCTTTTGACTTTGATAGTCAGTATCAATATCGTCTGGCCCCATCGAACGCAGGGAGCCGCGATGCACGAGGGATGCGGACCGCAGGGAAGTGCCGGGGAGCTGCGCTGCATGTGCGGCAGCCTGCTGGCGCGACTGGTGCCGGGCGGGGTGGAGCTGAAGTGCCGCCGGTGTCACCGGACGCAGGTGGTGCCGCTGGAGTCCGCGGCGGCGGCGGAGCCACGGCGGGGCGGTGCGCCCCGGGGTGAGCGCGGCTGAAGCACTTTGAAGGAAGGGGCTCCGGCAGGGGCCCCAGGCAGTGTGTTTCCTGCGGCCCGAGGCCCCTGAGCCCAGCGCCCGACAGGCTTCCCGTGAGCGGAAGCCCCCGGCTTTCGTGCCGGGAGGACCTGGGATGTCCGGGCGTTGGTGGCTGTGCGCGCTGCTGTGGAGTGCCCTGTCCGGCCTGGCCCGGGCGGAGGACGTGCCGTCCGTGGACGGAGGCGTGGAGCAGGCTGTGTCCGCGCCGCCGGCGGAAGCGCCACCCATGGCGGAGGCCGCGCCCGCGACGCTGACGCAGGAGCCGCAAGCAGCGCGCGCAACGCTTCCGGTGGAGGAGCCTCCCGCGCTCCAGACGGTGGTGACGGGCTCGCGTACGCAGGAGCGGCTGCGCGAGACGCCGGTGGCCACGGAGGTCATCACCCGCGCGGAGCTCGTCGCCAGCGGCGCACGCGACGCCTCGGAGCTGCTCTCCACGCGCCCCGGGCTCGTGGTGCAGCAGGGCTTCGCGGGCGCCGGGCTGTCGATGCAGGGGCTGGCGCCGGAGTACGTGCTGGTGCTCGTGGACGGCGAGCGCGTCACCGGCAAGGTGGACGGCAACATCGACCTGTCGCGCCTGTCGCTGGAGGACATCGAGCAGGTGGAGATCGTGAAGGGCCCCGCGTCCGTGCTCTACGGCAGCGACGCGGTGGCGGGCGTGGTGAACTTCATCACCCGCCGCGCGCGGCGCACCCTGGGCGCGGACCTGCGCGCCGCCTACGGCACGCTGAACCGGCTGGACCTGGACGCCACCGGAGAGACGCGCGGCGACGCCTGGGGCCTGCGCATGAGCGCCGGGCTCCAGCGGCGCTCCTCCTACGACCTGGACGCCTCGGACATCGGCACCACGGGCAGCACCCTGAACGGCTACGACCTGTCCGCGCGCGGTGACTGGCGCGGCGCGGGCACGCTGTCGCTGGAGGGCACCGCGGCCTACTCGCACCGCATCCAGCGCGGCGTGGACCTGGGCGGCGCGGGCGCGGTGTTCGACCGCGCGAGCCGGGACAACAGCTTCTCCTCGCGCCTGTCTCCGTCCTGGCGCCTGGGCGACACGACGACGCTGCGCGCGGACGTCTCCTACGCGCACTTCGACCGGCGCTACCTGCGCGACCAGCGCAACGCCTCCGCGCTGGACACCGTGGAGGACACGCGCGACCAGCAGGCCCGGGTGGGCGCGCAGGTGGACGCGCGCCCCGGCGGCGGACACGCGCTGGTGGCGGGCACCGAGTACCTGGGCGAGTGGCTCCGCTCGGACCGGCTGGACGGTGGAAGCGGCCGGCGCGGACGCGGCTCCGTGTACGCGCAGGACAGCTGGACGCTGGCGGAAGCGCCGGGACTGGTGCTGGTGCCAGGCGGCCGGCTGGACGTGGACTCGCAGTTCGGGCTCGCGGCCACGCCGCGCGTGGCGCTGAAGGTGGATCCGCTGTCGTGGCTCACCGTGCGCGGCAGCTACGGCTGGGGCTACCGCGCGCCTGGCTTCCAGGACCTGCTCATCGACTTCGAGAACCCGTCCGTGGGCTACACCGTGCGCGGCAACCCGGACCTGAGGCCCGAGCGCTCGCGCAGCTTCAGCGTCAACGTGGAGGCGCGGCCCACGGGTGACACCGTGCTGTGGGCGGGCGCGTTCCAGCACGCGCTGCGCGACATGATCACCGCGTCGCTCCAGTCCGAGGGCGACTTCCTGCGCTACTCGTACGTCAACATCGCGCGGGCCCGCGTGCGCGGCGGCGAGCTGGGCCTGCGCCAGTCGCTGCCCGGCCGCGTGCAGGTGGAGCTGGGCTACACGCTCACCGACGGCACCGACCAGGAGCTGGACCGCGCGCTGGAAGGCCAGGCGCGGCACCGGCTCACCGCGCAGGCCACGTGGCGCCACCGCCCGTGGGGCCTGGAGGCCAACGTGCGCGGCGCGCTCACCGGCGAGCGTCCCTTCTACCCGGATACCAACGGAGACGGTGTGGCGGATTCCTACCGTGCCAGCCCCACCGTCTCCCTGGACGCCCGTGTCGCCTGGCTCATGCCAGCGGGCGGGCTCCAGCTTTTCGTTGTGGGCAGCAACCTCACCGGTGCGGGCAATCCGAAGGATCTGCCCATTCCTCCCCGCACCCTCCAGGCCGGTGTCTCCACCCGGTTCTGATTTCCCACCCTGCACCCTGAAGGAGTCCGCATGTTCCCCATTCCCCTCCGTCCCGGCTTCCTGGGCCGCGCCTGCGCGGCGCTGTTCCTCGCCGGCCTGGGCACCGCGTGCGGTGACGACCTCCAGCCCACGCCGGGACCCGGCGAGGACGAGGACCCCATCGTCACGCCGCAGGACGGCGCGAACCTGAAGCACCAGGACAACGGCGACGGCTCGTTCACCTCCGTCGTGGACGCGACGGACGGGGCGGCGTGGGTGGCCGTGGATCTGGACTCCGGCAAGCAGGTGAGCGCGGCGGACGACGCGCTCTGGGACCTGGCCTTCCAGCGCTACACGGTGAAGGCGCGCGGCGGCGTCAGCGGCACGGGCGGCGTGCAGGTGGCCATCGTGCCGGGCACGTCCTTCGCGGCGCTCACCCAGGCGCCGGCGTCCGGCTACGTGACGGACGCGGCGGACGGCCCCGACACCGGCGACAGCCCGGACACCGTCTTCAACGCGGGGGACGGCTGGTACGCCTACGACCTCCAGACCCACACGCTCACGCCGCGCTCGCAGCTGTACGTCGTGCGCTCCGACTCCGGGACGTACTTCAAGTTGCAGGTGCAGTCCTATTACGACACCGCCGGAACGCCCGCGATGGTGAAGCTGCTCTGGGCGAAGGTGGCCGCGCCGGCCGGGGGGCAGCCGTGATGAACCGCGCGGAGGAGGGGGTGAACCCGCACGCCGCGCTGAAGGAGCGCTGGCTGGCCCTGCGTGAAGCCCAGCCGCGCATGCGCATCCGCGACGCGGCGGAGCAGCTGGGCGTGAGCGAGGCGGAGCTGCTCGCCACCGGATTGAACGGCGAGCTGGTGCGGCTGGAGCCGCGCTTCGACGTGCTCCTGCCCCGGCTGGAGTCGCTGGGCCGGGTGATGGCGCTCACGCGCAACGCGTCCGCCGTGCACGAGAAGAAGGGCGTCTACCGCAAGGTGGAGCTGCACGGCGCGCGGGCGCTGGTGCTGGACGAGGACATCGACCTGCGGCTGTTCCTGTCGCGCTGGTGCTTCGTCTTCGCGCTGCGCGAGGACCTCTCCGGCCAGGTGCGCCGCAGCTTCCAGGTCTTCGACGCGGCGGGCACGGCGGTGCACAAAATCTACCTCCAGGATGACGCGAACGCCGCCGCCTTCGAGGGGCTGGTGCGGGAGCTCCAGCACGAGGACCAGGGCCACGTGCTGGGCGTGGTGCCGGTGTCGCCTCCCGCCGGGCCCCGGCCGGACTCGGAGATCGACGCGCTGGGGCTCAAGGCCGGCTGGCGAGCGCTCCAGGACACGCACGAGTTCTTCGCGCTGCTCAACACGTTCAAGGTGGCGCGCACGCAGGCGCTGAGGCTCGCGGGGACGGAGTTCGCGAAGCCGGTGACGCCGGACGCGCTGGGCTGGACGCTGGAGCGCGCCGCGGCGACGGAGCTGCCCATCATGGTGTTCGTGGGCAACCCGGGCGCCATTCAAATCCACACCGGGCCGGTGCGCACGGTGCGGCCCATGGGCCCGTGGATGAACGTGATGGACCCGGGCTTCAACCTCCACGTCCGCGCGGACCACGTCCACACCGCGTGGGTGGTGCGCAAGCCCACGCGCGACGGCGACGTCACCTCGCTGGAGCTGTTCGACCGGGCGGGAGAGAACATCGCGCTGCTGTTCGGCAAGCGGAAGCCGGGTGAGCGGGAGTCCCCCGCGTGGCGGGCGCTGATGGAGGAGCTGGTCCGGACGCTGCCCGCGGTGGAGGTGGCGTCATGAAGCGCACGGCTTCGAAGTGGGGCCTCCTCACGGCGCTGTTCGCGCTGACGGCGCACGCGGCGCCTCCGGCGGCGAAGCCCGCGCCGAAGCTCATCACCATTGGCCCGGCCATCACGCAGACGGTGTTCGCGCTGGGCGCGGGGGACCGGGTGCTGGGCGTGGATGACTCCAGCGCGGCGCTGCCGGAGGCGTCGAAGGTGCGCACGGTGGGCTACCAGCGCGCGCTGTCGGCGGAAGGGGTGCTGTCGCTGGGCGCGGGCGTGCTGCTGGGGTCGGCGGAGGCGGGACCTCCGGCGGTGCTGGCGCAGCTGAAGCAGGCGGGCATGACGGTGGAGACGTACGCCAACGAGCCCACGGTGGAGGCGGCGCGCACGCGCATCCAGGGCATCGCGGAGCGGCTGGGCATGCCGGAGCAGGGCCGGGCGCTGGTGGCGAAGCTGGACGAGGACCTGACGAAGGCAACCGCCCGCGCGGAGCAGGTGAAGGGCAGGACGCCGCCGCGCATCCTCGCCATCTACGCGAGGGGCGCGGGCGCGATGATGGTGGCGGGCTCGGGCACCGTGGCGGACACGCTCATCCGCCTGACGGGCGGGACGAACGCGGCGGGGGCGATGCAGGGCTACAAGCCGCTGGGCGCGGAGGCCGTGGTGGCGGCGGCGCCGCAGTTCGTGCTGCTGCCCGCGGGCTCTGTGGCGACGGTGGGGGGCGCGGAGGGGCTGGCGAAGCTGCCCGGCCTGTCGCAGGTGAAGGGCTGGAAGCTCGTCACGGTGGAGGACGTGGACTTCATGGGGCTGGGGCCCGGCCTGGGCAGGGCGGTGGCCCGGGTGCAGGACGCCGTGGCTCCGGCGCCCCCGGCGGCGGTCGGGAAGGGCGGCGGCAAATGAGCGCGTCGGAGGCCATGCCCGTCCCCGCCACGCGTCCGGTGCCTTCGAGGCTGCCGGGCGCGGGGCCCTGGGTGACGCTGGGACTGCTGCTGGCGTTGATGGTCCTGGCGTCGCTGGCGGTGGGCTCGATGACGGTGCCGCCGTCCGCCATCCTGGGAAGTCTCTGGGAGGCGTTGGGGCCAGGCGAGGCCTCCCACCGGATGGATGCGATGCAGCGCGCGGTGCTGCTCACCATCCGCCTGCCGCGCGTGCTGATGGGCGTGATGGTGGGCGGAGTGCTGGCCACCACGGGCGCCGCGCTCCAGGCCCTGTTCCGCAATCCGTTGGTGGAGCCCGGCCTGCTGGGCACATCCAGCGGGGCGGCGCTGGGCGCGGTGCTGGCCATCGTGCTGGACGTGACGCTGGCCGCGCACGTGGGGCCGCTCCGGATGCTGGTGGTGCCGGGGGCGGCCTTCGTGGGCGCGCTGGGGGCGACGTTGCTCTCGCTGAGGTTGGGCACGGGAGGAGGGCGCACGGACACGCCGCGCGTGCTCCTGGCGGGCGTGGCGGTGAGCGCGGGCGCGTTCGCGGGCATGGGCCTGCTCACGCACAGCGCGACGGACGCGCAGCTGCGCTCCATCACGTTCTGGAGCCTGGGCAGCCTGGGCGGCGCGTCGTGGGAAGCGGTGGGCGCCGCGGCGCTGCCGCTGAGCGTGACGCTGGGATTGCTCCTGAGCGAAGCGCGGGCGCTCAACCTGATGCTCCTGGGCGAGCGTGAGGCGTGGCACCTGGGCGTGGACGTGGAGCGGCTCAAGCGCAAGCTCATCCTCGCCGCCGCGCTGGGCGTGGGGGCGGCGGTGGCCTTCTGCGGCATCATCGGCTTCGTGGGCCTGTTGGTGCCGGCGCTGCTGCGCATCGCGCTCGGCCCGGACCACCGGAGGCTGCTGGCCGCGTCCGCGCTGTCGGGGGCCTCGCTGCTGCTCGCGTCGGACCTGCTGGCGCGCACGCTGGCCTCTCCGTCCGAGCTGCCCGTGGGCGCGCTCACGTCGGTGCTGGGAGTGCCCGCCTTCATCGCGCTGCTCGCGCGCAAGGGGGCGGCATGAGCCTGGAGGCGCGTGGCATCGAGGTCTGGCGGGGGCGGGGCCGGGTGGCCGGTCCCCTGTCGCTGGAGGTGCGCCCCGGCGAGGTGCTGGCCGTGGTGGGCCCCAACGGGGCGGGCAAGTCGTCCCTGCTCGCGGCGCTGTCAGGCGAGCTGCGCTGCAAGTCCGGCGACGTGTTCCTGGAAGGCCGCCCGCTGCACCAGTGGCCCTACGTGGAGCGCGCACAACGGTTGGGGGTGCTGCCGCAGGAGTCCTCCCTGGGCTTTGGCTTCACCGCCTTGGAGGTGGCGGTCCTGGGCCGCAGCCCGCATGCCCGCCGGGGCGGCGAACAGTCCGACCTGGAGATCGCCCGAGCCGCGCTGGACGCCACCGACACGCAGCACCTGGCCTCACGCGCGTACACCACGCTCTCCGGCGGAGAACGGCAGCGCGTGCAGCTGGCCCGCGTGCTGGCCCAGCTGTGGACACCGCCCACGCACGGCCACCGCTACCTGCTGCTGGATGAACCCACGGCGAGCCTGGACCTGTCCCACCAGCACCTGGTGTTGGAGCGCGCCCGGACCTTCGCGCGGGAGGGCGGCGCGGTGCTCGCGGTGCTGCACGACCTGAACCTGGCCGCGCGGTACGCGGACCGCCTCGCGGTCCTGGACCAGGGCCGGTGCGTGGAGACGGGGACGCCTTCGAGCGTGCTCACCCCCGGCCTCATCGCGAACACCTTCGGGTTGCAGGTGGAGGTGCTGGCGCGGCCGGACCTGCCCGGGCCGCTGGTGATTCCGCTGGGACGCGCACCCGCGCCGCCCTGAGGCACCGGTTTCCTCCCGCGAGGAGGGCGTCCACGCGCGCGAACGCCCCTCCAAGGCCACGCGTCGGACCCTCCTCGCGGAAGGACGTTGTGCCCTTTCACATCCGTGCCACCCGTTCCCGGGTGGCACGGCGGGGACGCGCCAGGGCTGGCTCCGGCCGCAGGTATCCGATTGCCAGCGCGGCGATTTCGTCCACGAACGCATCGTCCTCCACGTAGTCCGGCCGGTCCGTCAGCGCCGTGTGGCACAGCGCCTCCACCGCGTTCACCAGGATGAAGACCGCCATGTCCAGGTTCCGGGGGCGCAGGTCCTCGAAGCGAGGCGCGAGGAACGCCCGCACCATCCGGTGCAGCCGCTGCGAGTACGCATCCGACAGCCCCCACTGCCGCATCCTCGGCATCAGCTCATGCAGCACCTGGTTCAGGCGCGGGTTCTCCCGCTTCACCGCGAGCACCTGCCGGATGAGCGCGCGCATCGCCACCGGAAGCGGCTGTCCGGCCAGCGGCACCAGCCCGGCCTCGAAGTCCGCCAACGCCCGCGCGCGGTGCTGCTCCATCAGCGCCGTCACCAGCCCCTCCTTGCTGGGAAAGTACTGGTACAGCGAACCCACGCTCACCCCCGCCTCCTGGGCAATGCGGTTGGTGCTCGCGGCTTCGTAGCCGTCCCTGAGCAGAACGCGAGCAGTCGCGGTGAGGATGGCGTCACACGTGGCCTGCGCCCGCTCCTGGCGGGGCGCCCTGCGACGGGAAGGTGGGGGACGGCGGGGCATGAGGCCTCCGGGGAGGGAATGTGAGCACCACGCGAGTTGAGAACGTGAGCGCTGGCTCACATTCTAACCCCATGCAAACGACTTCGTCCCCCTCCGCTGTTCGCCCTGTGGTTCCCCCGCCGGCCCCCCGGGGCAAGGCCTTCCCCTACGCGGGTCACCGCGCGCTCGTGACGGGCGCGTCATCCGGCCTGGGGGAGGTCTTCGCCCGCGAGCTGGCGGCGCGCGGCATGGACCTCGTCCTGGTGGCCCGCTCCGAGGACCGGATGCACGCGCTCGCGGCGGAGCTGACGAAGGCCCACAACATCCAGGCGGAGGTCATCGCGCTGGACCTGGGCCGCGAGGGCGCGGGCCGCGAGCTGCACGCGCGCTGCCAGGAGAAGGGGCTGCGCGTGGACCTGCTCGTCAACAACGCAGGCTTCGGCATGCACGGGGCGTTCGACGCGGCGCCGTTCGCGCGGCAGCACGAGCAGGTGATGCTCAACGTCACGTCGCTGGCGGACACCAGCCACCTGTTCCTGCCGGACATGCTCGCGCGCGGCGTGGGAGGCATCCTCAACGTGGCCTCCATCGCGGGCTTCCAGCCGGTGCCGTACATGGCCATCTACGGGGCCACCAAGGCGTTCGTGCTGTCCTTCACGGAGGCGCTGTCGGAGGAGACGCGCGAGCGCGGCGTGCGAGTGCTCGCCCTGTGCCCGGGGCCCGTGCGGACGGCGTTCTTCGACGTGGTGGGCACCCAGCAGGCCGCCGTGGGGCCCATGGCGACGGCGGAGGAGGTGGTGCTGCGTGCCCTCAAGGCCCTGGACCAGGGCCGGTCGTCGGTGGTGCCAGGGTGGCGCAACTGGCTGCAGGCGAACCTGACGCGCTTCACGCCGCGCTGGCTGGGCCTGCGCGTGGCGGCAGGGATGATGCGGCCGCCCGAGGCAGTGGGCACGGGCACCGCGCGGCTCGCGCCGTAGCGGCGGGCCTCAGGATGCCGGGCGCTGCTCCGGCACCGGTGACGTGGGCGAGTCCAGCGCCGGCGACGCTCCGAGCATCGGTGAGCATGAAGAAGACCGCGCCGCCCGGGGACCGCTCTTGTTGTCGTGGTCGTTCGGGCGCATGCTGAAAAGGCGGAAACGCGAGCGCCAGAAAGCGAGGGAAAGCCGATGGCGACATCACTCTACGACCTCAGCGTGCCCACCTTCCTGCAGACCGTGAGGGCCGTCGCAGGCTTTCTCGATCGTGCGGCCAAGCACTGCGCTGAGACGGGGGTTGATCCCAACGACTTCGTGAACGCGCGCCTTTTCGACGACATGGCGCCCTTCCACTTTCAGGTCGAAGCCACATGGCACCATTCCGTGTGGGGGGTGGAAGCCCTCAAGACCGGTGTGTTCGCCCCGCCGGCCTTGGTCGGACCGGTCCCTTTCGCCGACCTGCAGGCGATGATCGGCAAAGCGGAAGTGGCGCTGGAGGCGTTCACGCCCGACGAGGTCGACCAATGCGCGGGCAAGGCCCTGGACCTTCAGATCGGACCGCGGAGGCTCGCCTTCACGTCGGAGACGTTCATCCTCTCGTTTTCCCTGCCGAACTTCCATTTCCACGCCGTCACTGCCTACGACATCCTCCGCTCGCGCGGTGTACCGCTCGGCAAGCGTGATTACGAAGGCCGGCTGCGCACCAGATCAGCCTGAGCCGGAACCTCGGTGTGGAGGCATGCGGCGGGTGTCGGCGTACGTGAATGGATCAGGAGGGGTGAGAGCGATTCTGGAGCACCTGGGGTTGCCCACGGCGAGTGCGCACCTTGCCCCTGCGTGAGGGCCGCCCCAGAGCTCAGCCCCCATCTCAACTGATCTCCGCGGAAACGGGTGTCGCATCCGACGAAATCATCGGGCCAGGAGGTCGCAAGCAATTCATCGACAGCTCCCCACGACGCGAAGACCACCGGGAGGACGAACGCCTCGCGGAGTGCCGCGGTGAGCCGAGACATCGCGCCTACGCGGACACCAAGGTAGGTCCACGGACAGAGGCGCCCGCCGGGAGCGCTTTCGCCAAACCTGTCCGACAGTCGGACAGGTTTACTCCGCCTGGGCCCCAGGCCGCCCTGTCCCGGCAACCAACGAGGACGGTGGGCCCGCACGTCCATGTCAGACCCCTCTGGTTGGATGGGCGAGGCGAGGGCGAGGAGGGTGGCGGTGATGGTGCGGGTGGGGCTCGTGGCGTACGTAGAGGAGCAACTCGAGCGCGAGATTTCGCTCGGGAGGCTGTCGAGGAGCGGGCAGCTGGGCTCGGAGCAGGTGCTGGCGCGCCTCTATAATGTAAGCCGGGGTACCGTGCGCGAAGCGCTGCGGCGACTGGCGGCGCGGGGGCTGGTGGTGCAGCACCCTGGGCGCAGGACGCGCGCGGTGGCGCTGGATGAGTCGCTGACGCTGGAGAACCTGGGCCTGGCGCTGCATGACAAGCGCTCCGAGGAGTGCCGGCGGCTCCTGGAGGGCTTCTTCAGCCTCAAGCGGCAGGTGCTGGTGGAGCTCCTGGCGGACTGCTGTGTGAGTGCTTCCGAGAGGGATGTTCGCCAGCTGGAGGACCGCTGCTACGCCCTCGGGGACGCGGCGCACTGGAACCCCGGTGCACGGTGCGCGCAGCTGGAATTCGAGTTGCTGCGGCTGGCGGCCCAGGCGGCGTCACGTCCAGGGCACCTGCTCCTCATTCAGTCCCTGCAACGGGCCCTGAGAGGCAACGCGGCCCGGCTGCTGTCCTTCATGGGTGGCGAATCCCTGCGCCAGTGGGCCCTGTGCGCGATGCACGCACTGAGCGAGCGCGACGCGCAGGCACTTCAGCACCAGCTGCCGACACTGATGAAGGCGTGCGATGAGCACGTCCTCAACCAATTCGCCCCTGCTCCCCAGGAGCCAGCTACCTCCGAGGCTTACTTCGCTCAGGACCTCGTTGGCGCGCCCACGTCAGCCAGCGGGCAGGACGATGCATTGGAGCCACCTCCTTGCGTGGAGGTGCGTGACCTTGGCGCGCCCACGTCAGTCAGCGGGCAGGACGATGCATTGGCGGCACCTCCTTGCGTGGAGGCCTGTGACTTTAGCGCTCCCACGTCAGCCACAGGGCAAGGCGATGCATTGGCGGCACCTCCTTGCGTGGAGGCCTGTGACTTTAGCGCTCCCACGTCAGCCACAGGGCAAGGCGATGCATTGGCGGCACCTCCTTGCGTGGAGGCCTGTGACTTTGGCGCTCCCACGTCAGCCAGCGGGCAAGGCGATGCGCTGGAGGCAGGCCCTTGCGTGGAGGTGCGTGACCTCGGTGCTCCCATGTCGGCCAACGGGCAGGATGATGCACTGGCGGCAGGCCCTTGCGTGGAGGTGCGTGACTTCGGTGCTCCCACGTCAGTCACCGGGCAGGACGATGCACTGGCGACAGGCTCTTGCGTGGAGGTGCGAGGTCTCGACGCTCCCACGTCAGCCAGCGGGCAAGGCGATGCACTGGAGGCAGGCCCTTGCGTGAAAGGGCGTGGCCTCTGCCCTCCCGTGTCAGTCACCGAGCGGGACGATGCTCTGGAGGCAGGCCTGTGCGCTGAGGCCCGTGGCCTCGGCGTCCCTGTGGCAGTCACCGAGCAGGAGGATGCGTTTGAGGCACGCCCGTGCGTTGAGGCGCATGGCCTCAACGCTTCCGCGTCAGCCTTCGAGGACACGGAGGCGCTTGGGGTGGCCTCCTGTCTTCAGGCGCAGGCCCTCCTCATTGAGCCCGATAGTGGGGGGCTGCGGTTTCCAGTCGCACTGGGGCTTGTCTCCAGTGGCCCCGGTGAGGAGTGCGCCGACGGGGACATGACGGGCTTGGCCTTGGGCAATCTGCCCGACTGTCGGACGGGTTTGGATGCTTCGTCTGCTGAGGATGGCCTCCAGCCCGAGGCTTCATCCGTTGATTCCTGCGTCTCAACCCACTCGGCGGTGCACAAGGGGGACGGGCCGCTTCACGGCATCCCGGGCCCCCTGGGCCGGTGGGCTGCGCGCCTCTGGCGCTTCATTGCCCAGTCCCTGGGGCTTCCTGCTTCGTGAGCGGCGACTGCGCTTCGTGCCCACTCTCATGAAGCTCCGCACTCCTATCCGTTTGAGCTTTGCCTCCGCTCTGGATGGGGCAGTGGACTTCCGGCGACCTGCTCAGGGGACGGCCTTCGTGGAGGCGGGCGCGAAGGCCTCCCGCAGCACCTTCGCCTCCAGCGAACGGTAGATGTTGGCGTGGCGCAGGTCGGGCCGGGGCTCGTACTTCCACTTCAATCCGGTGGGCGCGTTCGCGCGGAAGACTTCGGCCAGGCGTGTGGCCTGGTCCGCGACGTCATCACCGGCCGACGCGAAGTAGAGCGTGGTGGCCTTCAGGTTCGGGCGGGCCTTGAGCCTCTCCCCGGCCTTGCGCACCCATTCGTCGTCGTTCCACCAGAGGCTGGGGCTCAGCGCGATGGAGGTGCCGAACAGCCCGGGCTGGAGGAAGAACGTCTCCATGATGAACAGCCCCGCGAGCGACTCGCCGATGATGGCCGTCTCGTCGGTGACGCGGTACTTGCGGCGCACGTGGGGCATGAGCTCGTCGCGGAGGAAGGCTCGGAACGCGGCGGAGCCACCGACCCTCGGGGCGATCTCCTTGTCCGCCGCGACCTGCGTGGGCCCCGTCATGTCCCGGCGCCGCTCGGTGTTCTCAATGCCGACCAGGATGACGGGCCGCATCTCACCGGCGCGGATGGCGGTGTCCACGGTGGTGGCCACGTGCGGGAAGTCCTCCTGCTCGCCACCGTCGGGCATGTAGAGGACGGGATAGCGCACGCCCTTCGCCGCGGCGTAGCCGGGCGGCGTGTAGACGTTGATGCGGCGCTGCTCGCGGAGCGCCTTCGACTTGAGCATGAACGTCGCGTGCGGAGGCATCGGCTCCGCCTCCGTGGCGTGCCCCACGCCGCTGACGAGGACGACGGCGAACAGGAACAGACGGACGCACCACATCGGCTGCCACCTCCTGAAGGGAAGAACGCTCGCGTGCTTCAGCGCCGCCGGGCCGGCGGACGGGACGGAGCGGACGACGACTTCGCCTTGGGCACGCGCCGGGCGACGAAGAGGGTGTGCCGCGTCCCCTTGGTCCCGTGCGCCGTGGGGTGGAGCAGCTGGACGGAGAAGCCCACCTCTTCCAGCAGCTTCACGTACGCGGGCGAGGGCCCGGCGCTCCACACCACCAGCGTCCCGTTGGAGCGCAGGGAGTTGTAGGCGTGCGACACGCCGGTGAGGTCGTAGAGGCTGTCGTTGTCGGGATGGGTCATGGCCTTCGGGCCGTTGTCCACGTCAAGCAGGATGGCGTCGAAGGCGCCCTGCTGCCTGCGCATCACCTTGCCCACGTCCCCCTCCACCACGGTGACGCGCGGGTCCTCCAGCGGCGCCTTCGCCAGCGGCGCGAGCACGCCCCGGTTCCACTCCACCACCGGCGACATCAGCTCCGCGACCACGACGCGGGCCCCCGGCCCCAGCCGGTCCAGCACCGCGCGCACCGTGAAGCCAAAGCCCAGCCCGCCCACGAGTATCCGGGCGGGCGCGTCCGCCGCGAGGTTCGCGCAGCCGGCCTCGGCCATGGCCATCTCCGAGCCATGCTGACGGCTGGACATCAACGTCTGGCCGCGCACGCGCAGCACGTACTCTTCATCCCGCCGGGCGAGCACGACCTCTCCCACGTCCGGCACCTGCGCTCGCTCCACTGTTTCCCAGGGCTTCATGCCAGCGCTCTTCTCGCGACCGGGCTCCCGGGTCAAGTCGCCGCCTTGACACCCCGGGACGCGCCTGCGAAATGCCGGACGACCGCCCCCACCGCATGGAACGCAACGGACGACAGGCCTGGCCCCCGGAGCTGTCCGAGCCCCTGCGCGAGGTGGACCGCCTGCGCCGGGGCGGCCGCTACACGTCGGCGCTCGCGCTGGCCCGGTCGCTGGCGGAGGCGCACCCGACACAGGTGCGGGTGCTGGTGGAGGTGGGGCTGACGCTGGGCGTGTGGGGCGGCCAGCCCGAAGAGGCCCTGCCCTGGTTCGACCGCGTGCTGGAGCTGGCACCGGGCCACGTGGCCACGCGCTACCACCGGGCGCTCACGCTCGCGCGGCTGGGGCGGCACGCGGAGGCGGTGGAGGGCTTCACGCAGGTGGAGGCCGCGGGCTTCCGTAAGGCGCTGGTGCTCCACATGAAGCGCGCGGAGTCGCTCGAGGCGCTGGGACGGCTGACGGAGGCGGAGTCCGACTGGACGGCGGCCCTCGCGGAGGACCGGGGCAACCCATGGCTCCTCCAGCAGCGGGCCCGGAGCCGCACCCGAGCAGGGCAGGCGGACGCCGCGGAGCAGGACCTCACCGCCGCGCTCGCGTCCCAGGCGGGTGAGGCCGTGGACCCCGAGCTGCTGTACGAACGGGGTGTACTCCGGCTCCAGCGAGGCGACGTCGCGGGGGCTCGCGCGGACTTCGACGCGGGGCTCCAGGCCTTCCGCGTGGGCGACCCCCCGTCGCTATTGGACGCGCTCCGGCATGGGCTCCAGGACGCGGCGGCCCGCGAGGGCGGGGCGCGCTGAGCTGCTTCAGGGGGCGCCCGGCCGCATGACTACGCGTGTTCCGCGGGTGCTGGTGCTGCCGCGGGGCGGCCAGCGCCGCCACGGTTCGCGACCGCGAAGAGTCCTGCCCCGAGGAGGGTGAGCGCGACGGCGGCCCAGGCCGGCGCGAGGTAGCCCCACCCGGCCGCGATGACCAGACCGCCCAGCCATGCTCCCGCGGCGTTGGCGATGTTCAGGGCGGAGTGGGACATGGACGCGGCCAGGGAGGGCGCGCCCGGAGAGGCTTCCATGAGCCGCACCTGCACCGCGGGCGCGAGGAACTGCGCCGAGACGCCGATGAGGAACACGAGCGGGACCGCCGCCCACGGCGACGTGGCCGTGAGCGCGAACAGGCCCATCACGAGCGTCGTCGCGCCGAACCCCACCCACATCGCGAGCGTCACCGAGTGGTCCGTGAGGCGGCCGCCCAGCATCGCTCCCACCGTCATGCCCACGCCGAAGAGGGCGAGCACCCACGGCAGCGCCGACTCGGGCAGGCCCGACGCGAACGTCAGCGTCGGCGCGATGTAGCTGTAGACCGCGAACAGCCCCCCGAAGCCCACCGCGCCCACCAGCGACGTCCACCACACCTGCGGCTGCCGCAGCGCGGACAGCTCCTGGCGGATGCTGCTCCCTCCCAGCGAGGCCACGTGCGGCACCCACAGCCAGAGGGCCAGGAGCGTCACCAGGCCAATGACGCCCACCAGCAGGAAGGTGCTCCGCCAGCCCAGCTGCTGCCCGAGGAACGTCGCCGCCGGGACGCCGACGATGTTGGCGATGGTGAGCCCCGCCATGAGCAGCGCCACGGCGCGTCCCTTGCGCCCGGGCCCCAGCAGCTCCGCGCCCACGACGGAGCCCACCCCGAAGTAGGCGCCGTGCGGCAGGCCCGCGATGAACCGGGCCACGATGAGCGTGTCGAGGGTGGGCGCCAGCGCCGAGGCCGTGTTGCCCACGGTGAACGCCGCCATCAACAGGAGCAGCAGCGCCCGGCGTGACATCCGCGCCGTCACGATGGCGACCAGCGGCGCCCCCACCACGACGCCCAGCGCATAGGCGGCGATGACGTGACCGCTCCGGGGAATCGTCGTCCCGAGCCCGCTGGCGATCCGCGGGAGGATGCCCATGGTGGCGAACTCGGTCGTCCCGATGCCAAAGCCACCCAGGGACAGCGCCAGGAGCGCACGGCCTACGTGTTGCGTCTTCACGGTGTCCCCGTATCAGGTCGGCGGACACCTGTCTCTTCGCCGCTCAGCCCTCGCGGGGGATGGGCTCGAACTCGACGGTCTTCCCCTTGGGGCGCACGTAGAAGAGGTGGATGCGCAGGTGGGGGTAGGCCGTCTGGAGCTCCTTCGCGCCGAACTGGAGGTCCTTCAGCTGCTGCTCCACGGCGATGTCCGGCCCGAGCGCGCTGTGCTTCGCGTGGTAGTAGCCGCACCCCGCGTGCGCCAGCAGCAGCACGTCCTCGATGTGGTGGCCTTCGATGAGGAAGCTCGCGGCCTTCGTGAAGCCCGCGCTCTCCAGGTAGTCCGAGGCCCAGCGGTTGAGCAGCGCGGGGCCTCCAGGAATGGTCATCGTGTCGATGCGGGCGTGGCCCAGGTGGTGGGCCAGGTCCTCCACGGCCTCGGTGAAGCGCCCGTCCGAGCAGTACACGGCCAGGGTCTTCGGGTGGACGGCCTCGAAGGGGACGCGGGAGACGTAGGGCGCGGGAGCGGACATGCCCCCCAGGTTAATGGCTTCCGGCCCCCACGAAAGCGCCTTCGGGCCGCTTCCGTGGGAACCGGTGACGCGCCCGGTGTCAGTTGTGTTCCGGGAACGCCGCGGGCTGCCCCGTGCCGCCGTTGCCCTCGGGCTTCGGACCCGCATGGCGGTCCGCCTCGGACTCGCGCCCGCCGCCCTTGTGGCGCAGGTTCTCGTCCTCGCTCTTGCCCTGGTGCTGGACCTGCTTCTCGTCTGGCTTCTTGGTCTCCATCTCGAGCCCCCTGTCGTTGAAGAAAGTCCTTCGAGGTCCTCCAAAGATGGGGGTGGCCGCGAAAATTGCCACGTCCTTCGCCTGCTCGGCCGGCTGCTCAGCGCGACGCACCGAAGCACTCCTGGAGGGCGGCCAGCACGGCGGGCTCCTGGGGGTTGTTGAAGTGGCGCCCGCCGGGGACGAGGCGCACCTCGGCGCCCAGGCGCTCCTCGAAGAGGCGCGTGTTGCGGCGGAAGTCGGAGGTGAAGGGGTCGGCGTCCGACAGCACCACCACGCAGCGGCGGAGCGCGGCGCGGATCCGCTCGAGGTCCATGGGCGTGTCGAGCCACGGCCGCAGCGTGTCCCAGGGCGTGTCGACCTCGAACCAGCCCGCGACGAACACAGCCCCTGCCACGGTGTGGCCCGGGGGCAGCGTGGCCAGGTAGCGCATCACGGCCTGACAGCCGACGCTGTGGCCCAGGAACACGGTGGAGGGCGCGGGCACCGGCCCCACCGCGGTGGCGAGCGTGGACACCCAGCCGTCGAGGGTGGGGGCGCCCGGCGTGGGCATGGCCAGCGTGCGCACGTCGTCGAAGAGGGGAGGGGGCGTGCGCAGCTTCGCGGTGAGCCACGGATAGAAGTCCGTGTCGGGGCTTCCAGCCCAGCGGGGGACCATGACGAGAGAACGGGTCATGGCCCCGAGTGTGCCGCACTCCATGGGGGCGTGCTCAGCCCTCGCGGACCGCCCGGGCCTCCAGCGCGGCGCGGGCCCGCTCGGCGAGCCGCGGGCTGTCCGGCAGCTCGCGGCCCAGCAGCCTCGGCACGCCCACGGCCAGCGCCACCGCGTTGCTGTAGAAACACGCCTGCGCCCGGGCCAGGTCCGCGAGCGGCAGCACGCGCTCCACCACCGGGAGCCCGTCCACGGAGGCCATGGCCAGCAGCACCGCGCGGGCGATGCCCGGCAGGCACGGCGCGGAGAGCGGCGGGGTGACGAGCGCCCCGTCGAGCTGCACGAAGAGGTTGGCGGTGGGCAGCTCGCAGACCTCCGCCGCCTCGTTGGTCAGCACGGGCAGGCGCGGCAGGAGCGCGTGCTGGCGGAAGTAGGCCAGGCCCTTGTGGTTCACCGTGCGCTCCGCGCGCCGGTAGGCCCCGGCCTCCACGCTGTCCAGCTCCCGGCCCTCCCGGTGATGCGCTTCCAGGTCCACGGCGAAGGGACGGAAGGTGCCCAGCACGTGTCCGTCGCTGACCGCGAGCTTGCCCACGCCGGTGAAGCGGGGACCCAGGGCCGCATCCGCCGCGAGGCAGCGGCGCAGGGACTCGCGCACGGCGTCCTCGTGGAGGAGCTCGGGGGCCGGGGAGTGCACGGCGGCGGGGAACGCGTCGAGGCTTCCGCGCAGCCGGGCCAGGTGCCGCGCGAGGAACCGGGGCTGCCCCGCGTCGATGCGGAACGTGGTGAAGAAGCCCGCGCCGAAGAAGAAGCCCTGGGCGAAGTCCTGGAGGCGCAGGTCCTCCCAGCGCTGCACGACGCCATCGACGGAGACGGTGGAGAAGGAAGCGGGCCGCGCGTGCATGGCGCCAGTGTAGATCCGCGCGCGGGGGCCCGTGGAAGGCCGTCAGGGACTGGCCTCCTCGCCACCCTGCTGGAGGCTCGTGGAGGACTCCGGGAGGGCCGGCAGCGTGAAGAAGAACGCGGCGCCGTGGCCCGGCTGGCTCTCCACCCAGACGCGTCCGCCGTGCGCCTCCACCAGCCCCTTGACGATGGCGAGCCCCAGCCCGGCGCCCGCCTTGCGCGCGTGGATGGCCTGCCAGAAGCGGTCGAACACGTGGGGCAGCGCCGCCGCGTCGATGCCGGTCCCCGAGTCCTCCACGCGGAAGCACACCTGCTCACCACGGCACTCCGCCTTCAGGAGGATGTGGCCCCCCGGCGGCGTGAAGTGGATGGCATTGCCCACCAGGTTCTGGAAGATGCGCACCACGCGCGCCCGGTCCGCGCGCACCCGGGGAAGGCCCGGCTCGACGGCCACCTCGAGGCGCAGCGCCTTGTCCGCCGCCAGCAGCTCGTTCAAGGCCTGCACCTGGCCGAGCAGCCGGGGCACGTCCAGCGGCTCCACGTCCAGCGCCGCGCGTCCCGACTCCACCCGCGCCACCTCCAGCAGGTCGTCGATGAGCCGCTCCATGTTGCCCACCACGACACGGATCTTCCGCAGCGCCTCCGCGGCCTCCGCCCCCTCCTCCCGCCGGACCAGGCGCTTCTCCACGCTGCGGGACAAGAGGGAGATGGTGTTCAGCGGCGCGCGCAGGTCATGCGAGACGATGCCCAGCGTCTCGTCGCGCGCGGCGACGGCCTGCCGGGCGGTGCGGTACAGCCGCGCGTTCTCGAGCGCCAGCGCGGTCCGCCGCGCCAGCTCGCTCACGAGGGAGAGGCTCTCCACCCCGTAGTGCAGGCCCGGGCGCGTGGACACCAGCAGCAGCACCCCCAGGGACCGGTCCTGGAGGGCCAGCGGCGCGGCCACCGCGGACTCCACGCCGGGACTGTCTTGGGGAGGCTCGCGCAGGAGCACCCCCGACCCCGTGCGCGCCGCTTGCGCCACGAGCCGTCCCAGCGCGCCCCGGGCCCCCGGGGCGTACGCCGCGCGCAGCACGTCCTCCAGGCCGGGTGTCACGGCGGCGGCCTCGGTGGAGGACTCCTCTTCGGTGCCGCTGACCCGCGTGGTGATGGCGCAGCCATCCGCGAGCGTGGGCACCGCGTGCGTCACCACGGTGCGGACCACGTCCCCGCAGTCCAGCGAGCGCGTGCTGGCGGTGCCCATGTCGGAGAGGAAGCGGCTCCAGAGCTCGACGCGCCGCTGCTCGGTGATGTCGCGGAAGTAGACGGAGAGCCCTTCCGGTGACGGGTACGCCACGACGCGCAGCCAGCGGTTGTCCATGACCGAGGGCTGCTCCTCCTCCACGGGGACCTGCGCCTGCGTCGCCCGGCGCAGCAGGGCCGCCATGGCCGAGCCCTGCGTGCCGGAGAAGACCTCCTCCAGGCGCCGGCCCAGCAGCGCCTCCCGCTTGCGGCCGAAGTGCGCCTCCGCGGGCCGGTTCACGTAGGTGAAGCGCCCGTCCCGGTCGAACGCGGCGAAGCCGTCGGTGATGCGCTCGAGCACCGCGTTCATCCGCTCCCGCGCCGCCTCCGCCTCCTCGCGGGCGACCTCTTCCCGGACCAGCTGGCGCCGCGCCTCGTCGGCTTCGTGGCGGCCGGTGATGTCCTCGTGGGCCACCACCACGCGCAGCGGACCCGCTCCGGCGAAGCGCGTGGCGCGCAGCAGGAACCAGCGCCGTTTGCCTCCCCCGGGCTCGTGGCAGGGGTACTCCATGAGGAACGAATCGGCGCGGCCCGCGAGGATGGCGTGGATGCCCGTCGCCACGGACGGTGCCTCCTCCGCGTTCTCGCCCCGGGAGGCTTCCGTCACCCCCAGGTAGTCCGCGCCCACGCCGCACGGGCTGCGCCCGTCCACCTCCACGCAGCCGTTGTCATGCGCGAAGCGGCGCCACGCGGCGTTGACGGCGAGGATGACGCCCTGGCCGTCGAGGATGGCGATGTTCGTGGACAGCGAGTCGAGCGTGGAGCGCAGGAACTGCTCCGACTCATGCAGCGCCTGCGCGGCGTGCCTGCGGGCGCTGACGTCCCGGAAGCAGACGGTAAGGCCCCCCGAGGAGGGGTACGCCCGCACGTCGAGCCAGGCGTCGAGGGGCGCGTAGTAGGTCTCGAACGCGACGTTGACCTGCTCCCCGAGCGCCCGCCGGTACTCCCGCTCGAACACGGAGCCTCGTGCCTCGGGGAACTCGTCCCACACGACACGGCCGAGGAGCTCCGCACGCGGGCGCCGCAGCAGCCACTCGCTGCGCGCGTTGAGGTAGGTGAAGCGCCAGGAGCGGTCGAGCGAGAGGACCGCATCCGAGATGCGCTCCAGGGTTTCGAGGGCCTGGAGGGACGAGCCCTCCTCGGATGCAGGGCGCCCACGCGCGGTCCGTCCCTGGCCCTGTCGCAAGACCATTCCTGCTTCCCCCTACGGAAGACACCTGGGGGAAGTATGGGGTCCGCCGCCCGAAGAGGCCGCGCGAGGTCGGCCGGGACGACTCCCCGCCCGAGGGCCAGTCCAGTCCAGGAAAGGGGAGCGCCTCCCTGCCCGTGGGCCTGAAGCCAGCGGGGAAGGGGGCGGCCGTGGAACGGGCGTCAGGAGCCCTGCTCGCGCGAGCGGTGCGCGAGCTGGAGGATTTCGTCCTCGGAGAGTTGCTCTGTCTTGATGATGTTCCGGTCCGCCTTGAGCTGCTCCACCTGACCGTCGCGCAGGACGTGGAACTGGCCCATCTTCTGGGGCGGCAGTCGTACGGCCGCGTCCACCCGTGCATCCGCGAACATCGGCTTGAGCTTCTTGAGCGCCACCTCTTCCTTCACGCGGCCCGCGAACCAGGTGCGCACGTTGTCGCGGCACTTGTAGTCCAGGTCTCCCGGGCTCTGCGTCGCGAGCATCACGCCGATGCCGGCCGAGCGGGCACGCCGGAGCAGGTTCTCCATGGGTTGCTTCGTGGACGGGACGCTCATCGCTGGGAGGTAGATGTCCGCCTCATCGAAGAGAAGCACCGCCTGGAGCTTCGGCGACGGGTGCTGACTGGCCCAGCGGTTGGCTTCCACGAGCAGCTGCGACACCCAGAAGAGGGAGTTCTGCAGGCTGCCGAGGAACTTGGTGCTGACGATGGTCAGCCGCGTCTTTCCCGGCACCTTGGTGCTTCCCTGTCCAAGCAGTTCGCCCATGTCGAGCTTCTCTCCCTGACTGGAGAGCAGGGATTGGGCATTGAGCCGCAGCGTCGCGAGGTCCTGGGCCAGTTTGGTGAAGACCCTGTCATCCAGTCCGTGCGCCTCCTGGACCAGCGTCATGTCCTGGGCCGCGACGAAGCGCTGGATGAGGTCCAGGGTGATTTCCTTCCCGGAAGGCCGCTGCACCAACAACCGGAGTGCCTGGGCCAACAGCGCCTTCGCGGCCCGGTCGCGTTGGCTGCTCTTGTACTCCAGCATGCTGGAAATGGCGTCAGCCGCCTGCTGGATGACCTGGTCGCGTTCCGCAGGGGGAAGCTTGTCGAGCCCCTGAGGCACCACCGGGATCGCGAGTGAGCGCCCATCCGAGCGGCCCGGGGTGTAGAGCGCCACGTCCACGCGCTCGCGTAACAGTCGCCGGCGTTCAACCATCACCGGGTCGTCCAGCTCCTCCTCCCAGGCCTCCCTCCGCGCGTAGGCCGCGAGATCGCCCTTGCGGTCAACCAGGAGCGCCGGGACGCCTTGGATCACCAGCTGTTCAATGAGGTTCAGGGCCAGGGTCGTCTTGCCACTGCCAGGGCCGCCGAGGAAGGCACTGTGCTTCGTCAGTTCATCCGGATGAACGGAGACGGTGTTGGAGAAGACGCCCTCGGAGACGCCCAGTCGCATCGGGCCCGCGGAGACAGGGGCCTTCACCGCCTCCGGAAGCTTCCTGGCGGTGAGATGGCTGACGTTGTCGGCAAGCCTGGAAGTCGCTGACTGCCCACCCTCGGGTCGGGTCTGCGACGGCTGTTCAGGCGTCGAGCCACCCTTGGGTGGCTGACCCGGGCCAGGCCCCGGCTTTTCGAGCGCGAGTACATCCGTGATGCTCTTGAGCCGGGTCACCGGGCGCGAGGTCCGGCTCCAGCCCAGGAACTCTGGTCCCGTGTATTGCTGACGGAAGGCCTGCAATGCCACCAGTTCACGCAGGTCGCTGTTGCCCAGGACCGCTCGGCGGCCTCCCTTGCGTAGCAGCAACGTCGTCTGTTCTTCCACGAGGGTGCCCAGGGCTCCCGGGAAGTCCGTGGTCCGCACGAGGACGGCCAGCTTGCCCGCGGCGGCCTTCAGCGCACTCGCCATCTGTCGGCCCAGGTGGCCACCGCGTGAGGAGTTGTTGCAGAGCGCGACGAAGAGCTGGGCGTCTCCAGGCTGGACGGTCACCTCTAGCGTCTCCTCGCCGCGAGGCTTCACCTTGAAGCGGGTCGGGCCTCCCAGTTCCTCACCACTCACCTCGATGGCCCAACCCAGGAGCGCCGCGATCTCCGGGTCCTCGTCCGGAATCTGCCCCTTGAAGTTGGCCTTGAAGTCCGTCCACGCCTGATCCAGGTCCTTGGTGACGGGAGCCGTCACGGTGGGCACCTGGGCGCTCGGACGCTTTGGCTTCTCGGCCAACGGAAAAGCCGCCGGGAGCTTCCCGTCCTGGATGGCGCGGTCCCGGTAGCGGTGACACGCGTTGAGCACATCGCGCGTCCTGACGCCGCTCAACAGCTCGAAGCCTTCCGGAGGAATGGGGTAGGTGGGATTGCCGGGGTCGAACGGAATCCCCTGCTGTTCGTAGAGGGACTTCAGCCGGCGGGCAGCGATGTCTCGCGCGGTTTGCGCGGTGACGAGGCGATCCAGGTCCAGGGGCTCGGGGTCGACCTCGATGCGGTCGATGATGGATTGATTGAGTCGGCTCCGCATGGTCGTCCAGAAGTCGGTGAGGCAGCACACCACCACGATGGCCGTGGGCACGTGACTCACGACTGCCGCCAGGCTGTTCATGGCCCGGCGGAAGGACGGCTCCATTCCGGGGCGCTGTTCGAAGTCGTGGAGGTCTTCCACCTGGTCCACGCAGATGACCAGGGCCTGACCCATCACTCCCATGAGCCGTCCCAGGTCCTCCATCATCCGGACCGGGTCGTCGTCCGCGGTCCTGGGGACCAGCTCTCCGACCATCGCGCGGTCAGCGGGGGCCATGTCCTCGCAGCGAAGCCACTGGAGGATGCGGTGGTGGAAGCGTGCTTCCCTTCGCTGGAGGCAGAGCAGGGCACGCAGCAGGTACACGTCCACATGGCGGAACCGGGGGTCCGCATGCAGCTCATCCGCGAGCGCACGGATCATGTCGTGCAGTTCGTGCTCCTCCAGGATGCTCTCTTCCGGGATGAGCGGCGCGAAGGCACTGGTGCAGTGCCGCATGACCGCGTCCGACAACCGCATCAGCCCTGATTCTTCATTCACATCCGAGTCGTAGGGGCGATCCAGGGATTGGATGAAGTTGGAGAGGATGTGCCGGTCGTAGTTCGTGGCGTCGACGGTCATTGGCATGTAGCCGACGTAGCCAAGCCCCTGGCCGTGCACGCTGTTGCGGAAGGCGCGGACCAGGTGGGTCTTGCCACTTCCTGACTCGCCCAGGAGAAGCAGCAGCTTTCCGGAGTCTGGCGGGGGCGTTCGTGTCGCACGTTTCACCAACCGCTCGAAGACGCGACGCGCAGGGGCGTTGATGGATTCGACGTCGAAGGGGTCTCGCTTCCAGAGGGTCTGCCCCTGCTGGACACTGTTGAAGATCTCGGGACCGTCAGCCAGGAAGGCTTCGAGGCGGGCGTCGGTGGGCATGAGCGCTCCAGGAGGACGGGCTAGACAACGACGAAGTGGAAGGTGGCGCCGTAGGCACGGACCTCGGACTCGTTGACGTCCGACGCGCTCATGGCGGAGGTGACATCCGCGCGGCTCAGCGACAGGTGTCGCTGGCGGTTGGCACTGAGCAGTGCGGAGTCGAATGCATCGCGGCTCGACCACTCAGGCTGCATGGCCTTCCACACGTGGGAGATGAAGACCTTGTTGTCACCGAAGCGGCCGGTGGGAAGCGCCCGGGCCACGGCAAGCACCCGCCTGGCGAAGGACGCTGTGTCCGAGGGCGGAGCCTCCACCCGCGCTGCTTCCGCGGACGTTCCTGGCTGCACCGGGGCTGCCTCCGCCAGCACCCACTCCCGCAGCGCCGCCAGTCGCACCACCTCCGCGTCCACGCGTGACGCGCCCACCGCGCGGGCGGCCAGTTGCTCCACGCCGCGCTTCGGGTCGCTGACCTCCTGCTCCAGGAGCTTGCCCAGCAGGTGCGCCTGCACCGCGCGCAGCGAGAACGCTTCCTCCGTCTCCACACCCAGCTGCCGCCACAGCAGCCGGTCGCGCACCTGCGCCAGCGTCGGCGTCTCCGGCCCCGCCACCTTGTGCGCCCGCTTGAGCACCAGCGCCCGCACGCCGTCCGCGTCCGATAAACGCCCCAGCGCGGGCTTGGAGCCCGGCAGCCCCAGCCCCTTCGCCAGCAGGTGCTGCTGCTTCACGCGCTTCCACGTGAGCCCCTTGGGCGACTCCACCCGCAGGAACTTCAGCGCCTGCTGACGGCCCGGCCCCGTCAGCGCCAGCCCCGCGCGGCCCCGGGCCTCCACGAGCTTGCCGTCCAGCAGCCCCGTCAAGAGCGCGTCGAACCGCCCGGTCCACTCGCCCCGGCTCCAGCGGTGCTCCACGAAGGCATGCAGCGTCTTCGCCAGCTCGTTGCGCGTGCCGGCCTTCTTCTCCGAGCGCGTCGCCAGCCATGCCAGGGCCAGGCCCTGGAGTCGGGTGTCAGGGGTGTCGGTGTCCATGTCGTGGCTCCCGCCCGCCAGGCTCGCGCCTCCGGGCTTCAATCAACGTGTCCAGGGTGTGGAGGATGTGTTCCAGCTGGGACAGCACGTCCGTCGCGAGCAGCCGGTACACCCAGTAGCCCTCGCGCTGCAGGTCCAGGTCCTTGCGCCGGTCGCGGCGGAACCGCTCCGGATCCTGGAAGTGGTGGTAGCCGTCGATCTCCACCGCGATGCGCAGCGAACGGCAGAGCAGGTCCACCTCCCAGGAGCGCTTGTCCTCGGGATGCAGCCGGGCGTTGAGCTCGAAGAGGCCCGCGGTGCCCGGGTGCTCCTCCAGCCGGTCGCGCAGGTACGCCTCCGCCTTGCTCCGCGCCCGGTCCGCTCCGGCCTCGCCCGCGCCCGTCAGCACCGCCAGCGCCACCTCGGCGGCGCTCACGCGCTGCGCCTCCGTCGCGCCCGTGCGCTCCAGCTTCCGGAGCGTCGCCACCGCGCTCGCGGCCTCGGAGGGCTCCACCGGCACCTCCAGCACGCCCTCGCGCACCAGCGCCTTCAGCCGCGTCTCCCCGCCCGCCAGGAACGCCCCCAGCGCCTCGCTGGACACCCCGCACGCCACCGCGAGCGCCGGCACCGCGTTGCTCAGCACCTCCGCCACGCGGAGCCCCCGGCACGACGGCGCCTCCCCCGCGGGCACCCGCACCACCGGCGCCTTCCCGGGCGGCACCAGCGCATGCAACGCGCGCAGCCCCGTGGCCAGGTTCTTCTGGAGCGCCGTGCGCACCGCGTCCGGCAGGGCCCCGGGCTCCACCGCCTCCCGGTGAATCACCAGCTCCCGGCACAGCGCCCAGGTGGCTTCCGGCAACAGCGCGGGCGGCGGCAGCGCGTCCAACAACACGCGCCGCTCATGCGCTGTCTTCCCCCGGAACACCGGCGTGTGTCTGGGATTCGCGGCCGTCAGGCTGAACATCGCCAGCGCCTCCGCGTCCGCCCCCAGGTCCCGGGTCGCCGCCAGCGCCCGGGCCCAGCCCAGCGCCGCCGCATGCGGGTCCTCCCCGGAGACCTCCACCACCGTCTGACCGTGCCTCGCGGCCCACCGGTTCCAGAGGGTCCCCCCCAGGGCCTCCGGTCCCTCCAGCACGCTCAGGGTCGCGATGCCTTCCGCCCGGCGCCGGGCCTGGCGGTCCAATGCATCCAGCAGCGCGACTTCCCCCGCCAATGGCAAGCACTACCCCCCGGGAGTGATGGCTTCACCGCCCCCTCGTGAGCAAAAGCCTGCTCTCACGGGTCGGGTGATGACAAGCCCCCCAAAGGAGGTATGGCATTCCGGGAAGGAAGGGACCCGGGTGGGTCTGAAAGGCTTTAGCGCCCCGCGTCGTCCCCGGTTTCCCGATGGAGCAGCACACTCAGCCCCGCCGCCGCGAGCGCCGAGACCATGCCCGTCAGGAAGGGGGCCTGGGTGCTCCAGGACGCATACATCCAGCCGCTCGCCACCGGACCCACCGTGCGGGCCAGCCCGCCGCACGACTGCGCCAGACCCAGCACGGCGCCCTGCTGCGACGGCGGGGCCACCTGCGAGGCCTGGCTCGAAATCAGCGGCTGCAGGAAGCCCGTGCCCACGCCCACCAGCACCACGGCGACCATCATCGGCAGGGCCTGATGCGACACCGCGAGCCCCGCCATGCCGCACGCCAGCAGCAGCGCCCCGGTGATGAGCAGCCGGAACTCACCCGCCGCGCGGGACAGCGGACCAATCAGCCCGCCCTGGATGACCATGCCCAGGCCGCCCACCACCGCGAAGGTGTAGCCCACCTCCTTGGAGCCCCAGCCCAGCCGCGCCTGCACCAGCAGCGCGAACGCCACCTGGAGCGTGGTCATGGACAGGAAGACGGCGAAGAACAACCCCAGCACCAGTCCCAAGGCCTTGCGCCGCGACGGGTCCTGCAGCGCGGCCCAGCGCGCCTGGGACTTCGCCGCCACGCGCTTCTCCACCGGGTGCGTCTCCGGCATCGCGATGAGCGCACCCAGGAAGCCCACCAGCGCCAGGCCCCCGGCGAGCAGCGGCGGCACCCACGCCCCCAGCCCGGAGAACAGCCCGCCCAGCGTGGGCCCCAGCACCATGCCCAGGCCGATGCCCGCGCCAATGCGGCCCATGGCCTTCGCGCGCGTCTCCTTCGTCGTCACGTCCGCGAGCGCCGCCTGGCACGCGGCGATGTTGCCGGACGTCGCCCCCGCCAGGATGCGCGACGCGAACAAGAGCGGCAGCATCAGCCGGTAGCTGGCCAGCGCGAACAGCGCCATCGCCACCGCGTTCGCCAAGAGGCTCAGGAGGATGACCGCCCTGCGCCCGTGCCGGTCCGAGTACCGCCCGAGCAGCGGCGTGGCGAGCAGCTGCGTGAAGCTGAAGCACCCCAGGAGGATGCCCACCGTGCGCGCCGAGCCGCCCATG
Organism: Corallococcus exercitus; assembly: GCF_042231735.1. Lineage (GTDB taxonomy): Bacteria > Myxococcota > Myxococcia > Myxococcales > Myxococcaceae > Corallococcus > Corallococcus exercitus_B. The sequence continues at coordinate 8,826,883 of NZ_CP102577.1, forward strand.
GACTGCACGTAGAAGGGCAGCATCGGGATGACGATGCCGAAGCCCACCAGGTCCAGGAACACGGTGAGGAACACCACCGCCTCCACCCGGCGCAACAGGCCCGGCGAGGCGGCGGAGGCCGCGCCCACGCTATCGGCCACCATGGCCCGCCCGGTCCACCGGCAGCGCGTCCGCGTAGGCGCGCAGGATGCGGCCCTCGTCGTAGGCGTACTGGAAGCCCGTGGCCTCCAGGAAGCGCTTGCTGTCCACCACGATGGGGTATCTCAGGTGGTCCGTGGCCCCCACGGACAGGCGGGGGAAGCCCGCCCGGCCCAGGAGCAGCGACAGCACCGGCGACGGCAGCGGCACCGGCGTGCGGCCCGTGCCCCGGATGATGACCGACAGCGGCACGGGCGCGGGCCCCGCGACGTTGAAGATGCCGCGCACCTTCTTCTCCAGCGCCAGCTGCAGCGCCGTCACCACGTCCTCCTCCTGGATGACGTGGAAGAGCGGGTCGTAGCCCAGCACCATGGGCACGCGCTTGCCGCGCAGGAGGTTCGCGAGCGTGCCCGTGCCCGGCGTGCCCAGTGTGTACACGAGCCGCAGCACCGCGGTGGTGACGTCCGGCATGCGCCACAGCGCCGTCGCCGCGTACAGGTCCGCGGCCACCAGGTCCGCCAGCTCCGGGATGGCCTCCAGCGCGCGCGGGGGCTCGTCCTCGGAGTGGTACAGCGGCGAGTCCGGCGCCGCGCCGTAGAACGTGTGCCGGCCCACGAAGAGCACCTGCTTCACGCCGTGCGCCGCGCAGTGGTCGAACAGCGCCTTGGTGCCGTCCAGGTTGATGCGGCCGCGCTCGCCGCCGGGCACGGTGAACGCCGTCACCGTGGCCATGTGCACCACCGCCTCCGGCTTCCAGCGGCGGAAGACGTCCTCGGCGGCGCGCTTGCGCACGTCCACCGGGTGCACCTGGATGCCCTTGGGCGCGTCCCGCCACGGCCGGATGTCGATGCCCGCGACCTCGTGGCCGGCCTCGTGCAGCTTGAGCGCCAGCCTGCGCGCGATGCCGCCGGAGATGCCTGGAATCAACACCCTCATGGCAACAGCCTCCGGGTCCGGCGCAGGTTGCGCTCGGCGCGGTTGTCTTCGATGAGCCGCTGGATGCGGGCCTTCACCTGGTCCACGTAGCCCTGGATGACGTGGTCCTCCTCGTCGCCCGTGCCCTCGAAGACGAGCGGCTCGCCGTAATGGATCTCCAGCCCCACCGGCAGGGGCAGCGGCAGCAGGTACGGCGTCAGCGGGATGTACGGCATGCCCAACAGCTTCCCCAGCGCGTACGCGTTGGTGATGGTGGGGATGGCCGCGCCGCCGCCCAGGAAGGCGAAGGGGATGATGGGCGAGCGCGTCTGGAGCGCCAGCCGGATGAAGCCCGTGCCGAAGTCCACCAGCGAGTAGCGCTCCGGGTAGAGCTTCGCGGTGCCGCGGGCGCCTTCCGGGAAGATCATCAGGAGCCGGTCGTCCTCCAGCAGGCGCACGGCGTGCTCGGGCAGGCCGGTGAACTGGCCGGTGCGGCTGGCCCACAGCGAGGCCACGGGGAACTTGTGGATGAAGCGCTCCACCATGCCCTGCGCCAGCCGGGGCGGCTCCATCTCCAGCAGGGTGGAGGTGAGCACCATCATCCCGTCCACCGCGACGCCGCCGGAGTGGTTGCCCACCAGCATGCCCCGGCCCTGCTTGGGGATGTGTTGCACGCCGGTGCAGCGCACCCGGAAGTAGTTCCGGTAGAGGAAGGCGAAGAACTCCAGCGCCAGCTTCAGGTGCTTCTTGGAGATGCCGTACGGGTCGACACCGTACTCGTTGAAGGGCAGCTCCAACCGCTCCACCCGCTCTGACAGGGACTCGCTCTGGGGCACGGGGCGCACCGTAGCACCGCGCGGAGGCTTTGCACGGGGCGCCCGCGTCCCCCATTGTGCACCCGACGGGCGCCCTGTCGGGAGGCGGGAGGGGGCCCAGGGAGTGACGCGCGATGGCGGGGCAGTCGTGGATGGGAATGCTGGACGGGGCGCTCGCGTGGGCCATGGCCCTGCCGGAGGGACTGGCCCAGGAGGTGGCGGTGGACGTCGCCGGCCGGCGGGTGCGCCTGTCGCACGCGCGGGTGGAGGCGCTGTCGCGAAGCGTGCTCTCCCGCGTGAAGGGGCTCACGCTGCGCTCCTGGGACAGCGCCCCCGCCGTGTACGACCTGCGGCTGGACGTGCGGGGCTGGAAGCTGCGGGTGGAGACGACCCCCCAGCGCGTGGAGCTGGCCCAGGGGCGCTACACGCTGTGGCTGGCCACGCCGGGGCGGGTGGAACTGGAGGAGTCCCCCGGCGCGTCGTCGCTGCTCATGGGCGCGCTGCGCACGGGGGCCGGGAAGGCCGCGCTCCAGGCCCTGGCGCGCAGGCTGCTGCCGCCGGAGCTGGCCTGGGACGGACAGGTGCTCCGGGTGGAGGGGAAGCTGCCGAAGGACGGCGCGCTGGCGGCCCGCCTCTTCGAGTCCTCCTCGCTCAAGATGACCGCGGCGCACGCCCCGGAGGGGCTGTGGCTGGCCGCGGAGGCATGGCCGGGGCTGTTGGACCTGCTCCAGGCCGCGCTGGGCCCGGCGCAGGTGTAGGGCGCTTTCTTCAGCGGCCCTCGCCGTCCCACACGTTGGCGCGGCCTTCCAGGGGGCCGCGCTGCGGGCGCACGATGCAGAAGCGCTGCCCGGTGGGGGCCTCCACCACCCACCAGCGCTTCACGTAGGCGACGCGCTTCGCGCCCAGCGCCTCCAGCCGCTCCAGCTCCGCGTCCAGGTCGTCCGCCTCGATGTCCAGGTGGATGCGGCTCTCGTGCTCCACCTGCTGGATGAGGAGCATGGGCTCCTCCGGCTTCGCCTCCAGCTCGCGGTAGGTGGGCGAGTCCGCGTCCGGTGGGGCCACCTTCCGGCCCAGCGCCGCGCTCCAGAACCGGGTGGCGGCTTCGAGGTCCCCGACCTTGCAGTCGATGACGAACGTGCTGAGGCGGCTGTGGTGCATGGCTTGCTCCTGATGGGCCGGGCAGGGGGGAAGCCCGTTGGGGGGGAGCCAGGGATACACCGAAAAGCAGGGGGAAGGTATGCCGGACTGCGGGGCCGGATGTGCAGCGCGCGCCACTCCGCGCCGCCGGAGCATCCAGCAGCGGACCTTCCGGGCCTGGAAGGCACCGGGAGCCCTGACGCGTGGAGGCTTGTCGCCTACCTCCAGCGCCGGAGGTCCAGGACGGTCCCGGCCATGAGCGAGTCCGAGTCGAAGCAGGCGCCGCACGGCTACGTCCGCTACCGCGACGACGTCGAGGTGGTGGAGCCCGACGAAGGGGTGGTCATCGAGAAGCTCATCGCCGCGATGCTCAAGGGCATGGCCCTGACGCGCCCGAAGCACGGCCGCACGGTGCGCGCCGCGCACGCCAAGGCCCACGGCCTGGTGAAGGGGGAGCTGCGCGTGCTGGAGGGCCTGCCCGCGCACCTGCGCCAGGGCCTGTTCGCGCGGGCCCGCACGTATCCCGTCGTGGCGCGGCTGTCGCACGTGCCCGGGGACCTGGACGACGACCGGCGGGTCTCAGGTCCGCGGGGCCTGGCCCTCAAGGTCCTGGGCGTCGAGGGCCTGGGGCCCATGCTGCCCGGCCACGCGGGAGAGACGACGCAGGACTTCCTCCTGGACACCGGCAAGGTGTTCAACGCGGTGGGCCCCAGGGCGTTCCTCGCGCAGATTGCGCCGGTGGAGCACGTCGCGCCCCGCACGCCGCAGGCCGTGAAGGGCGCGGTGTCCGCGGTGTCGCTCGCCACGAACACGGGGCTGCACGCGGTGGGCGCGGACAGCGCGGTGCTGGACTTCTTCGGCCACCCCTTCCTGCACCCGCTGGGCGAGCCGTACTTCAGCCAGGCCCCCATCCGGTACGGGGACTACCTCGCGAAGCTCAACGTGACGCCGGACTCGCCGGGCTTGCGCGCGCTGGTGGACGCGAAGCTGGACGTGAAGGACTACGACGGCCTGCGCCAGGCGGTGGTGGCGTTCTTCCGCGAGCACCCGGCGGAGTTCGTGATGGGCGTCCAGCTGTGCACGGACCTGGAGCGGATGCCGGTGGAGAACGCGAACGCGGAGTGGCCCGAGGAGGAGAGTCCCTATCAGCCCGTGGCCCGGCTCGTGCTGCCCGCGCAGGATGCGTACGACCCGGCCCTCCAGGACGCGGTGGACGAGGCGATGCTGTTCAGCCCCTCGCACAGCCTGACCGCGCACCGGCCCCTGGGTGGCATCATGCGCGCCCGCATGGCGGTGTACGAGGCCGTGGGCCGCGCCCGGCGGGAGCAGAATGGCCAGCCCGTGAAGGAGCCACGAAGCGCGGACGACCTGCCCTGAATCGTCCGCGCCGGGAGGGAAGGACCTACTGCCCGCTCATGCCCGGGCCCGGCTTCCAGACCTTCACGTAGTCGATGGACGCGGTCCATGCCGTAGAGCCCGTGGCGTTCGCATCGCCGTACCAGAACGCGGACGCGTTGCCGTTGAGGGCCCACGTGGACGCGACGAAGTTCGCCATGCCCACCAGCATCCGCTTGTAGTCCGGGTTGTTGGAGAACGCGGCCGGCAGCGGAATCTCGCGGATGGCATTGGTGGCCGGGTCGCCAATCCACATCCGGATGTCATTGCCCACGCGGCGCGCGGTGTAGACCCACTGCTTGCCATTGCGGCGGTCCACGGTGGGGCGGACCTCGGACTGCTTGTTGTCCGGGTCCCAGTGCCAGGTGGTCATCACGTTCGTGCCGTCGTTGTGGGGCAGCTCCACGATGTCCAGCTCCGGCGGCCACGGCGTCCCGCCCCAGCTCTCCGCGATGGGCCACATCAGGAAGTACATGCCCGTGCCCATGCCCGGCGGCAGGTCCGCCTTGAACGACACCTGGTAGTCCGCGTAGCCGGGATGCGCCGGCCGCCAGTGCTGCTCGTCCCACCACGTGCCCTGGTCCAGGTAGCAGCCGTCCCAGATGCCGGAGCCGTCATTGCGCTTCCGGGCGCGCATCTCCAGGTGGCCGTTGACCGTCACGCACTGGCTCTGCGTGTTCATCACCATGACCGTGTGGATGAGCGGCACGTTCGTCTGCCATTGCTTCCACGTGTTCCAGTCCAGCGAGTTGAAGTCGTCCTGGAGGTCCAGCACCCAGCCGGTGGGCGGATTCGGGACGCCCCCCACGCCGGGCGTGCTCCCGGACTGCAACGTCCAGCCCACCTGGGCGGACGCGTCGCCGGCGGCTTCGTAGTACTCCACCTTCACGCGGTGCGTGCCGGCGGTGAGCGTGACGTCGCCGGTCCGCGTGGACGCGCCGTGGTCGCTCCAGTGGTCCACGACGAGCGCCCCGTCGACATAGACGCGGCTGCCGTCGTCGGACGTGGTGGAGAACCGGTACGTGCCCGCGCTGGCGAAGTTCCAGTCGCCCTCCCAGCGCACGCTGAAGTCGTCCACGCCCACGCCCGTGCCGGGGCTCCCGGTTCCCCAGGAGAACTGGATGGCGGCGTCCTGACGCTGGAAGGCGCGGGTCGTCAGGTTCCGGTCGCTGAAGTAGGTGCCCCGGAAGGCGCCCGTGGGAATGGGCAGCTCGCTGGGGCCCGCGGCGTCCCCCAGGAGGTTCACCTCCTGTACCCAGGAGCCGGTCGTGTTCGTGCGGTAGCGCACGTAGACGAAGCGCGCGTTCGTGTCCGGGATGTCGCAGCCCTGCCACTGGACGGCGCTGCCGTCGACGTTGCAGTCGTACCAGCCCGTCTGGGACCAGCTCGCGTCGAAGAGCTGGACGTGGAAGCGGTACGCCTGGTCGCCCAGGCTCCACACCTCCCGCACCTGTTTCAACGCTCCCAGGTCGTAGCCGGCATAGGCGTTGTCGCCCGCGCCCCACGCGCCCGAGTTGTCGTCGCCGTCGTTCACCTGCCAGGGGTAGTTGAAGCCGCCGTCGTCGATGAGCGTCGCGGCCAGCTCGCCGGTGACCGCGCCGCGTGACACGGCGACGCGCGCGTCGGGCGTGGGCTCGCGGACGTCACAGGCCACAAGCGGGCAGAGGGGAAGCACCAGGCACGCCCGGACGAGCGCGCGGGAAAAGAAACGGGGGGTTGGGACCAGCTGCCGCCTCCAGCAAGGATGGGAGGCGACGAGAAGTCCTTGGGGTACAGACTTTCAATCTTGATTTCTTGGAATTTGGTTTAGTCTGTTTGGTCCCGTTCATAAGCGGAAGGCGGCGTCAGTGGGGCTGCGCGAGCAGCGCATCCAGCGCCGCGTAGCTCTGGTTGATGCCTTGCTCCATGCCGGCCCCGACCATGCCCTGGAGGTCCTCCACGGTGTGGAACAGGGAGACGCTGACGAGCTTCGTGCGGCCGTCGCCCAGGTCCTCCAGCGTCGTGATGTCCACGGACACGTGGCCGGGCGCGCCGTCCCATTCGAAGGTCTGCTCCAGGCGCTCCAGGGGCTTCACCTCGCGGAAGCGGCCCTCGAAGCCGTAGGTGCCGTCGGGCGCGTGCTCGACGAAGCGCCAGTGGCCGCCGGGCTGGACGTCCATGCGTTCGATCACCAGCTTGTTTCCCCGGCCCCACCATTGGGCGATCAGCGTGGGATGGGTCAGGGCCTTCCACACACGCTCGCGGGACGCGTTGAAGATGCGCTCGATGCGAAGCTCCCGCTCCGCGGGCTGCGTGACGAGGACCTTGGGAGAGCTCGCGACCTGGGTCGTCATGGCGTTCCTTTCGTGCGCTCGAAGGTGGCGCATGGGCTGCTCCCGCATGGGTGTGTACGCGCCTGGCCACTGGGAACCATGCCCGCGGTGACGCACCCGCCCGACCGAGCGTCGGGCGGGGCGTTGGCCGTGGGTCAGTTCAGCTCGCAGATCTGACAGACCGGCCCGATGAGCTTCCAGGTCGTACAGGTGCCGTTCGAGCAGCAGCGCTTGTACTTGGTGCCGGGCAATCCGTAGCCGCCGTAGGTGGTGTTCGGCTCATCGTACCCGGCGCTGTTCGAGCAGGACGTGCGGCACTGCGTCTGCCAGGTGATCATCGACTGCATCTGGGAGATAGGGCAGTTGGGGTCGGTGCCGATCTCCTGCTCCACCTGGGCCTCGCCGCTGGGAAGTTCGGCTTCGTCAGCCCCCGTGGCGGGGCCACAGGAGGCGAGGACGCCCAGGGTGAGGCTCATCACGAACAACGCCTTCATCATGCTCCGCATCTGCAACGCTCCGGTCGGTGCAAGGCGGCAATGCCTTGCACCGCCGGATTGCGGCACGGTCGCGTTCGCATGACAAGCGGTGGCGCCGGATGACGTATGGGAAACCCACGACACCGTGCCTGCTGGCTACTTGCGCTTCTTCGACATCGAGCGGACGAATATGGAGTCGATGCCGTGGATGCGCATGGAGATGAAGTCCTCCGCAGTGGCGTTCTCATAGCCCGCTTCGCGCATCTCCTTCACGAACGCGGGCGTGACGCCGTGGATGCGCATGGCCACGAGGTCGTCCGCGCTCAGGTCCTTGAAGCCCAGGCCGCGCATCTCGCGGACGAAGTCCGGTGTCACGCCATGGATGCTCATGGCCTGCAGCGAATCCATGGACAGTCCCTTGAACCCCAGCGCCGCGTAGCCCTGGATGCGCTCCGGCGTGACCTGGTGGATGCGGCAGGCCACCAGCTGCTCAATGGTCAGGTTCGGGTAGCCCGCGGAGGCCATCGCGCGGACGTAGTCCGGGGTGACCTGGAAGATGCCCACCTGGACCAGCTCATCCACGGTGGTCACCTTCTGGCCCGTGGCCGCGAGCGCCTGCACGCGCTGGGGCCCGACGTTCACGCTGGCCAGGAGCATTTGCTCATCCGCGTCCGGCCTGGGAATGCCCAGCTCCGCCAGCTTCTTCGCGTAGCTGGCGTCCGGGCTGAAGCGCCAGGTGCCCACGCCCTGGCCGTCCTTGAAGCGGCCCTCGAAGTCGAACGTGCCCGCCTCGCGCACCAGCTTGAAGGGGGCGCTGCTGCCCTCCTGGGTGGACAGCCCCTGGAAGTCCGCGAGCGGCGCGGAGAAGCCATGGTGCGAATCCGGACGGTCCTTGGGCTGCAATGACAGCTGCAATCGTTGCTCACGGACCACCGCGCCCCACGTGCCGGTGCGCTGGGCATCGGCGGCGAGGACGGGGAGGGCGAGGAGCATCACGAACACGGTGAGCCACGGAGACAGGCGAGACGTCATGACGGCGACTCCTTTTCGGGCAAGGCGCGGCCCGCTCGCGCGCTCCGGGTTGGAGGAGCGCGCGGTGGGACCGCATGGGAGATGAAGGGAGGGACTACTTCCGGGGCTTCTGCATGCGGCGGATGAACTCCGCGTCCACGCCGCCGGTGCGCAGGCGCACCAGCTCATCCACGGTGGCGGGCTTCACGCCCGCGGCTTCCAGCTCGCGGAGCCAGGCCGAGTCGACGCCCAGCGCGCGCAGCTGCACGGCTTCATCCAGCTTCAGGTTGCCGAAGCCCGCGGCCTTCAGGTCCTTGAGCCACGCGGCGTCGATGTTCATCGCCTTCGCGGACAGCAGGTCCTCGGGGTCCTCCTTCGCGAAGCCCAGGGCGGCCATCTGCCCCAGCCATTCCGGCGTGACGCCCAGGTGCTTCATGGCCACCAGCTGCTCGGCCGGGAGGGACTGGCCGAAGCGGTCCGCCATGGACTTCACGTACTCCGGCGTGATGCCGGCGTGCTGGAAGCCCACCAGTGTCTCCACCGTCGGCGCGTAGCCCATGGCGGAGATGCGGTCGACGACCTCCGGGGTGACGCCCGCGATCTTCAGCGCCACCAGCTGGTCCACGCTCAGCGGATCCACGCCCACGCGGGTGGTCTCGTCGGCGTCCTGGGCCGCCTTCCGCTCCGCGCGGGCCTTCGCCTTGTCGGCGGACGCGGGGTTCGGAGCCGGCGCGACGACCGGTGCGGGCGCCGGATTCGGGGCAGGAGCCGCCGCGAGGACCACGGGCGGCGGGGGAGCCGGGACGACGATGGCGAGCGGCGCGGACCCCGTGGTCGGAGCAGGGGCCGCCGCGCCGACCGCGAGCGGCGGGGGAGCCGGGACGACGTTGGCGAGCGGCGCGGACCCCATGGTCGGAGCAGGGGCCGCCGCGACGACCGCGAGCGGCGGAGGAACCGGACTCGAAGGCGCGGCCGCCGCGCGGACCGCGAGCGGCAGGGGCCCGGGGGCGACGACCGACGTGGGCATCGAAGCGGCGTGTGTCAGGTCCGTGGACGTGGCGAGGCTCTTCCGGGACTGGCCGGTGGGCATGGCGCTCACGCCGGGGAGCGCCAGGGCCGTTGCCCCAGGCGCCTTCACGGGGTGCACGGCGAGCGCGGTCAGCGGCACCGCCAGCGCCAGGCTGCTGGCGAGCGTGACGATGGACACCCCCGCCGCCCAGCGCGACGAGCATCGCGACGCGGGCGCCACCACCAGCCGCCGCACGCGGTCCTTCAGCGAACCGCCCAGCGCGGACAGCGCGGGACCGCTGGCGTCCATTCCCTGCAACCGCAGCGCCTCCAGGGCGGTGAGCGCGCGGGCGTAGGGGAGGGCACCGGGGCCCTGGCGCACGGCGAGGTCGTCACAGCAGTTCTCCCGCTCCACGCGGATGACCTGGGACATCCACCACACGGCCGGGTGGTAGAAGAGGAGCGTCTCCACCAGCGTCTGCACCATGTTCACCGCGAAGTCGTGACGGCGGATGTGGGCCAGTTCGTGGGCCAGCACCAGCTCCAGCTCGCGCACGGCCAGCCCGGTGAGCGTGGCGGTGGGGACCAGCACCACGGGCTTCAGCCAGCCCAGCGTGGACGGCACGTCCAGCTTCGACGACACCAGCAGGCGCACCGGGCGCGTGAGGTTCAGCCGCCGAGCCAGCACCTCCAGCCGCTGCTGCCATTCCCTCGATGCGTGCACCGCCTCGTCCACCTGGCGGCGCAGCCCCAGCCAGCCCTTGAGCAGGCGCAGCGAGGACGCCGCCACGCCCATGCCCCACGCGAGCACCAGCCAGGGCAGGTGCTCGCCCACCTGCTGGAACAGCCGCTCCAGCAGGGGCAGCGACGGGGTCTCCTTCAGGGGCATGGACCGCGCGGGCAGCTCCACGTGCGAGCGGAATACCGGGCCCGGGAGGGGCGCCGCGGTCCGCTGGACGGAAGCCGTGCGCACCGGGCGCGAGTCCACCGCGCGCGAGGCATGCCGCCACGCGGTGGCCACCGGCAGCGCCAGCATGATGCCCAGCGCGCCGCACGCCAGCGCGTAGCGCAGGTTCGCCGAGCGCCGGCCCACCCACCGGAGCGCCAGCGCCAGGGCCACCGCCACGAGCGCGCCCTGCCACAGCAGGTGCACGAGCGCCCAACCCACCGACTCCAGGATGAGACCGTTCATGACTCCGACTCCTTCTCGAGCGAATCCAGCAACTGCCGCAGCTCCGCCAGCTCCTCGGGGGACGTCTTCTTCGTGGACAGGGCCTGCAGGGCGAGCCGCGCCGGAGAGCCGCCGAACACGCGGTCCACCAGGTCGGTGACCAGCTGCTGCTGGGTGCTCTCCCGGGGGAGCCGGGCACTGTAGACGTGCGCGCGCTGGGACTCGTCGCGCGTCACCAGCCCCTTCTCCGTCATGATCTGCATCGTCTTCAGGACGGTGGTGTAGCCGCTCCCGTCCTGGAGCGTCTCATGGACCTCGCGCACGGTGCGTGCGCCCCGGTCCCACAGCACCCGCAGGATGGCCAGCTCGGCATCCGTGGGTCGCGGCAGCTTTCCTCGGCTCATGGCTTCCTCTCTCCTCACCGCTTCCTACGCATAGTTATACGAACGATTTCGTAGGTGTCAACGAAGCCTTTCGTAGTTCCCGGGCAGGCTGCCCCGTGGGGAGGGATGGCCGTCGGGCGCGGGGGTGCCCCTGGGGGACGGTTGCCTTGAAAGGCCACGGGCGCTGCACACCCTGGATGGCAGGGGGCGCGCGATGATTGAAGCGGTGAAGCTCTGGAACGAGCCGAACAACAAGTCCCACTGGGACCTCGAGCTCGACAAGGACTGGCTCATCTATTCGCGGATGGTGCGGCTGGCGGGGGCGGCGGTCCGGGCGGAGCACCCGACGCTGCCCCGGGTGCTGGGGGGCATGTCACCCATCGACACGGGCTTCCTGGAGCGCCTGGATCGGCAGGGGGCGCTGGACGAGGTGGACGTGGTGGCGGTGCATGGCTTCCCGCTGGATTGGAACCACTGGCCCATCGACGAGTGGCCCCGGCGCATCGCGGAGGTGCGCGCGGTGTCCCGCCATCCGGTGTGGGTCACGGAGGTGGGGGTGTCCTCCTTTGGCGCGGAGGAGGTGCAGGAGTTCGGCCTGCGGCGCACCGCGGAGCTGCTGCTGGGCCGGGTGGAGCGGATCCACTGGTACAGCCTCTATGACCTGCCCAAGACGTGGCCCGCCACCACGCGCCACCGCGAGGCGGAGGGGTCATCCTACTACCGGCACTTCCACATGGGGCTGTTGCGCGAGGACGGTACGCCCAAGCGCGCGCTGCGCCACTTCGCGGACTACACGCCGGAGCTGGGCATCTGCCAGTGGTTCCACTTCGAGGACCCCCGGCTGGACGACGCGGTGGCGTGGTTGAGGAAGCTGGGGGTGCGCCACCTGCGCACGGGGCTCAGCTGGGCGGACAGCCTGCGGCCGGGCGCGGAAGCGTGGTTCGACCGGCAGATGCGCGCGTTGGAGGATTTCGACGTGACGCTCACGTACTGCTTCACGCCGGAGTCCTGCGGCATGGCCGCGCACCACACCAGCCCGCCGAACCACGTGGAGGAGTACGCGGACTTCTGCGCGAGGATGACGCGGCGCTACGCCAGGTAGGTCGGGTGCGTCCGAAGCCATCGACGAAGGCGCACCCTCTCAAGGAGGGAGTACGGAGCCTCACGACAGCGGACAAGAAATGCAGTCGCTGCTCATGAAGCAGGGAGTCCCAGGGACTGGGCAATGAAGCGCCAGAGGCGCGCAGCCCACCGGCCCAGGGGGCCCGGGATGCCGTGAAGCGGCCCGTCCCCCTTGTGCACCGCCGAGTGGGCTGAGGCGCGGGAGTCAGCGGGTGAAGCCTCGGGCTGGAGGCCACCCTCCGCAGACGAAGCGTCCAAACCCGTCCGACAGTCGGACAGGCCGCCCAAGGCCAAGCCCGTCATGTCCCCGTCGGCGCACTCCTCACCGGGGCCACTGGAGACAAGCCCCAGTGCGACTGGAAACCGCAGCCCCCCACTATCGGGCTCAATGAGGAGGGCCTGCGCCTGAAGACAGGAGGCCACCCCAAGCGCCTCCGTGTCCTCGAAGGCTGACACGGAAGCGTTGAGGCCATGCGCCTCAACGCACGGGCGTGCCTCAAACGCATCCTCCTGCTCGGTGACTGCCACAGGGACGCCGAGGCCACGGGCCTCAGCGCACAGGCCTGCCTCCAGAGCATCGTCCCGCCCGGTGACTGATACGGGAGGGCAGAGGCCACGCACCTTCACGCAAGGGCCTGCCGCCAGTGCGTCGTCCTGCCCGGTGGCTGACGTGGGAGCACCGAGGTCACGCACCTCCACGCAAGGGCCTGCCTCCAGCGCATCGCCTTGCCCGCTGGCTGACGTGGGAGCGCCAAAGTCACAGGCCTCCACGCAAGGAGGTGCCGCCAATGCATCGTCCTGCCCGGTGGCTGACGTGGGAGCACCGAGGTCACGCACCTCCACGCAAGGAAGTGGCTCCAATGCATCGTCTTGTCCGCTGGCTGACGTGGGCGCGCCAACGAGGTCCTGAGCGAAGTGAGCCTCGGAGGCAGCTGACTCTTGGGGAGCAGGGGCGAAGGCGTCCAGCACGCGCTCATCGCACGCCTTCATCAGCGTAGGCAGCTGGTGCTGAAGTGCCTGCGCGTCGCGCTCGCTCAGGGCATGCATCGCGCACAGGGCCCACTGGCGCAGGGATTCGCCGCCCATGAAGGACAGCAGCCGGGCCGCGTTGCCTCTCAGGGCCCGTTGCAGGGACTGAATGAGGAGCACGTGCCCTGGACGTGACGCCGCCTGGGCCGCCAGCCGCAGCAACTCGAATTCCAGCTGCGCGCACCGTGCCCCGGGGTTCCAGTGCGCCGCGTCCCCGAGGGCGTAGCAGCGGTCCTCCAGCTGGCGAACATCCCTCTCGGAAGCACTCACACAGCAGTCCGCCAGGAGCTCCACCAGCACCTGCCGCTTGAGGCTGAAGAAGCCTTCCAAGAGCCGTCGGCATTCCTCGGAGCGCTTGTCATGCAGCGCCAGGCCCAGGTTCTCCAGCGTCAGCGATTCATCCAGCGCCACCGCGCGCGTCCTGCGCCCAGGGTGCTGCACCACCAGCCCCCGCGCCGCCAGTCGTCGCAGCGCTTCGCGCACGGTACCCCGGCTTACATTATAGAGGCGCGCCAGCACTTGCTCCGAGCCCAGCTGCCCGCTCCTCGACAGCCTCCCGAGCGAAATCTCTCGCTCGAGTTGCTCCTCCACGTACGCCACGAGCCCCACCCGCACCATCACCGCCACCCTCCTCGCCCCAGCCTCGCCCATCCAACCAGAGGGGTCTGACATGGACGTGTGGGCCCACCGTCCTCGTTGGTTGCCGGGACAGGGCGGCCTGGGGCCCAGGCGGCGCGAACCTGTCCGACTGTCGGACAGGTTTGGCGAAAGCGCTCCCGGCGGGCGCCTCTGTCCGTGGACCTACCTTGATGTCCGCGTAGGCGCGATGTCTCGGCTCACCGCGGCACTCCGCGAGGCGTTCGTCCTCATGGAGAGTCTTGGAACTCGGGACAGCTCAAGGATCTGCCGACGACCCGCTCAGGTCGTCGCGTAGGTGGGCGGCGTAGTGTGCAGCGGTGGCGCGCAGGCGGGTGGCTTCTCCGGGCGCCGCCTTTTCCAAGGCGGTCGCGGCCAGGGTGTGATGCCCGCATTGGAACGCGAGGTAGCAGGGCCGGTAGAAGCGCAGCAGCAACGGTGACACGCGGCGACCGCTGGTGCGCTCGACGTGTGTGGCGAGAGCGGGTTCACTGAGTCCCAGCTCGACGGTGGCGCCCACGATGTCCCAGGCCACGTCCTGACAGCCCACCAGGTCGAGCCCGGCGTGATGGTCCACGGCGTCCGTCTTGAGGAACTGGCCTTCGGGGAGGACCAGCCATTCCCATGCCTGGAGCTTGTGGTCCGTCTCCACGGGCCACGTGGTACGCGCGAGCGCGTCCAGGTGAGGTGTCCATGCATCCAGGACGCGTGCGAATTCCTCGCCCAGGACGCAGGCGGTGTTGTAACGGGCCATCTCCAGCAGGCGGTTCATGGGGGCCCCGCTTCCGGGCTCCAGCACGGGGAAGGCGCGTGCGCGGAAGCCGAGATAGCGGCCCACGTGCTCCAGCAGCGCGGCACGGTCCAGGTCTCGTGCGAACGGCAGAGGACATGCGTGCGGCGCGGCGCGATCCAGGTCGCGTGCAAGGGACAGACACCGTGGCTCGGGAACGACGTAATCCGAGGCCCGCGCGTGGACCGGAGGGCGTGCCAGCAGCGAGGCACGGTCCTTGTCATGTGTGCGCGGCAGGGGGCGCGCCTGCGACGCGGCACGGTCCAGGTCATGTGCGCGCGGCAGGGAAAGAGCCAGTAACGCGGCATGGTCCGGGTCGTGCGCGCGGTACGGAGGGCTTGCTCGTAGGTTGGCACGGCCCGGGTCGCGCGTGTGGTACGGAGGGCCTGCTCGTGAGTCGGCGCGGTCCGGGGCGAGTGCGCGGTCCGGGGGGCTTTCTCGTGAGTCGGCGCGGTCCGGGGCGAGTGCGCGGTCCGGGGGGCTTTCTCGTGAGTCGGCGCGGTCCGGGGGACTTGCTCGTGAGTCGGCACGGCCCGGTTCGTGCGTGCGGTCCAGGGGGCCTGCTCGTAGGTCGGCGCGGTCCGGGGCGTGCGCGCGGTCCGGGGCACTTGCTCGTAGGTCGGCATGGCCCGGGTCGTGCGCGTGGCTCCCGAGGCTTGCTCGTAGGTCTGCACGGTCCGGGTCGTGTGCGCGGGATGATGGGGATGCCTGAGCAAGCCAGGGCTGAACGAGGAAGCCGTGCCGCAGCCCTTCGACGGGCGGCGTGAAGCCGGCTTCCGCGAGCTGCCGTGCTCGGTGGGCTCGGTGCTCCGCGGGGATGCCGAGGCCCGCGAAGCGGAGCAGGAACGTGCCGCGCTCGGTGGTCAGCAGGTACTTGCGTCGCTCCTGCTGGGTGTGGACCGCTGGCCAGTCTCGTGGATCCGGGAAGGTATGGCTGCGCCATGCTCCCGCGCTGATGTCTTCCAGTGGCGCGATGGCCGGCCCGGTGAGGTCTTCCACCCATGCCGGGAGTCGCGCGGCACAGAGGTCGAAGTCCATGGTGTGGCGGTGGACCTGGGTCCAACGGGCGCGGTGATGCTCACTGGCCATCGGGCCTGGCGGGCCCGCGTGGCTGGGAAAGAAGTGGAGCCGTTCGCGGGGCATGCCCCTCGCCTCCAGGAAGTCCGCCACCGCGCCGAAGGAGCTGCCGGACAACCCGGGCCCTTCATCCACGATGGCCACCGCGTCGGCGTGGGCCACGGCCTCCAACTCACGCGTGAGCCGAGGACCGGGACGCAATTGGCGCTCGAACGGTGGACCGACAGGGCGGACGGTGATGGGCGGCGTGGATGCACCGAGGCCCACCGCGACGATACATGCGAGCCCGGTGCCGATGCTGCGCACGCCCACCACCCGTGTCGAACCCGGGAGCCGCGAGGCCCGTGCGGACTCCAGGTACAGCTCCGGGTAGAGCGCGAAGTGCGCGTAGCCCTCGGGCTCCTTGAGCTTCACGCGGGCGGGCAGCTCGCTCTGTTCAATCGATTCGAGCAGCTCGAGCGCCGCCGTGGCCGATGGGGTGCCGCCGTCCCACGTCTCACTCAAGAGCCTTGCGAGCTCCTGGGGCAGGGCGAGCCAGGCCTGGCTCCTGGGCCCTGCTTCGTCCTCGCCCGAGGCCTCCGCGTCCGCGTCGAGCAGTCCCTGGGCCAGCACGCTCGCTTCGATGAACAGCGTCACCAGCTCCGCGTGCCGCTCCAGCCCCGAACGCAGCGTGGCCAGTCCCCGCAGGCGGGCTCTCAGCAGGCCGAGGACTCCGGTGGGGGCCAGCGTTCGCGGGTGATCTCCGTAGACGAGCATTTCCTCAGCTTGTTTCCATGCCCGCACGCAGATGCCGGTACGCGATGGTGCCCAGCGCTTCGAGCGTGGGCACCGGCCACGGGACGGAACCGCCTGCATGCACGTCCCGCGTGTACTCGAGGAAGGCCCCCAGTTGCTCCGGACTGGGGGAAACGCAGGGCCGCCGCGTCTTGGCCAGCTCCAGCGCGGCGAGCGGTTCCATCCCCTGATCCACCAGCACGCACAACGTCAGCAGCGCGCTCCTTCCGATGCCGTGCTCGCAGTGGATGAGGACCTTCTGCTCCCGCGCCAGCCGCTCACGGACCCATGCCACGCCGTCGTGGATCATCCGCGACTGGATGGCGCGCATGTCCACCGTGGGCAGGTGCAGGAACGTGATGCCGTGCTCGCGCAGCACGTGCTCGTCGTCCTGGCACTCCACCCGGACATCCACCACATGACGCACGCCCAGCTTCCGGGCCAGATGCGCGGCGGCATCCATGGGATAGCTTCCGCCCACCGCCAACAGCGGCGTCACCCAATCAAGATTGAGCTCCCGCTCCTTCATGCGCATGCGCACCTCCTCCCGCTCCAGCGCCTCAAGGCCGTGGAGGGAAGATAGGGGCCCGCGGTGATGGACGGCCGGGCGGCCTTGGGGGAACTCCGGGCGCTCGGCCCGCTGACTGGCGTCGGGGAGGGGAGGGGACATGGCGCCTTTCACGCAGGGCTTCCGGGTGTGGCTGTGGGTCGTGCTGCTCGCGGGGTGCGCGGCCTCACGCCCGCCCCCCGTCGCCCCGGCTCCCCTCCAGGAGGTGGAGCGCTTCGCGCGGTTCGAGGTCGGCTTCACCGTCCCTGGCGGCACGGGCGCTCCGGATGACGTCCCCGTGCACGCTCGCTTCGTGGCGCCCTCCGGCCGGGAAGTCGACGTGGGCGGCTTCCCCGTGACCGGCGGCGGCTTCCGCGTGCGCTTCACGCCCCAGGAGGTGGGTGAGTACCGCTACCGCATCCAGGCGGGAACGGTGGAGGTCGCCTCGGGCCGGTTCGTGTCCCGGCCGTCCTCGCGCCGGGGCTTCGTGCGCCGCAGCGCCGTCTCCGCGCACCACCTGGCGTGGGAGGACGGCACGCCGTTCCTCCCGCTGGGAGAGAACCGCTTCAACGTCTACGACCCCACCTGGAACCACGGCCAGCAGTCCTCGACGGACTACATCGCGGGCATGGCGGCGCGCGGGATGAACACCCTGCGCATCTTCATCTTCACCGACTGCGAGCGGGAGGAGCCGGAGCCTGGCCCCCAGCCCGGCTGCCTGGAGCCTCGCCCCGGCGTCTTCGATCCGGAGGTCGCCGCCCGCTACGACGCCATCCTCGACGCCGCTGAACGGCATGGCCTCCAGGTCATCATCTCCCTCTTCGCGGTGGGCTTCACGCCGGGCGAGACGTGGAAGAGCTGGGAGGACAATCCCTACAGCACCGCGCGCGGAGGCCCGGCCGCCATGCCGGATGACTTCTTCGACCGGCCGGAGCTGGCGGAGCGGCGGCTGCGCTACGTGCTCGCGCGCTTCGGCGCGTCACCTGCCTTCCTGGCCGTGGACCTGCTCAACGAACCGGAGTGGGACGGCAACGTCGGCGAGGCGACGTGGATGCCCTGGGCGGAGAAGCTCGCGGCGACGTGGCACGCGGAGGATCCGTATGGGCATCTCGTCACGGTGGGCTCGGTGGGGCTGCACTGGAACGTCGATGGCGACGAGCGCCCCTGGTACGCGAGCCGGCAGCAGGACCTCCTGCAATGGCACCTCTACGGCAAGGAGTTCTACGAGGTGCATGCGCTCGCGGCGGAGCTGACGCGCAAGGTGGCGGAGACGTGGGGCTACAACAAGCCCATCCTCCTGGGCGAGTTCGGCTACGGGGGCGATGACCGCCAGACGTATGACCACACGCACGTGGGCATCTGGGTCACCACCTTCTGCGGCGCGGGCGTGCTCGCCCACAGCGCCCCGCCCTTCACCGAGGACTCCGACGTGCCGATGACGCCGGAGCGTGGCCGGCACTTCCGCGTGCTGGCGGACTTCCTCGCCAGCCTGCCGCCAGGCCCGCCGCTCCTGCCGATGGCGTCACCCACCGTGTCGCCCGCGGGAACGCGGGCCTGGGCCATGGGCCGTCCGGGATTGCAGGCGCTCTGGGTGATGGGGGCGAAGGAGGGCTATGGCCAGCCCGTGTCCGGGGCACAGGTCCGCCTGCGGCTGACGCCCGGGCAGTACCGCATCACCTGGTGGAACGACGTGACGGGCGAGGTGCTGGGCCGCGAGCAGCGCCTCGTGATGGAGCCGGAGCTGTCGCTCACCGTGCCTCCGTTCACGCGGCACGCGGCCGGCGTGGTGGAGGCGGTGCGTTGAACCCACCACAGCAGCACCGCCCTGCCGCGCTGGGTCCCGAGCGCCGGGCGCGGTTCTAGCTTGAGGCGATTCACCGGGGAGGCAGCACATGGATGGCGCGGCGGCGGTCACGATGCGGGCGGCGGTGGTGGGCGGACCTCGGGGCATCCGCGTGGAGCGCGTGGCGCGGCCCGAGCCGGGCCCCGGCAAGGTGCGGGTGCGGATGGAGGGCTGCGGCGTCTGCGGCTCCAACCTCCCCGTGTGGGAAGGGCGCGACTGGTTCCGCTACCCCATGCCCCCCGGCGCTCCCGGGCACGAGGGCTGGGGCGTGGTGGACGCGCTGGGCCCGGACGTCTCCGGCCTGAAGCCCGGTGACCGAGTGGCCATGCTGTCGTCCTCGGCCTTCGCGGAGTACGACCTGGCGGACGCGTCCTCCACGGTGGTGCTGCCGCCGTCGCTCGCGGGCAGGCCCTTCCCCGGCGAACCCCTGGGCTGCGCGATGAACATCTTCCGGCGCGCGGACATCCAGCCGGGCCAGACGGTCGCCATCATCGGCATCGGCTTCCTGGGCGCGGTGGTGACGCGGCTCGCGGCCAACGCGGGCGCGCGCGTCCTCGCCATCACCCGCAGGCCCTGGGCGCTGGAGCTGGCGCGCGGATATGGCGCCACCGAGTGCATCCCCATGGACGACCATCACCGCATCATCGAGCGCGTGAAGACCCTCACCGGGGACGCCCTCTGCGACCGCGTCATCGAGGCCGTCGGCGAGCAGTGGCCGCTGGACCTCGCGGGGGAGCTGACGCGCGTGCGCGGGAAGCTCGTCGTCGCGGGCTACCACCAGGACGGGCCCCGGCAGGTGAACCTGCAGCTGTGGAACTGGCGCGGGCTGGACGTCGTCAACGCCCACGAGCGCGACCCGAAGGTCTACGTCGAGGGCATGCGCCTGGCCGTGGACGCCGTCGCCTCCGGCCGGTTGGATCCGTTCCCCCTCTTCACCTCCTATCCCCTGGAGGAGATGGACCGCGCCTTCGACGCCCTGCGCACGCGCCCGGACGGCTTCCTCAAGGGGCTCGTCACCCTATGAGCGCCCTCCGGCGGGAGCTGAAGCCCCGGGTCGGCTTCCTGGGCGTGGGCTGGATTGGCCGCAACCGCATGGAGGCCCTCGTGCGCTCCGAGCAGGTCCAGGTCGTGGGCCTCTGCGACCCTTGCGCCGACGCCGCCCGCGAGGCCCAGGCCCTGGCCCCCGGCGCGAAGTGCGTCGGGTCGCTGGACGCGCTGCTCGACCTGGGGCTCGACGGGCTGGTCATCGCCACGCCCAGCGCCGTGCACGCGGAGCAGTCCCTGCGCGCCCTGGAGCGCGGCGTGGCCGTGTTCTGCCAGAAGCCCCTGGGCCGCACCGCCACGGAGGTGCGCCGCGTGGTGGACGCCGCCCGCGCGAAGGACCGGCTCCTGGGCGTGGACCTGAGCTACCGCTTCACCACCGGCATGCGGCAGCTGCACGAGCGCATCCAGGCGGGAGCGCTGGGCCACGTCTACGCGGTGAACCTCGTGTTCCACAACGCGTACGGCCCGGACAAGCCGTGGTTCTATGACCCGAAGCAGGCGGGCGGCGGATGCGTGATGGACCTGGGCATCCACCTGGTGGACCTGGCGCTGTGGACGCTCGGCTTCCCCGCCGTGGAGGCGGTGTCCACCCGGCGCTTCGCGCAAGGGCGGCCGCTCGGCTCGCGCGAGGAGGGCGTGGAGGACTTCGCCGCCGCGCAGCTGCTGCTGGGCACGGGCGCCTCCGTGCAGCTCGCCTGCTCCTGGAAGCTGCCCGCCGGGTGCGACGCGGTCATCGAGGCGGCCTTCTACGGCACGGAGGGCGGCGCCGCGTTCCGCAACGTGGACGGCTCCTTCTATGACTTCACCGCGGACGTGTTCCAGGGCACGAAGCGCGAGCGGCTGAGCACTCCGCCCGACGCCTGGGGCGGACGGGCCGCCGTGGCGTGGGCCACCCGGCTGGCGAAGGGCGAGCGCTTCGACGCGCAGACCGAGCGGCTCGTGGACGTGGCCACCACGCTGGACCGCCTCTACGCCTGAGCGTCCGGGCCGGAAAGGGGAAGGGGAGGGGGAGCCAGCGCGTTCCTGGCGCTCATGCAGAACCCTCCCGTCCCTTCCGCATCGCTGTCGCGCGCGATGGCCTGGCTCAGGCCCCACCGGCGCGCCGTCGCCCTCATCCTCCTGCTGGTGCTGACGGGCTCCGCGCTGAGCGCGCTGGAGCCGCTGGTGCTCAAGCACATCTTCGACCAGCTGGGCGCGCAGGGGGCCGCCCGGGCGGTGCTCCTGGGCGTCGTGGGCCTGGTGCTCATGGGGCTTGCGCGCGAGGTGCTCGCCTCCACGGCGAACTGGCTCACCTGGCGCACGCGCATCCACGTGCACTACTCGCTCAACGAGGCCACCGTCACGCGCCTGCACTCGCTGCCCCTGAGCTTCCACCGCGAGGAGGGCGTGGGCGCCATCATGACCCGGCTGGACCGCGGCATGCAGGGCTTCGTGGGCGCCATCACGGAGCTGGCCTTCAACGTGGTGCCCGCGGCGGCCTACCTGCTGCTCTCCGTCACCATCATGTTCCGGCTGGACTGGCGGCTGGCGCTGGTGGCGCTCGCGTTCACCCCCATCCCCGTGCTCATCGCCCGCAAGGCCGCGCCCGTGCAGACCCAGCGCGAGCAGTCGCTGATGGACCGCTGGGCCAGCATCTACGCCCGCTTCAACGAAGTGCTCTCCGGCATCGTCACCGTGAAGAGCTTCGCCATGGAGGAGCGTGAGAAGCAGCGCTTCCTGCACGGCGTGCGCGAGGCCAACGCCGTCGTCGTCCGGGGCGTGGGCTACGACGGCGTGGTGGGCGCGAGCCAGAACATCGCCGTGCTGGTGGCGCGCGTGGCGTCCATCGGCATGGGCGGCCTGCTGGTGCTCAAGGGCGACATCACCACCGGCACGCTGGTGGCGTTCCTGGGCTACATCGGCGGGCTGTTCGGCCCGGTGCAGGGGCTGAGCGGCGTGTACCGCACGCTGCGCACCGCGTCCGTCGCCATGCACCAGGTGTTCTCCATCCTGGACGCGCAGGACCGCCTGGGCGACGCGCCGGACGCGCGCGAGGTGACGGCCGTGAAGGGCGAGGTGGAGTTCTGCGACATCCACTTCGCCTACCCCTCCGCCGCGGGCCCGGGCCGGCCGCTCCTGCGCGGCGTGGACCTGAAGGTGCGGCAGGGAGAGACGATTGCCCTCGTGGGGCCCAGCGGCGCGGGCAAGACGACGCTGATGAGCCTCTTGTGCCGCTTCTACGACCCCGTCCAGGGCGTGGTGCGCATCGACGGGCAGGACGTGCGGTCCCTCAAGCAGATGTCGCTGCGCCGCCACATCGGCGTGGTGCTCCAGGACAGCCTGCTCTTCAACGAGAGCGTGCGCGCGAACATCGCCTATGGCCGGCCGGAGGCCTCGCAGGAAGAGGTTGAAGCCGCCGCTCGCGCCGCGCACGCGGACGTCTTCATCAACCGGCTGCCGCAGGGCTACGACACCGTGGTGGGGGAGAAGGGCAGCCGCCTGTCCGCCGGCGAGCGCCAGCGCATCGCCATCGCGCGGTCGCTGCTCAAGGACCCGCCCATCCTCGTGCTGGACGAACCCACCAGCGCGCTGGACGCGGAGAGCGAGGCGCTGGTGCAGGAGGCGCTGGGCCGCCTGATGAAGGGCCGCACCACGTTCGCCATCGCCCACCGGCTGTCCACGGTCGTGGACGCGGACCGCATCCTGGTGCTCCAGGAGGGCCGCATCGTCGAACAGGGCCGGCACGCGGAGCTCATGCGCCACGACGGCTACTACGCGTCGCTCGTGCGCCGCCAGACGCGCGGCCTGCTGCCCGACCGCCCCGTGGAGCCGCCGTCGCCCGTGTCCGCCTGAGCCGGCCCGCCCTCGCGGCCGTTGCGTGACGCCGCTTCCCGACGCACGCGGGGGCGCGCACACGCAGGCAAGCCATCAGGGAGGGATGACCTGGACGGTGGGGTGTTTACCGTTGCCCCAGACAGGTAGCGGGCCGCGTGCGTGGACGCGGCCAGGGGGGGGCGCATGGGCCGCAAACACATCCTCATCACCGGGGGCGCGGGCTTCATCGGCTCGCACCTGGCGGACGAACTGCTCGCGCACGGCCACCGGGTGCGGGCGCTGGACTCGCTGGTGCCGCAGGTGCACGGCCCCGGCCGCGAGCGCCCGGACTACCTGTCGCCGGACGTCGAGCTCCACGTCGGGGACGTGCGCGACGCGGAGGCCGTGCGCCGGGCGCTGGAGGGCGTGGACTCCGTCGTGCACCTGGCCGCGGCGGTGGGCGTGGGCCAGAGCATGTACGAGGTGGCCCACTACACGTCGGTGAACAACCAGGGCACCGCGGTGCTGCTCCAGGCCCTCATCGAGCGCCCGGTGGAGCGGCTGGTGGTGGCCTCCAGCATGAGCGTCTACGGCGAGGGGCTGTGCCTCACGCCGGAGGGCCGCACCGTGCCGGGCCCGGAGCGGTCGCTGGAGCAATTGCAGGCGGGGGACTGGGAGCCGCGCGACGCGCACGGCACGCGGCTCACCCCCGTGCCCACGCCGGAGGACAAGGCGCCCACGCTGTCCTCCGTGTACGCGCTGTCGAAGTTCGACCAGGAGCGGCTGTGCCTGCTCGTGGGCCGCGCGTACCGCATCCCCACCGTGGGCTTGCGCTTCTTCAACGTCTACGGCCCGCGCCAGGCGCTCTCCAACCCGTACACCGGCGTGCTGGCCATCTTCGCGTCGCGGCTGCTCAACGGGAAGGCGCCGCTGCTCTTCGAGGACGGCCTGCAGCAGCGCGACTTCGTGAACGTGCACGACGTGGCGCAGGCCTGCCGGCTGGCGCTCCAGGTGGAGGGCGCGGCGGGGCAGGTGCTCAACGTGGGCAGCGGCCGGGCCGTCACCGTGCGCGAGGTGGCGCGCGCGGTGGGCGAGGTGATGGGCCTGTCCCGGATGCGGCCGGCCGTGACGGGGAAGTACCGCATGGGCGACATCCGCCACTGCTTCGCGGACATCACCCGCGCGCGCGAGGTGCTGGGGTACGCGCCCCGCGTGGGGTTCCAGGAGGGGCTGCTGGAGCTGTCGCGGTGGCTCGTGGGACAGGTGGCCCAGGACCGGGCCGCCGAGGCGCGCGCGGAGCTGGACGCTCGGGGGCTCACCGTATGAAGCCAGGACTCGGCAGGGAGGGGACGGTCGTCATCTTCGGGGGCGCGGGCTTCATCGGCTCCAACGTGGCGGACCACTATCTCCAGGAGGGGCGGGCGGTGCGCGTGTTCGACAACGTGTCGCGCCCCGGCGTGGAGAAGAACCTGCGCTGGCTGCGCGAGCGCCACGGCGAGCGCCTGCGCATCGACGTGGCGGACACGCGCGACCTGCTCGCCGTGCGCCGGGCCGTGCGCGACGCGAGCGAGGTGTTCCAGTTCGCCGCGCAGGTGGCGGTGACGCACAGCCTCCAGTCCCCGCTCCACGACTTCGACGTCAACGCGCGCGGCACGCTCCACGTCCTGGAGGCGCTGCGGGAGATGCAGACGCCCGCGCAGCTCGTCTTCACCTCCACCAACAAGGTGTATGGCGGGCTGAAGGGGCTGGAGCTCGCGGTCCGGGGCCAGCGCTACGCGCCCACGGACGCGCGCACGCTCTCGCACGGCATCAGCGAGGCGTGCCCGCTCGACTTCGAGAGCCCCTATGGCTGCTCGAAGGGGGCGGCGGACCAGTACGTGCTGGACTACGCGCGCAGCTTCGGCCTGCCGACGGTGGTGTTCCGGATGAGCTGCATCTACGGGCCCCGGCAGTTCGGCACGGAGGACCAGGGCTGGGTGGCGCACTTCCTCCTGCGGGCCCTGGAGGGCGAGCCGCTCACGCTCTACGGCGACGGCATGCAGGTGCGCGACATCCTCTTCGTGGAGGACCTGGTGCGCGCCTTCCGGCTGGCCCAGCAGGCCATGCCGCGCATCCGGGGCCGGGCCTTCAACATCGGCGGGGGGCCGGGGCAGACGGTGAGCCTGCTGGAGCTGCTGGCGCTCATCCAGCGGCGCACGGGCCGCACGCCGCGCATCGACTTCGAGGACTGGCGCACGGGCGACCAGCGCTACTACGTCTCCGACACGCGGGCCTTCACGCGGGCCACCGGGTGGATGCCCCGGGTGGGGGTGGAGGAGGGCGTGGCGCGGCTGGGGGGCTGGCTGGAGGAGCTGCGGGGCGCGCGGACGCGGCCGGTGGTGGGGCGGGGGGAAGCGCTTGAAACCGTCGACGTCCAGCCCTGAGGCCCCGCGGCTTGCACCGCCCGTGCGCCGGGTGCTGATGACCGCGGACACGGTGGGCGGCGTCTGGTCCTACGCGCTGGAGCTGTGCCGCGCGCTCTGCCTCCGGGGCGTGTGCGTGGACCTGGCCACCCTGGGCGCGCCGCTGTCGGACGCCCAGTGGCGGGAGGCCCGCGCGCTGCCCGGGCTCACGGTGCACGAGAGCACCTGGCGGCTGGAGTGGATGGACGCGCCCTGGGACGACGTGCGCGCCGCCGGCGAGTGGCTGCGGGAGCTGGAGGCCCGCCTGTCACCGGACGTGGTGCACCTCAACGGCTACTGCCACGGCGCATGGCCCTTCCGCGCGCCGGTGCTGGTGGTGGCGCACTCGTGCGTCCTCTCCTGGTGGGAGGCGGTGAAGGGCGAAGCCGCGCCGGCCTGCTACCGCCGCTACCGCGAGGAGGTGGCCCGGGGGCTCCACGCGGCGTCCCTCGTGGTGGCGCCCACGCGGGCCATGCTCGAGGCCCTCGAGCGGCACTACGGCGCCCTCCACCCCGCGCGGGTCATCCCCAATGCGCGGTGCGCGACGCGCTTTGCTCCGTCCCACAAGGAGCGCTTCGTGCTCGCGGCGGGGCGGCTGTGGGACGAGGCCAAGAACCTGGCCGCGCTGGAGGCCGCCGCGCCCCAGCTGCCCTTTCCCATCCATGTCGCGGGAGACGCCCTGCACCCGGGAGGGGGCGCCGTGGCGGAGACGCGGAGCACCCGGCCCCTGGGACACCTTCCGCCTGCCGTGCTGGCGCGGTGGATGTCTCGTGCGTCCGTGTACGCGCTGCCCGCCCGCTACGAGCCCTTCGGCCTGTCCGCGCTGGAGGCCGCGCTCGCCGGCTGCGCGCTGGTGCTGGGGGACATCCCCAGCCTCCGCGAGGTGTGGGGCGACGCCGCGCGCTTCGTGCCGCCGGACGACCCGCGCGAGCTGGCGCGGACCCTGCGCTTCCTCATGGACCATCCGCGCGAGCGCGAGGCCCTGGCGGCGCGCGGCCGCGAGCGCGCACTCACCTTCACGCCCGACCGGATGGCGGAGGCCTACCTGGGCCTCTACGCAAGCCTTGCCCGGCTGGAGCGCCGTGTGTCCTGACGAACCGAGGAGCCTGCCCAACCCATGCGTGTCATCCTCTTCTGCCATTCCCTGCTGTCGGACTGGAACCACGGCAATGCCCACTTCCTGCGAGGCGTCGTGACGGAGCTGGCCCTGCGCGGCCACTCCGTGCGCGTGCTCGAAGCCGAGGACGCGTGGAGCCTCCAGCGCCTCCTGGAGGAGCCCCACGGCACGGCCGTGCTCAACGAGGTCCGCGCGTTCTACCCGCGCGTGCGCCCGGAGCGTTACGCGCCCGCCGCGCTGGACCTGGAGGCCGTGCTGGACGGCGCGGACCTGGTGCTGGTCCACGAATGGACCCCGCCGGAGCTGGTGCGCCGCATCGGGGAGCACCGCCGCGACGGCGGCCGCTTCCGCCTCCTCTTCCACGACACCCACCACCGCGGCGTGAGCGCCCCCGAACAGCTGGCCCGCTACGACCTGTCCCAGTACGACGGCGTGCTCGCCTTTGGCGACGTGCTCCGGGACCTCTATCTGGAGCAGGGCTGGGCGAAGCGCGCGTGGACCTGGCACGAGGCCGCCGACGTGCGCGTCTTCCATCCGCACCCGCGCAACCGCGAGGTGCGGGACCTGGTCTGGATTGGCAACTGGGGCGACGACGAGCGCACGAAGGAGCTGCACGAGTTCCTCCTGGAGCCGGTGCACACGCTGGGGCTGACGGCGCGGGTGCACGGCGTGCGCTACCCGGCCCCCGCCCTGCGCGCCCTCTTCGACGCCGGCATCGAGTACGCCGGCTGGCTGCCCAACCACCGCGTGCCCCTGGCCTTCTCCCAGGCGCGCGTCACCGTGCACGTGCCCCGGCGGCCCTACGCCACCGCGCTGCGGGGCATCCCCACCATCCGCCCCTTCGAGGCGCTCGCGTGCGGCATCCCGCTGGTGTCCGCCCCCTGGGAGGACACGGACGGGCTCTTCACCCCGGGCCAGGACTTCCTCGTCGCCCGGGACGGGGCCGAGATGCGGCGCCACCTGTCCGCGCTCGTCGCGGACGCGGAGATGCGGCACGCCTTCGCGGAGGCCGGCCTGCGCACGGTCCTGTCCCGGCACACCTGCGCGCACCGCGTGGACGAACTGCTGGGCATCTGTCAGGCGCTGGGGATGCCCGGCGACGTCCTCCAACCGTTGTCCTCCGAAAGGGTCTTCGCATGAGCCGCGGCCTGCGCATCGCCTTCTTTGGTTCGAGCCTGGTGTCCGCCTACTGGAACGGCGCGGCCACCTACTACCGGGGCCTCATCCGCGCCCTGCACGCGCGCGGCCACCGCGTCACCTTCTACGAGCCGGACGCCTACGGCCGGCAGGAGCACCGCGACCTCCAGGACCCGGACTGGGCCCGCGTCGTCGTCTACGCGAACGACCGGGGCTCGCTGGACGCGTGCCTGGATGACGCCTTCGGCGTGGACGTGGTGGTGAAGGCCAGCGGCGTGGGCACCTTCGACGCGTACCTGGAGGCGCAGGTGCTGGAGCTGCGCCGCTCCGGCACCCAGGTGGTCTTCTGGGACGTGGACGCGCCCGCGACGCTGGAGCGCGTGGCGAAGGACGCCAACGACCTCTTCCGCCCGCTCATCCCGCGCTACGACCACATCCTCACGTACGGCGGCGGCGCGCCGGTGGTGAACGCGTACCGCGAGCTGGGCGCGAAGCGGTGCGTGCCCATCTACAACGCCCTGGACCCCGACACGCACCACCCCGTGGCTCCCGACCCGCGCTTCGCCGGGGACCTGGCCTTCCTGGGCAACCGGCTGCCGGACCGCGAGGCGCGCGTGGAGGCCTTCTTCCTCAAGGCCGCGGAGGCGCTGCCCCGCTCGCGCATGCTCCTGGGCGGCAGCGGCTGGGAGGCCCGCGTCCTGCCGGCCAACGTCGTGCGCCTGGGCCACGTCTACACGCAGGACCACAACGCGCTGAACTGCTCGGCGCGCGCGGTGCTCAACATCCACCGCGACAGCATGGCGCGCTTCGGCTTCTCACCGGCGACGCGCGTCTTCGAGGCCGCGGGCGCGGGCGCCTGCCTCATCACCGACGCCTTCGAGGGCGTGGAGCAGTTCCTGGAGCCCGGCCGCGAGGTGCTGGTGGCCCACTCCGGAGAGGAGGTCGCCGAGCACGTGCAGCGCCTCACCCCACAGGACGCGAAGCGCATCGGACAGGCCGCGCTGCGGCGCGTGCTCGCCGAGCACACGTACTCGCACCGCGCGGTGGAGGTGGAGGCGGAGCTGGGCTACCGGGCCCCGGCTCCGGCGACACAGGGAGGCCAGGCGTGATGGCACCCCAGCACATGCACATCGTCATCCTGGGGCTGTCCATCACCTCCAGCTGGGGCAACGGCCACGCCACCACCTACCGGGCGCTGGTGCGCGAGCTGGTGCGGCGCGGGCACGACGTGCTCTTCCTGGAGCGGGACGTGCCCTGGTACGCCGCGCACCGCGACCCCAGCGGCACCTGGGCCGGGCGCACGGAGCTGTACGCCAGCCTGGACGACCTGCGCGAGCGCTTCGCCTCCGAGGTCCGCAAGGCCGACCTCGTGGTGGTGGGCTCCTACGTGCCGCAGGGCGTGGACGTGGGCGCGTGGGTGCAGGGCACCGCGAAGGGCGTCACGGCCTTCTACGACATCGACACGCCGGTGACGCTGGCGAAGCTTGCGCGCGGGGACTTCGAGTACCTCGCGCCCCACCTGGTGCCCGGCTACCAGCTCTACCTGTCCTTCACCGGCGGGCCCACGCTCCAGCGCATCGAAGAGGAGCTGGGCTCGCCCGCGGCCCGGCCGCTGTACTGCAGCTGTGACCCGGAGCTGTATGGCCCGTGCGCGGGGAAGCCGCGCTGGGACCTGGGGTACCTGGGCACGTACAGCGACGACCGGCAGCCGGTGCTGGAGCGGCTGATGCTGGACGCGGCGCGCGGCTGGCCGGAGGGCCGCTTCGTCGTGGCCGGGCCCCAGTACCCCGAGGGCGTGGTGTGGCCGCCCAACGTGGAGCGCGTGCAGCACTTGCCGCCGCCGGAGCACTCGGCCTTCTACACCGCCCAGCGCTTCACGCTGAACGTCACCCGCGCGGACATGGTGCGCGCCGGGTACTCGCCGAGCGTGCGGCTGTTCGAGGCGGCCGCCTGCGGCGTGCCCATCATCAGCGACGCGTGGGAGGGGCTGGACACCTTCTTCACGCCGGGCGTCGAGATCCTGGTGTCGCACGACGCGCGGGAGACGCTGCGCTACCTGCGCGAGCTGCCGGAGTCCGAGCGTCAGGCGGTGGCGCTGCGGGCCCGGGCGCGGGTCCTCGCCGAGCACACGGCGGAGCACCGCGCCCGGACGCTGGAGGCGTATGCGCGGGAGGCCGCGTCCGGGCGGGGTTGAAACCCGGCGCGGCGGGGCGCATCGATGGAGGCGCATGGCCTCCCCTCCGCCTCCCAAGCCCTGCGCCGTCTGCGGCCGCGCGCGGGATTCCCTGGGGTGTGGCGCCCTGCACAGGGCGTTCACGGGCGGTGGAATCGCGCTTGCGCGCACATGGAGGCTCCGGCTACGCGCCGCCCCATGGCCCACGACACGAAGCCCGCATTCGACATCCTCCTGTGGGGCGCCACGGGATTCACCGGCCGCCTGGTGGCGGAGTACCTGGCGCGCACGCAGGACACCCACCGCGCGAAGTGGGCCATCGCCGGGCGCGACGAGGCGAAGCTGGACCAGGTCCGCTCGGAGCTGGTGAAGGTGCGGCCGGAGTTCGCGGACCTGCCGGTGGTGCTCGCGGACGCGAAGGACGCGGCCTCGCTGGACGCGATGGTGGCGCGCACGCGCGTCATCATCTCCACCGTGGGGCCCTACGCCCGCTACGGCAACGAGCTGGTCGCCGCGTGCGTCCGCGCCGGCACGGACTACTGCGACCTGACGGGCGAGGTGCAGTGGATGCGCAAGACCATCGACGCCCACG
This sequence comes from Corallococcus exercitus, assembly GCF_042231735.1. Classification (GTDB taxonomy): domain Bacteria; phylum Myxococcota; class Myxococcia; order Myxococcales; family Myxococcaceae; genus Corallococcus; species Corallococcus exercitus_B. Next base: position 8,856,759 of record NZ_CP102577.1, read on the forward strand.
ACGCGCGGGCGCGCGAGACGGGCGCCCGCATCGTGCACACCTGCGGCTTCGACTCCATCCCCTCCGACCTGGGCACGCTCATGCTCCAGGACTACATGCGCGAGAAGCACGGCGGCCACTGCGACCAGGTGCGCTTCCACCTGACGCGCATGCGCGGCGGCTTCAGCGGCGGCACCATCGCGAGCATGATGGACACGCTGGCGGCGGTGAAGGCGGACCCGTCCCTCAAGAAGGTGCTCACCAGCGCCCACGCGCTGGACCCCGAGCCCTCCCGTGGCTCCAAGGAGGAGCGCGACCTGGCCACGGTGAAGAAGAGCCCGGACACGGGCACGTGGACCGCGCCCTTCGTGATGGCCACCGTGAACACGCGCGTCGTGCGGCGCTCCAACGCGCTCTTGGGCTACCCGTGGGGCCGCGACTTCTTCTACTCGGAGGTGTCTGACTTCGGCCCCGGGCCCAAGGGCCTGGCGCTGGCGGCGGCCACCACCGCGGGGCTGGGCGGCTTCATGGCCCTGTCCAACGTGGACCCCGTGCGGGAGCTCCTGGAGAAGCACGTGCTGCCCGCGCCGGGCCAGGGCCCGTCCGCCACCGTGCGCGAGCGCGGCCTCTTCGAGGTGCGGCTGTTGGGCGAGGGCCAGTCGCCCAAGAGCGGCCAGCGCGTGAAGGTGGAGGGCAAGGTCGCGGCGAAGGGCGACCCGGGCTACGCGGCGACGGCGCGCATGCTCGCGGAGTCCGCGCTGTGCCTCGCCTTCGACTCCATCCCCAAGCGGGGCGGCGTCCTCACCCCCGCGTCCGCCATGGGCATGGTGCTGGTGCAGCGCCTGCGCCAGGCGGGCATGACCTTCGAGGCGCACGACCGCGCCGCGTGAGGGCGCGGCCGGGCGTTTCAGTCGCGCAGGTAGTGGCAGGTGTAGCCGCCGGGGTTCTTCACCAGGTAGTCCTGGTGGTAGCCCTCGGCGGGCACCCACTCCCCGGCGGCGGTGATTTGCGTGACGACGGGGCGGGACCACTTGCCGGACCTGTCCACGCGCGCCTTCACCGCCTCCGCCGTCTTTCGCTGCGAGTCCGACAGGTAGAAGATGGCGGAGCGGTACTGCGTGCCCACGTCGTTGCCCTGGCGGTTGAGCGTCGTCGGGTCGTGCATGCGGAAGAACCACTGCTCCAGCAGCGCCTCGTACGTCAGCAGCTTCGGGTTGAAGACGACGCGCACCGCCTCCGCGTGCCCCGTCTCCCCGGTGTGCACGTCCTCGTAGGTGGCGCCCTTCTTCGAGCCGCCCGTGTAGCCGACCTCCGTCTCGATGACGCCGGGAATCTTCCGGAGGATGTCCTCCATGCCCCAGAAGCACCCACCGGCCAGGTACGCCGTCTCGCGCGCGGCCTCCGTGGGGGCCGCGCGGCCGAAGGATGGCAGCCACGCGCCATAGCCCTTCGCGGCCAGCTCGTTCACGGGGATGAAGCGCAGCGACGCGGAGTTGATGCAGTAGCGCAGGCCCGTGGGCTCCGGCCCGTCCTCGAAGACGTGGCCCAGGTGCGAGTCCCCGTCCTTCGAGCGCACCTCCACGCGCTCCATGCCCAGGCTGCCGTCGCGCTTCTCCACCACGTGGGCCTTGTCCAGGGGGCGGGTGAAGCTGGGCCAGCCGGTGCCGGACTCGAACTTGTCGCGCGAGGAGAACAGGGGCTCGCCGCTGACCACGTCGACGTAGAGCCCTTCCTCGTGGTTGTTCCAGTACGCGTTGCGGAAGGGCGGCTCGGTGCCCTCGTGCTGCGTCACCTGGTAGGCCAGGGGGGACAGGGTGCGCTTCAGCTCCGCGTCGGACGGCTTCGTGTACTTGCGGCCGTCCTGCACCGGGGCGGACGCGGTGGCCGCGGCCTTCGTCCCGGGCGGGGCGCCGCGCGCCTCGGTGCAGGCGCTCAGCGCGGCGGCCAGCACCAGCGCGGCGGGCCACAGCCGGCGTGCCACCGACAGCCGGGTGGGGGAAGACACTGCTCGGGCGGACGACATGGGACGCGAAGCCTCCGGGCGCCTTCGAAAAAGGGCGCACTCCCCTGGTACGCGGGACCCCCGGGGACGGTTTCAGCGGACATTGAACACCGGCCGGCCGGGCAGGCCATCCCGAGGCTTCCCGGGGGGCCGGGCAGTGGCCGGCGGGGGGGCGGAGGCGTTACGTTCCCCGGGGACCGGGAGGGTGCCGATGAGCCGGGGACGCGGGCCGAAAGGTCCAATCGGACGGGTGACGGGCATCTCGCGCGCGGAAGGCGCCAGCGTCATCCTCCGCATCCGGGCCCTCCAGGGCGTGGAGGGCGCCGCGCCGGTGACGGACCGGAACACGCCCCGGCGCTCCTTCGCGGAGGTGATGGAGCGCCACGCGCAGGGGCTCAACACCGCCGAGCCCCTGCCGTTTCCCGTGGCCCCCAAGCCCCTGCCGCCGCCCGTGCGCGGCTACGAGGACCAGGAGCTGATGACCGCGGAGCCCGCCCCCGACACCTTCGTCGGGCTCATGTGGTCCAAGCTGAAGCGCTCCCGCTGAAGCGGTCTGCTTCAGGACCTCACCACCACGTCGCCGCGAGCCCACCCAGGGACACGTAGTCCTGGCTCGCGACGTCATTGGCGGACTGGAGGTCCGCGGGGACGCTGTGCGTCCGCGTGGCGGTGATCCGGTAGGACAGCCCCAGGCTGGAGCGCGGCAGGGGCGCGCTGAAGCGCAGGCGGGCGGTGTCCCCCACGGCCAGCGGACCCACTTCACACTGGAGCGAGCCGGTGGCCACGTGGCAGTCGCTGGTGGTGGCCAGGAGGCCCGGGGGCAGCGCCACGGTGATGACGGCCCGGGTGAGCGGATCCGGCCCGTGCTGGGTGACGGTGAGCGTGTAGTCGAGTCGCGGCGAGGACACGCCCCGCCTCGGGACGGCGCTGAGGGCCACGCCCACGTCCGCGGAGGCGGCGGCCCGCAGCACGGACACGTCGTTGCCCCGGGCGTTGGCCGTGACGACGTCCGGCTTCAGGTCGCCGTCGAGCAGCCCCACCGCGACCGCCGCGGGCCCCGCGCCGGTGGGGAGCAGCGTGTCCGTGCCGAAGGCGCCGTGGCCCTGGCCGGGCAGCAGCGACACGGTGTTCTCGGAGAAGTTCGCGGTGACCAGGTCCAGCGTCCCGTCGCCGTTGAAGTCGCCGGGCGCGACGAAGTACGGCCCGCCCCGCACGGGGAAGTCCGAGCGCGAAGGGAACGTGCCGGTGCCATCTCCGTGCAGCACGGACACGCTCCGGCCCCGGAAGTTGGCGGTGACCAGGTCCTGCTTCCCGTCGCCGTTCACGTCCACCACCGCGACCGAGTAGGGCGCGTTGCCCGTGGTGAAGTCCGCGCGAGGCCGGAACGTCCCGTCGCCGTTGCCCAGCAGCACCGACACCGTGTCCACGAAGTTCGCGGTGACGAGGTCCGCCTTGCCGTCGTGGTTGACGTCCCCCACCGTCACCGCGAACGGATTGGTGCCGGTGTGCACGTCCCGGCGGGGCGCGAACTTCCCGGCCCCCCGGTTCAGCAGCACCGACACGGAGTCGTCCAGCTCGTTCGACGTCACGACGTCCAGGCGGCCATCACCGTCGAAGTCGCCCACGTCCACGGACGTGGGCTCCGCGCCCACGGGATGCTCGGTCCGCGCGCCGAACGTCCCATCGCCACGGCCCAGGAGCACGGACACCGTGCCCGCGGAGTGGCTGGTGACCACGTCCAGGTGGCCATCCGCGTCGAAGTCCCCCACCGCCACGGCGCTGGGCCGCGCGCCGGTGGGCTGCTCCCCGCCGGGCGCGAGCGTCCCGTCACCAAGGCTCCACAGCACGGACACGGTGCCCGCGGCGTGGTTGGCGGTGACGACGTCCAGGTGCCCGTCCGCGTCGAAGTCCCCCAGCGCCACGGCGCGCGGCTCCTTCCCCGTGGGCGATGCGCGGGGTGCGTCCAGCAGCGGCCGGGACTCGGTGCCCGCCATGCGCGGCAGGGCCATGGCCATCAGCCCCGCCACGCTGAACACCAGCACGCCCGCATGGGCCATTCGTGGGTGTCGCATGTCCTTCCCCCTCTCCAGGCCTTGAACCGGCAAGGCCGTGGTAACGCGGTTTCCATGACATCCCCGCGTGGTGAGAAAGAAGTAAGAAGGCGCGACGCGCGGCGCCATGCGCCTCCGGGGAGGGTGGGTGACGGGCGGCGGACAGGGGAATGACCCCGGAGGGACGGGTTGCGCACGGGGTAGGCTGAACCGTCTCCATGTCCCTTCCGTCCGGAACCCTGCCTTCCTCCCGCCAGCCGTTGGTGGTCACCACGTCGGACCGGGTGGACGCACAGCTCGCACAGCGTGCGCGGAGCGCGGCGGAGGCGGTGGGCGTGCCGTATGTGGAGCGCCACCACAAGCTGCCCCTGAAGAAGCTGCTCACCGACACGGCGGACGCGCTCGTCGTCTTCGAATCCACGGCGGTGTCGCTGGTGGACGCGGAAGGCACGCTGCGCTTCTCACCGGGGCTCGCGCACCTGCGCGTGAAGCAGCTGGACGCGGGCGTGACGGAGGACCAGCTCCTGCGCGTCGCGGGCCTGCGCGAAGGGGAGCGCGTGCTGGACTGCACCCTGGGGCTGGGCGCGGACGCGCAGGTGGCGGCGCGGCTGGTGGGGCCCACGGGCCACGTCACCGCGCTGGAGAAGAGCCCGGCGCTCTACCTGCTGGTGCACCACGGGCTCGCCGGACTGCCGCGCCACCCGGCCTCCTCGGCGGTGGACGTGGTGCACGCGGACGCGGCGGCGTACCTGCGCACGCTGCCGGACGGCGCGTTCGACGTGGTGCTCTTTGATCCAATGTTCGAGCGCGAGCGCAAGTCCTCCGCCGCGTTCGAAGCGCTGCGCCGCCACGCGGACTACGCGCCACTGACGCGCGAGACGGTGGAGGAGGCCCGGCGCGTGGCACGCAGGGCGGTGGTGCTGAAGGGGTCACGCTACTCACAGGACTTCAAGAAGCTGGGCATCACCCCGGAGCCCGCCCGGCCCAACGCCACGGTGTTGTGGGCTCGACTCCCGGGCTCGGGCAACCCTGGGAATCCTGGCGAGCCAGGGAGTGCTTGATAGCGTCCCGGATTGCCGTGAAGCACGACAACCGGGAGCGACACATGAAGACGCTGAAGCGGGGCTTGTTGCTGGTGACCTGTCTGCTGGGGACCGTGGGCTGTGGCGTGGAGGCCCCCGAGGAGGGCGCGCCCGTGACGGAGGACACGCAGGAGGTGTCCGCGCAGGCCGGCTGCATCCCCGGCCAGACGCGCACCATCAAGGTGGGGTGTTGCACGCCCACCCTGGAGCGCCGGCAGAACCAGATCTGCACCAACTCGGCGGGTTCCTGGAGCAACTCCGGGTCCAGCTACTGCGGCGGCTCGACCCTGAACTGCTACGGCGGCTGAGCAGGCCGCCAGGGTCGGCTCGGGCGGGAGGCCCCCTCCGGGGACGAAGTGCCGGAACCTGTCCGACAGTCGGACAGGTTTGGAGTGCCGGAACCTGTCCGACAGTCGGACAGGTTTGGCGAAAGCGGGCCCGGAGGCGCCGGGCCGGGGTGGCTTCAGACCCGCTTGAAGGCGCTCGCGTCCGGCAGGCCGCTGCCGCCCAGGTCCGCGCCCATGGCGGTGAGGACGCCGGAGAAGATGTCCGGCTCGTTGGACGTGACCTTCCCCGGCTGCGGCGCGCCGGTGCGCGCGTCGAAGCCGTAGGTGAGGGTGGTGTTCGGGTCCACGCCGCCCAGGACGGTGTTGCCCTTCACCATGGGGGACATGAGCAGGAAGCCGTTGTTGAGGTCGTGGCCTGAACCGAACTCCGTGGCGCCTGAGGGGCGTGGGCGTGTGCGGCCGAACTCCGTGGCCACGTAGATGAGCGTGCGGTCCCACATGGACTCGCCGGAGGTCGCGTCGAACGGCTCCGCCTTGAGCAGGGTGATCAGCGAGTCCACGGTGTTCAGGATGCGCGCCCACATGAAGGCCTGGCCGCCCCGGTGGTCGTTGTGGCTGATGTCGAACGCGAGCGGCGGGTTCGCGATGCCGTTGGGCCCGCCCACCGCGACGTTGAAGTCCGGCCCCAGCGTCACCGACACGGACACCCGGTACTTCAGCAGCAGGAACGCGAGCGCCGCCTGCCCCTGCACGGGGTCGGTGAAGAAGCCGGGGAACACCTCTCGCAGCCGCGCTCCGTCCGGTGAGCTTTCCAGCCCGTACTTCTCCAGGGGGATCTGCGGCAGGTTCGGCAGGACGTTGAGCTTCGTGATGAGGTCCAGCGCCTCCAGCCTCGGCTGCTGCACGCCGCGTTGTTCGCTCCAGCGCTTCAGGGCGGCGCTGTCCTGGAAGGTGCGGCCGAAGATGGACTTCTGATCCAACGCGTCCCGCGTGCTCCGCGCCAGCGCGATGACGTCCTTCGACGGCGCCCCGGCGATGCCTCGCGAGCCGTCCAGTCCCAGGGGCCACAGGGACGGGTTGACCACGGCCTCGCCGAAGCAGGACAGGGGCAGGCTGTCGTCGGTGCCGCGCTCGGCGTAGCCGCCGGTGCCCATGTTGACGTTGGGCAGCGGCATGCCGCCTCCCCACTGGAGCGCGACGGCCTCCTGGAGCGTGCGTCCCCGCCATGCGCCGTTGCCGGTGAGCGAGCGCTTCTGCGCGATGCCGTGGTTCACGGACGTGCCCACGGACGTGGCCACCAGCATCTCGTTCGCGTGCTTCTTCACGAACGCCAGCTGGTCGGTGTTGACCGGGATGTTGATGCTGCCCAGGCGCGTGTTGCTGTACTTCACCGCGCGGAAGGGGCTGCCCGCCACGGCCTGCACCTGCGCGTCCGGGAAGGTGTTGAGCCCGGCGGCGTTGGCGGACTCGGACTGGCGCACCGCGAGGAAGCTGTCCACGATGGACGCGCCCCCCGCCGCCCCGATGACGATGAGGAACTTCGGCTTGCCGTCGAGCGCGTCGCGCCCGCGGCCGAGCTTCTCCAGGGACTCGGGCGTCTGGAGTGATTCCCGGCAGCCGGAGAGGAAGGGGGAGAGGGTGGTGCCCGCGGCGCAGAGCGACAGCGCCCGCAGCATCTCCCGTCGCGACAGCCGGCCGGTGGTCTTGAGGGTCATGGACGGGGTTCCTCAGTAGAAGACGGCTTCGGCGGAGGAGAAGACGGCGAGACACGCGGCCTGCATCCACGCGACGCCCGGCGTGGCCGTGCCGGTGGCCTGCACGTCGGCGGACAGGCGCACCAGCGTGTCGCGCTCGGACTGGGTCGGGTCGCGCAGCCACGCGCGGCGCACCAGGGACGTCACCGCCGTGGCCACGGCGGGGCTCGCGGCGTCCGCCAGCCTGCCGTCCGAGGTGAGGGCCACGTCCTTGAACACCACCGCGGACGCGGGCGTGTTCACGTCCAGCGCGATGCGCGCGTTGCAGGCGGAGAGCACGGTGCGCTCCACGGCGATGGGCGTGGTGGCGCCCGTGACGGCGGGCGTCTCGTAGACGCTGTGCTCGTAGGGGTCCACGCCACCCAGCGCCACGCCGTGCACGCCCTGGCAGGGGTACTGGCCCAGCTCGTTGCACACGGAGGTGGAGGGCAGCTCCAGCGCCTGGGCCAGGTCCAACGACAGCCGCTCGGGGCCCTTGAAGCGCAGGTTGCCCTTCTGGGACTTCGCGACGCCGCCATCCCATTCCGGCGTCACGCCGGGGTTCGCGCCCGGTCCCAGGTCCACGGCGGTGGGGGGCTTGTCGGAGCAGCCGGTGAGGAGCAGACAGGTCAACAGCAGGCGTTCAGGGCGCACCGTAGGCCTCCGTGCGGATGAGGTCGTGAAGCATCTTCTGCACGCGGTACGCGTGCGTGGTGCGGAAGGCCTGCCAGGTACGGACGAACTCCTCGTGCTCCTCCGGCAGGGGCGCGTGGCCGACGAGCAGCTTCCAGTAGTCGGTGACGGTGGAGATGGCGAAGGCGTCGCTGTTGGCGGCCACCTGCGCCCACTCCGTGAGGTTGTTCACGGGCTGGCCCAGGATGACGCCCTGCTCAGGCGTGTTCTTCAGGGTGGCCACTTCGTTGGGGAACAGCAGCTCCAGGCGGTTGGGGACGTAGCGGTTGGGCAGCCCGCCCAGGCCGTTGTAGTTGCGGTACGGATACGCCAGCGGATCCAACGTCGCGTGGCACGCGGCGCACTGGGGCGCCTGGACGCCCTTGGCGTCATGGTCGCGCGGTTCGTTGGGGACGCTGTGCAGGCCCTCCTGCTTCGCGATGTCCAGGCCCAGGTACGCGCGGTACATCTGCGAGGCGGCGTTGCGCGGCAGCGCGGTGAACATGACGAACGAGGTGAGCGTCCACGCGCTCGTCATGTTGCCGGCGCGGCGCGAGGCCTCTACGAACTGCGAGGAGAGCGTGTTGGCGGTGGTGTACGCGGTGGGGCTCGTGCCCGAGCGCTTCACGTAGAACCGGGCGGTGAGCACGTCGCGTGCGTCGTGGTCATCCGTCTGGGACCAGGTGAAGAGGGCGTAGTCGTCGTAGTAGTCCGCGAGGGGAATCTGCCCCGCGTCCTCGCCGGACTTGAGGGAGCCGATGGGCCTTATCTTCGGGTGGGCGACCTTCCAGAGCTGCCCGTGCTTGCCGCGCCAGAAGTCGGACTGGAGGCAGCGGTCCAGCTCCTGGTCGATGAAGGCGCGCTGCTTCTCCTCGCTGCCCAGCTCCAGGAAGCTGGCCACCTGGACGTAGGTGGGGGACCTGCCGCAGAAGTCGCTGAGCATGCGGCGGTACACGAAGCGCGGGTCGTACCGGCAGACCTTGAACTGGGGGTTCTCCCCGCCGCCGCAGACGCCGCTGGGCGGGACGCTGGAGGCGTCGCCGGGGAGCGAGCCCTGCTCGACCTCGAAGAGGTTGGGAGCGCCGTCGCCGTCGGTGTCCGCGTTGGCGATGGCGCGCAGCGCGGCGGGCAGGGCGGCCGCGAAGTCCGCGTCGGTGAGGGGGCGCGGCCTGCTCGGGGCGAGGTGCGGCTCCAGCGCTGCGCCGTAGCCGTTCCGCTGGGGCGGGGCCACGTGGCAGTAGGTGCAGGCGGGCTGGGTGCCCTGGCACGCGGGCGCGGTGGGGTACTCCGCGCAGAAGGCGCTGGGGCCGGTGGGCAGGGCCACGGCCGGGGTCGCGAACCCGAGCAGCAGCAGCCCGGGCAGCAGCCATCGGCTCGGGGGTGGGGGAGGCAGGGGCACGCGGGCTCCGGGAACGGGTGCTCTGTACGGACACACCAACCCGGAAAATCAGAAAGGGTTTCAGCTTTTCGTCAGCGCCTGGCTCACCAGGGGCGCCGTTCAATGAGGTGGCGGGCCCGGGCAGAGGGGGCAAGGAACGACACGGGCGCACCCGCGACGCGCTCCAGTTCCTCCAGGTGATGACGGGCCGCGTCGGTGAGCTGGTCGAAGCGCCGTGCGGCCCAGTTGGTCGCGGCCAGGTCGCCCGAGAGCACGAGCGCCAGGTCCGTGGGGCCGTTGAGGGAGGCCACCTCGCGCAGCCCCACCCAGTCGAACGTGGGCCCTTCGGAGCGGCACACCATGACGATGCGCCGCAACCGGCCCGGTGCGATGCCCGTCGCCGCGAGGCAGACGCTCGCCACCATCCCGGCGCTCTCGATAAGCACGCGATGTCCCCGGGCGAAGGCGTCCTCCAGTTCCTCGCGCAAGGGCACCGGGTCCGGCTCTCCCATCCGGAGGAGCACGTCGTAGTGAGGGGCGAGCTGCGCCGTGAGGGGACGCGTGTCCACGTCGCCGTTGGGGCCCGGGAGGATGAGGTCCACGAGCCGTTCGCCGGTCCGGCCGTAGAGTCCGAGCCGGCTGGCCACCCGCACGAGCACCGCCTCGGGCGGAACCCTCGCCGTGTCCACGACGAGCTCCGCCAGCGAGGCGAGCGCGTGCACCGCGCGCTCGGAGGGATGTGCCCAGGCCGCCTCGAAGCGGTCCTGCCCGTCATCCTGAGGTGCCGCGCACGAAGGCTTGTCGACGGGAGCCCTCGTCGTGTCCTCGTGCCTGGCGCGTGAACGCTGCTGCGCGAAGCGCAGGGCCTGCTCCGGCTCCGGCACTTCCAGGTGGACGTGCACGACGCGGAGCCCCGGGCTTGCGCGCAGGCCGTCCAGTTGTGCCTCGCTGCTCGCGGCGTCCACGATGAGCAGCCGGGGCGCCCTGCTCACGCGGTGGGATGCCTCCAGGTCTTGCCCATGCAGGGCCGTGAGCACTCCCTCCGCCAGCCAGCGCCCCCCCGTCTCCCGGTCCAGCGTGAGGGTCAACTCCTGGCTCGAGCGCCGGGAGCCGCTACCCCCCTGCTTCCGCAGGAAGCCCTCCGATGGGAGATGCCGCGCGCCGAACCGCCGCGCGAGCCCTTGCGCGAGGGTGGTCTTCCCCGCGCCGATGGGCCCCGACACCACCACCACCGTGACCGCCATGCCGTGTTCCTCCCGAGAAGGAACACCCTAGGAAGGCTGTCGCGGTGCGGACCATCCCCCGTTGGAGGGAGGCGTCAGCGCCTTTCGGAGACGCGCACCCAGTCCACTTCCATCGTCTGGGGGCCCTGGCGCAGCAGGTCCGCGGTGGCCTGCGGCACGCCGAAGTACGGCTCCTTCGCCTTGTTGACGCCCTCCGGGTAGCCGCCGCCCACCGCGAAGTTGAGGATGATGAAGAGGGGCTTGTCGTAGGCCCACGCGCCGTGGCGCTCCACCTCCGCGCGCGTCGTGGTCTTCACGCGCTCGCCGTCGATGTACCAGTGGATGGCCTCCGGCGACGTCTCCACGCGGTACTCGTGCCAGTCGCTCACCGGCGTGCGCGGGTAGAAGCGGCCGTTGATGGGCGTGTTGCCGCTGTAGCCCGGCCCATGCAACGCGACGGACACCCAGTCGCCATAGCCGACGTTCTCCATGATGTCGAGCTCCCCACACGCGGGCCATCCCGTCGTGTGGATGTCATGGCCCAGCATCCAGAACGCCGGCCAGAGCCCCACGCCCACCGGCAGCTTGATGCGCGCCTCGACGCGGCCGTGCTTGAACTCCCGCTTGCCCGCGCTCTCCACCCGGCCCGACGTGAACGGATAGCCGTTGGCCGTCTGCATCCGCGCCGTGAGCTTCAACGTGCCGCCGCTCACCGACACGTTGTCCGGTGACGTCGTGTACTGCTGCTGCTCGTTGTTCACGTGCACGTCGGTGTTGAGGATCCAGTTGCCCGGGTCCACCTGCGTGCCGTTGAACTCGTCCGCCCACACCTGGACCCAGCCGTCCTCCTGGCGGGCCACGCCCTCCGCGTGCTTCGGCGTCCCCGCGCACGCCGTCAGCCCCGCCACCAGCGCCCACGCCGCCGCCGTCCTGCCGGTTCTCATCGCCATCGTCGTTCCTTGAAAGGGAGTCCTCTACTGGAGCGTCCGCCGGTCCACCGGCGCTTCGGGGGGCTCGCCCCGGTACGGCGTGGCCGGAGGCAGCAGCAGCGATTCGTGCAGCCGGTCCTCCACGTCCACCGTCACGTCCACCACCGGCTGCCGCACGGGCTCCACGCTGCCGTCCGCGTGCAGCAGCACGCCGCCGCCCCGAGGAATGCCCAGCCCGCGCGTGGGCAGCCCCATCCGCCGGACGGCGAGCTTGAGGCCCGGCCACTCGGACGGCTCGTGCACGCCGATGAGGTAGGGCACCAGGCCCAGCGTCGGGAAGGGCTCGCCCTCGCCGGGCAGGTCGTCGCACCACGCGCCCAGCCCCAGGTGCATGGCCCCGGCGGACACGCCCATCAGCACGGCGCCGGCCTGGTGCCGCTCGCGCAGGAGGGCGTCCACGCCGTGCGCCTGGAACGCGTCCCAGCCCACGCGCGGGTCGCCGCCCGCGAGGAGGATGACGTCGGCCTCCTTCAGCCACGCCAGGTCCTCGGGGGAGGGCGCGGCCGGGATGCTCCGGCACCGCGTGAGGCCGATGCCCTCCATGGCCGCGACGAAGAGGTCGTAGAACTCCGGCAGGCCGCCGTTGGACGCGCCCAGGTAGGCGGCCTTCACCGGCGGCACGCGCAGCTCCGCGCCGGTGAGCACGCGCACGTAGTCCAGGAAGGGGCGCCCCTCCACGCGCCAGAACAGCGGAGCGCTGTCAGCCAGCAGGAGGAGGGGCGGGAGCGTCATGCCGGAAAGCCTACCGCCACTGGTAGGCGCGCACCCAGTCCACTTCCATCGTCTGCGGCGCGTTGCGCACCAGGTCCACCGTGGACTGCGGCACGCCGTAGTACGGCGTCGAGGCGCCGTTCACACCGAAGGGATAGCCGCCGCCCACCGCGAGGTTGAGGATGATGAACATGGGCTTGTCGTAGGCCCACGCGCCGTAGCGCAGCACCTCCGCGCGCGTCGTGGTCTTCACCAGCGCCCCGTCGATGTACCACTTGATGTCCGAGGACGAGTACTCCGTGCGGTACACGTGCCAGTTGCTCACGCTGGACGACGGATAGAAGCGGCCGTTGATGGGCGTGTTGCCGGAGTAGCCCGGGCCGTGCAGCGCCCCGGACGTCCAGTCGCCGTAACCGACGTTCTCCATGATGTCGAGCTCGCCGCACGCCGGCCAGCCCACGGAATTGATGTCATTGCCCAGGAGCCAGAACGCCGGCCACAGGCCCGCGCCCACCGGCATCTTGATGCGCGCCTCGATGCGGCCGTGGCTGAACTCCCGCTTGCCCGCGCTCTCCAGCCGGCCGGAGGTGAACGGGTAGCCGTTGTTCCACTGCAGGCGCGCGGTGAGCTTCAGCGTGCCGTTGCTCACGGAGATGTTCTCCCCGGAGTTCGTGTACTGCTGCTGCTCGTTGTTCACGTGCACGGACGTGTTGGGCGTCCAGTTGGCCGTGTTGACGCTGTTGCCGTCGAACTCGTCGCTCCAGATCTGCACCCAGCGGTCCTCGCCCCCGCCCACGACGCCGAAGGAGAAGGACTCCCAGCAGCCGGCCGTGGCGCGGTTGGCGTACAGCGGCGCGCTGGCGCCCAGGTTCGAGTCCGCGGACACGAACTGGCCCGTGCTCTTCGCCTTGAGGCCCACGGTGCCGTCGGGGAAGGGCACCCAGGTGAAGCGCTCCCAGTCCCCCACCGCCGTGCGGAAGCCCGTCACCTGCCCGCCCGCGTTCGGATCCGCGGACACGTACAGGCCCGTCTCCAGCACGCGCAGCGAGATGAAGTCATTGCCCGCGTCACCCACCTGGAACTGCTCCCACCCCTGCGCGCTGTCGCGGTTGGCCACCAGCGGCGCGGTGGCCCCCAGGTTCTTGTCCGCCGACACGAACTTCTGCGTCGTGCATGCCTTCAGCCACACCGTCTGACCCAGCGGCGCCGCCGTGGCGGACTGCTCGCGCTCCGCCACCACCGGCGTCGTCAGTGTCGCGTCCTGAGCCGGAGCGGGGGCCTCTCCACACGCCGTCAATCCCAGTACCGCCGCCAGCGTCCACAGCGTCTTTCCGGCGCTCGCCGCCATCGTCATCCTCGAAGGTGTGCCCGGCTCCGACAGGGAGCGGGGACCCGGCCGGTTGGGCCGGGCATGGAAATGAGGTTAACCTAATTTCCATGAAAAACTCACTTATCTGGAGTCTGGCCGTGCTGCTCGCGGGCGTGCCCGGGGCGGTGCTCGCGGAGGGCCGACCGTCGCTGGTGAACACCCGCATCCCGACGCCCTTCGGGGCGAACGGGCACTCGTCGACGGTGGACGGGCGCATCTTCGTGGGCAACATCCGCGAGGACCACGCGACGACGACCACGACGTGGGTCGCCCGCGTGTTCCGTCCGGAGGCGGTGACGTATGACGCCGCCGGCAAGCCGTCGTTCGCGGCGGCCTTCTCCGCGGGCAGGACGGTGGCCGTCCAGAACGGGGAGAACGCGCTGGCGTTCTGCTTCCCCAACCCCGCGCAGCCCTACGTGCTGTCGGGCGGCGTCGCGGTGTACCAGCCGTTCATCTTCGACTCGAGGATGTTCAACGGGGACAACGTCTTCCGGCGGCGCACGTCGGACCTCCGGGTGTCCCAGCCGTTCACGACGGGGGCGGACATTGCCGCCTTCAGCACCGGCGCGCTGGAGACGCTGCGCACCGTCACCGGCGCCACGCTTCGCGGCATCGAGCCGACGATGACGTCCGACGGCCGGCTGCTCATCTACCAGGGCGCGCCCGCGAACACCGGCGGCATCGACCACATGATGTACGCGTACAACCCCACGCCGTGCGCGGCGACGGGCTGGAGCAACCCGCGCCCGCTGTCGATGATGTTCAACGACCCGGACGCGGGCGTGAAGCGCTACCCGCTCGCGTGGAAGCGGCTGAAGGCCGCGACGGGCGAGGACTTCGGCGATACGGCGTCCGGCCCGCTGGTGCGCGGCGCCTACGCGTGGGTGGACCACGAGGGCCGCAACCTCCTCTACATCGCCGTCACGTACACGGACGGCGCGCGGCGCGAGGCGGTGAGCCTGGTGGGCGCGGACACGAACTGGACCGCGTACCACATCGACGGGGCCCTCAACACGGACCGCATGGACATGGCGCACCTCTTCTATTCGGGGCCCATGTGGAACTTCGAGCAGGAGCGTCTGCCATCGCAGAACTTCCCGCCCGGCCAGAGCAACGCGGCGCACTACCTGCCCGTCACCAAGACGCACGACGTGCTGGCCCTCTTCGGCAGCAACACGGCCGACTACAACGAGGTGGACCTGGGCGAGCTGATGGACCCCTTCCACCTGCTCTTCCTGCCCATGAACGAGCTCGTCACGCGCGCGGGCGCCTATGACCTGACGCGCACGCCGGACCTGTCCGGCCGCTTCTTCACCGGCACGCTGGTGGGGAGCGCCTCCATCTCCCCGGGCAACGCGTTGACGCGCTCGTCGCCGGACTCGCTGTGGCAGCCGCACGGCAAGGGCAAGGCGCTGGTGGTGCCCGGCGGCGGCGCGCTCGCGGTGAACCTGGTGGACCCCTCCGGCACGGTGCCCGGCGTGGGCGCGGCCGTGCGCGCGCTGTCCGTGGAGCTCGCGGTGCGGCCGGACGCGGACATCCAGCAGGGCTGCACCACCGGCAATCCCTATCGCTACCTGATGCAGAAGGCGGGCGGGCTGGACCTCATCTACGAAGCCAGCAACCAGCCGCAGTTCTCCCTGGTCGTCAACGGCCAGCGCGTGCGGCTGGGCGGCGGCCCGGTGCTGCCCGTGGGGCAGTGGAGCCACCTGGCCTATACGTGGGACGGCACCACCGGCGTCTTCAACGAATACCTCAACGGCGTGCCCACGAACCGCGCGCTGCCCGTGGCGCCGGGGACGGCGCGGCTGGGCACGGGGACGCTCTACCTCGGCGCGGGCTCGAACCTGGACACGCAGCGCTGCCCGGCCAATGGCGAGGGCTCGTTCCGGGGCGCCATCGACGAGGTGCGCATCTTCACGCACGCGCGCTCCAACCGGAGCATCTGCATGACCGCGCACGGCGCCAACTGCCGCGAGGAGGCCATCCAGCACACGCCCTCCGCGGGCCAGTTCGTGATGAGCGCCCAGGCGCCCGCGTGCAATGGCACCAGCGCCCTGAACTCCGCCGCGTGCCTGTCCGCGATGCACCGCGTCTGCGCGCAGCGGGGCGCGGGCGACGCGCTGGCGAACACCACCAACACCTGGGACACCCTCCAGCAGCTCATCAGCAACCGTCCGCCCATCTCGCTGGCGGGCGTGCCGGTGACGTCCACTGCCACGGACCTGACCGTGGCCTGCGCGCCCATCCAGCACGAGAGCGTGGCGGTGACGTTCGAGGAGCTGTCGCGCATCCACGCGGGCTGCACCGACGAGCGCGGCGTGACGAGCACCCACTGCACCGCCGCGGCGCACCGCTTCTGCAACCGCCAGGGCTGGACGACGGGACAGGTGTTCGAGGTGACGTCCCGGCCCTGGGTGGGCTGCTTCAACTCCGGGCTCCAGACGGACGTGGAGAGGTCCGTCCTGGGGCCGGTGTCCAACACGGGCGACTACACCGCCCCGGGCTCCCGCCTGGAGGTGAGCCAGTGGTGCCGCACGCGGGGCTACGGGGCCGGCGTCGTCCAGGAGCTTCCCGGCGCCACCAAGGCCCACGTGCACTGCTTCCAGCCGGCGGTGACAGCGGCGTGGAAGTACCTGCCGTAAGGCATTGGGGGACGTGACAAACCCTTGCGTTTGGAATGGGACGGGCTTCCCTGTTATGGCGAGCCTGTCTGATTTCAATTCCTTGCAGGGGGAGTGGCATGTCGACCGTGCGCGGTGGCAGTCGCAACCGTTTCATCCTGGGTCTGGTGTTGTGTCTGGGTTGGCTGTCGGGCTGCGCGGGACCGGTGGCTCCAGCCGAGGAGGCCTCGGACCCGGGCGTGGCGCGGGCCGCCGTGACGGCGCCCACGTGGACGGTGGTGCGGGCCGGGCGGCTCCACTCGCTGGGGCTCCAGGCGGACGGCACGGTGTGGGCCTGGGGGTACAACAAGTATGGCCAGCTGGGGAACAACACCACCACGGACCGCATGGTGCCCGTGAAGGTGACGGGGCTCACCGGCGTGGTGGTGGACATCGCCGCGGGCAATGAGCACTCGCTCGCGGTGAAGGCGGACGGCACGGTGTGGGCCTGGGGGCTCAACGACCAGGGGCAGCTGGGGGACAACACCACCACCCAGCGCCTCAAGCCGGTGAAGGTGTCGGGGCTGACGGACGTGAAGGCGGTGGCCGCCGGCCAGCTGTATTCGCTGGCGCTGAAGAAGGACGGCACGGTGTGGGCCTGGGGTGAGAACTCCAACGGCAAGCTGGGGGACGGCACCCGGTTCCGCAAGCTCAAGCCGGTGCAGGTGCCGGGCCTGACGGAGGTGGCGGGGCTGGCCGCGGGGTACACCCACTCGCTGGCCTTCAAGACGGACGGCACCGTCTGGGGCTGGGGCTCCAACAGCAGCGGCCAGCTGGGCGACGGGACGACCCACTATGAGCGGCTGACGCCGGTCCAGACGTCGGGCCTCACGGACGTGGTGGCGCTGTCCGCGCGCAGCGTCAACTCCTTCGCGCTCAAGTCGGACGGCACGGTCTGGGCGTGGGGGTTGAACCACGGAGGCGAGCTGGGGGATGGCACCACCGTCCACCGGCTGACCCCCGTGCAGTTGCCCGTCTTCACGAACGCCGTGGCGCTGGGAACGGGCGCGGGCGCGAAGCTGGTGGCCACCGCGGACGGCACGGTCTGGAGCTGGGGCCACAACAGCCAGGGCGAGCTGGGCGACGGCACCACCACGACCCACATGACGCCCGCGCCGGTGCTGGCGCTCACCGGGGCCGTGTCCCTGTCCAGCGGGCAGGAGCATGCGCTCGCGGTGAAGGAGAACGGCTCGCTGTGGGCGTGGGGCGGCAACCTCACGGGGCAGCTGGGAGATGGCTTCCCGGAGCAGTACGTGAGCAGGACCGCTTCGCTCTTCACCGGAGCGAAGAGCGTGGCGGCGGGGGACTTCTTCTCCGTGGGTGTGAAGACGGATGGCACGGTGTGGACCTGGGGCAGAAACGAGCAGGGCCAGCTGGGCGACGGCACGACGCTGGACCACTGGGCTCCCGCGCAGGTGCCGGGGCTGGACTCCGTGGCGGCCGTCGCCGCGCGGGACTCGTACGCGCTGGCCTTGAAGACGGACGGAACGGTGTGGGCCTGGGGCGACAACGCGAGCGGGCAGCTGGGCGACGGCACGACGGTGTCGCGCGCTTCCCCCGCCCTGGTGCCGGGGCTGACGGACGTCACCGCGCTGGCCGCGGGCGGCGACTTCGTGCTGGCGCTCAAGGCGGACGGCACGGTGTGGGCGTGGGGGAACAATGATTCGGGGACGCTGGGGGATGGCACCACCACGAGCAGCGCGACGGCCCAGGCCGTTCCCGGCCTCACGGACGTGAAGGCCGTGGCGGCGGGGGGCAACTTCGCGGTGGCGCTCAAGACGGATGGCACCGGGTGGACCTGGGGCAGCAACTCCTATGGGCAGCTGGGCGACGGCACGAGCTCGTATTGGCCGCCCCGGACCTCGCCGGGCGTGGTGCCCGGGCTCGCGGACGTCTCTTCCGTGGCCTCCGGTGATTCCCACACGGTGGTGCTGAAGACGGATGGCACCGTGTGGGCGTGGGGCGACAACTACCGGGGGCAGCTGGGGGACGGCAGTCGCAGCGCCGGCCATTCGCCGGTCCAGGCCCTGGGCTTCACGGGCGGCACGGCGGTCGCGGCGGGGAACTCGCACACGCTGGCGCTCCAGTCGGACGGCACCGTGTGGGCGTGGGGCTACAACGGCAACGGCCAGCTGGGAGACGGCTTCCGTGATGATCAGCTCGCGCCCGTGCAGGTCCCCAACATCATCGACGCGACGGCCCTCGCGGCGGGCGGCTACCACTCGCTCGCGCGGCGTGGCTCGGGCGGGCTGTGGGCCTGGGGCGACAACGGCGAAGGACAGCTGGGCACCGGTAATGCCGGCTACCGCATGGTGCCCTACCAGGTGACGCCCACGCCCTGAGCCGCAAGGCGCCGGAGGACCCCGCTGAAGTGAATCCGGCGGTGTCCTCCGGAGGCAGTGGCCCTACACGCGCTCGATGATGGTGGCGATGCCCTGGCCGCCGCCGATGCACATGGTGATGAGCGCCGTCCCCTTGCCCGTGCGCTCCAGCTCGTCCAGCGCGGTGCCCAGGAGCATCGCGCCGGTGGCGCCCAGCGGGTGGCCCAGCGCGATGGAGCCGCCGTTGACGTTCACCCGCTCCGGGTCGATGTCCAGCGCGCGCGTCGTCTGGAGGACCACGGCGGCGAACGCCTCGTTGATCTCCCACAGGTCGATGTCGCGGGCCTTCATGCCGGCCATGCGCAGGGCCTTCTCGCTCGCGGGCGCGGGGGCGGTGAGCATGATGAGCGGCTCGGTGCCCACCGTCGCCATGGCGCGGATGCGGGCGCGGGGCTTGAGCCCCTGGGTCTTCACGTACCGCTCCGACGCCAGCGCCACCACGGCCGCCCCGTCCACGATGCCGCTGGAGTTGCCCGCGGTGTGCACGTGCTGGATGCGCTTCGCCTGCGGGTACGCGGCCAGCGCGATGCCGTCCAGCGTCTCCCCGTTGGGGCCCACGGCCGTCTCGCCCATGGCGACGAACGCGGGCTTGAGCGCGGTCAGGCCCTGCGCGGTGGTGTCCGGGCGCGGATACTCGTCGCGCTCCAGCAGCACGGCGCCGGTGGCCGGGTCCTTCACCGCGAAGAGCGACTTTGAGAAGCGGTTCTCCTCGATGGCGAGGGCCGCCTGCCGCTGCGAGCGCAGGGCCCACGCGTCCACGTCCTCGCGGGTGATGCCCTCCAGCGTCGCGATGAGGTCCGCGCTGATGCCCTGGGGCACCTGGTAGACGCGCTCGCGCAGCCGCACGTTGCCGCCGTCCTGGCCGCCGCCGTCCGCGCCCAGCGACAGGTGCGACATGCTCTCCACGCCGCCCGTCACCACGAAGTCCATGGCGCCGGAGGCCACGCCCATGGCGCCGAAGTTCACGGCCTGGAGCCCGGAGCCGCAGAAGCGGTTGAGCGACACGGCGGACACGTCCTGCGGCCACCCCGCCGCCAGGACGGCGTTGCGCGCGATGTTCGCGCCCTGCTCGTTCACCTGCGACACGCACCCCGCGATGACGTCACCCACCTCGCGCGCGTCCCAGCCGCCGCGCCGCTGGAGCGCGTTGAGCGCCTGCGCGAGCAGTTCCTGCGGGTGCAGCCCCGTCAGGGCTCCCTTGCCCATCTTCCCGCGTCCACGCGGGGTCCGGACGGCGTCGACGATGTAGCTGGCGGTCATGTGCGGCTCTTTTGATTTCGACCGTAATATTACCTCCGTAATTTTGAAGTCAAGGCGAGCTGGGGTGGGACCGCGCGACGGGCCCGGTGCCTGGGATGGACCGTTGGGGCGTGGACTAGGTGGCGGGCACCATGGAGAGGTGGATGGGGGTGGCGTGGGCCAGGTTGTCGCTGACGGGGCAGCGCGTCTCCACCTCGCGCAGCAGATGGGCGAGCTGTTCCTGGGTGACGTCGCCCTTCACGTGGATGGTGGCGGTGAGGGACTGGTAGCCGGCGCGGACCTCGCGGTTGGTGCCGGCGAACTTCGCGGGGTCCAGGGAGCCCTTCACGGTGATCTCGGTGCCGGTGACGGGGATGCCCAGCTCGCGGGCGATGAAGAAGGTCATGTAGTTCAGGCAGCCCGCGTGCGCCGCGAGGATGAAGTCGAGCGGGCTGGGCGCGCCGTTCTGGCCGCCCAGCTCCACGGGCTCGTCCATGAAGATCTTGAACGCCTGCGCCTCCGTGGTGCTGCGGGCCATGCTCTCCCCCACGGTGCGGACCTGTCCGGTGTACATCGGCTGTGCCATGTCGTTGGTCTCCTGCATTGGATACGGAGGCAGGGCACCGGATGGGTCATGTCAGGACCGCTTCCGCTCCCGGGCCCGCCGGGACGTGTAGAGGCGGTGGAGGCGTTGTGCGTGGGAGCGCAGTGCTCCTCACCGGTTTCCCCGGCGCAGTCGTCTGCTCAACGTCCCGTGAGGCCCCCGAGGTGCGAGTGGTGGCGGCCTCCGGGAAAGTCACGGCACCGTGACCCCTCCACAGCGGCTGGTCCTGCGAATCGCCGTGCTCGCCTCGCTCGTCACGTTCCTGGACGGGGCGATCATCAACGTCGCGTTGCCCGCGATGGTCCGGGACCTGGGCGGCGGGCTCACCCTCCAGCAGTGGGTGGTGGATGCCTACCTCATCACGCTGGGCTCGCTGATGCTGGCGGCGGGCTCGCTGTCGGACGCGTTCGGACGCAAGCGCATCCTGCGGCTGGGGTTGCTGGGCTTCGGCGCCACGTCGCTCTTGTGCGCGCTGGCGCCGACGGGCGCGGTGCTCATCCTCGCGCGCGCGCTCCAGGGGGCCACGGGCGCGCTCCTGGTGCCGAGCTCGCTGGCGCTCATCCTGTCCTTCTTCTCCGGCCCCGAGCAGGCGAAGGCCATTGGCACGTGGACCGGCTGGACGGGCGGCGCGTTCATCGCGGGGCCGCTGGTGGGCGGGCTGCTGGTGGACACGGTGGGCTGGCGGTGGATCTTCGCCATCAACGTGCTGCCCATCGCGGTGACGCTGACGCTGCTCGCGCGCATGGAGGAGCCCGCGCGTCCGGATGGCGCGCGCATCGACGTGCTGGGGGCCGTGCTGGCGTGTCTGGGATTGGGCGGTCCCGTCTATGCGCTGATTGAGCAGGGGACGGTGGGCTGGACGCATCCCACGGTGCGGGTGTCGCTGGGCGTGGGTGTGCCGGCGCTCACCGCGTTCCTGTTCCAGGAGCGGCGCTCGACGCACCCGATGATGCCGCTGGGCCTGTTCCGGGAGCGGAACTTCTGGGTGGGCAACCTGGCCACCACGTCCATCTACGGGGCGCTGGCGCTGGGCGAGTTCGTCATCACGCTGTTCCTCCAGCAGGTGGCGGGGTTCCGCGCGACGACGGCGGGGCTGGCGCTGATGCCGACGACGGTCATCATGTTGTTGCTGTCGTCGGTGTCCGGTGGACTGGCCGGCCGGTTCGGGCCTCGCCTGTTCATGGCGGTGGGGCCGTGCGTCGCGGGCGCCGGGTTCCTGCTCATGCTGCGCGTCGGCACGCCGGTGGACTTCTGGACGCAGATGCTGCCGGGCGTGCTGGTGTTCGGGCTGGGGCTGACGACGACGGTGGCGCCGCTGACGTCGGCGGTGCTCGGGTCCGTCCGCAAGGAGCAGGCGGGCATCGGCTCGGCCATCAACAACGCCATCGCCCGGGTCGCGGGGCTCATCGCCATCGCGTTCACGGGGCTCATCGTGGGCCCGCGACTGGACGTCGCGGGCTTCCACCGGGTGATGCTCGTCGCCACCGTCCTGCTGGTGCTGGGCGGAGTCATCTCCGCCCTGGGCATCCGCGATCCACCGCGGAAGGCCTGAGTGCGTCAGTCGTCGCTCGGCGCCATGGAGAAGTACACGGCTTCGGTCCCCAGGTTGAAGGTGTCGCCGTCCGCGATCTTCTGGCGCTTGATGCGCTGGTGGTTGATCCAGGTGCCGTTGGACGAGCCCAGGTCCTCGATGAAGTAGTCATTGCCCTCGCGCACGACGGCGGCGTGCTCGCGGGAGACCCTGCCGGACTTCACGACGAGGCTGCACTGCGGACCGCGTCCCAGCGTGAAGCGCTCCACGTCCACGCGGGTGGCGGGACCGTCCGGGCTCAGGCGTACGAACAGGTCCTTGCGCGCGGAGGCCCTGGCCGCGGGGGCGGGCTTCCGGCCCTTGTTGGCGTCCGGAGGGGCGTCGTCCTCGGGAGTGGACTGACGGAGCACACGGCCCTGCTTCCGGAGGGCGGGGCCCTTCGAGGCCGGAGCCGCCACGAAGGGCAGGTCCTGCTCCTCGGCTTCCGAGGAGCCCGCGTCCTGCGCGTCGTTCTCGGAGGCATTGGCCTCGTCCTCGTCCGATGCGGCGGCCCGTGCATCGGCCTGCGCGTCGGCTTCGTCGGATGCGGCGGCCCGTGCATCGGGCTCATCGTCCTGCGCGTCGCCTTCGTCGGAGCCCGTGGCCTCCTCACCCGTCTTGGCCTCCTCGGGCTCGGAGTCGTCGGCCTCGTTGGAGCCCGGGAGTTCTTCGGATCCGATCGCCGCTTCGATGTCGGCCGCGGAGGCGTCGTCCTCCTCGGAGGCCTTCGCGTCCTCCGCGTCCTCACCGGTGGCGCCCTCGTCGGATTTCTCATCCGCATCGGCGGCGGCTTCGGACGAACTCTCGTCCGCCGCTTCGTCTTCGCCGGACGTGTCGTCGGCCGCTTCGTCTTCATCCGAGGACTCGTCGGCGGCTTCCTCTTTGTCAGCCACCTCGTCAGCGGCTTCCTCTTTGTCGGCCGCTTCGTCAGCGTCGGACTCCTCTTCGTCCGATGCTTCGTCTTCGTCCGACGACTCGTCATCGGACGCCTCGTCAGCGTCGGCCTCATCGTCGTCGGCCGCTTCGTCTTCGTCCGAGGACTCATCGGCTGCCTCGTCGTCGGCCGCTTCCTCTTCGTCCTCCGACTCCTCGTCACCGGACGCCACGGGAACGTCGCGGGGCTGCACGACCGCGTCCACGGCCGCGAGGACCTCCTGCATGCGGGACCGAGCATGCGCCGCATCGTCCACCGGGGCCGAGGCCGGCGCGGCGGACACGGCCACCTTCACGGGGGCGGCGGCAGCGGGGAGCTCCGCAGGACGCACCGCGGGCTCGGGGGCCGGGGCCGCCGGTGTCCTCACGGGCTCTCCAGCGACCGGCGTGCCGAGCGCCACGGGCGTCGGCGACACGTAGCCATTCTGTCTCGCGAGCAGGAACAGCGCCTGGGCCACCAGGGCATTCCGGTCCACGCCCAGGTCGTGGCTCATCTGCTCCAGCGCCCGCCACAGGGGCTCCGCGACCTCGATGGTTTCACGAATCCGATTCATGCCTAGCTGCCCCTCAGATTGCTCTGCCACGGAGAGACGTGGTCCGGGTCATTGAGCCAATAGAACATCGCTTGCGTCTCCGCGTACTGCCGCTCCGCGATGGACACCAGGTTCGGATGCAGGTCGCCCAGTGCCACGCCCTCGAACAGGAAGCCCTGGCCGGGTTTGGTCGTGCTGGCATCCCCCCGGAACTTGCGGTCCCGGCTCTGCCACAGCCGCTGCGAGGCCTGCCCCGCCGCCTGTCCGTAATCCGCCGGAGGCGCGATGCGCGTGGGCATCTGGAACGTCGTCTCCCCGCATGACCACAACAGCCACGACAGCGCGCTCCAGTCCCCCCGCAGCATCAGCGTCAGGTCCGCGAGCCCCAGCTCCAGGTCGATCGTCTCGTCGACCTCCACCTGCTCGTCCTCCAGCTCGTGCTCGTACTGCTTCAGCTCCGCCGCCCCCTCGCCCAGCAGGCCCGACAGGTCCGGCGGCAGCCACGACACCGCGGCGCCGGGCTTGAACCGCTGGAGCAGCGCGCCGCGCATCGCCTGGAGGCGCGTGGCGTACTTGCGCACCAGCTGCTGGATCGCCTCCAGGGATTGTTCCGGCTTCTCCGGCAGGCCGTCGTAGGTGCAGCGAGGAGGCTCCTGTGCCGCCCAGAAGTCGAAGCGGGGGAACAATGCCCGCGCGTACGTGTCCAGGAACCGGGCGGTTTCCGGCTCCACCGCCGCGAGCCCCTGGGCGTCCTTGCGCACCTGATCCGCCACCCCCAGGTTCAGCAGGATGAGGCCGCGAGTGAACAGGTACTCCTTGCGCTCCGGCGCGAGCAGCATCGCCGCGTGCAGGAAGTCCAGCGCCGCGCGCGGCCGGTCCGTCTGGTCCAGCAGCACGGCGTAGGCCCGCAGCAGCGTGGCGGCGTCTCCCCCGCGCATGAGCGCGTCCGCCATCGGGGCCCACTCCTGGCCCGCTTCCTCCACCACGCCGTCCGCGACCCCGCTCGCCGAGTCCTTCGTGCGCGGCAGCGTCAGCTCCTCCAGGCCTTCCTTCAACGGCTGGGCGTCCAGCGCCGTGGCGCACGCGCGCGCCGTGGCGAGCAGGGCCTCCCGATAGCGCCGGTCCGCGCGGGCCTCCTTCGCCAGCTCGCGCCAGCCCTCCGCGCTCCGGGCCAGGTTGGAGAACACCGGCGAGCGCGCCAGCGTCCGCTCATCCATCGCCCGGCCCAGGTCGCGCGTGAGCACCACCGCCCGCTGCGCGTCCAGCAGGGACCACTGGCCACACGCGAGGTTGCCTTCCGCGCGGCCCTCCTCGAAGTGCACGCGGAAGTCCGCGTACACGTTCTCCGCGCGTGACCAGTAGCGCCCATGGCGCAGGCCGTTCTCGAACTCGGCCTCCCAGAGGAGCTGGCCCTGCAGGTCCCAGAAGCGGGTGGGGCCGTGGCGCTCGGCGTCCGCGTTGAGCGTCACCTTGGCCCACTGGCTCAGGTCCTCGCGCAGCTCCGCGTCCTCCGGCAGGTGGGCGGGGCGGGTGGGGTAGGGCTCGCCGGTGGAGGGCACCACGCGCTGGCCCTTGCCGTCGAAGTGCAGCACCTGCCGCACGGTGCCGTGCTCGTAGTGCATCACCGTCTTGCGCACGCGCTCGCTCACGCCGCCTTCGTGCATGCGCTCGGTGGTGAAGCGCTCGGACGCGAACCAGGTGCGCGGACCGTGGAGCTGGCCCTTCTCGAAGGCGCCCTCCTGGGACACCGCGCCGTCCTCGTGGAAGCGCTTGAAGGGGCCGTGCGGCATGCCCTGCTTCAGGATGCATTCGTTGCAGAGCGTGCCGTCCGCGCGCCAGTACCGCCACGTGCCGTGGGGCCGGCCCGTGACGTCCTTCGGTCCGAAGGACCACTCCTTGTCGCCCTCGTCCCAGGTGGCGCCCTCGGGGACGCCGGAAGGAGGTTGGCCCGCCTCGGTCCGCTCGCGGTTCGCGATGCGCCGTTTCTCCTCGGCGACGTCCACGGCCCGCAGCGCGCCGAGCAGCCGGTCCAGCGATTCGGCGGACATCGCCTCGGAGACGCGGTGGACCTCCAGGCCGTCCTTGAACGCGACGAGCGTGGGGAAGGAGTCGATGCCCAGCGGCTCGGACACCGCTTCGTGGGCCTCCGCGTCCAGCCGGGCGAAGGTGATGTCCGGGAATCGCGCGGCCGCCTCCGTGAAGACGGGGGCGAAGGCGTGGCAGGGCTCGCACCACGGGGCCCAGAAGTCCACGATGCACATGCCGGGCCGCTGGGTGACTGCCTCGTAATCCTCCGGGGTCAACTCGACCGGGACGCCTGCCAACGGGAACTCCTGCTCAAGGGGGAGGGGCAGATAAGAGGGGCGCCGGGGACGCGCGTCAACCGGCACGTCACAAGGGCGGCTGCTTCCGTCCAGGCGTGACCGGCGCCGTGCTGGGAAAGGCGTTGGTGCGCGATGCCGCGGCGTGGCCGGAGATTTCGGACCTCCTCTTCGCCGCGGACGACTCCGCGGTAGGGGAGTCCTTCGTCGACTACGAGCGCGACGTCCGCTGCCTCACGGTGGGCGAGCGCCCGTGGGCGATGACGCGGCAGAGCGCGGGCTGGAGGTCGGACGTCGCCACGCGCAAGTACCACGTCATCGAACCGCTTCCGGAACTCGCGGAGCACACGCGCCGGCCTGTCCGGCTTTCCAGAGGTGTGCCGGGAGGGCGTGGCGGAATGCCTGCGCGTCAGGATGCGCCAGCGCTGAGTCCTCGGACCTCCAGTCTGTCCCCACGAATGAGAAGGTGAGAACCCGGCGGGTCCTCCCGGCGGAGGCACACCGGCCGAACCTGTCCGACAGTCGGACAGGTTGGGACCACCGCCCGAACCTGTCCGACAGTCGGACAGGTTTGGAGGACCGAGGCCCCGGGGGGCGTCCGCTTCCGCCGGGCGGCGGAAACCTGTCCGACAGTCGGACAGGTTTGGACCGCGTCGGGCGGCGGGGCCGATGCCCAGGACCTCTCCGTCCATTCCCATGCGCCCGAGCCCAACCCTGCGGTCAGGCCCTACCGAACGGCCGCGTCCCGGGGGCGCGCCTCTCACGTGGTCCGCGGAGCAGCTCTCCGGCTGGCGTGGGTCCGGCGGCCGGCCCTTCGTGACCGAGGATGCCCTCCAGGCCTTCACCCGCGAGTACGGGCTGGAGACCACGCCGCGCATCCTCGAGTTGGACGGCGCGGCGCTCCCGAAGGACCTGGAAGGCGCGTCCGCCTGGCTGCGCACGCACGCGCCGTCGACCCGGTGCGCGCTGGACGCCGGGGCAGGGCAGCACCCGGAGGGCATCGTGGTCCGCACCCGCGACCGGCGCACCATCGCGAAGCCGCGCTCCGAGGACTACGAGCGCACCCTGCGCGTGAAGCGCTGAGAGTCCAGAAGGCGGCGGTGGCTCCGTCCACCGCCGCCTTCATCCGAGCCGCGCTTCAGTCGATCTGCAGCTCGGAGATCTTGTGTGGCTTGTCGCTGATGAGGTCCATCAGCTTCCCGAAGCCGAAGGCCAGCAGGCCGATGCCCGCGCCCACCGCCATGCCCAGCGGACCGCCAATCGCGCCCACCGCCACCGCGCCGCCGAGGCTGCCCGCGATGCCGACGGCGCCCTTGGCGATCTGCGCGCCGTCATTCACCTTCGCGCCGTTGACGATGTCCATCACGCCGCCCGCCGCGCCGCCCACCGCGCCCAGCACGTTGGCCGCGCCGCCCGCCGCCTTGAGCGCGGAGAGCGCCTTGCTTCCGGCGCTCGCGGTCACACCGGCCACCTTGCCGATGCCGCCCATGCCCTTCACCGAGTCCAGCACCGTGTGGGTGAGGGCGTTGCCCACCGTCGGGTTCGCCAGTGACTTCGCCCAGGGCATGCTCTTCGCGGCGTTGGAGGGAGTGGTGGTGGTGAGCGCGCCCGCGTTCTTGAAGCCCTTGATGGCCTCCGTGAACGCCTTGCCGCCCGTGTACAGGTTCACCGCGCCGTTGGCCGTGTCCGACACGCCCTTCACGATGTCCGGCATGTTGTTCTCGCGGATGCCGCGCGCCAGTGACATGCCGCCCGCCACCACGCCCGCCACGCCGCCCAGCGCGCTCGCGCCACCCTGCGCCGCGCTCAGGCCCTTGGAGAGGGCGTCCCTGCCCAGGAGCTCCGTCGCCTTCGCCGGCAGCCGGCCCGCGTCCTGACTCAGGCCCTTGAGGACGTTCAGCGCCTGCGCGCCGCCGCTGTTGGCGTACTGGTTCACCGTGTTCGCGGTGGAGATGGACGCCTGCTCCAGCAGCACCTTGCCGAACGCATCGTCCTTGAAGGACTCCGCGTCGGTGACGTCGCGCATGTCGGCGCCGCCCTTTCCGGACAGCTGCATCCGCTCTCCGTCCTTGCCCACCTCGTGGATGCCCTTGCGGCCTTCCGCGTCCGTCACCGTCGTGCGCGAATTCACCAGCTGCGCGCCTTCACCGGAGAGCAGCGACGTGTCCTCCTTGAGCGCGCTCTCCGTCTTGTTGTCCTTCGTGCGCCTGGTCTCCAGCGACTCCTGGAGCTCCAGGCCCTGGCCGGTGGCCTTGCGGCTGCTGGTGTAGTGCTGCTCCAGGTCGGAGCCGTCCGGCTCGCGGCTTTGGGAGTCCAGCTTCTCGATGGA
The DNA here is from genome assembly GCF_042231735.1 of Corallococcus exercitus. Taxonomy (GTDB): domain Bacteria; phylum Myxococcota; class Myxococcia; order Myxococcales; family Myxococcaceae; genus Corallococcus; species Corallococcus exercitus_B. The sequence continues at coordinate 8,884,805 of NZ_CP102577.1, forward strand.
GCCGTCCTGGCCGTACGTGGTGGAGGACTCGCCATGCACCGGCACGCGCTTGGAGGAGTCCGCCTTCTCGAAGGTCTTGCCCTCGTACTTCTCCTTCACCGTGCTGCCCTCGCGCGTCCGCTCCGTCTTGATGGTTGCGTCCGGATAGCCCTCGATGAAGGTCTGCGAGTCCAGCCGGTCCGCGCCCTTCCGCAGGTCCACCGTCCAGCGCTTCGGCGGGCGGCCGTCGCCTGTCTTGTCCGCGTCCCAGTTCTCGCCGCCGCCCTTGCCGTACTCGTCGCGGACCTTGTGCAGCTCCTCCATCGTGTGCGGGCCGGAGCCCGCGAGGTGCGTGTGGCCGTCCAGCGTGCGGTCCACGTAGGACGTCGCCTTCACGTGGTCCTGCGAGAAGTCCTGCACGCGGCTGTACTGCACGTCGCCCTGCGAGCCGTCCTCGCCCGGAGGCGGAATCGTATAGGTGTACGTGTCCGCGCGATCCACCGGCTTGTCGAAGTCGAAGGGGCCCTTGAGCTTGTTGTCGATGGAGCCCCCTCCCTTCTGCTGGAAGTAGGCCGTGCGGCTCGTCTGCGCGCCGCCGTCCGCCTGCGAGTACGCGTCCGTGATGAGCCGGTCGCCGTCCTTGTTCGGCTCCAGGTGGACCGCGTTGCGCGTGTACGTGAGGCCCTTGTCCTTCGTCCGGGAGATGTCACCGAAGGACTTGAGGTCCGCGGTCTCGTTCTTGTCGCCCTTCCACTCCGCGCGCTCCACCAGCGAGCTGCCGTCGTCCTTCAGCTCCAGCCGGTCGCGCTTGTTGACGCCGTCCTCGTAGGCGGCCGTGTCCATCACCACCGCGCCGTCCTTCTTCGTCGCGACGGAGCGCTCCACCACCTCCTGCTGGCCGTTGACGCGGGTGAGCTCCACCGCGCTGTCGGACACGCGCTTGACGCTGGCGCCTTCGGGCACCTGCTCCTTGCCGTCCGCCATGGCGAAGAGCTTGTCGGCCTCCTGCGTGGTCTTCTCCCGCAGGGCCTTCTGCGCATCCACCGTCTCGGTGCGCCGCTCGCCGACGGTCTTCAGGTCCACCGCCTGCTTCGCCTTGTCCTCGCCGGACATCGTCTGGCGCTCCACCGGGGCCGCGCCCGTCGCCGCCAGGCCCACGCGCAGCTCGGGGACACCCGTGGGCCTCACTGCCGTGGCAGTGGTCTCCACCGCCTTGCCCACGCCGCTGAGGTCCGGGCCCGCCGCGGACTTCTTCACGTCGAAGCCATCCGCCACGACGGCGGGCCTCCGCGCCTCCACGGGCGCGGCCTGGGGGACGGCCGCGCCCGGCTTCCCGGTGACCGCGAGAGGGGAGACAGGAGCCAGCGGCTTCCGGGTGATGGGGGCGAGGGCCATGGGGGCCTCCAGAGGGGGGAGGGGCTGCGAGAACGGCGATGCGGGCCCCCATTGCGGCTGGCGTGCCAGCTCCGGAGGGCGCCGCCGGTTCCTGTTTCCAGCCGGTTGGCGCCCACCCTGTGAGTGGGGGCTGATGACTGCCGTCAGGTGTTGATGACCGCCGTCACCAGGCAGGCAGCCGTGGTTGACGCATCGCGGAAGGATGTTCGGAGCGGGCGAGGGCCGGCGGTAGAGTCGCGGATCAGGTGCACCGACCATGACCAGACGAGACACCGGCAGGGGAAGCGCAGGGACGGGCCCGTTGGACTCCGCGCGCTCGGGCGCCGGCACGGGCCGTGGCACGGGCCCCTCGCCCCGCCGCGCGGAGGACGTCCCGCCCGTTCCCCAGGTGGGCCGCTACCTGCTCCTGCGCAAGCTGGGGCAGGGCGGCATGGGCGTGGTGTACGCCGCCTATGATCCGGACCTGGACCGCAAGGTCGCGCTGAAGCTCTTGCACCCCAACGCCAACCGCGACAACGAGGAGGCACGCTCCCGGCTGTTGCGCGAGGCGCAGGCCATGGCGCGCGTCTCCCATCCCAACGTCATCCCCGTCTTCGACGTGGGCATGTGGGGCGACCAGGTCTTCGTCGCCATGGAGCTGGTGGACGGCGGCACCCTGGGCTCGTGGCTGAAGGAGGCGAAGCCGTCCTGGCGCGAGGTGCTGGAGCGCTACCTCCAGGCGGGCCGGGGACTCCAGGCCGCGCATGAAGCAGGGCTGGTGCACCGCGACTTCAAGCCCGCCAACGTGCTGGTGAGCCGCGCGGGCCGCGCCTACGTGACGGACTTCGGGCTGGCGCGGCAGGTGGGCGACGGGCCGGAGGCCCCGTCCTCGCCGGAGGAGGCCCAGCTGCTGGAGGCGTCCGACCGGCGGATGCTGGACACCACGCTCACCGAAGCGGGCCTGCTGGTGGGCACGCCCAACTACATGTCCCCGGAGCAGTTCCGGGGCTCGCAGCTGGACGCGCGCACGGACCAGTTCAGCTTCTGCGCGGCGCTCTACGGCGCGCTCTACGGCACGCGCCCCTTCGACCCGGGCAGCATCAAGGCCTATGTGTCCGCCAGCCGCAGCGCGGAAGCCGAGGCGGACGGCACGCAGTCGCTGGGCGGCACGCAGTCGCTGAACGCTCCGCCGGCGAAGGCCACCGTCGCGCCGCCGCCCGCACTCATCCGCGACCCCCCTCGCGACGCGAAGGTGCCCGGCTGGGTGCGGCAGGCGGTGCTGCGCGGGCTGGCGCTGGACGCGGATGCGCGCTTCCCCTCGATGCAGGCCCTGCTGGACGCGCTCTCCCAGGAGCAGCGCCTGGGACGGCGCAGGCGCTGGGTGGGGGCGGCGGGCGCGATGACCACCGCGCTGGCGGTGGCGGGCGGCGTGGCGTGGCAGCAGTCCCAGGTGTGCGCGGACGCGGGCGCGCTGATGGACACCGTCTGGACCCCGGACGCGCGGGCGCGGCTGGAGGCCGCCTTCCGCGCCACCGGGAAGCCCTTCGCGGAAGGCATGGCCGCGCGCGCCACGCAGGTGCTGGCGCAGTACGCGGACGCGTGGAAGCACCAGCGCGTCCAGGCCTGCGAGGACGCGCGCGTGAGCGGCGTGAAGCCGGAGGAGCAGCTGGACCGGCAGGTGGTGTGCCTGGAGCGCCGGCGCAAGGACCTGCGCGCGACGGTGGACCTGCTCGCGAGCGCGGACGCCGCCCTGGTGGAGAAGTCCGTGGACATGGCGCACGCGCTGCCCGCGCTGCACGAGTGCGAGGACGTGGAGTCGCTGGCCGAACAGCAGCGCCGCCCCTCCGACCCCGCCCTGCGCGACGCGATCGAGGCGCTGGAGGACCGGCTGTCGGAGGTGCGCGCGCAGGTGGACGCGGGGCGCTACCCGGCGGCGCTCGCGGCGGTGAGGGCGCTGGAGGCGCCCGTGGAGAAGACGGGCTACCTGCCGCTGAAGGCGGAGATGCGCTTCCACCTGGGCTGGCTCCAGGAACAGACGGGCCAGTCGCCCGAAGCATCCCGCCTCTTGTCTCGCGCCGTCTTCGACGCGGAGGCGGGCCGGGCGGACCGGCTGAAGGTCGCCATCCTCAACAAGCTGCTCTACGTGGAGGACGGCCAGAAGCACTTCGACCCGGCGGCCAGCTGGGGAGCGCTGGCGGAGGCCACCCTCCAGCGGCTGGGCGGCGAGCCCGTGCTGGAAGCCGACGTGAAGGTGAACCAGGCCAACCTCGCCATGTCCCAGGGCCACATGGACGAGGCCCGCGAGCGGCTGGAGGAGGCGAGCGCCCTCTACGACAAGGCGCTGCCGCCCGAGCACCCCAAGCGCGCGCGGGCGCTCTTCCTCCTGGGGCGGCTGGTGCTGGGCACGGGGGACGCGAAGGGGGCGGTGCCGCTCCTGGAGGCGTCGCTCGTGAAGACCGAGGCGGCCGTGGGCCCGGTGCACCCGGACGTGGCCCGCCGGCACGGCCTGTTGTCCCTGGCCCTGCGCGAGGCCGGCGAACCCGCGCGCGCCCTGCCGCACGCCCAGGCGGTGGTGGACCTCTACAAGGCCCTCCACGGCGACAAGAGCCCCCAGGTGGCGGAGGCGCTGGACGAGTTGGGCATGTGCCAGCTGGGGATGAAGCGCTACGACGACGCGCTGAAGACCTACGAGCAGGCCCTGGCCCTCAAGCGCGAGCTGCTGCCCGCGGGCGACGAAGGGCTCCAGCCCTCCTATGACGGCGTGGGGCAGGCGCTGCTGGGGCTGGGGCGGGCGCGCGACTCGGTGGCGCCGCTCCAGCAGGCGGTGTCCTTCGCGTCCGCGCCCCCGGACGCGCTGGCGGAGTCCGGCTTCGCGCTGGCGCGGGCGCTGTACCAGACGGGCCAGACCCCCGAGGCCCGGGCGGAGGCCCGCGGCGAGGCCACCCGCGCCCGGGAGCGCTTCACCGAGTCCGGCCTGGACGCCCGCGTGGGGGAGGTGGACTCGTGGCTCCAGACCCTGCCCCCGGAGTCCCCGCGCCCGCCTGCCCGCAAGCCGCCCCGGGGCCGGCGCCGGTAGACAGTCACGCGCGGCTGCTGGCGGCTGTGGCGCGGCGTGCTAGCGTCCCGCGCCGTGTCGCTGCCGCCAGACGAGGACGAGGCGCTCCTGGATGCCACGGCCACCCTGAACCGGGGCCGTGCCGGACAGGTGCGGATGGTGCTCCGGGTGCTTTCCGGGGCGGAGGCCGGCAAGGCCCACCCGCTCAAGCAGGGGACGTACGTGGTGGGCAAGGCCCCCACGTGTGACATCGTCCTCTCCGACAAGGCCGTCTCCCGCCAGCACCTGAAGCTGGAGGTGCACGACGAGCACGTCGTCGCCACGGACCTGGGCTCGCACAACGGCTCGTTCGTGGAGGGCCTGCGCTTCACCGCCATGGAGCTGCGCCCCGGCAGCGTCATCACCCTGGGCACCACCGAATTGAAGCTGGTGCCGGAGGACACGCGCGAGCGCTCGCTGCCCTTGTCCTCGCGCGAGAGCTTCGGCGCGCTCGTGGGCCACAGCCGCAAGATGCGCGAGGCCTTCACCGTGCTGGAGCGCCTGGCGCCCGGCGGCGCGGATGTCCTCATCCACGGGGAGACGGGCACCGGCAAGGACCTGTGCGCGGAGGCCATCCACCAGCAGAGCCCCCGCGCCAGGGGCCCCTTCGTCATCGTGGACCTGGCGGGCGTGCCCTCCACCCTCATCGAGTCCGAGCTCTTCGGCCACGTGAAGGGCTCCTTCACCGGCGCCCAGGCCGACCGCGCGGGCGCCTTCGAGCGCGCGCAGAACGGCACCGTCTTCCTGGACGAGATTGGCGAGCTGCCCCTGGAGCTGCAGCCGCGCCTGCTTCGCGTGCTGGAGCGCCGGCAGGTGAAGCGCGTGGGCGGCAACGACTACTTCACGGTGAACGTGCGCGTGGTGGCCGCCTCGCACGTGAACCTGGAGCAGGCCGTCAACCAGGGGAAGTTCCGCCGCGACCTCTTCCACCGGCTCGCCGTGCTGCGCGTCACGCTGCCCGCGCTGCGCGAGCGCCCGGAGGACATCCCGTTCCTCATCGACCACATGCTCAAGCAGATGGGCCGGCCCCCCAGCGCGCTGTCGGACCAGACGCGCGCCCTGCTCATGCAGTACCCGTGGCCGGGCAACGTGCGCGAGCTGCGCAACGTGGTGGAGCAGGTGGTCAACCTGGGCGAGGAAGCCCTGCCGGACCTGGAGCCGCCCCCGGACGCGTCCGGCCGCCGGGGCCCGGACCTGGACCTGCCCTTCAAGGAGGCCAAGGAGCACCTCATCGAGGTCTTCGAGCGCGACTACCTCAAGAACCTCATCGAGCGCTGCGAGGGCAACATCTCCCGGGCCTCCCGCGAGGCGGACATCGATCGTGTCTACCTTCGGAAACTCCTGCGCAAGCACGGGTTGGATCCGTCCGGGGACCCTTAACACGGGGCGGCATCCCGGGTAGGATGGCATCCCCCATCCCCCTCCGGAGCCCCCACCGTGAGCGTGAATCTTTCTTCCAACCTCCTCCGCACCTTCCAGCAACTGGTGGAGGTGAAGCCGTCAGCCTCTCCGCAGCAGACCGCGCAGCAGGTCGGTTTGCCGGAAGAGAAGGTCGTCTCGCAGGTGGAGGGGGCGCCCACCCCCGTCCAGACGGAGCAGGCCACGGACGCCTTCGCGGCGGCGCAGGCCCTCAACCCGGAGTGGGCGAACCGCTTCCAGGTGAACGCGGGCGCGTCGGCGCAGGAGCTGGGCGTCCCCGGGACGCTCGCGGCCGCGCCCCAGGCCCCGGAGCTGGGCGGCTGGGACGCGGTGGGGACGGACCCCGCCGTGCTCAAGCAGACGAAGCAGAACAACTGCGGCGCCGCGGTGGCGGTGATGCTGGGCAACGACCTGGGCACCAGCAAGACGCAGCCCGGCTCGGACGCGCAGAAGATGGACGCGCTGGAGTCGCGCTTCACGCAGGGCCAGGGCACCTCGCCGCACGAGCTGTCCAACATGCTGGCCAACCAGGGCGTGAAGGTGACGCAGACGTCATCCAAGCTCGACACGAAGGCCCTGGACGAGGCCCTGGCCCGCGGCGGCAAGGCCGCGGTGCAGGTGGACTCCTGCCTCGTGGACCCCACGACGAAGCCGGGCGAGACGGGCCGCGCGCACTGGGTCTCCGTGGAGGGCAAGGACGACCAGGGCCGCTACCTGCTCAAGGACCCCAGCACCGGCACGAAGGTCCCGGCGGACGCGCAGCGGCTGGCGGACGCCATGGAGATCAGCTGGAACCAGCACCAGGGCGGCGGGATGATGCTCGTGGAGAGCGCCAAGGGCACCTCCGAGGCCCAGGCCGCGGCGGAGGGCGGGCTGAAGGCCGTCGCGCTCGGCAACACCGACGGCGGCGGCTCGCGCGCCATGTCCAACTTCGGCCGCGAATCCTCCTGAAGCCTTCCGGCGGGACGCGACGCGCGCCGCGTCCCTCCGTCTTTCCGCGCCTGACGCGCGGGCCCTTCAGACGGTGAGGTGCTGCACGGCCTGGAGCCGGAGCAGCTGACGCGCCAGGGCCTGCACCTGCTCCACCTCCTGCTGGCCCAGCACCTTGCGCAGCGCGAGCTTCTTGTCCGTGGAGGCGCGCAGGAGCAGCGCGCGCAGTTGGGGGTTGCTGAGCAGGGGGTTGAGCTGGCGCAGGTGGCCCACCAGCGCGCCCAACTGGGGCAGCGTGAGGCCCGCCACCATCACCTGCGTCGCGGTGCCCTCGTCCGGGCTCTGGCTGGTGGCCAGCATCCACGGGGACAGGAGCAGGGAGCGGGTGAAGTCCTTCTCGCAGGGGAGCCCCAGCCGGGTGCACTCCTCCACCAGGGGGCCGGAGTCATGGCCCGCGATGATGGGCTGGATGCGGGCGGCCTCGTACTTCTGGAGGACGGCGTCGTACCGCTTGCGCGCCTCCACGCCCTGCGGCGTGCGCGGGAACTCCGCGAAGGCCAGGTGCACCTCCTCGCGCAGCGTGCCCAGCAGCGTGGCGTCGTCCACGGAGCCGGGCTCGCCCAGCACCTGGGCCAGGTAGGCCCGGTCCTCGGGGAGCGCGTTCGCGGACTTCCACCACTCGAAGGTGACGGAGCTCTCGCTCAGGACGACGGGCAGGGTGACGACGCCCTGGCGGCCGGGGTTGGCGAGGAAGGCGGTCATCTTCCCCTCCACCTCCGTGAGGCCGCGGTAGAGCCGCTGGAGGACGGCCACGCGCAGCTTCGCGCGGCCCTCCAGGGCCTGCCGCGCGGTGTCCGCCGACCGGCCGTCGGAGGCGGTGCGCTCCTGGGGGGATTCGGAAGTGGCGGGCTGGCGCGCGAACTGGGGCGCCACGTCCACCTGCGGGGCCACCAGCGGCGGGGGCTGCTGGGGAACCGCCGGGGCCGTCTGGGCCGCCGCGGGGGGAGGGGGCTGCTCCAGGGAGCCCAGGCTGGCGGCGTCGCGCGACGTGCTGGGCGCCATCCCGTCCCGCTGCTGCGCGGCCCGGGCGCCGCCGCCTTCACCGCGCTCCGTCTCGCCCGAGCGGGCGGAGTCCATGCCGTCCTGGGGACCCGACTGCTCCGCGCCGCCCTTGGCGGACGTGCCCTTCGCGGCGCCGCCCTTGACGGCGAGGCCTCCCTTGGCGGGGACGCCCTTCCCGGTGGCCTTGCCCGGCGTCTTCGCTTCCGCGGGCTGCTGCGCCTTCTCACCCTTCTCCTGCGCGGGGCCCTGAAGGGGGAGGCCCGGACGGGGGAGGCCAGACGGAAGGCGGACACTCATGGGCGGGGGCCTCGCGAGGGGGGAATCAGGCCAGGTTCTTCATGTGGACGACGAGGTTGCTGTTGTTGCTGCCCAGCGTGCTCGCGTCATCCGTGGGGATGACGTAGCCCTGATCCGCGCCGACGTGCTTGCGGAAGAAGTCTACCACCTCCGGATCCTGCACGTTGGAGGTGGTGCTCTTCTTGATGCCGTACGCCGAGCCGTCCGCTCCCTTGGCCTTCACGGAGTCAGGCGCGGAGGCGAGCAGGTTCTCCATCGTGCCCGACAGGCGGCCGCCGCCCTCCGGCTGCATCGTCATGGCCGCGTTGTGGCCCTCGATGTAGCTGACGTCGTAGTACGTCTGCCCGAACCCGCCGTCGAACTTCACTTCACCGAGCGTCGCGTTCTTGCCGTCGCCGTTGTCGCTGCGGAAGTTGCCGGACCAGTTGTCCGGGAACTGCACCGTCTTGCTCTCACCGGGCTTGAGCGTGACGGAGTCGATGGCCTTCTCGCCCGCGTTGGGGGTGAAGTTCACCGTCATCGGCTTGTCGCCGTCGTTGTTGAGCGTGATGGTGTTCTTGCCCTTCGACGCGCCCGGGGCGCCCACGGACTGGGGCCCGGAGACGGGCGCCTCCTGCTGGGGGGCCACCGCGGCCTGCGCGGCGGGAGCACCCTGCGCGGGGGGCGTGACGCTGGAGCCCGCGCGCTCGGCACCCAGTTCCGGCACGCCACCGCCGAAGGAGTCACCCCCCAGGTCCGGCACGCCGCCCTGCGCCGCGCCGGCACTGCCCGCCGCGCCCTCGACGCCCGGGACTCCGCCCTGAGCCGCACCGGCGCCGCCCTGCGCGCCGAGCATCTCCACCAGCTGCTTCAGCATCTGGACGATCTCACTCAGCTGCTCCAGGGGATTGCCCTGGACGCCGCCCTGCCTGCCCACGCCCGCCGCCCCGTCGAAGCCATCCGCCTGGAACATCCCCTGGAGCGAACCCGGGCCGCCCTTGGCCTTCACCGCGTCCGCCGTCACCGGGGCGGGACGCATCGCCGGGTTGGAGAGCTCCGTGGCGGACGTGCGGGGCGAGAAGGAGGAGCTGGCAACCGACGACTTCGACAGGGGGGAGAGCGCCATGGCGGTGTTCCTCGAGATTGGATGGGCTGGCATGAGGCGCCGGCCGGTTCAGCGATGTGGGGGGCTAGAGCACGGCGCATGCCACGCGCCCCACACGCTTCTCGAAGCCGCAAACTCCCGGAATTGCTCAAGGGCCGGACGGTGCGGAGGGGCCCGGAGGCCGCGGGCCTGATGACTGCCGTCAGGCCCTGGTGTCCGCCGTCATCAGGCCCCTGAAACGCCTCTCGCGCGGGACGCATGCGCGCCCGCGCGAGAAGTCACCGCACGTTCAGGCCGGCCGGATCAGACCCTTCGGACCGTGCTCGAACGGATGACCCGGAGGATGAGGAGCAAGACCACCGCTCCGATGAACGCCACGAAGATGGTGCCCGCGAGTCCACCGAACGGAGCCCCCGTGCCGAGCGCCCGGAGGATGAAGCCTCCCAGGAACGCGCCCACCACGCCCACGACGATGTCTCCAACGATGCCGTAGCCACCACCGACCACCGCGGACGCGAGCCACCCAGCGATGAGGCCGATCACCGCCCACAACAGGATTGCCTCCAGCGCCATGTCTTTTCCTCCCAGCGAGGTGATGGCGGAAACATGGGCATGATTCCCGGTCGCGCCCGCCCCTCCCTCAAGGGCGACGGCAGAGCAGGCAGGCGGCTTGCGACGGGGTGAATCCAAGATGTTTCACGGCCGACGAACCCCTGTGTCTCCAGAGGAGCGTGGGGCAAAACGGCCCCATGAAGACACGGGGCAAAACGCCCCAATTTGAACCCGTGCTCGCGCTCTGGTGGCATCGGGTGAACACCTGTCGCCGGCAGCGGCAAGGAGCTCACTTCCGTGATGCGCATCTTCGAGTCCGTCGGGTCGCCGTTGCAGTTCGACCGTGAGTCCTTCCGGTGTCGTCACTCGCTCCTGGGACATCCCGCGCTGGAGCTGGAGAACCTGGCGGGAGTGGTGCAGCGGCTGCCTTCACAGAACGTCTTCTTCAGCTCCGGCCTCTTGCCCAAGGACGCGGACTTCGACCGCGCGCACGTGGACTACCGCACCGGCCTGTCGCTGAAGGACACCGTGGAGAACATGATGACGAGCAACTCGTACATCATGCTCCGCGCGCCGGAGCAGGACCCCAGCTTCCACGAGCTGTACCGCGCGCTCCTGTCGGAGGTGGAGGGCCTGATGCGCGCGCAGGGCGTGGGAACGCGCGCCGTGGATCCGATGCTCTACCTCTTCATCGCGTCCCCCGGCAGCGTCACGCCCTTCCACCTGGACCGCTACTCCACGCTCCTGATGCAGTTCCGGGGCACCAAGGCGGTGCACATCTCCAAGGCGTGGGACGAACAGGTGGTCCCCGCGGCGGACCTGGAGGCCTTCGTCGCGCGCTCCGGCTCCAAGGTGAACTACCGGGAGACGTTTGATGCGACGGCGACGCGCTACACGTTCGGCCCGGGGGACGCGCTGCACATCCCCTTCGTGGCGCCGCACTACGTGAAGAACGGCCCGGACGACGTCTCCGTGTCGCTGTCCATCATCTTCAACACCCGCGAGACGGCCCGGCACCTGCGCGCGCTGCGCGCCAACCATGCGCTGCGCAGTCGCCTGGGGCCGCTGGGCTACCAGCCCGTGCCGGTGAACCGCTTCCTGCCGCTGGACCACGTGAAGAGCGGCATGGAGCGCGTGGTGCGCCGGGCGCGGGGCCTGATGTCCACCTGAAGCGCCTCGCGCCTACGGGCAGATGGGCACGCGCGGGGGCTGGGTGACGTCCCAGCTGGCGAGCCCTGGAGGTTCAGGGTTGCTCAGGTGCCCTCCAGCGTGCGCGGCGTCGAGCTCCCTGCCCACGTCGTACTGGACGAAGCCATCGCGGTAGCGGCGAAGCAGCGCGAAGCCATGGCTGTAGACCTCCAGGCCCGTGTCCCGCAGGGGAATGCCATCCACATCGTAGAGGCGGGGGGCGTTCTCGGGGCAGCAGGACCCATGGTCGGAGTTCTGGCACACGCGGGGCGTCGAGGCGCTGGCGAGCACCGCGGAGGCAGCGACGCGGACGACGGTGCCTTCGGGCAGGTCCAACGCCTGGACCACGGACAGCGGGCGCACGGGGGCCTCATGGGGCTCCTGACTCCATGAGGGGAGGGGCTTCTGGGGAATGCTCCGCCACGCGCCGCGCAAGGGCGCGCCCACGCGGATGCGCCCGGATTCGCCGCCCAGCCGCTCCACCTGGAAGCCGTCCAGGTCCCGGGCCTCGTCGGGCATCCGTGCATCGCTGGGGCACTCACCGGTGCAGGCATCCCATCCCTGGTTGCCCACGACCTGGCCCCGCTCATCCCAGACGTAGGCGCCCGTGAAGCGCCGCATCGTGGGCACCCAGTCGATGAGCCCCACGGAGGACGCGTCGTGCGTGCGGGGGATGATGGCGGAGAAGACGGACACGGTGCCGTCCTCCCGGTGGACCAGCCACAGCGGAGTGCCGTCTCCCAGCCGGGCCGGCACGACGGATCCACGGGCCGGCAACTCCAGCACGACGGAGGGCTCGATGCGAGGCAGGTGGATTGCCTCGCGAGGCACGGCCCGCACCCGCCAGGCAGGCGCTCCGCAGCCGGCCAGGAAAAGCACGGCCAGGAAGGTGGGCATGAGGCCAGGGCTCATGAGCGTGAAGCTAGCGCGATAGGGGGATGTTGACGTCCGACCCCTTAAAGATGCATTTAGAATGCATCTTTAAGGGGCCGAGGGCCCGGAAGGGAGCGAAGTCATGTCGAGCGTGTACGAGCGGATTGGCGGGGAGCCGGCGATGGCGGCGGCGGTGGAGGTCTTCTACCGGAAGGTGCTGGGCGACGAGCGCATCAGCCACTTCTTCGAGGACGTGGACATGGAGCGCCAGGCCGCGAAGCAGAAGGCGTTCCTGACGATGGTGTGCGGGGGGCCGTCGAACTACTCGGGCAAGGACATGCGCGCGGGGCACAAGCACCTGGTGGAGCGCGGGCTGAACGCGTCGCACTTCGACGCGGTGGCGGGGCACCTGAAGGAGACGCTGGAGGAGCTGGGCGTGCCCGCGGAGCTGGTGGGCCAGGTGATGGCGGTCGCGGAAGGGGCTCGCGCGGACGTGTTGAACCGCTGAAGCGGCACGGGAGGCACGTCATGGCGAAGGTACGGCATGAGTCCGCGTGGTACCCACTGGAGCCCGGAGAGACGGTGCTGGACGGCCTGCTGCGCCAGGGCGTGCACGTGCCGCATGCGTGCCGGGCGGGGGCCTGCCAGTCCTGCCTGATGCGGGCGACCTCGGGCGCGGTGCCTGAAGCGGCGCAGGTGGGGCTCAAGGACACGCTGCGGGCGCGCGGCTACTTCCTCGCGTGCGCCTGCCGGCCCCAGGCGGGCACGGCGCTGGAGGTGGCGGGGGCTTCGGAGCTGCGCGTCCCCGCGCGCGTCGTGGACCTGGAGTCGCTCAGCGAGGATGTGCTCGCGGTGCGGCTGGAGGTGGAGGCGCCGCTCGACTATCGCGCCGGGCAGTACGTCACGGTGGTGCGCGAGGACGGGCTCGCGCGCAGCTACTCGCTGGCGAGCCTGCCTCGCGAGGGCCGGCTGGAGCTCCACGTGCGGCTGGTGCCCGGGGGCGCCATGAGCGGCTGGTTCGCCCGGGACGTGAGGCCGGGTGAGCGCGTGCACGTGCAGGGCCCGGCCGGGGACTGCTTCTACGTGCCCGGGCAGCCGGAGGCGCCGCTGTTGCTCGCGGGGACGGGCACGGGGCTCGCGCCGCTGTACGGAATCCTGCGGGACGCCCTGGAGGCGGGGCACACCGGGCCCATCCACCTGTTCCATGGGGCCTTGGAGCCGCGCGGGCTGTACCGGGTGGACGCGCTCCGGGCGCTGGCGGAGCGCCATCCGAACCTCCACTACCGGCCCATCGTGCTGGCCGGAGGCGGTGGGGACGTGGAGGAAGGGCCTCTGGAGGCGCGCATCCTGGCCAGCCTTCCGAAGCGGCCGGTGGGCTGGCGGGCGTTCCTCTGCGGCAACCCCGAAGCAGTGCTATCCCTGCGCAAGAAGCTCTTCCTCACGGGGTTCTCGCTGAAGGACATCCACGCGGATGCCTTCCTGCCGAGCACGCCGCGAGCAGGGCCCGTCGCCGGAGCCGCCTGACCTTGCACCTGACCCTTCACGCCGACTATTCGCTGCGCGTCCTCATGTACCTGGCGGCGCGACCGGGCCGGCCGTCGTCCACGCAGGAGATGGCGGACGCCTACGGCATCTCCAAGCACCACCTGGTGCGCGTGGTGCAGACGCTGGCGCAGCAGGGCGACGTGGAGGTGAAGCCGGGGCGCGCGGGAGGCGTGCTGCTGGCGAGGGCGCCGGGAGACATCCGGCTGGGCCGGGTGGTGCGCGCGGCCGAGCCGGACTTCCACCTGGTGGAGTGCTTCGACAAGGAGCGCAACACCTGTCCCATCGCGCCGGCCTGCGGCCTCAAGGGTGTCCTGGCGGAAGCGCGTGACGCGTTCCTCGGCACGCTGGACCGGTACTCGCTGGAGGACCTGCTGCGCCGCTCCAAGCCCGGCCTGTCCGACCTGCTGCTGACGCCGTCCGCGCCGCCGGAGTGAAGCTCTGGCACGCGGCGTTTGGAAACCTGTCCGACTGTCGGACAGGTCATCCGGAGAGGAACCCCGCCCAGTCGTCCGGCTGCACGGTGAGGCCGGACCTCTTCCGCCAGGCCGTCACCTCCGCCTTCCACGCCGCGGCGCCTCCGCGCAGGGGGAACGCACGCGTGACCGCGAGCCGGTGGACCGGTTCGTGGTCGCGCAGGAGGGCGCGATTGACCGCGTCGACGTCGCCGGGCTTCGCGCGCAGCCGCAGCTCCGCCGCCTTCATGGCCCCCTCCTGGCGGAACAGCGTGGACAGGTCCTCCACCACCGGCACTTCCGTGAAGGACCAGAGGCCCAGCAAGGGCGGCTCACGCCCCTCCAGCAGCGCCGCGTGCAGCCGGTCGTGGCCATCCACCACCAGCCAGCGCTCCACCAGGGCGAAGTACATCAGCAGCACCGGAGGCAGCGTCCCGTCCCGCGCGTGCTTGCGCCACGCCTTCACCCGCCCGTCGTCCTGCGGTGAAGGGGCGCGCAGCGGCATCACGCCGCCACTGCGCCGCGGGAGGGCGCCGGGCTCCGCCCAGGACCAGTCCTCCGACTGGAAGGGCTGGAAGCGCAACGCCGCGTCGAGCCCGCACGGAGGTTCCGGGAGCAGCCCCGTCCCGATGATGGGCACCGTGGAGTAGCCCTGTGCCTGCGCGACGGAAACGGCCTGGAGGGGACGCAGGCACCAGCTCCCCGCGTGGAGCAGGGACGGCTCCGCGGTCTCGAACTGGTGGACCCACCACCGGTTCCACGCGGCCCACCATCCAGGCGCCCCCGGCTCCGGGTGACGCCGGGCCTCCTCCGCGGTGAGGGGCGCCATCGCGCCCGCGAGCTTCGCCGGGCCGCGCAGCCAGGCACATCCGTTCCACCAGTCATCCACCCGCATCCAGAGCAGCGGCTGCCCACCGAGCATCACGCGCAGCAGGTAGGGCCGGGTGGCTTCGACATGAAGCAGGGGCCGCTTGAGCCACGCCCCCTGGGACGGGACGTTCAGGCGCAGCCCGGGGCCCCCCACCGGCATCCGCCAATCCGTGTCATCCGCCGTCACGGCGATCCGTGGCTGCATCGGGCGCCCTCCTCGGCCTGACACTACACCTCGCGGTGGGCCCGGGCTCCAGGCCCGCCGCGAGGCGGCTTCCACGGCTCAGCGCCAGGTGTCGTTCACGGTCGTGCTGCCCGTGGCCGGCGTCGTCAGGGTGCGGTTGGCGCCGCTCTCCCAGGTGACGTTGTTGGCGGCGTCCTTCTTGATGAACTTGTACTCAATCGCCGTGGAGCCCGGCAGCCCGACGGCCGCGCCCCACGTGGGGTAGTTGGCCGCGGACAGCAGGACGGCGCTCGCGGGGCTCCAGCTCCCCAGCGCGGCGACGCTGCCCACCACGTACACGCTCTGCCCCATCACGGTGCTCGCCGTGACGTTGAAGGTGACCGTGGCCCCGCTGGTGGACGTGGTGACGGACAGGGCCGAGGACTGCGCGGACGCATTGCCCGCCGTGTCCCGAGCCCGCACGGTGTAGCTGTACGCCGTGCCCACCGTCAGCCCCGTGTCCGTGTAGCTGGCCGTCGTGGGCGAGCCCACCAGCGAACCATTGCGATACACGTCATAGCCCGCGATGCCGCTCGCGTCGGTGGACGCCGTCCACGTCAGCGACACGGTGGTCGCCGTCTTCGACGGAGCCGTCAGGCCCGAAGGCACCGAGGGCGCGGTGGTGTCCTGCGACGGAGCTCCCGAGGAGATGCTCCCCGCGTTGAACGTGGAGGTGCCCGCGGGGAAGAAGTAGTTGAGCCCGCCGTTGTTGTCCCACGTGCCGCTGCCGTTGTTGAAGACGGCCTCCAGCTGCGTGGCCGAGCCCAGGCTCACCGTGACCTTCGCGTAGCCCGCCACCTCCGCCGTCGCCATGGCCACGCCCGGTGACGTCGTCCACGTGCCGCCCGCGGGGCGATAGTGGAGGTACGGCGTGGCGTAGCCCTTCTTGTAATAGACGGTCGCGGAATTGCCCGTGCTGGTGGTGACGGAGAGCGCCGTGCTCGCCGCGGACGTGTTGCCCGCCGCGTCGCGCGCCCTCACCGTGTAGCTGTAGGCCGTGTTCGAGGACAGCCCCGTGTCCGTGTAGCTCGTCGCCGTGGGCGTGCCGACCTGCGTGCCATTGCGGAACACGAGGTAGCCCGTCACTCCCACGTTGTCCGTGGACGCGGTCCAGCTCAGCGACACCGTCGTCGCGGACTTGGACGGAGACGTGAGGCCCGAGGGCACCGAGGGCGCGGTGGTGTCACTCACCGGCCCACCCGCCGTGATGACCCCGGCGTTGAAGGTGGAGGTGCCCGTGGGGAACAGGTAGTTGCCGCCGTTGTTGTTGTCCCACGTGCCGCTGCCGTTGTTGAAGACGGCCTCCAGCTGCTGCACGGAGCCCAGGTTCACCGTGTACTTCGCGTAGCCCGCCACCTCCGCGTCCGGCATGAGCACGCCGGGGGCGGTGGTCCAGGTGCCGCCCGCGGGGCGGTAGTGGAGGTACGGCGTGGTGAAGCCCTTCTTGTAATAGACCGTCGTCGTGTACCCCAGGCCGGTGGTGACGGAGAGCGCCGCGCTGGCGGCGGAGGTGTTCCCGGCCGCATCGCGAGCCCTCACGGTGTAGCTGTATGCCGTGCTCGAGGACAGCCCCGTGTCCGTGTACGTCGTCGCCGTGGGCGCCGCCACCTGTGTGCCATTGCGGAACACGAGGTAATCACTCACCCCGTAGTTGTCCGTGGCGGCCGTCCAGCTGAGCACCACCGACGAGCTGGTGACGCCCGAGACACTCAGCCCCGTGGGCGCGGACGGCGCCGTGGTGTCCGGGGGCAGGGTGGTGACGGAGAGCGCGCTGCTCGCCGCGGACGTGTTGCCCGCCGCGTCCCGCGCCCGCACGGTGTAACTGTACGCGGTGCCCGCCGTGAGCCCGCTGTCGGTGTAGCGCGTCGCCGCGGGCGTGCCGACCTGGGTGCCATTGCGGAACACGAGGTAGCCCGTCACGCCGACGTTGTCCGAGGACGCCGTCCAGGTGAGCGTCACGGAGCGGTCCGTGCGCGTCGCCGCGAGCCCCGTGGGGACGGACGGCGCGGTGGTGTCCACGCGGAGGAACGGGTACGTGCCCGTCACCGGGCCGTTGAGGTCTTCAATGTACTTGCCGCCCTCCTGCCGGTACCTGCCCGCGCCCACGTAGACGGATTGGATCTCGCTCCGGGTGACGTTGCCGCGCGAGTCGGTGGCCTCGATGTAGTAGTCGAGCACCTGGTCGCGGTAGGCGCTCAGGTAGACGTAGTAGAGGTCGCCAATCTCCTGTGCGGCCACCTTCTGCATCACCGGCAGGTGCGCCGGCTGCCAGGCCACGCCATTCATCACCGGCCGCAACTCACGGCGCTGGAGCGGATGGTCCACCCACGCGCCCACGCGCGCCGGGTCGATGTTGGGCACGCCCGCCGCCTTCAGCGCCGCCGGGTCATAGACGCGGGGCGTGTTGTCCAGCGGGTCGATGCTCTTCGCGGCGTGCACGCGCACGCGCGCCTTGATGCTGGTGATGCCGCTGACGTCGAACGCGTAGGTGTACAGCGCGAAGGTGTTGTCGAAGTGGTGCAGCGTCCACCCTTCGGACTTGTCCGTGTTGGCGCTGCCCGGGTTGTACGGCCAGCGCTGCGGCCACCAGACGGACGGGCCCGTGCGGTCCTGGGCCAGCCGGTCCTGCACGTACGGCTTGGAGAAGTAGAGCGACTGGTTGAAGGACAGCGTGGGCTTCACGTTGTCGTCCACGTTCTCGTCGTAGTAGCCGAAGCCGGAGTCCATGGCCGGCAGGAGGAAGTACCAGGCCAACTCCGCGGGGTTCGCGCCGCCCGCCCAGTCATTCGCGGCGTCGCCCTTCACCGGGAAGGACAGCATCCACGGGTTGAGCTGGTTGCCCGCGTGGGTGATTTGGGAATCCAGCGCCGTGGTGGGCTTCCAGTGGTTGGGGTGCGCGTCCAGCCAGAGCTGTTCGGACGTCTTGGCGTAGTTGAGCGCGGCCTGGAGCAGCGCGAAGTTGCGCTCCAGGTAGTGCCAGCCGTGCTCCAGCGACACCGTCATGCCCTCCTGCACGCCGCTCAGGTTCGTCTTGGGCGCCAGGTTGAGGCCGGTGGCGGAGTTGAACGCCGGGAACTGCCCCTTCCAGATGCCAAAGGGCAGCCGCCAGTGGTGCCACTGCGGGTCCGACGACGAGTCGCGCGTGTCCACCCAGGAGCCGTCCTGCACGTGCACCACGTCCGTGGAGGCGGGCGTGTGGTTGACCAGGTACTCGTCGATGCCCAGGCACTGCACGCCGCCGGTGCAGGTGACGGCGCGGCCGTTGAGCCATGTGTCGAGCGAACCCGCGCGTCCGCCCGAGTTGTCTCCGTCATGCGCGAGCACGAAGAACTGCTTCTGGGGCGTCAGCCCCTCGAAGTTGCGCAGGCCCACCACGTCCACCGTGGCCTGGCCCTCCCAACCCTCCAGCCAGGAGCCGTTCTGGTTGACGGGGATGCCCACGACGCGCGACTCGGCGCCCGTGGCCGGGTCCACGTAGCGCACCCAGTGCGGCGTGGAGGCGAAGGGGTACTTGTTGCGGATGACCTGCTGCTCGTGCGCCATGGGCTCGCTCACCCAGGCGCCCACGGTGCTGGTGTTCTGCAGGTCCGCGCGGTTGGGCGGCGACACCAGCGTGTCGGAGCCCGGGTCGTTGAGGAACGGGTAGTCCTTCAGCGTGCGGGAGAAGTGGTTGTCACCAATGACGGACCACTTCACGCCCAGCTTCGCCAGCGTGGGGATGAGCCGCTCGGAGAAGCCCAGCTCCGTGGGGAAGAAGCCCTTGGAGGACGTGAAGCCGCTGCCCAGGAAGTACGACTGGGACAGCGTGGCGCTCTGGTAGATGAGGTCCTTGAGGAAGTAGTCCGGCCCCACCAGCGGGCCCATGGAGTGGTGGCCCGTGAAGTGGATGAGGTCCAGCGAGCGGTTGCCCGCGGGCGTGCGCAGGTTGGCGTAGCGGTCCCGCCAGGTCGCGCC
The DNA here is from genome assembly GCF_042231735.1 of Corallococcus exercitus. Lineage (GTDB taxonomy): Bacteria > Myxococcota > Myxococcia > Myxococcales > Myxococcaceae > Corallococcus > Corallococcus exercitus_B. The sequence continues at coordinate 8,903,701 of NZ_CP102577.1, forward strand.
CCAGTTGGCGTTGTCGTAGCCGGTGACGTTCCTGCGGGTGACCAGGTCGTTGACGTTGTTCACCACCGCGCCGGACATGGTGACGTGGACCTGCCCCGTGGAGGCATTGTTCTTCATGTCCGCGGCGACGTCCGGAGGCCAGAACTGATACGCGCCCACCTTCGCGTGGTGCGAGTAGTACGTCACCAGGTCGTCGTGCGGCATGGGCGCGCCCGACGGCAGGAAATAGGTGTAGTTGGCCGGCGGTGACTGTTTGATTTGAATGACCTGCCCGTCATACGCGTAGCGGATGGGGCCGCCCACCGGGGTCGCGTTGTATTGGGTCAGGTCGTAGTACGCCCAGAAGTTGGGCATGTGATTGTGATACACGTGCGCGGCGGCGATCTGCGCCTGGGCCGGCTGCGCGTGTATCAGGATGACGGCGAACACCGCGAGCAAGGCCAGTTGCGACTGTCTTTTCATGGGGCGTCCTCACCGGACGAGAGGGGCCGCCCGGTGAGCACCCTGCATACTGGCGTTTGACTCAAGTTTTCCCATGTAAACTGGGAATGACAATCTGTAAATCGATACTGCGATGCGTCAGGCTTTCGCGAAAGGCTGTCGTTGACAGAGGACAGGCGGGCCCGGACAGTCAGGCGCGCCATGGTCACCTATCCCGCGTCTCCCCGTGAAGCCTTTGTCCAGTTGCGTACGCTTTCCGAGGCGCTGGCCCGGCCGGACGCGCGTCCGCGAGCGCTGGCGGAGCTGCGCGAGCTGGCGGAGCTGTCGCGCGACCAGCCGGAGGGCGCGCCGCTGCGGCTGGCGTCGGTGGTGGTGGCGGTGGGCGCGTCCCAGGAGCGGCTGGAGCTGCTGATTCCGCCGTCCATCTTCGCGCCCGAGGCGTGGGCCTTCACCTTCCTGGAGGGACTCCTGAAGGTCCCGCTGGACGAGTACGCCGGCAAGCAGCTGGTGGAGGTGGGCTCCGGGTCCGGGTGGATCTGCATCGCGCTGGCGAAGTTCACGGGGCTCGCGCGCATCCGGGGGCTGGACCTGAACCCGCAGGCCCCGGCGGTGGGGTTGTGCAACGCGTGGCTCAACGGTGACGAGCAGCTGGTGTCGCGGCTGTCCTTTGGCGAGAGCGACCTGCTGCTCGGCCTGCCACAGAGGCCGGAGTGGGACTTCATCGTCGGGTGCATCCCGCAGGTGCTGCGCGGCGACGAGCTGCCCGCGGAGCTGGCGCAGGCGGATGAGCAGGCGCTGTTGGACTTGTCCAACTACACCTCGTTGCAGAACGTCTACGAGGACCACTTCGGCCTGGGGCTCATCGCGCGGCTGCTCAACGAGGCGCCGGAGCGGCTGCTGCCCGGGGGACGGCTGCTCCTGAACCTGGCGGGCCGTCCGGGGCGGGCCATCATCGCGCGCATGTTCACCCGGCGAGGCTTCACCACCCGGGTGCGCGTGGCGCGGCGGGTGATGCAGGCGGCGGACACGGACATCCGGCCCCTGGTGTCCCTGGAGCAGCGCACCGGGCGGGAGTTCGAGTTCTTCATGGAGGCCCACAGCCCGGAGCCCCTGCGCGCGGCGACGGCGCTGGGCTGGCTCCAGTCAGGCCATCCCATCTGGCACGAGGTGGCGGTATGGGAAGCCCACCTGTCGCTGCCCCGGGAGACGCTGGCCCTGCGCGCCGCGCTGCGCGCCCTGGGCATCGCGCCGCTCCAGGAGGAGCTGGACCTGGGGGCCGTGTCCGCGGAGCAGCTGGGCTTCGTCACGGCGCTCGCGGAGCGGCTGTCCCAGGCGCCCTTCCTGCCCTACGCGCACGAGGCCGGGGACGCGTCCTTCCGCAGGCTGGTGGCCCGCTACCTGGACCGCCACTTCGGCCTGAGGCTGTCGGAGGACTCGCTGTTCGTCGCGCCGGAGCGGGAGCAGGCCGTCTATTCCTTCCTGCTCGCCACGTGTGACCCCGGGGACACGGTGCTGGTGTCGCGCAGCCTGCACCCGCTCTACGCCCGCGCGCTGGACAAGGCGGGCGTGCGCGCCACCGTGACGCACAACACGCTGGGGGAAATTCGCCGCCTGCTCACCGCCTTCGACGTGAAGGCCGTGCTCCTGACGGTGGAGCCGGGCGAGCGCACCAACCTGGCGGTGCTGCGAGACATCGTGGCGGAGGCCGCGCGACGGGGCATCTGGGTGGTGCTGGACGAGAGCGCCTTCTTCAACATCACCGGCGAGGTGGAGCCGCGCACCCTCTTCGAGTTCCTCGCGCGCACGCAGCACGCGCCCAACCTGGTCATCCTGTACGGCCTCATCAAGAACGCGGTGTGGCCGGACCTGGAGTTGACGCTGCTGCTCCCCGTGCCGGAGCCGCTGCGCGCGGACCTGGAGGTGGCCGCGGAGGTGACGTACTCGCGCATCAGCGTCCTGGCGGAGTGGTTCTACGAGCGCACCTTCTCGGAGCTGCTCGCCTTCCGCATGGCCTTCGCGGAGCCGGAGCCGCCCTCGCCGCACCGGTTGCCGGAGGTGCCGCTGCCCCGCTCGCGGCGCATCGAGCGGCTGGCGGAGCTGCCCGCGTTCGCGCCGAAGTTCTTCCGCGAGGACGACCCGGAGCTCGTGCGCCTGGACTACGGAGAGAACGAGGGCCCGCTGCCGCTGCCGCTGGTGGAGGGGCTCATCGCGGCGGGCGTCGCGCCGCGCGCGGAAGCAACGCAGACGGGGCTGGCCGAGGCCGTGGCGGCCTTCCTGCTGGAGACGCGAGGGGCCCGCTATGCCCCCGAGGACGTCGTCGTGGCCCCGGGGGTCTGGCCGCTCATGCACCACCTGGGAGTGGCGCTGCGCCAGCGGCTGGGCCGGGCGCCGCGCGTGTTCCTGGTGACGCCCTGCTACGGAGTGCTCGCGCCCACGTTCCTCGCGGCGGGATGCGAGGTGGAGTCCGGGCCGCTGGGCGCGCTGCTGGCACGCCGCACGCGAGGCGGGACGCCGGACGCGGTGGTGCTGTCGCAGCCGGCGAACCCCACGGGCCACTACCTGTCGCACGAGGAGTTGATGGCGCTGGCGACGTTCGTGGTGGAGCAGCGCTGCCTCTGGGTATCGGATGAAATCTTCGGCCTGGTGAACCTCACCAATCCCACGGCGGAGACGGTGCACAGCCCGGTGACCCTGGAGGGCGCGGTGCCGGGCATCGGCGCGCGGACGGTGCTGCTGGGTGGGCTGTCCAAGGAGTTCGCGGCCGGCGGCCTGCGGGTGGGCTGGGTGGCCACGAAGGACCGGGCGCTGGTGGCGGCGCTGCGCGACAGCGCTCCGGGCGTGCTGCACACGCCCACCGCGCGCGCGGCGGCGTACCTGTACGCGGCCCATGCACGGGGGCCGGATGGACAGTTGCTCTATGCCGCGCGGCACAAGGCGCTGAGGAGCTACCTGGCGCGGATGCGGCGCGACCTCGCGGAGAAGCGCGCGCTGCTGGCGGAGGCGCTGCCCGACGACGGCCGCGCGGAGGCCACCGAGGCGGGCGGCCTGTTCCTCGCGCCGCCGATGACGGCGTGGCTGGGGCGCTCGGTGGATGGCGTGAAGCTCACGCCGGAGAACCTGCCGCGCATCGTCTACGAGCACACGCATGTGGTGCTCAACGGCGGAGCGTGGTGCGGCGACCCGGAGCGTGTACGCGCGGTGTTCTCCATTCCCCGCGAGAAGCTGTTGAAGGCCCGCGACCGCCTGCGGGCCTTCGGTCAGCGGCTGCGCTGACGGAGACAGCGCGGCTTCAACGATGACGAAAGAGTCCGCGCACACGGAGGCGCCGACGCACCCGTGGAGGCGGCAGGGACATGGAGCCCACCGGTTCGACAGTGAGCGAGGGCGGGTAGGCCTGGAGGGCACGAAGCGGTCCGTCCTCCTTGCACACCGTCACGCGGGTTTGTCCGCGGAGTCCGGAGGGAGGAGCCCCGGACTGGAAGCTCCCTCCGAAGTCGAAGCGTCCCAACCTATCCAACAGTCAGACAGGTCGCCCAATGCGGCTCCCGTCACGTCCTCCCCGGAGGACTTCCCACCGGGCTCGCAGGGGATGAGCCCGTGGGAGGCTGGAGATATCAGCGCCTCGCTATCGGTCGCCGCCGGGCAGGTCAGTTCATGGGGACAGGGCTCGACCCTGAGCACCTCGGTGTCCTCGGCGACTGACGCGAACCGACCGAGGCGGTGGTCCCCCACACAGGGGCGCGCCTCCAGCGCATCGTCCTGCTCGGGGGCTGACGCGCGAGCATTGATGCCGCGCTCCTCTACGCAGGCGCGTACTTTCAGTTCGTCGCCCTGCTGGAGGTCTGACGCGCGAGCATCAAGGCCACGCTCCGCAATGTTGGGGCGTGTCTCCGGCGTGTTGCCCTGCTGGAGGTCTGACGCACGAGTATCAAGGCTACGCGCCTCCACGCAGGAGTGTGCCTCCGGCGCATCGCCCTGCTGGATGTCTGACGCGCGAGCATCGAGGCCATGCACCTCCACGCAGGAGCGTGCCTCTAGCGCATCGTCGTGCGCGGTGGCTGGCGCGGAGTCTTCGAGCAGGCTCTCCTCCGCGCTGTGGACTTCGGGGGACGCATGCTCCTGGGGGACGGGGGCGAAAGCGTCCAGCACACCCTCATCGCACGCCTTCAGCAGCGCCGGCAGTTGGTGCGTCAGCGCCCGCGCGTCGCGCTCGCTCAGGGCATGCATCGCGCACATGGCCCATTCGCGCAGCGACTCTCCGCCCATGAAGGACAGCATCCGGGCCGCGTTGCCCCTCAGGGCCCGTTGCAGAGACTGAATGAGGAGCAGGTGCCCGGGACGGGCCGCCGCATGGGCCGCCAGCCGCAGCAACTCGAACTCCAGCTGCGCGCAGCGCTCCCCTGGATGCCAGTGCGCCGCGTCCCAGAGGGCGTAGCAGGTGGCCTCCAACTGGCTCACCTGCGCCTCGGAGGCCTTCGCGCAGCAGTCCGCCAGCAGCTCCACCAGCACCTGCCGCTTGAGGCTGAAGAAGCCCTCCAGCAGCCGTCGGCCTTCCTCGGAGTGCCGGTGATGCAGCGCCAGGCCCAGATTCTCCAGCGTCAGCGATTCATCCAGCGCCACGGCTCGCGTCTTGCGTCCGGAGCGCTGCACCACCAGCCCCCGCGCCGCCAGCCGCCGCAGCGCCTCGCGCACGGTGCCCCGGCAGCAGTCGAACTCACGCGCCAGCTTCTCTTCCGAGCCGAACTGCCCCCTTGGCAGCATCCCCAGCGCAATCGCGCGCTCGAGTTGCGCCTCCACGTACGCCACGAGTCCTCTCCTCACCATCGCCGCCACCCTTCTCGCCCAAGCCACGCCCATCCAACCAGATGGGTCTGACATGGACGCGAAGGCCCACCGTCCTCGTCACCTGCCGGGACAGCGCGCCCCCGGGGCCCCTGCGGCAAAAACCTGTCCGACAGTCGGACAGGTTTGCGCAAAGCGCTCCCGGCGGGCGCCCCTGCCCGTGGTCCCACCTTGAGGCGTTCGCTTCAGTGCCACGTCGCGGTCCAACGCCGCGCTCCGTGTGGCGCGTGTCCTCGCGGAGAACTTCGGGTCGCAGGGAATGTTGAGGCGCTTCTGGCGACATGGTGGCGAGCGGGCGGGCTCCACTTCGCGGGGCGCCGTGTACGGACCGGCTCCGAACGGCGGAGTCGTCCTCCGTGGCCGGAGCCTTGGCGCTCCAGGGGGTATCCCTCGGTGCTTCAGGTCCTCGCGCGTCGAGGCCCTTCCTCTACACTGCTCCGCCCCATGCTCCGCTCCCTCTCTGTCCTCCTCTGCTGTCTTCCGGCCAGTGCGCTCGCGGCCTCCGAGTCCTGGCTCGTGACGACCGACCTGTGGGGCAACCCCGCCTATCAACTGCTCACCCTGGAGCGCGACGGGAAGCGGCTCTCCGGGGAACTGGACGGGGATGCGCTGAAAGGGGAGCGCACGGGCAACGCCGTCCACTTCGTCGTCACGGATTCGCGTCAACAGACCTACGTCTTCGACGGCAAGGTGAATGGTGAATCGCTTCGAGGCACCGCGGACTACCCCGACAGCAACAACCCGAAGGCGCGGGTGCCACACGCCTTCACGGCCCGGTTGCTTCCCGTGCGTCCCGCTGGGGCTCCGCGCGTGCACGACTTCACACCCACCTCGTGGTCCAACGAGTTCACCGCGCACCGTGCGCCGGTGCTGACGGTCTGGCCGGGCGACACGGTGCGGACCTCCACGCTCGACTCCGGTGGCATGGACGCGAAGGGCGTCACCCGCGCCCTCTTCGGCAATCCGCAGACGGGGCCGTTCTTCATCGCCACCGCGAACCCGGGCGACACGCTGGCCATCCGCATCCGCCGCCTCAAGCTGAACCGCACGTTCGCGGACAGCCTGGACAGCATCGTGGGTCGCGCCCTCACGACGGGCCTCGCCGCGAAGGCGACGGAGCTGGGCAAGCCCGTGCGCTGGAGGCTCGACCCCGAGCGTGGCGTGGCGGCCCCGGAGACTCCGACGGAACGCCTGAAGACCTTCACCGTGCCGCTGCGGCCCATGCTGGGCGGCCTGGCGGTGGCGCCCGGCTTCGGCGCCGCGCCCCTGTCCACCGGCGACACGGGCCGCTACGGCGGCAACATGGACTTCAACGAAGTCGTGGAGGGCAACACCGTCTACCTGCCCGTGGCTCAGCCCGGGGCGCTCCTGTACCTGGGGGACGCGCACGCCGCGCAGGGCGATGGCGAGACGTCGCAGTACGCGCTGGAGACCTCCATGGAGGTCGAGTTCACCGTGGACGTCCTGCATGGCAAGCCGCCGCCCTCGACGCCCCGGGTGGAGTCGCCCACGCACCTGATGGCGCTGGGGCAGGGTGGTTCGCTGGATGAGGCCCTGCGCTCGGCGACGCAGGGCCTGACGCAGTGGCTGGAACAGGACTACGGGCTCACGCTGTCGGAGAGCGCGCAGGTGCTGGGCAGCTCCGTGCAGTACGTCGTCGCGAACCTCGCGGGGCGCAGCGTGGGCGTCGCCGCGAAGCTGGACAAGGCTCGGCTCCAGGCGCTCCGACCCGCGGGGAAGTGACCTTTCCTCCCGGGTGTGCCCAGGTAGGAGACTCCGCCTCCGGAAAAAGGGGGCGGAAATGCCGTGTCGATTCCGCGGCCCCTCGTTCGACGTGGAGATGAACCCTCCCGCTCACCCGGGAGCACCTCTGCCATCGAACAAGGAGCCTTCCATGCTCGCAAAGCTCGCCATCGCCGCCCTCATCCTCGTCGTCGCGCTGGGCGTCTTCGTCGCCACCCGGCCGGACCGCTTCCGCATCGAGCGCAACGCGCACGTGGCCGCGCCCCCGGCCACCGTCTTCGCGCTGATCAACGACCTGCGCCGGTTCGACACGTGGAACCCGTACCGCTCCGAGCCCGCGCCCGGCGTGACCCAGTCCTTCGCGGGGCCTGACGAAGGACCGGGCGCCAGCTTCACCTACGGCGGCGGCAAGGCCGGGGATGGCCGCATGACCATCGTGGAGAGCCAGCCCGGCGCGCGCGTCGTCCTCAAGTTGGAGTTCTTCAAGCCGTTCGAAGCCACGAACCAGGCCGTCTTCACGCTCACGCCCGAGAACGGCGGCACCCGCGTGAGCTGGAGCATGGAGGGCGAGAACACCCTGATGGGCAAGGTGATGTCGCTCGTCGTCAACATGGACACGATGCTCGGCAAGGACTTCGAGCGGGGCCTCGCGAACCTGGATGCCGCCGCGCGGAGCGGCGCCCCGTCCACCACCGCGAGTGCCCAGCCCGGCGCGACCCCCGCCCCGGCGCTCTGAGGGCCGCGCCTCAGTCCTCCAGCGCCCCGTACGCGCCCTTGGAGAACTCCATGGCCAGGGCCTCGTCGTCGGGGCCCTGCATCCTCCGCTGGATCAGCAGGAGGGCTGTCAGGTCCTGCTGGGGATCGATGAAGAACATCGGGCCGTAGCCGCCAGCCCAGCCGTAGCGACCAGCGGTAGGGGAGACGCCGTCCGGCTTCGTGGTGACGGACCCTCCGAAGCCCCACCCGGACGCGTCCCAGAAGCCGGGGAAGAAGGGTGAGGCGGCCTTCTTCTCCTCCGGAATCTGATCCGTCAGCATCGCCTGGATGCTCGCGTGGGACAGCAGGCGGGTGCCCCCGGCCTGACCGCCGCCCAGCAGCATCCGGCAGAAGGCCAGGAGGTCATCCGCCGTGGACACCAGCCCGCCCTGGCCTCCTCCCGAGAGGAAGGCGGGAGGCCGCGACCAGTAGCTGTTCGCGGGCGTGTCCCAGGCCTCCAGCCTGCCCGTGGCCGGGTCGCGAGCGTAGGCCGTCGTGAGCCGGTCGAGCTTCTCCTCGGGCACGACGAACGCGGTGTCCTTCATGCCCAGCGGCACGAAGAGCCGCTCGCGCAGGAAGTCGTCGAAGCGCATGCCTGATGCTCGCGCGACCAGCACGCCCAGGACCTCATAGCCCGTGTGATAGGCCCACCGCTCTCCGGGTTGATGGAGGAGCGGCAGTGTGCCCAGCCGGCGCATGAACTCGTCGGGCGGATCCGTGAGGGCGTGGAAGCCGGGCGCCACCCGGGCCTCGGACATGGCCCGCTGGATGGGATGTGTGCCGGGCGGCGCCATCACCGCGCCCAACCCCCAGCGCAGCGTGAGCAGGTCGCGCACGGTGATGGCGCGCTTCGCGGGAACGGTGTCGTCGAGCGGGCCATCGGGCCTGCGCAGGACGCGGCGGTTCGCCAGCTCCGGCAGCCACGGATCCACGGCGCCGTCGAGCGACAGCTTCCCTTCCTCCACGAGCATCAGCGTGGCCACCGCCGTGATGGGCTTGGCCATGGACGCGAGGCGGAAGAGGCTGTCCCGCCTCATGGGCGGACCCGGGGCGAGGTCCTTCGTTCCAAGCGCGTCGACGTGCACGGTGTCCCCGCGCGCCACCAGCGCGACGAGGCCGGGCAGCTCTCCTCGCTCGACGTGGCCGCGCAGGGCGGACGTCAGGTTGGCGAGCCGTGTCTGGGAAAGACCGCGAAGCGCTTTGCCATGGTTGGACATGCGCTCGAGTGTAGCCCCGGGCGCTCAGCGCTTCGCGAGGATGAAGGCAGTGACGGAGTAGCGCTGGTGGCCTTGCGCCGCGGTTGTCCACTCCGTCACGCGGTGGGGGGCGCCCCTCGCGCGGAAGATGAACACCGAGTTGAAGAGCGGCGGGACGCGCATCAGGTCCGCGTCCGCTTCCGGATGCCGGAAGGTGAGGACTCCGCCGAAGCGGTCCTCCCAGGGGCGCGTGAAGTTGTAGACGACGGCGAGCCCTTCCTCGTCCGTGTCCCGGTGCTCGGGGAAGTGCTCGCCCACCTCCATGCGCGACACCTGCACCTGCCGGGTCTCCAGGGGCTCGGGCCAGCCCACCAGCGCGGCGTGGAAGGCCGCGCCGTCCCCACTCTTGAGCCACGCGCAGAAGTCCGTCAGGGCGGAGGGCGCCTGCTGGTCCAGCGGCGCGATGTGCAGGGCATAGGCGCCGTGGTGGTGGCGCACGAAGCGCGCGTCGCGCAGGGCCTGGTGCATCGCCTCGGCGCGCTCGGGGACGAGGACGTCCCGGAGACAGACGTGCAGCACCCGGCCACCTGCGGCGAACTCCCGGCGGATGGCTGCGTGCAGTGTCTCGGACGGGGACGCGAGCCGCGTCCAGGCGGTCGCGGACGGCGGGAACACCTCCGGCTTCGGAGGGTGGACGGGGCCGAAGATGCTGTCGGCGAAGTCCGCGATGAAGAACCCGCTCGGACGCTCAGGCCTTGGAGACGAGGTAGCTGGCGAGCCGGGTGATGACTTTGCCGTCGCGCGGATCATCGAAGAAGGAGATGGCGGGAGTGGGGTTGAATTCAAGCGCCACGAAGGCGCCCTCGGGCGTGCGCCGCAGGTCCACCGCCGTGAAGACCATGCCCAGCGCCCTGGCTCCCTTGAGGCACACCGCCCAGGCTTCCTTCGGCAGGCGGGCGGGCTTCACCCGGTGCAGGTTCTGCCGTGCGTCCACCACGCCGTCGGTGGGAATGTGGAAGGCGGCCACGGGCTCGCCGTCGAGCACGTAGGCGCGGAACTCGTCGCCGATGACCTGCTCCTGGAACAGCACGGGGCAGTTGGCGAGCAGCTGGAGCCGTTCGTCGGTGAGGTCCGCTTCCTCCACCTTGCGCACCAGCGCGCCGCCGCCCAGGGGCTTGTAGATGACGGACCCGTGGCGCGCGACGAACTCGCGCACCGCGTCCGGTGACGCGGTGGCCAGGCTGCTGGGGACGGGGATGCGGTGACGGCGCAGCAGGGCCAGCTGGTGCAGCTTCAGGTAGTGCAGCTCCACCGCCTCCAGCGGATTGACGAACGAGCCGCCGCGCCGGTGGAGCGAGCGCAGCACGGAGTGGAGGAACGACTGGCGCTCCCGCTCCGCCAGGTACTGCTCCTGCCAGCGCGGGAAGTTGCGCCCGGACAGGGCCTCGGCCTCGGGGACCGGGAGCGAGAGGCGCACGTTCTTGAGGTAGAAGGAGCGCAGGTCACTGAGACATTCACCGTCCCAGTGCACGTCGCCGTCCTCCCAGCTCAATGCGGCGGAGTCCGGCACCCGGTCCGTCTCCAGGACGACGGCTCGCGCGCGGCGACGCTCCACCGCTTCAGCGACGAAGCGGGTGGCGTCATCCGAACGCGAGCCGATGACCACGACCTTCTTGCGAGACGTCATGGGGACCGTGACTTCGTCCGCCGGTCGTTCAGACCGGGCTGTCCATCTTGACCTTCACGATGCCGCCATCCAGCGGCTTGAGGTCCGGCAGCTTCGAGCCACGGGTGGGGTCGTCCATCATGACCTTCACCACGCCGCTGTCCGCCGGGGGCTTGAAGCTGGGGCCGCCCGTGTTGCCCCCGCCGCGGAGGGGGTCGTCCGCGACGATCTTCACGATGACGCCGTCGTCCGGGTTCTGGATGCTCGAGCCGCCCGTGTTGCCGCCACGGAGGGGGTCGTCCGCGACGACCTTCACGATGACGCCGTCGTCCGGGTTCAGGATGCTGTCGTTCTTGCCCTTGACGAAGCTGTCCGCGAGCTCACGGGCCTTCGGGGTCAACTTCACCTGCTCGAAGGCGTCACGCACCTGGTTCTTCTGCTGGGGGCTCAGCTTGCCGGCGTCGGTGCCCTGAAGCGCCTTCTTCAGGGCCGGAGCGCCCACTGCCTTGCCGTCCGTGCTGGCCGTCTTCAGGGCGGTCTTCAGCGACGACACGAAGCCCGTGGGGGATTTGATCTGGGTCATGGGGGGAGTCCTTTGCGAGGAGTTATCGCCCCCTCCGAGCCGGGAGTTGCTTGATTCTCTGAAGGTAAGAGTTTCCGTGGAGTCCCAGGGACTTGGGCGCCGCCTGGCTGCCCGCTGCCTTCCTTCCACGCGGGGGCGACCCAACCCTTGAAGAGAACGGGAGGAGACACCATGGCGACCCAGGAGGACGCACTGCTGGTGCGAGCCATCGCGGAGACCGTGCGGCCGCTCCAGGGGACGCCGGAGGACTTCGAGACCCTGATGGAGCTGGTGGGAGACGCGCGGTGCGTGCTCATTGGCGAGGCGACCCACGGCACGCACGAGTTCTACCGGCTGCGCGCGCTCCTGACGCGGCGGCTCATCAAGGAGAAGGGCTTCACCGCCGTCGCGGTGGAGGCGGACTGGCCGGACGCGTACCGCATCAACCGCTACGTGCGCGCGATGGGCACGGACGCGGATGCGGTGGAGTCGCTCTCCGACTTCCAGCGCTTCCCCTCGTGGATGTGGCGCAACGCGGACGTGCTGGACTTCGCGGGCTGGCTGCGGACGCACAACGACCGGCGCCCGGCGCGAGAGAAGGTCGGGTTCTACGGGCTGGACCTCTACAGCCTCCATGCCTCCATGGGCTCGGTGCTGAAGTACCTGGACCAGGCGGATCCGGAGGCCGCGAAGCGCGCCCGGCACCGCTACGCGTGCTTCGAGCACTTCGGAGAGGATCCGCAGGACTACGGCCACGCCACGTCGCTGGGGCTGTCAGCGGACTGCGAGCGCCAGGTCATCGCCCAGCTCCGGGAGCTGCAGCGGGAGCGCGAGTCCCTGCTGCACCGGGACGGGCACGCGGCGGAGGACGCGCAGTTCGAGGCGGAGCAGAACGCGCGCGTCGTCCGGAACGCGGAGGAGTACTACCGGTCGATGTTCCACGGGCGCGTCTCGTCCTGGAACCTGCGCGACACGCACATGGCGGACACGCTGGACTCGCTGCTGGGCTTCCTGTCGCGGCGCTCGGGAGAGGCGCGGGTCGTGGTCTGGGCGCACAACTCCCACGTCGGGGATGCGCGCGCGACGGAGATGGGGGGCGCGGGCGAGGTGAACCTGGGGCAGCTGACGCGCCAGCGGCACCCGGGCGCGACGCGGCTCATCGGCTTCAGCACGTACCGGGGCACCGTCACCGCGGCCTCCAACTGGGGCGGGGCCGCCGAGCGGAAGAAGGTCCGCCATGGGCTGCCGCGCAGCTACGAGTCCCTCTTCCACCAGGTCGGGCTGCCGGGCTTCCTGTTGGACCTCCGCGAGCTGGGAGAGGCCGCCGGAGCCCTCCGCGAGCGGCGCCTGCAGCGGGCCATCGGCGTCATCTACCGGCCCGACACGGAGCGCATGAGCCACTACTTCCACACCCGGCTGCCGGAGCAGTTCGACGCGATGCTGCACCTCGATGAGACGCGAGCGCTCGAGCCGCTGGAGCGCACCGCCGGCTGGGAGCGCGGCGAAGCGCCGGAGACCTATCCGACGGGCCTGTAGCCTGAACGTGGTCCCCGGGGATGAGAGAAGGTGAGAGCCCCGAGGGGACTCCCCCGTCCGGGGCGCACCGCATGAACCTGTCCGACAGTCGGACAGGTCTTGGACGACCGTGGCCGCGGAAACCTGTCCGACTGTCGGACCGGTTGGGAACGCGTCGGGCGGCAGGGTGGGCGGGAGGTGGGCGGCAGGGATGTCCGGGGGCCTAACGCTTCGGCGTGGCGGTCTTCGCCTTCGCGGAAGGGGCTTGCTTGGAGGCGGCCTTCCGCTTGCGCGCGGCGGTCTTCGCCTGGGCGGACAGGGCCTGCTTGGACGCCGCCTGCCGGCCCTCGCGCTTGAGCGCGCCCAGCGTGGCCTTGCTCCGCTTCTTCGACGGCGCCCGGGGCTTGCGCTCCTGCTGGCCCACCTCCAGGTCCTGCTTCGCCGCGCGCCGCGTGCGCTCCGGGGCCTGCTCCTTCGTGGGCGCCTTCAATGGCACACCCGCGCGACGTGCCTTCGACAGGCCAATCGCGATGGCCTGCTTCGGAGAACGGGCGCCGTGCTGGCCTTCGCGGATGTGCTCCAGCTCCTCGCGCACGAACTCGCCCGCCGCGGTGCTGGGGCTCTTGCCCTCGCGCAGGTCCTTCTTCGCTCGTCCAACGGTCGCCTTGTCGGGCATGGCTTCCTCCCAGCTCCGGGGTACGGTCCTGGCCCAAAGGTGCGGACGCTCCGCGCCCAGGCAAGCCGTGCCCCGTTCCCAGGAGGAGCCCCATGCGGTGGTGGTGTCTCGCGCTGTTGCTTGCTTCCTGTTCGGCACACCGGTCCCCCAGTGGCGACGCGCCGGACACCGCGAAGGAGCGGGACCTGCGCGCCCGCATCTATGCGGCGAAGGGGGAGGCGGCCACCGAGTCCAGGCAGTGGGGCGTGGCGGCGGCGGCGTTCGCGCTGGCCCGGGCGTCGCGGGACTCGCTCGCCGCGCAGTGGGGGCAGGGCCGGGCGGTGGACCACGCCTCCACGCTGCGCTGGTCGAAGCAGATTCAGGGCTCGGTGCTGGCCCTGGCGTTCACGCCGGACGGCCGGGTGCTGGCCTCCGGGCACTACGACTCCGTCGTCCGGCTCTGGGACGTGGAGCGCGGCGAGCTGCTGGCCGAGCTGAAGGGCCACACGGCCGAGGTCCACGCCGTCGCCTTCTCACCGGACGGCCGTTGGCTGGCTTCCGCGGGCAGGCCCGGGGAGCTCCGTGTCTGGGATTGGCGCCAGGGCCGGCAGCACGCGGTGATTCCGGGCCATGCCGACGTCGTGCTCGGGCTGGCCTTCTCTCCTGACGGCGGCCGGCTGGCCTCCGGTGGCCTGGACAAGGCGGTCCGCGTCTGGAACGCCGGGACCGGCGCCGAGCAGCTGCGCTTCGAGCACGACGACAACGTCATCGCCGTCGCCTTCTCCCCGGACGGCGGACGGCTCCTGTCGACGAGCGCGGACCGGAGCGCGCGGGTCTGGGACCTGACGTCGCGCAAGGAGGTGCACCGGCTCGCGGGGCACGAGGAGAAGGTGGAGGCGGGCGCGTTCTCCTCGGACGGACAGCGCCTCATGACGGCGGCGGCCGACCGGACCGTGCGCTTCTGGGACGCCCGGTCCGGACAGCTGACCGACGTGCTGCGCAGCTCCGGCAGCGTCTCCGTCGCCGCCATCGACGGCCGGTTCCAGCTCCTGGTCCAGGGCGGATGGGACGGGCGTGTGCAGCTCATTGACGGGACGAGCGGCGCGCTGCTGGAGCGGCTGGACGCGCATCACTCCTTCGTGATGAGCGTGGCCCTGTCGCCGGATGGGCGCACGTTCGCTTCGGGCGGGATGGACGGCGTCCTCACCCTGTGGCGCCGGCCGGAGGTCCCCGCGGAGGTGCTGCTGCGCGGACATGCCGTCTGGCCGGAGGCGGTCGTGTTCTCCCAGGAGCGTGAGTTGCTTGCTGGCGGTGAGGACGGCTGGCGGCGGTGGCGCCTCGCGGATGGGAACGACCTCCGTTCGGAGCCGGGAGGCACGGAGTCCGCGGTGTCCCTGGCGGTGAGCCCGGACCGTGAGCGCATCGCGGTGGGCACGCTGAAGGGCAAGGCATTGATTCTGGACGCGCGTTCGGGGCGGGTGCTGCTGGAGCTGCCCGGGGGGAAGGGCTCCGTGCGCGCGGTGGCCTTCAGTCCGGACGGGACGCTCGTCGCGGTGGCGGGTGAGCCGGACATCCACCTCTGGTCGGTGCCTGACGGCAGGCCCGTGGGGCTGCTCCAGGGCCACACCGGCAAGGTCTGGGCCCTGGCCTTCGACAGCACGGGGCGCAGGCTCGCGTCGGGCGGCGCGGACAAGACGGTGCGCACCTGGGACGTGGAGCGGCGTCAGCCCCTGCTGCGGCTCGACATGGGCGAGCCCGTGCGCGCCGTGGTCTTCACCCCGTCCGAGCCCCACCTGGTGACGGCGGGCATGCGGCAGCCCCTGCGCGTCTGGGACGTGGAGCAGGGCCGGCTGTTGAAGACGATGGATGAGAAGACCGTGGGCGTGCTGGCCCTGGCCCTGTCGCCGGATGGCCGCTTCCTGGCCTCGTCGGGCCTGGATGAAGGCGTGAAGGTCTGGAGCCTGCCTTCCGGCGAGCTCATGGGGACCTTCTCGGGCCAGCAGGCCTTCCTGTCGGGCCTGGCCTTCTCCCCGGACGGAGCGCTCCTCGTCTCCGCGGCCTCCGACCGGACGCTCCAGCTGATCCGCTTCCAATCCATCGCCCATCCACCCCCGGCGGGAGCGGGCCTCGAGGACCTCCTGCGCCGCTACGGGCTCGTGTGGGACGAGGCCCGCTTCCTCCTCCAGCACCGCTGAGGCGTCAGTCGCCTCCCGGCCAGCTCCAGCGCCCCCACCCCCCAACGGCACGTCCAGCCTCCAGTGTCGGAAATGGATGTCTGTGTATGGGCTGGGTTCTCAAGACAGGCGTTATCTGCCGTGGGTGTCGCGTCAGGCGATATCTGCTGTCATCAGGTCTTCAATGGCAGGCGTTAAATGCCGTGAGCCCTCGCCGCCCGGGGCTGGAGGGTGAAGCCGTCCAGTGAGAGTGGATTGAGCGTGTTAAGAGGTTTGTTACGAGATTTCTGCTATCGATTTGTTTTTGATGATGTTATGTCCAATGCCCGTCGGTCGCGGTGAGACCATCCGCCGGTGGGACGGCCGTGGGCCGGGTTTCAGAGGGGGAATCATGGGTAGATACTGTCGTCGGTACCGGAAGCACTCGATGACCGCCTGAACAGCTTCGCTGGACCGGGGCATGGCTGAGAACGCGCCAGCTCCTCCCGCGGTTTGCAATCCATTGCCAGAAACCCCGTGGCCGGTCTGGACGTGATTCCAGGACGGACCGCCATGGGCTCCGCCAGCCCTCGAAGGCCTTTCCCGGGGCCCGCGCGCGCTGGCGCTGACGGACACATATCCATTTGAAGGAAGCGGCCCTGCTATGTGCGGATTCATTGGCGTCTACCAGCGTTCCCCCTCCGGCTTCGACGAGCGGAGCCTCCTCACCGCGCTGACCACCCTCCACCACCGTGGCCCCGACGAGCGCAGCCTGTGGCATGACCCGGCCGGCCGCGCGGTGCTGGGCCACGTCCGGCTGAGCATCATCGGCCTGGACAACGGCCGGCAGCCCATCGTCGCGGACGAGGGAGACATCGCGCTGGTGGTCAACGGCGAGCTCTACGACCACGAGCGGATCCGCCGGGAGCTCCAGGCGCTCGGCTGCCAGTTCAAGACGGAGTCCGACAGTGAGATTGCCCTGCACCTGTACCGCCGCTCGGGCCTCGCGGGCCTGAAGCAGCTGCGCGGCGAGTTCGCCATCCTGCTCTTCGACCGGCAGCGCCGCCTGATGCTGGCCGTGCGCGATCGCCTGGGCATCAAGCCCATGTTCTACGCGCAGCACCGGGGGGCCTGGTACTTCGCGTCGGAGATCAAGGCGCTCCTGGCCGCGGGCGTCCCGGCGGAGTGGGACGAGCACGCGTACGCGAGCCGCGCCTTCTACCTGCGCGATCACACCCTCTTCAAGGGCGTGAAGAGCGTGCAGCCCGGGTGCTGGGTGATGGCGGACAGCGGCGGCCTGCACCACGGCCGCTACTGGGACATGGAGTTCGCCCGCCAGGACGCGCCGGACCCCGCGGACGAGCAGGGCATGGTGGAGGCCATCCGCGCCGCGGTGGAGCAGTCCGTGCGCCTGCGCCTGCGCGCGGACGTGCCCATGGGCGTCTACCTGAGCGGCGGCATCGACTCGTCCGCCATGCTGGGCGTGGCCACGCAGCTGTCCGGCCAGCCGCTGGACGCGTTCAACCTGTCCTTCACGGACATGGATGACTACGACGAGAACAAGTTCGCGCGGCTGGCCGCGGAGCACAACGGCGCGCGCTTCCACACCGTGGCCGTGTCCCAGGACGACCTGGCGGACCACTTCGAGCAGGCGCTCTGGCACAACGAGACGCCGTTCTTCAACGCGCACGGCGTGGCCAAGTACATCCTCAGCGAGACGGTGCGCGACGCCGGCATGAAGGTCGTCCTCACCGGCGAGGGCGCCGACGAGGTGTTCGCCGGCTACCCGCACTTCCGCCGCGACATGCTGCTCTACAACCCGGAGCGGCAGGACCCGGCGCTCGTCACCAAGCTGCGCCAGCGCATCCAGGAGAGCGAGAACGGCTACGTCCAGCCCGACATGCCCCAGGACATCCACTGGATGGTCCAGCAGCTGTCCCACGGCGTGTCCTGGCTGGACAACCAGGCCGGCTGGTTCAAGGCGCTGGAGGCGCTCTACCGCCCGGACTTCCGCGAGCAGTTCGCGGGCAGCGACCCCTACCGCCAGTTCTACGACCGGCTGGATCACCGCAACCTGGAGGGACGCGACCCGGTCCACAAGTCCATGTACCTGTGGGCCAAGTCCTACCTGCCCAACTTCGTGCTCACCACGCTGGGCGACCGCATGGAGATGGCCCACAGCATCGAGGGCCGCGTGCCGCTGCTGGACCACCACGTGGTGGAGCTGGCGTGCCAGATGCCCGTCTGGATGAAGGTGCGCGGCTCCACGGAGAAGTACGTGTTCCGCGAGGCCATGCGGCCGTACCTGCCGGACGCCCTCTACAAGCGCAAGAAGCACTACTTCCGCGCGCCGCCCGCCACGCTCCAGCAGAAGGGCCGGCTGTACCAGCTGGTGCGCGACGTGCTGAACGGCTCGGAGCTGGACGCGCTGCCCTTCTTCGACCCCGCCCGCGTGCGGAACCTGCTGGAGAAGCTGCCCACGCTGAGCGCGCATGAGCAGGGCCTGCTGGACCCCATGCTGATGGAGCTGACCAGCCTGTGCCTGTTGCAGAACCGGTACTCGCTGCGCGCCTCCACCAGCCAGCCCCTGTGGAGTGCCCGCGAGGAGGCGGCATGAGGGTCGCCATCATCGGCGCGGGCCTCAACGGGCTGGCCTGCGCCGTCATGCTCAAGCGGCTGGGCGTGGACTGCGTCGTCTTCGAGCGCGGCACGGGGCCCCGGGACTCGGGGACGGGCATCTACGTCTGGCCCCAGGCCATGCAGGTGCTGCGCTTCGTGCTCAAGGACCGCTCCTTCCTCTCGCGGGGCCAGCCCATCGAGTTCCTGGACACGCACGACAAGCACGGGCAGCTCGTCCACAGCCAGCCGGTGCGCCCGGCCGGGCTGGGGCTGCCCGCGCCCGCGATGATGTTCCTGCGCACGGAGCTGTTCCGCCTGCTCGCGGAGCGCCTGGACGAGGACGACATCCACTACGGCATGGGCTGCGAGTCGCTGGAGAACGTGGGCGACCAGGTGCGCCTCACCTTCACCAACGGCCACCGCTTCGACTTCGACCTCGCGGTGGGCGCGGACGGCGTGTCCTCCACGACGCGCGCCTTCGTCAACCCGGGGCTTACGCCCCATGACACGGGGCTCGTCGCCAGCCGGGGCGTGGTGAACTTCGACTCGCCGCTGCTGCACTCGGACCGCTGTCAGATCTTCACGTCGCGGCACTCGCGCGTGGTGACCTACCCGCTCAACAAGGCCACGTCGCTGCGCTACTGGTTCGCCGCCTACCAGCACCGGAACCAGCCGCTGCTGGACCGGCAGGGGCTGCTGGAGCTGTTCGCGCCGCTGCCGCAGGACCTCCTGCGGATGATGGGCCAGACGCCCGAGGAGGACATCCTCACCCACAAGCTCAAGGCGCTGACGGGCGAGGGCCGGTGGTTCCGGGGCCGGGTGGTGCTCCTGGGCGACAGCATCCACGCGATGCTGCCCACCCTGGGCTACGGGCTGACGCTGGGCCTGGAGAACGGCTTCATGCTGGCGCAGGCCCTGGTGGGGCACTGCGACGCGGACCTGGAGGCGGCGCTCCAGCGCTACGAAATCCGCGCCGCGCGGCGCTCGCGGGAGATGCTCCAGGTGATGAACGACTTCACCCGGCTCTACTACTTCGAGCCGGAGGGAGAGGTGTCCCCCGCGCGGCTCGCGCCCATCGTCCAGCGCTTCCAGGAGCTGGCCCAGAGCACGGTGTTCTAGATGGACTCCAAGACGGAAGACTTCCGGGGACGGGTGCGCACCTTCGTCAACGACCACGTGCGGCCCCACGTGGACGCGTGGGAGCGCGAAGGTGCCTACCCGCTGGAGCTCTGGCGGCAGGCGGGCAGGGCGGGCCTGCTGTCGCTGGGGCACTCCCCGGAGCGGCTCCCGGACGACCCGGCCGCGCTGGCGGTGCTGGTGGAGGAGCTGACCCTGGGCGGCGCGCAGGGCATCACCATGGGGCTCGGGTCGCACTTCGTCAGCCTCAAGGCGGTGCAGGGCGCCGACGCCGCGGTGGCGGCCCGGGTGGTGCCCTCCGTGCTCCGGGGCGACCAGAGCATCGTGCTCGCGCTGACCGAGCCGCAGGCGGGCTCGGACCTGCGCGCCTTCGAGTGCCGCGCCGAACCTGACGGCGATGGCCACCGGCTCACCGGAGACAAGCGCTTCATCTGCAACGGTGGCCGCGCGGACCTGCTCCTGGTGGGCGCGCTCCTGGACGGGGCCCTGGCGCTGTTCCTGGTGGAGGGCAACGCGCCGGGCCTGAGCCACACGCGCCTGGCGTGCCTGGGGTGGCGCTGCCTGCCGCTCGCGGCCCTGCGCTTCGAGTCCACGCCCGCGCGCCTCCTCATCCACGGCCGCGAGGCGGGCCGGCTCCTCCAGCAGTGCCTGCAGCAGGAGCGGCTGAACCTGGCGGTGATGGCCCTGGCGTCCGCGGAGCTGGCCCTGCGCGACACCGTGGAGCACTGCCGCGCGCGGCGGGTGGGGCCGGAAGCCCTCCTGGACAAGTCCGTCCTCCGTCAGCGGCTGGCGGAGCGGCACTCCGAATTGAGCGTGGCGCGCGTCTTCGTGGAGCAGGCGGTGCGCTGGCAGGCCGAAGGACAGCTCACGGCGGCGCGGGCCGCCATCGCGAAGAACACCGCCGTGGACGTGCTGGAGCGGGTGGCCCACGACGCGGTGCAACTGCACGGCGCGCACGGCTGCGTCGAACCCTCGCGCGTCGAGCGCATCTACCGCGACGCGCGCCTCCTGGGCATTGGCGGCGGCGCCCGGGAAGTCATGCTGGACATCATCGGACGGACCCTGTGACGAACGACCCCACGACGGACCTGAGCGAGCACGCCCTGAAGCACTCCCGCGCCCTGCTGGAGCACGCCTACCAGCGCTACTGCGGGCTGGAGCTCCTGGAGCAGCGCCCCGGCTACTGCAAGTGCCGCCTGCGCGTCACGGAGGCCATCGACAACCTCAGCCACACGCTGCACGGCGGGGTCATCTACTCCATGCTGGACGTGGTCAGCATGCTGGCCACGCTGCCCATGCTGGGGCCGGACGAGTACGCGCTCACCAGCAACTTCAACGCGATGATGCTGTCCGCCACGCCCCTGGGCACGGTGGTGGAGTTCGAGGCCACCGTCCTGCGCGGCGGCCGCAACGTCATCTTCACCCAGAGCCACGCCTGGAAGCTGTCCCCGGACGGCGCGCGCACGCAGGTGGCGTCCGCGCAGCTGAGCAAGCTGCGCATGCGCCACGACTGGCAGACCCACGCCCGCAAGGGCTGACGCTTCCGGGCCAGGGTCAGCCGCCGCGCTTCGCCTGGGCGCCCAGGTTCCACCCGGGCTCGTCCGCGAAGCGCCGCGCCAGGAAGTCCACCCACGCGCCCACCTTCGGCGTGACGGTGCGCCCCTGCGCGTGCACGGCCCAGATGGACAGCTCCGGGAGCGTGTGCTCGTCCAGCACCTCCACGAGCTGTCCGTCCCGCAGCTCCTCCCAGACGGCGAAGAGGGGGAACTGCGCGATGCCCGCGTGGCCCAGCACCGCCGTCTTCAGGGCCAGGCTGCTGTTGGCCTTCAGCGTGCCCGTGGTCTCCACCAGGGACTCCACGTCCCCCGGGCCGCGCAGGCGCCACGCGGCCCCGGAGGCCAGGTACGTGTACTGGAGGCAGCGGTGCTGGCGCAGGTCCTCCGGCCGGTGCGGCGTGCCGTGCCGGTGGAGGTACGCGGGCGTCGCGCAGATGACGCGGCGGCTGGAGGCCAGCTTCCGCGCGAGCAGCGACGAGTCCGGCAGCTGCGCGATGCGGATGCACGCGTCGAAGCCCTGCTCCACCAGGTCCACCACCCGGTCATCCAGCTGGATGTCCAACTCGATCTCCGGGTAGCGCTCCAGGAACTCCGGCATCGCCGGCAGCACCCGCAGGAGCCCGAAGGACATGGGGATGCTCACGCGCAGGGGCCCGCTCGGCTTGCGGCGCAACAGCAGCACCTCCGCCTTCGCCGCCTCCAGCTCCTGCGTCATCCGCTGACACCGCGCCGCCAGCGCCCGGCCCTCCGCCGTCGGCGACAGCTTGCGCGTGGTGCGCTGCAACAGCCGCACGCCCAGCGCCTCCTCCAGCGCCATCACCTGCTTGCTGACGGTCGCCTTGGACAGCCCCAACGAGCGGGCCGCCACCGTGAAGCTGCCGGTGCGCACCACCTCCGCGAACGTGAAATACGGCGCCACCTGCTCCATGGGGATTGGTCACCTCCAGGAAACAATCCTTTTCCAATTGACGCGTAGTGTCCAGACGTCAACGGGCTCTATAGGAAAGCCATGGATTTCCCACGCACGGTGTCCCTGGGCCTCGCGGCGCTGTTCCTGGCCGCGCTGTCCTGCACCCCGCAAGCCAGTGACGTGCAGCGCGCGGAGCCGGCGGTCCGTGCGTCCATGGTGCTGGCGTCCACGGCGCCGGAGCCGTCCTTCCGGCTGCCCGCGCGCAAGGGGCCGCGCCCGGAGACGACGGACGCGCCGCCGGGAACGCCGCTGGCGCACCGCCAGCTGAGCCAGATTGCGCCCACGGACCTGCAGGAGCGCCTGTTCACGCGCGCCGCCGCGCTGCCGGACGTGCGGGTGGCGCCCAGCGGCATCTCCGTGCCGGGCGCTCGCGCCTTCTGGCTGCGGCCGGAGGCGGTCCGGGGGCCTCGCTCGGCGTTCCAGGTGGGGACGGAGTTCGCGCACATCCACCCGGCGGAGGACGGCAGCCTGCACCTGAAGTTCCCGCCGGAGATGGCGCGGCGGGTGTTCCAGCAGGGCTGGGGCATGCCGCATCCGCGCTCCGGGACGCCCATGCTCTTTGGTCCGCGCGACGAGGCCGAGCTCGAGGTCGTGTGGCAGCTGCTGCTGCGCTCCTACGCCTGGGCCCACGACGGCCAGGACGTGGGCGTGACGGTCGAATGACTCAAACCTGAACGTGAGAAGAGGCACACCATGAAGATCCTTGTGACGGGCGCGACGGGCTACATCGGCGGGGCGGTCGTGGACGCGCTCAAGCACGCGGGCCACCAGGTCCTGGGGCTTGCGCGCTCGGACGACGCGCGCAACAAGCTCACCGCCCGCGGCATCCAGGCGGTGGCGGGCGACCTGGCGGACGCCCAGGGGCTGGCCGCGCTGGTGAAGGACCTGGACGCGGTCGTCTGGACGGCCACGACCAACAGCGAGGCCGTGGACGCGCCCGCCGTCGCGGCGGTGCTGGACGCGCTCCAGGGCACGAACAAGACGTTCGTCTACACGAGCGGCGTCTGGGTGCACGGCGACACGCAGGGCGTCGTCACGGAGGACTCGCCGCTCGCCGCGGCGGCGCTGGTGGCCTGGCGTCCGGCGGTGGAGCAGCGCACGCTCAACACGCCGGGCGTGCGCGGCGTCGTCATCCGCCCGGGCATCGTCTACGGCCGCGCCGTGGGCATCCCGTCCATGCTCACCGCCTCCGCGAAGCAGGATGGCGCGGCCCGCTTCGTGGGCACCGGTGAGAACCACTGGCCGGTGGTGTTCGTGGAGGACCTGGCGGACCTCTACGTGCGCGCCGTGGAGAAGGCCCCCGCGGGGACCGTCCTCGTCGCCGTGCAGGGCCCGGCCGTGAAGCTCAAGGACATTGCCCAGGCGGCCAGCGAGGGCGCGGGCGCGGGCGGCAAGACGGTGGCGTGGCCCCTGGAGGAGGCGCGCAAGCAGTTCGGCGCGTTCGCGGACGCGCTGGCGCTGGACCAGCGCTTCTCCGCCCAGAAGGCCCAGGCGCTGCTGGGCTGGACGCCCAAGGGCCCCGGCATCATCGACGAGCTGCGCAGCGGTTCCTACGCGCGGAGCTGACACCGGCAAGCAAGGCCTGTCGCGCGCCGGACCGAGGAAGCGGCGCGCGCCGGGGCAGTCATGTGACGTGAAGGCCGGCCCGGAAGGCAGGGCGCGGGGGAGGGGCCCCCGCGCGTGAAGGGCGCCGGCTCGCAATCCCAGACACATCCGTGCACGTCCCAGGCACCGCGCTCCCCGCGGTGCACGGGAGACGTGCGCGCGAAGGACACCACACAGCAACTCGAGGGGGCCATCATGCAGGCAGGACTGGAAGCAATCGGAGTCGCGGTACCGGACACCTACGTGGAGCTCGCGGACCTGGCCATGGCTCGCGGCGTGGCGCCGGGCAAGTACGTGGAGGGCCTGGGGGTGACGCGCATGGGCGTGCCCCTGGTGGACGAGGACACCGTGACGCTGGCGTCCCGCGCGGCGCGCATGGCGCTGGAGTCCGCCGGCTGCTCGCCGGAAGACGTGGGCCTGCTGGTGGTGGGCACGGAGACGGCGGTGGACCACTCCAAGCCGGTGGCCTCCTACGTCCAGGGCCTGCTGGGGCTGCCCACGCGCTGCCGCATCTTCGAGACGAAGCACGCCTGCTACGGCGGCACCGCGGCGCTGCAGATGGCGCTCGACTGGGTGCGCTCCGGCAGCGCGAAGGGCCGCAAGGCGCTCATCGTGTGCTCGGACATCGCCCGCTACGGCGTGGGCACGCCGGGCGAGCCCACGCAGGGCGCCGGCGCGGTGGCGATGCTCGTGTCGGACACGCCCGCGCTGCTGGCCCTGGAGGCGGGCAAGACGGGCGTCTACTCCAAGGACGTGATGGATTTCTGGCGTCCGCTGTACTCGAAGGACGCGCTGGTGGACGGGCACTACTCCGTGCAGTGCTACCTGGACGCGCTGGAGGGCGCGTACCGGTCCTACCAGGAGGCCGCCGCGGAGCCGGTGGGCGAGGGCGCGTACAGCGACCGCTTCGCCGCGCTCGTCTACCACGTGCCCTACGGGAAGATGTCCCGCAAGGCGCACCGGCACCTGCGCACGCTGGACGGGGACGCCGCGCCGGACGCGAGCTTCGACCGGCTGGTGGGCAACAGCCTGGTGCTGCCGTCGCAGGTGGGCAACATCTACACGGGCTCCATGTACCTGGCGCTGGCGAGCCTCCTGACCACGGCGCCCGGCGACCTGACCGGCCAGCGCGTGGGCCTGTTCTCCTACGGCAGCGGGTCCTGCGCGGAGTTCTTCAGCGGCGTGGTGCAGGCCGGCGCGCAGGAGCGCGTGAAGGCGCTGGGGCTGGAGGCGCGCCTCGCCCGCCGCCGCGCGCTGTCCATCCCCGAGTACGAGGACGTGATGCGCGCGCGCGAGCACCTGGACGAGCGGCCCGCCGCGGACGCCGCCGGCTCTGGCTTCCGCTACCAGGGCACGCGCGACCACAAGCGCATCTACGCCACCTGAAGAAGCCGTTCCTTTTTCCCCTGTTGGAGACACGCACCATGACGTCGTTCCTCAAGTCCCTGGCCCTCGCGGCCGCCCTCGCCGTGCCCTCGCTGGCCGGCGCCACCGCGTACGACATCCACCCGACGAACTCGTCCGCGCTCTTCTCCGTGAAGCACATGATGGTGTCCAACGTGCGCGGCTCCTTCTCCAAGGTGACCGGCACGGTGCAGCTGGACGAGAAGGACCTGACGAAGTCGTCGGTGGAGGCCGTCATCGACGCCACCACCGTCACCACCAACGACGCCTCGCGCGACGAGCACCTGCGCGGGCCGGACTTCTTCGACGTCACGAAGTTCCCCACGCTCACGTTCAAGTCCACGAAGGTGGAGAAGTCCGGCGGCGGCCTGAAGCTGACGGGCGACCTCACCATCCGCGGCGTGAAGAAGCCCGTGGTGTTGCAGCTGGACGGCTTCGACGTGGAGTCGAAGGACCCGTACGGCAACGTCAAGCGGGGCGGCACGGCCACCACGAAGATTGCCCGCAAGGACTTCGGCCTGAAGTGGAACGCCGCGCTGGAGACGGGCGGCGTGGCGGTGGGGGAGGAGGTCTCCATCACGCTCGAGATCGAGCTCGTGAAGAAGCAGCCGGCGCAGCCCGTGAAGTCGGCCGCGGGCACCACGCCCTAGCCACGTCTGGCACCGGCCTGCGGCGGTGCCGCCTTCCCACGGAGTGGCGTCATGGCGCGGACCACCGGACATCCCCCAGCCAGCCGGCTGGTGGGGCTCGACAATCGAAGGCGGCAGTGCGCCGCCTGTGGCGGACAGACCCCCGCGGACTACCGGGCCCGCCGCAACGTGGTGACGCTCAACGGCGTCGTCGCGCTCAAGGTGCAGGTGCGGGTGTGTCACCGCGAGGGCTGTCCGCTGCGCCAGAAGGCCATCCGCGCGGAGGAGGAGGGGCTGTGGGTGCTGCCGGAGCACGAGTTCGGCCTGGACGTCATCGCCCTCATCGGGGCGCTGCGCCACCAGGAGAAGCGCAGCGTGCCCGCCATCCACGCCGCCCTGCGCGCCCGGGACGTGCCCATCTCCGAGCGCAGCGTCTCCAACCTGCTGGAGCGCTATGACGCGCTGCTGGCGCCGCGCTCCCTGGACCCCGCGCGCCTCCAGGCCGTGACGCGCAGGCTGGGCCGCGTGGTGCTGGCCTTGAGCGGCCTGGTCCCGGAGGTGGGCAACGCCGTACTCTGGGTGGCGCGGGACTGTCTGTCCTCCGAGGTGCTGGCGGCCTGGAGCCTGCCGGAGCACCGGGCCGGCGAGCTGGTGGAGCAACTCCAGACGCTGGTGCGCGCGCTGGACGTGCCCGTCGTCGGCGTCGTCTCCGACGGGCAGGACCCTGTCGTCCGGGCGGTGACGGCGGCGCTGCCGGACGTGCCGCACCAGCTGCGGCCCTCTCACGACCGGTTCGATGCCGCCTGCCCTCCGTCCACCGCCGGGGCCGCGCGCGAGCCGGAGCCTGACGGTACGCCGCGCTCCGTCGCGGACAGCTCCTCCTCATCCGATGAGCCAGGGCCTCCGGAGCGCGGCCGGTGCGCTCCGCTGTGCGTGGCCGTCGGCCTGGGCCGGACCCTGCTGCCGGAGCTGCTCGAGTTCGGCACCAGCTGGGCGTACCCGGTGCCGTGACCTTTCCATTCCTTTCCTCTCTCAGGCCGTCCTTCGCCATGAACTCTTTCATCCGCTGTCTCAGCGCCGCCGCGCTGCTCCTCGCCGCCCCGCGGGCCCTGGCCGGGGACCCCGCGCCGCGTCCTCCCAGTGCCCTGCTCTATGAGACGTATGCCTTCTCCGGGACGCTCAACGGGCAGCCCACGACGGTGTTCGCGCCCGCGCTCTCCGGCTCCGTGGCCCTGTCGGAGCGCGTGAGCCTCAGCGCCGCCTGGCTGTTCGCCTACGCGCCTTCCCGGGCGGGAGGCCCCACCGCGTTCCAGGCGGGCAACCCGTCCGTGGGCCTGGGCGGCGTGCTGTACGACGACGGCGCGCTGAAGGTCCGCACGGGCGGCAACCTGGTGCTGCCCTTCACGCTCATCACCGACCCGGACGACTTCGGCACGGCGCTGCTGCGGCGCGCGGCCACGCTGCGCGGCAACAGCGGCTTCAGCCTGGTGTCCCCGGGGCTCCTGGGCCTGACGCCCTGGGCGGACGTGACGCTGCGCCAGGGCCGGTGGCGCTTCGGCCTGGACGGGCGCGTCCCCATGTCCGCGCAGCTGTCGCAGAAGCGCGGCCAGCGCGTGGACGCGGTCTTCCAGGGCTCCGGCACGGCGAGCGTGGACGTCACCTCGCACGTCCTCGTGGGCTCCACCTTCCAGGCCATCTACGTCTCCACGGCGGTGGAGGGCTCGGACCCGACCTTCCTGGCGCTCATCCCCCACGTCCGGGTGTATGGCTCGGCGGGCTTCGTGGAGGGGCGGCTGGTGATGAACCTGGACGCGCCGCTGGGCTTCGCCTTCTCCGACAACGGCCTCTGGGCCGCGGCGCTCGCGCTGGGCACCACCTTCTGACGGACGCCCCGCCATGAACGACACCCCAACGCTTGTCGGAACCCGGCTGCGCCAGCTGGGAGACGCGCCGCTGCTCCTGTTGATCGCCACCGGGGTGCTGCTGGGCAGCATGCTCCCCATGTCCCGCGTGGCCCGCGCGGAGGGCTGGTCGCCGCTGGCGTTCGCCTTCTGGCCGGCGCTGGGCAGCGGCCTGGCGCTGGCGTTCGCGGGCGCGCGCGGCTCCTCCGCGGCGCCGGAGGCCCGGCCCGTGCTGACCTACAGCCTCATCGCGGGGGTGCTGAGCGTCGCCGTGCCCAACAGCGTCACCTTCATCGTCATGCAGAGCGTGGGCACCAGCGTGACGTCCCTGGTGTACACGCTGCCGCCGCTGTTCACGTATGCCTTCGCCTGGGGCCTGGGCATCGAGCGCTACCGGCCCCTGCGGCTCGCGGGCATCGTGGTGGGCCTGGGCGGCGCGGCCCTGCTGGTGCTGGGGCGGGGCATGGCGGGGGGCTCCGGCTCCGCGTGGTGGCTGGCCCTGGCGCTCTGCACGCCCATCAGCATCGCGGCCGGCAACGTGTACCGGAAGCTGCGCATGCCCAAGGGCGCGCCCGCGAGCCTCCTGGCCGGCGGCATGCTGCTGGGCGGGGCGCTCGCGCTGCTGCCGCTGCTGGTGGCGAACGGCGGGCTGACCCGGCCGGGCATGGCGGGCTGGACGGTCATCCTGGCCCAGTGTGTCTTCACCAGCCTGGGCTACCGCGTGTACTTCCACTTCCAGCGCGTCGCGGACCCGGTGTACTTCAGCCAGTTCGGCTACGTCGTCTCCGCGACGGGCGTGCTGTCCGGGCTGCTCTTCTTCAACGAGCACCTGACGCTGCCCATGCTGCTGGCCATCGGCGTCATCCTCGCGGGCATCGCCATGGTGAACGCCCGAGCGCCCTGATGGCCGCTACCGCTACGCGCGGGTGGCCACGCGCGCGCGCAGGTCCTGCTTGAGGCCCAGCGCGAAGAGCACCAGGGTGAGCAGGTACACGGGCTCGATGAAGAAGAGCAGCGGGCCGCCCAGGGACAGGCCGTGGGTCTTCTTCTCGAAGACGACGTGCGCGCCCACCACCAGCGCGAAGCGGAAGACCATGACGCCCAGCGCGATGCCCGCGGCCGTCCCCGTGGGAAGCCGGGCCACCGCCTCGGCGGCGAAGAGCGTGGGCACGAGCGGCAGGGCCATGAGCAGGCCGGCGGTCCACTCCAGCGTCACGGCGTACAGCGCCACCGCGGCCACCAGCAGGTGCGCGGCGGTGAGGGGCGTGCCGGGCACGCGCACCCAGCACAGGGGCACCAGCAGGGCGAAGGTGAAGAGGTAGGCCCCCACGAAGTGCACGGCGCGGCTGACACCGTTCTCATGCAGGGGCATCCAGGCGCGCAGCTTGTCGGCGAAGCTCATGGCGCCCCAGGGTAGGCCATCCGTGGCCGGGATGCCTCCCTCGGCTGGAGGGGGGCGGTCCAGCCGGTGTGAAACCCGGAGGGCCGCCGCGCATCAGGGGCGCGAACCCGAATCGGAAGAAGGGGCGGACCATGAGAATCCTTGTGACGGGCGCGACGGGCTACATCGGCGCGGCGGTCGTGGACGCGCTCAAGCGCGCGGGCCAC
This sequence comes from Corallococcus exercitus, assembly GCF_042231735.1. Classification (GTDB taxonomy): domain Bacteria; phylum Myxococcota; class Myxococcia; order Myxococcales; family Myxococcaceae; genus Corallococcus; species Corallococcus exercitus_B. The sequence continues at coordinate 8,932,659 of NZ_CP102577.1, forward strand.
CAGGTGGTGGGGCTGGCGCGGTCGGACGAAGCGCGGAGCAAGCTCGCCGCCAGGGGCGTCCAGGCGGTGCAGGGCGACCTGAAGGACCCCGCGGGGCTGGCGGCCGCGGCGAAGGACGTGGACGCGGTCCTCTGGACGGCGACGGCCAACGACAAGGACGTGGACACGCCGGCCGTGGCGGCGGTGCTGGGCGCGCTCCAGGGCACGAACAAGACGTTCCTCTACACGAGCGGCGTCTGGGTGCACGGCCACACGCAGGGCGTCGCCAACGAGGACTCGCCGCTGAACGCCACGCCGCTCGTCGCCTGGCGCCCGTCCGTGGAGCAGCGTGTGCTGGGCACGCCGGGCGTGCGCGGCATCGTCATCCGCCCGGGCGTCGTCTACGGCAACGGCACCGGAATCCCCGCCATGCTCACCGGGTCCGTGAAGGACAGTGGCTCCGTCACCTACGTGGGCACGGGGGAGAACCACTGGGCGGTGGTGTTCGTGGAGGACCTGGCGGACCTCTACGTGCGCGCCCTGGAGAAGGCGCCCGCGGGCAGCGTCTTCCTCGCCACCCAGGGCCTGGGCGTGAAGGTGAAGGACCTGGCCCAGGCCGCGAGCGAGGGCGCGGGCGTGGCCGGCAAGACGACGGCCTGGCCGCTGGAGGAGGCGCGCAAGCAGTTCGGCCCGTTCGCGGACGCGCTGGCCCTGGATCAGCGGTTCACGTCCCAGAAGGCGGGGCAGCTCCTGGGCTGGGCGCCCAGGGGGCCGGGCCTCCTCGACGAGCTGCGCACCGGCTCCTACGCGCGCCGCTGAAGCCCTCGGGCCACCGGTGCGGGGAGCCACGCGCATCGGTGGCCTCCGTGCGCCGAGGCCGCGAGCGTCAGGCCGTGGCGTTGCCCACGATGGCGAGCTGCGGGAGGTAGTCGTTGCGCGGCAGGGGCACGGCGGCCTCGGGTCAGCTCTGGGCCGCCTTGAGCACCTTCGCGATGAGCCCCGCGTCCGACACGCGGTCGTACTTGAAGGGCTGCCCGACCACCGCCTGGTAGCGGTAGACGATGAAGGGGCCCTTGTCCTCGCTGGCGTGCTCCGGCACGAGCACCGCGAAGCTCTCGTTCCCCACGCCCACCACGTCGATGCAGCGCAGCCGCTCCAGCTTTCCGGCCGGGTCGCGCAGGTTGTAGACCTCGTCGATGCCGAAGCTGACGGCGCCTTCGCCCTCGGGCCGGTCGGGCAGGTGTTTGCGCAGGATGGCCACCACCTGGCCCAGGTATTTCCGGGCGGCGTCCGGCGTGGCGGGCAGCTCCTGGCGCTTCGCGTCCTCACGCGCCAGCGTCACGAGCGCCGTGCCCGGCACCTTCTTGTCGGCGAGGACGGCCTCCAGCCCTTCGAGCCCCGTCCACACCGGAATGGCGTTGAAACCCAGCGCGTGCTGGATCTGATCGTCCACCTCCTCCAGCGTGGAGTTGTTCGCGCAGTAGACCTTGAGGAACGTGCGCGCCTGCTCCAGCGGGGGCGCGTTCTTCAGGGCCTCCATGCGCGCCTTGAGCTGTTCGAGGGTGGGGCTTGCCTTGGGGTCGGCGGTCATCGGGAGTTCGCCTCAGGGACCAGGGAACGCGGTCAATACCACCACTTGGGGCGGCACGCCGTCGACCAGTCGCAGCTTGATGTTGTACGTGGTCGCGTTGGCTGGGATGGCCGTGGGGTTGCCCGCCGAGTCCACGCCGGCCGTGAAGCCCCGGCCCACCGTCGTCCCCGGCGGCGCGGGGATGTTCACCTCGTCGGCGAAGCCCTGCAGCATCAGCTTGTCCTTGATGCTGGGCCAGTTGTCCTGGATGTACTGGTTGATGGTCGCGTTCATCTGCGCATCGCTGTTCCACTGGAACGAGTTCGTCTCCACTCCGCCCCAGCCGTCACCGGTGGTGACGCGGCTCTCGATGCTGCGCGTCCCCGGCGGCTGGCCCGCGGAGGAGTAGGGCAGCTGGGCGCCGTGCCGGTCCATGGTGTGCGCGTTGTGGGCCGAGCCGTGGGCCAGGTCGTTGGCCGCCACGTCGACCGTGGGACCGTTGGGGAAGGCCGCGGTGAGCTGCTGCTCGCGCACGATGCCCCGGCGCAGCATCTCCTCCTCGGCGATCTGCGCGCGCACCCGGGCGTACTGCTGCGCCTCGGTGACGTCCACGCCCGCTGAATCCGTCCGGGTGTAGGGGCGGTTCTTGATGTCCTGGAGGAGCTCCTCCTGGGTGCGCGTCTTCGGGTCGTAGGTGCGCTGGGCGTACTCGCGGTAGCCCTCGTTCACCCGGTTCCTGTGGTCGACCCTGGACTCCGCCGAGGTACGCGGGCTGGTGATCTTCGCGTTCTCCGCGGGCGTCATGCCCGCGAGCGGCGGAGGCGACACCGCGCGCTGCGTGTTCACCGTCGTGCCCACGCCCGGCCAGTCCGGCGTCGTGGTGGTGGGCGTGCCGTGCATGGCCACGGAGCCCGAGCCCGGCGCCAGCGAGTCCAGCCGCTTCGCGTGGAAGTCGATCTGGAACTCCACGTTGGCGATGTCGCGCTGGAGCGCCGCGCGCTCGGCGACGGTGGCCGCGGTGGGCTTGCCGCTCATGCTGGCGATGCTGTCGTCAATGCGCTGCTGCGCCGCCTCCAGGCCGCCCAGGATGTTCTTGAGCTTCTGCACCTCCAGCTTGGACTCGAAGCCCTGCGTGCCGTAGCCCGGCGTCTTGGTGAGGGCCTGCTGGACGCGGTCCTTGAGCTGGCGGATCTGCCCGGTGGGCCCCTCGTACTTCTGGAGCAGGCGCGCCGTCTCCTGGTGCGCGGCGATGTCCGCGGGCGTGGCGTGCGGCCCCGCCTCGATGCGCACCTGGCCGTTGTCGTAGCGCACCTTGGTGGTGTTGCCCGGCAGGTCCGGGTTGCGCAGCACGGGGATTTCGCGCGGCTTGAGGAGCTCCCCGCCCTTGGCCAGGCCGCCGCTGACGATGCCGCCCGTCACCGCGCCCACGGTGCCGTCCGTCACCGCGCGGGTGGCCACGCGGCCCATGCCCGTGAGGGCGCCGTCCTTCCACGTCTCGCTCTGGGTGGCCGCGTCCATGGCGCCGCCCGCCGCGCCGCCGACGGCGCCTTCCTTCACGCCCTGCTTGATGGCGGTGCGCACCGTGCCTTCGGCCGTCTCTCGCACGGCCGTGCGGGCCACGGCCTCCGTGGCGGTGGTGGCCGCGGCGCGCGTGCCGCCCGTGACGGCGCTGGCGCCCTTGCCAATGGGAATCACGGCCGTGCCGCCCTCCACGGCGCCGATGAGCGCCTGGCGGCTCAGGTCCTGCGCCCCGGCGGCGTCGCCCTGGATGGCGGCGTACGTCGCCGCGCGCGTGGTGGCGCCCACCGTCGCGTACCCGGCGATGGCCAGGGGCGTGGCCGCGCCGCCCGTCGCGACGACGGCCACGGTGGTGGCGGCGACGACGGCCACGGTGGCGGTGGTCTCCGCCAGCGAGTCCTTGGCGGACTGCAGCGCCTTGACGTCCTCCGTGGCATAGCCCGTCAGCGTGTTCGCGCGCTGGGTGTCACCCGCCTGGATGGCCGTGTCGGCGCGGTCCAGGTTGCGGTTGAGGATGTCGTTGTCGGACTCGCCCTTGGTGAGGTGCTGGATGCCGTCCAGCAGGTTCACGCCGAAGCCGGACTCGTTGGCCTGGACCTCGCGCAGCCGCCGCACGCGCTCCTGCGCGCCGTTGGGATCGTTGGGGTCGATGGCGCCCAGGTCGTAGTCCTGCTTGAGCAGCTCCAGCTCGTCGCGGCCGTCCAGCTCGCCGTCCAGCTCCGCGCGCAGGTCCTTGCCGTACTTCTGCTGGTAGGCGGCGGCGATGGTGTCCAGCTCCGTCTTGGACTTGCCGCTCAGCGCGGAGCGGATGGCGTCCTCGTCCGTGCCCATGCCGTCCATCGCCAGGTGCAGCCGCTCGGCGGTGGCCTCCGCCTGGCCCTGCGTGTCGTTGGCGGCGGGCGGGTTGAGCAGGCGCAGCGTGACGTCGCGGTCGCCGCGGTCCCACCCTTGAATCTGGCTCTCCAGCGACTGGCCCGTCTGGCGCTGGTACTCGGCCTGGATGGCGGCGAGCTCGTCCGGCATCTTGCCCTGGAGGATGTCGCGCACGCCGCTCTCGTCCGCGCCGAAGAAGCCGCCCATGGCCTCGCGCAGCCGGGCCGCGTCCGCCTGGGCCGGGTTGCCCTGCATCAGGCCGACGGCGCGGTCGTACTCCTCGGTGGACAGCTCGTCCTTGAGCTTCGCCTTGAGGCCCTCGTCCTGCGCGAGGACGGCGCGCTGCTCGGGCGTGGCCCGCTCCAGGCGCTCGAAGATGCGGCCCTCGTCGGTGCCCCAGCCGGCCATGTCCTCTTCCAGGCCGGCCTTGAGCGCCCGGGTCTCCAGCGCGTTGGCCTCCGCGGGCGTGGAGGCCTGCCCCGCGCCGAGCATGCTCCGGGCGCGCTCCAGCTGCGCGCCGTCCATCTCCCGTCCCAGGCGGGCCAGGAGGACGTCCTCGGGCTTCTGGCCCGCGGGCGTACCGCCGTTCATGTCCGCGAACTGCTGGGCGATGGCGTGGCGCTCCGCGGGGGAGCGCTTCTCCAGGATCTTCAGCATGTCCTCGTTGGAGCCGAAGACGCTGTCCATCTCCGACTGGAGGTTGACCGCGTCGCTCTTGGCGCCGTTGCCCTGGAGCAGGCCTTCGGCGCGCTGCAGGTCGGAGCCGCCCAGCTCGTCGCGGATCTTCGCGTCCAGGTTCTTGCCGTAGTGGTCCTGGTAGGACTGGCGGATCATCGCGATCTGCCCGGGCGTCTTGCCCTCGAGCGTCTTGAAGATCTTGTCCTCGTCGGTGCCCCACCCGGTCATGCCGCCGTCCATGGCCTCACGCAGGGCGCTGGCGTCCTTGTCCGCCTGGGCCTGGGTGTACTCCGGGGCGGCGGGCGCCGCGGCCGTGGCGGGGGCCGGCGGACCGGCGACGACGTTGCGCTGCGGGGCGGCGCTCGCGGCCGTCGCGGTGGCGGCGGCCTTCGCGGCGGTCGCGGCCTTCGCGGCCGCGGCGGCATTCGCGACCGCCGTCCCCAGCGAGGGGCCGGTCCGGGCCTGGGGGCGCGGCTCGAAGCTGGAGCGGTCCCGGGGCGCGGGCTTGGGGGCCGGAGGCGGCGGCGGCGGTGGAGGAGGTGCGGGCTTGGGCGCCGACGGCTGCTGCGGGAGCGTGCGCGGGAGGCCGTTGTTGCGAGGTCCGTCGATCGCCATCGTCTGTCTCCGAAGACTTCTCTGCCCTCGGTGGGTCCAAAATGCTGGCGCCCTGGAACCGCGGCGTCCCCCGCCACCGGGTGCAATCTTTCCTCCATTATCGCATCAACCCGCCCCGGGTTGCCTGGTGACCCGGGCGGAGCGGATTCTCAGGTAGGCATGCACCTACACGGTGCGAGCCGCACGCAGACGGGGCGGGGTGAAGGACAGCTCTCGGACCTGGAGGCGGGAGGTGGTGAAGCCGTCGAAGCGCTTGGGCGCGTCCTGCGTTCCGGCGCGGACGGCGACGTGGGACTCCACGTCCAGCTCCAGGCGCAGGGGCCACAGCCGGTCCAGGGAGAGCAGGCAGCCGCCGTGGCCCTTCGCCTCGGTGTGCATGGAGGCCTCGCCTTTTTCTCCCGGAGGCGGGCGGAGCGAGGCGGGGACGGGCTGGGGCGTGCGGGGTGTCTCCATCTGGAGGCGCAGCCCCACGGCCAGGCCCTCCAGGCTGCGCAGCTCCACGCGCGTGGTGGAGCCGGTGAGGGCTCCGCTCCCCGCGCCCTGCTGTTCCCAGCGGGCGCCCACGCCCACGGGTTCGGTGGGCAGGAAGGTGCCCAGGTCCTTGAGCAGGCCCGCCAGCTGTTGCATCTGGCCGCGCACGGGGGCGGCGAGGTCCGCGGGCAGCTTCCACTCGAAGCCGCTGGAGCGGCCGTGGGGGTCCACCTGGCCTTCGCCCTTCAGGCCGGGCAGGGGCGACAGCTGCGCGCGCGCCGCCTCCACGGTGCGCACGGGCGTGCGCGCGGCGACGAGCAGGTCCACCTGCTCCAGCGTGAAGCGGTAGCGCGCGGTGCCGTCCGGGAGCACGCGCAGGACCTCCACGGCCATCACCATCTGCACGCCCGGCATGGGGACGCCGGGCCTGCTGCGGCCCGCGTCGCGCAGCGTGGTGGCGTTCTGCGAACGCAGGCCAATGCGCTGCACCCCGCCGAACAGGGGCCGCAGGAGGAGGGGCTGCCGAGGGGCCTGACCGCGCTGCAGGACGTGCATGGGCGGCGAGTCTAGCCTCGCCGCCCGGCTTGTGAACCCAGGCACCGTGGGAGGCGGCGCACGTCTGTGTTCGCGAAGGGCGCGAGCCTTTCTTGCGCGCGCCTCCGCAGGAATTGCGCTGGCGCGGAGGCCTCCCAGAGGGGCGCGGGCCTGGCGCTGTTGATGCAGTGGATGGAGGTGCGGTCTTCGGACCGGGAAGGGGCACGCCATGGCTGAGAACACCCGGGAGCAGACGCCGAAGTTGGAGATGCTTCGCACCCTGCGCGACGAGCTGCGCTTGAAGATGCACCTCGCGGGGATGGAGGCCCGCGAGCGCTGGCGGATGCTGGAGCCGCAGGTGCGGGAGGCCGAGCAGCGGGCCGACGAGCTGACCCGGGAAGGGCAGTGGCTGATGGATGAGGTGCTGCGGCACCTCCGGGAGCTGAACAAGGAGATCCACGAGCACCGGAACGGGCGCGCCGCCCCGCGCGCGTGAGCGCCCGCGTGTTCCCCTGGCGGCTGGAATCACCCATGCGCCTCTCGCGCCGGCTCCTGCTCTCGCTGTGCCTGTGGCTGGGGCCGTCTGGCGCGCTCGCGCAGGATGGGCTCGCGCGGCTGGGCGTGGCTTCCGGGGAGCGTGCCCGGCAGCTGGCCCAGGTCGGGCTGCGCCTGCGGGAGAACGCGGAGGCGGCGCGCATCGAGGAGGCGGCGCGCGATGACGTCGCGGAGCTGCTCTCGCGCGGCACTCGGAACGCGGGCCCGGAGACAGAGCGGGACGTCCCGCCGCTGCCCGACAGCGACCGGCGGCGGTTGGCGCAGGAACTGGCGGCGCTCGATGCGCGGGTGGCCGCCCGGGCCGCCTGGCGGGCCCGGTGGCTGGTGGCCGCGGGGCTGGAGGTGGACCCCGTGCTGCGGCGGCTTCCGGGGGATCCGCCCGAGCCGTGGCTCGCGGACGTGACCCTGGACCCGGCCGCCCTCGTTGCACGCGTTCATGACGCCTCCAGACGCGAGCAGGTGCGCGCGTACGTGCGTGAGCACGCGGGGCTCCAGGCGCGGCTCGCCACCCTGGAGGCGCTCGTGCCCGTCCAGGCGGAGGCGCTCGCCCGGGCCCGGGGGGGACTGGTGGAGGGCCGGGTGCCGCTGGAGGACATGCTCACGCGGCTGCACGTGAACCTGGCGCTGGAGCTGAAGGTGCTCGCCCTGCGGGTTCGCCGTGAGCAGACCGTCAGGGAGCTGGCGGCGCTGCTGGCGTGCACCCCCGAGTCCGTCGTCGTCACCGGCGCCCGCTGAGGCGCGGGCGCCGGGGGACGCTCGCGCTTCAGCGCACGGGCGGACGCAGCACGAGCACGGGCCGGCGGCTCTGGGCAAGCACCTTGCGCGCCACCGAGCCGAGCAGCGCCTCCTTCACACCGCCGTGGCCGCGCGAGCCCAGGCAGAGCAGCTCCGCGTCCATCCGCTCCGCGGCCTGCACCAGCGTGAGCGCCACGTCCTCGCCGTGGAGGACCTCCAGCCGCGTGGTGACCTTCCGGTCGTCCAGTCCCCGGGGCACGCGCTCCCGCAGGCGCTGCTTCAGGTCGCGGTGGAGGTCCGCGCCCGCGCGCTCGGGGACCACCGTCACCAGGTGCACCTCCGAGCCCGCGGGGGCCAGCGCGAAGGCGAACGGAATGGCCTCGTCCGCGAGCGGCGAGAGGTCCGTGGCCACCAGCAGCCGCCGCACCTGGGGCAGCGGCGCCTCGCCACGGGAGGCCGCGGGGCTCACCGGCACCACCGCCGCCGACATGGGCGCGAGCCGCAGGGCGTGGTGCGCCACCGAGGCCAGGTTGCCCAGGACGTTGTGCGGGTGCGTGCCCACCACCAGCAGGTCCGCCTCCTGCTCCCGCGCCAGGTCCACCAGGTGGTCCGCTGCGCGCCCCACCGCCATGCGCAGGTGCACGCGCGGCGCGGCGCCGGAGTCCGTGGCCGCCAGCGCCGCGACCTCCCGGTGGAGCACCTCCTCGATGCGGGGCGCCACCTCATCCAGGTTCATGGGCGTGGGCAGCCCCAGCCGCCGGCACTGCTCGAAGGCGTAGTAGACGTGCCCCGCCAGCAGCTCCAGGGGCCCATCCGCGGCCAGCTCCGTCAGCCAGCGCCGGGCGGCCTCGCTGCCGTGCGAGCGGTCCACTCCGAACATCACGCGCAGGGGCCGTGTCCCCTCGAGCCAGGCCCGGAAGGCAGCGGCGTCGCGCACCCGCAGCAGCGGCACCGAGCAGCTGCGCGCGATGCGCTCCAGGCTGACGCCCGAACCCAGGGCGGCGGGCTCGTCGCGGGGCGTCCCCACCACCAGGAGCCGCGCCTCGTGCGCGTCGCAGAAGACGGCCAGGGCCCGCGAGGAGCCGCTCTCCAGCAGGGAGGACTCCACGCGCGCGCCCAGCGGCTCCAGGCGCCGGACCTCCTCGCGCAGCAGCGCCCGCAGGCCCTCGCGCACGGGCTCGGCCGCGACCCGGAGCTGATCCGGGTGGACCTGATGGACGAGCCACAGCGGCTGGCCCCGGCGGGCGGCGATTCGCGCGGCCACCTCCGCGGCCTGACGGGAACCCTCGGAGAGGTCGGTTGCGCAGACGATGGACATGGAAGGACTCCGGATGGAGGAAGGCGCGGCACCACGGCTTGCCGGCGGGTTGGCTGAAATGGGGGACGGGCCCCACTGCCCCCAGGCCCTTACAGGATGCGTGCCGTCCGCCAGCCCGGCATCCCCCGCCTGGACCGCGCAAGGGTTGCGGCGCCTGGAGGCTCGGGCGCAAAAGCTGCGGGCCCCGCCGCCCCGGGCCCGCCTGCGCTCTTCGGCACGGGCTTCGCAATCCCGCCGGACAACCCCTGGCGCAGGAGCGACCCGAGATGAGCCCCCCTGGTTGGCTGGACCCCGAGCGTGGCCTCCGCGCGCGATGTCATGGCAGGCGCTCCCAGGGGGAGGTGGCGCGGTGAGCGCGGCGCGGGGTGCGGCGGTGGTCGCGAAGGCCCCGGAGACGCACTGGGGGCTGGGCCAGCAGGAGGCCCAGGCGCGGCTGCGCCAGCATGGCCCCAACCTGCTGACGCGCGAGCAGCCCACGTCGGCGTGGCGCTTCCTGGGCCGCCAGTTCCGCTCCGGGATGGTGTGGCTGCTGCTGGGCGCGTGCGGCGTGGCGGCGCTCCTGGGCGAGGGCGCGGACGCGGTGGCCATCGCCACCATCGTGGTCCTCAACGCGCTGGTGGGCTTCCTCCAGGAGTACCGCGCGGACCGCGCCGTGCTGGCCCTGCGCGCGCTCACCGCGCCCAGCGCCCGGGTGCTGCGCGACGGCGTGAGCGCCGTGATTCCGGCGTCCCAGGTGGTGCCAGGGGACGCGCTGGTGCTGGAGGCCGGGGACGTGGTGTCCGCGGACGCGCGGCTGCTCACCGCGCACGCGCTGCTCACGCTGGAGGCGGCGCTCACCGGGGAGAGCACGCCGGTGGACAAGCAGGTGGGCGCGCTGCCGGACTCCACCCCGCTGGCGGAGCGCAGGGACCGCGTCTTCATGGGGACCTCCGTGGCGGCGGGCACGGCGGTGGCGGAGGTGACGGCCACCGGCATGGACACGGAGCTGGGCCGCATCGCGCACCTGGTGCGCTCGGCGCAGGTGTCGCAGACCCCGCTGCAGCAGCGGCTGGAGGGCGTCACCCGCATGCTGCTGGTGCTGTGCGTGGTGGTGGGGGCCCTGGTCGCGGGGCTGGGGTGGATGCGCGGGGAGTCGGGCGTGGCGCTGCTGCTCGCGGCGGTGGCGCTCGCGGTCGCGGCGGTGCCGGAGGGGCTGCCCACGGTGGTGACGCTCGCGCTCGCGGTGGGCGTGCAGCGCATGGTGAAGGGCCACGTGCTGGTGCGGCGGATGCAGGCGGTGGAGACGCTGGGCTCCGCCACGGTCATCTGCACGGACAAGACGGGCACGCTCACCCTGGGCATCATGGAGGTGCGCGAGGTGTGGCCCCCGGAGTCCGCGCCCCGCGTGCTGGAGGTGGCCGCGGCGTGCTGCGACGCGGAGCTGCCGGTGCAGGGGCAGGGGCCCGGCGCGGGGGACCCCACGGAGCTGGCGCTGCTCGTGGCCGCGCGGGCAAAGGGCGTGGAGCGCGCGGACGTGGAGCGCGAGCGCCCCCGGGTGTCGGAGCAGCCCTTTGATTCGGACCGGCGGCGCATGAGCATCCTGCGCTCGGACGGGGTGCTCTACGTGAAGGGCGCGCTGGAGGCGCTCCTGCCGCTGTGCAAGCAGGTGCCTCCGGGCGTGACGGAGGCCCTGGCCTCGCTGGCGGGGCGCGCCCTGCGCGTGCTGGCGGTGGCGGAGGGGCGCGGCCCCGAGGAGCGGGACCTCACGCTGGTGGGGCTGGTGGGGCTGGCGGATCCGCCCCGGCCCGAAGCCGTGGAGGCCGTGCGCGCGGCGCGCGAGGCCGGGGTGCGCACGGTGATGATCACCGGCGACCACCCCGCCACGGCCCTGGCCATCGCGAAGGAGCTGGGCCTCCTGCGCGAGGGCGAATCCCCGGAGGGCATCGTGCACGCGCGGGCCACGGCGGAACAGAAGCTCCAGATCGTCCGGGGGTGGAAGGCGCGCGGAGAGGTGGTCGCCATGACGGGCGACGGCGTGAACGACGCCCCGGCCCTGCGCGAGGCGCACATCGGCATCGCCATGGGCCGCACCGGCGCGGAGGTCACCCGCGAGGCGTCCGACCTCATCCTCACGGACGACAACTTCGCGAGCATCGTCGCGGCCGTGCGCGAGGGGCGCGGCATCTACGAGAACATCCGCAAGACGCTCGTCTACCTGCTGGCCGGCAACAGCGGCGAGCTGGTGCTGATGCTCGGCGCGTCGCTCCTGGGACTGCCGCTGCCGCTGCTGCCCCTGCACCTGCTCTGGGTGAACCTCGTCACCGACGGACTGCCGGCCCTGGCGCTGGTCATGGACCCCGCCCCGCCGGACGTCATGCGGCGGCAGCCCCGGCGGCCGGAGGAGCCCATGCTGGGCCGGCGGGAGTGGGGGGCGGTGCTGGCCACCAGCCTGCTGGATGCCGGGGTCACGCTGGGCACCTTCCTCTGGGCGCTCGAGCGCATGCCCCTGGAGGAGGCACGCACCCTGACGTTCACCGCGCTGGTGTTCTGCCAGGTGCTGCGGGCCTTCGCCGCGCGCAGCGCTGGAATGGTCCACTGGGAGGTCGGGTCGTTCAGCAACCGGCTGCTGCTCGGGGTGGTCGCCGGCACGCTGGCGCTCCAGGTCGCCCTGCCGGAGGTGCCCATGCTCGCCGCATTCTTCTCGCTCGTCCCGCTGGACGCCGCGCACCTCGCGCTCGCCATGGGCCTGGGGTTCATCCCGGTGAGCGTGCTCGAGCTGCGCAAGCTGCTGGCGCGCGGCCTGTCACGCGGCCGCGGCCGGGCCCCTGCCCGGACTTGAGTGCACACCCACGCACGGGGCGTCCCGTCCAAGGAGGACATCGATGAAGGCCTGTTCGCTCATGCGGTGGCGGCAGCCGGCCGCCTTCCGGGAGGTGCCGGAGCCGGGTCCCGGCGAGGTGTTGCTCGAGGTGGGAGGCGCGGCCTCCGCTACTCGGGCCACCGCCCGCGCGGTCCTTGCGATGGGAAGGAGCAGGGCATGCACCTGATGCAAGACGAGGCGTCCACGGTCTCGCTGCGGTTCCTGGGGGCGGCGGGCACCGTCACCGGCTCCAGGTTCCTGTTGGAGAAGGAGGGCCGCGAGAAGGGCCGCGTGCTGCTCGACTGCGGCCTGTTCCAGGGGCTCAAGGCCCTGCGCCTGCGCAACTGGGCGCCGCCACCGTTCGACCCGGTGACGCTGGACGCCGTGGTCCTCAGCCACGCGCACCTGGACCACTCCGGGGCCCTGCCGCTGCTGGTGCGCGGCGGGTTCCAGGGCCCCGTCCACTGCACGCCGGGCACGGCGGACCTGCTGGGGCCGCTGCTGCTCGACTCCGCGTACCTCCAGGAGGAGGACGCGGAGCGGGCCAACCGCCACGGCTACACGAAGCACCGGCCCGCGCTGCCGCTCTACACGGTGGAGGACGCGCGGCGCGCGCTCGGCCTCCTGCGCACGCACCCCTACGGCACGCCCTTCACGGCGGGGGGCGGGCTGGAGGTGACGTTCCGGCGCGCGGGCCACATCCTCGGCTCGGCCACGGTGGACGTGGCCTGGGGGCGGGGGGACGCCGCGCGCCACCTGGTCTTCTCCGGGGACCTGGGGCGCCCGGGCCGTCCCATCCTGCGTGACCCGGAAGCCGTGCCCGGGGCGGACGTGCTGCTCTTGGAGTCCACCTACGGCGACCGCGTGCACGCGACCTGGCCGGAGGAGCATCTGGCGCGCATCATCACGCGCACGGCCCACCAGGGCGGCGCGGTGGTCATCCCCGTCTTCGCGGTGGGGCGCGCGCAGGAGCTGCTCTGGACGCTGCACCGCCTGCGCGGGGAGCAGCGCCTGTCGCACGTGCCCGTGTTCCTGGACAGCCCCATGGCGCAGGACGTGACGGAGCTCTACTGCCGCCACCCGGAGGACCACGACGTGGACATGCTGCGGCTCACCGGGCAGGCGCGCTGTCCGCTGTGCGCCTCGGAGCGCCACTGGGTGCGCACCCCGGAGGAGTCCCGGGCGCTGCTGGAGAGGGCGGGCCCCCGGGTCATCCTCGCGGCCAGCGGCATGGCCACGGGCGGCCGGGTGCTGCACCACCTGAAGCACCTGCTGCCGGACGCGCGCAACACGGTGGTGCTCGTGGGCCACCAGGCCGCGGGCACCCGGGGGCGCGCGCTCCAGGAGGGCGCGGCCACGGTGCGCATCCACGGCGAGGACGTCCCCGTGCGGGCGCGGGTGGAGACGGTGGACGGCCTGTCGGCGCACGCGGACCGGGAGGAGCTGCTCGGCTGGCTGCGCACCTTCCCGCGCCCGCCGCGCGAGACCTGGCTCGTCCACGGCGAGCCCGGCGCCAGCGAGGCGCTGGCGGCGAGCATCCGCGAGCGCATGGGCTGGCACGTGCGGGTGGCCCGCGACGGCGAGCGTGTGACGCTGGGGTAGGGCCGGGTTTCAGCGCGGGAGCACCTGCTCGGCCCGGACCTCCGTCACCCCCAGGGGCTCGCCGCGCTCGAAGCGCGCCACGCTCTCCAGCGTGGTCCGGGCGATGGCGTCCAGCGCCTCGCGCGTGAGGAAGGCCTGGTGCGCGGTGACGAGCACGTTGGGGAAGGTGAGCAGGCGCGCGAGCACGTCGTCCTGGAGCACCTGGCCGGAGAGGTCCTGGAAGAAGATGCCCTCCTCCTCCTCGTACACGTCCAGCCCCGCCGCGCCCAGGTGGCCTGACTTGAGCGCCTCCAGCAGGGCGTGGCTGTCGATGAGCGCCCCGCGCCCGGTGTTGATGAGCATGGCCCCGGGCTTCATCCGGGCGAGCGCCTTCGCGTCGATGAGGTGGTGCGTGGCGGGGGTGAGGGGGACGTGCAGCGAGAGGATGTCCGCGCGGCTCAGCGCGTCCTCCAGCGTCACGGGCTCCAGCCCCAGCGCCTCCGCGTCGCTGGCGGACAGCCGCGGGTCCACCGCGAGCAGCTTGCAGCCGAAGCCGTGGAAGATGCGGGCCGTGGCCCGGCCGATGCGCCCCAGCCCCACCAGCGCCACCGTCCTGCCGTGCAGGTCGAACCCCACCAGCCCGTCCAGGGAGAAGTTCCACTCGCGCACGCGCGCGTAGGCGCGGTGCACCTTGCGGTTGAGCGCGAGCACGAGCGCGGCGGTGTGCTCCGCCACGGCCTGCGGCGAATACTCGGGCACGCGCACGACGGCCATCCCCAGCCGGCCCGCCTCCTCCAGGTCCACGTGGTTGAAGCCCGCCGAGCGCAGCGCCACCAGCCGCGTGCCCCCCGCCGCCAGCGCCTGGAGGCACGGGCCGTCCAGCCGGTCGTTCACGAAGGAGCACACCGAGGGGAAGCCCGCGGCCAGCCCCACCGTCTGGGACGTCAGGCGGGGCTCGAACCAGGTGAGGGCATGGCCGAACGCGGCGTTGGCGGCCTCGAAGGCCGTGCGGTCGAAGCGGTGGGTGTCGAAGAAGGCGATGCGCATGGACGTGTCCCTTTTTCCGGCGCGCGACGGCGGCCGGGGCTTCCGTCCCCGGACACTGCATCCTCCATGCGCGGCCGCGACACCGGCCCGCGGGGCCTTCCGCGCGCGCAAGCGTTGCGCGGTGCTCGGGGCGGCCGCGCAATGCTTGCGGTGCACCGGCTGGCCCGCCCTGGCGCTGCCATGGCACGCATCCTGAAACTGAACGGACACGGCCCCGGGCGTTCCGGGCGCTCACCGGAGGTCGAGCCATGGATGCCAAGCGGGAAGCGGTTGGAGCGCAGCCGCGGCAGCGGTGGCGGGCCCTCCTGGAGGCGCAGGCGTTGGAGGCCGCGCGGGCGCGCCTTCCGCCGGAGGGCCTGCCCCGGTGCGAGGGGTGCGGCGCGGACATCGAGCCCGAGCGGCTCCAGGCGCTGCCCGAGGCGCGGTGCCGCCTGCGCGGCGCGGCGCGTGGACGATGAGCCCCTCCCCGAAGGCCCCGGTCTCCATCGGGTGGTTCGCGCTGGGCTACTTCGCCTGCTACCTGCCCTACAGCGCGCTGACGAAGGCGCTGAGCCTGGGCGCGCTGCCGGGCATGGCCTCGGGGCTGCCGGGCTTCGTGCTGCTGCCCTCCACGGCGCTGGCCACGCTGGTCGGGATGTTCGCCTACCTGGCGTGGAGCGGCTCCTTCCAGCACGCGGGGCGCCGGCGCTTCGGGCCGGTGGAACTGCCGTGGCCGGGGCGCTGGACGTTCCTGTCGGGCCTGTGCACCACGGGCATCATCGCCACCACCACGCTCGCGTACACCTTCGACGGCACCTCCATCGTCTTCATGATGCTGCTCATGCGCGGCGGCGTGCTGGTGCTGGCACCGCTGGTGGACCTGCTGGGGGGCCGGCACGTGGCGTGGCCCTCCCGCGTGGCGCTGGGCCTGAGCCTCGCGGCGCTGCTCGTCGCCACGCGGCCCGGCGCGGACTTCCGTCTCTCGCTGGTGGCCGGGCTGGACTGGGCGGTGTACGTCGTCAGCTACTTCGTGCGGCTGCGCTTCATGAGCCGGCTGGCGAAGAACCACGTCCCCGGCGCGCGCGAGCGCTACTTCGTGGAGGAGCAGATGGTGGCCGCGCCCGCGCTCGTCGTGCTGCTCGCGCTGTGGGCCTGCGTGGGCGTGGGGGGCGCGGCGGACCAGCTGCGCGAGGGCTTCACCGGCATGTTCACGCGCCCCACGCTGCCGGTGGAGCTGGCCGTGGGGCTGCTCTCCCAGGGCAGCGGCATCTTCGGCGGGCTGGTGCTGCTGGACGCGCGGGAGAACACCTTCACCGTGCCCATCAACCGCGCCTCCAGCGTGTTCGCGGGCGTGGGCGCGACGTTCGTGCTCTCACTCTGGCTGGAGCTCCCTGGCGTGAGCGGCCGGGAGCTGGCGGGCGCCGCGCTGGTGTCGGTGGCCGTCGCGGTGCTCGCGGTGCCGGGCGTGCTCGCGGCGCGGCGCAAGCGTCCCGCGCCCCTGTCCCTCCCACCGGCCTCCTGAGCGCCCCCATGGACCTGGAACGTGAAGACACGACCCTCGCAGGGAGCCACGGGCCACGTCGGCCGGCCCGGCCGGAGGACGCCATGCCCGCGGACCCCATGACGACGCGGGCGCGGCAGATGCTGCTGTCCCGCCAGAGCGCGCTGCGCGCGTCGTGCGCGGAGGCCCTACCCGCGGCTGGCGGCGCGGCGGATGCCTGCCCTCCCGTGCGGGGGGCGTACTTCCCGCCGCACGAGCTGGAGGAGGTGGAGGCTGCGCTCGAGCGCATCGCGCAGGGCCGCTTCGGCTGCTGCGAGCAGTGTGGGGGCGCCATCGGCCGGCAGCGGCTCCTGGCCGTCCCCGAGGCGCGCTGCTGCCTGACGTGCACGGATGCGCGGGCCCGGGACACGAGCGGATGACCTCCCTGGCCCCTTTCCTGGGGGCGTCGCCAGACGCCCCAGGTCTGGTAGTAAGCGGAGGCATGGCCCCAGAACGCATCCTGGTCGTGGACGACGAGGCGAACGCGCGGCGCGCCCTGGTCACCCTGCTGGGCGAGGAGGGGTACGAGGTGCGGGAGGCCTCGGACGGCGCCGAGGCGCTCGCCGCGCTCGATGACTTCTCGCCCGCGCTGGTGCTCACGGACGTGCGGATGCCCCGCATGGATGGGCTCACGCTCCTGCGCCGCGCGAAGGAGGCCGGCAGCGACGCGGCCTTCGTGATGATGACGGCGTTCGGCACGGTGGAGGCGGCGGTGGAGGCCATGCGCCAGGGCGCGGAGAGCTACCTCACCAAGCCCCTGGACCTGAACGCCGTGCTCGTCGTGCTGGGCAAGGCGCTGGAGACGCGCCGGCTGAAGCAGGAGACCCGCCAGCTGCGCGAGCGCGTGGCGGAGCGCTTCCGGGTGGGCAACATCATCGGGGACGCGCCCGAGCTGCAGGGGGTCTACTCCCTCATCCACCAGGCCGCCCCCACGCGGGCCACCGTCCTCATCCTGGGGGAGAGCGGCACGGGCAAGGAGCTGGTGGCCCAGGCGCTCCACGAGCTCAGCCCCCGCAAGGCGCGCCCCTTCGTGAAGGTGCACTGCGCGGCGCTCAGCGAGGGCCTGCTGGAGAGCGAGCTGTTCGGCCACGAGCGGGGGGCCTTCACCGGCGCCGTCACGCGCAAGGAGGGCCGCTTCGAGCTGGCGGACGGCGGCACCCTGTTCCTGGATGAGATTGGGGAGATCTCCCCGGCCGTGCAGGTGAAGCTCCTGCGCGTGCTGCAGGGCCGCGAGTTCGAGCGCGTGGGCGGCACGCAGACGCTGAAGGTGGACGTGCGCATCGTGGCGGCCACCCACCGCGACCTGGAGGCGGAGGTGAAGGCGGGCCGCTTCCGCGAGGACCTCTACTACCGGCTCAACGTGGTGTCGGTGACGCTGCCGCCCCTGCGCCGGCGCAAGGCGGACATCTCCGCGCTGGTGAGCCACTTCCTCGAGCGCTGCAACGCCCTCCACGGCAAGGCCGTGAAGGGGCTGGCGCCCGGCACCCTGGAGGCGCTGATGAGCCACGACTGGCCGGGCAACATCCGCGAGCTGGAGAACGCGGTGGAGCGCGCCGTGGTGCTCGCCCGGGGCGAGGAGCTGACGGCGGACGACCTGCCGCCGGTGCTGCGCGGCCCCCGCCCCAGCGCCGGGGCCGGTGACCGCCTCATCCCCGGCGCGACGCTCGCCACCATTGAACGCGAGGCCATCCTGCGCACCCTGGAGATGGTGCAGGGCTCCACCACGCGCGCCGCGGAGGTGCTGGGCATCAGCGTGCGGAAGATCCAATACAAGCTCAAGGAGTACGGCGGCGGTGGCGCCGTCCCGGACGAGGACGCGGCCGCCGAGCCCCAGGCCCCGCGCGCGAGGAAGGAGGCACCATGGAAGCCGGACCCGGAGACGTGACGGACAACGTCCTGGAGGAGCTCCAGCGCTACGTGGGCTTCTCCACCGACGACGGAGAGGCACTGCGGGAGCTGCACCCCATCGCGTGTGCGCACTTCGAGCGCATCGCGGACGTCTTCTACCGGCGCATCCTCGAGCACCCGGAGGCGCGCAAGGCGCTGGAGGGGGGCGAGAGCCAGGTGGGCCACCTCAAGGTGACCCTCCAGGACTGGATGGACTCGCTGCTCCTGGGGCCCTGGGACGCGGCGTACTTCGAGCGCCGCTGCCGCATTGGGCGGGTGCACGTGCGCATCCACCTGCCGCAGCACTACATGTTCGGCGCCATGAACCTCTTGCGTCAGGAGCTGATGGCGGTGCTGGAGGAGGCGCTGCGCGACGCTCCCGCCCGGGCCGCGCGCCTGGGCCGCGCGCTGGGGAAGATCCTCGACCTGGAGCTGGCCATCATGCTGCACACCTACCGCGAGGACCTGCTGGCCCAGGCGGCCCGGGCCGAGCGGCTGACGACCTTCGGGCAGCTGGTGGGCTCCATCGGCCACGAGCTGCGCAACCCCCTGGGCGTCATCGAGACCTCGCTCTTCATCCTCAAGGGCCGCCCGGCCGCGGCGGAGGACGCGCGCGTGCTCAAGCACCTGGACCGCATCGGTGAGCAGGTGGGGATCGCCAACCACATCGTCACCAGCCTGCTGGACATGATCCGCGCCCGCCCGCTCGTGCGCGCGCCGCTGCGGCTCGCGGACGTCTGGGCCTCCGCGCTGGAGGCCGTCGCGCCACCCGCGCACGTGCGCGTGGCCGCGGAGGGGCTGGAGGCCCTGCCCTCCCTGGAGGGGGACGCCGTGCAATTGCGGCAGGTCTTCGTGAACCTGCTGCAGAACGCGGTGCAGGCCCTGGGCGAGCGCGAGGGCGAGGTGCGGCTGACGGCGGACGTCCCGGAGGCCGGAGCGCGGCGCGTCCTGCTGGTGCTGGAGGACAGCGGCCCGGGCCTGGACCCGGCCATCCGCGCGCGCGTCTTCGAACCGCTGATGACCACGAAGGCGCGCGGGCTGGGGCTGGGCCTGGCGCTCGTGCGGCGCATCGTCGAACGGCATGGCGGCGGCATCGGCTACGCTCCCGCCGGAGGCGGGCCGGGAGGGGCCCGCTTCGTGGTGGAGCTTCCCCTGACGCCGGAGCCTTCCTGATGGGCCGCTTCCTCGTGGTGGACGACAACCGGGCCTTCGCGGAGAACCTGGCGGAGATCCTCGAGGACGCGGGCCACGCGGCCACCGTGGTGGACTGCGGCGAGGCCGCGCTGCAGGCCGCGCGCGCCGAGCGCTTCGACGTGCTCATCACCGACATGCGCATGGCTGGGATGAGCGGCGCGGCGCTGGTGCACCACCTGCGCCAGCGGGACCCGGGGCTCACAGCCATCGTCGTCACCGCGCACCCGGGAGAGGCCGAGCTCGCGCGCGCGTACGCGGAGGGCGTGCTCGCGGTGCTGCCCAAGCCGGTGCCGGTGCCCGCGCTGGTGGAGCTGCTCGCGCGGGCCCGCCGCGACGGGCTCGTCGTGCTGGTGGAGGACGACGCGCAGCTCACGGACAACCTCACGGAGGTGCTGCGCGAGCGCGGCTTCACGGCCGTGGTCGCGCACTCGGTGCCGGACGTGGCGGGGCTCAAGCCCGTGCGCCCCTTCGCCGCGCTCGTGGACCTGCGCGTGCCCGGCGGCCCCGACGGCGAGGCGCTGCGCCGCGTGCGGGAGCGCTTCCCCTCGGCCACCCCCTTCGTCGTCACGGCCTACCCGGAGGCGCTGCCCGGGGACTTCGAGGGCCGGTGGGTGCGCAAGCCCTTCGACACCGGGGCGCTGCTCGCCGCGCTCGAGCAGGTGCACGGAGACGGCGCGTGACGGCGCCGGGCGGCGCGGGGGAGCGGCCCCGGGTGCTGGTGGTGGATGACAACCCGGCGCTCCTGGACAACATGAAGGAGCTGCTGGAGGACCAGGGCTACGCGGTGTCCAGCGCGACGAGCTGCGCGGGGGCGCTGGAGCGGGCGCCTTCGGGCTTCGACGTGGCGCTGGTGGACATCCGGCTGCCGGACGGCGAGGGCACGAAGCTCGCGCCCCAGCTCAAGGCGCTGGTTCCGGACGGAGAGGTGGTGCTGCTCACCGGCCTGGGCATGCTGGAGGCGGCGGTGGCCGCGGTGCACGCGGGCGCGTGCGCGTACCTGCTCAAGCCCTGCGCCACACCGGAGCTGCTGGTGACCCTGGAGCAGGCGCTGCGCCAGGTGCGGCTGCACCGCGAGAAGCAGGTGCTGGCCCGGCGGGCGCAGGTGACGGAGAAGCTGGCCGCGGTGGGCACGCTGACCGCGGGCCTGACCCATGAAATCCGCAACCCCCTCAACGCCGCCGTCCTGCAGCTCACCGTCCTGGAGCGGCGGGTGCGCAGGCTGGAGGGGGCCGCCCAGGGGCCGCTGCTGGAGCCGCTGCTGCTGGTGCGCGATGAGATCCGCCGCCTGGACCACATCCTC
Organism: Corallococcus exercitus; assembly: GCF_042231735.1. GTDB lineage: Bacteria > Myxococcota > Myxococcia > Myxococcales > Myxococcaceae > Corallococcus > Corallococcus exercitus_B. Next base: position 8,952,872 of record NZ_CP102577.1, read on the forward strand.
GAGGACTTCCTCCAGTTCGCCCGGCCGCGCGAGTTCAGGTCGGCCAGCGTGGCGGTGGCGCCGCTGTTCGAGCGGGTGGGCGGCCTCCTGGCCTGGCAGGCCGAGCAGCGCGGCGTGGCGCTTCAGGTGGAGCCTCCGGAGGGGCTGGCGGTGTGGGGGGAGGAGGAGCGGCTGCGGCAGGTGCTGCTGAACCTCGCGCTCAACGCGCTGGAGGCGACGCCGCCAGGAGGCCGGGTGCGCTTCAGCGCGAGCGCGCGCGGAGGGGAGGTGGCCCTCAGCGTGGACGACAGCGGGCCCGGCGTGCCGGAGGACGTCCGCGGGAGGCTCTTCGAGCCCTTCTTCACGACGAAGGCGAGCGGCAGCGGGTTGGGGCTCTCCATCGTGCACGCCATCGTCACCCAGCACGGCGGCACCCTCCAGGTGGGGGACGGACCGCTGGGCGGTGCGCGCTTCACCGTGCACCTGCCCGCGACGAATCCGGAGGGGTGAGGGCTCAAGGCGCGGGTGTCACGCCGACGGTCCGCGCCTTGCCGTCCTTGTCCACCTCCAGCTTGAGCCGAGGCGTTCCCTGGGCGTCGTGGAGCACGATGCTCGCCACGCCGTCCACCACGCCCAGGGAGATGCGCTCCTTCCAGTCATGCCGGAAGGTGACGGTGGGCTTTCCCTGCTCCAGGCCCATGCACATGGCCTCGTAGCCCTCCTCGCTGTCGAAGCAGAGCCCGCGGACGCCAATGGCATCCAGCATCCCCAGCCCGCCAATCTCCTGTCCCGTGGGGCTCAGGAACTGGATGCCGTAGGCGGTGACGGCGCGCTTCAGGCCCTGGGGGTCGGGCATCGGCGCGGCGATGCGGATGCGCGCCTGGCCGTGCTCGTCGACGATGTTCAACTCCCGGACGGAGAGGGATTCCACGGGGCGGGTCGCGGCGGAGGGACCCGCGCACGCGACCAGGAGCAACCCCGTGGAGGAGACGGCGGCCAGCATGAACGGACGGAAGAGGGCAGAGGTCATGGGGCGCGAAGCTAGACGCCGCTTGCGCCCCTGTCCCCCGGGGGACGCAATGCTTCCGTCATGGGCGCGTCATGGGCCGCGCGCTACGCGGGCAGCGTGCCCTGGCCGGTGGCCAGCGTGTTCATGAAGGACTTCACCTTCCGCACGTAGGTGGCGTCGCCCGTGCCGGCGGGGATGGCGTCCGGGTTGCTCCGGTCCACGCCGTTGGGCCCGGAGTTGTAGGCGCGCAGGGCCAGCTCATCGCTGCCGAACTGCTCCTTCATGTCCTTCATGTAGAAGGCGCCCGCGAGGATGTTGGTCTCCGGGTCGGAGAGGTTCTTGCCCTGGAGCTCCGGGTGCTTGGCCTGCAGCTCCCCGTAGGTGTTGGGGTTGACCTGCATCAGGCCGGTGTCCGTCAGGCCGTTGCCGCCGTTGGTGGAGACGGCCTCCAGGTTGCCGCGCGACTCCTGCCAGATTTGAGCGGCCAGCATCTCCGCCGGCATGCCCGTCTTGGCGGAGGCGGACTCGATGGCGCCCCGGAACTTCTCCAGCGCCGGGGGCAGGTTGCCGCCCAGCTTCGAGCCGCCACCCTGGGACGGGGACACCTGCTGCGAAGCCGCCGGACCCACGACGCCGGTGTTGCCGTTGAGCGCCACCGGAGGACGCGCGGAGTCCTTCGGCGTGAAGCTGCTGTCGGAGAAGGGCTGTGAACCCGTGCCGCACTTGCCGCCCGCGGCGCCCTGCGTGCCCTGCGCACCCGCCAGGCCCTGGAGCCCCTGCGCGCCGCCCGCCGCCTGCGCCACCTACTGCACGATGGACGTCAGCGCCGACAGCGTGTCCTGCAGCAGCTTGCCCAGCTCCGCGCCCTGGGGGGAGCCGACGTCGAAGCCGTCCTGCTGGAGCGCCGCGAGCCCCGGGGAGGACAGCCGCGAGCCCGGCTTCTGGGCCGAGGAGAAGCCCTCCACGCCACCGCCCTGGAGGCGGGCGCTGCCGGCGTCATGCACCGGCATGCGGGAGACGGGAGTGGAGGCGCTGCGGAGGGGCGAGATGGCCATGGCGGGGACCTCGAAAGGGATTGGGGTTCGGTTGAAGCGATGCGGGACCCCATAGCAGCGCGTGTGCCAGCCCCTACGGGCCGCCCGGACGCGGGCAACCCTCGGATTTCACGGGCATCGCCAGGTGCCACTGGCGCGGGTCCTGGTGACTCCCGTCACCGGTCCGGTGCCCACCGTCATCATCCCTTCAGCAATCCCAGACGCTGAAGGCTCTCCACGGTGGCGGCCAAACACTCCGTGTTGGAGCGCGGCGCCCAGCCGAGCACGCGCCGCGCCTTCTCGTTGGAGCCGTTCTTCACCTTGCCCAGCTCCGGCAGGGTCTGCCGCGCCATCGGCGTCCACAGCGCCGCGAGCCGCACCAGCCAGTCCGGAAGCTGCCGCGTCGGGACCTTCCGGGCCACGTCTCCCAGGTGGGCGCGGAGGATGTTCGCGATGTCGATGAGCGCCAGGAAGTCGCCCGCGACGGCGAGGAAGCGCTCTCCCCGGGCCTCCGGATGCGTCATCGCGCGCAGGTGCAGGTCCGCGACGTCGCGCACGTCGACGACGCCGAAGTAGAGCCGGGGAACAGCGGGCATGGCGCCGTCCAGCAGCTGCTTCAGCAGCAGGATGGAGCTGGAGTAGTCCGGCCCGAGGACGGGACCGAACACGCCCACCGGGTTGACGACGGAGAGCTCCAGCGCGCCGCCTTCGCGAGCGATGAAGTCCCAGGCCGCGCGCTCCGCCAGCGTCTTCGACTTGTGGTACGCGCCCACGCCGGGGCGGCCCGGAACCGTCCAGTCCGCCTCGGTGAACCGGGTCTTGTCCGGGGGATGGCCATAGCCGATGGCCGCGAACGAGGACGTCAGCACCACGCGTTTGACGCCCGCGTCGCGCGAGGCGCGCAGCACGCGGAGCGCTCCATCCCGCGCGGGGATGATCAGCGCGTCCTCGTGCTTGGGGACGCCGGGAGGGAAGGGGGACGCCACGTGCAGCACGAAGTCGCAGCCCGCCACCGCTTCCGCCCAGCCCGCGTCCTGCTCCAGGTCCGCGGCGGCGAAGGACAGGCGGGCGCCCGGCTCCACGCCGCCCTCCTTCAGCATGGCGCGCACCTCGCCCTCGCGCTTCAGGTTCCGCACCGTGGTGCGCACCTGATGGCCCGCCGCCAGGAGCTGCACGATGCAATGACCGCCGATGAAGCCAGACCCGCCGGTGACCAGGACCGTGCTCATCGCCGCCTCGTCTTCATGTTCATGCGGTGGAGTCTGTCCGCGAGCCGGGCGCGGGAGAACGGCCGGATTCGGCAAGGGCCATGAAGTCCACCTTCACGTTGCGCGCGCGGGAGCGCCGGTGTCAGGCGAGGGCCACCCAGGCCGCGACGGCGACCATGCAGGCGCCGAAGGTCCAGCCCTGGATGCGCAGGGCGCGCTCGGAGTGGAAGCGCCCCAGGATGAGCTTCCCGCCGTAGATCCACGGGAAGTGGCACGCCACGCAGACGACGAGGAACGCCGCGGTGAGCTGCGCCGTCTGGGAGAGCATCCCGTGCGCGGGGTCCAGGAACTGGGAGAACATCACCACGATCATCGAGTGGATCTTCGGGTTGAGCGCGACCGCGAGCAGCCCCTCCCCGAACCCCAGGCGCGAGGGCGCGTCGTTCGCCTCCCCGGAAGCGGCCGAGGCGCGCAGGAAGCCCCACGCGAGGTAGAGCAGGTACACGACGCTGCCCCAGCGCAGGACCTGGTGCAGCGCGGGCAGCCCCTGGAGCACCCGCCCCAGGCCGATGCCGTAGAGGAGGCACAGCGCGACGTTGGCCGCCTCGAAGCCCATCCAGAACGGCAGCGTGCCCCGGACGCCGAAGCGCCCTCCGGCGGTGGCGAGCACCGTGTTGCCCGGTCCGGGGCTCACCACCATGGGCACCGTGTAGCCCAGGAACAACACCCACACCTCGGCGGAGATCATGACGGGGGCACCTTCCGCGCGGCGCGTCCATCGCGCCTCCTCGCCGCACAGGACAGACTCCATTTCGGGGCGCGGACCCAGCGAGCTATCCTCGGGTGCTCGATAAAAGGGGCTCATCGAGCATGCGCCGCATTCCACCGCTGGGTGCCCTCCGTGCCTTCGAGGCGGGAGCGCGTCACCTGAGCTTCACCCGCGCCGCCACGGAGCTGCGCGTGACCCAGGCGGCCATCAGCCACCAGGTGCGGCAGCTGGAGGACTGGCTGGGCGTCTCCCTGTTTGATCGCCGGGGCCACGCGCTGACGCTGACGGCGAGGGGCGCCGCGTACCTGCGCGAGCTGACGCCCGTGTTCGAGCGCATGTCCGAAGCGACCACGCGGCTGTACGCGCACGAGCAGGGGCCGCTGCGGCTCACCGTGCTGCCGTCCTTCGCCGCGTGCTGGCTGCTGCCGCGCCTGGAGCGCTTCCGGAAGCAGCATCCGGACCTCGAGCTGTACGTGAACAGCTCCGAGGCGCTCTGGGACTTCCTCGACGACCGCTTCGACGTGGGCATCCGCTCCGGGCTGGGCCGGTGGACGGGGCTGAAGGCGGAGCAGCTCGCGACGGAAAGGCTCGCGGCCGACGACCTGAAGGCAGGCCGGTTGGTCCAGCCCTTCAAGGCGGTCCTGCCCAATGACTTCAGTTATTGGCTCGTGCACCCGCGTCCCCTGACGGGCCGGAGGGACGTGGCGGCCTTCAAGGCCTGGGTGCTCGAAGAGGCCCGGAGCGATGCCGGGGCCTGAGCTGTTAGCCTTCACAGACATGGGCACTCCCCGGGCGGAACGGTTTGGCAGGTTCGAGCTGCTGGAGCGGGTGTGGGTGAGCGGGATGACCCTGCTGCATCGGGCGCTCGACACGGAGGCGCCCGCCGGCAGCGGGCCCGTGGTCCTCAAGCGGCTGCTGCCACCGCTTTCGAAGGATCCGGAGATCGCGGAGAAGTTCCTCGACCTCGTCTCCCTTTCGGCGTGCGTCCAGCACGACAACGTCGTGCGCATCCTGGACTTCGGTGAGGTCGAGGGTCAGCCCTTCCTGGTCCGGGAGTGGGTGGAGGGGCGGGATCTGGGCCAGGTGCAGGCCCTGTCTCGGAAGCGGGGCATGCAGTGGTTGTCCGCGCCCATGGCCGTGAGCATCGCCATCGACATCTGCCACGGATTGCACCCCGCGCACACGCACGTGGGCCTGCTGCATGGAAGCCTCATGCCCTCGAATGTGCTGGTGGGGTACGACGGCGCGGTGAAGGTCTACGAGTTTGGCTTCAATCGCTGGATGCTGTCGCAAGACGCGTGGTCGAGGGCCGGCGTGCTGTGGGGCAAGCTGCGGTACTTCGCTCCCGAGCAGTTGTTGGGTGAGGCAGTGGATGCCCGCGCCGACATCTATGTCCTGGGCGTGCTGCTCTACGAACTGCTCTGCGGAGCGCTTCCCGTGAGGGGCGACTCCGAGGTGCAGCTCTACACGGAGGTGCTGGAGGGAAGGCTGATACCCGCCCGGCAGCACAATCCCTCGCTGGATGCGGACCTCGTGCGGATCCTCGAGCGTGCGCTGGCGAGGTCCGTGGAAGACCGCTACCCGTCCGCCGAGGCGATGGGCCAGGCGCTGGCGGGCTGGCTGAAGGCCCATGCTCCCGCGTTCAGCACGGAGGCGCGGAAGCCGTGGATGGCCTTGTTCCACCCGGCCGCGACGTCCAGGTGATGGGCGGGGAGCCGGACCTTCAATCCCACGCAATCTGGTCGAAGAGCGCGCGCAGCCTGGCGCCTCGGGAGGGGTGGAGGTGCGTCACCCAGGCGATCCTTCCGAGCAGGTGCGCGCGGAAGTCGGGATGGCCTCCGGTGTTCTGGCTTGCCGGCCCCCGGGTGCGGCACAGGTGCAGGATGGCTTTCAGCCGGTCATGCTCCGTGCGGCGGATGGTGGGGTGCTCATTCACCACCACGCCCGCGAGCCACTGCTGGTGGCCCTGGAACATCACCCGCGTCTTCTCCTCGCGCACCGTGAAGCCCTCGTCGCGCACGATGCGGCGCACGCACTGGAGCAGGCGGCGGGCGCTCCTGCCCAAGGCTTCGCCTCCCGAGAACGCCAGGTCATCCGCGTAGCGCGTGTAACGCGCGCCCAGTGCCGTGGCGAGCGCCGAGAGCCGCACGTCGAGCCGGTACGCGGCGAGATTGGCGAGCGCGGGCGATGTGGGCGCTCCCTGCGGCAGATGCCGCGACTCCAGCCTCCGTGCCAGCATCCAGCGCGTGTCCACCTCCTGGGCGTTGCCTGCCCTCCGGGCCTTGGCGACCACCGCCCCAGGCGTCCGGTTCGTGCAGAGCCCCGCGAGCGCCCCCGCCACTCCATCTGGATACCCGGCGGCGCGGAACACGCCCCAGACCCTGGGCGGCCGCACGGAGAGGAAGAAGTCCTCCAGGTCCAGCCGCACGACGACGGTCTGCCCTGTATGCGGTTCCACGAAGCCGCGGATCCCCCGGCCCTTGACGAACCCGTGCGCCGCTTCGTGCGGTGGAATCACGTCCAGGATGCCGTGAAGCACCTTGCGCTGAAGCCTTGCGAGCTCTTCACCGGGCTGCTCCAGGAGCCGCTCACCCCCGCTGCGTTTGGGAATCCAGGTGTAGCGGTAGCGCCGCCACCGTCCTGGCGAGGACGTGTGCTCCAGGCCCGCCCCGTCCGCGAGCCAGCCCAGCTGGGCGCCAGTGACGCCCAGCCAGTCCGCGAGGTCCGCCTGGGTGGGCAGGGCCGGTACGGGCCACGATTGGCGTCCCATCTCCGGCGCCGCTGAAATCCAGCGCACGAGCCGCACCGGCGCCGTGGGATTCGCGCAGGCCTGCTTGAACGCAGGCCGTGTCGCGAGCAACTCCGCGAGCAGCTCCAGCCGGTCGTGTGGTGGCCGGGGGAAGAACCTCAGCGTGCTCCTCGCGAGCGACACGAGCCACGGGAACCGGCCGCCCACGACCTCGGCCCCGTTCGCGACCAGGCCGGAGACCTTCCAGGGGGCCGCGAGGAAGGCGGACGCGAGCGCCTTCGCCACCACGTTCCGGTCGCTCATGCGCCACGCATCCGCCATGCGGCGGCCCGGTCCCACCTGTCCCGTCTGGCGTGGCCAGCGTCGCGGCTCGCCGCGAGGTCGGCCATGCGTGGGGAAGTGCTCCTTGAGATGATTCCCCGGGGGTACCCCGGAGAGGCAGGGGACCGTGTCTCCACGGACCGTCTACCCGCTGGGTTTCCAGACCGCCGCATGACGCGAGGAACCGTACAGGGCACCAGGGCCCGGGTCGAGCCGGGATTCCCTCGCGGCCCCTCGACCGGTCAGTCCTGCGCCGTGGGCCGGACGATCACCTCTCCCACGTCCACGTCGTCGGGCTGCTCGATGGCGAAGGCCATGGCCCGGGCAATCGCATCCGGTGGGATGGCGAGCCTGTCCCGGACCTCCTCGAACCGGGCCCGAAGCTCCGGATTCTTCACGTGCTCGAGGAAGTTCGTCCGGGTCATCCCCGGCGAGATGACCGTCACCCGCAGCCTGGGACCCGCCTCCTGGCGCAGGCCTTCGGAGATGGCTCGCACGGCGAACTTCGTCCCTGCGTAGACCGCCTGACCGGGGACGATCCGGTGCGCCGAGGTCGACGCGGTGTTGATGAAGTGCCCGAAGCCCTGCTCGCGAAAGAGCGGCAGCGCGGCGGCGACGCCGTACAGCACCCCCTTGATGTTGGTGTCGATCATCTCCTCCCAGTCGTCGACACGCAGGTCGTCCAGCGGCGAGGTCGCCAGGCTGCCTGCGTTGTTGATGAGCACGTCCAGCCTGCCAAACCGCTCACGGGCCAGGCGGACGAGTCCGGCGACGTCCTCGCGCCGGCTCACGTCGGTTCGTACGCAGAGGGCTTCTCCTCCTGCCTTCCTGATGCGCTCCACCACCGGTTCCAGCCGTTCCAGCCGGCGCGCGCCGAGGAGGACCTTCGCTCCGCGCCCGGCAAGCAGCAGCGCCGCCGCTTCGCCAATGCCGGTGCTGGCTCCGGTGATGGCAATGACCTTGTCCTGGATGCCTGACATGACGCCTTCCTGCCCGGCCAGGGGAGGAGAGGGCCGGGCCTTCAATGCGAGACGTAGCCATGCCGGGGCACGCCGGGCTTGGACGTTGTTGCCATCCGGGGCAGGTCAACAACGTCCAAGCCACGGGGGACGCTCGTTCGTAGAATCCACCCGTGCCCGCTCTCCATCACGCTGTCGTGGATGGCCCCCTGTCCATCCAGACCTTCCTGTTCCCGGAGCTGCCGGGCTTGCGGCTGGTACGCTACCGGACTGACGGGCGGCTGCTGCGCTCCGTGAAGGAGCGCTTCAGCGTGATGCTGACGCAGTGGGGGCACTCGGAGTGGTGGGGGCGGGGCAGGGTCCATTCCTCCTCGCCCCGAACGGTCGACCTCAAGCAACCAGGCGAGGTGCATCGGGACCTGCGCCGCGACGGACCTGCCCGGTTCCAGGTCATCGCCTTCGACGAGTCGCTCGTCTCCAATGCCCGCGAGAGGTTGGGCGCGCCGGCCTCCGCCCGGCTTCGCCAGCTCCAACTCGAGACGTCGCAGCCGGCGGCGGCCGCCTTCGTGCGCCTCCACGCCGTGCTGGATGCGGGCCTGGAGGGACGCTCCAGCGTCCTCGCGCTCCAGACGGCCCTGGCTGAAGCCCTCTCCTCGCTGGTCGGAGGCCTGGAGCCTTCAGGCGGATGGGAGGGGCGCTACCGCGGGCCCATCCAGCGCGTGGTGGAGGCGCTGCATGAAGCCATTCCGGAGGGCATCACGCTGGAGTCGCTGGCCCGTCAGGTGGGCTGGAACCGCTTCCACCTGTGCCGCGCCTTCCGCGAGGAGCTGGGCATGCCTCCGCACGCCTATCTCACCCACCTGCGCGTCTCGCGAGCCCAGCGGCTGCTGTCACAAGGACTGGCACCCGCGGAGGTCGCGCTCCAGGTCGGGCTCTATGATCAGAGCCTGCTCAACCGGCACTTCAAGCGCATCGTCGGCATCACCCCGGGACAGTTCGTGCGCGCCGTGCAGTGAGGCCGCGGTCAGGTCCCTGAAGGCTGTCGGAAGACCGCTTCGATGTTGTTGCCGTCCGGGTCGAGCACGAAGGCGGCGTAGTAGCCGGCGGGATAGCCTTTTTCGACGCCGCGCAGCCCGGGAGCGCCGTTGTCGGTTCCTCCCGCCGCCACCGCGGCCGCGTGGAAGGCGTCGACCTGGGCGCGGCTCGTGGCGGCGAACGCCGTGTGTTGCTTCACGCCGTGCGGATGGAAGCGGTCGATCCAGAAGATGGGGTACTCGCGGCCGTAGCCAATGCCATCCGCTCCGGTGTCCTGGGGAAGCTGCATGGCGCGGCGGAGGCCGAGCGCCCCCAGCGCCGCGTCGTAGAAGCGTGCGGAACGGGCGACGTCGGCGACTCCGATGCCTGTGTGGTCGAGCATGGACTTCAGTCTACGGGCGCGAAGCCGCGTTCGCGCATCAGCGCGTCGAGGCTCGCGTCCTTTCCGCGAAACAGCCGGTAGCCCTCGAACGGGTCCACGGTGTTGCCCACCGACAGGACGTGCTTGCGCAGCCGCGCGGCCACCTTCGCATCGTAGGCACCTCCGCCTTCCTGGAAGGCCTCGAAGGCGTCCGCCGCCAGCATGTCCGCCCAGAGGTAGCGGTAGTAGCCGGCCGAGTACCCGTTGCTGGCGAAGACGTGCCCGAAGTGGGGCATGCGGAAGCGCATGCCGACCTCCACCGGCGCGCCGACCTGGCGGAGCACGTCGCGCTCGAAGGCGTCGGGGTCGATGCGCCGGGCGCCGGCCAGGTGCAGCTTCATCTCCACCAGCGCGGAGGTCAGGTAGTCCACGGTGTAGAAGCCCTGGTTGAACGTCGCCGCCTTCCGGATGCGGGTCACGAGCGCCTGCGGCATGGGCTGGCCCGTCGCGTGGTGCACGGCGAAGCGGCCCAGCACCTCCGGCGTGGAGACCCAGTGCTCGAACAGCTTGGAGGGGAACTCCGCGTAGTCGCTCACCACGCGGCCGCCCCCGAGCGCCGGATAGGCCACGTCCCCGCTCAGCGTGTGCAGCGCGTGGCCGAACTCGTGGAACAGCGTCTGGGCGTCGCGCCAACCCAGCAGCGCGGGGCTTCCGGCCCCCGGCTTCACGAAGGGCGTGCTGATGGCCACCAGCGCCGGCACCTCGCCCCGGAAGCGCTCCTGGACGCGGTACGTCTCCGTCTGCCCGCCGTTGTACTTGCCCTCGCGCGCGTAGGGGTCGAAGTACAGGAGCCCCCGCTCCCGGCCGCTCTCGCGCTCCTTCACCGTGAAGACGCGCACGTCCGGGTGGTAGACGGGCACGTCCGGCGCGGGCGTGAAGGTGAAGCCGAAGAGCTCGCCCGCGACCCAGAACATGCCTTCGCGCAAGGACTCCAGCTGGAGGTAGGGCTTCACCTCGCTGTCGTCGAAGTCATACGCCTGCTTGCGCACCTTCTCCGCGTAGTAGCGGTAGTCCCAGGGGGCGATGGGCTCCTGCTGGCCCTGGCTCCGGGCAATGGCAGCCATCGCGGCGACCTCTTCGCGCACGCGCGCGACGGCGGGCGTCCACAGCGTCTCCAGCAGCCGCATGGCGCGCTCAGGCGTCTTCACCATCGAACGCTGGAGCTGACGGTGCGCGTGGGTGGGAAAGCCCATGAGCTTCGCTGCTTCCGCGCGCGCCGCGAGGATTCGCGTGATGACAGCGGTGTTGTCATGCGCGTCGCCGTGGTCGCCCCGGCTGTCGTAGTTGCGCCACACCTTCTCGCGAAGCTCCCTCCGCTCCGAGTACGTGAGGAAGTCCGCCACCACCGAGCGGGTATTGGCCACGGCCCACTTCCCCGGCTGTCCGCGCGCGGTGGCCTCGGCCGCGGCGGCCTTCCTCAGGGGCTCCGGCAGGCCCGCGAGGTCCGCCTCGTTCTCCAGGAGGGTGTAGCGCTTCTCGTCGGCGAGCACGTTCTGGTTGAACGTCGTGTAGAGCGTGGCGAGCCGCTGGTTGAGCGCGGCCAGGCGCTTGGAGCCCGCCGCGTCCAGGAGGGCGCCCGAGCGCACGAAGTCGTCGTAGTAGTACGCCACGACGCGCTGCTGCTCCGGCGTCAGCTTCGCCTTCGCGGCCGAGTCCCGGACCGCCTTGACGCGGCGGAAGAGCTTCCGGTTCTGGGACTGCTCATCCCAGAAGGCCGCCAGCCGGGGCGCCATCTGGCGTTCCACGGCCTGGTACTCCGGTGAGCTCACGAACGACGACCACGCGTTGTAGACCTCGTAGACGCGGTTGAACGCGCGGCCCGAGTCCTCCAGCGCGGCGACGGTGTTCTCGAACGTGGGCGGCTCCTTCGCGTCCGCGATGGTGGCGAGCTCGGCCCGTGCCTGCGTCATCGCGGCCTCGAGCGCCGGTGCGAAGTCCGCCACCTGCACCCGGTCGAAAGGCGGGACGCCCCCATGAGGACCCGACCAGGGCGCGAGCAGGACCTCTGGCGAAGGAGCAGGGCTCGCGAAGGCCGTGCCCGCCAGGAGGAGGAGGCATGCTGCGATTCTGTGTCGTGGCATGCGGACAGAATACGGGTCAGGATTGCGAGGCATCCATCGAATGGAATTCGCCCGGGAGCCTCGAATGGCCGCACTCGACCGAATCGATCGCGAGATTCTGGAGGCCCTCCAGAACAATGCACGGCTGTCCAACAAGGAATTGGCCGCGCGCGTGGGGCTGGCCCCCTCGTCATGCCTCGCGCGGGTGAAGCGGCTGGAGACGGACGGGGTCATCAAGTCCTATCGCGCGGACCTGGATGCGCGCTCCCTGGGCTTGGGGCTCCAGGCGCTCATCGCCGTGCAGCTCCGGCTCCACGTGGGAGAGGCCTTCGGCAGCATCGGTGACCACCTGCGCTCGCTGCCGGAGACGGTGGCCGTCTACTGCCTGGGCGGCACGACGGACTTCCTGGTGCATGTCGTGTGTCGGGACACGGAGCACCTGCGCGTGCTCACCATCCAGTCCTTCACCAGCCGTCCGGAGGTGAGCCGCATCGAGACGTCGCTGGTGTTCTCCTTCGCGCGCTCGGGGCTGCCGGTCGACCGGGGAGCTTGAGGCGTCCCGCGCTGTAACCTTTTGGCGTCCTTTTTCGTGGTGGCCGTCGGATGCCCGGAATGCGCCGGGCGCCGGGACGGAGGACGGACATGCAGGCGATGAAGGTGGCCGTGGTGGGCGGAGGGCTGGGCGGGCTCACGGCGGCGGCGTTGCTGGCGCGCGGTGGCTGCGAGGTGACGTTGTACGAACGCTCGAAGCACCTGGGCGGGCGGGCGCGGACGACGGAGGTGGAGGGCTTCCGCTTCAACCTGGGGCCGCATGCCCTGTACCGGGCGGGCGCGGCGTTACGGGTGCTGCGGCGCCTGGGCGTGAATCCCCAGGGAGGCGTTCCGGTGCCGACGGGTACCCATGCGCTGCGCGCGGGCCGGCTGCACACGCTGCCACGCGGTCCCGTGACGCTCATGACGACGGACGTGTTGTCGCTCGCCGGGAAGCTGGAGGTGGCGAAGCTGCTGGCGGGGCTGGCCCGCATCGACACGGGACCCCTGGGGCCCGTCTCGATGCGGCAGTGGCTGGAGACGCGCCTGACGCGCAAGGACAGCCAGGCGTTCATCGCGGCGCTGGTGCGGGTGTCGTCGTACTGCGCGGACCTGGAAGCGCTCAGCGCGGAGGCGGCGCTCAAGCAGCTCCAGTCCGCGACCGCCGCGAACGTGCTGTACGTGGATGGAGGCTGGAGCACCCTGGTGGACGCGGTGGAGCGGCTGGGGCGCGAAGCCGGCGTCCGGCTGGAGCTGTCCTCGCGGGTGGAGGCCGTCGTCCTTCAGGCCGGGAGCGCACGGGTCGAAGGCGTGCGGCTCGCGGACGGCACGGTGCGCGGCGCGGATGCGGTGGTGCTGGCGGGCAGTCCCGCGGACGTGGCGGCGCTCGTGCCAGGGGACGCGGTGCTGGCCCGGGAGGCGCGGGAGGCGCTGCCCATCCAGGCGGCGACGCTGGAGCTGGGATTGTCGGCACTGCCGAGGCCGGATGCGTTCTTCGCGCTCGGGGTGGACGGGCCCTGGTACGCGTCGGTGCATTCGGCCTCCGCGAAGCTGGCGCCGGAAGGGGGCGCGATGGTGCACGTGGCGAAGTACCTGGGCGGCGCGGACACGGAGTGCCGCGAGGCGGAGCTGGAGGCCGTGATGGATGCGCTCCAGCCGGGATGGCGCGCGAAGGTGGTGGCACGGCGCTTCCGTCCGTCGCTCACCGTCAGCGCCGGCCTGCCCCAGGCCGCGAAGGGAGGGCTCACAGGGCGTCCCCCGGTGCAGGTACCGCACATCGGAGGGCTGTACCGCGTGGGCGACTGGGTGGGAGCGGAGGGCATGCTCGCGGACGCATCCCTGGCGAGCGCCGAGGCCGTGGAGCAGGCCCTGGTGCCGCGCATCGCGACGCCCCAGCGCCGTGCGGCGGGAGCTTGAGCCGGATGGGAGCACAGGCGGGAAGGGCACCCTGCGCGGTGATGCCTCACCGTCGCCAGTGCTCGTACCGCATGGATGCGCGGGCGCCAGACCTCCGAATCGCCATGAAGGACACCTCCCGCCCGATGCGGTCCCAACCTGTCCGACTGTCGGACAGGTTTCCGCGGTCCGGATGGAGCGAAGGACTCCTGGCTGGGCGGATCTCCCAACCGGTCCGACAGTCGGACAGGTTTCAGCAGCCCGGATGGGGCGGAAGCCCCTGGCCACGGCCGTTCTCTCAACCTGTCCGACAGTCAGACAGGTTTCCGCAGTCCGGATGGAGCGGAGGCTCCCCGGCCACGGTGGTTCTCCGAACCTGTCCGACAGTCGGACCGGTTTCCGCAGTCCGGATGGGGCGGAGGCTCCCCGGATGGGGCGGAGGCCCCCAGCCACGGCGGTTCTCCGAACCTGTCCGACAGTCGGACCGGTTTCCGCAGTCCGGATGGGGCGGAGGCCCCCAGCCACAGCGGTTCTCCGAACCTGTCCGACAGTCGGACAGGTTTCCGCAGTCCGGATGGGGCGGAGGCCCCCGGCCACGGCGGTTCTCCCAACGTGTCTGACTGTCGGACCGGTTGCCACGGCCCGGATGGAGAGGCCCTTCCGCCGAGTTCTTCCAGACCGGTCTGCTTGTCGGACAGGTTTCCGTGGCCCGGATGGAGCGGAGGCCCTGGCCAGGGCGGTTCTCCGAACCTGTCCGACTGTCGGACCGGTTCGTGCGGTACGCCGTTGACGGAGAGCCTCAATGGGGTTCTCACCTTCTCATTCAGGGAAACAGGATGGATGTCCGAAGGCCTGGGTCGGAAGGCATCCTTCCGCCGCGTGGTGGAGGCTTGAACGGGATGGATTCACAGGCGCGAGGAGCACTGGGACAGGCCGCACGCGAGCACGAGCGCTTCCTCTGGGGCCTCTGCTACCGGATGACCGGCGTGGCGGCGGACGCGGATGACCTGGTGCAGGAGGTCTATGCGCGCGCGCTCGCGACACCCCCAGAGCGCCTGGACACCTTGCGGCCCTGGCTGACGCGCGTGGCGGTGAACCTGGCGCGGGACCACCTGCGGCGGCGACGGCGCGAGGGCTACATCGGACCGTGGCTGCCTTCGCCCGTGGAGACCGGCGACGAAGAGGTCCCACCCTCGGCGGAGGCGAGGCTTCCGGGCGGCGGCTCGACGGAGGGGCGCTACGAATTGCTGGAGAGCGTCTCGTTCGCCTTCCTGCTGGCCCTGGAAGCCCTGTCGCCCAAGCAGCGGGCGGTGCTGCTGCTGCGCGATGTCTTTGATTACTCGGTGCTGGAGGTGGCCGAGGCGCTGCGCATGAGCGAAGCGAACGTGAAGGTGGTGCACCACCGTGCGCGAGCGGCGATGGCCGCGTATGACCAGGCTCGCTGCGTGCCCACGCGCGACCTGCAGGCCCGCACGCGGGCCGCGCTGGAGGCCTTCCTCGGGGCGATGATGACGGGAGACGTCGCCGCCGCGGAGGCGTTGCTGACCGCCGATGCGCGTGCCCTCTCCGACGGAGGCGGCAAGGTGCGTGCGGCCCTGGTGCCCATCGTGGGGGCACAGCGCGTCGTCCTCGTCGTCCGCCGCCTGATGGAGATGCGAGGCGCGCCGGTGGCATGGGAGGCCCGGATGCTCAACGGACTGCCCGCCTTCGTCGCCGTGTACCCTCCGGCGAAGGACCCGCTCATGGGCCTGCGCGCCGTGATTCGCGTGGACGTGGACGCGAACGGACGCATCCACGCGCTGCATTCCGTGCTGGAGGACCGGAAGCTCGCGGGGGTGCGCATGCCCGAGCCGGAGTGACCAGGACTTCAGGGAGATATTGATTGTCGTAGATCTTCCGTGAGGCCCGTCCGTTTGACGGAGTTCCCAGGGCGCGGTGAGCAGGGCTCGCCACGCCCATCCGAGAGGAACCCGAGTGATGATGCGGAAGAGGTTGCTTGCCTGGGGCTTGATGTGGAGTGGTCTGACGCTGTTCGCCGCTTGCGCCGGTGAGTCCAAGCCCCCCGAGGTCATCCGCTCTCAAGGAGCCGGAGACCTGGTGCTGCTGATCGAGCGGGAGGACGGAGCGGGCCCCTACGTCGAGAGCACGGTGGAGCGCTTCCGGGTCACCACCTCGGGCGAAACCATCAAGTCCGTGCGCTGGAGCGCCAACGCTGGCGCCCTCGAGCCTGACGCGGAGCAGGTCGCCTGGACGCTGCCCACGGCGGGGACGGCGTCCCTGTCCGTCTCCGTCGAGACGGAATCCGGGAAGACGGCGGAGGGGGCGTTCCACTTCAACGTGGTGGCCGCGCCGCTCGCCTCCAGCGCCGTCATCGACACGGGCCCGGATGTCACGGGTGGCAATTGCGACCTTGCGTTCGACAGCACGGGCAAGGCCCACGTCGTCTACACGAACGAGACCCACAACAGCCTGTGGTACGCGAGCTGGGACGGCTCGGCCTGGAAGACGGAGCAGATTGAAGGGCCCGGTTTCAACAACGGCGGCGCCTTCGTCGTGAAGGGCGTGCTGGCCGTAGACCCGGTGACCGGCACGCCGCACGTCGCCTACACCAAGGGAACCGGCAACCTCGCCACCTCGGCGACGCGGGTGGGCTATGCCACGCGCGTCAACGGTGCCTGGGTTCGCGAGGAGGTCGACGGCTCGGTGGTGATGCGTTTCAGCCTCGCGCTCAACCCGGCGCAGGCGTACCGGCCGGTCATCGTCTTCAGCAGCAACACCGCGGGGGTCGTCCGGGTCGCGACCCGGACGGCGGCCAATACGTGGTCCACCGCGCCGCTCACCGCCAACACCCAGGTGCTCACGAGCGACGCCCTCTTCGACGCGGCCGGAGCGCTGCACGTCATCACGCACGTGCCCTCGAGCGGCTACGTCACCCAGTACCTGCAGGTCCTCCGGGGCTCGACCCTGGAGTCCTTCCTGCTGAAGCCCAGCACCCCCGCGCCGTGGCTCGCGACGGCCTGGGCACCGGACTCGCACCTGCTGGCGCTCTCCAACGGCATCTCCGAAGGCGAATGGAACGCCATCGAGGACATCACGGTCGGGACGCCTGCCTCGGCCAGCACCCGAAGGGTCTCGACGGTGGATTACAAATATGCCGCGTCGGACCTGGCTTACGGCGGAGGCAAGCCGGTCGTCGCCCTGCGCAATGGGACGTCGCTGGCGCTGGGCACGACGGATGCGCAGGGCTTCTGGACGTACACGCAGCTCGGGACGGTGGGGGACAGCTCCCGTCCGAGCGTGGCCCTCCATCCCACGGACGGCGCGCCGCATGTCTGCTACCAGCGGGACGGCAAGGTGACCTTCCAGTAGTCCATCCCGCGTCAGGCCCGAAGGGAGGGGCAGGCGCGGGGCCGTGCCGTCCACTCCTGCATTGCCCCAAGGGATGAAGCCCCTGTCCAAGCGCTCCGCCCGTCACCAGTTCCCTGGTGCGCGGCGGGGCGAGCGAACGGGGAGGCGGGCATGTCGGGAGCGGGGGACGACTCACCAGCGGGGGGCGCGCCGTCCCTGTTCGCCCGGCTGGCGGTGGGCGTGTTCCGGCACCGGAGCCGGGTGCTGGTGGGCACGCTCCTGCTCCTCGGCGCGGCGGTGTGGGCGCTGCTCCAGGGCGGGCACCTCACCACCGGGACCATCGAGGGCATCGAATCCGCGCGGGCCGAGGCGCTCGCGCGGGGCGCCGCCGCGGGGTCGAACGACCAGACCCTGGCGGTCATCTTCCACCACGATGTCTGGGCCCCGGATGATCCGCGCTTCGCCCAGGCGGTGACGTCCGTGCTGTCGCGCGTGCAGGCGCTGCCGGAGGTCGCGTCGGTGGTGTCGCCCATCGGGGCGCCGGAGGCCTTCCGGGCCCGCTTCGTGGCGCGGACGGGCCACGACCTGCTGGCGCTGGTGCGGCTCAAGGGCGGCGAGCGCGAGGCCACCGCCGCGTTTCCCGCGGTGCGCGCGGCGCTGAACGACTCGGGCCTCCAGACGACGCTCACCGGAAAGGTGGCCTTCCTGGCCGCGCTCAACGAGCTGCTGGAGCACGACCTCCTGCGCGCGGAGCTGCTGTCGTTCCCGCTGGCGCTGCTCGTGCTGCTGTGGGTGTTCCGGACGGTGGTCGCGGCCATGCTGCCCCTGGTGGTGGGCGGCCTGGCGGTGCTCTGTGGCGTGGCGGGCGTGCTGCTCCTGTCGCGCGTCACGAACATGGCCCAGTACACGCTCAACGTGGTGTCGCTCATCGGGCTGGGCGTGGCCATCGACTACTCGCTCTTCATCGTGAGCCGCTTCCGTTCGGAGCTCGCCCTGGGCTTGACGACGGAGCAGGCGCTGACGCGCACCCTGGACACCGCCGGACGCGCGGTGGCGTTCTCCGGGCTGGCCGTCACGGTGGGGCTGGGAGGCCTGCTCTTCTTCCGGGGCTCGTACCTGAGCGCCATGGGGCTGGGAGGCGCCCTGGTGGTGGCCTTCGCGGTCCTCTTCGCGCTCACCGTGCTGCCCGCGCTCCTGGCCTGGCTGGGGCCGCGCGTGGACCGGGGGCGGCTGCCCTTCGCGCGCACGGAGGGGCGCGGCGGCGGCTGGCACGCGCTGGCCACCTGGGTGATGCGCCATCCCTGGTGGGTGCTGCTGCCGACGCTGGCGTTGCTGCTGGCCATGGGGCTGCCATTCCGGCGTCTGCAATTGGCGGCCACGGACATCACGGCGCTTCCCGAGGGCACCGAGGCCCGCCGGGGCGCGGAGACCCTGGCCCGCCTGTTCCCTCGCGAGGCCGCCACCCGGGTGCTGGTGGCCGTGGAGTTTCCAGGGGGCAGTCCCCTCACGCCAGAGCGCGCGGGCGCGCTTCACGACGCCAGCCGGCGCATCGCTTCGCTGCCCGGGGTGCTCGGCGTGGAGAGCGCGGTGACCCTGGTCCCCAACATGGACCGGGCGACCGTTCAACAGATGGCCGCGGCGCCGCCCCAGTTCCTTCCGCCAGAGCTCCAGGCCGCGCGGGCCGCGTACGTCACCGGGAACGTGGCGGTGATGCAGGTGCTGACCTCCGCGGCGCCCAGCAGCGTGGAGGCCCGGAACCTGGTCCGCGCGCTGCGCGAGGACCGCGCGGTGGGGGACGGCCGGTGGCAGGTGGGCGGGCAGACCGCGACGGACGTGGACGCGGCGGCCTTCGTGAAGCAGCACACGCCCGCGGCCGTGGGGTTCGTGATGGGGATGACGTGCATCGTCCTCTTCGTGCTCCTGCGCTCCGTGGTGCTGCCGTTGAAGGCGCTCCTGATGAACCTGCTGTCGCTGGCCGGTTCGTTCGGGGCCCTGGTGTTCATCTTCCAGGAAGGACACCTGCACCGGCTGCTGCGCTTCGAGCCCGGGCCCATCGAACCGTCGCTGCCCATCCTGTTGTTCTGCGCGCTGTTCGGCCTGTCCATGGACTACGAGGTGCTGCTGCTCAGCCGCATCCGCGAGGAGTGGCTGCGCACGGGCGACAACACCCACGCGGTGGCCGAGGGGCTGGAGCGGACCGGCGGCCTCATCACCAGCGCGGCGGCCATCATGGTGGCCGTGTTCGCGGCCTTCACGCTGGCGTCGGTGGTGGTGGTGAAGGCGATGGGGCTGGGCATGGCCATCGCGGTCGCGCTGGATGCGACGCTGGTCCGGGTGCTCATCGTCCCCTCGATGATGCGCCTGATGGGGGACTTCAACTGGTGGGGGCCGGGCCACTGGAGGCGCTCGCACGCGCGGGCGCCAGGGACGCGGGGCACGGAGGTGCGGCCATGAACGCTCGGAACCTGGGATGGACGGCGGCGGCGCTGGGCGTGCTCGTGCACGGCCACCTGCGGCTGATGGCCGGCCTGCGACGGCGTCCATCACCGCCCGCGAGCCGCTTCGAGCCGCCTTCCGTGACGGTCATCCGGCCCATCCGGGGCCTGGACGTGGACGCGCGGGCGAACGTGCGCGCGCTGCTGGACCTGGACTATCCCGGCGAGTGGGAGGTGCTCTTCGTCTTCGACAGCGAGGAGGACCCGGCGTTCCTCCCCACCCGCGAGGAGGTGGCCGCGCACCCCACGCGCGCGAAGCGCGTGGAGCTGGTGGTCGCGGGCGAGCCTCCGGAAGGGATGACCGGCAAGCTCAACGCGATGCAGGTGGGCGTGGCCTGTTCCCGGTGCGACCTGCTGGCCTTCAGCGACTCGGACACGCGGCCCACGCCCGGCGTGCTCACGGCGCTGGTGGGCGCCCTGCTGGAGGATGGCCGCACGGGCGCCACGTTCGCGCCCATCTACGCGGCGGCGGACGCGCCCCTCGCGGGAGACGTGGGCTACGGGCTGCTGGTGAACGCGTGGTACGGCGCGTCGGTCGCCTGCACGGCGGAACCGGATGGCGCGCTGCCCTTCATCATGGGGCAGTTGATGGTCTTCCGCCGTGAAGCGCTCGCGGCCATCGGGGGCGTGGGCTGCGCCGCCGGGCAGTTCGTGGATGACATGTACCTGGGGCGCCGGCTGCACGAGGCCGGATGGAAGAACCGCGTCGTGCACGCCCCCCTGCGCGTCGTCACGGGACACCTGGAGCTGGGCGCCTTCCTGCGCATCTTCCGGCGGTGGATCCTCTTCTCGGAGGCGGGGCTGCCGGGGGCCTTCGCGCGGCCCCACTGGGTTCGCGGCGGGGTGAGCTGGCTGTCATGGGGCGGCCTGGCGGCGGCAGCAGCGCGAAGGGCCTGGGCGGGCGCGGCCCTGGCGGCGCTGCCCATCGGCTTCTCCGTGTGGAGCCAGCTGCGGCTCCAGCGGGCCTGCCACGGGCCGGACGTCGCGCCCCGGCACTACTGGGTGCCGGCGGTCCTTCCGTTGCTGGGGGCTGGCGTGGCGCTGTCCGCGCGGCTGTCGCGCCAGGTGGACTGGCGCGGCCGGGGCTACCGGTTGGATGCGAAGGCGCGCCTGGGTGAAGCCCAGCCGGCGCGGGCCAGCGTGTAGACGGGACGGCGGACGCGACGATGCAGCCAGCTCCCCACCTGTTCCACCGCGCTCGCCACGGTGCCTCGCAAGGGCGGCCCGGCCGAGCGCAACAGCGGCCCGGCGGAGCGGAGGCTGCCCCCGGGGCCGCTCGGCGAGAGCATCGCGGCGAAGGCGTGCGCGACGACGCGCAGGTACTCGCGGGCCATCACCCGCATGCGGGGCTCCTCGGAGGAGAGCAGCGCCATGGAGGCTCTCGCGCCGCGCGGGCTGTGCTCCCAGTAGTGCAGAAGGCCCATGCGCAGCGCCCGCATGCCCTCGTCCTGCCCGGCGAAGGCGCTGTAGAGCGCGGAGGCGAGCGCGACGCGCGTGCGCTGGGCCGGCCGCCGCGCGTGCGCGTAGTGCTCCAGCGCGCGGGCGATGTGGCCCGGGTGGCGGTGCAGCGACTCCTGGAGGGCGCGGGCATCGTGGAAGCAGGACGCCATGCCGCTCGCGGTGAGCGGGTGGCAGCACGCGGCGGCGTCGCCCACGAGCACCGCGCTGCCCATCCACACGGTCTCCGCCAGCCAGTCGTCGTTGGAGGCCATGCGCACGGCGGGCCGCGCCTCCAGCGCCCGCCAGACGGCTTCCCTCAGCCTGGAGGGCAGGGCGAGCAGCAGCTCCGGCTGGTCCCGCAGCGTCTGGACGGTGCTGCCCAGGGGCAGGTCCACCATCACGCGCGCCAGGCCGGGCTGGATGGCGTAGGCCAGCGCGTGCACGGCGCCTCCCACGAACTGGTGGCCGTGGTCGGGGTGGGTCAGACAGGCGCTGTCCACGGTCACGCCCAGCATGGTGGAGAGGCGGGTGTGGTGCTCGGCGATGCCCAGCATCCGCCGCACGGGCGACGCGCGTCCGTCCGCGGCCACGAGCAGCCGGGCGCGCACGGTGTGCTCGGTGCCCGCGTGGGTGTAGCGCAGGCGCACGCCGTGCCCGTCGTTGTGCTCCACGGCCGTCACGCGGGCCCGGGCGCGCACGGTGACGCCGCGCCGCCGCGACACCGCCTCCAGGAGGGGCACGGTGAGCGTGGCGTGTTCGAGCGACAGCCCGGTGACCCCGTGACCGTAGGGCAGGACGAGGGTGCGGGCAGGGGCATGGAAGCGCACCGCGAAGCCTCGCACGGGCTGGGCCTTCCAGCCGTCCACGACGTCCCCGAAGCCCAGCGCGCGCAGGTCCCAGATGCCGGCGGGGTGGAGCAGCTCGCCCGCGAGCTGCTTGTGCCGGTCCACGCCCGCGTCGAGCAGCAGGACGGACAGGCCCAGCCCGGCGAGCGCCGCCGCCACCGAGCAGCCCGCGGGCCCACCTCCGGCTATCACCACCTCGGCGTCCTCCACGTGGCCTCCGCTCGGTTCCCAGACACCATGTCTGGCATTGACGACTTAGCCATTGAAGCGCGTTACCGCACGCAGAGGAGGCAGGCATGAAAGAGCAGGGAGCGTCATTCTGTCGCACGCAGCTGCCCCGGGTCTCCCGGACGTTCGCGCTCAACATCCCGTTGTTGCCCGAGCCATTGGACCTCGCGGTCACGGTGGCCTACCTGCTGTGCCGCATCGCCGACACGCTGGAGGACGAGGCCCCCGGGCAGGACCAGCGAGCGCTGCTGGGCGAATGGGGGACCCTGGTGTCGCTGGCGCCAGGCTGGGAAGCCCAGGCCCGTTCCTTCGCGCGAAGGGCGCGGCTCGCCCTGCGGGACGAGGCGCCCCCGGCGGAAGCCGAGCTGGTGCTGGAGAGCCTGATGGTGCTCCAGACCCTGGCCTCGCTTCCCTCCTGGGTCCACCCGCCCATCGCCCGGTGCGTGCGCACGATGACCGGCGGGATGAACCAGATGCAGCGGATGCACGGCGGGAGCGGGCGGGTCCTGGGGCTGCCCGACCTCCAGGCGACGTTCATGTATTGCTATTACGTGGCCGGCGTCGTGGGAGAGATGCTGACCGGCCTCTTCATCGCCAGCTCACCCCGGGTCGCCTGGCGCCATGAGAGGCTGACGCCGCGCGCGCCTGCCTTTGGCCGGGCCCTGCAGCTCACCAACATCCTGAAGGACGTGCGCGAGGACCTGGACCGGGGAAGCTGCTGGCTGCCCAGGGACCGCATGGCCGCGCATGGCCTCACACCCGCCACGCTGGCCCTGCCGTCCCTGCGCTCGCGGGCGGTGGCGCTGATGGACGAGATGGTGGGGGTGACGCGCCGGGAGCTGGAGGTCGCGCTCGAGTACTCCCTGGCCCTTCCGCGCGAGGAGCCCGGCCTGCGGCTGTTCTGCCTCTACCCGCTCTTCTTCGCGGCCGCGACGCTCGACGCGGTGGAGGGCAACCCCGCGGTGCTGGAGCCGGAGCCGGTGAAGATTGACCGGGAGACGGTGGCGACGCTGATGCGGCTGACGCAGGAGCGGGTGGAGTCGGATGACGCGCTGCGGGCGCTCTACGCCGACTGCTCGCGGACGTCCCGGGGCGGCATGGAGGCCCGGCTCTGATGCGGCGGGCGCGCGACGCGCTGGCCCGGACGCAGGAGGCGGACGGCTCCTGGAAGGGCGACTACAGCGGCCCGCTCTTCCTGGCCCCGGTGTACGTGGCCGGGCTGTACGTGATGGGGCGCACGCCGGACGCGCCCGTCCGCGACGGGCTGGTCGCCCACATGCGGGCCCACCAGAACGCGGATGGCGGCTGGGGGCTGGACGTGGAGTCGCCCAGCCTCGTCTTCACGTCGGTGCTCAACTACGTCGCGCAGCGGCTGCTGGGCGTCCGCGCGGAGGACCCGGACCTCGTCCGCGCGCGGGCGTGGTTCCTTCCCCGGGGCGGCCCGCTGGGCAGCGCGTCCTGGGGGAAGTTCGTCCTCGCCCTGCTGGGGCTCTACGAATACGAGGGCCTGGCGCCCGTGCCTCCCGAGCTCTGGCTGTTGCCGCGAGCGCTGCCGTTCCACCCGTCGCGCCTCTGGTGTCACTGCCGCATGGTGTACCTCCCCATGGGCTGGCTCTATGGCCGCCGGGCCCGCGCCAACGAAACGCCGCTATTGGCCGAGCTGCGGCGCGAGCTGTACGCCCAGCCCTACGCGGACGTGGACTGGACGGCGGCCCGCGGCCGCGTGGCCAGCACGGACGCCTACACCCCGCACGGACCGGGGCTGCGCGCCGTGCATCGCGTGCTGGGCCTGTATGAGCGCTTCCATTCGAAGCGGCTGCGGGCTCGCGCGCTGGACGCGTCCCTGGCGTTGATACAGGGGGAGGATGAAGCGACGCACGCCCTCTGCATCGGGCCCATCAACAAGGTGCTCGACATGGTGGTGTGGCACGTGGCGCGGCCGGAGGGCCCGGAGGTGCGCGCCCACCTGGAGCGCCTGCCGGACTACCTCCAGCGGACAGGGGAGGGCATCACGTTCAACGGCTACAACTCCTCGCAGCTCTGGGACACCGCCTTCGCGGTCCAGGCGCTGGTGGCCTCGGGAGAGCCCGCCTGGGCGCGGGACACGCTGGAGCGCGCGGGCCGCTTCCTGGAGGCGCACCAGGTGCTGGAGGATTCGCCGGACGCCGCGCGCCACCACCGGCATCCCAGCCGGGGAGGGTGGCCCTTCAGCACCCGCGCGCACGGCTGGCCCATCAGCGATTGCACGGCGGAGGCGCTGAAGGCGTGTCTGGTGTTGGCGCCGCTCGGGCTCAACCGCGTTCCGCACGAGCGCCTGGAGCAGGCCGTGGCGTTCCTCCTGTCCCTGCAGAACCGGGACGGGGGCTGGGCCACCTACGAGCGTCAGCGGGGGCCGCACTGGCTGGAGCGGTTCAATCCCTCGGACGTCTTCGCCGGCATCATGGTGGACCCCAGCCATGTGGAGTGCACGTCGGCCTGCGTGCAGGCGCTGGCCGCGTGGCGCAAGGCGCGGCCGGAGGCACCCGTGGCACGGGCCATCTCGCGGGGCGCGGACTTCCTGCGCCGCCGGCAGCGCCCGGACGGAAGCTGGGAGGGGGCCTGGGGCGTGTGCTTCAGCTACGGCACCTGGTTCGGCGTCGCCGGCCTGGTGGCCGCCGGTGCCGGGGCCGGAGACCCCGCGCTGCGCGCGGCGGTCACGTTCCTGAAGGCCCGCCAGCGCGAGGACGGCTCCTGGAGTGAGACCATCCAGGGCTGCCGCGAGCGCCGCTGGGTGGAGGGGCGCGACGGCCACGCGGTGACGACGTCCTGGGCCGTGATGTCCCTGGTGGCCGCGGGCGAAGCGAGCTCCGAGGCCACGCGCCGGGGCGCGGCGTGGCTGCGCGCGAGGCAGGGCGCGGAGGGCCAGTGGCCCCCGGAGCCCCTGGCCGGCGTGTTCAGCCGCACCTGCGCCATCCACTACGACGCCTACCTGCGCATCTTCCCGCTGTGGGCGCTGTCGCTCGCGGACGCGACAGGGAGAAGCCTCACGGCGCGCGAAGGCTCAGCGTCCCCAGGTAGTCCGCCTTGCCCAGGCTGACGCCGTTGTGACGCAGGAGCGCGTACGTGTGGGTGAGGTGGAAGTAGAAGTTCGGGAGGATGTGCTCCTGGAAGTTGTCCGCGCCGCTCATCACCTTGCCCTCCCACCGGGGATTGGTGATGACGCGGCTGGCCGCGCCCTCGAAGTCCTTCGCCGTGAGCGTGCCCAGGTACTCGATGGTGGACCGGACGCGGGCGCCGAGCTCCTCCAGCGTCTGCTCCGTGTCCGGGTGCGACGGCGCCGCCTTGCCTGTCAGCCGCGAGGCCCCCAGCTTCGCGGCGTCACAGGCGATCTGCACCTGCTTGACGAACGGGAACTGATCCGGCGCCAGCCGGAAGCCCAGGTAGAGGTTCGGGTCGAAGGACTTCGCCTTGGCGTGAGCCGCGGCCGCCTCCAGCCACTTGCCCAACTGCCCGAGCTGCTTCTTCATCTGGGAAAAGGTCTCGAAGTACATGGGCGCGCAAGCTAACGGGGCAGCCATGGCCGCGCGAGCCAATCGGCGGGGCGTCCGGTCCCCAGGTCCGAACGCCCCGCGTCACGCCGCGCACACGCGCGGAGTCAGGCCTTGAAGGTCATCAGCGGCTTGAGCCGGGCCACCTCCCGGACGATGTCGGCGTCCACCTGCGAGGCCACCACCGGGCCAATGGGCTTGTAGGCGGCGGGGGCCTCCTCGATGCGGCGCTCGGCCCGCAGCGCGATGCAGTCCACCCCCGTCAGCCCCAGATCCTCCTCGCGGTGCTTCGCGCCGCCGCGCGACATGGAGAAGCGCGAGTGCGCCCGGCCCGCCCCATGCGAGGCCGACGCCAGCGCCTTCGCGTTGCCCAGGCCCCGCATCAGGTAGGACGTCGCGCCCATGGAGCCGGGGATGATGACCGGCTGGTCCTCCTCGGCCGGGCAGGCGCCCTTGCGCGCCAGCCAGCCGCCCTCCCAGGGCAGGGTGATGTTGTGGGGCACGTCGTAGACGAGCGGCGCCTCCACGTCCCCGAACAGCTCCCGCAGCGTCTGCCGCACCAGCTCCGCGAGCAGCAGCCGGTTGAGGAAGGCGTAGTTGGCCGCGGTGGCCTCGGCGCGCAGGTACTCGCGCACCTTCTCCGGATCCGCGAGCGGGAAGATGCCGCTCGCCGGATGCGCGGCCCCCGGGGGCCACGCGGCCCGCGCCCGCTCCTGCCACGTGCGCCCCACGTGCTTGCCCATGTCCCGCGAGCCGGAGTGCACCATGAACGCGAGCTGTCCCTCCCGCACCCCCCAGGCCCACGCCCGCGCGCGGTCCACCACGGCCTCCACGCGCTGCACCTCGACGAAGTGGTTGCCTCCGCCAATGGTGGCCAGCCCGGGGTCGCGCACCACGCCCTCCCGCCGCAGCCCGGTGGGCGCCCAGGCCGGGTCGCCTTCCAGCGCACCGCCCAGATGGACGCGCCCGGACTCGCGGTCCAGCTGGCCCAGGTCCACCCGGGCCGCCATGCCCAGCGGCTGCTCCACCGTCTCCTGGAGCCAGCCGGGCAGGCCGTCGCGCAGGAGCGCCTCCAGCGCGCGCGAGCCCTGGGCGACGTCGCGCGTGCCGAAGAAGTAATGCCCCTTCATCCGCTCGACGAAGGCGTCGCGGCGGGCGAGGAAGGCGTCCACGGGGATGTCCGCGACGTGCAGGCGCATGCCGCAGTTGATGTCCGTGCCCACGGCGCCGGGCACCACCAGGCCCTCGGTGTGGACCACCGACCCGATGGCCACCCCGGAGTCACCCGGATGGAAGTCCGGCGTCGCGCGCACCTGCTTCACGCGGCCGCCGCTGGGGTGGTGGAGCGCGGCGAGCGCCGCGAGTTGTTGGAGCGCCTTGCCCTCCACGGGCAGGTCCGGCGGAAGCAGGACCTCGGCGGGGGGCGCATGGGGATCCGCCTGGAGGCGGACCGTGTAGACACGACCGTCGTAAGCAACGTCGAGCCCCTCGCGAGCGAGTGCCCGCAGGAGCCGGTTGGGTTTCGGCTGCATGACCTTCTCGGAATCTGACCCGCCTGACAGGCCGGGGGACGTGAGCGATGGATTCGAGACCTCGGGTCAGCAGCCGCGGTCGGGACGCCGGAGCGTCCGCGCCCCCAGGGACGCCCCGGCCCGCGCGGCCTGACAAAGCCAGGGGCGGGAAGGGGCGGCGCCACGGAAGGGGGCACGTCTAGGAATACATCATCGCCTTGGTGCCTTCAGAGAGGAGGTAGGCGCTGTTCACGAGCGCCAGGTGGCTGAACGCCTGGGGGAAGTTGCCAATCATCCTGCGCTGGCCGGGCAGGTACTCCTCGGCGAGCAGGCCCACGTCGTTGCAGAGCCCCACCAGCTTGTTGAAGAGCTTCCGCGCGTCCTCGGTCCGTCCCAGGAGCTGGTAGGTGTTCGCGAGCCAGAAGGAGCAGGCGAGGAAGGCGCCCTCCTCACCGGCGAGCCCGTCGACGCTCTCCTCCGTCCGGTAGCGCAGCACCAGCCCTTCCGGCATCAACTCCTCTTCAATGGCCCGCACCGTCCCCGCGATGCGGGGATCCTCCGGCGGGAGGAAGCCGCTGAGCGCGATGAAGAGCAGGCTCGCATCCACGCCCTTCGAGCCGTAGTACTGCGTGAACGTCCCCCGCTTCGCGTCGTAGCCCTTGCTGCACACCTCGTCGTGGATGGTCTGCCGCAGCTTCACCCACGGCGCCTTGTCCTCCTTCAGGCCGTACTGCTCGATGGCCCGCACCCAGCAATCAATGACAATCCACGCCGACACCTTGGACGCGGTGAACGAGTGCTTCGGGCCGCGCATCTCCCAGATGCCGTGGTCCGGCTCCGTCCAGACCTCGGACACCTGGGTCGCGAGGATCTTGAGCGCCTTCTGGCCGCGCTCCGCCAGCTTGCCCACCAGCTGCGCATGGATGTAGAGGACCGCGGCGAACTCGCCGAGCACGTCGAGCTGGAACTGTGAATAGGCCCCGTTGCCGATCCGCACGGGCCGGGCCCCCTCGTAGCCTGCCAACCAGTCCAGGTTGACTTCGGTGAGGCGGCGCTCGCCCCGGATGCCATACATGATCTGCAGCTGCTTCGGTGCCCCCCCGATGGCGTTCTCCAGCCAGTCCCCGAACGCACCCGCCTCCTCCGTGAGGTCCGCGCGCATGAACGCGTTCAGCGTGAGGACCGAGTCGCGAATCCAGCAGAACCGGTAGTCCCAGTTGCGCTCCCCGCCCGGGGTCTCCGGGAGGCCGAAGGTGGGCGCGGCGACCAGCGCTCCCGACGGCTGGTAGCTGCACGCCTTGAGGGTGAGCAGGGAGCGGACGACCACGTCCGGGTGCTGGGAAGGCAGGCGCAGCCGGGAGGCCCAGTCCTCCCAATAGGCCTCCGTCTCACGCAGGGCGGCCTCCGGGTCCAGCGGCGCGGGGATGCCGTCGTAGGGCCGGGCCCAGGAGAGCACGAAGGGGATCCGCTGGCCGGCCTGGACCGTGAACTCCGACTCGAAGGGAGGGGGCTCCTTGCCGGTGCCGCCCCGGAGGAACACCGCGTCCGGACCGGCGACCGCGGCGGAGGCTCCGTCCCTCCTCGAGATGAGGGGAAGGGTGAAGCCGTTGGCGAACCGGGGGCGCAGCTCGGAGCGCATCGCCACCGTGCCCCGGACTCCCTCCACCCAGCGCACCAGGTGGGGGGTGCCCTTGCGGATGGGCATGAAGTCCACGACGCGCACCGCGCCCTCGTCCGTCACGAACTCCGTCTCCAGGATGAGGGTCTTGCCCCGGTAGCGCCGCCGCACCTCGCGCACGGACGCCTTCGGGGCGAGCTTCCACCGGCCGTTGTCGGGTGTGCCCAGCAGGGACGTGAAGCACGCGTCCGAGTCGAAGTCCGGCAGGCAGAGAAAGTCGATGGAGCCGTCCCGGGCCACGAGCGCGGCCGTGTACAGGTCTCCGAGGAGCGCGTGGTCCTCGATGAGCAGGCCTGGCTCCTCCTGGGTGCTGCTTCCCCATCCGGTCCTGGGGGCTTCACGCGTCCGCGGAGTCGTCTCTGTTGAAATCATGAAATGCCTCTCGGCCTGGGGTGGGGGTCCAGGAAAAGGTAGGTTCCGGGACTCCGGATGCAATCGCGCGGGATGCAGGCCCCTTTCGTGGAAGGGATTCAGGGGAGGGCAGCGGACGGGGGCCACCCGGGCCGTGCGCCTGAACAGTCGGGGAACGCCAACGCAGCGGCCCCGGCCCCGGCTGCGATATGAACGCCAGGCCCCAAGCGCCTGCCCGGCGATGACGGACGCGGGCGGATTGGAACGGAGCGTTCTCATGACGGTGGCTGTCCTACGGGCCCAGGCCCCGGAGTTCGATGTGGCGTCCGTCCTGGACCGCTTCCCGGACTGCCACCCCGATGCCGTCTGGCTTCAAGGGGAGCAGGGGCAGCCGGGAAGACACTCGACCTCTGGCTTCAACCTCACCCTGGTGGAGGATGGAGAGGGCACGCTGCACGGGCCCGTCGCCGCGGCCCGCAGGCAGCTGGAGGTGCTGGCCCCCCTGCTCATGGAGCTGCGGCAGCTGGCCGTTCCCTGTGTCGTGGACTTCGGGCTGTTCGTCGGCAGCGCCCTGCACTTCACCAGCGCCATCCACTTCCCACCCGAGGACGTCCGGTGGTTCGCGGACCAGGGCATCGCCCTGGCCGTCTCCGCCTACCCGACCGCCGACGAGGAGGCGGAGGACGGGGCCGGCATGCAATGAGCGCCCGTCAGTCCAGACCGGAGGAATCCAGCGAGA
Source organism: Corallococcus exercitus (assembly GCF_042231735.1). Taxonomy (GTDB): domain Bacteria; phylum Myxococcota; class Myxococcia; order Myxococcales; family Myxococcaceae; genus Corallococcus; species Corallococcus exercitus_B. The sequence continues at coordinate 8,982,504 of NZ_CP102577.1, forward strand.
ACGTCAGAGCGACCCTGTAGGGTGCGCCCCCCTGCGGAAGATTCCCTTCCGGCATGGCTCAAGGTCGAGGCCTCTTGAACCACTCCTCCTTCCTGATGCGCGCGCTGCGGACCGGCACGCTCTGTCTCGTGGGCGCCAGCTCGCTGCTGACCGCCTGTGACTCCGATGATCCGGCTCCCACCCCGCCCCCGCCCCCCCCGGTGGACACCTCGCCGCGCACGCTGACGCTGCTCCAGACGAGCGACCTGCACACCAACATCTTCCCGTGGGACTACTTCACCGGGAAGCCGGACGCGAAGCGCGGCCTCGCCAAGGTGGCCACGCTCATCAAGCAGGAGCGGGCGAAGAACCCGGACTGCACGCTGCTCGTGGACACCGGCGACACCATCCAGGGCTCGCCGCTCGGCACCTACTATGCCCAGGTGGACAACGCGCCCAAGCACCCCATGGCCGCCGCCATGAACGAGCTGGGCTACACCGCCATGGCCATGGGCAACCACGAGTTCAACTACGGCCAGGACGTCCTCAACAAGTTCAAGGGCGAGGCGAACTTCCCCCTCCTCGGCGCCAACGTGCGCAAGAGCGAGGACGGCTCCGAGGCCTTCACCCCGTACGTGATGACCACGGTGTGCGGCGTGAAGGTCGGCATCCTCGGCCTGGTGACGCCGGGCGTGGCGACGTGGGAGCGCAAGGACAACATCACCGGGCTGCGCTTCGATGAACCGCTGGAGACCGCGAAGACCTACGTGCCGAAGATGAAGGAGGCCGGCGCGGACGTGGTGGTGGTGGCCATCCACGGCGGCCCGGACAAGCAGCCGACGGGCAGCGCCACCAGCCCCGAGTCGTGGCTCGCGGACTACGCGGACGCCACGAAGTGGACCGACCGCGGCAACCTCACCGCTGAGAACCAGGCCGTGCAGATTGCCCAGCAGGTGGCGGGCGTGGACGTGCTCCTCACCGGCCACACCCACCAGCCCATCCCGAAGATGCTGCTGAAGCAGCAGGATGGCCGCGAGGTCCTCCTCACGCAGCCCAACCGCTGGGGCAGCCACCTGGCCCACGTGCAGCTCAACGTCACCTGGAACGGCGAGCGCTGGGGCGTGGACGCGCACGACTCGCAGCTCCACGCGGTGGACGACACGGTGGCGGTGGATGCCACGGTCACGCAGCTCACCCAGGCCGCCCACGACACCACGGTGGCCTACGTGAACCAGAAGATTGGCAGCACCACCGAGGCCTTCACGGGCGGCTTCCCCGGCCGCTACGTGGACAGCCCCCTGGCGGACCTGCTCAACATCGTGCAGGAGGCGGCCGCGGAGGAGGCTGGCTTCCCCGTGGACCTGTCCGCGACCGCCCTCTTCAGCAATGACGTCGCGCTGCCGAAGGGGGACGTCACCCTGCGGGATGCCTACAGCGTCTACATCTACGACAACACGCTGTACGTGATGGAGATCAACGGCTCCATCCTCCGGCGCGCGCTGGAGATGAACACGCTGTACTTCAAGCAGCTGGACGCGGCCAACCTGCCCGCGAAGCCCGCGGACGCGAAGGCCACCACGCCCGTCGTCGCGGACTACAACTGGGACCTCTACTCGCGCATCGAGTACGGCTACGACCTGACGAAGCCCGCGGGCTCCCGGCTCACGCACCTGCGCTTCCAGGGCCAGGACGTGCGCGACGACCAGGTCTTCCGCATCGCGGTCAACAACTACCGCGGCGGTGGCGGCGGCGGGTTCAGCATGTTCAAGGAAGGCCGCATGCTGTGGTCCTCCGCGGACGGCGTGCGGGACTACGTCGCGCGCTACATGCAGGCGAACCAGAACCTGTCGCCGGACGCGGTGAACACCTGCAACTTCACGCTCGCGCCGGACCTCTACACGCCGTACTTCCAGGCCACGCTCGGCCCCGCGAAGTGCGTGACCGTGAAGTGAAGTAGGGCCCGAGGGGCGCCCGGAGGACAGCCCGCCTCCCCGGAGGGCACGTCCCCCGGGCCTCCCGTGTTCCTACCTTCCCGCGGATGGCCGACCCACGCGCGGAAGAGACGTTCCAGAAGAGCATCCAGACGGTGACGGCGGACGGCGCACCGCCCCGGACGGAGACGGACAGCCTGGGCTCCCGCCAGATTCCGGCGGGGGCCTACTGGGGCATCAACGTCTGCCGGGCGCTGGACAACTTCGCCATCAGCGGCCGCCCCATCTCCGTCTATCCCGACCTGCTCTACGGCTACGCCTGCGTGAAGCAGGCCGCCGCGCGCGCGAACGCGGAGGTGGGGGCGCTGGATGCGGCGCGGGCGGAGCTCATCGACCGGGTCTGCGAGGAGATCAAGGACGGCCGGCTGCACGACCAGTTCATCGTGGACGTCATGCAGGGCGGCGCCGGCACCTCCACGAACATGAACTTCAACGAGGTCATCGCCAACCGGGGGCTGGAGCTGACCGGCCATCCCCGGGGGGACTACGCGCACCTGGATCCAAACGACCACGTGAACCGGAGCCAGAGCACGAACGACACCTACCCGACGGCGCTCAAGGTCGGGTTGATCCTGTCCATCGAGCGGCTGCTCACGGAGCTGCTGGCCCTGGAGCAGGCGTTCCGCGACAAGGGGCAGGAGTTCGCGGGCATCGTGAAGATTGGCCGCACGCAGCTGCAGGACGCCGTGCCGATGACGCTCCAGCAGGAGTTCGAAGGCTTCGCCGTCACGCTGGCCGAGGAGCACGCGAGCCTCACGGGCGTCGCCCGCCGCCTGGGGGAGATCAACCTGGGGGCGACGGCGATTGGCACCGGCATCGCGGCGGATCCGCGCTTCGCGGAGGCCGCCCGCAGGCACCTGGCGGACATCACCGGGCGCCCCATCGTCACCGCGCCGGACCTGATCGAGGCGACCACCGACGTGGGCATCTTCATGGAGGTGTCCGGCACCCTCAAGCGCAGCGCGATGAAGCTGTCGAAGATCTGCAATGACCTGCGGCTGCTCGCCTCCGGGCCCCAGGCGGGCTTCCACGAAATCAACCTCCCGCCCCGGCAGGCGGGCTCCAGCATCATGCCGGGCAAGGTGAACCCGGTCATCCCGGAGGTCGTGAACGAGGTGGCCTTCGTGGTCGCCGGGGGGGACGTGACGCTGACCATGGCCGCGGAGGCGGGACAGCTCCAGCTCAACGCCTTCGGGCCGGTCATGGCCCACGTGCTCTTCGAGAACCTCAAGTACATGACCGCCGCCATGGCGACGCTGCGCGTGAACTGCGTGACGGGCATCACCGCCAACAAGGAGCGGCTCGCGCGCCAGGTGGACTCCTTCGTGGGCATCATCACCGCCCTCATGCCGCACATCGGCTATGCCCCGGCGACGCGGCTGGCGAGGGAGGCCCTGGCCACGAACGCCAGCATCACGGACCTGGTGGTGTCCGCCGGGCTGCTGACGCGCGAGCAGCTGGCCGAGCTGCTCTCCCCGGAGCGGCTGACCCGGGGCCAGGCAATGGCGGTCCAGGACGAAGAGGGCACGCACTAGGCGGCCCGCCCTGCCTCTTCGCGCGAGTCCGCATGCCCACCCACCGCCTGCGCAAGCTCCTCCGCGAGCCCTACTGGCTGCTGCTGGGCGGCCTGGTGGTCGTCGGGGGCATGCTGGGCGTCGCGCTCGCCCGCGTGCAGACGGACACCGCGCCGGCCTTGTTCGGGCATGCCTGGCGCGGGGACGTGGATGACACCCGGGGCGCGCTGGGGGCGCTGCTCGGGTTGCAGATCACCGTCCTCACCATCGTCCTGTCGCTGAACGCGCCGGTCATCCAGTCCGCCGCCAACCAGTACTCGCCACGGCTGGTCCCCATCTACCTGAGGAACGCGCCGCTCCGCCGCGCCGTTCCCTTCTTCGCCCTCTCCACCAGCTACATCCTCACGGCGGTCCGGGAGCTGGGCGTCATCGAGGACGACGGCATCAGGCCCCGGCCCGTGCTGTCGGGAGCCATCTTCCTGCTGCTCGTGGCGCTCTGCCTGCTCATCGTCTTCCTGGCCCGCACCTTCCGCTTTCTTCGCGTGGAGCGCGTCCTCGGGCTCGTCCAGCACCTCATCGTGTCCGCGACGGAGCGCCGCATCCAGGCCCGGCTGAAGCGCCTCCCGCTGGACCCGGCGGCGACCCTGCGGCTGCCAGCGGATGCCACGTCGCTCCTCGCCTCCTCCTCCGGCTACCTCGCGGAGGTGGACCTCCCGGCCCTCGCGCGACTCGCCCGGAGGTGGAACGTGCGGGTCCGCATCTGCATCACCGTGGGCGAGTACGTCGACCAGGAGGAGGTCGTCGGCTGGGTGGTGGCGGACGGCAGGGGGCCCGTGGACGCCCACGTGCTCCACGGCCTCGCTGGCACGTTGCTCATCACGTCGGCGCGCGAACCCGACTGCGACCCCGCGCTCGGCCTGCGCATCCTCGTCGACGTCGCGAACCGGGCCCTGTCCTCGTCCTCGAACGACGCGTACACGGCCCGGCAGGCGCTCCAGCAGATCCGCTCGGTGATGCGCCGGCTGGCGGCCCTGCCCCAGGGGGACTGGAACGTCGTGGACCCCGACGGCCGGGCGCGCGTCTCCGTCGTGGCCCTGCGGCTGCGCGACTACCTCTTCCTCGCCGTGGATGGTCCCCTCCACTACGCGGGGGGAGACCCCGAGGTGCTGGAGGAGGTGCTCCAGATTGCCCTCACCGTGGGCCTGGTCGCGCGCGACGCGGAGGACCGGGCCGCGGCGCACGCGCTCCTCGCCCGGGTGCTCGCGGAGGTCCAGGGCTCCCCGGAGCGGGGCCGCTTCCACCGCCTGCTCACCCAGGCGGAGCGCGTCCGGGCCTCCTTCCAGGGTGAGCGCCGCACGAGCATCGAGCGGGGGCGCGCGGATTGGCTGCCGGACTGACGGGCCGTCGTCAGTGGCGGACCTCGCGGGGAGGCGTGAAGCCCACGAGGAAGTCGATGAGCAGGCGTGTGCCGTAGCCCGTCGCGCCCTTGCTGCGCCACGCGTTGTCGCGCTCGGCCCGCGCCGTCCCCGCCATGTCGATGTGCGCCCAGGGCAGGCCGTCCACGAACTCCTCCAGGAAGAGGGCCGCGGTGATGGCCCCGGCGTTGTCGCCGCCGACGTTCTTCAGGTCCGCCACCTCCGACTCCAGCTCCTGGCGGAGGCGCCGGTCCAGCGGGAGCTGCCACACGGTGTCGCCGGTCCGCTCCCCCGCGCCCTTCACCTGTTCGACGAGCGCCTGGTCATTGCCGATGACCCCCGCGCTCAGGACCCCCAGCGCGCGCTGGCACGCCCCGGTGAGCGTGGCGATGTCCACGATGGCGTCGGGCCGGGGCTGCTGCTCGGTGGCCAGCACGAGCCCGTCCGACATCACCAGGCGGCCCTCCGCGTCGGTGTTGATGACCTCCACCGTCTTCCCGCCGCGCACCGTCAGCACGTCCCCGAGCTTCATGGCGGTGCCGGAGGGCATGTTGTCGGTGCACATGAGATAGGCCGTCACCTCCGCCTTGCAGCCCAGGGGCTTGAGCGCCGTCATCGCCGCGAGGATGGCGCCCGCGCCGGACATGTCGCCCTTCATGGTGGCGTGGACCAGGTCGTTGGGCTTCAGGCCCAGGCCGCCCGAGTCGAACATGATGCCCTTGCCCACCAGCGCGACACGGCCCACGCCCCCGACGGGGCCCTGCCGGCTTCCCCCGGGCGTGTACGTCAGCTTGATCATCCGGGGCGGCTCCGCGCTGCCCGCGTTGACGCCCAGCAGGCCGCCGCAACCCAGCCGGGCCAGCGCCTCTCCGTCGAAGACCTCGACCTTCAGTCCGCAGCGCTCGGCCAGGGACTCGGCCACCTCGGCCATGCGGGCGGCGGTCAGCAGGGTGGCGGGGGCGTTGGCCAGGTCGCGCGCGAACGCCGTGGCGCGGGAGTGGATGCCCCCGCGCGCCATCCCCTGTTCGACCGCCGCGGTGTCCTTCGAGCCCGTGACGAGCGTCAGGACCTCGAGCGGGGGCTCCTGCTCCGAGTGCTGCTTGTAGGGCCGGTAGCGGTAGCGGGCGAGCAGGACGCCCTCGGTCAGGGCCTGCGCGGCGACGTCCGCCGGGACGGCCCCCGTGTCCGGCAGCTTGAGCGCGAGGTTCGGCTGCTTGCCCGCGGCCCGCGCGAAGGCGGCGCCGGCATCCCGGAGCGTCCCCGGGTCGAGCCGCGCCATCGCTCCCACGCCAACGGCGACGAGGGGCGGGCCGTCCGTGCGGGGAATGACGAGCGTCTGGCCGACCTTGCCCTCGAAGCCGGCTGCCTTCAGGAACGCGCGGTCGAATGGGGAGTCCTTCAACCCTTCATCGGCCCCCACGAACGAGCCGATGCAGCCGGCGTTGGCGGGGAGGGAGGACGACACGGCGAGCTTCGTCTCCTCCGGAGGTTCGATGGAAGGAGCGGGATGGAACTCTGCCTGCGCGCGCGAATGAAACGAGGTCAACATGGAAGCCTCCTGATGGAGGAACTGGGCATCCCGTCGGGAGGGTGCAACATCCAGCAGGCCACTCGCCCCTGCCTCCGGGAGCGGTTTGCCGGCGGATGCAAGGTGTGGATGTTCCGCCACGCAATCCCATGAGGGGGAAGTCCATGCGCACACTGCCGTCGAAGCGGATGTCATTGCTCACCGAGCGCGAAGCCCAGCTCGTCCTGTCCAGCGCTCCACGCAACCTCGCGGAGCTGTCGCCACGAGAGCTGCGCGGGCGCATCGCGCGCACGCGCCGCCTGATGGAGAAGTACCAGGACGCGGCGCAGCGGCAGCGCCGGGAGGCGCTTCGCAAGGAGCTGCCCTCCCGCTCCCGCCGCGCCGAGGGCAACCGCAACACGCTCCAGAAGGCCGAGTACTTCGCCCTCACCCTGGAGCGCTTCGAGAAGCGGCTCGCGATGCTCGAGCGCAAGGCGCAGGCCCGGACCCGCGCCGCGAGCAGCCCTGTCCCCCGGCGGGCGAAGCGCGCGGCCCCGGCCCGCGCGGCCATGGAGGGACGCAAGCCCGCGCGGCGGACGCGCGTCGCCGGGCGCACCGCGAAGGCCTCGCGTCAGAAGCGGGGTGGGGCCCTGAAGCAGGAGCGCTTTCCGAGCCTCAAGCGTCAGGCCCAGGCCTCCGGCAGGGGCCGCCGGACCCAGGGGCAGCGAGACGCGCGGCGCTGAGCGCCCGGGTGTCCTTGGAACGCCTCCCGCGCGGGCGAGGCGTTCCAATGCCTCTCGCGCCTACCCGAGCCCCCAGGGCAACCCCAACACCTGCCAGGCCACCAGCATGGCGATCCAGATGGCGAACACCACGATGACGTACGGCAGCATCAGGGCCACGACCGTCCCCACGCCCGCGTCCTTCTGGTACTTCTGGGCGAAGGTGACAATCAGGGCGAAGTAGGCGTTCAGCGGTGAGATGGCATTGAACGGGCCGTCGCCCACGCGGTAGGCGGCGAGCACGGCCTCCGGGTCCACGTTCAGCCGCATCAGCAGCGGCACGAACACGGGCGCGAAGATGGCCCACTTTGGAATGGCCCCCGTCATGATGAGGTCCAGGACGGCGACGACCAGCACGAACCCGACGAGCAGCGGCAGCGCGCCCAGGCCCGCGTGCTCCAGGGCGTCCCCCACCTTCACGGCCGCGATGGTCGCCATGTTCGTATAGGTGAACAGGGCGATGAACTGGCTGATGATGAAGAGCAGGAAGATGAGGCCGCCCAGCCCGGCGACCGCCTTCTCCATGGCCTTGATGACGTCCACGCTGTTCTTGAGGGTCCCTGCGCCAACGCCGTAGGCGGCCCCCGTCACCAGGAACAGCACGGTGATGGCGACAATGAGGCCGTTCATGAACGGCGAGTCCCCCACGAGCGCGCCCGTCTCCGGGTTGCGCAGCGGGGCTCCCGGGGGCAGCGCCAGCAGCCCGAAGAACACCAGGACGCCGACCAGCCCCCAGAACGCGAACTTCAGTCCCCGCGACTCCTCCGGGGACAGCTTCGCGCCCGTGGTGGCGGGCTTCTCTCCCGTGTAGGCACCCAGCCGGGGCTCAATCAGCTTGTCGCTGATGAGCGACACGACAATGGTCAGCATGACCACCGACGCGGCGGAGAACCAGAAGTTCGCCGTCAGGTCGATGGAGCGGTCCGGCGCCATGATGTGGATGGCGTCGTTGGTGATCTCCGTCAGGATGCCGTCCAGGGGTTTGATCAGGATGTTGACGGTGAAGACCGCGGCGACGCCCGCGAAGGACGCCGCGAGCCCCGCCAGCGGATGCCTGCCCACGGTGAGGTACGCCGCCGCCGCCAGGGGAATCAGCACCAGGTAGCCCGCGTCCGCGGCGATGCTCGACAGGATGCCCACGAACACCAGGATGTACGTGAGGGCCCGGGCGGGCGCGACCGCCACCAGCTTGCGGATCAACGCGCCCACCAGCCCCGCCGCGTCCGCGACGCCGACGCCCAGCATGGCGACGATGATGACGCCCACCGCGTTGAAGTCCATGAAGTGCTGGACCACGCCCGCGAACATGAAGCGCAACCCCTCGCCCGTCAGCAGGCTCTTCGCGGCGGTGGTCGTCTGCTCCAGCTGGTGTGTCTCCGGGTTGATGGTCTCGTAGGTGACGCTGGCGCCCAGCCTGTAGAAGAGGTGGGAGAGCACCATCACCAGGGCAATCAGCGCGACGAAGATGACGGCCGGGTGGGGGACCTTGTTGCCCACCCGCTCGATGGTGTCGAGCACCCGCTCCATGCCCTTCTTCTTCGGCGGCGTCGCGCGCTGTTTCTTCTTCGTCTCGCCCGGGACGTCGATGTCGTCGAAATGAGCCGCTTTGGCCATGGGAGTGCTGCTCCTTTCCAATCCCTCAGAGCTCCAGCTCGGCCCCCAGCGAGAGCGAAGTGTCCGTCCGGACCTTGCCCGCCGCGGGTCTGCTGTCGTGCTGCAGTTCGAAGAACGTGGTGAGCGCGAAGCGCTCCGTCAGGTCCACGGACAGCTTCGAGGTGGAGTCCAGGAGCACGCGGGTGTCGCCAAAGACGTCCGGCAGCAGCACGGCGTCCTCGCGCAGGTGCACCCGCTCGTTGAGGTCGTAGCGGAACGCCAGGCCCACCGCGGGCGACCACAGGGTCACGTCCGGCAGCTGCTCGCGCGTGGGGAAGTACTGGAACCGGCGGTCCCGGGCGTAGCTGCCACCCAGATAGGCGCGCAGGAGGAGCTCGTTCGACTCCTCCTTGCGCTCCAGGAACGTGAGGCCGATGCCCAGCTCCGCCTCGGTGCGCAGCTCGAGGCTCGCGGGATGGTCGGTCTCCGCGCCCAGGAAGGTGTAGGCGCTGAGCAGGCGCGTGAAGCGGTAATCACCGCGCGCCCAGCCGCCCAGGTTCTTGGCGGTGACCTCCCGCTCTCCCTCGTCCTCGGCGGCCGCGTTGCCGTAGGCGCCATCCGCCTCCAGGGTGAGCGCCCACACCGGTGAGTCGTACTCCGCCAGGGCATCGCCCGTGAGGGTGAAGGCGCGGCTGTTGCCGGTGAAGAAGGAAGCGCCGAGCCCGAACGAGCCCGTCCAGGGCCCATCCTCCTCGTCTTCGTCCTCGTCCTCTGCTTCCTCTGCCTCGGCTTCGACGGAAGCCGCAGAGGGAGCATCCGCCGCGTCGTCAGGTGGCGTGGGCGTCTGGGCCAGGGCCGCGAAGAGGAAGAAGAGTGGACTCATACGTGCCTTGGGGAAGGAGGGACCTGCCCGGACAGGCATGGAGCGCGCGGCGGTGCTCCCCGCCTGGCGGCCTCGGTGGTTCTCGGAGGCTTCCTCGGGTTCGACGCAACCTTCGACACGCACTCCGAGTGCTGCAATCGCAGGGCGGGGCGCCAGGGGCGGGCCCCCTTGTGCCGTCGCTCGTCAGAACGTGCGGAAGGCTTTGTTTCCAGGCGCCCCGGTCAGGGCCGGACGACGTCCTGGATGAACCGGCTCAGCGACTCCGCCATCTTCTGGTGCGTGGCGGCGGAGGGATGCCAGTCCTCGCCGACGCCGTCAGCGAAGGGGTTCTGCAGGGCCATGACATGGCGGTGGATCCGCGTGTCGCCGTCGCGCTGGCGCTCCGCCACGAGCTCGGAGATCCAGTCGCCGACGTGCGCGGACGTCACCACGCCCTGCCGTTCCATCCGCTTGGAGCCGTCCGTCATGCTGCCCAGCGTGCAGACGATGTGCGCGCGGGGATGCAGCGCGCGGAGCCGTGCGAGGAAGGTCCGGTAGGCGGACTTGAAGGCCGCTTCGTCCGGAAGGAACGCGGACGTGCCACTGCCCGCGAACGTGTCATTGGTGCCGGCGTTGAGGACAATCACGTCCGGCGAGTCGTTGGAGAAGTCCCAGGCGGCGGGATGGTCCGGAACGGCGCGCTCGTAGAGGGCGGGGAGCAGCCCGGACGTGGACAGGTCCAGGTTGCGGTACACGCCATGGCCCGAATAGCAGACGAACACGGCCTCCGCGCCCAGGTGCCGGGCCGTGAGCCAGCCATAGCTCCGCCTGGGATTCTGGTGCTTCGCCGTGAAGCCAGGCGCCTTCGAGGAGGACGACTCCGGGACGAAGGTGACGTCGGTGCCGTAGCCGCAGGTGATGGAGTCCCCGATGAACTCCATCCGGAGCCCCGTGTGGCGGGGCGGCTCCCGGAGCTCGCCATGGACCTCGAGCGCCACGAGCGTGCTCGTGCCCACCAGGGACTCGGTGCGCTTGAAGACCTCCACCGTGTGCAGGCCCACCGGAAGGCCGCTGGCGAGCAGGTAGCTTCCCTTGCCGGGAGGCACCGCGAGCAATCGTGGAGGCGCCCCGTCCACCACGACGTCGAAGTGGTTGGTCCCCACCTCGCCGCCGGCCCCCGCGTCATCGAGCCGCATCCGCACGGCGTCCCCCCAGAAGCGCGCGCGAACCGTCACGCCCGGGTGGGAGAAGACGACGCCCGCATGGGAGCGGTACGTCCGGCCCACGTACCGCACCCGCGCGTCGGAGGCCGGAATGCTCACCCAGGTCATGGAAGGGCCTTCCGGTGGAGGAGCGGGGGCCCTGCACGCGGCCAGCAGGAGGCCGGTGCAGAGCCAGACGACCCGGAGTCCCCGTGCGAACGCGAAGCTGGACTCCGGGAGGTGCATGGGGTTCAGAGGCCCGTGATGAGCCCCGACTCGTAGATGAAGTTGAAGAGCTGGGAGTAGTTCGACGCCTCGTTCACCGACGACGGAGCGGACGCCTCGGAGTACACGATTTCACCCGGTGAGCCGTCTGGGGACCGCTTGACGATGACGTCGGCGCCGGTGCCCGTCAGCTTCCCGATGACGTACACGTTCCCCGCCCTGTCCAGGACCCGGGGCGAGTTCGAGAAGACGTTGTCGGGCAGCGCCGCGTAGGGCCCCACCCGGGTCGCCTGACCGCTGTTCGAGATGCGCCACAGCTCCGGCGCCCAGACGTTGAAGCCCACGGCGAGGAGCACCAGGAAGCCGTCCTTGTCCGCGCGGGCGTGGCTGATGCTCCAGTCCGCTGGCAGCCCCTGGATGGAGATGAGCCCCCGCTGAGGGCGAGGGCCCAGGATCCAGGCGCGGAACGAGGCGTCCTCGAGGATGTAGTCGTCGGCGTTCCAGGCGTTCACGCTGCTCACCTTGGCCACGACGTCGCCCTGGGCATCGTACAGGGTGGTGCTGCTGGAGGTGTTGCCCTCCTCGATGCAGCTGTAGGCAAGGGCGCCCGTGCCCGCCTGGAGGTGGAAGCTCCCGACGTTCTGGCCGGCGGCGCACTTCGTCGTTGGAATCAGGGTGTCGTTCGCGGGGCCATCGGAGGGATAGACGCGCTTGCCTGCCTCGGACTTGAAGGCGTCCGGAACGAAGACCTTCAGCCGGTGGGGCGTCTCGCCCCGGTCGATGTAGTGGATACGGCCGTCCGGGGCGAGCACGGGATAGGACACGCGCAGCGTTTCGCAGCCGAACCCCACCTGCACCCGCGTGGGCGTCAGGATGCTGGAGAACGCGTCATAGCCACAGTTGGCTCCGTCGCGGAGCGTGCCCCAGAGGATCACGTCGTTCTCGGGGCCCTCACCGGCCTGGCACCGGTTGTCCGCGTCGCAGGTCGGTGCCCAGAGGGCGCTGCCGCCACAGTCGGCGGCGGTGCGGCAGCGGTCCGCCTGGAGGACGCACTTGTTCTTCGCCGCATCGCAGCTCTCGTACGCCTTGCAGTCCGCCGCGGACGTGCACGCGTCCGCCGCGAGCACGCAGGTGTTGTCAGCCCCGCACGTCTCCCACGACTTGCACTGCGAGCTCTTCTCGCACATCCCCTCGCGCAGCTCGCACCGCCGGTCCGTCGTGCAGGCCTGCCAGGCCTGGCACTCACCGTCGCCGGCGCACCCGACGCAGACGCCCTCCTGGCAGCTCAGGCCCGCCAGACAGTCCGCGGCGTCCTCGCACAGCCCCTCGGACGTGCTCGTACACGCCGCCAGGAACAGCACCGCTCCCCACACCATGAATGCGCGAATCAAAAGCGTCCCCCCACGTTGAGCTTGCCGCCACCGCGGCCATCCGAATCGAACGACACGGCCGACAGGCCCCAGAAGGTGAGCCCGGTGAGCGCGATGACGCTGCCGCCAATCATCAGCGTGTTCGCCAGCGTGCTGGACGTCTTCGCCTGGTCGAACCTCGAGCGGTCCCCCGGCACCAGGCGGCCCTCCGTGTAGCGGGCCGAAAGGTCGTTGTTCAGGCTGCGGCTGCGCAGCCCGAAGGCGCCGCCCGCGCCGACCAGGACCGCGCCGCCGATGGACGCGTAGATGCCCGTCTTGCGCATCCACCCGGAGGACGTGGGAGCAGGCGCGTCGTCTTCGTAGGGCGACCCGGAGGTGAGCGACACCGGGTCCGGCTCGGCGGGGGCCGGGTCCGCGACGGGGGCCTGCGCCTGCGCCTGCGCCGCGACGGGGACGTCCGCCCTGGGGTCGGCCGGGGCGGCCTTCGGCGCCGCGCCGTCCGCGAGGGGCGTGCCCAGCTCCGCGTAGGCCTTCTCCAGTTGATCGACGGCGAAGTGCGCCGGCCGCAGGTCCAGGAAGCCCGGGATGAAGCGGAACGAAACGGGGCGCGTCCGCTGCGGGCCGCGGATGACCGTCATGGTGACGGTGACCACGCCGTCCGCCATGACGCCCTCGGCGAGCAGGGTCGCGCCTCCCCGGTTCAGCCCCGCCAGGCATTCCGTCGTCGGCGCGGGGTCGCACGACGCCTTCAGCGGCACGGGGCCCCGCAGGATGAACGACCCGAAGCGCCGCTCACTGGCACGGACTCCGGACACGATGAGCCCTTCCGCGTCAGCGCGCGGGCCGGGTTCGAGTTTTCCCTGGATGGGGTAGAGGCCGACGACGGTCTGCGCGTGGGCAATCCCAGGCAACGCGAGGACCGCCGCCAGCACGAAAAAGCCAATCACTCGCGCATGCGGCATCGCGCGGCAGCCTAGTGAGGGTGTGTCCACCTGTAAACAGTCCGCCAGTGTTTACGGAGGTGGCCCGCCTGGAGGAAGAGCGCTGATTTGGTGACCTGTCTGGGATTCCGCGTGTCGCGTCGAGCTTGCCCGCCTCGATTTCCGCCCTGACAATGCGCCGGCGCGCGGTCAGGGGGGACCCGCACGAAGCCTGTCGCTCTTGGCCCTCCTGGCTGTTCTCTCCGCTAGGACTCCGCATGAACCGAATGACTGGCTTTCGCTCCTGGCGCCCCCGGGCGCTCCATTGCTTCCACCTGGCCCTGCTGGCGGTGCTGACGCTCCCGGGCCTCGGCTGTGATTCCGACGACCCGGAGCCGCCGCTGGTCTCCCCCACGCTCTTCGAGAAAACGCAGTCCGCCGTCAACGTGCTGGCCAACGAGACGGTGACGTTCCACGTCGCCGCGAGGGATGACGGGCAGCGGCCCCTGCGCTTCAGCTGGGAGGCCAGCGCGGGCCTCCTCGAAGCGCCGCTGACCACCGCGACGGCCAGCGACGTGCTCTGGCGGGGCCCGGAATGTCTGCCCGCCGGGACGCGCGTCAAGGTGACGGTGACCGTCACCAATGACGTGGCGCCCGCCGTCACCCGGAGCTTCCCGCTCTCCGTCGTCGCGTGCCCCGAGTCGCCGGTCGTCGCCGGAGGCGCCGTCTCCTCGCTGGTGGTGCGGCCCGACGGCACCGTCTGGGAGTGGGGCACGCTGGGCTCGGGCCAGGAGGGCATCGGCGTGCCCCGGGAGGTGCCGGGACTGACCGGCGTCAGGACCGTGGCCGCGGGAGTCCTCTTCTCCCTGGCCTTGCTCAAGGACGGCACCGTCTGGGCCTGGGGAGACAACACCCAGGGCCAGCTGGGGGATGGGACGACCACCTGGCGTGACGTGCCGGTGCGGGTGTCGGGGCTGAAGGACGTCATCGCCCTCTCCGCGGGCGTCCACTCCGCCCTGGCCCTCCGCAAGGACGGCACCGTCTGGGCATGGGGGGACAATGACCAGGGGCAGCTCGGCGACGGGACGACGGTGGACCGGCTCGTGCCCGTGCAGGTGCACGGCCTGTCCCGTGTCACCGCCGTGGCCATGGGCTGGGCGCACGCGCTGGCCGTGCTCGCGGATGGGACGGTCCGCTCCTGGGGGAGCAACCTCTACGGGCAGCTCGGGGATGGACGGTCTGGCGAGAACAACGGCAGCACCGTCCCGGTCCCGGTGCTCGAGTTGACGGACGTCGTCTCCGTTCGCGCTGACGAGGGGGTGTCGTTCGCCCTGCATGCCGATGGCGGCGTGTCGGGGTGGGGCCTCAACCGGTTCGGCATCCTGGGGCGCGAGGGGGGACTGAGCACGAATGCTCCGGCCCGGATTCCAGGGCTGGCCCATGTGACCGCCCTGGCGCTGGGGCGCTTCTTCGCGCTGGCCCTGCTGGAGGACGGCACCGTCCGGAGCTGGGGAGACAACGTCTACGGACAGCTCGGGGTTGGGACGTACACCCGCCATGGGGCTTCGGAGCGGGTGCCCGGGCTTGAAGGCGTCAAGGCCGTGGCGGCGGGCGCTGACCATTCCCTGGCCGTGCTCTCCGACGGAAGCCTGCGGGTCTGGGGGGACAACCGGAGCATGCAGCTCGGGAGCCGGCCGGACGCCGTGAATCGCAACGCGCCCGTGCGGGTGCTGGGGCTGACGGAGGTGACTCGCGTGGCCGCGGGCGAGACCCATTCCCTGGCGCTGCGCACGGATGGCACGGTCTGGGCCTGGGGAAGCAACATCCAGGGCCAGCTGGGGCTGGCGACCGAGCATGCCGCCAGAACGACACCCGCCCGGGTGCAGGGTCTTGCTGGCATCAAGGCAGTCGCCGTGGGCAGGGCGCATTCGCTGGCGCTGCTCTCCAATGGCACCGTCATGGCGTGGGGAGGCAATGGCCTCGGGCAGCTGGGGCCGGCCTCCCCCCTGGGAATGAGCTCCCCCACCGCCGGCGCCGTGCTGACCGGTGTCTCGGCCGTGTCCGCCGCCGCCGGGTACTCGCTGGCCCTGCGCGAGGACGGCACCGTCTGGGGCTGGGGGTACAACGACGCCGGCCAGCTGGGCCAGGTGGACCCGGTGGAGACCCGCACGCAGGTCACGCCGGTGCAGGTGCCGGCGCTGACGCAGGTCCGCGCCATCTCCGCGGGCGCCTCCCACGCGCTGGCCCTGCGCCAGGACGGCACCGTCTGGGCCTGGGGCGACAACACCCAGGGCCAGCTGGGGGATGGAACGAACACCCTGCGCGCCGTGCCGGCGCAGGTGCCAGGGCTGACGGACGTCATCGCCGTGGCCGCGGGGCGGGTGCACTCGCTGGCCCTGCGTCAGGACGGCACCGTCTGGGCCTGGGGGGACAATGACGCGCGGCAGCTCGGCGACGCGACGCCGGGCGAGCGCACGTCACCGGCACAGGTGGTGGGGCTGACGGGCATCCGGCGCATCGCCGCGGGGGATTCCCACTCGCTGGCCGCGCCGGAAGGGGCCCCGCTCGTCAGCTTCGGCAGGAACACCTCCGGGCAGCTGGGGCTGGGACCGGACTTCGAGAAGGAGTCTCGCGGACAGGTCCTCTCGTTCCTCGACGTCCGCGACGTCGCGGCGGGGGCCGCCCACACCTTCGCCGTGGCGAATGACGGCGCCGTCTGGGCCTGGGGGGCCAATGGCTCGGGCCAGCTGGGCAATGGCGAGGCCGCGAACAGCCCCCGTCCCCTCACGGTGACGCTGCCGTAGGGCGGGCGTGGAAGGGGGACTTGCGCTGACTGGATGACCGGATTATAAATCTGGTCAATGAGTCAGGACCCTCGCACCGCCATCATGAGCGCCGCCGGCGAAGTCTTCACCCGCTTTGGCTTCAAGAAGGCCTCGGTGGAGGACATCGCCCGGCGCGCGGGCGTGGGCAAGGGCAGCATCTACCTGCACTTCGAGAGCAAGGAGGCGCTCTTCGAGGCCTGCGTTGGGGCGGCGCACGCGGAGGGCCTCTCCGAGCTCAAGGCGAAGGTCCGCCGGGCCTCGACGCCCGAGGGGCAGGTTCGCGCCTACATCCAGTGCAAGCTGGAGCAGCAGAGCCGCACGCCCGTGGGCGGGCGCATGGAATTGAGCACCCTCTTCGACCTGGGGGTCCAGGCGGCCCGGTTCATTCCCCGGATGATGGAGGCCAACGTGGAGGTCCTGGCGGGCATCCTCGAGGACGGCGTGGCGCAAGGCGCGTTCACCGTTCCCGAGCCCAGGCACGTGGCCCGGGGCCTCGAGATGCTGCTCATGCAGATGACCCTCCGGTTGATGCCGGAGGAGCCGGACGCGGCCTTGACCCAGGCGGTGGACAGCGTCTTCGAGGTCTTCGTCCGCGGCCTCCTGAAGCAGCGGCCTCCCCACTGACCTTCTCTTTCCTGGCCCCACTTCGCGCCCGGGCGCGGTGGGGCTTTTGCCTGGCCGGGACTGACCAGAAAACCGATTCAGTCATTCAGTGCCGGAGTCCCGGCCCACATCAGGGGAACGCAGCGATGAAGATGTTCATGAAGGCGGCGGCGGTGGTGGCAGCGGTGGTGGCGACGGGGTGCGGTGGGGGTGAGAAGGCGGTCGTCCCGCGGGCCCCCGCCGCGCAGCTCGCGCAGAAGCCGGTGGGCGTGCGGGCCGTCACGCCGGCCACGCAGCTGGAGGCGAACGTCCTGCGGGCCACCGGCAGCGTGCGCGCCCGGCAGGCGGCGACGCTGAGCGCACAGGGGTCCGGCACGCTCACGCGCGTCAGCGTGGACGTGGGCGACACGGTGAAGCGCGGCCAGGTGCTGGCGCGGCTGGACACCTCCAACGCGCGCATCGCCGTGAACCAGGCGCGCGCGTCCAAGGCGGCGGCGGACGCGGCGCTGGATGGGGCGACGGCGGAGGTGGAGCGGGCCCGCGTGCTGGCGCAGTCGGGCAGCGTGGCGCGCTCCGCGCTGGACAAGGCGGAGGTGGGCTTCCGCCAGGCGCAGGCGCAGGCGCAGCAGGCCGCCGCCGCCCTGGACAGCGCGCAGGAGTCCGTGCGCGACGCCACGCTCACGGCGCCCTTCGACGGGGTCATCACCAGCCGCGGCCGCAACGAGGGCGACTACGTGTCGCCGGGCACGGCCATCTTCGGGCTGGTCAACACCCAGTCCCTGGAGGTGCGCGCCCCGGTGCCCGAGTCGCTGGTGGACCGCGTGACCGTGGGCGCCGTCGTGAAGGGCACGCTCAACCCCTCCGGCGCGCCCTTCGAGGCGAAGGTGAAGAGCCTGGGCGCCACCATCGACGAGCAGACGCGCACGGTGGAGGTGCTCGCGGAGGTGATTCCGGCGAAGGAGGGCGGGGCGCGGCTGCGCGCGGGCGCCCTGGTGGAGCTGGACTTCTCCCAGGCGGCGGCACCCAGCGGCGCCGAGGCCGAGGCGGGGCTCTTCCTTCCCACGCAGGCCGTCAACGCCCGGGGCCAGCAGGGCTTCGTCTGGGTGGTGCAGGACGGCAAGGCGCGCAAGCGCGACGTCAAGGTGGAGCGCGTGCTGCCCGGCTTCGTGCGCGTCGTGGACGGCCTGGGCCCCGCGGAGCGCGTCGTCGCCGACGCCAGCCTGCCGCTCCAGGACGGCACCGCGCTCCAGGTCGCGCAATAGCCGCCGCGCCTTCCTTCCCCATCCCTTTCCCGGTCACGCCATCCCATGCTCCAGACCTTCATCAAACACTCTGTCTTCACCGTCATGCTGATGGCGGCCATCGTCGTCTTCGGCCTCTATTCCTATCCGCGCATCGGCGTGGACCAGTACCCGGACGTCGACATCCCGTACGTCACCGTCACCACGCTGCTGCCGGGCGCGGATCCGGAGTCCATCGAGAAGAACGTCACCGACCCGCTGGAGGAGGCGCTCAACACGGTCAACGGCGTGGATGAGCTCAACTCCATCAACCTGGAGAACGTGAGCCAGGTGACCATCGCCTTCAAGCTGGGCACCGACGTGAACATCGCGGCCCAGGACGTGCGTGACCGCGTGCAGGCCACGCTGCGCTCGCTGCCGGACGACATCGAGACGCCCGTCGTGGAGAAGTTCGACATCGGCGCGGCGCCCATCCTCACGCTGTCGCTGTCCGGGGCCCTGCCCGTGGACGAGCTGACGCGCGTGGCGGAGGACGTGGTGAAGCCCGCCCTGCAGAGCCAGCCGGGCGTGGGCAGCATCGGCGTGGTGGGTGGCCGCGAGCGGGAGGTCCAGCTGGTGGTGGATCCGCAGCGGCTGCGCGGCTACGGGCTGGCCATTGGCGACGTGAGCCAGGCCCTCCAGGCGCAGAGCGTGGACCTGCCCGGCGGGCGCACCACGCAGGGCGGCCGCGAGCGCATCGTGCGCCTGACGGCGGAAGCCAAGAGCGTGAAGGAGATTGGCGACATCATCGTCGCCAGCCCCAACGGCACCCCGGTGCGCGTGCGGGACGTGGCGGCGGTGGTGGACGGCGCGCAGGAGGCGCGAGGCCTGGCGCGCTCCGACACGGGCGCCGCCATCGCGCTCGTGGTGCGCAAGCAGTCCGGCGCCAACACGGTGCAGGTGGCCGAGGCCGTCAAGGAGTCCCTGGCGGAGCTCAACGCGGACCTGCCGGAGGGCGTGACGGTCAGCACCATCAGCGACAACTCCACCAACATCCGCGCGTCCATCCACGCGGTGCAGGAGGACATGCTGCTGGGCGGCGTGCTGTCCGTGCTCATCGTGCTGGTGTTCCTGCGCAACCTGCGCTCGACGCTCGTGTCCGCCGTCGCGCTGCCGGTGAGCGTCATCGGCACCTTCGCGGTGATGGCGCTCCTGGGCTTCACCTTCAACATCATCACCATGCTGGCGCTGACGCTCTCCATCGGCCTGCTCATCGACGACGCCATCGTGGTCATCGAGAACATCGTCCGCCACCTGGAGGAGGGGAAGACGCCCATGCAGGCGGCGCTGGAGGGCACGAAGCAGATCGTCATCGCGGTGCTCGCGGTGACGCTGGCCATCGTGGCCGTGTTCATCCCCGTGGCCTTCATGGAGGGGATGATTGGCCAGTTCTTCTTCCAGTTCGGCGTCACGGTGGCCGTGGCGGTGCTCATCTCCTACGTGGTGTCCATGACGCTCACGCCCATGCTCTCCAGCCGGCTGCTGAAGGGGCACGGCCATGGCGCCCCCACGAACCGCGTGAGCGCGGCCATCGAGCGCGCGCTCGTGGCGGTGGAGAACGGCTACCGCCGCGCCCTGGATGCCGTGCTCGACCGGCGGGGCCTGGCCGTGGCCGCGGCCGTGGGCGTGCTGGTGCTGACGCTGGGCATGGCGCGCTTCCTCAAGTTCACCTTCATCCCGCCCTCGGACAACGGCGCGGTGCGCGTGACGCTGGAGCTGCCGGTGGGCTCCACCCTGGAGGACACCGAGCGGGAGCTGGCCGTCGTGGCCCAGCAGGCGCGCGGCCTGGAGGGCGTGAAGGAGACGTTCAGCACCGCGGGCGGCGGCACGCTGGAGGAGGTGCACAAGGGCGAGGTGCTGGTGAACCTGGTGCCGCGCAAGGAGCGCGCGTTCGACCAGGAGACCTTCAAGGTCCAGCTGCGCGCCGCGCTGGCCGAGCGCCCCGGCGTGCTGCTCACGGTGCAGGACGCCGCGGGCCTTGGCGGTGGCCGCAACCAGCAGGTCCAGTACGTGCTGCGAGGCACGGACTGGTCCCAGGTCGTCGCCGGCAGCGAGAAGCTGCTCACCGCGATGAAGTCCAACCCGGGCCTCACCGACGTGGACACCACGTTCCGCAGCGGCAAGCCGCAGTACGACGTGCGCATCGACCGCGAGCGGGCCGCGAAGCTGGGCGTGCCGGCCGCGCAGGTGGGCATGGCCCTGCGCGCCTACCTGGGCCGCGACGAGTTCATGTCCTACCGCGAGGGCGGTGAGACGTACGACGTGAAGCTGCGCCTGCCGGAGGCCACGCTCGCCTCCGAGGAGGCGCTGGGACAGCTCACCGTGCGCGGCACGGACGGGCAGCTGGTGGAGCTGCGCAACGTGGCGAACATCACGCCTTCGGAGGGCCCGGTGCAGATCGACCGGCAGAACCAGCGGCGGCAGATCACGCTGCTCGCCAACCTGGCCCCGGGCTACACGCTGGGCGAGGGCATGGCCTGGATGACGGCGCAGGCGCGGCAGGACCTGCCCCAGGGCGTGGTGGGGAACTTCGCCGGCAACGCGAAGGAGCTGAACAAGACGACGGCGGCCTTCGCCACCGCGCTGGGGCTGGGCATCCTGCTGCTCTACATGGTGCTGGCCGCGCAGTTCGGCAGCTACATCCACCCCTTCACCATCATGCTGTCGCTGCCCTTCGCGCTCATCGGCGCCATCGGCGCGCTGCTGCTGTCGGGCCATGCGCTGTCCATCTTCGCCCTCATCGGCGTCATCATGCTGATGGGCCTGGTGGTGAAGAACGGCATCCTGCTCGTGGACTTCACCCAGCAGCTGCGCGAGGCAGGAAAGAGCGCGCGCGACGCGCTGCTGCAGGCGGCCCCCATGCGCCTGCGCCCCATCCTCATGACGACCATCGCCATGGTGGCCGGCATGGTGCCGGTGGCGCTCGCCCGGGGGGACGGCGCGGAGATGCGCGTGCCCATGGCGCTGGTCATCATCGGCGGCCTCATCAGCTCCACGGTGCTGACGCTGGTGGTGGTGCCCGTCGTCTACTCGCTGCTGGACGGGGTCTCCGCGCGCTTCACGCGCCGCGAGGCGGACGCTCCGGCACCGGTGGCCGCCCAGCTCACGGAGGAGGGCGCGCACTGACCGCGCGCTCCCCGCTTCTTCAACCCCTTTCACAGCCGGACCTTCATCATGCTCATCCCAGCGCTTCTCTCCAGCGTCCTCGTGGCGCAGGCCCCCGGTGTGTCCGACCGGCCCGTCCAACCCCCCGCCCCCGAGCCGAAGGTGGCTCCGGCCACCGCGTTCCCGCTGCTCACCCTCGAGGAGGCCATCGCCCTCGCGGAGAAGCAGAGCCCCAGCCTGGACGCCGCCCGCGCGCGGCTCCAGCAGTCCCGGGAGCTGGGCAACAAGGCCTGGTCGGGCTACCTGCCCAGCATCACCGCCAGCGGTTCGTACACCCGCTACCCGAGGGACGTGTCGTTCGAGTTCCCCGGGGCGACGGACCCCCTCACCTTGCAGAAGCAGGACCAGCTCGGTGCGCAGATTACCGGGCGGCAGGCGTTGATTGTCCCCACGCTGTGGCCCGCCATCCAGAACGCCTACCTGGGCGAGAAGGCGGCGGCGCTGACGGCGGAGAACACCCGCCGGGAGATCCTCTTCGCGGTGGCCCAGGCGTACATCGGGGCCGCGAGCCTGCGGGAGTCCCTGGCGGTGCAGGAGCAGCTGCTCGACGTCCGCCGGGGCTTCGAGCGCGATGCCCAGGCGCGCTTCGAGGCGGGCGACGCGGAGCGGCTGGCCGTCCTTCGCGCGACGCTGGACCGCAAGCAGGCGGAGCAGGAGGTGGTGCGCAGCCGCAACGCCTACGCCACCGCGAAGAGCGCCCTGGCGGCGCTGCTCGCGCGGCCGGTGGACTTCGACGTCGCACCGCCCCAGGGGGATGACGTCGCGGTCCCCGCCGGGGCCGGTGACGCGCAAGGCGCGGAGAAGACCGCGCTGGACCAGCGCCCGGACGCGGCGGCGGCGCGCCTCAACGTGGACGTCGCGCGCGGCGGCCGCAAGCAGCTCCTCTTCGAGTACCTGCCCAACCTGTACCTCACGGGCAACTTCTCCGCGGCGAACACCGCCGGGCTCACCGGCCAGGCCACCACCTGGACGGCGGGGCTGGCCCTGTCGTGGACGCTCTTCGACGGCGGGCTGCGCGAGGCCAACCTGCGTGAGTCCTCCGGGAGGATCGCCGAGGCGAACGCCAACCTGCGCGGCCTGGAGGAGAAGATCCGCGACGAGGTGCGCAAGGCGCGCAGCGAGCTGGAGAGCGCGGAGGCCAACCTCCGCACGGCCGAGGAGCGGGTGAAGCTGGCGTGGGAGAGCGCGCGGCTGGCGAAGCAGAACTTCGACGCCGGTGCCACGACGTACCTCCAGGTGACGGACGTCAACGCGACGCTCGCGAGCGCCCAGCTGTCCGCCGTGGCCGAGTCGCTCAACGTGCGGCTGTCCCGCCTGACGCTGATGCGGGCCATGGGCCTCTTCGACCCCACGGGCCACTCCCTGGTGCAGCGCTAGCCATGCCCGAGCGCTTCCTCCTGCTGACCTTGCTGCACGTCGTGGGGCTCCCGGGCCTGGCCCGGGCCCAGGTGTCCCCGGTGGAGTTGAAGGCCGAAGCCGCCCCGCCCGAACCCGAGGAGCTGACGGGGCGCATCGAGCGCATCGACATCCAGGGCAACACCCGCACGAAGGAGTCCGTCATCGTCCGGGCGCTGCGCATGGCTCCGGGCGACACCCTCGTCACCGGGGACGTGGCCGAGCTGAAGCGAAGGCTGATGAACCTCAGGCTCTTCACGAGCGTGGACGTGACGACGCACGCGCAAGGGGCGGGCGTCGCGCTCCAGGTCCAGGTTGGTGCGGGATCCGGAGTCGGGAGACTTCCTGCCCGTCGTCGCGGTGGGGTTCGGTTTCTAGATGACGGTCCTGTCCATCCTTCCCAGGCAGCGCGCCGCCGTCCTCGAGGCCGCACGTGCGCTGGCGCTGGGACTCCAGCACGTCGAGTGCACCCTGCTGCGCTTCGGCCTGCCTCCAGGTGCCCTCATCCGGCCCTGAGCGAAGGGGCGCGCCGCCAGGACACGCCCACGGCCACCGCCGCGAGGACCGCGAGCCCCACCCACGCATGCCGGGACGCGGCCTCCGCCCAGGCATCCAGCGGCGTGCTCACGCCCAGGGCCCGCTCCAGCACCCAGCCGCACGCGGCCACGCCACCCACCGCCGCGCCGCCGATGCGTAGCGCGGTGAAGCCCGTTCCCCGGCTCCACAAGAGGAGCCAGGGCAGGACGAGCAGCACCACGGCGGCCTGCATCACCTCGATGCCCAGGTTGAAGCCCAGGATGCTCAGGGCCAGCGCTCCGGTGTCGAACCCCATGCCCGCGAGCACCGTGGCGAACGCGAGCCCGTGGACGAGCCCGAACACCGCCGCGACGACGGGCTCCCGGCCCGGGAACAGCGGCCGCACCGCGTGCACCGCGGACACGAGGATGCTCACCGCGATGAGCACCTCCACGGGCTGGCCCGGCAGGCGCAGCATGCCCACGGCCGCGGCCGCCAGCGTGAGCGAGTGGCCCAGGGTGAAGGCCGTCACCACGAAGAGGATGCGCTTGAGGCTCCCTCCCAGCCCGTCCGGCTCCCGCCAGCGGCCTGCGCGCGCGAGCAGCGGCGCGGGCAACAGCAGCACGAGCAGGAAGAGCAGGTGGTCCGTCCCTTCCGCGATGTGGTGCACGCCCAGGCCGAAAGCTGCCTGGAAGCCCGTCCACCAGGAGCCATGCGTCCGGTCGATGCGCAGTGACGGCGTCTGGGCGCTCACCGCGCCCACCATCTCCTGCCCCTCGCCGAAGAGGCCGGTGTGGAAGTCGCGCCGCACCGACACCAGGGCGCGGTGGTTCATCACCTCGTGCAGGATGAGCGTGTCGTTGAGCGTGAAGGCCCGCGCCGACGCGCCGGGCGGCGCCCGCAGCGTGACGTGCGCCACGAGGCAGTCCCCGTCGTCCACGCGCCGCACGCCCACGTCGCCGACCTCCACGTCGAAGGGCCGGCCGTCCGGTGCCGTCGCGCCGAAGTGCTCCCGGAGGTAGGCCGGAAGCGCGGCGGCGTGCTCGCGGAGGACGTCCGCCGGGGCCGCGCTGAATGACTTCGTCAGCGCGAGCGCGAGCTGATCCATCGGGAGCTGGACCTCGGCCTGGACCGCGCGCTCCCCGACGTCGAGCAGCACGGCCGTGTTCTTCACGAGGTGCGCGTGCGCGGACACCCCCACCAGGAGCATGGCGAGGCCCAATGCCCATGCCCGGTGCTTCGTCATGCTCCTGGAGGGAATGGCCATCATGGGCTCAGCTGGTTCCCGTAGTCCGTCTGCTTGTCACGGTAGATGGTGTGGTAGTGCGTGGCGTTCCTGAGGACCACGCCCTGCTGGCAGGCCACTTCAATCCAGACGCGGGGCCCGTCAATGCGCATGTACGTGCCGTTGAGGTCCACGTCGACGCCCGCGGACTTCGTGCCGCCCCAGGCCACGTAGGTCCGGGCGTAGGCGTCCGCTGACGTGTACGCCGCGACGAGCGGATCCGCGATGGCGGGCGCGAAGTCCTCCACCCACTGCCGGATGGCCGCCGTCACCAGCGCCTGCTGGCTTTCGGAGAGCGTGGAGACGAGCACGCCCTGCTGCGCGGGGAAGACGACGTTGGCGTAGCTGCCGGTGCCGTACTCCACGGGCCCGAGCACCACGTCGGAGAAGGTCCCCGACATATAGGCGGCATCGAGTTGTTCGGCGCTCAGCGCGTTGTACATGGCCACCATCGCGTCGCCGTCGTCCTCGAGCGGCGCGTAGGTTTCGCCGTTCACGGTGAAGGGCGACTTGGGCTCCGCGCCCAGGTGGTTGGGCGTCGGGTAGCCCGTGCCGTCGAGGTACGTCACGTTGAAGGCCATGTGGTGGCCGCCAATCTGGAGCATCCAGTTGCCCGTCGTGGACGGCGTCCCGATGAACGCGATGACGTAGTTGTCCGACGAGTAGTCGAGCGTGGCGCCGCCCATGCCGCCGTCGCCGCCGGGAGGGCCGCCCATGCCGCCGTCACCCGGAGGGCCGCCCATGCCGCCGTCGCCCCCGGGAGGCCCGCCCGTGCCGCCGTCACCGCCCGGAGGGCCGCCGGTGCTGCCACCCTGCTCGTTGAGGTAGTCATCCGCCGCGAAGACACCGGTCATGTCGGCGTAGCCCTCGGCGGTGAGGACGAGGGAGGCGAGGGTGAGCGCGGCGGTCCTGCTCTCCTCGCTCAGCGTGCCCCACGTCAGGCCGGTGCGCGTGACGCCGGGCAGGTTGCTCCAGTACGTTTTCTCCGCCTGGGTCGTCCAGGCATGGACGACGGAGGCCCGCTGGGCTTCCGTCAACGTGGCGAGGAACGCATTGGACGCGCAGACCACCTGCTCGATGTGCGTCGCGGCGGTGGCGCAGTTCGCGGTGGTGGTTCCACCGTCATCCGTGCCGGCGTCCACCTGGGTTCCCGCGTCGGGTGAGGTTCCGGGGTCCGAGTCGTCACCGCAGGCACCGAGTGCCAGCACCGAGCAACTCACTCCAAGACACAGCCATTTGACGGCATGTCGCCGCATTCGCTACCCCTGGGTCAGGTTTCCAGAGACCTGGCTTGTAGCGGTCGGTCCTTAAGAGAATCTGAAGGCCCTGGACCTCCCGGACGCTGGAAGGTGCGGGTCGATATGCGCATCGAGGTCGCGCAGCGGCTCCTGAACGGAAGGTGGAGGCATGCGTCCGCGGCGCTACAGGCGTGCCAGCGGGGCGAGTGGGCGGAGTTCGTTCGCCGGAGTGCACCGGCGAGACCGACGCTCGCGGGGCGCCTGGACCACCCACGCTGCCTGGCGCTCGCCGAGCGGTCGCTCGCCGGGCCGGTCATGGCGAAGCTGACGCTCGTGCCCCTGTGGGCCTGTTCCACGGAGGACGCCTCTCCCCGCGTGGACTCGCCGTGGGAGTGCACGGTGCGGCGCTGGACGGCGGCGACGGTGGTCGAAAGCCGCAACTGCGCGCCGGACATCCCGCTCCGGCTGCGGGCCGGAGCGTTTGGCGTCCTCCAGGCGCGGTTCGAGGAGGTCCTCTCCGTCGACGTGCGTGACGCGGAACCGCTTCCCCAGCCGACACGGGAGGTCCCCATGTTCGCCAATGGGTTCCAGCCGCGCGTCCGGGTCCCGCCCGAGCTCGAGTCCCGGATCCAGGCGCTGGGCTTCACGGCGGAGGATGAAGGCGACTGACCCCCCGGTAGGGCGGACCGCGCCTCGCGCATGTTGGCCGCGAGGGCGGTATCCTGGCGGGGATGACAGGACCCTTCGCGAACCTCTCCCTGTTGGTCCACTGCTCCGACGCGGAGCTCGAAACGCTGGTGGAACAGGCCGACTTCGGCGCCTTCGTGGCCAGCCGGGACCTTCCACCCCTGCGGGAGCGGCTCCTCCGGCTCGAGCGCGAGCGGGGCCTCACGGAGCTCCACCGGCGCGTCTCCGACAAGGTCCTGGCCACGGGGGCGCGGCTCGTGGAGACCCCGCGCTACATCGGCATGCAGCGCTGCTTCGCGCTCAGTCCGGATGGACGCCACCTCGCCATCGCGAGCAACCGCCTGGAGGAGTCCCACGGCGGGGACGTGCGCATCTGGGAGCTGGCGACGGGGCGCGTGGTCGACGCGGTCGGGTTCGAGACGACGCTGGTCGGCTCGACGCGGGAGCCCTCCTGCCTCCAGTGGTCTCCCTCGGGAGAGTGGCTCGGCGTCGTCCTGGACCAGGTCGTCATCGGCGTGATGCGGGCCTTCGCCGGGACGCTGCCTTCCTTCACCGCCGACGTCACCCGGCGCTGGGGCTCGCCGCCGGCGTGGTCGGTGATCAACCCCGCGCACGTGGCGAACAAGGGGCACCTCCCCGCCTGGTGCTGGTCTCCGGATGAAACCCGCCTGTTCATCTCCACCCCCGGACCCGACGGCGCGCTGGGATGCGTCGTCCCGTTCAAGGAGGGGTCCCGGGTCGACGAGGACAGTGAAGGGCTTCGCTGGTGCCCGGCCCGGCTGGACGGACAGCCTTCGAAGTCGCGCCCGCATACCTGGGTGCGCTGGAGCCCGGATGGCTCCCGCATCCATGGCTATTGCAAGGACGAGTTCGTGCTCGAACCGGGCGCCGCCTCGACCCAGGAGCCGCATCCGTCCGCCTCCGTCATCGACCTGCGGAGCGGCGACCTCGAGTACCGTTTCGATGAGCTGAAGCTGCCCGTGGCGTTCTCACCGGACGGCGCCCACCTGGCCTACGGCAAGGAGCCGCCCCGGCTCGCCAACGGACACACGGGCCAGGCGGTGGCCGACCTGGGCAAGCACGCCAAGGTGCGGATCCACGCGATCGAGGAGTACGTCTGGTCCCGCGACGGCCAGCGCCTGGCCGTGCTCATCAACGGCTATGAGTTCCCCCAGGTCCTCATCTTCGAGGCCGGCAAGCTCCTGTGCCACGTGGACCTGAAGCGCCGTTCGTTCGGGCCGGCTTCCCGGAGCGGTGACCTGGGCCGCTGGGCCTGGTCTCCGGATGGCTCCATGGGCGCATGCCTGCTGCGCGAGGGAGGCGGAGCCATCGAGCTGTGGAAGGTGGGGTCCTCGGCCAAGCTGCTCCGGAGGATCGAGGGGGCCCGCGGCATCGACGGACTGGCCTGGGGCGCGGACGACACGCTCGTGGGGACGGGGCACCACGACATCGCCTTCTGGGACGTGAACACCGGACAGCCGCGCTTCCAGACCTCGCTGGAGCTGGAGCCCGGCCGCGTGCCGCCCCCGAGCGACTGGAACCCCTGGCCGGACGAAGACGCACGGTTCATCCCGACCGCGCGCGGCTGGGACTTCACGCGAGCGCAGGCGGACGGCACCGTGGAGTGTCCCCCGGGCTCGCGGGAGAAGCTGGAGCCCCGGCTGATGTTCTCGGTGGCGGGGCGCCATGCCTGGCCCTGGCGCTGGGCGGAGGGGACCCGGCATGCGCGCTGGGAGGACGCGGCCCCCTGGCCCGTCACGCCTCCGGCGGAGGCCCCGTTCGAGGAGCGCCACGTCCCCGTGCCCGAGGGCGAGACGCTGGCGGCAAGAGACGCCCGGCACGCGAAGTGGGGCTTCCTGAAGCAATACAATGCCCCCACGTGGCCGCTGGATCACTACCGGGCCGAGCCCGTGTTCACGCACGGCCCCGCCATCAACCGCGACAACCTCAAGCCGTACCTCGGCCAGGGCGTGATGCTGCGCCAGACGCAGTACGGGACGTGGTACGCGCTCGGAGCCCTGCTCGAAGTCACCGACGAGGGAATCCTCCTCCACCCCCGCGCTCCCATCGGCTCGTACCGCGAGCGGCTCCTGTCCTTCCGGGACATCCTCTGGATTGGACCGGCGGTGCCGCTCGAGACGCCGGAGGGCTAGTGCCAGGTGCCCACGCCGAAGCCCCAGCCGAAGTAGAGGCGGGACACGTCGGCGAAGCCGCTGATGCGCCATGACGTGCCGGGCGACATCAGGCCGAAGACGGACCAGCTGAACAGCCGCAGCTCCGCGCCCGCGGTGCCATGCAGGCGCGGGCCCACGGAGTCGAAGCGGCTGGGCTCCAGGTAGCTGCCCGCGCGGAGCTGGAGCCGGTTCTCGAGGGGCTCCCACTCCGCGCCGACGCGGGGGGAGATGACGAGCCGGCGTCCGGAGCGCTCGAGCTGCTGGGAGAGGAAGGACTCGAAGCCGATGGCGTTCGAAGAGGCGCCGCTGATGAGCACCGAGCCGGTCAGCAGCAGCTTCTCGCGCGGCAGGGCCTGGTAGCGCTCGGCGCGGTCCGGTCCCCACGGCATCTGGAGGGGGCGGCCGCCGAACTGCCAGGCGATGCCCGCCTCAACCTCCCAGGGGAGCTTGATGGTGGAGGGCAGGTAGAGGTCGGCGACCTTCACGTTGCCCTCCGCGTCGGCGGTGGCCGGACTGTCGGGCGTGAGCCGGCCCTGGACGGGGGCCCGGAACGTCAGGGCCGCGCGCAGCGGCAGGGCCATCGGGGTCCAGAGGGCTCCGGCCTCCAGGTTGCCACCGAGCATGGAGGCGAGGCCCTCCTCCGGAGCCGCGTCGGAGTCGATGGTGAGGGAGACCGCGCGCAGGCCGACTCCGACCGCCAGCTCGCCGTCGAGGAACGTGCGCGCGAGCTGGAGCTGGAAGCGGCTGGCGTTCAAGAGCAGGGTCTGGCCGTTCGCGTCCTGGCCCAGCGTATAGGTCTGGATGGACGTGAGGCCTCCGAAGCCCCAGAGGCCCCATTGGATGAGGCCTCCCAGCTGGGGGAAGACGAAGTCCTTGAAGGTGAAGCCCACCGAGCCGTTGTTGTCGAAGTCGGTGTTTCGCACCGAGCTGGGAAAGGTGAAGCCCAGCGACAGGTCATAGTCGACGTGCTCGCTCGAGTAGAGCGAGCGCACGGCGGGAGCGGCCGTGCTGACGGCGATGCCCTCGACGCCCTCCGCGATGGGGGCGTACGCGCCGGCAAGCCCCGACACCCGCACCGGCGCCAGCACGGGGCCCTGGAACACGTCGATGGCGTAGTTCGAGCTGGTCAGCGGCGGGTTGTCCGCGAGCGCGGTCCCGCTGGAGAGCAGCACGGCCAGCGCGAGGGAAGGGGAGCGGTGGAGGAGTCGGGACCCGGACGGCATGCGCGGCCTGCAATGTATCCCGGCCCGGGCCGAGGTGAGGCCGCCGGCGCTCAAGCCGGATGAAGCCTCCGCGCGAAGAAGGCCAATATCTCGTCGCGAGCCGCGAGGGTCGGCTCTCCGGCCGCGTCAATCAGGTGCGCCGTCACGACGCTGTGCGCACCGCCGACGACCCGCTCGAAGAACGGTGGAGGCCGGGGGTTCGCGGCCGAAGCGGGCAGCACCTTCGGGAGGAAGCGCGGCCCCAGCGCTTCGGCGTAGGCCGCGAAGCGCTGGGCCGTGCAGTAGCGGTCCCCCTCGAAGCGGTACGCGAGCACCGTCAGGTCCTCGCGCTCGATCCGCTGCTTCACGGTCGCGGCTTCACCCGGGGCGATCTGAAGCGCGCCCGGGGCTTCGAGCGGGAGCGAGGGCTGGCAGAGGACGGGCGCCAGCACCGCGGGCTCGAGCATCATGCTGAGCGCGAAGTTGCCGGTGAAACACATCCCGATGGCGCCGACGCCGGGGCCTCCGCATTCCTGGTGCGCGAGGCGCGCGAGCGCACGCAGCCACTGTGTCACGGGGCTGGATTCGTTCGCCGCGAACGCGCGGAACTCCGCGCTCACGCACGCGCGCTTCATCACCGCGAGCCCTGCCTCCGCTTGAGGGTAGGCCCCGTCCTTCCCGAACAGCGACGGCATGTAGACCGTGAAGCCCGCGTCTCGCACCCACCGGGCGAAGCGCGCGACGTGAGGGCTGATGCCCGGCATCTCGGCCATGACGATGACCGCGGGCCCGCGACCGGCGACGTAGACCGGACGCATGACTGCATCGAGGGTGATGGACCGTCGCTCGAAGTCGTCGAGCGGGTCGTCGGCGGTGGACTCAGGGGCGGAAGCTCGCATGCCGGGAGGATGCGGAAAGTCCGTTGCCCGGGGCCAGTGGCGACATTGACAAGCTTCGGTCTAGTCTTGCCATCGTGATCACCCATGTCGTCCTGGATGGAGTGGCCGAAGGCCCGCTGGGCGTCGGACTGGACGTGGTCGCCACGGCCACGCGACTCGTGGAGGCAGGCCTCTGCCCGGGGCCCGGGCGAGAGAAGCCGCTGCGTCAGCGCGTGGTGTCGCTCGACGGCCGTCCGGTCCGCTCAGGGACGGGACGCTCCATCTCCGTGGACGGAGCGCTCAGCCTCCGGAGCATCAAGGCGGGAGACGTGCTGCTGGTGCCCGGGCTCTCCGCGGCCAGCGAGCGCGCCATCGAGCACCTGCTCTCCCGCGCCGACACCGCGCGCGGCATCGAGTTGCTTGCGCGCGCGGCGGCGAAGGGGGCGAGGGTCGCGGCATCCTGCTCGGCGACCTTCGTCCTCGCCGCGGCGGGGCTCCTCGCGGGACGGAGCGCGACGACGACCTGGTGGCTCGTGCCAGCGTTCGCGCGTCGCTTCCCGGAGGTCACCGTCCGCGCGGACCGGATGGTCGTCGAGAGCGAAGGCGTCCTCACCGCGGGCTCGGCCTTCGCGCACGCGGACCTGATGCTGGCCATCATCGCTCGCGTCGCGAGCCCGTCGCTCGCGCACCTGGTGGCTCGCTACCTCGTGCTCGACGAGCGCGTCTCCCAGTCCAGGTACATGGTGATGGAGCATCTGCGCGTCGCGGATCCGGCGCTGCGCGCGGTCGAGCGCTTCGTCGCGGCGAACCTCGGCCGGCAGTTGTCGTTGGACGAGCTCGCCCGCGCCGCCGCCACCTCCACGCGGACGCTCGCGCGGCGGGTCCAGGCCGGCCTGGGCATGACGCCGCTCGAGTTCGTGCAGCGGGTCCGCGTGGCTCACGCCTCCCACCTCCTGGAGACGACCCGGGACTCGGTCGACGAGGTCTCCGCCCGGGTGGGCTACGCCGATGCGGCCGCGTTCCGCCGCGTATACAAGCGGTACGCCGGCGAGACGCCACGAGGACGGAGCTCCAGGGCCACCCGGAAGCGATGAGCGCGATGGCGCGCAGGCCCGTTCGCTGCACCCCGGAGCCCGTTGGCTGCTCCCGTTCGGAGGCGGCTCTGGTTCGGGCGTAGACTCCACGGGCCGTGGAATCCCGTCCTCCTCCTGCGTCCGCGCTGATCCCGCTGCTGCGCCGCCTGCCGGTGCTGATGCTTGTCTTCGCCGTGCCGGGCCTCGTCACCTCGCTCCACACCTGGTTCTATGCCCAGGCCAGGGAGCCGGGCTATCCGCTGAGCCGAGCGCTGCTGGTGCAGGTGCCGCAATGGCAGTACTGGGCGCTCGCCACGCCGTTCATCCTCGCGCTCGGAGGGCGCTTCCGCCTGGAGCGCGGCGTCTGGCCCCGGAGCCTCGCGGTCCTGCTGGCTGGCCTCGTCGCGGTCATGGTCCCCTACGTGACCATCATCTTCTTCGCCGCCCGGGCCGCGGGAGAGACGTGGCTCCTCCAGGGCTCCTGGGCGCGGATGCTGCCCCTGATGATGGCCAAGTACAGCGTCCTGTCCCTGCTCATCTACGGCGGCATCCTCGCCATCGGCTACGCCGTCGACTACCACCGGCGCTACCGTGAGGGAGAGCTGGTCCAGTCCCAGCTGGAGACGCGCCTGGCGCACGCACAGCTCGACGCCCTGCGCGCCCAGCTCCACCCGCACTTCCTCTTCAACACGCTCAACGCCATCTCCGTCCTCGTGCGCAAGCAGGACACCGCTGGCGCCATCCGCATGCTCGCCGGCGTCAGCGAGCTCTTGCGCATGGCCCTCCACACCACGGGCCGCCAGCACGTGCCCTTCCACGAGGACGTGGACTTCCTGGAGCGCTACCTCGACATCGAGCAGACCCGCTTCCAGGACCGGCTCCAGGTGGTCCGCGCCATCGACCCCGCCACGCTGGGCGCGCTCGTGCCCAGCCTCATCCTCCAGCCCCTGGTGGAGAACGCCATCAAGCATGGCCTCGCCACCCGCTCCGGCGCGGGACGCGTGGAGCTGCGCGCCTCGCGCGAGGGGGCGCGGCTGGTGCTGGAGGTGCTCGATGATGGCCCCGGGCTCGCGCCCGGCTGGGACCGCCAGGACGGCCGCATCGGCGTGGCCAACGTGCGCGCCCGCCTGCATCAGCTCTACGGCGACAGCCACGTCTTCACGCTGGAGAACCGCGCGGAGGGCGGTGTGCGCGCCCGGCTGGAGCTGCCCTTCCTGGCCGCCGCTCCGTCGGAGGCGCGCGGGGCATGAACGCGGCCGCCGCCATCCGCACGCTCGTCGTGGATGACGAGCCCCTGGCCCGCGAGGGTCTGCGCCTGCTCCTGGCCACGGACTCCGAGGTCCGCGTGGTGGGCGAGGCCGGCAACGGCCCGGAGGCCGTGCGCCTCATCCGCGAGCAGCGGCCGGACCTGGTCCTGCTGGACGTGCAGATGCCGGAGCTCAACGGCTTCGAGGTGCTCGCCCGGCTGAGCCCCGCGGAGGTACCCGCCGTCATCTTTGTCACCGCGTATGACCAGTACGCGCTGCGTGCCTTCGACATCCACGCGCTCGACTACCTCCTCAAGCCCTTCCGCGACGACCGCTTCCACGACGCCATCGGCCGGGCCAAGGCGCAGATCCGCCTGGCGCGGATGTCCGACCTGGGCCAGCGATTGATGTCCGTGTTGTCCACCTACGGCGAGCGCGACGGCACGCCCGCTCCGGCCCCCACGCCCGCGGCGCCCGACCCGTGGGTGCGCAGGCTGGCCATCCGCGACGCGGGCCGCGTGGTGTTCCTGGACGTGGACGAAATCGAATACATCGAGGCCGCCGACTACTACGTGCAGATCCACGCGGGCGGGAAGGCGTACCTCCACCGCGAGACGATGCAGAGCCTGGAGGCTCGCCTGGAGCCGGAGCGCTTCATGCGCATCCACCGCTCGGCCATCGTCAACTCACGCCGCATTCGTGAACTGCGCAGCGAAGGCCGAAGGGATCTCGTCGTGGTGCTCACCTCAGGCGCGGAGCTGCGCGTCGCCCGCAGCCACCGCGAGAAGTTCCAGCACCTGCGCTGAAGCCGCGAGCCCCCGTCGCCGAGCCCCAGGTGAGGCTCACTTCCGCTTCCGGCCGCGAGGCTTCGGCGGGGGCGGCTCCGCCAGCGTGGCCAGGGCATCCACGAAGAGCCGGACCTTGTTCGGAAGGTTCAGCCGGCTGGGGTAGACGACGTGGATGGGCCGCATCGCAGCGGGCTTGGGCCCGAAGAGGACCTTCAGCCGGCCGTCGCGGACGGCCTCCTGGCAGACGATGTCCGGCACGCGCGCGATGCCGACCCCGGCGATGGCCGCCTCGCACGCGAGCTCGCTGTCATTCACCATCAGGACCGGATCGATCCGGGCTTTCACCCCCTCTGCCTCCCACGTCTCGAACGCACTGAAGCCAATGCAGCGCGCGGAGCGGAGCTCCCTGGCGTCCGGTGTCCCGTGCTTCGACAGGAAGCGCGGGCTTGCCACGAAGCGGACCGCGCCCTCTCCCAGCTTTCGCGCCACGAGCGACGAGTCATTGAGCGGGCCGATGTGGATGGCGACGTCGAATCCCTCCTCGATGAGGTGGGGCCGGCGGTCCGCCAGCACCAGCTCCACCCGCGCCTGGGGGTAGCGGGCGAGGTACTTCGAAATCACCGGGGTGAGGTACCGGCGGCCGTAGAGCACCGGCGCGGAGACCCGCAGCAGGCCGGTGGGATCCGCTTGTCCCTGCTGCACCTCGCTGTTCGCTTCGTCGATGAGCGCGGCGATGGCGGCACAGCGCTCGGAGTACATCACCCCGGCTCCGGTGACCCGCAGGCGCCGCGTGGTCCGTTCCAGGAGCCGTACTCCCAAGCGCTCTTCCAGCTGGCGGATGCGCTCGCTGACCGTCTGCTTGGTGATGCCGAGCTTGAGTGCCGCCCGGGTGAAGCTCTCCTCTCGGACGACCGTCGCGAAGAGGACCATGTCGGCGGGAGGGATCATGACCGTCAAGCCTAGCCTGACAATGAGTTCGAAGGAGGCCACATTGTCCGGGCACCTTCGAAGCCGCATCTTGGAGCCTCACGCACCCCAGGAGTGCCACCCATGAAGCTCTACTTCGCCCCCAGGACCCGAGCGGTCCGTCCACGCTGGCTGTTGGAGGAACTTGGCGTGCCCTACGAGCTGATCAGGCTCGACCTCGCCCGGCAGGAGAACACCACCCCTGAGTACCTGGCGGTGCATCCGCTGGGAGAGCTCCCCGCCCTGGTGGATGGGGACGTCACGCTGCTGGAGTCCCTGGCCATCTGTCTCCATCTGGCCGACCGGTTCCCGGAGAAGCACCTGGCGCCGCCAGTAGGGTCCGCGGAGCGCGGTGCCTATTACGGCTGGATGGCCTTCGCGGAGCTGACCCTCGATCCCGTGGTGATGACGTTCTACCGGGACATGCAGACGCCAGCGGAGCGCGCGCCCTCGGACGAGTCGGTCGAGAGGCACAGGTCGCGGCTCACGGCCGTGCTCGACGTCATCCAGAAGGGGCTCGGCGGCCGGGAGTTCCTCGTGGGCGAGACGTTCACCGCCGCCGACGTGGTGATGGCGTCCATCCTCCACCTCGCCAACACGCTGATGCTGCTCGGCGGGCATCCGGAGCTGGTGGCGTACGTGCGGCGCCACAGCCTGCGTCCGGCGGTGCGCAGGGCCGTGGCTGGGTGAGGCGCGGGAGCGCTACGGAACCGAGCCTCTCCCAAGCTGCTCGAGAACCTGCTTCGCACGCGCCCTCGAAGAACCTTCGACCTCCAGCACCGCCACGCCGAGGGCGTAGGCATCACCGAGGAGGAGTTCCTTCAGCTTCTCGTCAACCGACAGGCGCAGCTCCTCGTCCTCCGAGGAGGAGAGCGAGATCCGATCCGGCTGCTCGATCCCGACCAGCACGATCAGGTCGAGCTTTCCGAGGGCGGTGCGTACGCGCGGGAGCCATGCGTCGAGGTCGAACGCGTCATGGTCCTCGTGGGCCAACAGGTATCCGATGAAGTCCACCGGACAGCGGTCGAACAACACGTCGCGCGGGGCCTCGTCGAGGTCGGCGATGGACCGGGCGAGCTGCTCTTCGAAATCGTCGACCGACGGGGGCGCAGCGAACTCGTACCCCTCTTCCTCCAGCTGGTGGTACGGCTCATCCACCGTCACGTAGGTCGGGAGATGGCCGGACAGCTCGTCGATGAGGGTGGACTTTCCCGCGCGATGCGTGCCGCTGACTGCGATGCGCATTACCAGGTCCTCGTCGCGGCGAGCGCCGTCAGCGGGGCAGGGCGCGCGGGCTTCTCCCCGCAGGAGACGCCCCCCGCGTCCGCGACGCCTCCGCCGCCATCCGCCCCACCGACAGTGCCGGTGCAGCCAACCGCGCCCAGGAGCAACACACTGTCAACAAGGGGCCGAAGAAGCGGGGGAGCGAGCATGGACGCGCCATCCTACGGGGCTCACGGGCCGAGGTCTCCGACGCCCGCTACCCGGGCAGGCGGGCCCCCCTGGTCGAGGAGTGGCGAAGGCGGCAGAAGAAGTCGACCCCTGCCAGGAACTGACACTGGCAAGCGCTACGCATCGGGTGTCCCCAACCCGGAGGAACCTCCGATGCGAACCTTGAACTACTTGTTGCTTCCCGTCCGCAGCCCTCGGGAGAGCGCCACGCTCTACACCCAGCTCCTGGGCCGCGAGCCCGTCGAGAACTCGGAGACGTTCGTCCTGTACGTCCTGCCCAACGGCATCAAGGTCGGGCTGTGGGCGGCGAGCGACATCGAGCCCAGGCCCGTCACTCCCGGCGGCATCGAGATCGCCTTCAGCGAGACCAGCCGGGAGGCGGTGCTTCAGACCTACGAGGCGTGGAGCGGGCTCGGGCTGAAGGTGCTGCAGCAGCCCACGGACATGCCGTTCGGGTTCACGTTCGTGGTCGAGGACCCCGACGGGCACCGGCTGCGACCGTCCGTGCTGGCCGAACGGCCGCGCTGAAGGCCAGGGAACGCCGCTTAACTACGAGCGGCGAACCCGGGTCCGCGACGCCCCGGGCTCACGGAGGGCGGCGGTTGATTTCTCAGCGCCCATCCGTCGAGATGGAGTCATGCCTCGCGCTCGCTGGCGTGCGGGGCCGTGCCCATGAGCGACGCTGCGACATACTGGTTCTCTCCCGCGCCGAGCGAAGTCTCCTCCTCGCGAATCTCGCTCGACTTCGACCTGCGCGCCGCCGACCTGTTCTTCCGCGAGCTCGTGGTCCCGGAGATCGGTCGCATCTGGTTCGCCCGGCAGCTCTCGTGGCCTCTGGCCGCGCTGGTGCTTCACGAGGAGCTGGCGAGACAGGGTTCGAATGTGCCGAAGCCGACAGCCATCTGCCACGGCATCGAAGCGCTCGCGTGCAAACTGGAGTACTTCGCCGACCCGGAGGACCTGTCACAGCGCATCCTCGGCCGGCGTGCGTTCGGTCGTGACACCGAGCAGGAGGTGAGGTCGTTCCACCGGCTGCGCCAGGCAACCCACTATGTGCGTAATACGCACCGCCAGGCCGCAACGCGCGCGATCCGGATGGACGGCGGCCTGGGCTTCGCACATGGCACGCGCTTCGACCTCCTCACGGTCGAGCCGGTAGGGCGCTCGCTGGTCGAAGCCTTCCTTGAGCAGCGCGTCGGGAAGGGGGGGACCAGCCTGCGCAACTGGTTGCTCGGGTGGCTCATGGGGGACCGGGAACGCTCGGATTGGCCCAGGACGCTGATCCAGGCGCTTTCACCGGAACATGCGACCGACGAAGAGCGGGCACTCATCCGCTCGCGGCTCCTCGGGACCTCGACGCAGGAGAGTGAGAAACGTCGGCGCCTCGCGCGCGCGGTAGGACGCGCGGCCGACGTGCCGGACATTGAAGACGGTGTCGTGGCTCGGCTTCGAGAGGCCGGTCATCGGGAGCAAGCCAATGAGGTCGTCGCCGCGCGCACATTCGGTGCGATGCTCGACCGTGCCCGTGACGCGGTCGCGGACCTCACCCGGGCGGTGGAGCCAGGACGCGGAGGTATTGCGCTCGCGACGGTCGCGTGCGACCCCACGCTCAAGCGGTCAATCGCGGCACTCCGAACGGTCGCGAGGAACTACGTGGAGAAAGCGAACACCGCCAATGTGAAGGAGGCTACGAGCCGGGCCTTCGCGGACGCCATCGTCGCAGCCGATGAGCCACAGGCCATCCGCATTCTTGTCGGGCGGGTAGGGGAGGTGCTCGGGCTCGCGGACGGCTCCGTCGTTCGTGGCGCGCTCTTCCGAGTCATCGACGCCACCGACGAATCCAGCAATCTTGAGGAGGGGGCGGAGAGCATTGAGCCCGACCGGACGGGCAGGACGTTCCGCATCGCGAACCTGCACTCCCTCCTGCGCGATGTTGCCCCGCGAGGCAACCGATGAGCGCGGAGACTCTGCTCGACATCTTCGTGCCGCCTGAGGACATGTTCGGCTACGGCGCGGCTCTCGTCGCCATGACCGGTGCCGAGGATTTCCTTGAGGAAGCCGTGCAGCGATTCACCGGGTTGCGGCCGCGACAGCGCGCGGAGCTGGGCAACGTGTTCGTCCACCTGATGCTCGATGGGCACGCGTCGTCGTCACGGCTGCAGGTCTTTCCACCAGGGCGCATTCCTGGCCTTCATGAGTTTCAACCGCGTGCGACCAACCCTGGCTCGCTCCTGCATGCGAAGGTCGCGCTGCTCGCGTTCGCCCGGAATCGGATGGGAGTGCCCGTCCACCTCCGCCTGGCGGTGATGACCGCGAACTTCACGTACACGTCAGCGCGGCAACAGCTCGAGCTGGTGTGGACCGTCGACGTGCCGCTCGAAGGCACCGCACCTGCCGAAGACCGCGCGGACGTGGCAGCGGCGGCGGCGTTCATTGAGACGCTTCTCGCACGCCGTTTCCACAGGGACGAGCAGCAGTTGCCGAGCCGGGCGCGCAAGCTGACCGCGCGGCTCGACACGCTCCTCGCCACCGCGGCCTCCCTGGCGCCCGTGAACTGCAAACCTCGATTCATTCATTCCCTTGACCGGGCTCTGTACGCGCAGATTCAAGAGGGCTTTCGCGGCGCGCTCGACTCGAAAAAGAACCTGCTCCTGTGCGGTTCGGGCTTCTACGAGGAGCCGTCAGGGACGGTGCGAAAGCCCACCGTGTTCGCCAGACTCGAGAACCTGGGGGTCTTCACCGACAGCGTGCAACGCATAGCGCTCGTCGAGCCAGGTGAGTCCGGAGCGGTAGCGACATGGGCGAGGGAGGGGAAGACGGAGGGCTGGCAGATTGTCCGGCCCATGGACGCGCTGGGCTTCAACCGCCGCCTCCACGCCAAGTTCGTGTTCGCGGCCTACCATCGTGATGGGATCGTGAGCAACGGATGCCTCTACCTTGGCTCCGGCAATCTGTCGCGTCGGGGCATCCTCACGCATGGCGAGATGCCCATGGGAAACGTGGAGACCGGCGTGGTCTTCGCCGTCGACGAGCGTTTCGACCGCGAGGCGCTCGAGCGTTCGCTCTTCTACCCCGATAAGGGCAGGCCCATCGACAAGCATGAATGGAGCGTGGGCCGGGTAGGGGACAAGCCTGAGGATCTGCCACTCTTGGAGGCGCCGCCCATTCTCTCCGCGATGATCGACCCGGCTCCGTCACGACAGCTCCGCCTGCTCTGGCGTGAGGATGCCTCGGACAGCGCAAGCATCACTTGGACGGGCCGCCACTGGTTCGACGTTCGGCGTGACGACGACGTCCTGTTGGAGTCCACGGAGAACCCAACCGCGCTCCATGTTCGCGCTGGTGGAGACCGGGAATGGGTCGTCCCCGTCGTGGATGCCGCAGGGCGTGTGGGTTGGCAGCCTCCACGCTTCGACACGTATGCGGATGCACTCGCGGCGCTCCTGGATTTTCCAATTCGTCCGGCCGAGGCTACCGACGACAGGGACGGAGCCGAGGGCGCCGAGGAGGACGGCGGCGGCGCCCAGGGGGCGCGCACCGGGAAGACGATGGAGCAGGCGAAGCGCTATGCCCTTCATGCCGCCGCCGAGCTCGTGGAGGAGGTGGCGGCGCTCCAGGCGGCACTCCCGAAGTCGATGCTCGATGACTGGCTCGACCACCTCGACCGGATGTTCCGCGCCTCGTTCCCGGAGGACCTCATCGCGACATGGCGAACGCACCGCATCAACGTGTTCGTGCACCTGCGCGAGCCAGAGTTGCGCTCTCCACACCTGACCGACAAGCAACGGGCCCGGTACTTCGAGGTGCTCGATGGCGCGGCGCACGCGTTGGGGCTGCGATGAGTTTTTCGTGGTCCCGGGCCGCCAGCGCGCTGCGGAAGCTCGTCGTGGAGGACGCGGCCAGGACGCCAGGAGAGCAGCACCTCGATGATGGGCAACGCGCGTCGCTGATGTGGATGGCCGAGCGCCTGCCGGAAAGCGGTGTCGTGCTGGCCGACGAAGTCGGAACGGGAAAGACACGCATCGCGTGCGCCGTCGTGCATGCCGTCCTCGATGCGGGCGGGCGCGCTGCCGTCGTCGTTCCGCACGGCCTCATGCACCAATGGAACGCGGAGTCGCGAAAGCTCCGCCCGAGCGGCCCGGTGCCGAAATCCCTCACGACCTTCACGGAGTTCCTGCGGGAGGTTTCGCCCAACCCATTCTCCTGGAAGGACTTCAGTCCGTGCCCCGACGCGTCCGAGTGGTGGCTCATCTCCCACGGGTTCCGGGCGCCGCAGGTGCGCAGCAATTCCCACCCCTGGCGTGTGGCTCTTCCTGCGCTCGTCGAGCTGCACCTTGCCTCACCTGCGGAGCGCATGGACGGCCGGACGCGGTTCGGCAAGCTTCAACGGGAGCTCGACGATGCAAGGT
This sequence comes from Corallococcus exercitus, assembly GCF_042231735.1. Taxonomy (GTDB): domain Bacteria; phylum Myxococcota; class Myxococcia; order Myxococcales; family Myxococcaceae; genus Corallococcus; species Corallococcus exercitus_B. The sequence goes on from NZ_CP102577.1 coordinate 9,023,047, forward strand.
CGTCGTCGATCTGGACCGGGATGGCCCGCATCGCGCGCGAGGTTGCCCCGCTCGTTCGTGGGCGGCGCGATCTCCGGAAGCGGATCGAAAGCCTGCCGCCCCTCAACATGACGAGCTGGAAAAACGACGCGCTGCTCGCCGCGTTCGAGCTCGACGGTGATGGCCGGCCATTGACCGAGGAATTGCTGGGCTTCTGGCTCGGTGCATTCGACCTGCTCGTCATTGATGAGGCACACAAGAGCCGGGGCGAGGTGGACCTCAAGGTCGCGGTGCCAAGCGCGGTCCCCGGTACAGTGCTTGCCCGGCTGATTGACGCGCTCTTGAAGCAGCCCGAGACCGGACGGCGGCTGTGCCTTACGGCAACGCCAATGGAGCTTGATCTGTCGCAGTGGAACGACCTCCTGGGCCGCGCGCGGAGTGGTCTTGAGCGGGAACATGGGAACCAGGTCGTGCAGCGACTGCACGCCGCCGTGAGCCGCGCGGCCATCGCTCCCGACGAAGAGAGCCGCCTGGATGAACTGGTCGCGGCCGCGCGGGACTTCACCAGAACACTGGCCCCTTACGTCACGAGGCGCCGACGTGACGGGGACGCTCTCGTCACAAGTTTCCGCAAGAACGCAGCGCTCTCTGAGGGACGTTCACACCCGCATCGCCGGCTCTCACGTGTGCCGATCGGGTTGACGGAGACAGTTGGCCAGAACTCACCCTGGATCGATGTCCTCTTCGCCGCCGAGTGCATGAGCCATAGCGCTCGCAGGCTGACGCGCAAGGACACCGAGGCTTGGCCCCGGACGGTGCAAGACGCATATACGAAGCTGTCGGCGGGGCACTTCAGCATTGAACTGTCGGAGATGAACGAGCCGCTCCGCGTGCCTGAGCCCGGCGTCGTCGACGAACACACGCGCGGGAAGATCGCTCGCGTTGCGTACTGGTACCGGCGGCTCCGTGATGGCCGCAAGCGCGTGTTGGAGGGATTACCGCCCGTGATTGGCGTCGAGTTCGACCCCGACTCCGAGCATCCGCGCATCCTTGCGGCCGTGAAGGAGATCGAGAGCTGGACGAGCCAGCGAGAGAAGGTGCTTGTCTTCGGCGTCTTTCTCCGGCCCCTGCGGCTCCTGCGCGACGTGCTCAACGTGCGCCACGCGCTGCGCGCGGCCGACGCAGGAAAGCCGATTTCCCACGTCATCCATACGGACCCTGAGCTGCTCGGCATCGCGGTTCTTCAGCTTGAGCGGCTCCGCGCCACGACGTCGCTCTCGGGGCGCCTGGCCACGGGCACCAGCGCGGAGTTACGCCGCGTTCTCGCGGAGAGTCACAAGGCCTACAAGCGCCTTCGCAAGCAGGTGCGCGAACGCGCGAAGAAGCCGGTCATCGCATGGTGCACCGATTCCACTCTCCTTGGCGGCGCCCCGGTCGATCGCGAGATGCAGGGCGCGCTCGAAGATCACTTGGTTTCATTCGTCCTCGACGACTTCCTGGCAACGACTTCGGAGTCAGGCGAAGTGACACAGGAGCGCTTCGATGCGCTGGCCACGGAGTTCGTAGACGAGCAGTTGCGTCCCCTGCTCGGCGAACCTGGCAATGAGGACTTGGACGACGAGCAAACGGTGCGCTGGCGGCAAGCGCTCCGCGACTTCCTGGTGAACGACGATGGCCGCCAGAGCCTCCATGCGCGTCTGCTCGACGGCTCAACGCGGTGGCAGACGCGCCGGTTCCTCCAAGCCACGTTCAATCGGTCGGGGACCTCTCCGTGGGTCCTCATCGCGCAAAGCCAGGTCGGGCGCGAGGGACTCAACTTGCACAAGTCGTGTCGCGTCGTGGTGCAGTTCCACGCCGAGTGGAGTCCGGCCGTGCTCGAGCAGCAGATCGGGCGTGTCGACCGCAAGGGAAGCCTCTGGGAAATGCGGGCCAGGAAGTGGCTCGACGACGGAGCGCGGGGGGAGTTGCCCTTCGTCGAGGTCCGTCAGCTCATCTTCGAGGGGACCTACGACGCGTTTCAGTGGGATCGGGTCATGCGGCGACAGCACGTCTTCGACGCCAGCCTCTTCGGCACGCTCCTGCCCGCGGAGGCCTGGGCGAGAGTGCCGGAGGAGCGATTGAAGGAACTCCTCGCGGCGGCGCCCTCGTTCCAGCCGCCAGGGGTGAAGTAGGGGCATGCTGTTCATCGACGCCCCCGGGGCCAGAGTTCGTCTGGGCTCCTCCTCAAGGCGCTTCCTTGGGGAAGAAGCTGTATTGGCGCACGGATTCCTCGACGCTCAGGTCAGCAACAGTTGACGGCGCCGCGACCGGGTTGACCGGGTTGGACGGGCGAGTGGAAGGCGCAGCCGGCCACGCTGAGTCAAAGCAGCTCCGCGAGGCGGGCCCGGTCCACGTCGATCTGGAGCTGGCGGGCGGCGATGGCCGCCGCACGACCCAGGACGCCGGTATAGGTGGGGAACGAGAGGGGAATTCGCGCCAGTTCCTCCACTCGCATCCCCGCCGCGATGGCGATCGCCGCGGTCTGGACCAGGTCGACCGCCCGCTCACCCACCACGTGACAGCCGAGGAGCTTCCGCGTGGCGCGGTCGACGATGAGCTTGCAGAACCCGGTCGTTCGACCATCGATGAGGGTCCGCGTCGTCGAGTCGAAGCGCACCACCGCCACGACGACGTCGTGCGTCTGGCGTGCCTTCGCTTCGGTCAGGCCCGCTTGCGCGTACTCGGGGTCGGTGAAGCTGCCCATCGGACTCACCTCGTCCGTGACGGAGATCATCGGGGAGCGTGCCGCGTTGGAGCCCGCGACGAACCCGTCCTGCAACGCCTGGGGGACCAGCATCAGGCGCCCTGTCACGTCTCCGGCGGCGAAGATGTGCGGCGCGGAGGTGCGCAGCTGGGCATCGACGCGGACGAAACCACGCGAGTCGGTCTCGACGCCCGCGACCGCGAGGTTGAGCGCGGCGGTGTCGGCCATCCAGCCCACGGCGACGACGACGAGCGCGGCCTCGGCGCTGTCTCGCACGCCGTCCTTGGAGAAGACCATCCGCGCGCCCCCTGGCGTCGCTTCGAAGCGTTCAATCGTGCCGAAGGCCTCGCGCACCTCCATGCCGGCCTGACGGAAGGACTCCGCGACCGCGGCGGACACGTCCGCGTCCTCGGTCGCCAGGATGCGTGCTCCCGCCTCGAAGAGCCGCACCCGTGTGCCGAACGCGGCGAAGACCGACGCCACCTGGACTCCCGTGGCGCCACCGCCCACGACAACCATCGTCGGCGGAACGGAGGTCAGGCTCCACGCATCGCTGTGGGTCTTCGTGAGCTCGAATCCCGGGATGGGGAGGCGCCGGTTCACGCCGCCGGAGCAGAGGATGACCTTCTCCGCCCGGAACCGAAGCCCGCGCTGGGTCTCGAGGGTGTGCGGGTCCGTGAAGCGCGCGGCGCCGGCGTGCTCGTGCACGGAGACCCCCGCCTCGGCGATCTGCTCGCGCAGGGCCGCGTGAGTGCCAACGTCGCCGGTCACTTCGCGCACGCGCTCGAGCAGCCGCTCGTAGTCCAGCACGGGCTCCGTCACCGCGATGCCATAGCGCCCCAGCTGCCGGGCATCACGGAGCAACCGCGCCGCCTGCGCCAGCGTCCTCACCGGGACCGGTCCGTCGTGGGCCGCCATGCCGCCGAACGCGTCGCGGGTGACCAGGGCGGTCCGGGCGCCCAGGTTTCCAGCGCGGAGCGCCGCGAGCAGTCCCGCCGGTCCGGCACCGATGACCACCACGTCCAGGGACGCTGAACCGTTCATGTCCGGAGCTCCGCAAGCCACCGCAGCGCGCGCAGCCCGGGCATGAAGCAGTACTCGCCTCCGCGCGTGACCACGAACCGCGCAAGGCCCTGCAAACGCCTGGGGATGGGCCGCTTCGGGAAGGAGAAGGTGCCCGCTCCATCGTGCGCGCCGGCGATGGGGTCCTTCGCGTCGCCCAGCCCCAGGAACTCACCGGCGTTGACCCACTCCTCTTGCACGAACTCGAACTGCCGTCCGAGGTGCGCGCCGATGAAGGCGAACATCAACCCCCGGTCGACGCCATCGTCCTCGAGGACTCCGTCGGGCAGCTCCGGGCCGTAGGCGGTTCCGCGCCGGATCATCCGATGGAGCCTGACCACGCCAGCGACAGACGCGTCGCGGGGGTTCGCTCGCCGGACGTGCGACGCGGGAGGCGTCTTGTATCCGGTCGGGTCATCTGAATAGCGGAAGTCATTGTTGCGCGAGGCATCAGCGCCCAGGCCGGGAACGTCGTGGTGGGGGCACAGCGCCAGCGGCGCGCCGCTCCGCCACCTGCCCATCATCTTCGCTGCCAGGACCTCCTCGTCCTCCGGACTGCTCGCGGCGTTCTTCAGGTACTGCCTGAACGCGGCCACCCGCTGATGGAGCTTGCGGAAGGCGACGTACGTTCCATTGCGCCCCAGGACGTCAGGCCGGGGCATCGGGGAGACACCGCCCGTCTCATCCGGGTAGCCGAGGACGAACTCGCCCGGCCTGAGCGGCACCTCATGGGGATTGCTCCCGGGAATGCCGCTCCCCTCGACGGCCGGATGGCTGATGCCGTCCCTGAACCCGAACGGCTCCCTGCCCGTGCTCAGGGCGTGGCAGTCCTGACGCCAGATGGCCTTGATGCCGCCCAGCTCCCGCAGGGCCGTGTGCGCGCGGTCCAGCGCGGCTTCGAGCCGGACCTGATCCGGCGAGAGCGCCGTCAACACGACGTGGACCTCGCTCGTTCCCAGCGGAGACTCCCAGTGTTCGGGGCTGCTCTCACCGTCGTCGCCCAGCGCCTTCGCCCGGGCGGCCATGCCCTGCCGGAACTCCCACGCGAAGCTGTCCAGGGAGTCCCGTGGTACGCCCAGCGCCTCGAGCCCGTGATACGTGAGCGCGACGCCGAGCCCGCAGTCGGCAGGCAGGCTGCTCGGCTGGGCGGCCGTGGTCACCACCGAGCCGAGCCGCCGCATCAGCTCCCGTCCCGCGCTCCGCTCGTCGATGCGCAAGAGGATGTAGGCCGCGACGTACGGAGACGGCCGGGGCCGCAGCACTCCGCTCTGGATGTCGTCCAGTTCGAGCATCTCAATGGGCCGTGGCGAGGTTCTTCCAGAAGCGCACGAGGCTCTCGTCCGCCCCGAACAGGGTGCTGAAGATGGTGGAGTCCGCCACCAGCACGTCGCCCGCCCTGCCGTCGCCCGGCGGAATCCACACCAGCGCATTGAACTCGGTGTTTCCCGCGTTCGTGAACGGATGGGGCCGGGTCCGGTCGATGGGCTGCTTCGCCAGGACACGCGCCGAACGGGAGTCCTCCGGGGTGACCGCGTAGTGCGGCAGGTGCATGTGGAAGTTGAAGTTCTGGACCCCGGTGAGCCAGCCGCGCGTATCCAGGTCCGCCATCACCGTCAAAGGGGCGCTCCGGTTCGTTCCTTCAACGACGGCGGGGCGCAGACCCCAGCGATTCTCCACGGGGATTCCCAGCCCCTTCATCAACGAGCGCGCATAGCCGCCAAAGCGTTGCTGACGCGGCACCAGCGCGTCGCCATGGTGGGCGTATTCCACGGCGCGCTCGTCCAGGTCCTGCGAGTGCCCGACGTCGTGGTGGGGGCCCAACACCAGACAGGTGCCTTCACGCTCGAGGAATGCGCGGACCGCTTCGATCTCCTCCGGGGCGGCCACCTGTTCGGTGACGTCGTGGTCCAGCCCGAAGACGAGCAGCGTGTCCGCATCCGCGAGGACCCGCTCGTCGAGCGGCAGGGGGAAGCCCGCCTGGTCCACCCGCTGGAACATGGGGACCGCGTGCCCGGTGACCTCCTCCATGACCTCCTGGAACTTCACCCACGCCCAGAAGAAGAGCTCCAGGGAGCCCGCGATTCCCTGCTGGAACCTCAGCGGGTCCGCCCACCGCGGGGCCTCGTAGGCGGGCCAGAGCACCCGGCGGACCTCGATCATCGTCGAGAACCGGTTGTCCATCTCGGCGGGGTTGCGATTGGCTTCTCCGGGGTAGCTCCAGGACGTGTAGACGCTGACCCGCCGATGGCCCTTCGAGTATTTCCTCGGAGCGTGGTTCTGGTTGTACGTGCGCCCGGCTGGCTCGCTCATGACAGGCCCCTACTGCATCTGCTCGAGCATCTCGGTGAACGAGGCCTTGAGCTTCAGGGCCTTCTTGATCTCATCGCTCGTGAAGTAGGGATACTCGCCGTATTCCAGAAAGCTGTTGCACTGGTGGTCCCGGATGAACTTGACGAACGCGGGCGCGTTGGTCTTCCAGTCCATGGGAAACCCCTCGAGGTTCTCGAAGGCGGTGTTGATGCCGGACTTCGTGAAGAGCACGACCGCGTCCTCGGTGTACTTGTCGAAGTCGGTGTCGAAGATGCCCTGATACATGAACCGGGTGTCGTCATCGAAGAGCACCCAGCGGAGGTAGTGGAGCTTGAGCGGTGCGAGCAGGTCCGGGGTGCCCTTGAGCGCTTCGGCCAGGCGCTGACCGTAGCCGCGCAGCGTATCGGCGCGCCCCGGCTTGACGTTGGCGACAATCGTGAAGCCATAACAGGCGGGGGTCTTCGGGAAGATGGGACCGTACTTCCCCTTCTCCAGGTGATCCGTCGACCTGGGTATCGCCATGGCCTGGGGTTTGATCTCCATCGCCGGTCTCCCTTTGCTCGTCACTTCAAGCTCGGGGTGGGGACCGGCCCCTGCAAGTCAGCCATCGCCTTCGAGCGGGAGAGCACAGGCCGTCCCGTCGTCCCGGCATGCAGGGCGACGGCACGCCATGCGCCCCCGCCGGGCAGCGGGGGGGCGGTTGTCCAGTCCCTAGCCGACGTACGCCGCCAGGTGCTTGCCGGTCAGCGTTGAAGGCTTCGCGACCAGCTGGGCCGGGGTGCCTTCGAACACCACCCGCCCGCCGTCGTGGCCCGCGCCCGGCCCCAGGTCGATGATCCAGTCCGCGTGCGCCATGACCGCCTGATGGTGCTCGATCACGATGACCGACTTGCCGGAGTCGACCAGCCGGTCCAGCAGCCCGAGCAGCTGCTCGACGTCGGCCAGATGCAGTCCGGTGGTCGGCTCGTCGAGCACGTAGACACCGCCGTCCTCGGCCATGTGCGTCGCGAGCTTCAGCCGCTGCCGCTCGCCACCCGACAGCGTGGTGAGGGGCTGTCCGAGCCGCAGGTAGCCGATGCCCACGTCCATCATGCGCTGCAGGATCGCGTGCGCGGCCGGCGTCTTCGCCTCGCCCTTGCTGAAGAAGGTGACCGCGTCCGAGACGGGCAGGTCCAGCACCTCGGCGATGTTGAGCCCGCCGAGCCGGTAGTCCAGCACCGCCGCCTGGAACCGCCGGCCCTCGCAGTCCTCGCAGACCGTGGTGACGCCGGCCATCATCGCCAGGTCGGTGTAGATGACCCCGGCGCCGTTGCAGGTGGGGCAGGCGCCCTCGGAGTTGGCGCTGAACAGGGCGGGCTTCACGCCGTTGGCCTTCGCGAACGCCTTGCGGACCGGCTCCAGCAGGTCGGTGTACGTCGCCGGGTTGCTCCGCCGCGAGCCCTTGATGGCGCTCTGGTCCACCGTCACCACGCCGTCCCGTCCGGACACCGAGCCGTGGATGAGCGAGCTCTTTCCCGACCCGGCCACGCCGGTCACCACCACCAGCACGCCCAGCGGGATGTCGACGTCCACCTTCCGCAGGTTGTGGCTGCTGGCGCCGCGCACCTTCAGCGCGCCCGTCGGCTTTCGCACCGTCGGCTTCAAGGACGCCCGGTCATCCAGGTGCTTCCCGGTGAGCGTGCCGCTGGCCCGCAACCCGTCGACGGTGCCCTGGAACACCACCTGGCCACCGGCCGTGCCCGCGCCGGGGCCGATGTCGACGACGTGGTCCGCGATTTCAATCGCCTCCGGCTTGTGCTCGACGACCAGCACGGTGTTGCCCTTGTCGCGCAGCCGCAGCAGCAGGCGGTTCATCCGCTGGATGTCGTGCGGGTGCAGCCCGACCGTCGGCTCGTCGAACACGTAGGTCACGTCGGTGAGCGCCGACCCCAGGTGGCGGATCATCTGCGTGCGCTGGGCCTCGCCGCCCGACAGCGTCCCCGACGGCCGGTCGAGGCTCAGATAGCCCAGGCCAATCTCCACGAACGAGTCGAGCGTCTGCCGCAGCGTCGCCAGCAGCGGCGCGACGGACGGCTCGTCCAGCCCGCGCACCCACTCCGCCAGGTCGTTGATCTGCATCGCACAGGCTTCGGCGATGTTGATCTTCTTGATCCTGGAAGACCGGGCGGCCTCGTTGAGCCGGGTGCCCTTGCACTCCGGACAGGTGGTGAACGTCACCGCCCGCTCCACGAACGCGCGGATGTGCGGCTGCATCGCTTCAACGTCCTTGGACAGGAACGACTTCTGGATCCGCGGGATGAGGCCCTCGTAGGTGAGGTTCATCTTCTCGATCTTCAGCTTGGTCGGTTCCTTGTAGAGGAAGTCCTGGAGCTCCTTCTGGGTGTAGTCACGGATCGGCTTGTTCGGGTCGAGGAAGCCCGACTCCGAGAAGATGCGCACGTACCAGCCGTCCGCCGTGTAGCCCGGGATGGTGAGCGCTCCCTCGTTGAGCGACTTGCTGTCGTCGTACAGCTGCGACAGGTCGATGTCGTTGACCTGTCCCATGCCCTCGCAGCGCGGGCACATGCCGCCGGTGATCGTGAACTCGCGCGTCTCCGCCTTCTTGGGGGCGTTGCCCTTCGCGACGGAGATCTGCCCGACCCCGCGGACCGACGGGACGTTGAAGGAGAAGGCGTTGGACGAGCCGATATGGGGCTTGCCCAGGCGGCTGAAGAGCACCCGCAGCATCGCGTTGGCGTCCGTCGCCGTGCCAACCGTGGAGCGGGAGTTGGCGCCCATCCGCTCCTGGTCCACGATGATCGCGGGGGTCAGCCCCTCCAGGACGTCGACCTCCGGCCGGCCCAGCGACGGCATGAAGCCCTGCACGAAGGTGCTGTAGGTCTCGTTGATCAGCCGCTGCGACTCCGCCGCGATGGTGCCGAACACCAGCGACGACTTGCCGGAACCCGAGACGCCGGTGAACACCGTCAGCCGCCGCTTGGGAAGCTCGACGCTCACGTCCTTCAGGTTGTTCTCCCGGGCCCCCTGCACGCGGATCAGGTCGTGGCTGTCGGAGGGGTGCGGCTTGGAGGAGGTCATGGGCTTTTTCATGGGGACGGGTATATGCCTTGACGGGAATATGAAGCAATGGGTATATGAACCGCATGGAATCATCGTTCGCGATCATCGCGGAGCCAAACCGCCGGAGCATCCTCAGCCTGCTGGCGGCGTCGGAGTGCTCCGTCGGCGAGCTTGAGCGCCAGCTGAGGATGCCCCAGTCCTCCGTGTCCAAGCACCTGCGGGTGCTGCGCGACGCGGGCTTCGTGGAGGCGCGGGTCGAAGCCCAGCGGCGCGTCTACCGGCTGCGGCCCGAGCCCCTGATGGAGGTCGACGCGTGGCTGACGCCCTTCCGGCGCTTCTGGACGGCCCACGTCGATGCGCTCGAACGCCATCTGGACCGGATGGACGCGACACCCGAGACACCCACGAAAGGAAAGAAGCGATGAGCCACCGTGCGAAGTACACGCCCGGCCCCGCGGCGGGCGCCAGGATCCACAAGGAAGGGGAGAAGTGGACGCTCGTGCTCGTCCGGGACCTGCGCCATCCGCCCACGAAGGTCTGGGAGGCGATCACCGACCCCGCGCACCTGCGCGAGTGGGCGCCGTTTGACGCCAACCGGAACCTGGCCGCCGTGGGCGCCGTGAAGCTCACCACCGTGGGCGCGCCGAAGGAGCACGTCGCCGAGTCGCAGGTGAAGCGGGCGGACCCGCCGAAGCTGCTCGAGTACGGCTGGGGCGGGAACGACATGCGCTGGGAGCTGGAGCCGCTGGAGAGCGGCGGCACCCGGCTCACGCTCTGGCACAACATCCATCGCGGCTTCATCTCGATGGGCGCGGCGGGCTGGCACATCAGCTTCGACGTGCTGGAGCAGCTGCTCGCCGGTGAGCCGGTGGGGCGCATCGTCGGCCCTGACGCCATGAAGTTCGAAGGCTGGCAGCGCCTGAACGCCGAGTACGCGAAGCAGTTCGGCGTGGAAGCCCCCAACCTGTCCTCCAACCCCCGGACCTGAACATGCCCCGCACCAAGGGAATCCTCATCGGCTTCTGGACCGTCACCACGCTGTTCTGTCTGCAGATTGGCTTCACCGCCTACGCGCAGCTGACCCTGCCGGAGGCGGCGGAGGGGTTCACCCACCTCGGCTTCCCCGGCTACTTCCGGGTGGAGCTCGCCTGGGCCAAGCTCCTGGGCGTGGCGGCGCTGCTGGCGCCGGTGCCGGCGCGGCTCAAGGAGTGGGCCTACGCGGGCTTCGCCTTCAACCTGGCCTCCGCGCTCATCGCCCACCTCTCCGTGGGGGCTGGCCCGGAGGCGTGGGGCTTCGCGGCGGGCACGAGCGTGCTCTGGGGCATCTCGTATGTCCTCTGGCGCCAGCTGCAGGCCCGCCCGGTGGCCCGTCCGCTCGAGGCCGCCCATGCGTAGCAGTGAGCAGGCCACCGGAGCCGCCGCCTCCCGGCTCATTGATCAGCGGATTGTCGACCTGGGGGACTGGCGCGGGGAGACGCTGGCCCGCATGCGGGCGCTCATCCTGGAGGCCGACCCGGAGATGACCGAGGAGTGGAAGTGGATGGGCACCCCGGTCTGGTCGCACCACGGCATCGTCTGCACCGGCGAGTCGTACAAGAAGGTCGTGAAGCTCACCTTCATGAAGGGGGCCAGCGTCCCGGACCCCTCGGGCCTCTTCAACTCCAGCCTGGAGGGCAACACGCGACGGGCCATCGACCTCCAGGAAGGGGAGAAGGTCGACGCGCGCGCCTTCAAGGCGCTCGTGAAGGCCGCGGTGGCGCTGAACGGCCCGCCGAAGAAGAAGCGCTAGCGTGTCAGCGAAAGGGGACGCTGTGCATGTATGAGGTGTAGAGCGTCAGTGAGACCTTCTGGGTCTTCCTTTCCCGCAGCCAGGGCACGCCGTGAAGCTCGAGGTCCACCGCGCAGATGACGATGCGCCTTCTTCGGGCGACGTCCTCGAGGCGGCGGAGCACGGCGGCCAGCATTTCTCCGTTGAAGGGGGCGTACAGGAAGAAGACCGACCCATCGAGCTCGACGTCGGCGGCGTTGGCGTGGACGAACGAGACGAGTGGGAGGGCAAGCTCGGCGCAGCGTGCCCTCGCGCGGTGGACGAGAGGCTCCTGGAGCTCCACCCCCTGCGCTCGCGCCCCGGACAACAGGTGGGCGAGGATCGCCACGCGACCCAGTCCTGAGCCGAGGTCGACGAACGCGCTGTCGTGCCGGAGCGGCGCCTCGTCCACCATCGCCAGGATCTCGTCCACGCCGCTCGGCAGGTAGGGCACCGCTCCGTGTGGAAGGTTCGCGATGTCTGGCGGCGGCTCATCGAACCCGAGCAGCGCGTCGACCCAACCGTCCCGCTCGTGAGCGGGTACCGAGAGAAGGAGCTCGCGGAACGCGTCCCCACGCAGCGCGCCGGACTGGATGCCGGCGCGCGCCTCCTGCAACGAGGCTGTGTCCAAGGCACCGGGTTTGCCGTGCATGTCCTCGCTCCTGGCGGTGGTTCGCGGGAGACAGCGTACGCCGCGCCAGGGCCACGGAGGTGATGTCTGGCGGATGTCATTGGAGAAGGCCGCTTCACCAGCTGTCGCTCCATCTCCGAACCCCCGGCGGCTTGAGCAGAGGCCGCGTGGTGACTGGCGCCATCCTCCTGGTGACCGCGGTCACCACCGTGGCGCCTGAAGCGCGTCCCCCATCCCTGAGAAGTCCAGGGGTTGCGGGGCCCACCGGGCTGGCATCCGCGCTGCAATGAGGCAGCGCATCGATGTCCCGAACCCGGTGACCCCATGATCCTCGCCAAGCCCTCCGCTCTCTCCTCCTCCCTGCTGCGCCCGAGCGCTGTTCCGTCCGCTTCCGTCGACCCGAAGCAGCTGCTGTCGGCGGGGCCCGTCCAGGACGTGGGGGCTCGAAGCCTCCAGGGCGCGCCCATGCGTGGCTTCAGCCCGGTGGATTCGTTCGAGCCCGCCGCCATCAACCTGCGTCCGCGCTGCGCTCCGGCGCTCCAGCCGGCGGCCGCGGCTCCCCAGGCCTCCGCCAATGGCGTCCCGAGCGCCAACGACAAGCGGCCGGCCGGGGACAACCGGTCGGCGGCGCAGATCGTCGACGACTCGCCCGTGCTGAAGAAGCTGGGCCGCCAGAAGGACATCAAGTTCGAGCAGCTGTGCAAGCAGACCGGCGTCGACCCCAAGCTCGACCTGAAGGACCCGAAGCAGAACGCCGACGGCGTCTACCGGCTGACCAAGGTGCTGGAGTTCATCGACAGCGCCAAGGCCTCCACGGGTGGGGACCGCGCGAACAAGGTCCAGAACGGCAAGGGCGACGGCAACATCGAGGGCATCACCAAGGACGGGGACGCGCGCCACGGCACGGAGGCCGGCATGCTCAAGGACTTCGCCGAGAAGGGCTACTCCTTCCTGGGCGAGCACCAGCTGCCGACCACGAAGGACACCCACGTCAAGGCGGACGGGAGCAACAAGGACAACTTCCAGTGGGCCGCGGGCGAGGCGGGCAAGGCCCTGTGGTTCCTGCCGGGAGTCAGCAACGTGCTGACGGGCGTCGGCAACTCGGAGGGCGGCTTCAAGGGCGTCCTCGAGGGCGCCGCGACCGGCTACCTCAACACCCTGAAGGGCGTCGCGGAGGGCGTCGTCGGGTCCGTCACCAAGGGCCGCGCCAACCCGGCCTCCATGCTCTTCGGAGCCTACATGGGCGCGCTGGGGAACACCGAGGCCGCGCCGCAGCCGGTGAAGGGCATCGCCAACCTGTTCTGAGCCAGGCGGTGACCCCGCGGAACGGACTCACGCAGCCCGAGCACAGCTGAAGCTCACGGACGGCCTGCCCCTCTCAATGCGGAGAGGGGCGGGCCGTTGCCGTTTCAGCCGCGGCAGGGGCGTGATGACCGCTGTCGCCGGCACTGGTGATCCCAGTCACCAGCCCGCTCACCACTCCCACGAGGCCCCTCCCGCCAACTGCTTGAAACCACAGGCGAGGCTTGGCCACACGGTGCGCTGGGGGCGCGGCATGTCGGATGCAGTAGGGGAGGGCATCGCTGTTCGGTCCCCTTCGCCGCACCTCCGAGGTTCCTCCCATGGCCCGTCGCATCGGTTCGTCCCTCTCCCGCTCCGCCACGCTCCCGACGTCCACGGTGTCCCGGCCCAAGCCGCCGGCGCGCGCGTCGACGCTGCCCACGACGGCCACGAAGCCCACCGCGACGCCGCCCGCCGCGACGGCCAACAAGCCCACCGCGAGCACGCCGGCGGCCGTGGAGCCCAAGCCGGTGAAGCACGCGGGCGGGCCCGAGGGCGCGCCTTCCTACAGCCCTTGGGAGCGGACCACGGGCCAGGCCTCGGACGTGGCGGTGAGCGGGGGTGACAACAAGCTCACGGCGCCCCCGGCCGCGAAGCAGAACATGTTCATCGACAAGCCGGGCCGTCCCTTCCAGAAGGACACCTTCGGCGGTGGCCGGCTGAGCGGCAACGTGGGCTCGATGCAGGCCTCCACCTCCAGCTACAGCGGCGGTGGCCTGCACCACTACTCGGCCCAGGCCGAGCTGCAGGGGCCCCACGCCTCCTACGAATGGCAGAAGACGCACGCGGGCCGCTTCGGCGTGTCGAGCGCGCAGCTCACCGGCGAGGCCAACAGCTTCAAGGCGCAGGCCCAGGCCGGCGTGTCGGCTGACACGGGCTCGCACGCGTACACCGCTGCGTTGACGGCCAAGGCGGAGACGGGCGTGGGCGTCACGGCGAGCGCGAACCATGACTTCAACCGGCACGTGGGCGGCTACGTGAAGGGCGAAGCCAAGGCCTCCGCCTCCGCCTTCGCCGAGGGCGTGGCCACCGTGGACCCGAAGACGGCCACGGCGATGCTCTCAGGGCAGGTGGGCGCGTCCGCCACGGCGGGGGCGTACGCCACGGCGGGCGGGCACGTGGGCCGGGTGCACGGCTCGGTCACCGCGGGCGCGGTGGCGGGCGCGGCGGCCCAGGCGGGCGGCAAGGTGGGCCTGGAGAACGGCTTCCTCAAGCACTCGGCGGACGTGAACACCGCCATGGGCGTGGGCACCCACGTGAAGACCGACGTGGCGGTCGACCTGCGTCACCACGTCAAGCCGGGCATCGCGTCGGGCCTGCGTCCTGCTCTTGGCGCCGCATCGGGCGTGGCTTCGCCCGCGGGCACCCTCGAGCCCGAGAAGTCACACATCGAGAAGTTCTTCGCCAAGGCCTTCCACAGGGCCTGACACGCCACCGTGCAGCAGCCCCGCAATCGCGCGGGCTCGCGAAGGGCGCGCTTCAATGACCTGCGAAGGCTTGTCATTCTGAGCGCAACGCTGACCGGAAGATGTGGGGGGCCTGCCCGGATCCGGGCAGGCCCCGGTCCTCAGCGTCCCGCCGCCGGGCAGGTCGCGGGCTCGAGGTAGAAGGCTTCCCACGCGCCAGCGTCCGTGGGATTGCAGATGCCCCCGTTGCCGCCATTGCCGCTCTGGATGGGAGCGCCCGTGGCGACCTCCTTCCAGTTGCGCGCTGTGCCTGTCGACGATTCGAAGCCATAGCGATTGCGGCCGCCGTGGACGCCGCATGCGTGGCGGGTGAACGACTCCGCCGTGTTGAGCGTGGCGTTCACGGTGAGCTGATCCGCGACCACCGCGATGTACGCGCCGCTCGCTCCCTTGAGCTTGTATTTCGCGCCGCTCATGACGAGCTCGAAGACCTCGCCACCGGTCTGCGTCGTGCCGAGAGCGGCCACCTTGCCCGCGCCGTCGACGGTGAGCCACTTGTCGGTGCGCTCGCTCTGGATGCGGAAGCAGCCCGCGCTGCCGCTGGCCTCGGTGTGGCAGGCCGCATCGCAGCCATCGCCCGGCTGGGTGTTGCCATCGTCGCATTGCTCACCGCTCTCCACCGTGCCGTTGCCGCACACGGGGCCGGTGCCGGCGCCCGGGCAGGCCACTGGTTCGAGGTAGAAGCCCTCCCAGGCTCCGCCATCGGCCGGGTTGCAGGCGCCGCCATTGCCGCCGTCACCACTCTGGATGGGCCCGCCCGGCGTGGTTTCCTTCCAATGGGGCGCGCTCCCCACGGAGGCCTGGAAGCCGACGCGAGTGCGCCCGCCGTAGCCGCAGGCCAGCCGGGTGAACGACTCCCCGCTGGTGAAGTTGGCGCTCATGGAGAGCTGGTTCGCCACCACCGTCAGGAATGCATCACCCGAGCCCTTGAGCTTGTACTGGGTGCCGTTCGGAACGAGCTGGAAGATCTGCCCGCCTGCCTGCAGCGTGCTGCCGGCGACGACCTTGCCCGAGGTGTCGACCGTGAGCCACTTGTCACTGCGCTCGCTTTGAATCTGATAGCAGCTCCCGCCCGAGGTCTCGACGAACGTGGCGGTGTAGGTGGCCGCGCTGCCGGGCGTGATGAAGGTGTGGGATTGCGCGCCGCCGTCAGACCACGACGAGAACGCCCAGAACTTGCCGTTCGCGTACTGCGGCGACTCGACGCCCACGGAGCGGACGACCCCCACCACGCCAGTGGTGTCGTGCGGCGCCGGGACCGGCCGCCCGTCCATCAGGACCTGCAGTCCGCTCGGCACGCTGGTCACCGTGAGCGGGACCGTGACGGGGTGGACGTCGCGATACGTCGTGTGGGTGAGGCCAATCGAGTCGCGCACCGTGAGCCGCACGCGGTACCAGACGTTGGCCGAGCTCTCGCCGACGCTCGGGATGGGCCAGCTCCCGCTCGCGATGCCGGTGGTATCGGCCATGGCCGGGTGCGTGTGGGTGTCGTGATGGAAGGTGATGTTCCAGGTCATCGCGCCCGGCGGCAGCGCGCCATCCTCCACGTCACTGGCCGAGCCGGAGAACGTCAGGTTCGTGGCCGCGATGTAGGTCGCGCCCGCGGCCGGCGTCGCAATCGTCGCCACCGGCGGCTTGTTGGACGTCACCGTCAGCACGGCCTCGGCGCTGGTGGTCGAGCCCAGCCCGTTGGTCACGACCACGCGGAAGCGCGCGCCGCTGTCCGTAAGCTGCGCGGCGTTCAGCACGTAGCTCGGCGAGGTCGCGCCGGCGATGTCCACGCCGTTCCGCTGCCACTGATAGGAGAGGGGCGGCTCGCCGCTCGCCGACACCTCGAAGGTCGCCGGAGTGCCGACCGAGACCAGCGTGCTCGCCGGTTGCTGCGCGATGCTCGGCGGCAGCGAGGCCGTGTAGGCGATGCGGCCCACCTGGCCCGCGCCGCGCGACAGGTAGTAGAGCGCGCCGTCGGGCCCCACATCGAGGTCCACGGGCCCCGCGGCGGCCGTCGCGAACAGCGAACGCGCGCCGGAGTTCGGGTCGATGCGCGCGATCCAGTTGTTGGTGTAGTCCGCGAAGAAGTACTGACCGACATACACGCTGGGAAAGGCCGTGACGGGGGGATTGTAGAAGGCACCGCCAGCGATGCAGTTGCCGGCGGCCGTGCCGGAGCCATGCGGGTACGCGAAGAACGGCTGCGTGAGCTCCGGGCGGTTGGTGAAATAGCCTTCCGTCATCGGCCAGCCGTAGTTGGCACCGGCCTGGCCGCGGTTGATCTCCTCCCAGCCGCCTTCGCCCACGTCGTTGATGAACAGGATTCCCGTGCCGGGTTGAATGTCGAAGGTGAAGGGGTTGCGCAGCCCCATCGCCCAGGTCGCCTTGGCGAGCCCGGTGGCGGTCGCGTAGAACGGATTGTCCGTGGGGATGCTGCCGTCCGGGTTGAAGCGCAGCAGCTTGCCGAGCGGCGTGTTCAGGCTCTGCGAGTTGGAGGAGACCGCGTTCTCTCCGACCGAGACGTAGAGCTTGCCGTCGAGTCCGAACCGGACCGCGCCGCCGTTGTGATTGGCGGCATCGAGCTCCGGAAAGTCGGCGAGCACGAGCTCGCTTCCGGGAACCACCACGTTGCCGTTGGCGGTGAAGCGGCTGAGCCGGTTGTGGATGTTGCCGGCGATCGACGTGTAATACACATAGAGATAGTGATTGCTGTCGAAGTTGGGGTCGAACGCGACGCCCATCAGCCCGCGCTCGTTGTCGTTGTCCACGGCGAGCGTCATGAACGGAGTCGCCAGGAGCTGGCCGTTCACGACGACACGCAGCGAGCCATTCTTCTCCGAAACGAACAGGCGCCCGTCGGGCGCGAAGGTCATGGTGGTCGGTCCCTGGAGGCCACCGACAAAGACCGAGTCGGCGAAGTTGGCGTCTTGCATGACCGCGCTCGCGCGCACGACCGCCAGCTCCGGGGCCTCCTGCGTCGTCTGCATCGAGCAGCCCACGACGAGGCAGAAGACCGCGCATACGACGAAGAGCGGCAGGGGAGACTCCGCTCGGACCTTCGTTCCTGGCATTGCTGCTCCCGATCGAACAGGCTCACTCGGCCCGTGGGTGGTTATTCCGGCTTTTACACTGAAGGCCTGTTCGGCTGGAGCCGATTCAGCCATTCGGCTACGGACGATCACCGGCGAGGCGCGCAGGTGGCTAACGTGCGTTCGCTGACCAAGGCGAGCGTTGAGAGGAGGTCGTCCATGCACCGGGGTTCCTGCTTGTGCGGCGCGGTCCGCTTCACCGTGGAGGGCGAGCTGCCCGCCCCTGACGCCTGTCACTGCGGCAAGTGCCGCAAGCACTCGGGCCACTACTTCGTCTCGACGGACGTGCCGCGCTCGGCCGTCACGCTCGAGGGCGCGGACAAGGTCAGCTGGTTCCAGTCGTCCGAGAAGGCGCGTCGCGGGTTCTGCTCCGTCTGCGGCTCATCGCTGTTCTGGGACCCGCTCCACCGCGATTGGATTGGAATCGCGATGGGCGCCTTCGACACGCCGACCCACACCCGCATCGCCGTCCACGTCTACATGGCCAACAAGGGCGACTATTACGACGTCGCGGACGGGGTGCCGCGGTTCGACACGATTCCTCCGAAACCCTAGCGATTCGATGTGCGCGCTCGATAGGCCCAGGCGACGGTCGGCGACACCGGGGCGTCCACTCCACGCGAGGTCCTTGACGCCAGGCCCAGGCGCAGGTGGGAGTGTGCGATGACGTTCCGGGTGGTCACCTTCGAGGAGGCTGACGCGTGCACGAGTACGATTTGATCGCGGACTGGTACGCGTCTCACCGGGCAGGACCCATGGGCGTGCCGGAAGTGACCGCGCTCGCGGCCTCACTTCCAGCAGGCGCCTCGGTGCTGGACGTCGGCTGCGGCACGGGGCTGCCGCTGACGCGGGTGCTGCTGGAGCACGGCTGCCACGTGATGGGAGTGGACAGCTCCCGGGAGTTGCTGGCGCGATTCCAGGCGAACTTCCCTCACGTGCCAGTGGCCTGTGCGCCCATCCAGTCGTGTGAGCTTCAGGAGGGGGCGTTCGACGCCGCGATCTCGTGGGGTGTCCTGTTCCACCTCCGCCACGAAGAGCAGGCGCAGGCGGTCGCCACTATCGCCAGGGCCTTGAAGCCTGGCGCCGCGTTCCTCTTCACCTCGGGCGACGCCCACGGCTCCATCGACGGCGAGCCGATGAATGGCGTGCCGTTCCGTTATTACTCGTACAGCGTCGACGGGTATCGCGACCTGCTGCGCGCGCACGGGCTCACGCTGGAAGCGACGCACACGGACCCGGGCGGGAACGTCTACTACCTGGCTCGCAAGACGGGATGAGGCGGACGGCCCTGCCTGACACGTTATTCCGGAACGGCCCCCAGGACTGGGGTCAAATCCGGATCGGCCTTCTGCATTGCCTGACGATAGGCCGGCCGCGCGCCAATGCGTTGCAGATAGGCCAGGATGTTCGGCCAGGGCGAAAGGTCATACGGCTTGAACAGCCGCATCGTGGTCAATGAGAACACGGTCATGATGTCCGCCGCCGTCAGCTCCTGGCCGGCCAGATAGGGCGCCTCCCCCAGCCGCTTCTCCAACGTCGAGAAGACCAGGTTGAACCGGTCCCTGGCCGCCAGCAGCAGCGCGTTCTTGTCCGAAGGATCGACGCGCTCCAGGTATCTCACCTGCAAGACGACCGGCTGCAGCGTCCCGTTGGCGAAGTGGAACCAGTAGAGATAGTCCGCGAACCCGGGTTCACCGCGCTTCACCGCGAGCCGGCCCTCGCCGTGGGTCTGGAGCAGGTACTCGCAGATGGCCCCGGACTCCCCGAGGACGAGGTCGCCGTCGGTGAGGACCGGCGCCGTGCCCATCGGATGGAGCGCCTTGTATTCCGGCGGGGCCAGCCGGTTGTCTGCCCGGCGCTGATAGCGCTTCAGCTCATAGTCCAGCCCGAGCTCCTCGCAGAGCCAGACGATCCGCTCGGATTGTGACCGTCCGAGATGATGCAGCGTCAGCATGGGGACACCTCCGCTCGAAGCGTTGTCGTGCGCATGGGCGGACCGTAGGCTTCCCGAGTCCGCTGGAAAAGACGTGCCCGGATACCGGTATGGCCACTACCACCCTCCCCGAATTCCTCCGCAGTCGCCGCGAGCGGCTTCACCCCGAGGCGACCGGGCGGCGTCGCACGCCCGGGCTTCGTCGCGAGGAGGTCGCGGCGCGCGCCGGCGTGAGCGTCACCTGGTACACGTGGCTCGAACAGGGGCGTGGCGGCGTGCCGTCCGACGACGTGCTCGAGCGCCTTGCTCGCGCACTCGAGCTCGACGACACGAACCGCGAGATGCTGTTCCTGCTCGCCCACGCCCGTCCGCCGCCGCGCCGCTACACGCCGCCCTCCGAGGTCACGCCGACGCTGCAGCGCGTGCTCGACAACCTGCGCGTGCCCGCGTTCGTGAAGACGCCGACGTTCCAGATTGTCGCGTGGAACCGCGCCGCGGTGGCGGTGATGGGCGATTACGCCGCGATTCCCGAGCGCGACCGGAACATGCTGCGCCGGGTCTTCCATCCCGAAGCCGCCACGTTCCTGCCGCATGGTGAGGACATGCGCCGCACGGCCCTTGCCGCGTTTCGCGTCGACATTGAGCGCGCGGGAGCCTCCGAAGAAGCCGCCGCGCTCGTCGACGAGTTGATGCGGACGAGTGAGGAGTTCCGCCGGCTGTGGGCCGAGAACGAGCTGTCCACGCACGGCGTGAAGTCCAGGCGGTTCGTCCGGCCGGGGGTCGGCGAGCTCGTGTTCGACGCGTCGATGTTCTCCGTCGACGACAGCGACGGCCTCAGCATGGTGGTCCTCTCCCCGGCGGACGACGCTTCCGCGCGTGGGGTGGAACAGCTGGTCCGGGAGCTGGGCGCTTAGGGCTCAAGCCCCCGGCGGCAGCGAGACGCCTGTGGCCCGAGCCAGCGCGTCGAGCAGCTGGGCCTGGAACTCCAGGTCGCGTGTCGCGGGATGCGGCTCGACCCGTCGTTGGTGGTGCCAGTAGCCATCCGTGGTGCGTGCCTCGGCGGCGTCGCTGGTCGCCAGCCACTCCTGCGTGAGGTGGCCGAGCCGCAGGTCATCGGGCGCGTTGGGGCCGCCCATCTTCGTGGGGACCCAGCCGGGATCGACCGAGTTGCTGAAGACGTCCGGCCAGCGCCGGGCGATGGCCGCGGCCAGGGTGGTGACGAAGAGCTTGCTGTCCGAGTAGCTCCCCGTGACGCGGCTCCCGCTCCAATCCATGCCCTCGAGGTTCGGCTGTCCGCCCTGGTGCATCCCGCTGCTCAGGTAGACCATGCGCTGGGGCCGCTGGATGAGCGCGGTGAGCACGTAGGGCGCCACGACGTTCACGGGCAGGACTGAAGGGTCGGAGTACACGCCTGCGTTGTGGATCACGGCGTCCATGCGCCCCAGCGCGTTGACCTGCCTGGCGAGGTCACGGGTCTGTTCCAGCACCGCGAGGTCCCCGACCAGGACCGCCGCGCCTTGCGTCACCAGGTCCTGCACGCCCGCGAGCCGCTGCTCGCTGCGCACATGGATGATCACCTCGTGACCGTCAGCGAGAAGCGTCCGGGCGGCGGCCTTGCCCAAGCCGTCCGCTGACCCCGTGATGAAGATGCGTGCCATGTCTCACGACTATGTGCTCCGTCACGCCGAGGCACCAGCCACCCGCCGTCTTGCTTGGGCGTCGCCCAGGGGGTAATTCGTGGCGATTGCCTGGGAAGTCCTGTTTCACCTGTGCCACGGAGCGCGTCCATTCCCTGGCGCGCAAGGCGGGCCGCGGTCAGGTCCGCCCGGCAAGACGGTTCAAGGTGTCCATGTCCCCGGCACCCAGGGTGAGCGCGGCACTCGCGAGGTTCTCCCGGAGATGTTTCACCGACGAAGTGCCTGGGATGAGCAGGACGTTGGGGGAGCGGCGCAGGAGCCAGGCCAGCGCAACCTGCATCGGTGTCGCATCCAGCCGCGCGGCCACGTCGTTCAGCGCGCTCGACTGCAGCGGGGTGAACCCGCCCAACGGGAAGAACGGCACGTAGGCCGTGCCGCTGGCGGCGAGCTGGTCGATCAAGGCGTCGTCACGCCGGTGCGTCAGGTTGTAGTGGTTCTGCACGCAGACGATCTCGGCGAGCTTGCGACCCTCGGCGACCTGCGCCGGCGTGACGTTGCTCAAGCCGATGTGGCGGATGAGGCCGCGCTGCTGGAGCTCCGCGAGCGCGGTGAGCGGCGCCTCGATGGAGCCTTCCGCCGGGCCCTCGGCGCTGAACATCGCGCGGAAGTTCACGACGTCGAGCACCTCGAGCCCGAGGTTGCGCAGGTTGTCGTGGACCGCGCGCTCCAAATCAGCGGTGGAGAACGCGGGCTCCCACGAACCGTTGGGACCGCGCACCGCGCCGACCTTCGTGGCGATGACCAGACCGTCGCGATACGGGTGCAGCGCCTCCCGGATGAGCTGGTTGGTCACGTGGGGGCCGTAGATGTCGCTGGTGTCGAGGTGGTCGACGCCCTGGTCGATGGCCTCTCGCAGCACCGCGACCGCCGCCTTGCGGTCCCTGGGCGGGCCGAAGACGCCGGGGCCGGCGAGCTGCATCGCGCCGTAACCCACGCGGCCCACGGTGTGCGTTCCAATGCGATAGCTGCCTGAGAGGTGACGGTGGGGCACGGCGAAGCTCCTGGGTTGAGCGAAGTGGCCCCCATCTCTACGCAAGGAATCACTGCGCGACTATCGGTGGCAATCTGCACAGGCCGTGCGAGAATCCGCACAGTGATGGATGAGCTCGCGGACCTGACGGCATTCATGACGGTCGCTCGTGAGGGCGGATTCCGCGGCGCTGCTCGCGTGGCGGGCAGCAGTGCTTCGCGGATGGGAGACGCTGTCCGTCGGCTGGAAGCCCGGCTCGGCGTCCGGCTCCTCCACCGAACCACGCGCAGCGTGACGCCGACGGACGCAGGGGCCCGGCTGCTCGAGCGGCTCGCGCCCGCGCTGGGGGAGGTGCGCTCGGCGTTGGACGTGGTCAACGACTTCCGCGACCGTCCCGCCGGACGGCTGCGGCTCAACGTTCCCATCGCGGCAGCGCGGCTCGTGCTGCCGCGCATCGTGCCGCCGTTCCTCGCGAAGTACCCCGACATCCGGCTGGAGGTGATTGCCGAGGAGCGCCTCGTCGACGTGGTGGCCGAGGGCTATGACGCGGGCATCCGCTACGAAGAGCGGCTCGCGCAGGACATGGTGGCGGTTCCGATTGGTCCTCGCGTCCAGCGGTTCGCGACCGCCGCCTCGCCCGCATACCTCGCGCGTCATGGGCGCCCCAGACATCCGCGCGAGCTGCTGGACCATGATTGCCTGGGGGGGCGGTTCATCGGTGGCCCGCTGCATGCGTGGGAATTCGAACGCAACGGAGTGACCCTCCACGTCGAGCCGAAAGGACCGCTGGTGGTCGGCCTTGGCACGACCACCGACCTGGCGGTGGCCGCGGCCGTGGCGGGCACGGGGATCATCTACGACTTCGAGGATTGGCTTCGTCCCTTCATCGACCGGGGCGAGCTTGAACCCGTGCTCGAATCCTGGTGGCCGAGCTTCTCCGGGCCGGTTCTCTACTACCCCGGCCGTCACCACCTCCCGACGCCGCTGCGTGCGTTCGTTGACTTCGTGAAGTCGATGCCACGCTGAGGCGGCCGGGAGGCAAGTGCGCTTGCCCCGGCTCGGCGCAACTCCAACCCTGGCGGGGTCCACGGCGACAGTGATGCGCGCCTCCCGTACGACCTGGGCGGCGCGCATCAGGGACTTCGTGGGTTCAGTACACCACCACCGAGGCGTAGACGCTGGTGCCGTTCGTGTAGGCCACCAGGGCGCCGCCGTTCGACGGGAGCGCCGCGACCGCTGGCGCGGCGCCCGGCCCCACCGTCCGGGCATCGGTGGCCAGGATCATGGCGGCCCCCATGAGCATCCGGTCCAACTGGATGTCGCCCGTCCCCCGCTGGGACGCGATGTAGCCGTTGCCGAGCGCGTCCGCGTCAATCGTCCGGAAGGGGCCGGGAGCGACGTCCGTGGGGAGGCCCGGCACCTGGGTGCTCGTCCCCGGCGCGGACACGGGGATGACGTCCACGTTGTCGTCTCCGAAGGAGCCCGTGACGTAGATGAAGCCGTTGGAGCCCGTCCAGTCCGAGAAGAAGGCCTGCCCCGGCGGGGTGCTCTGCGGGCCGAAGGTGGTCCCCTGGTCGCTGCTGCGGTGGATGCGGAAGGAGGGGTCGTCGCTCACCGAGAAGACATCTCCGCTGATCTTGTCCACGATGACGTCGAAGAAGGCATTGTTCTGGGACACGTCCGTCGCGCTGAAGTCGTTCGCGCCTCGCGCGAAGTTCCGGAGGACGCGCACCCCCGTGGGGCCTTGCGAGACGGAGAGGTAGAGGGCGTCGCCCCTGGAATCCAGACTGAGGGTGGTGTTGGCCACGGTGCTGAGGACCCGCGGCGCCTCCCAGCTCGCTCCCGCGTCGACGGTCCGGGTGAAGAGCAGCGTGCCCGCGCTGGTGGCCGCGACGTAGGCGACCCCCGTGGGTCCGCCTTCAATCGCGACCTCCGCCGCGTTGGTGATGCCCAGGGGCGTGGGGCCCACCCAGGTGTGGCCACGGTCCACGCTCACGCTGACATGGACCGCGCCATCGCACCTCATGACGACGTAGAAGCGCCCCAGTGCATCCACCGCCACCTTGCGCCCCGTGTTCGTGTTGGCCGTGGTGCAGTTCAACGTCCCGCTGACGAGCGTGGGGGGCACGTTCGAAAAGGCATCCAGCTGGCACGCGGCGTCGCAGCCATCCCCAGGGGCCGTGCCGCCATCGTCGCACTGCTCTCCCGTCACGCTGTCGACCAGGCCGTCGCCGCACACCTCCACGCCCTGGCAGTCCGCCCGGCAGCCGTCTCCCGCGACGCGGTTGCCGTCGTCACACACCTCACCTGAGTCGATGTAGCCGTCGCCGCAGACAGGCGGCCCCCGGACGGTGATGCTGACCGTGGCGGTATTGGAGGTCAGCGCGCCGTCGTTGGCCGTGAAGGTGAACTGGTCTTCCCCATGGAAGTCCGCGGCCGGCGTGTAGAGCCACTGGGCCCCCGTCCCGGACAGGGTTCCGTGGGTGGGGGCCGTCGCGGTGAACGTGAGCGCATCCCCATCCACGTCCGTAGCCGCCAACGTGATGGGCGTCGACGTGTTGTAGCTCACCGTCACCGTGGTGGAGTCCGCCGCGGGCGCGTCGTTGACCGGGCTCACCGTGACCGAGACGGTGGCCGTTGCCTGCTTCTTGCCGTCGGAGACCGTGACCTGGAAGGTGTCCGCTCCGGCGAAGTTCGCGTTCGGGGTGTACGTCACCGACGCCCCGGTGCCCGTGAGCATTCCATGGCCGGGCAGGGTGTAGGAGAAGCCAAGCGCGTCGCCATCCGGGTCCACCGCGGGAATGGTGATGTCTACCGGGGTGTCCTCGGGGGTGGTCAGTAGACGCGCAGGTCGCCGGTGCCTTCCTCGCCCTGGCCCAGGTCCAGGACCAGCGCCGTGTTGAGCAGGCCCAGCAAGGTCGCGGCCTGCCCGTCCGGAGCGCCCAGCGCCGCGCTCGCGTTGAGCACCGTCGCCGTGGTGCCCGACGCCACCGCGTCCGCATACGGGTCCCACGTCAACGACGCTTCTGGACGCTCACGCGTCAATGCCTTGTCACCCGCTTGCGACACTGCCTCCCTCGGAGGACGGACCTGCTCCTCCAGGGGCTCCACACCACACGCCCCCACGGACAAGGCCAGCATCACGCCCAGCCCCCATGACCACGGCATACCCAGACGGCTTCGCATGGATTGTCTCCCCCCGAGGCGCAGGATGAAGTCCGGAATGGACCGTCCCCTCTCGTGGAATGAACGACACCACTCCTTGCTCCCGACGGTCCGGCGCGCAACACGCGGATGGAAAACGTCCTCCGGACACCGGCCGATAAGCATTGAAGTCCCATGGACGCAATGCCCATTGACTTGCATCCGTCTTCCTCCCCCGCGAGCGCGAGGGATGCGCGCTGGTGGCCCCAGGGGTGGACCGGCCGGGCTTGGGCTGAGAGTCCGCGCGGCGTAAGCACCAGGGCCAAAATCCGTGCGCTGGCACCCAGTGAAGGAAAGTTCATGTCATATTTGTTCTTGAAAAGGCTCACGGCATCAGCCACCGCATTGGTACTTGGCATGGCCGTCAGCACCCTCGCCGCTTGTGGCGACGACGACCCGCCGGTGGCCCGCAACGTCACCCTCGATGCGGTGGAAGACACGCCCCTCGAGGTGCAACTGCCGGCCACCGGCAACGGGGCAATCACTTTCACCATCGTCGACGCACCGGACCACGGCACGGTGGGTGAGGTCAGCGCCAATGGCTCCCTCATCTACACCCCCGGCGCCGACTACCACGGCGAGGATGCGCTCATCTTTCGCGCCACCGACCGCCAGGGCCAAAGCGCCCAGGGCACGGTGACCTTCACCGTCGCCCCGGTGAACGACACGCCCACGCTCTCCTCGGTGGAGAGCCAGCGCATCCCTGCTGGCAGCTCGACCGGTGACCTGGCCTTCACCGTGGGCGATGTGGAGACCGCCGCCGACAGCCTCACGGTCACCGCCACGTCCTCCAACACCGACCTGGTGCCCAACGCCCCCGCGAACCTCATCCTCGGAGGCTCGGGCGCCAGCCGCACCCTCAAGGTGGTTCCCGCCGCAAGCGTCCGCGGCTCCACCACCATCACCCTCTCGGTGAGTGACGGCTCCGACACCATCTCCACCTCCTTCACGATCGACGTCACCGAGCCTGCGAGCCTCTACTGGACGACTGCTTCCGGCTCGCTGTGGCGGGTGGACGTGAACGGCACGAATGCCATTGAGCTCAAGACCGGCATCAGCGGGGCCGCTTCCATTGCCACCGACCCGGTCACCCGTACCCTCTTCTACACGCGCGACAGCGCCATCGTTCGCGCGGACCGTGATGGGGCGAACCCGGTCGATATCGTGGCGAATGGAGGCTACCCCAGCGGGCTTGCAGTCGATTCGACGAACCGCAAGCTGTATTGGTCCGATTTCAACGGGAAGCGGGTCATGCGCGTCGAGCTGGACGGCAGCAATCCCACGAGACCGTCGCTTCAGGCCTGAACGGACTGGGCGTGGGCCTCGCGGTCGATTCGAGCGGCGGGAAGGTGTACTACTCGACCCGCGGCAGCAGCCTCTATGCCGCCAACCTGGACGGCTCCAACGTCACCGCCCTGGTGACCAACCCGCAGTACACGGTGCATGGGATTGCCATCGATGTCTCGGCCGGGCGGCTGTATTGGGCGGATTGGCTGGGGACCGCGGTCCGGAGCGCCAACCTGGCCGACGGCGGAGATATCCAGACCGTGAACTCGGGCAGCGCCAGGAACCTGGGTCTGGCCTGGATGCCCGCGCCGTAGCCAGGAGGACAGGAAGGGGGGCGTTTGTCGCCTATGTCGAGCGGGGATCGAGGCTCGCGGTCATCAACTCACGGGAAGGCGTGAGCGTGGACCTGGAGGCGCCCATGCCTGTCTGGGGGTGGGGTGTTCCGGGCGGTCCGTACCGTCCTGGATAGCCCTCCCGTTGTCGTTCTGGCTCAAGCCCGGCGGGCTGGTTTCGCCTGTCGCGCGAACGTGCTCCCCTCCTGGCCCGGATCGGCGAAGCTGGGGGGCATGGAACACTTCGTCCAGGTCGCTGAGGGAGTCTCGCTCTGGGTCGAGTCACGAGGCCCAGAGAAGGCTCCCGCTGTTCTGCTCATCATGGGTTCCACGGCATCGGGGCTGGTCTGGCCGGATGCGCTCGTGGACCTGCTCGCCGGGCGTTACCGGGTCATTCGCTATGACCATCGGGACACCGGGGCGTCCACCTGGGATTTCGACCGGACCCCCTACTCAGCGACCCGGATGGCCGAGGATGCGCTGGCCATCCTTGATGCGCTCGGCATCGCTCGCGCGCACGTCGTGGGCCTGTCGCTGGGTGGCCTTCTGGCGCAGTGGCTCCTGGTCACGCATCCCGCGCGGCTTCTCAGCGCGACGGTCATCGGGGCTCCCGCGCTCGACGGTGCGCCTGCACGTGGCGACCTCCCAGCGCGCGCCGCCATCGACCCCGGGCTGCTCGAGTTCTGGGGCCACATGTTCGACCCGCGCGGCCTCAATGAGCAGGTGGAATGGCGGGTCGAGAACTGGCGCAGGCTCAACGGCCGCGTGATTCCCTTCGACGCCGACGAGTTCCGTGCACTCGAGCGGCGCGTCATCGCGCATGCGGGCCGTCACGATACTTCAACGGCCCATGCCCGAGCCGACCCTTCCGGAATGGCTCGCGGAGCGGAGCTCACGCAGGTCACGGTGCCCACGCTCGTCATCGCCGCCCCGGAGGACCCCACCCATCCCGCGTCCCATGCCCGGTTCCTCGCGGAGACCCTGCCGCGCGCAACCCTGGTGAGCATTGAAGGAATGGGGCACGCGCTTCCTCGCGCGGTCGTGCCACCCCTTGGGGCGGCACTCCTGCGGCACTTCGACGCGGTCGGCCCTGGCGAAACCCGCGGCGCGCCCCCTCCGCTCCCCGAGGTTTGATTCTCTCGGGGAGCGGGGAGCGCGCCGTGGACTACGGATGCTTCACTGCGGCGTGACCTTGAGCACCTTGCCGTTGGTGGCGTCGGTGACCAGGTAGAGGGCGCCCTCGGGACCCTGCACCACGTCGCGGATGCGCGAGTCCAGGTTCTTGAGGAGGTGCTCCTCGCCCACCACGCGGTCGTTGCGCACCATGAGCCGCACCAGCGCCTTGGCGGCCAGACCGCCGATGAACATGTTGTTCCGCCACTCGGGGAACAGGGTCCCGGAGTAGATGGTCATCCCCGAGGGGGCAATCACCGGGTCCCAGTAGTACACGGGCTGCTCCATGCCCGGTGCCTGGGGGCTCTGGTGGATGGGCGCGCCGGAGTACTCCTCGCCATACCCGATGGTGGGCCAGCCGTAGTCCTTGCCGGCCTCGGGGCGGTTTACTTCATCGCCTCCCTTCGGCCCCATCTCCACCGTCCACAGCCGGTTCTGGCTGTCGAGCGCCGCGGACAGGACGTTGCGGTGACCGATGGACCAGATCTCCGGCTTCGCCTCCGGGTTGCTCAGGTACGGGTTGTCCTGGGGCACGGAGCCGTCGGGATTGATGCGGACCACCTTGCCGAAGTGGCTCTTCACGTCCTGGGCCTGGGCACGGCCCGCGAGGATGGAGCGCTCCCCGAGCGTCACGAACAGCTTGCCGTCCGGGGTGAACACCATCCGGCCCCCGGAGTGCATCGTCGACTCGAGCGTGGGCATCATGCGGAAGATGACCTGGACGTTCTCCACGCGAGGCTGCGCTCCGTCCACGAGCCGCGCGCGCGCCACCGCCAGCCCGTTGCCGCCCTGACGGGGCTCGGAATAGGTCCAGTAGATGAGCCCGCTCTGGGCGTAGTCCGGGCCCACCTCCACGTCGAGCAAGCCGCCCTGGTCGCGTCCGTCCACGGCGGGCAGGCCTTTGATGGCGGGGGACTTCGCGCCCTGCTGCGTGACGATGTAGAGCGAGCCGGTGGGCTTCTCCGTCACCAGCATGCGCTGGTCCGGCAGGAAGGCGAGGCCCCAGGGGTTCCTGAAGCCCGAGGCAATCTCCGTGACCTGGAGGGGCGTCTTCGTCTGGATGGCAGGGACGCGCGTCTGCCCGGGGAAGGCCGGCTTGAACTCGGGCACGTTGGGCGGGCCCTGCGGAACCTCGGGACCGGTGGGGAGCGGATCTTCCGGAACGCCCGCGTCATTGCCAGGGACGCCTGCGTCGTTCTCAGGGACGCCCGAGTCATTGTCAGGAACGCCTGAGTCTTGCTGCTGCGAGACGCCCGAGTCCGGTGGCGTGGGTTCTGGATCGTCCTGGCAACCGACCAGGAGGGTGGCGACGAGGAGGGGGACTGACAGGATGCGCATGCGACTCGCTCCAGGGGGAAAGGGGGGAGGGAACATCACGTTCTTTGTAGCGCCTGGGAAGGACGCGCCAGGGCAATTCTCCCGAATTCCGGCTCCCCCGTCAGTCCACTTGACAGGGCCTTCCTGGTCGTTATTTTGAGGTTTATAAAAATGTCGAAAGGTCGTGATGCGAACGCAGGAGGTCTTCAAGGCCATTTCAGACCCCACCCGGCGCAAGGTGCTCAAGCTCCTGCAGGGCGGCTCGAAGTCAGCGGGAGAGCTCGCTGAGGCGTTCGACATCACGAAGGGGTCGCTGTCGCATCACTTCAACATTCTCAAAGCCGCGGACCTGGTGCGCTGTGAGCGCCGCGGGCAGCAAATCGTCTACTCGCTCAATACGACTGTGTTCGAGGACGTAGCGGCAGTCCTTCTCGACCTCTTCAAGGTCGACAAAGGGAATGGAAGGCAGTCATGAGAATCAGCCGAGCCAATGTATTGAGCCTGGGCTTCGTCGTCGCGTCGTTCGCGATGGCCTTCATGCTCTACGGCCAGTTGCCGGAGTCGATGCCCACGCATTGGAATGCCGAGGGAGTGGTGGATGGGTATACGCCCAAGCCCTGGGGCCCCTTCGTCCTGCCGCTGGTGATGGCTGCCCTGTACCTGGTCCTGGTGGCCGTGCCGCGGATCTCGCCCAGGGGCTACGGCGTGGCGAGGTTCCAGGGCGTCTTCGAGGGCATCCAGGCGGTGCTGGTCGCGTTCCTGTTCCTGCTCAACGCCCTGGTCCTGCTCGCGGGCATCGGCGTTGCCGTGCCGATGGCGCGCGTGGTGCCCGCGGCCACGGGCCTGCTCTTCGTGCTCCTGGGCAACTACATGGGGAAGTTCACCAAGAACTTCTTCTGTGGAATCCGGACGCCCTGGACGCTCGCGAGCGACGAGGTCTGGCTGCGCACGCATCGCCTGGGAGGAAGGCTCTTCGTCCTCGCGGGAGTCATCGTCTTCGTCTCGGGGCTGCTCGGCGGGGGGCCGGTCCCCGTGATCGCGGCTGTCGCCGTCGCGGCGGTGGCTCCCATGCTCTACTCGTACTTCCTCTACCGCCGCATCACGGGGGGCCCGCACGGACCGACGGACGATGCGGGCTCACATGGCTCTGCGTGAAGCCGCAGGTGCCGGAGCCGGTACGCGCGAGGCGATGCACCGAATGCTTGCGTGAAGCTCGTCGTGAAGTGGGACAGGTCCCCGAAGCCCGCATCGAGCGAAACCTGGGTGACGGGCAGGCGGGTCGTCCGCAGCGTGGTGGCGGCGACCCGCAGCCGGGTGGCGATGACGTACTGGCGGGGCGTCTGGCCGGTCTGCTTCTGGAAGATGCGCAGGAAGTGGAAGCGGCTCAGCCCCGCGAGCGCGGCCAGCGCATCGAGCGAGCAATCCCCTGCGCTGTGGGCCTCGATGTAGCGGATCATCCGGGCGACCTGCCGGACCTGCGTCGCGGAGGGCTCCGCCACGGAATGCACCCCGCCGTTCTGCTCGGACAGGACGACCTCCGCGCCGAGCAGGGCCGCCTCGCGCAACGCCTCTCGTCCACCGTCCCGAAGAGCCTCGTGCGCGAGCGCCACGGCCCGCGCCGACCCGGGCGAGGCAGGCACCGCGACCCGGCCAAAGGACCTCCCGCCGCGGACGTGAACGCCGAGCGAGCGGCCCACTTCTTCGAGCAGCGCCTCCCCATAATCGAAGACGAGCGAGCGGTCCCCGCCGTCATCGACATGGCGGTACTCGTATTCCGCCGCAGCGTTCCCGAGCAGGAACGCGCCCGGCCCCACCAGCATCCCGCCCTGGCTCGACCGCGCCTGGAAGGTCCCGGAGAGGATGACCGCGATCCGTGCGCGAGGGTGGACCCCCTGGGAGCGGCGAGCCCGGATGCCCAGCGCACAGACGCAATCCCGGGCGCCCCACGCCTCATCACGGATCAGTTCGTGGAAGCCGCACGGCCGGACCGGGAACGGGGCCGTCGCAACATTCCCCAAGTTTCGCGCCATGCACGGATGCTACTGCCACGCTTCATTGAACTGGAGTCGCGTGCGCTGGACGCGTCGCGACATCACCAGGAGCCCCCGTCCCATGCATGAGCCCTCCCGTTCCGAGCCGTCCCGACAGCCCCTTGTGCGCACCCGTGCGTGGAGCCTCCCGCTGGTGCTCTGCCTTGGACTGATGGGCTGCCGGACCCCCGCCCCCAGGGCCGGAGCACCCGCCACGCCCTGCGTCCCCGAGATCTACGGCGCGGGCCTCTTCACCACGGGCGCGTGGGACTTCTTCCTCGCGTTCACGCCCGACCAGCGGCGCGTGCTCTTCGGCCGCGCGGATGACGCCTTCGAGCGCTACACGCTCTACGAGACCCGGCTCGGCGCGGACGGGAACTGGTCTCCTCCCGTGAAGCCGCGCTTCGCTTCCGGATGGAGTGACGCGGATCCCCACTTCACCCCCGATGGCCGCGCGGTCTTCTTCATCTCCAACCGCCCCAACCCGGGAGAGGAGGGGACCGCGGCCCGCACGACGTTCGACGTCTGGTCCGCCTCGCTCCAGGCGGACGGCGAGTGGAGCGAGGCCCGCCGGGTCCCCGAGCCGGTGAGCGACGCGGCCCGGGACGAGTGGTCCCCCTCGGTGGCCGCGAACGGAGACCTGTACTTCGGCGCCGACAGGCCGGGGACCCTCGGCGGGAGCGACCTCTGGGTGTCCC
Source organism: Corallococcus exercitus (assembly GCF_042231735.1). Lineage (GTDB taxonomy): Bacteria > Myxococcota > Myxococcia > Myxococcales > Myxococcaceae > Corallococcus > Corallococcus exercitus_B. Next base: position 9,055,167 of record NZ_CP102577.1, read on the forward strand.
GGCTCGTGAAAGGCATCCACCAGCCTCCCGAGAACCTCGGGGACGCCATCAACACGCAAGGCCACGAGGTCGAGCCCTGGATTTCCCCCGACGGGCGCTTCCTCCTCATCAGCGCCCTGAATCGCGCGGACAGCCGCGGCAGCTATGACCTGTACGTCAGCCGCAGGGGCCCGGAGGGTTGGGAGCCGGCCCGGCCGCTCTGCGAGGGCATCAACTCTCCGGCGCGAGACTTCAACCCGAGCGTTTCGCCGGACGGGCAGTGGCTCTACTTCAGCAGCAACCGGCCCTTCACGGGCCCCGTGGGCGCGCGCTTCGACACCCCCAGGAACGACGCGTCACTCGAGGGAATCGGCCGGGGAACAGGCGACATCTACCGGCTCCCCATGTCCGTGCTCGGGTTGTGAGCGCCAGCGCGTCCCTGCATTCACGGTCAGGGCCTTACGAAGGAGGTGGACTCGCTCTCCTTCCACCCCACGCAGCGGTTGCTGGCCACGGCGTCTCGTGAAGAGGGCATCGTGCGACTGTGGGACCTCTCCGGAAGCACGTCAGCGCCGGTGACGATTCGCGAGAGCGTGACGCAGGTCCGCTTCAACCCGGATGGGAAGCTGCTGGCCGCGGCGGGTGGCATTGATGAGACTCCATGCAGTGCGCGCAATGCTCCCGCGCAGCCCGTTGTTTGATGTGTGAGCCCGATGCAAAGCAAAAAGGCCCTGCCGGTTCAGGGCAGGGCCTTCTTTCTTGCTCCCCGAAGGAAGTCTTGCGCGAACGGCTTCCCTTACGGTGTCACGGCAGGGAGGCCTTGGCGGGACCGGTGCTGGTGGGTTGGCTCCCATCACCGAGCTGGCCGTGATAGTTGCTGCCAAAGGCCCACACCGCCTGGTCGTTACGCAGGACGAGCGAATGGCCAGCGCCCGCGACGACGGACGTGACGCCGGTCAGCCCAGAGACCTGCACGGGGGTGTGGCGGTTGGTATTCGTTCCGTCGCCGAGCTGGCGAAAGTCGTTCAGGCCCCAGGCCCGGAGGGTGCCGTCGCTCAGTAGGGCCAGCGAATACGAGTCACCCGCGGCCACGTCGATGACCCCGGTCAACCCGGGCACCTGCCCGGGGCTCGCTCGCTGAGTGGCTATCCTTCCGTCACCGAGTTCACCCCTCAGGTTCCATCCCCAGGCCCAGACGGTGCCGTCGTTGCGCAAGGCCAGCGAGTGGTAGTAACCCGCAGCCACGGCGATGACCCCAGTCAGCCCAGGCACCTGCACGGGGAGGTTGCGATCGTCGGTCGTCCCATCGCCGAGTTCGCCATGGTAGTTGAAGCCCCAAGCCCAGACGGTGCCGTCGTCGCGCAGGGCCAGCACGTGAAGACTGCCTGTTGCGATCGCGGTGATATGGGTCAAGCCAATCACCTGCCCCGGGGTCGGATTCGGGTTCGTGTTGGTTGTCCCGTTGCCGAGCTGGCCGTTCCTGTTGCTCCCCCAGGCCCAGACGGTGCCGTCGTCGCGCAGGGCCAGCGAGGCGGCGCCCGCAGCCACGGCGATGACGCCGGACACCCCGGACACCTGCGCGGGGAAATTCCGGTTGAAAGGCGTGTCATCACCCAGCGCGCCGCCGTAGTTGTTCCCCCAGGCCCAGACAGTGCCGTCGGCGCGTGAGGCCAGCGAGGTTCCGCCGGAGGAGGCCAGGGACGTGGCATCCGTCAGCCCCGGCACCTGCACGGGGGTGGAGTGGGGTTCGTACGTCCCGTCGCCCAGCTCGCCGGAGTCGTTGGCCCCCCAGGCCCAGACGGTGCCCTTGCCGCGCAACGCCAGCGAGTATGCGCCCCCCGCGGAGATCACACGGGCCGGGCATCGCGGGGCATACACCGAGAAGGACTTGGTGGTGGTGAGCCCGGCATTGTTCGTGACGTTCAGGGTAATGGTGACCTCGGAGGTCCAGAGCACGCATTGCGGCGCCGTCCATTTCACGTCACTCGTCGTGGCGGAACTCATCGGGCTGCCCAGGACTCCTGAGCTGGCGTCCCAGGTGAACTGAAGCGGGCACGCCTGGTCACCCCTCCCGGTGACGTGGAAGGTGACCGTCTGCCCGGCCACTGCCTGGATGGCGGACTGCGAGCTCTCGATGAGGGTCGGGGCAGAAGGTAGGGTCCCTCCACCGTCGGGATTGCCGGCGTCGGCGTTGCAAGCCTCAGGGTTGCCGGCGTCAGGATTTCCTGCGTCAGGATTTCCTGCGTCTGGATTGCCGGCGTCAGGATTTCCTGCGTCTGGATTGCCAGCGTCTGGATTGCCAGCGTCATGGGGGCCGGCGTCTGGATTGCCAGCGTCATGGGGGCCGGCGTCTGGACTGCCGGCGTCGGAAGTCCCAGCGTCCTGCTGACCGCATCCGGCGGACGGGGTCGGACAGTCGTCCGTCTCGTCGGGCTTGGAGTCGCCACAGGCAGAGGAAAAGGCCAGCAGCACTGACACCAGCAGGGCGTTGACGGGAAGGAAGAAACGGGGAGAGGCCCCTCGGGGCGGGAGGGGAGAACCGGAGCTTTGGAGCACGTATGTCTCGAGGTCTATGTCTGCACTACCCAAGGTGCAAAGCACCCAGACTTTCCGTTGACATGGGCTCCACGGTCAATCCCGGGGGAGCGGTTCGGTGATAGGTCAAGCGAAACGCGTTACGTCGCACGTGGCGGCCCGAACCATCGGGGCAGGGCCTCACGCAGCTCCTGGTCCGTGCCCTTCCCGACCCACGCGACGTGTCCGTTGCCCAGGTCGTAATGGACGTCCAGCCGCGGCAACTCCGCCAGTGTCTCGGCACCCCACGGGGGCGGCCTACCGCGTCGTCGTGGCGTCGTGGTAGCGGCCTCCTGAGCCGGAGGATGTGAAGCCTTCACAGCCTGGAGATGGAGACACTACACTCTCCATCCCATGTCGACTCCCGGTGCAATCGCTGTGTACACGTCGGGCTCGGGCATCCCCGAGCATGTCTCAGAGAGGCCCTGGCGTGGGGTCTATCACCACTGGGATGGCTACCCAACCGGCCTCGGGCAACACCTTCTGTACCGCGCGCAGCGCGCGCAGGGGGACCTGGGGGCCGTGGTGCGCCAGCTCATTGATGAGGCCCCCTGGGGCTGGTCGCTCTGCATGCCGGGCCCCGAGAGGCCGGAGGGCCAACGCTTCTCGGAGGAGGAGCCGGGACTGCGTGTCGGACCGGAGGAGACCGGTGCCGTGGCCTATGTCTATGTCTTCGATGTGGAGGCACGTCGGCTCGACATGTTCGCCACCCACGTCGGAGGCGAAGGCAGACGGCTCAGCTCGGTGAGCTTCTCATCCACGGGCTCGCCCGACCTGCCGGCGCTCGACCTCCATCCCGAGGAGACCGTCACGGAGCCGTTCCTCCCCGGAGAGCCGCTCTCGGCCCGGGCACTGAAGGACTGTCTTGAGGGCCTGCCGCCGCTCGAGGCGGTGCGCGAGACCGACTCCACGCGCCTCGAATGGGTGGACACCCAGCAGGGGCCCGACGAGTCGCTCTCCATCCTCTTCCGCGTGGTCACCTTCGAGGACGGATTCATCTCCAACGTGGTGGAGCAGGAATGGGATCTCGTGCCGCCCTCCGCGCGACGGGAGCCGGAGCGTGTCCGGCACTTCCTCGAGGCGTTCGCCGAGGTGCTGCTCGAGGACCCGAAGCGGTTCAACCCGTTCTGGATCTCCGCGCAAGACTCGCTGCGTCGTTCCGGCGCGAGGCAGCGTGAGAGCTTCGCGCGAATCCTGAGGGCGCACTGGGCCCGCGACTTCGGCTCGGAGGACGCGTCGTCGTAGGAGGACCTCCGGGTCTGGAGGTGGCCCGCGCGCGGAGGGGTTGGCGGATACGGGCCGAGAGGGGATGCTTCACTTCGGCGTGACCTTGAGCACCTTGCCATGGGTGGCGTCGGTGAGCAGGTAGCGGGCGCCCTCGGGAGCCTGCACCACCTCGTCGTATCAAGTGCACCCTGCGTCAGGGCGCGTCGCATTTTCCCTTCTGAAACGCAATGGTAGATGGTTTTTTGGCGTGACGCATGCCTTCTCTTGGGCCGCGCAGTAGGACGCTTTTGCCTTGTCACCTACCGCATGCTTTTCTTTGCAGTTTTTCCCCTGCTCAATGCATGCGTTCTTGCACGCCGCTTGAATCTCATTGGGCTTGTTCCACATGCGTTGAAGCAGCGCGTACACCATTCCTGCGATTCGCCGGCCGTCCAACCGGTAACTGGGGCCAGCGGGGGCCCGCGCGGCGACGCAGGGAAACCGAGGGCCACCGAGGCCGAGCTTCTCCCGCAGCCGGACGTGGTCCTGGAACGAAGAATAGCCGTCGCGGAAGAAATTGAGCGGGCCACGCCGTCAGGGCTTCCGGTGCGCCAGGCGCTGCTGGCCGGCGCGGAGGCCTATCTCAAGGCGATGGCGGGAAGGGGGGCTTGGCGGTGCTCCTCAATAGGCTCTTCACGACGCGGAAGTGCTCGGAGAGAAGCTGACGCCAGCCTTCGTCATCGATTGCCGGGCACTCCCGGTTTCGAGCGCTCCACACGCACCTTCGCCCAGATGAAGCCCAGGCCTCCCCAGTCCGTTGTCTCCACCACCGTGACGCGCTGGCCTGCTTTAAGCGCACCGATGGGCCGGCCCAACTGGGCGGTCTGTGGCGCGGGAGGCTCCTCCCGGATGAACGAGGGGGTGGTGCTGACGAGAACCCGCTGGTCGAGCCCCTTCGGGTCCAGTTCGCGGCCAGCGGCTCCCTCGCCGAGGTAGTAGCGCGTCCGCCACTGCTTCGAGTCGTTCAGGTACTGGCCGATGTAGACCCAGGCGGAGGAGGCCCCTGTCCCCACCTTCGCCACGGCCTCCGAGGACCTGGTGTCAGGTGCGACGACGGACTGCACGGAAGGGGCACTCTGCTCGTAGAGGCGCGAGCCCAATTCCTTCTGTATCGAGACCTGGTCATCGATGACACTTCGGGCGAGCTCGAAAGCCTTGGCGGAGAGCTCAACCGATTGCGATGCACCGACGAGCCCCTCGACGGAGCGTGTCTTCAAGCTGTTCCTCGTCAGTGCCGCACCGTTCATGTTGTTGAAGTGCCGCATGACGATTGCATTGGCGATCTCCTCCTGGGCCAGGAAGATGCCGAGGAGGCGTCCCTTGTCCGCGGGGCCGAGGGCCCACGCGGTCATGACCGGCACTTCGTCCTGCATCTTCTGGAGGCACTGCGCGAGACTGGCGTCTGCCTCCATCGGCAGCACGGCATCACCATAGTCGTAGCTCACGCGCTCCATCGACACACCCTTCTCGCCGAGGATGAGGCCAATCTGCTGCTTCTGCAGTTCGGACATGTCACGGGCGAAGGCATTGGTCGCAAGCGAGAGCGCGGTCACGGGCGTCGTGAGGGGGCTCAGCAGACTCGCCTGCAGCTCGCCCTGCTGCGGCTTCGCGCCGGAGTCAATCTCCACGAAGATGACACCGCGCTCGGCGAGCTTCGTGAACAGTGCGTCGATGTCTTTCTGGATGTCGGGTCGGTGGTCCTTCCAGCGCTCGGGATTCGCGAGCGCCTTGAAGAGCAGTGCGAAGGTGTCGATGCCCGTGTTGTCGAAGATGCCGCCGTCGATAAGGACCTCCGGCTCGGCCTGGGTCTCGACTTCAGGGAGGTCCACGACCCAGGGAAAGTTCGCCGAGGCACGAACGGCATCCGCCAGGACAATGTCCGTGGTCCGGGACAGGGAACTCATGGAGTGCACTCGAGCCCGCTCGCCCTGTCCCACGTTGCTCACCAGCAGTTCCGGCAGCGGGGGCTTGCCGGTGACAACCCGCTCTCCCGTCTGAACACTGGCGGTGTTGAGGAGAAGCATGGGCACCGTACCGTCGACCGGCAGCGCCTTGGGCCAGCCGAAGTAGTCCTTCCAGAACGCCGCGAGACTCGAGCCCCGGCCTACGCCCGGCATGACGACGCCGCGCAGCAGCGGGGCATTGAAGTCGACGAACATGTCGTCGATGGAGTCGCTCTTGAGGGGCCACGGGTTGTCGAATCCACAGTCATTCTTCAGCTGGGTCGCGAGCTCGGAATAGGGCGCGTGCTTGAGGAGTCCCTCCGAGGCCAGCGTGGCGCCGACCGTTCCCTCCGCCATCCGGTGTGCGAAGTGCGCGCTCGCGACACTGCCACCGGAGACGCTGCTGACCATCAGGATGTGCTTGGACAGCCGGTCGTCCTGGCATTCCGGTCGGGAGTCGCCCGCACCCGCGAGCGGGTTGCGGTGGAGGCTCTCCAGCGCCAGCATCGCGAAGATGGCCGCGCGTGAGCCGCCGCCCGCCGCGGAGACCAGGAGGACCGGGCCCTTGCACATCCGGTCGAGCCGTGTGTTCGCGGTCTTGAGCCATTGCCCCAGGATGCGCTCCTGATGGGGGCTCTCGGACGGGGCCACCTCCAGGTCGAGCGCTTCATGCTGCTTCGAGAAACGTGTGACGCACAGGGTGAGCACGACCAGTGCAAGGGTGAAGGCCGCGCGCCGGGTCAGGTTCTCCACGCGGTCAATGGCGCGGGCCACGCAGATGAGCACGAAGAACAAGTGGTAGATGGCCCAGATGGTGTAGAGGCGGTAGCTCGCCTCGGGCATGGAGGGGATGACGCCGCCCCAGAGAATCTCCGAGGTGACGTAGGAACCCAGGGACATGACGCTGGCGCGCGTGACCATCTCCGTGGGGATTTCCCATCTGCGCAGCAGCTTCGGGCCGAAGAATCCCGTCAGGGCGACGAGGCAGCACAGGAACGCCACGAGGTATGGGCCCGGGTCGCCCTTGGCCCAGGGCGATGGGAGCTTTCCAAGGGCGTTGAGCGCGGCCAGGGCGCAGCCCGCCAGCGCCAGGGCGCTGTAAATCGCGCGGCGGAGGCCTTCGTGGTCCTCGCCGGGCACCGCCAGGGGAAACCGGGCCAGCCGGATGAGCCTCTCCCTGAAGCGACGGGCCCCCCTGCTGAAACGGCCATTCCCACGCATCAGCCGCGGCAGCTCCTTCGTCGGGACGAAGAGCCAGAGCGCGCCGAAGAGGAAGAAGGCGCCCAGCAGCAGGACGTACGCCCAGAAGGCCAGGGCGGTCAGCGGCCCCGTCTGGAGCGAGGCCTTCCACGGCAACTGCAACAGGATGTTGCTGACCTGGGGGATGGACCCGATGGCCGTCGTCACCACGAGGACCGCGACGAAGGTCGCAAGGCGGCGCTCAAGCGCCAGGGCCCAGGCGGGCTCGGTCCGCTGGGGGATGTCTCCTGACGGCTCGCCTGTCAGATGGAGCCGGGCCTCCTCCCGAGGAGGTTTTGGGTCATCCGGATGCAACGGATTCAAGTCATTGGGCGCCATTTGGACTCCCCCCTTGTGCTGGCGTTAGTCTATGACTTCTCAAATCAGCCAGTCCAGTCGTGGGGGGGCGCTACCGTCGTGCCGCCCCTCGGGTCACATGCCGGGCCAAGCGGCCCAGCTACACCACTGCACCCTGCGTCAGGGCGCGTCGCATCTTGCCTTCTGAAACTGAATGGTCGATGGCTTCTGGGCGTCGACGCATGCCTTCTCCTGGGCCGCGCAGTAGGACGCCTTTCTTTTCTCAGAGTGCTCAAACTCTTTGAGGGGTGGAACGGCGATTCATATTCAGTGGTTTCAAGGAGGGGACGGCTGGCGCCCATCAATGGGCGAAGGTGCTCCGGCGTCCCCCTTCCTTGAAGCGCCGAGGCCCGCGGGATAGAGAATGACGCCTCATCTCCGCAGGGGGCGGGGATTCAGGGCAGGAACGCCTTCATGAACCCTCGTGGCGCCGAGAAGGAATACCTCCAAGATGGCCTGCGCAGCGGCCTCAAGCTCGACGCGCGCTTCGACGCCCTGACGCCCCACCTCCACGTGACGTGAATCTCCTGGGACAGCGGCTTCCGCGGTTCGGGACTGCGCGTGGGCGACCGGGTCATCGCCGTCGACGGGCAGCCTGTCGTCAAGCCACCCGATCTGGCCACCACGCAGCGCACCGTGCCCTTCATGCTCGGCCAGTACGCCGAGAACCAGACCTGGGACAAACAGGGGCGCAAGGAGGGTGACAAGGTCCAGGTGCGAATCGTTCGCCGGCGTGAGCCCGGCGAGGGCTGGGAGGAGCACGAGTTCAGCGGCGCCCTGCTCCATGAACGCACCTGGAGCATCGCCGATACGACGCGGCAGATCCTCGGGCCGGGAGGACCCGAGCGCATGGGGCGCGACGGCTTCGACGAGACCTGGATGTCATGGCTCGAGAAGCGCGTCTTCGACTGGGAGCGCCTGCTCGACAGCACCTTCGGCGCCTGGCGCACCTCGCGAGGGACGCGCGCGGAGCTCGCGAGTCACCTCGGACACAAGGCCCGCGTCGACTTCCTCGTCGAGCATCATCCCGGCCCCTTCGCGACGGCGATGCGCGAGGACTGGGAGACGGTGCGTGCCTGTCTCGAGGGAGACCTCGTCACGCTCCCGGCGGATGCCCTTGAGTTCCGCACCCGGGGCGAGGAGCAGGTGAAGGCCATCGGTCTCCAGGCCGCGGCGGCGTGGAAGGTCCTGCTGGAGGCGCGTGCAGGGGAGACACTCGGCGCCTTCCCCGTCGTCGACCCCTTCCGGGATGACCGCTCGGCGGTGACCGGCAAGCTGGTCTCACTGCCGACGCTGACGCAACGGGAGTGGCTGGTCGACATGGGCAAGGGCTACCTGGCCTGGAACCAGTCCGGCGCCTGGGTCTTCTGCCCCGCCAACACCCCGGCCATGAACAAGGTCTTCTCCGCCATGCAGCGCTACCAGAAGCGCGTTGCTCCGTCGGTGAGGCTCGACATCGCCGTGCTCGGCCGCATCCTTCCGGATCCCCGCCTGCTCGCGGGCTCGGGCCGCACCGCCGCCGGCCTGGAGGTGGAGCCCGTCGCCGCGCTGGTCGGCGGCGTGGTCTGCGTCGATGTCAGCGACCCGAGCGAGGGCGGACCTCGCTTCGCCGGAGAGGAGACGCTCAGCCAGGAGAGCCTTGGCGCTCCGGCCGACGACGCGAGCCCGCGCGAGGTCCTCACCGCGATGATTTCGGCCGTGAAGCGCGGCGACCAGGAGACCTGGAACGGCCTCTTCGCGGACTGGCGCGCCGTGCCAGACACCGACCGGCCCATCTACTACCCGGTCTGGACATGGAACGGCCGCGACAGTGAGTGGGTGCGCTCGCGGCAACTCCTGCTCAACAAGGTGCTCGACGCGCGGGTGCGCTGGATGGGCGATGTACGGGTCGTCATCCGGGGCGACGAGGCCCCGGGCCTGCCGCGCGTCGAGGAGGTCGAGTTGGAGCTGGACCACGTCGGCCTCTTCGAAGGCCAGACCCGCACCTTCAACTCAGTCGACGTGCGTCGGCGCTGGACGGTCCAACGCCGCAACGGTGGCCCCTGGCGCATCACCAGCGAGCAGAGCCTGTAAGGAGCACTCCATGGGCTGGTATTCAAGCCGCGTCTCTGAACTCAACGAACGGTTGAACCGCGCCTCGGAGGGCGCCCCCGACACGGTGAAGCGCGCTTTGAGCGACGCCATCGTGAAGGTTGGAAACGCGGCCGATCAAGCCCTGTCGGCCATGCTCGACGCCAGCGCCGGCAATCTGGGGACGCAGCGCAAGTGGCAGGAGCGCTGCGCCACGGCCACGGCCGACATCAGCCGCGCCTTTGGTGATGCCGCCAAGGACAACATGCTCTCGCCCGCCCTCCAGCTCTTCTGGTACCAGGCGCTGGAGCACGAGATGGCCTTCTTCGACTCCCTGGCCAAGGTGCAGACGCCCCAGCTCCACGGCGACCTGCTCGTCCACCAAGACCTGCTCAACAAGATGCTGGGCGAGCTGTGGGACAAGTGGGCCTTCCTGCTGTCCAAGGACGTCATCTTCGAGAACGACCAGCGTCAGGTGGTGCAGCAAGTCTCACGGATGGCGCAGTCCATCGTCGACGAGCTCGCCCCGGGCGTGCTCAAGCGCACCAGCGAGGGCGTCTCGCGTGCCACCGCGAAGTCGCTCGACGTGGCCCTCAAGTTCGATGACAAGCTCCTGAGCGGCAAGGGCGTGGATCTGGCCAAGCTCGTCGCCTCGCTGTTCGATGTCGACATCCCCGACGAAATCGACCGCAACCTGCTGGACGCCGTGCAAGGTGGCTCCGAAGTCTACCAGGTGCAGAAAGGCCACTACCGCAACCTGGTGTCGGCCTACCAAAGCCTGGTGCAGGCGGAGAAGGGCAGCGTCCTTCTGCTCTTCAACGCGACGCGGGCGGAGGTCGACAGATACCGTGACAAGAACGACCTGGGGAAGGCGAAGGTCATGCTCGACCAGGCCAAGGGCTACCTCTCCGACTGGGCCTCACGCGTGCCCAGCTCGGCCCAGCGAAGCGAGGCCTCCAGCTTCAAGGACAAGGTGTGCTCGGCCATCGACACCGACTGGAGGCTCACCGAGGAGCTCGACAACAAGTTCCGCGACAAGTTCAAGGGCATCTTCGTCCAGTCCCTGGGCAGCGAGACCCTCGAGCAGCTCGCGGAGTCCTACCTCTTCCGTCAGCACCTCGAGGAAATCACTCGCAAGGACGCCGCCGGCAAGCTCAAGGCCCTGCCGGTCAACCTCCAGAGCGAGGTCGACAGCGCGCTCGAGCGGGGCCTGCGCCCCCTCGACGACCTGGTCAACCGCGTCCCGGAAGAGGTGCGCGAGCTGGCCCGCATGAAGAACCAGCGGTTCAAGGAGCACGTGCGCGCCAGGCTCAAGGACCGCATCCAGGCTCTGCTGCCGGCCATCGTCGAGCTGGCCGACCTCTGGGACCCGAACAACCTCTCCAGGGACTTCAGCCGCGAGGAGCTGGAGAAGGCCCTCCGCTGAGATTGGACGGCGCGACTCAGGGCCGCGCGTAACTCCGCTTCACCCTCTGGGACTTGAAGCCATCCGTGTACGGCACTGCGTCCTGCCTGCTCTCGCCCCCAGGGCGTGGTCATCCCGGCCGAGCAGCCGAGGCGACAACTTCCCTGACACAGGGGGGGACCGCGAGGTGGCATCCACGGCTCTCTGCGGCTCAGCTGGGACCGCCGTGCCTGGCCACGAGTCGCCCATCTTGGCCCAGGCCCTCTCCAGGGTGACCCACATCTCCAGCAGTCGCATTCCCTCGCCATGGACGCTGCTTTTATCCAGGCGGGCTTCCAGAAGTCCGCTTGGCCGATGCTCTTCGCGACAGTCACGCTGAGTCCTACCGAGACGTCCTCGGCCAACTGAGTGCTGCTGGAAGCGAACCCGCGTGGACACCCTGGAGCAATAGAGCAATGATCGTCGGAGCCCGTGTTGGCACAGCGCGCACCTCCAGCGCGGGTCATCTCCAATGCTCACGTACGACGACTACAAGCCGATTCGAAATCGCATCCGCAAATTCCGCGGAAACGAGCTTCTCCTTCTAGCAGTGAAGCAACTGCATGACATCTATGATGCTCCGCGTGAGCGGGTGAGCTATTGGAGACCGTGGGACCTGATGCGAATCATCGAGTGGATAATCGACGATGGCAACTTCGATAACACCCGCAAGCAGCCAGACATCAATACCCTTGCGGACTTGATGAACCGCATTAACGAGCTGGAAACCCGCCTGCCGAATGAATATTCTGGCACTTCTCAGTTCATTCGCGTCTTGGTGCATCAGCAGTTCCTGTATCAGCGCTCGGCGCCCGTAAAGGACTTGGCCCGCCAGTTGGCGATCTTCGGGGAGGCGCGTACCCCAAAGGGTATCTCCGAGAAATTTGAGGCCCAGGTCAAAGTACCCTTGAAAACCTACCTCGCGGTCAACATGCTGTTGGGTTCGCAGATTCTGATTGCCCACAAGATGTTTATCCCATCGTCCTGCCTGGAGTCACTGTACCCTGTATACGGACGGCCAGTCGTCACCCGGAGTGTCGAACTCTTGTCCGAAACTTTTGAGGGAGCCAGGGCACGCATCAGAGCAGCAAAGGATAAGATCAAAGACTTCGATGCTCGCTTCCAGGCGCCAACCGCGCTTCAGCGACGACCGTTTCTGCGAGAGCCTGATCGCATGATTTGCCTCTCCCCGAGCCTGCTCGTTGATCTTCTCAGATTTAGCGCTTTTGACTTGTTTCGTGAGGTTGGTGGTTCTGACGCAGCTTCCCATTTGGGCGAGGCTTTTGAAGACTACATCGCGCGCGTTCTGGAATTCACCGGCATGGAACACCGAACCGAGCGCCACCTTCGGGCGCGGTACCCGGGTCGCAAGGTGACCGATTTCGCCATTCCTTCGGAGAACGCGACGGTGCTGGTCGAGGCGAAGGCCATTGAGACCAGCCGTCTTGCGCAGGCCTCTCCGGATGAGCGCGTCTTGGTCCAGCACATTCGTAGTTCTGTATTAAAGGCAGTCGGGCAAGGACTGGCTGCGGCAAGCGCCATCAGTGCGTCTCCCGACGACGTGTTGGCGGGCCATGTGGACGAGTTCTTCCTGCTTGTCGTCACCATGAAGGATCTCCACCTGGGCCCTGGTCAGGGCCTCATTCAAGGGCCAGTAGAGGCAGAGATTCGGGAGGCCGCGAAAGGCCTGGATATGGACTTGGTTCCTCGTGAAAACACGTTCTTCTGTACGGTCGAGGAACTGGAGTTCCTGGTGGACGCATGCGCGACGAGCGGCGTAAGCATGGCCTCGGTGCTGCGCCGAGCCCGCCAAGCCAACGCGGATCCCGCCACACGGCGCCTCCACCTCTCGCAGCACTTTGAGGCGCAGGGGCTCCCCACCCGTGTCCTTCCTCTGCTGGTACAGCTCTTCCAGCGCTTCGGAGAGGAGGTCAAGATTGAGATCGCCGCCAAACTCCCTGGTGCAGTTGCCCCCGTTAAATAGGACAGCTCAAAGGTGATAGTTAGCAGTACGAAACTCGCGGAGTGACTTTATCTTCAGCCCGCGGTGCGGGTGCGGAACCTGTCAACGTGAATGAGACAGTGAAACTGAGAGATTAGTGCGCAGCCCCTGCGAGTTACAACGGTGATCACGGCGGTTGAGGTGGGTAGCCGCAGTAAGAGAACCAAGCGGCTGCGTCCTGCGGCAGCACGGTCGAGAGTGCCTCGCGCATGGCTTGGATGAGAGCGGCATGGGTTCGTGCGCCGATGGCCCGCAGGCGCGTCTTCACCTTCAGCCAGCAGGACTCGATGGGATTGAGGTCGGGGCTGTAGGGCGGCAGGAAGAGGAGGTGAGCCTCGCGACTGCGGATGAGCGCCTCGACAGCGGGCCGGTGATGAACACTGAGGTTGTCCATGACAACCACGTCGTCGGGCTTGAGTATGGGTAACAGCCCCTCTCGGACATAGGCCTCGAAGCGTTCGCCATTGGTGGCGCCCTCGAAGGTCAGCATGGGCCCCATTCCTTGGAGCGTCAGGTCCCCAATCATCGTGAGCACCTGCCGACGACCCAGAGGGACATAACCGCGTGCGCGCGCCCCTCGCCGAGCACGGCCGTATCGGCGCGTCATGCTGAGGGTAGCTGCGGTTTCATCAATGAAATGGAGGTGCGACGGCTTCAGTTCGGCGGCCTTACCCAGGTACCGCCTTCGCGCGCGGCGATTCTTCGCCAGGCGCCGCTCGGAGGCGAGGAGTGACTTTTTACGCGTATAGCCCAAGCGCCGGAAGGCACGTCCCATGGTGGGGCGGCTCACCCGCACGCCTGTTGCCTCGGCGTAGGCATCCGCAATCTCCTGGGTCGTGCTGTCGGGCTGGGCATCCAGCAGTCGCTTCACTTTGGCCAAATCGCCATCCGGTATCCCCCTGGGTCAGGGAAGTTGTCGCCTCGGCTGAACGGCCGGGACGACGACGCCTTGGGGGCGAGAGCAGGCAGGACGCAGTGCCGTACACGGATGGATTCAAGTCAGAAATGGTGAAGCGGATGGTGGGCCCGGGCGCGGTGAGTGCTGCGGCGTTGGCCCGCCAGGTGGGCGTGTCGCAGCCGACGTTGTCGCAGTGGTTGCGGGAGGCGAATAAGTTGGCGGCGATGACGCCCCCGCCCGAGGAGAAGAAGCCCGCCGTGCCCGCTGCGCTGAAGCAGCGGACGCCCGAGGAGAAGCTGCGCGTGCTGGTGGCGGCCCAGGGGCTGACAGGCGAGGCGTTGGGAGCGCTGCTGCGCGGTGAGGGGCTGCACGAGGAGAAGCTGCAGGAGTGGCGGCAGGCAGCCGCGGGAGCCCTCGGGGGCGCGTCCACGCAGGCCCTGCCAGCCAAGGAGCGCAGGCGGCTGGCGGCGGCGGAAAAGCGGGTGAAGGAGCTGGAGCGGGAGTTGCGCCGCAAGGAGAAGGTGCTGGCGGAGACAGCGGCGTTGCTGGTGCTCGAGAGAAAACTTCAGGCGATGGGCTGGGACGAGCGGGAACTGGGCGACGAGGACGACGCAGCGGACGAGAAGCACGAGAAATGACGCTCGCGCACGTGCAGGAGGCCCTCCAGAAGGGCGTGCGCCTGGAGGTCGTCTGCGAGCGGCTCGGGGTAACCCCGCGCACCATTCAGCGCTGGAGGAAGCCGGCCACCGCGCAGGACGGGCGGTGCGGTCCGCGCACCCGGCCCGCCAATCGACTCTCCGAGGGGGAGAAGCGCCGCATGCTGGCGGTGGCCAACAGCGAGGAGTTCCGCGACGTCTCGCCCAAGCAACTGGTGCCAAGGCTGGCGGACCAATGCGAGTACCTGGCCAGCGAGGCGAGCGTCTACCGGGTGCTACGCGAGGCGGGCCAGTTGGCCCACCGGGGCCCCGTGAAGCCTCCCACGCCGCGCCCCAAGGCCGAGCACACGGCCCGAGCGCCCAACCAGGTGTGGAGCTGGGACATCACCTACCTGAAGGGCCCGATGAAGGGCTGCTTCCTCTACCTCTACCTCGTGGTGGACGTCTTTAGCCGCCGCATCATGGGCTGGCGCGTCCACGAGGAGGAGTCCTCCTCGCATGCCGCGGCCCTCATCCGCGACAGTTGGCACGAGGCGGGCCGCCCCGAAGGGCTGGTGCTGCACTCGGATAACGGCGGCCCCATGAAGGGCGCCACGATGCTCGCGACGCTGCAATGGCTGGGCGTGGCTCCGTCCTTCAGCCGACCTCGCGTCTCGGACGACAACGCCTTCTCCGAAGCCCTCTTCCGCACACTGAAGTACCGCCCCTCTTTCCCTCAACGCCCCTTCGCCTCCAGCAAGGACGCGAAGGCGTGGGTGACGCGCTTTGTCGCCTGGTACAACACCCAGCACCGGCACTCCGCCATCCGCTTCGTCACGCCCGAAGATAGACACTTCGGCCGCGAAGCCACGCTGCTCGCCCAGCGACAGCAGGTGTATCAGCGTTCCTCTGCCCCTCACTCAGCTCCAGCCGGCTCATGCAGATTCAACCCGCGACCACCGACGGATTCATCCGAGCCGTGATTCAGTGACGCCCGCCGCCTCGGCAACGCCCACAACCGCCCAGCCCATGGCTAGTAGTTGCAGTACCCGGGCTCGCCGCAATATCCGCACCGACTCGCGTCCTCGGTGAGTCAGCACCTCCAGCACTGCGCTGTCCGCCTGCTTCAGCTTCAACCCTTGGCTTCTCGTGTGCCCCCTCATACCCAGAGCAACACCGGACGCCTGTCCGTTAATCTCCACTCGGCGAAAGAATTATTGTTTTATTTTGGCTTTGACTTGTTTTCTCCCAGTAGGTCCGCGATGAAATCTGCCGCGTTGGATGTCGCATATGTTACTGAGCTGTAGAGATCGTCGAGGCCAGGTGCTGCCGGGAACTCATGCTCGACGCGATCCAGTGGGGTAAGAATCGCGAGTTTTGTTTCTTCTGAGAAATAATGAAGATCTCGCTCTCCGTCGTACTCGCGAACCGCCATTCGCAAAAGGCCTAGCTTCCAGTTGTTGTACTTGGCGCCAAAGGCGTCAATTAGCTTGTCTCCGCTAAATCCGCTTACTTCGCCCCGTGGAATCCTGCTCCAATGTACTTTCCCCTCCTGTGTCTTTCGAGTAAGTTCTGAGTATATTCGCGAAGCTTTTTCTCGGGATATCATGATTTTGGTGCCACCTGTTGATTGGCAATTAGGTTCTGAAGATTGACTATTAGTCCGTTGATGCTGGCGTATACTGCCCAGCCTTGGTCTTTGCTGTTTATTCTGTTTCCGGAAAAAACTCTGGCCTTTGTTCTGAGGGATTTTGCTTTTGAATTGGATTCGCCTGTTGTTAGTGGTATTACTTCAGAGAGAGTTGAGTCGAGTTTTTCGATAGTGGAGTTGATGGCTGACTTGTTTTCTTCGATGTTTGCAAGCGTGTTGCTTAGCTCTGTGGCATACTCTTGGAGAGCTATAATATGGCTTGGGAGTCGAGTTCGACTCAGTACGCCGCGTCGCAGCTTGCTAACTGTGAGTAACGTTGCCACTGTGACGAAGATGCCTGCTACGCCTATGCCATCTGAGGCTAAGCTGACCCAGTCGCGCCAATTGTAGTTGCCCACTGGCATGGCTGGATTGCTCGTTTGTGTACTGGCGGGTGCGGTAGGCAGGGCAATGTCGTTGGTCTCAAGGTAGGCTTGGCTTGTTCCGCCATCCGCAGCGACTGCGACTGCGACTGCGGCTTCGCTCTGCGCATTTCCACTCATTCTGTGTCCATTGTGGCTGAAGCTCTCGATGCCTGCGTCGGAGACGGCACTCACTCAGGGGCATTCCAGTGGAAATGGCTGCAGCAGATTCCTGCCACGCTGGTCAAGGGTTCTGGGAGTCCTTCCTTACGATGCCCTCCGCGCTTCTCGCTCGCATTGACGCGCTGCCTGAAGTGGCCTTGGTGCCCTCATGACGCCGCGACCGAATTTTTGGGTAGGTAGACCCCGCGACTTTCAGCGAGTGGCCCGTGGAAAAGCAAAAAGGCCCTGCCGGTTTAGGGCAGGGCCTTCTTTTTTGCTCCCCGAACGAAGCCCTGCGCGAACTCGTTCTCGGCGCTTCTCTGGGAGGACTCAAACTCTCTGGCGGGCCGAAAGCCGAGCAACATCCGGCGGTTTCGAAGAGGGGGCTGGGGAGTCCTTCAATCGAGGGTCCGATTGAATCTCCGCGAACTGCACCGTGGGCGACCTCGTCCATGGTTCCGACTGTTCCTGCCTCCCTCCAGGCCCGACCTCGACCCCATCGAGTCGTGTTGGCTGAAGTGAAGACGCACTCGCGCGCCAGCGGAGCACGAACCCAGGCCTCCTTCATCAATGCGATGCAAACCGCCCTCCCGGGCGTGCGGCCCCAGGACGCATCCGCTTGCTTCGCCTACCGCGGCGACCCGCCTCAACCGCCGTTACCGGGCCTGTATGGGTGGCTGCCGTCCTCGTTGCCCCAGCCATCCTCTGGGTGGCCCGAGTCAGGCGAATCCGCACCGGGTGCTGCCTGGCGCGCCAGCGGGCTCATGCTCCAGCTGCCGAAGTCCAGCAACTGGAGGGTGCGATCGTCCGCCTGGACGCGGTAGGCAATCCACTGGTCGCCCAGGAATACGCGGTGAATTCCTGGAGAGACAACCGCGAGTTCCTGCGCATGGGGGCGGCTCACCCGAGACGGGGATTGAGCGGCGTCGTCGGCCGCCGCAGCGAGCATGTCCAGCCGCTCCTGGATGGGTTGGCGCTCGGAGGAGGGGAGCTGCTCGTACACCCCCGACAGTTCGGGGACGATGGTAACGCGATAAGACATGGTGAGACACCTCAGTGAAGGAATGGAGCCACCATGCTTGCGCCTCGCCCGGAAGGTCCATGTTCGTGAGATTGAAGGGGTAACCGAAAGAGCCGGGCATGGTGGGTGATGGAGCTGAAGGTGAGTGCTCCTTGTCTAGGGCTGCGCTCCGTGTGAGCGCTGTGTCGGCTCCAACGGCAGTACCTGACGAAGCTCGTCCACCGAGACCGAAAGCACGACGGTGTCGCTGACTGACTGGACGATGCGGGTCGGCAGCTCGAGCCGGCCGGCGTGGAAGAAATTCCAGAACGCTCCAATCTGGTCGGCGGCGTCGGAGCCCAGCTTCACTTGAAGCCCCTCGACCTTCCAGGTCTCGCCGTCAATGAACAGGGCCTCCACGACGCCTATCTGTTGCCCCCCTGCGGCTACAACGGTGCGACCTGGGTGGATACGCTCAGAAAATCGCATGTGCCAACCCTCCTCTTCCTTAACAGGATGGACACCCGAACATGGGCTTGCCGTGGGCATTGCGATGCGAGGGCAGACGCCGTGTCGGGCGTTGGTACCGCTCGACTGTTGTCGCGGGGGACGAGTACGGGACGTGTGATAGCGGAGTGCGTCCGGGTGAAAGGCTTGAAAATCCGTTCCTGGTCCGCAAGTGCGATGACAGGACCTCGGTTGTGGACGGCCGCTCGCGCCCGTGTCCCCGGTCCGGGTGATGGTGAGGGGTTCCGTGGCGGAACCGTACTTGATGGCGTTGCTGCCCAGGTTCCAGAGCGCGCGGCGGAGTTCCTCCGCGCTCCAGACTCCCCGGACCCGCTCCTCCGCATGGAGCACGAGGCGGTCACCATGGAGCGCAATCAACTCTTCGACCACCTCTCGGGCGATGCCGCCCAGGTCGCAGGTGTCGAGGCGAAGCGGGAGCCGCTGGCCTGCCTGGATGCGGTTCGCGTCGAGCAGGTCCCGCACCATCTGGTCCGTGCGTTCAATGCTCCGTTCGATGCGCAGTGCCAGGTCTGATCAACTCAAGGGTCCCCTTCAAGTGGTGATGGAGGGACGCCGACTCCTCCATGAGCGCTTCGTTGGCTCCCTTCTGGAGGAGCCGCAAGTAGCGTTTCTCCGTCTGCTCGTCCTCCAGCAGATGCTGACTGAAGAGTTCCGCCACGGCGGTGGATGCGCCATGCAGCTCGGTGAAGAGGCGCTCCACGTCCCGGGCGCTGGGACGGTCCTCGGGCGAAACGTTCCCCCACACGTGGGTAATGCATCGTCCCAGGATGGAGAACTCCTCGATGACCTCCGCCACATTGAAGCCCTGCCGGAGGCGAGCAGCCACGTGGCTTTCAATGTGCGCTTTCCGGGCGCTGGCGTGCGCACCTGGGAGCCCTTCCTCGTCGGCGAGCGAGGCCAGATACGCAGGCATGATGTTCTTGAACTCAGGCCCATCCAGCCCTCGTGCGGACGCAGCGCGGGTGGCCTGCTCGGACCATCTGTAGATGATCTCCTCACGATGCTGACGAATGTTCTCCGCCGGCGCGGTCATCTCTTCTCGCGGGGCCGCTTCTGGAAGAGGTCCTTCATCCCCTTGCGCGCCTGGTTCGCAGCTCCCTTGAGTTCCTTGGGAATGGGCACCGCCGGCAACAGATCCTGTGCGATGTCCGTGGGACCGCCGGCCTTCACCTGGGGGTCCCTCACCGTGCCGGTGATGGTGATGGGAACCGATACGGGCGCCCTGAGAGGGACCGCGCCGTGGGTGAGCTTGGACACGAACTGCTGGGAGGCCTGAAGCGCTCCCTTCAGCTCCAGGCGCTCATCCAATGACACCCGTCCGTCCAGCGTCCCCTTTCCCAGGTCCGAGTCGAACGCCATGGGCTGGGTGAAGGACGCCCAGCCATCCTGGATGCGGAAGCGCGCGTCCAGGTCCTTGAAGCGTGTGCCTTGCCCCGCCTCCCGCGCGGACTCGGAGGCCCCCTTCATTCCCAGTGCCTCCAGCGCCTGCGATACGGCGGGAGCCACCGTCGCGCCCAGGTCCGTCGGCGTGTAGACGCCATCCCGCAGCCGCAAGGTCCCCGTGCCCGTCATCTGGTCACGGATCCGCTCCCAGTCCAAGCCCGCTCCGGAGAGCTGGAGGTCACCGCTGGCCGCGCCCTGGAGCGAGGAGTGTCCCGCGAGAGCTTGGAAGGCCTTCGCGATGTCCATTCCGTCCAGCGTCGCCTTGAACGACCACACAGGCTGCGCCTTCGTGAAGTCCACGCGAGAGCCGGTGAGATTCGCGCGTCCGCCGTACATTTTCGCGGTACCTCGCTGGAGCACGAGGGCGCCGTCGCCCAGCGTCGCCTGGACGTCGACGTCCGACGCTGTCAGCGCGCCATGGCGCAGGGTCGCGATGCGGAGCGTTCCATCCACGTCCACCGTCCCAATCCCCGCGCGCTTTGAGATGAGCGGCGTGTTGGAGGGGCGCGCCTCATCCGGAGCGGAGCGCGGTGGCATCGCTCCGAGCAGGTGCCCCAGGTCCAGTTCCTGGCCCGCCAGGGAGAACCGTACGCGCGCGGGTTCCAGTTGTGCGGACGCGGTTCCTCCCAGTTCGACTCCAGGGCCCGACAGGGCGATTCGCGTGAACGCCAACTTCACCGCCTTCGGCTGGTTTGGGTCGATGCGCGAGTCGAAGGCAAACGAGCCGTTCGCCGGGTCTCCTCGCAGCCTCAGTCCCTTCGCCGAGCCATGTCCCGAGAGCACGTACTGGCCCTGTACGGTCTTCAGGTCCACGTCGACGTCCAACATCCCTCCGGTGAAGTACTCCGTCGCGGAGGCCGGGAGGAAACGACGGAACGCGCTCACGGACACGTCCTTGCTCCGCAGGCGAGCTTCCGCCCGGGGCCAGGGCTGCCCGGCCTGAGGCAGGCTTCGCGGGAGCGAATCGACCTTCAGGTCCAATTCCACGTTCTGCTTGGGCGCGGCCACTGCCATCCGCACCTTGCCCTCGAGTGGCTGGCCCCGCCCGACATGATTCAAGTCCGCGTCGATGTCCTGGAGGGCGACCACCGCGGGCCTTCCCTCCGCCTCCTGGTCCATCACACGCACCACGCCATCACGGATGCGCAGGTGCTCGATGGCCGTGTCGCTTCCCGATGCTCCGGGGGCGCCCTCGGGCGGATGTCCGAGCGTGTCGTGGTTCCAGGAGCCGTCCTTGTAGTGAACCAGGTTCAGCGTGGGTTCCACCAGCCGCACCGAGCCAACGCGCACGTCCTTGCCCAGGCTCCGCACGAAAGGCCAGAGCTGGACGGTCGCCGTGGCACGGGAGGCTTCGAGGAAGGGTGGCTCGGAGCCCGCTCCCTCGGCACGGAAGTTCGTGAGGGTGGCACCGGGCGTGGGGAGCAAGTGCGCGTCGATCTTCTCGATGGTCACCTCGCGGCCAAGCGAGCGCGTTGCCACTGCCTCGATCCGTGCGCGCAGCCGCTCACCGAGCCAGGAAGGCTTGATGGCCATCGCCGCGATCGTCAGCACAAATGCCGCGCCCAGGATGGCAAGCGCCACCTTCAGGGCTCGACGACGGTGATGAGACGTTCGGCTCATGTCGAGAAAGATGGGGGGACGCCGGGAAGTTGGCGCCGCTCGACGGGCCGTGCCCTTTCTCCGTCCGTGACACCTCCGACGGAGGGCTCGTGACATCCCGCCCGGTGTGGATGGAGCGGGGCGGTGAGCGTCAAGGTAGTTGTCGCGTGAACGGCGGCGCCGAGCGCGAGCTCCCAGCTCGGAACAGCAAGGCCGGCCATGGGGACGTGCCCCACGACCGGCCTTGCTCCTCGGCGTGTCGACGCGGTCCTACCGCAGGGGCACGCGCTTGAGCCTGAAGGGCGAGGGGCTCTCGCTCATCGTGAAGTAGCTCGCGCCGTTGGCCTCGTACTCGATCGCCTCACCCTGGCCCTCGGAGGTGTCGGTCAGCGTGACGGGCGCCGCGAAGACGGCCGACTCGAAGCCAAGTCCCGGCGTCGCACGGAACTCGTAGACAGTGCGGTAGGTGCGAAGGAGGAAGCGATCCGCGCATGGGTGGATCGCCGCCGCGGTCGCGGCCGAGAAGTTGGCGTCTCCGTTCAGCGGCAGCTGGATCGTGTGGACGTGGATCAGCGTGGCCTGCACGCCCGGCGTCAGCGGCTGGGGGAACTTGTACACGCCGCTCTGCCCCGTGCCCCCGTTCTTGGTGACGACGTAGATGTCCCCGGTGGTGGGGTGCACCATCAGCGACTCCGCGTCCTTCGCGCCGTCCGGATAGACGAACGGGAAGGCCTCGGCGACGAGCCCCCCCGAGGTCTGGCCGTTGGCGAGATCCGGCTCGGGCACGCGGTAGATCGTGAACGACGTGGGGCTGCCACCCGGAGGGAAGTTGGCGCTCCACTTCCCGATGTCACCGATGAAGATGCACGAGCCGCTCGGGCAGGGCCCGGTTGCGAGGTCCTCCCAGTCGGCCGGCGTCACGTTGGTCACGTTGAACGTGCCGATCGTGCTCGCGTTGAGGGTGTTGATCGCGACGATCGCGGTGGTGTCCTCGTTGTGCACGTAGAGCGCGTTGCCGACCACGCGGCTCGCGGCCAGGCCCGAGGGCTCCACGATTTCCGGCGCGGTCACGGTGCCCTGGAGCGTGAAGGTGCTCGCGTACGTGTCGCCGACCATGCAACTGGGGGCGTTGGCGGCGCGCAGGACGATCACGTGCGCGGTGTTGGTCTGCACGAACGCGGAGCTGCCGGAGAGGCCCGTCTGGAGGCCCGGCGCGGTGAGCGACCGGTAGGCCGCATTGAAGAGCAGTCCATTGGTGTGACCCAGGCACGCGTCGAAGGCCTCGGTGAAGCCGAGCGGCGGCTCGATGCCGGTGGCAGGGCAGGTGGCGTCCGGCCAGACCTGTGAGCCGTACCAGACGGCGAGGCCACCCGCGCTGCCGGTCACCACGTCGGGCACGGTGAACGACGCGGAGTCGCCGTTCTTCTGGCCTGCGTGCACGTCGATTGGCTGGATCGGATCGACGCCGCTGAAGGCCTCCACGCTCCCCGCCATGTGGGTGGTCGCGTCCAGTCCGAACGCGTAGCTCGCGGGCTCGGAGGCGCCCGCGACGCGGTAGAAGATCCAGGTGCGGATGGCCCAGGCGCTCTGCTCCGAGCGCAGGAACGTCCAGCCGGCGGGCGGCGTGACGGTCGCGGAGATGTTGTTGCGCACGGTCACCCGCGCGATGAGCGCGTCGTTGGCCGCGGTCCCCGACGGCTTGGGGATCGACAGCGAAGCAATCGACAGGCCGCTGTGGCGCGAGCTCCCACGCAACGCGACCCCCGAGGACGGTGCGACCTCGGCGCGGCGAAGGGCGACGACCTGCGCGACGTTGGTCTCGGCGAACGTCGAGCTCCCGTTGAACGGTCCCTGGATGCCGGCACCGGCGAGGGGCATGAAGGCGGCGTTGAAGACGAGGCCCTGGGACGAGGACACCAGGCAGGTGTCGTAGGTCTCGGCGAAGCCCACGGGAGGCTCGATCGCCGGGGTCGGACACGCGGCGCCGGTCCACGCCTGCGCGCCGAACCAGACGGCAGCCCCGCCCGCGGTCGTGGTGCTCAGCTGCGGCGTCGTGAAGGCCGTCGAGCCGCTGTTGCTCTTGCCGGCGTGCGTGTCGATCGGGTTGGCCGGATTGACGCCGGCATACGCCACGAGGTTGCCGACGAGGTTGCTCGCGATGGAACTCTGGAATGTGTGGCTCGCGGGCTCGCTGGCGGTGGCGACGCGGACGAAGACCCAGCCGCGGATGCTCCAGGTGCTCATGTCGGTGCGCACCAGCGTCCAACCCGGAGGCGGGGTGAGCTCGGCGCCAATCTGGTTCCGGTTCGCAAGGTGCGCCAGCAGCACGTTACCGGCGGCGACGCCCGTAGGGGTCGAGAGGGTCAGGCTGGTGACCGTCTTGCCGCTCGCGTGCGTGGTGCCGACGAGGGTGATCTCCCCGGTGGCCGGCGGCTGGAGGGGACGCAGCACCACCGCGTGCGTGATGTTGGTGTTGGGGAGCGTGGAGCTGCCGGTGAAGGCGGGCTGGGCACCTGCGGCCCCGAGCTCCGAGGTGGCGGCGCTGTGCAGCACGCCGAGCGACGACGAGACGAGGCAGGTGTCGAGCTGCTCGGTGAAGCCCGTCGGAGGGGTGTGGACCGCGGGGCACGCGGCGCCTCCCCAGACCTGGGCCGAGAACCACACTGCGAGGCCGTTCGCGGACGACGTGGTGGCGACGGGCAGCGCGAGGCTCGCGCTGTTGCCATTCTTCTGGCCCACGTGCACGTCGACCGGCTGGAGCGGATCCGCGCCCGACACAGCGACCAGGGTGGCCGCCATGGAGCTGGCGAGGTCGAGGGTGAAGGTGTGACTGCTCGGCTCGGCCGCGCTGGCCACGCGGAGGAAGAGCCAGGACTTGATGGCCGAGGCGCTCTGCTCGGAGCGCAGCAGCGTCCAGCCAGCGGGTGGGGTGGCGACGGCGGTGACGGCCTCGCGATTGCTCAGCTGCATCACCAGCACATCTCCGGCGGCCGTACCGACGGGGGTGGGGATGGAGAGGGTGGTGGTGGCCAGGCCGCTCGCGCTGGTGGTTCCTCGCACGGAGAGCGTGGAGAGGCCCTGGGCCGTCGTCGCATCCTGTACGTCGTCGGGCTGCGCGAGCTCAGTCGTTCCACAGGCGGCCATCAGTAGGGCGGCCGCGAGCCACAGACTTCGGAATGGGGTCATGGGGTTTCGATCGGTGTCGACTCACCGGACTGGAGGTCCGGGAATCGGCCATGTGAAGAACCCCGAAGTGCGAAGCGCAATCGACTGTCATGGCACGGGAAAGCTGCCGTGAAATGGTTGGGATTGTCGGGTGTCATCGAAAGAAGGTGGCAGTCCTGTCCATGCGGTCGCGCGGAGTCCTTGGAGAACGCGAAGCCCAAAGATGTCTGCGCACGGTGCAGGGGCCGAAGGGCGGCCGGCATCCCGAGGGGTGGACCTCCAGGCAAGCCTCGTGACCGTGGCTGTGACCGGCTCGTGACGTCGGCAGAACGGTGCTGACATCCTGTGATCTGGAGCGCGCCTGGAACTATGGGCTTCGTCGAGCTCGTGGGGCACGAAGCCCTTGGAGGCCCCTGCGGTGTGGGGCAATCAGCTTCACGCCACGCTCGTCCCGGACTCGCTCGTCGAGTTTGCTCACACCTGCCGCCAGGTATCGAACCGCTGCGGAAACCCATCAGACTTCAGCGCGTTGTCTCGCTCAATTTCGAGATTGGCTTTACGCTGCCCACTTTGGTACGCGCGACGCTTCCCGGAGGAGGCCCTTCCTCCGGGGTTGCCTGGCGCGGGGCGTTGGGGCGCTCCGGACCGGAGTGCCGTCCACCTCGCGTGGCAGGCAAACACCCTCCCCAAAACGAGCGAAAGAGCACTCCAGAGAGCCCAGTTGGTGGCGGAGAAGAGGGGGGCTCTTGCTCTGTGGGGTAGAGAGCCGAGAGCGCCCTCTTCACCATCGCGAGCCAAAATCCCTTGTGACTCAGGGGCTCAAGCACGAAGGCCGTGCAATGGGGCTGAAAAGCAAAAAGGCCCTGCCGGTTTAGGGCAGGGCCTTCTTTTTTGCTCCGCATGGGGAGCCGCTCGCTAACCCGTTCGCAGCGCTCTCGGCGGGACCGGTTCTCTCCGCTCGCACGGGCCCGAGAATGCGAACCCTTGCGAATCCAGGTGGTTGCGCGCGGCGGGCCGGGACGCTCTCTCGGATTCGCGCTGTCCCGTCGCGGATGGGGGCGCCGTTCGAAGCGTGCCCCGAGTGGCGCGTCATGCGGCCACGAGAAGGATGGAGCGCTCACGGCCCGCCTGGGTGCCAAGCCACGCTGACACGGTTCGCCTCGCAGCCAGCTCGGCGCCTTCATCAAGCGCCCGCCGGAGGCGCTGAGCATCTGCGGGCGACCAGAACAGCTCGCCCGCCAGTTCGCGGTCACCTGGCTGAGCAAGCGCCTCGGTGGCGCTGGTCCAGTCGTCGTCGTCCAGCTTGAGGACCGCCGCACCGTGGCTCTCGGCGAAGGCACGCAGGTCGTCGCCCAGCGCGATGACGTCCTCCGCGAGCTTGGAGAGCGCTTCCGTGTACCGCCTGGCGAGCTTCTTCGCGGCCTCGGAAGCATCGGGCGGGATCGCGTAGATGCACTTCATGGTCACGTCCTCTCCACCCTGTCGCGCAGGAGTCGCAGGAGAGCCTCATCCATCGTTCGCTTCTCGGGCAGCAATGCCATCACGCGCGAGCCTGCTTCGGCGACGGTGTCTCGCGCAGCGCGCTCGCCGCTCATTGAGTACACGTCGCGCGAGACCAACACGAGCGACTTGTCGCCCGTCGCGAGGTGCCCTTGCACCTGACGGTTAGCGATGTGGCTCACCTCGCGCTCGAGGTACACCGGCTGTCCGGTCTTCACCTCGACCGAGAGCGTGCCACCCTCCGCGACGCTGTGCCCGCGCCCGAAGGTGATCGGACAACGCGCCTCGGTGAAGCGGCCGTCGATGAACGTGATGCCGTTCGCCGTTTCAACGCGACGCTGCAACTCCAACCCGTTGAAGTAGGGCTTCAGTCCGTCGGTGGCGATCGACTCGCCCAGCTTCCCCGCGGTGGTCTTGCGCAACTGCTGGAGCGCTGCATCGAGCTTGGCCGGCGACTTGGCCGACTGGAGCTGCTCCTGGCGGCGGGCCAGCTCTTTCGCGAAGCCGGCGTCCCGCTGCTCGAGGTTGCGCGCGTACGACTCGAGGTTGGAGGGATCGCGAAGCGGACGAAATCTCTCTGCGATGCTCGGCGGGGTTACGCGCTCGCCGGCATGAGGGCTCCACTCGGACCAGCGAGCGGCGTCGAAGGCTGTCGTACCTGGCCCCACGTCGACCGCGGACTTTGCGATCTGGGGCAGCTCCGTACCTGCCTTGCGCAGCGCCTCCGAGAGCGCCGCGCCGGACGACTCGGCGCGGCTCAGCACCACCTCACCAAGCCTCGCCGCATTGAGCTCAAGCGAGCCGACGAACGCTTCGGTGGACGCCCCGGCCGCGCCCAGGCCAACGGTCTCGACCGCCGCGCCGCCGACCTCCGCTGCGGTCAACGCGGTCGACGTGGCTGCAACCCCCTCACCGGCGGCGACTCCGGCCTCTGTCACTGCCGCCACGGTCGCCATCGTGATCGGTTCAGGCATCGCTGGTGGCCTCCACGTTCAAGAGTACCGCAACAGCAGCTCGGACACCCTCCCCGTGACGCGAGGCCAAGTCGAGCGCCAACTCCCGTGTGCTGTGATCGGCGAGGACCTGCCAGCGCTGCGTGACCGCCGGCTCTTCCGTCTGGGGGCCGAGTTCGATCAACGGCTGGAGCAAGGCCTGGGCGTGAAGCACCAACTCGACGGGATCTGCGTTGTGCCCGTTCGTCATCGTGCTGCGCGCGGTCTCCGCAGACAGGAAGAGCACCCGAACTGGCGTCGTCGCGTCCGACCGACCCACCTCGTTGCAGTAGGCTGTGAACCTGCCACATGCATCTTGCCAGCGAAGCCCGGGGGCGCCCGATAGCCCCAGGAGGAGCGCTCGCCATGTCTCGGGGCTGCCGAGGCCGGCAAGAGCCATCAGGTCTGCCGCGCGTTGAATGCCGACCCCCGTTACACGGATCGCCGGGTCTGCTGCAGCAGGCTTCACGAGAGCGCGGAACATGAGGCGTGCGACGTCGAGGAGCGGCCGGTAGTTCGCCACGACGACGCTCCGCTTGAATGTCTCCCGTGCGGCGTCGAGCAGGTGCCTTTCGTCAGGCTCAGCCGCGGCGAGCACTGCTCGCAGCTCTCGGGTCTTGGCGAGGATCTCGGCGTCGTTGCGGTGCTGATCGAGAAGCCCCTTCACGCCGACGAAGGCAGCAAGGTCCACCCTGCCGTCGGCGGCAGTGAGCATGTCCTTCAGCCAAGCCTCGTCCGGCCTGCGCGCGCCCGTGAGCACGCCGTTCCAGAGGTCGCCCAACTCCGCGTAGCGCGGAACCGTACCTGCTCCCGTCGGCTTGTGCTCACTAGGGCCAGACGTCATCTCGTTGAAGCGTGCGGTCTTCACCGGGGCGTCCATGAACGACGCCTTGATGATGGCCTCGCCCTCCTGGAGGTACCCGAGCTTCTTCCAGGCATCCTCCTCGAGCCCCAGCGCTCTCCCGATCTCCTCCATCTCGGCGCCGTCCTCCAAGCGCATGACGATCTTGGTGCCGGTGTTCGAGATGACGCTGCGCGCGAGGCTCGCCGGCGACTGGTCGATGACCATCACGCCCAGTTCCATCTCTCGCCCTTCCTGGAGAAGCCGGTCGATGCACCGAAGCAGGGTGCGTCCGGCGTTGCTCTCGTCGGCCGGGCGTCGGACCTCAAAGGAGCGATCAAGGACGTTGTGCGCTTCCTCGACGACGACGAGCCAGCGACGCGGGCCGGCCGCGACTTGCAGTGCGTGTTCTTGGAGCGGGGCCTTGGGCGTCACCGGCTGTCCAGTCGCGGAAGACGTCTCGAGCCCATCGCTCTTCGGCCAGATCTGCACGTCGCCGACAACGACCCGGTCACTGCGCGACAGGCGGCGGTCACCGTCGGCGGCGACGACGCCGTTCACCGAGACTTCGCCGCTCTTGAGCAACCGCTTCCGATCGGCCTTCGCGTAGCGGCCGAGCGAACGGAGATGCTCGTCGAGGGCACGCCGCAGCGTTGTGGCGTGCCCTGCATCCAGTTCGGAGGGCGCGGCCGCCGCCTCGAGCAGTGGGGCACCGACGCTGGAGTTCGAGGCCCGTGCGTGCGAGCCACGAACGGCTTGCACAGCTCGCAGTCGGCTTAGCAGGAGCGTCATCACGAAGGCGCGGATGTCGACCTCGCTCGGCGGCAGGTCCTCCACCTCGACGATCGCGTCGTGTCCGATTGGGAAGAGTTCGTCGACGGGAACGTTGCCGTTGTGAGCGAAGATGTCCTGGAAGGTTGCGTCCACGAAGAGCGCCGCCCGGTTCTCGAGCGCGCCTCGATAGTTCGCCGTCACCTCCGGCCCGTAGTTCAACGTCTGCGCCACCTGCCGGACGTGGGCGGCGAAGTCCAAGACCGAGGGCCAAGACGCAGACCGGCCTCCAGTCGGAAGCCCTCGTTCGATATCCCAGCCACGCTCGACGTAGGAGGCCTCGACCGCCTTCCTCATGAGCGGCGCGATCATCGCCTCCGAGGGCATCAACTCTGCGAGCGCGTCGGAGAGCACGGCGATGTGTCGCTTCAGCGACGTGCCGACTTCAAAGAAGAACGGGTTCAGCCGAAGCGGTCGGAACCGGTCGCCAGGAAACTCACGACTGCTCCCGAGCGAGTACACGAGTGGAGCGGGTCGGCCGGCCCGCTGAAGTCGCTTCCGGTAGGTCCGCTTCGCCGTCTCGAAGACGATTACGCTGAGGTGATCGTCCTCCAGGTTGTTGAGGATCTCGACAACCCGCGTCGTCTTGCCGGAACCCGTCGTACCGGCCACGAGGATGTGACGGAACAGGTCCCGTCGAGGGATCTCGATGAGTTCGGGATGCTCGTCGCCGGTGAGAGCAGAGAAGGCATCGGGGCCCAGACGTACCCGAGGCTGCCCGTCCTCCGGCGGGCTGAACGTTCTCCCCAGGAAGACGTTTCGGCGAAGCCGCACACCGGGGAGTTCCGCCTCTGGCAGCAGTAGTGCCTCACACGCTCGCGAGAGCGGCAGGATTGGTGCAGCTTCCTCGATGAGGTCCAGCAGCGACTCATTCCCAAGGAGCAACTCGGCACCTGCGCCGTGCACGGCGAAGCGGTTGAACGGATAGTCCTTCGTGCGCGAACCCGCTAGGACGCCGACGAGCGCGCCGCTGATCAGATCGGCGTTCTTACCATCCGCAAGTACGAACGCGGACCAGCGATAGCCGCCGGTGCCGTGGGCCTCATGGAGCGCTGCGACGGTACGTTCGAGGGAGCGGTCAGCGAGTTCCAGCATCGAGCGCAGGCGCTCCTGGCTCTCGCTCCAGTTGGTCTCCTCGGATGTCCCCGAAGATGTGCCAACAGTGACCGTCTTGGAGTCGCCCTCCGTCTCACTGCTGCTACGCGTCCACGTTCGCCCTTCGGTGCGGGGCCCTGTGCTGTGCCGACGAATCGGGTGGAAGACGTTCTTCACGCCATCCCATACCCGCTTCGCCCAGCCGTCCTCGTTCTGCTCGGAGTCGTTGCTGCCGCTGCTGTCGGTCGTCTGCTTCGATCGGCTCGTCCCGTCCGCCTTGGAATTTGACGTCGAGGTGTTGGTCCCCCGGCTGCCTCCTGCCTGAACCGTCCCGCGGACATGGGGATGGATCGCGTCGCGCAGTTGCGTGGCCTGGCCCAGTCGCACCTTCAGCGAGTCGGCCTCAACGCGCCCGATGACGAACGCGATGCGGTAGTCACACCTGAGATCGACGAGCGACTCCGCGACATCATTGAGGGACTGGTAGTTTCGCGTGGCGTTCGCGCGCTCGGTCTCGCGTCGATCGTCTTCGAGGTCACGTGGCGACGGGAGGCCGCTGACACACACGCATCGCTGCTCTCCTCCCGTCGAGAAACCGAGCAGCGTCTGAAGCTCGCTGGGGTCCACCCAGCGCACGTTGGAGCCCGGGAATGCTTGCCGCTGGAACTGGGAGACAATCATCCTCGCGCGCTTTCGACGACGGTCGAGATCGCCAGCCGAGAGGGCCTGACGCTGAGGAAAACGAACGGCGAGCCAGAGCGTGAACGCACGGCCTGTCTGGTTCCCGTCGCCGCGAACGTGGTCGAGCACGTAAAGCAGTTCCTCCCCGGGATCGAGGAGCGTCAGGACGTTCTCCCAGTCCCACGCGCGCGGGAACTCGTCCTGGTGTCCAAGGCAGTTCACCTGCACCGCGACGCAGTCGAGCAGCCAGGGGTGTAGATCCAGGCTGCGCGCCTCCGGGGCGAGAACCATCTCTGCGTCTTCGGAGCCGAGGCCGAGAAGCAACTCCAGTTCGACCGCCGATGCGTTATCGAGGTCGACGGTCCGTCGGTGCTTTGCCTTTCGACTTGTCATGCGCCACTCCTCGCAGGGCTGGTGCGCACAACCGCGAGCAGGAGCGGACTGCCCCCAGGGCATGCGAGGCCGTACTGTGGAACTCCATCGCGCAGAACCACCTCGGAGACGACCGCGTCCCCAACTGGGCTGCGCCCGTCTTCGGTCTCCATCGAAGACTCGAACGCCTCGCCCGGGTGTCCCACGAGTACGAGCTGTCGCTCCGGCCGATCGCGATAGCGGGGGTTGAGCTCTGCGATCAGTCGCTGCCGCCACCCATCCAGGAGCGTCTCGGGAAGCCCACGGAGGTCCTCTGGGAAGGTGAACCCCCACGGCGCCCTCCATGACGCCGCCTTCGCACGACCTCCAGCGATGAGGTTGTCAGCCCGCTCGACGATCGCTTCGCCGACTGCGCAACCCGCGCGCGACAGGACCCACCAGTCAGCCGTGCAGACCTCCACTTCGGCGGGAACCTCGACGCGATCCGCGACGCGGTATCCTCGTCGGTCGTCGGACGTGTCGCTCGCCACGACCCAGAGGTCGTCCGTGGTGATGGATCCCGCTGGAGACATCCGGCTCGAATCGAAGTCGTCGCCAGCCTCGGGCGAGAAAGCAGACACCCCGCAGAGGTTTCGCTCTGCGAGCGCGCCGAGCAGGGTGCGCTTGGCGGCCGGCGCCAGCCCACGAAGGGCTTCCGTCAGCCCCCAGGACCACGGCTCTGCGACCTCCGACCGGATGCGGGCCGCGATCGCGGCCGCTTCGCCTTCCCCTTCGGCGAGGATCATCAGCGCGCGAAAGTCGGGCGACGGAGCGAACTCGCGGCGACCGATGGAGATGGTGCGCCCGCGCCGCACGACGATCACCAACGCAAGCACAGCAGCGGCTGCCGCGACGCCGACGATGAGCGCCAGAGTTCGACCGTCCATGTCCATCAGCGTCTCCACATCGAGCTTCGATTCGGCGAGCCACGCGCGCGCAAGCGGTGCGGAGTTAGGGTGCTTCCATCGGAGGCATAGCGCTGCAGCGAGGTCCCCGACGGCGTCCGCACCGCCGGGATCCTCCGCTCCAGACTTCAACCACCGCTTCCCCTCATCTCTGGCCGCCCACTGATCGATCCTCTGTGGGCGAGCTCGACCTTCCTCCTGCGAAGCCCCGAGCAACGTTCCAGCGACCTTCCTGAGTAGCCCCTTCTCTCGCTGTGGGGGGGACGGTGGGTGCGCGGCTTCTCGTGCGCGTTCGCGAGCGCTATCGATCTTGCTGGCGAGCCAGCGGACGGCCTCGTCGAGGAGCTGATCGCAGCTCGGCTTCGTCACAGGCGCCCGCCTCCCAGTGCGCACATCCCGCCAACGACGGCGAACTTGTCGTAGCGCGCGAGCGGCTGGCGCTCGCGGCGCTCGGACCACGCCTGCGTTGCCTCGAAGCGTCGAACCTCCTCGGAGTCGAGTTCTTGGAGTGGCTCCGGGAACTCGCGAGCTTGGCGAATAAGGTCTTGGACGACGGGAGCGTCCACGACGTTGGCACGTAGACCGGACTCCGACGCGAGCTCGCTGATGTACTCGGCGAGATGAGGGTTACGCGACCCACCACCCGTGAGCAGCACGCAGCAGTGGGGGGACTTCTTCCAGCGCGTATCACCAAGAGAGCGAAGGACGCGCGACAGCACCGGGCCATAGAGTTCGCGCGTGGCATCCCGGTACTCGCGTTGCGCGGGATCGCTGAGGTCTCGCGTGGGCAGCCACCGAAGTCCCAGTTGAGCCTTGTATCTGGTGCCACGCGATCCGATCTCGTGGCGCCCGACTCGCGACGAGATCGCTTCGCCACCGCACCCCGTGTCGCTGTGACTCAACGCGCGGACGAGCTCGTGCTTCTCGAGGACCGAGATATCGAGGCTGAGTCCGCCGGCGTCGAGCAAGACGACATGGTCGAACTGCTCGGGATGCTCGACGAGATCGTTCATCCACTCAGCGGGATTCGTGATCTTGGTGTCGACGGTGGGCCTCGAGCCACTGGGTCCTGCAGGGCGGTCGTTGAACCAGCGGTATCCGAACCACCGAGACTCGTAGTCTCTGACCGCTGCCTGGCGGGAATCCCAGGTCCGCTGTCGCTGGGCTTGATCAGCGCGACGAGCCTCGTGGTTCTTGAATCGCCTCGCGTACGCCTGGGCGGCTCTTTGGAGGATGCGCAGAACGCCGAGGTAGTGTGCAGCGACGAGTTCATGCTCGGGCACGAGCACCACCGCTCCCTGCGACACCAGGTTTTCGGTGGTCGCCCTCCTCAGCGCATCCTGCGGTGAACGAGAGGCGCCATCGCCGGAGCGCGCCGTGTCCCGCAGGGTCTTCCCCAAGGCGATGACGTCGAACTGCTCGGTGGATGGAAGCGAGAGGTGAACGTTGCGCAAGTACGCGTTGTGCTCGCGGCCGACCCAGTGCCGCAGCGCGGGCAGAGCGCGGGCTACCCACTCGCTCCACCGCTCACCGGCAGAATCGGAGAGGAGCTCCGCTTTTCGATACGCGTCGATGCCCCAGACCTCCGTCAGCGTCGCGGTGTCCTGGTCGTGTTCGACAGGCTCCTTTCCCTCGAGGCGAAGCGCCCACTTTGTGTTCGTCGAACCGAGATCGAGGAAGATATCCGCGACCGATGAGAAGGCGGGCAGCGCCGCGACGGGAATGGGCGTGGCGAACTTCTTTTCGGTCCCGCGCACGGAGAGCAGCAGTTCGCCGCCGGAGGCACCATTCGCAGCGAAGCCGCGCACGGCTTCGGCTGAGAGCGTGATCGGCGGCAATGCGGTGAGTGAGTCTCGACGAACGACCCGGGTAAGCGGAGCGACGAGGAGTGGTTTGTCGCCTGAGACCACCCTGCACTCGTGGATGAGCATCTCGCGGGGGGCCCGCACGGCGACCTCGATGCGGTTCCCTCCGGTGGCGAAGCTCACCTGCGTTCGAGTCACATCGAACGTGACATCGCCGTCGCGAAGCTTTGATGCTGCCGAGGCCGCAGCCGCATCGAACGGCTCAACCTCCAGCCAAGCAGGCGCCGGTTTCCCTTCAGCGAGCGCGATGTCGGGATCGAGGAGCATCGCCCGAATCGAGACGAGCACCCGCGCAGGAGAAGGCTGCCGGAGCCCTTCCCAACTTCGACGGATGAGGGAGTTCAACTCCTCCGTGAGCAGCGACCGGGCGAGGTCGCGAAACAGCTCCCAGGAACGCCAGGACGGGAACGAGGCCCCACTCGTCGCCGCCCCGCCCAGCAGAGAGCGAAGTCCGTCGTCGTTGAGCCGCTGAAGAACGATGGCCTGGTTGATGGCGGCGCCGACCCGCGGGGTGGTGACTCCGGTGATGTGCCATGTGCGATCGGAACGCAGTTCAGCGTCGACCAGCACGCGAAGCTCGGCGAGGTCCGCGCTGGGGGCGCCCAGCGCAAGGCGCGACCACTGACACACTGAGCACGCGGCGTCTTCCGGTGCCCGCTGCCAGTGCCCGCAGGCTTGGCACACCCTCCACGGCGTAGTCGATGCTGCGGCCGTCATGACTTCCTCGGCGTCGTGGACGTCTCCTGGCCATCGAGCGCGCCGCCCCCGCGCACCCAGGCGTCGACCTCGGAGAGCTTGAACTTCCAGAGCTTGCCGATCTTGTGGGCGGGCAGACCCTTCGCGTCGATCCACCGGTACACGGAGTCCTTCGCGACCCCGAGATGGGCGGCGACGTCTTCAACGGATACCCAGGGCTCTGCCATCGGAAGGATCCTCGCGGATCCCTGATGGTACGCCGCTCGCCGGACATCGCACAAGGAGCGCGTACGAGGGCTGGCCAGAGTCGACGAAAGTCGGTTACGAGGCCGGGCCGGACCAGGGACCACATTGGCCGGTGGGGCGCGACATTCCCTAGGGAGCGAATAGCCGCTTCCGCGTCAAAGCGGCTATTCGGCTCGAGGCGGGCGGAACGCCGGCGCGGCGGCGAGCAGTTCCGTCAGCCGACCCTCGGGCACTCGATCCCACGCATCGGCAGGAAGGAGCGAGCCGAAGAGGCTCGCGTCGAAGACGTGCTGCCGGCGCATGACTCGGTCCCACTGGAACGCGTCGTAGGTGCCCTCGAAGACGAGCTGCCGGACCTCGACGAAGGGCGGTTCACCATTGGCTCCATCGGAGAGCCACGTCTGAGCGCACTGCTCCCAGAGGCTGCCCTTCCGATCCACACGTCCGATCTGCTGCTCGAGGACGGCGGGGTTCCACTCGGCGTGGAACTGCACGACCACCCGACAGGACTCGTGAAGGTTGAGGCCCTCGCGGCCGACCTGGCTCTGCGCGATGAGGACCCACGGCGAGGCGCCGGGACGGTTGAACGCGGCCTGGAGGTATCGCCGGGTCTCCCATCGCGTGGCCCCCTGAAGGAGGCGTGCGTGAAGGCTCTGGCGACCGTCGTCGTCCTCGAGGAGAGCCCTCAGCGACTCCTGACGGAGTACGGCCTGCTCCTCGTCGACGTCCTCGCTGCCCAGCTCGCCGAGCAGCGGACGTAGGCGCTCTTCAACGAACTCGGTGGTGAGCGCCTCGAAACGCTCGTCCGTGACCTCGTCGGACTCCGACGTCGTCGCGAGGAAGTCGTCGAGAACGAACGAGACGAGGTGGTCTTCGAGCGCGCCTTCGAGCTCGCGGTCGACCGGCGCACCGCCGAGGAGCAACGGGTCGATCCGCCACGCGACGACCGCCTTCTTCGCGCGCCGGCGCACCCTGTCCCGCAGGCGTTCGTAGGCCTTCTGGCTGTCGGCAAGTGCGCGGCGCATCTCTGCGCCGTTGCCCGATGAAAGACGGCCGGTGAGCACGCCTTCCGCGCGCAGACGATCGAGCTGGCGCAACGCGATGCCGAGCAGTGCGGCGTCGGTGTGAACAGCGTGCGCGATCGGCCTGCGCGCATCGGCAGCGCGTAGCGCGTGGCGCACGTTGAGCACGTCGCGCAGGAGTCGAAGCGGACGCAGGAAGACACCGAACACCAGCACCTTCTCGCGCCTTAGCGTCCAGCCCTCGATCTCCCTCACGGCAGCGAGAATGCGCGGATGCTCGGCGTCTGGATCGAGCTCGGCGCCGTTCACGGGCGGCAGCCCTTCGAGTACACGCTTGCGGTCATCGCGAAGCCGGCGATACCAGTAGGCAGCGCGGGCGATCTTGCCTCGCGTGTGATCGTCGACGACGCCGGGCTCGGGGACGCGAAGCGGCTCGCTCGTCTCGGACAGGTCGATGCTAACGTGCCCCGCCGACAGCTTCGTGTATGCGTCGCGCACCGCGCGCGGCCACTCCGCGGTGTCCTTCAACGTCAGCCCCCGAGCGCTCTGGCTCATGCACTCGGCCGCGAAGAGGACGTCGAGCCAGGGCGAGTTCTGGCCGACCGTCTCCGTCCACCCGATCTGCACGCGCCGAAGGCGTCGATGCGGATGCGGCAGCCCCTCGGGCAGCGCCGCGCCCTTGCGGAAGCTCGTGACGAGCGGGTCCTCGTCACGCCGCCGCCGCGTCACGTGTGAAGCCAGCGTCTTGGTGAAGTCCCTCGCGGCTGCGCAGAGCTCGTCGAGGCGGCTCCCTTCATCGGGGGCAACGGCGGCGCGAGATGCCGCGTCATGCAGGCGCTTCACCACCTGTCGCCCTCGCTCCTGGTCGAGACCGCTGCGCGCGCGACCAAGGAGGTCGAGCCACTGCGACAGCTCGAGTTCCATCGGCGTCGCCGTGAGGCACAGCCGGCGGCCGTTCTCGGGCTGCTTCAAGAGCGCATCGACCAGACGCGCGAGTACCGTGCCCGACGCCGCGCCCAGGGCCGTGTCCTCGGCGTCCACCTCGCCTCGGCTCTTGTGGGCCTCGTCGATGACGAGCAGATCGAACTCGCCGAGCCACAGACCCAGCAGCTCCTCGGTCAGCGGACGCCCGTCGCCGCCGTTGCCGAACTGCGCGAGGAGCGCGTCGTTGTTCCAGCTCGACACGTTGAGCGGAGGCAGCGCCTCGATGCGCTTGCGCAGGTCTCGACGCCCGCGAACGCGCGGCGCGACCTCGCTCGCGATGCGCGCCATGCCGTTCCAGCCCCACCACGAGGCACGGGCGTTCTCGATCTCGCGCTGGAGTTTGCCGATCCGCGTCCGCCCGTCTTCGCGCTCGGAGCGCGATGCGAGATGCAGCTCGACGAACGCGGGCAGCGCCGCACGCCAGACGTAGGAGTTGCTGCGGACCAGCGGCGCGCGGAATCCGTGGGAGATGAGCCACCACTCGGACTCGTCGGGACGCGGGCTGAGGTCCTTCCACGAAGCCTCATTCGGCGACACTTCCCGCAGGAACTCCGTGAACGTCGTGAGTTCCTTCGGCGCCGGGCTGGTTGCACAGAGCTTTCGCGACTCCGCGATCCACTGGTGCATGAGCCCGTGCGGGACGACGACGGCTGCGCGCCCGCCGGCATCAAGAACTGCGTGAACCATGGCGCATGCGATGCGCGTCTTGCCGGTGCCGACCTCGTCAGCGAGCACGACACCGCTCTGCGGCAGACGCTCGGCCATCCACGTGAGCGAGGCCCGCTGGCCCTCGTCGAGATGCTGCTCCTGCCACGGCTTGGCGGCGTCCTCCCCGACGAGCTTCCGAAGCGCGGTAGCCGCTCGTGCCCACGAGAAGCTCATCGCAGCCCCCACGCGCGGGCAGCGCCGTCGAGCACCTCGAAGTACCTGGCTCGCTGCTTGTCGGTCAGGTGCGGCGAGCGAAGCTCTGGCTCCCGGAGGTGCGCGAAGATGTCGAGCCGGTGCGTGCGCCAGGTCGCAATGAGTGCTTCGGGAAATGAGGCACGGAACATCCGGTCGAGGTGATCGAGCCAGTCGTCGAGCATCGACTCGGGCAGCGCCGCCTGCAGGGCGGCCACCTTCTCGACGAGCTCGGCGGCGGCGTGCAACGCGTAGCTCTTCTCCTGCTCGATCGTCTCGCCGGTGCCTGGTCCCTTGGCGCCGCCGTCGTCGCTGTCATCGCCGTCGTCGTCGTCGTCGGTGGCCTCTGCAGGGCGGATCGGGAAATCGAGTAGTGCCGCGAGCGCGTCGGTGTACGTGTCGAAGCGCGGCGGTTGCCAGCCGACCCGACCGGCCGAATCCACGACGGGCACGACCCACTTGCGGTCGCTCTCGTCACGCACATGGAGAGCGGTCGGGTTCTCGTCGTCCTTCAGCGGGACGTCGTCCGCTCGCTGCACGTCGAACCAGTCGCGCCCCGTCCACGAGATGCTCACACGAGCGAAGGCGGCGTCCTCGCGCCAGAGCAAGCGCAGGCGGCGGGTCGGCATGGTCTCGATATTCGCTGAGAGGATCGGCGGGGTTTGCAAGATGGGCTGCGCGTCGGGCGCATCACCAACCTGCCCAACTGCCCAATCGCCTTCGTCGACCGCTTTGGCATGGTCCTGCGCCCAGAACAGGCAGCGCTCGAGGTCTTCTGGTGCGAAGCGTTCAGCGACCTCGAAGACGACGCCGGTCTCCACGTTCCCCTCGGGCATGCCGCCGTGGGTGAGGATGCCCCTGCGAGAGAGGTTGCCGGAGCCGAGGTAGAGCCAGCCGTTGCTTGCGTGCCCGTCACGGAGGTAGCCCGCGTATACGAACTTCGCGTGGAGGCGCCGGTTGTGATCGAGGGCGTCGAAGGGGCGAACGACCTCCCAACCGCCCGTTTCGCCCGCTCGCGCCCAGTCGGCGACCGCGCCAGCTTCACCGGGCTCCACGAGCGCCACGCGGTAGGGCTTCGGCGTGAACACGCCGAGATCCTCCAGCTTGCCAAAGACCGCGGGCTTGCGCGCCTTGCCGGACGGCTCCTCGTAGAATCCGGAGCCGCAGAGAAGGAAGTTCCTCGGCTTGTCGATCGCGCTGCGGAAACGCTCTCGAATCTGGTCGTAGAGCGGGCGGTCGAGCGAGTGGATGAGGCGGGGCTTCCGATTCGTCGCGAGGGATGAAGCTGCCGCAAGGAGGACGCCGAGCCGCGACGTCAGCTTGCGGTCCCTCGGCGCGAGGCTCTGCTCATCACGGTGGAAGCGTTGAGCCAGGAGCGTCTCCACGAACGCGCCCGCGGCCGCAACGTCTGCGCGGTCCTCGGGGCGCGCGATGCCGTCGAGCGGCACGTCGACGACCCATACCAGCTCGAGCTGCTGCCGCGCGGAGGTGTACGTGAAGTTGGCCGTGAGCACCGCGAGGCGAAGGTGGACCGGCGCGCCAGTGCGGTTCGGGGCGAACGCGAGCAGCGCGACCTTCGCGTGCAGGAGCGAACCGGGATCGACCGAGCGGGGTTGGAACTCGTGTAGGCCGGGGATGCGTCCTGGTGGGAAGACCTCTTGCCGCGATGACGACGAGTGCCCGTCGAGCATGAGGTACACGAGCACGTTCCCCAGTTCGGCGCGCTGTCGCGCCCGAAGCCCCGTGAAGCGCTGCACGGCGTCCTCGAGGAAATCCTCGGCTCCGGTCATGGCGACGAGGGACGCGCTGTGTCCGACCATGCCCTCAGGCGGCACGAAGACGTCGAGCAGCGTCTCGGCGCTCATCGCGCACCTCGCTGGTCGACGTCACGCAGGAGCGAATGAAGGTTCGCGATGCGGAACGTTCGGCCCGTCCGATCGGGCTCGATGCTCGCCGCGCCGTCCTCGAGGTCATCGGCCCCATCGGCGGCATCGACGACACGGAACAGGGGGCCTCGGACGACGGAGCCGTCGGCGAGTCCGAGCACCTCGCCAGCGCGACTAACTAGCAGCCTGATGGCCTCGCTGTCATCGGCGGCAGTGACTGCATCGGCGAAGGCGCGGCTCGTCGGCTCGCTCACCTTGGCGGTGTTCGCCTTCTCCAGGTAGCTCTTCGCGGCCGAGCGCAGGTCCTTGAAGGACCGCTTGAGGCCTGAGTCGGTGGCCAGGGTGGCGAGCTTCACACCGCCGCGTCCGGGCTCGATCGCTCGGGTCAGGCTCGCGACCGCGTCGCGGGTTCGGTCGAGCACGGCGCCGAAGGCGCGCGCGGCGATGACCTGGTTAGCCTGATCACGATGACCGTCCTCGCGCAGGCGAACAACGACGGCCCCCTCGATTTCCGGCATGTCGGCCGCGTGCCCGACAGCGCGGGCCAGCCATTGCCGCTTCTCGCTGGCCGGCGTCGACGTTCCCAGGAGTCGTGAACGGACCAGCGCGCGCTCCTCGTCGGTGGCGTGTTCTGGTGAGAGCGCTTGCAGCAGGGTCTTGGGCCAGCCGGAGATCTCCCGGTCGCCCTCAAGCCACCCGAGCAACCACTTGCGGAGGCTCGTCCCGCCCTTGCCGACACGCTGGTCGAGGAAGGCGTTGGCGAGCGCGCGCCCGACCGGCTCCAGCTCGAGGAGATCGAAGCGCGAGCCGCGCGCGAAGCCGAGCCCACCGTCGACGCGGACCGCGCGCGTCGCGGCCTGCCGGTGCGTATTCCGCACGTAGTTCGCCGCCTGGCGAAGCCGATGGAACGACCACACCTCCCGCTTGGCGTCACGACCGAACGCGCGCCGCCCGAGGATGCGCGGCGACGGGTCTTGCGGATCGACGAGGTACTCCAGCTTGCAGCCGAGCGCCTCGATGCCGTGGCAGATGGCGGTGGGCTTCGGCGCGTTCGAGCCGTGGCTCGCAAGCTCCTCGTGGAGCGCGAGCGCGGCCAGGGGCCACGAGAGCTGCCGCGCGAACCAGATGCGACCGAGTTCGGGCACTACGAGCTCGCGGAAGAACAGGTCGGCCGCGCGCAAGTCGAAGTCGAGCGAGATCCGCGAGGACGTGACCTCACTCGGCGCGGGAGAGAACCAGTACGTGGCGGTGTCGCTCATGGGGTTGTACCCTACGTCTCACACGCGAGGCGATCCATCATACCGGCCGAGCGACCTCAACCGAATCCACTACTTGCGCGGTTCGTGCACGGTCACCCCACCAGCTTCTTGAGCATCGCCATCCCTCGCTTGGCCTCGGCGGCCGTCGCGTCAGCGAGCTCGAGGTACACGCGGCCGCGGGCGTCGTAGAAGTTCTCGGTCTGGACGATCCACCGCTCGCACTCGGGCGTGGCCAGCTCGACCTTGGCGGCGAGCTTGTGGAGGGCGGCGCTCACGAGGCGGTGGCTCGTCCCCTTCGGGAGCCGGATCTCGATCTGCGGCTCTGGGCTACCGTAGCGGCTCTCGCCCTGGCTCACCGTCTTCGTCGCCTGCGTGTTCTTCGTCGTCGTGCTCATCGTCGTCCTCGCGTTCTGCAGGGGGCTTCGTGCCCATCGCGAGGGACATACAGGCTTCGGTTTCGACGCCTAGCAAGGCCAAGGGGGGTCGAATTGTGATGTCTTTCAGGCGCTTGGAATAGGCGCGCGGTTCTGCGCCCTTGGGGCTTGGAGGCCTGCCGCCTACACGCCTCGGCTGCGCCGCCGACGTTGGGCCAGGGCGCGCCCACGGCGCTTCACGGGGCTTGTGGCCCGGGGCTTCGCGACGCGGCCACGTGGGCCACCGTCGAGCCAGCGGCGCGCGCTACAGCGCGACGACCGCGAAGCGGCTGCCGGGGTTGAGGCGCTCGAGCTCCGCGCGGCGCGCCTCGGCCTCCTCGGCGGTCGCGAACGCGTCGAGCTGCCAGGACAGCTTGGTAGGCGCCATCCGGCTGATCGAGCCGTCCTTGTTCACCGACTTCACCATGAAGCTCTTGGCGGCGTTGGCGCGGCCCGCGCGCGCGTTGGCGTAGGCCCGGAAGGCGGTGGTGCTCTTGATCTTCATCGTCGTCCTCGCGTCCTGCGCGGGCGGCGTTGCCCGTCGCGAGGGACATACAGGCTTCGGTTCTGAGCCATAGCAAGGCCGCCGCGGTCGATTCTCGACGGCGCGGAAGACGCGCGCGATTCCGCCACGTTCGGGCTTGGAGGCCTGTTGTCTACCCCTTCGCCGTGAGCCCGGTGCGGAGCATCTCGGAGACGAGCGACGCCGCCAGCTCCTCGTCGGTCTCGCCCTTCACGTTGAGCTCGACCTCCTCGAACTTGCGCGCGTTGGCGACGACCCACTCGATGTACTTCGGCACCGTGAAGTCCTCGACGCCGAACGCCATGTCCTGCATCGCCTTCACGATCTGCAGGGCGGTGCCTTGGAACACGCGCCCGTCTCTCATCACGATCTTCATGCTGCGGTCTCCTTTCGGCGCGAGAGCCAGTTGCCCGAGACTATGACGGGACGACCTTCGACCTGCTCGGGCGTGAGAAGGTAGGTCTCGACGAGCGCGCCGTCGTCAAGCGCGATGAGCGTGCGGCGGTAGAAGCGTGGGTGGCCTTCGAGTCGATCGAGGGCCGCGAGCGTCGGCGCGTCGACCTCGTACACCTCGCCGGCGACGGCATGCGTCCCGCCCCGCACGAGCCCAGGGAACGGGCCGAGATCGCGCAGCTCGAACGCGGGCTCGGTGCATGCCTTCGCGACCAGCCGCGCGCTGGCCAGGACGCGGTGATTCGGCTCTCCGGCGAGGAGCGTGCCGTAGACGAAGACGCGCACGGGCGCGCCGCGCTGGCCTCTGGGCGCGCTCACGTCGACACCCCTGCTGCGCGCGCCAGGGACGCGAAGTCGAAGCCCAGGCGCCCGTACGCGCGCCACAGAACGCCGAAGTAGCCCTGCGGTGGCGCCCACGCTTCGAAACCGTCCTCGGGCTGCAGGTACGTCAGCGCACGGCGGCGGCGCCCGTGCTCGTCGAGCACCAGCCGCACCACGCGTTCGTAGGCGAACGGGTGCCCCTCGAAGCGATCCAGCGCGCGGAGGTCGACGTCGCCGAGCTCGTAGAGGAGTCCCTCGACGCGTGCGCCCTTCGCGCGCACGACGCTGGCGACGGCGCCGCCCCAGCGGTGGCTGAAGCCCCCGAAGGCCAGCGCGTGGTTCGGCAGCACCGCCCGCGCAACGACGCGCGCGCTCGCGCAGCGCGCCCGCATCTGGTCGTCGTCGAGGTTGGAGCCATAGGCGAAGTAGAGCACCTGTCCCATCTTCTCATCTCGCTTCGGGCAAGCGCCCGTAATCATCATCCATCGCTTCCGCTGGCCTCCCCGTCCAGTGCCGGCTCGCGGTCCGGTGCTGGGTCCCGGTCGTCGTTCACGCCGCTCGGGCATCGCCAGCCTCCTCCCTCTCCGGCATCGCGGCCTCTGCCGGGCGGCGGTCGCGGCGCTCGCCCTTCCATGCCGCCGAGCCCGCGAGCTTCTTAGTGAGATGCAGGCGCGCCGTCTTGAACTCGTCGCCGATCAGCCCGAGGTGCAGGAGCACCACCCGGAAGTCGTACTTCGCGGTGGCCGGGTTGAACTCGCGGCGCTTGCTCGACGCCGCCTTCGACGCGAGCGCCTTGGCGGCCATCGCGAGGGCGAGCTGGAGGTACGCCTTCACCTCGCCGGCATGCAGGGTGCCGTTGAAGTAGCGAAGCTCAATCGTGCCGCGGAAGAAGAGGCTGTTGAGGTTGAGCCCGTGGTAGCGGCTCTGGTCGTAGCGCTGCGGGCTCGTGTTCCGGTACCCGTACCAGGCGTCGCTCACCTCCTGCATCGTCTTCGGGCGACGCGCTTCGAGGCGCTGAATGAACCCCGCGTCGATCGGGCGGCAGTAGCGCGCGAGGCGCGACTCGCTCACCCCGAGCGCGTGCTCGAGGAGGCGCTCCTGCTTGTGCACCAGCTTCACCAAGTTCGTGACGCTCTTGGCGTCGAAGCGGCTGCCGTCGATGTGGATGTGAATCCCGCAGCTCGCGTCGGCGCGCCCGCCGGCCCCGCGCACCGCGCGGATGACGTTCTGCAACTCCTCGATGTCGTCGTAGCCGAGGACCGGCGAGACGATCTCCCCACTGTTCTCGCCGCCGCTCAGCGAGCCGTCCGGCACCACCCGCCAGGTGCGCCTGCGCGCGTCGAGGATGCGCGCGCCCCGGTACTCGTCCGAGACGGTGCCGCCCACCACGCTGTGGATCGCCCGGGCGAGCCCCGCGCGGCCCAGGCCCACCGTCTCGATCTCGATCCCGAATCGCAGCGTCTTCATCGTCGTCGTCCTCGCGTTCTGCGCGGGGCTCCGTGCCCGTCTCGAGGGACATACAGGCTTCGGTTCGCGCCCCTAGCAAGGTCAAAAACGTCGATTTCTCGTGTGTTTTCAGGCGGTTGGAATAGTCGCGAGATTCCGCGGACATGGGGCGCCGGAGGCGGTTGTAGGCCTGCCGACGCCCC
The DNA here is from genome assembly GCF_042231735.1 of Corallococcus exercitus. GTDB lineage: Bacteria > Myxococcota > Myxococcia > Myxococcales > Myxococcaceae > Corallococcus > Corallococcus exercitus_B. Next base: position 9,098,996 of record NZ_CP102577.1, read on the forward strand.
TCCGATTCCGCCCGCGTTCACGAGCCCGTGGCGCCCGCGTTCGCGAAGAGCGCGGCCGCGTCGTGCGCACCGAGATGCGCGAGGTAGTGGCCGATGGCCCCCCGGAAGAACTCCATGCGGTTCTTGATGCCCCGCGAGCGCCACGCCTCGTCCATCTTGTCGGCGACTTCGGCCTCGAGCCGCAGCGGGAGGATCTTCACGTCGAGCGGCTCGCCGCCGCGTGCGCGCGTCTTGCGGGACCCGATGTTGATGCGGCCCTTCTCAGCCTCGCGGATCTTCCAGATGAGGTAGCGGCGGTCGTCGCTGCCCGTCTGGCGCCCGACGACCTCGAGGTACTTGGCCTGGAGCTGCTCGACCGTCATCGCCGCGAAGCGCCCGCGGGGAGGCTTGGCAGCCGGCGGCCCCTCGTTGTTCGCTGGCTCGGCCGAGGCGCCCACCGTAGGAGCGCTCTTGGGGGTGGGGCTGGCGGGCGCCGGGGTGGCGTTCTGGGGCGCCTCGTCCGCCTTGGGCGTGCTGCTCTCAGGCGCCGGGGCTTCGGCCTGCTCCTCCTTCTTCTGCGCCTTGGTGCGGCCCTTGGGGCCCCTGCCGGACTTGCCCGGCGCCTGTTCCTTCTCCTTGGGTTGGGGGCGCCCGCGGGCGGCGAGCGCCTCCTCGATGCGGCGGATGAGCCAGGTGCGGTTGGGGCTGCGGGTGGCCTCGCCGACCACCTCGCGGTAGCGGGCCTGCAACTCGGGCAGGCGCAGCTTCTGAAGGCTCGGGTGGGAGGTGCGTGCGTGGGTGGACATGGTGACATCTCCTTTCGGGCTGCGGGTACACGTGTGCCCTCACGCGGCCTGGCCCGGGCAGTCGCGTGGGGTATGCCCCGACGTGGGGCGAGCAGTGGTTGACTGGGCGGGCGAAGGCTCTGGGAAGGGGCGAGGAAGGCCTCGTCAGCTCACGGAGTCATCGTCTCCCGCGCGCTCAGTGGCTGCGCGCGAGGGACATACAGGCTCTGGTGCGCGCCCATAGCAAGTCATTCAGAGCGGGGCCTTCGCTCTCTGCGAGAAGCGCCGCGCTCTGGCTGCTGCGATTACTCCGAGTGGAGTGAGGTGGCCACCTGGTCCACCTGGTATGCAGCGAGGGAATCAAGGTGCCGAGCCAGGAGCTGAGCAGCGCGTGGGGCTGGCTCCTGGAGCGGTAGAGGGGGGAGGCTGGGGATTTCTGCTGGCTCAGCTCTTCTACTGGCCCTGGGGCGGCGGGCGCTCGCGCAGTTCCTCGGGAGATGCCAGCTTCAGGCCTGAGGGGAACCATCGCTCGAGGGTCGTCCCCGCCAGTGTCTTTGCGACGAGGTGCTCCACGGGGTGACTCTGGAGCGAGGGAATGACTCGCCCCATGCGGACCAGTCGCGCGTGTACATGGTCTACGAGCAGCCGGTGCAGGTGGCCGAAGCTGCCGGGTGCTGGGTGCTCAAGCTCCTCATCAGGCGTGCGGACGAGGAACTCGCTTGAGCTGCAGGAAGGGCACGGGGGGATCAGCACAATGCGTCCATCCACGTGCCCCTCACGTTGGACACCGACCCCCAGGCTGTCGAGCGCGATGAGGTTGAGGCTGCTGCACTTGGCGCAGCGCTGGAGCACGTCGGTCTCGTTTACCTCTTGGAGCGGCATGGGGTCTCACACGAGGGCTGTGTAGGTGCCGAACCAGTACGCTGTTCCAAGCGCTTGCACATCCTGGAAGCTGTAGAATGCGAACCCGTCGCGATCCGGCAGAAAGAGGGTGGGGTTACCCGCGAAGCCGCCGCTGGTGGCCCAGGGCGAGAGGGTGATGGACGAAGGCGTCGCCGGGAAGCGGTTGCGGAACGTTACCGAACTGCCTCCGGCCATGTTGCTATGGGCGGCCGTGTCGCTGTTGGAGAACTCCAGCCCGAGTCGCCCCACCTCCTGCACGCTGCCCGTCAGCTCGAAGGCGGAGTTGGTGCTGCCACTCATGGGAAGCCGCCACGTGCGTGTCCAGGAGGTGAAGGTGGCGGCGAGGCCGTTCTCGTGGAGGAACTCGATCTCATCCCGCGAGAAGCGGAAACCTCCCGAGGAGACGCTGGTGGTATCCCGAGCCCAGGCGCTGCCATTCCAGGCGGCGTTCAGTGTGAACCAGACGAAGTCGGAATCGGAGTAGACGCGCAGCCGCGTGCCAGGTGCCCCGACACCGAGTGCATCCCAGAGGAGCGCCCGCGAGCCACCGAAGTTCGGCTGGCGAATCGTGCGGTGCTGACCGCTGTTCGTCTCGTTCCCGCGGAAGTGGTCTGCCTCGAAGGCGTCGCTCACTTCCGCGAGGGCAGCCTCAACGTTCGCGGCGTTGAGGTTGTTGCCCGTATCCGTGACGGAAATAGCTGAGGCCGGGTGCGCTCCGGAGGCCTGGTTGAGGTGGCTGTTGAGGAACCCCAGGAGCGCGGCAAGTTGGTCGCGGACAGTGCCGGCGGCCAGGGGATTCGGTGAGCCTGTGACAGCATCCGCGCCGATGCGGGAGGCACCGGAGGAACCCGAGGTGGTTGTTGCGAGGTCAGAGACGATCTCCTGCAACTGCGACTGGACGTTGGCCGCGCCGATGTAGCTGTGCGCGGTGGCCGCGATGGCACTGGCGTGATGAGCGCCGGAGGAGGCCCCCACGTGGGTGTTGAGGAACCCGAGGAGCTGAGAGAGCTGCAGGTCGACGGTTCCCGGTGGGAGCGCATTCGGTGTACCTGGAGCCGCATCCGCGCCGACGAGTGAGGCTCCGGGGGAACCCTCTTTCGTGTCGCTCAATCCGTCGACGAGTTCGTCGAGAGCGGATTGGACATCCTTCGAGTTGATGAACCCGTGCGGGGTGTAGTCCAGAGCGCTTGCCGGATGCCGCCGTGCAGAGCCGGTGAAGTGGTCGTGCAACTCGGCGTCGACTTCGTCCAGCGCGCTCTGCACGGTGTTGCCGAGGGGACTGAGGATGGTCCAGGTCCCTGTCTGCACGGCCACCGCGGTGCCCTGGGCGAAGATGAAGGCTTGGCGGCGGGTGAGGTCGATGTCGGTGCTGAGGATCTGCGTCTGTCCTGGGCGACGGCGCACGTCGCAGACGAGGAGCTCATCGGCCTGGAGCGCGTGCTTGGGGGCAAGGCCCGCAGGTCCTTCGGGAGCTTGGCGCACCACGAGTTCGAAGGACTCGTCGCGACGGAAGAAGACCTGCTGGGAGTTGCCGTCCGTGCGCGAGTCCGAGAACTGGCGCCTGAAGCGCAGGAAGATGCCGAGCCACCGCTCGTTGCCGACGGTGGCCACGTCGGTCGGAATGCCCACGAGGTCGACGGCGCAGTCCACCGTCTGCCCCGTGCCGAAGAACATGCGCTGGCCGAGGTTGTCGTAGGCGCGCCCCGGGGCCGTGAGGTCCATGGTCAGGTCGGGCACGGGCGAGTGTGGTGCGGGCACGGCGCCGGAGACGATGCCGTAGATGTTCAGGTCGGCGGCGAGGTCCCGGTCTGCCTTCTCGAGCAACGCGAACGCGAGGTCGAGCTCGGCCTCGGTGACGCGCTGGCGGAAGTAGAAGTCGACGCGATCGGCCATGTCCTTGCCTCGGCGGGCACGGGGCCCTCCCGGGAGGCAAAGCCGCCGGTCACGAACTTCGGGGACAGAGCCGACCCCGCGTCGTTAGTATCGGGCTATGTCGCCGCCTCTGCTCGTTTGCCGCACGTCCTGGATGGACCATTACCAAGGTGTCATGGCCAAGGACACGCCAACGGGCGGTGGCGCGTGGGTGAAGGAGCACGGGGAAGGTGGAGAGGTGTTCAACTTCAAGCGCGCTCGCAACGAGTACTTCGGCTATGTCCAGCCGACGGGCGCTGGCATCAACCTTGGTAAGTTGGGCGCCACGGCTGACGACGAGGAACTCGACGGCGTCACGGTCGCATGGGTCGCCACGCACCCGACAGAGGGCGGCATGCGTATCGTCGGGTGGTATCGCAACGCAACCGTCTTCCGCGAGTTTCAAGCTCCCGTCGCGACGAAGGGTCGCGAGTTCTCCGACGGAAAGGCGCCGTGGTTCCTGGTTCGCGCAAAGGACGCGGTGCTGCTCGAGCGTGACGAGCGTGTTTTCGAAGTTCCGCGCGGCAAGGGTGGCATGGGGCGGTCGAACGTCTGGTACCCCGGCGCTGGCGCCGCAGCGCCTATCCTCAAGTATATCGGAGCCGGCGGGCGCATCCCCTCATCCGCCAAGCCCAAGTCTGCCCCGAAGCTGCAAGACGTCGAACGCCGTCTGCGCATCGAGCAGACCGCGATGAAGGCCGCCGCCAAGTGGTTCGCTGACCGGGGATACGACGTTGATGACGTCTCGATGGAGCGCGTCGGCTGGGACCTGGAGGCGCGCCTCCGTCGCGCACATCTGAAAATCGAGGTGAAGGGCACCTCGCTGGATGTGGAGGATTTCATCATAGAGGTCACGCCCAACGAGTATGGGAAGATGACCAGCGACGAGCATCGCGCCACGTACAGGTTGTGTGTGGTCACGAGTTGCGAGGATGCGCCGCTCGTCACTGTGTTCGCGTGGAGCGACGAGACCAAGACGTGGGGCTCGGGAGACGGTTCGCGGCACTTGGTCATCGAGGAGCGCGTTGCCGCACGCATCAGCGCCGCGACGTAGCTCAGTGCAGGGCCGTCGTCTCGCCCAGGTCGCTGAGGCCCAGTTCCCAGTGGTTCGGGAGGATGGGCGGGAGCGGCTCGACGAGGTCCACGAAGTGCGTGTGCGCCGGCTTGAGGTACTCGACGATGGCCCGAAGCTGCTGGCGCTCGCGCACCGTGAGAATGCGGGCCACCTCCACGTTGAAGGCGTACCGTGCAAAGCGGTCGGAGGGGCCGAGCACCCAGTCGACGCCGAGCTCCGACTCGCCGAGGTGGAGCGTGTCGGCGTTGAACGGCGTGATGGCCGAGATGTCGATGCCGAGGAAGAAGCGGATGGCGTTCTGGATGCCCTTCGCCGTGCCCTTCTGCCGGTACATCTCGACGAGGACCGACGCCAGCCGGCGCTTGCCCATCGTGTCGAGCTCGAACGGAAACGGGTTGCCGAGGTCGCGGAGAATGATGTCCACGAACGTCTCGGGCGCGCGCTCGAGGTCGAAGATGTCGGGCCAGTGATCGACATCGGCGAGGAGGAGGTCGGTGACCTCCTGCAGGCAGGCGATGAACCGGAACAGGTCGCCAGTGTGGTCGTCGCGCCGGTTGTGCTTCGGGAGCATGCGCCAAAGATCGAAGCGACGCGTCAGCGGATGCGCAGGCCGGAAGCCGGTGAACGTCGCTCGGTCGTAGGGCCCGAGCACCGCGTTGCCGAAGAGGTCCGTCACCCCGATGGCGACGACTTCATGGAGCACGTCGGGCGTCATCTCGGTGTCGAGCGTGAGCAGGACGATGCTTGCCTCGACGTTCACAGCGGCGACGGCCACAGGGACGGCGGGCGCGCTCTTGGGCGTGAGCGCGAAGGCCGCGCCGGCGGGAACCAGCACTGGCTCATCGAAGGCGACGCGCACCGTCTTCTGCGTGAGTGCCTGGGCTCCGACGACTCGCGGCGCGGTCCGGTCCTCGACGAAGAACGAGTACACCTCGTCGAGCGAGGCCGCGCCTCCCACCGTCTGCGCGAGCACGCGCACGTGGACCGTCGCCAGGCTCGCGAGCGGGACGACGGGATGGAGCACGACGCGCAGCGCGTCTGCGGTCTGCACGACGGTGGCGAGCGGCCCCGCGTAGGCCGGGACGATCTCCGTCAGAGCGCCACCCTCGAATGCCAGGATGCCGTCGACCCACACGCGCGCGCTGGCCCGGTGGAGTCCATCGGGGCCGGTATCGACGAGCTCGAGCGCGAGCGTAGCGTCGACGGGCACGCCAGTCTCGCCGGGACTCGGGTCGCGGTTCACGAGGACGAGCCGCGGCGTGCTCGCGAGGAGCGCGACGCTGTCGACGTAGAGCGCGGGAAGCGCGACGGTGCTCACGGTGCGCTCCTCATGCGCTCACCAGCTCAAGCCGCACGCCGACCGTGTGCACGCCCGAGAGCTTCGAGACGTTCGCCGCGAGATCCGTGACGAGGCGCTCGCGCCCAGGCTTGGCGCGCATCCTCGCGATCTTCGTGCCGTCGATCATGATGCTCGCCTCCCACGCGAGCCCCGCCGGAGTGCTCGCCGGCACCGACAGGCGCAGCAGCGCGCGCACGAGCATGACGCCCGTGAGGTCGGTGCTCTGGGTGACCTCGGCGTGGTCCCCCGGCGCGAGTTCGAAGAAGCGCCCGGGCTCCGCGTCGCCGAGCACGAAGGCGTAGTCGCCGCCGGTCGCCGTCGGCGTGAGGAGGCGACCCTGGCCCCGCCCGAGGCGGCTCGTGAACGCGGTCAGCGCCATCGGCTCACACCTGCCGGAACAGCTCGAGGTGGTCGAAGAACGCGCGGCGCGTGACGTCCTTCACGGAGAAGCCGAAGCCGCCGCGCCCAGAGGTAAGCGGCTGACTGCCGGAGTTGATGCCGAGGTGATCGTCGATGAACTCGACCATCCCGGAGACCGGCTGCCAGTCGAGCGGCGTGCCGAGCGGGTGCAGCGCGAGATCGTTCTGGAAGACCTTGAGCACCACGTCGCCGTTCGTGTTCACGATGACGTCGAGCCGCAGGTGCAGCCACGTCGCCTGCGCGAAGGACGCCGCGGACTTCAGCAGCACGCCGGGCCCGTCTGCAGTGGGCAGGCCCACGGTGACCGCGCCCTTGCTGAGCACGATGCGGTGCGGGTCGTCGTCGGAGAGGCCGAGCAGGTACGCGCTGTCGTTGACCGAGTTGCCCTGGCAGCAGAGGAACAGGAACGGCGAGAAGCCCGTGGGGCCGCCGCCCGGCCCGCGCTGCACGACGCCGCGAATCGAGCCGCCCTTGGCCATGGGCGCGAAGCTCTCGAGGTTGGCGAAGAGGCCCACCGCTCCCTCGACGGCCGCGAGCGAGTTGAAGGCATAGAGGAAGCTGCCGCCGCCCGGTGGGCGCGCGATGCCCGCCGTGACGCCGCGATCCACCGTCGCGATGTCGAGCCCGTCGTTCAAGTAGGTCCAGTCTGCCTCTGCCATGCCTGCTCCTTCACAGGGTGGTCGTGTGCGTCCACGCGTTTTCGAAGTCCTCGACGGCCTGCGCGCCCGCGTCGAAAAGCGCGACGCTCGCCGTCACCGCAGCCCACGTCCAGGCGTAGAGGTGGTTCGAGCGCCACTGGTCCTCGAAGTCCTCGCACGGCTCTCCGTCGAACACGCCGGTCACGCTCACGACGCCGAACCAGTCGCGTGCATAGGGGACGTTGCTCCACCCGGTCTCGCAGTCTTCGACGTCGTTGCTGTCGAAGGTCGCCGTCACGAGCTGAGCGGGTGGGAACTCATAGAGGTAGACGACGTTCGCCCAGCCGCTCTCGAACTCCTCGTAGCCCTTGATCGCGCTGTCGAAGAACGCGAGTACCACCGTCACGTCGTCGAGGGAGGCGAGCAGCGCGTACCAGCGCTCGAAGTCTTCCCACGCGTCCTCGGGGGCTGTTCCGAAGCCGGCCAGCACCTCGATGCTGGTCGACGCCGTCAGCGTCCAGTGCTCGGCCTCTCCCGGAAGAAGCCCTGCGTCCTCGAAGCTCGGGTTGAGCAGCGCCATCAGAGCAGTTCCCCGGTATCGCCGTTCCGAAGGGTTACGACTCCGAGGACCGGGAACTCGCGCACGGTGAGCCGCACGTCGGCGGGCAGCCCGTTGAGCGTCAGGTCGAGGCACGCGTCGCCTATCTTCCGCACGCCGGGCGTGTCGCGGATGACGTTGAAGAGGTCGCTCCAGGCGATCTCTCCGACCGGGTTGCCCTCGGCGTCCTTGATGTTGAAGCCGAAGTCGACGAGCGGGTTCGGGGTGCCGTCCGGCTCCTTCACGCGGAAGTACGCGGCGAGGTTCGCGCGGACGCGGTCGCTCACGTCGCCCGCGGCGAAGCCCTGCTTCAGGAAGATGCGCGCGGCGATGTCGACGGTCTTGTAGACAGGGTCCTGCACGCTGACCTGGAACGTCAGCGTGCAGGGGTACACCTCTGTCACCTGGTGCAGGACGAGGTTCTTCAGCGCGGGAGTCGGCATCGCACCGGGCGCCTGCGACTGCGGGATGACGTAGAGGATGCCGGTGTTCTCGGCGATCGTCGGGTCCTCGTTCGAGGTGAGCATCAGCGCGCGTGCGACACCGGAGAGCCGCCGCGCGTTGATCTCGAAGTCCTCGCGGGCGACGGTGCGCGTGAGCGCGCGCAGGCTCTCCGGCGCGAGCAGCCTCGCCGACGCCACCGTCTGCCGGTCGGCGCCGCCTGAGGCGGGCGCGGGGTTCTTCACGGAGACCTGCACCGCGTTGCCATAGGCGTCCTTGAAGGCGCCCTCCATCACGGCGATGCGCTCGGCATCGACGTTGCCCGCGCTGCCGCCGCCCGTCTTGTAGGTGACGGAGACGGTGCCGCTCGGGGGCATGCCGCTCACGCCGTTGCCGAAGCGAAGCGTCGCGCGATCGTTCTGGTCGACGGCGACGACGAAGTGGCGGTCGTTCGGGCGCGAGTCGAGGAAGCTGTCGACTTCGGTGAACGCCCCCTGCAGCGTCGCCACGATGGCCGAGCCGTCGAGGTACGGCGCGAAGTCGAGGTGCAGCTCGAGGTCGGCGAGCCCGCGGACATCGAAGAGCTGCGTGTGCGTCTTCGAGTTTTCCACGACGGCGAGGACGCGCGGCGGATCGGTGCCCGGCGCGATGACCGCTGGCGCAAGGAGCTGGAACCGAACGGGTTCGGTCACCTCCTGCGTGCGCAGCACCGTGCCGGCAGGAATGGTGACGCTGGCCACGGGGACGCGCGCGAGCTGAAGCCAGATATCGGCGGTCGCGGCCTGTGCGCCGTGGAGGCGGTAGCCGAGCATCTTCGCGAGGGCCATCACGCTCTTGCGCTGGGTGGCGGTGACGAGCCGGGACTCGCGGGCGAGGTTGTCCTGGTAGAAGGTCAGGACGTCGCCGACGTAGGCGTAGAGCTCGACGAGCAGGTTCCCGAAGCTCGCGACGTCGAAGTCGGTCCAGTCCGGGAACACGCTCTTGATGAGCGCGATCAGCCGCGCCCGAAGGGCGTCGAAATCCTTGTCAGTGTAGTCGACGGACTCCGGCAGCGTGGCCACGGCAAGATGCCTCCGGGGAGGCAAAGCCCTGGAGAGCCAGCGCTCGGGGACGGCTCAGCGATCGAAGGACACGTCCACTGACGCCGTGGTTTCGCGCTCGCGAACGCGCACGCGCAGAGTGAGCGCGGGGCCGTCCTGCTCGACGGCAAGGCTCACGAGTTGGGCACCGGGGACCCAGCGCTTGAGGGCGTCACGCACGTAGACGCGCGCCAGCTCCTTGAGCGCCGCGTCGTTGCGCTGGTGGCGCAGGAGCGCGAGCCCGGCGCCGAAGTTCGTGCGCCAGGGCAGCTCCCCTGACGAGCGCGGCGTTGCCCCTTCGGTGAGCAGGGCCTGGCGCACCTTCGAGGCGAGCAGCGCCTCGCCGCTGCCCACGGCGAAGTCGCGCTTCTTGTCGCGCCGGAACGGGATGAGGAGGTTCTGGGCTTCGCGGCTCACGGTGTTCTCCTCATGGGACCGGGACCGCGCCTCGGACGGTCTGGAGCGCCTCGACGATAGCGTCGAGCGGGGCGATCACGTCGTCGAGGGGGCGGCCCGCGAGGTTGGAGAGGTCCGGCACCTCGGGCGCGCCGATCATGCCGAGGAAGATGTTGAGGATGCCGATCAGCTTGCCGAGGCTCGCGAGCGCCTTGCCGACGTTCGCGGCCTCCGTCGCGACGTTGGCCTGCGCGCAGCTCGTGATGGCCATCAGCCCCGCGTCCTCGAGCTCCGTCGCGCGGTCGATGGCGCCGAGGATCTGCACCACCTGCTGCTGCAGGTGCATGAGCTGGCTGCGCGCCTGCCGGAGCGCGTCGATGACGAGGTCGATGATGCCGATGATGGTGTATGGCAGCGAGAGCTGCGGGATGAGTCGCAGGAGCTTCGCCACCTTCTCGGCGAGCTCCGGGATGCACGCCGCGAGCGCGGTCGGGTCCGGCGGCGGCCCCAGCGAGTCCGGGATGGCCTTCACACAATTGAAGACCGCGATGACGGTGTCGATGATGTCGAAGAGCGGCATCAGCGGCGTCAGCGCGGGCTGAATCGCCTCCATCAGGTTGTACTGCTGGATGCTCACGCCTCCGGGCAGCGTGATGAGCGGCGGATCGCCGAGCTCGGGGATCTCGAGGCAGATGGGCAGCGCCACGGCGGTCCTCCTCAGATGGGGGCTGCGATGGGGCGGACCACCCGCCCTGCGATGGTGACCTGCGTGGCCTCGAGCGCGATGGCGCCGACCGCGCGCAACGTGAGCGCCGTCGTCGCTTCGAGCGTCACGGTGTTCTCCTCCGCGTCGAAGACGAGGTGATCGCCGGTCTTCTTGTTGGTGAGCTTCAGCTTCCGGCTGTCCTTCGACTCGTCGAGCTCGATGCGGAACGTCTTGGTCGAGAACACGCGGTTGTCGGGCGGGGTCTTCCGCGCCTCCTCGGGGACCTCGCTCTGGCCGTTCGGCTTCCCCCAGTGCGCAGAGAGGTAGTACGGAGCGTCGACGTTGCCCTGGTTGAAGAAGACCGCGACCTCGGCGCCCTCCTCGGGCACCGCGAAGAAGCCTCGATCCTTCGAGCCGCCGCCGCTCGTCCCAAGCGGCCAGGCCCAAGCGCTCTCGGGCTCGAGCACGCCGGGGATGCAGACGCGTACGCGCCCGAGTTGCTCCTCGTCGTCGCGCTTGGTGACGTAGCCCACGTACATGCCGAGGAGCCGGCTGTCGTGTGTGTGGATGTCGTCGTCGAAGGTGCTCATCGTGGGCCTCCTCAGCGCATGACGCTCACGCCGGCCTCAGGGTCCTCAACGCCGATGACCTGGCCATCGCGCCGGTACTCCACGACCGAACTTCCGGTCTCGGGGTCGATGCGCTCGTGCTCGGTCAGCGCGCCGCCCGAGGCCGGGGTAGTTCGATTCGATTCGCCCCCCTGCGCCTGCCCACGGGCGCCCGGGCCAGCACCGCGACGTGCGCCAGTGCCGTCGCGCGTGAGCTTCAGGTCGACGACGTACCCGGACGACGAGATGACGTGCTTCGCCTCGGTGACGTAATACTTGCCGGAGAGCAGGCTCGAGATACCGCGCACCTCGACGACTTGCTTCGCACGCAGGGTCGGGTCGCCCACGACCTGCAACGCGAGCTTCACCGTCTCGCGCTCCGCGCGGCGGTAGCGCGCGGCCGACTCGCGCTCGGCAGCGGCAGGCGTCGGCGCCGAGGTCGGATGCATGCTGGTCGTGGCGTTGCGTTCCTGGAGCGAGGTTGCGCCGGTCTCACGGTCGACGACCTCGAGGACGTCGCTCAGCGTCGTGCGCTCGACAGTGGCGCTCGACGCCCGCGACTCGATGGTCGTCTTCGCGAGCGGATCGCGCCCGCGCACCTCGACACGGCCGGTGCGCCGCGAGAGGTCGCTCTCGACGTTGACGGAGATGATGTCGCCGCGCCCCGGGTCCGAGAACCAGGTGAGCACATGCGTCGGCGCGCTCGCCTGGTCGCGCGAGCGCCAGTGCAGCCCCGCGTCGTCGACGAAGTACTCGAACGCCTCGCGGGCGGCGAGGCGCCGGAGGAGGCGAGCGTCGGTCTCGGCGCTCTGGTTGATGGTGTCGAGCACCTGACCCGAGTCCTCGACGTCGAGGAACTCGCCCTCGTAGCCGTACTCCGCGGCGACCTCCTTCACGACGTCGCTGCGCGACTTGTTCGCCCACGAGCGCGTCTTTGCCTCGCGGTTCATGAGCACGCTGGTGGCTTGGCCCTCGATGGTCAGCGTCTGGAAGCCCTTGAGCTTCTTCACGACCACCCGGCGCGGCGGCGCCATGCTACCCGGGTATCCCCAGGACACCTCGAGCGTCGCGCCGCCCACCAGCTCTGCGCGCTCGAACAGCGCGAGGTCGAAGTTGTCGAGCTGGAGCGAGACCTGGTCGGCCTTCTTCTCGGCGTCCTCGTACGTGAAGCCGAGGATTCGCCCGGCGAGGTCGAGGGGCTCGCCGCTCGGCGCGCGCTCGTTCTCGAGCAGCGTGATGCGCACGCCGGGGCCGCTGCGGTCTACCACGGTCACTCGAACCTCCGACGCTGCTCACTCAGGATGACGTCGGTCAGCACGCGCAGGCTCGGCACGAAGAGGCGTCGGCCGGCCTCGAGCTCGAGCGTCGGGTCGACGATCGGGTCGGGCTGGAAATCGGCGAGCACCCACCAGAAGCCGCATGCGCGCGGGAGCGACGCGTAATACCGGCCGGCGAGGCCTTCGAGGGTGTCGCCCTGCGCGACGACGTGGACCCGGGTGTCGGTGTGGTCCTTGAAGCGGTACGGCTCGCGCTCGGTGAGCAAGCGCCTCCCGAACTCGTCGGTGACGCCGAGCGCGAAGGAGTGCCGGGAGCCGGTGCGCGGAGCCATGCCCGGGCAAAGCCTCGCGGGCCGGTCCTTCGGGGACTTTGCTGTTGCTCGTCGAACGGAAACGCCATTAAGACTACTGCGTGGCTGGCCAGATCGTTCTCCTTCCGCACCCTGGACCCGAGCGGCATCCTCCTCGGAAGCAACCGAGCCGGTGCCCGTGGCCAAGCGCGTCTGCTGCTCACCGAAGAAATCCTCACCGAAGAAATCCTCACCGAAGAAAGTGGCTCGCGTGCGATGGAGCGTTTCTAGCTAGTGTCGGCGGCAAGGCGGCGCGCGGCACGGTCGGCGTCTGGTGCGAGTACGAGGCCTCGACGTTCGCGACAGCGGCAACCGGGGCGGCATCCTGGCTGCATCGCATCGACGCGACCGAATTGTTGACGACACCGAGCGGCGACGAACTCAACACCGACCCCTGGATCTGGCACCCGGGTTTCCTGTGGAGCATCTGTCGGCAGACGCAGAAGCACGAGATCGCTGTCGTGCGGAGCCTGACCCCTGGCGACTTGGTCCTGTTCGGATCGGTGCTCGATCGGACGAGATGGTGTCTCGATACGGTGCTCGTCGTCGAGCGGCGTCTGGCGCACCCGCCGAACGACGCCGCCTACGACCGGTTCGTGCGGCAGCCCTTGGCTAGGGTTCCGCAGCCTTTGAAGCCCATCGCCCACCCTCGGCCAACGAAGGGACGCCCGTGGTCCGAGAACGCAGAGACCTTCTCGTTCGCACCGGTGCAGCACCACAAACTCAACCACGCTCCGGCGCGGGTCGACATCTCGACGATTGTGACGTCCTTGAAGAAGGCCGACGGGACGCCCGCGAGCGCCGCGAACGCTCAGGCGCTGGTTGCCTGTCCCCATTCCAATCCGAGCGCGGTGTGGCAACAGGTCGCCGACGCCGTGAGCGCGAGTGGGATGAAGCTTGGCATCTGCTTCACGTATCCGCCCTGAGCTCCTCGCTGGTCACGCGGGTGTCGAGGATCTCCTCGAAGGTCACGTTCGCCGCGTAGACCAGCACCGTGTTGTCGACCGCGAGCTGCTTGTAGGTGAACTCGACGCTCGCGACGACGCACTCGATCGTCACGACCTCGGGCCAGATGAAGAGCACGCGCGGCGGGGCCGTGGCGGCGACGTCCTCCGTCCCCTCGGGCGGCACCGTGAGCGCGCGGAGGAAGGCGCGGAACTCGAGGATATTTACGTCGCCGGGCTGCTCGGCGGCGAAGTAGCGGTCGAGGTAGAACTCGACGCCCGAGAGCTGGCGGTTCGCGGTGCTCTGGAACTGCAGCACTTGGTGCGAGAGCCCGGGCACGGCGAGGCGGTTCCAGTTCACCTGCAGCTTCTCGGAGAGCTGCGTCGGGTTGAACAGGCACTCTACCGACTCGCCGCTCGTGACGTTCACGAGCATGCAGCGCGGTGGTCGGGCGATGGCTCCGTCGAAGGACATCTCGGGCTCCTCTTCAGTACGTGGGCACCGGTGAGAAGCCGCGCGTGGCGGCGTCGCGATCGGCGCGGTGGACGGCGGTCGCCAGCGTCGCGCCGTCGACCTGCAGGTTCACCGTCACCGGGGGCGCGGGCGTCGGTGTGGCCGGCGTCATCGGGAACGACGCGGGCACGGCGGGCGTCATGGCGGCCACGGCGGGCATCGTGGACGTGGCCGCGTCGAGCGCGGTAAGCGTCGAGCCCGCCGGCGCCACGGTCACGCCCGCCGTGACCTCGTCGACGCCCTCGAGTAGCCCACGCTCGATGTCCTGTCGCAGGCTGCGGATGGCGTCGGCCCCGCCGAGGTCGGCGCCGAACACGCCCGCGATGGTGTCGATGACGCCGGCGATCGTCTCGACGAAGCCGAGCAGGAACTGCGCCAGGAAGCTGATGGCGTTGAGGACCACCTTCTTGAAGCCGACCCAGACCTGCGCCCAGTTGCCGGTCACGAGCCCGCCGAAGATGTCGATGACGCCGCCGATGAAGCCGACCACCGAGCGGAACGCCGCAATGATGACCGCGAGCCGGTTCACGACGAACTGGACCATCACGCCGATCGCGCCCGCGATGCCGGCGGCGACGTAGCCGATGACCGTGCCGAGGAACTCGGCGATCGAGCGGAGCGCGTCGAGAGCACCGCCCGTCTGTCCGCTCGCACTCGACGTGAACCCGAACATCGCGCCGAGCTTGCCGAGCTCCTGGAAGACGAGCCCTACGGCGTTGCGCACGGCATCGAAGATCGGCGACAGCGGGGCGATGGCCGTATGGAACGCGCTGATCGCGCTCGAGACGACGTCGATGACGAAGGTGAGCGCGCCGACGAAGACCTCGACGAGGACGCCGGCAATCTGCCCGATGACGCGCCCGAACGCGGCGAAGTCGTCGGAGGGGATGCCGGCCGCCGCGTTGGCGCCCTCGCTGGACACCAGGCCGAGCGCCTCGCTGAGCCTGCTCAGCGCGCCGACGAAGGCCTCGAACACGGGCTGCGCAGCCTCGATCGCCGCGCTGAAGCCCTCGCCGATGCCCTGGAAGAAGCGCTGGATGCGGAAGGCGATCTGGTAGACGCGGATGAGGAACGTCTTGATGCCTGCGTTCTCGGCACGGTTCAGCTCCTCGCGGACGGCGCCGGAGAAGCCTCCCTGCTCGAAGAGCTGCACGAGCCCCCGGAAGGCGAGCTTGATGCGCTCCCAGGCGCGCGCGGCGAAGTCGGCGATGCCTCCGATGTTGTTGCGGAAGGCGATGACGAAGCCCGCGACCACGGCCGCGAGCACGCCGAAGATGAGCACCGCCGGCAGGATGGTCGCGAGCAGACCGCCCAGCGTGATGCCCGCCGCCTTCAGCCCGATGACGAGCAGCGCGATGCCGGCCTTCGCGGCGATGACCGCGCCGACCAGCGCAACCACGGCTCCCGCGCCCACCACGAAGGCTGCGAAGGCCCGCTTCACCGGAGCCGGGAGCTGGCGGAACGCGTTGAGGACGGCGTTCACGACGTCGACGACGATCGTCACGATGGGCTTGAAGACCTGCGCGAAGGGCTCGCCCGCGACGATGGCGAGGGTCTCGAGCGAGCCCGCGAGGAGCTGCTTCTGGCCCTCGAAGGTGTTGAGCATCTGCTCGCGGAAGCGAGCCGCCGTGCCCCCGGCGTTCTGGAACTGGTCGCGGAGGTAGGCGATCGCCGCGGCGCCACGCAGCGTTTCGCCGGTGTTCGTGCGCACGCCGTTGGTGACCTGCGTGAGGATGGCGTTCACGCCACCGAGCGCCTCGCGGCCGAAGGTCGAGAGCAGGAACGCGGACCGCTGCGCCTCGCTCATGTGATCGAGCTGGGGGGCGAGGTCGCCGAGGATGTCGAGGAAGCTGCGGAAGCGGTTCTGCGAGTCGGTCACCGACACGCCGACGCCGCGCAGCGCCTGCTGCACACGGGGATCGGCCATGCGCTCCATCGCGACGGCGACGGCGGTGGAGGCGCGCTCGACGCCGGGCACGACGTTCTTCACGAGGCCGAGCGAGATGAGCGTCTCGGAGAGCGACTGATGGAGCGCCTGCGCGCCGCGCGACGCCGTACCTAGGGCGAGCGGCAGCTCGCTCGCATCGAGCGCGAACACGTTGACCGCCTGCAGCATCCGGTCGACGGAGATGGAAGCCTCGTCGATGGAGAGGCCAAACGCCTTCATCGACTGCGATGCGAGCCCCGCGGCCTGCGACGGCGTGAGCTGGCCGAGCGAGCCCGCCGCGAGGTCGAGCACCGGATTCAAGAGGCGGACGGACTCCGTGACGTTGAAGCCGGCGGCAGCGAGATCCTGGAGCGCCTGGGTCGCCTGCGTCGGGGAGAACTGCGTGGCGAGGCCGGCTTCGATGGCGGCGTCGTGGAGCCGCGTGAGCTCCTCGGCCGTCGCGCCCGCGATGGCGCCCGCCGAGGCGACGGCCTGCTCGAAGCGGCCCGCCGCGTTGGCGAGCGAGAAGGCCGCGCCCACTGTCGCGGCGCCGGCCGTGAAGACCGCCAGCCCCACGCCGAGCTGCTGAAACGCGCTCTGGATGTTCTCGGTGCCGAGCCCGACGCGCCGGTCGAGGCTCATGAAGTTCCGCTCGAGGTTGCCGATGGCGCCGGAGGCGAGGTCGCGCGCGGTGAAGACGAAGCCGAGGCCGAGGTTGTTGAGCGCCATCCGTCACCTCCGCTTCGCGGCCTTCTCGAGCTCCTTTGCCTCCCGCGCGCGCTGCCTGCCGACGCGCTCGATGAGCCAGTCGCGGTCTGTCGTCGGCAGCTCGAGGGCGTCGTGCAGCGTCACCGCGAGGCCCGAGCCGCCGTGCTGCCGCCAGCAGAGCTGGAAGAGCGCCTCGCGCCAGGCATCCATGTTCACGTCGGGGAAGAGCTGCTCCGGGCCTTCCGCCTCGCCGTCCTGTCCCGGCCCGGCAGGAAGAACCCCCTGTCGAAAGGGAGGTCCACCTCCTGCGTCGAGAAGCACTCGGGGCACTCGATCTCGATGGTCGTGTCGACGCCGCAGTCGACGCGGTCGAACTCGTCGACCAGGAAGTCGGCGTCGCGCATCGTCAGGTCCTCGAGGAACTGGCGCTTCGCCTTGGGTTCGACGCCGTCGATGTCGAGGACGCGGTACGCGAGCACCGCGGAGAGCAGCTTGTCGGGCGCGGAGCGCTGGACCGCGGGAAGCTTCCGCTCGTCATCGCCGGTCAGCAGCTTGAAGGCGACGCGCTTGCCCGCGTCCGGCAGCGTGGTCTCGAAGCGGTTCCCGGCGATGAACGCGCCGCGGCTCTCCTCGGAGAGCCTGCGCACGGGGAGCTTCGTCAGGTTGATCTCCCACTCGATGCGCGCGCGGCAGGCGTCGTTCCGGCAGCTCACGCCGAACGCGTACTCGGGCCCGTAGGTCAGCGCGCGGACCATGAGCAGCGCGAAGAAGCGATCGCCCTGGAGCACCTCACCGAGGTCGAGCTTGCCGCCCTCGCCGAGCACGTAGGGCCCGGGGTCGATGGTCTCCTCCCAGCAGGCTGCGAGCAGTTCGTCGACCTGGCCGCCGCTCTTGGCCAGCTTGCGGTCGGCAAGGACGCGCTCCTCACGGACCTTCATGCCGCGAACGCGGCCGGTGAGCCCCGAAGGGCACGTGATGACGTCTGCCATGCGCTGCCTCCTCGGGGGCAAAGCCGCCCGCGGGGCACCAGGGGGACAAGGCCGCACAAAACGGAACCCACGGTTCCGAAGCGTGCAGGCACCGGCTCCTCAGCTTGCACAAAACGGAACCACGGGTTACGTTTTGTGCGTGACGACGCCCGAAGCCAAGAGGCCGGACTGGGACCGGCTGTTCGAGACCGCCGCGGGGCAGTCCGGGTACGTCACCACGAAGCAGGCTGCCGAGGCGGGCTACTCCACCCACCTGCTTCGGAAGCACATCCTCGCCGGCCGCGTGACGCGGCCTCAGCGGGGGATCTACCGGCTCGTGCACTTCCCGGTTGGGGAGCACGAAGAGCTGGTCACCGCCTGGCTCTGGTCCGAGCAGGCTGGCGTGATCTCACACCAGACGGCGCTGTCGCTCCACGGCCTCTCCGACGTGCTGCCGGTTCAGGTGCACCTCACGCTCCCCGAGGCCTGGCGCCGGCGCCGGTTTCGCGTTCCAGCCGGTGTCGTGCTCCACCACGCTGACGTCGCACCCGAGGAGCGATCGTGGTTTGGCCCGGTGCCTGCGACGAGTGCCGGCCGCACGCTCAGCGACTGCGCCAAGAGCGGCCTGTCCCCGGACCTACTGCGCCAGGCCGCCCAGCAAGCGCTTCGGCGCGGCCTAGTCACGCGCAGCGAGCTCGCTGACGTCGAGACCGCCCTCGAGCCGTTCGGAGGCCTCGTAGAATGACCCCACGCACCTACGCCTCGCCCGAAGCCTTCAAGCAGGCGCTCGAGCAGCGCCTGCGCTCGTCCGCCAAGACGGGCACCGAGCTCGCGCGCAAGCGTCAGCTCCTCGTCTTCGATCGCTTCCTCGCCCGCATCGTCGCGGTCCTCGGAGATGCGGCGACGCTGAAAGGAGGGCTCGTCCTCGAGCTACGCCTCGAACGAGCGCGCACCACGAAGGACGTCGACCTCCGCATGGTGGGCTCGCCAGAGGACGTCCTTGCGAAGCTGCAGGAGGTCGGTCGCAAGAACCTCGGCGACTTCATGACCTTCGAGGTCGGGCCGGACGACGACCACCCGGAGATCCAGAACGACGGGATGCAGTACGACGGGCTCCGCTTCCGGGCTGAGTGCAAGCTCGCGGGCAAGCTCTACGGGCAGCCCTTCGGCGTCGACGTCGCGTTCGGTGACCCGATCCTGGGCGAACCCGAGGTCGTGGTCGCCGAGGACGTGCTCGCGTTCGCCGGCATCGCCCCGCCGACGCTGAGGCTCTACCCGATCGAGACGCACATCGCGGAGAAGCTGCACGCGTACACGATGCCTCGCGCGCGACCGAACTCGCGCGTGAAGGACCTGCCAGACCTCGCGCTCCTGGCGTCGGCGCAGGAGCTCGACGCCAAGCGCCTGCGCGCCGCCCTCGAACAGACCTTCGCCTTCCGCAAGACGCACCCGCTGCCCGGAGCGGTACCCGCGCCCGCCGAAGCATGGCGCACGCCCTACGGGGCGATGGCGCGCGAAGACCAACTCCGCTGGACGACGCTCGACGAGGTTACGGCGGCGGCAAAGGCGTTCCTCGACCCGGTGCTCGCCGGAGGGCTCGATGCAACGTGGCTGCCCACCGAGTGGCGGTGGAGCTGATCGTCACTGCACCAGCTCGAAGAAGTCGTACGTGAGCGTCACCTGCTCGATGACGCTCTCGTCGCTCTCGTTGTCCCACTCGCCGGCGACGAACTTGATTGGCCAGGCGCGCGAGAGCGACCAGCGGCGCAGGGTCACGCCGTCGCGGTCCTGCTGCACGACGTCGAGGTTGCGCTTGTAGTTCACGTCGGTGAGGCCGAGGCCGCTCGACGTGATGGCGACGTCCTGGAACCAGTCGAAGAGGTCGCGGTCCTGCGTCGCGCCGCGCTCAAGCGTCACGTCCGAGAACGTGAGCCTCCCCGGGCTCTTGTTCGGGATGAGCGAGCCGCCCTCGAAGTACTGCACGTTGGCGACCTCGACGGAGAGCTCGCTGCACTTCTGGAAGCCGGCGTGGCCGATGTCGTCGATCTCGACGATGAACTTGAACTTCTTGTGGAAGCTGCGCGGGTTGCCGATGACGGTCATGGGTTAGCTCCTCGTCACGCTCCCGCCGCAGCCAGCTCGGCCTCGAGGGCCCGCGTGTCCTGGCTGATGCGGAGGATGATGAACTCGGCCGGCTTGTTCGTGGCGAGGCCCACCCGCGCGATGAGCTTGCCGGCGAAGATGACGGTGGGCGTGTTGAGCTGCTCGGAGACATCCACGAAGAACGCCTTGGCGGGCTCGCGCGAGCGGAACGCGCCGTTGTTCATCTGCGCGAGCAGGAACGCGGTGATGGTGCGCCGCACCTGCGCGCGCAGCCCCTCCGTGTTGTTCTTGTGGCGCGCGAACTGGAGCCCCTGCTTCAGCGCGCGCTCGATGAAGATGACGCCGCGCCGCTCGGCGACGTACGGGAAGTTGCCGTCGCCCTTGAGCGTGCGCGAGCCGTCGATGTAGCGCGGCAGCCCCGGGCCCGTGGTCAGCGGGTTGATGCGGTGCGGGTAGACGAGGTCGCGCTTGTTCTCTTCGAGGACCTCGTCGGTCTCGAAGCCCAGCACGCCGAACATGCGGCCCGCCTCAATGCCTGCAGGCGGGTAGTACACGCCGCCCGGGTGCGCAGAGTCGGTGCGCGCGAAGACGCCGGCCACGATGCCCGAGGGCGGCACCACGATCTGGTCCGCCGAGCCGAGCACGCTCTTGGCCGGGTTCAGCACCTTCACGCGGGGCCAGTAGATGGCCCCGAACTCCGAGAGCTGATCGAGGGCGGCGGTCGTCGCGACGTAGGTGACGATGTCCATCGCGCTCTGGTTCGCGGGCGGATCGAGCACCGCGAACACCGCGCCGTCGCGCTCCACCTCGCAGTAGCGCACCATCGCGTTGTGGACGGCGGGCGTGGCGCGGCCGGGCACGAGGAGCAGCGACAGCTCCTGCACCTGGTCGAGCGCGCGCAGGCCCGTCTTGGTGGGCTCGCTGCCGATGAAGTCGGCGTCGTCGAGGCCCACGAGGCCGTCGCCACCGCCCGCGAGCGCCACGGTCTGCTGCGGCGGGACGGGCGCGCCCGCGAGGAGTTGGTCGATGACTCGCACGTAGACGGAGCCGGTGCGCGCGTCGTTGACGATGGTCTCGACGTAGCGGGCGTCGCCCGGGATCATCGAGAGGTTCGGGAAGGTCTCGCGGTAGGCGCCGTCCTCCACGACGAGCAGGTCGAACGCGCTCGCCGAGCCGTTGGTCGCGGCGCGCACCTCGGCCTCGACGCGGTTGGCGTAGGCGCCGGGGTCCTTGCCCTCGACGCGCACCGCGTTGGCGGTGCCCGAGGCCGCGCCCGTGTGCAGCGCGTTGTCGAGCCCGAAGGCGGCGGCCGTCGCGGGGTTGGCCTGCACGCTGGCGCCAGGGCCGGTGGCGACGGTGCGCACGTCGAGCACGCCGCCCACGCTCGCGTCGACGGTGACGCTCGGGATGGCCGCCTCGACGACCGCCTTCACCTCGGCGACCTCGATGGCGCGGAGGTTCGCGACGTTGCCGCCGCCGACCGACGCCGCGCCGGGGAACGCCAGCACCGCGTTGGCCGTGCCGCCCGTGACCTGGATGCGGCTCGCGGTGCCCTCGGTGTCGCTCGCCAAGCGCACGATGCCGCCCGGCGTGGTCGCGCGCCCACCGACGATGACGGCATTGATGGCGGCGGCGACCTCGGTGGCCGTGGCGTTGGCGATGTCGGCGAAGTCCGCCGCCGAGAACAGCACCGTCTGCTCGAGGCCGTTGTCGACGCGCAGGAACAGCTCCATGCCGTCGGCGAGCGCGTAGGGGCCCGCGCCGCCCGCCGCCATCGTGGCCGGGGAGCCGAGGAACACCGCGTCGACCTCGGGCGCGCCGTCCACCGCGAGGCGAACCACGTTTCCGTCGTGCAGCACGAACGGACCGGGAGCAGCGCCGCGCAGGATGCCGGGCGTGGAGCCGCCGCCCGCGACGAGGAAGCCCGCAGCGCGCACGGCGGTGGCGGTCGCCGGGTCGGCGACGTTCGAGTAGTGCGCGGTGCGCACGACCCAGAGCTGCGCGCCGCCGTTCTCGAAGAAGCCCATCGCGGCGAGCGCGAGATCCGAGTCGGGCGTGAAGCCGCCGAACTTGGTCTGGAAGTCGTCGAACGACGTGCAGAGGACGGCCTCGCCGATCGGGCCGCGCTCGGTGATGCCGACCGCGCCCGCGACGGAGGTGGGAGCCGAGGAAATGCCGCGAACCTTCGGCTCCTCCTCGACGATAACGACCTTGGACGACAGGAGCTGTCCGCTCACGATGCACCTCGCTTGTTCTTCTTCGCCTTCACGTCAGGGCGGCTGACCTCGGCGGGTGAGGTCGTGGTGGGAGTTGGAGTCGCGGCCACGGCAGGCTTCGGCAGCTCGGTAACGTGGCGCTTCACGGCGAGGACGCCGCGCTTCACCGCGCGCACCACGTCGGGGATGGCGAGCACGGCGTCGTCGAGCGCGGGGCTCGTCACACCGCTCGCGAGCGTGAGCGATCGCGCCGTGCGCCTGGCGCGGCGGCCCTGCTCGACGTCGCAGCGGCACTCGTCGAGCGCCTTGCAGTAGGTCTCGTGCGCGAGCACGAACACGAGGCAGCGCCCGCTGGTGTTGGTCAGCGAAACGGTCACGGAGCACCTCCGGGAGCGATGGCCTGCGTCGCGAGCAGCTCGGGCTCGGTGACACGCTTGCCGAGATCGAGGGGCAGCCCCTCGTCGACGTCGAAGCCGCGCACGACGAAGCCGCAGGTGAACGCGCGCACGTCGTCCTTGCCCGCGAGCTGCGTGCGGAACTCGCCGTCGGCGTCGACCTCCCAGCGCACCGTTCCGCGCGCGGCGTCGGCGGGATCGCGCGCCAGCTCGAGCCAGCGGTTGCGGTTGAGGAACGTCGCGACGGCCGCCATCAGGTTGAACAGCTCGGCGGTCCGCTCGGACGCGGCGGTCAGCGTGAAGACGAGATCGACGGTGTACGGGGGCTTGCGCCGAACGAGCTCGGGGCCCGAGACGCCGCCGACCACGTCCTCGTGCGCGACGTTCGCGGAGTAGAAGCGGTTCGGGCGCAGCATCGGGCCCGAGAGCACCAGCGACGGCACCTTCGCCACCGCGATGACGTTCAGGCCGTCGAGCGTCGTGTCGTCGTATTCGACGCTGACCGTGGCGCTCACGTTGGCGAGGACCTGCCGCTTCAGCTCGCGCAGGAGCTGGCGGATGACGCGCGTGAGGTCGGCCTCGCGGGCGACGGTCGGCCGCGCGAAGCGGTAGGCGCCTGCGACGACGACGGACTCGCCGGGGACCGGATCGCCCGCCGCGTCGAGGTTCTGCAGCTTGACGTCGACGACGCCGACCGCGTGGGTCGGCGTGCGGACATCGACCACGCGGAGCCCCACCTCGTCTCGGACGGACAGCACCTCGGCGGGCGCGCCACCGAAAAGCACGCGGACGCGGTCGGCGATCCCGGTCCCGACGATCCGCACCAGATCGCCGCCGCTCGAAGGACCGGCTGCGGGCTGCATGGAAGTGACGGTCGGGAGGGCCACGCGGAGGCAAAGCCCGCCGGCCCCACACCAAGGGGACGCGGTGCTACTCCGCGCGCTCGCACCACCACTACCGGAGCGATTGAGCGACAGGGTTGTCGCTATTCGCCTGATGTGCAAGCGTTCGGATCCAGCAAGTGGATGGCGCCGGAGACTGCGCCTACGGAAGCGATCTCGACCGAACGGAAGGGGCAGGGCGATGCGCCCTCGACGAACCCGACGCAGCGCGATGAGCCCGACATCATGTCGATGACCGCCGACGAGCTGGAAGCGTTCCTCGCTGCGAACGAGGCCACGTAATGGACGCCAAGAAGCTATCGCCCGACGTGCTGGCCGCTGCGAAGTTCGCTGCATCCGTGAACAAGGAGATCGCGGCACTCGCTGCCGCTGACGAGAACGAGCACGGCGTTCCTCTCGTGACCGTGAAGCAGGTCAACGACTGTCATGATTTCGCATCCGGTGACCCGGTGAAGTGGGTTGCTCGGTACCTCTACGACTTGCACGTCAACCAGCAGATCAACAACGGCGTGATCAGCTGCGCCCGGATTCGTCGAGACATCCATGCGAGTTCGAGGGACTGCCCGCTGCCGTCGAACTTCGAAATTGCAGCCGAGTACGCCAAGCTGAACTTCGCTCGCTCGCATCACAACCGGATCGCGATGCTGCCCGGCATCTTCGTCGAGCGATTCGAGGCAGCGCCCAAGGTAGAAGAGCGCGAGCTGCGCTTCGCCGAGATGACCAGTCCGCTGGCGCTCCAACAGCTCCGTAGCGACGCCGCCGCAGGCGTGGATCAGGAGTTCGCCGGCGCCTTCAATCGCGCGCTGGAGGCCGCAGAACGCTTCTCTGACCAGTGGCTGAAGGCGTGGCTTGGCGGGATGGAAGAACACCTCTGGCAGGTCCGTGCCCTGCTGCTGCAGGCGCACCTTCGCGCGGCCATCGGCCTGAAGCAGGAGGTGGACGAGATCGCGCCGAACGAGTCGTTCCGATTGCCGGAGACACTCGACGAGCTGGCGAAGCTCCCCTGAATGGGCGTAATCGCCCGCCCGTGGTTGCCCAGCCGACATATAGTCCCGGCCCTTCGATGGAGGTTTCCGGGGTGAGGCATCTAGAGGTGGATCCGTTCGAGCAGTTCGTAGCGTGGGCGATGCTGCGAAGAGAGGGTAACGCTATGAAGAAACTGATTCAGGTGATGGCGGCTACGCTGTTGCTGGTTGTTGCCACGGCCCCCTCGAACGACGCTATGGCAGAAAGCTATGGATTTTCCGAGGAGTTCCTCGAAGAGGTCCGGAAGGACACTGCCCTCCGCGAATATCGCGATGCACTCCGCGCCGCTCGCGAACGGCGGACTCCAGAAGAGCAAGATGCGATTCTCCAGCAGGATCTCCAGCGTACTGAATTTTACAAGATCGCCGACGATGCGAAGGATCCGTCGACTATGACGGAGCTGGAGCGGTGGCTCAGCGAGCGGGACCACTCTTCCATCGTGGCTAAATACGGACCGTCGGGAAAAGCCACAATCCTCAGTCGATTTGAGGAGGCTTCTCGTCACGTCGAGGCGCGAGACACCGCCATCCAAGTCGGCGCGGTCGCCGTGGGCGTCATTGTGGGCGTCGTATTGCTACTCGCTTTTTTCTCGATGGTATGGCGAAGAGCTCGCCCTCTAGCCCTTGCTGTGGGCGAACAGGTCGTCAAGAAAGCCAAGGAGCGAGAGAGAGCCAAGGCACAAGATGAACTGCTCACGTATAAACGGCTTTTCGATGAAGGCATCTTAAATCAAGATGAGTACGCCAAGAAGGCAGAGGAGCTGAAGAAGCAAATCCTATAGGGCGTCTCTGTGCTTTGTGCGCCACCGCCATCCCGGACTCCGCCTATCCCTCTGGAACGGCGGGGGAGCATCAACGGATTTGGATGCTGCTCTTGATCCGATCGCGGGCTGCAACTGCCTTCGGATCGCCTTCGAGATGGGAAAGGGTGATCTGTGCCTTCTCAGAACCTAGCGGAACCAAATACTGCTCCACTCGCATCGTCATTCCCGGATGGCCAGACTGGGTGCGTCCGTATCGAATCACAAGCTCCTAGGCTGCGCAGCACTATAGCGCGAGTCCCAACTCCTTGGCGACGCGCTCAAGGAAACGGCGGCTCGCGCCCTCGCGGAACCTCTCGAACGCGGGCCGCAGGAAGGGCCGCGCCGGGACCTGCACGACGATGACGCCGCGCCCGCTGCCGCCGGTGGGCTCCTTGCCGGCCTTGCGGAGCAGCGCGAAGAGGAAGCGGCGCATCTTGGGTGTCATCGGGATGATGACGGGCGGGCCGCCGAACTCGTGGAGCTTGGCGAGGTCCACCAGCGAAGCGCCGTCCTTCGAGCGCGCCGAGCGCGAGACGCCGACGAAGGCCTCGTCGCCGTGGACGAACACGGTGATGGAGTTGCGCAGGTCGCCGCGCACGATGAGCGCCTTCGTCCCGCCGAAGCCCTCGAGCTGGCGCGCAGCGATGGTGAGCGGCGACGGCGGCTTCAGGGGCTCGCCGCCCGGCGCCTCACGCGTGAGCCCCTGGACGATCTCGTTGCGCAGTGCGTGGGCCTCCTGGCGCACGGCGGTGCCGATCGCCGCTTGCAGGCGCTGAGGCGCAGCGGTGAGGAGCCGCCGCGCCCGCGCCCAGTCTCCGGTGCGCGATACCGCCATGACGTCACCCCTGCTTGAAGCGCAGGCGCGGCACGTGCTCGTCGAGCCAGCCGAGCGCCACGTGCGTCGCCTCGTTGATGACCGCGCCCTTCTTCACGCTGATAGCCGAGAGCGCGAGCGACTTCGCGGTGACCTCGATGTCCTCGTCGCGGCAGCCGTAGTCCGCCAGCACCGAGGCCGTGCGCTGCGCCGAGGGCGTGGTGCCCGTGCGCCAGTACGCCATCTCGAGGTTCGACCGGTACGCCTCGGCCTCCCAGCGGGCGCGCGCGGCGCGGTCGGCGAGGTAGCTGACCTCGTAGGAGAGCCCCTCGCGATCGTGCTGCACGACGTGCTGGTGCTCGTGCACGCAGATGACGATCTGGTGCCAGAGGTCCCAGCCGCCCTTGGGCGAGCTGACCTCGAACGGCGTGTAGATGCGCCGGCCGATGGTGGTCGTGAAGTTCTTGAGGAAGCGGTCCTTGCTCTGGAGGCCGAGCGCCTCGAGCCCGCGAGCGACGAGCTGCATCTCGAGCGCGCTGTTCTTGTTGATGACGCTCGTGCGGAAGTGGTCCTGCATGAAGCGCCAAAACGCCCAGACCTCCTCGGGCTGCACGTCGAGGAAGATCTTGCCAACCACCGGCAGCGACTGGAGGTAGCCCTTCATCGCCCACCTCCCGCCGCCGCGTCGGCGTCGCTCGCGGGCACGCAGGTGTGCCCGGTGATGTGGCCGTCGTCCGTCGTCTCGTCCACGAACGCGCAGACGAACGGCGCGCCGCTCCGCGCGCTCCCCTCGTCGCAGTCGGCGAGCTCGTGGTAGCTGCCGTCTGCATCGCAGATCTCGGCGGTGTTGCCTGTGCAGCGTGTGGCGCCGAGGCCGCAGCCGTCGATGGGGCGGCAGTGCGCGCCGAGGCAGACCACTGCGAGCGCGGTGAGTGCGAGAGCCTTCATCATGTTCCACTCCGTGCAGCCGCCCGGTCCTGGAAGGAGACGAGCAGCAGGTTGCGGCTGGGCCGACGCCGGTGGAGCCCGAAGCCGATGGGGCGCGCCTCGGTCACGTAGAGACCGGGAGGCGTGCGCACGGCCTGCACGAGCTGGCCGTCGCGCGCGTAGAGCGCGCCCAGCCTGTCGCTCGGGCGAATCAGGGCGTCGCCCGAGGCGGCGTCGACGAGGCCGAGCCGCTCGAGATCCCTGAAGTGGAAGACTAGATCGAAGCTCGACCTGGGCGTGTTCCCGGACGTCGCCATGCGCAAGGCTTCAAAAGCCTCCGGCTCCACCTGGCAGGGGACGCGCACGGGCGGGTGCTCGCGACGAAAGGGCTCGCCGACGCCGTCATCATCGGCGTCTATGAGGACGGGCTCCTTGAAGTCCTCGTCGTAGTCGGGCGCCATCGACCGCGTGTCGAGGCGATGCAGCTCCGCGACGAACGGGAAGATGATGCGACCGCGCATCAGGCCGCTCCGATCGGCGTGGGCCGGACGTAGAGCGCGAGGAGCGCGTCGATCTCCGGGTCGCCGGTGGCCGACGCTGCCGTCGCGGCCTTCGCGGGATCGAGTTTGTAGCTCTGGTCCCGCGTCCTCTCCTCGATGATGCGCCAGCGGCTGCGCGCCTCGAACGAGGCGTCGTCGGCGAGCGGCGCGAGCGAGCGCAGGACGAGGAGCATCGTCGCGCGGCGGATCGCGGGCGGCGTGCGCCCCGTGGGCGTGCCGTCATCCTCGGTGAAGCCCCAGAGCCCCTCGGCGACCACGTTGCCGTGGCCGCGCGGGAACGTGCGCCCGTGGCGGCGCGTGAAGCGCGGGCCGTCGAAGCCGGGCTGGATGGGCGCGCCGACGATGAGCAGCTCGCTCGGCTCGAGCGACAGCTCCGCGCTCCCGAGCACCAGCCGGTCCAAGCGGATCGGCGGCACCGGCAGCTCGATGGAGGGCGCGCCGCGCCCCGAGAGGCGCAGCGTGAGCAGGCGCGGCTCGAAGAACCAGCCCGTCACGCGGTCGATGAGACGCGATGCCTCATCGAGCAGCAGCTCGAGGCGGGCGTCGCTCGCCTCGGCCGCCGTCACGCCTTCGGCGCGCAGGTCGGCGACGGAGGCGTACACGTCACTCTCGCTCGCGCTTGCCGCGCTTGCTGCCCGCGTCGTCGTCCTTCGCGGTCGGCGGCGCGGAGGCCGGGGACGTGTTCTTCGGCAGGTCGTCGGTCGTGACGGCACCGCGCGCGGTGGTGACCTTGAGGTCGTCGGTGGCGCTGCGCTTGACCTTCGCGGCCTCGCTCTCGCCCGCGTCGAGCGCCTTGGCCTCGGCCTCGGTGCAGACGTCGAACGCGAGCGGCGCGTACTTGTCGGTGGGCACCGTGCGCACGGCGCGCAGGTGCTCGCCGACCTTGCGCTCGACGCGGTACCAGCCGCGCTCGTCGTGGAAGCGGATGCCGGCGTAGGTGAAGCGACGCAGCACGAAGCCGCGTCGCGGGTCGTAGGGCTTGAGACGAACCAGCAGGGTGTCGGTCATGTCTCGTTCTCCTCAGCTCAGAGCTGCACGTTGATGGCCTTGGCCACACCCGGCTCCTCGGCGAACTTCACGTCGAAGCGGAGCGTCGCGACGATCTTCAGCGTGCCCTCCGAGATGTCGCGGTCGGACTCGAAGCGGATGTTCCGCCAGATGCCGACGTGGACGTTCTTCGGGTTGCACAGCACGATGGCCGTCTGGTCGCCGCCCACGCCGAGGTTCTCGGGGAAGAGCGGGATGGGCTGGAGCGGCACGCCCGAGTAGAGCACCGGCGTGTCGTCCTCGAGGAAGCGGTCGCCCGCGACGGTGGCGCGGTCGGCCAGCGTGTTGCGGTAGCCGAGGTCCGCGTCGACGCTCGACAGGAAGCGCATCGCCTTCTTGTCGCGCAGGTACTCGCTCGGCAGCGTCTTCAGCATGTCGCGGAGCAGGTCCTTCGTGATGGGCGTGCCCGCCGCGTCGACGATGTTGCTCGTCGCCTGCTTGAGGATGCCGTCCATCGTCGCGAGGAACGGGTCGACGGAGGCCGTGTCGCCGTTGATGGCGACGTCCTCCATGTCGCGCGCGATGGCGTCGGCCAGCATCTCCATGATGGTCTGGCGCAGCTCGCCGCGCTCGATGCTGTCCTCGAGCACCTCGTCGGAGAGTCGCACCTCGGCCTTGAACAGCTTGGCGTCGAGCTCGACGTCGGAGAGGTCGGGCTTCACGCGATCGACGGCGCCGAGCGCGGTGCCCTCCTGGCCCGGGCGCAGCACGCGCGCGCCGAACTTGATCTTCGAGATCTGCTGCTTGGGCGAGGCCATCGGGACGACGGTCGCGAGCTGCAGGAGGACGGACTGCTTGATGAGCAGGCGCATGAACTTCTGCGCCTGCGCGGGCTGGAGCAGGCCGCCGCCCGCCGTCAGATCGGCGAGCGCGAGGTCGGCCTTCTCCAGGATGGACCGGTTGCTGAGATGGCTCATGATGGTCTCCTTCCGGCGGGGTTCAGAGGTCGTGGAAGGAGATCGCCTTGTCGACGCTCTCCCGGTCCTTGGGCTTGTTGAGATCGAGCGGCCATCCCACGTCCTCGACGGTGGCCTTCGACACGCGCTCTGCGGGCGCCGCGCTGTTCGGGAGCCCGAACTGCTTCTCGACGCGACCGAGCCGCTGCTGCTGCTCCTTCACGGTCTCCGACAGCGAGCGGACCGACTCGGCGAGCTTCGCCAGCGACTCGGTCACGTCGGGCGCATCGGCCTTCACCGCCGGGGCGGTCTCGGGCTTCGGCTCGGCGGGCTTGTCGGCCTTCGCGGGCACCTTCTTCGCCAGCTCGCCGAGCCGCGCGAGCGCCTGCTTCGCGGCGGCGAGGTTGGCCGCGAACGTCGCGGGCTCGCTCTTGGCGCGCGCCTCCACAACCTCGTCGGTCTCGTTCACACCATCGCGGTCCGCGCGCTCGAGGAGCTGCATCGCGACGCTGCGCAGCTCCTCGGCGAGCCCCGCGAGGCGCGCGTCGGCCTGGTCGGCGCCGAGTTCGCCGAGTAGCTCGACGAGCCCGGTCAGGCTCTCGAGCGCCGCGAGCGCGGCGTTCAGCGCCGAGTTGTCGTCGAGCTTCGCCGTGGGCGCAGCGGGCGGCGACGGCTCGGCCGGGGTGGTGTTCTGGGTCTTGTCGTCGTCCATTGCTTCGTCCCTCTTCACGATGAGAAAGCGGTGCTTGTTGGCGGCGCGGTCGACAAGCGAGACCTCCTCGACGACCATGTCGACGAGGCGGTGCACGCCGTCGCTCTTGCGAACCTCGGTCGTCATGCGGCGGCCTTCGTCTCGGGGTTGGCGTCTTCGGTGGGCTCAGGAGCCGAGGGCTGCGGCTCGGTGGGCGACTGTTCCGAGGTCGGAACAGGTGCGGGCTCGGGCACGCGACGCGCCGAGCCGCCGATGGAGAAGCCCGTGAGGTCGCCCGACTTCACGCGCTCCCACAGCTCGTCGGAGAGCACGCGCACGGCGAGGAGCCACGTGCCCTTGCGGACCGCGAGCTCGCCGACGGTGAAGTCGGTGGGCGCGAGGTAGCTCTCGAGCACCTTCACCTGGCCGTTGACGCGCAGGCGGTGCATGAGGCCGAGGCCGCCGAAGTCCTCCATGAAGCGGTGGGCGGCAGCGCGGATCTCGTCGGCCGAGTAGATGTCGCCCTGTGCGTCGACCACCTCGGGCTCGAGCACGATGCCCAGCACGAAGCGCTCGTCGTTCGGGTCGATGCCCTTCACGAGGCGCGAGGGTTTGTCGAACACCAGCGCGTCGACGCTGGGGTCGAGCGAGAGGTGCTCGCACTTGGCCACGAGCTCGAACGCCTCGGCCTTGCGCACCGGGAAGTTGGCGACGAAGAGGCGCATCGCCTGCTTGGCGCCGCCGCGCCCAGAGGCCTCGCGCACCTTGAGCCGGAACACATGCCCGACCTTCTTGAACGCCGCGACGTTCTCCGGCGTCGGGTTCAGGACCGCGATGAACTTGCCCTTCACCTTGGCGAGCGCGTCGATGAACTCGCCGAGGTCGATGACGTTGTCCTTGTCGAACCACTCGCCGGGGTACGGCGGGTCGATGAAGAAGAACGTGTCGGGCGAGTCGTAGGCCTGCAGCGTCTTCCTGTAGTCCTGCCGGAGGATGGTCACGTCCTTCAGGCGCTCGGCGGCCTTGAGGTACTTCTCGGGGTTGGTCGTCGAGCCGAGGTGCTGCTGCGCCGGGTGCGTGCCGTCGGGGCGGCAGTCGCGCGCGTGCGTGCGCACGAAGACGAGCTTGTAGAAGCGCGCGACGTCGTCCTTCGGCGTCATGTCGCGCGCCTTGGCGAAGCTCTCCTGCGTGACGGTCCACTCGAAGCGGCGCCGCAGCTCCGCGACGCGCTCGGGCGTCATCGCCTTGATGCTCCGGTGCAGGAAGACGACGTCGTCGTCGAGGTCGGCGATGACCTCCCTCTCGCTCGAGTCCTTTGCGTGCAGGACCGCGGCCGCGCCGGCGAAGGGTTCGACGTACGTCTTGTGCACCGGGATGAGCGGGACGATCCGCTTGGCGTAGTGGAACGAGCCTCCAAACGTGCCGAAGGGCTGGGCCTTCTCGACGTCGTCGCCGCCTGTGTCGAGTGCGCCGTCCCTGTCCTCGACGGCGATGGAGTCGTCGAGCCCCTTGATGGCGGGCTCGTAGTTCGCGACCAGGAGCTGCGTCAGGACGGACGGGCCGCCGACGCCGCGCATCGCCGCGATGGTTCGCGGCGTGCGGATGCGCTTCACCCAGAAGTCCGAACTCTTCACCAGCTCGGGGAACTTCCCCCGGATGCCGTAGGTGATGAGGAAGCGGCCCTTGAGCGACTTGAGCAGCTTGAAGAAGCGCTCCTCGTCGAACTCCGACTCGCCGACGTCGACGTTGTAGCCGGGGTACGGCGGGTCGAGGAAGAAGACCGTGTCCTTGCTGTCGTACTTGCGGACGACCTTCTCGTAGTCCCCGCCGTACACCTTCACCTTCTTCAGCCGCGGCGCGAACTTCTCGATGCGCTTGATGGTCGTCGCCTCGACGCCGACCACCGTCGGGCTGAAGCTCTTGCCGCGCATCTTCCCGTAGGAGAAGTGCGTCAGGTACAGGAAGCGGTGCAGCCGCTCGACGTCGTCCTCGGGCTCGACGTCGAGGAGCCGCTTGAACGTCTTCTCATCGCCGACCCACGGCAGCTTCTTCAGCCGGGCGAGCCCCTCGGGCGTCAGCTTCTTGATGAGCCGGTAGGCGTCGGCGATCTCGAGGTCGGCGTCGTTGATGACCTCGACCTCCGAGGGCTCCTTGGCGAACAGCACCGCCGCGCTGCCAGCGAACGGCTCGACGTAGGTCTTGTGCGCCGGGAGCATCGCCACGAGGCGGTCGGCCAGGCGCTTCTTGCCCGCGGGCGAGCCCCAGATGGTCTTCTCGACCTCCATGGCCTCCGGGGGAGCGCCCTGGCTCGCCGCGAGGACACGGCGCGCGTAGGCGATGGCGGCTTCGCGGCGGTCACGCATCGCGCAGCGTCTCCGGGTCGGAGCCCCACTCGGGCTTGTCAGTGGAGGGCGAGTTGAGGTCGCGCGGCCAGATGACCGGCGCCTCCTTCGCCTGCAGCGAGGGCGCGGACGGAGGCGTCCCGCTTCCGGTGCTCGGGGCGGTGCTCTCGTGCTCGCGCGGCTTCGCAGTCTCGGGCATGCGTCGTCCTCTGCAGAGGCAAAGCCGCCGCCCGCACGCAGAGGGGACACGTCACACGACCGCGAGCGTCGTGGTTCGACAGAGCCCATGGTACGGCGGGAAGCCGATGCCGACCTCGTTCAGCGCGGAGTCGCTGGCGAGCGCGCGGAAGTCGCCGCGATCGTCGCGAGTGCCGAGCGCCGAGCGCGCCACCTCGGCGAGGTCGGTCCGGCCGGCGCCCCCGTCTACGTAGAGCCGGGTCCGGCCCGTCTCGGGGGCGCGGGACTCTCGAACCCAGGGCATCGCCTGCTTGATGGCCTCCGGGTCCTCGAACTGCTCGATGCGGTCGAAGCGCCGGAGGGCATCAGCCACCGAGAACGTCTTGCCGTGGAGGTAGCGGCAGATGTTCGTGGTCTGCTCGTCGAGGACGGCCTCGATGCGGTACTGCCGGATGCCCGCCTCGGCGTAGCTGCTCATCTGGGCGTAGGAGCGGCCGTGCGAGATGAACGAGCTGGCAACCGTCTCCCAGTAGAACGGCGCGCGATCGACGAGGGCCGCGCGGGCGGCCCGTTCGAGACCCGCGGCTATGTCGTCACGTCCGAGACCTTCCTCGAGCCCGGCCGCGACGATGCGGCGGGCCTCCTCGCCGAAGCCCTCGATGCGGCGGCCGTACTCGTCGCGGACGAAGTTGCCTTGGGAGCGGGTCACGTGGGCGACGACGCGCTGGTCGAGGGCGTTGAACTCGGCGCCGATCGCGAGCCGCTGCCCGCGTCGGGCCTCGGCGCGGGTGGCGTCGACCACCTTCTGCGCGGCATTGTTGAACGGCGCCTCGATGCGCGCCGGGACGATCGCCGTCGCGCGGCCCGCTGCGCTCATCGCCTCGGCGACCAGGCGGCGCCGCTCGGCGGCGGTGGTGCGGGACCAGTCGACGTCGAGGACGGCGATCGCCTCGCGCGCGGCGTCGGCGTCGGCCCGGCCGGTGGCGCTCCGGAGCCGCGCGGCCAGGAGTGCCACGGCGCGGTTGAACCCGGCGCGGGTGCCGAGGTTCATGGCCTTGGCCACGGGGAGACCGAGGCAGCGCTCGACGAGCTCGTCGGCGGCGACGCGGGCCTCGTGGACGACGAGGAGCCGGTCAGCGGAAGCGGATGTGCCGCACATCGGCGTCCTCCTCGAGCCGCAGCTCGCCGTGGCGCACGTGAATCAACACGCGGCAGAAGGTGCATCGGAGCGCCTTCGAGAACGTGAGGTCGTCAGGCTCGTCGCCCTCGGCGATGTCCAAGTCGTCGTGGCCGGCGAGCGCGGGCGTGTTGAACCCGCAGCGCGGGCAGCAGAGGTGGAAGCCGACGAGGAGGTTCGCGCGGTCCTGCGGTACTCGACGGACTTCGCCGCGCTCCAGGCGGCACGGTCGCTTCGACGAGGGCACGAGCTTCACGGCCCGCCTCCGACGATGAGTGGGCCTCGGCGCTTGGCGCGCACCTCGACGCCCGCCTCCGTGGGCGAGAACATGACGTCGTGCGAGGCCGCGCAGCGGTCGCAGAGGGCGAAGACGAGCAGCCCGTTGCGCCAGAGCGTGGTCGTCTCATCGAGGCCCGCGTGACGCTTGCACATTCGGCAGGCGATGACGCCGCGCTCGGCGTCGAGCTGGGCCTGCTGTACCCACGCGCGCTGATGCTCAGGGTGCATCGGGCACCTCGCCGAACCAGCGCGCGAACTCGTCGCGCGGCACCTTCACGTGCTCGACGTCCTGGTAGCGGCGCGCGAGGTCGAGTCGCCCAGCCGCGAGCCGCTCCTCCTCGGCGCGCAGGTCTTCGCGCAGCGCGAGGAGCTGCTTGGCGCTCGGGAGCAGGGACTCGGCGCCCACCGTCTTCGGCTTCAGGTCCTCGACGCCGGTCTGGATGCCCGCGAGGGTCAGGGTGATGGGGCGCTTGGTCCAGTCGTCGCCGATCTTCCTGAACTCCCGGTTGAAGATGTCGCCGGCCAGGAGGCGCCCCTCCTCGGGCGTCAGCACGCCGACGCGCACGAGCCGCTCGACCATCTCGGTCATGCGCTCTGGGTCGCGCGTCACCGGCGTCTGCGAGCGGAACCGCCAGAAGCGCACGCCCATGTCGGCGAGCAGTTTGCGGTTCATCAGGAAGTCGAACTCGTCGCGCTCGGGCTGGAAGACCTGATCCTCGGCGAAGCGCAGCGCGCTCTCGGCAGTCGCACGGTTGAAGTCCTTGCTCTCGCCGCGCAGGAGGCGCGGCAGCCGGAACGCGCTGCCGACCTTGTCGATGTTCCGCTCGTCGTAGACCTGAAAGAGCGCGTCCTGCTGCTGCGCGTCGGTCAGCGGGCGCAGCTCGATCTTCGCGCGACCGCCGTCGCCCGTGCCTGCGCCGTCCGCCTCGAGGATGAGGATCTTGTGAAAGTTCGCCTTGCCCTTGAGGTTCTCCTCGATGAAGCGCTCGATGCGCGGCACTGAGGCTTCGGAGAGCCGGCCGCCCGAGACGAGCAGCGCCATTGGCGGGACCGACTTGTTCTCGAAGTAGAGATAGTTGACCTCCTCCATCTGCCGCGAGCCGAGGACGGACAGCAGCGTGCCCACCCAGCGCGGCACGCCGTAGGGCGAACGCGGCGAGTGGATCGCGAAGTGGAGCAGCTCGGTGGCGGGGCCGTCGTCGGGCTTGGCGGCCTTGAGCGCGGCGATGTCGGGGAAGACGCGGCCGGTCGAGCGCGACACCACGCGCGGATCGCCGAACGACTTGAAGTACACGCACTCGGTGCCCTGGACCTGCACGTAGCGGCGCATGCGGCGGCGCGCGCTCACGGTGTCGAAGCTCACCGGCGAGACGCGCACGCGCTCGCGGACCTCGACCGCCTCGCGATCGAGCGGCAGGAGACGCACGGTGTACGACGGCACGTAGACCAGCCGCGCGAGGTCGCCCTTGCCGTCGCGGAGCATCTCCCAGAAGGCGTTCCCGGTGACCTCGAGATCCTGCCGCGTGCGGCGGCGCAGATCGACGAAGGAGTGGTCGAAGCAGGCGAAGTCGAAGAACGACTCCAGGCGCGCCCGCTCGACGCGCGCGAGCTGGCGCAGCTCCGCGAAGCGCGCCGAGATCTCCTCGGCGCTTGGCGTGAGCCCCACGCCGTCGGGCAGCGTGCCCGCGTCGCGCGCGGCGAGCCGCTCGAGCGTCATCGTGTCGGCCACCTTCGAGCGCGCGTCCTCGGCGTCGAAGTCGATGACCGCGTCGAAGCGGTAGCCGTTGCCGTCGATGTTGGTGGCGTAGGCGTCGACGTTCTGGCGCAGCGAGTTGGAGTGCTCGACTAGGAGGCAGAGGGTCTCCGGGTCGTAGGGCGGCAGCAGCGCGCCGGCCGAGGTGAATGCGCTGGTCGTGTCCTCGCCCGCGGGACGGCTCGCCGGGTCCTGCACCCGCGCGCCGACCACGACCGCCTTGAGGATCGTCTGGAGCCGCTGCTCGGCGTCGTAGACGGCGTCGGGCGTCGTCACCGCGCGGCCTCCGCGTACGCCACGAGTCCGGTCGGCGTGAACGACACCGCGCGCGCCCGGAGCCCGCGCTTGGCGATCGCTTCGTGGGCGGCGGCCAGGAGCCCGTCGTCGCTGGCGGCCTCGAGCTCGACGTCAGGCCCGGGCTCGGGCGGGGTGCCCGCGGGCTTGCCTGCCGGGATGACGAAGATCTTGAGGGTACGCCGCATGGTGGACTCCGCGAGACAGCGGAGGCGAGGCGCTTGGCCAGCCTGCGAGGAGGCAGTCCACCTGGGCACCGAGCATCTGGACCGCGCGCCTCGCCTCCGGGAGGAGCAAAGCGGCGCGGTGGCCTGGTTCGGGGACGGCGCCTTTTCTCGCTACGAGGGGGTTGCCTTCAGGCAGGCGACGGAGCCGTAGTGCGTAAGTGGGCCCGCGACGCGCGAACGTCCGGGCCCGTGGGTAAACCTTCAACCGAAAGGCTCACCGATGAAGAAGCTATCGAAGCAAGACCCGCCGCACAATCCCCAGCCCCTCTCCCCGAGGCCCAGCTACTACTGCCAGATGAAGCGCCCGGGTGAGGACGGCCACCCTGTCGATATCGCTGTTCAGCAGCGCCTCCCTCAGGATGCTGAGCACAAGCGCCTCTTGGAGCTTCAGGAGCAGGTGCGGGCCCAACTCGGGAAGAATACGAAGGCCTTCCTGGAGTTGGAGACGCTGCGCACCGACATCTCCTTGGACCGGGAGGAAGCGTACTTCAACCTGGGCTACGAGCACGGGCTCGCGGAGGCCCAGGCGCGCGCCCGCCGGGAGACGCTGGTGTACTCCGAGGCGGCGGAGGCACTGGCGATGGACGTGCGCGAGAAGCTGGTGCAGGCGCAGCTGCCATTCGAGGACGCGTTGATGGTCTTCCTCGAGTGCCTCTGGGTGGCGGCGCTGAGGCAGCGGGGCGTGCTGCCGGAGCACTCCGCGTAGGCGCACGCCCGCTTCAGCCCAGCACGCGAACCCCAATATTGCCAGCCAGCGGGCGCTCTGGCGCCCGCTCTTTCTGGCAGGCGAGCGCCACAGCCCAGAACTTGTCGGCGTGGCCTCGCGCGTTGCGCTCGGCATCGAAGCTGACCTTCCCGGAGGGTAGCACCCGCCGCTTGATTGCGTGGACCTGTGCGACGAGGTCGCGGTCGCGTGGCATCGTCACGTCACGCCGCTGCAGGAGGATTTTGAAGTCGGTCGCCCAGCGCTCCTTCGCCTCGTTGGTGAAGTTCTCGCCGACGACCTGCGGGAAGTCGCGCGACAGGTTCTCGGCGAGGTTCATGCCGATGCCGCTGCGGTCGATGGAGAGTCGAGCGACGGGCAGCGTGCCGAGCAGGCGCCGCAGCTCGGCCTCCTGCTCGGCGAAGGGCGTCCCCTCGAAGCTGCGCAACATGCGGCATGTGAAGCGGCCCTCGATTTCCTCGAACACCGCCAGCTCCGAGCGGTCGCGTGTGCGGCCGACGTCGAAGCCCGCGACGATTCGGCCTTCGGGCGCGCGCACGCTCGTCGGCTCGTCGTAGAGGACGAGGTCGTCGCTCGTGCACGGGAGGATCAGCTCGTAGGGGAAGAAGCTGTACGTCTCGTCGACGAACTTCCCCTCGAACTCCTGCTGGAAGTCCTCGAGCGGCAGCGAGTCGAACTGCTCAATGAGCGTGGGCCGCCCGAACCGCGTGACGCGCTCCTCGGTCGGCAGGTCGAGCGCGACCTCGGAAGCAGCGCGCACGTCGGTGGAGAAGAACCGGCACAGCCACCAGGGAACAAGCTGGCGGGTGTGGTGGGGGTACTTGCGCAGCTCCTCGTTCGCGATCTCCCAAAAGATGCCGCGTCGGCCGAGCGGGGTGCTACAGCCCGTGAGCTGCCCGTTGCTCCGCAGGATGAGCGCCGTCGAGCCCCGGTACACCTCGCGGTCGTTCACGTAGTGCGCGAGTTCGTCGAGGTAGACGTCGCCCTTCTTTCCGCGCGGCGCCTTCGAAGGATGCGACAGGATGCGCGAGAGTCGCTTCGTTGCGCCGTTCGACTCGAACGCCAGCTCCGTCTTCGAGTCGACGACGAGCCGCTTCTGGAACGCGAGCGGCAACTCCTCGTGGACTTGGCGCGCGATGAGGATCTTCTCCTTCGCGTCGTCGAGGTTGTAGGAGACGAAGACGGCGGTGTGCTTCTCGCGCAGGTGGCAGCGCGCGAGCGCCTCCAGCGCGAAGAGGAACGAGAAGCCGACCTGGCGGCTCTTCGTGACCCACCGGAAGCGAGAGCGGTTGTTGAGGAACTCGCGCTGGTACGCCTCGAGCACGATGGGCTCGTCGTCGTAGGCCATGAGCCCCGTGACGAAGCCGGGCTCCGTCACGAGCCACTCGGCGAACTCCTCCTCGGTGCGCTTGACGATCCCGAGCGTCATGCAGCCCTCCGCGACGTCGCGAGCGACCTTGCCTTCCTGCGGAAAGGAAGCCTGCATGGACGACGAGGAGAGCGACCATGACCGCCTACGCCGACACCATCTCGCGCCCCGCGCGCACCCTGACCGAGAGCGAGCAGCGCCTGCTCCTGAAGGTCACGGGTCAACACGTCGATGGCTTCCGGGACCACTGCATCTACTCGCTGGCGATGGGCACCGGCCTGCGCGAGCACGAGATCCTCGCGCTCGACGTCGGCGACGTGTTCGATGACGCCGGCCGCGCCAAGCGCCGCGTCGCGCTCCGCGTGTTCAAGCGCTCGGCGAAGGACCCGGCCCCGCAGGAGGTGCTGCTGCCCGACGTCGTGCGTGCCAAGCTCGAGAAGCTGCTGGCCGCAAGGAAGCGCGCGGGCGAGACCATCATGCCGAGCACGCCCATCTTCGTGAGCCGCCTCGGGCGACGCCTGTCCGCGCGCCAACTTCGACACGCCTTCGGCGTCTGGCAGGAACGCGCGGGCTTCGACCGGCACTTCAACTTCCACTGCCTGCGCCACAGCGCCTGCACCGCCGTCTACCGCGCGAGCCGCGACCTCCGGCTCACACAGCGTTTCGCCCGCCACAAGTCGGTGGTGACGACCAGCATCTACACGCACCCCTCGGACGAGGAGCTGCTCCGGTCGGTCCAGGGGCTGGTCTGCTGAGGGCGCGGCGGGACAGCGGGCGGGGCTCGCGGCTGTCCACACCCGCGTAGGCGACGCCTCGCGACCTACTTTCCGAGCAGAACCGAACGCGCCCGCGTGCTCGGTTTCCCGCGCGGCGCTCGGTTTCGAATCCCAGTGCTGCTCAGTTTCCCAAAACTGGCCCTCTCGAAAACGGCCCCAGGCACCCTGGGGCGGGCGCGCGGCGCCACGAAAATTTGCCCCCTCCCCCCTTTCGGCAGGTTGTAGGCATACGTGGGCCGATGCCGGCCCGCCGACGCCAGGGGCCAGCATGGTAGGCGCGCGCAGCGGGGGCGCGTCGGCACCGCCGCTAAGAGAGAAAAGCGGCGGTTCGCACCCGGCGCGCTGCGCGTTCTTGGGGAGTTGCGGCGCCTCGTCGGCGCCTCGGACGCGGAGGCCAATGGCCGCTTTCCGTGGATCCGCGCCCTCGACGCGGGCGAGGTCGGTCTCGGCGGCGGCGACTGCGAACTCGTGGGCGCCCGCGTGTACCGGCTCGCCCGGAGGTGAGCTCGTCGTGCTCGAGCGCTCGTCACTGGTCGGCGGCGTAAGGCCGCGGAATCCCGCGAGCAGCGCGATGCGTGCGTGTTCTTCCTGCCCGCTGTGAGCTTGGTGGGCGGGCCTCTGCGCGGCTCCGCTGGTCGCGTCGTCCTGGCCGCGTGGGCGCGCGGCGGCACCGGGGGCGATCATCCCTCGTCCTCCTCGGCTTCGGCGCCACGTGGGCCAACGTCGGCGGCGTCGTGCGGGGCCAGCGCGGCCTCGACGCGCTCGACGGCGCGCAGCACGCGGTTCTCGATCAGCTCGTGGTCGTCGGGGTCGGCGCCCATCGTCTCGGCGAGCTCGCGCGCGAGGTTCACCAGGTCGCGCAAGGCGGGGCGGAGGTCGCGGGAGAGGTTCGGTTCCTGGTCGGCTCCTTCGAGCGAGGGGCCGGGGGGAAACCGAGCGCTCAGTTGCTTCCCCGCGCGCGCTTGCTCGGTTTCGTTGCTCACTTCCTCCGCGCGCACGTCGATGACGACGCCGGCCATCGCTGGCGTGGCGCTCTCGGTCTCGCGCATCATCCGCGCGTAGCGCTCTTGCAGCGCCTCGAGCGAGAGGATGTTCCGCACCTCCTGCCGCGAGTCGGCGCCGCCCATGATGAACTGCTTGAGGCGCACGAGCGTGTTCACGTCGGCAGGGCTGTCGGTGCGGACGCGGCCATCCTTGAGCGCCTCCTCGAACTTCACGAGGAAGTCGTCGATCATCGCGACGAGGCGAGCCTCGCCGACCGCCAGCGCATCCGAGCGCAGCTCGACGAGCTTCTCGTCCTTGCGCGCCTCGATCCGCATCGCGGCGAGCTTGCGGCGCTTCATCGTGTTGTGGCTGCGCGCGTACTCGGCGATGACGCTGGGCACGACACCGTACTTCTCGGCGAGCGCGCGGTACGAGGGGTAGACCGTCGTGGTCTTGCCGTCGTCGAGGATCTGCACCTCGCCGAACACGAGCAGCCGGTCCAGCTCCTCGAAGGGAATGAGCGGCGCGTCCTGCCGGCGAGGACGACCGGGCCTGCGCTTCTCCTTCGGCGCGTCGGGCGGGTCTGTGGTGGGCTCGG
Source organism: Corallococcus exercitus (assembly GCF_042231735.1). Taxonomy (GTDB): domain Bacteria; phylum Myxococcota; class Myxococcia; order Myxococcales; family Myxococcaceae; genus Corallococcus; species Corallococcus exercitus_B. Next base: position 9,139,641 of record NZ_CP102577.1, read on the forward strand.
GCGAGTCCTCTGCGTTCGCGTCCGGCTCCTCGACCTTCGGAGGTGGCGGCTTCGGCGTGTCGAGCTTCGCCCGCAACTCGGCGCGGCGCTCCGTGGTGCGATGCTTCTTCGCGAACTCGGCGATGAGGCTCGGCGAGACGTTGAAACGCGCGGCGACGTCTCGCTGGGTGAGCCACACGCGCTTCGCCTCGCCATCGGGCCCGGGTACCACCTCGCCCTCGACGAGCAGGCGCTCGACCTCCTCCGGCTGCGAGAGCTTCGGCCCTTCGTCCTTCGTGGGCCTTCCGCCGTGGGCCTTCTTCTTCGCCATCGTGCTCCTCAGAAGCCGCTCGCGAGCAGCAGCGGGGACGAGGCCCCGAGCAGCGTCTTCAGGCGTCGCAGCGCCCGCGACCGCTGGCGCTTCAGCCGCTGGTACATGCGCTCGCGCTCGAGGTTGTCATCGGGTCCCAGGCGCTCGACGTAGCTACGCAGCAGCTCGCGCCGGAGCACCGTCGCCTCGACGACGTCGAGCCCGCTCGGCGAGATGCCCTCCTCGACGGCGCGCTGAAGGAGCAGCGCGAGGTCGTAGAGCTTCTCGTCGGTCGAGGCCCGGCGCGGGGCGAGTGCCTCGAGATCGGCCTCGGCCACCGCCTCGACGTCGAGGCTCGGGTGCCGGTGATCGCGCTCCTTGCGAAGGAACGCGAACACCTGGCGCTCGGTCCGCTGACGCAGTCGCATCGCCACGCGATCCGTGCGCTCGGAGAGCGGCAGCTCCGTCAGCGCCGCGAGGAACGACGTGACCACGAGCTGGTCGAGCTCGTCGCCCGGGACCGTATCGCTGACGAGGCGGTTCCGCAGACGCACCAGCATCGGCGAGAACGCGACGAGCAGCATCGACGCCCAGAGCGCGGCACTGCTCGCACGGTGCTCGCCGATGAGCGCCCGCGTTATCGCCTCCCGTGCCGGGTAGGTGCTCTCCGCGTCGTCGTCGAGCGCGAGGAGCACCGAGGCCACGTCGGGGTGTGCCTCGAGCGCGGCCTGCCTCACGCGGCCCGCCTCGAAGACGCGCCGAGGAGCGACGAGCGCCTCTCGGCGCAGCCGCTCGATGACCGTGCGGAGGGCGCTCTTCACTTGTCCCTCCGGGCCCACCACTCGGCGACGAACTTGAGGAAGTCGTCGAGGCTCAGCGCGACGAACGGCTCGGCGCGGTCGTCGCGGATGATGGCGATCGGGATGCGTCCGGGCGGGGCCGCGTCCGTGGCCTGGCGAAGCGCGGCCCGGACGTTGGGCTGCTTGCCCCGCTTGGCCTCGGGCCAGAACACCGGGCAGTCGACGTCGGGCGTCTCCTCGCCCGTGCGGAACTGAAGGCCGCGGCGGACCTGCGCGTTCGGCATGGCCTCGCGGAAGCGCTGGACGAGCTCGCGCTCGAAGCCGGCGCCCTTCCTCCGAGAGTGCGCGCCGCTCATGCCCGCACCTCCCGAACGAAGCGCGCGGGGATGCCGAGCCGCTTCGCCTCACGCAGCTCGCGCTCCATCCCTCCGGTGACGAGCTCGCCGAAGACGCGGACCTCGTCGCAAGTGGCGAGCAGCTCGAGGCAGAGCGCGAGCGCCTGCTCTCGACCCGTGGCCTCGTCAACGAGCTGCGGGAGGTAGAGGTGCGGCGCGATGGGGAGCACGCCGTCGTCGAGGAGAAATTGACTGATCGCGCGGACCCGCTCGATGTTGCCGGCAGGGTCGGAGGCGAACGGGTGGCAGACGTAGACGCGTCGTCGGCGACCGGCCTCGAGCCGACGATGGCGCACCATCTCTGCGGCCGTGTAGTGCAGCCCGTCGAGCACCTCGGCGTAGGCCTCGCTCGGGTAGTCGCGCCCGTCGTCGAGGCGCCACGGACCGTACTGACGTCGGCCTTGCGCGAGACGACCGAGGAGCGCGTCGCAGATCTGCCGCTCATCCGCCGGGAGCCCGGTGATGAGTCCGCCCGCGCGCATGCGCTCCACCAGTCGTCGGGCGACCTCGAGCGCGCAGCGCGCATCGGCGAGCGCGCGGTGCGGGTGCGGACGCTCGAGGCCCAGCAGCTTCGCCAGCGGGTCGAGCGACGTCGACGGCAGCTCGCCCGTGACGACGAGCGGCCACGCGAGGCTCGCCGTGTCGAGCCGGTGGTAGTCGACGTTCGGCAGGGCGAGACCGGCGCGTCGAAAGCCAGCATCGAGGAAGGCCCAGTCGAAGCCGACGTTGTGGCCGGCGATGAGGGCTCCGTCGAGGAGCGGCGCCATTTCGAGCAGCGCCTCGCGGAGAGGGAGCGCGTGCTCCCACGCGGCAGTCGAGAAGCCGTTGATGGCCAGCGCCTCGAGCTCGGCGTCTCCGAGGCGCTCGGGCGCGACGAGCGTCTCGTACTCGTCGAGCACCTCCAGGGTGCGCGCGTCGACGCGGACGACGCCGATCTCGACGATGTCGTGGCGCGACGGATCGAGCCCCGTCGTCTCGAGGTCGACGAAGGCGACGGTCGTCTTCGGCGCCCGGCGCTCCAGGCGCGGAACGTAGCGAGGGATGATGGGCGCGGCGTCTACCGACGCCGGGTCGAGGGGCGGCGGGAGCAGCATCACGCCACATCCTTCGCCCAGAAGCGCGGAGAGACCTTCTTGTCGGCGTGCGCGTCGAGCTCGGCCTTGAGCAGCGAGACGCGGGGCTTGTCGAGCTTCTTGCCCAGCGACTTGAGGAGCGCGTCGAGCGCCTTCTTGTCGATGGTCCCGAGCTTGCCGAGCACCTCGTCGCGCGAGAGCCCCGTGGCCTCGGAAAGCAGCGAGAGCGTCGGCTCGAGCGGGTAGTCGAGGCTCGTCGTGGTGAACATCCGGTAGCGGACGCCGCCGAGGACGAGCTCGTCCTGCTCCGTCAGGTGCGCCTTGAGGATGTCCTCCAGATCCTCCTTCCGCGCGTAGAGCACCTTGGCGAGGCGGGCGACCTCCTCGCGCTCGCGCGCGACGGCCTCGAGGTCCGCGAGGTCCTCGCAGAGGAACTCGCGCTTGCCCTTGAGCGCGTCGGCGTACGCCGGGCACTGCTTGCGATGGTCGCAGTAGGAGCAGTTGGCGTTGAGGCGCGCCGGGTACTCCGTCGCGGTCTCGGTCTGCCGTCCGAGCGTCTCGACGTAGGCGAGCGCGTCGGCGAGTTGCTCCTCGGTGCGCGTCGTCTCCTGCCGGACGCCGTGGCGCAGCATCCAGAACGTCAGCTTCACCTTCTTCGCCCAGGGCCAGAGGCGCTGCGCAGCCACGTGGTAGAGCGAGAGCTGCAGCGAGGTGTCGACCTCGTCGCGTGTGAAGAGCTGGTGGTTGGTCTTGTAGTCGATGACCTCGACGGTCTCGTCATCGACCCAGTCGACGCGGTCGATGAAGCCGAGGACCGTGAACGGCCCCACCGGCAGCCAGAACTCCTTCTCGATGGCGAGGACGTCGCGGTGGTCGACGACGCCCTGGTCGCGGATGAAGTCGCGCAGGATGCGCAGCCCCTCGGCGAACACGTCCATGCCGGTGAGCTGCTCGGCGCTCCACGCCTTGCGATAGAGCTCGATGGCGCGCTCCTCGGAGAGCGGGCCCGAGCGCTCGTCGTCGAGCACCTCCTTCATCAGCCGCTCGAGGACGGCGTGGATGGTCTTGCCGAAGCGGAGCGCCAGCCCGGGCTCGGCCTGCTTCTTCTCGATGTAGTGCAGGCGGTAGCTGAGGGGGCACTGCTCGAATCGCGTAAGCCGCGAGTACGAGAGGTGCTGGTTCTTGAACGGTGCGTTGGTCATGAGCGCCTCGAAGGGCGCTCTGGGCGCTCAGGGTTGTTGGGGTTGGTCTTCTCGAACGAGACGATGTGCGAGCCCGGGAACACGCTCATGACGCGCGCGAGCGTCGCGGCGTGTTCGGGTGTGATCTCCTTGCGGTCCCGGCCCGTGTAAGCGGGCACCAGCCAGACGTCGCCGTACGTCTCCGAGCGCAGGAGCACCTCGACCCCGAGCGCCTTGAACGACTCGATGTTGTCGGTGGTGAAGCCGCGGAGCTGGTCGACGTCGACGGCGGGCGTCGCGTCGGCGTCGGGCCTCGGAGCAACCGTCATCGGTGCGGGCGGCGACGCCTTCGGCGCCGGTGCGGGCGTGGCGACCTCGGGCAGCGGGTTGCCGAACAGGTCGCGCGCCACTGGCTTCGGTGCGTGTGGCTCGTCGACGACAGGCGCGGGCGCGACGACCGGGAGGGCGCGCTTGTTGGGCCCGTTGTGCTTCTGCCACTCGGTGCAGACGAACTCGTCCGGCAGGAGGCACGTGCCGCCCTGTTGGAAGTGGAGACAGCGCTTGCCTTCGCCACGCGTGTACTTCTCGCAGGTGATGCCGGGCGGACGTTCGGCGGCCGGCGTGGGCGGCGGCGGTGCCGGTCTGATGAGGTCCCTGAGAGCCATCGCGTTCCTGGCCGGCGCCTTCGGACGGCGTCGGTGGGGGGGAAACGCGGACTCGCTCAGCGAGATGGGACAGGCTTCGGACGGGCGCCGACGAATTCGTACGCGGAGGGGACGTGGAGGACGACGACGCGGCGGCGGTCCTCTTCATGGCCGAATCGCGCGCGCTCGGAGCGGGCAATGACGACGTTGCGGAAATGCAGCCACCCGAAGTGGAAGAGGCTCCGGGCTTCAGCCTGCGTGAGCCGTCCGCGTCCGGCCTTGAACAGCGCGGGTCCCGCCGACGCGAGGTGGACTGCGATGTGCTCGTCCTTCATCCGCATGAAGTGCTCGCGCTCCTTCAGCGTGCCCTCCTCGATGCCGAGCAGGATGTTGAGCACCAGTTCGGGGAGCGCGTGCCGCTTGTCCTCGGCGTACCGGCGCTCGCGGTTCATCGAGCGCATCAGGCGGTCCGAGGAGACGCGCGAGATGAGCCCGGCCTGCGTGAGCCGCGCCGCGAGGCGCTGGAACTCGAGGATGAGCGCGTCGCGCTCCTCCTTCGTCGGGAACGGGAGCGGGGCGTTCGAGGCGTCGTGGTCGGTGGCGGTGTCGTTCATGGGTGGGGAAAAGCGACCCTGAACGATGGAACGGGACAGCGACCTCGCAGGCTGTGACCGGGACGGCGTTCGCGCCCGGGACCCCAGGACAGGGCCTCGGCTGACCAACGCCGTACCTGTCCGCCGCTTTCTCCAGCAATGACAGGTGCTTGGCGCGACTTGGACAGCGGACGCCGTCCGGTGGGTAGCAGCACATGCGCTGCGCGGGACCTTCTTCGAAGCGCCGAAGGCTCGAAGGCGCCCCCCCGAGAAATCGCGAAGTCGTTCTGAGTAGAGCTACTCGAACGAAGCTGTCCACAGGGAGAAGAGATACGTAACCACTGAAGAAGAGAAGAGAAACGGCTGGACAGCGACGTGTCCGGGCCTGTCCACCTGCTGTCCACCAGTTCCAGGCGCGAAGTCCGTCCCGACGCCTTCAGCTTCGAGCAGCGCGCTGTGACGTGTGACGATCTTCGGGGAGGCGCGGAGGGGCCGGTGACGCTCAGCGCCAGAGTTCCATCCGCAGCCCACGCGTGTCGACCGGCGGCGACGCAGGGATGACAGCGGCCACGCCCGATGCGATGCGGGCGGCGGACCAGCACGCGATGCACGCGTCAAGCAGGTCGTCGGCCTTCACGCCCACCGGAAGACGCGGACCCAGGAGCTTCAGGGGGGTGGCGAGCCCAAGGCGCGCCAGCAAGCGTTCACGTTCAATCCGCCCGGCCTTGCGCTTCTTGGAGTGAACCATCGGCTTGCCGCCGTTCGCTTCGGCGAAGGACAGCTCGGGATGGACTTCGCGTACTACCTGCTGGTGCTTCGGGGTGAGCGCGGCGTCGACCTGGTCGATCTTGGGCACGATGGCGAAGGCCTGCTGGGACAGGCCGGGCGCGCCTGGGTTGCTCCCTCTGTTGGCGCTCGACACCGTCGCGTAGTCGCCGCCGGCGCGACACGCCGCGACGGCGCTGCGGGTCGGAGCCGAGAAGACGCTCGATGCTCGCGATCCGAGGAGCTGCCGCGCGTCGACTTCGCATGCTCGTCCGCCGGCCACCGCGATGTCGAGGAGGCCGATGGGGATGTCGACGGCGATCACCGACGGCGCTTCCGGCAGCGCGAGCACCGCCGCGAAGTCGGGCACGACGCGCGCGACGCGGGTGTTGAGCGCCAGGTCGTTCAGCACGACGACCCAGCCCGTCTTACACCCATCGACGCCCGCGACCCACGCCATCACTCAGGGCGCGGCCAGATAGCCTTCGCCTTCATGAAGACCAGATCCGTCCGCTCGCGCAACTCTGTCTCGGTCCACCGCTCGCGCGCCGCGATCCACTTGTTCATCTCGAAGTGGCTGTCGCTGAGGAGCGCCTTCTTCTTCGGGAACGGGTCGTTCGAGAGCTCGCTGTTGTAGCCCGTGAGCGTGAGGTTCCCGAGGAGGTCGAGCCACTTCTCGTGGATGTCGTCGGCGCCAGCGCCGATCATCGTCCGCCACTCGGCGTTCAGCGTCTGCGGCATCACGTGCTCGATCGTCGCGCTCTCGAAGGTCGCGGGCTCCTTGTGGCCGTGGTGCTCCTCGAGCGTCTCGAGCAGAAACTTGCAGCGGTCGATCGGCTGCGCATACGCGCGGTAGCGGAGGAGCGACTCCTTGAACTCCTCGTCCTTCGGCCAGCGCCGCCCGCTCGTTCCCGCCGCGAGCGTCTTGCTGAGCCAGGCGGGGATGTCGGCGTTGGGCATCTCCTTCGCGATTGAGAGGAAGATGCGCTTGAGTTGGTTCGTCGGGACGCCGCAGACCGTGCGGCGCACCGCGAAGGACTCGATCGTCGCGAGACACTTCGCGACGTCCACCGCCGAGACGATGCCCTTCGACTTCGCCTCGAGGAGCTTCAGGATGAAGGGGTTGGCGGTCGCGATCTCCCAGCGCCGCAGCCGACCGAGCCCCGTGGCAATGTTCTCGTCGATCGGCTTCTTGAGTCCAACGATCTCGGCGTAGAGCAGCGAGGCCTGCTGCATGCGCTGCAACTCGGCGGCGATGGAGGCGTCCGAGACCGAGAGCAGCCGCTTCTTGAGGACGCTGTAGATCGCCGACTTCGCGACCTCCTCGCCGGTCATCATGAGGAACTGCCTCATGAACTCGGTGAGGTGCTCGCCGGGCAGCAGCGCCTGCATCGGGAGCCACGCCTCCTCGTAGGACTTCTGCTGCGCGTTCGAGTGCAGGCGCAGGAGCAGGTAGTTCCGAATGAGGTCGGCTTGGGTGAGCGGAGCGCCCTTGGCGTTCAGGCTCTCGAAGATGAGGTACGGGTCGTCCGTGTCGCCGAGGTGGATCGCGACGACGGTGAGCCGGTTCTGGATGGCGTTAGTGAGCCGGTCGAGGTCGAGCTTCTCGCCGTCGGAGTCCGTGCCCGCGATCTTCTTCTTGAAGAACTCCAACGCCTCCGTGAAGCGCGTGCCGGGCTGGGGCTTCGCGCTGACGAGCGACTGGAAGGCAGGGCGGTCCGGCTGCGTCGGCAGGAGCTTGAAGTAGTCGAGCTCGTCGTAGTCCTCGTTGATGAGGAGCTTCGTCAGTCGCCGGTACTCCTTCGACTCCGGGTCGAGGAACGCTCGAATGGCGCAGATGAGCACCGCGATCGTTGTGAGGCGCTGCTGGCCGTCGATGACCAGGAACTTCGACACGCCGACGGGCACCGAGCGCGCGGGAGCGGTCACGATCGCGCCGGTGAAGTGCGTGGCGACCGTGTCCTCCTCGCTCCGCTCGTACTGCTCGAGGAGGTCGGCCCAGAGCGTCTCCCAGTCCTTGGTGGTCCACTCGTAGGAGCGCTGGAACAGCGGCACCATCATCTGCTTCGTGCCGTCGAAAAACTCTGTGATCTTGCTAGGACGCGCTTCCATCCGGGGCCTCAGGCGGTGGTGACGACGTAGGATCACAGACTGACCCGGGGCGCGTCCAGCGTCGCGAACGCCGTCCCGGCAGCGCCCATCCCGACCGGGCCAAGGAGCCGCGCCAGGAGGGGAGGGGGGAACCCATCCCGGAGTCGCGGCGCATTCCCACCCTCGATCCCCCCATGGGCTCGCCACCGAGGCTGCTCCCGTACCCGCCGATGCCCGGTGGGCCGCGAGGAGACAGCCCATGAAGACCCAGTCCACCACCACCGACTGCCGCTGCAAGGCCTGCGGCGCCCTGCTGGCCAAGCTCGATCGTGACAGCCTCACCATCCGTCGCGGCGACATGCAGATCGTCGTCACCGGCGACAGCACCGTGTCGGTCACCTGCTACCGCGGCCGCTGCCGCACGTTGAACGTGCTCGCGTCGCGCAGGCCGACCACGCCGTCGCCTGCGTCCGCGCTCCCGAGGGCGACCGCCGCGTAGCTCGCGGCCGCGTCCCTCACCTCCAAGTCCACCGAGCGCATGACGCCCTAACCACGGCCCCAAGGAGCGCCTGACGCCCGCCGGAAAGGCGGCGCGTCATGCGCGCAAGCTGGGAGGCTCTGCACGCGGGCCTCGATCGTTCCCTTCGTACTCTTCAGGCAGACCAGGCGTTTCAACAGGCGAAGCAGCAGTACCCCGCGCTCGCGGGGTTCGACGAGCCCAAGAAGCTCGTCGCGCACCTCACGAGCAAGCTCGGGGACCTTGACGAGAAGGACCGCATCCTCGGCACCCTCGTCACGCTGGTGCAGCGGCGCGAGCACCACGAGCTCGCGATCGCGCTCCTCTGGCTCGGGCTCTGGCCGGGGCTCGACGCCATCTACCGGCGCCGGCTCCGGCACTTCTCCGGCGAGCTCGACGAGCTCGTCGCCGACTTGGCCAGCGCGTTCGCCGAGCTGGTCGAGCGCCTCGACCTCGATGCCGTTCACCGGGTGGCAGCGACGTTGGTGCGCAGCACCGAGCGCGACGTGATGGATCATCGCAAGCGCGCGTGGGCCGACGACGCGCACGAGCTCAACGGCGAGCCGAACGAGCCGCTGCGCGATCTCGAGGGTGACATCTTCAGCGCGAGCTGGTTCGACAAGGCGTCGCTCCAGCGGTGGGCGGCGTCGGGCAACGTCGTCCCCGGCCTCTCGTTCGACGAGGACCTCGCGGTCCTTCGCGCCTGGCTTCAGCCGATCGTCCGCGAGGACGCCGAGCTGCTGCTCGCGGTGCTCGTGCTGGACGAGACGCAGCGCGAGGCCGGCGAGCGCCTCGGGCTCTCGCACGACGCGGCCCGCAAGCGCTTCCAGCGCGCGCTGGGTCGCCTCCGCGAGCACCTCGCGAAATCGATGTCCCACTCCGGTCGCGAGGTTCGCGTTTGCCCCCCACGAAACCGCTGAACCACCCGGAGGAGCCCGTCGACATGAACCACGCGAAGCCCATCCCCAGCCCGACCGACGACGACTTCGTGCGTCTGCCGGGCCTCTTCCGCCGCTGGGAGATCGAGCAGGTCGTCGACCCCGGCGTGGACTTCCACCTCGAGGAGGCCGGCGAGGCCTCCGACGGAACCCCGCTCTTCGCCGTGTACCGGCGCGAGCGGACGACGAGCAGCGGCAACCCCAACCCGAAGAAGGAGCAGTGACCAATGGCACCGAGCATGTGGCAGCAGACCGAAGAGATGGCAAAAATGCACGACCAGGGCGGGAGCCTCTGGCTCAAGCTCGCAGGCGACGGCGACAAGGCGGTCGTCGTCTTCCTGGGTGAGCCGCACCCCCGCGAGGTCTGCTTCGTCGACGGCAAGTACGTCGAGTTCGACGACAAGCTGAAGGCGCAGGGCCTCAAGCCCTCGCTGCGCGTCGCGCTCAACGTCGCGCTCTTCGACTCGAAGGAGGTGAAGGTCCTCGAGCAGGGCGTGATGTTCTTCAAGGACCTCGTCCGCGTGCGCGAGAAGTACGGGCTCGAGAAGTGGGCCTTCGAGATTCAGCGCCACGGCGCCGCGAAGGACCCGAAGACGACCTACAGCATCCTGCCCGAGCACCAGCTCTCGGTCGAGCAGCAGAAGGCCTTCCAGGCGCTGCCGCAGCACGACCTCGCGAAGCTCTACTCGGGCGAGGGCGACGATAAGGGCAACTCGCTCGACAGCTTCGACAAGAAGGCCGACGCCAAGGGTGACGGCACCATCTTGCCGAACGTCGCGCAGGGCATCGTCACCGCGCTCAAGGCTCTCCCGCGCGAGGCCACCGACCGCTTCCTCCAGAAGTTCGGCATCCAGCGCATCAAGGAGCTGCCGACGTCGCAGGTGGAGAAGGCGCGCGCGTTCGTCGAGCAGCTCCAGACGGAGTCCGCCGCGCCTGCCGCTGACGAGACCGAGGTCGACCCGTTCGCCTGAGCGCCGCGGCGCGAGGAGCCACCCATGAATGACTACCTCTCCGAGGTCTTCGGGGACGGCGGGCTCTTCGCCTCGCGGTTCCCCGGCTACGAGATGCGCGAGGGCCAGGTGGCGCTCGCCCGCATGGTCGACGAGGCCATGCGCGGCGGGCGCCACACCCTCGGCGAAGGTCCCTGCGGCACCGGCAAGAGCGTCGCGTACTCGGTGCCGGCCGTCTGGCACGCGCACCACGACAAGAAGCGCGTCGTCATCGCGACGGCGAACATCGCGCTGCAGGAGCAGCTCGTCCGCAAGGACCTGCCGATGCTCGCGAGCGTGCTGCCCTGGCCGTTCACGTTCGCGCTGCTGAAGGGGCGGAACAACTACCTCTGCCTCGACCGCATGGCCGAGAGCGAGGCGCGCGGCGAGCTGCGTGGCCTCTACTACGACGACCAGCAGCGGCAGGTCGACGACGTGCTCGCGTGGGCCGAGGCGACGAAGACGGGCGACGTCTCGGAGCTGGCCTTCATCCCGCAGGCGCAGGTCTGGTCGCGCTTCTCGGTCGGCTCCGAGGAGTGCAAGGGCGACGGGTGTCCGTTTCGTGGCGACTGCTTCGCCGAGCGCGCCAAGGCGACGGCGCAGGGCGCGGACATCATCGTCACGAACTACCACATGCTCTTCGCGCACCTCGCCGTGCGCGAGGCGACGGGCCAGGACCTCGTGCTGCCCGCCTTCGACCTGCTCGTGCTCGACGAGGCGCACGAGGCCGCGGAGATCGCCCGCGAGTTCTTCGGCTTCACCGTCTCCGAGCACACGCTCGGGCGGCTCGCGTCGGCCGCCGCCGACCTCGGGAACAAGCAGCTCGCGGGGGAGCTTCGCCAGGAGGCGCAGCGCCTCTTCGCGACGCTCGCCGACTACGCGCGCTCGCCCCGGTACAAGAAGCGGCTCAAGGCTCCTGGCTTCGCCTCGGACGCGGGCCTCCAGCGCTCCCTCGGCAAGCTCGTGGCGCTCGCCACGGCGCGTGCCGAGGACGAGCTCGCAGAGAAGAAGGAGCGCGCCACCGCGCGCAACGTGGCGAAGAACGCCATCATCGCCGGGGCGCGCCTCGCCGAGGGGCTCAGCCAAACGGACGCGGGCAAGAAGGTCTACTGGCTCGAGGTGGACTCCAAGGGCCGCGCGAAGCTGCGCGCCAAGCCCATCGACGTGAGCGACCTGCTGCGCGAGGAGCTGTTCGCGCGCTGCCCGTCGGTGTCGCTGGTGTCGGCGACGCTCACCACCTCCGGCACCTTCGACTTCGTGCGCCGCGAGCTCGGCGTGCCCGAAGGCGCGCTCGAGGTCATCGCCGAGACGCCGTTTGACTTCCAGTCGCAGGCGCTGCTCGTCGTGCCGGAGAAGCTGCCAGACCCGCGCGACGCTGACTTCATCGACGCGGCCGCGCACGTCTTCCAGCAGGTGGTCGAGGCCTGCGATGGACGCACGCTCGGCCTCTTCACGTCGTACCGGAACCTCAACGCCGTCTACGAGCGCATCGATGGCGGTCGCCACCGCGTGCTGCGCCAGGGCGACCTCCCGCGCGCCGAGCTCACGCGCCTCTTCAAGGAGGACACGGGCTCCATCCTGCTCGGCACCGAGAGCTTCTGGACCGGCATCGACGTCGCGGGCGAGGCGCTCACTGGCCTCGTCATCGACAAGCTGCCGTTCCCGCCGCCCGATGACCCGGTCATCGACGCCATCTGCGAGCGCGACCCGCGCGCTTTCGACAACTACCTCGTCCCGCTCGCCATCATCGCTCTGCGCCAGGGCGTCGGTCGCCTCATCCGCTGCAAGACGGACGTCGGTGTCGCCGTCATCCTCGACAAGCGCATCGCTGAGAAGGGCTACGGCCGGAAGTTCCTCAAGAGCCTGCCGCCGATGCTCACGACCCGACGCGTCGAGAACATCTCCCGCTTCCTCGAGGAGGCCGCCGATGCGCACGCGAGTTGATGCGGCGCTGACGCTGGACGTACGAGAGGTGCCGCCGAAGGTCGTCGAGCGCCTTTGCCGGATGCTGTCCTTCCCGAACCCCGCCTATCTCGATCGCCTGCGACTCGGCCTCAACCCCGGCGCCGAGCTTGAGACGGTGTGCTTCGTGGAGCAGCGAGCTGGCGAGCTGCGCCTCCCGCGCGGCGCCATCCATGCGCTCCGACGCGCGGCCGCGCAGGACGGGCTCATCGTCGCCTGCGACGACGCGCGCGTGCTGCCCGAGGCAAAGCTCGAACTGGCGCGAGACTCCCCGCTGCGCGACTACCAGTCGACCGCCGTCGACAAGCTCGCCAAGGTCACGCAGGGGACGGTCGTCATCCCGTGCGGCGGCGGCAAGACACGCGTTGGCATGGGCGCGATCGCGCGCTTGCGAACCCCGACGCTCATCCTCGTGCACACCCTCGACCTCGCCGAGCAGTGGCTCGGGGAGCTGAAGGGCAAGCTCGGCCTCGACGCGGGCCTCATCGGCGACGGCGAGGCGCACCCCGCGCCCGTGACGGTGGCGGTCATCCAGGCCCTCGTGCGCTGGGAACCGGCGAAGCTCGACTCCTTCCTCGCGGGCTTCGGCCTCCTCATCCTCGACGAGGCGCACCACGTCGCCGCGAGCACGTTTCACTCGGTCGTTGACCGCTGCCCCGCGCGCTACCGGCTCGGGCTCACCGCGACGCCCGAGCGCGAGGACGGGCTGACCGCGCTCCTCGACCTGTTCCTCGGCGCGCGGCTCGTCACGGTCACGCACGAAGAGCTCGTGGCGGCCGGCGTGCTCACCGTCCCAGAGATCCACAGCATCGAGACGGGCTTCTCGTATCTCTACACGGGCCCCGAGGACTACGCGCCGATGCTCGCCGCCGTCGCGAGCGACGAGGCGCGCAACGCGCTCATCGTGAAGACGGTCGTCGCAGAGGCCCGCGCAGGCCACGTCTGCCTCGTGCTCTCCGGTCGCATCGACCACTGCCGCGCGCTCGCCGACGCCATCGCCGCCCAGGGCGTCGCGGCTGCCGTCCTCACCGGCGAGGTGAAGCGCGCGGTCCGCAAGGAGTTGCTCGATGAGGCCCGCGCCGGGAAGCTGCCCGTCATCGTCGCCACCAGCCTCGCCGACGAGGGGCTCGACCTGCCGCGCCTCTCGCGGGTGTTCCTCGCGTACCCGGGCCGGGCACGCGGGCGCACCGTGCAGCGCCTCGGTCGCCTCATGCGCCCGCACGCCGACAAGACGGACGCCGCGCTCTTCGACTTCGTCGACCGCAAGGTGCCGCTGCTGCGTCGCCACCACCTCGAACGACGGAAGCTCTACGCCGAGGTACTGGGCGTGCCCGCGTCGAAGCTCGGCACGCGCAAGGGAGCCGCATGAGCGCGCTCGCTCCCGACGAGAGCAGCATCCGGTCGACCTGGCGCTGGCTCGCCCACGGCGCACACGGCGTCTCCGAGGTGCGCGTCATCCGGCCAGCGGGCGGCATCATCGGCATCGGCTTCTTCGACGACGAGGACGCCTTCGTCCACGAGTGCGTGCGCACCAATGCGGCCGGCAACGTCTACGTCGGTATCCAGCCACGCCCGAGGCGCCTCTTCGAGTTGGCTCCGAACGTGGTGCGTCCGCTCAAGACCGGCGCCGGTCGCAAGGACATCGAGGTCATCACCGCGACGGTCATCGACCTTGATCCGGTGCGCCCGAAGGACACCGCCAGCACCGACGCCGAGCTCGCGCTCGCGATGGCGGCGGCCGAGCAGGCCTCGACGTGGTGCGAGGCTGAGGGGCTCGTGCGTCCGCGCCTGATGATGAGCGGCAACGGCGCGCAGCTCTGGTTCGCGCTGCCGCCCACCGCGCTGGAGGGCGACCGCCGCGACCGGCTCCAGGCGGGACTCAAGGCGTTCGAGGCGACGGTTCGCGAGCGCGTGCAGAGCGACGCCGTCCACGTCGACTCCATCCACGACGTTGCCCGCATCATCAAAGTCATCGGCACGGTCAGCCACAAGGGCGACGGCCAGGGCGAGCGCCCGCACCGCGTCAGCGCGGGCCTCTCCGGCTTCGAGCGCGTCGAGGACGCGGCGCTCCTCGCGCGCCTCGACGTCGAGCCCGCGCCCGAGCTGCCCGTGGCGGCTCCGCGCGTATCGCTTCCAGTCGTCGCCAACGCGTCCGCACCAGGGACCAGGAAGGCAAAGCGCACGCCGGAGGGCGAGTACGACTGGGAGCACCCGGTCGAGATGTGCGGCCCGGTCCAGCGCCTCTGGGAGCAGGGCGCCGAGGACCGGAGCGTCGCCATCTTCAACATGGTGCGCTTCTTCGCGCACAAGGGGCTGGGCCTCGACGAGATCACCGAGCTGGTCCTCGAGTACGACCGGCGAGGCCTGGGCAAGCTGCGCGGCCGCGACGGTGTCGCGTACATCAAGAAGGCGCACGAGAAGGTGCTCGCGACCGCTCGCGAGGACGGCTCGATCGCCCCGCCGTGCCATTCGCTCCAGAACCTCGGCTACTGCCGCGTGAACCGCGAGCCGACCGCGCGGTGCGAGCTCTACGACGTCGTCTTCGACATCGAGAAGGCCATCGAGGCTGTCCCGAGCGACACGCCCGCGCGCGAGCTCGAGTACCGCCTGAAGCCCATCCTCGACGCCATCGCGCACCGCGATCCATCCGTGCAGAGCAAGTACCTCGGCGTCGTCGAGAAGCGCTTCGGGCTCAAGGCCAAGGACCTGCGCAAGGCTGTCGCCCGCGTGGCTACCGCGCCGGCGCGCGACGACGATGAGCGCGCCGAGCCCGAGAGCAGCGACGAGGAGATGGAGGGCGCGATCTTCGAGGACGCGTCCTGCTACTACTGCATGACCTCGCGCGGCGAGACCAAGGTCATTTCGTCGTTCACCATCGAGCCGACGATGCGCGTCGTCACCGAGGACGGCGAACTCATTCTCGGCGACGCGCTCACAGACAAGGGCGGCAAGGTTCCGGGCTTGCGGCTGCCGCTCACGGCGTTCCACAGCAAGCGCGACCTCATTCGCCAGCTCCCATCCGCTGACCTGCAGTGGACCGGCAGCGACAACAACGTCCAGGGTCTGCTCCGGGTGCTCGCTCGGCGACCGGTCCCTCGTCGACCGGGCTCGAACATGCTGGGCGAGTACAAGAAGGGCGAGCACCACGTCTGGCTCGGCCCCGACTGCGCCATCGGCAAGGACGGCTTCCTCGAGCCGTCGCCGGTCATCTATGTCCCGAGCGGCGCCTCGCTCGACAAGCGCGTCTCCTACGTGAAGACCGACGATGACACGTTCCTCGAGATCGCCGCCGTCGTCTTCCGCTGCTTGCCGCAGGTGAACAAGCCCGAGGTCATCCTCCCGGTGCTCGGCTGGTTCTTCGCGACGCCGATGAAGGCGAGCTTCATGAAGGCGGTGGGCGCGTTCCCGACGCTATTCGTGTGGGGCACGCAGGGCTCGGGCAAGTCGAGCCTCTGCATCGACATCATGTGGCCGTTGTTCGGCATCCGCGACGCCGAGCCCTACAGCGCAACGGAGACCGAGTTCGCGCTGCTGAAGCTGCTGACGTCGACGCGCTCGGTGCCGGTCTTCATCGACGAGTACAAGCCCTACGACATGCAGCGGCAGCGGCTCAACACGCTGCACCGCTACCTGCGCCGTCTCTACCGGGGCGAAACCGAGGAGCGCGGGCGCCCAGACCTCAAGGTGAACAGCTACCACCTGCAGGCGCCGGTCTGCGTCGCTGGCGAGACGCGCCCCACGGAGGCCGCGCTGCTCGAGCGCATCATCACCGCGAACCCGGAGAAGACCACGCTCGACGAGCAGACCGGCCACAAGCAGGCCTACCGCGAGCTGCGCTCGGTGGATCTCGCGCTCTTCGCGCCGAGGTACATCCAGTTCTGCCTCGGGCGCGACTTCGACGCTGACCTCGCGGTGGCACGCGGCGTCGCCAAGGCGCTGCTCGACGGACGCAAGGTGCCCGTGCGCATCGTGGAGAACCTCACCGCGATGCTGCTCGGCGTGCATCTCTTTGAGGAGTTCGCCAAGCACTGCGGCTGCGAGCTGCCCGACGACCTCGGCGTCGAGGCCGCCGTGAACGCGGTGCTCGACGACGTCCTCGAGACCGATCACGGCGTGAAGAACGCGCTCGACCACTTCCTCGAGATGCTGGGCGTGATGGCCGTCCAGGGGCACCTCAAGCACCGCGTCCACTACGTGTTCGACGCGGGGAACCTCGCCATCCACCTCGAGAGCGCGTACGACGCGTTCCGCGCGCACTGCAAGCGCATCGACTACGAGGGAGAGGTCGTCGACCTGAAGGCGCTGCGACGCCTCATCCTCGAGAACAAGAAGCAAGGTGGCTTCGTCCTGGTCGAGAGCGAGCGCGTGCTGTTCGACGGCCGCGAGGGGCGCCGCCGGGCGGTGCTCGTCGACCTCGCAAAGACCAAGGTCGTCACGGCCGACGACTTCCCGACGCCCGACGAAGGGGGCGGCGGCGGCCTCCGCGAGACCTTCAAGTCCCGCCACGGCTGGCGCGACGACTCGTAGCTGGGGTCTTCACGGCCTCGGCGTCCCCAGGCGCACCGAGGCGGCGGCAGTCGCGGAGGAGGGTGGCGGCGTTCTGCAGGCCCTCCTCCTGCTTCTTCGTCGCCTTGCCCTTCGTGCCGTCCTTCTTCTTCGTCGTGGTCGTGGCCACGAACTCGAGCTGCGCGAGCGACTCGTCAAGCTCGATGTTCTCGGGCGGGATGCCGAGGCGGACGAGGCCTTCGCCGCGCTGTACGCGGAGCAGGGCCTTGCGCTCCTCCTCGCCGAGCCCGGGGATGTCGAACTTCCCGAGGTCCGCGCGCAGGTCGTTGAGCGCCGGGTCCTTGTCGCTGCCGTCACGCAGGCGCGACTTGTCGATCCACCCGTCGTCCTTGCCGTTCTTGCGGGCCGCCGCGAGCAGCAGCAGGCGCAGGAACTTCAGGTCGCTCTTGCGGAAACCGCCGAAGTCGTGGCCGTTGATCTCCACGACGTGGCGATCGCCCGGACGCGTCGCGAGCCGGAGCCGCACGTAGTCGAGGTCGAGCATCGGGTCCTCGATGACCCGCGTGCGGTACTCGGGCGTCAGCTCCTCGAGCGCGCGGGCCAGGTCCATGCCCCCGCGCGCGTCGAGGGCGAGCTCGAAGGGGACGATCCTGTCGACGGCGGTGAGCGACGTCGGTGGCTTCTTCGCCACCAGCACGATCATCCCGTCGACGCCCAGTTCGGCGCGCGTGCCCCGACAGAGCTGCTCGAAGCCGAGCTTCGGTGCGCGCAGCCAGACGACGGCCACGTTGAGCCCACGCCGGCGCACGAGCCCGACGCCGAGGAATGGCTTGGGCACCTTGCCCGTGAGCGGCGCGAGGCCGTTCTGGGCGGCAAGCTTCGCAAAGACGTCCTTCGCGCGGCACCGCAGCCCCTCGACCTCGGTGCGCTCGACCCACGTCCAGCCCGGCCAGCAGGGCGGTTCTTCGGGGCACGCCACCCCGACGAGCTTCTCCGAGGCGCGGAGGTCGTAGTTCAAGTTCGGCAGGCAGCCGCGCTCGCAGCCGGGCGGCTCGTAGTCGTCGTCCTTGCCGTACTCGAGGACGCGCTCGCGGACGCAGAGCACCGGCTCCGCGCCTGCGGCCATGACCTCGGCGTACGAGACGCGCGAGTCGTCACTGCGCCGCAGCTTCGACAGCAGCAGCGTCCAGGGGAGAACGTCGTCCGCTGGCATCGATGCCCCACTCCTTCAGGTAGCGACGGATGACGCGGTCGCGCTCCGTGTCGTTCAGGTTCGAGCTGTTCGGGTTGAAGAGGCTGACCGTGCGGTACTTCTGACGGCCCTTGCCCTCGAAGCGGAACTGCAGCCGGACGCCGTGGATCTCGTCGCTCGCGAGGTTCACGCCGTGCTCCTCGAGGAGCAAGCGCACGCCCAGCACGGTGAAGCCCGCCTTCATCTCCACTGTCACGCGCTTGACGTCGCGACTCGCCGGCTTCGCGACCACGCGCACGATTGAGACTTCCTCGATCTTGTCGAAGCCGCGCACCGGGAAGTCGAAGTCGTCGTCGCGCAGCGGGTCGAACGAGAACTTCGGGCTCTTGGTCGTGTCCTCGAAGTAGCTCGTGTCACCGATGAAGAGCTGGGCGAACAGGTCGCGCAGCTTCTCGCGCTCGGCCACGCGCGGCGCCTTCACGAGGAGCGTCGACGTCTCGAACTGGAAGACAGCCGCGAGCCGCACAACAGGCCGCTGCCAGTCCGGCTCCACCACGCCCTTGTCGTTGAAGCGATCGAACGGGGCGACCTCATCCTCGTGGTAGATGAAGAGCGCGAACTTCTCGTCGTTGGCGAAGTCCTCGACCTGGCAGCGTGCGCCGAACGCGGTCTCGCGGAAGTGGCTCGCCATCGCTGCCTTCATGGCCGCCTTGGCCTGCGCGGTCGGCTTCAGCGACACCGCGTA
This sequence comes from Corallococcus exercitus, assembly GCF_042231735.1. GTDB lineage: Bacteria > Myxococcota > Myxococcia > Myxococcales > Myxococcaceae > Corallococcus > Corallococcus exercitus_B. The sequence continues at coordinate 9,158,321 of NZ_CP102577.1, forward strand.
GCGCCCGTGGAACTCCGTGAGGTGTTCCATCATGTCGAGAACGTGAGCCTGGTGCGCCTCGAGGAAGCGCGGCTCATCGGCCACGAACAGGCGCACCGCGAGATCCTGCGCCGACCACGCGCGGCTGTCCTCGACAAGGTGAGAGTGCCCGTTGGTCCAGACCTGCAAGGCGAGCCGCTCGAGGTAGGGGCGCGCGTGCGGCCCGCACAGGTCGTTGACCGGCAGGAGCTTCGTCTCGAGCGCCACCCGCTCGGTCTCGGGGAGCGCCTTCCACGCGCGATAGACCTGCTCCCCCACCGGTCCCTGGCCATCGAGCACGAGCTGGACGGAAGCCCACGCGAGCAGGACCTCGAGGGCGTCGGGGGTGAGGTGGCGGAAGAAGGACTTCGGGTTCCATTCGCGGTTGGCCATGCGTTCTCCGGATGGGTGACTGTTGCCTAAACAGGGGACATCGAGAGCGAACGAAACCGCTCCCCCCACACTTCAGAAGAGCCGTCCTTGCGCGCCGTCGACGACGAGCTTCAGGGTCTCCAGGCGGATCTGCATCGCCTGGTTCGACACGTTGGTGAAGCCGCCGTGTGCGATGACCTCGGACGCGAAGTCGCGCAGCTCGGAGATGCGCTCGTCGGCCTTCTTGCGGGCGAGGAGGTTGTCGATGGCGAGCGGCCCGCCGCTCACGTGCTTCACCGCCGCGCGTACGTCGCTCGCGGGCATGAGCAGGAACGCCGAGAACTTGTCGGCCTGGAACTCAGCCGGGTCGCGCTGGCCGTCGCGGCAGACGATGGCGGCCGTCGCCTTGGCGCCCGGCTCGCGCGAGAACAGCGGGAACGTGACCTTGTCCATCTCGCGGAGCGGGCGGTGGAACTGCCAGTGCCCAATCTCGTGGCCGAGGGTGAAGCAGTAGCGGCCCTCGTTGCCCTCGAGCGACGAGTCGATGACCACCAGCGCGTCGTCGAGCCACGTCGCGCCGAGGACGTCGAACTTGCCGAGCTTCTTGCGGAGGTCGCCCATCTCGAGGGTGAGCCCGAGGACGCCCTCGGCGATCGCGTCGACCGGGATCGGCGGGCGAGGCGCCTCTCCTTTCCACTTGGCGTACCGGCGCAGCAGCTCCTGAGCGGCGCTCTCAATCTGCGCGTCCGAGAGGAACGGGACCTTGGTCGACATCACCGTTTCCCCTTCTTCTGCTGTGCGTTGAGGAGCTTCATCAGGTCCGCGCCGGAGATGTTCTTCTCGCCGACGGTGCGCAGGAACTCCGGCATCGTGGGGTCAGCCTTGATGACCTTCTCGACGACCTCGGACACGCGGCCCGCGAGCGTCATCAGCTCGTCGAAGTCGTCGTTCAGCAGCGTCGCCAGCTTGCAGATGACGTCCTCGGCTGGCTGGCTCTTCTCCTCCATCGTCTCGATGCGCGACAGGTACGTGGGCGAGATGCCGACCTTTGTGGCTGTCTCGCGGAGACCGAGCTTCAGCTCAGTCCTCTTGCGGCGGATGCGTTCTCCAAAGCGTTCCTTCACGTGTCCTCGCTCAGCACCCCAGCAGTAGGGTGTGATGTAGTGTTGCCTAAATACTAGACAGGTAGGGGCAGTCAAGGGGGCAATCGTTCGCTGGGCGATCTCCCTGTCCCACCGCACGCACCAGGCCCGCGTTTCCCACCCGTGAACGCGACCACCCCGACGACGCCGCCGCACGCGGCTCTAGCCGTCACGGAGAGCGCCGAGGAGCGCCGCGCCGACGTCGAGCGCCGGCTCGATGAGGCCGCCGACGTCATCGCCGAGACGCTGCTCGACATGTGGCGTCGTGAGCAGCGCGCCCAGCGCGCGGCCGCGCGCGGAGGTGCGTCGTGACGTCTGCACTCTCTCCGGCCCTCGCCTTGTCTTCTACCGGGGAAGAAGCCGTCATGCCGACGACGCGCGAGCACGGTGCGCGCGCGAACGACGGAGGCACGATGACCAACAAGACGACCGCCAGAGCCCGAGCCGCGATGCGCGAGCTCGATGACGTCCCCACCCAGCTCGCGGCGCTCGAGACGATGAGCGTCGGCCAGCTCGCCGAGAAGTGGCGCGAGCTCTACGGCGAGCCGACGCGCACGCGGAACAAGGACTACCTGAAGAAGCGCCTCGCATGGCGCATCCAGGAGCTGGCCGAGGGCGGGCTCTCGCAGGGCGCGCTCGCGCGCATCCACCAGCTCGGCGACCAGATGCCGGAGCGTTGGCGCATGCGTCGGAGCCAGGGCCACGCCGCGAGCGACGCGCCCGCGCCGACGGAGGCGCTGCAGGTGGTGCAGGCGACCGAGCCGCGGGACCCGCGCGTGCCGCCCGTAGGCACCGTCCTGCGCCGCGTCTTCGACGGCAAGGCCCACGAGGTGACGGTCTGCGCGGAGGGCTTCGAGTACGCGGGGCAGCGGTACAAGTCGCTGTCTGCCATCGCCACGGAGATCGCCGGCACGCGCTGGAACGGGTTCCTCTTCTTCGGGCTCAAGAAGCGCGGCGAGTCGGCGCGCGAGGAGTCCGCGGCATGAGCGACTTCTTCCGCACGCAGATGGGCCACCGCTTCTACGAGTCGACGATGCCGTCGCTCGTGCGGGAGCTCGCGCGGCTCAACGCGAACCTCGAGCGGCTCCTCGCCGTCGTCGAGCGCGACGCCGCAAAGCCCGACGAGGGCGAGCCCACGCCGGAACCGTCGAAGGAGCCGCGATGACCAAGCAGCGCCAGCGAGCGAGCGCGCCGGCACCGGAGACGAAGCGCTGCGCCATCTACACGCGCAAGTCGACGACGATGGGCCTCGAGCAGGAGTTCAACTCCCTCGATGCCCAGCGCGAGGCGTGCCTCGCGTACATCGAGCGGCAGCAGGGCTGGACGCTCGTCGACGAGCGCTACGACGACGGCGGCTTCACCGGCGCGAACATCGACCGCCCCGCGTTCCAGCGGCTGCTGGCCGACGTCGACGCCGGAAAGGTCGACGTCATCGTCGTCTACAAGGTGGACCGGCTCTCGCGCTCGCTGCTCGACTTCGTGAAGGTGATGGAGCGCCTCAGCACCGCGGGCGCGTCCTTCGTCTCCATCACGCAGAACTTCTCGACGGCCGACGCCATGGGTCGGCTGACGATGAACATGTTGATGTCCTTCGCTGAGTTCGAACGGGAAATGATCAGCGAGCGGACGCGCGACAAGATCGCCGGCGCGCGCCGCAAGGGGAAGTGGACGGGTGGACCCGTGCCTTTCGGCTACTCGGCGAAGGACAAGAAGCTCGTCGTGAACGAGGCCGAGGCCCACGTGGTGCGCGAGGCCTTCACGCTCTTCCTCGCGCACCGCCAGATGGCCACCGTCGCCCGCGAGCTGAACAAGCGCGGACTCCTGCCGCGTGCCTCGAAGCATGGGCGCAAGGGCGGCCCGCTCTGGAGCAAGGACAGCATCGCGCGCGTGCTGCGGAGCCCCCTCTACGCGGGGCGCATGATGTACGGCGACGAGCTGTACGAGGGCGAGCATCCTCGGCTCATCGACGACGTCACCTACCGCCAGGCTCAGAAGCTCCTCGGCATGGCGGGCCGCGAGCTCCGCGTGACCGGCACAAACCCCGAGTACGTGCTGCGCGGGCTCCTGCGCTGCGGGCTCTGCGGCGAGGCGATGTGCCCGGGCTCGACGACGAAGAAGAGCGGGAAGACGTACCGATTTTACAGATGCTCGACGCGCGACAAGTACGGCACGGACCGGTGCTCCGCGAGGCCGCTGCCCGCGCGCGCCATCGAGGACTTCGTCGTCGCGCGCATCACGGAGGCGACCGCCGACGGCACGTTGGCCGAGCGCATCCAAGTCAAGCTGGCCGCGCGCGTCGCGAAGGAGCGCACGACCTTCGTCGAGGTGCGCAAGGCGCTCTCGGCCCAGGTCGCCGAAGCCTTGGCCGCCACGTCGAGGTTGACCGAGGAGGTGGTGCGGCTCGAAGGGCGCGCGCGCGAACTCGTTGAGGCCAAGCTGCGCGTCGAGGCCACGCGGCTCGACGACGCCGAGCGCAGGCTTCGCGCGCTCGAGGATGACGCCGTGAACGTCGAGCTGCTGGAGAGCCAGCAGGAGTGGTTCGTCGGCGCGCTGCGCAACTTCGGCAAGGTGTGGGGCGACATGACGCCCGAGAACCAGGGGCGCCTGCTGCGCGCGCTCGTCGCCAAGGTCAGCGTCGGCGAGGAGACCGGGGTGTGCCGCGCCGAGCTGGTGAACTTCGACGCCGTCGCGAGCGCGAAGGAGGCTGCGTGAGAGCCGCCGAGAGCAGCGAGGCGAGCGCCAGGAAGAACACGGACGTCGAGGGCGACGCGTTCCGCGTCATCGAGAAGCCGCTCTTCCGGCGCAAGAGCCGGAGCGTCACGCTCGCCGAGACGCCGCCGCCCGCGAAGCCCGAGCCCGTGCGCCGCCCCGCCAAGGTCGCCCAGCAGCTCGCCCTCGCGCACCACCTGCAGGCCGCCATCGACCGGGGCGCCGTCGCCGACCGGGCCGCCGTGGCGAGGAAGCTGGGGCTGACGCGGGCGCGGGTGACGCAGCTCCTCGACCTACTCATGCTGGCGCCCGATCTCCAAGACGCCGTGTTGGCGCTCGAAGCCGTCGACGGCGCCGAGCCGCTGGCCGAGCGGACCCTCCGCACGGTGGCCCACGTGGGGACGTGGGCCGAGCAGCGGGCGGCGTGGGGGCAGCTGAAAGTCGAGGAGAAACAACCACGTACCTCGAGGAGGTTCTGCGATGAGGAGCGTTGACAGTGGGGGCCATATCGAGCCATTGATGGTCACCCAGGGCCAGAGGTGGTCACCCGATCACCTACAGAGGAACATGAAGCTGCTCACAATCCCAGAGGTAGCCGAAGCGATGAAGGTGTCGGAGAAGACCGTCCGGCGCCTCATCAAGAGCGGGGATCTGCCGGCCTTCAAGGTCGGCGAGCGCGGACAACTCCGCGTGGAGGAGCAGGAACTCGAGCGCTACGTCGAGTCTCAGCGGGTGCGCGCCGCCGACGCGCCCGCGCCGCAGCACGAAGTGGAGCCAAACGAATGAAGCCCGCAGAAGATCACGACTTCTCGATCGTCGCCGTCGACAAGTTCATCCAGGCGACGCGTGACTCCGGGTACAAGGGCACGTCGAGCGCCGTCGCCGAGTTGATCGACAACTCGCTCCAGGCCGGGGCGACCGAGATCAAGGTCACGCTCACGAGCGACGGCGGCGAGGACCACCCCATCACGCTGAAGGTCATCGACAACGGCTCCGGGATGGACATGCGCACCCTGCGCACGGCGCTCCGTTTCGGCGGCAGCACGCGGTTCAACGATCGCCGAGGGCTCGGGCGGTACGGGATGGGGCTGCCGAACAGCTCGCTGAGCCAGGCGCAGCGCGTGACGGTGCATACCTGGGGCTCGAAGCAGGGGCAGGTGCTCGAGTCGTACCTAGACCTCGACGAGATCGCCGCGGGCGACCTGACAGAGGTCCCGAAGCCGGAGCGCGTGACGCGCCCAGCGTTCATCAACGGCTACGAGTCGGGCACCGCCGTGACCTGGTCGCGGTGCGACCGGCTCGACGCGCGCCGCGTCTCCACGCTCGAGCGGAAGCTGGCCCTCTCGCTTGGGCGGCGCTTCCGCCACTTCCTCTGGGACGGCGTGCGGATCTCGGTGAACGGCGAGCAGGTCCAGCCGATCGATCCGCTCTTCCTCCACGAGCGCGCCCTCTTCAACGGCGCGACGGAGTACGCGTCGCTCGAGCGGGAGATCGCCGCGATCCCCGGCGACCCGACCTCCACGGGGCTCGTCCGCGTCCGGTTCTCCGAATTGCCCGTCGCCGAGTGGTCGAAGCTGAGCAACCAGGAGAAGCGTGAGCGAGGCATCGCGAAGGGCGCCGGCGTCTCGGTCGTCCGCGGAGGGCGCGAGGTCGACTACGGCTGGTTCTTCCTCGGGGGCAAGCGCCGCGAGAACTACGACGACTGGTGGCGGTGCGAGATCCTCTTCGAGCCCGCGCTCGACGAGGCGTTCGGCATCACCCACACGAAGCAGCAGATCCGCCCGCGCCCCGACCTCATCGAGGCGCTCTCCGGCGACATCGAGAACACCGCGCGCGCCCTCAATAGCCGCGCGCGCAAGGCGCACCTGAGCGTCAAGATCGCGGAGCGCTTCTCGTCCTCGGAGGACCGCGCCAGCGAGAAGGACGACCTGCTCACGCCGCTCCCTCCGGAGCCTCGGCCCCGTGACAAGGCCGTCCTGGACTCGCTGAAGAAGGAGTTGAAGCAGCCCGCGAACGTCGAGCGCAAACACGAGGACGGCGTCGAGTACCGCATCGTCCCGAAGGCGCTCAACGACACGTGCTTCTTCAACTACGCGCGGGCGGAGGGGAAACTCGTCTTGGTGCTCAACCCGGACCACCCCTTCTACAGGCTCGTCTACAAGCAGCTCCTCGAGTCGGACGACCAGCGTGACGTCGCGCTGAGGACGAGCGTCGACCTGCTCCTCCTCGCCGCCGCGCGCGCGGAGGCGCTCCTCGAGGGGAAGGACGCCCTAAAGGTGGCCGAGCAACTCCGCGTCGACTGGAGCGACACGCTCGCGACCTTCTTGAACGGGTGATCGATGAGTCGACAAGCGCACAACAGCTGGGTCGTGCTCTCTCCTCCGTTCAGCGCGCGGAGCGAGGCGCGTCGCGCCTTTCGTGAGCACGCGCTGCGGCTGGCGGCGCTCGTCGCATCCGACGCAGACGACGACGCGATGGACGACGCGCTCGAAGAGGCGCGCGACAGTGTCAGGAAGCAGGACCGGTCCACGAAGCTCGTCGCGGCCCTGTCGATCCTCACCGACCTCGCGAGGCAGCGGTGGCTCGTGCGCGTTAGCGACGCGGGCGACGTCGAGGTCCAGCGGCCCGCAGGCGAGCGCCTCGATCCACGCCGGGAGAAGGCCAGGATCCGCAACCAGGAGCTGGTGAAGAGGAACGAGCAGCTCCGCGAGCCCGCGACGCGCAAGTTCATCGAGAGCGTCATCAGCAGCCGAGCACCGCAGCTCTCCGTGTACAGCCTGCTGCGAGATGGGCGCGAACTCGCGGCGTCGCTCCGCGAGGTCCGCGCGCTGCCTCGCGACAAGCGCGCCGACGCGCTCCGCGCTGTGGTCGACCCGTACCTGCAGTTCGTCGACAGCGACGAGCGCTGCGCGCAGACCGACCTGCGGCTGCAAGACATCTGGCGCTACTTCCGCCACACGTGGACCAACCAGTACGTGAGCACGCCCGGGCGCACAATGGCGTTCCTCGTGCGAGACAGGTCGCAGCGTCACCACCCCGTGATCGGGATCGGTGCCCTCGGGAGCCCGATCGTCCAGATCCGAGAGCGCGACGCGTGGATCGGGTGGCACCCGGACGCCTTCATGGAGTTCGTCACCGAGTCGCCGTCCGCCGAACTCGGCGTGTGGCTCACCAAGACGATCGACACGGCGGTCAACGAGATCTACGTCTCGGACCTCTACGCGGAGGATCTGCTCAGCGCGAAGGACCTCCACGCCCCGACGGCGAAGGTCGTGGAGCGGCTCATCGCTTACGGCGACGAGCAGCGCGAGAAGCACCACCGCTTCGTCAACTCACCGGAGATGAAGCGTGAGCTCAAGCGCGAGCGTGATGACCGCACCGATCACTGGCGCGCGCGCGCGGAGTCTCACCTCTACAAGAGCAAGCGCGCGCTAACGCTCGCCGACATGCTCCGCTCGCGGATCGTGCTGCGGAAGTACCTGTCGCGCGCGCCGACCCTCGACGAGGTCAAGCAGCTCCTGCAGAGCGCTGACGGCAGCAGCATGGTGAAGAAGGTGCTCCGCAAGGCGAAGGCCGATCGCGTGGGCATCGCGATGGCGGACATCACGGTCTGCGGCGCGGTCGCCCCGTACAGCCCGATCCTCGGAGGGAAGCTCGTGTCGATGCTCGCGGCGAGCCCCGAGGTCGTCGACGCCTACCAGCGCAGGTATCTGGAGCAGGAGAGCGAGATCGCGTCGTCGATGGCTGGCCGCCCCATCGTGCGCCCCTCGGAACTCGTCTTCCTCGGCACCACGTCGCTCTACGGCATCGGATCGAGCCAGTACAACCGGCTATACATGCCCGCCGAGCTTATCGGTGGGCGCCCCGGCGAGCGCCTCGAGTACCTCGAGATCGGGCGGTCCGAGGCCTACGGCACCTCGCACTTCACGAAGGGCACCGTCGACGCGCTGGTGAAGATGGTCCAGCAGTCCAGCAATGGACAGCGCGTGAACAGCATCTTCGGCGAGGGCGTGAGCCCAAAGCTCCGCAAGCTCCGCGACGGGCTCGATCAGCTGAACTTCCCGACGGACGCGCTGCTGCAGCACGGGCGCGAGCGCATCGTCTACGGCGTCCCGCTTGCGCGGAACCTCCGCGAGTACCTGCTCGGGATGGATGCCTCGCCGGACTACATCTTCTCGGCGGCCGATCCCAAGGCGGGCACGGCGGCGATCTCGTCATGGTGGATGGACCGCTGGCTCTCGCCCCGCATCGAGTCCGACGAGGTCCTCGCGCAGGTCGAGCGCCACGCGACCGTGCGCGACGGGCGATACCTCATGCACGGCGCTTGCGTCCGACTTCCCTCCGTAGAGGAACTGCAGCCCGCGCTCTTCGATGACATCAACCTCTGACTCGGAGGCCTCGTGGGTGACGTAGTCCTTCAGCCATCGCGCCGTCAGTTCGCAGCCGCTCGCAGCGTCACCGCGTGGTACATGCGCTCGTACTACCGGACGGAGGACGACGTCGGCGTCCCCGAGATGTTCTGCCGACGAGACCGCGTTGGGCACTTCGCCGTCGATCGCGGGGGGCTGGCGGCGGGCGCCCCGGAGGCGCTGTTCGGAATGCTGGTCACGATGACCATGTTTCAGCGCCGCTCGGACGCCCAGATCATGAGGGTGCTGCGCGGCATCGCGCGCGACGACGCCCACGAGATGATCGACGCGGAGCGGCTGCTCGCCCTCGCGGACGGCGGCTGCGAGCACGCGCGGTCGCTCGATGCGCTCCTCGATCGATGTGACCTCGGGAAGTGCCCGGACACGAAACGTGGCATCTGCGGCCAGCGCCCGAAGACCGCGTGTCACCTGAAGCGGCACACCGAGCTGCTCAAGCGGTACGGGCACTTCGGCAAGGTACCGACGTCGGCGGCGCTCACGCTCCGTGCGCACGACGTCTCGGATTTGTCCAGCCTGCGCGCGCGCATCTGGGAGATCTCCTCCGATCCGCACGAGCGCGCTCTGGCGCTCGAGGAGGCGCTCTCAAGGTCGTGGCGCATCAGTGAAAAGATCGCCGCGATGTACCTTTCGGCCGTCACGAACCGCGACCTCTCCGGCGAGTTGGCGCCGTGGGCGGACGGCGTCGACACCGACCACTTCGTCGTCATCGACAGCAACGTCGATCTGTTCCTGAAGGCGATCGGGTACGAAGGCCCCATGACCTACCGCGCCCGCAGAGCCTTCGTCCAAGCGCTCGCGGCCCGCGTCCACCTCGACGAACTGCACCCCGGCGTGCGCCGGTACAACCCGCGCATCGTCCAGCAGGCGCTCTACATGTTCATGAGCGAGAGCAACCGCCGTGAGAGCGCGGCGGACTGCAGCCGCCAAGCTCCTGCCTCCTGTAGGGCCTGTCCGCGCGCGCTGGCCGCGAACTGCACCCTCAACGCCGGCGCTCGCGCCACCGCAGACGCTGGTGGTGCCCATTGAACGACCTCCAGCGTCGCCTCTCCGACCGCTTCAGCGCGCTGCGAGACTCACGACAAGGGGCCGTGTTCTTCGTGGAACATGGGCTCGACGCGGTCGACCTCGACGAGCTGCGCGCGGGTGTGCGGAGGCGCGTGCAGACCCACCCGTTCGAGAGCGGCTGGTGGGACACCAATGACCTCCCGCTGCTCGTCGCGGCGACGGAGGTCGGCTACCGGTACCGTGGCTCCGGGACCGATTTCTGGCCACTCCTCGAAGAGGAGCTTGGCGTCGAGGTCTCCCCGCTGGGACGCACGCGCATCAAGGAGTTGTTCGTCCGCGCGGCCGCGCGCTTCCGAGGAGCGCGCCCGCCGACGACCGCGTGGGCGGAGGCGTTCCACCTGATCGCGTGGCCGATCGCGCACGCGCTCCTGCCGCTCGAGTTCCACCGGCCGCTCGCGGCGACGCTCGCCAACCTCCGCGTCAGCGTCGCTGACGCGGACGAGGCCACCCTGTATCGCGCGATCCGCATCGCTGCGTCGCTCCCCACCGCGAGGTTCGCGACCCTCCTCGAGGACGTCGGCGTGGTCGTCTCGCTCACGCGGAGCCTCCTGCGGCACGAGAGGGTGGAGTTCAGTGCGGAGATCGTCGCCCGCCTCTCGCGAGACCTCGAGGCCGACGACCTCGCTCGTCGTGGCGTCGCGGTGGCGAGGAGCATCCAGCGAGCGGCACGCGCGAAGGCGGGTGGCGCGTTTCAACTCCCCGCTGTCACTCGGACCAAGGGAGAGCTGCAGCTGCGGCTCGCGAACGAGGTGCTGCTGCTGGAGGCGCGCTTCCCCGTGCTGGACGGGGAGACCGCAGAGCGGCTCCGGCGCTCGCTGCGGCGTCGGCGGTTCGCGCCGCAGCTCTGGGGCGCGACCGCGCGTGTCCCGAGCGACCAGCTGCTGTCGGGCCTCCCCTTCTCCCTGAAGCTCACCGCCGTTCCCGACAAGGACACGCCGCTCTTCACCGATCTCGAGGCCGCAGAGTTCGACGCCCAAGACCTCGCCGTCCTTCATGGCTTCGAGTTGGAGTTGGCGCCGCCACACCTCTTCGCCCTCAGCACGGACGGCGAGGTCGCGCGGCAGGTGCTGGGCAACACCATCACCGGCCACCGGAAGTACTGGGCGCTGCTCGGTGAGGACGATGACGCGCCGCGCGGCGCGCGGGCCGTTGGCGAGGCAGGACCGCTCCAGTGCTTCGAGTTGGATCCCGCCTCTGCCGATGGCGCCCGCGCCCTCGCGCAGCTCGGCTACGACGTCCGGCTCGGAGTCTCCGTCCGGTTCGCCGGGACACCGTCGCTCGGGCGCGGGGGTGATGTCCCGACCTTCGTCGCTGGGGACAACCGCGTGCTCGTCCCCCAGCGCCTCACCGGCGACGCGGCGCTCGTCGTCGATCTCAACGGACAGCGAGCCGAGGCGCGCGCGACGCAGATCGTGCGTGTAACCGTCGAGCCGGGCGAGCACCGGGCCCGCGTCTCGAGCGAGACGGACACGCGCGAGTACGCGTTCAGAGGCGTCGGCGCGCCGCCTCCTCCGAACGCGCCCATCCGCGTGGAGCTGCGCTCCGAGGAGCGGACCGTCCAGGCGCTCTTGGGCGGACGCCTCAGCTTCGTGGTCGACAGCGCCGCGCCGATCGACGGGCTCCCGCTGACTGTGGACCTCGAGTCGACCGGGCGCGTGTTCAGCGCGACGGGCCCGCTCGGCCCTGTCCCGCAGCCGGTCTCCGCCGAGCACCCTGTAATGACGGCCCTCTTGAGCGAGGACGTGCGAGACCACGTCTCTGGCGCCGAGTCCGCCACGTTGCGCGCGCGTGTTGGCCACATCGCCAGCGCCGCCTGGGAACTCGAGCGTGTCGTCCGTCCTTGCTGGTGGGAGTCGGGAGGTGCGCCCAAGCTCTTGAGCGAAGGTGGACCGCTCCGCTTCGGCGTCGTCAGCGCCGATGACCCCGTGCGCGCGCCGGTGGAAGGCGCCGCTGGGAGCGGGACGTACCTGCTCGCGCCGATCGGGCTCGACCAGCTGGACTTCACGGCGGCCGCGCCCTTCACCACCCTCTGCGTCGCCCCGCGACGAGCGCAGCTGCGCGATCTCGCCATCGCCGGCGCGAGCAAGCCGAGGCTCGAACGACGACGCCGCGGGACCCGCGCGGGCGTCGGGCTCGAAGACCTCACCGAGGCGTACCTGCGGTGGACCCTCGCCGAGACGCGGAGCGTGATCGGCGAGATTCATCGCGGGCAGGTGACTGCGCGCATCGAGGAGTGGATGACCGAGGTGTGCTGTGGCCCCGAGTGGACGCAGGCAGAGGGGACGATCCCGCGCCGAAGCGCGTGGGGCATCCTCGAGCAGGTCTGTCAGGAGCTGGCGCTCGGACGTGATGAGTACGTCGTGCTTACGGACGAGCAAGACGCGCAGATGCGGAGGCTCGCGGTGGCCGAGATCCGGCGCTCACTCCCCGCGCTCTGGGTCCGCGTCGGGCCGCCATCGGAGCTCGATGACAGCGACTACGAGGAGCTCGATCGCGCGTGCGCCAAGGCGTACGAGGAACTCTCGAAGCAGCACCGCGCGCGAGGCCAGGAGGACATCGCGGACGATCTGGAGGGTGCGGACCCTGGCGAGAGCCCGGACCGGTGGGACAACGCGTTCTCGCGCGTCCGCGAGCGCATCGAGCTACGCGCGCTCGCCGCGATGCTCTTTCCGTCGAGCAGCGCCGCGCGCCTCATGGCGCTGGACGTCGGCGTGATGTCAGCGGACGACGTTGCCGACGAGCTGTTCAAGTGGGCGAAGGCTGCACGCAAGTCGTTCGCCGGGGACGCGCCGCCGCGCGACGTCTTGAAGGCGAGCTACGCGCTCTGGGTCGCGCCGGAGGTCGCGCTGTCGCTCGACTGGCGCGCCGCGCTCGACACCCTCGTGGCCGAGCGAGCTGTCGCGCGCGCGACGCGCTACCTCGCGCTGAGGGCGCGTGAGGCGCGATGGGGGAGCGCATGAGCCGGAACCCGTATGTCGATCTCTGCCTGCACCTGCAGGCCCTCCGGCGGCAAGCTGAGGAGGTTCGGACGCCCCTCGCGCCTGCGGTCGGGGTGGCCGGTTTCATCTATACGCACCAGGTGGCGAACGTCCTCCGCGTGCTGACGGACGTCCGTGTGCGTCACCTCCTCGCCGATGAGGTCGGTCTCGGCAAGACGGTCCAGGCGCTCATGATCTTGAACGCGCTGCGCCGCCAGCGCCGAGACCTCCGCGCGCTGGTTGTCGTCCCCGACAGGCTTGTCCCTCAGTGGCGCGACGAGCTGCTGACCCGCGCGCACACGGCACCGCATGAAAAGAGCACGCCCGGCGAAGGCCAGTACGTCCGGCTCGCGTGGGAGGATCTGCTCCGACAGAAGGACGCCGCCGGAGAGCCCAAGCTGGCGCTCTCGGACATCGATCCGACGCGCTACCAGGTGCTCATCATCGACGAGCTGCACCGGCTGCGCGCGGATCTCCAGGACCGCATCGTCCGGGTGGCCGGCGAGTTCGAGCACTTGCTCGTGCTGACCGCGACGCCGTCGTTCCAGCGCCCGGAGCGGCATGCCCAACTCTTCGCGCTCTTGGAGCCTGAGCGTGCGGCGCGCGCGCGCTGGGACATCGCCGACAAAGCGGGTGACCTCGTGGCTGGTGACGACCTTTCGAAGTGGCCCGAGTCGGCCGCGCAGCGGGTCGTCGACGCGCTCCTCGCGCGGGACCGCGCGGCGGCTTCTGCGGCGGAGCAGGACTCGCTGTCGGCGACCGCGATGGCGCTCTGCGCCTATCGCCGGGTGATCCGCACCCGCCGCGTCGACTACAGCGGTGTGATCCCGCGCCGACAGCACTGCCCGGTCGTCGTCGAGCCGCTGGGCGCGGAGGTCGATCGGCAGGCGCTGATGTGGAGGTATTTCACGCACCTTGACGACCTCAGCACCCGGTTTGATCCCGTGCTGCTCGCGAAGCGCGTTGTGCTGAGCCCGCCGTCGCTCGAGCAGCGCGTCGACTTCTTCCGACGCAAGGGGCATGAGCGAGATGGGCTGCTCGAGCAGGTGAAGTCGCTCGTCCACAAGAGCAAGGGGGACTCGCGTGCCGACGCGCTCGTCGACCTGCTCGCGGCGATCTGGAGTCGCTCCCCCGGAGAGCGCGTGCTCGTCGCGGCGCAAGACAACCTCACGGTCGACTACCTCTTCGCGCTCGTGCAGGCGCGGCTCCCCGAGATCGGCCCCATCGGCGCCCGCGTCCCGCTCGTCGCGGCGCGAGTGCGCCAGGGCATGGAGACGGACGCCGTCGAGGACCTCGGCGGCTACGGCAACGAGACGAGCGAGAACTTGGAGGCATTCCAGCGTGGCGACGCGCAGGTGCTGTTCGCGCCCGAGGCTGCGCAGGTGGGGCTGAACCTCCAGTGCGCCCGCGTGCTGGTGCTCTACAGCGTCCCGTGGCGACCGGAGGAGGTCGAGCAGTGGATCGGCCGCCTCGACCGCATCGGCAACGTCGCGGCGTTCTCGAATGAGGGAGCCGCGCAGACCATCGACGTCTACACGATCGCGCAGCGAGGCCTCGTCGATGAGAAGGTCGTGACCGTGCTCCAACGATTCCACGCCTTCGAGCGCAGCGTGAACCTCGACGGCGCGCACCTCGGGGAGGTCGCGCAAGCGATTGAGGACGCGGCGCTGCGCCCCGACGCCGTGAGCTGGAGTAGGCTGGAGGAGCGCACGGCGTCGATGGCGGCGGAGGACGCCGTCCAAGAGCTCAGCTCCGCCCTGCGGCCACACCTCCCGTGGAACATCCGTTGGGCGACCGCGCAGCGCGAGCAGCTGGACAAGCTGCCTCCGATCGCGCCGGTGATCGGCGACCTCCCCGAGCACTCGGCGCTCGGGCCAAAAGCGTGGGACCGGGCGATCGAGCCCATGTTCCGGCTGCTCGAGAAGGCAGGCGAGTACCACCTGCGCTGGAACACCGACCCCGAGACGGGCAAGAAGTTCCGCACGCTCTGGTATCGCTTCGGCGAGCGCGGGATGTATGGACAGAAGCCTGTAACGTCGAAGGTGGTGTTCACGTTCGGCGCCGACCCCTCGCACGAGCGGAGCCCCAAGTACGCACACGCGTTCATCACGCGCCGGGGAGACATCGGGAGCCCCCCGCGTCGTGAGGTCTCGCTGGAGCTTGAGCACGACAGCGTCCGACGGCCCCTCCACTTCGTGAACTTCGGCGATGCCCTCCACGATGAACTCGTCGACAGCTGGGGCCAGCCTCCAGCGACGCAGCAGGCGGTGGACGTGACCTACTTCAGCGATCACGAGCTGTGGGACCACGCGGAGCCTGGCTGGTTTCTGCTGAGGCTCAGCGTGCTCGACCCCGCTGACGCGCTCTCGTCGCAGCGGACGCTGGAGGAGCTTGAGCGTGACGTAACGGGGGCGGTGACCAGGTCGCCGACCGAGCAGCTGACGAAGCTGGTGGCGCCGTTCTCGAGAGCTGCGAGGTGCGCCCTTGAGGCGGACGCCCGGTGGCTCCGCGCGACGCTGATGGCGACGACCTCACTCTCCGCGCGGTCGAAGACAGCGCGCGGATGGCAGGACGTCTCCGAGGACGGCGTCGCGGCGCTGGTGAACCCGATGGCCCACAAGCGCGAGGGGCTCCCTCGGGCCGAGTCCATCGCGCAGGTCGACTCGACGATCAGGCCGGAACTCGAGCAGCTGCGCGCCTCCGATCGAGGCGGCGGCGACGTGTGGAGTGGCCAACGGCTGGTGTTCGCCGCCGAGCTGCGCGCGCGCCTGGTCGTCGTCGCTGAAGAGGCGCGAGACGCGATGGACCTGGCGAAGCGGGAGGTCGAGCGCGCCGAGGCGGCGCTGGTCGACGCGGAGGAGAGAGGTAACCGCGCGCAGATCACGCGCGAGGAGCACAACCGCGACGCCGCGCTCGACGTCGCGACGATGACCGAGGTCTACTGGCAGCGACGAGAGGCGTGGCTCCGAGCCTGTGAGGAGGCGGTCATCACGCTGCGCCCGCGTGAGCGGATCGTCGCGGCGATCCGCGCGAAGCGCGCCGCTACCTGAGCAGAGCCCAGAGGTCCGGCGCGTCAGCGGCGAGGCGCCAACGCCAGACGCCGGTGGGGACGCCAGCGATGTCCATCGCCGCGCGGAGCTGCGCGGGGAGCGGCCACGTCACGTGGACCTCTTCACCATCGCGCCGAACGATCTCTTCGGGGCCAACGGCCCGCGACCGCGCGAGGAGCGCCCACCGCCACTCATCACCGTTGAAGAGGTCGAGCGCTCGCCGGTCCTCGCCGTCCACCGAGATGAGCGATGGGAGCCAGTGGCCGTCACCGTGCCCCCGGCGGTACGCGCACCACACGCCGTCGGGGAGGTCATCTCGCCAGCGCCCCTCGATCGTCGCGGCGGTGTGTCTCCCGAAGAAGCCACCCGGCTCACCGACCACCGCGCGGACCTCGGCGTCCGGGTCGATCTGGAGGCCGTCCGCACTGACGGCGTCAACGAGGCGCTCCCAGAAGGTCGCGAGCCCGAGCTGGTCGCCACGCGCTGCTTCACCCGATCGCCGCGCGGCGTGGTGCAGGTACGCGAGGGGGTGGAGCCACTCCTCCAGCGACACCTGCCGCGCCCCGCGCGCTTCAAGCGTCGCGGCGTGCTCCTCTCCCTCCACGTGGACGCGGACCGCCACGTCGGTGGGATCGAGCGACGCGAGCCGGGGCGTCTCGCCCGGCGCCGCGATCGGCCCGAGCAGCACGGCGAGCCCTCCGCCGGAGGCCACCCAGCGAGGCTCAGCGGGCGCGACGTAGGCCTCGTGGCCCACTCCAACCTCTGCGCACTCACCGAGCGCCACGAGCCGCTCAAACACCCGGGGGACGGTGTCCGTCTGGACGTCGCCCGCCCGGAGCTGGTCCCTGGCGTGCTTGAGCAGCGCGCGCTTCGGGCACAGGCCCCAGCGGCCCAATGCGTCCCGCATGAACTGCGCGATCGCCCGCTCGCTCGGCTTGCCCTCGACGTCGGTGTAGCCGAGGTCGCTCGCGAGCTGCGCCCGCGTGAGGGTCTCGATCGTCATCGCGTCGCCTCCGATGCCGCCTGCGCTGCGGCGATGACCTCTCTACACTGGTCACCATGCACGATCGCGACGAGCAGCGCCTTCGCGCGCGTGCATGACACGTAGAGGTCCTCGCGTTTGAAGAGCTGGCCAAAACCACCGAGGTCGTAGAGGACGACCACCTCGGCCTCGAGGCCCTTGAACGAGCGGGCCGTCGTGACGAGCACGCCGCCGCCCGCGCGCCACGCGAGCGTGGACGTCACGAGCGGTACGCCGTCGAGCTCGTTCACGTCGGCGAGGCTCCCCTTGTCCTTGGCGGCGGGGCCGATGACGGCGATCTGCTGGGGCGTCACGCCCTCGCGCTGAAGCAGCGAGCACAGCTCCTGCAGCACGAGCCCCTTCTGTTGGCGGTCCGAGCCCGCGCGGAGCACGCGCAGCGCGCCACCGACGGGGGCGCGCTTGAAGATGTGCGGGGTGAGCGAGAGGACCGAGGCGCTCGCGGCCGCGATCCGCTGCGTGTTCCGGCAGTTCATCGTGAGCTTGAACCGCGCGGCAAACTCGATCTCCGGCCACTGCACCTCGCCACGGAGCGACTGGTTCGGATCCAAGAAGGCGTAGAGCGGCCCATCGGGCCTCGTCAGGATGGAGTTCGTCAGCGCGTACCACCAGCCGAGACAGAAATCCTGCGCCTCGTCGACGACGATGGCGTCGTACTGGGCCGCGCCGCCCAGGCTGAGGACGGCCTGCTCCATGAGGTCGGGGACCTCGTCGTTCCAGAACGCGTCGGTCAGTGGGCCGCCCGCCTGTGGCCGGAACTCGATCTCGGCCTCCTTCGCGAGGTCAGCGGCGAGCGAGTGGAAGTGCTTGACCGTGAGGAGGTCACGGAAGGAAGTGGTCGACGGATCTTCGTCGACGTGTGCGCGCAGCCAGGCGGCCAGTTCCTTGTTGTAACAGACGAAGAGAGTGCGCTTGCCCTCGCGCGCGAACGCCAGCGCGCGGTGGAGCGCGAGGAACGTCTTCCCTGATCCGGCGACGCCCTCGACGAGCACGCGGTCTTGGACGTACAGCCCCTCGAACACCTGCGCCTGCGTCTCGGTGAGCTCGAGGAGGCGCTCGGCGGCCTTCGAGAGATCGGGCCCCACGGGGCGGAACACTCGGAACTTCGGCATCAGGCAGTCGTGCAACAGCATGCGGTGCTGCTCGTGCCCGAGGGGCTTCGCTGCGTTCGGCGAGTCCGTCCACGCCTTGTACGCGGACTCGATCGCCTGCGCCATCATCGGGAGGTGCTTGCGCGAGATGATGATCGCCTTGTCGGCGTGGGGAGGCGGCGAGCCCTCATAGTCGAGGTGGGGGAACACGACCGCGTAACCATGCGCCATGTCGTCTTTGCTGAGGCGCCGACCGGAGCGCTCGCGGACGATGTCAAGCAGCGCGTGCATGTTCCGACGCGCCTGGACGAACGGGTCTTGGAACTCCTTCGCGCCGCTCGTCGTCTCGCGGAACCAGCGCCGCCCGTCGTGTCGGATCGTCTCGCCGCCCTTCACCTCGAGCACCAAGATCCCACGCTGCGGGTGGACGACGACGAAGTCCGCCTCGCCCTCAAGGAGCGCGTCACCGCGCCAAGGCCGCAGCCACGGGTAGGAGTGCAGCACCGCGTAGTCGTCGCCGAGCTGGTCACGCAACGCGACGTACACCGGCTCCTCGGAGGTGTGCTCGAGCTCGTTCGGCGAGACGTCAGGGTACATCCGCGCCATCAGACGCCTCCAAGCGGCTGGAGCTGACCGTTCACGAAGACCCCGTACGCGCGCCCGACCACCGTCACCTGGTCCAGACGTGGGGTCTCCGAGCGCGGCGCGACGTAGGAGAAGTACAGGATGTGCACCTTGTCGACGCGCAGAGAGGGCAGACCGAAGGTCCAGCGCTCCTTCGTCGCGTTGAACGCCCCCTCCTTGGTCACGAGGAGCCGTGGGGTCTTGTCCTTCCCCTGCGCGAAGTCAGCCTCTCCCGTCGGCGTGAACACCACCCACGCGTCCTTCCCGAGTTCGCCCTTGCCCATCCGCTCGAGCGTCGGGTGTGAGAGCTTCACGACGAACGCCCCAGCGGGCGCGCCCGGGATCGCCACGGTCGCCAGCGGGGTCGGCGGCGTCGACAGGCTGAGGGTCGTCGGGTCGTAGACGGAGCAGCCGCTGCCCGCCGGCGTGAGGAACGACGGCAGGCGGAACCCTCCGTGCTCCGCCACCAGCGCGCCCGTCGCGGCCTTCACGGCGGCAGGGAGGGCGCGATCGACGAGCAGCTGATCGACGACGACGTGCTGCGCGCTCTGCGCGACGAGCGCACGCCCTCGCGCGGAGCCCGCCGCGCCGTGCGTCATGGGGTGGCCGAGCACGACGACGCGGTCGGCGAGCCCAGGGAGGCGGATGCCGCCATCGACCTCGACGACGTCGTGCCCGGCCTCCTCTAGGTCAACACGCAGCGCGCGGAGCAGCCGCTCCTCGTCGTCGCCCGCGATCGTCGGCTGCTCGCCCCGCACGACGTGCCGGATGAACGCGGCGCCGAGCTTGCGATCGAGGTACTTGTGGTCCCACTTGTTCTTGTAGCTGCGCAGACACTCGTAGCAGGAGTGGGTGCAGCCGCAGGACTCGAGGCGCTGCAGCGCGGTGTCGAATAGGCGGCCGGGATCCTCGACCGCCGCGCGCACGAACCCTGCGCCGCCCGGCGTAAGATCGTAGAGGTAGACCTCGACGTCATGGCCAGTGCGCCCGCCGCTCGTCATCGCCACGCGGAACTCGGCGCCGATGTCTGACTCCTCGATGTCGAGGACCTTCGCCGCCGCCGAGGCGAGCGCCTCCGCGACCGTCGTGAGGACGATCTTGGCGACGGTCGAGCCCGGCGCGATGGTGACCGCGCCGCCGAGGTGGAACCGGAACAGCGCGATGTCCGTCTCGAACTCGTTCCCGAGCACGATGACTGTCGGCGTCCCGTTGCAACTCGGGCCGTGCGGGTTGTGATCAGGGTTCGGTTTCGGGTGACCTCCCGACTGGAACCTGCCAGCGCTCCAGCCGTTCGGCTCCGCACGCCCGCACTTCGGGCAGTAGAGGAAGCCGGGCTTCATCCGATCATGGGAGCCGGTGTTCGTAAGGACGAGCCGCTGCTTCGCGGTCCACACCTCATACCCGGCGCCATTTGCAGCGTTGCCGTTCTTCGCGGGCGGTCCGCTGTCCGTGAAGGGCGCGCTGAGCTTGGCGTGCGTCGGCCGCGTCGGCGTCGGGCTGTCCTCGAGGGGGAGCTCAGCGTCGATGTCCACGGGGTGCGCGAAGCCAGGGGGGCGGAGCCAGCGCGTGCCGACCCCGAGCGAGGCGGGCGTTCGGCACGCAGGGCAATCTAGCACCTTGCCGACGTAGTGCTCCTCGCTGCGCTGCTCGACGCGCGCGTAGCCACACCGGTCGCACTCGAAGTACACCTTCATCCCGAACCACGCCTGCCAGCACTCCCGGCGCTTGAACGGCGTCCAAATCGCGAACGAATAGTGGCGCTCGCCGTTGACCCAGACCTCACGGCCAGGGGCGTAGCTCGACAGCGCCTGGTTCAGCCCGAGCTGCGGTGAGTACTTGAGGACCGCCTTCCGATCGGTGCTCGCGTTCTTATCGAACACGTGGAAGGTCACCACGTCGGTGGGGAACGCATAGCGGGGGAGCACGCCACGATCGAATAGCCGGTCCAGCAGCTTCTCGGGATCGAGGCCACCTTCCGGTGCCTCCTCAGCGCGGTCCGCATCAACGGCGCCGGGCGCGACTCCATTGGCAGAGGGGGCACCGACCGCGTCGAAGTCGATAGAGTCGCCCCAGTCCATCATGAGCCCGCCGCGCGCGGTCGCCGCCTCTTCGCCGCCGCCCTCGGCGATCAGCTCGTCCACCGCAGGCGAGAGCGCGCCCTCGATCTCCGCGCCCTCCACCGGCCCAGCGCCGACCTCTCGCAGGGCCACGAGCAGCCTCGCGGGGACCGCGTCTACGAACCCCGGCTCCACGGTGACGACGTCCTCGGGGACGACCTCGGCGAGCGCGTCTCGGACCGACGCCGCGTTCTCGTTGAGCCAGCGCTCCAGGCCGGCGTACGAGAACGCCGACACGTCGCCGCCGCGGAAGTCACGCAGCATCCCCAGGCTCTCGAACACGTTGGCGCTGACGCTGTCGTCGTGCGGGTCCGCGATGACGTCCATCTGGAACATGCTCATCACGAGCGCGAAGCAGTGGCGACGGACGATCTCGAGGTTGTCGAGGTTGAGCGTCGGATCAGGGACCGGCCCGCTGACCATCGCCTCCGGACTCGCGTAGAACTCTTGGTCGTGGCTGTCGGCGCCACAGTAGGTGACGACGGTGGAGAGCGCGGAGCCTCGACGACCGGCGCGGCCAGCGCGCTGCTGGTAGTTCGCGCGCCCCGGCGGGACGTTCCTCAGCGCGACGGCGGTGAGGCTGCCGATGTCGATGCCGACCTCCATCGTCGTCGTGCAAGAGAGCACGTCGATCGGGCCGTCCTTGCGCCCCTCAGGGCCCTCGACGTCGAGGTCCTGGAAGCGCAGTTCGTGCCACTCGGTCCGCGCCACCGCTGCGCTGTTGCCACTGTCGTTGAGCGCGGCGGAGTGCTCAGCGGCGACGTACGGGTGTGGCGCGTAGCCAGGCTCCGCCACCAGCCGCTCGGTATGCCTGCGGAAGTGGCCCTTGCGCGAGCGGAACACCGGGTCGGCCGTGGGGTCGAGCGGGCGGGTGGTCCCGCCGCACTCCCGCTGCCCGAGCCGCATCCGGCATTGCGTGCCGGCCAGCGCGTTGAGGGGCTGCGCCGTCGTGCAGGTGTCGCACCGCCGCCACTGGATCCCGGCGGTGACGACGCGCAGCTTCGCCGCGCGCAGGATGAACCCGTTGGCGGTCTCGCTCGCGCCGAACGTCCTGCGGAGGAACGTGCCCCACGGCGTCGGGCTGGTGGCGCTCCCCTTCAGGTTCGCGTTGAACCACGTGGTCCCGACGAGGTCCTTCACGAACCCCGGGAACGTGGCCTTCGTGCGGTTGAGCTTGGCGCCGGCCGGCGAGTCGAGCCAATCGCTCGGGGTCGTCGGGAGGAACACCGCGTGGCTGAGGACGGCGTCGTTGAGCCAGAGGTCGAGCAGCGCGAGCCGACGTTCGTCTTCAGTCAACGTCGAGGGCTCGAGCGGCGCGGGCAGCCTGTGGAGCGCCGCGAGGTCCGTGTCGTCGAGGAGCGCCTGGACGCTCCCGAGCGCCAGCGCGCTCAGCCCCGTGTGCGCGTCCTTCAGCACCGGGTACACCGCGAGCATCAGGGCCTTGTTGGTGCGGTGCGTGTTCAGCTCCGCCGACCGCGAGAGGAACGCTCGCTCGGTCAGCGGCGGGCTGCTGCTCAGCAGTTCGCGGAACAGCTGGAGGTCTTCGTCGAAGTGCGGCGCCTGCGCGGGGCGGAGGGTGATCCCACGGATAACGCACCCCGTGAGGAGCGCCGCGTAGGCGTGCTCAAGCGCGACGGGCGCACCGAAGCGCCGCTCCAACTCCGCGAGCCCGTCGAGCATGAGCGGGCGCACGGCGTCGCGCATCGAGTACTGCTGGAGCTTGCCCGCGAGCCGCGACGCGGCCTGGCGGCCGTCGGAGAAGATGAGCGCCTTGCGCCCCTTGAGCGGGGTCTCCACCTCCGGGCGCGGCGGCTGCTCCAGCAGCTGCGAGGACACAAGCTCCTGGAAGGGCTCATCGCCCTTCGTCACATGGTCCATGATGGCTTCGCCGCGCGCGCCGCAGCGTGGGCAGCTCTGGAACTTGCCGGGCGGCGTGTCCTTCTGCCCGACGGGCGGTAGCCAGATCTCTCGCGCCGCCTCGCTCCGCGAGCCGACGCGCCCGGACACGGGATCGAGGTAGTCGAGGCGCGCGCCCGACCCAGGGGGCGGCTCCTCGAGCGCGAGGAACACCGGCTGGACGACGCCGTCGACGTCGTCCACCTCGCCGACGTCCTCCGCCCAGAGGTAGTCCGGCGAGTCCGGGTCGAAGGAGAAGGCCTTGAAGTAGGCCGAGCCGCACGAGCGACAGGTGTGCACCTCGAACACGCGCGCGCCGCACTCGCAGGTGCGCCGGGGCTGCGCGTAGAGCGCGCCGGCGGGCGGCAGGCGGTCCGTCCAGCGGTCCCGCAGGTCGCTCGAGACGCACGTGCAGTTCGGGTCGGAGCACGCCCACAGTCCTGGCAGCCCACGGAAGAAGGCGTGCGCGCGCGCCGCGAGCAGCGGCGCCTTGCCGTTGCCCTCCTTCGCCAGCGACGCCAGCTCGACGAGGCTGTTGGTGGCGACGCGAGCGATGGCAGGGGTGACGTCCGGGAACAAGCGAGCGCCCAGCTTGGCCGCGTCCTGCGCCGGGCCGACGCCGACAGCGTCACGCTCTTGGTCGTCCTCGGCACGCGCGCCGCTCGTGAGGTTCACGAGCCGCCCGGTGACAGGGAGCTTGCTGAGCGCCGCGTAGAGCGCGCGCGCCACCGGATCGGCGTCGGTCACGCCTGCCGCCGCAGCCGTGAGCGCGCCGACCGACGCGCCCGTGTCCACGAGGCGGAGCACGGGCAGCGCGGCGGCGAAGCGCGCGGCGAGGTCGCCCTCGTGGATGCGGTGTAGATCGACCCCGGCGAGCGCCTGGGCGACCTTGTCGTCGCCAGCCCCCGACGGCTTCGCGGCGCGCTTGTCGCCGGTGAGGACCTCGAACCCAGCGACCGGCTTCCCCGCGAGGTCGGCGGCGAAGCGCTTGGCGGCCTCGGGATTGGAGAACGACGCGCTGGTGCAGATCACCTGCAGCTGGCTGAGCGGGAGTTGGAGCCGGTTACGCAGGCGGCGGATGAGCATCGCCACCTCGGTCCCCTGCGCGCCGCGATAGAGGTGCGCCTCGTCCAGGATGAGGATCAGGCGCTGGTCACGGTGCGCGGCGTAGTAGTCCGCCGTCTCGCGGAAGATGTCGCGCTCGATCGGACGCAAGAGCATGTACTCGAGCATCGAGTAGTTCGTGACCAGCAGGTCGGGGACGCCCTCCTGTGCCTCGTGGCGGAGGAATAGCTCGGGGTCCTCGGGCCGCTCGACGGTTCGGCTCCACTCGTCGTCTCGGTTCTTCCACTTGCCCGTGCCGAGCCACCGGGTGACGCCGTCCTCGCGGGTCGGGCTCGACGACGGCTTGGCGGGCCACTTGCCTCGTGCCCGGAGGTCCGCGATGAGCGCGCGCACGCTGGGGTCTGAGGTGGCGCGGTCTTCGAGCTTCGTGAAGAACTCGAGCGGCCCCTTCAGGCGGGCCCAGTGCTTCGACGTGTCCTCCTTCCGCCGCCCCGGATAGAGCGAGCGCCCCGTGTACCGCGCGAATTTCATGGGGCGACCGCCGTGGTCGGTGAACCACCGCGCGACGTCGTTGCCGCCGAAGAGCACGCGCAGGCGCCCGAGCTGGTCGTTGACCAGCGCGTTCATCGGGTAGAGCAGCAGCGCGCGGATCGCGCGCGTCGAGAACGTCGACGGGCTGGCCGATGCCTCGGCGGCGAGGCGGCCGAGGATGGGCAGGAGGAACGTCTCCGTCTTGCCGGAGCCCGTCCCCGTGGTGACGACGATGTCGCGGTACTCCGCCGCGAGCCCAAGCTCCAGCGCGCTCGCCTGGTGGTCGTAGGGCGGGTCGAAGACGACGCCGCGCTGGCCGAGCGTCGTCAGGAGATCCTTCACCGACGGCGGGATGGAGAGGTTCGCGTACCGGCGCGTGGCGGCGTAGCGCGCAGTGCTTTCGATGTACGGCCGCTGCGCGATCGCGCCCTCACGCTCCAGCAGCTCGTCCCGGAGCTCGACGAGGGCCGGGTTCGAGATGTGGTACGTCGACGTGATGTAGGTGCGCAGCGCGGCTGCGTAGTTCTGGAGCTCTTCGTACACGGTAACCCTTCAGATTCTGCGTTGAATTCCGATCATCATCGCCACGTCTTCCTCGCGCTGATCGATCACTTCGAGCGAACGACGCTAACACTGGCGATGTCAAGAGCAGAGCGGAGATGATGGAGAACGCGCCCGAGGGGACGGCCGATCCCGTCCCCTCGGCGCGGGACACCACCGCCTCAGTCGGCGGCCGGCGCCGTCGCCCCGTTGTCCGCGTACATCGCCTCGGCCATCGCGGCGGCGCGGTCCTTCAGCGCCTGGTCCGTCGTCAGGACGTCGAGCGCGTGGCGCAGGCGCTCGGACCACTTCTGCCGCTCGGACTTGTAGAAGATCTCCGCGTCGCCCGACGCCTCGAGCTCACGCTCCGCGAGGACGAGGAGCAGCACCTCGAGGGCGCCCTTCGCCTCCGGCGCCAGGTTGTAGACCTTGGCGAAGAACGGATGGTCCGTGTTGAGGATGATGCGCTTCTGCTCGCCGAGCCGCTTCGGCCGGTAGAAGGGCCCCTCCGGGATCGCCGCGAACTCCACCTCCCAGCGCCGCTTCGCCGTCTCGGCGCGCAACTCCGCGACGACCTCCTGCTGCGGCTTCCCGCTCGTCTCCGCGCGCTCCTTCGCCTCACGCTCGAGGTTGCGCTCGGCCTCCTCGTGCTGCTCAGGCGTCGGCGCGCTGATCGCCCCCTTGAACTTCTCGGTCTCCGTCATCGCGAGCGCGCTGGCGCGCGGCTCGTCCTTGCCGGTCTTCGAGTTGGTCTCGGCCTCGATGACGTTGCGCATCTCCTTCAGGCGCTTGCGCAGGTCCTCGACGAGCCCGATGAGGTCGCCGCCGCCGCGCCCGCTGTGCTGGAGCTTCTCCCACATCTCGTCGGCGATGACGATCTGCTGCTTCGCCGTCGTGATGCCAAAGTACTCGTCCAGCTCCGGGTCGAAGTCGATCTCGATCTTCACGTTCCGGTCGTAGTTCTGGAACGTCGTCCAGTGAGGGGGGACACAGTCGATCTGGCGCCGCTCCCGGCACACGAGGAGGCCGTTGTACTCCTTCATGACGTTGAAGCGGCTGTTGCTATTGTTCGGGCCTCCAGGCGCGTTCGGGTCCTTGTTCTGGAAGTTCGGCGGGAGGAGCGCGGCGCGGATCGTCACGGTCCCGGTGGTGCCACGCGACGTCTTCATCTCGAACGAGCGCGCCTCCACGCGGACCGCGCGGACCGGCGTCTCGTCGAAGAACCGCCCGTGCTCCATGAGGAACAGCGGATCGACGGGAAGCGCGCGGGTGCCGTTGACGAACACTCGGTGGTCACCAAGCCAGTGCCGGTAGATGACACCGAAGTGCTGGAGCAGCTTCGTCTCCAGCGTCTTCACCATGATCCAGCCGTTCAGGGTTCGCAGACGATCGAGGTCCTCGAGCACGACGACGGTCCCGGAGGCGAGCTTCTTGAGGTCGATCTGGTCCTCGGCGTCGAGCAGCCACTTGGGGAGCTTGGCGGGGACGGCGGCGAGGAGCTGCTCGGTCAGCTTGATGTCGTTCGCGGCCTTCGCGAGCTCGTCGATGTCGACCGTCACCGAGTGCCAGTCGCTCCCGGCGGTCTTCGAGTAGACCGTGTAGCGCTTGGCCATGCTCACCGCAGAGCTGGGGAGCCCGTAGCCGTACCGGCCGAAGCCGTTCCGGTCGCCCTCGCGGTCCGTGCCGCCCCAGCGCACGGCGTAGCCCAGCATCTCGGGGATCATCCCGTTGCCGTCGTCGATCAGCGCGAGCTGGTCCGGCTTCGCCTGGCCCTTGTTCTTCTTGTCGAAGCCGAACCGCACCGAGATCGTCTTCGCGGAGGCCTGTACGGCATTGTCGAGCTGCTCCGCGAGCGCCCACGCGGGGTTCTTGTACCCGATGTCGCGCATGCCGCGGAGGAAGGCGTCAGCGAAGACGACGCCGAGGCCGTGCCCCTTCGTCTTCTGCTCCTCGACGTACGCGCGCTGGCGCTCGGTGGTCTCAGTGGTCATCATGGTCAACTGGGTCATCTCTCTGCTCCTTTTGTTGCGACAGCCCCGTTCTTTGGAGCCGCCTTGGAGGGCCGTTGGTTGACCGTGACGCGCCTCGGCCCAGCGGCGCGTCACGGAGTGAGGAGTCCTTCAGGCGGCCAGCGCGCGCAGCTCGTCGCGGCCACGCGCGATCAGCTCGCCGTGCAGTTTGGCGACGCGGGGCTGGCTCACACCGAGGCGCTCCGCAGCCTCGCGCTGGCTCACCTCCTCGCGGTAGAGGAGGTCGTACACGACCCGGAGCTGCTCCGGCTGCCGCGCGATCCACGCGCGGACCTGCGCCTCGGCGAACAGGTCCCGATCACGCGCCTCCTCGGCGAGGTGGTCGATCCCCTCGGGGGGCACCTCGTTCGCCGCGACCAGCGTCTGCCGAGCGGAGTTCTGGACGCTGTTCGAGATGGCCGACCGGACGTAGTGCTCGCCCGAGACGCCCCTGCGGGCCATGAGCGTGACTTTGATGCGGGCGTCCTGCGCCGCGTCTTCCACCAGCGGGTGCGTCGCCGCGAGGCCCCGAAGTCGCGCGGCGCTCTTCGAGCAGCGGATGATGTCAGGTTCCCACGCGGCGACGGCGCAGGCTTCGGCGTTGGAATTGGCAGCGAGATCGAGCGCGGACGCTCCGCGCGCGAAAGGTCGAGTCGTGGACATGTAAGCCTCTCATGCGTTCCTCCGCTGACGACTATTCGTCAGCGACAGCAGAGAGGCTCTCCCGTGGCACGATCTTCGACCTTTGCCTGTAGGCCCCATTTTTTGGAGCCCGGTGAGGGCGAGGACCTCGCCTGCCGTTCTCCGATATATACACCGCCACATGCGGATCCGATAACCGAGATCGTCGCTTCACCGCCGCCACGGGCCAAGCCGCCGACCTTCGCGGGAGCGAGCAGCGTCAGTCTGCCGACTTCCTGTGGGAGGTCGAAAGCGGCGCGAACTGGCTCTCGTACCACGTCGCCTCGATGATCGGCCTCCACGAACTGTTCCTCAGCCAGAAGGACAACCCCGTACCGAGCCTGCTGGTGCTCGACCAGCCGAGCCAGGTCTACTTCCCGCGCACGCTCGCGAAGGACGCGAAGGAGGGCGACGACCCGACGCTCGGCGACGAGGACGTGGTGGCTGTCCGCAAGGTCTTCGTCACGCTCGCGGCAGCGACGAAGGAGAACGCCGGCCTCCAGATTCTCGTGCTCGACCACGCCAGCAAAGAGGTGTGGGGTGACGTCGACGTCCACATCGTGGACGAGTGGCGCGACGGGAAGGCGCTCGTGCCCAAGGCGTGGCTGCCCAACGGCACTTCGTGAACCGTTGCACGGTCTGCACGGTTCGAGCACCGCACGGCCACGCGGGACGCCGCCCCGGCGTTCAACAGTCCCACGCCCGCCCCGCAGAACGCGCCCACGTGCGCGCCGTTGCCCGCGACCGCGCCGACGCCCCGGACCACCGCGATCGCCGCGCCACGCGCCAATGTGGGCGCCCTGGTGGCACTCGCGCGGGACAACGCCCCGATGATCAACAATCCCACCCCGCGTGGGACTGTTGATCGCCCGGTCGCCGTCCCGGGGACCGAGGGTCGGCTGTTAACCGCGTCTCGGCTTCTCTCTCCCCGTGGGCACGAGAAGAGAGCGCGAACGCCGTCCCGCGCGCCCTCGACGCGCCCGTCTTCACGTCCTTGGCGCTCTCTTCGCGAACACCGTCCCGGCGCACGCGACGCTCGCCGACGCGCAAACCCTCGGGAAATCAGGGGAGAAAAGACGAAGCCCCCGAGGCATGTGCCTTGGGGGCTCCGTTAACTGCGCCTCGCTGCGAAGTTCGCAAGGAGGAAGGAATGGCTCCCCGACGTGGACTCGAACCACGGACATGGTGATTAACAGTCCGTGAGAGGGCCTCGGGGCCTCCATTCTTCCTCTGGAGAGGGTGTTGAAGCGGTCGAAAATGGGCGGCGGAGTTGCCCAAGATTTGCCCACGGCGAGCGCCGGGGGCTTCACCTGTCCCGAGTGGTTGGGAGCGGCTCGGGACTGGGCGGCCGGTCAGAACTTCAGGTTGCGGCTCGCCGCCTCAGGGGAAGTCGGACCCGGCCGATGAACGGCACGCACCCGCCGCCTGCCTCCACACCTCACGCAGGCGAACACGTCGAAGTCGAACGTCCTCCTCAACAACTCCGCGAAAGGGCACTTGCGGCGTCCTCTCCTTCAGCGTCTCCTTGCTGGCCGCTGTCTGGGGCTCCACGCTCGCCTCCTGCGCTCCTGCTTGGGGGCGCCACTCTGGCGCCGTCCCCATGTCCCCCTCCACGTCCGCGATGACGAGCGGCCAGACGGCCGGGGACTCCCCGGGCTTCGGCCCGGGCTGGGCGGCCGTGGTGGCGCAGCTCGCGGCCTCCGCCCCCTCTCCAGGGACTCCAGTTCCGCCAGCGCGGCCGCATGCAGCCCCAAGTCTGCGTCTCCCACACCCTTGGGGGTCGCCTTCACCCGCTCCAGCAACTCCTGAAGTGCCTCGGTTCCCGTGTCGGACATATCCCGGAGAAGGTGCGGACCAACTGCCCGGGCACTCAGGGGATGAGTCTGACCCTACGGGAGAAGGGTCAGCGAGCCCGCCGTGCGGGCCTGGATCTTGTGGCCCCGGAGCGCGGCGCCCGTATTCGGCAGATTCTCGTAGCCTCGGGGCCCGTCGCCCGTAAACCGCATCCTGCGCCTGGGGCCATCCCTCGGGGACGCGGAGCTCGGAACAGCTCTGTGGGGCGAGCCACAGCACGCCCCACAGGGCGCGAGCATCCCACCCGCCCTGGCTCGCCGAAAGGAAGCCACGACATGGACCCGGAAACGAAGAAGGCACTGCTGTACTGGACCCTCACCGGCGGCTCCGTGCTGCTGCAGCTCGCCGCCGCCTACCTCACGCGGCCGTAGCCGCGGACTCAGGGAGGGCTGGTGCTGTGCTGCCAGCCCTCCCGGGCGGCCGTCCTCGCCGCCCTCCAGCGCCTCGCCCACCAGCGACCACGGACGGGGGCACGGCTCAACTCCTGGGCGCCCGCTGTGTGGGCTTGGTAGGGAGTGCGCCTAGTACGCCTGCAGCGCGTCCTCAGGCCCTTGTGCAGCAAGGCCCCTCTTATTTCCAACAGCGCTCGACACGGCGAGCGCTACAGTCCTGCGTCCACCAGATCGCGCAGAAGCGCGGCGCCGAGTTCCACCCGGTCCCTCGTGTCGAGCTGGCGCCCGCCGCTCTCGACCTGGGGGATCTTGAGGCGAAGATCGGGCCCGAGCCCGTGGGTTTCGCAGACGCGCGAGAAAGCTTCTGCGTGGGTTGGAGCCTCGGGAGCACGTAGCTGGAGCCCATCCTGTACGCACTGCATCCCTGCGCCGCTGGAGCGGAGACGCATCCAGCGCGCCTCCGTCTCGTAGCCAGTGAACCAGGGACCACCACCCCAGTGCTGCGCGACCGCTCCTTCGACGGCCGTTTCCGCGACGCCGCTCTGCTGCCGAATCGCAGAGAGGTATGGGTCGCGGTAGTAACTGCTCATCGCCGTCTTATCGAGCATGCACACGCTGTAACCGAGCACGCTGGTTGGGCTGGCGTAGATGCCAGAGCGGCCCGCGCGCATTTCTGGGTAGCGCACGAAGTACCAGCGCCAGTCCAAGCCGTTCGCGTGCTCCTGGCTTTCGAGCCACTCGGTCGTGAAGGACTTGAGCGTCGAACGCACATCAGCTTCGCGCTCGGCCACGGCGTCGAGGAGGCGACCTAGAGCACCGCGCATATCGGCAAGGCGCGCTCGACTGGAGCCAGTCAGGATCTTTTCGCGCCATAGCGACATCTCGGAGCCCGAGCCGAGCTGCAGGAAGCGGTGGTTGATGCGCTGAGAGTAGTCGCCCGCAGCGAGCAAAGCTCCGGTGAGGACGGGCAGCAAGCTCGGGGTTGCGAAGAGATCGTGGAACGCTCGTGCCCGACGCTCGAAGACCGAGGCATCGAACTCGAAGGCGGCCAAGCAGCCGTGTAGAAGCGGATGATCCTCAAGGTGGAAGAGATGCCGCTCGAGAGCGGGCGCCTTGCTCAAGAACTCGACCTTCACCTGCTCCTCGGCGACCTGCGCCTGGTTGAAGCTCGAGACGCCTTCGATCGCCCCCTCGACGATGAGTCGGCGCACGTCCGCGAGCAGGGCCGGCATCCTCTCAGCACGGAGTTCGTTGCTCGACGCCTCGATCAGGTTTCGCAGCATCCGAAGCCTGCGCGGAAAAGCCCCTGTGTTGTGCAGCCGGTGAAGCAGGACCGCGTATAGGATGAGGGTGCGCGGCCAGCTCCGCCGCTCCTGACCCCGGCAGCACTCGGCGAACAGGTTGACCGTACTGCCCTGCATGCCGAAGAGGACCACCTTGCTCGTGTCATCGGAGTCGAGCCGGGCGGGCGTCAGAGCGAACGTCTCGGAGAACACCGTATCAGTGTTCACATCGACCCAGGTGTCGAAGGAGCGGATGAGAAAGTCCAGGTGCGTCGCGGCCTTCTTGTTGCTCGGGCCGTACACGCGCTCTGCGAGCGTCTCCACGTCGCCCGATGGCTGCTCGCCGTCGTGCCACACGCAGACGTCGGTGACGAACTGGAAATACCGCAGGAACTCGTCGTCGACGACGTCGTCGCTTCCTCGGAACGGCCACAGCAGGTCGGCCCACGCGCCGTCGACCTTCTGCGCGAACTCCTCGACGCGGTCGGGGCAGGAGTGCTCCAAAACCTGTTCGAACCGCGCCTTGAAGTTCTCGAACGGCGTGAGCGGTTTCCCGCGCGAGTTCATCTTGATGTAAAGATCCTCGCTCAGGCCCATCTGCTCGATCGGCAGGAGATGGAACGAGATCGCGGGCTCCTTCGAGTTGACGAGCCGCTCCCACGCCGCAGCGCAGTCGGCGTCAGCGAAGCGCGCGTGGATCGCCTCAATCATCACGAGCATCGACTGGATCGACGGGTCGTGCTGCCACGTGTGCAGGAACCAGTGCTGGTCCTCAAACCACGCGCGCAGCTTCGCATCGGAGGGCGGCTTCGACTCGACGAGGCACGCGCAGAAGCGTCGCGCACTTGGACGCGTGGCGTACTCGAACCGCTTCCAGCCCTGCTCTTGATCGAGTCGGTCCGCGCGCCATGCGAGGTACCAGTGCAGCAGGAACAGGGTGGTGAGGCGCTGCTGACCATCGAGAGGGCGGAGCGTTCCGCTCTCGACGTCGCCGTAGACGAAGTCGAGGCTGATGGGGCTCACGGTGGTCAGTGCGTCGTGCAAGACGTCGAGGAAGTTGGCGCGAATGCGCGCGACCGCGTAGCTGTCTCGCCCCTGCGCGAAGTCTCGCTGGATGATCGGAATCTCGATGCGCTCCACGACGGGTGCGTCCGCCGCGCGTCGAGCGAACAGGCCGTTGTATGACGTGACGTAGCTCTTCATGACACTGGTACCTCGGGCTTGAGGTAGACGCCCACACCGCCATCGGACGAGAGGATCGCGGCCAAGTAGGCTTCGCGGTCCTGCGTGCTCCAGAAGTGGACCTGCTGCGCGTTGGCGTCCGTGTAGTACTTGAGGAAGACTTGGCGCGTGCAGACGGGGATGTACGCACCCTGCCGATCGAGTTCCAGGATGCGCCGGCGTTTGACCTCAAACACCGCGTTGCTCAGTGCGCTGTTGTGGCCGCTCGCGAGGAGCGCGAGGTTCGACACTGAGTGCATCGAGTGGGCTGCCGCCGCGGCCGACGTGTCCGCGAGCGTGAACGCTGCGGCTACGTCGCGCGCGAGCACTTGGAACACTTGGCGATCGAGCTTGTCGCCAACGCCGTCGATCCGGCGGAGCAGTTCTGCGCGATGGGCGTCATCGATCGACGGAAGGTCCGCAAGCGCGTCTCGATGAAGTCGCAGCCATTCCTTCCACTGCTCGGCCTTCGTGAGTCTCTCCGCGTGCTGCGCGTGAACGTGCTCGAGCGACCACGCCTGGCTCCGATGGATGCGGAACGAGTAGCGCTCGGCCGAGTCCTTCATCCGCCGCACCGTCTCGACGTTCATCAAGAGGAGGAGGCGCGCGCACCTCTGCGCGTCGGACTCGTAGCTGAGCGCCGTCACGCCGGAGGGCGTGAGGTCGAGGGTCTCGCGAATCCGACCGTCGAGGATGGCACCGAACTCGCTCTTCGCCTTGCCGGTCGCGAGCGCGACGAGGTCGCTGAAGCGCTGTCCGACCGCCACGAGATACCCGATCTTGTGATAGTGGTCCCGGTTCTCGTACCAGCCGAGAACGAGCGCATGGAGCTGGACGACTTGGTTCCAGACCGCCTCCGAGGTGCTCTGCTCGACCTTCTCTCGCAGAATGTCGAAGGTGTGGAACCTCGGACGTGCGCGACCGCGAGGTCCCCCAGCGAGCGTGTCGAGGAGCAGCGTGATCCGCGTTGGACTGTCCGAGGCCGCATCATCTGCGACGAACGCCCAGACATCGGGATGCTGGAGATCGCGCTCGATGCTGTCCCATTGCGCGGCGATCTCGTGGGTCCTGTCCGTCACGCCGGTGCCGCCACGACTGCGCGAGAGCAAGAGCGCCTTGAACAGCTCAGCGTCGGTGAGCGGAATTCTCCCCACGTTCAGGCGTGTGAAGAGCGTCGTCGAGTCGAGTCCCTTCGGCGCTTCATACCAGATGACGCGCACGCTCTTGCATAGGTAGCGAAAGACGTCGTCGGCGACCTCCTGCCGCTTGATCGGCGTCGGACCCTTCTGCTCGAACCACGCCTGGATGCAGGCGTACGCCGCGTGCAGATGGAAGAAGTCGATGTTGCTGTCGGCGAGCAAAGGGTCCAGCTCTTGAAGGTAGTCTCTGCTCTTCGCCCTCGTGTCGTAGGTGATGGAGTACTGCGGCCCGACGTTCTTGAGGCCCGCGCGCTGCATGTAGACGAAGATCAGGTACAGCGTCGTCAGGCGCTGCTGGCCGTCGACGAGTTCCCACACGTACTCACCGTCACGCTTCACGACGACCGGCTGGAGGCTGTAGGGCTCACCCTTGCTCTCCCATATGTCGTTGAGGAGGCGTTCCACCTCGAGCTTCCCCCAGCGATAGCCACGCTGGTACCGGGCCACGCGGAACGAGCCCGCGATGTCGCCAACCAGCTTCAGTTCGAGGAGCGCGCCGTCCGTCGTTTCGTCAGCCACTTCAGATACCCCTCTCGAGGAGCCGGCCTGAGCCGAAGTCTGTGTTGTTGCCGTGTTGCCTTATCGCTCGCGAACGATACCAGGGGGGAGTTGTGCCGAAGGGGGCGCGCGCTCGGATGCACACGATCGCACCGCTCCTCGTGTTCCCGACGCTCGCGATCGGGGAACGGTCGAAAAAGGGCGGGGGGGGCCCCAAGATCTGCTCACGGCGAGCGCCAGGATTCGCTGGGGAACTCCACCTGTCTCGGGCAGCCGGTCAGAACTTCATGTTGCGGATCGCCGCCCCTGGGGACTCGGACCCGGGCGAGGTAACCGTCTTCACGGGACGGCGAGCCTTGGGAC
The DNA here is from genome assembly GCF_042231735.1 of Corallococcus exercitus. Classification (GTDB taxonomy): domain Bacteria; phylum Myxococcota; class Myxococcia; order Myxococcales; family Myxococcaceae; genus Corallococcus; species Corallococcus exercitus_B. Next base: position 9,192,488 of record NZ_CP102577.1, read on the forward strand.
GCGCGGTATCCATGGACGGGATGCCCTCATTCAGGACGCGCTCGACCTCGGCCAGGGGGATGCGGAGCCGGCCGTTGAACGGCACTGTCTTGATGTGCCCCGAGGCGATGAGCTGCTCTAGCGTCGTCGCCCGGTCCACCCCCAGGCGGCGCGCAGCCTCCTTCTTGGACAGAAGCTCGGCGCCGGTCTTGCGCTGCCGCCGGGCTGGAGTTGGAACCACGGTGGGGACCGGCAGGGCCAGGACACCCGAGCCCGCGCTGAGTCTCGCCAGCAGCAGACGGTTCACCTCCACCGCACGTTCCTCGGCGTCTATGGTCTTGCGGCATTCGGCGCAGGGGTCGTCCAGCTCCTTCTCCGTTGGAGGCCGGTACGTCCAGTTCGGGAAGAAGGCGCAGCAGCGCCGACACACCCAGCCCTCAGGCCTGACAGGCAGCATGGGAGGTGACTGGCGAAGGTAGGCCGGCGGAGGGAGCGGGGGAGGCGCGCAGGCATTCCCCCACCGCTGACGTTTGGGGGGCTGTGCACCAGCAGGGGACGACGTGCCAGGCGGGTTGTCCGCCGCTGCCCCCTGGGAAGCGGCCAAGTTGTCCTTCTTCTCGTCCATGGGACCACCCTCGCGTCATTAAAAGGTGGGACACGAGTGTCGGAATTGCATGGGGCCACTGACCGCCTGCTTGACCTCGGAACGGAAAGGCTGCACGGCGCTGGCGCCTCCGCAAATCTCGCTGTGCACACCTTGGGTGTGGCGTTATGCTTGGGCGTGCTCTGACGGAAGCCGTCACCCTCCGCCTTAGCCGAGCAACGCCGGTGCGGCCTCGATTGGCCAATGGGCGCGGAATCGGAGGGAACGGAGTGAACCCCGAGCTGGTGCGGCCTCGATTGGCCAATGGGCGCGGGACACTCGAAGTCAGAGGCCGGGCTGTGCTCCCCCGTGAAAGTCATGGAGTTCTGATGCGGCGACCTCCGCGTGATCAAGGCCGGGCAGCTCTCGCTCGTGACGGTCGAAGAAGGGCATGGACAACGTCGCCGCCACGTCACGGCGGGCGTGGCCCTGGGTCCCCCATGCGTGGGCCGCGTTGGACTGCGCGGGCACGAAGTCATCTTGGGCGGCAAGGGGACCGGGCTGGTGCTGGGCGTGAGCTGGGCCTGAAGAGTCCGGCATGTTGGTGGACGCGGTCACTGATAGGCGGGTTGGGTGCTTGGCCCTTTTGACCTCCTCGCGGAGACACCCACTGGGGTGCGTGTACTCGGCGCTCCTGGTGGGAACCCTGCTGGTTATCCAGTCAGGGCTTGCTCACCGTGTATTCGAGTGCCGGTGCTGACGTCCGCTGCGCGTCCGTCCTCTACCGACAGCACGCCAGAGCAAGCCCTGGTGAGCCGCTGTTCGAGGATGCCCGTGAGAACCTGCTTCTTACCCTTCAGAGCCACTCCCCGTCCCTACCCCCGAGTGAAGCCCTTCGTCTCTCCTGACGGCATCATTGTTGATGCCCGAGTTGCCTACTTCCTCTCCGAGGAGATGGGTCTTGTCTGGTGGGTCGATCCAACGGTGGACCTTGGTTACCCCTGGGCCTTCAAGGTGCAGGGCAACAACGTCACTCCCTTCAAACCGCTGCACCTGCTGGTCTTCGAGTGGTACCGGGGCCCCATTCCCGATGGCCATGTGGTGCACCACCGCGACCATCAGCTGCTCAATGCCCGCATCCACAACCTGGAGCTGCTCACTCGCGCCGCCCATGCGAAACGTCACCGCGAGGAGCGCCAGAAGTTCTCGCCCCGGGAGACGGAGGACTACAGCGGGCTGTATCGTCCCCATGCTCCCGGCCCGGTGCGTGAGCCGACTCTCTCGGAGCTGATGCGGCTCTTGAAGAGAGGGACGCTCTCCCGGCCCTCGTCTTCTCCCTCACCCCGACCGCCGAACGGAGAGGGTGAATTCCGCGAGGCCGAGAAGAAGTTGAAAATGGCCCTCCCGCACCTCGTGGAAGAGGTGGACCATCTCGACAGCGGCCAGCCCATCCCGAGGGTGAACACCCAGCGCCGAGGAAGCGACATCAAGCTGGGCCTGGGCAAGAGGGCGGAGAGACGGGGATGCACTCCCGCCGAGGCCGCGCTCGTCCGCGCCCTGGTGAAGCACCGGATGCTCGATCAGCCGGATGAGGCTGTGGCCGCCGAGCTGGAGATTCCCGTGGGCGTGGTGAAGAAGATGAAGAAGCGGCCCTCGGTGGACCTGGCTCTTTCTCGCTGGCGCGACTACCGGCGTCTTCCGCGAGTCGGCCCTCGGGAGAAGACGGAGTGACGAAGAAGACGGCGAGCTGGTGAGGATGAAGAAGACGAAGGCCGTGAAGAAGTCCCTCGTCCTCCACTTCCCAGCTCAAGAGGTAGCTCTTCCCACACGAACTGGCCCGGCGGGACAATCCTCGTATGCCCTCCACCGCCCGCTCTGCCCGACAGGCTGCCGCCAGCGCACTCAACGGGAGCAAGAGCCGTGGCCCGAAAACCGAAGAGGGGAAGTCCCGCGCCTCGCTCAACTCCACCCGGTATGGCTTCTTCGCTGCGAACCTTCTGCTCCCCGGTGAAGACGCGGCGGCGTACGAGACATTCCTGGACTCATGGTTTGCCGCCCTGGCTCCAACCACCATTCCCGAGGCCGCCAGCGTCGCGCAGCTCGCAGACACCAGTGGGAAGCTAGAACGGTTGAGCCGAGTGGAGAACGGCCGGATGTGGGCCCGGCTGGAGGAGGAACTGGAGAAGACGGACGAGTTCAAGACCTACGACAACACCCGCGTGGCGCTGGCGATGATGACGGGCTTGGTCGATGCCGTAGACGCCGTCCCCTCTCCGCCGAAGGACGTGGAGCGGACGAGCGCCTTCCTCGCGGGAGTGGAGAGGACCGTGAGCGTGCTGCGCGAGATGCCGGGCCTGCCGATGGCTGTGGTGGAGCCGCTGGCCTCCGCACTCAAGTTGGCCCAGGAGAACGAGGAGACGGAGCGCATTCCCCCGGCCATCTACGAAAACCTGGGTAACATGGCCCGGGTGGTGAACGGCGCCCTCTCAATGAAGCTGGCCGAAGAGGAGGCCGTCCTCGGAGCGCTGCGTGAACGGCTCGCCGCTGAAATTCTGCTGCTGGAAGACGCGGACCTGAGGAAGCTGGAGAAGGCCCGCCGGACCCTGGAAGGCACCATGCAGCGGCAGCTCTCCATCTTCCACCAGCTCCGCGCCGAGTTGGCGAACACGAAGCCGGAGAACCCGTCCGAGACGCAGACATTGAGGGTGAGGTTGCGGCTCGTGAAGTAGAAGTCCGGTTGCAACAGTGCTGGTGTGGCAGCTCTCGGGTTCGCTCCGACGCACTTTTCAGCAAACTCTCTGTCCTCGCCTAGTGGTAGGGCTAACGAATGCGGGTAAGCCCCCCACCTCAAGGGGGAGAGAGGTTCCCTTGCCTCAAGGCCATCTGGAGAGGCTCCAGTCTTCTTCCAATCCCCCAGGGTGGGGTGGCCTCAAATTTTTTTCTACGCCAGCAAATATGGCCTGAGTTCCTCTTCAATGCCTCGGAGGTAGGCGTCCGGGTCGGAGCGAAAGCGTCGGCCCATGATGCGGGGGACGCGCCGGGCTTCGAGTTGAGCACGGAGCTGCCGCCAGTCGTCGAGGTCCCCAGGCGCCAGGTGGGCGCCGTCGAGTTCAGGCAGCAGTTGGGCGGCGGCGATGGCCGGCAGCCGGACTGCACCGCGCACGACGAGGCCCGCGCTGCCGCGAACCCGGCCCGAGGCTCGCCGCTCATGGTAACGGCAGGTGCCGAAGAGGTGCTCCAAGGCATTATCGGTGCGCGGCAGTTGCGCTACGTCGTAGCAGTGGAAGAGGCCCTTCCAGTAGCGGCGCGTTTCCAGGAGGAAATGGGCCAGGGCCTGGCGCAGGACGCCCCGGTGGCGGCGGCGCGTCCAGCGCACCAGGGCGGCCAGCAGAGCCGACAGCCTGCGGCGCACACCCGCGGCATCCAATTCGGGCTCATTCTGGAGGATGGCCGCGGTGCGCTCGACCCACCGGTAGGCGCGTGCGAGGGCGGGCCACATGGAGTCGGTGGCGCGGCGTGCTTTGCGCAGCACCGCCCGCAGGCGGCTCAACTCCGGGACGCAGGCCCCCCTTTTTCCACCCGCTCCAGGCTCTTCTCAATGGCGCCCAGGCGTCGGCGCAGCAGCAGTCCGGAGGGGTTGAGGGGCGGGCGGTGGTCGTCGGTGAGCGCGCTCCTGACGGCTGCCGCGTAGGCGCGCGTGGCGCGGGCGCTCGCGTCGTCACGGCCTTCCACGGCCCGCTCCACTTTGCGCACCTCTCGCACGCGCTTCTTCAACTCCTTCTTCGCATGCCGGTCCACCTCGTAGAGCGGCCGGGCCGCCTCCCGCAGGTAATGGAAATGGCATAGCTGGTGCGGCACCCCGGGCAATGCATGCGCCACGGCATTGCGAATGCTTCGCTGCCCATCCGACACCACGCCGACGATGGGCACCCGGCCCAGTGCACGCTTCACTTCCTCCAGCAGCGGCACGAGTTCCTGCTCCCCGCCAGCCAGCAAGGGACGCGCCAGCAGCACCTGCCCCGAGAGGCATTCGCGCACCACCCAAAGCACCTCATGCCCTACGTCTGGAGCGAGGCCGTCAATGGCAAGCACCGCCCGGCCCTGGCGCTTGAGCGTCGCCTGCAGGCGTCCCGCATCCAGCAACTGGAGGCTGACGAGTTCATCGTACCGGTCGAGCAGGTTGGTGCAGGTGCGCTCGGAGACGGCGACGCCCTTCTGGCGCAGCAGTGCGTGAATCTCCGACACGCTGCGGTGCTCCCGGTAGCGCTGGGCTCCGATGAAGGCCAAGACGTCCAAGCCGAACTCGTGCTCGGGCAGTACCCAGCGGCCCTCACCCTCTGCCCTGAGTGGCACTCCCTTCAGCAAGCACTCCTCCCGGTGGCATACCCGCACCTGCACCGAGAGCCCCACGCACCCCGCCAGCGTCGTCACACAGCGACGCGAGCGCCAATCCGCTCGCGTCCGCGTCCCGCACGCCTCACAGCGCCTCCGCGCGCTGTCGACCTTCACCTCACGGGTGGCCACGGGGCGAGCTGTCGTCCGAGCCATGGTGCTCCTCCTCTCAGAGGGGCAACACCGGAGGCTCAGGCCATATTTGCTGGCGTAGTTTTTTTAGGGGGTCACCAGGGGCCATCAGCCGCCGGTCCTTCCCCCATGTGGTCGTCGAGGCTGGATTCCCCTGTGTGAGCCGTGCCTCTTTTTCGCGCACGAGAGGTGATGCACCCTGGAGGACTTCCGTTTCTCGGTGGGCAGCGGCTGAACTCCCGGTCACCTTCGCAACCGCCCTGGCGCGTCGTCCCGCGTGGCCCTGTTCTTCCCCCGAGAGGTAAGAACAGGACGCCGGCACCAGCTCGGGTGCACGGGGCCCTGTCCACCCCCCTGCGCGGCCTTCGCTGTCGGTGGAGTACGTCTCAACTCGGTGTCTCGTCAGCAGGCGGTCGCTCGCCGCCGTTCTCGGGTTGGACTGGCGGTCCTGGCTGCGGTGGGAGAGCTTGCCTACGCCGCTTCCTTGGCCCGGACCGCTCCGTCTTCTTCCGGGCTGGAGTCTTCTTCTTTTCTTCGGCTTGGTTCCACGGCTGGAGCACCACGTCCTGCCCGTCTCCCTCTTGGTTTCCAACAGTGGTGGTGTTGTGCGGGCCAGATAGGTGCAGCGGATCCTCTTCCCCCCGCAGCACCCGTTCCACCTTCTGGAGCCGGAGTTCAGCCAGCACGAGGATGGCTGTGATGGAGACGGGCGCTTGCAGCTCCTGTTCTCGGCTGTCCAGCGAGTGCGTGGCCAGTGCATCCGCGATGAATCGAGCCCCCTCGATGGCACACCTCACCTCGGCCAGCTCGGCGGACAAGCTGATGGCCTTGGGCATCGTGCAGTTTCCTCCTGGGGTGAGTGGCGTGGTCGCACCTCGACGATGCGACTTTCTCCAAAGGCAGGAGGAGCCCCGCTTCGTCCGCAGCGGGTTCTCTCCCCGGGCACTAATGCCCGTGCCTCACCTGGTCCCGAAGATGCTCGGCCAATGCGAACAGGATGGCCGCCATCATTCTCCGGGTGAGTGTCGAGGCCAGCAGCTTCCTCGCGGTGCTCGGCATGGCGTTCACCCCCCTTCCCGCCAGACTGAGTACGCTTCACCCGCACAGCGACAGGTACGGGGACGAAGCCTCCTCCGCAGTTCTTATCCCTCCAGGAAAAGGAAACTTTCCGGTGCGTAGGGCGGCCTTTGACCGCGAGGTGCACTAGGTTCCGCCAGCATCTGGCCGCACGCCCCCACCAGGATTCTTCGCCTGGAAAGGGCTCCTCGCTCAGCGTTTCGCAATACTCGTGAGTAGGGCGAGAACCTTCAGGGCCGCCTGGTCCGGGGACTCGTGCTCCCAGACGCGCACCGACCTCCAACCGGCTCGCGCGAGCTGGCGATCCGTATCCGCGTCCCGCCGCCGGTTGTAGGCGAACTTCGCCTCCCAGAACTCCCGGTTCGTACGGGGAACCCGCAGGTGTGTTGGGCAACCGTGCCAAAAGCACCCATCGACGTAAACCGCCACCTGTGCTCTCCGGAACACCACGTCCGCCCGCCGCCGCCCTGGAATGGGCGCTATGTTGACCCGAAAGCGTAGACCCAGCCTATGGAGCGCCGACCGCAGTGCCAACTCGGGCACCGTGTCCTTTCGTGGAAGTTCCTGTAGCCGGCGCCGTGCTTCGGGTGTCGACGCGGGTGGAGCCGGGGGCATCCGCTCGCCACCGAAGGTGGGGGTTCGGACTGGCTGCCGGCGTGCGACCATGGGTTCCGAGTAACCGCCGGCCGTGCATCCGTCACGGCCTCAGGTAGTCGCCTGCCTACTCAGCGCACCAGCACCCCTGACTGCGGGCCATGAAGCTCAGCGCCCATCGAGCCAATCGAGACGGTCTGCGCGTCACGATGCGCGCGCCAAGCTAGGACGTGTGCCGCGCGATTTCACGTTGCGGTCGCTGCCCTCTTGAGGCGCTCTGCCCGCAACGAGAGCTGGGGCGCTCTCTCGCAGCAGTGCCCTAGGCCCCTTTCCAGTTCCTGGGTGAGCAGCGTGCCTGCCAGCCCCTGCTCTGAACGGCTCCGGCACCTCTTGGACGGGCTCGGGGGGAGGAACCGGGGTGCGGCGCCTCGGTAGAAGCTTAAGACGCCCTTGCACAGGGTCATCGCCTAGGAGCTGCTCACGGATGGCGCGCCCGAGAACCTCTGCCAGAAGCGAGGGCACGGCGTTGCCCACCTGTCGCTGGGCCGAGGTACGCCCACCCACGATGGTGATGCCTCTCGGGAAGGTCTGAAGACGGCACATCTCCTCGACCGACAAGCGCCGACTCTTCCAGTGGAATGGGCCAGCTGCCGGTCCGGGCTGGGCAGGGATCGTCCAGGACGGTCGGCCCTTGGCGAGCTTGAGGAGGAACGTCCAGTAGCGTGTCCGCCAGCCAAACAGCGGCAGTGCCCCCTTGCCCCCCCTCTCGGTGTGCCAGAGATAGTTGAACCCTTCTGGGATAGAGGGCAGCAGCCCAGCCCACTTCCCCTTGGGCGCGAGTTCCTCGGCGTTCGCGGGCTCGGCGTCCCCGAGGGCGTCGTACGCCGTCGTGTAGGGCTTCAGCTTGAGCCCTTCAGCCTCCTCTGGCGCCGCATGGGTCTCGTTGGGGAACTGAAACTCGCTGCCATCGCGAGCCGCAACGAGGATGAACCGTGTCCGGTGTTGTGGCACGCCATATGCCGCCGCGTCGAGGGTGCGGTACACCGCCTTGTACTTTGTCCCGGCCTGCCTGTTCAGCTTGTCGAGGCGGTTGAGCACCAGTTGGAGGCCCTCGTCTCGGCCCCGGTACGCCAGCCCCTGCACGTTCTCCAGTAGCACCACCCGGGGGAGCGTCCCCTCAACCATGTCCATGAACGCGTTAAGAGTGTCTGCGCGAGCGTCCGCGAGGCGCGGCGCGTCGCCGTTCACCCAGAACCCGGCCTTTGAGAACGGCTGGCACGGCGGCCCTCCAACGAGGAGGTCCACTTCCTCGGCCTTCAGTCGCCCTACCTTGAGGACGTCTTCCGGCGTTAGCTCAAAGATGCTGGTGTCGAGGACCCTCCACTCAGGGCGGTTCTGTTTGAGCGTCTCGCAGCAGTCGGCGTCGAGTTCAACGGCCACACGTGTAGTGAACCCTGCGGCCTCCAAGCCGTAATCGAGGCCGCCGGCTCCGGTGAAGAGACTGATGACGCTGCGTGGCTTCATGAACGTGGGTGTGCTTGGCTGGAGACAAGATGCATCTCCATGGCTGATACCCACACCCTATCGGCTGGAGCAAGCGCCGCGAGAAGCCCACCTGCCTGATGGAGCTCCGCGTGGGCGAGGGGCTCCTCGCCGCTCAGGTCAGAGCGAAAACGGACGTCGCTGACTTCCGCCGGGAGCTGCGAGGTAATGGAGGGAACGTCCGCTCCTCTAAAATACGCCACCGACTTGCTGGACTCCTGTAGGCGGAAGCGCACCCTGGCTGCCTCACGCCAGTCGCGGCCCAAGCTGAGCGCCACGACCTGCTCCAGCCGCGCTCGATGCTCAAGGACAGCGGGTACCCGCGCGGACGCGGCGCCCACAAGGTCCTCAACACTTAGCCCCTCGGGGTGCTCCTCCATCTTCACGGAAGCGACGACGAGGGTGACGTCCGCACTCACCTGGAGCTGATTCAAAGAGAACGTGTGCTCGCGAAGCGGGCCCAGGGTGCTCTTCACCTCCATGCGCTGCCCTCCGGCGCAGAAGTCGTGCAGCTCGCGCGGCTGTGAGTGCCAAGCAAGGGCGAGGAGCTTAGGGGCGGGGCTGGACGCGATGAGGAGGAGTTCAGCCCACAACCCCTGCACGCTGCTTCGGGCCGGCCTTGAGAGCGCGGCGAAGAGTTCCGAAAGTTCATCCACCGCATCGGCGAGCGCGTCGAGGGTGGGGGTAGGCCCTAGCGCGGGCAGCCAACCGCCCGCGATGTGCAGGAACAGCCTGCGCAGCTCCTCGTCGGGCCCCTTACAACGGATGAGAGCGAACTCCCCCTCCTCCGCGCCGACGCGGGATGGAGTGGACACGCGGCAGCGCACGCGAGGGCGAAAGGAGAGGTTCTTGAGTTCCAGCGCAGCGATGCCGCTCACCGGCCCGGATTGGGTCGCCACGAGAAGGCCAGGGGCCCCGTCTGCGGAGAGGCTAACGCGGTACGAATTCCAGCCCGGCACGGGGAGCGCGGACAGGCTCAACGCAGCGCCCTCCTCGGCGGGGACTGGGGCAGGCAGCTGCTCGTAGAGCTGGACGAGGTCGTGCATAGGAATGGCGACCCTAGCGACTGTCGGTGTCGCCCTGCTCTTGCACGAGCAGGTCCATCCCTGTCATCGACGAGGGCAGCCTGATTGCGAGTCCCGGCACGTGCTCCATGGGCTGGCCCCCGCGCGGCTCCACCCGTAGCCAATGGACCTGCAGGCTGATCGCGTCCGAGTCGTAAACCTTTTCATCGCCGGGGTAGCCCGTTTCCTCCCCCGAGGAGCCGCGTCCTTGGTGCAGCTCGATGCTGTCGTCCCCGTCACCGCGCGTGGCGCGCTTTCGATCTCGCTCGCTGTTCATGAGGAACACGCTGCAGCTCGCATCGGGCGAGGACTCCAAGTGGTCCATGAGCTGGGTAATGACGCCGTAGCCCTGCACGCTGTCGCGCGCACCGAGGAACGCATACTCGGTGAGGAACTGCTCCATCACGGTTCGCAGAGGCACTGCAGTGGCGACTTTCACCCTCTCGTAACGATTCCACGCCTCAGGCCTAAGGCCCGACAGGAACCCGTCTACCAGCGCGCGGTTGCGCTCGACGGCGGATGCAGAGAAGTGAGGTGTTGCCTGCTTGAACCACTTGCCACCCTGGCCCGTCACGAAGTGGTATGGATCGCTCAACACGTTCGATCGAGTCGGCCTGTAGTTGCGGTTGAGGTAGAAGGCGCGCCGCCATTCTTGGAGCGGCCGCCCCCGGAAGGCTCGGACCTGCTCGCGGATGTGCTCCTCGTGCCTCACGTAGTAGCGGTACGCCTCGGCCATGTCCCCAGGCAGGTAGACCCGGCAGTAGCCGAGGTAGCGCTCCTTGTAGCCGAAGAAGCGGGCGCGCTGCTGGATGACGTCCACGTTCCTGTTGCCGGGCCCGCGCGGCATGTACGTCACCGTCAGCCCCTCTACCGTGAACCCACGCTCCAGCTTGGCCCCTCCCACGAGGATGTGGGACACCTCGCGGCTCCAATCAACCTCGTCCCCTGTTTCGGTGTTCACCTCGGTGACGATGGTGCGGCCGATCAGAGTCCAGAGGCGCGCCTGCAGGTCTTGGAACGACGGCAGCTCGCCTACGCTCCGCTTGAGGCTGTCATAGGCCATCTTGAAGGCCCGCAGCTCCGCATCTCGCTCAGGGTCGGAGCCCTCCCTCGGCTCCAACAGCGCGCGCCAGCGCTGCTTCACCAAGTCCACCCAGCGTTTGTACTGACTGTGAGAGGACTGGCGGATTGAGGGGTGGATAAGCATCGAGCGGAGCGCGTTTCGGTCGCGCTCGACATGTGCGGCCGCCACCCCCAGGAAGAAGATTCGGAGCGCCTCAAGCAGGCTCTGCGGGGGGCCGACCGACTCCGCGACCACATCGGGAGTCTCGTCCACAGGGATGGGGCGAACGAGGTCACTTCGGTCCACGAAGAAGGCCCTGCCTCCAGTATAGCCCTTGCCCGGCCGGAGGACCTCGGAGAAGTCCGGCGACAGCATGTCCGCGATACTGATGAGCAGTGGCGCCTGGGGTGTGGCGGTGTACTGGAGATACGTGTGCCGGGGGAGCAACTCGCGCACGCGCTGGATGCGGCGGTAGGTGGTACTCGCCTCATCCTCGTCTGGTTGCGTGTTGAGGCCAGCTTGGTCCGCCTCGTCATCGAACACTAGCGCCGTCACTCCAGCGAGGTCCACCGCACTTAGCAGCTCGCTGAGCCGCTCCAGATGTTGGTGCTGCTTCATCACCGTGATGAACAGGCCTCGCTGGTCATCTTCTGGGATGCGCCGGTCGCGCCACTCGGCCACTAGGTTGGCGAAGTCATCGCCGTGGCCGCGCTGGGTTGGGTTCGCCCACATCTTCCAGCGCATTGAGTCGCTGTCGCCCCGCAGCTCGCGCTCGAAGCGGCTCTTCGACTGCGCCACCAGATTCTTCTTCGTACCCGCGAAGACAATGATGAGCCGGATCCCGTTGTCGCGTGCGAGCGCGGCGACGGACGTCATGGACATCGTCTTCCCGCTCTGCACGTAGCCAATGACGAGACCCGTGCGCCGCCCGGGCACGGGCGCGGGTGGCAGGCACTGTTCCAGAATGCGAACCGCCTCCGTCTTCACCTTACGGAAGCTCTCCGGACTGTCCAGCTTGCCCGAGCGCGTCAGTACGATGCTCAGTTGTTCCATGTGCTCGCGCGCCTCGGGCGTCCACAGCGCGGCCCCCGAGGGCTGGGCCGGCAGCACCGTCACCGTTTCCGCGTCGCTCTTCGCCATATCTCCGCCTCCCCTTTCCCTTGCGCTGCAGCTAAGGCTTGCTCAGCGCGTCCTTGAGTAGCTGGTTGAAGTTCCTTCGAAGCGTCGGGACGCCGTGGGCGCCGCTCTCCACCGACGTGTGCTCGGCAATGGCAAGGCCCGCCGCCATACGCAGCAGCGGCTGGAGGTCGTCCGGATCACCGAGCCCGTAGCGCTCGCTAAACGGATGGGCAAGGTTCACCCGGATGGTGACCAGGGTAGGCCGCCCTCGCGTGACAGAGGGCTTCACGCTGAAGCTGTACCAGTCAGGGTCACCCGCATCGCGCGCGAGCTGCAGCTCCACGCGCCAGACACGCTGGGCGTGCTCGACGTCGAAGGACGTAGCCTGCCGCGCGGTGAGTTCCGCCGCAGGAAGCTCCGACGGAGCCGGATCGACCTCAGGCTCGGCCGCAAGCTGCTCTGCGACGATGGGGGCCACGTGCTGCTGCACCACGGTGGCGGCCTCCTCGACAGCCTTCTCCCCCCAGCCCTCTTCGAGAGCGCGCTCGGAGGCCCGGACACGGTGCCCCTTTGCCTGCTGAAGAAGCGGGAGCGGGGCTGCATCAAGCTGCACCCGGAGTTCCTCAAGGATGCTCTCTTCCCACTCGTCCCACTGCAGGCCGTCCTTGGTGTGGCTGACGTCGAATCCCTCTACCAGGAGTTCGCCGAAGAGGCGCTGGAACACGTAGTGATTGCCCTTGTGGAAGATCTGCTCGGGCCGGTAGGCGCCATCAAGGCTGCCCTGGATGAGCCTCTCGCGCCGGAAGACCGCGAAGCCAGCTTCAGAGACGCTCGCGGTTGAGCGCAGCGCGGCCCAGCCGTGGACCCGGCGTCCACCCTCTAGTGGGATATCGATGGGCTTCTTCCACTCCTTCTTCGGGCCCCCAGGTTCCCGGTACCAGGGCGCCAGCATTACTTCGGGCTGCTGATAGGACAGGGGCTCGTCGTTATAGAGGATGGTCACCGCACCGTCGGCAAGGAACCTTCGGTACATGCTCGCAAGGTGGGACTTGATTTTGCCGATGGTGCGGCCTTTCGGCTTGATGTGAAGGTTCTCCAAGACGAGGTGCGTGTAGTGCGCCCTCTCGTTCTCGGGCTCCTCGTCCACGGCGAGTTCCTCGGTGCCGCTAGCCACGATCTCGGGCACGTTGAAGTGGATGGTCCGCCGGACGTCCTCTCCCAGCGCAGAGGTCGTGACACTCCAGGATTTGGAGAACCAGCAGGCCGCCGCCTTCATACCGAGGCCGAACTCGGAGAGCCCCGAGGCATCGGGTGGTCGCTGGGCCGGCGAGAACGCGCGCGGAAAATCCTCGCCTCGGATGCCCGCCGCATCGTCGGAAACCTTGATGCGATCCTCCTCGACTTGGATGCGCACCGTGAGCCGGGCCTTCCGGCCCCCCGAACGCAGCCGCTCTCGGTTCGCCAAGAAGCTCTGGATGGAGTTGTCGACGAACTCCGCCAGGGCGTACCAGGGCTTGTAGTTGAGGCGCGAGAAGGCGGCATACATGGCCACCTTGGGCCGGATGAGAATCGGCCGCGCACGTCGTCGTGCGGCACCACTGACGGCCTTAGGTACAGCCATTCGCTTCCCCCTCGTCCCTTGGCGGAATCATCGGCCCTGGGGCTGACATCACCCCGTCCTGGCCTCAATGCCCAGGTGTCCAGAACGCGCCCGAGCTGGGTTTCTCCATAGCTTATAGAATTCTTCTTGCTACGGAACATCCCGCTGGGCCTGCTCCTGAGAAGGGCTCCACTCCAGGGACGGCCATCGAAGTTTTCATCTGCGACCGTTCCTTTCACCGGGATTCCCTTCATAGGCCTGCGCCTGGAGCCCCATCTTCCCAGGGGGCCTGAATAGGCCTCCGTGAGCGCTGGTCGTACCGTGCTGACCCGCTTCATCCTGAAGGGGCCCTTCAAGGGTTGGGAAACCGCCGCTTACCGCAACGTGGGGATCTTCTTCGGGATGGCGTGCGTCGCGTAGAAGCGCATCGTCGTCCGCGGACTCTTGTGGTTGAGGAACGCCGCGACCGTGGCGGGGTCCGCGCCCTGGTTGATGGCCCACGTCGCTACCGAGTGTCGGAAGCGGCCGGGGCTGAACTCCGGGATGCCCGCTGCCCTGGACGCGGCCCTCACCGCGAGGCCGAACTTCTCGATGGACAGGCTGCCGCGCTCACGAAGTCGTCGCGCCGCGTCCACCACCTCGGCCGAGGCGCCCGTGCGCAGCTCCTCGCCGTTCTTGTGCGAGGGACACACGAGCACGCCGGCCACACCCTCGACATCGCCCTGACGCGGGTAGGGCTCCACGCGGCCATCCTCCGCGAACCGCTGAAGCTCGCTGACGTGCCATCCCGTGCCAGCGAGGATGTCCAGGGCGTCGCGCCAATGCCCGGCCAGATGCTCACGGGCGAGAAGGTAGTGCTCCCGGGGGATCGCCTTCACCCGCTTCCACTGCTCGGGTTTCGCCTGCGGTACGGAGAGTCGTCCGAAGGTCGGGTCCTCGGCTACGGTGAGGACGTGCTTCACCTTACGCAGGTAGCTGTAGACGCGCTTGAGGACCGCGATGCGGTGGCCCCGGGCCTTCTGGCCCTCCAACGCGGGCAGGATGTCGTCGAGGAGGGTGAGCTTGCGCAGGTTCCTTCCCCTGAGCTGGTCCGCCCACCAAGCGAGGTAGTGCTGCTGCTTCTTCACCCAGCGCACGCTGTTCTTGTCCACGTCGCGGGAGTGGGTGAGGAACTCCGAGGCGAGCGCCGCGTCCAGATAGAGGGGCTGTTCCTGCGGAGCGCCCGTCGGGCTGTACCCGTCGGGATCGGCCTCGAACCGCTTGAGCTGCTCCATCGCAGCGCGGAGGGTGTGCGCGCGGGTGCTGACCTTGTACGTCTTCCCGTTGAGCATCCGGCGGATGACGTAGACCTTGCGGCCCTTCGCATCGACGCGGACGTACCCTCCGTCCCACGTCTCCGCGTACCACTTGCCCGCCTCGCTGGCCGCGTCCTTCCCCATGAGCGCCTCTACTGGGGAAAACCCATGGGGGGTTGCCCAAATTTTGCCCACGGGGAGGGGAGGGCAAAAGAAAAGGGCCCTGGACTGTTGTCCAAGGCCCCGGATTTTTTCAGGAATCTTGCTCCCCGACGTGGACTCGAACCACGGACATGGTGATTAACAGTCACCCGCTCTACCAGCTGAGCTATCGGGGAATATGTCCCGTCGCGGCGGTGTGCTGCCGTGACGAGGCGCTTTCTAGAGAACCGAGCCTGCCCTGTCAACTGTCCTGTTCGATCCGATCTCCCGCCTCACCTCGCAGCCCTGGTCCGCACTGGAGGGGCTGAGCCCTGTCGTGTCCGACGCGCTTGCCCGCGTCCTCTCAGGGGACCCCGCCGAGCGCGTCCTCGACCGGACCCTGCGGGCCCACCGCGACCTGTCCCGCGACGGGCGTCAGGCCCTGAAGGAAGCCGTCTTCAACGTGGGCCTCTGGCACCGCCGACTGGGGTTCCTGCTGGGATCGCCTGACGCACCGCCTTCCCAGCTCCTCTTCGCGCTCCTGCATGGCCTCGTCGGCGTTCCCGCTCCGGAGGCCGCGTCGTGGGCGGGGCTTCCGGCTCCGGTTCCGCTGCGCATGGAGCCGCCTCCGTCGCTGGCACTCCGGGCCTCGCTGCCGGACTGGCTCGCGGACCACTTCGCCCGGGAGCTGGGACCGCAGGCGGAGGACTTCTGCGCCCACCTCAACGTGCCGGGCCCCATCACGCTCCGGGTGAATCCTGCCCGAATCTCCCGTGAGGCCCTGGCCGCGCGCCTTGCCTCCGAGGGAGTCGCGACCCGTCCCGGTTCCTGGAGCCCGCTGGCCCTTCACGTCGACGGACCCCGGCCCAACCTCTACGCCCTGCCGTCGCTCCGTGAGGGCCTGTTCGAGGTCCAGGACGAGGGCAGCCAGCTCCTGGGGCTCCTCGTGGAGGCCCGGCCTGGGGAGAGCGTGCTGGACCTCTGCGCCGGGGCAGGGGGCAAGACGCTCCAACTGGGCGCGGCCATGAAGGACTCCGGCCGGCTGCTGGCCTACGACCCGGATGCGGAGCGGCTGGACAGGCTCCAGCAACGCGCCTCCCGCGCCGGGCTCACCCGCGTCCAGGTGCTCCGGACGCCCCCGTCGTCGGGCCTGAACGCCGACCGTGTCCTCGCGGACGTTCCTTGTTCCGAGCTGGGCTCCCTGCGCCGGGGCCCGGACCTCCGCTTCCGGCTCACCCCGGACTCGCTCTCCCGGTACACCGCCGTCCAGCGGGACATCCTGGCCCGGGCCGGGAACGTGGTGCGCCCGGGCGGCCGGGTCGTCTACGCGACCTGCACCGTCAACCGCACGGAGAACCAGGACGTGGTCTCGGACTTCCTCCGCTCCCGCCCGGACTTCCGGGCCGTCACCCCGGGCGCCGGTTGGCTTCCGGACGCGTGCCTCCAGGACGGCTTCCTCTTCGTCACCCCCCACCGGCACGGCACGGATGGGTTTTTCGCGGCGGTGCTGGAGCGGAGCGCGGAGGGGTAGGGCGGCCCGGTTCCAAACCTGTCCGACAGTCGGACAGGTTTCCAATGACGGCCAGGCGGACGAGCGCTCCACGGGGCCTCGTTCCTCCGTCCTGCGGTACTCAACGCTTCGGGCCACGGCCTCCCTGAATCACCGTGTCCCCTCCGCACCGGGTGCTATGAAGCGCTGCGTGCGTTGGCTCAAGCCCCTTCCGCTCCGTCCCCGCGACACGGTGCAGGTCGTCGCCCCCGCGGGCCCCTTCGAACAGGCCCCCTTCGAGGCGGGTCTGCGCATCCTCTCCGAGCGCTACAGCCCGGTGGTCCGCCCCGACATCGGCGCGTCGCACCGCTACCTCGCGGGGGATGACGTCCGCCGCCAGGAGGAGCTGTCCCAGGCGTTCCTCGACCGGGCCTCCCGCGCCATCTTCTGCGCCCGGGGCGGCTATGGCAGCGCGCGCCTCCTGCCGGAGCTGCCGCTCGACAAGGCCGGGCCCGTCTCCTTCACCGGCTTCTCCGACCTGACGTCCATCCACTGCGCGCTCCAGGCCCTGGGCCGCGTCTCCTTCCACGCGCCCGTCCTCACGCAGCTGGGCCGCCAGTCCACCCAGGTCCACGACTACCTCTTCCGCCTCCTCGAGTCCCCGGAGGCCCCGCCGCCCCTCACCGGCAACGCCACCTACGTCCCCGGCACCGCCGAGGGCGTCCTCGTGGGCGGCAACCTGTCCGTGTTCTCCCGGCTCCTGGGCACGCCGTACATGCCGCCGCTGGATGGCGCCGTGCTCCTCCTGGAGGACGTCACCGAGCGCCCCTACCGCCTCGACCGCATGTGGACCCACCTGCGGCTCGCCGGGGTCTTCTCCCGCGTGCGCGGCATCGTGCTGGGTGACTTCACCGCCTGCGAGGAGAAGGACGCGAACTACTCCAGCGCGGACGTGCTCCGCGAGCTGGCCCGGGACGCGAAGCTGCCCTGCGCCGCGGGCTTCCCCATCGGCCATGGCGCCATCAACTACCCCGTGGCCCTGGGCACCCACGTGCGCCTGGACGCGGACGCCGCGCGCCTCACGTTCCTCGAAGGCGCGGTGAGCCCCGGATGAGCCAGCACCCCATCGCCAACCTCCAGGCCGTGCTGGATGACGGCGTGGAGCTGGGCATCTTCCCCGCCGCCCAGGCCGTGGTGCTCCACAAGGGCATGCAGGTCTTCGGCGGCGTCGCCGGCAACGTGACGGGCGACACGCGATTCGACCTCGCGTCCCTCACCAAGGTCCTCTCCACCACCGCGCTCTTCCTGCGCCTGTGGACCGAGGGCAAGGTGGGCCCGGACACGCTCGTGTCCCGCTACTTCCCCGGCTCGCCCGCGGGCGACGCGGGCGTCACCGTCGCGGACCTGCTCTACCACCGCTCCGGACTGCCCCCCTTCGTCCCGTTCTTCGCGGAGGCCCTCAAGGCCCACCCGGAGCTGCTCGACGCGGCCTGCCCCGCGACCCTCCGCGCCCAGGTCCACGCAGAGGTGCTGCACGCCGCCGCCGCCACGCCGCTGGATGCGCCCGTGCGCACGAAGACCGCGTACAGCGACGTGGGCTTCATCCTCCTGGGCGACATCCTCGCCCGGGCCGGCGGCGCGCCGCTGGACGTGCTCTTCCACCGCCACATCGCGGAGCCGCTGGACCTGAAGGCCCGCTTCCACCGCCTCACCGACTTCCCCGTCGACGGCGCCACCGCGCGCACCGGCGCCATGCGCCCCCGCGAGCCCGCGCCCGGTCAGGAGTCGCTGTGGAAGGACGTGCCGTCCCAGCCGTCCCGTCCCGGTGAAGTGGACGACGACAACGCCTGGGTGTTGGACGGCGTCGCCGGACACGCGGGCCTCTTCGGCACCGCCGTGGACGTGGCCCGCTTCGGCCAGGCCGTGCTCGAGGGCGCCGCGGGCACGCATGCCGCGATTGCTCCGGGCCCGCTGTGGCACCGCGCGCTCGCCACGGATCCGCTGGTGGCGGGCAGCACGCGCTCCATGGGCTTCGACTCGCCGTCGAAGGGCCACTCCAGCGCGGGCCGCTTCATCGGCGACACGCCTCCGGGCGCGGTGGGCCACCTGGGCTTCACCGGCACCAGCCTCTGGGTGGACCTGAGGCGGTCGCTCGTCGTCGCGCTCATCACCAACCGCGTGGCCCAGGGCCGTCAGGACCTGCGCATCCGCGACTTCCGCCCCGCCTTCCACGAGCTCGTCGTGGAGGCGCTCGACCTCCACGTCCTCCCCTGAGGAAACCGCAGCATGGCTGACGACAACGGCAACGTCCTCGACACTCTCGACCCGAAGTCCGTGCGCCGCATCCACCTGGTGGGCGTGGCCGGCACCGGCATGGGCTCCTTCGCCGGCATGCTCAAGGCCGCCGGCTACGACGTCACCGGCAGCGACGAGAACGTCTACCCGCCCATGAGCGACATGCTCCGCACCTGGGGCATCCCCGCCAGCAGCCCGTACTCGCCCGCCAACCTGGACGCGGCGAAGCCGGACCTGGTCATCATCGGCAACGTCATCCGCCGGGTGAACCCGGAGGCCACCGCCGTGCGCGAGCGGGGCCTCAAGCAGATGTCCTTCCCCGCGGCGCTGGGCTCGCTCTTCCTGGACCGCTCGCACTCCGTCGTCGTGGCCGGCACGCACGGCAAGACGACGACGTCCTCGCTCATGGCCCACGTGCTGGTGGCCGCGGGCAAGGACCCGTCCTTCCTCGTGGGCGGCGTCACCCAGAACTACGCGGGCAACTACCGCGTGGGGAAGGGCCCGCACTTCGTCGTGGAAGGCGACGAGTACGACACCGCCTACTGGGACAAGGGCTCCAAGTTCCTCCACTACCGCCCGCGCACCGCCATCGTGACGAGCGTGGAGTTCGACCACGCGGACATCTTCCGCGACCTGCCCCACTACGAGGCCACGTTCGAGAAGTTCGTGCGCCTGGTGCCCAAGGACGGCCAGCTCGTGGTCTGCGCCGCGTACCCCAACGCCGTGCGCATCGCGCGAGGCGGCACCGCGCCCGTCGTCACCTACGTGGCCAAGGAGGGCGCGGACGCGGACTACACGCCCAGGAACCTCTCCTTCGGCCCGGAGGGCGCCCGCTTCAACGTGATGGAGAAGGGCCAGGACCTGGGCACCGTGACGCTGCCGATGTCCGGCGCGCACAACGTGGAGAACGCGCTCGCGGTCATCGCCGCCGCGCGTGGCCTGGACCTCACCTTCGCTGAAATCCAGCAGGGTCTGTCCACCTTCCAGGGCGTGAAGCGCCGGCAGGAGGTGCGCGCGGAGATCGAGGGCGTGCTCGTGGTGGACGACTTCGCGCACCACCCCACCGCCGTGCGCGAGACCATCGCCGCCATCCACCACCGCTACCCGGACCGGCGCCTGTGGGCCATCTTCGAGCCGCGCTCCAACACCAGCCGCCGCAACATCCACCAGGAGGACTACGCGCACGCCTTCCCCGGCGCCGCGCGCGCCAGCCTCAAGGTGCCCGAGCGCCACGACAAGGTGCCCGAGGGCGAGGAGCTCAACGTCCCCAAGCTCATCGAAGCGCTCAAGGGCCAGGGCATCGCCGCGGACGGCGCCACCGACGTGCAGACGCTGGTGGACCGCGTCGCTTCCGAGGCGAAGGCCGGCGACGTGCTGCTCGTCATGAGCAACGGCGCCTTCGGGGGCTTCATCGAAAAGCTGCTCACCGCCCTGAAGGCCCGGGCGGGGAAGGGGACCTGAGCCATGCGCCGTCCGTTCCTGCCCGTGCTGGGCGCCCTGGCACTCGCCATGGGCTGTGCCTCGTCGTCGCCTTCGTCGCTGCCTCCGCTCACGGACCGGACCGGTGACGGTCCGCGCTCCAGCAGCTCCGCCCTGGAGTCGTCGGGCCGGGCCTCGGGCCAGCCGCTGTCCTTCCAGGTGAAGCACTACCCGGACAACACCCCGTATGACCTCAAGAGCGACCGGGGACAGGTCGTCCTCCTGGACGTCTGGGCCACGTGGTGCGAGCCCTGCAAGGACGCGCTGCCCATGTACGCGCAGCTGCAGAAGGAATACGGCAAGCGCGGCTTCAAGGCCTACGCGCTCAACGTGGACGAGGACGTGCGCGCCATCCCGACCTTCCTGGAGGAGGCGAAGGTGGAGGTGCCCATCCTCCTGGACGCCAACGCGCTGGTGTCCGAGCGCCTGCTGAAGGTGCGGCTGATGCCCACCACCTTCCTGATTGACCGCAAGGGCGTCATCCGGCACGTGCACGAGGGCTTCGCCGAGGAGTTCCTCCAGCAGTTCCAGACGGAGATCGAGCAGCTGCTCGCCGAGCCCGCCTCCTGACCTCCCACGAGGAAAACGCACCCATGGCCCACGACCCGGAAACGCCCGCCGCGCTGCGCCGCACCGCGGAGGAGGGCGCGCGCATGGCCGGCCGCATCCTCCGTGAGCGCTTCCCCCAGCACCGCACCATCGAGTTCAAGGGCGGCATCGACCTGGTCACCGACGCGGACCGCGCGTCGGAGGCCGCGCTGCTGGACTTCCTGCGCCAGCGTCACCCGCGGCACGCCATCCTCGCGGAGGAGAGCGGGGCCACGCAGGGCACCGACACGCTCCGGTGGATCGTGGATCCGCTGGACGGCACCACCAACTACTCGCACCAGGTGCCGCACTTCTGCGTGAGCGTGGCGGTGGAGGGGCCGCAGGGCACCGTGGCGGGCGCCGTCTATGACCCCATGCGCGACGAGCTCTTCTCCGCCGCGAAGGGGCAGGGCGCCACGCTCAACGGCGTGCCCCTGAAGGCCAGCCCCACGGACACGCTGGAGCGGGCGCTGTTGTGCACGGGCTTCCCCTACGACGTGCGCGAGCGCCCGGACCTGCCCGTGGGCCTCTTCTCCCAGCTCATCCTGCTGGCGCAGGGCATGCGCCGCACCGGCAGCGCCGCGCTGGACCTGGCGTACGTCGCGGCCGGCCGCTTCGACGGCTACTTCGAGTTCGGCCTCAAGCCCTGGGACATCGCCGCGGGCGGGCTGCTGGTGGCGGAGGCCGGGGGCGTCATCGTGCACATCGACGGGCGGCCCTTCGACGTGCTCAAGGGCGACGTGCTGGCGAGCGGCGCGAACCTGGCGCCCCAGCTCATGACCCAGGCGAAGCGCTTCCTGGACGAAATCGGCTGGACGCCGCGCGACTAGAAGAAGCTCTCCGGCACGAAGACGATGTCGCCGGCCTGGAGCAGGAAGTTGCGCTCCCGGCCCACGCCGATGTCCTCCACGGGCACGCGAATCTTGCGCTCCTGCCCGTCTATGACCCGCGTGACGAGCGTGTTGTTCTTCGCCGCGAGCTTGGTGAAGCCACCGGCCAGGGTAATCGCCTGGATGATGGACATCTCGCCGGTGACGGGGAAGGTGCCGGGCTTCTGCACCTCGCCGAAGACGAAGATCTTCTGCGAGTTGTACTCCCGCACCAGCACGGACACCTGCGGGCGGCGCAGGTAGCGGGCCAGGCAGTCCCGCAGCGCGTCCGCCGCGGCGCTGGCGGTGCGGCCGGACAGCTCCACCTTGCCGCACAGCGGATAGTCGATGGTGCCTTCCGGCGACACGCGCCAGGTGCCGGAGTGCTCGGGCTCCTGGAAGACGCGCACCTCCACCACGTCCCCGGGGCCCAGGTTGCCGCCGGACGTCGCCGCGGCCTCCGTGGACGCGGCGGGCGTGGGCGGAGGGGGCGCCGGACGCGTGTCCGCGTGGCACGCGCAGAGGAGCGCAAGGAGGGCCGGGAGAAGGGCCGGGAGGAGGACGGTGAGCCGCGAGGAACGCATGGGCGCGAGCCTCAGTAGGAGACGGACACCCGCGCGTAGCCTTCGTGGCGGGTGTAGTTGAGGCCGGCGGCGCTCAGCGACGACGAGCGGGTGCCCAGCATGTAGCCCACCGCGCCCACGAGCCACGGGCGGATTTGATACTCGGGGCCCAGGTCCAGCGTCACCAGCGTGTCGCTCCGGCCGCCCGCGAAGGAGAGGAAGTCCAGCGCGCCCATCGCGTGCAGCGCGAGCCGGCTGCCCATCACGGAGCGCGCTTCCGCGTAGACGCGGTCGTCGCGGAAGGTGCCGTAGGCGGCCACCGGTTCGAAGGCGCGCAGGTAGCCGCCCTTCACGGTGAGCGACGGGCCCCACAGGTACGTGCCCTCGGCCTGCGCCACCACGGTGCCGCCGCCGCCCGAGCCCAGGTTCTGGCTCCAGCCCGCCTTCGCCGTCAGGGTGATGCGCGGCGACACCAGGCCGGAGACTCCCGCCATGGCGTGCAGCAGCGCCGCGCTGGGCGTGGTGGTGTCGTTGAAGTAGCCCCGGTACTCCAGGCCCGTGTCCACGACGACGGCCGTCTTGGGCAGGAAGCGCCAGCGGCCCTCCGCGCCCAGCCGCAGGTTGCCGTAGTTGAACTGGCTGGCGGCGAGCGGATCACACGCGGCGTCGGTGCAGCCCACGGGGGCCATGCCGCCCAGGGGCTCGAAGAACTCCATCGCGTACGCGACGGACGGCGTCACTTCCAGCGCGCCGCCACCGGGCTTCCACTGCGCCTTGACGCGCGCCTCGTTGAAGAGGCTGAGCACGCCCGCGCCCAGCGCCACCGTGCGCGTGCGGTCCGAGCGCGTCAGCTCGTCGCCGACCTCCACGGACAGCGTGCTCTCCTGGTTGAAGAGCAGCGCCAGGTCCGCCGCGCCCTCCAGGTGCGACGCCGCCCCGGAGCCCGCGGTGATGAGGCCCGTGTAGGCCACGTAGTCCAGGTTGGCGCGCAGCGCGACGGCCAGCTTCGGGGACGGCACGTCCAGCAGCAGCCCGGGGCGGATGTGCAGCGCCAGCTCTCCGGAGAGGTCCGGCGACAGGGGGCCCGTGCCCTCGGCGCGGAAGTAGCCCACGCCGCTGTCCAGCCGCGTCTCCAGGTCCAGCGTCGGGTGCAGCCGCCCGTTGCCCACCTTCAGGCCGTTGCCGCCCGGAGGCCGTCCACCCGAGAAGGCCTGCGCCGACGCCGTCAGCGGCAGGAGCGCCGCGAGCGCCAGGGCCCCAAGGGCAAGGCGGAATGTCCCAGGCTGCGTCATGGTGTCAGAGGCGTTCGGGTAGGGGAGACGGCCGGCATAGCACGCGGGTTCCCCCTCCGGAACAAACGGTCCAGGGCCGGGACCGCGGGAGGTGGGAGGGAGTCAGGCACTCAGTCCACGGGGCTCGCGGGCGGGGGGCGCACGATGAGGTCCGGCGGCGGCGGGGGACGCGTGGGGTCTCCGCCGGGCAGGTTGTCGGGCTCCTCCACCTCCACGAAGAGGTTCTCGTCGGTGCGGAAGGCGAGCTGGCCGATGCACTCCTCGGCCTCCGAGCGCAGCTGGCCCACCTTCTGCTGGGCGATCATCACCTTGGTGAACTCGTGCTCGCCGGGCGCCGCCTCGCTCTTGCTGACGGCCTCCTGGAGGGCCACGTCGGCCTGCTCGGAGATGCGCAGGAGGCCTTTGATCTGCGTCAGCTTCTCGTTGGCGCAGTTGAGCTTCACCACGTCCTTGGTGCGCCGCGCCTCCTCGACCTTCTCGAACACCTGGCGGAGCGATTCGCGCATGCCGCCCAGGGCCTGCGTGCTGCGCTCCAGCTTCTGGCTGTCCGGGACGTCACCGGCCTTGTCCAGCGCGGGCGTGGCGGGACGCGGCAGCGGCGCGGGCGTCTGCGCGAGCACCATCCCGGAGGTGAAGAGTCCCCCGACCACGGCGAGCATTCCCAGCGTGCGCATGCGCTTCACGAGTCCTTCCGGCCCCTTCCAAGCTTCAAGAGTCGAGCGTAGGAGCGAGGGGGAGGGGTGTCAACGCAATGCCCCGTCGTCCCGGAGTCCGGTTTCCGGACGCCGGGATTCAGTCCTGGGGGGCCAGGCGGGCGTTGGCCTCGCGCAGGCGGGCGGACAGGCTGCGCGCGATGTTCACGACGATGAAGGTGAAGCCGTCCGCGTGCGCCAACCGGAAGGTCCGCAAATCCTGCGCGGTGAGCTGGAGCAGCTCCACCTCGCCCAGGGCGCGCACGGTGGCGGAGCGGTGGTCCTTGTCGATGAGGCCCATCTCCCCGAAGAACTCCGGCGGGCCCAGGACGGTGAGGGGCTTCACGCCGTTATCCGTCCCCCGGCGCACCACCTCCACCTGGCCTCGCACGATGACGAAGAGGCTGTCGCCCAGGTCCCCCTCCTCGAACACCACCTCCCCGTGCGAATACCGGTAGAGCCGTGCCAGCTCCGCCAGCCGCGCGAGCTCCGCGGGGGCCAGCATCTCGAAGAGGGGGGATGTGGCGATGACGGCCAGCTTCTCCATGTGCTCCCCGCGAGTCCGGTGCCTCCGGAAGGTCCGGGAGGCCGAGCCTATTCCCCTGGCGAGAAGATGAACGGGTAGCTGACGGGGACGTCGTCACTCGGTTGGAAAGGGAACTTCCAGCCGCGGATGGTGGTGATGATGCAACTGCTGACACCCTCGGAGCGCAGGGTGGATTCATCCACCTCCACGTTGCCGGCGCGGCCGTCCGGCTTGAGGTTGAAGCGGACCATCACCCTGCCCTTGAGGGTGGGGTCGCGCTTGAGTTCCTTCTCGTAGCAGCGCTGGATGGACGCCTTCATGCGCTGGATGAAGCGGGCCAGGTCCTTGGGGCTGACCTCGGAGCTGTCCACTTCCGGCACCGCGTCCGCGACCTGGGGCACCTTGACGGCCTGCTTGCGGCCGGTGTCCACGGTGCCCACGCCGGACGTCTGCGTCGCGCCGATGGCCGCCACCTTGCCGCCGGTGTCGCCCTGGGGGTTGGCGATGCCGTTGCCGCCGCCAGCGCCCACCGCGAGCGCGCCGCCGGACTGCGCGCCCGCGAGCGCCTCCGCCACGTTGGTGCCGCTGCCGGCGCTCCCGAGCACGTCCGCGATGGCGTCCCCGCCGCCGGGCCCCTTGCCGCCCAGCAGCTTGAGGATGCCGGTGCCGGCGACCCGGGCTTCCATCTGCTGCCGGCGCTCCGCGCTGTTGACGGGCGCGGGCGTCGAGTCAGCTGTGGTGGGCTTCGTCGAAGGGGCCTTCGGCTCGTCCGCCTTCTTCGGCTCGTTGGAGCCATTCTCCTTCGGCGGCTCCTCCTTCTTCGGAGGCTGCTGCGGGATGATGGCGCGCACGAAGCGGTCTTCCAGCTGGTCCAGCTCCACCTCCGCCTCCACCGGCGCCGGCTGGGCGACGATGAGCGCGACGCTGAGCACGTAGAGCACCAGCATCGACAGGAGGATGCCGAAGAACAGGCGGTCCACCGTGCTCCACGGGCTGGCCTTCAGCTCCGGGGGCAGCGAGGCCCTGGCGCCTTCCGCGGGCGCGGGGACGAAATGGAAGAAGAGGGTGGCGTCCGGCAGCTCCACCTTGCCGCGCGCGCTCTCCTGGAGCGGCAGGTCGAAGGTGTCGTCCGCGCGGCGGGTGGCCAGTCCCTGGGCGCGCAGCGCGTCGAAGTCCACGTCCGACGAGCCCAGGTTGACGCGGCCCTGCATGTGCTCGTCGATGATGAGGTGGAACTGCTGGCCGCGGTTCTCCAGCACCTTGAAGCGCGGCGGGCGCGCCTCGGACGGGGGCAGGACGATGGTGTTACGGGCGTCGTCGCCAATGGTGACGGAGTCGTGGAGCAGGTGGTGCTCTTCGACGATGCGCCCGTCCTGGATGACGCCGACGCGCAGCAGCTTGGGGCGGGTTTGAAGGGCCATGGAACTAGAAGGGGTCCTGCTGCACGCTCTGGACCACCTTGGGCACGAAGCTCTCCGTGCGGTTCAGGTCGTCGAAGCTCGGCTTGGAGCGGTCGAGGAAATAGAAGGCTTCCGGCTTCTGGATGCGCCCCTCGACCTTGATGGCTTCCAGGTGGATGGCCTTGGGCGACTTCTTCGCCGCCGGAGCCGGGGGCGTCGCGCCCTGCGCCGCCTTCTTCGTGGACGCGGGGTCCTCCGCCCAGGACGGACGGGCGACGGCAAGCAGCAGCAGGAAGAGGGCGGGGCGCATGGGCGGGAGTCGTGGCTACCGGACGTCTTTGGACACCTTACCCGAGGCGCCCGGCCGCGTGGCAGGGGGCCCCGGAGTCGGGGTGGGGGTCGGAGCTGCCTCGGGGGCCTTCGCGGGGGCGGCGGCGGCCTCGGCGGCCTTCTTCAGGCCCTCCTTGCGCTCGCGCTCGCGGCGGCGGGTCTCCCGGTCGATGCCCTTCTGCGCGTCCTTGAGGTACTGCGCGGTGCGCTCGTCGGTGCCGCCCCTGGCCTGGTACTGGCCCAGGAAGGCCGCGGCCTTCTGGAGGCGCTCCAGCGGGTCCATGCCGGCGGGCTCCAGGTCCAGGTGGAGCAGGCCCAGGTTGAAGTACGGGTCCTTCGCGTCGGGCTGGAGCTGGAGCACGCGCTCGTACTCCGCCAGGGCGCGGGGGAAGTCGCCCTCGCCCCGGTAGGCGTTGCCCAGGTTGAGGTGGGCGGCGGCGAAGTCCGGCGCGGCCTTCACCGCGGCCTCCAGCTCCACGCGGGCGCCGGCGTAGTCCTCGCCCTCGTTGAGCAGGGTGCCCAGGTTGTTGCGCGCCTCGGCGAAGTCCGGCCTGAGCGCGATGGCCTGGCGGAAGCGCTCCAGCGCCTGGGGCCGCTCCTTGAGGCCCAGGTGTACCAGGCCCAGGGCGTTGAGCGTGGCCGCGTCCTGCGCGTCGATGGCGAGCGCGTTGCCCAGCACCATGGACGCCAGCTCGAACTTGCCCTCGCGGGCGTACACCTGCGCGAGCACCTGCATGGCGGGCACGTGCTGCTCGCTGACCTGGAGCGCGCGGCGGGCCTCCGCGACGGCGGCCGCGTGCTTCTTCTGGAGCAGGAGGTTCAACGCCAGCGCCGTGCGCCGGGCCACCGAGTCCTGCTTCGTCAGCGCCTCGCGCAGCTCCGCCTCCAGCGACGCCGCGCGACCGGTGCGCGCCGACAGCCGCACCAGGCAATCCCACGCGGCCTCCTGGTCCGGCTCCAGCGCCAGCGCCTGCCGGTAGGAGCGCTCCGCGTCCGGGACGCGGCCCTGGCGCTCCTGCACGATGCCCAGGTTCGTCCACGCGGGGCCCAGCTTCGGGGACTTCTCCAGCAGGGCCTTGAGCGCGGTCTCCGCGATGGTCAGCTCGCCGCGCCGGGCGACCTCCACCGCGCTGGTGAAGTCCCGCTCCTGACCGGAGAGCGACTTCGCGACGGGCGCAGGCTGCACCGGAGCCTTCGCGTCGCCGGTCTTCGGAGCCGTGCTCACGGCCGTGGCGGGCCCGCCTTCCGGGCCGGTGAGCTTCGAGTCCTTGCGCGTCTCGGGCGCGGAGGCGCAGGCGGACAGCCAGAGCACCAGCCCGGTGAGCGCGAACTTGCGGCCCGTGTTCATGGCGTGCCCCCTTCCGTCAGCCGGGTCGCCTTGTCGGGCTCCACGCGCGCGGGCGCGACCGGCGCGGCGAGGCTGCCCAGCAGACCATCCGGATACACGGCCTCCGACGCGAGCATGCCGCGGGCCTCCTTCAGGACCGGGTATTCCTTGGGACGGAAGCGGTTGAGCGCCTCCAGCGTGCGACGGGTCCACTCGTTGGAGATGCGGTAGTTGCGCGCCTCCTTGAGCGTGGCGGCGTACTTCTCCACCGCGCCGTCCTCCAGGGCCACGGTGTGCTGCGTAAGCTGGTCCTGGTAGTTCAGCACGAACTCATCCCCCAGGCGCTTCAGCTCCGGAGGCACCGGCGCGTCCAGCAGCGTGGCCGCGAAGCGCTCCAGGGTGTAGCCCTGCCGGTAGAACGATGCCAGGGACCACTCCAGCTGCTTGTACGGCAGGACCTTCGTGTACGCGGCATTCACCGCATTCACGGCTTCCTTCTTCTTGGTGAGGCTCTTCTCCAGCGCCTTGCCGGTGCCACTGACCTTCAGCGCGTCGAAGCGCTGGAGCTCCAGCTCGGCCAGTTGGAAGCGGCTGTAGGCGGCGGCTTCGGCGGCGCGCGGCTGCGTGTTCGGCTTCAGCTTGCGGCGGTCGAAGTCGTCCGCGGCGGCGGTGTACGCGCGCTGGGCCTCCTTCGCGTTGCCGCGCTTCTTCCACGCGTCACCCAGGCGGCGCTTCGCGTCCACCACCAGCTCCACCTGATCCGCCTTGCTCGCGAACTTGCGGACGAAGGCCTCCAGCGCCTGGATTTCGCCCTTCGTGTCGCCCTGCTTCTCCAGGATGCGGGCCGCGCGGTACTGGTTCTCCGGCGCGCTCTTCCCGTGGGGATACAGCTCCACGCAGCGCTGGAAGGCGGCGGCGGCCTCCGCGTAGCGCTGCTGGCCTTCGAGCAGCGACGCCGCGTTGTAGAGCGCCGCCTCGCGCTCCTCCGCCTTCGGGTAGTCCTTCACCAGCTTCTGGTAGCTGGTGACGGCCTTGTCGAAGTCGTAGGACTTCTGCGCGTTGAGGGCCACGCGGAACAGCGCGGTGTGCGCCCACGGTGACTTCGGATAGTCGCGGTACACGCGCTCGTAGAGCTTCATCGCGGAGTCGAACCGGCGCAGCTCCTCGTAGGCCACCGCCGCGTTGTTGAGCGCCTTGTCGGCGAACTCGTGGCGGGGGGCCTCCTCCACCAGCTGGAGGTACTTCTTCGCCGCCTCGTCGTAGCGCTTCTGCGCCGCCAATTGGTCCGCCAGGTTGAAGCGGCCGGCGAGCTTGAACTTCATCAGCTCGCGGTACTGCTCACTGGACGGGTCCACCACCTGCGCGTTGCTGGCGAGCCGCGCGCTGACCTCCTCCACGCTCTTCCAGTCCTGGTCGACGAGGAAGGACTCGATGATGAGGTTGGTGGCGTAGCCGGCCACCGGGTTGCGCGGGTACGCCTGCACCACGCGCTCGAAGCGGGGGCGGGCCTGGGCGAAGTCGTCGTGCGTGTAGAACAGCTCCGCGGCCTGGTACGCGATGCCCGGCGCGGCCTCTTCCTTCGGCAGCATCGCCACGTAGGCGTCGGATGCCTTCACGAGCCGGGCTTCCGTCTCCGCCAGGGCCACGGGCGTGTGCGCGCTGTCCTTGGGGCGCTCGCTGGCGCGCAGCGGCTTGCGCTCCGGCACGCGGCCCGCCTTCACGTCCTCGTCCAGCTGTGCCTTCCAGGCGAGCACCGCGTTGTGCGCGGACACGTCGCGGTAGGTGTTGTCCTGGTTGGAGTCGCGGACGGCCTCGTACTCCTTCGCCGCGGGGCCGTACGCGTCCGAGTTGAAGAGGGACTCGGCGTGGAAGAAGCGCATCGCGTACGCGGTCTTGCTGCGCGGGAAGCGCTCCAGGTAGGTGCCGTATGCGCGCGCGGCGGCGGCGTAGGTGGCCTTGGCCTCCGCGTCCTTGCCCTCCTTCTGGAAGGCCTGCGCCTGCTGGTGCTGGTACGCGGCGGCGGAGTAGAGGCTCTGCTCGGCGAGCGTCTGCGCGTGCGACAGCGCGTTCGGGTCGTCCTTGTTCTTCTCGTACCAGGCGCCGCCGGGCAGGTAGCTGTTGGCCAGCTTCTCCGACTCCTTCGCGTACAGGTCCATGCGCCGGTCGCGCTCGTAGGCCTGGACGATGCGCTGCTGGAGGCGCGGCGCGTCCGCGGTGAGCGGGTCGGTGGAGAGCACCTGCTGGTACGCGGCGATGGCCTCCTCGTTGCGGAGCTGGTCGAAGTAGACGTTGCCCAGCCGGCGGTACACCTCCGCCTCGTAGGGCCGGCCGCCGCGCTTGGCGAAGAGGTCGCGGGCCTTGGCCACGCCGCCCCACGTCTCGTCCGCCAGCGACAGCGCGATGTACTGGAGCGCCTCCGAGCGCAGGTCGCCTTCGTCCGCCTTGCTGCCGGACTGCTGGTGGGACTGGTAGTGGTCCAGGAGCAGCAGGAAGCTGTCCACGGACTCCTCGAACCAGTCCATCCGGTAGTACGTCCAGGCCAGCTTGTAGCGGGCCTTGTCATAGAACCGGTGCCCGGTGTCGCGCGTCGCGACGGTGTACGCATCGGCGGCCTTGCGCAGCGCCTCCGGGTCGGTCTCGTCCTCGAACCAGTACTCGCCGATGCGCGTCCACGCGTCGGTGGCGAAGCGGCTCTTCGGGTAGCGCGTGGTGAGCTGCTGGTAGGTGGCGAGGCTCTCCTCGTCCTTGTGCTGCTCGTTGAGGCAGTACGCCAGGAGGTACAGCGAGCCGTCGTTGAGCTTGTAGTCCGGGAAGCGCGCGAGGAGCGTGCGGTACAGGCCGATGGACGGCGTGAAGTCCACCTCCGGCTCCGGCGGCAGGTCCGCCATCGCCTCGTCGGACATCGTGCGCACGCGCTCCGCGTAGTCGCGGCGCGCCAGCTGGTGCTCGTCCGCGGAGCGCTCGTAGTACAGCTCCGCCAGGCGGAACATCACGTCCGGCGTGGCGCGGGGCTCGTCCGGGTAGCGGCGCAGGAAGTCCTCGAAGCGGGCGATGGCGTCCAGCCGCTGCGTGCGCTCCTGCGACTCCAACGCGGTGAGCGTCTTCTCGTAGGCGTTGGAGAGCGCGGCGCGCTTCTGCTGGTAGCGCCGCTCCACCAGTTGCTTCACCTCGCGGTGGAAGTCGCGCGACTCCGCCTCGTACGCCTCCAGCGCGCGGCTCACGTCGCGCAGCAGCTTCTCCTGTTCCGGCGTGTGGCCCAGCCCGTCCAGGTAGCGCGAAGCAGTGGGCGCGGGCGGGGCAGGGGGAGGCGTCTGGGCCTTCGCGGGGGAGGCGGGCGCGGAGGGCGTGGAGGACTTCTTCGCGGCCTGGCTGGGGCTCTTGGCCTTCGCGGCGTGTGAGGCCAGCGGCGCGAAGGCCAGGAGGAGGGCGAGGGCAGGGCGGCGCAGGGCCATCAGTCCCCCCCTTCCGACGACAGGACGTCCTTGAACTCCGTGTCGAGCGCGCGCAGCGCGTCCGCCTTCTCCTTGGCGACCTTCTGGATGTTCGCCGCGTTGTCCTGCGTGCGGCTGAAGGCCACGTCCACCGTGCCGGTGTCGGCCTTGAGCACCAGGTCGTAGAACTGCTGCCGCACGCGGCGGAAGCTGTCGTAGGCGATGCGGCCCACCAGGTTGCGGGCGTCGCCGGACGCGGCGGCCACCTCCTGCTCGTAGCCCTGGAGCAGCGCCTGCTCCACGCGCACCTTGTCGCGGATGGACTTCACGCGGTGCTCCAGCCGCGAGCGCAGCGCCACCCGGGCCACCGCCACCCGGCCGCGCAGCGAGTCGATGCGCGAGCGCACCTGATGCATGCGCAGGAGCACGCGGGTGTCCTCGCCGGACAGCCGGCCTTCGCCAGCGCGCAAGAGGCCGTGCTCCTGCTGGAGCGCGGCGGAGTAGCGGGCGCGGATGGCGGCCTCGCCTTCCAGGGTCGTGTCCGTGGACTGGCGCTCGGTCGCGAGCCGGGCGCGGGTGCGGTCCAGCTCCACCTGCAGGTCCCTCAGCGTGGCGATCTCCGCCTGGAGCTGCACCAGGAACTCGCGCTCCTCGGCGGGGTCCGCCTGCCGGTCGTCGCGCGTGTCCTCCACCCACTTGCGGATGGCGGCGGCGTTGGCGTGCAGGCTCTGCAGCTCGTAGCCCACGCGGAAGGCCTCGCGGTCCACCGCGTCCACCTTCGCCTGCATGCGCTGACGGCGTGCTTCCAGCTCCTTGGTGGTGGTGGGCAGCGCCGCGAAGCGCACCCGCTGGGCCTCGCGCGCGCCCTGGGCGACGAGCAGCTTCTCGCGCTCGGCGGGCGTCAGCTTCTCCTCCACCAGCGCGGCCTCCGCCTGCACCAGGGACTGCTCCACGGCGGTGAGTGCGGTGTCCACGGCCTCCGCGCGCACGTAGCCCTCCTGCAGCTCCGGGAACGCCTCCAGTCCGCGCGCGTCCAGAGCCTCCAGGATGCGCTCCGCGATGGCCTTCGCCTCGCCCGCGCCCTGACGGCCGCTGTCCAGGTCGCCCACCATCCGCACCGCGTCCGCGACCTCCTTCTGCGTGGACGCGTACTTCAGCGCCAGCGGGGGCAAGAGGGTGCTCACGTCCAGCGAGCGCTCGTTGCGCGCCAGCAGGTTGTCGAAGTACGCGACCGGGTCGTGGTTCACGCGCAAGAGCGCGTCCACCTTGTCGCGCGCGGGCGTGAACATGCGCGCCACGCCGTCATACGTCTCCAGCGCCTCGTCGTACTGGCGCAGCTTCTGGAGCAGGTGTCCCTGGAGGATGCGGCCCTCGGGCGCGAGCTGCGAGTCCGGCGCGACGAGTAGCAGGATGTCCGTGGCGTTCTTCGCCTGCGTGAAGTCCTGCTTGCGCACGTACGTCCACGCGACCTCCAGCAGCGACTCCGGGAAGCGCTCGCTCTCGCGCGGAATCTGGCCGTAGTGGTCCAGCGCCTCGTCGTAGCGGCCCGTCTCGTACATCAGGCGGCCCAGGGACAGGAACGCGAGCTCACGGAAGCGCTGGGCCTCTGCTTCCGCGAGGCCCGTGGACACCACCGCGTCCGGACCGCTGCCCACGATGCGCTGGAACTGCGCGATGGCGGCCGGGTAGTCCCCGCTCTGCACGCTCAGCACGCCCAGGTGGTAGACGGCCTGCACGCGGAAGGCGCCGGGGCCTTGCGCCAGCGGGGCGAACAGCGCGCGCGAGCGCTGCTGGTGCTCCTCCGGCGACAGGTCCATCCGCTTGAAGGTGCCGCGCGCGTGCACGTAGGCGATGTCCGGCGCCAGCACGCCGCCCGACAGCTGCCGCGCCTTCTCCACGTACGCGTCAATGCCCTCGAACTGCTGGAGCCGGCCCGCGACCGCGAGGTAGCGGCTCACCGCCTCCTTGTAGCGCTGCGGCGTCAGGGGCAGGGCCAGCACGTCGCGCAGGTACACCCGCGCGCCGATGTCGTTCTTCTGCTGGTAGAGCGCGTCCGCCAGGTAGAAGACCGCCTCCGGGTAGCGCGGGTTCGCCTTGAAGTCCGGGTCGCTCACCAGGTCGTAGAAGAGGACGGACGCGGCGGCCCAGTCCCCCAACAGCGAGTACACCTCGCCCTCGGAGAAGCGCTTGAGCTGCGAGTCGGTGCTGCTCGGCTCGGGGCGCTCCGTGAACTGCGTCTCCACGAAGCGCAGGGACTGCTCCGCCGCGCGCAGCTCCGCCTCCACCGCTTCCACCGAAGCGGCGCGCGTGCTGAGCGAAGCGGGCATGGGGGGCAGCGCGGTCCCCGGCTTGGGAGCCTGGGGCGCCGGAGCGGGCGCGGCCCCGAGGGACAGCGCGAGGGCCAGGGCGTGCAGCGTCGCGGTCACGGCCGTCTACTCCCTACTTCGGCTCGCTGGAGGTGGTGGCCGGAGCAACGGGCGTGCCCGCGGCCCCTTCCGTCGCCGGAGGGGTGGGCCCGGGCGGCCGGTTCGCGCGCGTGTCCTTGGCCACCTCGATGTCGTAGCGCACCGCGGGCCGGTCCTTGAGGTCGGTGGTGAGACCGCCCTTCTCCACGCCCACCACGTTCACCGTGGTGACCTTTCCGGACTCCGCGTTGAAGGTGTAACTGGATTGCACCTTGAACTTGTAGCCTTCCAGGTAGCTGAACACGCCGTAGCCGCTGCCCCGGTACACCAGGCGCACCGCCAGCTGGTGCTGGCCCGGCACGATGCGGCCGTTGAAGACCTCCAGCGACTGGTGCCGGTTCAAGTCTCCCTGCGTGTCCACCTGGGTGAAGATGGGCGCGCCGTCCAGCGCGTACACCACCGACTCCAGCTGGAACGCGTTGCCCATCTCGTTCTTGTGCACGAGCACCGCGCGGGCGCCGGTGGACAGCTCGCCGCCCATCACCGACTCCTGGAGCAGCAGCAGGCGCGCCTTGGAGCGGTAGATCTTCTCCTTCAGGTCGACGACCTGCTCTTCCAGCGTCTTCACGCGCGACGTGAAGGCCTCATCCGCCGTCTGGTCGCCAGCGGGCGCTGTCGCGGCCGCAGGGACTGGCGGCGACGCGGCGGGCTGCGGTGCGGCGGCGGCCGGCGCGGCGGGAGGAGGAGAAGCGGGGGTGGGGGACGCACCTTGCGCGAACACCGGCCCGGGAAGGCCAGCGCTCAGGAGCGCGAGGAGACGGAGGGTGGCGGATGCGACGCGCACGGTACGACCTCGGAAGGCGGCTCTGCCCGACGGCACGAGGTCATACCATCCTTTTCCGGGGGCTGCCCGGTGGGGGGCAGCCCGCCGGGCAGGGGAGCAGGCGGGAGTGTCAGCCGCCCTTGCGCAGCTCGGTGAGGACCAGCTTCGCCACGGCCTTGAGCGTGTCGAAGACGCCCACGCCCGTGGGGGCCACGGCCTGGTACTCCGGGATGTTCCGGGGGTTGAGCGCCTTGCGCATCTCCTCCACGGTCACCGCGTTGGGCAGGTCGCGCTTGTTGTACTGCACGACGTACGGAATCTTGTTCAGGTCGTAGCCCTGCTCCGCCAGGTTGATGCGCAGGTTCTCCAACGACTCCATGTTGGCTTCCATGCGCTCGATCTGGCTGTCGGCGACGAACACCACGCCGTCCACGCCCTTCAAGATGAGCTTGCGGCTGGCGTCGTAGAACACCTGGCCGGGCACCGTGTAGAGGTGGAAGCGCGTCTTGAAGCCGCGGATCTCACCCAAGGACAGCGGCAGGAAGTCGAAGAAGAGCGTGCGGTCCGTCTCCGTGGAGAGGGAGATGAGCTTGCCCTTCGTGTCCGCCGCGGTCTTGTTGTAGATGTACTGAAGGTTGGTCGTCTTCCCGCAGAGGCCCGGCCCGTAATAGACAATCTTGCAGTTGATTTCGCGGGATGAGTAATTGATGAAGGACATGGCTTCCCGGGTTACTCGCTGAAGAGGTTGTCGATATCGTCGTCGGAGATCTCGGCGAACGGCGAACCGGCTCCGGGGCTGTCGGTCTTCTTCACGAGGCTTTCGAAGATCTTCGTCAGCTCGTCGCTGGCCTTCTTGATGCGCAGGCGCACCAAGCCCAGGCTCGTGCGGTTGTCGAAGATGACGACCAGCACCACGCGGCTGCCCACGATGGTCATGTAGAGGCTGTCCTTCGCCCCTTCATGGAACTGGTTGGGGAACTCGTTCTCCCCAATCAGCTTCGCGAGCCCGCCCATGGCGGCCACGTTGCCGGCCGTCAGCGACGCGAGCGACGTGGTGTCGATGTTCTGCGTCTGGCCGGCCGAGGAGATGAGCTGGCCGTTCTTGTCGACGAGGAAGACCACCTTCGCGTTCGCGTCCTTGGTGAGCCGGTCGCAAACGGCGTTGATCTTGGTGAACTCCTCTTCGTACATCACCAGTTGCGTGCCCATGGGCGTATGCGCTCCTCAGCGTTCGCTCGCCCCGCGCACGGCGGCGCTCCGATGTTTCTGGAGTGAATCCCGGAGGTTAGACGAGGCGCTACCGACCGCCGTCATGCTTAGCAAAGCAGTTCCACTCCAGCAAGAAGCCAGCCGTGATCCGCGCCGCTTCTTGAAGGAATGACGGCTTCGCGGGTTGGGACACCTGCCCCGCTTCTCTATACTCTGCCGGGCCTTGCGCCGCTTGAGCCCCCTCACCGACATCCTCCCGCGCCTCGCCGTCCTCGTCCTGGCGCTCGCCTGTTCCGGGGGCGCCCGTGCGCAAGCCCCCGAGTCCGAGCGCGCCTCGCTGCGCCTGCGCTACGGCCTGTCCTCGCGCCAGGGTGAGCAGGTGGATGTAGGGCCCGGGCTCACCTACTCCGGTCTGACGCCGAACGACGTGGCGCTGACGTTGATGGGCTGGGCGGGGACGTACCTGGGCGGCCAGGTGGATCTGCAGCGCGAGGCGTTCGAGCTTCGGGACGCGTCGTCGAGCGTGACGGGCGGCAGCCTGCTGCGCGGCTCGGTGGGGCCGCGCGGGCGCCTGTTCCTGGGGCCGGTGCGGCTGGAGCTGGGCGCGGGCTACGGCTTCGCGCAGCTGCCGCTGTTCGGTGGGTACACCTATGCGCCGGTGTTGCAGCGGGGCGTGCGGCACGCGGCGCTGCTCTCCGCGCGGGTGCTGGTGGCGCTGCCGGCGCGGCTCCAGCTGGAGGCGCGGGGCGAGCTGCCTCTGACGCTCTCCGCGCACGCGGCGGATGGACTGAAGGCGTCGTCGTCCGGCTACGTGGTGGGCGCGGCGCTGCTGTACCCGGTGGTGAGCCGGGATGGCTGGACGGGGCGCCTGCTCCTGGACGTGCAGCAGGCGCACGACACGATGGAGCTGGAGGGCAGTGGCCTGCGCTCCGAGCAGCGGATGCGCCGCATCGGCCTGGGCTTCGAGGTCGCGCTGGGCAGCGAGGGCCGGACGTCGCGGCCCGTGGAAGGCCCGCGCCAGGCCTTCGTCGCGCTGAGCGTCGTGGACGCGGAGACGGGCGCACCGCTGCCGGGTGCCCACGTGCGCGTGCCCTCCTTGAAGACGCCGGGCACGAACGAGGAGCTGGTGGCGGACGCACACGGCCAGCTGCGCGTCCTGCTGCCCGAGGGCGCGCAATCCACGCAGGCGAGCGTGGACGGCTATGAGGACGCGACCGCGGTCGCCTCCGTCAGCGGGGACACGGAGAGCGCGCCCGTGCAGCTGCGCCTGCGCAAGAAGGCGCCGGCCACGGGCTCGCTCAAGGTGAAGGTGGTGCAGGGCAAGAACGGCGTCCCGGTCCCGGACGTGCAGGTCGTCTCCGGAGCCGCGCGGCTGCGCACGAACATGGTGGGCGAGGTGTTGCTCGAAGGGCTCGCGCCGGGACCGGTGGCCGTGGCGATGTCCGCGCCGGGCTTCCGCGCCACGGAAGAGGCGGCGGTGGTGGTGGCGGGGCAGACGTCGGAGCTGGTGGTGGTGCTGGCCCAGGAGCGCAAGGGCGAGCAGGCCACGCTGGTGGGCCAGGTGCGCAGCGCCCGGAGCGGCAAGCCGCTGGTGGCGACGGTGAGCATCCCGCAGGCGAAGGTGCGCACGCGCACGGACAAGAGCGGCGCCTTCACCGCGCGCGTCCGTGGCGGCACGTACCGCATCACCCTGTCCGCCGCCGGGCACGTGACCCAGACGAAGACGGTCACCGTGCGCGAAGGCGAGCAGGCCATTCTCAACGTTGATCTGTTCCCGAGGCGCCGGTGAGTCGCGCGGTGCCACCGCGACGCCCGTCCGTCGTCGTCGAGGTTTCAGTGAGTCCTGTCCGCATCCTCGCGTTGTCGCTGCTCGTCCTCCTCTCCGGCTGCTCGGGGTGTGAACGCGAGGAGGCACCGAAGCCTCCGCCCGTGGTGGTGGAGGTGGACGCGGGGGCCGTCGTCCCCATCGGGCGCCTGGAAGGGCTGTC
The DNA here is from genome assembly GCF_042231735.1 of Corallococcus exercitus. Lineage (GTDB taxonomy): Bacteria > Myxococcota > Myxococcia > Myxococcales > Myxococcaceae > Corallococcus > Corallococcus exercitus_B. The sequence goes on from NZ_CP102577.1 coordinate 9,229,775, forward strand.
CGGCGACGTGCGCCTGGAGCGCGGCGGCAAGGTGGGCCCGGCGGTGGAGGGACCGCTGCTCGCGGGCGACGCGGTGGAGACCGGTGAGAGCGGATCCGCGACGGTGCGCTTCCCGGGCGACCGGACGGTGGAGGTGGGCAGCGAGGGCCGGTTCGCGGTGGGCTCGGACGCGACGGGCATCGTGATGAAGGTGGAGCGCGGCATCGTGCTGTCGCGCGTGCCCGCGGGCGGGAAGGCCGACGTCGCGGGCTCCAAGGTGACGTTGAACATCCTCACCCCCTTCGGCCTCACGCGCGTGGGACCGGATCCGTCGGAGGTGAAGGTCGCGGTGGCGGAGGACTCGGCGCGGGTGGAGGTGAAGCTGGGCGCCATCGAGCTGGTCTCCAAGGACGGCAAGACGCTGCGCGCGGCGCAAGGTGACGCGGTGGACCTGACGCGCGAGCGCGCGGAGGTGGTGCCCTCGGCCCCGCGCATCATGGAGCTGGCGCCCATCGCGGTGACGGTGCGCGCGTCCTCGGGCGTCACGGAGGTGAAGGCGAAGGACACGGGCCGCTGGCGCAAGGTGCGCCGCGAGGGCGAGGTGCTGGCCTTCGGCGACGGCGTGCGGACGAAGGGCGGCGAGGCGGTGCTGTCACTCAAGGACAGCGGCTCGGTGCTGACGCTCGCTCCTGGCGCGGAGGCGGTGCTGGAGAGCGCGGGGCAGCAGGGCACCATCGACGAGGCGCGCGTCCACCTGCTCCAGGGCCTGCTGGCCGTGCAGCTCGCCATGGGGCGCCAGAGCCGCGTGGTGCTGCCGGAGATGACGGTGGAGTCCGGGAGCGGCGCGAGGCTGGAGATCCGCCGCACCGACGCGGGCATGCAGGTAGCGGCGCACACGGGCGACGTGACGCTGCGGCGGGGCGAGGCACGGCAGGAGCTGCGCGCCGGTGAGCGCGCCACCGTGGCCACGGACGGCACCGCGAAGGTGGAGCCGCTGGAGGCGGCGGCGGTGGCGGTGGGCCCGGGCGAGGGCACGGAGGTCTTCCACCGGGGCCTGTCGGAGGTGGCGCTCACCTGGGAGGGCGAGGGCGACGCGGTGGTGGAGGCGGCGCAGGACGCGGCCTTCAAGCGGCCGGTGCTCTGGGGCCGGGTGCACCGCGCTTCCGTCAACGTGTCCGCACTGGCGCGGGGCACGCTGTACTGGCGGGCGCGCAAGGAGGACGGCACGCAGGTGGCGGCGGGCAGCGTCCACTTCGCCCCGGAGTCCCCCACGAGCGCGCTGGCGCGCGTGCGCAACGTGGTGCCGGAGGGGCCGGAGAAGACGACCATCTTCTACCAGGACAAGCCCCCGGCGGTGACGTTCACCTACGGCGAGGAACCGCGGGCCCATACCTATCGCGTGGCGGTGTACAAGGCGGGCTCGCTGACGACGCCCGTGGTGCAGCGCACGGTGTCGGAGCCGCGCGCGGCGCTGGAGGCGGGGGCGCTGGGCGAGGGCAGCTACCTGTGGTCCGTCACGCCGCTGTCGCAGGCGGGCGCGGCCCTCAAGGGCGGGCGGATGAACAAGCTGGAGCTCGTCTATGACAACTCGGTGGTGGGGCTGGTGGTGGACAGCCCGCGCCAGGGTGCGTCGGCGGCGGAGAAGGTGCGGGCCTCGGGGGTGGCGCCGGTGAATGCCCGCCTGTCCATCAACGGACGGGCCGTGCCCCTGGACGCCAAGCACCGCTTCGATACGTGGGTCCCCCCCATGGGAATGCCCCCCCTGCTGGTGTTTAAGATGACGCGACCCGGTGCCCCGGACGTACTCACGGTGCGCACCCTGAAGCCGCGAGGACCTTGAGGGATGGCACAGCCCAACGTTCCCATTCCGGATCCCGCCGGGGCCTCGACCGCGCCCATCCTCCAGCCCTACGGGCAGTACGTCCTCGTGCGCAAGCTGGCCGAGGGCGGCATGGCGGAGATCTTCCTCGCCAAGCTGCTGGGCGCGGACGGCTTCGAGCGCAACGTGGTGCTCAAGCGGATGCTGCCGACGCTGTCCGCCATCCCCGACTTCGTGGAGATGTTCCGCGACGAGGCGCGGCTCGCGGCGAAGCTGTCGCATCCGCACATCGTGCAGATCCACGAGCTGGGCTTCACGGACGGCTGCTACTACATCTGCATGGAGTACCTCGCGGGCGAGGACTTCTCCACGACGCTGCGGCTCGCGGGCCGCCGCCGCCAGTACGTGCCGCTGCCGGTGGTGCTGCGGGTGCTCATCGACGCGGCGCGAGGGCTGCACTTCGCGCACACCTTCACCAACGAGCAGGGCCAGCCGCTGCACGTGGTGCACCGGGACGTGTCGCCGTCCAACCTGTACGTGACGTACCAGGGCCAGGTGAAGGTGCTGGACTTCGGCATCGCCAAGGCCGAGTCGCGCCTGGTGCAGACGCGCACCGGCGTGGTGAAGGGCAAGTACATCTACATGGCGCCGGAGCAGGCGCAGGGGAAGGAGGTCGACCACCGCGCGGACGTGTTCTCGCTGGGGGTCAGCCTCTACGAGGCCGTCACGCACGTGCGGCCCTTCTCCCGCGAGAACGACCTGGCGGTGCTCAACGCGCTCCTGCAGGGCGACTTCGAGAAGCCGCGCGCGCTCCGGGCGGACCTGCCGGAGGGCCTGGAGGCCATCATCCTCAAGGCCATGGCCTTCAAGCCGGAGGACCGGTACGCGACGGCGGAGGACTTCGCGGTCGCGCTGGAGACCTTCGCCTCGGATTTCCAGGGCGGGGCCGCGGGCGCTCCGGCGCTGGGCACGTTCCTGCGCCAGCACTTCGGCGAGGAGCGCGTCACGGAGAAGACGCGCATCCCCACGCTGGCCACGCTCACCGCCGCGCGTCCGACGGACCCCGAGTTCGCGGCGCTTGCTCCACCGGTGGCGGGCGCTGGCACGAACACGTACGGGCAGCAGGTGGCCCGTCCGAGCGCCACGGGCATGCGGGCGCTGACCACGCAGAACAGGTCCGCCCCCGCGCAGGTTCCCGCTCCGGAAGTCATCGCGAGCGCGCCTCCCACGAAGCCCGCGTCCCGGCGTTGGCTCGCGGGGGTGGTGGGCGGCGTGGGGCTGGTGCTCGCGGGCGCGGCGTTCGTCGTCGCGCGGCCCGGTGCCACCGCGGCGAACGTCACGCCTCCGGTCCAGGCGCAGCCGGTCGCCGCGCCCGTGGCGAATGGGACTCCTCCGGCGGCGGTTCAGGCCCCGGCGGTCGCGGCCCAGGGCTCGCAGGCCGTGGCCACGCCGACGCCCTCGGGGATGCAGGCCCAGGTCCCTGAAGGGACCCCACCCGGCAGCGTGCAGGGCGGTCCGCCGGGCGGCGAGGCGGTGGCGGCGTCCGTGACGGATTCGCCCCACGTGGATGAGGGGACGGAGGAGACGTCCCCTCGCAAGGCGGGGACGAAGCCGGCGGTGAAGGGGCGCGTGTCGCTGGGCATCGAGGACATCCAGCGCGTGGTGTCCAACGGCCGCTCGAAGATCACCGGCTGCTTCGAGCGCTACAAGTCCGACCTGCCGTCCGCCGCGGGCGAGGTGCAGGTGCAGCTCACCATCGTGTCCTCCGGCAAGGTGCGCGCGGGCACTCGCGGGCCGCTGGCCTCCACGGCCGTGGGCCGCTGCCTGGAGACGCAGGCCCAGAGCCTGCGCTTCCCGGCGCACCGCGACCAGGAAGTCACGGTGTTGATGCCGTTCTCGTGGAAGGTGACGCAGTAGCCGTCACAGGTCGCGACGGGCGGACAGCGCCTTGGCGAGCGTGGCCTGGTCCGCGAACTCCAGGTCGCCGCCCATGGGCAGGCCCTGGGCGATGCGCGTCACCCGCAGGCCCAGCGGCTTGAGCAGGCGCGTGAGGTAGAGCGCGGTGGCCTCGCCCTCGATGTCCGGGTTGGTGGCGAGGATGATCTCCTCCACCCGGCTGTCGTTGAGGCGCTCCAGCAGCTCCTTGATGCGCAGCTGCTCCGGGCCCACGCCTTCCAGCGGGGACAGCACGCCGTGCAGCACGTGGTAGCGGCCCTTGAACTCGCGGGTGCGCTCCAGCGCCATCAGGTCGGAGTACGTCTCCACGACGCACAGGGCGCGCTCGTCGCGGCGGTTGTCGCGACAGAAGCCGCACAGCTCCGAGTCGGTGAGGGAGAAACAGCGCACGCACAGGTGCACCTTCTCCTTCACCTCGCGGATGGCCTGCGAGAGGTCCACGGCGAACTCGCCCGGCGCCCGCAGGATGTGGAACGCGAGGCGCTGGGCGGTCTTCTCACCAATGCCCGGCAGCTTCGCGAGCTGGGCGACCAGGCGGTTCAGCGGATCGGGGGTCATCCGTCTTTAATTAATGCCGGGGATCTTCACGCCGCCGGAGATCTTCGCCAGCTCCGCGTTCATGTGCTGACGGCTGTTCGCCAGGGCAGCGTTCACGGCGGCGGTGATGAGGTCCTCGAGCATCCCGGGGTCGTTGGGGTCGATGGCGCTCTTGTCGATCTTGATGCTGCGGATCTCCTGCACGCAGTTGGCGACGACCGTCACGCGGCCCTCGCCGGACTTCGCCTCGACGGTCTCTTCCGCCAGCTGCTTCTTCCGCTCCTCGATCTTCTCGGTGAGCTTGTTCGCCTGCCGGATGAAGTAGTTCAGGTCGATGCCGGGCATGTGCTTCCTCGGTCCCCGGTCGTGGGAGCGCGGGCCGGCATGGCGCCGCTCGGAGCAGGGACGTTGCCGCGCACCCTAGCGGGGCCCGGCGGCGTTGTCAGTCGTCAGGAGCGGCCGGGACGTCCGGGAGGTTGGCCGGTGGCCGCTCGGGCTCGTAGACCTGGATGTGCTCGATTTCGCCGCCCAGCATCTTGAGGATGGCCCGCACGGACGCGTGCGAGCGCACCTTGCCCTCGGTGGTCTTCTCGTGGGTGGCGCGGCTCTGGGTGTCCTGCTCGGAGAGGCTCAGCCCCATGCCGCCCGGGAGGACGTCCTGGGTCTGGGGCACGTCCATGATGGTGAGCTTCACGGCCCGGCCGAAGTGCGAGGCCAGCGCCGCGTCCACGGCGGCCTTGCCCGCGGGGGCCGTCACGGCGGCCTTGTGGAAGGCGGCGGAGGGCGGATAGCCCAGGATGATTTCGCCCGCCTTCATGGACTGGAGGCGGCCGTTGGCGAGCGCCGTGCCGTGGCGCACGGACGCGGCCTTCACGGTCTCCACGGCGGCGCGCCAGCGCTCGGGCAGGGGGCGGTTGGGGTTGTCGCGGCTGGTGGCGACGGGCGCCATCGCGGGCGGCGGTTCGGGCTCCGGCGGCTCCGGCTCCGCGGGGGCGGCTTCCGCGACGGGGATGCACTCGCCGGAGGCACAGCCCTCGGCGGAGCCCTCCTCCGGGAACATGCGCTCGTCCGCGTCCTCGTCGCCGAGCGGCGGAGGTTCGGGCGGAGCCACGGGCTCCGGCTTGCGCATGTTGGTGATGCGCACGGTGGGCCCGGGTTCGGGAGCGCGAGCGGCGGGCGTGGGCCCCGGGACTGGAGCCGCCGGGGGCTGGGCGCCGCCGTTGCGAAGGAAGGAGAGGGGACGCGCCGCGGACGGGGGCAGGTCGTCCATCACGACGGCCGGAGCCGGAGGGGCCTCCATCGCGGGGGCCGCGCCGCCGCCATTGCGCAGGAACGACAGCGGACGCGCGGCGGAGGGCGACAGGTCGTCCATCACCACCGGCGCGGGAGGCACGGCGGCGGGCGTCGGAACAGGGCCGCCCGCGGCGCCGCCATTGCGCAGGAAGGAGAGGGGGCGGGCCGCGGAGGGGGACAGGCCCTCCATCAGCGCGGCGGGAGGCGTCCGCGTGGCCACGGCGGAAGCACCGGCCTGGGACGGCTCCGCTGCACGCGTGACGACCGTGGGCGGTGCGCCGTCATGCGCAGTGGGAGCACCGCGAGCCTCGAAGGACTGGGGCGCGGGAGTCGTACGCGCGGGAGTGTCCTGCGCTCCGAAGGGACGGGGACTGGCGCCCGCGTAGGCCGCGGGACCCTGGGCGTCACGGGAGTGCCCGTTGGGGGCCGGGTGCGCGGGCGCGCCCGCCGCGTCGAAGGGGCGAACGGTGGCGCCCGCGTGAGTGGACGGACCTCGTGCATCCGTCACTCGCGGCGAAGCGCCTGCGAGCGCGGACCCAGCCTGAGTCTCGAAGGGACGAGACGTCGCCCCCGCATGCGGGGAGGTGCCGTGCGGAGCAGACGTACCCGGCGTGGCTCCCGTACTCGCGGACGCATCCTGAGTGTCGAGCGCACGCGGCGTGGCACCCCCGTGTGCGGATGGGGCCTGTACGTCGGCCGTGCGCGGCATGCCTCCCGCGTGCACGGACGTGCCCTGCGCGTCGAGCGGACGCGGTGCGGCGCCCGCGTGCACGGACGTGCCCTGCGCGTCGAGCGGACGCGGTGCGGCGCCCGCGTGCGCGGACGCAGCTGGAGCTTCAGCAGGGCGCGGAGCGGTCACTACGGACGGGGCCGGCGCGCGGACTTCGGTCTGGACCTCAGACGCGAAAGTTCGCGGGACCGGAGCGACCTCCCGGCGCTCCGGACGTGCTCTTCGCGGCGCCTTCCGCGCCAAGTCCCGCGGACAGCCGCTCCACGCGGGCCAGCAGGTCGGGAATCGAACCGGCAGGGGACAGCTGGATGGCCTTGAGCAGCGCCATCTCCAGCGCCAGCCGGGGTTGCGCCGCTCGCGACACGTCCCAGATGCAGCCGTGCACGATGTCGAACAGCCGCGACAGCTGCGCGGTGTCCGCTTCCTTCGCCAGCGCCAGGAGCGCCTTCTGCTCGGACTCCGCCAGCTCCGCGGGCGCTTCACCCAGCGACTTCGTCACGAAGAGGTGCCGCAGCTGCAGCGCCAGCTCCTCCGCCAGCCGCTTCAGGTCCAGGCCCCGGTTGAACACCTCGTCCACCCGGCCCAGCACGCGCTTCGCGTCCTTACGGACCAGCGCCTCCGCGAAGTCCTGCACCACCGTGCGGTCGATGGCGCCCATCGCTTCCGCGACGGCCTCGTCCGTGGGGTTGGGACCGCACGACGCCAGAATCTGGTCCAGCAGGCTCAGCGCGTCGCGCATGCCGCCTTCGGACTGGCGCACCACCAGCGACAGCGACTGCTCGGAGATGCCCGCGCCTTCCGCCTGGCAGATCTCCTTCAGGCGCTGGAGCATCCGCGCCGCGGAGATGCGACGGAAGTTGTGGCGCTGGCAGCGCGACAGGATGGTGTCCGGGAGCTTGTGCGCCTCCGTCGTCGCGAAGATGAACTTCACGTGACCGGGCGGCTCCTCCAGCGTCTTCAGGAGCGCGTTGAACGCCGCCCCGGAGAGCATGTGGACTTCGTCGATGATGTAGATCTTGTGGCGGTCGCGCTGCGGCAGGTACTTCGCGTTCTCGCGAATCTCGCGGACGTTCTCGACGCCGTTGTTGGACGCACCGTCGATCTCCGCCACGTCCACGCTGGTGCCGGCGGTGATTTCCGTGCACGCCCGGCAGGTGCCGCACGGGGTCGCCGTGGGCCCCTGCTCACAGTTGAGCGCCTTGGCGAGCAGGCGGGCGGCCGTCGTCTTGCCCACCCCTCGAGGGCCACAGAACAGGTACGCATGCGCGACCCGGTCCATCTTGATGGCATTCCCGATGGTCCGGACCACGTGCTCCTGGCCGGTCATGTCATCGAACTTCTGCGGGCGCCATTTGCGGGCGAGGACGAGGTAGCTCATGGGGACAGTCATCTAAACACGGCGGGCCGAATGATCCATGGAACGTCCATTCCGCCCGCCGTGAACCGCACTCCGTGTCAGCGTCCGAGCGCCTGTAGCACCACGTTGGCCGCGTTGTGCCCCGCCGCCCCGATGACGCTGCCCGCCGGGTGGCAGCCCGCGCTGCAGAAGTAGAGCCCCTGCACCGGCGTCTCATAGGGCAGCCGGTCGGTGAACCCGCGCTTGTTGTCCACATGATGGATGTGGCCGCGGGTGATGCCGAAGTGGGACTCAATCTTGGGCGGCGTGAGCGCGAAGTACTCCTGCACCAGGTCGCTGGTGCCGGGCGCGAAGCGGTCGCAGATGGACAGGAGGTGCTTCACGTACCGCGCCTCCTCCTTCTCCCAGGTGGTGCCCTCCAGCTTCTCCGGCACCCACTCCACGAAGAGGGCGGAGTTGTGGTGCCCTTCCTCGTCCTTCAGGGTCGGGTCCACGGTGGTGTGCACGTACCACTCGATGGAGGGGAACTCCGCCAGCCGTCCCGCCTTCGCCTCCTTGTAGCCGTGCGCCAGCGCGCCCAGCACGTCGTCCTCCTGGGGCAGCAGGTGGATGGTGGGCCCGAACTGGCCCCGGTCCTCCGGCAGGCAGGTGAAGGTGGGCAGCGACTTGAGGCACAGGTTCACCTTCAGCGTGGTGCCCGGCGCGGACAGCCCGTCCACCATGCTCCGGTAATCCTTGTTCAGCGCCGCCGTGTCCACCAGCTTCAGCGTGCGGAAGGGGTCCGCGTTGGAGACCACGACCTTCGCGGACAGCTCCTCGCCGTTCTCCAGCACCACGCCCTTCACCACGCCGCTGTCCACGCGCACCGACGCCACCTTCGCGTTCGTGCGCAGCTGGGCGCCGTGCTTGCGCGCGAGCTGCGCGATGCGCTGGGTGACGGTGCCCATGCCGCCTTCGACAATCATCCACGTGCCGCCGCTGCCCGGCAGCCGGCAGAGGTTGTGCACCAGCAGGTTCATGCCCGTGCCCGGCGTGTCGTAGCCGCCGTCCAGGCCGGAGAACGCGTCGGTGACGGCGTACATCGCCTTCACGAAGTCGGACTTGTAGCCGAAGCGCTCCAGGTACTCGCGCGCCGTGCCGCGACACAGGTGGATGAAGTGCTGGCGCAGGGCAGGGCGCACGTAGCGCTCCGCCGTCTCCTCCAGCGGCCGGGGCGGCAGGAGCCACGCGGGCGCCAGGTCCTCGCGCAGCGCCCCCAGCTCCGCGTTCATCGCGACGTGGGCGTTCCAGTCCGCCTCGGAGAAGAACTCACGGAACTGCCGCTCCAGCTCCCGCTCATCCGAGCCGAAGAGCAGGTAGCGCTTGTCCATGGTGGGCAGGAAGTAGTGCGGGTCGCGGCGCTTGAGGGGCAGCTCCAGCTGGAGCTCCTGGAGCAGCTCCGGCGGCATCAGCCCCAGGAGGTACGCGCCCGTGGAGACCCCCAGCTTCGGGGCGGTGCGGAACGGGTACTCCGTCTTGCACGCGCCGCCCACCTGGTCCTTCTCCTCCAGCACGGTGACCGACAGGCCCCGGCGCGCGAGCATCGCCGCCGCGACAAGTCCGTTGTGGCCCGCGCCCACCACGATGACGTCTGGCATGGTCTTCCTCCTTGGGGGAAAAGGCCGTTCCTACCCGAGCCGCGGCCTCCCCGACAAACACCGCGCGTCTTGCGCAGGACGTCGGGTCCAGAAAGAGTCGCCTCCGCCACGTGAACGCCTCCATCCCCGACGCGCCCGAAGCCCCCGCCACCCCCCAGGCCCCGGTGGAACTCCCGGTGCCCGCCGTCCGGACGGAGCCGCCCGGACGCCTCCTCGCGCTGGGGCTCCTCGCGGTGGCGCTGGTGCCGTGCGTCCTCGCGGTGCGTCAGCTGGGGCGCATCCACCCGGATGAAGTGTTCCAGACGCTGGAGCCCGCGTACTGGCGCGTGCACGGCTACGGTGTGCTGGCCTGGGAATGGCGCGAGGGCCTGCGCAACTGGGCCGTCCCCGGCGTGCTGGCCGCCTTCCTCAAGGTGGCGCACGGCTTCGGCATCACCGACCCGCGCGTCTACCGGGGCGTGGTGGCGCTGCCCCAGCTCGCCCTCCACGCCTGGAGCCTGTGGGCCGTCCACCGCTTCGCCGGACGCCGCGCGGGCCCGTGGGGCGCGGCGCTCGCGGTGCTGCTCGTGGGGCTGAGCGCGCCGGTGCTCCTCTTCGCCGGACGCACCCTGTCGGAGTCCTTCTCCGCGTCCTTCCTCCTCGTGGCCATGGAGGCCCTGGACCGCCCGGACACCGGGCCCGACGCGCGGGTGCGTCGAGCCGGGCTCCTGGGCGGAGTGGCCCTGGGGCTCGCTGTGGTGACGCGCTATCCGTCCGCCCTCTTCGTGGTGGCCGCGCTCGGGTGGCTGGTGGCCGCCCGGCGGTGGCGCCTCTTCGCCTTCACCTGCGTGGGCGGCTCCGTCGTGGCGGCGGGCCTGGGCCTGCTCGACTGGGGCACCTGGGGCACGCCCTTCCACTCGTTCCGGGCCTACGTGGACTACAACGTCCTCTCCGGCAGGGCCGCCGAAGCGTTCGGCGCTTCCCCGCCGGGCTTCTACTGGGAGCCGCTGCTCCAGGCCGTGCCCCTCTGGGCCTGGGCCGCCGTGCCGCTGTCGCTGGTGCCCCTGGTCCGCTTCCGCGCGCTGTCCCTGCCGCTCACCTGCGCGGCCGTCTACACGGCCGTCCTCCTGACGACGCCGCACAAGGAGGAGCGCTTCCTCTACCCGGCGCTCGTGGTGGCGCTGCTCGCGGCCGCGTCCCAGCTGGCCGCGTCCATCGCCGCGCTGCCCCGGCCGGGCCTCCGGGGGGCGGGGGCGGTGCTCGCGCTGTCCCTGGGCTTCCTGCACGGCCAGGGCTTCCCGTCCAACGACCTCCGTGCGGACCAGTTCCGCGCCATCGTCCGGGCCACGCGGGGGGACGCGACGGGGCTGCTCATCGTCAACGAGGGGCTGTGGGGCTCCGGCGGCTTCTTCTACATCGGCCGGAACATCCCCTGGCGCACCTGCGACTGGCCCCGGGACGCGGCCTTCCAGGCCTCCATCCGCGACCGCGCCTTCAACCGCGCCGTCACCTTCGAGGGCCGGGCCCTGGAAGAGCTCCAGGCCGCGGGCTTCCGCGTCGTCCGCCAGGTGGGGCGAGAGACCATCCTCGCCCGGGACTGAAGCGGGAGCGGCCGGGCAGGGGAGGGCAGGCCCGCAAAGCCGAAGCGCCGGCATCCCCGGAGGGATGTCGGCGCTTGCGGTGAAACAGAACGGCCGGGACACACGCGGAAGTACGCTACCGTTGCTTCCTTCCGGACCTGGCGGGGTTCGCGCCCCCACGTTGTCCCGACCACAAAATCGCTGCTGCTACTTCGAAAATAACAACGGAGAGGGTGGGATTCGAACCCACGATACCCTTTCAGATATACACGCGTTCCAGGCGTGCGCCTTCAACCGCTCGGCCACCTCTCCAGAGACTTTGGAGCGGAGAGCGTAGGATTCGAACCTACGGTACCGTTGCCGGTACGCCTGATTTCGAGTCAGGTGCCTTCGACCACTCGGCCAGCTCTCCAGAATATTCAGTTTTCACGTCGCTTCGCGCGCAAGCGCTCGAAGAACGTCTTGAGAAGCTGGCGACTCTCTTCCGCCAGGATACCGCTTGTCACTTGAAGCCGGTGGTTGTGCCGGGGCTCTTCCACCAGGTTGTACAGCGAGCCGACCGCGCCCGCTTTCGGGTCCATTGTACCAAAGACGAGTCGGGTGACACGAGACTGCACCAGCGCACCGGCGCACATGGCACACGGTTCCAGCGTCACGTAGAGGGTCACCCCGGAGAGTCGCCACGCATCGCGTGCTTTCGCAGCGGCTGCGAGTGCAATCATTTCGGCGTGGGCGAAGGGGTTCCGGTCGCATTCGCGGCGGTTGTAGCCCGTGCCCACGACGTTTCCGTCCAGCACCGCAACCGCGCCAACCGGTACTTCCCCGAGTGAAGCTGCTTCCCGCGCGAGCTCAAGAGCCTGCTGCATGAAAGCGATGTCGTCACTCATGATGTGCGCGCCTGAAGAAGAAGTGCGCTCCCTGGAGGATTCGAACCTCCGGCCTTCGGATTCGTAGTCCGACGCTCTATCCAGCTGAGCTAAGGGAGCATTTCTTCCGGCTGCTGCTTTACATCAAGTGGCGGAGAGAGAGGGATTCGAACCCTCGATACCCTTTCGAGTATGCAGGTTTAGCAAACCTGTGCCTTCAGCCTCTCGGCCATCTCTCCAACTCTTCTCTGTCAAAGAACCACGAAACTCAAGCTCAAAATCGGAGGCGGTAGGATTCGAACCTACGGAAGGCTTTCACCTTCTGCGGTTTTCAAGACCGCTGCCTTCAACCGCTCGGCCACGCCTCCACAGCAGGTGCCGCCCGGTTCCCGGCGGGCCAACCGCGCCCGTGGGGCCGCCCTTCTACATCATTTCTTCCCTGTGGCAAGAGGGATGTTGGCCCCTTTTCACGTCCGGGGCCAGGAGCCCCTGACTACAGGGGGCGAAGTTCCTTCAGGCCCCCCATGTACGGCACCAACGCCTCCGGGATGGCGACGCTTCCGTCCTCCCGCTGGTAGTTCTCCAGGATGGCGATGCTCGTGCGCCCCACGGCCAGCCCGCTGCCGTTGAGGGTGTGCACCATCTGGGGCTTGTCCCCCTTCTGGGCGCGGAAGCGGATCTTCGCGCGGCGGGCCTGGAAGTCGCCGCAGTCCGAGCAGGACGAAATCTCGCGGTACGCGCCCTGGCCCGGCAGCCAGACCTCGATGTCGTAGGTCTTGCGCGCGCCGAAGCCCATGTCCCCGGTGCACAGCAGCATCACGCGGTGGTGCAGCCCCAGGCGGCGGAGGATGTCGCACGCGTCGTCCGTCATGGCCTCCAGCTCGTCCAGGCTCTTGTCCGGCTGGGAGAACTTCACGAGCTCCACCTTGTGGAACTGGTGCTGGCGGATGAGGCCGCGCGTGTCGCGTCCCGCGGCGCCGGCCTCCGCGCGGAAGCACGGGCTGAAGGCGCAGTAGCGGATGGGCAGCTGCTCCCCCTCCAGGATTTCGTCCGCGTGGTAGTTCGTCACGGGGACTTCCGAGGTGGGGATGAGGAAGCGCTCGGGGTCGCCGGACGTCTTGAAGGCGTCGTCCTCGAACTTGGGCAGCTGGCCGGTGCCCATCATCGTCTCGCGCAGCACGAGGTAGGGCGGGAGCAGCTCCGTGTAGCCCTTGGACGTGTGCACGTCGATCATGAACGTGACGAGCGCGCGCTCCAGCCGCGCGAGGGCGCCCTTGTAGAAGGTGAAGCGGCTGCCGGACACCTTCGCGGCGCGCTCGAAGTCGAGCATGCCCAGCGACTCGCCCAGCTCGAAGTGCTGCTTCGGCGTGAAGAGCAGGTTGGGCTTCTCACCCCAGGCCTTCACCTGGACGTTCTCGTCCGCGCTCGCGCCCACGGGGACGGACTCGTGGGGCACGTTGGGGATGACCAGCAGGATGCGGTTGAGCTCCTCCTCCACTTCCTTGAGGCGGGCCTCCTTCTCCTTGATCTCCTGGGAGACGCCGCGCAGGTCACCGCGCAGCTTCTCCATGGCGGCCGGGTCCTCCTTGGCCTTGCGCTTCATCTCCTCGTTGGCGGCGTTGCGGCGCGCGGCCAGCGCTTCCATGGAGACGTAGAGGTCGCGGCGCTCCAGGAAGAGCGCCTGGAAGGGGCCGAGGTCCAGGCTGCCGCCCCGCGTCTTGAGTCGGGCGACGACCGCATCGAAGTTCTGCGCAACGTTCCGGAGGTCCAGCATAGGGGCTCGCCTTGTAGTCACCCCGGGGTGGGCCGGCAAGGCTCACCGCGCGCCGGGTGCTCAGGGCCGGACGCCCCCAGGCCCCGGAGGCTGACCGGAAGGGGACCGCCGGTGGCCCGGGCGGGCCTGGGACGACGGCTCGCCCGGAAGGCCCGGCTCAGTGTTCGAGGTCGTAGATTTCGTCCTCGATGTCCTTCTTGTCCGCCGCGTCCGGCTTCTTCACCAGGTACTCCTTGAAGGCCGTGATGGCGTCCTTGCGCTTGTTGCGCTCCTTGTAGGCGAAGCCCAGGTAGTAGAAGGGCTGCGGGTTCTCCGGCTCGGCGGTGGTGGCCTTCTTGTACCAGTCGATGGCCTTCGCGTGCTGGGCCTGCTCCGTGTAGGCGCGCGCGACCTTGTAGTAGACGTACGTGAGCTTCGGATCCGCCTTGAGCGCCGCCTGGTAGCGGCGGACGGCGTCGTCCCAGCGCGCGGCGTTGAAGAGCACGTCACCCATGGCGCCCATCACCCGCGTGCGCTGCGGATCCGCCTTGAGGCTGGCCTCGAAGGAGGCGATGGCGCTGTCGAACTCGGCGCGCTCCAGGTAGGCGTGGCCCAGGGCCTCGTGCGCGTCCGCGTAGTTGGGGTCCAGCGTCACGGCGGCCTGCCACTGCTCGATGGCCTCCGGCAGCCGCTTCGCGTCGCGCAGGATGACGCCGTAGGCGTACTTGTAGTCCGCGCGCTTGGGGGCGCGGTCCACGGCGGTCTTCATGCTGTCGAGCGCCTGGGTGTACTCCGAGCGCTTCGCGCGCACGAGGCCCAGGTAGTAGAGCGCCTCGTGGTTGGACGGCTCGTTGCGCAGCGCGAGGCCCAGGTTGCTCTCCGCGCCGGCCAGGTCGCCCTTCTCCAGGAGCACCGCGCCCAGGGTGATGGGCGTGGTGGTGGAGCGGGGGTCCTCCGCCTTGGCCTTCTCCAACTCCGTCACGGCCTCGTCCAGCCGGTGCAGCCGCCAGAGCACGAGCCCGCGCTGCAGCCGGCCGTCCTTCAAGAGGTGCGGATCCAGCTCCAGGGCGCGGTTGGCCTCCGTCTCCGCGCGGGCCGCGTCGCCGTTGAGCAGCGACACGCGCGACAGGCCCAGGTGGGCGTCCGCGAGATTGGGGTCCAGCTGCACGGCGCGGTCGAACTCCTGCTGCGCGAGCAGGCTGTTGTTCTCCGCGAGCGCCAGCTCACCCAGGCCCGCGTGCACGCCGGCGTGCTCCGGCGCCTGCTGCGCGGCGGCCTCCAGGAGGGCGCGCGCGTCCGCGTTGCGGTGCTGCCGCAGGTACAGGCGGCCCAGGTACAGGCCCGCGTCCACCAGCTTCGCGTCGGCGGCGTTGGCGCGCTTGAAGTGCCCCTCCGCCTCCGTGGGCTTGTCGAGCGCGTCCTCGATGCGGCCGTAGAGGTACGCGATGCGCGCCTCGTTGGGGAAGCTCTTGCTGGCGGCCTCCACGGCGGTGAGCGCGTCCTGCATCTTGCCCGTCATCACCAGCGCGGTGATGTGGCCGTCCACGAACTCCAGGTTGCCGCTGTCCTCCGCCGCGAGCGAGGCGAAGAGCGGCAGCGCGCCGTCGTAGTCGCGCTGCGAGCGCAGCACCTGGGCGAGCTGGGCCTTGATGAAGGCGGAGTCCGGGTTGTCCTTGGCGGCCTCCTTCAGCTCGGCTTCCGCTTCCTTGGGCTTGAACTGCTGGAAGAGGGCCACGCCCTTGAGGCCGCGGGCGCGGGCGCGCTCGGCGGGCCCCAGCGCGTCCTGGAGCTTCAGGGCGCTCTCCACGGCCTGGGCGCCCTGCTCGATGTTCGACTTGCGCACGAGCAGCTCCACCGCGGCCAGCTCCACCGCGGAGGCGGCGTGCTGCGGATCCGCGGCGAGCGCGTCCGCGTAGGCCTTGGCGGCTTCGTCCGCCTTGCCCTGCGCCTGGTACAGGTTGCCCAGCGCGTGGTGGGCCTTGGCGGACTTGGGGTCCTTCTCCAGCACCTTGGTCAGCGTGGCGACGGCGTTGCCGATGTCCTTCTGCTGCGCGTAGGCCTCCGCCAGGAGGAACGCGAGCTCCAGGTCGCCCTGGTTGTCCTCGCGGGTGGAGGCGTCCTGCAGGCGGGCCTGCACCTCCGCGCCCTTGCGGTTGGTGAGGGCGATGGCGGCGGCGGTCTTGAGGACCTCCACGTTCTTCTCACCCAAGAGCTCGATGGCCTCCATGTGCGTGTTGCAGGCGGTGAGGTCGGAGCGCTCGCCGTCCGCGTAGCGGCGCTGCAGGTAGGCGACGGACTGGCACCAGAGGGCGCGGACCTCGGGGTACTCCTTGGTGGCCAGCACCTGGGCGCTCTTCTTCCGCGCTTCCTTGTAGCTGGCGTAGGTGTCCGCCAGGAGGCCCTTGCGCGCCTCCTCGACGAGCTTCGCCTCCGAGGAGCCGGCGGACACGCGGGCCGGGAAGAACTTGTGGCGGCCGAAGGCGCCGTAGCGGCCGGCCTCGAAGCTGACTCCGGTGCCCAGCACGAGCACCGACACGCCCGCGGCGATGAGGGCGGGCAGGCGCTTCTTCCACTTGGCCTCGGCGGCGCTGCGGTCCACGACGGACACCGCGGCCATGCGGCCTTCGTAGAGCTGGCGCAGCCGCTCCATGCTGGCCTGGGGGTTGGCGGGATCCGCGGCGCCCGCCGTGTCCGGAGCCGGCGCGCCCGGGGTGGCCGCGAGGGGCACGGCCTTGGACGGGCCCTCCATCAGCCGCTGGATGGCGGCGGCGAAGACGGGCACCGTGCCGATGGCGGACCACGCCTCCGAGTCCGGCGACACGTCCTCGTTGCCCAGGAGCTGGCCGTCCTCGAGCATCTTGACGATGACGCCCTCCTCGAACGGGCCGAACATCTTCCCGGAGCGGCGGCGCACGTGGAAGCGCTTCACCGGCGCGCGGCCGCCGGCCTCCTTGCCGGCGCTGTCGTCGATGAAGCTGAGCATCTCCAGGCCGTCCGCGGGGCCTGCGGCGGGCGGGGGCGGCAGCGGCGCGGAGAGGTCCGCTTCCAGGTCATCCACGGGCGCGGCGGTGGGGTCGAACTCCAGCGCGTCCGGCAGACCCGTGGCGGCGGAGGCCGGGACGGGCGAGGGGTCGCCGAAGTCCACGTCGCCGAAGTCCGTCGCGGGGTTGATGCGCGCGGGCGCCGGAGGCGCGGCCGGGGCGGGGTCTCCGAAGTCCAGGGAGAAGTCCGGAGCGGGCGGCGCAGCCGGGGGCGGCGACGTGAAGTCCACGGCGAACGGATCATCCGTGGGCACGGGGGCCTGGCCGTACGCGGGGGCCGGCGGCTCCGCGAAGTCGAAGGACACGGGCGAGGGCGCGGCGGGGGACGGCAGGTCCGAGAAGTCCATCGCCTGGGGCGAGGCGGGCGAGGGCAGGTCGGAGTAGTCCAGGCCGGGCGCGGGCGGCAGGGCGAAGGGGTCCTCGCTCGCGGAGGGCAGCTCGCCCAGGTCGTAGGACGGCGCGCCCGCGGGCGGCGGGGGCAGGGCGAACGGGTCCGCGTCGGGGGCCGGGGCCGCGTAGGCGGACGGGGGCGGGAGGCCGAACGGATCCGCCTCGGGTTCGGCGGAGGGCGGGGCCAGGGCGAACGGATCCGCCTGCTGGGGCTCGCCGTAGCCGTAGGTCTGCGGATGGGCGCGCGCCGCCGCCGGGCCGTGGGCGTTGGACGGGTCGTTGATGTCGAAGGTGAAGGCGTCCTCGGGCGCGGCCTGCACGGGGGCGGGCAGGTTGCCGTCGTCCGCGAAGTCGAAGTCGGGCGTGCCGAAGTCGGTCTCGGGGGCGGGCGGGGCGGCGGCGATGGGGTCTTCGGAGAAGTCGAAGTCGCGCGCGGTGCTGGCGGGCTCGTTCGAGCCGTAGGCGACGGGCGCGGCGGGCTCGCGGTAGGCGTCGGTGGGGACGGGGATGGCGACGACGCGGGTCACGTCCTCGCGCGGCTCGGAGAAGTCGCTGGTGTCGAGCGAGGAGAACTCGCCGCTGCCCACCTCCGAGAAGTCGTCCTCCGCGGCCATGGGCGCGGGGGCCGGAGGCGCGGCGTCCATGTCGAAGTTGAACGAGTCGTCCGGAAGGGCCACCGGCGCGGCAGGGCCCGCGTCGAGCGAGATGGCCCGGGGCGCGGCCACGCCCGGCGAGGCGAACGCGGCGGGCGGGACTTCGTCGTCGAAGGAGAACGGATCCTCGGGCACGGGCGGCGCGGCGTTGCCCGGCAGCGGGATGGCGGCGGCGCGCGGGGCGGCGGTGCCGGGCAGCGGGATGGCGGAGCCGGCGCCCATCGGAATGGCGGCGGACTGGGGCGCGGCGGTGCCGGGGAGCGGGATGGCGGCGGCGCGCGGGGCGGCCGCACCGGGCAGCGGAATCGCGGAGGCGGACGGGCCCGCGCCCATCGGAATGGCGGCGGACTGCGGCGCGGCGGTGCCGGGGAGCGGAATCGCGGCGGACGCGGGAGCGCTGTTGCCCGGCAGCGGGATGGCGGCGGCGCGCGGCGCGGCCGTGCCCGGCAGCGGGATGGCCGGACCGGCACCCATCGGAATGGCGGCGGACGCGGGAGCCGCGGTACCCGGCAAGGGGATGGCGGCGGCCTGCGGCGCGGCGGTACCGGGGAGCGGAATCGCGGCGGCCTGCGGCGACGGAGCCGCGGCGCGAGGGGCGGCGGTGCCCGGGAGCGGAATCGCAGCCGACTGCGGCGCGGCGGTGCCGGGCAGCGGAATGGCGGCCGACTGGGGCGCGGCGGTGCCGGGCAGCGGAGTGGCGGCCGACTGGGGCGCGGCGGTTCCGGGCAGCGGAATGGCGGCCGACTGGGGCGCGGCGGTGCCCGGCAACGGAATGGCGGCGGACTGCGGCGCGGCCGTGCCCGGGAGCGGGATGGCGGCCTGCGGCGCGGCGGCGCGGGGCGCGGCGGTGCCAGGCAGCGGAATCGCGGCGGACTGCGGCGCGGCGGTGCCCGGCAGCGGAATCGCGGCGGCCTGCGGCGCGGCGGTGCCCGGCAGCGGAATGGCGGCGGGCTGCGGCGCGGCGGGGGGCGCGGCCTCGGGGGCTTCAGCGCCCGCGCCCTCGGCCTTGATGGGGAACGTGGTCTGGCACCGGGCGCACTTCAGCTTCGCGCCGCCGGGCGGGATCCGCCTGTCATCGATGTTGTAATTCGTCTGGCACGACGGGCAGGAGACTTTCATTGTTTTCCTTCGACGAGACCGGCTGGCGCGCGCACGCGCAATGACGGGGGCGGTGCGGTGGTCCGCGCGGCGCATGCAGGCTAGCAGAGCCGTTTCAAGCCCGGAAAGAACGCGCCCTCTGGGCGCACCGCCGTCACCCGGGCGGGCAGGAAGGCGGGCGCCCGGCAACACCAACAGTGTGCGTCCCTTTTCCAGGCGCCCTCCCGTGGTGGTAGACCCGGCGGGTCATGGATCCCATCGTCATCCTTGGAGCGGGCCTGGCGGGCCTGTCCACCGCGCACTTCCTCAAGCGCCCCTGGCGCCTCATCGAGAAGTCCGACCGGGTCGGAGGCCTCATCAAGACCGAGGTCATCGACGGGTGTTACTTCGACCCCACCGGCCACTGGCTCCACCTGCGCGACCCGGAGATCCAGGAGCTGGTCAACACGCTCTGGCTCCCGGACCAGCTGGTGCGCATCCAGCGCCGCGCCGCCGTGTTCTCGCGGGACACCTTCACCCGCTTCCCCTACCAGGTGAACACCCACGGGCTGCCGCCGGAGGTCGTCGCGGAGAACCTGGTCGGCTACGTGGAGGCCATCTACGGGGAGAAGGGCCGCGCGCTGCGCGAGCGCGACCCCGTGAACTTCGAGGAGTTCATCCTCCGCTACATGGGCGAGGGCTTCGCGAAGAACTTCATGCTGCCCTACAACCAGAAGCTCTGGACCGTGCACCCGCGTGAGATGTCCGCCGCGTGGGTCGGCCGGTTCGTGCCGCGCCCCACCCTCAAGGAGGTCGTGGACGGGGCGCTCGGCGCGGGCAGTGATCAGCTGGGCTACAACGCGTCGTTCCTCTACCCGCGCGAGGGCGGCATCGAGAGCCTGGCGCGCGCGATGAAGCAGCACCTGACGGGCGGCGAGCTGAGCGTGCGCACCGAGCCCGTCTCCATCGACTGGAAGGCGAAGCAGGTCGCGCTGTCGGACGGCCGCACCCTGCCGTACTCCGGGCTGGTGTCCTCCATCGCGCTGCCCCTGCTGGTGGACCTCATCGGGAAGGGCGCCTCCGGCGTGCCGGACGAGGTGCGCGCCGCGGCGAAGCGCCTGCGCGCCTTCATCGTCACGTACGTGTGCGTGGGGGCCCGGGGCGCCAACCGCCAGCCGTGGCACTGGATCTACCTGCCGGAGCCGGAGTTCCACTCGTACCGCATCGGGGCGCCGTCGGCGGTGTACGCGCCCCTGGCCCCGCCCGACACGGCCAGCTTCTCCGTGGAGTTCAGCCACCACGGCGAGCTGTCCGTGGCGGACGCGGAGAAGTACGCGGTGGAGGACCTGCTGCGCTCGCGGATGATCCACTCGGCGGACGACGTCCTCTTCACGAAGGGCCGGGAGATTCCCAACGCGTACGTCCTCTACGACGACGCCTACGGCCCCGCGATGGCGGAGGTGAACCGCTTCCTGGAGCACGCGGGCATCCTCACGGCGGGGCGCTACGGGAAGTGGGAGTACTCCTCCATGGAGGACGCCATCCTGGGCGGGCGGGCCTGCGCCCGGACGCTGAACGGCTGACGCAAGGAGTCGTCTCCTGTCGACGGTGGTCCGGGGCCGTGCTAGGCCCCGAGGCCTTCTCTTCGCATCTCCGGACCCATGGCCCTGCACCTCTCCGTCGTCATCCCCGTCTACAACGAGGAGTCCATCATCGCCCAGGCAGCCGAAGAGCTGCGTCAGGGGTTGGATGCTCGCGGGCTCGACTACGAAATCATCTTCGCGGAGAACGGCTCGCGCGACGCGACGCCGCGGCTCCTGGAGGAGATTTGCGCGAAGAACCCGCGCCTGCGCTGGTTCCACTCGGAGACGCCCAACTACGGCGTGGCGCTCAAGGCCGGCATCCTCAAGGCCCGGGGCACCTACGTGGTGTGCGACGAAATCGACCTGTGCGACCTGTCCTTCTACGACGCGGCGCTGCCCCGGCTGGAGCGCGGCGAGGCGGACATGGTCGTGGGCTCCAAGGCGGCCAAGGGCGCGAGCGACCAGCGTCCCCTCATCCGCCGCGCGGCCACGCGGGTGCACAACAAGCTGTTGCGCGTGGCGCTGGGCTTCCAGGGAACGGACACGCACGGCCTGAAGGCGTTCCGCCGGGAAGCGCTGCTGCCCGTCATCCAGAAGTGCGTGGTGGACATGGACGTGTTCGCCAGCGAGTTCGTCATCCGCGCGTGGCGCGAGGGGCTGAACGTCATGGAGATCCCCATCCAGCTCCATGAGAAGCGCCAGCCGTCCATCCATCTCTTCAAGCGCGTGCCCAACGTGCTCAAGAACGTGGGCAAGCTGTTCTACGTCATCCGCGTCCGCGGGACCTGAGCAGGGGAGCGCCTCATGACGGCAGCGCGACTGGCGTCCATCTCCGTCGACCTGGATTCGCTGCCGCACTACTGCCGGATCCACGGGCTGCCCGAGTCGCTGCTCGACGAGCGCGCCCGCACCCTGGTGCACCGCGTGGCGGTGCCGCGCTTCCTGGAGCTGTTCGCGCAGGTCGGCGTGCCCGGGACGTTCTTCGTCATCGGCGAGGACCTGGAGACGGACCCCGGCGCGGCGGACGGCATGCGGCGCGCCCACGCGGCGGGCGTGGAGGTGGCCAGCCACAGCCACGCCCATGACTACGCGCTCACCCGCCGGGGGCCGGACGCCATCGCGGAGGACCTGGCGCGGGCGGACGCGGCCATTCTGAAGGCCGTGGGTGTGCGCCCTTCGGGCTTTCGCGCCCCGGGCTACACGCTGAACGCGGACCTGTACGCGGCCACCGTGGCGCAGGGCTACCGGTACGGGTCGTCCGCGTTCCCGGCGGCCCCGTACTACGCGGCGAAGGCGGCGGTGATGGGGGCGCTGGCGGCGCTGGGGCGGCCGTCGCGCTCCGTGCTGGACACCCCGCGCGTGCTGCTGGCGCCGCGCGTGCCGTACCGGCCGGACCCCGCGCAGCCCTACCGGCGCGGTACGGGCGCCGTGCTGGAGCTGCCCATGACGGTGACGCCGGTGGTGCGCTTCCCGTTCATCGGCACGTTCGCCACGACGCTGCCTCGCGGCACGATGCGCGCCGCGTACCGCACGTGCCGGGCGGACGCCTTCTTCAACTTCGAGCTCCATGGGGTCGACGTGCTGGACGCCACGGACGGCATTCCGCCGGAGCTCGTGCGCCAGCAGCGCGACCTGCGCGTGAGCGCCACGAAGAAGGTGGAGCGGCTGCGCAGCATCTTCCAGTGGCTCAAGGACGACTTCGACGTCGTCACCCTGCGCGACGCGGCGGGGCAGCTGTCCGCGTCGCTCTGATCAACGCGCGGCCTTCAGGGCCTTCCAGTCCGCTTCCGCCTGATCCGCGTAGGCCTGCGCGAAGGCCACCAGCCGCTTCGTGGCCCCCTTCATGTCGCCGCCCACCCAGTCCTCCAGGCGCGCGGCCTGCGCCCGCGTGTTGCCGTGGGCCCGGGCCAGCACGACGCCCGCCTGCTCGAAGGTGGAGCGCAGGGACTTCTTCTTCCCGAGCACGGCGTCATCCAGCCTGGCCTTCTCCGGCTCCACCTCGCGCACGAGGAAGGCCCGGCCGCCCATGTCCACCGCGCCCGTGAGCGGGTTCACCGCGCCGCCCAGCTCCTCCTGCGCCTTCACCACGTCCGCGCCGCTCGCGGGCACCGGCGGCGACGTCACCCCGGAGGCGAGCAGCTCCTTCAGCTCCAGCAGCACGGGCGGCGCCTTCGGATCCTCCGCGCCCACGAGCACGTAGTCGCGCTCCAGGCCGTAGCTGCTGCCCCCCGCGTCCAGCCGCGCGGCCAGGTCCAGCACCTTCAGCGGGACCGCCACGCCCTCCGTGCCGTCCAGCGTCTTCTCGTACGACGCCAGCGCGGTCCGCACCGCCGCCTTCTTCTCCGCGTCCAGCGGCTTGAGCGTGTCCGACGAGAGGAAGCGCGGGCCCTTCGCACCGTCGAGCTTCACGTACCTGGACAGCAGGTCCTTCGCGGACGTGTCGCGCGCCTTCCCGATGAGGTCCTTCACCGCGCCGGAGGACTCCTTCTTGTCCAGGAAGGCCCCGGGGTTCGCGTCGCCGTCCGCCAGCAGCTCCAGCGTCTCGAAGTAGTTCTTCGCGAGCGCCTCCACCGCCTTGGCCTGCTCGCTGGAGGACAGGCCCGCCTCGCGCGCGGTGAGGACGGCGCTGGTGGCCAGGCGCGTGAGGTCCGCTTCCGGCGACGCCGTGCCCGTCTGGTCGAAGTCGTTGAGCCCCCACACCGCCTTGCCGTCCGGGCCCCGGAACGTGCCCAGGTTGCCCACGTGCGCGTCGCCCACCACCCGGATGTCCGGCGGCGGCCGGTCCGTCAGCCGTGCCTCCTGCGCGTAGGGGCCGCGCAGGTCCGCCTGGAACAGGGCGGGCATGGCGCGGAACATGGCGGAGGGGCTTTCGCGCATCTGCGCCAGCTTCTCCTTCAGGCGCGCGGGCGGCAGGTCCAGGCGCGCGTTGAAGTCGTTCACGAAGGCCACCGCCTGGGCGGGCTCTCGCTCCAGCCCGTGCGCCTGGGCCCGCTTGGGCGCCGGCGCGCTCACCGCCACGGTGTTGCCCGTCCGTGACGTGGCGGCCTGGGGCTGGAAGTCGCTGACGTGGGACGGCAGCCGCCCCGCCGAGGCCCCGGAGGCGAGCGTCAGCACCGTGGCGGCGACGGTGGAGCCGGGGGCGGACGTCCGGGAGGAGGGCGAGGCCTTGGAGGGGATGCGCATGGGGGTACCTTCCGGCGGATTATCGTCAGAAGGCGTTCGCGGGTTGT
The DNA here is from genome assembly GCF_042231735.1 of Corallococcus exercitus. GTDB lineage: Bacteria > Myxococcota > Myxococcia > Myxococcales > Myxococcaceae > Corallococcus > Corallococcus exercitus_B. Next base: position 9,253,235 of record NZ_CP102577.1, read on the forward strand.
CCGGCCCACTCCCGGCGTGCGTGCGGGGGTGCTAAGGAGCGGGCCCATGCTGGAGCGTTTCAGCGACAAGGTGAAGAAGGGCCTGCGCGGCTGGACAGAGCGCATGGCCGGCGAGCAGCAGTCCGACCAACTCCAGGCCCTGGCCCGGACGGAGAACGAGTACGGGGTGGATCCGTTCGGGTTCAACCTGGACTACAGCCTGGCCGCCATCGCCCCGTTCATGTGGCTCTACCGCCACTACTTCCGGGTGGAGGCCTACGGCGCGGATCGCATCCCCGCGGGGAGGGTGCTGCTGGTGTCCAACCACTCCGGCCAGCTGCCCCTGGACGGCGCGATGATTGGCATTGCCCTGATGGTGGAGGGCAACCCGCCGCGCGCCATCCGCAGCATGGTGGAGAAGTGGGTGCCGTCCCTGCCGTACGTCTCCACGTTCATGGCGCGCGTGGGCCAGATTGTCGGCACGCCGGAGAACTGCCGGCGGCTCTTGGAGGCGGAGGAGGCCATCCTCGTGTTCCCGGAGGGCACGCGCGGGCTCAACAAGCTGTGGCCCCAGCGCTACCAGCTCCAGGAGTTCGGCCTGGGCTTCATGCGCCTGGCGCTGGAGACGAACACGCCCATCGTGCCCATCGCCGTGGTGGGCGCCGAGGAGCAGGCCCCCGCGCTGATGAACTTGAAGCCGGTGGCGAAGCTGCTGGGCTTCCCGTCCTTCCCCATCACCCCCACGGGCACGCCCTTCCCGCTGCCCACGAAGTACCGCATCTACTTCGGTGACGCGCTCCACTTCACCGGCCGCGCGGACGACGAGGACAGCGAGCTGGACAAGAAGGTGCGCACCGTGAAGGCCTCCATCCAGGCGATGCTCCACCAGGGTCTCAAGGAACGCCGGGGCGTGTTCTGGTGAGCGCCTCCAACGAAGAGAAGGACTCCGCCCAGGACAAGCGCCCGGCCGTCGTCGTCACCGGCATCAGCGGCAACCTGGGCCGCACGCTGGCGAAGCAGCTGCACAAGCGCGAGCGCATCATCGGCATCGACCGGCGGCCCTTCGTGGGCAAGCCGAAGGACGTCGAGATGCACCAGCTGGACCTGCGCAAGAAGAAGGCGGAGGACGTCTTCCGCAAGAACGAGATCCGCGCCGTCATCCACATGGGCATCATGCATGACCCGCGCATGAGCGAGGAGGAGCACCACTCGTTCAACGTCGTGGGGACCACGCGCCTGTTGGAGTACTGCGCGAAGTACGGCGTGAAGAAGGTGGTGGTGCTGTCCTCGGCCAACGTCTACGGCCCCAGCCCGGACAACTCCAACTTCCTCACGGAGGACGCGCCGCTGATGGCCGCGAGCCGCTTCTCCGGCGTGCGCGACCTCATCGAAGTGGACATGCTGGCGCACAGCTTCTTCTGGAAGCACCCCGACATCGAGACGGTCATCCTCAGGCCCGTCCACATCGTCGGGCCCACCATCAAGAACGCGCCGTCCCACTACCTGCGCCTGCGCTACCCGTGGACCATGGCGGGCTTCGACCCCATGGTGCAGCTCATCCACGTGGAGGACGTGGCCCGCGCCATGATGGAGGCCCTGCGCCCGGAGCCCAAGGGCGTCTACAACGTCGTCGGCCCCGGCCAGGTGCCCCTGTCCGCGGTGCTGCGCGAGCTGGGCCACACCCCCATCCCCGTGCCGCACCCGGTGGCCCGGCCGCTGCTGGGCCTGATGTTCCGCTACCGGCTGGCCAACTTCCCGCCGCCGGAGCTGGACCACATCCAGTTCCTCTGCGCCGTGGACGGCACCCGGTGGGTCCAGGACGTGGGCTGGAAGGCCCAGCACTCCATGCGCGACACCATCCGCTCCGTCATCGGCGAGTAGCGGGGGCGTCGCGGCTTTTCGTGGGGCCCGCCCTCAGCTCCCTGACACGGATGTCAGTGGGGATACGGCGGGATGGCAGGGAGGGCCTGACAGGACTGTCAGGCATGGGACGGTGGCGACGGGGATGGAGGCCGGGCAAGTGCCTGATTTCCCGTGGGAACCCGGGGTGGGGCAGGGGGGCGCGAAGGTTGGCACCCGCATTGCTCTAGAGACCAGGCAACACGGCGGGGTCGCAGCGGGCCGGAAGTACCGCGCGACATCGTCACCCTGGTAGGGGGTTCCATTGGGGAACCCTCGACGCCCATCGTCTCGGCCGGCCCCGAGACGGTGGGCGATTTTTTTTGCGGGGTCGGGGGCGCCTACTCCAGCTCGCCGTCGAAGGGGCCCGACTGCTGCTTCTCCAGCAGCCAGACGCCGTCCCGGAAGACGAACTCCGAGGTGACGGTGTCGGTCTGCTCGGTGGCGGAGGGCAGGCGCATCCACTGGATGCGGCTGTGGACGGTGGCGCGGCGGCCGTCGTCGGCGAGCTTCACGTCCTCGATCTCGAAGTCGGTGACGGTGAGGTCACGGTCGTCGTGGAGCTCGCGGCGCTGGCGCTCGAAGTCCTTGCGCTCCTCGGGGACGAGGAAGCTGGACAGGGCGCGGTAGTTCCTCCAGCGCAGGTTCTTGTGGAAGCCCTCCACGACGGGGCGGAGCTCCTCCAGGTCCGACTTGGGTGGCGTGTGGGCACAGGCCCCACCGAGGAGCAGGGTGACCATCAGGGCAGGCAGGCGGTTCATGCGCGTGACGCTACCAGCGGCTGGGCGGAACGGACGAGGGCAGTGGTATGGTCCGCGCTCCCCCGCTAAGCGCACCGGAGTCGCGACTCAACATGGCCAAGTCGATGGTGGAGCGTTACGAGCAGCTCCTCCGGCAGGACCCGACCTCTTCCGTCTTCGTGGAGCTGGCGAAGGCGCTGCTGGAGAAGGGTGACGCGCAGCGCACCATCGAGGTGTGCACGGAGGGCATCTCCCACCACCCCACGTCCGTCGTGGGGCGGGTGCTGTGGGGCAAGGCCCTCATCCAGCTGGGGCGGCCCGCGGAGGCGATGGAGCAGTTCGACCAGGCCATCGCCATCGAGCGGGACAACCCGTACGCCTACAACCTCATTGGCGACGTGTTGCTGCAGCGCGGGCTGTACCGCTCCGCGCTGCCGATTCTCCGCAAGGCCGTGGCGCTGCAGCCCAACAACGGGCGCGTGAAGCAGTGGCTGGACCAGGCCCAGCAGGCCCTGTCCGGCGGGCCCGCGCCCATCTTCGAGGACCTGGGCATCCTGGCGACCCCGGCGGCGGCGCCGGAGGAAGAGGAGCCGGCGGCGCCGGCCGCGGAAGCGCCCCCGTCCGCGTTCGAGGCGCGTGCCGCCGCGGCGGCGGGATTGGAACCGCGCCGTTCCGCGCGGACGGAGACGCCGGCGGGCGGCGTGGATGCGCATGCGGCCGCCCGGGTTGGCTCCGTCGAGGCGCACGGTGGGCCGACCGCCCCCTTGGGGACGCCGGTGCCGGCGGACGCGCGGGGCGATGGCTTCTTGGAGGCCGGTGGTCCGTCCGCCGCGGGTGAGCAGCCCGGGGGGCCGTTGGATCCGGGGCATGCGGCGTCGGGCGCCGGAGCGGATCCGGGCAACGGATCCGGACGTGCCGCCAGCGGTGGTCCCTCGGATCCGGGGCAAGAGCCGGGTTCGGGGCGCGGTCGTGTGGCCAGCGGCGGCCCTTCGGATCCGGGGCAGGAGCCCGGCTCCGGGCGGGGTCGCGCGGCCGGTGAGGGCCCTTCGGACGCGGGCCAGGAGCCCGGTTCGGGACGCGGCCTCGCGGCACGCGGTGACGCTTCGGTCGCGGGCTCGGAGGGCTCTACGGATCCGGGGCGCGACGCGACGGACGGTGCGCCCTCGGATCCGGTTCAGGGCGCCAACCCGGCGGAGGGTGCCGCCTCCGGCCGTGGGCGCAAGTCCGGGATGCTGGCGGACCTGCCGGATGCACCTCCGGAGGACGCCCCCGCGTCGCAGGGTGGGGGACTGCTCGGAGACCTTCCTCCTCCGGAGGTGGCGCGGGCTCGCGCGGCCGTGCCGGTGACGCCGGCCCCGGTGGCGTCGGGTCCGGGCGGCAAGCGCTCGCTGCTGGACGACATCCCGGACGCGACGGAGCTGGCGGCGGCCGCGGCGCGCAACAAGGCGGCGGCGAACGCGAAGGACACGGAGGCGCTCGCGGCGAAGTACGAGCGCGAGATGCACGAGAAGATCGCCAAGGAGCGGGCGAAGCAGTCCCTCATCGAGCGATATGGCGCGAAGACCGTGGCCCTCTTCGTGGCCCTCATCTTCCTGGGCGCGAGCGCCGGCTTCTTCATCCTCTACCGCTCCCGCCAGGGCGGCCAGACGCTGTCGGAGACGCTGGAGCTCGCCAAGCGCGCCATCGCGCAGGACACGGGAGCGTCGCTGGATGAGGCGCTCCGGCAGCTCGACCGCGCGCGCGACATGGACGAGGCGAGCCCGGCCGCGTGGGCGCTCGCGGGCTACGCGCACGCGCTGCGCTACCTGGACCACGGCGCCAGCGCCGACGACCGCCGGCTCGCGCTGGAGGCGCTGGAGAAGCCGGGCGTGAAGGAGGGCTTCAACGGCCTGGTGCTGGCCACCAACGCGCTCGTCGCCGACGACCGGGGCCGCGAGGCCGCGCGCCGCGCGCTGCTCGCCTCGCAGGACGACGTGACCGAGGTGCACGCGCTCGCGGGCAGCCTGCTCATCGCCGCCAAGGACGAGAAGAAGGCCCTGGACCGCTTCGATCGCGCGCTCAAGGCGTCGCCGGGCAACGTCCGCGCACTGGTGTCGCTGGGCGACTACTACCTCGCGTCCGAGGACTTCCCGCAGGCGCTGGAGATGTTCAAGCGCGCGCGTGAGGTCTCCAAGGAGCACCCGGCCGCCCGCATCGGGATGGCCGAGAGCCGGCTCGCGCTGGAGCAGGACCTGGACGCGGCGCTGGCGGACGTGGCGCCGCTCGCGCAGGACCCGAAGCTGCCCCCCGCGCTCATGCCCCGCCAGCACCTGGTGCACGGGGAGCTCTTGTCCGCGCTGGGCAAGTATGAGGAAGCGAAGGCGATGCTCTCCAGGGGCACGCAGGGGCCGCTGGCCATGGACTTCCAGCTGGCGCTCGGGGCCGCGGGCCGCGCGGCGGGCAAGCTGGAGGCCGCGCAGCAGGCCTACGAGGCCGCGCTGAAGCTGCAGCCCAAGAGCGAGGCCGCGATGGAGGGCCTGGGGCGCACGCTGCTGGACCGCGACCGCGAGAAGGAAGCGCTCCAGCGGCTGGAGGCGGACGGCGGCCGCAAGGTGTCGCTGGTTCGCGGCGCGGCGTACGCGCGGCTCGGGGACTGGAAGCGCGCCCGCGTGGAGCTGGGCAAGACGCGCGTGAACGACCGCTATCCGCCGGAGGCCGTCGCGTGGCTCGCGCTGGCGGACGCGCACGAGGGCAACGCCGCCCAGGCGCGCGACGTGCTGGAGAAGGCCGTGGCGAAGAAGCCCCGCACGGACCTGCGCGTGGCGCTGGGGCAGGTGTACTGGCGCGAGCGCGCGCTCGACAAGGCGCAGGCGCAGTTCGACGAGGCGCTGAAGGATCCGCGCGACTACGAGGGCGCGTGCTCGCTGGGGCGGCTGCTGCTGTCGCGCGGCCTGCCGGACATGGCGCTCAAGCCGCTGACGCAGGCGGTGGAGCGCAACGGCGCGCACGGCGAGGCGCGCGACGCCCTGGGCCGCGCGCTGCTGGCGCTGGGCCGCACGCCGGAGGCGCTGAAGCAGTTCGAGGCGTGGCAGCTGGACAACCCGGGCAACGCGGCCGCGCAGAAGGGCTTCGCGCTGGCGCTGTACCAGTCCGGCCGCCGCAAGGAGGCGGAAGGGGCGTCGGGCCGCGCGGTGAAGCTGGCGCCGGAAGACGCGGAAGGGCAGCGGCTGCGCGCGGCGCTCCTGTTCGCCAACGGCGACGCGAAGGGCGGCTTCTCCGCGCTGGAGCGCGCCAACAAGCTGGACTCCAAGGACCCGGACACCTTCTGCGAAATCGCCCAGGCGTTCCTGCGCCAGGGCCAGGTGGAGAGCGCGGACGCGGCCTTCGCGGCGGCGCGGCGCGAGGGGCCGGACGCGACGTGCGGCCGCGTGGGCGAGCTGTACACGCAGCTGCCGGGCGGTGGCCGTGGCGCGGCGCGCACGCTGCAGGACCTGGCCGACAAGGCGCCCACCGTCTGGGACAAGGCCTTCGCGAAGGTGACGCTGGCGCGCGTGCTGCTGGGCGCAGGGGCCGTGAAGGAGGCCCGCGCGGCGGCGGACGAGGCCGTGAAGCTGGCTCCGTACAACGGGCGCGCGTACCTGGCCCTGGGGCTGGTGGCCTTCAAGCAGCGGCAGGAGGCCCCCGCGCGCGAGGCGCTGGCCAAGGCCGTGGAGCTGGAGCCCACGGACGGCCTGGCGCACCTGGCGCTGGCGGACGTGCTGGTGCGCGAGTCCTCGGAGCTGCCCCGGGCGGTGGAGGCCTACGAGGCCTTCCTGAAGCTCGCCGGCGGCGCGCCGGAGGCAAACCGGGTGAAGAAGGCCCTCCCGCTCCTCAAGCGCCGGGCGTCGCGCTAGCGTGGTGGACGTGAGCGAGCAGCGGCCCCCGTCCTCCCCCCTGCTGAAGGTCATGTGGGGCAACGCGTTCCTGCTGTCGGTGCTCTACCTGCTGACGGGCATCGTCGTGGAGTCCATCCGGCGGCGGTACCACACGCCCTTCTTCGAGCGGCTCTCCATGGCGCTCGACTCGCTGCCGGCGCGGGCGCTGGAGCTGTCGCACGGGATGGAGCCGCTGCGCGCGGCGTACTTCACCGGCCGCATCACCGACCTGGGCGTGCGCGTCGTCTTCGGCATCGTCACCGTGGCGGTCATCTTCCTGCTCGCCCTGGTGGTGGGCGCCATCATGGCCGTGCTGCGGTGGGCGCTCCTGCGCGCCACCCGCGGTGGCAACGGCCCTCCGCCGGGCCCAGGCCAGGACGCCTAGCGGCGCGGCTTCGCCTTGCGGATGCGCGGGGCCACGGGCGCCGCCTGCGGCTCGTGGCCCGCCGCGCGCGCCATCAGGCAGATGTCCACCACCTTGGGGCCGAAGCGCTCCCAGCGGCTCTCCCCGGTGCCCTTCACCGCGAGGAACGACTCGCGGTCCACCGGCAGCGCGGCGGCCAGCCCCAGCAGCGTCGCGTCGTTGAAGATGATGAAGGGCGCGATGCCCAGGTCCTTGGCCAGGTCCTTGCGCCAGCGGCGCAGCTCCGTGGACGCAAGCTCGCTGTACACCATCACCGGCGCCCCGGACGCGGCCGGCGCGGAGCGCGAGGAGGAACCGGAGGACCTGGGCATCATGCTGCCCGCGCACCTGTCGCACTTGCCGCACACCGCCGCCGCGTCCGCCTGCCCGAAGTAGCGCAGGATGAACGCGCGCCGGCACGTCGGCGTGTACGCGTAGTCCGCCATCCGCTTGAGCATCAGCCGGTTGAGCCGCTCCTGCTCGCGCACCCGGGAGAGGTCCACCGTCAGCTCGCGGAACGGCACGCGCTCCAGCGCGCGGATGGAGCGCCCCGCGAACGGCCTGCGCACCCGCACCACGCCCGACTTCTCCAGCAGTCCCAGCGCGTGCCGGACGTCGTCCTCCGTCAGCCCCGTGCGCCGCGCGAGGATGGGCAGCTCCGTGGTGGCCTGCCGCCCCACGGGGAAGGTCTCCAGCAGTGAGCGGAGCAGCCGCTGGGACTCCGCCGCGTGCGGCTGGGCACTGGCGGCCTTGTCCGTCAGCGTGAGGCCGTACTCGCCCTCACCCCGGCCGCCGCGCTCCAGCTTGCCCTCGCGCTCGAAAATCTTCAGGGCGGCGGAGACCTCGAACTCGCTGGCGCCCACCATGCCCGCGAGCGCGTGCACGCCCCGGTCGAACTCCTCCACGGCCTGCAGCTGCGCCCACACGTCCGACAGCACGGCCTCGGACGGGTGGCTGCTCTCGATGAGGCGCTCCTGCGTGTACACGTCCGCGTGGTTGAACAGGAGCACCGCCGTGGCGGGGTTGCCGTCGCGGCCCGCGCGGCCAATCTCCTGGTAGTACGCCTCCACCGCCCGGGGGATGTTGGCGTGCGCGACGAAGCGGATGTCCGGCTTGTCGATGCCCATGCCGAAGGCGTTGGTGGCCACCGCCACCGCCTCCTTCGCGGACATGAAGTCGTCCTGCGCGCGGCGGCGGGCGTCGTCCTCCATGCCCGCGTGGTACAGCACCGCGTTCACCTTGCGCGTGACGAGCGCGGAGTGCATCCCTTCCGCCGCCTTGCGCGTGGAGCAGTAGATGATGCCGCTGCCGCCCTTCGCCGCCAGGCTCGCGCACGCGTCCCGGCGCTCCTCGTCCCCGCTGACGTTCACCACGTCCAGGAAGAGGTTGGGCCGGTCAAACCCCTGGGCGAACACCGCCGGGTCCTTCATCAACAGCACGCGGACGATGTCCTCGCGCACCTCCGGCGTGGCCGTGGCGGTGAGGGCCACCGTGCGCGGGGGACGCAGGCGCTTTCGCACCTGGCCCAGGAGCGCGTAGTCCGGCCGGAAGTCGTGGCCCCACTGGGAGATGCAGTGCGCCTCGTCCACGGCGAGCAGCTCCACGCCAAGCCCGGACACCAGCTCCAGGAAGCTTCCGCTGCGGAAGCGCTCCGGCGCCACGTAGAGCAGCTTGTACTCACGGGCGCGCAGCTTGCGCAGGCGGTCCGCCCGCTCCACGTCCGACAGGGACGAGTTGATGTACGTGGCCGGGATGCCCTTCGCGGTGAGCTGCTCCACCTGGTCCTTCATCAGCGCGATGAGCGGTGACACCACCAGCGTGAGGCCCGGCAGGAGCAGGGCCGGGAGCTGGTAGCACAGGCTCTTGCCCGCGCCCGTGGGCATCACCACCACGGTGTTGCGGCCGCTGAGGACGGAGCTGATGACGGGCGCCTGGCCGGGGCGGAACTCCGACAGGCCGAAGTGCCGCACCAGTCCCTGCTGGGCATCTTCGAGGAAGGGCAGGGACTCCGTCATCGCGCGCATGTTCACCATCCTGGATCGGCCGTCAACGCCAATCCCCTCCGTGGGCACCGGTGCCTCCACCTCACAGCTCGAGCCCCGGAGGAAGGGGAACCGCCAGCGCGGCCCGTTTCCGCGCCACCTCCTGGCGCAGCGCCTCCGTCCGCTCCGGGGCCAGGCGGCCGTCCACGACGACGTCCCCCTCGCGCACGCCCGGCGGCAGCCGCCAGCGCTCCACCGTGCACGCCTGCCCCCCGTCGGTCCGCACCACCTGGGCCCGCGTGTCCTCCAGCACCTCCACCCGCACGGGGCTCGTCCCCAGCGCCAGCAGCATGCCCGCCCCCATCACCAGCCCCCGCCCGTGACGCACTTGCGCCGCCCCTCCCGCTCGCTGTCCGGCAGGATGCCCCGCTCCAGCATCGACACGAACGCGCCGTCCCCCACGACGACGTGGTCCAGCAGCTTCACGCCCAGGAGCCCCGCCGCCCGCGCCAGGTGCTCCGTGAGCCCCACGTCCTGGACGCTGGGCTCCGGGTCCCCTGAAGGGTGGTTGTGCGCGAGCACGATGGCCGTGGATCGCGAGGCGAGCACCGCGGCGAACACCTCGCGCGGATCCACCGGGCACGCGCTCAGCGTCCCTTCGGCCACCCGGGCGTCGTGCACCAGCACGTTGCGCGGGTTGAAGCACAGCACGTGGAACACCTCGCGCCTCAGCGCGCCCAGCGTGGGCGCCAGGTACGCGTGCACCTCCTTCGGATTGCGCAGCCGGGGCCGCTTCTCCGGGGAGCGCTGCGCGCGCCGTCCCAGCTCCAGCGCCGCCAGCAGCCGGGACGTGCGGGAAGGCCCCACGCCCCGCCGCGCGCACAGGACGCGCGGATCCTCCTGCACCAGCGCCTTGAGTCCGTCCCTCGCCACGCCGTCCGCCGCGTCCCCCAACCCTTCCGTCCACAGGAGCCCCAGGAGCTCCAGGTCGGTGAGGGCCTCCGCGCCCAGCCGGAAGAGGCGCTCGCGCGCATCTCCCAACCTCAGCGACACCGCGCCGCGCGCCCTCACCGACCTGCCATTCGTGGCTTCCCCTTCGCCCGGCTCCGCCCACGCCTCTCCACTTTGCTCCATCCCGCCTCCCTCCACGCGGCGCGGGCTTGAGCAAGGCACGTGCCTTCGGGGTTCACTCCCGGGCACCGCCCACGCGCCCGTCCAGCAACGCGCGAAGCGGCCCCGCGGCCGGACGGACAGCGATGCTCCAGCCGCACTCCTGGCGTGCGAGGAGCCAAGAAGCCCTTGCGCTTCTCGTTCGTCTCCCGGAGCCGCTCGCTCAGCGTGCGGACGAACGTCCCCGGGAGGACGGAGGGCAGGCCCTGGCGAGCTGGCCCCAGGTCAATCCCTCGAAGAGCGCAACCTTCTTGAGGACAGCGGCATCCAAGGGGTCCAGGTTCGTATCATGGCCAGGACGGCGGCGTCTGTTACCGTCCGGGACCGTCAACGTATGAGCGCAGGAGGCGCCGTGTCGCAGGACAAGATCCAGAAGGTCACCATCATCGGCTCCGGCCCGGCGGGCTACACGGCCGCCATCTACGCGGCGCGCGCCAACCTGGAGCCCGTGGTGTTCGCCGGCGGCCCCACCCTGGAACACCCCCAGCGCGTTCCGGGCGGCCAGCTCATGGTCACCACCGACGTGGAGAACTACCCCGGCTTCCCGGAGGGCATCACCGGTCCGGAGCTGATGGAGCGCTTCCAGAAGCAGGCGGAGCGCTTCAACACCGTCATCCACATGGAGAACGTCACCAAGGTGGACTTCTCCCAGCGGCCCTTCCTGCTGGAGAGCGAGAGCGGCATCCAGGTGCGCTCGGAGACGGTCATCATCTCCACGGGCGCCACGGCCAAGTGGCTGGGCGTCAAGGGCGAGGACACCTACAAGAACCGCGGCGTGTCCGCGTGCGCCACCTGCGACGGCGCCTTCTACAAGAAGCAGGACGTGCTGGTGGTGGGCGGCGGCGACACGGCCATGGAAGAGGCCACGTACCTGGCGAAGATCGTCAACCACGTCACGCTCATCCACCGCCGTGACACGCTGCGCGCGTCCAAGGTGATGCAGGAGCGCGCGCTCAACAACCCGAAGATCTCCTTCATGTGGAACTCCGCCGTGGAGGAGGTGGTGGGCGACGCGAAGGGGATGACGGGCGCCGTGGTGCGCAACCTGAAGACGGGTGACAGCCAGCTCGTGAACGCGCACGGCCTGTTCGTCGCCATCGGCCACACGCCGAACACGGAGCTGTTCCAGGGCATCCTGGAGACGCACCAGGGCGGCTACCTGAAGACGATTCCGGGCAGCACGCGCACCAACATCGAGGGCGTCTTCGCCTGCGGCGACGTGCAGGACAGCTACTACCGCCAGGCCATCACCGCGGCGGGCACCGGCTGCATGGCCGCCATCGACGCGGAGCGCTGGCTCATCGAGCACGGCGAGTAGGCCCCTCCCTTCCGTCCAGAGACGACACGCGCATGAAGACGAAGCAGAAGACGGTGGCGGTGCACGCGGGCTCCCGACTCACCGGGAGCAAGGCCGTGCCCGTCATCCCGCCCATCTTCCCGGCGGCGGTGAACTGGTTCGACAGCAGTGACGACCTGTCCGACGCGCTGGACGGCAAGGACTACGCCTACGCCCGCATCAGCGCGCCCAACGCCGCGCTGCTGGAGGAGGCCGTGGCGGCGCTGGAGGGCGCGGAGGCCTGCGTCGCCTACGCCAGCGGCATGGCCGCGCTGCGCTCGCTGTTCGACGCGCAGCCGTGGAAGGCCGGCGACGTGCTGGTGATGCCCACGGACGGCTACGGCGTCACCCGGGCGCTCTACAAGAACCTGTGCGCCCGCTGGGGCGTGGAGCTGCGGCCCCTCAACCAGACGGACGCGGACGCCCCCGCGCGCATCCGGGAGTGGCGCCCGCGCCTGGTGCTGGCGGAGAGCATCTCCAACCCGCTCCTGCGCGTGCCGGACATCCGCGCGCTCGCGGAGGCGTGCCGGGACGCGGGCGCGGTGTTCGCGGTGGACGCGACCTTCCCGTCGCCCTTCGGCCAGCGCGCGCTGGAGCTGGGCGCGGACTACGCGGTGCAGTCCACCAGCAAGTGGCTCAACGGCCACAGCGACGCGCTGGGCGGCACCGTGAGCGGTTCCAAGGCGCGCATCGACCCGCTGCGGTCGGCGCGCGTGCTGTCGGGCGACGTGCTGGGCCCCTTCGAGGCGTGGCTCACGCTGCGCGGCCTGCGCACGCTGCCCGTCCGCATGAAGGCCCACAACGAGCACGCCGCCCACGTGGCGAAGCGGCTGTCGGACTCGCCGCTGCTGGAGCGGGTCATCTACCCGGGCCTTTCGTCCCACCCGGACCACGCGGTGGCGGCGCGGGTGCTGGAGGGCGGCTTCGGGCCCATGGTGGCGTTTGAAATCAAGGGCGCGGGGCAGAAGGAAGGCGACCGGTTCCTGGAGGCGCTGCGGGTGGCCAAGCCCGGGCCGTCGCTGGGGGACGTGGGCACGCTGGTGATGCACGCGGCCAGCGCCAGCGCCCGCCGGATGACGCCCCAGGAGCGCGCGCAGGCGGGCATCCGGGACAGCCTCATCCGCGTGTCCGTGGGGCTGGAGGATCCAGACGACGTGGCGGACGACCTGCTCGCCGCGGTGGAGAAGGGGGCCGGCCGGTGAAGATGGTGGACGTCGGCGACAAGCCGAAGACGGACCGCGTGGCGGTGGCCACCGCGCGCCTCCGGATGCTGCCCGCGACGCGCGAGCGCATCCTCGCGGGGCAGGTGGAGAAGGGGGACGTGCTCGCGGCGGCGCGGCTCGCCGGCATCATGGCCGCCAAGCGCACCCCGGACTTCGTGCCCCTGTGCCACCCCATCGCGCTCGCGGGCGTGGACGTGACGCTGGCGCCGGTGGACGAAGGGCTGGAGATCCGCGCGCGGGTGAAGACGGTGGACCGCACGGGCGTGGAGATGGAGGCGCTGACGGCCGCGTGCGCGGCGGCGCTCACCGTCTATGACATGTGCAAGAGCGTGGACCGGGGCATGGTCATCGAAGCCGTGCAGCTGGACCACAAGTCCGGCGGCCGCTCCGGGACCTGGGACCGCGAAGGGGCCTAACGCTTCGCTTCCGCGCGCAGCCGCTCCAGGAAGAAGGCCACCACCACCAGCGAGTGCGTGATGTGGCCTTCCAAAATGAGCCGGGGCAGGTCCGCGCGCGGGTACAGCTCCACGGCGATGTCCTCGCCGTCGTCCGGGTTCCCGTCGCTCACGCGCTCGCAGTCGAGCGCCAGGTAGCTGAAGCAGCGGTTGGACTGGAAGGCCGGGTTGGGGTGCACCTCGCCCAGCGGCTCCAGCCGTCCGGCGCGGTAGCCCGTCTCCTCCTCCAGCTCGCGCGCGGCGGCCGTGGCCGGGTCCTCTCCCGGGTCGATGACGCCGCCGGGCACTTCCAGCGTCGGCGCGTCGATGCCGAAGCGGAACTGGCGCACCATCACCAGCTCGTCCTGCTTCGTCACCGCGATGACGTTCACCCAGTCCGCGCACTCCAGCCGCACGCGCCCGTGCTCCAGGTTCGTGCGCGGATCCGCCACCACGTCCTCGCGCACCTTCACCACCGTGAAGTCGTGCTCCAGGCCGCGGCGCAGACGCGGCCAGGGCTTCACCTGGGACTTGGGCGGCTTGGGCGACTCGGACGCCATGCGGGTGTTCCCTCTCAGTTGAGCAGCTCGGCCCGCTCGCGCAGCTCCCGCGCGGACAGCTCCAGGCGCTCGCGGTCCGGCGCGTCCGGCGACAGCTCCAGGCAGCGCTCCACGTCCTTCAGCGCCGCGCGGAAGGCGCCCATCGTGGTGAGCAGCGACGCGCGCGTGCGCAGCTCACCCGGATGGTCCGGGGCCAACAGGAGCAGCAGGTCCACCACCGCCAGCCCCTGCTGGCTGTCGTCGCGCCCCAGGTACACGCGGCGCAGGTTGGACAGCATGCGGTACGCGATGAGCTCCACCGGCGCGGGCGCGAGCATCGCCCGGTCGAACTTGAGCTGCGGCGCCACGCGCTTGAGCAGCTCCTCGCAGCCGTGCTCCGTGAGGATGTCGCCGTGGTGGAAGGGGTCCATCACCAGCTTGTGGTCGCCCGCGTCGCAGGCCACCAGGAAGTGGCCGGGGAAGGGGACGCCGTACAGCGGGATGCCCGCGCGGCGCGCCACCTCCAGGTAGAGCACCGACAGCGTTATCGGCAGCCCCACCTTCCGCTCCAGCACCCGGTCCAGGAAGCTGTTGTCCGGCGAGTGGTAGTCGTCCTCGTTGCCCCGGAAGCCCTCGATGTCCGCCAGCACGTGGCGCAGGGCGCGCAGCGGGGCCAGGGCCTCGCCCTTCTCGCGCAGCCGCTCCGCCTCCACCTGCACCCGCGCGGCGAGCGCGTCCAGCGTCCGCAGACACGCCGGCGCGTCCAGGTCCTCGCGGCCCAGCGTGGCGATGGCCAGGGCCGCCAGGTCCAGCCGGGGCGGGTCCGCGGCCAGGGAAGACACCAGCCGCTCGCGCGCCAGGGGCGGGCCGAATCCAGAGGGAAAACTCACGGTGCGCACCTGTAACCCACGGAAGCTCCTCACGGCAAAGGCAGGCAGCCGAGCGTCATGCGCCCGGGGGGGCCGCGGGCAGGCGGCTCTTGATTTCCGCCCGGATGGCCATGTGCGCGGAAATCAGCCCGGCCAGGATGCCGTCCTCGAACTCGAAGGAGGGGTGCTCCTTCAATTGGGGGAAGTCGTGCGGGTTGCGCAGCTCCTCCGGCCCGATGTTGGGCACCGCCTCGCGCGCCAGCCGCAGCACCTTCGCCTGCTGCTGGGCAATCATCCGCTCGTAGAGGGGAGAGGCCAGGGCCAGGAACTCGTTCGCTGTCTCTTCCGTCATGGATGTGCCTCACTCCTGGGCGATGTCCCATTTCATGCGTCGGTAGGTGTAACGGAAGGCCTCGGCGTTCGCTTCGACGGCGTCACCCGTGGCCTCCCGCCCGTCCAGGAAGGCGACGAAGTCGAACTGCCGGCCGGGCTGGCCGTATTCAGCGTCGAACACGCGCACGAGTTCGTTCGCCGGCAGCGTCCTGCGCCCCGCCACGCTCACCAGGGGGATGTCCAGGCCCTTCATGTCCTTCGACGGGGCGTAGGACTTCCACACCAGCTCCGTGCACACCAGGGACTGGTCGGAGAAGAAGTCGAAGTTGAAGTCGTACGGCCGGCCCTGGAAGGTGAATGCGCGCAGGATGGCGCGGGCCTTGTCCACCTGGGACACCCGGGGCCGCAGCACGCCCAGGTAGTCCACGTGCATGCCGTGCTCCACGCCGGTGAAGCTCACGCCCTCGCTGATGGATTCGATGATGCGCAAGGGGTCCCCGTGGGAGTCCTTGCCGGTGTACTCCGCCCACTTGGCGGGGAACGCCTTCGCCAGGTGGCCGGTGAACGTCTCCGGGTGGCCGGGCAGCGTGGCCACCCAGGCCTTCACCTCCGGGTCCGTGTCGAAGGTCCGGGCCAGCTCCTGGGCGGTGCCCAGGTACAGCTCCGCGTGCGGCCAGAAGCCCGGCAGGCCGATGTTGGACAGGAACCAGTTCTGCCGCGCGACCATCACGTCGCCCGGGGCCATGCGCGGCAGGAGCGCCAGCGTCTGCTCGCGGGAGATGAGCGGCCGGCCCGAGCGGTGCACGCGGGTGTCGCCCATCCACTCGGCCACCGTCTTCTGCACGGGGAACACCGCCCGCGCCGTCGTGTCCTGGGTGAGGTCCGCGGCGGCCTTGGCGAAGAGCACCGGGCCGCGCTTCAGCAGGCGCGTGCGGGCCGTCTTGCTGTCCTGCCGCATCGCCTGGAAGAGCGCGGGGACGCCGGGCTCGTCCAGCACGCCGGACTTCGCCAGCACCGGGTGCAGCGTCGCGCGGTAGCCGTCGCCCGTGAAGAGCTGCGTGCTGGTGCCCACGTGGACGACCTTCTGCTTGAAGCGGCTGAAGGCGCGCGCGGGAAGGCCATACGCGGGGCCGGGCTCGTCCAGCAGCACCTCCAGCTGCGCCTGTCCCCCGGCCAAGTCCGCGAAGGCCATGCCCTGCGCCAGCTCCGACGCGAGCGCCGCGTGGGTGAGGAGGAAGCCCCAGGCGTGCTTCTTCGGCTGGGTGAGGGCGGGCACCTTGAGGAAGTCCCAGTAGCGCTGGCGCACCACCTCCGTGGAGATGAAGCAGTCGAAGAAGGCGGCCCAGGTGGACACCAGGAGCTGCTTCTCGTCCGGGGTGTAGGGCACGTCCTTGCCGCGCCGGTACAGGGCCTTGGAGCGGAAGGCCTCCTCCCGCAGGCGGCGCAGCCCCTCGGTGCCCTGGCGCAGCATCTCCAGGTCGCGGCGGGCCTGGGTGACGAAGGCCGCGTCGTCCAGCGCGTAGACGTCACGCGGGGCCTCGAGGGCGGGCGGGGGAGCGGCGGCGGACGGCGGGTCGGCGGGGGGGCTGGCGAGCGTGAGCCAGGCGGCGAGCAGGGAGGCGGCGGACATCGGGGTGAGGACTCCGGCGGGCGTTGGCGCGGCGGAAGACTCTACCCCGAAGCGGTCGCGGGCAAGGCGGACGGTCCCTCGGCCGCCCGGCGTCGTAGGAGGGGGCGGGGGCGAGGGTGGCCCGGGGCGGGCGTCATCCCCACGTTGTTCCCTGGATGGACACGCCCGGGCATGGACGCCCGGGCGCAAGAAAGGTGGAAGGCACGATGGCTTACGGAAAGGCGGAGGATCCGGCGCGCTCCATCACCCCGCATCTGGATGGGGTGGAGTACCCGGCGACGCGTGAGGAACTCGTCGAGGCCGCCGCGGACAGCGAGGCCCCGGTCGACATCATCAACATCCTCAAGTCCCTGCCGCAGCAGGAGTACATGTTGCGCGAGCACGTGCTGCGCGACCTGGCGGAGGCCGAGCGCCGCTTCGCGATGAACGGCCTGAAGGACGATGACGGCGTGGACCGCGACCGGCGCAACATCGGGCGAGACCGCATCGAGGGCGCCTCCGACGGGGAGACACGTCACCCGTAGTGTCGCCCGCGCGGTGACACCTTCAGCGGAAGCGGTTGCAAGACGCTCGCGGGCGCCCTGGCTTTCTGCCAGCGTTCGCGAGCGCATGCGTCCTGGTCTCCTGTGGTGCTGTCTCGTGCTGTCGCTGGCCGCCGGGTGCAAGTCCCGGTATCCGCCGCTCAACCCCGCGCCGGGGCTGCCTCCGCCGGTGCGTCTGGACTTCAAGCCCCCCGTGGACCGCCTCCTCACCGAATCCGTGCGCGCCACCCGCACCCTCCAGCGCGAGGGCCAGCCGGAGGTGCGCGATGAGGCCGCGTTCACCACCGAGACGCGCTTCGCCCCGTCCGACGGCGGCTGGCGCGTGGCCCAGGCCGTGCGCACCCCGCGCCAGGTGCATGACGGGCAGGACGTGCCGTCGCTGTCCGGCGCCGTGCTGGAGCGCTTCACGCTGCGCATGCAGCTGGCGGCGGACGGCACCTTCGTGAAGCTGGTGGGCCCGGAGGCCGCGCAGGAGGCGCTGCGGCAGGTGGCGCCCGAAGGCACCGGCCTGCCGGAGGTGGAGCGCTTCTTCACCCCGGAGGCGCTGGAGACGCGCACGCGCCGCGAGTGGGAGGCGAAGTACGCGGGCCTCTTGCAGCGCAACCTGGTGGAGGGCCAGCGCACGTGGGCGGTGGACTTCGTGGCCGTGGACGGCGAGGAGCGCGCCTACCTGCTGGAGCGCACGGTGGAGGGCACGCGGCCCACGACGTTCGGCGACGCGGTGGTGCTGTCGCTCAAGTGCCTGGACGCGCTGCCCGCCAAGGCGCCCGAGGAGCTGCGGGCCGCGTGGACGGAGGCCGGTTCGCCGGAGCTCGCGAAGGGCGTGACGTGTGAAGGCGAGCAGGTGGTGGCGTACGGCCGGTTCATCCCGGTGCGCCGCCTGCTGAAGGTGAAGGCGGTGGGGAAGGGCGGGACGCTGACGCTCACCACCGAGTCCCAGGCGGAAATGCTCCAGGAGGAAGGGCCATGAGCCACGACGAGTACCTCATCGAGGACGACGCGGGTGTGAAGCGCGTGGTGCAGGAAGCCAGGCGCGTGGCGGTGCTGGGCATCAAGACGGAGGACCACTCCGCCCAGCCCGCGTACTACGTGCCGGAGTACCTGGCGAAGGCGGGCGTGGACGTGGTGCCGGTGCCCGTCTACTACCCGGACGCGAAGGTGATTCTGGGCAAGCCCGTGTACCGCAGGCTCGTGGACATCCCGGGCGACATCGACGTCGTGGACGTGTTCCGCAGGCCCGGCGACATCGACCAGCACGTGGACGACATCATCGCGAAGAAGCCCAAGGCGGTGTGGTTCCAGTCCGGCATCCGCAACGACGACGCGGCCCGGAAGCTGGCGGCCGCCGGCATCCGCGTGGTGCAGGACCGCTGCCTGATGGTGGACCACCGCCGCTACAGCGGGCGCTGACACGGCTGGAAAGACAACGGCCCTCCGCACCCGAAAGGGCACGGAGAGCCGCGGGGCCGCGCGTGGAGGTCGCGGCGGCCTTGGGTTGAGGCTCAGTAGTTGCCGGAGATGACCTTGGGCAGGGCCTTCGCCAGGTCCGGCAGCGGGCCAATCTGGCGCGAGTCCGCGGCCTGGGCCGTGCCGTTGTTGCGCAAGAGGCCGCGCATCTGCACGGACGTCAGCAGCCGGCCGTTGGCCTTCGCCACGCCCTGGGCGCTGACGGCGGCACCCACGACGATGGGCGACGCGCTGGACGTGCCGCTGAAGGTGGACGTGTAGTACTGGTCCTCGCCGTAGCCGCTGCCGAAGCGGTCGCCGTAGCCGGTGGTGACGACCTTCTCACCCCAGGCATGCACGTTCACGCGCTGGCCGAAGTTCGTCCAGCACATGGGCACGCGCGTGGTGGAGGTGCTGGCGCCCACCAGGATGGCGCCCGAGTCACGCGTGGCCGGGTTGAACCGGCCGCCGTAGGCCGCCGCGTCCAGGTTCGCGCTGCCGTTGCCCGCCGCCTCCACCACGACGACGCCGTTGGCGGTGGCGTTGCGGATGGCGTCGTAGTTGTCCTGCCAGTACTCCATCGCGATGTAGTTGCACTGGGACGTGTTGCACGTGCAGGCCGTGCCGTCCGAGGGGCCGCCCGCGTGCAACTCAATCAGGATGACGCCGCCCGCGCCCACCGCCGCCGCCGCGTTGGTGATGGCGCTCGCGGTGCTCTGCGCGCCAATGGCCTCCACGCCCGGCGACGCCGCGCTGGCGATGCCCGTCACGCCGTAGCTGTTGTTCGCGCCCACGATTTCACCCATCACCGCGGTGCCGTGGTTGCGCCAGCCCAGGTCGGAGTACTGCGTGCCGCCCACGCGGAAGAACGAGGGGAAGTCCTCGTGCGTGGTGCGCCAGCCACCCTCGATGTCCACGATCTTCACGTTGGTGCCCCGGCCGCCCGCCTGGGTCCACGCGTACGTCGCGTTGATGCCGGAGGGCGCCGCGCCCAGGTAGCCCTGGGCGGACTGGTACGCCGGCGTGGTGGGCGGCAGGTCCGCCGCGGACAGGAGCGCGCGCAGCCCCGCCTCCATGGCGAAGTTCACCATCGCCGGCTCCGGGGGAGTCGCCGCGTAGGCCGTCTCCACGCTTCCCACGCGGTTGAGCGCCGCCACCAGGTCCGCCACGGTGTCCGCGGTGGTGCCGGGCAGCAGCGGAATTTCGAAGTACAGGTTCAGGTCCGCCAGCTGCTCGCCGCTCTTCGCCTCACCGGACGCCTTGCTCGCGTCCAGCGCGGCCTCCTCGGCCTGGAACACGCGGTTCAGCGCACCGATGCGCGGCGCGCGCTCCAGGAGCGCCGCCACCTCCGCCACGTCCGCCTCCACGCGCGCGTCGTCCAGGCGCAGGCCGGACAGGAGCTCGCGCTCACCGGCGCTCCGCTCGGAGGCGAGGGCGCGCAGCGCGTCGCCGCGCAGACGCACGTGGCTGCCCTCGTGGAACTTCACCACCAGCCGCTCCACGTACGTGCCCGCGGGCAGCTCACTCCCCGTGGGCTTCGCCAGGAGCGCGCGCGGCGCCAGCCTGGGCGCGGCGCCAGCAGCGGGGGCCAACGCCAGCAGGGACACAGCCAGGGCCGCGCCACGCAGGGGGCGCAGGGACAGCGTCGACTTCAGCATGGACTTCCTCCGGGATGGACAGCATCTCCACCATGCCACGCCGGTCTGTCATTTAAATCAGGCTATCCCTTTATTTCTGTCCTGTTGATTTATTCGGCCCTCGTTGAACCCGTTGGGCGTGCGAGGACGCTCAGGTGCTCTGCTCGAAAGGGACGGGGGGCCGGGCCAGGGCGCGCTCGGCGGACAGCCGGGCCTGATCCAGCGCGTCGAAGCCGCGCTCCAGCGTGGCGGGCGTCACCGGCGGCAGGTTGGAGGTGACGACGTAGACGGGCACGTTGCGCGTCTGGAGCACGGTGAGCTGGAGGCGGAAGTGGTCGCGCCGGAGCGCGGCGGACCCGGCGGCCAGGCCCTGCGGATAGGCCATGGGGCCGCCCACCACCTTGCGCGTCCGGCTGGGCAGGAAGTGCACGAGGATGGCGTCCAGGTCCTTGCCAATGGCGCTCTCCTGCAGCGCCAGCGCGGGCGCCTTGTCCACGAGGCCGCCGTCCCAGAACAGCTGGCCGTCCAGCGGCACCGCGCGGAACAGGCCCGGGTACGCGCAGGTGGCGTGGACGCGCGGGGCCAGCTCCCCCGTGGTGAACACCTGGTGCGTGCCGTGGGTGAGGTTGGCCGCGGTGAGCAAGAGCGGGTGCGGCAGGTCCTCGAAGGTGGACACCGGCAGCGTGGACTCCAGCAGCCGCCGGAAGCGCTCGCCCTTGAGCAGGCCCGTGAAGCCGTGCCCCTGGGAGGCCACGTTGAACACCGCGCCAAGGGGGTCCGGGTCCCAGAAGTTCGCGCGCGTCTGGCTGAGCACCAGCTCCTCCAGCTTCGGCATGGGCATGCCCGCCGCCGCGTACGCCGCCACCATCCCGCCCGCGGACGTGCCCGCGTACGCGTGGGGCTTCAGGCCGGAGCCGTGCAGCCCCTTCAGGAAGCCCGCGTGGCCGTAGAAGCCGAAGTAGCCCGCGGAGAGGACCAGCCCGAACCGCTTGCCGTCGAGCAGGGAGTGCAGCGTGGAGGAGGGCGCCATGCCGGATTTCTACGGGATGGGTGCAACCCAAGGCAACGCAATGCGTTGCCGGGCCCATTGTGTCCAGGTCAGAGCATCGATATATGTTGATGGCTCGATATGGACGTCCTCTCCCAATCCTTCCGTGTCCTGGGGGACACGACGCGGCTGCGCATCCTGCGGTTGGTGGCCCAGGCGCCGCTGAACGTGACGGAGCTGGTGTCGCTGGTGGGGGTGGCCCAGTCGTCGGTGTCGCACCACCTGTCGAAGCTGAAGGGGCTGGGGCTCATCCGGGAGGAGCGGCAGGCGGGGTTCACGTACTACTCGCTGGCGCTGGAGTCGGATGACTCGCGCTGGCCGCTCGTCCGGCTGGCCCGCGAGGCGGAGGACGCGGCGGGGGACTCCGCGCGGCTCAACGACTTGCTGCGCGCGCGGGAGGACCGGCAGGCGCTCAACGAGCGGCTGTTGGAGCCCGGCCAGTCGTGGTTCCTCTGGGCGGGCGCGCTGGCGTCGCTCTTGCCGCCGCTGGACGTGGCGGACTTCGGCTGCGGCACCGGCGTGTTCAGCCGGGCGATGGCGCGGTGGGCGCGGCACGTGTGGGCCATTGACCAGAGCGAGGACGCGCTGTCCCAGGCGCGGACCCTGGCCCTGCGTGACGCGCTGACCAACATCACGTTCCTGCGCGAGGACCTGCACCGGCTGTCGCTGTCCGGTGGGCGCATGGACCTGGTGGTGATTTCGCAGAGCCTCCACCATGTCGAGTCGCCCGCGGCGGTGGTGGCGGAGGCCGCGCGGCTGCTCAAGCCGGGCGGCCGGCTGGTGGTGCTGGAGCTCTTGCCGCACGAAGAGAAGTGGGTGCTGGAGCGGTTGGGTCACCGGCACCTGGGCTTTTCGCCCGAAGTCCTCGAAGCGGCCCTTCGCGAGGCCGGCTTCACGTCGTTCACCCGCGAGACGCACGCGCGCGATGGGGCCAGTCCCTTCCGCGTCTTCCTGCTGACCGGAGTCAAACCGTCATGACGAGCCACATCGCCCACCCCCTGCCGCTTCCCCCCGGGGAGCACGGCCAGCGCGTGGAGGCGCTGAAGGCCGCGATGCGCGAGCGCATCCTGGTGCTGGATGGCGCCATGGGCACGCTCCTGCAGAACCACCAGCTGGTGGCGGCGGACTTCGGCGGCGCGGAGTACGAGGGCTGCAACGAACACCTGGTCCTCACCCGCCCGGACGTCATCGAAGGCATCCACGCGAAGTACTTCGCCGCGGGCGCGGACGTGACGGAGACGGACAGCTTCGGCGGCACGCCGGTGGTGCTGGCGGAGTTCGACCTTTCGCACAAGGCGCACGACATCAACGTCGCCGCGTCCCGCCTGGCGCTGAAGGCCGCCAAGGCCGCGGAGGCGAAGGACGGCCGGATGCGCTGGGTGGCGGGCTCCATTGGCCCCACCACCAAGGCCATCAGCGTCACGGGCGGCATCACCTTCGAGGAGCTGGTGGACAACTTCGCCGTGCAGGCGGAGGCGCTCGCCGTGGGTGGCTCCGACTACCTCCTGGTGGAGACGGCGCAGGACACGCGCAACGTGAAGGCGGCGCTCCTGGGCATTGACCGGGCGTTCCGGAAGCTGGGCTGGAAGCTGCCGGTGGCGGTGTCCGGGACGATTGAGCCCATGGGCACGATGCTCGCGGGCCAGTCCGTGGAGAGCCTGGCCACGTCGCTGGAGCACACGGACCTTCTGTACCTGGGGCTCAACTGCGCCACGGGTCCGGACTTCATGACGGACCACATCCGCTCGCTGTCGTCCATGAGCCCGTTCCCGGTGTCGTGCGTGCCCAACGCGGGCCTGCCGGACGAGAACGGCCAGTATCTGGAATCGCCGGAGATGATCTCCCGGTCGCTCAAGCGCTTCTGTGACAACGGCTGGATCAACGTGGTGGGCGGCTGTTGCGGCACGCACGCGGGCCACATCGAGTCGCTCGCCGCGATGGTGAAGGGGCTCAAGCCGCGCACGGAAGTACCGAAGCCGCGCTCCTCGCTGTCCGGCGTGGACTACCTGGAGGTGACGGACGAGCAGCGCCCCATCATCGTGGGCGAGCGCACGAACGTCATCGGCAGCAAGAAGTTCAAGGAGCTCATCGTCGCGGGCCAGTTCGACGACGCGTCGGAGATTGCCCGCGCCCAGGTGCGGCGGGCGGCGCAGGTCATCGACATCTGCCTCGCGAACCCGGACCGGGACGAGCTGGAGGACATGCGCCACTTCCTGGAGGTGGTGGTCAAGAAGGTGCGCGTGCCGCTGATGATCGACTCGACGGACGAGAAGGTCATCGCCATGGCGCTCACGTACTGCCAGGGCAAGGCCATCATCAACTCCGTCAACCTGGAGGACGGCGAGGAGCGCTTCGAGAAGGTCGTCCCCCTGGCGAAGGCGTTCGGCGCGGCGCTGGTGGTGGGCTGCATCGACGAGGTGGGCATGGCCGTCACGCGCGACCGCAAGCTCGCCGTGGCCGAGCGCAGCTTCGAGCTGCTCACGCAGAAGTACGGCATGCGCGCGGAGGACCTGTACTTCGACCCGCTCGTGTTCCCCTGCGCCTCCGGTGACGCGCAGTACACCGGCAGCGGCGTGGAGACGATTGAAGGCGTGCGCCTGATCAAACAGCGCTTCCCGCAGTGCCGCACGGTGCTGGGCATCAGCAACGTGTCCTTCGGCCTGCCCACCGCGGGCCGCGAGGTGCTCAACTCCGTGTTCCTGTACCACTGCGTGCAGGCGGGCCTGGACATGGCGCTCGTCAACTCGGAGAAGCTGGAGCGCTACCCGTCGCTGCCCGAGGAGGAGCGCAAGCTGTCCGAGGACCTCATCTACAACCGGGGCACGGACCCCGTGACGCCCTTCGCGGCGCACTTCCGCGAGCGCAAGCCCGCGAGAGCGCAGGTGAGCAGCCTGCCGCTGAACGAGCGGCTCCAGCGCTACATCATCGAGGGCACGCGTGACGGTCTGACGGCGGACCTGGACCTGGCGATGAAGGAGATGGCGCCGCTGGACATCATCAACGGGCCGCTGATGAAGGGCATGGACGAGGTGGGCCGCCTCTTCGGCGCCAACGAGCTCATCGTCGCGGAGGTGCTCCAGAGCGCGGAGTCCATGAAGGCGGCGGTGAGCCACCTGGAACCGCACATGAGCAAGACCCAGGCGGCGTCGCGCGGGAAGATTGTCCTCGCGACGGTGAAGGGGGACGTGCACGACATCGGCAAGAACCTGGTGGAGATCATCCTCGCCAACAACGGCTTCCAGGTGGTGAACCTGGGCATCAAGGTCCCGCCCGAGCAACTGGTGCAGGCCGTGCGTGAGCACCGCCCGGACATCCTCGGCCTGTCGGGCCTGCTGGTGAAGAGCGCGCACCAGATGGTGGCCACCGCGGAGGACCTGAAGCGCGCGGGGGTGGAGACGCCCATCCTGGTGGGCGGCGCCGCGCTCAGCCGCAACTTCGTGGACCGCAACATCGCCCCGGCCTACGGCGGCGGCACCGTGGCCTACGCGCAGGACGCGATGAACGGCCTGGAGCTGGCGAAGCAGATCGTGGAGCCGGGCGCGCACGCGAAGCTGCGGGACGACCTGGCCGCGCGCCGGCTGAAGCTGGCGCAGGAGGCGAAGGAGCGCCCCGCGCCCGCGGCCCCGGTGCGCCGCTCGCGCAGCACGGAGGTGCCGGTGCTGGACGTGGTGCCGCCCGCGCCGGACTTCGCCCGGCACGTGCTCACCAACACGCCGCTGGATCACATCTGGAAGTTCATCAACCCGGTGATGCTCTACGGCCGCCACCTGGGCCTGCGCACGTCGTCGCGCGCGCTGGGCACGCCGGCGGAAGCCGAGCTCGCGAAGACGGAAGAGGGCCGCAAGGCGCTGGCGCTGAAGGAGGCGGTGGAGGAGCTGAAGTCGCTGCTGCGCGGCGGCGTGATGCAGGCGCGCTCGGTGTTCCAGTTCTTCAAGGCGGCCAGCGACGGCGACCGCGTGCTCCTGTTCGACGGCACGACGGGCGAGCCGGTGACGTCCTTCGACTTCCCCCGGCAGGACAAGGACAACGGCCTGTGCCTGGCGGACTACGTGAAGCCGCTGCAGAACGGCAAGCCGGTGGACGCGCTGTCGCTGTTCGTCACCACGGCGGGCTCGGGCATCCGCGAGCTGTCCGAGGGCTTCAAGGCGAAGGGCGAGTTCCTCAAGATGCACGCGGTGCAGGCCCTGGCGCTGGAGACGGCGGAGGGCTACGCGGAGCTCTTGCACACGCAGCTGCGCAGCATGTGGGGCTTCCCGGACCGGGCGGACATGACGATGCTGGAGCGCTTCCGCGCGGAGTACACCGGCAAGCGCTACTCGTTCGGCTACCCGGCGTGCCCCCGGCTGGAGGACCAGACGAAGCTGTTCGCCGCGCTCAAGCCGGAGGAGATCGGCGTGCAGCTCACCGACGGCTGCATGATGGAGCCGGAGGCGAGCGTGTCCGCCATCGTCTTCCACCACCCGAATGCGACGTATTTCTCGGTGACTTGATGCGTCGGGGGCCCGAAGCCCGGGCCCTGCCGCGCCGGACGGGTTAGATTGCCGCCATGCCTTCGCCCACCATCCGTCGCGCCGTCCAGCTCCTGCCCGCGTGTGCCACGACGGGCATCGGCAGCCTGCCGCACACCCAGGTGGAACTGGGTCTGCAAGCCGCGCTCGCCATGGACATCCCGTTCCTGCCGCAGCTGCCGGTAGGGCATCCGTCGGAGCTGATGATTCCCGCCGCGCTGGAGGGCCTGCCGGGCCTGCGCTTCGACGAGGACGGCGTCTGCACGGTGGACGTGGACGCGTGGGCCGCCGGGCGCGCCGCCTTCGAGGCGCGGCTGGACGCGGCGCTCACCTCCGGCGACCTGGAGTCCTTCGAGCCCACCGCGGACGCGTGCCGCGCGTGGAAGCCGTTCCTCTGGGAGGTGGAGCACCGCAAGCTCGCCTTCGCGAAGGCGCAGCTGTCCGGCCCCTTCACGGTGCGCTCCGTGGTGCGCACCGCGACGGGCGAGCCGGTGCTGGCGGTGCCGGGCCTGGACGCGGCGCTGTACCGGCTGGTGATGGTGCGCGCCCTGGCCATGGTGCGCGCCCTCAAGCGCACGGGCACCACGCCCCTGTTCTACCTGGACGAGCCGGGCCTCTACGCCTTCGTGAGGATGAACCCGCAGCACCTGCTGGCGCAGCAGGAGCTGCGGCTGCTGGTGGTGGCGCTGCAGCGCGAGGGCGCGCTCGTGGGCATCCACTGCTGCGGCAACACGGACTGGGGCGTGCTGCTGGACGCGCAGGCGGATCTCGTCTCGCTGGACGTGCGGCTGTCGCTGGACGCGATGCTGGAGGAGACGGACGCGTTGAAGCGGTTCCTCGACTCCGGCGCCACGCTGAGCCTGGGCGTCATCCCCACGGACCTGGCGTCCACGTATTCGGTGGAGGAGCTGGCGGACTCGGTGGAGGCGTCGTTGAAGGCGGCGCTGCCGGGCGACATCGGCTTCTCTCGCGCGCTGTCCACGGTGCTGCTGACGCCCGCGTGCGGCCTGGCGATGCGCTCGGTGGTGGACGCGGAGCGCATCCTGGAGGAGCTGAAGCAGGCCCAGCGCCGGCTGAAGCGGGCACTCGAGTCCGAGCGCCCGGCCCTCCAGGGACTGCCGCCCGCGCACTGACACGCGGGCGGCCGGAGCGACGGACTACTGGCGGCCGAGCCGCAGCTCGCGCTCGGCCTGGTGCCAGTCCTGCTCGGGGTTGCCGTGCGTGCCGCCCCGGGCCTGGAAGATTTCGTAGGCGCGGCGGGCGATCTGCTCCTGCGTGGGCGCCGCGGTCTTGTTCGTGGGCGCGCTCGCCGCGGCCACCGGCTTCTTGTCTTCGGTCCGCTCGGGAGCGGCCTTGGGCGCGGGGTTCGGTTGCGACTTCTGCGCGTTCTGACGAGCCATCGGGCTTCCTCCTGGAAAAGGCGGCCTGAAGCTTCGGACGCACCCCTGCATCGCGGAAGAGACCCAAGGCGTACGGGGTTGCCGGAGCGACATCCCAGGTCGCGAAGTGTTGAGGGACCAACGGGCCATCCCGCTCGGAAAATCCACCAGCGGAAGGGGCCCGCACGCGCGGTCCGCCAGCACGAAGCCGCCGGGCCCCGCTGCGGTCGGTTGCCCTCCTGGCGTCGAGGCCCGCGGCGCGCGCCGGTTCAGCCGCGCATCGCCTTCTTCGCGCCGCGACCCGGTGCCTTCTTCGCGGGCGCGGCCTCGCCGCCCATCACCCCGTGCCCCAGCGCCGCGTCGAGCGCGCGCTGCATCGCGGTGCTCATGCCCAGCGCCTCCGCTTCCTGCGGCGTGCACCAGCGCAGCTCCTGGAACGCGGCGGACTTCGTGGGCCGCGTGCCGCCCGTCACGCGCAACAGCCGCAGCGTGAGGTCGCGGTGGGTGAGCTGCCGGCGCACGCTGTCCAGCTTTCCCTCCAGCGTGAGCGGTGCGCCCAGCGTCGTGGCCAGCCGCTCCGTCGCCTCCGCCTCCGGCGTGTCCTCCTCCACCTCCACGGCGGGCAGCTCCCACAGGCCGCCGAAGAGGCCCTTGTCCGCGCGACGCGCGAAGAGCAGCGTCCCCGCGTGCGGCCACACGGCCAGCGCGAGGAACAGCTTGCGGGGCGCGGCGCGCACCTTGGCCGGCGGCAGCTCGTCCACGCGGCCCTTCCTGAACGCGATGCACCCGTCGCGCACGGGACACAGCAGGCACAGCGGGGACTCCGGCCGGCACACCGTGGCGCCGTGCTCCATCAGCGCCTGGTTGAAGTCCCCGGGCCGCTCGCCCTTCACCAGCGCGGAGGCCAGCGCCCAGAGCGTGGCCTCGCGGTCGCGGTCTCCGGGCAGTCCCTCCACCTCGAAGAGGCGCGACAGCACGCGCGCGACGTTGCCGTCCACGATAGGGGCTTCTTCGCCAAAAGCGATGGAGGCCACGGCCCCGGCGGTGTAGCGCCCGAAGCCGGGCAGGGTGAGCAGGTCCTCCGCCGTGGACGGGAGCTTCCCGCCGAAGCGCTCCACCACCTCCTGCGCCGCGCGGTGCAGGTTGCGCGCGCGCGAGTAGTAGCCCAGCCCCTTCCACCCGGAGAGCACGTCGTCCAGGGGCGCGGAGGCCAGGGCCTTCACGGTAGGAAAGCGCGCGAGGAAACGCTCCCAGTACGGGATGACCGTGACCACCTGTGTCTGCTGGAGCATGACCTCGCTGAGCCAGATGGCGTACGGGTCGCGGGTGCGGCGCCAGGGCAGGTCGCGCTTGTTGCGGTCGTACCAGGAGAGCAGCGGGCCGTGCAGGGCCGCGTGGCGTTCAGGGGAGACGGGGGCGGGGAGGGCCCTGGACTCGGTGCGCTTGCGTGGGCTCATGTGATTCTTCACGGGGGAGGCGCGGCACCATACCCGTACGGTCGGGTGCACCCGGCGTTTTTACCGACGGCAGGGGGCGGTTGTCCGGCCGCCTGTCCCTCTTCTGGCGGGGCGGGCGATCGTCTATAGGATGCCCCGCGTCCATGGCCCGTCCTCCCATCACCAACGACTTCTCCTGGTCCAAGAGCCGCCACGAGAAGTTCTCCGAGTGTCTCCGGGCCTACTACCTCTACTACTACCGCTCCTGGGGCGGCTGGGAGGCGGAGGCGGCCCGGGACGTGCGCGAGCTCTACGTCCTCAAGAAGCTGCACAACCGCTACACCTGGGCGGGCAGCATCGTGCACGAGGCCCTCAAGGACGTGCTGCTGGACTGGCGCGCCGGCCGGGAGGTGGACCCGGCCAAGGTGGAGGCGCGCACGCACAAGCTGATGCAGGACGACTTCCGGCACTCGCGCTCCAAGGCGTACTGGACGCAGAAGTACCGCAAGCCCTTCACCGGCCTCGCGGAGCACGAGTACGGCGAGGACATCCCCAACGAGGCCTGGAAGCAGAACTTCGAGACGGTGCGCTCCGCGCTCGCGTGGTTCTTCCAGTCGCGCTGGCCTGGCATCGCCAAGGGGCTCAAGCCCGCGCAGTGGCTGGAGGTGGACGCGGGCTTCGACTTCGCCCACTTCGTCCTGGACGGGGTGAAGACCTTCGCCATCCCGGACTTCGCCTACGTGGACGCGGAGGGCTCCGTCGTGGTGGTGGACTGGAAGACGGGCCGCTCGCGCGAGGGCTACGACGAGCAGGTGCTGGGCTACGCGCTCTACATCGCGCAGCGCTACCGCTACCCGCTGGAGAAGGTGCGCGCGTCGCTCGTGTACCTCAACGAGGGGCTGGAGCACGACGTGACGGTGGACCCGTCCGCCATGGACTCCTTCCGCCAGCACTTCGCCCGCAGCGTGGAGGGGATGCGTGCGCTCCTGAAGGACGCCGCCACCAACACGCCGAAGGAAGTGGAGGCCTTCCCGCAGACGGGGAACCTGGACGCCTGCGCCCGCTGCGTCTTCCGCCGTCCGTGCGGCCGGGAGCCCGCGGTAACGCAGGCCCGGCCCCGCGTCGCCTGAAGCGCTACCGCGCGGACGCCAGCCGGCGCACCACCACGCCCGCGGCGTTCATGCCGAAGGCGGAGGTGACGAACGCCACGCTGCCGTCAATCTGCGTGCGGTGGTCGCAGGTGTGGAACTCGTTGTCCTGCGGGCAGACGCACAGGAAGCCGTCGGTCGCGTCGTCGTAGTTGAGCGGCACCGGCTGCCGGCGCGTCTCGATGGAGTACACGGCGGTGATGCCCGTGTGGCGCTCCGTCTCCACGGCGTACTTGCGCTTGAGCAGCTTGCGGATGTCCTTGGCGAACGGGTCCATGTGCGTCTCGCTCAGGTCCTCCACGCGGATGGCCGTGGGGTCCAGGCGTCCCGCCGCGCCCATGGAGCTGACCACCGGCACGCCCAGCGTCACGCACCGGTGGAGCAGGTGCAGCTTCGCCTTCACGTTGTCGATGGCGTCCACCACGAAGTCGTACTTCCCCGCGGGCAGCAGCGTCTCCGCCAGCTCCTCGCGGTAGAACTCGCGCAGGGCCTCCACCTTCGCCTGCGGGTTGATCTCCTGGCAGCGCTGCGCCATCAGCTCCGCCTTGGACTTGCCCACCGCCTTCACCGTCGCGTGCAGCTGGCGGTTGGTGTTGGTGACGCACACGTCGTCGTGGTCCACCAGCGTCAGCCGGCCCACGCCGCTGCGCACCAGTCCCTCGGCCGTGAAGCTGCCCACGCCGCCCAGGCCGAACACCACCACGTGCGCGTTGGCCAGCCGCTCCATGGCGTTGTCGCCCAGCAGGCGTGCCGTGCGGTCGAAGCGGCGCGACAGCTTGAAGGGCTTCGCGAGCGACGGCGTCTCGACGGCGTTCGGAGCGGCCGGGGAGGCGGGGGGCGCCTCGGTCTCGGGGGTGGGGGCGGGCTGCGGGTTCATGAAGGGCTCCTCTATCACGCGACGCTCGCCTACCGCGAAGGGGAGGGGAAAGCTTCCCGGAACAGGCGGCGGGCATTCTCGGTCGTCCGCTGGGCGAGCACCTCCACCGGCTCCCCGAGCACGTGCGCCATGCCCGCGAGGATGTGGGGCAGGTAGCCCGGCTCGGAGCGCTGCCCCCGGAAGGGCGTGGGCGCCTGGTCCGGCGAGTCCGTCTCCGCCACCAGCCGGTCCGCCGGAATCACGCGCAGGGCGTCCAGGGGCTTGCGCGCCTCCGCCCACGTCACCGGGCCCGCGAAGGAGAAGTAACAGCCCTTCTGGATGTAGAAGCGCGCCAGCTCCGCGCCGCCGCTGTAGCTGTGCATGAGGATGCCCGCCTCCGGCCAGGCCTCCGTCTTCAGGAGCTCCATCATCGCCGGGTGCAGCCGGTGGCAGTGCATCAGCACCGGCAGCCCGTGCTTGCGCGCCAGGGCCAGGTGCCCGCGCAGCACCGCCAGCTGCCGCTCCAGCGGGGCGCCCGGAAGCGTGGGGCCGTCCAGGCCGCACTCGCCCACCGCCACCGCGCCTCCTTTCGCCAGCAGCGCGTCCAGCCGCTCCAGGTGCGCGCCGTCGTCCTCCGGCCGCAGGTCCGGCAGGAACTGCGGATGGATGCCCAGCCCCACCTGGATGCGCGCGTCCCTGCGCGGCAGCTCCAGCAGCGGCTCCCACGTCTCCGGTCCCACGGCGGGGATGAGGATGCCGTGCAGGCCCGCGGCCCAGGCGCGGGTGACCACGCTGTCGCGGTCCTCATCGAAGCGCGAGGCGTCCAGATGGCAGTGCGTGTCGATCATTGAGCACCCTTCTTCCCAGAGCCGTTCAATCACTGACAAGCCCGGATGACAGGCCCTTCAAGGCGTCCCGTCACCCATGAACGCGAAGCTATGACGCGCCCCCTGACTTTGGAGGCATGCGAATGACCAAACGAGTGGTGTGGGGTGCGTTGTTCGGGGCGCTGACGATGCTGGCCACGGGCTGTGGCGACGAGTGCGTCGACCCGTTCGACTGCCGTGACAAGGGCACGCCCCCGGCGGGCCAGTCGTACATCTGCAACGCCGACAACAAGTGCGAGCTGCGCACCATCCCCACCGAGCCGGAAGAGGACGCGGGCACCGGCGGTGAGACGGACGCGGGTACCGGCGGTGGGACGGACGCGGGTGAGAGTGACGCCGGCGCCGTCGACGCGGGCACCGAGGATGGTGGCACGGATGACGCCGGCACCGTCGACGCCGGCACCGACGCGGGCATGAACGTCGCCAAGGGCGGCGCGTGCACCGCGTCCTCGGACTGCATGGCGGGCCTGCGCTGCGAGGCCGCCACCTGCCAGGCGCTCCTCATCGCCGTGACGGGCAACGACGGCGGCACGCGCGCGCTGGTGACGGCCTACGACGTGCCGGGCATGACGTCGCTCAGCTCCGACGGCGGCACCAGCGCCTACCCGCGCTTCGGCCCGGGCGGCACCCAGGTGGCCTTCGTGCAGGGGGAAGTCACCACCGCCGATGCCGAGCTCACGGTGCGCCCCGTGCCGCTCACGGCCGCCGAGCCCACCGTGCTGCCGACGGGCGGTACCTCCCGCATCCGCTACATGGAGTGGGAGCCGGGCAACCTCATCGCCTGGGTGCGCGGCAGCACGGGCATCTCCACCATCGCGCCGACGGGCGGCACGGTCACGTCGGTCACCAACAGCGGCACCTTCCCGGACTGGGCGGCCAACGGCACGGACCTCGCGTACAGCGCCGCGGGCACGGGTATCTTCGTGTCCACGGGCGGCGCCGCGCCGGCCGTGCTCGCGGGCACGCCCACCACGGGTGAGCAGCCGCACTACAACCGCACCACCTCGCAGCTGCTCTTCCTGGCCAACCCGGAAGGCACCACCGTGAACTTCGGCGGGGACGCCACCCCGGTGCTCAAGCTGTACTCGCTGCCGGTGACGGGCGGCGGCGACCCGAAGCTGCTCGCGGGCACCTCGACCCGGCCCGTGGAGGGCGGCTCGGTGGATTCGTACATCGCGAACCCGAACTGGTCGCCGGACGGCAGCTGGGTGGCGTACGTGCGCGCGAACTTCCTGCTCATCGGCAACGCGGCCACGCTGTGCGGCAACGCTGGCGCGGAGCTGTGCGGCACCGACCGGGGCAACGACATCTACGTGCAGCGCGTGGACGCCTCGGGCGCGAAGGTGGGCGAGCCGGTGCTCTTCGCGGAGAACGCCACGCTGCCGTCGTTCTCCCCGGACGGCCGCCTCGTGGCCTACGTCCTGGGCGGTCAGCTCGTCGTGAGGGCCATCGACCCGGCCACGGGCCAGCCCGCCCCCACGGCCATCACCCACCCGAAGGACACGTACACGGTGCTGACGAGCGAGGGTGACGACTACCGCCCGCGCTGGCAGCCCCGCCAGTAACAGGCGTCCCAAGCCCCGGTCTCCGGGGCTTCCCGGCCCGTGTTCCCCGTTTCGCGAGGGAGCACGGGCCGTCGTGTTTCAGGGTGCGAAGCGCGCGGCCCACCCGGCGCGAAGTGACGAACGCGGGCAGTCCAGGGTCCGGATGAACCCGCGTGGATCCGTTTCCGGTCCAGCGGATCCAGGTTCCAGGACGACAAGGAGGGGAGGAAGAACTCCACCCGCGCTCACGTGGAAACGCGGCACCTGGTGGAGGAAGACTGACAGCCGTGTCGCGACGGCTCGCGCGCCCGCGCGCTCCGTTTCCGGCAGCGCGGCCTGGGCTTCACGGGCCGGGACGCGGGCTGCTTTTCAGCCCACGACGACGATGCGGCGGCCCAGCGCGCGGGTCATCTGCGGAGAGGTGACGAGCTCCAGCACGCCGCTCATCTCGCCGCCCGCCGTGTCGAACGCCGCCGCGATGACCTCGCCCACGGTGAGCTGGGCCTTGTGGGCCGCTACCCGCGCGCGCTTCGCCGTGCGCCGCAGCGCGGGCATCACCCGCCGGCCCTGCCGCCGCACCACCGAGCCACCCTTCGTCTTGCCTGCGGTCCGCTTCGCCATGGTTCCTCCCGCCACTTCGTGCCGCGCGGGTGAGTACCTCGTCGGTCTGACACCATGCAGGCGAGGTGCCAGGGCTCAGCCTCCCCGTCAGGTTCCTGATTCCGGGGGTTTTCCTTGCGGATAGCGGGTTTCCGTGGGGCCGGCGGGCCTTCCTTTTTTCAGCCCTTCAGGGTCGTTCCTCGTTCTGTCGAGTTTTTCGTTCACCCCGTGTGGTGATTTCCACGCATCGTTCAATGGCGCGCATCTCGTTCAATGCGGTGGAACGACGGGGGCCTGGGTCGGGTGTCACCCCCTGGCCACAGTCCCTGCGGCCCTGAGGCCACGGTGCGGTTGGGGCGCGGCGGGGATTCAGGGTAGAGGGCGGACGCCCATGCGAGTCCAGGTCCTCTTCCACGACAACTGTTTCGACGGCGCGGCCAGCGCCGCGGTCTTCACCCGCTTCTTCCGGGAGCGCGTGCGCGCGGACGCGACGTTCAGCTACCGGGGCCTGGCCCACAAGCCGGGCGCGGAGGGCATCGACCCGGCGGTGTTCACCGGGGACGAGAACGTCATCGTCGACTTCCGCTACAGCCAGGACGCGCGGCTCACCTGGTGGTTCGACCACCACGCCTCCGCCTTCCAGCAGCCCGGCGACGAGCCCCACTTCCAGCGCGACACCAGCGGCCAGAAGTTCCACGACCCGCATCGCAAGAGCTGCACGCTGTACCTGGCGGACGTGGCGCGCGAGCGCTTCGGCTGGGACGCGTCCCCGCTGAAGGACCTGCTGTACTGGGCGGAGATCATCGACGGCGCGCAGTTCCCCAGCCCCCAGATGGCGGTGGCGCTGGAGGAGCCCGCGCTGCGCATCATGACGGTGCTGGAGTCCACCAAGGACGACACGCTCATCCCGGAGGTCATCCGGCGCATGCAGACGGACTCGCTGGCGGACATCGCCGCGTCGCCGCTCATCGCCGCCCCGCTGGAGCCGCTGCTCTTCCGGCACCAGCGCAACATCGACCTCGTGCGCGAGAAGGCCCGGTACGAGAACGGCGTCGTCCACTTCGACCTGGTGGACGAGGGCGTGGACAGCCTCAACAAGTTCATCGCGTACGCGCTCTACCCGGACGCGCGCTACACGCTGTGGGTGGGCAGGGGCGCGTCGCGCGCCAAGGTGTCGCTGGGCTCCAACCCGTGGAGGCCAGAGACTCGCAAGCACGACCTGTCCGCCATCGCTGGCCGCTACGGCGGAGGCGGCCATCCGGTGGTGGCCGCGGTGAGCTTCAAGGCGGACCAGTCCGACAAGGCCCGCGCCGCGTACCACGAAATCCTCGCGGAGCTGTCCAGCGCGGGGTGACGGGCCGTCAGCGGCGGGCGAAGAGGTCGAAGCCCGCCTGCCGCAAGAGCCGCACCACGGACAGCATGGGCAGGCCCTGCACGTTGGTGCGGTCGCCCTCCAGTTTCTGGAGCAGCGCCTGCCCCCGGCCCTCCACGCGGTAGCTGCCCGCGCAGCCCTCCCACTCGCCGGTGTCCAGGTAGCGCTCCAGCTCCTCCGGTGACACGGGGAAGAACGTCAGGCGCGCGTCCTCCAGGGTCTCCGAGTGGTGCCCGCCCGGGCCCAGCAGGCACACGGCGGTGTGGATGACGTGGGTGTTTCCCAGCAGACGCGTGAGTTGCGCCCGCGCCGCGTCCCGGTCCTGGGGCTTGCCCAGCACGTCCTGGCCCACTTCCACCAGCTGATCCGCGCCCAGCACCCAGGCCTCCGGGTGGCGCTCCTGCACCGCGCGGGCCTTGCGCACGGCGAGCATCCGCACGGCCTCGTCGGCGGGCAGGTCCGCGGGGACGGTTTCGTCCACGTGGGGGGCTTCGGTGCGGTACGGCACGCCCAGCCCGTCCATCAGGGCCCGTCGCGCGCTGGAGGTGGATGCCAGGATGAGTTCGCTCATGGGACGCCGGAGGGTAATGCAGCCGGGGCGGGCAGGGGACCCCTCAGGCGTGCAGGCACGTCCCCGCTTCCTGTGCATGGGGCGGATGCCATAGCCTCCCTCCCCATGTCGCGGCGCGGTCTGCTCGCTGTCTGTCTCCTCCTGCTCGCCTCCTGCAAACGGAACCCTCCGGCGGTCGCCGACGCGGGCACGGATGCGGGCACGGCGGCCGTCATCGTGGCGACGGACGCGGGGGCGCTCGCCGAGGCCCCCGGGGACGCGGGCCCCAGCGCCTCCGTGAAGCGCCCGGACGACGCGGTGGCGGAGGTGCACCCGCTGGCGGTGTGCGACGCGAAGGAGGGCGCTCCCCTGGACGCGGCCCGCGACTACTACGACGCGGGCCACTACGAGGAAGCGCTCTCCTGCGCCGCGCAGGCCGCCGCGCTGGAGCCGGACCTCGCCGCCGCCCACGCGGAACGGGGCGCCGCCCTGGCCGCGCTCCACCGCGAGCCCGAGGCCCAGCTCGCCTACGCCCGCGCGCTGGCCATCGACCCGGGGGACGCGGACGCGCTCCTGGGCGCCGCGCACCTGTACGCGGTGCAGCTGCCCTCCAGCCGCGAGCGGGACGAGCTGGGCGCGCTCTACGCCGAGCGGGGCCTGTCCCAGCCCGCCACGCCCCCGGAGCTCGTGCCCGCGCTGGCGCTGGTGGCCGCCATGGCCTTCAACGACCTGGGGCAGGCGGACCAGGCGCTGGACCGCGCCGCCATCGTGCTCGCCCGTGAGCCGGGCAACCACGAGGCGAAGTACGAGAAGGCCCTGGCCCTCTTCGAGCTGTGCCGCTTCCGCGAGGCCAAGGCGGCCTTCGCGTCGCTCCTGAAGGACAAGGCGCGCGCGGCGCACGCGCACCAGCACCTGGGGCTCCTGCTGGAGCGCGAGGGCCAATGGGCCCGGGCGGAGGAGCACTTCGAGAAGGCCCGCGCGCTGGAGCCCGAGGACTTCCCCCCGCCGCCCCTGCCGTCGCCGGACGAGTTCAAGGCCCAGGTGACGCGGGCGCTGGCGGACCTGCCCGAGGACATGCGCAAGGACCTGGAGGGCGTGCCGGTGGCCGCGGAGGAGATTCCCGCCGAGGACGACCTGCTCGCCAACCAGCCGCCCCTGTCGCCCACCATCCTGGGCCTGTTCCGGGGGCCGTCCCTCCAGGAGCCGTGCGACGGCTCGGAGACGCCCTGCCGCTCGGTGGCCCTCTACCGGCGCAACCTGGCCCGCGCGGTGCGCACACCGGAAGAGCTGCGCGAACAGATTCGCGTGACACTGCTCCATGAAATCGGGCATCTGCGAGGGGAAGACGACGAGGAACTGGCCGCGCGCGGCCTGGAGTGAGCCCCCACATGCCTTCCCTTCCCACCGCCCGGGTCAGCCTCAAGGGCGCCAAGACGCTGCGTCGCGGCACCCCCTGGGTGTACCGCACGGAGCTCACTGAAGCCCCCTCCACCGACACGCCGGGCGCGGTGGTGGCGGTGGTGGATCCGCAGGGCAACCCCATCGGCCAGGCGCTCTACGCCCGCCGCTCCCCGCTCGCGCTGCGGCTGCTCACGCGCAAGGGCCCCAACGAGGAGAAGGTGGACGACGCCTTCTTCATCCGCCGCCTGGAGGCCGCGCTCGCCCGCCGCGCGGTGCTGCCGGGCCGGGACGGCCTGCGCCTGGTGCACGGGGAGGCGGACCTCTTGCCCGGCTTCTTCGTGGACCGCTACGGCCAGGGCCTCACCGTGCAGACGCTGTCGGAGGGCATGGACGCCCGCAAGGAGATGCTCGCGCGAGCGCTGGTGGAGAGGACGGGCGCGACCCACGTGGTGTGCCGCGACGACGCCTCCGGCCGCGACTTCGAGAGCCTGCCGCGCGAGGTGCGCCTGCTGCACGGCGAGGGCGCTGCGCGCTTCACCTACCACGAGGGCGACAACCGCTTCGACGTGGACCTCCTGGGCGACATGAAGACGGGCGCGTTCCTGGACCAGGTGGACAACCACCTGCGCGCGGGCGAGCTGGGCCGGGGCGAAGCGCTGGACTGCTTCAGCTACCACGGCGGCTTCGCGCTCGCGCTCGCGAAGCACTGCACGTCGGTGCTCGCGGTGGAGCAGGACGCGAAGGCCGCTGCCCGCATCCAGTCCAACGCGGAGGCCAACGGCCGCGCCAACGTGAAGGTGGAGAACGGCAACGCGTTCGACGTGCTGCGCCGCTTCGACCAGGAGGGCCGCCGCTTCGACACCATCGTCCTGGACCCGCCGGGCCTGGCCAAGCGCCGCGAGGGCCTGGCCACCGCGCTGCGCGCCTACCACGAGCTCAACCTGCGCGCCCTGCGCTGCCTCAAGCCGGACGGCCTGCTGGTGACGTGCTCGTGCTCGGGGAAGCTGGACCGTCAGGGCTTCGAGTCCATGGTGCTGGACGCCGCCGCGGACGCGAAGCGCCCGGTGCAAATCCTGGAGCGGCGCGGCGCCGGCCTGGACCACCCGGTGCTCGCGGGCCTCGCGGAGACGGAGTACCTCAAGGCCCTCTACGTGCGCGCCCTGTAGCTCCGAACTCCGGAGCCCGGTGGGGCAGGGGAGCTGGCGCTGCCTACGGGATGCCCAGCTCCTTGCGCAGCCGGCCCACGACCTTGAAGTACTCGGTGCGGCTGAAGCCCACGTTGAGGATGTGGAAGTCCTTCTTGGACAGCCCCACGCAGCCGAAGCAGTAGTTGCAGTCCTGCAGGTTCTTGCTCATCACCACGTACGCGCTGCTGGAGCAGTTCTCGCTCTGCACGCAGTACGCGCACGCGTGGCAGTTCTTGCACTCCACGCAGTGCGAGCAGTTGGTGCACAGCTCGCACCGCGTGCAGTGCGTGCACTGGTGGCAGCTGTCGCAGTCCTTGCAGAACATGCAGTTGGCGCAGCGCTGACAGCCCTCGCACGCGTAGGAGCCGGGGTTGCCCGGGTCCACCGCGTAGCTCTTGGACAGCTTCTGGAACTGCTCCATGAACTCGCGCTTGCCCAGGGACGACACGCCCTGGCGCGCCGCCTTCTCCTGCTCCAGCAACTCCTGGGTCGTCTGGGGCCGCGACCCCTTGTCCTTCACCGCCACAAACGCTCCTTGAACTCGTGTCACTGCAGCCGGGCGAGTCCGGCCAGGTCGATGCCTCGCGCCACCCGCCGCACCTCCACGGTGCTGGGGAAGCCGCGGCTGGTGACGGCCACCACGAACCGGTCGCCCACCAGGAGGTTCGCCTCCGCGACGGCCTCCTCCGCGTCATAGCGCACGAAGCCCACGGCTTCCTTCCACTGGATGGGCGCCGTGGGGTCGCTGGCTGCTCGCCCGCGTGCCTTCTGCGCCGCCTCGCGGATGGCCTGCCCCAGCTTCAGCCCCATGGTGGTGTCCACGATGCGCACCTTCACCTCGCGGCCCTCGCCCCGGGTGTAGGTCCGCTCCGCCTCCGACACGGACACCTCGCCGTACTTCCCCGTGGAGCCCGCGGTGGAACCCACCGTGAAGCCCTCCAGCGACTCCGGCAGGAACGGCGCCAGGTCCTTGAAGTACACGCACGGTGCGGCGGTCGTCACCACGTCGCGCGGGGTGGGAGATGTCGTGCGTTCGTCGTCAAGGCAACCGCCGCCCACGCCGAGCGCGAGCGATGCGATGGCCAGCCGGAGGAAATAGTCGCGCACGGACGAATCAAAGGGTATCCCTGGCCCGCGCGCAATGGACCTTTCGAAGCTCAATCCTCCTCAGCGCGAGGCCGTCGAGACGCTCCAGGGCCCGCTGCTCGTGCTGGCGGGCGCGGGCAGTGGAAAGACGCGGGTCATCACCCACCGCATCGTCCACCTGCTCAACGAGCGGCCGAACCACATCATGGCCCGCAACATCCTGGCCGTGACCTTCACCAACAAGGCCGCCACGGAGATGAAGGAGCGGCTCATCCACATGGCCGGGCCGCGCGCCCAGGGCGTGCTGGTGTGCACCTTCCACGCGTTCGGCGCGGAGGTGCTGCGCGAGGACATCCACCGGCTGGGCTGGCCGAAGAAGTTCGCCATCGCGGACATGGGCGACCAGCTGTCCATCATCCGCCGCGCCATGCGCGAGAAGCGCATCGACGACCGCGCCTTCGACGCGCGCAAGGTCCTCACCCTCATCTCCAAGGCGAAGAACTCCGGCGAGGCGCCGCAGCCCAAGCCGGAGGGGATGGGGGACGACTACGACCTCATCACCTCCATGGTCTTCGCGGACTACCAGCTCGCGCTCAAGGCGCAGGGCTCGGTGGACTTCGACGACCTCCTGGTGCTGCCCGCGCGCCTGTTGCGCGAGCACCCGGACCTGCACCGCAAGTACACGGCCCGCTTCCAGTACCTCCTGGTGGACGAGTTCCAGGACACCAACCACGCGCAGTTGGACCTGCTCAAGCTGCTGGCGGGCACGGCCCGGAACGTGTGCGCGGTGGGCGACGACGACCAGTGCATCTACTCCTGGCGCGGCGCGGAGGTGCGCAACATCCTGGACTTCGACAAGCAC
Organism: Corallococcus exercitus; assembly: GCF_042231735.1. Lineage (GTDB taxonomy): Bacteria > Myxococcota > Myxococcia > Myxococcales > Myxococcaceae > Corallococcus > Corallococcus exercitus_B. Next base: position 9,293,154 of record NZ_CP102577.1, read on the forward strand.
TTCCCGGGCGGCAAGGAGGTGCGGCTGGAGCAGAACTACCGCTCCATGCAGCGCGTGCTGGACGCTGCCAACGCCGTCATCGCCAAGAACCCGGAGCGCAAGGACAAGCGCATGTGGACCGACCGCAAGGGCGGTCCGCTGGTGAAGGTGGTGGCGTGTCCCAACGACGAGGAGGAGGCCCGCTTCGTCGCGCACGAAATCCAGAAGCACATCTCGCTGGGCATCCCCGCGGACGACATCGCGGTGCTCTACCGCACCAACGGCCAGGCGCACCCGGTGGAGGAGATGCTGCGTGAGAAGAACATCCCCTACGAGGTCGTGGGCGGCAGCGAGTTCTTCGACCGCAGCGAGGTGAAGGACGTCATCGCGTACTTCAAGGTCCTGGCGAACAAGCTGGACGAAATCTCCCTCATGCGCATCGTCAACGTGCCCTCGCGCGGCATCGGGGACGTCACCATGGAGCGGCTGCACGCGCACTCGCGCGCGGAGGGCGTGACGCTCTGGACGGTGATGCGCCGCGCGGACACCTACGAGGACCTGCCCGCGGGCGCGGGCGGCAAGGTGCTGGAGTTCGTGGAGATGGTGGAGCGCTACCGCGACGCCTTCGCCCAGACGCCCCGCCTGTCGGAGGCCACGCACAAGCTGCTGGAGGAGATCGGCTTCCGGGAGGCCACCCGCGCCAAGGCCGTCTCCGGCACCGCCGCGGACAAGAAGCTCAAGGGCGTGGATCAGGTGCTCGCGTCACTGGAGAAGTTCGAGAAGCGCGAGGGCCCCAAGGCCAGCCTCCTCACGTACTTGAACCGCCTCAGCCTGGACACGCGCCAGGAGGAGGAGGACGTCCCCGGGCAGAACAAGCGCGTGACGCTGATGTCCCTGCACGCCTCCAAGGGCCTGGAGTACCGGCTCGTCTTCTTCATCGGCATGGAAGAGGACCTGATGCCCCACGGCGGCATGCAGGGCGAGGCACAGAACCTCGAGGAGGAGCGCCGCCTCTGCTACGTGGGCATCACCCGCGCCAAGGAACTGCTCTACCTCACCCGCTCCACCGTGCGCGTGAAGCGCGGCAAGGAGGTCCCCCGGACGCCCTCGCGCTTCCTGGAGGACCTCCCCCCGGACGCCTTCGAGGTCGTGGACATGGACGCGCCGCGTCAAGGCCCTCCGGACGAGAAGGAGAAGAACTTCTTCGCGAACCTGAAGGAGCGCTTCAAGAAGCCTGCCGTCGGCGGCCCGGGCCCTGGCTCCCCTGGCCGGGCGCCCTGACGGGCTCCCCTGTACGCCCAACCTTGACTTGATCCCGCCGTCCTACTAGGAGGGTCAGCCTTTCCGGGCTTCTGTCGGAGTTTAGGCGGAGGACCCGCGGTTGGTATCGCACGAGCACGCGGCCCCTGGCATGCACCTGGGCGCCGCGCCGAAGTCTGGAGTGCACGAAATGTCGCAGAAGACCTACAGCGCCAAGGCTGGGGACATCAAGCGCCAGTGGCACGTCATCGACGTGTCCGACAAGGTGCTTGGTCGCGCCGCCAGTCAGATCGCCACCCTCCTGAAGGGCAAGCACAAGCCCACGTACACCCCGTCCATCGACACGGGTGACCACGTCATCGTCATCAACGCCGACAAGGTGAAGGTGACGGGCACGAAGGAGACGGACAAGCAGTACTACCGTCACCCGTACGCCGGTTTCCCGGGCGCCCTGAAGATCACCAACCTCCAGAAGCTGCGCCAGCGTCACCCCGAGGACATCATCCTCAACGCCGTGCGCCGCATGCTGCCCCGCAGCGCCCTGGGCCGTCAGATGATGACGAAGCTCAAGGTGTATGCTGGTGACACCCATCCGCACACCGCGCAGAAGCCGGTGGCGTACAAGGTCGAGGCGTAAGGAACAACCATGGCGATCAATCCTGAACTCGGTTTCTACGCCACGGGCCGCCGCAAGGAGGCCACCGCTCGCGTCTGGGTGCGTCCTGGCAACGGCGCTGTCGTCATCAACGGCCGCGACATCAACGAGTACTTCGGCCGTGAGACGTCGAAGATGGTGCTCAACCAGCCGCTGGAGATCCTGGAGCAGAAGGGCAAGCTCGACGTCACGGTCAACGTGCGCGGCGGCGGCCTCTCTGGCCAGGCCGGTGCCATCCGTCACGGCATCGCGCGCGCGCTGTGCGCCTTCAACCCGGAGTTCCGTCCGGCGCTGAAGAAGGCCGGCTTCCTCACCCGCGACGCCCGCGCGGTCGAGCGCAAGAAGTACGGCCAGCCCGGCGCCCGTCGTCGGTTCCAGTTCTCCAAGCGCTAATCACGCTTGCCGGCCAGCTGTCCGGCCGTTCGTCGGCGGGGGTTTCCTTCGGGAAGCCTCCGCCGTCGTGCTTTGCGGGCAAGCGGGTGGGCCCGGCCCCGTCGCGGCGTGCGCGGGCGTTCTGCTACCATCCCGGCACCCTCATGGAACTCAACGAAATCCTGCAGATCGCCCTGCGCGGCGGAGCCTCCGACATCCACCTGAAGGCGGGCCTGCCGCCCATGTTCCGCGTGGACGGTTCGCTGGTGCCGCTCAAGGACGGCCGCCGCCTGCCCCCGGAAGAGGTGGCGCGCATGGCGTTCGGCATCATGAACGAGTTCCAGAAGGAGAAGTTCAAGGTCAGCAACGAAGTGGACCTGGCCTACGGCGTGCCGGGCCTGGGCCGCTTCCGCGTGAACGTCTTCCAGCAGCGCGGCACGGTGGGCGCCGTGCTCCGCGTCATCCCCTTCAAGGTGATGACGATGAAGGACCTGCTGCTCCCCACGGTGCTGGAGAAGGTGTGCGGCGAGGAGCGCGGCCTGGTGCTGGTGACGGGCACCACGGGCTCCGGCAAGTCCACCACGTTGGCGGCGATGATCGACTACATCAACTCCAACGAAACCAACCACATCATGACCATCGAGGACCCCATCGAGTTCCTCATCCGCGACAAGCGCTCCATCGTGAACCAGCGCGAAGTGGGTGTGGACACGATGAGCTTCTCGCAGGCCTTGAAGTCCGCGCTGCGCCAGGACCCGGACGTCATCCTGGTGGGCGAAATGCGCGACCACGAGACCATTGAAACGGCGCTCCACGCCGCGGAGACGGGCCACCTGGTGATGTCCACGCTGCACACGCTGGACGCCACGGAGACCATCAACCGCATCGTGTCCGCGTTCCCCCCGCACCAGCAGAAGCAGGTGCGCCTGCAGCTCTCCAGCGTGCTGCGCGGCGTGGTCAGCCAGCGCCTGGTGCCGCGCGCGGACGGCAAGGGCCGCGTGGCCGCGGTGGAGGTGCTTCGCGTCACCGCGCGCGTGCGCGAGCTGATTGAGGACAAGGACCGCACGAAGGAGATCCACGACGCCATCTCGCAGGGCACGGACTCCTACGGGATGCAGACCTTCGACCAGTCGCTGATGAGCCTCGTGCGCAACGGCCTGGTCACCTACGAGGAGGCCCACCGCCAGGCCAGCAACCCGGACGACTTCGCGCTGCGCTTCTCCGGCATCAGCGGCACGTCCGACTCGAAGTGGGACAACTTCGACGCCAAGGCCGGCGAGGAGCGGCCCATCCCGGGCTCCGCGTCCTTCGCGCAGAAGGGCGCGCCCGCCGCCGCGGCCCCCGCGGCGCCCGCGCCGGTGCCCCAGGCCCCGCGTCCCGGAGCGCCCATGGCGGCCCGTCCGATGACGCCTCCGCCCGGTGTCGCGGCCCCGCGCCCCGCCACGCCTCCGCCCGGTGTCGTCCAGGGCCGGCCCCTGCCTCCGCAGGTGGCGGCCCGTCCGCCCACGCCCGCTCCGGTGGCCGCGCCCGCTCCGGCGGCCGGGGGCGATGACGACTTCCAGATCGAACGCTTCTAGCGGCTCACGCCGGAGCCGCCCCTCCCAAGGAGGCGGCTCGGGCGTCGCGGCTCAGGCGTCGTCGTCCCCCAGCTGCGCGCGCAGCCGGGTGAGGCGCATCGGGCCGATGAGCCCCTGGTGCGCCAGCGTCTGCAGCAGCGACACGGTGGCGCGCACGCGCGCGTCCTGCACCTCGTCGGACTCCTGGACGACCTCGTTGTCGAGCAGCGTCTCCAGGTGCTCCGGGTTGATGGAGGTGGGCCCCTCCGACCACGCGATGTCGAACAGCGCCCGGGCCATGTGCTCGCGCGCCTTGCGGTCCGCGTCGTTGGGCGCGGCCTTGGCGAACGCGAGGAACAGCGCGTCCACGGACTCCTTGGACAGCGCGGCCAGGGCGGGCACCTCGCCCAGCGACTCCTTCACGTAGTCCGCGTCGAAGCTGTCCACCTCCTGCTCGTAGCCGAAGGCCTCCTCCAGCAGGATGGACGCGAGGAAGGCGTCGGACTCCTCGTCGCTCGCGCCCTCCTCCTTCAGCGCCTCGCGCGCCTTCTGCGTCGCGGCGGACAGGGCCTCATCCCCCGTGAGAGCGCGCGCGGCGGCGTGCGCGGCCAGCAGCACCAGCGCGGCCTGGGCGTCGGAGGACAGCGCGCGGCCGCTCACGCCCAGCAGCATGCCCTTCTGCTTGGGGTTGGCGTCCGCGGCGGCCACGAAGTGCTGCTCCTCCGGAGTCAGCGGTTCACCCGCCTGCTCCTTGCGGAGCGTTTCCCTGGCGGCGTCGGCGGTGAGGAAGCGGGCGAGGATGGGGTGCATGGCGAAGGCCTGTTACCACATGGTAGGGACTCCGCGATGGTTGACGAGCCCGAGGGTCCGGAGGCTGTCCAGCGCGCCACCGACGCCTGCCTGCGCCTGCTCAGGGCGCGCGGCAGGAGCCGGCACGAGCTGACGCTCGCCCTGGAGCGCAAGGGCTTCCCGGCGTCCGTCCGCGACGCGGTGCTCGCCCGCCTCTCGGAGTGGGGCTACCTGGACGACGCGAAGTTCGCGCGCGACCGCGCCGCGGCCCTCCTGGGCAAGGGGAAGCTGGGGCCCCGGGCCGTGCTCCAGCGGCTGCAGGCGCACGGGCTGGAGGGCACGGAGGCCCGGCGGGCGCTGTCGGAGGCGAAGGACGCGGTGGGCTTCGACGCGCTGGAGGCCGCCCGGCAGGTGCTGGAGAGGCGGCGCCTGGCAGGCCGCCCGCTGGACGCGAAGGAGCAGGCCCGCGCGGGGCGGCTGTTGCTCAGCCGGGGTTTCGCGCCGGACATCGTGACCCGGCTGGTGGGAGAACCTTCGCTGGACCCCTCCGGGCAGGACGAATAGTTTGGGGGCGTGATGCGCTCCGCCGTCCTCGTCCTGTCCGCCCTGCTGATGTCCTCCTGTGCCGCCCTCTCCGCGGGGCCCGCGGGCGAGCCCGACTACGCCACCCAGGCGGCGGAGAACCTGGCGCTGGGCGAGGTCGCGCTGGAGGACAAGGACTTCTTCAAGGCGGAGAAGTACTTCGACCACGTCCGCACCAAGTTCCCCTACCTGGAGGCGGCCCGCGAGGCGGAGCTGAAGCTGGCGGACCTGGACTTCGCCCGGGAGATGTTCCCGGAGGCGCGCGACAAGTTCGACTCCTTCATCAAGCTGCACCCCACGCACCCCAAGGTGGACTACGCCGCCTACCGCGCGGCGCTCTCCTACGTGGAGGAGTTCCCCTCGGAGTTCTTCGCCCTGCCGCCTTCGTACGAGAAGGAGCAGAAGCCCATGTACGACGCGCTCCGGGCCATGAACGGCTTCCTGCGCCAGTACCCGGATTCGCAGTACGTGAAGGACGCCACGGTGCACCGGGACGACGCCCGCCAGCGCCTGGCGCGCCACGAGCTGTACGTCGCGTCCTTCTACGCGAAGCGCGAGCGCTGGAAGGCCGTGGCCCAGCGCCTGGAGGGGCTGCTCAAGGACTACCCGGGCACGCCGCTGGAGGAGGAGGCCCTCTTCGACCTGCACAACGCCTACGTGAAGCTCAACGACACGGAGCGCGCGCAGAACACGCTGCGTGAGGTCCTCAAGCGCCTGCCGGGCACGCCCGCCGCCCAGCGCGCCCAGAAGATGCTGGGGTCGTGAGACGCCTGGAGGACTGGGGGCGGCTGGGGGGCATCGGCATCGCCGTGCTCGCGGTCACCGGTGTCCTCCTGTTCCTGGGCCCGCGCCTGCTGGGCTTCGCGGCCGGGCCGGAGGCGGAGGTCATCACCGCCCTCAAGGAAGCCGAGCACGACGGCGTGTCGCTCACCGTACCGGGCTCGAGCGTGCCGCTCGTGTCACGCAAGCTCCAGTACGCCCGCATCACGGTGTCGGTGGCGCCGGATGGCCGGAGCGCGGAGGCCTTCGCCACGCTGGACTTCGAGGGCGTGCTGGGCGCCACCACGGTCAGCACCGCGGGTGTGGAGGCGGTGCCCTTCACCCGCGAGTCCGGCCGCTGGAAGCCCGCGTCCTCGCTGGCGCCCCGGCTGGTGGCGGTGGTGGCGGCGCTGGAGGCGCGGCGGCGGGCCCTGGCGGACGGCCGGCCGGACGCGCTCGCCCGGCTGGCGGGCCCGGGAGGAGACGGCGGGGCGGGGCGGACGTGGGAGGAGATGGCCCCCCTGACCCGGCGGCGGCTGACGGCCCAGGCGTGGTACGCGCGGCTGGAGCGGGACGAGGCGACGGTGACGGAGCACTACCGGGTGGAGGGAGACCTTCCGGCGCGGCCGGTGGACACCCGGGGGGAGCGTCCGCTTTTGCTCGTGCGCGAGGGCGATCAATTCTTGTTTTCGCCCGGGCTCATGTAGGCTACCCGAGGAGGCAGGGGCCCGCGCGGGCCGAGTCATGGACGAAGCCCTCAAGCAGCTACTGACCCTCGGGCGCGGCTCCTTCGAGAAGAAGCAGTACGCCCAGGCCGAGCAGTTCCTGACGAAGGTGGTCGAGCAGAATCCGACCTTCGCCGACGTCTACAACATGCTCGGCATCATCTACCACGACCAGGGCCAGTTCGCCCGGGCGCAGCGGGCCTTTGAGTCCGCGCTGCGGCTCAACCCCGCGTACACCGAGGCCGCGCTCAACCTGGCGGTCATCTACAACGACATGGGGAAGTACGCGGAGGCGAAGGAGGTCTACCAGGCCGCCTTGTCCCGCCAGAAGGGCGCCCCCGGCGAGCTCGACCCCTACGTCATGAAGAAGGTGGCCAACATGTACGCCGACATTGGCGACGTGTTCGCCTCCAGCGGCGTGTGGCAGAAGGCCATTGAAGAGTACCGCCGCGCGCTGGCGCACTTCCCGGAGTTCGTGGACATCCGCCTCAAGCTCGGCAACGCGCTGAGGGACGCCGGGGACAACGCGGCGGCCATCGCGGAGTACGAACAGGTCATCGCGCAGAATCCGTCGTACATTCCTGGACGGATCAATTATGGAATCGCCCTCTACTCGGCGGGACGCCGTGACGAGGCGGTGAAGGTCTGGGAAGACGTGCTCGTGCGCAGCCCCGGCAACAAGAGCGCGCAGATGTACCTCAACCTGGTGAAGGACCCGGGGAAGGCGGAAGTGACGGGTTGAGCACCATGGCAACTTCCATCATCGAGGTCGCGGCACCGTGAGCACTCCTGGCGGTACGGCGAAGTCCTTTGCCCTCAAGTTCATCTCCGGGAAGTACCAGGGCGGTGAGTTCCCGCTGAAGGCCAACAAGCAGATCGTCGTCGGACGGTCGAGCGAGTTGGACATGGTGCTGGTGGAGGACATGGTCTCGCGCAAGCACGCGAAGATTCTGTTCTCCGACGGAGCCATCACCATCGAGGACCTGGGGTCCACCAACGGCACCTTCGTCAACGGCGAGAAGGTCAAGCAGGCCAAGCTGAAGGAGGGGGACCGCATCCTCATCGGGACCTCCATCCTCAAGCTCGTGCACCAGGGCGCGGAGAGCGCCGCCGTGGACGAGAGCGTCGTGAAGCAGAAGCTGGAGGAGGCCGCCGCCGCCCAGGCCGCGCGGACCACCAAGGCCAGCTCCATGACGGGGAAGATTGAGGAGATCCCCCTCCCGGACCTGCTCCAGCTCTTCCACACGTCCAAGAAGAACGGCGTGCTCGTGGTGAACAACGCCCACGAGGGCCGCATCTACCTGCGCCAGGGCCGCGTGTACTACGCGGTCATCGACGACAACCACAACCTGGGCCCGCAGAAGAGCTTCAACCGCATCGTCACCTGGGAAGAGGGTGACTTCGAGCTGCGCCCCGCGGACACCCAGGAGTTCATGGTGGAGCTGGACTCCTCCACCGAAGCGCTCCTGATGGACGCCCTGCGGCAGCTGGACGAGTTCAAGCGCCTGCAGCCGAACCTGCCGCCCATGGCCACGGCGCTGCGCATCGCGCAGCCGTTGACGGCGCCGCTCAAGGAGCTGACGCCCGAGATGCTGGACGTGCTGCAGCTCGTGCACAACCACGGCTCGCTGGGCGGCGTGCTGGACCACTCGGACGGCGACGACGTGCTCACCGCCGAATCGGTGGTGCAGCTCATGAAGCGCGACTACGTGCGCGCGGAGTAAGGCAGGGAACCATGGCGGGCGGGAAGCCGGTGGCGCCGAAGAAGCGCCTCACGGAGATGAGCCACTGCGCGGGCTGCGCGGCGAAGCTCAAGGCGGGGGACCTGGCCACGGTCCTGGGCGGGCTCAAGGGGGCGGCGTCCCACTCCCGGGCCCTGGTGGGCTTCAACACGAACGACGACGCCGCCGTGTACCAGGTGGCGCCGGGCATGGCCGTGGTGGAGACGGTGGACTTCTTCCCGCCGCTCGTGGACGACCCGTTCCAGTTCGGCGCCATCGCGGCGGCCAACGCGCTGTCGGACATCTGGGCCATGGGCGCGAAGCCGCTGTTCGCGCTCAACCTGGTGTGCTTCCCGGACGAGCTGCCGCTCAAGACGCTGCAGAAGATCCTGGCGGGCGGCCAGTCCAAGGCGGACGAGGCGGGCATCCCCATCCTGGGCGGCCACAGCATCCGCGACCCGGAGCCCAAGTTCGGCATGGCCGTCACCGGCGTGGTGCACCCGAAGAAGGTGCTCACCAACGCGGGCGCGAAGCCGGGGGACGTGCTCCTGCTCACCAAGCCCGTGGGCACGGGCATCGCCACCACCGCCATCAAGCGGGGGCTTGCGTCCAAGCAGCTCACGAAGCGCGTGACGGCGCAGATGGCCACGCTCAACAAGACATCCGGTGAGGTGTTCGCGTCGGGCGCCTTCAAGGTGAACGCGCTCACGGACGTGACGGGCTTCGGCCTGCTGGGCCACCTGCTGGAGATGATGAACGGCGCGAAGACGCGCGCGGCGGTGGACCTGGAGCGCATCCCGCTCATCGCGGAGGTGCCCGCGCTGGCGGAGGCCGGCGTGATTCCGGGCGGCACGAAGACGAACCTCGCCCACGTGAAGAAGCAGGTGACGTTCCCGGAGGGGCTGCCGGAGCACATCCAGTGGCTGCTCGCGGACGCGCAGACCAACGGCGGCCTGTTGGCCAGCGTGCCCGCGCGCCATGCGCTCAAGGCCATCCAGGCGCTGGAGAAGGCGGGCGTGGACGCGGCCCTCATCGGCGAGGTCCAGGCGGGCCGTCCGGGCATCGACGTCATCGGCTGAGGCACACCGGCACCGGGGAGCGGATTTCGCCTCCGGGCCGGGGCCCGGCTAACATCCGCGAGCGAATGTCGCCGCGCCGCTTCCCCTTCCGCCTCCTCCTGCTCGCGTGCCTCCTGCCGGCCCTCGCCGGGGCGGGGGAGCGCGCCGCGCGCATCGTCATCGACCCGGGACATGGCGGGGCGAAGGAGGGCGCGAAGGGGCCCGGCGAGCTCTGGGAGAAGGAGGTCGCCCTCCAGATTGCCCAGCGCCTGCGCGAGAAGCTGGAGGCCGCGGGCAGCGAGGTGTTCCTCACGCGCGAGCGCGACACGCAGATGGCGCTGTCGGAGCGGGTGGAGTTCTCCAACATCCAGCGGCCGGACCTCTTCCTCTCCATCCACGCCAACTCCATGCCCACGAAGCGCCTGCGCGAGCGCACCGAGGGCATCGAGACGTACTTCCTCTCCGCCAACGCCTCCGGTGAGGCGGCGCGAGCGGTGGCGGACCGCGAGAACGCGGAAGCCCCCACGGCCCGTGCCTCGCGCGGGCACTCCACGCTGGCCTTCATCCTGGATGACCTGGCGCGCACGGAGGCGCACTCGGACGCGTCCCGGCTGGCCTACGCCATCCACCCGCGCCTGGTGTCCAGGAGCGGCGCCGCGGACCGGGGCGTGCAGCAGGCCCCCTTCTTCGTCCTCACGGGCGTGGAGGCGCCGGCGGTGCTGATTGAAGTGGGCTTCATCTCCCACCCCCAGGAGGGCGCGCGGCTGGGGAAGGCGGCGTACCAGGAGACCCTGGCGGCGGCCATCGCGGACGGCGTGCAGGCCTTCCTCCGGGAGACGCGCCGGCGGGACTCCTCGCCCCCGCAACCGGTGGCTGGATCCACGGCGCCCTGATAAAGCGTGGGGGCTTTTGAAGTCCCCTCGCGTCAGGAGCTTTCCCCGTGCGTTCCTTCAACCGTGGTGCGCTGGACCTCCGGCCTGTCACCCTCACGCCCAACGTCAACCGCTACGCGGAGGGCTCCGTGCAGGTGGAGTTCGGCCACACCAAGGTGCTCGTCACCTGCTCGGTGGAGGACCGCGTCCCGCCGCACCTGATGGGCAAGGGCAGCGGCTGGGTGACGGCCGAGTACGGCATGCTCCCGCGCGCCACGCACACCCGTGGCTCGCGCGAGGCCGCCAAGGGCAAGCAGTCCGGCCGCACCATGGAGATCCAGCGCCTCATCGGCCGGGCCCTGCGCGCGTCCGTGGACCTGCAGGCCCTGGGCGTGCGCACCTTCACGCTGGACTGCGACGTCATCCAGGCGGACGGCGGCACGCGCACCGCGTCCATCACCGGCGCGTACGTGGCGCTGGTGCTGGCCCTGCGCTCGCTCAACAAGCCGGGCCTGCTGAAGGGCCTCACCCCGCTGGCCGCCGTCTCCGTGGGCGTGGTGAACGGCGAGGTGCGCGTGGACCTGGACTACGACGAGGACTCCACCGCGGAGGTGGACCTGAACCTCGTGGCCACCGGCGACGGCCGCATCGTGGAGGTGCAGGGCACCGCCGAGCACAAGCTCTTCGACCGCAAGTCCATGGACGCGATGCTGGACGGAGGCCTGGCCGCCATCCAGCAGCTCACCGTCGCGCAGGCGAAGGTGCTGGGATGAAGCCGAAGCTGCTCTTCGCCACCGGCAACGCCGGGAAGGTGCGCGAGCTGCGGTTGCTCGTGGGCGACGCCGTGGAGGTGGTGTCCCTCAAGGACCTGCCCCCCGTGCCCGAGCCCGTGGAGGACGGCGCCACCTTCGAGGAGAACGCGGTGAAGAAGGCCCGCGAGTACTCCCTGGCCACCGGGCTGCCCGCGCTGGCGGACGACTCCGGGCTGTGCGTGGACGCGCTGGACGGGCGGCCCGGCGTGCACTCCGCCCGGTACGCGCCGGGAAGCGACAAGGACCGGTACGAGAAGCTGCTCCAGGACCTGGCGGACGTGCCGGACGGGGAGCGCACCGCGTCCTTCCGCTGTGCCCTGGCCCTGGTGACGGGGAAGGGTGCCGAGGCCCGGGTGGAGGTGGGCCGCTGCGAGGGCGTCATCCTGCGCGCGCCCAGGGGGACGAACGGCTTCGGCTACGACCCCGTGTTCCAGGTGGAGGGGGAGGGCGGCCGCTCCATGGCGGAGCTGGCGCCGGAGGAGAAGTCCCGGGTGTCGCACCGGGCCCGGGCGTTCCAGCTGATGCGCCGCCATCTGTTGGCGCTCTGACCGGGCGGGCGGGCGTCAGGAACAGCAAGCTTGCGCGTCCGTCCGCGTTAGGCGAAGAATGCAGCACTTCTCGGGGCGTAGCGCAGCCTGGTAGCGCACCTGCCTTGGGCGCAGGGGGTCGGAGGTTCAAATCCTCTCGCCCCGACTTGAAGTGCCGTAGGTATCAGCAGGGTTGTCCGACCAGCTCCAGTAGCTCAGCTGGATAGAGCACCGACCTTCTAAGTCGGGGGTCGCAGGTTCGAGCCCTGCCTGGGGCGCAAATCTGCTGGCAGATGGTTTTGGGCCTTGAACGGCCCCGGTTTCCACGGTAGGAGACCGCCGCTTTCAAAGCCGTGACGTGTGAAGTTGAAGTGACGGCGAATGTAGCTCAACTGGTTAGAGCGCCGGACTGTGACTCCGGAGGTTGCCGGTTCGATCCCGGTCATTCGCCCTTCTTCATTCGCTTCCTGTCGCGCCTATAGCTCAACTGGATAGAGCATCGGCCTTCGAAGCCGAGGGTTGGGGGTTCAAGTCCCTCTGGGCGCAACCCTTCCAGCCGTCTGAAGCGCACGCGGGGACTGCCCCGGCGCTTTTCGCGACCGGGGCTCCCGCTGGAACGCTTCTACTGAATCAGGCCCGGCCACCATCGGATCCGGCAGATGCGCTCTGACTCGGTGCCGTCCGGCGTGTGATAGTGGTTCTCGCTCGACGGCAGCGCCTCAACGACCGTGCCGTCCGCATCCAGGCTCAAGGGGCCGCATTCGGTGGACGAGCCAGGGAAGGCGAACGTGCCGCACGCCATCCCCGACGCCGTGATGAACTGTGCCCCGAGAGAGCAGCCTTGCGCGACCCGGAGATAGCCCCTGCCGTCGGGCAGCCGGAGGAGGTTGTCCGGTGCCCCTCGGGCGAGCCAGGTGGGGAGGGTGGAACTGGCGGGCCTCAGGGACTTGAAGGCGGCCGCCCAGCGCTTGTTGCCATGCTCCCAGATGGCCAGGAACAAGCCCTGTTTCGCCTGGGGCACGAATTCGTAGATGGCGTCGGGTCCGGGTGCCGGGGCCATGGCGAGGAACGGGGCGCCGGGCTGGCCCGAACTGTCCACCCAGAGGCCTTCCACCGTCGATGTCCCGAAGCGGGTCGTGCCCGCGGCCAGCAGTAGGGTGCGGCCCTGGGCGTCCACGCCCAGAGCCCTCGTCAGGGCACTCATGGAGACGGGGACGCTCCAGCGGACCTCACCGGTCGCGCTGTAGGCCTTGAGGGTGCCATCCGCCAGGAGCGCGCGGAGCCCGCCCGTGGGATCCACCGCCGTCCTCACGACCGGTGCCGTCTCAGGCGGGTGATGGGTGAATTGCCCGTTGGTGGTGTCCAGGTACGTCAGCCACGGCATTCCCCCGCCCAGGGGCGTGCTGAAGCCGAGGACGCCATTGGACTGGCTGGTCGGCTGGAAGTTGGACGCGGCGAAGCTGAGACTCATGAACGTGCTGTGGTCCTTCCCAATGACCCAGACATTGATGGACTGGTCATAGAGGCGGACCATGACCCCCCGCCCTGCTCCATCCGACACCGGCACGCCACACAGGGCGTTGAGCTGGGCGGGATCGAACTCGTAGTCCCACGCCCCCAGCGCTTCCGGTGAGACCGTGGGCATGTACCCGCACTCGGCGGGACGGGGGATGGGGTCCGGTTCTTCCGGCGGAAGCTCAGGGACCTCCTGCTCCAGAGGGCCACCCGCATCGGGCTCTTCAGGAGGATTGCCCGTGTCGGGCTCCTCGGGCGGCGAGGTGTCCTCGCCGATGACGCTCCCCGTGTCTGGGACGTCATCATCCACATCGACCACCTGGGGACCCGGAGGTGGGTCCTCCAGGGAACTCCCCGGCGCGGAGTTTCCGCAACCCACGCCCACGCCACCCGCGAACAGCCCCGCCACGATGAACCGCCATGCCCTGCGCCCGACCATGTGCCCTGCTCCATCCCGGTCAATGTCCCTGACCGAGAGTGCAGGTGGAGACGCACAGCGTGGAATGCAAGGGCCTGCGCCGAGGAAAGCAAGACGCCCGCGCCCCTCTTCGGGACGCGGGCGTTGATCAGCTCATCGAACGCCTTCTACTGAATCAGCGCCGGCCACCACCGGGCCCGGCACACGGTCTCAAGCTCGTAGCCGTCCGGGTAGTGGTACGCGTTATCCTGAGGCGGCAGGGCCTCGAAGAGCGTGCCGTCCGTGGCCACGCTCAACGGGCCGCAGGCGCCGTAGGTCGCGGGGATGCTGAACGTGCCGCACGTCTGGCCTGACGCCGTGATGAACTGGCCCTGGCGGTTGCAGCCCGGAGACACCCTCAGATAGCCCTTGCCTCCGGGCAGCCGCAAAAGGGCGTGCTGCGCCTCCAGCGCAAGCCAGGTTGGAGCGACCGAAGCGGCCGGCCTCAGGGGCTTGAATGCGGCGGCCCAGCGCTGGGTGCCGTTCTCCCGGATGGCCAGGAACAGCCCCTTCTTCGCTTGGGGCATGAGTTCATAGGAGGCCGTGCCGCCTGGCGCCGGTGCCAGCGCGAGGAACGGGGCGCCGGGCTGGCCCGCGCTGTCCACCCAGAGGCCTTCCGCCGTCGAGGGGCCGAAGCGGGTGTTCCCTGCGGCGAGCACCAGGGTGTGCCCCTGGGCGTCCACGCCCAGCGCTTTGACCGGGGCGCTCAATGCGACGGGAACGGTCCAGCGGACCTGGCCGGTCGCGCTGTAGGCCTTGAGGGTGCCATCCGCCAGGAGCGCGCGGAGCCCGCCCGTGGGATCCACCGCCGTCATCACGACCTGCGCCGGTTCGGCGGGATGATGGATGAGCTGGTCGTTGGAGGTGTCCACGTACGTCATCCACGGGAGCCCCCCGCCCGTGGGAGTGCTGAACCCCAGGATGCCATTGACCTGGCTGGTCGGCTGGAAGTGGGAGGCCTCGAAGTTGACCCCTCCGGAGTAGTTGTCCTTCCCAAGGACCCAGACACTGACGTTCGGGGGATAGTAGCGGAGCGACACCCCGCGGCCCGCTCCGTCCGACAGCGTCGCGCCACACGGGAACTCACGTTGGGCCGGATCCATCACGCTGTCCCACGCCCCGAGCGCCTCCGGTGGGAGCGTGGGCATGGACCCGCACTCCGCGGGGTCGGGGAGAGGATCCGGTTCCTCCGGTGGGAGCTCCGCGTCCGCCTGCTCCACGGGGCCGCCCGTGTCAGGCTCCTCGGGAGGCGTTCCCGTGTCGGGCTCCTCCTTGGGCGGCGAGGTGTCCTCGCCGATGACGCTCCCCGTGTCCGGAGCGTCATCCTGCACATCAATCACCTGGGAGTCCGGAGATGTCTCCTCCAGGGAACTCCCCGGCGCGGAGTTTCCGCAACCCGCGCCAACCCCACCCACGAACAGCCCCGCCACGACGAACCGCCATGCCCTGCGCCCGACCATGTGCCCTGCTCCATCCCGGTCAATGTCCATGACCGAGAGTGCAGGTGGAGACGCACGGCGTGAGGTGCCAGGAGTGTGCCCAAGTGGACCTGGCGAATGTTGAGCGCAGGAAAGCGAAACGCCCGCGTCCCCTCTTCGGGAACGCGGGCGTTCTTCACTTCAGCTCAGCGAACGGTGAGGGCTTACGCCTCCGGGTTCGTCCCGGAGCCGTCCTTGGAGGACGGCACGCGGCAGCGCAGCTCCGTCTCCGCCTCCAGCGCGGTGAGGTTCTCGCGCATGGCCTTCGCCCACTTGGCCCGGGGCTGCTCCATCAACTTCTCGTGCGCCAGGTCGATGGTCTCGCTCAGCTCGTCGTCGGACAGCTCGGACGTCGTCTTGCCCTTGTATGGGCCGAACGCCACCACCACGGCGCTCGCCTTGGGACGCTCGGGCGTCTTCTCCACGGGCACCGCCGCCACCGTCTTGGCCGGCGCCAGCGGCACGTCCACGTCGAGCCGGGGCTCCTCCTTCTCCGGCGCCCGCGCCGCCTCCACCGCCTTGGGCGCCTCCGCGGGGGCGGGGGCCGGGGCCAGGGTGGGGAAGGACGCCTTCACCGGGCCGGGCTTCGAGCCCAGCACCTCGTAGGAACCGGACGCGGGGGCCGGCTCGTCGTGCAAGCCGGGGCTCGCGTGCGAGTCGTACTCCTCGGCCGGCATCTCCTCGCGCACGTACAGTCCGCCGAAGGCCTCCGGGTACGCCTTGCGCAGCGCCGCCACGCGGGCGCACTTCTCGATCATCGTCGTGGGAATCTTGGCCCACAGCGGCGTCTGCTGGACGTAGCCGGAGAAGTCCAGCCAGACGACGACCGGGAGCTTCCCCTCGCGCACCACGCGCGACCAGGCACCCACGAGGGCGCCCTTGCGCTTGGCCGGGTTGAAGCGGTGCACCACCTCGCCCTTGCCCTGGTCCACGACGATCTCGTCCTCGGCGAACACCGCGCTCGCCTGGATGCCCTTGAAGTCCGGGAAGCGCTCCGCCCGGGCGAGCATGCCGGCCTCCGAGGGCTGGAACTCGTACTTCGTCACCCAGTTGGGGCGCTCGCGGTTGCCGATGTTCTGGCGGCGCGCCACGCAGAACGCTTCCTTGAGGAGCGGGTCCAACCCGCTGCGCTTGCACTGCTCGATGAAGAGGGCGAACTCGTCCTCGCTGATTCCCCGGGGGCAGATGGTCCGCTTCACCAGGTCCACCCGCTCCCGGTTCCAGGCCGCGCCCTGCGGCGACGTCGTTCCATCCGCCTTCACATTCGCATCCATCACTGTGTCTCCAGCACCGCTCGAAAAGGACGGACGACCCTCGCCCGACCACATGGTTGCCCGGGAACACGGCACACGACCCGTGAGGCAGGAGCCTGGATGGGCCCCTGCTACAGACCTGCAGCGTGAACCGCGGCGTGGATCAACATGCGAGCCGGGCCGACCCTTCGCATCGCTTCCTGGGGCCCTGGATGGTCGGCCGCACGCCGGGCATCCGGTTCCAACGCGGAGAATGGAAGGGGGGTGTGAAAAACGTTTTGACAGGGCGGGCGGCGCCCGGTATTCACCGCGCCACCTCGGACGTCGCGCAGCCAACGCGGCCGAAAGCAAAGCCGGGAGCGTAGCTCAATTGGCAGAGCAATGGACTCTTAATCCATAGGTTGTGGGTTCGATTCCCTCCGCTCTCACTCGCAGGGCCCCTTCTGGAAACGGAAGGGGCCCTGTGTCTTTTCCGGCATCCCCCAGCACACGGGCGCGGGCTGGAAAGCCCCTGTCGTCCACGGACGTTTCGGAGTAGGACGGCGGTCGCGCGACGCGTCGGGCGGGTGGCGAAACTGGTAGACGCGCCAGACTTAGGATCTGGTACCGCAAGGTGTGAGGGTTCGAGTCCCTCCTCGCCCATTTCGCGTTGACCCGTTCGTGCCTATCCCCTAAAGCCGCACGTCCCACTTTCCGGTTGCCGCCCCGGGACGTACAGCCCGTGGAGGCGGCGAGCGAGGCCCGCATGAAGGTCCAGGTCGAAGAGCTCTCTCCCATCGAGAAGAAGCTCTCCATCGAGGTCGACAACGCCCGCGTTGCTGAGGAGCTCAACCGCGCGTACGCCGCGCTCAGCGGCCAGGTGCGCCTGCCTGGCTTCCGCCAGGGCAAGGTTCCCCGCCGCATCCTCGAGCAGAAGTACCGCGAGCAGGTGGAGGACGACGTCATCCAGCGCGTCGTGCAGAAGGCCTACCTGGACGCCGTGCGCGAGCACAAGGTGGAGGCCGTCGCCTCTCCCCAGGTGACCAACTCCGGCCTCAAGCCCGGCGCCCCCTTCAGCTTCGAGGCGCGCGTGGAGGTGAAGCCGAAGGTGGAGGCCAAGGACTTCGAGGGCCTGGCCCTCACGAAGGTGGACACCGCCGTCGCCGACGACGCGGTGAACCAGCAGATTGAGCAGATGCGCCAGAACCTGGGCCGCATCGAGCCCGTCACCGACCGCGACACCGCGGCGCAGGGTGACCAGGTCACCATCGACTTCGAGGCGAAGGTGGACGGCAATGCCTTCCCCGGCAGCAAGGCGGACGGCATTGGCGTGCGCGTGCAGGACGGCGACCTCATCCAGGGCAACATCCCGCAGCTGGCGGGCGTGAAGGTCGGCGAGACGAAGGACGTCGAGTACACCTTCGCCCAGGACTACCAGGCCGAAGAGGTCCGCGGGAAGACGGCCGTCTTCCACATCACCGTCAAGGAGCTGAAGAAGCCGGTGGTGCCGGAGCTCAACGACGACTTCGCCAAGGAGACGGGCGTCGCGCAGACGGTGGACGAGCTGCGCGCCAAGGTGCGCTCGGACCTGGAGAAGGCCAAGAAGAACCAGGCCACCGTGGACGAGCGCGACGCGCTCATCAAGGCGCTGCTGGAGAAGAACCCGTTCGACGTGCCCCGCGCCATGGTGGAGCGCGCCATCGACTCCATGATGGAGGGCGCCTTCCGCCAGATGCAGCGCCAGGGCATCGACCCGCGCCAGCTGGGCCTGGACTTCAACCGCCTGCGCGACGAGATGCGGGAGAAGGCCACCCTGGAGGTGAAGGGCACGCTGCTGTTCGAGGCCATCGCCCAGCAGCAGAACATCCAGGCGTCCGACGAAGAGGTGGAGAAGCGCATCGAGGACCTCGCCATCGAGGCCAACCAGCCGGTCGCCCAGGTGAAGAAGTACTTCAAGGGCCCGGACGAGCGCCTTGGGTTGTCTCTGCGACTTCGCGAGGAAAAGACGATTGAATTCCTCAAGGGCCGGGCGAAGTATTCTTGAGGCTTTTCCTTCAAGTCTTTTGAGTCCCTTCTAGAGGTCCATCCGACATGCCCTTCATGCCCGTCCCCTACGTCATCGAGCAGACCCACCGGGGTGAGCGCTCGTACGACATCTACAGCCGGCTCCTGAAGGACCGCATCGTCATGCTGGGAACGGAGATCGACGATGACGTGGCCAACGCCATCGTCGCCCAGCTCCTGTTCCTGGAGTCGGAGGACCCGGACAAGGACATCAACCTCTACATCAACTCGCCCGGTGGCTCCGTGACGGCGGGCCTCGCCATCTACGACACGATGCAGTACGTCAAGGCGCCCGTCTCCACCATCTGCGTGGGGCAGGCGGCCTCCATGGGCGCCGTGCTGCTGCTCGCCGGCGCGAAGGGCAAGCGCTACTCGCTGCCCTCCAGCCGCATCATGATCCACCAGCCGCTGGGCGGCGCGCGTGGCCAGGCGACGGACATCGAAATCCAGGCCCGCGAAATCCTCCGGATGAAGGCCAAGCTCAACGAGCTCATCGTCAAGCACACCGGCCAGACGATCGAGCGCGTGGAGAAGGACACGGACCGCGACTACTTCATGGGCGCCGCGGAGGCGAAGGCGTACGGCATCCTCGACGCCATCCAGGACCCGCGGAAGGTCGTGGGCGTGAAGCCGGACGAGAAGAAGTAGACACACCGACATCCGAACGGGCCGGGGTGGCAACCACCCGGCCGGCGGCCGGGGGTGCTGGGAATCTTCTCCCGCGCCTCCGGCCTTCTCGTTTCTCCCGTCACGGGCATTTTCCCCTTGTTAAGTACCCGGAAGGTGCGTGGACGTTCCGGATGGGGGCTGACTAGATTGGACGTAGGGGCAGGGGACCGGACGCGAAGCGGGTTGGGGCCTTTCAGGCGCAGCGAGGGATTTCATGGCGGGTAAGAACGTGGAGAAGCGAGACAACCAGACCCTCTGCTGCTCCTTCTGCGGCAAGTCGCAGAAGGAGGTGAAGAAGCTCATCGCGGGCCCGACGGTCTACATCTGCGACGAGTGCATCGGGCTGTGCAACGACATCATCGCGGAGGAGATCGACCGCGAGGAGACCAAGGACACCAAGCTGCGCATCCCCCGGCCCTCGGAAATCAAGGCCGTGCTGGACGAGTACGTGGTGGGCCAGGAGCGCGCGAAGAAGACGCTCTCCGTGGCGGTGCACAACCACTACAAGCGCATCGAGTCCAAGGTCGCGATGGACGACGTGGAGCTGCAGAAGAGCAACATCCTGCTGCTCGGCCCCACGGGCTCCGGCAAGACGCTGCTCGCGCAGACCCTGGCGCGCATCCTCAACGTGCCCTTCACCATCGCGGACGCCACGTGCCTCACGGAGGCCGGCTACGTCGGCGAGGACGTGGAGAACATCATCGTCAACCTGCTGCAGGCCGCGGACCACGACATCGAGCGCGCGCAGCGGGGCATTGTCTACATCGACGAAATCGACAAGATCGCCCGCAAGTCGGAGAACCCCTCCATCACCCGCGACGTGAGCGGCGAGGGCGTGCAGCAGGCGCTCCTGAAGATCATCGAAGGCACGGTGGCCAACGTCCCGCCCAAGGGTGGCCGCAAGCACCCGCAGCAGGAGTTCCTGCAGGTGGACACCACCAACATCCTCTTCATCTGCGGCGGCGCGTTCGGCGGCCTGGAGCAGGTGATTGAGCGGCGCCTGGGTGGCCGCAGCCTGGGCTTTGGCGCGGAGATCCAGTCGCGCAAGCAGCGCAACTTGAGTGAGCTGCTCAAGCACGTGGAGCCGGAGGACCTGCTCAAGTTCGGCATGATTCCGGAGTTCATCGGCCGTCTGCCCATCATCACCGCGCTGGAGGAGCTGGACGAAGGCGCGCTCGTGAACATCCTGGGCGAGCCCAAGAACGCGCTCACCAAGCAGTACCGCAAGCTCTTCGAGCTGGACGGCGTGTCGCTGAAGTTCACCGACGGGGCGCTGAAGGCCATCGCGTCGGAGGCCATCCGCCGCAAGGCGGGCGCGCGCGGCCTGCGCTCCATCCTGGAGACGGCCATGCTGGACGTGATGTACGAAATCCCGTCCCGCAAGACGGCCCGCGAGGTGCTCATCTCCGAGGAGGTCATCCTCAAGAAGAGCGAGCCCGTCGTCCTGCACTCGCAGGACAACAAGGAGACGCCAGAGCCGAAGAAGGAATCGGCCTGAGCGAAGGCATCCCCTGGGGGCTCGTAAGGGCCTGAAGGAGATGGCGGGGCGCGTCACGGTCTTGACCGGGCGCGCCCTGTGTCTTTCCAGGGCCTCCAGGCGGGGAGCCGCGGCGCACTTTTTCCGGGCCGGGGGCGGGGGCTTCTTGTATCTGCTGTCCCCCATGAGAAAGCTCCTCATGCCTGCCCTGCTGTCGCTCGTGGCCTGCACCTCCGCGAAGGAGGCCACTCGCGAAGAGGCCCCTGCCTCCGCGTCCTCCGCCACGAAGGGCGACAGCGCTCCGGCCCGGGAGGGCCCTTCCCGCATGGCCTACCCGGCGACCCGTTCCGAAGCGGTGGTGGACACGCTGCACGGCCAGCAGGTGGCGGACCCGTACCGCTGGCTGGAGGACGAGAAGGCCCCTGAAGTGCAGGCCTGGATGAAGGCGCAGGACGGCTTCACCCGCGACGCGCTGGCGAAGATGCCGGGCCGCGACGCGCTGGCGAAGCGCTTCACGGAGCTGTTCTACGTGGACTCGGTGACGGCGCCCTTCCGCCGGGGCAACCGCTTCTTCTACATGCGGACCCACAAGGACAAGGAGAAGGCCATCGTCTACTGGAAGGACGGCGAGTCCGGACAGGAGAAGGTGCTGCTGGACCCCAACGCCATGAGCAAGGACGCCCCGGTGTCCCTGGGCCGGTGGGTGCCGTCGTGGGACGGCAAGCGCGTGGCCTTCCCGGTGCGCCCCAACGCCGCGGACGAGGCCACCCTGCACGTCATCGACGTGGACACCGGTGAGTGGTCCAAGGTCGACGTGATTGAAGGCGCGAAGTACGCCAACACGAACTGGACCCCGGACGGCAAGGGCTTCTACTACGAGTGGCTGCCCACGGACCCCTCCATCCCGGTGGACGCGCGCCCGGGCTACACCACGCTCAAGTTCCACAAGCTGGGCGAGGACCCGAAGAAGGACGTCGTCGTGCACGAGCGCACGGGCGACCCCACGACGTTCCTCCAGGGCGACCTGTCGCGCGATGGCAAGTACCTCTTCGCCTCCATCCTGCGCGGCTGGAGCGAGAACGACGTCTACTGGAAGCACCCGCAGGAGAAGGACTGGCGGCTGCTCGTGAAGGGCAAGGGCGCCAAGTACAGCGTCTTCGCCTGGAAGGACCGCTTCTACGTCGTCACCGACGAGGGCGCCCCGCGCCAGCGCGTCTTCGCCGTGGACCCGAAGAAGGCGGACCGGGCGAACTGGAAGGAGCTGGTGCCCGAGGACTCCAAGGCGACGCTGGAGAGCGTGTCGCTGGTGGGCGGCCACCTGGCGCTGGAGTACCTCAAGGACGTGACGACGGAGCTGCGCATCACCACGCTGGAGGGCAAGCCGGTGCGCACCGTGCAGCTGCCGGGCGTGGGCGCCGCCAGCAACCTCACGGGCCTGGAGGACCAGGACGACGCCTACTTCTCCTACAGCTCCTTCACCACGCCCCGGCAGGTGTACCGGACGTCCGTGAAGAGCGGGAAGGTGGACCTGTGGGCGAAGGTGGAAGTGCCCATGGACCCGGACGCGTACACCACGGAGCAGGTCTTCTACACGTCGAAGGACGGCACGAAGGTGCCCATGTTCCTCGTCTACAAGAAGGGCCTGAAGAAGGACGGGAACGCGCCCACGCTCTTGTACGGGTACGGCGGCTTCCTCGTGAGCATGCAGCCCACCTTCCGCGCGAGCATCCTGCCGTGGCTGGACGCGGGCGGCATCTACGCGGTGGCCAACCTGCGCGGCGGCGGTGAGTACGGCACCGCGTGGCACGAGGCGGGCAAGGGCGCGAACAAGCAGAACGTCTTCGACGACTTCACCGGCGCGGCCGAGTACCTGGCCAGGGAGAAGTACACGCAGCCGAAGAAGCTGGCCATCTATGGCGGCAGCAACGGCGGCCTGCTGGTGGGCGCGGCCATGACGCAGCGCCCGGAGCTGTACGGCGCCGTGGTGTGCGGCGTGCCGCTGTTGGACATGGTGCGCTTCCACCTGTTCGGCAGCGGGCGGACGTGGGTGCCGGAGTACGGGTCGGCGGAGGACGCCGGGCAGTTCAAGACCCTGTACGCCTATTCGCCCTACCACCACGTGCGGCAGGACGTGCAGTACCCGGCGCTCCTGATGATGAGCTCGGACCACGACGACCGCGTGGACCCCATGCACGCGCGCAAGTTCGTGGCGGCGGTGCAGAACGCGAAGGGCAATCCGGCGCCCACGCTGCTACGCATTGAAGCCAACGCGGGCCACGGAGGGGCGGACCAGGTGGCCAAGGCCATCGAGTCCAGCGTCGACATGTACGCCTTCCTCTTCCAGGCCCTGGGCGTCGCACGCCCGGATGCCGGGGTAGCGGCCGAGAGCCGCTAGAATCGGCGCAGCACACACTTCTGCCTGCCGGTGTTCCCTTGATGGCAGGGCGCAGGCCCCCAATCTTGTGCTGGGAACGGGGCCTGCGACCGGCGTGTTATAGAGCGGTGTTTCACCCTGCATGCGCGCTTGGGCGGCATGCGGGCAACTCTTCAAGGGCCTGTCTGTCTGGCGGGCCAGCGGGTGGCGGATACATGTTCTTCGGACGTGACGACAAGAAGGAAGCCCAGAAGCGGGGCCTGACCATCCCGCTCTTGCCCCTTCGGGACATCATCGTGTTCCCGCACATGGTGGTTCCGCTGTTCGTCGGCCGGGAGAAGTCCATCGCGGCCCTGAAGGACGCGATGGCCCACAAGGGGCCGGATGACAAGGCGGTCATCCTGCTGGCCGCCCAGAAGAAGGCCAAGACGAACGACCCCTCGCCCGACGACATCTTCCACTTCGGCACCATCGGCCACCTCATCCAGCTCCTCCCGCTGCCCGACGGCACGATGAAGGTCCTGGTGGAGGGCGTGCGCCGCGCCAAGGTGAAGAAGTTCCACCCGAACGACGCCTTCTTCATGGTCGAGGTGGACGAAGTCGAGGAGCAGCTGGAGAAGAGCGTGGAGCTGGAGGCGCTGGTGCGCTCCGTCCACTCCGTCTTCGAAGCCTTCGTGAAGCTCAACAAGCGCATCCCGCCGGAGATGCTGATGCAGGTCGCCAGCATCGACGACCCGGCGCGCCTGGCGGACACCATCGTCGCGCACCTGTCGCTGAAGCTGAACGACAAGCAGGCGCTGCTCGAGACGGAGTCCCCGGCCAAGCGCCTGGAGAAGCTCTACGAGCTGATGCAGGGCGAGATCGAGATCCTCCAGGTGGAGAAGAAGATCCGCACGCGCGTCAAGAAGCAGATGGAGAAGACCCAGAAGGAGTACTACCTGAATGAGCAGATGCAGGCCATTCAGAAGGAACTGGGTGAGCGCGACGAGTTCAAGAACGAGATCCAGGAGATTGAAGAGAAGCTGAAGAACAAGCGGATGAGCAAGGAGGCCACGCTCAAGGTCAAGAAGGAGCTGAAGAAGCTCCGGATGATGAGCCCGATGAGCGCCGAGGCCACGGTCGTCCGCAACTACATCGACTGGATCATCAGCCTGCCCTGGTACGACGAGACCCAGGACCGGCTGGACGTCACCGAAGCGGAGCGGGTGCTCAATGAGGACCACTACGGCCTGAAGAAGCCGAAGGAGCGCATCCTCGAGTACCTCGCCGTGCAGCAGCTGGTGAAGAAGCTCAAGGGCCCCGTGCTGTGCTTCGTGGGTCCGCCGGGCGTGGGCAAGACGTCGCTGGCGCGCAGCATCGCGCGGGCCACGGGCCGCAAGTTCGTGCGCCTGTCCCTGGGCGGCGTGCGTGACGAGGCGGAGATCCGCGGCCACCGCCGCACGTACATCGGCGCGATGCCGGGCAAGCTCATCCAGTCCCTGAAGAAGGCGGGCAGCAACAACCCCGTGTTCCTCCTGGACGAGATCGACAAGATGTCCACGGACTTCCGTGGCGACCCGAGCGCGGCGCTGCTGGAGGTGCTGGACCCGGAGCAGAACCACAACTTCAACGACCACTACCTGGACCTCGACTACGACCTGTCCAAGGTGATGTTCATCTGCACCGCGAACACGATGCACAACATCCCCGGTCCGCTGCAGGACCGCATGGAAGTCATCCGCATCGCGGGCTACACGGAGCCGGAGAAGCTCTCCATCGCGCGGCGCTACCTCATTCCGAAGGAGCAGGAGGCCAACGGCCTCACGGACCTGAAGATCGACATCACCAACGACGCGCTGAAGACCATCGTGCACCGCTACACGCGCGAGTCGGGCGTGCGCTCGCTGGAGCGTGAGATTGGTGGCGTGTTCCGCAAGATCGCCCGCGACGTGCTGAAGAACGGCAAGCGGGACCTCATCGAGGTGGACCGCAAGCAGGCGATGAAGTTCCTGGGCACGCCCCGCTTCCGCTACGGCGTGGCGGAGCGCGAGGACCAGGTGGGCATCGTCACGGGCCTCGCGTGGACGGAGCTGGGTGGCGAAATCCTGACCACGGAAGCCACGTCCATGCCGGGCAAGGGCAAGCTCATCATCACCGGCAAGCTGGGCGAGGTGATGCAGGAGTCCGCCCAGGCGGCCATGTCCTACGTGCGCAGCCGCGCGGAGCGCTTCGGCATCGACCGCAAGGTGTTCGAGAACTACGACATCCACGTCCACCTGCCGGAGGGCGCGATTCCCAAGGACGGTCCGTCCGCGGGCGTCACCATGGCCACGGCGCTGGTGAGCGCGCTGACGCGCGTGCCGGTCCGCAAGGACGTGGCGATGACGGGTGAAATCACGCTGCGCGGCCGCGTGCTGCCCATCGGCGGTCTGAAGGAGAAGACGCTGGCGGCGCACCGCGCGGGCATCAAGACGGTCCTCATCCCGAAGGCGAACAAGAAGGACCTGAAGGACATCCCGCTGAAGATCCGCAAGGCGCTGCGCATCGTCCCGGTGGAGTTCGTGGACGACGTGCTGCGTGAGGCGCTGCTCCTCGACAAGCCGGAGGAGTTCGGCCGCAAGGGCGCCGGGGACAACCTGAAGACGGGGCTGGCCGTGGCGGAAGCGGTGTCCACGCCCTCGCAGGCCTGAAGCCTGCTTGAGTCCCGGGCCCCTTGAGGGGGCCTGGGATGGGTGGTGACGAAGCCAGGATGCCGGCCGACCAGGAGTCGCCGGTCTCCTGGCTTCTCTCTTTTTTGGGAGCGGGTCGGGGTAGAACGCGGGCGGTGGCTCCCCGCGCGCGAATCCTGTCCTACTCCCTGGTGCTGGTGATGGCCGCGGCCTGCGGGCCGTGCGGCTTCCAGCCCGAGCCGGGCGTGAAGGTGGTGGTGCCCGCGATGCCCACCACGCTCGACTGGAGCCACTCGGATCCGCAGAGCTGGGTGAACTACCCGGTGATGCTGGCCACGCAGAAGGGGCTCACCACGCTGGGGGCGGACCACTCCGTCCGGCCGGGCCTGGCGGAGCGGTGGGAGCGCGAGGCGGACGCGGCCGGGCACGAGGTCTACACCTTCCACCTCAAGCCCGGCGTGACGTGGTCGGACGGCTCACCCGTCACGGCGCGCGACTTCGTCTTCGGGTGGCACCGGGCCCTCCTGGGCCGCGAGCGCGGTGAGATGGCGGACCTCCTGGGCGCGGAGGAGGTGCTCGCGTTGCTGGAGCGCGCGGCGCCGGAGGCGGAGGTGAAGGCCGCGCTGGCTCGCGTGGGCGTGGAGGCGGTGGACGCGCGGACGCTGCGGGTGACGCTGGCGCGGCCTCGCAGCTACTTCCTGGCGCGGCTCGCGAACGTGTACCTGTTCTTCCCCGCGCCGTCGGCGGACCTGGAGGGCAGGTCGGACGAGGCGGTGCGCGACTACTTCGACCGGCCCCGCGACGGGCGTCCGCTGGCGGTGGGGCCCTATCGCGTCGAGCAGTGGGACCGCGCGGGCGAGCGCGTGCGGCTGGTCTACAACCCGCGCAGCGCGTTCCCGCCGCCGATGGGGCCGGGAGAGACGCCAGCGCCGGTGCTGACGCTGATGAAGTCGGAGATCGGCCCGGCGCTGTATGAGCGGGGCCGCGTGGACTTCGTGTTCGTGGACAGCGCGGCGGCGCTGCGCGGGATGCGGGCGGCGGACCTGAAGCGCGAGCCGCTGCTGTCCACGTACTTCCTGGCCTTCAACACGGAGCGCCCGCCGTTGGACCGGCCGGAGGTGCGCCGGGCCCTGGCACAGGCGCTGGACCGGGAGGCGCTGCTCGCGGGGCTGTTGCCGGCGGCGCGCGCGACGAACGTGCTGCTGCCTCCGGAGCTGCCGGACGCGGCCACGCCGGAGCAGGCCGCGCGGCTGCCGCGCTACGCGCCGGAGCGGGCGAAGGCGGAGCTTCTGGGGGCGAAGGGCCTGGACCGGCCGCTGCGGCTGGTGGTGAAGGCGGGGGATTCGTTCGTGCCGGAGGAGGCGCTGGCGGAGCGCATCGCGGCGCAGCTCGCGCGGGTGGGCGTGCAGGTGGTGGTGGACTCGCGCTCGGACTTCTCCGCGGAGGTGGCGCGCAGGACGCCGCAGGGGCCGCGCGCGTATGACCTGCAGCTGCGGCGGCTGGGCGCGGACTACGCGCACCCGAACACGTTCTTCACGCTGTTCGAGCGCCAGGGCAACCACCAGACGGGCTGGGAGACGCAGGCCGGTGGCGAGCCGATGCGCCGCTTCGAGCAGCTGCTGGAGGAGGCGGACGGCGACCCGGATCCGGTGCACGCGCGTGAGCTGTACGCGAAGGCCCAGGAGGTGCTGGTGGGGGAGCAGGCCGTCATCGCGCCGCTGTACCACCCGGACCGCTACTTCCGCGCGCGGGCACGGCTGCACGGGCTGGACGTGGATCCGTTCAACTTCCTCGCGCTGCGCGCGCTGCGGCTGGGACCGGCCGAGGCGCCCACGGCGCGCGCGGAAGGGCAGGAGCCCTAGCGCATGCGCCTCATCGCGACGCGCCTCGTGCGGCAGCTCGTGCTCGTGCCGGTGGTGGCGGTGGCCTCGTATTTCCTCATGGCCGCGCTGCCGCTCACCACGGAGAGCGACACCAAGCGGCAGGTGTCTCCGGAGCTGGCGGCTTCGTACCAGCGCGACCTGGGCATCGGTGAGCCGCTCGGGTTCCTGCGGCCCTGGGAGAAGCTCTTCGCCGGGGAGCGCCTGGGCACCAGCGCGCAGGGCATCACCGGGGATGAGCTCCTGCAGAAGCTCTCCGGCAGCGTGGGCGTGGGCCTGGTCGCGCTGCCCCTGGCCCTGGCGTGGGCGGTGGGCTTCGCGCTCCTGCGCACCCGGTGGCGGCGGGGGCGCTTCGCCGTGTTCGGCGACGTGCTCCCGGCCATCGCTTTCGGGACGCCGGTGTTCATCCCCGCGCTGCTCCTGGCCCCCGCCGTGGTGGAGCGCGGACACCTGCTGCCGGAGCTCTGCGCGGCGGTCGTCATCGCCATCTGGCCGGGGACCTTCCTGGGCACGCTCGTGGGCGATGCCCTGGAGACGGAGCTGTCCCGCGACTACGTGCGCACCGCGCTCAGCAAGGGCCTGGACCCCGGCACCGTGCTGCGCCGCCACGTGCTCCCCAACGTGTGGCCCGCGCTCCTGGACGCCGTGACGCCCGTCGCCACCGCGCTGCTGGCGGGCTCGTTCGCCGCGGAGCGCGTCTTCGGCCTGCCGTACTTCGGCCAGCTCTACGTGCTCGCCGTCCTCAACAAGCAGGTCGCCGTCGTCGTCGTGTCCACCACCACCTTCGCCACCGTGCTCGTCGTCGTGAGCCTCACCGTGGAGCTCCTGCGCATGCTCGTGGATCCGCGCGCCCGGGAGGCCCGCGCTTGAGCCGCGTCCCCGTGCGCGCCTGGGTGGGATTGGTCCTCCTCGTGGGCCTGGGCGTCTTGAGCCTCGTGGCGGGCCGCCTGTTTCCGGAAGCCCTCACGCACACCTGTCCGCTGGGCTGGGACCTGAACCGCCCCGACCGCAGCGTGTGCGAGCTGGCCTTCGGCGGACTGTGGGTGTCCCTGGCCGTGGGGCTCGCGGCCGGTGCGCTGTCCACCGTGCTGGGGCTCGTCGTCGCGGCGCTCGCGCGGCTGTCCGGTGGCGTGACGGAGCAGGTCCTCCTGCGCGCCGTGGATGCCGTGTTCGCGCTGCCGGACGTGCTCGTGGTGATGGTGCTCCAGCTCGCGGGCCAGTCCCTCCTGGACGCGGGCATGACTCGCGGCCTGGGGCCCTTCGGCTTGATGGTGACGTCCCTGGCCCTGGTGGGCTGGGCCGGCCCCGCGCGCATGTTCCGCGACCGCCTGGCCACGCTGGAGGGCCAGGAGTACGTGGCCGCCGCGCGGGCGTTGGGCGGCGGCGGGCTTCACGTCCTGCGCGTGCACCTGTGGCCCCTGCTGCGCCCGTTCGTGCTGGCCGTGTTCCTGAGCCGCCTGCCGAACGCCATCCTCACCGAGTCCACGGTGAGCTTCTTCGGCATCGCCCGCATGGAGCCCATGTCCCTGGGCCGCTACCTGGGCACATCCTACGCCGCGCTCATCTACGAGGGCGGGGGGCGCGTCGTCATTCCCGCCTGGGCGCTGCTCGTCCTGCTGGTGCTTGGCGCCTCGCTCGCTTCACAGGCACTGGGAGGAGGTCGCCGTCGCGAAGTGTGAGGAATGCCGCACATTGGGACAAAGGTTTCACTCGGACGGAAACCCTTTGCCCTCAGGTGAACACCATGTCCCTCCCGACGGAAGAAATCCCCCTCACGCCTGCCCGTGATGAGCGTCCGCGTGACGACGGCCTGCGCAAGGAGGCCGTCCGGGGTTCGGTGCTGGTGGTGGAAGACGACGCCGCGCACCGCGAGCTGCTGGTGGAGATGGTGAGCGGCTGGGGCTACGACGCCATGCCCGTGGGCAGCGCGGAGGAGGCCGAGTTCGCCGTGCGCAACAAGCGCATGGACGCCGCCATCGTGGACGTGTTCCTGCCCGGCCGCAGCGGCACCACGCTCATGTCCAAGCTGCGTGAGAAGTTCCCGCAGGCGGTGCTCATCGGCGTGAGCGCCATGAGCGACGCGGCCACCGCGCGCAAGTGCAAGGGCCTGGGCGCGGACCTCTTCATCGGCAAGCCGTTGGATCCGGAGAAGCTGGCCAAGGCGCTGAAGTCCAAGCACCAGAGCTGGCACTGAGGCCAGCAGGGGAGCGGGTTCCGGTTGCACACCCCCGCCGGACGGCCGATGCTCCTTGGCGTGAAGAACCTCGCCTCAGGCTTCCTGCTGGCCATGCCCCAGCTTGGAGACCCGAACTTCTACCGGTCGGTCATCCTGATGATCGAACACGGAGAGACGGGCTCCATGGGGCTCGTCGTGAACCGGGGAGCGCCCCTGACGCTCGGTGAGCTGGCGCGCGGTCAGTCGATGGACATCTCGACCGACCGCGTGTCGCAACCGGTGTTCGTGGGCGGCCCGGTGGAGCCCCAGCGGGGCTTCGTGCTGCATGACGACGCGTCCGTGCCGGAAAAGCACGCCGTCCTGCCCGGCCTCTACCTGAGCGTCACCCTGGACGCGCTGGGCCCCCTCTTGCAGCGGACGAACCCGCGCGTGCGCTTCTGCCTGGGGTACGCGGGCTGGGGCCCCAAGCAGCTGGAGAGTGAGATTGCCGCGGGCTCGTGGCTGTACGCCGACGCCACCGCGGACGCGGTGCTGGGCCAGGACCCGGCGAAGCTGTGGGATGCCACCTTGCGTGGGCTGGGTGTGGACCCGGCCATGTTGGTGATGGGAAAGGGGATGAACTGATGCTCGACGCCGAGACGCTTCGCCGTTACCTCCTCGACGCCCTGCCGGGCTCGGAGGTGGAGTTGAACGACACCACGGGGACGGGAGACCACTTCGAGGCGCGCGTGGTCTCTCCCGCCTTCACCGGCAAGACGATGGTGGAACAGCACCAGCTGGTGTACGCGCCGCTGCAGCCGTGGCTGAAGTCCGGCGAGCTGCACGCGCTGGCGCTCAAGACCTATTCGCCCGAGCAGTGGAAGAAGCTCGGGCCCCGCTGAAGAAGGAGCAACGACTCATGGATCCGACCCTCAAGGCCCAGTTCGACGAGACGGTGAAGTCGCACCCCATCGTCCTCTTCATGAAGGGCAACGCCCTGTTCCCCCAGTGCGGCTTCTCCGCGCGCGCACTCCAGCTGCTCCAGCCGCTGGGCCCGGTGCACACGGTGGACGTGCTGGCGGACCCCAACGTGCGCCAGGGCATCAAGGACTACTCCAACTGGCCCACGATTCCGCAGGTCTACATCCACGGGAAGTTCGTGGGTGGGTCGGACATCCTGATGGAGCTGGCCGAGCGCGGCGAGCTGCAGGACCTGGTCGCCGCCGGCGGCAAGTAGGCGCAAGGGTGGGACGGCCCGGGGGGAAGACCCGGGCCCTGTCCCCCGCGTAGACTGGGCGGCGGTCGCCAAGAGGGGTCAAAGCCGCCGTGCTCACCGTCACACCGCCTGATTCGAAGCCGCAGGACGCGTCCACCGAAGTGCCCGGCAGTCCGGTGGGGACAGGACCCCTGCCGCCCGGGGCGAACGTCGCGGTCGCCACGCCTGGGGGCGCCGTCGCGGATCCGGACGACCTCGTCAGCACGGAGAAGACGCCCACGCTGGTGGACCGCGTGCAGGCCTTCCGCGCGAAGTACGAGAAGCAGGAGATGGCCCTCTTCTTCTTCGCGGGCTTCCTCTACGACGTCCTCACGCTGAGCCCCATCGACGACGCGCTCACGGAGGTGCAGAACTTCGTCTACCTGGCCATCCTCGCGGGCCTGCTGGTGCTGGAGCAGCGCTACCCCGAGGGGGTGGAGCCGCCGAAGCTGCTTCTGAAGGTGTGGCGCTTCCGCGAGGACGCGCTGCACTTCTTCATGGGCAGCCTCTTGAGCGCGTTCACGCTGTTCCTGTTCAAGAGCTCGTCGGGCTTCACGCCGCTGCTGTTCATGGCGGGCATGTTCGGCCTGCTGGTGGCGAACGAGCTGCCGCGCTTCCGGCAGCTGGGGCCCGTCATCCGCGTGGCCGTCTTCAGCCTGTGCGTGACGCTGTACTTCGCGTCGCTGCTGCCGGTGCTCTTTGGACGGGTGGGGTGGTGGATCTTCACGCTGTCCGTCGTGCTGGGGTGCGGGAGCGTCTACGGACTGGTGCGCGTGCTCAAGCGGTGGCGCCCGGATGAGAAGGCGCTGCTGCGCACGGTGGCGGTGCCCGGCTTCGGCGCGCAGGCGGTGCTGCTCGGGTGCTACTTCGTGGGCGTGATTCCCCCGGTGCCCCTGGCGGTGCAGTACAGCGGCATCTACCACCAGGTGAAGCGCGTCTCCCCGGGCGTGTATCACCTGACGTCGGAGGCGCAGCCCTGGTGGAAGGTGTGGACGGCGTTCCACCACGGCGACCAGGACTTCATGGTGCGGCCCGGCGAGCAGCCGGTGTACTTCTTCCGCATCTTCGCGCCCAAGGGCTTCGAGCCCTACCGCGTGCGCGTGCGCTGGTTCCATGACCACCCGGAGAAGGGCTGGACGGCGCTGGGCAAGGGCTTCCTGGCCAGCGTGAGCAGCAACGGCTCGGAGGGCGGCTACCGCTACTACGCGCAGCCGGGCACCACGCCCAAGCCGGGCGACTGGCGCGTCGTGCTGGAGACGGAGGCCGGGCACGAAATCAACCGCCTGAACTTCACCGTCACCGAGGACACGCGCACCGAGCCTCGCGAGGAGAAGGTGGACGTGTCCGTGCTCAAGGTCACCAAGCCGCTGCCTCTGGAAGACTGGCAGAAGCTCCAGCCTCCCGCGCCGGTGACGGCGCCCGCCGCGGCTACGGCGCCGGCGCCTTGAGCAGCGTCACCTGACCCAGCAGCACCGGCACCGCCGTCTCCACGCGCAGGATGCGGGGGCCCAGGGAGAAGGGCTGGAAGCCGTGCGCTTCCAGCAGCTGCGCCTCGAAGGGCACCCAGCCGCCATCCGGACCGATGGCGAGCACCACGCGCCGGGCCTTCTCCACCCCGAGGGCCCCGAGCGGCTGGCTGGCTGGAGGGTGGGGGAGCAGGCGCAGGGCGTCCGTACCGAAGACGGTGTCCAGCTCGTCCTCGACGAAGGGGCGGAAGCGCTCGCGGATCAGCACCTGCGGTGGGCGCGTGTCGCGGGCCTGCTCCAGGCCCTGGTGGAGCAGCTCGCGGACGAAGGCCTCGTTGAGGACCTTGGAGTCGAAGTAGCTCTTCTCCACGCGGGCCGCGTTCACCAGCACCACGCGGTCCACGCCCAGGGACGCGACGGCGGGCAGCACCTTCTTGAGCGCCTTGGGGCGGGGGATGGCCAGCAGCAGGTCCACGCCGGCCCTGGGCGGGGGCGCGTCCGCGAGGGTGACGCGCAGGTGGAGAAGGCCGGGGGCGTTCTCCAGCACCTCGCCCGTGCCGGTGGGGCCGTCCAGGCGGCCCACGCGCAGGGACTCGCCGGGTTCGGCCTTGAGGACCTCGCGGGCGTGCTGGGCGCGGCGGCCGGTGAGCCGGGCGGTGCCGTCCGGCTGGAAGTCCTCGTCGAAGAGCAGGAGCAGGTTCACGGTAGGCTCCATGTAGCCGTTCCCGGGCGGGCAGGGGAGGGGGCGGCCCTTTCCGCGACGGGGCGCCGGCTCGGGCCGCCAGGGGCGGCGCCGTGATAAAGGGCCGGGCGTGCGTACCTTCTGCATCAAGTGTCTGCGTCCTGAAAGCGCGTGCTACTGCGCGCACGTCCCCCAGCTCCAGACGCGCACGCGCGTGGTGTTCCTCCAGCATCCCCGGGAGCGGCGCGTGGCCATCGGCACGGCGCGCATGGCGCACCTGTCGCTGCCCAACTCGGAGCTGCACCGGGGCGTGGACTTCACCGGCCACGCGCGGCTGGAGGAGCTGGCGAAGCACCCCGAGCGCGTCGCGGTGCTCTTCCCGGGCGAGGACGCCATCTCCGTGGAGGAGGCCCAGGCGAACCCGCCGGAGACGCTCATCGTCGTGGACGGCACCTGGCCGCAGGCGAAGAAGGTGGTGATGCGCAACCCGGTGCTCGCGGCGCTGCCGCGCATCGGCTTCGTGCCGCGCCGCCCGAGCAACTACCGCATCCGCGCGGAGCCGGCGGACCACTGCGTCTCCACCATCGAGGCGGTGGCGGAAATCCTGGGCCAGCTGGAGGGCAAGCCGGACTACTTCGACCGCATGCTGGGCGCGTTCGAGTTCATGGTGGACACGCAGCTGGAGCGCCAGGAGACGCGCACGGGGCCGAACCGGCGCCGGCTCTACAAGAGCGAGTGGCGTCCGCCGCTGGAGCTGCGCTCGCTGGCGGATGCCGCGGACCGGCTGGTCCTCTTCTACGCGGAGGCGAACGCGCACTCGCTGGAGACGGGCATCCCGCCGGAGCTGGTGCACCTGGTGGCGGTCCGCCTCACCACGGGCGAGCGCTTCGAGGCGGTCATCGCGCCGGAGCAGCCGCTGGCGCACAGCACGCCGCTGCACGTCGAGCTGTCGGAGGAGGAGCTGCGCGCCGGTGAGCCGCGCGCGGAGGCCCTGGCCCGCTTCGAGGCGTTCCTGCGCCCGGACGACGAGCTGACGGTGTGGACCACCTTCGCCCTGGACCTGCTGTGGAATGGCGGCCTGGCGCGCCGGTCCGCGCGCAACGTGCGGCTCGCCACGGCGCGGGCGCTCAAGGGCAAGGCGGGCGGCGTGGAGCAGGCGGTGGGCCTGCTCAAGGCGCCGGAGGTGGCGACGTGGGCCCGGGGCCGCGCGGGCCGCCGCATCAGCGCGCTGGAGTCCGTGGCGCGCGAGCTGGTGGCCCGTGGAAACGCGACCGAGCCTCCCGCGAAGCTGCCGCGCACCGGCTCCGAGGGCTGAAGCCTCCGCGCGCGCCCGTCTACTGGCCCAGGCGCGCGGTGCCGACGCTGGCGCCCAGCGTCGTGGAGCCCGCTCGCCAGGGACGGGCCTGCTCACGCACCCAGCGCCCCACGCGGGCGACGAGGTAGCAGC
Organism: Corallococcus exercitus; assembly: GCF_042231735.1. GTDB lineage: Bacteria > Myxococcota > Myxococcia > Myxococcales > Myxococcaceae > Corallococcus > Corallococcus exercitus_B. Next base: position 9,327,620 of record NZ_CP102577.1, read on the forward strand.
CCATCAGCAGCGCCACGGACACGCCCAGCGCCGCCGCCATGCCCAGCCGGGGGCCGATGCGATGTGCGAGCCCCGCGATGTCCGCCCAGCCGTACACCACCGGCAGGTGCAGCACGTAGATCCACAGCGACAGCCGTCCCAGCGGCGCGAGCAGGCCGCTCACCCGCTGAGGCAGCAGGTTCACGACGCCCAGCACGAGCAGGCCCTGCGCCACGCGGTACAGCACCATCGTGGGGCTGGTGGGCGTCCACTCGATGGGCACCTGGCGGGTGAGCGCCAGCAGCGCTCCGCCCAGCGCGAGCAGCGCGAAGCCCTGCGCCAGGCCCGGCTTCAACAGGTGCAGCCCGTGCGCGGCGAACGCGCCCGCGAAGAAGAAGCCCGCCCAGGGGAAGAACGGGAAGCGGCTGCCCTCTCCGTTGCCGATGAACTGCTGCAGCGGCACCGGCAGGTGCGCGCCCGCGTGCCACATCCCGGCGCTCGCCAGGGGGATGCCCACCGCCAGCCCGCCCAGGAGCAGCGCCCGGGCGCCCCGGTGCGGCGTCACCACCAGCGCCATCGCGCCCAGCATCAGGGACGCGCCGATGCACTGGAGCGCGTCGAACTGGAAGACCTTGCTCAGCATGGCGTCGCTGAAGCCCAGGTCGCGCACCGCGCCCCAGCCCGGCCAGTGCAACAGGTAGCCCAGGAACAACAGCAACAGCGCGCGGCGGAACCGGCGGCCAAAGGAGTCCTTCGCGGCGCCCGGCTTCGTGCCCAGCGCCATCACCACCGCCCAGCCGCTCACCAGCAGGAACAGCGGCGCGGTGATGCCCCGCAGCTTCCAGTACTCCTGGACCCACGGATGGTCCCGGAAGGCGGGCGCCAGCAGCGCGTCCAGCGTGTGACCCATCACCATGGCGAGCACGGCCACCCCCCGCGCGCCATCGAGCGCGGGGTGACGGGCCTGCCGGAAGCTGAGCGAGGGACCGAAGCCTTTCAAAGCCAGTCGAGCATAAGCCCACCTGCGGGCTCCGTCTCCAAAACGCACCAGCCGTGGGGGTCGGCAGGCGTGAAAACACCCCCGGATTTCACTCTCGGCCCAGGTCCCGTCCTCGTGCGGGGAATGCTACAGGATGGATGCATGTCCCCTCGTGCCGCGCTCGCTGGCCTCGCGCTCCTCGCCGTCCCTGCCTCCTCCCGCGCCGCGTCCGGCGATGACTGGTTTGGCGGCGACAAGCCCAGACACTTCGCGGCGTGTGCCGCCGCCACGGGCGTGGGCTACGGCGCGGGCGCGGCCCTCTTCGATTCGACGGGCGCGCGGGCGCTCACCGGCGTGGGGCTGGGATTGGGCGTGGGGCTGGGCAAGGAGGTCTACGACCGCGCTCGCGGCAGCGTCTTCTCCGTGAAGGACCTGGCGTGGGACGCCGCCGGCACCGCCACCGGGCTACTGGCCGCGTTCCTCGTGGACCGGTTCATCACCGAGGTGCTCCTGCCCCCGCCCAGGAGCGTCGTCGCCGGGCGTGGCGGCGGGCGCGTCCGGACGCGCGCGGCGCTCCACGAACTTCAGCAGCAGGTCGCGCTGCAGCCGGGGCTCCACCAGCAGCATGCGGCCTTCGGGATCATCGGTGTCGGAGACGAGCACGGTGACCTGCCGGCGCGGGCACTGGTTCATGCAGCCCGTGGGGGTGATGCGCACCTGCCCGGCGAGCCCCCGCTCGGCGAGCTCCCCTTGAAGCCAGCGCGGCAGGTCCTGTCCGCCACCGCGGGCGCTCTTGGTCAGGCACTTGCGGCAGACGAGCACGTCCACCTCCCGCCCATTGCCGCCCGTGTCGTCGTCCTGCATCCGCCGTCCTCCGTGGCGCCCCGCTTCCAGGCGGATGCGCCGGTCCGCGTCCCCGGCACGCCGCCGGGACCTTGAAGAAGAAGGGGTAGCGGTGGCGGGATTGTTCCGCAGCGCCCCCGTTCCGTGTCCGCCCGGCCGCTGTCCGGACAGGCGCTATGGGACTGATGGCATGGGAAAGCCCGGAACGTGGGTGCGACGTTCCGTCCCGAAGCCAGCCGCCTGGAGCACTGGTACGGTGCGCCCGTATCGTGCCGCTGACGGGAGGCTCTGCTCATGACGCGAAATCGACTGCTGCTCGGGTTCACCCTGTCTGCGCTGGGCGCGCTCGCGGGCTGTGAGCGCTCCTCCGGCACGGCTCCGGAGGCGAAGCCTTCCGCGCCCGCTCCGGTGACGGCGCAGGCCCCGGCCGCGAAGCCCGCGGCGCCGGACGCCGCGGCGGTGGCGAAGCTGGCGGCGCACTTCTTCCAGGCGCCTCGCAACCAGGCGCCGCTGCCCACGGACACCGAGGCGCAGGTGGCCCTGGGCCGCATGCTCTTCCACGAGCCCCGGCTGTCGAAGAACCACGACGTGTCCTGCAACAGCTGCCACGGCCTCACCACCTTCGGCGTGGACAACAAGGCGCTGTCGGACGGGCACAAGGGGCAGAAGGGCACGCGCAACTCGCCCACCGTCTACAACGCGGCCCACCACATCGCGCAGTTCTGGGACGGCCGCGCCGCCACGCTGGAGGCCCAGGCCGAAGGGCCGATGATGAACCCCGTGGAGATGGCCATGCCGGACGCGAAGCGCGTCGAGGCCACGCTGTCCTCCATGCCCGAGTACGCCAGCCGCTTCCGCGCCGCCTTCCCGAAGGGCGGCAAGCCCGTCACGCTGGCGAACGCGGCCCGGGCGCTGGCCGCCTTCGAGCGCACGCTCACCACGCCGTCGCGCTTCGACCGCTTCCTCGCGGGCGAGCACTCGGCCCTCTCCGCGCAGGAGCAGCGCGGCCTGGAGGCGTTCGTCACCACCGGCTGCACCACGTGCCACAACGGCCCGGCGGTGGGCGGCGCGTCGTTCCAGAAGCTGGGGCTGGTGGAGGCGTACCCGGCGCTCACCGACGCGGGCCGCTTCGACGCGACGAAGAACGAGGACGACCGGGGCTACTTCCGCGTGCCCACGCTGCGCAACGTGGAGATGACCGGGCCGTACCTGCATGACGGCAGCGTGAAGGACCTGCCCACCATGGTGCGCCTGATGGGCCGCTACCAGCTGGGCCGCACGCTGACGGACGGCGAGGTGGACGACCTGGTGGCCTTCCTCAAGAGCCTCACGGGCGAGCTGCCGCCCGCCGAGCGCATCTCCGCGCCGCCCCTGCCTCCCAGCACGAAGCGCACGCCCAAGCCGGACCCGTCGTAGCTCGCGGAAACGTCGCGTCCCGCCCGGCGGGTGCTAAACCCTCGCGCCCATGACCTTCTTCTTCCATCTCCACTCGGGCCTTCGCTACCTGGTGCTGCTGTCCGGCGTCATCGCGCTCGCGTTCTTCGCGTTCGCGGTCGCCACGAAGCGCCCGTTCGACAAGGTGGGGCGCATCATCGGCGCGTCCTACTCCGGCCTGCTGCAGCTGCAGGTGCTCGTGGGCATCGCGGTGCTGGTGACGCGCGGGTACTACCCGGCGCTCATCGGGCACATCGTGATGATGGTCCTGGCGGTGGGAGCCATCCAGGGCCCCCTGGGCGCCACGCGCCGGCGCCTGAAGGCCAGCGGCGAGGCCACCGCGTCCGGCGGGCCTCGGCCCGTGCCCGGCTACGTGCCCGTGCTGGTGGGCACGCTGGTGTCGCTGGCGCTCGTGGCGGGCGGCATCCTGGCCATCCGCCCGGGCCTGTTCGTCTCCACCGCGTTCTGACGCGGGTGCCGCGAGGAGGCCGGAGCGCCGGCCTCCTCAAGACGCGCCTTCGCTAACGGCGGGCGCGCCGGCGCAGGGCCAGCGGTGCGAGCAGGGCGAGGAGCGCGGGCAGCAGGCCGGGGCTCGCGCTGCAACCGCCATCCTCATCGTCGTCGCCGGGCGCTTCCTCCTCCGGCCCGGAACCCGCGTCCGGGATGATGCCGCCCGTGCCCGCGTCCAGGCTGGTGCCCGCGTCCGTGCCGCCGCCGCTGCCGGTGCCCGCGTCCGTGCCACCGGTGCCGGTGCCCGCGTCCGTGCCGCCGCCGGTGCCTCCGTCCGTGCCCCCGCCGGTGCCCGGGGTGCAGTTGCCCAGCGAGTGCTCCAGCGCGCCCAGCGTGGCCGAGGCGGGCCGGGGACGCCTGCAGAAGTCCTCCGTCGCCAACGCGTTCCTCGGGGCCGCGCCGATGAGCGACGACACGTCACCCTTGAGCGTCAGGTCGCCCTTGAGCGGCGCCACGTACCAGGATTCGAAGGTGGCGTTGGCCACGCCCGTCCGGTTCGCGGTGAAGGTGCCGGTGGAGCCTTCGCGGTTGCGGACGGAACTCGCCATCACGTTGCCGGTGGCCTGGCCGGTGGACGCGGCGTAGCGGAAGTCCACGCCCAGCCCGTTGCCGACGAACGTGTTGAACAGCACGCGCGTGTTCGCGGCCTTGTTCAGGTACACGGCGGCGTCCGAGCAGTTCGCCACGATGTTATTGCGGATGATTCCGTCCGTGTGCTCCGGCGAGCACGGCACGTTGGGGTCGAAGGCCGGCGCGCAGTACTGGTTGCCGGTGCCGCCACCGCCGAAGGACAGGCCGATGCGCGTGTCCCCGGCGGGGGCGTCCTTCACACAGAGGACGCGGTTGCGCTCGAAGAGGCCGCGCTTGCCGCCGCTCTTCATGAATGCGCCGTAGGAGATGCCGCCCTTCTTGGAGAAGTCGTGCAGTTCGTTGTCGCGGACCACCCAGTCATCGCCCGTGTCGATGTTCAGCTTGTTGACGGGCGTGTTCGTCGCGCGCGCGTGCGTGTCGTAGATTTCGTTGTTCTCGATGAGGCCGCGGTGGGGCATCTCCCAGACGCCGCTGCCGTTCTGCGTCGCGTTCGCCTTGAGCTGCGAGTTGAAGTCGCGCACGCGGCTGTTGCGCAGGACGAAGTTCTCCGCGTGGCCGGTGACGTGGAAGGCGTGCTCGCAGGTCTGGTCGTTGGAGCAGACGCCCTCCACGGTGAGCCCGTCGAAGGTCCAGTAGCGGCCGGACACCTTGAAGCCCTCCGACGCGTTGAAGCGGATGAGCGCCGCATGGCGGTTCTTCGCGCGCACGATGATGGGCGCGGCCTGCGTGCCCTCCGCCGCGCAGGTGAGGTTCACGCTGAAGGCGTACGTGCCGTCCTCCAGGACGATCTCATCACCGGCCTTCGCGGACGAAAGCGCGGTCTGGAGCTGGGCCGCGGTGGAGACGCTCTTCACGGCCGCGCCGCCCGTCAGGGGCAGCAGGAGCAGGGCGAGGGAAACGGTTCTCAAGGGGGGACTCCCGGTACGGGGGGTAAGGGGGGACCCCACGCTACCGGATATCCAGGCAAAGCAGGCAGCCTGACGTGCGCAGGCATCCCGGCCGCTTGGTGACCGGCGGGCCCGTGGACACCTGTCCTCCCATGACACACCGACCTGGAGGCTCGCGGTGGGGACGCTCCACGCTGGGGGGACTGGTGCTGGCCGGAGCGCTGCTCACGGCCCCGGGCGCGTTCGCGCTGCCTCCCAAGGGGGAGCCGCTGCCGGAGTTCTCCGCGCGGGACTTGACGTCCGGCGCTCACGCGAGCGGGGAGCTGAAGGGGCGCCCCACGTTGCTGGTGATCATCACCGACAAGGACGCGGGCGAGCGGATGCGCGGGTGGTTCGCGGAGGCGGACCGGCACGTGGCGGAGTCCGTGCACCGCCAGTCGCTCATCACCCTCAAGCTGCCGTTCTTCGTCAGCGAGGGCGCGGCGCGGGGCAAGGCGAAGGGCCAGGTGCCCCAGGACTTCTGGAAGGACACCTGGCTGGACAAGAACGGCGGCATGGCGAAGGCGCTGGGGCTTGCCTCCAGCGACACACCCTACGTCCTGGCGCTGGATGCCGAAGGACGGGTGGTGGCCAGCGTCCATGCCACCGTGGACTCGCCGGAGGCGCGGGCCATCTGGTCCGCGCTCTCCCTCTGACGACGGAAGGCTAGTAGCGCCCGCCGCCGTCCAGGATGGCCTGGAGCTTCTCCTTGTCGCTGGAGAAGGGGAACGCCTGGTACAGCTGGTAGCCGTTCTGCGGGTCCAGCAGCGTGGGCCGCATCAGGCGCACCACCTCCAGCTTGTCGTTGGAGAAGGAGAACTGCCCCAGCACTGACATGATGTGCGTCACGAGGAAGTTCTCGTTCGTCGCCACCTGCGAGAGGATGCGCAGCTTCTCGCGCGGGAAGGCCTCACGGAGCATCGCCTGGGTGATGCCGCGGAACTGCGCGTCCGCGATGGGGCGCACCACCGGCGGCGGGGGCGGCATCGGCGCCGGATGGTTGACCACCGGGGGCGGCAGGCCCGTGCCGTAGGGCGCGGCCTCGTCCACGTACTCGCTCAGCTTGTCCAGCTGCTCCATCGCGGCGCGGATGCTCTCGCGGCCCTTGGCGTCCTTCGTCCGGGACATCGCGTCGCGCAGCGCGTTCTCCAGCCGGTCGATGCGGCGCTCCACCTGCTCGCGGTCGACCACGGCCAGGTTGCGCGCGGGCGGCGGGGGCGGCAGCGGCTGCGGCATCGGGCGGGGCGTGGAGTGGCCCGGGGGCGGTGCGCGGCGGAACTCCGAGGTGCCTGCGGCGTTGACGTTGACCGACTCCTCCGCGCGCGGCGTGGTCTGGGCCAGCGAGGCGGCGGAGGAGAGCAGGACGACGGCGAGGGTCAGGGCCTTCATGGTGTGCATCCTTGGGGGTGTTCGTACTTCGTCCCATCTGACGGGACGGAGGGGCGCTCATTCAAGCCCCCCTCCCGAACATCCCCCGGAAGCACCGGCGGCGGTCCCCGCGGGCGGGCTTCAGCCGCGCTTGGAGACGACCTGGCCGTCGGCGCCAATCTCGTAGACGAGCGGCACGCCGGTGGCGAGCTCCAGGCCCACCACGGTCTCACCGGACAGCTTGTCCAGGCGCATCACCAGCGAGCGGTTGGAGTTGCCGTGCGCCACGACGAGCACGTTCTTGCCCTGGCGCAGGTCGCCCGCGATGGCGCGGTCGTAGAAGGGCAGCACGCGCTTGGCGGTCATCTCCAGGGACTCGCCGTTGGGGGGCGGGATGTCGAAGGAGCGGCGCCAGATGTGGACCTGCTTCTCGCCGAACTCCTTGGCGGCGTCCGCCTTGTTGAGGCCCTGCAGGTCGCCGTAGTGGCGCTCGTTGAGGGCCGCGTCGCGGATGACGGGCGGGTTCTGCCCCAGCGTCTCCAGCAGGATGGCCAGCGTCTGCTGCGCCCGGCTCAGCGCGGAGGTGTAGGCGATGTCGAACTTCAGGCCCTGGAGGGCGTCGGCGGCCTTGCGGGCCTCGTTGCGGCCCTGCTCGGTGAGGGGCACGTCCACGAAGCCGGTGAAGCGGTTCTCGTGATTCCAGAGGGACTGACCATGACGGACGAGGGCGAGGATGGGCATGGCCCCCCTGCTAGCCCAACCGGGGGCAGGCGGAAAAGAGGCAAGCCCCGTCCACCCGCCCGGCCCGTCGTCTTGCGGCCACGCAGCGCCCCTCAGGTCAGCCGGTGGCCTGGGTCTCCTGCTGGAGGCGCTCGCAGACGGCCGCCACCGCGCTCAGCGTGTTGAACAGGTCCACCATGCCCACCTGGAGGCCCAGGTCGTCCTCGATGCGGTTGGCCAGCATCGTGGCCAGGAGGGAATTGCCCCCGACCTCCAGGAAGTGGTCCTCCGGCCGCACGGCGTCCACGCCCAGCAGCTCCTGCCAGTACCCGGCCAGCCGCGACTCCATGGGCGAGGGGACGGCGCTCTGTGTGCTCACGGTGGGCTCCTCTGGGAATGCTTGAATGGCCGTAAATTGAGGAAAATAGAACTACCGCGTCAAGTCTGACAGCGCCAGGGCAGGCAGGCGGGCTTCGTGCTTCCCCCGGTTCCGGGCTTCTTTGGCAGTCTGGCCGGCATGGACGACGCGAACGAGGCCGGAGCGGTCGCCGGGGAGCAGGACGCGCCCATGGCGGTGGCGGTGGTGGGGCTGGCGCTGCGCTTTCCGGGGGCGGAGGACGCGCGCCAGTACTGGCGCAACCTGGTGGGCGGGGTGGACTCCATCACCCGGCTTGACGCGGCGGGGCGGGCCCGGCTGGGGCTGCCGCAGGGTGACGAGTGGATCACCGCGGCGGGGGTGCTGGAGGAGGCGGAAGCCTTCGACGCGGCGTTCTTCGGGTACTCGCCGAGCGAGGCGGAGCAGATGGATCCGCAGCACCGGGCGCTCCTGGAGTGCGCGTGGGCGGCGATGGAGGCCGCGGGGTACGCGCCCCGGGGCCGGCCGATGCGGGCGGCGGTGTACGCGGGGGCGGGCTTCACGACGTACGGAGGGCGGGACGCGTCCGGAGGGCTGGCGGCGTCGCTGGGGGTGTCGGGGGACTTCCTGGCCACGCGGGTGTCGTACGAGCTGGACCTGACGGGCCCGGCGATGACGGTGCAGTCGGCGTGTTCCACGTCGCTGGTGGCGCTGCATCTGGCGTGTCAGTCGCTGCTCGCGGGCGAGTGCGACATGGCGCTCGCGGGGGGCGTGTCCATCCGGACGCCGCAGCTGGGCGCGCACCGCAACCAGGAGGGCGGCATCCTGGCGCCGGACGGGCGCTGCCGTCCGTTCGACGTGAATGCCGCGGGCACGGCGGTGGGCAACGGCGTGGGCGTGCTGGTGCTCAAGCGGCTGGCGGACGCGGTGGCGGACGGGGACTCCATCCGCGCCATCGTGCTGGGCACGGCGCTGAACAACGACGGCGGGGCGAAGACGGGGTTCGCGGCGCCGTCGGTGCAGGGGCAGACGGCGGTGATCCGCGAGGCGCTGTCGGTGGCGGGCGTGTCCCCGTCGGACGTGTCCTACGTGGAGGCGCACGGGACGGCGACGGCGCTGGGAGACCCCATCGAGGTCGCGGCGCTCAAGCAGGCGTTCCAGGGGGCTCCGCCAGGGGCGTGCGGGCTGGGGGCGGTGAAGAGCAACTTCGGGCACCTGGACGCGGCGGCGGGCGTGGCGGGGGTCATCAAGACGGTGCTGTCGATGGAGCACCGGACGCTGCCCCCGACGCTGAACTTCACGAAGCCGCATCCGATGCTGGAGCTGGAGGGCAGTCCCTTCCAGGTGGTGGGGAGCGTGCGTGCGTGGGAGGGGCCGCTGCCGCTGCGCGCGGGGGTGACGGCGCTGGGGATTGGCGGGACGAACGCGCACGTGGTGTTGCAGGAGGCGCCGGCCCTTCCGGAGACGGATGCACCCCGGCGCGGGGAAGAGGTGCTGCTGCTGTCCGCGAAGACGGAGGGGGCGCTGGAGCGGATGACCTCGGCGCTCGCGGAGCGCTTGCGTGAGCACTCGGCACCGGATGCGCGGATGGACTCCTCGCGCGTGGGGACCGTAGCGGTGGCCTCTCGTGCGGGGGCGGGCGCGGTGAAGGGGGCGGCCCCGGTGGATGATGGCTCCGCTTCACGCGAGCCATCCGCTTCGGGCGCCTGGCTTGCGGACGTCGCGCATACGTTGCAGGTGGGACGTGCTCGCTTTCCGTGGCGCCGCTTCGTCGTGGTCCGCCACGGTGAAGATGTGGCTGCGCTCCTGGATGGGCAGTCACCTCCCGGTGAGGGCGCGTCCTCGCGGATCCGCACCGTGTTCGACGAGGGCGAGGCTCGCGGCGTGGCCTTCCTGTTCCCGGGCGGTGGTGCGCAGCGGGTGAACATGGGCGAGGCGTTCCTCCGCGAGCCCGCGTTCCGTGCGGCCATCGATACGTGCGCGGAGTGGCTTCGTGGGCCCCTGGGCGCCGACCTGCGTGAAGTCCTCTTCGCCGGTCCCGAGCGCTTCGATGCCGCGGCCCGTGAGCTGGACCGGCCGCTGTGGTCCCAGCCCGCGCTGTTCGTGTGCGACTGGGCGCTCGCGCAGCTGTGGCTGTCGTGGGGCGTGAAGCCGGAGGCGCTGCTGGGGCACTCGCTTGGCGAATACGTGGCCGCGTGCCTCGCGGGCGTGTTCACGCTGGAGGAGGCGCTGGGCCTCGTCGTCGCTCGGGGGCGGTTGATGGAGGCGATGCCCCTGGGCGGCATGCTGTCCGTGCTCGCGCCCGTGGAGCAGGTCACGGAGCTCGTGGGGCCCGCCGTGTCGGTGGCGGCCATCAACGGCCCGGAGACCTGTGTCCTCTCCGGGCCGCTGCCGGAGCTGGAGGCCGCGGAGCAGGCGCTGACGGCGCGGGGCATCGAGCACAAGCGGGTGCGCTACGCGCGCGCCGCGCACTCCTCCATGCTGGAGCCGTACCTGGAGGGCTTCGCGCGGGAGGTGGCCCGCGTGAAGCTTCGCGCGCCCTCGCTCCCTGTCGTGTCCAGCCTCACCGGCCGGTGGCTCCAGGAGCGCGAGGCGACGTCGCCGGATTACTGGGTCCGCCACCTGCGGCACACTGTCCGCTTCTCCGATGCGCTGGGCTGCCTGCTGGAGTCCGGGGACCGGGCGTTGATTGAAGTGGGGCCGGGCACGACGCTCACCGCGCTCGCGCGGCAGCATCCGGCGCGCAAGACGCAGCCCGTGCTGGCCACCCTTCCGACGAAGGGCGATGCGCCCGGAAGTGCCCTGTCCGCGCTGGGTGAAGCCTGGGCCACGGGCGTGGACGTGGACTGGGAGCGCATCCGGGACGGCGAGCGGCGCCGGCGCGTGGACCTGCCGACCTACAGCTTCGACCGTGAGCACTACAGCCTGGACGCCGCCGCGCCGGGTCCCGTCTCCCGCGACGCCATGTCAGCCCGGGCGAAGGCGACCGTGCCCTCGAAGCCGAAGGGACGTGTCGTCCGTCGTGGTGAGCGCGTGGCCCCTCGCGACGCCACGGAGAAGACCCTCGTCGAGTGCTTCCAGACGCTGTTCCGCCTGGAGGACGTGGGCATCCACGATGACTTCTTCGCGCTGGGCGGTGACTCGTTGGTCGCGCTCCGGCTGCTCGCGATGATCTCCGAGCGCTTCGGCAAGCGGCTCGCGCTGAAGGAGATGCTCACCGCGCCCACGGTGGAGCTGCTGGCGCGCAAGCTGGGGGGCCGGGAGAACGCCCCGTCCCTGCCGCCGGGCATGGCGCTGCTCCAGCAGGGCACTCGCGGTCCGCCCCTCTTCTTCGTGCACGCGGCCGGCGGCCAGGCGGTGTTCTACCGGGACCTGGCGCGTGCCATCGACGCGGAGCGGACCGCCTATGCCTTCGAGTCCCGGGGCCTGGAGCCCGACGGGCCGCTGCACACGTCCGTCGATGAGATGGCGACGGCCTACCTGGAAGGCGTGCGCGCGTTGCAGCCCACGGGGCCGTACCTGCTGGTGGGCGCGTCGTTCGGCGGCGCGGTGGTCTACGAGATGGCCCGGCGGCTGACGGCAGAGGGGCAGGCGGTGCCGCTGTGCGCGATGCTCGATACGCCTGGGCCCGGGGACATCGCTCACGCGCGGGCAGGCGGGGTGGGCTTCGTGCAGGGGCCCGCCTTCGCGGATCCGGAGCAGCAGCGGCGCTACGCGCGCGTCTGGGAGGCGAACATGAACGCCCTGCGCGAATACCTCATGCCCCGCTTCGAGGGCGGCACCCTCCAGTTCTTCCGTGCGTCCACCGTCATCGAGCACATGCCGAAGCACGTGGAGCTCGAGTGGCTGGACTCGGGCGCGGTGCTCCGCGTGGAGTCCGTGCCCGGCGACCACCAGTCCATGCTCACGGGGGAGAACGCCGAGGGGCTGGGCGCGAAGCTGGCGGCCTTCCTTCCTTGACTCAGCTGGAGCCGGGCCGGCCCCGCCGCTGGGCCATGCGCCGCAGGTTGTCCCGCCGCTGCGTGCCCGGGTCCTGCGCGGGCGCGGGAGCGGCCACCGGCGGCGCGTCCTTCGGCGGCGACAGGTGCCCGGCGAGCGCGCGCACCGTGGGGTACTGGAAGAGCGTCACCAGCGGGACCTTGCGGCCCACCAGCGCCTCCAGCTTCGCGTGCACCGACTGGAGCAGCAGCGAGTTGCCTCCCAGGTCGAAGAAGTTGTCGCTCGCGCCCACGCGCTCCACCCCCAGGACTCCGGCCCAGAGCGCGGCCAGCGTCTGCTCCAGCCCGGCCTCGGGGACGCGGTAGTCCTCGCTCAATTCGGGGCGGTGCACGTCCGGCGCGGGCAGGGCCTTGCGGTCCAGCTTGCCGTTCGGGGTGAGGGGCAGCCGCTCCATCACCACGAACGCCGAGGGCACCGCGTGCTCCGCGAGCGACCGGCGCAGCGTGGCCCGCAGCGCGTCCACCGTGAACGAAGCCCCTTCGCGAAGCACCAGGTACGCGACCAGCCTCCGCTGGCCCGGAACGTCCTCGCGCGCCAGCGCCACCGCCTCCTTCACCTGGGGTTGCGCGAGCAGCGCGGCCTCCACCTCGCCCAGCTCGATGCGGAAGCCTCTCACCTTCACCTGCGAGTCCGCGCGGCCCCGGAACTCCAGCGTGCCGTCCGCGAGCCACCGCACCACGTCCCCCGTGCGGTACAGGCGCGCGCCGGGCTCGCGGGAGAACGGATCCGGTCCGAAGCGCTCCGCCGTGAGCGCGGGCTGGCCCAGGTAGCCGCGAGCCACCTGGGCGCCTCCCAGGAACAGCTCGCCCCACAGCCCCACCGGCACGGGCTGTCGCGTGCCATCCAGCACATACACGCGCACGTTCGGCTCCGGGCTTCCAATGGGTGGCAGCAGGCCCTCGGGGGCTTCGGGCTTCACGACGCCGGAGGTCGCGATGACGGTGTTCTCCGTGGGGCCGTAGCAGTTGAGCCACTGGCCCGGGACGGAGGGCCCCGGGCGGCGGTGCAGCACGTCTCCAGCCACGTGCACCCGGCGCAGCGGCATGCCGGAGGGCCAGGGCTGCTCCAGCGCTGCCTCCGCCATGGGCGTGGGCAGGGTGGTGAGCGTGATCTCCTCTGTCGCGAGCCACCGCACCAGCCGCGCGGGCTCCGCACGCACCTCGTCCGAGGGCAGGTGGAGGCTGGCGCCGTGCGAGAGCGACGGCCAGGTCTCGAAGACGGTCGCGTCGAACGCGAGCCCCGTCAGCAGCGTGGCCCGGTCTCCCGGAGCAATCCTCGCCGCCGTGCCGAGCCCCATGACGAGGTTCGCCAGCGTGCCGTGCGACACCCCGACCCCCTTGGGCCGGCCGGTGCTGCCGGACGTGTAGATGACGTACGCCAGCGCCTCCTCGTGCAGTGTCACTCCGGGTGGGGTGGCCGGCTGCGCCTCCAGCGGGGGCTCCACGTCCAGGCAGAGCACGCGCACTCCGCATCCCTCGAAGCGCGAGGCGAAGGCCTGCCGCGTGACGACGATGCGCGCGCCGCTGTCCGTGAGCACGTGCCGCCACCAGGCCTCCGGCCACGTCAGGTCCATGGGCAGGTAGGCCCCGCCCGCCTTGAGGACGCCCAGCGCGCCCCACACGTAGCCGGGCGTGCGGTCCATGCACACCGCGACCACGCGCTCCGGCCCCACGCCCTGCGCGCGCAGCAGGTGCGCGAGCCGGTTCGACCGGGCCTCCAGCTCCCCGAATGTCAGCCGCTGCCCGTCGCTCGCGAGTGCCAGCGCCTCCGGACGCAGCCGCGCCTGCTCCGCGATGCGCGCGGGCACCCGCAGGTCCTGGGGCACGTCGAGCGCGGTGTCGTTCCATGCGACGAGGAGCTGCTGGCGCTCCGCCTCCGTCAGCAGCGACAGCGACGCGAGCGGCCGCTCCGGGCTTCGCGTCACCTGCTCCAGCAGGCGCAGGTAGTGCCCCGCCATGCGCTCCACCGTCGCTGCGTCGAAGAGGGCGGTGTTGTATTCCCAGTGCGTCAGCAACCCGGTGGCGGACTCGCGCATGAAGAGGGTGAGGTCGTGCTTCGCGAGCCCCGGATCGAATTGCACCGGCGCCGTCTCCAGCCCGCGCAGGGGGATGGCGGGGAAGTCCTTGAAGAACGCGAACACGGCCTGGAACACCGGCGTGCGGCTCAGGTCGCGCGGCGTCTGGAGCGCGTCCACCAGCTGCTCGAAGGGCACCTCCTGGTGCGCGTAGGCGCCCAGGCACGTCTCGCGCACGCGGCCCAGGAGGGACTGGAAGGACTCGGTGCCGGAGACCTTCACGCGCAGGGGCAGGGCGTTGACGAAGAAGCCGATGAGGCCTTCCACCTCGCGGTGGTTGCGGCCGGAGATGGGCGAGCCGACCACCACGTCCTCCTGGCCGCTGTAGCGCGACATCAGGGCCTGGAAGCCCGCGAGCAGCGCCATGAAGGACGTGACGCCCTGCTGGTGACACAGCTCGCGCACGGCGGCGTCCACCGCGGCGGGGACTCGCACGACGACGGCCTTGCCCGCCTGGGCCTGCACGGGCGGACGCGGCCGGTCCGTGGGCAGCTCCAGCGCGCGGGGGGCACCGTCCAGGTGCCGCTTCCACCAGGCGAGCTGCGCCTGGAGCGCTTCGCCCTGCAACGTCGCGCGCTGCCAGCGGGCGTAGTCCGTGTACCGGATGGGCAGGGCCGGCAGGTGGGGCGTCTGGTCCCGGGTGAAGGCGTCGTAGAGGAGGCCCAGCTCGCGCCCCAGCACGTCCGTGGACCAGCCGTCCGTGATGATGTGGTGCATGAGCAGGAAGAGCGCGTGGTCCTCCGCGTCCAGCCGCAGCAGGGTCGCCGTGAAGAGCGGGCCCGAGCGCAGGTCGAAGACGTGGCGCATCCGCTCCTCGGCCCGCTGGCGCAGGACGGTGTCGCGCTCCTGGGGTGGCACGTCCTCCAGCCGCTCGAAGGCGAGGGAGAAGGGACCCGGGGGGAGGACGCGCTGCACGGGCTGGCCGTCCTGCTCCGCGAACACCGTGCGCAGGGCTTCGTGGCGGTCGATGAGCGCCGCGACCGAGCGCTCCAGCGCGGCCACGTCGAGCGGCCCCTGGCACCGGATGAACACGGGGACGTTGAAGGCGAACCCGCCCGGGGTGAGCGCGTCGATGAACCACAGCCGCTGCTGCGGGAAGGACTGCGGCGCGAAGTCTCCGGCCTCCAGTCGCACCAGGGGCGGTGCGTGGAGCGGACGGGCCTCCTGGCGCAGGGCTTCGATGCGCGCGGCCAGCTCCCCGAGCGTCGGGGCCTCGAAGAGCACGCGCACCGGCAGCTCCAGCTGGAGGGACTCGCGCAGCCGCGAGGCCACCTGGGTCGCGAGCAGCGAGTGTCCGCCCAGCTCGAAGAAGTGGTCATGCGTGCCCACGCGCGGCACACCCAGCAGCGGTGCCCAGATGTCCGCGATGAGCTTCTCCACCGCGGAGACCGGGGCCACGTAGGCCGTGCCCGGGATGGCCTCTTCCGTGGGAACGGGCAGGCCGTTGCGGTTCACCTTGCCACTGGGGGTCAGGGGCAGCGCGTCCATGCGCACCAGGGCCGACGGCACCATGTACTCCGGCAGCCGTCGCGCCAGTGCTTGTCTCAGGGCCTCCGGTGAGAAGGTCGCTTCGGGCTGCGGCACCACGTACGCCACCAGCCGCTTGAAGCCGGGTGTGTCCTCACGGACCATGACGACCACGTCCCGCACGTCGGGCAGGGCGCGCAGGGCGGACTCCACCTCGCCCAGTTCGACGCGGAAGCCACGCAGCTTCACCTGGCCGTCCAGGCGGCCCATGAACTCCAGCTGCCCGTCCGCGAGCCAGCGGGCCTTGTCGCCCGTGCGGTAGAGGCGCGCTCCCGGCGTGGCGCTGAAGGGTGACGGAACAAAGCGCTCCGCGGTGAGGTCCGGCCGGCCTTGATAGCCGTGCGCGAGTCCGTCTCCGCCCACGTACACCTCTCCCGGGACGCCAATGGGACACGGGTTCCCGCGTGCATCCAGGACGTAGGCCTGGACGTTGGTCAGCGGTGTCCCTACTGGAGGCAGCGCGGGCCAGGTGCTCGAAGGCCCGGAGGCACGCCACGCGCTGACGGCATGCGTCTCCGATGGACCGTACTGGTTCTCCAGGACACAGCCGGGCAGCCGCTTGAAGAGGGCGACGAGCGCGGGCGTGACCTGGAGCTGTTCGCCCGCGGTGATGACCTCGTTGAGCGGAGGCAGCTCCGTCGCGGTGCGCGCCGCGTCGCTCAGCGATTGGAGCGCGACGAAGGGGAGGAAGAGGCGCTCCACCCGGTGCCGGGTGAGGTAGCGCAGCAGTGCCTGGGGATCCCGACGCAGGTCCGCGGCGCTGAGGAGCAGACGGCCACCGATGCACCACGTGCCGAAGATCTCCTGGAAGGAGACGTCGAAGTTGAGCGAGGCGAACTGGAGCGTCGTGGCTTCGGCCCGCACGGCGCGCTTGAGCTGCCACGCGAGCATGTTGCCGATGCCCCGGTGGGACATGGCGATGCCCTTGGGCCGGCCGGTGCTACCGGAGGTGAAGACGACGTAGCAGACAGCTTCGGGAGACAGCTCCACGTTCGGGGAGGACGTAGGCCGCGAGGCGAGTGAAGCAGCCTCCGCCTCCATCGTCACGATGCGCGCGGAGGTGTCTGGCGGCAGGGCCTGCACGAAGCCCTCATGCGCGAGGACCACGGGCGCGCGCGTGTCCTCCACCATCAGCGCCAGACGCTCCACGGGGTAGTTCGGATCCAGCGGGACATAGGCCGCGCCCGCCTTGAGGGAGGCGAGGACGGCGACAGGCATGTCCAGGCTGGAGCGCTCCAGGCACAGCCCGACGGAACCTCCCGGCGTGACGCCCAGCGAGCGGAGGTGGTGCGCGAGCTGATTCGCGCGTGCATCCAGCTGGGTGTACGTCAGGGCCTCGGTCCCGTTCGTGACCGCGACGGCTTCCGGTGTCCGCGCGACCTGCGCTTCCACCCAGCGGTGCATGAGCCCGGGCTCGAAGGAGAGGTCCGTCGAGGCGTTCCACTTCACGACGACCTGACGCCGCTCCTCCTCGGAGAGGAGCGGCAGGGCGGCCAGGGGCTGCTCGGGATGACGGACCGCGCCCTCGAGCAGCCGCACGTAGTGCCCGGCCATCCGGACGACAGTCGTTGCCTCGAAGAGGGCGGTGTTGAACTCCCAGAACGCCGTCAGGCCCTGCTCCGACTCGCGGACGAAGAGCATGAGGTCGAAGCGGGAGACGCCCGTCTGGAACGGGACGTCGTCCGCGTGGAGGCCCGGCAACGAGAAGGGGACGGCCGCCTGTTGCAGGACGAAGAGGGCCTGGACCAGCGGCGCACGGCTCAGGTCGCGCGGCGGCTTGAGCGCGTCCACGAGCTGTTCGAACGGGAGGTCCTGATGGGCGAAGGCGCCCAGGCACCCCTCACGCACGCTGCGCAGCAGGTGCCGGAACGAACGCGAGCCGGTGACGTCCGCGCGCAGCGCGAGCGTGTTGACGAAGAAGCCGATGAGCCCTTCGACCTCACGGCGGTTGCGTCCGGAGATGGGCGAGCCGACGACGATGTCGTCCTGTCCGCTGTAGCGCGCGAGCAGGGCCTGGAACCCCGCCAGCAGCGTCATGAACAGCGTGGTGCCCTCACGCTGCCCCATGGCGACGAGGGCACGGGTCAGCGCGTCCGGCAGCGGGACCTTGAAGTACGCACCCTGGAAGGTCTGCACGGGGGGACGCGGCTTGTCGGTGGGCAGGTCCAGCACGGGCGGCGCCCCCGCGAGCTGCTCGCGCCACCACGCCACCTGTTCCTCCAGCACGTCTCCCTGCAACCAGGCGCGCTGCCACAGCGCGTGGTCCGCGTACTGGACGGTCATGGGCGGGAGCGCGGCCTCGGTGCCCTGGAGCCGGGCGAGGTAGAGCGCATCCAGCTCCCGCTGGAGCACGGCGATGGACCAACCGTCGAAGACAGTGTGATGGAAGTTGAGGACGAGGACCTGATCCTCCTCCGCCACCCGCAGCAGCGTGGCCCGGAACAGGGGGCCGCGCCGCAGGTCGAACGGCACGTGCGCTTCGGCCTCCACCTGGCGCTGGAGCGGAACATCCGGGTTCACGTCCCCCTGCTTCAGCGTGAGCGTCCACGCGGGCCCGATGCGTTGCACCGGCTGGCCGTCCACTTCGTCGAACGTGGTGCGCAGGACCTCGTGACGCCGGATGAGGGCGTTGAGCGCGTCCTCCAGTGCGGGCGTGTCCAGCCGTCCCCGGAGCCGGGTGACCAGGGGCAGGTTGTAGGCGTGCGCGCTGGTGTCCAGCTGCGAGACGAACCACAGCCGCTGCTGGGAGAACGACTGGGGCACGAGCTCGCCGCGAAGCTGGGGCACCAGCGGCGGGACGGCCTTCCGGTTCGCGCCGTGCAGCTGCTCCTCCAACCGCGCGGCGAGCTGCGCGACGGTGGGCGCCTCGAAGAGGACGCGCAGGGACAGGTCCACCTGGAACGCCTCCCGCAGCCGGGAGACCACCTGCGTGGCGAGCAACGAGTGCCCGCCCAGCTCGAAGAAGTGGTCCTGCAACCCCACGCGCGGCACCACGAGCAGGGACGCCCAGATGTCGGCGATCACCTTCTCCACCGCCGTCATGGGCGCCTGGAACCCGGCGTCGGACGCTGCCTCGTCCGTGGGGGCGGGCAGGCCGTTGCGGTTCACCTTGCCGCTCGGGCCCAGGGGCAGGGCATCCAGGCGCACCAGGGCCGACGGCACCATGTGCTCTGGCAGCCGTCGCGCCAGGGCCTGCCTCAGGCCCTCCGGTGAGAAGGTCGCCTCGGGTTGGACCACGTAGGCCACCAGCCGCTTGAAGCCGGGCGTGTCCTCGCGCACCACGGCGACGACGTCCCGCACGTCGGACAGGGCGCGCAGGGCGGACTCCACTTCACCCAGCTCGACGCGGAAGCCGCGCAGCTTCACCTGGCCGTCCAGGCGGCCCAGGAACTCCAGCTGCCCATCCGCGAGCCAGCGGGCCTTGTCACCCGTGCGGTAGAGGCGCGCACCTGGCGTGGAGCTGAAGGGCGAGGGGATGAAGCGCTCCGCGGTGAGGTCGGGCCGGCCGTGGTAGCCGTGCGCGAGTCCTTCTCCGCCCACGTACACCTCGCCCGGCACGCCGACGGGGCAGGGCTCGCGGCGCGGATCCAGCACGTAGACCTGGACCGAGGGCAGCGGCGTTCCCACCGGAGGCAGCGCGGGCCAGGTGCTCGGAGGCCCCGACGCGCGCCAGGCGGAGACCGCATGGGTTTCGGAGGGGCCGTACTGGTTTTCCAGGACGCAGCCGGGCATCCGCTTGAAGAGGGCGACGAGCGCGGGCGTGACCTGGAGCTGTTCGCCCGCGGTGATGACCTCGTTGAGCGGAGGCAGCTCCATTGCTGTGCGCGCTGCTTCGCTCAGCGATTGGAGCGCGACGAAGGGGAGGAAGAGGCGTTCCACGCGGTGCTGCGTGAGGTAGCGCAGCAGGGCTTGCGGATCCCGACGCAGGTCCGCAGCGCTGAGGAGCAGACGGCCACCGATGCACCAGGTGCCGAAGATCTCCTGGAAGGAGACGTCGAAGTTGAGCGAGGCGAACTGGAGCGTCGTGGCTTCGGCGCGGACCGCGCGGCGGACCTGCCACGCAAGCATGTTGCCGATGCCCCGGTGGGACATGGCGATGCCCTTGGGGCGCCCCGTGCTGCCGGAGGTGAAGACGACGTAGCAGACCGCTTCGGGTGACAGCCTCACGCCTGGAGACGCCGTAGGACGCGAGGCGATTGAAGCGGCCTCGGCCTCCATCGTCACGATGCGTGCGGAGGTGTCCGGCGGCAGGGCCTTTGTGAAGCCGGCATGTGCGAGGACCACGGGAGCGCGCGTGTCCTCCACCATCAGGGCCAGGCGCTCCGCTGGATAGTGCGGATCGAACGGGACATAGGCCGCGCCCGCCTTGAGGGAGGCGAGGACCGCGACGGGCATGTCCAGGCTGGAGCGCTCCAGGCACAGCCCGACGGAACTTCCCGGCGTGACGCCCAGGGCGATGAGGTGGTGCGCGAGCTGATTCGCGCGTGCATCCAGCTGGGCGTACGTCAGGGCCTCCGTCCCGTTCGTGACCGCGACGGCTTCCGGTGTCCGTGCGACCTGCGCCTCCACCCAGACGTGGATCAACCCGGATGCGGGGAGCCGTTCCTCCCGCTGGTTCCACGCGACCAGGACCTGCTCGCGTTCCTCCCGCGACAGCAGCGGCAGGTCCGCCAGCGGTTGCTCGGGGTTCGAGGTGACGCCTTCGAGCAGCCGCACGTAGTGCCCGGCCATCCGGGCGAGGGTCGCCTCCTCGAAGAGGGCGGTGTTGTATTCCCAGTAGGCGACGAGCCCTTGCGGCGTCTGCCGCATGAACAGCATGAGGTCGAAGCGGGAGACGCCCGACTGGAACGGCAAGTCCTCCACCGCGAGCCCCGGCAGGGACAGCGGCGTCGCGGCCCGCTGGAGGACGAACATCGTTTGCACCAGCGGCGTCCGGCTCAGGTCGCGCGGCGGCTTGAGCGCGTCCACGAGCTGTTCGAACGGCAGGTCCTGATGCGCGAAGGCGCCCAGGCAGCGCTCCCGCACGCTGCGCAGCAGCTGACGGAACGAGCGCGAACCGGAGACGTCCGCGCGCAGCGCGAGCGTGTTGACGAAGAATCCGATGAGTCCTTCCACCTCCCGGCGATTGCGGCCGGAGATGGGCGAGCCGACCACCACGTCCTCCTGGCCGCTGTAGCGCGCGAGCAGGGCCTGGAACCCGGCTAGCAGCGTCATGAACAGCGTGGCGCCCTCACGCTGCCCCAGGCTTTGGAGCGCGCCATGGAGAGGCTGGGGCAGTCGCACCTCGAAGTTCGCGCCCTCGAAGGTCTGCACGGGGGGACGCGGCCTGTCGGTGGGCAGGTCCAGCACGGAGGGGGCTCCCGCCAGCTCCTGCCGCCACCAGGTGAGCTGATCCTCCAGCTCGTCTCCCTGGAACGACTCGCGCTGCCACCGTGCGTAGTCCACGTACTGCAGGGGCAGGGGCGGCAGCGTGTCCTGCCCCCGCGCGGGGTAGAGCGCGTTCAGCTCGCGCTGGAGCACGTCGACGGACCACCCGTCGAAGGCGATGTGGTGGATGACGAGCATCAACACGTGGTCGTCGTCCGCGACGCGCAGGAGCAGCCCGCGCATCAGCGGACCGCGCCGCAGGTCGAACGAGCGCCGTGCCTCTTCCGAGAGCCGCTCCGCGAGCTTCGCGGGCTCCACGTCCTCCCTCGTCAGCGCGAAGTCCCAGGCCGGCCCGATGCGCTGCACCGGCTGCCCATCCACTTCGTCGAACGTGGTGCGCAGGACGTCGTGACGGCGGATGACCTGCGCGAGGCTCCGCTCCAGCGCGTCCGCGTCCAGCGCGCCCCGCAGCCGGGTGACCATGGGCACGTTGTAGGAGAAGCCCAGCGTGTCGAGCTGCGAGATGAACCACAGCCGCTGCTGCGCGAACGACTGTGGCAGCCATCCTTCGCGGGGGCCGGGAACCAGCGGGAGCGACTGGATCCGGCTGCTGGCCAGCCGCAGCGCATCGATGCGCGCGGCGAGGCTGGTGATGGTGGGGGCCTCGAACAGGACCCGCACCGACAGGTCCACCCCGAACGTCTCGCGCAGCCGGGAGACGACCTGCGTGGCGAGCAGCGAGTGTCCACCCAGCTCGAAGAAGGAGTCCTGCGTGCCCACGCGCGTGCGGCCCAGGAGCGCGGCCCAGACCTCCGCCACCGCCGTCTCCGTCGCGGTGACCGGCGCCACGTAGGCGTCGTCCGCGAGCGTGTCACCCACGGGCGTGACGAGCGCCTTGCGGTCCACCTTGCCCACGGGCGTCAGCGGCAGCCGGTCCAGCTTCACGAAGGCGGCCGGCACCAGCGGCGCGGGCAGCCGCGCGGACAGGCGCGGGCGCAGCGCGCTCACGTCCACGTCCGTGCCGGCCACCCACGCCACCAGCCGCTTGTCGCCGGGGGCGTACTCGCGCACCTCCGCGACGGCGTCCTCCACGCCGGGCAGGTGGCGCAGGGCGGTTTCAATCTCTCCCAGCTCGATGCGGAACCCGCGCAGCTTCACCTGCGTGTCCGCGCGTCCCATGAACGCCAGCTCGCCGGAAGGCAGCCATCGCGCACGGTCTCCCGTGCGGTACAGCCGGGCGCCGGGGACCTCGCTGAAGGGGTGGGGCACGAAGCGGTCCGCGGTGAGGTCCGGCCGGTCCAGGTAGCCCCACGCGAGGCCGTCGCCTCCCACGTACAGGTCGCCCACCACGCCGGGCGGCACGGGTTCCAGGCGCGCGTCCAGCACCAGCGCCTGGGAGTTCTCCAGCGCGCGGCCAATGGGCACGGGCATCCGCGCATCCAGGTCCCGCTTCACCTGATACGTGGCGGAGAAGGTGGTGTTCTCCGTGGGGCCGTAGCCGTTGACGACCGCGCGGCCCGCGTCCAGCAGCTTGCGCGCCGCCAGCGGGGACAGGACGTCGCCTCCGGTGAGGACCTGCTCCACCCGCGCGAGCGCCGCGGGCCGGTTCAGCGCCATCTGCTCGAAGAACGCGGTGGTGAGGAACATCACGCTGATGCGCTCGCGCACCAGCGTCGCTTCCAGCTCCTCCAGCGACGGCGTCACCGGCGGGTAGAGGAACAGCTTCGCGCCATGGAGCAGCGCGCCCCACAGCTCCAGCGTCGCGGCGTCGAACGACGTGGTGGCCAGCTGGAGGACGACGTCCTCGGGGCCGAACCGCACGTAGGACACGCCCTTTACCAGCCGCGCCACGGCCCGGTGGGGAACGCCCACGCCCTTGGGCCGCCCGGTGCTCCCGGACGTGTACATGACGTATGCGAGCGCATCGGCCGGGATGTGCACCCGTGGCGCGGACTCCGGCTGGTGCGCGAAGGTCCGCCAGGACGGGTCGAGCCCCACGACCCGCGAGGCCAGGCCCTTCAGCGCGGATTCACGGCCCGGCTCCACCAGGAGCACGGCGATGCGTGCGTCGCGCGCCATGAGCTCCAGGCGCTCGGGGGGATAGGACGGATCCAGCGGGACGTACGCGCCCCCCGCCTTGAGGATGGCGAGCGTCGCCACGACCATCTCCAGCGACCGGCTCGCGCACAGCCCTACCGGTGTCCCCAGGCTCACGCCCTGGCCACGCAGGTGGTGCGCGAGCTGGTTGGCCCGCGCCTCCACCTCCGCGTACGTGAGCCGCTGGCCTCCGGCCTCCAGGGCGACCGCGCCGGGGGTGCGCGCGGCCTGCTCCGCGAAGAGGGCGGGCAGGGACGCCTCGCGCGGGTAGGGGACTGCGGCTCCCGTGCCCAGGTCGAGCAGGCGGCGGCGCTCCGTTTCGCTGATCAACGGCAGCGTGGCCACGGGGCGCTCCGGCTCCGCGACCGCGGCCTCCAAGAGGCGCGTGTAGTGCTCCGCGAAGCGCGCCACCGTGGCCGCGTCGAAGAGGTCGGTGCTGTACTCCCAGAGCCCCACGAGCCCTTCCGGCGTCTCGCGCAGGAAGACGGTGAGGTCCATGCGCGACACGCCCGGCTCGAAGTCCAGCTCGGACGTCTTCAGGCCCTCCAGCTCCAGCGCGGGCACGGCCGAGTGCTGGAGCGTGAAGAACACCTGGAACAGCGGCGGGCGGCTCAGGTCGCGCTCGGGCTGGAGCGCGTCCACCAGCTGCTCGAAGGGCACCTCCTGGTGCGCGTACGCGTCCAGGCACGTCTTGCGCACGCGGCGCAGCAGCTCCCCGAAGCCGAGCGAGCCTTCACCCTGCAAGCGCAGCGGCAGCGTGTTGATGAAGAAGCCGATGAGCGGCTCCACCTCCTGGCGCGTGCGGCCGGAGATGGGCGACCCGATGACGATGTCGTCCTGTCCGCTGAGCCGCGCGAGCAGCAGGTGCATGCCGCCCAGCAGCGCCATGAACAGCGTCACACCCTGCTTGCGGCACAGCGCCTCCAGCGCCTTCCCCAGCGCCGGCGGAAGCGCGTGGCGATGCACCGCGCCGCGCGTGGACTGCACGGCGGGCCGGGGCCGGTCCGTGGGCAGCTCCAGCGCGGGGGACGCTCCCGTGAGCTGCCCCCGCCACCACTCCAGCTGTTGCGTCAGGTGCTCGCCCTGGAGCCACTGCCGCTGCCACACCGCGTGGTCGGCGTACTGCACGGGCAGCGCGGGCAGCGCGAGCAGCGCGGGCGTCGTGCCGGCGCGGAAGGCCGCGTAGAGCGCTTGAAGCTCCCGCTCCATCACCGTGAGCGACCAGCCGTCGCAGCTGATGTGGTGCAGCATCAGGAGCAGCACGTGCTCCGTCTCCCCCAGGCGCAGGAGCCGCGCGCGCACCAGCGGCCCCCTGCCCAGGTCGAAGGGCTCGCGCGCTTCCGCCTCCGCCACCTGCCGCAGGGCCTGCTCCCGCTCGGACGCGGGCACTTCCTCCAGCGACTCCACGTGCAGCGGCAGGGACAGCGACGGCGCGATGTGCTGCACGGGCTGTCCGTCCACCACGGCGAAGGTGGTGCGCAGCGCTTCGTGCCGCTCCACCAGCACGGCCAGCGCCCTCCTCAGCGCGGGGACGTCCAGCGCGCCGGTGAGCCGCGCGAAGTACGGGACGTTGTAGGAGATGCCCCCGGGCGTGAGCTGCTCGATGAACCACATCCGCTGCTGCCCGAAGGAGAGCGGCAGCAGCGCGTCGCGGGGGACGGGCACCACGGGCGGCGCTCGACGACGGGACCTCGCCGGGGACTTCGGCGCGGGGGCGGAAGGGGAGCCGGGGTGCTCGGTCGTCATGTCGCGCTCGGGGGAAAGCGGGGAAGGGGGCCGCCCTCGAGGGGCGGCTCGACTCAAGCGGTCTGCTCCTGGCGCAGCTCGTCGCACAGCGTGGCCACGGCGCGGAGCGTGTCGAACAGCTCCACCATGGACACCTCCACGCCCAGCTCGCTCTCGATGCGGTTGGACAGGACCGTGGCCATGAGGGAGTTGCCGCCAATCTCCAGGAAGTGGTCCTCCGGGCGCACGACCTCCACGCCCAGCAGCTCCTTCCACCACGCCGCCAGCTTCGCTTCCGTGTCCGTCAGGCTGGAGGCTTCTTCGGGGCTCGGGTTCAACGCCGTTCCTTCCGTCCGCTCACGCGGGCTTCAGCCGCTCGCGCAGCAGGTACTTGCGCACCTTGCCGGTGGCCGTCTTGGGCATCTCGTCGATGAGGTCCAGGCGGTCCGGCCAGTACTGGTTGGACATGCCCTGCTGCTTGAGGTGGTCGCGCAGCTCGGTGAGCGTCGGCGGCGCTTCTCCCTCGCGCACCACCACGACGGCGCACACCCGCTCGCCGCCAATCTTGTCGTCCGAGTGCGCGACGACGGCGACCTCCTTCACCTTCGGGTGCGAGTACAGCGCGGACTCCACCTCCACCACGGGGATCTTGTACCCGTACCGGAAGATGACGTCCTTCAGCCGTCCCACGATGCGGATGCCGCCGCGCCCGTCGTCGCGCGCCAGGTCGCCCGTGTCGAACCAGCCCTCCGCGTCCACCGCCGCCGCGTACACGTCGTCGCGCTTGAAGTAGGTGAGGCACTGGCTGGCGCCCCGCACCAGGAGCCGCCCCGTCCCGTCCGGGTACGGCGTGCCGTCCTCCGCGAGCGCGGGGACGATCTTCGTCTCCATCCACGCCACCGCCCGCCCGTCGCTCTGGCTGGGCCAGTCCGGCGGGTCTTCATGCCGCGTGATGGTGACCGCGCCGTTCTCCGTCATGCCCCACAGCGTGTGCAGCCGCACGCCGAACACCTCGCGCACCGCCGCGATGAGGTGCGGCGGCACCGGGATGGAGCCCGTGGCCAGCTGC
The DNA here is from genome assembly GCF_042231735.1 of Corallococcus exercitus. Lineage (GTDB taxonomy): Bacteria > Myxococcota > Myxococcia > Myxococcales > Myxococcaceae > Corallococcus > Corallococcus exercitus_B. Next base: position 9,353,183 of record NZ_CP102577.1, read on the forward strand.
CGCAGCGAGGAGGTGTTGCGCTGGCGCTTCTTCTGCAACGCGATGAGGTTCATCAGGTACGTGGGAATGCCGTACGTGAACGTGACGCCGTGCTCCTCGAAGAGCTTGAGCGTCAGCTCCGGGTCGCCCACGTCCATGTAGATGGCCGTGGCACCCAGCAGGATGGGCATGAGGTATGAGTACGTGAACCCCGTGGACGCCGTCAGCAGCGACGGCAGCGCCACCACGTCCGTGCCGTCGATGCCCAGCGTGTCGCAGAGCGCGCGCGTGATGCCGTAGTTCGTGTTGTGTGAATGCACCACGCCCTTCGGCTCGCCCGTGGTGCCGGACGTGTAGAGGATGTTGCAGACGTCGTCCGCGGCCGCCGGGGCCACGCCCGTCAGCGACGCCTCCTTCTCCCACTCACGCTCGATGAAGTGGCGCTCGAAGTCCCGCTCGCCTGCCTGGAGCTCGTCGTTGCTTCCGAGCAACACGCGGTGGCGCAGCGACGGCAGCACCGCCGCGATGTCGCGCGCCATGTCCCGGTGTGAGTGCCCCGTCCACGACGTGGGCCCCACGTACACGGACGCCTCCGTGCGCCCCAGGATGAACTCCACCTCGCGCCGCCGGTAGTCCGGCGGAATGGGCGCGATGACCGCTCCCAGCCGCGCGCACGCCAGCGCCAGCGCCGTGAAGTGCCACCCGTTGGGCAGCTGCACCGCGACGATGTCCTCGCGCCCCACGCCCAGCTCGCGCAGGCCCAGCGCGAACCGATCCATGTACCGCGCCAGCTCCGCGTACGTCAGCCGCGTGATGTCCTTGGAAAAGTACCGTGCGGCGATGATCGCGGTCTTGTCCGGATGCGATTGGACGCAGCGACGCAGATCGTCAACCACGGTGGTGTCACGCCACCAACCCTTTCGCCGGTACTCCGACCCCTTCACCAATGCCGCTGCGTTATGGAAACGCTGCCCCATCTGAAGGTCTCCTCCGAGTGTCCCGAAGCCTGGGAATGCCGAGCGAGCCGCGCGTGTAACACCGCGTGATTACCGGGCAAGACGGTTTTTTCTCGTACGTCTATATCTTAAGAAAATCCGCGTTGACGGCGCATGATGCGATTTCCTAGGGTGTCTCACAACAGCCGGATTCCTGGGCTGTGACAGCGACGCTACGGGCATGACTTTCTCGGCGAATCCAACGACCCCCGGGCTGTCGCGCGACGCGCGGACGCCAGAAGAACCCACGGCCTCCAGCGGCCCGGTGGCGCCTGCTCGCACCGGGGACGGGCCCTCGGGCGCCGCGTCGGAGGCGGGGCTGGCGCTGCTGCCCCGGCGGGCGAAGCGCATCCGTCAGACCATCGTGCGGCTGGCGGCGACGCCGTCGGGCTGTCACCTGGGCGGCTCGCTGTCGATGGTGGAGATATTGGTGGCGCTGCTGGGCCGGGTGATGCGCGTGGATCCGCGCGCGCCCAGGGCCCCGGAGCGCGACCACCTCATCCTGTCCAAGGGGCACGCGGCGGCGGGGCTCTACGCGGCGCTGGCGGAGTTCGGCTTCGTGGACGTGGAGACGCTGGTGCGCGAGTACAACGCGGACGGCAGCATCTTCACCGGGCACGTGAACGCGGCGGTGCCGGGCGTGGAGTTCGCCACCGGCAGCCTGGGCCACGGACTGGGGCTGGGCGTGGGGCTGACGCTGGCGCACGCGCTGCGCGGGGAGCCCAACCGCACCTTCGTCGTCTGCGGCGACGGGGAGATGGGCGAGGGCTCCAACTGGGAAGCGCTCCAGGTGGCGTCGCACCGCGAGCTCACGGGCCTGACGCTGATCATCGACCGCAACGGCGGGCAGAACGACGGGCCCACCGAGTCCATCCTGTCGCAGGAGGCGCTGGTGCAGCGGCTGGACGCGTTCGGCTTCCAGTCGCTGGAGGTGGACGGGCACGACCTGCCCGCGCTGTGCGCCGCGCTGGAGGCGCCCGTCGTGGGCGGACGTCCGCGCGCCGTCGTCGCCCGGACGCAGAAGGGCGCCGGCGTGCCCATGCTCAAGGGCAAGGGGCCGCACTACGCGGTGTTCTCGCAGGAGCACCTGCGGCGGGCGCTCGCGTCGCTGGGGGAGGACGGCCAGTGAGCGCGTCGCTTGCCCCGGCGGTGGACCTGGCCCGGACGCCGGAGGCGTGGCTCGACGCGCACCCGGAGCTGTCTTCGCGGTTGGTGTTCCGCCACGCGGCGGCGCGCTTCGCGGAGGAGGACGCACGCGTCGTCTTCCTGGAGGCGGACCTGGGCGGCGGGGGCGACCCGTTCGAGAAGCGCCATCCCCAGCGCTACTTCAACCTGGGCATCTGCGAGGCCACCATGCTGGACATGGCGTGTGGCCTGGCGCACGGCGGGCACACCGTCATCGCGCACAGCTTCGCGGCGTTCGGCGTGATGCGCGCGTGCGAGCAGGTGCGGCTGAACCTGGCCTATGCGCGCGCCAACGTGAAGCTGGTGTGTGACTACGGCGGCGTGGCGGGCGCGTTCTTCGGCCCCACGCACCACGCGATTGAGGACCTGGCCGTGCTGCGCGCGATGCCCAACCTCACGGTGGTGTCGCCCGCGGACGGCCTGGAGACGGTGGAGGCCACGCGCGCGATGCTCGCGCACGAAGGGCCGGTGTACCTGCGGCTGGGCCGCAACCGCGTCACCCGGCTGGACATCCAACGTCCGCCGTTCGAGCTGGGCCGCGCCGCGCTCCTGCGCGAGGGCGACGACGTGGGGCTCTTCGCGCACGGCGAGGTGGGCGTGTCCGTGGCGCTGGACGCCGCGAAGCTGTTGGAGGCGCAGGGCGTCTCCGCGCGCGTGCTCAACGTGCACACGCTCAAGCCGCTGGACGAGGAGGCGGTGCGCGAGACGGCGTCGCGCACGCGGCTGCTCGTGACCGTGGAGGAGCACAACGTGCTCGGCGGTCTGGGCAGCGCGGTGTGTGAGACGGTGTGCTCGCTGGACCTGGGGCGGCGCGTGCTGCGCGTGGGCATCCAGGACCGGTACGACTCGCGCGCCGGTTCACACGAGGCCTTGCTCAAGGGCCATGGGTTGGAGGGCGGGCAGGTGGCCGAGCGCATCCTGGGAGTGCTCCCAAGAACCCCGGTGTTTGCCGGGGGATCCGAACCGAGGAGGGACTGACATGCAGGTCCAGAATCCGATGACGGAGTCCGTGACGCCGAACCAGTGCCCTCTGTGCGCGCAGCCGGTGCCCGGTGGCAACCGGCTGGTGGGCGAGGTGCTCTCCTGTGACGGCTGTTCCGCCGAGCTGGAGGTCGTGGGCATCAACCCCCTGCGGCTCGAGGAAGCACCCGAGGTCGAGGAAGACTGGGGGGAGTAGCCCCGCGCCATGCGCAAGGTCGACCTCGTCTATACGCGCGTGCGCACCGAGGAGAAGCTCCTCCTCGAGGCGCTGCGCAGGCGCGACTGCGCCGTCAACCTGGTGCAGGACTCCGGGATGGTGCTGTCGATGGACCGGCAGCGCGTCACCGAGGCCGACACCGTGCTGATGCGCAGCATGTCCTTCACGCGTGCGCGCTACCTGGCCACGTTCCTGGAGATGAAGGGGCTGCGCGTGCTCAACAGCGCGCGGACCATCTCCCTGTGCGGGGACAAGGCGCTCACCAGCGCGGCGCTGGCCGCGAAGGGCGTGCCCATGCCGTGGGCGTTCGTGGCCTTCGACGAGGACGCGTGCCTGGAGGCGATTGAGGCGAAGGGCTACCCGGTGGTGACCAAGCCGGTGCTCGGAAGCTGGGGCCGGATGGTGGCCCGGCTGGACTCGCGCAGCGCGGCCGAGGGCGTGCTGTCCACGCGCTTCGGCACCGGCGGCGCGCAGGACCACGTGGCGCTGGTGCAGGAGTACGTGGACAAGCCGGGCTACGACCTGCGCGTCTACGTCATCGGCCGCGCGGTGGGAGGCTTGCGCCGTCGCTCCGAGCACTGGATCACCAACACCGCGCGCGGCGCCGTGCCGGAGCGCTACGAGGTGCCGGTGGTGCACGCGAAGCTGGCGGAGGCCGCGGCGGAGGCGGTGGGCGGGGACATGGTGGCGGTGGACCTGCTGGAGACGCGCGGCGGCGACATCTACGTCAACGAGATCAACCACTGCGTGGAGTTCGCGCGCAGCATCGACGAGACGGGCGTCCCGCTGCCGGACCTCATCGCGGAGTACGTCGCCTCCGGAGCCGGAGCCCGGCGATGAGCGTGCGCGTGGCGGTGCTGGGAGCCGCGGGCTACACGGGCGGCGAGGTGCTGCGCCTCTTGCTCGCGCACCCGGCCGTGGAGGTGGTGCAGGCCACCTCCGGCCAGTTCGCCGGCAAGCGCCTGGACTTCCCGCACCCGCACCTGCGCGGGCTGGGGACGCTGCGCTACACGCCGCACGACGCGCTGGAGTCCTGCGACGTGCTGGTGAGCTGCCTGCCGCAGGGGGAGTTGCTCCAGCGCTGGCAGAAGGTGTGCCGGCTGGCGGAGCGGGTGGTGGACCTGAGCGCGGACTTCCGCCTGGACGCCGCGGGGCACGCGCGCTGGTACGGCAAGCACCCGCGTCCGGATGACGTTCCCGCGTTCGTCTACGGGCTGCCGGAGTGGATGGGCGAGGCGCTGACGAACGCGCGCCACGTCGCGATTCCCGGCTGCATGGCGCACGCGGGGCTCCTGGCGCTCTTGCCGCTCTTGCACGCGGGGCTCGCGCGTCCGGACGTGCTGGTGGTGGACGCGAAGACGGGGTCGTCCGGAGGCGGCTCGACGCCCGACCGCTCCTCGCACCACCCGGAGCGCGCGAACGCGCTGCGCTGCTACAAGCCGGTGGGCCACCGGCACACGGGGGAGCTGGAGGGCGTGGTGGAACACGTCACCGGCCAGAAGCCCACCATCCATTTCAGCGCCACGGCGGTGCCGGGCGTGCGCGGCATCCTGGCGACGGTGCACGCCTTCGCGGCGAGGCCGGTGGAGGAGGCGGAGGTGGTGCGCGCCATCGCCACGCGCTACCGCGAGAAGCCCTTCGTGCGGCTCTTGCGCCCCAGCGCCTCCCTGTCGCCGTTCCCGGAGCCGGGGCCCTTGCTGGGCACGAACCACTGCGACCTGGCAGTGGACGTGGACGCGGAGCGCGGCCGCATCGTGGTGAACGCCGCCATCGACAACCTGGTGAAGGGCGCCGCCGGCACGGCGGTGCACGCGCTGAACCTGATGCTGGGCCGCCCGGAGACCGAAGGCCTGGGCTTCCGCGGCCTGCATCCGCTCTGAACCGCTTTCTGACTCCCGCTTTTTGACTCCAAGGAGCCTCACCCCATGAGCATCCTGAGCACGAAATCGAAGGCGGACGCGTCGCTGTCCCCCGGCGCGGCGTTCGCGGCTGCGGTCCAGAAGCACGGCACGCAGGCGCACGTGGACTACGACACGTCCATCGTGGACGCGTTCCCCGGCTTCAAGCGCCGTCCGCGCATCGCGGTGCGCGGCATGTTCAAGACGGCCAAGGCGGAGCGCGACCCCGTGCCCTTCTGGTACGAAACGCACCCGCAAGCGAAGCCCACCGGGCCGGTGCAGGACCTGGAGCTGCGGCCGGAAGCGGGCTTCGAGTTCCACCAGGACACGCAGGCGCTCAAGCCCACGCGCGCGTGGATTCAAGTGCCGCGCAACCTGCTGGAGGATTCGCAGTCGCTGGCGCAGTTCATCGACTTCCGGTTGCTGGTGCGGCTGAACACGGCGGAGAACCAGGCGCTGTGCATCGGCAAGGGCGGGGACGGCGTGCGGGGCCTCTTGCACACGCCGGGCATCGTGCGGCTGCCGGCGAAGAAGAACGCGGTGGCCTCGCTGCTCAACGCCTGCGCGCAGGTGGAGCAGATGGGCGGGTCCGCGGACGGCATCGTCATCAACTCGTTGGACTTCTACGAGCACCTGGTGGGCCAGCAGTCGCTCTTGTCGGACCTGGCGGCCATGGGCATCCGCCTGTGCCGCACGCGCATGGTGAACCCGGGCACCATCATCGTGGGGGACTTCACCGCCGCGGCGACGCTGTATGACAGCCAGCGCTCGGTCATCCGGTTCGCGGAGCCGCCGCCGGGCATCTTCCCGCGCGAGGGCCTGGCGGCCTACGGCGAGGTCTACACGACGCTCGCGGTGCACCTGCCCACCCACTTCTTCGTGGCGTCGCTGACCTGATGGCCACCGCGAGCGCGAAGGGCGAGGGCGCGTCGCTCACGGTCCTCTACATCACCGGCTGGTGCCGCAGCGGCAGCACCATCCTGGGCAACGTGCTCAACGAGGTGCCGGGGTTCTTCCACGTGGGGGAGCTGAGCTTCCTGTGGAAGAACGCGTACGGGAACGGCTCCAACACGCTGTGCGGCTGCGGCCAGCAGCTGTTGGAGTGCGGCATCTGGAACACGGTGCTGACCTCCGACGTGCCGGCGGGACTCACGCCCCGGGCGCACGCGGAAGCGGTGGTGAAGCGGCAGCAGGCCGCCGTCCGCACCCGGCACACGCTGCGCGTGCTGGACGAAGCGGGGGACTCGCAGACGCTCCAGGCGCACGCGGACTTCCTCGCGCGCACGTACCGCACCATCGCGCGGGCCACGGGGAGCACGGTGGTGGTGGACAGCGGGAAGTTCCCTTCCGAGGCGGCGCTGCTGCCGCGCGTGGAGGGCATCCGGCCGCTGTACCTGCACCTGGTGCGTGACCCGCGCGCGGTGACGCACTCGTGGACGAAGACGAAGCAGTACGTCGTCCCCATGTCGGCCGCGCGCAGCACGGCGTACTGGCTGGGCTTCAACGCCGCGTCGGAAGAGGTGACGCGCAGGTTCCCCGGCCAGTCGCTCTTCCTGCGCTACGAGGACTTCATCGCCGCGCCGGACCGAGCCGTGGACACGGTGCTGGACCTGGTGGGCGTGCCGCGCGCGCAGAACCCGGTGAAGGGCCGCACGGTGGTGCTGGGCAAGAACCACACCGTCACCGGCAACCCGGACCGCTTCCGCAGTGGACCCACGCTCCTTCGCGGCGAGGACGACGCGTGGAAGGGGGAGCTGGCCTCTGGAGCGAAGGCGCTCACCGTGGCGCTCGCGTGGCCGCTGATGGCGAAATACGGGTATTTCAGCGGCGCACGGCGCGCTCCAGTCGGAGGGGCGGCACCGGACGCGGCGGGTGTGGGAACCCGCCCCTGAGCCTTCGGACATGAATCCTGTCCCCATGGTTGAGAAGGCGGGAAACCTGCTGGGGCTCCGTCCGCGGCGCACCGCGCGAACCTGTCCGACAGTCGGACAGGTTTTGAAGCACGGGGGCAGGGGCCCGCCGCGCCACCCGAATCGCGAAAACCAGTCGGACACTCGGACAGGTCTTGAAGCACCGGGGCTGGGACCGTCGGTCCGGCCGAGCCGGGGAAACCTGTCGGACAGTCGGACAGGTTTGAAGCGTCGTGGCGGCGAGGGGCCGCAGGTCCAGCCGAGCCGAGGAAACCTGTCGGACAGTCGGACAGGTTTGAAGCGTCGGGGCGGTGAGGGGCCGCAGGTCCAGCCGAGCCGGGAAACCTGTCGGACAGTCGGACAGGTTTGGAGCCTGTGGCTGGGGGCTGCTGTTCCATCTGGGCTGCGGAAACCCGTCGGACAGGTTTGGCGCGCCGGGCGGGGGCTGCCGGTCCAACCGAGCAACGGGAGCCTGTCCGACAGTCGGACAGGTTTGGAGCCCGCGGCTGGGAACTGCTGGTCCGACCGAGCAACGGGAACCTGTCGGACAGTTGGACAGGTTTGGAGCCTGTGGCTGGGAGCTGCTGTTCCTACCGAGCAACGGGAACCTGTCGGACAGTCGGACAGGTTTGGAGCCTTTGGCTGGGGGCTGCTGTTCCGACCGAGCGGGAACCTGTCGGACAGTCGGACAGGTTTTGGAGAACCGGGGCGGTGGTGGGCCGCTGTCCCCACCGAGCGGGAACCTGTCGGACAGTCGGACAGGTTCGGGCAGTGCAGGTCCGGAGGTGGTCCGCATGCGGGGCCGGGGAGAGCCACCCCCCACGGTTGGGATGACGAAGGATGACCGGGCGGGACAGGCCTGGGGCGCGCCCCTGGTGAAGCGGGAAGGGGATGGGGTCTGGAGGGTGTCGCGACGCGTCAGCCGTTGGCTTGGGGCCTGACGGGTGTGGGTTGGTTCGTGGAGCGGATGTCATGCGGGTCCGGGCTGGAGTGCCTCGATCCGTGAAGGCGCGGTTCGGTGACGTGCGGTGTGCTTGCCCTTGTGCGGCGGTGCGCCAACTTCTGGAGGGACGCGGATGGAACTGGGACTCGCCAACAAGGTCGCGCTCGTCGCTGGAGGCTCCAGCGGGCTGGGGCTCGCCGTCGCGGAGGAGCTGGCGAAGGAAGGCGCGCACGTCGCCATCGGCGCCCGGGACACGGACCGGCTGGCCCAGGCCGAAGCGCGGCTCAAGGCCGTGGCGCGGGGCGGCCGCGTGCTGGCGACGCGCGTGGACGTGAAGGACGACGCGGACGTGCGCCGGTGGGTGGACGACGTGGTCGCGAAGCTGGGCGCGCTGCACGTCGTCGTCACCAACAGCGGTGGCCCTCCTCCGGGCCCGGCCTCCACCTTCGGCGTGGACGCGTACCGGAGCGCGACGGACGCGGTGCTCCTGCCGCCCATCTCCCTGGCGCTCGCGGCGCTGCCCCACCTCAAGAAGGCAGGGTGGGGACGGCTGCTGTTCATCACCTCGGAGACGGTGGTCCGGCCGGTGGCCCGCTTCGCGCTGTCCGGCTTCGCCCGCCTGGGCATCGTCGGCTTCTCCGCCGCGCTGGTGCAGGAGCTGGGCGACAGCGGCATCACCGTCAACGTGCTCGCGCCGGGCTACATGCGCACGCCACCCGTGGAGCGCACCGCCGGCAGCGCGGGAGACGTGGAGGCGGGGCTTCGCGCCATGGGCGCCCACATCCCGCTCAAGCGCGTGGGGCTTCCGGAGGAGTTCGCCGCCGCGGCGGTGTTCCTCGCCAGTGAACGCGCGTCCTTCATCACCGGCACCGTGCAGCTCGTGGACGGCGGTGCGAGCGTCATCGGATGAGCGCGAATCCCGCCACCCCATCCCGCCGCCCCGTCGTCGTGAAGATTGGCGGCGCGGCGGGCGTGGACCTGGAGAACGTCTGCGCGGACGTGGTGGAGCTCGTCCGCCAGGGCGAGCGCGTCGTCGTCGTCAATGGCGGCTCGGAGGCGGGTGAACGGCTCCTGGGCTCGCTGGGCCTGGCGCGTCCGGAGGCGACTACCGCGAACGGCAACGTCGTGCGCCTCACCTACGCGCCCACGCTGCGTGCGCTCACCATGGCGTGGGTGGGGGAGGTGAACAAGGCCGTGGTGCTGGCGCTGCTCGCGAAGGGCGTCACCGCGCTGGGGCTGTGCGGCGCGGACGGACGCGTGCTCACCGCGCGCAGGCGCCCGCCCCTCAAGCTGCAGGGCGCGGATGGACGGATGCGCATCGACCGCGAACACCTGGCCGGAGAGGTCTCGGTGGTGAACGCGGCGCTCCTGGGGACGCTCCTGGACGGCGGCTACGTGCCCGTCGTGTGTCCTCCGGCGGTGACGGAGGACGGCGTGCTTGTGAACGTGGACGCGGATCACGTGGCGTCGTCCATCGCGGCGGCGCTGGGCGCGAAGGCGCTGATCATCCTCTCCAACGTGCCGGGGCTGCTCGCGGATCCGAAGGACCCCACGACGCTGGTGCGCGCGAGCGACGACGTGGAGGGCTGCATGCCGCTCGCGGGCGGGCGCATGCGCTACAAGCTGGAGGCCGTGCGCCGGGCGCTGGAGGGCGGAGTCCCTGCCGCGTACGTGAGCGCGTCGCGCGTGGCGCGGCCGGTGTTCTCCGCGCTGGAGGAGGCGGGCGGCACGAAGTTCACCCTTCGGGACAAAGGCGGGGCGGATGCGGGTGCGTGAGCCGGGCGTCGACTTGTTGCGGTGGATGGTGGAGCAGTACAGCCCCAGCCACCAGGAGGCCTCCTTCGCGGGAGCGCTGGTGGAGCGGCTGGGCGCGCGCGGCTGGCGGGCGCACACCGACGCCGTGGGCAACGCCGTCGCCCGCTACGGGGACGGCGACACCGTCATCGCGTTCCTGGGCCACATCGATACCGTGCCCGGGGAGGTGCCCGTGCGGCTGGAGGGCCAGAAGCTCTACGGCCGGGGCGCGGTGGACGCCAAGGGCCCCCTGTGCGCGTTCATCGAAGCCGTGGAGCTGCTGGACGACGCCGAGCGCGCCGGCAAGCAGTTCCTGCTCCTGGGCTGCGTGGAGGAGGAGGTCGCCATCACTCGCGGCGCCCTGCACGTGCGCGAGCAGTACGCCCCGGACTTCGTCATCAACGGCGAGCCCAGCGGCGTGCACGCGGTGACCATCGGCTACAAGGGGCTCTTGCGCCTGGACCTGGAGCACCGCGCCAGCCGCCGCCACACCGCGAGCCGCGACTACCGCGCCGCCGCCGAGCACGTCATCGACGCGTGGAACGCGCTCAAGCGGCTGTGTGACGACTGGAACCGCGAGCGGCCGTCCCTCTTCGAGCAGAACCTGCCCTCCCTCAACGCCTTCCACACCGGCGCCACGGAGACGGAGGAGTGGGCCACGGCCGCGGTGAGCATCCGCACCGGCCCGTCCACGGACACGGAGGCCCTGCTCGCGGCGCTGGCCTCGGTGCCCACCGTGACGGTGCGCACCGTCGCGCGCAAGGACGCCGTGTCCACCCACGGCAACGACGCGCTCTCCCGCGTCTTCAAGCAGGCCATCCGCGAGCGCGGCGTGAAGCCCACGCTGCGCCTGAAGACAGGGACGTCCGACTGGAACACCGTGGCCTCCGCGTGGCGCGTGCCCACGGTGGCCTACGGCCCCGGCGACGCGGCGCTGGACCACACGCCGAACGAGCACATCGACCTGCCGGAGTACGAGGAGGGCGTCGCCATCCTCGCGCGCGTGCTGGCGCTCCTGCCGGTGAAGGCGCCCGCGGGGGGCTGAACGCTCAGGTGCCCAGCGCGGCCAGGCCCCGGGCGCGCAGGGTCCGCATCCCCACCACGATGCCGAAGAAGAGCAGCGCGCAGCCCGCGGTGATGGGCCGCACGCCCACGCGGTCCGACAGCGCGCCCTGGCCCCAGACGCCCAGGATGTAGCCCGCGTTCACCAGCAGCAGGAACAGGCTGCTCACGCGCGCCTGCAGCTCCGGCGGCGTGCGCGCCTGGCACACCGTCTTCAGGCCGGTGAAGGCCACGAGGTACACGGCCCCCAGGATGAACAGCGTCACCATGGCGACCGGCAGCGAGGGGGACAGCCAGTAGGCGGCGGAGCAAAGCCCCACGAGCAGCAGTGAGGATTCCAGGAAGGCCTGCCGCCCCATCCTCGCGGCGATGGCGCCGGAGCCGAACGCCGCGAGGACCGCGCCCGTCCCCTGCGCGGTGAGCAGCATGGACGTGGTGGTCGCGTCCCCGCCCAGCACCTTCAGGGCGAACACCGGCACCAGCCCCACGAAGGGGGAGATGAGCAGGCCCACCAGCGCCCCGGAGCCCAGCGCGAGCGCGATGCCCGGATCCGTCCACGCCAGGCGCACGCCCCGCATGATGCCGGCCCACAGCGCCTCCACCTTCGGAGGCACGGCGCTCGCCGCCGCGCCGCGCATCGCCGCGAGCGCCAGCAGCACGGCGAGGAAGGACAGGGTGTTGACGAAGAGCGCCCCGGCGATGCCCACCTTCGTCAGCACGAGCGCGGCCAGCACGGGGCCGATGATGCGGCCCAGGTTGAACTGCGCCGAGTCCAGGCTGAGCGCGTTGTGCAGGTCCTCCTTGGGCACGACGGCCACGGTGAGCGCCGTGGCACAGGGGATGACCAGCGTGCTGAAGGCGCCGTTGAGCAGCGAGATGGCCGCCACCCACGGCACGGACAGGTTCCCCGTGCCGGCCAGCACCGTGAGCAGCGCGGCCAGCAGCGCCTGCACGCACACGCACACGGCCATGAAGGTGCGCCGGTCGAAGCGGTCCGCGAGCGCGCCGCCCAGGGGCGCGAGCACCAGCGAGGGCAGGTGCGTCAGCGCCGCGACGCCGCCCGTCCAGGCGGCCTGGCCCGTCACCTGCGTGACGTAGACCCCCAGCGCGACGGACTCCATCCACGTGCCGATGTTGGACACGAGCGTGCCCAGCCAGAGCAGGGTGAAGTCGCGGTGGGACAGGGCCCGAGCAGAGCCTGAACGTAGAAACGGGAAGGTGGCCACGGAGGGCCCCTTTCTACTGCGCACCCCTGACGCATGCTCGGTGGGCGCACGCCTACACGGTGGTTGACTCCCTGCCTGCCTTGAGAGACGGGGAAAGGCATGACGCGGCACAAGGTTCTCGTGGTTCCCCGGGAGATTGCCGGCGAGCGGCTCGACCGGTTCCTCACGAAGCACGTCCCGGGCCTCACGCCGGAGCGGGCCCGCGCGCTGCTGGACGCGGGGCGCGTGCGCATCCGGGGCAAGAAGGCGCAGGCGACGCGCAAGCTGTGGGGTGGAGAGGAGCTCACGCTGGAGACGCCGGAGCCCCGGCCGTCGCCGCATGCGTCCGTGGAGGGCCCGGAACTGCCGGTGCTGTACGACGACGCGGCGCTCGTCATCGTGGCCAAGCCGCCGGGGCTGGTGGTGGAGCCGGAGGGGCGGGCGGCGTCGGTGGTGGGGCTGCTCGCGGCGCGGTGCCCGCCGTTCGACGTGGAGGGCGTGGCCCAGCCGGGCGTGGTGCACCGGCTGGACCGCGAGACGAGCGGCTGTCTGGCATTGGCCCGGACGGATGACGCGGTGGCGGCGCTCCTGAAGGCGTTCCAGGAGAAGCGCGTGGACAAGCGCTACCAGACGCTGGTGCTGGGACGGCCGCCGGACACCGGAAGGCTGGAGGGGCCGTACGCGAGGGACCCGAAGGATCCGCGCCGCTTCACCACCCGCGTTCCCTCCGCCCGGCGCGCGGCGCTGACGTTCACGGTGCGCGAGCGGTTCCGGGAGGGGGCGCTCCTGGACATCGATTTGGACACGGGGCGCACGCATCAGATCCGCGTGCAGCTGTCGGAGGCCGGGTTCCCGGTGCTGGGGGATTCGCTCTACGGCACGGAGGAGGCGCGCAAGCACCCGGCGGCGCTCGCGGTGGGGCGTCAGGCCCTGCACGCGTGGCGGCTGGAGGTGCCGTCCTCCGCGACGGGCCGGGTCGTCCAGGTGGAGTCGCCGCTGCCGGAGGACTTCCTGCGCGGGCTGGCCGTGCTGCGCGGGTGAGAGGGTTTCCAGGGAAAGCTGTTGCCACCTTGGGGAGGAAGTGACTGCGCGCCCTGAGTCCGGCGGTTCGCGGTGGCCCACTCACCGGGCGCCGTCTTGCGGAAGGCCCGCGGGGAGCAGCCCTTCAAAGGCAGGCATTGGAGGAATGACATACACGCATCCCTCCCAGCCTACCGACGAGGCCATCGAGTATTACTTCACGCCGCTGGTCCGCTTGGCGCGAGGCAAGGCCCAGGTGCACGCGTATACGCTGGGCCTGGAGCTGAACGCGCTCGCGGGCATCGGGCCCGCGCTCCAGTGCAGCCAGGTGCCGGCTCGCATCGTCTGGGGCACCGGCGACACGAGCTGCTCTGCCTCCAGCGCTGACTCCCTCGACCGGACGCCGGGCAACTCCCGTGGCGTGCGGCGCGTGCCCGTGCCCGGCGCTTCTTCCCCGAGGAATCTCCCGACCTCATCGCGGAAGAAGCGCGCCGGCTGTGGGGTGTGGCTGCTCGCTGAGGGCCGCTACTCGCGGCGGAGGCCGGAGTCGTCTTCGTCCTCGGACTGGGGCTCGGCGGGCTCCAGCCGGGCCTGCCGCTCACTGGCCTCCCAGGCCGCGTCGGCGTCACCGGCGTGCACTCGGGCCGCGGCCTGGTCGTCCTGGTCGCCAGTCCACGTGGTGTGGCCTCCCGCGAAGCCCTCCAGGGGACGGGCGCCGCGCTTCGACTCCACCTCCAGGTCCTTCTGCTCCAGCTCGCGCAGCCGCTCGCGCTCCTGTTCGCGCTCGTGCTCGTGCTGCTTCTCCAGAATCTTGTCCGCCATGATCCCATCACCTCCTGCCCTCAAGGTGGGGGCGGCCGGCCTGGGATGGCAGGGGGGAGCGGGCAGTCCCTGCATGGCCGCAAGGCAGGCGTGCGGTCGGCTACGCTCCGGGCGCCCGTGCTGGCCGGGCATCACGAGGAGCGCGGAGCATGCACCCGGGAGTCTCCATCGTCGCGGACGACACCCGGAGCTGGGGGCTGGAGACCCCTGGCCCCGGACTGCTGCTGCACGTGCCCGCCAGGGGCCGCTGGGCACAACGGCCCGCCCTGCACCTGGATGCCACCGCGGACTACCGCATCCGCGTGCGCGGCGTGGGCGTGACGCTGCTGTGGACCCGCATCGACGCGTACTGGGACCGCGCCATCTTCCTCCGGGGCACGTGGCCCCCTCCGGAACTCCTGCCGCCGTTGTCCGCGCCCGAGGTCCGGTCCGTGGAGGCCGCCTCCGGCTCCGAGGCCTGGTGGGAGCAGTGGAGCTGGCGGCTGGCGCGGGCGCTCGTGGAGGCTCCGCTGCCGGTGCTCCACGCCGGGCACTGGTGTCTGCGCCCCGTGCGCGCCATCCCCGCGGAGAAGGCGGAGCGGCACCCCGTCTCCCCCATGGAGTGGGGCTTCGGTCAGCCTCCCATGCCGCCGCACTCGCTGGCCGCCGTGACGGATCCAGGGTACCCCTTCGCGTGGAAGGAGGACTGGTGGGAGAACACGCCCGGACAACGGCCGGGCGCCGTGCTCGGGCTTCGCCCGCCCGTGCCCCCTGATTTCGGGCGCGTGAAGAGCTGGCGCAAGCACGCGAGGGACGGGACGTTGCCGCCCGCGCTGCTGATGTACGTGGACATCCTGGCGAAGTGGCTGGTGCTGGATGGCCACAATCGGCTTCACGCGGCACTGCTCGAAGGCGTGGAGCCGCCGCTGCTGGGCTTGTGGCCGTTCATCGACCCGCCGCGCCCCGCGAACGCCGTCCGCGAGGAGGGCGCCCTGTTCAGCGCGGACTTCCAGCTGCGCGCCGGAGCGACGCCGGAGACCGTCGACCGCGTCAACCGCATGCTGGTGCTCAACTTCACCCCCGGCCCGAAGGGGACCGTGTCGCGCGCCTGGCCGATCCCGGGAGGACGGGAGACGTGGCGCGAGGAGATCACCGCCCGGCGCCACAGGGCCGGCAAGGCCCCCGCGCTGGACGACCTGGAGTGGGCCTGGCTCACGTAGACTGCGCGGCATGATGCAGGACTTCGAACGCACGACCACCGAACGGCTGCTGCTGCGCGCCGTCCGCGAGCCCGACCTGGAGGCCGTCTATGCCCTCCACTCGGATCCGGCGACGAACCAGTACAGCCGCCGCGGCTACATGGAGACGCGGGAGGACGCGCGGCGCATCCTGGATGTCTGGCTGGAGGACTGGGCGCGCGACGGCGTGGGCTACTGGCTGGTGGAGCGGCTGGACGCGCCCGGCGTCGTCGTGGGCCTGGGCGGCGTGCGCCACAAGGAGCTGGAGGGCCAGCGCGTGCTGAACCTCGCCTACCGCTTCACGCCCGAGACCTGGGGCTCCGGCTTCGCGACGGAGGTGTCCCGCGTCGCGCTGGCGCTCGCGGCCCGGCACCTGCCGCACGTTCCCCTGGTGGCCATCATCCACCCGAACAACGTCGCGTCCATCCGCGTGGCGGAGCGGCTGGGGATGCGCCTGGACCGCCACGTCACCGAGGACGGCATCGCGAACCGCGTGTATGTGATTGGCTGAGCGCCCGCTCAACGCGGGTCGAACGAAGCACAGACGCGCACGCCGCTGCGGACGTCCCGCGCGGTCGCGTCACCGGGGGACAGGTCGGCGCTCGCCGCGACGAACGAGTCGTAATACCAGGAGCCTCCCCGGAGCACGACGCTGCCGAACTCCGGCGTCACGGAGCGCGTGAGCTCGTAGGCGTTGCCCGCCATGTCCTGAAGCCCGAACGGGCTCACCGACGCGGGGTGTGTTCCCACCGCGTCCGGGCCGAAGGCCAGCGGCCGCCGGTCATACGTCGCGTCGATGTTGGCGTCGTCCGGCTGGAGCTGGTCTCCGTGGGGATAGCGCCGTCCGTCCGCGCCCCGGGCCGCGTACTCCCATTCATGCTGGCCGCACAGCCGCGCTCCCGGCAGCCGCTTCGTCCGGTGGAGCCAGTAGAAGTAGCCCTCCAGGTCCTGCGCGGACACGCCGGACAGCGGGAGCTGCTTCCAGTCCACGCTCGCGTGCCGGGTGCGCTCCGCGTAGAGCAGGGGCTCGCCTTCCTTCGCGGTGCGGAACTCCTCGCGGGTGCGGTGGAAGGTGAAGACCCAGCCCGTGCCCTGCTTCCACCGCAGCGTGATGGTGCCTCCGTCGCCGAAGTGCGGCTGCTCCAGGACCCGCCTCGCGGGCGCGTCCGGAGGCAGGTCCTCCAGGTAGGTCAGCCAGTCGCCGAACGTCACCTCGTGGCGGCCCACCAGGTAGCCGCCGGTGAGGCAGTAGCGATGCATCGGCGGGCTGAAGGTGAAGCGGCGCACCACCTCCGGCTCGGCGCTGCCCAGCAGGAAGCACCCCGGCGGGATGTAGACGTACCCCTCGGGCACCTGCGTGGGGAGCGCCAGGCGCAGCGCCTCCCGGGAGCCGTGCGTGAGGAACACCGGGACGTCCACGGGCACGCGTCCCGGCTGCGTGACGTGGACCAGGTAGGAGCCTTCCGGGAGGACGAAGCGCGAGGTGCCGGTGTCCGGCAGGGGCTCGCGGCGGAACGGCCCCTCGCTCCGGACGACGCGCGAGAGGGACACGCGGGCGCCGGGCGGAAGGCTCTCGAACGTCAGCTCCGCGGGCTCCTGGAACCGCCGCAGCCAGGCCGCGCCCTCCTTGGAGGCGTCCACCTCCTGCTCCAGGCGCTGCAGCCAGGCGTCGCGCTCGTGGCGCTGGTGGAAGGCTTCCGCCAGCAGCACCCGCTCGGACAGGACCGCGGCGATGAGCCGGCGCGTGTCGGAGTGGTGGCGGTCCCGGTCCAGGCTCCGCTCCAGGCTCCGGCTGGCGCGGGTGAAGGCCGCTTCCGCCTGGTCGCGCAGCGCGAGCGTTTCCGTCCACCGCTTCTCCGCGGCGCTGCGAAGCCCCGTGGCATCCGTCGCGGTCTCCGGGCCCAGGGAGGAGGGCGCCCGGCCGTCGAACATCGCCAGCGACTCCTCGCGGCTCGCGAGCGCCCGGGCGGCGAGGGTGCGGCCCGAGGCCAGCGCCTCCTTCGCGGTGCCCAGCTCCGCGGCGATGAAGCGCGAGTCCTCCAGGTACGCCTGGAGCCGCAGGCCGCCGTAGGACGCGAGGACTGCCAGCGCGAGCACGAGCGCGGTGAGCCCCCGTCCCCAGCGCGCGCGCCGCACGGCCCGGTGGGATGCGCTCAGGAAGGCCTGCTCCCGGGAGCCCAGGGTGGCGGGCTCCAAGAGCCGCACTTCATCCAGCTGGCGCTGACCCCAGAGGGCCTCGCTGGCGCGGCGCAGGCGGTCCCACTCCGCGCTGGCCGCCTCCACGCGCTTGCGCAGCACGCGGTGCCCGATGTCGTCGTCCAGCCAGTCGCGCAGCGTGCCCCAGCTGCGGATGAGCGACTCGTGGGCGATCTCCCAGCGCGGCAGGCCGTTCACGGTGCGCGTGTGCAGGAGCCGCCCTTCGACGAGCACGCGCAGCGCCGCGCGGGAGACTTCATCCGAGGCGTCGGCGAGGTCCTCCGCGCCACGCTCGATGCGCGTGCCCTCCGCCGTCACCAGCTGGAGCAGCAGCCGCCGCGCCGCCGCGTGCTCCGCCGGGCTCATGCGCGCGAGCACGCCGTCCGCGTGCCGGGACAGCGCTCCGGCCACGCCGCCCATCGCCTCCAGCGCCGAGCGCGTGATGCGGCCCCCGGCGGAGTCGCGGCGCTCCCACAGCTCCGCGAGCGCGAACTGGAGCAGCGGAAGGCTGCCCACGCCATGCGCCGTGGAGGCGACGAGCGTCTGCACCAGCTCCGGTGACTCGAAGGCCACGCCCCGCGCGCGCGCCGGGCCGATGATGGCCTCGCGCACGCCCTCCGGAGACAGGGGCCGGAGGATGTAGAGCGCCCGCTCCGCCTCGTCCCCCAGGCCCGGGAGCGCGCACAGGCGCGTGAGGAAGTCGCCGCGCACCGCCAGCAGCACGCGCACGCCCGGGGACGGCAGGGCCAGCTCTCCCAGGAGCCGCGCGAAGTGCGCGGCCTGCCCCGGGTCGGAGAGGGTGAGCAGCTCCTCCAGTTGGTCGATGAAGAGCAGCAGCCCCCGCCCGCGCCCATGCGTCTCGCGCAGCGCCTGCCCCAGCCAGGCCGGCGTGTCCGTGAGGGCGGTGACGAGCTCCGCCTCCCTGCGCCCCAGCACCGGCGCGAGCGCGGCGGCCAGCGCTTCAATCGGGCGGTGGCCGGGCCACAGCGTGAGGACGTGCGGCTCGCGTCCGTCGCCCAGGTCTCCGGCCGCCACCCGGGGCAGCACCCCCGCGCGGCACAGCGAGGACTTGCCCGTGCCGGAGTCACCCGCGACGAGGACCAGCGGGCGCGTGCGCAGGCGCTCCAGCACGGCGCGGATGTCGCCCTCGCGTCCGAAGAAGAGCGCCCGGTGCTCGGCCGCGAACGGCGCCAGGCCGCGATAGGGATTGCCGGCGCCGAGCGGCGCGGGCGCGATGGAGCGCTCCAGCTGCTCCAGCGCCTCGCTCAGCGCCTCCGCCGAGGCGAAGCGCTCGTGCGGATCCACCGCGAGGCAGCGCAGGATGATGGCGGCGAAGTCCGGGTCCACCTCCGGGCCCAGCGGGGCGCGGGGGGGCGTGTCCTCGGGCCGGCGCGAGGCGCGGCGGGGCACCTGACCCGTGCACAGCTCGTGGAGGATGAGGCCCAGCGCGTACAGGTCGCTGCGGGCGCTCGCGGGACCTCCGGCGAGCACCTCCGGCGCCATGTAGGGCAGGGTGCCCACGAGCAGCGGCGAGCCGGACGCCAGCTCCGCGCCCACCTCGAAGCGCTCGGCGAGGCCGAAGTCGAGCAGCTTCACCTCGC
This sequence comes from Corallococcus exercitus, assembly GCF_042231735.1. Lineage (GTDB taxonomy): Bacteria > Myxococcota > Myxococcia > Myxococcales > Myxococcaceae > Corallococcus > Corallococcus exercitus_B. The sequence goes on from NZ_CP102577.1 coordinate 9,372,208, forward strand.
CCTCGCGCGTGACGAGCGCGTTGGAGGGCTTCAGGTCGCGGTGGAGGACGCCCTGGCGGTGCGCCGCCGCCAGCCCCCGCGCCAGGCCCACGCCCAGGGACAGCACCCGCCGCCACGGCACCGGCAGGGGCAATTCCGCGAGCGTCTCCCCGACGACGTACTCGGAGACGATGTACGGATGGCCGTCCACCGTGCCCACGCTGAACACGCTGACGATGTTCGCGTGCTGCAGCCGCGCGAGCGCCCGGGCCTCGGTGGTGAACAGGTCGCGGAAGCGCTCATCCGGCTGCGCCGCCGCCATGAACTTCACCGCCACGCGCCGGTCCAGTGACGTGTCGTGCGCGAGGTAGACGATGCCCATGCCCCCCCGGCCCAGCGGGCGCTCCAGGCGGAACGCATCGAACGACGGCGGCGGCGTCCAGGGCGTCGGATCCGGCGGCAGGCTGTCCGTCTCGCGCTCCCGCGGGTCGTCCACCTCCGAGCGCTGGATGCCGGGCGTGAGCGTGGCCAGCAGGCCGCGGCACTCCGCGCACCCGGCGGCATGGCGGTGCACCTGCGCCAGCGCCTCGTCCGTCAGCTGGTCCTCGAGGAGCTCGACCAGGACCTCGTCGGTCAGACAGCTGGAAGGGGTCGCGATCACGGGGGCAGGGCCTTCACGCTAACCCCCTTCAGGCAGGTTGGGTAAGGGCCTGACGTGTTCCGTCGCCGAAGCGCTGGACGGCGCGGCAACTGGCGGAGCGGCGGAGGTCGCGCGCCAGCTGGGCGTCAGCGAGGACTCCGTGCGCCGTTGGGGCAGTCCACGCGGGGTGAAGGCGAGGCCGTGCTTGGAAGAACGTCACCTCGGGCAATCCGTTGCCACGGCGACGCCGGACTGTCGCGGGCGAACCTCGCCCTGCTCGGCTGACACACGCCGCTGTTCAGCCGCACTGCGCTCGGCGGCCCGGGCTCACTCCGAGACGCGCGCCGGGGCGCCCGGGCCTCCTACCCGGCCCTCGAGCGAGGCGACCTGGCCCATGAGGAAATGGGCGAGCCGGACGCGAAACGCCTCGATGCGGGGCGCGTGGCTCCGAAGCCGCGGGAGGTCGTCCCCGGCGAGCGCTTCGAGCGTGCGGCCGGCCCGGGCGAGCGAGTCCGGGCTCGCCCGGGCCCAGCCCTCGAAGGTGGACGCGTCGACTTCGGGATGGACGAGGACGCCGAGCGCACTGCCCAGCGCGAAGAGTTCCTGGGGCGTGCGCTCCGAGCCCGCGAGCCGGATGGCCCCGGGAACGGGGTCGAACGTGTCCGCGTGCCAGTGGGCAACGTCGAAGACGGGGGCGTCCGGCGCGAAGACGGGATGGGCCCGGCCGGCGGGCGTGGGCACGAGCGGGTGCACGCCGACGACCATTCCGCGGGGGTCCGGATACACGCGCGCGCCGGCCACCTGCGCGAGCAGCTGCGCGCCAAGGCACACGCCCAGGGTGGGCAGGCCCCGCGCGAGCCGCCGCTCCAGCAGCGACAGCTCGTCGCGAAGAATGGGGTAGCGCCGCGCCTCGTACGCGCCCATGAAGCCGCCGAGCACGACCGCGAGCTCCGCGTCGGCGTCCCCCGGGCGGACCTCCCGGTAGCGAGGCTCGAGGGCGAATCCCGCCCCCGCGAGCGCGGCGGCGAGCCCACCGGAGCCGACGGGCAGGTCGTGTTGGAAGAGCACGGCGCGAGGCGGGCGAGGCGTCACAGGGGGCTCCAGGGCGAGGTCGGTGCAGGAGCCTAAGGATGGTCCCCAGCGTCCGCCCGGGAAACGGAAGTTCTCGGTCCGCTGGACGCTGCGTTCCCCCCTGCCGCGCTCGAAAGCCAACGCCCCGCGCCGCTCCCGCCGGCTCGCAGCACGGCTTCGAGCTCCGGCCCTGACCATTTCTGCACAGGCATTGCACGAAGACAGCGAACGACGGAGCGGATGCGCACGGACTACTCCATGGGGACCAACCCGGGCTGCCAGCCCCTCGAGGAGACCTCCATGACTGCCCCCCGTACGCTTCTCTCCATGTTCGGTGCCCCGCCGGCCCATCCCTCCCCGCTCGACCGCGCGGTGCTCGTCATCGTCGACGCCCAGGCGGAGTACCTGCCCTCCGGCAACCTGCCGCTCACCGGCATTGACGCCGCGGTGGCGGAGACGGCGCGCCTGCTCGAGCTGGCCCGCCGCCATGGCACGCCGGTCTTCCATGTCGTGCACCACGGCCCCGCCGGCAGCGCCATCTTCGACCCGCGGGGGCCTGGCAGCGCCATCATCCCGGCCGTGGCTCCGAAGGAAGGCGAGGCGGTCGTGACCAAGGCCCTGCCGAACTCCTTCGCCGGCACCGACCTGCACGCGCGCATCCAGGCGACGGGCCGCAAGGAGCTCATCATCGCGGGCTTCATGACGCACATGTGCGTCTCGGCCACGACGCGGGCGGCCCTGGACCTCGGCTACAGCAACACGGTGGTGGCCGCGGCCACCGCGACGCGCGACCTGCCCGGCCCCACCGGAGGCGTGGTGCCGGCGGCGGAGCTGCAGCGCAACGAGCTCGCGGCGCTCGGCGACCTGTTCGCGCTGGTGGTGAAGGACGCGGGCGCCTGGGCGTAAGGCTTCCGAGCGCGGGGCGCGGCGCGCCAGGCGGCCCGACGCGCGCTGCTGCGGCACCGGCGAACAGGTGGTGGACAAGCTCGCCGCGTGGCAACAGCGCGTCAATGCCGACGAGCTGATGATTCTGAACCTGGGGCACTCACAGCAAGCCATCTCCCGCTCGACCGAACTCATCGCCAACGCCTACGGCATGCCGGACGACGTCCTCGAATAGGGTCATTCGCCGCCCTGGGTGCGCCGCGTGGTGACGGCCGCGAGCACGGCTGGGACGAGGCCCGGGCCGACCACGGCGCGCGGCGCTCGACCAGCCTGGCGCTGATGCCCGCGCCCAGGATGATGCCGGCGCTGAAGGGCAGCGAGGCCAGGCCCGTGCGCACCGGGCTGAAGTGAAGCACCTCCTGCAGGTAGAGCGTCAGCAGGTAGAAGGTCCCCATCAGTCCGGCGCCGACGAACAGTATGGTGGCGTAGGAGCTCGACCGGTTCCTGTCGCGAAAGAGCCCGAGCGGCAACATCGGGTGCGCGCGGCGCGCCTGGAGTGCCACGAAGAAGCCACCGAGGACGAGCGCCGCGATGAAGGCCGCGACGGTGAGGGCATCGTCCCAGCCGTGCTCCCCGCCGCGGGTGATGCCGTAGGCGAGCGCGAACATGGCGCCCGTGCCGCTCAGCGCGTCCACGGTGTCGAGCCGGCCGCGGTTGCGCTGCCCCTCGACGAGCGCACGGGTGCCGAGGAGCACCGCGAGGCCAATGGGGACGTTGATGAAGAACACCCATCGCCAGCTCAGCAGCCCGACCAGCAACCCACCCAGCAGCACGCCGAGGGTGATGCCGAGCGCGGACATCGCGCCGTAGACGGCCATCGCGCGGTTGCGCGGCGGGCCCACCGGGAAGGTGGTGGCGATGAGGGCCAGCGCATTGGGGGCGACCCGCGCGGCGCCAAGCCCCTGGAGGCCGCGCGACACGATGAGCATCTCGACGTTGACGCCGAGGCCGCCGAGCCGGCCGCCGAAAGGAGCAGGCTGCCGAAGGCGAGGACGTATGCATTGACGACCCATGGGAGGGCCGCCGCGGAGACGCCAAGGTCACGCTGGATGCTCGGCAGCGCGATGTTCGCGATGGCATCGTCCAGGACGAGCATCGACTGCGCCGTCGCGATGACGAGCAGCGACAGGCCAGGCCTGCGCTCCTTGAGGAACGCCGCGGACGGGGCGGTCTGGGTAGAAGGCGTGGCGGACATGGAGGCCCCCTTCGAGCGCGTGGCGAGGCGGGCGGATGAAGAACTCCCGTGCTCTGAAGAGGGGACGAAGGCCGCTCTGGGGCCTTACACCCTGGTGGGTCGTCCCGTGGCCGCACTGGAGGGGTGTAAGGCCCCGCGCCCGCGTGCGTCTTCCTGGAGAAGGTCACTCCATCCACGTCTTCCCCTGGAGTTGCTCCATGGCACGCCTGAAACCTGCCCTCACCACCGCCCTTGCGCACGTCGCGCTGTTGGCCGCGCCGCTCGCCCTGGCGGGACCCGCGCCCGGACAGGCTGCATCGCACGTCCGCGGCCATTCCCACGCTCAGCCCAAGAAGGAGTCCTCCATGCTCAGCACGCAATTGCGCTCCAACCCCTCTCCCGTGCAGGCGGGCAAGCCCGCGACGCTCGCGCTGCGGGTGCGGGATGCGCGGGGCCAGCCCGTGCCGACGCTGGACCTGTCGCACGGCAAGCCCATGCACCTGTTCCTCATCTCCAAGGACCTGCGGAGCTTCGCGCACGTGCACCCGGAGGCCCGGGAGGGTGAGTTCGCGCTGGAGCACACCTTCGAGTCGGGCGGCGAGTACATGGTGCTCGTGGACTACGCGCGACCGGGGGGCAGCGCCCCGGTGGACCGGCATCCGCTTCGCGTGGAGGGCCCGTCCCGTCCATCGACCGCGCTCGCCGTGACGCCCGCGACGCAGCGCAGTGACGGCCTCGTCTTCACCCTGCACGGAGGCGACGCGGCGCGTGCGGGCGCCGGTGGTGCCCACCTGCACTTCGCCATCGCCGACGCCGCGACGGGGCGGCCCGTGGACGACCTGGAGCCCTACCTCGAGGCCATGGCCCACTTCGCCGTGCTCAGCGAGGACGGAAAGGACTTCCTCCACGTGCACCCGCTTGATTCCAAGCCTGGGCAGGGCGTCGCGGCCCACGCGGTCTTCCCTCGCGCGGGCCTCTACAAGCTCTGGGTCCAGGTGCAGCGCCAGGGCCGGGTGGTGACGGTGCCCTTCGTGCTGCGCGTGCAGCCGGCGGACGCTTCCGGTCCGGTGGGCGTGCCTGGCCATGGGGCTCACGGGTCGCATCACTAGCGACCGCCAGCCCGAGGGGCGCCCTACCGCGCCAGCGCCGCGGCCTTCTTCGCGCAGCCGCAGTCCAGGCACCCCGCGGCAGCGCACCCGCCGTAGTGGCTGTGCGCGTCGGCGCGGGCTGCCTTCGCGTCTCCGGACCGAGGGGGTGAATCCCTTTTCGCCTGTCCTGGCTCTCATGGGCGAAGCGGCCCGTGGGGGCCGCACACCCGTTCGCCGCGGGGGGGGGCAGCGCCCCTCCTCTGCTCCTGGAGCCCTGCCGTGCTGGTCCTCGGCCTCTCGCTCGCTGCCCTCGTCGGCCTCGCCCTCGGCTTGCTCGGCGGCGGCGGCTCCATCCTCACCGTTCCCATCTTCGTGTACGTGCTGGGACTGCCCGCCAAGGAGTCCATCGCGATGGGGCTCGCGGTGGTGGGGGTGACGAGCCTCCTCGGCGCCGCGGGCCATTGGCGTGCGGGCAACGTGAACGTGAGGGCAGCCCTTGGCTTCGGCGGCCTCGCCATGGCCGGCACCTGGCTGGGCACGCGCCTGTCCGTGCACGTCCCTGGCGCCGTGCAGCTGGTGGTGCTCGCGCTGGTGATGCTGGTGGCCGCCTTCTTCATGTTCCGCAACGCACGTGGCGTGATGCCGCCCGCCGAGGACAGGGCCCCGGAGTCCAGCCTCGTGCTCACCGGAGGGGGGAGCCTCGCGGTGGGAATGCTCACCGGCCTGGTGGGCGTGGGCGGCGGCTTCCTCATCGTGCCCGCGCTGGTGCTCTTCGCGGGGCTGTCCATGAAGCAGGCCGTGGGGAGCAGCCTGCTGGTCATCGCCCTCAACTCCTTCGTGGGCTTCGCGGGCTACCTCGGTCAGGTGCGGGTGCCCTGGGGGCTGCTGGGCGAGTTCACCGCCCTCGCGGCAGCGGGCATCCTCGTGGGAACCGCCCTCGTGCGCTTCATCTCCCAGGCGGCCCTCAAGCGCGCCTTCTCCCTCGTCCTCGTGCTGATGGGCGCCTTCATCCTCTTCAAGAACCGCGGCGTGTTGCTCGACTCGGCTGTGCACGCCGCGCCGGCTGCCGCCGCGGCCGTGCAGCGCTGAGGTTCGCTCGCTCCGCCGTTCTCCCTTCACCGCTCTCGCGAGGCCTTCCGACGTGACGCAATTCCTCCCACCCCTGCTCGGCGGCATTCTCATCGGGCTTGCCTCGAGCCTGCTGCTCCTCTTCAACGGTCGCGTTGCCGGCATCAGCGGCATCGCAGGCGGATTGCTGCTGCCCCGGCGCGGCGAGCTCGCCTGGCGCGCCGCATTCGTCGGCGGGCTCGTGGGCGGCGGACTGCTGCTGCGCGCGCTGTTCCCGCGGGTGTTCGGCGCCCCGGTGGTGACTGGCGTCGGCCTCACGGTGCTCGCGGGGCTGCTGGTGGGCTTCGGCACGCGCCTGGGCAATGGCTGCACCAGCGGCCATGGCGTGTGCGGTCTGGCCCGCGGCTCGCTGCGCTCCCTCGTCGCGACCGGCACCTTCATGGTGACGGGCGCGCTCACCGTCTTCCTCGTCCACCACGTTCTCGGAGGTCTCTAGGATGAAGGCCGCACTGATGGCCGGGCTCGCCGGCATCCTCTTCTCGCTCGGACTGGGGCTGGGCGGCATGACCGACCCCGCCAAGGTGGTGGGCTTCCTCGACGTGGCGGGGGACTGGCAGCCCGGCCTCGCCTTCGTCATGGCCGGCGCGATGGGGACCTACGCGCTGCTGCGCCGGCTCATCGTGCGCCAGCGCCGCGCGCCGGTGCTCGCACCCACCTTCCCGGCGCTCGGCAACGCACGCCCGGACGCGCGGCTGGTCGCTGGCGCCGCGCTCTTCGGCGCGGGCTGGGGGCTCGCCGGCTATTGCCCGGGTCCCGCCTTCACCTCCGTGGGCTCCGGCGCGAACACGGCGCCGCTCTTCGTCGCGGCGATGGTGGGCGGCATGCTGCTCTTCCAGCTCTGGGAGAAGCGCCCCGTGCCCGCCCGTGTCCAGGCGCCCGTACCCCAGCGCTGAGCGTCCCTCCTTCCGCCCCTCCCGGGCCGTTCGCGCCCCTCCCACTCGAGTGCGTGGGCGGCCGGGAACCATTTCCACCCCTGCGCGTGTCCTCGCTCCCGTGACCCCCCGCGGCTTCATCTCGCTCGTGCTGCCCCACCTGCCCACGCTCTTGCGAACGGGCCTCCGCCTCACCCGGAACCCGGCCCACGCCGAGGACCTGGTGCAGGACACGGTCGTGCGCGCGCTGGAGCGGCGTGGCGAGCTGCGCAGTCCCGAGCAGCTTCGCGGCTGGCTGCTCGCGGTGCAGCGCACGGTCCACCTCAACGGCGCGCGTGGGTTGCGGCCTCGGCTGGAGGTGCTGCAGGGGGGCTCGGGCTCCGAGGCGCCCCTGCCCGAGCCGACGGGGGACCTCGAGCGGGAGCTGCACGCGCGTGCCCTGGGCCCCTCGCTGACGGCGGGGCTCGCGGCGATTGCGCCCGAGTGGCGCGAGGCATTGTGGCTGCGCGAGGTGGAGGAGCTGTCGTACGAGGAGATTGCGCAAGTGCAGGACTGCCCCGTGGGCACCGTGCGCTCGCGGCTGGCGCGTGCCCGGGGTGCGCTCCTGGACTTCATGCAAAGGGAGAGTGGCCGTGAGCGGATGTAGCCAGACGTGGCGCGAGAGGATCTCGGAGTACTTCGACGGCGAGGCCAGCGCCGCGGAGCGCGCGCGCTCCGAGGCGCACCTGGCCGCGTGCGCCGCTTGCCAGCAACTCGCCGAGCGCTACGCCGGGCTGCGCATGGCGCTGCGGGGGGCCGCGGCCGCGTCCCCGCCCACCGTGGCCCGGCGGCTGCGGACGCGCATCGAGGCACTCGGCGATGGGGGAGGCCCGCCCGCCGCCGCCACCCGCGTCCACCTGCCGCGTTCCGCGCCCATGCGCCGCCTCGCCGCCGCCGCCGCCGCGCTGCTCCTGGCGGTGGGCCTGCTTTGGACGGGATGGCCGCGCGGCTTCAACGAGGTGCTGGCGGCGGATCTCGAGCGCCACCACCTGCGGGCCTTCTCCCGCGCGCAGCCCTGCGAGTTCGAGTCCTCGGACCGGACGGCCGTGCGCGCGTGGGCGCTCGCCCAGACGGGCGAGAAGATCGAGGTGCCGGACGTGCCTGGCGCGCGGCTGCTGGGCGCGCGGCGCTGCAGGCTCCACGGCCGCATCACCATCTCCTTGCTCTACCGCTACGGCAACCACGCCCTCACGCTGTTCGCGCCCACGAAGGACTCGAGCGCCGGCGCGCAGGGCCTCGCTTTCGCGCGGAAGGGACCGCGCTGCACGAAGGGGCCCGTGGGTGAGCGCATCTGCGTGGTGGCGCGCGGCGACGACGTCACCATCGCGGTGTCGGAGCTGGGGGACTCGGTGCTGCTGAGCGCGCTCTCGACTTCGGATGCGCCGTAGGCGGCACGCGTGGACCCCTGCGACGCGTTTTTCAACCCCGACCTGGACCACCGATGACGCCCACCCCTGTCGTCTCCGCCGCGCCCGCGAGCGCTTCCTCTCCCTGGCGCGCGCGCGCCCCCGGCATGCTGCTGGCCGTGGCGCTCGCCATCGTGAGCTACTGGCTCGCCACGCTGCCGGGGCTCAAGGTGGTGGGGCCCCTCACCGTGGCGCTGCTTATCGGACTTGCCTTGCGCGCGGTGATGGGGCTGCCGCAGGTGCTCGCCGAGGGCAACCGCTTCTCGGCGAAGACGGTGCTGCGCCTGGGCATCGTGCTGATGGGGGCGCGGCTGGACTTCGGTCTCGTGGCCAAGGCGGGGCTGCGCATCCTGCTGCTGGACCTGGCCGTCATCGCCGTGGGCATCGCGGGCATCGCGTGGCTGGCGCGCCGCTTCGGCGTGCCCTCGAGGCTCGCCATGCTGCTCGCCGTGGGCACCTCGGTGTGCGGGGCGAGCGCGGTGGTGGCGGCCAGCAGCGTGACGCGCGCGGACGAGGAGGACACCACGCTGGCCGTGGGGCTGTGCGGCATCCTGGGCACCGCGGGCGTGCTCCTCTACGTGTTCGCGGGGCCCCTGCTGGGCTTCAGCACCCTGCAGCTCGCCGTGCTCTCCGGCTCCACGCTGCACGAGGTGGCGCAGGTGATGGCGGCCGCCTTCAGCTGGGGCACCGAGGCCGGTGACCTGGGCACGCTGGTGAAGCTCACCCGCGTGGTGCTGCTCGCCCCCGCGCTCATCGTGCTGGGCCTGGTCTCGGGCGCGAGCGGCAAGGTGAAGTACTCGTGGAGCGAGCCCCCCATCCCCTGGTTCGTCGTGGGCTTCCTCGCCCTCGGCGTGCTCGGCTCGGTGGGGCTGCTCGCGCCCTCGCTGCGTGCGGGCCTGTCCACCACCAGTGTGTTCCTGATGGTGATGGCGATGGCGGCCATGGGCCTGGCCACGCCCTTCCAGATGATCCGCAAGGCCGGCATGAAGGTCATCTACGCGGGCCTGCTGGGCTTTGGAGGACTCGCGCTCATGGCGTGGGGCCTCATCCACCTGCTGCGCATCGGGTAGGCGCCGCGGCGGGTGCAGAAGAGCCCGAAGAGGCGGCGCCGCTTGCCCGGTGCCGCCTTGGGCTTCGCGCTGGCGGGGCGTGCCTACGGGCTCCCTGCGAGCAGCGCCTTCACGCGCCGCGTGTGGAAGGCCCGGTCGCGCTCGCCGCTGATGGCGGCCACCACCACGCCGTGCCGGTCGATGTAGACCGTGGCGGGCACGGTGGACACGTGCAGCGGGCCGAGCACCTCGCCCTGCGCGATGGCGAGCGTCATGCCCAGGCCGAGCCTCGCCGCCTCGCGCACCGTTCGCTCCTCGCTCGGGTTGAGCGAGAGCGCGAGGAAGCCCACCCCCTTCGACTCGTACTCGCGGCGTACCGCGTCCAGCTCGGGCAACTCCCGAGCACAGGCGTATCAACCTGGTGCCCAGATGCTCACCACCCAGGGCTTGCCCAGCAGGTCCGCGCGCTCAAGGCCGCGGCCCTCCAGCGTGCGCGCCGAGAAGCTCTCGGGCACGGGGAGGTTGGGCCGGTCGTAGCGGTCGCAGGCGCTGAGCAGCAGGCAGAGCGCGAGGGCGGGCAGCAGGGCAGGGGACAGGCGGTGGCGGCGCATGGTGCTCCAGATAAGCACGCACGCCGCCCTTCGCACGCGATTCCTGGGTCGGAGCCATCGCGCCTGGCGGCGGGAACTTCCGTGGGCCCCGTCCGTGTCTCCCTGCCCATGCGTGAACGTCATGGGCGGGCCACCCGCCAGAGCACGGGAGTGGCGCGATGAGTCTGGGGCTTCCAGGCATCTTCCTCGCGGGGCTGCTCACCTTCGTCTCCCCCTGCGTGCTGCCGCTCATCCCGCTCTACCTCTCCTTCCTCGCGGGCGTGTCGCTGCCGCAGCTGCGCGGCGAGGCGGGCGGGCCCGTGCGCCGACCCTGGGGCGTGGCGGTGGCCTTCTCGCTGGGCCTCTCCACGGTGTTCGTGGCGCTGGGCATGGCGGCGAGCGCAGTGGGCGGCGCGCTCGCGCAGCACCGCGGCTGGGTGCTGCAGCTGGGTGGGCTTCTGCTCTTCCTCTTCGGGCTCAAGCAGCTGGGGGTCATCCAGGTGCCGTGGCTCGAGCGCGAGGGGCGTCCGTGGCTCACGCGCGTGCAGCGCGGCGGCAACGTGCTGAGCGCCTTCCTCTTCGGCGGCGCCTTCGCCCTGGGCTGGACGCCCTGCATCGGGCCGGTGCTCGGCGGGGTGCTCACGTACACGGCCGCCTCCACCTCGGAGCCCATGACGGGGGCGCTCTACCTGGGCACCTATGCGCTGGGGCTCTCCGTGCCGCTGTTGGCCGCGGCCGCCGCCGCGCCCCTCGTGCTGCGCTGGATGGACGGGATGAAGCGCCACCTGCGCAAGGCGGAGCTTGCCACGGGCGCACTGCTCGCGGCGCTGGGGCTGCTGCTCCTCACCGACTCGCTTGCGCTGCTCACCCCCACGAACAGTCCCCTGGAGCCCGCGCCGGTGGCGGCGCGGGCCGCGCCCGCCGCGAAGTTCACCTCCCGCACGCCGGAGCGCGATGCGGACCTCGGCGGCTCCGAGACAGCCGCATGTACCCCCGGGAGTGGGGGCACGACGGCATGCGCGTTGCCGGAGCCCACCTTCACTCCAACGCTGCCCGCGGGCAGCGCACCGCTGGCGCGCCTGCGGCGCCCGACGATGGTGGAGTTCGTGAGCCAGAGCTGCCCGGTGTGCCAGCGGATGAAGCCCGTGGTGGCGCGGCTGCGGCAGTCCTGCGCGGCGCGCGGCGACGTGGACGTGCTGCTCGTGGACGTGGGCAGCGCGGAGGGCCGCCAGGCCGCGGCCCGCCACGGCATTCGCGGCGTGCCCACCTTCCTCTTCCTCGAGGCCGGCGGCCGCGAGGTGTCGCGCCGCGTTGGCGAGCAGTCGCAGGCGGTGCTCGCACAAGGGCTCGCTGCCCTCGGCGCGGGCGCCTGCGCGCAGGTGGCGCCCGCGCTGCCCTGGGGCACGCAGGCCTGGCCCGGCTAGCGGACGCGCGGAAGCTCTCCGGGGCCTTCCGCCCCTCGCGGCCGTGTCCCTCCCGCCAGCCTCCTTCCACCCCGAAAGGTCCCCTGAATGTACCGTCGACTCCTCCTCCTCGGACTCGCTGCCGTGTTGTTCGCCGCCGGCTGTGCGCGCACGGTGCTCCGCCCCGCGGCTACCCCGCCCGTCCCCACCGGGGCCACTTCGGCCCAGGGCTCGCGCCGTCAGGTGACCATCCTCTACGTCGCGGACCTGCACGCGCAGCTGCGCGCGCACCCGGAGCTGTTCTGGCGCGACGGCGAGGAGCGCATCGAGATGGCCGGCGGCTTCGCACGCGTGGCCGCGGCCATCGAGCGCATCCGGAGTGAGCGCGGTGGCGACGTGCTGGTGCTGGACGCTGGCGACACCTTGCAGGGCTCGGGCGAGGCGGCGCTCACCGAGGGGGCGGCGCTGGTCGCGCCGCTCAACGCGCTGGGGCTGCAGGGCGCGGTGCCCGGCAACTGGGAGGTGGCCTACGGCCCCGGGGTGCTGCGCGAGCGTGCCCGCCAGCTCAACTACCCGCTCTTCGCCGCCAACCTGCGCGATGCGGCGAGCGGCGAGCGGCTCTTCTCTCCCTATTTGTTGAGGGAGGTGGCCGGCGTGAGGATCGCCGTCGTCGGCTTCACGGACCCGGACGTGCCGCGCCGGCAGCCCCCCGGCTACAGCGAGGGCCTGCGCTACGACGGCCCCGAGGCGCTGCCCGCCCTGGTGCGCGAGGTGCGCGAGCAGGAGCGCGCGGACGTCGTGCTGCTGATGACGCACGTGGGCCTCTCCAAGGCGGTGGCGCTCGCGGACCAGGTTCCCGGCGTGGACGCGCACCTGTCCGCCGACACCCACGAGCGCACCTACGTGCCCATCGAGCGCGGAGGCAGCTGGGTGGTGGAGCCCGGAGCCTTTGGCTCATTCCTCGGCCGGCTGGACCTGTGGGTCGAGGGCGGCAAGGTGGTGGAGAGGAAGTGGGAGCTTCTCGAGCTGACGGCCGCGCGCTTCCCGGAGAGTCCCGAAGTCGTGAGGCTGGTGGACGCCGCGCTCGCGCCCCTGGGGCCGCGGCTGTCCAAGGAGGTGGGGCACACCGAGGTGACGCTCGCGCGGTACGCCGTGGTGGAGAACCCGCTCGACAACATGCTCGCGGATGCCATCCGCGCCGCCGGTGGGACCGAGATTGGCCTGTCCAATGGCTTCCGCTTCGGCACGCCGCTCCTTCCCGGGCCGGTGCGCGAGGCGGACCTGTGGAACTTCTTCCCGGTGGTGAACCCGGTGAAGACAGGCAAGCTCACCGGCAAGCAGCTGCGTGACTTCTGGGAGCAGGAGCTGGAGAACGTCTTCGCGCGGGACGCCGAGAAGCGCTTCGGCGGCTGGCTGCCCCGGCCCTCGGGGATGACGCTGCGCTTTCGCGCGAATGCGCCCAAGGGCCAGCGGCTCCTCTCGGCGGAGGTGAACGGCGAGCCGCTGGACGACGCCCGCGTGTACACCGTGGCCGCCTGCGAGCGCGAGGGAGACACGCCCGACATGCTCTGCCGCATTCCCGGCGCGACGGAGACACGCACCCTGGCGGTCGATGCGCACGAGGCCGTGCGCCGCTACCTCGCCACGCGTCCCAAGCTGAACGGTGGATTGCAGGGGCGCGCGGTCGGGGAGGACCTGCCGCCCGTGCTGCGCACCCAGCAGCTGCCCTGAACGCGCTCTTCCCCTTTCACCCCTCACCCGCAGACAGGAGCCCCATGCACCGCACCCTCTTCACCCTGCTCGCCGCACTCCTCCTCGCCGTGCCCGCCGCGGCGCTCGCCGCCAGCCCGGATGCGCGGCCGCCGCAGCCCGCGCAGAAGGGCAAGCTCGTCTTCGTGGCCACCACCGGGCTCGAGGACGTGGGCACCCTGACCAGCAGCTTCCGCCACGCGGTGGCGGCCAAGGAGTCCGGCTACCTCTCGGACGTGGTGTGGTTGAGCTACGGGCGCTCCATCGTGTCGCTGGACCCCACCGTGAAGGCCGTGCCGGAAGGCGTGAGGCAGGCGGCCGAGAAGGCCAGGGCCGCCGGGGTGCGGCTGGTGGCCTGCGGCAGCGCGCTGAAGAAGTACGACATCGACCCGAAGAAGCTGCAGCCGGCCGCCGAGGTGGTGCCGAACGGCGTCGCCGAGCTCTCCCGCCTCGTGGCCGAGGGCTACCAGGTCATCCGTTACTAGCCCGACCGCAGGGCAGGCAGCCGCGGCGCCAGGGGGCGCGAATCTTTTCTCCCGCCCCCTGGCTCCCACCCGCACATCGTCTTCACGTCCCGCGGAGAAGGAAACCCCCATGCTCTTCCGTCAGCTCTTCGACTCCGAAAGCTCCACCTACACCTATCTCCTCGCCGACGGGCGCACCCGCCAGGCGCTGCTCATCGACCCGGTGCACGAGCAGGTCGAGCGCGACCTGAACCTGCTGAAGGAACTGGACCTCACGCTCGAATACGTGCTGGACACGCACGTGCATGCGGACCACGTGACGGCCGCGGGGCTGCTGCGCCAGCGCACCGGCGCGCGCGTGGTGGCCAGCCACCGGGGGGCACCCTGCGTGGACGTCAAGGTGCACCACGGTGACGTGCTGGCACTGGGCGCCCTGAGGGTGGAGGTGCTCGAGACGCCCGGCCACACCGACGACAGCGTCAGCTACCGGATAGGCAGGCGCGTCTTCACCGGGGACGCCCTGCTGGTGCGCTCCGCCGGCCGCACGGACTTCCAGAATGGGGACGCCGGGCACCTCTTCGACTCCATCACCGGTGTGCTCTTCAAACTCCCGGACGACACCGAGGTGTACCCGGCCCACGACTACAACGGCCACACCCAGAGCAGCATCGCGGAGGAGAAGCGCTACAACACGCGCGCCGCCCACCGCGAGCGCGAGGCCTTCGTGCAGCTGATGGGCAACCTCAACCTGCCGCCCCCCAAGAAGCTGAACGAGGCGGTGCCGGCGAACCTCGCCTGCGGGGTCATCTCGCCCACGCAGACGTCCTCACCCCAGGCCTGACCTCTGGGCCGGGGGAAGGCCGCAACGCGACCTTCCTACACCGACCGCGCCGCAGTGGTGCAGGTGCTCGGGCGCCGCGCGGGGTGCGCGGCGCCCGAGAGGCGCTACGGGGACGCCGATGGCGCCGCGGGCGGGAAACCTCGCTCGCGGTGCGCCGTGCGCGCCACTTCCGCACGAGTCCCACGGCGAGCAGCGCGGGCGTGGCCACGAGGCACAGCGGGCACACCGCGCCCGTGACGAGCGCGCCTGCCAGTGCCGACTCCGCCTGCGTGTCCACCTTCCCCCAGGTGACGTCCGGGTGGGACACGGCGCGCACCACGCGGCCCTGAAGTCCCGCACCACGAGGCCGGGGCTTCCCACTGTTTGCTTGAAGCTCGCTGCCGTGACGTTCACCGCCGCCATGTCTTCTTCCTCCACGCCCGCGCGGGGCTGCAGGGCGGGGCGCTCGTCGCCCCGGCCTCGACACGTGGGCGCCAGGGCCGTCCCGGGAGGATTCAGGTGGAGCGGGGCAGACTCCCTATCGCCCCACGGCAGGGCTCGCACCGAATGCCCCGACGCCGTTCTCCATGGCGCCCAGGTCGTGGACGTGCTGGAAGCCCGCCTCACGCAGCACCTGCGCCGCCTGGGCGCTGCGCCGTCCGGTGCGGCAGTACACGATGACGGGCTGGTCCGCGGGAAGGGCGGGGCGCTCGCCGGCCTGGAGCGACTGCAGCGACAGGTGCCGCGCGCCCACGAGGTGGCCTTCGCCGTACTCCTCCTGCGTTCGCACGTCGAGCAGCACGGCCCCTTGGGCTACGAGCTCCTGTGCGCGCGTGGCCGTCACCGCGGTGGCCGGCCGCGTGGCCGGCGCCACCTCCTCGCGCGGCGTCGCACATGCGCCCACGACAGCGAGGGGCAGGGCAAACCCGAGGCCGGCGGCGGCCAGGAAGCGGATGGGGGGGCGGGACATGGCGGGGCTCCTGGGAGACAGGTGGGGCTGCGGTGCGAGGTGTGAGCCACGGGACGCCGTCGAGGATTCACCCCCCCCGCTGAACGGGGGCTGCGCGGGCTCGGAGCGGCGTTATGAGCAGGGGATGGCGAATGACAAGACCGACGCGGAGCTGCTGGCCCTGGCGCAAGGCGGAGATGGACGGGCGCTCGAGGCGCTCCTGGGCCGCCATGAGAAGCAGGTGTACCGCTTCGGGTTGCGCATGTGCGGCTCGGAGGAGGACGCGAAGGAAGTGTTGCAGGAGACGCTGCTGGCTGCCTTCAAGGGCATGCACGCCTTCCGCGGCGAGGCGGAGCTGTCCACCTGGCTGTACCAGGTGGCGCGCACGCACTGCCTGCGCACGCGCCGCAAGCGTGCGGGTGAGCCGGACACGCTCGAGGCCCTGGACGCGCCCGCGGCGGCCGCTGTCCATGCCGAGGCCGCGGCCCCCGACGAGGGCGCCCACGCGCGGCAGATGGGCGAGGTGCTGCAGGCCGCCATCCTCGCGCTGCCCGACACCTACCGCGAGACGCTCATCCTGCGCGACGTGGAGGGCCTGTCGGCGGAGGAGGCGGCGCAGGTGGTGGGCATCGAGGTGCGCGCCCTCAAGAGCCGGCTGCACCGCGCGCGCATGCAGCTGCGTGAGCACCTCGTCACGTTGATGGGCGAGGGCGGCGAAGCCGCCGCACCCGCCGGGTGCCCGGAGCTCGCCGAGGAGCTGACGGCCTTCGCCGCGAGCGAGCTCGACCAGGCGACCTGCGTGCGCATCGAGGAGCACCTCACGCGCTGTCCGCGCTGCGCCGGGGCGTGCGATGCCCTCAAGCGCTCGGTGTCCCTGTGCCGGCGCATCCCGGGCGACGAGGTGCCGGTCCCCGTGCGGGCTGCCGTGCGCCAGGCGCTCGCGCGGGCCGTGACCTCCGGCTGAAGGCGTGCGCAGCCAACAAGGAGAAGGGTGGCCGGGAGGCAGCTCCCAACCGCCCTCGTTCACTCCGGGCTCCCCCGACGCGCTCCTGCTTCGCGCCCCGGCCATCGCCGTGTCGAAGTACGTCACCTGAAACGTGTTGGGCATGTCCGCACCCGCGGGACGAGGGGGAAGGGGGCGTGCCCGGAGGGCCGCCACGTCGGAGCATCAATGCACATCGCGGGGATGCCCTCCTCACGCTCGCTCAGTGTCCGGCTATCCTTGGTCAATGGCTGTGCGAAAAACCTCAGGGGCCCTCGACTGGGAGGACGTGCGCTTCTTTGTAGAGCTCGCGCGGGCCGGCAGCCTTTCGTCCGCCGCGCGCAGCCTCCAGGTGAGTCACGCCACGGTCGGCCGCCGTGTGGCCGCGTTGGAGGAGGCGCTGGGTTGTACGCTCTTCAACCGCCGGGCGGACGGCTACACGCTGACGGCCGAGGGCGCGGCCGTCCTGGAGTCGGCCGCGGACATGGAGGAGCGCGCCCTGGCCATCCAGCGCCGGGCAGGCCAGGGTGGCAGCTTGACGGGCACCGTGCGGTTGACGGCCGTGGAGGGGCTGGCTGAGCGCCTCCTCATCCCACGCGTCGCGGGCTTTCGCAGCCAGCACCCGGGCATCGACCTGGAGGTGATTGAGGACTCGCGCTCCCTCAGCCTTGCCAGGCGCGAGGCGGACGTCGCCATCCGCCTCGCCCGGCCTCGGTCCGGAGAGCTCTTCGCCCGCCGCCTCTCAACCCTCGGCTACGGCGTTTACGCGGCGCCGCGCGGTGACACGTCCGCGTGGGTGGGCTACGACGACTCTTTCGCGCACCTCCCAGAATCGCAGTGGTTGGCCCGGCACGCCGCTGGAGCGCGCATGGCGCTGCGCGCCAACGGCTTGATGGTGCAGCTGGCCGCGGTGCGCGCGGGCTTCGGCAAGGCGCTGCTGCCGTGCTGGTTCGCTGAGCAGGAGCGGGGCCTCGTCCGCCTGCCGCCTCCCGCCCCGCTTCCCGAGCGCGAAGTGTGGCTGGTCGTGCACCGCGACCTGAGGGAGGTCCCGCGCGTGCGCGCCCTCATCGACGCGGTGGTGGCCATCTTCGAGGCGGAGCGTGAGCGGCTTGGGCCACGTGGCACCTGAGTCGCGAGTGCACCTCCTCGGCCACGAGGTGGGCTGGGAGTCGCCCGCTTCCGTGGACATCCGCGATGTGATGGAAGGCGCACGGGATGTCCGCGACTGAGCCTGGGCGAAGCGGCCCGAGTCCGAGCGGAAGAAGCGCGACCGGGCGCTCCAGCTCGAAGTGGCAGCCGTCCACCAGGAGAACCGGGGCACGTACGGTGCGCCTCGGGTGCATGCGGAACTCAAAGCCAGAGGCCAGCGGGTGGCCCGGAGGCGAGTGGCTCGCCTGATGCGCCAGGCGTGCTGGGTGGCCGCGCACGGCGTCGCTTCGTGCGGACCCCCGGCTCGGCCCATCGCCACCCGGGGGACCGAACCGCCTGGGAAAGAACTTCCAACCCGGCGCCGCAAGGTGGTGGGCCGGGCGATGGGCGAGAGAATCGGCCTTCCATCGCGCTGGCCTGAGCCTGACCGGGCTTCCCTGAAGCAGGTTGGCCACGGGGCGCGCGGCGTTCAATGACACACGCGGACACGGCCCTCCGCACCGTGCGCGCTGCGTGCGCAAGGGGCGGGCCGGGGCGCGGCATGGTATGGCCTTGAGCATGTCCCAGGTGCCCGCACTGGCCGCGACCTTCCTCTCGCACGCGAAGACGCGTTTCGTGCCCCCCTCGCCGGAGGACCTCGCGGCGCTCGACGCCCTGCTGTCGCGCGCCTGGGAGGACGCGCAGGCCCGCTGGCCCGGGGTCGCGCTCTCCGCCGCGAGCTTCGTGGCCCACGTCGCGGAGCGGCTCCCCCCCGCGAGCCCCACCACGCCCATCGCGCCGCTCGTCTCCGGCCTGTCCCTGCCGGAGCTGTACCTCGCGTGCGCCTGCCTCCAGGGCCACTCCGCCGCGCACGAGGCGCTGGAGCGCCACTACCTGGCCCGGCTGCCGGAGCGGCTGCGCAGCCTCCGCCAACCCGACGCGATGATCGACGAGGTCCGCCAGCGGGTGGGCGTGAAGCTCCTGGTGGCCAACGCCGGGCACGCGCCCGCCATCGCGGACTACACGGGGCGGGGCGGCCTGCTGAGCTGGGTGGTCGTCATCGCCAGCCGCATCGCGAACAAGCTGCGCGGCCAGGAGAAGCCCTCCACGGAGGACGACGCGGAGGAGCTGTTCAAGGCGCTGCCCGCGCAGGGCCTGGACCCGGAGCTGGACGTGATGAAGCGCCGCCACCACGCGGCCTTCCGCCAGGCCGTGCGCGAGGCCGCCGCCACGTTGTCGGCCGAGGACCGCCATCTGCTCCGCCTCCACTTCGCCGACCGGCTCTCCACGTATGAGATGGCGCCGCTCTTCCGCGTCAACCAGTCCACCATCTCCCGCTGGCTGAAGCGGGTGCAGCAGCAGGTCTACACGGAGACCCGGCGCCGCCTGCAGGAACAGCTGGGCCTCTCCACGGAGGACTTCCAGAGCTTCATCGCCTTCGTGGACAGCCAGCTGGACCTGACCCTCAGCCAGCTGCTCGACGAGAAGCGCGAGCCGCCGTCCGAGGGCTGACCTACTGGACCCGCGCGGGCTCCGCCTTCGGGGGCCCGTAGGACAGGTTGCGTAGGAGCGCGGCCCCGGGCTTCACGTCGCCGCGGCTCACCGTGCAGACCTCGCCCTCGCCGCGCGCGTCGCCCGTGTCCGCCCGGAACCGGCCGGGGCACTCCTGGAGGATGAGGTCCAGCGCGCGGCCATCCCGCGTGCGGGAGAGGCAGGTGGCGCCGTCGGGGGCCCAGGCCGCCTCGAAGGACCCCTTGGCCGGGTCCCACTCCCGCGTCACGTCGGTGGCGCGCTCCAGCACGCCCAGCCGGTCATAGATGTCGATGGTGGTGTCCTGGCGCGTGTGGCTGCGGCCGTTGCCGCAGTAGTCCGCGCGGGCCAGCCGGGTGCACGCCTGGTGGAGGCCGGCCAGCGACTGCCCGTCGCGGGAGGCCCAGGGCGCGTAGCCCCAGAGGATGCACTTGGAGATGGCGCCGTTCTCACACGCGAAGGTGACGCGGTCCGGGGCGTCGGCGTGGGCCCCGGTCGAGTCCCACACGCCGCCCACCGCGAGCGCCCGGGGCGCGGGGGAGCGGTCCAGCGCGACGCAGGGGTTCTCCCACTCGCGTGCCACCGTGTTCCAGGCCTCGATGCGGTAGAAGACCCGGTTCGGATCATCCGCCGCGGGCTCCGCGCCGCAGATGGCCACCTCCACGGGCTTGCCGTCGCTGGCGGTGCCCTGGAGCACGGTGCCCACCACGTCGCTGGCCGTCGCCCCGGTTTCGGGTGCGGGGACCGCCCACAGGCGGCCACCCTCGAAGCGCAGGGCCTTCACCCCGGGCTCCGCCTGCCGGGGGGCGTCCAGCGCCACGGAGACGAGCACGCTGGTGCGCTCGTCCGTCGGCTTCTCCGCGTCCCAGCTGCGCTTGGTGCCCCAGAGCATCGTCCCCTGGGGCCGGGCGATGCGCTGGGCCGTCTGGGACTGGCAGCGGCGCTCGTAGCGCTCGGCGTCGGTCGGGCCGCTCACGGACCGGGCGGGGCCGGGCTTCGGTGCGACAGGCGGTGCGGCCTGGACGCGCGCGGTCAGGAGCAGGAACAGACACACCGGCAGGGCTTTGAACGCGTTCACGTCTCCCAGGAGCCCCCGGGGGGCAAATCGATGCACGCAAATCCGTCCGTCCCCCGGATGCCCCACGGTGGGGGCGGCCCGGGTCCTCAATCCCACCCGCGCAGTTGGACGCGCACGCGCCGCAGCAGCAGCTCCCACTCCTGCCGCTTGAGGGTCGCCAGCACGCGGCCGGTGACGATGCTCAAGCCCGCCAGGGTCATCACCAGGAAGCCGATGCGGTGGTCCCGGAGCCCCGCGTCGAGCAGGTTGGCCACCACGTCCAGGAGCAGGAACAGCGTCCCCAGCGCCAGGTAGGCGCGGATGCGCAGGGCCATGCCCACCGCCACCCCCAGAAGACAGACGGCGCCAAAGACAATCGCATACGTCCCATCCGCGGACTCGCCCATCCGGGCCGCCAGCTTCGCGGCGGCGGGCACGTACAGCAGCAGCCCGCCCAGGATGCGCACCGCGTTGCGCGCCGCGTGCGGGAGGCTGGACGTGAAGAGCTGTCCCATCATCAGGAGCAGCAGCCCCAGCGGCGCCAGGTACACCTCCAGCCCCTCCAGGCCGTACGCGAGCGCGGCGATGAGCAGCGCCAGGTTGCAGGCCGCCGCCGCGAACGCGCCGAACATGCGGCTGCGCTCCACCGCGCCCAGCGCCGCGTACAGCAGGCCGGAGCCCCCCGCGAACAGGGCGGCCTCGCCCGTCGCGTCGCCGGGAAGGACCAGCGCCACCGCGATGGGCAGCAGCGCCGCGAACCGCCGGGTCGCCTGCTCCACGGGGCGCACGCCCGCCCTGCGCGCCAGCACCGTCACGCCCACGAGGACGAAGCCCAGCGACAGCGCGAAGAGGGCGTCATGTTCGGGGCGCAGGCCCTGCGCGTACAGCCCGCGCACCAGCGCGTAGACGCCCACCACCGCGACCTGCACGAAGTACACGTGGCGGCCCGTGTGCTCGCGCCACGCGGCGTGCAGGGCCACGCCCACGGCCAGTCCGATGGCCGCGAGCGCCACGGGCAGGACGTCCTCCGAGGCCTGGCCTCCCACCGCCACGGCCGCGAGCAGCGCCGCGCTCGCCACCAGCCACAGGTCGCGGCCCCAGCCCATGCCCCCCGCGACGTCGCTCCGGCGGCGGGCCGTCATGCGGCGGGCGGCGTGAAGGACCAGCGCGCTCCCCGCGGCGGCCAGCGCCAGCGCGGCTCCGGAGCGGGCGAAGAGGGGCAGGTACTCCGGTTGCCACGGCGTCATGGCCTGCGCGAGGAGCGTCATCCCCGTGGCCACGACGGCGCCTCCGGCCACCACCGTCCCGAGCCCCGAGATGACTCCGGCGAGCGCCCCGCGCCACTGGAAGGCCGCCACCAGGAGGGCCGCCGAGAGGAGCCCGAGCGTCAGGGGGAGCGCGGCGGAGACCATCCACGTCCCGCCCAGGCCCCCGAGCATCCGCCACACGAGGACGGGGACGGCCATCGTCGATGACGTGTCTCCCGTCACGGCCAGCGCATACAGCAGCGCCGCCATGAAGCAGGGCAGCACGGCCAGGTGGGCGCGAAGCCGCGTCCGGCCTTCGTCATGGCCCCGCCGCTTCGCGAGCCACGGCGCGACGACCACCACCGCGAGCCCCAGCAGCGCGAGCGTGGGGCCCGGCCAGGCCTCGATGCTCGGCGCCAGGTGGGCCCGGGCATGGATGAGCAGCAGCACGCCCACGCCCACCACGCCGCGCCCGGGCCCGCGTGCACCGCCCACGAACAGCACGGCGCCGGTGGCGAGGAGGAGCTCCGCCGCGGTCAGGCCGGGCTGGAAGAAGGCCGCCGCCACCACGAGCGCCACGGCCGTGCGGGTCTCCCGGAGCAGGGCGTCGAGGAAGGGACCCGGACGGTCCTCGGTCCCCAGGGACAAGAGCCGCCGGAGGAACGCGCGTCCCGCGTCCACCCGGGCGGCCACGACCGCGAACCCGGCGTAGACGAGCCCGGCGGCGGCGATGCCCGCGAACGCACGCTGCCACAGCAGGAAGCGCGTGATGCCCGGCGGCATCCAGGCGTCCGGGTGCAGCCAGCTCAACGCAGGGCTGATCAAGTGCGCCGCCGTGGCGCGGATCCACTGCCCGTCCGGAGGCAGCAGGGCCACCAGCGAGCCTCCGAGCAGGGACTGCTGCGCGGCCCAGAGCGCGGCGCCGGGGAGCCCCAGCAGCAGGCCCAGGTGCGCCAGGAAGCGCGAGCGGAACGAAGCCGCGAGCAGGACCGCCAGCAGCGCGGGTCCCAGCACCAGGAGCGGCGGCACCAGCCCCAGCGCGCGTGAGGCACCCGGCAGGCCCACGACGACGGCGGAGCGCAGCAGCAGCACGGCCAGCACGGCCACGCCCAGGTGCGGCACCGCGTGGTACAGCGGTCCGTGCCGTGGCTTCTCCAGGCGCTGGCCCACCCACGGCCCCACGCGCCGCAGCACCAACGCCAGCGCCCACAGCCCGATGCCAATGAGCGGCACGCGCCAGGCGCTCACGTCAGGCGGAAGCGGCCGGCCCGCGCGATTGACGACCGCGGTGAGCGCGATGAACCCGCCGCTCGCGGCGAGCGTCGCCACCGAGCCCCGCAGGTCGAACACCACGAAGCCGCGCGACACGAACGCCAGGAGCGCGCCGGCCGTGAGCAGGGCTCCGGCGAGCAGGGCCTCCGGCCGCTCGGCGCTGGAGGGCAGGGTGGTCCAGTTGAGGAGCGCGACGACCGTGAAGAGGGCCTGCACGAGCGCCGCGCCCGCGAAGCCATCCGTGAAGAGCGGCCGTCCCCGCGCGCCGAAGGGCAGGGGGAACACGTCCAGCATCCGTCGGCCCTTCGCCGCTTCGACGTCACGGCCGCGGAGCATGGCGAGGAGCGCGAACCCGAAGCCCAGGGCCGAGGCCACGAGGGCCGCCCGCGCCGACACGAAGTCGGAGACCGTGCCCAGCGCCTGGGACACCGTGAGCGCGAGCCCCGTGGCCGCCAGGAAGCTCACGAGCCGGCTGCCCTCGCGCCGGACGCGGAGCAGCAGCACCCCTGTCACCACCGCCATGGGCACGCACGCGAGCAGCGCAGCATTCGCCCCCGCGACAGAGGCGAGCGCATCCGGCAGCACGGGCGTGACGCCCAGGGCCCGCACCACCCCGAGCACTGCGATGCCCAGCGACAGGTCCTCCAGGGGCCGGAACGCGCCACGCAGGCCCGGGTGCCCCAGCCGGGCGGACTGCACGAGCCCCCCGAGTCCGTACAGCACCGCCGCGAGCGCGAAGACGGAGAGGCTCGCCGCGCTGGAATCAAGCCACGGCGTCGCGCCCACCGCCGCGAGCGCCCCGAAGAGCAGCGCGACCCCACCCAGGTAGTGCAGGCCCCGCCACCTCGACAGTCCCGCGAGGTGGGCTGCGACCGCGATGACCGCGCCCGTGAAGGCCCGGGGCCAGGGCAGGTCCGTCCCCTGCGTCCATTCCAGCACCGAGAAGGCGGGCATCGTCGCCAGGGAGGCGACGACGCCCCAGGTGAGCAGCCGGTTGCGCAGGCCGACGGAGGACGTCATCCGTGCCAGGAGCAGCAGCCCGGACGCCACCACCGCGACGCCGAAGCACCACCACGCCGGTGCGTCAGGCGCCTGCACGTGCGCGACCAGCGCCCCCGCGAGCAGCGCGGCCATGACGGCCGGATGCGCCAACGCCGGCCGGCGGAACTCCAGCAGGAAGAAGACGAGCGCGGCCAGCAGCGGCGCGCCGACGGAGGCCAGGTCCACCCAGGTCTGCTCGCCCGGGAAGGTCGAGAAGGCGCCCAGGGCCCCCGCGAGCGCACCGCTGGCGACCACCGCGTGCGCCAGCGTCTCGAACACCGGGGCCGCGCGCGGATACGCCGCCCGGATGGCCTCCGAGGACGACGCCACCGCCACCACCGCGCCGAGCGCCGCCGCCCAGAGCACGAGGCCCGCGAACAGGGGGCTGCCGGGCTCCAGCGCATCGAACCCGGAGGGGCCGCTCGCCACGCAGAAGACCGCCAGCCACAGCGCGCCATACAGCGCCGCGCCCACCCCGACGAACGAAGCCCTGCCCGCGTCCGCCGCCCGCGCCCGCCACACCGAGGCCCCGAGCGCCACCACGCCCGCGAACGCGCACAGCACCCTCGGCCACGGCGCGTCCTCCCAGCCCATCAAGGGGAGCCCCGCCAGGAGCGAGGGGAACAGCGCCACCGCGAGGGTCGTCGCGGACGTCCCGTGCCACAGCCGTCCGGCGACCCTCAGCGGAAGGAGCGCGACTGCGGCGACCCCGAGCGCGGTGGGAACGCCAATCCCAGGAGTCAGCGCCACCAGCGCCGACAGCGCGACGAACACCACGGGCAGCAAGGCCAGCCCGATGCTCGCGAGGACGCGCCCCGCCGACCGCGAGCGCCGCGCCAGGAACACGCCCAGCCCGATGAAGGCCGCGTGGTAGCCCAGGAGCGCGCCCGTGACGATCAACTGCCGGGGCACCCCGCCGAGCGCCCGCCACGCCTCGCGGACCCCCATGAGCGAGCCGCCCAGCACGAGCACCGCGCCCAGGAACCACCAGATGTACTCATGCAGGCGGGGAGGGTTGTCACCCTCATCGAGCGCGACCACCGCCTCCAGTCCACCACCGCCCAGCGAGTCCAGGTGCCCCCGGGCGAACAGCGCCTGCCCGGAGCCCAGCGCCGAGCCCAGGTCCTCCTCGCTGGAGGACGCGCCCTCGGCCAGGGACGACGCCCGCCGCCGTGCCGCCTGTTCCCGCTCCGCCCGGGCCGTTTCGTCCAGCGAGTGCGCAAGCGACGCAAGCCACCCCGGACGCCACCCTCCCGCGCGACGCAGCGAGTGGGCGACGTCGTCCGCCCAGGCCTCCACGCGAGCCGCGGAGTCGAGGGGCGGTGTCTCCGGGACCACGACCGGCGGAGGCTCGGGCACCTCCGGAGCCATCACGGCGGCATCGGCGGGAGCCAGGAGCGAGGCCTCCAGCCGGTCCGCGGTGACAGGGTCCAGCAGCCCATCGAAGCGCCAGCGCTTGAGCCGCCGCCGCATCCGCTCCAGCACGACGTCTTCCAGGTGCCGCCCGGTGGCGGGCACGAGGGCGGCGCCGCACTCCGGGCACAGGGGCCCGGAGTCGGTCGCGCGCGGTTCCGCACAGGCAGGGCAGAGCATGGACACCAGCATACAGGGCCTCCCACACCGGGAGTGTCGTCCCTGGTGACACTGTCACCTCACGCCGCTCGGGGCCCGCTCCAGGACTCCCGGCCATGGCCTTCCACGGCCGGGCGTCCTGTCACGTCCGTCCTACAGACCGTCGTGGTAGCAGAAGCCGCTGCCGCGGTCGTACCCGCCACCGGAGAGCGGGTAGTTGACGTAGCCCAGCTCCTCGCCCGCGCCGCAGTCCGACCGGGCGCGCGCGTAGCGCAGGCAGGTGGCCTGGCCCGAACCCGTCAGGTCCGCGCAGACGCCGCGCGCGCCCTCGGTGCCGCAGAACTCGGTGAAGCCCGCGCGGCACGTCTCACCAATCAGGGCCGGGTCGAACGCGAAGCCGATGGGCTCCAGGACGGACTGCTCGATGCACAGGCCGTAGACGCCGCAGAGGGTGCCGCTGGGGCAGCCGGGGACCGCCGCCATCGGGTCGCACGTCTTCAGGCACTGCGGGTTGTCCGAGAGCAGGTCCGTGCACGCGAAGCCCTGCGCGCAGTCCGTCACCGCCGGGTGGTTGGCCTCCGCGGCGGGGGTGGAGGTGCACGCCGCGCCCTGCGTCTTCGTCCCTTCCGACTTCTCCAGCGTGCCGTCATCCGCGAAGTAGTTGTCCGCCACGCAGGTGTGACCCGGCAGGTTCGCCGTCAGCGAGCCCTCGCGCGGATCGCAGCCCAGCGAGCGCACGGTGTTCCAGGTCGCGTAGCGGATCCACTTGCACGCCCCGCCGGCAACCGCCGCGCTGCCCCGGTAGGGGGCGCTGAGCGGCGCCGCGGTCACGGACTCGCGCAGCGTCACGTTGTAGAGCGCGCCCACCGTCTGCTGCGGCGACACCTTCAGCGCCAGCAGCAGCGAACCGGAGTCCGCCACGAACAGCTTCTGGCCCGTCGTCCCCGCGTCCTGGTAGCCGTAGACGCACTGCTCGCAGGTGAAGAGGTTGCCGCCCCCCGCCGCCAGGTCATGCAGGCCCGGCGCCGTGTTCACGTCCAGCCGGATGAGCGCGCTGTCCGCCACCGCCGGGTCCCCGAAGGAGCCGAACGTGCCCTGGTAGGTCGGCTGATTGCCATACTTCACCGGCGTCAGCTGGATGCCGTTCGCCAGGTCGTTCATCGTGATCTCGGTACACCCGGTGGGTGGGGTGAGCGCTTGCGTCTGCTGCTGGACCGCCTGCAATTGCTCCTGCGCGGAGGACTCCTCCTGCGGCTCCACGGCACAGCCCGTCAGCGCCATGCTCAACACCGCGCCAAAACGCCACGCACGAAACCCGAGGCTTCGAGTCGCCATTGTCATTCTCTCAAGATGTGGGTTTGAGGCTGTCCGGGGGGGGCCAGCCAATCCGGAACTCCGGATGAAGTGCTGTTAAACTATTCTGTCTTGGATTGACAGCCCAATTCAACATCACGGTCCGACTGTTATTGCCGTGCTTTCCATTGCGTCTGGGCTGGAATCAGTCTGAGAGAATCTCAAAACATGAGTCTCAGCATTCCGGAGACGCGACAGTCCGCACGGCGAGGCCCGGCGCGCCACCCGGTGTGGCCATTCTCGTACCACCGGGGGCTGACATGCCTGGGGGGCTACGGCTTCTTGTGGCGCTCCCGCAGCGCCTTGCAGGGGTCGTCCTCCGGCATCGCGGGCGTGAACCAGACGTAGTCGTAGGGCAGGGCCGTGGCGCCAGCCGCGTCCGCGTAGTCCTGGGGCTTCAGCGCCTCCGGCGACACCTCCAGCAGCGCCACGCTCAGCGCGGGGACGTCCTTCGCGCGGCGCTCCAGGTGCGCGGGAACGGCCCGGTCCTTGCGCACGTGGCCGTTGCCGGTGATGAGCACCGCGCCGTCCGCGGGCACGGTCTCCAGCAGCCGGTCCGCCATCATCGCGTCGCGCGCCCGCTGGGCCAGCGCCATGGGCTCCAGCATCTCCTGGGGGAGCTGTCCGCAGTGCGAGCGGTCCAGCTCCTCGCGGACCGCCTTTGCCTCCGCCTCGGGCACGGGCGCCTCCAGCCCCAGGCGGGAGCGCAGGTCGGAGGGCAGCGCCTCCGGTCCCTTCATCACCAGCTCCCGCACCCGCGCGCGGGGCAGGTTGGCGGCGACGATGGGCAGGTGCGCCTGGAGGCCCGCGGTGAACACGGGTTCGTAGAGGTTGAAGGCGGGCCAGCCGCTGTTCGCCCAGTCCACCGCCTTCGCCAGACCCTCCGCGTCCTCCGGCCGGGCCCTCAGCGCCGCGTCCACGGCGGGCTGCTGGGTGACGTCCAGCATCTCGAAGGCGAGCGCGGGGCGCTGGCCCGCGTCCGTCTTCGCGCGCACCAGCTCCGCCTGGAGCCGGTGGTGGTCCGGGTGGTCATGCCGCTCGCCGAGGAGCACGAAGCGCGCGGGCACCACCGCCGCGCGCAGGGCGCTCTCGTCCACGAAGCGTCCTGCCGCCACGTCCCAGATGCGCCCCACCAGCGGGTGGTCCCGGTGCAGCGTCGTGGTCCACTCGCGCGTGGGCGTGGGGGAGGGCTGCTGCCGGCTGGCACAGCCCAGGGACAGCGCGAGGACGAGGATGAAAGGGATTCGCGTCATCCCGTCATCTCACCTGTCCCGCGCCGGCCTTGCCCGCTGGAAAGTGGCCGGGCCGCCCGACGGTCACGAATATTGAACTTCACTTCCGGAGCCGTGGCAGGCAGGAACAGGTCCATGACGCCCTGGCTGCGTGGAGTCCGTGAAACGAACGGCATCAACCTCCACTACCTCCGGACCGGAGGCGCCAACCCTCCCGTCGTGCTGCTCCATGGCTTGATGGGGAGCGGCGCCTGCTGGACCCCCGTGGCGCGCGTGCTTGAAAGTGGATTCGACGTCGTCATGCCCGACGCCAGGGGGCACGGCGGTTCGAGCGCGCCGCACCACGGCTACCGGTACGACGATCACGCGAGCGACGTCGAGGGCCTCATCCGCGGCCTGGAGCTCTCGCGTCCGGTGCTGCTGGGCCACTCGATGGGCGGCATGACCGCCGCGGTGGTGGCGAGCCGGGGCGCGGCGGGCCTCCGCGGCCTCGTCCTGGTGGACCCGACGTTCTTGAGCCCCGAGCGCCAACGCGAGGTGCACGACAGCGACGTCGCCGAGCAACACCGCCAGGCCCTCGGCTTGAGCAGGTCCGACCTGGTTGCCCAGGCCCGGGCCCGGCACCCGCGTCGCTCGCTCGAGCTCATCGAGCTTCTTGCCGAGGCGAGACTGAACACCCGCCTGGACGCCTTCGACGTCCTCACGCCGCCCAACCCCGGGTATCGCGACGTGGTGCGCGCGATTGACGTCCCGACCCTCCTCGTCATCGGGGACCACAGCCCCGTCGTCACGCTCGAGATGGCCACGGAGCTGCGGAGCCTCAACCCACGCGTGCGAATCGAGCAGGTCCAGGACGCCGGCCACGGCCTTCCGTATGAACAACCCGAGCGCCTGGCGGAAGTGGTCGCGTCGTTCCTGCGGGAGCTGGCCTGACGCGCCGGCTGCCCGCCTGCCCCATGAAGAAGCAGGGGGCGGATTCGAGGTCCACCCGCTGAGAAGCCCTGCTCGGTAGGCGACGGAAAGCGCAGTCCTGGCGGATTCCAGCGTTGAAGTGGGGAGACCGGCTCGCTACGTCCACTTGGTCTCCTCATCCACGCGTCCCGCACCCTCGAGCCTCCCCTGAGCCGCCCGACGAACGAACAGAACGCTCTGGAGCCGGTGGGAGACGCCGTGGCCTCGCCATGTCCCGAGGGATGGCTGGCCGTGTTGCGCGGCGGCAGCGTGATGGGGCGCCTCATCCTGGAGCGGGACTGGTCCGGGACGCCGCTGGGGCCCATCACGTCGTGGCCGCCGACGCTGCGCACCCTGGTGAGCATGTGCCTGATGACGCGCTTCCCCATGTTCATCTACTGGGGACCGGAGCGCGTGCAGCTCTACAACGACGCGGGCATCCCCATCATGGGCGCCAAGCACCCGCACCATGCCCTGGGGCCACTGCGCGACGTCTTCCCGGAGCTGTGGACCCACCTGGGGCGCATGTTCGACGACCTGGAGCGCACGAAGCAGGCGAACTGGGCGGAGAGCCAGTCCCTGCCCATCCTGCGCAACGGCTCCGCCGAGGAGGCCTACTTCACCTGGTCCTACACCCCGGTGCTGGGGGACGACGGCGCGGTGGTGGGCTTCTACACGCCGGCCCTGGAGACGACGGGGCAGGTCCTGGGACAGCGGCGCCTGCGCACGCTCCAGGTCCTCTCCCATCGCGCCAGCGGCGCGGGCTCCGTGGAGGAGGCGTGCCGGGCCGGCCTGGACGCCCTGGCGGAGGACCCCGCGGACCTGCCCTTCACCTGGCTCTACGTCACGGACGCGGACGGGACGCGGGCCTCGCTCGTGGGCTCCACCGGCATGGACGCCCGGAGCGCGGCGGTGCCCAGGCACCTCGACCTGCGCGCGCCAGCGGACGGTGGGCCCGCGGGAGGGCTCCTGGCGCCGGTGGCGGCCGCGCGCCAGGCCCAGCGGGTGGACGACGTGAACGGGTGGCTGGAGGCACCGCTTCCGCCGGAGGGCGCCGAGCCGCCCCGGCCCGCCCTGGTGCTGCCGCTGCCGCACGCGGAAGGGGACCGCGACCTGGGCTTCCTGGTGGCGGGCCTGAGCCCCTTCCTGAACCCCGTGGGGGAATACCGGGGCTTCCTCGAACTGGTGGCGGGGGCCCTGGCCACGGCCGCCTCCAGCGCTCGCGCGCGGCAGGAGGCCCTGGAGCGGATGGAGAAGCTCGCGGCCCTGGACCGGGCGAAGACGGCCTTCTTCAGCAACGTGAGCCACGAGTTCCGCACGCCCCTGACGCTGATGCTCGGGCCCGTGGAGGACGCGCTGTCGGACTCCGCGGAGCCGCTGGGGCCGCGCCAGGCCGAGCGGCTGTCGCTGGTCCAGCGCAACGCCAGCCGGCTGCTCAAGCTGGTCAATACGCTGCTCGACTTCACCCGCACGGAGGCCGGACGCGTGCGCGCGGCCTTCCAGCCCACGGACCTGTCCGCCTTCACCGCGGAGCTGGTGAGCCACTTCGAGTCCATCGCGAAGCGCGCCCAGCTCACCCTCACGGTCGACCTGCCGCCCCTGCCGGAGCCCGTCTGGGTGGACCGCGAGATGTGGGAGAAGGTTGTCTTCAACCTGCTCTCCAACGCGATGAAGTTCACCTTCGAGGGCGGCGTCCACGTCCGGCTGCGCGCGGAAGGGGGCGAGGCGCGGCTGACGGTCCGGGACACCGGCAGCGGCATCCCGGAGGCGGAGCTGCCGCACATCTTCGAGCGCTTCCACCGCGTGGAGAACGCCCGCTCGCGCAGCCACGAGGGCAGCGGCATCGGGCTGAGCCTGGTGCAGGAGCTGGCGAAGCTGCACGGCGGCAGCGTGGGCGTGAAGAGCACGCTGGGGCAGGGCACGACCTTCCATGTCGCGGTGCCCCTGGGCAGCGGCCACCTGCCACGGGAGCAGCTCGTTCCCGAGGGCGCGGGTCCCGAGCGCTCCGGCGAGCAGGGCGCGTCCGCCTACGTCGAGGAGATCCGCGGATGGCTGGCGCCGACGGGCCCGGAGGGTGGGGCGCGAGGCCCGGACGGAGCAGCGGGCGCCACGCCGCTGTCGCCGTCCCTGTCCGCGAGGGTGCTGGTGGTGGACGACAACGCGGACCTGCGCACGTACATCACGGGGCTGCTGGACGCGTCGCTGACGGTGGAGACGGCGGAGGACGGCCTCGCCGCGCTCCAGGCCATCCGCGAGCGCCCGCCCGACCTGGTGTTGAGCGACGTGATGATGCCGCGCCTGGGCGGCTTCGGCCTGCTGCGCGAGCTGCGCGCGGACCCCCGGCTGCGGGCCATCCCCTTCGTCCTGCTGTCGGCGCGGGCGGGGGAGGAGGCCTCGGTGGAGGGGCTGGAGGCGGGCGCGGATGACTACCTGGTGAAGCCCTTCTCCGCGCGCGAGCTGCAGGCGCGGGTGCGCACCCAGCTGGAGATGGCGCGGGTGCGCCGGGAGGTGGCGGAGCTGTCGGCGCGCGAGGCGATGCTGCAGGACGCGGTCCGCGCGAGGGACGACTTCCTGTCCGTGGTGAGCCACGAGCTGAAGACGCCGCTGGCGTCCTTCCGCCTCCAGCTGGACCTCATCGAACGGGGCCTGGAGCCCGAGGCGAGAGCCCGGTTGGGCGAGAGGCTGCTGCTCACGAGGCGGCAGGTGCACCGGCTGGCCGCGGTGGTGGAGCTGCTGCTCGACGTGTCCCAGCTGTCCTCGGGGCCGCTGAGCCTGCGGGTGGAGGACGCGGACCTCGCCGCGCTCGTGACGGAGCAGGTGGCCCGGGAGGGCTGCGAGGTGACCTTGCGCATCGCGGGTCCGGTGCGGGGCCGGTTCGACCGGGCGCGCCTGGAGCAGGTGGTGCAGGGCCTGCTGTCCAACGCGTTGAAGTACGGCGCAGGCAAGCCGGTGGAGATCCACGTCACGCAGGACGGCCCGTGCGCGCGCCTGACGGTGGTGGACCACGGCATGGGCGTGCGTCCGGAGGACCGGGAGCGCATCTGGAGGCGCTTCGAGCGCGCGGTGTCCGTGCGCAACTTCGGAGGGCTGGGCCTGGGCTTGTGGATCGCCCGCCAGGTGGTGGAGGCCCACGGAGGCAGCGTCGAAGTCACGGAGACACCAGGAGGCGGCGCCACCTTCACGGTGTCACTGCCCCTGGCGGGACCGCGGGCCTGAACGCGCGGCTACTTCGTGGGCGCGAACGAGTTGATCACCACCGGTGAGGAGCAGGAGAGGAGCGTGCCCGGGCCGGCCTCTCCCGTACACGCGCGAATGGTGAGCCGAGGGCCGTTGGGAAAGTTCCGGAAGCACTGCACGGACGTGTCCACGCCACCGGAATTCCAGCACCTCGTATCGCTCCCCGTAATGTGGTTGTAGATGGTTGCCACGGCGGAGTGGCCATCCGCCGCAGTGTCCCGGACCGTGAAGGTGTCGGTGTTGGAGTTGTAGATCACGGTGGCGCCAGGGTGGACGATGGTCGTCACCTCGCTCTGGGTGACGGTGCCCTCCGACCCGGCCTGCGGCTCCTGGGTTTCGCCCTCCTCGGGCATCCCACCACAGCCGAACAGCAGCCCACTCACCATCAACGCCAGCGCAGGAATCGAACGGGTCATCGGTTTCCCCTGAGGATGTGAATGCGTGAGCGCATCCACAGACAAAAGGGATAATTGGCTTTCTAAGCTATGTCAAACTAGTCTGGAATTGCTGCTTTGGGTATATCTTTGTGGCGGCCCTGAAGCAGCGAGGCCCGCGCTCCCCGTGTGAGGGAGGCGGGCCTGGGTGTCAGGCATTGGCTGTCTGACTACGGGCAACCCGCTACTTGGAATCCACCACCAGCACCATCCACCGGTCGGTGGCGTGGTCGATGCGCACGTTGGCGGCACCGGCCTCCTGGAGCTGGCCAATCACGCGCTCCAGGAACTGGAGCTGATCCGCCGATGCGTCCACGAACACGTTGCGCGAGCCCGGGCCCTTCGCCTTCGGCTTCTTCGCGGGCGCCGCACCGCTGTGCAGCTCCGGAGCCGCCGCGGCCTTCAGCAGCGTCCCCGCGTCCTCCGACGTCACCTCGGACCGCTCGTCCTGCACGTCCACGTCCTGCTCCTCCTTGGGGGCGGCGACCGGAGCCACGGGGGCCGAGGCCAGCTCCTTCTTCGCCTGGTCGCGCAGCTCGTTGAACGTGCGCAGGTTGATGGTCGCGCCGAAGCGGTCCTTGAAGCTCTCCAGGGCGTCCTGGCGGCTCAGGTCAGGCTGGTTGCGGAAGAGGTCGAGCAGGAACGCGTGACGCTCCTGCGACTGCTCCTGGGAAGTCCTGGGCATGGCTGTGTGGCTCCGGCGGTGTGGCCGCATGAAGAAAGGCGGCGCACCCTATACCCGAGCCCGCCCCCGGAGCGAAAGCCGGGGTCCCCCTACCGCCCGCGCGGCCCCGGACGCGGCGTGCGCCCCCCGCCGCGAGGGCCCGACGGGCGCGGCTGCACCGGACGGGGCCACGCGTTCGTCGCCAGGCCCTCTCCGGCTTCCGCGTTCTCCGAGGCGCGGCGCAGGCGCGCGGCCTCCGCGGCGGACTCCGGCGGCACCAGCGCGTTCGGCCCCCTTCCAATCAGGTCCGCGCGCCCCGCCAGCTTCAGCGCCTCGCGCGCCAGCGGCCAGTGCTCCGGGTTCCAGTAGAGCAAGAGCGCCTTCTGCAGCCGCTTCTCGCGCAGGCCCTTCGCCGTGTACACGGGCTCCATCTTCAGCGGGTCCAGGCCCGTGTAGTACATGGCCGTCGCCACCGACATGGGCGTGGGGATGAAGTCCTGCACCTGGCGGGGCCGCTTGCCCTTCTCCTTCAGCCACTGCGCCAGCAGCACCATGTCCTCCAGCGTGGAGCCGGGGTGGCCGCTGATGAAGTAGGCGATGTCGTACTGCTCCTTGCCCGCGTCCTCGCTGGCGCACGCGAACATGTTCTGGAAGCGCTCGAAGCTCTCGATGCCGGGCTTCTTCATCTTCTCCAGCACGCGCGGCGACACGTGCTCCGGCGCCACGGACAGCTGGCCGCCCACGTGGTGCGCCGCCAGCTCCTTCACGTACTCCGGCGAGCGCTCCGCCAGGTCGTACCGCACGCCGCTCGCGATGAAGACGTGCTTGATGCCCGGCTCCTCGCGCACCTGCTTCATCAGCGAGATGAGCGGCCCGTGGTCCGTCTGGAGGTTCTCGCACACGCCCGGGTGCACGCAGGACAGCTTGCGGCAGCGGCTCTCGATGTCCTCGCTCTTGCACTTGAGCTTGTACATGTTCGCCGTGGGGCCACCCAGGTCGGTAATCGTCCCCCGGAAGTCCCCCATGCGCCGCACCTCGCGCACCTCGCGCAGCACGCTCTGCGCGGAGCGGCTCTGGATGACGCGCCCCTCGTGCTCCGTGATGGAGCAGAAGGTGCAGCCGCCAAAGCACCCGCGCATCAGCACCACCGAGTGCTTCACCGTCTCGTACGCGGGGATGGGCTCCTTGTACATGGGGTGCGGCACGCGGTTGAACTTCAGGTCATACAGCTCGTCCATGGCCACCGTGGACGTGTCCCCGGGCTTCTGTCCGGCGCCGTCCTCCAGCGGCCGGGCGGGCGGGTTCATGAGGATGGCGCGGTTGCCGTGGCGCTGCGCGATGGCGCGCGCGTTGCCGGGGTTGGTCTCCAGCTGGAAGTCCCGGCTCATCACCGCGAAGGCGCGCGTGTCCGCCACCACCTCCTCGTAGGAGGGCAGCACCACCACCTTGTCGCGGTCCGCCGCGCGCTTCGCCGGGTCCGCCTCCAGGGCCTTCATCGCCGCGTCGTTGATGAGCCGCGCGGTGCCCCGGATGTCCGTCAGGTCCTCGATGCGCTCGCCCCGGTTCAGCCGGTCGGCAATCTCCCAGATGGGCCGCTCGCCCATGCCGAACACCAGCAGGTCCGCCTTGGCGTCGAAGAGGATGGAGCGGCGCACCTTCTCGCTCCAGTAGTCGAAGTGCGCGATGCGGCGCAGGCTGGCCTCGATGCCACCCAGCACCACCGGCACGTCCGGGAAGGCCTCGCGGCAGCGCTGCGCGTAGACGATGGAGGCGCGGTCCGGCCGGCAGTTGGTGCGCCCGCCCGGGCTGTACTGGTCCTCCGAGCGGTTCTTCTTCTGGGCCGTCAGCCGGTTGAGCATCGAGTCCAGGTTGCCCGCCGCCACCCCGAAGAAGAGCCGGGGGGCCCCCAGCGCCTTGAAGGGCTCCGCCGAGTGCCAGTCCGGCTGGGGGATGAGCCCCACCTTGAAGCCCCGCCCCTCCAGGAAGCGCGCGATGAGCACCGGGCCGAAGGCCGGGTGGTCCACGTAGGCGTCGCCGCTCACGATGATGATGTCGCACTGCTCCCACCCCCGGGCCTGCATGTCGGCGCGGGTGACGGGTAGGAACGGGTGGGCGTAGCGCGGGGTGATGGAGGCCATGGGCGTGTTCCCCTCAACAGCGGGGGAGGGCCCAACCAACCCCATCAGGGCGGGCGCTGTCCACTGCGACGGCCGCCTGCCCTCCTGCTCCCCGGGGGAACGGCAACCCGCCAGGTCGTCCAAACCCAGACGGGCCGTGCACCTTTTCTCGACTCCTCGCAAAGGCAGACAGCAGGGTCATTGGGGCTCCAACTGGGTGTCTGTATACACCTGGGCCTGGGTACAGCTTTGCCCGTGTTGCTAGAAAAGTCCGTTCGTGGCAAAAGACTGCTCACGGGTCCTGGCTGTCATTGGCTGGCATCGGGTTCCGCATTCCCCCCACCTGGCAACCCCCATCTCCCGGAGAGAGTCATGTCCTTGCGCCGTCCGCTGTCCCTGTTCGCTTCCCTGCTGATGCTGGGTGGCTGCGGTACCGAATCCCTGGAGGAGGGCGCGGCCGTGGGCGAGGCCCGGTCGGCGTTGCACACGGGCATCGACCTGGCGGCCGCGGAGGTGGGCGTGACGTGTGTGGACGGCCAGGTGGCGACGGTGACGGGCGCCATCATCAACGAGGCGCCCACGGGCGTGGACCCGTCGGTGGCGGGCATCTTCGCTGGAGATCCGGCCCAGGGCGGCACGCTGCTGGCGACGGTGAACGTGCCCTGGCTGGTGGGCAAGGAGCGCTACGCGTTCGAGGTTCCGGTGCAGGTGCCGGAAGGCGCGCAGCAGCTGTTCGTGGTCGCGGACTCCGTGAACTTCTTCCCCGAGGACAGCGAGACGAACAACACCGCGTCGGTGACGCTGTCGGCCGGCGGTGGCTGTCGGGTGAACCAGGCGCCGGTGGCGCTGTGCCAGGACGTGACGGTGACGGCGGACGCGTCGTGCGGGGCGTCGGCGTCCATCGACAACGGCTCGTATGATCCGGACGGCTTCCCGCAGCCCTTGAGCCGCACGTACAGCCCGGCGGGCGTGTACCCGGTGGGCACGACGCCGGTGACGCTCACGGTGTCGGACGGGATGGACTCGGCCACGTGCTCCGCCACGGTGACGGTGGTGGACGCGACCGCGCCGGTGGCCGGGGCGAGCAAGGACCTGGTGCTGCCGCGCACGCCAGGCGCGGACTACAAGACGGTGACGCTGGCGGACTGCGCGCAGCCGGCGGCGGACACCTGCGGCGGGACGTTGGACCTGCAGCAGGCGGGCACCATCGTGCGCGTGGAGTCGGACGAGTCCGAGGACGCGCTGTTCAGCCTGGCCCTCTTCAAGTGCAAGGACATCGTGCTGAGCGCGGACCGCAAGTCCGCGCAGCTGCGCGCGGAGTCCAGCCTGCTGGGCAACGGCCGCGTCTACACGGTGGTGTACTCGGTGGAGGACGCGTCCGGGAACGCGACCCTGGGCAGCTGCAAGGTGAAGGTGCCCAGCCTCCAGGGCATCCTTTCCGTGGGCGTGGGTCCCGCGTACTGCCAGGGCGAGGGCTGCCCGGCGAACACGGGCGGCGGGCTGCTCTGCCCGCTGCTGTAGTCCCCGCGGCGCCTTCCAACGGTGGATGACGGCCCGGGTCCGCGAGTGTGCGCGGCCCGGGCTTCACCGTGGGTGCAGGCGTGCGAGGGAGCCCGCGCGTGCGTTGACGGGGATCGACGCCTCCCCTAGCTTGGCCGGCTTCCCGGCACCGCTACTTCCGAGGTGGAGGAAGGGCCGCGTCGCGAGCACCCCGTATGATGCGCAGGACGGACGAGGAGTCGGGTCAGGGGGAGGCGCCGCGGGACGAGCGTGCTCCGGATGACCTCATGCCCGTGCTCCGCGTGGAGTACGACACCGACGACCCGGCGGGCCACGCCGCGCCCGTGCTCCGGGTCCGTTCCTCCTGGCCCCCGGTGGAGTCGGAGGCGGGGGCCGAGGACGCACCGCCCGCGCCGAAGGCAACCCGGGGCGTGTCCCGGCCGAAGACGCTGACCTTCCGGGAGCTGGATTCCGCGGCGCTCGCGTCCATGCCGAACTCCCACCGCGTGAACCGCGCGGTGCCCACGCGTCCCACCGCTCAGGGTGACGACACCACGGGTCAAGCTTCGCCAGCGCGGGCGGCGCCTTCGCGCGAGGGCCCGCCCGGTGCCGCCAACCCACCCACGCGTGAAACCGCCGGAGCCCAGGACGCTCACGCGCCCGAGGCGAATGCGTCCTCGGCGATGTCCCGTCCGGTTCCCCTGGAGGGCGGTGGCGCCAACGTCATCCAGTCCTCCGGCGCGGGGGCCTCCGCCGCGAAGTCCGTCGCCGACCGTGCGCCGGGCAACGAGGCGCCAAGAACCCCCGGGCCCTTCGACGCTGGCGCCTCTGCCGGCGCAGCCCTTCCGGCCCGCCCACCGAAGCCGCCCGCGCCGAACCTCATCCGCGTGGCTGACCCGGCCGAAGTGCGTCCTCCCGAGGAGGCCCCGGCCCGCGACGTGTCCGCCTCCGGCGACGTCACCCCCGCGGAACGCGAGGCCATGCAGGCCGCGGTGTCCTCCGGGCGCCGCCGGGAGCAGTGGGTCGCGCCCACCTATCTTCCCGAGGACCTGCGCGACGCGCTGGTGGCCGAGCGCAGCCAGTACCGCGCGCAGCGCCTCCAGGAGGCCCGCGAGGTGGGCTTCGCCGGGCCCGGCGTGCTGGGACTCGTGCCCGTTCCCGCCTCGGATCCGGACTGGTCCGGTGGCTCGCTGCTCGGCTTCCTGGGCGAGGAGCTGGTCTTCGCCGGGAACATCGTCCACCTGGACTTCGAATCCGGCCGCGTCTTCGCCTCCTCCGACTCCGGCGAGGACCTGGACCGCCGCGTCCTCTCCTGCGAGCGCTGGTGCTACCGGCCCTACGACTTCGCGGAGGCCCTGTGCGCGGCGGCCTCCGCCTACGAGGACCGCGTCCCGGCCCTCACCACCGCGCTGTCCCGCGCGAAGGGCGAGCTGCTTGCGTCCACCCCGTCCCCCCGCGACGCGGAGCTCATCCCCGTGGACCGGCTGTGGCGCCAGCCGTGGGGCAGCATCTGGGGCCCTCCCGGCACCGGCAAGACCACGGCCGTCGCGGACCTCATCGCCCGCGCCCTGCGCGCCTACCCCAACGAGCGCATCCTCGCGGTGGCCCCCACCAACCGCGCCGCGGACGAGCTGGTGATGCGCGTCAGCGCCCTGCTGGAGCGCGACCCCATCCCCTTGCGCCCCCTGGCCCGCAGCATCTTCCGGGGCGGCACCGGCGCCAGCGAGGCCCTCTCCAAGCTGCCCACCGTGGCGCTCGAGGAGACCAAGACGAGCAAGCTGCTCAACACCATCCAGGAGCGCGAGCGCGAGCTCACCCTGGAGCGCGCCCGGGGCGGCGCCGCGCCGGAGCTCGCCCGCATGCAGGCGGAGCTGCGCACGCTGCGCGGCCGCGTGAAGGACCCCACGCTCAAGGAGGCGGAGAAGGGCGACAGCCCCCTCATGGTGCTCACCGTGCACCGCGCCCTGCGGCTCGTCTCGGAGCTCGAGGGCGAGGAGACCTTCCAGCGGCTCGTCGTGGACGAGGCCGGCATGGTGACGCGCGCGGCGACGGCGCTGCTGGCCCCGCTGGCCCGGCAGGTGACGCTCGCGGGAGACCCCAAGCAGATCGGCCCCGTGAGCCGCGCGGCGGAAGGGGCGGGGAAGGGCACCCAGACGTGGCTTCGCGCCAGCGCCCTGTCCCACCTGGAGGACGCGGTGAAGGACGCGGAGCGCCCGGACGTGCTGCTGCTGCGCACCCAGCACCGCATGCACCCGGACATCGCCCGCGTGGTGAGCCACTTCTGCTACGGCGGCGCGCTGGAGGACGGCGACCTCGTGAAGGACCGGGCCCGCAAGCCCCCGCCCGTGCCCGCCTTCCCCTCCCGCGCGATGTGGCTGGTGCTGGACGGCCTGAGCCGCGACGACCGCCGCCTCACGCACGGCCGGGGCGAGACGGGCTCCGGCTACCAGCGCGAGCTGTCCGCGGAGCTCGCCGTGACGCTGGCCCGCCAGGCCGTGCGCCTGGGCCTCACCGTGCTGTGCGTGACGCCCTACCGCGCGCAGGCGGCGCTCCTGCGCAAGCTGGGCAACGCGGCGGGGCTGCGCCACGACATGTTCAGCGCGTCCACCATCCACCGCCAGCAGGGCACCCAGTACGACGTGGTGATGGTGGACACGGTGGCTGGCGGCCGGCCGTTTCCGCCGCACACGCTGGTGCCCATCCTCAACGTCGCCGCCAGCCGCGCGAAGGAGTACCTGCTGGTGCTCGCCTCGCGCGCGGAGGCCCGCGCCTCCCCGGTGCCCGCGCGCTTCCTGTCGCTGCTCCCCCGCGTGCGCGTCCACGCCGGCACGCCGCCGAAGCTGGAGCTGCTCGCCACCCAGCCGCGTCCGCCTCCGCCGCCCCCGCCGCCGCTGGTGCCCATGGGCCTGGGCGGAGAGATCGCCGGCGGCAAGGACACCGGGCCCCTCTTCACCCAGGAGCAGGTCTCCCTCTTCGAGCGCCGCTTCGATGACGGCCACCACCTGGTGCGCGGCGTGGCCGGCAGCGGCAAGACGTACGTGCTGGCGCACTGGGCCGCGCGCTACCTGCTGGAGAACCCGCGCGCCCGGGTGCTGGTGTCCTTCTACAACCGCTCGCTCGCGCCGCTCGTGGACAAGCTGCTCCTGGAGGCGCTCAGCGTGCGCGCGGGGCCGGAGCAGGTCCGGCCGCTCCGCGCCCAGGTGACGGTGAAGCACGTGGGCGCGCTCCGGCGCCTGGAGCCCCACACCTTCGACGCCGTCTTCGTGGACGAGGCGCAGGACATGGACGCCAGGGGCCTGGCGTCCCTGCACGCGCTGGTGCGCCCCCGCGTGGACGCGGAGGGCCGCGAGTCGCGCTGCTTCCAGCTGTTCATGGACGACTCGCAGAACGTCTACGGCCAGGTGCCCATCGACCACCTGAAGGAGCAGCTCCCCGAAGGGCTGTCCTTCCGCGGCCGCACCCGCGTGCTCAAGGAGACCTTCCGCGCCACGCGCGACATCCTCGACGTGGCCTTCAACGTGGTGCTGGACCCCTTGCGCCAGCACCGCGTCACCGACCCCGGCATGCGCGAGTACATGAAGGCCGGGGAGCTGGCCCGCGAGCGGCTCCTGTGGCTGCCGGAGGAGACGCTGGAGGGGCTCTACCGCGTGCAGTCCACCGAGCGCGGCGGCGTGCTGCCCCAGGTGAAGGACTTCGCCTCCAGCACCAGCGAGGCGCGCTGGGTGGCGAAGGAGATTGCCCGGCTGGTGCGCGAGGAGGGCGTCCACCCGGGGGACATCCTCGTGGTGGCGCCGGTGATGCCCGCGTCGTTCACGGACGCGCTCCAGAAGGCGGGCGTGCCCGCGGAGGCCTACGGCGGCAAGGGCGGCCGGGACGCGGCGGACTTCCGGGTGAGCGGCGTGGACCACGTGCGCGCCACCACGGTGTTCTCCTGCAAGGGCCACGAGTGCCCCGTCGTCTTCTTCGCGGGACTGGAGGCCCTGGACTCCATCGAGGCGTGGATGGCCGGAGCCCGCCAGCGCAACGACCGCGAGAACGAACGCATCCGCCGGGCCATGTTCTACGTGGGGGCCACCCGCGCGATGAAGCGCCAGTACCTCACCGGCGTGCGTGGGGGCCGCTTCCTGCGGGTGGCCGCGTCCTACGTGGAGACGCTGTCCGGCCACCGCCCGCCGGCACCCTGAAACAGGGCGCCAGGGGACTTGTTACATCCGCCAGCCGGTGACGCCCGCGCTCTTGCCGAACGCCGGCTGCCCGTACACCTCACGGAAGCGCGCGCGCAGCAGGTCGAACGTCTGCTGGAGATCCGGCGCCGCGGCGCGCGAGTCCGGCAGCTGGCCGCCCATCCGCGCGAAGCAGCGGCTCATGGCGCCATCCAGCCACTGCGTCACGGACGCGGTGTCCTGGTCCTGGAGCCGCTCGAACACGGACAGGGCGCGCTCCAGCGTCTCGCCCACCAGCTCCGTGGAGTCGACCGCGCTCCCAGCGCAAAGCTTCGCGGCCCGAACCTCCAGGGCCGGACGATGCTTGCGAACAAACTCCCCGAAGGCATGCAGATTCACGGTGACCATTCTTAACCCTTCGCCCCCACGCTGTCAGAACGCTGGACGCGAAAATCCTTGGCTGCCGGACACCACAAAGCGTGTCGGTGGAAAAGGGTGGTGGGATGAATCATGTATCACTCCCTGTCGTGGCAGGCGAGGCACCGGGGGCATTTCCCC
Source organism: Corallococcus exercitus (assembly GCF_042231735.1). Lineage (GTDB taxonomy): Bacteria > Myxococcota > Myxococcia > Myxococcales > Myxococcaceae > Corallococcus > Corallococcus exercitus_B. The sequence continues at coordinate 9,413,612 of NZ_CP102577.1, forward strand.
CTGCCCATGGGTCGTGCGGGCCACCCGGTGGGCGCGGGCAGACCCAGGGGGCCGGCGTTGTTGTCCGCGCGTTTCGAGAAAGCAGGAGCCATGCGGCGCACGGTGGAGCTGACGGACATTGGAGGAAATGACGAGGGGCCTCGTGTCCTCCTATTGCCGGGACTGGGGGCCCGTGGATCAGGCTTTCGCGAGCTCGCCCTGCGGCTGACGGACGTCGCGCGTCCCGTCCTGGTCGAGTACCCGGAGGGCGAGCATGCGGCGTGCGGTGCACGTGCGCTGGCGGAGCAGGTGCTGCGCGTCGCGGGTACCTCGGACGCGGTGGTGGCCAGCTCCTTTGGCGGCATGGTGGCGGCGCACCTGGCCGCGGGCGGGGCGACGCGTGGCGTCGCGTTCCTGGGGGCGTTCACGCGCACCGCGCAGGTGGGGCCCCGGGGCCGGCTCATCGCGATGATGGGGCCCATCGCGGTGCTGGGGCGCCCTGGCCGCGTCGCGGCGTCGCTGGCGGCGTGGCGGCCGGTGCCCTCCGGACAGGTGGCGGACGTGGTGCCCACCACGACGCTGGAGCGCGTGACGACGCTGCGGCGCGCGTTCGCCATCCACACGGAGCCGCCGCCGCCGGACCTGCGGCCGCTGAAGGTGTCGTGCCTGTGCATCCAGGGGGACCGCGACGTGCTGGTGCCGCCGTCGTCGCTGGAGCGGCTGGCCGCGTCGCTGCCGGAAGGCACGCCCCGGCACCTGCTGCGCGGCGCGGGACACGTGCCCTATTTCTCGCACCCGGAGGCGTGCGCGCGGCTGCTCACGCCGTGGCTCCAGGCGCTCGCGCCCGCGGGGCTCGCGGCGCTGGCGGCCTCGGACGTGGGCTCCGCGGCTTGACAGGGCGCGCGCGGGCAACGGATCCAACGGCCCCGCGGGGGGGTGTACGGACGCGGGCGCGGGAAGTAGTTTCGCCTCCGCCGATGTCGACCCGTCCTCTCCGCGCGCTCCTCTTCCTGGCGTTCCTGTCCACGGCGGCCCATGCCGCTCCGGAACCCGCTCCCGGGCTGAACGCCTCGCCCGTGCTGCCCACCGCTCCGGCGCAGGCCGCGGCCCCGGCGCCCGCGCCCCGCCGCACCGTGCTGCTCCTGGGTGACAGCCTCATCGCCACGGGCTTCGGCGAGTACCTCCAGAACCAGCTCGCCGCGCACCCGCGGATCCGCTGCGAGCGCCGCGCGAAGTCGTCCACGGGCCTCGCGCGTCCGGACTTCTTCGACTGGCTGGAGGTGGGCCAGCAGGAGGTGCGGGAGCACCAGCCGGACGTCGTGGTGGTCATCCTGGGCGGCAACGACGGGCAGGCCCTGCACACGCGGCAGGGGCGCGCCACCGTCGCCTGGGGCAAGCCGGACTGGCAGGGCGAGTACCGCCAGCGGCTGACGGACTTCGTGACCGCCATCTCCGCGCCGGGCCGCAAGATTGTCTGGCTGGAGCTGCCCGCCACGGGCCTCCACCGCTTCGAGCAGAAGCTCACGCTGATCCGCGACCTGCAGCGCGAGGTCATCGCCGGACGCGAGGACGCCGTGCACCTGGAGACGCGCCCCTTCTTCACCGACGCGCGCGGCAAGGCGCTGAAGCAGGCCCGCGTGGAGGGCTTCCGCAAGCCCATGCGCCTGCGCATGACGGACGGCGTCCACTTCACCGTGGCCGGCGGGCGCTACTTCGCGAACAAGGTGTACCCGGAGGTGCTGGGCGCGCTGGGCCTGGAGGCCCCGGAGTCCGGGGAGCAGCACACCACGCGCCCCGCCGCCCCGCCGGTGAAGACGGCGCTGCAGGCCTCGGCTCCGGCCGCCCCGGCGGCCCCTCCGTCCGCCCCGTAGCCCCCCGCGCGCTTCAGGAGTGGCGCGGCCAGGAGTCCTCGCCGCCCGCGTCCGGACGCAGCCTGCGCACGGCGCGCAGGAGCAGCTCCTCGTCGCGCGGGTTGGCCAGGAAGCCCCGCGCCTCCAGCTTCCGCGCCCGGTCGAAGCCCTCGTCGTCGGACGTCCCGTGCACGATGAGCGCGCCCTCGATGTGGACCTCGCCCGCGAGCAGCCCCTCCATGGCCTGGAGGGGGGCGAGCACCACGTCGTTCTCGCGCGTGTGCAGCACCTCCAGCGGCGTGGCGACGCGCGACGCGATGCCGTTGCGCGCGAGCGTCCGGGAGATGAGCACCGCGGTGACGGGCGGCCAGCCGTAGAGCATCAGCGGCGGGCTGGGCACGGCGGGACGGCGTGGCTCCGGCGCGGGGCCTTCCGTCTCGCGGATGCCGTAGAGGGAGCTGAGCGCGCGGGACAGGGCGCTGTCGGAGGCCAGGTGCGGCTCCACGCGCGCCTTGCCGGACACGGCCCGCACGTCATCCACCGCGTCCAGCGACAGCGGGGCGGGCACGGCCAGGTGCAGCACCTCGCGGTCCTCGCGCGTCTCCAGCCCCAGCGGCACGACGCCGTACTGCCGGGCGATGCGCGCGGGCACCAGCGCGGTCAGGGAACGGTCGAGCGGGTGCCGGTCCAGGTCCACGGCGTCCACGTCGAACTGCACGGCCAGCCCGCGCAGCACGTCCGCCTCCGAGCACACGCCCTCGCTCACCAGGGCGCGCCCCAGGGGGACGTGGACCTCGTGGTGGTGCACGAGCCCCAACCGGAGCTGGCCTTTGTCGAGCACTCCCAGCTCCAGGAGGATCTCCCCCAGCGGGCGTCTGGATCCGATTTCCATGCCCACTCAACGTGGCAACCCGCCCCGCACGCGACGACGGTCGGACGGGGGCCTGTCCGCCCGCCCGCCCTCAAGACGCGTGAAGCGGAAACAGCGCCTCGTAGGCCTCCGGCTTGAAGCCCACGGTGACGGCCTCCTTCGTGACGAGCACGGGCCGCTTCACCAGCTTTCCATCCTTCGCGAGCCACTCCACCAGCTCCGCGTCGGAGGCCGCGTCGACCTGCTCCTTCCCGAGCGCGCGGTAGCTCTGGCCGCTGGTGTTGAGCCACTTGCGCACGGACACGCCGCTCCGGGGAATCCACTGGCGCAGCTCCGCCACGGTGGGGGGCTGGTCCACGATGGGGCGCACCCGGTGGGAGACGCCCCGCGCCTCCAGCCACTTCACGGCCTTCCTGCAGGTGTCACAGCCGGCATACGCCAGCACGAGGATGTCGTCGGACATGCGCGGGCTTCTACCAGACCGGCCTCGCGAACAGGCGGCCTGGAGCCTGCTCCCCGGCTCGGAGGGCAGGCGAGCCGCCGTGCCCGGGACCCTGCCCCGCGGGGTGAGGAAGCGCATCCTATTCGAAGCCGTCCCACTCCCCGGAAGGACACGCATGGAGGGCACTCGCGCCGAACCCATTCCCGCCGTGGACGAGCCGCTGGAGCTTCCAGCGAGGCGCCGGTGGGGCTGGTGGCTCCCGGGGGCGCTGGTGCTCATCGCGCTCCTCGCGTTCATCCTCTCCCGGCACGCGGAGGAGCAGCAGTTCCTGGAGCTGGTACGGCAGGCCCGGCCCGCGTGGCTGCTGGTGGCCGCCGCGTTGCAGGTGGGCACCTACCTGTGCGTGGCCGGCATCTGGTGGATGGTCCTGCACCGGGCGCGGCTCAAGACGTCGCTCTGGTCGCTGGCGAAGCTGTCGCTGATGAAGCTCGCGTTCGACCAGGTGATTCCCACCGGCGGCGTGGGCGGGTCGCTGCTCGTCGGACGCGGGCTGCGGCGCGAGGGCGCGAGCCCCGGCACGGCCGCGGGCGCGGTGCTGCTCACGGTGCTGTGCTTCTACGTCGCGCAGGCGCTGGGCGTGGGCGTGAGCCTCTTCTTCCTCTGGCGAAGGGCGGAGCTGAACGACTGGATCCAATGGCTCGTCACCGGCTTCGGCGTGGTGGCGTTGCTCATCCCCATGGCCATCCTCTGGGCCACGCGGCACCGCGAGTGGAAGCCGGGCCGCTTCGCGAAGCGCATCCCGTCGCTGGGCACCCTGCTCAAGGCCCTCGCGGAGGTGCCGCCCGGCATGCTGCTCAACCCCGGCCTGCTCGCGCGCGGCGTCCTCCTGCAGCTGGGCGTGTACGTGCTGGACGCAGCCACGCTGGGCGCCATGCTGCGCGCGATGGGGCAGGAGGTCCCGCTGAGCACCGTGTTCGTCAGCTTCATGGTGGCCTCCATGGCGGAGACGGTGTCCATCATCCCCGGCGGCGTGGGCACCTACGAGGCCGCGTCCGTGGGCATGCTCAACCTCTTCGGCGTCCCGGTGGAGGCCGCGCTCGCGGGCACCCTGCTCCTGCGCGGCTTCACCCTGTGGCTGCCCCTGCTCCCCGGCCTGTACCTGCTGCGCCACACCTTCCGCCGCCGCCCCGCGCCCGGAGGGCAGGCAGGCTGACAGCACCGGAAGTCAGGGAAGGCCGTATCGCCTCACCGCCGCTTCCCGTGGCCGCCCGTCTTGCGCGATGGTTCGCTTCGCGTGGACGACACCGGAATCGGAGAAGAAGCACCCATGAACCTGGGCCCGGCGCTGTTCCTCCACCCCGGCGTGAAGGTGCGGCCGTGCGAGTGGGGGATGGGCGTCTTCACCGACGCGTTCATCGCGGCGGGAGAGCTCATCGAGGAGTGCCACTACCTCAAGGTCCCGCAGCGGCAGTGCCGGGGTGAGCCGCTCGACGACTACGTCTTCGAGATCCGCTGGCACCGCCACGAGGAGCCCCGCAAGGGCGACTGGGTCGCGCTCGTGATGGGCTACGGGATGATCTACAATCACGCCAGCGACCCGAACGCGTCCTATAGCCGTGCCGAGGATCGCGATGTGTTCCGTTATCACGCACTGCGGGACATCCACCCCGGCGAGCAGATCTTCATCAGCTACGGGGAGAACTGGTGGAAGGCACGGGGTGAGGAAGTCCCTCCCTGAGTCGCTTCGCACCGTGTGCGCACCTGACAGGTGCGTTCGCACTTCATGCTCCGTGAGGGCGGCTTCTTCCTCGGGGAAGCGCGAAACACCTGGAAATGAAATCCCCCTGCACGCGTGGGGGGCAACCAGTACAATGCAGTCCGCCTGTGCGCCGGTCGTCTGTCAGGCCGCGCGGGTGCGAGGAATGCCAGACATCATGCCATTGCGTCGTTTCTATCTGTCCTCCGCTCTCGTGCTCTCCGCCTCTGCCTGCACCGGCAACATCGGTGGGCAGGACGCGGCGCCTGAAAGCGCGGCGGCGCCCGCGCGCGTCCGCCGGCTGACGCGCGACGAGTACAACAAGTCCGCCTCCGCGGTGCTGGGCACGCCCGTCGACGTCGCCCAGGGCTTCGCGGCCGAGGACACCATCCTCGGCTTCTCCACCCACGAGCGGCTCCAGGTGACGTCGCTCCTGGCGGATCAGATCGACACCGCCGCGGTGACGCTGGCGGAGCAGGGCAAGTCGCAGCTGAGCGACCTGTACGCGTGCCCCTCCGGCAAGGCGTCGGATGACTGCGCGCGGTCCTTCATCCAGCGCGTGGGTGAGCGCGCCTTCCGCCGGCCGGTGACGGCGGAGGAGGAGACGGACCTGCTGGCCCTCTTCAACCAGGGCAAGCAGGGCGGGACCCTGGAGACGGGCGCGGAGCTGGTGCTCCAGGCCCTCTTCTCCTCGGCGTCGTTCCTGTACCGCACGGAGCTGGGCCCGGACAACGCGCGCAAGGGCCAGGTCGTGGAGCTGACCCCCTACGAGGTCGCCTCCGAGCTGTCCTTCATGGTCACCGGCGGCCCTCCGGACGCCACGCTGCTGTCCGCCGCCAAGGCCGGCACGCTGTCGTCCCCCGACGAGCGCGAGGCGCAGGCGCGCCGCCTGCTCAAGACGGAGGCCGCGCAGCTGAAGCTGCGCCAGTTCTTCATCGAGTGGCTGGGGCTGGGCGGCCTGGCCAAGGTGAACAAGAACAACCTCGTGTACCCGGACTACAGCGTGGACTTCCGCGACTCCATGGTCCGCGAGCGCGACGCGTTCATCGACTTCATCGTGAAGGACCACTCGGGCTCCGTGCAGGAGCTCCTGGGCGCGAACTACTCCTTCGTGGACGAGACGCTGGCGAACTTCTACGGCGGCCTGGAGCGCACCAACGTGGACGACGACACGGGCCTGGGCCGCGTGACGCTGCCCCCGGAGCGCCAGGGCATCCTCACCCATGCGGGCACGATGTCCACGTACGCCCACTTCGACTCGTCCTCGCCCATCAAGCGCGGCAAGTTCGTGCTCACGCGCCTGCTGTGCCGCACGGTGCCCGCGCCGCCGGCCAACGTGTCCACCATCCCCCCGGCCCTGTCGGAGAACGCCACCACCCGGGAGCGCTTCGCGGCGCACACCAACAACCCGAACTGCGCCGGCTGCCACAAGATCATCGACCCCATGGGCTTTGGCATGGAGGACTTCGACGGCCTGGGCCAGCACCGCACGGAGGAGAACGGCAAGACGGTGGACGCCAGCGGCGCGGTGATGGCCGCGGACGGCACCACCAACCTGGGCAGCTTCACCGGCGGCGCGCAGCTGGCGCGCCACCTGACCCAGAGCGAGGAGCTGGCCAACTGCGTGCCGCTCCAGTTCGTGCGCTACGCCATGGGGCGTGACGAGCACGCCTCGGACGCGGAGCTGCTCGCCGCCATGCGTTCGGGCCCCTACCGCACGGACAAACTGAAAATCACCGAAGCGCTGGTCAGCCTGGTGCGCTCGGCTTCCTTCACCCAGCGGCGCCTGCCCACCCGTTGAGCCCGACCTCCATGTCCCGCGACTTCTCCCGACGCAGCATCCTGAAGCTCCTGTCCGGCACGGCCATGGCGGCGCCCTTCGCGCACCTGCTCACCAGCTCCGTGGCCGAAGCGGCCGACGCCGCGCCCCTGCGCTTCATCGCCCTGTTCACCCCCCATGGCTTCCTGCCGGAGTACTGGACGCCCAAGGGCAGCGACACGGGCTTCAACATCGACTTCGAGAACTCCGTCCTCCAGCCGCTCCAGCGCCACCGCGACAAGCTGCTGGTGCTGGACGGCCTGGACTACCGCGTCCTCTACGAGCACGGCCGCACCGGCCACGAGGGCGGCCCCGTCACCTTCCTCACCGGCAGCGAGGTGGAGGTGTCCAGCGGTGACGAGCTGCCCTCCGGCCCGTCCCTGGACCAGGTGATTGGCAACGCGGTGGGCGGCGTCACCCAGTTCCGCTCCCTGCAGCTGCACGCCTTCGAGCAGTTCGGCGCCCAGCACGTCTACAACAGCATCTCCTTCACGGAGAACGGCTCGCGCGTGCCGTTCGAGCTGAACCCCGCCAACGTCTACAAGCGCCTCTTCGGCGGCCTGGGCGGCAATCCGGCGGAGGCGCAGGCCATCCTGTCCAAGCGCAAGAGCCTGCTGGACTACCTCATCAAGGACGCGAACCGGCTGAAGTCCCGGCTGGCGGCCACGGAGGGCAGCAAGCTGGACACGCACCTGGCGGCGCTGCGCGACATCGAGCGGCGGCTCACCAACACCGGGGCGCTCAACTGCGCCCGGCCGGACGCGCCCTCCGAGGCGCTGAGCGACCTGGGCGACATCAACAACATGCCCGGCCTCACCGAGCTGCACACGGACCTCATCGCCCGCGCGTTCGCGTGTGACTTGACGCGCGTGGTGACCATGACCATCCCCGGGCCGTCCATGCCGTGGATTGGCATTGACGAGGACATCCACAACGACATCGCCCACCGCACGGACACCCAGTCCGAGCCCGCGCGCACCGAAATCCGCCTGCGCATGGTGCAGGTGCAGCGGTGGTACTCCGAGCAGGTGGCGCGCCTCATGGACAGCCTGAAGGCCATCCCGGAGGGCAGCGGCACGGTGCTCGACAACACCCTCATCCTCTGGGGGAACGAGCTGGGGGACGCCGCCGGCCACATGAACGTGTCCATCCCCACGGTGCTGGCGGGCGGCGCGGGCGGGAAGTTCCGCATGGGCCGCATGCTGTCGCTGCGCCCCGGCAAGGACCCGCTGGGCACGTGGCCGGGCCCGGGCACCCCGCTGCCGGGCGCCGTGGAGCACAACAAGCTGCTCACCTCCATTGCCCAGGCCTTCGGCGTGAACGTGGACCGCTTCGGCCACCCGGACTACACGGGCACGCTGCCCGGCCTCACCTGAGCCGTCAGGCGGCCTGACGGCGCCTGGAAAAGACAACGGGAGCGGACCTTCTGGAGGCCCGCTCCCGTTTTCATTTCAGGCACTGCCGGTGGGGACTACCCGCCGAGCGCGCCGTTGATGAGGGGCGCGAGGATGCTCATGCCGGCGTCCTCGTTGTTGTAGTTGTTGGCCGGCTCGTAGATGCGGACGCGCTGGTTGCCGCTGATGAAGCGCGACAGGAAGACGTCCATGGGGACTATCTCGCTGTGGCAGGCCCAGGACTGCCAGGGGCTGGAGGCGTACTCGTACCAGTACTTCTTCTCCATGCGCTGGCAGGCGTGCGCGCCCACGAAGGTGATGATGGTGCTGCAGTGGCTGGCGTTGATGGGGCGGTGGTGCGGGATGAAATAGCTGAAGTTGTTGTACTTGTTCAGCTCGTTCACGAACGCGTCCTGGTCCTGCTTCCAGTACGCGTGGATGGACGCCTCGTCGTTGGGCGTCCTGAAGCGCTCATACGAATAGCGCGAGTAGTTGTAGTCCATCGTGTAGCCCGTGTACGCGAGCTGATCGTTCGGGAACTCCGTGGCCACCATCTTGTTGATGGAGCCCATGTCGTTGATGTTGAAGCTGGCCGGCAGCTGGCTGAACACCGAGTCCAGGTTCCACGACGAGCGGATCTTGTCGTGCAGCGGGCGCGACAGGGAGTTCGCGTTCGGCGCCATGAAGATGGGGCCGGAGTCGTTGATCATGTACCCCTTGGCGGGGTTGATGGCCTTGCGGATGAAGTAGTAGCCGGCGGAGGTGGACGTGCCGCCCGCGCTGTAGCCCGTGACGAGCAGCTTCTGCACGCTGGGGAAGTTCTGCTTGGCGTAGTTCGCCGCGGCCAGCGTGTTGGTGTAGCCGTTGTGGTACCAGGTGAGCGGCGCCTGGCCGCCGGTGGCGTCCACGTACGTCTTGGCGTTGTTGCCAATGTGCACGTCGCCCGTGCAGTACGGCATGTAGACGATGTTCCAGTCCTTCGTGACGATGTCCTTGCGGTCACGGAAGGGCAGGCCCGGGTCCGCCCCGTTCACGATGGGGGACACGTACTTCGCCGTGAACTGCGTCATGTAGTCGTCAGGGATGCCGTTGGGGTTCGCCGCGCCCAGGATGCCCAGACGGCCGCTACAGGAATCATAGTCCCAGCACGCGCCGCCACCTTCCATCATGAACAGCAGGTTGGGCGAGTTCGTCTTGTGCACGAAGAACTTGTACTGCGAGCCGTTGCCACACTTGGTGCCGGGCAGCGTCACCTTCTGCCAGGCGTAGTTGTTTCCGCCGTCCACCAGGACGTCGACAATGCCTTCCACCAGCACTTCAGCGCGCGCGGCGCCCACGGGGGCGGTGAGGGCCAGAAGGCTCATCCAGAGAAGACTTCTCATGCGGCTTCCTCCAAAGGGGGAGTGAATGGGGCTGCGGCCGCGGATGATACGTTTTTGTTTATCAGCCGGAAGCCGGGAAACTTCGCTACCGGTGAAAATAGTGAATTCCAGGTCGGGCGCAGCATTCCATCCGGAAGGACTGTGATTGTCGCCTTGCGTCACTTACGGGTTGAGAATTGACGCGTCATGCCATGTTTTAAATGTATCAATTGCGCGGTGCGTTGCTGGGGTGGGATGACACGGGTTGCGGCGGGCGCGGGCCGCGCGGTATGGCCATGGGCATGAGCACGCGCGCGCGGTGGAAGCTGCCCCTGGGCACGGCGGGAGTCCTGGTCCTGGCGGTGGGGGCGTGGCTTGTCTTTGGCGGGCAGGCCCCGGACACGGCCCCCGAGGCGCCCCCGGTGGCGGCCCAGGCCCCCGCGCCGCCGCCCGTGTTCGCGTCCACGCCCGCGGTGCCTCGCGCGAAGGACGGCGGGCTGGACCTGGTGGGCGCGGCGACCGCGCAGGTGCAGGCGGCGCCGCAGGAGGAGGCCGGCCCCTATCCGGTGGACCTGGAGGCGCTGCGCGCGAAGCTGCCGGGCAACCTGTACTGGGAGAATGACGCGCCCACGAAGGACCCGGAGGAGCTGCGCCGCCGCGAGGGGGTGAAGGCGAAGTGGAACGCGCTCTACGGCAAGGTGCTGTCCAACGAGGCGACGGAGGCGGAGGTGCACCAGTACTACGAGTACCGCCGCCAGGTGTCCGAGGACGCCATCGCCTTCGCCACCACGGTGCTGCAGGACTACGGCGACCAGCTGCCCTCGGAGCACCGGGGCCTCTTGGAGCTGAGCGTGAACATGCACCGCACGCGGCTGGCGGAGCTTCCGCGCCAGGAGTCGGACGCGCTGGCGCGCCGCGAGGCCCACGCCCAGCGGCAGCGCGAGTGGCGCACCGGCGGCGGCCGTCAGCCCTGAGGCGTCGGACTCAGGCGGCCCCGTCCGCGCCGGGGAAGGTGCGGATGAGCGGGGAGCGCACGGCGGAGGAGGCCACCCACAGCTGGTGGGAGGAGCGGGTGACGGCGACGTGCAGCCTGCGGCGGGCCTCGTCGTCCGCGGGGTAGGCGCGCGCGGTGACGTCCGGCAGGACGACGTAGTCGAACTCCAGCCCCTTCACGTTGTCCACGTCCGTCACGTCCACGCCGGGCTCGAAGGAGAAGTCCCCCTCCAGCACCAGCCGCGCCCAAGGCATCTCCCGGATGACGCGGTGGAAGGACTGGGCGGCCTCGCGGCTGCTGGCGATGACGCCCACCGACGCGTGCGGCTCGCGCAGCACCAGGTCGCGCAGGGCGTCCCCCAGGAAGAGCCACGCCTGGGCCTCGTCGGGGAAGTGGTGGAAGCCCACGGGCGCGCCCTCGCGGCCGGCCCTGGCGGCGTTGGCCGGGGACTGCGTGCCCAGCACGTGCTGCGCCAATTCCACCACCGGGCGCGGGCAGCGGTAGGACACCTGGAGCCGGCAGGTGGCGGCGTCGCGGATGCCCAGCTCCTCCAGGGCGGCGTCCCAGCCGGCGAAGCCCGCCGTCGTCTGCTGCACCTCGTCCCCCGCGAGCGTGCAGCTGCGGCTGTCGCCGAGCAGCTGGCTGACGACGAAGAGCTCGAAGAGGGAGAAGTCCTCCGCCTCGTCCAGCACCACGTGCGCCAGCCGCTCCGCGCCCAGCGCGCCCCGCTGCGCCTTGAGGAACATCAGGATGGGCAGGTCGTCCGCGTCCACCGTGCCCGCGAGCGCGTCGGGCGTGTCCGCTTCAATGGCGCGTCCGTCCACGGTGATGAGGCTGTCCTCGTCATAGCCCTTGTACTGGCGCGCCAGCGGCGTGGCGGTCTGCTGCTTGGTGTGCTCCAGCACCTCCGCCACCACGGTGCGCGGCAGCTCGCCCTTGGCGTCCGCCACCACGGCCTCCAGGAAGGCGCGGTCCAGGTACGCGTCCGCCAGCTTGAGGCGCAGCCGGTCCAGCGTGGGGGGCAGGGCCTTGCCCTTGAACACCGGCACGCGGCCGGCCAGCGCGCGGCGCAGGGCGGGGTGGCGCTTGAAGCGCGTGACGAGCGCGGGCGTCTCCGGGGAGAGCTTGATGCCCGGCAGGCTGAAGGCGGAGCGCGCGGTGGCCAGCGACCACGCCTCCAGCGTCTCCACGGACACCTTGCCCAGGCCCAGCGGCGCGAGCAGCCGGCGCGTGAGCCGGGCCAGGCCCGCTTCCGGGACGACGACCTTGGTGCGCGCCTGCGGGTACGTCTTCGCGTCGTCGAAGACGACCTTGGCCAGCCGGTGCAGCGCCACCGTCGTCTTGCCGCTGCCCGCGCTGCCCAGCACCAGCAGCGGCTGCTCCGGGCCGGTGCTGACGGCCGCGTACTGCTCCGCGTCCAGGAGCGCCGTCACGCCGAAGGCGTCCTCGACGTGCGTGGTGCCCCGGCCCACGCCCAGGAAGCCCGGACGCGCGGCGGTGCCGCTGCCGCCCGCGAGCACGGAGGCCGCGTCGCGCCCCCTGGCGTGCCAGCGGCCCTGGGCGTCGCGCTGGAGCAGGTGCGGGCCGGTGCTGATGCGGGTGAGGACGCCCTTCTCGATGATGACCAGCCGGCGCGCCTCCACCTCGCCCTCGGAGAGCCGGTCGCCGAAGTACTCCTCGAACGCGTCGCCCTCCTCGTAGTTGTAGAAGACGCGCGCGACGGGGGCGAAGCGCCAGTCGATGACGCGCACGCCGGCGGCGAGGTTGGCGAAGCTGGTGCGGCCGAGCAGGTAGTCGCGCGCGCCCGTGGGGCCGGACAGGCGCAGGTGCGCGAAGTAGGGGGCGTTCGCGTCCGGCAGCGGCACGGTCTCCTGGCGCTCCAGCATGGAGCGCACCTCGTTCATCTGGGTGAAGACGTGCGGCAGGTCCGCGGCGTGCGCCGTGGTGGCGTCGTCGCGCAGCACCGCCAGCTGGGCCATCAACCCCTGCGTGTCCAGGGTGCGCTCCGCGGCCTGACGGCGCGCCTCCGACAGCGCCTGCTGGACGCGGGACAGCAGGGCCTCTTCCTCGGCGATGAGCGCGAGCGCCTCGGGCGACAGCTCCTGGCCGGCCATGACGTCTTCCTTTCCGCCCGTGGGCGTTGGTGGCCGTGCAAGGTGACGTCTGGCCCACGCCGGGTCAACCCGTTGGTTTTCCGGGCCGTCTTGCTAAGGTGAGGATCGCGGTCGAGGCGCCCGTCATGGGTTCCCAGGCGCTCCCGCACGCGCCTTCCCACCCGCCCCTCCAGGTTGCCTCCCCAGGGGGTGGGGTTGGTGTTTGCGATTGAGCGCTGACCGGGGCTGTCTGTCGAATGGCGGCGCGCGCCGGAGGAGGGTGGCTTCTAACGGCACGCGCGACTTGCTTCCGTCCGCATCCATTCCGAACACGGAGGATGCACCGGATGACCTCGATGAACGCGCCGTTCCGCTGGACACTGTCGCTCGCCGCCGCGCTGGGAGTCGCCACGTCGGCGGCGGCCCAGGAGCCGGAGCCCCAGACGGAGACGGAGACGACCACGACGACCACCACGATGAGCTCGGAGGGGATGCCGATGGAGGGCCAGGGGCGCATCGGGCCGCAGTTCGCGGTGAGCGGCAACGTGGGCTTGGGCCTGGGCTACGTCTACACGAATGGCCAGAGCCCTTCGGGCACGCTGGAGGACCTGAAGATCACCGACTCCGCGAAGGTCTCCTTCCCCGTCATCGCGGAGCTGGGCTTCCGGGTGACGCCGCGGTTCTACATTGGCGCGTGGGGCAGCTGGGAGCCGGTGCTGACCAAGACGAATGACCTCTCATGCCCGGAGGGCTTCCAATGCGATACCTTCCAGTGGCGCGTCGGGCCGGAGGTCCGCTACCACCTCCGGCCGGGCGCGAGCTTCGACCCGTGGATTGGCCTGGGCGTGGGCCTGGAGATCCTCAAGAGCCACGTGGAGGGGGACACGCAGCTGCAGGTCGCTCCGGGCGTGTTCGTCCCCACGCACGTGGACACGCACGTCACGGACCGGGGGCCCACCATCGCGCGCGTCACGCTGGGCGGCGACGTGCGGGTGGCGCGGTCCCTGTCGCTGGGGCCCATCATCACCGCGTCCGTGGGCCAGTACACGGTGCGCACCGGTTCGCAGACGCTGGACATCACCGGCGTGGGCACCCGCGACCAGGGGCTCACGCCCGTGGATGACGGCTTCCACGCGCTGTTCACCCTGGGCCTCCGCATCGCGTTCCTGCCCCTGTAGCCTCGCTCGGCGGTGCTCCCCCTGAAGGACGGGTGGGTGTTGGAAAAAGCGGGACGCCCCTGGAACCCGGGGACGGGGTGAGGTGTCTTGGGGCGCGGCTCCCCACCTCCCCCGGAGGGTGCATGTCGTCTCGCAAGGTGTTCGTCGTGGTGGCCGGGCTGGCGCTGCTGCTGGCCGGGGTCTTCGTCTGGCTGCGCGCCTCTGGACCTGTCGCGGCGGCCCGCGACGGGACCGTGACGCCTCCCACGCCTCCCACGCCGGGAATGGCGCGGGCTCCGCGACAGGACGGAGGCGGGGCGACCGCGCCCGTGGAACAGCCCATGCGCGACGTGGACGGCGCGCTGCGCGTGGAGACCGCCACGGCGGCGGGACCGCTCCAGGGCGCGCAGGTGACGCTGTACCTGCGGGGACAGCCGTCCCCCGGCTCCCGGCTGCCCTCGTGGCGCGTGGCGGGACAGGGCCGGACGGATGCCACGGGAGCGCTCGTGCTGCCCGCGCGTCCCGGGCCCTATCTCGTCACCGCGCGTGCGGAGGGACTGGCCCTGGCGCGCGCGGAGGTGACGCGGCCGCATGGAGAAGCGCAATCCACGGTCCGGCTCCTGTTGGAACCCGGCGTGTCTTTGACGGGCCTGACGGTGGAGCGCGCGGGCGGTGCGCCGGTGCCGATGGTGGAGCTGACGCTCACACCGCACACCGGCTTCGAGGACGCGCTCCCCGTGTTCCTCCAGACGGGGGCGTCGGTGCCGGACGAGGCACGGCACGAAGCGCTCAGCGACGCGCGGGGCGCGTTCGGGTTCCACGGGCTGGCGCGCGGTGAGTACCAGCTGGAGGCGCGGGCCCCGGGCCATGCACCCCGTCGCATCGCGCGCGTGCACGTCCCGGGGACGGACGTGCGCGTGGAACTGGAGGGCTCCGCGTTCATCGAGGGCTTCGTCACGCGCGCGGATGGAACGCCCGCTCCGGGCGCGCGCGTGAGCGCCTGGGGCGAGGACGGCGCGGTGGAGGCGGAGGCCGGGGACACGGGCAGCTTCTCGCTGGACGTGCCGCCCGGGTCGTTCCAGGTGACGGCCCGTCACGGAGAGGAGACCGGCGCGTCCGGCGGCGCGGTCGTCGTGGGCGCGGGCATGACGGTGAAGGACGTGCGGATCCGCCTCGGCGGCGCTGCGTCCCTCGTGGGCGTGGTGCGGCGCAAGGACTCGGGTGGGGCCATCGCGGGGGCCACGGTGGGCGTGCGCGCGCATGGCGACCGGGCGGACCTGCTCCAGGCCCGGACAGGGGCGGACGGGCGCTTCGAGGTGGGCGGGCTCGCGCCGGGCGCGTACGACGTGCGGGTGAGCGCTCCGGGCTTCCAGCCGCTCACGCGCGCGGGGCTGGGCGTGCTCGCGGGACAGCGCTTCGAGCGGATGCTGGAGCTGGCGGCGCCGGGGCGCATCGAGGGCACGGTGGTGGATGCCTCGGAGATGCCGCTTCCCGGCGTGACGGTGGTGGCCCAGCTCAAGTGGCGGCCCCTGCCGGACGCGCTGCCTTCAATGACAGACGCGCAGGGGCGCTTCACGTTGGAGGACGTGCCGGAGGGCACCGTGTACGTCGCGGCGCGCCGCGCGAACAGCGAGGACGCGGTGCGCCAGCCCGTGCGCGTGGAGGCCGGGAAGACGGCGACGGCGCGGCTGAAGCTCGGGGGCGAGGGCGTGCTGGAGGGCACCGTGCGCAAGGAGGACGGACAGCGGCCGTCGGGGGCGGTGACGGTCACCGCGCACCGGGTGGATGCTCCCGCCTCCGAGTCCGTCGACGTGCCCGCGAGGCCGGATGGGACGTGGTCGATGCGCGTAGGCGCGGGGCGCTACCAGCTGAGCGCGTGGCTGTCCGCGCTGCGCTTCCAGAACGGCGACCAGCAGCAGGTGGTGGAGCTGGAGGCCGGCGGCCGGCGCCACGTGGACCTGGTGGTGGGCGAGCCGAAGAAGCCGCTCCGCGTGACGGTGCTGGAGCCCAACGGCGCTCCCAGTGTCCGCGCGATTGTGATGGCCACGGAGGCGGGCCACATGGACATCCAGGCGGAGGAGCTGACGGACGCGTCTGGCCAGGCGGTGCTGGCTTTGGATGGGCTGGGCTCGGATGCGTGGCGCGTCTGGTCCACGAATGGCGGACGACAGGGCGAGGCTGCGCGCGTGTCCGCGTCCCAGAAGGAGCTCACGCTCCAGCTGAAGCCCGCGGCCCGGCTGAAGGGCACCGTGCGCTCCGCCGGAGGCCGCGAGGTGCGAGGCTTCACGCTGACCGTCACCGCGGCGCGCGGCGAGGACGACTTCCTCTCCCGCGTGGAGCGCCAGTTCTCCGGGGACGCCTTCCAGGTGGACGACGTCTTCCCCACGCGCGTCACCGTCACGGCCACGCTGCCGGACGAACGCGCGGGCAAGGTGGACGTGACGCTCGCGTCGGGCGCGGAGGCCGCCGTGGAGGTGGTGGTGGACGCGGGCGGCGGCGTGTCCGGACGCCTGGTGGATGCGCGCACGAGCGAGCCGCTGGCCGGCGCTTACGTGGACGCGGACGGCATCGCGTCTCCCACGACGGGCGCGGACGGCCGCTTCGAGTTGAAGGACCTGGCCCCGGGCCCGCACCGGCTCACCGCGTGGAGCCGGGGCCGGGAGCTGGTGGACCGGAAGGTGACGCTCGCCGCTGGGAAGACGCAGGCCCTGGGGGACTGGCGCCTGGGGCTCCAGCGCGTGGAGCCGGGCCGGCTGGGCCTGAGCTTCGGGATGACGGGACGGGACGTCATCATCAGCGGCATCGCGGAGGGCGCGGACGTCGCGGGCCTCCAGGTGGGGGACGTGGTGCGCTCCATCGACGGGGCGGTGGTGCTGGACACCGGCGAGGCGCGGCGGCGCGAGCTGGGCGCGCCGGGCAGCCCCGCGGTGCTCGCGCTGCACCGGGGCGGCCAGCCGCTGTCCTTCACGTTCATCCGCGCACGCTGAGGGCCGCGCGGCTTGAAAGCGCGGGGCGGGCCCTGACAGCATCCCGCCTCATGGATGAGCGCTTCACCCCGGAGCACGAGGCGTTCCGCCGCACCGTGCGTCAGTTCGTCGAGAAGGAGCTGGCCCCGCACGCGCTGGAGTGGGACCAGGCCGGCGAGTTCCCCCGCGACGTCTTCCGCCGCTGCGGCGAGCTGGGCTTCTTCGGCATCAGCCATGATCCGGCCTACGGCGGCAGCGGGCTGGATTCCTGGTACGTGGCCGCCTTCGCGGAGGAGCTGGCGCGGGCGCGCAACGGCGGCGTGGCGATGTCGCTCCTGGTGCAGGGGCAGATGGCCACGCCGGTCATCAACGAGCTGGGCACCGACGAGCAGAAGCGCGAGTTCCTCGCCCCCGCGATTACCGGGGAGCGCATCGCGGCGCTGGCGATGAGCGAACCGGACGCGGGCTCGGACCTGGCGCGGCTGCGCACCACCGCGCGCAGGGACGGCGACGACTACGTCATCCAGGGCGCCAAGACGTGGATCTCCAACGGCGCCCGCGCGGACTTCCTGGTGCTGGCGGTGCGCACGGGAGGGGAGGGCGCGCCGGGCATCTCGCTGGTGACGCTGCCCACGGACGTGAAGGGCTTCGCCGTGTCGAAGAAGCTCCAGAAGGTGGGGCACCGCTCGTCGGACATGGCCATCCTCTACTTCGAGGACTGCCGCATCCCCGCCCGCTACGTGCTGGGCCGGGAGAACGACGGCTTCTTCCACATCATGAACAGCTTCCACGCGGAGCGCCTGGTGACGGCGCTCTACACGGTGGCGGTGATGGACGACCTCTTGCGTGAAGCCATCCGCTACGGCCGTGAGCGTCAGGCGTTTGGAAAGCGGCTGCTGGACTTCCAGGTATGGCGCCACACCTTCGTGGACCACGCCACCCGCGTGGAGGCGGCGCGGCAGCTCACCTATCAGGCGGTGCAGCTCTTCAATCGCAAACGCAAGCAGAAGCCGGTGAAGGAGATCGCCATGGCCAAGCTCCTCACCACGGAGCTGGCCCAGCGCGTGGCCTATGACTGCCAGCAGTTCTACGGCGGCATGGGCTACGTGGAGGAGTCCCACGTCGCGCGGGCGTGGCGCGACGTGCGCATGCTCACCATCGGCGGCGGCACGTCCGAGGTGATGAAGGAGATCATCGCCGGGACGATGGCGCTGTAGCCGCTCAGGCGGCGGCCTTCAGGCCCAGGGGGCTCTTCTGGTTCGCCGCCATCTCCTTCATCGCGGGACCGAGCGTGCCCTTCGGAGCCTTCATGATGTCGTCCACGCTCTTGCCGGAGCCGCGTGTCCCCCCACCCCGGCCGGACCCGCGTGCCCGCCAGGGACGGAATTGTTTTGCATCTCCGTCCGGCCCCATCCCGAATCCCCTGCAATCCCAGGGGGTTGCCGCGGGCTCCGGGTCCTATTTCCCCAGGATGCCGCCGAGCATCCCGCCCAGCCCACCACCGCCCTGGGGACCGCCGCCGCCCCCGGAGCCGCCCGCGAGCATGGGGGCCACGGCGAGGATCTTCCCCACCAGGCCCGGGTCCAGGCGGGACTTGAGGAAGTCGAGGAGGAGGGGGGCCACGAGGGTGGCCTTGCCCGCGTCCAGGTTGAAGCGCTGGAGGATGGCCACCACGCCGGCGACCTCGCCCGCGTGGGCCGCCGCGCCGCCCAGGGCGCCCATCAGGCCGCCACCGCCGCCCCCGCCCGCGCCGCCGAGCATCCCGCCCAGGGCGCCCATCAGGCCGCCGCCGTCACCGCCCGCCGGGGCCTGGGCCTGGGCCTGCTGCTGCCAGCCCTGCATCTCCGGGATGGCCTGGTCCATCTGCCGCGCCGCGTCCGGGCCGACCTTCTCCTGCACCGTGCCTTGCACCAGCTTCAGGAGCGAACCCGCGAGCCCCTGTGCCTGCGTGCCATCCACCCCGAGTTGCTGCGAGAGCTGTCCGATGAGGTCCATGCCGCGCTCCTTCACGTGTGTCGAAAGTGAGAGGCGGCGGTTGTAGCGGCCCGGGCCGGGCGCCGGCTGGAAAACCAGAGGGGGCGCCCGCGAGCGTTGGTCTCAGGACGCCGGAGCGGGCCCTACAGTCGGGTGAAGGACCAGCTCACCGCGCGGCCGCCCTCGTAGGGCATGACGCCGTGGAAGGGACGCGGGTCCTCGTCGAACACGAGCGGCAGGAAGTGCCGGTCCCCGTCCCACAGCGACAGGGACAGGATGGAGGACACGGGGACCCAGGACAGCGAGCCCTCGGGGTTCTTCGTGAGGGGCGTGCCGGTGAAGGCGTCGATGCGGAAGATGAAGCCCAGCCAGTCCTCGCCGTGCTTGCCGAAGCCGGGCCAGGACAGGGTGCCGCGCAGGGCCATGCGCGTGCACTCGATGCCGGCCTCCTCGCGGATCTCCCGGCGCATGCACGCGGCGATGTCCTCGTCGCGCTCCATCTTGCCGCCCAGGCCGTTGTACTTGCCGTAGTGGGCGTCGTCCGGGCGCGCGTCGCGGTGGATGAGCAGCACCTGCTGGCCGTCCGGCGACATCACGTAGCCCAGCGTGGCGACGATGGGGGTGTAGGGCATGGGGCCGGTTCGTCCCCTGATTCGAACGGGGCGTCAAGCGGCGTGTCCGGGGGCCCTACGGCGACGCGCCGGTCACGGCTCCAGCCAGCGGCTCGTGACGGCGCCACAGCTCGACAGCGGGGGAGTCCGGCGACACGCCTCGCGTGTAGTTCGCCTCGAACCAGCGGCGGCTGTCGTTGGACAGCTGCCATTGGCCGCGCGCGCCCAGGAGCACGAAGTCGCACCGCCCCAGGAGCGCGACCATGCGCTGCTGGGAGGCCGGGCTGGCGAAGGCCGCCGCCGCGTCCGGGTAGCGGGCGCCGGACGTGAGCGCGTCCTGGAGCATCAGCGCATAGGGGTCCACGGGCACGGCCTGTCCCGGGAGCGCCGGCGGCAGCCTCCCCGCCAGCAGTCCCCAGCCCGGCTCGAAGCCGCACAGCGACGCGTCCGGCGGGACCTGCTCGCGGACGTAGCGGGCCTGGAGGACCTGCTCCGGAGGGCGGACCTCCGAGCCGCGCAGCGCTTCCCGCACGGAGTACAGCGGCCCCAGCAGCACGAGCCCGAACGCCACCGCGCCCACGGGCCGGGCCCGCGCGGCCGCGAAGCCCACGAGCGCCGCCGCGCCCAGTCCGCCGAGCAGCGCCTCCGGCCCCGCGAGCAGCGCGTTGTAGTTGGACCAGTAGCTGTGCGCGGCGAGGTACGCGGCCACGGTGAGCAGGTACGCGGTGGCGACGAAGCGCTCGGGCGCGGCCTCCGCGCGGGTGCTCCGCCGCGCGGCCCGGAACAGCGCGACGCCCAGGCCCACCGCCGCGAGCAGCAGGGCATAGCGGCGCCGCTCGTGGGTCATCTCCAGCAGCCGCTCCCAGCGCGACGTGACGCCGTCCTCGGGCCGGGCGGACTGGAACCACAGCACGTCGCGCACGAAGGCCTCCGGGGCCATCAGGGCCAGGGGCCCCACGAGCGCCAGCACCGTGAACGAAGCGGCCAGCACGAAGCGCCGCGCCAGGGGCCAGCGGAGGCCGGGCGCACGGGCCACGAGCGCCGCCGCGCCCCAGATGCCGCCCAGCACCTTCACGGACGTCATCACGCCCGCCAGCACCCCGGCGAGGCCCGCGCGGCGGGGCAGGGGAGCGTGGCCTGGAGGCAGGAGCCAGAGGTTCGCGAGCGCCAGGCCGCACAGGTTGAGCAGCGGATCCAGGAACGGCCCGCGCTCCATGGTGACGACCTCCGGGTGCGCCGCGTAGGCCAGCGCGGCCACGACGCCCGCCACCGGTCCCCAGGCCCGCATCGCCAGCCGGCCCACGAGCACGGTGCTCACGGCGCCCAGCCCGGTGGCCAGCCAGCGCGCCAGCGCGAAGCCGGTGGCCGGGTCTCCGAACATGCCCACGGCTCCGGCCGGAGCGCCCAGCAGCAGCGCGCCCGGCGGGTGCACGAAGAGGTAGTCGCGGTAGGGCAAGAGCCCCTTCCACAGGAGCGTGGACGCCGCAGCGTAGACGCCCTCGTCGTAGTTCACGATGTAGCCGAGCGCCCCAGCGCGGTGGAAGAACGGCAAGGCCCGGAGCACCCAGGCACCCACCGCCAATGCCGCCAGCACCCAGGGCCACCAACGCCGGGCCCTGCCACCGTCCCTCATCCACGTCAATCCGTCCAAAGCGCGAGAATGCTACGCGCCCGGCCGTGTTTCACGCGAGTCTCATGAGGGCAGGGCGCACGAAAAACACATGCACCCCCAACGATACACACGGCGTGTTGCACCGTGAGTGAATCCAGCTCCGCGAGAGCGGCGGATCAGTAGTTCCAGGCGGTGCAGTCGGTCGTCGTGCGCGTGACGAACTCCGCCAGCGTGCGCATGTTCCGGACGAACGTGGCCGTGTCGAGGTAGTCGCCCGGCGTCGCACCACTGCGCGGGCCGCCCGGGCTGTACGTGGTGATCCACCGCTCGTTGTTCACGGCCGTGTCGACGGCCTGCGCCGTGTCGGCGCGCAGCTGCTGACAGGAGCGCTTCATCACGGTCGTGTCGGTGGCCAGCCGGTCGTACTCCGCGCGGATGGCGGCGAGCTGCGACGGAACCTCCCAGCCGTAGTTCTGGTAGGTCGGCGGCGCGGTGGAGAACTGGGCCGGGTAGCCGCCGGGCTTCACCGTGTAGAAGCCGATGTTCGACGGAGCGGTGTCGTCGAGCTCGATGTATCGGGAGAGGAGTGTGTCATTGGCGTAGTCGACGGTCTCCAGGTACGCGAGCGCGGTGCCGACCGCGGCGCGGTTCGCCGGCACGCTCGGGTCGAGCTGGTAGAGGCGCAGCAGCGCCCACATGGCGTCCTGGCTCTCCTGTCCGGCAATCGCAGGCGTCTCCCAGTTGCGCGCCCAGCGCGGCTGCATCTGGAGGTCATATTGCTGCGCCCAGGCGGGCTGGGGCTGCGGCATCTGCGCACGGCGAAGGAAGTCGCCGAACGCGGTGCGCATGGACTGATACGTCGCGGCTTGAGAGGGATAGATCTCCTTCGCCCAATACAGCATCTCCACGAACGCCGTCGCGAGGTTGTCGTTCAACGTCGGGTCGTCCCAGTACTCGGTCGTGTAGGAGTTGGCGTAGCAGGTGGCCAGACCACACGAAGTCCCGATCGACGGCGGATAGCTCGCGGAGAGCGCGGGCCGCGCGGCGACGGGGCCGGCGAACCCCTGCGGAAAGCCGCCGTTCGTGGGGAACTGGGACGTCTCCACCCGGCTGCGGGCGTACGCGGAGGCGCCGGAGATGGCCGTGTTCGCGAACCCGAGGAGCTGGTCGGTGCGCATCATCGCGATGAGCGCGTTCTGCGTGACCTGGTCGTCATAGACCGTCATCGTGCAGCCGCCACAGCTGCAGCTCGCCGTGGTGTTGAGATAACAGGCCTTGAGGGTCGGCGTCGGCTTGAAGTCGGCATAGAGGCGCCAGCCTCCGGACTTCACCTGCCCGTGGCGCAGCGCCATCGCCGCGTCCAGCGCATAGGTCTTGAGCGCCGGGGTCGCCGGGTCCGCCAGGGCCGCTTCGACAAAGGCAACCGTCACGTCCGAAGTACCGGGCGACTGGATCATGATCTGATCTTCGTCCAGCTGGATGTCGCCCCAGCGCTCGCTCAGGTTGGTGGCGTTGTGGTGCCACGCGTAGCCGCCGTGGCGCGCGACGTTGTCATGGAAGTACTTCGCCGCGTTCCGCATGCGGCCCAGCGCCTTCGCCCGGAGCGGAGTCGTGGCCGCCTGCTCGGACGTTCCGACCTCGACTCCCGGTTCGGGGTCCGGTGAAACGCAGGCCAGTGTGGAGAGGACGGGGAGGAGTACGAGTGCGAGGCGGTTTTTCATGGGGCTGACGCGTAGCACAGCCTTGACGCCCGGAGTGTGAAGCAAGCCAGGGCTGGTCGACGCCGACATCCTCGCGCTAGCTTCCGGCACCGTTCACTCCATCAGGAGCCACCATGGGACTTGCCGAACGTCGCGCCGCCAAGGAGTTCGAGACCAAGCGGTTTCCGCAGTTCAAGAAGGACATCGACGAGGCCGCCGGCTTCGACGTGCCCGTGACGGTGGCCTGGGAAACCCTGGCGCTGGACGGCGAGTCCCATCTCTATGACGAGTGCTGGCCCAAGGTGTACTTCGTGCCGCTCATCGCGGCGCTCAAGGCCATCACCATCGACGACATGGGCAAGGAGGCGCTCAAGGCGTCCCTCAAGAAGATCGAGATCCAGAACCGCGCGGACACCAGCAACGCCTCGCGGTTCGCCGCCTCCTTCGAAGGCGGGACCCTGCTGCTGGACAACAAGCCCCACACCAACGTGGACGACGTGAAGGACCGCACCCAGAGCATCCAGTCCCTGCTCGAGTCCAAGCTGTAAGGGCGCGTGGACGAGGCCCGGGCACGTCCGCACCGGGCCTCGTCGCGGGCACCGCTAGAAGCAGGTGCAGGCCGCCTTGTAACACTTGCCCAGACGGAAGCCCTTCGCCACACAGCTGGCGTTGCACTCCTCGGCGTAGCACTCCACCTGCGACGCTTCCGCGGTCGCGGGCGTGGACAGCGCCAGCGTGGCGCCAAACGAAACGAACGCGCCCGCGCCCATCGCGAACAGCACCCGGCCAGCCTTCTTCAACGACGGCATCATGTGTGTGTCTCCCGGTGAGGATGTTTCGGGGCGAAGCATACCTCACCCGGGAATCCGCCTCATGGCCGCAATCCACGTAAACGTGGTCTCCAACGAAGAATAGCTGATAGACGTGACATCCAGGATTTCACCCCTCTGGAGGTCCATCGATGCAGAACCCCCCGTTGTTTTCCGCCGTGGTCCTCGCCGGGGCGCTCTCCGCGCTCGTGGCGGGTTGTGGTGGTGAGGAGCGCTTCGAAGGCGCGCCGGTGGACGAGGCCCCGGTGGGCACGTCCAGCGGGGCGCTCGCGTGCAGCACGCGCATCACCTACGGGGACCGGTGGATCCACCCCGGGCACCCGGAGCAGTACGACGTCGCGAGCGGCCTGGTGACGTGGGACGGCAGCTGCATCAACGAAGGCACCAACTCCTACGCCGTGCTGTCGAACGGCTGGAAGCCCTACTTCACCGGGCGCGACGCCTGTGTGATGGCGCTCGACACGGACTGCTCCGGCACCCAGGCCTGCGCGACGCGCGTCACCTATGGCGCGGCGTGGTTGCATCCCGCGGGGCACCCGGCCCAGTACGACGACGTGGGCGGCCGCGTGACCTGGGACCGCGGCTGCACGAATGCGTCCCCCAATTCGTACACGGTCCTGTCGAACGGCTGGGCGCCGTACTTCAGCGGCAGCAACGCGTGTGGCGTCGCGCTGCGCTACACGGGCTGTGGCGGGCTCTACCAGAACCCCGTGGTGCCCACGGACTGCGCGGACCCTGGCGTCATCCACGACGGCACGCAGTACGTCGCGGCCTGCACGTCGGGGGGCGCGGCCAACGCGTTCCCGCTGCGCACCTCCAAGGACCTGGTCACCTGGACGGCCGCGGGCAACATCTTCCCTTCCACGCGCCGTCCGACGTGGGCCACGGGGGATTTCTGGGCGCCGGAGATCCACAAGGTCGGCACCCGGTACATCGCGTACTTCACCGCGCGCCACCAGGACGGGAAGCTGTCCATTGGCGCGGCGACGGCCACCAGCGCGCTGGGGCCCTTCACGGACCTGGGCCGGCCCCTGGTGCATGACGCGGGCATGGGGATGATTGACGCCACGTTCTTCTACGACACCGCGGGCGTGCCGTACCTGGTGTGGAAGGCGGACGGAAACGCGGTGGGC
Organism: Corallococcus exercitus; assembly: GCF_042231735.1. Classification (GTDB taxonomy): domain Bacteria; phylum Myxococcota; class Myxococcia; order Myxococcales; family Myxococcaceae; genus Corallococcus; species Corallococcus exercitus_B. Next base: position 9,438,154 of record NZ_CP102577.1, read on the forward strand.
CAGTCCACGCCCATCTATGGCCAGACGCTGTCGGCGGATGGGCTGTCGCTCACCGGCACGCGGCGCACGCTCATGAGCAACACGCTCTCCTGGGAGGGCGGCGTCGTCGAGGCGCCGTGGGTCGTCGCGCGGGGCGGTTACTACTACCTCTTCTACAGCGGCAACTCGTACGCCAACAGCACCTACGCCGTGGGCGTGGCCCGGGCCACGAGTCCGCTGGGGCCCTATACGAAGCTGGGCAACCCCATCCTCAAGACGGCAAGCGGCTGGGTGGGGCCCGGCCACAACTCCGTGGTCACCGGCCCCGGCGGGGACACGGTCATGGTCTATCACGCGTGGAACAGCGCCCACACGGCCCGGGTGATGCTCGTGGATGCCATCACCTGGCCCAACGGCTGGCCCGCGGTTCCGGAAGCCCCGTCCGTGGGTTCGCGTCCCATGCCGTAGCGGGCGCTTCCCAGCCTGGCCGGGCCGCCCGGGCGGGCGTATGCCCCAAGGGCGGCCCGGCCGCTGCTCCTCGGCCCGCGAAAAGGCTGCCATCCCATGCCGTGAAGCATTGGACGGTCAGTTGCGCGGAAGGGGCCCTCACGCAGCGCATGTCAGCCATTAACGTAGAAATGCGCAGGGGGTGCGCTGGGCGGGTCAGACAACCATCCAACGGTTGTCTCGAGGGGGGACGGCATGGCGAGGAAGCATGGCAGGAATGGGGATGGGTTCTCGGGCGGTGGCGAAAGCCCTTTCAATGAGGAGGGCAACGACACCACGGGCCGCTACATCGTGATGCTCCGCGAGGAGGACACCAAGACGTCCATCAGCTCGCTGCGGGACGAGCTCGGCATCTCCCACATCGAGGCGCTGGAGGACGTGAAGGAGTCCAAGGGCGGGCCGGGAGCGGACAACGTCTTCTTCCCCCGCCTGAACGCGGCCGTCGTGGACCTCGACCCGGACCAGGTCTCGGTGATGGGCCGCGGCTCGTCACACATCGTGGCCGCGGAGCCGGAGCGCTACGTGCATGCCCTGGCGGTTCCGCAGTCCATGCTGCAACACGGGATGTTCGAGCCGATGCTGGGGGTGTCCCCGCTGGAGATGGGGACCGAGCCGATGCTGCCCCCGCACCTCCAGCCAGAGCCGCGGCGGGAGGCCCTGCCGTCCCTGCCCGCGGGCGTCACGCCCGAGTACCTGCGCGGGTACCGGGACTCGGTGACGGCGCTCATCAATGACCTGCTGAGCCGGACCGGGCGGGCCGCGATGCCGGGGGTTGCCATGCCCGTGCCCGCGGAGGTCGGAATCCCGGCCTGGAACGAGGCCGAGGCGACCTGGGGCTTGCAGGCCACGGGCGTCATCGGCTCGAGCTTCAGCGGCCAGGGCATCAAGGTGGCCGTGCTGGACACGGGCTTCGGCCCGCACCAGGACTTCACCGGCCGGAACATCCTCGCGCGCTCGTTCGTCCAGGGCCAGTCGCCCGCGGATGGTCAGGGGCACGGCACCCACTGCATCGGCACCGCATGCGGCTCCCAGCGGCCCACCGTGCCGCCCCGGTACGGCGTGGCCTACGGGGCCGACATCCTCGTGGGCAAGGTCCTGAACAACCAGGGCAGCGGCACGGATGGAAGCGTCCTCGCGGGCATCAACTGGGCCATCGCCCAGGGCGCCCACGTCATCTCCATGTCGCTGGGGAGCCTGGTGCGGCCGAATGAGCCCTACAGCCAGGTCTACGAGATCGCCGCGCAGCGCGCCCTCCGGCAGGGGACGCTCATCATCGCGGCGGCGGGCAACGAGAGCGAGCGTCCCGGGCTCATTCAAGCGGTGGGGCGCCCGGCCAACTGTCCCTCCGTCGTCGCGGTGGGCGCGATGGACTCCGCCTACGGAATCGCTCCCTTCTCGTGCGGTGGCATCAACCCGAACGGCGGTGAGGTGAACATCGTGGCGCCCGGCGTGGACGTGTACTCGTCCGTCCCCATGCCGCCCTTCTACCGGCGGCTGCGGGGAACGAGCATGGCCACGCCCCATGTGGCCGGCATCGCCGCGCTCTTCGCCCAGGCGACCGGGCTGCGGGGCCTGCTCCTGTGGCAGGCCATGGTGCGCCGCGTGCGGCCGCTGCCGCTGCCGGCTCGGGACGTGGGCCGTGGTCTGGTCCAGGCCCCCTGAACCTCCCGGAGCTCCAGCCCCGGGTGCGGTGGACTCCGCACCCGGGGCCGGGGCGGGTGCGGACCCATGAGCGAAGACATCACGGTCCATGTCCTGATCGCGGACTCCCACCTCGAGCGCATCGACGGGGTCGTGAGCGGCCTGCGGGCCGCCGGGCTCCGCGACCTCACGGTGCTGGCGGAGGTGGGGCTGGTCCAGGGCGTCGTCCGTGAGGACGCGCTCGCGGGCCTGGAGCAGGTCCCTGGCGTCTCCGCGGTCGAGCGCTCGCGCGAGGTGCGGGTGCCTCCGCCCGGCCCGGGGCCCCAGTGAGCAATGCCATCCCTTCTTCTGGATGTCATGCGTTGCCATTGGGATTGCAAAACCATTCATCCCATCATGGAACGCACGTGCCTTGGACCGGATGGTAGGCTATGGCCTCCCCCGCAAGGAGCTCCCATGATCAAGGGCACCAAGAGCCGCTCCCCCTCCGTCTCCACTCCGTCCGCGCCTCCCCCTCCCACCACGGGCAAGCGCAAGGCTTCGGACGCGGGGCTGTCGGAGCCCTCGAAGTCCGCTCCTCCGTCTCCCACCCCTCCGAAGGCCGAGGCCAGCACGTCGGGGGCGGTGAAGAAGCAGCGGGTGGAGGGACCGGAGGCCCCGGCCCAGGCCAGCTCCAGCGGCAACGTGGTGGCTCCATCCAACACGGCCGTGGGGAAGGACACCTTCACGGCCGGCGCGGGGGGCAAGACGCCCGCGACGCCGCAGGCCAATGCTCCGGTGGACACGGCGGCCGCCAACAAGGTCCAGTCCATCGGGCAGTCGGAGATCGACGCGCTTCCCAACCGCGTGCTCAAGGACTTCGCGGAGCTGGGGTATGGCAACGCCGCCCAGCTCCTGGCGAAGAGCCCGATCGCGGTGAAGCGGCTCAACGAAACGTCCGACGCGGACGTGCAGGTGCGGGAGGGCAGCATCCACGGCCGCTCGCACACCGCTCAGAACACGTCCACCAAGAAGGTGACCGTGTACATGGACCCCACGCTCAAGCAGAAGTCGCCGGAGGACGCGGCGGGCACGTTCATGTTCGAGATGAACAACGCCTACCGGCGTCCCAAGTTCGACGCGCTGGACGATGACGTCCGCGGCAAGAAGATCACCTCCGCCTCCGACTACGCGGAGAAGAAGATGACGCTCGAGGTGGAGGGCATGCTCCACACGGGCTCGGTGGGCCGCGAGCTGGCGGTGGGAAAGCACAGCGAACTGAAGAACCAGGGAGCGTTCTACACGACGGACTACCTGGACTACGCCAGCAAGACCCAGGGACAGACCGCGGAACAGAAACAGGCCTTCCGGCTGGACCTGGCCAAGGAGCGGATGGACGTGAAGCACAACGGCACGTCCCACCGCGAGGTGTACGAGAAGCAGTTCGCCGGGATTCGCTGAGCGCGGACCGTCCCATGGCAGGTGCGGGGCCCGGAGGCTGGCGCGGAAACTGCTCTAGGCTCGGGACATGCGGCTGCTCAGCCACACCCGAAGCGCTTCACCCTCCGTCGCCCGCCCCCCGAGGCCCTCATGAGCCCCTGGCCCCTGCTGGCGGCATGGATGACCCTGGCGGCTCCCGCCGACTTCTCCGCGCCCCTGCGGGCCCGTGGAGAGAAGGAGGCCGCGTCCTCGGCGCGGCTGACCTCGGATGGCCACCAGCTCCTGCTCGAGGTGGAGGTGGTGGACACGACGCCGTCCTCCTCGACGGATGACGTGCACTCCGACCACGTCGAGGTCTGGTTCTCGCTGGAGGACCTTGAGGCGGTGGGCCCCACCCGCTTCGTCACCGCCGGGGAGGGGCGCTTGTACACCGTGAACGGCGGGGACAAGCCCGAGGCGCTCAACCGGAGCATTCGCAAGCGGCCTGACACGCCGGCCGAGGACGATGGGGGACTCGACTGCACCGAGAACGAAAGCAACGCGCGCCAATCGATTGGGAAGCCGCCCTCGCGCAGGGTGCGCGCCTTCTTCGGCCTTGCCCACCTGGGGCTGTTTCGCGATGGGCGCCCGGCCGTGCTCTACGATGGCCCGCTGTACGCGGCCGCGGGACTGGCTCCCTCCCTGGCGCCGGGGGATGTGAGTTACGAGGTCCAGAAGACGAAGCGCGGCTACCTCCTCAAGGCGAAGATCCAACCGGGAGGGCTCGTCTTCGTCCCACGCACGGGGGTGCAGTCCCTGCGCGCCCGGGTGGATGTCATCGACGCGGGAGCCCCGGGGGCCCCCGAGCTTCTGCGCTCCAGCCACCCCGCGCCCCGGTGGGGCGAGCCCTCCACCTTCCAGGTCGTGAAGCTGGCCCGGCCCCTGGCGGTGCGGCTCGTGGCCGGGGTTCCGGAGGTGAGTCAATCGGAGGAGCCGGAGCTGCGGGGACTGCCCCCCTTCTTCATGCGCGTGGGCGAGGAGTGGCGGGGCGTCGCCGCCCACTCGGAGGCTCCCACGGACTACTCGAACCGGTATTGCCAGGACATGGCCAGAGCCAGCGAGGTCCTGGAGCACGTGTTCCTCCAGTGGAAGCTGGGTCCCGCCGCGCCGTTCGCGGGGCCGGACACCGTGCGCATCCCCGTGCAGGGAACGGCGAAGGACAGCATGAGCCTCCGGGGTCTGGGTGAGACGTCTGGCGCGGGGGAGCTGCTCCTGTCGCGCGGGGCGAAGCACCGTGTGGCCTGGGTCACCGGGACGACGCAGCTGGGCTTTCGCTTCGAGGATGGGTCGCCCGGGGCGGTGGTGAAGCAGACGTCCTGGATGTTTGGCCGGCCCATGGGAGGAATGTGCGGCGCGGCCGATGAAACCCACCTGACGCTCTGGCGACTGGCGGAGAGCGGCCCCACGTCGGACGAGCTGCTGTCATGGGGCGACTGCTCGACACGCCTCGAGCATGACGGCGAGGAGCTGGCCGACCTGCAACAGGGGTCCGGCTCCGATGAAAGCGAGGCGTCCTGGCCCGGCTACACGTGGGAGCAGCCGGGACAGAAGCTCCGGGTGCGGTTCGCGGACGACCTCTGGGTGGACGTGAGCTGGAATCCCCGGGACGGCTCGGGAGTCACGGTCCGCGCCGAGAAGCCCGAGGAGGAGCCCTGAGCGCGGACAAGGAAAAAGCCCAGCAACCCGGTGGGATTGCTGGGCTTCTGGCTGTGTTTCAAATCCTCGCGGCTACGGCGTGAGGATGCGCACCTGGAGCTGCCCCGTGCTCACGCCCGTGACGAGCACCAGCTCGCCGCCGTGCACGAACACCCGCTTCGCGACCCCGGGGTAGTAGCTGGCGGAGAGGATGTCGAAGGTGCTGCTCAGCACCCGCAGCTGCGTCGTGTTCCCCACGGTGTCGATGAGGTAGTAGCGCCCGTTGTGGAAGGCGACGTCCACGAACGACAGGCCCATGCTGGTGCGGTAGGTGAGGTCGGCGGCGTTGAAGAACAGGCCGCTGCCCACCATGACGCCCGACTCGTCCGGCAGGAGCCGGATGGGGTTGGGCAGGCTGTAGTCACCGTGGTACGGCGAGTCCCGCTCCGCGCCCAGCGTGCCCGCCACCGGGTCCACGTCCACCATCGTCACGTCCGTCGGGGAGACGCCCGAGTTGAGCAGGTAGACGCGCTTGTTCACCGGAGAGAACACGAGCGCGCGGGCGGAGTAGCGCCACTCGGCCGTGGCGACGCGCGCACCGGTGGAGCGCTGGTAGAGCGAGTGCGAATCCCACGCGCCGGAGCCGTCGATGGTGAACAGGTAGTTGCCGGCCACCACCATGCTCGAGACCGTCTCCGGCGCCGCGGCGAAGAAGCGGACGGCGCCGTCCTGGGTGAAGGTGTCGATGCGCCCGCCGCTGTAGGCCAGGTACGTGGTGGTCCCGTCCGGAGTCACCGCCATGGACACGGCGTCCGCCGTGCCCGCGTAGGAGCTCAGGAAGCGGCGGTTCGGCACGTCGAGCCGGTGGACGCGGTCCGCCGTGCGGTCGAAGAAGTGGATGACGCCGCCGGAGCTCAGGGTGGCGTCGTCCAGGTTGAAGGCGAGCTGCGCGCCGTCGAGGACGAGGCCCCCATCCGGGAGCGAGCCGCCGTCGGGTGTGCCCGCGTCGGTGGGCGTCCCGCCCGTGTCCAGCGTTCCCGTGATGTCGATGTCACCGGTCCCCTGCGCGTTGGGGCAGTTCGGGAGGTCGCGGCGCAGGACGATGTTGGCCGAGGTGACGCTGCCGGCCACCACGTCCACCTGGGTGCTTCCCGAGTACACCAGCAGACCGGAAGCGTTGAACGCATCCACGCGCACCGTCCGGGCCGTGCCCGCCGGGACCTGCGAGATGCGGCCCTGGATGACCGTGTCCGTCACCTGGAGCGGCACGGGACCAAGCGTCGTCATGTCGGGCGCGGAGACCGTCGCGTTGGCCGAGGTGACTCCGCAGACATCTCCCTCGAGGGAGATCTCCATGCGGATGGTCTCGGTGCCGGCCGGGCCCTCCGGAGGCATTCCCTGGCACGCCGCCAGCCACACACACGCGGCCAGCATCCCAATCCATCGAGTGGCAATCTTCATGTTCATGTGTTCCGTGGCCCTTTGCGGCCACGCCCCCTGCTGTCGTCTGGTTTTGAAGCTCCGGCAGTGACGGGCGGCAGTCTAAAGCCTGACATCAGCGGTTTCGCAAGCTGCCTGAAGGTCCAGGATGGAGAAGCCGGCTGGGGGTTGATTTCACCCCTCCGCCCGAGGCCTCGGACGTCTCTGTCTGGCTTATCCGGCCCGGCCCAGCACTAGGAAAGGAGGTCCTCTTCCTCGGGACCCTTTCTCAGCATGATCACCAGGCCCGTGATGCTGACGCCTCCGGCCATCAGGAAGGCCAGCACGGCGAGCACCAGGGGGATGCCGCCGTCGCCCTCGGGGTAGCTGTGGCCGGGGTCGTCGCGGTCGTAGAGCACCTGGATTCCACTGCCCGCGCGCAGGCGCTCATACAGGTCCTGGGAGACTGCGCGCTGGGCCGTCTGCCAGCCGCCGCCCTGTCGCGTGAAGCCGTAGTGCAGCACGTAGTCCCGACCCGAGGAGAGACGACTCCGGGCGCGGACCTCCTTGCGCACCACCCGGCCTTGCGCCCAGGCGCCCTCGGTATGGATGCGCAGGTCCCGCTGGAAGATGGCCAGGACCATCACGAAGACGATGACGCCCATGAGCAGGAACAGGGCGCCGTCCATCCGGGTCATGCGTCGGGAGTGGGAACCGGAACCGAAGGGGTTCATGAAGCCTCTGCTGGCCGGCGGGCGGGCATGGCTGCCTGTCCAAGCGTCGGGCAGCACGCGGGAAAGGAGCGGCCAGAAAAGCGAAAGGCCCGGAACCTTTCGGTTCCGGGCCTCTCTCGTGGCGAGGAGTACGGGACTTGAACCCGTGGCCTCCGGCGTGACAGGCCGGCGTTCTAACCAACTGAACTAACTCCCCACAAACCCTGCTAACTCTATATGGGCGGAACAGGGATTGAACCTGTGACCATCGCCTTGTAAGGGCGCCGCTCTACCGCTGAGCTATCCGCCCTGCGCGGCCCCGCCGTGATTCAGTGAGGCGGCTTGTATCGTCCCCCTCCGCCCCCGTCAAGCATCTGTTTTCGAGGCCCCTGAATTCCGCTCCGCCCCCTGGAAACCAGCGGATCCGACGGGCGCGGATCCGCCTGCTAGGCCCGCACCTTCCACCGCCGCACGCGGCGGCGGGAGCGGGGAATCATCACCACGGCGCCCACCAGCAGGGCCACCGGCACGAACACCAACATCGTCTGCATCATCGCCTCCATGCCCTGCAACATACGGAGGCCCTCTGACATCCTGACGGGGAGTTCGTGACTTTCAGGAAACGACACTCCAAGCCGCCGGGTTTCCGGCCGTCCTGGCGGGCAGGCGGCCGGAACCCGTCCTGGAGGGCTACTCGCCTCGGGGAGGACCGCCCCGGCCGCCGTGGCCCGGGCCGTGGGAGCCCCGCTCCGCCTGGAGGAGCGTGCGGGCCTGGGCCTTCTGGGCGTCCGTCAGCACCTGCTCCGCTTCCTGGTACGCCGCCAGGTCGTTGGCGCGCAGTTGCTCGAAGAGGCCGCGGGCCTGCTCGTGGTTGGCCTGGTCCTGGGCGGACGGCGTGCCCTGGGTGCCGCGGTCCGGCGGCGCGGGCGGGCGCAGGGCCTCCAGGGACTGCTTCACCGGCGCGTTCTTCACGTCGAGTGCGGCCTGGATCCGCTCCAGGCTCGAGGCCTGGGCGTCGGTGAGGGCCAGGTCCTGGCGGTGGTCGATGAGCACCTGGACCGGCGACTTGCGCGCGAAGGGCGGCGGGCGGCGCGCGCCCTGGGTCGCGTCCTGGGTGTTGGGGGGGGTGGATCCGGCGAAGGTGGGAACGGCGAACAGCAGGCCCAGCATGAACAGATGGCGCTTCATGGTGATGTACCTCCAGCGTGCGCGTGATGACCGCACCCGGAAGCCTTGGCCTGAGGGCACGTGGACACCGTGCGGGACCGACTGGGAGGGGTTTGTCCCTCACGGAGTCCCGTGCCGCTCAGGCCCGGGGCTTCCGGGCTGACACGGTGCAAGGTGCTCCCGCCATGTGCCGCGAAAATGTCCCGCGCGTTACCGAATGTGTTTCGAGCCGCTACTCGGCCGCGCTCCGGGCGTCCTGCGCCGGGCCTGGCTTCTCCCCGGCGACCGGGAGGGAGCCCTCGGTGCCGCTGAGCGCCAGGTAGATGTTGAACCACGCCAGCCAGGCGCGCCACGCCGGGTCGCGCTGCTCGATGAGCGTGCGCCGTGCCTGGCTCATGCGCTGGGGCACGTCGAAGGGCATGCGCGTCGGGTCCTCGGACTGCAGCTGCGCCGCGAACCAGAGCACGTCCAGCTGGCCCGTATCGACCGGCGCGTGGGTGCGCGCCATCAGCGAGTCCGCGTGCTCCAGCGCCTTGCCCAGCCACCGGGCCGCCTGCTCGGGATTCCTCCGGTCCACGGCGTTCTCCGCCAGCCGCAGCTCCGCGAGCGTCACCGCGCGGATGTCCTCGTCGCGGTCGGATTCGTCGAACTGCTCCAGGAACAGCGCGCGCCGCTGCTCCAGCGCGCGGGCGGCGGCGTCCATGCGCCCGAGCCGGGTCTCCGCGTTGGCGCGCAGCCCCGCGGCGATGATGCGGTACGCGCGGTGGACGAACGCGGGCGTGGCGTGCGCCTGCTTCAGCGTGGCCTGCACGGCGGGCGTCGCCAGGTCGCGGTCCACCTGGTCCAGGTCCTCCAGCGTCCGCTGGGGCTTGTCCGCGCCCAGCGCCGCGGCGCAGCGGGCCAGCCGCAGCACCAGCCGGTTGCGCAGGCCCGCCTCGTCGCGAGGGCCGGCTTCGATGCCCGGCAGCGCGCGGTCATAGAGCGCCAGCGCCTGCTCGAACCGGCCCGCCGCGAGGTTGTAGAGCGCCGCGCGATCCATGACGAGGGGGATGAAGCGGGCCAGCTTCGGCGCGGCCTCCACCATGGCCAGGGCCTTCTCCGCGGACTGCGCGGCCTCCGCCTCGCGGTTGACGTGCAGGAGGGCGCGGGCCCGGGCCAGGGCCACGGACAGCCCCGCGGCGCTGTCCACGTAGGGCAGCTTGTCCCGCTCGTCCAGATAGCCCAGGGCGATGTGGTAGTTGCCCACCTGCGTGTGCAGCAGTCCCAGCGCGCCGAGGATCATCGCCTTGTAGCGCGGGTTGTTGCGCACCAGGTCCAGGGCGACCAGGTAGTGCCGGTTGGCGCGCTCGGCGGCGGCGGGGTTGCGGCCGCGCAGGAAGTCCTCGTGGTGGATGGCTCCCATGAGGGCCTGCACCTCGCGCTGGTTCTTGAGCTCCTGCCATGCCGCGCGCAGCTCCGCGAGGCCGGTCTTCACCGCCTGGGCGTGGGCGTCGTCATCCAGCTTGGACAGCCGGCGCGTCGTCACGTAGGCCTTCACGAAGTGCGTGATCGACTTCGCCTTGCCCGGCACCTCCGTGGTGACCTCCTTCATCACCACCTCCGGAGCGACGCCCGCCCGCAGGCGCAGGCTCATGGACTCGACGGCGCTCTCCAGTGAGCCCGTGCGCCGGGTCACGAGGTCGAAGTCCGCGCGGGCCTCGTCCATCCGGTCCCGCCCCATGCGGCGGTAGGCGCGGCCCAGCAGCGCGCGGCGGAACAGCCGCTCCGCCCGGCGGCGCTCCTCTGTGCCGGGCGGGGTGTCGTCGATGTAGAGCGTCGCCAGGGCCTCCATCACGCCGTCGGCGCCCAGGCTCGCCGCGCGCTCGGCGGTGTCCTGCACCACCATGCGGCGGCGGAGCGGGTTCTGCTGCTGTTTGTAGAAGGCGACCAGGGCGTCGCGGACGGGGCGGGGAGGGCGCTCCTCGTGCAACGCATTGACGTGGCGGCCCAGCTCCAGGGCGAACGCATACGGAGTCCCGGCGGGCTCCGCCGCGAGCGCCTGGGCCATGGCGGCGTCCGCTTCCGCGTAGGGGCGCCCCCGGTACAGCGCCCGGACGGCGGCGCGAGCGAAGTCGAGCTGATCATCTTCCTTGAAGACCTTGTTCCGGGAGAGCTGGAGGCCGGCGGCGGCCAGCGCCTCCCGGTCATCGAACTCGCGGTACAGCGCGTCCGCCTGTTCGTACCAGGCCTCCAGCACCGCGCGCGGCGTGGTGTCCGTCAGCCGGGCCGCCTCCAGCTCCTGCTTCGCGAGCGTGAAGTCGCCGGCCGACTGCGCCAGCTCGCTGCGAATGACGTGCTGATAGACGGCGGAGGGCGGACTGGGCGCGGCGGCCGGGTCCAGCGCCGCCATGCGTTGGCGTTCGGCCTCCTGCAGCTCGTCCACCATGCGGCCCCGGTCGCGCTCCTTCAGGGCGCGCCGGTGGGCGATGAGCAGCCGCAGCGGCTCCGACAAGCCCGCGGTGGCGGGGTCACTCACCGAGTGCATGTGGCGGGCGTAGAAGTCCGCGGCGTCGAAGTCGCCGTAGGCCAGGTGCAGGTGGCTCAGGCGCATCATCAGCAGCCGGCGGAGCTTGGGTCGCTTTTCGAGCAGCAGCCGCTGCCGGTAGAGGAGGAGCTGATCCGCCCGCCGGCCCACCATGCCCAGCTCCTCATTGAGGCGGGGCACGTCCCACTCGCCGGGCACCTGGCCATCCAGCGGCAGTTGATACACATCCAGCGACTGGCCCCGGGAACAGGTCGTGATGAGCGACGCGGCCGTGGGGGAGGGATACTCGCAGTTCCACGCCTCGCTGGTGAGCTGGTCCGGGCTGGTGGCTGCGGCCTGCGCGGGCGCGTCGTCGCGCTCGGGTGAGAAGGGCACGCGGAACAGCACCCCGCTGTCGCTCGCGTCAATCACCCCGTCCCCGTTGGAGTCGGTGAAGAACTGCACCACGTACAGCGAGCGTCCGTCGCGCGCGAACACCGGCTGGCCCGTCTTGCCCGGGATGTCGAGCGCCATGGGGACGGGTGCCGCACCGGGGACATCCAGCCGGACGGCCTCCAGATGCGGCGCGGCTCTCGCGGCGAAGCCCGGGCCCACCTGCTGCACGGAGCGTTCGACGGGGACGTACACCAGCCAGCGTCCATCCGGAGAGAACGTGGGGCTGGTCAGGTTGCGGTCGAGCAGGGGCGTCACGTGCCATCCGGCCTCCAGCGCGACCTTGGACAGCCGCAGGTCGCCCTGGATGGTCGCGCGGCTCACCAGCGCGATGTGCGTGTCGTCGATCCACTCCGCCTGCAGCGCGCTGGTCTCCTCCTCCAGGCAGCGGCGCTCCTTCGCCTCCGGCAGCTCGCGCACGCAGAGCTGGCCGCCGGCCTGGGTGCGGAACGAGATGTAGAGCAGCTGCTTGCCGTCGGGGCTGATGCGCGGCCACGTCACGTCCGCGCCTTCGTCGAAGAGGCGGCGCTCGCGGCCCTTCTCCAGGTCCTGGATGAAGATCTCCGTCGCGATGTCCCGGTTGGACACGAACAGCAGCGAGTTCTCGTCGGGCCCCAGCTGCCCCAGGAACTGGTCCCCCATGCCCACGGTGAGCCGCTCGGGCAGGCGCATGCCGCCGTCGTTCTCGTCGTCCTGTCCCCAGGCGCCGCTCGCGACGAGGACGGCGAGGGCCAGGACCCAGGGGGCTCCCCAGGGGGCTCGGAGCCTCAGCACTTCTTCTCTCCCCAGGTGCCGTCCGCGGCTTCCACCCAGCCGCCGCAGACGACCCCTTCCGCGTGCGCCTGGTGCCAGTTGCGGCGCAGCGTCTCTTCCGCCACGCCGGGGCGCACGGTCCGCATCCACTGCCACAGCTGCCGCCGGGCCCGGTTCACCCGCTCCACCAGCGCGGCGTCGTCCGCCGACACGCGCCCGGCCGTGCACTGCTTCCGGGTGACGACCAGGAGCCCGTCCTTGCCCTCGCCCACGCAGTGGCGCCGCACCAGGTCGTCCACGCGGTCCGCCTGCGTCTTGCCCAGGTTCTCCACCAGCGGCGGGGGCTGGATGCCCAGGTCCTCCAGCTGGTTGGGCGTCAGCGGCACCGGCGTGGGGTTCATGCCCGCTCGCGCGAGCCGCTGCTCCACGTCCTTGTATGAGCCCGCGGCCTGCTCCTCGAGCGCCGTGGCGCGGTCCACCATGACGATCTCCGGAGCGCTGATGCACCCGGGGGCGGCGAGGGCGGCCATGAGCAGCAATCCACGGCGTGTCACGGGAGAGCCTCCGGAGGGAACATGGTGGTGATGGCGCGGTCGACGATGGGGCCCAGGGGGATGCCCCGGATCTCATTGATGCTGACCAGCCGGGCCAGGCCGCCCATGGTGATGAGCAGGCTGCCGAAGCCCTGCTTGAAGCTCACGCGCACGTGCTCCGGATGGCCCAGGCTCAACGCGTAGCGGACGCGGTTGGTGGCGGGGTCGGTGTGGCGCGGGTCCTCCAGGTCGAGCAGGTCCAGCAGGTGGCGGTTGCCGATGCGCAGGATCTCCGCGCGCCCGTTGATGCTGCGGTCCCGGGCGGAGATGACCATGGCGGCGTTGCCGTCGAAGGGCTCGCCCCGCGAGGACTTCACGCCCGTTGCCCGCACGTGGGCCTCCAGCGTGGAGTTCTTGCCCTGATAGTCCAGCATGCACTGGCCGGTGATGCGGCCTCCCCGGACGCCCATCTCCAGCTGGCTCATGGAGAACACGTTCTGGTTGATGGCCAGGTTGCCCGCCAGCGGCGCGATGGTCACCCACGGCGTGGTGATGCGGTCCGCGGACAGGAAGCCGCTGCTCGTGAGCAGCGGGTGTTGATCCGCGAAGCGCAGCATCGAGTACGGATTGACGGTCAGGTCGTTCAACAGCCGCACCCCGTCCGGGGACACCTCCACGTTCTCCGTCAGCGGCACGTCGCCGTTGAGCGCCTCCACCGCGATGCCGGACTCAGGCATCCGGACGTTCACGTCCTGGAGCTTGAGGCTGGAGCGGGTGCGGAAGACCTTCAGGTCGGGCGAGGCCACCCGGAAGTCCACCGTGGCCTTGCCGCTGCCCTCCAGCTGTCCCGGGCGCGCGAGGTGGGCCAGGTCCTGCTCCAGCGAACCCCGCAGCCCCATGCGCTGCTGCTCGTTGCTCAGGTCCAGGCGGCCCCGCATCTTCAGCTGCGTCCGGGTGCCCCCATTGGACAGCCGCAGGTCCGGGATGCGGATGACGCCAGCGGGCGTGCGCAGGACGGAGAACGACGCCTCCACGTCCTGGACGGGGTAGGGCAGCGCCGGCTTCTGTTCGAGCGAGCGGACCTTCACGAGCTGCTTCAGCTCGATGTCGCCCTTCTCCCATTGGTCGGTGAAGGTGGCGGTGCTGTCGCTGGACAGGTCCGCGAAGGTCAGCCGGCGCTCGTTCATGCTGACGGTGAGCTTCTCCACCGCGAGGGTCGTGCGGACGGTGCGCTTGGAGCCTTCGGCGTGCGACTCGCCCTGCCAGCGCAGCGCGGGGACGTTGATGGTCTGGTCCGCCTGCTTCCAGCGCACGCCGCGCAGGTCCACGTGGGCCTTGCCCTCGAAGCTGGCGGCGCGCGGGGGCATGGGCGCCAGGCGGAAGGTGCCGTCGGAGCCGAGGTGCGTGATGAGGCCCGTCAGGGTGCCGTGCAGCTCGCCGGTCATCGCGAGCTTCGAGGGGTCCACTTCCGGCGGCACCCGCGCCTTGGCCAGGAGCGGCGACAGCGGGCCCAGGGGCGGGAAGTCGCCCGTCACGTCCACTCGGAGCGCGTGGGCCTTCCGGTTGAACGCCAGCGCCGCGTTCGCGGCGACCTTCAGGCCCGTGTGGCCGGTGAGCCCCAACTGGAGCGCGAGGTTCCGGCGGTCCACGTCGAACGTCAGCGTCTGGTGCTGGACGCCCGCGTCGGTCGCTCCGATGCGCAGCGCTTCGACCCGCAGGTCCAGGTCCCCCTTGTGCTTCCAGTCATCCCCTTGCGAACGCAACACGATGGCGGCACTGCCCGCGGACACGTCATCCCAGCCCGGCCGTTGCAGGCTCAGCTCCGTGCGGTGGTCCACGCGAGGCGAGGGCGCGAAGAGGGCCGTCACCTTGCCCTGGGAGGCCAGCGTCACGGCCAGCTGCTTCCAGGGGAGCCGTGCGGCGACGTCATCCGGGAGGAAGGGCCGCGCCGCGACGAGGTCCGGCGTCCGCACGTCCAGCGTGTATGCCACGTCGTCGGTCCCCTTCGTGGCCTCCAGCGACGCGTGCAGCGTGCCCACGTCCAGCTCCAGCCGCGCGCGGGCCTTGCTGAGGCGGGGCTCCTCCATCGTGGGAAAGGCCTCCGTCACGTGGAGCTGCACGCGCGCGGGACCCTTCAGCACCTCGCGGCCGTCCGCGGTGACCAGCCGGAGCGTCCCCACGGGCAGGTCCGCCTTCAGCGCGAAGGGAGGCTTCGCCGTCAGCGGCACCTGGAGCTGGAGGCCCAGGCGCTCCGCCGTCGCGCGGAGCCCGGAGGCTCGGACGTCCAACGTCTCCACGCTGGCGGACAGCGCCGCGTCTCCCGCCACCCGGAAGGGCGAGGAGAGGTCGGGCCGCAGCTGGCGTCCCGTCAGCTCGCCGGAGGCCTTCGGAACGCGGAGCGGGGTGGGGCCCCCGACGTCGAGCCCCTGGAGCGCGAACGTGAGCCGTGTGGCCAGTCCCTGAGGGGCATCCGGGGTCGCCGCCAGCGAGATGCGTCCACCGCCAAGCTCCACCCGAAGCGCCTCCTGGACGAAGAGGAGCCGCGCCACGTCCACGTCCAGCCCGACCCGGCCCTGGGCTCCCAGCTGGGGCACGTCGCTGAGCGTGACCTCCTGGGCCTCCAGGTGCACCTTGCCGCTCTCAAGCGTGAACGGGACGAGGTCCGCGGGGATCCACTGCAGCAGCCGGCCCAGGTCCACGTCCGCCAGGGCGCGCGTCAGGACGGGCGGGACCTCCGCTGAGTCCGGAAGCACCACCTGGGCTTGCACCTCGGTGCTGTCGGTCAGCCGCGTGCGGTCCAGCTCGACGGTGGTGAGCTGCTTCGTCACGTCGAACTTCGCCGTCACCTCGCCGTGCAGCAGCGAGCGGAGCGTGAAGCGGGCATCGAAGGTCTGCTTCGCGACGTCCAGGTCCACCTTCACGTGAGCCGTGGATGCGTCCGCCTCCACCGCCAGCGCCAGCTCCAGCAGGGCTTCGGCGGAAGGAACGGCCGGGCCTTCGCGGTTCAGCGCCAGGGCCAGGGGCTTCCCGGACTGGCCCAGGTTCGCGAGCAGCTTCCAGCCCTGGTCCTGGGGCTTCGCTTCGATTCCGGCCTGAAGCCCTCGCAGCGACCAGCGGTCCACCACCGCGCCGTCCTGGACGCGGAGGTACGTCAGCGACACGCCCGACAGCTCGATGTTCGCGACGGGGAGCGGGGAGGCGAAGAGGTCCGCGACCTGCCGCGAGAGTCCGGGAGGGACTTCATCGAGCGGTTCGGGCTCCGGCGGTCCGGTCAGGTTCGTGAGGGACGTGGTCCCCGTGTCATCCGCCACCAGGACGACGGTCGCGTCCCGCACCCCTACGCGCTCCACCCGGACCGGCCCCTTCAGCAGGGCCCCGGGCGACCACGACGCCTCCAGGGTGCCGACGCGCAGCAACTCGGGGGCGACGGCCTGGAACGGCGGCGGGGTCCACACCACCAGCCCTTCCAGGCGCAGCCCGGAGAGCACGTCGATGCGCGCCGTCTGGTAGTCCAGCCGGATGCCGGTGGCCGCTTCCACCTGGGAGACGATGCGCGGCTTCAGCCAGGGATGGCCGAGGTGGTGCAACGCGGTCACGACCGCGGCCAGCAGGAGCACGAACGTCGCGAGAATGATCAGGAGCGCGCCCGCGATGATTCGCGTCAATCGCCGACGAGGCCGTCCAGCACCGGGGGAGTCCATGTTGTTCCGTCGAGGCGACCGGCCAGCCTCCTCCTACCATGCGGCGGAATCGGGCTTCAATCCGAGGACGCCTCGCGCGGGCCAGCCGCCCGGGAGCCGCTTCAACCGAAGCTGGACGAAGTCATTCCCGCGGTGCCGCCCGCCAGGGGCTTGTAGGGGAAGTAGAGGTTGCGCACGAAGCGGGTGAAGAGGTGCTCCTCGTTCCACCGCTGACGGGCCATGCCGTACACGCCGGGTGTGCGCAGGTCGTGCTCGGAGACGCCGGTGACGAACTCGCGCTCGCTGTAGATGGCGAACACCTCGTCCACAGCGGCGCGGCTCCGGTACGTGCGAAGCATCGTGCGGTAGATGAGCTCGCTCTCCTTCTGGGTGAAGGCCAGCCCCTGGATGGCGTGCGCCATCTCGTGGAAGACCAGGTACTGCTCCGACTCCAGCCGGTCCTGGCGCAGGGCAATCCGCGCCCGGGGCCAGTCCGGGTGGTCCCAGAACAGGCCCGCCGCCTGGGGTGACACCGCCCGGGGATAGCCGTACTTCGCCAGCGTGTGCCCGGGGGGAATCAGCTCCAGCGTCAGGGGCCGTGCCGCCTCCAGCCGGGCGATGAGCTGGAGGTTCCCGGCGAGCTGCCGGGCAATCTCCTCCTGCACCCGCTTCACCTGCGCCGCCGGGGCGCCGTACGGCTTGAGTTCCAGCTTCGCGCTCACGTAGGCGCGGGCCTTCGCGGGGCCTTCCGCGGGAGGACGGCCTGCGCGCGACTCGAAGACGTCGCCTCCCTCCAGCAGGGTGAAGGCGCTCAGCGGCTGCTTGAGCCCGACCTCCGCCGCCAGCGGAGTGACGTCCGGCGTCGAGCCGTCCAGCGTCTCGTAGCGTTCCGGGGCCATGGGCTCAGGCGCAGGTCTTCGCCTGCTGGTTGCAGGTGTCGACGCAGCCCGGGGTCTGGGTGTCGGGCGTGAGCCGCTCCGCATTGCCCTGCACGGAGTCCGGCGGCTGCCGCGATGCGGGCTGGCCGCGCGGCTGGCAACTGTTGAGACAGGCGTCGTACCGGTCGCGGCAGTACGGCGTGAGGTTCGACGTGTCGAGCGTCGCGCAGCCGGACAGCAGCGACAGCGCGGCCGCGAGAAGGGCGATGCCACGGACGAGGTTCATGCCCGGAGTCTAGCCGGGATCGGCGTGCCCTCCCCAGCACCCAGGCCGCCCAGAGCAGGCCTCCCGCGACCGCCGCTGGATTCCCTGGGCCCGCACCGCAGCCGCCCACCGCCGCGGGCGTGCCCGGCGCCACCTGTTCCTCCGGGGCGGGCGCCTCCACCAGGCCTGGAACTGGAGCCGGAGCCGGAGCCGGGCCCATTCGCGGCGCGGAGAGGTTGCCTTCGGTCAGCTCCTGGTAGCGCTGGATGAGCCGCAGCCGCGCGGCATCGAACGCGGCGCCGTCGTCCGGGACCTGCCACGCGGTGGGAATCAGCTCCCGCGCCACCTTGCGCGCGAAGTCCGGGTCACCCGCGTCGCTCACCGCCTTGAGCCACTCGTAGTCCTGCATGCCCTGGCGGATGAGCTTCAGGCGCAGCGACGCCACCGGCACGTGCGTCAGCCCGCCAATGACAGACGGGATGCCCGGGTAGAACAGCGTCCCGTCCCCATGGCCATTGAAGTGGTACTGGTCCGTCCACGCCGTGTGGAGCATGCCCGCGGTCTCGTAATACAGCTCACCCTTCCCGCCGTGGAGGAAGGTCACCCACTCCATGGCGCGCGCCTTCGCCGCCGAGCGGTCCACCAGGTACGACGGCCAGCCCGACCCCGGCTGGTTCTCCGGCATGGTGCTCCCCGGCCCGCAGCCGTGGCTCATGCAGCTCTGATACGTCCACAGCTCCGTTCCGGGACGTGAGAGGAATTCCGTGTACGTCGCGCCCTGGTCCCCCTCGAAGCCCGGCTCCGTGCCGTCCAGGTGGTTCACCAGCGGCACCACGACGTCCACCAGGGGCCCCAGGCCGTGGTTCTTCAATTGGATGGAGTTCGTCGTCAGCATGCTGCGAAGGCCGGGCGCGACCTGCCGCACCAGCTCTCCCGTGGCGTGCACCTCCTCGAACGTCGAACCGTAGGGCGGCTCGTCGCCAATCTGGACGAAGGCCTGGCCCAGCCAGCCGCGCTCCCCCATGTGCTCGGTGAAGTCGCGCAGGTCCTCGGCGACGAGCGGGCCTTCGTATTCCAGGCTCGTCATCCGCGCGCCGGGCAGCCGCGTGGGCGCGGTGCCATCCAGGTAGGGGCCCCAGGCCGCGTCGAAGTCAGTCCACGGCGGAGGCCAGGGCGCGCGCAGGAAGATGCTGGGCAGCGTGATGCGGTGCTCCAGCGCCAGCTGCTGGTAGCGCGTGAGCAACGGTTGCAGCTCTTTGGAAGAACAGTCATTGCGGCCCATGTGCGCGCGGCACACCTGCACCGGCGCCAGCAGGAACGCCGTCGACAGCGAGGACGTGGATGGCATCACCGCGTCCACTACCGTGAGCCTCGCCGTCACCTGCCGCTGGAAGCCTCCGTCCGCCTCCACCGTCACCGTGCCCGTGTACTCGCCGGGCGGCGCATCCTGGGGCACGTGCACGTCCACCCAGAGGGCGCGCGCCTCGTTCGCGGGCACGTCGAAGGGAAAGGCATTGCGCGTCTCCCGGGCGACCTCGTCCGTGTCCGGCACCAGCCCGTCCGGCCATCGCCCCGCCGGCTGCCCGGGCACGGACGGCTGCCGCGTCGTGAGGTACGTCTGCCGGTACAGGGTCACGTCCGGCCCCGTGATCAGCCCCGGCCCTTCCAGCGCGGGCAGGCGGGCGCGCACGCCCCGCAGGCCGGCTTCACCGCCGTGAAGTGCCACCTGGAAGGAGGCGAACTCGTTGCGCGCGGCGGTGAGCCGCACCTCGGTGCTGCCGCCGGGCGCGGTGTCGTCGGGGCGGACCTTCACCATCATCCCCTCGCCCCACACCGCGGGGCCGGCCGCGAACACCGGCCAGCCCACGGACAAAGACAGCAACACGAGGCAACACTGTCGAATACCCAGCATGGGAAATGAATGCGCACGGACAGTGCACTGCTCCAGACGTCCCGGATGGCCTATCACCCAGGCCCACCAGCCCCCTGCGGCCTGTCTGGTGGGGGACGTTGCCATTCCCAGAAGAGAGGGGCGCACCGCGGGTGCCAGACGGCGGCCTGCTCCCACGTCTGGCGCCAGACGGCCCATCACAGTGACAGCGGATGATGGAGGTCCTCCCCCTGGGGATGCTTGCCGCGTGCAAGGACTTGGGTCTCCTGACGGGATGACCGTCTGGGCATGGGCACGCCGGTAGTAAGGTGCGCGCCGTTCGAATGACGGCGCGAAGCCTGGGAGAGCTCCGGTGGCTGGCGGTGAATGGCGGGTGCGGGTCCTGGGGCTGGCGCAGCTGTGCGGCCCCGACGGTCAACGGGTGAGGTTGGAGCGGCGCACCGCGGCGCTGCTGGCGTGGCTGGCATTGCAGGGCCCCTCGCCCAAGTTCCCGCTCGCCGCCCTCCTGTGGCCGGACTCGCCACCCACCACGGTGCGAAGCAACCTGCGGCAGCTGCTGCGCCGCCTGCGGCTCGCCACGGGGGACGAGGCCCTGGTGGAGGGCGACACCGACCGGCTGGCATTGGTCTCGCCTTCGGCGGTGGACGCCGCGTGCCTCAAGGCCGCCGCCGAAGCCCGCGCTCCCGCGGAGGCGCTGGAGGCCGTCGGGACCGAAGGCAGCACGCTGCTGGCGGGCTTCGACTTCGATGACTGCCCGGAGCTCGCGCGCTGGCTGGACGGCGCCCGCGCGGGCATCGATGGCTGGGTGCGTGAGGCGCGCGAGGCCCGCATCGCCTGGCTCACCGCCTCGGGCGATTGGACCGCCGCGCTGGGGCTCGCGCAGGCGTGGGCGCGGCAGGAGCCCGAATCCGAGCAGGCCGGCCGCCACCTCATCCGCCTGCACTACCTCCAGGGCGACCGGGGCGCCGCGCTCGCGGCCTTCGAACACCTGCGCACCGTCCTGGACCGGGAGCTGGGCGTCACCCCCATGCCGGAGACGCTCGCCCTGGTGCGGGAGGTGGAGAAGGCCGCGCCACGCCCCCGCTCCCTTCCGGGCACGCGCTCCGCGCTGCCGCTGTCCGTGCTGCGCCCGCCGGTGCTCGTGGGCCGGGAGGCCGCGTGGCGGCAGCTGGAAGCCGGATGGGAGGCGGGCCAGCTCCTCTTCATCTCCGGCGAGCCCGGCAGCGGCAAGACGCGGCTGGCGGAGGAGTTCGCGGCCACGCAGGGCCGCTGGGGGCGCATCGAGGCGCGGGCAGGGGACCAGGACGTGCCGTTCGCCTCCCAGGCGCGCGCCTTCCGCACGCAGCTGCGGCGCTGGCCGGATGTGAAGCTGCCGGACTGGGTCCGCACCGAGCTGTCGCGCATCCTCCCCGAATTGGGAGAGCCGCGGCTCCTGCCGCCCCTGGCCTCCGAGGCCGGCATGCTGCGCTTCTACGACGCCATCGTCGCGGCGCTCCAGCTGCTCCACGAGCACGAGGACATCAGCGTCGCGGATGACGTGCAGTACTGGGACCCGGCCAGCGCCAGGGCCTTCACCTACGCGCTCTCCCGGCTGGCGGACGCCGCTCCCGGGGGCGGCCGGAGCCTGCGCTTCATCGACTGCTATCGCCGGGGAGAGCTGGCGCCCGAGGCGAGGACGCACGTGGCGGGACTCGTCGAGGCGGGGCTGGCGCGCATCGTGGAGGTGGACGCGCTGACGGACGAGGACGTCCAGCGCATGGTGGCGGGCATGGGGCTGCGGGACGCGGAGGCGCACGTGGAGGCCCTGGCCCGCTACACGGGCGGCAACCCGCTGTACGTGGTGGAGACGCTGAAGCACCTGCTGGAGACGGACTCGCTGCACCGGGAATGGCCCCAGCGGCTGCCGCCCCCGGGACGCGTGGGCCCCCTCATCCAGCGGCGCCTGGAGCGGCTGTCCCCGCTGGCGCTCCAGTGCGCGCGGCTCGCGGCGCTGGCGGGGGCCTTCTTCCGGACCTCGCTCGTGCCCGGAGTGCTCCAGGTGAAGCCGGCGGACGCGCACGAGGCGCTCACGGAGCTGGAGGCGGCCCAGGTCCTGATGGGCGAGCGCTTCAGCCACGACCTGGTGATGGAGGCGGTGCGGGCCGGGATGGGGCCCGGCGAGGAGCGCGCGCTGCACGCCCGGCTCGCCACGGTGCTGGAGGAGGAAGGGGCTCCTTCCCTCCTGCTGGCGCACCACTGGCTCGGGGCCGGAGGGACGGAGCGCGCGCTGCCACACCTGCTGGCGTCCGCGCGCTCCGAGGAGCAGGTGCTGCCGCCCGAGCTGGCGGCGGAGCACTACGCGCGGGCCGCGGCCCTCATGCAGTCGCTGGGGCAGCACGAGGACGCCGTGCAGGCCCGGGCCGCCGAGGCGCGGTGCCGCTCCGGCGTGACGGGCATCCGGGCCCCAGGGTCATGAAGACCCCCGGGGCTGCTCGGGGCGTCTCATTCTCTCGGACGATGGGAAGAGGTGTGCGGCGTCGGCTATGAAGCCGCCATGCCCAAGACCCTTGTATTGCCTTTGTTCGCGCTGCTCGCGCTCGTCGGCTGTACCCACCAGGTGCGGCCGAGCCCCGCGCCCATGTCCAACGCGGGGACGCCGCTGGCGCTGCGTGCGCGCTACTTCATCTCACCCGAGCAGAAGGCGCGCATCGACTCGGACAGCTACTTCGTCCTGGGGGCCGCGCACACCTGGAACATCACCATTGGCGAAGCGCTCACGCGCAGCTTCCCGCAGATGATGGGCACCGTCTTCCAGTCCGTCCAGGAGGCTTCCAGCCCTGACGACCTGGGTGACGCGGACGTGCTCATCGTCCCGGAGATCCAGTTCTTCGACGTCAACGGCGGTGGCTTCGTGTCGAAGCTGAAGCTGACGGTGCGCTCCCGGGGGAGCCAGGACGCCGTCCAGGTGAGTGACCTGATCGAGGGCGAGTCCCAGAAGAGCAAGGCGGCCTCGGCGTGGCTGGGTGGGGCAGCCGCGGGACAGGAGGCCCTGCGGCAGTCCACCGAGTTGGCCTTCGAGGACGTGATGCCCAAGGTCGCCACGCGCCTGCGGGAGGTCTTCGCCAAGACGCAGGCGAAGGCGTCCGCGGGCGTGCTCTGACAAACGATACGGGCCGCGGGGAGTCTCCCCGCGGCCCGTGCTTGCTTCAGCGCCGCTTCAGGCGCGCGGTCCGCGTCACTGCGGCAGGCTGAGCCGCAGGCGCAGCAGCGTCGCCTCCGTCCAGGCGGTCGCCTCCGGCCCCCCGGAGGTGGCCTGGGCGTCCAGGGAGGCTTCCACGGTGGCCTTCAGCCGGTCCGCGCGGAGCGCCACCGTCGAGTCCAGGAGCGTCAGGATGTTGTCGGCCGGCGGATCATCGGTCTGGCTGAACAGGTCGTAGATGTCCTGCACGTCGTCCATCACCGGCACCAGTTCCAGGTTCAGCGACGTGTCGTGGCCGGACAGCACCGAGTCGCTGCCGTAGAGCATGCCGCGCAGGTGCTCGTCGTGCTCCACCGACAAAGGCAGCGCCAGCGCCACGTAGGACTGCCAGACCAGCCACGTGCCCGTCAGCCGCTTCGCCTGGACCTGCAGGGGGTCCCCGTCCTGCGCCATCCGCAGGGCGATGGAGGCGTAGAACAGCGGCTGCTGGTTCCGCAGCGCCTGGATCACCTTGGGGCGCAGCTCCGTGATCAGCGTGCTCGGCAGGGGGCCACGGGTGGGCGTGATGTTCCCCAGCACGTGGAGCCATTGCTTCGCCATCCACTCCTGCGGGTTCTCGGTGTTGTTGGGGTTGTAGGTGGGCCGGTCCACGCCGCGAATCACGATGGTGAACTCCTGGCCGCCGGTGAAGATGTAGCTGTAGAGCTTCTCCGACTTCACCGTGTTGGTGTCCGTGTCCGAGTAGGTGAAGCGGACATAGACCTTGGACTGCAGCCGGTACTTGCGCTCATAGGTGCCGCCGAGTCCCGTGGGGACCTCGGAGTAGAGCTGCCAGCTGCCCTCGCCGCACAGGTCGATGGTCGCCTCGCCCACGTTCATGTTGTCCGCGATGAGGAAGGGGCCCAGCACGTCGTGGGTCCAGGGCGTCGGGTCCATGTACGGGGTGTCCGGCTTGTTGTCCCCGTTGTAGTCACCCCACTGGCCGCCCGCGCACGGCAGGACGGGCTTCTCCCCCTGCTTCAGATAGTGCTTCGTGGGCACCTGCTCCGGGACGCCCCACGGGTCGACGCCGTACAGGGGCCCGTTGGGATTGTCGCGCCACTCGACCCGCGCATCCTCGATGGCGGTCTTCAGGGCGCCCCAGTCCGCCAGGTAGCGCGTGTGCAGCGCGGTGAACAGCGGCTTGCCCATGCCCGTCAGCGCCGTGTCCAGCTTCGTGCCGGCGGTGATGAATTCCCCGTGCCGCGTGCTGAGCATGGCGGCGCCATGCACGGGCTGCTCCTCGAAGAGCCGCGCGTACGCTTCAGAGCCCGCCATCCAGTCCTTGGGGCTGGACAGCCGCTCCGTGGCGAGCATGGACTGGCCCAGCTGGAAGGGGAACTCCCGCAGGTAGTTGATGTTGTGGGTGAGGGCCCTGGCGGTCAGCTCGTCCACGGGGCTGATGGCGGTGCTGGAGCCGCGCCCGTCGACGCCCGCGAGGATGGCGGAGCTCTGCGCGTCATCCACACCCCACTGGTAGAAGTGCCCTTCCGCGGTCGCGAATTGCAGGTAGTCCAGCGGCACGGGGTGGCGCTGGTTCCAGCCCAGGTACAGCCCCGCGGACGCCTTGAAGTAGTCGTCCTTGATGTCCTCGAAGTACGCGTACATGTTCTGGTCCACGCGGTTGAGGTTCGCCTGGAGCGCGTACAGCGACTGCTGGACCTCCTCCACGTTCTGGTTCACCTGGCCCAGGTTCCAGTCCACCAGGGCGAAGCGCGCCAGCATGTCCGAGTGGATGTCATTGAGCTTGCGGTCCACCCGCTCGAAGCGGCTGAGCATCCGCACCTGCACCTGTTCCACCAGCTGGTGCAGCTTGCGCACCTCCGCGAGGATGACCTGCTCGATGGGCGGCTCCGCCGGCTTGCGCAGCAGGGAGAAGAGCTGGAACACGGCGCTGATGAGCTGCCCGCTGAACACCGTGGCGCTGATGATCTGGAAGCCCTTCTGGCCCAGGTTGAGCGCACCGGTCAGCTTCTCCGCGATCTTGACGGAGCTCTCCGCGTACTTCGCCACCGCCTCCAGCGTGGTGTCGAGCGCCTTGCTGAGCTTCACGATGTCGCTGGCGAGCTGGCTGGAGCCATCCAGGCTGAAGAGCTGCGCGAGGAGGCCCAGGCCCACCGTGACGCCTCCACGCACGCCGTCGAGCCGATCCTTCAGCTGCGTGCCGCGCGTCTTGGCCTGCGCGATGGCGTCCTTGAGCGCCTGCTCCTCCGCGGAGGCATCCACGGCCGCCAGCGCCGCGGAGGCCGCCCCCGTGGGCTTCTTCAGCTCGAGCTTCGCCCGGTACGCCTGCTCCGCGAGGTTCAAGTCGTTGAGCATGTCCGAGTACGCCTGCGCGGTGCCGAGCCCCTCGGTGCTCACGGTCCCCACGAAGGCGCGTGCCTCGTCCGGCGTCGTCACCAGCCGGCCGTTCACCAGGTGAGCGTCGACGAAGCCCTTCAGGGGCCCCAGGGCGTTGACGTCCAGCATCTCATCGGTGGTGTGGGTGGTGTGCAGGCCCACGCCCGCGCCAATGCCGCCGTTGTTCAGCGCGCTGGCCAACGCGACGTTGCCCTGCGCCAGGTCATACAGCTTGCTCCAGGTCTCCTCCGTGAAGGCCGTGGCCTCCGCGTAGCGCTCCACCTGCGAGGAGGTGGCGCCGAGCCCCCGGGGCGTGTCCAGGCCGTTCTCCATGCTGGCCAGGAGGGCCCGCGCGTGGGCCCGCAGCGCCCGGCCGGGAGCGGTGGTGGTGGGCAGGGTGGGCTCGGCCTTCGTGAGCATGCGCAGCATCACGTGCACCATGGGGCCGGCGCCGTCGGTCGCGGGGTCGAAGGCGTAGGTGCCCAGCGCGGCGGACAGCGTGTTGAGGTGCGCGGTCAGCTCCGCCTGCGTGAGCGCCGGGTTGTCACGGGCCAGCGTGTACGCCGCGCCGGCCAGCAGGTTCAGCTTGGGCTGCTGCCGGGACATGGCGATGGCCGCGTAGATGCGCCGCTTCAGCTCCTTTTCGGGCAGCGAGAAGGTGCGGCGGCACTCCGAGCAGGTGATGGGCGCGTCATGGACGGGCGCGCCCTGGCTGCCGGAGGCCGTCCACTGCGCGGCGGCCTGGGCCTGCACCTGCGCCAGGGTGGAATTGCCCGGCGCCTGGGTGTCCGTGAAGCCCGGGCCGCAGTCGGCGTCCGGCGCCAGGCCATGGGTCGCGTCCCGGCAGAGGTTGTAGAGCTTCGGGCCGCTGCCCTCGCCGCACGGGCCGACCATGGTTCCGCACTGCGCGGCGTCCGTCACCCAGGCGCCGTTCACCTGGCACGTCTTCGGGTTCTGGCAGGCCACGGTGCAGGCGGACTCCACCGGAGCGCACTGGGGCCCGGTGCCCAGCTCGAACTGGCCGGTGGGGTAGTTGGAATAGGTGATGTAGCAGTGCTCCCCGCCCACAGGACCGCCCACGGGCGGCGGACCGCCGATGAGATAGAACCAGGTGACGCCCACGCGGTCCTCGGCCACCGGCACGGTCGCGTTCAGGTAGCTCTGCGCCAGGGAATCGCACGAGCGCCCCAGGCGGGGTTGCACCACCTCCTTCGTGATGCGCTCCTCTCCGAAGTCCGCGTGCCGGCACGTGCCATACGTGGTGCACGTCTTCGGCGTGATGTCCTCGCCGCACGCCGCGGAGGCCTGCTGCGCGTAACACTCCAGGCTGTAGGTGAACTGGCCGGTGCAGGCCCACTCACCGCTGGCGATGTCGTCGGGCGCGCACGTCAGGCCCTCCTGCGACGTCTGGAGGCTGGCGGTGGGCTCGGGGGCCCTGGTGCTGGTGGAGGCGGCATCGCCGCAACCCCAGAGGCCCAGCGCGGCCATCACGCCCGCGAGCCAGCGCCGGCGGCCCGCGTGAGCGGACCGTTCTGCTTCGATACCGCGTGAATCCGGATTCATGGTCGTCCCTTCAGCAAGCTGCTGCGCGGGACGATGGGATGTCAGGCGTGACGGCGGCGTGACGGGCGCCCGGGCGTGGGGCCCGGACGCCGCTCGTCACCGCCGCGAAATCCGCCTCAGGCGCAGTAGTACGTCGGGGCCAGCTCCAGCACGCGCTGCTCGGCGACGGGGGAGAGCGCGCGCAGGCGGGAGAGGAAGAGGGGCGCCTTCATCCCCATCCCGATGAAGCCATGGACATACGAGCGCTCCTGGAGCTCGGACAGCTGCTGGCGCTCGGCGGGCGTGAAGGTGCGCCCCACCGCCTTCTCCAGCGTCTGGAGGTCCAGCGCGAGCTGCGCGTTCAGCGTCCCGCGCAGCGCCTGGAGCAGCTCCGCGTACTCGGTCAGGGCCGCGTCCAGGGCGTCGGGCGCCTCCGCGAGGATCTTCTGGGCCTCCAGGAAGTCCAGCCGGGTGTGCTGCGCCTCCTCCAGCCAGTGGTGCTTGAGCAGGTTGCAGAACAGCGGGTCCAACGCCTCGTCCTGGTTCCCGCGCACCGTCTCCAGGTAGTGCTGCTGGGTCATCAGCTCCATGTGCAGGTTGAAGATGAGCACCCCCAGGTTCGACTTCGCCATGATGGCCCGGGCCACCTCCACCTGGTTGTCGAGCAGGGCCGGGGCGACCTTGAACCCCTTCGCGAACGCGCCGGTGAAGCGCGAGAAGAGCTGCTGGTGCTTCAGCTCCTCCTCGGTGAAGCGCAGGAGCGCGCGCATGTGCGTCGCGTTCCCGTGCAGCTCCAGGCCGGCGCGCTGGGCGGCCAGCGCGACGGCGTACTCCTCCAGGAACAGGAACAGGTGGGCGTAGCTGTTGGAGCGGATGTGATTCAGCGTCAGCCGCTCCTCCTTGCTCAGGAAGGGGATGGCTTCCGTGCCTGTCAGCGCATCCGAGAGGAACCGGTGGCTGAAGTCGAGCACGGTGTCCTTGGGCAACAGCTCATCAATGCGCCAGGACACCCGCTCTGAACTCTGGATGCAGGACTGGTACTCCGGGGTTTGATTGAGCATTCATCAATCAAACAGGTGTTTCCATTTGCCCGTCAATCCTTCCACTTACTGGCGCGTCGAGCCGCAGGTTGAACAATCAGACGCACAGCTGTCATAGGTCTTCCCCGTGCCACACGATTCAGTGACCTGGCAGATGCCGTCCCCGCAGTTGTAGATGTCCTGGGGACGCAGCTGGGTGGTCAGGGCCTGATAGGAGACGCCGTTGATGACACAGCTCTCCCAGAAGGTGTGGTTCGCGGCGCGGCTGCAGACGCTCGCGCACGTGCCCACGTGCTGGAGGGGGGCACACCCCGTGTCCTCACCGGCCCCCCTGGCGGAGAGCGCGCAGCCCCGGGTGGTGCTCTCGGACCTCCTCAAGGTGCGGTCACTGCCGACGAAGATGCCCTCGCCGGTGAACAGGTTGCCGAAGAAGCAGGCCTCCTTCTCCGGGTAGTCCGCGGCCTCGCCGG
The DNA here is from genome assembly GCF_042231735.1 of Corallococcus exercitus. Taxonomy (GTDB): domain Bacteria; phylum Myxococcota; class Myxococcia; order Myxococcales; family Myxococcaceae; genus Corallococcus; species Corallococcus exercitus_B. The sequence goes on from NZ_CP102577.1 coordinate 9,466,238, forward strand.
ACGCCATCGGGATGGCGGCGCCCGTGGAGTCACGGCCCCGGACCGAGATGGGAACGGAGGCGCCCAGCTTGTTGACGTGCGCGGCGAGGCACGCGGAGATCCGCTGCTGCTCCGCCACCGTGATGGCGGCGCCCTGGGCCCAGGCGGTGGCCAGCCCCAGGCGGCCCGGCCAGGTGTAGGTGACGCCCGTGGTGGGGCTGGTCCAGACGCGCGTCTGGCCGGCGGGCAGGGCGCAGGCGACGACGTACTTCATCACCATGTCGGAGTAGGCGACGGACGCGTTGCCGTTGAACCAGGCCGCGAACGACGTGGCCGCCAGTCCGTTGGTGGAGAGCCCGTTCGTGGACAGGCCATTGGTGGACAGCCCATTGGTGGACAGGCCGTTCGTGGACAGCCCATTGGTGGACAGGCCGTTGGTCGCGATGGCCTCCTGGGAGAGTTCGCTCAGGTCCGGAGACTCCGACGCAGCCTCTTCGCTTCCGACGCAGCCTCCCGCGCCCAGAAGCAGCCCCAGGCAAAGAAATGCCACGGCACGGCCGATGCTCGGCATCTGAGTCTTCATGTGAACCCCCCACAGGCATTGCGACGACTGCGAAGCCTAACGGGCGCGGCTCCCGCAAACCTTTACCCTGACGTGAGGGGCTGAACCGACCTGGACGGGTCTATCCGGCCATCTAAGTAAAACCCGAAACGGCGAAACACACTGTCAGGTGTCACTTCCACGCTAACGCGGTGCGTATTGAGCACCCCGGGGCAGGGGCCTACAAACCCCCTTGTTGTCACAGTGCCAATAAGCGTCGGAGGCCGTGCATGAGATTGCGATGGAGCCGTGCGTGGGCGTGTTCGAGTTCCCTGGTCCTGGGGTTGATGGGGGCCGGGGCTGCCGCTGACCCGTTGCCGCTGCTGGAGTCCACGGCGCTGCGCTCGCCGTTCGCGGCGGCCTGCGCCGGGAAGCCGGACAGCACGCCGCTGCCCGTGGACCCGCGCACGCTGGTCGTGCCGGGCGTCAACAAGCCCGGGGCGGCCGTCCAGTTCAACGCGTACTGGGTGGACCTGCACACGCCGCCGGCGCCGTTCGTGTCGACGCTGCCGCCCAACCCCACGACGTGCGGCGAGTTCCGCGCGAGCGTCGCCCGGGGGAAGGCCAACATCGAGGGCCGCACCTACTTCCAGCCCTTCTCCAACGCGCTCGCCTACTACAACCTCTACCGGCTCTGGGGCTACCTCATCCGCCCCTCGGACTTCGACGAGCAGGTCATCAAGCGCTACGGGTACGCGAAGGCGCCGTTCCGCAATCCCTACCCGCTGCCGTGGGAGGACCCCAACCTCACGCAGGGCGGCAGCGGCCAGCTCCCCCTGGGGCTCGTGCAGGAGAAGGACGACAGGGGGCGCTACACGGGCGCCATCAGCTCCAGCTGCTCGGGCTGCCACGACTCGCGGCTGGGCACGGAGCAGGAAGCCGGCTTCGTGTGGGGGCGCTCGAACGACGCGCTGGACGCGGGGTTGATCCAGTCCGACCTCTTCCGCTCCACGGTCGTGGGCAACGTGTTCCAGCTCGCGCCCATCCCCTGGAGCGTGGGCCGCGGCACCAGTGACGCCATTGGCATCGTGGACCTGCTGCCCGCCCTCTTCGACATGGACTCGCTCGCGCTGGCGCCCAGCCTGCTGGAGTTCTTCCCGTCCCACGCGGGCGGCATGTCGCGCGCGCCCAACTGGTGGCAGCGCGCCTTCAAGACGCGGCAGTTCTGGGACGGCGCCCTCACGTCGGACAACGTCCGCTCGGAGATGGCCTTCGGCGTCGCGAACCTGGGGCGCTCGGCCGCGCAGCGCCGGGCCCTGACCGCCGAGTTCGAGGACAACGACAACTTCTTCATCTCGCTGTCGCCGCCCACGTACCCGAAGACGGTCAACACCGCGCTCGCCGAGCAGGGCGCGGTGCTCTTCCACGAGCGGGACCTCTGGGCGGACGGCGCCAACGCCGACATCCCGAAGGCCGCGGGCAACGGCTCCTGCGCCAGCTGCCACGGCGTCTACTCGCCGCGCCACGCCGCGGACCCCGCGTACCTGCCCGACCCGCGCCTCAAGGGCGTGGCGGGTGTCATCACGCCCATCGAGACCATCCGCACGGACCCGGCGCGAAAGGACCTGATGGCGGACGTGCGCAAGCGCCGGGCCTGGAACACGTCCTTCCTGGCCTACAACGACGAGGCCCCCGACCACGGCCCCTTCTACGACGACCTCATCACCAGCGCGGTGCGGCGCGTGCCGCGCAGCGCGTACGACAACGGGCTGGGCCCCGTCTACTCACCCGTGGGGCCCAACGAGTGGATCAACCCGTTCGGCTACATCGCGCCGCCGCTCTATGGCGCGTGGGCCTCCGCGCCGTTCTTCCACAACGGCAGCGTGCCCACCCTCTGGGACGTGCTGAAGCCGTCGGACCGGCCCTCGGTGTGGAAGCGCATCCAGACGTCCGCCAACGTGCTGGGGACCAACGCGGGCTATGCCTCCAGTCACTCGGCCTACGACTTCGCGAAGCTGGGCTGGAAGGTGACGGCGCTGGCGTGCGCCGACGTGCCGACGCGCGACCCGTTCATCCCGTGCAGCGAGGAGATGGCGACGCCCGACATCCTCTTCGCGAACATCGCGAACATCGCCGCCAACCACAACTCGCTCGCCTACCAGTCGCCGCCGCCCATCACCCAGAAGCAGATCCGCTCGCGGATGATCTTCAACTCCCACCTCTACGGGCTGGGCAACGGCGGACATGACTTCACGCAGTCGCTCACGGACCCCGAGCGCTGGGCCCTCATCGAGTACATGAAGACGCTGTAGCGCGGCAGGGAAGGGCGGGGGGCGCGGCGAGTGGCGCCCCCCGGCCTTTGGCTACAGGAAGCGGCGGAAGAGGCCCAGCTTGCCGGTGTAGGGCGGGTAGCGCAGCTTCATGTCGAATGCGAAGGGCCGCTTCACCACGCTCTTCTTGTGGCTGAAGGCGTCGAAGCTGGCCTGGCCGTGGTAGCCGCCCAGGCCGGACTCGCCCACGCCGCCAAAGGGGAGCCCCTCCGCCGCGAAGTGGACGCACACGTCGTTGGTGACGGCGCCGCCGCTGGAGGTCTCCGCGAGGACGCGCTCGTTGACCGCCGCGTCCCGCGCGAAGCTGTAGAGGGCGAGCGGCTTCGGGCGGGCGCGCACGAAGCGGATGGCCTCCTCCGTGCTGGCGCAGTCCACCAGGGGGAGGAGGGGGCCGAAGATCTCCTCCTGCATCAGCGGGCTCGTCAGCGGCGCGTCGGTGATGACGGTGGGCGCGAAGTAGCGGCTGGCCCGGTCGCGCTCGCCGCCAAAGGCGATGCGCCCGTCGGCCGCGAGCGCGCAGATGCGCTCGAAGTGGCGGGCGTTGACGATGCGGCCATAGTCACTGCTCGTCCGCGCGTCGTCGCCGTAGAAGCTCCGCACGGCCTGCTGGAGCAGCTCCGTGAAGCGGCCCTTGAGCTCCGGGGGGATGAGCACGTAGTCCGGCGCGATGCAGGTCTGCCCCGCGTTGACGTACTTGCCCCAGGCGATGCGGCGCGCGGTGACCTCCAGGTCCGCGCTCCGGTCGATGATGCAGGGGCTCTTGCCCCCCAGCTCCAGGACGGTGGGCGTCAGGTGCCGGGCCGCGGCCTCCGCGACGCTCCGCCCCACCTGCGTGCCTCCGGTGAAGAAGATGAGGTCCCAGCGCTCGTCGAGGAGGGCGCGGCTCTCCTCCACGCCGCCCTCCACGACGGAGACGACCTCCGGGGGGAACGCCTCTCCCAGCATCCGCGCGAGCACGCGTGAGGTCTCCGGCGCGTGCTCGCTGGGCTTCAGCACGGCCGTACAGCCCGCGCTGAGCGCCCCGATGAGCGGTGCGATGGACAGCTGATAGGGATAGTTCCAGGGCGCGATGATGAGCGTCACGCCCAGGGGCTCCGCGTACTGCCAGGCCCGCGCCGGCTGGATGACGAGCGGCGCGGAGCCCTTCTGAGGCTGCATCCAGGTCTTCACGCCCTTGAGGGCCGTCTTCAGCTCTCCGTAGATGCTGCCCACCTCCGTCAGGTAGGCCTCCTCCGGGCTCTTCGCGAGGTCGGCCTTGAGGGCGGCCAGGATGGCTTCCTCATGCTTGCGCGCCGCTGCTTCGAGCGCCCGCAGCTGCTCCTGCCGCCATTTCAGCGGGAGCGTGACGCGGGTTTCGAAACAGGCGCGCTGCCTTGAAACGAGTGCCTTCACGTCATGCTCCCGCTGATTCCTCATGGGACGACCCTTGATGTGAGTGAGGGGTTACTCGAGCAGCTCTCCACGCTCCGCCTTGGCGACGAGCGACGCGGGCGGCAGGAAGTGCTTCCCGTAGCGCTCCGCGAGCTGGCGCGCGCGGAGGACGAAGCCGCGCGGCCCCGTGCCGGACGGGCCCTCGTAGCCGTTGATGTACTGCACGACGCCGCCCGTCCAGGGCGGGAAGCCGATGCCCAGGATGGAGCCCACGTTCGCGTCCGCGACGGAGCGCAGCACGCCCTCGTCGAAGCAGCGCACCGTGTCGATGGCCTCCGCGAAGAGCATCCGCTCCTTCATGTCCTCGAAGGGGATGGTGTGGCCCGGCTTCGTGTAGTGCTTCGTGAGCCCTTCCCACAGGCCCGTGCGCTTGCCGTCCGCGTAGTCGTAGAACCCGCCGCCCGTGGAGCGGCCCTTGCGCCCGTGCTGATCAATCATGGCGTCCATGACCGCGTAGCTGCCGTGGTCCTGCCACGGCTGGCCCGCGGCCTCCACGGCCGCCTTCGTCTCCTGGCGGATCTTCCGGGGCAGCGTCAGCGTGAGTTCGTCCACCAGCTGGAGCGGGGCGGCGGGGTAGCCCGCCTGGAGTCCCGCCTGCTCGATGGACGCGGGCGCGATGCCCTCGCCCACCATGGCGATGGCCTCGTTGAGGAACGTGCCAATCACGCGGCTGGTGAAGAAGCCCCGGCTGTCGTTGACGACGATGGGCGTCTTGCCAATCTGCACCGCGATGTCGATGGCCTTCGCCAGCGTCGCGTCACTCGTCTGCTTGCCGGCGATGAGCTCCAAGAGCGGCATCTTGTCCACGGGGGAGAAGAAGTGCATGCCCACGAAGTCCGGCGGGCGCGACACGCCTTCGGCCAGCAGGGTGATGGGCAGGGTGGAGGTGTTGGACCCCAGCACCGCGTCCGGCGCCACCACGCCCTGAATCTCCTGGAAGACCTTGTGCTTGAGCTTCACGTCCTCGAAGACGGCCTCGATGACCAGGTCGCAGCCCGCGAGCGCGGCGGGGTCCTCCGCGGGGGTGATGCGCGCGAGGAGCGCGTCGCCCTTCTCCTTCGTGACGGAGCCCTTGGAGACAGCCTTCTCCACCAGCTTGACGGAGTAGCCCTTGCCCTTCTCCGCGGCGGCGAGGCTCACGTCCTTGAGCACCACGTCGATGCCGGCCTTGGCGCACACGTAGGCGATGCCGGCGCCCATCATGCCGGCGCCCAGCACGCCGACCTTCTTGGCGGTGTGCTGCGGGTAGCCCTTGGGGCGGCCGCCGCCGGAGTTGATGTGCTGCATGTCGAAGAAGAACGCCTGCATCATGTTCTTCGCGACCTGGCCGACGACGAGCTCCGTGAAGTAGCGCGACTCGATGGTGAACGCCGTGTCCACGTCCACCTGCGTGCTCTCCACCGCCACCGCCATGATGGCGCGCGGCGCGGGCATGTTCGCGCCCTTGAGCTGCTTGCGCAGGTTGGCGGGGAACGCGGGCAGGTTGGCCGCGAACGCCGGGTGGGACGGCGTGCCGCCCGGAATCTTGTAGCCCTTCTGGTCCCACGGCTGCTGCGCCGTCGGGTTCGCCTTCACCCACGCCTTGGCCGCGGGCAGCAGCGCGTCCACGGACGCAACCACCTCATGCACCAGCCCCAGGTCCTTCGCCTCCTGGGGGCGGTAGCGCTGGCCCTGGAGCAGCACCTTCATCAGGGCGTCCGTGATGCCCAGCATGCGCACGGTGCGCACCACGCCGCCGCCACCGGGCAGCAGGCCCAGCGTCACCTCCGGCAGGCCCACCTGCGCGCCCTTCACGTCCGCGATGATGCGGCGGTGGCACGCGAGGGCAATCTCCAGCCCGCCGCCCAGCGCCGCGCCGTTGATGGCCGCGACCACGGGCTTGCCCAGCGTCTCCAGCGTGCGCAGCTGCGCCTTGATCTCCTGGCCCAGCTCGAAGACCTGCTTCGCCTCGTCCTTCTTCACGCGGCGCAGGTCATTGAGGTCGCCGCCCGCGAAGAAGGTCTTCTTGGCGGAGGTGATGACGACGCCGGTGATGCTGTTCTTCTCCTTCACCAGCCGGTCCACCGCCGCGCGCATGGACTTCACGTAGGCGGCGTTCATGGTGTTGGCGGACTGGGAGGGGTCGTCCAGCGTCAAGACGACGATGCCGTCCGCGTCCTGTTCCCAGCGCAGGGTGTTCTGTTCGCTCATGGCTTTGCTCGGATGTCTTTGAAAGGGGAGGGAAGGGTCAGACGCGCTCGACGAGGGTGGCCACGCCCATGCCGCCGCCGACGCACAGGGTGACGACCGCGCGGCGCGCCTTGCGCCGCTCCAGCTCGTCCACCACGGTTCCAAGAATCATGGCGCCGGTGGCGCCCAGCGGGTGGCCCATGGCGATGGCGCCGCCGTTGACGTTGAGCTTCTCGTCCGGGATGCCCAGGTCCTTCTGGTACTTGAGGACCACGGAGGCGAAGGCCTCGTTGAGCTCGAACAGGTCGATGTCCTTCACCGACAAGCCCGCGATGTCGAGCAGCTTCCGGGTGGCCGGCAGCGGCCCCGTCAGCATGATGGTGGGCTCCGCGCCGGACGTGGCCACGGCGGCGATGCGTGCGCGCGGCGTGAGGCCCAGCTTCTTGCCCACCTGCTCGGAGCCCACCAGCACCAGCGCCGCGCCGTCCACGATGCCGGAGGAGTTGCCCGGCGTGTGGACGTGGTTGATGCGCTCCACGGAGTGGTACTTCTGGAGCGCCACCGCGTCGAAGCCGCCCATCTCGCCCATGGTCGTGAAGGACGCGTTGAGCTGGCCCAGCGAGGCCACGGTGGAGTCCGGGCGCATGTGCTCATCGCGGTCCAGCACGACGAGGCCGTTCTGGTCCACGACGGGGACGACGGACTTCTGGAAGTAGCCGTTGGCCCAGGCCTTCGCGGCCAGCTCCTGGGAGCGCACCGCGTAGCGGTCCACGTCCTCGCGGGTGAAGCCTTCCATCGTCGCGATGAGGTCCGCGGAGATGCCCTGCGGCACGAAGTAGGTGTCGTAGTTGGTGGCGGGGTCCATGGCCCAGGCGCCGCCGTCGGAGCCCATGGGGACGCGGGACATGCTCTCCACGCCGCCCGCGATGACCAGGTGCTCCCAGCCGGAGCGCACCTGCTGCGCGGCCATGTTCACCGCCGTCAGGCCGGAGGCGCAGAAGCGGTTGAGCTGCACGCCGCCGGTGGTCTCCGGCAGGCCGGCCGCCAGCACCAGCGTGCGGGCGATGTCCGCGCCCTGGTCGCCCACGGGGGACACGACGCCCAGCACCACGTCGTCGATGTACTTCGGGTCCAGGCTCGGGTGGCGCTGCTTGAGCGCGTCCACCAGGCCGACGAGCAGCGACACCGGCTTGGTGCCGTGCAGGGCGCCCTTCTTGCCCTTGCCGCGAGGGGTACGGACCGCGTCGAAGATGAATGCTTCCTGGCTCACGGGGAGCCTCCTTGTGAGAAGGGGAGGACGCTACAGGGACCGGGCGACGAGTTCCTTCATGACCTCGTTCGCGCCGGCGAAGATTCGCAGGACGCGCGTGTCCGCGAACAGATGGGCGATGGGGTATTCCTTCATATAGCCGTACCCGCCGAACAGCTGGAGGCAGCGGTCCACTACGAGGCAGGCCTGGTCGGACACCCAGTACTTCGCCATGGCCGCCGTCGTCACATCCAGTCCGCCCTCCAGGTGGGACGCGATGCAGTCGTCCACGAAGGTGCGGCACACCCGCTGGAGCGTCGCGCACTCCGCCAGCTCGAAGCGCGTGTTCTGCATCGCGAAGAGCGGCTTGCCGAAGACGTGGCGCTGCTTGGTGTACTCCACGGTCAGCTTCACCGCGCGTTCCAGGCTGGCCACCGCGATGATGGCCGTGGTCAGCCGCTCCTGGGGCAGCTGCTGCATGAGCTGGGCGAAGCCCCGGCCCTCTTCTCCGCCCAGCAGGTTGACGGCGGGGACCTGGAGGTCGTCGAAGAAGAGCTCGGTGGTGTCCTGGCCCTTGCCGCCCAGCTTGTCGAGGATGCGGCCGCGCTCGAAGCCGGGCGTCGTGTCGGAGACCTCCGCGCACAGGAGTGAAATCCCCCCGTGGCCCTGCTGGCCCGTCCTCACGACGAGGATGAGGAAGTCGCAGACGTGGCCGTTGGAGATGAACGTCTTCGCCCCGCTCACCCGGTAGAAGTCGCCCTCACGCACCGCGCGGGTGGTGATGGCCTGGAGGTCGGAGCCCGTGCCCGGCTCCGTCATGGCGATGGCGCCCACCCACTCACCGCGGGCCAGCCGGGGCAGCCACTTCTGCTTCTGGGCCTCCGATGCGTAGGCGAGCAGGTAGTGCGCGACGATGGCGCAGTGGACGGGGAAGCCCATGGACGGGTCCCCGGCGCGGATCTGCTCCTCGATGAGGACCGCCTCGTGCGCGAACGTGCCGCCCGCGCCGCCGTAGGCCTCCGGGATGGACATGCACAGGAGGCCCAGCTCGCCGGCACGGCGGTAGAGCGCCTTGTCCGGGTAGCCCTGCTCCACGTGCTTGGGCACGTTGGGGAGGACCTCCTTCGTGAAGTAGGTGGCCGCGAGCGTGCGCACCTGCTCGAGTTCGTCCGAGCTCCACCGGGGACGTGCCGTCGTCATGATGTCTGTCTCCTAGAGTCCGAAGGTCTTGCCGATGATGTCGCGCTGGATCTCGCTGGTGCCGCCGTAGACGGTGGAGATGACCGTGGCGCGCAGGTGTGACTCCATGTCGTATTCAACGGCGTAGCCGTAGCCGCCCATCATCTGCATGCCCTCCAGCGCCACGCGCTTGGCCGTCTCCGTCGTCTTGAGCTTCGCCATGGAGGCCTCGCGCGGGAGCATCCGGTCCGGGTGCTCGTCCGCCATGGCGGCGACGCGGTAGACGAGCAGCTCGCAGCAGTCCAATTCCGTGGCCAGGTCCGCGATGCGGTGCTTGAGCGCCTGGAAGGAGCCGACGGCGCGGCCGAACTGCTTGCGCTCCTTCACGTAGGCGACCGCGTCGTCGAACGCGCGCCGGCCCCGGCCCAGCATGGACGCGGCGAGGAGCAGCCGCTCGCCGTTGAGCCCCGTCATCAGCTGGGGCCAGGCCTGGTCCACGAGGCCCACCACGGAGGACTCCGGCAGGAAGCAGTCCGTGAAGAAGACGTCGTTGACCTCCTTGCCGCCCATCGTGGGGATGCCGCGGATCTCCATGCCGGGCGTGCCCGCGGGGACGCAGAACATGGTGAGGCCTTCATGGCGCGAGTCCACCGTGTTCGTGCGCGCCACGAGCAGCACGTGGTCCGCGAGGTGCGCGTTGGAGCACCAGGTCTTCTGCCCGTTGACGATGAAGCCCCCTCGGGTCCGGACCGCGCGGCAGCTGAGCGCGGCGACGTCCGAGCCGGCCCCGGGCTCGGAGATGGAGATGGCCTCCACCCGGCCGCGTGCGATGCCGCCGAGGAGGGTCTCCTTCTGCGCCGGAGTCCCGAACTTCGAGTAGGGGCCCGCCGCCACCGCCGTGGTGATGTAGCCCCCCACGGGCGCGAGCCCGTACGAGGTCCGCTCCGCGAAGAGGCACATCTCGGACATGCCCCCGCCCGAGCCGCCGTACTCCGGCGGGATGCCCACGCCCAGCCAGCCCAGCTCCGCCATCTGGGCGTAGAGGCCGGGGGCGTGCGCCTCTGCTCCGTGGTGAGTCAGCGCGTCCCGCTGCGCGCGCGTGCCCGTCCTGTCGCGGCAGAACGCGTCGATGGCGTCGGCGAACGCGGCTTGCTCCGGGGTTCTCACATGCATGGTGGGCTCTTGGGGGGAGGGAGGGGGTCAGGCGTTCGCGTAGAGCCCGGCGATGCGCTCCGCGTATTGAGCGAGCAGTACGCGGCGCTTGAGCTTGAGGGTGACCGTCAGCTCGCCCGTCGCGGCGGACCAGGCTTCGGGGACCACCTGGAAGCGTTTGATCTGCTCGGAGCGGGAGAGCCGGGCGTTGGCCGCGGCGACGACGGATTCCAGCTCCGCCAGGACCGCGGGCTCGCGCGCCAGGTCCGCGAGCGCAATGGTGGAGAGCCCCCGGGCCCGGGCCCAGAGCGGCGCGGCCTCCGGGTCCAGCGACACGAGCGCCGTCACGTAGGGGTGACCGTCACCGATGGCGATGGCCTGGGCCACCAACGGGTGGGCGCGCAGCATGCCTTCGAGCTTGGACGGGGCGATGTTCTTCCCGCTCGAGGTGATGATCAGCTCCTTCTTGCGGTCCGTGATGCTGAGGAAGCCGTCCGCGTCGAGCGTGCCGATGTCGCCGGTGGCGAGCCAGCCGTCCGCGTCCACGGCGCTGACAATCTGGCCGTCCGGCGCCAGGTAGCCCATGAACACCACCGGGCCGCGCACGAAGATCTCCCCGTCCTCCGCCAGCTTGAGCCGCAGCCCGGGGATGGGCCGCCCGACGGAGCCGACGCGGAAGTCGTTGGGCAAATTGATGGTGGCGCAGCCGGTGGTCTCGCTCATGCCCCAGACCTCCAGCACCTGGATGCCGAAGCCGCCCAGGTACTCCAGGATGTCCACGGGGATGGGCGCGGAGCCGCTGCTCGTCCACACCAGCGCGTCCAGCCCCATGGACCTGCGCAAGGGCTCCAGCACGCGCGCCTCGGCGTCCTGGGCCTTCTGCTGAAGCTCAGCGGGCACGGCCTTGCCCGCGCCCCGTAAGCGGAAGGACTCCAGGGCGACGGCGTGGGCGGCGAGCAGGGGCTCGCGCCGGGCGGGCTCCAGCGCGTCCACCTTCAGCCGCAGGCCGGAGGCGAGCTTCTCCCAGAGGCGCGGCACGCCGAAGAACGCGGGGGCGCGCGAGCGGGCCAGCAGCGGCACCACGCCCGTGGGGTCCGTGCACAGGTGCATGTGCAGCGCCTTGTAGAGCGAGCGGTACAGCCCGAGCTCGCGCTCCGCCACGTGCGCCAGCGGGAGGTAGGCGATGGAGGGGACCCGCATCGGGACGGGGACGGAGAGGTCCACGGCCACCGCTTCGTAGAAGGCGTTGCGGTGGCTCAGCACCACGCCCTTGGGATCGCCGGTGGTGCCGGACGTGTACATCATCGCCAGCGGGTCCTCCGGGCGGATGTCCTTCCAGCCGTCCTCGAAGGCCTGGGGGTTGGCCTCGTGCAGGGCGCGGCCCTCGGACTCCACCTCCGCGAAGGAGATGAACCGCGAGTCCCCGCGCGGCAGGGCGGCTTCGTCCAGCACGACGACGCGCTTGAGCGCCGGGAGCGTCTCAAACACAGGCCACCAGCGCGACAGCTCCTCCGCGCCCTCCAGCACCACCACGGTGGCGGCGCTGTGCCGGGCGACGTAGCCCACCTGCTCACTGCTCAGGGTCTGGTACGCGGTGCAGGTGATGGCCCCCAGGTGGACGGCGGCATAGTCGACGATCCAATGCTCCGGCCGGCCGGACATCATGATCATCATCCGCTCGCCCCGGCCCAAGCCCAGCACGCAGAGCCCGCGGGCCACCGCGGCGGTCCGCTCGCGCACCTGGCCCCAGGTGAGGGTGGTCTCGCCGAAGGTGAGGGCGGGCGCGTCCGCGTACTCCGTGGCGTTGCGTTGGAGGAGGCGCGGCAGCGTGAGCTGAGCCGCCAGGGACTGGCACTGCGCTTCCAGGGATGCGTGAGACGGATCCATGGGCACCTCCACCGGTTCAATGGCAATCAGGCTGTGGCGTGCTGCTTCCTCGTCAGGGGTCGACGTAGAGGTCGAGCGCGACGTCGGGGCCGCCCCCGTAGCGGCGGAAGTCGGTGACTCCCTCCGCGCGCAGCACGTCCTCGTCGATGAAGGTCTGACCCGTGCACTCGCGCGGTGGGCGCTGGAGGAGGGCCACGGCCGCGTCCGCCATGATGTCCGGGGAGCGGGCCCGCTGCATCGACGCGTCCCCTCCGAGCAGGTTCTTCACGGCGGCGGTGGCGATGAGCGTGCGCGGCCAGAGCGTGTTCGCGCCGATGCCCGCGTCCGCGAACTCCGCGGCCCAGCCGAGCGTGAGCAGCGTCATCCCGTACTTGGCCAGCGTGTACGCCGGGTGCAATCCCAGCCAGCGCGGGGCCAGGTTCACCGGCGGGGACAGCGAGAGGATGTGCGCGTGCGGTGAGCGCCGCAGGTGGGGAAGCGCCGCGCGCGTCAGCAGGAACGTGCCCCGCAGCTGGATCTGCTGCATCAGGTCGAAGCGCTTGACCGGGAGTTCCTCGGTCTTGAGCGGGGCGAGGGCGCTCGCGTTGTTCACGCAGAAGTCGATGCCGCCGAAGCGCGCCACGGCTGCGTCCACGGCGCGCTGCACGTCCGCCTCTTCCCGCACGTCACCCACCACCGCGAGCGCCTGGCCGCCAGCGGTTTCAATCTCCGCCGCGGCCGTGTGCACGGTGCCCGGCAGGCGCGGATCCGGGGTGCCCGTCTTGGCGAGCAGGACGACGTTGGCGCCCAGCCGCCCCGCCGCGACGCCGATGGCCAGCCCGATGCCACGGCTTCCGCCGGACATCAGCAGCGTGCGTCCGGCGAGGGGGCCCGGACCGCCCGTCGGTCCACTCACTTCTGGGGCCCCGGCTTCTTCGTCGCGGCGCCGCGCCCGGGCGTCGCCGTCCGGGCGAGCTGGGGGAGCAGGTCGCGCACGATGAGCAGGAGCGATTCGCTCAGGAGCAGGTGCGTCTCCTCGCGGCTGAGCGTCCCGTCGCGGAGCCACTCGCGGATGGAGGACTTCACCAGTCCGCCGTAGGAGCGGATCATCGCCCGCTGCCTTGAATCGTTGCCGACCTCGGCCTTGAGCCCCAGGAACTCGAGCGTTCGCGACGCGGCCACGTCGTCCGCCTCGGCGATGATGCGCTCGACGTCCGGATCCGCGCCGATGCCGCCGCTCCCGATGACGGCCAGGTACGTCTTGCCGTGGGTCGCCACGGTGTCCAGGTACCACTCCACGCTGCGCTCGACGCGCTCTCGCAGGGTTCCGGTCATGGGGACGCTCTTTTCGATGCCGGGCATGAGCAGCATTCGCTTCACGACCTTCAGGTAGAGGTCCCGCTTCTGCCCGAAGTAGTGGTTGAGGAGTCCCCGCGCGACGCCCGCCTCCTTGGCGATGTCGGTGGTGGAGACCTCCGCGTAGGGGCGCTCGCCGAACAGGCGCATGGCGCACTCGAGGATCTGCTGCCGGCGCTCGTCGGGTTCCAGCCGCTTCCAGCGGGGGGCCAGGGCGCTCATCGCCGTGCCTCCTGCCAGGGGAGGAACGCGGGCAGGTCTTGAGTCACCGTCCGGGAGAACTTCGCGGGTCGCTTCTGCATGAAGGCCATGACGCCTTCTAGCGCGTCCGGGCTCTCTCCCAGGCTCGCGATGAGCTGGCTGTCCAGCGCGAACGCGGGCTCGGGCGAGGCCAGGGCGCTCATCCGGTAGAGCGCCTGACGGATGACGGCCACGGACACCGGCGCGGTCGTCTCCACCAGCTCCTTCGCCAGCGCCTGCGCGGCGCCCGCCAGCGCCTCGGGCTCATGGAGGGAGTGGACCAGCCCCGCGCCCAGCGCCTCCTGCGCCGGAATCAGCCGGCCGCTCACCATCCAGTCCATCGCACGGCCCAGCCCCACCAGCCGCGGCAGGAACCAGCAGGAGCCCGCCTCCGGGTAGATGCCGCGCCGGCTGAAGACAAACCCGAATCGGCTGTTGTTGGCGGCGAGCCGGTAGTCCGCGGGGAGGATCATCGTGGAGCCCACGCCCACCGCCGCGCCCTGGACGGCGGCGATGACAGGCTTTCTGAGCGCGAACAGCTGGCGGGCCACGCGGGTCGCCGGCTCCACCCAGGCGCCCCCGGGGATGTCTGTGTTCGTGACCTCCAGCGACTGCCCGCTGAGGTCCGCCCCCACGCAGAAGTCCCTGCCAGCGCCCGACAGGATGACCACCCGCACCGCCTCGTCCGCGTCCGCGGCGGCGAGCGCGGCGGCGAGCTCGTCCGACATGAGCACGGTGAAGCCATTGCGCGCCTCGGGCCGGTGCAGCTCCACGGTGGCGACCCGGTCCGCGACCGAAACACGGATGTGTTGGTAGCTCATGGATTGGAATTCCTGGCGCATGTGAGCGCTATAGTGGGTGCTTGTTGGCGGTCCGTCAACAACAAGAGTCATTGCACATCCCTGATTGGATTTCGACCTTCTGCGTCATCCCCTTTCATCCTGGAGAACGCCCATGAGTCCTGTCGCCTTGAGTCTGGAGGGCCGCCGCGCCCTGATCACCGGGGCCTCCGGAGGGCTGGGATTGCACTTCGCGCAGGTGCTGGCGCGGGCGGGAGCGGAGGTGGTGTTGGCGGCACGCCGGGCGGACAAGCTGGCCGTAGAGGTGGAGCGGCTGCGGGAATCCGGGCTGCGTGCGCATGCCGTGTCCATGGACGTGACGCTCGCGGCGTCCGTGCAGGCGGCGGTGGCCGAGGCCGAAGCGAAGGCGGGCGGGGTGCTGGACGTGCTGGTGAACAACGCGGGCGTGTCCGGCGAGGGCTTCTTCCTCCAGGTGGAGGAGGCGCAGTGGGACGCGGTGATGGACACCAACCTCAAGGGCGCGTACCTGGTGGCGAAGGCCGTGGCCGGGCGGCTGGTGGAGCACGGCACGCCGGGCAGCATCATCCACATCGCCTCCATCCTGGGGCTGCGGGTGGGCGGCGGGGTGGCGCCCTACAGCGCGTCCAAGGCCGGGTTGATCCACCTCACGCGGGCCATGGCGTTCGAGCTGGCGCGGCACTCCATCCGCGTGAACGCGCTGGCGCCGGGCTACATCGAGACGGACTTCAACCGCGCCTTCTTCGCGTCGGACGCCGGCAGGAAGCTCGTCTCGCGCATTCCCATGCGGCGGCTCGGCTTCATGCAGGAGCTGGACGGCCCGTTGCTGCTGCTCGCCTCGGAGGCCGGCAGCTTCATGACCGGCTCGGTCATCGAAGTGGATGGCGGCCACCTCTGCTCCGCCCTGTAGTCCCTCTCTCTTCCAGGAGCCCCCGATGGACTTCTCCCTCTCTCCCGAAATCGAAGCGTACCGGCTGCGCGTGCGTGACTTCGTGGCCACGCACGTGCTGCCGCTGGAGAAGCAGCCGGCCGCGTTCGACGCGCACGAGAACCTCCGTGAAGAGTTGGTAGCCAAAGTGCGGGAGCGGGCGCGCGCGGAAGGGCTCTGGGCCTTCCAGATGCCGAAGGCGCGCGGAGGGCGGGGGTTGGGCGTGGTGGGCATGGCGGCCTGCTACGAGGAGGCTGCCCGTTCGCCCTTCGGCCCGGTGATGTTCAACGCCGCGCCGCCGGATGACGGCACCATGATCCTCCTGGAGAAGGTGCTCGCGACGGAGGAGTTGAAGCAGCGCTGGTTGCAGCCCCTCGTCGACGGCCGGGTGCGCTCCGCCTTCGCGATGACGGAGCCGGACGGCTGCGGCTCCGACCCGTCCCTCACCTATACGCGTGCTGAGCGGCAGGGCGATGCGTGGGTCCTCACGGGCCGCAAGTGGTTCATCACCGGCGCGCAAGGTGCACAGCACTTCATCGTGGTGGCGCGCACCTCCGACGACGAGCGCAAGGGGCTCACCGCCTTCCTCTTCGACGCCGGCCAGCCCGGCTGGCGCATCGAGCGGCGCATTCCCATCATGGGCCCCGAGGAGCACGGCGGCCATTGCGAGCTCGTCTTCGAAGGGCTGCGCATCCCGGACTCGCAGCGCCTGCTGGAGGTGGGGGACGGCCTCAAGGTCACGCAGATCCGCCTGGGCACGGCGCGCCTCACGCACTGCATGCGCTGGCTGGGATTGGCGAAGCGGTGCCTGGAAGAAGCGGGAGGGTATGTCTCGCGGCGGATGAGCTTCGGGGAGACTCTGTCTCGGCATGAGGGCGTGCAGTGGATGCTGGGCGATGCGGCCAAGGACATCCACATTGGACGGCTGCTCACCATGAGCGCGGCCTGGAAGCTGGACCAGGGGGACTTCGCGCGCACGGACATCTCCATCGCGAAGATCCATGTGGCGGACGCGCTGCACAAGGCCGCGGACACGGCCATCCAGTTGATGGGCGCGCGCGGCTACTCCAAGGACACCATCGTCGAGTGGATCTACCGATACGCGCGACAGGCGCGGCTCGTCGACGGGGCCAGTGAGATCCACAAGATGGTGCTGTCGCGCGCGTACCTGTCGGAGGGCGCGGACTTCTTCCGGTGGGGCGTGGCGCCCGCCTCCCGGAAAGAGGGTTGAGCGATGCGCGAGGAACAGGAGCGCGCGCTGGAGTCCTTCCTGGCCGCGAAGGCGGAGGCCCGCGAGGTGCGGCTCACCGAGGCACGCCTGCTCTCCGGGGGCGCCATCCAGGAGAACTGGCTGCTGACGGCGGTGGTGCGCGGCGGGCCCCATGACGGCGTGCTGGAGTGCGTGCTGCGCTCGGATGCGCCTTCGGGCGTCGCCGTGTCGCATGGCCGCGCGCAGGAGTTCGCCCTGCTGCGAGAGGCGTTCCGCGCGGGCGTGACGGTGCCGGAGCCGCTGTGGCAGGGGGACGCGTCCGTCCTCGGACGCGCGTTCTTCGTGATGCGCAAGGCCCGGGGGACCGCCGCCGGCCATCGCGTGGTGAAGGACCTGGGGCTGGGCGGGGACCGCGAGGCGCTGACCGAGCGGCTGGGAGAAGAGCTGGCGCGGCTGCACGCCATCCGGCCTCCCGTGGAAGCCCTGTCCTTCCTCCCGGTGCCGGCGCTGTCACCCGCGCTGCGGGGCGTGAAGGAGTTCCAGACGTTCCTGGACGGTCATCACACGGCGTTCCCGGCGCTGGAGTGGGGGATTCGCTGGCTGGAGCGGCACGCGCCCGCGACGCCGGAGTGGGTGCTCACGCACCGGGACTTCCGCACCGGCAATTACATGCTGGATGAAGCCGGCCTCACGGCGGTGCTGGATTGGGAGTTCGCGGCCTGGTCGGATCCACTGGAGGACCTGGGCTGGTTCTGCGCGCGGTGCTGGCGCTTCGGCCAGTTCGATAAGGAGGCGGGAGGCATCGGGTCCCGCGAAGCGCTGGCGCGGGGCTATGCGCGCGTGAGCGGCCGCGTGCTGGATTGGGAGGCCGTGCGCTACTGGGAGGTCTTCGCCCATGCGAGGTGGGCGGTGATTGCCCTGCAGCAGGGGGAGCGGCACGTCTCCGGCCGGGAGCCTTCACTGGAGCTGGCCCTGACGGCCCATGTCGTGCCGGAGCTGGAGCTGGAACTTCTCCGGATGACGGGAGGACGGAATGCGTGAACAGCCAGAAGGGGCCGCGCTGCTGGCCATTGCCCGTGAGGTGCTGCTCCGGGAGTTGCTGCCCGCGCTGCCGGAGGACAAGGCCTATGCCGCGCGGATGATCGCCAACGCCATGGGCATCGCCGAGCGCCAGCTCCGCGAGGGCGCGGGCCCCCAAGAGGAGGAACACCGGGCGCTGGCGGCCCTGCTTCAGCGCGAGGGAGGGCTGGAGGAGCTGAACCGCGAGCTCGCGGCGCGGATCCGACAGGGTGGATTCGACGGGAGCGAAGAGGCCTGGTCGCTGCTGTGGGCCTCCACCGTCCAGCGGGTCCGGGAGAGCGCACCCAAGGCCCTGACGGCTCCCGACTGGAAATGACACGGGCCGCGGGATGGAAGTCCCCGCGGCCCGTGCCTGCTTCAGGTGTGGCGTTGCGTCACTGCGGGATGCTGAGCCGCAGGCGGAGCAGCGTCGCCTCCGTCCAGGCGCTCGCCTCCGGGCCTCCGGAGGTGGCCTGGGCGTCCAGCGAGGCGTCCACGGCGGCCTTCAGCCGGTCCGCGCGGGACGTCACCGCCGGGGCCAGGTCCGTCAGGATGTTGTAGGCGGGCGGGGTGGCGGCCACGCTGAACAACGCGTACATGTCCTGCACGTCGTTCATCACCGGCGCCACCTCCACGTTCATCAGGGTGTCGTAGCCGGAGAGCACCGAGTCGTCGCCGTACAGCAGGCCGCGCAGGTGCTCGTCGTGCTCCACCGACAGCGGCAGCGCCAGCGCCACGTAGGTCTGCCATGCCAGCCACGAGCCCGTCAGCCGCTTCGCCTGGACCTGCAGGCTGTCTCCACCCTGCGCCATCCGCGTCGCGATGGAGCCGTAGAACTGCTTCTGCTGGTCCTTGAGCACCTGCACCATCCGGGTGCGCACGCTGGCGCGCAGCGCGTCCCCCAGGGGGTAGTTCATGGGGGTGACGTTCCACTGCACGTAGCCCCAGCGCTTGGCCATCCACTCCTGCGGGTTCTGGGTGTTGTTGGGGTTGTACGTGGGCCGGTCCGTGCCGCGCACCAGCACGGTGAACTCCTGGCCGCCGGTGAAGATGTGGCCGTAGATCTTCTCCGACTTCACCGTGTTCGTGGCCGGGTCCCGGTACGTGTAGCGGACGTAGACGTTGGACTGCAGCCGGTACTTGCGCTCGTAGAGGCCGCCCAGGCCCGTGGCAACCTCGGAGTAGAGCTGCCAGCTGCCCTCGCCGCACAGGTCGATGGAGGCCTGGTCCACGTTCATGTTGTCCGCGATGAGCAGCGGGCGCAGCACGTCGTGGTTCCAGCGCGCCGGATCCACGTACGGCACGTCCGCCGCGCCGTCGCCGTTCCAGTCACCCCACTGGCCGCCCGCGCACGGCACGACGGGCTTGTCCCCCGGCTTCAGGTAGTGCGTGGACGGCTCCTGCTCCGGAGCGCCCCACAGGTCGATGCCGTACAGGCCCCGGTTGAGGTCGTTGCGCCACAGGGTCTCCGACTGCTCCAGCAGATACTTCAGCGTGGCCCAGTCCGCCTGGTAGCGCGTGTGCAGCGCGGTGAACAGCGGCTTGCCCATGCCCGTCAGCGCGGTGTCCAGCTTCGTGCCGGCGGTGATGAGCTGCCCGTGCCGCGTGGAGAGCATGGCGGCGCCGTGCACCGGCTGCTCCTCGAAGAGCTGCGCGTAGGCCTCCGCGCCCGCCATCCAGTCCTTGGGGCTGGACAGCCGCTCCGCGGCGAGCATGGACTGGCCCAGCTGGACGGGGAACTCGCGCAGGTAGTTGATGTTGTGGGAGATGCCCGTCGAGGACAGCTCGTCCGCGGGGCTGATGGCCGCGTTGGAGCCGCGCCCATCGACGCCCGCGAGGACCTCGGAGTCTCGCGATTCGTGCGCGCCCCACAGGGAGAAGTCCCCCTCCGCTTTCGCGAACTCCGGGTAGCCCAGCGGCACGGGGTGGCGCTGGTTCCAGCCCAGGTACAGCCACGCGGACTTCGTGAAGTCGTCGTCCTTCATGTCCTCGAAGTACGCGTACATGTTCTGGTCCACGCGGTTCAAGTCCGCCTGGAGCGAGTACAGCGACTGCTGGACCTCCTCCATGTTCTGGTTCAGCAGGCCCAGGTTCCAGTCCACCAGGGCGAAGCGCGACAGCATGTCCGTGTGGATGTCATGGAGCTTGCGGTCCACCCGGTCGAAGCGGCTGATCATCCGTCCCTGCATCTGTTCCACCAGCTGGTGGAGCTTGCGCACCTCCGCGAGGATGATCTGCTCGATGGGCGGCTCCGCCGGCTTGCGCAGCAGCGAGAAGAGCTGGAACACCGCGCTGACGATCTGCCCGCTGAACACCGCGGCGCTGACGATCTGGAAGCCCTTCTCACCCAGGCTGAGCACGCCCGCGACCTTCTCCGCGATCTTGATGGAGCTCTCCGCGTACTTCGACACCGCCTCCAGCGTGGTGTTGAGCGCCGCGCTGAACTTCACCAGGTCCGCGGCGAACTGCACCGACCCTTCGGTCCCGTCCAGCCGGAAGAGCTGGGCGATGATGCCCAGGCCCGTCGTCACGCCCTCGCGCACGCCGTTGAGCTGGTCCTTCAGCTCCGTGCCGCGCGTCTTCGCCTGCGCGATGGCGGCCTTGAGCGCGGCCTCCTCCGCGGCGGCGTCCACGGCGGCCGGCTCTCCCTCACCCCCCGCCAGGGCCAGCGAGGCCGGCGTGGGCTTCTTCAGCGCCAGGGCGGCGCGGTACGCCTGCTCCGCGATGTTCAGGTTGTTGAGCATGTCCGAGTACGCCTGCACGGCGTTGAGCCCCGCGGTGCTCGCGGTCCCCATGAAGGCGCGCGCCTCGGTCGGAGTGGTCACCAGCCTGCCGTTCACCAGCCGGGGCAGGACGAAGCCCGCCAGGGGCCCCAGGGGGTTCGACGTCAGCATCTGCGTGGTGGTGTGGACGGTGTGGACGCCCACGCCGGCGCCGATGCCGCCGCTGTTCACCGCGCCGGCCAGCGCGACGTTGCCCTGCGCCAGGTCATACAGCTTGCTCCAGGTCTCCTCCGTGAAGGCAGAGGCCGCCGCGTAGCGCTCCACCTGCGAATAGGTGGAGTCGAGCCCCTGCGGCGTGTCCAGGCCGTTCTGCATGCTGGCCAGCAGGGCACGTGCGTGGGCCCGCAGCGCCCGGCCGGGGGCGGTGGTGGCGGGCAGGGTGGGCTCGGCCTTCACGAGCATGCGCAGCATCACGCGCACCAGCGGGCCGGCGCCGTCCTTCGCGGGGTCGAACGCGTACGTGCCCAGCGCGGTGGAGAGCGTGTTGAGGTGCGCGGTCAGCTCCGCCTGCGTGAGGGCCGGGTTGTCGCGGGCCAGCGTGTACGCCGCGCCCGCCAGCAGGTTCAGCTTGGGAGCCTGCCGGGACATGGCGATGGCCGCGTAGATGCGCCGGTTCAGCTCCTGCGCGGACAGCGAGAAGGTGTAGGTGCACTCCGAGCAGGTGATGGGCGCGTCATAGACGGGCGCGCCCCGGCTGCCGGACGCCGCCCACTGCGCGGCGGCCTGGGCCTGCACCTGCGCCAGGGTGGAGCTGCCCGGCGCCTGGGCGTCCGTGAAGCCCGCGCCGCAGTCGGCGTCCGCCGCCAGCCCGTGGGTCGCGTCGCGGCAGGTGTTGTACAGCTTGGGCCCGCTGCCGGCGCCGCACGGACCGACCATGGTTCCGCACTGCGTGGCGTCCGTCACCCAGGCGCCGTTCACCTGGCACGTCTTCGGGTTCTGGCAGGCCACCGTGCACGCGAACTCGGAGGTCCCGCACTGCGGGCCGGTGCCCGTCGCGTCCTCGCCGGTGGGGTAGTTGGAATAGGTGATGTAGCAGTACTCCGGGCCCACGCTCGCGCCGCCTGAAGTCACGCGCCTGGTGCGGCCACCGACCAGGGACTCCTCGCCCGGCTGGTTGCCGATGTACCAGGTCCATGTGACGCCCACGCGGTCCGCGGCGTCCGGCACGCTCTGCCTCAGGTAGCTCCCGGCCTGGCGTTCGCACGAGAAGTCCGCGGTGGGATCCAACGGCATCACCACCTGCTCCGTGGTGCGCTCCTGGCCGAAGTCCGGGTGCTGGCACGCGCCATACGTGGTGCACGTCTTCGGCGTGGTGTCCTCGCCGCACGCCGCGGAGGCGGTCTGCGCGTAACACTCCAGGCTGTAGGTGAACTGGCCGGTACAGGCCCACTCACCGCTGGCGATGTCGTCGGGCGAGCACGTCAGGCCTTCCTTCGCGGTCTGGAGGCTGGCGGCGGGCTTCGGCGCCTCGGCACCCGTGGAGGCGGTATCACCACAACCCCAGAGGCCCAGCGCGGCCACCACGCCCGCGAGCCATCGCTGGCCTCGCGTGCGAACGGCGGTCCTTCGCGGACGCACCTCTCCCGTCAACGGCGTTTTCCGAGTCACTTGCATGAAGGAGCTCCCCCTCGATTGGGCCACCGTGGAGGGTTGCTGGTGGCCGGTCCGCTTCAATACGCAGCGGACCCGGATTCCTGGTCGTGGGGATTGTTCCTGGTGGTGTGGGCGCTGGCCGGGTGGGGTAGACCCTGGCCCATGAAGAAGAAGACTTCACGGCCCCCGGTCAGCGACCTGCCGTTCGAAATCCTCACCTGGTCCCAGGTTCGCGACGAGGTGAAGGCCCCTGGCAATCGCGAGGACGACGAGGACCGCGTGCTCGTCCTCACCGGGAACGTCGTCATGCCGCACGACCTGGGGCTGGACTTCCGCCAGGGAATCTTCGCGCAGGATGACGAGGACGCGCCTCCGTTCACCGGCCTCATCGTGCGAGGTGACCTCACCGTCGAAGGCTGCGTGCTCAACTGGGAGAACGACTTCGGCCCGTTCCTCCAGGTGCACGGCAACCTCGTCGCGAAGCGCATCGCCATTGGTGGCGCGCGGCTCCATGTCTCCGGCGACTTGACGACCGAAGACCTGGTGGCGGTCTACAACCACGGCAGCGTCTCCGTGGGCGGCAACCTCAAGGCCCGCACCCTTGCCTCGCATTACGCCTTCAAGGTGGCGGGCGCTGTCGATGCGCACCGCTACCTGGGCCAGGACTCGAAGGTGTTCGCGGTGGCCGGCGGGGTGGAGGACGTGAAGAACCCCTACGAAGGGAAGGGCGTCTTCGTTCCGGCGGTGGTGAGGGACGGCCGCGTCGATTTGGAGAAGGTGCGGGCCCGGCTGGCGGCGGGCAAGCCCGTCGCTCGCGACGCGTTCACCAGCATCCGGGAGGCGTTCCGTCAGCTCGTCGCGAAGAAGCTCGCGGAGCCCGACAAGGTCAAGAGCCTCACGCTGGAGGACAAGGGGCTCACGTCCCTGCCGGAGGAGCTCTTCCTGTTCCGCAAGCTGGAGAAGCTCAACCTCCGCCGCAACAACCTCCGCGCGCTCCCGGAAGCGCTGGGGCAGCTCACGGAGCTGCGCGAGCTGGACCTGCACGGTAATCAGCTGCTGGAGCTGCCGGAGTCCATGGGCGAGCTCAAGAAGCTGCGGGTCCTGGACCTGTCGTACAACTGCCTCTGGCGGCTGCCGGAGTCACTGGCCGGATGCGCCGAGCTGCGGCGGGTGAATCTGGTCAACAACCCCCACGCCTACGTCCGGCGGGCCTTCGGGAGCTGGAAGCAGGTCCAGCTCATGTTCGACTTCCCGGAGGTCCTCACGCGGCTGCCGAAGCTGGAGGTGCTCACCTTCGAGGGAACGCCGCTGCGCACGCTGCCGACGCGGCGCTTCGACAGCACGGCCTTGAGCAAGGCCACGGTCCTCAGGTCGCTGGTGACGCAGGTGGATCCGGAGCTGCACGCCCAGCTCCAGGTGGACGTGGAGCGCAGCCGGGAGAAGGCGGCGGCCCATATCGGCTACTGGTTCAATCCGGAGAACGTACGCCTGGAATCCTTCTACGACGCGAAGTCGGACCGCTACGACTTCGCGGAGCTCCTCGCGCTGCTGGCGCTGCTGCTGCGCATCAACATCCCCACGGCGGCACCCTACGAGGAGTCGCTGGAGAAGTTCCGGGCGCAGAGCCAGCAGATCGCCCGGCACCTGGACTGGGACGGCGACAAGCCCCGGCACGTCCACGCGCTCTTCGCGGCGCTGCGCGATGCGCTGGGGCCGCTGGGCGAGCCGTATCCCGGCGACGCGCTCATCGCGGGCCTGCGGGACGTCTTCGCGGCCCATGCCGGCTGAGCCCGCTGGTGACGCCAGACATCAGGTGATGAATGGCGTCATCGCGCCGGGCGCCATGTCGCGGGACGGGCCCGTCCCAAGTGACTGATTTCACGGGAGGGCACCGGGGCCCGGAGGCTGGCATGTGCCGTGCTCTTGGGTCCCGGCATGTCCATCTCCTCCCTGAACCGCGCGTCCTTCTCCCAGCCTCTGTCGAGCCCCTCCCAGCTCCAGCCGGCCGCCGTGGCGGGCACCCAGGCGCAGCAGCCCCGGAGCGACCTGCGGCGCATGCTCATGACGGACTCCTTCGAGCAGGGGCCCGGCCGGGCCGGCGGTGCCTCCGGTGACTTCGGGGCGCAGCTGGCGCAGGCAGTGAGCCAGCTCTCGCAGCTGGTGAAGGCGTTGGAGGTGCCGTCGCTGGGCGGCCTGGGCGAGGACGCGCCGACTGTCGCGCCCAAGGTCGGCGGTGCGGGAGCCGCGGCTCCCACCGCGAGCGCGGCGGCTCCGGCGCACCCCACGTACAACAGCGACGCGGGCCCCGGCTTCGGCCCGCCGTCCGCCGGCTCCACGGAGCCCGCGCCCGCGAACGCGCCGTGGCTGGCCAAGAACAACGTCGGGTCGCCCTACAACAGCAACATGCAGCTCATCGACGAGGGCCAGAAGGGCCAGTTCAAGTACACGAATACGTTCACCAACAAGACGAACGAGCCGCGGACCATCACCCTCTGGAACAAGACGGGTGAGAACGGCAACCCGAACGACGGGCAGAACTTCGACAAGAGCACGCCCAAGACGTTCACGCTCCAGCCCGGCCAGTCGCAGGTGGTGGCGTTCGACAGCAACAGCAGCGTGGCGTGGTGCGCGTCGAAGGACGGCTCGGCGAAGCCCGGCGCGAACTCCGGGCAGACCTGGGGCGAGGCGACGTTCGCGAACTCCGGCACGGGCTGGAGCGGCTTCGACACCAGCCAGATTGCCCCCGCCGGCCACAACGGCAGGATGTCCATCACCAACGAGGCCACCGGCAAGACCGTGACGGAGGCCAACGCCTGGCAGACGGAGAAGGACGACCCCGCCCTCCACGACGTGGGCGTCCCCGCCGGTCCGCTGAACCTCCGGACGGAGATTGGCTGAAGCTCAGTGGGCCTGGGGTGAGTCCAGGCCGAGCGCCGCCTTGCACGTCTTCGTGTACAGGTCCCGGAAGAGGTTGTCCGGGTCCGTGCGCTGCTTCACGGCCTGGTACGTGTCCTTGTTCCAGAGGCTCCAGAACGTCTCCTCGTCGTAGTAGTTGTACGAGATGAGCGTCTTGGTGCCGTTGACGCGCTGGAGCTCGTCCTCCAGTTCCTTGTAGACGTTGCGGCCCTTTGGCTGGGGCATGCCGTACACGGCGAGGTCCAGGAACAGCGGGTCCTTCATTCCGGACCACCATTGCGGCGTCAGCCACTCGTAGTCGCGCGTCCGTTTGAAGGGCACGCACCACACGGGGTAGTGCTTCATCTCGCGGTGGTACCAGTCCATGAACTCGGCCGTGCGTGAGAAGGGCACGAACACGTCCACGATGACCGGCGGGTCCTTCTTGGGCAGCAGCTGGGTGAAGCGGTTGGCCGTCCTCAGCACGCTGTCGGAGTGGATGAACTTCCCGAACAGCGCCCGCGCCACGAGGCTCTTCGGGTTGACGTGCGTGACGCCCCGGTTGTAGCGGAAGAGGTAGTCGTACGTCGGGAGGTAGTCCTCGCTCCGTCGCGGGATGCTCTCGCAGTACGCGGTGAGCCAGTCGTAGCGGTGCACGTACGGGGCCTTGTCCACGAAGTGGCCCACGCACAGCACGTGCTTCGTGGGCGAGAAGATCTGCCCGTCCAGGTAGTCCGCGCCCGGGTCCTGGAAGTGGTGCCAGATGCCCTGCTGGAAGGACTCCAGCGAGTCGTGTGTCTCGTTCGTCACCCGCACGAAGGGCGCGCAGCGCACGAGCTTGAAGCGCAGCTTCGACAGGATGCCCAGCGTCCCGAACGAGCCGTGCATCATCTCGAAGAGGAGCGGATCCTCGCGCGGTGAGCAGCGCAGCACCTCGCCCTTCGCGGTGATGACCTCGTACTCCAGACAGGTGTCGTGGAAGCCGCCCTGGCGGAAGGACATGGACTCGATGGAGCACCCCGCGATGGCGCCCCCGAGCGTGATGGTCTTGTGCTCCGGGACGATGTACGGGATGAGCCCGTGGGGCAGCGTCGCGCGCACCACCTCGTCGAAGGTGACCGCGGGCTCCGCCGTGCAGGTCATCCCCACGGTGTCGATGTCGAGGATCTGATCCAGGTCGCTCAGGTCCACCTTCTCATCGCGGCGCCGCGAGTCGAACCGCTTGGGGACGCTGTGGGGCGGGGACTTCTTCTTGAACGACGCGGGGCCCTTTCCCTTCCGCTGCCGCAGCTGCCGGGCGATGGCTTCCACCTTCGCCTCGTGAAGCGCTTCCGCCCGTGAAGAGACCTCCACGCGGGGACCACCAGTCACCGACTCCGTGAGCATCCAGTTCCTCCGATTAGGAGGAAGGGTGCGGATGATTCCGTGAAACGTGAGCCCTGACCTGTCGGCGCGGAGCCCTCACGTCCGGCATCAGGGCGTGCGGCCGGCCTGGAGACCGCGAAGTCCCGTGCCGCATCGGACCCGGGGACACTGGGCATCCACCCGGGCAGGAACAAGTCCCCGCAACAATTTGAGGGTTTTCACGAGAATTCCGTGCTTTGGGTCCACATGGGTCGTGCTTGACCCTTTCCCCCTGAACGGAGCTCCCCTCTTGATGTCGTTCCTCCCCCCTCTGATGTCCAGGCGCCGCGCGCCGGTCCTCCTGCCCCTGCTGCTGACCGTGGCCTGCGGCGATGCGCCGTCCGACGCGGACGCCCTCTCCGCCGTGGAGGGTGCCCTGGAGGCGCCCGTGACGGTGTCGTTCCAGGAGCAGGTCTCGCCGTCGGCGGCGTACACCGGCGCGTCGGACGCCACGCTCTCGCAGAACAGCCCCACCCTCAACGCGGGGGCGGACGGGTTGATCCGCCTGGACCGTGACTACCCCACGGGCTCAGGCAAGACGTCGAACGGCCTGCTGCGCTTCGACGTGAGCGCCATCCCCGCGAACGCGACGGTGCAGGCCGTCCGGCTGACCTTCAACGTGCGCAACTCCACCACCGGGGAGGGCTACCTCGTCTACGCCGCGGGCCGTGCGTGGACGGAAGGTCAGGCCACCTGGACGCTCGCGGCCACCGGTTCACCGTGGAGCGCGGCGGGCGCGAGCGGCGCGGCGGACCGGGGCGCTGTCTCCTTCGCCACGCTGCTGCCGGGCGCCACGGGCAGCTACGGCGTGGACCTCAACGCGGCGGGCATCGCGGCCGTGCAGGGCTGGGTCGCGAACGCGGCCACGAACCAGGGCTTCGTGCTGGACGCACCCACCAACCTGGACGGGCTGGAGCTGGACTCGTCGGAGGCCGCGACGCTCGCCAACCGCCCGAAGCTGACCGTGACCTACGCGCTGCCGGACGGCCAGGGCTCCGCTGGCAACCCGGGCCTCCCCGGCCTGGACAACACGGGCACGACGATTCCGGACACGAACTACGCCATCCCCTCGGGCGCCATCTTCCTCGCGACGAATGGCAGCGACAGCAACGCGGGGACGCAGGCGGCGCCAGTGGCCACCATCAGCCGCGCCGTCGCGCTGGTACCCTCCGGCGGGACCATCGTCGTGCGCGGTGGCACGTACCGCGACTGGCTCAACAACGGCGCGGGCAACTACCGGGTCGCGACGAAGCCCATGACCATCCAGGCGTACCCGCACGAACAGGTCTGGTTCGACGGCACGGACGTCAAGCCCGCCTCGGCGTGGACGGCGGACGGCGCGGGCCACTGGTACATGGACTGGAGCACGCCCAGCTTCTGCAACGGCGGCTACTACCAGTACAAGTACGACGCCCAGCCGACGACGAACACCGGGCCGTGCGCTCACTTCGACATGTACGGCGACCCGGCGAACCCCGCCGCGGGCGACCCGCAGATGGTCTTCATCGACGGGGCCTACGTGCACGAGGTGAAGACGCTCGCGGAGGCCACGCCGGGCAACTTCTTCTATGACTGGAACAACCGCCGCATCTACATCGCGACGAACCCCACGGGCCACACGGTGGAGGTCGCCGCGCGCCCCGTGGCCCTGGTGCTGGGCAACACCGGCTACGCGCTGAAGGGCCTGGGCTTCCGGCGGTACGCGACGAACGAGTACAGCGGCACCACGAGCGCGGCCGTCTACATCGGCGCGACGAACTCGCTGGTGGAGAACTGCGTCTTCACGCGGATGGCGGCGGGCTCGCTGAGCATCAAGCCCCAGGGCGGCGTGGTGCGCCGCTCCGTCTTCGCGAACAACGGCTTCACCGCCCTGGGCTCCAACGGCTCCACCAACTCCGGCACGGTCGTCCCGGACGGGCTGCTCCTGGAGGAGAACATCGTCAACGCCAACAACACGGAGCGCTTCGGCACCAACTGCTCGCGCTCGTGCGCGCAGGCGGGCGTGAAGATTGCCCACATGAATGGCTTCACGGTGCGCCGCAACGTCTTCGAGAACAACCTGGGCGGCGCGGGCTTCTGGTGTGACGAGGACTGCCGCGGCGGCGTCATCGTCAACAACATCTCCCGCAACAACAAGATCGGCATCTTCTACGAGGTGTCCGACACGGGGATCATCGCGTCCAACCTCATCTACGACAACACGTACGCGGGCATCCAGACGTGCGCGGCGAACACGAAGATCTACAACAACACCCTGGTGGACAACGCCGCCATCGACCTGTGGGTCTACGACGACGCCCGCAACGAGCAGGACCGGCGCGGCTCGGACATCGGGCCGGACACCGTGAACGTGCAGGTGGTGAACAACATCCTGTCCGGCGGGAACATCACCACCTTCAAGGCCTCGCGGTCGGACAACAACTTCACCAACACCGGCCCGAACACGTTCTTCTCCGCCATGGACTACAACAGCTACTACCGCTCCGGTGGCAGCGGGAAGTCGCTGATCAACTGGGTGGACACGGGCGGCGTGAACTACACGTCGCTGGCCGCGATGCGCGCGACCCATGGCTGGGAGTCCCATGGCCACGACCTCGCGTCCGGTGGCGACCCGTTCTTCGTGAACCAGGGCCTGCGCAACTACGCCGTGCGGTCCTCCAGCCCGGCGTACCTCAGCGGCAGCCCGCTGCCCGCGGATGTGGCGCAGGTGCTGGGGGTGCCCGCCGGCACGGTGACGAGCCGGGGCGCGTTGAGCTGGCCGGTGAAGTAGCGGCCTCGGGAGGGGCCGGGGCCCGGAACCCAAGCGCGGTTCCGGGCCTTGTTCTCAGCCGCTCAGGTGGCTTCGAGCCGCTGGCGCAGCTCCGTGGTGGTCAGCGCCGGTGTGCCGTCCCGGCCCATCAGCGTCTGGCCATCCGCGGAGTAGAGCGCCGGACGCTGGTACAGCGTGCGCAGGGCGCGCAGGTGGGGATAGACGATGGAGGACTGGGGGCTCAGCTCCCGCAGGTGCTTGCGCAGGAGCGGGGCGTACTTCGGGCTCTGCGCCGGGAAGATGTGGTGCTCCTGGTGGTAGCTGAAGTTGAAGTGCAGCCAGTTCATCACCGGGTGCGTCTCCACGCTGGCGGTGTTCACGAACGGGTTGTCCGTCTCCTCCGACGCGGGCTGCATCCAGTGGTTGGTGGCGATGTAGATCATCAGCGTGACGTTCCCGATGAGCAGCGGGAGCACCAGCGCGTAGAACGCGGCCCGGGGCCCCAGGACCCACCCGAGCGCCACCCAGCCGGCCGTGACGAGCAGCGTGAGGACGCGCTCCCGTGCGCGGTGCAGGTGCACGTGCTGGAACCCGGGCAGCCGGCAGTGGTGCCAGAGGAAGGCCTGGCCCTGCGCGGTGAAGAAGACGCTGAAGCTGATGAAGCTCAGCCAGTGCCCGGAGCCGGGGGACATCGCGTGGAACAGCTTCGCGAACCCCTGGGTGTGCCAGTCCGTCCTGCGCGGGAGGATGTCCGGGTCTCGCACGTGGACGTTGGCGGCGCTGTGGTGGGCCTGGACGTGCCAGGCCCTCCAGTTGCCCGGCGTCACCAGGAAGGGCGCGAAGCCCACCCAGCCCAGCAGGCTCTCCAGCCTGCGGCTGTGGAACACCGAGTGGTGCAGCGCCTCATGCGCGGCGAGCCCCACGGCGGTGATGAGCTGGCCCAGCACGAAGGCGATGAGGAGGCACGCCCAGTGGGGCAGCGTCCAGGTGCCGAGCACCCAGATGAGCGCGGCCTCCACCGGCACGAGGCAGAGCGCCACGATGCCGCGCAGGGGTTGTCGTTCGAAGGCCTCCGGGGGCAGCACGCGGCGCAGCTCCGAGCGGAGCCGCTTGGCTTCATCCGGGGGCAGGAGGAGGGAAGGGGCGGAGTCGTTCATGGCGGTTGCCTGTTCAGGAGAGGGGTTTCAGGCCATGGGGCGGGCGATGCCGCCTTCGACGAGCATCCGCAGGCGGCCCGCTTCGTCATGCGCCGCCACGGTGCCGCACTGGAGGAACTCTCCCTCCACGCGGGGGGCGAGCGCCTTCAGCGTGAGGCGGCGGGGGGCACGGGCGTCATGCGCCACCAGGTCGCGGTCGAACGTGGCCCGCTGGACGCCAATGGGGGCGAACACGTCGTTCGACACGCCCTCCACGTGCATCGCGCTCAGGCGCAGGGCCGCGTCCAGCACGAGCGCGGGCACGCCGTGGCCCGCCTCCCGGGAGACCTCCGGAAGCCCGAGCCTCGCGAAGCGGGCGTCCTGCTCCAGGCGGATCTCCTCCAGGCAGTCGAACATCTTGCGCAGTTCGATGGGGGAGCCCGAGGCGCAGTGCGGGTCGTGCACGGGCATGCCGTGGCCCGAGGCGCGGGCGGCCTCCAGCCGCGGCGAGGTCCGGGGGGGCTCGGCCGTCAGCGTGAAGCGGGCCTCGGCGTAGACGAGGTCGCGCTCCAGCACCACTCCGGAGGGGTGGACGATGTCGCCCGTCAGCTTCACCTGCACGCTGTGCTGGCCCGGGGCGTCGGTCAGCGGGGTGCACTCGGCGCGCAGGGACTGCTGGCCTCCCGGCTTCACGCGGATGAAGCGTGAGAACCGGACGTCCTCGATGGTGACGGTGCGCAGCTCGGGGCGCGCGTCATCCAGGGCCGCCTGGAACATGAGGTCCAGGGCCCAGGCGCCGGGCAGGGTGGGGGTGCCCCGGACCAGGTGGTCCTCCAGGCACGGGATGCTCGCCGCGTCGACCGTCAGGTCCCGTCGCGTGGGGCGGGGCGGCTCCGGGGTGCGCGGCGGCGGGGCGAGCACCTCCAGGCCGTAGAAGGCGCGCTCGCTCTCGGTGAGCTGGACGTTGATGGGTTGGACGGGCTGGCCGTCCACCAGCTGGAGGAAGAGCGCTTCGCCCTCGTCGGCGCGGATGCCGCGCAGCCGGCGGCTGGCCCCGAGGACCTTGTACTCCGAGCCGCGCGTCATGCCGATGCCGTCCCACGCGAGCCAGCCCACGCTGCACCACTGCACGTCCTGGCGCGCGTCGCTGACCCAGGCGCAGAGCCGGTCCAGCGCCTCGTTCGCGGCCCCGTAGTCCGCCTGTCCGTCATTGCCGATGTAGCTGAACGCGGAGGTCAGGACGTGGAACGGAACGGGGGCGGGGAGGCGGCGGGCGCACGCCTCGCGCAGGTTGCGCAGCCCCAGCAGCTTGGTGTCCAGCGTGCTCCGCAGCTCCGTGAGCCGGCGGCGGTGGAGCTTCTTGGAGACCTGCGTGCCGGCGCCGTGGACCACCAGGTCGAGCCGCCCGTGTTCACGGAGCAGCTCCTCCACGACGCGGTCGACCTCCTCGGGACGGGTGACGTCCGCGGCCCGGTAGGTCATCTGGCCGGGGAGCCGCGTGAGCCCGTCGAGCGTGGCCCGCAGCTCGCGCACGGCCAGGTGGCGCTCGAAGCGTGCTCGCAGCGCGGGCATCCGCACGGCGGGGTCGCGGGCGAGCTCGGAGGCGTAGAATTCGCGCTCCACGGCGCCCAGGTCCTCGTCGCGTGCCTGGAGCACGCGCTCGGGGGCGTCGGACGGGTCGCTGCGGCCCAGGAGGACGACCTTGCAGCCGTACCGCTTGAGCAGCGCCCCGGCGAGGACGGCGGTCACACCGCGCCCACCGCCCGTGAGCAGGACCACCGAGCGGGAGTCGAGCGTCGTGGCGGGCCGTGCAGGGACGTCCGTGGGCTGGAGCAGCCGGACGCAGCGGACGGAGCCGTCGAAGCAGATCTCGACGGGAGCGGAGTCGTCCCCGGTGGCCAGCTCGGAGGTGACGTGGTCGAGCGCCTTGAGAAGGGGGATCGCGGTCGTGGCGATGGCCCGGATGCCATGCGCCGGCACCTCGCGGCCCAGGGACTTGAGCAATCCGGCGAAGAGGCCGGTCACCGGGTGCAGCGTCCGGCGCGGACCAACGCCGCCGATGCACAGGCTCGCCAGCGCCACCGTGCCGGCGGTCAGTCCCGCATAGGCACGGCGGGCGGACAGGAAGAGCAGCTCCAGCGCCTCGTGACGCAGGGCCGTGTCCGCGATGACCGCGGACTCGCTGGCGTCAAAGGCCATCCGGCAGACCGCGACGATGACCTGTGGCTCGAATCCGAGCGCATCCAGCCCGGCCTCCGCGGTCTCCTCCCGCGTGAGGTCGATGCCATGGATCCGCGAGGCAGCGTCCGAGGCACCCGCGTGGACGATGCGGAACTCGGGACCGCAGGCGTCACGTGCCTGGGCCGCAAGCTCACGGGCCAGGGCTTCGTCCTGCGCGATGAACAGCACCCGCCGGCCGCGCAGCTGCGACACTCCGGTCGCCGGGGCCGGACGCTCGACGAGCACCGGCGCGTGGTAGCGGATGGGGGCGGAGTGGTCGAAGCCGTCGGAGGCCTCCGGGACAGGCGTGGAGGACACCCCCCGCCCGACGCGGTGGTCCAAACCTGTCCGACTGTCGGACAGGTTTTCACGGCCCGGATGGCTCGGTCGCTGGCCATCCATGGCGGGTGACGAGCCCGGTTCATTGAGGACCGTCAGCGGGCGTGCCTCAGCGCTCAGGGGGCTGGCGTGGTTCTCCAAACCTGTCCGACTGTCGGACAGGTTGGTGCGGCTCGGCTGGACCGGAAGCCTCCCATCCGCCGTGGGTGACGAGCCCGTTCCGTTCCGAAACGGCAGTGGGAACGCGTCCGCGCCGGGGACCCCACCAGGGTTGTCCAAACCTGTCCGACTGTCGGACAGGTTCGGGAGGTGCGCTCCCGCCGGGGCGCCCGGCCGGGCACTGAGTCCAGGACGAAGCTGGAGCACCAGCCGTGCGCCGGTCGCGGCATCCGGATGGAAGCGCAGCGTGGAGGCCTGTCCCTCGGCGGCGGCCCGCACCGCGCGGAGGACTTCCTGGGCCTCCCGGGCGGAATGGGGCGGCAGCATGACGCCCGGCCCGGAGCCCCCTTCTTCGGACATCCGCAGGTGGCACAGCGGCTGCAGACCTCGCGCCTCCGCCTTCGCGGCCGTGGTCACGGCGAGCATCATCATGCCCTCTTCAGGCATGGACGCGGCAGGGCCTTCTCCCGGGCGCCGCACGTGGGCGCTGCCCACGAGCACCAGCTCGAACCCGCTGTCCAGCAGGGCCCGTGAAGCCCGCAGCGACGCGGCCAGCGTGTTGGCCCCCGCGTCCACCACGAAGTTCGGCCCCTTGGTGTCCAGCGCTCCCGCCACCCGCCCCGGCGTGACGTTGGGCATCATCCCCTGGAGCGTGTAGGGGCCGGAGGGCCGCAGCGCACCCACCGCC
Organism: Corallococcus exercitus; assembly: GCF_042231735.1. Classification (GTDB taxonomy): domain Bacteria; phylum Myxococcota; class Myxococcia; order Myxococcales; family Myxococcaceae; genus Corallococcus; species Corallococcus exercitus_B. Next base: position 9,499,711 of record NZ_CP102577.1, read on the forward strand.
GCATGCAGGCGGTCCACCAGCGGCAGGAGCCGTGCGGAGTCCGGCGCTCGCTGGACGTGCTCGCGCAGCCGGCGCCGCGTGGAGTCCGCCAGCACGCGCTGCGTGGCCTCCACGCCCCGGCGCGTCTTTCCCTCCAGCCCCAGGACGATGGCCGTCCCCGGCCGCAGCGACTCAAAAGCTCCGAGCTTCTTCACGACGTCGCTCGCGACGATGAGCCCCAGGTGCTGCGTGAGGTCCATGTCCTCGGTGATGTCCGGCAACAGCCGCACGGACGCGGGCAGCCGCAGGCCCCGGGCGTCGAAGCGCGCCTCCGGGAACATCCCCTCCGCGGCCACCACCACCAGCGCTTCGCCCTCCGTGGGCACCTCCCTGGCGCGCGGCGCGACCGTGCCTCCCCGGTACTCCTCCAGCACCAGGTGCGCGTTCGTGCCGCCAAAGCCAAAGCCATTCGTGGCGGCCCGGCGCGGATGCTCCCCGTTCTCCGGCCACGACTGCTCCCGCGTGCTCACCTCGAAGTCCGGCCCGAGCGCTCGCAGCCCCGCGCCCGGACGGTCGAAGTGGGACTGCGGCGGGAAGCTCCGGTGCTCCAGCGCCTTGCACAGCTTGATGACCGAAGCCGCGCCCGCGGCCCAACCGACATGGCCAATCAACGCCTTCACGCTGGCGAGCTGGAGGCCCTTGCGCTTGCCGCCGAAGACGCGGCCAATCGACTGCAGTTCGGTGGTGTCACCGGCCGGCGTGGCCGTGCCGTGCGCCTCGATGTACTGGATGGACGCCGGCTCAAGGGCAGCCGCCGCGTAGCACGCCTCCATCGCGGCCACCTGCCCATCCGCGCGCGGGACGTTGGCGGAGCTGCTGCGCCCGTCGCTGGAGAGCCCCGCGCCCCGGATGACCGCGTGGACCCGCAGCCCCTTGGACACGGCATCCTCCAGGCGCATCAGGCCCACCACCCCCGCGCCCTCGCCGAAGATGACGCCGTCCGCGCGCTCATCGAAGGGCCGGCTCCCCGTCGCGGAGAGCCCCTTGAACTGGGAGAACAGGCAGCTGTTGCCCGGGCCCGGAGAGAACACCCCGCCCGCGAGCACCAGGTCGGCCTCGTCACGCTCCAGGGCCTTCATCCCCAGCGCGATGGCGTAGAGCGAGGACGCACAGGCCGCGTCCAGCAGCATCGTGGAAACGCCCGGACCCACGATGTCCGTCACCACCGCCTGGAGGGTGGGGTGCGGCGCCAGCTCCGCGGACGTGGCGCTGCCCCCCAGGGCCTCACGCATCAGCGCGGAGAACTCCAGCGCCATCTCGCCTCGTGCACGCAGCAGGGCCTCGCCCGCCTCCAGGCACAACGCGTCGTCGTACTCGGGAGAGCCGTCCGCGGTGGAGCCGAGCAGGCACTGGATGCGTCCAGGCCCACGCGGCGCCGTGGACCGCAGGGACTCCATCGCCTGGGTGAGCGCGATCGCCAGCAGTTGCTGCTCGCGGCCATAGCGCTGGAAGCGGTCCGGCGACAGGCCCGGGGGCGGGACGAGGTCCGTGTCCAGGACCCGCCCGGTGAGCAGCGTGTACGTGCGGTCCGGAGTCACCGCCGGACCCACGAAGTCCACGACCTGGTCGGGATGATTCAGGCCCGTGTCGACGATGCCGCTGATGCCCCGCTGGATGTTCCTCCAGTACGTCTCCGGATCCTTCGCGCCGCCCGGAAGCATGCAGCCCAGGGACACCACCGCGATGCCCGGCGCCACGGTCTCCGCGTCCCGAGCAACGGGAGGCGCGGCCGGAGGATCCGCGGGCAGCGCGCGGTCCAGGGACGTCAGCGCCACGGACGTGTCCGCGGGGAGGATCCGCTGGACGATGCGCGTGAGCCGTCCCCCCGTGCCGCAGTCCACGAACCGGGTGCAGCCCGCGCCCACCAGCGTCTCCACCGCGCCCGGGAAGTCGAAGGGACGCACCAGGTGGGACGCGAGCGCCCCCGCCAGCTCGGACCGGCCGCCTCCGTACACCCTCCGCTCGATGGGGGAATAGATGGGCCCCCGCGCCGGCTGCACCGTGAGGTCCGCGAGGCTCGCGCGGAACGCCGCGACCGCGGGTGCCAGGCCCGGGTGGTGGAAGGGATACCGGCTGGAGATGAAGGTGAAGCCCTTGCCCTGCCGCTCCAGGAACGCGCGCAGCTGCTCCAGCTGCTCACGAGGCCCCGCGACCACGGTCTGCCGCGAGTGGTTGCGGCCCGCGACCTCCAGGGTCCGCGCTCCACTCTCCGCCAGCGCCCGCACGGTCTCCGGCTCCGACAGCGCGACCGCCGCGAGCGTCCCCAGGTCGTCCGGCACCGTCTGGAGTGCCCGGATGCGACGGCACACCACCTCCGCGCCCGTGCGCAGGTCCAGCGCACCGGCCGCGGTCATCGCCGCGATCTCCCCGAAGCTGTGCCCCACGAACACGTCCGGCCGCGTGCCCTGACGCTCCATCCACCGCGCGCCCAGCACGCCCGACAGGAAGATGCCGAGCTGATCCAACAGCGGCGCTGCGTCCAGCGCCCGGCCCACCTGGGCGACGTCCTCCGCCGCGAGCAGCGGCGCCACGTCGATGCCCTGGGCACGGCACGCCTCCGACACTGCCTCCAGCTCCCCGCGCAGCTCCGGCTGGAGCGCCTTCAGCTGGAGGAAGAGGGCTGGCTCGAACGTGCCCTGTCCCGCGAACAGGAACGCCGTGGCGTTGGCGGGCAACGTCAGGCCCGGCTCGGGAAGGCGGACCGTGCGGGAGACCCCGCGCGGAGCGGTGTCCGCCAGGAGGGTCCTCGCCAGCTCACGCACGGCTTGCGGGAACAGCGCCTGGACGCCCGCGCCTCCCTGCAAGGCGCGGTCGCGGAAGCTCTTCGCGCCCACCGGCTCATGAAGGGCCGCGAGGGCTTCGAAGCTGCGCTGGAAGGACTCCGGGAAGGCGCGCAGCACGCCCTGCCGGTCCGCGCAGAGCACGGTCTGGTAGCCGCAGGCCACCGGCGTGCCGTCGCTCTTCAGCGTGCGGAAGCAGAAGCGCAGGGACACCTCGCCCCGGTCCTCCAGCGACGTGAGGACCACCAGCCGGTCCCCCAGCGACGCCGGGGCGAGGTTGCGCGAATAGCCCTCGTAGGTGAGCAGCAGCACCTGGTCGAAGTCGCGCCGGAACTCGGGCACCTCGAAGGCGTGCGGGCTGAAGAGCAGGTGCTCCCGGCCGGCGCACTGGAACTTGAAGTTGGTGAGGAAGTGATGGCTCCCGTAGGCCATCGTGTCATCGAAGTGGATGTCGTACGGGACGGCGAAGAAGTCCATGGTGGTGGCTCCGGAAAGGGGGACGGATCAGGACGCGCGAGCGGCCGGCAGCAGGCCGTCCACGGTCCCGGAGAGGCCGGCGTCCACCACCCAGATGGCGCCATTCACGCGCTGGGTCTTCGGCCCCAGCAGCAGCTCGGTCACGTCCGCGACGTCGTCCGCGGTGCACAGCCGTCCGCCCGGCGTCGCGGACTCCCAGCGCGCCACGCGCTCCGGTGCGTCCGGGAACATGCCCAGCAGGTCCCCGTGCACGGGCCCCGCGGACACGCAGTTGGTGCGGATGCCGTCCGGCGCCAGCTCCGCGGCCAGATAGCGCGTGAGCGACTCCACGCCCGCCTTCACCACGCCCTGGCAGCCCAGGTCGTGCATGTACCGCTGGGACATGGACGTGGACATGGTGACGATGCTCCCGCCCCCGCGCGCGGCCATCAGCGGCCGGGCGCGCATCGCGCACTCGTAGGTGCCGGTGATGCAGGTGCGGAACGCCTTGTCCCAGTCCCGCGGCGCGATGCGGTCGAACGGACCGATGAGCCCGTTGGACGCATTGCACACGAGCAGGTCGAGCCCGCCCAGCTGCTCGCGGATCGCGGAGAACATCCGCTCCAGGTGCTCCTCCTGCGCGACGGAGCCCCACAGGTGGAGCGCCTTGCCGCCCGCGTCCACGATGTCCCGCGCCGTCTTCTCCCCGTCCTCGCGGGAGTGGAACGAGTTGACGACCACCGTCGCCCCCGCGCGCGCCAGCCGCGTCGCGATGACCCGGCCAATGCCCTTCCCTGAACCCGTGACGAGCGCGACCTTCCCCGCGAAGGGCTGCTCCGTGCGCGACGGCAACGGCGCGGGCGCGGCGTGCACGGGCGCGCGAGGCCTGGCCTCCGGAACGGACGGCGTGGACGGCAACAGCGCGCGGGCCGCGTCGGCGATGGCGGCCATCGTGCGCAGGCGCTGCGAGGGCTTCGGGGCATCACCCAGCCCCAGTTCCTTCATCAGCACGGCCATCACCTCCGCCTGCTTCACGGAGTCGATGCCCAGCTCGTCCTCCAGGTCCGCGTGCGGCGTGAGCAGGTCCTCCGGGTAGCGCGTCACGCGCGCGAACACGGCACGCACGCGCGGCAGGAGGTCGGCAGTGCCGGTGCCCGCCTTCGTCGCCACCACGGCGGGCACGGTCGCGACGGGCGCCACAGGCGGCTGCGCGGGCGCGACGTGGAGCGGCGGCGTGGGCTCCGTGCCCAGCGCCTCCGTCACCGCTCCGGCGATGGCGCCGAGCGTGCGCGCCTTCCCGTTGCGCGGCAGCCGGTCCGGCGGCAGGTGGAACTCGCGCGCGATGACGGCGGCGATCTCCGCGAGCTTCACGGAGTCGATGCCCAGCTCATCCTCGAGCTGCGCGTGCTCCGTCAGGATGTCGAGCGGATAGCGCGTGACGGACGCGGCGCACTGGCGCACCTGCTCCAGGATGGTCGAGGAAGTGGATGTATGGGATTGAGAAGAATGCGCGGACATGATGGCCCCTGCCGGTTCAATGCGTGACGGGGCGCAATGTGCAGGTGGGGTCTGACACGCATCGCGACGTGACAAACACAGCACGCAGCAATCAAGGAGGCGGCGAAGACGCCTCGCGAGCACGCCGCCAGCCGAGCCACAGGGGAATGAAAAGCGAGGGCAGCGTGAGCAGGTCCGTGACGTCCACCGTGTGCTGCGTGGCCCGGACCGGAGGAATGCGCACGCCCGCGAGCCAGGCCCGCAGCGCGAAGAAGGGCCACTGCAGTCCACCCAGCGCCCAGCGCCACGCATCCCCCGCGGCCGGTGAGAGCTTCGTGGCCGCGAAGCACAGCCCCGTGAGCACGACCGCGCCCACGAGCACCGCGAACGACGGGCGGAATTCCCGCGCGCGAACGCGGGACGCCTGCTCCCACAGCGCCTGGAGGAGCAGCGGGAACATCGCGAGCCCGGCGACGTCGGAGAGCTTCCCCGTCCACCACGACGGCCAGCGCGCCTTGAACACGTGGTCGTTCAGGACGAGCAGGACCACGGCCACCAGCACCACGGGGTGCAGCAGGCCGCTGGCCGGAAAGGATTTCGTCCCGGGGGTGGTCACGCCCTCGCGCATGGGGGGCACTGTCACACCCGAGGCCGGGCCAGGGAAAGTCCCGTCATTGCGAGGACTTGGAAGGCGCGGCGGAAAAATAAAAGGCCGTGTCGATTTTCCCCGGCCCCATTCGTTGCCCTGGGGAAGGCAGCCTCCAGGAGCCACGACGATGCGATTCATGATCATCCGCAGGGCGGACAAGGACACAGAGGCGGGCGTCCTCCCGGACGAGAAGCTGCTGGCCGCCATGGGTGCCTACAACGAGGAGATGGTGAAGGCCGGCGTGATGATCCAGGGGGAAGGGCTCCATCCCAGCAGCAACGGCGCGCGCGTGAAGTTCACGAACGGCAAGCCGGCCATCATCGACGGCCCCTTCACGGAGACGAAGGAGCTCATCGCCGGCTTCACGATCATCCAGGTGAAGTCGAGGCAGGAAGCCCTGGAGTGGCTCAAGCGCTGGCCGTCCATCGACGCGGGCGGCAACGTGGAGCTGGAGCTGCGTCAGATCTTCGAGGACGACGACTTCGGCGCCGAGTTCACGCCCGAGCTGCGCGAGCAGGAAGCGCGCATCCGCGAGCAGGGCGCGAAGAACCGCCGCTAGTCGCGATGGGGCCTCCGCGTGACATAGGCTGCCGCGCTTCCAGGGCCGGAGCGGAGGCAGGTGCAGGGATGTCCCAGCGGATGGTGCTGCTGTGCGCGGTGTGGCTCATGGCATGTGGAGGCAAGCGGGTGCCCACGGGGCCTGGCTCGCCGCCGGACCGGCTCGAGGACGGCTGGGCCGTGGCCTCCTTCGAGGACGCGGGCGTCCAGCGCCCCTGGTTCGACGCGCTGGAGCACGACGTGTCCGAGGGCACGGTGGAGGTGCCGGACGCGGTGCTCGTCGCTCGCGGCGGCCAGCTCGTCTACGAGCGCTACTGGAACGACTTCACGCGGGAGAAGGCACACGACCTGCGGTCCGCCACGAAGAGCATCACGTCGCTGCTGGTGGGCATGGCGCACGAGCGCGGCCTGCTGCCGGACCTGGACGCGCCCGTGCTCCCGCTGCTGCCACACCTGGCCCCGGTGCGGAACCCGGATCCGCGCAAGGAGCGCATCACGGTGCGGCACCTGCTCCAGATGCGCTCGGGGCTCTCGTGCGATGACTGGGATCCCGAGTCACCCGGGAACGAGGAGCGGATGCACGACACGGACGACTGGGTCCGCTTCATCGTGGACGTCCCCATGCGGGACGAGCCCGGCACCGTCACGCGCTACTACACGGGCGGCGTGGTGCTGCTGGGCGCGGTCCTGGAGCACGTCAGCGGCCGGTCCGTCACGGACCTCTCCCGCGAGTGGCTGTTCGCGCCGATGCAGGTCCAGGACTTCACCTGGCAGCCCGCGGGCAAGAAGGGCACGGACACCGGAGGCCACCTGCGCCTGCGTCCGCGCGACTTCCTCAAGGTGGGGCAGCTCGCGCTCGACGGCGGCGTGTGGCACGGCGAACGACTGGCTTCCGCGGTGTGGGTGACGGAGTCCGGCAAGGCGCTGGGGCCGCTGGGCGACGCGCAATACGGGCTCCTGTGGTGGAGCACCCGCTTCGTCATCAACGGCACCCCGGTGGAGGTGTCCTTCGCGCGGGGCAACGGGGGACAGTACGTCTTCGTCGCGCCCTCGCTGGGCCTCACCGCGGCCTTCACCGGCAGCCACTATAATGATGAGGCCGGCTCCGCCATGCCCCTGGTCCTGTTCGGACGGTACGTGCTGCCGGCGGCGCTCGGGCTGGAGCGGCCTGGGGCGCGGGGCTACCGGGACGTGCAGTAGTCGCGGCTGTCACCGTCACAGGCCTTCTTCTTCAACGCCCTGGCGCGCTCCACGTCCCGCGCCACCCCATGGCCCTTCATATAGAGGTCGCCGAGCGCCCCACAGGACCCGGCCGCCTCTCCCGAGTCACAGAGCGCGGCGAACAGCGTGGCGGCCCGAGCGGCGTCGGCCGGTACGCCGGTTCCCTTCAGGAGCGCCTCCGCGAGGGAGAGACATCCCTCCGGCAGCTTGAGCGCGCAGGACTTCTCGAACAGCGCGGCCGCCTTCGCCTCGTCGCGCTTCACGTCGGGCGAGCCCCCCGCGGAGGCCATGCCCAGCTCGAAGCAGGCACGGCCGTGGCCGCCATCACACGCCTGCTGCTTCAGGAGGTGGGCACGTTGCTCGTCCTGCTCCACGCCACGGCCCAGGGTGTAGAGGCCGGAGAGCTCGAAGCAGCCGGCGGCCGCCCCTCCCGCACAGGCGCGCTCGAGGAGCTTCACCCCGCTGGCCTGATCCGGCTCCATCCCCTGGCCCTGGAGCTTCATGACGCCCAGGGTGGCGCAGCCGGAAGCGCTGCCGCCGTCGCAGGCCTTCCGGGCGAACTCCGCCGCGCGTTCCTCGTTCCTGCTGGCTTCGTTGACTTCCAGGTACTGCGTCGCGACCAGGGCGCAGCTGGGGGCGTGGGAAAGCTCGCAGCCCTTCTTGCCGAACTCCCGGGCCCTCCCGAGGTCATGGAGCTTCCCACCTGGCTCCGCGGAAAGCGTCGCCACGCGGAAGCACGCCTCCGCGTGGTGGCCCTTGTTGCAGGCACGCGCGTACAGCACGGCCGGGCGGGTGAAGCTCTTCTCGGGGCTGGTATCCCTCTCCGCCTTCAAGGCCTCCTCGAAGCAGGCCGCCCCGTCTCCCTCCTCGCAGGTGCGGGCCTTCGGGGCCTCCGGGGCAGGGGGCGAAGCCGGGGCGGGGGACGCGCTCGGGCTGGAGCAGGCGGCGAGCCAGCCCCCGAGCACACAGGCCGTGAACAGGGCGAAGTGACGAAGCGGGCCGCGCTGTCCTCTGCCGAACGATGAAGGCATGGGACCCATCAAATCCCGACGGGCCCTCCGTGTCACGGATGACCGGGCTCCGGGCAATGGGCAACTTCCGCCCTGGCATGGCACCTCCGAAAGCACCGCGCACCGGCAAGACTCCCGACCCCTCCGGCTTCGTCCGCGTCCGGGGCGCCCGGGAACACAACCTGAAGCACGTGGACGTGGACATCCCGCGCGACGCGCTGGTGGTCTTCACCGGCGTGTCGGGCTCCGGCAAGTCGTCGCTCGCCTTCGGGACGCTCTACGCGGAGGCGCAGCGGCGCTACTTCGAGTCCGTGGCCCCGTATGCCCGGCGCCTGATTGATCAGGTGGGCGTGCCGGAGGTGGACGCCATCGACGGGCTGCCCCCGGCGGTGGCGCTCCAGCAGCACCGGGGCGCGCCGACGTCCCGCTCGTCGGTGGGCAGCGTGACGACGCTGTCGAACTCCGTGCGCATGCTGTACTCGCGCGCGGGCACGTACCCACCGAAGCTGGGCCGGCTGGACTCGGACGCGTTCTCCCCGAACACGCCCGCGGGCGCGTGTCCGAAGTGCCACGGCATCGGCCGCGTGTTCGAGGTGACCGAGCGCTCCATGGTGCCCGACGACCGCCTGAGCATCCGCGAGCGCGCCGTCGCCGCGTGGCCGCCCGCGTGGCACGGCCAGAACCTGCGCGACATCCTGGTGACGCTCGGCTACGACATCGACAAGCCCTGGCGCGACCTGCCGAAGAAGGACCGCCAGTGGATCCTCTTCACCGATGAGCAGCCCTCCGTCCCCGTCTACGCGGGCTTCACCTCCGCGGAGGTGAAGCGGGCCATGGCTCGCAAGGAGACGCCCAGCTACATGGGCACCTTCACGGGTGCGAAGCGCTACGTGATGACCACCTTCGCGACGACCCAGAGCGCGATGATGAAGAAGCGCGTCGCCCGGTACATGGTCGCCAGCGACTGCGACCTGTGTGAAGGCAAGCGCCTGAAGCGTGAGTCGCTGTCGGTGAAGTTCGCGGGCCACGACATCGGCGAGCTGTCCCGCATGCCGCTGGAGCAGGTCGCGGAGCTGATCAAGCCCACGGCGGAAGGGAAGGGGAAGGACGCGGAAGGAATGGCCCGCGAGCATCCGGAGAAGGTCATCGTCGCCCAGCGCATCACCAAGGACCTGCTCGCGCGCATCCAGGTGCTGACGGACCTGGGCCTGGGCTACCTGTCCCTGGAGCGCAGCACGCCCACGCTGTCACCCGGGGAGCTTCAGCGCCTGCGGCTGGCCACGCAGGTGCGCTCCAACCTCTTCGGCGTGGTGTACGTGATGGACGAGCCGTCCGCCGGCCTGCACCCCGCGGACACGGAGGCGCTGCTCACGGCGTTGGACCGGCTGAAGGAGGCGGGCAACTCGCTGTTCGTGGTGGAGCACGAGGTGGACGTCATCCGCCACGCGGACTGGATTGTCGACGTGGGGCCCGCCGCCGGTGAGCACGGCGGCCGGGTGCTCTACAGCGGCGTGCCGGAAGGGCTGGCGAAGGTGGAGGCGTCCCGGACGCGGCGCTACCTCTTCGAGGAGGAGGCCCTGCGCCGCCGTTCACCCCGGAAGGCCACGGGGCGGCTGCGGCTGGAGGGCGTGAAGCGCAACAACCTGCGCGGGCTGGACGTGGACTTCCCGCTGGGCGTCTTCACGACGGTGACGGGCGTGTCCGGCTCCGGCAAGTCCAGCCTCGTGAGCCAGGCGCTGGTGGAGCTGGTGGCGGCGAGGCTGGGCCAGACGCTGACGCCGGAAGAGGAGGAGGGCGAGCCGCTGGACCGCGAGCCGGTGATGGCGAGCGAGGGGCACATCGCCGAGGGCATGGACGCCATCAAGCGGCTGGTGACGGTGGACCAGAAGCCCATCGGCCGCACGCCGCGCTCCAACCTGGCGACGTACACGGGCCTCTTCGACCACGTGCGCAAGCTGTTCGCGGCGACCCCGCTGGCGAAGTCGCGCAAGTACGGCGCGGGGCGCTTCTCCTTCAACACGGCGGGCGGCCGCTGCGACACGTGCGAGGGCGAGGGCTTCGTGAGCGTGGAGCTGCTCTTCCTGCCCAGCGTGTACGCGCCGTGCCCCACGTGCCACGGCACCCGCTACAACGCGAAGACGCTGGAGGTGCGCTACCGGGAGAAGAACATCGCGGAGGTGCTGGGCCTGACGGTGGACGGCGCCTTCGACTTCTTCACCGCCGAGCCGCCCCTCCAGCGGGCGCTCAAGGTGCTGCGCGACGTGGGCCTGGGCTACCTGCGCCTGGGCCAGCCCGCGACGGAGCTGTCCGGTGGCGAGGCCCAGCGCATCAAGCTGGCCACGGAGCTGCAGCGCACCCAGCACGGCGACACGCTCTACGTGCTGGATGAGCCCACCACCGGCCTGCACCCGGCGGACGTGGACAAGCTGATGACGCAGCTGGAGGGACTGGTGGACGCGGGCAACACGGTCATCGTCGTGGAGCACGACCTGCGAGTCATCGCCGCCAGCGACCACGTCATCGACGTGGGGCCCGGCGCGGGGAACGCCGGGGGCCGCGTGGTGGCGCAGGGCACGCCGGAGCAGGTGGCGAAGGTGAAGGAGAGCCGCACCGCGCCGTACCTGGCGCGGGTGCTGGGACGCTGAGGCCTACCGCGCGGTGGGCTCCACCGCGGTGACCCGCAGCGAGTCGAGGAAGGCCTCGCCCTCGGGGAACGGATCTTCCTTGACGGAGATCGCCTGAAGGAAGAGGAGCCCGGTTCCAACAACAATCCATCGGTCCCGGATGATCTGTCCCTCACCCAGGCCGCGCCATTCCCAGCCCATCCACGGGGCGGGCAAACGCGTGTACTGGTTGCGTGCGAAGGGCTGGACTGCTTCTCGCTCGAGTCGGGTGAGGTTCTCTTCCGGCGATGTGCCGGGCTCGAAGGTGTCCGGGTACCAGTCCAGCCGGAACTGCCTGGAGAAGTTCAGGTGCTCCCAAGCGCAGACGCGGTCAAGGCGGGCATAGGGCCACGCGGTTGTGTCAGGGGCCCGTAGCGGGTTGCAGCTGACACGGGTTGTTCCGTTCGCTGTCTCGGAGACACCTGGAGGAAGGCGAGGCGCCACGACACTGACGCCGGGAACCGGTTCCCAGCGGGCCAGCTCATCCCGCGGGGGCCACTGGGGAACGGCAGGGGCCGCCGCGCAGGCCATGCATGCGAGCGCGAGCAAGCTCGGAACGTAGCGGTTCAACCGGGTCATGGAGATAGGGTACACCGCAGGCCGTGAAGCTCCTGCCGCCTCCCACCCGCCTTCCCAAGGTGACGACGTGAACGACCGACTCCTGCGCACGGCGCGCCGCCAGCCCACCGACACCACCCCCGTGTGGCTGATGCGTCAGGCGGGCCGCTACCTGCCCGAGTACCGAGCCATCCGCGGCAACATCGCGTTCCTGGACCTCTGCAAGAACCCGGACTTGGCCGCCGAAGTCACCGTCCAGCCCATCACCCGCCTGGGCGTGGACGCCGCCATCATCTTCTCCGACATCCTCATCCCCGTGGAGGCCATGGGCATCCACCTGGAGCTCGGGGACAAGGGGCCGCACTTCCCCAACCCGCTGCGCACCCCCGCGGACATCGAAAAGCTCGGCGTCCCCGACCCCGTGGAAGGCACCGGCTTCGTCGCGGAAGCCATCCGCCGCACGCGCAAGGCCATCAATGACTCCGTGCCCGTCATCGGCTTCGCGGGCGCGCCCTTCACCCTGGCCGCGTACATGGTCGAGGGCGGCGGCTCCAAGAGCTACATCCAGATCAAGCGCCTGCTCTTCGAGCAGCCCGAAGTGGCCCACCGCCTCTTCCAGAAGCTCACCGACACCCTCATCCCGTACCTCAAGATGCAGGTGGAGGCCGGCGCCAGCATCGTTCAGATCTTCGACTCCTGGGGCGGCGAGCTGTCCCCCTGGGACTTCGAACGCTTCAGCCTCCCGTACCTCACCCGCATGGTCACGGAGCTCAAGGCCACCGGCGTCCCCGTCATCCTCTTCGGCGTCAACATGACGCCGCACCTGCCGCTCCTGAAGCGCACCGGCGCGGACGTCATCGGCCTGGACTGGCGCTGCCCCGTGGACGAGGGCCGCCGCATCCTCGGGCCGGACGTGGCCACCCAGGGCAACCTGGATCCGCTCCACCTCTTCCTGCCGCGCGAAGAGCTGGACGGCCGCGTGAAGGACATCCTCCGCCGCGCCGGCCCCACCGGGCACATCTTCAACCTGGGCCACGGCATCCTCCCGCCCACCGACCCGGACGCCGCGAAGTTCCTCGTGGACGCCGTCCACAAGCACGGCGCGGCCCTCCGCCAGGGCACGCTCGGCTGAACAAGCCCCTGCCCGGCCATCTGGCGAGCAGTTGACTCAAGAATCAATCCAGCATTGACGCGGTGCATTGCCCGCCGTTAGAAGCGCCTCACTCGTTTCACAGAGGGTGAGGCACACATGGCAAGCGAGAAGCGCAACGGCCACCGGCGGGTGGCCATCGTCCGGGGACTGCGGACGCCGTTCGCGAAGGCGGGCACCGTCTTCGCGAACCTGACGGCGCTGGACCTGGGCCGGATGGTGGTCCAGGAGCTGGTGCAGCGCAGCGACCTGGACCCCAACGAAATCAACCAGGTCGTCTTCGGGCAGGTCATCCCCACGCTGACCGCGCCCTCCATCGCGCGCGAAGTCGTCCTGGCGGCGGGCCTGCCCAAGCGCATTGACGCCTTCACGGTGGCGCGCGCCTGTGCCACGTCCATCCAGTCCATGGTGGCGGGCGCCAACGCCATCGCGCTGGGTGACGCGGACGTCGTCATCGCGGGCGGCACCGAGTCCCTGTCCGACGCGCCCATCTTCACCAGCCGCCCCCTGGCGCACGCGCTGGCCGCGTCGTCCAAGGGCAAGAGCCTCCCGGACAAGCTCAAGCCCTTCCAGAAGCTCAAGGCCAAGGACCTCATCCCCGTGCCCCCCGCCATCGCCGAGTACTCCACCGGCGAAACGATGGGTGAGAGCGCGGAGAAGATGGCCAAGGAGAACGGCATTTCCCGCGAGGAGCAGGACCTCATCGCGTTCAACTCGCACCAGAACGCGGCGAAGGCGTGGAAGGAAGGCCGCTTCGACAACGAGGTGATGCACGTCCTCGTGCCGCCCAGGTACGAGCAGACCGCCACGAAGGACAACATCGTGCGCGAGGACACCAGCCTGGAGGCCCTCTCCAAGCTCAAGCCGGTGTTCGACCGCCGCTATGGCAGCGTCACCGCCGGCAACGCGTCCCCGCTGACGGACGGCGCCGCGGCGCTCATCCTCATGAGCGAGGAGAAGGCGAAGGCGCTGGGCTACGAGCCGCTGGGCTTCCTGCGCTCGCACGCGTTCGCGGCCACGGACCCGGGGGAGCAGCTGCTCCAGGGCCCGGCGTACGCGGCGCCCGTGGCGCTCAAGCGCGCGGGGATGAAGCTCTCCGACATCGACCTGGTGGAGATGCACGAGGCCTTCGCCGCGCAGGTGGCGAGCAACCTCCAGGCGCTCGCGTCCAAGGAGTTCGCGAAGAAGGCGGGCTTCAACGCGCCGGTGGGCGAGGTGGACCGCTCCATCCTGAACGTGACGGGCGGCTCCATCTCCCTGGGCCACCCGTTCGGTGCCACCGGGGCGCGCATCGTCACGCAGGCCCTGAACGAGCTGAAGCGTCGGAACAAGAACACGGTGCTGTGCACCGTCTGCGCCGCGGGCGGGCTGGGCGCCGCGGTCATCCTGGAGCGTGCGTGATGGCGACCAAGCAAGAGGCAGTCGAAGCGAAGCAGGGCTTGAGCTACGACGTCACGAACGGCGTCGCGGTCATCACCGTGGACCAGCCGGGCGCGCCGGTGAACACGCTGTCCCCGGAAGTGGGCACCGCGTTCACCACGCTGCTCCAGCAGGCGGAGCGCGACCCCGAAGTGAAGGCCGTGGTGTTCATCTCCGGCAAGAAGGACAACTTCGTCGCCGGCGCGAACATCGACTTCCTCCAGACCCTGAAGACGCCCGCGGAGGTGGAGGCCATCAGCCGCGGCGCGCACGCGGAGTTCGACCGGCTGGAGGCCTTCTCCAAGCCGGTGGTCGCGGCCATCCACGGCGCGTGCCTGGGCGGCGGGCTGGAGTGGGTGCTCGCGTGCCACTACCGCATCGTCACGGACAGCCCCAAGTCGGTGGTGGGCCTGCCGGAGACGCAGCTGGGCCTCATCCCAGGCGCCGGCGGCACGCAGCGGCTGCCCGCGCTGATTGGCGCGCAGGCGGCGCTGGACCTCATCCTCACCGGCAAGAACGTCAAGCCGTCCAAGGCGAAGAAGCTGGGCATCGTGGATGAAGTCGTGCCCGTGCCCATGCTGAAGGACCTTGCCCTCAAGCGCGCGGCGGAGCTGGCGGCGGGCACGCTGAAGGTCGAGCGCGCGCACCAGGGCTTCAAGGCCGTGGCCCAGAGCGGCAAGAAGAAGGGGCTGGCCGGCCTCTTCCAGGGGCTCATCAGCAAGGACCTGTGGGCGGAAGCCGCGCTGGAGGACAACCCGCTCGGCCGCAAGGTGCTGTTCGACCAGGCGAAGAAGGCGCTCCTGAAGAAGACGCGCGGCAAGTACCCCGCGCAGGAGAAGGCGCTGCAGGTCATCCGCGTGGGCCTGGAGTCCGGCCGCAAGGCGGGCCTGGAGGCGGAAGCGAAGGCCTTCGGCGAGCTGGTCTTCACGGACGTGTCGAAGCGGCTGGTCGAAATCTTCTTCGCCACGACGGCGCTGAAGAAGGAGAACGGCACCGCCAACGCCAGCGTGAAGCCGCGCGAGGTGAAGAAGGTGGGCGTGCTCGGCGGCGGCCTCATGGGCGGCGGCATCGCCTACGTGGCCGGCGTGCTCCAGGGCGTGCCCGTGCGCGTGAAGGACCGGGACGACGCGGGCGCGGGCCGCGCGCTCAAGCAGGTGCAGACGGTGCTGGACGAGCGCGTGAAGCGCCGCTCGCTCACCCGGCTTGAGTCCAACGCGAAGCTGTCCAACATCACCGCGGCCACGGACTACAGCGGCTTCAAGTCGGTGGACCTGGTGATTGAAGCGGTCTTCGAGGACCTGAAGCTCAAGCACCAGGTCATCGCGGAGGTGGAGGCCGTCACCGGCGCGGACACCATCTTCGCGTCCAACACCTCCAGCCTGCCCATTGGCGAGCTGGCGAAGGGCAGCAAGCGCCCCTCGCAGGTGATTGGCATGCATTACTTCAGCCCGGTCCACAAGATGCCGCTCCTGGAGATCATCACGCACCCGGGCACCGCGGAGTGGGTGACGGCGACCTGCGTGGACGTGGGCAAGAAGCAGGGCAAGACGGTCATCGTCGTCAACGACGGGCCGGGCTTCTACACGTCGCGCATCCTCGCGCCGTACATGAACGAGGCGGCGTACCTGCTGGCCGAAGGCGCGGACATCGTCCAGCTGGACAAGGCGCTGGTGGACTTCGGCTTCCCGGTGGGGCCCATCACGCTCTTGGACGAGGTGGGCATCGACGTGGCCCAGAAGGTGGGGCCCATCATGGAGGCCGCGTTCGGCAAGCGCATGGCGGCGCCCAAGGCGCTGGAGGGCGTGGTGTCCGACGGCCGCCTGGGTCGCAAGACGAACAAGGGCTTCTACCTGTACGAGAACGGGAAGAAGCAGGACGTGGACCCGCAGGTCTACCTGCTGCTGCCGCACGGCAAGGACCGCAAGTCCCTGGACGCCTCGGAGATGGCCGAGCGCGTGGCGCTGCAGATGGTGAACGAGGCCATCCGCTGCCTGGGCGAGGGCATCCTGCGCAGCCCCCGCGACGGCGACGTGGGCGCCATCTTCGGCCTGGGCTTCCCGCCGTTCCTGGGCGGCCCGTTCCGGTACGCGGACGCCCTGGGCCCGGCCAACCTGCTGCGCAAGCTGGAGCACTACCAGGACAAGTACGGCGAGCGCTTCACGCCCGCGCCGCTGCTGGTGGAGAAGGTGCGCGCCGGCAAGGGCTTCTACGAGGCCTGAAGTCCGCCTGACACACCGGGGCGGGGAGGGGACGGCTCACGGTCCTCTCCCTGGTTCCGGGCCTGACTTGACGCGAGGGGCGGTTCTGGACCAAGGGCATGGCCCGCATGGTCCGTTCCGCTCCTCGTGCCGTTTTGACCGCCGGGCTCGCCGCCCTGGTGGTGTGCACCGCGCTGGTGACGGTGTCCGCGCTCGCGTTCCCGCAGGGCTACAGCCCCGCGAGGCTGACGTGGCCGGGCGCCCCCATCCTGCTGGGCTGGGCGCACTTCGACGCCGGCTGGTACGCGCGCATCGCGACGGAGGGCTACAGCTACACGCCCGGCCAGCAGAGCCCGGTGGCGTTCTTCCCGCTGTACCCGCTGGTGCTGCGCGGCCTGGGGTTGCTGCACCTGGACACGTTCATCGCGGGCGTGCTCGTCACCATGCTGTGCGGCCTGGGCGCGCTCTACGTGTTCACGCTGTGGGCGCGCACGCGGGCGGATGAAGAGGCGGCGCGCAACGCGGGGCTCCTGCTGGCGTTCTACCCGTTCGCGTTCTTCCTCTACGGGGCGATGTACTCGGACGCGCTGTTCCTCTTGCTCATCATCGGGGCGTTCCTGCTGCTGGAGCGGGGGCAGCTGGGGTGGGCGGTGCTGCTCGCGGCGGTGGCCACGGCGGCGCGGCCGGTGGCCCCCGCGCTGGTGGTGGGGCTCTTGGCGCGGCGGCTGGAGTGGAAGCACGAGCGCGGCCTGAAGTGGAGCCTCGTGGACCTGCTGCCGGTGTTCGCGGCGGCGGGCTTCGTGCTGTACGTGCTCTACCAGTGGAAGGCGTTCGGCGAGCCGTTCGCGTTCGTGAAGGTGCAGTCCGCGCCGGGGTGGGACCAGAAGCCGGGCTGGCGCACGTGGGCGAAGCTGCGGTGGTTCCAGGGCTTCAGCCGGGAGATGTCGCTGTCGGACGGGCTGCGGCTCGTGGGGCACGCGGCCGTCACGGTGGGGGCGCTGGCACTGGTGTGGCCCACGGTGAAGCGGCTGGGGTGGGGCTATGGCGTGTACACACTGGCCATCGTGGGACTGCCCGCCATGTCCAGCAAGGACTTCATGGGCATGGGGCGCTACCTCCTGGCCGCCTTCCCGCTGTTCCTCACGCTGGCCCTGCTGCTGAAGGAAAAGCCCCGCTTGAGGTGGGGCGTGCTCGCCACGAGCGCCTGCGTGATGCTGGCGCTGACCGTGGCCTACGGAGCCGCGGAGTACGTGTCATGAGTGTGCAGTTGATGCGCGAGGCAAACCCGGTGGACCCGAGTGTGGAGAGCTCGTCATGAGCGAGCGACGGATGCATGCGCTGACGCGTGGGGCGAACCCGGTGGCGCCGAGCGTGGAGAGCGCGTCATGAGCGGCCTCATGGCCCAGGCCTTGTCGCTCTACGCGCACCTGCCCGCGAGCGAGCGCTTCCACGTGCACGCGCGGGCGTCGTCGGCCCCGTTGCTCGCGGTGGCGTCGCGCCTGCCTTCAGGGACGGTGGCGGACATCGGCTGCGGGCACGGCCTCTTGTCCGCGGTGATGGCGCTCGCGGTGCCGGAGCGCCGCGTGCTGGGCGTGGACCTGGATGAGCGCAAGGTGCACTGGGCGAAGCAGGCCTTGTCGGGACTGCCCAACGTGACGCTCGACGTGGGCTCGGTCGAGCAGCTCGCGAGCACGCAGCCGCACACGCTCGACGCCGTGGTGGTCTGCGACGTGCTGTACCTGCTGCCGGAAGCGCAGTGGCCCGGCTTCCTCCAGGCCGTGCGCGGCCTGCTCAAGCCCGGAGGCCGCTTCCTCTTGAAGGAAGTGGAGGGCGACCGCTCCTGGAAGCACGGAAAGGCGCTCGCGCAGGAGTGGGTGATGGTGTCGCTCCTGGGGCGCACGAAGGCCAGCGGAGGCATGGTGCTCAAGCCGCGAGTGGACGGCGTGCGGCTGCTCCGGGACGCGGGCTTCGAGGTGCGCGAAGTCGTCGGCCTGGGCGCGGGCTACACGACGCCGCACCTGCTCTACGACGCCGAGGCCCGCTGACGGCGCTCGCGTTTCCAAACCTGTCCGACAGTCGGACAGGTTCCGCGACACGGGTTCGGCCGGGCAGGGGCCCGCCACGGCAGTCCCAAACCTGTCCGACAGTCGGACAGGTTCCGCGGCACGGGTTCGGCGGGGCAGGGGGCCGGCCACGGCAGTCCCAAACCTGTCCGACAGTCGGACCAGTTCGTGAGGTACGGCGCCGCCAGGGCCCAGCGGGGTTCTCACCTTCTCATCCGTGAGGACCGCATCCCGGGCCGAGGGGGGCGGACCTTCAGCCCAGCTCGCCGTAGTTCGTGAGCGCGATGCCCCGCTCCACGAGCTTCGCCCTCACCCGGGGGCTCGTGAGCGCGGCCAGCTCCGCGTCCCAGCCGTACCGCCACGCCGGATCCTCCGGCACGTGCGGCGCACCCTCACCGGGGTGGCACCCCAGCTCGAAGTCCCCCGCCGGCAGCGCGTCCAGCACGCCCAGCAGCGCAGGCTCATCCAGCCGGCCCGCCTCGAACACCCCGCCCGCGCTGACCCGCCGCACGCCCGGCCGGGCCCGGGGCGCCGTGCGCGCGAGCACCGCCAGCACCGTCGTCTTCAGCGCGGGCCCGGGAGCCCGGAGCCACGACGCGCGCGGCAGCGCATCCGGCCACCGCAGGGGCAGGCCCTCGCGCGCGGCGATTTCTTCCACCACCGACCGCACCCCCGGCAACAGGTGCAGGTGCTGGTGCCCGTCCAGGTGGTCCACCTTCGCGCCCAGCTCCCGCGCGCGGGACAGCTGCGCGGACAGCTCCCGCTCCAGCTCCTCGCGCCGCACCCGCCCCGTCAGCCACGCCTTCGCGAAGTCCGCCCAGCTGCCCCGAAGCCGTCCCTCCGGCGCCACCGTCCTCACGGCTTCCGCGGGGGCCGCGCACGGCAGCCGCGTGGACAGCGCCAGGTGCACGCCCACCGCCAGCCCCTGCGCCTTCGCCCGGCCCACGGCCTGCGCCGCGGAAGGCCCCGTGGCCAGCAGCGTCGCGCTGGTCACGATGCCCTCGCGGTGCGCCTTGAGGATGCCCGCGTCCAGCGACGGGTGCAGGCCCAGGTCGTCCGCGTTGACGATGAGGCGCGTGCGCGACGCCATGAGGCCCTACCCGCGCCCCGCGTGGCCCGGCACCGAGCGCAGCTGCTGCACCGACGGCGGCAGGCGCACCGGCTTCGAGGGCGGCGGCGGCGAGCGCGTCTCCGGGTACAGGTTCACCAGCTCCTTCACCATCTTCAGGATGACCGACGGCGACGCCAGCGTGGAGATGCCGCGCGTGCGCGGGAAGTAGTCCACCCCCATCTGGAACACGCGGAAGCCCTTGCGGATGGCCTTCACCACCAGCTCCGCGTCGATGAACGAGCCCTGGCTCTTGAGCTCCATCGACTCCAGCACCCGGCGGTGCATCAGCTTGAAGCTGAAGTTCACGTCCTTGATCTGGATGTCGAACAGCGCCCGGATGAGCAGGTTGTAGACGAACGAGTACACGATGCGCTTGGGGCCCTCGCTCGTGCGGTCGAACCGGAAGGCGCAGATCATGTCCGCCTCCAGGTAGTTCATCAGGTGCAGCGCCCGCTCCAGCTCCCGCATGTCCCACGGCAGGTCGATGTCGGAGTACAGCACCAGGTCCTTCGTGCTCGCCGCCAGCCCCGTGCGCATCGCCCCGCCCAGCTTCAGGTTCACCGGGTGCGTGATGACCCGGAGCTGGGGCACCTTCGCCGCCAGCGCGTCACAGACCTCCTGGGTCCGGTCCGTGGAGGCGTCGTTGACGACGATGATTTCGAAGTCGTCGGTGAGCTTCGGCAGGACTTCCAGGGCGCGGCTCACGGCGCGCTCCACGTAGTCCTCTTCGTTCCAGGCGGGGAAGAAGAGGCTGATGCTCGGGTACTTGGCCACGGTCGTCATGTCGCGCTGTTCCGTCCGGAAGGAAACGGGCGCTCGCTAGCAGAGGGACAACGTGCTGGCAAACACGATGGCCCTTCTCGTGGAAAACCCCTATAGTACCGCGTAATCATCATTTTACGGGGACACGGTGAAAGCCCAGCCCTACACGCTTCTGGTCGTGGACGATTCGCAGGCGTCGCTGCCCCACCTGGTGCGCACGCTGGGCCCGGAGGACTTCGCCCTCCGGGTGGCGCGCTCCGGCCCGGAGGCGCTGGGGCTGACCCAGGAGGTAGACGGCGTCCTGCTCTGCCCCGGCGGCCCCGACGCGGCGGCCACCCACGGCCTGCTGGAGGCCCTCACCCCACCGCCACCGGCACCCCGACCCGCCGTGGTGGTCCTGGCCCCCCCGGAGGACCGGACCCTGCGGCTCGCCGCCCTGCGCAGGGGGGCTGAGGTGATTTTGACCCCCTGGGACGACGAGGAGCTGCGTTTGCGGCTCTACCAGCGCCTGGAAACGCACTCGCGGTTGAAGTCGCTTCACTCCCAGGTGGAGGAGCTGCGCCGCCTGGCGGTGACGGACGGGCTCACCCAGGTCCACAACCACCGCTACTTCCAGGAGCGGCTCCGCGAGGAGTTCCGCCGCTCGCAGCGCTACGACGAGAGCCTGTCGCTCATCCTGGTGGACCTGGACCACTTCAAGAACGTCAACGACGCCCACGGCCACGGGGCCGGGGACCGCGTCCTGAGAGAGGTGGCCGCCTCCCTCCAGCACAGCGTGCGGGAGACGGACCTCGTGGCCCGCTATGGCGGGGAGGAGTTCGCCATCCTCCTGCCCTGCACCCACCTGCCCGGCGCCCTCACCGTGGCGGAGCGAATCCGCAAGGGAATCAACGAGTTGCACGCGGGACCGGAGGGCGCCCTGCGCGTCACCGCCTCCCTGGGCGTCTCCAGCTTCCCCCACCGCGCCATCCTCACCCCGGAGCAGCTGCTGCTCACCGCCGACGAGGCCCTCTACCGGGCCAAGCGCGAGGGCCGCGACCGCATCTGCCTCCACCCCCCCGCACCCCTGTTTTCCACGCCGCCTTCACGCGCAGGCTGACCCAGGGGTCAAACACCCGGGGTCCTGTTTGACCCTGTTGGGGGCAGTGGGTCTACAATGACCTTGCCCCTTTTTGTCATGTCTCTGAAAAGAGGCGTGATTGCCGGGGCTTATCCAAATCTCCGGTTTGGCAAGGCCATTGCAAATGTCGAACTCCGGAAAGTCCATGGGAACCCTGGGAGCTCAAGCGCAGGTGCAGGACCCGGTCGCCCGAGGGCGGCTGCTGCTCGTGGACGACGAGGAGAACATCCTCAAGTCCATCCGGCGGGTGCTGCGGCGCGGTGAGTGGGACATCGAGACGGCGACGGATGCCGAGACGGGGCTGCGCACGCTGGAGCGCTTCCAGCCGGAGGTCGTCATCTCCGACTTCCGCATGCCGGGGATGAACGGGGTGGAGTTCCTCACCCAGGTGAAGCTCCAGGCCCCGCGCGCCCAGCGCATCATGCTGACGGGGCAGGCGGATCAGCAGGCCATCGAAGAGGCCATCAACCGCTCGGAAATCTTCCGCTTCATCTCCAAGCCCTGGAACGACAGCCACCTCGTCCTCACGGTGAAGAGCGCCTTCGAGCAGTACGCGCTCCACACGGAGAACGACCGGCTCTACCGCGTCACCCAGGAGCAGAACGCGGAGCTCAAGCAGCTCAACGCGGAGCTGGAGGAGCGCGTCGCGCTGCGCACGCGCCTCCTGTCCACCGCCAAGCGCGAGTGGGAGCTGTCCTTCGACTGCATGGAGACGCCGCTCGCGGTGGTGCGCGCGCGGGACTTCGCGGTGCGCCGGGCCAACGTCGCCTACGCGCAGGTGGCCCGCCGCTCCATCGAAGAGGTGCCCTCGGACGTCCCGTGCCACCAGTACCTCTTCGGCCGGGACACGCCGTGCCAGGGCTGCCCGCTGCCCTCCGCCATGGAGACGGGCAAGGGCGCTCGCGGGGAGGTGCAGCAGGGCGGGCGCAGCTACGTGGTGGCCGCGTACCCGTTCGCCGGCGACGACCGCGCGGTGTGCACCTACCGCGACGTCACGGAGGAGCAGGCCATGACGCGCCGGCTCATCGAGACGGAGAAGATGGCCGCGGTGGGCCAGCTCGCGGGCGGCGTGGCGCACGAAATCAACAACCCGCTGGGTGGCATCCTCGCCTTCTCGCAGCTGATGTCCCGCGACGCGGGCCGCAGCGAGGGCGACCTGGAGTCGCTGAAGCTGATTGAAGAGAGCGCGCTGCGCTGCAAGCGCATCGTGGAGAGCCTGCTGAAGTTCAGCCGGCACAGCCGCGTGGAGGACCGCCGCCTCTTTGACCTGTCCAAGTGCGTGGAGGACGCCGCGGTGCTCTTCCGCGCGCAGCTCAAGTCCATGCCCAAGGTGGAGCTGAAGCTGGGCCTCAAGGACGGGCTGCCCAAGGTGTAC
Organism: Corallococcus exercitus; assembly: GCF_042231735.1. Taxonomy (GTDB): domain Bacteria; phylum Myxococcota; class Myxococcia; order Myxococcales; family Myxococcaceae; genus Corallococcus; species Corallococcus exercitus_B. Next base: position 9,522,340 of record NZ_CP102577.1, read on the forward strand.
GGGGATCCCGGCACGCTCGCGCAGGTGGTGCTCAACCTGCTGCAGAACGGCCTGCAGGCGTTGCCCAAGGCGGAAGGCAGCCTGTCCCTGGAGACGGGGCGCGAGGGCGACCGGACCTTCTTCGCGGTGACGGACACCGGGACGGGCATTGAAGAGCGGCACCTGCCGCGCATCTTCGAGCCGTCCTTCACCACCAAGCCGCCCGGCGAGGGCACCGGCCTGGGCCTGTCCATCGCCTATCGCATCGTCCAGGACCACGGGGGCACCTTCCAGGTGGACACCCACGTGGGCCAGGGCTCCCGCTTCACCGTCTTCCTGCCCATTCCCCTGCAGCTCGAGAGGTTGCCGTGAACCAAGTCAAGCGCGCCAAGGTCCTCGTTGTGGATGACGACTCCGTCGTCCTCAAGGCCGTCACCCAGATCCTCCAGCGGGAAGGCCACCCGGTCGTCGCCATCGACGACGCGGTGGAGGGGCTCGCGGCGGCGAAGGACCCGTCCATCGACGTGGTCGTGCTCGACATCAAGATGCCGCACCTGTCCGGCATGGACCTCCTGCGCGCCATCAAGGCGGACCGCCCGGACGTGGAGGTCATCATGATGACGGCCTTCGCCACCGTGGAGACGGCGGTGGAGGCGGTGAAGGCGGGCGCGTACGACTACCTCACCAAGCCCTTCGAGAACATCGACGAGGTGAGCCTCACGGTGGCCAAGGCCGCCGAGCGCAAGGCGCTCAAGGACCGCACCCGCGCGCTGGAGGAGGCGCTCACCGCGCGCAGCCAGTTCGAGGACCTCATCGGCCAGTCCTCGCAGATGCGCGCCGTGTTCAAGCTGGTGGAGACCGTCAGCCACTCCACCGCCACGGTCCTCATCCAGGGTGAGAGCGGCACGGGCAAGGAGCTGGTCGCGCGCGCCATCCACTACCGCAGCGCCCGCCGTGACAAGCCGTTCGTCGCCGTCAACTGTTCGGCGCTCACGGAGACGCTGCTGGAGAGCGAGCTCTTCGGCCACGTGAAGGGCAGCTTCACCGGCGCCACCGGCAACAAGAAGGGCCTCTTCGAGGCGGCCGACGGCGGCACCATCTTCCTGGACGAGATTGGCGACGTGCCCCCGGCCACCCAGGTGCGCCTGTTGCGCGTCCTGCAGGAGGGCGAAGTCAAGCGCGTGGGCGCCAACGAGCCCGTGAAGGTGGACGTGCGCGTCATCGCCGCCACGCACGTGGACCTGTCCCGCGCGAAGGAGCAGGGCAAGTTCCGCGAGGACCTCTTCTATCGCCTCAACGTCATCACCATCGACCTGCCGCCCCTGCGCGACCGCCCGGAGGACGTGCCGCTGCTCGCGCACCACTTCCTCAAGGTCTACGCCTCCAAGGCGGACAAGAAGGTCACCGGCATCAGCCCGCGCGCCATGGAGGCCCTCACCTGCAACCGGTGGACGGGCAACGTGCGCGAGCTGGAGAACGTCATCGAGCGCGCGGTGGTGCTGACGGCCAACGACGCCATCGACGTGGAGGACCTGCCGCCCGGCTTCCAGGCCGCGCCCCAGGCCGACTCGGCGGTGGAGGTGTTCAGCCTGGCGCACCTGCCGTACGCCCAGGCCAAGCGCCTGGCCATGCGCGCCTTCGAGCGCCGCTACCTCTCCGCGCTGCTGGAGAAGAACAACCACAACGTGTCCAGCGCGGCGCGCGCGGCCGGCGTGGACCGCTCCAACTTCCGCCGCCTGCTCAAGCAGTACGAGGTGGCCGGCCGCAGCATGAAGCCGCGCTCGCCCAAGGGCCCGGACGCGGACAACGGGCCGGACGTGCCCGCCCTGGAAGCCGCGTCCTGACGCGGCTTCCCGGTGGGGACGGCCCTCTTCAGCCGTCCTCCCCGGGCTCCCGCTCGCCGCGCCGTGCGGCGAGCTGCTGCTGGATGGATTCGTAGCGCTCGGACAGCTCCGCCTCGAAGCCGTTGCGCGTCGGGGTGTAGAAGCAGCGCGAGCGCAGCGCCTCCGGCAGGTAGTCCTCCGGGACGTAGTTGCCCTCGAAGTTGTGCGGGTACTTGTACCCGCCGCCGTAGCCCAGCGACTTCATCAGCTTCGTGGGCGCGTTGCGCAGGTGCATGGGCACCGGCAGCGCGCCTTCTTTCGTGACGGCCTCGCGCACGGCCGCGTACGCGGCGATGACGGCGTTCGACTTGGGCGCGAGCGCCAGGTACGTCACGGCCTGGGTGAGGGGCAGGGTGCCCTCCGGCAGGCCCATGAGCTGGAAGGCCCTCAGCGCGTCCACCGCCACGCCCAGCGCTCTCGGGTCCGCGTTGCCCACGTCCTCCGACGCGAAGATGACCATGCGGCGGAAGATGAAGACGGGGTCCTCGCCCGCCTCCAGCATGCGCGTCATCCAGTACAGCGCGGCGTCCACGTCGCTGCCGCGCATGGATTTGATGAACGCGCTGACGACGTTGTAGTGCTCCTCGCCGCCCTTGTCGTAGAGCAGCATCTTCTGCTGGAGCGCTTCCTCCGCCACCTTACGGTCCACCGCCGTGCGGCCGTACGCCGCCGCGGCCTCCAGCGCGGTGAGGGCCTTGCGCGCGTCCCCGCCCGCCGCGTCCGCGATGAACTCCAGCGCCGCGTCGTCCACCGTCACCTTGCCGCCCAGCCCCCGCGGATCCGCGACGGCATGGCGCATGACGGCGATGAGCTCCTCCTGCTCCAGCCCGCGCAGGGTGACGACGCGGCAGCGCGACAGGAGCGCGGCGTTCACCTCGAAGGACGGGTTCTCCGTGGTGGCGCCAATCAGCGTGACGGTGCCCTTCTCCACGTGGGGCAACAGCGCGTCCTGCTGCGACTTGTTGAAGCGGTGGATTTCATCGATGAACAGCAGCGTGCGCTGGCGGTTCAGCTTCCAGCGGTCCTGCGCGCGGGCCACCGTCTCGCGGATGTCCTTCACGCCCGCGAGCACCGCGGACATCGTTTCAAAGGCGGCGCCGGTGGAGCGCGCGATGAGCTGGGCGAGGGTCGTCTTGCCGGTGCCGGGCGGGCCCCAGAGGATGAGGCTGGGCACCTGGTCGCTCTCCAGGGCGCGGCGCAGGAAGCGGCCCTCGCCGGTGAGGTGCTCCTGGCCCAGGTACTCGCTGAGCGAGGTGGGGCGCATGCGCTCGGCGAGCGGCGCCAGGGTGGCCTGTTCCTTCTGGCTGGCGTGGTCGAAGAGGTCCATGGGGCCTCCAAACCTAGCGTCCTGGCCGCCCTGTCGCGCACCCTTGTGATGTCCGGGGTTGGGCAGGTGCGTCATTTTCCTGGAGTGGACGGCTGGCAGGCTGGACTAGAACCCGGGGGGCGTGCAGACCCTGGTCATCGTCGCGAAGCGAGACACCCCGCAGGCCGTGGCCCTGGCGGCGGAAATCCAACAGCGCCACCCGACCCTGACGGTGCTGGCGGACCGTGCCCTGGCGCATGCGCTGAACTGGCCGCGCATCGAGGACCGGGAGCTGGCGGCGCGCGCGGACGCGGTGGTGGTGCTGGGCGGTGACGGCACGCTCATCTACGCGGCGCGCCTGCTGGGCGGCCGCAACGTGCCCATCATCGGCGTGAACCTGGGCAGCCTGGGCTTCATGACGGAGATCTCCGTGGAGGAGCTCTTCAGCCGGCTGGACGACGTGCTGGCGGGGAACTTCCACGTGGACTCGCGGATGAAGCTGTCGTGCCGGCTGCTGCGCGGGGGCATGGTCCTCATCGAGGATGAAATCCTCAACGACGTGGTCATCAACAAGGGCGCGCTCGCGCGCATCGCGGACCACGAGACGTCCATCGACGGGGTGCCCATCACCACGTACAAGTCGGACGGCGTCATCCTGGCCACGCCCACCGGCTCCACGGCGTACTCACTGTCCGCGGGCGGGCCCATCGTGCACCCGTCGGTGGACTGCACCATCCTGTCGCCCATCTGCTCGCACGCGCTGACCCAGCGGGCCATCGTCGTGCCGGCGGACCGCACCATTCGCGTGACGCTGAAGAGCGAGACGGCGGACACGTACCTCACGCTGGACGGGCAGACGGGGCACTCGCTCCAGGGCGGGGACTGCATTGAAGTGGTGCGCTCGCCGAACCGGGTCGGCCTGGTGCGCAACCCACGCGTGGCCTTCTTCACCATCCTTCGCCAGAAGCTCCACTGGGGCGAGCGCTGAGCTTCGGGCCGCCGGGGTGGGGCTCCCCTCCGGGGTGAGGGGTGCGGTAGCGTCCGGCGCGTGACGACGGGTGGGCACACGACGCGTTTTGGCAAGTACGAGCTGCTGGAGCGCCTGGGGGCGGGCGGCATGGCCGTCGTGCACCGCGCGCGCTTCACGGTGGCGGAGGGCGTGTCCCGGTCCGTGGTCATCAAGCGCGTGAGGGACCCGTACGCGCAGGACCCCGCCTTCGTGCAGATGTTCCTCAACGAAGCGCGCATCTCCATGGGGCTGTCGCACGGCAACATCGTCCAGGTCTTCGACTTCGGGCAGGAGGCGGGGGAGTACTTCCTCGCCATGGAGTGGGTGGACGGGCAGCCCCTGTCCAAGGTGCTCAAGCGCTCGAAGCTGAAGGGGATGGCCCACCTGCCGGCGCCGCTGGCGGTGCAGCTGATGGTGGAGGTCTGCAAGGGCCTGCACCACGCGCACACGCGCCGCGACGAGCAGGGCCGCCCGCTGGGGCTGGTGCACCGCGACGTGTCTCCGGACAACGTCCTGGTGAGCTACGAGGGCGAGGTGAAGCTCACCGACTTCGGCATCGCGAAGGCGCAGCTGGCCGGGCGGCCGGAGACGGACGCCGGCGTGGTGCGCGGCAAGTACCTCTACCTGTCCCCGGAGCAGACGCGGGCGCAGGCGCTGGACGCGCGCTCGGACGTGTACACGGCGGGCGTGGTCCTCTACGAGCTGCTCACCGGCCGCAGGCCCACGGAAGGGGACCCCGGCTCGGTGATGGAGCGCATCGCCACGGGCGACCTCACGCCCACGCAGGCGTACGTGCCGGACCTGGATCCGTCCCTGGGCGCGCTGGTGTCGCGGGCGCTGGCGCTGAGGCGGGATGATCGCTTCACGAGCGCGGAGGACTTCCAGCGCGCGCTGGCGGAGTGGCTGGCGTACCGGGCGCCGCTGTTCCCCGCGTCCACGCTGCGCCACCTGATGGCCTGGCTCTTCGAGGAGGAGCTGAAGCTCGCGGGCCAGCCGCCCCGCATCCCGGAGTCCTTCCTGCGCCAGGTGGCGGTGTGGACGGGGGAGGGGAGCCCGCTCGGCTCCGACGAACCGGAGCGGGCGTCCTCGGTGCACCGCGCGCACGCGACGGCGTTCCCGGAGGAGCACGTGCCCGGGGCGCTGGTGGGCGGCAGCCCCGCGGCGGACATGGGCGCGGGGGTGCCCGGCTGGGTCTGGGCGACCGTCATCGCGGCGGCGGTGGTCTTCTTCGTGGGGCGGGCGGTGATGCCTGATTTCTCGGAGCCCCGCTCGCGCAAGCTCCAGGTGGTGTCCGTGCCTCCGGGCGCGGAGGTGCGCTGGGACGGCAAGCACGTCGGGATGACGCCGACGGCGCTGAACGTCGCTTCGGGAGAGGACTCGCACAAGCTGGAGCTGCGCTTCGTGGGGTACCAGCCGTGGGCCACCACCGTGTCGCAGGCGGCCGTGCCGGAGCGCGTCCAGGTGACACTGGAGCGGTTGCCGCCGCCGCCCCCTCCGCCAGAGCCGGTGGTGGATGCGCGCGTGAAGGACAAGGAATCGCAGCCGGAAGCGGCGGCCCGCAAGCGGCCCACGGTGAACGTCCGGGGCGAAGCGCGGGATGCCACGGGGTGGATGTCGCAGTCTCCGGACGCGGGGGCGGCGTACACGCTGGGCCAGGAGTTGCTCGCGGCGGGCAAGGCGCTGGAGGCCGGTGAGAAGTTCTGGAAGTGCCTGGAGCTGAAGGAGACCGCCGCGGAGTGCCACCTGGGCCTGGGCCGCGTGGGCGTGCTGACGGACCGGGACTCCATGGCCCGCGAGGGCTACCAGCGCTACCTGAGCCTGCGGCCGCGGGGCCCTGGCGCCGCCGAGGCGCGCAAGTACCTCCACGCGAAGACGGCCCGGTAATCGGGCGAACGGCGATGTTCCTCATCCTCTCGAAGCTGCTGGACCTGCTGCTGTCGCCGCTCACCTGGGCGCTGCTGTTCGGCGTGGCGGGGCTGCTGCTGCGCCGGTGGAAGCGCCTGTCGGTGGGGTCGCAGCTGGCGGCGCTGGTCGTGCTGTACGCGTTCTCCATCGAGCCGACGGTGGCGCTGCTGACGCGGGCGACGGAAGCCGACGCGGTGAGCACGTACCGGCCGGACACCGTCTACGACGCGGTCATCCTGCTGGGCGGAGGCCTGGACGCGGCGGCCACGGAGCGCTCCGGGCACCCGGAGTACAACGCCGCGCCGGAGCGGATGATGCGCACCTTCGAGCTCTTGCGTGACGGCCGGGCGCGGCAGGTGCTGATCACAGCCGGCAACCTGGACGCGAGGCCGGAGGCGGTGGTGGAGGCGGACGTGCTGGCCGCGCAGCTGGAGCACTGGGGCATCGCGCCCGAGCGCATCGTGAAGGAGGGCCGCAGCCGCAACACCCGCGAGAACGCGCTGCAGTCCGAGCCGCTGGTGCGGGCCCACGGCTGGCAGTCGCTGCTCCTGGTGACGAGCGCCGCGCACCTGCCCCGAGCGGCCGGCTGCTTCGCGGCGGTGGGCGTGCGCGCGGACACGCTCGCGGTGGACCTCCGCTCCTCGACGCTGCCGCCGGCGAAGATGAGCTGGCTGCCGCGCTCCGGGGCGCTCAACCAGAGCACGGACATGCTGCGCGAGCTGGCGGGGCGGACCGTGTACCGGCTGCGGGGCTGGACCGCGCCCTGGCGGTAGGTGCCTCGCGCTACTTCATCGACGGCGGCGCGTGCAGGCCGCCCGGGGGCACGCCGATGACCGTGATGCGGCCCTGGGGCTTCGCTCGCGGCGCGGGCTTGCCGGTGCGGAACGCGGTGCCGAGTGCTTCCCACGGCGACACCTCCAGGCCCCTGGGCACCGCGGGCAGGTCCTTGAACATGGAGTAGCCGTCGTTGCCCTGCGCCACGAAGCTCAACGTGGCCAGCCGGTACACCGCCGCGTCGTCCAGCGGCTTGCCCTTCACCTCCACCTTCGTCACCCGCGCGCCCGGCGCCTTGCGCAGGTCATAGGTGAAGCGCAGGCCGGACACCTGTGGGAAGCGGCCGGGCGGCTTGCCGTCCACGCTGCTCAGGCTGACGCCGTTCTCCAGCGCCGCGCGCAGCACCGCCCCCTTCACCGTCAGCACCACCAGCTCATTGCGGTAGGGCATGAGCGAGTACAGCTCCCGCCGCGTCATCGTCCCGGCGGGCAGCACCCGGTCCGCGCGGATGGCGCCCCCATTCACGAGCGCCACGTCCGCGCCCATCGCCTCGCGGAACGCGTCCGCCAGGAACGAGCCCAGGTTCGTCTCCCCCAGCCGGTTCTGCGCGCTGCGCGCATCCAGCGCCACCGGCGAGCGGCCAATGCGCTCCGCCAGCGTGGCGAGCAGCGGCGCATAGGGCTTCATCTGCTCGTTGAACGCCGCGTCGTCCGGCGTCTTCGACGTGATGGGGATGACCTTCCACGCCAGCTTCTTCACCGCCCCCGTCTTCGCGTCCAGGTCCAGCGTGACGCGGCCCAGGTCGATGGCGTCCTCGTCCAGCTTGAAGATGGGCGTGCCCGCGACGGTCTCCTCCACGCGGTCGTGGTCGTGCCCGCCGATGATGAGGTCCACGCGCACGCACTTCGCCAGCTCGCGGTCCTGCTCCACCGTCAGGTGCGTGAGCCCCAGCACGAACTGCGCGCCCGCGGCCCGCAGCTCCTCCACGGAGCGCTTCGCCGCCTCGCAGAACGGGGTGATGCGCGTGTCCTTGCCCGGCTTGGACGAGGTCTGCGTCTCCGGCAGCACCACGCCGAAGATGCCCACCTTCACGCCGCCCACGTCGCGCAGGTCCCACGCCTTGAGCCCGTCGAACACCTGCCCGGACTTCACGCTCATCACGTTGGCGCCCAGCCACGGGAAGCGCGACTGCTGGAGGCGCGCGCGCAGCACGTCGTCCCCGAAGTCGAACTCGTGGTTGCCCACCGTGGAGTAGTCCAGGCCGAGCGCGTTCCACGCGTCGACCATCTGCTTGCCCTTGAGCGCCTCGCCCTCCACCTCCGCGGAGGACTCCACGGACGGCGAGAGGGTGTCGCCCGCCAGCAGCGTGAGGACGTGCGGCGACTCCTTCAGCGCCTGCTGCTTGAGCGTCGCCACGCGCGACAGGCCGCCCCGGTTCTGGACGGTGGGCTGGAATTGATAGACGTCGTTGAGGTGGAGGATCGTGAGGCGGACGGTGTCAGCGGGCGGCGTCGGCTCGGCGGCCCCGGCGGAACGGGTGGCCAGCACCAGCGCGAGCGGCAACAGCACCGCCCAGGTGCTCACGGTCTTCTTCGTCATCGGTAAGTCGTTCTCTTGCGGGGGCACGGGGAGCGCCAATCCCTCTCGGCGTAGCGCACTCGGCGCATGAAGGCGAGCGGACCAGACATGGCGCAACGCGCAAGCCCCAAGCCCCTCTTCCCGGGGGATGAAGGGCGTCCGGCCAGCCGCGCGCTCCTCCCTCAGACGGTGTAGCGCCGGCCCTGCGCCAGCGGCTCAATCACGCTGCCGCTCGCGTCGAACAGGTCCGGGTAGTGGATGAGGCGCATCTTCGCGCGGGTGGCCTCGGGCAGCGCCGCCAGCTTCTCGTACGGAGTGTGCACGCCGTAGTTCGTCTCGTGGATGACCAGGTCCGCCTCCGACAACCAGGAGATGAGCCCCTCGTCGAACGCGGTGTCCGCGCTGTAGCCCAGGCACCGGCCCGCGGCGCGGATGCGGAACGCGGTGGTGGGCACGTGGTGGTAGGTGAAGCGGCACTCGACTTCGAACGGGCCGTGCTTCACCGCGCGCTCCAGGTGCAGCGGCGTGTGCGTGAAGTAGTCCTCGAAGTGCTTGTCGTTGGGCCCCGCGCCGTGCTGCTCGATGAGGCACTCCATGCCCGCGGCGAGGTGGCCCTCCCAGAGGCGGCGGGTGACGCTCGGGTGTGCGAGCAGCTCCATCTTCCGCTGCAGCACGAAGAAGGAGAAGTACGCCAGGCTCTCCAGGCCGGAGGCGTGGTCCGCGTGCAGGTGCGTGAGGGCCACGGCGCTGACGCGCTCCACGTCCAGGTGCACACCGGAGGACTCGGACGCCTCGCGCATCATCTTGCGGATGGGGTGCGGACAGTCGATGAGCAGCACCTGCCCTTCGGCCTCCAGCGCCAGGCACGACGAATAGTGCAGCGCGGAGAAGGCATCACCGACGCCGAGGGGAATGAAGGACAGGCTCATGGGTGGCTCCGGAGGGAAGGGGTCAGCCGCTCGCGCAGCTTCGCGGCGACGGCGGGAGGGCAGTACGCGGACACGTCCTCGCCGCGCGTGAGGCGCTCCTTGAGGGCGCTGCTGGACACCTCCGCCAGGTGCGCCTCCGCGGGGAGGAAGAGGGTGGACAGCTCCGGCGCCAGCGCGCGGTTCATCTGCGCCAGCTCCGTCTCGAACTGCGCGTCGGTGGCGCCGCGCACGCCGCGCAAGAGGACGCTCGCGCCAATCTCCCGCGCCAGCTCCACGATGAGCCCTTCCGTGAAGGTGACGGAGACGTTGGGGTGCCGGGCCACGGCCTCACGGATGAGCGCCATGCGCTCCTCGGCGGTGAGCAGCGTGCGCTTGTTCGGGTTGACCGCCACCACCACCACCACGTGGCTGAAGAGGCGCGCCGCCTGGCGCACCACCGACAGGTGTCCCGCCGTGACGGGGTCGAAGCTGCCTGCGTAGAGGGCAATGGTCATTGCGACACCTCGCGATCCGGGGGAGAAGAAGCCGCCGCGTCCAGCAGCCCCGCCGCCATGCGCTTCACCGTGCCCGCCGCCGAACCCGGGGGGACGAGGCCCGGGGCGCTCGCGGAGAGCACGAAGTAGCCCTGGATGGCGGCGAACAGGCCCGCGGCCAGGGGACGCGCGCGGCGCTTGCCCACCACCGCCGCGACCAGCGCCTCCAGGTGCTCCAGGTCCGCGCGCACCACCTCTTCGTAGGCGACGCGGACCTCCGGCTGCCGGATGGCCTCCGCGCTGATGGTCACCCAGCCCGCCACCGCCGCCACGTCCGCGTCCGGCCCGGTGGCCAGGAACGCGTCCACGAACGCCTCCACCCGCCCGCGCGCGTCGTCCGCCGCGAGCTTCGCCGCCCGGGTGGCGAAGCGCTGCCGCGCGCGCGAGGCCAGCGAGCGCACCAGGGTCAGGAGGATCTCCTGCTTGTCCTCGAAGTGGTAGTGCACCAGCCCCGCGGACAGCCCCGCCGCCCGGGCAATCTCCGCCACCGACGCGCCCTCGTAGCCGCGCTCGGCCATGGCCTTGAGCAGCCCGGCGACAATCTGCTCCCGGCGCGCTTCGGTGTTGGAGGGACGTGGCATGGCGCGGTCTTGTTTCTAGGTTGTGTGACCAACTTATAAACACGGCCAGTGCGGACGTCAACCGGACCGCCGGGGCCAGTCCGGGACGCCGCGAGGGGGGAGGGGGCTAGAAGGTGAGGACGGACGTCACCTTGTCCGGCCCCAGCCGCTTCGCGCCCTCGAGGAAGTCGAGCGTGATGAGGAAGCTGTAGCCGACAATCTGTCCGCCCAGCCGGCCGATGAGCCGCCCCGTGGCGTCGGCGGTGCCGCCGGTGGCGAGCACGTCATCCACCACGAGCACGCGCTCGTCCTTGAGGATGGCGTCCTCGTGCATCTCCACGCCGTCCGCGCCGTACTCCAGCGAGTAGCGCTCCACGATGCGCTTGTGGGGGAGCTTGCCGGGCTTGCGCGCGGGGACGAAGCCCGCCTCCAGCGCCAGCGCGATGGGCGCGCCCAGGAGGAAGCCACGCGACTCCACGCCCACCACCTTGGTGATGTGCTGGCCCCGGAAGGGGGCGGACATGGCGTTGACCACCCGACCGAAGAGGCGGGGGTCGGCCAGCATGGGGGTGATGTCCTTGAAGACGATGCCGGGCTTGGGGAAGTCCGGCACGTCGCGCAGGACGGCCTGGAGGTCGGAGACGAGCGTGGGGTCGAGGGACATGGGGGAGGCTCCGAAGGGGGACGGCGGCGTTTCAGCCCGGTGGATGACACCTGGGGGGACCTGGGACCCAAGCGTACCCGGCCCGGGTGACAGCCGGCCTGGCGAGCCCCCGGACGGAGGGCCCCGGGGCCAACGGCCGGAAAACGGGCGGACTGGGACGGGACCAGGACATGGCGGACGTTGATGATCTCACAGCTTCGCGCCGCCGGACCGCATCGGCTGGCGGACGCCGTATTTTTTCCCGCGCGCGGGGATCCCCTCACTGTGTTAAGCGAGGCGGTTCCCCCCGACCAAGGAGTCTGGGGCCCTTGCAAGCCGTGCAAACCACCGCTGACACCCGAGACCCTCTCTCCCCCCAGGACGGACTCTGGCTCCGCGCCCTCAAGGCCGAGGTCGAGCCCGCCACGTTCAAGAAAGGCCGCGAGGTGGCTGAAGGCCGCCGCGTCTTCGGCCTCACGCGTGAACCCGAACGCATCCGCGCGCAGGTCGCGGGTCCGTCCGGCGAGCGCTATGACGTGGCCCTGATACCGGGAGAGGGGAAAGTCGTTTCCTCCTGCACCTGCCCGGTCTGGAACACCACTGGCCCGCATTGCGAGCACGTGGTCGCCGTGGCACTCATCTACGCGGCCCGCTTCCGGCCGCCGCCCCCACCGCAGAAAGCCGCACCGCCGCCTCCGCCGCCGGAACCCGAGGACCTGGGGCCGGACGACGAGGTGGAGATTCCCGGAGGCGCTCCGGGAATGGACGGCGTCAGCCTGCCCGCGCTCGCCAAGGTGGAGAGCTGGCTGGGCCTGTCCTCGCTGCCCGACTACGAGTTCCTCTACCGGCTCACCCCGGCGAGCACCGGCGCGGGCGGCACCAACGGCCGCCACTGGGTCGTGGACGTGCGCCGCCAGGACGCGCAGACCAAGGGCCCCGTGCACGTGAAGCGCCTGCTCCAGGCGGGCAGCCGCATCGCGCCCGCGGACGAGCGCATCTTCATGGTGCTGTCGCGCCATGAGCACCGCTACGACAGCCGCATCGTCCTCTCCGACGAGGACCTGTGCGAGGTGCTGGAGCTCTTGCGCCAGCGCCGGGTCATCTACCGGGGCACGCCGCTGGTCTACATGGACCAGCCCGTGCGGCCGCAGATCCACCTGGAGTCACGTCCGGACGGCGCCACCGCGCAGATTGAGCTCTTGTTCCCGGACGGCGTGGGCTACCCGCTCAAGGACGTCATCGTGCTCGCGGGCCGGCGCACGTACGTCATCCAGGCGCAGAACCTCCACGCCGTGGAGCCGGACTTCCCGCCGCGCCTGCTGCGCAAGTGGCTGCTGGAGCCGACCATGGCCTTCCCGGCCGGCCAGCTGGACCGGGTGCTGACGTTCTTCGCCGCGCACCTGCCGCGCTTCCGCATGTCGCTGAAGGCGGACGACATCGAGGTCGACGAGGCGGTGGAGCCGCGCTTCGTCGTCACGCTGGAGGGCGCCGCCGAGCGCGTGAAGGTGCAGCTGGCCGCGAGATACGGCCAGACGACCGTGGCGGTGTCCCCCACGGCGACGCACCTGGGCTACGCCAGCGGCGTGGGCGAGGACGCGCGCAAGCTGTACCGGCGCCGCGACGAGGTGGAGCGCGCCGCGGGCAAGCTGCTGCTCGACCTGGGCCTGCGGTTTGATCAGGCCGCGCAGGCGTTCGACGCGTCGGGTGACGTGGCCCTGGAGTTCTGGGCGCGCGGCCTGGCGAGCCTTCCCGCCGAGTGGGAGCGCTACGGCGTGCAGGCGCCCAAGGTCCGGCTGCGCCCGAAGCTCAAGCCGCGCATCCGCGTGGGCATGAGCGGCGTGCAGTGGTTCGACCTGGACGCGGAGTTCGTCACCGACGACCAGGCCGTGGACCTGGGCGCCGTGCGCATGTGGCTGGACTCCGGCCGCAAGTTCATCCCCCTGAAGGACGGCTCCTTCGCGGAGGCGGACGTCGCGGAGATCAAGCGCGTGGCGGACCTCCTGGAGGAGGCCGGCGCCATGCCGGGCCGCACGCGCACGCGGCTGCCCCTGCACCAGGCGGTGGCGTTGGACCTGCTCGCGGACCTGGGCGAGTTCACCGAGGTGGAGGCCAAGGCCCGTCAGGCCATGCTCGCGCTGCGCGAGTCCGCCGGCGTGCCGAAGGTGTCCGTGCCGGAGGGCCTGCAGGCCACGCTGCGCCACTACCAGGAGGCGGGCCTGTCCTGGCTCTGGTTCCTGCGGCGCCACGGGCTGTCCGGCATCCTCGCGGACGACATGGGCTTGGGTAAGACCATCCAGTCCCTGAGCCTGATGCAGAAGGTGGCCAACGACGAGGGCCGCAAGCCTTCGCTGGTGGTCGCGCCCACGAGCGTGCTCGCCAACTGGGAGCGCGAGGCGGAGCGCTTCACGCCGGGCCTCAAGGCCATGGTGTGGCACGGGCAGGACCGCCGCGAGCGGGCGGAAGACCTGAAGGAGATGGACCTGGTGCTCACGTCGTACGCGCTGGTGCGCCGCGACCTGGAGCAGCTGTCCCAGGTGGGCTTCCGCTACGTCATCCTGGACGAGGCGCAGAACATCAAGAACGCGGACAGCGCCACCGCGCAGGCGTGCAAGTCGCTGCCCAGCGAGACGCGCCTCGCGCTCACCGGTACGCCGCTGGAGAACCGGCTGTCGGAGCTCTGGAGCATCTTCGACTTCCTCATGCCCGGCTTCCTGGGCAGCGCGGAAGGCTTCAGCGACCGCTACGAGCAGCCCATCCAGGTGGCCAACGACGCCACCGCGAAGGACCGGCTGCGACGGCGCATCCAGCCCTTCATCATGCGCCGGCTCAAGACGGAGGTGGCCAAGGACCTGCCGCCGAAGACGGAGAGCGTCGCGTGGTGCGAGATGGAGCCCGGCCAGGCCGCGCTCTACCGCGAGGTGCTGGAGGAGAGCCGCCGCAAGGTGCACGAGTCCATCGAGAAGGTGGGCTTCAAGAGGAGCCGCGTGTCCATCCTCGCGGCGCTCATGCGCCTGCGTCAGGTGTGCTGCGATCCGCGCCTGCTCAAGATGCCGCCCGGCACGCTCTTGCCGTCGAGCGCGAAGCTCGAGCGCTTCATGCAGCTGGTGGACGACCTGGTGGCGGAAGGCCACCGCGCGCTCGTCTTCAGCCAGTTCACGGAGATGCTGGAGCTCTTGAAGCAGGAGGCCGACAAGCGCGGCCTGCGCTACCTCTACCTGGACGGCCGCACCAAGGACCGCATGGGCAAGGTGGACGAGTACAACCGCCCTGACGGTCCGCCGCTCTTCTTCATCAGCCTCAAGGCGGGCGGCACCGGCTTGAACCTCACCGCCGCGGACTACGTCATCCACTTCGACCCGTGGTGGAACCCCGCCGTCGAGGACCAGGCCACGGACCGTACGCACCGCATCGGCCAGACGCGCGCGGTCATCAGCTACAAGCTGATTACGCGCGGCACGGTGGAGGAGAAGATTTTGAGCCTCCAGCGCCGCAAGCGCGACCTCGCCGCCGGCGTGCTGGGCACGGACGGGGACGACATGGGCCGCAACCTCACCGAACAGGACATCCAGGAGCTGTTCACCGAAATCTGATGCGACCTGGGAGTGGGAGATGGTTGTGGCGCCAACAGGCCACGCCCTCCCACTCGCTCTCCCGCCGTCCGCACGACCCGAACACCTGTGCAGTGTCAGCAAGACCTGCTAGGGTGTTCAGGTGTTGGGGCCGTCGTACGGACCGCGGAGGGCGCTGGTGCTGCTGGGTCTTCGGATTTCGAACGTAGCGGTGATTGAGGAGGTGGAGGTCGCGTTCGGCGCGGGCCTCACCGTCCTCACGGGTGAGACAGGGGCCGGCAAGTCCATTCTCGTGGACGCGCTGGGCCTTTTGCTCGGGGGCAGGGCGGATGCGGACGTCATCCGTGCGGGCTGCGAGGACGCGGCGGTGGAGGGCGTGTTCGCCCGGACGCCGGTGCTGGCCGCGCGCCTGGAGGAACTGGGCCTCCCGGACCTGGGGGAGGAGGTGCTCGTGCGCCGCGTGCTCGGGCGCACCGGGCGCGGAAAGGTCTACGTCAACGGCGCGCTGGTGACGCTGGGCGTGCTGGGGAAGCTCACCCGGGGCGCGGTGGACATCGCGGGCCAGCATGAGCACGTGAGCCTCTTCGACTCCGGGTTGCACCGGGTGCTGCTCGACAAGTACGGCGGCCTGGATGAAGCGATGGCCGCCTATGGCCGCGAGTGGGCGAACCTGCGCGAAGTGGACTCCCGCATGGACGCGCTGGGCGGGGACGACGCCAAGGTGCGCGAGCGCGCGGAGTTCCTGCGCTTCCAACTGGACGAAATCACGCGCCTGGACCCGGAGTCCGGCGAGGACGTGAAGCTGGACGCGGAGCGCCGGCGGCTGGGCAGCGCGCAGAAGCTCAAGCGCCACGGCGCGGAGGCCGAACTGCTGGTGTCGGGCGAGGCGCCCTCCGCCGTGGAGATCGTCGGGCGCGCGCTGGGGCTCGTGCACGAGGGCGTCAAGCTCGACGCGACGCTCGCGCCCGTGGCGCAGTCGCTCAGCACCGCGCTGTCGGAGCTGGAGGAGGCCGCGCGCCGGCTCAACCGCTACGTGGAGGGGCTGGAGTCCGACCCCGGGCGGCTGGGCGAGGTGGAGGAGCGGCTGGACGCGCTCAAGCGGCTGTGCCGCAAGCACGGCGTGACGCTGGACGGCGTCCTCAAGAAGCGCGGCGAGCTGGAGACGGAGCTGGGCACGCTGGAGAACCGGCGCGAAATCCTGGAGGAGCTGAACCAGGAGCGAAAGCGCGTGGAGGAGCGGGCGCGCAAGGCGGCGCTGGCGCTGTCCCGTGCGCGCAAGGCCTCCGCGGGGGCCTTCTCCCAGCAGGTGCGCGAGGGCCTGGGCGGGCTGGCCATGGGCAAGGCCGCCTTCGAGGTGCGCGTCACCGCCGGAGAGACGCTGCGTCCGGACGGCCTGGACGAGGTGGAGTTCTTCTTCAGCGCCAACCCGGGTGAGCCGGCGCGGCCCCTGGCCAAGGTGGCCTCGGGCGGCGAGGCGAGCCGGCTGCTGCTGGCGCTCAAACGTGCACTGGCGGACAGCGACGCCTGCGGCTGCTACATCCTGGACGAGGCGGACGCGGGCGTCAGCGGCGCCATCGCGGACGTGGTGGGGCGGATGATTCGCGAGGTCAGCTCCCACCGGCAGGTGCTGTGCATCACGCACCTGCCCCAGGTGGCCGCCTACGCGGACGCGCACCTGCTCATCAAGAAGAGCGTGAAGGGCGAGCGCACCGTGTCCCAGGTGCTGCCGCTCGCGGCCGGCGCCGAGCGCACGCAGGAGCTGGCGCGCATGATGTCCGGCGTGGAGGTGACGCGCGAGGCGCTGGGTGCGGCGGAGGCGCTGGTGCGCTCGGCCCACCGGGCCACGCCCCGCGCCCGCCGGGAATCCGGCCCGGAAGGCAATAGCCCCCGGGGCCGGCTGCGCCGGACGGCCTGAAATGACCGTCCGGAAGGTAGGGGTGACCCAGGGGGAGGGGCATGACGCACCGCGAGTTTTCGTCCGCGTCCTTGCCCCCACTTATGGGCTCACATAGCATCCGGCGCGTGTCCAGCACCGCAGGGCAGACCGCGGCCCCCCGCCATAAAGTCATCTCCGCTGGCCTGACGGACGTCGGGCGCAAGCGCAATCACAACGAGGACAGCTTCCTCATTGACGATGAGCTCCAGCTCTACGTCGTGGCGGACGGCATGGGTGGGCACGCGGGTGGCGGTACCGCGTCGCGCATCGCCGTCGAGACCATCGACAAGGAGCTGCGGCGCGCGCGTGAAGGGCGGGACAACCCCTTCGTCAGCGTTCCCAACCTCCAGGATTCGCCCATTCCGGAAGCGCTCCGGGGCGCGGTGGAGAAGGCCTGTCAGGCCATCTACCTCACCGCCCAGGATGACGCGCGCCTGTCCGGCATGGGCACGACAGTCATCTCCCTGGTGGTCCGCGACGAGCACGCCTTCTTCGCCCACGTGGGTGACAGTCGCGCGTACCTCATCCGCGGGGACCTCATCCAGCAGATCTCCGAGGACCACTCCCTGGTCAACGAGCAGATCAAGGCGGGGATGATCACACCGGAAGAGGCCAAGCACTCCCGGTACAAGAACATCATCACCCGCTCCGTCGGCTTCGAGGAGGAGGTGCAGGTGGACGTCATGGGGCTCGTGTCCGAGCCCGGCGACGTGTTCCTGCTCTGCTCGGACGGCCTCGCGAACATGCTCGAGGACCGGGAGATCCACGACGCCGTCGCGCGCCACGCGAACCTGGATGAGGTGCCCAAGCACCTCATCGACCTGGCCAATGACCGCGGCGGCGACGACAACATCAGCGTCATCGTGGTGCGCATGCAGGGCGGGTAGGGCCCGGACTCGGGGCGTGATTGGGGCGTGCCCCGGAGTCTGTTGACCTTGACACTCTTCAAATGCGGATGATAGCTGCCCCAACCTTTCCACTTACTGAGAATCATCAGTGGGTGACAGGGCGGGAGGGGCGTCGGGTGGGGGAGGTGTTGCGAGCGCGGGGAGCGACTTAGCTTCTGGCGCCGGAAGTTCCACGTTGCGAAAGAGTTTCCCCAGGAGTGGTCCGTGGCCAAAAAGTCCTTCACGCTGATGGTCATCCCGGACCACGACGCTCCGGTGAAGCGCTACACCATCCAGCGCTCCTGGCTGGTGCAGGTGGGCATGGGCCTGATGCTGGTGGCGGGCCTGGGCGCCGGTGCGAGCATCCACTACCTCCAGGTGGCGGCGGACGCGTCGGAGAACCGCATCCTGCGCGAGGAGAACCTCACGCTGCGCTCGCAGCTGAAGTCGGTGCGTGAGCGCATCGAGCACATCGGTTCCACGCTGGACCGCGTGGAGCGCTTCGACCAGAAGCTGCGCGCGGTGACGCTCCTGTCGGACCCGCAGCGCAACCTGGCCATGGGCCCCACGGAGCCGGAGGCCGGCACCACGGCGCCCGCGACGGACACGCAGTTCACCCAGCTGACCACCACGGACACGCCCAAGATGATGCTGGGCCGGCTGGACCGGCTCTCCGCGGAGGCCACCCGCCAGGAGCTGAGCCTCCAGGACCTGCAGGCCTACTTCCAGGACCAGAAGTCACTGCTCGCCTCCACGCCGTCGGTGTGGCCGGCGCGCGGCTGGGTGACCAGCGATTTCGGCCAGCGCCTGGACCCGTACACGGCGGACCGCGTGACGCACGCGGGCCTGGACATCGCGGCGCCGCACGGCAAGGAAGTCACCGCGCCGTCCGACGGCACGGTGGTGTTCGCGGGCCTGGAGGGCGGGTACGGCAACGTGCTCGTCATCGACCACGGCTACGGCATCAAGACGCGCTACGGCCACCTGTCCAAGATCCTCGTGAAGGCCGGGGACCGGGTGAAGCGCGGCGCGACCATCGCGGCGGTGGGCAACACCGGCCGCTCCACCGGCCCGCACCTGCACTACGAGGTGCGCGTGAACGGCGTGCCGCAGAACCCGCGCAAGTTCATCCTGGAAGAGTAGGCGTCGAGTCGCTCGAGGACGCCTCAGGTTCCTTCCGGCTCCGGGAGGAACGCGTCCAGGCGCAGGCGCCGCCGCTGCAGGCCGTGCGTCCGCCCGGTGCGCTCCATGATGTAGGCCCGCTCCACCTCCGCCCACAGGAGCGGCCCCAGCACCTGCCAGTGCGACGGCTGGTGCACCGTCAGCTCCAGCAGCGCCACGGTGAAGCCCGGCACGTCGGTGCCCGAGGCGCCCGGAGGCAGCGCGGGGCGCAGGTCCTCCGCCAGCCTCGCGCGCGTCGTCTCCGCGCTGTCCTCGCGCACGGTGAGCTGGGACGTGGGCAGCAGCAGCACCGCGAAGCCGTCCGGCTGGAAGCGCACGATGCGCGCGCCCGGGTACTGCGCGGCGAGCGACGCCACGGTGGCCTTGAGCAGCGCGTCCCCGGCGGGGAAGCCGAAGCGCGCGTTGAAGTGGATCATCTCCTTCACGTCCACCATCACCGCGCCCACGCGCCAGCCGTCGTGGTGCGCGTGCGTGGACAGGTCAAACTCCTCCTTGAGGAGCGTGCCCTGGGTGAGCGCCAGGACGTGCAGGGCCCCGGTGGCGTCCGGTTGGCCTCGCCGGCGCTGCTCGGTGGCGATGAGCTCCTGGGCGGCGGCCTGCGGTGCCTCCTGGGCGTGCCCGGGACGCGCGGCCCGGGGGTGGAGGGCGACGAGGGCGGTGGCGGTGGCGTCGTCGAGTGAGTAGGGCATCGTGCCCGGGTGTGTAGCGCGGACGGGCCCCGGGCGCAGGAAAGCTTCTCCCCGCGCCCGCTCCGTTGCCCTCAGCGCATCCGATGCGCCGTGACCGTGACTTCGTCCCGGTCATGGTAGAGCTGGCGGACGGTGAGGCCCTCCCAGCCCCCGTCCTCCACGAGCGTCTGGCGGACGCGCAGGAGCAGCGGGTTCTTGTCCTTCATGGGCAGCTTGATGTTGGCCACCAGGTTGCGCGCCCAGCGGCGCCGGCCCCACTTGGCCAGCAGCTGCGCCACCTCCAGGGGCCGCCACGCCATGTCGCAGAAGAGCCAGTCCGCGGGCTCCTCCGGGGCGTAGGCGAAGGCGCTCTCCTGCACGTGCTGGACGCGCGGGTTTTTGGCCAGCTCCGGCATCAGCTTCGCCGGGTCCACCGCCACCACCCGCGCCCCGCGCGCCACCAGCCGCTGCGTCCAGCCACCCGGCGCCGCGCCCAGGTCCACGCACACGTCGCCGCGCCCGGGCTCGTGCGCCAGCCCGTCCAGCGCCTCCTCCAGCTTCATCGCCGCGCGGGAAGGGGACTCGCCCGCGCGCTTCATCCGGCGCCGTCCACCCGGGGCCAGGGACAGGGCCTCGCGGGCGCTCACCGCGCCCAGCATCAGCACCCCGTCCGGCGCGACGCACAGGCCCACCAGCAGGGCCCCCGCCTCGCGCGCCCGGCCGTCGTCCTCCAGCGCTCTTCCCGGGGGAAGCGCCGCGCGGACGGCCGCCTCCAGGGCCTCGGCGCGGCCCGCCTGCGTGTTGCCCTTCGCGCTGTCCGGCGTGTAGGCCCTCACGAGCCAGGGCACGCGCGAGGGCAGCCCGGACATCGCGGCCCGGATGTCTTCCACCGGCACCTGGGCCCCGCCCGGGGGCGCCCAGGTGGCGACGACCCGCTCCACCGCCCGGCCAAAGGCGGGGGGCACGTCCGGCCGCTGCTCGGACTCCACCAGGGCCGGCCCCAGGAGGCGGGGACCCGCGCCCGCCCAGACCAGCTCCTCGAAGAGGTGGGACTCGAAGCCCTCCCGGCAGGTCCACAGCCACCGGCCCGGCTGGGCCGCCAGCGTCTGTGCGGGCATGGATGGCACGCGCGCCCGAGGTGGGATGCGTGGCGCGGGCGAGGCGATGGGCGCCGGGGCGGAGCGTCCGGGGCCACCGGCACGGGGCGAGGGGCCCGGCTTGCCTCCGGCCTTGGAGCCCGGCTTGGGGCCCGGCTTGCCTCCCGCACGAGGGCCGGGCTTCGGGCCGGCCTTGCCGTTAGAAGGGGGACCCGAGCGCGAAGGCTTGCCGGGACGGGAGGGGGCGCCTGGTCGGCGGGGGCCCGGGGAGGAGCGGCCGGAAGAAGTCTTCGCGGCGCGGGGACGGTGAATCTGCTTAGGGGACATTGCGTGGACTCGGTTCCGCTTTACTCTGGGCCACCGCGCGCCGGGCGGCCAGCCGAGAGGAAGTTTCGGGGGGCGCGCGTGGTTTTGGTCTGGTTCTCCCTTACATCTCCTGGGAATTCCCTTCACTCGCCGCGCTCCTTCGAGGATCCTCCGGCGAGAGAGCCAACATGATTGAATGGACGCTAAAGAAGCTCATCGGGACCAAGAATGAGCGCGAGCTCAAGAAAGCCCGCCTGAAGGTCGCCCGCATCAACGAACTGGAGGGCCGCATGAAGGCCCTCAAGGACGAGGACTTCGCGCGCGAAACCGCCCGGATGAAGCAGGAGATCGCGAACGGCAAGCCGCTCGACGACCTGTTGTTCGAGGCCTTCGCCCTCACCCGTGAAGCGGCGAGCCGGGTCATCGGCCAGCGCCACTACGACGTGCAGCTCATCGGCGGCATGTTCCTGCACGAGGGCTGCATCGCGGAGATGCGCACCGGTGAAGGCAAGACGCTCACCGCGACGCTGCCCTCCTACCTGAACGCCCTGTCCGGCCGCGGCGTGCACGTCGTCACCGTGAACGACTACCTGGCCCGCCGCGACGCGGAGTGGATGGGCCGGGTCTACAAGTTCCTGGGCATGACGACGGGCTGCGTGCTCCACGAGCTGTCCGACAAGCAGCGCCAGGACGCGTACCGCTCGGACATCACGTACGGCCAGAACAACGAGTTCGGCTTCGACTACCTGCGCGACAACATGAAGTTCCGTCTGCAGGACTACGTCCAGCGCGAGCTGAACTACGCCATCGTCGACGAGGTGGACTCCATCCTCATCGACGAGGCCCGCACGCCGCTCATCATCTCCGGCCCCACCGAGGACAGCACCGACAAGTACTACCGGGTGGACCAGGTCATCCCGGGCCTCGTGCCGGACCAGGACTACACCCTGGATGAGAAGCACCGCGCGGTGGCCCTCACCGACGACGGCATCGACAAGCTCCAGAAGCGCCTCAACGTCGGCAACCTCTACGACCCGGGCGAAATCGAGACCCTCCACCACGTCGAGCAGGCCCTGCGCGCGCACACGCTCTACAAGCGCGACAAGGACTACGTGGTGAAGGACGGCGAGGTGCAGATCGTCGACGAGTTCACCGGCCGCCTCATGCCGGGCCGCCGCTGGTCCGACGGCCTCCACCAGGCCATCGAGGCCAAGGAGGGCGTGAAGATTGAAAACGAGAACCAGACGCTCGCCACGGTCTCGTTCCAGAACTACTTCCGCATGTACTCCAAGCTGTCCGGCATGACGGGCACCGCGGACACGGAGGCCGAGGAGTTCGCGAAGATCTACAACCTGGACGTGCGCGTCATCCCGACCAACCGTCAGGCGCAGCGCCGCGACGAGCAGGACGTGGTCTACAAGACGGAGCGCGAGAAGTTCGAGGCCGTCGCCGGGCAGATTGAAGAGCTGCACAAGGCCGGTCAGCCGGTGCTCGTGGGCACGGTGTCCATCGCCAAGAGCGAGGTGGTGTCCAACTTCCTCAAGAAGCGCGGCGTGCCCCACAGCGTCCTCAACGCCAAGGCGCACCAGCGCGAGGCGGACATCGTCGCGCAGGCGGGCCGCAAGGGCGCGGTCACCATCTCCACCAACATGGCCGGCCGCGGCACGGACATCCTCCTGGGCGGCAACGCGGAGGTCATGACCAAGGGCCAGATGGGCCCGCCGCCGGAGCCGCCGGAGTCCGTGGACGGTCAGCCCCCGGACCTCGCCGCCTACGAGGCGGCGCTGGCGGACTACGAGAAGCGCTTCGCGGAGACGAAGGCGAACAACGAGGCGCTCACCAAGCGCGAGCGTGAAGAGGTCATGGCCGCCGGCGGCCTCTTCATCATCGGCACCGAGCGCCACGAGTCGCGCCGCGTGGACAACCAGCTGCGTGGCCGCGCCGGCCGCCAGGGTGACCCGGGCGCCAGCCGCTTCTTCCTGTCCCTGGAAGACGACCTGATGCGCATCTTCGGGTCCGAGCGCATCCAGATGCTCATGGAGCGCCTGGGCATGGAGGAGGGCGAGGTCATCGAGCACGTGTGGCTCTCGCGCGCCATCGAGAGCGCGCAGAAGCGGGTCGAAGGCCACAACTTCGACATCCGCAAGAACCTGCTCGAGTACGACGACGTGATGAACCAGCAGCGGCGCACCATCTACAAGCTGCGCCGCCAGGTGCTCGCGTCGGGCGCGGGCATCCCCCTCGTGGAGTACGAGGAGGACCTCAAGACGCGCGTGAAGACGCGCTCCGAGCGCGTCATCTCCTGGGCGGACTTCCGGGAGATGGTGCTGGACGCGGTGGAGGACGTCGTCGTGTCCATGACGGACACCTACGCCCCTACGCGCAGCTCCGACACCTGGGACATCGCCTCGCTGTCCAACATGGTGAAGGAGTCGCTGAACCTGGAGATGTCCTTCGAGGGCGTCGGCAACCGGGACGAGCTCCAGGAGCAGATCTACGCCGCGGCGGAGAAGGTCTTCACCGCCCGCGAGCAGGAGTTCGGCGAAGACTTCATGCGCTTCCTGCAGTACCGGTACCTGGCCACCATCGACCAGCTGTGGAAGGACCACCTGCTGGCCATGGACCACCTGCGCCAGGGCATCGGCCTGCGCGGCTACGGCCAGAAGGACCCGAAGCAGGAGTACAAGAAGGAAGGCTACACGGGCTTCATGCAGATGCTGGATGCCATCAAGACGCAGTTCGTCAGCCAGATGATGCGTGTCCAGGCCCGCTCCGCCTCCAGCGCGGCGGAGGAGACCGCCCGCATCCAGCGCCAGCTGGCCCAGCAGCAGAAGAAGGCCGTGGAGGGCCGCGCGGACGCCGAGGGGAAGATCGAGGAGGCGACCGCCACCCCGGTCCAGCGCGAGGCCGCCGCCGCCCCGGCACGCACCGTGGGCCGCAACGACCCCTGCCCCTGCGGCAGCGGCCGCAAGTACAAGAAGTGCCACGGCGCCAACGAGGCGAACCCGTAGTCGCTGACGCCCGCTGACGGCAAGCAGTGCCCTCCGGCGCGGTCGCCCTCCCCAGCACAGGGGAGCGGGGCCGCGCCGTTCGCCTTCCTGGAGGGCAGGGGAGCGGCCCTGGAGGGGTAGGACCCGGACGGATGGTGTGCCGAAGCTTGCGCCCCTCTCGAGCGTTCTGCTAAGGACGCCGCGCCCCGTTATGAAGAGGGGCCGGGCCGTACGCCCGAGGCCGCCCGCAGCACCCACTACTCACACGCGTGTCACCGGTCCCCGGTGCCCCTCCACGGTGGAAGGGCCAGGACTGGCAGCTGTCTCAACGCGCGTGGCGGAACAACCGGAAGGTACACGCACCATGGATACCCAGCAGGATACGCAGACGCAGGCCCAGGCGATGGCCGCGGCCAGCGGCATCACGATGCGCCAGCTCCTCGAGGCCGGCGTCCACTTCGGCCACCAGACCAAGCGCTGGAACCCGAAGATGAAGCCCTACATCTTCGGTGCCCGCAACGGCATCTACATCATCGACCTGCAGAAGACCGTGACGATGGCCCGCTCGGCCTTCCGCTTCGTGGCGGACATCACGGCCCGCGGCGGGTCGGTGCTCTTCGTCGGCACCAAGAAGCAGGCGCAGGACGTCATCCAGGAGGAGGCCGCCCGCGCCGGTCAGTTCTTCGTCACCAGCCGCTGGCTGGGTGGCACGCTGACGAACTTCAAGACCATCAAGCAGGGCATCGACCGCCTGAAGACGCTGGAGAAGATGGCCGAGGACGGCACCTTCGAGCGCCTGCCCAAGAAGGAAGTCGCCCAGCTCGACCGCGAGCGCGAGAAGCTGGAGAAGAACCTGGGCGGCGTGAAGGACATGGCGAAGCTGCCCCGCTGCGTCTTCATCATCGACCCGAAGAAGGAGCACATCGCCATCCACGAGGCCACCCGCCTGGGCATCCCGGTGATTGGTCTGGTGGACACCAACTGCGATCCGGACGGCATCGACTTCGTCATCCCGGGCAACGACGACGCCATCCGCTCCATCAAGCTCTTCACGTCCAAGATCGCCGACGCGTGCCTCGAGGGTGCGGCGCGCTACCGTGCGTCCGGCGCCGCCGAGCGCGACGAGCAGGAGGAGCGCGAGGGCCGTGATGACCGCCGTGGCGACCGTGACGACCGCCGGGGCCCGCGCCGTGGCGACCGCCGCGACCGCGATGACCGCCGGGGTGGTGGTGACCGTGGCGGCGAGCGCCGTGGCCCCCTCGTGGAGATGAAGGGTGGCGCGTCCGCCGCCCCCGCCGCCACCGAGCAGGCGCCCGAGGGTGGCGAGGGCACGTCGGCGGAGTAACCGCCCGTCCCCATCGCTTTCCCACGCAGCTTCCGGAGTCGGCCGGGCGGCACCTTTCAAGGCCCGCTGTCCGGCCGTCTCCGTTTTTCGTTCCAGCGTTTTTCCAGAAGGAAGAGATACGACATGGCTGAGATCACCGCCCAGATGGTGAAGGACCTCCGCGAGCGCACCAACGCGGGGATGATGGACTGCAAGAAGGCGCTGGCCGAGTCCGGTGGCGACTTCGAGAAGGCCGCCGAGTGGCTGCGCAAGAAGGGCATCTCCAAGGCCGAGGGCAAGGCCGGCCGCGTCGCCGCCGAAGGCATCGTGACCTCCTACATCCACGGCGGCCGTATCGGCGTCATCGTGGAGGTCAACTGCGAGACGGACTTCGTCGCTCGCAACCCGGACTTCCAGGACCTGGCGAAGGAAGTGGCCATGCAGATCGCCGCGGCCAACCCCAAGTTCGTCCGCCGCGAGGAGGTCCCCTCCGAGGCCATGGACAAGGAGAAGGAGATCCAGCGCGAGCTGCTCAAGCAGCAGGGCAAGCCCGAGGCGATGCTGGAGAAGATCCTCGTGGGCAAGATGGAGAAGTACTACGAGGGCGTCTGCCTGGTGGACCAGCTCTGGGTGAAGGACGACAAGAAGAAGGTCGGCGAGATGATCAACGAGCGCGCCGCCAAGATTGGCGAGAAGGTCTCCGTGCGCCGCTTCGTCCGCTACGAGGTGGGTGAGGGCATCGAGAAGAAGAAGGACGACCTGGCCGCCGAGGTCGCCAAGACGCTGGGCCAGGCGTAAAGCCGCCTCCCGCCGTCCCGCTGTTCTCCAGGGCCGCGTGCCTGGGGCTCTTTCCCGGACGGGAAAGGGCGCCGGGGGCGCGGCCCTTGGTATTCCAGGGCCTGCTTCGTCCCGCGTCCATCCGCCCGGCAGCGGACGGTGCGGCGCGCGTCACGACTTCCGTCATTGCCTGGGCGCGGAGCGGGGGATAGAAGCGGTCGCGTATGTCCGAATCCACCTCTCCCTACAAGCGCATCCTCCTCAAACTGTCGGGCGAAGCCCTGATGGGCGAGGGGAAGTACGGCATCCACCCGCCCACCCTCACGCGCATCGCGGAGGAAGTGGCCGAGCTGTCGCGGACGGGGCTCGAAATCGCCCTCGTCATCGGCGGAGGCAACATCTTCCGCGGCGTCGCCGGCGCCACGGAGGGCATGGACCGCGCGAGCGCGGACTACATGGGCATGCTCGCCACCTGCATCAACTCCATGGCGCTGCAGGACGCGCTGGAGAAGCAGGGGCTGAAGACGCGCGTGCAGTCCGCCATCAAGATGGAGCAGATCGCCGAGCCCTACATCCGCCGGCGCGCGGTGCGCCACCTGGAGAAGGGCCGCGTCGTCATCTTCGCCGCGGGCACGGGCAACCCCTACTTCACCACCGACACGGCCGCGTCGCTGCGCGCGATGGAAATCAACGCGCAGGTCATCCTCAAGGCCACCAAGGTGGACGGCGTCTACAACGCGGACCCGAAGAAGGACCCCACCGCGAAGCGCTACCGGACGCTCACGTACATGGACGTCCTCAAGCAGAACCTCAACGTGATGGACTCCACGGCCATCTCGCTGTGCATGGACAACAAGCTGCCCATCATCGTGTTCGACCTGGGCACGCGCGGGAACATCCAGCGCGCCGTCACCGGCCACGGTGAGTTCGGCACCGTCGTCGGTGCCGCTGAGACGGTCTGGGCCTAGAGGCGCCACGGACGGGACTGACAACACCCCCACTTCTCTGAAAGGAGACTCACAATGGCTGACGCCGCGGATCTGAAGAGCCGTATCGACAAGTCGGTGGAAGACCTCAAGCGGGAACTGGCCAAGGCGCGCACTGGCCGCGCGAACACCAACATCCTGGACGGCATCAAGGTGAACCAGTACGGGACGCCCACGCCGCTCAATGGCGTGGCCAGCATCAGCGCCCCGGAGCCCCGCCTCATCGTCATCAAGCCCTGGGACAAGGGCGTGCTGAAGGACATCGAGAAGGCCCTGCGTGAGGCGAACCTCGACGTCAACCCGATGAACGACGGTGAGATGATCCGCCTGCCCTTCCCGCCCCTCACCGAGGAGACGCGCAAGAAGATCGCGAAGCAGGTGAAGGAGAAGGGCGAGGAGCACAAGGTCGCCATCCGCAACATCCGCCGCGACGCGAACGAGGCCCTCAAGGCTCAGCTGAAGGACAAGAAGATCACCGAGGACGACCTCAAGCGCCGCACGGACGAGGTCCAGAAGGCGACCGACGCCGGCATCAAGGCGGTGGACGACCTGGTCTCCAAGAAGGAGAAGGAAGTGATGACGGTTTGAGCCGTCTCACCCCTGGAAGCCCGTGGCCAATGCTCCACGGGCCTTCAGGACGGCCTCTTCAGGAGGGATAGACGAGCGCTTCGCCAGTCAGGTGCCGCACCACGCCGGCGACGAAGGCGAACAGCTCCAGCCCGCGCCCCTTGTCGTCCTTCCAGGTGCGCGAGGCGTCGTCGTAGCTGAAGTGGATGCCCTGGCCCTGGCCGGCCACCCAGACCTGCCAGACGGCGCGCTGGGTGTTGATGATGCACTTCTCACCGGACGCGGCCGTGAGCGTCACCTTGTCCCCGGTGGCTTCGGCTTCCAGCACGTCGGGGTCGAAGGCGTCCGCGGCCGCCAGGATGCGCTTGAACGCGGCGGCGACGAGGGAGTGGTAGCGGGCTTCGTCCATCATGGCCGCGCTTCCGGACGTCACTGGATGACGTCGAGGACCTGCTGGCCGGGGGCGGCGTAGAACAGGAACTTCAGGTGCTGCGCCGGGGGGTTCTCCCCCTTCTCGCCGGGCACCTGGTCCTCCGTGCTGGTGGGCGTGTCCGGCCACTCCATGGCGATGACCGTGCCCGGGTTCACCGGCTTGGGGAAGGACTGCATCCCCAGGAGGTGCGCCGCCAGCGCGCCCATGGAGGGCTGGTGGCCCACCAGGACGAGGTTCTCGTCGGAGTACTCCTTGAGCACGGGCTCCACCGCGCCCACCGGCATGTCCGGCAGCAGGCAGCGGTGCACGCGCAGGAGGCCTTCATGCTTCACGGAGTTGGAGAGGATCTGCGCCGTCTGCACCGTGCGCACCAGCGGGCTGGTGAGGATGAGGCTGATGGGCCCCATGCGCTCCGACAGCGACGCGAAGTGCGCGGCGACGTTCGTACGGGCCTTCGCGGTCAGCGCGCGCGCCTCGTCGCCGAGACCCTCGGGGATCTCTGCGTCCGCATCGCCGTGCCTTACCAGGAAAATCCTCAAAGTCCCTCCACCGCTCGCGACAGGACCGCGGTTCGTACATGACCGTGGCCCGGTTGGTCAAAGGTAATGAATCGATTGTTCAGTGCCCGGAACAGCCTGCCCGTGGAGGGCGTTCGGGAACCGCCGTTGGCGGGGCCAGCCGGAGCATACACTGGCCACCCACTGACGGTTACGGGAGGTGGCATGCGCAAGTTGTTGGGGTGTCTGGCCGTCGTCCTGGCCCTGTCCGCGTGTCGCAAGGACGCGGCGGAAGGCCCGGAAGGGGGAGGCGGTGACAGGGAGACGGTCGCCCGCCTGGAAGGAGGGGAGGCCGGGGAGGATGCGGCGTCCGGTCCCTACACCGTGACGAAGGCCAAGCTGGATGCGTACGTGGGCTACCAGCGCAAGATGCTGGAGGTGTACGGGTCGCTGATGCGGGGCCTGCAGGACATGGGGCCGCTGATGGACGCGGGCACGCCCCAGGCGCTGGAGAAGGCGAAGAGCGGGCTGAAGCTCATCGAGCGCAAGGCGCAGGCGGAGGCCGACGCGCGCCAGGCGGCGGGGCTGTCCACGGAGGAGGTCAACCGCATCGCGGAGGTCGTCACCGCCGTCATCAGCCAACGGCAGATGGGCCGGACGCTCCAGTACGAGGAGGAGCTCAAGAAGCTGGAGGCGCTCCAGTCCCGGATGCCGGAGGAGCAGCAGAAGGAACTGGCGCCGCAGGTGGAGTCCATGCGGCGTCAGGTGGAGACCTTCCAGAAGCTCCCGGAGGCGCGCCGGGAGTTCGGCGACGCCAACGTGGACGTGGTGCTGTCCCGCGAGGCCGACCTGACGAAGAACTATCAGGACATGCTCAAGGCCTTCGCGGGCGTGCGGCGCTGACGGCTAGACGCGCTTGAGCTGCGGCGCCTTCTTCAGCAGCTGCGCGAGGAAGGTGTCGCCCATCTTCTCCAGCACCGTGTTGCCGCGCAGGCGCTGGTTCAGGTTGACGAAGTCCACGTGGTCCAGCCGCTGGTCCTGGTTGTAGCAGGAGAAGACCCACGTCTCCTTGCCGGTGAGCGGGTCCACGTGCCGCTGGAGGCACTGGGCGCAGATCTCCTTCATCATGCACTGCATGGGGGAGTTGATGGACCCGATGGCCTCGTGGCCCGGCTTGAGGAACGGCTGGAGCACGCCGTGCCGGGCCTCCGCCACCGCGCGCATCATCCGGTCCGAGCCGATGGCGATGATGCGGTCCACCTCGCTCAGCGAGACGACGGGCTTCACGCCCAGCCTGCCCTCCGCGTACGCCACCATGGCCTGCACCACGTTGCCCCGGAAGGCCGCGTCCTGCGGACGGCGCACGTCCAGCGTCTCCCCGGAGTCCACGGACCAGATGACCTGGTCGGTGCCGGCTTCAATCTCGTCCTGCTTGAACGAGTCCGACTTCAGGCGGTAGCCCGCGAAGTACACCACGCGGCAGCCCGCGGCCTTGAGCGAGCGCGCGATGGAGAAGAGCACCGCGTTGCCCAGGCCGCCGCCCACCAGCACCACCGTCTCGTTGTGGCCAATCTCGGTGGGCGCGCCCGTGGGGCCCATCAGCACGATGGGCTCGCCGGGCTTGAGCGCCGCGCACAGGCGGGAGGAGGAGCCCATCTCCAGCACGATGGTGCCCATCAGGCCCTTCTCCTTGTCCACCCACGCGCCCGTGAGGGCCAGGCCCTCCATGGTGAGGCGCACGCCGTCCACGAGCGGCGCGTTCCGCTCGAAGTTCTGGAGCCGGTAGAACTGGCCGGGGGAGAAGTGGCTCGCGGCGAAGGGCGCGCGCACCACCACCTCCACGATGGTCGGCGTGAGCCGGTTCACCGCGACGACGGTGGCGAGGAACGCCTCGTCCAGCTTCGCGAAGTGGGCGGCGCGCTTCGACTCGCGCGCCTCCTGCGCGGCCGTGTCGCTGAAGTCCATGGCGGTGACCTCCTTCGCGAACAGGCGCGCCACCTGCGGGTGGCCGTCCTTCGCGCTGGCCATGGCCTTCACCACGTTGCCCGCGTAGGTCGGGTGGTTGTCGCCGTAGAAGGACACGAAGCGGCCGTCCTGCTGGTAGGACGTGAAGAAGCCCACCTTCGCCTCGGGGTCCTCGGCGGCCTCCACCGGCTGGAGCTTGAACGCGCCGCCGTCCTCCACCAGTTCGTGGCCCTGGAAGTACTCCCTGGCGTCGTCCAGCTGGAAGGTGCCCGGGTACTCCTTCTCGTAGGTGACGTTGGGGGACGTGCCCGCGGCCACGCACACCGTCTTCGCCGGCAGCTCGAAGAACTGGCCGCTGCCCTTGAGCTTGCCGTCCACCGTCACCATGCGCTCGAAGCGGATGGCGCGCACCGCGCCGGTGTCGTCCTGCAGCGCCTCCGTGGGGCTCATCCGCTCGATGAAGCGGATGCCCTCCTCCAGCGCCTTGGAGACCTCCTCGTGGTTGAGGCGGTAGGCGGGGGACTCCGTGAGGCTCCGGCGGTACACCAGGCTCACGCCGCCCCATGAACGCACCAGGTGGATGAAGTCCGGCGAGCGGCCTTCCGCCTGGGCCTTCTGGCGCTCCGCTCGCACGGCGCTGCCGTGCTCCAGGAAGGTCTGGTAGGTGGCGCGCTCCTCGGCGTCCAGGCGCGCGAGGACGGCCGCCTCGCCCAGGTCCGCCACCAGCTTCTCGTGGCGCTCCAGCGTCTTCTCCACCTGCACCGGGTAGTACGCCATCAGCTCCGTGGCGGTGTCGATGCCGGTGAGGCCGCCGCCGATGACGATGGCGGGCAGCTGCACCTGGAGGTTCGCCAGCGAGTCGCGCTTGAAGGCGCCCGTGAGCTGCAGCGCCATCAGGAAGTCGGACGCCTTGCGGATGCCCCGGATGAGGTTGTTCTTCATCCCGATGATGGTGGGGCGGCCCGCGCCCGCGGCGATGGCCACGTGGTCGAAGCCCAGCGCCCACGCGTCCTCCACCGTCAGCGTGCCGCCGAAGCGGATGCCGCCGTAGATGCGCAGGCCTTCCCGGCGCGCGAGCGTCAGGTGGATGAGCGTGAGGAAGTTCTTGTCCCAGCGCACGGTGATTCCGTACTCGGACACGCCGCCGAAGCCCTCCAGCACGCGCTCGTCCAGCTCGCGCGTGAGCTCGCGCCAGTCGCGGATGGGCGCAAGCTTGTGGCCGTTGCGGCCCACCAGCTCGTCCGGGAACGGCTCGATCTTGAGGCCGTCCACGCCGGTGACGGCGAAGCCCTCGTTGAGCAGGTAGTGCGACAGCGTGTAGCCGGCGGGGCCCAGGCCCACCACCATCACGTTGCGGCCCACGTAGGGCAGGGCGTACGGGCGGCGGATGTTGAGCGGGTTCCAGCGCGTGAGGAAGCCGTAGATTTCAAAGCCCCACGGCAGGTCCAGCACGTCGGTGAGCGTGGCCGTCTCCGCGAGCGGGATGTTCACCGGCTCCTGCTTCTGGAAGATGCAGGCCTTCATGCAGTCGTTGCAGATGCGGTGGCCGGTGCCCGGGCACATGGGGTTGTCCAGCGTCACCATGGCCAGCGCGGCCACGGAGTCACCCTCGCGCTTGAGCGCGTGCGCCTCGGAGATGCGCTCGTCCAGCGGGCAGCCGGTGAGCGGGATGCCCAGGGGGTTCTTCTTGAACGAGTGCCCCTCCGCCACCGGGTCCTTCGCGGGGAAGCCCTTGCTGCACGAGTCCTTCTGCCGCTCGTGGCAGATGACGCAGTAGTCCACCTCGTTCATCACGTCGCGCGGGGTGCCCCGGCGGTCGGTGAGCTTGAAGCCGTCGCGGTGGCGCAGGTGGTGCTCCAGCCCTTCCGTCTTCTCCTCCAGCTGCGCGTCCGGGCGCTGCAGCTGCACCAGCTGGTCGAACACCAGCGGCTTGGGCAGCCGCAGCGTGGGCCAGGTGTGGAAGAGGGCCTTGGTCTCCGGGTGCAGCGCGCGGGCGTACGTCCAGCGGTCCGCCAGCGACAGCAGCGCGCGCACGGACTGGAGCTCCGCGGCGTCGTCGCCCTTCGCCACCAGGCTGGAGCCGAACGCGTCCGCGCCCTCGGGCGTGGCGGTGAGCGCCGCGCGCAGGACGGTCCAGCGCTCGCGCAAGGCAGGGGCGCGCTCCTGGTGCGCGGGGGGCAGGTTGCCGGAGTAGAGCCGCTCGAGGTCCAGCAGCGTGAGGATGGACTCCGCGAGGCCGCGCTCCAGGTCGCCGTGCGCGAGCGCGTCCGGGAAGCCCAGCTGCATGAGCAGGCGCATGCGGCCGTCCAGCGACGGGAACTCCGCGAGCGTCGGGCGGTCCTGCGCGCCCTTCTTGAAGACGCGGCGCGTGATGAACTCGCGCTTGAAGTCGAAGAGGGGCAGCTCGCCGCGCAGGTGGCGGGCCAGGCGCTCGGCCTCCGGCGTGATGCCGAACAGCGTGGCGACGAAGCGCGAGACGTGACGGGCCACCTGGATGAGCAGGTCGGACTCGGCCGGGCCGGAAGGGGTGGTGCCGCCGGACTTGCGGTAGGCGTCGAAGGCCTGGAACAGGTCGGGTGCGTCGCCCTGGAGCTGCGCGTCGAAGCGCTCCGCCAGCCGGCGCAGGCCGCTGGGGCGGTACAGGTCTTCGAAGGAGAACCCCGGCAGGCCCAGCTGGAGCGTGGGGGCAGGGGCGGAAGCGGGGTCGTTCAAGGCGCGCATGTCACGGGACTTCAGGGGGAGGTGAACCTGGAAAAACGCTTCCAGACGGGGGCCTATTTCGCGGCGTGTCGCCCGGAAAGCAAGGGGCTTGGGGCCTGGAGGCGCCCTGGCACGATGGAAGTCATTGGCCGGGCCCGTCCCATCCGACGTGTTGAGGCGGTGGGCCCCAGCGGCTACGGTGCGCCGCCATGATGGACAACGCCGCCCGTCGCGCCTCCGAACCGCATCTGGCCCCCGTGCCGGATGCCTGCTACCTGTGCAAGGGAGGGCGTCTGCGGCTGCGTCACCGGGCGCGCGGCGGAACCCAATCCCAGGGGGCGGCGGCCTACAACTGCACGTCCTTCGGCCACCGCAGCCACCCGCCCATCTGGGGCTGCGAGGACTGCGGGATGATGTTCCAGTGGCCCCTGCAGTCCCCGGACGCGCTGCTGCAGGCGTACCAGGACGTGGAGGATCCGCTCTATGTCGCGGAGAAGGACAACCGCTACCACACCTTCCGCCGCGTGCTGCGCGAGCTGGGCCCGGCCCAGGGCCGCACGCTGCTGGATGTGGGCGCCTACTGCGGCTACTTCCTGGACGTGGCGCGCGAGGCGGGCTTCCGCCCGGAGGGGCTGGAGCTGTCGCGCTGGGCGGCCGGCAACGCGCGGAGCCTGGGCTTCACCGTGCACGGCATTCCCCTGCGGGAGCTGGCGGCGAAGGGGCTCCAGTACGACGTGGTGACGCTGTGGGACGTGGTGGAGCACTTCGCGGATCCGCGCGAGGAGCTGAAGGCCGCGCTCAAGCTGGTGCGCCCCGGTGGCCGCATCTACCTGTCCACCATTGACGCGGGCAGCCTGCTGGCGCGGCTGATGGGCGGCCAGTGGCCGTGGCTGATGGACATGCACCTGTTCTATTTCGGCCGCCGCACCCTGGCGATGCTGCTGGAGGAGGTGGGCTTCCACGTCACGGACGTCCGGACGTACACGCACATCATCTCCGCGGACTACCTGCTGCGGAAGGTGGGCGCGAGCTTCACGCCCGCGGCGCCGGTGCTGGAGCTGGCGCGGCGCGGTGTGCCGTCCAGCTGGTCCATCCCGTTCAACCTGGGCGACAACATGTTGATGGCCGCCGAGCGGCCCCGCTGACGTTGTCCCCCGCGCCTATGTCCCCCTTGATGCGGCGGGTGCTGCACCCGCTGGTGCTGCTCACGGTCTTCGCGCTGTCGGTGTTCCACACCTGGCCCCTGGCGTCCCAGATGAAGGGGCACGTGATGGGCGGCCGCGAGGACGTCTACATGAACATGTGGCACCTGTGGTGGATGCGGCAGGCCTTCTGGGTGCAGCCGCAGAACCCCTTCTTCGCGCCGTTGCTGCACTGGCCCCTGGGGGCGGAGCTGTACTGGCACACGCTGGCGCCCGCGAAGACGCTGTGGGGCGTGGTGCTGCTGCCGTTCATGCCGGTGGAGACGGCGTACAACGTCGTGCTGCTCGGCTCGTTCGTGTTGACGGGCTACACGTCGTGGCTGCTGTTGCGCTACCTGCTGGAGCGCGCGGGCCACGGGCCCTGGATTGCCGCGGCGGCGGCGCTGGCCGGTGCGTGCGTGTTCAACTTCTCGCGCTACCACTTGGCCCACTCGACGGCGCACCTGAACTTGAGCGCGCTGGAGGGGCTGCCGCTCTACCTGCTGTGCTTCTTCCGCTGGCTGGACGAGGGCAAGCGCAAGTGGCTGGTGGGCCTGGCGCTGTGCGCGTTGTACGTGTTGCTGTGTGACTACTACTACCTCGTCTACATCGCGCTCTTCTCGCTGCTGTGGGTCGTGGCGGAGCGGTGGAAGCGGGGGCCGCTGCTCTCCGTCGAGACGTTGAAGGACCCGCTCATGCGCCGCGCGGCGGTGGCGGGGGTGGCCGCGGGGCTCGCGTGCGTGCCGCCCATCGTGCCGCTGCTGCTGCATGCGTTCCCCGCGCCGCTGCAGATCCACCACGGCGACTCGGACTACTTCTCGGACCTGTATTCGTTCTTCATCCCGGACACGCGCTCGGCGTGGATCACGGAGCTGCCCGCGAAGGCGCGGGAGTTCTCCACGGAGATCATGCGCGGGAAGATGGCCACCAACGCGGAGGAGACCGGCAACTTCCTGGGCTGGGTGACGCCGCTGTTGGCCGTCTTCGCGCTGTGGCGGGGCGTGCCGGAGGGGCGCCGGTGGGCAGGGTTGGGCCTGGGCTTCGCGGTGCTGTCCATGGGCACGGTGCTCAACATCGGCCTGGAGGATCGGGTGTCGCCTGTGGTGCTGCTCATCGTCCTCGCGCTCGCGGTGGCGCTGGTGCCCGCGTGGCGGGAGCGGGTGTGGCGGCGGGACGTGCTGCTGCTGCTGGCGCTATCGGTGTGGCTGGCGCTGTCGGAGCCGCTGACGTCGTTCGGCGCGCCGCTCAAGGTCCAGATTCCGATGCCCTACGTGGTGTTCAAGCACGTGGTGCCGCTGTTCTCGCGCGGCGGCATGCCGATACGCTTCGTGCTGCTCACGTTCCTGTCGCTGTCGGTGCTGGTGGCGTTCGCGGCGGCGCATGCGGGGACGTGGGCGTCCCGGCGGGATGCGCGGCTGGGCGTGGCGGTGGCGCTCGCGGTGGCGCTGGTGCCGAACGTGGAGTACCGGGGCCTCCAGATGCTGGTGCCCCAGGTGCCCCGGCTTCCTCCGGTGTTCAATGAGATCCGCGACGCGCCCATGCCCGCGGCGGTGCTGACGGACAACGTGCAGGGGCAGTGGGAGCAGATGTTCCACGGCAAGCCGGTGTCCTACGCCCGGCTGTCGCGGTTGCCGGTGCGGGAGTCGGCGCTGGTGGACTCGCGGTTGATCCGCGCGGCGGAAGGAATGCGCAGCGCGTTCGGCACCGTCACACCGGAGGAGCGCGAGGAGATGCGGCGCTTCCTGAAGGAGCACCACTACAAGTGGTACGTGACGCACTTCTTCCACCCCATCCGCCACCAGTTCATCACGGACGAGCTGGGGGGCGAGGTGGTGCACCAGGACGGCTACGTCACCGTGTACCGCTTCCCCTGAGTGGGAGCGGTCAGTCGCATTCGGCGTATTCGACGTTCTTGCGCTCCTCGGCGCTCGCGGACACGACGCCGTTGTCCACGGTCACGGTGACGCTCTCGTCCGCGGACCGCATGGAGCCACACTCGGCGAAGGCGCTGGCGCCGCAGTGGCGGGTGAGGACCAGCCGGCCTTTCTTCTTCGACGTTTCGATTTGCGTGTTCGTGCAGCGGTAGGCGGTGGGGCCGGTGCCCGGGTCGTTTCCGCTGACGTCCTCGTCGCCCTCGGTGTCCGCCATGTCGAGGACCTCGCCGCCCTTGCCGAAGAGGACGAAGTGGAACCGGGTCCGGGAGACGGTGTTGCCGCGTCCCTCTTCGTCGGGGGACTCCGTCTCCTCCTGGGTGAACACGCGCAGGGTCGCGCCGGCGGAAACCTTGAGGACTTCGTCCCGGGCCCGCAGCGGAGCCTCCGGCCCCTCGGGACAGGCGAGCTTGTCCGAGGAGAGCTTCACCTCGCGGGAGTAGGTCCCCGGTGCGAGCAGCTTGAGGTGTTCGAGGATGGGGCCCCCTTCGTCGCCCGCGCAGGTGCCCAGGAGCCAGACCCAGAAGCCGGGCTTGAGGCCGGGCACGGTCTTGCTCTCGACGAGCCTGGGATGGCCTTCGGGAAGGGTGAGGCCGGTCTTCTCGAGCAGCTTCGCGAGCTCGGGCCAGGCGGCCTCCTGCGCTTCAGCTTCGGCCTTGTCCTTGGAGCCCTTCCAGATGAGTGCTGCGGGCTTGCCCTCGGCTTCGGCCCGGAAGGGCGCGGTGAGGGCCAGCAGGACCAGGACGAAGATGCACGGACGCATGGCGGTTCCCCCTTGTGGTGCATGACCGCACCGGCCGCGATGCTACGCCCCCGGGCATCCAGGCTGTACCCCCACCCGACGCGGCCCGACCTGTCCGACTGTCGGACAGGTTTCCGCGGTCCGGAGGCCATGGAGGCCCCAGCCACGGTGGGGGGCGAAGCCGGTGTCAGCGGGCTTCCGTCAGCGCGGGGGCCAGCGGTTGTCCAAACCTGTCCGACAGTCGGACAGGTTCATGCGGTGCGGCGCTGACGGGGGGCGTCATGCCCGAAGGCCTAGCGCTTCTTCGGTCCGCCGCGCTTCGGGCGGGAGCCGCGTGGGGCAGGGTTGGACGCGCCTTCCGGCCGGGGCGTCTGCTGACGGGGAGACTTCGGCGGCCTGGCCGTCTTGGCGCGGGAGGGCTTCGCCGGACGACGGCGTTCGTCGGTCGTCACCGGATGCGAGGACCCGCTGAGGTCGATGTGCGGCGGCCTCGGCGGACGGCCCTGCGCCGCGAGCACAGGCTCCGTGGGGCGTGGGGGCTCGGAGGCTGCCGACGGCTTCGGCGGACGATTCTGCCCCCCACGCTGCTGCTTCCCGGAGGCTGCCGACGGCTTCGGCGGACGATTCTGCTCCCCACGCTGCTGCTTCCCGGAGGCTGTCGGCGGCTTCGGCGGACGACCGGCGTCGATGGCCGGCGCCGGCTTCGGCGGACGGCCGTAGTCGATATCCGGCGGGGGCTTCGGCGGACGGCCGTGCTCGTGGTGTGAAGGCCTGGGCTGGTGGTCCTGTTCCTCACGAGGCGGCTTCGGTGGACGGCCCTGCTCGCCATGCGGCGGCTTCGAGGGACGGCCCTGCTCGCCAGTAGGCGGCTTCGGCGGACGGCCCTGCTCGCCAGTAGGCGGCTTCGGCGGACGGCCCTGCTCGCCATGCGGCGGCTTCGAGGGGCGGCTCTGCTCGCCATGCGGCGGCTTCGGCGGGCGGCCGTACTCGATGGCCGGCAGGGGCTTCTGCCTGGGAGGGGCGCCTTCGCCTTCCTCGGCGGATGGCGGACGGGGCGCGGGCCGGCCGTGTCCGGCGGACGGGGGCGGCTTCGGCGGCCTGGGGGCTTCCGACGGCTGCTGGGCCTTCGCGGCCTGGGCCCTCAGCGTGTCCACTTCGCGGCGCAGCCGGAGGACCTCCGCGGAGAGCTGGGCGTAGGAGTCTCGCACCAGCCCGTTGAACACGCGCTGGCGGCCCAGGGTCTCGTTGATCAACACCTGGCACGTCTTGCGGAAGGCCCACTTGGCCACCAGCACCGCCTGCCCCATGCCGGCGCGGTGCGTGTGCAGCGGCAGGGCCCGCGTGGTGTCCGCGTTCTCCTCCAGCGCGTGCATGTTGAACGTCAGCGGATCCACGCGCGGCTCCACGCCGTCCTCCGGCACCTCCGCCGGCTCCGACGTGGGCAGCCCGCGCACGCGCAGCCGCTCCTCGATGCGGGCCACCAGGGCCCCCGTGGGAATGTCCCGTCCGAGCAGCTTCATCGGTGTGTCTCCTCCACGATGCGCGCCATCTCTTCCCGGTACGCCGCGACCACCTGGGGCCACGTGTGCCGCTGCGCGTAGATGCGGGCCCGCTGGCCCATCACGTCCCGGGCCTCACCCACCTCGCGCAGCCCTTCGATGAACGACGCCAGCCCCCGGTACACCCGGCCCGCGCCACTGCGCTCCACCTGTCCCACCAGCACGTCCGAGTGCCCGTTCACCAGCACCGGCGTCCCCTGCGCGAACGCCTCCAGCGTCAAGAGCGACAGGCTCTCGAACTTCGAGGGCACCACCACCGCCAGCGCTCCCGCCAGCGCGTCGTGCTTGTCCTGTTCAGGGATGCGCCCCACGTGCCGCACGCCCTCGCCGCTCACGTCCATGTGCGCCTCGCCCGCGAGCACCAGCTCCGGCGCGTCCTGATACTGCGCCCGCAGCTTCCGGTGGAACGTCAGCAGGTCCGGCACGCCCTTGCCCGGCTCCAGCCGGCCCACGTAGAGCAGGTAGCGGCCGTGCACGCCGTACTTCGCCCGGAAGCGCTCGGGCACCGCCGGCAGCGCGTCCACGCCCACGCCCACCACGCGTGCCCGCGCATGGTCCGGGTGGAAGCGCCCGAGCATGTCGATCTCCTCCGGCGTGTTGCACATCAACACCCGGGGCCGGTTGAACACGTCCCCGTAGACGCCGAAGCGGATGGGCGGCTCGTCGTGCGCGGTGGGCACCAGCATCGCGCGGTCCGCCACCAGCGGCAGGCCCCACGCCGTGGGCGCGTAGAGGTACGTGAAGAACAGGTAGCCGTCGTACGCGTCCTGCGTGGTGGCCAGGTGCTCCAGCAGCCCGGGGCTCAGCGGGCCCTGCTCGGCCACCCACTGCTCCTCGCGCAGCCGCTCGTTGCCGTGGCCGAACACCTGCCGCGACAGGCCGTTGAACGCGTGGATGTTGCGCGTGCGCGTCACCGGGAAGCGCAGCACCTTCGTGCGGCCCACCCGGTCCTCGCCGGGAGGGAAGGCGTTCTCCCACGTCAGGTGGTTCTTCGCGCAGGTCGTCACCACCGTGACGTCCCAGTGCGGCGCCAGCTGCTCGGCCACCTGCGCCGCGTGGCTCTCCGCGCCGCCCGTCACCTCGCCGTAGCGCTGCACCACCAGCGCCACGCGCGGCCGCTTCGCCGGGGCCTTGCGCGGACGGGGCGGCGGCGCCACCACGCCCTCCAATGCACGCGTCAGCGACACCTGCGCGGCGGCGGGGGAGAAGTGCTGGAGCCTTCGCGCCTGGCCTTCGAGCACTGCCTTGCGCAGGTCGCGGTCCTCGCTCAGGTCCACCGCCAGCTCCGCGAGGAACGCATAGCGCTTCTGGTCGAACGCGATGCCCGCGCCGCCCAGCGTCTCCGGCACCGCCGCCGCGGCGTACGCGAGCACCGGGACCTCGGAGGCCATGGCCTCGATGATGGGCACGCTGAAGCCCTCGTGCTCGCTCATGGAGACGAACACGGACGCGGAGCGGTACACGGCCACCAGCTCCGGATGCGACAGGCGCCCCAGGAAGTGCACCCCGCGCAGGTCCTTCATCTCGCGCTGGAGCAGCTTGAAGTAGCGGCTGCCCGGCTCATAGCCGCCGACAATCAGCAGGCGCGCCTGGGGCCGGATGCGCAAGAGCTCCCGGTGCAGCGCGAGCAGGTCCTCGAAGCGCTTGTGCGGCATCACCCGGCTCACCGACACCAGGGTGGGCCCGGGCCCGGACAGCTCCGCGAGCTTGTTCGCATCCGCCACGGACGCGGCGAAGCGCTCCTTCTCGATGAAGAGCTGCACGGTGTGCACGTTGCGGTGGCCCGCGACCCGCAGCTCCGCGCCGTTGAAGTCCGAGTCCCCGATGGACACGTCCAGGAACGGCGCCATCGCGGCGATTTGCGCCCGGCCCGCCACCAGCGCGT
Source organism: Corallococcus exercitus (assembly GCF_042231735.1). Classification (GTDB taxonomy): domain Bacteria; phylum Myxococcota; class Myxococcia; order Myxococcales; family Myxococcaceae; genus Corallococcus; species Corallococcus exercitus_B. The sequence goes on from NZ_CP102577.1 coordinate 9,562,621, forward strand.
GCTCCAGCGGCGTGTCCCGGTAGAAGCGCGCGGGGCTGATGTTGTGGAACACCACGCCGCGCTTGCAGTCCAGGTGCATCAGCCGGCCGCTCAGCGGCGACGCGATGCCGTGGTGGTACAGCACCAGGTCATCCGGCTTCGGCTTCAGCGTGAAGACGTGCCGGGCCAGGCCTTGCAGCCCTCCGGCGACCTCCTCCGCGTAGATGTCCCCCGCGTGCCCCATGCGGCGCAGCAGGAGTTGCAGGTGCAGCGCGGCCTGACCGGAGGCGTCGCCGGGGCCGAAGCTCGGGATCAACTGATGGACCGCCATGGGGGGCCGTATGTACCACACGGCATGGTATGAGGCGGCCCGTGTCGACCCCCGGACCCATCGCCTTCGACGCCACCCTGTGGGACGAGCCCACCACCGGCATCGGCCTGTACACCCGCTGCCTCGCCGAGGCGCTCGAGGCCCAGGGCGTCCTCCTGGACCGGATGGGCGCGAGCAGGTCCGGTGAGCACCCGCGAGGCGTCCAGAAGCGGACGCCGTGGACGCTGGCCACGCTGCCCAAGCTGCTCAAGGCCACGCCGCCGCCCGTCTACCACGCGCTCAGCAACTTCAACCTGCCCCTGCGCCGCACGCCGGGCACGGCCTACGTGCTCACCGTGCACGACCTGGTGCCGCTGGACCTGCCGCACACGGTGTCCACGCCGTTCCGGTGGCAGTTCCGGCTTTGGCTCGCGCGCAGCCTGATGCTGGCGGACCGGCTGGTGTGCGTCAGCGAGTGCACGCGCCAGGACCTGGTGCGCCGCTTCCCCCAGGTGGAGCCGCGCACCGTGGTGGTGCCCAACGGCGTGGACCACGTGAACGCGACCCCGCTGGACGCGGCCGACGAGGAGTTCCTCCACGCGCTGAACCTGCCGAAGGACTACGTGCTGTACGCGGGCTCGCTCGACGTGCGCAAGAACGTGGACCTGGTGCTGGACGCGCAGGAGCGGCTGCACGCGCGCGGCCGGCCCTTCACGCTCGTGCTCGCGGGGCAGCGCTGGTTCGGCTCCGGCACGGTGGAGACGCGCATCGCGCGGCTGCGCTCGGAAGGGCTGGACGTGCGGGCCCTGGGCTACCAGACCCCGGCCATCTTCTACGCGCTGATGCGCCGCGCGGCGCTGTTCGTCTTCCCCTCGCGCTATGAGGGCTTCGGCCTGCCGCCGCTGGAGGCCATGCGCCTGGGCACGCCCACGGTGGTGTCCACGGCGGGCTCGCTGCCGGAGGTGTGCGGGAGCGCCGCGCCCGCGGTGGAGCCGGATGACGCGGAAGGGCTGGCGGCGGTCATCGACCGGCTCCTGCGCTCGCCGGAGGAGCGCCGCGCGCTGTCGGAAGCGGGCCAGCGTCAGGCCGCGAAGTTCACCTGGGCCCGCACCGCGGAAGGGACGCGGGCCGCTTACGATGCGGCGCTGCGCCACCGGTAGGCTTTCGCGGTGGAAGGGGCGTCACGCCAACCGGCCCGCGAGGGCCCCCTGGAGGAACATGCGACTGCTCGTGTGGAGTGGAATCGTCTGCGGAATGCTGCTCGGGTGCGCGGGGTCGAACGCGGCGCGCAAGGACGAGGCCCAGGAGCCGGCCCCTACGACACAGCAGGAGGCGCCGCCCACCCCCGTGACGCCCCCGGCGCAGCAGTCCGAGTCGCCCGCGGCGGAGGCGGAGGCCCAGGAGCCGGCCGTCGTCCTGCCGCTGGAGGTCACGGAGACGCCCGCGCCCCGCGACCCGCTCGCCATCGAGTCGCAGAGCGTGAAGGGCAACGTGCTGACGCTCCATGTCCGCCACGGCGGCGGCTGCAAGGAGCACCGCTACGGCCTGGCGTGGGACGGGCGCTTCACGAAGACGGCGGCGGGCGAGCCGCGCGCGGAGCTCACGCTGCTGCACGACGCGAACAACGACCGGTGCAAGGCCCTGGTCTACAAGGACCTGGCGTTTGATTTGTCCACGCTGCAGCAGGCGTGGAGCGAGAAGGGCCACGGCGACCACGCCACGCTCCACCTGGACTTCAACGGCGTGCCGGAGCAGTCCGCCCGCTTCAAGTTCTGACCGTGCCCGCCCCCTGCGCGAGGAGGTCCTCGCGCAGGCGCGTCAGCACCTTGCCCAGCAGGTTCAGCCCCCGCCACGTGGCCGGGTCCTGGATGCGCGGGTCCTCCGCGTTCAGCCCCACGCCCCAGATGCGGTCCAGCGGGCTGGCCTCCACCAGCACGGTGCCCCGGGTGGCGAGCAGCGCCTCCAGCAGGTGCCGGTGCTGGGTGAACTTCGCGTGGTTTCCCTCGTAGACGATGCGCTCGCGCTCGCGCTCCCAGAGGGCCGCGTCGAACGGGCTCACCTTGCGGCCCAGCGCCTTGTGCTGCTTGGGCGTGGCGGCGCGCAGCACCTGATCCAGCACGCGCGTGTCGCCGAACAGGCGCGCCTTGCCCGCCATCATGTACTGCTCCGCGCAGGTGTAGCGCACGCCCTCCACCTCGAACACGGAGGGGTGCCACTGCGAGAAGAAGGAGTCCTCCTTCCAGAAGAACGTGAACCTCGGCGTCGACGACGTGGGCATCGCAGGCCTCCCTTGAAGCTTGGTGTAGTCATGACACGAACGTGCGGCGATGGAGGAACCTGACGCAGGCCTCTACAATGGCCGCCCGCTCCCCATGCGACTTCAAGACGCCCAGAAGCTGTTGGACCGTTGCTTTTCCGGCACGCGGGAGGGCGCGCCCCGCCTCCACGAGCCCTCGGACCCGCGCTTCGCGGAGCGGGGTGGGGCGGTCTGGCTGGAGTACCGCTGGTACGTGCGCGAGCGCGGCATCGCGGAGGTGTTCCTCAAGTGGGACCGCGTGCCGCCCGGCAGTGAGACGACCGTGGAGGCCACGGTGCTGCGCACGCACCTCCTGGGCCAGTCCCCCATGCTGTCCCAGCGCGCGCTGCGCACGGTGGAGGGCGGCACGCCCGCGCCGGAGCGGGTGCTGGCCGTGCTCAAGAACGACGGCATCCGCCGCGAGTGCGTGGCCCGGGGGCGCACCACCGTGACGGTGGAGCACTGGGAGAGCCGCCGTCCCGCGGCCCTGCTGGACGAAGCGCGCTTCGCGGAGCTGGCCGCGCCGCTGGAGTCGGAGGACTCCACGCCGGATGCCCGTCACGAGGCCGTGCAGCGGCTGGCGGACGCGGAAAGAAGCCCGCGCGTGCAGGACGTGCTCCTGCGCCTGGTCGCGCGCAAGCCGTCGCTGATGGCCCTGCGCATCCTGTCGGAGTGGGGGGAGGTGAAGGCCCGCGAGTTCGTTCAGCGGGACCTGGCCGCCGTGAAGCCGGGCAACGCGGCGGACCTGTGGGCCCTCACCGCGTTGGACCGGCGCCTGGAGGCGTGGCAGTCGCTGGCGCGCCCTGCTTGAGACTCAAGGCGCGGCCAGCGGTGCGTCAGTTCGCGCCGACCCTGGGGCCCAGCACGTCGCGCAGCGCGTCCGCGACGGTGAGCTTCGGGGCCCAGCCCAGCGCGCGCAGCTTGGCCGTGTCCGCCACCAGGCTGGGGATGTCCGAGGGGCGCAGCCGCGCGGGGTCCAGCTCGATGCGCGCCTGCACGCCGGAGAGCTGGAGCATCTCCTCCAGCAGGCCGCGGATGGTGCGGCCCTCGCCGCTGCCCACGTTGTAGGCCTGCCCCGCCTCGCCCTTGAGGAGCAGCAGCCGGTACGCGTCCACCACGTCCTTCACGTGGGAGAAGTCCCGGATGGCGTCCAGGTTGCCCGTGCGCAGGACGGGGTCCACCGTGCCCAGCGCGATGGCGCGGATCTGCGCCGCGAACGACGGCACGACGAAGGTGGGGTCCTGCCCCGCGCCCAGGTGGTTGAAGGGCCGGGCGAGGATGACCTCCATGCCGTAGCTGCGGAAGAACTGCTCGCCGGCCAGCTCCCCCGCGGACTTCGACGCGGCGTAGGGGCTGAGCGGCACGTGCGGGTGGCCTTCCTTCGCGAGCGTCCCTTCCGCGACGGGGCCGTACACCTCACCGGAGCTCACCAGCAGCACGCGCGCCTTGGGGGCGCTCTCGCGCAGCGCGGTGAGCAGGTGCACCACGCCCATGGTGTTCACCGCGAAGACGCGCGCGGGGTTCTGGTGGCTCTTGGCCACCGAGCTGAAGCCGGCCAGGTGCAGCACCGCCTCCGGCTTCACCTCGGAGACCGCCGCCTTGACCTTCGCCTCGTCGGCGACGTCGAAGTGCAGGGCGGTGCTGCTGATGCCCTCGCCGCGGGGCCCATGCACCTCCACCACTTCGTCGCCGGCCGCCCGAAGGGCTGCGCAGGCATGCCGGCCGACGAATCCATCCGCTCCCGTGACGAGGACGCGCATCTTACCGCTGCCCTGCCTTGACCCGCTCCAGGTCGGCGTCGACCATCATCTCCACGAGCTGCTTGAAGCGCACCGTGGGCTCCCAGCCGAGCTTCTCCTTGGCCTTGTCGTACTTGCCGATGAGCAGGTCCACCTCCGCGGGGCGCACGAACGCGGGGTCGATCTTCACGTGCTTCTGCCAGTCCAGGCCCACGCGCGCGAAGGCGATCTCCACCAGCTCCCGCACGGTGTGCGTCTCGTTGGTGGCGACGACGAAGTCCTCCGGCGTCTCCTGCTGGAGCATGCGCCACATGGCGTCCACGTAGTCGCCCGCGAAGCCCCAGTCGCGCTTGGCGTCCAGGTTGCCCATGGGCAGCGTGTCCTGGAGGCCCATCTTGATGCGCGCCACGTTGTACGTGACCTTGCGCGTGACGAACTCCAGGCCACGGCGGGGCGACTCGTGGTTGAAGAGGATGCCGCTCACCGCGAAGAGCTTGAAGGACTCGCGGTAGTTCACGGTGATGTGGTGGCCGTACGCCTTCGCCACGCCGTACGGGCTGCGCGGGTAGAAGGGCGTGTCCTCCGTCTGCGGCACCTCCAGCACCTTGCCGAACATCTCGCTGGAGGACGCCTGGTAGAAGCGCACCTGCGGACGGGTGTGGCGGATGGCCTCCAGCATCTTCGTCACGCCCAGCGCGGTGAACTCACCGGTGAGCACCGGCTGGTTCCAGCTGGTGGGCACGAAGGACTGCGCCGCCAGGTTGTAGACCTCGTCCGGCTGGGTGAGGTTCAGCAGGGCCGCGAGCGAGAACTGATCCAACAGGTCGCCCTGGTGCAGCTGCACCTTCCCCTGGAGGTGAGCGATGCGCTCGAACTTCTCCTCGGAGGAGCGGCGCACCATGCCGTGCACCTCGTAGCCCTTCTTGAGCAGCAGCTCCGCCAGATAGCTGCCGTCCTGCCCCGTGATGCCCGTAATGAGTGCGCGCTTGGCCATGGCCCTTGTCTGTTCGCTGGAAGACGCTGGTCGTTGTACCCGAGGCTTTCGCCGTCTGCCAACAGTCCCAGGGTTTCAGGGAACTTGAACGGGGACGGGCCTGTGCCTAGGTAGGGAGCGACCTGCCCAGGAGCCGCCCATGCGCAACCCCTCCCTCCCAGCGTTGACGGCCGTGCTCGTGAGCACGGCAGCGGTTGCTCAGACGGCTCCCGTGCAAGCGCCCTACACCGTCCAGACCCAGCCCGGGGCCCGCTCCGGGGGCGGCACGGTGAACGACGTGGCCCTGTGGGTGAACCCGGCCAACCCGGCCGCCAGCCGGCTCATCACGGCGGACCAGAACAACGGCCTGTTCACCTACGCCCTGGACGGCGGGGAGCTGCAGGCCGTCACCGAGGGCACGTCCTCGAGCGTGGACGTGCTGGGCGGCTTCCCCCTGGCGGGCGGGACGTCCGGGGCGCTGGTGCTCAGCGCCAACCCCACCCTGACGGGGCTCGTGCCCTACGTGATGGATCCCAACGCGGACGGCGGCGGCCTCACCCGCCTGTCCCCCACGGCGCCTCCGCTGGGCTCGGGGGTGAGCTACGGGACGGTGCGCATGGCCCGCGGGCTGGACGGCTCCCTCCAGGCCTTTGGTGCCCTGTCGGCGGGCGGCCTGCGGCAGTTCACGCTGACGCCCACCGACGGTGGCGTCACGGCGACCCCCCTGCGGGACATCCCGGCCGGCGCGGTGCTGGGGCTGGTGGTGGACCCGGCCTACCGCACGCTCTACGTGGCGCAGCAGGGACAGGGGCTCTACCGCTACGGCGCGGACGCGGACGCCGGGACGACGGGCACGCAGGTGGTGGGGCTGGGCGACGGCGGCCTGACGTCCGTGGGGCGCCTCGCGCTGTACGAGGTCTCCGGCCTGGACGGCTACCTCATCGCGTCGGATCCGAACGCGAACACCTTCGTCGTCTTCGACCGGCGCACGCTGGGCCGGGTGGGGTCGTTCCAGCTGGTCCAGGACGGCGGCACGGACGCGGTGGAGCAGTCGCGCGGGCTGGTGGCGTTCTCCGGCGCGCTGGGCACGGCCTTCCCGGAAGGGCTCTTCGTCGCGCACGACGGCGTGAGCAGCAGCACGCTGGGTGACAACCTGAAGCTCACCTCCTGGGGCAACGTGGCCCGGGCGTTCTCTCCGCCGCTCACCATCGCGCAGCAGCAGGCGGACGCCGGGACGGGAGACGGCGGCACCGGCCAGGACGGCGGTGGCGGCGTCATCATCGATCCGGGAGGGAACCCCATCGGCGGCGGACCCGGCGACGACGACGACAGCGGCTGCGGGTGCACCAGCGCGTCGGTGCCGGCCGTGACGACGCTGGGCCTGCTGGCGATGGCGCTCCTGGGCCGCCGTCGTCGCGGCTGAGACGGGGAGCGAAGCGGGTTGAAAGCGACAGGGGGGCGGGATGAAGTGCGCGCCCCATGCGCTCCTTCCGCTCCACCGCCCTGGCGCTCGCGGTGTTCGCCTCCGCCTGCAAGGGCGGCCCGACGCCCGCTCCCGCCACCACGCCCCCCGCCGCCGAGCCCGTGCGGCTCACGCTGGTGGGCACCAACGACTTCCACGGCTGGGTGATGCCTCACCGCGCCACGCTGCCGGACGGGCAGAAGGTGGAGGAGGGCGGCGCGGCGCTCTTCGCGTCCTACGTGGCGCGGCTGCGCGAGGACAACCCGGGCGGCGTGCTGCTGGTGGACGGCGGCGACCTGTTCCAGGGGACGCTGGCGTCCAACCTGGTCGAGGGCGCCATCGTCGTCGACGTGTACAACCACCTGGGCTACGCGGCGGTCGCCATCGGCAACCACGAGTTCGACTACGGGCCGGTGGGCCCGGAGCCCGTGGCGCGGCGTCCGGACGAGGACCCGCTGGGCGCGCTCAAGGCCCGCGTGGGGCAGGCGAAGTTCCCCTTCCTGTCCGCCAACGTGCGCGAGAAGGACGGCCGCCACCCGGCGTGGCTGGGCAATGACGGCACCACGGTCGTCACGGTGAAGGGCGTGAAGGTGGGCCTGCTGGGCCTGTCCACGCTGTCGACGCCGCAGACGACCAACCCCGCGAACATCGCCAGCCTGAAGTTCGAGTCCCTGGCCGACGCCGCGAAGGAGGCCGCGAGGTCGCTGCGCGAGCAGGGCGCGGAGGTGGTGGTCGCCATCGCGCACGCGGGCGGCAAGTGCACGGACCTGGCGAACCCGCGCGACACGTCCGGGTGCGTGCGCGACGACGGCGAAATCTACGCGGTGGTGGAAGCGCTGCCGAAGGGCGCGGTGGACGCGGTGGTGGCGGGCCACACGCACCAGCCCATGGGGCACTTCTTCGGCGACGTGCCGGTCATCGAGACGACGGGCCTGGCGCGCTCGTTCGGCGTGGTGGACCTCTTCGTGGATCCGGTGAGCCGCCGCGTGCTGCCCGAGCGCACGCGCATCCAGGCCGCCATCCCGGTGTGCGGCGCCGTGGACGCCACGCTGAAGACCTGCGACGCGCTGAAGCTCAAGGACGCGAAGGACGTGCGGCTGGTGCCCGCCACGTTCCTGGGCCAGCCGGTGACGCCGGACGCCCGCGTGCAGGCGCTGGTGGCCCCCGCGGAGGCGCGCGTGGAGGAGGAGCAGCGCCGCCCGGTGGGCGTGGAGGCCCAGGCCCGCATGCCCCAGGTGTACGAGGGCGAGAGCGCGCTGGGCAACCTCATCGCGGACGCCATGCGGGAGACGGCCCGCTCCGACGCGGCGGTGATGAACGCGGGCGGCATCCGGGCGGACCTGCCGCAGGGGCCGCTCACCTTCGGGAAGCTCTATGAAATCCTCCCCTTCGACAACACGCTCGCGGTGCTGGAGCTGAGCGCGGATGAGCTGCGCCGCTTCCTGTCGCTGGCCTACGGCGGCCGCAAGGGCGTCTTCGCGGTGTCCGGGCTGGAGGTGACGCTGGCCGAGTGCCCCGGGCCGGAGCGCCTCCAGGGCGTGACGCTGCCGGGAGGCAAGCCGCTGAAGGCGAAGGGGACCTACCGGGTCGCGGTGCCGGACTTCCTCCTGCGCGGCGGTGATGGGGTGGGGCCGGTGACGTCCACGCTGCCACGGGAACGTATCAACCTGTTGCAGGGCCAGGACCTGCGCGAGGTGCTGTCCGTGTACGGCCGCGCCCGCGGCAACACGCTGAAGCCCCCGGCGCTGGGACGCGTGCACCTGGTGAAGGCCACGGGGCCCTGCGCGGACGCGAAGCCCTGAAAAAAGGTGCGCCCGCCGTTGGAAATTTTCTCTCCGTGCTGATCCGCTGGGGCTGGATCGGAGCGCAACCCAGCGAAAGATCAGCGAAAGGCGCCCGGGCCGAATTTTCGGCCTGGGATCAGTTTCCAACGGCGGGAAACCTCCCTACTCTAGGGCACGCGAGATCCCTTGCAGGCGCGGCCCTCCAGCCAGCGCGAGCAAGTTGGAGCCCGTGCGTGGGAGGGACAGAAGAGATGCTCTACAAAGTGACCCCGATGATGGTCCCCGTTGCGCCCGAGAAGAAAGAGGCGCGGGAGCCGGGCCAGCCGCGCAAGCGGCGCAAGTCCTCCGTCTACGACGCTGACGGCCACGAGGTGCTCATCTCGCTGATGTGTCTGAAGTGCAAGACGCTCAAGCCCCTGGCGCAGTTCGGGCTGCGGAAGATGGCGGACGGCGCCATCCGCAACCAGCCGTGGTGCCGGGGCTGCCGCTCGGGCGCGGGCACGAAGAAGCCGAAGAAGGACGAGTCGCAGGCCGCCACCGTCGAGGTGCCCGCCGTCGCCGCCGTGGAGCCGGTGCTCCAGGTCGTCGCCGCCGTGCCGCTCGACGCCGCGCCCGTGGCTCCGACGCTCGTCGACGCCCCGGTCGCGGTCGCGGCCGACGTGACGGTCACCGCCCAGGTCTGATCCACCGCCCGGGATGATCCGCCCCGCCGGGGCGCGTGCATGCGGCGCGCGCCCTGGATGTGACGGATCCGCCCGGAGCATCCCAGGCGGCCCGCCTCCTGCTCAGGACAGCCGCAGGCCCGCCGGCAGCGTGTCGCCGAGCGCCCGGGCTTCGTCCGCCGCCTCCAGGGCCACGACCTCGCGCACCATCCGCACCCAGGTGTCGGCGGCCTTCGCGGCCACCAGCGCCTGGGCCGTGCGCTCGCGCAGCGCCGGATCCAGATCGCGCGTGCGGTCGCCGGTGAGCCGCGCGAGCTGGGCGGCGGCGAAGGGCGCGCCGTCCACCTTGCGCAGGTCCAGCGACAAGAGCAGCTCCAGCCACGCCTCCGCCGTCTCCACGTCCACGACCTTGTGGCTGCTGCCGTACAGCGGCACGCGCGCGCCCAGCCGGCCCAGGGCCCACGCCCACGGGCCGCCGGAGCGGGACTCGGCCTTCAGGCGCGCGGCGATCCACCGGCCCACCCCCGCCTTGTCACCGGGCGCCAGGTGCTCCAGCGAGGCGACGGTGCGGACCATCTCGTCCAGCCCCTCCGGCTGGATGCCCTTGAGCTTGCCGCCCTGCGTGGGGGCGTCCGGGGGCACGCGCCGGGACAGGTGCGGCTGGAGGTAGCCGTACAGCTTCTGCTGCTGCGCTTCGGTGAGGCCGCCCGCGATGCGGCGCCACATCACCCAGAACTCCGTCCACACGGCCTTGTCCTGGTGGTGCTGCACCAGCGCGTCGAAGAGGCTGAAGGTCTGCTCCGCGCGCCAGCCGTCCAGCGGGTAGCCGAAGCCGGGGCGCAGGCAGAAGCCGGTGAGGCTGTAGAAGACGCGCTCGTGGTCGTCGGAGCGGCGGCGCTTGCTCGCGCCCGCGTAGAGCGTGCTCCACAGCTCGCGCAGCACCGGCACGCGCCACGTGTCGCGCGAGCCCAGCACCTTCTCCAGCGTGCGCGACAGCTGCTTCACGTCCTTGGGCCCCAGGGGCAGCGGCTTGTTGCCGTAGACGCGCTCCACGTTGTCCTTCGCCTCGGCGAAGCGCGCGGGCATGGACTCCGTGACGGTCAGCTCGTGCGAGCCGCCGGTGCCGCGCAGCTCGAACTCCAGGCGCCAGCGCTCGTCCGCGACGTCCGACACGCAGTACAGCTCCAGCGTGCCAATCTCCGTGAGCGCCGCCTGCAGGTGCACCGGCACCTCCGTGACCTTGCCCGACGCGCCCTTGAGCAGCGTGTGGATGGGCGGCAGCGGCTTGAGGTCCTCCGCCAGCGGCACCAGGTCCCCCGGCTTGTCGATGCGGTCGCTCGTCGTGGAGAAGAGGGTGAATTGCACCGGCCGGCCCAGGGTGAGCGTGAAGGGGCGCTCGCCCAGGTCCACCTTCTGGCCCTCCTCGAAGCCGCGAGGAATCAGGCACAGCGTGGGCTGCTCCGTGCTGTCCGCGCCGCGCTGCAGGCCCACGTAGTACGCCCGCGCCGCGCCGCCGCCAATGCGCAGGCCATGCCCGCGCCGGACCAGCCCGTAGTACGCCGCGCCCCGGGCCACCGCGAGCTCCAGCGACTCGTGCTTGAGCAGCGGGATGCGCGGCGCCTGCGGCCACCACGCGGACAGCGCATCGATGAGCCGCGCCGAAATCTGAGGCGAGTTGAAGACGCCGCCGTTGAGCAGGATGGCGTCCGGGCGGGGCAGGGCGCCTTCGTGCGACGGCGTCTCGCCCAGCGCCGCGAAGCCCGCCGCCGCGTGCTGCGCGAGGAAGGCCGCCAGGTGCCGGGTGACGGCGGGGTCCTGCACGTACGGCAGGCCCAGCTCCTGGAGCGCCATGCGCGCGGAGCGCCGGGGCCGGTCCCCGGGAGGGGACAGCGGGAAGAAGCCGTCCAGCACCAGCGCGTGCGCCTCGTCGCGGCCCAGCTCCGTGGACAGCGTGCCGCCCAACAGCCGGCTGCCCTCGCCGATGAGCGACATGCCGTACCGCTCCGGCGGCGCGTGCCCCAGCAGCTCCTCCTTCGCGGTGCGCGCGGCCTGGATGGCCTGCGTCCACTGCGTCGCGGACAGGCGCCGGCCGTTCTGGGTGAGCTTCTCCTCCATGCGCCGCGCGAGCGCCGCGTCCATGTTGTCGCCACCCAGCATCAGGTGGTCACCCACCGCCAGGCGCCGCAGCATGGGCCCTTCCGGCGACACGCCCGCGTGCACCAGCGTGAAGTCCGTGGTGCCGCCGCCCACGTCCACCACCAGCACCAGCCGCACCTGGGACAGCGTCTGCTCCAGGTCCGAGCGGTGGCGCGCGGTGTAGTCGTAGAAGGCCGCCTGCGGCTCCTCCAGCAGCGTGAACTTCTCCAGCCCCGCCTTGCGCGCCGCGCTCACCGTGAGGGCGCGCGCCGCCTCGTCGAAAGAGGCGGGGACGGTGATGACCACCTCCTGCTTCGACAAGGGCTCGTCCGGGTGGGCGAAGTCCCACGCGCGGGCCATGTGCGTGAGCAGCAGCGCGGACGCGTCCACCGGGGACAGCTTCTGGACGTCCGCGGGCGCGCCCCACGGGAGGATGGGCGCGGAGCGGTCCACGCCCGGGTGGCACAGCCAGCTCTTGGCGGACGACACGAGCCGGCCGGGCACGCGCGCGCCCTGCCAGCGGGCCAACTCGCCCACCACGTACGGGCCGCCGTCGTCGCCCCAGGGCAGGCGCAGCACCTCCGGGGCCAGCTCGTGGCCGGCGGGGACGTAGACGGTGGATGGCAGGAGCGGGCGCGGGGCCACCTCGCCCTGGCGGACGAGCTGGGGCAGGGGGAAGTCCTCGACGGGCGCCCCCGCGCCCCTGCCTGGAGCCACGGATGCCACCGCGCAATGGGTGGTGCCCAGGTCGATGCCGACGATTCGCATACGCCTCCGGTGTGCGGGGCCCCTTCTACTCCTTCATGCGCACGTTGAGCTCCAGCTTCCAGCGCCCGGAGCCGTTCTTCTCCAGGCACCGCAGCTCCAGCGTGCCCACCTCTGTCACCGCCGCCTGGAGGTTCACCGGCGTCAGGTCGCCAAAGGGCGTGGGCTGTCCGGGCAGCGTCGTCTCGATGGGCGCCACCTCCTCCAGCCCGCCCGCCGCCAGCTCCGACTCCACGTCCTCCACCATCTCGCCCACCCGGTCGTCGCGCCGCACGGACGACGCGAAGAAGCGGAAGCTCGTGGGCTCGCCCGTGACGAGGCCGAACTCCTGCGGCGGCACGTCCGCCTGCGTCCCCTCCTCCATGCCGAAGGGCGCGACGCACAGCGCCTTCACCGGCGGCTCCATGCCCGGCACCGCCGGCATCGCCGTCTCCACGCCCACGTAGTAGGCGCGCGCCGTGCCGCCGCGGATGCGCAGGCCGTGCCCCTGGCGCACCCAGCCGTAGTACGCCGCGCCCCGCGCCACCGCGAGGTCCAGGTCCGCCCCCTCCAGCTCCTTCGCCGGGGGCGCCCCTTCGGAGGCGAGCCACTGGTTGAGGACCTCCATCACGCGGCCCTTCAGCGGACCGGCCTTGAAGACGCCGCCGTTGAAGAGCACCGCCGAGGGATGCAGGAAGCCCTTGCCCGCCACGTCCACCGGCGAGTCCGCGCTGGCCGCCAGCGCCTGGGCCTGCCGGGTGAGGAACGCCGCCAGGTGCTTCGTCACCGCCGGGTCCTGCGCGTACGGCAGCGCCATCTGCGCCAGGCCCGTGCGCCGGGCGGTGCGCGGCAGGTCCGCCACCTGCGTCACCGGGAAGAAGCCGTCCGTGAGGACGCGGTCCAGCTCCTCGCGCGTCAGCTCCGTGCGCAGCGTGCCGCCGATGAGCGACGAGCCCCGGCCCGGAATCGCGATGGGCACCCGGTCCAGGGAGGGGTCCGCGTACAGCGTCTCCTTCGCCTGGCGGCACCCGTAGGTGAGGCCGTTGAACTGCCACGCGTCCAGCTTGCGCCCCTCGGCCGCCATCCGCTGGTTGAGCGTGTGCGCCAGGGCGAGGTCCATGTTGTCGCCGCCCAGGAGGATGTGGTCGCCCACCGCCACGCGCAAAAGCTCCAGGTCGCCCTCGCGGTCCTTCACGGTGATGACGGAGAAGTCGGACGTGCCGCCGCCCACGTCCACCACGAGAATCACCTCCCCGGGCTTCACCTGCTTGCGGAAGTTCTCCCCCATGGCCTCCAGCCACGCGTACAGCGCGGCCTGCGGCTCCTCCAGCAGGGTGATGTGCTCGATGCCCGCCGCCTTCGCGGCCTCCAGCGTCAGGTCGCGCGCCGCCGCGTCGAAGGACGCCGGGACGGTGACGATGACCTCCTGCCGGGACAGCGCGTTGCCGGACTCCTCCTGGGCGCGCGCGAAGGTGTGGTCCCACGCCTCCTTCAGGTGGCGCAGGTAGCGCGCGGACGCATCCAGCGGCGACACGCGCTGCACCTCCGGCGGCGCCTGCCAGGGCAGCAGCGCCGAGCGCCGGTCCACGCCCGGGTGCGACAGCCAGCTCTTCGCCGAGGACACCAGCCGCGTGGGCACCTTGGCCCCGTGCGAGCGGGCGAAGTCACCCACGATGACGCCCGGCTCCGCGTGCCACGGCAGCCCGAGGCTGCCCTCCGGGAACTCCTGCGCGCTGGGGAGGTAGAGGAAGGAGGGCAACAGCGGGCGCGCTTCCACGGTGCCGGGCGCCGTCACCTGGGGCACGGGCAGCATGGACTGCGAGGGGCCGCGCGGCTTGCCGTCCTCGAGGTTGAAGTAGGACACCGCGGAGTGCGTGGTGCCCAGGTCGATGCCGATTGCGTATCGGGCCATATCGGTCAAAAACCCCCTAAGGGGCCTTGTGGTTCCTCGAAGGGAAGGGGACTTCGGAGGACGCGCCGCCTGGTGCTCAGGCGGGCATCAGGCGAGCTCGACCTCCGCCGGCGCCAGCACGCGCGGCTCCATGGCGGGGCTGACGGACGGGAACTTCACCTCCGTGGTCACCCAGCCGTGGTGCCGGAGGGTGCCGCCGTAGGGAGGCTGGCCGGCGACGTTGCCGGTGAGCCGGATGCGCTGCGCGTCGAAGCCGTCCGGCACCGTCACCCGGTCGCCCTCGCCCTGCGGCAGCACCGGCTGGAGCGTCAGGTACTGGTGCACCACCTTGCGGCATCCCTCGTGGACGATGCGGGCCGCCGCGCCCACGTCCGCGTCCGGGAACGCGGAGACGTTCTCCTGCACGAAGTCCAGGAAGCGGCCCTCGCGCTGGAGCATGGCCAGCAGCGACAGGGCGCTGGCGTGCTCGCGCTCCGGCGGCGGGGGAGGGGGGGCGACGGGGGCCTGGACGACAGGCGTCTTCACGGGCGGGGGGGACTGCGTGTCCCCGGCCGGAAGCTCCTTGAGCTGGCCAGCATCATAGGCGCGGCTGGCCGGCAGCACGGCCTGCGCGAATTCGCGGGACACGAGGCAGCGCCAGAAGCACAGCCAGGCGAGCCAGAAGCGAGCGAAGAACGACAGGGAGGCGGACGGGTCGGTCATCGGCCCCGGATAACAAAGCCGGAAGCCTTTGCAATTCGCCAATGGCCCGAAATGCAAAGGGCCTCACGGTTTCCCGTGAGGCCCTTCGTTTCTTCATGGTGGAGGTGGACGGGATCGAACCGACGACCTTCGCATTGCGAACGCGACGCTCTCCCAACTGAGCTACACCCCCACATGGGGACTGCTTGCTGCCTGCTGCGCCTCGCGGGCGTTGGGTCCCGCGAAGTGAGTGGGCTAGTACCGGAGCCCCACCTTGCTGTCAAGCAGCTCGTTTCCGGCACCAACCCTGCGATTGACGTGCCGCACTGTGGATGCCATAAAAACCGCCTTCCGGTACCGCATCCTTCCCGGCCAATTACCGGGCCCCCTTCTGGTTCATGTCCACCTCCCCATCGAAGACGTTGAGCCCCACCGAGCTCGCGAAGCTTGAGCATTCGTTCGCTTCCGACCCCTCGTCGGATGCCTACAAGCCCCTGGCGGAGGCGTACCTCGACCTGGGCCGCTTCATGGAGGCGATGGTCGTCTGCAAGAAGGGCGTCAAGGCGCACCCGACCGCGGCCGATCCCCGCCTCCTCCTGGCCCGCGTCTACGCCGCCCAGAACAAGGACAAGAAGGCGCTCGAAGAGGTGATGGGCGCCCTCCAGGTCCAGCCGGAGGACAAGGCCGCCCTGCGCATGGCGGGCGTGCTGCAGATCAAGGGAGGCGAGGCCGACGTCGGCCGCGGCAACCTCCTCAAGGCCTACCAGGCGGACCCCGGCGATCCGGAGACCGTCACGCTCCTCCAGCAGTACAAGGTGGAGATTCCCCGCCCCGCGGCGCCCGCCCCGGTGCTCGCGCCCGTGGCCGCGCCGCCCCCGGCCGCCGCCGAGGCGCCCGCCGCGGCGACCGTCCCCGTGACGGCCCCGCCCGCCGCCGCGCAGCCCGCCGCCACGCCCGTGGGCCGCATCAGCGCTCCGTCGCAGCAGGCCGCCCACACGGCGCGGACCTCCGACTCCGCCCCGCGCCGCCCGCGAGTGGTGGTGGAAGAGGTGGAGGAGGACGACGACGAGCCGGCGCCGCGCCGCCAGGGTGCCGCCAAGGGCAAGGGCAGCAAGATGCTGTCGCTGGTCCTGCTCATCCTCATCCCGCTGTTCGCGGGTGGGTACGGCTGGTACTCGGCGCAGGCCAAGAAGCGAGGCCGCGAGCTCAAGAAGAACCTGGACGTCGCCACCGAGCAGCTCAAGCACGACTCGTTCGCCAGCTACAAGAAGGCGTGCGAGGCGGCGGACCTGGCGTTGGAGGTGGACCCGGACTCCACCGCGGCCCACGGCTACCTCGCGTACGCGTACGCCATCCGCTGGGGTGAGCACGGCGGCGGCGACGACGCGCGCCGGCAGGCCGAGGAGCACCTGGCGGCGGCCCAGAAGGGCAAGGAGCTGTCCAGCCACCTCATCGCCGCGCAGGCGCTCATCAAGACCTACAGCGGTGACGGCAAGGGCGCGCTGTCCTCGCTGGAGACGCAGGTCAAGGAGCTCAACGACCAGAACAAGGCGTCCTCGCTCCTGTACCTCACGCTGGGCCTCATCCAGATGAACGCGGGTGACCTGGAGCGCGCACGCGACAGCCTGGAGCGCGCGCAGACGCTGGCGCCGGATGACCCGCGCGTCTACGCGGGCCTGGGCGCGGTGTACCGCCGGCTGGGCCAGGACAACACCGCCTGGAAGAACTACGACTTCGCCCTGCGCTACGAGAAGGACCACCCGGAGTCGCTCCTGGGCCGCTCGCTCCTCATGCTGGAGCAGGACGAGCCGAACTACGCGGTGGCCAGCCGGGACATCAAGAAGCTGCTGGAGGCGGAGCCGCCGCCCAGCCCGCGCCAGCTCGCCACCGCGCAGCTCGCGCGCTCGCTGCTCATCGCCCGCGTGGCGCTGGCCATGCCCACGCTCAAGCCGGACGTGCAGCAGAAGATGACCGAGGCGACGGGCGTGCCGGCGGATCCGGCCAAGGCGAAGCAGGAGGTGACGAAGGCGGAGGAGACCGGCTTCGCGCTCGACAAGCAGAACCCGGAGCTCAACCTCATCAAGGGCCGCCGCCTGCTGGCGGAGGGCAACTTCGACGCGGCCGCGGAGGAGATCCGCAAGGCCATCCGCGTGGACGGCAGCCGCGCCCAGTTCCACGTCGAGCTGGCCAAGGCCCTCATGGGCAAGCCGGGCGGTGAGAAGGAGGCCTCCGAGGCGCTCGTCACCGCGCTCAAGACGATGGGCGACAGCCCCAAGCTGGTGGTGATGCTGGGCAACGCCTACCGCCGCCAGAACAAGCTGGACGACGCGCTCGCGCAGTACCAGCGCGCGGTGAAGGACCCCAAGGCGAAGAACCCGGAGGCCCGGCTCGCCATGGGCGCCATCTACCGGGAGCGCTCGGAGTGGGACAAGGCGAAGGAGCAGCTGGAGAAGGCCAGCCAGGAGTTCTTCGGCCAGCCGGACCGCGTCGCCAACGCGCTCACGGAGCTGGGCCGCGTCTACCAGGGCAAGGGCGACACGGCGAAGGCGGACGAGACCTACCAGCGCGCGCTGCAGGCCGACGAGAACTACACGCCGGTGTACTACTTCTACGCGTCGCTGCTCTCCAAGGACGCCAGGCAGTCGGGCAAGGTCAAGACGCTGGCGCAGGAGTACGTGAAGCGCGAGCCCAAGGGCGAGTACCTCGCCGACGCGCAGCGGCTCGCGGGGAACTGACCCCCGCCTCCCGCTGTCCCCCAAGCGCCGCGATGCCCCCTTCCGGGCATTCGCGGCGCTTCGTTTTTGAAGGGGGGCGACAAGGCAGGCTGATGTGGCGGGGTGCCGGAGCCTTGCCACCCCTGCCGGGTGACGGTATGGGAGGGTCCACCCCACACCCCCTGCCCGGTAGCCGGTAGCGACCGCGGTCCAGGGGCCTCCTGCTGGAGTCCGCTTGAGCGCGCGTGCCTTGTCCCAGTCCTCCACCGCGTCCGACCTGATCTCCCTCACCAAGCCGAGGCTGTCGTCGCTGGTGCTCATCACCGCGGCGGGCGGCATGTTCCTGGCTCCGGGGCACTTCACGCCGGTGCGCGCGCTGGTGACGCTGCTGGCGACGGCGGGGACGGTGGGCGCGGCGAACGCGTTCAACTGCTACCTGGAGCGCCACAGCGACCAGTTCATGGCGCGCACGCGCAACCGGCCGCTGCCCGCCGGGCGCATGGACCCGAACACGGCGCTCTGGTTCGGCCTGTCGCTGGCGGCGGTGTCGCTGCCCGCGCTGGTGCTGGGCGCCAACCTGCTCACCGGCGTGCTGGGGCTCATCGCGCTGCTCAGCTACGTGCTGGCCTACACGCCGCTCAAGGCCCGCACGTCCGCGGCGATGCTGGTGGGCGCGATTCCCGGCGCGCTGCCGCCCCTGATGGGCTGGACGGCGGTGACGGACATGGTGGACGCGGGCGGCTTCGCGCTGTTCGCCATCATGTTCCTCTGGCAGATGCCGCACTTCATCGCCATCGCGCTGTTCCGCAAGGACGAATACGCCGCCGCGGGGCTCAAGTCCGTGCCGCTGGAGCGCGGGGACGAGTCCAGCCGCGCGCAGGTGGTGCTCTACCTGGTGGCGCTGATTCCCATGACGCTCCTGCCGTTCCAGCTGCACATCGCCGGCACGTGGTACCTGGCGGCGGCGGTGGTGCTGGGGCTGGGCTTCCTCGGGCTGGGAGCGTGGGGCTTCTTCAAGCACCTGGGGAAGCCCTGGGCGCGCCAGACGTTCCTGTATTCGCTCGTGTATCTCACCGGCCTGTTCGCCGCGATGACGCTGGACCGCATCCCCCGCGGCTAGCGCCCCCAAGCGCGGCGTCCCGGCGCGAGGTCGCCTCTTCGCATGCCTGACACCTCCGTTCCGACCCCGCCCCCACCGCTGCTTCGCATCGAGGGGCTCACGCGCCGCTTCGGCGGGCGCACCGCCGTGGACGGTCTGTCGCTGGCCGTGCAGCCGGGCGAAATCCTGGGCCTCCTGGGGCCCAACGGCGCCGGCAAGTCCACCACCTTCCAGCTGCTCGCGGGCCTGCTCGCGCCGGACGCGGGGCAGGTGCACTTCGCCGGCAGGGTGCTGTCGCTGAGCGACCCCGCGCTGCGGCGCCAGATGGGCATCATCTTCCAGCGCAGCAGCCTGGACGACCTGCTGACGGCCCGGGAGAACCTGCTCCTGGGCGCGCGGCTGTACGGGCTGGGCGGCGCGGACGCGAAGGCGCGCGTGGAGACGATGCTGTCGCTCATCGGCCTGCTGGACCGGGGCGATGAGAAGGTGGGCACCTGGTCGGGCGGCATGCGCCGGCGGCTGGAACTGGCGCGGGCGCTGGTGCACCAGCCGCGGGTGGTGCTGATGGACGAGCCCACGCAGGGCCTGGACGAGGCGGCCTTCCGCACGTTCTGGACGCACCTCAAGCGGCTGCGCGACGCGCAGGGCGTCACCGTGCTGCTCACCACGCACCGCGCGGACGAGGCCGAAGGGTGCGACCGGCTGGCGGTGCTGGACGCCGGGAAGCTGGTGGCGTGTGACACGCCCCGGGCGCTCGCGTCGCGCATGGGCGGCGACATCCTGACCCTGGAGGGCCCGGAGCCGGAGGCGCTGGCCGCGCAGGTGACGGAGCGGCTGGGGCTGGAAGCGAAGGTGGTGGAGGGGCGGGTGCAGGTGGAGGCTTCGCAGGGACACGCGCTGGTGCCGCGACTGGTGGAGGCCTTCCCCCCGGGACGGTTCGCCTCCGTGTCGCTGCGCCGGCCCACGCTGGCGGATGTGTTCCTCCAGCTCACCGGGAAGGCCCTGGGGGCGGATGCTCCCGCGCCCACGCCCGCGCCGAGGAAACGCCGATGAGCGCCGACATCCCTGTTCCGTCCCCCATGGAGGCGCCCGCCGAGGCGCCCGTCGCCGCCCCCGTCCAGCGCCGGGAGCCCGGGACGCTGGCGCTGCAGTGGGCCACCGTGCGGGTGCTGCTGTCTCGCGACGTGGTGCGCTTCTTCCGGCAGCCCAGCCGGGTGATTGGCGCGCTGGCGCAGCCCATCCTGTTCTGGTTCGTCATCGGCTCCGGGTTCGCGGGTTCGTTCCGCGTGGAGGGCGCGCAGGGGCTGGGCTACCAGCAGTTCTTCTTCCCGGGCGTCGTCACCATGGTGGTGCTCTTCAGCGCCATCTTCGCGACCATCACCGTCATCGAGGACCGCAAGGAGGGCTTCCTCCAGGCGGTGCTCGCGGGGCCGGGCTCGCGGCTCGCGGTGGTGCTGGGCAAGGCGCTGGGCTCTTCCTCCATCGCGCTCATGCAGGCGTCGCTGTTCCTGCTCTTCGCGCCGCTGGCGGGCGTGGACGTGAAGGCGGTGGACTACGCGCTGCTCGCGGCGGTGATGGTGCTGTCGGCGCTGGCGCTCACCGGCATGGGCATGGCGCTCGCGTGGTGGGTGAAGTCGAGCGCGGGCTACCACGCGGTGATGAGCCTGGTGATGCTGCCCATGTGGGTGCTCTCCGGGGCCATGTTCCCGGTCAAGGGCGCCGGGCCGGTGCTGTCGTGGGTGATGACGCTCAACCCCATGCGCTTCTCCGTGGAGGGCGTGCGCCGCGCGCTGTACGGCGCGCAGGCGTCGGTGGCGGTGGGCTCGCAGGGTGGGGCGACGGTGGGGTGGGAGGTGCCCGCGCTCCTGGCGTTCGCCGCGGTGTTCGTGGGGCTGGCCGCATTCAGCGTGAGCCGCCGCGAGTAGCCCGCGCGCTGTGGGTTGGTGGACTTGCCCGGTGCCTTCCACTACGACGGCGGGCACCGCATCACGAAGAATCCTCCAGAGGAGACCGCCTCATGAAGCTGCGTCTGCTTGGCTTGTCGATGGTCGGTGTCGCGGGGCTCATGGCCCTGCCCGCGTGCAAGAAGGAGGAGGCGCCCGCGCCCTCCGCCGAGGCGCCCACCGCGCGTCCGGCGGCGCCCACGCAGCAGGCCGTGCCTCCGGCGCCCACGGCGGGAGCGGGGACGGGCGAGGCGGCGGCTCCGGCGCCCGCGGGCAACGGCGTGGTGAAGGGCACGGTGTCCTTCACCGGCACGCCGCCGGTGATGGCGGACCTGGCGCCCAGCGCGGACCCCGCGTGTGACGGGCGGCCGGAGAAGGAGCAGTCCGTGCTGGTGAAGGACGGCAAGCTCCAGAACGTGCTGGTGCGCGTGAAGGGCCCCGTCGCGGGCGCCCCCGCGGCGCCGTCCGCGCCGGTGGTGGTGGACCAGTCCAAGTGCACCTACGTGCCGCGCGTGCAGGGCGCGGTGGCGGGCCAGCAGGTGGTGTTCAAGAACAGCGACGGCACGCTGCACAACGTGCGCGGCGTGGTGGGCACGCGGCCGCTGTTCAACGTGGCGCAGCCGCCCTCGGGCGCGCCGGTGCAGAAGCCGCTGCCGTCGGACGCGGAGGTGCTGCGCCTCAAGTGCGACGTGCACCCGTGGATGACGGCCTACGTGGTGAGCAACCCCAACCCGTACTTCGCCACCACCGCCGCGGACGGCACCTTCACGCTGACGGGCCTGCCCGCGGGCACGTACACGCTGGAGGCGTGGCACGAGACGCTGGGCACGAAGACGGCGGAAGTCACCGTGAAGGACGGCGCGCCCGCGGAGGCCACGTTCGCCTTCGCCGCGACGGACGCACAGGCGAAGCAGTAGTTCCCGCAGGGGCACGGGCTGCTCGCGCGGCCCGGCCCCGGCCCCGTCGGCGGCGCACCGCCCGAACCTGTCCGACAGTCGGACAGGTTGGGAGGAACGCGGCGGGCCGGGGCCCTAGGCCTGCGTGCTGGAAGCAAGCCCCGGCGGTCCGGCCTTGCGCACCGTGAAGCCCACGCGCGCGCCTCCGCCGGGCCGGTTCTCCGCGAAGGCCTCGCCGCCGTGGGCCCTGGCGATGCGCTGCACCAGCGCGAGCCCCAGCCCCAGGGAGCCGGCCTCGCGCGCCTCTCCGCCCCGGTCCTTGCGATAGAACGGCTGGAAGATGCGCGTCTCCTCGCCGGGCAGGAGCCCCGGGCCCCGGTCCTCCACGCTGAAGGCCAGGTGCTCCTTGCCGTGCTCCTGCAGCCGGAGCGCCTCCACGCCCACGCCGTGCTTGCGCGCGTTGTCGAGCAGGTTCACGAGCGCCCGGCCCAGCAGCGTCGCGTCCGCCATCAGCGCCACGTCGTCCGTCTCCGGCTGGAGCAGCGTCGCGGACAGCCCCACGCGCTCCAGCGCCTGCGCCGCCAGCACGCCCGCCTCCAGCGCCTTGGGCGTCAGCTGCCCGAAGTCCAGGCGCGAGCTGGCGAGCAGCTCGCCCACCAGCGCGTCCAGCTCCACCACCTCGCGGTCCACCTGGTCCAGCGTGCGCGGGTTGCCTCCACCGTCGCGCAGCAGCTCCGTCAGCACCCGCAGCCGCGCCAGCGGCGTGCGCAGCTCGTGCGACACCGCCGCCAGGAGCTCACGCTGATCCGCGAGCTGCTTCTCGATGCGCGCCGCCATGTCGTTGAAGGACTCGGCGAGCACCGCGAAATCTCCGGTGAGGTGGCGGTCCAGGCTCGCCCGCGTGCCCAACTGGCCCTCGCCCAACGCCTGCGTGGCCTTCACCAGCGTGTCCACCGGCCGCGCCAGCCGGAACGAGATGCCGCCCGCCGCCGTCCACAGCACCAGCACCGCGATGCCCAGCGGCAGCACGGCGCGCCACGGCCCCCGCGAGCGGGTCTGCAGGTAACACGCCTGCAGCGTGCCCAGCCGCGAGTCCTGCCGCATCACCGGGATGCTCGCGTCCGGCTTCGCACAGGGAGCGCCGCCCCGGGCCACCACCGCGCCGGACAGGTCCGTCAGCACGACGTCCACGTCCAGGTCGTCGGAGATGCTCCGCATCAGGGACTCGCGCGCGGCGGGCGCGTCCCAGACCTCCGCGAAGCGGTGCCCCACGAACGCGCGGACGCGCTCCGTCTCCTGCCGCCAGCTGTTGCCGCCCGTCAGGTTCATCACCCACGACACCACGAGCACCGTCACCAGGATGGTGAGCCCGAACATGACGAACAGGCGTCGCCGCAGCCGCTCCTGCACGTAGGAGCCCAGCCGGCCCAGGTGGAACTTGCGCCGGTGGTGCTCTCGCGCATGGCGGCCGAAGCCCCGCTTCAGTCCCGGCGCGCAGGGGTCTCCTTCCGGAGGCCAGTGGCGGTGGCCCCAGCCCATCAGGCGCCTTCCTTCGCGAAGACGTAGCCCACGCCGCGCACCGTCTTGATGAGGCGCGTGCCCACGTCTCCCAGCTTCTGGCGCAGGTGGGAGATGTGCACGTCCACCGTGCGCTCGCTCACCACCGTGTCGTTGCGGCCCGCCTCGCCCAGGAGCGCGTCGCGGGGAATCACCCGGCCCGCGCGCCGCACCAGCGCGAGCAGCAGGTCGAACTCCAGGCCCGTCAGCTCCACCGCCTTGCCCTCCACCTTCACCTCGCGCCCGGACACGTCGATGGAGACGCCGCTCGACTCGATGCGGTCCGCCACCGCCGCCGGCTGCGCCCGCCGCAGCACCGCGCGCAGGCGGGCGAGCAGCTCGCGCGGGCCGAAGGGCTTGGGCAGGTAGTCGTCCGCGCCCAGCTCCAGCCCCACCACGCGGTCCGTCTCGTCGCCCTTGGCGGTGAGCATCAGCACCGGGATGCGGCTCTTCGCGCGGATGCGCTTGCACACCTCCAGGCCGTCCATGCCCGGCATCATCACGTCCAGGAGCACGGCGTCGAAGGCGTTCGCCTCCAGCGCCGCCAGCCCGCGGCCTCCATCGGGTGCGTGGCTGACGGTGATGCCGTTCTGCCCGAGGTACTCCGCGAGCAACTCGAACATCCGGGTGTCGTCATCGATGAGCAGGACGCGGGTGGGCATGGGCGGGGGTGAATCCTAACGCGCTCCCGGTGCGTCGGCGGGCCCGGAGGTGCCCTGGGGCCTGGGTGCGTGCCAGTCCCAGTACGGCGGCGCCCCGTTGCGGTAGGCGGGGCCACCCCAGTCTCCCCGGTGGCAGGCGGAGCGGTGGTGGCGGGCGAGGCTCGCGAAGCCGGAGGCATAGCCTCCGATGGCACCCGCGGCGAGGAGGACGACGAGCAGACGGTGTCTCATGGGATGTCTCCAGGAAGAGCGCTGGGGAAGAGGGCAGGGGGTTTTCAGACGAAGGACGCGGGGCCGTCATCGTTGTGCGGACGGCCACCCCAGCGGCCGTACCCGCCGCAGCGCCGCCCGTGCCAGCCGCGGCCCTCGCCGCGCCAGCCGTAGCCCCAGCCGTGCTCGATGATGTCCGCGAGCTCGCGGCGCTGGTGGGGCTCCAGCGCCTCGTGCACCTGGGACAGGGCGTCCTGCACGGCGTTGCGCAGCGACTCCAGCGCCACGTCGTGGCGGCTGAACAGCTCGCGCAGCATGGCTCCGTCGAAGTGCTCGCCGCGCAGCGAGCCCGCGAGCGACGTGCGGCTGGGGCCCCACTGGTCCTTCACCTTGGCGAAGGCCTCGCGCACGTTCTCCACGGCCTTCACGATGACCTTCTCCTGGCCGGGCGACGTCTCCAGCCGCTCGAAGAGCCAGCGCAGCCGGGGGCGCATGCTCCAGCGGCCGCCGCGGCCATGGTGGTGGGAGTGGCCGTAGTGCCCCCGGCGCAGGGTGGCGAAGAGACCGGCGAGGCAGGCGGTACCGAAGAGGAATCCGAACATGTGCTTGGCTCCAGGCAGCAGGCAGGGCACCGACCAGGCGGGCCCGTGTCGTTTCTGACGGAGCTCAAGGTAGAAGGCGGGTGTGAAGCCCACGCCCGGGCGCGGTGAAGAAGTGTGAAGGCCGGGAAAGGCGTCCGGAATGCCCCGCGGGGCATGGGATGTTCCAATGCCGGGCCTCGACGGATTCCGCTGTGTCGGATGAAGGACGGCTTCCAGTGGGAATCCACCCTCAGGAGTGGTGTTCCCACGGGAAGTGGGTAGAGTGCCCGGCGTGCCGGGGCGGTGTTCGTTCCGGCACCGGTGGCAGGCGCGAGCCTCTCACCTGTACAGAGCAGAGAAAGAGAAGAGACTCACAATGGCATTGGGTACCGTGAAGTGGTTCAACGACGCGAAGGGTTTCGGCTTCATCGCGCAGGACAATGGCGAAGACGTTTTCTGCCACCACACTGCGATCAACATGGATGGCTTCCGCACCCTGGCTGAAGGCCAGAAGGTGGAGTTCGAAGTCACCAAGGGCCCCAAGGGCCTGCAGGCCCAGAACGTTCGCGCGGTCTGAGCTAGCCGAAATCCCGACTCACCCCCAGCGGTGAGTCCCCGAAGCCCAGTCTCCCCAGCGGAGGCTGGGCTTTCGTCTTTCCGGACGCAGGGCAGGCGGGCGACCGCACGACGACATCCGCCAGGGCCCGGGGTCTTCCCTACCTTCTCCCCAGGAGGAGCGCGGCGCCGCACGCCGCCTCCCAAGGAGAGGCGAACATGGGCGACACCAGCGTGAAGAAGGTCGAGAGCCGCCACTCCCCCAAGGGGGAGATGGGCCAGAAGTACCTCGCATCCGGCGTCCGTGTGGCCATGCGGCTGTGGGAGGACGAGCCGCCCGCCGAGGCCAAGCCTGTCAGCACCCGCGACTACGAGACCGTGGGCTTCGTGCTCAAGGGCCGCGCGGAGCTGCACCTGGAGGGTCAGGTCCTCCTGCTCAACCCCGGCGACTCCTGGCTCGTGCCGCGAGGGGCCAGCCACACGTACAAGATCCTGGAGACCTTCTCCGCCGTGGAGGCGACCAGCCCCGTCGCGACCGCGCACGGCCGCGACGAGCACGAGGCCCCGAAGGGCGCCAAGGCCTGACGGCCTGACGACGTCAGGGACCGTCCTCCGGAGACGCGTCCGGGGGCGGTTCCCGTTCGAAGCGGACGCCCACCGCGGAGTCCGTTCCCGCGGTGGAGGAGCAGCTGAAGAACCCGGGTTGACCCGCCTTGCACGCGAGCAAGGTGTCCGCGGGGACTGGCTTGAAGCCCTGGTCCTTCAGGAGCTGGGTGGGCTTCAGCCAGGCGCAGTCGAAGACTCCCGGCCGGTAGGTCTCGTCGGGCACGCACATCATGCCCGCGGCGGACTGAAGGGGTCCCAGGTCGTACTCCGTGCCGAGGCATAAGGTCGTTGCCTCGGCTTGTGACTCGCAGCGCAGATCCTCCTCGAACTCCGGATCGGGCACGAAGCGCTCGCAGGCCCTGCGGCTGATGCGTGACCGGAAGCGGCCGTTGGCGCCGCTCGAATCGCTGTCGTACCAGAGCTGGAAGCGCTCTCCGTTCGCGGAGCGAAGCAGGGCCTGGGAGACGGCGGAGTCGATGCCGGGCAGGTGGAGGATGGCGATGAAGGGTTTGCCGGCGGCGTCCGCTGCCTCGACGCACGCCTTGGCCTTCAGCCGGTCCTCGCTCTCCCGAGCTTCGCCGCAGTCCACGGCCTGGGCATCCGCCAGGGGACGCGCGGTCGCCACGATGTCGCAGTCTTTGAAATGCGCCTGCGTGGTGAAGCGGACGGTGCCAGCAGGAGCCTCAGGAGCCGCGTTCTGGACGCCAGCACAGCCTGACACCCCCACGATCAGGACTGCCGCGACGAAGCGATGAGGGGTCATCCCGGTACGCTCTCGCGTCCCCGGTCCCCTGCGCAAGTCACTCTCCTCGTGAGCGAGGGCAGGACGACGCCCAGCCCTCCCGCCAGGTCGAGCACGGCGATTCCATACAGGAACGCGGCTGGGGCGCACGCTGCTTGAACCCGTGTCCGCGCTCGCGATGTGGGCGCAGCACCACCGGCCGGAGATTGAACGCGCCCGCGAGGTCTTCGAGCGCACCTCCAAAGTGAAGTGACGGCGGCTACCCGTCACGCCGCCAGACGTTCGTGCGGCTCGCGAACAGCTCCACCACCCACTCGATGAACACCCGCAGGCCGGCATCCCGCTGCCTCGCGGGTGGGTAGACCAGGAAGATGGGGCGGGCTTCGGGCTGCCAGCCCTCCAGCACGGACACCAGCTCCCCCGTGGCCAGGTAGGGCTCCACCACGAAGCGGGGGGCAATCATGACGCCCAGGCCGGCGAGCCCCGCGGCCAGGTATGCGTTGGTCTCGTTGAGCAGGAGCTGGCTGCGGCCCTGGACCTCGAGCCGCTCCGCGCCGCGCTGGAAGGTGAAGGGGAGCGGCTTGCCGCTCGGCGACGCGAAGTAGCTCACCATCGCGTGCGACGCGCCGGCCAGCTCCAGCGGATGGTGCGGCGGGCCGTGGCGCTCCAGGTATCGCGGTGAGGCGCAGACCCAATAGTCCAGGTCGCCCAGGTGCCGCGCGACCAGGGAGTCGTCCTTCACGCCGCCGCCCCGGATGGCGCAGTCGACGTTGTCCGACAGGAGGTCCACCACGCGGTCGCTCACGCCCAGCTCGATCTGCAGCTGCGGATAGCGCGCGCAGATCGACGGCAGCGCGGGGACGAGCAGCAGCCGGGAGATGGTGCCACTCGACTCCACCCGAAGCCTGCCCCGGGGACCGCGCCGCGTCTGCGTCAGCGTGGCTTCGAGGTTCCGCACCTCCCCCAGCAGCCGCAGCGCCTGCTGGTAGTAGGTCATGCCCTCCGGCGTGACGGTCACGCGGCGCGTGGTGCGGTGGAGCAGCTTCACCCGCAGCTGCGCCTCCAGCTGCTGGATGAGCCGG
The DNA here is from genome assembly GCF_042231735.1 of Corallococcus exercitus. Taxonomy (GTDB): domain Bacteria; phylum Myxococcota; class Myxococcia; order Myxococcales; family Myxococcaceae; genus Corallococcus; species Corallococcus exercitus_B. Next base: position 9,589,946 of record NZ_CP102577.1, read on the forward strand.
GTCACCGCTGCCTTCGGGCGGCCCAGCGCGTCGGCAGCCTTGGTGAAGGTGCCGCTCTCCACCACGCGGACGAAGGCCTCCATCGCCGCGAACCTGTCCATCCTCCACCTCATTGTTTCAAGGGTGAAACGAAGTGTGTGCCGGGCGCCTGTTTATCGCAGGGCAGGGCAGTCGCTATCTCCTCGCGCATGAAAAGACCGCTCCTCCGCCGTGGTGTTGTCTCTCTTTCCCTCGCTCGCGCCCTCGCGCTGGGAGGAATTGCCGTCGCGCCCCTGATTCCGTCCGCCGTCCACGCGGCGGCGCCCCAGGTGCGCACGCAGGCCCCTGGCTACTACCGGATGATGCTCGGCGACTTCGAGGTCACCGCGCTCTCCGACGGCACCGTGCCCCAGACCATCCGCGAGGTGGCGACGCACACGACGCCGGAGCGGGTGACGGCCCTGCTCGCGCGCGACTACCTCCAGGATCCGGTGGAGACGTCCATCAATGCCTTCCTCATCAACACCGGCACGTCGCTCGTGCTCGTGGACACGGGGGTGGGGAGCCTCTTCGGTCCTGACGTCGGCGGCCGGCTCCTGCAGAGCCTCCGGGCCGCGGGCTATCAGCCCGAGCAGGTGGACGTGGTGCTGCTCTCGCACATCCATTCCGACCACTCCGGCGGCCTCATGACGGGCGCGAGCCGCGCGTTCCCCAACGCCGTCCTCCGGGTGCACGCCCGGGAGGTGGACTACTGGCTCAGCGCGGAGAACCTGGCGAAGGCCGGGGACGCGCGGAAGTTCTTCGAGGAGGCGCGGGCGATGGTGGGGCCGTACCAGGACGCGGGGAAGCTGAAGCCGTTCGGGGACAAGGACCTCCTCGTCCCGGGCATCCGGGCCGTGCCGACGCCGGGACACACCCCCGGGCACAGCATCTACGTCGTTGAAAGCCGGGGACAGCGGCTGGCCCTGTGGGGGGACCTCATGCACTTCGGCCCGGTCCAGCTGCGCGAGCCCGCGGTGACGGTCGCCTACGACGTCGACTCCCGTGCGGCCGCGGCCCAGCGCGCGCGGGTGTTCGCGGAGACCGCGGGGCGCGGTGACCTGGTGGGGCTGGACCACATGCCCTTCCCCGGACTGGGGCGGCTTGCCGCGGACGGAAAAGGCTACCGGTGGATCCCGGTCAACTACACCTCGGGCCAGCGGTAACACGCGGTGAAGGGCAGGGCGGGCCGAGGCGCGAGCGCGGGTTCAAGCCACGGCCTGCCGGCCCGGCAACGAGTGCTTTTCTTCCCACGGAGGCCAGCCGAGGATGACGAGAGGATGCCTCCCCGCGCCGCCCGCCCACCCCGCTGTCCGCGTTGCAACCTCGCGAAGCACTTGTGCCTGTGCGCGGAGGTTCCCCGGGTGGAGACGCGCACCCGGTTCCTCTTCCTCCAGCATGTGATGGAGGTCTCGAAGCGCAGCAACACCGGGGGCGTGGCCGCGCTGGCGCTCGCGAACGCGAAGCTGCTCGTCCACGGCGCACGGGCCGGGACCTTCGACATGGAGGTGCTCTCCGAGCCGGGGACCTGGCTGCTGTATCCCGATGGCCCCACCGCGCCACCGGATGCCCCCGCGCCGAGGCAGCTGGTGGTGCTGGACGCGAACTGGTCACAGGCCCGGCGGATGACCCAGCGGCTCCCCGAGCTGCGGGCACTCCCCCGGCTGGTGCTGCCGCCGCCGGAGCCCGGGATGCTCCGGCTCCGCGAGCCCTCGCATCCCGCCGGTATGTCCACCCTGGATGCCGTCGCCCGCGCGGTGGCCCTGCTCGAGGGACCGGAGGCGGCGGCCCCCCTGGCGCGGCTGGCCGCGCTCCGCGTGCAGCGCATCGCCGACTGCGGGACACTGAACTGATGCCCATGGGATACCGGCTGATCATCTTCGACTTCGACGGGACGCTCGCGGACAGCGCGGCCTGGTTTCGCGGTGTCTTCAACGACGTGGCCCTCCGCTACGGCTTTCGCACCGTCAGCGCGGAGGAACTGGAGGCGATGCGCGGGCAGGACAGCCGGGCCATCATCGAGCGGCTCGGCGTGCCCATGTGGAAGATGCCCTTCATCGCCTCGCACATGCGCAAGCGTGTCGCGCAAGACGCGCACCGCATCCCGCTCTTCCCCGGCGTGGAGGCGATGCTCGAACAGCTGCAGGCGCGGGGCCTCACCCTCGCCGTGGTGAGCTCCAACTCGGAGGAGAACGTGCGGCGCGTGTTGGGGCCGGTGGCGTCCGCGCGCATCCGCCACTACGCCTGCGGCGCGGGCATCTTCGGCAAGCGCTCCAAGTTCCGGCAGGTGCTGAAGGCGGCCGGCGTGCGTCCCAACGAGGCCCTCTCCGTGGGCGACGAGGTGCGCGACATCGAGGCCGCGGCGGCCGAGGGCATCGCCACCGCCGCGGTGACGTGGGGCTACGCGACGGAGGAGTTGCTGCGCTCTCGCGCGCCCACGCTCGTCCTCACCCGCCTGGATGAACTGCTGCACGCCGTCGCGGCGTAGGCGCTTCCTCGACCTGGGCAGCGAGCGCGCATGCCCGCTCGCGCCGCTGGCGCTAAGGTGACAGGACCCCATGGCCCCCCTTTCTCTCGACTGGCAGTGGAAGCGCTTCAGTGAGCTCACGCTCGAGGAGCTGTACCGGCTGCTCGCGCTGCGCTCCGAAGTCTTCGTGGTGGAGCAGAAGAGCCTCTATCTCGATGCGGACGGCCTGGACGCCGCGTGCTTCCACCTGCTCGGGGGCGTCCCGGGCACGGGGCAGTTGGGCGCCTACCTGCGCGCACTACCGCCCGGCCTCAAGTTCCCCGAGGCGAGCCTCGGCCGCGTCGTCACCGCGCCGGCGCTGCGCGGGCAACGGCAGGGCCGCGAGCTGGTTGAGCGCGGCCTGCGCTTCCTCGCCGAGCGCTTTCCGGGCGCGCCCGTGCGCATCGCGGCGCAGGCCTACCTGCAGCGCTACTACGAGGGCTTCGGCTTCGTGGCCGTGAGCGACATCTACGACGAGGACGGCATCCCGCACCTCGACATGCGCAGGGGCTGACGGGCGCGCATCGGACGAACAGCCGCTGCCTAGCGCGTGGTGTTGCGCAGGTACTGTGCATAGAAGCGGATGGCGGCGGCGTGCTCCTCGACGGAGAGGCGCTCGTCGCGGCCGTGCATGCGCGCCAGGTCCTCGCGCGTCAGCCGCACCGGCACGAAGCGGTACACGCTGTCGCTCAAGGAATGGAAGTAGCGGGCGTCGGTGGCCGCCACGGTGAGGAAGGGCGCCACCAGCACGTCCGGGAACTGCTGGCGGATGCTGCGCTGCAACTGCCGCCAGCCCTCCGTGTCCAGGCTCGACACCGGTGAGGCCTCGTCGCCCTCGGCGGCCACCTCCACGCGGGGGTCGTCCACCACCTTGCGCACGTGGGCGCGGACATCCTCCAGGCTGTCGCCCGGCAGGAGGCGGACGTTGAGGACCGCGCGCGCCTGCGCGGGCAGCACGTTGGGCTTGGGGCTTCCCTCCAGCATGGTGGCCGCGGTGGTGGTGCGGATGCTGGCGTCCGTGGAAGGCGTCCCGGACATCCGCCGCTCGATGAGGGGCGCGAAGAGCCAGGTGTTGGCGAAGAGCAGGCGCATGCCGAAGTCCATCTCCGGCCCCACGTACTCGAACAGCGCCCGCGTCCCGCCGCGCAGCTCGGGCTGGAAGGGGTTCTCCTCCAGCCGCACCAGGGCCCGGGCGAGGATGTTCGCGGCCGTCTGGCGCGGCGGCATGGACGCGTGTCCGCCCGCGCTGCGCACCTTCAGCTCCACGCGCGCCGAGCCCTTCTCCGCCACGCCCACCAGCGCCACCGGCGCGGCCACGCCGGGCACGAGCCCCACGCCGATGGGGCCTCCCTCGTCCAGCACCACTTCGAGCCGCACGCCCCGCTCGCGCAGCAGCGCGGCCACGCGGGCGGCGCCGTCGTGCCCGCCCACCTCCTCGTCCGCGCCGAAGGCGAGCATCACCGTGCGGCGGGGGCGGTAGCCTTCCGCGAGCAATCCCTCCACGGCCTCCAGGATGGCGAGCACGCTGCCCTTGTCGTCCAGCGTCCCACGCCCGTGGATGTAGCCGTCCGCCACGACACCGCCGAAGGGCGGGTGACTCCAGGTGGCCTCCGCCTCCGCGGGCACCACGTCCAGGTGGCCCATCAGCAGCACGGGCCGCAGGTCCGGCTCCGAGCCCTTCCACGTATACAGATGCGAGTGCGCGCCCACGGCCTCGTGCTCGAGCCGCGCGTGCACGCGGGGAAACCCGGTGACGAGCTGCGCGTGCAAGGCCTGGAAGGCGGCGTCCTCCGCGCGCATGCCGTCAGAGGCGGCGATGGTGCGGTGGCGCAGCGCCTCGGCGAGGCGGCCCGCGGCGGCGGTGGCATCCACCGGGAAGGGCTCGGCGGGCTCCGCGGACACCTGCCGCGAATCAAAGCGCAGCGTGCGCACGACGAGGACGCCCGCGAGCAGGAGCACGAGGGCCAGCAGGACAAGGAAAACGCGCTTCATCGGTTCGGGGTTTCCGGGGAGGGGGAGGGAAGCGTAGCAGCAGGCGCGGCGCGTCACCCCGGTCGTGGCGCTCGGACCCCGCGACGACAGGGCGAGGCCGGAGGGCTTTGACGCCAGGATTCCAACAGCCAGGGTGTCCCGGGGGGCGGCTCCAGCGGAGGGGCTGGAAGGCTAGCCTGCAATGGGAACGCCCGTAATAAACAGAAATACATTCTGACGACACAAACAAGAAATCACCGTTTTCGTCTGGATTCAGTCCGAGCCATCCGGGGGATGGCTGCTCGGACCCAGCGCGGACGCAGGCAGGACCGGGGGACGCGGACATGCGGATGATGCGAACAAGGGCAGTGCTCGTGCCTGACGAGGGGGCGATGGCGCTGTCGGAGGACTACTTCCGCTCCGCGCACCACCTGCGGGCCGAACGGGTGACGCATACGCTGGTCATCGAGGACGGCGAAGGGCATGCGCAGCGCGTGCCGCTCATCGTCCGGCCCATCGAGGGAACGCCCTACCGCGACGCCATCTCCCCGTATGGGTTTCCCGGAGGCATGCTGGACGGGCTCTGGGAGGTGGCGAAGGAGGCGGTGGACTGGGAGGGGACGGGGCTCGTCAGCATCTTCGTGCGCGACCGGGTCTCCGGCCCCCGCTGCTTCGCGGGCGGGACGGAGCGCAACGAGGTGTTCTTCATCGACCCGCGCCTGCCGGTCGAGTTCCGGGAGATGCATTACCGGCACATCCGGCGCAACCTCCGGCTGGGCTTCGTGAGCACCGCGCGGGAGGTGCGCGAGGTGTCGCGCGAGGAGCGGGAGGGCTTCCAGCTGGCCTACCGGCAGACCATGGTCCGTGAGGGGGCCAGCGCCCGGTACTTCTTCTCCGACGCCTACTTCGAGGAGCTGTTCTCGTCCCCCAGCGCCTGGCTGGTGACGACGCATGCGCCGGAGGGTGGGGTGGCCTCCTCCGCGCTGTGTGTCAGCAGCGACGGCATGCTGCACTACTACCTGGGCGGGACGGTGGACGCGCACCTGCCGCGCTCGCCAGCGAAGAATGTCTTTGGAACCCTGGCCGAGCTCTGCACGCAGCTGGGCGTCCCGCTCCATCTGGGCGGAGGCGTCCGTCCGGGTGACAGCCTGGAGCAGTTCAAGCGGAGCCTCGCCAACGCAAGCTCGCGCCTCTACACGCACGAACTGGTCTGCGAACCCACGGTGTATGCCCAGCTGTCGGAGGGCCACACCGGGGGCGACTTCTTCCCGGCCTACCGCGCGCCACGCCATTGAGCCCCGGGCGGTGGGCCCTCCGACGCGAGGGCCGCCAGATGCAGGGGACGTGACACCCGACCGGGACCCCGGGGGGCATGGTTGGGACACCGGGTGAACCCTACCGTTCGGCTCCCTCCGAGTGCTGACCGGAGAAGGCCAGGAAGGGTGACCCCCGGATGAGAAGCATTTCTGCCGCTCCAGAGGTGGGCCCACCGCGCCTGGTGGAATTGGACGCGCTCCGGGGGCTCGCGGCGCTGGCGGTCGCGCTGTATCACTTCACGACGGAATACAGCGACCTCTACGGGCACTCGGTTCCCCTCTGGGACCTGCGCTTCGGGAAGTACGGGGTCCAGCTCTTCTTCGCCATCAGCGGCTTCGTCATCCTGATGTCGCTGGAGCGCGTCGAGCGCGTCCGCGACTTCGTGTGGAGCCGCGCGGCCCGGCTCTACCCGTCCTACTGGACGGCCGTCGCGCTCACCTTCACGGTGGTGACGCTGTTTGGATTGCCGGAGCGTGAGTTCAGCTTCCAGACGGCCCTGGTCAACCTGACCATGTTTCACGAGCTGCTTCGCGTCCCGCACGTGGACACCGTGTACTGGACGCTGACCATCGAGCTGTCCTTCTACCTGCTGATGTTCGTGCTCGCGTGCACGCGGACGCTCCCCAGGATCATCCCCATCTTCATCGTGCTCGTCGTGTTGCAGACCCTGGCCGAGCTGGCCGCCCAGTCCCTGGGAATGACCTTCCTCGCGCGGCTCGCGAGCCGGCCGCACCTGCAATACTTCGCGCTGGGCGTGCTGGCCTTCAAGCAGAGCCGCGGCGAGGTCTCCGTTCCTGCCGCGCTGGCGCTCGTGGGCGTCAGCCTCGCGCACGAGGTGCTCGTCGGGAGCGAGGCCCCCGTCCCCGTGTTCGGGGTGGTGCTGGGCATCGCCTGGGCGCTCTCCCGGGGCGCGCTGCGCTGGCTCACCTGGCGCCCGCTGCTCTTCATGGGGTTCATCTCCTATCCGTTCTACCTGGTCCACCAGAACATCGGTTACGTCATCATCCGGCGGCTGGAGGCCGCGGGTTGGCGTCCCGAGGCGGCCATCGCGGTCGCGTTCGCGGCCGGGTTCCTGCTGGCCGTCTTCATCACCTACCGCGTCGAGCAACCCGCGCTGAGCGTCTTCCGGCAGTGGCGGAGGAAGGCCCAGGCTCGGACGGCGGTCCCACCCCACGTCGCATGAGGGCCTCCGTGCGCTCGAGCTGAGCGCGGGGGCTGGCGGGCGTTGCGTCGCTCATTGAAAGGATGCGCTCGAATGATGAACCACACCGAAGCCTCGCGGCTCACGTCTCCCGGACTGAAGCCGTGCCATGCCGCCCTGGTGCCTGACGGCGGGATGTCCGCCCTGTCGGACGACTACTTCCGCTCCGCGCACCACCTGCGGGCCGAAGGCGTGACGCACACGCTGGTCATCGAGGACGGCGAGGGGCGCGCGCTGCGGGTGCCGCTCATCGTGCGGCCCATCGAGGGAACGCCGTACCGCGACGCCATCTCTCCCTACGGGTATCCCGGCGGGCGGCTGGATGGGTTGAGCGAGGTGCCCAAGGACGCCGTGGATTGGGAGGGCACGGGCCTGGTCAGCCTCTTCGTGCGCGACCGCGTCGCGGGGCCCCGCTGCTTCGCGGCCGGGACGGAGCGCAACGAGGTGTTCTTCATCGACCCCCGCCTCCCCATCGAGTTCCAGGCGGAGGCCCGCCGGCAGATGCGGCGCAACACCCGGCTGGGCTTCGTGAGCACCTGCTGCCCGGTGCGCGAGGCGTCCCACGAGGAGCAGGAGGGCTTCAAGGACGTCTACCGGCAGACCATGGTCCGCGACGGAGCGCAGGCCCGGTACTTCTTCTCCGATGCGTACTTCGAGGAGATGTTCTCCTCGCCGAACGCCTGGCTCGCGACGACGCGTGCCCCGGACGGCCACATCGCCTCTTCCGGGGTGGGGGTCCGCAGCGATGGCGTGCTGCACTACTACCTGGGCGGGACGGCGGATGCGGACCTGGGGCGCTCGCCGGCCAAGAACACCGTCTTCGGGGCGCTGGTGGAGCTCGCCATGCAGCTCGAGCTGCCGTTCCACCTGGGCGGCGGCGTGCGGCCCGGTGACGGCCTGGAGCAGTTCAAGCGGAGCTTCTCCAACGCCAGCTCGCACCTCTGCACCCACGAGCTCATCTGCGAGCCCGCCGTGTACGCGCGTCTGTCCGGGAACAGCAACGGCCCGGGCTACTTCCCGGCCTATCGCGCGCCGAGGAGCTGACGCGCGGAGCCGGGGAGGGCTCCGCGCGGTGGGCAGCGCTACGGCAGGTTCCACCGCCCGGCGCCGCCCAGGAGGAAGTAGATCTGCGTGTAGTCGGTCAGCGGGGCCTCGAAGCCGTAGGGATTGCGCAGGACGATCCCCACGGGCCGGCTGGCGCCGTTGGTCTCCACCCGGTCGATCATGAGGATGTGCGCGCTTCGACGCCAGCTGGTCGCGGTGAGCGCCGCGGTGTCACTCACGTTGGAGACGGACCCCGTGACCAGCGCCGCTCCCTGCGCGCGCTCCTGCTGGACCCAGGACAGGAAGGCGTTCACGCCCGCGTCGCGCGCGCTCCGGATGGGATCATCCTGCGGAGAGCCCCTCGCGATCCAATCGAGCACGGCCTCCTTCGTCACGCCGTCGTTGTAGCCCCAGTAGGAGAGGGTGAGGTTGATGTGCCCGCCCCCCGCCTTGCCAATCTCCAGGGTGCCGTCCCCCGCGTTGATCGACGTGTAGTTGGAGTCATCCGCGCGAAGGATGGCGTAGGCCTTCTCCACGATGGCCACCCACAGCGCGTCCTCGCCCCCGAGCTTCGCGTACCGGGGGGCTCCGGTGCCCGGGTCGACCCAGAGGTCGCCATCCACGCGGACATGGCGGTGGAGTTGGTGAACGTGTCGTTGCTGGCGCCGCCCTCGAAGGAGATCGAGGTGATGGCGGGCTTGAAGAGGTCATTCACCCCGAGGAGGGTGCTCGTGCCGTTGAGCGTGACGATGAGGGTGGAGAGGTCGTTGTGGTAGTAGTTCACGGTCGCCGTGTCGGCGTTGGCCGTGCCGGTGATGACGACCTTCGTGCCGGTCGAGTCGAGGCTCACCAACTCCGAGCGGGACACGGAGAGCGCGGTGTCCTGCCCGGCTTCGTCGGGGGACGGCTGCGGACCACACGCCATCAGCGCCGCGACCGGAAGACAGGACAACCACGATGACAATGAATGGCTCATGGGACAGACCTCTTGCGGCCGTGTACCGACGCTTCGTCGGCCGGACCGCACCGGCCGACGGCTGGACGTCGAGCCTTTCAAGAAGCCAGCCAGTCCCCGTCCGCCCCGCGTGCCTCTGCTCCGGGCCGGCGGAGGGCGCGCAAGTCCTGCAACGATGCAAAGGCTGCACGGGCCTCCGCCCCGGAAGGCGGCAAGAGTTGCACGATGCAGCTCAGGCGCCGGAGACCTCCCCGGTGAGCCCTTCACGCGTCGCGGCCCATCGGAGCAGTCCATCAAGCACCGGGCACAGGGACTGTCCCCACGGGGTGAGCCGGTATTCGACCCGCGGCGGGACCTCCGCGTACACGACCCTGTGCACCAATCCATCCCGCTCCAGCTGCCTCAGTTGCTGGGCGAGCATCTTCTGGGAGATGCCGGGAATGGCACGTTCGAACTCCGAGAAGCGCACCACCCGGCCCCCGAAGAGCTGGAAGAGGATCACGAGCTTCCAGCGGCCTTCGAGCAGTCCGAGGATCTCCTCGACCCGCGCCGCGGCCGCCGCGGGAGTCGGGGGCCCCTCATACTTACCCGCCGGTGAGTCCCCCACTTCTTCGTGCGCTCTTGTCATCGCGCGAGTCTAGCGACATTCCTATCCGCGTCCCCTGATAGGAGAAACCCGTGTCGACAACAGCAACCCCTCGCTTTCACATCGACCCCCGGGAGTTCGCGGGCCAGCGCGTGCTCGTGACGGGCGGAACCAAGGGGGCGGGACAGGCCATCGTCCGTCGGTTCAGCGCGGCGGGCGCGGTGACCGTCGCGGTCGCGCGCTCCGCGCTTCCCGAGGGCGAATCGGCTCCCGGCATCTTCGTGCAGGCGGACCTCGGGACTCCGGAAGGCGTGGACACGGTGGTGCGGCAGGTCCAGGACAAGGTCGGGGGCATCGACATCCTGGTCCACAACCTCGGAGGCTCCTCGGCGCCCGGGGGCGGGTTCACCAGGCTCACCGAGCAGCACTGGCAGGACGAGCTCTCGCTCAACCTGCTGGCGGCGGTCCGGCTGGATCGCGCGCTCATTCCACCCATGCTCGAGCGTGGAAGAGGCGTGGTGCTGCACATCTCATCCATCCAGCGGAGGCTTCCCCTCCACGACTCGACCATCGCGTATGCCGCCGCGAAGGCCGCGCTGTCGACGTACAGCAAGGCCCTCTCCAAGGAACTGGGTCCCCGCGGGGTCCGGGTCAACTCGATTGCTCCCGGGTGGATCCGCACGACCGCCGCCGAAGCCCTGGTGAAGCGGATCTCGGAACACGCGGGGACCGACGAGGCGGCCGCGCGCCAGAGCATCATGGACGGGCTCGGCGGCATTCCCCTGGGACGCCCGGCCTGGCCGGAAGAGGTCGCTGAGCTCGTCGCCTTCCTGGCCTCGGAGCGCGCCGCGTCCATCCACGGCGCTGAGTACGCGATCGACGGTGGAACGGTCCCGACGGTCTGACAGGGCGGGCCCGCGCTCCCTGTCAGGAAAGGGCCGGCATTTTCGTCCCGCCCGGACCTGACGCACCCGGAGCCCGCCCGATGGGAGATGCCAGTTCCGCAGATGAGTGAGCCGCGGCGACACGTCCACCGTTGCCGCGGCCCTCTGCCCCAGCTCATCCCGGTCCCCGTGGAGAGGCAGAGCGCCGCCAGATGTTCCTCATTTGCGCGGATGCCCTCATGTCTCATTCGAAAACCCTGTCGTGGAATCACTCCGTGCCAGCAGCGCTGTTGCTGATGGCCCCCTTCGACCTCCTGGCCTCGCTGGCCATGGACATCTACCTGCCCGTGGTTCCGGCCATGACCGGGATCCTCCAGACGTCTCCCTCCATCATCCAGCTCACGCTGAGCCTCTACCTGGCCGTGCTCGGGGCCGGACAACTGGTGTTCGGCCCGCTCTCGGACCGCATCGGCCGGCGCCGGGTGCTGCTGGGCGGTGCGCTGGTGTTCGCGGCCAGCTCGTTCCTGCTCGCGGGCACCTCCGAGGCCACGACGTTCGTCGGGCTCCGGTTCCTGCAAGCGGTGGGGGCGTCCGCGGCCCTCGTCGCCACGTTCGCGACCGTCCGGGACGTCTACGCGGAGCGGCCTGAAGGCGCGGTCATCTACAGCCTGTTCAGCGCCATGCTGGCCTTCGTTCCGGCGCTCGGCCCCATCGCCGGGGCCCTGCTCGCGAAACACTTCGGATGGCGGGCCCTCTTCCTCACGCTCGGCATCCTGGCCACGGCGGCGCTGCTCCAAGCCCTGCCGCGCTGGCCTGAGACACGTCCCTCCGGCATGTCCCGTCAGGCCATGGCGCTCCAGCCCATCCTGCGCAGCGCCGCGTTCTGGACGTACACCCTGGGCTTCAGCGCGGCGATGGGCTCCTTCTTCGTGTTCTTCTCCACGGCGCCCCGGGTGCTCATGGGCCGGGCCGGCTTCTCCGCGTTCGGCTTCAGCCTGGCCTTCGCCACCGCCGCGCTCGCCATGATGGTGACGACGCGTTTCGCGAAAGGCTTCGTGGCCCGCTGGGGGCTGGCGGGGAGCCTTGCGCGCGGCATGGGCCTGTTGCTCCTGGGCGCGGGGCTGCTGACGGCCGGGCAGCTTCACGCGGCGCCGTCCTTCTGGACGTTCGTTGTGCCCATGTGGGTCATCGCGGCGGGGATCGTGTTCGCCGTGTCCGTCACCGCCAACGGCGCGCTCCAGGCCTTTGGCGCCGTGGCGGGAACGGCGGTCGCGCTCTACTTCTGCGTCCAGAGCCTCATCGTGGGCGTCCTGGGAACAGGGATGGTCGTCCTGCTCGACGGCGACACGGCGTGGCCCCTGGTGGGCTACGCGTCGCTCATGGCGCTCGTGACGCTGGGCTGCCTGGGATACCTGCGACGCCGTTAGCGCTTCCGGTCCCGGCGCCACCTCGCGGGGGTGGTGCCGTGGGCCCGCCGGAAGGCCTTGCCGAAGTGCACCGCGTCGGCGAAGCCCGTCGCCTCGGCGATGCGCTCCAGCGACCTGGGCGTGGTCAGCATCATCGCCTGTGCGCGCTGGAGGCGGGCCTGCAGCTGCCATTGATAGGGCGCCACGCCGGTGGAGGCCTTGAAGGCGCGGCTGAAGTGCGCCTGTGACAGGTCCACCAGCGCCGCCAGCTCCGACAACTCGACCCGCTCGGGCAGGCGCGACTCCAGGTAGTCGAGCACCCGCCGCAGCTGCCACGGGGCCAGGCCCTTGCGCGTCGGGGGACGCTCCTCACGGCGGGAGCCCAGCTTGGCGAAGATGGCGGCGGTCAGTCCGTCGCCGTAGAGCTGCGAGGCGGGGTCGTCGTCATCCACCGCCTCGGCGAGCAAGCGCATCAGCGTCCACAGCCGGTCATCAGCGAAGCGCAGCCTCGGCGAACCCAGCTCGGCGGAAGCCAGCGACTGGCCCAGGCGCTCGCCCAGGTCCTTCGGGTCGAACGTGAGCACGGCATCGCGCACCAGGCGTGAATCGGCGCTGTAGCCCCACAGCGGCATGCCGGCGGGCATGAGGTTCAGCTGCCGGGGCACGTACCCGATGGCGCAGGGCCGGCCTTCGCGCAGGCGGGGCTCGCACGGCGACCCGACCTCCTCCAACAGCGCGCTCAGGCGAGTCTGTCCTTCCAGGCACAACGAATACTCGGCTCGACCCGAACAGCGGCTCTCATTCACGTCCACGCAGACGCCATTCCACTTCCGCCGGGTGACGGAAATGCCAACGACGTTCTCTGGAAGGGGGCTCAGCCGTTCAGCGCGAGTCTCCAAGGCCATCGTTCTCCCAGGTCCCCTGGCGGCGGGGGCAGCTCCCAGGAGAACGATGTCAGCAGTCGGCAAGGCCGTCATCCCCTACAGGGGAGCGCCGTGCGTTCAGACGCCCCGGCCGGGCCGGCCCGCCAGCAGCTGGAGCTCCCAGGCGAAGGCCACCGCGCTGCCGCCACCGTGCTCGGCCAGCACGCCAGCGAGCTCGGCGGCACTCTCCTCGCGGGCCCAGTCGCGCTGCCACTCGGCGACCACCGCCATCCAGGTGATGGGCGTCACGCCCGCCATCTGCATGCGGCGCACCGCCATGTCATGCGCCTCGCGGCTGACGCCACCCGAGGCGTCGGTGACGGCGTAGACGTCAAAGCCCTCGCCCGCGGCCTGGATGGCGGGCATGGCCAGGCAGATCTCCGTCCACAGCGCGGCGATGATCAGCTTCTTGCGGTCCGTCTTCTTCACCGCGTCCACCACGCGGCGGTCCTCCCAGGTGTTGATGAAGGTGCGGTCGATGGGCTTCTGCTCGGGGAACACGTCCTGCAGGCCCTTGATGAGGTAGCCGCCGCGCTCCTCCAGGACCGTGGTGAGGAGGGTGGGTACCTTGTAGACCCTGGCCGCCTTGGCCAGTCCGACGACGTTGTTGAGCACCATCGTCGGCTCGTGGCTGTGCAGGTTGGCGAACTGGTAGGGCTGATGGTCGATCAGCACCAGCACGCTGTTCTGCGGCGTCAGCAGGGCTTCGAGCCCGCGGTGGGAGGGGGCCTGGGTCGTGCTCATGGTCTGGAGACTCCTGGGGTGAGTGACAGGGGGTGGGCGGAAATCAGGCCCGAACCCGGGAGCGGAGACACGGTCCGGGCCTGCGCCTTCTGGTCCGTTCCTGCTCCGGAATCAGGCCGGGCCGCCGGCGCGTGCGGCTTGCGGTCCCAGGACGTGGGTGGTCAATTCCTTCCCCTTCCGATGAGCGCCCCCCTCCAGACCCCTCCCAGCCAGGACCCCGCCCGGACAAAGCTCGACGTCCTGATCCTCGTGGCGGTCGTGGTGTGGGGACTCGCGCAGCTGGCGCCGCATCTGGCCCATCCCGCCATCTACAACTGGGACGAGGCGATGCATCAGGCCGCCGCGCGCGGCACGCACGACACCTTCTTCACGCCGCACATCTACAAGGACCCGCTCTACCCGAGCGACATCCGGCACTGGTGGGCCGCGAACGTCTGGATGCACAAGCCCACGGGCCCCTTCTGGTTCGGGGCGCTGATGATGCACGTCGTGGGGGTGACGCCGCTCGCGCTGCGGCTGGCGTCGCTCCTGGGCCACCTGGCCGCGGGGGCCGCCATCTACCTCATCGCCCGGCGGCCCGCGGGGCGGCTGTGGGCCACGCTGGGGGCGGTGGGCTTCCTGGCGCTGCCCTTCGGCTGGCAGCTCGTGCAGGGGCGCTTCTTCGGGGACGTGACGGACTGCACGCTGGCGGGCTGCAACGCCGTGGCGGTGGCGCTGCTCTTCCACGCCACCTGGGAGAACTCCTGGCGGTGGGGGCTGGCGGCGGGCGGGGTGGTGGGGCTGGGCTTCCTCTGCAAGACGGGGCTCGCGCTGACCCCGCTGGGCGTGGCCGCGACGCTGTGGGCCTTGAGCCGGCTGCGCTTCTGTCCGGGCCCGAGGCTCGGCACGGTGGTGGCCATGGTGGCCGCGGCCGGAGTGGTGGCGGCGCCGTGGAGCCTCTACTCCGCGTGGCGCTGGCCCGAGCTGCACGACCTGGAGTCGCGCGTCACGCGCGCGCACCTCTTCCATGATCCGACCGTGGACGTGGGGCCCTGGCGCCGCCCGCTGGACGCCGTCCTCAACGAGGTCAACCGCACGAGCTTCCAGCCCCTCGCGAACGTGCTGCCGCTCATCGCCTTCTGCTGGCTGCTGGTGCGCGCCGTGCGCAAGCGGGAGCTGGAGACGGTGGGGCTCGCGCTGTGGGTGGGCGCGACGTGGCTCGTCCTGTCGCTGGGCACGGTGAAGGTCCCGGCCATCGCCTGGGGCGCCGTGCCCGCCGTCCTCGCCGCCCTGGCCATCGCGGGCTCGGACGCGCGGCGCCATCCGGTGCTCGCGGCGCTGCTGCTGGCGGGGCTCGCCACGCCGCTGGCCATCGAGCACCTGCCCGTCCTGACCCGCCTGCGCGAGTCGCTTCCCGCGTCCTGGGACCAGACGCGGACCCTCCCGGGGCTCGCCGAGGGGCTGGTGCTGGCCTTCTGCGCGGCGGTGCTGACCGCGATTGTCTTCAGACTCGCGCGCAGGCCCCGGTGGATGTCCTTGGGGCTGGGGCTCCTGGCCTCGGCGGTGCTCGCGTGGCACCTGGCCATCACGCTCCCGGTGGAGAAGGCGCGCTACCAGGACGAGCACCTCGACGAGCTGTACGTCAGCCATTCGCGCGAGGTGGGCCTGGCACTCTCCCGGCACACGCCGAAGCGCAGCGTCCTCTTCGCCGCGCTGGACTACGACCCGCCGCTCAGCTTCGAGAACCTGAGCCTCATGTTCTGGAGCGGGCGCATGACGTACCGGCGGGCTCCGGACGTGGCCCTCTCGCGCGAGCGTGGCTACCACCCCTATCTCGTCTCGCCCCTCGCGGAGCCCTACGCTCCCGTGCCCGGCGTGCCACCGCAGGCCGCGCTGCGGGCCTATGACCTGGAGGCGCCGCTGCCCCAGCCCGCGCCCCTGCCCGACGGCCTCACGCCGCTGTCCGTGCGGCAGGGGAGCCTGGAGGTGCTGGGGTTCGCATCCCGTGGCGTGGGCCATGGCCGTGAGCGCTACGCCTTCTATGTCCGGGCGCTCGGCCCGCCCCAGCCGCTGCGCGTCACCTTCCACGGCCCCGACGGCATCGTGGAGCGGGTGCTGGAACCCGGGGCGACGCTGCGCCACCCCCAGGCCCTGCGAGGCGCGGCGTGGTTCATCCTGCCCGCGGTGGGCCCGCCCCGCGCGAAGGTGACGCACCTGGAGTTCGGTGCGGTGGGCCAGCGCGTGGCCCTTTCCCCGCCGGCTCCCTGAGCCGGCTGCCAGCGATGGACCGTGGCAGCCGGCGGTCCTCACCTCACGGCGTGGCCGTGGGGAGGGAGTAGTAGACGATGAGCCGCGGCCAGCGGGCCGAGGTGTTCGAGTACTCGCGCGAGTCGTACACCGAGCGGCTGCCCGGCGAGTCGAGCCGCAAGGAGAGCAGCCCGTCCATGGACAGGACCTCCTGCACCACCGGCACCAGCAGCGGGCTCGCATTGATGCCCGCCTGCGTGGTGTACGGCACGGGCCGGTTCGGGAGCTGCCAGGAGCCCAGCTCGCAGCTGAAGACGGAGGGCCTGGTGTTCCAGGTCATGCCCGTCTCGCTCCACGCGTTGTTGGGAACCCACCGCGTGTAGACGTTGCCGTCCGCGCCCGCCGTGACGTCGCTGCTGCCCGTGGCCGTGGTCACCAGGACGACGGAGGCCACCTGGGCGGTGGGCGGGAGGCCCGCGAGGTTGAAGCGCAGGAAGGTCTCCGCGTCGTCCCGGTTCACGGTCAGACCCATGGACGTGCCCGCGTTCGCGTTCGGGTTGCTCATCCAGACGGACGTGTCCGCCACCGGGAAGAAGGACGCCGCCTCTAGAGGGGAGGTCACCTGCGGATCGCCGGGCTCGAAGTAGCTGACGACCAGCCGGGGCCGCTCACTGGCGACGCCGTACTCCCGCGAGCGATACACCGTGTGGTAGCCCGGCGACCGCAGCCGGAAGGAGATGAGCCCATCCGAGTCCAGCGCCTGCTGCACGGGCGCCTTCAGCTTCGGGTCGGCGTTGACGCCCAGCTGCAAGGGTTTGGGCGAGCTGTTGCTGTTCCAGAGCCACCAGGAGCCCAGGTCGCTCCCATTCACGGGGGGCCGGTTGTTCCAGGTCATGCCCGTCTCGCTCCACGTGTCGTCCGGCACCAGGTGCGCGTAGACGCTGCCGTCGCCGCCAGCCGAAGAGCCGTCATAGGCCAGGGCCTCCAACCGGACCGAGGCGATGTTGGCCCCGGCCGGGATGCCGCCCAGGTTGAAGCGCAGGTAGGTCTCACCCTTGCCGGAGTCGACCCACAGGTTCTGGTTGGCGCCGTAGTTCGTGGTCGGGCTCAACGACCAGACGTACGTATCCGCCTCCGGCTCCAGGACCACCTGCGTGGGCGCGGAGGCGACGGGCGTGGGGCAGGGGGGCGGCACGAAGTAGGAGACGATGAGCTGGGGCCAGCGGGCCTCCGTCGCGCTGTACTCGCGCGAGTGGTAGAGCGTCCGGTACCCGGGCGAATCCAGGCGCAGGGAGATCATCCCGTCCGACTCCAGCGCCTCCTGCACGGGCGCCACCAGCTTCGGGCTCGAGTTGATGCCCACCTGGGTCGTGTACTGGCCGTTGCGGTTCCACAGCAGCCAGGAGCCCAGGTCGTCGCTGGAGGCGGCGGGCTTGTTGTTCCAGGTGATGCCGGTCTCGCTCCAGGAGTCGTCGGAGACCAGCCGCGTGTAGACGTTGCCGTCCGCGTCGTCATACGCGTAGCCGTCATTGGACGTGGCCACCAGGGAGACGGCGACCACCTGCGCGTTGAGCGGGACGCTCCCCAGGCCGAAGCGGAGGAAGGACTCCGCCGCGGTCCGGTCCACGGTCAGCACCGAGCTCATGCCCTGGTTCGTGGTGGGGCTGCCCGCCAGGACCTGCGCGTCCGCCTGCGGGTAGAGGGCCACGACCTGCAGGTCGGTGGTCACCTGCGGATCCCCGGGCTCGAAGTAGTTGATGATGAGCTTGGGCCGCTCACTGGCGACGCCGTGTTCACGCGAGCGGTACACCGTGTGGTAGCCCGGGGACATCAGCCGGAAGGAGACGAGCCCATCCGAGTCCAGCGCCTGCTGCACGGGGGCCTTCAGCTTCGGGCTGAAGTTGACGCCCACCTGCAAGGGTTTGGGCGTGGCGTTGGGATTCCAGAGCCACCAGGAGCCCAGCCTGTCGCCGGTCACCGCGGGCCGGTTGGACCAGGTCATGCCCGTCTCGCTCCAGGTGTCGTCTGGAACCAGGTGCGCATAGACGCTGCCGTCACCGCCAGCGGAGGAGCCGTCGTAGGCCAGGGCCTGCAGCATGACCGAGGCGATGTGGGCGCCGGCCGGGATGGCGCTCAGGTTGAAGCGCAGGTAGGTCTCGGCCTTGGCGGAGTCGACGTACAGGTTCTGCGCGGTGCCGTAGTTCACGCCCGGGCTGGCGGCCCGGACGTATGTGTCCGCCTCCGGCTCCAGGATGAGCTGCTTGGGCGTGGGGACCGCCGTGAGCGGCGCGGCCTGGGCCCGCGCCGGTGAGGCCGGCGCCGGTGGTGCTTCGCTGGCACCACAGCCAGGGACGAGCCCCGCCACGAGCGGCGCGATGAGAAGGGAACGAAGGGACTGCTTCCACGGGGGTGCGCGATGCATGCGATGGCACTCGGGGTCATGCGCGCCGGTCCTTTCCGGCGCGACGTGCGCACCTTGAGCAACCCTTGCGCCAGGGCGCGGAGGTCGCCGAATCCCTTGTCACTTCCGGAGGTTGTGCGACGCAGGGCCGCGTGACGCCACCCGCGACGGGGAGGAACGTGCCAGAACCGGCACGCGCGCGGAGGCCCCCAGCGGACGCGGATGTCGTGGGCCTCGAATCGAGGTGCGCACCGAGCGCAACGCCCACCTCGTCAACCACGTCATGACCGGCAAGCTGGACCTCGCGCTCGCCTGGAGCGGCGGGACCCGCTAACGGAGAACGGCGTCTCCAGGGCGGAGCATCCCCTGTGCGGCCATCCACCCAGCGATCTCCAGCCCCTGGCGCATGGGCACCCAACGCGACCACCTGCGCACGACGTCGAGCAACGTCCCCCCGCGCTCCACCTCGTCCAGGAGCGGGGCCAGCTCGATTCCCCCCAGGAACGCCACCGCCCGGAGCTGGTGGGGGGGCCGCACCGCCCGGCGGGACTCGATGAAGTCACCCACGATGCAGGGGACCTCGACCCGCTTCGCCTCTTCCGAGAGTGCGACCGGCGAATGGAGCAGGGACGCCGGATCGGACACCTGGGGCCTCGCGGGAGGCTCCACGAATGACGGCGGCATTGCCTCCGCCCGCTTCCGCCAGAAGGGCTGCTCCGCGTGGCGGACCACTTCACGATAGTGCCCGGCGGCCCACTGCGCGTGTCGCTCCACGTCTTCCTGCTGCCGGTCCGCGTGGAAGGAGAACACCAGCGTGGCACTCGCCGGGCGCTTCAGGAGCGTGTGCACCGACGTGCTCCCGGCCAGCGCCATCCGCATCGCCTTCTCGATGCCGGTGGAGGAAAGCGGGTCGAGCGCGAAGGCCGCCTCCCCCAGCTTCACGAAGTCATGCCCGATGCTCGCGGGATCCGTGTAGGGCGTCGCATCCCTCGCCCGGACGGGCTCCAGCAGCGCGGCACCCGCATGGGGCGCGAACAGGGGGGACGCGGCCAGGCGGTCCCGCAGCAGCCGCTCGAGGCCGCCGCGGCCCGCGCGGGCGATGACCTCCGGTTCGAGGAAGAGCATCGTGCTGAAGGCGCCGTCCGGCAGCCGCGTGCCCCAGTACCAGCCGTCTTCCACCGCGTCGACCCGGGGCCCGTCTGGCGTTGCGCCACCATGAAGATAGGCATGAAGCGCCAGGGTCCGGGCGGCCGTGGGGCGCCGCTCGCCGGGCAGGAAGCCCCCGCGGCCGCTCGCGTCGATGACGAAGCGTGCCTCGATGGAGAGCACTTCGCTTCCTTGAAGCGCGAGGACCTCCAGTCCCCCGACATGGCGCTGGACCCGCCTTGCCGTCGCGGGCCGCAGCAGGTGCACACCGCGTTCGGCGGCGGCCGCCAGCAGCAGCCCGTCGAAGCGGGCGCGATCCACGATGAGCCCGGGCGCGGGCCCTGTCTTCTCCACCCACTCCTCGTGCTCGTGGCCCCAGCGCACCCGGGGCCTCACCGCGGGCACGAAGCCCGCGGCCGCCACCCGGTCCGTCAACGCCAGCGTCTCCAGGATGGGCCAGATGCCTGGCGTCAGGGATTCCCCCTCACGCCGCCGGGCCGTCACGCCGCGCTCAATCAGACAGACCTGATGGCCGAGCGCCTTCAGCCGGAGCGCCGCGACAGCGCCCGCGGGTCCCCCGCCAATGATGCACACGTCGGTCCGCGTGGCCTTCATGCGCGTGTCAGTCCCGGGCCGCGATACCGAACCAGTCCGGCCTCGCCCGGGAGAGCCGCAGGTAGGCCCCCAGGCTGTAGTGCAGCCATCCCCGGATGTAGTCGCAGGCCGGGCGCCCCCGGTGGATGACCTCGTGGTGGCAACCTCCGCCACACAGGTAGCGTGCCCAGCAGCGGTCACAGGGCCGTTGTGCGTGGACGTGCCGCGCTGACAGCCACTGCCCCTGGCGCGAGGCGTCCACGCCCGTGTCGACGTGGCCCAACTGTCCCTCCTTGTCACCGACGAAGCGGTGACAGGCCGCCAGCTCCCCCTCCGCGGAGATGCCCACGTAGCCGGCACCTGCCCCGCACGGGTAGGGGCGGTGGGTGCCTTTGTGGAGCTCCCGGAGCGCGTTGACCATGTTGGCGAAGGGGTAGCGCTCCCCCGCGACGATGCGCCGTTCGAACTCCCGGCCGCAGGACACCATCTGCTCCAGCATGGCCTCCAGGTCCGCCCCCTGCATCTCGTCCCTGCCGGTGGGCGAACGGAGCATCGGTGAGAAGCCGACGCTGTGGAACCCCAGCGCCACCATCTCGTCCAACGACTCGCGAAGCTGGAGGTTGCGAGGCGTCACCGTCACGCGGGCCGAGACCTGCATCCGCCGCTGGAGCGAGAGCAGGGGGGCCACCGCGGCCATCACCGCGTCGTAGCTGCCGCGTCCTCCCTTGAACGGCCGCAGGCGGTCGTGCGCCTCCCGGGGGCCGTCCAGGCTCACGGTCACCGCGAAGCCGTGCTCCTCGAAGAACTCCGCGTCCTCCGGCGTGAGCAGCGTCCCGTTGGTCGTGAGGGAGAACGTCAGCCGCACCTCCCGCGCCCGGGCCCGTTCGGCGGCGTGCCGGGTGGCCGCGCGCAGCACGGAGCGGTTCGCGAGCGGCTCGCCTCCCAGGAAGGCCAGGTTGGCGCGGCTGCCGGGCGCCTTGCCTTCGAGCAGCAGGTCCACGGAGCGCAGCGCCACCTCCAGCGGCATGTTCCGGGCCGGACCGCCGAAGTCCCCCTCCCGCGCATAGCAGTAGGTGCAGCCCAGGTTGCACTTCTGCGCGACCGCGAGCGAGACGGCGGTCACCTCCGCCGAGGCAAGCGGCTCGTCCCCGACGAACGGCGGGGCATCCACCCCCAGTGCCTCCAGGAGCCGGCGCACCGCCGCGTCGTCACCCGCCTCGGCCGCCGCGTCCAGGGCCTGGAAGGACTCGGCGTCGACGTCGAACAGGCGGCTGCCGTCCACGAGGAGCAGGGCATGGCCGTCCTCGCCGGACAGCAGGTGCAGGTCCCTGGCCCGTGGCCTCGAGGCCGCGAACAGCGCACGGGCCTCCGCCGGCGCTCCAGGAGCAACGGGCCCGGCCTCGGGAGGAAGCGGCATGGGCTACTTGCTCCCTTCGTGCTTGCCCTGGAGGGACGGAGGCCCGGGAGGGGATGCGTCCGCGTCGCGCCCCTGGACCTGGAAGCGCAGCAGGCTCTGCCACTTCTCGAACAGGTCGTCGTACGAGAAGAGGCGCGAATCCTTCCGGTTGTCGGCCACGTAGTCGCCGGTGCGCTGCTTCTGCATCCAGTTGTCACCCTGGCTCCGCCCGTCCGGCCCGGGCTGGACGTTCACGTAGTCCGGGCGGCTCGCGGCCCAGTAATAACAAGCGCACTCGCGGTAGTCGTTCTGCCACGGCGAGCACAGGCCCTGCGTGAGCTCCCCGGGCCGGAGCAGCTCCGGGTTGAGCGCGACGCCTTGCGCGGAGCCCGGATGCTCGGGCGTGGCGAAGACCTTCCGGAGCTTCAGCTGATGGGACAGCATCTTTCCATCCGCGGGGATGGGGGCATCATCCGGCGCCGGAGTCAGTGTGAAGTCGCACGTCACCAGCTCGCCCTGCTTGCTCCACAGCCGCATCAGCGCGTTGGACCACTCCATGAAGGCGGTCGCGCTGGGGTTCTGGGTGGTGCCCAGCGTGCTGGGGTCCGCGCCCGGCATCTGCGGCCCCTTGACCGTCGTGACCAGGGGAAGTCCGTCCACGCGAAGCATGCGGTGCTTCAGCACGCCCGCGTACCGGTCATCCTCCACGGCGACGACGTAGTTGGAGTTCTCCGACATCACGATGCCTTCGAACATCCGCCGCCACAGGTTGCGGAAGTCGAACTCCAGGCCCGGGAACGAGTTGGAGATGGCGCTGTCGGGCAGGGAGCTGGCGGGGTTGCCGACCGCACGGTGGTTGAGCTGCGCGGTGAGGTTCCTGGGTTCGATCTTCTTCATTTCGTCTCCCCCTTGTTCAAGCCCTCACCATCGAACAGCGAGCGGCTGGCGGTCTTGAGGATGGTGTCGATCTGCCTCCGCGTGAGGGAGAGCGCCCGGCCGTCGGCGCCTCGCATCAGCGCGGGCATCTTGCGCCGGCCGGCGTCGGACATGTCGCCGATCTCCTCCGGCCGCCGCAGCACCTCGTAGAACCAGGGCGCCGCCCCGGCGCGCAGCGCGGTGAACACGCGCTGGTGCAGCGCGAGGATGGCCAGGTTGTCCACCAGCGTGGGGGCCATGATGGGCTCGTAGTCCCGGCCGAAGTCGTTGGAGTCCTGCCGGACCATCGTGCTGGCCACGTTGAGCCGCCCGTTCACCGCGTTGCCGTTCATCACCGCGGTGTTCATCAGGCGCACCGTCTCGAAGGCCCTGCGGACGATCTCCTCCGCCTCCGCGACGGGGACATCCGCCGCCGCCGACGGCCCCAGCAGCGCCTGCTCCAGGTCGTCGTAGACGGTGCGGATGGGCAGGGTGTCGGGCGCGAAGGCGGGCGGTCCGGCACCGATGTGCGCCATCGCCTTGAGTGAGCCTGTCGCCGTCTTCAGCTCCACGGTGACGAACCCATCGCATTCGTCATCCAGGTAGCCCCAGCTCACCCGATTGCCGTCATCCGTGTCGTAGCCCGCGAAGATCTGCGCGGGGTTGGTGTACGCCGGGTTGTAGGTGGAGGTTTCCTTGTAGTCGTTGCACCAGGTGCCCCTGGCCGGGTCGTAGAGCACCTTGTCCGCGCTCTTGATGATCGGGTCCGGCTCCAGATGCGTGGCGTCCGTGTGCCGCTGGGTGCTGGAGCCGTAGACCTCGCCCCGGGCCGGGGTGAAGCGGAAGCGGATCTCCGGGAACCGGGCGGTGGGCTTGATGTAGCGCACCGTCCCCAGGGGCAGCGTCTTTCCGGGGAAGAAGTTCTCGCAGTGGCCCTGGAGCGGATGGGCCGCGTGGTCATTGAAGGGGCCGACCAGGGCTTCGATGCGGTCCTTGGCCTCCTCCGTGCGGCGCTCGATCTTGATGTTCGCCACATGCACGGACCAGTGCAGCGCCCCCGCGTCCAGGCCCTCCTCCTCGAGGATGCCGAGCGTGAGGGGCTCCAGGTCGGCGGTGTCGCCGCGCCGGACGAAGACTTCCAGGAAGGGCGCCACCGGACGGATCTTCTCCCCATCCTTGAAGCGGATGGAGCCCGGGACGTAGCTGCGTTCAATCTCTCCCGTGGCGGCGTTCACCTCCAGGGTCTCCTGGGGGATGATTTGCCGGTAGCCCAGGGGGTTCTCCGGGTCCACGCGGAGCTCGTAGGCCTCCAGTGGCGTTTCGGAGTCACCGAGCCTCGCGATGGCGAGCGGCGGCAGGATGCGGATGTCTGTGATTGCCATGGAATCTCCTAGCCGCGCCTCGCGCGGGCCGCACCGGGGTGGTCATGGAGCATCGCCTGCACTGAACGCATGGCGCGCTCATCCACGCCCATGAGCGCGACCAGGTACTTCCGCCGCTCCTCGCTGGTGATGGGCTCCAGCTCCCGCACCAGCGTCGCGGAGGCCTCCAGCAGGTCGCGGTGGAGCCGCCAGCGGTTGCGCTCGCCCTCGGGGAGGTCGAGGGTGTACGGCATCTCGAACGGGGGCGCGGCGACGTCAGTGCCCGCTTGCGCGAGCGGGGTCCGGACCAGGATGTTGGCGATGGAGCGCAGGTTGTACATCTCACCGAAGGTCGCGTTGATGATCGCGCCGCGCGCCGTGGGCATGCCTTCCTGGGTGAGAGGCCCTTCGAGCACGTAGGTATGCGCGAGGTCCGCGAGCAGCATCCGGTAGCGCAGGTTGAACAGGTGCGCCCAGAGCACGGCTTCCGGGTGGGTGATGGGGGTGCCATCGGCCTGCCCCGGCTCGCCATTCGCATCCAGGTCGTCGGCGGTCACCGGATTGGACGGGACCTCGCGCGTGGCCCTCCAGGTCTCGCCCGCGCCGGACGCCTTGAACTCCTTGTAGATGTTGAGGAAGCGCACGAAGTGCGAGGGACTGTCGGTGTCTTCCTTGGGGGACTCCCCCTGCGAGGCAATGGCCTTGAGCGCGGCGACGGCGTCGTCCCTGGAAGCCAGCGGCCTGACCAGCACGTCGGGGGTCTGGGCAATGGCCGCCTTCGTGGCGGTGGCGTAGGTCGTGCCTCGGGCGCCGCCCTGGTAGCCGCGCCCCCATTCGTCCCACGAGGCCTGGAACGGATAGGTCTCCGCGTCGAAGTCGGAGTCCGGGATGAACGGCGCGCACCCAGGCTCCGGAGGGCTGAGCAGGTCGATCATCGCGGAGTAGAGCGTGCCCACGCTGTGGAGCGGCTGCCCTCCCGTGGCCTCCTCGGCCTTGCGGCGGATCTCCTCCGCGGGCGGGTCCGTCCAGTTCGGGGGCATCTCCGCGTAGACGTACTTGGCGAGGGAGTTCAGCGTCAGCGGTTCGAGGGTGAAGGGGAAGGGGTAGAACTCGCTGCTGTAGGGATAGTCCTCCCGGTCCAGGTTGAGCGGTCCCCCGACGAGCCGGAGGACGTTCAGGACCGAGATGAAGTGCCCCATCTCCTCCTTGGCGATGCCCAGGATGACCTCCTGCCAGCCCTGCACCATCGCCTGGTGCTCAGGGGGGACCTGAGGGCCGCCCAGGGAGTAGGCCGCGTAGAGGTATTCCACCATCAGCGCGTGTTCGATCTGCGCGCCAATCTGCAGCAGCATGATGGCGTAGTCCCGGTGGTTGAACTCGGGTGGCGGTTTGCGCTGCTCCTCGCTGGTGCCTATCGCCTTGAGCGCCGGGCCGAGCGCCTTCAAGGCGCCCACGCGGGCCCTCTCGGGAGGGATCCGGAACGAACCCAGATGACGTTTCAGCCGCGAGCGCATGTGAACCCCCGTGCGTGAAAGGAATCACGCGCGGCGCATGCCAGCATGGCAAGGCTGGAATTGCAATCCTTGAAGTGAATTCGAGATTTGCCGGGGGATGGCAATGAATGCCATTGCACGGCTGTTGACAGACGGTGGCCTGTCGAAGGCACAGCGCGTCAGGCCTTCATGCCGCGCGAGGCCGGACGAACTTCCACGCAAGGGGCATGAGCAACCCCGCGATGGCGGCCTTGAGCAGTCCGCCGGGAACGAAGGGCACGAAGCCCTTCTGGACGGCCGTGGCGAAGTCGAGCCCCGTCTTCACGCGGAGCCAGGACACGCCAATGGCCAGGATGAGCAGCTGGCCCGCGAGGAACAGCGGGCCCGCCGTCCACCACCGCCGGTCATGGCCACGGCGCGCCGCGAGGCCCACGAGGAAGGCCGCGGGGAGGAAGGCCACCAGGAAGCCGCCCGTCGGCCCGGCGAGCTGCCCCCAGCCGCTGGCCCCTTTCGCGAAGAAGGGCAGCCCCACCGCCCCCAGCAGGAGATAGGCGAACTGCCCGGCCAGACCCCGTCCAGGTCCGAGCGCCGCCGCCGTGAGGACGACCGCGAGCGTCTGGCCCGTGATGGGCACCGGGGACCCCGGCACCGGGATGGCGACCTGGGCAAGCAGCGCGGTGCAGAGCGCCGCGCCCAGGACGAGCACACCCTCCTGCGCGCGCGTGCGTACGAAGCCGTCGGCCAGGACTCGATGGGGGAGGGAAGACACGCGCCGATGCTCGGCGAGGGCGGACCCCGGTGCAAGGCTGCCGGTGCCCACGGAGGTCATGAACCGGCTACGTTCCCCGCCCTCTCGTGGTCGGAGGCTTCTCCTGTGACGACTCCCTTGCTCGGCACATCGTTGTTCCTGGTCCCGGTGACGTCGCTCTACGCCGCGCTCAACGCCTTCCTCACGCTGGCGCTCTCCATCAACGTCAGCCTGGTCCGCACGAAGCTCAAGGTCTTCCGGGGCGACGGAGGCCATGCCGGCCTCGGGTCCGCCATCCGCGCGCATGGCAACAACGTCGAGCAGGTTCCCCTGGCGCTCCTCCTGCTGCTGTTGGCGGAGCTGAGCGGTGGCAACTCGACGGCGCTTCACGTCTTCGGCGGCGCGCTGTTCGTGGCGCGGCTGGCGCATGCCTTCGGGATGCTGCGCGGAAGTCCCGTCCAGGCGGTCGGCGCGACGCTGACCCTGGTCGTGCAGCTGGGCCTGGCCGGTTGGGTGCTCTGGCTGCGGCCCTGGAGCTGAAGCCCCAGCCCGGGGGCGCGAGCGTCAGTGCCCGCGCCCCGCTCCGCGCCTACCGCTTGGTGATGTGCAGCAGGACGTTGCCGCAAGCGCCTTGATAACCCTCGACGATGATGAGCAATTGATAGCCCTTGATGAGCGTGAGGGACATGGCGGACGTCGTGCCAATGCTCGAGTCATCGTTGCACTTCAAGACCTCCGACGTGGCCTTGTAGTTCCGGATCTCCATGATGGTGTCGAAGTTGGAGCCCCTCGTGCTGAACGTATAGGTCGCCGTCTCGGGAACCTTCCAGATGTAGGCGACGTCTCGCGATGCGCCTGAACGGCACGTGGTTGCCCACTGATTGCTGGCAGTGCAGGTCGTGGGGTACGTCGCGACCGGAGAGCTGATGGCGCTTCCCAGGTCTCCCGCGAGCGCCTGCGCCTCCAGGCGACGGGGCTCCTCGGACTGGCTGTCGTCCAGGACCTCGGCCTCGCCGGGCACGGAGTCGTCGAACTCCTCACCCTCGGGAAGGGGGCCGCAAGCGCCGAGCAACAACGCACACGAGGCCACACCCACAACGGTCTTGCCGAAGTTCGCCATGGTTCACCTGGGGACGCCGCCATCCGGGACAAGAAGGCCCGCCTCCCCCTGATGGGGAATCCGGGCGGACGGACACGGACGGCTGTGTCCGACTTGAACCGAAGGTGCGTCTCCCCTCGAGTGACAGCCATTGCCCCAACCGGCCACGACACGGCCAGTTATGGATAGTGAGGATTCATGGCTTTCACGGGCTCCCATCGGCTGAGAGTCCCCGGGTAGTTCCTACCCTACGTCTTCCTTTGCGCGGGTCCGGACCTCCGCGGCGAACAGCTCCGCCGCGGGCGTGCGCGGAGCCCCCTTGCGCCAGAGGAGCGCCGCCAGCTCCGAGCGGGGAGCGGGAGACAGCCGCTTCACCACCAGCCGCTCCGCGTCCGCGAGCCGTGGCTCGGGAAGCACCGTGACGGCGAGGCCCGCGCGGACGATGGCCAGCACGGTGGCCACCGCGTTGGACTCGAGCGCGATCCGGGGCGCGAACCGCATCGCCGCGAAGTGTGCGTCCACCCGGGCGCGCACCCGCAGGCCGCGTGACAGGAGCGCGAAGGGTTCCTCCGTGAGCAGCTTCATCCCCACGGACTCCACGCCCGCCAGCGCATGTCCCCGTGCGACGACGAGCGCGAGCCGGCTGTCGAAGACGGGCTCCGCGTCCAGGTCCGCCAGACGCGCGGGGGCATAGCCCAGGCCCACCTCCAGCTTGCCGTCCGCCAGCTGCCGCTCCAGCTTCCGGACGACGGCCTCCTGCGCGCTCAACGCCAGCCCGGGGTGCTTGCGGAGCACCGCCGTCAGCGCGGGCACCACGAGGCCGCGCATGCTCGGCGGATAGCCCACGCGCAGGGCCCCCGTGGCGAGCCCCCGCAGCGCGCCCACCGCGGACAGGCCCGCGTTCACGTCCTCCAGCGCGCGCGAGGCATAGGTGCGGAACAGCTCCCCTGCCTGCGTCAGCCGCACCCCGGTGCGAGCCCTCTCGAAGAGCGGTGTGCCGACCTCTTCCTCCAGCTGGTGGATCTGGTGCGACAGCGTGGGCTGGGAGACGTGCAGCCGCCGCGCGGCGCGCCCGAAGTGCAGCGCGTCGGCGACGGCGGAGAAGTAGCGGAGGTGTCGAAGCTCCATGGGGCCATCATAGACGCCATCTATCGACCCGATGAAAACAGACGAATGTACGAATCGACGCCCGCCGGTACATCTTCCTCGCAACGAAGGAGAGGCACCCATGAAGGCATCGGATCTGTTCGTGAAGGCGCTCGAAGCCGAGGGCGTCCGCTGTGTCTACGGACTTCCCGGCGAGGAGAACCTGGACCTGCTCGAGTCCATGCGCGCCGCGGGCATGCGCCTCATCGTCACGCGCCACGAGCAGGCGGCCGGGTTCATGGCCGCGACGCAAGGAAGGCTCACCGGACGCGCGGGCGTGTGTCTGGCGACGCTGGGGCCGGGGGCCACCAACCTGGTCACCGCCGCCGCGTACGCGCAGCTCGGCGCCATGCCCATGGTGATGCTCACCGGCCAGAAGCCCATAAAGGCGAGCAAGCAGGGGCACTTCCAGATCGTCGACGTCGTCGGGATGATGCGGCCCCTCACCAAGTCCACCCGCACGCTCGTCTCCGCGGAGCACGTCCCCTCAGCGGTCCGCGAGGCCTTCCGCCGCGCGGAGGAGGAGCGCCCCGGCGCCACCCACCTGGAGCTGCCCGAGGACGTGGCGCGTGAGACCACCGAGGCCGTGCCCCTGTCGCCGGGTGTCCCGCGAAGGCCCGTGGCGGACGAGGGGTCCATCGCGCAGGCGGTGGAGGCCCTCGCTTCGGCCCGCCGTCCGCTGCTGATGATTGGCGCGGGGGCCAACCGCAAGCTGACCTCGGAGATGCTCCGCGCGTTCGTGGACCGCGTGGGCCTGCCCTTCTTCAGCACGCAGATGGGCAAGGGCGTGGTGGATGAAACACACCCGCTGTGGATGGGCACCGCGGCGCTGTCCGACGGCGACTTCGTCCACCGCGCCATCGAGGCCTCGGACTGCATCCTCAACGTGGGCCATGACGTCATCGAGAAGCCCCCGTTCGTGATGCGCGACGGCCGCCGCACGGTCATCCACCTGAACTTCTCCTCCGCGGAGGTCGACCCCGTGTACTTCCCGCAGGTGCAGGTGACGGGAGACCTGGCCAATGCCGTGTGGCGCATCGCGGAAGGGGTGGGCCCGCGCTCGCACTGGGACTTCACGCCCTTCGAGCGCTCGCGGGCGGGGCTCGACGCGCAGTTCGTGAGCGGCGCGGGTGACGACCGCTTCCCCATCTACCCCGCGCGGCTCGTCGCGGAGGTGCGCCGCGCCATGCCGGATGACGGCGTCGTGTGCCTGGACAACGGCATGTACAAGCTGTGGTTCGCCCGCTACTACCGCTGCCGCCGGCCCAACACGCTGCTGCTCGACAACGCGCTCGCGACGATGGGCGCGGGCCTGCCGTCCGCCATCGCCGCGAAGCTCGTCCACCCCCGGCGCAAGGTGGTGGCCGTCTGCGGTGACGGCGGGTTCATGATGAACTCGCAGGAGCTGGAGACGGCGGTGCGGCTGAAGCTCGACCTGACCGTGGTCGTGGTGCGCGACGACGGCTACGGGATGATCCGCTGGAAGCAGGAGGAGATGGGCCTGCCCGACTTCGGGATGACGTTGGGCAACCCGGACTTCGTCCGCTACGCGGAGGCGTACGGCGCACGCGGACACCGCCCGGCGAGCGCCACCGAGTTCGGCGCCACGCTCACCCGCTGCCTGGAGTCGGGCGGGGTGCACGTCATCGACCTGCCCATTGACTACACGGACACCGCGCAGGCGCTCGGTGCCGGCACCCTGGTGGAGTCGTGAGCCATGGGCACCCAAGTGAAAGTGAGGAACGCCATGCTGGCTGAGCGCTATCCGTACTATCTGGCCAACCGCCCGAGGCAGCCCAACGCGGAGCTGCCCGTCACCGACAAGTACTCGGGGGAGGTCGTCACGCGCGTGGCCGTCGCCGACGCGGCCGCGGTGGAGGAGGCCATCGCCGCGGCGGTGCGCGCGACGGACCCCATGCGCAGGCTGGCGCCGTATGCCCGGCAGCAGGTGCTGGAGCACTGCGTGCGCCGCTTCCAGGAGCGCGCGGAGGAGTTCGCGCTCGCCCTCTGCATCGAAGCCGGCAAGCCGCTGCGCGACGCGCGGGCGGAGGTCACCCGGCTCATCGAGACCTTCAAGGCGGCGGCGGAGGAGGCGGTGCGCGGCGGCGGCGAGGTCCTCAACCTGGAGGTGTCGCAGCGCACGGCGGGCTACCGGGGCTTCACGCAGCGCGTGCCGGTGGGGCCGTGCTCGTTCATCACGCCGTTCAACTTCCCGCTCAACCTGGTAGCGCACAAGGTGGCGCCCGCCATCGCCGCGGGCTGCCCCTTCGTCCTCAAGCCGTCGGACCGCACGCCGGTGAGCGCGCTGCTCATGGCGGAGGTGCTCGCGGAGACGGCCCTGCCGGAAGGCGCCTTCTCGGTGCTGCCCACGCGCCTGGAGGACGTGGGTCCGTTCATCGAGGACGACCGGTTGAAGCTGTTGTCGTTCACTGGCTCGGAGAAGGTGGGCTGGGATTTGAAGGCCCGCGCCGGCCGCAAGAAGGTGGTGCTGGAGCTGGGCGGCAACGCGGCCTGCGTGGTGGACGCGGACCAGGCAGGGCGCCTGGACTTCGTCGCGGACCGCATCGCCCAGGGCGCCTTCTTCCAGGCGGGGCAGAGCTGCATCTCGGTGCAGCGGGTCCTCGCGCACGAGTCGCTGTACGACGCCCTGCGGGAGCGCATCGTGGCGAGGGCGGGGGCCCTGCGCGCGGGCAACCCCCGGGACGAGTCCACCACGCTGGGGCCGCTGATTGACGAGCCCGCGGCGCGGCGGCTGGAGGGCTGGATTCAAGAGGCCGTGGCGCGAGGCGCCCGGGTGCTGACCGGAGGAGGGCGGCGCGGCGCGTTGCTGGAGGCCACGGTGCTGGAGGGCGTCGCCGAGGACGCGTCGCTGTGCGCGGAGGAGGCCTTCGGCCCCGTGGTGCTCCTCCAGCCGTTCCGCGACTTCGACGAGGCCCTGCGCCGGGTGAATGCCAGCCGTTACGGCTTGCAGGCCGGGCTCTTCACGCAGGACCTGTCACGCGCGATGCGGGCCTGGGACGAGCTGGAGGTGGGCGGAGTCGTCGTCGGTGACGTGCCGAGCTTCCGTGTCGACACCATGCCCTACGGCGGCGTGAAGGGCTCCGGGCTGGGCCGCGAGGGCGTGAAGTATGCCATTGAGGACATGACGGAGCTCCGGCTGCTGGTGCTTCGTCAAGGGTGAGTCTGCCTGCCGGCGGGCTTTCTGGCAGAGTGGGTGCTTTCGCTGGGGGCCCGCCATGCAGAGCAGTGCCATCACCGAGGTGTTCCTGCCGATTGCCCTGGGGGTGATCATGCTCGGCCTCGGGCTGAGCCTCACCCTCGCGGACTTCCGCCGCGTGGCGTTGTTCCCGCGCGCGGCGCTGGTGGGCCTGGGCTGTCAGACGCTGTTCATGCCTGGGGTCTGTTACGCCATCGCGACCGGCTTCGGGCTGCCTCCCCAGCTCGCTGTCGGGTTGATGCTGCTCTCCGCCACGCCGGGCGGCGCGACCGCGAACCTCTTCAGCCACCTGGCCAAGGGCGATGTCGCGCTGAACGTCAGCCTGACGGCGGTCAACAGCGTGCTGTCACTGTTCACGCTGCCGCTCATCGTGAACTTCTCCCTGGCGCACTTCATGGGGGAGGAGCGGGCCATCCCGTTGCAGTTCGCCAAGATTGTCCAGGTGTTCGGCATCGTCCTGGTGCCCATCTCGCTGGGAATGTGGGTGCGCGCGAAGCGGCCGGCGCTCGCGGATGGCCTGGACCGGCCCGTGCGCATCATCTCGGCGCTGTTCCTGGTGCTCGTGGTGCTCGCGGCGACGCTCAAGGAGCGGGACCAGCTGGTCACGTACTTCCAGAGCGTGGGGCTCGCGGCGCTCGCCTTCAACCTGGCCAGCATGGCGGTGGGGTTCGTGGTGCCCGTCCTGCTGCGGGTCGAGCGCAAGCAGGCGGTGGCGATCGCGATGGAGGTGGGCATCCACAACGGCACGCTCGCCATCGCCATCGCCTCCAGTCCCCGGCTGCTCAATGACGGCGTGATGGCCATTCCCGCGGCCATCTACAGCGTCATCATGTTCTTCACCGCCGGAGTCTTCGGCGCCCTGGTCGCGCGGCGGCAGGCCACCAGCGCGACCCGGACGCTCGGGGCCTAGTCGAAGCGCAGGCTGCTGAAGCTGCCGAACGTGCCGCCGCCGCTCACGCCGAACGAGATGCGGATCACGTGCGTCCCCTGGGTGAGCGGGATGGCGTTGAAGAAGAAGTTGCTGAAGGTCTGGGGGCCGCCGGTGGCCCCCACGAAGCCAATGGCCTGCGTGCCGCCATCCACGTCCACGTTGACCTGTCCGCCGCTGGCCGACGCCAGCCGGAGCATGAGGGAGTAGTTGCGCGTCTGGGTGGCGTAGACGGTGTACTCCAGCCACTCCCCGCTCTGGATGGAGCCGACCGCGTACCCCTGGCCATCCAGCCCCGCGAAGACGTCCACGCCCTCCGTCCGGTAGACGCCTCCCTCGTTGACCGCGTCCGTGTCGTGGTAGGCCACGTCCTCACCGCCGCTGTCGAACCGGGCGGCAGGAATGGTGTTGTAGGGGAGCGACGGCGGGTTGTTGGCGATGGGGTAGGGGAACTGGATGCCGCTGTCGTCCCGCTTCATTTCGAAGCCGTCCACGTTGCCCACGAACCCGGTCGGGCCCACCGTGTCGAAGACGAGCCGCAGCGTGTGCTCACCCGGCGGAAGGGGGAAGCTCGCCGTCACGTCCGTCCACGTCTGCCAGCCTCCGGTGTCCGGGACCTGGAGGCTGCCGGTGAGGGCGACGCCGTCCAGCTCCAGGTGGAACGTCCCGCCAACGCCCGCGGACGCCACGCGCGCCTTGAAGCTGTGCGTGTAGGTCGCGAGCTCATCCACCTCGATGGAGTAGTCCAGCCACTCGCCCGCGCGGGTCCACGAGAGGCTCGTCACGCCGTTGACCTCATCCATGTCCACGGACTCCGTGGGCCGCAGCGTAGAGGTGCCCCGGCGGAGGGTGTCCGTGTCGTGATAGGCGACCCCTTCGCCTCCCCGGTTGAACCACTCCGCCGGGAGGTTGATGGGGAGCAGATGCGCGCCCGGAGAGGGGTAGGGCAGGCCGCCTGCCAGCGCGGTGGCGCCGTGCAACAGCACCGACGCGGACAGCAGGCCTGTCGCCGCACGGCCGACGGCGCGCAAGGAAGAGAGCAGAGAACGGCGGGGAAGGGGCGTCATGCGTGGCTCCTGCAAGAGGGGGCGGCACCTTCGCATCGGCCTCTGACATTGGCGTGCCTGGCCCGTCTGTCGTGACTTGCGGGGAAGTGTATGGCGTTGAGCGCGTGAAGTCCCGGCCCGCGAACCCCGTAGAGTGCGGAACCATGTCACTTCGCGACACCTGGCAGGCGTGGGCCGCCGCAACCGCCTATTGGACGCTGGCCGGACTTGCGGCCGCGAGCGAAGCCCACGCCACGGGCGGGATGGGCTGGGGGCACGCGCTGCTCACGTCGATGGTGGCGCACCTCCTCTGGGTGCCCCTCACCCTCGGCATCCTCGAGTTCGGGCTGCGCTTCCCCCTGGAGCGGCGGCACGTGGCCTCGCGGGCCGCGCTCCACGTGGCGGGTGCGCTCGCCGTCGCGCTCCTCCGCGCGGCGATGATCTTCTCCCTGGACCCGTGGGTCGGCTGGTACGCGCAGCGTCCCGCCTTCCTGGACGTGCTCGTGCACGCGCTGCTCTCCAACCCGTTCGTCTACCTCACCGTGCTGGGGGTGGCGCACGCCGTCTACTACGCGGACCAGCTGCGGCTGCGGGACACCCAGCTGGCCCGCGCGCAGCTGCACGCGCTCAAGGCCCAGCTCCACCCCCACTTCCTCTTCAACACGCTGAACACCATCTCCGCGCTCGTGCATCGCGACCCGCACGGGAGCGAGCGGATGATCGCGCGGCTGAGCGACCTGCTCCGCGGCACGCTCGAGGCCGCGGGCACGGAGGAGGTGCCGCTCCAGGAGGAGCTGCGCTCGCTGCAGCCGTACCTGGACATCCAGGGGGTGCGCTTCGCGGACCGGCTCACGGTGAGGCAGGACATCGCGGCGGACGCGCTCACGGCCCACGTCCCCCACCTCGTCCTCCAGCCGCTCGTGGAGAACGCCATCCAGCATGGCATCGCGCCGGGCTCCGAGCCGGGGACGGTGACGCTGGTCGCGCGGCGCGAGGGGCCCGAGCTCCACCTGGAGGTCCGCGATGACGGCGTCGGCCTCAAGGAGCACCCGGCGGACGTCTCCCGGGGCGCGGGAGGCGGCCTCGGGCTGCGCATCACCCGCGAGCGCCTGGTGCAGCACTATGGCGGCGCCCACCGGCTGGAGCTGAGGGACGCCGTGGGCGGTGGCACCACGGTGGCCCTCGCCATCCCCTTCCGCACGGCGCCCAGCCCATGAGTGCCCCCCTGCGCGTGCTCATCGTCGATGACGAACCGCTCGCCCGTCAGCGCCTGAAGGACCTGCTGGCCGAAGCGCCCGACATGCAGCTGGTGGGGGAGTGCCGCAACGGTCACGAGGCCATCGCGGCCATCGGCGCCGAGCGTCCGGACCTCGTCCTCCTGGACGTGGAGATGCCGGGGCCGGACGGCTTCGGCGTCCTCCGGGCGCTCGCCCCGGAACCCACGCCCTCGGTCATCTTCGTCACGGCCCACCGTGACTTCGCGGTGCAGGCGTTCGAGGCCAACGCGCTCGACTACCTGCTCAAGCCCTTCGACCGGGAGCGCTTCCGCTCCAGCCTGGAGCGCGCGAGAGAGCGGCGGCGGACCGTGCCGGCCTCCCTGGACGCGGCGCTGCTCGCGCGGCTGGAATCGCTCGCCGCGCGCCCGTCCGCCGAGCCCGCGCGCTACGTGACGCGGCTCGTGGCCCGGGTGGGCTGGCGCATGCGCTTCCTGCCGGTGGAGGACATCGACTACCTGACGGCGGAGGGGAACTACGTCGCCGTGCACGTGGGGAAGCAGTCGCACCTCACGCGCGAGACGATGGCGGCGCTGGAGGAGAAGCTGGACCCGAGGCAGTTCCTGCGCGCGCACCGCTCGTTCATCGTGCGGTTGGATCGCATCGAGGAGGTGGAGCCCCTTCCCCCCGGCGAATACGTGTTCGTCCTGAAGGATGGCACCCGGCTGACCACGGGCCGCAGCTACCGCGCGCAGGTGCAGCGGGCGCTGGAGCTGCCGACCTGAGGCCGCCTTCCACCGTTCGTCCCTGACCCTCCACGGTTCGTCACATCTCCTTGGACCCCTTCGCCGCCGCCGGGCGACGGTGCTCTCAACAAAGGAGATGCACATGCACCGTTTCGCCAGGCAGTGGTCGATGAACGTCCTCCTCGCCGTCTCCGCCGTGACGACGGCTGGCACCGCCGGGGCCCAGGAGGCCGAAGGGTTCGCGCCGGAGTCCGCGTCCTGGGGACAGCCCCGGTGCGAGCCGGGAGGCAGCCTCTTCGCGCCCGGGGAGATCTCCCTGGAGGAGCGCTCGGAGTACCGGCTCGCGTTCTCCTCGGACGGGAGGACGGCGTACTACCACGTGGACTCGGACACGCCGCCGTACCAGGCCATCTACGTGACCCAGCTGAAGAACGGCCACTGGAGCCCCGGTGAGGTGGTGTCGTTCTCGGGGACGTACAAGGACTCGGATCCGTTCCTCTCCCCGGATGGGCAGTCCCTCTTCTACTCCTCCACCCGCCCGGTGAACGGCGGCGTCGAGCGGCCGGACACCGACCTCTGGGTCGTGCACCGCGTCCGCAACGGCTGGGGAACGCCCGAGCACCTGGGGCCGCTCGTGAACACAGACAGGGAGGAGCTGTACCCCAGCGTGACGCGCGACGGGACGGTCTACTTCGCGAGCGGCACGTTCGAGACGGACTTCGAGATGTACCGCGTGCGGCGCCTGGGCAACCGCTACACCGCGCCGGAGAACCTGGGCCCCGCGCTGAACAGCCCTGACTCCTGGGAGTACAACCCCTGGGTGTCCCCGGATGGGCGGGTCCTCGTCTTCGCCTCGCTGAACCGCCCCGGGGGCTACGGGCTGGGCGACCTGTACGTGAGCTTCAACGTCGCGGGCACCTGGACCCCAGCCGTCAACCTGGGGCCCGAGGTGAACACGGAGAAGGACGAGTTCCACCCCGTGGTGAGCCGCGACCTGAGCCAGCTCTACTTCGTGCGGCAGACGTGGGATCCGTTCGTCCCCTCGGACTTCTACACCCTGGACACGCGCTGCCTCTGGCGCTGACGGCGCGAGACGGCGGGGCAGGAACAGACGGAAAAGGGTTCCGCTGATGTTTTTTACCTGTGCTGGATTTTCTTGTTTCCCGAGGATCCAGCACAACATTCGGGCGGCTATGTTCGAGAATGGGTCATGCGCCTCAAGCCCGACGCCAAAGCCCCACACCCGCACCGCCTGGGGGTGGGTTCCAGCGGTCCCGACGTCAAACGGTTGGAGAAGAAGCTCATCCAGCACGGCCTGCTGAAGGGTCAGGCGGATGATCACTTCGACACGCAGACCCGGGCGGCGGTGAAGCAGTTCGAGCGCAAGAACGACTTCCAGCACGTGGACGGCGTGGTGGGCGGTGGCGTCTGGCGCCGCCTGGAACTGGGCGCGGCCCACGAGGGGCACGTCAGCGAGCAATCGCTGGCGGGCACCCGCGACACCTTCAAGACCGTCACCATCAACGTGAAGAGCAACCCGGTGATGGACCAGGCCGCGGTGGTGCACGACGTGAAGCGGGCGGCGTCCCAGGGCGGCCTGATTGGCTGGAACGAGATCAGCCCCGACCGCTACTTCAAGGCCATCCGCGACCTGGGCCCGGAGTGGGGGCACTACATGCCCCGCGACGGCGGCCTGCGGATTCCCAATCCCATCTCCTGGAAGAAGTCCGAGTGGAAGCTCCAGGACGAGGGCTTCCTGCGGACCCATGAAGGCAAGAAAGGGGTCTCCCCGAACCGCTACGTCACCTGGGTGAAGCTGAAGAACGAGGAGACGGGCAAGAGCATCATCCGGATGAACACGCACCTGGTCAGCGGCGCCTGGAGCGGCAACAAGCCCCACAAGGAGTGGCGGCAGGACATGTGGAACAAGCACATGGACCGGCTGGACCGGCTGGTCACCCATTTCGAGAAGAAGGGTTTGCCGGTCATCGTGGGCGGCGACTTCAACCGGGACAGCTACAAGGTCCTGGGCAACCAGGTGAAGTACGACAACAAGCTCAACGTCGGCACCCACGGCCACGGCACCCTCGACTACCTGATGCACACGCCCAGTGGCTCGCTGAAGAGCCACGGCGCCCACGTCGACCGCGGCTTCCGCTCGGACCACGACAGCGTGTCGGTGAAGTACACGATCAAGGGCTGAGCCCGGACGTGAGGGACCGGACGAACGCGTGCGTCTCGCGGTCCGTTTGCCGTGAGTGCGCAACGTCTCCAGGTTCCGGTCCATGGTGGACCTGTATGCGGTGCTTGGCGTGACGACGACCGCGGACGCGCGCGACATCCGGCGCGCGTACCTGCGACAGGTGCGAGAGTGTCACCCGGACCGGGACTCCCGGCCTGAATCCACGGAGCACTTCCTCCGCATCCAGGCCGCGTACGACGAGCTGGGCGACGCGGCGAAACGCCAGCGCTACGACGCCAGGAATCGCGTCGCCCCCTCCATGCCCGCGTCCCCTGCGCCAAGGTCCACGCTGAACATCCCCCGGGGACGCATGAGCGTGAAGGTGCGGATGCATTGATGCTGGCCGGGCCTACAGGCCCGTGCTCTTCAACAACAGACGCGCGTTCTCATCGGGGAAGAACCCGGATGAGTAGACGTTCGCGTCCGTGACGAAGGCCCGGTCGCCCAGGATGGCCAGCTTCGGTCCGGTGGTGGAGCGGACGAAGAGCGGGACCGCGAGCTGCGTCTCCGGCCAGCGCACCATGCCGTCCGTGCCGAAGGACGTGTCCAGGTCGCCGTTGGCCTGGAGCCGGAAGAGCACGGGCTTCGCATACACGTCCGCGAAGACGAGGACCTTTCCATCCGCCTGGATGCGCAGGCCGCTGACGTCCACCACGTCGAGCACCCCCGCGGGCGCGGTGAGCTGCCGCACGCCCGCGGGACCGAAGGTGACGTCCGGCTTGCCGTCCGCCGTGTACGCCACGAGCTTGAGCACGCCGTGCCATTCGCCGCCGACCTTTACGTCCTGCTCGGAGCCCGCGAGCAGGAAGCCGCCGTTGGGGCGCGCCACCAGGGCGTGGGCCTGGCCGCCCTCGCTCTTGGCGAGGCCTTGGGTTCCGAACGTCAGGTCCTGGCTGCCGCTGGAGGTGATGCGCACGGCCGCGAAGTGGTCACCCCCGCCCAGGACGACGCTGGAGCCCTGGAGCACCATGCCCTGTACGGACTCGGCGTCCGTGTACGCGCCGCCAATCCAGCTGCCGGACGGGCTGCCCGCGGACTTGAACGTCGTGTCGAGCGAGCCGTCCGCGTTGTAGCGGATCAGCGCGAAGTCCTCGTCGAGCCCGTCGGACTTGGTCAGGAAGCCGCCGACGTAGAAGCGGCCGTCGGCCAGGGGCAGGAGGCCGCGGAGGGTGCCCACGAAGTTGACGCTGTTCTCCTCGCCGAAATGCAGCCGGGACTTGCCCGTCTTGTTGAAGCCCGTGTCCAGCTGGCCATTGGCCTTGAGCTTCACCACCACGAAGTCGCGTGAATTCGAAGCGCTGCCGCCCCGCGCGAAGCCCGCGGCCAGGATGCTGCCATCCGCGAGCACCGCCACCGTGTCCGCGCGGTCGTCCTGCTCCCGCTGGCCGGAGATGGAACCCTTGGCGGGACCCTCGAAGTCGAGCACCACGGAGCCCTGCGTGCCGAACGACGTGTCCACCTCACCGGAAGCGGTGTAGCGCCGCACGAGCAGGTCCACGCCCGTGGTGGCCAGGTTCGCCTCGGTGGAGCCCACCACGACGAGTCCGCCATTGGATACAGCGAGCGCCCGGCCCTCCTCGGCGGGGAGCTTCGTGCCGGCATCGGGTTGCGTCCCCGCGTCCGAGGACGGGTTGTCCTCCGGGGGGCTGTCGTCGCCTCCGCAGGCCCCGCCACCCACGAGCAGGGCACCCGCCGTCAGTGCCCCCCACCATGCCTTCCGCACGCTGTGATTCATTCGAGATGTCCCTTCCGGCCTGTCCGGTGCTGCCGCCGCACCGGGGTTACGCCGTCAGGGGCATTTATTTCCTGCCCGGAAGGGGAGGGTGCCTCCGCCCCGGGCGTCCGTCACGCATAGTCCTGCCGCAGTTGTTGTTTCAGGGTGTCATCCAGGTTGGTCTGTGCCGACAGGAGCGCCCAGTAGTCCTCCCCGCCCACGGTGGGCGCGTCGAGCGTGATGCGTCCGGCGACGCGGTGGAGGTCGGTGAGGAACGCGAAGTCATCGGACCCGGTGGCGAAGACGTCCTGCGGCTCATTGTCGAGCACGAGCGCGAACGGCTCCGGGCCCGCGCGGTCGCGCTCCGCGTGTTCCATCCGTTGCTGGAAGCCCGGCAGGTCCGCCATGGCCTCTTCGAGGAGGGAGCGCGCCGCTTCGAAGCCCAGGTCGTTGAGGGGGGAGTCCTCCGCCCAAAGGGAGAAGGCCTTCTCGACGCCGTCGACGGTCCAGGGCTCGGAGGGATGGCTCGGGTCGAAGACGAGCTGTTCCATCAGCGCGCGGTCTCCGTAGCGGGCGACGCCATCCACGGTGACGAGGCGCACCTGTTTCTCCGTGGCGGAGATCAACGTGTCATAGGGGTCGCCGTCCGTGCCCGCGATGACCAGCAGGTCCGCGAGGGCGTTGGCCCGGAGGGTGCCCACCTGGGTCTGCCAGCCCGCGACCCGGGCGGCGTCCGCCGTCACCGAGCGCACCAGGGTCCGTGAGGACAGGGACACGCCCTGTCGCGCGGCTTCGTGGCGAGCGACCTTCAGTTCCTGGAGGAGGTTCTTGCTGCCAGTGGGGGACCAATCACAGCCCAGCGAGAACGTCACGCCCGCGCCGAGCAGGTCCGACACCGGTAACGTCTGTCCATACAGCAGCAGGTTGCTGAAGGGGGACCACACGACCTTTGCACCCCTGTCCGCCATCCTGTCCAGGTCCGGGCGCTGCAATCCCAGACTGTGGATGCCGACCAGTGACGGCTGGATGAGGTCATGGTCAGCCAGGTCGAGGTAGCGGCGGTGGGCGTAGTCATCCACGCCTTCGCCCAGGTGGTAGAAGTACGCGGCGCGGGACTCCAGGGCGTCGCGGAAGGACTTGATGTCCTCGGCGTCGTCATGCAGGTCCATCACGCGGGTGCTGCCTGCGGGCAGGTGGTCGTCGCGGGGCTCCTCGACGTTGCGCATGGCGCCCCGGAAGAGGGCCTCTCCGCCGGACACGCGGGTCCGGATCCCCTGGCCGGTGGTGGTCCCGGCCAGCAGCGCCTTGGCTTCGATGTACCGGACGATGGCGCGGGCCGTAGGGGCATGGCCACCGAGCACGCGGACCGGCAGGGAGATACGCGGGCCATATTCCGCGTGGCGCGGCCACTGGGTGCGATTGAGATACTTTCTCGGCACCCGCCACAGCGTCAGCACGTCGTAGACGAAGTGGTTGTGCAGGTCGATGAGCCCTGGATACAGCGTCCCCCGGGTGTGGATGACGGGCGCGTCCCGGAAGGCTTCGGGGAGCGGGCCGCCTGACGGCTCGACCGCGACGATGCGGCTGCCTCGGACGAGGACGCGCCCGTGTTCCAGCACCTCGTCCCGGGAGTTGAGGGTGACCACCCGGCCTTCCAGGACGTAGCGGGGGACCGCGTCGGCGGGCTTGGGGATGGATGCTCCGGTGCTCATGGCTCGCCTCCGTGGCGAAAGGCCTCAGGACCTTGAAGATAGGGACGGAGAGGAGCGGGTGGGGGAGGGATGGTCCAAGGGCGTTGCCCCATGCCCGCTTCGATTTCCGAGCCCTGAAGGGGAGGAGGCTGAGCGAGGATCCGTCCATGCCGATCCTGCCGAAAGAGCGAGACCCCCGGTTGATCACGATTCGTCGTGGCGGGAGCCTGACCGACGAGGACCACCACCTGCTCGCGGAGTGGGCCGCCGTCTGCGCGGAGCACGTCCTGCCCTTCTTCGAGAACGCGCGCCCTGGGGACGCGCGTCCCCGTGAAGCCATCGCCGTGGGGCGGGCGTGGATCCGGGGCGAGGTGCCGATGCGTGACGCCCACCGGACCGCGTTCGTGGCCAACGCCGCGGGGCGTGGGTTGCCGGACCCGGCCAGGTTCGCGGCGCTCGCGGCAGGCCAGGCGGTGGCCGTCGCCCACGTCGCCGCGCACTACTTGGGCGCGGCGGCGTACGCCCTCCGGGCCGCCGCCGCGTCGGTCGCCGAGGATGACGCGGAAGGGGCTCGCATGAAGGAGCTCGGATGGCAGCGAAAACGGATCCCCGCGCCCCTCCGTGAGTTCGTCCTCGAAGACCAGCGGGCGCGGAACGACATCTGCTGGGGCGTCTTCACCGGGTGACGAAGGTCCTCAAGCGCTCCGCGACGCGATGAGCGCGAGGTTGCGCGGAGACAAGCGCGGATCGAAGAGCTGGAGCAGATCGACTTGAAAGCCCAGCTCCTCCAGGAGCAGCGCGCGGTCCAGCAGGAG
The DNA here is from genome assembly GCF_042231735.1 of Corallococcus exercitus. Classification (GTDB taxonomy): domain Bacteria; phylum Myxococcota; class Myxococcia; order Myxococcales; family Myxococcaceae; genus Corallococcus; species Corallococcus exercitus_B. The sequence continues at coordinate 9,631,639 of NZ_CP102577.1, forward strand.
CACGACCTCCAGCGCCCTCGAGAAGCGGTCCCTCAACAGATGGCAGAGCAAGAGGTCGCGCGTCTCGGCGCGAACGGACACCTCGAAGGCGTCCAGCTCGGCGTCCGTCATGCCAGGTTCGAGGTCCAGGCGCGCCAGGCGGTCGCGCGCGTAGAGGGCGAAGCGTCCGTCATAGAGCGTCCGGGGCGCGTCTCCGGCCCTCACGAAGCCGCGCTCGGGAAAGCGCTGCCTCGACAGGAGGTCAAACGCGAAGCGCCACGCGTACACCCGCTTCATCCGCGCGAACTCCCCCTCGGTCTTGTGATGCCGTCCCCGGGTCGTCAGCGCCAGGGCATGCGGGGTGAAGGGCAGCGGATGCGCACCCCCGAAGCGGGAGACGGGGTAATCCCGCGGGGCCTCCAGCTTGTCGTAGCAGCAGCCGATGTTCAGGACGAAGCCCGCCCCCTGGCTCTTGCGAATCTGCGTGAGGGCGAGCGGCCCGCAGGTGTGCAGACCGATGGAGGCCCGGTCCCGGCCGGAGAAGAGCGGATCAATCCGCGGTTGGGGCCCGTCCTCGACGGAGGCCTGGATGAACCACAGGGTGTCCCCGCCCGGGTGAGGGGTTCTCGTCAGCCACCGCCGGCCCTTGTCCTGCAACGCGGCGTCCCGATCGATGCTGTGGAAGTTCCACCCGAACGTCCGCGCACAGAGGCGGGCGAGATGTCCCATGCCGCCGCCGATATCGACCGCCTGGTGGATGAAGCGCGTCCTCGGCGCGAGCAGGGCAAGCACCCGCTCGAGCTCGTGGGTCTTCTTGGCGCTGAGGCCCTGCGTCTGCGCGACCGTCAGCGGGTGAAGGCCCTCGTGCCAGGGCAGCGCCGTCAGCTCCTGGAGCGCGCCCAGGAGCGCGCCCAGGGACGGCGGCGGAACGCCCACGAGCACCCCCTGGTCCAGCTGGCGCTCGCCCGCCTCATCGAGCGACCGGGCATAGGCCAGCCAGTCCTCGGGATACGCGGCGCCGGACCCGGGCCAGCCCTGGAGGATGGAGTGGGACCAGAGCGCGGACCAGGGCCGGAGCTGACGTGTCAGGGCCTCAAGTCGCGCCTGGAAGTCCATGTCCGCGCATCCTATGCGCCGCCGCCCCGCCGGTTCGTTCAGTTCTCAGCCAGGCCGAGGTTTGTCACGCGGCCATCCGGGATGATGCGCACCATGTAGCGCCAGGTCGCGTTCCCGAACTTCACCAGGTATGTGTAGACGCGGTCATTTGCGATGGATTTCGACGCGTTGCGCATAGGGGCTCCCCGCGCCCGAAAGAGTGCATCTCCAGGCGTCCCCGACCGCGCGAACGATGCAGTCAGGGTGCAAGTGATTGACGTCGGACTACTCCTGGACGGCCGCGGACGCGGGCCCGCGCAGCGATACGCGTTGCTCCAAGGCCCCCAGCGCGGCCTGCACGGCGTCCTTGTACGCCGCGTACCTGGAGGCCTCGTAGCGTCCCTTCGCCCGTTGGATGCGGAAGTCTCGCGTGAGCACGCCATCGGCCAGTCGGGACGCCAGCTTCCACTCCGCATGGTCCGTGGTGGCGGAGCGCTCCTTCAGGTCCTGCTCCGTGAGCTCCTGTCCCGAGGGCACCTCGAAATGGGTCACGCTCTCGATGACGAGGGCCGCCCTCATCTCAAAGGGAGAGTCGCGTCGCTCCGTCTCCCGGAGACTCAGGAAGTTGTGCTCCCAGGGCGAGGGCAGCTGCCCCACGATACCGCCGCCCGCGGAGGCGAAGCGGCCGCGCACGACATATTCAATCCTCAGGGTCAGCGGGCGCTCGGGCTCCTCCAGGTCGGGGGCCTCCAGGGTGGTGACGCTCACGCCGGCGCGGGAGCCTCCCATCATGGAGGCCATCAGCTCCGCGCGCTCGGAGGGCTCCTCGCTGGTGAGGTAGTAGCGCAGGGCGGAGGCATGGCCTCCCGTCAGCGTCACCTGCTCCTTCACGTGCAGCGTCGTCCCCTGGAGGCGGACGTGGCGTTCAGCGCGGACGTGGCTCTGGGAGGACGGGGGAATGCGCACGAGCCGGGACTTCGTGCCCTCCAGCACCAACGCGTCCCGGCCGCCCAACCCAATCTCCCCGCTGGTCATGGGCGCGATGGACTTGTTCGTCGCATCCACGAAGGTGCCCCCGCCCACCGTCGGCAGGTACACGACCATGTGGTCGAACTGGTCCAACGAGGGCGTGTCCGCGACGATGGGGCCGCCCGTCCGCACGAGCGCCAGCTGCGAGGCAATCCCGGCCGCGCCAAGCAGCTGGTGCAGCAGGAGCGAGTGGTCCTTGCAGTCGCCGGTGCGGTTGCCGAGGATTTCGTCCACGGTGTGCGGGATGCGGGCCCGGGCGCCAAAGAGGATGCCTCGGTAGGTCAGGCTCTTCTGGACCCACCGGGCCAGCGCGGCGGCACGCGTCGCCTCCTCCTTGGCCGTCCCACCCTCCTTGGCGGCCAGGGCCTTCACGGTGGACGCGGGCACGAGCTGCGCGGCAATGGACTTCAGGTAGTCGGTCCCCTCGGCCTCCCACGTCGTGCCGACGGGGGCCAGCCACGCCATGGGCAGGTACTCCTGGTAGTCGGGCTGCATGCCCTCCTCGCGGTAGATGGCGGGCTGCTCGACGACGAAGGTCCATGCGTCGGGCGCCTGGAGGGGCTTGATGCCGGGCGAGGCCCGCCACTGCATCGCGTCCACGTCGCCGCGGACGTAGAGCACGGCGCGTGACGTGGGGATGCCCGTGGAGAAGTCATGCTCGAGGAAGTGCATGGACTGCCTCGGCGTGAGGTCGCGCCGGGTGACCACCACGTCCACGGTGTGCCCGGGCTTGAGGCCTGGCACGGGCACCACCAGGGTGCGGCGCTGGGTGCCCTGCTGCGCGGAGGCCTTGTCGGAGACGTAGCAGTCCTCCACCTTGCCCCTGGCCACCACGCGGCCCTGCTCATCCCGGACCTCCACCCGGTTGACGAAGATCTCCTCGGCCAGCGGGTCGAACTCGAACTCGAAGGTGTTGAAGCGCTCCACGCCCGCCGCGTTGTGCACCAGCACCCGGCGCAGGTCGGTGGTGCGCAGCTCCTTTCCCTTCACGAAGGAGATGGCGGTGGCGCGCAGGAGGTACTGGCCATTGTGGCCCGGCGCCTCGGCGGGCTTGCCCTTCCGGGCCAGCAGGTCCGGCGGCAGCGCGACCTCCTCGATGGGCGTCTTGAGCACCGAGTTCACCCCCTGGCCCAGCATGCCGGACACGTGCTCGAGGAACTGGCGTGTGTCCGCGGAAGAGGGCTCCAGCTCGAGCGCCTTCTCCAGGGAGGACTGGGTCTCCGCATAGCGCTTGAGCGCGTACTGCGCGCGGGCCCGGACCTGGTAGCCCTTGGGGGACTGCGCTGACTTGCTCACCATCTCCTCGGCGACTTCCAGGGCGAGCTTGGGCTTCCGGGCCTCCAACCACGTGTCCGCCAGGGCTTCGGACAGCTCCAGGGTGTAGCCCGCTTGCTTCTGCCGCTGACGCAGGAGGGCGGCGGCCTGCGCGTGGGAACCCTTGCGCCGCAGGATGCCCGCATGCGTGAGCGTGGCGCTCGTCGAGTCGGCTCGCTTCCGGTATCGCTGGATGACCTGGAGCGCCTGTGCGGTACGGCCCTTCTCCTCGAGCAGCGAGAGATACCGGTCCAGGTGGAACTCGTTGGTGAAGCGGGATGGAAAAATCGAGGCGTAGGCTTGAAACCCCTCGGTCTCACGACCGCTGCGCACGAGCAGCCAGGCCCGCCAGGCCTCCAGCCGCAGCTCCCCCCGGAACCGTTTCGCGTGGGCGTGGATGAGGGCGAGCCCCTCCGCGTACTGCCCCGCGTTGCCGTACCCGGCCGCGGCGTTGACGAGCAGCACCGGGTCTCCGGGCTCCAGCTCGAAGGCGCGCTTGAACCAGGGGAGCGCCGCGGCGAAGTCCTCCCGGTCGGTGTAGTACAGCGCGATCCTGTTGAAGGTCCTCGCGTGGGTGGTCGCGGAGGCCTTGCCCACCGCCGCGGAGCGGGGCGCGGTCGAGGGGGCGCTGAGCGTGACGGCATCCAGCGCCGAGCGGACCCGGGCGCCGAGCGTGGGCTGGTTCTTGGCCCACCATCCGGCGAGCAGGTACGCCATGTCCCCGTCCCGGAACACGCGCAGCTCGTACTCGTCGACCGCTCCCGCTTCGTTCTGGGTCTCGTAGGTGAAGGCCCGGCCGGAGAGCTTGCCCGTGGTGACCTCGCGGGCATTGCGGACCGTGGCTTCGCGGGAGTCGATGTCGAGGACGCCCAGCAGGCCGTGGTTCAGAGCATCCGGAGAGGGCTCCTCGCCGAAGAGCCAGAGGGGGACGACGATCATGCTGGTGTCGTCACCGGTCGCGCCGAAGTCCGCTTCGGGAAACGCCGTCGCGAGGTTGGGGGGCCGTCCCCAGAGCCGCCCGTCCAATTCGACGGAGTAGCCATACTCCGTGGAGTGTCCCTTCAGCGGGCTTGTGGCCGCGGCGGCGGGGGTGGCCTTGCGCTGGGGATCCACCATGGAGAAGTGCGAGAACAGGCGGTCCGCCTCCGCGAAGAGCTCCTTCTCGTCCTGGGTGCTTCCCCAGGCCATGAGCTGATAGGCGTACCCTTCGTGCGCGTAGACCCACTGCACGTAGGTCAGCGGCATCTGCTTGTGCTGGGCGCGGGTGCGCATGCGGATGCCCTTCATCTCTCCGACGGCATGGGGTTCGCGCGACAGTTTTTCGACCGCGCCCATGCCGCTCTCGAGGTTGGCGGCCACGATGTCCGCGATGAGCTCGGTGCTCTCCTCTCCGCCAGGGACCTCTCCGTCCGCGGACTTCTCCGGGATGATGATGAAGAACATCTGGCTCTTGCCACCGCGAGCCATGGCGAACTTCGCGAGCTTGTTGAGCCGTGGGGCGTTCATCGTCGTCCAGGGCTTGCCTGGGTGCCGGAAGGCGAAGTTGAACTCCTCGTCGCGGATGCCTTCCTCGGGCTTCGCCGCCCGGAAGTCCGCCGGGATTTCGTCCCGGCGTGCGAGGGCGCTGAAGAAGCCGAAGCCCATGCCGCCAAGGAGGAGGACCGAGAGCGCGACGGCCCACCCCGCGTGCGTGCGTCCCTTCAGCCGCCGTTCCTTGTCGGAGCGGAGCTCCAGCAGGCTGGTGACGGCGAGGAACAGTCCCAGCAGCAAGAGGACGAACGCGACCAGTGGCGCCAGGACGGCCCACAGGGGGCCATCGAGCACGGGCTTGATCAAGCGCGAGACGAGCATCACCAGCGCGGCGATCTCCACGGCCACCAGCGAATAGATCGCCTTGCGGTTCGTGGAGGCTTCTCGAAGGGCCTCCCGGTGTTTGAAGAGGCCGAAGAGGATGGCAAGGATCCAGATGAGATTGCCGGAGAACAGGTCAGGATCCGTCGCCGCGGCGAAGAGCAGGGTGGTCATGTGAGGATGGGCCGCAGCGTAGCAGGAGCGGCGTTGGCCATCCCATCCCCCCTGTGATGCACAGAGGCGACACGCGGGGTTCAAAGCGCGTAAGTCATTGTCTTCCGGAAAGAGTCAATGCCGGGGCGAGGTCTGGCATTACCCAGCCAGACGCTGACCTACAGTTCTACTTCTTCGTTGCATCGATCCTCGGGGCGAAGGAACTGGTCGTCGACCAATCCGGGCACACGGCCGTGTTCGTCCGAGAGAGATCGATGACCAGCGTTTTGCCGCTCAGGGGGCCGGTCCCTTCGGCGACGTTCTGCGTGACCTCACAGTCCGCGACCTCCTTGGCCGGGCAGTACTTGGAGACCACCTGGAACGTCGAGTCGCTCTTCACGGGCGCCCCGATGTCGCAGTCGGAGTCCTCGATGATCACCGTGTCCGCGCCCTTGCCCTCCACGATGGTCAACGTCCCTTTCGTGGGATTGCCCTGGGTGGTCTCTCCGTTAGAGGTGAGGATCGGCATTGTCACGCTGTCGTATTCGCCCACGAAGTTACCGCTCGCGGAGCCACAGGCGGAGGGGGAGAGGAAGGTGAGAAGGGAGGCGATACGTGGGGCCATGGTGGAGAAGTCTCCTGGTGGATGGGCCGCAGGATGACACTGCTCCTTCTTCTCTGCGTGTGCCCATCAATCCAGCCAGCGTGAGAGTTCGAATCGGACTCGTTGCAGGTCGTACGCCTTGCGCTCCTTCCACTCCTCCGCCATCAATTCATCGGTCTCACGAATGAAGCCCCAGAGGGCTCGGGCTATCTCTGCTTCAGATTTGCGCTCTCCTGCTGCATTCTGGGCTGTCCACTGGACCAGCTTGTGGGGGCTGGGGACTGTTACCTGTCTGTCACGCGAGACGAAGGGGCAGACCATTCGAGGCCGGTACCAGGGAGCCAGTCGACCAAAGAGCTCGTCTCTCTCTCCTGGGATATATTGAAGGGTTTGGTATTCGTCGGGGCAGGGTATCGAAAGCCGATAACTGGCACCGAAGAAGGCAGCTCTTGAGTGCAAGTTTTGCATGAGCGAACGCATCCCCTCCTTCGAAACGCCTGAATCTTTGCGATAACGAGAGAAGATATATATGCCGATGTTTCGTTGTCCATATGCATGGTAGCCGTGGTGTTCGAAGGACTCTGGCAGTAAGTAGTTGAGCCACCAGTAGTCGCCTCCCATCTGGATCTCAACTTGGGATTCTCCCCTTCGAAAGACAAGAGTAGGGGAGCCACTTGAGTACCCGTCAGGGTGAATCAAGTCGACTCGCTCTTTGGAGAGAAGCTCATCGAGAGACATCTCCTTCCCGTCGCGCACGATGAGTTGGTAGCCGAGCCACTCCTTGCGAGCAATGTGAGCATCTAGGTTGAGAAGCTTGGCAGACAATGATGCAGCCTTGATTTCAGGAGATTCCGGCTGCTTCCTGCGCAGCTCGCTGATGTGACGGGGAAGGACCTTTTTGATTGTCTTTTCCAGGCTCTTCTGGATGGCTTGCTCACCCTCATCCGTCAGTTGCTCCCGGTTGATCAACAGAAAGTCACTGGCCCGGCCGTCATGAATATTGCAGTGTATGTTTAGGAATTGATGGCTGCTACGATGGCTGATGGTGTTGAGAGGCGCCCCCCTGTAGTAAAGGCGAGCATGCGTATCGTCGCGGGTGGTGACCTCTAGGGTGAGCTCCAGATTTGTTTCGGGATCAAAATCCGCCTTGTCGAACAAATTCTCAGTAGGGGGCGCCTGAGGAGGGATGCCTTGTATCGTGATGGGACAGGCGCAGGCTTCCGAGAAATTGCGAATGATCGCCTTGGTGAACTCAATTTCATGAGGGAAGTCGAGACCTGTCACCGGGTCAAAAGCCTTACGTGCTTCTGAGAAATGTGTTGACGCAATGAAGCCGCGCGATTTCGGGATACGAGCGAGTGCAAGATGGAACTCCACCGTGGTTCCAACGGGGATCCTGGCCTCAGCCCCCTCGAGTCGTCTGATCGAAAGCCCATCCATGCCATTACCCTGGCCATTCTGGAGGATCACTTCGATCGCCTCTTGCGTTGCATGGTGACGTGACCTGAGCATCACCTTGTCTGTGAAGAGGAAGGCGCTCTGCAGCCCGATGCCGAAGATCCCGGAGGGCCGCATCCATTCCGGCATCTCCCGAATCATCCGTTGCCGATCAGGATTTTTCGAGGAGGCACCGATTCGCTGGATGTACCTGACGTCGTTCAGCGAGATCCCCGTGCCCTTGTCTTCGATGAAAACCCGCCAGCGGCCCGTCTGTGACGCCTCGTCGGACGGGACGCGCTCGAATCCGACGCGGATGGGAAACTCCTTCAGGACCTCGCGGAGGCTCGCGGGCGTCAGCTTCGACAGTTCCTCGCTCGACTTCGACGACCATCGGTCCGCCCAGACGCGAAGGATGGTTGCATCGACGGCATTCTGCAGCAGCTCGCGGATGCAGCTGAAATGGTTCGCATAGATGTTAGCCCCTCGGACCAACGTGAGGATCTGCTCGCGGTCCACCTCGAAGCGGGGCCTGCGGCCTGGCTCCAGTGTGAGGTAGCCTTTGATATGCGCCTGGACCTTGCCGAGGCTGGGCAATGCCCCGAAGTCTCGGGACGGCGCGACCTCCGACCACTGAGCCATCTGGTTCTTCAGCTCGCCGCGAAGCCATTCCAGCCACTGGTCCGTGACCTCATAGGCTTCATAGGACGCACACTCAGTCTCCACCTCGATCCGCGTAGGTGAGACCTGGAAGTGGTTGATGGAAGCGTGTTTCTCGTAATGTGCCAGGGAGGACGCCGGGAGCGTTCCAAAACTCCGGCTCATGACAGGGCAGAAGCGGCCGTTGTCCAGGTCCAACAGGTCGCCCAGCCGGAGCATGCAGGCCACGAAGCGTGGGTGCGCATCATCCGTTCCGAGGCCGGCTTCCTCGAACGGAAGCAGCATCGTGTCCTCGAAGGAACGCCCGTGATGCGCGCAGATCTTGCCCAGGAGCCGGAACAGCCGCGCGGGAATCAGGTGGGTCCGGGGACTCTGAAGCCCGATGGTCCGCACCGGATCCATGATGATCTGAGCCGCATTCGACGCATGCTGCCGCCTTGCGTATTCAGCGATGGTGAGGGTCAGGATGCGGCTGACCTCAACGGGCCAGTCCCTGGCGAGGCCATCCGGTGGAGCGCGCCCGTCGAACAGCGTTGAGGCTTGGCGCAGCTCCGCGTCCGGACTGTCTCGCAGCTGCGACACGAAGTCCTTGAAGCCTGGAGTGTTCCACCAGTTGCGCACCTGCTCATCGGTCACCACCATGCCGATGTCGTGCTGGTAGGCCGCCTCAAGCAAGAGCCAGAGGTCCGTCGCGGACAGGGCCTCGATTCGCGCCGGTCCCAGCATGCGCGCCACTTGCACGAGAATCGTGTTGGAGTGGGATGCGTCGTGACGACTGTAGTGAGGGAAGTAGCGCAGGATCGTCTGCAACGCGTCGGAGACGAGCCGCCGGTCATACTCCCACTGGCTCAGGAGCAGAGACAGGTCAGGGTTCTGCTCGCACTTTCTTCGGAGTGCCTGCTCGAACGTGAACCGCATGGAGTGGAGCCTCGCTGAAGCTGCGAAAGAGCGCTGCACCCCAGGGATAACATGCGGACACGCACAGATGCCTCCGGGGAGACTTCGGAGGCACTGCAACGCATTGAGGGGAAGGTGGGCCCTCCTGGATTCGAACCAGGGACCAATCGGTTATGAGCCGACAGCTCTAACCGCTGAGCTAAGGGCCCTCATGTCTCTGACGCCAGACGCGAGGCGGACTATCTCTCCGCCCGCGCGCGCCTGGCAAGCGCCGCCGCGTGTCAGGCCTTGCCGTCCTTCTTCACCACGCGGAACACCTGCCCACGCTCGTTCACGGTGACGCCCTCCGCGCGCAGGCGCTTCGCCTGCTCGTGCGCCACCGGGGGCGCCAGCGTTCCGTCCGAGCGGATGACCCGCCACCACGGCACCTGCGTGGCCTGCCCCGGCAGGTGCTTCAGCTCCCTCCCCACGCCTCGCGCCGCGCCCGGCCTCCCCGCGTAGATGGCCACCTGCGCGTAGGAGCGCACCTCCCCGCGAGGAATGGAGCGCACCTGCTTCATCACGCTGTCGGAGAAGGGCAGGGGCTTCTCGGCGGGCTTCTTCGCGGCCACGGCGCACCTCCACGGGGACGTCCAAACGACGAAGGCCCCCGGTCCACTTGAGGGAACGGAGGCCTTCGAATCCAATCAGCTCAACGGCCCTGCGTCAGCTCTCCACGAAGGAGCGCAGGCGCTTGGAGCGGCTGGGGTGGCGCAGCTTGCGCAGCGCCTTGGCTTCAATCTGGCGGATGCGCTCGCGCGTCACCTCGAAGTCCTGGCCCACCTCTTCCAACGTGTGGTCGCTCTTCTCGCCAATGCCGAAGCGCATGCGCAGGACCTTCTCCTCGCGCGGCGTGAGCGTGGCCAGCACCTTCCGCGTCTGCTCGGCCAGGTTCATGTTGATGACCGCGTCCGCGGGCGACACGAGGCTCTTGTCCTCGATGAAGTCGCCCAGGTGGCTGTCCTCTTCCTCGCCAATGGGCGTCTCCAGGGAGATGGGCTCCTTGGCGATCTTCAGGACCTTGCGCACCTTGTCGAGCGGCAGCTCCATCTTCTCCGCGATCTCTTCCGGCGTCGGCTCGCGGCCAATCTCCTGCACGAGGTAGCGGCTCGTGCGGATGAGCTTGTTGATGGTCTCGATCATGTGCACCGGGATGCGGATGGTGCGGGCCTGGTCCGCGATGGCGCGGGTGATGGCCTGACGGATCCACCAGGTGGCGTACGTCGAGAACTTGTAGCCGCGCTTGTACTCGAACTTGTCCACCGCCTTCATCAGGCCGATGTTGCCCTCCTGGATGAGGTCCAGGAACTGCAGGCCGCGGTTCGTGTACTTCTTCGCGATGGACACCACGAGGCGCAGGTTCGCCTCCACCAGCTCGCTCTTGGCGCGCTCGGCGCGCTTCTCACCCAGGCGGATGGCGTCGTAGTTGCGGCGGAGCGCATCCACGGGGAGGTTGGCTTCCTCTTCCACGCGCTTGATCTTCCGCACCGCCGTGCGCACGTCGCGGTCCAGGACCTCCAGCTGCTCGGGCGTGAAGTTGAGCTGCTTCTGGATCTTCTTGGCGATGTTCGGGTTCTCGCGCGACTCCTTGAGCTGCGGGCGCAGGTCCTTCATGTTGACCTGGTAGCGGCGCTCCAGGTCCCCGAGCTCCTCCTCCGCCTTCTCCACGCGCTCGATGAGGCCCTTGAGGTTCAGGACGATGCGGTCCACCTGCTTCTTGTTCAGCCGCATCTCCTCCAGGACCTCCATCATCTTGGTCCGGAGGTCCTTCACCTCCTGCTTGAGCTCCTTCTTGCGCACTTCCGTGAGCTTCTTCTTCCCGGAGAGCTCCTCCTCCAGCACTTCGCAGTCCTTGGCGAACTTGCGGAAGCGCTCGATCTGCTTGGAGATCTGCTCGATCTTGTTCAGCTCGCTCTGCGCCAGCTGCGCGGGGGCCTCGCCCTCGGCCGCTTCCTCGGCGGGCTCTTCCGCGTTCTCAGACTGGGCCTCTTCGGGCGCGTCCTTGATGACGTCGCGCACGCGCAGCTTGCCCGTCTTCAGGCGGTTGCTGATGTCCAGGATGTCCGCCACGGCGACGCGGCAGGCGAGCAGGGCGCGCAGGACTTCCTTCTCACCCTCTTCGATGCGCTTGGCGATCTCCACCTCGCCCTCGCGGGTGAGGAGGCTGACGCTGCCCATCTTGCGCAGGTAGAGGCGGACGGGGTCGTTGGACTTGCCACCCGGCTCGTCGTCCTCGTCCTTCTCGTCCTCGTCCTGGTCTTCCTTCTCTTCCTCGACGGCGACGGTGGGCTTGATCTCGTTGGACTGCGCGGCCTTCTGCGCGTCCACGATCTCGATGTCGTTGTCGCCGAACATGCTCATCACGTCGTCGATCTGATCGGACGACACGATGTCGGCGGGGAGGGCGTCGTTCACCTCGTCATAGGTGAGGAAGCCCTTCTCGCGGCCCGCGGCCAGCAGGTCCTTGACCTCCTTGCGCTCGGCGACGGGATCCTCCTCCACGTCGTCTTCCACGGCGTCCGGGTCCACCTGGACGGCGGCGGCGGCTTCCTCCGCGGCCTCCTCGGGGTCCACGTCGTCGGCCATGGCGGCGACGCCCTTCTTCTTCTTGATCTTCTCGGGCGCCTCGGCGGGGGCGTCCTTCGCCAGCAGCTCCTTCTCCTCAGGCTCCGCTGCCTTCGTGACCTTCGCCGCAGGGCTGTCCGGGGCCTTCTTCTTGCGGATCACCGGGTCCACCTTCTTCTTGGTGGGCTTCACGGATGCCTTGGGGGGCTTCTGCGTCGGCATTCGGGTACTTCTCCTTAAGAAAATCAGGTGCTTTGGCCTGGGCGAGCCGGCCGATCTACCGCAAAGTCGAGCTTTCTTACAAACGCGAACTCAAACCGGTTGCATTGGTGCCTTTGTTCCCGTTGCCGAGGAAGCGGGCCTCAGCTCATCCAGGACGCGCTTGCGGAGGGCCAGCAGCTCTTTGCGCTCGGACAGGAGCTGACGGGTCTCCTCTGTCAAATCAAAAGCCCCCGGAGTCTGTTCCGTCGCTCGCTTTATATAAACGAGCCGCTCGTCGATACGCCGCACCATGATGTCGCGGCACGCGAGGATGAACTCCGCCTCCAGCTCCATTCCCCCGGGGGAGAGCCGGCGGCCGGCCTCCAGGAGCGTCCGCTTGACGACCTCCGTCGCCTCGAAGAGCGCCTCCTCCAGCCCCTGCCCGGACGTGGCCTGCGCCAACACCATCCGCAGCCCCATGTGGGACAGCTCATCACACACGCGGAAGGTGTCCCGGGCGAGCAGCCGGGAATCCCGAAGGATTGCGGCCACATAGAGCGCCTCCGACTCCGGCGGGGGACGCTCCGCCTGGGGCTTGGGCACGGGGCGGGGCGCGGCCTGGGCGGGGACGACGTGGGGCTGCTGCGCCGCGGCGGCCGGCTTGGGCGTGGGGGGCGGCTTGTACTGGAGCGACGACTCGATCTGCGCCGGCATCCAGCCGAAGTGCCCCGCCAGCGCGCTGATGAGCGCCGAGCGCGTCAGGCCCGGAGGCACCTGGGCGGTGACGGGCTTGAGCCGCTCCAGCGCGGCCATCTTCTCCTCGAAGCTCGCCTGCCTGCCCGAGGGCAGCAGGGTGGCGAAGAGGTAGGCGGTGAGGGGCTGGGCGCCCTCCAGGAGGCGCTCCACGCCGTCGGTGCCCTCGCGGCGGGCGAACACGTCCGGGTCATCCCCCTGGGGTAGGAGCGCCACCCGGGTGGGGGCGCCCGCGGCGAGCAGGGGACCGGCCAGTCGTTCCACGGCGGCGAGGCCCGCGGAGTCCCCGTCCAGGAGGAGCACCAGGTCGCGGGCCTCCGCGCGCTTGAGCACCTGGAGGTGGCCGGCGGTGAGGTTGGTGGAGCACAGGGCCACCGCGTGGCGCACGCCCACCTGATGCAAGCCGATGCAGTCGAAGTAGCCCTCCACGAGCACGGCCGTCTTGCGCTTGTGGATCTCATCGCGCGCCTGGTCCATGCCGAAGAGCGTCTCGCTCTTGTTGTAGAGCCGGGACTCGCGCGAGTTGAGGTACTTGGGCCCGTCCTCCGCCGCGACCAGCCGGCCGCCAAAGGCGATGGGCCGCCCCTCCGGCGCGCGGATGGGCACCATCAGGCGGCTGCGGAAGAAGTCGATGCAACCCTCGCCGCTGTTGCGCTTCGTGATGAGGCCCGCCTTGAGGCCCCACTCCAGCATCCCGTTCTTCTGGAAGCGGTCCGCCAGCAGGCTCCACTGCGCGGGCGCCCACCCCAGGCCGAAGCCCTGGGCCACCTCGTCGGACACGCCCCGGCTGGCCAGGTAGGCCCGGGCCGCGCGGCCCTCGTCCTCGTGCCAGAGCAGGGCGCGGAAGTGCTCCGCGGCGAAGTCCGTGGCCTCCTTGACCTGCTGGCGCTCCTTGAGGCCCGGGTCCTGCGCGGCCTCCAGGTCGATGCCCACTTCCTGCGCCAGGTCCCGCACCGCGTCCTGGAACGTCTTGCCCAGGTAGCGCTGGATGAAGGACACCGCGTCGCCGCTCGCCCGGCAGCCGTGGCAGAAATAGAAGCGCTTCTCCGGTACGACGTAGAACGAAGGCGTCTTCTCCTGGTGGAAGGGGCAGCGGCCCTTGAACTCGCGCCCGGCCTTCTTCAGCTCCACGTGACGGGACACCAGCGACACGATGTCCACGCGGTCGAGGACCTCCTGGATCTTGTGCTCCGGAATCACGACGCCCCTCCATCCATCCGCATGAGCGCGGCCTTCCGCCCGCAATCCTGACGCCCCGGTCTGACTCGGCCCGCACCGCCGCTTCCCCGCCCGCCCGCCCGGACAGGTAGGGCAGGCGGACGCGGGCGGGGCGCGGAAACAGACGGGAGCTGGGACACGGCGCGCACTCCTGAAGGCTGGCTGCTCGCCTCCCGGGGTGGGGGACGGGCGGACGGCCTTGGGATCAGCGCTTAATGGCCAGCGGGCGAGGGATCAAAAAATCCGCTCGAGCCCGGGCCGGGAAGGGCACCTGGGAGACGTTCCCGGCGCCCCGTTCCCTGAAAACGGCGGTGCTTCAGGACAGCCTGGCCAGCTGGGCCTTCACTTCCTCGGAGATGGCCTTGCCCTCGGCCTTGCCCTGGAGCTTGGGGTTCACGTTCTTCATGACCGCGCCCATGTCCTTGGGGCCCTTGGCGCCGACCTCGGCGATGGAGGCCTGGACGGCGGCGGTGAGCTCTGCCGGGGTGAGCTGCTGGGGCAGGTAGCGCTGCAGGACGGAGATCTCCTGCTCTTCCTTCTCCGCCAGCTCCGGACGGCCTCCGGCCTTGAACTGCTCGACGGAGTCGCGGCGCTGCTTGATGAGGGTGGCGATGACCTGCTGGATGCCCGCGTCGTCCAGCTCGCTGGCTCCCGGCTCGACCTCCTTGTACTTCACGGCGCTCTTGAGCATGCGCACCACGCTCAGGGTCAGCTCGTCCTTGGCCTTCATCGCGTCCTTCAGGTCCGCGGTCAGGCGCTCTTTCAGGGTGGTCATGTCGGGATTCCTCACGGGCGGGGAAAAGGGTCGCCGCGCCAGCGGATGGGACGGCGGGAGCCAGGGCACCTGACTGCTGGAGCCCCGGCTCCTCACTGCGGGCCTGCTTAGTACGACTTGCGGGCCTTCTTCACAGCGCGCTTCTTGGCGGCGAGGGCCTTCTTCTTCCGCTTCACGGAAGGCTTCTCGTAGTGCTCGCGCTTGCGGATCTCGGAAAGGATTCCGGCCTTCTCGGTGGCCTTCTTGAAGCGCTTGAGAGCGCTTTCGATGGACTCACCTTCCTTCACTCGAATACCGGGCATGCAGTCACCTCCTTCCGCCTAGCTGGATGCAATCTGGAAATCTTCAGAGGGTCGGGGGGTATGGCGCAGCGGGCTGGAAAAGGCAAGGAGACCCGCACGGAAAGGATGGGCCCGGGTGCGCTAGAGTGTCCGGCGCGTGTCCCGTCTCCTCCTCCTGGTGCTCCTGCTGGCGGCCAGCCCCTCCCGGGCCGGCACGGTCGCTTCCGAGTGCTGGGCCTCCTGCCGCCGCCACGTCGCGGACCCGTCGCTGCGCGCCCGGACCTGTGGGGCCTGCGTCACCGGGGGCCGGGTGGACAGCTGGGTGGCGTCCCTGGGGACGGGTGGGGTGGAGGCGCAGCGGGCCCTGGAGTCGGCGCTCCAGGACGGAAGCTGGCGGGTGCGCTGGGCGGCGGTGCGCGCGGGGGCCCGGAGCCGGGGCCTGACCGAGCGGCGGGCCCTGGCGGACTGGATCATGGACACCCCGCCAGACGCGGACCTGGGGGCCTGCCTCACCGCCGTCCGAGCCGCCGCCGACACCGGCCGGTCCACGGCGGACTTCCTGCGGGAGGCCGGAGCCCGGGGTCCCTCCGCCGCCGCCCGGGTGTGGGCGAAGCGGGACGCCGTGCGCCAGTCACTGTCGCTGGAGATGTTCTCGCAGGAGCCGTCCGTGCGGCTGCCCGCGCTCCTGCACCTGGCCACCTTCCAGGGGCGGTCGGCGACGCGCGTGGTGCTGGACGCGGTGGCGTCGCGGCCCGTCGCGGGCGACGCGGTGATGGCGGAGCTCCTCTTCGCCGTCGCCGAGCGGCAGCGCGCGTCCGTGGGCCGGCTGCTCCTGACGGAGGCGAAGCCCCCGGACGAGGCCGTCATCAACCGGCTCTTCGCCGTGTACTCGCGGGAGCTGGACGCGCTGCGGCCGGACCTCGCGTCCGGTGACGTGCAGCGCCGGCGCACGGCGGTGGCCACCCTGCGCCGCTACGGTCCGCTGGCGAAGCGGGAGCTGGAGGGCGCGCTGGGGGACGAGGACGCGCGCATCCGCGAGCTGGCGGCGCGCGGCCTGGCGGAGTCGGCCGGGAAGCCCCTGCGGGACGTGGCGCTCCAGGGCGTGAAGGCCGCGGAGACGGTGGAGGCCGCCCGGCCGTGGCTGGGCGCGATGGCCCACGAGAAGGGGTGTTTCGCCTTCCTGCGGGACGTGGCCGAGGGGCGCAACGCCCGGACGCCCGAGATTCAAGGGGAGGCGGTGGCGCTCCTGGGGGACTGCGCGGAGGGCCCGCCTCCCACCCGGAAGCTGGCACCCTTCCTGTCGTCGAGCGTGGCGCCGGTGCGCGCGGGCGCCGTGCGCGCGCTGGGGTCGCTGCCCCGGAACGGCGAGGCGATGGCGCTGGCGGCGAAGGCGCTGGAGGACGGAGCGCCGGAGGTGGTGGTGGCCGCGCTGGACGTGCTGTCCGCCTACCGGCAGCCGTCGCGAGGGGACGAGGCTGCGGGCCTGCTGGCGTCGGATCATCCGGTGGTGCGTGCCGCGGCGGCGCGGGCGCTGGAGTTCGTGGGCCGCGCCGCGCACGTGCGCGTCCTGGCCGAGCGCCTGCGCGGGGATCCGGTGGCGGACGTGCGCGTCGCGGCGGCGAGGTCGCTGACGGCGCTGGGCGGACCGCATGCCGTGGCGGCGCTGAGCGAGGCGGCGGCGCGCGACGCGGACACGCACGTGAAGCACGTGTCGGAGGAAGGGCTGCGCCGGCTGGGCTTCGGGCGCTGACGGCGGGGGACACCGGAAGGTGGAAGGCCCGTGCTCAGGCCTCCCACCCGAAGACGCTCACGGGCCGCTGATGGCCTTGGCGTCCACGCGGTTGCGGCCCGCGTGCTTGGCCCGGTAGAGGTACTTGTCCGCGGCGGAGATGAGGTCCTCCGGCTGGGAGAAGTCCGAGTCCAGCAGCGTCGCCACGCCCAGGCTGATGGTCACCTTGATGGGCGTGCCGCTGAAGATGAAGTCCGCGCGGTCCACCGCCACGCGGCAGCGCTCCGCGCACGCCAGGGCCGCGTCCTCCGCGGACTCGCGCAGCATCAGCGCGAACTCCTCGCCGCCGTAGCGCGCGAGCAGGTCCTCGGTGCGCACCGTGTCCGCCACCCGCTGCGCGATGCGCGTCAGCACGAAGTCACCGGCCGGGTGGCCGTACACGTCGTTGATGCGCTTGAAGTGGTCCACGTCGAAGAGGACCAGCGACAGCGGCACGCGGTGGCGCAGGCAGTACGCGAACTCCTTGCGCACCGTCTCCATGAAGTACTTCTTGTTGTAGACGCGGGTGAGGCCGTCGCGCGTGGCGGACTCGTAGATGCTGCGCTGGTACTGCTCCTCCAGCGCGTCCTGGATGCTGAACTTCAGCACCGTGTTGGACCCGATTTGAATCTTGTCGCCGTCGTACAGCGGCGCGGCGCTCACCTTCAGGCCGTTCAAGTACGTGCCGTTGGTGCTGCCCAGGTCCACGAGCTGGAAGCGGCCGTCCCCAATGGCGACGACCTTCGCGTGCTTGCGGGAGATGCCGTCGTCCTCCACCTGGAACTGGGCCTCCGAGCTGCGGCCCAGCACCACCTCCGAGCGGTCCAGCTTGAACATCCGCCCGATGCCGGCGGCGGACTTGGCGCTGATGACGATCAGATACGCGCTCTGCTGCTGGGCGCTGCCCAGCAGGTCCGAAATGGAATGGACGGAAGTTTTCTCCTCGGACATCGCACCTCCCATCTTAGGGGCCGCCTTTTCACGGCGGCAAGCACGCCCACGCTCCTTTCACGCGCCCGGTATCAGCCGACCCGCCCCACCCGCGCCGGCCGGCGCCTTTTTTTCTCCGGTGGAGGAACTGTCGGCCGTCCGACGGACAGCTCGCCCGCCACGGGCGTCCGGAGGAAGCGCGAGAGGGCCTCGCCCCCCCGGGGGTGCTCCGCCAGCCCCTGCATCAGCTTCACCAGCGCCGCGGACGGGGTCATGTCCGCACCGCCGACCGCCCCCTCCGCCAGCGCCTTCGCCCCGGACTCATAGAGCGTGAGGTCCACCCCGTTGCGGTACGCCTGGCTCACCACCAACACCGGGATTCCCCGCTCCCGCGCCTGGACGAAGAGCGGCAGGAGCGAGCGGCCCAGCTCCGGCGCGATGGGCACGTTGCCCGCGCCGTACGCCTCCACCACCAGCCCCTTCACGTGCGGCAGGAGCTGCAGGGGCAGGGCGGGGTCCAGCCCCGGGTACACCTTGAGGAGGAAGACGCGCGGATCCAGCTTCTCGTGGAGCCGGAAGGGGCCTCGCGAGGGGAGGCCCTCCTCGAAGGTGGCGTCCACGCCCAGCGTGCCCAGCACGGGGAAGTTGGGGCTCTCGAAGGCGTCGTACTCCGCCACCTTCACCTTGCGCGTGCGGTTGCCCCGGTACAGGTGCGAGTCGAAGCAGATGGTCACCTCGCGCGGCCCCTGGAGCGCGGAGAGCACCGCGTCGATGAGGTTCAGCCGCGCGTCCGAGCGGATCTCCCCCAGCGGGCGCTGCGAGCCCGTCAGCACCACGGGGCAGGGCGGGTTTCGCAACATGAACGACAGTGCACTGGCCGTGAAGGCGAGCGTGTCCGTTCCGTGGGTCACCACCGCCCCGTCGAAGTCCTGCAGTCGACGGTGGAGGTGGGCGGCCATCCGGCTCCAGAGCTCCGGCTGCATCTCCGAGCTGTCCAGGTTGGAGAACAGCTCGAGCTCGATGTCGGCCAGCTGGAACAGCTCCGGGGCTCGCTTGCGGAGCGTCTTGAAGAAGGCCGAGGGACGCAGGGCGGAGGGCCGGCCACCGGCCATTCCGAGCGTGCCTCCGGTGTGCAGCAGCAGGACTCTGGGCATGGGCGAGGGGCCTCCCTGCCAAAGGCCGCCTTGCTTTACAAGCCCTGCGCGCATGGCTAAACCCCGGAGCCGTGCTCCTCCCTCGATGGAAGCGTGTTGCTCCCGTGCTGGCCGCGGCGACCCTGATGGGCGCCGGCTGCACCAAGAGCGCGGAAGTCCCGGCCACCGCCAAGGCCCCGCCGCCGGCCTCCAACCCGGCCCCGGCCCCCACCGCCGCACCGGCCGCGAGCCCCGCCGCGGAGGCACCGTCGGATCCGGCCCAGGCGCTGACGGGCATCCCCGGCATGGACTTCTCCGCGCTGCCCCCGGCGGCCAGACGCGAGCTGGCCACGGTGTTCAGCGACGAGTTCTGCTACTGCGGCTGCCCCCACTCGCTGGGCGCGTGCCTCAAGCAGCACACGCCCTGCAAGCACGCGAAGCGCATGGCGCGGCTGTCCGCCCGGATGGTGGCGGAGGGCGGGCCCGCGAGCGAGGTCATCGTCACGCTGTCGAAGTACTACGCGTCCTTCCGCGAGCCGCGCGTGCAGCTCAAGGTGGATCCGCGCATGTGCCAGGGCGACGCGAACGCGCCCGTGACGGTGGCGGAGTTCTCCGACTTCGAGTGCCCCTTCTGCGGCAAGGCCCGGCCCATCCTGGAGGGCTTCGCGAAGAAGCACCCCAGCGAGGTGCGCTTCTGCTACCTGCCGTTCCCGCTCTCCATGCACCCCAACGCCGTCCCCGCCGCGCAGGCGGTGCTGTGGGCGCGCGACCAGGGCAAGTTCTGGCAGATGCACGACGCCCTCTTCGGCCAGCAGGAGAACCTCAAGCCGGAGGCGCTGCCCGCGCTGGCGAAGTCGGTGGGCCTGGACGGGGACAAGCTGGCCGCGGTGCTGAAGACGGACCAGTACAAGGCGGAGATCGAGGGCTTCCAGGCGCAGGGGCGCATGGCCTCCATCAACAGCACCCCGTCCGTGTTCTTCAACGGACGCGCCTACGAACTGGGCTTCCAGGAATCCCAGCTCGAGCACAGCATGGAGGACGAGGTGGAGTGGCGCGCGAACAACAACGCGTGGGCCGCTGACTGACCCTTCGATGAGCCAACGCTTCCGCATCGATGGCGCCACGCGGCTGGTCCCCGAGGACCGGTCCGGCATCCCCGCGCTCGCGGGACGCTCGGGGACGTACGCGCTGATGCCCACCGCGCCCGACCTGCTCGTGTTCTCCCGCACGCCGCCGGAAGGGGGCTCCATCCCCACGCCGCGCGTGGTGCTTTCCGGGGACGCGGGCGGCTTCCCGCTGTCCGACCTCATCGCGTTCCTCAGCCAGTCGCGCTGGAGCGGCGTCATCCGCGTGCACACGCCGGGCGGCGAGCGCTCCCTGACGCTGCGCGAGGGCGAGGTGCGCGGCGCCACCTCCGAGGAGCCCGCGGACCGGCTGGGCGAGGTGCTGGTGCGGCTGGGCTACGCGGACCGCGCGCAGGTGGAGGCGGTGCTGCGCGAGCAGTCGCACGCGAAGCTGGGCCGGGCGCTGGTGGAGAAGGGCGTGCTCCAGGCGCACGACCTGTTCAAGTGCGTCACCCACCAGGTGAGTGAGATCTTCCACGCCATCGTGCTGTGCCGCGAGGGGGCGTTCTTCCTCATCGACCAGCCGCTGGACGAGAAGACGGGCCACTCGCTCCAGCTGTCCACGCAGAGCCTGCTGATGGACAGCATCCGGAAGATCGACGAGATGGCGCACTTCCGGAAGCGCATCCCCCACGGCCGCATGTACGTGGCGCGCAAGCGTCCGTCCGACGGCAAGCTGGAGGAGGACGAGGACCGCGTGCTGGCGATGCTGGACGGGCGGCGCACGGTGCTGGAGCTGGGGCACGCGGCGCGGCTGTCCGAGTTCGACGTCACCAAGGTCGTCTTCCGCCTCTTGGAGGGTGGCTTCGCCGGGCTGACGGACAAGCCGGTGGGGGCTCCCGCCGCTGCCGCCGTGGCGCCGGAGAAGGCGGCCACGCCGCGCGTGCGTCCCCCGGTGCGCACGGTGGCTCCGGTGGATGCCCGCCCGGTGGCGCGCGTCTTCAACTTCATCTTCCGGGAGATCCGCGACGAGGTGGCCCGCTCCGGCATGGACCGCGAGTTCATCGCGGCGGCCAACGCGGCGCTGGCCAACCAGGCGCTGTCGTCGTCGCCGGTGCTGGAGGGGCTGGCGTTCGCGGCGGATGGCAGCCTTCCGGAAGGCCGGTTGATGGAGGCCTTCGACAAGCACCGCGCCCACCTGGGCAGTGAGCCGCTGGCCTCGTTCCGCCAGGCGCTGAGCGACGTGATGTTCTTCCTGCTGTTCCAGGCGGGGGAGCTCTTGGAGTCGCGCGCGGACGAGGACCTGGCCCGCCGGGTGAAGGAACTCCTGGCCACGCTCGAGGCGCCGTGACGGACACCGGCTTCCCGAGGCTGACCGCGGGAGTGCCCGGGTGCGGTGGCGCGTTCAAGCTCACGCCCGAGGACTTCGAGGTGGAGGAGCTGCCCGCGTACCTGCCGTCCGGCGAGGGCACGCACCTGTACCTCTGGGTGGAGAAGCGCGGCCGGGACACGCGTGAAGTCGTGCGCGCGCTGGCGACCGCGTTGGGCGTGCGCGAGGACGACATCGGCTCGGCGGGGATGAAGGACCGGCAGGCCGTGACGCGGCAGTGGCTGTCCGTGCCCGCGAACGCGGAAGGACGCGTGCCGGAGTTCGCGCTCGACGGCGTCCGTGTGCTGGAGGTGAAGCGGCACGGCAACAAGCTGCGCACCGGCCACCTCAAGGGGAACCGCTTCCGGCTGCGGCTGCGCGGCGTGAAGGACCTGGGCGCGGCGCGCGAGTCCTTCTCCCGGCTGTCCGCGCAGGGCGTGCCCAACTACTTCGGGGAGCAGCGCTTCGGACGGGCCGGTGACAACGCGGACCTGGGCCGGATGCTGCTGCTGGGGCAGCGGCTGCCGAAGCGGCCGGACCGCTTCCAGCGCAAGCTCTACCTGTCCGCCTTCCAGTCGCGCCTCTTCAACCAGGCGCTGGCCGCGCGGCTCGAGGCGGGCACCTTCGCCACGGCGCTCCTGGGCGATGTCCTGCGCAAGGAGGAGACGGGCGGCCTCTTCGTGTGCGAGGCGCCGGAGGTGGACGGCCCCCGGGTCGCCGCATTCGAGGTGAGCCCGGCGGGCCCGATGTTCGGCCCGAAGATGACCGCCTCGAAGGGCGAGGTGGCGGAGGCCGAGGCCCGGCTGCTCGTCGATGCCGGCGTCACGCTGAGCGACTTCCAGCGCGGCGGGGACGAGACGGAGGGCACGCGCCGGCCGTACCGCGTGCGGCTGGGCGCTCCGGACCTCACGGTGGACGGCGAGGACGCGCTGCTGACCTTCGAGCTGCCGCGCGGCGCCTACGCCACCGAAGTGCTGCACGAGCTGCTCAAGGACGGCTGAGCCCCCTGAAACGACCGCGCCTCCCAGGGCTCGAGGCCCGGGGAGGCGCGAAGGGACCGCGGGTCCCGCTCCGTCATGGACGGAGCGGGGTGGGCGTCACGTCACTGCCGGATGACGTTGAACTCCGTGCGGCGGTTGAGCGCGCGGCCCGCCTTCGTGTTGTTCGGCGCCACGGGCTTGGTCTCACCGAAGCCCACGGCCTCCATGCGGCCCGGGTCGATGCCGCGCTTGAGCAGCTGCGCCATCACCGCGTCGGCGCGCTTCTGGGACAGCTTCAGGTTCGCCGTGTCGTTGCCCAGCGAGTCGGTGTGGCCCTCGATGCGCATCTTGCGGATCCACGGCGCGTCCTTCAGCGCCTGCGCCACCTCGTCCAGGATGGTGGTGCTCTGCTTGCCGATGATCTTCGCGGAGCCGGTGCCGAAGAGGATCTGCTTCTTGATCTCAATCCGGTCCTTCTTGACGATGACCATCTTGTACTGCTTGGCGCATCCGCGCTCCTCCTTCACGCCCGGGTCGTCAGGGCAGGAGTCCAGGCGGTCCACCACGCCGTCGCCGTCGCGGTCCGGATCCGGGCAGCCGCCGTTCTCCTGCGGACCGGTCTCACCGGGGCACTTGTCCTGCGCGTCCGGCACGCCGTCGCTGTCGTTGTCCAGGTCCGGGCAGCCGTCGTCGTCCTGGAAGCCGTCTTTGTCCTCCGGCTCGTCCGGGCACTTGTCCTTGTCGTCGTTGAGCCCGTCCCCGTCCTTGTCCACGATGGGGCAGCCCAGGTTCTGCAGCGGACCCGCCTCGCTGGGGCACTTGTCCGTGCCGTCCACGATGCCGTCCAGGTCGTTGTCCAGCTCCGCGCAGCCGTCGTCGTCCTGGAAGCCGTCCTTGTCCTCCGGCTGATCCGGGCACTTGTCGGCGTTGTCGAGCACGCCGTCGCCGTCGCGGTCCTTGGGGGCCTCCGGCGGGCAGCCGTTGTTCTCCGCCACGCCGGGGATGAGCGGGCACTTGTCCGCCGCGTCGAGGACGCCGTCGTTGTCGTTGTCGTTGTCCGGGCAGCCGTCCTGGTCCTGGAAGCCGTCCACGTCCTCGGCCTGCTCGGGGCAGGGGTCGTCCTTGTCGAGCACGCCGTCGCCGTCGCCGTCCGTCTCCTCGATGCTCACCACCACCTGCTGCTGGGGCTGGGTGGGCTGCTGCGGCTGTTCCGCCTGCTGCGGCGTCTCCGGACGGTCGCGCACCAGCACCTGGCGCGGGCCGCAGTTCTTGGAGAGCTCCAGGGCGCGCTTCACCGCGGTGTCGGCGTCGCGCACGTGCTGGGCGGCGCGCGAGCTGTTGCCCTGGCTGAGCTCTCCGCGGGCGAAGTCGAGGTTGGCCTCCGCGGCGGCCAGCTCCGCGGGGGCGCAACGCAGGGCGCCGCCCCGGCGGGCGCGCTCCACGTCGGCGGTGAGCACCTCCGTGTCAGCGCGGATCTTGTTGCCGCTGACGCAGGCGAGGGAGGTGAGGAGCAGGGTGAAAAGCGCGGACTGGGTCAGACGCTTCATCGGGGAGCGCTCGGGCGTCACGGGTTCTGGGGGCGGCCCTGGGAGTCGCCGCTGGTGGCCGCGGACATGGCCTTCTCCCGCGCCTCGTTGGCGAAGCGCGAGGCCTTCACGGCGAAGTCCACGCCGGCCTGGTAGTCCGAATAGCCGACCTCCTCCCGCGCCTTCTGCAGGTAGAGGTTGGCGGCCGTCCACTCGTAGGGGGCTTCCTTCTCCGCCCCTGCGGTGCGCGCGGCCTGGATCTGCACCTCGGCGTCGAGGATGTTGGACGTGGACTTCACGGGGCCACATGCGGTCAGCACGCCCGCGAACGCCAACAGGAGCGACTGCTTCGTCATCACGAGGGCCTCGGTCGACAGAGCGGAGACAGACTGGCCGCCGGTCGTATCAATCGCGTCCGGGGGGGTCAAGAATCGGGCGGTTGGCGTGAAGCAGGGAGCCGGGCAAAGGGGTGGACTTTGACGGCGGGGGCGGTGCTTGCCATCGTTCCGCCCCTGTGCGTCCTCCGTCCGTCCGTGCCCTGCTCGTCGTGCTGCTCCTGCCCCTGACCGGCCTCGCCGGGCCGGGGGCCGCGTCCAAGAAGGCCCAGAGCCGGGCGGAGGCGGACACCGTCCTCGCCCAGGTGGCCAACGGTGCCCCCGTCCCCACCGCCACGTCGCGCCTGCGCTTCCTGCGGGAAGAGGCCTACGCGGCCGAGGAGATTGGCCCGCTTTTGCGCACCACCTACGAGGAGCGCACCCGCCGCAACCTGGTGGCGCTGCTGGCGTCGCTGGGCGCGCGCAACGGGGAGTCCACGCTGGTGAAGCTGGCGTCCGACGGCGACAGCACCGTGCGCATGTACGCGGCGCAGGGCCTGGCCCGGCTGGGCAGCCGCAACACCGGCGCCGTGCTGCCGCTCCTCCAGGACAAGAGCAGCGGCGTGCGCCGCGAGGCCGCGCGGGCCCTGGGCGCCTCCAAAAACCCCAAGATGGGCAAGCCGCTGATGGCCGCCGCCAAGGACGAGCAGGACCTGGAGGTCCGCGCGGCGATGCTGGAGGCCGCGGGCGCCACCGGTGACGCGAAGCAGAAGGCCGCGCTCAAGGCGTACCTGGACAGCGACTCGGAGAGCACGCGCTTCGCCGCGGCCCGGGGCCTGTGCCGGCTGGGCGCCCCGGAGGGCTTCACCTACGCGCAGAAGCTCCTGGGCAACAGCGACAGGTTCGTGCGCCGCCAGGGGCTGGTGCTCTTCGAGGGCGTGCCGGCCAAGAAGGCCAGCCCCGTGCTGTCGCCGCTCCTGAAGGACGCGGACCGCACCGTGGCCGCCACCGCCGCGCGCGTGCTGTACCAGGGCGGCGATGCCGCGTCGCTGGACTGGCTGGTGCTCGCGTCGTGGAACGCGAAGGGCGAGGAGAAGCTCGTCTACGAGAAGGAGCTGGAGACGCTCCAGCTCGCGGACGACCGGCGCAAGGCCATCCTGCGCAAGGCCGGGGTGACGCCGTGAGCCTGTGGGGTGTGTGCGCGCTCGCGCTGCTGTCCCAGGCCCCGGTGAAGGCTTCCCCCTCCGAGCAGGCCGTGCCTCCGGCGCGCGCGGTGCCCGCGTCGCTCACCGCGCCCGTGCCTCCGGCGCCAGTCCCGGTGGCCCCGCCCCTCCGGGAGAACGGCTGGAGCGCGCTCACGCCCGAGCAGCGCGCGGCCCTCATCGCGGACCGGGCCGAGTCCCCGCTGTCGGAGCGCCTCCTGGGCATGAGCGAGAAGTTCCTCAACACGCCCTACGTCCTGTCGCCCCTGGGCGAGGGCCAGGGCGTGGACCCGGACCCGACCTTCCGCCTGGACGCGGTGGACTGCCTCACCTTCGTGGAGGAGACGCTGGCCCTGGGCATGGCGTACGGCGAGCCGGAGGTGCCGGCGCTGCTGGAGCGGATCCGCTACGCGAGCACGCCCACCTACGAGGACCGCAACCACCTGATGGAAGCGCAGTGGCTGCCCAACAACATTAAGAAGGGCCTGCTGGTGGACGTGACGCGCAAGTACGCGAAGGAGGACACCGTCACCGTCACCAAGACGCTCACCGCGCACACCTGGCAGTCGAAGTCGTCCATGGCCCTGCAGCTGCCCCGCGAGCGTCAGCCCGTGGGCACCTTCACCCTGGACATGATTCCGCTGGACAAGGTGCTGGAGCGCGCGCGCGGAGTCCCCTCCGGCACCATCCTCGTCGTGATGCGGGAGGACCTGCCGCTCAAGGCCACGCGCATCACCCACCTGGGCTTCGTGGTGCAGAAGAAGAAGCGCACGTACCTGCGCCACGCGTCCCGCGGCGGCTACAACCGCGTGGTGGACGAGGACCTGGAGACGTTCCTCGCCCGCAACGCGCGCTACGACAAGTGGAGGGTGACGGGCGTGAGCCTCTTCGAGGCCCGGCGTCCGCCCGCCACGGTCGCGTCCCAGCCGGCGTCCACCCCGGGGAGCGCGGCCGTGGGCGCACCCTGAGCCGCTAGAGGGCTGGGGGCGCGCTGTCCATGGAGGCCTGGCGCGACCGCTCGTCCTCGAGCTCCTCTTCCTCCGCCGCGCGGCTGGCCTCGTCCGCGGAGGCGAGCGTCTGGACCTTCACCTCCTCCAGCAGCGCGGCGGCTCGCGCCTGGGCGGTGTCCGGCACCAGCAGCTCCCACCAGGGCAGCAGGTTGCCCGTGGTCAGCTCGTCCACCACGCCCGAGCGGCCGGGGCGCACGATGAGCGGGATGCGGTGCTCCTCCAGCACGTCCACGAAGACCTGGGCCGTCACGGGGTCGTCCGCGATGCCCGCCCTCACGAAGCGGCGTTGATCCAGCTCATGGGGCAGGGGCAGCCCCCGCTCGCGCATCTCCTCCGCGGAGACGAGCGGTGGGTGGTTGGGGCAATCCGTGCAGTCCACGACACTGTCCTGATACTCCGAGCCACACCGTGCGCAGTACCTCATGAAGCCCTCCTGGGCGATGGCTGGAAAGTTAGGAACGGCTCGCGCGGATGGCAGGCGGCCCCCCGCGCGAATTTCCCTCAGTGCCGCGCCGCGTCTCCCAGCTCGCCCACCATGCGGCTCAGGCGCTCCACGTCGATGGGCTTGCGCAACACGGCGTCGCAGTAGTCCGCGTTCTCCACCTGGGCGTAGCCGGACACGAGGACGACACGGGCATTGGGTTCGCGCTCCTTCACCTGCTGCGCCAGCTCCGTGCCGTTCATTCCGGGCAGGGATTCGTCCGTCACCACGACGTCGGGGTGCGTGGCCTCGAACGCCTTCAGTCCCGCCACGCCGTCGGACGCGGTGGTGACCTCGAAGTCGTCCTCCAGGAGCTCCGCGAGGAGTTCCCGGCTGTCCCCGTCGTCCTCCACCAGCAGGACCTTGATTCGCTCGCCATCCATGCGACTAGAGCAACCCGGTGCCACGGAGGATTCGTCCAACGCGTCCCGGGCGCGGTGACGTCCGGCCGGCTGCTTCGGGGGAGGGCAGGCGGGAAGGCTTGCGGCGGCCCCTCACGGGCGGGCGGGGGACTGCCCATGTTTGTGCCCGGAGGTGATTCCATGAAGGTGCTGTTGCGTGGAGTGCATCTGGGGCTGAACGACAACCTGAAGCAGTACGTGGACACCCATCTGGTGGCCCACATCGAACGGTTCGCCGAGGACGAGGCGTCGGAGATCGACATCGCGCTCGTGGACATCAACGGGCCCAAGGGAGGCGTGGACAAGGAGTGCCGGGTGACGGTGCGCATGCCTGGATTGGAAGCGGTGCACGTGACGGAGACGTCGGAGACGCTGTTCCAGGCCATCGACGCAACGCGTGATCGCCTGGAGAAGGCCATCAAGCGCGCGGTGGAGCGCCGGCGCCAGGGCATGGGCAACAGCGGGATGCCCTTCGACCTGAACGCGGACGCGACGAACTACTAGGCGTCCGGCTGTAGCACGATGGGATAGAGCGAAGGGCCCGGGAATTCCGGATGCCAGCCAGGCATCCGGCCCCCGGGTTCCTTCGGGCCAGTTCCTTGCTGGGGTTGAACGGTGGACGCTATAAGCGGACCCCTCACCCTTGGGCTAAAGGACGGCGATGGTCCGCCTCAAGTTCCTGCTGTTCGCACTCCTGGTCCTCGGACTGGGCCTCGCTCACCTCCCGATGCTGTCGGCGCCCCAGCGTGCGCGCGCGGTGGATGGTGCGGCGCTCCAGGCCGCGTCGGGCACCGGCGAGGTCGCGCGTCGCGTGGATGCGCGCCGCGCTGAAGTCCAGTCCCTGGCGCTGAAGCTGGCCGGCAGCCCCCAGGTGGCCGCCGCCGTGCACGCGCTGAATCCCACGCCCGTGGCGAAGTCCCCGCGCGACCGCGGCTATGGGCGCGACGCGGAGGAGCCGGCCGGGCTGCTGCCGCTCACCGCCGAGCGCTTCGGCGCGCTGCGCACCGCCGCGGAAGCCGGTCTGCCCAAGGAGCTCCAGGGCGCGGTGGTGGCGGTGGTGGCCGGCGACGCGAGCTTCCATGCGCGCGCGGGCGCCGAGCCCTCCTCCGACACCGCGGCGCTGGACGTCGCGGCGCTCGCCAAGGCGGGCACGTCCGTGGTGGACGCCTTCGGGGCGCCGCACGTGTTCGCGTCCGTGCCGCTCGCGTGGAGCGGTGAGGGCACTCCCGCTCCGGCGGTGACGCTGGTGGTGGGCGCGCCGCTCGCCGCCGACGCCGCGCTGCAGGGCGCGCTGGACGCGTCCGGCGCGGCCGCGGTGGGCCTGGTGCAGGGCGACAAGGTGGTGGGGGGCGTGGGCGCGGAGAAGGCGCGGCTGGATGGCGCGCTGCCCCGCCTGAGCGCTGGTGCGAAGGACACGGTGCTGGAGTCGGGTTCGCTCCAGGCGCTGGGCCCGGTGCAGCTGCCCGCCTTCACCAATGGCGACGCGATGGGCGGCCAGGCGCCGCTGTTCGTGGGCTCCCGCCAGGCGCTGACGGGCACGCCGTATGAAGTCGTGGTCCTCGCGGGCACGGCGGCGACGCTGGCCCCGCTGGCCGCGTACCAGCACACCGCGCTGCTCGCGCTCGCGGGCCTGTTGGTGCTGAGCCTCCTCTGGACGGCGCTGATGGGCGGGGGCAAGAAGGCCTCCGACGAGGAGGCCGTGTCGGGCAGCTCGGACACGCTGGGCTGGTCCGCGGCGCTCGCCGCGCAGACGGCTCCGGCCGCGCAGCCCGGGGCCACCTCGCCGCCGGCTCCGGCCGCCGTGGCGCCCGTGGCCGCTCCCGCGGCGGATCCGTTCGGTTCGAACGCTCCCGCGGAGCCCCTGTCCAACCCGTTCGGTTCGAGCGCTCCCGCGGAGCCCCTGTCCAACCCGTTCGCCTCGGCCGCGCCGCCGGCCGCGGATCCGTTCTCCGGCCCGGATGCGTTCCCGTTCCCGGGGTCGCCGGCTCCGGCCGCGGATCCGTTCGCGATGCCGCCTCCGCAGGCCGCCGCGCCGCTGGCGGATCCGTTCGCGATGCCGGCGCCCTCGGCCCCCAATCCGTTCGGTGCGCCGCAGGCCGCCGCGCCGCTGGCGGATCCGTTCGCCGGGGCGGAGTCGTTCCCCTTCCCCTCGCCGCCCGCGGCCTACCCGCCGCCGGCCGCGGAGCCGTTCACGCCGCCTCCGGCGTACGCGCAGGGCGGAGCGATGCCCTTCGAGCACCCGGCCCCGGAGCCCATCGCCCCGGCGGCGCCGCGTCACGGCGCGTTCGCCTTCGAGGACCAGCCCACGGCGGCGTACTCGCTCCAGCAGGCGGCCAATCCGTTCGCGCTGGCGGCGGCGCAGACCTCGGATCCGGAGTCCCCGGAGACGACGCGCGTGGCGGCGATTCCGCGCGAGCTGCTCCAGGCGAGCACCCGGCCCACGTCGGAGGCCATCCCGATGCCGCCCCCGCGCTCCAGCGCGCCGCAGGCGGTGCCGCTGCCCATGCCGGGCGCCAACAGCGCGGCGGCGGTGGCCCTGTCGGAGGAGCAGCACTTCCAGGACGTCTTCCGCGAGTTCGTCACCACGCGCGAGCGCTGCGGTGAGCAGGCGGATGGCCTGACGTACGACAAGTTCGTGCAGAAGCTGCGCAAGAACAAGGAGCAGCTCGTCACGAAGTACGCGTGCAAGACGGTGCGCTTCCAGGTCTACGTGAAGGAGGGCAAGGCCGCCCTCAAGGCGACGCCCGTCAAGGACTGACGTCCCCTCCCGCCACCGTGCGGTGCCCGAAGGCCCGGGACCTCTTCCACGAGGTGCCGGGCCTTCTTCACGTGGTGCCTGCTTCCGGTCAGCTCGCGCGGGGGAGCACGACGCTGAAGCGGGCACCCTGGCCCGGCTCTCCGCCGACCTCCAGGCGGCCGCCGTGCTCCTGGAGGATGCGCGCGGCGATGGCGAGCCCCAGGCCGGTGCCGCCGTCCTTGGTGGTGAAGTAGGGCTCGAAGATGCGGGCGCGGTGCTCCAGGGGGATGCCGGGGCCTTCGTCCTCCACCTCGACGATGGCGTCCGCGTCGGTGCCCTTCACGCGCACGCGCAGCGCGCCGCCCTTGCCCGTCATGGCCTCCTCGGCGTTCTTCACCAGGTTGACGAGCACCTGCGTGAGCTGGTCGCGGTCCGCTCGGGCCACCACGCCCGTCTGGAGCGCGGGCTCCAGCTGGATGCCTTCGGGCGGCGCGGCGTACAGCGACAGGACACTCTGGGCCAGCTCGCTCAGGTCCACCGGGGCGAGCTGGGGCTTGGGCAGGCGCGCGAAGCGGCTGAACTCGTCCACGATGCGCCTGAGGCGCTCCACCTCCTCCAGCACCACGCCCGCGCTCTCCTTGAAGAGGGTGGGGAAGCTGGGGTGGCGCGCCTCGTGGGCGGCCATCAGCGTCTCCAGCGACATGCGGATGGGGGTGAGGGGGTTCTTGATTTCGTGCGCCAGGCGCCGGGCGACCTCCTGCCACGCGGCGATGCGCTCGGTGGCCATCAGGCGCTCGGTGGTGTTCTTCAGCTCGGACGTCATGTGGTTGAACGTCCGGACCAGCTCGCCCACCTCGCCGGTGGCCCGGGCCGTCACCTGGACGTCCAGCGCCCCTTCCGCCACGCGGCGCGCGCCGGAGGTGAGGGCCTCCACGGGCCGCGTCATCCAGCGCGACACGAGCATGCCCAGGAGCGCCGCGAAGCCCAGGCCCAGGCCGGCGAGGAGGAGGAACGCGCGCATGACGCCCTCTTCGGCCTCACGCGCGGCGGCGCGGCTGAAGGTGAGGCGCACGGAGGCCGCGTTGCCCAGGGGCAGCACCTGCTCCACGGTGGGCGGGGCCGCGCTGCCCGCGTGCGCGACCTGCGTGTCCCCGGACAGGAGCGTCACGTCGGATTGCGTGAGGCGGGCCAGGTGCTGGGCCAGGCCGTCATCCAGCACCACGCCGCCCACTGCCCACAGGCGCACGTCGCCGTAGTCCACGGGGCGCGCGGTGACGAGGGCGGGGACCTGACGCAGGCCCGCGTCGCCGCGCACGTCCACGCGCACGGGGACGGGCTTGGGGGACTTCTCCTTCGTCACGGCGAAGAGGACGGGGTCCGGGTCTCCGCGCCGGGCGGGCAGGTGGCCAGAGGACAGCACGGTGCCGTTGCGGTCGAAGAGGGCGAGCACCGTGAGGCCACGGCTCTTCATCAGGCCCTCGGCGGTGTTGGCCTGGATGGCGCGCAGGGGGGCGGAGCGCGCTTCGCGCACGAGGTCCTCCATGGCGGGGCTCTCCACCAGCTCCTCGACGGCGCGGCGCGCGTTGGCGGCGGAGCGCTCCAGGGACTCCTGCGCGGAGGTGGTGGCGGCCGTCATGCGCGCGTCCAGCTCGCGTGACAGCGTGTCGCGCAGGCGCGTCAGCGTGAGGGGAACGACGATCGCCAGCGGCACCAGCGCGAGCAGGGCGAAGGCGAGCGCGAGCCGGGTCCTCAGCCGCATGCGGGCCGCTCCTTCCTGGGGGCCTGACGGCCGAGGCGCTTCAGGGCCGCGGTGCGAACCGTCACGTGGGCCGCGCTCACGGCCGCCCTCCACCACCCGAGGCCTCGACGGGGGCAAGCCAGGCGCCTTCGAGCACCGGCAGGCCCTGGGCATCCAGCACCAGCCCCGTCACTTCCGGCGCCGCGCGCAGGGCGAGCCCCTGGGCGTACAGCGGGATGAGCGGCACGGAAGGGGCGAGGGCCAGGGCCCTTTCGCGGCTGCGCGCATCGCGGGCCGTGGCGTCCGTGAGCGCTCCGATGGGGGGCAGCTCCACGCCGAGCAGGTCCCTGCGCCCGCCTGCTTCCAGCACCACCGCCAGCGCGGGGCCGGGGATGGGCGGCAGGAGGAACGCGTTGAGCATCAGCTCGAAGTCGCCCCGGGCCTGACGGCTCCGCAGCGCCGCGCGCGACTGGGGCTCCAGCGCGACGGTGTAGCCCTGGTCGTGCAGCTTCACCTGGATGCGCTCGGCCACGGCGCGCTGATCCGCGAGCGCGGCGTCATAGGCGAGCGTCACCTTGCGCGTCGCGCCCGCCGGGGGCGTTCCGGGCCGGGCCTTGGAGGTCTGGGGCATCAACGCGGGCGGCAGCAGGTTCGCCATGGGCACGGCGGGCCCCTTCACGAACAGCCGCGTGAGGTCCTCGCGGTCGATGGCGCTCTCCACGGCCTGACGGAAGTCCGCGGGCACCTTCCGGGGCGAGTACGCCAGATAGGTCGCGTACAGCGCGGCGCCCGTGAGCGTGTCGTTGTCCGGCGGCGTGCCCAGCTCCACCTGCACCTGCCGCGCGGACCACAGCCGTGTGAGGCCGCGTTCATCCGTGGCGGTGAGCGCCAGCCGGTCCAGGTATGGCCGGCCTTCAGGCCACGCGGCCTGGGCCTCCAGCACGCCCCGGCCCGCCGCGCTGAACGGGCCCGACGCGGGCGACGGCGGCGTCGCGAGGGCAGGGTGACACAGCGCGCGCTCCAGATCGGGCCAGGGGAAGGCCAGCGCCAGGTCCAGCGTGGCGCCCGTGGACGTCACCTGCCGGCCCTCACCGCGCAGCGGATACAGCAGCGCGCGGTACGGTGACGGCGACTCCGTGGACGACAGCCGCGTCCACGCACGGGCCAGGGCGGTGGCGCTGGCGGCGGAAGGCATCGCAATGCGCAGGGCCTGCGGCACGGGCCGGGGCAGCTCACGCGACAGCGTCGCATGCACCTGCCCGTTGGCGTCCACGCGACACACGGGCCGCGTGAGCAGGCCCAGCAGCGCGGCCTCCATCGGCGTGTCGGCGAGGGCGGGCTCACCGATTTCGGGCGGGCCCGCGTGGGCCACCCTCAGCTCGCCGCCATAGCGGGGACGACTGGCCGCCAGTGCGGGCGTGGAGGAAAGAAGAACGAGGCCCGCGAGGGCGGAGCGGATCATCACGGTGCACCCTGGCGCAGGAGGAACAGCTCGCTGGTGCCGTCCGGCTTCCATGAACCCACGAGGACCTCGCGGCGCTTGTCGCCATCCAGGTCCGCCGTCACCACGTACAGCGCCCGGCCCGGCGGGAGCGCTCCCTGCCACAGGGGCTCGTGTGCCATCGGCGCGTCGGACGTCAGCGAGAACACCCGCAGCACCTCCGGTGCCGGCTGGAGCTGCGGTGACGTGGTGAGCAGCTCCGGCACCCCGTCCCCATCCAGGTCTCCCAGCGCGCTGCCTGCTCCCAGCCCGGACACCCTCGCCGGCGCGGACGCGGGACGCGCGTAGAGCGACGCGGTGCTGTCCGCATGAACGAACAGCATGCGCGGGGCCGCGAAGCTCGCCGTGCTGAAGGGCGCGGGCACCGTGAGGGTCCGCCCGTCCGCCAGCCGCACCTCGGGCGCGAACGCCGTCTGCCCCGGCACGAACGTTCCGCGCTCCGCCGTCCCCAGCGGCGCGGCGTCCAACGTCCCCGACGGGCGCAGCGTCCCCTTCGCCTTGTCCAGCACCAGCACCTCGCCCCGTGCGTACCGCGTGCTCCAGGCCGCGAGCCTCGGCGGCCCCGTCAGCACCGCCAGCGCACCGAAGGCCTCGCGCGTCGTCGCCGCCGCCGCCGCTCCTTCCAGCTCCCGCCGCGCGAGCACCCGCCCGTCCGCGCTGAACACCACCACCTCGTGCTCGGTGAGCGCGGCCACTTCGTCGCGGCCGTCACCGTCCAGGTCACCCGCCGCCAGCGCGCCCAGCGGCATCTCCAGCCGCGCGAACACCGCGCCCAGCAGCCGCACCGGCCGCCGCTGTTGCGGCCCCGGGCCCGGCGTTCCCGACGACGGCGTCCCCACCGCGGCCAGCGCCAGCACCGCGGCGTCCGCCTCCACCCCTTCCGCCACCGCGGCGGCCGGCTTCGGCGGACGCGTGGGTGTGCGGCCGGACCAGAAGTTCACCCACGTGCCCAGCACGTCGCCTCGCGCCACCAGCTCGCCGCCCTCCACGTCCAGCGTGAGCCGCGCCAGCGAGCGGGCCCCGTGTTCGCGGGCGGCGGCCTCGGCGCGTTCGGCCGGGACGTCCAGCACCACCGGCCCCAGGTTCATGGCCGAAAGCCGCGCGGCCAGCAGCGTCCCGAACGCCCGGCGCAACTCGGCGGAGCCTCCGGACAGGCTGAGGGCCACGGGCGCTTCGGCGGGCGCACCGCGAATGGCGTCCGCCACGGCCAGGGCCAGCCGGGCGGAGGCGGGAGGCGCGCCTTCGTCCGACTCCGCCTGGGCGGGCAGGGCGAACGCGAGCGCGAGGACCAGCGTCAGGAGCGAGCGACTCACAGGCCCCTTTTGCCACCTTCCTCCAGGAAGTAGTTGTCCGGCGTCACCTGTCCGGGCGGCGGGGCCTCGGCGGTGGGCTGGGTGCCCTCCAGGTAGGGCTCCATCCGGCCCGGAACGGCGTTGCCCGCGAGCAGCCCCGTCGCCGGGTCGATGCGCACCTGGGTGACGCCCGGAGGCACCTCGAAGTCGCGCGCGGGCAGGCCGTCCTCCGCCACCCGCATGAAGTTGAGCCAGATGGGCAGCGCGGCCCGGCCACCCGTCTCGCTGCTGCCCAGGGGCGAGTTGTCATCGAAGCCCACCCACGCGCTGGCCACCCAGTCCATCGTGTAGCCGTTGAACCACGTGTCCTTGGACTCGTTGGTGGTGCCCGTCTTGCCCGCGGCGGGCCGGTTCAGCTCCCGCACCGCGCGCGCCGAGCCGTCCTCCACCACGCTGCGCATGAGCGACGTCGTGAGGTACGCCACCGCCGGAGGCAGCGTCTCCTCGAAGGCCGGCTGGTGCTCCTCCAGCACCGTGCCCTTCGCGTCCTGCACGCGCAGCAGCGTCAGCGGCTCCGCGTAGCGGCCGTTGGCCTGGAGCGTGGCGTACGCGTTGACGGCCTCCAGCATCGTCACCTCGCCGGTGCCTAGCGCCAGCGTGAGGTTCTCCGGCATCGCGGAGCGGATGCCCGCCCGGCGCGCGAAGTCGATGGCGGTCGCGGGGGTGATGGCCTCGATGAGCCGCACGGACACGGTGTTCTTCGACTTGCTCAGCGCCGTGCGCAGCGTCATGGGGCCCTCGAAGCGCCCGTCGAAGTTCTTCGGCCGCCACTCCTTGCCCGTGTACGGGTCGCGGATGGACTCCGGCGCGTCGTTCACCATGGAGAGCGGCGTGAAGCGGCCGCTGGCCAGCGCCGCGCCGTAGATGAAGGGCTTGAAGGACGACCCCGGCTGGCGCTTCGCCTGCGTGGCGCGGTTGAACGACGAGCGCTCCGCGTCGTAGCCGCCCACCATGGCCACCACGTTGCGGTTGGCCGGGTTGATGACCACGAGCCCGCCCTGCACCACGGGCACCTGATCCAACGTGGCCTCCACGAAGGCCGGCGCCGGAGGCGCCTTGAGCACGCGCACGAACACCAGTTCGCCGGGCGTGAAGACGTCCGCGATGTTCTTGGGCGCCTTCTTGTTCTTCTGCCGCGCCCAGGAGACGGAAGAGAAGGACACCTCCGCGGTGCGGCCCACCAGGTCCACGCGCGCCACGTCGCGCTTCGTGTCCACCTCCGTGACGTAGCCGGTGAGGCGCAAGCCCTCCTCCATCGGCTTGAGGAGGACCTGGCCCGCGCGCGCGCGCTCCGGCGACTGGACCTCCTCTTCTTCCGAATCCGTGTCCGCGGCCAGCGCGGCGGGGCGCTGCTCCTCGGCGCCTTCCACCTCGGGCGCGGTGGGTGACTTGGGCGCCGGAGCCGGAGCGGCGAGCGGCTGCGCGAGCGGCGCCAGGTCCGCGACGTAGCCCTGGTCCTTCTGCCGGCGGCCGGCCTCCTCGATGCGCTGGACGATGAGCTCGCGGTAGCGCTTCCACTGCGCTTCCTCCAGCTTGCCCTGCGCGCCCCGGTATCCCTGGCGCCGGTCCACGGCCTCCAGGCCGTCGCGCACGGCCTGCTCCGCGGTGGCCTGGAGCTTGGGGACGAGCGCGATGTTCACGCGCAGGCCGCCCTCCATGACCGTCTTCTCGCCGTAGCGTTCAATCAGCGTGCGGCGGATCTCCTCCGCGTAGTAGGCGCCCGCGCTGACCGGCTTGCGCGGCGCGAGCACGATGGGCTTCTCCTTCTCCGCCTCCACCACCGCGCGCGGCACGAAGCCCTGGCCCGCCATCTGCTCCAGCACGTAGCGCTGGCGCGCCTTGGCGCGGGTGATGTTCGCCACCGGGTTGATGCGGTGCGGAGACTGCACGGTGCCCGCGAGCACCGCGGCCTCGCCCACGGACAGGTCCTTCGCGTGCTTGCCGAAGTAGAAGAGGGCGGCCTCCTCCAGCCCGTAGCGGCGCTGCCCGAAGTACACGCCGTTGATGTAGAGGCTGAGGATCTGATCCTTGGTGAGGGCCTGCTCCAGGCGCGGGGTGAGGATCCACTCACGAATCTTGCGGCCCAGGCTGCGCTCCGGCGTGAGCAGCATGTTCTTCACCACCTGCTGCGTGAGCGTGGACGCGCCGGACTTGCGGCTGCCGGGGATGAGGTTCTTCACGCCCGCGCGCAGGATGCCGAAGGGGTCCAGGCCCTCGTGCTTGTAGAAGTCCGCGTCCTCGGCGGCGAGGAACGCGTTGCGCACGTGCGGGGGCAGGTCCTCGATGCGGATGAGCGTGCGGCGCTCCAGCGCGAACTCCGCGCACAGCGAGCCGTCCGCGCACGTCACCTTCGTCACCTGCGGCGGCTGGTAGTTGCGCAGTGACTCCACGGAGGGCAGGTCGCGGCTGAAGTAGACGTACGTGCCCACGCCCACGCCGATGAGGAGCACCAGCCCGACGACGCCCAGCACCAGCAGCCGCTTCGTCCAGCGCCACAGCGCGGCGCCGAAGCCGCCCTTCCTGGGCGGCGGGGCTCCGGTCGGGGCCGGGGGGAGAGGCTCGGGAGAGGAGGGCATCGGTCGGGCCGGAGTCATGACGCTCGTGAAGGCGGGGAGAAGGTTGGAAGGTTAGACCGGGGGGCGGGCGGGGTGAACCCATGCGGGCCCATCCCCCCGGGACAGGGGCTGTTTCCTGGTTGCCCGCCCTACGGCGCGACGGGCGGGAGGGCTTCCGGCAGGGCCGGGGCGGCGGGGTCGGCCCGGGCGACGCGGCCCACCCGCTCCGCGTTGACGCGGGCCTGCACGTAGCGGGGCGACAGCCGGGTGGCGGCGGCGTAGGCGGCGCGGGCCTCCTCCAGCCGGCCCAGGCGCTCGCAGGCGACGCCCAGGTTGTTCTGCACGTAGGCCACGTGGGGCAGGAGGCCCGCGGCCTGGGTGAGGACCTCCACGGCGCGGGCGTTGTCGTTGGCGCGCAGGTAGGCAAAGCCCAGGTTGTTGAGCGCGTGGCCGTGCTCGGGGTCCAGGTGCACCGCCTGCTGGAAGCGCAGGATGGCGGAGGCCAGCTCGTTGGCGCCCAGGTGGGCGCGGCCGAGCACCTGGTACACCTCCGGGTCCTCCGGGTCGCGCAGGAGCGCCTCCTCTCCCACGCGGACCCCTTCCGCGAAGCGGCCCTCGGACACCAGCAGCCGCGCCTGCTGCACCAGCGCCCCCGCGTCGGAGGGCTCCGCCTGCCCCAGCCGGCCATACGCGGCGATGGCGAGCTTCGTGTCCCCGGCCAGCCGCGCCGTGCGCCCGAGCTGCGCCAGGGCGTCCGTGGCACCCGGGTCGTCATGCAGCGCGCGGCGCAGTTCCGTCACCGCCCCGGACAGGTCACCCAGGTCGCGCAGGCCCTGGGCGCGGGCCACGTGGTCCACCCGGCGGGCGTGCGTGTGCGGCAGCGCCAGCGCGTCGCCGGAAGCCGGAGCGTCGGCCAGCGCTTCAGCGGGGGCGGCCTCGTCCACGAGGCGCGGGGCGGCCAGCAGCGAGGGCTCGTGGGTGGAGGGCTCCAGCGGAAGGGTGGGTGCGGCGGCGACAGGGGCCTGGGCGGCGCGGGCCTCCACGGCGTGGGCGAGCCAGGGCTTGAGCAGGCGGGGCAGGGGGACGTCCTCCCAGGCGGCGAGCCCCAGGGCGGCGAGCGCGGCGGGGACGAGGGCCTTGCGAAGCGCGGGCGGCACGGTGAAGCGCCGGAAGGAGGCGGGGTGGCGGGACCGGGTGCGCGTCTTCGGGTTCATGGCAATCCCCTCGGGGCTGCTCAGGACAGCGGCGGGCGCCTGGAGCGGCGGCCCGGGGCCGCGCTGGTGGCGGCCCGAGACTCCCTATTGCGACCGGTGTGCCAACGGCTTTCCCCTCGGGAGGCCAGCGGGTGTGTCCCTGGGGCCACAGGCGGCGGGGGAAAAGCGTGGCAGGGGCGTGGGCCGCGTGCGACGGTCCGCGCCGCATGCGAATCGCGACCTGGAACGTGAACTCGGTGAGGGCTCGGCAGCAGCGGTTGGTCAACTGGCTGAAGAGCGCCCAACCAGACGTGCTGTGCCTGCAGGAGCTCAAGTGCACCGACGCGGACTTCCCCTTCGACGCGGTGAAGGAGGCGGGCTACTTCGCCGCGGTGCACGGGCAGAAGACGTACAACGGCGTGGCCATCCTGGCGAAGACGGAGCCCACGGATGTCATCCGGGGCCTGTCGGACGGGGTGGATGACACGCACGCGCGCTTCATCTCCGCGACGGTGAACGGCATCCGCGTGGTGAGCGCCTACGCGCCCAACGGGCAGCAGGTGGACTCGCCCGCGTACGTCTACAAGCTGGAGTGGTACCGGCGCTTGAGGAACTACCTGGACACGCGCCACAAGCCGGACGACCTGGTGGTGATGGGCGGGGACTGGAACATCGCGCCGGAGCCCATCGACGTGTACGACGTGGCGCAGTGGGAAGGGCAGACGCTCTTCACCCTGCGCGAGCGGGACGCGCTCCAACAGGTGTGCGCGTTCGGGCTCACGGATGCGTTCCGCAAGCTGCACCCGGACGTGCAGAAGTTCTCCTGGTGGGACTACCGGATGCTGATGTTCCCCAAGAACAAGGGCGTGAGAATCGACCACCTGTTCCTCACGGCGCCGCTGGTGCCCCGGCTCACGGCGTGTGACGTGGACCGCGAGGAGCGCAAGGGACAGCAGCCGTCGGACCACGCGCCGGTGTGGCTGGAGTTGAAGGACTGAGTAGAGTCGGAGGCATGTCCGTCCTCCGACTTGAATGCACGAAGTGCGACCAGACGTATGCGCCGGGCAAGGTGTGGAACCTGTGCACGGCGTGTCAGGCACCGCTGTTCGCCCGCTACGACCTGGAGCGCGCGGCCCGGACGCTGCGCAAGGAAGCGCTGCCCGGGCGTGAGCGTTCGATGTGGCGCTACCACGAGGTGCTGCCGGTGGACGACCCGGCGCACCGCCTGACGCTGGGTGAAGGCTTCACGCCGCTGCTCTCCGCGCCCCGGCTGGGCTCATGGCTGGGATTGCAGCGGGTCCTGGTGAAGGACGAGAGCGGCAACCCCACGGGCTCCTTCAAGGCGCGAGGCCTGTCCGCCGCCGTCTCCATGGCGAAGGCGCTGGGCGCGAAGGCGGTGTGCCTGCCTTCCGCGGGGAACGCGGGCAGCGCGCTGGCGGCGTACGCGGCGCGGGGCGGGCTGGAGGCGCACGTCTTCGTGCCCAAGGACATCGCGTCGTTGTTCCTGATGGAGACGCGGGCGTACGGCGCGCACGTGGAGACGGTGGACGGGCTCATCTCCGACGCGGGCCGGGTGTGCGCGGGGCTGGCGGAGGAGCATGGCTGGTACGAGTGCGCCACGCTGAAGGAGCCGTACCGCGTCGAGGGAAAGAAGACGATGGGCTACGAGCTGGCGGAGCAGCTCGGGTGGACGCTGCCGGACGTCATCCTCTACCCGACGGGCGGGGGCACGGGGCTCATCGGGATGTGGAAGGCCTTCGAGGAGATGGAGGCGATGGGGCTCATCGGCGCGAAGCGGCCGCGCATGGTGGCGGTGCAGGCGCAAGGGTGCGCGCCCATCGTGAAGGCGCACGCGGAGGGCAAGCCGGACGCGCCGATGTGGCAGGGTGCGACGACGCACGCGCACGGCCTGCGGGTGCCCAAGGCGCTCGGGGACTTCCTCATCCTGCGCGCGGTGAAGGACAGCCACGGCACGGCGGTGTCGGTGACGGAGGAGGAGATCGTCCAGGGCACGAAGGACATCGCCGCGGCGGAGGGCCTGTTCGTGGCGCCGGAGGGCGGCGCGTGCGTGGCGGCGCTCAAGAAGCTGCACGCGGCCGGGGACGTGAAGCCTGAGGAGACCGTGGTCGTGTTCAACACGGGTACGGGCTTCAAGTACGTGGAGAACATGGCGCCACTGTGGTGAGCCATTGGTTCAAGAAAGTCTTCGCGGTGGTCGTCTCCGTGATGCTGGCCGGGTGCGCGTCCGCGCCCCTGCCCGCGCTGGAGGACTGGGGCGCGGCGGAGGAGGACCACGCCTGCGATGGTCACGATCGGTGCGTGGCGCTGGTCTGCGCGGATGACCTCTGCGGCCTCTATCGCTGTGAGGACACCGGTGTGTTGCTGGCGCGGGGAGGCATCCGGCCTCCCGTGTCGTCAGCGGCACCCGGAGCAGGGCCCCGGCGCAACTGAGGCAGCGCCCAGCCGCTTCCGGGTGACCGCGACGCCATCTTCGTCATCCGTTGGTACAACCATCCCGCTCCGCCGCCGCCCCCGGATGGCAGGAAGCCTTCAGG
Source organism: Corallococcus exercitus (assembly GCF_042231735.1). Lineage (GTDB taxonomy): Bacteria > Myxococcota > Myxococcia > Myxococcales > Myxococcaceae > Corallococcus > Corallococcus exercitus_B. The sequence continues at coordinate 9,672,299 of NZ_CP102577.1, forward strand.
CTCTGGATGGGTTCGGCACCATCTCTATCCCCAGGCAACGGACCTTGCGCGGTACTTCAAGCGTCAGGCGGGAATCAACGTGCATGATTTTACCATGGTGATTCCTCGCGCTGAGCACGTACGAATCCATGGCCCGGGAGGACGGGGCGGTCCCTGGAATCAGACTTGGAGGGAGTTCGCGGAGCAATACCCGCTCGCGACGCCACAACAGATCCAGAACCAGTTGGCCCGAATGATCGTTGACTTCAACATCATTGGGCCGATCGTCCACTATTACTACATGCGGTGATACCAGGAGGACCTCGTGAAGTTCTTCAGGCTTAGGGCCGCTGAAGGCCCACGCTTTACAGGTTTCCTGGATGCAGGGCATCGCTGGGGATTGCCGGGAGGGCTCTGCCCTGTTTGCAAGGCAAGCCCAGGGGGGCTGGGAGAAGCGTATCCCTCCGTTGATCTCTCAGGCTGGGCCCACAGAGGCGAGCTCACGGAACCAAGGCAGGAACCGCTCGAAGAGTATGAGCGACTGCGAGAGCTTCTCCGGCCGCAGGTGCCTTTCGAGGCGCCATTGCGTCCTGGGGCCGAATTCGGGCCGCTCACTGGAAAAGCCTCCGGCAAATGGAGCGCGCTCGATCTTCCGAGCCCTTGGACCCTGGTGATGCGAAGTGAGACCGTGGACCAGCTGTGCGAGGCTGGCATTGCGCTTCGCGCGAGCAAGATGGACCTGCGGTTCCGGAGCAAGACCGAAGTGGACCTGCGGGAGGTCGAAATCCATTGCCGGGGCCGACTGCACGACAGCTGTTTCCCAGGCGGACGGGAACGTCCCTGCGAACGGTGCGGGCGACAGGGAGGCAGCTTTCCAGATGCGCCCATCCTCGACGGGAGCACCCTGACCGGCGACCTGGACCTGTTCCGGCTGACGGACTACACGACCATCATCATCGCCACGGAGCGCTTCGTGGACGCCGTGAACCGCTTCGAGTTCGAAGGCGTCGTGTTCAAGGAAATCCCCGTCCTCTGACCTACGGCTCCACGTCCAGCCGGGTCCAGTCCGCGGCGACCTGAAGCTCCAGCACGCCGTTCTCGAAACGGTGTGCGCGAGCCCCTGTCACGTGTTTCACGGACTTCAAGCCATACACCCGCACCGTCTCCTCCGACCGGGCCCGAGAGAGCTTTCCCGTCTCGCTCCGCTCCAATCGCAGCACGCCCGCGTTCACGCCGCCGCGCAGCACCGTGAGCCGTGACTCGCCGTACCCATCCCCCGCGTCCTCGTAGAGCCGGCCGTGCACCTCCGGCGACGCGTGCACGTGCCACTCCAGGTGCTTCCAGTTCGCGTCCGTGGTGTGCATCGCGGGCCGCGTCAGCGCCACCGCGCCTCCCGCGCGCAGCCACACCGGCACCGTGTCCAGGGGCCCTTCCGCGATGACGTGCTGTCCTCCCTCGCGCACCGCTCCCGTGCGCTCCAGGCCCGGCCACTCCAGCCATTCCCCCGCCGGCAGATACGCCAGCCGCTTCGTCTGCCCGGGCCGCACCACCGGCGCCACCAGCAGGTCCCGTCCGAACAGGAACTGATCAAACGCCCCCGCCGCCTCCGCGTCCCCGGGCGCCTCCATCAAGAGCGGCCTCAGCGGCGCGAGCCCCGTCTCCGACGCCTCGTGCATCAGCGTGTACAGCGTGGGCAGCAGCCGGTAGCGCCGCTCCAGCGCCGCTCGCGCCAGTGACAGGTACGGCTCTCCGTACCGCCACGGCTCCTGCGGCGACGTGCCCTTGCCCGCGTGGTTGCGCATCAACGGGTAGAACGTCCCCGCCTGCATCCAGCGCACCAGCAGCTCACCCGTCGCCCGGCCGATGAACCCCGGGATGTCCACTCCCGTGAAGGCCACTGCCGCCAGGCCCAGTCCCATCAACATGGGCAGGGAGGTCTCCAGTTGCGTCCAGTGGCTGGAGTTGTCCCCCGTCCACACCGCCGAGTAACGCTGGATGCCCGCGAACCCCGCCCGCGTCAGCAGGAACGGCCGGGCCTCCGTGCGCAGTTCGCGCAGGGCCTCGAACGCGCCCTTCACCATGCCCAGCGCGTAGACGTTGTGCACCTCCAGGTGCCGCTTGTCCCCGTGCCGGGCGTCGTAGGGCAGCGTGTTGCCCTCCACCTTGCCCACGCCCTCCGAGCGCTCGCTCGTCAGCGTGAGGATGCCCACGTCCGGCTGCACCGCGAAGCACGACGGCTCGTTCATGTCATTCCAGAACCCCGCCATGCCCAGCGCCACGAAGTCGCGGTGCAGGCCGCCCCACCAGCGCTGCACCTCCGGCCGCGTCAGGTCCGGGAACACCGCGGGCCGGGGCCACACCTCGCCCACCAGCACGCCGCCCCGGTCGTAGCGCACCAGGTAGTCGCGCGCCTTCGCCTCCTCGTACACGCTCCAGCCCGGCTCCAGCTTCAACGCCGGGTCGATGATGGGCACCAGCCGCACACCCTGCGCCGCCGCCTCGCGCACCAGGCCCGCGGGATCCGGGTAGCGCGCCCCGTCCCAGGTCCAGACCTTGTACCCATCCATGTAATCGATATCGAGATACACGCAGTCCAGCGGCAGGCCCCGCTGCCGGTAGCCCTGGATGACGCCCCGGACGTCGTCCGCGTTCTCGTAGCCCCAGCGGCTCTGCTGCGCGCCCAGGCTCCACAGCGGGGGCAGGGGAGGCCGCCCCGTCAGCGCCGCGTACCGCCGCACCACGTCCGCCACGCCCGGGCCCGCGAACAGGTAGCAGTCCAGCTCCGGCCCCCAGGACTCCCACGTCACCCGCGCCACGTCCGCGAGCGCCACGTCCACCTCCGAGCGCCAGGACTCGTCGAGGAAGAACCCCCACGCCACGCCCTCGCGCAGGCCCATGAAGAACGGGATGGACTGGTAGAGCGGATCCGTGTCCGGGTGGTGCGGCACCACGTCCGTGTTCCAGAACGTGAAGTGCATGCCGCGCTTGTCCAGCGGCCCCACCTTCTCGCCGAAGCCCAGGTAGCGCTCCCCTTCAGGCGCTCGCAGCGCCAGCCGTGCGCGATGCCGGCTCATCGGATACGCGGCCTGCACCTCCCCGGACACGTCCACGCAGCGCGCCAGCTCCCGCCCCTGCGCGTCCCGGAAGCGCCACGTCCCCGCCTCCGCGTCCACCTCCAGGGACACCCCCTCCGCCGTCACCCGCACGTGGTCGCCCTCGCGCTCCACCGTCAGCGCGCGGCCCCCTTCCGCGATGACGGACCAGGAACGCTTGCCGGGCAGCTCGGGATGGAGGAAGCCGATCTCCGACGACACCGGCGCGTGCCTCAGCCGCAGGACACCGGGCAGCGGACACGACACCTCCAGGACGGCGTGCCGGCCGGACAGGCGCAGCCGGTAGGGTTCGACGTGGGCGTCAGCGACGTGCATGCCTCGCAATCTAGGGAGCGCGCACGGCCGGCACCCGCCTTTCCTTCCGGGCCCGTGCGATGCTGTCCACTGCCATGACGCCGCCCCCGGATCCGCTGCCGTTCCCGGACAGCCTCTGCCACCGCTGTGCCGCGCCGCCCCGCTACGTCCAGACGCGGACCTCCACGTTCATCATGTGTCCGCTGCTGCCCCAGAAGTACGCGCCCCAGCCGGTGCGCGCGTGCTCGCTGTTCAGCCCCCGCGAGCCCGGCGCCGCGCCCACGTAGCGCCCACCTGGCTCCAAGGGTGGGCAGGCGGCGGAGCAGGGAAGCCACTCCACCCCGGGCATCCGTACCTTTGCCCCAAGCAAAGGAGCCTTCATGGCCATCCGACGGAAGACCCCCGCCGCTCCCCGGCGGAAGCACGCCGCCGCCTCGCCCGCGAAGCGCGCCGCGCGCAAGAGCCACGCGTCCGCCAGCGCCAGTGGCCGGTATACGAACCCCGCGCTGCGCGAGCGCCTCAAACGGCGCATCTTGAAGGGAGACAAGGGAGGCCGCGCCGGCCAGTGGAGCGCGCGCAAGGCCCAGCTCCTCGCCACGGAGTACAAGAAGGCCGGCGGCGGCTACCGGGGCGGGCGTGGCACCGCGCAGCGGCACCTGTCCTCCTGGACGAAGGAGGAGTGGGGCACCCAGGACGGCGGCACCCGCGCCCGCCATGGGCGGACCACCGCGCGTTATCTCCCGAAGAAGGCCTGGGCCCACCTGAGCCCGGCCCAGAAGAAGGCGACCGAGCGCCGCAAGCGCGAGGGCTCGAAGGCGGGCCGCCAGTTCGTCGCCAACACGCCCGCCGCACGCCGGGCGAGGAAGCAGGCCACGAAGCGCCAGGCCGCGCCATCCCGCTCCTGAGGGCGTGCGACAGGTCCCGCGAGGACGGCCCGCGCTCGTGGCATAGAGTGCGGACCTCCTGGACGCGGGGGAACTCGCGCGCGCTCCGGGAACGGAGAGGACGTCATGGACTGCGACTGGCTCATCATCGGCTCGGGGTTTGGCGGCAGCGTCAGCGCGTTGCGGCTCGTCGAGAAGGGCTATCGCGTGGTGATGCTGGAGAAGGGCCGGCGCCTCCAGGGCCAGGACTTCCCCAAGTCCAACTGGAACCTGAAGCGCTGGTTGTGGATGCCGCAGCTCGGGTGGCGCGGCCTCTTCAAGATGACCTTCTTCCGCCACGTCACCGTGCTGTCCGGCGTCGGCGTGGGCGGCGGCTCGCTCGTCTACGCCAACACGCTGCCCATCCCGAAGGACGACTTCTTCGACGCTGGCTCCTGGGGCCACCTGGCGCCGTGGAAGCAGGAGCTGGCGCCGCACTACACGACCGCGCGCCGCATGCTGGGCGCCACCGTCAACCCGCTCAACACCTTCCCCGACCAGGTGCTCAAGGAGGTGGGGCAGGACCTGGGCCGCACCGACTTCCAGCCCACCACCGTGGCCGTCTACTTCGGCGAGCCCGGCGTCACCGTGAAGGACCCCTACTTCAACGGCGAGGGCCCGGACCGCACCGGCTGCAACGCGTGTGGCGGCTGCATGCTGGGCTGCCGCAACAACGCCAAGAACACGCTCGACAAGAACTACCTCTACTTCGCGGAGAAGCGCGGCCTCACCCTCCACGCGGACACGGAGGTGACGTGGGTGCGCCCCCTGCCGGGCGGCGAGGGCTACGAGGTGACGGCGAAAGAGGGCACCGGCTTCTTCAAGAAGACGCGCCGCTTCACCGCGAAGCACGTCATCTTCGCGGGCGGCGTGCTGGGCACGATGGACCTCCTGCTCAAGCTCAAGGCCTCGAAGGACGGCCTGCCCCTGCTCTCCGAGCGCGTGGGCGACGGCGTGCGCACCAACTCCGAGGCGCTCATCGGCATCGTCAGCGGCAAGCAGCAGAAGGACCGCGACCTGTCCCGGGGCATCGCCATCGGCTCCATCCTCCACACCGACGCGCACTCGCACCTGGAGCCCGTGCGCTACCCGGCGGGCTCCGGCTTCTTCCGCCTGCTCATGGCGCCCCACGTCCCCGGCGCCACCGCGTGGACGCGCGTGGCCCGCCTGGTGGGCCTGCTCGCGCGAAGGCCCCTGCGCTTCCTCCAGGCGTGGTTCGTCCCGGACTTCGCGCGCCGCACGATGATCCTCCTGTACATGCGCACCATGGAGGGCCACCTGCGCATGCGCCGCGGCCGCGCGCTCACCACCGGCTTCCGCTCCGGCCTCACCACCGGCCTGCAGGAGGGCCCCGCGCCCACCGCGAACATGCCGGAGGCCTTCGACCTGGCGAAGCGCGTGTCCGACAAGCTGGATGGCTACCCCATGACCATGGTCAGTGAGACGCTCATGGGCATCCCCACCACCGCGCACATCCTGGGCGGCGCGTGCATGGGGGATTCCGCGAAGACAGGCGCCATTGATTCACGCCACCGCTTGTATGGCTATGAGGGGCTGTATGTGGTGGATGGCGCGGCCATCTCCGCCAACCCGGGCGTCAATCCCTCTCTCACCATCACCGCGCTCGCCGAGCGCGCCATGACCTTCATCCCCGCCGCCCGCGAGCTGCCCCGGGGCGACACCGACGCCACGCTCGAAGCGCCCCGGCAGCCCCGCGCCGCCGCCTCCTGATGGTGCCCCGCGGGGCGTGTACGCGGACGGCCCCTGTGCCCCCTTGAGACCCGGGGCGCTCCGAGTGGACAGACGTGGGCGCAAGCCTCGTACTCCGGTCCCGGATGCGCCCGGTTCCATGGACGCCGGGATGGCCAGGATGTCATTGTTGGCTGCGAATGCACGGGATGGAGCCAGCCTGGTTCTGTCTCACACCGTCGGCGTGGGTGGGGGCCGGCAGTGTTCAAGCGAGGGCACTCCTCGTGCCCTCGGGCAGCATGGTTGGCCTGGGGAGTTCCGTGTAGTTCCTATTTTACAGGGTTAATCGCTTCCGCCACCATTCCGGTCGGGTGAAGAGATGACTTCGTCCATGTCTGCCTTTTCCTTTCATGCTCCGGCGAATGTCTCTCAAGGTCTGGAAGGGCGGGCGGCGGCGCTCCTGGCATTGCAGTTGCGTGAGTCTCGCAAGCGGGTGGATGGCCTGTTCTCCTGGCTGATGCTGGGGCAGTGGGTGGCCGCGGTGCTGGTGGCGGTGGTCGTGTCGCCCCACGGCTGGGAGGGCAAGGTGCGCGCGCTGCACCTGCACGTGCAGACGGCGGTGCTGCTGGGCGCGGCGTTGAGCCTGTTCCCGGTGATGCTCACGCGCCTGCATCCGGGGGAGGCGGTGACGCGTCACGTGGTGGCGGTGAGCCAGATGCTCTGGTCCGCGCTGCTCATCCACCTGACGGGGGGCCGCATCGAGACGCACTTCCACATCTTCGGGTCGCTGGCGGTGCTGTCGTTCTACCGCGATCCGAAGGTGCTGCTCACCGCGAGCCTGGCCATCGTCGCGGACCACTGCATGCGGGGCGCGCTGTGGCCGGAGTCCGTCTACGGCCAGCTCCACCCGGAGTGGTGGCGCTTCCTGGAGCATGCCTTCTGGGTGGCCGTCATCGACGCGGTGCTGCTCGTCGCCTGCCGGGACGCGCTGCGGGACCTGGGGGAGCGGGCCGCGCGCCAGGCCCTGACGGAGGCCGCCATCGAAGAGGAGCTGGCGCTGCGGGCGGGACAGCTCGACGCCGCCGTGCGCGAGGTGCACGCCTTCCGTGACCACGCGGAGCGGATGGAGCGGCTGGCGTCGCTGGGGCAGCTCACCGCCAGCGTCAGCCACGAGCTGCGCAACCCGCTGGCGGCCGCGCGCACCGCGCACGCGTTCGTCCTGCGCCGGCTGCGCAAGGCGGAGGCCTATCCGTCCGACCCGCGCATCCCGCGCTTCCTGGACATCATCGACCGGGAGCTGCAGGCGTGCTCGGTCATCATCTCCGACCTGCTGGACTACGCGAAGGGCCGGCCTCCGCGCCGCAAGCCCTGTCCGCTCAAGCCGCTGGTGGAGGAAGCCATCAGCGTGGTGCCCCGCCGCGAGGGCGTGCGCGTGAACAACCAGGTGCCGGACGGGCTGCCGGTGCCGCACCTGGACCGCGAGCAGTTCCGCCAGGTGCTGGTCAACCTCATCCAGAACGCGGTGGAGGCCATCCCGCCGGAGCGCTCCGGGACGGTCTGTGTGCACGCCGACGCGCGGGGGGACGGCGGCTGGAGCCTGCGCGTGACGGACGACGGCCCGGGCATCCCCGCGCCGCTCCTGGAGCGCATCTTCGAGCCCATGTTCACCACCAAGCTGCGCGGCACCGGGTTGGGGCTCGCCATCGTGAAGAGCCTGGTGCAGGGCCACGGCGCGCGCATCCAGGCGGAGAGCGACTTCGGCCACGGCTCGCGCTTCACAGTCCTGTTTCCAGAAGCGTCTGTTCAGGCGGCTGGAGTGGTGGCGCATCCCTGAGAAGAGAGCAGCGGCAGGTTGGCGACGCGCCGTGGGGCGTGGGCCCACGCGAACATGGAGGAATCACATGCAGGCACAGGCGAAGCCGTTCCCGGAAGCGGGCTCAGTGGAAGCGGACTGGGCGGTGCGGCGCATGGCGGCGACGGAGCTGGACACCGCCCGGGGCATGTTCTTCCTGGGGGTGCTGGAGTCGGTGCGCACCGGCGTGGGCGAGGAGGCCGTGGCCACGTGCCGGGCCGTCACCGACGAGCGCCGCTTCGTGGGCTTCTTCAACTACCCGGTGGCCACCTTCCTCAAGCTGTCGCAGGTGGCGGCGCGGTTGCTGTCGCCCCGGTGGGGCGGGTTCGACGAGGCGCTGCGGCAGATGGGCATGCAGGCCACGCGCAGCTTCCTGGAGTCCGCGGTGGGCCGCACGTTCCTGCTCCTGGCCGCGGGCGACGCGCGCAAGCTCGTGACGAACCTGCCATCCGGCTACCAGATGGCGGTGAGCTACGGGGAGCGCTCCGTCGACTGGAAGGGGGCAGGGGACGCGCTGTTCGTCATGCGGCGCGACTTCATGCCGGCGGCGTACCACGAGGGCGTCCTGCGCGAGGTGCTCACCATGGTGGGGGCGCGCAACCCGCGCGTCCAGGGGCGCAAGCTGGGCCTGCTGGACACCGAGTACCACATCACCTGGGAAGCCCCCGTCGCGCTGCCCACGGGAACTCCGAAGGAGTCCCGCTGGCGGATGTTCCAGTAGGCCGCGCGAAGGACCCGGAGTGGGGAGGGCCCGGTCCCCCACCGGCCGGGCGCCCGGAAGGTGCGAGCCCGGCCGCCGGGCGTTACGCTCCAGTCCCATGTGTGGCCGAGTCACCGTCCGGACCTCCCCCGCGCAGCTCGTCGCCGAGCTGGAGCTCGCGGGCGCGCGCGCGACGCTGGAGCGCGAGCGCTTCAACCTCTGTCCCACGCAGCTCTTGCCCGTGGTGCCCAACGACGGCGCGCGGCTGCTGGACGTGTTCCGCTGGGGGCTCATCCCGTCCTGGGCGAAGGACGCGTCCATCGGCAACAAGCTCATCAACGCGCGCGGTGAGACGGTGGCGGAGAAGCCCAGCTTCCGCTCGGCGCTGAAGCGCAGGCGGTGCCTGGTGGTGGTGGACGGCTGGTATGAGTGGAAGCAGTCCACGAAGCCCAAGACGCCGTACTTCTTCCACCACCGCGACAGCAAGCCGCTGGCGCTGGCGGGCCTCTGGGAGGAGTGGACGGCGCCGGACACCGGCGAGGTGCTGCGCACCTGCACCATCATCACCACCGGCCCCAACGCGCTGATGGCGCCCATCCACGACCGGATGCCCGTCATCCTGTCGCCGGAAGGCCAGTCCGTGTGGCTGCGCCCGGAGCCCCAGGAGGCGTCCGTCCTCCTGCCGCTGCTCGTGCCCGCGCCGGAAGCGCCGCTGGACGTCTACGAGGTGGCGCGCGGGGTGAACTCGCCCGCCAACGACAGCCCGGAGTGCGTGGCCCGCATCGCGGCCTGAGCTGGACCGGCTAGCCCGCCGCGGAGCTCTCCTTTTCACCCGGAGGCGGGCAGTACGGCGCGACCGCCTCCAGCAGCAGCTCCATGTGCAGGGGCTTGTGCAGCAGCCCCACGACGCCGGCCATCCGCTCCGTCTGGAAGCTGGCGGTGAGCACGAAGACGGGCAGTCCGCAGAGGGTCGCATCGTCGTGCAGGCGCCGGAGGAAGCCGTAGCCGTCCATCACCGGCATCATCAAATCCAGCAGGACGATGCAGGGCTTGCGACAGGAGGCCAGGGCCAGCAGTCCCTCCTCGCCATTGGTCGCCGTCAGGACGGAGTAGCCTTCGAGCTCGAGGTACCGGGCCATCACTTCCAGCTCCGGCTCGTCATCGATGATGAGAATCAGGGGCGGGGTCGTCGCGTCGGGCACGGCTCTCTCTTCCGTGTGTTCGAAAGAAAGCTAGGTCGCCCAAGCGACGCACTGCCCAGGGGCCGCCGTTGATTCCGGGCACGCCGTCCCTCCCGCGGCCAATAGGGCAGGGGGCTGGTTGGCCGTCTACCCTGAAACAGTGGCGCGGCGGCCGCGGACACTTCCTGGGTCCGCTGGAAAAAGCCCTCTAGAATTCAGGGCATGACGTCCTCCGACAGGGCCGTGCGGAACCGGGGCCGGCGCATCGCCGCGGCCTCCGTCGCGGGGCTCGTCGTGCTGGCCGGCGCCTGCGGGGTGGGCGCGGAGGCGTGGTTCCAGCGGGAGGTCGAAGCGCCGCTGCGCCTCCACCGCGAGGCGCTCGCCGCGAACGTGGACGCCTACTGCGCGCAGGAGGCCGCGCTGGGCGCCGACCCCTGGTTCCACGAAGGCCGGACGGAAGGAGACGCGGGGCTGCTGCTCAACGCCTGGCTGCCCTGGTCGCGCGACCTGAAGCGGGCGCCGCCGGAGGGCTCGCCGCTCGTGCTTCCCCAGGCGCTGCGCGAGGAGGCCCTGGACCTGAGACAGGGCCGCTGGCTCACCGCGGACATCGACGTGTCCCGCCTGGACTTCGACTGGATGGTCCGGCTGCTCGCGTATGACCGGTGGGACCTGTTCAACGGCAGCCCCTTGAGCAGGGAGGGACGCTTCAGCTGGGTCGCCGGTGAAACCCCCGACTTCTTCCTGCTCCAGCGCTGGGCGAAGTTCCGCATGTTGCACGGCCTCAAGACGGGCCACCCGCTGGAGGCCGCGCAGCAGGTGCGCCACCTCGCGTGGCTGAGCCTGCGCACGGACTCGCTCGCGGGCGGCTCCCTCGCCATCAACCTGCTCGACATCGAGCGGCTGGCCCACGACGCCATGGCCTCGCCGCCGGCGGACTGGACGCCCATGCCCGCGGAGCAGACGGCCCGGATGAACACCCTGCTCCTGACGGGCCCCCGCTTCGCCAGCCTCGCCGCGCCTCCGGACGTGGCCCGTCAGGCCCGCCGCTGCGCGACCCCGGCGAACCGGTGCATCGCCCTCACGGAAGGGGCCTTCCACGCGCGGCTGCTGGAGCCCTTCGCCGCCACGTCCCTCGCGGAGGCCTCCGCCACGCTCGACCGCGACCTGGCGGACGCCGGCTGTCCTACGCTCGCCGCGCACGAGGTCCGGACGCGGAGTGTGACGCTGCTCGACCCCGCTTCGGGCCTGTCCACCCTGGCCTCCACCGTGGCATGGATCCCCGGGCCTCCCGGCCGCTGGCTTCGCTCCCGCATCGCCTGGGGCGTCCTCGCCAGCGCCCTGGGAGACCTCCCACCGCTGGACGAAAACAAACCGAAACCTCCCGACCGTCTCCGTGGCCAGGCAAGCACTCCAACCCCCTGAATCACCGTCCCCGAAGCGCCGTACAGAGGCCTGCGCCTGCCCACCTCCACGGTTTTCCATGGATGACATGGAACTGGCGCCTCGACTGACCTACAGTTCTTGAACGGAGGGGGAAGTTGCCCGAACTGCCACCCAGCGCGTATCCGGCCTTGTTCGAGCACACGCGAGACGGCGTGCTCGTGCTGGACCCGACCCTGCGGGTCGTGGCCGTGAACCGCGCCGCGGAGGCGCTGCTGGGACCCCGTGACCTGCTGGTGGGACAGGCGGTGGACCGCCTGTTGCCGGGCTGGACGCCCCCCCAGGTCTCCTCTCCGGGCGCCGCTCCTCACGAGACGGACTGCCACGTGGGGCCGGTGCACCCGGTGCGGGTGACGGCCGTGCCGCAGGACGGGGGCTGGATGCTGCTGCTCCGGGGCATGGACGCCGCCCAGACGGCCGAGTCCATCCTCCGGCAGCAGAAGGAGTTCTTCGAGGCGGTGGTGCGCCACAGCCCGGTGGCCATCATCACCATCAGCCGCGCCTTCGAGGTGCTCACCTGGAACCCCGCCGCGGAGCGCCTCTTCGGCTACACGCCGCAGGAGGCGCTGGGGCGCAACATCCTCAAGCTGGTGGCCAACGCGGACGGCATCCGTCCGGAGGCCGAGGAGACGTCGCGCGAGGTGCTGCGCAAGGACCGCGTGCACGTCGTCACCAAGCGCGTGCGCAAGGACGGCACGGTGGTGGACGTGGAGCTGCGCGCGCTGCCGGTGACGGTGGCCGGGCAGTCCATGGGCTTCATCGCCATCTACCACGACGTCACCGACCTCCAGCGGGCGCGCCAGGCCGCTGAAGACGCCAACCAGGCCAAGAGCCTGTTCCTGGCCACCGTGAGCCATGAAATCCGCACGCCGATGAACGCCATCATCGGCATGGCGGGGCTCTTGATGGACACGGCGCTCACGCCCGAGCAGCGCGACTTCGCGTCCACCATCCGCCAGAGCGGGGACGCGCTGCTGGGGCTGCTCAACGACATGCTGGACTTCTCCAAGATCGAAGCCGGCCGGGTCGAGCTGGAGCAGCAGCCCTTCAACCTGCGCCAGTGCGTGGAGTCCGTGTTGGACCTGCTCGCCATGCGCGCGAGCGAGAAGTCCCTGGACCTGGGCTACCACGTCACCGACGAGACGCCCGTCACCGTGGTGGGCGACGGCGCGCGCCTGCGGCAGGTGCTGCTCAACCTGGTGGGCAACGCGGTGAAGTTCACCGAGCGCGGCGGCGTGTCCATCTCCGTGGACACCCCGCGCCAGCCGCTCGCGCCGGGCGGCCTCTTCGAGCTGCACTTCGCGGTGCAGGACACCGGCCTGGGCATCTCCGAGGCCGCGCGCGGCGGCCTGTTCCAGCCCTTCAACCAGCTGAACGAGTCCGTGTCGCGCCGCTACGGCGGCACGGGCCTGGGGCTGGCCATCAGCAAGCGGCTGGTGGAGGCGATGGGCGGGCGGCTGTGGATGGAGAGCGAGGGCGTCCCGGGCCGGGGCGCCACGTTCCACTTCACCTTCCAGGCGCGCGAGGCCCCGCGCAGCGCGGAGGCCCTGCGCCCGGACGCGCTGAAGCTGCACGGCCGGCGCGTGCTGGTGGTGGACGACAACGCCATCAACCGCAAGCTGCTGGGCCGTCAGCTGGCCGCGTGGGGGATGACCATCGTGGAGGTGGGCTCCGGCGCGGAGGCGCTGACGAAGCTGGAGTCCGGGGCCCGCTTCGACCTGGCCATCCTGGACCACCGCATGCCGCTGATGGACGGCCCCACGCTGGCGGCGCACATCCGCCAGCAGCGCGACGCGCGCGAGCTGCCCCTCCTGCTGCTCACGTCGTATGACCAGCGCGACGCGCAGCCGCCGGGCCTGTTCACCGCGGTGCTGCCCCGGCCGGTGAAGGCGTCGCAGCTGCATGACGCGCTGATGACGTGCCTGGCCCAGGACCTCATCTCCGCCCGGCCCCTGCCGCCCGCCCCCGCTCCCGCCACGCGCGAGCGCTCCGTGTTCAACACGCGCCCTGGCGAGCAGATGCCGCTGCGCATCCTGCTGGTGGAGGACAACCCCACCAACCAGAAGCTGGCGCTGCTGGTGCTGGACCGGCTGGGCTACCCGGCGGACACCGCGAACAACGGCCGCGAGGGGCTGAACCTCCTGTCGCGCAGCCGCTACGACGTCGTGCTGATGGACGTCCAGATGCCGGAGCTGGACGGCCTGGAGACGACGCGCCAGCTGCGCAAGGACGTGCCCCCGCGCGAGCAGCCGTGGGTCATCGCCATGACGGCCAACGCGATGACGGCGGACCGGCGCGAGTGCCTGGACGCGGGCATGGACGACTTCCTCAGCAAGCCCATCCGCGTGGAGGAGCTCATCTCCGCGCTGCGCCGCGCCTGGGAGCGCCTGCCGCGCGAGCCCGGTGCCGCCCCCATCGCCCGCGTCCCGGAAGCGCCCCGCATGGGCGCCCCGCGCATCCGGGGGCTGGAGGCGGGCGCGCTGGACAGGCTCTGGCAGTCGTTGGACGGGCAGGTGGAGCGGATGCTCCCGGAGCTCGTCGACACCGCGCTGGAGAGCATGCCCCGGCTGATGGACGACGCGCGGGGCGCGCTCGCGCGCGGCGAGCTGGAGAACCTGGCGAGGGCCGCGCACACGCTCAAGTCCAACGCGGCCTACTTCGGGGCGGCCACGCTGGAGTCGCTGTGCTGGGACATCGAGCAGCGCGCGGACGCCCGGGTGCTGGAGGGGCTGGAGCCGCTCGTGGCCCACTGCCAGGAGGCGCTGGAGGAGAGCCGCCAGCTCCTGGAGCAGCTCAAGCGCACGGTGCGCTGACCGCCGCCGTCAGGCCCGCTGGGGCGCGTTCGGGTCGGTGATGGTGAGCGCCTGCCTGCGCCCGTCCTTCGCGACGAGGCTGGCGGTGAGGGCGAAGTCCGGCCCCATGCGCAGTTCCAGCGTGGTGGGGCCCGGGTGGGCCACGCGCCAGTCCGGTTCGATGCGCACGGTGCCCAGGAGCTCGCGCTCCACGGTGGTGCGATCCAACGCCTCGAACAGCGCCACCGGCACGGGGCCGGGCCAGGGCGGCAGCTCCAGGTCCACCGTGCGCGTGCCGGGCACGGGCGTGTTGGCGGGGAGCACCTCGTGCTGGCCGCCGCCGGGCACCATGGCGCCAATGGGCATGGGCACCACGTCCGACAGGCCGCTGATGCCGCGCGCCAGGTTGCGCCCGAGGATGGCCGCGCCCACGGCCACGCCCAGCTCCGGGTGCACCTCCTTGTCCGACGACAGCTTCTTGAAGTGGGACAGGCGCGTGCGGATGGCGGGCATGCGCGTCTGGCCGCCCACCATGACCAGCTCGTCGATGGCGTCCGGCTTCAGGCCCGCCTTCTCCAGCACGTCGTCGCACGCGGCGGCGGTGCGCTCGATGAGCTGGAACACCATGGCCTCCATCCGCTCGCGGGTGAGCGTGACGTTGAAGTCCACGAAGGCGCCGTCCTTCTGCGTGATGCAGGGGATGCGGATGGGGACGGACGCGCCGCTGGAGAGGGCAATCTTCGCGGACTCGGCGGCGAAGACCAGCCGCTGCATCACGACCTTGTTGTCCCGCAGGTTGATGCCGTGCTCCCGCTGGAAGTCGTCCACCAGCGCTTCCACGATGGCCTCGTCGAAGTTGGCGCCGCCGAGGAACGCGTCGCCGCCGGTGGCCAGCACCTTCACCACGCGGTTCTGCACGGACATGAGGGTGACGTCGAAGGTGCCGCCGCCCAGGTCGAACACCATCACCGTCTGCTCGGGGTTGCGCAGGTTGGCGTAGTAGAGCGCCGCGGCGGTGGGCTCGTTGACGATGGCGCGCACGCGCAGCCCCGCCTTCTCCGCCGCGCGGCGGATGGCCTCGCGCTGGCGGATGTTGGCGTGCGCGGGCACGGTGAGCACGCACTCCTCGAACTTCATGCCCGCCGCGTGCGTGGCCAGCGTGTGGATGTGCTTGAGGATGAAGTGCGCCACGTCGATGAGGGGCGTCACCTTCCCGTACACCTGCACGGCGGTGTAGCCGTCCGGGCCCTCCACCAATTCGAAGGCGAAGCGGCCGCGGTGGCGGGCCACGTACTCGGACTGGAAGCGGCGGCCCAGGAAGCGCTTGGCGCCGAAGACGGTGTGGCGCGGGTCGTCGATGATCTGCCGCCGCGCCGCGGGGCCGACGATGGCCTTGTCGCCCGCGTGGAACCACGCGATGGAGGGCAGGGTGAGGCTCTTCTCCGCGATGGGCACCACGCGCAGCTTGTTCGCCTTGTCGAAGAAGGCCGCCGCGGTGTTGGTGGTCCCGAAGTCAATGCCGAGGATGGGGGCGGCGCTCGTGCTCATGAGAGGCCGCCATCCTCGCACGTCCCGCCGCGCCGGGGCACCCTGCAAGGCGGGCGGGATGTGCTCAGGGGTGCTCCAGACGGACCTCCATTCGCCTGTGCGCGGAGGTCCGTTGAACCCACCGTGTCAGGGCCTGGGGGGCGCGTTGTAGCCGGCGTCGCCGTAGGGCTTCAGGCGCTCCAGCCACATCTCCTCCAGCACCTTCAGCTCCTCCGCGGGCGGAGGCCCGCCGGGCTCCTCGCGGGGCGGCAGCTTGTCCAGCACCTCGAAGGAGAAGGCCGCCTCGCCATGGCGCTCCCAGTCCGCCTGCAGCTCGGGGACGCGGTGCATGCGCTGGGCGAACTCGAACCGGATGCGGTTGAACATCGCGGTCAGGTTGAGCGCGTGGCCCACGAAGAGCTTGCCGTTGGCGTGGCAGCGGATGGCGTAGATGCCCATGGGCACGTCCGCTTCCTTGTACGCGCGCTTGCGTTCGGCGCGGGACGCGCGCGAGTCCTCACCGGGCGACATGGTGGCCTCCGTAGCCCAGCGCGACGAGCTTCGCTTCCAGCCGCTCCTTCGCGGCGCCGTCCCGGGGGCGCACCCAGTCCCGGCCCATCCGCTCCCAGTCCGCGTCCCTCGGGTCGATGCCCAGCGCCTGGAGGAAATCGGCCTCGCAGACGAAGCACTGCGCGCGGAAGGGGAAGAGGAAGCCGCCCTGGGCTTCCAGCGAGCGCGCGGCCTCCTCGTAGGTGGAGAACCACCGGTTGAGGAACACGGCCTGGACCTTCTGGAAGAAGGCGCGTGTGTCCAGCCCGCGCGCACCGTCCTCCAGGGCCTGCTTCAAGTCGGTCCAGGTGGCGTGGCCGGCTTCCCGCGCGATGACGGCGAGCCCGTGCTTGTGCCGCACGGTGTCCCGGCGCGCGAGCACCTCGCCCAGGGACAGGGCCGCGAAGAAGGGCAGGGCGCGCATCCGCTCCGCGGCGCGCGTGGCTCGGGCGGTGTCGGACGAGTCCAGGTCCTTGATGAGCAGGGACGCGCGGACCTTGTATTCATGAAGCGTGACGGGGAGGGTGCTGCCGGTACCCATGACGAATCCTCCGGTGCTGGCCCTCACCCGTTGGGGGACCGTGGAAGGACTGCATCAGGAGTCTGGCGACAGCGGGTGAAGCGAGGGTGACGTCGTCTTTCCGGGCGGCGGGCGCCCCTCGGCACCCGTGGGACGAATAGACCAGACGCCTCCCGCGGCCGTCAACGCGCTCGCGCAACGGACCCCGGGTCGCACGCGAGCGTGTGCTGGACGGCAGGCAGGCGCGGCGTGGCCGGCGGCCCGGAGGGGAGGTCACTGCGTCTGATACCGTCCGGGCGGTTGCACCGCGCAGGGGGGCAGTGATGCATCGATACATCGGGTTGCTGCTGATGCTGTGGCTGACGTTCTGGCCCGAGGTCGCACGGGGCCAGGCCAGCGCTGCCTCACGAGACCCGGAGTCGCTGAACCTCCTGGCGCCTCCCGGCATGGCGCCGGAGCCACCCGCCTTCGCCCCCACGACCGTCTCCACCACCGCGAAGCCTTCGCCGGACTATCGCGTGGGCAAGCACCTGGCCCTGGGAACGCTGATGGGGAGCGCCGGGTTCGTGAGTGGCGCCCTGACCGGCCTGGCCGTCGGCATCGGGCTGGACCGCCGGTGTGATGCGCTGGGCTGCCCGGGCTCCGCGATGAGCCTCGTCCCCGTGGGGCTGGGGGCGGCCATCGGGACCTCGATTCCCATCTACTTCGCCGGAAACATGTCGGGAGGGCAGGGAAGCTACGGCCTCACCCTGCTGGGGGCCACCCTGGGGGCCGTGCCTTCCGCGCTGCTCACCCTCAGCGAGGACAGCGCCCTGCATTCCGTGGGCGTCATCGGGCTGGTGGTGACGCCCTTCCTGGGCTCGTTCCTGGGCTACGGGCTGTCCCAGGGCGGTGACGCCCCGGATGCGTGGACTCCCTCGACCCCGAGCCTCCCGGGCACCCAGGTCACGCCGATGCTCGGCATGTCGAGGAAGGGCGCCGTCGTGGGCGGCCTCATGGGCCAGTTCTGAGGGAGGACCTCACGCCTCGGACTGGCCGCGGCGCAGGCCCAGGGCCTTCATCTTCTTGTAGAAGTGCCCCCGCTCCAGGTCGAGGATCCGCGCGGCCTCCGTCACGTTGTCGTGCGTGTGGGCGAGCACCCGCTGGATGATCTCCCGCTCCGCGTCCTCCACCTGCTCGCGGAAGGTCTGATCCACGCGCGGCCTCCATCCGCCCGGGCTCGCGAGGGCGGGCTCGGCGGCGGGGGCCGTCGCCGCCGGCGGAGGCGCGGCGGGCACGTCCCCGCCCACGGTGGGCTCGGGCATGGGGGGCAGGGGGCGGCCCCGGGGCAGCAGCTCCAGCGCGTCCGTGCGCGAGACGATGGGGCCCTCGCACAGGATGGCCAGCCGCTCCACCAGGTTGCGCAGCTCGCGCACGTTGCCCGGGTAGTCATACGCGCTCATCACCGCGAGCGCGTCCGGCGACAGCGCCAGCGGCCGCCGCCCGTTCTTCGCGCACGCCTCGCGCAGGAAGGTGTCGATGAGGTCCGGCAGGTCCTCGCGGCGCTCGCGCAGCGGCGGGGAGTGAATCTGCACGACGTTGATGCGGTAGTAGAGGTCCTCGCGGAAGCGCCCCGCGGCGATCTCCTTCTCCAGGTTCTTGTTCGTCGCGGCGATGACGCGCACGTCCACCTTGAGCGTCTCCGCGCCGCCCACGCGCTCCAGCTCTCCCTCCTGGAGCACGCGCAAGAGCTTCGACTGCATCGCGGCCGGCATGTCGCCAATCTCGTCCAGGAAGAGGGTGCCCTCGTGCGCCAGCTCGAACTTGCCGCGCCGCACGCTCACAGCGCCAGTGAAGGCGCCCTTCTCATGGCCGAACAGCTCGCTCTCGATGAGGTCGTGCGGCACCGCGGCGCAGTTGAGCTTCACGAACGGGCCGCCCTTGCGCTTGGAGTTCTGGTGCAGCGCCCGCGCGACCAGCTCCTTGCCGGTGCCGTTCTCACCCGTGATGAGGACCCGCCCCTCGCTGGGCGCGGTCCGCTGGATGAGGGAGAAGATGCGCTGCATGGCGGGCCCGCCGCCCACCATGTCGAAGCGGCCCAGCTGCGCGCGCAGCTCCTGCAGCTCCTCCATCGCCGCCTGGTGCTTGAGCGCGTTGCGCAGCGCCACCAGCAGCCGGTCGCGCGCCAGGGGCTTCTCCAGGAAGTCGCGCGCCCCCAGCTGCGTCGCCTTCACCGCGGTGTCGATGGTGCCGTGCCCCGACATCATGATGACGGGCAGGTCCGGCTTGAGGGCCGTGAGCTTCGAGAGCACCGTGAGGCCGTCCATGTCCGGCATCTTCACGTCCATCAACACCGCGTCCACGGGACGCGCGCTCACCACGTCCAGCGCCACCTGCCCGCTGCTGGCAAGCTCCGTGCGGTAGCCGGCCAGCTGCAACGACTGGCTCAGGGTGAGGAGGATGTTTTTTTCGTCATCGACGATGAGGACGGCGGCGGGCATGGGCAAACCGCTCACACTCTCACGGAAATAATCGGGGCATCAAGGGTCTCGTGCCGCCCCGCGGGGCTGGGAAAAGACAAATCTTTTGACTCCCCCCGGTGGGTCCGACTACACGCGACAGGCCCGGCCCACCCCCCGTGGGCCTCTCTTTTCCCGTGGTTGCTGTCGGAGGAATGATGCGTCGGATTTCGCTTTGGGCCGGGTTGGCCCTCGCCGTGGCCGTGCTGACCGGGTGCCCGCCCACCTACCCCAAGTGCAACAACGACGAGCAGTGCCAGGAGAAGGGCGAGGTCTGCGTCCAGGGCCAGTGCCAGGAGTGCGCGACGGACGCGAACTGCCGTGAGGGCTTCACCTGCCAGGCCAACAAGTGCGCCCCCAAGCCGCCCGAGTGCACCACGGACGCGGCCTGTGGCGACGGCCGCATCTGCGAGGCCGGCAAGTGCGCCGAGGCCCAGTGCAAGGACGACTCCGCGTGCAACGGTGGCAAGTGCCAGGCCGGCCGCTGCCAGGCCCCCAAGGACACCTGCTCCGCCAACACCGACTGCGGTGAGGGCCAGGAGTGCCAGTCCGGCAAGTGCGTGACGGCGGACGCCTCCTCGCGCTGCGACTTCTCCCCGGTGCGCTTCGGCTTCAACGAGTCCACCCTGGACTCCAGCGCGCAGTCGCGCCTGGGCGACCTGGCGGCCTGCATCAAGGCCAGCCAGGGCAAGATCACCCTGGGCGGCCACGCGGACGAGCGCGGCACGGAGGAGTACAACCTCCAGCTGTCCAACCGCCGCGCCGCGGCCGTGAAGCGCTACCTGACCGACCTGGGCGTGCCGGGCAACCGGCTGTCCACGGTGGGCTATGGTGAGACCCGCCCGGTCTCCAGCGCCGCCACCGAGGAAGGCTGGGCGGAGAACCGCCGCGTGGAGTTCCAGCGCTAGTTCTGGGGTAGGCTCTGGGGCGCATGGCCGCCCTAGAGTCGGAAACGACGCGACAGTCCTACCTGGTCTTCGCGTGTGGAAGCAGTTGGTACGCGGTGCCCGCGGAAGCCGCGGCGGAGGTCGTCACCTTCCCCGAGCTGACGCGGGTACCGGGTTCCCCGCCCCACCTGCTGGGTGTGTTCGCGCACCGGGGTGAAGTCATCCCCGTCGTGGACATGAGCCTGCTGGTGGGCGGGGTGTCCGCCGGGTCCCGCCGCGCCGTCCTGGTGCGGCTGGCCCGCGGCACGCTGGCCCTCACCGCCAGCAACGTCGCCGGCGTGTCCGCCCTGATGGGACCGCTGGAGCCCCTGGGCCCCTCGGGCGTGCACGTCCACCTGCGCGGCCCCGTGAAGAGCGGCTCGCGCGACGTGGCCGTCATCGACCCGGAAGGCCTCTTCGACCACCTCAGCCAGGGCGGCTAGCCCCATGCTTCCCGCGGGCCGGGTCGAGGGGACGCTCCTGTGCCACGTGGGGCCACACCGCATCGCCTTCGAGGCGGGCGAGGTGGCCTCCATCGCCGCGCCGGACGCTGGCACGGTATCCGCCCACCGGGCCTTCCAGGGCGCCGGCGGCGCCCAGCGCGTGCTCGTGACGGCCGCCGGGGGAACGGTGGGCGTGGACGGGCTGGAGATCGACTCGGAGGTGCTGTCGGTGCTGCCGCCCTCGCCGGTGGTGGCGGGGGCTTCCGGGGGAAGCCTGCGCGGCTTCGTCATCACGCGCGGCGTGCTCTGGCCGCTCTTGCGCCTGGAGGACTTCCAGCGCTACCTGCTGGGCCTGGCCGGGGAGGGCGCATGACGCCGCCGCCGGAGCTGCGCGCGCTGGGCCGCTGGACGACGCGGCCGCGCATCCCGGGCAGCTGCCTGGGCGTGGGGGTGGCGTTCCTCCACATCCACCTGTCGCACACGCTGCCGGAAGCCGGGCGCACGCCGCTGACGTGGCTGATGTTCTGCGCGCTCGCGCTGTTCATCAGCGTGGGGTACGCGCGCGACACGCGGGCCCTGCGCACGCTGTTCGCGCTGGGCGAGGGCCGGCTGCCCGTCACGTCCGAGCACCTGCTGGTGGCGGTCCAGGAGGTGGCGGCCATCCCCGGCCGCAGCTTCTGGTTCGTGATGCAGGGCTGGCTGGGCGGCACGCTGACGGTGGCGCTGGCCTTCCCCACGCTGGCGCACGTGCCGTGGACGGAGGGCCTGCGGGTGATGGTGCTGGGGCTGTCCATCGGCCCCCTGAGCGCGATGCTCGTCTACCTGATGGTGGTGCGCCGCGCGCGGGCCACGCTGGAGCGGCTGGTGGCGCTGGGCCCGTCGCCGCTGGAGGTGCTGGCCGCGCTGCCGCCCCGGCGCATGCACATCCGCCGCCGGCTGGTGGTGTTCACCGCCATCGCGGTCCTGAGCCCGTCCCTCTTCATCCTGGACGTGGCCTTCACGCGCACCGTGACGGTGGTGGACGCGTGGGCCCAGGCCAACACGCCGGCGGAGCGGGCGGAGGTGATGGCGCGAGCTCTCAAGGGCGAAGGCCCGCCGCTGGGGCTCATCGCGGGGCTCGTGACGCTGCTCATCCTGGGCACCGCGGCGCTCGCGGGCACGGCGCTGTCGGAGCCCCTGCGCGCCATCACCGAGGACGCGACGCGCATCGCGCGCGGCGAGGTGCGGCCCCCGCGCGTCATCCACGCCGAGGACGAGGTGTGGGCCACCTCCGCGGCCTTCACCCAGATGCAGGTGCAGCTGGTGCAGGCCCTGTCGCAGCTCAAGCGGGCGGGCATCCAGATCTCCTCCACCACGGAGCAGCTGGTGGCCACCAGCACGGAGCAGGAGGTGGGCGCGGACGAGCAGGCCGGCGCGCTCAACGCCACCAGCGCCACCACGGAGGAGCTGGCCCGGTCCGCGCAGCAGATCGCCGACAACGCGGAGTCCGTGTCCGCCATCGCGGAGACGACCTTCGGCGCGGCGCAGTCCGGGCAGCGCGGCGCCACCGCCTTCCTGGGCGCCATGCAGCGCATGAAGGAGGACAACGAGGCCATCGCGGACGCGGTGGTGCGCCTCAACAAGCGCGTGCAGCAGATTGGCAAGGTGGTGGAGTTCATCAACGAGATCGCCGACAAGTCCGACCTCTTGGCGCTCAACGCGGAGCTGGAGGGCACGAAGGCGGGCGAGGTGGGGCGGGGCTTCTCGCTGGTGGCGGCGGAGATGCGAAGGCTGGCGGAGAACGTCATCCGCTCCACGAAGGAGATTGAAGGCCTCATCGGGGAGATCCGCGACGCGACGAACGGCGCGGTGATGGCCACGGAGGCGGGCCTGAAGACGACGGAGCTGGGCACGCTCCTGGCGGCGCAGGTGGACGACAGCCTGGGGCTCATCCTGGAGCTGGCGCGGCAGACGTCGCACGCGGTGCGCAGCATCTCGCTGGCGACGCTGCAGCAGCAGACGGGCACGGATCAGCTCGCGGCGGCCATGGGCGACATCCTGCGCGTCACCGAGCAGAACGCCGCGGCCACCAAGCAGATGGTGGCGGCCAACGCGGACCTGTCCACCCTGGCGGCGGACCTGCAACACGTGGTGCAGCGCTTCCACGTCGAGCCTGTGGGCGAACCGACCGGGGCTCCTCATGCGCCCCCTGCGTCGAGAGGTGGGTGACATGGCCTCCCCTTCGCGCGTGGCCCCCCGGCGGGCCGGCTTCAGCCGGCAGCTGATGGTCCCCATCCCGCTGGCGAACCTGGTGGGCTCCACGCTGGGGCTGCACTTCGCGTCGCTCGTGGTGGGCGGTGAGCTGGTGGAGCGGCTGGGCAGGCTCGTCATCCTGGTGGTGGGCGTGAGCGCGCTGCACATGCTCCTGGGCGTGGGCGTGTCCCTGCGCCGCTTCCCCCGGCTGCGGGCGCTGGAGCGCGGGGAGCTGCCGCCCACGCCCGAGCACCTGGCGATGGCGGTGGGCGAGGTGGCGCGCGCGCCGGGTGAGGCGTTCTTCCGCTCGCTGGGCCTGTGGGGGCTCACCACGGGCGTGGTGGCGGTGGCGCTCTGGTCGGGGATGGAGCTGCCGGGGGACATCACCCTGCGGGTCGCGGGGCTGGGCGCGCTGTTCGGCCCGCTCACGTCGCTGCTCGTGTACGGGCTCGTCACGCTGAGGGCGCGGCGCGGCGTGCTGTGGGTGGCGGAGCAGGGGCTGACGCATGCGCAGGTCATCGCCGCGCTGCCCCGGCGCTCGCGCATCCGCGCGCGGCTGGTGGCCTTCACCGCCATCTGCGTGGTGACGCCCGCGGTGATGTGCGCGCAGGTCGTGACGGCGCTGACGGACCGGCTCTTCTCGCGGCTGATGGAGGCGGGCAGCCCGGACGCGCAGGGCGTGCTGGTGGACGCGCTGCGGCTGGACGCGTTCACGTCCAGCGCGCTGCTGTGCGCGGTGGTGTTCGGCCTGGCGCTCGCCACGGCGTACCTGGGCGGGACGCTGCTGGGGCGGCCCATGCGGGAGCTGTCCGGCGAGGCGCGCCGCATCGCCGCGGGCGACCTGGCCAGCCCCCGGCTGGTGCCCGCGGAGGACGAGGTGTGGGCGGTGTCCGCGGCCTTCACCACGATGCGCACGCACCTGGCGGACGTGCTCGCGGAGCTGCAGCGCGCGGGGGCGCAGATCTCCGCCACCACGGAGGAGATCCTCAGCACCTCCGGGCGCTACGAGGAGGGCGCCGCGGAGCAGGCCAGCAGCCTGGACGAGACGAGCGCCACCACGGAGGAGCTGGCGCGCTCGGCGAAGCAGATCGCGGAGAACGCGAGCTCCGTGGCGGAGATCGCCCAGCGCACGCTGGCGGCGGCCCAGGGCGGACAGCGCAGCGCGGAGTCGTTCCTGGGCGCCATGTCGCGCATGCGCCAGGACAACCAGGCCATTGGCTCGGCGGTGGCGCGGCTCAACAAGCGCGTGCAGCAGATCGGGAAGATCGTCGAGTTCATCAACGGCGTCGCGGACAAGTCCGACCTGCTGGCGCTCAACGCGGAGCTGGAGGGGACGAAGGCGGGCGAGGTGGGGCGGGGCTTCTCGCTGGTGGCGGCGGAGATGCGAAGGCTCGCGGAGAACGTGCTGGAGTCCACGAAGGAGATTGAGGGGCTCATCGAGGAGGTGCGCGAGGCCTCCGCCGCGGCGGTGACGGTGACGGGCGGCGGGGTGCGCGCGGTGGAGACGGGGACGGGGCTCGCGGAGCAGGTGTCCGAGTCGCTCCGGCAGATTGTCAGCCTGGCGGGACAGACGTCGGACGCGGTGCGGATCATCTCCCGGTCCACGCAGCAGCAGCAGGCGGGCACGGATCAGCTCGCGGACACGATGGCGGACATCCTGCGCATCACCCAGCAGAGCCTCAACGCGACGAAGCAGGTGGGCGCGGCGAACGGGGACCTGCTGGGG
This sequence comes from Corallococcus exercitus, assembly GCF_042231735.1. Taxonomy (GTDB): domain Bacteria; phylum Myxococcota; class Myxococcia; order Myxococcales; family Myxococcaceae; genus Corallococcus; species Corallococcus exercitus_B. Next base: position 9,696,683 of record NZ_CP102577.1, read on the forward strand.
CTGGCGCAGGACCTGCGTGGGGTGGTGGAGCGCTTCCAGATCCACCAGGCGACCCTGCGCAAGGGGGGCGGCGGGTGAACCCCAGCGAGCGGCTCCTCAAGCAGTTTCGCGACCTGGTCACGGTCCGTCTGGAGCGCATCAACCGCTCCCTGATGGAGCTGGAGTCCGGGGGCAACCTGGAGGCCGGGCAGCGGGTGCTGCGCGAGCTGCACGGGCTCAAGGGCGAGGCCCGGATGATGGGCTTCAGTGAAATCAACACGCTCGCGCACGAGATGGAGGAGCTGGTCCGGTGCGCGGAGCCGCAGCGCTACCGCCTGTCGTCGGAGTCCACGGACGCGCTGCTCGCCACGGCGGACACGGTGCTCGCGCTGTCGGGCGCGCTCCAGGCGGGGGAGCCGCTGCTGGCGGTGGAGACGCTGGTGGCGACGCTGCAGCAGCAGGTCGCCGTGGAGTCCGCGCGTCCGCCGGGAGCCTCCCGTGCGGACGAGGGCGGCCGGGCCGCGAAGGGGGAGGGGACGCAGGGCGCGTCGCATCTGATCGTGCCGGACCGCCGGGAGCCGTCAGGGGCCGTGGTGGTCCCCGCGCACTGGGGCGTGCCGGCCTCGCGCCCGGACGCGCCGGCAGGAGGCGCATCCCCGGCCACCGCCGCGGCGCAGCTCCTCGCATCGGCCCTCCGCGCGGATCCGTCCGGGGCTTCGACGGAAGGACACGGTGATGGGGGCGCCGCGGGGGCCGTATCGGGCACGCACCTCGTGCACCCCGGCCTCGGAGTCGCGCCGGGTGCTGCGCAGGGAAGCGCTGCTTCCGGTCACGCCGCTGGAGCCACATCGGGCACGCACCTCGTGCACCCCGGCCTCGGAGTCGCGCCGGGTGCTGCGCAGGGAAGCGCCGCTTCCGGCCACGCCGCTGGAGCTGCATCGGGCGCGCACCTCGTGCACCCCGGCCTCGGCGTCGCGACGGGTGCTGCGCAGGGAAGCGCTGCTTCCGGTCACGCCACCGGCGCTGCGCCGGGCCCGCACGGTGCGCACACGGGGGGCGTGGGAAGCTCGCTCCTCGTGGCGCCAGCGACGGGAGGCCCGGGAAGCCCGCACCTCGTGGCGCCCACTCCTGGAAGCGCGGGCTCGCACCTGGGCAGTGCCTCCGGAATCCCGGGCAGCTCGCACCTCGTGGCCCCCGCGACGGGTGCCTCCGCGAACGCGCACCTCACCGCTTCCACCGCGTCTGCCGGCACGCGGACGGCTGACACCGCGCGCTCGCGCCCGCCCTCCAGCGCCACGCCGAAGGCCGGTCCCGGCACGGTGCGCACCGGCGACGTCCGCATGGACACGGCCGTGCGCATCGGCGTGGCCAGCCTGGACATGCTCACCAGCGCGGTCACCAACCTGGGCCAGGTGGCCCGCCGCCGTGAGCTGGCCACCGCGCGCCGCCTGGAGCTCGTGCGCGAGCTGAGCGAACTGGCCCGCGCCGCGGAGGACCTGGGCCCCGCGGGCCTCGCGCTCGCCGAGCGCCTGGGCCGCGCCAAGGAGCTGGCCGCCACCCTGCACCGCGAGGCCAAGCTGCTCGCCAACGCGGAGCTGCGTGACCTGAGCCAGGTGTCGGAGGAGATCCAGGGCCTGCGCATGCTGCCCCTCTCCGTCCTCTTCGAGCCCTACCCCCGCATGGTCCGAGACCTCGCGCGGGAGCTGGGCAAGGAGGTGGAGCTCGTCGTGGACGGCGAGGACACCCGCGCGGACCGCTCCGTCGTGGAGGCCCTGCGCGAGCCCCTCATGCACCTGGTCCGCAACGCGCTGGACCACGGCCTGGAGACGCGCGTGGACCGCGTCGCCTCCGGCAAGCACCCCCGGGGCTGCCTCACCCTGCGCGCCGCCCGCGAGGGCAGCCGCATCATCCTGCGCGTGGAGGACGACGGCGCGGGCATGGACCCGGCGCTCCTGCGGCGCGTGGCCGTGCGCCGGGGCATGCTGGACGAGCCCGGCGCCAACGCCCTGTCCGACGCCGCCGCGCGCGACCTCGTCTTCCTGCCCGGCTTCACCTCGCGCGAGGTGGTTACCGACCTGTCAGGTCGGGGCGTGGGGCTGGACGCCGTGCGGACCTCCCTCCAGGCTCTCGGCGGCGATGTGGGCGTGGAGTCCGCGCCCGGCTGGGGCACCATCTTCACCCTGCGCGTCCCGGTGTCCCTCACCGTGGCGCCCCTGCTCTTCGTCCAGGTCTTCGACGAGACGCTCGCCTTGAGCGCCGTCCACGTCTCCCGCGCCCTCAAGGTGGACGCCTCCGAGGTGGGAGAGGTCGCCGGCCGTCCCACCCTCCGCATGGAGGGCCGCGTGCTGCCCTTCGCCTCGCTGGCGTCCCTGCTGGGGCTCGCCACCGAGCGCCCCGCCCGGGAGGGGGAGCTGGTGCTGGTGGTGAAGGGCCAGGGCATGGAGGCCGCACTGGCGGTGGACCGGGTGCTGGAGGAGCGCGTCCAGGCCATCCTCCCGCTCAAGGGGATCCTCGCGCGCTTCACGCACCTCACCGGCGCCACGTCGCTCGCGGACGGGCGGCTGGCCATGGTGCTGTCCGCGGCCGCGCTGGCGGCGGGCGTGCACGGCACCGTGCCCCTGAGGCTCGCCCGGCCGCCGGTGCGCTCGCCCGCCCCGCGCCGGCGCCGCATCCTCGTGGTGGACGACTCGCCCCTCACCCGCGAGCTGGTGGCCAACCTGCTGGAGGCGGTGGGGTACGACACCCTCCGGGCGGCGGATGGCCCCTCGGCGCTGGACCTGCTGGACCAGGAGGGCCCGCCGGTGGAGCTGGTCGTCACCGACCTGGAGATGCCGGAGATGGACGGCGTGGAGCTCACCCGGCGCCTGAAGACCGACCCGGCCCGGGGCCGCCTGCCCGTCGTCATCCTCACCACCCGGGGAGGGGAAGCGGACCGGGCGCGTGGGCTGGCGGCCGGGGCGGACGGCTACATCACCAAGGGGGACCTCGTCCGGCAGGACCTGGTGGACGTCGTGGGTCGGCTGCTGGCCTGAAGTCGCTTGAGGCACGGAGACACGCGGGGGCCCCTCGCATTGCTATACTCCCGCGGCGCGTACGGGGTATTGAACGGTCATGGGCAAGAAAGTGTCGGTGCTGGTGGTCGATGACTCGGTCATCTGCCGCCAGCTCATCAGCGCGGCGTTGAGCGACGACCCGGACATCCAGGTCGTTGGCACCGCCGCGAACGGCCAGGAGGCCGTTGCCCTCACGAAGGAGCTGCGCCCCCACGTCATCACCATGGACGTGGACATGCCCGTCATGGACGGGCTCACGGCCGTGGAGCACATCATGGCCGAGGTCCCCACGCCCATCCTGGTGCTGACGGGAGACCCCCGCTCGCAGGCCCCCGCGCTCACGTACCGCGCGCTGGAGCTGGGCGCGCTGGCGCTGCAGATCAAGCCCTCCATCGACGCGGGGCCGGAGGCGTGGAACCTCACCAAGGAGGTGAAGCTCATCTCCTCCGTGCGCGTCATCCGCCACGTGCGCGGCCAGAAGCGTGGCGCGCCCGGGATGCCGCACACGCCCGTCCCGGCGCTGCCCGCGGCCTCCATGGGCATCGTCGCGGTGGCCGCCAGCACGGGCGGTCCGCAGGTGCTCTACCGGATGCTGTCGGAGCTGCCGGCGGACTTCCCGGCGCCCATCGTCATCGTCCAGCACATCAACGCCGCCTTCTCGGAGTCGCTGGCCAGCTGGCTCGCCAACGCGAGCAAGCTGAAGGTGCGGCTGGCCGGGGACGGGGACACGCTGACGCCGGGCCTGGTGCTGGTGGCGCCGCCGGATCAGCACATGGTGGTGCCCGTGCGCGGGCGCGTGGCGCTCAAGGCGGGCGTGGAGCGCGACGGGCACATGCCCAGCGGCACCGTGCTGCTGGAGAGCGTGGCGAAGGCCTATGGCCGGCGCGCGGTGGGCGTGGTGCTCACCGGCATGGGCGCGGACGGGGCGGACGGACTCTTGGCCATCAAGCAGGGCGGTGGGCTGGCGCTGGCGCAGAACGAGGAGTCCTGCGTGGTGTTCGGCATGCCGGGCGCGGCGGTGGAGCGCAAGGCGGTGGACCACCTCATCCACGGCGATGACGTCGCGGCCACCCTGGCGCGGCTGGCGCGAGGAGAGTCGTTGGCCGTCGGCCGCTGACCGCGCGCGCGATGACGTCCTCCTCCGAGCGCTGGGCTCCCGTCCACGCATGGCTTCAGGCGCACACGGGCATGGCGCTGAGCGGGGCCCAGCGGCGGCGGCTGGACGCGCGGCTGGAGGCGCTGGGACACGGCGGAAGCCCGGCGCAGCTGGCGGCGCACCTGCGCTCCCCGTCGGGCGCGGCGGACCTGGCCCGGCTGGTGGACGCGGTGGCGGTGCACACGTCGGAGGTGTTCCGGGACGAGGTGCAGCTCGCCGCCTTCCGTGAGCACGTGCTGTCGCCCCGCATCCAACGCTCGAAGGCGCCGCTGCGCGTGTGGAGCGCGGGCTGCGCGGCGGGGGAGGAGGTCGCCACGCTGCTCCTGCTGATGGCGCAGGAGGGCGCCGACCCGGCCAGCCGCGTGCTGGGCACGGACATCTCCGAGCAGGTGCTCACCCGGGCGCGCGAGCTGAGCTTTCCGGCGGAGGCGCTCCGGCGCGTGCCGGAGGGGCCGCGCGCGCGCTACTTCGAGCCCCGGGGCCGGCGTCACGGGCTGGTGGACGCGCTGCGCACGCAGGCGGAGTTCCGGCGCCACAACCTGATGGAGGCCCCGTATCCGGAGGCCTCGGGCGGCGGCGGGTTCGACGTCATCTTCTGCCGCAACGTCCTCATCTACTTCACCCCGGACGCCTTCCAGCGCACGGTGCGGAGCCTGTGCGAAAGGCTCGCGCCCGGCGGCGTGCTGGTGCTGTCCGCCGCGGAGCCCCTGCTCCAGGTGCCTCCGGAGCTGCGGCTCCTGCCCAGCGAGCACGCCTTCTTCTACGTGCGCGAGGACGCCCCGGCCGCGGAGGCCTCCCGGCCGAAGCGGGACTCCGGAGCGGGTGTCGCCGGGGTCGCCCCACCGAAGCCGGACGCGCCCGTGCCCCCCGACGACACCGCCATGGCGGAGGCGGACTGGCTGTTCTCGTGCGTGCTCGACGGGGCCTCCACGGGCGTCCCGGATGAGCGCTCGGAGCGCGACCTGCGCCGGTGCCTGGAGCTGGATCCGGACCACGTCGCCGCGCGCTACCTGCTGGGGCTGCTGCTGGAGCAGTGCGGCCAGCCCGGCGCGGCCCTGGAGGCGTACCGCCGGGCCCTGCGGGCGGTGGAGTCGGGGCGGGCGCGGCCGGTGCCCTTCTTCCTCAACCTGCCCCGGCTCCGGGTGGCCTGCGCCCGGGCCGTGGAGCGGCTGGAGGCCGAAGGGCCTCGCTGAGGGGGCAGGGGGTGGCCCGCCTGCCCGCTGAAACAGAAGCGGCGCGCGGGGCGCTTTGGACCTAGGATGCCCGGCCCATGCGCAGGCTCGTGCTCTTCGCCCTGTTGACCGCCGCCGTTCCCGGCTGTTTCTACCCCGCCGACCGCGGCCGTGCCCTTGAAGCCAAGGTGGACCGGCTGGGCGCGGACAACGCCAGGATGACCACGGAGCTGAAGGAGGCGCGCGACCAGCTCGCCGCCACCCAGCCGAAGATCGACGAGAAGATCGCCCAGGTGACCCAGGCGCTGCAGAGCCTGGACACCGCCGCGCGCCGCAAGGACGCGGACATCGGCGTGCAGTTCCAGAAGACGGTGGAGGACCTGGCGCAGCTGCGCGGCCAGGTGGAGACGTACCTCTACAAGATCGCCGAGCTGGAGGCCGCGCTCGGCAAGAGCACGGAGGAGACCAACCAGCGGCTCCTGGCGCTCCAGGGCACGGAGGCGGTGAAGGAGGCCGAGGCCAAGAAGAAGGCCGAGGAGCTCCAGCGCCCCACGGACAAGAAGGAGTTCCTCTCGCTCGCGCAGGAGAAGGCGAAGGCGGGCGACTCGCTGGTCGCGCGCCAGCTCTACAACGAGTTCGTGAAGAAGTGGCCCAAGGACGCGCTCGTCGGCGAGGCGCACTTCGGCCTGGGCGAGACGTACTTCACCGAGTCCAAGTGCCGCGAGGCCCTCTTCGAGTACGGCAAGGTGGTGCAGGACTTCGCGAAGACGGCGTCCGCGCCGGACGCGTACCTGCGCTCCTCCGACTGCTTCCAGAAGCTGAAGATGAAGGAGGAGTCGAAGCTGGCGCTGGAGGAGCTGGTGAAGAGCTACCCCAAGTCGGACGCGGCCAAGACGGCGAAGACGAAGCTGGCGGAGCTGGACAAGAAGGCCGCGCCGGCTCCGAAGAAGGGGAAGAAGTGAGCCCTCGCGCGCCGAAGCTCGCCGCCCTGGCGCTCCTCTTGCTCCTGCCCCTCGTGGCGGGGGCCGCGCCGAAGAAGCTCGTGCTGCTCTTCACGGGAGACAACGGGGGCGAAATCGCCCCCTGTGGTTGACGACACAACCCGTCTGGCGGTCTGGCCAGACGAAAGACGGTCCTGTCGCAGGAGCGCGCGAAGGGCGTGCCGGTGCTCGCACTGGACGCGGGCAACGCGCTCTTCAAGACCCTGGCGGACGGCCAGGATGCGACGGCGAAGCCTCGCGCGGAGCTGCTCCTGGAGCAGCTGGACGCGCAGGGCTACGCGGCGATGGCCGTGGGCCAGCGCGACCTCGTGCTGGGCGTGGACTTCCTCAAGAAGAAGACGAAGGGCGCGAAGCTGAAGCTCGTGTCCGCGAACCTCGTGGACGCGAAGGGGCAGCCGCACTTTCCCGCCTCGGTGGTGACGACCGTCGGCGGGCTGAAGGTGGGCGTCATCGGCGTGTCGCCCGCGTCGGCGGACCCCCAGGCGCCGCCCGGAAGCTCGGACGGTTCGGCCGTCCTGCCCCAGGGCGTCCGGGGCCTGCCGGTGGGGCCGGCGGTGGCCGCGGAGGTGAAGCGCCTGCGCCAGAAGGAGCAGGTGGGGCTGGTGGTGCTGCTCGCGGCGGTGCCCTACGTGGAGGCCGTGAAGCTGGCCCAGGGCGCCGAGGGCGTGGACTTCGTGGTGCAGTCGCACGACGGCCGCGGCGTGGGCATGGCGCAGCGCCAGGGCGTGTCCACGCTGGTGCCGCCCGGGGAGCGCGGCCGCCAGGTCGCGAAGCTGGAGGTGTCCGTGGAGGGCACGGGCCCCTTCACCGACCTCTCCGAGGCCCACCGTGCCCGGGAGAGCCAGCGCATGGTGGAGGCGAACATCGCGCGGGTGCAGGAGCGCCTGAACGCGGAGAAGAACGAGGACACGCGCCGCTCGCTCCAGGAGACGCTGACCTCCTTCGAGTCCCGGCGCGACGTACTGGCCCGCACGGCGGCGGCCCAGGGCCCGGCGACGGGGCGCACCTACCTGCTGACGTACCTGCAGCTGGGCGCGGACGTGGCGTCGGATGCCGCCGTCCAGAAGCAGGTGGAGCGCGTCGAGCCACCCGGCTCCGCGGGTCACTGAGCTTGCTTGCGTGAAACCCACCCCGTCCATCCTGGGACGGGGGCTGAAACACCTGTTTCATTCGCCCCGTCGCGGGACGTGTCAGGCCTGTTCCAGCCCCGCTGGAGAGCAGGCAGGCCGCGCGTCATGGAACGCATGGCAGGCCGCTGTTCAACCGAATAGTGTGAACAGCAGGTTTTATGGCCTCCCCCACGCTGCTCGCGCGACGAGCGGCAGGCCGTGCGTGATCGACATTTGGCGACATTGACCCGAAGGCCCTGCGTCCGGAGTCCGGGCGTCCTTCCGGGCCGCGTCGCGTCCAGGGTGCGGAGTCAATCCGATGAGCAGCAGCGGTGATCTGTCGAAGCGAATCGCGAATCTGTCTCCGGAAAAGCGCGCGGAGCTGCTGAAGAAGATGGCCGCGCAGAAGCAGGCCTCGGGCGCGGCGAACCGGGCCTCCTTCCCGCTGAGAGACCGCTCGCGGCCGGCGGAGCTGTCCTTCGCGCAGCAGCGGCTGTGGTTCATGGATCAGCTGGCGCCGGGCAGCCCGCTCTACAACGTGCCCGTGGCGGTGCGGCTGGAGGGCGCGCTGGACGTGGCGGTGCTGGAGCGCTCGCTGCGGGAGGTGGTGCGGCGGCACGAGTCGCTGCGCACGACCTTCCAGGGAGGCGATGGCGGGCCGGTGCAGCACTTCGCGGAAGCGCCCGTGCTGGAGCTGGAGCGGACGGACGTGAGCGCGCTCGCGGCGGAAGCCCGGGAGCCGGAGGCCTGGCGCCGGGTGAAGGAAGGGGCGCTGCGCCCCTTCGACCTCGCCACGGGCCCGCTGATGCGCGCGCTGCTGGTGAAGCTGGCGGACGCGGATCACCTGCTCCTGGTGGCGATGCACCACATCGTCTCCGACGGCTGGTCGCTGGGCGTGCTCGTGCGCGAGGTGGCGGTGCTCTACGCCACGTTCCAGCAGGGCCAGCCATCGCCGCTGCCGGAGCTGGCCGTGCAGTACGCGGACTACGCGGCGTGGCAGCGGGACACGTTGCAGGGCGCGGCGCTGGAGAAGCAGCTGGCGTACTGGCGCGGGCAGCTCTCGGGCGCTCCGCCCGCGCTGGAGCTGACGACGGACAAGCCCCGGCCCCCGGCGCGCGGCTTCCGGGGCGCGCGCGCGCCCATCCAGTGGTCGCGCGAGCTGACGGACGCGCTCCGGACGCTGGCGCAGCAGGAGGGCGCGACGCTGTTCATGGTGTTGCTGGCCGGGTGGCAGTCGCTGCTGTCGCGCTACTCCGGGCAGGACGACGTGAGCGTGGGCTCTCCCATGGCGGGGCGGACGCGCTCGGAGCTTGAAGGCCTCATCGGCATGTTCGTCAACACGCTGGTGCTGCGCTCGCGCTTCACGCCGGAGCTGTCCTTCCAGGGGCTGCTGCGCCAGGTGCGCGAGACGATGGTGGGCGCGACGGACCACCAGGACCTGCCCTTCGAGCGGCTGGTGGAGGCGCTCCAGCCGGACCGCGACTCGGGGCGCACGCCGTTCTTCCAGGTGATGTTCGCGCTGCAGAACGCGCCGCGCGGCCCGGTCGCCGTGCAGGGCCTGAAGCTGAACGCGATGGAGGTCGACACGCAGACCGCCAAGTTCGACCTGCTCCTCCAGCTCACGGAGGCGGACGGCAGCCTGAGCGGCTACGTGGAGTACGACACCGACCTCTTCCACGCCGCCACCGTCGCGCGGATGGTGGAGCACCTGCGCGGCCTGCTGGAGTCCGCCGTGGCCGAGCCCGGCAGGCCCGTGGCCCGGCTGCCCATGCTGGGGCCCGCCGAGCAGCGCCTGCTGGCCGAGGACTGGAACCGGACGCAGGCGGCGTATCCGCGGGAACAGCCGGTGCACGCGCTCTTCTCCGAGCAGGCGCGCAAGACGCCGGACCGGGCGGCGGTCGTGCAGGGCGTGGATGGCCGGACGCTGACGTACGGCGAGCTGGACGCGAAGGCGAACCAGCTGGCGCACCACCTGCGCGAGCTGGGCGTGAAGCGCGGCACGCGGGTGGGCGTGTACGTGGAGCGGTCGCTGGAGATGGTGGTGGGGCTGCTGGCCATCCTGAAGGCGGGCGGCGCGTACGTCCCGGTGGACCGCAACTACCCGGCGGAGCGCATCGCGCTGCTGCTGGAGGACGCGGGCGTCGAGGTGACGCTGACGCAGCAGTCACTGGTGGAGAAGCTGCCGGCTGGCGCGGGGGCACCGCTCTGCGTGGACACGGCGTGGGAAGCCCTCTCCCGCCATCCGGAGACGGCGCCGGACGTGGAGGCCGGGGGCGGGGACCTCGCGTACATCATCTTCACGTCGGGCAGCACGGGCCGCCCGAAAGGCGTGTGCGTCCCTCACCAGGGCATCACGCGGCTGGTGGTGGGCAACGGCTTCATGCGCTTCGGACCGGACGCGGTCTGGTCGCAGACGGGCCCGGTGGCGTTCGACGCCTCGACGCTGGAGCTGTGGGGCGCGCTGCTGCACGGAGCGAAGCTGGTGCTGGCGCCGCCACACGCGCTGACGCTGGAGGAGCTGGGCGGGCTCTTGAAGAAGGAGCGCATCAGCACGCTGTGGCTGACGACGGCGCTGTACGAGCAGATGGCGCTGCACCAGGGCGATGCGCTGGCGGGCGTGACGCAGGTGCTGACGGGCGGCGACGTGATGCCGGCGCAGCGAGCCCGTGAGCACCTGAAGCGGCTGCCGGAAGGCGCGGTGCTGGTGAACGCGTACGGCCCGACGGAGAACACCACGTTCTCCACCACGTACACGATGACGGGACGGACGGCGCTCGATGGCGCGGTGCCCATCGGCAAGCCGATCGGCAACTCGACGGCGTACGTGCTGGACGCGCACGGGGGTGCCGCGGGCGTGGGCGTACCGGGTGAGCTGTACGTGGGCGGCGAGGGCCTGGCGTGGGGCTACCTCAACCGTGCGGACCTGACGGCGGAGCGCTTCGTGCCGAACGCCTTCAGCACGGAGCCCGGCGCGCGGCTGTACCGCACCGGAGACAAGGCGCGGTGGAAGGAGGACGGCACGCTGGAGTTCCTGGGCCGCACCGACTTCCAGGTGAAGGTGCGTGGCTTCCGCATCGAGCTGGGTGAAATCGAAGCGGCGCTCATCCAGCATCCCGACGTGGCGGAGGCCGCGGTGGTGGTGCGCGGCCTGGGCGGGGACAAGCAGCTGGTGGGGTATGGGGTCCCGAAGCCGGGGCGGACGCTCGACGTGGCGGAGCTCCGGGGACACCTGCGGCAGCGGCTGCCGGAGTACATGGTGCCCGCCGTCCTGATGGTGCTGGAGGCGTTGCCGCTCAGCGCCAACGGGAAGGTGGACCGCAAGGCGCTGCCGGAGCCGGAGGCCCCGCGCTCGGAGAAGGTCCACGAGGCGCCCCGCACGGAGACGGAAGCGAAGCTGGCGGACATCTGGGCGCAGGTGCTGCGCGTGCCCCAGGTGGGCGTGAAGGACAACTTCTTCGAGCTGGGCGGTCACTCGCTGCTGGCGACGCAGGTGGCTTCGCGGATCCGGGCCGGGTTCGGTGTGGAGCTGCCCCTGCGGGAGCTGTTCGAGTCCGCCACCCTGGAGGCCCTGGCGCTGCGCCTGGAGCGCGCCACGCGCTCCCTCGCCCCGCCGCTGGTGTCCGTCTCGCGCGAGCAGTCCCTGCCGTTGTCGTTCGCGCAGCAGCGCCTGTGGTTCATTGATCAGCTGGAGCCGGGCAGCCCGCTCTACAACGTTCCGCTGGCGGTCCGGCTGGAGGGGCGGTTGGACGTCGCGGTGCTCCAGCAGGCGCTCGATGAGCTGGTGCGCCGTCACGAGGCGCTGCGCACGACGTTCACCGCGCACGAAGGCACCCCGGTGCAGGTCGTGAACCCGCCGTCGGCGATGCCGCTGGAGGTGGAGGACCTGCAAGGCCTTGAAGCGGGCCTGCGTGAGGAAGAGGCCCGCCGCCGCGTGATGGCGCAGGGACAGCGGCCCTTTGACCTGATGAGCGGGCCGCTGGTCCGCGCGCAGCTGGTGCGGCTGGACGCGCAGGACCACCTGCTCGCGCTCACGATGCACCACGCCATCTCGGATGGCTGGTCATTGGGCGTGCTCGTGCGGGAGATGGGCGCGCTGTATTCGGCGTTCGTGCAGGGGCAGCCGTCCTCCCTGCCGGAGCTGCCGTTGCAGTACGCGGACTACGCGGCCTGGCAGCGCGGCTGGCTCCAGGGAGACGCGCTCGAACGCGAAGTGGCCTTCTGGAAGGGCCGGCTCGAGGGCGCGCCCTCCGCCCTGGACCTGCCCACGGACCGTCCGCGCCCGGCGGTGCGGGGCAACGCGGGCGCGATGCACTTCTTCCAGTGGTCCCCCGCGATGACGCAGCGTCTGCGCGCACTGGCGCAGCGCGAGGGTGCCTCGCTGTACATGGTGCTGCTGGCGGGCTGGCAGGTGTTGCTGTCGCGCTACAGCGGCCAGCGGGACATCTGCGTGGGCTCGCCCATCGCGGGCCGGACGCGAGCGGAGCTGGAAGGGCTCATCGGCTTCTTCGTCAACACGCTGGTGCTGCGTGCGCAGGTGGACGGGGAGACGTCCTTCCGTGACTTGCTGAAGCAGGTCCGGGGCACGGTGCTGGAGGCCTACGAGCACCAGGACGTGCCCTTCGAGAAGCTGGTGGAGGCGCTGCAGCCCGAGCGCAGCCTGAGCCACACGCCGCTGTTCCAGACGCTGCTGGCGCTCCAGAACGTGCCTCAGGGCGACCTGGGCTTGCCGGGCATGACGCTCAAGCCGGTGATGATGGAGAGCCGCACGTCGAAGTTCGACCTGAGCGTCTTCTTCGTGGAGGAGGGCGAAGGGCTGAGGGGAACGCTCGAGTACAGCACCGAGCTGTTCGACGCCGCGACCGTGCGCCGGATGGTGGAGCACCTGCGAGTCCTCCTGGATGCGGCACTGTCGCGTCCGGAGCAGGCCGTGTCCCGGCTGCCGATGGTGGACGCGGAGGAGCGGCAGCGGATCCTCGACGGTGGCACCCGCACGGTGGCGGCGGCCACGGTCACCACACCGGTGCACGTGCTCTTCGCGGAGCAGGCGAGGAGGACGCCGGACGCGGTGGCGCTCAAGGCGCAGGATGGCCGGACACTGACGTACGCCGAGCTGGACGCGAAGGCGAACCAGCTGGCGCACCACCTGAGGAGCCAGGGAGTGATGCGCGGCACGCGAGTGGGCGTGTACGTGGAGCGCTCGGTGGAGATGGTGGCGGGCCTGCTGGCCATCCTGAAGGCCGGAGGTGTGTACATCCCGGTGGACCGCAACTACCCGGCGGAGCGCATCGCGCTGATGCTGGAGGACGCGGGCGTCGGGGTGACGCTGACGCAGCAGTCGCTGGTGGAGAAGCTGCCCAGGAGCGCAGGCCGGGCGCTGACGCTGGATACGGCATGGTTCGAAGCCTCCCGTCTGCCGCGGACTGCGCCACAGGGAGAAGTGAGCGCTGAGGACCTGGCGTACGTGATGTTCACGTCGGGGAGCACGGGGCGTCCGAAGGGCGTGAGCGTTCCGCACCGGGGCATTGCCCGACTGGTGGTGGGCAACGACTTCCTGCGCTTCGGGCCGGAGGAAGTCTGGCTGCAACTGGCGCCAGTGGCCTTTGACGCATCGACGTTGGAGCTGTGGGGCGCGCTGCTGCACGGAGCGAAGCTGGTGCTGGCGCCGCCGCACGCGCTGACGCTGGAGGAGCTGGGCGGGCTCTTGAAGAAGGAGCGCATCAGCACGCTGTGGCTGACGGCGGCGCTGTACGAGCAGATGGCGCTGCACCAGGTGGAGGCACTGGCTGGCGTATCGCAGGTGCTGGCGGGCGGAGACGTGCTGCCGGTCCCGCGCGTGCGTGAACACCTGAAGCGCCTTCCGCACGGCGCGGTGCTGGTGAACGGCTACGGCCCGACGGAGAACACCACCTTCTCCACCACGTACACGCTGACGCGTGACACGGCCCTTACGGCCTCGGTCCCCATCGGCAAGCCGATCGGGAACTCGACGGCATACGTGCTGGATGCGCACGGGGACGTAGCGGGCGTAGGCGTGCCGGGTGAGCTGTACGTCGGAGGCGAAGGCCTCGCATGGGGCTACCTCAACCGGTCGGACCTGACGGCGGAACGCTTCGTCCCGAACGGCTTCAGCACGAAGCCTGGCGCGCGGCTGTACCGCACCGGAGACAAGGCGCGGTGGAAGGAGGACGGCACGCTGGAGTTCCTGGGCCGCACCGACTTCCAGGTGAAGGTGCGTGGCTTCCGCATCGAGCTGGGCGAAATCGAAGCGGCGCTCCTGAAGCACGAGGGCGTCGCGGAGGCCACGGCGATCGTGCGGGAGGTGGGCGGCGACAAGCGGCTCATCGCCTGGCTCGTGGCGAAGCCGGGGCAGCACATCGACCCGAAGGCGGTGGAGTCGGAGCTGCGGCAGCGGTTGCCGGAGTACATGGTGCCGTCGGCGATGGGCGTGCTGGATGCGCTGCCGCTCACGGCCAATGGCAAGGTGGACCGCAAGGCCCTCGTGGCGCTGGACGCGCACGAGGCAGGCACCGCCTACGAGGCACCCCGCACGGAGGCGGAGCGAAAGCTGGCGGCCATCTGGGCGGAGGTCCTGCGCGTGCCCAGGGTGGGCGTGAAGGACAACTTCTTCTCGCTCGGTGGGCACTCGCTGCTGGCGACGCAGGTGGTGTCGCGGATCCGCGCGGAGCTGGGAGTGGAACTCTCGTTGCGAGTCCTCTTCGAGGCTCCCGTGCTGGAAGTCCTGGCCGAGCGGCTGGCAACAGCCGCGCGTCCGCGCCCCTCGGCGCTGGAGTCCGTCGCGAGTGATGGGGCGCCGCCCCTGTCGTTCGCGCAGCAGCGCCTGTGGTTCATCGATCAGCTGGAACCCGGAAGCGCGATCTACAACGTGCCCGTCGCGGTCCGGTTGCAGGGCACCTTGCAGCGGGGCGCGCTGGTGCGAGCCCTGGACGAAATCGTCCGGCGCCACGAATCCCTCCGCACGACGTTCGAGCTGCACGAAGGCCAGCCCGTGCAGCACATCCATCCCCATGCGCGCCTGCAGGTGGCGGACGTAGATCTCGAGGGAATCGACAGCGAGCAGCGGGAGCAAGAGGTCCGGCGTCGGCTCGGAGCCGAACTGGAGGAGCCCTTCGACCTGCACAGGGGGCCACTCATCCGCGCGAGCCTGCTGCGGCTGGGAAGCACGGACCATGTGCTGCTCATCACGATGCACCACATCGTGTCGGACGGCTGGTCGCTGGGAGTGCTGATCCGCGAAGTGGGGGCGTTGTACGCCGCCTTCACGGAAGGGCGCCCGTCGCCGCTGCCGGAGCTGTCCTTGCAGTACGCGGGCTACGCGGCGTGGCAGCGCGGTTGGCTGCAAGGGGAGACGCTCCAGAAGGAAGTGGACTTCTGGAAGGGGGCGCTCGCCGGGGCGCCGCCGGTGCTGGAGCTGCCCACGGATCATCCGCGTCCCGCGGTGCGAGGCAACGCGGGCGCGGTCCAGGCCTTCGTGCTGCCCTCCGCGCTGGAGCAGGGGCTGAAGGCCCTGGCGCAGCGCGAGGGTGCGTCGCTGTACATGGTGTTGCTGGCGGCATGGCAGGTGCTGCTGTCGCGCTACTCGGGGCAGACGGACATCAGCGTGGGTTCGCCCATCGCGGGCCGGACGCGGGCGGAGCTGGAAGGGCTCATCGGCTTCTTCGTCAACACGCTGGTGCTACGTGCCCAGGTGGATGGAGAGACGTCCTTCCGTGACTTGCTGAAGCAGGTCCGAGGCACGGTGCTGGAGGCCTACGAGCACCAGGACGTGCCCTTCGAGAAGCTGGTGGAGGCGCTGCAGCCCGAGCGCAGTCTGAGCCACACGCCCCTCTTCCAGTCCCTGCTGGCGCTGCAGAACACGCCGGAAGGAGAAGCACGGCTGCCCGGCCTCACGATGAAGCCGCTGGAACTGGAGATCCGCACGTCGAAGTTCGACGTAAGCGTCTTCTTCACGGAGACGGCGCAGGGCTTGAGTGGAGCGGTGGAGTACAGCACCGAGCTGTTCGAAGCCGCGACGGTGCTCCGGATGGTGGAACACCTGCGCGTGCTGCTGGAAGGCGTGGTGGCGAAGCCGGAGGCAGCGGTGGGTCGGCTGCCCCTGCTCACGCCCGCGGAGCGCCAGCAGGTGCTGGTGACGTGGAACCAGACGGCCACGCAGTACCCCCGCGAGCTGCCGGTGCACGCGCGCTTCGAGGCACAGGCGAGGAAGACGCCGGACGCGGTGGCGCTCAAGGCGCAGGACGGGCGGACGCTGACGTACGGCGAGCTGGACGCGAAGGCGAACCAGCTGGCGCACCACCTGCGGGGCCAGGGCGTGAAGCGCGGCACGCGGGTGGGCGTGTACGTGGAGCGCTCGTTGGAGATGGTGGCGGGGCTGCTGGCCATCTTGAAGGCCGGAGGTGCGTACGTCCCGGTGGATCGCAACTACCCGGCGGAGCGCATCGCGCTGCTGCTGGAGGATGCGGGCGTCGAAGTGACGCTGACGCAGCAGTCGCTGGTGGAGAAGCTGCCAGCAGGCGCGGGCACACCGCTGCTGCTGGATACGGCATGGAGTGAGGTTGTCCGTCAGCCGGAGACTGCGCCGCAGGGAGAGGTGGGCGCGGAAGACCTGGCGTACGTGATGTTCACGTCGGGGAGCACGGGGCGTCCGAAGGGCGTGAGCATTCCGCACCGGGGCATCACGCGGCTGGTGGTGGGCAATGACTTCCTGCGCTTCGGGCCGGAGGAAGTCTGGCTGCAACTGGCGCCAGTGGCCTTCGATGCGTCGACGTTGGAGCTGTGGGGCGCGCTGCTGCACGGAGCGAAGTTGGTATTGGCCCCGCCGCACGCGCTGACGCTGGAGGAACTGGGCGCGCTGTTGAAGCAGGAGCGCATCAGCACCCTGTGGCTGACGGCGGCGCTGTACGAGCAGATGGCGCTGCACCAGGTGGAAGCGCTGGCCGGTGTATCGCAGGTGCTGGCGGGCGGCGACGTACTGCCGGCCCCGCGCGTGCGCGAGCACCTGAAGCGGCTGCCGGAAGGCGCGGTGCTGGTGAACGGCTACGGCCCGACGGAGAACACCACCTTCTCCACCACGTACACGCTGACGCGCGACTCGGCCCTTACGGCCTCGGTGCCCATCGGCAAGCCGATCGGGAACTCGATGGCATACGTGCTGGACGCGCGCGGAGACGTGGCGGGCGTAGGCGTGCCGGGCGAGCTGTACGTGGGCGGCGAGGGCCTGGCGTGGGGCTACCTCAACCGTGCGGACCTGACGGCGGAGCGCTTCGTGCCGAACGCCTTCAGCACGGAGCCCGGCGCGCGGCTGTACCGCACCGGAGACAAGGCGCGGTGGAAGGAGGACGGCACGCTGGAGTTCCTGGGCCGCACCGACTTCCAGGTGAAGGTGCGTGGCTTCCGCATCGAGCTGGGCGAAATCGAAGCGGCGCTCCTGAAGCACGAGGGCGTCGCGGAGGCCACGGCGATCGTGCGGGAGGTGGGCGGCGACAAACGCCTCGTCGCGTACCTCGTGGCGAAGCCGGGGCAGAACATCGACCCGAAGGCGGTGGAGTCGGAGCTGCGGCAGCGGTTGCCGGAGTACATGGTGCCGTCGGCGATGGGCGTGCTGGAAGCGCTGCCGCTCACGGCCAATGGCAAGGTGGACCGCAAGGCCCTGCCTGAGCTCGAAGTGGCGCGCTCGGAGCGCGAGTACGAAGCGCCCCGCACGGAGGCGGAGCGAAAGCTGGCGGCCATCTGGGCGGAGGTCCTGCGGGTGCCCAGGGTTGGGCTCGGGGACAACTTCTTCTCGCTCGGTGGGCACTCGCTGCTCGCGACGCAGGTGGTGTCGCGGATCCGCTCGGAACTGGGCGCGGAGCTGCCCCTGCGGTCGCTGTTCGAGGCTCCCACCCTTGAGGCCCTGGCCCGACGGGTGGACACGGCCGCGCGTCCGCTGCCCTCGGTGCTCGAGGCCACCCTGAACGGTGGACCGGCGCCCCTGTCGTTCGCGCAGCAGCGGCTGTGGTTCATCGACCAGTTGGAGCCGGGCACGGCGCTCTACAACGTGCCCGTCGCGGTACGCCTGGAAGGCGAGCTGGACGTGGGAGCCCTGGAATGGGCTCTGCGTGAGGTCGTGCGCCGCCACGAGTCCCTCCGCACGACGTTCGACTTGCACGAAGGCCAGCCCGTGCAGCGCATCCAGCCCGATGTACGCCTCGGCATGGCGGAGGTCGACCTGGGAACGCTGGACAGCGCTCAGCGGGAGGAGGAGGTCCGTCGCAGGATCGGAGCGGAGCTTGCGGAGCCCTTCGACCTGCACAGGGGGCCACTCATCCGCGCGAGCCTGCTGCGGCTGGGAAGCACGGACCATGTGCTGCTCATCACGATGCACCACATCGTGTCGGACGGCTGGTCGCTGGGAGTGCTGATCCGCGAAGTGGGGGCGTTGTACGCCGCCTTCACGGAAGGGCGCCCGTCGCCGCTGCCGGAGCTGCCCTTGCAGTACGCGGGCTACGCGGCGTGGCAGCGCGGTTGGTTGCGAGGGGAGACGCTTCAGAAGGAAGTGGACTTCTGGAAGGGGGCGCTCGCCGGGGCGCCGCCGGTGCTGGAGCTGCCCACGGATCATCCGCGTCCCGCGGTGCGAGGCAACGCGGGCGCGGTCCAGGCCTTCGTGCTGCCCTCCGCGCTGGAGCAGGGGCTGAAGGCCCTGGCGCAGCGCGAGGGTGCGTCGCTGTACATGGTGTTGCTGGCGGCATGGCAGGTGCTGCTGTCGCGCTACTCGGGGCAGACGGACATCAGCGTGGGTTCGCCCATCGCGGGCCGGACGCGGGCGGAGCTGGAAGGGCTCATCGGCTTCTTCGTCAACACGCTGGTGCTACGTGCCCAGGTGGATGGAGAGACGTCCTTCCGTGACTTGCTGAAGCAGGTCCGAGGCACGGTGCTGGAGGCCTACGAGCACCAGGACGTGCCCTTCGAGAAGTTGGTGGAGGCGCTGCAGCCCGAGCGCAGTCTGAGCCACACGCCACTCTTCCAGTCCCTGCTGGCGCTGCAGAACACGCCGGAGGGAGAAGCACGGCTGCCCGGCCTCACGATGAAGCCGCTGGAGCTGGAGATCCGCACGTCGAAGTTCGACGTGAGCGTCTTCTTCACGGAGACGGCGCAGGGACTGAGTGGAGCGGTGGAGTACAGCACCGAGTTGTTCGAAGCCGAGACGGTGCGCCGGATGACGGAGCACCTGCGCGTGCTGCTGGAAGGCGTGGTGGCGAAGCCGGAGGCAGCGGTGGGCCGGCTGCCCCTGCTCACGCCCGAGGAGCGCCAGCAGGTGCTGGTGAAGTGGAATCAGTCGCAGGCGGAGTACGCCCGCGACGCGACGATTCCGCAGCTCTTCGAGGCGCAGGCGAAGCACACCCCGAATGCCGTGGCAGTGGTGAGCGGCAAGCAGCACCTGACGTACCGGGAAGTGGAGGCGAGGGCGAACCAGCTGGCCCACCGGCTGCGCAAGCTGGGCGTGGGCCCGGAGTCGCGAGTGGGCCTGTGCGTAGAGCGCACGGCGGACGTCGTGGTGGGAACGCTGGGCATCCTCAAGGCCGGTGGCGCATACGTGCCGCTGGACCCGAGCTACCCGAAGGAGCGCTTGGGCTGGCTGCTGGAAGACGCGCAGGGCCCAGCACTGGTGGCGCACTCGCACCTGCTGGAGTCGTTGCCTGCCTTCAGCGCGCAGGCCGTGTGCCTGGACCGTGAAGAAGACTGGGCGGACGAAACCTGCTGCCCGGTGACGTCGGGAGTGCGCCCGGAGAATGTGGCGTACCTCATCTACACGTCGGGAAGCACGGGCCGCCCGAAGGGCGTGGCGGTGACGCACCGGAACGCCGTGGCCTTCCTCGCGTGGGCAACGGAGACGTTCACGGAGGAGGAGACGAAGGCGGTGCTCGCGGCGACGAGCCTGAACTTCGACCTCTCCGTCTTCGAGCTCTTCGCGCCGCTGGTAAGGGGCGGCAGCGTGGTGGTGGTGCGCAATGCCCTGCACCTGGCGGAGGAGAAACCCGAGGCTGAAGTCACGCTCATCAACACGGTGCCCTCGGCGATGGCGCAACTGGTGCGCATGGGCGCGGTGCCGCCATCGGTGCAAGTCATCAACCTCGCGGGCGAAGCGCTGCCGGAGACACTGGCGAAGCAGGTGTACGCGGTGCCGACGGTGCGCAAGCTGTACAACCTGTACGGCCCGTCAGAGGACACGACGTACTCGACGTGGTCGCTGGTGGGGCGCGCGGAGGTGCCGAACATCGGCCGGCCGCTGACGAATACGCGGGCCTACGTACTGGACCGCTACCTCCAGCCGGTGCCCGTGGGTGTGGGCGGAGAGCTGTACCTGGCAGGAGAAGGCCAGGCACGTGGCTACCTGCTGAGGCCGGAGCTGACGGCGGAGAAGTTCCTGCCAGAAGTCTACGGGCCTGAAGGCAGCCGCATGTACCGCACGGGAGACCGGGTGCGGTACCGGGCGGACGGAGTGCTGGAGTACCTGGGCCGGGTGGACTTCCAGGTGAAGGTGCGAGGCTTCCGCATCGAGCTGGGCGAAGTGGAGTCCGCGCTGCGCCAGCAGGAGGCAGTGAAGGAAGCGGTGGTGGTGGCGAAGGGGGAGGGCGCGGAGAAGCGGCTCGTCGCGTACGTGGCGCCGAAGGCAGGCGCGACTTTGGAAGCCGAGGCCCTGAAGGCGAGCCTGCGTCAGCGGCTGCCGGAGTACATGGTGCCGGGCACGGTGATGGTGCTGGAGGCACTGCCGCTCAACTCCAACGGCAAGGTGGACCGCAAGGCCCTGCCGGAGCCGGAGGCACCGAAGGCCGGAAGCACATTCGAAGCGCCGCGCACGGAGACGGAAGCAAAGCTGACGGCCATCTGGGCGGAAGTGCTGCGCGTGCCGCGGGTGGGCGTGAGGGACGACTTCTTCGCGCTCGGTGGCCACTCGCTGCTCGCGACGCAGGTGGTGTCACGGGTGCGCATGGAGACGGGCGCGGAGCTGCCGTTGCGCGCGTTGTTCGAAGCGCGCACGGTGGAGTCGCTTGCTCGCCGGCTGGAGCAGAGCGCGTTCTCGAACATGACGGCGATGGGGCGGAGGCAGGGAGGTTCCGCCCGGCCGCTGTCGTTCGCGCAGCAGCGGCTGTGGTTCATCGACCAGCTGGAGCCGGGCACGGCGCTCTACAACGTCCCCGTGGCGGTGCGATTGGAGGGAGCACTGCGCCAGGACGTCCTGGAGCGGGCGCTGCGCACGGTGGTGCAGCGCCATGAAACGCTGCGGACGACCTTCGCGGAACAGGATGGTCAACCCATCCAGGTCATCCACGCGGACATGGCCTTGCGCCTGGACCGGGTGGAGTTGTCCGCAGGGGATGTGCTGCAACGGGAGGAACAGGCCCGAAAGCGGATCGAGCAGGAGGTGTTGACGCCGTTCGACCTGTCGCGCGGCCCGCTGTTCCGGGCACTCCTGCTGAAGCTGGGGGACGCCGGGCACGTGCTGGTCGTCACGATGCATCACATCGTGTCGGACGGCTGGTCGCTGGGTGTGCTCGTGCGGGAGATGGGCCTGCTGTACGCGGCCTTCACGGAGGGCCGTCCGTCGCCGTTGCCGGAGCTTCCCGTGCAGTATGGGGACTTCGCGGCCTGGCAGCGGGACTGGTTGCAGGGGGCGACGCTCCAGCGGGAGGTGGACTACTGGAAGCGGAAGCTCGCGGGCGCGCCGCCGGTGCTGGAGCTGCCCACGGATCATCCCCGTCCGCCGGTGCGAGGCAGTGCGGGTGCGACGCTGAACTTCCTCTGGCCGCAGTCGCTGGTCCAGGTGCTGCGGGAGCTGGGGAAGCGCGACGGCGCCTCGCTGTACATGGTGCTGCTCGCGGGCTGGCAGGTCCTGCTGTCGAGGTACTCGGGGCAGGAGGACATCAGCGTGGGCTCGCCCATCGCGGGCCGCACGCGCACGGAGGTGGAGGGCCTCATCGGCTTCTTCGTCAACACGCTGGTGCTGCGGACGCAGGTGTCCGGTGGCGCCTCCTTCGGTGCGCTCCTGAAGCAGGTCCGTGAGACGGTCCTGGAAGCGCAGGACCACCAACAGGTGCCGTTCGAGAAGCTGGTGGAAGCACTCCAGCCCGAGCGCGACCGGCGTCACACGCCCCTGTTCCAGGTGTTGTTGGCACTCCAGAACCTGCCCGACAGCGAAACCCACCTGCCAGGAATGACGCTCAAGCCCGTGAAGTTCGAGGGCGCGACGTCGAAGTTCGACCTGAGCCTCTTCTTCATGGAGACGCCGGGTGGGTTGCTCGGGTCGGTGGAGTACAGCACCGACCTGTTCGAAGCCGCGACGGTGCGCCGGATGACGGAGCACCTGCGCGTGCTGCTGGAAGGCGTGGTGGCGAAGCCGGACGAGGCAGTGGGCCGGTTGCCGCTGCTGACGGAGGCGGAGCGTCAGCAGGTGCTGGTGACGTGGAACCAGTCGCAGGCGGAGTACGCCCACGACGCGACGATTCCGCGGCTCTTCGAGGCGCAGGCGAAGCGCACTCCGGATGCCGTGGCGGTGGTGAGCGGCAAGCAGCACCTGACGTACCGGGAAGTGGAGGCGAGGGCGAACCAGCTGGCCCACCGGCTGCGCAAGCTGGGCGTGGGCCCGGAGTCGCGAGTGGGCCTGTGCGTGGAGCGCACGGCGGACGTCGTGGTGGGAACGCTGGGCATCCTGAAGGCAGGCGGCGCATACGTGCCGCTGGACCCGAGCTACCCGAAGGAGCGTCTGGGCTGGCTGCTGGAAGACGCGCAGGGCCCCGCGCTGGTGGCGCACTCGCACCTGCTGGAGTCGCTGCCTGCCTTCACCGCGCAGGCGGTGTGCCTGGACACGGATGCGACGTTGCCTGCGGAGCCGAAAGAGGCGCCGGAAGCAGGACTGCATCCAGAGAACGCGGCGTACCTCATCTACACGTCGGGAAGCACGGGCCGTCCGAAGGGCGTGGCCGTGACGCACCGGAACGCCGTGGCCTTCCTGGCCTGGGCGACGGAGACGTTCACGGAGGAGGAGACGAAGGCGGTGCTCGCGGCGACGAGCCTGAACTTCGACCTCTCCGTCTTCGAGCTCTTCGCGCCGCTGGTAAGGGGCGGCAGCGTGGTGGTGGTGCGCAATGCCCTGCACCTGGCGGAAGAAAAGCCCGAAGCGGAAGTCACGCTCATCAACACGGTGCCCTCGGCGATGGCGCAGTTGGTACGGCTGAATGCCGTACCTCCGTCGGTGCGGGTGGTGAACCTTGCGGGTGAAGCCCTGCCGGAGACACTGGCGAAGCAGGTGTACGCGGTGCCGACGGTACGCAAGCTGTACAACCTGTACGGCCCGTCAGAGGACACGACGTACTCAACGTGGTCGCTGGTGGGGCGCGAAGAGGTGCCGAACATCGGCCGGCCTCTCACCAACACTCGGGCGTACGTGCTGGACAAGTACCTCCAGCCCGTACCGGTGGGTGTCGCCGGAGAGCTGTACCTGGCAGGAGAAGGCCAGGCACGCGGCTACCTGCTGAGGCCGGAGCTGACGGCGGAGAAGTTCCTGCCAGAAGTCTACGGGCCTGAAGGCAGCCGCATGTACCGCACGGGGGACCGGGTGCGGTACCGGGCGGACGGAGTGCTGGAGTACCTGGGCCGGGTGGACTTCCAGGTGAAGGTGCGAGGCTTCCGCATCGAGCTGGGCGAAGTGGAGTCCGCGCTGCGCCAGCAGGAGGCGGTGAAGGAAGCGGTGGTGGTGGCGAAGGGGGAGGGCGCGGAGAAGCGCCTTGTCGCGTACGTGGCACCGAAGGCAGGTGCGACGTTGGAAGCAGAGGCCCTGAAGGCCAGCCTGCGTCAGCGGCTGCCGGAGTACATGGTGCCGGGCGCGGTGGTGGTGCTGGAGGCCCTGCCGCTCAACTCCAACGGCAAGGTGGACCGCAAGGCCCTGCCGGAGCCGGAGGCCCCGGCCTCCACCCGCACGTACGAAGCCCCGCGCACGACGGCGGAAGCGACGCTGGCGGCCATCTGGGCGGAAGTGCTGCGCGTCCCGCGGGTGGGCGTGAAGGACGACTTCTTCGCGCTGGGAGGCCACTCGCTGCTGGTGACGCAGGTGGTATCGCGCATCCGGACGGAGACCGGCGCGGAGCTGCCGCTGCGGGCAATGTTCGAGGCTCCCACCCTCGAGGCCCTGGCCCGACGGCTGGAGACGGCGAACCGAGCCCAGGAGTTCCTGCTGGGCGACACGTCCATGGGCACGGTGTCTCCGCTGTCATTCGCGCAGCAGCGGCTGTGGTTCATCGACCAGATGGCGCCAGGCACAGCGCTCTACAACGTGCCCGTGGCGGTGCGGCTGGAGGGCGCGCTGGACGTGACGGCCCTGGAGCGGGCCCTGCACGAGGTCGTGCGTCGCCATGACTCCCTGAGGACCACCTTCGAGGAGCGCGGCGGTCAGGCCATCCAGGTCATCCACCCCACGGCGTCGCTGGAGCTGGGCCGGGTGGACCTGCGGACCGTTGATGAAGCCCGCCGTGAGGCGGAGGCCCACCGGCAGGTGGAGCAGGAGATGCTCCGTCCGTTCGACCTGGGCCGTGGGCCGTTGATCCGCACCCAGCTGTTCACGCTCGGGGAGCGCGAGCACGTCCTCGTGGTGACGATGCACCACATCGTGTCGGACGGCTGGTCGCTGGGCGTGTTGATCCGCGAAGTGGGCGCGCTGTACGCGGCCTTCGTCTCGGGAAAGCCGTCACCCCTCCCCGAGCTGCCCGTGCAGTACGCGCGCTACGCCGCCTGGCAGCGCGGCCGGCTCCAGGGCGACGTCCTGGCTCGGCAGGTGGACTACTGGAAGCAGAAGCTCGCCGGCGCGCCGCCGGTGCTGGAGCTGCCCACGGACCGTCCGCGTCCTCCCGAACGGGGCATCGCGGGGGCGGCGCACGCCTTCACCCTGTCCCAGCGGCTGGCTGAAGGCCTTGGCGCCCTGGCCCAGCGTGAGGGCGGGTCGCTGTACATGGTGCTGCTCGCCGGGTGGCAGGTGCTGATGGCGCGCTACTCCGGCCAGACGGACATCAGTGTGGGCTCGCCCATCGCGGGCCGCACACGCGCGGAGCTGGAGGGGCTCATCGGCTTCTTCGTCAACACGCTGGTGCTGCGCGCGAACGTGGAGGGCCGCCTGTCCTTCCGCGAACTGCTCGCCCAGGTGCGCGAGACGGTCCTGGACGCGTACGAGCACCAGGAGGTGCCGTTCGAGAAGCTGGTGGAGGCGCTGCAGCCGGAGCGCAGCCTCAGCCACACGCCGCTCTTCCAGACGATGCTGGCCCTGCAGAACGTGCCTCAGGGCGAGCTGCGGCTGCCGGACCTGGCCCTCAAGCCAGTGGAGGCGGAGAGCCCCATCGCGAAGTTCGACCTGAGCGTGACGCTCATGGAGGGGCCTCGCGGGATCTCGGGTGCCCTGGAGTACAGCACGGAGTTGTTCGACGCGGGCACCATCCAGCGGATGGTCACGCATTGGATCACGCTCCTCGAAGGCGCGGTGGAGCGTCCGGACACGCGCGTGTCCCGCCTGCCCCTGCTGACCGGCGCCGAGCGCCGCGAGATGCTGGTGACGTGGAACGCCACGCGGGCGCCGTTCCCCGAGGCGTGCGTGCATTCGCTCTTCGAGGCGCAGGTCCGTCGCGCGCCAGAGACAGTGGCTGCGGTCTTCGAGGGGACGCAGCTGACGTATGCGCAGCTGGATGCGCGCGCCAATCAGCTCGCCCATGCCCTGCGCCGTCGTGGCGTGGGTCCGGAAGTCCGCGTCGCCCTCAGCGTCGAGCGTTCGCTCGATGTCGTCATCGGCCTCCTCGGCATCCTGAAGGCCGGTGGCGCCTGGGTGCCCGTGGATCCGCTGCTGCCCCGTGAGCGTCTGGCCTTCATGCTGGAGGACAGCGCCGTGCAGGTGCTCGTCACGCAGCAAGCACTGGTGGCCCGCTTCCCGGAGGCGCTGCATGCCCGGGCGCTCTGCCTGGACACGGAGCGCGGTGCTCTCGCCGAAGCGCCTGCGCATGCGCCCATGACAGGTGTGACGCCCGCGAACCTGGCGTACCTGCTCTACACGTCCGGCAGTACGGGGACGCCGAAGGGCACGGCGGTGGAACACCGCGGTGTCGCCAACCTCGTCACCCACGAGGCGGTGGCCTACGGCATCGGGCCCGGCAGCCGCGTGCTCCAGTTCGCGAGCCTCAGCTTCGACCTGTCGGTGGAGGAGATCTTCACCACGCTCTGCAACGGCGCCACGCTGGTGCTCGCCCCGCTGGAGAAGTTGATGCCGGGCGCGCCCCTGCCCGTGCTGCTGCGTGAGCAGGAGTTGAGTGTCGTCAGCCTCACCCCCGCGGCGCTGGCGGCTACGTCGTCCGAAGGGCTGTCCAAGGTGCGCACCGTCATCTCCGGCGGGGAGGCCCTGCCCGCGGAGGTCGTCGCGCGCTGGGCTCCGGGGCGGCGTCTGCTCAATACGTACGGCCCCACGGAAGCCACCGTCGTCGCCACGTTCGGCGAGGTGGTCGCGGATGGAAACGTGCCCTCCATCGGCAAGCCCTTGGCGAACGTGCGCGTCTACGTGCTCGACCCGCACGGGCAGCCGGTGCCCATGGGCGTGCGCGGCGAGCTGCACATCGGTGGCGTGGGCGTCGCGCGTGGGTACGCGGGACGGCCGGGCCTCACCGCCGAGCGCTTCATCCCGGACGCCTTCTCAGGTGAAGAGGGCGCCCGTCTCTACCGTACGGGCGACGTGGTGCGCTGGCGCGCGGATGGCCAGCTGGACTTCATCGGCCGCATCGACGCCCAGGTGAAGGTGCGCGGCTTCCGCATCGAGCTGGGCGAGGTCGAAACCGCGCTGGCGCGGCAGCCGGGCGTGAGCGAGGCGGTGGTGTTGGTGCGGGGCGACGGCGCCGACAAGCGGCTCGTAGGCTACGTCGTGGCGAAGGAAGGCCACGCGCTGGACGTGGACACACTGCGCACGGGCCTGCTCCAGGGGTTGCCCGAGTACATGATCCCCTCGGCGTTGCTGCTGCTGGACGCGATGCCGCTCAACGCGAATGGCAAGGTGGACCGCAGGGCATTGCCGGAGCCGGAGGCCGCCCGCCTGGGCAACGCCTACGTGGCCCCGCGCACCGTGACGGAGGCGAAGGTCGCGACCGTCTGGGCGGAGGTGCTGCGCCTGGAGCGCGTGGGCGTGAAGGACAACTTCTTCGCGCTGGGCGGCCACTCGCTGCTGGCGACGCAGGTGGTGTCGCGCATCCGCATGGCGCTGGGCGTGGAGATGCCGTTGCGCCTGCTGTTCGAGGCGCCCACGGTGGAAGCGCTGGCGCTGCGGCTCAGCCAGCTGGGACGCTCCGGCGTGCCGATGCTGAGCGCCGGGGCGCGTCCCGCGTCGCTGCCGTTGTCGTTCGCCCAGCAGCGGCTCTGGTTCATCGACCAGCTGGAGCCGGGCAGCCCGCTCTACAACGTGCCGACGGTGGTGCGGCTGGAGGGCGACCTGGACGCCTCGGCGCTGGAGCAGGCCCTGCACGGGGTCGTGCGCCGCCATGAAGCCCTGCGCACGACGTTCGAAGAGGAAGCGGGCCAGCCGGTCCAGCGCATCCACGCGTCCGTGGACGTGCCGCTGCGCCTCGTGGACCTGGGGATGTCCGGTGAAGCGGGGGAGGAGGAGGCCCGACGCCGGGTGCTGGAGGAGATGGCCCGGCCCTTCGACCTGATGCGGGGCCCGCTCGTGCGCGCGCTGTTGGTGCGCCTGGACGCGCGCGACCACGTGCTCGTCGTCACGATCCACCACTCCGTCTCCGACGGATGGTCGGTGGGCGTCCTGCTGCGGGAGCTCGTCATGCTGTACACCGCGCGGTCACGGGGGCTGGAGGCGAGCTTGCCTCCGCTGCCGGTGCAGTACGCGGACTACGCGGCCTGGCAGCGGGACTGGCTGCGGGATGAGACGCTTCAGCGCGAAGTGGCCTACTGGAAGCAGTCGCTCACGGGGGCGCCGCCGGTGCTGGAACTGCCCACGGACCGTCCGCGTCCGGCGGTGCGCACCAACGCCGGCACGACGCTGGGCTTCATGCTGTCCCCGGAGCTGTCGCGCGGGCTGGGCGCGCTCGCCCAGAAGGAGGGCGTGTCGCTGTTCATGGTGTTGCTGGCGGGATGGCAGGTGCTGCTGTCGCGCTACTCCGGCCAGACGGACATCAGCGTGGGTTCGCCCATCGCGGGCCGCACGCGCGCGGAGGTGGAGGGCCTCATCGGCTTCTTCGTCAACACGCTGGTGCTGCGCGCGCAGGTGGAGGGGGACCTGTCCTTCCGGGCGTTGCTCGCGCAGGTGCGGGAGACGGTGCTGGGCGCGTACGAGCACCAGGACGTGCCCTTCGAGAAGCTGGTGGAAGCGCTGCATCCCGAGCGCAGCCTGAGCCATACGCCGCTGTTCCAGACGCTGCTGGCGCTCCAGAACGTGCCCATCGACGAGGCCCAGCTCCCGGGGCTGGTGCTCAAGCCCCTGGCCTTGGAAGGCCGCACGTCGAAGTTCGACGTGAGCGTCTTCTTCACGGAGACCCCGCAGGGGCTGAGCGGATCAGTGGAGTACAGCACCGACCTGTTCGAAGCCGAGACGATGCGCCGGATGGTGGAACACCTGCGCGTGTTGCTGGAAGGCATGGTGGCGAAGCCGGAGGCAGCGGTGGGCCGGCTGCCCCTCCTCACGCCCGAGGAGCGCCAGCAGGTGCTGGTGCAGTGGAATCAGTCGCAGGCGGAGTACGCGCGCGACGCGACGATTCCGCAGCTCTTCGAGGCGCAGGCGAAGCGCACCCCGAATGCCGTGGCGGTGGTGAGCGGCAAGCAGCACCTGACGTACCGGGAGGTGGAGGCGAGGGCGAACCAGTTGGCCCACCGGCTGCGCAAGCTGGGCGTGGGCCCGGAGTCACGAGTGGGCCTGTGCGTGGAGCGCACGGCGGACGTGGTGGTGGGGACGCTGGGCATCCTGAAGGCAGGCGGCGCATACGTGCCGCTGGACCCGAGCTACCCGAAGGATCGGCTGGGCTGGCTGTTGGAGGATGCGCAGGGCCCTGCGCTGGTGGCGCACTCACACCTGTTGGAGTCGCTGCCTACCTTCAGCGCCCAGGCGGTGTGCCTGGACCGTGAAGAGGACTGGGCGGACGAGTCCTGCTGCTCGGTGACGTCGGGAGTGCGCCCGGAGAACGTGGCGTACCTCATCTACACGTCGGGAAGCACCGGGCGTCCGAAGGGCGTGGCGGTGACGCACCGGAACGCGGCGGCCTTCCTCGCGTGGGCGACGGAGACGTTCACGGAGGAGGAGACGAAGGCGGTGCTCGCGGCGACGAGCCTGAACTTCGACCTCTCCGTTTTCGAACTCTTCGCACCGCTGGTAAGGGGCGGCAGCGTGGTGGTGGTGCGCAATGCCCTGCACCTGGTGGAGGAGAAGCCCGAGGCGGAAGTCACGCTCATCAACACGGTGCCGTCCGCGATGGCGCAACTGGTGCGCCTGGGAGCGGTGCCGTCGTCGGTGCAAGTCATCAACCTCGCGGGTGAAGCGCTGCCGGAGACGCTGGCGAGGCAGGTGTACGCGGTGCCGACGGTGCGCAAGCTGTACAACCTGTATGGCCCGTCAGAGGACACGACGTACTCGACGTGGTCGCTGGTGGGGCGCGAAGAAGTGCCAAACATCGGTCGGCCTCTCACCAACACGCGGGCCTACGTACTGGACCGCTACCTCCAGCCGGTGCCCGTGGGTGTGGCCGGAGAGCTGTACCTGGCAGGAGAAGGCCAGGCGCGCGGCTACCTGCTGAGGCCGGAGCTGACGGCGGAGAAGTTCCTGCCAGAAGTCTACGGGCCTGAAGGCAGCCGCATGTACCGCACGGGGGACCGGGTGCGGTACCGGGCGGACGGCGTGCTGGAGTACCTGGGCCGGGTGGACTTCCAGGTGAAGGTGCGAGGCTTCCGCATCGAGCTGGGCGAAGTGGAGTCCGCGCTGCGCCAGCAGGAGTCGGTGAAGGAAGCGGTGGTGGTGGCGAAGGGGGAGGGCGCGGAGAAGCGGCTCGTCGCGTACGTGGCACCGAAGGCAGGCGCGACTTTGGAAGCGGAGGCACTGAAGGCGAGCCTGCGTCAGCGGCTGCCGGAGTACATGGTGCCGGGCGCGGTGGTGGTGCTGGAGGCCCTTCCGCTCAACTCCAACGGCAAGGTGGACCGCAAGGCCCTGCCGGAGCCGGAAGCGCCGAAGGCCGGAAGTACGTACGAAGCGCCGCGCACGGAGACGGAAGCAAAGCTGACGGCCATCTGGGCGGAAGTGCTGCGCGTGCCGCGGGTGGGCGTGAGGGACGACTTCTTCGCGCTCGGTGGCCACTCGCTGCTCGCGACGCAGGTGGTGTCACGGGTGCGCATGGAGACGGGCGCGGAGCTGCCGTTGCGCGCGTTGTTCGAAGCGCCGACGGTGGAGTCACTCGCTCGCCGGCTGGAGAAGTCCGGACGCGCGAGGGCACCGGCCCTCGTGCCCGTGTCACGGGAAGCACCGTTGCCGCTGTCGTTCGCGCAGCAGCGGCTGTGGTTCATCGACCAGCTGGAGCCGGGCACGGCGCTCTACAACGTGCCGGTGGCGGTGCGGCTGGAAGGTGACCTGGACGTGGGCGCGCTGAAGCGGGCCCTGCAGGAGGTGGTGCGCCGCCACGAGGCCCTGCGCACGACGTTCATCGCGGGCAACCCGGAGCCGGTGCAACGGACCACGTTCGACAGCACCTTCAAGCTGGCGGTGGACGACCTGACGTCGAACGCCCCCGCGCTCCAGCGGCGCGTGGAGCAGGAAGTGCTGCGGCCCTTCGAACTGGCACACGGCCCGCTGATCCGGGCGCTGTTGCTGAAGCTGGCCGAACGGGAGCACGTGCTCGTCGTCACGATGCATCACATCGTGTCGGACGGGTGGTCGCTCGGTGTGCTGATCCGCGAGGTCAGTACGCTCTACGCGGCCTTCGTGCAGGGCCTTCCCTCACCGCTGCCGGAACTGCCGGTGCAGTACGCGGACTACGCGACGTGGCAGCGCGGCTGGTTGCAGGGCACGACGCTCCAGAGGGAAGTGGACTACTGGAAGCAGAAGCTCGCCGGTGCGCCGCCGGTGCTGGAACTGCCCACGGACCGTCCGCGTCCCGCGGTGCGAGGCAACGCGGGTGCGACCCAGGGCTTCCTCTGGCCTCAATCGCTGGCCCAGGGGCTGCGAGGTCTCGCGCAGCGCGAAGGCGCCTCGCTGTACATGGTGCTGCTGGCGGGCTGGCAGGTGCTGCTGTCGCGCTACTCCGGCCAGACGGACATCAGCGTGGGGTCGCCCATCGCGGGCCGCACGCGCACGGAAGTGGAGGGCCTCATCGGCTTCTTCGTCAACACGCTGGTGCTGCGGACGGACCTGTCCGGAGACCCCAGCTTCCGGGGCCTGCTCCAGCAGGTGCGTGAGACGGTCCTGGAGGCGCAGGAGCACCAGGAGGTGCCCTTCGAGAAGCTGGTGGAGGCGCTCCAGCCCGAGCGCAGCCGCAGCCACACGCCGCTGTTCCAGACGCTGCTCGCGCTCCAGAACGTGCCCGTGGGTGAAGCCCGGCTGCCCGGAATGACGCTCAAGCCCGTGGACTTCGAAGGGCGCACGTCGAAGTTCGACGTGAGCGTCTTCTTCACGGAGACCCCGCAGGGGCTGAGCGGATCGGTGGAGTACAGCACCGAGCTGTTCGAAGCCGAGACGGTGCGCCGGATGGTGGAGCACCTGCGCGTGCTGCTGGAAGGCGTGGTGGCGCAGCCGGAGGAGTCCGTGGGCCGATTGCCCCTACTCACGCCCGCGGAGCGTCAGCAGGTGCTGGTGACGTGGAATCAGTCGCAGGCGGAATACGCGCGCGACGCAACCATCCCGCAGCTCTTCGAGGCGCAAGCGAAGCGCACTCCGGAGGCCGTCGCGGTGGTGAGCGGCAAGCAGCGGCTGACGTATCGCGAAGTGGAGGCAAGGGCGAACCAGTTGGCGCACCGGTTGCGCAAGCTGGGCGTGGGCCCGGAGTCACGAGTCGGCCTGTGCGTGGAGCGCACGGCGGACGTCGTGGTGGGAACGCTGGGCATCCTCAAGGCCGGCGGCGCATACGTGCCGCTGGACCCGAGCTACCCGAAGGAGCGCTTGGGCTGGCTGCTGGAAGACGCGCAGGGCCCCGCGCTGGTGGCGCACTCGCACCTGCTGGAGTCGTTGCCTGCCTTCAGCGCGCAGGCCGTGTGCCTGGACCGTGAAGAGGACTGGGCGGACGAGACCTGCTGCCCGGTGACGTCGGGAGTGCGCCCGGAGAACGTGGCGTACCTCATCTACACGTCGGGAAGCACGGGCCGTCCGAAGGGCGTAGCCGTGACGCACCGGAACGCCGTGGCCTTCCTGGCCTGGGCGACGGAGACGTTCACGGAGGAGGAGACGAAGGCGGTGCTCGCGGCGACGAGCCTGAACTTCGACCTCTCCGTTTTCGAGCTCTTCGCGCCACTGGTAAGGGGCGGCAGCGTGGTGGTGGTGCGCAATGCCCTGCACCTGGTGGAGGAGAAGCCCGAGGCGGAAGTCACGCTCATCAACACGGTGCCCTCGGCGATGGCGCAACTGGTACGCCTGGGAGCGGTGCCGCCGTCGGTGCGCGTGGTGAACCTCGCGGGCGAAGCGCTGCCAGAGACGCTGTCAAAGGCCGTGTACGGCATCCCCACGGTGCGCAAGCTGTACAACCTGTACGGCCCGTCAGAGGACACGACGTACTCGACGTGGTCGCTGGTGGGGCGCGAAGAAGTGCCGAACATCGGCCGGCCTCTCACCAACACGCGGGCATACGTGCTGGACCGCTACCTCCAGCCGGTGCCCGTGGGTGTCGCCGGAGAGCTGTACCTGGCGGGAGAAGGTCAGGCGCGCGGCTACCTGCTGAGGCCGGAGCTGACGGCGGAGAAGTTCCTGCCAGAAGTCTACGGGCCCGAGGGCAGCCGCATGTACCGCACGGGAGACCGGGTGCGGTACCGGGCGGACGGCGTGCTGGAGTACCTGGGCCGAGTCGACTTCCAGGTGAAGGTGCGAGGCTTCCGCATCGAGCTGGGCGAAGTCGAAGCCGCCCTGCGCCAGCAGGAGTCGGTGAAGGAAGCGGTAGTCGTGGCGAAGGGGGAGGGCGCGGAGAAGCGGCTCGTCGCGTACGTGGCACCGAAGGCAGGCGCGACGCTGGAAGCGGAAGCCCTGAAGGCCAGCCTGCGTCAGCGGCTGCCGGAGTACATGGTGCCGGGCACGGTGATGGTGCTGGAGGCACTGCCGCTCAACTCCAATGGCAAGGTGGACCGCAAGGCCCTGCCGGACCTGGACGTCTCCAGGTCCCAGGCCGAGGACTTCGTCGCGCCCCGTGACGCGCTGGAGTCCCAGCTCGTCAAGGTGTGGGAGGAGGTCTTGGGCGTGCAGCCCATCGGTGTCCGCACCAGCTTCTTCGCGCTGGGAGGCCACTCGCTGCTCGCGGTCCGCATGGTGGCGGAGCTGCGCGAACGCCTGGGCCGCGAAGTGCCCCTGGCCGCGCTCTTCCAGCACCCCACCGTGGAGGAGCTGGCGAAGCTGCTGCGCGACGAAGCCGGAGCGTGGTCGCCGCTCGTCCCGCTGGAGAAGGGCGAGCCGGGCCGCAGGCCCCTGTTCCTCGTCCATCCGGGTGGCGGCAACGTGCTCGCGTACCCGGAGCTGGCGCGGCTCCTGGGGCCCCACCAGCCCGTCATCGGCATCCAGGCGCGGGGCCTCCAGGTGGGCCATGCCGTCGTGGAGACCGTGGAGGAGATGGCGGCCCTGTACGTGGACGCCATCCGCGCGGAGCAGCCGGAGGGGCCCTACCTCCTCGCCGGCTGGTCACTCGGCGGCGTCATCGCCTTCGAGATGGCTCGTCAGCTGCGCGCCCAGGGACAGCCCGTGGGCCTGCTGGCGCTCGTGGACGCCTTCGTTCCCGGCGTCCAGCAGCCTTCCGCCGAGGCCCCGAAGAAGGACCCCGACGCCAGCGTGCGCGTCGCCTTCGCCCAGACGGTGGCCCAGGCCTTCTCCCTGACCCTGCCCGTGCCGGACGAGGCCCTGGAGCGCATGGACGACGACGCCATGCTGGGGACGCTCCTCGCCGTGGGCGTCCAGGCCGGCCTCCTGGAGGAAGCGACGGGCCGCGAGCAATTGCGCGCCCTGTTCCGCGTCTACCAGGCCAACCTGCGCGCCATGGACCGCTATACCCCCGGCCCCTACGAGGGCCCGGCCCTGCTCCTCGCCGCCACGGAGGCGACGCCTACCTCCGGGGTGCCTCGCCACCGGGGCTGGGAGCCCTGGGTCCGGGGGGGACTGGACGTGAGGGACGTCCCTGGGGGACACCATCAGCTCATGCAGGAGCCGTACGTGCGGCACGTGGCCACGCTGTTGCGCGAGGCCCTGGAGGACAAGTCATGACCGTTGAAACATCCGAGACATCCCGCGGGGGCTCGCCATGGCCCAACCGCCTCATCCTGGCCGTGTGGTTCGTGTGCTTCTCCGTGGGCTCGCTGATCCACATCCTCACCGTGGCGAAGTTCGGCCTCTTCGCGAACGACCCGGCGGATCCGCTGCCCATGGGCTTCGTCGTCGTGAACGAGCTGTTCACCGTCCTCAACCCCCTCACCATCCTGCTGCTCATCTTCAAGCGGCGGGCGGGCATCGTGTCGGCGCTGGGCGTGGTGGCGCTCGTCTTCGCCCTCAACATCGCGTTGATGGTGTGGTTCTGGGTCGCGAAGCAGCACCTGCACACCGTGTGGCTGTACCTCAATGGCACCATGGGGGTGTTCATGGCCGCCACGGCCAGGCGCCTGTGGCGGGCCGCCCCCCCGGCGGGCGAACTCCCACCCGTCACCACCCCGAGCCCCACCTAGCCCCCGTCCCCCTGGCTGGTCACCGGCCGGCCCCGGAGAGGCGTCCCCAGGGTGAAACCCTCGGCCTGGACGGGCATCCTTGAGAAAGGGCGGGGCCGTAGCTATAAGCCCCGACCCACCTACAACGCTGGACCTCCCTCCCATCCTGGGCGGGGGCAAGGCGCACTGGAGAGAAGCCATGAAGCCCGAACTGCACCCGGTCTACCCGCCCGCCCGCATCACCTGCGCTTGCGGCAACATCGTCGAGACCAAGTCCACCCGCGGCTCGTTCAGCGTGGAAGTCTGCTCGAACTGCCACCCGTTCTTCACCGGCAAGTACAAGCTGCTGGACACGGCCGGCCGCATCGACCGCTTCAAGAAGAAGTACGCGAACAACGCGCCGGCCGCCAAGAAGGGCGCGAAGGCCGCCGAGCCCGAGAAGGCGTAGTCCTTCCGTTCGACAGCATCCCGCAGCACCCCACGAGCAGGGTCGTGGAGGGCCTCGAAAGACAGAGGCGCTCCCGCCCTGCTCGCGGTGTTTCAACTCCCCGCGCTCGTCAAATTTTCGCGCGCGCTTTGGCTGCTACAGCCAATTACAGGCCAGAAATTCGACGTAGCAGCCAACTGACCGCACAGTCCGCCGCGTCCCTGAAGACGTCTGTCCCAAAGACGGAGGCGTGATGTTCGCGGAAGCTGCTGCCCCTGCCCTGAAGATTGTCCGACGCTCCCAGAACGACAGCGTCTTCGCGAAGCGCGGGGAGGCCTACACGCTGCTGCAGGGCGACAGCCTGGAGCTGATGGCCCAGCTGCCCGAGCAGTCCTTCGACCTCATCTTCGCGGACCCGCCGTACTTCCTCTCCAACGGCGGCACCACCTGCAAGAACGGCAAGCGCGTCTCCGTGGCCAAGGGCCAGTGGGACGTCTCCCGCGGGGTGGAGGAGGACCACGCCTTCACCACGAAGTGGCTCGCCGCCTGCCAGCGCCTGCTGCGCCCCACCGGCACGCTGTGGGTGAGCGGCACGCAGCACGTCATCTTCAACGCCGGCTTCGCCATGCAGAAGCTGGGCTACAAGCTGCTCAACACCGTCACCTGGTACAAGCCCAACGCGAGCCCCAACCTGGCGTGCCGCTACTTCACGCACTCCACGGAGCTGCTCATCTGGGCCTCGCCGTCGTCCGGCGGCAAGCTGAAGCACGTCTTCAACTACCAGCGCATGAAGGCGGAGAACGGCGGCAAGCAGATGCGCGACGTGTGGAACCTGCCGCGCAACGGTGACGAGGAGCTCACCGCCGACGGCGCCGGCCGCATGTGGACGCAGACGGCCCCGCGCGGCGAGGAGAAGGCCTTCGGCAGCCACCCCACCCAGAAGCCGGTGGCCCTGCTGGAGCGCATCCTGGAGGCGAGCTGCCCGGAGAACTCGCTCATCCTGGACCCCTTCAACGGCAGCGGCACCACCGGCGTGGCCGCCCTGAAGCACGGCCACCGCTACGTGGGCATCGACATGAACCCGGAGTACCTGGCCCTGTCCAAGAAGCGTCTGGACGCGACCCTCAAGCAGTCCCCGTGACTCACGCGCGGGCGAGGATGAGCTCCACGCCCTGCCGCGCGATGGGGTGGTACCTCGCCCCGTGCTTCTCGAACGCCGCGCGCGCCACCTTGCGGTGGTCGCGCGACGAGGCGAGCACGCTGTAGAGCGGCTTCAGGTACTTCATGCGCCCCACCTCGCCGAGGAACTCCTCGGCCCGGCCGAGCGGCGCATCGAAGCCCGCGCGCAGCGCCGCCACCAGCCACGCCACCAGCACCTCCGAGTTGCGGCTGGCCGTGAGCGCGTACTTCGCGTCCAGCTCCCGGAAGACGTCCTTCGCCGTGTCCGCCGGCATGGACTCCAGGAAGAGCTGCCACTCGGTGGGCGTCCAGTCCTTCGTGTCCGCCTGCGAAGGCACCTTCCCGCGCAGCTTCTCCAGCGCCTCCAGCCGCGCGGAGGCAGGGCGGGGCGCGCTCTCCGGCACGCCGGGCCGGTTCAAGTACGCGTCCGCGTCCACCTTCGCCAGCGCGCCGGGCAGCTCGCTTTCCGTGAAGCGGACGAACTCCTCCGTGGTGAGCGCCTGGAAGCGGTACTTCGCCAGGTAGCGGCGCAGGAAGCCGTCGAAGGCGGGGCGGCCCACCGCGTCCTCCAGCGCGCGCAGCAGCAGGTAGCCCTTCTCGTAGGGAATCTGGGAGAAGGCCTCGTCGGGGTCCACGCCGGACAGGTGCGTGCGCAGCGCGGTGAGCTGCGGGTGCGCGCGGAAGTGGTGCATCGCTTCATCCAGCGAACGGCGCCCCAGGGCCGCGTGCAGCGCCGCGACCTCCGGCCCCGCCAGCGCCTCCAGGATGCGGCGCTCGGCGAAGACGGTGAAGCCCTCGTTGAGCCAGAAGTGCTCCGCGGACGCGTTCGTCACCAGGTTGCCCGTCCACGAGTGCGCCAGCTCATGCGCCACCACGTTCACCAGGCTCTTGTCCCCCGCGATGAGCGTGGGCGTGAGGAACGTCAGGCGCGGGTTCTCCATGCCGCCGTACGGGAACGACGGCGGCATCAGGAGCAGGTCGAAGCGCTCCCAGTCGTACGGCCCGAAGAGCGACTCCGCGGCCTTGAGCATGTCGTCCACGCCCGCGAACTCATCCGCCGCGTCCTCCAGCGCCTCCGGCTCCGCCCACACCCGCGAGCGCGGCCCCAGCTCCTTCGACGTGAGGCTGCCCACCGCGAACGCCAGCAGGTACGGGGGCACCGGCTGCGGCATCTCGTAGTGCTCCTCCGCCTCCACGCCGTGCTCCTCGCGCCCCACGAAGGACGCCGCCATCACGGACTTGAGCTGCTTGGGCACCCGCAGGGACGCGCGGTAGCGGATGCGGATGCGCGGCGTGTCCTGCAGCGGCACCACGCTGCGCGCGTGGATGGCCTGGCACTGGCTGAACAGGAACGGCTGCTGCCCGCCCGCCGTCTGCGGCGGAGACAGCCACTGCAGCGCGCTCGCCTCCGGCGAGGTCCGGTAGCGCACCGTGAGCTGCTTCACCCCCGAGGGCAGGTCGATGCGCAGCCGGCTTCCCAGGATGGGCTCAGGAGGGGAGAGGATGTAGGGCAAGGGGCGACCCTGGGCATCCACCACGCCCCGGATGTCCAGGTCGCGGGTGTCCAGGTCGAGGGGGCCCGCTGACGCCTCCTTGAGCGTCAGCGTGGCCTCCGCGTGCAGGCGGCGCGTCCGGAAATCGACGCGGGCCTTCCAGTCCAGCGTTTCCGTCTCAGGCTGCGTGCTGTCGTTGTACGAGTGCGGGTCGAGGCGAGCCATGGGGGGACGACTTGTAGTCGGGGAGCCGACCTCCTGGCGAGCACACCCGACGGCAATGCCGGTTGACTTCCGGGTCAATCGCCTACATTTGTGCAGTCCCCTACTTCCTTTCAAGGGAGCCAATTTCCGATGACGACCCGGATCCGAAAAGTGGCGGTGCTTGGCGCTGGCGTGATGGGCAGCGGCATCGCCGCGCATCTGGCCAACTCCGGCGTGCGCGCCCTGCTGCTGGACATCGTTCCGCCCAAGGCTGCTCCGGGCGAGGACACCGCTTCCAAGGCGTTCCGCAACAAGTTCGCTCAAGGAGCGCTGGCCAACCTGCGCAAGGCGAAGCCCAGCCCCATCGTGTCCGAGCAGGTGCTGGCGGCCATCGAAGTGGGCAACCTGGAAGACGACCTCGCGCGGCTGGGCGAGTGCGATTGGATCATCGAAGTGGTGAAGGAGGACCTGGCCGTCAAGCAGGCCCTGTTCGCCAAGGTGGAGAAGCACGCCCGCAAGGACGCCATCATCTCCTCCAACACCTCCGGCCTCTCCATCGTGGGCATGACCGAAGGCCGCGGCGCGGAGTTCAAGAAGAACTTCCTGGTCACGCACTTCTTCAACCCCGTGCGCTACATGAAGCTCCTGGAGCTGGTCGCGGGCCAGGAGACGAACCCGGAGGTCGTGAAGACCGTCCACAAGTTCGGTGAGGAGGTCCTCGGCAAGGGCATCGTCTACGGCAAGGACACCACCAACTTCATCGCGAACCGCATTGGCGTGTACGGGATGATGCGGACCATCTCCGAGATGCAGAAGACGGAGATGTCCATTGAAGAGGTGGACAAGATCTTTGGCCCGGCGATGGGCCGTCCCAAGTCCGCCGTCTTCCGCACCGCGGACATCGTGGGCCTGGACACGTTCACCCACGTCGCGAAGAACTGTTACGACACGCTGACCCACGACGAGGAGCGCAGCGTCTTCGCCGCCCCCGACTTCCTCCAGAAGATGGTGGAGAAGGGGATGCTGGGCGACAAGACGGGCGGCGGCTTCTACAAGAAGGACCGCGCCGCGGGCGGCAAGGACATCCTCGCGCTGGACCTG
The DNA here is from genome assembly GCF_042231735.1 of Corallococcus exercitus. Taxonomy (GTDB): domain Bacteria; phylum Myxococcota; class Myxococcia; order Myxococcales; family Myxococcaceae; genus Corallococcus; species Corallococcus exercitus_B. The sequence continues at coordinate 9,735,437 of NZ_CP102577.1, forward strand.
AAGACGCTGGAGTACCGGCCGCAGGCGAAGGTGCGCTTCGACTCGCTGGGCGCCGCGAAGGACATCGAGAACGTCAAGGAGCGCGTGGCGTCCGTGATGAACGCGGACGACAAGGCCGGCAAGTTCGCCGAGCGCGTCACCCTGGACGTGCTGGCGTACTCCAGCCGCCGCATCCCGGAGATCGCCGACGACCTGGTCAACGTGGACCGCGGCGTGCGCTGGGGCTTCGGCTGGGACCTGGGGCCCTTCGAGGTCTGGGACGCCTACGGCGTCCAGAAGGGCGTGGAGCGCATGAAGGCGCTGGGCCTCAAGCCCGCCGCCTGGGTGGAGGAGATGCTGGCCAAGGGCCGCACGTCCTTCTACGGCGTGCAGGACGGCCGCGACACCTACTGGGACATCCCGTCCAAGTCCGTGAAGCCGGTGGTGGAGAACGCGCGCACGTCCCGCGTGGAGTACCTCAAGCGCGGCAACAAGAAGATCACCGGCAACGACAGCGCGTCGCTGTGGGACATGGGCGACGGCGTCACGCTCTTGGAGTTCCACTCCAAGATGAACTCCATCGACGATGACATCATCGCGATGATGAACACCGCGCTGGATGAGACGGAGAAGAACTTCAAGGGCCTCGTCATCGGCAACGACGGGTCCAACTTCTCCGCGGGCGCGAACATCATGGCCATGCTGATGGCGGCCAAGAGCGAGGACTTCGACTCCATCCGCAAGATGGCGTCCGCGTTCCAGCAGGCCAACCAGCGCATGCGCTACAGCCCCGTGCCCGTCGTGACGGCGCCCTTCAACCTCACGCTGGGCGGCGGCGCGGAGGTCACCATGGGTGGCAACGCGGTGCAGGCCAGCGCGGAGCTGTACATGGGCCTCGTGGAAGTGGGCGTGGGCCTCATCCCCGGCGGCGGCGGCACCATGATGCTGCTGCGCAACGTGTTCGGCACCTACGCGGCGGACAAGGACTTCGACGCGCTGCCCTTCCTCAAGAAGGTGTTCCTCGCCATCGGCACCGCGAAGGTGGCGACGAGCGCGGAGGAGGCCCGCGAGTTCGGCTTCCTGTCGCAGCAGGACGGCATCACGGGCAACCGCGACTTCCTGCTGTCGGACGCGAAGTCGCGCGTGCTGGGCCTGGCGAACGGCGGCTTCCGCCCGCCGCGTCCCACGCGCTTCCGGCTGCCGGGCCCCAACGGCGCGGCCACCATCGACATGATGCTGTACGACATGCAGCTCAACAATCAGATCAGCGCCCACGACCGGAAGATCGCCCAGAAGCTGGCGCGCGTGCTCTCCGGCGGTGACACCAGCCCGTCCGTGCTGGTGACCGAGGAGAAGCTGCTGGAGCTGGAGATGGAAGCGTTCCTGAGCCTCATCGGCGAGGAGAAGACCCAGGACCGCATGATGTTCATGCTCGAGAAGGGCAAGCCGCTGCGCAACTAGCGCGAGGCGTTTACCCAATGGTTTTCCAGACGCGAATTCCGAAGCACGCCCGGACGCTGTCCGGGCAGGGAGACATCTAAAATGTCCGGTCGAGTCGTAATTGCCAGCGCGGTGCGCACCCCCTTCACCCGCGCCCACAAGGGAGAGTTCAAGGACACGCGTCCGGATACGCTCGCGGCCCTTGCCATCAAGGAGGCCGTCGCCCAGGTCCCCGGCCTGAAGCCGACGGACGTGGAGGACGTCATCCTGGGCTGTGCCATGCCGGAGGCCGAGCAGGGCATGAACGTGGCCCGCAACGCGAGCCTGCTCGCGGGGCTGCCGGACACCGTGCCGGGCATGACCATCAACCGCTTCTGTTCCTCGGGCGTGCAGTCCGTGGCGCAGGCGGCGCAGGGCATCAAGTCCGGGATGATGCAGGTGGCCATCGCCGGTGGCACCGAGTCCATGACCATGGTGCCCATGGGTGGCAACAAGGTCTCCGCCAACCCGGAGATCATGGAGAAGATCCCGGAGGTCTACACCTCCATGGGCGCCACCGCGGAGAACATCGCCACGCGCTACAGCGTCACGCGTGAGGACGCGGACAAGTTCGCGGCGGAGTCCCAGCGCCGCGCGGCCACCGCCCGCGAGCAGGGGAAGTTCAAGGAGGAGATCTTCCCCGTCACCACGACGGTGTTCGACGAGGACGGCTCCAAGAAGGAAGTCACCGTCTCCGTGGACACCATCCTGCGTCCGGAGACGACGGTGGAGGGCCTGGCCAAGCTGCGCCCGGCCTTCAACGCCAAGGGCGTGGTGACGGCGGGCAACGCGTCGCCGCTGACGGACGGCGCGGCGGCCGCGGTGGTGATGAGCGAGGAGAAGGCGAAGGAGCTCAACGTCAAGCCGCTGGGCTACTTCGTGGACTACGTGGTCGCCGGCGTGCCGCCGGAGGTCATGGGCATCGGCCCCGTGCCCGCCATCCGCAAGCTGCTGGAGCGCAACAAGCTGAAGATTGAAGACATCAGCGTCTTCGAGCTCAACGAGGCCTTCGCCGCGCAGGCGCTGCACTGCATCCGCGAGCTGGGCATCCCGCTGGACAAGGTGAACCCGAACGGCGGCGCCATCGCCCTGGGCCACCCGCTGGGCGTGTCCGGCGCGCGCATGGTGGCCACCATCCTGCGCGAGCTGAAGCGCCGGGACGGCCGCTACGGCGTGGTGAGCATGTGCATCGGCGGCGGCATGGGTGCCGCGGCGCTGGTGGAGCTGGCGAAGTAGTCCGCTTCCCGTTCGCGCCCCCTGTCACACGAAGGGGGCGCGAAGGGGATGAGTCAGGAGGCCGGGGCGTCCGGGTCGTTCACCGGGACGCCCGCCAGGCGCAGCACGCGCAGCGCGTTGGTGGTGTCCACCACCCCCTGCCGGAGCCGGTAGTCGAACACCATCTTCCCGTCCTCCAGGTGGTCGCGGAAGTGGACGTTCACCACGTGCGAGCCCGGCTCGTCCGCCAGCACCGCCAATGACAAGTCATGCGTCGTCACCGCGCCACACGCGCCGGAGGCGAGCAGCAGGCGCAGCACCTCGCGCGAGGCAATCTGGCGCTCGCGGGTGTTGGTGCCCAGCAGGATTTCGTCCAGCAGGAAGAGGGCCTGGCCCTTCGCGGCCGCCGCCGCGTCCAGCACCATCTTCAGCCGCAGCACCTCCGCGTGGAAGTACGACACGCCGCGCTCCAGCGAGTCCTTCACGCGCATGCTGGTGAGCACCTGCACCGGAGACAGCCGGAACGCCGCCGCGCACACCGGCGCGCCCGCCAGCGCCAGCACCACGTTGGCGCCCAAGGCCCGCATCAGCGTCGTCTTGCCGCTCATGTTGGAGCCGGTGATGAGCAGCGCGTGGCGCGGGCCGGGCAGGGACACGTCGTTGGGCACCGGCGCGTCCAGGAGCGGGTGACCCAGCGCGGTGGCCGTCACGCTCGGGCCCTGGGCCTCCAGCTGGGGCCAGGTGAACGCGGGGCGGTCATGCGCGAGCCCTCCCAGGCAGCAGAGGGCCTCCAGCTCCGCGAGCCCCTCGAACCACTGGCGCACGTCGCGGCCGTGCGCGGCCCTCCAGCCCTCCAGCGCGAAGAGGGCGTGGATGTCCCAGAGCGTGAGCCAGTGCACCACGGGGTGGAACTGGTGCCGCTTGAACTCGATGAGCGAGTACAGCCGGCTGAAGCGCCGGAACAGCGCGGACACCGGAGGGCCTCCTTCCGCCCGCAGGCCGGCCTGGAGCTGCTTCAGGCGCGGGTGCTCGAAGGTCTGCCCCTCCACGCGCTCGAAGAGGGACGCGTAGCGCACGAAGCCGCGCTCGCCCTGCTCCACGGCGTCGTCCATCCGCTTCAGCGTGCGGCGCGTGGCCACCGCGATGCCCAGCTGCGCGAACAGGCCCAGCCACACGAGGCTGTCGGGAATCACGCCCACCGTGCCCAGGATGAAGAGGGTGAGCGTCACGGGGGGCAGCAGCACGGCCAGCGGGCGTGCCCAGCGGATGGCGTCCAGCGACGGGCCAGCCTCCGCCCACTGGATGAAGAGGGCCGGGTCCGCCTTGTCCTTCGCCACCACGCGGGCGTCCGCGCAGAGGTCCTGGCGGAAGTCCACGCGCGGGGCCAGCTCGCGCGCGGCGCCCTGCCGGGTCACCACCGTCTCCGCGTTCGCGGGTGCGGACAGCCACGCCGCCAGCCGCTCCTCGCCCGCGCGCGTCGCCGTCTCGTTGATGAGCTGGAAGAGGCTGCCCTGGCCAAAGACATCCAGGTCCGTCGCGTACAGGTGGTTGGGGGAGAGGAAGCGCTCACCCTTGTCGGTGAAGGAATGCCAGCCGCCCTCCAGCCGCGCCAGGCCGCGCTCGTTGAGCAGGACGAAGAGGCGCGCGCGCTGCTCCTTGAGGAACACCTGGTGGTGCAGCACCGCCAGCACGCCGTAGACGGCGAGCGCGCCCGCCGCCGCCCACCACCAGGGCTTGGGCAGCCGGCCCATCAGCGTCAGCGCCGCGATGACGAGCGCCACCACGAAGGCCACGGTGCGCAGGTTGGCGTACCTCGCGCTGACGCGGTCCAGCGCCGTCAGGTCCGCCTGGGCGGCGGCGCGGCGGTCGGTGTACGTGCGATGGGGGCTCGGGGACTCGGTAGGGACGGGCACGATGGCCGCGCATGCTGTGCGGTGGCACCCCCGAGGGCAAGCGCGCAACGTGCTCCGTCACGCTTCGCCGCCGCGTGACGTTGACTTCCCGTGGGCCCCCGGGATTTGAATGCGACGTGTGAGGGGCGGTCGGGCCGGCCGTGCCTCGCGGAGGGGGTTCAACCCCATGTCGTTCCCCAAGGTCGTGCTGGGCGGAGGGCTCCTCGCGGGCCTGCTCGCCGCGCCTCCCGCTGAAGCGCGCTTCGGCAAGCGCTCGGATTCCAACGAAACGTCGAAGCCCGTCCACAAGGCGTCCGCCATTGGCGCCAATGACGGCGATTCGAAGCAGGAGGACGAGAACCAGAACCGCTCACCGAAGACGACGACGGTGTCCTCCACGGAGGACTCCTTCGAGTTCCGCGACAGCAGCGCTTCCGACGATGCCGCCGCCATCATCCTGGGCGCGGTCTTCGAGCTCTTGTTCAGTGGAGTAGGGGAGGCCATCGCCGCCACCGGCACCCACCATGGCCACGACATCGACGCGCCGGACGCGTCGCCCCAGCGCAACTCGCTGCGGCACGCCGTGCCGTTCTCCTTCCGCGCGGGCGTGCTCGCGTCACCCATCGAGGGGGGCATGGGCGTGGACTTCGACGTCGGCTGGGACGTCCGCCGCTTCGGTGTGGACCTGCGGCTGTCCCGGCTGATGGGCACCCGGGAAGGGACGACGTCCCGGGACGCGCGCACCCTGGGCGAGATGCACGTGACGTTCTCTCCCCTCGTCCGGCAGGACCTGCGCCTGCGCGCGGAGGCCGGTGTCTCCACCGTGGACCTGCCCGGTCGCGTCTACGTGGGCCCCAGCCTGGGCATGTCCGTGGAGGCGTGCGTCCTGGGCCCCCTGGACGCGGAGGCGCGCCTGCAGGTGACGCCCGTGCCCTACCAGCAGGTGGACGCACGCGCGGGCCTGGCGCTGCACCTGGGCAGCCTCATGCTGCGGGGTGGGGCGCGCTACCTCGCCCTGGACTCGGAGGTCGCCCCGCGGGGGCTGGCCCTCGGCTTCACCCCCGAGTTCGGCATGGGCTTCACGTTCTGAAGAGCGCCGTGCCGTGAAAACACCACGGGCCCGGCCGCGGATGCTCTCGCGGTCAGGCCCGTTGGACGTCACGGTCCCCTGGACGGGGACGCGCGGCCTACTTTTCGCCTACTTCTCCTTGGAGGCCAGCTTGCGCAGGGCCTTCTGGTCACGCACGCAGAGGATGCGGCCGACGTTGCCGAGCACGCCCTCGCGCTTCATCTCGTTGATGAGCGTGGACACGAAGGAGCGCGAGGCGCCGACGAGGTCCGCCAGGTCCTGCTGGGTGATGCCGCGCAGGTCCGTCTCACCGCCGTGCGGGCAGCGCTCGCCGTGCGCCTCCACCAGCGTGAGGAGGGTGTCCGCCAGCCGGGCCGGCACTTCCTTGAAGGTCAGGCCCAGCACGCGCTTGCGCAGCGAGCGCACGCGGTCCGCGTAGGCGCGCACCACGTCCACCGCCAGGGCCGGACGGGCCTCCAGCTGGGCGCGGAAGTCACGGCCCTCGATGCTCCACACCTCGGCCTCGCCCGCCGCCACGGCCATCTCCTCGATGGGCGTGCCCTCGGGGCGGAACAGCTCGCCGAACAGGTCGCCCGGGCGGAGGATGGACACCACCGAGCGGGTGCTGTTCTTGCCAATGCGCATCAGGCGCACGCGGCCGGACTTCAGCAGGTACACGCGGTCCGACGTGTCGCCGGGGCGGTAGATGGTGGAGTTGTGCGGGAAGGACTCGACCTTGAAGTAGCCCTTGAAGTCGATGGCTTCCTGGCCGGGGACCAGCTTGTTCGCGGTCACCATCATGCCGGACGACGTCGCCTGCAGGGGCGCCACGACATTGGAACCGATGGGGCCGAGGGGGCGGTTGAAGCCGTGCATGGGAGTCTCCTGGAAAGACGGAAGGGGATGGGGAAGGTTGGTCGCTGCTGCTGCTGCGGACGGACCTTGCCCTTTCCAAGAGGCGTGCCACGGGCACTTGAAGTATTCCCAGGGGAACAGTTCGAGGAATGCCGGGTACTTAGCGCTACAGCCCTGCCCAGTCCCCCCCACTGTGTCCGAAACCTGAAACAGAACGTTCAAACAGTCTGATCAGTTTGAACGAAACGTTAAAGGGGCACACCGGTTTGTCCGGGCTGGGACACTGTCAGGAAGCATCCTTCACCGGATAAGGGTGCACCTGTGGACCATGACCCTGTGCAAGACCGAACTTTTGAAGCTTTCGTTCAAGGGTCGGACGGCTGATGCCGAGAATCTGACACGTGCGCCCCTTGTGGCCCTTCGTGACGGCCATGGCCCGGGCAATGAGCTGCCGCTCGGCCTCTTCCAGGGTGGGGATGAGGCTCACGTCGTCCACGGCGGGGGCCGCGAACATGCCGCCCGCGGGGCCGGGGGCGCGCTGGGGGTCCAGGGGGCCTGACGGGTGGGCCTCCAGGGCGGGCAGGTCGTCGCCGCGCAGCACGTCGCCAGGGGCGAGCACCACGGCGCGGGTGAGGACGTTCTCCAGCTCGCGCACGTTGCCGCGCCAGGGCAGGCGGGTGAGGCGCTCCATGACCTCGTGGGGCACGCGGGTGACGCGCTTGTGCACCTTCTCGTTGATGCGCTCCAGCAGGTGCTTCACCAGCGGGGGGATGTCCTCGCGCCGCTCCCGCAGGGGCGGGATGACGAGGGTGATGACCTTGAGGCGCTGGTAGAGGTCCTCGCGGAAGCGGCCCTGGTCCACCTCGTCCGCGAGGTGGCGGTGGGTGGCGGCGATGACGCGGGCGCGCAGCTTCACGCGCTTGACGCCGCCCACGCGCTCGAACTCGCGCTCCTGGAGGACGCGCAACAGCTTCGCCTGGAGCATCAGCGACATGTCGCCAATCTCATCCAGGAACACGGTGCCGTCCTCGGCCAGCTCGAACTTGCCAGGCTTGGCGCCCACGGCGCCGGTGAAGGCGCCCTTCTCGTGGCCGAACAGCTCGCTCTCCAGCAGCGTGTCCACGATGGCGGAGCAGTTGATGCCGATGAAGGGGCGGGGCTCGTCGTAGGAGTAGTTGTGGATGACGCGGGCGATGAGCTCCTTGCCCGTGCCGCTCTCGCCGTTGATGAGCACGGTGGCGGTGCTGCCCGCGACCTTGCCAATCTCCTTCACCAGCTGCTGCATGGAGGGGCTGGTGCCCACGATGTCGCCCAGGCGGACGACGGCGTTCTCGCGGTGGACCTCGTCCGCGCGGCGCGACAGCTGGCGGTACTCCAGCGCGCGCTCCACGACGAGGTCCAGGGCGGCCGGGTCCGGGAAGGGCTTGTGGATGTAGTCGAACGCACCGGCCTTCATGGCCCGGATGGTCGTCTCCATGTCGTGGTAGGCGGTGACGAGGATGATGCGCGCGTCGCCGCACAGCCCCTTCATCTCCTCGATGATCTCCAGGCCCGTCCGATCCGGGAGCATCATGTCCAGGATGACCACGCTGGGCAGGGTCTCCTGGGCGGCCTTGAGGCCCGCGGCGGCGCTGGTGGCCGTCACGACCTGGTAGCGCGGCTGCCCGTCGTCCTGCGAAATCTCCTCGAAGTGCATCGTGAGGGTTTCGAGCAGGGACACGTCATCGTCGACGATGAGGAGGGTCTCCATGGGGTCCTCAGGCGGCGAACGTCAGCGTGAACACCATCCCTGGCTCCGCACTCCCCTGGGCCGCCACGTCGCCCCCCACACCCGTCATCACCCGCCGCAGGGCGGCCAGGGACAGCCCCGCGCCCCGCGCCAGCCGCGAGCCGAAGGGGTCGAACAGCGAGCCCCGCTCCTCCGGGGGCAGGGCCGCCGCCGGATCATCCAGGATGAGGCTGACGTGGCCCGGGTCCGGCTGGCGCAGCGTCACCTGGACGCGGCCTTCTTCGGGCAGGCCCATGGCGACATTGAGCAGGACTTGAGCGAGCACGGGCCTCAACCGGTTGGGATCCACCCTCACGCGGGGCAGGTCCGCCTCTTCCTTCACATCCACCTCGATGCGGCGCTCGGCCAGCTCCGGGGCCACCATGGCGGTCGCCTCCTGGACGACCGAGCGCAGGGCGTGGGCGTCCAGGTTCGCGGCGCTCTCCCGGCCATACTCGGAGAGCAGCCAGAGCATGCGCTCCATGGTGCGGATCTCCCGGTTGGCGATGGTGAGCCGCCGCTTGTCGCGGTCCGACAGGCCGGTGTTCCGGGCCAGCGTCTGCACCGCCATCTTCACGGAGGAGAGCGGGTTGCGGATCTCATGGCTGAGCGACGACGACAGCTTGGAGATCTGCACCGGCGGGGCGCCCTCCAGCACGGTGCCCAGGTCGAGCACGCCCGCGGCGGCCTCCTCGCCGTCCATGCCCAGCACGAGCCGCAGGTGGGACGCGGGCGGGTTGCCGGTGGGGCCGCCCGCGGAGAGGGTGACGAACTCCACCGCGCGGCGGTCCTCGCGCGCCCGGGCATCCAGCTCGCGGGCGCGCTCCTGCGGAACCCCGAGCGCGGTGTGCAGGGGCATGCCCACGAGCGCCTTGGCGTCGCGGCGCAGCACCTGGGCGCAGTCCCCCTCGGCGCGTGTCACCCGGAGGTGGGGGGACCAGGCGAGCTGCGCGGCTTGCAGGAGTTGGGCGTTCATTGGTGGACCTGAAACATACCGGGTAACGTCGAGTGCTGTCCCTATGACCCGCACCCCACGTCCTCCGAAGAACCTTGTGGCCGCCCTTCTGTTCCTGTCCGGGGCGACGGCGCTCGTCTACGAGCTGGTCTGGTCCAAATACCTGGGGAACGTGCTGGGTAACAGCGGGCAGGCGCACGCCGTCGTGCTGGCCACGTTCATGGGGGGGCTGGCGCTGGGGGCCTTTGTCTTCGGGCGGACAGCGGACCGGGTGAAGAGCCCCCTGGCCCTCTACGGGGTGCTGGAGCTGGGCGTGGGCCTGTACGCGCTGGCGTTCCCCACCGTGCTGGGCGGGCTGGAGCACCTGTGGCTGGCCCTGGCGCCCCACGTGCCGGAGGGCCTGCGGGTGGCGCCGCGCCTGCTCGTGTCCTCGCTGTCCCTGGTGGTGCCCACGCTGCTGATGGGCGGCACGCTGCCGGCGCTGGTGCGCCACTTCGCCTCGAGCCTCTCCGGGGTGCGCAAGGAGCTGGCGCGGCTGTATGCCATCAACAGCCTGGGCGCGGCGGTGGGCGTGTACGTGGCGGGCACGCGGCTGGTGCCGCTGGTGGGCCTGTCCGCGTCCGCTCAAATCGCCGCCGGGCTCAACGTGTTCCTCGCACTGGCGGCGTTGGCGCTGGCCCGGCAGCACCCACCGGCGGTGGTGGTGGGGGCGGCCCCGGCCGCGGAGGACGTGGCCTATCCCCGGCGGGCGGTGCGCGCCGCGCTCATCGGCGTGATGCTGTCTGGCTTCACGTCCATGCTGTATCAGGTGACGTGGATCCGCCTGCTGGCCATCGTGCTGGGTGCGTCCACGTATGCCTTCACGCTCATCCTGACGGCGTTCATCCTGGGCATCGGCCTGGGCAGCTTCTGGCTGATGACGCGCAAGGAGGGCGGGGACTCGCTGAAGCTGTATGGCTGGACGCAGGTGGGGCTGGTGTTGAGCCTCTGCGTGGCGCTGCCCCTGTACGTGCGGCTGCCGCACCTGTTCCGCTGGTCGGAGTGGATGCTCACGCGCGCGGTGGAGACGTGGCCCATCTTCCAGGGCATCACCTTCGCGTTCTGCTGCGTGGTGCTGCTGGTGCCCACGTTCATCATGGGCGCGGCGTTCCCGGCGGCGGCCCGCGTGGCCACGGCGAAGGTGTCCGAGGTGGGGCGCGAGCTGGGCGGCGTCTACCTGTGGAACACGGCGGGCACGCTCTCCGGCTCCGTGCTGGGCGGGCTGGTGCTGATGCCCTTCTGGGGCATGCAGGGCAACTTCATCGCGGGCGCGGTGGCGAACCTCGTCGCCGCGGCCCTGGCGTTCCGCGCGCTGTCCCCGCCGAAGCAAGGGGAGGGCGCGGGCGCGGTGCCTGCCTGGCGGACCTTCGCGCCGGTGGGCGTGGCGGCGGTGCTGGCGGCGGTGGTGCTGGGCAGCATGCAGGGCTGGCCGCAGCGGCTGTCCAACATCGCGGCGGTGCGCGCGTACCAGAAGCCGCCGGAGAGCTACGCGAAGCTGGTGGAGGACACGGAGCGGACCATCGTCCCCCGCTTCTACGCCGACGACACCTTCGCCACGGTGATGGTGGGAGACCTGGCGAGCGAGAACCTCCGCTTCATGAAGATCAACGGCAAGACGGACGCCACGAACGGAGGCGACATCGAGACGCAGGTGATGGCGGGCCACCTGGGGGTGCTCCTGCACCCGCGCGAGCCGAAGAACGTGCTGCTCATCGGCTCTGGCGCGGCCATCACCGCGGGCAGCGTGCTGGCGCACCCGGTGGAGCGCCTGGACATGGTGGAAATCTCGCCGGCGGTCATCGAGGCGGCGCGTCTGTTCAAGGCGGACAACCGCAACGCGGTGGATGATCCGCGCACGCACGTGCACATCGACGACGCGAAGACGTTCATGGCGCTGGCGCCCATCCAGTACGACCTCATCGTCAGCGTGCCGTCCAACCCCTGGGTGACGGGCGTGTCCGGCCTCTTCACGCGCGACTTCTTCCAGCTGGTGGACAAGCACCTGACGGACGACGGCGTGCTGGTGCAGTGGATCCACACCTACGAGAGCAACCGCGAGCTGGTGCGGCTGGTGATGCGCACGCTGCACGACACCTTCCCGCACGCCACGACGTGGCTGGGGCCGGAGGACCTGGTGATGGTGGCCAGCCGCAAGCCGCTGTCGTTCGACGCGGCGGCGGTGGCGGCGCGCATGGCCCGGCCGGACGTGAAGGCGGACCTGGCGCGGGTGGAGATCCACGACATGTTCGGCCTGCTGTCCAAGCAGGTGCACACCGAGGCCGGCCAGAAGGACTTCGCGGGCGAGGGGCCCATCAACACGGACGACCACAACCTGCTGGAGTACGCGTCGCCGGTGGCCTTCTTCCTGGCGAACCTGGACGTGCGCGTGAAGGACGAGCGCCGGGCGCCGGACAGCGGGCCGGGGCTGCTCTTGCATCAGTACCTGCGCGAGCACCCGCCCACCGCCGAGCAGGTCGCGGGGCTGTACCGCAACGTGGAGCGCTACCACTCGGAGAGGGACCCGGTGGTCCGGGGCGTGGCGGCGCTGTGGCGGTCGCTGGCGCCGGAGGACCCCGCGTCGGCGCTCGCGCTGGGCCGGGCGGTGCTGGCGCAGGGGGACCTGACGCTGGCGGCGTCGCTGCTGGAGCCGGAGGTGGCGAAGGGAGGCCGTTCCCCGGAGCTGGTGACGGAGTACCTCAAGCTGGTGACGGCCCGGACCTGGTCGTCGCGCACGGTGTGGACGCCCATGAACGCGGACGGGGCGCTGGCGGTGGGCCGGGAGGTGGCGGCCCGCCATCCCCAGGACGCGAAGCTTCAGAAGGCGTTCAAGGCCTACTGCGAGGCCCTGCCGCCGGCCGCCTGTGAGAGCACGACCCGTGCGCCCACGGCGGCGCCCGGCGGGCCCTGAAACAGGGGCGGATCAGGCCTTGAGTGCTTCCATGTCCGCGATATTCCTTGATCAGGCCCCCCATCCTCCCGATGACGGATGGAGGCGCTTGCCCGCCCGTTGTACTGTCTGTATCGACCCTGACTTCCCGCAGGGTGTGTCTTTCCACCGCTGCAACGACCCCCGGAGCTTCCCATGAACGCGATCGCGAAGGCCCCCAAGAAGCAGTTCCGCAAGAACCGTGGTCAGGGCATGACCGAGTACATCATCATCGTGGCCCTCATCGCGATCGCCGCCATCGGCGTCATCACCCTGTTCGGCGACAACATCCGCAAGCTGTTCGGCGCCTCCGCCGCGGCGCTGGCCGGTAACGACAACGTGGCGAACGACGGCCAGACGGCGTCCGACGCGCTGAAGAAGAAGACGATGAAGAACTTCGGCCAGAACAACACCTACAACTGAGCCACCTCGGTTGTGCGGAAATGGCAGGTCCCTCCACCTGGAAGGGCCTGCCATTTTTCTTTGCGGGGGAGGGGACTACCGCGCCTCGGGAGCGGGGCGGGGCGCGAGGGTGAAGCCCAGGCGGCGCAGCATCACCTGCCGGATGGAGGGGATGCGGAAGCGGAAGATGAAGGCGTCCGCGAAGTAGTGCGCGAGCACGCACGCGAAGCCCAGGCAGGTCAGCGCGCGGAGCAGGGGATGGGCCTGCGCGCCGCCGCCGATGCCCAGCGAGCCGCGCATGGGGCCATCCAGCAGGAAGCCATGCACCACGCCCAGCGCGAACAGCGGGAGCATGGACGCGACCATGGCGGGCCAGATGAGCTTCTGGCTGAGGCGGGGCGGGTCGCCCTCGCGAGGCTCCAGCATGCGGGCGCTGAGGACGTAGTACTCCAGGCCGTGCATGCCCGGGAGCATCACGTAGCCCCAGGACGGGGCGACGAGCGCCAGGCCCGTCGCGGTGGCCATGCCCAGGAGGTAGAGCACCTTGGGGCCGCTGGCGGCGCCGGAGCGGAGCACGGAGCGGAAGAGCAGGAGGAAGTAGCCCAGCCAGACGGCGATGAGCACGGGCAGCGTCTGCCACGGCAGGACCGCGCCCTGGCCCACGTCGAGGTAGGCGGGGGCGCCCGGAGCGGCGGACTCGGCGACGAAGAAGATGCGGATGAGCAGGACGGAGAGGAGCACCGGGACGTAGAGCTGCTGGAGCTTGCGCTCCAGGGCGGAGGGCGGCGCGAGGCCGGCCTGTCCACCGCGCAGGCCGTGCAGGGACCACAGGCCCCGGTGCTGTGACAGCGTGTGGTGCATGCCGAAGACGTTGAAGATGACGGCGACGGCGAAGGTGTGGATGGAGCGGTCGGCGTAGAAGGTGAAGAACAGCGCCGCGCCCACCGCGAGCATGGCCAGTGCGCCGGCGAGGATGGTGCGAGGCTGCCTGGGGGCGGCGGTCAGCACGTCGCGGTGCACGCCGAAGAGCAGGAACGTGAGGATGACGTGTGTGGCATTGCCCAGGAGGTTCTGGGCGGTCCACCCCAGGAGCCGGTGGGCGTTGTCCGCGGCATCCGGGGCGAAGAACGTGCTGGCGAAGGCGGCCACCAGCGTCAGGGCCAGGGGGATGCCCAGGATGGCGAGGTCTGCCCGGGGAGAGAACAGCCACAGGCGGCGAAAGCGCAGGGAGCCGGGGGCGGCCGGCGCGTCCTGCTCCGTGGCGGTGGCGACTCCGGGGCTCAGCGGTGTCATGGGACTGGGAGTATACCGGGTCCCCCGGCCCCAAGAACCCGGGCCGCCCTGCCTGCCAGGCAGGAGGGAGGGGACGGGAGCCGATGATGGCGAGGGTCTCAGCGGCTTTTCAGATCACGCAGGGAACGCCACTTCTTGAGACAATCATGGAATTCGTGAGGTTGTCTGGAACTGCGTTGTCGCTCCCCGCGCTTCCGACACGCGGGTCCGAACGGTGCGGCGACTTCGCGCGGCCCAGGTGCTCTCCGCGTTGATGAACCGCGCACGCGCCCCGAGTGAGCCACGAGCAATGCGAGGCCTCTCTATGATTTTCAGTTGAATGCGCATAGAAGGCCGCGCATGCATCGTGGTGGTGAGTCGCGGAGTCGTGGTGGTGTGGGACGTCAGGTAGGTGCTTCCCTGGTGTTGTTGCTGTACTGGACGCAACTCCTTGCGAGCTGCGGGCCCGTGGGCACCTTCCGCACTGAAGAGGATGAGGCACGGGAACAGCGGAAGCTGGCGCTGTCCATCCAGCCCCAGGACACCAGCCCGCTGGAGGTCCCCGCGGACACACTGGTGCCGAGTCCCTCGGGACCGTCTACCGCGACGACGCCCTACACCGCCGACGTGACGGGCGATGGCGCGGCCTCTGTCTCCATTCCGCTCTGGACTCCGGAAGGGCGCGCGGGAATCCAGCCCCGCCTGGCATTGAGCTACAACAGCCGGGGGCCCGACGGTCCGCTGGGCGTGGGCTTCAACCTGGTCGGCCTGTCCCAGGTGACGCACTGTCCCCGGACGCTCGTGCAGGATGGCGCCTCCCAGGCCGTGGACGTCAATGCCCACTGGAGCAATGCGCTCTACTGTCTGGACGGGGAGCGCCTCGTCCTCGTTTCGGCCTCCAATAGCGAGGGCTTGCCCGAGTTTCGCACCGAGCGGGAGTCCTACGCCAAGATTGTCATTGCGCGGCAGGATTACCTGGGGCGGCCGCTGACCTTCCGTGTCTCCACCCAGGAAGGCCGTGTCATGACCTTCGGCGAAGTGGGCACGCGCACGGATGGCCTGCTGATGGCGAGCACGCTCGGCCCCATGAGCTGGGCGCAGACCCTGCTGGAAGACCGGGCCGGAAACCAGATGGAGGTCTTCTACGAGGGCGCGCCCAACACGGCGGGCGCGGGCGCATGGATCCGGCCCGACCGGATTCTCTACACCCGCTTCGTCGCCCCCGTTGGCAGCGGAGAGACGGACGCCCCCGCGCGGCGCTCGGTGAAGTTCCGGTACGACGACAATCGCCCCGACGTGTTCGTGGGATTCATGGCGGGGCAGAAGCTGCGCCGTCACTTCCGCCTCTCCAGTCTCGAAATGCGCGGCCCTGACGCGAGCGGCGCGGACGCCGTGCTGCGCACCTACACCCTGCGCTACGACAACAAGAGCATCAGCAAGCGAAGCCTCCTGCGTGAAGTCCAGGAGTGCGATGGCTTCGGCACCTGCAAGCTCCCTGTCCAGTTCGACTGGGAGCAGGGCTCCTGGGAGTTCGAGGACAAGGACGTCGGCGAAATCCAGGAGACGGTCACGGGCGGAGGAGTGCATGCGTTTGGCCTGGGCGCGGGCCGCTTCGGGCTCGGGTACCTGTCTCAGTCCTTCAAGGTGCGGACCGAGACGTGCGGGTACCAGCAGCAATCGCCTTGCTACGAGCGTTTCCCGCCCAACCTGAACCCGACGTTCACCCGCGACCACTGGCAGGACGTGTTCCGCATGCACGTCCAGAAGGACCCGGCTGTCGACCAATGGCAGGTCGAGACCCCCACCGCGAACTCCACGTGGGACTCCATCCTGTGCATCCCGCGGCCGGCCCTTCGCCCCCTGGTGGTGGACTGGCACGGCGATGGGAAGTCCAGCCTCGCGGCCCAATCCTGCCGCGTGGGTGAGTTCACGGTGCGCGCCAGCAATGGCATGGACGTCGACATTCTGGAGTCCCAATACGGCTACCGGCACGACGACCAGTACGACTCCGTCTGGGGCAGTTCACGCACCGTCTACTGGCTGGACATGGATGGCGATGGCCTCAACGACATGGCCTACATTGGCACCCCGCCCACGGTGTCGTCCTCGGACCGGGTCGGCGTCCGGCTGCACAATGGGGGCGAGCGGCTGAGCACCGCCTCGCGCTTCTTCGCGCGGACGGACCTGGGCATCCGCGCCGTCGACCTCGAGGGCGCCGGGCGCATGAGCCTGGTGGGCCCGACGGAGGCCGACCCCTCCTACCTCTGGGCCGTGAGCGCGTCTCCGGGACAGAGCGCGCTCGTCGAGCTGCCGACGCGCTTCAAGCGCCCCTTCTGGTTCGGATCGCCCTACGAGACTCCAAGCCATGGCCTGTTCGACTTCCTGGACGTCAATGGAGACGGACTGGCGGACGCGGTCGCCCTGGGCAGCGACGCAACCACGTTCCTGTCCCGCATGGAGGTCCAGCTCAACGACGGCATGCGAGGCTTCGCTGACTCCACCGTCCAGCAGCGCTATCCCGTGGCCGATGCGTCCTACATGGCGAAGCGGACGGGTGACTTTGATGGAGACGGGCGGACGGACATCCTGCTCGTGGAGTTGAGCGGTTACATGCGCCTGCTCCTCGCGGGGCCGCAGGGCGCGTTCACGGAGTTCAAGACCCTGCCGCTCTCTTCGGGCCAGGGCCTGAAGTGGATGCAGGTCGTGGACGTCAACGCAGACGGCCTGCTCGACATCACGCGACGGGTGGGAAACCGGCTGCACGTCTATGTGCGCAAGCACGCGACGGACGCCCTCACGCGCGTGTATGCCGGAACCCAGCTTCCAAGTGGAACGGCCGCCTCCGGCCTCCAGCACCGCTTCGACTACGCGTACCTCTCGGACAAGTGCGACCCCGCGGTGTCGAACTGCGACCCCTGGGTCTCGCCCCGCGTCTACTCAAGCACCGTCACGGATGACGCGCTGATCCGGCGGGCTCCCGAGACGATGCGGGTCGTCCGCCGGCTCAGCGTCTACGTCAACGATACGCAGGAGCGCGGCTGGACCTATTCCTACAAGGACGGGCGCTACCACATCCGCGGGCATGGCTGGCTGGGGTTCGCCGAGCGCTCCCGGCTGGATGGACGGACGTTTGAGCTCACGACGACGACCTTCGACAACCGGAGCTTCCCGCTCTGCAACGAAATGCTCTACTCCCAGTGCCTTCCGGGCCTGGCGCATCAGCCCCTCCGGGAAGTGACGCTCACACCGGTTCATGTGGAGACCGGGCTGCAGGAGCACCGGCGTCACACGGTGGAGTGGAAGTACCAGATGGCACTGCTCGCGCCCGGCCGCTACGAGCGCTACGTCCGCGTCGTCTCCGAGAAGTTGGAGATGGTCAAGTCCGGGCAACCCGTCACGCCCCTGGGCGAGACGGAGCGGGTCACGCAGCTCGACGCATACGGAAACACCGTCTCCAGCATCGTGCGCACGCGGGATGCGAACAGCACGGAGGAGTTCGCCACCCACACGACGGGCATCACGTTCGACGCGGCGCAGTGGATTCCCCTCGGCGCCTGGACCTCCACGAAGACCTGGGCGCGTTGTGGCTTCACCGCCCCCGAAACAGGTTGCGGAGGCGGCGACCCCGCGTCGGCGCAGGTGAGGCGCGTCACCTTCGACAGCCAGGGGCGCGCGGCCATCCTGGAGCGCGAGCCCGGCAGCCAGGGCGCGGCGGTGGCGCCGAACGTCAGCGACCTCTATCTGAAGACGGCCTTCGCCTGGGGGGAGAAGGGCTTGGTGACCGCGGTCACCCGCGAAGGCGGCGGCCAGTCACGCGTGGAATCCATCGTCTATGACACGGTGGATCAGGTCTATCCGCGCCACACGGTGGACGCGGTGGGGGGCGTGACACGCTTTGCCTTCCACTCGGGCCTCGGGGTGTTGGCCCAGAGCGCGGACCCCAACGGAGTCCGCACGCGTTACCAGTACGACGGCTTTGGCCGGGTGAGGACGTCGGTGCCCCCCTACACGGGGCCGGCGGAGGCCTGCCACCGGATCGTCACCCAGAGCCATTACGAGTGGGAGGGGAACCTGCCCCGGGTCCGCACCTCGGTGGTGGACCGGGACAATGCCCCCGGCCTGGGGTGCGACAGGACAGACAGCCTGCCCGCCGAGAGGCTGACGTCGTCCATCGTCCGGTTCGATGCGCTGGGCCGCCCTGAGAAGGCTTCGACCCAGGACTCGACCCTGGTCCAGACGTATGAGGACTTCCGGTACGACGTCCACGGCAACCTGTCGAAGCACTACCTGCCCAGGCTCGAGGCGGAGATTCCCGAACTCGCGCCGGCGCTCCTCACCGAAACGCGCGACAACCTGCAGCGGCTCGTCTCGCGTCAGCTCCAGGACCAGAGCACCACGGCGGCGTTGTTCACGGTGGAGCCTTACCGGACGTCGACGACGGTGACGGATGCGGATGGACGCAAGCGCCGGAGCACCCTCGACCACCGCGGGCTGCTGATGGAGAGCCGGGATGGCGTGGGCACCTCGCTCGAGGTTCCCACGACGTACCAGTACGGCGCGTTCACCCGGCTCGTGGGCATCACGGACACGAACAACCAGACCCTCACCACCACGTTCGACAAGCTGGGGCAGCCGGTGCGCACCCAGGACCCCAACGCCGGCGTGCGGCTGCGGGCCTTCAACGCCTTCGGTGAGCTCAAGTGGGAAGCGGATGGAGAGGACACCGACGCGGCCCGCCACGTCACCACGCTCAGCCGGGACGCCCTGGGCCGTGTGACGCAATCCCTGACCCAGCAGGGGAGCTCCGTCCAGGAGCTCACGACGTTCGTCTGGGACACGGCCCTGCATGGCTTCGGGCAACTGGCCAGCACGACGACGGAGGTCGCGGGCTCCCCCGCCATCACCACCGTCTATTCGTATGACACCCTCGGCCGGCAGGGCACGCTGACACAGCAGGTGGGCAGCGGGGACATCCTGGCGCTCACCCAGACCTTCGACGCCCATGGCCGGCTGTCCACGCTGGCCTATCCGCCCACGAGCGATGGGCGTCAATTCAAGCTCAAGTATGAGTATACGCCCCGGGGGGAGGTGCTCTCGGTCAAGAACGCGGACTCGGGGCAGGTCTACTGGACGGCGCTGGAGCGCGACTTCCAGCGGCAGGTGACGCGTGAGCGCTTCGGAGACCAGGTCACCCGCACGCGGCGCTACGACGTGATGGGGCGGCTGCGTTACCTGGACGCCGTCCGGGGAAGCACCAACGTCCAGCGGCTCATCTATGAGTACTCGAAGGGCGGCAATCTCAAGGCGCGTCACGACCACGTGCAGCAGTCGAGCGAGCAGTTCACCTATGACGCGTTGGACAGGCTCGAGAGTTGGACGCTGTATCAGCAGTTCAATTACTGCGTGACGTCAACGACCCTCTTTGCCTACGACGACGTCGGCAATCTCCTGGGGCGCGATGTCGTCTGGGGCCAGGGGACTTCCGCGACCTATTCCTACAGCGAGCCTGGCGCCACGGGAGGGCCGCATGCCGTGAAGCGGGCCACCTGGGGCGGCACACAGCAGACGTTTGACTATGACCGGCGCGGAAACCAGACCGTCGCGCGGAATGCCCAGACAGGCGCGGTGGCCCGCACGTACGAGTACACGCTGTCAAACCTGCCCTCTCACATCACGGAAGGGGGCGTGGACGTGCGCATGGCCTATGACGGCACGGGTGCGCGCGCACTCAAGCGGAGCACCCAGGCAGGAGCCACCCACGAGGTCATCTACCTGAGGGGGCTGTATCAGCGCCGGGATGGGACGTCACATGTCTATGCGGTGCCGGGCGTGGAGGGGCTCGTCGCGGAGGTGCAGTGGACGGACAACACCTCCGCGGAGCAGGTCCGCTACCTCCTGGCGGATCGCCTGGGCAGTCCCGACACGGTGGTGGGCGCCGCGGGGGAGGTGTTGGAGCGCCACAAGTACGAACCGTTCGGACAGCGCCGCAGCGACGTCAACCTGACGCAGGACTCGACGGCGCCGTTGTCCGGAGGCCATGTCGGTTTCACGGGGCATGAGTTCGATGACGAGCTGGGACTCGTGAACATGCGGGGCCGGATATACGACCCGCGCCTGGGCCGGTTCCTGAGTACGGACCCCGTCGTCGTCGACATGGGCAGGAGCCAGGCGTTCAACGCATACGCCTATGTGCTCAACAACCCGATGAAGTACACGGACCCGACGGGGATGTATCCCCAGTACGTGTCAACGACGTACAGCGGCTCGAGCATCGGGTTGGGGGTGGGGCTGGGGGTGGCTACCGGGTTCGTCCCGTGGGCGCTCTCGAAGATCCTGGGGACGGGGCCCAGCTCCTCCACGCGCATGCGGACCGATGACGCCACCGTCTCGCCGATGCGCCACATTGGGGATGAAGGTGGCAGTGTGGGCGCGCAGGTCAGCGAGAGCACGCCGCCCCTGTGGCAATGGGGGTCCGCGGCGGAGGTCGCCAATGCGTGGGACAACGGCCCCCGCCAGGACTACTACAAATGGCTCGCGAATGAGCTCAGGCCCCGTATGTCGGCCGGGGAGATCCGGGACCTGGCGCTGTTGACCCTGTCCGTGGAGCTGGGCGCGGGGACGGTCGATTCGCTTCGCTTCGGCGAGGGCTCGGCGGAGGGGTCCGCCGGTGGGTTCGTCCAGGATGTGTTCCGGGCGCTGACGCTGGTGGGGGGAGCCTCCAAGGTGGCGAGGACGCTGCGCCCCGCCAAGGCTCCCGTGCCCGCCGAAACGCCTGCCCAAGCGCCTGCTCAAGCGCCCAACCAGGTGCCGCCCCAGCTGACCGCGGGGGTTCTTGAAGAGGCGCAGGCTCTGAAAGCGCTGGGTTCGAATGGGAAGGTCACGTTCCAACCCACCATCGAACAAACGGAGAGCGCGGCATTCAAGGTGATTGTCGGAGAGCCCAAGCTCACCCGCCAGGGCAACCTTGTATCCACCATCTATGATGGGTCGTCGGTCGCGTCTGGCGTGGCTGAGATCAAGGCCGGAAGAAGCCCGCTCAACTCCAGCTACCAGCTCCGCCTGCAGGTCTATGGGGCGCTTGTCAATGGTTGGAACTACACCCTCTATACAAGTAGACCCATCAATCCGGCGTTCCGCGCGTTTCTGATTCGCATGGGCGTCTCGATTCAACCCCTGCCTGGGAAGACCCCATGAAAGTCAAGTACACGCGACACCAGGTTCCCCGTGGAACGCGCCCTGATGCGGAAGTGATGGGCAAGATCTACTTGATCAAGAAGGTGTCAGTGCTTCGAGCGACCTATCAAGTCAGGCTCCTGGCTTTCAAGGCGGTGGAGGAGCGCAAGCGGCTCATGCTGAAGGTCCCAAAGTCCTGCCAGTTCCACCCCTCGCTCAAGGCACTGATTCGGTTGACCGGAAGCACCATCAAGCGGGAGGAGATGTAGTGGGGCTCTATCTTTGTGTCTTCGAAGATGACGAGGAGCTGGAGGGCGTCGAGGTCGGGTCCTATGCGGACTTCGGCGCGTTTCGTGACCATGTCACTCGCGAACTGGAGCCAGCGGGAAAGGTGGGCTCCCGCTTCCCCACGCTCATCATGCACTCGGACTGTGATGGTGAGTGGTCTGCCGCCGAGTGTGAGCGATTGCGTGACGAACTGGCGACAATCGCAAAGGAGTTGAAGGTGCGGCCGGCGGTCGCTTTCACGTCGGACTGGCAACGGGCCGTCGCGAAGTCCATTGGCCTGGTGCCTCAGAACGCGTTCGAGTCGTTCATCGACGTGGATGGTGAGTTCCTGGTCGAGCGGCTGCAGGGGCTGGCTGAGTTCGCGGTCCAGCGTCAGGCGCCCATCTTGTTTCAGTAGCTGTCACCCGCTTCCCGTACCGGGTGGTACTTGCTTCAGAGAGAGGTCCGTCGTGCATTGTGAGTTGAAGTCCGGGTTGGCGGTGTTGGGTGGGGCCCTCTGGTGCCTCTTCGCGCTGGTGGGCTCGCCCGCCTACGCCATCTGCCCGAACCCTCCACCTCCACCCACCTCGTGCGTCAACGCGAATGGCTGCTACGGGATGACGGAGTGCGACGACTACCCGACGTGTGGTGGGTTCACGGGAGCCTCGAGGATTCCGTGCTCGGTCTGCGGCCAGGGAGGCACCCGCCAGTGTGACGCGGAGGGCAACATCATCCCGGGTTCGTGCTCAGCCTATGGCGAGGAGCAGTGCGACGGGTGCGACAACGACGGCGACTCCTTGATTGACGAGGGGGCCGAGGGCGGCGTGCTGACGGGTGGCTCCTGCGACCCGCTCTCCAATGGCTGTACGGGGACGCTCACCTGCAGCGCGGGCCAGTTCCAGTGCGTCATCCCCGCCGGCACGCGGAGAAGCTGCGACGAACCGGAATACGCCTGTGAGAACGCGACCGCCGCCTGTCTGCCCAACGGGGCGCATGGTCCCTGCCGGCCCGCCGTGCGCACCCAGGAGAAATGCAACAGGTGCGATGACGACTGGGACGGGTTCATTGACAACCAGCCCGGCGAGGGAATTGGGACGCTGACCCAGGAGTGCCGAACCTCGGCGGGCACCTGCGCGGGTTCGGTGCAGGCTTGCGTCGTTGGGAATACCCGTAGCTGGTGGGGAGCGTGTGTCAGCCCGGCGGAGTCCTGCAACGGGTTGGATGATGACTGCGACGGAGACATCGACGAAGGGGACATCTGTACCCTGTTCTGCTCGTGCACTCCGACCACCTGTGCCGCGGAGGGGAAGAACTGTGGCTCCATCTCGGACGGATGCGGCGGCACGCTGAACTGTGGCTCCTGTGGGGCGGGGCAGACGTGCAACAACAACGTGTGCGTCTGCCAACCGACGACCTGCGCGGCCGCGGGGAAGACCTGTGGCTCCATCCCGGATGGATGCGGCGGTACGCTGAACTGTGGTGTCTGCGGGGAAGGGGAGACCTGCGTCGATAATCAGTGCAGCTGCCAGCCGAAGACGTGCGCCGCGGAGGGGGCCACTTGTGGCTTCATCGCGGATGGTTGCGGCGGCTCCCTGAACTGCGGCTCCTGCCCGACAGGCCAGTCCTGTAGCGCGGCCCGGACCTGCGTCAACAAGGTGACGTGTCCGCTGCAGCAATACCTGTGCTGCGACCAGCAGACGTGCAGCAAGACCAAGGGTTGCCCGGAGATCGCCTGCCAGCAATGAGGCTGCGGTGGCGAGGTCTCCAGCCCCCAGCGGCCTCCTTCGGTCTGTCTGATGGAAGCAGGGCCGTCACCGGCCCTGCTTCACGGGCTCAACACGGAGTTGGAGCGACCTCTGGTGGGACTTCGTGGACTGGGTTTCCAGGCCGACGCCCTGCATGGATCCGCCCCTCGGGGGCTCTCAATAGGAGACGGGGTTCATCCTCCACCCACCCCGTGCTAAAACGGGGAGGTCCATGGAAGGCCGACTGCTTCTGAAGAACTGCGCCGTGTTCCGTGCGGACGGTCGCGTCCGTCACGGCATGGCCGTCGTGGTCGAAGAGGGCATCATCCGCCGCGTCGCCCCGGACGCCGAGGTGCCCGTGCTCCCCGGTGACTGGGAGGTCGCGTGTCGCGGCCGGCTCGTCGCGCCCGGCCTCGTGGACTGTCACTCGCACCTGGTCAACGGGCAGCTCTTGCCCCCCAATGGCGACTTCCTCCTGCGCCAGCCCCGCTCGCGCCTGGAGCGGATGCGCGGGGTGGCCAACCTCCTCACTGCCGAGGACGTGGAGATCCTCACCCGCTTCGCCGCCGCCCGCGCGCTGCTGGATGGCGTCTCCCTCGTCGTGGACCACCTGTCGTGTCCCACGGACGTCGCTGGCGGCCTGGAGGCCCAGGCCCGCGCCGCGAACTCACTGGGCATCCGCCTGGTCACGTCCCACTCCACGCACAGCCTGGATGGCGCCGACGTGGCCGACGCCCAGGCCGACGCCAACGCCGACTTCGTCCGTCGCTACCGCGAGCACCCCCGCGTCCGTGGCGCGCTGGGCTTCCATGCGTCCTACACCTGCGAGGACTCCCTCCTGTCCCGCATCGCGGGGCACCGCCAGGAGCTGAACGCCTCCGTCGTCTTCCACCTCGCGGAGAACGAGGACGACCTCTCCACCACCTATTCCACGCACGGCCGCCGCGTCGTGCCGCGCCTGGACGCGCTGGGCCTCCTGGGGCCTCACGCCATCGCCGGCTATCCCCGCGCCGTGGAGCGCTCCGAGGCCGAACGGCTGGCCGCCTCCGGCACCTTCATCGCCCTCACGCCCCGCGCCACCCGCTCCATGGACCGCGCGGCGGAGTCCGCTGACGGCGCGCTGTCCAGCCTCCACCTCGTGGGTCTGGGCACCGGCGGCCACGGCACCCTCCAGGAGGAGCTCGCCGGGGCGCTCGTCAGCATGCTGTCCCTGGCGCGCTCCGGGCGCATGCCGGACCTGGATGACTCGCTGGCGCACCTGTTCGTCAGCGGCCCCGCGGAGCTGTGCACCCGCCTGTACGGCAAGCCCTCGGGCGGCGTGGACGAGGGCAGCATCGCGGACCTCGTCGTCTACGACGCCATTCCCGCCGCTGATCCGGAGACGGGCTACTCGCCCTTCCTCCTGGGCCAGCTCACCGCCGCCCGCGTGGCGTGGACCATCGTCGATGGCCGCGTCTGTGTCCGCGAGGGCCAGCTCCTGGGCAGCGACTTCGTGGACCTGGCCCGTGACGCCGCCGCGGCGCTCGCCCGCGTCTGGTCCCGCGCACGGCTGGGTTCGTAGGGTAGAAGGGGCGCGTGAGTGCCCTGCCTCCCCATCTCGTGGACCTGCTGCGCGCTTCCCGCGCCCGCCGGGGTCCGCTGCTCGCCGACCCCGCGACCTCCGCGTTCCGCCTCCTGAACGGCGCCGCGGACGGCGTGCCCGAAGTGACGGCGGACATCTTCGGCGACGTCGTCGTGGTCAGCCTCTACCGCGACCTCACCGACGCGGAAGAGGCCACGCTGCTCGACGCCGCCGTCTCCGCGTGGACGCCCCGGAGCGTCTACCTCAAGCGCCGGCCCCGGGAGGCGCGCGTGCTCGCCAACGTGGCGAAGGACGCGCTGGCTCCGGAGTCCGCCGCCCGCGGTGAGCCGGTGGAGGACTTCGTCGCGAAGGAGAACGGCCTGTCCTTCCACATCCGCCCGGGACAGGGGCTCTCCGTGGGGCTCTACCTGGACATGCGCGACACCCGCGCGTGGCTCCAGGCCCAGGCCTCCGGGCTCACCGTCCTCAACCTCTTCGCCTATACGTGCGCCTTCGGCGTCGCCGCGACCGCCGGGGGCGCGAAGCGCGTGCTCAACATGGACGCCAGCCGCCGCGTGCTGGAGTGGGGCGAGGAGAACGCGCGCCTCAACGGGCAGGCCGTGGACCGCTACGACTACGTGGCGGGGGATGTCTTCGATTGGCTCGGACGGCTGGCGAAGAAGGGGGAGAGCTTCGACGTCGTGGTCGCGGACCCTCCGTCGTTCTCCACCACGAAGACGACGCGCTTCTCCGCCGCTCGCGACTACGCCCGGCTGGCCGAGGCCGCCGCGAAGGTGGTGGCTCCCAAGGGCCGCCTGGTCGCCTGCTGCAACCTGGCGGGACTGCCCTCGCGCCGGTTCGAGACGATGGTGCTGGAAGGCGTGACGCGGGCGGGCAGAGCGGGGAAGGCAGCGGGGTCGCTCGGTCCCTCGGGGCTCGACTTTCCGGCCCCTCCTGGTGAGGAACCGGCGCTCAAGGTGCACGTCGTCCAACTTCGTTAGCGCCTCCGGGCAGGGCGCGGCTACATTGCTTCCATGGCTCCCGCCGCCTCCTCGCCCCCGCGCGACGCGTTCCGCTTCGGCAACTACCGGCTCATCGACCGGATCGCCGTGGGGGGCATGGCGGAGATCTTCCTCGCGCACCAGGTGGATGCCCGTGGCGACGAGACGCCCATCGTCATCAAGCGCATCCGCCCGCACCTGTCCAAGCACGCGGCCTTCGTGAAGATGTTCCTCAACGAGGCGCGGCTGGCCGCCCAGTTGAACCACCCCAACATCGTGCAGATCCACGACCTGGGGAAGATCGTCGACAGCTACTTCATCGCCATGGAGTACGTGTCCGGCCGTGACATGCGCCGCGTCGTGCCCAAGGCCGAGTCCCTGGGGATTCCCTTCCCCATGGTGTACGCGCTGAAGATTGCCTCCTGCGTCTGCGCGGGCCTGCACTACGCGCACACGAAGAAGGACCGCTACGGCAACCCGCTCAACATCGTCCACCGCGACGTGACGCCGGAGAACATCATCGTCGCGTTCGACGGCTCGGTGAAGGTGCTCGACTTCGGCATCGCCAAGGCCGCCAACCAGGTGGAGGAGACGCGCTCGGGCGAAATCAAGGGCAAGCTCAGCTACCTCTCCCCGGAGCAGTGCCTGGGCCGGCCGCTGGACTGCCGCAGCGACATCTTCTCGCTAGGCACCGTCCTCTACGAGTGGCTCACCGGCTTCAAGCTCTTCACCGGCGACTCCGACGTCGCCGTCATGCGCAGCATCACCGAGGCGAAAATCTACGCGCCGTCGTACTTCCGCGAGGACCTGCCGGAGCGCGTGGAGGCCATCCTGATGCGCGCGCTGGCCCGCGACCGCGAGCGCCGCTACCAGACGGCGCTGGACATGCAACGCGACCTGGACGCCTTCCTGGACGCGTACGACTTCACGCCCTCGCCGCTGCACCTGGCCAACTTCGTCAAGCAGCTCTTCGAGGACGAGCGCCCGCAGGAATTGAAGCGGCTGGCCACGCGCCAGTCCTCCGCGCCCACGTCGGAAGTGGCGCTGGAGCTGTCGGAGGTGGCGGCGTCCGTGGACGGCCCGCCCACGGAGGCCATGCGCCTGGACGAGGGCACCGCCACCGAGCCGCGCCTGCTGGCGCTGCCCCTGGACCCCGCGCTGTACGAGAAGCTGGAGGCCCAGGCGCGCAAGGCGAACGTCTCCCTGGCGAAGCTCGCGGCGGACGTGTTGGAGGGCTGGCTGAAGACGCGCTGACCGCGTGCCTCTTTTGTCGCCGCGCCCATGCCCCGGCTGAAGCTGACGCTCGAATACGAAGGCACGCGGTACGTGGGCTGGCAGGTGCAGCCCAATGGCCCGTCCATCCAGTCCACGCTCCAGGACGCGCTCCAGAAGCTCCTGGGGGAGCGCGTGTTCGTGGCCTCCGCCGGCCGCACCGACGCGGGCGTGCACGCGACGGGACAGGTGGCCTGCTTCGACTCGCCGCGCGTGCTGCCCATGAAGGCCTACACGATGGGGCTCAATGGCATCCTTCCGCCGGACATCGCCGTGGTGGCCGCGGAGGAGGTGGTGGCGGAGTTCGACCCGCGCCGCTGGTCGCGCGGCAAGCGCTACCGCTACCGGCTGAGCAACCGGCGCACGCGGTCCCCGCTGTTGCGCACGACGCACTGGGAGCTGTTCGCCCCGCTGGACGTGGAGGCCATGCGCCGCGCGTCGCAGGCGCTGATTGGCCGGCACGACTTCTCCGCGTTCCGCGCCGCGGACTGCCAGGCGAAGCACGCGGTGCGCGAGGTGCGGCAGGTGCGCGTGGAGGGCGTGTCCGGCGACACCGTGGCCGTCGTGGTGGAGGGCACCGCGTTCCTCAAGCACATGGTGCGCAACCTGGTGGGCACGCTGGTGGAGGTGGGCAAGGGCCGCCGCCCCGAGGCCTGGGTGGCCGAGGTGCTGGCCTCGCGCGACCGCAAGCTGGCCGGATCCACCGCGCCGCCGCAGGGGCTGGTGCTGGAGGAGGTGTTCTACGGCGACGGCCCGCCTCCTCGCTCGGCGGGGGACGCGGCTGTCGGGGAAGAGGACGAAGGGTGAGAGTGCGCTAGGCTTTGGGCCCGTGAGCTCCAAACCCGGTGTCCTCGAGCCCCTGCGCGTCCGCGTTCGTCGCTTCCAGTTCATCGTCGGACTGGGCTTCCTGTCGCTGGTGCTGGGGGCCATGCTCAGCGTGTCGCTGGTGCTGCGCCTGCACTCGCGGGTGAACGCGCTGCCCTCCGACTTCCTGCGCATCCCGGTGGCGGTGGTGCTGGAGGACCTGTGGGTGCTCGCGGTGCTGCCGGTGCTCTGCTACGGCGCGGCCCGCATCGTCGCGCTGCGCACGTGGACCACGGCCGTGGGGGCCGCTGTCTCCGGGGGCGTGTTCGTGGTGGCGCTCAACTTCGTGCGTGACGGCCTGGATGGCCTCACCACGGGCTGGAGCTTCGCGTCCGGGCTGCGCATCCTGGCCTTCGTGGGCGGCATCCTGCTGAGCGCCCGGGCCATCCGCGCGGGCCGTGCCGCCGCCGAGAAGGGCTCCGCCGCCGCCCAGGAGAAGGCCGCCGCGCGCAAGTCGGAGTACGACGAGTTCCTCAAGGCCGCTGAAGCCGGAGGCGCCCGTCTGGAGCAGCGCGAGGGTGGCGCCGCCGCCGAAGCACCGGCCGCGCCCCAGGCAACGGCCTCCGCCGCTCCTTCGGGTGAAGCGAGCAGCGCGGGGGAGGGCACCGCGCCTTCGGGTGACGTGCCGAAGACACCCGCGGCTTGAGGCGGCCCCGGCTTCACGCCGAAGCCGCCTCTCGTTCCACGTCCTACGGGTAGCAGGCCGCCTGGCGCAGGCCGGTGTCCTCGGGGTAGCCGAGCGCCACGTTGAAGTTCTGCACCGCCTGCCCGGCCATGCCCTTCACCAGGTTGTCCAGCGCGGCCATCACCGCCACGGAGCGGCCCTTCGTCGCCACGGAGATGTCGCAGAAGTTGCTGCCCGCGACGGCCGCCACGCGCGGCGTGCCCTCCACGATGCGCACGAACTTCGAGCCCTCGTAGTAGCGGCGGTACTTCTCCGTCAGCGACTGCGTCACCACCGCGCCGCCGTGCTCCGGCCACTCGAACTGCACCGTGGCGAAGATGCCGCGCACCATGGGCGCCGAGTGCGGCACGAAGGCCAGCCGGTGCCGCTGCGCGCCGTGCGCCACCAGCATCACCTCCACCTCCGCCTCGTGCTGGTGCTCCAGCGGCTTGTACGCGCGGAAGTCGTGCGCGCGCGTCGGGTGGTGCGTGCCCTCGCCCGGCAGCGAACCGGAGCCGGACGAGCCCGTCACGCCCGACACCGCCAGCAGTCCCAGCCCCGGCGTGGCCGCGATGGGCAGGAGCGCCAGCTGCACCGCCGTCGCGAAGCAGCCCGGGTTGGCGATGCGCTTCGCGGTCTTCACCTGCTCACGCTTCCACTCCGTGAGGCCGTAGGTGAACGTGCCCAGCAGCTCCGGGGACGGGTGCGGCCGGCCGTAGGCGCCCGCGTACCGGCCCGGGTGGTCCAGGCGGAAGTCGGACGACAGGTCCACCAGCAGCATCCGGTCCGCGAGCCCCGCGTCCGCCCACTGCTTCTCCAGCCCGGCGAACTGCGTCGCCAGGTCGCCGTGGCCCAGCGCGCTGAACACCACCGGGCGCTGCGAGTCCGCGAGCCAGCGCCAGTCCGGCTCCGCCTCGAAGCGGCCGTCCACCAGCCCGCGCAGGTGCGGGTGCACCTTGTGGATGGGCGAGCCCGCGTGGTGCCGGGACACCACGCGGATGCCGGCGTTGCCGGGGTGGCCCGCGAGCAGCCGCAGCAGCTCGCCTCCGCCGAAACCGGAGGCCCCCAGGATGTAGATGTGCGCAGGCGACGTCATGACTTCCTCCCCGCGCCCAGCCGGGGCGCGAGCTTCTCCACGATGAGATTCCCCAGGGCGTTCGGATCCGCGCGCGCGTTGCGAGCGGGCAGCCCCACCACCTGCTCCACGAAGCGCACGCCCACCGCGTTGTCCGTGGCGGGCCCGGCCACCATGTCCATCTCGATGCCGTACACCTCGCGCAGGTGCCGCACGCCGCCGGCCGCGCCCACCGGGTCGTTGGCGCACAGGATGTACGCGCCGCCCAGCGCCTTGAGCTCCGGGTCCGCCAGGATGGCCTGCACGCCGTACTCGCCCATGATGCCGTCGCCCGTCTCCGCGACGATGACGTCCACCTCCTGGGCCGCCATCTCCGAGAAGACGATGCGCGCCACCTTGGACGCCGTGCGCGCCCCGGTGCACACGATGCCCGCGTCGGTGAAGTCCATCACCACGTCCGCGCCGCTGTCCTGCATGGACAGGGTGTCGCGCATCAGCGACACGCCGGTGAGCTTCGCGCCGCCCACGCGGTAGCCCGCCTGGGAGAGCTTCCGCACCACGACGCTGGCCGCGTACGTCTTGCCCGCGTTCATGCAGGTGCCCACCACATACACCACCGGGCACGTCACCGCCCTCGACGTGCCCTTGAGCGCGCCGGTGGAGATGTGCGCGTGCTGGCCCGCGCGCGACTGGAACTCCGGGAAGGTGAGGACCTGGCCCAGCACCTCCGCTTCGAAGGGCGCGCCCACGCCCGGGTTGTGCGACGTGCACTTCCCGATGACGCCGCCCATGTTGAGGATGTGGAGCTTGTCGCCCACCGTGACGGACGTGGGCACCACGCCCTCGTAGCCGTGCAGGGCGTTGCGGTGGCCCAGCGCGCCCACGACGATGTCGCCCGCGTGGAGCGTGACGAGCCGGCCGTTCACGTCCTCCAGCTGGTTGTAGACGCTCTTCTCCCCGTGGATGCGCACCGCGATGACGGCGCCCTCCTCGCACTTGACCTCATCCGTGAGGTGCACCGTGCGCCCCAGCTGGAGGTTGCGCGTGACACTGCCCACCTTGTCGACGTGGATCTTCATGTCGTCACTTCGCTTTCTGCGAGAGCATCTGCGCGACGCCGTAGAGCTTGGCGAACCCTGCCGCTTCCGTCCCCGTCCACAACACGTTGGCCTCTCCGTACGTCGCCACCTTCGCGTCCATCAGCGAGTGCGGTGAACGCACGCCTTCCACGACGTGGGCGCGCGGGGTGAGCACCAGCTTCACCTCGCCCGTCACGCGGTCCTGCGAGGAGGCGAGGAACGCCTCCAGGTCCTTCACCAGCGGGTCGAAGAAGTGCCCCTCGTGCAGCAGCGACCCGTACAGGTTGCCCACCGTCTCCTTCCAGAAGAGCTGCTTGCCCGACAGCACCAGCTTCTCCAGCTCGCGGTGCGACGCGATGAGCAGGTGCGCCGCGGGCGCCTCGAAGCCCACGCGGCCCTTGATGCCCAGGATGGTGTCGCCCAGGTGCACGCCCCGGCCGATGCCGTACGGCCGGCCCAGGGCGTTGAGCTTCTCCACCACGTCCACCGCCGACAGCGCCTTGCCGTCGAGCGCCACCGGCACGCCCTTGTCGAAGGAGATGATCAGCGGCTGCGGCTTCAGGTCGGTGGGAATCTCGCCGCCGGGGAAGGCCGCCTCCGGCAGGGTGCTCCACGAGTCCAGCGTCTCGCGGCCGCCCACGGACGTGCCCCACATGCCCTCGTTGACGGAGTACGTGCCCGTCTTCGCCGGCAGGTGGAAGCCGCGCTCCGCGAGGAAGGCAATCTCCTGCTGACGGGAGAGCGCCAGGTCGCGGATGGGGGTAATGAGCTGGAGCTGCGGCGCGAGCGTGCGGAAGGCCACGTCGAAGCGGACCTGATCATTCCCCGCGCCGGTGCTGCCGTGGGCCACGGCCTGCACGCCCAGCTTCTCCGCCATGCGCACGGCCTCCACGGCCTGGCAGGCGCGCTCGGCGGAGACGCTCAGCGGGTAGAGCTGGCCGCGCAGCACGTTGCCGGCGATGAGGAAGCGCAGGTAGCCCTGGAAGAGGGTGTCGCGCGCGTCCACCGTGTGGTGCGCCACCGCGCCCAGCTTCTGGGACAGGGCCTGGATGCGCTCCAGTTGCTCGGGCGGGAAGCCGCCCGTGTCCACGGTGACGGTGGTGACGTCCCAGCCCTGCTCGCGCAGGTACACCGTGCAGAAGGCGGTATCGAGGCCACCAGAGAACGCCAGCACCACGGACTTCTTGCTCATCTTCGGACTCCTGTTGCTGCGAAAGGGGTGAGGAAGGTTTCAGGGGGCCCAGACGCGGGAAGCAGCCTCGGCCTGCTGTGCGTGGGTGCGCGTGAGCCAGTCGCGCGCATCCGCCAGTTCCTCGCGCGCGGTGGCGAGGCCCAGGTTGCCGGCGCCCCCCAGGTGGGTGGCCGTCAGCGCGCCGCGGTCCGGCTGGAAGCTGCCGTTGTTCAGCTGACGGCCCACCTCCCGGTACGCGTCGCGGAAGGGCTGGCCCTTGGCCACGAGCGCGTAGGCGTGGTGCGCGGCGTAGAGCGTGTCGTCGCACGCCGCGCGCGCCTTCTCCGCGTTCACCTTCAGCGCGGGCACCAGCCGCGAGAGCACCTCCAGCAGCGCCTTCGCGCTGGTGAGGGCCTGGAGGGTGGGGCGCTTCAGCAGCTGGAAGTCACGGTGGTAGCTGGAGGGAAGCCCTCCGGCCACCGCCTCCACCTGGTGCGCCAGGCCGCGCAGCTCGCGGCAGCGGCCCCGGGCCAGCTCCACCACGTCCGGGTTCTTCTTCTGCGGCATGATGGACGAGCCGGTCGTGAAGGCATCCGGCAGGGCCAGGAAGCCGAACTCGTCCATGCTGTAGAGCTGCACGTCCCAAAGCCACTTCTCCAGAGTGCCCGCCACCGAGCACGCCCAGGTGAGCAGCGCTGCTTCATGCCGCCCCCGACTGTCCTGCGCGTCGATGGGGCTGCGTTGAACGCGCGTAAAACCGAGCAACCGCGCGACATATTCACGGTCGATGGGCAGCGGCACGCCGAAGCCCGCGGCGGCGCCCAGCGGGCAGCGGTCGAGCCGCCCCCACACGCCCTTCAGCGCCTCCAGCTCTTCCAGCAATCCTTCGGCGAAGGCCATGCCCCACAGGCCGAAGGTGGACGGCATCGCGCGGCGCAGGTGCGTGTAGCCGGGCAGGGGCAGGTCCGCATGGGCTTCCGCGAAGTCGAGGAACGTGCCCGCCAGCTCCGCCGTGCGCGCGCCCAGCGCGAGCAGCTCCTCGCGCATGAACAGGCGCAGGGCGAGCAGCACCTGGTCGTTGCGCGAGCGCGCCAGGTGGATGCGCTTGCCCGCTTCTCCGGTGCGCTCCACGAGCGCGGCCTCCAGCGCGGTGTGGCCGTCCTCCTGCTCCGGGCGGATGATGAAGCGGCCCGCGCGGGCTTCGTCATGCAGCGCGTGCAGCGCGGCCACGAGCGAGCGGGCGGCGTCCGGCGCGAGCAGCCCCACGTGCGCGAGCATGCGGGCGTGCGCGGCGCTGCCCAGCGCGTCGTGCGGCACCAGCGACAGGTCCACCACCGGGTCATCGCCCACGGTGAAGGCGTGGATGGCCGCGTCCAGCGGCTGGCCCTTGCCCCACAATGTCTCAGCCACGCGTCACCTCCCCGGCATAGCCGTGCAGCAGTCGTCGATAGAACGCGAGCCCCGCTTCCAGCTCCGCGCGCGTGAGGTACTCGTTCGCCTGGTGGCTCCGCAGCGTGTCGCCCGGGCCCACCTTCACCGCGGGCAGGTCGCCCAGGAACGCCCAGTCAGACGTGGTGCTGGAGCCCACGGTCGCCTGGCCGGAAGCGGCCACCGCCGCGCGCACCAGCGGGTGAGACGCGTCCGTGCCCTTGGGCAGGTAGCGCGCGGAGTGCACCAGCACCTCGCTCTCCAGCGCCTGGCCCACGTCCTCCGCCACCTTCGCGTGGTCCATGCCCGGCGTGGTGCGCAGGTCCACGAAGAACTCGCACCGGTCCGGCACCTGGTTGCGCGCCAGCCCTCCGGACACCTGCGTCACCTGGGCCCGCGCCTCACCCAGCAGCGGGTGCGCGGGGAAGCGCAGCGCGGACACGGCCTGGATGTCCCGGGCCGCCTTGAGGATGGCGTTGTCCAGCCCGCCCGTGTGCGCGTGCGCGACGTGGCCGCTCTTGCCGTGCGCCACGCAGCGCAGGAGCAGCATGCCCCGCTGCGCCGTGCAGGGCTTGAGCGACGTGGGCTCGCCCACGATGGCGGCGTCCAGCGGCCCCAGCGTGGGCAACAGCGGCCCCAGCCCCTTGCCCCCTGTCTCCTCCTCGGCGGTGAGCGCGAAGACGTACTCCACACCCTCGGGCGCGCCTTCGGCGAGGAGCGCCTTCGCGGTGAGGAGCATGGCGGTGACGCAGCCCTTGGCGTCGTTGGCGCCCAGGCCGTAGAGCGTGTCGTCCTTCCACACGGCCTCGTGCGGCTCGGTGTTCCACCCGGCGCACGGCTTCACCGTGTCCAGGTGCGAGTTGACGAGCAGGCGCTTCGGCCCGCTGCCCACGCTGAACCACACGTTGTGGCCCTGGCGGTGCACGCGGGCACCCCAGGACTCCGCATGGCCCGCCACGAGGTCCGCGATGCGGGCCTCGTCGCCGGAGACGCTGGGCGTGGCGACCAGCGCGGTGAGCAGCTCGGCGGGGTTCAACCCTTGGCCTCGCCGTGCTTCACCGGGTGCTCGCGCACGACCATGGTGCCGCTGCCCTCGTTGGTGAAGACCTCCTCCAACAGCGCATCGGACTGCTTGCCGCTCACCAGGTGCACGCTGCCCACGCCGCCCACGAGCGCGTGGCGCATGGCGTGCGCCTTGGGACGCATGCCGCCCGTGAGCCGGCCTTCGGCCTCCAGGGACGCCAGGTCCGACAGCGTGGCCAGCGAGATGAGCGACGACGGGTCGGAGACGTCCTTGAGGAGCCCCGGCACCTCCACCATGAAGAAGAGCTTCTCCGCGTGGAGCGCCGCCGCCAGGGCCGCCGCCACCGTGTCCGCGTTGGTGTTGTAGACGGCGCCGTCCTGACCGCCCGACAGCGGGGCGATGACGGGCACGTAGTCCGCGCTGCGCAGGTGCTCCACGACGCGCGTGTCCACCGACTCGATGTCGCCGACGAGGCCGTAGTCCACCATGCGGCCCTGCGTTTCACCGGGCTCCGTCACCAGCACGGGCGGACGCTTGCGCGCCTTGATGAGGCCCGCGTCCACGCCGGACAGGCCCACCGCGGGCACGCCCGCGGCCTGGAGGTCCGCGAGCAGGTCCGTGTGCAGCTTGCCCGCGAGCACCATCTTCGCCGCGTCCAGCACGGGCGCGGAGGTGATGCGGCGGCCGGCCACCTTTTCGATGGGCAGGTGCAGGGCGTCACAGAGCGCGTCCAGCTCCGGACCGCCGCCGTGCACGACGACGGGGCGGATGGAGAAGGCCCACAGGAGCGCGATCTGCTCGCACGCCGTCTTGCGCGTGCGCGGATCCGTCAGGACGGCGCCGCCCAGCTTCACCACGAAGGTCTTGCTGCGGAACTGCTTCACGTACTTCGCCGCGTTGCGGAGTGCGGCGTACGGGTCGGGAGACAAGGGCACTGTGGACCTCTGGAAAGTCGAAAGGGGACGAAGAAGGGTGGGGCGGTCGGCTTCGGGACTCAGCCGCCGCGCATCCAGGCCAGGAGGGCGCGCTGCACGTGGTAGCGGTTGCCCGCCTCGTCCACGACGCGGCTGCTCGCGTGATCCAGCACCTCGTCAGCGACCTCGACGTTGCGGCGCACGGGCAGGCAGTGCAGGAACGCCGCGTCCTTCGCGGCCTTCCCCATGTGCCGGCGCGTGGGCATCCAGCCCGAGTACGACGCGAGCAGCGCCGCCACGTCCGTGGGCGTGCTCGCCGTCTGCGCCGTGGGGCCCCACGACTTGGCGTACACGGCGCGGCTGCCCACCAGCGCCTCGTCCTGGTCGTGCGTGTACGTGATGCTGCCGCCGGTGGCCTTGGCGTACGCCTCCGCCTCCGCGCGCACGGCCGGGTGCAAATCGAAGCCCGGTGGATGCGCCACGCGCACCTCGCAGCCCGCGGCCGCCGCGGAC
The DNA here is from genome assembly GCF_042231735.1 of Corallococcus exercitus. Classification (GTDB taxonomy): domain Bacteria; phylum Myxococcota; class Myxococcia; order Myxococcales; family Myxococcaceae; genus Corallococcus; species Corallococcus exercitus_B. Next base: position 9,771,039 of record NZ_CP102577.1, read on the forward strand.
AGGAGGAACGAGTTGGGCACGGCCTTGGGCAGCGGCTTGATGTGCGGCGCCCAGGTGAGCGTCACCGGCAGCTTCTTCGTGGTGCCGAACGTCTCGCGCAGCGTGAGCGCGTCCGCCAGGCCCTGGCAGGGGTGCTCGCGCGCGGACTCCATGCTCACCACCGGCACGGTGGCCCACTTGCGGAAGGCGTTGATGACGGGGTCGGCCTCGTCCTCCTCGTCACCGCCGCCCTGGGAGAACGTGCGGATGCCGAGCATGTCCACGAAGCGCGACAGGACGGGCGACGCCTCCTTGATGTGCTCCGCGCGGTCCGCGTTCATCACCGCGCCGGGCCGGTCCTCCAGCTTCCACACGCCGGAGCCCACGTCGAGCACGATGGCGTGCCCGCCCGCGCGCACCATCACCGCCTCGAAGGACGTGCGCGTGCGCAGCGACGGATTGAAGAACACCATGCCCAGGACCTTCCCGGGGAAGAGGGCTCCCGGATCCTTCAGCTTCCACGCGGCCGCCTGCGAGAGGACCGCCTCGACGCCTTCCGGGCCCAGGTCCTGGATGCGGGTGACATGCTTCATGGGCTTCGTGCTCCCCCGGCCGCGCCGGATGGATGGGGACTGCTGAATATGCACTCGAATTCATGCATATTCGCTAAGGAGGCGCGGATATTATGCAGAACGGCGCAGCGCGCAAGAACATTCACTGGGATTTTTCATGCGCCTTGCGTGCGTATTCAGCCGCATGCATGGTGAACGTGAATGAACCTGGACGAGACCATCCTTCAGCTCATCTCCCGGCAGGACGTTCCGGATCAGGCGGTGCTGCAGACGTTGCTGGAGGAGGCGGGGCACACGCCCAGCCAGTCCACGCTGTCGCGGCGGCTGAAGAAGCTGAGCGTGCAGAAGGTGAACGGGCGCTACCAGCGCGCGGAGCCGCCGGTGGTGCCGGTGCCGCTCGCGCCGAGCGTGACCATCATCGAGGCGCCGCCCAACATGCTGGTGCTGAAGACGGCGCCCGGCTACGCGCAGATCTTCGGGCTGGCGCTGGACCGCGAGGAGGTGGAGGGCCTGGCGGGCACCGTGGCGGGCGACGACACCATCTTCATCGCGGTGAGGGATCCGTCGCTCTTGCAGGACGTGCGCGAGGCGGTGGAGCAGCTCATCCTGCGCGGCCCGTGAACGGGAAGCGCCGCACGAGCTCCCACGGGCCTCCGAGGTAGCGCCAGAGCAGCAGCGCCGGGGCAGGGGACTCGAAGGAGGCCCAGCCCGCGCCCAGCTCCGCGAGCGCGGCCTTCGCCTCCTCGACGCTGGCCTTGTTCATCAGCGTGACGTGGGGCCGGAAGGGCTGACGGTCCTGCGGCGTGAGCCACTCCGCGAAGGCGCGGGACAGCTCGCGGTGCACGGGCGCGAGGCCCGGGGCCTCCACGTCCACCGCCATGCCGCGGCCCAGGCTCCGCGGCTTCGTGAAGCGCAGCGTGGGCGCGGGCCACTCGGTGACGACCTCGAGCGCGGCCTCCACCGCGTCCTGTTCCGACGCGGGCAGGTGGTGGAAGAGGGAGACGTGCGCGGGGATGACGTTGCGCTCGGGCGGGAAGTAGCGGCGGCGCAGGCCGTCCAGGCGCGCGAAGGTCTCCGGCTCCATCTCGGCGGTGACGAGCAGCGGGGCTTCGGTGGGCGCGGTCATGGAGGGAGCACTCTTGGCCCGGCGCCGCCGCACTACAAGCACTCCCGGGGGGGCGTCACGCCAACGCCCCCGCCGGGATTGAAAGCCACCGCCTGCCCGGGCTCACTTCTGCGCTTCGAAGTACTTCTTCAACCCCTCGTTGGCGTTGAGCCGGTACTCCGGGAGGCGGCTGCGCTCGGCCTCGGCGAGGGCCTTCTTCACGCCCGTCGCATCGAAGTCGTGGGTGTAGACCGGGGTGCCGGGCTGCTGGCGCCACGACTCGGAGAGGCCCCCCGCGTCGATGCCGTCGAAGCCGAGCTCCTCCACGAGCTTGAGCACCTTCGCGCGGTGCTCGGGCGGATCCCCCGCGACCGGCAGCGCCACCCGTCCGGGCGTGCCCTTCGGCGTGCCCTTGTCCAGGAGGCTCTGGAAGAAGATGTTGTTGAAGGCCTTGATGACGGGGCGGCCGATGAGCTTCGCGACCCACTCGCTCTCCAGCGTGCCGGCTTCGAGCTCCGGGATGCTTCCGTCACGCACGGGGTAGTAGTTGCCCGTGTCGATGACCACGACGTCCTTCGGCACGCTCGCGAAGAGGCCCTTGGGCAGGTCGGGGACCGCCTTCTGGGGAATGGTCACGACGACGACCTCGCCGGCCTTCGCGGCCTCCTCCACGGTGACGGCCTTCGCGCCCGTCTCCTTCGCCAGGTCCTTGAGCGTCTCCGGTCCGCGTGAGTTCGCGATGAAGACTTCATGCCCCAGCTTCGTCCAGCGCCGCGCCAGGGTCCCGCCGATAAATCCCGCACCAATGATTCCAATCTTCATTGCGTCATCCTCCGGGAAAGTGAGCCCCATGACTCCAGGCGCCGGTCGGATGCGCGACCCGCGTCCGCGATGCGCACGACCTGCCAGGTCTTCCGGAAAGGGACGTCCGTTGTGCCCTGTCGCGAGGGGGGCTTCCGTCCTGGCCGACGCATTCGCTAGCATTCCTGCTTAACCGGAGCTTGGGGCCCGGCCGGTGCCATGACGAACATTCCATCCGAGTGGGTCGCGGCGTTCCGGGGAGCCGCGCGCCCCCTGACCTCCGAAGAGGGGGCGGGGCTGCTGACCGCGCTGACCGCGATCCTGGAGCGCTGCGAGGGGGCGTGGCCCGGCGTCAGGCTCGAGCCCGGGACCTTCGTCGCGCACCTGGGCCTGCACACGCCCGCGGGCGAGCCCCCCGCGCAGGCCCTGGCCGCGATGCACTGCGAGGACCTGTACTTGGCGCTGGCGGCGCTGGAGGGGCAGCGGGCCGCGCTGGATGCGCTGGAGTCCAGCGTGCTGGTGCCCGCGGGCCGCGCGGTGCGCCGCGTGGAGGCCTCGGATGCCTTCGTGGATGAGGTGCTCCAGCTCACGCGCCTGCGGCTGTTGGTGGACGAGGGGGGCCGCGCGCCGCGCCTCACGGAGTACGCGGGCCGGGGGCCGCTGCGCCGGTGGGCCGAGGCCGTGTCGCTGGGCATCGCGCTGTCGCTCAAGCGCAGGCCGGAGCGGAGCACGCCGCTGGATGACGCGCTCATCGCCGCGGACCTGGGCGCGGCGGATCCGGAGCTGGAGCACATCCGCCACCGCTACCGCCCGGCCTTCCGCGCCGCCTTCGCGGAGGCCCTGTCCGCGCTCTCCATGCGCGACCGCAACCTGCTGCGCATGGGGCTGGTGCAGGGCCTGGGCGTGGAGTCGCTGGGCGCGCTGCACCAGGTGCATGCCTCCACGGTGTCGCGGTGGATGGCGAAGGCGCGCGAATCCCTGCTGGAGCACACCCGCATGGCCCTGGCCCGGCGGCTCGCGCTCAACACCTCCCAGCTCGACAGCCTGCTGCGCGTGCTCGACGGCAGCCTGGAGATCAGCCTCGCGTCCCTCCTGAAGGAAGGGTGAGCCTTTCCATGCCTGATTCGACTCCGCACCTCGACGAGGTCGAGCTGCTCGACCTCGCGGACGGCATTCCGTCCCAGACCCTGCGCGAGCGCGCCGAAGCCCACCTGGACACCTGCGCGTCCTGCCGCGCGGCCCTGGCGGACTTCCTGCGCGTGCGCGCCGTCCCCGCGCCGGACGTGCACGCCGCGCGCACCGCGGTGATGGTGTCGGAGCCGCACACGCGCTCCGTCCGGCCGCGCATCCCCCAGGTCGCGCAGGGGACGCTGCTGGGCCGCTATGTGGTGCTGGAGCGGCTGGGCGCCGGAGGCATGGGCGTCGTCCACGCGGCGTACGACCCGAGCCTCGACCGGCGCATTGGCCTGAAGCTGCTGCGCGCGCCGCCCTCCACGGGGGGTTCGCAGGGCATGACGGAGCGGCTGCTGCGCGAGGCCCAGGCCGCCGCGCGCACCCGCCACCCGCACGTGGTCGCCGTGCACGACGTGGGGACGTTCGGGGACGTCGTCTTCATCGCGATGGAGCTGGTGGACGGCGGCACGCTGCGCCAGCACTTGAAGGAGGCTGCCCGGCCGTGGCGCGACGTGGTTCGGCTGTACGTCCAGGCGGGCCGGGGGCTCGCGGCGGCGCACGCGGCGGGCGTGGTGCACCGGGACTTCAAGCCGGACAACGTGCTCGTGGACAAGGAGGGCCGCGCCCGCGTGACGGACTTCGGGCTGGCCCGCCTGGAGTCCACGGAGCCCGAGGACGCCGCCTCGCCGGCCCCCGCCGACGCTGCGGCGCCAAGGGCTGCCCTCGCGCCAGCTCCCGGTGAGGCCGTGTCGCCGAAGGCGGCACCGCTGGTCACCAGCGTCGCGGGCACGCCCGGGTACATCGCGCCGGAGGTGCTCGCGGGCGCACCCGCGGACGCGCGCTCGGACCAGTACGCCTTCAGCGTCTCGCTGTACGAAGGGCTGCACGGCCAGAAGCCCTCCGCCTCCGAAGCCGGAGGCCTGGCGAACCGGAGCAACGTCCCGCGCGCCGTGCACGCGCTCATCGTGCGCGGGCTGTCGCCGGAGCCAGGGGCCCGTCATCCCTCCATGGCGGCACTGCTCGACGCGCTGGAGCGGACAGCCTTCCCGCGCATCGGCGCGAAGGTGGCGGCGGCGAGCGTGGGCGCGGGCCTGCTCGCCATCGCGGCCGCGGTGGTGGTCGCCCGGGGCCCGTCGCCCTGCGCGGACGACCCCACGCGGTTCCAGGGCATCTGGGACGCGGACCGCAAGTCGGCACTGCTCCAGGCCTTCCAGGCCACGGGCGCGCCGGACGCTGTCGCCATCCACGAGAGCACCGCCCGCGCGCTGGATGCCTATGTCTCCGGCTGGAATGACAGCCGCCGCGACGCGTGCCTGGCCACGCACGAGCACGGCACGCAGTCCACGGCGGTGCTGGACCTGCGCACGAACTGCCTGGAGCGCCGCCGCCGGGAGCTGACCGCGCTCACGGAGGTGCTCCTCTCCGCGGACCGGGCGGGCGTCGCCACCGCTCCGGAAGCCGCGCAGGCGCTGAGCCCGCTGTCGCGCTGCGCGGACGTGGAAGCGCTGTCCCAGCCGGTGCCCCCGCCGGAGCGGCCGGAGATCGCCGCTCGCGTGAAGGCCGCGTACGCGAAGCTGGACGAAGCGCGGGCCCGCCTCAGCGCGGACCGGTGGCAGGACGCCGTGGACCGCGTCGCCCCCATCATCAAAGAGGCCGAGGAACTGGGCTACAAGCCGCTCCTCGGCGAAGCCCTGCTCATCGAAGGCGAAGCCCGCGCCTTCCTGCGCGACGAGGCCGCGGAGCCGGCGCTGCGCCGCGCGATGCTCGCGTCCCTGTCCGGGCGCGACGACCTGCGCGCAGCGGAGGCCGCCGTCCACCAGGTCTTCGTCGACGGCGAAGTGACCCAACGCCCGGAGCAGGCGAAGGCCCACGCCGACGAGGCCCGGGCGCTCCTGGCGCGCTCCGGCGGCAACCCGGAGCTGGAGTCCCAGCTGCTCGTGTACGAGGGCAACTCGCTGGAACAGCAGTCGCGTTCCTCGGACGCGCTGCCGCTGATCCAGCAGGGGCTGGCGCTCCAGGAGCGGCTGCATGGCCGCGACTCACCCCGGCTCGCCCGTGCGCTGCTCACGATGGCTTCCACCCAGCGGTCCATGGGGCGCGCGGAAGAGGCGCTCGCGACCGTCCAGCGCGCCCGGGACATCCTGGAGGCCGCCTACGGCCCGGACCACCCGAAGGTCGCCATCACCCTCAACAACATGGGCGGCACCCTGGTGGAACTGCGGCGCTACCAGGAGGGCCAGGAGGCCTTCCTGGAGGTCCTGCGCCGCTATGAGCGCATCTATGGCCCGGATCACCAGCCCCTGCGCTACGTCGCCGGTCTGCGGGGGAACCTGAGCGCGGCGGCCTACCGCATGGGGCGCTACGACGAGGCCGAGCGCCACATGCACGAGGCCCGGGCCATCTACAACCAGCTGTTCCCCAAGGGCTCCGTCTTCCGCATCCGCACGGGCACCAACCTGTCCCAGATCCTCATGAACCAGAGCCGGATCGCGGATGCCCAGGTGCTGCTCCAGCAGATGGAGGAGGAGGCGGTGGCGGGCCGGGCCGCCGGCCGCAAGGACCCCATCTTCGCGGCGCCGGCACGCTGCCAGGCGGAGGCCTGGATGCGGCTGGGGCAGACCGAGCGCGCCGTCGCGGAGGCGAAGCGCGCCGTGGCCATCGTGCGGGAACTGGAGGGAGAGACCGAGCTGGGCGAAGCGCTGCGCGTCCTGACCGTGGCCCTCACCCGGGCGAAGCAGCTCAACGAGGCGCGGGACGCGGCGCGCGAGTACCTGGCCCTGCACCACAAGCTCGCGGGCGAAGAGGCCCGGCCTCCCATGGAGGTGGAGGAGATGATGGCGGAGCTGGCCCTGGCGCGAGGCGAGGTGGAGGAGGCCCGCCACTGGGCGGAGCGCTCCCTGGAGGCCTGGAGCCAGACGGCGGCCCCGCCCCTGGAGATGGCCAACATCCGCTTCATCCTTGCCCGCGCGCTGCGCCGTGCCCACCGCGAGCCGGAGCGGGCCCGGGCCCTGGCCACCGCCGCGCGCGACGCCGTGCTCCCCACCGCCGAGCCCCGGCTGCTCAAGCTCTCCGAGCTGGACGCGTTCCTGCGCGCGCCCTGATAGGGTCCCGCCCCCTATGCGAACCCTCGTCGGACTGACCTCGTCGGGCTGGACGGAGAAGGCCCGGTGGGCGTTGGACCACCACCGCGTCGCCTACCGCTACCAGGACTACGTCCCCCTCATCCAGGAGCGTTGGCTGCGCAAGCAGGTGGGGCCCGGCGTGAAGCCCTCGGTGCCGCTGCTCGTGGATCCGCCCCAGCCGGCCACGCACGGCTCGTTCGCCATCGCGAAGCGCGCGGAGGAACTGGGGCAGGGCAGCCCGCTCTTCCCGGCCGCGCACCTGGACGCCATCACCGCCTGGAACGACACCAGCGAAGAGGTGCTGAACGCGGCGCGCGCCTACGCCATGCCGCGCATGCTGACGAACGCCCGCGCCCAGGCGGAGATGCTGCCGAAGTTCGTCCCCGCCTTCCTGCGCCCGGTGTTCGCGCCCTCCGCGCGCCTGGGCATGCGCTACGTGGTGAAGAAGCACCAGGTGGCGGACGGCAGGCCGGAGGTCATCGAGTCCTCCGTCGCCCCCGCCTACGAGAAGCTGCGCACGGCGCTGGGCGGCCGGCCCTACCTGCTGGACGCGGGCTTCACCTACGCGGACATCACCACCGCGGCGATGCTCGTGCTCCTGGGGCCGCCGGCGGACCGGCACCTGCCCATGGGGGCGGGCACGCGCGAGGTGTGGACGCACGCGGGGCTCGCCGCCCGCTTCCCGGACCTGCTCGCGTGGCGCGACGCGCTCTACGACAAGCACCGCCGCACCTGAAGAAACACCACGGGCCGCCCTCCCGTGAGGAAGGCGGCCCGCGCTGGAATCACCGGTGTGCGTGAAGCGGACTACGCCGTCTTCTTCACGCCCTTGGAGTTGTCCACCAGCACCTTGGCGAAGGTGAGCCCGTCGGGGCCCGCGTCCGCCTGGATGTGCTCGCCCGGCGCGAACTCGCCGTTGAGCACCTTCAGCGCGAGCGGATCCAGCAGGTACTTCTGCACGGCCCGCTTCAGCGGCCGGGCGCCGTACGTCGGGTCGTAGCCGCGCTCCGCCAACAGCTCCCGCGCGCTGTCCGTGAGGTCCAGCGTGAGGCGCTTGGCCTGGAGCAGCTTCTGGAGCTTCCCGAGCTGGATGTCGACGATGCGGTAGATGTCCTTCTTGCGCAGCGGCTCGAAGACGACGATTTCATCCACGCGGTTGAGGAACTCCGGACGGAAGTGGCCGCGCAGCGCCTCCATCACCTCGCCGCGCGTCTTCTCGTTCAGCACGTCCGTGCCCGCCATGCCCTCCTGGATGGCCTGCGAGCCGATGTTGGACGTGAGGATGAGCACCGTGTTGCGGAAGTCCACCGTGCGGCCCTGGCTGTCCGTCACCCGGCCCTCGTCGAGGATTTGCAGCAGGATGTTGAACACGTCGTGGTGCGCCTTCTCGATTTCATCGAAGAGCACCACCGTGTACGGCCTGCGGCGCACGGCCTCCGTGAGCTGGCCGCCCTCCTCGTAGCCCACGTAGCCCGGGGGCGCGCCGACGAGCCGCGACACCGCGTGCTTCTCCATGTACTCGGACATGTCGATGCGGACCATGGCCGTGTCGTCGTCGAAGAGGAACTCCGCCAGCGCCTTCGCCGTCTCCGTCTTGCCCACGCCCGTGGGGCCCAGGAAGATGAACGAGCCGATGGGCCGGTTCGGGTCCTGCAGCCCGCTGCGCGCGCGGCGCACGGCGTTGGACACGGCCTCAATCGCGCTGCGCTGGCCGATGACGCGCTCGGCGAGCCGGTCCTCCATCTTGACCAGCTTCTGCATCTCGCCCTCCATCAGCTTGGAGACCGGGATGCCCGTCCACTTGGCCACCACGGAGGCGATGTCCTCGGAGTCCACCTCCTCCTTGAGGAACTTCTGGTTCTTCTGCAGCTCCGCCAGCTTCGTGTTCTGCGCCGCGACCTCCTTCTCCAGCCCGGGGAGGATGCCGAACTTCAGCTCCGCGGCGCGGTTGAGGTCGCCCTGACGCTCGGCCGCGGCCTGGTCGTTGCGCGCCTTCTCCTGCTTCTCCTTGAGCGAGCGCAGCGCCGCGATGGCCTTCTTCTCCTCGTCCCAGTGGGCCTTGAGCGAGTTGAACTTCTCGTTGAGGTTCGCGAGCTCCTTCTCGATGGTGGCCAGGCGCTCGCGCGAGTGCGGGTCGGTCTCCTTGCGCAGGCCCTCGCGCTCGATTTCGAGCTGCGTCACCTTGCGGCGGATGTCGTCGATCTCCGTGGGCATGGAGTCGATTTCAATGCGCAGGCGGCTGGAGGCCTCGTCGACCAGGTCGATGGCCTTGTCCGGCAGGAAGCGGTCCGCGATGTACCGGTGGCTGAGCGTGGCCGCCGCGACGAGCGCGGAGTCCTGGATGCGCACGCCGTGGTGCACCTCGTAGCGCTCCTTCAGGCCGCGCAGGATGCTGATGGTGTCGTGCACCGTGGGCTCGCCCACGAACACCGGCTGGAAGCGGCGCTCCAGCGCGGCGTCCTTCTCGATGTGCTTGCGGTACTCGTCCAGCGTCGTCGCGCCAATGCAGTGCAGCTCGCCGCGCGCGAGCGCCGGCTTGAGCATGTTGCCCGCGTCCATGGCGCCTTCGGCCTTCCCGGCGCCCACGAGCGTGTGCATCTCGTCGATGAAGAGGATGATCTCCCCGGCCGCGTCCGCGACCTCCTTGAGGACGGCCTTGAGGCGCTCCTCGAACTCGCCGCGGTACTTCGCGCCGGCCACCATCGCCCCCAGGTCCAGGGTGATGAGGCGCTTGTTCTTCAGGCCCTCCGGCACGTCGCCGTCCACGATGCGGCGGGCGAGTCCCTCCGCGATGGCCGTCTTGCCCACGCCCGGCTCACCGATGAGCACGGGGTTGTTCTTGGTGCGGCGGCTGAGCACTTGGATGCAGCGGCGGATCTCCTCGTCGCGGCCGATGACGGGGTCCAGCTTGCCGCTGCGCGCGGCCTCCGTGAGGTCGCGGCCGTACTTCTCCAGCGCCTGGTAGGTGGACTCGGCGTCGGCGCTCGTCACGCGCGCGGAGCCGCGGACTTCCTTCAAGCCCGCCTGCACGCGCTCGCGCGTCACGCCGGAGGACTTCATGGCCTCGCCGACGGCGCCCTTGTCCTGGGTCAGCGCGAGGAGCAGGTGCTCGGAGGACGTGAAGTCGTCCTTCAGCGCCTTGGCCTCATCCTCCGCCTTGTCGAAGGTCTTCATCAGGCGCTGGCTGAGCATGGCGCTCTCGCCGCCCTGGATGCGGGGGAGCTTCTGGAGCGCTTCGCCCAGCCGGCCCGCGAACAGCTTCACGTCCACGCCAATCTTGCGCAGCAGGGGGTCGACGATGCCGTCCTTCTGCCCCAGGAGCGCCGTGGCCAGATGCTCCGGCTCGTAGTGGGGATTGTCGGCCCGGCGAGCCAGGGACTGACCCTCCTGGATCGCCTCCTGTGCCTTCACCGTGTATTTGTCGAGTCGCATGGACTCAACGTAAGGGCCGGGGACCCCTTGGCAAGGCGACACTGCCCGTACGCCCTGCGTTTTCCCCGGAATACTTTGAGCCGCTGGAAGCAGCCGGGTAATCGTGGTGGCGAAGTTGCCAGGGGGTGGGGGGGTCGGTTATAGGCGGCGCCCATCCTCGGGGGCTTCACTCTGGACGCACACGGCGGCTATCTCGTTCGACTCGACACCTTTTCCGGGTTGGCGCTGGTGCGTCTGGCCCGGGAGGCCCTGTCGATGGACAGCGTGCCGGCCGCCACGGCGCTCCGCGTCACCATCAACCGCCGCCGCAAGGTGGTGCGCCTGGCCTTCCTGGGGCCCTTCTCCCAGGGACGGCAGGGCGCCCACTGGTACGCCGCGCACCACGCCCTTGCCCGCCTGCTGTCCGCCGCCGCCAACGCCACCGTGCACGCCTACGTGTACGACGCGGACGAGGGCGAGGAAGTCATCGCCTACGGCAACGGCCGCCGGGTGGGTGGAGAGAAGGTGGTGTACGAGGACGCGGAGCTGCCGTGTCCCCTGGAGGAGCTGGACGACGAGGCGTTCGCCAGGCTCCAGTCCCGCTGGCCCATGGGGCACCTGGCCTACGTCTACGGCCTGACCCGGGACGAGCTCTTGCGCATCCCCCGCGCCCCGCTGGCCCGCGTGCTGCCCCTGGAGGGCACGGCCGCCGGTTCCGAGGCGGACGCGATGGCCTCCCTGGAGGCGCTGCTCCTGGGGCCCGCGCAGCCCCGAGCGGAGACGGACGCGGGCTGAAGCGGGCGGACGGCCTTCCTCGCCGCGCCGCGTCAGCCCCGTGCCAACCCCCTCAGGGGTCTTCGGTGGGCCCGTCGAGCGTGGTGATGGCCTCGCGCACGCCCTCGCTGCGGAAGTACTGGGCGAGCAGGGCGAAGCCGCCGGCGACGAGCACCGTGGGCAGCACCGCGCTGAGGGTCATCAGGGACGGGACGAGCGCGTAGAGCTGCTGGGCGGCGTCCGGGTCCTTGAACTCGGGCAGGCCCTTGAGCCCCTCCACCATGGCCTGGCTGGTGTGCCGGGCCACCACGGTCCACTGGGCCCCGTCGATGGTGCGCATCAGCGCGGCGAAGATGCCCGCGCCGCCGAGCAGCTGCCGGAAGCCATCCCGGGGGATGCCATCCGGGGAGCGCAGCATGCGGCTGGAGGCGAAGAAGAGCAGGGTGCAGGCCACCGTCAGCCCGGTCAGCACCAGGGCGCGAGACTCGCGCATGGGGGAGAGCGCGGACAGCTGCGCCTCCATGATGGCCTGGGTGACGGCGGGGTCCTTGCCCAGCAGGGAGAGGGTGGGGGTGTGCTCCCGCTGCGCTTCCCGGTGGGCCTCGAAGTTCATCATGACGGAGGCCTCGCTGCAGGCGAGGAACCCCGTCAGGGTGGAGAGCACCAGGCACAGCCCGGCGGCGATGCGGACGCCCCGGGGCAGCGCCCCCGGGCGGGTGACTTCAGGGGGCTTCACTTCCGGCTCGCCTCCACGTAGCGCAGGCGCAGGTCGGACAGGAGGTTGTCCACCAGCTTCTCCTCCTCGGCGGTGAGGTTGCCGCGCGTCTTCTCGCGGAGCATCGCCAGGAGGTCCAGGTTCTGCCGGGCCGACGGCAGGTCCTTCTCCATGCGGCCCGTCTCCGGGTTCGGCGCGCCCCCCAGGTGGATGAGGACGGCGGAACCCAACCCGACGACGAAGGTGCTGAACGACAGGGACTCCTCGGAGGCGGGGCTCGCTTCCCCCGTCATCACGAAGGTCTCACCCCGCTTCTCCGAAGGGCTCATTCGGACGCCTTGTCCTCTTCGTCGGCTGGCTCGTCCGCGTCGTCCTCGTCGGAGGCGTCGTCGTCCGTGTCGTCCTCGTCCTCGTCATCGAAGTCGTCCTCGATGTCGCCATCCATCAGCGTCTCGATGGGGACGGCCTTGTCGGCCACGTCCGGCAGCTCCTCGAGGTGCTTCTTGTACGCGTCCTCGTCCACCTGGCCGCTGCGCTGGTAGCGATCCGCGGTGCGCTTGTCGAGGTGCTTCGGGTTGATGCCTTCGGCCATGATTCAAATCCTCGGAATTGCTTGGAAAACAGCGCGGCACCTTATAGCAGGAGGGACGCCTGTCAACGCCGCTGTCCCCAGGCCCGGAATCCGATGAACGTCTCGCCCCGCCCCCCGCTTCCCCAAGGCCCGTACCTGCTGGTGGACGACAGCGTCCGTCCGGAGCTGTCCCTGGTGGACAAGGCCGGGCGCCTGCTCGCTGGCGGCGCCCGCGTCCTCCAGCTGCGCATGAAGCACACCCCGCCCCGGGAGGCGCTGGCCGCGGCCCGGGCGGTGGTGGCCCGCTGCCGGGAGGCGGGCGCGGTGTGCCTCATCAACGACCGGGTGGACCTGGCGCTCCTGTCGGACGCGCACGGGGTGCACGTGGGGGACGAGGACCTGCCCCCGGAGGCCGCGCGGGAGCTCCTGGGCCCGGGCCGCTACGTGGGCGTCACGGCGCGGGGGACGGAAGGGGCCCGGGCGGCCCTGGCGGCGGGGGCGGACTACGTGGGCGTGGGGCCGCTGTTCGGCACCACCACGAAGGTGGTGCAGGCGCCGGTGCTGGGGCTGGAGGCCTTCCGGCGGGTGGTGGCGGAGAGCCCGCTGCCGGTGGTGGGCATTGGCGGGGTGGGCCTTTCGAACATCGCCCAGGTGGCGGCGACGGGGGCGCACGGCGCGGCGGTGGTGTCCGACGCCCTGCTCGCCCAGGACATCGCCGAGCGGGTGCGCCAGCTTTCCGCCGCGTTTGACAGCGTGCGGGGGACTGGCCTCTAACCCGAGGGAGCTCCCCCACCATGAACCATCCACCCTCGCGTCATCACGGGACGACCCCGCGGCGTCCCAACATCGGCCTCAGCCCGGACTGGGTCCAGCCGGCCGACTCCGCCTTCCCCCGCTACGAGCTGAAGGTGCCCTACGCGGAGGCGGTGCTGCGCGCGGGGGGCCTGCCCTTCGTGCTGCCGTACACCGACGACGCGTCCTGCGTGGACGCCTACCTGGAGCGGGTGTCCGGGCTGGTGGTGACGGGCGGCGCGTTCGACATCCCTCCGTCCGCGTACGGCGAGGAGGCCCGTGACGGCATGGGGCCGCTGAAGGAGGGCCGCACGGCCTTCGAGGCGCAGCTCATCCGGGGCGCGCTCAAGCGCAACCTGCCGGTGCTGGGCGTGTGCGGCGGCATGCAGCTGCTGGCCGTGGTGCTGGGCGGCACGCTGTTCCAGGACATCCTGCGCGAGGTGCCGGGCGCGCGCGACCACGAGCAGAAGCACGACCGCACCCAGCCGCAGCACCCGGTGGAGGTGAAGAACGGCACGCTCTTGGCGGAGGCCGTGGGGCACGGGCAGCTGATGGTGAACTCCACGCACCACCAGGCGGTGAACAAGCCGGGCACGGACGTGACGGTGAGCGCGGTGTCGCCGGACGGCGTGGTGGAGGCCATCGAGTCCACCGCGCACGCGTTCGCGCTGGGCGTGCAGTGGCACCCGGAGCTGATGCTGGGGACCATCCCGGTGCACCTGGGCGTCTACAAGTCGCTGGTGCAGAAGGCGCGAGAGCACCGCCGGTGAGGCCGCGCGTCCTGCTCCTGGCGGGACTGGAGCCCACGGGCCGCGCCGGGTTGCTCGCGGACGTGGCCGCGGTGCGGGCGCGGGGCGGCGACGCGGTGGCGGTGCCCACGGCCCAGACGGCGCAGGGCGCGCAGACGTTCGCGGTGGTGCCGGCCTCCCCGCGCATGCTGGCCGCGCAGGTGACGGCCGCGCGCGAGTGGGGCCCCCTGCACGCGGTGAAGTGGGGCGTGGTGCCCGGCCCGTCGCAGCTGTCCACGGCGAGGGCGGCGCTCAAGGACGCGGACGCGTGGTGGGTGGTGGACCCGGTGGTGCGCTCGTCGCGGGGGCAGGTGCTGTCGCGGCTGACGCCCCGGCACTACCTGGCGCTGGCGGGCCCGCGCGTGCTGGTGACGCCCAACCTGGAGGAGGCCGCGTGGCTCCTGGGCCGGCCCGCGCTGGGCACGGTGGAGGACGCCCAGGAGGCCGCGGAGGCGCTGTGTCAGCGCGGCTTCGGCGCGGTGCTGGTGAAGGGCGGGCACCTGCCGGAAGGGCAGGGGCTGGCGGATGTGCTGGTGTACGCCGGGCGCACGGTGGTGATGCGGGGGCGCCGGCTGAAGCGGCCCCCGGAGCGCCGGGGCACGGGCTGCCGGCTGGCGTCCGCGCTGGCCGCGGAGCTGGGGCGGGGCACCGGGCCGGAAGCCGCGGTGCGGGCGGCCCGCGAGCACGTCACGGGCTACCTGCGCACCGGCCGGGACTGACGCGGGACCGCGCTACTCGGTCCGGGCGCGGCTTTCGAAGCGCGTGTACTCCGCGAGGAACACCAGGTCGATGGAGCCGATGGGGCCGTTACGCTGCTTGGCGACGATGAGCTCCACGGGGATGACCGTGCTGCTCGCGCCACCACCGCCTCCGCCGCCGCCGCCCCCTCCACCGCCACCCCCTTCGCCGCCGTCCTCCTCCGTCTCGCGGTGGATGAACATCACCACGTCGGCGTCCTGCTCGATGGAGCCGGACTCACGCAGGTCCGACAGCATGGGCTTGCCGCCCTTGCGCTCCTCCACCTTACGGCTGAGCTGGCTGAGCGCGATGATGGGCACCTCCAGCTCCTTGGCCAGCTGCTTGAGCGCGCGGGAGATTTCGGCCACTTCCAGCTGGCGGCTCTCCACCTTGCCCTTCTGGTGCATCAGCTGGAGGTAGTCGATGACGAGCAGCGACAGGCGCGGGTCCTTCTGCTTCACGCGCCGTGCCTTCGCGCGCAGGTCGAACGGGGACAGGCCACCCGAGTCGTCGATGTAGATGGGCGCGTTGTAGAGCGCACCCGCCATCTCCTGGAACTTCTCCTCGTCGTGCGGGGAGAGCCGGCCGCCGCGCAGCTTCTTCATGTCCACGCGCGCGGTGGACGCGAGCAGACGCATGAGCAGCTGATCCGCGGGCATTTCCAGGCTGAAGATGCCGACCGCCTTGTTCTCCTTGAGCGCCGCGTGCACCGCGATGTTCATGGCGAAGGACGTCTTGCCCACGCCGGGACGCGCCGCGAGGATGATGAGCTCACCGGCGTGCAGGCCCGTCAGCTGATTGTCCAGGTCGATGTAGCCCGTGGACAGGCCCGTCACGCCCGTCGCCGCGGTCTTCATCTTGTCCAGCAGGTCGAGCGTCTGCTCCATCAGCTCGCTGACCGGACGCAGGTCGCCTTCGCGCTTCTTCTCCGCGAGGAGGAAGACCTTGCGCTCGGCCTCGTCGAGCAGGACGTCCAGCTCGCCCGTCTCCTGGCTGGCGAGGTCTTGAATCTCCCGGCCCACGTTGGCCAGGCGCCGGCGCAGCGCCTGGTCCTTGACGATGTGGGCGTACTGCACGGCGTTGGCCGCCAGCGGGACGACCTGGTCCAGGCCCATCAGGTACGCGGGACCGCCCACCGCGACGAGCTGGCCGAGGATCTTCAGCTCCTCCGCGAGCGTCAGGTGGTCCACCTGCTTGCTCTGCTGATCCAGCCGCATCATCGCGGCGAAGATCTGCGCGTGCGAAGGGCTGGCGAAGTCGTCCGCGTGGACGACCTCCGCCACGGGCGTGATGAGCCCGTTGTCCGCCAGCACGGCGCCCAGCACCGCACGCTCCGCGGCGAGATCCTCGTGGACCCGCCGTCCTTCCCTACCGTCCAGGACGTTCTGCATGGCTGCTTGGAACCTCTACAGGCAGCGTCTGACACGTTCCAGCGGACGTCCAGTTTCCAGGCAACAGACCTGTAGCACCCGGTAGGTCCGGGAGGGATGCCGCGACCCGCCGTGCCACCTTTGCCCGTCCCCGAGTGAACCGACCCGGCGCGTCGGGCTACTCGGCGGCGCCCCACTGCTGGAGGAAGGCCTCCCGGTAGGTGCGACTGAGGATCACCGTGGAGCCGTCCTTGAGCACGAGGATGCCGTCCCCGTGCGTCCAGGGCTCCAGGCGGGCCACGGCCTCCAGGTTCACCAGGTCGCCGCGGTGCACGCGCACGAAGCGGGTGGGGTCCAGGCGCTCCTCCAGGGCCCGCAGCGTCTGGCGCACCAGGTGCTCGCCCTGGGCGGTGTACAGCCGCACGTACTTGTCCTCCGAGGACAGGCGCCACACGGTGTCCAGGCGCAGCGGCACCCAGCCCTCGCCCACCTTCACCACCAGCCGCTCCAGGGGGCGCTCCGGGCGGGCCCGGGCCACCGTGGCGAGCAGGGCGTCCAGCGCGGCCGTGCCGTGGGTGCCCGCGCTCAGGAGCGCATGGGCCTTGTCGAGCGCCCGGCTGAAGCGGCCCGCGTCATAGGGCTTGAGGAGGTAGTCCGCCGCGTGGGCCTCGAAGGCCTGGAGCGCGAAGCGCTCATAGGCGGTGGAGAAGATGACGGCGGGGCAGGCGTCCGGCCCGAGCGCCTCCAGGACCTCGAAGCCGGTGAGCCCGGGCATCTGCACGTCGAGCACCACCAGGTCCGGCCGCAGCGCCTCGATGCGCGCGAGCGCCTCCGTCCCGTCCGGGGCCTCGCCCACGCAGGTGAAGCGCGCGTCGGCCTCCAGGAGCCGCTTCACCTTCGCGCGCGCGGGCGCCTCGTCGTCCACCACCAGCACGCGGAACACCGTCATGACGCGGCCTCCATCCGGGGCAGCCACACCGTCACGCGCGCGCCGCCCTCCGGGCCCGCGCCTCGCTCCAGCCCTGCCCGGTCGCCGTGCAGCAGCGTGAGCACGCGCGCCAGCTGCGTCAGCCCCACGCCGGGGCCGGAAGCAGGGGAGGGCGCTCCGAAGCCGCGCCCGGTGTCCTCCACCTCCAGCGCCCAGCGGTCCGCCTCGGCACGCGCGCGGATGCGCACCTCCAGCGCCCCCACCCGGTCCTGGTTGTGCTTCACCGCGTTCTCCACCAGCGTCTGCAGCGCGAAGCACGGCACGCGCTGGGACTCCAACCCCGGCGCCACGTCCCAGCGCACCTCCAGCCGGTCGCCGAAGCGCGCCGCGAGCAGCGCGACGAAGCGCTCGGTGTGCCCCCGCTCCTCGGCCAGCGTCCAGGTGGGCTCGGTGCGCTCCAGGCTCGCGCGGAGGAGCTGGCCCAGGTCACTGAGCAGCCGGTCCGTGCGCGGCAGGTCCTCGTACATCACCGACCCGATGGTGTGCAGCGCGTTGAAGAGGAAGTGCGGGTGCAGCTGGCCCGTGAGCGACTGGAGCTGCGCGGCCCGCAGCTCCCCCTCCAGCTCCGCCGAGCGCAGCGCGCGGGCCTGCCGCTCCCGCCACTCGTACAGGAGCGCGATGACCGCGCAGCCCAGCCCGTAGGTGATGAGGTCCTTCTGGGCCTCCATCGGGAGCGCGTACACGGGAGGTCCCAGGTCGTAGTCCCCCAGCTCCAGCAGCGCGTAGATGACGTGACGCAGCCCCGCCATCAGCGCGATGTGCAGCGACGTGAAGAGGGTGAACGCCACCGCGTGGATGGCCAGGAAGCGCGTCCAGCCCACGCGGGGGGACGGCGCGTTGAGCACCGCCGTCATCAGGAGGGGCAAGAGCAGCGTGACGGCCAGCGCGCTGGTCATCTCCCAGATGAACGCGGGCGCCCAGTGACCGGGGTGCGGCCTCATGAGCTGCGTCAGCCGCACCGCGCTTCCCTGCCACACCCCCAGGGCCAGCCCGAACGCCAGGACCTTCAGCGCCGAACGCAACCGCAGCCGGGGCCAGCGCCACTGCCTCGACGGCATCTCCTCCCAGGCCTTCACCCCACCGCCTCCGGGGCCAGGACGGCCGGACGCGCGGCCCGGGGCTTCATGCCGAACAGAGGCCGCAGCCACGCCACGCGGGACACGCCCTCGCACAGCGCCAGCGTGACGGTGAAGGACGCGGTGAGCACCGCGAACAACATCGCCCACGGCCCCACCGGCAGGCGCAGGCACAGGGAGCCCACGCACACGATGACCGTCTGGTGGAGGATGTAGAACGGATACGACAGCGCCTGCGCGTGCGGCAGCCACGCGGGGGACCCGCGGATGTGGTGGCGCGCGTAGGCCAGCGCCACCAGCAGCCCGCTCCAGATGAGGACGGTGCCCCCCACGATGGCGGGCACCACCGGCATCACCGGCCATGGCCACACCAGCTCCACGACGAGCGCCGCCACCCACAGGGCCAGCAGGCCGTGCCGCAGCGTCACCAGCCGGTCCCACACGCCCGGGCAGCGGCCCAGCAGGTGGCCGTACAGGAAGAGCAGGCCGTAGAGGAGGAAGGTGCGCGGATCATCGAACAGCGCGTGCGTCTCCGGAAAGTCGCGCAAGAGCACCCGGACGAGCGCCAGCGGCACCCCGAGCCACAGCACGTTGACCCCGCGCGACAGCCACGCGTCCGCCCGCGCGAGGAGCCGCTGTCCGGCTTCCGTGCGCAGCGCCGCGAAGAGGGGCAGGGCCATGAGGCAGTAGACGAACAGGTAGGCCACGAACCACAGATGGTGCCAGCTGAAGCTGCCCGCGGGGTAGGGCACGAAGCCGAACACCGTCGGGTAGAACGCGGCGTAGCTCCCCTCGAACCGACCCCGGAACAGCCACTCCACGTAGATCTGCGGCGGCACCACCACGAACATGCCGAACACCAGCGGCAACAGCAGCCGCGTCGTCCGGTCCTTCGCGAACGTCCTCAAGGAGCGCCGCCGGAGCGCGAACGCGGTGCCCGCGCCGGAGATGACCATCAACAGCGGCATGCGCACCAGGTGCAGCACGCCCATGACGGGCTCCAGCACCGGCAGCGCCTGGGGGCTTTTGACGTGCCACTCCCAGGTGTTGAACATCATCCCGGTGTGGAACAGGTGCAGCACCACGATGGCCAGCACCCGGAGCCAGTCCAGGTCGGGGTGGTGCACGGCGGCGGGGCGGGTGGGGGCGTTCATGCGCGCGGGACCTCCAGGCGGTGTCCGCCGTTGAAGTACCCACGCCCGGGCCTTCGCCTCCACGCGGATGCCGTGGAACGGACCCGACGCGGCGCGAGCCGGACTTCCGGAACGCGAAAAGGGCCGCCCGGTTGCCCGGACGGCCCTTCCCGTGAAGCCTTGGAGCGCTTCAGGTGAAGCGGTGGACTACTCGGCCACCACGTCGACCTTGATCTTCGCCGTCACCTCGCGGTGCAGGCGCAGCTCCACGTCGTAGCTGCCCAGCGACTTGATGGGCTCGGCCAGGTGCAGCTGGCGGCGATCCACCTGCTGACCCTGGGACGCGAGCGCCTCGGCGATGTCCAGCACCGTCACGGAGCCGAACAGCTTGTCCTGCTCGCCGACCTTGCGCTTGATGGTGACCTTGACGTTGCCCAGCTTCTTGGCCTGCTCGTCGGCAGCGCCCTTCAGCTTGGCGTTGCGCGCGGTCTGCACGGACTTCTCGTGCTCCAGCTGGCGCAGGTTCTGCTCGCTCGCCAGGACCGCCTTCTTGCGCGGCAGAAGGAAGTTGCGGCCGAAGCCGTCCTTCACCGTGACGAGCTCGCCGGACTTGCCGAGGTTGTCGATGTCCTCACGCAGAATGACCTTCATGTTCCTGTCTCCTGTGTTGCGGACCGGCGGCTAGCCGACCACCGCGTTGTAGGGGAGGAGCGCGATGCCGCGGGCGCGCTTGATGGCGACCGCCACCTCACGCTGGTGCTTCGCGCAGTTGCCGGAGATGCGGCGGGGGATGATCTTGCCGCGCTCGGTGACGAAGTACTTCAGCGTCGCCTGGTCCTTGAAGTCCACCGACGCGTTCTTCTCCGCGCAGAAGCGGCAGACCTTCTTGCGGCCGAAGCCACGACCACCGCGCTTGTCGTCGTCGCCGCCCATGCCGCCGCGGTCGCCGCGATCACCACCACGGTCGCGGTCACCGCCGCGATCACCACCACGGTCGCCACCGCGCGAACCGCCGCCGTAGCCGCCACCGCCACCACCGGGGCCGCGGGAAGCGCCCGCGCCCTGCTTGCTATCCATGCCGTTGCTCATGAACGTTCTCGTTTCCTGGAAGGTTGGGGGAAGGTCCCGTCAGGAGGCTCACGCCTCCTCGGCGGACTCCTCTTCCGAATCGCCACCCGCGAACTCCGGGGCCTCGCCGCGGAAGCCACCCTCGCGCTCGGCGGGGGCGCCCGGACGGGTCTCCTCGACGTCGCCGGCCAGCTTCAGGTCCTCGAGGACCGGACGGGACTCGGGGTCCACTTCGTCCGCGATCTTCACGGAGATGTAGCGGGTGACCTCGTCGAGGTTGCGCAGGTTGCGCTCGATCTCCGCCACCAGCTTGCCGTCACCCAGGAAGCTCGTGTGGACGTAGATGGCGCGCGGCTGCTTGGCCACGGGGAACAGCGTCTTCTTCTTCCCCCACACCGTGAAGCGGAGGACCTTGCCGCCCTCGCGCGAAACGATGCCGCGGACGCGCTCCTTGAGCTTGTCCACGTTGTCGTCGGTGAGGTCCGGCTTGACCAGGAAGATGGTCTCGTACTCACGAAGCCGCTTGGCGGCCTGCGTCTCTGCCATGTTTCTCTCCCCTTGGGGTCGAGTGCCCCCCGGACCATCCGGGGAGCGGGGAAACGGCCGGTGACCCTCGAAGGCCACCACCGGGGACGGGAAATCCTCTCGCGCGCCCGTCACCGTCGCGCCTTGGCCCGTGCGTGAACACGGGAAGCTTTGAAAGAACATCCCCCAGCACGTGTGGGACACACTTCGGGGGAAGGGGCTTCTAAGAGGACCCCTCCTGGAAAGTCAAGCGCAAGCCAGGGGGGCCGGAAGCAGGCAGGCGGCCGGAGCGCTGCTTCAGGCCTTGCGGTTGTGGCGGTTCATCGCCGTGGCCAGCCCGTCGCGCACCCAGCTCTCCGCCATGTCCGCCGCCTTGCCGATGAGCTCCTCCAGCTGGCGGCGCTCGCCGTCGTCGAAGTTGGACAGCACGTAGCCCGCCACGCGCTCCTTGGCGTTGGGCCCTTCCGGCTTGCCAATGCCCACCCGCACGCGGATGAAGGCGTCCTCGCCCAGGCACTGCACCATGCTCTTGAGGCCGTTGTGCCCGCCCGCGCCGCCGCCCGCCTTGAGCTGCAGCCGGCCGAAGGGCAGGTCCAGCTCGTCGTGCACCACGAGCACGTCCTGCACGGCGACCTTGTAGAAGCGCGCGGCCTCCGCCACGGAGCGGCCGGACAGGTTCATGTACGTCTGCGGCTCCACGAAGAGGATGCGCTCGCCGCCCAGGCTTCCCTGGCCCACCCGCGCCTGGAACTTGTCCTGGGTGAGCTCCGCGCGGGCGCGCGCGAGCAGCGCGTCCACCACCATGAACCCGACGTTGTGGCGGTGGCGCTCGTACTCGCGCCCGGGGTTGCCCAGCCCGCAGATGAGCTTCATGGACGGCTCCCAAGGAGGGCCGGGCCGCCCAGGGGCCGCGCCCGGAAAAAAGACAGCGGGGCAGGCCCTGGAAGAGGCCCGCCCCGCGAGGAGACACCGAACGGCGGAAGAGGACTACTTCTTCGCCGGGGCCTTGGCCGCGGCCGCCGCGGGGGCCTTCGCGTCGCCGGCCTTCGCGTCCGCCGCCTTGCCCGCCGCCGCCGGGGCAGCAGCCGCCGCCGCCGCGGGAGCCGCCTCCGCCGCTTCCGGCGCGGAGAGGACCGCGATGGTGTAGTTGACGTGCGTCTTCACGGACACGCCCTCGGGGAGCTTCACGTCGTTCACGTGGATGGCTTCCGCGATCTTCAGGTTGGTGACGTCCACTTCAATCTGGAGGGGGATGGCACCGGGGAGCGCCCAGACCTCCAGGTTGCGGCGGATCTGCGTGAGCAGACCGCCGTCCGCCACGCCCGCGGCCTTGCCGGTGAGCACGACGGGGAGGTTCACCTTGACCTGCTCCTTCTCGCTCACGGCGATGAAGTCCGCGTGCAGGATGTCGCGGGTGAGCGGATCCATCTGGTAGTCCTTCAGCAGGACCTGCTGCTCATTGCCGGCCAGCTTCAGCTGGATGAGCGTGTTCAGCTTGTGCGGGGTGTTGATGGCCGTGCGGATGCCCTTGGGGTCCACGGAGATGTGCAGCGGCGCCTTCAGGTGCTTGCCGTAGACGACGGCGGGAACGCGGCCGGCGGAGCGCAGGCGGCGGGCAACGCCCTTGCCGGAACCTTCACGGGCCTGCGCTTCGAGGGTGCTCTTGTCGGTGGCCATGGAAATCTCTCTTTTCAGTGGGGTACCGCGAATGTCACCGGTCCGTCGGGCGCCCTCGGCATCCCACCCCCATGGTGGGCCCCGAAGACGGCGCCCGGGCCGTCTGGCTGGCCCGTTGAACCGGTGGAGGGGGCCGGACATGCCAGCCCCCGGGGTCCTTCGTCAAGCCGCCCGGCTTCCAGGCGGCCTGCAAGCCTGGCCTGACCTCAGACGAACAGCGAGCTCAGCGAGTCCGCGCGGTGGATGCGCGCGATGGCCTCACCGAAGAGGGCGTCCGTGTGCAGGGCGCGGATCTTCGGGCACGCCTTGGCGTTGGGCGCGAGCGGCACCGTGTCCGTGAAGACGACCTCCTCCAGGACGGAGTCGGTGATGCGCTGGATGGCGGGGCCGGACAGGATGGGGTGCACCGCGTACGCGACCACCCGGCGCGCGCCCTTGTCCTTCAGCGCCGCGGCCGCCTGCGCGAGCGTGCCCGCGGTGTCCACCATGTCGTCCACCAGGATGGCGTCCTTGCCCTTCACGTCGCCAATGAGGTTCATCACCTCCGAGGCGTTGGGGCGCGGGCGGCGCTTGTCGATGATGGCCAGCCCCGTGTTCAGCCGCTTGGAGTAGGCGCGCGCGCGCTCCACGCCGCCGGCGTCCGGGCTGACGATGACCAGCTCGCTCGACTCCGGGAAGCGCTTGCGGATGTCCTCCAGGAACACCGGCGAGCCGTAGAGGTGGTCCGAGGGCATGTTGAAGAAGCCCTGGATCTGCCCCGCGTGCATGTCCATGGACACCACCCGGTTGACCCCCGCGACCTCCAGCATGTCCGCCACCAGCTTGGCGGTGATGGGCGTGCGGGCGGCCACCTTCCGGTCCTGCCGCGCGTAGCCGTAGTACGGCATCACGGCGGTGATGGAGCCGGCGCTCGCCCGCTTGAGGGCGTCGCACATGATCAGCAGCTCCATCAGGTGGTGGTTCGTCGGCGGGCACGTGGACTGGACGATGAACACGTCCTGCCCACGCACGTTCTCGCCGATCTCGACGTGGATCTCCCCGTCGGAGAACGTGTCCACCGTCGCCTGGCCCAGGGGACGCTGGAGGTACTCGCAGATGCGCTGCGCCAACGCCGGGTTGGAGTTCCCGGCGAACACCTTGAAGTCACGCGACGGCTGCATGGGGGCGCTGACTAACCCGTGCGAGCCTGGAAGGGAAGTTCGTTAGTCGAGTTCCGCGGCCACGGGACCGAGCGTCCCGCTCTGCGCCTGGTGAAGGTGTTTCTCGTACTCAATGAGGATGACCCGCTCCATCTGGCTGCGCGTGTCCGCGTTCAACGGATGGGCGATGTCCTTGTAGGTCCCGTCCTTCCGTTTTTTCGCGGGCATCGCGATGAACAGCCCGGTGGAGCCATGGATCACCTTCAAGTCGCGCACGACGAAGCAGTGATCCAGGGTGATGGTGACGTACGCCTTGAGTTTGTCCTCTTCGACCGGAAACACCCGGACGTCGGTGATGTTCATGTCCCCCCCCGAACACTGGAAGATCGGAGCTATGGGGAAGCCTGGGACAGACCGGAGGTGAAAAGCAAGCACCCCCTACCTGTCGCGCTGGGGACCGTTCACTGCCCGCGCAGCCCCTATGCCCCGAAGGGCCAGTGACTCAGCAGGTGGGCGAGGAAGGCCAGGTGGTAGACGACGATGATGGCGTAGACGACGGCGCCCGCGCGGATGGCGAAGCGGCTGGCCTTGAGCCGGCGGTGCAGGCACAAGAGGCACAGCCCCGCGTTCACGATGAGCAGCTTGGAGAACATGAAGAGCAGCGGTGACTGCTCGTACGCCACGCGCATCACCGGGTTGAGCTCCTCCGCCACCCCCAGCTGCAGGAAGAGCAGGGTGAAGAGCCCGTCCAGCAGGTTCAGCATGAGCAGCGCCACCGACGCCGGCGACATGTAGAAAGAAGCCTGCTGCGCCCAACCCCCGCCCTGCACCTCGTTCGCCGTCGCCGCCACTCGCCACCCCCGAAGGTTCCCGTCCGCACTACCCGGGGGCAGGGCTATTCAAATCCCTTGCCAGGGTTCGCGGGGCTTCCCGGAAGCAGGCGGGCAGGCTGCACGGGTGGGGGGCTTGCGCCGCCGGAAACGAAATTGACGGGAAGGGGAGGGTGGCTGAGATTGGCCCCGCTTCCGCCCTTCCCGACGAGTGTCCCTTGCATCAATTCCCCAAAGATATCGGGTGGATAGAGGTCATCTGCGGCTCGATGTTCTCCGGCAAGACGGAGGAGTTGATCCGCCGCGTCAAGCGCGCGCTGTACGGCCGGCAGAAGGTGCGGGTGTTCAAGCCGCGCATCGACACCCGCTATGACGACACGCAGGTGGTCAGCCATTCCCAGTTGAAATTGACGTCCCTCCCCATCGAGAGGGCTGAAGAAATTTTCCGGCACCTGTCTCCCGACACGCAGGTGGTGGGCATCGACGAGGTGCAGTTCCTGGGCGGTGAAGTGGTGCAGGTGTGCGAGGCGCTCGCCCAGCGGGGCATCCGCGTCATCTGCGCGGGACTGGACCAGGACTACCAGGGGCGCCCCTTCGAACCGATGCCGCAGCTGATGGCGGTGGCGGAGTACGTGACGAAGGAGCTGGCCATCTGCGCGGTGTGCGGGAACCCGGCCAACCGTTCGCAGCGCATCATTGGCAGCGAGGAGCGGGTGGTGGTGGGCGCGGCGGGGGCCTACGAGCCGCGCTGCCGCAAGTGTCACGTGGCGGAACCCGCGGAGGCGAGCCCTCCGCAGACGCTGAAGCTGTTCGACTGAAAGCCAGGCCGCCTCTCACCGGCGCGGGAGCCCCATCCGATGCGCGACACCCTCTACGCGAACGTGCCCTTCAGGTTGAACGAGATGACCCACCACTATGGGCCCAACGTCCATCTGGTGGGAAATCCGTTTCTCCTCTCCCAGCTGGCCACGCTTTGCGCCAAGGGCACGCTCCAGCCGCAGATCAACCGGCTGGTGGAGCAGCTGTACGCGGACCTGGTGAAGACGGTCATCAACGCGGAGTTCCCGCGCAAGATGGTGACCCTCCCCACGCGGATGATCGACTCCACGCCCCTGGGCATCTACCAGGGTGAGGTGGTGGACCCGCAGCTGCGCGTGGTGACGGTGAACATCGCGCGGGCGGGCACGCTGCCGTCGCAGGTGACGTACGACCTGCTCAACTTCACGGTGGACCCGTCCCTGGTGCGCCAGGACCACATCATCATGAGCCGGATGATTGACGCGGCCCAGGCGGTGGTGGGCTCGGAGATTGGCGGCGCGAAGATTGGCGGGGACGTGGACGACGCGTTCGTGCTGTTCCCGGACCCCATGGGGGCCACGGGCGGCAGCCTGTCCACGGCCATCACCCTGTACAAGACGAAGGTGCCCGGGCGGGCCCGGCGCATCATCACGCTCAACCTCATCGTCACGCCGGAGTACCTGCGCCGGATGACGACGGAGCACCCGGACGTCATCATCTACGCGCTCCGTCTGGACCGCGGCCTGTCCCCGCCGGAGGTGTTCGGCACCGCGCCGGGCCTGCTCTGGGAGAAGGAGCGGGGCCTGGATGACCGGCAGTACATCGTCCCCGGCGGCGGCGGCTTCGGGGAGATCATGAACAACGCCTACGTGTAGAGGGAGCACCCGGTGACGACGTTCCAAGAGAAGGATGTCGGCGTCCTCATCTCCGAGGAGGCCGTGCAGGCGCGCGTGAAGGAGCTGGGCGCGCAGATCACCCGCGACTACCAGGGCAAGGAGCTGACGCTCGTCTGTGTCCTCAAGGGCTCCGTGTTCTTCGCCATCGACCTGGCGCGCGCCATTGATTTGCCGCTGACGCTCGAGTTCCTGGGCGTGTCCAGCTACCACGGCGGCACGGAGTCGACGGGCGAGGTGCGCATCACCACGGACGTGTCCAAGCCGATGGCGGGCAAGCACCTGCTCATCATCGAGGACATCATCGACACGGGGCTCACCATGAGCTTCCTGCTGGAGAACCTCCAGGCGCGTCACCCCGCCTCGGTGAAGATCTGCTCGCTCCTGGAGAAGCCCGCCCGCGCCAAGACGAAGGTGAACATCGACTACAAGGGCTTCGTCATCGAGGACAAGTTCGTCGTCGGGTACGGCCTGGACTACGGCGAGAAGTACCGGAACCTGCCGTTCATCGGCATCTGGAAGCACGCCTGAGTGCCCGGGCGCCCCACCCTCCGGGGTGGGGGCCATGAGTGTCCGAGGGCCCTGTCCACGCGCCGCAGGGCGGCCGTGTGCAGGGCCTTCGTGCGTTGTGGGGTGGACGCATGCACAGCCTCTCCTTCTGGACACGGAAGGAGGCGTGGGCATGCGAGACGGCAACATGAGGCCCCCCCGGAGGGCGACAGCCGCGGGCGGGGACGCGATGCGGAAGTACCTGGCGGAGGCCGTCGGCACGTTCGTGCTGGTGCTCGGCGGCGTCGGGGCGGCGGTGCTGGCGGGCGACCGCATTGGCTTCCTGGGGGTGTCGTTCGCCTTCGGCCTGTCGCTCCTGGCCATGGTCTACACGGTGGGCCCCATCTCCGGCTGCCACGTGAACCCGGCGGTGACGGTGGGCCTGCTGATGGCGGGCAAGTTCGACAAGCGTCACCTGGCTGGCTACGTCGTCGCGCAGTGCGTGGGCGCCATCGTCGCGGCGGGCGTGGTGCTGCTCATCGCGAAGGGCATGCCGGGCGGGTACTCCGCGAGCGCGGAGGGGCTGGGGAGCAACGGCTACGGGGCCGCGTCGCCGGAGGGCTATGGCGGCGGGCCGGCCTTCATCGCGGAGGTGGTGCTCACCTTCCTGCTGGTGCTGACGGTGCTGGGGGCCACGGACTCGCGCGCGCCGGTGGGCTTCGCGGGCGTGGCCATCGGCCTGGTGCTGACGCTCATCCACCTGGTGGGCATCCCCATCACCAACACGTCGGTGAACCCGGCGCGCAGCCTGGGGCCGGCGCTCTTCGCGGGGCGGGAGGCGATTGGACAGATGTGGTTGTTCATCGCCGCGCCGCTGCTGGGGGCGGCGTTCGCGTCCGCGGTGTACCGGCTGGTGCACCGGCCGGCGGTGCAGATCACCGCCACGCGCGCGGAGCAGGCCACGGACGAGGAGCGCCGCGAGCGCGTCACGGGCCGGCGTGACGTGGAGCACCCTGTCTGAAAGCACGAAGGCCGTGCCTCGCTTCGACGCGGGGCACGGCCTCGAGTGGGTGAAGCAGGGAAGGGGGCGGCCTAGAAGGCGGCGTCGAAGACGACGTCGTTGGCGGCGCCCACGCCCACGGCCACCTGGTAGGACGACACGCGGCGCTCGAAGAAGTTGGTGAGCTCCTGCACGTCCTGCAGGTCCATGAAGTGCAGCGGGTTCTTCGTGTGGAAGACGGGGGACATGCCCAGCATCTGGAGGCGCTGGTCGGCCACGTACTCCAGGTAGCCGCGCATGTCCTGCACGGAGAGGCCCGCGACGCCGCCGCTCAGCAGGTCCTGGGCGAACTGCGTCTCGCACTCCACCGCGTCGCGCATCATCTGCACGACGTCCTTCTCCAGGCTCGCGTCGAAGAGGTCCGGCTCCTCCTTGCGCGCCGTCTTGATGGCCTCGAAGGCGAAGGCCATGTGGGCGGACTCGTCGCGGAACACCCAGTTGGTGCCCGCGGCCAGGCCGTTGAGCAGCCCCTTGCTGCGCAGGAAGTACACGTACGCGAAGGCCGCGAAGAAGAAGAGGCCTTCGATGCAGCCCGCGAAGCAGATGAGGTTGAGCAGGAACTGGCGGCGGTCCGACTTGGAGCGGACCTGGTCCACCGCCTGGATGCTGTCCATCCACTTCATGCAGAAGCGCGCCTTGCGCTGGATGGACGGGATGTTGTCCACCGCCGCGAAGGCCTTGGCGCGCTCGGCCGGGTCCGGCACGTAGGTGTCCAGCAGCGTCAGGTAGAACTGGACGTGCAGGGCCTCTTCGTACAGCTGGCGCGACAGGTACATGCGCGCTTCGGGCGCGTTCAGGTGCTTGTAGAGGTTGAGCACCAGGTTGTTGCCGACGATGGAGTCGCCCGTGGCGAAGAAGGCCACCAGCCGGTGGATGAGGTGACGCTCCGCGTCCGTCATCTTCGAGCGCAGGTCCACCAGGTCCGTGGAGAAGTCGATCTCCTCCACCGTCCAGGTGTTCTTGATGGCGTTGCGGTACATCTCGAAGAAGACGGGATACGCCATGGGGCGCAGCGTCAGGTTCATTCCCGGATCGAGCAGCATTGCTTCGGCACTCCCTTACTCACGGACGACAGGGGATAAGCAGGGTGGGGGACCGCGCCAGCGACTACTGGCAGGCCTCGCACGCCTCGGGGTTCTCCAGCGAGCACGCCACCGCCTCAGCCTCCGCGGTGACCACCTGCGATACCGGAGCGGGCGCGGCGGTGATGGTCGGGCCGCCCTGGCCCACGGTGGCCTTGGCGATGCGGGTCGCCGGGCGCGAGCGCAGGTAGTACGTCGTCTTCAGCCCCTTCTGCCACGCGTAGAAGTACATCGAGGACAGCTTCCCGATGTTGGGCGTCTCCACGAAGAGGTTGAGCGACTGGCTCTGGTCGATGAAGGCGCCGCGGTCCGCGCCCATGTCGATGAGGGCGCGCATGGGGACCTCCCACGCGGTGCGGTAGATGGCGCGCAGCTCCTCCGGCAGCTCCGTGAGGTCCTGCACGCTGCCTTCCGCCAGCTTGATGCGGTTGCGGGTGTTCTCGTTCCAGAGGCCCAGCTGCTGCAGGTCGCGCACCAGGTAGCGGTTCACCTGGAGGAAGTCACCGGACAGCGTCTCGCGCTTGAAGAGGTTGGACACCTGCGGCTCGATGCACTCGTAGCAGCCGGCGATGGACGCGATGGTGGCCGTGGGCGCGATGGCGATCATCAGCGAGTTGCGCAGGCCCACCTTCATGATGCGCGAGCGCAGCGCGTCCCAGCGCAGCGTGTCCTCCGGCACGATGCCCCAGCTGTCGAACTGGAGCTCGCCCTTGGCCGCGCGCGTCTCCGGGAAGGACGGGTGCGCGCCGAACTGCTCCGCGAGGTCCGAGGAGGTGACGAGCGCCGCGTAGTAGATCTCCTCCGAAATCTTCTTGGACAGGTTGCGCGCCTCGACGGAGTCGAAGGGCAGGCGCAGCTGGAAGAAGACGTCCTGGAGGCCCATCAGGCCCAGGCCCACCGGGCGCCAGCGGCGGTTGGAGTCCGCGGCGGTGGAGATGGGGTAGTAGTTGAGGTCGATGACGCGGTCCAACTGCTTGAGCGCGAGCATCGCGTTGGAGCGCAGGAGGTCGAAGTCGAACTTCCCGTCCTTCACCATGCGGCCCAGGTTGAGCGACCCCAGGTTGCACACCGCCGTCTCACCCTGGCTCGTGACCTCCAGGATTTCGGTGCAGAGGTTGGACAGGTGGATGACGTTGCCCGGCTGGCCCGTCTGGTTGCTCTTGCGGTTGCAGATGTCCTTGAAGGTCATCCAGCCGTTGCCCGTCTGGGCCAGCACCTTCATCATCCGGGCGTACAGGTCGCGCGCCTTCACCTTGCGCACGGCCAGGCCCTGCGCCTCGGCTTCCGCGTAGGCCTTCTCGAAGGCCTCGCCGAAGAGGTCGGTGAGGTGGGGCGTCGCCTTCGGGTCGAAGAGGCTCCACTCCTGGTCGGCCTCCACGCGGCGCATGAAGAGGTCCGGCACCCAGTTGGCCAGGTTGAGGTTGTGCGCGCGGCGGGCCTCGTCGCCGGTGTTGTCGCGCAGCTCGAGGAAGTCCTCGATGTCCGCGTGCCACGTCTCCAGGTACACGCAGCACGCGCCCTTGCGCTTGCCGCCCTGGTTCACCGCCGCCACGGACGCGTCCAGCGTCTTGAGCCACGGGACGATGCCGTTGGAGTGGCCGTTGGTGGACTTGATGAGCGAGCCCCGCGCGCGCACACGGCTGTACGCCACGCCGATGCCGCCGGAGAACTTCGACAGCATCGCGATGTCCGAGTACTTCTTGTAGATGGCGTCCAGCTCGTCCGCCGGCGAGTCCAGGAGGAAGCAGCTGGAGAGCTGCTCGTGGCGCGTGCCGGAGTTGAACAGGGTGGGGGAGCTGGGCAGGTACTCCAGCGAGCTGAACAGGCGGTAGAGCTCGATGGCCTCGCGCGCGTTGTCGCCGGAGAGGGCGCACGCCACGCGCAGGAAGAAGTCCTGCGGCGTCTCGATGACTTCGCGCGTCTGCGGGTTCTTCAGCAGGTAGCGGTCGTAGACGGTGCGCAGGCCGAAGTACTCGAACAGGTCGTTGCGGACCGGGTCGATGGCGGCGTTGAGCTTGCGCGCGTTGGCCTGGACGAAGGTGAGCAGGCGGTCCGCGATGAGGCCGTGCTTGTGGCCGGCGGCGACGGACTGGCTGAAGGACTGGATGTCCTGGTTGCTGACCTCCTTCTGGATGAAGGTGGACAAGAGGCGCGCGGAGAGCCGGGCGTACTCGGGCTCCTCGACGATGAGCGCCGCGGCGGTCTGGATGGACAGGCTGTCCAGCTCCCGCGTGGTGGCGCCGTCGTACAGGCCGCTGATGGTCTTGGTGGCCACGCGCATCACGTCCACGCGCGACAGGCCCACGCAGGACTTGCCCACCGCGCGGACGATCTTGTTGAGGTCCACCGGCTCCGCCGTGCCGTTGCGCTTCTTCACCCGCATGGTGGTGGCGAAGTCCCCGGGGGCCGACGCGGCCTGCGTGGCGGGCGCCACGGTGGCGGAGTCGGGGGGGGGCGAGGCGACGGCGTTCGGCTTGAAGGGCGTCTGGACGGTCACGGGCGTCTCACTTCCGGGCAAGGCAATGGCGTAGCCATCAGGGCGGACTGACCCTGTGGGTGACGGCTTCGGAGATGGCAGGGAGGAACTACTTTCCGATCAGGACCCGAGGGTCCTGGCGACAGCGACCCGACATGTAGTTGGGTGTATGGCGGAAGTGGGTGTTTCGCAAGAAAACCACTGCCGCCTCCAGGGTCCAGGACCGCACCCCCCGTGATGGGGGGCGAGCAACCGGCGAACCCAAGCTATGGGGGGTCCCCCGGTGTGTCAACGCTAGATCCTGTGTAAACCTGCCGCCGGGGTCGGATCGATCATTGCAATCTATGATCACTCAACGACACTCTTCCGGGCGTCCTCCGCAGGACATTTACACGCCCGGAAAACCGGGCTTGGGACCGTCTTTTTGAGGCGCTCACCCAACCCCCCGAGATCAGGGCGCGAGGCCCGCGTCGGGGGTTGGGGCGGCTTCCGGGGCGCTGTTGGCGGGGGGCTGCCGTGGGGCCGGTGCTACAGG
Source organism: Corallococcus exercitus (assembly GCF_042231735.1). Lineage (GTDB taxonomy): Bacteria > Myxococcota > Myxococcia > Myxococcales > Myxococcaceae > Corallococcus > Corallococcus exercitus_B. The sequence continues at coordinate 9,802,719 of NZ_CP102577.1, forward strand.
GGTGTTGTCCGGGGCGCTCTCGCTGTGGACGGCGCGGCGCAGGGCCTCCTCCAGGTCGCGGGCGGTGGGGCCCACGGTGGTGAGCATCTGGTTGGCGGCGCGGGCGTGGCGGTTCTCCGTCTCCGCGGCGAGCTTGAGCTGGGCCAGGCCTTCCGACACGAGGCGGCGGGCGTCCTCCAGCTTCTGGCGCGCCTGGTAGAAGGCGACGTCGGTGAGCATGGACTGGAGGCTTCTGCGCTGCTCCTCCGTGATGCCGGCGAGCTTCTCCGCGCGGCGCAGGTAGTAGAGGCCGCGCTCCACCTTGGCGGGCTCGCCGGACGCGATGCGCGGGCGGGCCAGGTTCTCCAGGAGGGGGAAGAGGGCGCGGTCCAGGTCGTCGCGGTCGGTGAACTTCTGCATCGCCAGGAGGGTGACGTCCTGGCCCTCCAGGGGGAGCGGGGCGTACGCGTCCGCCAGCCGCGGGTCGCCGGGGCGGTAGGCGGCGGCGCCCGTGGGCAGGGCGCGGCCCTTCATCACCACCAGCTCGCCGTTCTCCTGCACGACGGTGAAGGTGCGGGCGTTGAGCTGGCCCAGGAGGAAGACGACGCCGCCACCCAGGCCCAGGATGACGAGGAAGACGAGCAGCCGGGTGAAGGTGCGACGGGCCCGGTAGCCAAAACCCTGCGGTGAATGGGTGGTCATGTCGCCTGCTCTCCGGTCGGTCGGGCGTGGGCCCGTGAGGGTCTGGCCCTGAAATTGGGTCTTCTGGGACTCCAACGCTACAGTTCTCGCCCCCTCGGGAACATCATTTGCAACCCACCTTTCGTCGCATGGGGCCCAGCGAACTGCTGCCCCGCTACATCTTCGCGGAGAGCCTGTTCGCGCGCCGTCGCGTGCTGGAGGTCGACGCCGTGGCCTCCACGGGCGGCGAGAGCGCGCGCTTTCTCGTCGAGCGGGGTGCTCGCACCGTGGTGGCGTGCGACGCGGACGTGGCGGCGGTGGAGGCGGCGCAGAAGGCCCATGCGCACCCGCAGCTGCGCTTCCGCGCCAACGTCTATGACGACCTGGAGGCGGGCAGCTTCGACCTGGTGCTGGTGACGGACCTGGCGCCCTACGTGCGCGCGCCGGAGCTCCTGGCGGAGCTGGCGCGGCTGGTGGCCCGGCAGGGCTTCCTGGTGGGTGGCCTGCGCAACATCGCGGGGCTGGCGCTGCCGCAGCTGGTGGAGCCGGAAGAGACGGTGCCGCCCACGTACGGGCAGCTCCTGGACGCGCTGAGCGCGCACTTCCCGCATGTGGAGGTGGCCACGCAGTCGCCGGTGCTGGGCTACCAGCTCGCGTTCGAACGGGGCGAAGGCTTGCAGGTGGACGGCTCGCTGGTGCGGCACAGCGAGGCGGCGTACTTCGTGGTGATGGCGGGCCTGGAGCCGGCGCGGGTGGTGGACCCCACGTGGGTGCAGCTGCCGCCGGAGCCGCTGGCCTTCACGCGCGGCAAGCTGGACGAGGTCGCGGCCCGCGCGAAGACGTGGGAGGAGCGGGCAGGGCGGCTGAAGGAGGCGGTGTCCAAGCTGCGCGCGGAGATTGGCGACCGCGAGGCGGAGGTGGTCGCGCTCAAGCCCGCGCTGGAGGGCGCGCGGCAGGACATGGCGCGGCTGACCGCGCAGCTGGAGCAGGCGCGGGGCACGGTGGAGTCCGCGCGCGAGCGGGACGACCTGAGCAGCCGGCTGCGCAGGCGCGAGCTGGAGTTGCAGGTCGCGACGGAGCGCATCGCGGACGCGGACCGGCGGCTGACGGCGCAGCGCCTGGAGGTGGAGGCGGCGCAGCGCGCGCAGGCGGACGCGGGCGTGCAGGTGCTGGCCGCGCAGGAGTCGCTGCGGCTGGAGCGGGCTCGGCGCGAGGAGACGGCGGCGACGCTGGACGAGGCGCGCGAGCGGCTGACCCAGGCGTACACGGAGCTGCGCACGCTGCAGGATGAGCTGGGCTCGCTGCGCATCGACCGGGAGCGGGACCGGCTGGCGGCGGAGCGCGCGCAGGACGGGGCCGAGGACCGGCGCCGGCAGGCGGAGGCGGCTCGCGAGCGGGAGCTGCGCATCGCGGAGCAGTACTCGACGGCGCTCGCGGCGGTGGAGCACCTGAAGGCGGAGCTGGCGCGCGCGCAGGAGTCCGCGCGGACGGCGGGCGACGCGGTGCCGGTGAAGGAGGCGGAGCTGGCGAGAGCCCGCCGGGAGCTCGCCGAGGCCCAGCAGCGGATGCACTCCGCCGACGGGGCGCGCAAGGACGCGGAGGCGCGGCTCGCGGAGCGCGAGGCGCTGCTGCGTGGCCTGGAGACGGAGCTCACCGCGGCGCGCGAGGCGGAAGGCCGGCTGCGGCAGGAGCTGGAAGGCCGTGCGCAGTCCGAGTCGGCGGCGCGGGCGCTGGCGGCGCGGCTGGAGGAGGAGCTCCACGCGGCCGGGCTGCGCCTGGAGACGCTGGAGGCGGAGCAGCAGCGCGTCGAGTCCGCGCAGCACGTGGCGGGGCAGCGGCTGGCGGCGGCGGAGACGGAGCGCGTCCGGGTGGAGGCGGCGCTTGTCCAGGCCATCGACGCGGAGCGGGCCCAGGCGCAGGCACGGCTGGAGGAGGCGCTGGCCCAGGCCCGCGCGGAAGCCGATGAGCGGGTGACGAACGCGCTGGCCGCCGCGCACTCCGACGCGGATTCGCGCCAGGAGCGCGCGCTGGCGGAGGCCCGTGAGCAGGAAGAGGCGCGGCTCGCGCAGGCGCTGGAGGAGGCGCGTGAGGCAGCCCGAGCCGATGCGGATGCGCGTGTCGAGCGTGCGAAGGCAGAGGCCGCGCAGGCGCTGACTGAAGTGCGGGCTGACGCGGATGCTCGTGCCGAACAGGCGCTGGCGGAGGCGGTCCAGGCGCTGGATGCGGCCCGAGTCGAGGCGGATGCTCGTGTCGAACAGGCGCTGGCGGAGGCCCGCGTTGATGCGGATGCCCGTGTCGAGCGCGCGGTCGCGGAAGCGGCGCAGGCCCTGGCGGAAGCCCGGGCTGATGCGGATGCGCTGTTGGCGAAGGCGCTGGCGGACGCGGCGGCCGAGCGGGAGCAGGCCCTCGCCGAGGTGCGCGCGAGTGCTTCGGCCCAACGCAGCCGGCATCTGGCGGACGTCGAGGCCCGTGCGGCTCAGGCGCTCGCGGAGGCTCGTGCGGAGGCAGAGGCCCTGCGCGTTCAGGCCCTTGAGGCTGCCCGCGCCGAAGCCGAGGCCGAGCGGGTCCGGCAATTGGAGGAGGCCGAGCTTCGCGCGGCGCGGATGCTCGCCGAGGTTCGTGCCGAAGCCGATGCGGTCCTCGCCCGCCGGTTGGAGGAAACCGAAGCCCTCGCGGCCCGGACCCTCGCGGATGCGCGTTCGGAAATGGAAGCCCAGGCTCGCGCCGAGGCTGAGGCCCGGGTGGCCCGTGCTCTCGCCGAAGCCCGCGCCGAGTCGAGCGGCCAGACGGAGCAGGTGCTCACCACCGTGCGCGCCGAGGCGGAGGCCCAACTCGCGGCGGCCGAGGCCCGTGCCACGGAGGCCCTGGAGTCCGCGGTCGCGCAGGCTCGTTCCGAGGCCCGGGACACCCTGGCCCGTGAGGTGTGGGAACACGGCGCCCGGCTCGCGGAGTCGAACCAGGCGCGCGAGGCCGCGGAGGCACGCAACACGGAGCTGGAGGCCACGCTCCGCACGCTGCGGCAGGAGTTGACCGATTCAGAAGCCCTGGCGGCCCTCATCCAGGAGGACCTGTCGCGGGAGCAGAAGGCCCGCGCTTCGACCCAGGCGGAGTTCGAGGCGGCACGCGAGTCCCTGATCACCGAGCAGGAGCGGGGGGCTCGCTGGGAGGCGTTGCTTGCCGACACCCAGGCGCAGCTCTTGTCGGAGCGCGAGCAGCAGGCCCGCGCGCAGGTGGCGCTGACGAATTTGCAGGAGTCGCTCGACGCCGAGCGGGCCCTGCGTGCCCGGCTGGAAGGCTCCGAGTCCTCGTGGAACGAGGCGCAGAGTGCGCTGGAGGCGGACCGGCTGCGGCTGGATGCCGCGCTGGGCGTGGCTCGTACTGTTCTGGAGGAGGAGCGCGCGCAGCGGATCCGGCTGGAGGCGTCGTTCGCGCAGCTCCAGACGGAGTCCGCTTCAGCGCTGGAAGCGGAACGCGCCCGGGCCGAAGCCGCGCAGGAAGCTCGGACCCAGCTCGAGGCGGACCTGTCGGCGGCACGTGCCGCGCGGCTGTCCACCGAGGCCGCGTTCGAACAGACGCGCCAGACCCTCTCCGAGGTCCAGACCGCCTTCACCGAAGCGCAGCGCACGAACGAAGCCGCGTTGCTGGAGCTGCGGCAGTCGCAGGCGACGGCGCTGGACGAGGCGCGCGCGTACGCCCGGGAGCTGGAAGAGGTCCGTGCCTCGCTGGCGGACGCGAAGCAGGCGCAGTCGGCCCAGGACGCGACGGTGCGCGAGCTGCGCGCGGAACTCACCGAGGCGCGGCGGTTGGAGGTGGAGGCGCTGTCCTCGTTGGATGAGGCCCGCTCGAACGAGGCCGCGCTCCGCTCGGAGCTGGAGACCCTCCGCGCGGAGTCCATGGCGCAGCGGGCGCGCCTGTCCGAAGCGCAGCAGGCACAAGCCGCCATCCAGGCCCAACTGGAATCCGAGCGGCTCCAGTGGGAGGCCACGGCGCGCGAGCAGCAGGCCCGTCTCGCGGAAGTCGAAGCCCGCCGCACCGCGCTGGAAGCATCGCTGTCGGACGCCGAATCCCGGTACACCGAGGAGGCCGCGAGCCTCTCCGCGATGCAGCGGTCTCTCTCGGAGACCTCGGCACGTCTCGCGAGCGAGGCCTCGCGAGCATTCTTGCTGGAGCAGGCGCTGAAGGACGCGGATGCTCATTATTCCGTCGAAAATTCGCGCGCGAGCTTGCTGGGACAAGCCCTGGAGGAGGCGGAGGCTCGTCATGCCGCCGAAGCTTCGCGCGTGCTCTCGCTGCAACAGGCCCTGACGGAGGCCGAGGCGCGGCTTGCCACGGAGACGGAACGCTTCGCCATGAAGGTGGCGGAGGCGGAGTCCCGGCAGGCCACGGACACCGCACGGCAGACGTCGCTGGCCCAGACGCTCGCGGAGGCCGAGGCCCGGCTTGCCGCGGAGTCCTCTCGTCGCTCCGAACTGGAAGCAACGCTCGCGGAGGCGGAGTCCCGGCAGGCTGCGGAGTCCGCTCGCCGCTCGGAGCTGGAGGCGTCCATCACCACGGCGGAGGCCACGATTGCCGCCGAGTCCGCGCGCCGCGCCGAGCTGGAGGCTTCGCTGAAGGACGCCGAGGCCCGCCTCTCCACCCTGGAGCAGGCGCTGGCGGACGCGGAGCAGCGCGCTGCCTCCGAGACGTCGCGCCGCGTCGGACTGGAAGCTTCGCTGACGGAAGTGGAGTTCCGGCTCGCCGCCGAGACCGCGAACCTTAGCGCGCTGGAGGACTCGCTCGCGCAGGCGGAGGCCCGGCTCGCCGCGGGCTCGCAGTCGCAGGACGCGGCGCGCGAGGCCGAAGCCCGGGCCGCGCGTCTCACGGAGTCCCTGACGGCGCGCGAGCAGGAGCTGCGCGAGGCCAGCGCCCTGCGGGTCTCCATGGAGGCGCAGCTGGAAGGCGCGCTCTCGCGGACCGAGCGTCAGCAGCAGGATCTGAACGAGCTGCGCGAGCAACTGGGCTTGAAGGAGCAGGAGCTGACGGCCCTGCGCGCGGAGACGGCCCGACTGGGCGCCGCGCACCTGGAGTTGATGCGCCTGGGATCCGAACTGCAACGGGCACACGCCGCGCTGCATGAGCGGAGCCAGCAGGTCGGCCGGCTGGAAGCGGAGTTGGTGGACGCCAGCGACCGGCTCGCCGCGACGCGCGAACACGCGGAGGTGCTCGTGGTGCAGCTTGAAACCGCGCGCCGCTTCGCGGGCAAGGCCACGAACCTGGAGGCGTCGCTGGAAGGCCTGCGCGCCGAACTGGAAGCCGCGCGCGCGGAGACGGCCCGGCTCACGGAGACCGGGAACGAGCGCACGGCCTCCCTGGAAGGACAGCTCGCGGACCTCACCGCGCGCGCGGAGCAGGAGCGGGCCGAACTGGAGGCCCGGCTCACGAGCGTCACCGCCGAGAAGGCCGAGCTGCAGGTGCGCCTCGCGGAAGTGTCCTCGCAGGCCGGCACGGAGCAGGCGGAGCTGGAGCTGCGCCTCACCGAAGCGCTCACGAGCGCCGGGACGGACAAGGCGACGCTGGAGCTGCGTCTCAACGAAGCGCTCGCAAGGGCCAGCCTGGAGAAGGCCGAGCTGGAGACGCGCCTCAACGAACTGCTCGCCAACGCCGGGACGGAGAAGGCCGAACTCGAAGCGCGCCTCACTGAAACGCTCGCGCAGGCCGTCACGGAGAAGGCCGAGCTCGAAGCCCGCCTCCACCAGTCCTCCGAGCAGACCCGCGAATCCCTCGCCGCCCTGGAGGCCCGCCTCGCTGCCGCGCTCGAGGAGGCCCGGACCGAACAGGCCGCGCTGGAGTCCCGCGTCGCCGCCCTGACCCAGGCCGCCGCCGACGCCGAGGCCCAGGTCCGCCGCGCGGACGCCGAGCGCACCGCCATGGCCTCCGAACGCGAGCGCCTCCAGTCAGACCTGACAGTCGCCCGGGCCGCCCGCGTCCGCCTGGAAGGCCGCGCCAACTCCCTGGAGACCGCCGCCGCGGATGCCGTGCGCATCCTGGACGCGGAGCGTGCTGAACGCGACCAGCTCGCCGCGCGGATCCGCGAACAGCAGGCCCGGCTGGAAGCGCTCGAAACCGAACGCGAGACGCTGGTCCAGGCCCTGGAGGAAGCGAAGACCTCCGCCGCCGCGCCCCCGGAGGACGTCCTGGAGATGGCCGCGGAGATGGAGGTCCTCCAGGCCCACGTAGAGAAGATGCAGGACCAACTCGCCGCCCGGGAGGCCGAGCTGGCCGAGCTGCGTCGCGCCATGCCGGCACTGGACGTTCCGTCCGCGCCCAAGAAGGTCGGCGAGCGCGAATAACCGCCGCCGTCTACACTTCCCCCCGTGGACGCAAGCGAACGCATCTTCAAGTACCACGGGCTGGGCAACGACTTCGTCGTCCTGGACCGCCGCCGCACGGGCGTGGACATCGACGCGGAGCAGTCCCGCTGGCTGTGCGACCGGCGCCGGGGCATCGGCGCGGACGGGGTGCTCTCCATCCTCCCGTCGTCTCGTGGCCTTGCCCGCATGGTCGTCCACAACGCCGATGGCAGCATCGCGGAGATGTGCGGCAACGGCCTGCGCTGTGCGGTGAAGTATCTGGTGGACCAGTCCGGCCAGCACCCCGCGCTCATCGACGTGGAGACCGGAGCGGGCGTGCTCACCTGCGAGCCCGGTTACGGCGACGGCGGCGTGGTGGGCGTGGACATCTCCATGGGCCCGGCCCGGCTGGTGGCCGCGAACCTGCCCTCCGGGACGACCGGACAGCCCTTCGTGAACGCCCCCGTGCCCGGCCATGAGGACCTGCTGGGGACCGCGGTGAACATGGGCAACCCGCACCTGGTGCTCCTGGATCAACCCCTGGAGGCCGCCGAGCGCCTGGGCCCCACCCTGGAGCGGCACCCGGCCTTCCCGGACCGCACCAACGTGGAGTTCGTCCGCGTGGACGAGGACGGCCTCACCGTCGTCGTCTGGGAGCGCGGCTGCGGCCTCACCCAGGCGTGCGGCACGGGCGCGTGCGCGTCCGCGGTAGCGGCGGTGCTGGCCAATCGCCTGCCCTCGAACGCCTGGCTGCGCGTCACCCTGCCGGGCGGCGACCTGCGCATCCGCGTTCCAGGCGACCTGTCCGACATCCGGCTCCGGGGCCCGGTGGCCTTCGTCTTCGAAGGCGTTGTAGCGCTTCCAAGGGCCCGATAACCTTCGGCTTTCCTCCCTTCTCCCCCCGAGCGCCGTGGCCGGTCCCATCCTCGTCGTCGACGACGACCTGTTCTTCCGAAACCTCGCCACGGACCTGCTGTCGCGACGCGGGCACCGCGTGGTGGCGGTGGAGAACGCGACCCTCGCCCTGGAAGAGGTGGCCCGGGCGACGTTCGACCTGGTGCTCACCGACGTGGTGATGCCCGGCGTGGACGGCTTCGCGCTCACGGCGCGCCTGCGCGAGCGCGACCCCGAGCAGGAGGTCATCCTCGTCAGCACCCGCGACGACGTGCAGGGCTCGGAGGTCGCGCTGCGCCTGGGCGTGGCGGACTGCCTCACCAAGCCCATCGAAGAGGCGGACCTGCTGCTCGCGGTGGACCGCGCCATGGAGCGCGCCCAGCTGCGCCACGAGCGCGCGCGGCTCCAGGACGAGAACCTGGAGTTCGCCCGCTTCCACAACCTCCAGCAGCGCTGCCTGGAGCTGCTCTCCCATCCGGATTTGGAATGGCTCCAGGAGCGCGTCATCGCGGACCTGGGCGCGGTGTGCGACGCGCAGAGCGCCGCGCTGTGGGTGGTGGACGACCGGGGAGACCTGGCGCTGCGCTCGTACCGGGGCCTGCTCGACAAGCAGTTCCTGCCGGAGAAGATGAGCCCGGAGGGGCCGCTGTCCCTGCGCCTGCGCGAGGCCGCGCCGTGGCTCGCACGCGACGAGCGCTCCCCGGTGCTGTACGTGCCGCTGGTGGCCTCGGGCGAGGTGATGGGCCTGGCGCAGCTGTCGGATCCGCTCACCGGCGACTTCCGCCTGGAGCACACGCGCGACGCGAAGGTGCTGGCGGACTTCGCCGCGGTGGGCGTGAAGAACGGCCGCAAGCTGATGGCGCTCCAGCGCCTGGGCCTGCGCGACCGCGACACCGCCGCGTACAACCTCAGCTACTTCACCGACTACGCGTCCAAGGAGATCTACAAGGCGCGCAGGTACGGCCGCACCTTCTCGCTGCTGACCTTCAGCATCGACAACCTGCCGCTGGTGCGCGTGCGGCTGGGCGCGCAGGACGCGAAGAAGGCGGTGCGCGGCATCATCAAGGCGCTCAGTAAAATCATCCGCGACTCGGACGTCATCGCGAAGGCGAGCGACCAGGAGTTCTACCTCCTCTTGCCGGAGACGGACTTCTTCGGCGCGATGATGTTCGTGCGCCGCGCGGTCGCCGCCGTGCGCGACGAGCCGGACGTGCAGGACGTGGAGCAGCGCCTGCCGCTCGCGCTCGTGGGCGGCGCCAGCACGTTCCCCAAGGACGGCGAGGACTTCGACGAGCTGGTGCACCGCTGCCGCCGCCGCATGGACGAGCGCCGCGCGTCGCTCCAGCGCCGGCTGATGCTGGACGGGCTGCCGTTCTGGGACGAGGTGGACCTGCTCCTGGGCACGCCCAACAGCCCACGCCTGCCCACGGATGACCGCGCCGAGCCCAGCCGCCGGGGCAAGGTGGCGGACGTGCTCTTCGACGAGCTCCAGGTGGAGATCGCCCGGGAGCTGGTGCGCGACCCGGGCTCGCGCGGGCTGCTGTATGTGGGCGGCCCGGAGATTCGCGCGGACCTGCCGCTGGCGGTGGGGCTGGAGCAGGCGCCGCCGGACCTGTCCTCGCGCATCTACCTGTTGGGCCGGCGCGTGGACCTGGAGTCACACGCGGCGCTCACGCCGGTGTTCCTGGAAGGGGATGAACGGGTGGCGCGCCACGAGTTCATCCTCTGGCTGTCGGAGAGCGCGTCGTACGCGCTCATCCAGCGGCGGGGGCGGGGCGCGACGTGGGGGTTCCACACCTCGGACACCGCGGTGGTGGACGGGCTCATCTCCAAGCTGCAGGCCGAATACGACCTGCAGCCCTACTGACGTCACGAAGCGGAGCAAGCGACCTTGGCCCAGGTGCGGAAGATCCTCATCGCCGACCCCGACCTCGACTCCGTGCGCGCCCTGTCGCGGGCGCTGCGCACGAAGGGCTATCAGGTGCACTACGCGCCGGATGGCTCGCGGGCCCTGGAGGTCGCGGTGCTCCGGCACCCGGACCTGACGCTCTTCGACGAGGCGTGCCGGCTCCTGGACGCGCGCACGTTCGTTCAAATCCTGCGCACCAACCCGCGCACGGAAGACATCCCGGTGGTGCTCACCACGTCCAGCCTGGACACGGACCGGGCGCGGGGCATGCGGGACGGCACGCTGCGCAAGCCGTTCAACCTGGACGAGGTGCTCAGCCGCATCGAGCACATCTTCCGGCGCAACGAAGCGGCCAAGGACCTCAAGAGCGAGCAGCAGGAGATTGAAGGCTCGCTCAGCCAACTGAGCATCCCGGACCTCATGCAGATTCTGGGCATGAACAAGCGCAACGGGCGCCTGGCGCTGGAGCGCGGCTCGGAGCGCGGCGAGATCACCGTCTCCGACGGGCGCACGGTGAACGCGCGGCTGGGGAGGGTGGAAGGGGAGAAGGCGCTGTTCCGGCTCCTGGCGTGGACGGAGGGCAACTTCACGTTCACCCCCGGCACCAGCGCCGCGCGGCCGCGCATCAACCGCGCGATGGACGACGCGCTCCTGGAGGGCATGCGGCAGTCGGATGAAGTGAACCGCCTGCTGCCGGGCCTGCCGCCGCGCCACACGCGGCTGATGCTGGCGCCGGAGGTGGACCTGTCCGAGGAGCAGCACCCGGTGACGGCGCAGGTGATGGAGCTCTTGCGTCAGCCTCGCGCGCTGGGCGAGGTGCTGGACCTGGCGCCCGCCACGGACATGGAGGTGCTGGGCGTGCTGTCCACGCTGCTCCAGAAGGGCGTGGCGCGGCCGACGGAGAGCGAAGGCCAGAACCTGGGCGCGGGCGACCTCATCGGCGCGGCGGAGGTGCACGCGCTGCGCGGGCGGCTCTTGCGCACGCGGACGCTGGCGAAGGTGGCGACGGCGAAGGTGTTTGTCTGCGGCAGCGGTTCGTCCGCGGCGCGGCGCATCCTGGCGCGGGTGCCGGGGCTGGAGGCGATGTCGGCGGACCCCACCGCGGTGAAGAGCGGCTTCGGGACGCTGGGCCGCCTGGAATTGAGCGACGTGTTGAACGTGGACTTCTGCGTGCTGCCGCCCGCGGAGGCCGCGCGCCCACTGTGGCGTCCGTTCAGCGCGGGGGCCATTGGCGCGCTCTTGATGGACAACTCGGAGCCGGCGGTGCGGCTGGCGCACTACCTCGCCTGGGAGGTCCGCATCCCCATCGTGGTGGTGGGCACGGAGGTGCCGGCGCCATTGCAGGGCGCACCGGCCGGCGTGAGCGCTCCGGGTGAAGACCTTACGGAAGCGCTGCGAGCGATGCTGGTCCAGGCGCTCAACCCCGCGCCCACGCTGCCCGGCGTCACGCAGGTGCAGCGCGCCTCCGTGACGCCTCCCTGAGACGCAGGCTCAGGTCCGGCGCTCCAGGTACATGGGGAGCGCCCCCTTGGGCCGCAGCGTCAGGTGCGAGTCCGGCTCCAGCGTGAAGCCGGGCGCTTCGCGCAGGCGGTAGCGCTGGGCCACGGTGGCCAGCACGAGCTGCGCCTCCATCATCGCGAAGCTGTTGCCGATGCACTGCCTGGGCCCGCCGCTGAAGGGGAAGTACGCGAAGCGGTGGCGCTTCGCGGCGGCCTCGGGGGCGAAGCGCTCCGGACGGAAGGCCTCCGGCTCCTCCCAGAAGTCCGGGTGGCGCTGCGTGACGTAGGGGCTCACGTCCACCGAGGTCCCCTTCGGGATGCGGAAGCCGCCGATGACGTCGTCCTCCTGCACGCTGCGGCTGAAGATGACCGCGGCGGGGTACAGCCGCATCGACTCCTCCACCACCTGCTTCGTGTAGACGAGCCTCGGCACGTCCTCCGCCGTGGGCGCGCGTCCCCCCAGCACCGTGTCCAGCTCCGCGTGCAGCCGGGCCTCCACCTCCGGGTGCTTCGACAGCAGGCCCCACATCCAGCTCAGCGACGTGGCCGTCGTCTCGTGGCCGGCGAGGAGCATCGTCATCACCTCGCTGCCCAGCTGCTCGTCCGTCATGCCCTCACCGGTGTCCTCGTCGCGCGCGAGCATCAACATGGACAGCAGGTCCCCCGTGTCGTCGCCGCGCTGGCGCCGCGTGGCGATGATGCCCCGCACAGTCCCCAGCAGCGTGGCGCGCGCGTCCCGGAAGGCCCGGTCGTAGCGCGTGGGCAGCACGGGCGGCAGCACGCGGAAGGTGCGGAACCGCTCGGCGATCTGCCGGCTCAGCTCGGTGAAGGACGCGCCCACCTGTCCGGCCTGGCCCTCCACGGAGGTGCCGAAGAGGGCCTCCCCGACGATGGCCAGCGTCAGCCGCATCATCTCCTCGTTGATGCCCACGGGCGCGCCGTTCGCGGCGGCCGTGTCCCAACGCTGGAGCAGCGCTTGCGTCTGCCGCACCATGCCGGCGGCCATGCCCGCGATGCGCTGCCGGTGGAAGGCAGGCTGGGCCAGCCGCCGCTGCCGGAGCCAGAAGTCCCCCGTGCTCGTGAGCAGGCCGTTGCCGGTGATCCACCGGCCCATGCGGTACGTGATGTGGTCCTTCGTGTAGTTCTTCACGTGGTCCTGCAACACGTGCTTCACGGCATCCGGATGCGCGACGAGGTGCGAGCGCATGGGGCCCAGCCGGTAGCGCACCACGTCGCCGTACTGGCGATGGAGGCTTTCCAGGCAGCCCAGGATGTCGCGGCGCACTTCGGGCAGGATGCCCATGAGCAGGTGGCCCCGGGGGCCCGGGGGCTGGCGGGTGACGGTGGCGGTGGCGGCGGCGGTGGTCATCGGGCGCTTCCTCCTGGAGGGAGGTATCGCGCCCCGGCGCCCGGCGTGCATGGTCCCGGGGCGCCAACGCATTGTCCTCCGGCGCCAGGGCGCATTGCGAGGCGAGGGGGCGTCAGGCCATGCTGGCCCGCGATGCGTCCCCAGACGCTCCAGTCCTCGCTGTTCCGCCCCCTGTTCCAGGTGGGCATGTCGCTGGGCATCGCCCGGGAGCGGCTGCTCGAGGCGGTGGGCGTGGACGAAGCCCTGCTCGCGCGGCCGGACGTGCGGCTGCCCTACACGGCGCTCCAGCGCGTGTGGACCCTGCTCGTGGAGGTGGGCGGCTCCGAGCCGCTGGCCGTGCGGCTCGCGCAGGCCCTGGAGCCCACGCACGTGGGGCTCGTGGGCTACGTGCTGGTCAACAGCCCCGACCTGCGCACGTCCCTCCAGCGCTATTGCCGCATCCACGCGCTGCTGGACCCGCGCACGATGTGGCGCGTCCTCCAGCTGCCCGGAGTGATGCGCGTGGAGCTGGAGCTGGATCCCCAGGATGAATGGGCCTCGCGCCTGAAGCACCCGGTGGAGGGGTTGCTCGTGGCGATGGTGGCCAGCGGCCGCGCGCTCAGCGGCGAGGACTGGCGCCCCACGCGCGTCTGCGTCACGCACCCGCGCCATGCGGCCTCCTCGGTGGTGGAGGCGTTCCTCGGCGTCGGCATCGAATACGGCGCGAGCGCCAACCTCGTGCAGGGCGACGAGGCCGCCGCGAACCTCCCCATCCGCCACGCGGACATCGAGCTGGGCAACCTGCTCCACGCCCGCGCGGAGGCGGAGCTGGCGCGGGTGGAGGCCCACGAGGTCCGCTCCTGGCGCGAGCGCGTGGAGGAGGTGCTCGCGGCCCAGCCCCGCACGGGGGACCTGGTCCCCGTGGACGTCGCGACGCGGCTCGCGGTGAGTGAGCGCACGCTCCAGCGCCGCCTGCGGGAGGAGGGCGTCACGTTCGCGGGTCTGGAGGACGCCGTGCGCCGCGACCGCGCCTTCCAGCTGCTGCGCGACGGACAGCTGCCCCACTTTGAAATCGCCTTCCTCCTGGGCTTCAGCGACCCCAGCGCCTTCACCCGGGCCTTCCGCCGCTGGAGCGGGACGACGCCGGGCCAGTGGCAGCAGGCGCAAGGCCCGAAGCCGTGAAGGAGGCGGGCGCCGGAATCCGCCCCCGGCGCGGAATGTTTTCCCCATAGGGCGCGGCACCCGCCGCACCGGAGAGGGGAACACGGATGATCAAGACGCTGAGGGACGCGGAAGAGCTGGTGCGCACGCGCCACGTCATCACCGAGGTGCCCACCCACGGGCCCACGTCCCTCGTCGAGCAGGTCATGGGCGGCCGGCCCACCGGCAGCTGGCGTGACCATGCGAAGGGACGCCTCGCGTACCGGCTGGGGCGCATGTTGCGCGCGTCGAAGGACGTGCTCGCGGTGCGGCTCGTGGAGGGCAAGGTCGCCTTCGTGGACTCCACGCTATGGCCCGCCGTCTACCGCGTCGCCATGGAGCCCGCGCGCCGCCGCCCGTCCCTCCAGGGGCTGTCCGCGGACGCCCGCGCGCTGCTGTCCACCGTGGAGCGGGACAAGCGCGTCCAACTGGACAAGGAAGGGCCGTGGACCAAGGCGCGCGAGGCCCTGGAGGAGCGCTTGCTGGTCCACTTCTCCGAGGCGCAGGATGACGACGGACGCCACGTCGCGGTGCTGCGCTCGTGGCGGGACTGGGCCTCCGTCACGCTCAAGGCGGACGCGGCCCGGCTGTCCTACGAGGACGCCCAGGCGCGGCTGCGCGCGGCGTGTGACGGGGCGCCCACGGGGCTGGGGCCCTGGGTGTTCTGACGCGCGCCGGGCCTCAGGCCGCTTCGTCCAGGATTTCCAGCGCGTCCCTTACGCCCGGCAGCCGGGCGAGCAGCTCGTACTCCGCGGGCTGGAGCATGGACACGCGGCGGCCCGCGACGCGCTCCATCCACAGCTCGATGCGGTGGTCGCCCTCCGGGTTGACCTGGCGGCTGATGCGGGCGCGGCGGCCCTCCTTGTGGCAGGCGAGGATGTCCTGCTGGAGGCTGCGCAGACGGCGGAACACCTTCAGCGCCATTCGACCCTCGGGGGTGTCGAACGTGTGGAAGTGCCGGTTCCGCGACAGCGGCCGGCTGGGGTCATGAAGCCTCTCCACGAGGCGGCGCACGAAAGGGTCCATCGACGGAGAACGATAACATCCGCTACCCTGTCCCTCAGCGATGCCCCATCGATTTTTCCCCCGTCCCTGGACGCTCGTCCTGCTCCTTCCGCTTGCCTGCAAGGACCCGGAGACGGCGGCCGCCCAGAAGCAGGCCGTCCAGGTCCAGAACTCCCTCTCCCAGGGCCGTGACGCGCTCTCGCAGGGCCAGTACGTCCGCGCCATCGCCGCGCTGCAGAAGGCCGCCAACGCCGCGCCGGAGAGCGTGGAGCCGCTGCTGCTGCTGGCCAAGGCCCACCAGGGCGCGGGCAACCCGGGCGCCGCCATCCTGACGCTCAAGCAGGCGGAAGGCCTGCTGCCCGGCACCGACCCGGTCATCCAGAAACAGCTCGCGGACCTCTACCTGGGGGAAGGGCAGATCTCTCCGGCCATCTCCACGCTCGTCGCGCTGCGGGACGAGGGCAAGCTGCCCAACGAGGACATCCTCGCGCTGGCCCGCCTCCAGGCGCGGCAGGGACGCCCGGACGAGGCCTTCACCACGCTGGAGCGCATCCTCCGGGAGAGCCCGGACGACGCCGCGACGAAGACGGTGGAGGCCGAAATCCTGCTCATGAAGGGCGAGGAGCTGCTCGCGGCCAACCTGATGGACCGCGTGCTCCAGGGCACGCCTGGCTTCACGCCCGCGCGGCTGTTGCGCGCACGCTACTTCCTGATGAGCGGCGTCTACGACATGGCGGAGGCGGACCTCCAGGCCGTGCCGCCCGAGGACGCGGACACCACGGACGTGGTGGCGATGAAGGCCCGCGTGCTCATGGCGATGAAGCGCCCGGCGGAGGCGGAGGGCGCGCTCAAGAAGCTGGTGGAGGACGACGCGGACAACGCGGAGGCCATCGCGTGGCTCGCGGAGATCGTCTGCGCCCAGGGCCGCGCGTCGGAGGCCCAGCAGCTGGTGGACCGCGCGCTGCACCTGCGCCCGCGCTTCGGCCGCGCGCTGTACGTGCGCGGGCGCGTGCTGGAGGAGCAGGGGGACGCGAGAGCGGCGGAGGACAGCTACCGCTTCGCTCTCAAGACGGAGCCCGCCTTCGCGCCCGCACTGTCGCGCCTGTGGCGGCTGCACCTGAAGGCCGGCCGCAAGCCGGAGGCGCAGGAGGTTCTTGAACGGCTGTTGGGCCTGGGAGAGGCGTCCGCGGAGGAGAAGGCCGCGCTCGCGAACCTCTACGCCCAGTTCGAGACGCAGCTGCCGCGCGGCAAGAAGCTCATCGAAGAGGTCCTGAAGCGCGAGCCGCAGAACCCCGAGTACCTGCGCATCCAGAAGGCCATCGACAAGGCGACGCCCAGGAAGAAGAAGGCCCCGTCCGGGCCCATCATCATCCGCGGGCGGCGCTGACCAGGACGGACCCGGACCCGGAGGAGGGCAGCCCCTCCGCGTCCGCGACGACCTTCTCCAGCGCCTTGAGCCCCTTGCGCTGGCCCACCGCCACGACGAGCAGGTTCTCCCGCGTGAAGTAGCGCCGGGCCACCTCGCGCACGCGCGCGGCCGTCTGGCGGTCCACCTGATCCGCGCGGTGGCCGAACGTCTCCGGCGTCCGGAACAGCTCCACGCCGCCGAACCACCCGGCCAGCTCTCCCGGCGAGTCCTGGGAGAACTCCAGCAGCATGCGGTGGCGGCGCTTGGCGCGGTTCAGCTCCTCCTCGCTCGCCTCCTTCTCGCAGAGCTCCGCGAGGACGCGCAGCGCTTCGGCCACCACGAGCGACGCCTTCTCCGGCGCGCTGGCCGCTTCAATCTCGAAGAGGCTGATGTCGTGGTACGTGTCCAGCCCGGCCTGCACCGAGTACGCGAGGCCGCGCTTCTCCACGATTTCGAAGGGCAGCCGCGACGACAGCCCGTCGTCCAGCAGGCGCCGCAGAATCTGGAGCGCGGGGAAGTCCTCGTGCTGCTCCGGCACGCAGCGGAAGGTGAGCTTGAACTCCGTCTGCGACTCGTCGTGGGTGACGAAGTGGAAGTGCGGACCGGGGCCCAACAGGGCCGGCGCGCTCTCCGTGGTGGCGCTGCCCTTGGGCAGGTGCGCGAAGGCGCGCTCCGCCAGCTCCAGCACCTCCGAGTGCTTCACGCTGCCCGCGGCGGACACCACCAGGTTGCCGGCCACGTAGTGCCGGGCGAAGTGCTCCAGCACCTGGGCGTGGGTGAGCGCCGTCACGGACTCGCGGGTGCCGGCGATCTTCAGGGAGAGCGGGTGGCCGGGGAACAGCAGCCGCTTGGACAGGTTGTCCAGGTCGATGTCGCGGCCCTTCTCGTCCACCTCGTCGAGCATCTCCTCGAGGATGATCTGCCGCTCCACCTCCATGTCCGTGAGGCGGGGGCGGGTGAGCATGTCGCCGATGACTTCCAGGCCCACGCGCAGGTGCGCCGGGTGCAGCGGGGTGTAGTAGTAGCCGTGGTCGCGGGTGGTGGCGCCGTTGAGGTTGCCGCCCACCTCCTCCACGGCGGCGTTCATCTTCACCGTGTCCGGCCAGCCCTCGCTCCCCCGGAAGAAGAGGTGCTCCAGGAAGTGGCTGACGCCGTTGTTCTCCACCGTTTCGTGGCGGCTGCCGGTCCGCACGTAGACGGCCAGGAGGGCGGTGTGCAGGTGGGGCGTTTCGACGGTGACGACGCGCAGCCCCGAGGGCAGCACGTCCCGGTACGGTGTAAAGCTCATGCGCAGGGAAGCCTTAACACGAAGGTCGTTCCCTGGCCGGGAATACTCTGGCAGGAGAGCGAGCCCCCGTGGGCCTGGAGGATCTGCTGGCTCACCGCGAGCCCCAGGCCGGTGCCGCCCTCCTTGGTGGTGAAGAAGGGCTCGAAGAGGTGGCGGCGGACCTCCTCGGTCATGCCGTTGCCGGTGTCGCGCACGGTGACCTCCACGTCGCCGTCGCGCGGGGTGGTGGCCACGGTGAGCCTGCCCCCCGTGGGCATGGCCTCGCGGCTGTTGCGCAGGAGGTTGAGGAACACCTGCCGCAGCTGCCCCTGATCCGCGAGCACGCGGGGCGTGTCGGGCGCGAAGTCGCGCACCACCTCCACGCCCGCGCGCACCAGCTCCTCGCGGGTGAAGTCGAGCACGCCGTCGAGCACCGCGATGATGTCCTCCGGCTCCAGGTCCGGCCGGGCGGGGCGGGCCATGCGCAGGTACTGCTCGGTGACGTCGGTGAGGCGGTCCACCTCGTGGGTGACGGCGGAGAGCAGCTCGCGCGCCTCCGTGGCGGTGTCCTGCGAGTCGAACCGCGCGCTGTCCACCGCGTCCTGGAGCAGCTCCACGTTGAGGCCGATGGAGGATAGGGGGTTGCGCACCTCGTGGACGATCTGCGCGGAGATGCGGCCCACGGCGGCCAGCTGCTCCGCGCGCATCAGCGCCTCGGCCTGGGACTTGAGCTGCGCCTCGCGCGTCTGGAGTGAGCGGGCCATCTGGTCGAACTCGCGCGCGAGCAGCGCGACCTCGTCCTCGCCGCGCACGCCCAGTTGGGCGGAGTAGTCACCCCGGCCGATGCGGGACACGCCTTCAATCAGCGTACGCACCGGGCGCAGCGTGCGGGCGGACCATGCGGTGACGCCCACGCCCACGCCAATGGCCATGATGGACAGCGCGATGATGGTGAGGCCGGTGCGGCGCTCACGCTCCTCCGCGCCGTCCACGCGCTCGCGGATGCGGTTGCCCAAGGTCGCGCGCAGCACGCGCAGCTCGCGGCCGATGGCGCTCTCCAGCTGGCGCAGCTCGGCGGTGGCGCGCGCCACCTCCTGGCTTTCGGGGGACTCGGACGCGAGCGCGGTGAAGACGGCCTCCACCGCGTGGCCGTAGGCCTGGGAGTTGCGTGCCAGCTCGGCGAAGCGCGCGTCCAGCTCCTTCACGAAGGGCACCTCGCCCTCGGGGGCGAAGGTGAGCACCTCGCGGGCCTTGGCGCGGGCGGCCTCCAGGCGCTGGGCCATCTGGGGCGCGTAGTAGAGGCTTGCCAGCCGGATGAGCGCGCGGCGCGTCTCCACGCTGTTCTGCTCCAGCACGCGCTCGGTGTCCTTCTCCTGGCTGGTCTGGAAGGTCTCCAGCGCGGCGGCGTCCTGGGACAGCTGGAGGTAGCCCTGGCTGACGAGCCGGATCTCCAGCCGGTTGCGGTGCAGCTCCGCCACGCTGAAGAGGGACACGGCCCCGAACGTCAGCAGCACCAGCGCGTAGCCCAGGAAGATGCGGGTGGCGAGCGAGAGCTTCATGGAGGAGGGGACAGGACATACGTCCTGGGGCGGGCGCATTACAGCGCAATCCCCGCCGCGCCGCCTGCTTCCGGCCGTCCGGACTCCACCCCTCCGGGGAAGGGGGCTGGTAGCGTCCACCGCATGGCACCGCGCTTCGTCCGCTCCACGCTCCTCGCCGCCGCCCTCGTGGCCCTCACCCCCGCCTGCGGGGAGAAGGAGGTCCGGCCCGGCCTGATCCTCCTCTCCGCGTCCTGTGCCGGCACCCAGCCCCTGGCCGGGGTGACGCACCTGCGCTTCCGCGTGACGGGCCCGGGCCTCGACACGCCCCGGGAGCGGGTGTCGACGGTGAACTGGACCTGGGCGAAGGACGTGCCCACCGTTCCGCCTGGCGCCGACCGGGTGCTGGAGGTGCGGGCCTACGTGGGGGCACCGGATCAGGGCGGCCAATTGGTCTCGCTGGGCCGCTCCTCGCCGTTCCCTGTGTGGGCCGGGGAGGATGAGCCGAATCCCCAGGTGCGAGTGCTCCTGCGACGGCTGGGCGAGTTCGTGCCGGTGAACCTGGCGTCGGATCCGGAGACATGTTCGACGCCGACGGAGGCCCGCGCGGCGCACACGGCGACGACGCTGCCGGATGGACGGGTGTTGTTCACCGGAGGCTACCGGCCCCAGGGGGATGGCTCGCGGCCCGTGTCCGCGACCACGGAGGTGTTCGACCCGAGGGAAGGCACGTTCATCCCCGGGCCGGACGTGGGCGCGCGGGCCTTCCACACGGCGTCGCTGCTGCCGGACGGTCGCGTGTTCCTGGCGGGCGGAGCGGAGTCCTTCGCCCCGGTGACGTTGCAGCCCACGTCACGCCTCCTGGACCCGGAGACAGGCGCGAGGAGTGACCTGACGCCGAAGGTCGCGCGCTACCAGCACGCGGCGGCGGTGGATGCGGCAGGGCACGTGCTGCTGGTGGGCGGGCGGGCGGCGGACGGCAGCGGGGTGTTCACGGCGGAAGCCTTCGACAGCGCCTCCGGCCGCTTCGTCGACGTGGCCGGTGAGGTGCGCCGTGTCGACACGACGCTGACGGTGAGGGACGACGGAAAGACCTTCTTGATCGCGGGCGGTGCCGACACCACGGGGCCCGCGCCGGAGGTCCTGGCCGTCGGCTTCAACGGCACGGACCTGGAGCGCCTGTTGAACGTCCCGCCCCGGCTGCGGGTGCCCCGGGTGGGCGCGGCCGTCGCGCTGCTGGGACGGCCGGAGGAGACACCCCGCCCCTTGTTGATGGGCGGCTTCGACGGCGTGGATCCATCCCAGGGAGCACAGGCGGTGGGCGCCTCCGAGGTGCTGGAGGACGTGATGACCGTGAGCGACGGCCCCGCGCTGATGCCTCGGAGCAACCCCTGCGCGGTGACGCTGCCGGACGGCCGCGTCGTGGTGCTCGGAGGACGGGGCACCGCCATCGGCTCGACGTACGCGGTGCCGTGGGTGGAGCTGATCACCCCGCACGCGGGCTCGCAGCCCACCGTGCTGGGCCTGCCGCTGATGCCGCAGCCGCGCGTGTGGCACACGTGCTCCGCGCTGCCGGACGGCTCCGTGCTCGTGGTGGGCGGCGTGGACGACAGCACCGGGGAGCCCCGCGCCAACACCGAAGCCCTGGTGGTGATGCCGCCGCCGCGCGACTGAAGCTGGCCTGTCCCAGGCCTACCTCGTCCTGGAACAGCGTTTCATCCGGGAGTAGATCGACGCGACATGAACGCACCGCGCAAGTGGTCCCCGGTTGCCCTCGTGCTGGCCCTGTCGCTGGGCTGCACCACGACGCGAGGAGGCGTGGGGCTTCGTTCGGATGGGACGCCCAAGCCCGAGGACTGTCCCGAGGATGCGCTGAACACGATGCGGATCCTTCGCCTGCGCGTGGGCGACGGAGCGAACGTCGCGCTCGACATCAACCAGGACGACGTCAGCCCCATCACGCTCTACGACGGCCCCGTGGAGAGCATGCTGATCTCCGGCCTCGGGCCTCTCGAAACGACCACCCGGCTCTACGGACGGGTGTGGACCGGCGGTCCGCAGGTGGTCGTCCGCTACTACGAGGCGCATCCTCCGGACGGCGACAAGGTTCCCATCTGTGCCGTGGCGCGGCTCTCCAAGGGGCAGCTGCGGAAGCGGCCTGACTCCAAGCCGGGGACGGCCATCCTGGAGTTCGCCTCGGCGGGCGTCGACATCGTCGAGTCCTTCCGCTGAAACACGAAGGCCCCGCGTCCCGGTGAGGGGACGGCGGGGCCTGGGTGCTTCAGGCTGGGACGCGGATCAGGCGTTGGACGGCGGGGACTCGGAGGGCTTCGCCTCGCCCTCGCTGGACGCCGGGGCGGCGGCGGGGGCTTCCGTCGGCGTGGCCGCGGCGGCGGCGCGGGCCTCCGCTTCGGCGCGGGCGCGGGCCTGCTCGTCGCTGCGCTGGTCGCTGGCGGCGACCTCGTCCGGCGTCAGCTCCGTGCGGTCCGCGAGCATGCCCGTCTTCTTCTCCAGGTCCTTGATGGCCCGGCGAAGCAGGTCGCGCTCCAGCAGCGTGCGGTTGAGGCGCTTCTCCAGCGCCTTGTACTTGTCCTTGCCCAGGTCGGCCTCGGACTTCGTCACCGCCAGGATGCGCGCCTGCGTGTCCGCGCGGCCCTTGAGCCGGCGTACTTCCTTCTCCAGCTCCGCGGCGCGCGCGCGGTCCTTGTTCGCCGCCTGCTCCAGCCGGTTCATCTTCTCGCGGTCCGCGTCGTTCAGCTCGCGGTAGCGGCGCACGGGCTCCGCCGGGGCCACGGGCACGGGCGTCACGGACACCGCCGCGCTCACCACGGGCTCGCTCGCGGGCGCGGCGATCTGCTCCGTCGTCGCGGGGGCGGCGGCCGCGGGCGCGGACGTCTGCGCGGGGGCGGCGGCCGGGGCCTCACGGCGGCGGGGGCTGTTGCGCGACTCGGTCTCCGCGCGCAGCCGGGCGTTCTCCGTCAGGGCCTGTGCCAGCTCCGAACGGGTCTGCTCCAGCTGGATGCTGGCGTTGCGCTCCACCTCGGCGCGGGCCTTGGCCAGGTCGTTCGACCCCTTGTCGCCTTCCTTCTGCTCGAAGAGCTTGCGCTTGGTCTGCTTCAGCTGCTCCTTGACCTCCTGGAGCTGCGCGCGCTGCTCGTCCAGCTCCTTCTGCTTGCGCTGGACCTCCGATTCCGCCTTCGCGCGCGCCTTGCTTTCGGACTCCAGCTCGCCCCGGAACGACGACGGCGCGGAAGAGGAAGAAGAGAGCGAGGGACGGCCCGCGTTGGCACCAGCGCCGCTCTTGTCTCCGAAGAGCAGCAGGCCGAGCGTCACGGCGAACCCGACCGATACGAGGATGAGTGCAACCAGCAAGGGAACGACCTCCACAGAAGGATGCAAAAAGCGGGGCAGCCTACCGCTGGGACATGGCGCGTCAAGGCTTCACTGGCGGGCAACCCGGCGGGCCCCACCCACCGTGCCGGCCGGGCCGCGCCGTCCGCCTGTTTTCCGGCTCCCCCGTGAGCGCCGTCCTGGGGCACGCTCCCGCCCATGGCGCACCTGGAGCTGAAGCCGAAGCAGGACGTGTCGAGCTTCCGCAAGCTCGCCATCGGGAGCTGGACGACCGCGTATGACCCCACGGTCTACGGCACGCTGACGGTGCGCATGGACGCGGCGCTCGCCTGGCTGGACGCCTTCCACCAGCGCACCGGCGTCCGGCTCACCGCGACGCACCTGGTCCTCAAGGCCGTGGGCGAAGCGCTGCGCCGCTGCCCGGACGCGAACGCGCTCCTGCGCTACCAGCGCATCTACCTGCGCCAGCGCATCACCGTGTGCGCGGTGCTCCCCGGCGCGGATCAGCAGGGCCTCACGCCCGTGCGCATCGAGGACGTGGACCAGAAGCCCGTGCGCGAGCTGGCGCTGGAGGTGGAGGCCACCGCGGCGCGCGTGCGCGAGGGCCGCGACGCCCGGGTGGAGCAGGGCCGCCGCCTGCTGTCGCGCGTGCCGCACCTGCTGCTGCACCGCTTCACCGGGCTGGTGTCGTTCCTCACGTACACGCTGAACGTGGATCCGTCATGGCTCGGCATGCCCAGGGATCCATTCGGATCAGCAGTCGTGGTGGACGTGGGCGCGCTGGGGCTCGACACGGCGTACCTGCCGCTGGCGCCGTTCACCCGTGTGCCCATCTTCCTCGCGCCTGGAGCGGTGCGGGAGGTGGCGGTGGTGGAGGAGGGGCGGGTGGTGCCTGGCCACGTCATGAACATCAACGCGTCCTTCGACCACCGCTTCCTCGACGGCTACCACGCGGGCGTCATCGCCAACACGCTGCGCGAGATGCTGGAGCACCCGGAGGAGTCCTTCGGTCCACTCCCGGCCCCGCCGCCCGGATAGCCTCCGTCAGCGCGGCTCGCGCACCCGCCGGCGTCGCACCGTCTCCGCGCCGCCCAGCGACTCCAGCACGGCGGCGAGCACCCGGCGCGTCTCATCCACCACCCGGGCCCCCTGCGCGCGGCGGAAGCGGGTCTCGAACTCCGCCCGGATGGCGCGCGTCGTGTCCACGGCGGCATGGCCCCGCTCGGACAGGCGGATCCGCCGCGTCCGCGCGTCCTCGGAAGGCGCCGGCTCCACGATGCCCAGCGTCCGCAGCTCCGAGACCGTCTTGGACGCCGCCTGCTGCGTCACGCCCAACAGCTCCGCCAGCTCGCTGATGGTGCGCGGCGCCCCCAAGAGGTGCTGCACCACGTAGCCATGCCCCTGCCGCAGCCCCGGGAAGCCCGCCGCGTGCACCCGCTCCAGCACCAGCGCGTTCACCCGCATGCCCACGAAGAGGGCCAGGTGTCCCAGGTCCAACGCCTCCAGCTCCGCACTTCCCCTGCGCGCCCGACGTGCCATGACCCTCCGTCTTGCATCCACAACTTGGGTTGTGCAATGACGGTTGTGAAACCGGGGTTGTGGAAATTCCTCCTGAAGCCCGGTCCAGGGAGCCCGCCATGTCCCAGCCCTCGCCGAACCTGGAGTTCACCCGGCGCTACTTGCAGGCCCTCGAAGCGGGGGCGACCGGGGAGGCGCTCGCGGCCTTCTTCCACCCGGAGGTGCGCCAGCACGAGTACCCGAACCGCCTGACGCCCCAGGGGACGACGCGCGACCTGGCGGCGCTGCTGGCCTCCGCGGAGCGGGGCCAGAAGGCCGTGGCGGCCCAGCGCTACGAGGTGACCTCCGAGCTCTGCGTGGGAGACACCGTGGCGGTGGAGGCGGAGTGGAGCGCGACGCTGCGGGTGCCCGTGGGAAGCCTGCCCGCGGGCGGGACGATGCGGGCGTCGCTGGGCATGTTCTTCACCTTCCGCGACGGCCGCATCGTCTCCCAGCGCAACTACGACTGCTTCCAGCCCTTCTGACCTAGTACGCGTACTCCCAGCCGCCGCGGGAGCGCGTGCCGTGGCCCATCCGCGCGCTCATCTCGCGCAGCCGGCGCACGCGCTCCGGGATGGGCGGGTGCGTGGAGAACAGCGACATCACGCCGCCGTGGTGCAGCGGGTTGACGATGAACAGGTGCGACGTCGCGGGCGCCCGGTCGTACGGCATGGCCTCCGCGCCGCGCTCCATCTTCAGGAGCGCGCTCGCCAGCGCATCCGGGTCGCCGCACAGCTCCGCGCCCGTGGCGTCCGCGCCGTACTCGCGCGAGCGGCTCACCGCCAGCTGCAGCAGCGTGGCCGCGATGGGCGCCACCAGGAGCAGGCCCAGGTTGGACATCGCTCCCGCCAGGCCGCCGCCCTCCTCGTCGTCGCCGCGGCTGAGCATGCTGCCGCCGAACCAGAAGAGCATCTGCGCCGCGTAGCTGATGATGCCCGCGAGCGTCGCCGCCACCGTGCCGATGAGCGTGTCCCGGTTGCGCACGTGGCCAATCTCGTGCGCGAGCACGCCCTCCAGCTCGCGCCGGTCCAGGATGTCCACGATGCCCGCCGTCACCGCGACGGCCGCGTGGCTGGGGTTTCTGCCCGTGGCGAACGCGTTGGGCTGCGCGGTGGGCAAGAGGTACACCTTCGGCTTCGGCATGCCCGCTCTCGCGGCCAGCCGCTCCACCATCTCGTGCAGCCACGGCGCCTGCTCGTACGGCAGCGGCTGCGCGCCGTGGATGGCCAGCGCGATGCGGTCGCTGAACCAGTACGAGCCGAAGTTCATCACCACCGCGAAGAGGCCCGCCATCGCGAGCCCCTGCGCGCCGCCTAGCCGCTGGCCGATGACGAGCACCAGGCCCGTCAAGCCCGCCAGGAGGACGGTCGTCTTCAATGCGTTGCCCAGCCGGTGCCACCCGCCGCCCTTGAGCGCCGGTGCCGCCGGTCCTCGGGATGTCATGTGGGGGTCACGCCAAGCCATGGTCCTCGTTCCGTGCCTTTCGCCCCGTCAAGGGGGCCACACGAAACGTAAGCAGGCGCAAGGGGGCGTCAACGTAACGGGTCCAAGCTACCCCGGAGGCCCATGGCCCCTGGCACCGCTCGTCTCAAAGGTAGAAACGATCCGTCACGCCCGCCGTACGCTGGAGGATGGCGCTCCAACCGAGCCAGACGTCAATGCCACTGTCGCCCGCCTTCGACTCGCTCCCCAGGGCACCGAGCGAGCCCGTGCAGCCCGCCACCGTGCCCAGGCCGGACTCGCGCACGTGCTCCAGGAGCGCGCGCACGGTGGGCATGCCGCGCGCCTCGAAGCGGTCCGCCACGTCCTCGCGGCCGGTGAAGTCCGGCTCGTCCAGCCTGTCCATCAGGAAGCGTTCCAGGGCCCACCAGAACAGGTACACCTCCACGCGCCGTCCGGCCGCGGTCGCCGCCGCGGCGATGGAGAGCCCCTGGTGCACCCGGTCGTACTCGCCACTGTGCAGGAAGACGACGACCCTGTTCTCCGGCGTGCTCACGCGGTGGCTCATACCGTCCAGAAGCCACCGCGTCCATCCGCGCCCCGGGGGCGACCGCTGGGGCCCTTTGGCTTGCACCCCGGCCCGGGCACTTGCTAGGAACCCAAGGACCTTCCAGGCTTACACGTTTTTTGCAGCGACAGCGCGGGCGGCATTCAGGGACATGGGCGACGAGACGACAGCCAGGCGGAAGGATGCCCACCTCGACCTGTGCGCGACCGGCGACGTGGAGCCGGCGCAGAACTCCACGCTGCTGGAGCACGTGCACCTCATCCACTGCGCCATGCCGGAGATGGCCGTGGAGGACGTGGACCTGTCCACGCCGTTCCTGGGCAAGCGCCTCCAGGCGCCGCTGCTCGTCACCGGGATGACGGGGGGCACCGACCGCGCGGGGGCCGTGAACCGGGACCTGGCGCTGCTCGCCGAGCGGCACGGCCTGGCCTTCGGCGTGGGCAGCCAGCGCGCGATGGCGGAGGACAGCGCTCGCGCGGCGTCCTACGCGGTGCGCGACGTGGCGCCCACGGTGGCGCTGTTGGGCAACATCGGGCTCTATCAGGCCATTGGCCTGGGCGTGGACGGCGTGCGGCGGCTGATGGACGCCATTGGCGCGGACGGCATGGCGCTGCACCTCAACGCGGGCCAGGAGCTGACGCAGCCCGAGGGAGACCGCGACTTCCGGGGCGGCTACCGCGTGGTGGAGGAACTCGCGCGGGCGTTTGGCGACCGGCTGCTGGTGAAGGAGACCGGGTGCGGCATCGGCCCGGACGTGGCGCGGCGGCTGGTGGAGCTGGGCGTGCGCAACGTGGACGTCTCCGGGCTGGGCGGCACGTCGTGGGTGCGCGTGGAGCAGCTTCGCGCGGCGGGCTCGCAGGCGCAGGTGGGCGCGGAGTTCAGCGGCTGGGGCATCCCCACCGCGGCGGCCATCGCCAGCGTGCGCAAGGCGGTGGGGCCGGAGGTGCGGCTCGTGGCCAGCGGCGGGGTGCGCGGCGGGCTGGAGTCCGCGAAGGTGCTCGCGCTGGGCGCGGACCTGGCGGGCATGGCGCTGCCGCTGTTCCGGGCCCAGCAGCAGGGCGGACTGCCGGCCGCTGAAGAGGCGCTGAAGGTCATCCTCACGGGGCTGCGGCAGGCGCTGGTGCTGACGGGCAGCCGCTCCGTCGCGCAATTGCGGCAGCGCCCCCGCGTGTTGACCGGCGCGTTGAAGGATTGGCTGGCGGCGTTGTGATGCCGGGTGGATCCCAGGTTGGGAAGGAAGAACATGTCTGACACCGTGACGTCCCGGCTCGCCGGATTCCACAAGCTGCCCCTGGAGGAGCGTCTGGCGCGCATCGGCCAGATGTTCCGGCTGACCGAGGCGGAGCTGGAGCAGCTGCGCGGCGAGAGCGGCCTGGACCTGTCGACCGCCAACCAGATGATTGAGAACGCGGTGGGCACGTTCTCCCTGCCGCTGGGCCTGGGCCTCAACCTCAACGTCAACGGGCGCGACTACCTGGTGCCCATGGCGGTGGAGGAGCCCTCCGTCGTCGCGGCGGT
Source organism: Corallococcus exercitus (assembly GCF_042231735.1). Lineage (GTDB taxonomy): Bacteria > Myxococcota > Myxococcia > Myxococcales > Myxococcaceae > Corallococcus > Corallococcus exercitus_B. The sequence continues at coordinate 9,830,210 of NZ_CP102577.1, forward strand.
GTCGTTCGCGTCCAAGATCGTCCGCGAGGCGGGCGGCTTCACCGCGGAGGCCGACGAGTCGATGATGATCGGCCAGGTGCAGGTCTCCAACTACGGAGACGCCGGCATCGCGCGCGAGCGCATCCTGGACGCGAAGGAGCAGATCCTCGCCCTGGCCAACAGCTTCCACCCGGCCATGGTGGCCCGCGGCGGCGGCGCGAAGGACGTGGAGGTGCGCCTGCTGCCCGCGCCCGAGGGGCCGCGCGGCGAGCCGCTGCTCATCGTCCACCTGCTCATCGACGCGCAGGAGGCGATGGGGGCGAACCTCATCAACACCATGGCGGAGGGTGTCGCGCCGCTGATTGAGCAGGTCACGGGCGGCCGGGTCTACCTGCGCATCCTGTCGAACCTGGCGGACAAGCGGCTCGCGCGCGCCACGTGCCGCATCCCGCTGCCGCTGCTGGCGGACTTCGGCCTGCCGGGCGAGGAGATCGCCGAGGGCATCGCGCAGGCGAGCCGCTTCGCGGAAGCCGACCCGTACCGCGCCGCCACGCACAACAAGGGCGTGATGAACGGCATCGACGCGGTGGCCATCGCCACGGGGCAGGACTGGCGCTCCATCGAGGCGGGTGCGCACGCGTTCGCGTGCCGGGGCGGGCAGTACCGGCCGCTGTCCACCTGGTACCTGGAGGAGGGGCACCTGGTGGGCCGCATCGAGCTGCCGCTGGCGCTGGGCATGGTGGGCGGCCCCATCAAGATCCACCCGGGCGCGCAGGTGGCGCTCAAGCTGATGCGCGCGACGAGCGTGCGTGAGCTGTCCATGGTGTTCGCGGCGGTGGGCCTGGCGCAGAACTTCGCGGCGCTGCGGGCCCTGGGCTCCGTGGGCATCCAGAAGGGCCACATGGCCATGCACGCGCGCAGCGTCGCCGTCACGGCGGGCGCGCGCGGCGGAGACGTGGAGAAGGTGGCCAACCTGCTGGTGAAGGCGGGGCACGTGAAGGTGGAGAAGGCGCGCGAAATCCTCGCGAGCCTGCCCCCGGAGACGCCCGCCATCGCCACCCTCACCAACGGCTGACGTCCGACCCCCGGGCGCTCCCCACGCGGGAGCGCTTGACGGAGCGGGGCGGGGCGCGGAAAGAAAGCGCCCGTCCCTTCGCCTGCCTGGTGCCATGACTTCCGCAATGAATCCCCTGGTCGCCTTCGGTGCCGGCAAGGTCATCCTGCTGGGCGAGCACAGCGTGGTGTACGGCTACCCGGCCATCGCGGGCCCCCTGACCATCGGCGTGGTGGCGCGCGGCGTGCCCTCCCGCTCGTGCGTGCTGGACGTGCCGGTGACGGCGGACGCGGCGCAGAAGCGGATGATGCGCAAGGCCTTCGCGCGGGCGGCGAGGCTGGTGGGCGAGCCGAAGGTGAAGGTGACGCTGGAGCCGCAGTTGCCGCTGTCCGCGGGGCTGGGCAGCTCCGCGGCGCTAGCGGTGGCCACCTCCCGCGTGCTGCTCCAGGCGGCGGGGCAGGCGCCCACGGCGAAGGCGACGGCGCGGCTGGCGTGGGAGATGGAGCAGGAGTTCCACGGCACGCCGTCCGGCGTGGACCACACCACCAGCGCGGAGGAGAAGCTCATCCTCTACCGGCGGGTGCAGGCGCCGGCGGGCGTCACCGGGCGGGCACGTGAGCTGAAGAGTCCGCGGCCGGTGTCGGTGGTGGTGGCGCTGGCGGGCGCGCGCAGTCCCACGAAGCTGACGGTGGGGGCGCTGCGCGAGCGGCAGGCGCGGTGGCCGGAGCGCTACAAGCGGCTCTTCGGGCAGGTGGGGAGGCTCGTCACCGACGCGGCGAAGGCGGTGGAGGCGGGGGACCTGGAGGGGCTGGGGGACGCGATGAACGTCAACCAGGGCCTCCTGAACGCGCTGGGCCTGTCGTCGCCAGCGTTGGAGGACATGGTGTTCCGGCTGCGCGCGCTGGGCGCGCTGGGCGCCAAATTCACCGGAGCGGGAGGTGACGGTGGCGCGGTCATCGGCCTCTTCTCCGAACCGGAGCCCGTGGTCGCGCGGCTGACGCGCGACGGCGTGCGCTGCTTCGCGAGCCAGCTCGCGGGGCCGCGGGCCCAGGGAGACATTCCATGAAGGCAACGGTCCGGGCGCATCCCAACATCGCGCTCGTGAAGTACTGGGGGAAGCGGGACGAAGCGCTCATCCTCCCGCATCAGTCCAGCCTGTCGCTGACGCTGGCGCCCATCCACGTGACGACGACGGTGGAGTTCGGCGCGCCGTCGGACACGGTGGAACTGCACGGCCACGCGGCGAAGGGCAGCGAGCGCGACCGCGTGCTGCGCCTCCTGGACGCGGTGCGCGTGCAGGCGGGGCGCGACCTGGGGCCCGCGAAGGTGGTGTCGCGCGGGGACTTCCCCATGGCGGCGGGGCTGGCGAGCAGCGCGGCGGGCTTCGCGGCGCTGGCGGTGGCGGGGCGCGCGGCGGCGGGACTGCCGGCGGACACGCGGGCGTCCAGCATCCTGGCGCGGCGGGGCAGCGGCTCCGCGTGCCGCAGCGTGCAGGGCGGCTTCTGCGAGTGGCAGCGCGGCGAGCGCGCGGACGGCGAGGACAGCTACGCCCTCCAGCGCTTCGACGCGGGGCACTGGGCGGACCTGCGCATGGTGGTGGCCATCGTCGACCGCGGCGAGAAAGAGGTGAAGTCGCGGGACGGGATGAAGAACACCGTGGAGACGAGCCCCTACTACCCGGCGTGGGTGAAGGACGCGGAGGCCGAGGTGCCTCGGGCCCGCGAGCTCATCGCGAGGAAGGACCTGGAGGCGCTGGGCGAGCTGTGCGAGCGCAACGCGTGGCGGATGCACAGCACCTCGCTCGCGGCGGATCCGCCGCTCTGCTACCTGAGCTCGGCGACGCTGGGGCTCATCCAGCACCTGCGAGAGCAGCGCAAGAAGGGCGTGCCGGTGTGGTTCACGCTCGACGCGGGCCCGAACCCGGTGCTGCTGACGGACGCGGCGCACGAGGTCGCGGCGGAGGCCCTGGCCCGCGCTTGTGGAGCCGTGGATGTGGTGCGCTGCGTGCCCGGCGGTGACGCGACGCTTCTCTCCGAGCACTTGTTCTGACGGACGGCGCACGTCGCTGGAGCCGCCATGCGGCTCCAGTGGATGCGCCCTGTCGCCCGACGTGGACGGGCTCGTCGTCGGCATCCAGGCAGTGGAAACCTGTCCGACAGTCGGACCCGTTGGGACCCGCCGGGCGGGATTTGGGCGGTCATGGCTGAACCTGTCCGACAGTCGGACCCGTTGGGAGCCGCCAGGCTGGGAGTGGCCCCATGAGGGGCAGCAGGCATGGGGCGGCCGTGCCCGAACCTGTCCGACAGTCGGACCCGTTGGGTACCGCCAGGCGGGATGCGGACCGGGTGAATGTCAGCGGGCTTGGGGCGGTCATGCCCGAACCTGTCCGACAGTCGGACCAGTTGGGGTCCGCCGACGGGCGGGAAGTGGGCGGGACTCAGGTCCGCGGACTTCGGGTGGTCACTTTCGAAATCGCGGACTCGGTCGTGGCCGGGCGCCCAGGCTCAAGGCCTCGCGCTGAAGGCTGACAGGGTCGGCGCCTGCCGGGATGTGCCTCGCAAGGCCATCGCCGCCGTGAGACGGTACGGCGCACGGCCTGGAAGTCGGCTGGACTCCCATGAACGCGCCGCGCCGAGACACGGCACGTCACGCGTGGAAGAGGTGACACACGGATGGACCGAGCGCTCTCCGCACCGGGCAAGCTGTTCATCTCCGGCGAGTACGCCGTGCTGTGGGGCGGCGTGTCGCGCCTGGCCGCGGTGGCGCCGCGCACGGCCGCCTATGTGCGCAGGCGCCAGGACTCGCGCGTGCACATCTGCCTGGAGGAAGGAACGCTCCAGGGGCTCACCACGCCCCGGGGCGTGAAGTGGGACCGCGACGTGCCCGCCGGCTTCTCCTTCGTCGCCCGCACGCTGGATGAAGCCCTGCGCGCGCACGGCCGCGCGAGCGTGGGCTTCGACCTCGCGGTAGCGCCGGGCGCGCTGGGCCCGGGCGGCCACAAGCTGGGCATCGGCGGCAGCGCGTCCGCGACGGTGCTCGCCGCGGAGGCCGCGCGCTACGTGCTGGAAGAGAAGTTCGACGTGCTGAAGCTCGCGCTCACCGCGCACACTCTGGGGCAGGGCGGCAAGGGCAGCGGCGGCGACGTGGCCACGAGCTTCGCGGGCGGCGCCGTGCGCTACCGGCGCTACGACATCACCGCGCTCGCGAACGCCGCCAACACCGGCCGCTTCAACGCCGCGCTCGCGGAGTCCCCGCCGGTGGACCTCTGGCGCATGCCCGTGCCCCGCGTGTCCATGCTCTACGCCTTCACCGGCGAGAGCGCGTCCACCAAGCTCCTCATCGACCAGGTGGAGGCCCGACTCGCGGAAGCCGGCCGCAAGACCTTCGTGGAGCGCTCGGACGCGCTGGGCCATGCGATTGAAGACGGCCTGGGCGGCGGCGACTTCCGTGCGTTCTCCGAGGCCGTGAAGGCCCAGCACGCGCTGCTGCTGGAACTGGGCCCGTTGGAGACCGAAGGCATGCGCCGCGTGCTCGCCATCGCCGCGTCCTACCACTGCGCGGGCAAGCTCTCCGGCGCGGGCGGAGGCGACGGCTGCATCCTCTTCGCCCCGGATGCGCAGGCGCGTGAAGCCCTGCGCCAGGGGCTGGAGTCGCGCGGCTTCCTCACGCTGACGCTGGACGTCGAGCCCGGCGTGCGCGGCGAAGCGCAGGTGGATGCGCGGCTTCGCGGCTGGGTGGACGCGCTCACCTGAAAACGTGCGGCGCGCGCCCGGGCCCGCCGTTAGAACATGTGACCGAACGTGATGTAGAAGCGCTGACGGCCCGTCTCGGTGGAGCGCGCGTAGTCCATGCGCACCACGGCCGCGCGGCGCGAGAAGCGCAGGCCGCCGCCGATGCCCGGGTGCCACTCATGCCACTTGCCGTCCGTCACGCCCGGATGCCACACGCGGCCCAGGTCCAGGAACACCACCGCGCCCAGCGCCAGCGGCTGCCCGAAGAAGGCCATCCGCGCCGCCTGGAAGCGCAGCTCGGAGTTGCTGAAGGCCTTCACGTTGCCGGCGAAGCGGTTGCGCTCGATGCCGCGCACGCTGCTCATGCCGCCAATGCCCTCGGACACGTTGACGCCGCCCGTCGTCATCCACTCGAAGAACGGCACCTCGCCGAACAGCATGTCCAGCGTGAGCCGCTGCGCGAACACGAGCCGCGGCGTGATGCGGATGTAGCGGCGCTCGCTCAGCGTCACGCCCGCGTACTGGTAGCGGCTGAAGGTGGCCAGGCCCGACACGCGCAGCGCCACCTCCTCCACGCCACCAGACGTCGGGTCGGACTCGTCGTCGCGCGTGTCCCAGAGCGCGCCCGCCAGGAGCTGTCCGCTGGGCCCGCCCTCGATGCCGATGGGCTTCTCCTGCGCCAGGATGGACGTCTCGTAGGGTGACACGCGGGTGTAGCGCCAGCCGTAGCCCACGTACGACTGGAACGGGTGCTTCTCACCGAAGGGCCGCCCGCGCAGCCGCACCCAGAGGCCCGGCGAGCCCTTGTCGTAGTTGTACCGCTCGTCGTCCACGTCGCCCCGGAAGTCCGGGGCGGACAGGTTGCCCGCGCCGAAGAAGGGGCTGCTCTTCTCCTGGCGGTACTCCAGCCGTCCCTCCAGCCGCAGGGGCCCCAGCAACTGCGGGCCGTCGTAGCGGAGGTAATGATTCATGGCGCCGCGCGCGGTGAAGAACACCTGTGCGGACAGGGCATGCGCATAGGGCTTCCTGGTGCCGTCGCCGTACAGGTACATGCCGCCCACGGCGCCGTAGCCGAAGCCCTGATCCGAGCTGAAGCTCAAGAGGGGCAGCGCGATGCCGTCCATCGTCGGCGTCTGCTTCACCGGCCCGAGCCCGGGCGCGGTGCGGCCAGCCGCCATGGCGCTCAAGGACAGCAGCAGGAAGAACAGAAAAAGGACTGGAGCCAGCATCGAAACCCCGTGAAGCCCCGAGGGGGCGCATCGATTCCAGCCCGGGACAGGAACCCTTTCCGCCCGCCTGCTCTCCAAGAGAGCAGCGCGGCCTCGGAAGCTCCTGTCCCCCTGAATGCCCATTTTGCCTTGGGGGATGGGGGAGCCGTCAACGTGCGCGAAAGTCTCAACGAGCTCGTCAGCGAGAATTCACGAAATTGGGCGAACACCCTTGTCCGGAGGATTGGCTCGAAAGTTCCGCCCGCGGCGGCGCGTCGGCCCCGGAACGCTCTGCTCGTCCACCTGGACGGGGTGCCCAAGGCGCTGCTTGACGAGGCCATTGTCACGGGGCGAATGCCCTTTGTCGCACAGCTGGTCCGCTCTGGCGCGTATCACCTGGAGAACGCGTTCTGGGGCGCGCCCACGTCCACGCCCTTCTTCCAGGCGGGGCTGCTCTACGGGCTGCAACACCCCAACCTGCCGGGCTACAGCTGGTACGATCGGGCGCTCGGCCGCAAGGTGCAGATGAACACGCCGGGCGACGCGATGGCCATTGACGCGCGCCTGCGGGGCCACGGCCGCACGAGCCTGCTGGATCACGGCGGCCACACCTACTTCTCGCTCTTCCACGCGGGCGCCATGAACCGCATGTGCATGAGCACGCTGTCGAGCTTCAAGCTCATGGCGCGCTCGTTCGCGTACGAGATGCAGGGCCTGGGGTCCGCGCGCACGAAGGGCGCATGGGACTTCCTGCGTTCCTTCGGCATGGAGTCCTGGCAGGCCGTGCGCGAGGTGCGCCAGTGGGCGCGCGCCCTCAACGACTGGCGCCACGAGCAGGGCTTCCTCCTGAGCCGCATCCTCCTCCAGCGGTTGGGCTGGAGCTTCGCGTACACCAAGTCCCTGGTGGACATGGTGCGCGGCGTGCCGCTCATCTACCTGGTCTATGGCAACTACGACGAGGTGGCGCACCGCCGGGGCCCTCGCTCGCAGCTGGCGATGCAGGAGCTGCACCGGGTGGACGCGTCGCTTTCGGAGCTGTTCGCCGTGGCCCGCGCCGCGCCGGAGCCCTACGACGTCATCCTCCTGTCCGACCACGGCCACGTGGACAGCCTGCCCCTGGAGCAGCGCCAGGGCCGCCGGCTGGAGGCCGTGCTCTTCGAGGGCGAGGTGCCGCCGCTGAGGGACGACGTGCGCCGGGGCCTGCTGGATGGCCGCACGCCTCCCGCACCGGACACCGCCGCGCGTGAGCCCTTCATCCCCGTGGTGGTGGAGGCCGGCAACTTCGCCCACGTGTACCTGAGCGGACGGCCCGCGCCGCTGGAGGCGCGCGAGCTGCTGGCGCGTCACCCGGAGGTGCTGGCGCGGGCGACGAACAACCCGGACATCGGCATGGTGGCGATGCGCCGGGGCGCGGAGGCCGTCGTGGTGATGGGCGGGGGCGTCTACGGCCCGGAGGACCTGGACCGCGCGCCGCTCACCACCGAGTACAGCCGGCGCGCCGTGGCGGACTTCCTCCACGGGCTGCCGCGCATGGACACCGCGGGGGACCTGGTCCTCTTCGGTGAGGCCGTCCAGAAGGGCGGCACGGTGGGCTTCGCGTGGGAGTTCGGCTCGCACGGCGGCCTCACGCGCGTGGAGTCCGACAGCCTGGTGATGTGGCCCGCCAACGGCCCGGTGGACCTGTCCGGCCTCAGCCACTGCGCGAGGCTGCACGAGCGGCTGGCGGAGGCCTACCTGGACACCGGCTCACCGCGGATCCTGCATTGACCATGACGAAGGGGAGGACCATGCGGCTTCCCAACGCCGGTGGACGCACGTGGCTGAAGGTGCTGGGCGCGGTGGTGGGGCTCGTCCTGTCCGTGCTGCTGCTCTCCACCGCGTTCTTCAAATGGAACCTGAGTGGGACTGGCGACCTGCTGACGCCGCGCTTCCCCCTGGACAAGTTCGTCCGCGACCTGCCGGGGCACCTGGTGTGGCTGGTGCCGTTCATGCTGCTGCAGGCGTCGCTGGTGCCGCTCCGGGCGGTGCAGTGGCAGGCCACGCTGCGCAAGCCCATCCCGTTCAAGGACCGCTTCCAGATGGTCGGCATCGGCGTGTTCGTGCACAACGCGCTGCCGGGAAAGCTGGGGGAGGTGACGCGCTCCTTCCTCCTGTCGCGCACGCACCACATCCCCTTCGTGCGCAGCCTGGGCTCCGTGGGCGTGTGCAAGCTGATGGAGTTCGCCTGCCTGATGCTGCTGGTGGCCCTGTCCTTCCTGGGCCCCTTCGGCGCGACCATGGCCCACTTCCGCACGGAGATGGAGGTGGCGGTGTCGCTGTGCATCGGCCTGGTCGCCCTGGTGGTGCTGCTGGCCCACTGGGCGGCGCCGCTGGGCCGCTGGCTGCACCAGCGCCACAGCCTGCCCCGCGTGGACAGCTTCCTCAGCCACGTGGGCGAGGGCCTGGGCACCGCGCGCTCCTTCAAGGGCATGGCGAAGGTGTTCTTCTTCTCCATCTTCCCGGTGTGCGCCTCCGCGCTGGCGTACGGCCTGGCGCTGCGCGGCGTGCGCATCCCCGGGGGCCTCTTCGCGGGCGCGGTGGTGCTGGGCGCCATCTCGCTGGGACAGTCGCTGCCGGGCGTCCCGGCGGGCATGGGCATCTACTACTTCGTCACGAGCTGGGCGGCGCGCGCGCTGGGCTCCAGTCCGGAGGACGCGGCGGCCTTCGCCACGCTCACCCACCTGGGCACCGTCATCAGCCAGGTGGCCGTGGGTGCCTGGTCCGTGCACAAGTCCAAGCTGCGGATCCGCGACCTGCGCAAGGGCGGCCGGCTGGCCAACGCCGCCGCGCACCACGTGGCGCACGAGGCCGTGGAGCCCGCGCCGCCCTGAGCCCGCGTGAAGAGGGCAGGGCGGGAAAACAAAAAGGGCCCCGACTTGTGGTCGGGGCCCTTCGTTTACTTCATGCCCAGGAGAGGACTCGAACCTCCATGCCCTTGCAGGCGCTAGACCCTGAATCTAGTGTGTCTACCAATTCCACCACCTGGGCAGGTGGCTCGCGGTGCCTTGCGGCGCCGCGATGGGCGAGACGTATAGAGAACCTCCCCCGCCCGGTCAACACCCTTTTTCAACCCGCGCGGCGGCCTACTTCTCCGCCTACTTTTTCAGGGGCCAGCGGCCCTCGGACTCGAGCTTCCGGCGGATGACCGGGTTCTCGTCCATGAAGGCGACCAGAGACTCCTCGGTGATCTCCACCGTGACGTCCTCGGCGCCGACCTCCGTCTGGCAGGACAGGCGGGAGTACGGCCGGACGTCGAAGCCCATGTCCAGGCGGTCCATCTCGTCGTCCCGCTGCTCGCTCAGCGAGTCCAGGCCCTTGCGGACCCAGACATGGCAGGTGGAGCACCCGCACACGCCGCCGCAGCTATGGCCCACCTGGGCCTCGCCCTTCTCCGCGGCGTCCAGCAGGGTGGTGCCCGGAGGCACGTCCACGGCGACCTCCGCCAGGGGGCTCTTGAAGGTGACCTTGGGCACGGCTCAGTACTCCTCCACGGAATGGCCGGACACCACCTGGGTGATGGCCCGGTTCATGACCCGTTCAATGAAGCCCCGGGACGCCTCGTCCAGCGCGTGCAGGGCCTCCTTCACGGCCAGGTAGTCCTTGCCGGCGGCCGTCTCGCGCACGCGGGCCATGGCGGCCTGGATGGCCTCCGACTCGCCGGGCTCCAGCAGGGACGCGTTCTCGCGCAGCTGGCGGTCGGCCTCGGAGAGGACGCGCTCGGCCTCCACCTGCTGCTCGCGCAGCTGGCGGGCCTGGATGTCGTCCTCCGCGAAGTCGATGGAGTCCAGGAGCATCTTTTCAATCTCCTCCTCCGTCAGGCCGTGGCTGGGCTTCACGGTGATGGCCTGCGCGGCACCGGTGGTCTGCTCCTTCGCGGTGACGGACAGGATGCCGTCCGCGTCCACCTGGAAGCGGACCTCCACGCGGGCCATGCCGGCCGCCATGGAGGGGATGCCGGAGAGGGTGAAGCGCGCGAGGCTGCGGTTGTCCTGCACCAGCTCCCGCTCGCCCTGCACCACGTGCACGTCCAGGCCCGTCTGGCCGTCCTTGAACGTGGTGAACACCTGCGCCGCCGCCGTGGGGATGGTGGAGTTGCGCGGAATCAGCTTCTCCGTGATGCCGCCCATCGTCTCCAGGCCCAGCGACAGGGGGATGACGTCCAGGAGCAGCACCTCGTCCTGGCGGTCGCCGTCAGTCAGCAGGCTCGCCTGCACCGCGGCGCCCAGCGCCACGACCTGATCCGGATCGATGTCGCCCAGGGGCTCGCGGCCGAACAGCTCCGCCACGAAGCGGCGCACCGCGGGCACGCGCGTGGAGCCGCCCACCAGGATGACGCCGTCCAGCTCGCCCGCCGCCACGCCCGCGTCCTTCAGGGCCCGCCGGCACACCGCGCCCGTCTTCGCCACCAGCGGCTGGATCCACGCCTCGAAGTCCGCGCGGGACACCGGCTGGGAGTGGCCCTCCACGCTGAGCGTCACCTCCGCCGCGTCGGTGAGCGCTTCCTTCGCGCGGCGGGCGGCGGCCATCAGCTCCGCCACCTGCGAGGGGGAGGGGGCCTGCACGCCGCGCTTCTGGAGCACGTGCTGCGCGATGGCGCGGTCGAAGTCGTCACCGCCCAGCGCGGAGTCACCGCCGGTGGACTTCACCTCGAAGACGCCGTCCTCCAGCTTGAGGATGGAGATGTCGAACGTGCCGCCGCCCAGGTCGTAGACGGCGAACATCCCCTGGCTGCCCTTGTCCAGGCCGTAGGCGAGCGCGGCGGCGGTGGGCTCGTTGAGCAGCCGCAGCACCTCCAGGCCCGCGAGCTTCCCCGCGTCGCGGGTGGCCTGGCGCTGGGCGTCGTCGAAGTACGCGGGCACGGTGATGACGGCCTGCTCCACCTTGCCGGAGAAGTGCGCCTCCGCGCGGCGCTTCAGCGTGCGCAGGATTTCACCGGAGACTTCAATGGGCGTGACCGGCTGGCCGCCGGCCACGTTGAAGCGCACCACGTTGGCGCCGGGGGCGAAGTCGTAGTGGCCCAGCTTGCGCGTCTCCGGGTCGTCCGGGCTGCGGCCCATGAAGCGCTTCACGGACACGATGGTGTCCGTGGGGGCCTCGGCCGCGAGCTTGCGCGCGCGGGCGCCCACCACCACGCCGCCGTCCTTGCCGTAGTGCACGACGGAGGGCAGGAGCAGCGAGTCGCCCTCGTCCACGGGGACGCAGCGGGGCTTGCCCTGCGTCACGGACGCCACCAGCGAGTGCGTGGTGCCCAGGTCGATGCCCACCACGTGGCCCTTCGGCTTGAGCGGGTCGTGGATCTGCAGATAGCCGTTGTTGCTCACGCGAGCACCTCCTCCTCGAACGCGTCCACCTGCTCGAGGAAGCGCGTGAAGTAGCGCACCCGCCCCAGCGCGTGCGACGCCTTTCTCACCCCGTCCGGCGAATCCCCAGCGCCCTCCAGCGCGCCGAGCGCCGCCACGGCCTCCTGGAGCGCCGCCGCCTTGCGGCCCGCCACGTCCTTCGCCATCCCTTGCGCCTTCGGCAGGTCCTTCGCCGCCATGGCGTCGTCCAGGGCCTCGCGCAACTCCATGACCTCCTCCAGGAAGGCCAGGGGCATGTCCTTCTGGGCGCCCGCGTCCTCGCGGTCCAGGTCCACGCCGTGGAGCTTGAGCAGGTAGAAGGCGCGGCGCACCGGGTCCTTCAGCGTCTTGAAGGCCTCGTTGAGGGCGGTGGTGCCCTCCACGGCGGCCAGGCGCGCCTTCGCGTCACCGGGGCCGACGCGGTCCGGGTGCAGCTGGAGCGACAGCTCCCGGTACTGCTTCTCCAGGGCCGGCACGTCCACGGCGTGGGAGCGGGGCAGCCCGAACACGTCGAAGTGGGTCCTCACGGTGCGCACATCCTCACGGGGGAAACGAAAAAGGGGCCCGGCACCGGGCCGGACCCCTGCTGCCCGCTCCCTGACCAACGGGGCGGGCGGGAAGGCTGCTTCAGGCTTCAGACGGAGAAGCTCTCTCCGCAGCCGCAGGCGGCCTTGATGTTGGGGTTGTTCAGCTTGAAGCCGGACGCCATCAGCGTCTGCTCGAACACCAGCTCCGTGCCGATGAGGTACAGGTAGCTCTTCGGGTCCACGAAGACGCGCACGCCGTCGCGCTCGAACACCTTGTCGCGCTCGCGGGACTTCTCCGCCCACTCCATGGAGTACTGGAGGCCGGAGCACCCGCCGCCCTTCACCGCGATGCGCAGGCCGGCCTCCGGCGTCTGCCGCTCCGCCAGGAGCTGCTTGAGGCGCGCCACCGCGCTGTCCGACAGGCCAATGCCCTTGGGGGCCGGCTTGGGGGGCGCCTGAGGGGCCTGGGTCGTCTGGGCCTGCTCGTTCATGGGGTCGTCCTCGGTTCCTGGAAGAAGTGCCGCGAGCTCTTTGACGCTACGCCTGCCGCGACGCGCGCTTCTTCTTGAAGTCTTCGATGGCCGCCTTGATGGCGTCCTCGGCCAGCACGGAGCAGTGGATCTTCACCGGGGGCAGCGCCAGCTCCCGGGCCACGTCCTTGTTGGAGATGGTCATGGCCTGATCCACCGTCTTGCCCTTGACCCACTCGGTGACGAGCGAGCTGGACGCGATGGCGGAGCCGCAGCCGAAGGTCTTGAACCGCGCGTCCTCGATGACGCCCGAGTCGCTGATCTTCAGCTGGAGCCGCATCACGTCGCCGCAGGCGGGGGCGCCCACGAGGCCGGTGCCGACGTTCGGGTCGTTCTTGTCGAGCGTCCCCACGTTGCGGGGGTTCTCGTAGTGCTCGATGACCTTCTCGCTGTAAGCCATGCGTTTAACGCTCCTTCATCCAACGCTTGAACTGATGCGCCATCCGGGCAACCGATGCGCGGCCGGGCGGGCGGGGGGTTCCGTGCCCGGCGGGAAGTCTTGAGGGGAGGGGAGCGCCTAGTGGGCGGTCCACTCGATGCTCTTGAGGTCGATGCCTTCCTTGGCCATCTCGTACAGGGGGCTCATGTCTCGCAACTTGCGGACTTTGTCCACCACCAGCCGGATGACGAAGTCGACCTCCTCCTCCGTGTTGAAGCGGCCCAGGCCGAAGCGGATGGAGCTGTGCGCCATGTCCTCCTCGACCCCCAGGGCACGCAGCACGTAGGAGGGCTCCAGCGACGCGGACGTGCACGCGGAGCCGGACGACACCGCGACGTCCTTGATGGACATCATCAGGGCCTCGCCCTCCACGTAGGAGAAGGAGATGTTGAGGCTGCCCGGCATGCGGTGCTCCAGGCTGCCGTTCACCGTCACCATGTCCAGCTGCTCCATGATGCCGGTGCGCAGCCGCTCGCGCAGGCGCAGCAGGCGCGCGGACTCCTCCGGCAGGTCCTGCTTCGCCACCTCCGCCGCCGCGCCGAAGCCGACGATGGACGCCACGTTCAGGGTGCCGCTGCGCATGCCGCGCTCGTGGCCGCCGCCGTCCACCATGGGGGCGATGCGCACGCGCGGCTTGCGGCGGACGTAGAGCGCGCCCACGCCCTTGGGGCCGTACATCTTGTGCCCGCTGATGGAGGCCAGGTCGACGTTCATCTTCTCCACGTCGAAGGGCACCTTGCCCACGCCCTGCACCGCGTCGCAGTGGAAGAGGACGCCCTTCTCACGGCACAGCTTGCCAATCTCCGCCACCGGCTGGACCACGCCGATCTCGTTGTTGGCGAACATGATGGAGACGAGCACCGTCTTGGGCGTCATCGCCGCGGCCAGCTTCTCCAGGCTCACGCGGCCGTCCTTCTCCACGTCCAGGTAGGTGACGCGCGCGCCGCCCGTGGGCAGCTCCGCCCACTTCTTGTACGTCTCGTCCGCGTCGATGTTGAACTTCGCGGACAGATCCGGAAGCTCCTCGGCGGACACGTCGCGCTCGGCCAGCTGGCCCAGGCGCAAGAGCTTGAGCTCGTCCAGCCGCTCCTGGCGCACGCGCTCCAGGCGCTTGCAGGTGTCCAGGACGGCCTTGTGCTCGGTCTTCAGGGTGATGATGTGGTCGCCCTTGGACTTGTAGAACTCGATGACGCCCTTGATGGCCAGGTTGTCGGACTCCGTCGCGCCGGAGGTGAAGACAATCTCCTTCTCCGACGCGCCGATGAGGTCCGCCACCTGCCGGCGCGCCTTCTCCACCGCGGCCTCGGCCTTCCAGCCGAACGCATGGTTGCGGCTGGCCGCGTTGCCGAAGTCCTCGCGGAGGTAGGGCAACATCGCCTCCAGCACCCGCGGGTCGAGCGGGGTGGTCGCGTGGTTGTCCATGTAGATGGGCAGGTTCAGCATGGCTTCCTCTGAAAAGAAGTGACGCGGGAGGATGGGACATCCCTCCGCTCCCCGGCGACGCGGTGGGTCCGCGCGCAGCGGCAGGGTCTACATGGGCCCACACGAATGTGGACCGGACTGGTCAATTATAAAATCGACCCCCCTCGGGTCAAGGGAACATAAGGCGCCATGCCCCCTTCTCCGACGCACCGGGTCGCGGGTGGGCCGGCCTGGTTCAACCCTCCTCCGGAGTGGAGCACTCCGGCCGCGCCGGGATGGAGCGGGGTGAGCCAAAACGGCGCTTCGCGCGCCCATAAGTGCCCGTTTCGTGGCCCTGGGGGACATGGCCGGGCGCCTGCACTGGAGCGGACGCGGAGGGTGCCAAACATGAGCGCCAACGCGAAGTCGCAGGCCCGGAACAACGCCCAGGACATGCAGCAGGAGATGGGACGGCCGTCGCTGATCCGCCTGGAGGGAGGCCTGGAGCGCTCCCGCTACTCGGACGGGTGGCGGGCGGGCAAGCCCGCAGAGGACCCGGACAAGGTGAAGAAGTGGGGGCTCATCACCGCGCGGCCCAGCGAGTTCCTCATCCACATGCGCCGCGGTCGCGTGCGCGAGGTGAGCGGCCAGGGCGCCAGCTGCTTCAAGCTGCCGGGGGACTCGGTGGCCATCGTGCCCACCAGCATCCAGCGGCTCCAGTTCACCGCGGATCAGGTGACGAGCGAGAAGGTAGGCGTCGCGGTGACGGGCCTGGCGGTGTACCGCATCGCGGATCCGCTGGTGGCCTTCCGGATGCTCAACTTCAGCTACCCGGAGCGCGCGCAGGAGAAGCTGGCGGAGCTGTTGGGGGAGATGTTCGTGGGCGCGGCCCGGCGCCTGGTGGCGAACCTCTCCGTGGAGGAGTGCCTCACCCGGCGCAAGGAGGGCATCGCGGAGGAGCTGATGCGGGAGATTGCCCCCGTGCTCTCCGGGCGGGGCCGGCTGGAGGACCGCACCGACACGGGCTGGGGCGTGCTGCTGGACACGATTGAGATTCAGGACGTGCGCGTCCTGTCCTCCGCCGTCTTCGAGCACATGCAGGCCCGCTTCCGCCGTGAACAGGAGCGGCAGGCGCGCGAGGCGGAGCTGGCCAAGGAGCGCTTCGTCCAGCGCGAGGAGACGGAGGCCGAGCGCGTGCTCAACCTCCAGAAGCTCGCCGCGCGCGAGGAGGTCCGCCAGCGCACCCAGGCCACGGAGGAGCAGGCGCGGCTGGAGCAGCTCGCGGTGGAGGCGCGGCTCGCGCAGGCGAAGATGGAGCAGGTGCGCCAGCAGCAGCAGGAGCGCACGTCCGTGGAGCGCGAGGTGGCGCTCGCCAGGCTGACCGCGCAGGAGGAGGTCCGCACGCGGACGCAGGCTCTGAAGGAGCAGGCCCGCCTGGAGGCGCTGGCCACGGACGCGCGGCTGGAGGAGGCACGGCTCACGAGCGAGCGGCAGCTCGCGTACAACCGCGCCCAGGGTGGGCTGGAGCAGCTGCGCTGGGAACAGGACGCGGAGGCCGCCAAGGCGCAGGTGGAGCTGGACCGGCTGCGCCGCCAGCAGGAGGCGGAGGCCGCGCGTCACGAGGTACAGCTCGCCGAGGCCCGGCAGGAGGCCGAGCAGCTGTCCGCCCGGCTCCAGGTGCTGCTGGCGAAGCAGTCCATCGCGGAGGCGGAGACCGGCATCGCGGAGCTGGAGCTGCGGCGCACCCGCGCGCAGCAGGGGCTGGAGATGGAGCGCGCGAAGGCGCTGCGCGACATCGAGAACTCGGTGAGCCCGGAAGTCATCCAGCTGACGTTGGCGCGGCAGCTGCCGCAGGTGGCGGCGGCCTTCCAGCAGCAGATGGGCGAGGTGCACGTGACGGCGGTGGATGGAGCGAACCCCTTTGGCTACATCGCCGCCGCCGTGGAGGGCGTGATGGGGCTGGCGCGCTCCGCGGGCCTGAAGGTGCCTGCTTCCCCTTCGCAGGTGCCTGTGGGGTAGCCGCGTCCCCTGCCTCCGCATATAGAAGGGGGCCTCCACAGGGTCCGGACGCGCGGAGGCGAAAAGGCACGCATGGACACGAAGAAGCTGACGCTGGCGGCGGTGGTGGCGGGAGTGGCGGTGGCGGTGGTGCCGTGGCTCTTGCCCACCGGCCCGAGCGCGGGGCTGGACGCGGCCCGGTTCCTGGAGTCCGGCAGCCTCGCGTGGGGCGCCCTGGTGGTGTTCGCCGGCGGCCTGCTCACCGCGATGACGCCGTGCGTGTACCCGCTCATCCCCATCACCGTGTCGGTGTTCGGCGCGCGGAAGGCGGAAGGGCGGGGCCGCTCGCTGGCGCTGACGTCGTCGTACATCGTGGGCATGGGCGTGGTGTTCAGCGCGCTGGGCATCCTGGCGGCGAAGACGGGCCAGGCCTTCGGCTCCATGCTGGGCAGCCCCCCGGTGGTGATGGGGCTGGCGCTGTTCCTGCTGCTGCTGGCCTCGTCGATGTTCGGCGCGTTCGAGCTGGCGCTGCCGTCGTCCATGCAGACGAAGCTCAGCAACGTGGGCGGCGCGGGCCTTGCCGGTGCGTTCGTGATGGGCAGCGTGTCCGGGTTCCTGGCGGCGCCGTGCACGGGGCCGGTGCTGACGGGCCTCTTGGCCTTCGTGGCGAAGTCCGCCAACACGACGTTGGGCGCGACGCTGCTGTTCATCTACGCGCTGGGCATCGGCGTGCCGTTCTTCCTCATCGGCGTGTTCACGGTGCGCCTGCCGCGCGGTGGCGTGTGGATGGAGTGGGTGAAGAGCGTGCTGGGCATCATGCTGGTGGCGCTCGCGTTCTCGTACCTGAAGGACGCGTTCCCCTGGGCGCGCGACACCGTGAAGGCGCTGGGCGCCGAGGTGGGCCAGGTGCCCGGCGCGGTGATTGCCGCGGTGCTGGTGACGGTGGGCGTGCTGGTGGGCGCGGTGCACCGCTCGTTCAAGGAGGGCGCGCGCGACTTCGGCTTCAAGGCGCTGGGCGTGGCGCTGGTGGTGGGCGCGCTGGTGGTGCGCGGCGGCGCGCTGGACGCGCGGCCCACGGGTGAGCTCTGGGTGCGCATGGGGTTGCAGGAGCGTCCCGTGGCGCCGTCCTGGCAGTGGGACCACGTGATGCCGGCGAAGACGGCGACGTTCGACGCGAGCCAGTTCGAGCAGGTGCTCGCGGCGGCGAAGAAGGAGGGCCGCCCGGTGCTCATCGACTTCTTCGCGGACTGGTGCGCGGCCTGCAAGGAGCTGGACCGGCTGACGTACCCGTCCACGGAGGTCATCTCCCAGGCGCAGGACAGCCGCTTCCTCACCATCAAGATCGACGCGACGAACAGCGAGGACCGCCTGGACGCGCTGATGGAGCAGCTGGGCGTGGAGGGCCTGCCCACGGTGGCCTTCGTGAACCCGGACGGCACGGTGCTGACGAAGCCCCGCGTGACGGGCTTCCTGGAGCCCGTGCCCTTCGCGGCGGAGATGCGGAAGGTCCTCCAGTAGGAGGCGCCTCACCGCGGCCGGGCGTCAGAGGTAGTTCTCCCACCCCAGCCGGCCCCGGCTCGCGAGCACGCGCTCAATCATCAGCTCGTGCAGCGTGAGCAGCGGCTTCGCGAGCTCCTCGCCTTCCAGCCGCGCGAGCGCGCCGGCCATGGCCTCCAGCGTGGACATCCCGTCCGGGTGCGGCGGCTTGCGCAGGCGGCGCGTGTCCGGCGCGGGCGGCGGCAGCCTCAGGCCCGGCAGCCGGCGCAGGGCGGGGACGCGCTGCACCATGCGCCGCGCCTGCGCCCAGCTCCCGTCGATGATGACCAGCCGCTTCGGCGGTGGCCCTTCCGCCTCCGGCGCGTCGGGGAACAGCAGCCACGTGTCCGGCGTGTCCAGCACCGATGCGTCAAAGGGCGCCCCGGGCGCGCCATAGGAGACGATGTGGCAGCGGGGCAGCGCCAGCGCCGCGATGCGGGCGGTGTTGGTGCTCTTCTGCGACTCCTTGTTGTGCCGGATGATCAGCAGCTCCGTGCGCGTGGGGATGACGGGCACGTCCGCGCACAGGCACAGGGCCGTGGGCAGGTAGCACCGCTCGCAGCGGCCGGACAGGTCCTCCGGGGTGCTCGACCTCATTTCGCCGCGGTGCGGTAGCGCTCCATCAGGGCCCGCGCCTCACGCAGCTTCTCCTCGACGAAGCGGTCATCCGCGTCCGGCTCGTATTCGGCGTCCGGTGGGTCCAACTGGAAGAGGGCGGACAGGCTCGCGGGCGCGACCTCCAGCCACTCGGACGTGCGGGTGAGCGCGGCCTGCCGGCGCCCGGCGAAGGTCTCCGGCCCGTCCTCCGGGCCGCAGCGGCAGATGCGCGCGGAGTCTCCGGACACGTCCACGTAGAGCCCCAGCACCTCCGCGTCCACCTCCGCCGCCAGGGCGCAGGTGGCCTCGCTGACGTAGGCCGCCATCGCCTGCGCCGCGGAGCGCTCCGTCAGCGAACGCACCAGGTAGACCTGCCACCCGGCCTCCGTGAGGGCCCCGGCCTCGCTCAGCGGGGCCAACTCCGCCGGAGGCGCCTGGATGCGCGACAACAGCCGGCGCACGGGGACCTCCAGCCGCTCGAGCCGGGCGTTGGACGCGGGGCAGAAGAAGACCACGCGGTACTCTCGGCTGTCGGCGGCGGTTTCCATGGGCATACGGCGTGGCCCAAGAGGACCAAAGGACTCCCCAGGCATGCAAGGGGGAGTTTCGCTCCGGGACGCTTCCCCGGGCCCCCGGGAGGCTTCCTCCGGACCGGGAGGGCGCTCCCCCGGGAGGTGTCACCCCGCTTGACGCACCCGGAGGCCCGCCGCGCGGTGCGTCCCCGGAGCCTTCCCGGAGCCTTCCTGGCGGATCCCCGCGTTCACGAAAACGCTCCAGGCACCTCCAGCCGCTGGGGCATGCTGGGCCCCATTTTCCACGCCACTTCCACGCCGGGCGGGGCGCGCGCCACCCGGAGGCAAGACACACCCACGGAGAGGAATTGAACCGGGAGTGCCTGGATGTCTGTCTATTCCATGCAAGGAATTGGCGTCTGCTTGAAGTGTTCCAGCGACACTGGTCGCCGTGACGCGGGAAGAAGCGCGGCAGCGTTTGTCGCATCCGTGAGAGAAAAAGAATCCGACCCTCGGCGTTCTCTGGAGGGAAGGGAGGCGGTCGCATGGTGCCAGGGAGGGAGGAGCCGCCAGTCCGGGAGGGCTCTGGAGGGGAGTTCGCCGCGTTCGCGATCCGCCATCAGCCGGTGCTGGTCGCCATCGCGCGCAACGTCTGTGGCAAGAGTGCCAGTGATTGCGACGACCTGGTGCAGGACGTGCTCTTGCGCGCGCTCCTGCAATGGGAGCGGCTCAAGCGGTGGCCGGAGCCCGCGCGCCGCGCGTGGCTGGTGCGCGTGCTGCACAACCGGTTCCTGGACCAGTGCCGCCGCCAGGGCGCGGAGACGGACCGCCGGGTGGACCTGCACAACGTGCACATGCTCTTCGAGGACCCGGAGGACGCGCCGGAGCCCGAGCAGTGGGAATGCGTCACGGAGGACGAGCTGCGCCAGGCCGTGGCGCGGCTCAACGAGAAGCTGCGCCAGGCGTTCGAACTGCATGCGCGGGGCCTTCGCCATGCGGAGATCGCCCGGCGGATGAACACCCCCAGCGCGGGAACGGTGGGCACGTGGCTCTTCCACGCCCGCCGCCGCCTCAAGGCCATGCTCCACGACACTGCGGAACGCCGCCGCCAGGAGAGGGAACGATGAGCAGCGCGTGCGAGGACCTCCAGCCCTTCCTGGATGGAGTGCTGTCCGCCGAGGACCAGCGCCGCGTCCGCGGCCACCTGGCCGGCTGCGACGTCTGCTCCCGGCGCTTCCACGACCTCCTGCAACTGGAGATGCTCGCGCGGCTCGCGCTGGAAGACGCGGCGGAGAGCGAGCGCTGGGTGTCCGCCCGTCAGGCCCGTGAGACGGTGCCCGGCTCCTGGGACGACGACGTGCCGGAGAACTGGCCGGGGGACGTGCTCGCCACGCAGGAGCCGCCTCCTCCCGAGCGCGAGGGCCGCGCGTGGCACCAGGGCGCCCGCCGCTTCCGCCGCCGCTGCCCGGGGTGCGCCAACTGCTGCCCCTGGTTCTCGCGGACGGAGGCCGTGGAGGCTGTCAGCGCGCCGCGCCTTCCGTGCCCGCGCTCCAGCCGCTCCGGTGGGACGCTGCTGCGCCCCCGCTCGCGGCGCTGAAGAAGGGCTCGGGCAGCCTGCTCCTCCCTGGGGGGCAGGCGGGCGAGCCAGCGCCGGACCGCTGGGAGCGGAATCCACCAAGGATTGCCTCCGCTCGCGTTTCGCAAGGGACGGGAGGCGGCCGCGTGACTCGGGGCCCTGACGCGTGATGGATCTCTGGTGCAAGAAGCTCTACCGGTTCCTGGATGGGGAGCTGGAGTCGGGGGACGAGGAGCATTTCCGGCTCCATCTGGCCCTCTGCCGCGCGTGCGCCAGCGGGCTGCATGATGCCATGCAACTGGAGATGCTCAGCGTCCAGGCCCTGTGTGGAGCGGTGGCCCACAACGACGCGCCACCCCCGCCTTCCTCCGTCCGCGAGCCGGTCCGCTTCTCCCTCCCTCGCGGCCGGTGGCTGCAGGCGCTGGGAGCGGTGCTGGCCATGGGGCTGGGAGCGCTCGCCGCGTTCCTGACGGGGGATGGCTTCCGGCCGGGGGACGCATGGCGGGCGGATGCGTCCGCGCGGGAGCTGGAGGCGCGCATCGCGTACCCGGCCGCGGACCGGTACCTCCCCTACGTCCCCGTCCGGACGGGTTCGGGGGACCTGGCGGCGCTCGCGGCCGAGCCTCCGGTGCCCCTGCGGACCCTGGCCGCGCTGGAGGAGCGGGGGGACCTGCATGGCATCGCGGCGGCCTACCTCGTGCGTGGCGAATTGCGTCAGGCCGCGGACTTCCTGTCGCGCAGCGCGCCGTCCCTGGACCGGGACAGCGACCGGGCCGTGGTGGCGATGGCGGCGGGGGACTTCCGGGGCGCGCTGGAGCTGCTCGAAGGCGTGCTGCGTCAGGCCCCGGATCATCCCCAGGCGCTGTGGAACCGGGCGCTGGTGCTCCGGGCCATGGGGCTCCCGCTCCAGGCGGCGGAAGCCTTCGATGCGGTGGCCCGCCGGGGAGAGCCGGGCTGGAGCGAAGAGGCCGGGATCCGGGCCCGCGCGCTGCGGCAGGGGGGAAACTTTCTGAAATAAATGAGGCAGGGGCGACCCAAGGTTTTTTGCGGTCGGCGTCTAATTATCGAGGCGCGGCGTGGCGGCGGCGTGGATGGACCGGAGACACCGCACCCCGGGGGGAAGCGATGTACCGCATCGAAGCGTGGAGCCAGGGGGACGGTGCGCTGTGGGCGCCCGGTTCCAACGGGGGCGCGGGCGTGCGGCCGGAGGACGAGTCCCGGGAGCCCAGGGGATACCGGGTCGACGAGGATGAGGGGGACGGGGAAGAGGCCTCCTGGCACGAAGGGGAGGAATCGCTCTTCGATTTCGATGAAAGCGGCCTGGACGGGGTCGCCAGCTACTGACGTTACGGCGCGCGCGGTTGGATGTCCGCGCTCCACGCGGCCTTCGGGGGAGGGCCGCCGCTTCCAGTGGATCCGCCAGCCGTGAGGCCCGGCGGGTTCCAGGTGTCCCGGACCGGGGGGGACGGGGCCCGGAAGCGTGAAGGAGCGAGGCCATCCGAGCGGGTGAGCAGGTGGGATGCGCCCCAGGCCCTCCGCGCCCGGAACCCAGGAGGTTCCGGGGCGGGGGGCTTCGGTTTTTCGGGCACGCTACGCTGCCCCACCTTCTTCCCGACCCGGAGTTCCCGACATGAAGCGTTGGCGCAGCGTCCTTCTGCCCGCCCTGAGCCTGGGCTGCCTGGTGGCGTGTGCCACCGCGCCCGTGCGCGACACCGCCGTCCCCGCCACCTCGCCCGTGCCACCGCCGTCCCAGGAGCGGGCCCTGCGCGAGTCCTGGCTGAAGGAGCGGCACGGCCTGCTGCTGGACATGATGCGCCGGCACGGCGTGGGCATGTGGGTGGTGGTCAACGAGGAGTTCCACGATGATCCGCTGACGGCCTGGGTCGCGCCGCCCCTGCCGTACGCGGGCAACCGAGACGTGTTCGTCTTCGTGGACGCGGGCGACGCGGGGCTCCAGAAGGTGGCCTTGACGGGCTACGCCACGGAGGCCGTGACGCGCTTCTTCACCTCGCCTCCGGTGGAGCGCAAGCAGGAGGAGGCGCTCGCGGAGCTGGACGCGCGCTACCACCCGCGCACCATCGCGCTGGCCATGGACGGCCGGCGCGGCGTGACGCGCAGCCTCACGCATGACAGCTACAAGTGGCTGGCGGCGGCGCTGGGCCCGTCCGCGGAGGCGCGCTTCGTGAGCGCGGGGCCGCTCATCGAGGAATACCTGGACACGCGGCTGCCCGGAGAGTTCACGCCCTACCGCGACCTGGTGGCGTTGACGGAGTCGCTGGTGAAGCGGGCGCTCTCCAACGAGGTGGTGGTGCCCGGCAAGACGACGGTGGGGGACGTGCGCCGCTGGCTCTACGACGCGCTGTTCGAGGCGCGCGTGGGCACGTGGTTCCAGCCGGACCTGCGCGTGCAGCGGCAGGGCATGAAGGACGGCTTCTCCCGGGGCTTCCTGGCGGTGGCGGACGAGGCGGTGGTCATCCAGCGCGGGGACCTGTTGCACGTGGACTTCGGCGTCACGGCGCTGGGCCTCAACACGGACTGGCAGAAGATGGCGTACGTGCTGAAGGACGGGGAGCAGGACGCGCCGGAGGGGCTGAAGCGCGCGCTGGCGAACACGCAGGCGCTGCAGGACGCGCTGATGCTGCGGGCGTCGCGGCCGGGGCGCTCGTCGGCGGACGTCTACGACGCGACCATGGCGGAGATGAAGGAGCGGGGCATCGAGGCCAAGGTCTACAGCCATCCGCTGGGCGCGCAGGGCCATGCGCTGGGGGCGGCCATCGACTTCCGCGCGGCGTCGCGCAAGGAAGCGCCCCGGCTGTTGCGCAAGGGCTCGTACCTCGCGGTCGAGCTCAGCACCACCACCGCCGTGCCAGAGTGGGGCGGGCAGCAGGTGGCGGTGATGCAGGAAGATCCGGCGTACCTGACGGACGAAGGCTGGCGGTTCTTCGTGCCGCGCCAGGACGCCTTCTATCTCATCCACTGATGACACGAAGGGAGCGGACGTGATGCGCGTGGGCAGGCCATGGACGACGTTCGGTGGGGAGGGCCGCGCACGAGGCGCGCTGCTCGTCCTGGGATTGGGACTCACGGGGTGTAGCGCCGCCGGTGGGGACGAAGCTCCCGCGCGACAGGAGCGCCCGCTGGTCGCGGACGCGTCGCTCCGGCCGCCGCGCGCGGTGGACAGCCTGCTCAGCCTGTTCGACCAGACGGCCTCCGTGGTGGAGGGCGAGGTCACCGACGTGCGCTCCGAGTACTCGCCGCGCACGGGCCCGTGGACGGTGGTGACGCTGGGGGACGTGCGCGCGCACCTGGGCGCGGCGCCCCGGGAGCTGCGCCTGAAGCAGGCCGGAGGGCTGCTGCCGGATGGACGCCAGCTCGTGGTGAGCCACGTGCCCCGCTTCGTCCGGGGCGCGCGCTACGTGGTGTTCCTGCGCAACACCGGGTGGAGCCTGTCGCCGGTGCTGGACGAGCACGCGTTCCGCGTGGAGCCGATGGGAGGCCGCGAGGTGCTGGTGGGGGCCGAGGGCGGGCTCGTGTCCGGCCTGGGCTCGGAGGGCGTGCGGCAGACGGCGCCGGTGTTCGAGACGGTGGACCTGATGGGCGCGCGTCCGGCGCTGCGCGCGGAGGCCCAGGCGCTGGGGGCTGCTCCGGAGGCGCTGGAGCGGGAGGCGTTCCTCTCGCTGCTCCAGAACCACCTGCGCGCGCGGGGACTCACCGTGACGGGGGCGTTCCGCGAGGAGCCCGTCACCACCGCGTCGTCGCTGTCCGTGCCGGTGACGCCCGCCGTGGCGAATCCGGCGGCGCCGCGTGCCGTTCCCCTCCAGCCCGAGCGGGACATCCCGCCCGGCCAGCCGTGATGAGGTCCGCCATGAAGACAACGACATTCGTGGGTGCCGTCGCGGCGCTGGTGCTGGGCGGCACGGAGGCGGGAGCCGCCGCCTGGGACACGTGCAACGGGTCGCCGGTGAAGTGGTACAGCGGGCCCGTTGTCTACCGGAACCGGTGCAGCATCCCGGACTCCGGCAACGTCAACACGGCGTACTGGAACGGCTTGCGACAGTGGGACGACCTGTCCCACATCGTCAGTGGCTACAACGTGAACGCGGCGACGGACTGCTCGCTGAACCACAGCGACGGGCAGAACGAGATCGGCCTGTGTGACCGGGCGGCGATCGACGGGAACAACGGTGTGACGTACTCCACGGTGGGGCTGTGCTTCATCGGGAGCAACGGCATCGACGAGGCGGACATCTGCATCGCCAGCGACCTGGACTTCACGCCTCGCACCGGAAACGCCTTCGGTACGTCGGGCCGCAGCACGTTCGTGCACGAGGCGGGGCACTTCTTCGGCTTCAAGCACGAGGGAGGGCACAGCATCCTGCGCACCTCGCCGCCGCACCTGGTGACGGGCGGCTTCGAGTCCTCCACGCTGTGGCCCACGAACGCGCAGGGCATGAACACGCTGTACGGCTATTCGCAGACGAAGCCCAACCTGCTGCCGTCGTCGATGGGCGTGGTGGGTGACGTCGCGCAGACGCTGGATCCTTCCGGCACCCAGACCGTGTGCCGCGGCACGGCGCAGAGCGTGAAGTTCTACGTGGGCAACATGGGCAACGCGGCCGTGTCGTCCTACACGCTGCGCGTGCGCCTGAGCCCGACGGCGCCGCCGAATGGCTACAGCGAGTCCACCACCATCGTGGCCACGTTCAACCACTCGCTGGGGGCGTTCTCGGAGGGCACCTACTCGCTGGGCTTCACGGTGCCGGCGTCGCTGCCGTTCAACACGTACTACGTCTACCTGGACATGGATCCGGAGGGCGTGGTGTCCGAGCTGCGTGAGAACGACAACACCACCGTCAGCGCGATGACCCTGCGGGTGGGCTGCTGACCATGCGGTACGGCGCCCTGATGGCCGCACTGCTCCTGGGCGCCTGCGCGAAGCCGAGGGAAGAGCCGATGTCGTCGCGCGGAGCGCTCAAGGACGCTCCCGCGGCGGTGTCCTCCTCCGGCTCCGAGCGTCCCCAACCGCGCGGCGCGGCCACGGTGCGCACGGACCAGGGCACCTACTCGGCCCCGGCCGTGCGGTTCAGCGCCGACTTCCTGAATGATCCGCCTGTTCCCCTGATGCGGGTCGCGCTGAGCGCGCAGTCTGAGGACGGGGGCTCCTGGCGCTTCCGCATGGCGGTGGACGCGAAGTTCCTGGAGTCGAAACACGCCACCGCGCGGATCATCTCGCAGACGGCGCTGGGACCGGGGCTGGCGGTGGTGGACTCCCAACTGGCCCAGGGGCCCGCGATGACGATGGACGAAGGCACCCTGGAACTGACCGTCACCGGGAACCAGGCGAGGGGTGAGGTGCGAACGAAGGACGGACGCGTGCGCGCGACGTTCGAAGGGCCGCTCACCATCGAGTGCATGGTGCCACCCGCGTGGCTGAGCGGAGCGAACGTGCAAGGGGCACCGCCCGCGCCAGTCCCGTCCTCTCCCGACGAGGGGACTATCCGGGTGCCCGATGAGGCCCTGGCCACAAGGCAATGCCGGTCCGTGGCGGACGCCTTCCGTTGATGCCAGGTGCCCCTCCCCAGGTCCCCGGCCACGCGGCCCCCTCGCCGAGCGGCCCCAACCGGTCCGACAGTCGGACAGGTTTCCACGGCCAGGGAGGAGGGACGCCCCCTGCCAGGCGGTTGCCCCAACCGGTCCGACAGTCGGACAGGTTTCCACGGCCGGGGGGACGGACGCCCCCCTGCCACGGCGGTGGTCCCAACCGGTCCGACAGTCGGACAGGTTTCCGCTGCTCGGATGGGACGGGGGCCTCTGCCAGGGCGGTGGTCCCAACCTGTCCGACAGTCAGACAGGTTCGTGCGGTGAGCCGCTGACGGGGGCCCCTGCCAGGGCGGTGGTCCCAACTTGTCCGACAGTCGGACAGGTTCGTACGGTGCGCCGCTGACGGGAGTCACAGCGGGATTCCCACCTTCTCATTCATCGGGCCACGGGACGGCCCGGTCACTCCGCGTCGCGACCGCTCACGTCCGCCCACGTCAGGCCGAAGCGGGCCAGGTACTTCCGGAGCCGGTCCGCGTCGTTGACGCTCTTCTTCTGCGCACGCGACTGCGCGAACAGCGTCCGGCCCGCGTCCGACAACGAACGCGCGGAGCGGCACACCGTGACCACGTCCGCGAGCTGCACCCGGTCGAACCGGTCCAGCTCCGCCGCGCGCGCCGGGCCCATCACCTCCACCAGCACGCCCTCGCTCCCGGACGTCGCCGCCGTGCCCGCGGGACGCCACTGCGCCCGCAGCCGCTCCAGCTCCTCGTCCACCACCTCGCGGGTCATCCGTCCGCCCGCGGCCAGCGTGGACATGCGCAGCACCGCCGCGTTGAGGTCGCGGAAGTTGCCGCTCCACCGGGCCTCCGGGGACGTGGCGAAGCGCAGGAAGTACTCCTGGGCCTCCTTGCTCATCGTCACCCGCGTGCCCAGCGCCTGTGAGGCCTGATCCAGTTCGTATTGCAGGTTGGGCGCGATGTCCTCCGGGCGCTCGCGCAGCGCGGGCAGCCGGAAGGTCCACAGGTTGATGCGCGCGAGCAGGTCCTCGCGGAAGCGTCCCCGCTCCACGTCCAGCTGAAGGTCGCGGTTCGTCCCCGCGATGAGCTGGAAGTCGCTCTCCGCCTCCTTGTCCGCGCCCACGGGCAGGAACCGCTTGTCCTCCAACGCTCGCAGCAACATGGCCTGCTCGTCCGCGCCCAGCTCGCCAATCTCGTCCAGGAACAGCACGCCGCCGTTCGCCTGCCGCATCAGTCCGGGCCGGTCGCCCACCGCGCCCGTGAACGCGCCCTTCACATGGCCGAAGAGCGTGGACATGGCCCCGTCGCCGCGCAGCGTGGCGCAGTTCAAGTCCACGAACGGCCCCGCCACCTGGTTGCGCGCCTTCTTCAGCGCGTAGATGCTCTTCGCGAGCTGCGACTTGCCCGCGCCCGTGGGGCCCGTCAGCAACAGCGGCGCTCGGGACTGCACCGCCACCTGCTCAATCCGCTCGATGAGCCGGTTGAACGCGGCGTTATGCGTGTCGATGCCGGACTTGAGGAACGACAGCCCCTCGCGCTGCTGTTGCCGGAAGCGCGCCGCCAGTGTGTCGTAGTTCGACAGGTCCAGGTCGATGATGGCGTGCGAGCCCACCGCCGCGTGCTCCTTCCCCTTGCCCGGGGACGTCTGCACCAACCGGCCCGGAATCAACCGGCTCTCCACCAGGAGGAACATGCAGATCTGCGCGATGTGCGTGCCCGTGGTGATGTGCACCAGGTAGTCCTCTTCCTCCGGATGGAAGGGGTTCGCGCGAACGTGGTCCAGCAGCGCGCCGTACGTCTCCTCCAGGTTCCACGGGTCCCGGATGGGCAGTGACGTGAGCCGTACCTGCGTCTCCGGGGACACCTGCGCGATGTCCTCCTGGATGACCGTGGCCAGCGACGACGCCCGGGGCGGGTGCAGCAGCTCCAGCCGGTGCACCAGCAGGTCCTCCTGCTGACACAGCGCCACCGTGGGCCGCCACCGCGCCCAGCGCTGCGCCCCCAACCCCGTGTCCAGCGTCGTCCCCAGCATCCCGATGACGACCGTGCGCCGCGTCTTCGCCTTTTGAGCCATCAGGATAGATATTTATCCCATGGGATAGGTATTTCCAGCCTGCCTGGTGGGCTTCCCTCGGAAACGGTGTTGGCACGCCGGCTGCTCTAGCTCCCCCACGTGACCGGGACACAGCGCCCGCGTCGAACGACCGAAAGGTGCAGAGCCATGGACCGCGTGAACACGAACTACGAGGTGCTGTCGGACGAGGCGGGCCGCCCCATCAAGGCGTGGACGGTGGGGGTGCCGTTCGAGGACGAAGCGAAGAAGCAGCTTCGCAACCTCCGCGGCCTGCCCTTCATCCACAAGTGGGTCGCCGTGATGCCGGACGTGCACCGCGGTTACGGCGCGACGGTCGGGAGCGTGGTGCCCACGGTGGGCGCGGTGGTGCCGGCGGCGGTGGGCGTGGACATCGGATGCGGGATGATCGCCGTGCGCACGACGCTGCGCGCGGAGCAGCTGCCGGACTCGCTGCGCGGGGTTCGCTCGGCCATCGAGGCGGCGGTGCCGCACGGCCGTACGGACAACGGCGGCCGGAATGACCGTGGCGCGTGGAAGGACTCGCCCGCGACGCATACCGCTGCCTGGGCCCGCCTGGCGGAAGGGTACGCGCGCATCGTCGCGAAGCACCCGCGCATCGGCCGTGGGCCGGAGCTGGCGCACCTGGGAACGCTGGGGACGGGTAACCACTTCATCGAGCTGTGCGTCGATGAGTCGGATGGCGTGTGGCTGATGCTGCACTCGGGGTCGCGCGGGGTGGGTAACCGCATCGGAAGCCACTTCATCGAGCTGGCGAAGGAGGACATGCAGCGCTTCTTCGTCCACCTGCCGGACGCGGACCTGGCGTACCTGCCGGAGGGAACGGAGCACTTCGAGGACTACGTGTTCGCGGTGAGCTGGGCGCAGGACTTCGCGGCGATGAACCGCGAGCTCATGCTGCACTCGGCGGTGGAGGCCCTGAAGGCGAGCGGCGAGCTGCCCCCGTTCGAGCTGTCCGAGTCCGCGGTGAACTGCCACCACAACTACATCTCGCGCGAGCACCACTTCGGAAAGAACTGCTTCGTGACCCGCAAGGGCGCGGTGCGGGCGCGCGAGGGCGACATGGGAATCATCCCCGGCAGCATGGGGGCCCGTTCCTACATCGTCCGCGGGAAGGGAAACGCGGATGCGTTCCACTCGTGCAGCCACGGCGCGGGCCGGGTGATGTCGCGCGAAGCGGCGAAGAAGCGCTTCACGCTGGAGGACCACGCGAAGGCGACCGAGGGCGTGGAGTGCCGCAAGGACGTGGACGTGATTGACGAGACGCCGGCCGCGTACAAGCCCATCGACGCCGTGATGGCCGCGCAGGCGGACCTGGTGGAGGTCGTCCACACGCTCAAGCAGGTGGTGTGCGTGAAGGGATAGCCGAAGCACAACCCACCCGCCGTCCTGCGGAGGTGCACATGCCGGGATGAAGCCACCGAGGCGCCCGTTCCCCCGAAGAGGTCCGCGCAAGCGGCCGTTAAGGTGGGGGAGCGGGCGCCGCTATTTTTTGTAATCAGGGATGGGATGCTGCATCCGTCCGCGAGCGCGCAAAGGAGCACCACGCACATGGTTCGCATCGATGGTTCACAGGGGGAGGGCGGCGGCCAGGTGCTGCGCACCGCGCTGGCGCTGTCGCTGGTGACGGGCACGCCGTTCGAGATGGTCAACGTGCGCGCCGGCCGCGCCAAGCCGGGCCTGCTGCGCCAGCACCTCACCGCGCTCAAGGCCGCGGAGGCCGTGGGCGCCGCGGAGGTGACGGGCGCGGAGCTGGGCTCCAAGCAGCTGTCCTTCCACCCGCGCGCGCTGACGGCGGGCAACTACCACTTCGCCGTGGGCACGGCGGGCAGCGCGACGCTGGTGTTCCAGACGGTGCTGCCCGCGCTCCTGCACGCGGATGGGGCCTCCACGCTGATGCTGGAGGGCGGGACGCACAACCCGGCGGCGCCGCCGTTCGACTTCCTGGAGAAGGCGTACCTGCCGCTCTTGCGCCGCATGGGCCCGCGCGTGGACGTGACGCTGGAGCGACCCGGCTTCTACCCGGCCGGCGGGGGCCGCTTCCGCGTGGACATCCATCCCGCGAAGCTCCAGCCGCTCCAGCTGATGGAGCGCGGCCGGGTGCTGCGCACGGAGGCCGTGGCCCAGGTGGCGTCCATCCCCTTCGACGTGGCGAAGCGCGAGCTGGACGCCGTGGCCGCCGTGCTGAAGCTGCGGCCGGATCAGCAGCGGCCGGAGGAGCTCAAGCGCGCCTTCGGTCCGGGCAACGTGCTGCGCGTCGAGGTGGAGAGCGAGCACGTGACGGAGGTCTTCACCGGCTTCGGCGAGCGCGGCAAGCGCGCGGAAGTGGTGGGCGAGGAGGTGGCCACGAAGGTGAAGCGCTACCTTGACGCCGGTGTGCCCGTGGGCGAGCACCTGTGTGATCAGCTCCTCTTGCTGTGCGCCCTGGCGAAGGGCGGCACCTTCCGCACGCTGGCGCTGGACAGCCACGCGCTCACGCAGCGCGACACCATGGCGAACTTCCTCGACGTGAAGGTGGACGTTCGGGAGGTGGAGCGCGACGTGCACGAAGTGACCGTGCGCGCCTGACGCGGGGCAGGGCGCAGGCGGGGCCCCGTCCGGTCGGATGCCCGGCGGACGGACGAGGCGCTTCCGCCAGCGGGACACAACCCGTGGCGTTACCTCGCATCCTTCCTACGTTGTAACCCGTGAGGGAGGCTGCGCGTGGCCGAGGTTCCTGAGGTGGAGATCATCGTCCGTGACCTGAAGCAGGCCGTGGTGGGCCGCCGCTTCGTGGACGCGGAGGTGCTGATGCCCGCGGCGGTGCGCTTCGCCTCGCCGCCGGACTTCATCCAGAACCTCCAGGGCCGCAAGGTGCTCGAGGCGGAGCGGCGCGCGAAGTTCATGCTGCTCGCGCTGGATGACGGACAGACGCTCGCGCTGCACTTCATGCTGTGGGGTGAGCTGCAGCTGCGGCCTTCCGGCAGCGAGCGGCCTCCCGCGACGCTCGTGGTCCTCACGCTGGAGGGCGGCGAGGAGCTCCAGCTCACCGACACGCTGGGCTACGCGCGCGTGGCGCTGGGGCCCACGTCGATGCTGGCCTCGCAGCTCAAGCTGGAGGAGCTGGGGCCGGAAGCGCTTGATGAAGCCTTCACGCCGGAGGTGCTGGCGAAGCTGCTCAGGCGCAGGCGCAGCGCGCTCAAGACGGTGCTCCTCAACCAGCGCGTGCTCGCGGGGCTGGGCAACCGCGACGCGGACGAGAGCATGTGGGCCGCGGGCATCGACCCCCGGCGCCTGGCGTCGTCGCTGTCTCCCGCCGAAATCGTCCGGCTGCACCGGGGCATCCGCGACGTGCTGGAGGAGGGACTGAGGCTGCGCGGCACGCAGCGCGACCTGTTCGGGGTGCAGGGGCAGGCGAAGCACCGGCGCAACATCTTCGGTAGGACGGGCGCGCCCTGTCCCCGCTGCGCCACGCCCGTGTCGCACCTGAGAATCGGCGGCCGCAACACGCACTGGTGCGCGCACTGCCAGCCCGCGGACGGCGCCGCGCCCGAGGCCCCGGCGCAGACCTCTCTGCTCTGACAAGCCCCCCGGGTGGCTGGTATGAACGGGCGCGTGTCCGACGTTCCCGCCCCCTCGCCCCTGGCCCTCGAAGACGCGCTCAATCTCGCGAGCGCGGAGCACCAGCTCCCCAGCTACTACCAATCCAGCGTGCGCCCGCTCCTGCGCGACCCCGAAGGGCGCTGGCCGCACTGCTGCGGCGGAGGCTGCGAGCCGTGCGCCCAGACGCTCATCCGCGTCGCGCTGCGCACCCTGGAGCTCATGGGCACGCCGCGCCAGAGCCCTCCGCCGGATTTCTAGGGGCCCCTCCTAGAACAGCCGCGTCCCCAGGCCCACGCGCCCGGTGAGCCCCAGCCGCGTCTGGCCCGCGCCCGCGCGCTCCTGGAACGTCTCCACCCCCACCTGTCCCGCCGCGAGCAGCGACACGTTGCCGCCCAGGTACACCTCCACGCCCAGGCCCCCCAGCGCCTGGAAGCGCCGCTGCTTGTCTCCGTTGAGCCCCAGGTCGATGGGCAGGTCCACCAGCCCCAGCAGCGCCACGGTGTCCGCCACCCGGTAGCCCGCCACCATCCCCGGCAGGATGCGCACCAGCACGCCGGAGAAGTTGTCGTCGTCCATGTACGTGGAGCCGGAGTTGAGGACCAGGCCCAGGCCCAGCGTCGGCGCCAGCGCGAACGACCCCTGGCGCACCACCTCCTTGCGGCCCACGAGCTCCAGCGACGCGCCCAGCTTGAACCAGTCGAAGCGTGCCCGCGCCTCCACCTCCAGCGCGCCCAGCCCCTGCCGGAACCCCAGGCCCACCTCCGGCGCCCCCGTGTAGCCATAGAGCGCCGTCGCCCCCGCCGGCAGCACCACCGGCGCCACCACGGAGCCCAGCGGGTCCTCCTGCGAGAGGGAGACTTCGGCATCCTGGGCCAGGGCCAGGGCGGGCACGACGAGGAGGGCAAGCAGCGGTCCGAGGCGCGTCATGGGCGCGCACCCTAGCGTGGGACGCGGTCTGGCCAAAACCCAACGAATCCAGGGACTTGGAGGCGGGTTGTACATTCACTCGGGTTCCCTGGAAGAATGGGGAATCCATGGTTGCCTACCTGCACGCCGCACCCCCCCCTGAAACCTCCACACCTTCGGGAGGTCGCGACGCACTCGCCCTGCCGGGTGAGGGTTCGGGCTCGGTGTTGCTGGTGGGCGAGACGGCGCGGCCGGCGGTGACGGAGGCGCTCATCGCGGAGGGCTTCGAGCCCGTGCACGTGGAGGGCGCGCGCGCGGCGCTGGCCCGGCTGGGCCTGGAGCCCGGGGTGTCTCGGCCGGAGTCAGAACCGGCGCGGCCGGAGCCGGCGCTGCCCCGGCTGGTCATCATCGACGCGGACCTGCCGGACGGCGACGGCTTCAGCCTCTGCGGCGTGCTCCGGGCGGACGCGAGGTCCGCGCACCTGCCGGTGCTGCTGGTGGCCCGGCACCCGGAGGAGTTCCACCGCGACCTGGCCGCGGGCGTGGGCGCGGACGAATACCTGGTGGAGCCGGTGGACGCGCGCGACGTGGCGGTGCTCGCGCGGCTCAAGGCGGGACGGCGCGGCGAGGAGGACGTCTACGACGCGCACACTGGAGCGCTGCCCCTGGTGGGGCTGGCGCGCGCGCTCCTGTCCGGCGTGCGCTCCGGCCGGGTGGTGCTGGCCGAGGACACCGGCGCCTTCGTCTTCCGCCACGGCCAGGTGGTGGACGCGAGCTTCCACGGTGAGCGCGGCAGCCTCGCGTTCCGGCGCCTGCTCTGCTTCGGCGCGGGCGCGTACACGGTGACGTTCGGCCCGGAGCTGCACCGGGGCACCCTCGCCCTGGACCGCCCGTTCCTGTGCGACCAGCTGGTGCCCGGCCTGGAGCGCTTCGAACAGCTGCGCGTCAAGGGCCTGCCCCTGGCGGCGCGGCTCACGGTGGACTTCAACCGGCTGGCGCGGGAGCTGCCCTCGCTGCCGGAAGACGTGGAGCAGGTGGTGCGCCTCTTCGACGGACGGCGCACCGTGCGCGCGATGCTCCTGGAGTGCCGCTTCCCGGAGGCGCTGGCCTACGAGGCGGCGACCCGGCTGTTCATGCTGGGCGTGCTGGTGCCCGCCATCCTGGTGGAGGAGCGCGAGCGCGCCCGGGAGTCCGCGGGGCCGCCCCGCCTCTTCGAGCCCGTCCTGGCTCCCGACCCGGAGCCGGACGCGTCGTAGGGGTTTGACTCGGGCGGCCTGCTCGGGGCACAAGGCCGGGAGCGCCACGGGCTGAACGCCCGTCCACCCCTCGCCTGAGCCGCCGCCATGTCCGGTCACAACCGATGGTCGAAACTCAAACGCCGCAATGCCGTCCTGGGCGTGGCCAAGGGCAAGCTCTACTCCAAGGCCATCAAGGAGATGACCGTCGCCGCGCGCCTGGGCGGCGGTGACCCGGCCAGCAACGCCCGCCTGCGCGTGGCCGTGGCCCAGGCGCGCGAGTCCAACATCCCGCGCGACACCATCGAGCGCGCCATCAAGAAGGGCACGGGCGAGCTGGCCGGCGAGTCCTACGAAGAGGTGACGTACGAGGGCTACGGCCCCGGCGGCGTCGCGCTCATCATCGAGTGCCTCACCGACAACCGGAACCGCTCCGCCAGCGACGTGCGAAACCTCCTGAGCAACCACGGCGGGAACCTGGGCGCGGAAGGCGCCGTGGGCTGGATGTTCCACAAGAAGGGCGTCATCACCGTGAAGCCCGGCCCCACCGAGGACCAGGTGATGGAGAAGGCCCTGGACGCGGGCGCCGAGGACGTCGTGGACCAGGGCGCGGACGGCTTCGAGGTGCGCACCGCCCCGGCGGACCTGCACGCGGTGGGCGCCAGGCTGGAGGCCGCGGGCCTGCCCCTGGGCGAGCAGAAGTGGACCTTCGTGCCGCAGAACACCGTGAAGGTGGAAGGCGACAACGCGAAGCGCCTGTTGAAGCTGATGGACGCGCTCGACGACAACGACGACGTGCAGCACGTGCACGCCAACTTCGAAATCGACGAGTCCCTGATGGAGTCGCTGTCCACGTAACGCCCCGAAAAGGGCGCGTGGGAAAGGAACGGCCGGTGCGCGTGCTCGGCGTGGACCCTGGCAGCCGCTTCATGGGCTTCGGGGTGGTGGAGGAGAAGAAGGGCCGGCTCGTGCACCTGGGCCATGGCGTCATCAAGGTGGTGGAGTCCGCGCCCCTCGCTGAGCGCCTGAAGGATTTGCACGCCGCCCTGAGCGCCGCGCTCCAGCGCTACCAGCCGGAGGCCGTGGCCGTGGAGGGCCTCTTCACCTTCCGCAACGCCCGGAGCGCCCTGGTGCTGGGCCATGCGCGCGGCGTGGCGCTGCTGGCCGCGGCGCAGGCGGGCCTGCCCGTGCACGAGTACGCCCCCGCGAGCGTGAAGAAGTCCGTGGGCGCCAGCGGCGCGGGCAACAAGGACGCCGTGGCGCGCATGGTGCGCACGCTGCTCGGCGTGGATGAAGCGACGCTGGAGCGCGCGGATGCCAGCGACGCGCTCGCCGTCGCGCTGTGCCACTTGAACCAGTTCCGCGTGGGCATGCCCCGCGCCAGCGCGCCCGGTAACGGCAAGCGCAAGGGGGCCGCGTCGGTGCTCGCGGACCGCCTGTCGTCCGCCTACCAGCGCCCGGAGACCCGCTGATGATCGCCCGGCTGCGTGGCAACGTGTTGGAGAAGGGCCCCGAGGACGCCGTCATCGACGTGCAGGGCGTGGGCTACCGCGTGAACCTCTCCACCGTCTCCCTGGGCAAGCTGCCCGCGGACGGCCAGCCGGTGGACATCCGCATCCGCACCGTGGTGCGCGAGGACGCCTTCGAGCTCTTCGGCTTCCTCTCCCCCCAGGAGGAGGAGCTCTTCCAACTGCTCAACAGCGTGTCGCGCATCGGCCCGCGCATGGCCCTGGGCGTGATGTCCGGCATGGAGGTGGGCGAGCTCATCGCGGCGCTGTCGCGCGGTGAGACGGCCCGGCTCGCGAAGATCCACGGCGTGGGCAAGAAGACCGCGGAGCGGCTCGTGCTGGAGCTCAAGGAGAAGGTGCGCAACCTCCACTCGGAGGGCATCGCGCGCGGCACCACGCCCCGCGCGCCCGTCACCTCCGGCAACAAGGCGGACCTCGTCTCCGCGCTGCTCAACCTGGGCTACAAGCAGCCCCAGGCGGAGAAGGCCGCGGACGGCGTCATCGAGCGGCTGGGCCCGGACGCCACCTTCCAGGCCCTCTTCCGCGAAGCCCTCAAGTCCCTGCGCTCCAGCCCGTGACTTCCAGACACCGCGCTTGCCCCCAGGGGCGAGACGCGGTGCTTCCAAGGCTGGGAAATCCTCGGAAAATACGCGCAAGTCTTTTTCCCTTGGGACTCTGCTGACGTTGCCCGGCGAACGGCTTTACCGTTTGCTTGGAATCATCCGCTGGATCGCGCCGCTCACGGTCCGACATCCTTGCGCCATCCTGGCCGGCCATGAGCTGGCCCATTCCGCTGAAAGCATCAATTTCCAGCCCAGGTGCGGTGGTCCGGACTGGATCGCCTTGCCCCGAGGAGGTGTGTGTGATGGCGGCGTGGCGTGGTGTTCCGGTCCTCGTGCTGCTGCTCACCGGCGTCATCGGGGTGGGGTGTGGCGCGGCGGGCGGTGAGGCCGAGGTGGGGTGGGGCGAGGCGTCGGCGGCGATGGAGGAGGCGGTGGAGGGGGCGGCTTCCGGAGCACCGCAGCCGTGTGGCCCGTCGGCGCGGCCCGTGGGGGACCTCCGCCCTGGCGCGGAGGGCTCGGCGCCGGAGACGCTGGTGGAGGTGGACGGGCGCGTCTTCTACGGCGCGGATGACGGCGTGGCCGGCAGCGAGCTGTGGGTGACGGACGGGAGCACCCTGGACTCGCGCCGGGTGAAGGACCTCCGGCCCGGGGCGTACGGCAGCACGCCGCGCTTTCTCACGCGGATGGGCGGGCGGCTGTTCTTCGTCGCGGACGACGGCGTGAAGGGACCGGAGCTGTGGAGAAGCGACGGCACCGAAGCGGGCACGGTGCTGGTGGCGGACCTCCGGCCTGGAGCGCAGGGCAGCGCGCCGGACGGGCTGAAGGTGGTGGGCGCACGGCTGTACTTCACCGCGGATGACGGCGTGCACGGCCGCGAGCTGTGGAGCACGGACGGCACGGCGAAGGGCACGCAGCTTGCGCAGGAGTTCGCGCCCGGGCCGGCCTCGCTGTTCCTGGACGACCTGACGGAGTGGAGCGGGAAGCTGGCGCTGGTGGCGTACGGCGACGACTCGGTGACGCTGTGGGTCCTGGATGCGCGCTCCGGCGCCGCGCGGGTGCTCTTCCGGGGCCCGGCCTGGACGGTGCTCTTCGCGCTGACGCCTGTGGGGAGCGACCGCCTCTTCTTCCTCGTGGACCCGGGCCAGGGCGAGGCGGACCTCTGGGTGACGCGGGGCCCGTCCTTCACCACGTTCCCGCTGGTGCACGTCCCGGGGGACTACCCGGCGGAGCTCACGCCCTTGGGCAACAGCGTGTACTTCATGGCCGGAGCGGAGGGCTTCTTCGGCGAGCCCGGGGACCTGCTCCACGGCGGCGAGCTGTGGAAGAGCGACGGCACGCTCATGGGCACCCGCCTGGTGAAGGACGTGCGGCCGGGGCCCCTGGGGTCGCAGCCCTCCGGCCTGACGGTGATGGACGGGCGGCTGTACTTCGCGGCGGAGGACGGCGTGCACGGCCGCGAGTTGTGGAGAAGCGACGGCACGGCGCAGGGCACGGTGCTCGTGCAGGACCTGGAGCCGGGCCCCGCGAGCAGCACTCCCACGGCCCTCGCCGCGACGGACGGATGGCTCTTCTTCTCCGCGACGACAGCCGGCCGGGGCCGCGAGGGCTGGTACTCCAACGGCGCCCCGGGCCACGTGGACCCCATGCGCGACATCGCCCCCGCGGGGCTCCACGCGAATCCGCGCGGGTTCGTGCGCGCGGGGGGCCACGTCTTCTTCCTGGCCACGGATCCGGTCCGGGGCGAGGAGCCCTGGGCCCTGCCGTTCCTCCCCGCGGTCTCCTGCGGCCGTCCCCAGGCGCTGGAGCCGCTCAGGCCGCTCAGGCCGCGCGGCGCAAGGCGGGCGTGGGGTGCAGCCCGCCCGTGTTCGGCGCGGGCAGCACCACGGTGGGGCCCAGGCCCGGGGCCAGGAGGTGCGCGGTGAGCAGCGAAGACGGGTGGAAGTTCACGAACGACGCGTCATGCGCGGACGGCCCCGCGAAGAGCTTCTCCACCACCATGGACGCGTACTGCTCCAGCGAGTCCTCGCGCGTGTTGCCGTTGAGCACCACCTCCCAGCCCATCTGCTCCGCGAAGCGGCGCACGCCGGGGATGCGCGACAACAGCGGCGTGAAGCTCTCCGTGCTCACGCCGTTCTCGCTCACCACGAACACCTCATTCGCGGTGGCCACCGCCAGGGACATGTTCCCCTGCGTGTGGCCGGGCGTGCTCAAGAGCGCCGCGCCCTGGCCCAGCCACGTGTCCCCGTCCAGGAGCACCACGCGCTCCTCGGGCACGTCCGTGCCGCCGGGCACGAACCACACGTGCTGCATGGGGTGCAGGTGCTTCACCATGGTCCACTCGGCGCGCTGCACCAGCAGCTTCGCCCGGGGGAAGACGCCCGGCGTGCCGTCACCGCCCAGCCAGCCGCGCAGGTCCTGGATGTGCAGGTGGTCGAAGGCCAGGTAGTCCACGTCCGACGGCGTCAGCCCCAGCTGCTCCAGGTGGCCCTGCACCGTGCCGTGGCGCGTGGACATCACCTTGTCGGAGAGGAACGCGCCGTAGCGCTCGCGCAGCGCGCGGTAGAAGGGCGCCGCGTGGCCCCGCTCGTAGTCGGTGGGGTTGAAGAGCAGCGTGCGCCGCTGGCCGGTGCCTCCTTCCGCGAACTGCACCACCTGCATGCGGTTGGTCATCATCACGTAGGGCGCCGGGGACAGCGCCGCCCCGCTGAAGGCGAACAGGGTGGGGTAGGGGAACGTGATGAGGTCGCGGGTGGCCACCGCCGCCACCGGGCCCTCCCGGACGAAGGCCTCGCGGGCCTCCAGCGCGGCGCGGCGCAGCTTCTGCAGCCGGGGGCCGGGTGAACGCTCGGCGCGGGCCTCGGGCAGCAGGGGCAGGGGACGGAACGGGGCGGAAGCGGAAAGCATGACGCGACTCCCTTCGGGCAGGGGAACGGGCCCCCTGGCTGGCCGGTCGGCGTGCCACTCCGAGTGTAGCGCCGCCAGAAGGGCAGCGACACGTGGCCCCTTCGCTGTATAGGGTCGCAATGGCGATGGCGAGGAAGTCCGACGACACCCTCTCGGGAGATGTTCAGCCGGAAGACATCCGGCTGGAGGCCTCCCTGCGCCCGCGCACCTTCGACGAGTACGTGGGGCAGGGGGCGGTCGTCGAGAAGCTCAAGGTGTACGTGGCCGCGGCGAAGAGCCGGGGTGACGCGCTGGACCACTGTCTGTTCTCCGGCCCCCCGGGCCTGGGCAAGACGTCGCTCGCGCACATCATCGCGAACGAGCTGGGCGTGGGCATCCACGTCACCAGTGGCCCCGCGCTGGAGAAGAAGGGCGACCTGGCGGGCCTGCTCACCAACCTCAACGAGCGGGACATCCTCTTCATCGACGAAATCCACCGCCTCAACGCCGCCGTGGAGGAGTACCTCTACCCGGCGATGGAGGACTTCCGGCTGGACATCACCATCGACACCGGGCCCGCCGCCCGCGCGATGAAGATTGATTTGCCCCCCTTCACGCTGGTGGGCGCCACCACGCGCACGGGCCTGCTCACGTCCCCCCTGCGCGACCGCTTCCAGATCCAGGATCGCCTGGAGTACTACGAGCCGAAGTTCCTGGAGCAGATATTGGACCGCTCCGCGCGCATCCTCGGCGTGCCCATGGACCGCGCCGCCAGCCGCGAGGTCTCCACCCGCTCGCGCGGCACGCCCCGCATCGCGAACCGCCTCTTGCGCCGGCTGCGCGACTTCGCCCAGGTGGAGGGCAACGGCCGCATCACCTACGACCTGGCGCACGACTCCCTGAGCCGCCTGGGCGTGGACGCCAGCGGCCTGGACGCGATGGACCGGAAGATTCTCCTGACCATCCTGGAGAAGTTCGGCGGCGGCCCGGTGGGTGTGGAGACCATCGCCGCGAGCGTGGGCGAGCAGCGCGACACCCTCGAGGACGTCTACGAGCCCTTCCTCATGCAGGAGGGCTTCCTCATGCGCACGCCCCGGGGCCGCACCGCCACGCTGCGCACCTACCAGTACTTCAAGAAGACGCCGCCCCCCACCCCACAGGGGACCCTCTTCTAGCCCCACCCCCTTCCGCCATGAGCCAAGCCTCCGCGCCCGCCGTGCCCACGGTCCTCCCCAGTCCCCGCGACTACTACGGCGACCTGATGCGCGCCTCGCAGGCCACGCGCGCGGGCTTCCTCGCGGAACGGGAGCGCTGGCTCCGGGGCGTCCCGGTGGAGGGGCGCGAGGAGCTGCTCTTCGAGTTCGAGATGTGGCTGCGCGCCGTGGAGCGCTACCTGAACCTCCACAACTCCGTGGTGGACGCCCGCGCCCGGCCGCTCGTCACGCGCGACTTCCACGAGGAGCTGGTGGACGTGCGCGACGCCATGGAGCGCGCGGTGCGCGTCGCCCGGCACCTGCAGGATCCGGACAGCGACCCGAAGATGGTCTTCCGCAAGTACGTGGAGACCCAGCTCGCGGACGACCGCGTCCGCCGGCTCCTCATCGAAGAGGAGCTGGACCAGGAGACCCCGCCGGAGAGCCTCTTCGTCGTGCGCGAGGCCTTCGACGCGCTGAAGAACCTGCTCGACAACCTGCTCCAGCTGCCGCTCATCGGCCTGTCGCTGTTCCAGGACGTGGGCAAGCTGACGCTGCGGGAAATCGTCCTCAACCGCTACTTCCGCCCCTTCCGCCCGCTGGAGTTCCGCGTCGAGTACGACCGGCTGCGCTCCGTGCGCCTGCTGGACGTCCTGGGCACGCTGCCCGCGGACACGCGGCCCCTCTTCACCACCGCGTTCCTGGGCCTCTTCCGCGTGCTGCACTACCTGACGCACGTCGACCCTGAGTCCCAGCCGCCCGTGCCGCGCCGCGTGCGCGTGCTCCTGTCCCTGGTGCGCGGCGAGGTGGCCGCCGTCGCCAGCTACCTGCACACGGAGCTGTCCCCCAAGGCCGGCCCCAAGCACCTCCAGGCCGCCACGCTGCGCGCCGCGCGAGACCTGGCCCGCGAGACGGACCGCATCGCCCGGGACGTGCTGGTGGACCTGGACCGCGACCCCGCCGCCCCCCTGCGCGCCGCGGAGGCCTTCACCACGCTCCTGCGCCAGCAGATCGTCGCGCTGGTGGACGCGCTGTCCCCCAACGGCTCGCTGGGGGACGAGGCCTTCGCCCACCTCACCAGCGCCCAGGACGCGGCGCTGCGCCTGCGCAAGGACCTGTGGGTCTACGCCCAGCTCTGCCGCGCCGCCGAAAGCCACCTGCGCGCCGAGGACGTGGCGTCCGCCGAGCGCGTGCTGGAGGCCCTCAAGTCGTTCCTCGACTACTTCCACGACGGCGGCTACCAGCTGCTGCGCTACGCGGACTACGACGCCTTCGATCGCTTCACCTCGCTGCTGGTGGAGCTGCCCTGGCCCCCGGAAGGCCCTGGCATCCGCAGCCGCCTGGCGGAGGACCTCCGCCGCTTCTCCCAGACGCTGGAGACCACCTTCCACGCCGTCAGCCGCCGCTCGCTCCTCCAGGGCCGCGGCTTCGACCGGCCGGACGCCGAAGCCCTGCGCGATCGCTTCCTGTCGCCCGCCGGACGCTGACCCACCCTCCCGGTCATGTTTTCCGTCAAGCCCCGGACTCCCCGTGAGTCCCGGGGCTGCGTTTGCTTCCGGGCACTCGCCTGCGATAGAGACGCGCCCCTGTTGCATGGGTGACACGTACTCCCGGTTGGCGCGAAACCCGCCGGGGGCGCCGGGGTCCGA
Source organism: Corallococcus exercitus (assembly GCF_042231735.1). Taxonomy (GTDB): domain Bacteria; phylum Myxococcota; class Myxococcia; order Myxococcales; family Myxococcaceae; genus Corallococcus; species Corallococcus exercitus_B. The sequence continues at coordinate 9,871,845 of NZ_CP102577.1, forward strand.
AGGATGGATTCCGGACATCGCTGTCACGGTGGGAGGAGCAGTGGTGGGTTTCCCAAGAGGGGTGTCCGCGCCCCGGTCCAGGCCGTACCCCGTCCAGGCCCCTGGCTTTCCCAGCAGTTCCAGGGGGTTGGGAGGGGCAGGGGGGCCCTTCAAGGCAGTCCTTGTGTCACGGCCCCGTGGCATGTTGATTGCTTTTATGTGCACCGCGTCAGACCGCGGTGGAACGGCCTGACGGGGCCATACCCCGCGTATGTCAGTACGAAGCAGTCCCTAGAGGCGACACCGACATGCTCCAGTTCACCGACTTCCAGCGCACCCTCTCCCAGCCGGCCATCTGCCGCGGCGTGGGGCTCCACTCCGGGTTGCCCGTGACGCTGACCCTGAAGCCCGCGCCCGCGGGGCATGGCATCGTCTTCGTCCGCACGGACCTGGCGCGCCCGGTGAGCATCCCCGCGCTGGCGGAGTACGTGGTGGACACGTCGCTGGCCACCACCCTGGGCCGCGACGGCGTGAAGGTGGGCACGGTGGAGCACCTGATGTCCGCGCTCGCCGCGCTGGGCATCGACAACGTGCGCGCGGAGCTGGACGGGCCGGAAGTGCCCATCATGGACGGCAGCGCGGCGCCCTTCACGCACGCCATCATGGAGGCGGGCTCCCACGAGCTGGACGCGCCTCGCGAGTACCTGGTCATCAAGAAGAGCGTGGTGGTGCAGGACGGCGACAAGCAGGCCTCGCTCACCCCCGCCCGGCGCTTCCGCATCAGCTGCACCATCGACTTCGAGCACCCCGTCATCCAGGGCCAGTCCTTCGACGTGGACGTGAACGACCGGGGCTTCTCGCGGGAGATTTCCCGCGCCCGCACGTTCGGCTTCCTGCGCGACGTGGAGAAGCTCAAGACGCTGGGCCTGGCGCGCGGCGGCTCGCTGGAGAACGCCGTCGTCGTGGACGAGGCCGCCATCCTCAACCCGGACGGCCTGCGCTTCCCGGACGAGTTCGTGCGCCACAAGATTTTGGACGCCATCGGCGACGTGTCGCTCTTTGGCCGGCCCGTGATTGGCCACATGACGGCGTTCAAGACGGGCCACGCGCTCAATCACAAACTCGTGCGCAAGGTGCTGGCGGACCCCTCCAGCTTCGACATCGTCACGGCGCGCCGCCGGGACGTGGAGGGCCGCGAGCCGGGCCGAGGAAGCCTCGCGGGCGCGTTGGAGCTGGAGCCCCTGGTCGCCTGAACGCCGGGCTGTCAATTCCTTGCCAGTCCGGAGGACCTCTATTAAGTCGGCGGCCTATGTCCATGCGCTCTACTCGCATCGCCCTGGCCGCCCTCCTCGCGGCATCCCTCACCGCCGGCTGCAACAAGGAGAAGGCGCCGGCCAATGCCCAGGCGCCCGCCGCGCAGGCCCAGGCCGCCAATGCCTCGGAGCCCTCGGCGGACACCGTGGTGGCCACCTTCGGCAACAACGAGAAGGTCACCTTCGGTGAGCTCAACGAGCGCATCAAGGAGCCGCTGGCGAACCTGGACAAGCAGAAGTTCCAGCTGCGCAAGCGCGGCCTGGAAGGGCTCGTCACCGAGCGCCTGGTGAAGGCCGAGGCCACCAAGCGCGGCATCACCGAGGACCAGCTGCTCAAGGCGGAGATCGACGACAAGATCCCCGCGCCGCCGGAAGAGAAGATCAAGGAGGTGTTCGAGGGCGCCAAGGGCCAGCTGCCCCCGGGCGCGACCTACGAGCAGATGAAGCCGCAGATCGTGGACTTCCTGTCCGGCCAGCAGAAGCAGGAGCAGGCCCAGAAGTTCTTCGACACCCTGCGCCAGGGCGCCAACGTGAAGTACGAGCTGCCCGAGCCCCCGCGCCCGCCCGCGGAGCGCAAGCAGGTGGCCGCCATCGGCCCGTCCAAGGGGCCGGAGAACGCGCCGGTCACCATCGTGGAGTTCAGCGACTTCCAGTGCCCGTTCTGCAGCCGCGCCATCGCGTCGGTGGACCAGGTGACGAAGACGTACGGCGACAAGGTGCGCCTGGTGTTCCGCCAGTTCCCCCTGGACTTCCACAAGGAGGCGCAGAAGGCCGCCGAGGCCTCGCTGTGCGCCAACGACCAGGGCAAGTTCTGGGAGATGCACGACAAGCTCTTCGCCAGCCAGCAGGCGCTGGGCGTGGACAACCTGAAGAAGTACGCGGGCGAGCTGCAGCTGGACACCGCCAAGTTCAACGCCTGCCTCGACTCCGGCGAGAAGGCCGCGACGGTGAAGGCGGACATGGCGGACGGCTCCAAGGTGGGCGTCAGCGGCACGCCGGCGTTCTTCATCAACGGCATCATGCTGTCGGGCGCGCAGCCCTTCGACGAGTTCAAGAGCGTCATCGACGCGGAGCTCAAGGGCGCGAAGTAGTCCTTCAGTCGCGGTGAGGGAGGGCTGCGGTGGCGTCCAAACCCAGGGCCACGCCCCGCGTGAGCGGTGAGGCGGCTTCGCTCGAGCTGGAGCGGCCGCTCGCCGCCGTCGTCTCTCCCACCCGGCCCCTCTCGGCGCACTTCCTGGCGCCGGAGGGGCTGGTGCTCCTCCCGGAAGCCCACGGCGCGTCCGGCTTCTTCGCCGGCAGCCTGGAGACGCTCTCGGTCGAGGAGGTGTTCGCGCAGATCCTCTCCGGCATCCGCACCGGCCAGCTCGTCGTGCAGCACGGAAGCGTGCGCCGCACGGTGGCCTTCCGCGACGGGCAGGTGGTGTTCGCCACCTCCAGCGAGCGCTGGGAGCGGCTGGGCGCGGTGATGGTGCGGCTGGGGCTCTTGACGGAAGCCAGGCTCTCCCAGGCGCTCGCGCAGGTGACGCCCGCGCGCCGGATTGGCCAGGTGCTCACGTCGCAGGGGCTCGTCTCCGAGGCCAGCCTCTACAGCGCCATGACGTTCGTGGTGCGCGAGGTGGTGCTCAACCTCTTCGAGATGGTGGAGGGCAGCTTCCTCTTCCTGGAGGCGAAGACCCCGGCGGTGGACGCGGTGAAGCTGCCGGAGCGCACGCGCGACCTGGTGCTCACCGGCATCAAGCGCGCGGAGGAGACGGGCCGGCTGGGCCGCCGCTTCCCGGACGACATGCGCGTGACGCCCGGCCCCCAGGGCGCGCTGCCCGGCGAGGAGGCCCTGTTCGCCCAGCTGGGCGAGGGCACGACGCTGGGCGCGCTGAGGGCCGCCTACGCGGGCAGCCAGTACGCCTTCTACAGCGGCGTGGAGGAGGCGGTGCGCGGCGGCCACCTGGCCGTCCGGGCCGCGGAGGCGCCTCCGGCCCCGGGCCCCGCGGTGGAGGGCATGGCCTGGGAGCTGTTGTCCGCGGAGGAGCGCTACAACCTCCTGCTGTCGCTGGTGCACCGCGCGCTGCGCGAGGCGGGCCGCGACGTGGACCTCTTGCGCGGCTTCGTGGAGTCGCCGCCTCCGGGGCTGGAGGACGCCTACCAGGGCGTCACGCTGGGGCCGGACGGGCGGGTGGACGTGGCCCGGCTGCGCGCCAACGTGTCCACCAGCGGCGGTGAGGCGGTGGGCCGGGCCATGGCGCTGGAGGCGCTGGACGCGTTCGTGTCCTACGCGCTGTTCTCCGCGCGCAACGCGCTGCCGGCGGACGTGGCCGAGCGGCTGGCCAACACCTACCGGACCCTCCAGGGCGGCCTGTCGTAGACCGGGCCCCAGGCGGGAAGTTTCCTCCGTCGGACAGCGTACACCGCCCCCATGTGCCCCTGGCGGGCCCTGGGGTGGGTGCCCACGTTCCTCGCCACGGCTGGTGGCTGGCGGGGGACGAGCGACATGGGCGCGATGCGGATGTTGGGTTGGGGAGTGCTTCTGCTGAGCACGGCGTGTGGCGCGTCCCGGACGGCGGTGACGAAGTCGGAAGCCGGCACGGGCGGTTCGGGCAGGGCCGCGGACGAATCCGCCGTCGCGTCCACCACGCGGCGCTACGTGGACGAGGACCTGGGCTTTGAAATCGTCCGGCCCACGGCGGAGTGGCAGCTGGACGAGACGAACGAGCGCACCCCGGAGGGGCTGGCGATTCCCGTCATCCTGCGCCACCGCGTGACGGGGGCCCAGGTGGTGCTGCAGGTGGCGCCCGGCGTGGCCACGCCCGTGCAGTTCGCGGAGCGGCTGACGCAGGGGCTGCGCCAGCAGCCGGGCTTCACCACCACGGATCCGCAGCCCATCGCGCTGTCGGACAACGCCGTGGGCTTCGACTTCCAGGTGGGGGAGGGCGTGCGCGGCAAGGTGGCCGTGCGCGAGGGCAACTCCGGCCGCGTGCTGATGATGCTGGCCACCTGGCCCACGGAGGCCTCCGCCGACATCACCGAGAGCGTGGACGCCCTGATGGCGGGCGTCCGGCCGCTCCCGGAGCCGAGCGTGGCGGTGCGCTCGACGCCCCGGGTGTCTGAATAGGAACCCGGAGACCCGCGCTGAACGCGTGGAGCCCATGACCGGGCTCCTGAAGGCCCACGCGGCTCACGCGTGGGCCACGAGGCCCGGAGACTCCGGGGGCCTTTACGCGCGGGCCGGCTTGCCCTTGGCGGCCTTCGGGGCCTTGGCGGCCTTGGGCGCCTTCGTGGCGGGAGCCTCGGCCTTGGTGGGCTCCGGCTGCGAGGCGAGCTCCGTGGCCCGGCGGCGCACCAGCTCCACCAGCGTGCGCGCGCCCACGCCCGTGCCGCCCTTGTTGAGGTAGCCGCGCTCCTTGGGGCTGTTGGACGGACCGGCGATATCTAGGTGCACCCAGGGCGTGTCGCCCACGAACTCCTTGAGGAAGAGGGCCGCGTTGATGGCGCCGCCCCAGCGCTCGCCGGAGTTCTTCATGTCCGCCACTTCCGAGCGCAGCGCGTCCTTCTGCAGGTCGCTGACCGGCAGGCGCCACATCTCCTCGCCCGCGGCGCGCGCGGCGGCGAGCACGCTGTTCACCGTGTCGTCGTCGTCGCCAAAGGCGCCCACGATGTAGTTGCCCAGCGCCACCATGCACGCGCCCGTGAGCGTCGCCAGGTCGATGATGGCGGACGGCTCGTGCTCGGCGGCCCAGGTGATCATGTCGCCCAGCACCAGGCGGCCTTCCGCGTCCGTGTTGGTGATCTCCACCGTCTTGCCGGAGCGCGCCGTGAGGATGTCGCCCGGCTTGTACGCCGTGCCGGAGGGCATGTTCTCGCACGCGCCGATGAAGGCGTGCACGGGGAAGGGCGGCTTCACCACGGAGCCGATGACCTTCATCGCGGCCAGCACCGCGGCGGAGCCGGCCATGTCCGTCTTCATCTCCACCATGCCCTCGGTGGGCTTGAGCGACAGGCCGCCCGAGTCGAACGTGATGGCCTTGCCCACCAGCGCCAGCGGGGCGCGCCGGGCGTCCTTCGCGTTCTTCGGCGTGTAGACCAGGTGGATGAGCCGGGGCTCCTGCACGCTGCCGGCGGTGACGCCCAGGAACATGCCCATGTTCAGGCGCTCAATCTCCTTGCGCCCGCCAATCTCCGCCGTGAGCCCGCCCTCCTTGGCGGCCTGCTGCGCGGCCTGCGCCAGCTTCGCGGGCGTCACCACGTTGGGGGGCTCGTTGACCAGGTCGCGCGCCCAGTTGACGGCCTCCGCCAGCTTCAGGCCCAGGGTCAGCGCGTCGTCCAGCGCGCGCGACTTCTCCGTGCCCTCCGGCAGGGACAGCGTGGCGCGATTCAGCTTGGGGCTGCCCTTGTCCTCGCGCGCGGAGGACTTGTACTTGTCGAAGCGGTAGACGCCCAGCTCCAGGCCCTCCACCACCGCGCGCACGGCCATCGCCGCGTCATCCGTGGCGGGCACGCGGAAGCCGATGGCGGTGGCCTTCAGCCGCTGCGCCGTCTTCGCCGCGCGGCCCGCGGCCAGCCGCAGCACCTCCGGCTGGAAGCGCGCGCGGTTGCCCAGGCCCAGCAGCAGGACGCGGTCGGAGCCCAGCTTCCCCAGGGTGTGCATCAGGAAGGACTGGTCCCCCTTGCCCTTGAAGCCCTCCTGGGTGGCGGCGGCGCGCAGCTTGCCCTCCAGGGCCGAGTCCGCGGCCGCCAGCGGCGCGGGGGCGGAATCACCCAGCTCGCCCTCGAAGAGGGGGATGACGAGCAGCTCACCGCTCACCGGCGCGGCTTCACCGGAGACGAGACTGAATTGCATGGCGACTTGGACTCCTGGAGAGGAAGGGGGTGATCCGAGGGGCGCGACTGTAGACGCGTGCCGTGTTGCTCGCAAAGCGCTGGTTGCCACTCGGGCATTGCAATGCCCCGGCGCGCTGGATAGCTGTGCACTCCCAATGCCCACCCTGCTGCTGCATCTGACGGCCATCGAACGGTTGGCCGCCCATCCGGACGGGCTCCCCGCCGACTGGGTGCGAGCGCTGACCGAGGACCTGCCCTACGCGCGCTTCGGCGCGGCGCTGCCGGACCTGCCCCTGTGCGCGGGCGTGCGCGGGGGCCTGGGCGTGCTGATGCAGCCGGAGACCGGCTGGCCCCCCTTCGCGCGGCTGTACCACGAGCGCGCCCCGGTGGGCCTGGGCCTGAAGATGGCGGAGCTCGTGGCCTCAGGGGCCCTGGTGGGCACCGAGGCGGGCCTGGCCATCCTGGCCGGCTACTTCACGCACCTGAGCCTGGACCGGCGCCTCCACCCGCTGGTGGACGGGCTGGTGCTGCGCCACCGCCGCAAGGGGGAGCGGGCCTGGGACGCACGGCGTCAGGTGGAGTGGGCCCAGACGCTCTTCTTCCTGCGCGAACAGGACGGCACGGACGGCGTGGGCACCGCGCGCATCCGCGAGAAGTTCCAGGTGGTGAAGAGCTCCGGCATCCCCCTGCGCGGCATCGGCCGGGGCATCTACGAGCTGGTCCGGCTGGCGTCCCAGGACCGCGTGGGACAGGCCCCCACCAAGGCGGAGCTGGACGGCTGGGTGCGCGGCCTCTACGTCTCCGGCGCCTTCCTCTCCAGTCCGCTCGGCCGCATGCGGGCGCTCCCGGCGTACTCGCAGCTCTCCTTCCAGGAGCTGTATCGCAATGATCACTTCGACTTCGCGGTGGAGCTGGACGCCGCGCTGGAGGTGACGCGCGGCCTCATCAAGAAGCTGCACGGCTACATGGCGCGCGGCACCTACACGCCGCGCACGCGCGCGCGCTTCCTGGAGGAGTTTCCGGAAGGCACGCTGGGCGCCACCGCCGCGTAGTGAACGGATCCACACGGCCCGCGTCCAACGGCCGTGTCCGCGTGCAGGGCATCCAGCCGATCGAGCCGGTTGCCCTCGGGGAGGTGGCGCTATCCGAAGCGGGGAGTGCCTCCTATCCTCGATAGGGAATGACGGTCTTCCTCCTCATGGCGGCGGGTGTGTTGGCGGGTGGGTTGGGGTCGCTCCTGGGCATCGGAGGCGGCATCGTCCTGGTGCCCGCGCTGGTGTTGGGATTCGGAATCCCGCTGGAGCAGGCCGTCCCCGCGAGCCTGATGTGCGTGGTGGCCAACTCCTGCGCCGCCGCCGCCAGCTACGTGGAGAACAAGCTGAGTGACCTGCGGCTGGGGCTCACGCTGGAGCTCGCCACGGTGCTGGGCGCCATCGTCGGGGGGCTCGTCGCCGCCTTCGTCGCGGAGGCGATGGTGGCCGTGGTGTTCGGCCTCTTCACGCTCTTCGTGTCGCTCCAGATGATGCTCCTGCGCAGCCCGCGCCAGGAGCCCGCGACGGCGGCCAACTACGTCCCCGGCAACTACCCGCTGGGCATCTCCGGCTCCTTCGTGGCGGGCGGCCTGTCCGCGCTGCTGGGCGTGGGCGGCGGCCCGCTGAAGGTGCCGCTGATGACCTACGGCATGCGCGTGCCCTTCAAGGTCGCCAGCGCCACCAGCAACCTGATGGTGGGCGTCACCGGCGCGGCGAGCGTCGCGGCCTACGCCTGGCGCGGCCAATTGAATCTGGGGCTCGTCGCGCCGTTGGTCGTAGGGGTGCTGGCCGGAGCCTCCGTGGGCAGCAAGCTGATGTTGAGGACGCCGACCGCGGTGCTGAAGAAGCTCTTCGCGGCCGTCCTGCTGGTCGTGGCCGGACAGATGTTGTGGAAGGGAGGGGAGGGGTTGTGGCCGAGCGTATGGAAATGAGTGAAGCAGAGCCTGAAATACCCGGTGTCCACCCGTCGATGATGGTGCCGGAGGCAGGACCTCCACGTCGCAACCTGCGGGCGACGTCGGTGGCGTTGGACGCGGAGTTCCCCCGGGAGCTGCCGCAAGAGCCCATCACCCAGCCGGAGGAGGCGCTCCCACGTGAGCGCCGGGGCGCGAGGCGGCTCGCCGCCGGGGAGCGGTGGATTGCCCGCGTGCTGCGCACCGGGGCGGTGACGAGTGGCGCCATGTTCGTCACGTCGCTCGCGCTGGAGCTGCTGCCACGCGACGAGTCCGTGCACGTGGCCATCGACCTGCTGCGCAAGGGCGCGGCGTCGCTGCTGCTGGTGACGCCGGTGGCGCGGCTGGCGATGGCGGGCACGCTGCTGGGCCTGCGCGGCGAGTGGCGTTACGCCGCCATCGCCGCGGGCGTCATCGGGCTGCTCGCGCTGGCGGTGGGCGCGGGCTTCCAGGCCTGACGCGAAGCCGGACGCAGGAAGACCGCGCGCGGGGCTACACGCCGCGCGCGGCGAAGTGCGCCAGCACGTTCTTCACCTTCGCCACCTCGTCGTGCTGCTGCAGGTCCTCGTACATGGGCAGCACGGCCTCGAACTGCTCGCGGGCCGCGGCGTAGTCCTGGAGGTAGTAGCAGGACAGCCCCAGGTCCCAGCGCGCGCGGGCCTCGTAGACGTGGTCGTGCAGCCCGCCGTACACGTCCACCGCGCGCAAGAGGTGCGGCCGCGCGTTGTCGTGGTGGCCCAGGAGTCCTTCGGACTCGCCCAGCAGCAGGTGCCCCAGCGCGAGCGCCTCCGGGTCCTCGCCCTGCTCCAGGAGCGGCACGGCCTCCAGGAAGCGCTTGCGGGCGGGCTCGTACTCGCCCTTGGCCATGCGCAGGTCGCCGATGTCCAGGAGCAGCCGCGCGATGCGCTCGTTGTTGCGCGTCTGGCGGTAGAGGATGAGCGCCTCCTGGTACTTCTCCTCGGCGCCGTCGGCCTCGCCCATGGCGCGCAGGGACTCGCCGATGCAGGCGCGGGCGAGCGCCTCGCCCTCGCGGTCGCGCGCCTCGTTGAAGAGCAGGGCGGCGGTGGCCATGTGCTCGATGGCGCCCTTGTGGTCCTCGAAGTGGGCCTTCACCACGCCCAGTCCGAAGAGGGCCTGCGCCTGGCCGGGCTTGTTGCCCGCGGTCTTGAAGAAGCCGTAGGCCTCTTCGTAGTGCTCGCGGCTCGCCGCGTGGTCCTCCAGCATCCCGTACAGCTCCGCCAGCGCCACCAGCCCCTGGCCTACTTCCGCGGGAGAGCCGGTGATGCGCAGCGGGGCGAGCGCGTTCTTCTGCTTCTGGATGGCGTCGGTGATGTGGGCGCGTTCGGTGTCGGACGGGTGCATGTCAGTTCTCGTGAACCTTGCGGCGGCGGACGCCCCTGTCCAGCGAATCGTGCTTCTCGCCGCCTTCAGCGCCGTTGCCATCGGGCTCGGCGTTTCCGTTGCGCTCGGCCTTCTCCTTCTCGTGGACGAGCAGCGGGGAGAAGAAGCAGTCCTTCTTCGTGTACTCGTCGAAGGCGAACGCGAAGCGGTAGCTGGCCGCCGCGCGCTGGTTGCAGTCCGTGCGCTCGCAGAAGCGGCAGGAGATGCCGCTGGGGATGGCGTCCTTGCGCAGGTCGTTGGTGGGCAGGCCGTACGCCAGGTACTTCGCGTTCTCCGCGTGCGTGCCCAGGCCGATGGAGTACGCCGTGCCCTTCACGATGGAGCCTTCAATCGGCTGCAGCTGCACCTTCGCGAAGCAGAAGTACGTCGTGCCGTCCGGCATGATGGAGTACTGCCGGGTAATCTGGGACGGGTTGAGGAACGCCAGGTGCACCGCCCACTTCGCGCAAGAACCGCCGCCCGAGGCGAAGCGGATGCCGGTGCCGCTGTAGCGCTTGGAGATATTCCCGGCGATGTCCGCGCGCAGGAAGTGGAAGGGCAGGCCCTGGCGCTTGGGGTCGGACAGGTTGCAGATGCGGTGGGCCACCGTCTCGTAGGTGGTGCCGAAGACGTTGGAGAGCAGCTCCACGTCGTAGCGCGTGCGCTGCACCTCCTTGAAGAACTCGCCGTAGGGCAGCATCAGCGCGCCGGCGAAGTAGTTCGCCAGGTTCACCTTGATGAGGCGCTCCGTCTCCCCGTGCCGCATGCGCCCGGCGCCCAGGATGCGCTCCACCAGCTTCTCGCGGTCCATCACCATGAGGCCCATGGACGCGGCCACCTGGAACTTCAGCGGCTGCTCCGTGAGGTCCGGCGACAGCGTCAGCGTGCGCGCGTCCAGGTCCAGCCGGCGCACCACGGACGAGCCGCTGGCCGCGCGCTCGATCTGCACCTTGAAGTCGAATCGCTCCTCCAGCATGCGGATGAGCTGGCTGCTGGTGAGCTGCTGCTCCAGGCGGAAGTCGCGGCGCAGCCCTTCCGCCTGCTCCTCCAGCTCCGGGAAGTAGTTGCGGTGCTTCTCCAGGAAGTCGCTGACCTCGTCGAAGGGCGAGTAGTCGAAGCGCACGCCCGGCGTGTTGCCCATGCCGGAAGTGGAGCCCTGCGTGCGGGTGCGCTCCTCCACGTTGAGCTGCGCGAGCACGTTCTCCAGCTGCGTGCGCGTGTTCTTGTAGAGGTTGAACAGGGCCGCCACGGTGCCCGCCAGCTTCGGCTCCGCGGACAGCGACTGGAGCGACTCCGAGTCGATGTCCAGGCTCTTGAGCAGCGGTTCGTCGAGCAGCTTCGCCAGGGCCTCGTCCACGCGGCCCTCGCCCAGCGTGGACATGAACTGCTCGGGGTCCTGCTCGAAGTAGCGCAGCGCCTTCCACAAGAGGGGGAAGGGCATCACGCGCTTCCCCTTCTCGATGAGGTTCAGGTACGCGGGCGAAACGCCCAGGTCCTTGGCGGCGTCCGCCTGCTTGATGTTGCGCTGCAACCGGAGGCCTCGAAGCTTCAGCCCCACGTTCGCGTTCAGAGCGTTGTCGTTGTTCATGGCTCCAACCCCCGGCGGGCCGCGTCAAAAGGCGCGCTCCAGCACCGGGTCTCTGGATCCACTCTGCAAACCGATTTACCGATTTGCAATCAACGTTTTCGGTTCGCCGCAACGCTGTCCCGCAGGCGACGCGCGAAGGGTTGACTGCCCCCACCCTGGCCATAGCGGGACGTAATCCCATGTAATCACGGCGCTTTCAGGCAGCCCCGGTGTGCGGCGGCGGTCCCCGGCCCCCGCGCTGTCAACCCTTGACCGACGCGGTGCGGCAGGCACTGGGGAAAAGTCAGTAAAAAACCGCCAGATTATTTACAAAGTATTAACGCGTCTCCGGGGCCCGCTGGAAGACGAGGGCCACGTTGGTGCCGCCGAAGCCGAAGGAGTTGCTCATGACGGCGTCCACGCGCGTCTCGCGGGCGGTGTTGGGCACGCAGTCCAGCGGGATGCGCGGGTCCTGGTTCTCCAGGTTGATGGTGGGGGGCAGCACGCCGCGGGTGAGGGCGAGGATGCTGATGACGGCCTCCGCCGCGCCGGCCGCGCCGTTCATGTGGCCCGTCATGGACTTGGTTGAGGAGATGGCGAGCGTCTTCGCCGCGTCACCGAACACCTTGGCGATGCCCTCCATCTCCAGCAGGTCGCCGATGTCCGTGGAGGTGCCGTGGGCGTTGAGGTAGCCGATGTCCGCGGGGGCGAGGCGCGCGTCCTTGAGCGCGGCTCGCATGGCCCGCTGGGCGCCCTCGTGTTCGGGCGCGGGCGAGGTGACGTGGTAGGCGTCGGAGCTGGCGCCATAGCCCGTGAGCTCCGCGAGGATGCGGGCCCCTCGGGCGCGCGCGTGCTCGTACTCCTCCAGGATGAGGATGCCCGCGCCCTCCGCGAGCACGAAGCCGTCGCGGTCCTTGTCGAACGGGCGGCTCGCCGCCTGGGGCGCGTCGTTGCGGTTGGACAGGGCCTTCATCGAGGCGAAGCCGCCCACGCCCAGCATGGAGATGGGGGCCTCCGCGCCGCCCGCCAGCGCCACGTCGAACTCGCCGCGCTGGATGCCGCGCAGCGCTTCACCGATGGCGTGCGCGCTGGTGGAGCACGCGGAGTTGGTGGACCAGGACGGGCCCTTGATGCCGTGGCGCATGGAGATGTAGCCGGGCGCCATGTTGATGATCATCTGGAGGATGAAGAAGGAGCTGATGCGGTCCGGCCCCTTCTCCAGCGCCTTGCGGTGGGTCTCCTCCAGGCTGCTGATGCCGCCGATGCCGGAGCCGACGATGACCGCCACGCGCTCCGCGTTCTCCGGCGTGATGACCAGCCCCGCGTCCTCGAGGGCCATGTCCGACGCGGCCACCGCGAACTGCGCGAAGCGGTCCATGCGCCGCACCTCACGCCGCTCGATGTAGGCCTCCGGGTTGAAGCCCTTCACCTCGCCCGCGAAGCGGCAGTCCAGCGCGCTCGCGTCGAACAGGGTGATGGGCCCCACGCCGCTCCGGCCGTTCACCAGCGCATCCCAGCTCTGCTCCACGCCGATGCCACACGGGCTGATGAGCCCCATTCCCGTCACGACGACGCGCCGCTGTCCCATCGCGAACTCCTTGACCCCGTTCATTGAACGGGATGGTATTATGACCATCCTTCCATGAGTTCAAGCCCAAGGCGGTCCTGATGAGCGAGCAGCCCGTGAATCCGCGCACGCGGACGGTGACGTGGAGAGACCCCCGGGAGGGCGCCTCGGCGGCGAAGACGCTGTCGGGGCTGGAGTACCTGCGCGCCATCCAGCGCGGGGAGCTGCCGGCGCCGCCCATCGCGGAGCTGATGGGCTTCGCGCCGGTGGAGGTGGAGGAGGGCCGGGTGGTGTTCGCGGTGACGCCGGGCGAGCACCACTACAACCCCATTGGCATGGTGCACGGCGGCCTGGCCGCGACGCTGATGGACTCCGCGATGGGGTGCGCCATCCACACGATGCTTCCGGTGGGCGCGGGCTACACGACGCTGGAACTGCACGTGAACTACGTGAAGGGCATCGCGCACGACACGGGGCGGCTGTTGTGCCGGGGGGAGGTCATCCACCTGGGCGGCCGCGTGGCGACGGCGCAGGGGCGGCTGGTGGACGAGAAGGGCACGCTCTACGCGCACGGCACCACGACGTGCATGGTGTTCCGGCCGCCGGGCGCGGGCGGCAAGGAGTAGTCGCCATGCGCTACACCGCTGAGCACAAGCAGGCCACGCACGCGCGCATCCTCGCGGCGGCGGAGAAGCTGTTCCGCGCGGAGGGCTTCAGCGGTGCGAGCGTGGAGCGGGTGATGCGCGCCGCGGGCCTGACGGTGGGCGGCTTCTACGCCCACTTCGCCTCCAAGGAAGCGCTGCTCGCGGAGTCGCTGCGCGCCTTCATGGCGGTGAACAAGTCGCGCTGGCTCGCGGGGCTGCGGGAGGCGCGGGGGCAGGAGTTCCTGGAGCACTTCGCGCGGCGCTACCTGAACCAGTACGACCGGGACACGGGGGACACGAGCTGCATGATGCCGTCGCTCCTGTCGGACCTCACGCGCGCGAAGCCGGAGGTGCAGGCCGCGTTCGGACAGGGGCTGGAGGCGCTGGTGGGCGAGGCCCAGGCGCAGCTCCCCGCGCGCGAGGGCGCGACGCCCCGGCAGCAGATGCTGGCGACGGTGGCGCTGTGCTTCGGCGCGATGACGCTCGCGCGGGCCACCGCGTCCCAGCCGCTGGCGGGGGAGATCTTGGACGCGGCGCGGGCGCTGCTCATCGCGGGGGCTCCGGTGGAGGAGGAAGAGAAGCAGCACTCGCCCCGGAAGCGCCGTGCAGGAGCCATCGCGGATGCGAGGCGCCCGCCCGCGCGCCTTGCCCGTCCCTCGCGCAAGAAGTCCCAGTGAGGGGGCGTCCCGCCGGCGTGTGTCCTCGTGCGTCCGCATTCCGGGCTGGACGGCATGGGGGCCTCCGTGGAGTCCTTCCGCGCGGATGACGGACCGGGTGAGCGGGGTGGATGCAATGAAGACGCTGGTGGCTCGCGCGGGGCTTCTGTGCCTGGCGCTCACGCTGGGGGCCTGTGCCTCCGTGCCCCTCGCGGCGCCGTGGGAGGACGCGGATCACCTCCGCTACAACATCCTCTACACGAACGACCCCGCGCCGGGCCTGAACGTGGAGGTCTTCCTGCCGAGCTCGTTGCCGCGGTCGGTGCCGCGGTCGTACCCGCTCGACTTCCTCTTCCGGCAGCCGGGGCGGGTGGGGTCCCTGGTCGCCACGGCCCAGGACGGCACCCGGTTCGAGTTCTTCCCCCGGGAGGGAGGCGTGGTGCAGGCCCCCCGGGGGACGAGCGTCATCCGCTACCACTACCCGCTGGCCTCCGCCCCGGGAGGCAGCGGCCGGCACCTGTTCGGAGGCATGGGGGAGGGGGACGCGTGGCACGTGGCCGGCAAGGCCTATCTGCTGACCCCCCGCCACGTGACGCCCGAGATGCGCGTGGACCTCACCGTGTCCGGCGCGGACGCGCTCCTGCCCTGGCAGCCCGATGCCAGCGGCGTCTACCGCCTGAGCGGCGCGGACCTCATCGACGCGGGCTTCCATGCCTTCGGCGGCAGGCGCTGCGAGGCGCGCGTCGGCGCCTCCGTGTTGGAGGTCGCGGTGCTGGGCCGCTTCACGCACCTGACGGACGCGGAGCTCTGCGCGTGGCTGGAGCAGGCCGGGCGTGAAGTCGTCACGGTGCGCAAGGCGTTCCCGTTCCCGCGCGTCACCGTGCGCGTCGTGCCCGTGCCCGGCAAGGCCACGCCCGGCGACTTCGGCATGACCTTGTGGAGCGCTCCGCCCAGCATCTCCATCCTGGTGGGCCAGGACGCCACCGCCGCGTCCTTCGCGAAGGACTGGGTCGCCGTCCACGAGCTGTTGCACCTCACGCATCCGACGCTGATGCCCCGGGAGGCCTGGCTCACCGAGGGCCTTGCCACCTACTACACGGAGCTTGCCCGCGCCCGCTCCGGACGCCAGACGTCCCAGCAGGCCTGGCAGGAGCTGGCAAACGGCTTCGCGCGAGGCCAGGCCGCCGCACGCTCACGCCCCATGAAGGCGGTCATCGCCGAGGAGGGGAACTTCATGGGCATCTACTGGACCGGCGCGCTCTTCGCGCTCCACCTGGACGTGGAGCTGCGCCGCGCGACGCAGGGCCGCGGCCGCCTGGAGGACGTGCTGGAGTTGCTCGCCACGCGTGGCCCCACCGCGACACTCGAAAGCTTCGGTGCCGCCGTGGACACGGTTGCCGGCCAGCCCCTCTTCGACGCGCTGCTCGCCCGCCACCTGCCGAAGCCCGCCTTCGCCGAACTGCCCCCCTTGCTGGAAGCGCTGGGCGTCCGAATTGACCCGGGTGGCGTCAAGCTCCATGCTGCGCCGGACAGTGGATTGCGTGAGGCAATGGACGGCGGACGCACCCCGGACGACGCGGGGTGAACACCCGCGAAGAGGAAGAGGCCTGTAACCGGCTTCCGGATGTCGCGTATCGCATGCGTCCACGGCGTCACGCGTGAGGAGCGCGTGGAGGTGACGGCCACTCCACGCGGTTCAAGCCGTTGTTGTCCGTCCCCCCGTAGTCACACCCCCTGCGGTACGAAAGGAAGCAACACATGAACGTCAAGGCTCTTGCGGCGGTTGTCGGCACCCTGTCCCTCAGCGCGCTGGCCACCGGCTGCGCGTCCAACAAGGCGTCGGAGGGCAGCAAGGTGCACGCGGCTTCGCCGGGCGCTCCCGAGGCCTCCGAGTCCAGCGCGGCTCCCGCCGAGGGCACCGCTCCCGCCGCCGCCCCCGCCGCGACCCCGGAGAAGGGCGCCGAGGGCAGCTGTGGCGCCGGCTCCTGCGGCGCCGGCTCCTGCAGCGGCAAGAAGTAGTCCTCCCCGGGAGGGCCTGCGTGACAGGTCTCCTCCCAGGCTCGCGGGCGGCGGGAAGGGTTCTTCCTGCCGCCCGTGTTGTTTCCACCCCTCGCATCCGCGAGTCCCCATCTCCCGGCTCCAAGGAGGAGCGCCGCATGCCGTCCCCCCGCTACGCAGACCGCCATGGGTTGAAGCCGCTGGGGGCGGGCATCGGGCTGCGCCGCGACTTCTACGAAGCCTTGCCGCGCACGCCGCGAGCGCTGGACTGGGTGGAGATCATCCCGGAGAACTTCCTCACGCTGGGTGGCCGCTCCCAGCGCGCCCTGGACGCGTGCCGCGAGCGCTGGACGCTGCTGCCGCACGGGGTGGGGCTCAACATCGGCGGGCCGGACGCGCTGGATGACGACTACGTCACCCGCCTGGCCGCGCTGGTGAAGCGCCTGGACGCGCCGTTCTTCTCCGACCACCTGTGCTACTCGCGCCTGGGCGGCGTGCACCTGCACGACCTGTTGCCGCTGCCCTTCACGGAGGCCGCGGTGGAGCACGTGGTGCCGCGCGTGCGCGAGGTGATGGCGCGCGTGGAGCGCCCCTTCCTCCTGGAGAACCCCAGCTACTACGCCGCCATGCCGGGCGGCACGCTGAAGGAGGCGGACTTCCTGCGCCAGGTGGTGGAGGCCGCGGACTGCGGCCTCTTGCTGGACGTGAACAACGTCTGGGTCAACGCGCGAAACCACGGCTACGACCCGCGCGCCTTCGTGGACGCGCTGCCCCTGGAGCGCGTGGTGCAGGTGCACCTGGCCGGCCACGACGCGAGGGAGACCGTCCTCATCGACACGCACGGCGACCGCGTCTGCGACGACGTGTGGGCGCTGTACCGCTACACCCTGGAGCGCACCGGCCCCGTGTCCACGCTGATTGAGTGGGACCAGGCCATCCCGTCCCTCGACGCCGTGCTGGACGAGGCGGACCATGCTCGGGGCGTGCTCGCGGAGGGAACACGATGAAGTCGTCGTTGAAGCACTTCTTCGACAGCATGGACGCGTACCTCGCCGGCCCGCCGGGCGCGGAAGGGTTGCTCAAGCTGTCCGCGTCGCACCCGGGCTGGGACGTGGATCCGGAGCGCATGGCGCTCTACGGCCAGTTCGTGCGCGGCCACGTGCGCTCCACGCTGGAGAAGCTCTTCCCGCTGACGCGCAAGGCGGTGACGCCGGAGGCGTGGGACGCGCTGGTGGAGGGCTACACCCGCACGCGCCCCGCGCGGCACTACGAGCTCAACCGCCTGGGCGAGGGCTTCGCGCCCTTCGTCGCGGACGCCGCCGCGAAGGGCCTGCCCCCGTTCCTGCCCGCGCTGGCGCGCTTCGAGTGGACGGACTTCGCGGTGTTCGCCTCCGAGGAGGACCTCCCGGACGCCGTGGAGCGCCTGACGCCCAACCCCACGCTCGCGGTGCTGGAGCAGCCCTACCGGCTCTGCGCGTTCGTGCGGGCCCGGGGCGCGGAAGGCGCGCCCGTGGCAGGGGAGGAGCTGGCGCTGCTCTGGCGCCATCCGGAGCGGCTGGTGACCTTCTACATGGAGGCCACGCCGCCCGCGCTGCTGGTGCTGAAGATGGCCGTGGAGGGCCTGTCCGAAGAGGCCGTCGCCCAGGCCACCGGCATGGCCGCCCCGGACGTCCACGCACAGGTGGCGCGCTTCGCGAAGGACGGCCTGGTGCTGCGGCCCCAGGTGTGAGGCCGCGGTCGCGGGCTCAGGCGATCCCGGTGCCAGACCCGTTCGCCGTGGGCGAGGCGCTGCGGGAGTCCCCCTCGCCCGAGCTCGAGTCCGTGTTGCGGACCTCCTTCCCGGGAACCCACTCCTGGAGGAACGCCGTCACCGCGTCGCCGATTTTCTCGAGGCCGTCGCCGATGTCCCGGACGGCGTCCCGGAGGTGTTGGAAGACAGGACTGTTCAGGATCCGGATGAACGGCGGGTCAATCCCTCCATTCGCCTGGGTCGAGCCGGTGTCGCCGGAGCCGCCGGACAGGTCCTGGGGGAAGAACGGGACGCTGTAATCGGGGGCCGGCCGGGTGCGCGCGTACTCCGGCTCCCCCAGCCTGGCCGGTGGCTTGTCGGAGGACGCGGGCTCGAACGCCGTGGTCGACAGCGCCTGGACCTTCCGGGCCAGGACCGTCTGTCCTTCCCCGGCCACCTTCGGCGGCGGCGGCGGAGCGACCCTGGGCGGCGGCGGCGGTAGGGCCTTCGGGTGGATGGGAAGGGGCATGACGGGGTTCTCCTGGAAGGACTGCTGTTCTCATTGTCCGAGAATCCGGGCGGAAGTTGCGGTGGGCCCGGCTCAGGGATGGACGTGTTCTCTTCTCCACTTCGCCACGGTCCGGGCGAGCTCCGCGGTGGGTTCCCCGGCCTCGGTGAGGGCCGCGAGCGCGGTGTCCGCGAGCGCCAGGGCCTGGGGGCGTGCGTCACCCGCGTCCCATGAGGCGCGCGCCAGCTCGAACTGGAGCACCGCCATGCGCTCCGGACTCCAGCCCAGGGGGCGGATGATGGCCAGGGCGCGCTCCGCGGCGTCACGGGCCCGCCGGGGCTGCTTCAGCTCCAGCGCGGTCCGCGCCAGCTCCGTGAGGCTGGAGACGAGCCAGGGCGACTTCGGGCCCGCCTGCGCCTCCTTGAGGGCCAGCAGCCGCTCCAGCTCGTCGGAGGACTCGCGCGCCCGGCCCAGCCTGCGCAGGAGCGCGGCGCGCGCCTCGCGCGTGGCCAGCGTGGCGTTGTTCTTCGGCTCCAGCAGGCGGCCCTGGAGCGCCAGGACGCGGTCGTAGCCCTCCAGCGCCACGTCCAGCTGGCCCCTGCGCGCCTGCATCCGGGCCAGCTCCTGGAGTGACACGGCGTACTCCGCGTGCTCCCGGCCCCGGCCGCGCTCGGTCAACGCCAGCGCCTGCGCGTGGTAGCGCTCCGCGACGTCCCACTCGCCCAGGTCTTCGTGGATGCGGCCCAGGTCGTTGTGGAGCCGCACGGTGGCCAGGTGCGTGTCGCCCAGCATGGCGCGGCGCAGCTCCAGGGCCTGGGTGTAGAGCGGCAGCGTGGCGCGTCCTCCCTCCAGCGCGCGGCGCGCGTCCGCCAGGAGGATGAGGGTGTTGGCGACGGTGGGGTGATGCGCGCCCAGCAGCCGCCGCTGGGTGGCGAGCGCCCGCTCGTACATCTCCCGGGCCTCCCGGGGACGGCCCTGGCGCTTTCGCACCAGCGCGAGGTTGGTCAGGACCTTGACCGTCTCCACGTGCTCCGGGCCCAGGACGCGCTCGCGCACGGCGAGCGACTTCTCATAGTGCTCCGTCGCCTGGGGAAGCAGTCCCTCGCCGAAGTAGAGGACGCCCAGGTTGTTCTCCAGCTGGGCGGCGACCTCCTCCACCGGGCCGGAGCGCTCCAGCAGCGACCTGGCGAGCACGGCCAGCTCCAGCCCCTGGTCCATGTGCTCCAGCTCATAGCCCGTGATGAAGACCCGCTCCGTCACGGCGCGCAGCGCCTGGAGGTCGTGGCGTCCCGCGAGCGCGGCGTGGAAGCTGGCGGTGTAGCTGCGCTCCGCGTCCTCGTAGCGGGCCAGCCGGTACTCCAGCCAGCCCTGGGCATACAGGGCCTCCGCCTCCAGCGGCCGGTACGCCAGCTCGCGCGCCACCGCGAGCGCCGCCTGCGCATCCGCCAGCCCCTGCGCGAAGCGCCCCGTCTCCAGCAGCACCTGCGCGCGGGAGAGCTTCGCGCGCGCGTCCGCGAGCTTCGCGGCCACCCCGGGCCCTTCCGGCGGCGGCACCACGGCGAGGAGCGACTCCACGCGCGCGCAGTCCGACACGCGCGGCAGCTTCTGCGACGCCTCCGCGGCCTTCTCCACCAGCGGCGCGTCCGCGTGCTCCAGCACGTCCGCGAACACGCCCAGCGACTGCAGCCGCGAGTCCAGGCACGCCATGCGCAGCGCGAGCACGGACTCCGGCTGCTCCTGCCGCACGCGCGTGGCCTGGCAGGTCCGGACGTAGCCCGCCTCCCAGCCGCGGGCGTAGTCCTCCAGGTTGCGCACCACCGCCTCCGCGGCCTCCGCGGCCAGCGGGCTGCCGGTGGCGGCCAGCGCCTGCTTCACCTTCGCGCCCCGGGCCTCGCTCCAGACGGGGGACATGCGCGCGGGGGCGCCGCCGCAGGGGTCGGACGCGCTCCGCGACACGAGCGCGAGCGCCGCGACCACCGCGAGGCCGAGCGCGCCCACGGCGACCTGGGTGCGCCGGCGGGGCGGGTCGCGTGCCAGGTCCTCCAGCAGCGCGTCCATGGACGGGTAGCGCTCCGCCGGTGACACGCTCAGCCCGCGCACCACCGCGCGGCGCACCCACGCGGGCACGCCGGTCTCCTTCACCGGAGCCTGGAGCCGGCTGAAGTCCGGGGGCTGGCCGCGCGCGAAGGGGCGGACGCCGAAGAGGGCTTCGTACAGCGCGACGCAGAAGCTGAACTGGTCGCCGCGCGCGTCGCCGGGCTCACCCCTCCACTGCTCGGGCGGCATGTACGCGGGCGTCCCCATGAGCGAGCCCGTGCGCGTGAGGTCCACGGGCCCGGGCGTGGGCGTGATGCCTTCCGGGAGCGCGCCCGGTGCCAGCGCAGTGGAGCCCTCCGGCAGCCGCGCCAGCCCGAAGTCCGTCACCCGCACGCGGCCCTGGCCGTCCACCAGCACGTTGTCCGGCTTGAAGTCGCGGTGGATGAGGTGCGCCGCGTGCGCCGCGGCCAGTCCCAGGCCCGCCTGCCGGTACGCGGCGAGCACCTCGCGCCACGAGCGCGGCTGTTCCTTCAGCCACTGGCGCAGCGTGCGGCCCTCGACGAACTCCATCGCCATGAAGAGCCGGCCGCCCACCGTGCCCACGTCGAAGACGGTGATGACCTGCGGATGCGACAGCCGCGCCACCGCCTGCGCCTCGCGCAGCAGCCGCTGCTCCAGCTCCACCGCGCCGTCTCCCTTGAGCGTGCGCACCAGCTTGAGCGCCACCTTGCGGTCGAGCTGCGGGTCATACGCGCTCAGCACCACGCCCATGCCGCCGGAGCCCACCCGGTCGATGACGACGTAGCGGCCCAGCACGGTGCCCCGTCCGAACGCCTCGTCCTGGACGCGCGGCCGGCCCGTGTCGGGGCGCTCCGGAGGCAGCACGTCGGGCAGGGTGGAGGGCTCGCTGCCCCGGGCCGCCTCGGCCACCAGCGCGAGGCACGTGGAGCACGCATCCAGGTGCGCCTCCACCGCGCGGGCCTCCTCGGCGCCGAGCGAGCGCGCGCAGTACGCCAGCAGGGTGTTCTCGTCGGGGCAGGTCATGGCGGGGCTCAGCGCAGCAGGTGACGCACGCTCAGGTCCAGGCCGCTCAGGAGCGATTGAGCCAGGCTGTGCAGTTCCGGTTCGTCGACGTTGAGCCGGCGGCGCAGCTCCGCGTGGGTCCGCTCGGCGAGCGTGTCGCGCGCGGCCTTGAGCCAGCGCGTCATGGTGGCGCGGCTCACCCCGTGCACCCGCCCGATGTCCTCCACGCCCACGTTCTCCACTAGGTGCAGCCGCAGGAAGGTGCGCTGGCGGGGCTCCAGCGACGCGAGCGCCGCGGCGATGGACGCCTCGATATCCGCGTGGTGACGGTGCTTGAGCGCCGCGAAGGATGGATCCTCCGAAGGCAGCAGCGTGGGCAGCAGTGCCTCCACCGGACGCGTGGCGCGCTCGCGCAGCTCGGTCATCGCCAGGCGCAGGGCGACGGTGCGCACCCACGCCTCCAGCGGTCCCCGGCCGTCGTACTCCGCCAGGCGCGGAGGCCCGTCCGGCCGGGGCAGCAGCAGCCGCTCCCGCAGCCGTTGCAGCGCCTCGTCCACCACGTCCGGCGCGATGCCCCGGCGGCCCAGGGCCATGCGCGCGGCGGGGAGGTGCTGGCGCTCGAAGTGGGCGAGCGCCGCGGGCACTCCCCGCGCGCAGGCACACGCGAGGAAGAGGTCCTCCGCGTGTGCGACCGGAGCGCCCCCGGAAGCCGCCGTCCGCGCGGCGAGGTGGGCAAGGAAGTCCTCGCGCGGCAGCTCCACCCCGGGCCATGCGGCGCGGGCCCGGAGGTAGATGGCGTCGGCGGGGGCGGACGGCTCCATGGGGCAGGGGAGTCTAGCGAAGAAGCGGCCTACCCGATTCCGAGCTGCCGGCGCACCTCGGCCGCATCGTCGTTCACCTGCTGGACGTACAGGTTGGAGTCGTTCTCCACCGGCGGCGCGTAGCGGTTGACCAGCGCCGTCCAGTCCCCGCTGTCCAGCTCGGCCCGGTAATGGGTCCCCAGCAGCTTGAAGTACGCCTCGATGCCCTGCTGAAGCGTGGGCCAGCCCGCGAAGCTGCCGGAGGCGTCCGGGGACGTGAAGGCTTCGAACGCGCCCTCCTGGCCCACGAACTTGAGGTTGCCCGGGTTGTTGGCCGCGACGGACGCGCCCGCGGTGCCCCACTGCGACTCCTTCCACAGCATCGCGAGCGCCAGGTCGATGGGCACGTCGTACTTCTCGGCCATGCGCATCAGGAACTCCCCCTGGCCCTCGAAGCCGGACTCCGCGAGGGACGTGGCGCCCGGCGCCAGCCGCACCGACTCCAGCGCCTGGCCCTGGGCCGTGACGTCCGGGGACGGCGCGTCGGTGGGGGCCACGCCCGGGGGCGGGTGGATGGCGACGGAGTAGCCGCCGTACTGGTGCTCGCCGAGGAAGCGCTGGAGCTCCGCGGGCGTCAGCTCCGTCACGGTGCTGGACGGGTCATGGACGATGAAGTTGCCCTCGGGCGTCATCCCGGTGACGGCGATCCAGTGCCCGCCGCTGAAGTTGCCGGAGGTGAAGGCCGGCGACTCGTTCTGCAGCATGACGTGGCTCTCGCCGTTGACCGCCACCAGGTTGCCGGAGGCGAGCTGCTCTTCAATCCAGCCCACGTCGGTCCCCGGGTTGACCTCCGACGTGAGGCCGTTGTTCGCGGCCATCCGCTGGATGTCCGCGTACCCCACGCCCGCGGAGGTGATGCCCACGCCCTGGCCCAGCTGGTTGATGAACGCGCCGTCGGACATGCCGGTCCCCAGGCCGTAGCCCTTGAGGATCATCGCCATCGTGGTGGGGCCGCAGTTGGACTGCTGGTTCCAGTCGTCCTCAGTGCCTTCGGAGGACATCTGCTTGATGGAGGGCACCGGGTAGCGCTCCCCGGGCCGCGCCGGACCGCCCGTGGGCGTTCCCCCCGGGGTGCCCGTGGGCGTTCCCGGGGTGCCCGTCGGGGTGCTCGGAGGACCGGAGGGCGAGCCCGTCACCGCGCCCGGAACGGCCGGGAGCTGGAGCGTCGCGCCCGCGATGATCAGGTCCGGGTTGGTCAGGCCGTTGAGCTGGACGATCTGGTCCGCGATGGCCTCCACCGGCCCCGGCACGCCCTGCTGCATCAGGTTCCAGGCGAGGTCGCCCACGGTGTCCCCCGGCTGGACGGTGTAGGCCGTCGTGGCCGGCGAGCGCGGGGGCAGGGCCTCGCGCAGGGCCTCCCCCGCGTCGCGCAGCCGCTCTCGCAGCACGGCCTGCCGGAAGTCCTCCAGGGAAGGGTGGGGCACCGTCGGAGGCCGAGGGGGGCGGCGATCGAAGCCGTCCGGAAAGTGATGGGCGCCAGCGGGGCGGACCGCCGCGCGCGGGGCGGGCTTCGCCGGGGGAGCGGGCAGGGAGGGACGGGAGGGCGCCAGGGAAGAGAGGAGATTGCGAATGGTCATTTCAAACTCCGAAGACAGCGTTTGAAATGTTTGTCGATAAAATGCGAATTGTTGTTTCGTTCCCCCTGGTCGATTTGGCGGACGGCGCCCCGGGCTGAAATCCCCAGTTGAATCAGTAGGTTGGAAGAAAGTGGAGGTGGAAATGAGCCACTAATCCGGCCCGGCCCGTCTCCCTGTGGGGCGGGGTGAAACAGGATATTCAATTGGCGTCTGTCTTTGCTTCGCGGCTGCCTGGAGGCCTCCTTCCCGACAGGGGGCGGGCGGTCATGACGCTTCGCGCTGGCCTCCAGGGGCCGGTCGGGGGGAAGAATGGGGGACGTCGTTTCCCACCGTGAGGTCCTTTGTCATGCGCGTCATCAACTTCAACGCCGGCCCCGCCGGTCTGCCCCTGCCGGCCCTCGAGCAGGCCCGGGATGAGCTGCTCGACTTCCATGGCACGGGCATGTCCGTCATGGAGCACAGCCACCGTGGCAAGGACTACGAGGGCGTCCACGACGAGGCCGTCGCGCTGCTGACGGAGCTGTTGGGCATCCCCGCCACGCACCAGGTGCTGTTCCTCACCGGCGGCGCGTCCCAGCAGTTCGCGCAGGTGCCCATGAACTTCCTCACGCAGGGCGCCTCCGCCGACTACCTGATGACGGGCGTCTGGAGCGAGAAGGCCTTCGACGAGGCGAAGTACTTCGGCGCCCCGCGCATCGCGGCCACCACCGTGCAGCCGGACAAGCGCTACCTGCGCGTGCCCCGGCAGGGAGAGCTCCAGCTCGACCCCCAGGCCGCCTATGTGCACCTGACGAGCAACAACACCATCTTCGGCTCGCAATGGCACACCTTCCCGGACGTGGGCCGCGTGCCGCTGGTGGCGGACATGAGCTCGGACTTCCTCTGGAAGCCCACGGACGTCAGCCGCTTCGCGCTCATCTACGCGGGCGCGCAGAAGAACCTGGGCCCCTCCGGCGTCACGCTCATCATCGCGGCGAAGGACTTCATCGCGAAGGGGCGCAAGGACATCCCCAAGTACTTCCGCTACGCGACGCACGCGGAGAACAACTCGCTCTACAACACGCCCCCCACGCTGGCCATCTACCTGGTGCGCAACGTGCTCCAGTGGGTGAAGGGGCTGGGCGGCCTCCCGGCGCTGGAGCGGCGCAACCGCGAGAAGGCGGACGCCCTGTACGGCACCATCGACCGCAACGCGGGCTTCTACCGGGCCCCGGTGGAGCGCGAGTCCCGTTCAGTGATGAACGTCGTCTTCCACCTCCCCACCGAGGAACTGGATGCGGCCTTCGTCGCGGAGGCGAAGAAGGCCGGGATGGTGGGAATCAAGGGCCACCGCACGGCGGGAGGCATCCGCGTGTCGCTCTACAACGCGGTTTCGCCGCAGGACGTCAAGACGCTGACGTCCTTCATGGATCAATTCGTGAAGACGCACGGCTAGGTTTGCGTCCAACATCGCGCAGGAACCCACCCGGAGGTTTTCCATGAAGAAGACGCTGACCGCCGTGCTGCTGTCGCTGACCCTCGCCGCGCCCGTCATGGCCAAGGACATCGCGGGGGTGAAGTACCCGGACACCGCCACCGTGGCGGGCAAGGAGCTGAAGCTCAACGGCGTCGGCCTGCGCAAGAAGGCCATCTTCAAGGTCTACACCGTGGGCCTCTACGTGGAGAACCCCACGCAGGACGCCGCCGCGCTGCTCAACGCGGATGAGGTGAAGCGCGTGCGCATGTTCATGAAGCGCGACCTCAAGAAGGAGCAGATCACCGAGGCCATCGAGAACGGCTTCAAGAAGAACGCCGGCGCGAACCTGCCCAAGCTCCAGGACCGCCTGAACACCTTCAAGAACGCCATCCCCGCGGAGGTGAAGGAGGGCCAGGAGCTCATCCTCACCTACGTCCCCGGCAAGGGCACCAACGTGCAGGTGTCGGGCGGACAGGCCATCGACGTGGAGGGCAAGGACTTCGCGGACGCGCTCTTCTCCGTGTGGCTGGGCAAGGACCCCGTGGATGACGGCCTCAAGAACGGGATGCTGGGCAAGGAAGACTGACGCACCGCCTCCCCTGAGCTTCTTTCGCGCGCGCCCCGGGCGTGTCCCTTCTTCACTCGGAGGGACGCTCCCCGGGGCGTCGTCGTTTCGCGGCGACGCCATTGCTTCAATGGTGGACAGCGCGGGGCGCCCCTGTCACACGCTCGTGAGTTGCCGCTGGAATGCCCTGGCGCATCCGGCGTTGATGCGCGCCAAAACCGCACCCCACCCCTGTCCGTGCTGGAGAACGCTGTGAAGCGACTGGCCCTGTTCGCCGCCTCCTGTGTCCTTGGCGCCGCCTGCAAGACGGCGGAGCCCACCCCCGAGCCGCCCCGGGCCTCCACCCCGGCCCCCGTGGCCAGCGCCGCCCCGTCGGAAGCGGCCGCGCCCGCCCCGTCCGAGCCCGGGGCCCCCAACGCCAACGTGCCCATGGCCGAGCGCCCCATGCCCCCGGGCCTGGACGCCGCGGTGATGGACCCGTCCGTGAACCCCTGTGACGACTTCTACCAGTACGCCTGCGGCGGCTGGCTGAAGACCACGGAGATCCCCGCCGAGCGCGCGCGCTGGAGCCGCGGCTTCGAGACGGTGGCCGAGCGCAACCAGACCGTGCTGCGCGACATCCTCACGAAGGCCGCGGAAGGGCAGGGCGAGGGCACCCCGGAGGAGAAGAAGCTGGGGGACTACTACGGCGCCTGCATGGACGAGGCGAAGCTGGAGGAGTCGCTGCCCACGCTGCGCACCTACCTGGCGAAGCTCAACGGCCTGAAGAACGCGGAGGCCGTGGCGAAGGCGGTGGCGTGGCTGCACGCGCGCAACGTGAACGCGCTGTTCCGCGTGACGTCGGACCAGGACCAGAAGGACGCCACGCAGGTCATCGCCGTCGTGGACGCGGCGGGCCTGGGCCTGCCGGACCGCGACTACTACCTCAAGCCGGACCTGAAGATGCGCGAGGCGCGCGCCGCCTACCAGGCGCACGTGCAGAAGGTGTTCGAGCTGCTGGGCGACGCGCCCTTCGTCGCCAGCCGCAAGGCCACGGGCATCGTCGCCATCGAGACGCGCCTGGCCACCGCGCGGCTGCCCAAGGCCGAGACGCGCGAGCCGGAGAAGGTCTACCACCGGCTGGAGCGCCAGGGCCTGAAGAAGCTGGCCCCCGCCTTCCAGTGGGACACGTACTTCGCCGAGGTGGGGCTGCCCGCCGGTGAAGCGCTCAACGTGACGCAGCCGAAGTTCTTCTCGGAGGTGTCCGGGCTGGTGCGCCAGCAGCGGCCCACGGACATGGGGCCGTACCTCTCCTACCACCTGGTGAAGAAGGTGCAGACGGCGCTGCCCAAGGCGCTGCGCGACGAGTTCTTCCGCTTCGAGTCCACGGTGCTCACCGGCGCGAAGGCGGACCTGGCGCGCTGGAAGAAGTGCGTGGAGGCCACCGACGACGCGCTGCCGCACGCGCTGGCCAAGCCCTTCATCGCGCGCACCTTCGGCGCGGAGGGCAAGGCCACCACGCTGGACATGGTCCAGCAGATTGAGCAGTCCTTCGAGCGCAACCTGGACACGCTGTCCTGGATGGACGCGGAGACGAAGGCCCAGGCGCTGGTGAAGGTGAAGAAGATCACCAACAAGATCGGCTACCCGGACCAGTGGCGCAGCTACGACGGGCTGGACGTGAAGCGCGACTCGTTCCTGGACAACCTGCTGGCGGCGGACGCGTTCGAGCAGGCGCGCCAGCTGCGCAAGGTGGGCCAGCCGGTGGACCGGCAGGAGTGGTTCATGTCTCCGCCCACGGTGAACGCCTACTACAACGCGGCCACCAACGAGATTGTGTTCCCGGCGGGCATCCTCCAGCCGCCCTTCTTCGGGCGGGACGCGTCCGCGGCGGTGAACTTCGGCGCCATGGGCATGGTGGTGGGCCACGAAATCACCCACGGCTTCGACGACGAGGGCCGCCAGTTCGACGCGGACGGCAACCTGCGCACGTGGTGGACCCCGGCGTCGGACAAGGCCTTCCGCGAGCGCGTGGCCTGCGTGAAGAACCAGTACGACCAGTACACGGCCGTGGACGACGTGAAGGTGAACGGCAAGCTCACCCTGGGCGAGAACGTCGCGGACCTGGGCGGCCTCAAGCTGGCGTACGCGGCCATGGAGGCGTACCTGGCCAAGTACCCGGACCAGGCGGCGAAGGCGAACTCCTACCGGTTCACCCCGGGGCAGCAGTTCTTCCTCGCGCACGCGCAATCGTGGTGCTCGAAGATTCGTAACGAGGCTGCGCGGCAGCGGGCGCTGACGGATTCGCACTCGCCGGCGTTCCTGCGCGTGAAGGGGCCGGACGTGAACCTGCCGCAGTTCCAGCAGGCCTTCTCCTGCCCCGCGGGGTCGAAGATGGTGGCCCCGGCTGCGAACCGCTGTGAGGTCTGGTAGGCCTTCGGGCCCTACCTGGAGGAGGACGTCATGGGAATCTGCTCGTGGCTGGTGTTGGGCGGTATCGCAGGCTGGCTGGCCAGCATCATCAAGGGCACCAACGCCCGGATGGGGATGTTCGCCAACATCGTCGCCGGCATCGTCGGCGCGATGGTGGGCGGCTGGGTGTTCAGCTTCTTCGGCGGCAGCGGCGTGACGGGCTTCAACCTGTACTCGCTGCTGGTGGCCACGGTGGGCGCCGTCATCCTGCTGTCCATCCTGCAGATCATCCGCAGATAGGGCCCTCCCGCGTCGCTGCCTAGAAGAGCGACAGCTGGGGGGAGGTGGAGGGCCGCGCGGGGCGCCGGAAGGTGTCCGGCGCGGCCTCCGTGACGGACGAGGCGCGCATGCCCACCTTGCGCGCCGCCGTCGCGAAGAGCTGGTGGATGGTCTGCGCGTAGAGCCCTTCGCCGCGCATGCGGTGCTTGAAGCGGCCGTCGGTGAGCTCCCCGCCGCGCGTCTCGCGGATGCGGTGCAGCACCCGGTCCGCTCGCAGGGGCAGCTTCGCGCGCAGGCGCTCCTCGAACACGGCCTGCACGGGGCCTGGAAGCCGCAAGAGCGTGTAGTGCGCGCGCGCGGCACCGGCCTCGCGCGCGGACGCGAGCACCCGCGCGATGTCCTCGTCGTTGAGGCCGGGGATGATGGGGGCCACGGACACGGCCACGTCGATGCCGGCCTCCGTGAGCTTGCGGATGGTGGCCAGCCGGCGCTTCGGCGTGGCGACCACCGGCTCCATGGCGCGCGCCAGCTCCTCGTTGTGGAAGGGGAGGCTGATGCTCACGCTGAGCCGGGCCTCGCCCGCGAGCCGCTGGAGCACGTCCAGGTCGCGCTCGATCAGCACGCCCTTGGTGATGATGCCCACGGGGTTGCGGTACTCGGCGCAGACCTCCAGGCACTGGCGGGTGAGCCGCAGCGACGCCTCCAGCGGCTGGTAGCAGTCCGTGACGCCGCTGAAGACGACCGTCTCGCCCTTCCACGACGGGCGGTCGAAGGCCTCGCGCAAGAGCTCCGGGGCGTTGGGTTTGACGACGAGGCGGGTCTCGAAGTCGGTGCCCGCGCCGAAGTCCAGGTACTGGTGCGTGGGGCGCGCGTAGCAGTAGGCGCAGGCGTGGAGGCAGCCCCGGTACGGGTTGACGCTCCAGGAGAAGCACACGTCGGGGCTGTCGTTGCTCGCGATGATGGAGCGGCTGTGGTCCTCCCAGACTTCCAGGCGCGCCGGGGGGATCTCGTCCAGGTACTCCACCGCGGTGCTCGCCCAGGGGTTGGGCGGATTGTCGACGGGACGGGCCTTCACCTTCCCAGGGTGTGACTGAAAGCGCGTTCAGTCAAGGCGTTGCTGGGAGTGTTGGAAAGAAGAAGGCCGGTGGTTCCAGGAAGGAACCACCGGCCTTGGTTCTTCAGAGCGGCGGAAGGGATTCGAACCCTCGACCCCGAGCTTGGGAAGCTCGTGCTCTACCAACTGAGCTACCACCGCGTGCGACGGGTGAAGCAGGGCCCAAAGTAGGGGCGGGGCCCTGCCTTGTCAATCAGAAGTCGGGGCTACTCCCCCTCCTCGACGGTGAGCTGGTACGAGTCCTGGAAGTTCGCCTCGCGGTTCTTCGCGTCGCGGACTTCGAAGACGTAGACGCCGGGCTCGGCGCTGTAGCGGATGGTCTCCGGCTGGTCGCCCTTCGCGCGGTCGGACGTCTGCACCAACGACAGCTTCCCGTCCGGCTGCAGCCGGTGCAGGTACAGCCCCACGTCCACCTTGAGGATGCCCAGCAGCGTCGCGGTCAGCGCCGTGCGCACCGGCCGGTCGGACAGGTCCACCCGGTAGTAGTCCACGTCCTTCGCCGGATACACCGTGCCCCGCACCGCCTTGCTCAACGTCAGGTCCTGCGCGCGGTCGGACGTGTTGTTGGGCTCGCGCTCCTCGCTGCCGTTGTCCGGCACCGTCGTCACGCTGATGCGGTAGGGCTGGTCCGCGTTCTCGAAGTCCCGCACGAACTTGCCGTTCACCTTGCGGAACGACCCCTCCACCCGGAAGTAGCAGGTGCCGCTGCACGCGACGTTGTTGAGCCGCTCCGGCTCCTTCAGCGCCCCGTCGTTGGCCTTGAGCAGCACCGTCTCCTTCAGCCCGTCGCCCTGCGGCGGCTCCACCATCGACAGCGTCAGGTCCAACCGGTCCACGCCCGACAGCTCCACCTTCGCCAGCACCGGCTCGCGCGCCGTCAGCACGTAGTGGTCCACGTCCGACTTCGGCGACAGGAAGCCCTCGCGATAGCCCGCCCCCGTCAGCGGCGTGGCCTTGAGCAGCTCGTCGTTGGGCTCCAGCTCCGCGTGCGCCCCCGCCTCCTCCTGGGACACCGTCAGCGTGTACGGCACCTGCGCGTTGTAGGTGCGCCGCTGCGCCTTGCCCGTCCCCGTCCAGCCGCCCTTCACCACCACGTAGACCACCCGGTCCGTGGCCCGCACGCCGATGTTGCGCAGCGCGAGCGGCTCGCCCTCCTTGCCCTGCAGCGTGAACAGCGGCGCCTCCGCGGCGGACAGCACCGAAATCTCCGGCCGCACGCCCTCCACGGCGGACAATTCAATCTTCAGCGCCACCGACGGCACCTCGGGCTCGGGCGGAAGGCCCGCGTCCACCACCTGGGCGGCCAGCGCACCGCCCAGCTCCCCGATGGGCGCCGTCGGGGCCGCGTTCTCCGGCGGCGGCGCGGGCGGCTCGCCCCCCCCGAACGTGCCCTCCGGGGTGGGGGAGGGCGCCGCGTTGTCGTCGATGACCGGCGTCTCGTCCGGCACGGGCGGCGGCGGAACGGCCGCGGGCGTCGAACCCGGCGCCGGTGCCCCCGGAGCCTGGGCGCCGCTGTCCTGCGCCGCCGGCACGTCCTCGGGCGCGACCGGACCGGCCAGCTCCACCCGGTACCAGTCCTCGTCCCCCGAGTGCCCCAGGAACGCCGTCACCGTCTGCCCCAGGGGCAGCGCGGCGGCGTCCACGGCGCGGTCGTTGGGCTCGCGCTCCTCGCCGTCGTTGGGCTGGCGGTACTTCACCTCCAGCGTGTACGCGCCGCCCATGCCCTTGCGCGCGGGCGACACCACCAGCCAGCGCTCCTGCTCCACGTAGAGGTTCGGAAGGCGCTCGCCCTTGCCCTCGCCCTCGCTGTTGACGCCCACCAGCCGGTTGCGGTCCTGGTCGTAGACGTCCAGCTTCACGTCCCCGCCGGGCAGGCCCGTCACCGTCACGTCCGCGATGCGCGGGGTGCCGGGGGCCAGCCGGTACCAGTCCTCGTCCAGCTTGTTGGGCTCCGCCGCAAGGCCCCCCGTCACCACGCTGTCGCGCGTGACGGCCAGCGCCTGGTCGGGCCGCTCGTTGGGCTCCTTCTCCGTGAGGGCGGAGGGGCCCGTCTCCACCGCGCCCGCGTCCGGCGCTTCCGCCGGCACGTCCTTCTTGCACGCGGCCACCCCCAGCAGCCCCAGGACACAGACCCAGCCCCAACGTCGCATCACGTCCTCCTCCTCGGTCGGTCCGCCTTGTCGGCCTGGGCGTGTCCGGGTGTCAAGCACCCCCAACCCCCGGCGGGCCGCTTTCATCCGGGGTTCCCCGTACGTCGCCTGGAGAACGTCCGGTCCCACGTCGCGGCCCACCGCGAGGTCTGGTGACGGCGGAAGGGACACACCCGGACTGGAGCCCCGGGGTGGGGACGATCCAAGATGCGCCCCATGCGCCGCCTGTCCCTGGTCTCCCTGCTGCTCGTGTCCCCATCCGTCCTCGCCGCTGGGCCCGCCGCGCCCGGCTATGCCCAGGCGGAGGCCTGGGCGGAGAAGGAGGCGCGCCCGGACCACTACGTGCCCTTGAACCTCCTGGACGGCAGGGACACCACCGCCTGGTGCGCGGAAGGGGAGAAGCCCGCCCACGTCTTCATCGGCTTCAAGGAGCCCGTCACCCTGGACGAGGTGCGCGTCTACACGGGCGACGGCACGTCCCGCGACGCGTTCAAGGCCAACGGCCGCGTGCGCAAGTTCACCCTCACCAGCGTGGACGCGTCCCGCAGCGTCACCGTGCAGGACAAGCGCGGCCTGCAGGCCGTGCCCCTGTCCCAGCCGCTCTTCGGCGCGCGCTTCATCCTGGAGGTGACC
Source organism: Corallococcus exercitus (assembly GCF_042231735.1). GTDB lineage: Bacteria > Myxococcota > Myxococcia > Myxococcales > Myxococcaceae > Corallococcus > Corallococcus exercitus_B. The sequence goes on from NZ_CP102577.1 coordinate 9,904,067, forward strand.
GACCGCTTCCCCGGCACCAAGGAGGGCGCCCCGGTGTGCCTCACCGACGTCGTCCTCTACTCGGGCGGCAAGCCCCTCAACGGCCCCGCGCTCGCCACCCGGTACAAGTACGACGCGCGCGTGGCCCCGCTCGTGGGCACCTGGTTCGGTGGCCACGAGGGGGCGCCGGAGCGCTTCCTCTCCTTCTTCGTGGACGGCACCTGGCGCTTCTCCCTGGAGCCCCTGGAGACGCCCGAGCCCACCACCGTCGTCAGCGGCACCTACACCGTGTCCGGCAACCGTGTGACGCTGGACATCCCCAAGAAGGGGAAGGTGACGGCCCGCTTCGAACGGACCCCGGCCGGCGAGGGGCCGAAGGCGGCCGCCGCGCTGTCGCTGGACGGGACGCTCCCCGAGGAGTGGGGGAGCGATTTCCGCAGCCAGCCGTGAAGGCGCCCGGGCCGGCGTGAGAGGGCCCGGGCCGCGGCCTAGATGGCGGCCTTGGCCTTCTGCTTGCCGCTGAAGGCGCGGAAGAACTCGATGATCTTCTTCTCCGCGGCGGCGGTGTCGTTCGCGTCAGCGAACTCCGACTCCAGGAAGATGCCCCCGCACGACTCGCAGGTGTCGAACTGCAGGGGGTGATGCCGGTCCCCGCCGACGTAGCGGACGAGGTCCACCTGGCAGTCGGGGCACTGGCCCGTCAGGGCGTCGGCGTCCATCTTGCCGCCCTGTCCCTCCAGGCCGGGAAGGTTGTTGTGGAGGAGGATCCGGTTCAGATCCGCGACGTCGATCCACAAACCGCCACACTCTTTACATTCCCGCAACGTCTCGTGATCCCCTTCGAGATCAGTCATTTCGGCGTTGCAACCGGGGCAATTCATGGGGCGGCTCGTTCTCCTGAAGGGGGGAGCACTGGGTGCTCCCCGGTGAATGGAGAATGATAGGTCGCACAAAAATTGGGATGCAACCCGTGCCGCCGCTTCTGTTGGCAACGCGCCGTCTACCGGCCCCCTGGGCTCAGGTCGACGCTCAGGCCGACGCTCAGGCCGACGCTCAGGCGCGCTCCTTCACGCGGCGGATGTCCGCTCCCAGGCCCCGCAGTTTGCGCTCCAGCCGCTCGTACCCGCGGTCCAGGTGGTAGACGCGGCTGACCTCGGTGTGGCCGTCCGCCCGCAGGCCCGCCAGGATGAGCGACGCGCTGGCGCGCAGGTCGGTGGCCATCACGGGCGCCCCGCTGAGCGCCTTCACGCCCTTCACCACCGCCGTGTGCCCCTGGATGGTGATGTCCGCGCCCAGCCGGTGCAGCTCCGGCACGTGCATGAAGCGGTTCTCGAAGATGTTCTCGGAGATGACGGACGTGCCGTGGCTCACCGTCATCAGCGCCATCAGCTGCGCCTGCATGTCCGTGGGGAAGCCCGGGTGCTCCGTGGTGGTGATGTTCACCGACTTGATGGACCTGGGCGCCTTGCAGCGGATGCCGCCGTCCTCCACCGTGAGGGTGCAGCCCGCCTCGCGCAGCTTGTCCATCACGGCGTCCAGGTGCTCCGGCCGCGCGTGCTTCACCAGCACGTTGCCCCCGCTGATGGCCGCCGCGACCAGCAGCGTGCCCGCCTCGATGCGGTCCGGGAGGATGGCGTGCTCCACCGGGTTGAGGGACTCCACGCCCTCGATGGTGATGACGGACGTGCCCGCCCCCTCCACCTTCGCGCCCATCTTGTTGAGGACGCGCGCCAGCTCCTCCACCTCCGGCTCTCGCGCGCAGTTCTCCATCACCGTGCGGCCCTTCGCGAGGACCGCCGCCATCATCACGTTCTCCGTGCCGGTGACGGTGATGACGTCGAAGTTCACCATGCCGCCCTTGAGCTGCTTCGCCCGGGCCTCCACGTAGCCTTCGGTCAGGTGGATGTCCGCGCCCAGCGCCTTGAGCCCCTTCAGGTGCTGGTCGATGGGCCGCGCGCCAATGGCGCACCCGCCCGGCATGGACACGCGCGCGCGGCCGAAGCGCGCGACGAGCGGCCCCAGCACCAGGACGCTGGCGCGCATGGTCTTCACCAGCTCGTAGGGGGCCTCCGGGGTGATGTCCCCCTCGATGCTGATTTCACACGTGTCCGCCTTCCTGCCGGTGAGCCGCTCGGCCTCGCAGCCCATGGTGCGGAGCACTTCCAGCATCGTGGCCACGTCCGCCAGGTCCGGCACGTTGCGGAAGGTGGTGGTGCCGTCCGCCAGCAGCGCGGAGGCCAGGATGGGCAGCGCCGCGTTCTTCGCGCCGGACACTTCCACCTCACCGTGCAGCGCGGTGCCACCCTTCAAGACGATCTTGTCCATGTCTTTCCCGTGCCCTCTTGCGGTGCTGCTGCCGGGCCGCACGCCCGTGGCCCTCAGGCCGCGGGCTGTGTCCCGAACGCCATGCGTTCACGCCGCTCCAGGTCCTTCTCCACGCGCGCGTCCGCGTACCCCGCGGCGCGCAGGAGCTCCAGGACGGCGCTGCCCTGGGTCTCGCCCATCTCCAATGCAAGCAGTCCGCCAGGCTCCAGCACCCGCCGGGCGCCCTGAATCACCCGGCGCAGCGCGGTAAGCCCATCCGGCCCGCCATCCAGCGCCAGCCGGGGCTCGCGCCGCACCTCCGGAGACAGCCCGGCGATGTCGCCCGAGTCGATGTACGGCGGGTTGGACACCACCACCCGGAACGTCTCGCCCGGGGGGAGGGGAGCGAAGAGGTCGCCCTCCAGCACGCTCACGCGCTCGGCCACGCCCAGGGCCTGCGCGTTCTCACGCGCCAGCGCGCACGCGTCCTTGGACAGGTCCGTGGCCAGCACCGTCGCCTGGGGCCGCTCCGCCGCCACGCTGATGGCGATGCAGCCGGAGCCCGTGCACACGTCCAGCACGCGGCTGGGCGCGTCCTTCGGCACCGAGTGCAGCACCGCCTCCACCAGCAGCTCCGTCTCCGGCCGGGGGATGAGCACGCGCGCGTCCACCTTGAACGAGCGGTTGTAGAACTCCTTCGTGCCCGTCAGGTAGTTCGTGGGCTCGCCCGCCATCCTGCGCTCGATGAGCGCCTTGAAGGCGGCCAGCTCGTCCTTGGACAGGGGGCGGTCCAGGTCCACGTACAGCCGCACCCGGCCCGTCTTGAGCACGTGCGCGAGCAGGATCTCCGTCGTGAGCCGCGGGGCGTCCACCCCGCGCTTCTCGAAGTGCCCCGTCGTCCAGGTGAGGATCCGGCGGATGGTCCAGACGTCGCTCATGATTCGCTGGGGGGCCGCCCGCCGCCCGTCTGCGCCTTGAGGGCCTCCGCCTGGTAGTGCGTACGGCAGGCGGTGATCACTTCGTCCACGTTGCCCACCATGATGGCCGGCAGGTTGTGCACGGTGAGGCCGATGCGGTGGTCGGTGAGCCGGTCCTGCGGGAAGTTGTACGTGCGGATCTTCTCGCTGCGGTCGCCCGTGCCCACCTGGCCGCGGCGCATGGAGTCGCGCTCGTTGCGGATGCGCTCCTGCTCGATTTCGTAGAGCTTCGCGCGCAGCATGCGCATGGCCATGGCGCGGTTCTTCCCCTGGCTCTTCTCCTGCTGGCACTTCACCACGATGCCGGACGGCTTGTGGATGAGGCGCACCGCGGAGTCCGTGGTGTTGACGCTCTGGCCGCCGGAGCCCGTGGAGCGCATCACCTGCATCTCGATGTCCGCCGGGTTCACCTGCACGTCCACGTCCTCCGCCTCCGGCATCACCGACACGGTGATGGTGGAGGTGTGGATGCGGCCCTGCGTCTCCGTGGCCGGCACGCGCTGGACGCGGTGCACGCCGGACTCGTACTTCAGGTTGCTGAACACCGCGTCGCCGGACAGCGTCACCGTGGCGTCCTTCACGCCGCCGGCGTTGCCCGCGCTCATGTCCACGATGTCCGCCTTCCAGCCCCGGCGGTCCGCGTAGCGCAGGTACATCTGCATGACCTCCTCGGCGAAGAGGGCCGCCTCGTCGCCGCCCGCGCCCGCGCGGATCTCCAGGATGACGTTCTTGTCGTCATTGGGGTCCTTGGGCAGCAGGAGGATCTTCAGCGACGCCTCCAGCTCCTCGCGCTGCGCCTTCAGGCCGGGCAGGGCCTCCTTGGCGTAGGCCTTCTCGTCGGGGTCGGCGCTGGACAGCCACGCCTCCACCTCGTTGAGGTCCGCCAGCACCTTGCGGTAGCCGCGGAAGGTCTCCACGAGCTTCTCCAGCCCGGCGCGCTCCTTGGACACCTTCTGGAGCTTCGCCGTATCGGCGAGGATATCGGGGTTCGACAGGTCGGCCGTGAGCCGCTCGAAACGGCGCTCGACCTCTTCCAGTTTGTCAATCATGCGTGGTTCCCGGGGCGTCTTGCCCCTTTGGCCGCCCCGTGGCAAGGGCCGAGGGCGTCAAGGAAAACCTTGGCCGTGCGGGCAGCGGCATGTAAGAACGGCCCCCGTCGCCGCCCGGTGCGGCTCGATTCACGCTCAACACGGAGTCCTTCAACATGGCCGCACAGAAGGGAAATCGTTCCAAGAAGAAGCTGAAGAACCGCGCCAAGACCCGCAAGGCGCAGCTCAAGCGCCGCCGCACGCGCTTCAAGCGCGGCCAGCGCAACAACAAGTAGTCCCGGAAGCTACTGCCCCCCTCTCACACTGGAGGAGGGGGGCGGTGGGCTCCCTGCTCCCCCGGCTTCCAACGCCGGGAGCATCCGCTCCAGCCCCGGTGTCCCCTGCGACGCGGTGCGCAGCAGCGTCATCACCCCTTCGGCCTCGGCACCCGTCACGGGCACCGGCTGGACGGGGAACTCGGGGTAGCGGTCGGTCCTGAGGGGCAGCACGTCACTGGAGAGATAACCCGAGGAGTCGAAGCGCGCCCGCCACAGGACGCTGCGCTTGTCCCGGGGGTTCCAGTTCCCGCCGAACACGAAGTTGCCCAGCGAGTAGACCACCGGCCTGCCCTGGTACAGCTCCATGGACTGGAGCACGTGCGGGTGGCTGCCCAGCACTCCCGCCGCCCCCGCGTCGATGGCCGCGTGCGCCAGGCGCACCTGGTACGGCTCCGGGGTGGTGTTGCCCTCGATGCCCCAGTGGAAGAAGGGCAGCACCAGGTCCGCCTGGGCCTTCGCCGCGGCGATGTCCTCGCGCAGCATCCGCTCCATCACCTCCACGTCGGAGAAGTGCCCCGCCACGCCCGGCGTGGTGTCCGTGGCGTAGACCTCCCGGGGCTCGATGTTGCGCGTGCCCAGGAAGAAGTAGCCCAGGAACGCGACCTTCAGGCCCCCCACGGTGAGGACCGCCGGGCGGCGCGCCTCCGCCAGGGTGCGGCCCGCGCCGAAGTAGGGGATGCGCGCGGCGTCCAGGGCGGCAAGGGTGTCCAGCAGGCCCTGCGCGCCGTAGTCCATCATGTGGTTGTTGGCCAGGCTCACCACGCCCACGCGCCCCGCGGTGAGCACGTTCACCAGCTCCGGGCGCGCGCGGAAGTTGAAGTTCTTGGGCAGCTTCTGCGTGCTGTCCGTGTACGGGCACTCCAGGTTCACGACGAACAGGTCGCCGGAGTCCACGATGGGCATCACCTCGCGGAAGCCGTAGGCGAACATCTCCTCGCGCGTCTTCCCCTTGGCCACCTGGTCGTCGAAGTACTCCTCGTAGTGGTAGCCCACCGTCACGTCGCCGCCCACCACCAGCGTCACCGGGCGGGCGGGGGCTGGAGGGGTCGGCTGCCCGGTGGGGTGTCCGGTAGTGGACCCGGCCGGCGTGGCGGGCGGGGCCTCGCGCGGCGGGCCTTCCGTGGCGGCGGAGGGCTCCAGGCCCGGGGGCGGCCCCGAGGGCGTCACGGGGCGGGGATGACAGGCGGAAAGCGACAGCAGGAGCAGCAGGGCGGCGTGGCGCATGGGCAAGGGGAAACTCTACCTTGCACGGGGAAACGCGCGACGCGTAGATTGCCGCGCGCCCATGGCCCGGGAAAAGGACAACATCGCTCTGTCCGACGAGCACAACACCCGCGGCATCGAGCTGGCGGATCGCGGCTGGCTGGACGAGGCCATCAAGGAGTTCCGGAAGGCCATCGACCTGGACCCCACGTCGGCGCACGCGCACGACAACCTGGCCACGGTCTACGCGGAGAAGAAGCAGTTCCGCGAGGCGCTGGGCGAGTACCTCACCGCGCTCAAGCTGGAGCCGGAGAGCGCCACCGCCCACTACAACCTGGCCTGCTTCCTCTCCACCCACGCCAGCGAGATGGCCGTGGAGGAGTACAAGGAAGCCATCGAGCTGGATCCGGAGTACCCGGACGCCCACCTGAACCTGGGGCTCACCTACGCGGACCAGGGGCGGGTGGAGGAGGCGATGCGCGAGCTGCACTCCGCCATCGAGCTGGACCCGCAGGACGCCTTCCCCCGGCATGAGCTGGCGGCGCTGATGATGGACGAGGGCGACTACCGCTCGTCCATCACCCAGCTGAAGGAAGTGGTGCGGCTGGAGCCGGACAACTTCGAGGCGCAGCTGGACCTGGGCATCTGCTACGCGCAGAAGGGCTTCTACGCGGAAGCGGAGCGCGCCTACGAGCGCGCCCGGGCGCTCAACGCGGAAGACCTCCTGCTCAACTACAACCTGGCGGCGCTGTACGCGCTGTGGGGCCGTCCGAAGGACGCCGTCCAGTACCTGCAGAAGGCGCTGGCGGCGGACCGGCAGAAGGTCCTGGGGTGGCTGTCCGCGGACCCCATGTTCGACGTGCTCAAGGGCGATCCGGACTTCGAAGCCCTCTTCTGAGGGAATCACACAATGGAATGGGTTTTCCTGGGGCTGGCGCTGCTGCTGGTCGTCGCGAACGGTTTCTTCGTGGCGACGGAGTTCGCCATCGTGAAGATCCGCGCCACGCGCCTGCAGTCCCTGGTGGACGAGGGCACGCCGGGCGCGGGCATGGCCCTGAAGATGGTGGGCGAGCTGGACGCGTACCTGTCCGCCACCCAGTTCGGCATCACGCTCGCGTCGCTGGGCCTGGGCTGGCTGGGTGAGCCCGCGTTCGAACACCTGCTGCACCCGGTGATGGAGAAGGTGCTGCCGGAGGCGGTGGCGGCGAAGTACGGCTCCACGGCGGCGGGCATCCTCGGCTTCAGCATCATCACGTTCCTGCACATCGTGATGGGGGAGCTGGCGCCCAAGAGCGTCGCCATCCAGCGCGCGGAGCAGACGACGCTCGCGGTGGCGCTGCCCATGCGCGCGTTCTACTTCCTCTTCTACCCGGCCATCCGGCTGCTCAACTGGCTGGCGGGGCTGGTGCTCAAGGCGGTGGGCCTGCACTCCGCCAGCGAGACGCACGAGGCCACCAACGAAGAGGAGCTGCGCGTCATCCTGCACAGCTCCGCGCAGGCGGGCGCCATCACCACGGCGCGGGCGGAACTGTTGGAGCGCGCGCTGGAGATGGCGCAGAAGACGGCGCGGCAGGTGATGGTGCCGCGCAACCAGATGCGCTACCTGGACGTCGAGGAGCCGCTGGACAAGAACGTCATCGACGCGCGGGCGTCCGGGCACACGTGGCTGCCGGTGTGCCGGGGCAACCTCGACGAGCTCGAGGGCGTGGTGAACGTGAAGGACCTGTTCTTCCTCCTGTCGCGCGGCGAGCTGCGCAGCCTGTCCCAGGTGCAGCGCCCGGTGCTCTTCATCCCGGAGAACGCGACGCTGGAGCAGCTCCTGGCGGAGTTCCGCCGCCGCCGCCGGCAGATCGCCATGGTGGTGGACGAGCACGGTGGCACGTCGGGGCTCGTCACCATCGCGGACGTGGTGGCGGAGGTGGTGGGCGACGTGGCGGAGCTGGGCCGGCGCGTGGAGGAGGTCCGCGCGCTTCCGGGCGGCCGCTTCGAATTGCCCGGCACCGCGCAGCTGGACGACCTGGAGGCCCAGCTGGACGTGAACTTCGACCTGGACGACGAGGAGAAGGGCGAGGTCACCACCATCGCCGGCTACCTCATGACGAAGCTGGGCCGGGTGCCGGAGAAGGGCGACAGCCTCAAGCTCGACATGTGGCGCATCCTCGTGGAGGAGGTGGACGGCCCCCGCGTGGTGCGCGTGACGGTGGAGCCGCAGTCGCGCCCCACCGCGGTGCCCAAGGACGGCGGCGGCCGCCCCTCGGAGCCGCCCGCGCCCTCCGGCGAGACAGGGTGAAGGCCTAGCCCTTGGTGGGCTTCACGGCCTTCTTCTTCGCGCCGCCCTGGATGGAGGCCGGCTTCACCTTGGCGTTGGGCCGGTCCACCTTGAGCAGCTCCAGGTTCGTTTCTCCGTCCGTGGTCAGCTTCAGGATGCCCACGTCCGGCGCGAACCACATGAAGCTCTCCATGGAGCGCCCCTCCGCGCCGGGGCGGCTGGCGCGGGCCGTGGTGATGTTCTTGATCTTCAGCGCCTTGAAGGTGCCCGCCGCGACGGTGACCTCCTCCTCGCCCACCACCGTGGCCTCCTTGTCGAAGGTCGTGGCGATGATGGGGCGCAGGCCGCCCTTCTTCGCCGGGGGCTGGAGCTTCACCGACAGGCTGTTCTTCCAGGTGCCGCCCGGCACCATCACGGACGGCGCCGGCACGGCCGCGCCCTCCGCGTTCACCACCTGCACGTCCATGCCGGACGCGGACAGGAGCGTGCCCTCCAGGCCGCCCAGGCCCGTGCGGACACCGTTGGCGTCGCAGGTGAGGTCCGTCTGGCCGCTGCGCCCCTTGAGGCTCACCGCCAGCGTGGCCTTCACCGTCCCGTCCGGGGCCGGGGCGACGTCCTTCGTCGCCAGCACCAGCTCCGAGGAGCGGCCCGCCCGGTAGGTCAGCGACAGGCCTTCCTCCATGGGGAACCAGGGGTTCGGACAGGGGGCCGGCGCCGCCGCCGCCACCATGTCAGACCGGGGTGCTACCTGAGACGTCGGGGACGCGCCCACGAGGAGCGACAGGGCAAGCAAGGGCTGAAACGTAGGACGCCTCCAGAAAGATCAAGTGGAAGGTAGGGTGGGTCGGCTGCTTTGCAAGGGTGGTGCAAGGCCTCGGGCACACGGGCCTGTAGCACTCGACATAGGGTCATGCGTGGCATGGTCACGCTTGATCCCCGGTGGGGTGCGTTGGTACTCCTGCCGAACGCTGCGGAGCCGATTTTCCGGCCTCGCGCGCGTTTTCACCCCGTCACACCGACGGCCGTAGGGAGAACCGCTGGCATGCGAATCAAGCGCCTGGACATCACCGGCTTCAAGTCGTTCATGGAGCGGAGCGTCTTCTCCTTCGACGAGGGCGTCACGGGCGTCGTCGGCCCCAACGGGTGTGGCAAATCCAACGTCGTGGACGCCATCCGCTGGGTGATGGGCGAGCAGAGCGCGAAGAACCTGCGCGGCCGCGGCATGGAAGACGTCATCTTCAACGGCTCGGAGAACAAGCCGCCCCTGTCCATGGCGGAGGTGTCGCTCACCTTCCTCGTGGACGACACGGACACGCTGTCGCCCCAGTACCAGGGCTTCAGTGAAATCACCGTGACGCGGCGCCTCTTCCGCAACGGCGACTCCGAGTACCTCATCAACAAGACCGTCTGCCGCCTGCTGGACATCACGGAGCTGTTCCTCGGCACGGGCGTGGGCACCAAGGCCTACTCCATCATCGAGCAGGGCCGCGTGGGCCTCATCGTCTCCAGCAAGCCGGAGGACCGCCGGCACCTCCTGGAGGAGGCCGCGGGCGTCACCAAGTACAAGGCCCGCCGCAAGGCCGCCGAGCGCAAGATGGAGGCCACCGAGGCCAACCTCCTGCGCGTCAACGACATCACCGGCGAGCTGGAGAAGCGGCTCGACACGCTGTCGCGCCAGGCGAAGAAGGCGGAGAAGTACCGCAAGCTCAAGGCGCGCATGCGGGAGATTGATTTGCACTCCACCAGCCACCGCTCGCTGGAGCTGATGGCGGAGAAGCGCGTGCTCCAGTCCCGCCTGGAGAACCTGGGCGGCGAGGAGCGCGAGGGCCTGGACAAGGTGAAGGAGCTGGAGGAGGCCATCACCCGGCGCCGCGCGGAATTGGACGCGGAAGGGGCCGCCCTCCAGCAGTACGCCGGCGAGGTCCACGCGCTGGAGAGCGCCCTGCAGCGCGAGGCGCAGGAGCTGGCGTACGGCCGCCGTGACTTCGAGGAGACCCACACGCGCGTGGAGTCCGCGCAGGCGGAGCTGGACGCGCTGCTCGCACGGCAGGCGGAGGTGGTGCAGACCATGACGGCCCGCGAGGCGGAGCTGTCGGGCATCGCCGGGTCGTACAAGGAAGACGAAGTGGCCATGCAGGTGGCCCTGGAGGAGCAGCGCCGCGTCTCCGTCCTCCAGACGGAAATCTCCCTGCGCCTGGAGCAGGAGCGGGCGGGGCTGGTCGCCGTGGCCACGCGCCTTGCGAACCACGAGAGCAACCTGGTCAACCTCGCGCGCCAGCGCGCGGACCTGGAGGCCCGCCGCGCGAAGCTGGCCGGTGAGCTGGAGGCCCTGCGCGCCCAGGAGCAGGAGCTGGACTCCGTGCGCACCCAGGCGGCGAAGCACGTGGAGGACACGCGCCACCTGGCCTCGGAGCTGGCCGAGCGCCGGGGCCAGGAGGAGGAGGCCCTCACCCGCACGCGCGAGGCCTTCACGGAGAACGAGGTCCAGGTCATCGCGCTGCGCGAGGAGCTGAGCGACAAGCGCAGCCGCCTGGCCTCCCTGGAGGACATCCAGAAGAACTACGACGGCTTCGACCGGGGCGTGCGCGCCGTCATGGTGCGCGCCGCGGAGGCCGCCCGCGAGCAGGGCATCTTCGGCCTGGTGGCGGATGTCCTCACGGTGAACTCGCCGCGCTACGAGCGCGCGGTGGAGGCCGCCCTGGGCGAGCGGCTCCAGCACGTCATCGTGGACAGCCGCGAGAAGGGCGTGGAGCTGGTGGAGTACTTGAAGGGCCACGCCGAGGGGCGCGGCACCTTCCTGCCGGTGCCCTCCGGCGAGCAGGCCCGGGCCTTCGTGGAGCCGGACCTCACGCGCCCGGGCGTCCTGGCGCACGCGCTGAAGGAAGTGTCCTGCGAGCCCGCGCTGGAGCCGGTGCTCAAGCTGCTGCTGGGTGACGTGGTCATCGTCCAGGACCTGGCCGCCGCGCGCGAGTACGCGGAAGCCACCCCCGTGCCGTGCACGCTCGTCACCCTGGAGGGTGAGGTCTTCCGCACGGACGGCTCCATCACCGGCGGCGAGCGCGAGGGCGCGGCGGTGGGCGCGCTCCAGAAGAAGCGCGAAATCGCGGAGCTGGCGGCCGAAGTGGCCCGGGTGGAGGAGCGCTACAACGAGATTTTGACCCGCCACTACACGCTCCAGAAGCAGATGGGGCAGGCGGAGGCCGTCCTCAAGGGCCTGGGCAAGGAGCAGCACGCGGAGGAGGTCAACCTGGCCAGCCAGGAGAAGGACCTCCACAAGGCGAGCGAGGACCTGGCCCGGGTGCGCGAGCGGCTGCGCTCGCTGGAGGGCGAGGAGGGGCAGCTCTCGCAGAGCCACACCGCGCTCGCCAACGAGGAGGAGTCCAGCCGCGGCGAGGTGGCTCACGGCCAGGCGGACCGCGAGGCGCGCGAGGAGCGCGTGCGCCAGTACGCCGGGGAGCTGGAGGGGCTGCGCCAGCGCGCGGACACCGCGTCCTCGGACCTGATGGGCCTGCGCGTGAAGGTGGCCGCCGGCAGCGAGCGCGGCGAGTCCGCGCGCAAGGAGCTGGAGAGCCTGGTGGCGCAGCGCCGCGACATGGAGGCGCGCGTCAGCCGCCTGCAGGCCACGGTGACGGACGGCCGCGCCAAGGTGGAGGTGCTGCAGGGCCGGCTCGCGGAGCTGGAGTCCACCCGGGAGCAGCGCGCGGAGGAGCACCGCGTGGCCGCGGAGGCCCTGGAGGCCCGCCGCACCGCGCACACCACCGCCACCACCGAGGTGCGCGAGCAGGACACCGCCTTCCGCGAGCTGCGCGGCCGGCTGGACGAGCTCATGCAGGGCCTGTCCCAAATCACCCTGCGCGAGAAGGAGATTGGCCTGGAGCTGGAGCACCTGGCCGCCGGCATCCGCGAGCGCTACCAGCTGGAGCTGTCCGCGGAGCTGCACAACTACCACCTGCTGGCGCCGCTCTCGCCGGAAGTGGAGAGCGAGCTCAAGGACCTGCGCGCCCAGGTGGAGAAGATGGGGGAGATCAACCTCACCGCCATCGACGAGCACGCGGAGCTGTCCAAGCGCTTCGAGTTCCTCTCCACCCAGCGCCAGGACCTCCAGGCGTCCATCAGCCAGCTGAAGGAAGCCATCGTCCGCATCGACGCGACCAGCCGCGAGCGCTTCAAGCAGACCTTCGACGTGGTGAACGACAAGTTCCAGGCCATCTTCCCGCGCCTGTTCGGCGGTGGCCGCGCCAGCCTCATCCTCACGCAGGAGGGCCCCAACGGAGAGCCGGGCGTGGAAATCGTCGCCCAGCCCCCGGGCAAGAAGCTCCAGAGCGTCAACCTGCTCTCCGGCGGCGAGAAGGCGCTCACCGCCGTGGCGCTCATCTTCGGCATCTTCCTCATCAAGCCCACCCCCTTCTGCCTCCTGGACGAGGTCGACGCCCCGCTGGATGAGGGCAACGTGGGCCGCTACAACGACATGGTGAAGGAGATGAGCCGCCAGTCGCAGTTCATCCTCATCACCCACAACAAGCGCACCATGGAAATCGCCGACACGCTCTACGGCGTCACCATGGAGGAGCCCGGAATCTCCAAGCTCGTCAGCGTGAAGATGCGCGAGGCCTCCGCGCACAACGACGACAAGGTCCCCGCCGCGTCGTAAGGGCGCGGGGCAGGGCAGTGCGCTGAAAAGAAGACGGGCGCCCCGGAGAAGTTCCTCCGGAGCGCCCGTTCTCATTTCAGCGGCTCACGCCGAAGGGTTACTTCTTCTTCGCCGGCGCGTAGCTCTTCTTCGGGCAGGCGCCCTGGTCCGCGGCCAGACGCTGCTGGGCGGCGGAGAGGTCCTTCTGGGTGTTGGCCAGGGCCTCCTGGCTGGCGGTCTCCACCGGGGCCCAGTCTTCCTTCTGGGCCTTGAGCTGCTGCACCAGCGTCAGGGTCGTCTGGTCCACCGTCTCCTGCGCCTTGAGCGCGTCCACCCACTTGGTTGCCGACTCCACCAGCGCCTGGCACTTGGAGGACAGCTCGTCGAAGAGCTTGTAGTCCTTCGTCTTGGTGTACTTCTGCACGACGGCGTCATACGTGTCCGCCGCGTTGGTGCGCGCGCCGAAGGCGATGGCGGACGCGGCGGCCGTCTGGGTGCGCGCCAGCTCCAGCTGGAAGAAGCGCAGCTCCGGCGGCATGTCCGCGGAGGCCTCCACCGGGGCCTGCGAGTTGAAGAACACGAAGCGGAAGGGGAACTTCAGCTCGCCCGTCGTCGCCGCGGGCATCTTCGCGATCTTCGCCTGCAGGCAGGACGCGAGCTGGTCACCCTCGGTGCTGCCGGAGGGCTTGAAGACGACCTCCGTGGGGTTCGGCTGGCCCTTCACGATGTGGATGTCGGACGTCAGCACCGGCGGCGTGGACGCCTTGTAGCCGGCGAAGCAGTCACACCAGCTCTTCTCCGCCAGGCGCACCGTGCCGGAGAAGTCCGAGCCCTCGTTGATGCCCATGGTGACGGAGGCGTTGTTGGCCGTCGCGTGGTCGTACTCGTACGAGGCCTCCACCGGCTTGGCGTCCGCCGCCAGCGCCGCGGGCTTCACGTGCGTGTCCAGCACCTGCTGGATGCAGGTCGTGCCGGCCGGGGTGAGGTTCTCACCGGAGACGGCGTGCGTGGCGCCCTGGGCGTTGACGGTCGTCTTCACCGTCACCTTGGTGCTGGCCGCGGGACCGCGGTTGGCCGGGTCCACCAGGCACTCCAGCACGTCCGGACGGACGCTCAGGAGCGCGCCCACGAGGACGCCCTCGTTGGCGGGAGAGGGCAGGGTCTGCTCGTGCGGGAAGCAGGTCGCCAGGTCGAACGGAGGCTGGTTGGTGATGCGCAGCCGCTCTTCCTTGGTCAGCTGCTTCTGACCCTCGGCGGGGGCATCGGTCTTCTGCTGACCGGCACAGGCGGCGGTGAGGATGACGGAGGCGACGGCGAGACGTCTCAGCATGGTGAGGCTTTCTCCCGGTTGGGGTGTTTGGGACTGCGCTCGGGCGCTCACTTCTCCAGGCCCTCGGCGTTCTTGAGGTCCTTGAGGCGGAGCCCGTTCTTCTTCAACAGGCGGTAGAGGCTCTGCATGGACAGGCCGGTGCGCTGCTCCGCGGCCTTCATGTCGAAGGCCACCTCGCGCATGATTTCGGCGAAGTACAGCCGCTCGAAGTCCGCGAGCACCCGGTCCTTCGCTTCGTGGTACGGCATGCCGGTGACGATGGCCGTCACGTTGGTGGCGGGCTCCGTGCCTTCCGTGCGCTTGGGCGCGTGCGCCAGGAAGTCCAGCCAGCTGGTGTTGCCCGTCTCCTGCATCAGCGCGCCGCGCTCCAGCACGTTGCGCAGCTCGCGCACGTTGCCCGGCCAGTCGTAGCCCTCGAAGAGGGCCAGCGTCTGCGGCGTCAGCTCCAGCGCGGCCTTCATCCCGCGCGACAGGGCCTGCGAAAGCGTGGGGATGTCGTCGCGGCGGGTGCGCAGGGGCGGCAGCCGCACGCGTGCCACCGCGAGCCGGAAGTAGAGGTCCGCGCGGAAGCGGCCCTGGCGCACGTCCTCCTCCAGGTTGCGGTGCGTGGAGGCGATGACGCGCACGTCCACCGCCACCGGCTGCCCGTCCAGCGACGGCACCTCGCGCGTCTCCAGCACGCGCAGCAGCTTGCCCTGCACGGACAGGGGCAATTCGCCCACCTCGTCCAGGAAGAGGGTGCCGCCGCGCGCCGCCTCGAAGATGCCGCGCGCGGCCTTGTCCTCGTTCTCCCCGGCGCGCAAGCCCCCGAACAGCTCGCGCTCCGCCTTCTCCTCGGAGATGAGGTTGCAGTCCACGACCTTGAAGGCGCCGTGGCGGCGCAGCGAGTGCTGGTGCACCGCCCGCGCGGCCAGCTCCTTGCCCGTGCCCGTCTCACCCTCGACGAGCAGGTTCATGTCCTCGCGCGCGATGCGGCGCAATTCCGTGAAGACCCAGCGCATCTTCTCCGAGCTGCCCACGAGCTGCCCGAAGGACTCCGTGCCGGCGACCTCCACCTCCGTCGCGCGGGCGGCCACCTTCACCACGAGCTTCGTCTTGCCCAGCTCCACCTTGTCGCCGCTGCTGACGAAGGCCTGGAGGATGCGGCGGCCGTCGAGGAACGTGCCGTTGCGGCTGCCGGTGTCACGCAGCAGCAACCCCTGCGGCAGCCGCTCCACCTCCAGGTGACGGCGGCTCACCGTCGGGTCGCTCAGCACCAGGTCCCCCGCGGCGTCGGAACCCACGCGCACCAGCCCGTCCCGCGTGGTGACCTTCTTGCCCTTGTCCGGACCGCCCACCACCTCCACCGTCCACTCGTGAAGGGGGACGCGGGTGGCCTGGGCTTCGCGCTCCGCCTGGACGGTTTCGGTGACATCCGGTCTGTCAATCATGGTCACGGACCCCTGGTCGCAACGGGGCGCGGGGGGCAGAAAGACCCCGCCTCGCCCTGAATCCCGCCTCTTTAGGGGGGACTGCACACAGGGGGCAAGCGGAACAAGTGGACTCGGAAACGTCCGTTGAAGGTGAAGACAGAAGGGGCCCGGTGCGCCCCCTACCGGGGACGTCGGGCCTGCCTCCCGTGCGTCGTCACGCGTCAGTACTTCGCGGGGGCGTCGCTCGCGGGGAACGACTCCTTGGACTGCTCATCCACCGCGTCGTCGTTGGCGTTCCCGCCCGAGCGCACGCTGGCGTTGGTCTGGCTCTTCACCTCGCGCATCGGCACCTTGCCCTTGGACCCGGAGGCGGCCGCGCGGCCCGTGCCGGCCTGCGCGTTCACCATGCGCGCGCCCAGCAGGTTCTTGGCGCGCTCGGCCAGGTTGCGCTGCTCGTCCTGCCAGTCCCGGAAGAGCTGCGCCAGCTCCTGGTCCCCCGCGGCCTCCGCGTCGCGCAGGTACTGCTCGCTCACCGACGCGCCCTTGAGCAGGTGATAGAGCGTGCTGATGAGGTCGTGGTGCTCGTCCCGGGTCCCCGTCGTTTCCTGTCCGCCCGCCATGGTGTTCCTCCCGTGAAAGGGGTGAATGCCTTGACGGAGAAGCTAGGCACGGTGGGCACGGGTGGCGTCCGGACCCGGGGCCCGGCCGCCTGGCTGCTTACGCGTGGAGCATCGGGTCCAGCTTGCCCTCGCGGTCGAGCGCGGCCATGTCGGAATAGCCGCCCACGTGCGTGTCGCCGATGAAGATCTGCGGCACGGTGCGCTGGCCGCCGCTCATCTCCACCAGCTTCGCGCGGGCGTCGTCGTCCCCGGTGACGTCCACCTCTTCGTACGCCACGCCCTTGCGCTTGAGCAGGTCCTTCGCGCGCACGCAAAAGCCACAGTAGGTCGTCGTGTAGATCTTCACGGGCTTCATGGATTTCCTCCTGGTCTCTTGATGCCAAACCTAAGGGTCCGTTGCGCGCGCGACCACGGCCTTGCCGCGTGCCTGGCCCCTTGAAACACAACGGCCCCCGGCAGCCCTGGTGGGCGCCGGAGGCCGTCAAGTCCCGTCCCCCGATGCGCGCGGGGAAGGGTGGGGCGGCTACATGCCCATGCCGCCCATACCGCCCATGCCACCCATGCCGCCCATGCCACCGCCCGCGGCGCCCTTGTCGTCGTCCGCCTTCGGGCGCTCGGCGACCATGGCCTCCGTGGTGAGCATCAGCGAGGCGACCGACGCCGCGTTCTGCAGCGCGGTGCGGCTCACCTTGGCCGGGTCGATGACGCCCGCGGCCAGCAGGTCCTCGTAGGTGCCCGTGGCGGCGTTGAAGCCGAAGGCGCCCGTGCCCTCCTTGACCTTGTTCACCACCACGCTGCCCTCCAGGCCGCCGTTGCCGACGATCTGACGCAGCGGCTCCTCGACGGAGCGACGGATGATGTCCACGCCGGACTTCTCACCGTCGGCGACCTTCAGGTTCTCCAGGGCCTTGAGGCAGCGGATGTACGCCACGCCGCCGCCGGGGACGACGCCCTCTTCCACGGCCGCGCGGGTCGCGTTGAGCGCGTCCTCCACGCGGGCCTTCTTCTCCTTCATCTCCGTCTCGGTCGCGGCGCCCACGTTGATGACGGCCACGCCGCCCACGAGCTTCGCGAGGCGCTCCTGGAGCTTCTCACGGTCGTAGTCGCTGGAGGTCTCCTCCACCTGGGCGCGGATCTGCTTCACGCGCGCCTCGATCTCCGTCTGCGCGCCGGAGCCGTCGACGATGGTGGTGTTGTCCTTGTCGATGGTGACGCGCTTGGCGCGGCCCAGGTCCTGGAGCGTCAGCGTGTCCAGCTTGATGCCCAGGTCCTCGGCGATCATCCGGCCGCCGGTGAGGACCGCGATGTCCTCCAGCATGGCCTTGCGGCGGTCGCCGAAGCCCGGCGCCTTCACCGCCGCCACGTTCAGCACGCCGCGGATCTTGTTCACCACCAGGGTGGCCAGGGCCTCGCCCTCCACTTCCTCGGCGATGATCAGCAGGGGCTTCCCGGCGCGCGCCACCTGCTCCAGGATGGGGAGCAGGTCCTTCATCGACGAGATCTTCTTCTCGTGGATGAGGATGAGGACGTCGTTCAGCACGGCCTCCATGCGCTCCGGATCCGTCACGAAGTACGGGGACAGGTAGCCGCGGTCGAACTGCATGCCCTCGACGACGTCCAGGGTGGTGTCCAGGCCCTTGGCCTCTTCCACCGTGATGACGCCCTCCTTGCCGACCTTCTCCATCGCGTCCGCGATGATCTGGCCGATGGTGGTGTCACCGTTCGCGGAGATGGTGCCAACCTGGGCGATTTCCTTGTTGCCCTTGGTCGGCTTCGCCAGCGTCTTCAGCTCGGCGGTGATGGCGGCGACGGCCTTGTCGATGCCGCGCTTGATGTCCATCGGGTTGTGGCCCGCGGCGACCAGCTTCGCGCCCTCGCGGAAGATGGCCTGCGCCAGCACGGTGGCCGTCGTGGTGCCGTCACCGGCGACGTCGGAGGTCTTGGAGGCGACCTCCTTCACCATCTGGGCGCCCATGTTCTCGAACTTGTTCTCCAGCTCGATTTCCTTCGCCACCGTCACGCCGTCCTTCGTGATGGTGGGGGAGCCGAAGCTCTTCTCGATGACGACGTTGCGGCCCTTGGGCCCCAGGGTCACCTTGACCGCGTCGGCCAGGATGTTCACGCCGCGCAGGATGGCGTCACGCGCGCGCACTTCGAAAATGATGTCCTTCGCCATGGTCTGAATCCTCTAAAGGTTGGGAGTGGGAAGACGAACGGCGGGCTTCACTTCTCGATGATGCCCAGCACGTCCTCTTCGCGGAGGATCAGGTGATCCTCGCCGTCCAGCTTGATCTCCGTGCCCGCGTACTTGCTGAAGAGGATGGTGTCGCCGGCCTTGATGTCCATGGCGCGCACCTTGCCGTCCTCCAGCACCTTGCCGTTGCCGACGGCGATGACCTTGCCCTCGAGCGGCTTCTCCTTCGCCGTGTCGGGGATGAAGAGGCCACCCTTGGTCTTGTTCTCCTCGGCGACGCGCTTGATGATGAGCCGATCCTGCAGGGGACGAATCTTCATGGCTTGCTCCTGTGAATCGCGGCTGCCGGAGGCGGACGGAAGGTCCGGACCGGGACGCCGCAGGGGTTGTTGAAAAAGAGCCTGTGGGCCCCGGCGTTGGCACTCGCACCCGCTGAGTGCTAACGCCCAGGCGCGGCGGATAATAACCAGGGACTTCACCTCGTCAAGCGACGTCGGGACATCTGTCCGGATGCGGCTAAACACCCGTCCTGATTGGGCTTTTCGCAAAAAGATTCCCGCGCGGCGCGCCTGCCCGCAAGGCCGTCCCGGGTGTCGTGCCGTTGGCACTCGGCGCCCTGGAGTGC
Organism: Corallococcus exercitus; assembly: GCF_042231735.1. Taxonomy (GTDB): domain Bacteria; phylum Myxococcota; class Myxococcia; order Myxococcales; family Myxococcaceae; genus Corallococcus; species Corallococcus exercitus_B. The sequence goes on from NZ_CP102577.1 coordinate 9,922,976, forward strand.
CAGCGTAAGTCCTTGATAAGACTTGGGTCCCTTTTGCCTGTCCCTTCGCGGGTGACTACGCTTGTGGGGAGCGTGTCCTGGGAGGTCCGGGCGCCGGCCCGGTGGCCTTCCAGGCTTCATCCGGGAGGTGTGCTCGATGAGCGGACTGGTGACGTCCTCTTCCTCGCTGAAGGAGTTCTTCCGGGAACTCCTCTTGGAGGTCGCGGCCCGGCAGCGGGTGGCGCTGGGCGAGTCCACCGAGTTCTATCTGGTGAACCTGCTGGCGGAGTTCGCGGCCACGGACAAGCTGTTCAGCCGTGACGCGGAGGGCCGGCGCGACCACGAACCCCTGGCGGAGCTGTACCACCGCGCGCTGCAGCAGGAGCGCGAGGAGCGCATCCGCACGCTGCGGCGGCTGGGAGACGTGTCGCTCTACAAGGTCGGCTTCTTCTCGGGCGCGTTGCAGCAGGGGATGGTGGGCCCCGACTACTACATCCAGATGGGCGGCGCGGCCTACGGACAGGTGGCGGAGCTGGTGCCCCCGGGCGGCTTCACCGGCGTGTACCGCGAGCTGTGCGACAAGTTCCGCTCGCTGGTGGAGGTGCTGGAGGAGATCAGCGCGCGCGGACTGATGAGCGCGGGGCCGGAGGGCGCGCTGCGCGTCTACGAGTCCTGGTCGCGCACGGGAAGCGACCGGCTGGAGCGGGTGCTGGTGGATGCGGGTTGGGTCCCGCGCAAGGGGTCGCTTGCCAACTGACGCCGCGGACTTCCCGCTCGTGGGAAGGCTCCAGGCCCACCTGGAGGCCATCTACGGCTTTGAGTGCGAGGCCCGCGCGGAGGCCTTCGTGGTGGTGGACGCGGAGGTCGCCGCGCTCCTGGGCGGCACCGGGCGCGCGCCCGAGGAACTGCTGGTGCTGGAGGCCCGGGGCGACCTGGAGGTGGCGCTCTACCTGGACCCCTCCTTGCGCGAGCGCATGGAGCGCTACGCGGGCAGCCCCCTGGGCTCCGTGCTGGAGGGTGACCTGGACGGCTACTGCCAGGTGACCGAAGGCGTCAGCCACTTCCTCTACGTCGCGCACACGGCCCACTACGAGCGCACGGTGTCGCTCCTGGAGCTGGAGGCCCAGGCGGAGGTGGACAAGTTCGTGGTCTGCCTGCTGCACCGCTGGGGGGAGGGCGTGGCCGGGTGGGCGCGGGAGCTGCTGACGCGCCTGTTCGACCGGGTCGCGTACCAGCCGCTGCTGTCCGGGGAGGAGCGCTGGCGCTACGAGGAAGCGAACCGGCTGTCCCGGCGCTTCTGCACGCGGCTCATGCCGCACGTCCTGGACCGGCGGTTGGACCGGCTCCTCGGCGACCTGCGTTATGCGTACCGGCTGGGCGCGGAGGCCAAGCTGCGCCACTTCGCGCACGGCGGTTGAGGGGTCCCGGCCGTCCTCCGCTTCGGGTAGGGTGGAGGGCATGCCGCGCGAGGCGTCCTCAGGAGGCATCGTCATCCGCTTCCAGGACGGTGCCTGGGAGGTGGCCGTCATCCGTCCGCACGGGCGCCACCTGTGGGCGCTGCCCAAGGGGCACGTGGACCCGGGCGAGTCGCCGGAGCAGACCGCGCGGCGCGAGGTGCGGGAGGAGACGGGGCTCTCCTCGGTGGTGCTGCTCGCGCCGCTGGGGGAGATCCGCTACGTCTACCAGTTCCGCGGGCAGCGCATCTTCAAGCGCGTCCACTTCTTCCTCTTCCGCTACGAGGCGGGAGAGCTGGGGCCGCTGCCGGGGCCGCGCGTGGAGGTGGACGAGGTGCGCTGGATGCCGCTCGAGGGGCTGATTCCGGCGCTGGGCTACAAGGGTGAGAAGGCCGTCGCCGGCCGGGCGCTGCGGTGGATGCGCGCCCAGGGCCTGGCGTCCGGGGCTCCTCCTCCCGTGGAGGAGAAGGAGCCGGGATAGGACGGAAGGCTACTTCTTGGCTTCCTCGCCCACGTACTTGCCGGACAGCGCCTCGCGCACGTCGCGGTCGAACTTCACGCGCTGGGTGGCGACCTCGCGCAGGGCGAGCACGGGCGGCTTGTTCTTCGAGGTCTCGATGATGGGCCGGGCGCCGGCCATCAGCTGGCGCGCGCGCTTGGCGCCCAGGAGCACCAGCGCGAACCGGTTGTCCACGTAGGGAAGGCAGTCTTCAACGGTAACGCGGGCCATGGAACATCCTTCTTGGCTCTGATCCGAGCCGATGGAAGCCTCTCAACCTAAAGAGCAGGTCTGGATCAGTCAAGGAAGGATGGCGGGCCGCAAGCCCCACCGGGCGCCCAGCCGGGCACCGCCTCCCCGCCCGCCCTCCGTCTCCCGTGACTGGCGGCCAGCGGACGGACTCGCACTCTGAGTGTTGGTTGGCATACGCTCCCTTCTCAGCCTCCGGAATCCGAGAGCCCGGGGCCTCAACGGATCCGGAAGCGCGCGTTGTTTTTGCGAGTAGGGAATAGGACTCCAGGGTGGGTCCTCATCACCCCGCGCCGGCGGACTTTCCGGGGCGCGGGCTCGCAGGAGGAGGTTCCGCATGAGCGCAGGAGCGTCCCGTGGCGCCGGTCGTGCCGGGCGGGTGGCGGTGGGGGAGGCGGAGGCATGGGAGGGCTGTCCGTGGTGAGCGGGCCGGTGCTCGTCACGGGGCCCACGGGCAACGTGGGGCGGGCGGTGGTGCGCGCGCTGCTGGCGGAAGGGGTGGCGGTGCGCGCGGCGGTGAAGTCACCGGAGCACACGGTGTCGCTGCTCAAGGAGATGGACGGGGACGTGATGCCGGTGCCGCTGGACTTCCGGCGGCCGGAGACGTTCCTCCCCGCGCTGGAGGGCGTGCGGGGCGTGTTCCTGATGCGGCCGCAGGTGCTCGCCCACGCGGAAGGGACGCTCCACGCGTTCGTGGACGCGGCCGCCACGCAGGGCGTGAAGCAGGTGGTGTTCCTGTCCATGGCGGGCGCGGAGAAGCGCGCGTGGGCGCCGCATCACGCGGTGGAGGAGCACCTGAAGCGCTCCACCGTCGGGTGGACGCTGCTGCGCCCGGCGTTCTTCGCGCAGAACCTGGGGGACGCGTACCGCGAGGACATCCGCCAGGACGGCCGGCTCTACATGCCCGCGGGCCACGGCAGGGTGGCCTTCGTGGACGTGCGCGACGTGGGCGAGGTGGCGGCGCGGGCGCTGCTGGACACGTCGCTGCGCAACCGCGCCTTCACGCTCACCGGCCTGGAGGCGGTGACGTTCGACGAGGTGGCGTCGGTGCTGTCGGAGGTGCTGGGCCGCCCCATCCGCTACGTGCCCGCGTCGGTCCCCGGCTACGTGCGCCACCTGCACCAGCGCCGGCTGTCGTGGGACCAGCTGGGCATGCAGACGCTGATGCACGTGGGGCTTCGCTTCGGGAAGGCGGAGCAGGTGGACCCCACGCTCACCAACCTGCTGGGCCGCCCCACGCGCACGGTGCGCCAGTACATCGAGGACCACGCGCCGCTCTGGCGCTGACGAGGCCCGGGCGTCCTCAGGCGTACCAGAGCGCCCAGGCGATGAGCACCACCTGGAGCGGCAGCCGCGCCCAGAGCAGCGCCCGGGGAATCTTCCGGAACTGCTCCGGGTGCTGGGCCATGTAGACGTTCGCGGGGAACACGGCCACGAACAGCGCCACCAGCCCCCAGGCCGCGAGCCGCGTGGTGGCGGGCACCAGCAGGAAGATGCCCAGCAGCACCTCCGCCACGCCGCTTGCGAGCACCAGCTCCCGGGGCCGGGGCAGGTACGGCGGCATGATGCGCATGTACATGCGGGGCTTGAGGAAGTGGTTCACCCCCGCGGCGACCATGAACAGCGCGAGCACGTACTGCAGGATGGTTTTCACGTCCATGGGCGGTGGGGCTCCTCGCGGCGGCATGCAAGCCCGCGCGAGGCGCCTGAGTCCACGCCTACTTTCCGGCGAACGCCTCACCGACGATGGCGCGCGCCTCCTGGACGATGGTGTCCAGGTGCGCCTGGTCGCGGAAGCTCTCCGCGTAGATTTTGTACACGTCCTCCGTGCCGGACGGCCGCGCGGCGAACCAGCCGTTCTCCGTCGTCACCTTCAGGCCGCCCAGGTCCGCGTTGTTGCCCGGCGCGCGCGTGAGGCGCTGGAGGATGGGCTCGCCCGCGAGCGACGTGGCCTTCACCGCCTCCGGGGACAGCTTCTTCAGCGCGGCCTTCTGCGCGGACGTGGCCGGCTGGTCGATGCGCGTGTACAGCGGCGCGCCGAACTTCCTGGCCAGGTCCTGGTAGTGCTCGCCCGGGTCCTTGCCGGTGCGCGCGAGGATTTCCGCCGCGAGCAGGTCCAGGATGATGCCGTCCTTGTCGGTGGTCCACACGGTGCCGTCCTTGCGCAGGAAGGACGCGCCCGCGCTCTCCTCGCCGCCGAAGCCCAGCGAGCCGTCCAGCAGCCCGTCCACGAACCACTTGAAGCCCACCGGCACCTCCACCACGCGCCGGCCCAGGTCCTTGCCCACGCGGTCGATGAGGCTGCTGCTCACCAGCGTCTTGCCCACCGCCGCGTCCGCCTTCCAGCCCGGGCGGTTGCGGAAGAGGTAGCTGATGCAGACAGCGAGGTAGTGGTTCGGGTTCATCAGCCCCTGGCTGCGGGTGACGATGCCGTGGCGGTCGGAGTCCGTGTCGTTGCCGAACGCGAGCGCGTACTGGTCCTTGAGCTTCACCAGGTTCGCCATCGCGTACGGCGACGAGCAGTCCATGCGGATCTTCCCGTCGTGGTCCGCGGGCATGAAGCCGAAGGTGGGGTCCACGGTGGGGTTCACCACCGTGAGGTCCAGGCCGTACTTCTGGGCAATGGGCGCCCAGTAGTGCAGGTTGGAGCCGCCCAGCGGATCCGCGCCCAGCTTGAGCTTCGCGCCCCGGATGACCTCCAGGTCCACCACGTTCGCCAGGTCCGCCACGTACGGGGTGATGAAGTCGTACGGCTTCACCGTGGCGCTGGAGCGCGCCCGCTCGTAGGGGACGCGCTGGACGGCCTTGTTGCCCGCGGCCATCAGCTCGTTGGCGCGCTTCTCCACCAGGGAGGTGACGTTCGTGTCGGCGGGGCCGCCGTTGGGCGGGTTGTACTTGATGCCGCCGTCCTCCGGCGGGTTGTGGGACGGGGTGATGACGATGCCGTCCGCGAGCCCGCTCGTGCGGCCCCGGTTGTACGTGAGGATGGCGTGGGAGATGACCGGCGTGGGCGTGGCGCCGTCCGTGTAGCGGACCTCCACGCCGTGCGCGGCCAGCACCTCCAGCGTGGAGCGCTGGGCGGGCTCGGAGAGGGCGTGCGTGTCCATGCCCAGGAACAGGGGGCCGTCATAGCCCTGCTGCTTGCGGTACTCGCACAGGGCCTGCGCCACCGCGAGGATGTGCGCCTCGTTGAAGCTGCGGCGCGCGGCGCTCCCCCGGTGACCGGAGGTGCCGAAGGCCACGCGCTGCTCGGCCACGGACGCGTCGGGCGTGTCGTCGTAGTACTGCGCGCGCAGCTTCTCGGGGTGGATCAGCAGGTCGCGCGAAAGGGGCTTGCCAGCGGAAGGGTGTGCCATGACGGGGCCACCCTAGCCGCGCGCGCTTTCCAAAGGGGAGCCGAAGTCGCATCCCCTGTCCGGCGCCGCACCCGCCCCGCCGCGCTTCCGTCCAGTAGCGGGCGGGAGCGCGGGCGGTCAGGACGGGGGCGCGTGTCTTGAAGCCGTCAGCGCGCCACGGCGACGGAGGCCGCGGAGGAGGAGGCGGGAGGCAGGGCCTCGGGCGCGGGGGGCTCGTCCTCCTGGGGCTGGGCGGCGTGCTCCGGCAGGAACATCAGCAGCACCAGCGCGGGGATGGCCGCCGCGGCGGTGAAGGCGAAGAACGTGGGCCAGCCCATCCACGTGGCCAGGAAGCCGGACAGGGAGCCGATGAGCCGGTTGGCGATGGTGCCCAGCGCGGACAACAGCGCGTACTGCGTGGCGCTGAAGCTCTTGTGGCACAGCGACATCAGGAAGGCCGCGAACGCGGTGACGCCCAGGCCGGTGCACACGTTGTCCACCGCGATGGTGGCCGCGAGCATCAGGTCGTTCTTGCCCACCAGCGCCAGGGCCATGAAGGCCAGGTTGGTGAGGCCCTGCGCGGCGCCGAAGATGAACAGCGCGCGGCGCATGCTGAGCTTCACCATCAGCACGCCGCCCAGCAGGCCTCCGCCGATGGTGGCCACCATGCCCAGCGTCTTGCTGAGCGCGCCAATCTCCGTGTTGGAGAACCCCAGCTCGATGTAGAAGGGCGTCACCATGCTGGCGGCGATGCCGTCCCCCAGCTTGTAGAGCACCAGGAACGCCAGCACCCCCAGCGCGTACTTGCGGCGGAAGTAGTCCACGAAGGGCCGCACCACCGCGTCCGCCAGGTTGCGCGGAGGCCGCACGCTCTGGGGCTCCGGGGCCAGCAGCGTCGCCACCACGCCCACGCCCATGAGCAGGCCCATCACGTGGTACGTGCGCGACCAGCCCAGGTGGTCCGACAGGATGAACGCGAGCCCGCCCGCGACGAGCATGCCCAGCCGGTAGCCGGTGACGTACATCGAGTTGCCCAGCCCGCGCTCCTCCATCGTGAGGATGTCCGTGCGCCACGCGTCCGCGACGATGTCCTGGCTGGCGGACAGGAACGTCACCACCACGGTCATGCACGCCATGGCCAGGGGCGCGTCCTTCGGGTTCACCAGCCCCATGGCGGAGATGGCGCCCATGAGCAGCACCTGCGTGAGCAGCATCCAGCCGCGCCGCCGGCCCAGGAAGGGCAGGGTGTAGCGGTCCATCAGCGGCGCCCACAGCACCTTGAAGGTGTAGGGCAGCGCCACGAGGCTGAAGATGCCAATCGTCTTGAGGTTCACCCCCTCGTTCTTCATCCACGCGGACAGCGTGACGCCGGTCAGCCACAGGGGGAGGCCGGACGCGAAGCCGACGGCCATCAGGAGCCAGATGCGCCGGCTCTTCAAGACGGTGAGAAGCGAGGAGTTGGGCATGGGGGCGCGGGAAGACAGCCGCCAGCATAGAGAATCCACCCCGCGCGTCACCTTCCGGAGGCCCGGGACTGTCCGCCCGGCTGCTGTCCGGCCCTGAGCCCGGGCGGCCTCTTCGGGGCTACGGGTTCAGCGCGGACACGTCCGGGCAGCTGCCCCGGTCACCCTCGGTGGGGTTGAGGAAGTCCCAGTTGCGCTGCATGAAGGTGATGCGCGTCCGGGCGTCCCAGCACTCCGTGTACTGCGCTCCCTTCGCGTCCCCCTCCAGGATGTTGAGCACCAGCACGCCCCGGCCGTCCGGCGTCCAGCGCGCCAGGATGTCCAGCGTCTCCTGGAGCCCGCCGGGCACGAAGTCCACCGCTGGCAGCCGGAACGCCATCTCCCCCAGCCCCTCCGGCGTCTGACGCGACGCATAGCGCGTGAGGGGCACCGTGGCCCCCGCGCCGGTGAAGAGCAGCTCCACGCTCGTGGGCAGGGCCTGGGTCTGGTAGTCGATGTCCAGCCGGTCCAGCGCGGTCGCATCCTTCGTGTCGAAGCCGTTCTTGCGCGCCTCCTTGAGGTCCAGCGCGAGCGTCCCCGTGCCCTTGCGGATGCCGCCGTCCGCCTTGAAGGTGCCGGGCAGGTAGGTCCACCACGCGCTCTCGCCGCTGCCCATGGCGCGGTATTGGAGGAGATAGGCGAAGTCGACGCCCTGGCGCTCCATCACGAAGCGCAGCTCGTGGCCCGGGTGGTCCTTGGCGGGGAAGGGGCCCCAGATGCGCCGGTCCGTTTCGCGCGTGGTGGGCGGGGCGTTGCGGAACAGCTCCAGCAGGGAGAGCAGGCCGTCCACGCTGGTGTTGAACCGCGTGCCCGCCGTGTAGGCCTGGAGCGCGAGCTCCGACGTGCCGCCCAGCACCAACGACGCGCCCAGCCGCTGCGCGCGCGTGTCCAGGCCCTGGCCGGAGCGGGCGGTGTCCGGCAGCTTCGCGGCCAGGTCCTCGCGCTGGGGCAGGGCGTTCTGGAACTCCAGGTCGTCGTTGGAGAAGTCGCCGCCGCACGCGACCGCGAGGAGGCAGGGGAGGGCCAGGGCCAGCTTTCGCGTCACGGGGTCCCTCATGGCTCGTACGTGAGGAGCGCGGCCAGCTCCCAGAACCCCAGGGAGCGCTGCGCGTCGACGGTGTATTGCAGGTACTGCAGGCGGGTGCGCGCGGTGAGGTTCAGGCGGCGCGTGAGCTGGAAGCGCGCGCCGGTCGCCAGGCCCGGCGACACCATGGCGAAGCGCTGATCCGGGAACGCCCCGTCGTCGAACTTGCGGCCCATGATGAGGTACGCGACGCGCACGCCCACGAACGGGGAGACGCGGCCCACGGGCCACTCGGCGGTGAGGCTGGTGCCCACGTTCACCACGGAGTAGCGGTACGCCGGCCCCTCCAGCGTGGGCAGCGCGAGCACGCCGTTCGTGCCGCCCACCGCCGCGTCGAAGCCCCAGACCCAGTCGCGGCGGAAGTAGTCGTGCAGCTCCGCCTCCGCGCCGAACAGGGGCACGGAGAGGAAGAGGGACTGGCGCGTCTGGGCGTCGAAGAAGGACTGGAAGCCGCCGGTGAGGCCGAAGGTCCACCAGGCGCCCTTGTCCAGCATGGCGCCCTTCACCGGGTCGTCGGAGAAGGGCGCGTCCTTGAAGCGCGGCTCCTGCAGGATGGTCGTGCGTCCGCGCGCGACCTCCACCTCGCCAATGCGCAGCCGGTCGCTGAGGCGGCGCTTCACGCGGTAGGTGCCGGGGGCCAGGGCCACGCGGCGCTCGGTGTCCGCGGCCTTGTCCAGCTCCGCGACCACGAGGCCCGCCGGATCCACGAAGTAGTAGGAGCCCGCGGGGGCGTTGCCGGGGACGACCAGGCCTTCGGCGGCCGCGCGCAGGTCGGTGAGGACCAGGTCGCCGTTGCCCGCCAGGTCGTAGCTGAACGTCGGGTGCTGGGGGCCCGCGCTGCTGTCGGCCGTGTCCGCGACGGTGCGGGCGTAGGCGTGCGAATAGGCCTCGAAGAGCGTCACGCGCCCGTCGCCGCTGCGGTCCGCGTCGCCCAGCAGGCCGCTGGCCAGGTGGTGGGAGAAGTAGCTGCCGCCCAGCGCGTCCGACTCCTGCGAGTCCTCGTCCGCGGCGCTGGAGGTGAGGATGACGACGCCCCGGGCATCGCGGGCCGCGCCGGACTCCACGTCGAAGGCCGGGGCCTTGCGGGCGCCCTTGGTACGGGTGAGCGCGCCGGAGCGGCAGGAGTCGAGGATGGCGATGCGGATGTCCACGGGCGCGTCCGCCAGCCGGCGCTTGAGCGCGTCGAAGGCGAGCTGTGAGGCGCCCAGCCGCAGCGCTCCGTCCTTCGCGTGGCCGGAGTAGTAGACGAACAGCGCGGTGCGCTCGCCGCGAGCCTGGGCCGCGCGGGCCCGCTGCTCCAGGTCCGACAGCGCGACGAGGAAGTCCTTCGCGTCGTCATCCAGGAGGAGCTTCGCGTCGGCCGGAGCCACGCCGCCCAGCCGCGTGAGCAGGTCGTGCATCTTGCGCGCATCGTCGCGCGCGTAGCTCAAGGGCCGCGTGTCCGCTCCGCCCGTGTCGTTGCCCGCGATGAGCGCGAAGCGGTGCAGCGTGTCCGCGCGCGCGGCGGTGGAGGCCAGCGCCAGCGCGGGAATCGACGCCCGCATCGCCGCTGCCACGGCCCTCGCCCAGGCCTCCATGGGAGCAAGCCACCCTCGCGCCTGTTGAACAGGGCCGTCGCTCATGGCTTCAGGAGGATCCACTGCGTCTGCGCGCCCGCCACGTCCAGCGGCGCCATGCGCGTGACGTCCCGGCCCGCGGCGTCGAAGGCCTTCCGGGCCGCGTCGCTCAACGCGTCCATCGACACGGGCGCGTCCGTCAGCACCAGCACCACGCGCTCCGCCCCCGCGCCGGTGAACTCCACGCTCTCCGGCAGCCAGTGCTGTCCCGCGCCCGGCTCCACCGCGAGGCTGTCCCCGGACTCCGGATACAGCGGCGTCACCTCGCCCTGCGCATCCACCGACAGCGCCGCCACGTAGCGGTACGCGTCCGCCGTGTAGCCCAGCCGCACACGCTCGCCGGGCTGAAGCGCTTCCGGCGCCTCCGTGCCCGCCACCCGCTGCGGATCCATGCCCCCACCGATTCGCAGCTCCGCGCCCGCGCCGCCCTTGAGGCGATTGCCCGCCACGGGAGGCCGGGCCGGATCCGCAGTCCCGTGGGTCTCCAGCAGCGGACGCGCCAGCACCAGCACCACCACGGACGCCGCCACCGCCATCAGCGGCCGGACCCACTGTGCACGGGTCGCCGGCTGCTCGGAGGCCTTCACCTGCCTCGCGTGGGCGCGCTCCACGCCGGCCTCGAAAGCTTCGAATGGAACCTCCGCCTCGAAGGCGGCCTGCGCGTCCACGAAGGACCGGAGCGTCGCGCCGCACGCCTCGCACGCTTCCGCATGCGCCTGGGCGCGGGTGGCCTCCGGGGCGGGGAGCTCGCCGGCGTGCAGGCGGCGCAAGGTCCAGCTCGATTCATGCGCGCTCATCGGACGCTCAGCTCCTCTCCACCCAGCTCCGCGAACTGCTCCAGCCGCTTCCTCACCGTGGGCACCGAACGCCCCAGCACCGCGGCCACCTCTTCCAGGGTCATCCCGTCCACGTGGTAGTGGATGGCCGCCGCCTGCGTCTCCGCGTCCACCCGGGCCAGCAGCTTGCGCACCAGGTCGCGCGTCTCCATTGCCTCCGCCCCGCCGTGGCCCTCCGAACGGGCCGCCTCGTCCCGCGCGAACCACTTCCGCCACGCCGCCCCTTCCGAGCGCAGCTGGTTGAGGCAGTGGTGCGTGGCGATCTTCATCAACCACGTGAGCGGTGACGCCTCCGCCCGGAACGAGTCCCCGTGCACGAGCACACGGGCGAAGACGTCGTGCATCGCGTCCTCCGCCCGGCTCGCGTCCTTCAGCAGGTAGCGGCAGCGCTCACGCACGCTGCCGCCGTACTTCACGTACAGCTCGCGCAGGACGGCCCGCCGGTCCTCGTTGGGACGGGGAGTCACCACCTTCAGGGCCAGCGGGGTCGGTCCGGTCACGCGCGGCTGTAGCCTACCGTGACCCGGCTCACAGCGACGAGTACACCGCCGTCGTGAACCCGCCGCAGGCCGCCTCCGCCTCGCCGTAGCCCACGCGCGGGTCCAGGCTGACGCGGAAGTAGGTGCTGAGGAAGTTCGTGTCCCAGCACTCGTTCAGCGTGGCCTCGCCCGCCAGGTCGCCCCCCGTCACCTTGATGTCCGAGCGGCCCGCCCCCGTCGCCGTCCAGCGGCTCTTGATGGACAGCCGCTCCAGCTTCGCGCGCAGCGGATTGTCCTTGTCGATGTCCTGGTCCGTCGCGAACTCGAACTCGCCGCCCGCCGTCGCGGACGCCTTGTAGTGGTAGTTCCCGTCCACGCGCTTGCTGGCGTCGTTCTCGTCACGCACCTGGCGGAAGTCCGCGTCCACCGTGGCCTCCGCGGTGGCGCTCGGGCGCGCGTAGCGGATCTCCACCGTGCCCACGTGGTCGTCCGCGTCCGGCAGCGTGCGCGCCGCGTCCCAGTCGATGAACAGCTCGCCGGAGCCGAAGCCCTTCATGCGCTCGCCGTCCGCGTCCACCGCCACCTGCTGCGTGCCGGACAGCACCGCCCGGAAGGCGCTGTCCTCCTCCGTCTTCGCCTTGCCCTCCAGCACCCAGGAGAACGACGCCTCCCCCGACTTCGTCACCGTCAGCCGCCACGACGTGGGGCTCAGCGCCTCCGTGCTCGGACCCCACACCGCCTTGTTCTCCTCCAGCGTCGTCGGCGGATACTTGACGATCTGCTCGATGAGGTTGAGCACCCACAGCGTGCCGCCGTTCACCGCCACCGTGGCGTTCACCGTCGCCTGGTAGTACTCGGCCTTCTGTCCCTGGCCGTACTGCGCGGAGGGGCCGGCCGCCGTCAGGCCCTGGCCGTCCTGCTTCGGCGCCTTCACCTGCGTCATCTCCTTGGAGGGCAGGCCGTCACGGAACGTGTCCGCGTCGTTGCCCTGGACGTCGCTGCAACCGGCGAACAGCAGGGAGGCACACAGCAAGCTCTTGCGCAGCATGGTCGGGTGTCCTTTCAGGGCCCGTCGTGCGGGCCGTACGGCAGGGAATTCGCCCCTATGGACACCGGCCGGGCGAAAAACAGAAAAAGGGCTCGCTCGGGTGGGAAAACCTCAACGAAACCAGCCCCTTGGCGGCTGGCTGCCTGCTCCCCGGGCGCTCACGGCCGCTTGCCCGACGGTTGAAATGGGCCATCCCTACCTTTCGCCCATGGAAAAACGACACCCGAACCATCCCGGGGAGATGGGTACGGACGCCACGCTGGCCGAGCGGGAGCGTGAGCCGGACGAGATCAACGCCCGCGCCAGAGCCGTCGGTCTGCTTCATGAGGCCGGGGTGCCGTTCGTGGTGGGCGGGGCGTATGCCTACGCCACCTATACCGGCATCTACCGCGACACCAAGGACCTGGACCTGTTCCCGCGCAAGCAGGACGCCATCCGCGCCCTGGACGTGCTGGAGAAGGATGGCTGGCGCACGGAGCGGCCCGACGAGGTCTGGCTCTACAAGGCGTACAAGGGCGACTACTTCGTCGACTTCATCTTCTCCTCCGGCAACGGGGTCGCGACGGTGGACGACGAGTGGTTCACCCACGCCAAGAAGGCCACCATCTTCGGCTACGAGTGCCTCATCGCGCCGGCCGAGGAGATGATCTGGTCCAAGGCCTTCGTCACCGAGCGCGAGCGCTATGACGGCGCGGACATCAACCACCTCATCCTCAAGGCAGGGCGGGAGATGGACTGGGACCGCATCCTCCGGCGCTTCGACCGCTATTGGGAGGTGCTGCTCAGCCACCTGATGATGTTCCGCTTCGCGTACCCCAGTGAGCGCGACATCGTGCCCAACTACGTGATGACGGAGCTGATGAGCCGCACGCTCCAGACGGTGCGCGACGGCAACTGGGATGAGCGTCTGTGCCGGGGCAACCTGGTGTCCAAGGTGAACTACCACGTGGACATCCACCACTGGGGCTTTGGGGACGGCAGGGCGTGGGACGAACAGGACAGACCCGAGGGGGGGACGACCCGTGGTGCGAGATCCGAGCTCGAAGATTCGGCTGGCGGCGGTCGGTGATCTGCACTGCCGGGATGATCAGCACGGGCGGTTCCGCCAGCTCATCAAGCAGGTGAACGCCTCGGCGGACCTGCTCCTGCTGTGCGGTGACCTGACGGACCGCGGGATGGCGGAAGAGGGCAAGGTGCTGGCGGAGGAGCTCTCCGCCTTGCGCGTCCCGTGCGCCGCGGTGCTGGGCAACCACGACTACGAGCACGGGCAGGTGAAGGACATCTGCTCGGAGCTCTCCAAGGTCGGGGTGCACATCCTCGACGGGGACCACTTCATCTTCGAGAAGACGCTCGGCGTCGCGGGGGTGAAGGGCTTCGGAGGCGGCTTCGGCAACGCGACGTTGCAGGCGTTCGGCGAGGGCCAGACGAAGTCCTTCGTGCAGGAGGCCGTCACGGAGTCGCTCAAGCTGGAGGCGGCGCTCAGCCACCTGGACACGCCCAAGAAGGTCGTGATCATGCACTACGCCCCCATCCCGGAGACGCTGGAGGGGGAGAACATCGAGATCCGCCCCTTCCTGGGGACCAGCCGCCTGTCGATGCCCATTGACCACTACGGCGCGGCCTACGTCTTCCACGGCCACGCGCACCACGGCGCGCGCGAGGGCAAGACGAAGAGCGGCATCCCGGTGTTCAACGTCGCCATGCCGCTGCTCACCAAGTTCACGCCGGAGCAGCGCTTCGCCCTGCTGGAGGTGTAGCGCTCCTCAGGGCGCGGGAGCCCCGCCGTCCACCGCTTCGGACGGCGCCTCCCGCAGGTCCGCGGCGCGCGTGGGCAGGTCCGCCACCGCGCCCATGGACACCTCCACCAGGTCCGGCCCGGAGCCTCGCGCGTAGAGCCGGTCCTCCGTGTCCGGCACGGCGTCGCCCAGCCACAGCCGCGCCAGCTCGCGCCCTTCCGCGTCGCGCAGCACGACGCCCCGGGACGCGTCGGTGATGCCGTAGCGCTCCCAGCGCTTCACCTTCGCCTCGCCGAACGCGGCGGCCTTCAGCGCCTCCAGCCGGCCCAGGAGCTTCACCACGCGGAAGTGCAGGGCGCGTCCGCCACCGGGGCCCTCCACCTGCCACGCCTCGCTGTTCCCCTCGCCGCGCGTCACCACCACGGGGGCGGCCTTGCCTCCGGGATGGAACTCCAGCCGCCGCACGGCGTCGCGCGGGAACGACAGCACGCGCCGGTCCCTCAACTCCTGCACGCCCACGTCCAGCGTCGTCAACGCGCGGGCCTCCACCTCCGCCAGCGTGGCGCGGGCGCCCTGTTCACGAAGCGCATGGACGACGGGCGAGCCCTCGCGTGTCACCTGGGCCAGCCGGACGCGGATGGGCTCACCGGAAGCAGGGACGAAGCGCGCGTCCACGACGGGGGTGTCCAGGCCCAGGGCCTTCCGGGTCGCGGCGGTGTCCTGGGGGAAGGACAGGGCTCGCTGTCCCGCGAGCTCCTTGAGCAGGTCCGTCAGCTGGCCGGGGTTCGCGCGGGTCTGCTCCGGCTTCTCCATCCGCCACGACTTGCCGTCCGCCTCGCGCGTCAGCACGTACGCGTGGTCCTTCGCCGTGACCTCGATGGACTGGAGCGTCGCGAGGTCCAGCGGTCCCAGGAACTCCTTGGCGCGCAGCTCGAAGGGGCTCTTGTCCAGCGAGTACCGCACGGCCCCGTCCGCCGCGTACACGGTCGCGTCGCCTTCGCGGCGTACGTAGACGGAGCCGTCGAAGGGGTTCTCATCGCCACCGGCCAGCGTCACGGTGCGCTGGCGGGACGGCTCCTCCGCGCCCTCGCCGTTCGCGTCCGGAAGGTACGCCCGCGCGGTCACGGTGAACTTCGGGGATGCAAGGCCGTACTTCTTCAGGTCCGCGTCCGACGGAGAGGCGTTCACGGTGGCCTTGAACTTCGCCGAGGTGAGCTGCTGCACCAGGGCCTCCACCGCGTACGGATCCGCCTTCGCCTCCACGGGCGACACGAGCCGCCAGCCTTCCGGCGTCCGCTCCAGCTCCGTGGTGGCTCCGCGCGCCTTCACCGTCAGGTGCGTGAAGACCGGCGCGGCATCCGGAGCCGCGCCACGTGAGGGCTCCGCAGGCTCGGTCGCGAAGAGCTTCGGCGGCGGAGGCGGCTTCTCCGCGTCGCGCGAACACCCGGCTGACAGCCACAACCCCAGCATCACGACAGTGGAAGTCCTCACCGGTTCCTCCGGGACAACCAGACCGCGAGTCCCACGCCCAGCAGTGACAGGGGGAAGAGGTCGGTGGCCACGAAGCGCAGGGTCCGCATCTGGTCCTCGCTCAGCTCCAGGGTGGACGTCTCACGGTCGGGGGGGCGCAGGGTGATCTTCTCCACCTGATGGGACGCCCAGCCCAGGGCGTTCATCACCAGGTTGCGGTTGGCCTCGTAGCGCCAGTTCGGATCCAGCAGCAGCTCCGACTCGCCCACCGCCACCAGCCGCGCCTCGTCGAAGCGCTTGTGCTCCGCCCCGCGCGTGTCCCGGGACGCGGCGGCCACGAGCGTGAGCTGCCCCATCTTCTCGCCGCTGGACGGAGTGGTGTCCTCCAGGGGGCGCGACTCCACCCACGCATGGGGCGAGCTGAACAGCACGGGCTCCACCGTCACTCCCGGCAGCAGGAAGCCCTCGCGGATGAGCGTGAAGCTGCGGGCCGTGGGCAGCTGCACGTTGAAGCCTCGCTCCTGCAACGGGCGCGTGATGGCGTGCTTGCCGTAGAAGTTCGACATGAGGACGAACGGGTTCCCCGAGTTGAACCGCGGATCCGCCGCCACGCCTTCGTCCACCTGCACGCCGTAGTCCGCGAGGAACAGGCCCAGCCCGTCCTCCGTGTTCGCGTCGGTGAAGTACAGCAGCCGGCCGCCTTCCCCCAGATAGGTGCGCAGGGCCGCCACCTCCGGCGCCGTGTAGTCCTGCTTCGCTCCGGCGATGATTACCAGCCCCGCGTCGCGAGGCACCTCCTTGCGGCCCAGGAGGTTGAGCGGTTCGGGGCGGTAGCCCTCGCGCTGCAGCTGGCGCCGGAGCTCCGACAGGCCGTCCCCACCGGCGGGGGGCTCCAGCGGCCACTCGCCGTGCCCCTCGAGGAAGTACACCTTCAGCGCGCCCGTCGCGCCCAGCTGGATCAGGGCGTTCGTCAGCTCCTGCTCGGCGGGGAGGGGCAGGGTGGTGTGGGGCGCGGCATCGCCCTCGCCGCGCGAGATGACGACCAGCGTCTGGCCGTCCTTGAGCTGGTACTTCGCGGCCAGGGACGGCTCGCGGCGCGGATCCACGAAGGTGTAGTCGAACGCCTCCGGCGCGGCCTCGTGGTAGCGCCGGAACAGCTCCTCCAGCTCGCCATAGGACGGGTGCGTGGGCGGGACGAGCGCCAGCGCATGGGCCTTCTCCTTCAGCCCCGCCAGCGTCTGCACCGTCTGCGGCGCGAGCGAGAAGATGCGCTCCCGCGTCAGGTCCCACCGCTGGTTCTTGCGGAACGCGAGGACGTTGAGCGCCACCAGCACGCCCAGCACCGCCAGCGTGGCGAGCACCGAGGACGCGAGGAACCGTCCCGTGCGCCGCGTCCCCGCGCGTCCCAGCTCCCGCCGGTGCGCGACGACATAGGCCGCGAGCATCGCCGCGCCCAGCACCGCCTTGCCTCCCGCGAGCGCCACGCTGCCGGAGGTGAGGAACAGCGTGAACGGGCTGGACAGGAGGAGCAGCAGGCCGAAGGCCCCCAGCACCCGGGTGACGTGGGTCGCTCTCATGGTCACGCGTAGCGCTGCGCTTCCACCGCGCGGTGGGTGAGCAGCAGCGAGAACAGGATGACGGACGCGAAGAACACCAGCGCCTGCACCTCCAGCACGCCCTGGATCATCCCCTGCAGCTGGGTGTCGAAGGACAGGTAGGCCAGGACTGAGCGCAGCGGCTCCGCGGTGGACTGGGCCACGCCGCGCAGGAGCATCCACGGCAGGAGCACGGTGAAGGTGAGGAACGCCGCCAGCATCTGGCTCTCCGTCAGCGCGGAGATGAACAGCCCCACCGCCATGCAGGTCGCGCCCCAGAGCAGCACCGCGCCGTAGCCCAGGAGCACCGTGGGCCACTCCAGCGCGGAGCCGGACGGGCCCGAGCCCACCACCGACAGCAGCACGGGGAACACCAGCGTCAGCCCCAGCGTGACGAAGATGAGCCCCAGGCCGCCCAGGTACTTGCCCAGCACGATGTCCACCGGCCGCACCGGCGTCGTGAGCAGCAGCGCGAACGTCTTCTGGCGCTTCTCCTCCGCGAACAGCCGCATGGACAGGAAGGGCGCGACGAAGAGCGTGATGATCAACACCACGCCCCACAGCTGCACCACCACGCCGTCGGTGAGGTTGCGGTAGACGATGGAGTCCGGAGGCAGCCGGCTCCAGCCGTGCTCCCGCGCCAGGGACTGCACCTGCTGGAACTGCTCCAGCAGGCTGACGAAGAAGAACGACGAGAGCGCCGCCATCGCGGTGATGACGGCGTAGGCCCACGGGGTGGTGAAGGCGACGGCCAGCTCCTTGCGGGCAATGGCCAGGGCGGTGCGCATGCGCTGGGGGTTCCTGTTCAGGCGGCGGTCAGCTTGATGAAGACTTCTTCCAACGACGCGTGCTCGCCCTGGCCATGGGACTTCGCCAGCTGGCCGATGGCGTCATGGGCCACCACGCGGCCCTGGTGGAGGATGAGCACCGTCTCGCACGTCACCGTGACCTCCGGGAGGATGTGCGTGGACAGGAGCACCGTGTGCTTGCCCTTGAGGCTCCGGATCAACGCGCGCAGGTCCGCGCGCTGCGCGGGATCCAACCCTTCCGTGGGCTCGTCGAGGATGAGCACCGGCGGCGAACCGAGCAGCGCCTGCGCGATGCCCACGCGCTGCTGGTAGCCCTTGGACAGGTTCTGGAGCACACGGCCCAGCACGTCGCTCACGCCGGTGAGCCCCGCCACCCGCTCCACCTCCGCCTTCACCGCGCGGCCGGGCACCTGCTTGAGCGCGGCCACGAACGTCAGGTAGCCGTGCACCGTCAGCTCCGGGTACAGCGGCGGCGTCTCCGGCAGGTAGCCGATGCGCCGTTTGACCTCCATCGGGTGCGTGGACACGTCGAAGCCCGCCACCTTCACGCGGCCCTCGGACGGAGGGAGGAAGCCGGTGAGGACCTTCATCGTGGTGGACTTGCCCGCGCCGTTGGGGCCAAGGAAGCCCAGGAGCTCTCCCTCACCCACGGTGAAGGACAGGTCCTCGATGGCCACGCGATCGCGATAGCGCCGGGTGAGGTTGCGCACCTCGATGATGGGCTTCTCGGTGATTGGCATGCGCGGGGGCGAACTCTACACTGCCCCGGAAGCGAGGCGTGGATGCCAATCGTGGTGCAGAAGTACGGCGGCTCATCGGTCGCTGACGCGGAGAAGCTCGGCAAGGTCGCGCGCCGCGTGAAGCAGAAGCGGGACGCGGGCTATCAAGTGGTCGTCGTCGTGAGCGCCATGGGCGACACCACGGATGACCTGCTCTCTCTGGCCAAGAGCGTGTCCCAGGACCCGCCCCGGCGTGAGCTGGACATGCTCCTCACCTGCGGCGAGCGCATCTCCATGGCGCTGCTCTCCATGGCGCTCCAGGAGCAGGGCGTGCCGGCCATCAGCTTCACCGGCAGCCAGAGCGGCATCATCACCAACGACGCGCACGCCCAGGCGCGCATCGTGGAGGTGCGCCCCTACCGCATCCAGGACGAGCTGACGCACGGCAAGGTCGTCATCGTCGCGGGCTACCAGGGCGTCTCCTACAAGAAGGAAGTGACGACGCTGGGGCGCGGCGGCTCGGACACCACCGCGGTCGCGCTGGCGGCGGCGCTGGACGCGGAGGCGTGTGAAATCTACTCCGACGTGGACGGCGTCTTCAGCGCGGATCCGCGCGTGGTGCCGGACGCACGCAAGCTGGAGTCCTTGAGCTACGACGAGATGCAGGAGCTGGCGAGCGCCGGCGCCAAGGTGCTCAACGCCCAGGCGGTGGAGTGGGCCAAGGCGCGCGGCATCACCATCCTCGCGCGCACCGCGCACGGCCAGGGCACCGGCACCAGCGTGCAGGAGCTCGCCGTGCCCACCGACAGCCGCGTGAAGGGCGTGACGGCGGACACGGAGATGGCCGTGCTCGTCGCCCAGGCCAGCGTGCCCCTCCAGGAGCTGCTGGAGTTCCTGGACGCCCGCGCCGTCCGGGGCCGCACGCTCGCCCATGACGGACTGCCGGGCACGCCGGGGCGCACGTTCCTGGCGGTGCCGCTCGCGGACATCCACGGCCCGGAGGCGCTCCAGCGCGAGCTGGCCACGCGCTTCGGCGCGGGGGTGGAGTGGCAGGACGGCTGGGGCACCGTCACCTGCGTGGGCGTGGGCCTCAACGCGGACTGGGTGCCGTTGCGCAAGGCGTTGTCAGCGGCCGAAGCCCTGTCTGCCCGGGTGCACGCCGTGAGCACCTCGCCGCTGCAGGTGACCCTCCTGGTGGACAAGGCCCACCTCAAGACCCTCACGGCCCGTCTGCATCGCGAACTGCTCGGTAGCTGACACGCCCTGCGCGCGCACAACCTTCGTTGATCCGAACACTTGCGGGTTGTCCCTGGGGACGAAACGCCATTGTTTGTCGAACTGCCGTTCCCAAGGGGGGCAGGGCCCTTCCCTCTCCAGAGTCGATGCCTACCCTCCGCCCCTGAACACCTTGGAGGGCTGGCATGGGACACGGGCGTCGCTGGATGGGGCTGGGGGTGGTGCTGGCGCTCCTGGTGACGGGGGCCTCCGGATGCAAGGACTCCGGTCCGGCGCCCGGCACGCCGCCCCCGGGCGACCGCCATGATGATCCGCCCCTCAACAACGACGACGCGGGCGTCATCGGTCCGGACGGCGGCATCGTCGTTCCCGAATACGACGCGGGCACTCCGGAGGAGGAGCCGGACGCGGGCACGCTGCCTGACGGTGGCAGCGCGCTGCCCGAGCGCGACCCGGATGCCGTCCACAAGGAGAACCAGAAGAAGGGCACCACGGGCTGGCGCATCGACAAGAACGCCAACAGCCGGGAGATTGAAGGCTACGCCCTCAAGGCCACCCTGAAGCAGGGCGAGTCGCTGCGCGTGGCGGTGTCCCTGTCCGAGGAGCGCAAGTTCAGCTGGTTCGTCTACCGCCTGGGCTACTACGGCGGCGTGGGCGCCCGCGAGGTCGCGCGCGGCGGCCCGGTGCAGGGCACGCGGCAGGCGGACTGTCCGGCGGATCCAACGACGGGTGTCATCGCCTGTTCCTGGTCTCCCACGCTGGAGATCCCCATCGGCGAGGACTGGGTGCGCGGCGTGTACGTGGTGAAGCTCGTGCGCGACGACCGGCCGTCGCGCTACGTGCCCTTCTTCGTGCGGGACGCCAACCCGCGCGCGGAGGTCGCGGTGCTCATGCCCACCGCGAACTGGGCGGCGTACAACACCTGGGGCGGCACCAGCCTCTACGATGATCAGAAGGGCGTGATGAAGGCGCATGGCGTCGCGCGCGCCTTCCAGTCCTCCTACGACCGGCCCTACTACCGGGGCCAGGGCTCCGGGCACCTGATGTTGGACGACCTGAGCCTGGTGACGTGGCTGGAGTCCCAGGACCTGGACGTGGGCTACTTCACCGACGAGGACATGGACGAAAGCTACGACTTCCTGCGTGGCGCGAAGGTGCTCGTGATGTCCGGCCACGATGAGTACTGGTCCTCCAGGCAGCGCGACCACGCGGACCGCGCGCTGTCGGAAGGACGGTCCATCATCAACCTGGGCGCGAACAACGCGTACTGGCAGGTGCGGATGGAGCCCTCCGCGGACGGCCGTCCGCGCCGCATCGTGACCTGCTACAAGGGCGCGCCGCAGGACCCGTACAAGGACCAGCGCAGGACGGTGAAGTTCCGCGACCTGCCCGCGCCACGTCCGGAGAACGCGCTCCTGGGCGTGCAGTTCGCCGCGCGCTGGCACCAGTGGCCCTTCCCGACCGTCATCACCAACCCGGACCACTGGGTCTTCAACGGTACGGGCTTCAAGGCCGGTGACACGCTGTGGATGGCGAACGGCTACGAGGTGGATCAGCTGGTGAACAACGGCCGCCAGCCGGCCGGCGTGGAGGTGCTCGCGGAGTCCCCCTCGCTGTCGCTCCAGGGCGGCTTCGGCTTCGCGCACATGGTGGTGCGCAAGCAGGGGGACGCGTACGTCTTCTCCGCGGGCGGCATCGACTTCGTGCAGAAGCTGGCCGGGGTGGCGGACCGCGTGGCGGATCCGCGCGCGGGCCGCATCGTGGCCAACGTGCTCTACAAGGCGCTGGGCCGGAAGCTGCCGGGCGACCTGGTGAAGTTCCAGCCCCCGGCGGCGCCCGCGCCCATGGGCCCGTTCGCCGCATCCGTGACGACGGTGGCGGGACAGCCCGGCAAGCGCTGCCACGCGGGCGCGAAGGTGGCGCCGGATGAGCTGGGCGCGCCGCTCGCCGTCGCCGTGCTGCCGGATGGCGGCTGGGCGGTGGCGGACGCGCTGGGCAACGCGGTGAAGCGCGTGTCCGCGGACGGGAAGATCCGCACGGTGCTCGACAAGCTCTACGGCCCCATGGGCATCGCCGCGGACGCGCTGGGCAACCTCTACGTGTCCGACACCGAGAACGCCGTCATCCGTCGCATCACCCCCGAGGGCAAGTCGGAGGTCTTCGCGGGCACCTCGTGGGGCTACCAGGACGGCCCCGCGCTGGCGGCCGCCTTCAACCAGCCGGCGGGCCTGTCCTTCACGCCGGACGGCACCGCGCTGCTCGTGGCGGACCTGAACAACAGCGTCATCCGCCGCATCGACATGGTGACCCCGGGCAACCCGGTGACGACGCTCCAGGGTGACTGGCTCTACCGTCCCTCCGCGGTGGTGCAGGCCGCGGACGGCACCGTCTACGTCGTGGAGAGCGGCATGGCGCGCGTGGTGCGCGTGCGCGACGGCGTCACCACCGTGGTAGCGGGCTCCACGCCCGGCTACCGCGACGGCGACCCGAAGGAGGGCCAGATGCTGCCGTACCTGGGCCTGGCGCTGCTGCCGGACGGCTCGCTCGCCATCTCCGACCCGGGCAACTACCGCGTGCGCCGGCTCGTCTTCGACGCGTCGGGCGAGCCGCAGAAGCTGACCACGCTCGCGGGCAGCGGCCGCTACGGCGCGGAGGACGGCGCGGGCAGGGACGCCCAGCTGGTGCTGCCCGCCGGGCTCGCGGTGGGACCGGACGGCACGCTCTACGTCGCGGACGCCGGCAACTCGCTGGTGCGCGCCATCCAGCGCTGACTACCGGCCCGGGTTGCGCATGCCGCCCAGCGGCGGCGGCGCGTCCATCTCCTGCCGCGTGCGCCGCCGGTCCGGGGTGTCGCGCGGCAGCTCCACGAAGGTGCACATCTCGCAGAGCCGGCTGTAGATGCGCTCGCCCACGCGCTCGCGCAGCAGCTCCGCGTCCTTCATGGCGGAGCGGGCGTCGTCCGTGGTGCGGTAGCCCGAAGGCGCGCTGCTCCGGGCGCCCTTGCGCTCCGGCTCCAGCGAGTAGTTCGTCGCGAAGAGCGTCGTGCGCCCCGCGTTGTAGCGCCGGGCGATCAGCTCATCGAGCGTCTCCATCTCGAAGGGACTGCCGCGCCCCTTGCCCAGCTCGTCGATGGCGAGCACCTCCACCTCCGACAGCGGCCCGATGATCTCCCCGCCGCTCTTGCCGTCCTGGAAGCCGCGCCGGATGGTCGCGTAGAGGAGGGAGATTTCGACGTAGCGGGACTTCACGCCCATCTCCAGCACCAGGTGGCCGAGCGTCGCCGCGAGCAGGTGCGTCTTGCCCGTGCCCACCGGCCCGCTCAGCACGAAGCCCTTGTTGGTGGCGCCCTTCACGTACTGGTGGGCGAAGTGCATCGCCACGCCGCGGCCCCGGTCCTGCGCCTCGTTGAAGGGCCGGTAGTTGTCGAACGACGCGTGCGCCATGACGCCCGGCATCTGCACGTCGTTGTAGAGCGCCACCCGCGTGCGCCTGAGCGTGCACACGCACGGCTCCAGCACCTCATACGTCCGGGCGCCCATCTTCGCGCTGAAGGTGCCTTCCTTCTGCACCAGGATGTGCCCGCGTCCACCGCACACCGGGCAGTCCGCCGAGCACGTACACACCCGCGCCGACGCAAGCTCTCCGCGCCGCTCGATGAGGTACGTCCGCCCGCCGCACAGCCCACACGCCTCGCCGTTCGCCTTGGCAGCCATCGTGCCCAGCCAATAACACCGTCCCCCGCGCCCGTCAGCCCACTGACCGGCCGTTCAGGCGTGCGGGAAGAGGCCCACCTGTCAGGTCTCCTTCATGTCCAGCCGCCGTCTGACGGCCGCCTGGAGCCGGAAGCGCCGGGCCACGCGCCGCGCGCGGGCCGTCATCAGCTGCTGTTCACCGGTGCGCGCATCGCGCCACACCGTGCGTCGCTCCGAGAAGGGCAGGGCGCGCAAGAGCGCCATCAGCGCCCACGCCTCCTGTTGATCCATCGCCGCGGGCTCGTGTGGCACGCACGCGAGCACCGTGTCCAGCAGCCGGTGCACCCGGGGCGCCAGCGCGGTTTCACGCTCCGTCAGGGCCCGCAGCGCCGCGCACAGCCGCGCGTGCCGCACCTCTTCCCAGGAGCGCGCGGGGCGCTTCTTGGAGGACGGGCGCGCCTCCTCACCCTGGCCCGCGGACAGGTCGCGATACTTGCGGATCTCCGTCTCCACCTGGCGCCGGCACGCGCGCAGTGAGCGCAGCACCGGCTCTCCGGGCCGCGCGTCCCACAGCGCCTTCTCCGCCGAGCGCGAGATGCCGCGGGCCACGACCTCGAAGGGCACGCCTTCCCGCGCCCACGCGGTGACGAGCTCGGTGTCCAGCGCGGACAACATCAGGCCCGCGCCACGCACCGCGAGGAAGTAGTCCTGCACCAGTTCTTCGAAGCTGGCGCTCTCCGGCAGAAGGCTCATGATCCGACAACCACTCCAGGCAGGGCGACCAGGCGAACAGCCGCCAGCTTCCCATACCCGTTGGGGCCGCCGGTGCAACCTTCCTGTCGCTGTCTGAAGCGGGCCTTTTCCACAGCGAAATTGAAGTTTTCCCGCCTGCTATCCAACGGACCGGACGTCCGTCCGTCCAAGTTGACCCGCCTTGCGGAAACCGCGCATAGTACGGGTCCCCTCATGGAAATTCCCGAAGATTCCCGGACACTTGCCAAGCAAGCAGGCATCCAGGGACGCCGGTTCCCCGCTCCTAGGAAGACCATGCGCCGCTCGTTACTCGTTTGCCTCGTTCTCCTGACTTCCATGGCTTCGGCCCAGGAGAAGAAAGCACTGCGCGACGCTGACCTGGGCAAGAAGTCCACGACCACCGTGGACAAGTCCCTCGCTGGCGACATCACGCGCCCGAAGGAAGCCCAGCAGGCCGCTCCCGCGCTTCAATATGATCAGTTCCGCCTGGGCGTGGAGGTGCAGGTCGCCTCCAAGCGCCGCGAACAGATCGAATCGCTGAAGAAGATCATCTCGCTGTCTCCTGATCAGAAGGAGGCCCCCAGCCTGCTGTTCCGCCTGGGCGAGCTCTACTGGGAGGAGTCGAAGTTCTTCTTCTTCGAAGCCAACCGGAAGGACGACGAGCTCATCGTCGCCATGAACCGCAACGACGCCGCGGCCCAGCAGAAGGCCAAGGCGGAGAAGGCGGAGCTGATGGCGAAGGTGAAGGAGAACGGCAAGTACGCCGTCGAGCAGTACACGAAGATCGTCCAGGAGTACCCGAAGTTCGAGCGCACGGACGAAGTGCTCTTCTTCCTCGGCCAGTACCTGATGGAGGACGGCCAGGACAAGAAGGCGCTCGTCGCGTTCAAGCGCCTGGTGGAGAAGTACCCGCAGTCCAAGTACATCCCGGACGCGTACTTCGCCTTCGGCGAGTACTACTTCAACAACTCCAAGGGCAAGCGCCCGGAGCTGGAGAAGGCGCTCGCGGCCTACAAGAAGGCCGCTGAGTTCCCGGAGAACCAGGTCTACGCCTTCGCCCTCTACAAGCAGGGCTGGTGCTACTTCAACATGGGCGAGTACGAGTCCGCGAAGGACAAGTACAAGACCGTGGTCCTCTACGGTGAGCTGGCCGGCGCCGGCGCCGTGGAGAAGGACGGCAAGGCCAAGGCGAAGGGCTCGCTGGTGCGTGAAGCGCGCGGCGACTACGTGCGCGCGTTCGCCCGCGAGGGTGACGTCACGCAGGCCCGCGCGGACTTCGGCAAGGTCGCCACCAATCCGGAAGACCGCTTCGCGATGATGAAGCAGCTCGCGAACCTGTACTACGGCGACGGCAAGGACCGCGAAGCGGCCATCACCTACAACTCGCTGATCAAGGAGAAGCCGCTGTCGCCGGAGGCTCCTGGCTTCCAGGGCAAGATCGTCGACTGCATCCTGCGCATGGGCAACAAGGAGCGCACCGTGGCCCAGGTGCGCCGGCTCGTGAAGATCATGAAGGACGTCGAGTCCTCCGGCGTCATCAAGGACGACAAGGACAAGAAGGCGCTCGCGGAGGCGAAGGAGCTGTCCGAGCGCACGCTCTCCAACCTCGCCGTCACCTGGCACAACGAGGGCAAGAAGACGCGCAGCGAGGAGACCTTCAAGTACGCGGACGCCGTGTACAGCGACTACCTCACGCTCTTCCCGGAGAACCCCAAGGCGTACGACCTGCGCTTCTTCTGGGCGGAGCTCCTCAACGACAACCTCCAGAACTTCGACAAGGCCGCCGCCAACTACACGCTGGTCGTCCTCCAGGACGCCAAGGTGCTGGAGGCCAAGGACGACAAGGGCAAGCCCAAGCCGGGCAAGCCGGGCAAGTGGCTGACCAACGCCTCCTACAACGCCGTGCTCGCCTACGACGAAGTGGTCAAGGCGGCCGAGGCGCGCGGCGAGGCCAAGTCCGAGTCCGCCGGCACGGACATCCAGAAGAAGATCGCCATCCCCACGCTGAAGAAGTCGCTGCTCGACGCGTGCGAGCGCTACCTCAAGTACGTCCCCAAGGGCGACAAGCGCGTGGAGATCGCCTTCAAGGCGGCGAACATCTACTACCGCCACAACCACTTCGACGAAGCGGTGCTGCGCTTCTCTGAAATCGCGCTCGGCTACCCCGAGTACAAGTTCGAGGACGGCCAGCGCGCCGCGGAGATCGCCGCCAACCTCATCCTCGACTCGTACAACCTGCTGGGCGACTTCGCGAAGGTCAACGAGTGGGCCCGCCGCTTCTACGCCAACGACAAGCTGGCCACCGGCAAGTTCCGCGACGACCTGGCGAAGCTGATTGAGCAGTCGTCGTTCAAGCTGGTCAGCCAGCTGGAGGAGAAGAAGGAGTTCTCCAAGGCGGCCGAGGCGTACCTGAACTTCGTCCACGACTTCCCGCAGACGGAGATCGCGGACCTGGCGCTCTACAACGCGTCCGTCGACTACTACAAGGCGAAGAGCCTGGATAAGGCCATCGAGGTCCGCAAGCGCCTGTTCGCGGAGTACCCCCGGTCCAAGTACGTGCCGGACTCCATCTACGCGAACGCGGAGGCGCTGGAGGCCATCGGTGACTTCGAGGAAGCGGCGACCACCTACGAGCTCTACGTGCGCGGCTACGAGCGCAACCTGAACGAGAAGGGCGGCGCGCCCGCGGCGAAGGCCAAGGCGAAGAGCAAGGCCAGGGGCAAGGCGAAGCAGGCCTCCAACGACTCCGGCCCCGCGAAGCCCGCGGTGGTGCAGAAGTGGGACGAGTCCAAGGCGCAGATCGCCCTGTTCAACGCGGCCACCTACCGCGAGGGCCTGGGCCAGCTGAAGGCCGCGCTCAAGAACCGCGAGCACTACATCGAGCTGTGGCCCAAGTCGAAGGACGCCGAGGCCGCCTTCCTGTCCGTCGTGGACCTGCACGTGAAGCAGGGCGCGTACATGAAGGCCATCAAGCTGCTGGAGGAGTACGAGCGCGACAACATGCGCTCCCAGAGCAAGTTCCTCATGGCCGAGGGCCGCATCGTCGACATCTACACGAAGATGAAGAAGACGCGCGACGTGGCGCGCATGAACAAGCGCATCTACGAGTACTTCGACCAGCTGCCCCGCCGTCAGCAGACCGCGCTGGAGAAGCCCGCGCTCGCCGCCGCCGCGCAGGCGAACCTGCTGGCCATCGAGCCGGACTGGCACGAGTTCCGCCGCCTGAAGCTGTACTGGGGCGTGCCGCCGTCGCCCGAGCGCTTCAAGGGCTCGCTGGCCGACAAGGGCCGCGCGCTGGAGGTGGTGCAGAAGAAGTACGTGCAGACCGTGGCCCTGGGCGCCCCGGAGCCGGCCATCTGCGCGCTGCAGCGCATTGGCCTCGCGTATGACCACATGGCGGAGCTCGTCGTGAACGCGCCCATGCCGCGCGGCCTGGACGAGGAGTCGCAGCAGGCGCTGCGTGACGAGTTCAGCAACCAGGCGCAGCCGCTCAAGGACAAGGCCACGGAGGCCTTCTCCAGCGCGGTGGCCAAGAGCCGCGAGCTGGGCGTGTTCAACGACTGCGCCGCGGCGAGCCTGAAGATCCTGCGCACCACCTACGCCCCGGACCGCTACCCGGAGGTGCTGGAGGAGAAGCTCGCGCTGAAGAACAAGGAGCTGGTGCTGGGCGGCGACCTGCTGGCCGCCGTGCAGGACATCCCGCCCCCGGTCACCAAGGTGGAACCGGAGAAGCAGGCCAAGAGCGAGGCGCTCAACGAGGACCTGTCCGCGCTGACCAACGCGCTTCGCCAGCAGACCGAGTCCGAGGTCGCCAAGCCCGCCGCCGCGTCCCAGGACGGCAGCGCCCCCAAGAAGACCGTTGATGATCAGGAGCCGGAGGACTTCCTCTAATGAATCGCCGCATGCACCCGTTCCGCCCCCTCCTGCTGGCCACGCTGGCGCTGACCGCCGTCGGCTGCTCCACCACGCAGACCGCCGCCCCGACCCCTGCCGCCAAGCCCGTGGCCGCCCCCACGGGCCCGGTGTCCATCTCCAACCGCGCCATGCTGCTGTTCGATGACGCGGTGAAGTCCTTCGACGCGCAGAAGAAGGCCAAGGCCTTCGACTACCCGTCGCTGGAGCGCAAGTTCAGGGCCGCCCTGGAGGCGGACCAGAACCTCGCGGAGGCCGAGTACAACCTGGGCGTCATCGCCGAGCGCATGGGCAAGCCCGACGAGGCGAAGGCCCGCTACGCGGCGGCCCTCACCAAGAAGCCGTCCCTGCGGCAGGCGTCCGACAACCTGGCCATCATGAAGCAGAACGGTGGCGACGTGGCCGGCGCGGTGGCGCTCTACCAGGACGTGCTCACGCGCTACCCGGATGACGCGGGCTCGCGCGCGCGCCTC
Organism: Corallococcus exercitus; assembly: GCF_042231735.1. Lineage (GTDB taxonomy): Bacteria > Myxococcota > Myxococcia > Myxococcales > Myxococcaceae > Corallococcus > Corallococcus exercitus_B. The sequence goes on from NZ_CP102577.1 coordinate 9,951,452, forward strand.
GCGGAGATCTACCGGCAGAACAACGACCACGACAAGGCGATGGAGCTGTCTCGCGCCGCGCTCATGCGCGACCCGATGAACACCAACGCCCTCAAGGTGATGATCCGCAGCTACCTGGACCGCAAGCAGCTGGCCATGGCGAAGCTGGTCGCGCTGCGCGCGGTGAAGCTGGACAGCACGGATCCGGAGCTGCACCAGGCCGTGGGCCTCATCCTCCTCAAGGAGGGCGACAGGGAGGGCGCGCGCCTGCAGTTCAAGAGCGCCCTGGAGGCGAAGGCGGACTACGTGCCGGCGCACGTGGAGCTGGCCCAGCTGGCGCTCAACGCGGAGGACTTCCCCGGCGCGGAGGAGCACCTGCGCCGCATCCTGCAGTCCGACGGCAAGAACGCCGCCGCGCACGTGGACCTGGGCATCGCGCTCAAGGGCCAGGGCCAGTACGACAAGGCCATGCAGGAGTACGACGAGGCGGAGAAGCTCAACCCGGACCTGGGCGCCACGTACCTCAACCGCGGCATCATCCTGCACAAGGTGAAGGACGCCCCCGAGCGCGCGGTGGAGCTCTACAAGAAGTACGTCGCGCTGGCGGGCGGCGAGGTCGCGCTCAACGCGGAGTCCCCCGTCTTCGGCCTCATGCGCGAGGCGGAGAGCATCGTGCAGGCCAAGCGCGAGGCGAAGGCCGCGGAGGACCAGGCCAAGCAGATGGAGGCCCTCCAGGCCCAGCAGCAGGCCGCGATGAAGGCGGAGGAGGCCAAGCAGAAGGGCCAGACGCCGCCGCCTCCTCCTGGCGCCGCGACGCCCGTGTCCGGCACCGGCACCGCCCCGCAGGCCACTCCGGCCGCCGCGACGGGCGCGCAGCAGCCGGCCGCGACCCCCGCCGCGGGGAAGCAGGCAGAGCCTGCCCAGAAGAATGCAGCCCCGGTGGACTCGGACGAGCCCACGGACGACCTGCTGTGATGTGGGAGACGCCCGCCAGTGGCTTCACGCTGGCGGCGCGGCTCGGGAAGATGCGAACCTTGAGAGCCCCCCGCGCGCAAGGGCGGGGGCCGCCATGCGGAAACACCAGTGGGCCTTCGGAAGGGGCCCCACGTGGAGGCAGGATGCGGAAGTGGCTGATGCTGTGCGTGACGATGTCGGTGGCCCCGGCCTTCGCCCAGGACGAGGGCAAGGCGCAGGGTGAGGGTGGCGGCGCCCGGATGCAGAAGACGACCAACATCGACTTCGAGGACGACACCATCGAGGGTGATCTCACGAAGCCGGATGGTGAGTACGTCGAGGCGCGCAAGACCGTGAAGCACTCCAACCTCATCCGCATCCGCGAAGACTTCGAGGACAAGGTGATGCAGTCCGTGGGCGAGCTGTAATCCCCCCTCCACGAACTGAAAACCGCGGCGGGAACCTTCCGCCGGCACCGTTGTCCAAGAGCGCAAAGCCTACCTGGAGCCCCCCATGGCCGTACCCCTGACACTCAAGGTCTTCAAGGGCGACACGCTGGTCGCCTCCAAGGACTACGAGCGCGACATCATCAAGATTGGCCGTCTGTCCTCCGCGCACCTGTGCCTGGAGGACGACAAGGTCAGCCGCATCCACTCCGTCATCGAAGTGGCCGCCGACGGCTCCATGTCCATCATCGACATGGGCAGCGTCGAGGGCACCTACGTCAACGGCAAGCGCGTCAACAAGGGGCAGGTCTCCTTCGGTGACGAGGTCCGCGTGGGCGGCACCACCATCCGTCTGGAGAACCCGGCCGCCGTCGCCGCGGTGAACCTGGCCGCCGCCGTCGCGCAGGCGGACGCGCCCACGGACAAGAACCCCACCATCGCGCCGGTGGCCCCCGCCGCCGCCATCGCGCAGGCCGTGGCCGCGCCCGTCGCCGCTCCGGTGGCCGCGCCCGTCGCGACGCCGGCTCCGGCGCCCGCCGCCGCGCTGGACGCGTCCGTCGCGCCCACGCAGAAGAACGTCGTGGTGCCCGCCCGGGCTCCCAAGGCCAGGGCCGCCGTGGCCGTGGAGGACGACACGCACGAGGAGCAGGACGCCGCGCCGCGCGTGCGCACCGTGAAGAAGACGAAGTCCAGCGGCCCGCAGGGCGTGTCGCTGCGCCTGCTCTGGGGTGACCAGCGCGTGGGCGAGTTCTTCGTGCCCCCCGGCGCGAAGAAGGGCTTCACGGTCGGCAGCGCCAAGGGCGTGGACTTCGTGATGGGCGACACCAAGCTGGGCGCCCCCACGTTCGAGGTCCTGCGCACCGACGGCCAGTCCTTCACCTTGCGCTTCGTGCGCAAGATGAAGGGCGAGCTCACCCGCAAGGGCGAGACGCTGGACCTGGAGGCCGTGATGGAGTCCGGCAAGGCCTCCCAGGACGGCGACGCCTACGGCCTCACGCTGGAAGCGGACGACTTCGTCTGGGTGGACCTGGGCGGCCTCACGCTGGAGGCGCAGTTCCAGCCGGTGCCCAAGCGCGTCGTCGTGCCGGTGGGCGAGAGCATCGACTACACGGCGCTCAACATCTTCCTGGTGATGTTCTTCATCGCCACCGCGTTCGTCATCCACTCCATGAACCAGAGTGGGGAAGGGGACGAGTACGCGGATGAGCTCGCGGGCAACGACGCGCGCATCGCGAAGCTGATCATCAAGGCTCCGGAGGCCCAGAAGAACAAGTTCCTGGAGAAGCTGAACCAGCAGAAGGAGAAGAAGTCGGGCGAGATGGCCCAGAAGTCCCGCGGCGACGAGGGCCAGATGGGCAAGAAGGACGCGCCCAAGTCCAACAACCGCACCGCGCCCAAGGGCGACCCGAACAAGAAGGACGAGGCGCGCGCCCTCACCGCGAAGATCTTCGGCGGCGGCAAGGGCGGCATCTCCACCATCTTCGGCAAGGCGGGCCTGGGCGGCGAGCTCAAGAGCGCCATGGGCAACATGTTCGGCGCCAAGGCCGGCGACGCGGGCGGCTTCGGCGGCCTGGGCCTGCGCGGCAGCGGCGGCGGCGGCGGCGGCACCGGTGACAGCATCGGCATCGGCGGCATCGGCACCAAGGGCCGTGGCGGCGGCAGCGGCAGCTACGGCACCGGCGTGGGCACGCTCGGCGGCAAGCAGAGCGTGGACGTGGGCATCACCTCGTCCGATCCGGAGGTCATGGGCTCGCTGGACAAGGAGCTCATCCGCCAGGTCATCCAGCGCAACCGCGGGCAGATCCGCTACTGCTACGAGAGCCTGCTCAACCGCTTCCCCAAGCTGGGCGGCAAGGTGTCCGTGAAGTTCGTCATCAGCGCCAACGGCTCGGTGGCCACGTCCAACGTCGCGCAGTCCACGGCGGGCAACTCGGACCTGGAGACCTGCGTGGCCGGCCGCGTGCGCACCTGGAAGTTCCCGGAACCCAAGGGTGGAGGCTCCGTGATCGTCACCTACCCGTTCATCTTCAAGCAGGCCGGTGACTGACGTAGAATCAACACATCCGTAAGTCCGCGCGGGCGGTCCTGGACACAGGGCTGCCCGCTTCTTCAATTCACCCCTCCCGCCCCCGCGGGAGGCCTGCCCCCCACCAGGCCGCCTTCCATGCAGAAACTTGCTCCTCTTGCCCTGAGCGCCGCCCTCCTTCTTCCCGCGATGGCGGGCGCCCAGGACACCCCCAGCGCCGGCTCCAACGCGATGAAGGACCGGCCCGCGGTGACCTTCAACGAGGTCGAGCGCGGTGTGTACTTCGGCGTGTACGGCGGTCCCTCGTGGATCACCAACCCGCCCGCGGACTCCGGCCCGCGGCCCTTCTCCTCCGGCCAGATGGCCCAGGTGGAGCTGGGCGTGGACCTGGGGGAGCGCCTGTCCCTGGGCGTCTTCTTCATGGGCTCCGCCAACCGCGCGGGCGCCGAGTACGTCGGCTACTCGCAGGGCGCCGCCTCCGGTGACTTCACCATGCTGGTGCCCGGCGCCGTGGCGCGCGCCCGCCTGGTGGGCTTCGCCGACAGCCAGGAGGTCAAGCGGACGTGGATCTACGCCCGCGCCGGCGTGGGCTACGCGATGTTCTCTCCCAAGAAGCTCCTCCCGGATTCCGACATTCTTGTGTTTGCCGGGCCCGGAGTGGAGTACTACACGCGGCTGCGCCACTTCTCGGTGGGGCTGGAGGTCGTGGGGAACTACCTCGCCTCCAAGGGCGCCTTCGGGTTCGCGGTGGCGCCCAACATTCGCTACGCGTTCTAGCGGGAGATTCACGTGGCTCAGGAGAATGGAAGCGGTGGATCGCGTCCGGGTGGACGCGGTCCGAACGGGGGCGCGCCGGGCCAGGGGCCCCGTCGTGACGGACCGGGAGGCTTCGGCGGTCGTGGCGGTCCTGGCGGTGGCCGGGGCGAAGGACGCGGCCGGGGTGAAGGCCGAGGCCGTGATCGCGACGCGGGCCCGGTGGGTCCCGGCCAGCGCGTCATCGCCGAGCTGAGCGTGCTGGAGAAGGCGCTCTCCAAGAACGACTTCGCGGCGGAGAAGGGTCCGCTGGAGGCCATCGTCCGCTCGCTGCGGCCCATGAACCTCAAGTCGCTCGACGACCTGGACCTCAACACGCGTGGCCGTCTCATCACCACGCTCCTGCGCGTGCAGCGTCAGCCGAAGCCGGCCCTGCCGGAAGCGGGCGCGGAAGGCGCGGCGCCGGAGGCCGCTGCCTCCACGGAAGCCGCTCCGGCCGCGGAAGGCGCGGCCGAGGGTGCCACGCCGGCCGAAGGGGGCGCGCCCGCCGAGGCGGCTCCCGCGGCTCCTGCCGTGGATCCCGCCAAGGAGAAGCACGCGGCCTGGGTGGACGTGATGGCGCTGGTGGGCCGGGTCTGGCGGGCCGCGGGTGACGCGGACCGTTCCCAGGCGGCCTTCGCGCTGAGCGGCCGTGAGCCGACGCCGGAGCCCGCGGCCCCGGCCCGCGAGGAGCGCGCCGAGCGTCCTCCGCGCGGTGACCGTCCGGAGCGCGGCGAGCGTCCGGCTCGCGGTGAGCGTCCTCCGCGCGGCGAGCGTCCGGAGCGCGGCGCGGCCGGTGAGCGGCGCGAGCGTCCGCCCCGGGGCGACCGTCCCGAGCGTGGCGAGCGTCCTCCCCGCGGTGAGCGCCCCGAGCGCGCGCCGATGCCGGAGCTGACGGGCGACTGGAAGGAGCAGGCGACCCAGCTGGAAGGCATGGGCCGCACGCGCGACGCCGCGCGCCTGCACGAGCGCAACAACAGCTTCGCGGACGCCACCCGCCTGTTCGAGGCGGGCGGGGACCTGAAGAGCGCGCTGCGCACGGCGCTGTCCGGCCAGGACAACGACGCGGCCCGCCGCCTCGTGGGCACGCTGCCCGCGGAGCAGATCGGCCCCACGCTGGAGAAGGCCGGCGCGTACGAGCTGCTCATGGAGCACTACGTCGCCAAGGCCGACTTCGAGAACGTCGCCCGCCTGTACGAGCGCGCGCGGCAGTTCGACCAGGCGGCCCTCGCGTACGAGCGCGCGAACAAGCTGACCCTGGCGCGCAAGGCGTACGAGCGCGCCCGGGACCTGGCCAGCGCCAACCGCATCCGGGGCATGGAGGTGAAGGCCCTGGTGGAGCGCGGCGACCGGCTGGGCGCGGCGACCCTGCTGGTGGCCGTGGGCCAGCGGCGCGAGGCGGTGGAGGTGCTCAGCCCCCTGCCTCCTCCGAAGGCGTTCCACTTCATGCAGCGGCTCACCCTGGAGGACGAGGCCAAGGAGCTCGCGCAGCGCGAGCTGGCCCGCGCCGAACAGGAGCAGAAGCCCGCCGGCCGCGCCCGGTGGCTGGAGCTGCTGGGGGACACGGCCGCCGCGGCGGAGACGTGGACGCAGGCGGGCCGCAAGGACAAGGCGCTGCCCCTCTACGAGAAGCTCGGTGGGGAGCACCTGCCCCGCGCCGCGCAGATCGCGGAGGAGCTGCAGCAGCGTGACAAGGCCATCGCCCTGTACACGCAGCTGAACGACGCCGCCGGTCTGGAGCGTGCGAAGGCCCTCCCCGAGGCCCCCGCCACGCCTCCCGCCGGCAGCACGCCGGACGCCGGTGACGACGCGGACTCCGCGGCGTCGCCGACGGAAAATGCTTCCTCGGCTGGCGAGCAAGAAAGCCAATAATTCCCGCCGGTTGACAGGTTTTGCATGATTGCCCGGGGGCGCCCGTGGCCGGTACACTCCGGCCGCTGGCGCCCTCGTTTCATTCCCCCTTTGGCCAACGAGCATCATGGAACAGCCTTCCGCCCCTGCGCGTCCCACGCTGCGTGTGACCGACGACCGCTCCTTCGTTGAAACCGAAGCGGCCCTGGAGAAGACGGGCCGTGTCGAGGAGCTGATCCGCCTGTACGAGGGTCGCTCGCGGGACGTTCCCACGGAGGAGGCGGCGCGCCTGCTGTGCCGCGCGGCGGAGCTGGCCCACGAGCGTCAGCGCAACGCGCCGCGCGCGGAGGACCTGCTCAAGCGCGCGCTGCTCGTCGCGAAGGACCCGATGCCCGCGCTGCGCGGTCTCAAGCGGCTGCATGAAATCCGCCAGGACTCGTCGTCGCTGGTGGACGTGCTGGAGCGGCTGGGCGCCGCGACGCAGGGCGAGGAGAGCGCGGCCCACTACCTGAAGGCCGCGGACCTCTACGAGCAGAAGCTCTTCCGGCGCGACCGCGCGGTGCTGTGCCTGCAGCGCGCGGCGCGGGTGAAGCCGGACCGCGCGACGTTCCGGCGCGTGCGCCAGCTGCTCCTGTCCGAGGAGCGCTTCCAGCCGGCGTTCGAAGCGCTGCAGCGCGAGCGCGCCGCGCTGGGCGACGCGGGCATGGCGGAGGAGTACGCCGCGCTCGCGGAGCGGCTGGTGGACGACCCCACCGAGCACGCGCTGGCGCAGCAGGTGCTGGACGTGGCGCGGGAGCTGGATCCGCAGAACGCGCGCGCGGACAAGGCCGCCCGCGCGATGCAGCGCTTCGAGCAGGTGTGGCGCGACAAGGTGCGCATGCTGCGCGGCATGTCGCTGGAGGAGCGCGACCGCAAGAGCGCCGCGCGCCTGTCGCTGCTCGTGGCGAAGCTGTTCGCCTGGTACGACCCGGGCTCCGCCGCCAAGGTGAAGGAGGCGCTGGATCGCTGCTTCCTCCTGTGGCCGGGCATGCCGGAAGCGCTCACGCTCATCGAGCGGATGGCGGGGCGCGCGGGCGACTACGGACCGGCGCTCGCGCAGCTGGAAGCGATGGCGGGCGAGGCCCGCGACCGCACGGCGCAGGTGGACCTGTGGCTGCGCGTGGGCACGCTCAAGCTGGGCCGGATGAACGACGCGGCCGGTGCGCTGGCCGCCTTCGAGAAGGCCGTGGCGGCGGATGCGTCGCGCGCGGACGCGGCCAGCCTGGCGGCGGAGCTGATGCTGGGCCAGGAGCGCTACGCGGACGCGGTGGCCACGCTGGAGCGCTACCTGGGCACGGTGAAGGACCGCGCGCAGCAGGCCAGCCTGCGCCTGCGCCTGGCGGACCTGTGCATGCAGCAGCTGAAGGACGCGGACGCGGCGCGCGCGCACCTGGAGGCGGCGCTGAAGCTGGAGCCCACCAACGCGCTCGCGGCCTTCCAGCTGGCGCGCCTGCTGGCGGAGGACGAGAAGCTGGACGAGGTGCTGCCGCTCCTGGAGCTGGCCATGCTCGCCCCGCGTCCGCGCGCGGAGCGCGTGGCGTTCTGTGAAGCGCTGGCGCTGATGTTCGAGGAGCAGGAGAACGCGCGCGGCGCCTTCGAGGTGCTGGCGCGCGCGCTGGAGCTGGAGCCGGGCCGTCCGCTCTTGCTCAACACGGTGGTGGAGCACGCGGAGAAGGCCAACGCGCAGCCGGCGCTGGCCCATGCGCTGTTGCGCGCGGCGCAGGGCGCGACGCCTCCGGCCGTGGCGGTGGCGCTGTGGCGGCACCTGGCGCAGCTGCTCCAGGGTCCGCTGGCGGACCCCGTGCGGGCGGAGGCCGCGTGGCGCGAGGTGCTCTCGCGCGTGCCGGGCGACTCCGTGGCGAGCGAGGCGGTGAAGTCGCTGCAGGCGGCCGCCGCGCTGGCGGATGATCCGAAGACGCGGCTGGAGACGGACATCGCGCGGCGCGAGGCGTCCGGTGCCTCGCCCGTGGAGCTGGAGCCGCTGGTGCGTCAGTGGGTGCAGCTGGCGCCCGAGGACACCCAGGCGCTGCAGCGGCTCCAGGCGCTGTGCGTGGCGCTGTCGAAGTTCGACGAGGCGGCGACGCTGGCGGGGAAGCTGGCGACGCTCTCCGAGACGCAGCTCGAGCGCAACGAGTGGACCGCGCGGCAGGCGAAGCTGTACGCGGAGCGGCTCAACCGCCAGGAGGACGCGGCGGACCTGTTCCTCGCGCTGCTGGCGGAGAACGTGTCCACGGGCGTGGTGGTGGGCGGCCTGGAGCGGCTGGCGGCCGGAGGCGTGCGCACGGCCGCGCTGACGGAGGCCCTGGCGAACCACTACGGCCGCACGGGTGACCATCAGCGGCAGGTGGCGGCGCTCCAGCAGCAGCTGGAGTCCACGACGGACGCGGCCACGCGCAAGCGGCTGCTGACGGTGCTGGCCAGCATCCACGAGAAGCAGCTGGCGGACAGCCGCGCCGCCTTCGACACGCGGCTGCGCATGGTGCGCGAGGAGCCGAAGGACGAGGCGGGACGCGCGGAGACGGCGCGTCTGGCGCGCGACCTGTCCGCGCACGCGGAGCTGGGCCGGGTGCTGCGCACGCTCGCCACGGAGTCCGAGGATCCCCTCCTCGCCGTGCAGCTGCTCTCCGAGGCGTCGGTGCTGGCGGAAGAGGGCGGCATGGCAGCGGAGGCCATCACGGCGCTGGAGGCCGCGCTGTCGCGCTCGCCCGAGTCGCCGCAGGTGCTCCAGCGCCTCGTGCGGCTGTACGGGCGCGCGGGCCGCTCCGCGGACGCGGAGACGCTGCTGCGCAAGCGCATCCACGCCACGCGCGGGCCGGAGCGGTTGGAGCTGCTCCTGCGGCTCGTGGACCTGAACGTGGAACTGGGCCGTCCGCAGCAGGCGGCCGAGGCGCTCCAGGCCGCCATCACGCACGGCGGCGAGGAAGGCCGGCACCTGCCGCGCCTCGCGGAGCTCTACGAGAAGGCCGGCATGCAGCGCGAGCTGGGGGACACCCTGGCGCGGATGATCGGCCTGGCGGAGACGGCCGGTGACGCGGACCACGTGTCGCGGCTGAAGCTGCGCCGCGCCCAGCTGCTGCAGGGCTCGCAGGACGGCAGCGCGGAGGCGGTGCAGAGCTACGCGGACCTCCTGCGGCAGCGTCCGTCGGATCCGGACGCGCTCTCGGCGCTGGAGGCGATGCTGGCCTCGGGCCCGTCGCGCGAGGCGGCGGCGCGCGCCTTGATTCCCGCGTACGAGCGCACGAAGGAACACCGCAAGCTGGTGGCGACGCTGGACGTGCTCGCGGAAGTGGCTCGCGACGACGCCGGCCGGGTGCAGGCGCTGCGTCACGCGGCCCAGGTGCACCTGGCGCACCTGCGGCAGCCGGAGCTGGCGTTCGCGTCGCTCGCGCGGGCGATGCGCCTGGCGCCCGCGGACGGGGGCCTCCGGGCCGCCGCGCGTCAGGCGGCGGAGGACGCGGACTCGCTCGACAGCTTCGCGGAGATCCTCTCCGAGCTGACGGAGGAGGGCGACGTGGGCCCCGCGCGCGCGGCGCTGCTGCGCGAGCTGGCGGAGGTGCAGGAGAAGAAGCTCGACGACCGGGCAGGCGCGGTGAAGGCGCTGCGTGCGCTGCTGGAGCTGGAGCCGGGCAACATCGACAGCCTGCGGGCGCTGCAGCGGTTGCACCGCGCGGGCGAGGAGTGGGCGGCGCTGGCGGAGGTGCTGGAGAAGCTGGCGGCGGCCATCCAGGAGCCGGCGGATCAGCTGGTGTGCCTGCGCGAGGCCGCGCTGCTGCACGAGGCGAAGCTCACCGACAAGGAGAGCGCGGCGTCCGCGTGGCGCGCCATCGCGGAGCGCGACCCCGCGCAGCGTGAGGCCGCCACCGCGTTGGACCGCCTCTACACGGACCTCAACCGTCCCAAGGACCTGGCGTGGACGCTCGCGCTGCGGCGCAACCAGGAGGGCCAGAGCCCGCAGGGGCGTGAGGTGTCCTTCCGCCTGGCGGAGCTGCTGCGCACGGTGCTGGACGACGCCAACGCGGCGCTCGGCCTCTACAAGCGCATCCTCACCGAGGACCCCGGCCACCCGGGCGCGAGGGCCGCGCTGGAGGCCTGGGTGAAGGCGGCGGTGCCCACGAGCGGCGCGGCGCTGGAGGTGCTGGACAAGGTGCTCGCGCAGGTGGGCGACCATGCCCGCCGCGTGGCGCTGCGCGAGACGCGGATGGAGTCCGCGCTCACGGTGGAGAAGATCATCCTCGCCGGGGAGATCCGCCGCATCTACGAGCGCGACATGCAGCAGCCGTCGCTCGCGTTCATGGCGGCGGTGAAGGCGTTCGCCAACGACCTGGACCGCGAGGGCGTGCGTCCGGACCTGGAGCGGCTGGCGCGCGAGACGGGCAGCCACGAGGTGCTGGCGGAGATCTACGAGAGCGCCGCCGTGGACCTCACCGCCGGCGATCCGGTGATGCTGGACCTGCTGCGCCGCGCGGCGGAGCTGCGCGAGAGCCTGGATCAGCCGGAAGAGGCCACGCGCCTCTGGAAGAACCTGCTGGCGGACGCGCCGCAGGACCGCCAGGCGCTGGAGGCGCTGTCCCGGCTCTACGAGAAGGGCCAGAACGCCAAGAGCCTGTCGGAGGTCTACGCCCGCCAGGCGCAGCTCTCCACCGACCCGGAGACGCGGCTGGGGCTGCTGCTCAAGGCCGGCGAGGCCTACGCGAGCGCGGGCGAGGACGCGAAGGCCATCGAGGTGCTGCGCTCCGCGCTGGCGCTGCGCAAGGTGCCGGAAGGGCTGCTCGCGCTGGACAAGCTGTACGCCAAGACGCGCCACTTCGTGGAGCAGGCGGACGTGCTGGATCAGCTCGCGGAGCTCGCGCCGGACGAGCCCGGCCGCCGCGCGTACCTGCTGCGCCGCGCGCAGCTGCTGGAGAAGGAAGTCGGCCCCGCCGAAGCGCTGCCGGTGTACCGCCGGCTGCTGGAGCTGTCGCCGGGCGACGGCCAGGTGGTGGCGGGGCTGGAGCGCCTGCTCGCGCACGACGGCCCCCGCCTGGAGGCGGCGCGGCTGTTGGAGCCCGTCTACCGCGGCCTCAACGACACGCGGAAGCTGGTGGACGTGCTGGAGGTGCTCCTGCCGGGCGTTCCGCCGGAGCAGCGCCTGGAGCGGCTGCAGGAGATCGCCATCCTGCGCGAGGGCCTGGGCCAGACGTCGCTGGCCTTCGTCGCGCGCCTGCGCGCGTTCAACGAGCTGCCCGCGGAAGCCGGCGTGCGCGACGAGCTGGAGCGGCTCGCGGCGGACTCGGGTTCCTTCGAGGAGGTGGCGGCGGCCTACGAAGACCAGCTGGAGCGCGACCCCGCGGAGCCCCTGGCGGGCGACCTGTGGCGGCGCCTGGCGGCCATCTACGACAACCGCCTGAAGCGCTACGACCTGGCGGTGCGCGCGCTGGAGCAGGTGAGCCGGCGCGACCCGATGAACAAGCCGGTGCTGGAGGCCATCGCCCGCGTGCACCGCCGCACGGGCGCGCACCGGGAGCTGGCGCTGGTCATGCGCCGGCAGGTGGCCGCGGAGGCGAATCCGGCCTCGCAGGTCAACCTGCTCTTCGAGCTGGCGCACCTCGCCGAGGAGACGCTGGCGGACAAGTCGCTGGCGGCGCAGGCGTACCGCGAGGTGCTGGAGCGCCGGCCGGAGAATGCCAACGCCCTGAAGCTCCTGGGCCGCGTGCTCGCGGACATGGAGCGCTGGGCGGAGCTCGCGCAGCACGTCGAGCGTGAAATCCAGATGGCGGACGCGCGCGACGCGCAGGAAGAGGCGTCCGACCTGCGCGTGCGCCTGGGCCGGCTGAAGGTGTCGCGCCTGGATGATCCGCGCGGCGCGCTGGAGCTGTACCAGGCGGTGCTCGCGCGGCGCGCGGGCCACCCGGGCGCGGTGGGCGCGCTGGAGGAGCTGGCGCGCTCGGAGAGCCCGCTGCGTGGCGCGGCGGCGAGCGCCCTGGAGCCCATCTTCGCGTCGGTGGGCAACCACCTGAAGCAGGTGGAGATGCTGGAGTCGCGCGCCTCCGCGGAGGCCGTGCCGCAGGAGCGGGCCGCGCTCTTGCGCCGCATCGCGGAGATCTACGCCAGCTCGCTGGAGAACGCGGAGATGGGGTTCCTCTCCGCCACGCGCGCGCTGCGAGAGCTGCCGGAGGACCCGCGCTCGCTGGAGCTGTGCGTCGCGCTGGTGGACAAGGCGGAGGCGCCGGAGGAGCTGTGCGCGGTGCTGGCGGAGGTGGCCCCCAAGGCCAGCGACGCGGCCCGCGCGGAGCTGTACCGCGCGCTCGCCCGGATGCAGGTGGACCTGGGTGAGCCGGCGGAGGCGCTCCAGTCGTGGAAGCGCGTGCTGGAGCTCAAGCCCACGGACAACGAGGCGCTGGACGGCACCGCGCGGCTCGTCGCCTCGCAGGGCCGTCCCACGGAGCTGCTGGAGGTGCTGCGCCGTCAGCTCGCGCTGTCGGAGGAGCCGGCGCGTCGCGCGGCGGTGCTCCACCAGATTGGCGTGCTGCAGGAGGAGCAGCTCAAGGACCCACTGGGCGCGCTGGCCACGTTCCGGCGGCTCTTGGAGCTGCAGCCGGACGACGCGGTCGCGCTCGCGCGGATGGATGCGCTCTGCCAGAAGCAGGAGCGCTGGCCGGAGCTCGCGGACGTCCTCGCGCGGCGCATCGCGCTGATGCCGCCGGAGGAGGGGCTGGAGCTGAAGTTCCGCCTCGCGACGGTGCGCGAGTCCAAGCTGCTGGACAAGGCGGGCGCGCTGTCGCTGTACGGCGAGGTGCTGTCCGTGCAGCCCAACCACCCGGGCGCGGTGGGCCGCATGGAAGCCATCGTGGCGCGCGAGCCGCAGAACCTGCTCGCGGTGGAGACGCTGCTGCGCGCCTTCCGCGCGAGCGGTGACGTCACGCGGCTGGCGCAGGTGATTGAGACCCGCGTGGGCGTGTCGCCGGACGCCGTCGAGCGCAAGCAGCTGCTCGGCGAGCTGGCCACGCTGCGCGAGACGCAGGGCGAAGGCGAGCTGGCCTTCCTCGCGCTCTACCGCGGCTTCAAGGAGGACCCGAACGACAGCGAGGTCCGCCGCCGCCTGGAGAACGCCACCGACGTCGCGGGCAGCTACGACGAGCTGGTGGTGCTCTACGAGGAGGCCCTGCCGCGCATCGCCGAGGCCGCCGACGCGGCCCAGGTGTGCCTCAAGCTGGGCCAGGTGCTGGAGACGCGCCTGCGCGATCCGGACCGCGCGGTGTCCTACTTCGAGCGTGCGCGCACGCTGCACGCGTCGGTGCAGCAGAGCTCGCTCGTCGCGCTGGACCGCCTCTACCTGCACCTGGAGGCGTGGCCGGAGCTGGCCGGCGTGCTGGAGGCGCTGGCCACCGGCGCGACGACTCCCGCGGACAAGATCGGCTTCCTCTTCCGCCTGGGGCAGCTCTACCAGGAGCGGATGGACAGCCCGGACCGCGCCGCGAGCGCCTACGAGGCCATCCTCGCGCTGGAGCCGGGGCACCTCGCCTCGGCGCGGCTCCTGGAGGGCATCTACGAGGGCGCGGGCGCGTCCGAGAAGCTCTACGCCATCCTGAAGCTCCAGGCGGACAAGGTCTCCGGCAGCGAGCGGGACCGCGTGCTGGGCAAGATGGCGCAGGTGTCGGCCGAGGGGCTGTCGGACTTGGGCCGCTCCATCGACCTGTACCGCGAGCTGCTGGCGAAGAACCCGCGCAACGAGCAGGTCTTCTCCTCGCTGGAGTCGCTGTACGAGCGCGCGGGCCGTCCTCAGGACCTGCGTGAGCTGCTCGAGGGCCGCCTGGCCATCACGCTGGATCCGCGTGAGGTGGTGCGCCTGAACGAGCGGCTGGGCCGCGTGGTGTACCGCCTGCTCAAGCAGCCGGAAGCGGCGGTGCCGTTCTTCAAGGCGGCGCTGGACCGCGACGCGCGCCACCGCGGCGTGCTGGACACCCTGCGCGAGCTGTACGACGAGACGGGCCAGCGCGAGGAGCTGGTGGGCATCCTGCGCCGCCTCATCCCGCTGCAGGACAGCAGCGACGGCGTGAAGGCGCTGCGCCTGCGCATGGCGGAAGTGCTCGCGGGCATGGGCCGGCGCGAGGAGTCGCTGGACGCGGCCCGCCGCGCGCTGGAGGTGGAGCCGCACACGGTCTCCGACCTGGAGCGCGTGTACGCGCTGTCCGTGTCGCTGCGCGCGTGGAACGACGCCGTGCGCGCCCTGGAGCTCAAGGTCCAGGTGCACCTGGCGGCGGAAGAGCGCGACCCGGCCGTCGCCGCGTACTTCACCGTCGCGGAGCTGTGGGAAGGGCAGGGCGGCAAGCCGGAGCTGTCCGCCGGCGCGCTGGAGAAGGTGCTGGAGCTCGACCCCGCCAACCGCACCGCCTACGAGCGCGTGTGCACGCTGTACCGCACGCACAACGACTGGCGCGCCTACGCCACGGTGATGGACCGCTACATGCCCCACCTCGTCACCGACGAGGAGAAGATGGCGGCGCTGCGGGAGATTGCCCGGGTGCAGGAAGAACGCCTGGGCCAGAAGGACGTGGCCTTCCTGGCGCTCTGCCGCGCGCTGCAACTGGACGCGGCCGAGGACGCGCTGCGCGAGGAGGTGGAGCGCCTCGCGGACGAGACGGGCAGTCACGAGGAGCTGGCGGCGGTCTACGAGGAGGTCGCGGACGAGCTGCCGCGCGGCCCGCTCGCGGAGCGCATCTACGCCACGCTCGCGCGCATCCACGACTCGCGGCTGGATGATCCGCAGGCCGCGGAGGCCGCGTTCCGCAAGATTCTGGAGTTCGACCCCACCAACGCCACCGCGCTGGACGGGCTGGCGGCGGTGTTCCAGCGGCGCGGCCGCGACCGCGAGTACGTCGTCGCGCTGGAGCAGAAGCTGGAGGCGGCGGGCTCCATCGAGGCGCGCAAGGGCATCCTCAAGGAGATCGCCCGCGTCTGGGACGAGACGCTGGACGACCCCACCGAGGCGGCCAGCGCCCTGTTGCGCGCGCTGGAGCTGGAGCCGGACCTGGAGACGCTCGGCGTCCTCACGAACCTCTACCGGCGCGGGAACGCGTTCCGCGACGTGGCCACCACGCTGCTGCGGGCCCGCGACCTCGCGGCGTCCAACGAGGAGCGTGCGCGCATCCAGGTGGAGGTGGCGACCGTCTACGAGCGCGACCTCAAGGACGACGAGTCCGCGGTCTCCGCGTTCCGCATGGCGCTGGAGTTCGACCCGTACAACCGCGAGGCGCTGGAGGCGCTGGAGCGGCTGCACACGCGGTTGGATCAGCCGGCGGACCTGCTCGCCATCTACGAGCGGATGCTGGAGCTGTCCCAGGACTACCGGGAGAAGGTCCGCGTCCTCTTCCGCAGCGCGACCATCTGGGAGGACACGTACCAGAACCCCGCCAACGCGGACGCGTGCGTGGAGGGCGTGCTCTCCATCGACCCGCAGAACGCGCAGGCCATCAAGTCCCTCATCCGCCTGCGCCGCGCGCAGTCGCGGTGGGAGGACCTCATCCTCGCGTACGAGCGGCAGCTGGCGCTCGCCACCAGCCCGCAGGAGCAGGCGGAGCTGTACGTGGAGATCGGCAACGTCCAGTACCAGAACCTCAAGGCCGTGGACCGCGCGGTGAACAGCTACCACGCGGCGCTCGCCACGGACCCCGAGTCCCGTCCCGCGCTGCACGCCCTGGGCAAGCTCTACGAGCGCAGCGGCAACTGGCCCTTCGCGCTGGAGATGCTGCAGAAGGAAGCCCAGGTCGTGGGCAGCGACCCGGCGGCGGTGGAGCTGTGGCACCGCCTGGGGAAGATCAACGAGGACATGCTCGCGGACATGGCGAGCGCGCGGACCGCGTACCAGCAGGCGCTCGCCATCGACCCGGGCCACCTGCCCACCATCCGCGCCCTCAAGGGCATCCAGGAGCAGGAGCAGGACTGGAGCGGCTACGAGCAGACGCTGCTGCAGGAGGCGCAGCAGACGGATGATCCGGCCGCCAAGGGCCGCGCCCTGCTGGACGTCGCGCGCTACCACGCGGAGACGCGCGAGGACCGCGAGACGGCGACGCCCTACTGGGAGGAGACGCTCAAGCACATCCCGGACAGCCTGGAGGCGGCGCGCCCGCTGGCGGACGTCTACATCGCGCGTGAGGACTGGGCGTCCGCGGAGCGGATGCTGGACATCGTCACGCGCAAGATGGCGGAGAAGGCCATGGCGGAGAAGGACGCCGCCATCGCGCAGGACCTCTGCCGCCAGCTCTACCGGCTGGGCTACGTGACTGAGAAGCTGGGCCGCCGCGACAAGGCCCTGTCCTCGTACGAGAAGGCCTACGGCCTGGACGCCACGTACCTGCCCGCGCTCGAGGGCTACGGCAACCTGCTGGTGCAGGCGAAGCGGTACGAGGACGCGCTCAAGGTCTTCCAGACCATCCTCATCCACCACCGCGAGGAGCTGACGGACCTGGAGGTCGTGGAGGTCTACTGGCAGCTGGGTGACGTGCACGCCGCCCTGGGCCAGACGGACCGCGCGCAGAACCACTTCGAGAAGGCGCTCGCCATCGACCCGCAGCACGAGCAGACGCTGCGCGCGCTGGTGGCGCTGATGGACAAGGCGGGCAACTTCGACAAGTCCGCGGAGCTGCGCCAGGAGCTCGTCAACAGCCTGGAGGGCGAGGCCAAGGTCAAGGTCTACCTGGAGCTGGGCCGCATCGCGCGCGACGAGCTGCATGATCCGTACATGGCCATCGACGCGTTCACTGGCGCCCTCAAGGCCCAGCCGGACGCGCCGGAGGTGATGGACGCGCTCTACCGGCTGCTGCGCGAGACGCGTCAGGGCCAGAAGGCCGCGGACGTGCTGGGCCGCATGCTGGCGCTGCCCGCGCTCGCATTGGAGCCGCACAAGGCCAAGCGCGTGTGGTTCGCGCTCGGCGAGATCCGCCGCGACGAGCTGAAGGACGTGGAGGGCGCGGCGCAGGCCTTCAACGCCGCGCTCGACCTGGACCACCGCTTCGTGGAGGCCTTCAGCGCGCTGGAGGCGATGCTCGGCGGCGCGCGCCAGTGGAAGGTACTGGAGGAGAACTACACGCGCATGCTCGCGCGTCTGCCCAAGACGCCGGACACGCACCCGGCGCGCATGACGCTGTGGCGCGCGCTGGGCGACCTGTACCTCCAGGTACTCAAGCACCCGGAAGGCGCGGTGGCCGCCTACGGCGTCGCGGCGAAGGGCCTGCCGGACGACGCGTCCATCCAGGAGACGTTCGCGGAAGTCGCCGGCCAGATGCCGGGCCGCGAGGAAGAGGCCATCGTGGCGCTGCGCCGCGCGCTGCCGAACACGGAGAACCCGCGCAAGGTGGTGGGCCACCTGGTGCGGCTGTCCGCGGTGCGCAAGGACTACGACGCCGCGTGGCTCGCCGCGCAGGCGGTGTCGGGCCTCCTGGGCGAGGCGGGCGAGG
Source organism: Corallococcus exercitus (assembly GCF_042231735.1). Classification (GTDB taxonomy): domain Bacteria; phylum Myxococcota; class Myxococcia; order Myxococcales; family Myxococcaceae; genus Corallococcus; species Corallococcus exercitus_B. The sequence continues at coordinate 9,968,971 of NZ_CP102577.1, forward strand.
ACGAGCAGGAGATCCTCACCAAGCTGGGGCCCTACGCGAAGAAGAAGGAGCTGGCGCAGCGTCCGCTGACGGACCGGCTGTGGCAGACCGCGCTCTTCCACCCGAAGGTGCGCGGGCCGCTGTCGGAGCTCCTGGGCCTGCTCTTCGAGAAGGCCGGCCACCTGTACGCGGTGCCCTTCCCGCAGTACCAGCTGGTGCCGAAGCGCCACCGCATCGACGTGGCGACGGCGCAGGAGTACCACGTCAACCACTACCGCTACGTCGCGCGGCTCTTCGGCATGGAGGCGGTGGAGCTGTACTCGCCCTTCCTCGTGGCCACGCGCGAGCGGCTGGCGAAGCGCTCCAACGAGCCGGCCCCCGAGCCGCTCGTGAACGTGGATCTGCTCCAGACGCATCCCGCGTGCGTGCGTGTGGGCGGCAAGTACTTCGCGGAGCAGGGCCAGAAGGAGGTGTACTACCTCCTGGGCCGTACGCTGGCCCTGGCCCGTGCGGAGCTGGCGTTCAGCCAGCGCGTGGCGCCCGAGCGGCTGGAGGCCGTGGTGCAGGCGGCGCTCAGCCTGGTGGTGGGCAACGTGCGCTACACGGTGGATCCGCGGCTGGTGGACGTGGAGCGGCAGCTGCTCCAGAAGAGCCTGAGCGAGCCGGACCGGGCCGCGCTGGCGAAGGTGGCGAGGGCCTACCTGCCCACGGCGACGCCGCAGGACGTGCGCACGTGGCTGGAGGGCGCGGAGCTCACCGCGTCGCGCGCGGGCCTCTTCGCCGCGGGCGAGCTGGAGCCCGTGCGCCGCATGGTGCAGGGCGAGACGGGGTCCGCGTTCCGCGTCGCCCCTCGCACCAAGCTGCGGGAGTTGCTGGTGTTCGCGACCTCCGAGGACCTGCACGAGCTGCGTGTGGCCGTTGGCACACACGTGGAAGTCCAGGTGCGAAAGTAGGGCCCTCAGACCGCCGCGAGGGTTCACGCGTTGAAAGCAGGCGGGCGTTCAAGGCAGGTGTCCTTGATCTCCGCCGGTGGGCACTTCTACGATTCCGACGGGATTTCGCCCGTCATTTTCGAGGCTTACGGGAACGATGCGTTTCGTCTGCGACAGCTGCCGCGCGCAGTACATGATCAGCGACGACAAGGTTGGCCCGAAGGGGGTCAAGCTTCGTTGCAAGAAGTGTGGTCACTCCATCCTGGTGAGGCCCGCCGGTGCATCGGCGGCGAAGGAGGGCGGGGCGGAGGCCACCGCGGCCACGGAGGCCAAGAGCAGCGCGGATGCGAACGCGCCACGCATCGTGGAGTCGTCCGGCACGGGGCTTCCCGCCACGCTGGGCACGCCGCCGGAGGGCGGCCTCTTCACGGACGTGGAAGAGGATGAGATTGGCGCGGTCTTCGACCAGGTCCTGAGCACGGGCTCGCAGAAGGTCAAGGCCGCCGAAGCGGAAGCCGAGGCCAAGGCCGCGAAGACAGAGGCCGTGCGCAAGCTCGCGGAAGCCGAAGCCGCCGAGCCGACGGCGGAGGAGAAGGCCGCCGCAGCGGCGCACGAGTGGTACGTCGCCATCGACGAGAAGCAGGTCGGCCCCTGGTCCGTGGAGAAGGTGAAGGACGCCTGGGACCGCGGCGAGGTGGGCCCGGACAACCTCTGCTGGCGCTCGGGCTTCAGCGACTGGATTCCGCTGTCGGAGACGGCGGAGCTGGCGTCGGTGCTGGCGCCGCGTCCGGCCAAGCCGGTCATCGTCGCGCCCGCGCCGGTGTCCACGTCCTCGCCGACGATTCCCGCCGGCCCGGTGGAGTCCGCCTTCAGCGCGGGCAGCGCTCGTCCGGGCATGAGCGGGGGTTCGAGCGCGCCGGATGAGCCGGTGGGCTGGAAGCCTTCGGCCGCGAGCGTGCTGGCCTCGCTGGTGAAGGAGGAGAACGACGCCCTCAGCAAGCCGCCGCCGCGTCCGGCGCCGTCGCTGGAGCGCGAGCCGTTGTCGCAGTCGCGCCTCCTGGACGTGCCCGTGCCGCCGCCGGAGCCGGTGTCCTCGCCGTCGATGCCGGGAGCCATGATGGCCCCCGCGCCGGGCATGGCCGCGCCCCAGGCCTACGCGCCGCAGCCGCAGCAGGGCTATGCGCCGCAGCCGCCGGCGCCGCAGTACGCGCCGCCGCAGCCGGTAGCGTATGCGCCGCAGCAGGCGCAGATGCCCTATGGGCAGCAGCCGCAGGGCTATCCGCCTCCGGGGTATCCGGCGGCCTATCCGCCGCCTGCCGCGGCACCCGCGGGCGGCAAGGGCCGCACGGGGATGCTGGTCGCGGTGACGGCGGGGGTGCTCGTGATGGCGGGCGCCGCGGTCGTCTACGTCGCGCGCGGCAATTCGTCCGAGCGTCCCGTGGAGGCACCGGTCCAGGTCGCGGCCGCGCCGACGCCCAAGGCGGAGCTGCCGCCCATGCCGCCGCCTCCGGCCGCGGTGCAGACGCCTCCCGCGGCGGTCCCGCCCGCGGCAACGCCTGCCGCGACGCCCGTGGAAGGCACCGCTGCCACCGGAACGCCCGCCGCCGCTGGCACCCAGCCCGCGGCCGGTGGAACGCCTCCTCCGGCCGTGGCGACGGCTCCGGCCGCGACGCCCACTCCTCCTCCCGCGGCGGAGGTGAAGCCCGCCAGCACGACGCCCAACATGGGGACGGCGGTGGCGCGGGTGGATTCGCGCAATCATCGCAAGACGGGTTCCAGTGGAAGCCGCGGCTCGCAGCGAGATGAGGACGAGGGCGACGCGATCACCGTGTCGAAGCCTTCCTCTTCTTCTTCGTCCTCGTCGAGCTCCGGGGGCGGAGATGACGACTTCGACGAGCTGTTCGGCACGAAGAAGCCGGCGGCCACGAAGCCCTCGAGCAAGCCGACGACGACGGCGTACATCCCGCCCGAGCCGGGAGGCGGCACGCTGGAGCGCCTGCAGCAGTCGGACATCATGCAGGTGGTGCTGAACAACAAGCCGGCCATCGTGAAGTGCGTGAACGAGCAGAAGCAGAAGGACCCGTCGCTCAGCGGCAAGCTGGTGATGCGCTGGACGGTCCAGCCGAGCGGCAGGACGACCTCGGTGTCGTGCCGCACGGACGAGTTCCGCTCGAGCTACATGGCCACGTGCATCACGGGGCTCATCAAGAGCTGGTCGTTCCCCAAGCACCAGAAGCAGGGCGACCCCATCGACTTCCCGTTCACGTTCTGAAATCCAGGAGCGACATCGCCGTCATATGTGACGGCGATGTCGCTGTGATGTGCGTCGGGATTGTGCGCTTTCGTGAACAGTGAATTTCCCCCGGTTGGAGTCGTAGGAAGGTCGGTCGACACTCGTTGACACGTCCGGAGCGAGAGGACTAAAGGCCGCTCGACTTCAAACCCGGTGTCTGGAGTCAGGTGGCCGGAGACACCGGGCGACGTAACCAATCCAGGAGGAAGTTCCGAATGCAGCTGCGCAAGATGATGGTGATGCTCGCCGCTTTGAGCTCGATGAGCCTGGCCCTGACGGCCTGTGGCGATGACGCGACGACGGCCGAGACGTGTACGTCGGACACCGACTGCTCCTCCAACTTCTGCAACACGGCCGCGGGCGTGTGCATGGACACCTGCGAGAGCGGCTCTGACTGCCCTGACACGGAGAAGAACTGCGCCCCGCTGGCCGGTGCGACCAACACGGCGAAGGTCTGCCAGTGCCAGACCAACCAGCTGTGCAACGAGGACGACTCCACCAGCCTCGTCTGCGGCACCGTGTCCAAGCGCTGCGAGGAGCCCGGCTCCACCCCTGCCGCCTGCACCAAGGACGCTGACTGCGGCGCCGGCAACACCTGCAACACCTCCACGGGCGTGTGCAGCCCGGCCGCGACGACCTGCTCCGGCGAGGGCCAGTCGACGTGCGCGTACGGCAGCTACTGCAGCGGCACCACCTGCACCGCGGTGCCGGCGCCCACGTGCGAGAACTTCGATCCTACCAAGGGCGGTAAGACGCCTGTGTGGAACGCGGGCACCTCCACCGGCCCGATCATCTACAACGTGACCAGGGTTTCGGTTGGTTCCGATAGCTTCTGCACGTCCCCGCAGGTGACGTTCAAGGCTCGTGTGAAGGCCTACATTCCTTCCAGCTCTTCGACGACGTTCCCGACCCAGAAGTCCGGTCTGCCCGGCCTGTTCTATGTCACCGTGAACGGTCAGGAACTCTCGGGTCCCGATCTGATTCGTCCTTCCGAGTATGCGACGTCGAATGGTGGAAAGACGGCCGAGTTCACCATGAACTTCTGCCGCCCGCAGGGCTCGACGACGCTGTCCGTTGGGCTCTACTTCACTGGCGGCAACGAAATCTGCAGCCAGCTCTAGAATCAAGCGAGGTCTGGTAGGACTCGCTCGGCTATAGATCCGCCTCACCCCAACGTTGGGGTGAGGCGTTGTTTTTTATCTGAAGGCACCACCGCCAAGGTCTGATTGCATTCATGGTTCGCCAAATGGCGGTTGAATTTCTCTGACCTGCCTTCGTGTTACCGGGTGGTAGTCCTGAAGCAACAGCAATCTTCCTTGGATGGAAAGGGGACGCGCATGAACTTGAAGAAGTTTGCGCAGGCAGCCGCAGTGTCGATGGTTGTAATGGCGACTCCCAGTCTTGCCTCAGAAGTTCGACTGTCCTGTCCGGAAGGCACGGTGCAGAAGGGAAAGACGACCCAGAATGAGTCGGTCTACTGCATCAAGCCGAATTCAAAGCCTGGGGAACAGGTCATCCATGGGCCCTACGTGGACTTTTGGGCTAACGGCCAAAAGCAGGCGGAAGGCCAGTACCTCAACGGGTTCCGCTCCGGCCGTTGGACGTTCTGGGATGCCAATGGAGTGAAGACTGGCGAGACCGAGTTCGTGGCAGGCGACTATCATGGGACGCGCGTGCAGTACTTCGCGAACGGCAAGCCCAAGATGATCGAGCAGTACCGAAAGGGCTTCCGGAACGGTACGGTCCAGGAACTGAGTGAGGACGGAAAGGTCATCCGCCAGCTGCAGTTCGCGGACGGACGCGAAGTCGCCTCTCGGTAGCGCTCGGATGGCACGCGGCCTTGCTGGTTTGCAGGGTCACGCTTGCCCTCTGCAGAGGACAAGACCGCTGAGATGGGAGGAGCTTTGAGGGCGAATGAGGCTCTTTCCCTTCGCGTCGGGGCCTACTAGGAACGGTGCCTGTGAAGGCACCTTCTCTCGCCCCTGTCCTCCCTTCCATCCCCGTCTGCACCGTGGCGCAGATGGGGCTTCGGGAGCTTGAACGCATCCGGCTCATCCTTCGTGGTGGGTCCGTGATCGACTGGCGTCGCATGCACTTCCAGACGCGGGACGAGGTGGATCGCTTCTTGCGTCTGTGCCAGCTCGACGTGTCCCGCCCCTACGACGATGCGTGGGCGCGGACGGTCCTGGCGGACGCCGTGGAGTATCTTCGGAAGACCTTCGACTACCGGGTTGCAGAGGCCGTCGCGGAGCCGGAAGAGCTCCACGACTTGTTTCTCTTCGCGTCGGGAGCGAAGGGCCTTGCCCGATATCGACGCATCGCCTGCATCGTGCTGAAGGTCATGCACGTCATCCAGCACATTGAAGGGCGGGACCTGCTCTTCCGCCTCGCGGCTTCGGAAGCGGAGTTGGCGGAGATGGTCACGGAGAAGGTGCTGGGCGTCGCTCGTGAGATGAAGGAGATGGGTCTTCCCATCGTGGAGTTCGCCCACTCCATCAAGACGCGGGACTCCCTGATCACGAAGCTGATCGCGAAGAAGGAGACCGTGGCGGCCCAGGTGTATGACCGCACGCGGTTCCGGGTCATCACCCGCAAGCGGGAGGACCTGCTGCCTGTCCTCTACTTCCTGACGCAGCGCTTGTTCCCCTTCAACTTCGTCGTCCCGGGACAGACGGAGAACACGCTGCTGCCGTTCAAGGGGCTGCTGGAGGAGAACCCTCACTTCGAGCAGTTCATCCCTCAGCTCCACCTGGATCGGGACTTCGAGGACCGCGAGGACCGGACGGGGAACACCTTCTCCGGGAGCTCCTACCGGGTCCTCAACTTCGTCGTAGACCTCCCGCTGCGGATGGACCCCTACCTGCCGCCGCCTGAAAGCGACACCCGCCCCCGGAAGGGGCGAGTCACCTTCGCGCTCGTTGAATTCCAGATCGCGGACGAGGAGACGGCCCGGCGCAATGAACTCGGGGACAATGCCCACGAGAGCTACAAGCGCCGGCAAAAGCGACGCGTCCTCAACCGTCTGAGCCGAGGTCTTGTCGTTCCCAAGCGCCAGGGGTAGGGCGAGCTCACCTTCTGGTGAACAGACCTGAAGGTGTAGAGCCACTCGCACATCCTCTTGCGCGAGTGGCTCACCTCGAAAGTCAGTCGTTGAGCCTGAACGTATAGACGCTTCCTGACGATGCATCAGCTTCGACAAAGGAAATCATTGGCGTCCCCGTGTTGCTCAGCTGGAGCGATGGCGATGTGGCGGGCGTACTGGTGCCAGTCAATGCGGTGAGTGGGTATCCGAGTGACTGCCACTGATTGGAAATCCATCGGTTGACGAGGATGCTCCGTTCTGACGAAACGATACCGCTCCATGCAAGTGTATGAGGCGCTCCTTTCGTCATGCTCATGACTGGCGTGCTATTGCCAGTGGTGGAAGTGCTGGCGAGCAAAGGAGTACTCCACGCGGATCCTTCCCACCGCGCCCAGTAGATTTGTCCGTCAGAAGATGGCTGGTTGGAAGGTGATTCGACCCACGCGACCCAGGGGCGCCCGTTTCCATCGACGGACAGGGTCGGTGTTGCTGCCGCCGTACCCAGAAGCCGACCGCCAAGGAGGACCCCATCATTTTCGACGACAGAGATTCCTCGTGTGCCATCGCCTTCGCCATTGAAGTCAAAGATGCTGAAGGCAGAGAAAGTCTGGGTCCCCGAAATCACCACCGTAGGGTCTTGCGCTCGAGAATACCCGCTAGGTGTTGGCAATGTCGAAAGCGACCAGGATATAGCCCCGTCAGTGAGCCGATAATGCCTGATGACGGATTCGCCTTCATTGGCGTAATTGGCATACAGGCTCAGTGCGCCTGTTTCCTCAAGGGCGAGGGTGGGCGAACCAAGGTAGTCATAGCCCCCGTAGTAGGGGAGCGTGAGGGAGGGCAAGGTTTCCCAGGTAGTGCCAGTCCATCGGCGGGAGAAGATGTTGTTGATCTCGCCGTCGCCAGAGGCTTCGTGCCATGCGACAATGGGCTGATTTGATTTATTGATGACTATCGAGGGATGTTCCGCGTCAGTTCCTGCTGTGCCCAAGCCATTCAGGGCTCCTCCCAGGATGCTCCATGCGGTTCCTGTCCATCGAGCCACATAGACGTTCAGCGCCATGCCATCGGACTCAGTCCATGCAATGACCGGTTGCTCTTCGTGGTCGAGCTTCAGGACGACTTCGTTCGCGGAAGTTGCGCCCCCCACCGCGCTGATGGCGCCGCCCAAGGGCAGCCAGGTGGGAACGGAGAAGGACCACGCCGGAGCGCTCACCACCCCATTGCCCGCCAGGTCCGTCAGCACGCTCGTCGCTGCGGTGAGGTCGACCTGGACGGTGCTCGGTGCGGTCAGGGCGCTCAGTGGAGTCACGTTCAGCGTCTTGCCGTCCGAGGAGAGCGTCACCGACTTTGCGATGGCAGCCCCGGTACCTGTCTTGAGCCCCACCGCAGCCTCCGTCACGGAGAGCGGGTTCATGGGCTCACTGAAGGTGACCTGGATGGACTCGTGGACTCCCACTGCCGCCGCATCCCTGGCCGGCAGGAAGGACGCCACGGTGGGCGCGGTCCGGTCGACGATGACCGTCCTTGGCGCACTGGTGAAGACCGCTCCGCCACGGGTCGCGCGGATGGACAGCTGGTACGTGCCCTCCGCTTCCTGGGTGGTGTCCCAGGTGAACGAATACGGGCTCCCCGTGGGCTTCACGAGCACGGTGGCGTCCTTCAGGATCTCCACCTGCTCCGCCGCTCCGCCTTCCACGGTGAACTGAAGGAGCAGGGGACCTCGCGTGTAGGCCTTTCCGGGCGTGGGCACGACCCAGTTCACCACCAGGTCGCCGGGCTTCCCGACCGTCACCGCCAGCGTCGCCTGCTTCGTGACCGAGCCGCTCTTGCCCTGGAGCGTCAGCGTGTAGGGCCCGGGCACGGTGCTCGCTCCCACGCGGATGCTCAGGGTCGCGCGCGTTTCTCCCTTGGGCAGGGTGAACGCCTGGAGTTCGATGCCCGCGGGCGGTGAAACGAGGCTCCACGTGACGGCGCCTCCGGTGGCCTCGGTCCAGGCGAGCTGGACGTCACAGTCCAGGGTTCCCCCCGGGAGGACCTGCTCCTGGGCCGGTACCGCCGTGAAGGTGAAGTCCGCATCGGGGTCCGCCCGCGGGTCCTCCTTGGGCGGGTCCTCCAGCGGCGGGACGTCAATGCATGCGGGGCTCAGGCCGACGCAGCTCAACAACAACCAGAGTCTCAGATTGGGCATGGGGGCGTGTTCTGCAAGGTCGGGTCCGTTCGGTCCCGACGAGGAACACTGCCACGGGTGTCCAGGGGACAGGACAGGCGTCCGTCCCAGGAGGCCCCGGAAACACGCCTGCCCGCCGCCCCGGACTTCGGTGGGGACGCGCGGGCAGGGGAGGACCGAGAAGGCCGCGGGCTACTTCTTCTTGCGGTTCTTCTTCTTGTTCTCCTTCTCCTTCTTGCGCCGCTCCTTGATGGCGTCGCGGTCGTCCGGCTTGCTCACGGACGGGGGCGCGTAGCCCATCAGGCGGGCCTTGGCCATGGCGGCCTGGCCCATGGGCGGCGTGTAGCCCGGGGCGATCTGCGGCAGCTGCATGGGCATGCCGCCCATGCCACCGCCCATCGCGGACATGGCCTTCTCCAGCGCCTTCGGGTCCTTCCCGAACATGCTGCCCAGGTCCATGTTCTTCATCTGGCCCAGCTGCCCCAGCTGCTTGAAGCCGGGGATGCGGCCCAGAAGGCCCGGGTTCTGGCCGATGGTGCCCATCACCTGCTGCATCATCCCGAACTTCTGCAGCAGCTCGCGCACCTCCTCCGGCTTGCGACCGCTGCCCTTGGAGATGCGGTTGATGCGGCTGGCGTTGATGATGTCCGGACGCAGGCGCTCCTTCTGCGTCATCGAGTCGTACATCGCCTCGATCTTCGTGAGCTCCTTCTCGTCCGGGTTCAGGTGCTCGGTGAGGTCGCCGAAGAGGGGGAACTTCTCCAGCAGGTCCTTCAGCGGGCCCATCTTGCGGACCATGCGGATCTGCTCGACGAAGTCCTTCATCGAGAACTGGCCGGAGAGCAGCTTGCGCGCGTCGTCCTCGGCCTTCTTCTCGTCGACGACCTTCTCGAAGTCCTTCATCAGGCCGACGATGTCGCCGAAGCCCAGGATGCGGCCCGCGAGGCCCTCCGGACGGAACTCCTCCAGCTTGTCCATCGACTCGCCCATGCCGAGGAACTTGATGGGCTTGCCCGTCACTTCCTTGATGGACAGCGCCGCGCCGCCGCGCGCGTCACCGTCCAGCTTCGTCAGGATGAAGCCGTCCAGCGTGAGGCGCCGGTCGAACTCGGCCGCCGTGCGCACCGAGTCCTGGCCGATCATCGCGTCGCACACGAGCAGGATGGTGTCCGGCTGCACGTTGGACTTGATGGACTCCAGCTCCGTCATCAGCGTCTCGTCGATGGCGAGCCGGCCCGCCGTGTCGATGAGCACCACGTCGCACTTCTGCTCGCGCGCGGCCGCGTAGCCCCGCTTCGCCAGCTCGGGCGGCTGCACGCCGGGCTCGTGGTAGACGGGGACCTTCAGCCGCTCGCCCAGGACCTTGAGCTGATCCACGGCGGCCGGGCGGTAGATGTCCGCGGCCACGAGCAGGGGCTTGCGCCCCTCCGCGAGGAGCCGGCTGGCGAGCTTGCCCGTGGTCGTCGTCTTACCGGAGCCCTGGAGGCCCACCATCATGATGCCGGACAGCTGGCCCTTGGGCTTCAGGTGGAGGCTCGTGTCCACCGGGCCCATCAGGGCCTCCAACTCGTCGTGGCAGATCTTGATGAAGTGGTCCATCGCGCTGACCTTGCGCTTCTGGCCCCCTGCGTCCGTGACGGACGTCTGCACGACTTCGCCCACGGCCTTCTCGCGGACGCGGGCGACGAACTTCTTCACCACGTCGAAGGCGACGTCGGCCTCCAGCAGGGAGACGCGGATGTCGCGCAGCGACTCGTCCACCAGCTCGGGGGTGAGTTCGCTCTTGCCGGCGAGGCGGTTCTTGGCGGCCCGGAAGCCCTTGGTGACGGTCTCAAGCATGGGGGGCGCTTTATAACAGCGTCCCGCCGGATGCGACGTCCTCGGAAGCCCCGGCCGTCCAGCAGTGGAGGAATCAAGGGGCTTTCCCCACCACCCGGAATGCCGGCCCCCGCCGGGGACCCCCTCCTGGAGGGCCTCCCACCCCACCGGGCTCAGCCCGGCGCCGCCGTCCAGGGCCCGGGGGAGGCCTCCGCCTCGCCACCCGGCTTGGGAAGTCCGTCCGGGCGCCCGAGCGCCGTGCCCAGCGCCTTCAGGACCACGCGGGACTTGAGGAGCATCTCGTCCAGCTCGGCCGCCGGATCCGAGAGCGCCACGATGGCCCCTCCCGCGCCGATGCTCACCTCGCCGGGGCGGACCACCGCTGTGCGGATGACGACGTTCAGGTCCGCGGCGCCGGTGGCGGAGAAGTACCCGATGGCACCCGAGTACACCCCCCGGGCCTCCCGCTCCAGCCGGTCGATGAGCTCCATCGTGCGCTCCTTGGGGGCCCCCGTCATGGAGCCTCCGGGGAAGGCGGCTCGCACCGCGTCCACGGCCGTGAGCCCCTCGCGCAGGCGGCCCCGGATGGTGCTCACCAGCTGGTGCACCGTGGCGTACGACTCCACGTGCATGAGCCGGGGGACGTGGACCGAGCCCACCTCGCACACACGCCCGAGGTCGTTGCGCACGAGGTCCACGATCATCAGGTTCTCCGCCCGGTCCTTCTCCTGGGCGCCCAGCTGCTGGCGGAGGCGTTCGTCCTCGTCCGGGGTGGCCCCGCGGCGCAGGGTGCCCTTGATGGGCTTCGACTCGACCCAGCGGTCGGCGTCCACGCGCAGGAAGCGCTCGGGGGAGGAGCAGGCGATGCCCAGCGGGCCCATCCGGAGGTACGCGGCGTAGGGGGCCGGGTTGAGCCGGCGAAGGCTCCGGTAGAGGTCCAGTGGGTCGACGTGGGTCCGGGCGAGGAGCTTGGTGGTGAGGCAGACCTCGTACGTCTCACCCTCGTGGAGCTGTTCCAGGCAGTGCTGGATGTCGGCCAGGTAGGTCGCGTGGTCCCTGGCGAGGCGGACGGGGAAGGGGGCTTCAGGACTCGGAGCAAGCGGCGCCAGGGGCGGAAGGGCGCGCAGGGCGGCTTCGGTGGAGTCGAACCAGGCCTGGACCTGGGACGCCTCGTGTTCAGGAGCGAGCGCCACGAGATACACCGTGCGCTCGAGGTGGTCCCAGGCCAGCAGCCGATCCGCCAGGACGAGGCTGGCGTCTGGATCCGGGGAGGGATGCGGGGCGCTCGCGCCGCAGTCGTGCTTCAGCTCGTAGCCGAGGTAGCCCACGAAGCCGCCCTGGAAGTCGAAAGGCAGCAGCCCGGAGGGGGCCGCTCGCAGCCGCGCCAGTTCCTGCTGGAGGAACTCGAACAGCTCCGTGGTGTGCTCCTCCGTTCGCTGACTCCGGCTCACGGTGAGTCTGCGTGGATTCACCCGGTAGTGGATGACGGCGCTGTGGGGGCCCGTCGCGTCCCCCATGAAGGAGAAGCGTGACAGGCCGGCTTCGACGCGGCTGCTGTCCAACCAGAACGCGGGGTCCTTGCCTCCGAGGAGCGCGACGAAGGCCTGCTCCGGGTCGGCATCGAGCCGCAGCTTCCGGTGATGGACCCGGAAGGTCTCGGGCGGGGCGGCGGGCCTTGGCGGCGGTGCGCTCGTGGGGAGCGCAGGGCGCGGACGGCGGGCGTGGTGCTCGCGGCTCAAGCGGACGAAGTTGGTGAGGAGCTGGCGGCCGTGGGTGGTGGCGATGGACTCCGGATGGAACTGGACGCCCCAGCGGGGGAGGGAGGCGTGGCGCAGGGCCATGAGGACGCCGTCGGAGGTCCAGGCGGTCTCCATCAGGTCCTCGGGCAGCGGCCGGGCGAGGCAGAGGGAGTGGTAGCGCACCACCGGGAAGTCCTGCGGAAGTCCCTGGAAGAGGTCCGTCCCCGAGTGGCGCACGGGACTCAGGCGTCCGTGCATGACCTCCGGTGCGTGCTGGATGCGCGCTCCATGGACGTGGCCCATGCCCTGGTGCCCCAGGCACACGCCGAGGATGGGGACGTCCGCTTCGAGGAGCGCATCCCGGCAGACGCCGAAGTCCGCCGGATGGTCGGGACGGCCGGGACCGGGGGAGAGGACGATGTTGTCGAACGCGAGCGCGCGCAGCTCCCGCCACGACCGCTCGTCGTTGCGCACGACGAGGGGCTCGGTCCCACCGACCTCCGCCAGCAGCTGGAAGAGGTTGAACGTGAACGAGTCGTGGTTGTCGATGATGAGCGTCCGCAGCCGCACGGCGCGCACCTTACCCCTCGACGGCCTTCCGGGAGGCGCCTGTTCGAGCACGGCTGCCAGGCGGCCGTACTTGGCGGCCCAAGGATGCAGGTGCGGGAGGCCCCAGCATGTGCAGGTGCCTCGCATGCGCTGCGGGGTCTGCTATCTTTCCTTCCATCGCACGAGTGGCGGAACTGGCAGACGCAGCGGACTTAAAATCCGCTGACTCGCAAGGGTCGTCCGGGTTCGATCCCCGGCTCGTGCACTTCTAACTGGCGAGAATCACTGAGGGGTTTTCGTCCGGTTTATCCATGTGCCCCCAATGTGCCCCTGGGCTGTGACTCCAGCGCCCGCACCGCGTCCTTCTTCACGTCCGGACTCAGGTGCGAGTACCGCATCGTCATCTCGATGGATGCATGCCCTAGCAGCTCCTGGACGGCCTTCAGAGGCACTCCTCGCATGATGAGGTGACTTGCGAAGGAATGCCTCAGCGTGTGCCATCCGATTGGACGCAGGCCGGCTCTCTTACTGCTCCTCAGGATGGCGTTTCGGCAGGTGTCATTCTTAAGGAATTCCCCAGCCTCGTCGCAGAAGACGAACGGACCACGCAGGTGGCGTTGCTCCTTCAGCGCGTTGAGAGCAACCGCGTTAAGGGGCACCTCTCGCGAACGGCCACCCTTGGGACTGCCGAAGTGGCCACGCCAAACGTTGCGCTTCACGATGAGGCGGCCAGCAACGAGATCGAGTGCGTCCCATTGGAGTGCAATGAGTTCGCCACGCCGCAGCCCCGTGTGGAGTGCCACTGCGATCATTGCTCGCCACGTTGGCTCGGCTGCTCCAACCAAACGATCCGCCTCCTCGAAGTTGAGGAAGTCGAACTCTGGCTTCTCTGCCTTCAGGAGCTTCACGCGAGGCGCATGCGTAAGCGCCTCCTGCTCAACAGCAACGGCGAATAAGGTCCGGAGAACCGTGAGCGCGTTGTTTATTGTCTTGGCGGTGAGCCCCTCCTTGCGCTTTCGGGCCTTGAAGTCCTCGATGGCTTCACGGCTGACACGGTCAAGGCGCATGCTTCCGAAGGTCGGCAGCAGGTGGCTCTTCAGGAGTTGCTGTTTGGCCGCAACGGTGCTGGCCTTGTTGTGGTTCTCGCTGTAGGTGATGAAGCGCGGTTCGAACTCTGCGACGGTAAGGACGCGCTTCTCCTCTTGCTGCTCCTTTCCAAGGGCTCCTGTGAGAAGGGCGTGCCGGACTTGACGCTCGTACTCTTCAGCTCCTCGACGGGTGTTGATGGGCGAAGCCTTGCGGATCCGCTCCACCCTTCCATCAGGGTGCTGGTACTTCACGTCTACCCACCACGCCTCCTGCACCTTTCCCTCCTTCGACTTCCACTTCCGCAGCCTGACGCTCATTTCTTCGCTCCGAGCGCAGGACCGCCGTTACCCGAAGCCCAGGACAGCATCGTGGCGCGGGAAAGTCGAACGCAGCGACCAAGCCGAACGACCCCTGGCACCTGCCCAAGTCGAATGGCCTCGTAGAGGGTCTTGCGGTTCACTCGAAGTAGCTCTGCGGCTTCGTCCACGGTGAGGAACGAGGGCGCGGATTCCTTTGGTGGAGTGGCCTCGGACATGGCTACCTGGGGAAGATGCGGCGGGGGGCAAGCCGGCTGAGCGCGTGCAGCCCAATGCCAATGGCGTCCCAGACGTTGTGGTGGAGGTCCTGCGCGGCTGGCAGCTCGACGCGAAGGTGCTCGGCGGAGGCCAGGCGCTGCTTGATGCGCTCGATGAACGCGTCCGCGTCGAGGGTGCCCTTCCACTCCCGTGGGAAGACGCTCCGGCGCTCCGTGACGGGCGCCAGTGCCCCGCCGAGCGTGCCAACGACGCCGGCAAGCTGGATGAGGTCGTTCTGATCACCCCGCTGGTGCGCAGCGGCGTAGACGCGGGGCAACTCGATGACGAGTTGGAAGGGATCCTCGTGGACGCGCGGGCGAAGCCATGCCTGCACTGCGCCGGCCATGGATGCCCAGGAGGCGAGGGACAGCACACCGTGGGCGGGCTCGGGGTTCTTCGGCAGTCCCGCGCAGAGCAGGGACGCGGAGGGCATGTCGAAGAGGGCCACGCCGCAATGCCGGAGCCCAGGGTCGATGGAGACGAGCTTCATGGCGTCGCCTCGTCGCATCCCTGCGTCAGGGCGTGCTCGAGGCGCGCCTTCGCGAGCGCCAAGTACTCAGCCTCACGCTCAATGCCGACGAACTCGAAGCCCTCGGCGAGGGCCGCGACGCCCGTCGTGCCGCTACCTGCGAAGAGGTCGAGCACCACGCCGCCCGGAGGCGTCACCAGCCGGCACAGCCACCGCATGAGCGCGATGGACTTCACGGTGGGATGGGTGTTGAGCCCGGTTCCCGCGTGTCGTTCCGAGCGCGAGGGCTTGGCCACGTAGAAGAACCGCGACACCTCGTCGGACAGGTACGAGGCAGCCTTCTCGTCAAACGTGACGTGGGCCGGCCAACGCTCCTTCCCGTCACTGGAGACGCGGCACGCCTCGATGTTGAGGGCTCCGGTGCCGTGGCTCAGGACGTTCGCCGCCACCGTGCCGGAGAGGGGCTTGCGTACGAGGATCCAGTGCTCCGCAGCGGGCTTGAGGGCGGTGCCCCATCCCTGCCACTGGCGTGCGGCCTCCGTGGCCGGCTCGTCACGGCGCTCCTTGGGCGCCAGGTTGGCGTTGAAACCGTTCCTGGAGCGCCAGCGCTGGCCTGCGGACGCTTCCTGGTGCTGCCCGGTAACGGCGCGTTGGAACCAGTTGGGGCCCGGCTTGCCCTTCTCCGCGATGATGCGTTCAGCAATCGAGCGGATCGGCTCTGGCGGTTCGGTGACTCCGAAGAGCTTGAGGAGCGCCAGCCAGTGCTGCCGGTGCGGCACGTAGGGCTGGGCGCCTTGGCTCGTCCAGTGGCCAGCCATCCCGCGAAGGCCGAGCGCCGCGTTGAGTTGGGCGTTTGTCAGGCCGGCCTTGTCCCGCATTTCGGCAATCCAGCGGGTGACGACGAGCACCTCATCCCGGTTGCCCTTCTGCTTGTCGATGGCCTGGGCGACGTCGAGCGACTTGGGAAAACCCGTGCCGAAGAGGTGCATGAGGATGTCGCGCACCTCGAAGCCCGCGTCCTCGAGCGCGGTAGCCGTCCAGTGCGACGTGCGCGGCAGTGCCCAGACGAGGGCGTGTCCCCCAGGCTTGAGCACGCGGAAGGCTTCGCGCATGACACCCGCGAGCCACGACACCCACTGGTCGCGGCCTCCCTTGTCACTGTCCCAATCCTTTTCCAGGAGCCCGATTCCAGCTGGCGGGTCGGTGACGATGGCGTCGATGCTGTTGGGAGAGAGCACCTGGGCGACTTGAGCTGCATCGCCCTGAAACAGTGCGATTCGTTCCGTGAGGAGTTCTGTCTTCACCTCACTGCAATGGGGGCAATCCGCGTGGGCGATTACGCCGCGACTCTCACCTCGGGCTCCCACACCAGAAGGCGCCCTGCAGCGTCGCGCACGGTGGCGGCGTCCTTCGACATCACGCGCGACAGGGCGGGCTCCGCCTCGATGGCATCTGAGAGGTCCGGCGTCGTCTCCCGCATGGCCTGCCGCATGAGGTGCGCCATGCGCTCGGCGGCGTCGTGCAGCCGGTTGGGGCAGTCCGCGCGCAGCTCCGCCACCAGCTCGTCGTGCACCATGAGGACGAGCCGCGAGCCCCAGAGAGGGGAGCGCCGGGCCGTATACATCTCGCGAGCGACGCGCCAGGTGGCCAGCTTCGCCCCCACGGCGCCGAGGGCTTGAAACGGTGTGTTGAGCCACTGCGTGTAGCCGCACCCGCCCCGGAGGATGTCGGCCCCGGGAATGAGCACGTCCACGAGCTGCCCGCCGTAGGTGAGGCGGCTGGCGCGGGAGAACAGCTCCCGCTGTTCGGGCCATGCGTCCATCCACCTGTCGCCATAGCGCTGGGAGACTTCCACGCACGCGGCGCAGACCATCTTCACTTTGCCCTGGACGCGCACAGGCACGCGTTCCACACCGCACGTCTGCGCCACCTTGGCCAGCAGGCAGAAGCGGACGTCGTCCTTCGCCCGCGCGTGGTAGGCCATGGCGCCCGCGCCCATGCCGCCGCCCTTGCCGAAGTTGAAGACCTTGGCGAGCGCGCGGAAGGACGTAGCCGTGGCGTCCTTCGCCTTCACACGCGGCAGCAGGGCGAGGTAGCTCTCGCCCAGGAATGTCGCGGCGGCGGACGTGTGGACGTCTTCCTTGGTCAGCAGAGCCTCCGCCATGCGCGACCAGCCCACGTCCCAGATGGCTCGCTGGGCCATGGTGCGCAGCTCTAGGCCCGCGTAGTCCACGGAGCAGTAGACGAAGCCAGGGCGGGCCTCGTGGCACTCTCGGACGCCGCCTTTCTGGGGGAGCTGCTGGTAGTCGCTGGAGACGCGCGTGGTGGAGACGAGGACGTTGAAGCGCGGGTTGAGCGGCACCGCGACGCCAGCCTCCAGCTTGCCCAGGTAGGTGGAGCGGTACTTGTCCACCTTGCCGGCCTTGCCCAACTCCTCCAGCAGCGGATCGCCCGAGTCGAGGAGCGTGTCCCTGTCGGTGGCCACCTGGCCGTCCGGGAAGCGCTCCGAGGGCGAGGTGACGGGCGGCGTGCCGTTGTAGGCGGCGGACACGAGAGCGGAGAGGCGCTTCGCATTCTTGGACCCGTCGGGCCGGAAGATGCCCGCTGCGAGGAATCGGGCTCGGTTGGCGCTCCACTCCGTCTCCACGCGCTGCCGCAGCTCCGCGACGCGCCCGCCGTGAGTCCGCAGCCCCCAGATGGAAGCGAAGTGCAGCGCCAGGGCGGCGCGGACCTGGTCGCCTTCCGCGTGGAGGTTGCCGCCGTTGGGGACAGTGGCCGCGAGGTGCTCCTGGGCGAGGTGGACATCCAACGTGAAGCGGGCGTCCCGCTTCGGGTAGGCCACGGCGGCGGCGGGCCACTGCTCCAGCGGCACGTCGTCGAGTTCCGCGTAGCGCAGGCGCCAGGCGTCCGGAGCTTTCTTCTCCGCGCTGATGTCGAGGCCCAGGTGGCGCTCCACCAGGAGGGAGAGCGGATAGCGGGCGCCCTCGTCGTCCCCCAACTGGCGGCCCGTCTCCGGGTCAACGCCGTGCAGTCCTCGGGCGATGTCGATGAGTGCCTCGCGGATGGCCACGTCGTGCAGGCGGCCGGCTTCGGCAGCATCGAAGACAGCATCCACGAGCCGCGCGTCATCCGCGCACATGACGCCCAGGTCGTAGGCGAGGTTGGCGCCCGTCAGGTGGATGCTTGGGGAGGAGAGAGCATCTCGGAACCAGTCACGCGCCTGGGCTGTGGAGAGAAGGCGCTCGCTGCCCGGTTCCGCATGCGCGAGAGAGGCGCAGACGAGCGGCGGTGCGAGGAGCCCGGGTTGAATCAGGTGCGTCTCGGTGTCGAAGCTGAAGAGGGAGGTGGGCACAACACGAAGAGGCCCGTGTCGTGGGCCAGCCGTGGCGGTAGGGGAGTCGCGCCAGGTACTCAGCAGCGTTGGGGGAGGGGACTGCTCAGGCCAGGGCGACGGTGAGGGCCGGCAGCTTCGCTTCGGCGCGCTTCGCTTCGATGGCTGCCAGCTCGTCGTCCGTGGGGCTGACGGTGCTCCAGCGGTAGCCCTCGATGACCTTCCCGGGCTTACCGTCCTTCTCGGGCAGCGTCTTGGGAAAGACCTCGCAGTCGATGAGGAGAAAAGCCCCGGCCTGCTTGTCGCCCGTGAACTTGGCGAGCTGCTCCAGGGACAGCTCCTGCTCCTCGGCGCCAGCCAGCGCCATAACGAAGGCCTTGAAGCGCCCGCCACCATTCTTCTTCGCGTCGGAGAGGTTCTCCACGTAGGAGGCCACCATGCCGATGCGGCTGGGCTCGCTGGTGGGCTGCGTCCGCTCTGCGGATACCACCTTCAGCTCCGCAATGGCGGACAGGCCTTTGAAGCCGTCCTTGGTGCGGATGGACTGCACCTCCAGCCGGTAGCGGCCGGCCTTGAGGTACTGCGCGCCAAGCGCCGCCTGGGCGCTGACAATTCGCGAAAGTGCCGCGTTGCTCATGCTGCAGTGCTCCCATTAAGGGTGGGACTTCGGAAGGACGTCCCACCCTTAATGGGGGCAATTATATCGGGCTGATAGACCGTGAACCGCTTGTCAGGTCTTGGGTCTAGATGCCTTTTTGCGGGACGGCTTCTTCCTGGGAGAGGCAGGTCCAATGGTTTGATCTACGTGGGTCGGATTGTCGAAAGGCTGTCTTCCAACGATGCGAAAGGCCTCGTCCAAATCTCTCAGGAAGTCGGGGTGTCTGCGGTCGAGATAGCCGGTGAACATCGAAAACAGATATTCCCCCTGCTTGGGATCGGCAACCTTTTCGGACAGTCGCTTGAACAGGTCGCGACTGGTGGTGGCGTCAAGCAAGCACTGCTTTATGTCTTCGAGCTTGATCCCGAAATAATTATGAACATAGCCTGTAAGTCCACTGTCTTTCAGTCTTGATAATGTCTTGGCTTCGCTTAGGCGCTCTTTTTCGGTGTCAATTATGCTCTCGGCTTTTTGGGGAGAGACAGTGGAAACAACCTCTTCCAAATAATGGCGCAGGGTTTGGCTAATCTCTGTTAGCGAAGAGACTTGCGCCGCTATACTGGAAATTTGCTGTTGGGTCGACATCTTAAGGAGCAGTTCTCTGAATAATCCAGCCCATTGAAGGCGAAGCCATTCCTCGATGTCTGAGTATTTGTCAAATGGATAGACTGGATTGTTGCGAGGCTTTGAGAATATCTCTTCAATAAACCTAAAAACATTCACCGAGTCGACATGGGCGTATGAAATGTCGTTGTTGTTCTTGTTTTTTAAGTAGGTGACGTATTCTGCGTTTACGGATTTTTCGATGAGGATGTATACTGGAATGTCCTTGTCTATGGCGGCTCGATATTCCGTCCTTGTTATGCTTTCGTAGTGTTCGGATGGTGTTTTCTGTTGGTCCGTTTTTGTCGCACTGGCTTCTGAACCGTATCGTCCTCCCACTATGAGGACGTAGATGTCGCAGCTCTGGACTTCTCGATAGCATGACTGATCCAATGCTTGGTCGGGCGTGTAGGTTACATCTCCGCGCTCTGAGAGAACTGCCTCGTAGCCTAGCGTGCTGATGAATAGTTCAAGAGATGATCTGATGTACTTTAGGTCGTAATACGTGGAGCTGATGAAAATTCTCGGAATTGCCATTGGGCTCTCGCTGTTTTAAGCGTCTGAAGATTTACCTCTGGCGCGCTCAACTTGAAGATTACTTGACGTTAGAAAAGGCGGAAATTTAATCTCCGTGGGTGTGGGGTGACCCATGGTGCAAATCAATCCCATCGCGCGTGTCTGGCCAAACGAGCATCTTTTGCGGTTGTCCATCCGTTTGCTGGATGAATCGAGCTCGCTCCTGCGCGGTCGCAAAGGCGTTGACGTAATCTTGCGTATGTAGGCACACCTCTACCTCGATGCACGCCGCCTGCTGCCCGGGACGGTGCGTGCGCGCGAGGAGTTGCTCCCAGAGGGCTCCGTCCGAAGGCGGCGTCACGACGAGATTACGGCAGAACTGCTGGAGGTTCTTCCCCGTCGCGTGCGCTTTGATGCTCGCGACGATGGAGCGCCGCCCGCTCTCCTGGAGGATTGCCTCGGACGCCGTACGTCCCCCTCCGTAGAACGGCACGCCAGCGGCGCGGGCAATCCTCTCCCCCAGCTCCGGGAACTCCACCCAGACGATTCCGACCTGGGTCCGCGCCCACTCCGCTGCGTCCTGCACGAGGAAGTCCGACACCCATACGGCTTGGGGCTCGGGCTGCACCGCGTCGTGAATTCCCGCCCAGTCCATCCACGTTGCCGCCTGCCAAACC
Organism: Corallococcus exercitus; assembly: GCF_042231735.1. Taxonomy (GTDB): domain Bacteria; phylum Myxococcota; class Myxococcia; order Myxococcales; family Myxococcaceae; genus Corallococcus; species Corallococcus exercitus_B. The sequence continues at coordinate 9,989,451 of NZ_CP102577.1, forward strand.
GGCTTGTCGCCTTCGTAGGGAGGCATCATGTGCGCGCGGATGGCCGCCTTGGTGATCAGGCCCGGCGAGTCGAGGTGCTCGCGGCGCTCGCCCTTCAACTCCTCCCACACCTCTTTGTTCCAGGCCTTCCGCTTCGCGAACCACTCCTCGATCAGCTCCGGTGGCTCGCCCCGGGGGTAGCGCCAGCGATGGTAGAAGCCGGCCGACAGCTGCCGCGCGCAGGCCATGGCCTGGAGCTGCTCCTGGAACTGCTCCCCGTCCGGTCGCTCGCCACCGTGCGCCAGCTCAATGAGCGCCAGCAACTCGGCGGGCACCGGCCCCGGGTAGCGCGGGCGGATGATGAGCGGCTTGTCTAGGGCGCTCTCGTCCGTGGCGACGACGCCGCGCGTGTCGTTGCGGCGGCGCCGGAAGCCCTCACGGACGTGCTCCTCGGGCTCGCACAGCCGCTCCAGCGCGCCAGGTGGGGCTATCACCTTGCCCGGGTCCAGCGCGGTGCCCCATTCCTCCACGACGTGGTGGGCCAGCGGCAGGGGAGAGCCCTCACGCAGCGCCAGTCGCGACAGGTGCGCGTAGTCCTTGATGCTTTTGGACGCGAACGTGCCGGACAGGGCCACGAGCCGCGTCTCCGGACGCTTGTCGAAGTAGCGGAGGAATCGCCCGGTGCGCGAGGCTTTCGGGTCCTTGAGGTTGTGTGCCTCGTTGAGGATGACGAGGTCCGGGCGGATGCGCTCCAGCAAATCCGTCGCTTCCTGGCTGGAGAGCTTGTTGTAGGTGATGACGTGCAGCACCGGCAGGCCAGGCCGGAACCAGCGCCCGCCCGCGAGGTTCGGCAAGCGCCAGTGAGCGCCGTAGTAGTCCCACTCCGCCGTGAACTGGGGCAGCAGGTTGGCGGGGATGAAGAGGCACGCCACGCGGCAGCCCGGCATCACCATGGGCATGAGTAATGTCGTCAGCTCCTTGCCGTGGCCGGTGCCGATGGGGCCCAGTAAGCCACCTACGCGGGATGTCTCCAGCAGCGCCAGGGCCTGGACGCGCCGCAGACGCGTGGGGCAGGGCCGGGCAGGGGACATAGCCGCGCAGCCACACGGGCCTGCAGGGGCGCGCAGCTGGGCCTCCAGCGCCTCGACGTCTGCCATCGTGTAGGACGCGGCCAGGACGCGGCGGGGCAGGGCGAGGATGCGGGCCAGGTCCGAGGACCAGCCCACGGGCGAGCGGCCAGTGCGTGAGTAGTTCTCGGCTACCTGGGGCACGTCACTCGGGAGCGGAGACGGCGGTTGGGGCACGCCAAGGCGCTGGAGGAGCTTCACGGGCGGCCCTCGCTACCGGACGCCCCGGACGAAGTGCCCCGTGCCGCACAGCGGCTCCAGGACCTCCACGGCCACCTGCATCAGCTCGCTGCCGGCCACGCCCAGGGCGGCGTAGGTGCCGGGCTCGGGCAGCTCGGCGCGGATGGTGGCGGCCAGGACGCCCTTCCACTTCCCGTAGGCCAGGGGCGAGTCGTTGGGGGCGACGCGGATGTCTACGACGCCGCATTCCTGCTCAATCTTCGCCACCATGCGGCCGACGTAGCCGGCCAGCGGCTCCGCGGGGCAGTTGGGCACGCAGTCCACGTAGAGGGACAGGCTGGCCTCGGCGGGCCGCGTAGGCTCCCCAGCGCGGGCGGCCTCCATCTCCGCCTTCGTCCGTCGCTTGCGGCGCGGGGCCTCGTTGCTGGCGGCCTGGGCGGGCGTCTCGGGCGCGGGGATGGACGCGAGCGCCGGGTTGCTCTTGGGCGCGTCCGGAGGCAGCACCGCCGCCAGCTCCAGCTCCGGGGCCGCCTGGGCATGGACGGGCGGCGTGGAGGCCGTCACGGGGGCGGACGCGGCGGGCTGCGTGGGCGGAGTCTGGGGCTTCAGGATGCGATCCATCAGGGCCATGGGCTTGCTTCCTTGCGACTGCGAGTTGAGGCACTGCGCCTGGAAGGAGCACCCGCCGTACTTCTGGCAGGCGCTCCAGGTGGGTTTGACCTGGCTGGGGGACGTGGCCCGCACGACGTCGCGCATGCGGCGCGCCAGCGGCTCGACGTGCGTGTGCCACTCGTCGCGGACGTGCTCGACGCTGACGGTTGCGACAACGGAGCGGGTGAGCTTCGCGCCGTGGGTCTGGAAGTAGAGGTGCTCCAGTTCCAGCCGCTTCAGTCCCGGGAAGCGCTCAGCGGCGAGGACGGCCCAGTAGCCGTAGCCCACCATCTGGATGCCGGAGTCATGCGCGGCGGAGGCGAGTTGCTCGGGCGTGGCGGCGTAGCTGGCGATGGACTTCGTAGTCTTGTGGTCCGTGACGCGCAGCACGCCCTCTGCGAGGCGTCGCGGGTTGACGAGGTCGATGTAGCCGGTGAGCGGGATGCCGTCCGCGAAGAGCGGGGAGGGCTGGCCGAAGTGCTCCTCCACGAGGAGATCCGGACCTGGGGCGGGTAGCAGGTGCTTGCCGGCCGCCGCGAGGGGGCCCAGCACGTCCTCGCCCGTGCGCAGGTAGTGCTCAAGCTGGGCGTGGACTGCGGTGCCAAGGTCCCGGGCCTTGAGGGGCCGCTCAGGCAGCCGCAGGACCTTGGCGAAGAACCACGCACGCTCGCAGAGGGCGAACTTCCGCAGCTGGGAGACGGACAGGTAGCGGAGGACGCCCGCTTCAACGGCGTGCCGTGTTGGTCCTTCAGGGGCGGTACTCACCCCCATTGAATGGGGGCAGCATCCGGCCGTGGCCCTTACCGTGTGACTTCAGAGCCAAACGCAGCGTGAGAACACGCGAGGAGCTGGTTTCGCCTAGCAGTTATAGGCAAAACAGCTTTCGGAGATATTCACGGTTGTCTTACTAATCACCGTGCGACCAATCCGCAGTGAAGTCCTCAGCCTCGCCATAAGCCTCGTCTTCTTCATCCGAGGTCAGCTTCCGGAACCCCTTGCTCAGCATCGAGGCAACTTCCGTTGCGGGCACACCCTGCACTTCGGAGAAGGGCCCGCCTTTCGGATCGGCCGCCGGGACGAGGACCTCCAACTCTCGGGCCCAGTACCGGCTGATTCCAATGTCTAGGGGGTAGACCCTTTCAGGTTCGGGCCGACTCTTCACGGTGGGTTCCCCGGCAGAGCCCGCGAGAAGGCCGAGCACATGCATCCGGGCGATGGTGTAGCTCTCGCCCGTCTTCGCCATGCGCTCACGAATTCGCTGCTTCAGGTCGGACTTCGCTGTCATCGTTCAATCCCTCGGTTCCCGAGGCGCGCGGACCCATGCTCCTCGACGCCAAGGGCGAGAGGACGGACGACAGCTCGACCCGAGGAGAAGGCTCCCCTTTGCCCCGACTGCAAGGCCGAGCATGGGCCGGCCGACTGGGGTTACGCGTGGGCGACGCGCTGCTTGAAGATACAAAGGCCGCGCCCGCACATCAAGATGCTTACTGGCCACCGCGAGGGGGCCCAGCACGTCCTGCCCGTGCGCAGGTAGTGCTCCAACTGGGCATGGACGGCGGTGCCAACGTCCCGGGCCTTGAGGGGCCGCTCAGGCAGCCGGAGGACCTTGGCGAAGAACCACGCGCTGGCAGAGGGCGAACTTCCGCAGCTGGGAGACGGACAGGCTCCTGAGGGAACCGCTCTCTACGGCGCACTGCTTCGGCCCCTCGGAGGATGGATTCCCCCCCACTTAATGGGGGCAATCAATTTAGTAGAGTGCCTCTGTGCTGGTCGGCAGGGCAAGTCGGTGGCTGGTCACCCACGAGCCGCCATTTGTGAAGCATTCTGAACAGTGAAGTTTGATGCCAAGCGGTTGGGTATTTCGCGTGGTAAGTATTTGTTGGGGAGGGAGCGACCATGGACGAAAAAGCCGGATTGGATGCGATTGCGCAAGTTGTTCGTATGATTGGTGATGACAAGTCTGTTCGGAGTGTCGGATTCGACTATAGCGACCCGGGCACCATCATCATTACGGCAGGGGAGATTGGTGAGAGACTGGAGTCGCTGACGGCACTGAAGAGCGACGGGTTTAAGATTATTGTGCGCAAAGGCCCACGCATTGAAGAGCAAGTAGGCAACGTTGCCTCAACGACGCCAGTGAATCCCATGGTTGTGGATGGGGAAAAGACAGTCGATGTCATGGGTGGAGACGCCGTTACGAGCTCGCGAGCTCCAACTTATTATGGGACGGTTTCGCTTATTGGTGCGGTGCGAATCGTCGTGCAGGGCGAGAGGCAGTATGATCTGTTGAGTCTTGATGGCATAGTCTCGAATAATCATGTGATTGCTCAGAATGATACGGGGGTGAGGGGGGATGTTCTGAGTCATAAAGGGCGGAAATTTGGTTCTTTAATGGATGCGGTCCCGATGACTGACCTTAAGGTTCGGTGCGATGTCGCATTGGGCGAGGTTGATGTTGATCATCTCGGTGCTCGAAAGCCGCCGGCCGTGACAGTTTCGCGCTACAGGCTTCGAGGGCTTGGAGATATCACGGGGGTGAGGGCTCCTGTGGCCGAGGAAAAGGTGATGAAGTCTGGGGCCACCAGCGGGGTCACCGAGGGAACTATTGTGGGGCGCGCAACTGTGTTTATGCCCGGTAGGACGTTTCCTGAGACATATAAAACCTCAGGCGGATTTACGAAGGGTGGAGACTCCGGTGCGTTGATTGTTGGATCGGATATGCGGGCAATAGGAATTCATGCATGGGGGGATGTGGCTGTTGAGAACGGCCCTCCTCCAGCAAGCTATTTCGCCGGTTTTATTAATGACGATGCTGAGTTCGATTTTAGCGGGGAGTTGGTCCTGAGGTTTTGAGGAAGCCAGTGGAACTGCCCGAGAGAATTAGTCCCTGCCAAGTGGGCCGCCAAGCAGAGTTGTTGGATGGCAGCTCTGCCTGGCGGGTGCTCTTGGGGGAACTGTCCCTATGTTCGCTGCTTGGTGGGTGTTTTTAGAATGTCGTCTGGCGTGCGATACATGCGAGGCCGCCGCCCGTCCATTCGGCGCTGGTGCTTCTCGAAACCAAGCGCGACGAGGCACGTGCCAATCTCCGTTGAGATGCGGTGGTCCACGTGCGCAGTGGGCATGCCAAGCGCTTCGGTTGCTACCTGAAGAATGGATACCTCGGTGGGGCGCCGCTCCTTCGGCATGAGAAGGAGCCACTGGACGATAGCCTCCTCTCGCCCGTCACCTGCCCCCTCTGCCCGAAGCGCCGCCTGTGCTTCCGCACGCTGCGCCTCCTCCTCGGACAGCCACCAGGGCTCGCCCTGCTTGAAGCGAAGCACGGCCTCCGCCCAGAGTTGCTCCCGGTCTTGGAGTAGCCCCTCAATATCGATGCTCGTGCAGCGCACAGGCCAGAAGCGACGATGTCCCGTTGGGTCCCGCAGGTACGCGTCGTCGTTCGTCGTACCCACGAAGATGCAACGCCGCGCCGTCTTCACGTTGGCGCGTCCGTAGGGCGGCCGATACGTGTCCTCAGTGCGGCTGATGAAACCCTTGAGGGCTTGGTTCTCCGCTCGGCGCAGCGTGGAGAGTTCCGCCAGCTCGATGAACCAGAATTGGGACGCCAGCATGGCCGAGTCCTTGTTGTGGACGTCGATAGGCGCGTCGCTGAACCACGGCGCGGCTAGCTCTCGGAAGGCCGTGGACTTCCGCAGGCCCTGGGGCCCTTCGAGGATGAGGACGGTGTCCACCTTGCAGCCCGGCTTGAGTGCCCGCGCCACGGCGCCGATGGCGAACTTGGCACCGATGGTGTGCAGGTGGGCCTCGTCACCCTGGGCGCCGAAGTAGCGCTGCAGCATGCCGTTGAGACGCGGCGTCCCATCCCATTCCAGGGCGTTCAGGTAGTCCGCGACCGGGTCGTAGCGGTTGCGCTTCGCTACCGCGAGGAGCTGAGGAGCGACGACGGCCGCTTTGGGCTGGAGCCCGAGGCGCCCGTACTCGCTTTGCTGAAGCCAGTTGGTGATTTCGACGTCCAGCGTCTCGGGGTCGATGCCGGGTGGCAGCGGGCCGCCCTCGAACTCCAGGCGCTTGTTCACCTCGTTGAAGCGCAGCACGCCACGCCATTCGGGCGACGACAGCAGCACCGTGAAAATGTTCGCCTCGCAGTTGCGGATGCGGCTCTCGCCCTTGCTGCTGACGTCCACGACGAGGTTGCGGCCCCATGCCTCCGGGTCTTCCTCTCCCTCCTCCAGTGGCAGGGCCGGCCCCTTGGGCGCAGGTGGGTGAGTGCCGAGCGCGCGCCAGATGGCCTCGTTGTCCGCGATGCGCTTCGCGTCCACGTCCATGCGGCGTGCGCGGTGTCGACGCAGCTTGAGGCGGGCCTGCTCCACCAGGTGCTCCGTGCCCTCGCCCCAGTCGGTAGCCGCGAAGCTGTTCCGGAACAGCTCCAGGACGACCTCCTCCGGCGTCTCCTGGGGCAGGACGAAGGCGCAGCAGCTCATCAGCGAGTTGAGCGTGGTGTCTTGCATGCCGCGAGTGGCCAGCGGCTCGCCTGCGAGCGTACGGCGGATGAGTTCGCGGTGCTCCGGCTTGCGGACACGGCGGAGGAGGGCGCGCAGGTCGAAAAGGTCCGCAGCGTTCTCCAGGGCCGGCGCCACGGGCTGCATCGGCACGGCTGGCCTGGTCCTGGCGCGCGCCGTCGCGAGCAGCGCGTCCACGTCCACGGGCTTGCCCGCCGTGGCTTCGGCGCCCGCTTCGAATTCGCCCGAGTGGTTGGGCAGCAGGTAGAGGCGAGACAGGTTGCGGGTGGTGGGGTCCGCCGGCATGGCCAGCAGCCGCTCCGCTTCCTCGCGTACCGTCGGCCACTCCGCGCTGAGGATGGGGCGGCTCACCGGCAGGACAATGCGCAGGCTGATGTGGCCCGGCCGGTGCCCATGCGTGGTGTGGGTGATGGTTGCGTAGCCCTCCAGGCGCTTTGACGCTTCCTCCAGCTGCGCCTCCTGGACCGCGTCCACGTCGAAGACGAGGGCTGTGACGGCGCGCACCTCGCTATCCAGGCGCCGGGTGCCAATGTCCACGGGCGACCAGCAGCGCTGCTTCCGCTTCGCCTGGCACCCATGGCCCACGCAGGGCGCGCAAGGCGACACGGTGTGCGTGGTGAGAAGCTGCTTCAGCTCCTCCCAGGTGACGTCCTGGTGCTTGGGCTTCGTGTCGGTGACGTCATCGAAGTAGGCGATCAGCATGTCCAGGCCTCGCGGTGGAACCTGGGTGTGACGGGTGTGGCTGTGACAGCCGCAGGCGCGCTCATGCTGATTGAATGGGGGTGGTTTTATGTGGTGGCTCAGATTTCTCGCGCTGGCACATCGCACGCGAGGGGTGTGCCACCTGTGACGTGTGACGTGCGATGCACTTCCGCAGCGCGTGGCGCCACCACCACCACCCCATTTCCTAAACCCTTTAGAAAGATGAGGTAGGAATAAGGAGGAAAGATACACACGCGCGCGTAGGGAAGTCCTACATGATCGCGCGTAAGGGTTTAGGACGTCGTTCCTGGGCTGTGCACCACGCGCCAGGCTGCCGCGCAGCGTGATTGATCCGCCACGGCCTGAGTCCGCCCCCATCTACAGGGGAGGGGCTGGTGACCTGCCGGGTGATGGCGGCGCGAGACGCCGTGTCAGACGGCGATGCTACTCCCCAGGTCCTGGCCGTTGGAGGCAACCATGTGGGTCCATCCGGACACAGCAAGTCGGCACGCCCTGTATCCCGCCATGTCACAAGTGCGTGGATGTTTCACGCATAGCGGAGGCATGCCCTCCCTGCGTGACATGGCAGGTGTCTTGCTGGGTGCTGCGCACATTGTCGCATGGGGAACGGCGTGTTTCTCAACGCGCGAGAGGGGCAAGGCGTGAAGAAGGGCAGTGCAGCGAAGCGGGAGTTTCATGTTTCACGCAGTGGAGCGTCGCGGCCGAGCCCGGATGAGCTGGTGAGCGAGATTCACAGGCGCCATGCGGCGGGCGAGTCCGCGCGGGCCCGGCAGCTGGTGGACGCGCTGCTGCGCCTGCTGGAGCCCCAGCTGCGGCGGCAGGCCCGTGGCTACGACAAGCTCAGCGGGTCGCTGCTGGAGGATGACCTCGTCCAGGTAGCGCTCCTCGAAGCGCTCAAGGCCGTGGAGACGTACAAGCCCGAGAAGCGCGGCCGGCAGACGTTCTCCACCTGGGTGGAGTGGAGAGCGCGGCGGGCCATCATGGAGCAGATCCGCCTGCACTACGCGGACGTCCGTCCCTCGGACGCAGCCCAGCGCGGGCGCAAGGGCCAGCCGAAGACGCGGCCCATGCCACTGGTGAGCCGCGACGACGCGGCAGAGTCACTGCCCGGCTCGCTGACGCAGATGCACGACGCGGCCCTGGCGCTGGAGGTGGCCACCGTCGAGGAGTTGTTCGCGCTGCGCGAGGAGTGCGCGCGGCTCCGGCGTGAGGTGCTGCGGCTGGACCCCAAGCTGCGAGAGCTGGTGACTCGCGTCCATGGCCTGGGGCAGGAGGCGTGCGGCATCCGCGAGGTGGCCGAGGACTGGAACGAGCCACGCAGCCGACTGGACGTGCTGCTGGCCCGTGCCCACGAGCAGCTCCGCGAGCGCCTGTCGGACATGGGCGACTGACTGATGCCCGTCCTCGTCGCCCAGCGTGGCGGCCCCTGTGCCGCATGCGGTGCGCCCGTGCTGAAGGGCGAGCGCATCGAGTACACGCTGGGGGCGGGGCCGCGTCACCTCGCGTGCGCTGACAAGGCGCCGGAGCTGCGTCGCAACCAGCACGCCGCGCTTTGCGTCCTGTGCGGCGTCCAGGTGCCGAGGGTCGCCGGAGCCCTGGCCGTCACGGAAACGTGCGAGGGCGGGGCGTATACGCGGCGCTGGGCGGTGTCCTGCGTGGACTTCCTGGCCTGCCACGAGCGCATCGTGGCCCTGGCCTTACGCGACCAAGTGGCACGCACCCAGTCAGATTAGAGCCGCCTGACGCCTGTCGCTGGCCCGAGGTTCAAGCCACCGTTCTTGTTCACGGTTCGGAGGATCTCGTAGCGGGACCGGCAGCCACGGCATGTCACCAGGATCTCCGTGTCGCCAGTGCGCCCGCCAAGTAGTTCCTCGCACCCTTCCGTTGTGCAGAGCCAAGCCGCGTTGTTGCCCCAAACCAGTGCCTTGCTTCCGGGGAGCGGCGCACCTGCACTCTTGGTGATGGACACTTTCTTGGTTTCCATGGACGAAGAATGCGCGCAGGGAAGTCACTGCTCAACAGGCCATCACCGCGCGGTCCTGTTGATGCTGTCCAGGGCAGATCCTGTGTAGCCCCCCGGGTCCAGATTTGGGACGGTCGTCCCTTTTCCGCCTTGCTCGGCGGGCCCCCACGCTCGAAAAATCTTGAGAAAAATCAGCCCCGGCCCGCGCCGCCCTGAGTTTTGTCGGGCGTAAGGCCGAATTCTTCCGCGAAACCGCCCCCATTTCTCAGGGGAAATGGCTCGCCCCTCCAAGCTGACCCCCGAGTTACAGGCACTTATCTGCGGCCACCTGGAGCGCGGCCTCTTCCGTAGAGCCGTGGCGGGCCTCGTCGGCATCAACGAGCAGACGCTTTCGCGCTGGTTTCACCGTGGTGCGGGGGAGGAACGCGGCGTTTACCGCGACTTCCACCTCGCGGTGAGCGCGGCGGAAGCGAGGTTCATGCAGTCCGCCACGGACATGCTGATGGCGGCAGCGGCCCACAACCCGAAGCACGTCCAGTGGCTGCTCTCCCGTCGCTTCCCGGAGCTGTACGGACGGCGCGACAACGTCGAGGAGAAGGCGCCCGAGGACAAGGCCGCCGACGAGGTCGCCCTGCGCGAACTCCTCATGGAGCGGCTGGGCCGCTTCCTGCCGGATGCTCCGGAGCCCACGCCGGACGCCAGCGGGGTAGGGGGCGGCGATGCTCCGTGAGGCCCTGGACTGGGAGGCCGCGCACCGCAAGCGCCTGCTCTTCTCCGGGATGCTGGAGAAGCTCGCCCCGGACGAGTCCCCCGCAGCGTACCTGGTGAAGCACGCGGGCACGCGCCAGGGCCTCGAGCGCCTCTTCGGGAAGCTGACCCATCCAGAGGTGGAAACGCTCGTCCACGACCTGGACTTCTGGGCGCGCCGCGAGCAGGTGCCCCCGGCCTCCTTCTCCACCTGCTTCATCATGGCGGGGCGAGGCTTCGGGAAGACGTGGAGCGGGGCCCGGTGGGTAATTCAGAAGGCCCGCGAGGCGAAGACGATTGGTGCCCTCATCGGCCCCACGGCGGCCGACGTGCGCGACACCATGATTCGCGGCTCCAGCGGCATCCTGGCGCTGTCTCCGCCCTGGTTCCTGCCGGTGTACGAGCCCAGCAAGCGGCGCGTGACGTGGCCCAATGGCGTCTACGCCATCTGCTACTCGGCGGATAAGCCGGACCGGCTTCGCGGCCCCAACTGCGGTTGGGCCTGGGGCGACGAGCCGGCCAGCTGGAAGCACGAGATGGCGGCGCTGGACCAGCTCCCCATGGTGCTGCGCATCGGCACCGCGGCGCGCCCGCCCCAGCTGCTGCTCACCGGGACGCCCCGCCCGCTGAAGAAGCTGGAGGAGCTGCTCTTCGCTGATGCGGAGTCGAAGGCCCTGCGGCCCGGCGTGGTGCTGCGCACGGGCTCCTCCCTGGCCAACCGCGCCAACCTGGCGCCCAGCGCCGTTGCCACCATGCGCGCCCTCATGCACACGCGCTGGGGCCAGCAGGAGGTCCTGGGACGGCTGCTCATGGACGTACCCGGCGCCATCTTCGGCTCGGCGAAGTGGGGCAGGGTGGAGGCGGACGCACATGAGTACGCGCGGGGACTGGACCGGCGCATTGTGTCCGTGGACCCGGCGCCCACCAGCGAGACGGGCTCGGACGAGACGGGCATCGTCGTCCAGGGCGTGAGAACCAGTCCGCTTGTCGGGACGGACGGGGCTCCTCTCAAGCGCGTGTCGGTGCTGAAGGACGCGAGCCTCCGGGGCTCGCCGCGCGAGTGGGCCGCCGCCGCGATCCGCGAGTACCTGGCCTTCGGCTGCGACGCCCTGGTGGCGGAGGTGAACTCGGGTGGGGAGATGGTGGAGACGACCATCCAGACCGTGGCCTCTGAGATGGGTGTCCAGGTCAACGTGAAGCCGGTGCGCGCCCGAGAGGCGAAGTCGAAGCGCGCCGAGCCGGTGAGCGCCCTTGCGGAGACGGGCCGCATTGAGCTGGTGGGCACCTTCCCGAAGCTGGAGGCGCAGCTCGCCAAATTCAGCGGCATTAACGGCCGTCGCGATGACCGGGTGGATGCCCTGCTCTGGGGCGTCCACGAGCTGGTGTTCGCCGACTCCTTCTTCTGCCTGTGAGGACTGCAATGGGGTTGTGGGAGCGGATGAAGTCGGCGGTGGTGCGTTCTCCGCGACAGGGGACGGGACTGGAGCTGGCGCGCTGGCAGCAGGCGCCGCCGCGCCGAGGCACGGCGCAGCTCCTGGCAGCGTACCGCGAAATGCCCTGGCTCCGGGCCGTCGTTGACGTGGTCGCGGACTCCGTGGCCGGGGTGAACTGGCGCGTGTACCGCCGCGTCTCGCGCGAGGGCCAGCCGGTGAAGGACTACGCGCTACGGAGTGCGACGCGCGAGGTCCGCGCCATGCGGTTGAAGGCCATGCTGGATGCGGGAGAAGTCCAGGAGGTGCCAGACCATCCCATTCTGCGGATGCTCGCGGACCCGAATGACTACCTGACGGGCCGCTCCGTGACGAAGCTGGTGCAGGTGTATCTGGACCTCGTCGGCGAGGCCTTCCTGGTGTTGGAGCGTGTGGCGGGTTTCCCGGTGGGCTTCTGGCCGGTGCCTCCCAACCTAGTGACGCGGCTGCCAGCCATGGACGTGCCGCGCGAACAGCGGACCTTCTCCGTGTTCGTGGGCGGCATGATGCGGGAGGTACCAGCGGCGGACGTTCTCCATCTGCGCAACCTAGACCCGGAGGATCCGCTTGGGCGCGGAGTCGGTCCCGCCTTCGCGCTTGGGGACGAACTGGACACGGACGAGTTCGTGGCGCGGTTCCTGCGCGCGTCCTTCTGGAACAACATGCTGCCGCCCGCCATCGCTTCCATCGAGGGCCTGACGGACGCGAACAGCGCAGGGGCGAAGGCCTTTAAGGAGTCACTGGCCCGCGAGCACCAAGGGCCGGACAAGGCGGGCAAGCTGCTCCTCACGAGCGGCCGGGTGACGTTCGCTCGCCTCGACACAAGCTTCCGCGACATGCAGCTGGTGGAACTGCGGAAGTTCCTCATGGGCTTCGTGCGGATGACGTACCGCGTGCCGCCCGAAATCGTGGGCGACATCTCCAGCTCGAACAAGGCGACAGCCTTCGCCGCGCGGGAGAACCTCGCCGAGCAGGCGACGTTCCCGCGCATGGAGTTCCTGCGAACCGAGTACCAGATGCGGTTGATGCCGCTATTCGGCGACTCAGAGGCCATCCTCGACTACGACAGCCCCGTGCCAGCGGACCGTGAGCATCAGCTTCGGGTCATGAGCACCATGCCGGAGGCCTTCAGCTACGACGAGTGGAGAGAACTCGCGGGATTCAAGGCGGATCCGAATCGGCATGGGTATCCGTTGCCTATGCCGGGACAAATGTCGCATAGAGATCGGACGCCAGCAGCTCTGGCGGAGGATAATTCAGACTAATAAAACATGGGCTTTCTGGGCGCCTTTAGTTGTCGCGCTCCTGTCTTCGACATCTGTAATTCATAGTGTTTCGTTAACTGTGCTGAGTATTTTTCAAAATGACTTCGCCCAACAACGTCCACCCACCAGTCAGCAACCCCGGTTCGATCGATGTGTACGTGTCTGCACCAAGGTATTTCGTCTAGGTGCGTTTCATGCAATTTCCATAGTCGTGACTCGATGACGATGATTGGATGGAAAACGTTGATTTCGTGGGATAATTTATTTGCAAACGCCATGGCTGAGTCATGGACGGAATTGCTTGTCCTGCGTGCAGTCTGCATGATGTCCTGCAGTGAGGAGTAGTCGTTCTCGAACTGCGTTTTGCGGAAACTGTCAATCGCGGAGCGAAGAGACTGATTGGCTCGCCAGAGCACGGAGGCATCTAGGTCTTTGTCGACCTTTATGTTGGTTTCCTTAAAGGCTGTTGATGCTAACGGAGCCTTGGGGTGTGGCGTTTCAAAGTCCATGAGCAGGGACCGTCCGTTCGGAAACGCCAGCTCCTCTAGGTTGCGAATAAATAGCGATGTCTGTTTCGAATTGAGTTCCGTGGTTTCTAGGTTTGATGCGAGCTTTTGAAGGCGTCCTTCGCCCGGAAACCAGTATGCTTGGACGGCTGAGTAGTGGTTGTCGAGTGTTTCGGGGGCGAATATTATGTTGTAGTCTTTTACGCTCTTGCACTCTATGGTTAGGTTTATTGTGCAGTACTGTGTCCCGGACTTTCTTTGTCGTGCCCAGCTGCGGCGTGCGATGATGTCAGTTTCGCGCCATTTCTTTTCTTTTTGGTCTTCGTAATAGACGCTATGTGCTGCTTTCCAAGAGGCTTGCTGTAGGGAGTTGAAGATTTCGCGCTCCCCTGTGAGTGAGAGTACGGCGTCGCATTTGAGGAGTCTTTCTGGGAGCTGTTCTGGGGGCGGAGGGGGAGAATCGCTTGGTGGTGGTTCGGTGTTGATGCCTTCTGGCTTGTTTTGTTTTCCTGTCGTCATTCTTGTGTCCGTGAGTTGTGTTTTTTGTTGGTGTGTTTCTTTGATCGCGGCTTGCTTGGTGCTGTGGGTAGAACTCCTTCTTTATCAATTTTGAGAGGTGTAAGGCGGGGATTTTAGTGCTTTCGGAAAAATGGGCGAGTACTTCCTCGTGCCTCGCTGCGTGGGGGAAACCCTTGTGGGTTATGCTTCCATAGTGAGAGAGTTGCCCCCATTGAAGAGGTGAATGCTCAAGCCTCTTTTCAGGTTCCGCCTGGCTGCCCAGCAGGACGCCCCACTCCCTGCTGAGGGCCGACCGAAGCTCTTCACCTTTCGCGCCAACGACGCCGACTTCGACCGCTACAACGACCGACTGTCCGTCCAGGGCTGGCGCCTCGACGCCTACGCGGCGAACCCCGTCATTCTCTACATGCACGACGACGGTTCTGGTGGGCTGTTCGGCGCAGGCCGCACGGACATCCTGCCAATCGGCAAGGGACGCGCCTACGTCCAGGGCGACGCTCTCCTGGTGGACATCGAGTTCGACCAGGATGACGAGTTTGCCCGGCGCGTCGAGCGGAAGGTGGAGAAGGGCATCCTCAACGCGGTGAGCGTCCGCTACCGCATGCTGCGCTACCACGAGAACGAGCGCGGCGGTTACGACTGCGACGAGCAGGAACTTCTTGAGATCTCCGTCGTCACGATTCCCGGCAACCAGCGCGCGGTGCGTCTGAAGAAGCACTCCGACGAACGCGCCGCCCTCATCCGCGACATCGCGGATGCGGTGGTGAAGGCGCTGGGTCGTAAGCCACGGAAGAAGAGCAAGACCTCGCCGCCCGCCGCACCTCCTTCCCTTTCCGAGTCCGACACCCATGCCCTTGCCGCTCACACGGCGCGGGCCCTGTTGCAGCACCTCCAGGAGAAAGCATGACCCCCGAGCAGATGCAGGAAATGGCGAAGTCATTGGGCCCGTTGGTGGCCGCGCAGTTGGTGGAGCAGTCCAAGGGACACCGCGACAGCTACGCGGCCCTGCTGGGCTCCAAGGCGGCCGACACCGCGCCCGAGGAGCCCCGTCGCGCGCCGATTACCGGCAAGCACATGACGGAGGGCACGGGCCTCAACCTCATTCGCTACGTGAAGGCGAAGGCCGTCGCGCGCATGGATGGGCGCAACGTGGTGGACGTGTTGAAGGGCTGGGGCGATGAGGTGGTGAGCAAGGCGCTCTCCCAAGGGAACTACTCCGGCCTGGGCTCGATGGTGCACCCCCAGTTCGCCTCCGAGTTCATCGAGCTGCTGCGCAACAAGGCCGTGGTGCGGCAGGCCGGCGCCCGCGTCATCCCCATCGGTGCTTCGCTTACCTTCGACCGGCAGTCCAGCACGGGCACGGCCTTCTACGGCGGGGAGACGAGCACCATCCAGGAGTCGGAGCCGGGCACGGACACGGTGTCGCTGTCCGAGAAGAAGCTCACGGCGCTGACGGCGGTGCCCAACGACCTCATCCGCAACGCCTCCATCAACGCCGAGGAGTTCATCCGCAACGACCTACTGAACGTCATGGCGCTGCGGGAGGACGCGGCCTTCCTCCGGGGCAGCGGCACGCAACTGGAGCCGCGCGGCATCCGCAACCAGGTGGACGCAGCCCACGTCTACGCGGAGACGGTAGCCACGGCAGGCGCGCCCACGTTGGGCGAGATGAAGAAGGAGCTGAATAAGGCGAAGAAGAAGCTGAAGAAGGCCAACGTGCCCATGGTGCAGCCGGTGTGGCTGATGTCCCCCAACGCGGAGACGGCCATTCTCGATGCCCCGGGACCTGGCGGGGAGGGGACCAACGCCCTGGAGCGGGAGATGGTGGAGCGCGGCACGCTACGCAACGTGCCCTTCTTCGTCACAAACCAGATTCCGGAGACGCTCGGCTCGGGCAAGAACTGCTCGGAGCTCTACCTCGTGGACATGGCCGAGGTGCTCATCGGCGAGTCCATGGCGCTGGAAATCGACGTCTTCCCCAACGGCTCGTTCACGCGCGGCGGCCAGGTGGTGTCCGGCATCTCCACGGACCAGACGGTGCTTCGCGCCATCTCCAAGCACGACCTGGCCATGCGCCACCGGCAGTCCGGCGTCGTGGTGAAGGACCTGAGCTGGGGAAGCAACTGACGGGGCGACGCCCCACGAAAGGACATCATGAGCGCACCGCACATCAGCCAGATCGGCGCCTTCGTTGCCGCT
The DNA here is from genome assembly GCF_042231735.1 of Corallococcus exercitus. Classification (GTDB taxonomy): domain Bacteria; phylum Myxococcota; class Myxococcia; order Myxococcales; family Myxococcaceae; genus Corallococcus; species Corallococcus exercitus_B. The sequence continues at coordinate 10,005,296 of NZ_CP102577.1, forward strand.
CGCCTGGGCACGCCGCCCGCCGCGACGCCTGCTGGAACCCGCCAGGGGACGGGCCACGACCGGCTTGTCCTGGGCGAGAGCTGCGTCCTCGTAGCGGCCACAGGCGCTGTGACGGGTGGCCCCACCGCGCAGGGCTACGAGGTGAAGCTCCAGCACTCCAGCGACAATGGCGCGGATGACGCCTGGACGGACTTCGTGCCAGCCGGGTCGGGTTCGGCCTCCGTGCAGCTGACGGCGGCGAACGCCTTCGCGGAGAAGGACGTGGACCTCGGCGCAGCGAAGCGGTTCATCCGCGTGGCGGAGGCCACGACGCTGACGGGCGGGACGGCGCCTAGCCTCCAGGCGTGCGCCTTCGTCGTCTTTGGCGGCGCCATGACGCTGCCGGTGTGAGGCCATGGCGAGTCCTGCTGACCTGTGCCTGGCTGCCACCGTGGCGGATGACCTGGGCGTGGCGGTGACGCCGCGCCTGGAGTCCCTCGTCACAGCGGCAAGCCGGGCCGTTGCTGGCTACTGCGGCAGGGTCTTCGAGTACGGCCAGGGCCTCGTGGAGTACCCGGCGGGCTATGGGCGCCCATTGCTGCTGCTGGAGTGCCCGCCCGTTGTCCTGGTAGTGGGCGTCTGGGAGGGCGGTGCCTTCGTGCCGTCCGAGGAGTACGAAGCCCACGGGAAGCTAGCGGATGCCGGCATGCTGTACCGCAGGCGCGGCGTGTGGCGGGAAACGGCGCGCTCGGGCGGACTGGTGGTCGTGGCGGCGGACAGCTTCCAGGGCAGCGAGGACGGCATCCGTGTCGTCTACGACGGCGGCTTCGTGACGCCGGGGCAGCGGGCCCTGGACGCGTCGCGCGTGGTGACGCTGCCGGAGGACGTGCAGGAGGCCACCGTTCTCACTGCGGCGCAGATGTACCGCTCACGCGGCGTGGACGCGATGGTGGCCAGCGAGTCCATTGGCGACTGGTCTGTGAGCTACTTCGCGGCGAAGGCCGAGGGGAAGAGTCCCATCCCCGGTGTCGCGCAGGCGCTGCTCGCGCCCTACGTCATTCACCGGGTAAGCTGATGGCGTCTCCCTCAGACACCTTCCGGCAGTCGATCACCTATGCAGTGCTGACGGGGCGAGATGCCTATGGAAAACCAACGCTCGGTCCCCAGTTGACAGCGCGGGCTCGCGTGCAGCCGTCCCGGCGTCTCATACGTGACGCCAACGGCAACGAGCATCTGGCGGCGCACATTGTCTACACGGACGCGGTTCTCACGTTGCTGCACCGTGTCTGGCTGCCGGGCGAGGACGTGGCGGACTTCAACCGTGCGCGGCGTCCCGTGGCTGTGGACGAGAGCGTGGACGGCACGGGTGCGGTGCGCTTTCGGAAGGTGTGGTTCTGATGCGAGACATCGCTTCGGAACTGGCGGTGCTGCTGGAGGACGCGGGCATTGGGCTGGTGCGTCCACCCTCTCCAGGCGCCAACCTCTTCACTGCGCCCATGCCCGATGCGGATGGTGATGTGCCGGCCAGGTCCGTGGCCCTGGTCGTAACGGGTGGTGCAGAGCCCCAGCTCTATTTGGGGCTAGGACAGGCTGCGTATCTGGTGGTGCATTGCCAAGTTCGTGTCCGGTCGGGGCGTGAGGACTTCCAAGGTGGGCAGCAACTCGCGCTGATGGTCTTTATGACCCTCAATCAATCCTGTTTCCGCCCACAAGCCTTTGTGCAGGCCAATGAGAGTTGGCCGACTTACTTGGGAGATGACTCGTCAGGACGGCATCGTTGGATGACTAATTTGATGTTTCGATACATGGCTCGTTGACGGAGTGGATGGCTCTGGCTGGCAGTTTGGCGTTTTATGGTTCATTGCCAGGAATGGGAGGGCGTCCGTTGACGGGTCCTACGTAGCGCCTCATGACCGCATATCTGTATTGCAGGGCTACTGAGTCATTTGGGCTTTGACTGAAACGGTCGAACTCAAGCAGGGTGTAATCGGCCTTGACCTCGCCGTGTTCAGCGATCTCTCGATTTTTTATGCGAGCATCTTCAAAGTCGAGCAGTGCCTTTCGACTTATGTCGGAAGTCCAGCCCTCTTCTTGTGCCTCATGGAACAGATAGTAATAGACAACAATCATGCCGACTGAGCGAAGAAGTGGGTCCTCGTCAGTGAATACCGACGCCATAGACCAGAGAACCTTCTCGGATTTTACAGCCAGGATGTTGGCGGTGGGCTGGTCGACTGGTTTGAATGATCGCACAAAGTCATCCAGATATGCCTTTTTTGTGTCTGTTAACTTCCCCTTGTGTTCGATGTAGAGAAACTTTGTTGCCAGTTCATAGTGGCGGTAACGAGTGTTTTTAAATGGGAGCTTGTTGGTAAAGAATGTCAGCTGGGCCTGTTGTCGCGAGATGGGGGGTATTGGCCCGGTCCATGCGTTCCTTTTCTCGGCTGCGTTGAGTGGGATTGCCTCGTTTAGGCGAGAGAACATTTCTTCGATAAAATCTGAATCGCTTGTCTGGACCGTGACAATCGGAAGCGTGAAGCTATCAAATTTGATTTTAATCATCGGGTGGCGCTGAGCGAGTTCTTTGTAGCTAAGCTCCCGAAGGTCGATGGTGGAGTCATGGATGTATTCGATCTCGCTGCTGAGCGCGAATGTGCCATTGATGAATTCGAAAATGCTCTGAATTCGTTGTTTGCCGTCAATGACCGCGTAGTCGTACTGTTTTCCGCCAACGGATTTTGGCTTGTTAAATTCGTGGAAGTAGAATTTCGGTATGTCGTAGCCGTTGATGATTGAGTCGATAAGCAATTGTCGCTTTTGGATGGACCAGATGTCGCTCTGTCTTTGGTATGGCGGATCTGTCCAGATCGACTCTCTCATTGCATAAACATATAGCACCGCGCTGTTGTGCATTGAGCTTAGTCTGAATTTGCTCATGGCAGGAACTCCTTGGTGAGCGTGGCGACGCTTGCGAGTTCAGGAAATAGTGTCATGCGAGTGATGTGTAGGCTTTGTAGCTCTTCGCGAAGGCGGATTTTGGCTCCAGTGGGAATGGTGAATCTTGCGAGGCAGTCGTCTGCAATATTTTCAATTGGGGTTGCATCTCTATGCATTATTGTAAAAACGCCAAGCTGTGCCATTATTCGCTCGTTTTGTCGGTGAGCGATTGCTGCAACAGGGAATTTGGTGGTTGCCGTCTCAAGGGTAACTATGTCCGGGCGGTAGTCCTCCAGGACTTTGTCGACCTCAAAACTTGGAATGTCGATGTTTACCTTGAAGCGAATGCGGGGGAAGTCGGAGTTGTACTTGGCGGGGAGCAGAGCCCAAAGGTGTGCGTCTTCTGCCTCGTTTTCGGGAAGATCGTTTATTGCGAAGTAGAGGCCTGCGAGAGGGCTTTCGGTCCAATCGAGAAGACGTGTAGGAACTCCGAAATGCTGCATCAGGAATAGCCATTCCCATTCGCTCTTGGGGGGGAGGGTTCGAAAAGGATAGGCGTTCTGTTTGAATTTTTTTATCAAGAGTCCTTCGAGGTCGAGGCCCTTGGGGTTTCTTGCAATTGAGGGCAGCAGTTTAAATTTCTTGTTGGCATGCCCTCTGAACCAGATCGGCTCCCCTTTGGGAGTTTTGTTTCTTAGGTCTGATAGTCCTGTGACTAGCTCTGCAATTGTCTCTATTTTGATGTCGAGTATCATGGCGTGAGATGGCCTTATGTGTGCTGAGCTTCCTGGCTGGGATCGTTGGCGACGGCGTACATGTCGTGTGAGGACAGTATGGGGCTCTGCGGGTTCTTGCTAGAGATCCTGTGGCGAGTGTCGGATGACTCATGGGCGAGTTGACTGCTGCCGGGTTGATTCTCTAGCTCATCTTCCCGGCAATTTACCGTTGGTGCCCTGCCCAGACTTGCCTTCAGGGATCTCCGGAGTGCGTCGCCAGCTGCCAGATTGCCCCCATTGAAGTAGGGGATGCCTGTCCGAGTCAAAGTCGATGCGGTGAAGCTGGAGCGTCTGCGTCGCTCGCCTGTCGAGGTGCTGCGCGCGCTCGATGCGCCTTGCCGGAACATCGCCCGCCTCGCCCTGGACTACTCCCTCTTCCTCGTACCGGTGGGAGAGGGCCACCTCCGGGACAGCGCCTTTCTGAGCGGCCCCCTCCACAACATGAGTCGGCGCCTCTCCACGACGTGGACGGCGGGCTACGCGCACCCGTCTGCAGGTCCCATTCACGAGGGCTGGCACTGGGGCGCGCAGCTCTTTAACCCGCCACCGCACTTCCTCCGCAAGTCCTTCCGTCGTGCTCGGGGCAGCGCTCGCCGCCGCATGGCCGCCGTCCTGAAGGACTTCCTGGCGCAGCGCTTCCCCTCCCAATGACTGGAGCCACCACCATGCCCGAACCCCGAGAGGCCTTCTTCGACAAACTCTACATCCGCGCCACGGACACCGCGCCCGTGGAAGCGGACTCACTGGACGGTGTCCTGGAGGCGCCCGTCAACAGGGCCAAGGACACCGTGGATGCCAACTACTTTGGCGGCGACGGCTACAAGCGCACGAAGGGAACCTGGAAGTCCTTCTCCATCCCCCTGTCCGGCCACGTCTTCAAGGGCAGCGCGCCGCAGCAGGTGCTGCGGGATGCCTTCGAGAGCGACGCCACCGTCTTCTTCACTATCGTGGAGGACGAGACGGCGCCCGTGGGCACGCAGGGCTACCGCTACCCGGTGAAGGTGACGTCCTACGAGGAGGGCCGCAGCTCCACGGACGTCGTCACCTTCTCCGCGACCCTTGCCGGCCAGGGCGCGCCCGTCGCGGTGTAGCCGGCTCCCTTCCAACGTCTCTACCGAGGCTCCACCATGACCGCCCCCACCACGCTCCGAAAGCCCCTCGGCACCCGACGCAAGTTGCACAAGCGCGTTACGCTCGACGGCGCCGACTACGACATCTGCCAACCGCCTCTGGGCGAGAAGCTTGAACTGCTCGCCGCCGCGAAGGCCGCCAAGGAACTGGGGCCCGACAGGAAGCCCGTCGATGAGTTCGCGGGGATGGCGATGATCGCCCGCATCGCTGTCCTCTGCCTCTACCACCCAGACACGGCCATCCGGGTTTTCGATGAGTCGGAGGTGGGCCAGGTCAAGCGCGAGCCCTGGCTGGAGGAGATTCAGGACGAGTTAGCCCGGGCCTTCGCGGGCCCGACGCTGGAGGAAGCAAAGGGAAACTCCGTAACCACCCCGAGCTGAGGGCGCTGCACGCGGTGGTGAAGCTGACGGGCCAGTCGCCCGAGGAAGTGCGTAGCTGGGCGTGGGAGGACGTCGTTCACCTCCTGGCCCACTGCGCCCTGGAGGCCGAGGAGGTGCGCGGAATGCGCGCTTCGGGCCCCGCCTCTCATGCCGGCCCGCTGACGACGACAACGGTTTTCAGAAAACGTCCCAAGAGGTGAGGCATGGCCGGAGGCCTGCGCGTAGGCGATTTGTATGTGGCGGTGACGGCCTCCGTGGGCGAGGCACTGTCCAACCTGGGCAAGGTGGTGGAGGCCGTCGAGAAGGCCGCAAAGCAGGTGAAGGAGAAGTCCAAGGGCCTGGGCGAGATTGGCGCGGCGGTGGCTGCGGGGATTGCCGGCGCAGTCGCGGCGGCGTCCAAGTCCAACGCGGCCATGGAGCGCGAGACGGAGCGGATGACGGCGCTCCTCTACACGCTGGCTGCGGACGTGGGCGACGCCTTCCTGCCGGTGGTGCAGCACGTCGCGGACGGCGTCGAGCGCGTGGTGGCGAGCTTCCAGTCTCTCTCTCCGGAAATGAAGGCCGCCGCCTCGGATGTCCTGGTGTGGGTCGCCGGGGCGGGCCTCGCCACTGGGGCGCTAGGGAAAGTGGCGGGCGTGGTGGAAGGCGTGGCCACGGGAGCTGGTGGGCTGGTGAAGGTGCTGGGCCTGCTCAACAAGTCCGTGGCCCTGGCCTCCCTAGCGGCCTCCATGGACAAGGTGACGGCCTCCATGGGCGGCATGGTGGCGAGCACGCCATCCGTTACCGGAAGCCTGGGGCGCCTGGCCCTGTCCACTGGAAGCCTGCTGGTGCCGCTCGCGGCGGTGGCAGCCGCCGTGGCGGCGCTGGTGCTGCTGGCGGGCAGCGTCTACGCCGCCTGGGAGGACAGCAGCACGGGCCTCGCGGACTTCTTCCGGGACATCGGCGACCAGTTGGCGAAGTGGGCGGGACGCATCGCGGACGGCTTCTCCCGCGCCTTCCTGGCGCTGGGCGACTTCGTGAAGGGAGCGGCCCTGAGCGTCCTGGACGGCGTCGCGGTGCTGGTGCGCGGCGTCTCTCGCCTCCTGGAGCCCGTAGCTCGTCAGGCCGGCTTCCCGGAGCTAGCAGCCACGTTCCGGCAGGTGTCCACCGTCACGGGCCGGGAGCTGCTGGAGACGCTGGGGCAGGGCGCCCAGGTGCTTTGGGACGGTGCGCGGCAAACGGCGGTGGCGGTGGGGGACGCCGTGGCCGGAGCGGGGCGGGAGCTGGAGGAGAGCGTCGCCTACGGCCTGCGCACCAGCACGGCGGGCGCGAAGCGGCTGGGCGCGGACCTCGCCCGGGCCCTCAACCTGGAGGGCGTCACGTCGCAGATTCAGGCCCTCCTGGCGAAGCTGGCGGGTGGGGGAGGGGCGCAGGGCAAGGCGCGCATCCGCAAGCCCACGGACAAGGCCGCCCTGGAGGCCGCTCAGAAGCAGGAGGCGGCGGAGCAGGCCGCCATGGCGAAGCTCCAGGCGCAGGCCAACGAGGAGTCACGCAAGGAGTACCTGGCCAGCGTGCGCGCGGAGGAGGCTGCCGGTGCCGCTGCCTTCCACGAGCTGCGCCTGGAGGCGGAGAACCTCGCTGCCGAAGCGGAAGCGGCCATGGAAGCCGCGAGGGAGTCGCTGGTGGATCGCTTCATCGGCGGCCTGGGCCAGCTGGGCGACCTCATCAACGCGGGCGTCCAGGGCATGGAGGCGGGCGGTGTCTACGGCGCCATCATCGCCGTAGTGGGCGAGTTGCTCATGCAGTCCGAAGGCTTCAAGGGCGTCATCGAGTCCGTCAACACGCTCATCCAGAAGGTGGCCGACTCGCTGGGGACGCTGCTGGAGCCGCTCCAGCCCCTGCTCAACGCAGTGACGATGGTGGTGGATGGCTTCCTCTCTGCCCTGACGCCTGTCTTCGAGATGCTGGGGGAGGCCATCGAGCCGCTGGTGCCGCCGCTGGTGGTGCTGGGCGACATCCTGAAGGGCCTGGCGCCCCTCTTCGAGGTGCTGGGCCGCACCTTCCTGCTGATTCAGCAACCGCTGAGCATCCTGGGCGGGCCCATCATGAAGGCCCTTTTCACGGCGCTGAAGTTCGTCGGCAGCGTCGTCCTCACCATCGCGAAGGCCATCAGCGAAGTCTGGAATGCAGTCATCGGCGCGGTGCAGACCGTCATTCGCGCCATCTCAAGCCTCATCGACTGGACGGGCTTCGACGGACTGAAGAAGTTCGCGCGCTCGCTTAACAAGCTGAAGGTGGACACCGACAGCATGGATGACTCCCTGCGCGTGCTGGAGGACACGACGTGGGACTCGGCGAAGGCGCGTGCCGAGGAAACCGCCCAGGTGGAGGAGCACACGGAAGCCGTGGCCCGCGCCACGGCGGCCCTCACCAACGTGCCGGCCGCGTGGAAGGTGGCGCTGCGCCGCTTCGAGTCCGAAGACACGCAGGACGGCCCCACGGTGCCGTCCAAGCCGAAGCCCACGCCCGAGGCGCCTGCCGCTGGGGAGCCGGAGGAAGACGGCCCGTCCTCGCCCAGCGGGCCGGTGCCGGGATGGCTCCTCGGCATGTTCCCGCCCGCCATTCAGCAGCTCCTCTTGGGGCAGGTGCCCGCGACGCCTGCGGTGCCGGGATGGCTCGGCAGCTACCTGCCTCCTGGCTTCAACGGAGGAGGTCAGGTGCGTGCGCCGGAGGCGGGCAACGTCTCCGCCATGGCCGCGCCCGTCACCTACAACATCACCGGCTACGACATCGACGCCGCCATGGAAGCCACGCGGCGGGACGAGTCGCTACGCCAGCAGCGCGCGAGCATCCGCGTCGCTGGCAGCCGCGTGCGCCTCACGGCGCGCTTCTCTAGCTCTTGAGGATTCCCTCATGCCCGCTGCCCTGGCCCTTTCTGGAATCCCCTTGCCCGTTTCAGCGGAGCGGGGCCTCACGTACACGCCGACGCTGCTGGGCGAGCACCGCCGCGCCTTCTCCGGGTGGCTTCGCAGCAGCGAGCGGCGCGAAGTCTTCACCCTGGCGGGCAACACCGGCCCGCTGACGCAAGAGGAGGCCCGCGCGTACCGGGGGCTCCTCAAAGGCGAGGGCCAGGTGTGGAGCTTCGAGGACGGGCTGCGCAGCCAAGCCTTCCTCTCGCCGAGCGCCATGGTGGGCAACGTGTCGGCGGTGGAGGCCATGGGGCGCCTTGGCGGATGCATGCTGATGGAGGCGGGCGCGAGCGTCACCTTCCCCACGGGCCTCGGCGCGAAGTGGACGGTGGCGTACTGGTGGAAGCGCCAGGGGACAAAGGACAGGTGGCGCCACCACGTCCACCGCGCGGGCGTGGGCCTCAGCGTCAACGGCGTGCCGGGTGCCAGCCCCCACGCGGACGGCTTCCTCGCCGTGGATGGCACGGGCCAGCTTCCCTTGGGCGCGGTGACGCTCAGCAACGCAGCGGCAGCGGGCGAGTTGCTGGTGGATGAGCTGGTGGTGCTGCCGTGGGTGGCGCCCGCGTCGTGGGTGGCTCCCTGGTTCGCTGCCGGCGAGTCCTTCGGCGCGCCGTACCCGTACCACCGGGCCTCGGGCGCTGCCCTTTACGAGCCACTTCCCGTGCTGGGCCGGGTGGGAACAGGACGCGCGGTGCAGTGGTGGGAGGGCGGCGTGCTCGTCCTCGGGCAGGAGTTCGACTTCGAGTTGCAGGAGCGCTGACGCATGCGGCCCCTCTCTTCCTTCCAGGCGGCCCTGCTGGGCAGCCCTTCCGGTTACTCCACCCATCCGCGCGTCTGGGTACGCGACGCGGCAGGGGAGTGGCGCAACCTGCATACCCTCCTGGGCTTTGACTGGGTGCTGGGCGTTCGCATCAACGACAAGCTGGACGCGCCCGTGGCCGAAGCGGAGGTGTCGCTGGTGCGCAGTGGTGCGGCTGGCGCTCGCCTCTCCCTTTCGCCCCTGGTGGTTCAGTCCCTCGCGAATACGTCCGGGGAGGGCACGTTCGCGCCGCTGCTGGTGGAGGGCGCCTACTTTCGCGTGGAGCTGGGCCTCGCGCCGCTCTCCGCCGCGCCGAAAGAGGCGGACTACTTCGAGGTCTTCCGGGGTCGCATCGATGAGGTGGACGCCGGGCCCGACGAGCTTCGTGTCGTGGGCCGCGACTTGGGCGGCCTGCTGCAGGACACCTTCATCGAGGTAGAGCGCGAATACGGCAACGACACGGTGGGCGTGGCTGTGCAGTCCATCATCCAGTCGCTGCTGGACGACAACGGCCTCGCTTCATTCGCGCTCTTTACGCCCGTGGACCCCATGTCCCAGCGCGGCCGGTACGTGCAGAAGGTGGAGCCGGTGCTGGACGCGGCGCGCACTCTGGCGCAGCGGATTGGCTGGGACTGCCGCATGCGCTGGCAGCCTGCCGCTGGCGCTTTCGCCCTCACCCTCGCGGCCCCTGACCGCCTCCAGACGGAGGAGGACTGGAGCTATGGCCCGGACGAATACGGCAACCTCGATGGGGTGACGCGGCAGTTAGCGGACATCCGCACGGACGTAGAGGTCGTCTACAGCGACAAGTTTGACTTGGACGCCTCGGGCACGCCGAAGCGAAAGACAGTGACGGCCAGCAACCCCACGGCGCGCGCCCAGGTGGGCCGCCGTTGGATGCAGGTGGCGAACGACGACCTCGACAACATCGACACGGAGCCCGAGGCCCAGCGGCTGGCGGACGCGGCCCTCGCGGACCTCTCCGTCTCGCCCCTGACTGTCTCCATGACGGTGGATCCGCACCCAGGCCTGGAACTGGCTGACCTGGTGCTCGTGCTGCCGGACGGCGTGCGCCTGGACACGGCGCAGCGGCTCGCGGTGCAGGAGCTTGAGCACCAGTGCGCCACGGACGGCACAGCGCGCATGAAGCTGGTGCTGCGCGGCCAGCCCTCTACGTCGCTGCGCGAGTGGCTGGAGCGCGACAGCCGACCGGGCATTGCTCCCAGCGCAGCCTTCACGGGCCCAGCTGCGCCGCAGGAGGTGCGGGCGACGCCTACCGTCAACGGATGCGTGGTGACGTGGACCCCCGCCACCACCGGTCCGGCCTGGGACGAGTACGAGGTGCATGCTTCGCGCACACCGGGCTTCCAGCCCTCGGAGGCCACCTTCCAGGGGCGGGCCTCGGCGACGCGCTTCCCGCTTCCCGACCTGCGTCCCGGAGCCACGTACTACTGCCGGGTGGTTGGCCGCGACGCCTCGGGCAACCTGGGCGCGCCATCCGCCGAGGTGTCCGTCACCACGGCCTACGTAACGCCTGCCACGCTGCAGCCCGCCGTGGCCTTCGGGGAGTCGCCGCCCAACCCCGACTTCGAAGCGCACTCCTTTGAGGAATTGCCCCCGGACGCCTGGACGATGGGGGCGGGCCTTTGGGGCGCACATTCCCAGGTGACGGCGGACGCGTACACGGGCGCGCGTGCCATCCGGTTGGTGGCGAGCGGCACGCGGCTGGACTCCCAGGCGATGATTGCCCGGCCGGGTGACAGGTACAGCGTGGATGCCCTCGCGAGGGCGTCACAGACAGGGACGGCCTTCTCCGTCCAACTTGTCTGGTACGACGGCGCATTCAACGTCTTGGGTACGGTGAGCACGACGAAGGTGCTGCCGATGAGTGGCTGGGAGCGGATGACAGGCTTCCACAACGCGCCCGTCGGGACGCGCTACGTCCAGGTGCGCCTGCTGGCCCATGCGACGCAAGGCGCGCCGTGGGTGTACGTCGATTCGGTGCGACTGGAGCGCATCGGTGGCCTTGTCGAGCCGTGGACAACCATCCGCACAGGGCAGATTAGCGACTTGGAGAATGGCTGGGTGGCGTGGAACGCGACCAACTGGCCCCCGGGCTTCTACAAGAACAGCGACAACGAGGTGTCCGCACGCGGCCTCATCAGCCCTGGGGCGGTGGGCTACGTGAACGCGTACCGCTTCCCGGTGGGCTACCGGGCCAGCTCCAACCGCATCTTGGCGCTGCCGACGAGTCACGGCCTCGCCATGGCGCAGCTCAACGTCGACGGCGGCCTCCAGGTCTTCAGCCTGCCCACGGGTACCGCGTGGGTGAGTCTGGACGGGGTGCGCTTCCGCGCGGAGGGGTAGCGCACGCCACACGCTTCAGTCTGCCCCCATTCAGTGGGGGATGATTCACAACCCCGAACTCTTTTCCCGTCTCGACTTGAAGCTCCTCTACCCGCCTTTCGCGGCGGTGATGGGTGAAGTCATCGCCCGTTGCCGTGTGCGCGGCGCGGACTACGTCGCCACCCGTGGCTACGCCACCTTTGCGGAGCAGCGCGGGCTGCACCTGCGCTACCTGAAGGGGGAGGGTGGCCGTGCGGCACCGGAGGGCCTCTCCGCGCACAACTACGGCCTGGCGAACGACTTCTGCCGCGATGGCGACGTGGACCGTCCGGGCCTTCAGCCGCGCTGGGATGGGCCGGCCTACGCCATTCTTGGCGAGGAGACGCGCCGCGCGGGCCTGGCCTGGGGCGGCTCCTTTGGGGATGCTCCGCACTGCCAATGGCCCAGCCTCGTGAGCGGTAGCCAGCTGGAGCCCGTGCGCGGCCTCTTCCTCTCGGAGCCAGCGGGCAGCACGGACGCGCAGCGGCTCGCCGCCGTCTGGCGCTTCCTCGACACGGTGCGCTCGATGCCCGAGTGGCGCGCCATGCACCCAACGCTTGCCGCTTCGCTGGCGCGACTCGGCTTCTGACTTCCCCGCGCGGCACTTCGCCGCGCCTCACCCACGAAAGGCATGCCCATGCTGCGACGTCTCGCCGTCCTCTCCCTTTGCCTCGTCTTCCCCTCCGTCGCCTTCGCGCAGGCGAGCGGCACGCCCGACCCGGGCAACATGGAGGCCTTCGCGCGCCTCATCCTCGACGCGGTGACGGCCCGCAACTGGGCCCTCGTCGCATCCCTGGCCGTCATCGCTCTCGTCTACGCGCTGCGCCGCTTCGTGGGGGCGTGGTGGCCGCTGCTGCGGACGGCGCGGGCAGGCGCGGTGCTGGCGCTGCTGCTGTCCGTCGCGGGGGCGGTGTCCAACGCCCTCCTGGCAGGCGAGTCCTTCACGGTAGCCCTGCTGCTGAAGGCGCTCGCCATCGGCCTGAGCGCGGCGGGTGGCTTCACCGTCATGAAGACGCTCGTCTTCGGAGACGCCGTGGAGGACGCGGCGCGCGAGGCGGGGGAAGTGGCGGCCGGGGAGATTGCTGGCAAGGCGGCGGCGGTGGCTGCCCTCAACGAGCTCCAGCCGGGCGACAAGCGGTGAGGGGCCTGGTGCTGGCGTTGGCCCTGCTTGTGGCGGGGCGTGCGCGCGCGGAAGGGGAGGTGCTAGACGTGGCCCGCGCCACCGTGACGCTCCAGGATGGGCGCACTGTGGCTGTGTCCGAGGGCTGCTGGTTGTCCACGGAGCGCTGCATCCTCACGGCCCGCGAGCTGCGCCGCCTTCAGGCGGAGAACGAGGTGCTACGCCAGCAGCCGCGCCCAGTCCCTGTCCTGGCTGTGGTGCTGGCGGTGGTACTCGGCGCTGGGGCAGGCTTCGCCCTCGCCCAGGTGCGGTGATTGCCCTTTAGAGTCCGTGGTTGTGGACTTTAAAAGTCAACTGCGCTCAAACTCCTTGGGAGGCGCTGTCGCGCCTTTCTCCCGCCTCCCGAGGAGCCATGCCCGACACGACGACCGATGACCTGGCGCGCACCGAAGCCTCCGCGCGCCGCAGGCAGCTTCCGCCGACGCCTGAGAAGCCGCAGCACCTCTTCACCATCGACGGCATCCGCTACGAGGCCGTCCGTGAGCTGGTGCTGATGCAGACGGGCGAGCTGCTGATGCTGGCTCAGCGCTTCTCGGAGCGGGGCAACAAGCTGCCCGGCTTCTGCTTCGTGCGGCGGCTGGCGAACCCCTCCACCTTCATGCAGCGCACGCGGCTGGGGGAGGAGATTCAGCTGGCCTTCCGTTTGCGCCATCCGGCCATTGCCACGGTCTTCCACCGCAAGGTGAACAAGGGCGCGCTGCACGTCGTCATGGAGTACGTGGACGGCCCCTCGCTGGAGACGCTGGTGAGTGCGGGTGTTGCGCGCGGCCGGCCTGTCTCCGAGGCCTTCGCCCTCTATGTCGGCGCGGAAGTCGCTGAGGCCCTGCACCACGCGCATACGCTGACGGATGCGGACGGCAAGTCACTGGGCGTCATCCACCGCGACGTCAACCCCCGGCACGTCTACGTGGGGACGCAAGGCGAGGTGAAGCTGACGAACTTCGGCGCGGCCTACTCGCTGGTGGTGGGGCGCGAGGAGTCTCCCGCAAGCCTCGTCCGGGGCGACGTGGCGTATGCCTCGCCGGAGTACCTGACGCGGCAGCCCCTCACGCCGCGCTCCGACGTCTTCGGCCTGGGCGTGCTGCTGGTGGAACTCTTCACAGGCAAGCACCTCTTCGACGTGGAGGACGTGCCGCGTCCGCTCAAGGGCATGGTTCACCTCCAGCCTGAAATCCTCCCTTCCCTGCCGCTGACTCAAATGCAGGTGCTGCTGGCCAGCTTCAGCCCGGAGGACGTCGAGAAGGCCGTGGCCTCACTCTCCCCGGACGTGAAGGCGATGCTGCATGTCGCGCTACGCGCTAATCCCGAGGAGCGCTTCGCCACGGCGGCGGACATGCGCGACGCGATGCGAGTCGCCCTGGCGAGGCGGCACCCGGGTTTCGGCCGGCAGGAAGCCGCAGCTGAGTGGGCCCAGGTGCTGGCGGAGGGCAGCGTCCTTCGCGACGAGGTGGAATTCGGCGAGGAAGGCTTCTTCCCCGAGGGGCTGGACGCCCACGAGTTGGAGGGCTTGAAGCGGGAGTAATGCTTCAGCGCGCCAGGGCGGAGGCAACGTGGAGGAGGGCTGCGAGGTCCTCCGCGTCCAGCTTGCGCGCGAGGTGGAGGAGGCGTCGCAGCTCCGGGGCGTCCTCTTCCTTCTTGGGCTTCTCCCTCGTGTCCTTCCGCACGTCGCCTGTTGCGGTGAGGCCCATCAGCTTCTCAGGGGAGACGCGCAGCTCCCGGCAGAGGCGATAGAGAGAGGGGACGCTGGGCAGCATCTTCCCGCGCTCCAAGCGGTTGTAGACGGGGTGCACCAGTCCAATGCGCTCCGCGACTTCGGCCTGCGTCAGGCCCAACTGCTGGCGGGCGGCGCGGGCCTCCGTGCCGATGGTGATGCCGAGTTCCTCATTCATGGCGGGCGCAGCGTAGCCGAGGGCGCGCGCCACCGGGCTGCTTACCGAGAGTCGGGAAGGAGCAGGAGTAGCGCCTGCACCTGGGACTCCTCCAGGTTGCGCACACGCAGGAGGAGTCGGTGCCGCGCAGGGAAGTCGTCGGAAGGTGGCGTGTGGCCCATCAGCTCGTCTGGGGTGACGCCCAGCGCTCCGCACATGCGTTGAAGCGTGGAGACGCTGGGAAGCATGCGGCCTCGCTCCATGCGGCTGTAGACGCTGTGCGCAAGGCCCACGCGCTTGGCCATCTCAGCCTGCGTGAGGCCCAGGCGGGTGCGCGCGGCCCGCGCGGCGTCACCAATGATGCTGGCGAGTGGCTGGGAGTGTGCCGGCTGCGAGGAATGGCGCGCCATGGCGGAAGCGTAACCGAAGGCCTGCCAAGAGTGAATGCTAGAGGTTGGGTGGATGTTGGTGGACTCCATGAGTCCTTTCTGGAGGGGGTGGCCAGAGGGCGGGATTCCCGGGCTTCTCACGCTTCTGGTAGGGTCCGCGCCCCGTTGGGAGGACGCCGCATGCGAGAGGCCTGGGAGCCCGAAGGAAGGACGCCATGATGCGGGGGCCGCCTCCGGCTGCGCTGTCTCCTGGGGCCCAGGTGCTGGGCTACGCGGTGGAGCGCCAGTTGGGGCAGGGCGGCTTCGGCACGGTGTACCTCGCGCGCTGCGAGAGCCAGCGCTGCGCCCTGAAGCTGCTGCACCTGCCTCGCGTGGGCGAGCGGGCGGAGCGCGAAGTCTCCATCCTCACCCGCCTGCACCACCCCAACGTGGTTCGGATTCTGGGCCATGGCTACTGGCCGGTGGCCCAGCCGCAGTTCGCCGTCATCGCCATGGAGTACGTGGAAGGGCGCCAGTTGGACGCGTGGGCCGACGCGGAGAACCCCACGGCACGGCAGGCGGCGCGCGTGCTGCTGGGCGTGGCGCGGGCACTCGCCGCCGCCCACGCGGAAGGGGTGGTGCACCGGGACGTGAAGGAGGCCAATGTCATGGTGCGCGCCTCGGACGGCCTGGCCAAGCTGGTGGACTTCGGCATCGGCGACTACGCGGGCGCGCGAGAGCTGACGGCGGACATCCTCCCGCCCGGGACGGTGGACTACCGCTCTCCGGAGGCGTGGCGTTTCCTGCGTGCTCACCTTGAGGCAAGGGACGCCCGTTACACAGCGGGGCCGGCGGACGACTTGTGGGCGCTGGGACTCGTCTCCTACCGGCTGCTGACAGGGCGCTTTCCCTTCGATGGGGGGGACGGGGCCAGCTTGACGGAGGCGATTCTCTCCAGCGCGCCCACGCCGCCGCACGAGGAGAACGAGCGTGTGCCTCGGGCGCTGAGCGACGTGTGCATGCAGCTCCTGGAGAAGACGGCCGAGGCACGCACGCCCAGCGCCCTGGCGCTTTGCGAAGCGCTGGAGCAGGCGCTACGCGGCGCGGACGCGACGTGGGACGTGCCGCTCTGCGACGCCTACGACGTGGACTCCGCGACGACGGAGGGGGAGGACATTGACAGCTTCGAGCAGTGGCGGCACGAACCCCGGCACCGCCCTCGTCGAGGCAAACGCGTACCCCCGAAGCTGGCGCCAGCAATGGACGCGGCTGCCGTAGCGAACAACGTGCCGCCTCCCGCGACGACCGTGCGTGTGGCGCCTGCGAAGCGCGGGGCATTCCGCGCCTGGGCGGCTCTCGCGGTGGTGCTCGTTCTGGCGGGGGCCGCGTGGGGACTCGGGACGTCACGCGTCGCGCGACCAGTCCCCACCCGTCAGGAAGTAGCGCCCTCTAGAAAGACGCCTCAAGCTGACCGGGCCGCAGCTCCCACCGGGCCGGAGGCCACCGCTGCGGCCGTCGCTCTTTCCGCGACGCTCCAGGAGGATTCCGCCACCGTGACGACGCAGCCCAAAGAGACGCAGCCTCTTCTGCTCCCCTCGAAGCCCATGAAGAAGGGCATGAGGGTCATGGCCCGTGCTGTCGGCACAGCGGTTGTCTGCACGGCACTCGGCTGTCCTGGGCAGCAGGTGCGCCCAGCGCCTCCTCCTGAGCCGTGCCCAGTTGGAGCTGCAAAGGCGATGGCGAAGCTGGGGATCGGCATCGGGAGAAAACAGACCGTGGTCTTCGCCGACGGCCTGCCGAGGGTCATCTCGGTGAGGGAAGGCCCGACGCAATTGGTCCTGGCTGGCCCTTGGGGGGATATACCAAGCAACACAGTGCTGTCTGGTCGGCTCATCGTGGGGGAGCGTGTGTATGGGCGCCTAACTTGGGCGACGCCGCCGAAGGGCGACAGCTTCCCCGTGTGCTTGGAGCTCCTCGCGGAGGAGGGGGACCGAGGCATGGCCCGCGAGCCTGGAGACGACTCGCCCTCCAGCGCTCGGATCTTCACTACAGGTCAAGTAAAGGCGGTACGCGAGTTCGAGTAGCCGAATTGCCTGGGAGCCATCGCAGAGTGCCTTCTTCTTCCTTCGTCGTACTCTTGGGGGTCCTACTCGCCAGTGGAGTATCGGTCGCTCAATCGGAAGCCGCCGCTTCGTTGCCGGGCGTGCGCCGAGTTGAGTTGACTCCTGACGACGCTCTCTCCGTACCCGAGATTGCGATCAGCGCTGGGCTTTCGACGACATTCCTCTTCGATTCCGGCTTGAAGCGCGACGAAGTCGAACTGGAGGGGCGGGACCGTTTCTCCCTCGTGGATGAGGGACAGGCCACTCTGCGATTAGTGCCTTCGGCACGTTTGACTGTTGGCGAGAGGCTGCGTCTGGTCGTGCGGTTCCGGGATGGGGCAGCGCCAGCAAGCGCCTCATTCCTTCTTCGGGTCCATCCCGCCAAGGCGGAACCTCTCGTCGAGGTCTATCGCGACATGCGGACGCTTGAGACGTACCAGCAAGAAGCCAGGGAGGTTCGTGCGCAGTTGGTGCAGTGCCAGGGCGACGTCGCACGATTATTGGCTGAACAGAGTGTCCCGGGCGGGCTGGCAGGTCTCGTGTCCTCCGGTGTTTTGGACGAGAACGGGGTGACCGGAAGAGTCGTGACCAAGGACATCGTCCAGGCGGTTGGGAATGCGAATGCGCTTGAGGCAGCTTCCGTCAAGAGCTACCGGTCAGCGACGGGAGTTGCTGTCGAAATCAAGCTGAAGGTGAAGGCGGGTGCTCCGCCATGGGTCGCGAAGGGGGCGACGCTTCGAGGCAAGGCCGGGGCAGAGCTGAACGTGCTTCGTCTGTGGCAGCAGCGCCCCATCGCGATAGGAGAGTTCGGGCTCGTTGTGGTGGAGGCCGATGCCACGACAGAAGCAGCCCAGGGAGCCTTCTCGCTCAAACTGTGGGAGGAAGACGGGCCGCGCACCATCACGCTCGGCAACGTGACGTTCCCGTAGTGGGGCGCATTGCTTCTGGTCGGTCTTGCGCTGCGCCATGTGCCCCCAGTGTGCCCCTCCAGCGTGGATTGAGAGGACACACCAGGGAACAGCGCGGCACGAGGCGGGATAACGAACTCGAAGAAAATCAGGGGGATGGCGGGTAACAGCGCGTCCTGCCTAGGTTTTTCCATCACCCTGCCCAGGGTTCGATCCCCGGCTCGTGCAATCGAAATCCTGGCCAGATGTTTGTCTTTCGCTCAGGCGACCAGGACATTTCGCCGCTATCCTTGTCGTCATGACCGGACCGCGAGCGAAGACCTGTGCGACGTGCGGGCGCGTCATCGCGGCCCACGCCGTCTACTACCGCTTCAGCCTGGTGCTGGAAGGGGAGCAGGACATCCTCGACCCTTCGGATGACCTGGAGGGCAGTTCCGCGGAGGAACTCGCGGAGCTGGTCCGGCGGCTGGATGAAGGCTCCGCGGACCCCGGTGAGCTGGAGGCCCAGGTGCACTGGGAGCGCACCGGGGTCGTCTGCGCTGAATGCCGCTCCGTGGCGATGCGATTGCTCAGCACCGCCACGGAGGACTCGGGACCGCATTGAGCGTCAGTCAATGGATCCGGATCGTGTACTTGCCCAGGTGGTGCTTGAGGACCTCCTGCTGCGCCTTCGCGGCTTCCTCCAGCGCGTAGCTGCGGCCGATCTCCAGGTGGAAGGGGCCGGCTTCAATCAGCGCGTTCATCCGTTTCATGGCGTCAGGGCGGGGAATGCCGTCGTAGGCCTTGGCCTGGATGCCCTCGGGGACCTTGGGCGCGGGCTCCACTCCATTCGGCCAGGCGATACGTCCTTCCTTTCGTACGTGCCGGAGTGCTTTCTCCGCCGCGTCGCCACTGGCCAGCACCAGCGCCGCGTCGAAGCCTTCCGGCGCGAAATCACGGCAGGCCTTGTCGAGGTCCCCGTTCCGCCCCTCCACCACCGCGTCCGCGCCCAGCCTCCGGGCCAACTCCACCCCGTCCTCTTCCGACGCCACCGCCAGCACCTTCGCTCCCATCCGCTTCGCGAACTGCACCGCCATGTGGCCAATGCCACCGTTGGCGCCGAAGATGAGCAGCTTCTGCCCTGACTTGAGCTGAAGGTGCTCCTCCAGGCCCAGAAGCCCGGTGAGCCCGTCCGCCGCGAGCACCGCCGCCTGCTCCACCTTCAGCCCCTTGGGAATCCGCGACGCCTGGTCCCCCTTCACGGCGACGTACTCCGCGTAGAACCCTCCCTTGGCGCTCATGAACGCGGAACCGTAGACCTGGTCGCCCACCTTCAGGTCCTTCACGTTCTTGCCCACGGCGACAATCTCTCCCGCGCCGTCCGTTCCCGGCACGTACGGGAACTTCGGGCCTCCTGGGAGCATCTCGGCCATCTGGCCTTCTCGCTCCATCCAATCCCAGGCACCAATGCCCGCCGCCGCGACGCGGACGAGGACTTCGTCGTCGCCGCAGCTGGGAACGGAGACGGTCTTGATGCCCAGGACCTCTGGACCGCCGAAGCGGTCGAGCGCTACGGCCTTCATCTTGTCTGGAATGGTTGCTGGCATGCTGTGACTCCTTCACGGGGAATGCCTGTCCTCCGAGACGATGCGCACTCCGCGTCTCACGACCAGCGGTCGCAGTGCCCCCTGGGCGCCTATTCCCTCCCTCGCGAATCGGGCATCCTGACGGCCTCCAGGCTCCACGGGGGGAAACATGCACTCAGGTAAGGAAGCCATCGTCCTCATCCATGGCTCGGACTCCAAGCAGCGGGATTCCGGCCGGAGTCTCCTGACCGAAGGGTTGCTCAAGGTCCCCGAAGGCGTCGTCGTCACGCAGCAGGGGCCCATCACCATCCAGGGCGCCAGTGGCCTCCAGTTCCAGGTCACGCGTCACGAGGACCGCGCGACGCGCTCCGTGGATGTCTATGAAGCGTTCTGGGCGGACTTGATTCCATCACTCACCCGGATGGGACTCCGGGCCCGCGTGCTGGGCGGACTGGAGCTGCTGGTCTACTGGGGCTGCTCCGGCGTCTGGAAGGGCTTCCTCAAGCGCAAGGTCCTGACGTCCAGCATCATCACCGGCCTTGTCTTCCTGCTGTACTGGTACCTGTCCACGCTGCTCCTGTTCTTCTCCGCCCTGCAGCAGGACCCGACCTTCCCGGCGATGGCGCTGCCGGACAGCTCCGTGAGCGCCGCGAACTCGATGCTCAAGGGGCTGGCCCGCGTCGTCGCGCCCGTGGCCTCGAGCCTGGGCGGCTGGAAGGGGTGGGTGCTCCTGTCCCTCGTCATGGGCGCGCTCCCCGTCCACCGGGCCGTGGATGTCGCGAACCTCGCCCATCGCTACCTGACCGATGCGCTCATGGGAAATGGTGTCGTCGGCCTGCGCACGGACCTTCGCAGCCGCGTCAGCGCCACGCTCCGGGCCGTCGTCGAGAGCGGGACGTATTCGCGGGTGACGGTGGTGGCCCACAGCTTCGGCGCCGCGATGGCCGTGGACGTGCTCGCGGACTTCCGCTCCAGGTCGGGGACCCCCATCCGGCTCATCACGCTGGGCGGGCCCCTGGAGTTGCTCGCGCGCCGTGCGGACTGGCTGGAGAAGGAGATCCAGCGCTGCGCCGACAATGATCAGCTCATCCAGTGGTTGGACTTCTATTCGGACGAGGACTGGTTCTGCACGAAGACGCCCTTCCGCGCGGATGACACGCGGCTCATCCACCGCCCCATCCAGCAGAAGGCCTCCCTGGGCGCCAGGATGTCTGGCGAGACGCACAATCGCTATCTCGGGGACGCGCGGGTGCTGCAGGCGCTGCTGGAGCCAGCGCCCGTTCCTGCTTCGGAGCCGCCGGCCGCGGAGCCCGTCAATCCAAGAGCTGCATGAGGTCCGCGCGCGTGAGCGCGGTGCCTCCCGTGGCGCCTCCGAGCGCGGCCTCGAAGAGGGCCCGCTTCTTCTCCTGGAGGAGGAGGATCTTCTCCTCCACCGTGCCCTGGGACACCATCCGGTAGACCATCACCGGCCGCTGCTGCCCGATGCGGTGCGCACGGTCCGCCGCCTGCGCCTCCACCGACGGGTTCCACCACGGATCCACCAGGAAGACGTGGTCCGCCGCGGTGAGGTTGAGCCCCGTCGCTCCCGCCTTCAGCGAGATGAGCATGACGGGCGCTCCCTTCTCGTCCTGGAAGGACGTCGCCACCGCGCCCCGGTTGGCCGTGCTGCCGTCCAGGCGGATGAACCCGATGTCCGCCTCGCCCAGCGCGGGCTCGATGAGGTCCAACATCGACGTCCATTGCGAGAACACCAGCGCCTTGTGCCCGTCCGCCACCGCCGTGCCGAGCGCCTCCACCAGCGCCTGCACCTTCGAGGACGTCCTCGCCTGCTGCCCCGGCACCAGCGCCGGATGACAGGCCGCCTGCCTCAGCCGGAGCAGCGCCTCCAGCGCCTTCATCACGCTGCCTCCCTCCTCGAGCTGGGACACCACCTCCTCGCGGGTCGCGGCATGGACCGCGTCGTAGACGGCGCGCTCCTGCTCGGTGAGGGTGACGTGCCGCACGGCCTCCGTGCGCGGCGGCAACTCGGGCGCCACGTCGCGCTTGAGCCTGCGCAGCACGAAGGGCCGGATGCGCGCGCGCAGCGCCTCCGCGGCGCCCTTCTGGTTCTCCGACACCGGCCGGGCCCAGCGCTCCTCGAACGCCTTGCGTCCGCCCAGCAGGCCCCGGTTGGTGAAGTGCATCAGGCTCCACAGCTCCTCGAGCCGGTTCTCGATGGGCGTGCCGCTGAGCGCGATGCGGAAGCCCGCGTCCAGCTCGTACGCCGCCCGCGCCACCTGGCTGTCCGGGTTCTTGATGGCCTGTGCTTCATCCAGCACCACCGTGTCCCACGTCCTCGCCGCGAGGATGGCCGCGTCCAGGCGCAGGAGCGCGTACGTGGTGAGCGTCACGTCCGCGGACTCGTCCAGCGTGCGCCCCACGCCGTGATAGACGGACACCTTCAGCGACGGGCGGAAGCGCTTCACCTCCGCCTCCCAGTTGGGCAGCACGCTCGTGGGCGCCACGACCAGCGTTCCCCGGCCCAGCGTGCAGATGGTCTGCAGCGTCTTGCCCAGGCCCATGTCGTCCGCGAGCACGCCGCCCAGCCCCGCCTGCCGCAGGAAGGTGAGCCAGCTCACGCCCTGCAACTGGTAAGGGCGCAGCGTCGCGGTGAGGTCCTTGGGCAGCTGGGGCTCGGGCAGCTTCTCGAAGCCCTGCACCAGGGGCGCGAGCCGCTCCATGACGGGCGGGGCGGGGTGCTCCAGCGCCTCGCACAGGCCGGTGAGCTGCGGGATGGCGTGGTTCGCCAGCCGGCCGTCCCGCTCGCGCGCGGCCAGCAGGTCCGTCACGCGCTGGCCGTGGGCCTTCAGCCAGCCCGTGGGCAGGGGCGCCCAGCCTCCGCCCTCCAGGGGAACGAGCCCCAGGCCTTCCTCCCACGCCCGCATCACCGCGCCCGCGTCCACGGTGCGCTTCTCTCCAGGGCCCAGGCCCTCCACCTGGAAGTCGAGCGAGAAGCCCACGCGCCGCACGCCCGCGTCGGTGGTGGCCGTGTCCAGCGTGAGCAGCGGCTTGAGCTTCACGTCGGGGCTGACCACGCCCGCGGCGTTCCCCGTGAGGCCTCCGCGCCACTTGCGCAGCTTGTCCGCGAGCTGCACGGCCTCCTTGCCGTGGACCGTCACGCGGCGGCCCGGCGCCATGTTCAGTTCGTCCCTCAGCTGGTGGATGAGCTTCGTCTCGGTGGGCTCGTCGCGCACGGGCGCGGCGCCCTGGAGGTACACCAGGCGCCCGTTGTCGATGCGCGCGGTGGGCGGCGAGCCGTACACCAGCGTGGGCAGCACGGAGAGGCCCGTGTCCAGCTTGTCGAGCTCCAGCGAGATGCGCGGCTTGAGCGTCCGGTCGATGGGCGGCAGCCGCCGGCTCTTCACGTCCACCGGCATGCGCCGCGCGAAGTCCGGCAGCACCTTGCTCGTCAGGTCCGCCAGCTGCTCCGGGGAGAAGACGCGCTCCTGGGGCAGGTTCTCCAGCCGCGCGCCCGTGAGGGGCTGCTCGCCCAGCCGGCAGAGCGCGCCGGCGGCCAGCGCGACGCCGGGGCTCACCAGCTCGTTGATGCGCGGATCCTTCTCCACCTTGAGCACGGTCTGCTCGCCCCGGTCCTCCACGGTGACGCGGGGGAGGAGCGGCTCGTTGGAGACGGAGACGAGCGCGCCGTCGAAGAGGACGGTGCGCGCCTTCTCCAGCACGTGCAGCAGGGCGTCCAGCTTGCTCTGCGGCAGCGCGCCCCGCGTGGGCTGCGCGAGCAGCTTGTCCGCGAGCAGGTCGCATGGATCCACGTGGATGCGCGCGGCCTCCACCGGGTTCTGGAGCACGGACGCCAGGCTCCGGGCCAGCAGCCGCGCGGTGTTGTCCGGCCGGACCACCAGCCGCTCCAGCTGGAGGCCGCCGTCCACGCGCTTGAAGCGGTACACCAGCCGCTCCGGCTTCGGCGCGGTGCCGGGGCGCGAGGCCGTGGAGGCGGGGCCCGGGCGGGCAGGGGACGCCGCCGCCGTGGCCTTCCGGCCTTCCGCCTGCCGCAGGACGATGGCCGCGGCGATGACGTGCTCGCACGGGTCCACCTTCCCCCGGCAGTCGCACTCCCAGATTTCGTCCTCGGGGTAGAGGGTGGTGGTGAGCGGGGTGGGGCGGCCGGGGATGCGGACGCGGAGGACGACCTCCTCCTCGTCCACGGACTGCACCGACACGACCCCCGCGCGAGACAGGGCCTGTCCGGCGGACCACGTGGCCGGGCCTGACTCCTCCCGGATGGCTTCGAGCAGTTCCGCGAGCGCCGACATACGAGGGGCGATTCCCTAGCCCCGCGCGGGGCCTGGCGCAAGCAACGGGGCGCGTCGGTGTGACACCGGGAGATACACGCTCCGGCGCCCCTGTAACCCGTGGCGCTACAGGCCCTGCGACAAGCGTGTCACCTGGGATGGGGCCCTCCGAGGAAGGCCTCGAGACCTTGGACCATGGCGTGACCGGTGCATGACGCACGACCTGGAGCGCGCATCCGGTGCCTTCCCCCTGCCGGCCTCTCCGCGTCTCCACCCGATGTGAGCGAACCAGGCAGTGCGCCCCACACAATCGAAGTCCCACATGCACCTGAAGATGAGGTGTCCGTGATGCGTTGTCTGCCCGTCGAGGAGTCGTGACGATGCGCGTGCCCTGGTCCCTCGCTGGCATCTCCGCCGGAGCGCTGCTCATCGGCGCCGCGTGGGCCACCGTCGTCCGCCGCCCCGAACCCCTGGTGCTGGGCGCGCTGCCCCCTGTCGCCCTGCCGGACGTCGAGCAGTCCGGCGGCGCCACCACCGTGGCGGACACCGGCCGCAACGCCTTTGGCCGCGCGCCCATGAACATGCCGCGCTCGCGCTGGCCGGACTTCCACGCGGGCAAGGGCGTCTTCGACCGCGACTGGAGTGATTCGCGCCAGCGCCCCGCCGTGGCCGGCCCCTTCTTCAGCGCCACCGGCTGCATGACCTGCCACGTGAAGGACGGCCGGGGACAACCTCCCTCGAGCCCCACGGAGGCGCCCGTCTCGCTGGCGTTCCAGCTGAGCGCGCCCCGCGGCTCCGGTCCCCACCCGCTGTACGGCATGCAGCTGGACGCGCACGCCGTGGAGGGCCAGGTCCCCGAGGGCCACGTCCGCGTCGCCTTCGAGGAGACGCGCGGCACGTTCGCCACCGGCGAGCCGTACTCCCTGGTGCGCCCGCGCTACCAGTTCCAGGGGCTGGTGCACGGCCCCCTGGGCGACGGCGCCACGTTCTCCGCCCGCGTGTCGCCCGTGAACTTCGGCCTGGGCCTGCTGGAGGCCCTGCCCGAGGCCGGCCTCCTGGCCCGCGCGGACCCCGAGGACCGCGACCAGGACGGCATCTCCGGCCGGGCCAACCGGGTGCTCGACGTGGAGACGGGCGAGACGCGCCTGGGCCGCTTCGGGTGGAAGGCCAACCAGCCCACGCTGCGCCAGCAGGTGGCGCACGCGCTCGTCGCGGACATGGGCGTCACGACGACGCTCTACCGCCAGGAGCAGGGCCGGGACGCGCCGGGCGAGCCGGAGGTGTCCCAGGACGACCTGGACCTGCTGATGATCTACATGCGCCTGCTCGCCGTGCCGAAGCGGCGCGACTGGGAGGCGCCCGAGGTCCAGCGGGGCCACGCGGTGTTCCGCGCCCTCGGCTGCGCGGCCTGCCATGTGGACACGCCCCAGGAGACGGGGGCGGTGGAGGGCTTCGAGGAGGTCTCCCGGCAGGTCATCTACCCCTACACGGACCTGCTGCTGCACGACCTGGGCGAGGGCCTGGCGGACGGGCGTCCGGATGGGCTCGCCACGGGCAGCGAGTGGCGCACGCCACCCCTGTGGGGCATCGGGCTGGTGGAGTCCGTCAACCGGCACACGCGCTTCCTGCACGACGGCCGGGCCCGCTCCCTGGAGGAGGCCGTCCTCTGGCACGGGGGCGAGGCCGCCTCGGCGCAGGGCCGCTACGTGCGGCTGCCCCGGGAGGACCGGGCCGCGCTGCTCGCCTTCCTGAAGTCACTCTGAGGCACAGGCGGGACGCCCTCCCGTCCGGACGGCGGCCAGGAGGACCGTCGCCTGGAGGGGGCTTCCGCCTTCGGAGGGCACGGAACGGTGGACGGCCCGGGCCCTTGGGCTACCCTGCGGGCCCCCTTCATGCAGCCTCCAGCCCCCATCCCCGACGCAGTCCCCGACGTCCCGCTCGCGGTCGACCTGGACGGCACGCTGGTGCGCACGAACACGCTGCATGAGAACCTGCTCGTGCTCCTGAAGCTCGCGCCGTGGCTGCTGCTGCTGATGCCGCTGTGGGTGCTGAAGGGCAAGGCCTTCTTCAAGGCGGAGGTGGCCCGCCGCGCGCGGCTGGACGTCGCGTCGCTGCCCTACAACGCGGAGGTGCTGGCCTTCCTGCGCGAGGAGCACGCGCGGGGGCGGCGGCTCGTGCTGGCCACGGCCGCGGACCGCAGCATCGCCGACGCGGTGGCCTCCCACCTGGGCCTCTTCCACACGGTGGTCGCCAGCGAGGCCGGCGTGAACCTGTCCGGCGCGCGGAAGCTGGCGCGGCTGCGCGAGGTGCTGGGCACCTTCGACTACGCGGGCAACGACGCGGTGGACCTGCCGCTGTGGCGCGAGTGCCGGCAGCTCGTCGTGGTGCACGCGACGGCGGGAGTGCTGCGCCAGGCCCAGGGGCTGGGCCGTCCCGTGCACCGCGTCTTCGCGCTTCCGCCCGGCGGGGTGCGCCCCTGGGTGAAGGCGCTGCGGGTGCACCAGTGGGCGAAGAACGCGCTCGTCTTCGTGCCCTTGCTGGCGGCGCACAAGGCCACCCAGGGCGACATGGCCCCGCGCGCGGTGCTGGCGTTCATCGCCTTCAGCCTCTGCGCCTCCAGCGTGTACGTCATCAACGACCTGCTGGACCTGGCGTCGGACCGGCGGCACCCGTCCAAGTCCCAGCGGCCCTTCGCGTCCGGGGCCCTGCCGGTGCGCGTGGGCGTGGTGCTGGCGCCGCTGCTGCTGGGGGGCGCCGCGGCGCTGGCGCTGGCGACGCTGCCCCTGTCGTTCGCCGCGCTGCTGGCCGCGTACTTCGCGCTGACGCTGGCGTACTCGCTGCGGCTCAAGCAGGTGGTGATGCTGGACGTGCTGGTGCTGGCGGGCCTCTACACCGTGCGCATCTTCGGCGGCGCGCTGGCGGTGGGCGTGCCCACGTCCAGCTGGCTGCTCATGTTCAGCATGTTCCTCTTCCTGTCGCTGGCCCTGCTCAAGCGGCTGAGCGAGGTGCGGCGGCTGCGCCAGTCCAACGAGACGTCCGCCCACGGGCGCGGCTACCTGGCGCAGGACCATGATCAGCTCGCGAGCCTGGGCGCGGCGGCGGG
The DNA here is from genome assembly GCF_042231735.1 of Corallococcus exercitus. GTDB lineage: Bacteria > Myxococcota > Myxococcia > Myxococcales > Myxococcaceae > Corallococcus > Corallococcus exercitus_B. The sequence goes on from NZ_CP102577.1 coordinate 10,032,014, forward strand.
GCAGGTGTCCGTGCTGGTGCTGGCCCTCTACATCACCAGCAAGGAGGTGACGGCGCTGTATGCCCATCCGGAGCGGCTGTGGCTGCTGTGCCCGGTGATGCTGTACTGGGTGGGCCGCATCTGGGTGCTGGCGCACCGGGGGCTCGTGAACGAGGACCCGCTCATCTTCGCGCTGCGCGACCGGGTCAGCTACATCGTGGGCGCGGTCGCGGCGCTGGTGCTGTGGGTGGCGACGTGACGGGAGCATGGCGATGAGCACGTCGGATTCCTGGGGCCGCTTCCCCCGCGTGGAACAACAGACGCGCGCGCTCGTGTGGCGCTCGGACACGCTGCCCCGGGTGGACGGGCCGGTGCTGCCGCACGGCCTGGGCCGCAGCTACGGCGACTCCTGCCTCAACGGCGGGGGCACGGTGCTGCTCACGGCGGGCCTGGACCGGCTCATCGACTTCGACCCCACGACGGGCGTGGTGCGGTGCGAGGCCGGTGTGTCCCTGGACACGCTGCTGCGGCTGGCCGTCCCGCGCGGCTGGTTCCTGCCGGTGACGCCGGGCACGAAGTTCGTCACGGTGGGCGGCGCCATCGCCAATGACGTGCACGGCAAGAACCACCACCGGGCCGGGACGTTCGGCCGGCACGTGCGCCGGTTTGAGCTGGTGCGCTCGGATGGCAGCCGCCGGATGTGCTCGCCCGAGGAGAACGCCGACTGGTTCGGCGCGACGATTGGCGGCCTGGGGCTCACGGGGCTCGTCACCTGGGCGGAGGTGCAGCTGACGCCCATCCGCAACCCCTTCGTGGTGCAGGAGACCGTCCCCTTCGAGAACCTGGACGGCTTCATGCGCGTGTCCGCGGAGTCCGAGGCGGACCACGACTTCACCATGTCCTGGGTGGACTGCCTGGCGCGCGGCCGCAAGCTGGGACGCGGCCTGTTCTACCGGGGCAACTTCGCGCCCACGCAGTTCGACCGGCTGCCCCTGGCGAAGAGCCACCTGTCGCATGGCAGCGGGCTCGCGGTGCCCATGGACCTGCCGGGCTTCTGCCTCAACCGGCTGTCGGTGTCCGCCTTCAACTTCCTGTACTACCACCGCGAGCGGACCAAGCCGTCCCCCCGGCTCGTGCACTACGATCCGTTCTTCTACCCGCTGGACAGCGTGTACGGCTGGAACCGCATCTACGGCCGCCGGGGCTTCCTCCAGTTCCAGTGCGTGGTGCCCCACGCCACCGCGCGCGACGCGCTGAAGGAGCTGCTGGAGCGCAGCGCCCGGGGGGGGCTACCCAGCTTCCTGTCCGTGCTCAAGACGTTCGGCGACCTGCCGTCGCCCGGGTGGATGTCCTTCCCGCGCCCGGGCTACACGCTGGCCCTGGACTTCGCCAACCGGGGCGAGAAGACGTGGCGGCTGGTGGAGGAGCTGGACCGCGTGACGCGTGAAGCGGGCGGCGCGGTGTACCCCGCCAAGGACGCGCGCATGAGCCCGGAGAGCTTCGCGGCGTACTTCCCCCAGCGCGAGCGGTTCTCCGCGTACATCGACCCTGCCTTCTCGTCCTCCTTCTGGCGCCGGGTGAATCCGGCGCCGCTGCCCCTGCCTTCGCTGGAGGGACGCCAGGTCTCCATCCCATGAAGAAAGTCATTGTCCTCGGCGCCACGAGCGCCATTGCCCAGGCGACGGTGCGGCTGCTCGCCGCGCGCGGGGCCGCGCTGTACCTGGTGGGCCGCAACGCCGCGAACCTGGAGGCGGTGGCCAAGGACGCGGCCACGCGCGGCGCGCCGAAGGTGGAGTTCCGGGCGCTGGACTTGAACGACTGCGAAGCGCACGCGAGCCTCGTGGAGCGGGCGTGGCAGGCCCTGGGCGGGCTGGACGGGGCCGTGCTGGCGCATGGCGTGCTGGGAGACCAAGCGGAGAGCCAGCGCTCGTGGGCGGCGACGGAGCTGGTGCTGCGCACGAACTTCCTCTCCGCCGCGTCGCTGCTGACGGAGCTGGCCAACCGCTTCGAGGCGCAGAAGGCCGGCACGCTGGTGGTGATTTCGTCGGTGGCGGGAGACCGCGGCCGGCAGAGCAACTACGTGTACGGCGCGTCCAAGGGCGCGCTGACCGTGTTCCTCCAGGGCCTGCGCAACCGGCTGGCGAAGTCCGGCGTGGCGGTGGTGACGGTGAAGCCCGGCTTCGTGGACACGCCGATGACGGCCCACGTGCCGAAGAACAAGCTCTTCGCCTCGCCGGAGCAGGTGGCGCGCGGCCTGCTGAAGGCCGCGGATGGACGCAAGAACGAGGTCTACGTGCCCGGCTTCTGGGCGCTCATCATGCTCATCATCCGGAGCATCCCGGAGCCGGTGTTCAAGCGGCTGAAGCTCTAGGCGTCTGTCATTGCCCGCGCGGGCAGCCGGTGGAGCGGGGCGCAGTGGGGCGCGTGCGTCTGGAGGAACTGGCGCATCCGCTCCGCGCGGTCCAGGTCCTTCACCTGGACGAAGGCGGCCCGGAGGGCCCAGGCGCTCACCAGGCGGATCACGATGAGGGACGACACCTCGTGGTGGTGCTCCAGGGTCCGCATGCCCTCCGGCGTCACCGTGCCCATGAGGACTTCCGCGGAGTGGAGGATGACGTCGTAGAAGACGCGGCCCGCCTTGGCTCCGGGGATCGCGGGGTTGAGGTCGGCCATGGCGAGGGCTTCCCGCGCGAGCGTCAGTCCCCGCTCGGGGTCATCCGTGCAAAGCAGGTGGAGGAGTGCGTCCGTGCCCCGCTCCATGGCCTGGAGCAGGGGCGCCTTGCCCCGCTAGGTCACCTGGTTCAACTCGTGGCGGGCCAGCGCGTCCTGCCCGTAGAGGATCCTCCCCAGGGCCTGTCTCTGCGCTCGCAGCAGGTCCACATCCGGGAAGGGGCTGGTCGGGGGAAGGAACTCGTCCGTGAGCCGGAGGTAGGCCTCCGGGCCCGGCTGCAGGAGCGCCTCGGCTTCCTTCCTGCGCGCTTTGCGAGCCTGGAGCTGCCGCCAGAGCAGACTCGCGCCCAGGACCGTGGAGACGAGGGTGAAGATGGCGATCAACTTCGGGGCCAGCTCCGGATGGAGCATGGGCGATGGGGCGGGCTGGCTCCGGCCCGCGTGCGTGGGGTTGGAGAAGAAGACGTAGAAGCCGCCATAGAGCGCCAGCAGGACGGCCCAGAGGAGCAGGAGCTTCAGGAACGGATGGGAGCCCAGACGACTCAGGAGCGGCAGCTTGCGGAGCTGGTCCTTGGTGACATTCCGGAGATAGCGATTGTTCTCTTCGCGCGACATGCGCGCACCGTAACCCGTTTCCACTCCGTGCCTGGAAGACAGACACGGAGTGGGGGCGGGCTTCAACTGCCGGTGGCTACCTGCTTCGAGTCGACGGACAGGGCCTTGCGCAGGTGCTCGACGACGGGTGCGAGGTGCGGGTCCTGCATCAGGGCGTGGTGGCCACCCGGGACGGTGTGCACTTCCAGTCCGCCACGGACGAGGGATTCCCAGCCGCGGTGACGCGGGAGTTCGGTGGGGGCTTCACCGGCGCTCAGGAGCAGGGCGGTGCCGTCGTACGGCCGGGGGACGTACTTCTCCTGCGCGAAGAGGTTGGCGCGGTAGACCTGGAAGAGGGCACGCAGCTGGGCGGGCCCGGAGTGCGTGTCGAGGATGCGCGCCCGGAGTCCTTCCTGCAGCAGGTGGCCCAGCATCGCGTCGTCACTGCCCTGTTCCAGGACGTCGTCGGAGACGGAGAGCTCCTGGCCAAAGGCGGTGGCCGTGGCATGGGCGAAGGCGAGCCGCGCGCGGGCTGCCGCGTCGAGGCGCGGGGTGTCCTGCGAGGGCTTCGTCAGGCCGGGGACGTAGGTGTCGATGAGGGCGAGCAGGTCCACGGCTTCGCCTGCTTCACGCAGCCGCTGGGCCATCTCGTAGGCGACGAGTCCACCCAGGGACCAGCCTCCGAGTTGGTAGGGGCCATGAGGCTGCACCGAGCGAATGGCGTCGAGGTAGAGGCTCGCCATCTCCTCGATGGACTCCGCGACGGGACGTCCGTCGAGGCCGCGTGACTGGAGGCCGTAGACGGGCAGTGAGGGGCCCAGGCGGCGCGCCAGCTCCGAGTAGGCGAGGACGTTTCCGCCGCCCGGGTGGACGAGGAAGAAGGGCCGGTGGCCGGGCTCTCCGCGCTCCAAGGGGACGAGGGGCGTCCACGCCTGCGAGTCCTCGCGGAGCACCAGGGCAAGCTGCTCGACGGTGGGCTGCTGGAAGAGGACGGAGAGGGGAATCGACTGGCCCAGGCGCTCGCGCACGGAGGCGACCATGCGCACGGCGAGCAGGGAGTGGCCGCCGAGTTCGAAGAAGCTGGTGCGGACGCCGACGGAGCGGACGCCGAGGACGTCCTCCCAGATGCGGGCGAGCTGCATCTCGAGGGCGTCACGGGGTGCGACGAAGTCCCGGGCCGCGACGGCGTGGGCGTCGGGCTCGGGCAGGGCCTTGCGGTCCACCTTGCCGTTGGCGTTGAGGGGCAGGGCGTCGAGGACGAGGAGGGCGGAGGGCACCATGTACTCGGGCAGCCGCTGCTTGAGGCTCGCCTTGAGGGCTTCGGAGTCCAGCGCATGGCCATCGCGCGCGGTGACGTAGCCGATGAGGCGCTTGTCCGCGTCCGCGCCCCGAGCCACGACGACGGCCTCGTTGACGCCAGGGAATGCACGCAGCGCGGCTTCGATTTCGCCCAGCTCGATGCGGAAGCCGCGCACCTTCACCTGGAAGTCGACGCGGCCCAGGAAGTCGAGCGTGCCGTCTTCCCGGAAACGTGCCTTGTCGCCCGTGCGGTAGAGGCGCTCGCCGGGAGTGGAGGCGAAGGGATGGGGGACGAAACGCTCCGCGGTCAGGTCCGGCTGCCGCAGATAGCCCCAGGCAAGGCCCTGGCCACCGACGTACACCTCGCCCGCGACGCCCAAGGGCACGGGGCGCAGGTGCGCGTCGAGCACGTAGACGGTGGAGTTGGAGAGCGGGCGGCCAATGGGAACCGCACCGTCCACCACTGAGTCGCGACTCAGGGTGAACGTCGTGGAGAAGGTGGTGTTCTCCGTGGGGCCGTAGCCGTTGATGAAGGTAGCGCCTTCAGGGATGCGAGCGAGGTGCTCACGTACGCGCGCGGCAGGCAGCACGTCGCCACCTGCGAGCACCTGACGCACACCCGCGAGGGCTTCGCCCTGGTGCAGCGCCATCTGCTCGAAGAGGGCGGCGGTGAGCCACAGGGACGTCACGCGGTGGTGACGCAGCTGCGCGGCCAGCTCCTCCAGCGAGAGGGAGTGAGGCGGAGTGAGGACGAGCTTCGCGCCATGCAACAGCGCACCCCAGATTTCGAGCGTGGACGCATCGAAGGCAACGGGAGCGGCCTGGAGCCAGACTTCGTCCGGCCCGAAGCGCATGAAGGAGTTTCCGAGCACGAGGCGGGTGATGCCCCGGTGGGGCACGCAGACGCCCTTGGGGCGGCCCGTGGAGCCCGAGGTGAACATGACGTAGGCCAGGGCCTCGCCGTCCACCTGGACCTCCGGCGCATGGGTGGGCCGCGCGGCGATGACGTCCCGCTGCGCATCCAGCCAGACGCGGGTGCCGGAGGCGGGCAGCAGCGAGGCGAAGGGCTGGTGGGTGACGATGACGTGGACGTCGGCGTCCTCCAGCAGGGCTGCGATGCGCTCCACGGGGGCGTTGCGATCCACCGGGACGAAAGCGGCGCCCACCTTGAGGATGGCGAGCAGCGCCGTCACCATTTCGAAGGAGCGTTCGACGGCGAGGCCGACGCGTGCACCTGGGACGACGCCCAGCGAGCCCAGGTGATGGGCCAGTTGGTTCGCACGGGCTTCGAGCTGCGCATACGTCAGCGAAGCCTCTCCCAGGACCAGGGCGACGGCGTGAGGCGTGCGCTGTGCCTGCCGGGCGAAGTGGACGTGGACGGGGACGTCCGTCGGGCTGACGGCCGCCGTGTCATTCCACTCCACGAGGATGCGCTGACGTTCCACTCCGGTCAGCAATTGCACCTCGGCCAGGGACTGCTCGGGCTTCGCGGCCACGGCCTCCAGCAGCGCGTGCAGGTGGCCCGCCATCCGCTCGATGGTGCCCTGCTTGAAGAGCGTGGTGCTGTACTCCAGCGTGCCGCGCAGCCCTTCGGTCCCTTCGGTGAAGAAGACGCTCACGTCGAACTTCGACGTCGAGTGGATTGCCTCCAGCCCTCGCAGCCGGAGGTCCGACAGCCGCACGTCCTCCGTAGGCACGTTCTGGAGCGCCAGAAGCGTCTGGAAGAGCGGCGTGTGGCTGAGGCTGCGCGTCGGTTGCAGGGCCTCCACCAGCTTCTCGAAGGGCACCTCCTGGTGCTCGTAGGCCTCCAGCACCGTGGCGCGCACTTGCTGCAGCAGTGCCCGGAAGGACTGGCTTTCCTCCACTCGAGCACGCAGGACGAGTGTGTTGACGAAGAAGCCAATGAGGCCTTCCGTCTCCGCGCGAGTACGGCCAGCGATAGGTGAGCCGACGCTGATGTCGTCCTGCCCCGTGTAGCGTGCAAGCAGGCCCTGCCAGGCGGCCAGCAGCACCATGAAGAGCGAGCCGCCTTCCCGGTGGGCGAGGCCGCGCAGTGCTTCTGTCAATTCACGCGACAGGGTGAAGCTGAAGGTGGCACCCGCGGTGCTCCGGACAGCCGGGCGAGGGAAGTCGGTGGGCAACTCCAGCACGGCGGGAGCGCCGGAGAGCTTCGTCTCCCACCAGGCCACCTCCTGCCGCAGCGCCTCACCGGAAAGCGTGCGGCGCTGCCAGTCCGCGTAGTCCGCGTATTGCACCGGCAACACGGGCAGGGGCGACGGCTGTCCGGCTGAGAAGGCCGTGTAGAGGGCGGCGACTTCACGCACCAGCACGCCCAGCGACCAGCCGTCGGAGACGATGTGGTGCATCGTGACGACGAGGACGTGCTCGGTTTCGGTGAGCTTGAAGAGGAGCGTGCGGAGAAGGGGGCCGGTGCGCAAGTCGAAGGGCCGGCGCATCTCCGCTTCCACGAGGGCCCGTGCCTCGGACTCACGCTGTGCTTCGGGCACGTCCGTGAGGTCCACGAGGGCCAGGGGCTGGTGGCTGTTGGGATGGATGATCTGGACAGGAGAGCCCTCCACCTGGGCGAAGGTGGTGCGCAGGGCGTCGTGACGGCGCACGACTTCCTGCAGGGCACGCTCCAGCACTTCGGTGCGCAGGTGGCCTTCCAGCCGGACGGCGACGGGCACGTTGTAGAGGGCGCTGCCCGGCTCCAGTTGGTCGATGAGCCACAGCCGCTGCTGGGCGAAGGACAGCGGCAGCGGGCCGTCATGCGAGACACGGGTGAGTGGCGAGGCGCTGGTGCGGGTGAGGCCCGCGAGGCGCGCGGCAAGGGCCTCCACCGTGGGCGACTCGAAGAGGGCGCGCAGGGGCAGTTCCACGCTGAACTCGGCGCGCACGCGGGACACCACCTGCGTGGCCAGCAGCGAGTGGCCACCCAGTTCGAAGAAGGAGTCCTTCACGCCCACTTGGGGCAGACGCAGCACCTCCGCCCAGATGGACGCCAGCTTCGCCTCGACTTGCGTGCGAGGTGCTTCGTAGGTGCTGCCTGCTTGCGGCGCCTCCGGCTCCGGCAGGGCTTTGCGGTCCACCTTGCCATTGGAGTTGAGAGGGAGCGCCTCCAGGACGAGGAGGGCGGAAGGCACCATGTACTCGGGCAGTTGCTGCCGGAGGTGCGCTTTGAGGGCGTCCACCTCCAGCGAGGTATCCGCCTTGGGCGTGACGTAGGCGACCAGCCGCTTGTCGGCGGCTTCGCCCTTGGCGACGACGACGGCGTCCTTGAGGCCCGGAGCACGGCGGAGCGCCGCTTCGATTTCGCCCAGCTCGATGCGGAAGCCACGCACCTTCACCTGGAAGTCGATGCGGCCGAGGTACTCCAGTCGCCCGTCCATGCGGTAACGGACGCGGTCACCCGTGCGGTACATGCGGCCACCCGGGGGGCCGTAGGGTTCGGGCAGGAAGCGCTCCGCGGTGAGCTCCGGGCGCAGCAGGTAGCCACGCGCCTGGCCTTCACCTGCGAGGTACAGCTCTCCGGCCACGCCCACGGGCACCGGCTGCAACGAGGCGTCCAGCACATAGGCGCGCGTCGCGGGGAGCGGGCGGCCGATGAGGGGCACCTCGTCACGGCCGACGAGGGAGGCCGTGGAGTAGGTGGTGTCTTCGGAAGGCCCGTAGAGGTTGTAGAGCTTCTGCACCGTGGGCACTGCGTAGACCTGCTTGGCCAATGTCTCCGGCAGTGCTTCGCCCGCGAGGTTGATGACGCGCACCCCTGGAGGCACAGCGCCCAGGCGCAGCAGCTGCGCCATGGCGGAGGGCACCGTATTGACGAGGGTGACGTGCGAAGCGGTGGGTAGCTCCGCCAGGTGAAGCGCGTTGCGCGCCACCACCACCGCGCCGCCGCTGCTCAATGGGGCGAAGAGCTCGAAGACGGAGAGGTCGAAGTTGAGGCTCGTCGCGGCGAGCGTGCCCTTCAGTTCCTCCGGGGTGAACGTGGCAAGGGCCCAGTGCAGGAAGGAGACAGCATTGCCGTGGGAGATGGCGACGCCCTTGGGCCGGCCGGTGCTGCCGGAGGTGTAGATGAGGTAGGCGAGGTGCCCGGCGTGGATGTCCACGGCAGGCGCAGTAGTGGGCTGATTCGCCAGCTCCGCATCCGAGTCGAGGCACACCGCTGTGGCGGTGGTTTCAGGCAGCGCGGCGAGCAGATGCGAGTGGGCGACGAGGGCAGGGCCCTGGGCGTCCTCCAGCAACCAGCCCAGGCGCTCACGCGGGTAGCTGGGGTCCAGAGGCACGTAGGCGCCGCCGGCCTTGAGAATGCCGAGAGCGCCGATGACGAGGTCCTCAGTGCGCTCGACGCAGAGGCCCACGCGGACTTCAGGACCGACGCCCAGATCGCGCAGACGGTGGGCAAGCTGGTTCGCCTTCGCGTCCACCTCGCGGTAGGTCAGTTGACGCTCGGGCGTGATGACGGCCAGCGCATCCGGCGTACGGCGCACCTGGGCTTCCACCATCGCGGGGATGCTCGGCTCGCGAATCGCCAGTGCTGCTTCCGGGTTCCACTCGACCAGGAGTTGCTGGCGCTCGGAAGCGGTGAGCAGGGGCAGATCGCCCAGTCGCGTATCCGGCTTGTTCGCGATGGCCTCCAGCAACACGCCGAAGTGCCCCGCCATGCGCTGGATGGTCGCCGCGTCGAACAGGTCCGTCGCGTACTCCAGCGTGCCGGCAAACCCGTCCCGTCCCTCACTCATACCCAGGGAGAGGTCGAACTTGGCGAAGTGGGCTTCTAGCGGCAGGCCCTGGAACGAGAGGCCCGGCAGGCGCAACGCCTCGGTGGGCGTGTTCTGCAGGACGAACATGGCCTGGAAGAGGGGGCTGCGGCTCAGGTCGCGCGCGGGCTGCACCGCTTCGACGAGCTTCTCGAAGGGCAAGTGCTGGTGGTCGTAGGCCGCGAGCGTCGTGCCTCGCACCTGGGCCAACAGCTCCCGGAACGTCGCGCGCGGGTTCAGCTGGGCGCGCAGGACCAGGGTGTTGATGAAGAAGCCGATGAGGCCTTCAGTCTCCGCCTGGGTGCGGCCGGCAATGGGAGAACCCACGCTGACGTCGTCCTGTGCGGAGTAGCGCGACAGGAGCACCTGGAAGGCCGCCAGCAACGTCATGAAGGGCGTGGCGCCTTCACGCTGGGCCAAGGCCTTGAGGGCTTCCGTGATGTGCTTGGGAATGCGCACCTCCGCCATGGCGCCACGGTGGGACTGGACGGGCGGACGCGGACGGTCCGTGGGCAGCTCCAGCGCCGCGGGGGCGCCAGCCAGCTGCTGCTTCCAGTAACCCAGCTGCGCGTCGAGCACCTCGCCCTGGAGCCAGTTGCGCTGCCACGCCGCGAAGTCCGCGTACTGCATCGGCAGCGGCGAGAGGGCCGGCACGCTTCCGGTGGTGAAGGCCTCGTAGAAGGCGGCCATTTCCCGCACGAGGACGCCCATGGACCAGCCGTCGGAGACGATGTGGTGCATCGTCACCAGCAGCAGGTGCGAGTCGTCCGTCAGGCGCACCAGCGTGCTGCGCAGCAGCGGACCCCTGGCGAGGTCGAACGGCCGACGTGCTTCCGCATTGGCCAGCCGTCGCGCCTCGTTCTCCCGCTGCTCCTCGGGCAGGGTGGAGAAGTCCACCAGGGGCAGCGTCCATCCCGCCGGAGCGTGGATGACTTGGATGGGCTGGTCCTGGTGTTCGTGGAAGGTGGTGCGCAGGGCTTCGTGGCGGGCGACGAGTGCCTCGAAGGCGCGGCGCAGGGCCTCCACGTCCACGTGCCCCGTAAGCTGGAGCGCGGTGGGGATGTTGTACGACGCGTCTCCGGGCTGGAGTTGATCCAGCAGCCACAGCCGCTGCTGGGCGAAGGACAGGGGGCGAGGGCCCTCGTGCGAGGCACGGATGAGCTTCGGAGCCTGAGGGCCCGTGGTCCCATGCAACCGCCCGGCAAGGGCTTCCACCGTGGGCGACTCGAAGAGCGCGCGCAGGGGCAGCTCCACGCTGAACTCGGCGCGCACACGGGACACCACCTGCGTGGCCAAGAGCGAGTGGCCACCCAGCTCGAAGAAGGAGTCCTTCACGCCCACTTGGGGCAGACGCAGCACCTCCGCCCAGATGGACGCAAGCTTCGCCTCGACTTCGGTGCGAGGCGCTTCGTAGGTGTTGCCCGCCTGAGATGCTTCCGGCTCTGGCAGGGCCTTGCGATCCACCTTGCCGTTGGAATTGAGGGGCAGGGCGTCCAGCACCATGAAGACAGCGGGCACCATGTACTCAGGGAGCCCCTGGCGCAGATGCGCCTTGAGTGCTTCCACCTCCAGCGAGGCATCCGCCTTGGGCGTGACGTAGGCGACCAGCCGCTTGTCGGCGGCTTCGCCCTTGGCGACGACGACGGCGTCCTTGAGTCCGGAGACTCGACGGAGCCCCGCTTCGATTTCGCCCAGCTCGATGCGGAAGCCACGCACCTTCACCTGGAAGTCGATGCGGCCGAGGTACTCCAGCCGCCCGTCCATGCGGTAACGGACGCGGTCACCCGTGCGGTACATGCGGCCACCCGGGGGGCCGTAGGGTTCGGGCAGGAAGCGCTCCGCGGTGAGTTCCGGGCGCAGCAGGTAGCCACGCGCCTGGCCTTCACCGGCGAGGTACAGCTCTCCGGCCACGCCCACGGGCACCGGCTGCAACGAGGCGTCCAGCACGTAGGCGCGCGTCGCGGGGAGCGGGCGGCCGATGAGAGGCACCTCGTCGCGGCCGACGAGAGAGGCGGTGGAGTAGGTGGTGTCTTCGGAAGGCCCGTAGAGATTGTAGAGCTTCTGCACCGTGGGTACTGCGTAGACCTGCTTCGCCAGCGTCTCCGGCAGGGCCTCACCGGCGAGGTTGATGACGCGCACGGTGGGCGGCACCGCATTCAGGCGCAGCAGCTGCGCCATGGCGGAGGGCACTGTGTTGACGAGGGTGACGTGCGAAGCGGTGGACAGCTCCGCCAGATGCAGCGCGTTGCGTGCCATCACCACCGCGCCGCCGCTGGAGAGAGGCGCGAAGAGTTCGAAGACGGAGAGGTCGAAGTTGAGGCTCGTCGCGGCGAGGGTGCCCTTCAGCTCTTCCTGAGAGAACGTCGCGAGTGCCCAGTGGAGGAAGGCCACGGCGTTGCCATGGGAGATGGCGACGCCCTTGGGGCGGCCGGTGCTGCCGGAGGTGTAGATGAGGTAGGCGAGGTGCCCGGCGTGGATGTCCACGGCAGGCGCAGTAGTGGGCTGATTCGCCAGCTCCGCATCCGAGTCGAGGCACACGGGCGTTGCCGAGGTTTCGGGCAGCGCTGAGAGCAGGTGCGAGTGGGCGACGAGGGCGGGGCCCTGGGCGTCTTCCAGTAGCCAGCCCAGGCGCTCACGCGGGTAGCTGGGGTCCAGTGGTACGTAGGCGCCGCCGGCCTTGAGGATGCCGAGGGCACCGATGACGAGGTCCTCGGTGCGCTCGACGCACAGGCCGACGCGGACTTCGGGACCGACTCCGAGGCCGCGCAGACGGTGGGCAAGCTGGTTCGCCTTCGCGTCCACCTCCCGGTACGTCAGTTGACGCTCGGGCGTGATGACGGCCAGGGCAGCCGGCGTGCGGCGTACCTGGGCTTCCACCATCGCGGGGATGCTCGGCTCGCGAATCGCCAGTGCTGCTTCCGGGTTCCAGTCGACGAGGAGTTGCTGGCGCTCATCGTCGGTGAGCAGGGGCAGATCGCCCAGCCGCGTGTCCGGCTTCACGGCAATGGCTTCCAGCAGCACGCCGAAGTGGCCGGCCATGCGCTGGATGGTTGCCGCGTCGAAGAGGTCCGTCGCGTACTCCAGCGTGCCGACGAAGCCATCCTGGCCCTCACGCAGACCCAGCGAGAGGTCGAACTTGGCGAAGTGGGCCTCCAGGGGCAGGGCCTGGAAGGACAAGCCGGGCAGACGCAACGCCTCGGTGGGCGTGTTCTGCAGGACGAACATGGCCTGGAAGAGCGGGCTGCGGCTCAGGTCGCGCGTGGGCTGCACCGCTTCGACGAGCTTCTCGAAGGGCAGGTGCTGGTGGTCATACGCCGCGAGCGTCGTGCCTCGCACCTGGGCCAGCAGCTCGCGGAACGTCGCACGCGGGTTCAGCTGGGCGCGCAGGACCAGGGTGTTGATGAAGAAGCCGATGAGGCCTTCGGTCTCCGCCTGGGTACGGCCGGCAATGGGCGAACCCACGCTGACGTCGTCCTGTGCGGAGTAGCGCGACAGGAGCACCTGGAAGGCCGCCAGCAACGTCATGAAGGGCGTGGCGCCTTCACGCTGGGCCAAGGCCTTGAGGGCTTCCGCGATGTGCTTGGGAATGCGCACGTCCACCGTGGCACCACGGTGGGACTGGACGGGCGGACGCGGGCGGTCCGTGGGCAGCTCCAGCGCCGCGGGGGCACCGGCCAGCTGCTGCTTCCAGTAGTGGATCTGCGCATCCAGGGCCTCGCCCTGGAGCCAGTTGCGTTGCCACGCCGCGAAGTCCATGTACTGCACCGGCAGTGGCGCGAGGGAGGACGACTGGCCGGTGCTGAAGGCTGCGTAGAAGGCCGCTACCTCCCGGACGAGGACGCCCATGGACCAGCCGTCGGAGACGATGTGGTGCATCGTCACCAGCAGCAGGTGCGAGTCGTCCGTCAGGCGCACCAGCGTGCTGCGCAGCAGCGGACCCCTGGCGAGATCGAACGGCCGCCGCGCTTCTTCGTCGGCCAGACGCCGCGCCTCGTCCTCCCGCATGGCTTCAGGCCATGTGGAGAGGTCCACCCGTGGCAGTGTCCATTCCCCTGACGCGTGGAGGGTCTGGACGGGTTGGTCCTGGTGCTCGTGGAAGGTGGTGCGCAGGGCTTCGTGCCGCTGGACGAGCGCCTCGAAGGCGCGGCGCAGGGCCTCCACGTCCAGGTGCCCGGAGAGCTGGAGCGCCGTGGGGATGTTGTACGACGCGTCTCCGGGCTGGAGCTGATCCAACAGCCACAGCCGCTGCTGGGCGAAGGACAGCGGCCGAGGTCCATCCGCCTGGGCCCGGGTGAGCGGAGGCAGGTGGACGTTCGAGGTGTTCGCTTGGATGCGCTCCGCGAGCGCGGCGACCGTGGGTGCCTCGAAGAGAGCCCTGAGCGGCAACTCCTGACGGAAGGTGGCACGCACGCGCGAGACGAGCTGCGTGGCCAGGAGCGAGTGGCCGCCGAGCGCGAAGAAGTCGTCGTGGACGCCGACTCGCTCCACGCGCAGCACCTGGGTGAAGAGGGCCGCGAGCTGCTCTTCGGTGGGCGTGCGCGGGGCGGCGTAGGTGGTGGCGAGCGCGGTGCCCTGCGGCGCGGGCAGTGCCTTGCGGTCCACCTTGCCGTTGGTGTTGAGCGGCAGGGCCTCCAGCACGATGAGCGCGGAGGGCACCATGTACTCGGGCAGGTGCTGCTTGAGGAAGGCACGGACCTCCGTGGCGTCCAGGGACTGGCCCTCCTCGGGGACCAGGTACGCGACGAGCCGCTTGTCTCCGGGCACGTCCTCGCGCGCCAGCACGACGGCCTGATGCACGGAGGGGTGGCTCAGCAGGCGGGACTCGATTTCGCCCAGCTCGATGCGGAAGCCACGCACCTTCACCTGGAAGTCGGCGCGGCCCAGGTAGTCAATCATCCCGTCCGCGCGCCAGCGCACCACGTCTCCCGTGCGGTAGAGGCGGGTACCGGGCGTGGAGGAGAAACCATCCGGAATGAAGCGGTCCGCCGTCAGCTCCGGGCGGTTGAGGTAGCCGCGAGCGACGCCTTCGCCGCCGATGAACAGCTCACCCGCGACACCCACGGGCACGGGGCGCAGCGTGCGGTCCAGCACGTAGACGCGCACGTTGGGCAGGGGCCGGCCGATGGTGGGCGTGGGCGAAGCGTCGAAGGCGCACGCGGTGGCGTCGACGGTGCACTCGGTGGGGCCGTAGACGTTGAAGACGCGCGGACGCGGGACTTGGGCCAGGTGGCGCCAGGTGGCCGGGTCCACGGCTTCGCCACCCACGAGGACGCGGCGGGGAATGGCCTCGCGCCGCAGCAGGCCTTCGTCCAACAGCAGGCGCAGGTGCGCGGGCGAGCAGTCGAGGACGTCCAGCGCATCCGTTTGGATGCGATTGACGAGCTCGCCCACGTCGGCGCGGGCCTCGTCCGGGACGATGCAGAGGGTGTGACCATCGAGCACCTGGATGAGCTGCTTGACGGAAGCATCGAAGGACAGCGGCGCGTTGACGCTGACACGCTCTCCAGGCCGGGCCTCCGCGTGCACGGTGGCGGCAAGCGCGACGCGCAGGTTCAGCACGGAGCGGTGCTGGATCATCACGCCCTTGGGGCGGCCGGTGCTGCCGGAGGTGTAGATGATGTAGGCCAGGTGCTCCGGCGTGACCGACGTCACCGGAGCCTCCAGCGCCTCACGGGAAAGGTCCGCGGCGTCGGAGTCCAGGCAGATGTCATTCGCGGAGTGCGGAGGCAGCGTGTCACGCAGTCGCTGCTGGGTGAGCACCACCGGCGCGCCGGTGTCGATGAGGACGTGAGCCAGCCACTCACGCGGGTAGCTGGGATCGATGGGCACGTAGGCGCCACCGGCCTTGAGCGTGCCCAGGATGCCGACAAGGGCCTCCACGGAGCGCTCCACGCAGAGCACCACGCGCACGTCGGGGCCGACGCCCAGCTTCACCAGCCGGTGGGCCAGTTGATTGGCGCGCGTGTCCAACTCGCGGAACGTGAGCTGCTCATCCCGGCAGATGACGGCCAGGGCTTCAGGCGTGCGAAGGGCCTGCGCGGCGAAGGCCTCATGGAGGCAGAGGTCGCGAGGGAACTCGGCGCTGGGGCCGTTCCAATCCACGAGAAGCTGCTGACGCTCCGGGGCGGTGAGCAGCGGCAGGCTCGCGAGCGTTGAGTCCGGCTGCGCGGCGATGGCCTCCATCAGCACACCCAGGTGGCCCGCCATGCGCTGGGCCGTCGAGGCCTCGAAGAGGTCCGTGGCGTACGTCAGCGTTCCGACGAAGCCCTCGGGTGACTCGGAGAGGGTGAGCGTGAGGTCGAACTTGGAGGACCGGGTGTCCACCGCGACGCCCTGGAAGGACAGCCCGGACAGGCGCAGCGCTTCGGTGGGCGCGTTCTGCAGGGAGAACATCGCCTGGAAGAGCGCGCTGCGGCTCAGGTCGCGTGAGGGCTGGAGCACCTCCACCAGCTTCTCGAACGGAAGGTGCTGGTGCTCGTACGCCGCGAGCGTGGTGCCGCGCACCTGGGCCAGCAGCTGGCGGAAGCTCAGCTCCGGCTGGAGGTGGGCACGCAACACCAGCGTGTTGACGAAGAAGCCGATGAGCCCCTCCGTCTCCGCCTGCGTGCGGCCCGCGATGGGCGTACCCACGCTGATGTCGTCCTGCGTGGAGTAGCGGGACAGGAACAGCTGCCAGGCCGCCAGCAGCACCATGAAGGGTGTGGCGCCTTCACGCTGCGCCAGGTCCTTGAGGGCCTGGGAGACCTGCGGCGGAAGGCGCACGTCCACCATGGCGCCCCGGCGTGACTGCACCGGAGGACGCGGATGGTCCGTGGGCAGGTCCAGCGCGGACGGCGCACCCGCGAGCTGCTTCTTCCAATAACCCAGCTGCGCGTCCAGGGCCTCCCCCTGGAGCCAGCCTCGCTGCCACACGGCGAAGTCCGCGTACTGCACGGGTAGCGGCGGAAGGGCGGGCGTCTGGCCGGTGCTGAAGGCTCCGTAGAAGGCCGCCACCTCCCGGACGAGGACGCTCATGGACCAGCCGTCGGAGACGATGTGGTGCATCGTCACCAGCAGCAGGTGCGAATCATTGGCCAGCCGCACCAGCGTGCTGCGCAGCAGCGGACCCGTGGCGAGGTTGAAGGGACGCCGGGCCTCCGTGGCCGCCACGCGCTGGGCCTCCTCCTCGCGCTGCGACTCGGGGAGGGCGGTCAGGTCGATGAGGGGCAGCTCCCAGGCGGAGGGTTCCTGGACGAACTGCGACGGTTCCTCCTGCGCCGTGGAGAGCGTGGTGCGCAGCGCTTCGTGGCGCTCCTCCAGCGCCTGGAAGGCGCGACGCAGCGACTCCAGGTCCACCTGGCCCGTCAGCCGCAGGGCGGTGGGGATGTTGTACGAGATGTCGCCCGGCTGGAGCTGATCCAGCAGCCAGAGGCGCTGCTGGGCGAAGGACAGCGGGATGGCGCCTTCGCGCGGCATGGGCCGCAAGGGCGGTGCGCCGAGCCCGGCGGACCGGGCGCCCTCGATCTTCGGAGCAAGTCCTTCGACGGTGGGCGCCTCGAAGAGGGCCCTGAGCGGCAGCTCCACGCGGAAGGTGGACCGCACGCGGGAGACGAGCTGGGTGGCCAGGAGCGAATGGCCTCCCATGGCGAAGAAGTCGTCCAGGACGCCGATGCGCTCCACGCGGAGGACTTCGGCGAAGAGGTCGGCCAGCTGTCCCTCGAGGGCGGTGCGCGGCGCGACGAAGACGGAGCTCCGAGGCACGTCTCCCGGTTCCGGCAGGGCCTTGCGATCCACCTTGCCGTTGGCGTTGAGGGGCAGCGCGTCCAGCACCATGAGGACCGACGGCACCATGTACTCGGGCAGCCGCTGCTTGAGGCTGGCCTTGAGGGTGTCCGCGTTCAGTGACTGTCCCGCGCGCGGGGTGACGTAGCCGATGAGGCGCTTGTCCGTGCCGGTGCCCCGGGCCACGACGACCGCTTCGTTGACGCCAGTGGCGGAGCGCAGGGCGGTTTCGATTTCGCCTGGCTCGATGCGGAAGCCACGCACCTTCACCTGGAGGTCGGCACGGCCGAGGAAGTCGAGCGTACCGTCTTCCCTCCAGCGCGCCTGGTCACCCGTGCGGTAGAGGCGCTCGCCGGGAGTGGAGGCGAAGGGATGGGGGACGAAGCGCTCCGCGGTCAGGTCCGGGCGGTGGAGGTAGCCCCAGGCGAGGCCGGGGCCGCCGACGTACACCTCGCCCGCGATGCCCACGGGCACGGGGTTCAGGCGCGTGTCGAGCACGTAGGCGGTGGAGTTGGAGAGCGGCCGGCCAATGGGCACCGCGCCCTCCACCACCGTGTCGCGACGCAGGGTGAACGTCGTGGAGAAGGTGGTGTTCTCCGTGGGGCCGTAGCCGTTGAGGAAGGTGGTGCCTTCGGGGATGCGAGCGAGGTGTTCGCGCACTCGGGCAGCGGGCAGCACGTCGCCACCCGCGAGCACCTGACGCACACCCGCGAGGGCTTCGCCCTGGTGCAAGGTCATCTGCTCGAAGAGGGCCGCGGTGAGCCACAGGGACGTCACGCGGTGGTGACGCAGCTGGGTGGCCAACTCCTCCAGCGAGAGGGAGTGAGGCGGAGCGAGGACGAGCTTCGCGCCATGCAGCAGCGCGCCCCAGATTTCGAGCGTGGAGGCGTCGAAGGCAACGGGAGCGGCCTGGAGCCAGACTTCGTCAGGCCCGAAGCGCATGAAGGTGCTGCCGAGCACGAGGCGGGTGATGCCACGGTGGGGCACGGAGACGCCCTTGGGGCGGCCCGTGCTGCCCGACGTGAACATGACGTAGGCGAGGGCTTCGCCATCCACGCGGACGTCGGGGGCGTACGTGGGCAGCGCGGCGATGACGTCCCGCTGCGCGTCCAGCCAGACGCGGGTACCGGAGGCGGGCAGCAGTGAGGCGAAGGGCTGGTGGGTGACGATGACGTGGACGTCGGCGTCCTCCAGCAGGGCGGCGATGCGCTCGACGGGAGCGTTGCGGTCCACGGGAACGAAGGCCGCGCCTACCTTGAGGATGGCGAGCAGCGCCGTCACCATTTCGAAGGAGCGCTCGACGGCGAGGCCGACGCGCGCACCCTGCGCGATGCCGAGGGCTCGCAGGTGATGGGCGAGCTGGTTGGCGCGCGACTCCAGCTGGGCATACGTCAGCGAAGCCTCGCCGAAGACGAGTGCCACGGCGTCAGGCGTGCGTCGGGCCTGCTGGGCGAAGTGGACGTGGACCGGGACCTCCGTCGGACTGGCAACGGTGGTGTTGTTCCACTCCACGAGGATGCGCTGGCGCTCGTCGCTGGAGAGGAGGGACAGCTCGGCCACGGGCTGCTCGGGCCTGTCGGCCACGGCCTCCAACAGCGCGCGCAGGTGGTGGCCCATCCGCTCCACGGTGCCGCGCTTGAAGAGGGCGGTGCTGTATTCCAGCACGCCCACGAAGCCCTGAGACGAGTCCTGCATCGCCAGGTTGAGGTCGAACTTGGCGGAGCGCCTTTTGGGGGTCAGCTGCTGGAAGGTGAGGCCCGGCACACGCAGGTCCCCGGCAGGAGCGTTCTGCAGGGCGAACATCACCTGGAACAGCGGGCTGCGGCTGGTGTCCCGCACCGGCTGGAGGGCTTCCACCAGCTTCTCGAACGGCAGGTGCTGGTGCTCGTACGCCGCGAGCGTCGTGACGCGCACCTGGGCCAGCAGCTTCCGGAACGAGGCCTCCGGCGTCATGCGCGTGCGGAGGACGAGCGTGTTGACGAAGAAGCCGATGAGGCCCTCGGTCTCCGCCTGGGTGCGGCCCGCGATGGGCGAACCCACGCTGATGTCGTCCTGCGCGGAGTAGCGCGACAGGAGCACCTGCCAGGCCGCGAGCAGCACCATGAAGGGCGTGGCGCCTTCGCGCTGGGCCAGGGCCTTGAGCGCGTCGGACGTCGTCTGGGGAACCTGGACGGCGACGACCGCGCCCTGGTGGGACTGGATGGCCGGGCGGGGATGGTCGGTCGGTAGCTCCAGCGCGAAAGCCGCACCCGCGAACTGCTGCTTCCAGTAGCCGAGCTGCGCGTCCAGCGTCTCGCCCTGGAGCCAGTCGCGCTGCCACGTCGTGAAGTCCGCGTACTGCACGGGCAGCGGCGCAAGCGTGGGCGTCTGGCCGGTGCTGAAGGACTCGTAGAGGGCCACCAGCTCCCGGACGAGCACGCCCATGGACCAGCCGTCGGAGACGATGTGGTGCATCGTCACCAGCAGCAGGTGCTCTTCGCCGGCCAGCCGCACGAGCGCGGTGCGCAGGAGCGGGCCTCGCTCCAGGTGGAAGGGTTGGTTCGCTTCCTCCACGATCCGGCGCTGGGCCTCGGCTTCGCGCTGCGCTTCGGGCAGCGCGGACAGGTCCACGAGCGGCAGCGTCCAGGCGCCCGGCTCGTGGATGGCCTGCGTGGCCTGCCCTTCCTGCTCATGGAAGGTGGTGCGCAGGGATTCGTGACGGGCGACCAGCGCTTCGAAGGCGCGGCGCAGCGACTCCACGTCCACCTGGCCCTTCAGCCGCAGCGCCGCGGGGATGTTGTACGACGCATCGCCGGGCGTGAGCTGATCGAGGAACCAGAGGCGCTGCTGGGCGAAGGAGAGCGGAATGGCTCCCTCGCGAGACGCGGGTCGAAGCGTAGGACCCATCCGGGCCGCCGTGAGCCGCGCATCCGCGAGCTTCAGCGCGAGGGCAGCCACGGTCGGAGCCTCGAAGAGGGCTCGCAGGGGGAACTCCAACCCCAGCGTCGCCCGCATGCGCGAGACGAGCTGGGTGGCCAGAAGCGAATGCCCACCCAGGGCGAAGAAGTCGTCCTGGATGCCCACCCGCTCCACGCGGAGGACTTCGGCGAAGAGGGCGGCCAGCTTCTCCTCGGTCGCGGTGCGCGGCGCGACGAAGGCGGTCGCGCGCGGTGCATCTCCCGGTTCGGGCAGGGCCTTGCGGTCCACCTTGCCGTTGGCGTTGAGGGGCATCGCGTCCAGCACCATGAGGACCGACGGCACCATGTACTCGGGCAGCCGCTGCTTGAGGCTGGCCTTGAGGGCGTCCACGTCCAACGCGAGTCCGTCGTGCGTGGTGACGTAGCCGATGAGGCGCTTGTCCGCGTCGGCGCCGCGAGCCACGACGATGGCCTCGTTGACGCCCGGGAAGGCGCGCAGGCCCGACTCGATTTCACCCAGCTCGATGCGGAAGCCGCGCACCTTCACCTGGAAGTCGACGCGGCCCAGGAAGTCGAGCGTGCCGTCCTCCAGCCAGCGGGCCTTGTCGCCCGTGCGGTAGAGGCGCTCGCCCGGAGTGGAAGCGAAGGGGTGGGGGACGAAGCGCTCCGCGGTCAGCTCGGGGCGGTGGAGGTAGCCCCAGGCGAGGCCCGGGCCACCGACGTACACCTCGCCCGCGACGCCCACGGGCACGGGGTGCAGGTGCGCGTCGAAGACGTAGGCCGTGGCGTTCGGGATGGGCCGGCCGATGGAGACGGGACCTTCCACACGCGAGTCCCGGTACAGGGGGAGCGTGGTGGAGAAAGTCGTGTTCTCCGTCGGACCGTAGGCGTGCAGCAGCGTCGCGTCCTCGGGGAGGCGTCGGAGGTGGTCACGCAGGCGCGACCAGGGCATCACGTCTCCGCCCGTGAGGAGCTGGCGCACTCCGGCCAGGGCTTCGCCCTGATGCAGCACGAGCTGCTCGAAGAGAGCCGTCGTCACGAACATGGCCGTCACGCGGTGGCGGCGCACCTGCTCCGCCAGCTCCTCCAGGGAGAGCGCATGGGGCGGTGCGAGGACGAGCTTCGCGCCGTGCAGCAGCGCGCCCCAGAGCTCCAGGGTGGACGCGTCGAAGGCGATGGGGGCGATCTGCAGCCACACCTCGTCGGGCCCGAAGTGCATGAAGGTGCTGCCGAGCACCAGGCGGGTGATGCCCCGGTGGGGAATGCTGACGCCCTTGGGACGGCCCGTGGAGCCCGACGTGAACATGACGTAGGCGAGAGACTCCCCATCCACGCGGACGTCGGGCGCATGGGTGGGCAGCGCGGCCAGGACGTCCTGCTGCGAGTCCAGCCAGACGCGGGTGCCGGAAGCGGGCAGCTTCGAGGCAAAGGGCTGATGCGTGAGCACCACGCCGACGTCGGCGTCCTCCAGCAGCGTCGTGATGCGCTCCACGGGCGCATTGCGGTCCACGGGGACGAAGGCCGCGCCCGTCTTGAGGATGGCGAGCAGTGCAGTCACCATCTCGAAGGAGCGCTCGAAGGCAAGGCCGACACGCGCGCCGGGCGTGATGCCGAGGGCTCGCAGGTGATGGGCGAGCTGGTTGGCGCGCGACTCCAGCTGGGCATACGTCAGCGTCGCGTCTCCCTGCACCAGGGCTACGGAGTCGGGCGTGCGCTGGACCTGCTGGGAGAAGTGAACGTGGACCGGGACGTCCATGGGGCTGGCGGCGGCCGTGTCATTCCACTCCACGAGGATGCGCTGGCGCTCCTCATGGGAGAGGAAGGACAGCTCGGCCACGGACTGCTCGGGCTTCGCGGCCACGGCCTCCAGCAGGTTGCGCAGGTGGCCTTCCATCCGCTCGATGGTGCTCCGCTCGAAGAGGGCGGTGCTGTACTCCAGCACGCCCACGAAGCCCTGCGGCGAGTCCTGCATCGCCAGGTTGAGATCGAACTTGGCGGTGCGCCCTTCGTTGGTCACCTGCTGGAAGGTGAGGCCTGGCACGCGCAGGTCCCCGGCCGGGGCGTTCTGCAGGGCGAACATCACCTGGAACAGCGGGCTGCGGCTCGCGTCCCGCACCGGCTGGAGGGCTTCCACCAGCTTCTCGAAGGGCAGGTGCTGATGCTCGTAGGCCGCGAGCGTCGTGCCGCGCACCTGGGCGAGCAGCTCGCGGAAGGTCGCCCGCGGATCCACCCGGGCCCGCAGGGCGAGCGTGTTGACGAAGAAGCCGATGAGGCCCTCGGTCTCCGCCTGGGTGCGGCCCGCGATGGGCGAACCCACGCTGAAGTCGTCCTGGCCGGCATAGCGCGACAGCAGCACCTGCCAGGCCGCGAGCAGCACCATGAAGGGCGTGGCACCTTCGCGCTGGGCCAGGGCCTTGAGCGCGTCGGACGTCGTCTGGGGAATCCTGACGGAGTGGGTCGCACCGGCGTGGGACTGGATGGCTGGGCGGGGATGATCCGTGGGCAGCTCCAGGATGGTGGGAACGTCCGCCAACTGCTGCTTCCAGTAGCCGAGCTGCGCGTCCAGCGTCTCGCCCTGGAGCCAGTCGCGCTGCCACGTCGTGAAGTCCGCGTACTGCACGGGCAGCGGCGCAAGCGTGGGCGTCTGGCCGGTGCTGAAGGCCTCGTAGAGGGCCACCAGCTCCCGGACGAGGACGCCCATGGACCAGCCGTCGGAGACGATGTGGTGCATCGTCACCAGCAGCAGGTGCTCTTCGTCGGCCAGCCGCACCAGCGCGGTGCGCAGGAGCGGACCTCGCTCCAGGTGGAAGGGCTGGTTCGCTTCCTCCGCGATCCGGCGCTGGGCCTCGGCTTCGCGCTGCGCTTCGGGCAGCGCGGACAGGTCCACGAGCGGCAGCGTCCAGGCGCCCGGCTCGTGGATGGCCTGCGTGGCCTGCCCTTCCTGCTCATGGAAGGTGGTGCGCAGGGATTCGTGACGGGCGACCAGCGCTTCGAAGGCGCGGCGCAGCGACTCCACGTCCACCTGGCCTGTCAGCCGGAGTGCCGTGGGGATGTTGTACGACGCATCCCCCGGCGTGAGCTGATCGAGGAACCAGAGGCGCTGCTGGGCGAAGGAGAGCGGGATGGCGCCTTCGCGTGACGCGGGCCGCAGCGGCGGCGCACGGAGCGCGGCGGACGGCGTCGCCTCCAGCTTCGGTGCGAGGGCTTCGACGGTGGGCGCTTCAAACAAGGCCCGCAGCGGCAGCTCGGCGCCGAACCCGGCCCGCACGCGCGAGACGAGCTGGGTGGCCAGAAGCGAATGCCCACCCAGGGCGAAGAAGTCGTCCTGGATGCCCACCCGCTCCACGCGGAGGACTTCGGCGAAGAGGGCGGCCAGCTTCTCTTCGGTCGCGGTGCGCGGCGCGACGAAGGCGGTCGCGCGCGGTGCATCTCCCGGTTCGGGCAGGGCCTTGCGGTCCACCTTGCCGTTGGCGTTGAGAGGCATCTCCTGCAGTACCAGGAGCGAGGCGGGCACCATGTACTCGGGCAGCCGCTGCTTGAGGCTGGCCTTGAGGGCGTCCACGTCCAACGCGTGGCCTTCGTGCGTGGTGACGTAGCCGATGAGGCGCTTGTCCGCGTCAGCGCCGCGGGCCACGACGATGGCCTCGTTGACGCCCGGGAAGGCGCGCAGGCCCGACTCGATTTCACCCAGCTCGATGCGGAAGCCGCGCACCTTCACCTGGAAGTCGACGCGGCCCAGGAAGTCGAGCGTGCCGTCCTCCAGCCAGCGCGCCTTGTCGCCGGTGCGGTAGAGGCGCTCGCCCGGAGTGGAAGCGAAGGGGTGGGGGACGAAGCGCTCCGCGGTCAGCTCGGGGCGGTGGAGGTAGCCCCAGGCGAGGCCCGGGCCTCCGACGTACACCTCGCCCGCGACGCCCACGGGCACGGGGTGCAGGTGCGCGTCGAACACGTAGGCCGTGGCGTTCGGGATGGGCCGGCCGATGGAGACGGGGCCATCCACACGCGAGTCCCGGTACAGGGGGAGCGTGGTGGAGAAGGTCGTGTTCTCCGTCGGACCGTAGGCATGAATCAGCGTCGCGTCCTCGGGGAGGCGTCGGAGGTGATCGCGCAGACGCGACCAGGGCATCACGTCTCCGCCCGCGAGGACCTGGCGCACTCCGGCCAGGGCTTCTCCCTGGTGCAGGGCCATCTGCTCGAAGAGAGCGGTCGTGATGAACATCGCCGTCACGCGGTGATGACGCAGCTGCCCGGCCAGTTCTTCCAGCGACAGGGTGTGGGCCGGAGGGAGGACGAGCTTCGCGCCGTGCAGCAGCGCGCCCCAGAGCTCCAGGGTGGACGCGTCGAAGGCGATGGGGGCGATCTGCAGCCACACCTCGTCGGGCCCGAAGCGCATGAAGCTGCTGCCGAGCACCAGGCGGGTGATGCCCCGGTGGGGAATGCTGACGCCCTTGGGACGACCCGTGGAGCCCGACGTGAACATGACGTAGGCGAGCGACTCCCCGTCCACGCGGATGTCAGGCGCGTGCGTGGGCAGCGCGGCCAGGACGTCCTGCTGCGAGTCCAGCCAGACGCGGGTGCCGGAAGCGGGCAGCTTCGAGGCGAAGGGCTGATGCGTGAGCACCACGCCGACGTCGGCGTCCTCCAGTAGCGCCGTGATGCGCTCCACGGGCGCATTGCGGTCCACAGGGACGAAGGCCGCGCCCGTCTTGAGGATGGCGATCAGGGCAATGACCATCTCGAACGACCGCTCGACGGCGAGCCCGACGCGCGCGCCGGGGACGATGCCCAGAGAGCACAGGTGATGGGCGAGCTGGTTCGCGCGCGACTCCAGCTGGGCGTACGTCAGCGTCGCGTCTCCCTGGACCAGCGCCACGGCGTCGGGCGTGCGCCGGGCCTGCTGGGAGAAGTGGACGTGGACGGGGACGTCCATGGGGCTGGCGGCGGCCGTGTCATTCCACTCCACGAGGATGCGCTGGCGCTCGTCGCTGGAGAGGAAGGACAGCTCGGCCACGGACTGCTCGGGCTTCGCGGCCACGGCCTCCAGCAGGTTGCGCAGGTGGCCTTCCATCCGCTCGATGGTGCGCCGCTCGAAGAGGGCGGTGCTGTACTCCAGCCAGCCGGTGAACCCCCGCGGTGAGTCCTGCAGCGTCAGGGTGAGGTCGAACTTGGCGGAGTGGCCTTCGGTGACGACCTGCTGGAAGGTGAGGCCGGGAACCTGCAGCGCTTCACCCGGAGCGTTCTGGAGAACGAACATCACCTGGAACAGCGGGCTGCGGCTGGTGTCCCGCACCGGCTGGAGGGCTTCCACCAGCTTCTCGAAGGGCAGGTGCTGGTGTTCGTACGCCGCGAGCGTCGTGCCGCGCACCTGGGCCAGCAGCTTCCGGAACGAGTCCTCCGGCGTCACGCGCGAGCGGAGGACGAGCGTATTGACGAAGAAGCCGATGAGGCCTTCGGTCTCCGCCTGGGTGCGGCCCGCGATGGGCGAACCCACGCTGAAGTCGTCCTGGCCGGCATAGCGCGACAGCAGCACCTGCCAGGCCGCGAGCAGCACCATGAAGGGCGTGGCGCCTTCGCGCTGGGCCAGGGCCTTGAGCGCGTCGGACGTCGCCTGCGGAATCCTGACGGAGTGGGTCGCGCCGGCGTGGGACTGGATGGCCGGACGGGGATGATCCGTGGGCAGCTCCAGGGTGGTGGGAGCGTCCGCCAACTGCTGCTTCCAGTAGCCGAGCTGCGCATCCAGCGTCTCGCCCTGGAGCCAGTTGCGCTGCCACGTCGCGAAGTCCGCGTACTGCACGGGCAACGGCGCAAGCGCGGGCGTCTGGCCGGTGCTGAAGGCCTCGTAGAGGGCCACCAGCTCCCGGACGAGGACGCCCATGGACCAGCCGTCGGAGACGATGTGGTGCATCGTCACCAGCAGCAGGTGCTCTTCGCCGGCCAGCCGCACCAGCGCGGTGCGCAGGAGCGGGCCATGCCGCAGGTCGAACGGCTGACGTGCATCCGCTTCGGCCTTCCGTTGCGCTTCGGCTTCGCGCTGCGCTTCGGGCAACGCGGACAGGTCGATGAGCGGCAACGCCCACGTCTCAGGGGCGTGGAGGTGCTGGGCGGCCTGGCCCTGGTGCTCGCGGAAGGTGGTGCGCAGGGATTCGTGGCGGGCCACGAGTGCTTCGAAGGCGCGGCGCAGCGACTCCACGTCCACCTGGCCTGTCAGCCGGAGTGCCGTGGGGATGTTGTACGACGCATCGCCGGGCGTGAGCTGGTCGAGGAACCAGAGGCGGTGCTGGGCGAAGGACAGGGGCTGCGGGCCGTCCGCGCGAACGCGCGTGAGCGGAGGGAGGCGGACGCTGGGCGTCTGTGTCCGCAGGCGCTCGGCGAGCGCGGCCACGGTGGGGGCCTCGAAGAGGGCCCGTAGCGGCAGCTCCACGCGGAAGGTGGTACGCACGCGCGAGACGAGCTGCGTGGCCAGGAGCGAGTGGCCGCCGAGCGCGAAGAAGTCGTCGTGGACGCCCACGCGCTCCACGCGCAGCACCTGCGTGAAGAGGGCCGCGAGCTGCTCCTCTTCAGGAGTGCGGGGCGCGACGTAGGTGGAGGCGAGCGCGGCGCCCTGCGGCGCGGGCAGCGCCTTGCGGTCCACCTTGCCGTTGGTGTTGAGCGGCAGGGCCTCCAGCACGAGGAACGCGGAGGGCCGCATGTGCTCGGGCAGGGACTGCTTGAGCCAGTCCTTGAGGACGTCAGGCGTGGGGGCGGGAAGAGCGCCCTCCGTGGGCACCACGTAGGCGACGAGCCGCTTGTCGCCGGGGATGTCCTCGCGCGCCAGCACGACGGCGGCATGCACCTGGGGATGCTTGAGGAGGGCCGCCTCGATTTCGCCCAGCTCGATGCGGAAGCCGCGCACCTTCACCTGGAAGTCCGCACGGCCCAGGTAGTCAATCATCCCGTCCGCGCGCCAGCGCACCACGTCGCCGGTGCGGTAGAGGCGGGCGCCGGGCGTCGAGGAGAAGCCATCCGGGATGAAGCGCTCCGCCGTCAGCTCCGGGCGGTTGAGGTAGCCGCGAGCGACGCCCTCGCCCCCGATGAACAGCTCACCCGCGACGCCCGTGGGCACGGGGCGCAGCGTGCGGTCCAGCACGTAGACACGCACGTTGGACAGCGGCCGGCCGATGGTGGGCGTGGGGGAGGCGTCGAAGGCGCAGGCGGTGGCGTCAACGGTGCACTCGGTGGGGCCGTAGACGTTGAAGGCGCGCAGGCGCGGGGCCTGGGCCAGGTGGCGCCAGGTGGCCGGATCCACCGCTTCACCGCCCACGAGGACACGGCGGGGGATGGCCTGACGCTCCAGCAGGCCTTCATCCACCAGCAGGCGCAGGTGCGCGGGCGAGCAATCGAGGACCTCCAGCGCGTCCTGCCCAATCCGCTTCACCAACTCCCCGGCATCCGCGCGGGCCTCTTCCGGGACGATGCAGAGGGTGTGGCCGTCGAGCACCTGGACGAGCTGCTGGACGGAGGCGTCGAAGGACAGCGGGGCGTTGACGCTGACCCGCTCCGCCATGCCTCGGCCCTGGTGCACGGTGGCGGCCAGCCCCTGCCGCAGGTTCATCACGGAGCGGTGCTGGATCATCACCCCCTTGGGACGGCCGGTGCTGCCAGAGGTGTAGATGATGTAGGCCAGTTGCGCGGCGGAGACGGCCACGCCGGGCGCTTCGCGGGACTCGGCCGTGAACTCCGCCGCGTCCGGGTCGAGGAGGACGACCTGGGCCGTATGCGGAGGAAGCACGCCGCGCACGCGCTGCTGGGTGAGGACGACGGGCGCGCCGGTGTCGGTGAGGACGTGGGCGAGCCACTCGCTCGGGTAGCGGAAGTCGAGAGGGACGTAGGCGCCGCCGGCCTTGAGGATTCCGAGGATGCCAACGAGGGCCTCCACGGAGCGCTCCACGCACAGCACGACGCGCACGTCGGGCCCGACGCCCAGCTTCAACAGCCGGTGCGCCAGTTGGTTGGAGCGCGTGTCGAGCTCCTGGAACGTGAGCTGCTGGTCGCCGCGGATGACGGCCAGGGCTTCCGGCGTGCGGAGGGCCTGGGCCGTGAAGGCCTCGTGGATGCTGGTGTCGCGAGGGAAGGCGACGTCCGTCTCATTCCACTCCACCAGCAGCCGCTGCTGCTCCGCGGCGGTCATCAGGGGCAGCGCGGAGACACACGCGTCAGGCTGGGCCGCGAGGCCGGCGAGGAGGACGCCGAAGTGCCCCATCATGCGCTGCATGGTGGATGCGTCGAAGAGGTCGGTGCTGTACTCGATGAAGCCGGTGAGCCCCTGAGGCACCTCGAAGAGGGTGAGGGACAGGTCGAAGCGGGAGGAGTTGCCCTCCAGGGGGATGGGCTGGAAGGCCATGCCCGGGACGCGCAGTGCCTCGGCGGGGGCATTCTGCAGGACGAGCATCACCTGGAAGAGCGAACTGCGGCTCATATCGCGCGAGGGCTGGAGGACCTCCACCAGCTTCTCGAAGGGCACGTGCTGGTGCTCGTAGGCCGCGAGCGTGGTGGCCTTCACCTGGGAGAGCAGCTGGCGGAACGAGTCCTCCGGGCGCACGTGGGCGCGCAACACCAGCGTGTTGACGAAGAAGCCGATGAGGCCCTCGGTCTCCGCTTGCGTGCGGCCTGCGATGGGAGAGCCGACGCTGATGTCGTCCTGGCCGGAGTAGCGCGAGAGGAGCAGCTGGAAGGCGGAGAGCAGCAGCATGAAGGGCGTCGCGCCCTCACGCTGAGCAAGGCCTCGCAGTGTGTCCGTCAGCTCCGACGGGAAGTGCACGGGCAGGGTGGCGCCGCGCCGCGACTGGACGGGCGGGCGGGGGCGGTCCGTGGGCAGCTCCAGCGCCGCGGGGGCACCGGCCAGCTGCCGCTTCCAGTAGGCAAGCTGCGCGTCCAGCGTCTCACCCTGCAGCCACTGGCGCTGCCAGAGAGCGAAGTCCGCGTACTGCACGGGCAACGGCGGCAGTGCGGGCGAGCGGCCACCACTGAAGGCTTCGTAGAGGCTCGCCAGCTCGCGGATGAGGACACCCATGGACCAGCCGTCGGAGACGATGTGGTGCATCGTCACGAGGAGGACGTGCGTCTCCTCGGCCAGCCGCAGCAGGGCGGTGCGCAGCAGCGGACCGTGGACGAGGTGGAAGGGCTGCCGGGCCTCGCGGGTGGCAAGCCGCACCGTCTCCGCTTCGCGCGCAGCGTCGTCCAGGGAGGAGAGGTCCTCCACCGGAAGGGCCCACGCAGCCGGAGCATGGATGCGCTGGAAGGGCTGGCCCTCGTGCTCGAAGAAGGTGGTGCGCAGGGCCTCGTGACGCGCCACGAGCGCTTCAAAGGCGCGGCGCAGGGCTTCGACGTCCAGGCGTCCCAGGAGGCGGAGCGTGACGGGAAGATTGTAGGAAGCGTCGTCCGGCGCCAGCTGGTCGAGGAACCAGAGGCGCTGCTGGGCGAAGGAGAGGGGCTGGGGACCTTCGGTGCGCGTGCGGGTGAGAGGCGGCAGCCGCGTGCCCGTCGCCGTGCGCTGGAGGCGTTCAGCGAGGGAGGCGATGGTGGGGGCCTCGAAGAGCGCGCGGAGCGGCAACTCCACGTCGAGTGCGGCGCGCACGCGGGCCACCAGCTGGGTGGCGAGCAGCGAGTGGCCACCCAACTCAAAGAAGTTGTCCGTACGGCCCACGGTGGGCACGCGCAGCACCTCGCTCCAGAGCGCTGCGAGCTTCTCCTCCAGCGGCGTCACCGGCGCTTCGTAGGCGTGCGAGGCCCGAAGCAGGCTCGCATCCGGAGCAGGGAGGGCCTTGCGGTCCACCTTGCCGTTGGACGTCAGCGGCAGCGTCTCCAGGGAGACGAAGGCGGCGGGCACCATGTACTCGGGAAGGTGCTGCTTGAGGTGCGCGCGGAGGGCCGTGACGTCGAGGGCTTCACCCACGACGTAGGCCACCAGCCGCTTGTCGCCCGGAGCATCCTCGCGGGCGAGCACCACGGCGTCCTTCACGGACGGGACGGCACGCAGGGCGTTCTCGACTTCGCCCAGCTCGATGCGGAAGCCGCGCACCTTCACCTGGGCGTCTATGCGGCCGATGAAGTCCAGCTGTCCGTCCGCGCGCCAGCGCACCACGTCGCCCGTGCGGTAGAGGCGCGCGCCCTCCTCACCGGAGAAGGCGTCCGGCACGAAGCGCTCAGCGGTGAGGCCCGGACGTCCCGCGTACCCACGCGCGACGCCCACGCCACCGATGTGCAACTCACCGCGCACGCCCACAGGCACCGGCTGCCCATGCGGGTCGAGCACGTAGACGCCCACGTTCGCCAGCGGCCTGCCAATGGACGGCACGTTCCCATCCGCGGCCACCTCGCCCAGCGTGGCGATGACGGTGGCCTCCGTGGGGCCATACGTATTGAGCAGGCGCCGCCCGGGGGCCCAGCGCGCGACGACATCCGCGGGCAGGGCTTCACCGCCGGAGATGACCGTGCGCAGTTCCGGCAGTCTCTCGGAGGACGTCGCCGCCAGTGCCGCCGGGGTGAGGCTGACGACACTCAACTCCTGCTCCCGCAGCAACACGGGCAGGGGCGCGCCCGGCATCAGCTTCTCCAGCGGCGCGAGCACCAGCGTGGCGCCGTTGCAGAGCGTGGTGAAGATCTCCTCGACCGACAGGTCGAAGCTGAGGCTCGCGAACTGGAGCACGCGACTGCCGGGCCCGATGCCGTAGGCCACCGCTTCGTGGGTGACGAGGTTGGCGACACTGCGGTGCTCCACCGCCGTGCCCTTGGGAGTCCCCGTGCTGCCCGACGTGTAGAGCAGGTACGCCATGTTCGCGGGCGTCACGCCCGTCCTAGGCGCATCCGTGGGCTCCTCCGCGAGAGCACCGCGCTCCGTGTCCAGGCAGAGCGCCCGGACATGCAGCGTCTCCGGGAAACGGTCCACCAACCCCTGCTGGGTGACGAGCACCTGGGCGGCGCTGTCCTCCAGCATGAAGGCCAGACGCTCACGGGGCAGCAGCGGATCCACCGGCACCCAGGCGCCACCGGCCTTCAGGATGCCAAGCAGGCCGATGACGATATCGAGCGAACGCTCGACACTGAGTGCGACGCGGACTTCCGGGCCGACGCCACGACGGCGCAGGGCGTGGGCGAGCTGATTGGCGCGCGCGTCCAGTTGCGCATACGTCAGCTGCGTCCCCTCGAACACCGCGGCCACCGCCTTGGGCGTAGCGCACACCTGCGCCTCGAAGAGCGAGTGCATGCACGCTTCCGGGAACGGTGCTCGCGTGGCGTTCCACGCCACCAGCATTTCGTGCCGTTCCTCCGGGGTCAGCAGCGGCAAGCGGGCCACGGACTCATTCGGCTGCGCGACGGCCTCCTGCAGGAGCACGCGCAGGTGCTCGGCCATGCGAGCGGCGGTGGAGTGGGTGAAGAGGTCGGTGGTGTACTCGAGGTAGCCCTTGAGGCCCGCGTCCGTCTCCAGCACCTGGAGCGTCAGGTCGAACTTGGCGGAGAAGGTGTCCAGCTCCAGCGCTTCCAGCTTCACGCCCTCGACGGAGGCCGCGCCGCGGAAGGAGGCCTGGTAGGTGAGCATCACCTGGAAGAAGGGCGTACGCCCCGGGATGCGCTCGGGCTTCAACTCCTCCACGAGGCGCTCGATGGGGAGCTCCTGGTGCTCCTGGGCCCCGAGCACCGTCTCGCGCACCTGGCGCAGCAGGGTGCGGAAGGAGTCGCGGCCCGTCACCCGCGTGCGGAGCACCTGGGCGTTGACGAAGAGGCCGATGAGGCCCTCCACCTCTCCGCGCGTGCGGCCCGCCATGGGGGAGCCGACGGTGACGTCCTCCTGGCCGGAGTAGCGGGCCATCAGCAGCTGCCAACCCGTCAGCAGCGCCATGTAGAGGGAGGCGCCTTCCTGCTGTGCCAGCGCTCTCAGCGCGTCCGTCAACTCACGAGGCAGCAGCACGTCATGACGGGCACCCCGGCCGTCACGGAGGGCGGGACGGGGGAAGTCGGTGGGCAGCTCCAGCGCGGAGGGCACTCCGGCCAGCTGCTGCTTCCAGTAATCGAGTTGCTTCGCCAGCCGGGGGCCCTGCAACCACTCGCGCTGCCAGACGCCGAAGTCCGCGTACTGCACGCCCAGGGGCGGCAGAGGGGCCGCCTGGCCTCGCACGAAGGCCCCGTAGAGCAGCGCCACCTCGCGCACCAGCAGCGTCATGGACCAGCCGTCGGAGACGATGTGGTGCACCACCACCACGAGCAGGTGCTCCTGCGGTGACGTCGTCAGCAGCAGGGCGCGCAGCAGCGGACCTTTCGAAAGGTCGAAGGGCTGGGCCGCGGCTTCACGCGCCAGGCGCCAGGCCTCGTCCGGCGATGAGTCCAAGAGCTCCTTGCGCTCCAGGGTGAGCACCGGCTCGTGCGACACCACCTGCACGGGCCCCGAGGCGTCCTCGCGAAAGGTGGTGCGGAGCACTTCGTGACGGCGCACGACTTCACGCAGCGCGCGCTCCAGCACGGCCACGTCCAGCGCGCCCTCCAGCCGCACCGCCATGGGCACGTTGAAGAGGGAGGTGCCCGGTTGCAGCTGATCAATGAACCAGAGGCGCTGCTGAGCGAAGGACAGCGGCAGGGGGCGCGAGCGGTCCTGCACCGGGATGAGGCCCTGCACGGTGTTGCCCGCGGCGGCCTTCTGCGCGGCCATCTTCTTGAGCAACTCGGCGCGCTTCTCCGGTGAGAGGTTGGCGATCCGCTTCGACAGCTCGTTGCTCATCTCGTGTACTCCGCGCTCGGGGACGCCATCGCGAGCGCCACCCGGGGCGGTGGCGTTCGCGAGAACTTGAAGCTGTTGTTGATGCTGGGGTGCCGTTGTGCGCCGCGCTCCCGGGTGAAGCGCGGCGTTGGGCAACTCGCGGCGGTTACATTATTCCGCGACAACGTGATGTGTCATGAGGGCGACTCAGCACCCCAGGGACGAGCCTGGGGATTTCTTAAATTCTGATGTTTACGGCCCCATCCTAGGAGGGGGCTCCGACGTTGGAGCCCCGCCCGACCCAGGAACAACGCCACGGGTTCGAAGGCTTCCATGAATCTGGGGCCCTTGACGAATCCGGGAAGAGACTCCCCGCGCCTGACGGATCAGGCACGAGGCAGAAGGGGCTCAACTTCCCGTGAGTGCCTGGGGCTCACTGCCCGATGCACGGGTGAGGAGCACCCGCAGTCGCTCCACGATGAAGCCGAGGTGCGGATCCTGTAGCAGCTCATGGTGGCTGCCGGGGACGTCGCTCACCTCCAGGCCGCCACGCACCAGGGGCTCCCAGCCTCGGTGACGCGGGAACTCGGAGGGGGCCTCGCTGGCGCTCAAGAGCAGGGCGGTGCCGTCGTACGGGCGGGGCACGTACTTCTCCTGGGCGAAGAGGTTGGCCTGGAAGACCCGGAAGAGGGCACGCAGCTGGGCGGGACCGGAGTGCGCGTCGAGGATGTGCGCCCGGAGTCCTTCCCGCAGCAGGTGATCCAGCATCGCGGCGTCGTCGCCCTGTGCCAGCGCTTCGGCGGAGACGGAGAGCTCCTGGCCAAAGGCGGTGGCGGTGGTCTGGGCGAAGGCGATCCTCACCCGGGCCTCGGAGGAGAGGTGGCTGTCCTCCCCGGAAGGCCGCGTGAGCCCGGGCACGTGGGCGTCGATGAGCGCGAGCAGGTCCACGGCTTCGCCGGCCTCACGCAGCCTGCGGGCCATCTCGTAGGCGATGACGCCACCGAGGGACCAGCCTCCGAGCTGGTAGGGGCCCTGCGGCTGCACGGAGCGGATCGCTTCGAGGTAGAGGCCCGCCATCTCCTCGATGGATTCCGCGACGGGGCGTCCGTCGAGGCCACGCGACTGGAGGCCGTAGACGGGCAGTGAAGGCCCCAGGCGGCGCGCCAGCTCCGAGTACGCGAGGACGTTGCCTCCGCCCGGATGGACGAGGAAGAGCGGCCGATGACCGGGCTCTCCACGCTCCAACGGGACGAGGGGCGTCCAGGCCTGGGAGGCGTCTCGGAGCACCAGGGCGAGTTGCTCCACGGTGGGCTGCTGGAAGAGGACGGAGAGCGGAAGGCTGAGGCCCAGGCGCTCGCGGATGGAGGCGAGCATGCGCACGGCGAGCAGGGAGTGGCCGCCGAGCTCGAAGAAGCTGGAGCGGACACCGACGGAGCGGACGCCGAGGACGTCCTCCCAGATACGGGCGAGCTGCAGCTCAAGCGCATCACGGGGAGCGACGAAGTCCCGGGCCGCGACGCCAAGGGCGTCGGGTTCAGGCAGGGCCTTGCGGTCCACCTTGCCGTTGGAGTTGAGGGGCAGTGCCTCCAGCACCAGGAGCGCGGAAGGCACCATGTACTCGGGGAGCTGCTGCCGGAGGTGGGCCTTGAGGGCCTCGGAGTCCAGCGAGTGGCCGTCGCGTGCGGTGACGTAGCCGATGAGGCGCTTGTCGGCGGCTTCGCCCTTGGCGACGACGACAGCGTCCTTGAGGCCCGGAGCGCGGCGGAGCGCTGCTTCGATTTCACCCAGCTCGATGCGGAAGCCGCGCACCTTCACCTGGAAGTCGATGCGGCCCAGGTACTCCAGGCGCCCGTCCATGCGGTAACGGACGCGGTCCCCCGTGCGGTACATGCGGCCACCCGGGGGGCCGTACGGCTCTGGCACGAAGCGCTCCGCGGTGAGCTCCGGGCGCAGCAGGTAGCCACGCGCCTGGCCTTCACCGGCGAGGTACAGCTCACCTGCGACGCCCACGGGCACCGGCTGCAATGAAGCGTCCAGTACGTAGGCGCGCGTCGCGGGTAGGGGGCGGCCGATGAGAGGCACCTCGTCGCGGCCGACGAGAGAGGCCGTGGAGTAGGTGGTGTCCTCGGAAGGCCCGTAGAGGTTGTAGAGCTTCTGCACCGTGGGCACGGCGTAGACCTGCTTCGCCAGCGTCTCTGGCAGCGCTTCGCCCGCGAGGTTGATGACGCGCACCCCTGGAGGCACCGCATTCAGGCGCAGCAGCTGCGCCATGGCGGAGGGCACCGTGTTGACGAGGGTGACGTGCGAGGCGGTGGGCAGCTCCGCCAGGTGCAGGGCGTTACGTGCCACCACCACCGCGCCGCCACTGGAGAGGGGCGCGAAGAGCTCGAAGACGGAGAGGTCGAAGTTGAGGCTCGTCGCGGCGAGCGTGCCCTTCAACTCCTCCGGGGTGAACGTCGCGAGCGCCCAGTGGAGGAAGGCCACAGCGTTGCCATGGGAGATGGCGACGCCCTTGGGACGGCCGGTGCTGCCGGAGGTGTAGATGAGGTAGGCGAGGTGCCCAGCGTGGATGTCCACGGCAGGCGCAGTAGAGGGCTGCTTCGCCAGCTCCGCATCCAAGTCGAGGCACACCGCTGTGGCGGTGGTTTCGGGCAGCGCGGAGAGCAGATGCGAGTGGGCGACGAGGGCGGGGCCTTGTGCATCCTCCAGCAACCAGCCCAGGCGCTCACGCGGGTAGCTGGGGTCCAGAGGCACGTAGGCGCCACCGGCCTTGAGAATGCCGAGAGCACCAATGACGAGGTCCTCGGTGCGCTCGACGCACAAACCCACGCGGACTTCAGGACCGACGCCCAGACCGCGCAGACGGTGGGCGAGCTGGTTCGCCTTCGCGTCCACCTCCCGATACGTCAGTTGACGCTCGGGCGTGATGACGGCCAGGGCGTCTGGCGTACGGCGCACCTGGGCCTCCACCATCGCGGGGATGCTCGGCTCGCGAATCGCCAGTGATGCTTCCGGGTTCCACTCGACGAGGAGCTGCTGGCGCTCGGAGCCGGTGAGCAGCGGCAGGTCGCCCAGCCGGGTGTCGGGGCTCTTCGCGATGGCCTCCAGCAACACGCCGAAGTGGCCCGCCATGCGCTGGATGGTCGCCGCGTCGAACAGGTCCGTCGCGTACTCCAACGAACCGGCCAGTCCCGTTTGAACCTCCTGCAGGGCCAGCGAAAGGTCGAACTTGGCGAAGTGGGCTTCCAGCGGCAGTGCCTGGAACGACAGTCCCGGCAGACGCAGCGCCTCGGTGGGCGTGTTCTGCAGGACGAACATGGCCTGGAAGAGCGGGCTGCGGCTCAGGTCGCGCGTGGGCTGCACCGCCTCGACGAGCTTCTCGAAGGGCAGGTGCTGGTGCTCGTACGCCGCGAAGGTCGTGCCTCGCACCTGGGCCAGAAGTTCACGGAACGTCGCGCGCGGATTCAGCTGGGCGCGCAGGACCAGGGTGTTGACGAAGAAGCCGATGAGGCCTTCGGTCTCCGCCTGCGTCCGGCCGGCGATGGGTGAACCCACGCTGATGTCGTCCTGCGCGGAGTAGCGCGATAGCAGCACCTGGAAGGCCGCGAGCAGCACCATGAAGGGCGTGGCGCCCTCGCGTCCGGCCAGCGCCTTGAGCGCGTGAGAGACCTCCGAGGGAATGCGCACCTCCACCGTCGCGCCCCGGTGGGACTGCACGGGCGGACGCGGGCGGTCCGTGGGCAGCTCCAGCGCCGCGGGTGCTCCGGAGAGCTGCTGCTTCCAGTAGTGGAGCTGCGCGTCCAGGGCCTCACCCTGGAGCCAGTTCCGCTGCCAGGCCGCGAAGTCCGCGTACTGCACGGGCAGCGGCGTGAGGCCGGGCTCCTTGCCGTCATGGAACGCGGCGTACAGCGAGGCGAGCTCGCGGACGAGGACGCCCATGGACCAGCCGTCGGAGACGATGTGGTGCATCGTCACCAGCAGCAGGTGTGAGTCCTCGGCCAGGCGCACCAGCGCACTGCGCAGCAGGGGGCCCGTGGTGAGACGGAAGGGACGCCGGGCTTCTTCGTCGGCCAGCTTCCGGGCCTCGTTCTCGCGCTGATCCCCGGGCAGGGAGGAGAGGTCCGTGAGCGGCAGCGTCCAGCCCGCCGGAGCATGGATCCGCTGTGTGGGCTGACCCTGATACTCGTGGAAGGTGGTGCGCAGGGCTTCGTGACGGGCGACGAGTGCCTCGAAGGCGCGACGCAGGGCCTCCACCTCCAGGTGTCCTGTGAGCTGGAGTGCCGCCGGGAGATTGTAGGACGCGTCCTCCGGCTGGAGCTGATCCAGCAACCACAGCCGCTGCTGGGCGAAGGACAGCGGCAGCGGGCCCTCGTGCGTGGCTCGGGTGAGCTTCGGCGCATGCGTGCCCGTGC
Source organism: Corallococcus exercitus (assembly GCF_042231735.1). Classification (GTDB taxonomy): domain Bacteria; phylum Myxococcota; class Myxococcia; order Myxococcales; family Myxococcaceae; genus Corallococcus; species Corallococcus exercitus_B. The sequence continues at coordinate 10,069,110 of NZ_CP102577.1, forward strand.
TCCCGTGCAGCCGTCCGGCCAGGGCTTCCACCGTGGAGGATTCGAAGAGGGCACGCAGCGGCAGCTCCACACCGAGTTCCGCGCGCACGCGGGACACCACCTGCGTGGCCAATAGCGAGTGGCCACCCAGCTCGAAGAAGGAGTCCTTCACTCCGACCTGGGGCAGACGGAGGACCTCTGCCCAGATGGAAGCAAGCTTCGCCTCCGTCTCAGTGCGAGGTGCCTCGTAGGTGCTGACCGACTGCGGCGCCTCGGGCTCCGGCAAGGCTTTGCGGTCCACCTTGCCGTTGGCGTTGAGGGGCAGGGCGTCCAGCACCACGAAGGCTGCGGGCACCATGTACTCGGGAAGTCCCTGACGCAGCTGCGCCCTGAGGGCTTCCGCTTCCAGCGAGGCGCCCGCCTTGGGCGTGACGTAGGCGACCAGCCGCTTGTCGGCGGCTTCGCCCTTGGCGACGACGACAGCGTCCTTGAGGCTCGGAGCGCGGCGGAGGGCTGTTTCAATTTCGCCCAGCTCGATGCGGAAGCCACGCACCTTCACCTGGAAGTCGATGCGGCCGAGGTATTCCAGCCGCCCGTCCATGCGGTAACGGACTCGGTCGCCCGTGCGGTACATGCGGCCGCCGGGAGGACCGTACGGCTCCGGGACGAAGCGCTCCGCGGTGAGCTCCGGGCGCAGCAGGTAGCCGCGTGCCTGGCCTTCACCCGCGAGGTACAGCTCTCCTGCCACGCCCACGGGCACCGGCTGCAATGAAGCATCCAGCACATAGGCGCGCGTCGCGGGGAGCGGGCGGCCGATGAGGGGCACCTCGTCGCGGCCAACGAGGGAGGCGGTGGAGTAGGTGGTGTCCTCGGAAGGCCCGTAGAGGTTGTAGAGCTTCTGCACCGTCGGGACGGCGTAGACCTGCTTCGCCAACGTCTCCGGCAGGGCTTCACCGGCGAGGTTGATGACGCGCACGGTGGGCGGAACCGCATTCAGGCGCAGCAGTTGCGCCATGGCGGAGGGCACCGTGTTGACGAGGGTGACGTGCGAAGCGGTAGGCAGCTCCGCCAGATGCAGGGCATTGCGTGCCACCACCACCGTGCCGCCACTGCTCAGCGGGGCGAAGAGCTCGAAGACGGAGAGGTCGAAGTTGAGGCTCGTCGCGGCGAGGGTGCCCTTCAGTTCCTCCGGGGAGAACGTGGCAAGGGCCCAGTGCAGGAAGGAGACAGCGTTGCCATGGGAGATGGCGACGCCCTTGGGCCGGCCGGTGCTGCCGGAGGTGTAGATGAGGTAGGCGAGGTGTCCGGCGTGGATGCCCACGGCGGGGGCCGTAGTGGGCTGCTTCGCCAGCTCCACATCCGAGTCGAGGCACACCGGCGTGGCGGACGTTTCAGGCAGCGCAGAGAGCAGGTGCGAGTGGGCGACGAGGGCAGGGCCCTGGGCATCCTCCAGCAACCAGCCCAGGCGCTCACGCGGGTAGCTGGGGTCCAGCGGCACGTAGGCGCCGCCGGCCTTGAGGATGCCGAGAGCGCCGATGACGAGGTCCTCGGTGCGCTCGACGCACAGGCCGACGCGGACTTCGGGACCGACTCCGAGGCCGCGCAGACGGTGGGCGAGCTGATTGGCCCTCACGTCCACCTCCCGGTACGTCAGCTGCCGCTCGGGCGTGATGACGGCCAGGGCATCCGGCGTACGGCGCGCCTGGGCTTCCACCATCGCGGGGATGCTCGGCTCGCGAATCGCCAGTGCTGCTTCCGGGTTCCACTCGACGAGGAGTTGCTGACGTTCGGAGTCGGTGAGCAGGGGCAGGTCACCCAGCCGCGTGTCCGGCTTCGCGGCGATGGCCTCCAGCAGCACACCGAAGTGGCCCGCCATCCGCTGGACCGTCGAGGCGTCGAAGAGGTCCGTCGCGTACTCCAGCGTGCCCGTCATTCCCGTGGGGGCCTCGCGCAGGCCCAGGGAGAGATCGAACTTCGCGAAGTGGGTTTCCAGCGGCAGCGTCTGCATGGACAGCCCCGGCAGGCGCAACACCTCTCCCGGCATGTTCTGCAGGACGAACATCGCCTGGAACAACGGATTGCGGCTCAGGTCGCGCGTGGGCTGCATCGCTTCAACGAGCTTCTCGAAGGGCAGGTGCTGGTGCTCGTACGCCGTGAGCGTCGTGCCGCGCACCTGGACCAACAGGTCGCGGAACGTCGCGCGTGGATTCAAGCGCGCCCGCAGGACCAGCGTGTTGACGAAGAAGCCGATGAGGCCTTCGGTCTCCGCCTGCGTCCGGCCCGCGATCGGGGAACCGACGCTGACATCGTCCTGCGCGGAGTAGCGCGACAGCAGCACCTGGAACGCCGCGAGGAACACCATGAAGGGCGTGGCGCCTTCACGCTGGGCCAGGGCCTTGAGGGCGTCCGCGATGCTGGCGGGGACTCGCACGTCCACCGTGGCGCCCCGGTGGGACTGCACGGGCGGACGCGGTCGGTCCGTGGGCAGCTCCAGCGCGGCGGGGGCTCCTGCCAACCGCTGCTTCCAGTAATCGAGCTGCGCCTCCAGGACTTCACCCTGGAGCCAGCTGCGCTGCCACGTGGCGAAGTCCGCGTACTGCACCGGCAGCGGCGCGAGGGCCGGCGTGCTGCCCGTGCTGAAGGCTTCGTAGAAGGCCGCGACCTCGCGAACGAGGACACCCATGGACCAGCCGTCGGAGACGACGTGGTGCATCGTCACCAGCAGCAGGTGCTCCTCCGCTCCCAGACGCACCAGGATCCCGCGCAGCAGCGGTCCCGTGGCGAGGTGGAACGGACGACGGGCGTCCGCGGCCACGATGCGCTGGGCTTCCTCCTCGCGCTGCGCCTGCGGCAGTGCGGTCAGATCAACGACAGGCAACTCCCACGCCGCCGAGTCCTGGACGCGCTGTGACGGCGCCTCATGGGACGCGGCGAGCGTGGTGCGCAGGGACTCGTGGCGGGCGATCAGCGCTTCGAAGGCGCGGCGCAGGGCCTCCACGTCCACCTGGCCCTTCAGCCGCAGCGCAGTGGGGATGTTGTACGACGCGTCCCCGGGCTGGAGTTGATCCAGCAGCCAGAGGCGCTGCTGAGCGAAGGAGAGCGGGAGGGCGCCTTCGCGAGACGCGGGCCGCAACGGCGGCGCACGGAGCGCGGCGGATGGCGTTGCCTCCAGCTTCGGTGCGAGGGCTTCGACGGTGGGCGCTTCAAACAGGGCCCGCAACGGCAGCTCGGCGCCGAACCCGGCCCTCACGCGCGAGACGAGCTGGGTGGCCAGCAGGGAGTGTCCCCCCAACGCGAAGAAGTCGTCGCGGATGCCGACCCGCTCCACGCGGAGGACTTCGGCGAAGAGGGCCGCGAGCTTCTCCTCGGTCGCGGTGCGCGGCGCGACGAAGGTGGCCGCGCGCGGTGCATCTCCCGGTTCGGGCAGGGCCTTGCGGTCCACCTTGCCGTTGGCGTTGAGCGGTAGGGCTTCCAGCACCAGGAGCGAGGCGGGCACCATGTACTCGGGCAGCCGCTGCTTGAGGCTGGCCTTGAGGGCGTCCGCGTCCAACCCGAGTCCGTCGTGCGTGGTGACGTAGCCGATGAGGCGCTTGTCCGCGTCAGCGCCGCGGGCCACGACGACGGCCTCGTTGACGCCCGGGAAGGCGCGCAGGCCCGACTCGATTTCGCCCAACTCGATGCGGAAGCCGCGCACCTTCACCTGGAAGTCGACGCGGCCCAGGAAGTCGAGCGTGCCATCCTCCAGCCAGCGCGCCTTGTCGCCGGTGCGGTAGAGGCGCTCGCCGGGAGTGGAGGCGAAGGGGTGGGGGATGAAGCGCTCCGCGGTCAGCTCGGGGCGGTGGAGGTAGCCCCAGGCGAGGCCGGGGCCTCCCACGTACACCTCGCCCGCGACGCCCACGGGCACGGGGTGCAGGTGCGCGTCGAAGACGTAGGCCGTGGCGTTCGGGATGGGACGGCCGATGGGGACGGGCCCCTCCACGCGCATATCGCGGTGCAACGGCAGCGTGGTGGAGAAGGTGGTGTTCTCCGTCGGACCGTAGGCATGAATCAGCGTCGCGCCTTCGGCGAGACGCGGGAGGTGATCGCGCAGTCGCGACCAGGGCATGACGTCGCCGCCCGTGAGGACCTGGCGCACCTCCGCCAGGGCTTCGCCCTGGTGAAGGACCATCTGCTCAAAGAGGGCCGTGGTGAGCCACAGGGTCGTCACGCGGTGGCGACGCACCTGTTCCGCCAGTTCTTCCAGCGACAAGGCGTGGGCCGGAGGGAGGACGAGCTTCGCGCCGTGCAGCAGCGCGCCCCAGAGTTCCAGGGTGGACGCGTCGAAGGCGATGGGCGCGAGCTGTAGCCACACCTCATCGGGCCCAAAGCGCATGAAGGTGCTGCCGAGCACCAGACGGGTGATGCCCCGGTGGGGAACGCTGACGCCCTTGGGACGGCCCGTGGAGCCCGAGGTGAACATGACGTAGGCGAGGGACTCCCCATCCACGCGGACATCGGGCGCGTGCGTGGGCCGCGTGGCCAGGACGTCCTGCTGCGCGTCCAGCCACACTCGGGTGCCGGACGCGGGCAGCTTGGACGCGAAGGGCTGATGCGTGAGCACCACGCCGACGTCGGCGTCCTCCAGCAGCATCGCGATGCGTTCCACCGGGGCATTGCGGTCCACGGGGACGAAGGCCGCGCCCGCCTTGAGGATGGCGAGCAGGGCAATGACCATCTCGAACGAACGCTCGACGGCGAGCCCGACGCGCGCGCCGGGAGCGATGCCCAGCGAGCACAGGTGATGGGCCAGCTGGTTCGCGCGGGCTTCGAGCCGGGCGTACGTCAGCGTGGCATCCCCCAGGACCAGGGCCACCGCGTCGGGCGTGCGCCGGGCCTGCTGGGAGAAGTGGACGTGGACGGGGACGTCCATGGGGCTCGCGGCCCCGGTGTCGTTCCAGTCCACGAGGATGCGCTGGCGCTCCTCAAGGGAGAGCAGCGGCAGCTCGGACAGGGCCTGCTCGGGCTTCGCGGCCACGGCCTCCAGCAGCGTGCGCAGGTGGCTGGCCATCCGCTCCACGGTGCTCCGCTCGAAGAGGGCGGTGCTGTACTCCAGCCAGCCGGTGAACCCCCGCGGTGAATCCTGCAGCGTCAGGGTGAGGTCGAACTTCGCGGAGCGCGCGTCGGAGGCGACCTGCTGGAAGGCGAGGCCGGGGACGCGCAGGTCCTCGGTGGGCGCGTTCTGCAGGGCGAACATCACCTGGAAGAGCGGGCTGCGGCTGGTGTCCCGTACGGGCTGGAGGACCTCCACCAGCTTCTCGAAGGGCAGGTGCTGGTGCTCGTAGGCGGCGAGCGTCGTGCCGCGCACCTGGGCCAGCAGCTGCCGGAAGGTCGCCTTCGGCTGGACGTGGGAGCGCAGGACGAGCGTGTTGACGAAGAAGCCGATGAGGCCCTCGGTCTCCGCCTGCGTCCGGCCGGCGATGGGCGTGCCCACGCTGACGTCGTCCTGGCTGGCGTAGCGCGACAGCAGGAGCTGGAAGCCCGCGAGCAGCACCATGAAGGGCGTGGCGCCCTCGCGCCGGGCCAGGGCCTTGAGGGCCTGGGAGGCTTCGGACGGGAGCTGGAGGGAGAGGGCCGCGCCCGCATGGGATTGGACGGACGGCCTCGGATGATCCGTCAGCAATTCCAGCGCTGCGGGCGCTCCGGAGAGCTGCTGCTTCCAGTATCCAAGCTGCGCCTCCAGCGTCTCGCCCTGCAGCCACTGGCGCTGCCACGCCGCGAAGTCAGCGTACTGCAGGGGCAGGGGGCTGAGGGCCGGCGCGGCACCCTGGGTGAAGGCCGCATAGAACGTCACGAGCTCGCGCACGAGGACGCCCATGGACCAGCCGTCGGAGACGATGTGGTGCATCGTCACCAGCAGCAGGTGCTCCTCCTCGCCGAGCCGCACGAGGGCCGTGCGCAGCAGCGGTCCCCGTTCCAGGTGGAACGGCTGACGGGCATCCTCCGCGACGAGGCGCTGGGCCTCGGCTTCGCGCCGCGCTTCTGGCAGGCCGGACACGTCGAAGAGCGGCAGGGTCCATGCGCCGGGCGCGTGGATGCGCTGGGTGGCCTGGCCCTGGTGCTCATGGAAGGTGGTGCGCAGGGATTCGTGGCGGGCGACCAGCGCTTCGAAGGCACGGCGCAGGGACTCCACGTCCACGCGGCCCGTCAGGCGCAGCGCCGTGGGGATGTTGTACGACGCGTCACCCGGGGTGAGCTGATCCAGGAACCAGAGCCGCTGCTGCGCGAACGACAGGGGCAGGGCGCCTTCGTGCGAAGAAGCACGCAGCGGCGGTGGACGATGTTCGGAGCGCTGGGCGCCGTCGAGCTTCGTCGCGAGCGCCTCCACCGTGGGCGCCTCGAAGAACATGCGGAGCGGCAGCTCCACGCCGAAGGTGGCCCGCACGCGGGAGACGAGCTGGGTGGCCAGGAGGGAGTGACCTCCCATCGCGAAGAAGTCGTCCCGGACGCCAATGCGCTCCACGCGCAGCACTTCCGCGAAAAGGGCGGCCAGCTGCTCCTCGGTGTCGTTCCGTGGCGCGATGAAGTCGGACGAGCGCTCGAGGTTGCCCGGCTCGGGCAGGGCCTTGCGGTCCACCTTGCCGTTTGCGTTGAGAGGCAGGGCCTCCAGGACGACGAGCGCCGAGGGGACCATGTACTCGGGCAGCTGCTGCCGGAGGTGGGCCTTGAGGGCCTCGGAGTCCAGCGAGTGGCCGTCGCGTGCGGTGACGTAGGCGACCAGCCGCTTGTCAGCGGCTTCGCCCTTGGCGACGACGACGGCGTCCTTGAGGCCCGGAGCGCGGCGGAGCGCTGCTTCAATCTCTCCGAGTTCGATGCGGAAGCCGCGCACCTTTACCTGGAAGTCGATGCGGCCGAGATACTCCAGCCGCCCGTCCATGCGGTAACGGACGCGGTCACCTGTGCGGTACATGCGGCCACCCGGGGGGCCGTAGGGTTCGGGCAGGAAGCGCTCCGCGGTGAGCTCCGGGCGCAGCAGGTAGCCACGCGCCTGGCCTTCACCTGCGAGGTACAGCTCTCCGGCCACACCCACGGGCACCGGCTGTAGCGACGCATTCAGCACGTAGGCGCGCGTCGCGGGGAGAGGCCTGCCGATGAGGGGTACCTCGTCACGGCCGACGAGGGAGGCGGTGGAGTAGGTGGTGTCCTCGGAAGGCCCGTAGAGGTTGTAGAGCTTCTGCACCGTGGGCACTGCGTAGACCTGCTTCGCCAGCGTCTCCGGCAGGGCTTCGCCCGCGAGGTTGATGACGCGTACTCCCGGCGGTACCGCATTCAGGCGCAGCAGTTGCGCCATTGCGGAGGGCACCGTGTTGACCAGGGTGACGTGCGAAGCGGTAGGCAGCTCCGCCAGGTGCAGGGCGTTGCGCGCCACCACCACCGCGCCGCCGCTGCTCAATGGGGCGAAGAGCTCGAAGACGGAGAGGTCGAAGTTGAGGCTCGTCGCGGCGAGGGTGCCCTTCAGTTCCTCAGGAGAGAATGTCGCGAGCGCCCAGTGGAGGAAGGAGACAGCGTTGCCGTGGGAGATGGCGACGCCCTTGGGCCGGCCGGTGCTGCCGGAGGTGTAGATGAGGTAGGCGAGGTGTCCGGCGTGGATGCCCACGGCGGGGGGCGTAGTGGGCTGCTTCGCCAGCTCCACATCCGAGTCGAGGCACACCGGCGTGGCGGACGTTTCAGGCAGCGCAGAGAGCAGATGCGAGTGGGCGACGAGGGCGGGGCCCTGGGCGTCTTCCAGTAGCCAGCCCAGGCGCTCACGCGGGTAGCTGGGGTCCAGCGGCACGTAGGCGCCACCGGCCTTGAGAATGCCGAGGGCACCGATGACGAGGTCCTCGGTGCGCTCGACGCACAGGCCGACGCGGACTTCTGGACCGACGCCCAGACCGCGCAGACGGTGGGCAAGCTGGTTCGCCTTCGCGTCCACCTCGCGGTAGGTCAGTTGACGCTCGGGCGTGATGACGGCCAGCGCATCCGGCGTGCGGCGCGCCTGGGCCTCCACCATCGCGGGGATGCTGGGCTCACGCCGGATTTCAGTGACAGCCGGGTTCCATTCGAGGAGGAGCTGCTGGCGCTCGGAAGCGGTGAGCAGGGGCAGGTCGCCCAGCCGCGTGTCCGGCTTCGCGGCGATGGCCTCCAGAAGCACGCCGAAGTGGCCCGCCATCCGCTGGACCGTCGAGGCGTCGAAGAGGTCCGTCGCGTACTCCAGCGTGCCGATCATCCCCTCCTGGAGCTCTTGCAGGGAGAGCGTGAGATCGAACTTCGAGAAGTGGGCCTCCAGGGGCAGGGGCCGCAGGGAGAGGCCCGGAACCTGGAGCGTCTCGGTGGGCGTGTTCTGCAGGGCGAACATCACCTGGAAGAGCGGGCTGCGGCTGGTGTCCCGCACGGGCTGGATCGCTTCCACCAGCTTCTCGAACGGCATGTGCTGGTGCTCGTAGGCCGTGAGCGTCGTGCCGCGCACCTGGGCGAGCAGCTCACGGAACGTCGCGCGCGGCGCCACGTGGGCGCGCAGGACCAGGGTGTTGATGAAGAAGCCGATGAGGCCTTCGGTCTCCGCCTGCGTCCGGCCCGCGATGGGCGTGCCCACGCTGACGTCCTCCTGGGCGGCATAGCGAGACAGCAGCACCTGGAAGGCCGCGAGCAGCACCATGAAGGGTGTTGCTCCTTCGCGCCCCGCCAGCGCCTTGAGTACGTGGGCGATCTCCGCGGGAATGCGCACGTCCACCGTGGCGCCCCGGTGCGACTGCACGGGTGGACGCGGACGGTCCGTGGGCAGCTCCAGCGCGGCTGGCACACCCTCGAGCTGCTGCTTCCAGTACTTGAGGTGCGTCTCCAACGTCTCGCCCTGGAGCCACTGGCGCTGCCACGCCGCGAAGTCCGCGTACTGCATGGGCAGTGGCGCGAGCGACGGGCTCCGGCCCGCGCTGAAAGCCTCGTAGAGGGCCATCAGCTCGCGGACGAGGACGCCCATGGACCAACCGTCGGAGACGATGTGGTGCATCGTCACGAGCAACAGGTGGTCTTCCTCTCCCAGCCGCACGAGGGCGGTGCGCAGGAGCGGCCCTTCCTCCAACTGGAATGGCTGGCGAGCGTCCTCGGTGACCAGGTGTCGTGCTTCGGCGTCGCGCCGTGCTTCGGGCAGGGCGGACAGGTCATGCAGGGGCAGGGTCCATGCACTCGGAGGATGGATGGACTGGGTGGCCTGACCCTGGTGCTCGCGGAAGGTGGTGCGCAGGGCTTCGTGGCGCTGGACGAGCGACTCGAAGGCACGGCGAAGGGACTCCACGTCCACCCGGCCCTTCAAGCTGAGCGCGCTGGAGATGTTGTACGACGCATCCCCCGGAGTGAGCTGATCCAGGAACCAGAGCCGCTGCTGCGCGAAGGACAGGGGCGCCGTGGTGGCACGCACCCGGGGGATGCTCGGCGGAGCCTGCACCCCGGAGGACCGTGCGGAGTCGATGCGCTGGGCAAGCCCGGCCACGGTCGGGGCCTCGAACAGCGCGCGCACGGGAAGCTCGCGCCGGAAGGTGGCACGCACGCGGGACATGAGCTGGGTGGCCAACAGCGAGTGGCCACCGAGCGAGAAGAAGTCATCGTGGATGCCCACGCGCTCCACGCGCAGCACCTGCGTGAAGAGGGCCTCGAGCTGCTCCTCGGTGGCCGTTCCCGGCGCGACGTAGGTGGAGGCGAGCGCGGTGCCCTGCGGTGCCGGCAGGGCCTTTCTGTCCACCTTGCCGTTGGCGTTGAGGGGCAGGGCCTCCAGGACGAGGAAGGCGGAGGGCACCATGTACTCAGGCAGCCGCTCCTTGAGGAAGGAGCGCACCGCGGTGGTGTCCAGCGCCTGGCCCGAAGCAGGCACGAGGTAGGCGACGAGTCGCTTGTCGCCGGGCACGTCCTCACGGGCGAGGACGACGGCTTCATGCACGGAGGCATGGGCGAGGAGGGAGGCTTCGATTTCGCCCAACTCGATGCGGAAGCCGCGCACCTTCACCTGGAAGTCGAGCCGCTGCAGGTAGTCCAGCTGGCCGTCGGCCCGCCAGCGCACGACGTCACCAGTGCGGTAGAGGCGAGCGCCGGGGGAGGAGGAGAAGGGGTGCGGGATGAAGCGCTCTGCACTCAGGGCGGGCTGGCCGAGGTAGCCCCAGGCGAGGCCCTCGCTGGCGAGGAAGAGCTCGCCCGGGACGCCGATGGGCACCGGCTGCAGGTGCGCGTCGAGGACGTAGGTGCGGGTATTGGCGATGGGGCGGCCGATGGGCGGGCGCGTGCCGTCGTCGCGCGCGGAAGGCGGGACAGGAGTGAAGGTGGCGACGACGGTGCTCTCGGTGGGGCCGTAGTGGTTGAAGAGGGTGGCGGGCAGCGAGGGAGGCGGGCCGTGGTGCAGGGCGTCTCCGCCCGTCAGCAGGGCACGGAGGGCCATGGGACGGGGCCACTCCTCACGCAGGACAGCCTCGGCCAGGGGCGTCGGCATGAAGCAGGTGGTGATGGCTTCGCGGGCCATCCACTGCAGCAGTTGGGAGGGCTCCGCGCGCACGGCGTCCGGAGGGACGACGAGGCTGGCGCCCGAGGCGAGCGAAGGCCACACCTCCCAGGTGGAGGCGTCGAAGGCGACGCCCGCGGTGAGGGCGGTGGAGTCGTCAGGCGTCAGCGAATAGGTGCGCTGGTGCCAGGAGACGAGGTTCATCAGCGCGCGGTGGTGGACGGCGACGCCCTTGGGCTTGCCGGTGCTGCCGGAGGTGTAGATGACGTAGGCCAAGTCCTCCGGGCCCACCGGCGTCACCGGCAGCGGCTGCTGAGTCGCACCCGCCTCCATCTCCAGAGAGAGGACGCGCGCGGAAAGCGAAGGCAGAGAGGAACGGAGGTGGTGCTGGGTGAGGAGGACGGATGCAGCGGAGTCCTCCAGCATGAAAGCCAGACGCTCGGGCGGGACACCGGGAGCGACGGGGACGTAGGCGGCGCCCACCTTGAGGACGGCCAGCAAACCCGCCACCAACTCCGGGGAGCGCTCAGCGAGGACGGCGACGCGGTCGACACGAGAGACGCCCGCCGCGTGCAGTTGGACGGCAAGGCCATGGGCCCAGGCATCGAGGCCCGCGTAGGTGACGCTTCGCTCGCCCATGCGCACGGCGACGGCGTCCGGAGCCCTGCGGGCCTGCTCTGCGACGACGTGGTGGATGCAGGTGTCGCGAGGGAAGGTGACGTCCGTCTCGTTCCACTCGACGAGAAGCTGCTGCTTCTCGGAGGCGGTCAGCATCTCCAGGGAGGAGACGCGTGAGTCGGGCTGGGCAGCGAGGGAGGAGAGGAGGACAGCGAAGTGGCCCATGAGACGCTGGACGGAGGCAGCGTCGAAGAGGTCGGTGCTGTACTCGAGGAAGCCGGTGAGGCCCTGGGGCACCTCGAAGAGGGTGAGGGCCAAGTCGAAGCGGGAGGAGTTGCCCTCCAGGGGAATGGGCTGGAAGGCCATGCCCGGGACGCGCAGGGCCTCGGCGGGGGCATTCTGCAGGACGAGCATCACCTGGAAGAGGGGACTGCGGCTCAAGTCGCGCGAGGGCTGGAGGACTTCCACCAGCTTCTCGAAGGGCACATGCTGGTGCTCGTAGGCCGCGAGGGTGGTGGCCTTCACCTGGGAGAGCAGCTGGCGGAACGTCTCTTCCGGGCGCACGTGGGCGCGCAACACCAGCGTGTTGACGAAGAAGCCGATGAGGCCTTCGGCCTCGGCGTGGGTGCGTCCGGCGATGGGGGAGCCGACGCTGATGTCGTCCTGGCCGGAGTAGCGCGAGAGGAGCAACTGGAAGGCGGAGAGCAGCAGCATGAAGGGCGTGGCGCCCTCACGCTGCGCAAGGCTGCGCAGTGAGTCCGTCAGCTCCGACGAGAAGTGCACGGGCACCGTGGCGCCGCGCCGTGACTGGACGGGCGGACGGGGACGGTCCGTGGGCAGCTCCAGCGCCGCGGGGGCACCAGCCAGCTGCCGCTTCCAGTAGCCGAGCTGCGCGTCCAGCGTCTCGCCCTGCAGCCACTGGCGCTGCCAGAGGGCGAAGTCCGCGTACTGCACCGGCAACGGCGGCAGTGCGGGCGCGCGGCCGCCACTGAAGGATTCGTAGAGGCTCGCGAGTTCGCGGATGAGGACACCCATGGACCAGCCGTCGGAGACGATGTGGTGCATCGTCACGAGGAGGACGTGGGAGTCCGTTGAAAGTTTGAGGAGGGCGGTGCGCAGCAGCGGACCGTGGACGAGGTGGAAGGGCTGCCGGGCCTCGCGGGTGGCAAGCCGCACCGTCTCCGCTTCGCGCGCGGACTCTTCCAATCCAGACAGGTCCTCCATGGGGAGCGCCCACGCGCTCGGCGCATGGATGCGCTGGAAGGGCTGGCCTTCGTGCTCGAAGAAGGTGGTGCGCAGGGCCTCGTGGCGCGCCACGAGCGCTTCAAAGGCGCGGCGCAGGGCTTCCACATCCAGGTGCCCCAAGAGGCGCAGGGTGACAGGGAGGTTGTAGGAAGCGTCGTCCGGCGCCAGTTGGTCGAGGAACCAGAGGCGCTGCTGGGCGAAGGAGAGGGGCTGGGGGCCTTCGGTGCGCGTGCGGGTGAGCGGCGGCAGCCGTGTGCCGGTGGAAGCCCGCTGCAACCTTTCCGAAAGGGCCGCGATGGTGGGGGCCTCGAAGAGGGCGCGAAGGGGCAACTCCACGTCGAGCGCGGCGCGCACGCGGGCCACCAGCTGGGTGGCGAGCAGCGAGTGGCCACCCAGCTCGAAGAAGTTGTCCGTGCGGCCCACGGCGGGCACGCGCAGCACCTCGCTCCAGAGCGCCGCGAGCTTCTCCTCCAGCGGAGAGGAAGGGGCCTCATAGGCGTGCGAGGCCCGAAGCAGGCTCACATCCGGAGCAGGGAGGGCCTTGCGGTCCACCTTGCCGTTGGACGTCAGCGGCAGCGTCTCCAGGGAGACGAAGGCGGCGGGCACCATGTACTCGGGCAGGTGCTGCTTGAGGTAGGCACGGAGGGCCGTGACGTCGAGGGCTTCACCCACGACATAGGCCACCAACCGCCTGTCGCCCGGAGCATCCTCGCGGGCAAGCACCACGGCGTCCTTCACGGCCGGGGCGGCACGCAGGGCGTTCTCGACTTCGCCCAGCTCAATGCGGAAGCCGCGCACCTTCACCTGGGCGTCGATGCGGCCGATGAAGTCCAGTTGTCCGTCCGCGCGCCAGCGCACCACGTCGCCCGTACGGTAGAGGCGCGCCCCCTCCTCACCGGAGAAGACATCCGGGATGAATCGCTCGGCGGTGAGGCCCGGACGTCCCGCGTACCCACGCGCGACGCCCACGCCACCAATGTGCAGCTCACCGCGCACGCCCACAGGCACCGGCTGCCCATGCGGGTCGAGCACGTAGACGCGCACGTTCGCCAGCGGCCTGCCAATGGACGGCACGTTCCCATCCGCGGCCACCTCGCCGAACGTGGCGATGACGGTGGCCTCCGTGGGGCCATACGTATTGAGCAGGCGTCGCCCCGGGGCCCAGCGGGCAACCACATCTGCGGGCAGGGCTTCACCGCCAGAAATGACGGTATGCACCTCCGGTAGTCCCTCGGAGGACGTGGCCGCGAGTGCCGCGGGCGTGAGGCTGACGACAGAGAGATGCTGCTCCCGCAGCAGCACGGGCAGGGGGGCGCCCGGCATCAGCCTCTCCAGCGGCGCGAGCACGAGCGTGGCGCCGTTGCAGAGCGTGGTGAAGATCTCCTCCACCGACAGGTCGAAGCTGAGGCTCGCGAACTGGAGCACGCGACTGCCGGGCCCGATGCCGTAGGCCACCGCCTCATGGGTGACGAGGTTGGCGACGCTGCGGTGCTCCACCGCCGTGCCCTTGGGCGTCCCCGTGCTGCCCGACGTGTAGAGCAGGTACGCCATGTTCGCGGGCGTCACGCCCGTCCTGGGCGCATCCGTGGGCTCCTCCGCGAGAGCACCGCGCTCCGTGTCCAGGCAGAGCGCGCGGGCATGCAGCGCCTCCGGGAAGCGGTCCACCAATCCCTGCTGGGTGACGAGCACCTGGGCGGCGCTGTCCTCCAGCATGAAGGCCAGACGCTCACGGGGCAGGAGCGGATCCACGGGGACCCATGCACCGCCAGCCTTCAGGATGCCGAGAAGGCCAATGACGGTATCGAGCGAACGCTCGACACTGAGTGCGACGCGGACTTCCGGGCCGACGCCACGACGGCGCAGGGCGTGGGCGAGCTGATTGGCGCGCGCGTCCAGTTGCGCATACGTCAGCTGCGTCCCCTCGAACACCGCGGCCACCGCCTCGGGCGCGCCGCGCACCTGCGCCTCGAAGAGCGAATGCACGCACGCTTCGGGGAAGGGCGCCCGCGTGGCGTTCCACTCCACCAGTACCTGTTCGCGCTCCTCCCCTGCGAGCAGCTGCAGCGAGGACACGCGGTGGTCGGGCTGCGCGACGGCTTCGTGGAGGAGCACGCGCAGGTGCTCGGCCATGCGGACGGCGGTGGAGTGGGTGAAGAGGTCGGTGGTGTACTCGAGGTAGCCCTTGAGGCCCGCGTCCGTCTCCAGCACCTGGAGCGTCAAATCGAACTTGGCGGAGAAGGTGTCCAGCTCCAGCGCTTCCAGCTTCACGCCCTCGACGGAGGCCGCGCCGCGGAAGGAGGCCTGGTAGGTGAGCATCACCTGGAAGAAGGGCGTCCGCCCCGGGATGCGCTCGGGCTTCAACTCCTCCACGAGGCGCTCGATGGGGAGCTCCTGGTGCTCCTGGGCCCCGAGTACCGTCTCGCGCACCTGGCGCAGCAGGGTGCGGAAGGAGTCGCGTCCTGTCACCCGCGTGCGGAGCACCTGGGCGTTGACGAAGAGGCCGATGAGGCCCTCCACCTCTCCGCGCGTGCGGCCCGCCATGGGCGAGCCGACGGTGACGTCCTCCTGGCCGGAGTAGCGGGCCATCAGCAGCTGCCAGCCCGTCAGCAGCGCCATGTAGAGGGAAGCACCCTCCTGCTGTGCCAGCGCTCTCAGCGCGTCCGTCAACTCACGAGGCAGCAGCACGTCATGACGGGCACCCCGGCCGTCACGGATGGCGGGACGTGGGAAGTCGGTGGGCAGCTCCAGCGCGGAGGGCACTCCGGCCAGCTGCTGCTTCCAGTAATCGAGTTGCTTCGCCAGCCGGGGACCCTGCAACCACTCGCGCTGCCAGACGCCGAAGTCCGCGTACTGCACGCCCAGGGGCGGCAGAGGGGCCGCCTGGCCTCGCACGAAGGCCCCGTAGAGCAGCGCCACCTCGCGCACCAGCAGCGTCATGGACCAGCCGTCGGAGACGATGTGGTGCACCACCACCACGAGCAGGTGCTCCTGCGGTGACGTCGTCAGCAGCAGGGCTCGCAACAGCGGACCCTTCGAGAGGTCGAAGGGCTGGGCCGCGGCTTCACGGGCCAGTCGCCAGGCCTCGTCCGGGGATGAGCCCGTGAGGTCCTTGCGCTCCAGCGTGAGCACCGGCTCCGGCGACACGACCTGCACGGGCCCCGAGGCGTCCTCGCGAAAGGTGGTGCGGAGGACCTCGTGACGGCGCACGACTTCACGCAGGGCGCGCTCCAGCACGGCCACGTCCAGCGCGCCCTCCAGCCGCACCGCCATGGGCACGTTGAAGAGGGAGGTGCCCGGTTGCAGCTGATCAATGAACCAGAGGCGCTGCTGAGCGAAGGACAGCGGCAGCGGACGCGAGCGGTCCTGCACCGGGATGAGGCCTTGCACCGTGTTGCCCGCGGCGGCCTTCTGCGCGGCCATCTTCTTGAGCAACTCGGCGCGCTTCTCCGGTGAGAGGTTGGCGATCCGCTTCGACAACTCGTTGCTCATCTTGTGTACTCCGCGCTCGGGGACGCCATCGCGAGCGCCACCCGGGGCGGTGGCGTTCGCGAGAACTCAGACCTGCTGCTGATTTCGGATTGCCCCCCTTGCGCCGCTCTCCCGGGAGAAGCGCGAGGGTGGGTCAAATTCACGCGAGTAAGATTATTCCGCCTACGGAGGTCCTGTCATGAGACCGGCGGAGAACCACCCGAGTGAATTCAGGTATTTGCGGGATTGCTCTGGCTCCCTGCGTTCAGGGAGGGAAGGACGTCACATGTCCTCCGGAGTGAGACCTGCTCCTGGAGTCTCCTCCTTGTAGGCGGATGAGACAGGCCTCGGGCTTCGCGCCTGAGACGGCCGCGCGCCACCGGCGAAACCGGAGGGCTCATGCCTTGAAACATGTTTCAGAGGCGTCGCGAACGCACCCACCGTCGCGATGATCAGCGACGGTGGGTCCTTCCACTTCACTTCAAGCTCGACGTCACTGCCCCGTGGCCTGACGGGGGGCGCTGCCCGACACCTGCGTGAGCGCATCCCGCAGGTGCTCGACGACGGGTGCGAGGTGCGGGTCCTGCATCAGGGCGTGGTGGCCACCCGGGACGGTGTGCACTTCCAGGCCACCGCGGACGAGGGGTTCCCAGCCGCGGTGACGCGGGAGTTCGGTGGGGGCTTCACCGGCGCTCAGGAGAAGGGCGGTGCCGTCGTACGGCCGGGGCACGTACTTCTCCTGCGCGAAGAGGTTGGCGCGGAAGACCTGGAAGAGGGCACGCAGCTGGGCGGGCCCGGAGTGCGTGTCGAGGATGCGCGCCCGGAGTCCTTCCTGCAGCAGGTGGCCCAGCATCGCGTCGTCGTCGCCCTCCGCCAGAACCTCGTCGGAGACGGAAAGCGCCTGGCTGAATGCCGTCGCGGTGGCGTGAGCGAAGGCGAGCCTCGCGCGGGCTTCTGCGTCGAGGCGCGGGGTGTCCTGCGCGGGCTTCGTCAGGCCGGGGACGTAGGTGTCGATGAGGGCGAGCAGGTCCACGGCTTCGCCTGCTTCACGCAGCCGCTGGGCCATCTCGTAGGCGACGAGTCCACCCAGGGACCAGCCTCCGAGTTGGTAGGGGCCATGAGGCTGCACCGAGCGAATGGCGTCGAGGTAGAGGCTCGCCATCTCTTCGATGGACTCAGCGACAGGACGTCCGTCGAGGCCACGTGACTGGAGACCGTAGACGGGCAGTGAGGGGCCCAGGCGGCGCGCCAGCTCCGAGTAGGCGAGGACGTTTCCGCCGCCCGGGTGGACGAGGAAGAAGGGCCGGTGGCCGGGCTCTCCGCGCTCCAGGGGGACGAGGGGCGTCCACGCCTGCGAGTCCTCGCGGAGCACCAGGGCAAGCTGCTCGACGGTGGGCTGCTGGAAGAGGACGGAGAGGGGAATCGACTGGCCCAGGCGCTCGCGCACGGCGGCGACCATGCGCACGGCGAGCAGCGAGTGGCCGCCGAGTTCGAAGAAGCTGGTGCGGACGCCGACGGAGCGGACGCCGAGGACGTCCTCCCAGATGCGGGCGAGCTGCATCTCGAGTGCGTCACGGGGTGCGACGAAGTCCCGGGCCGCGACGGCGTGGGCGTCGGGCTCGGGCAGGGCCTTGCGGTCCACCTTGCCGTTGGCGTTGAGGGGCAGGGCGTCGAGGACGAGGAGCGCGGAGGGCACCATGTACTCGGGCAACCGCTGCTTGAGGCTTGCCTTGAGGGCTTCGGAGTCCAGCGCATGGCCGTCGCGAGCGGTGACGTAGCCGATGAGGCGCTTGTCCGCGTCCGCGCCCCGAGCCACGACGACGGCCTCGTTGACGCCAGGGAATGCACGCAGCGCGGCTTCGATTTCGCCCAGCTCGATGCGGAAGCCGCGCACCTTCACCTGGAAGTCGACGCGGCCCAGGAAGTCGAGCGTGCCGTCTTCCCGGAAACGTGCCTTGTCGCCCGTGCGGTAGAGGCGCTCGCCGGGAGTGGAGGCGAAGGGATGGGGGACGAAACGCTCCGCGGTCAGGTCCGGGCGGTGGAGGTAGCCCCAGGCCAAACCCTTGCCACCAACGTACACCTCGCCCGCGACGCCCACGGGCACCGGGCGCAGGTGGGCGTCGAGCACGTAGGCGGTGGAGTTGGAGAGCGGACGGCCAATGGGCACCGCGCCATCCACCACCGAGTCGCGGTGCATGGTGAAGGTGGCGGAGAAGGTGGTGTTCTCCGTGGGGCCGTAGCCGTTGATGAAGGTAGCGCCTTCAGGAATGCGAGCGAGGTGCTCACGTACGCGTGCGGCAGGCAGCACGTCGCCACCTGCGAGCACCTGGCGCACGCCCGCGAGGGCTTCGCCCTGGTGCAGGGCCATCTGCTCGAAGAGGGCGGCGGTGAGCCACAGGGACGTCACGCGGTGGTGACGCAGCTGGGCGGCCAGTTCTTCCAGCGAGAGGGAGTGCGGCGGAGCGAGGACGAGCTTCGCGCCATGCAGCAGCGCGCCCCAGATTTCGAGCGTGGAGGCGTCGAAGGCAACCGGGGCGGCCTGGAGCCAGACTTCGTCCGGCCCGAAGCGCATGAAGGAGTTTCCGAGCACGAGGCGGGTGATGCCCCGGTGGGGCACGCAGACGCCCTTGGGGCGGCCCGTGGAGCCCGAGGTGAACATGACGTAGGCCAGGGCTTCACCGTCCACCTGGACCTCCGGTGCATGCGTGGGCAGCGCGGCAATGACATCCCGCTGCGCATCCAGCCAGACGCGGGTGCCGGAGGCGGGCAGCAGCGAAGCAAAGGGCTGGTGGGCGACGATGACGTGGACGTCAGCGTCCTCCAGGAGCGCCGTGATGCGCTCCACGGGGGCGTTGCGATCTACCGGGACGAAAGCGGCGCCCACCTTGAGGATGGCGAGCAGCGCCGTCACCAAGTCGAAGGAGCGCTCGACGGCGAGGCCGACGCGTGCACCTCGGACGATACCCAGCGAGCCCAGGTGGTGGGCGAGTTGGTTCGCGCGTGCGTCCACTTGGGCATACGTCAGCGAAGCCTCTCCCAGGACCAGCGCGACGGCGTCAGGTGTGCGCTGTGCCTGCCGGGCGAAGTGGACGTGGACGGGGACGTCCGTCGGGCTGGCGGCGGCGGTGTCATTCCACTCCACGAGGATGCGCTGACGCTCGTTGCTGGAGAGGAGGGACAGCTCGGCCACGGGCTGCTCGGGGCTGTCGGCCACGGCCCCCAGCAGCGAGCGCAGGTGGCCCGCCATCCGCTCGATGGTGCCGCGCTTGAAGAGGGCGGTGCTGTACTCCAGCGTGCCGCGCAGTCCTTCAGTCCCTTCGGTGAAGAAGACGCTCACGTCGAACTTCGACGTCGAGTGGGTGGCCTCCAGGCCGCGCAGTCGGAGGTCCGACAGCCGCACGTCCTCCGTAGGCACGTTCTGGAGCGCCAGAAGCGTCTGGAAGAGCGGCGTGTGGCTGAGGCTGCGCGTCGGTTGCAGGGCCTCCACCAGCTTCTCGAAGGGCACTTCCTGGTGCTCGTAGGACTCCAGCACCGTGGCGCGCACTTGCTGCAGCAGCGCCCGGAAGGACTGGCTTTCCTCCACTCGAGCACGCAGGACGAGCGTGTTGACGAAGAAGCCAATGAGGCCTTCCGTCTCCGCGCGGGTGCGGCCGGCGATGGGGGAGCCCACACTGATGTCGTCCTGGCCCGTGTAGCGCGCAAGCAGGCCCTGCCAGGCGGCCAGCAGCACCATGAAGAGCGAGCCGCCTTCCCGGTGGGCGAGGCCGCGCAGGGACTCCGTCAATTCACGCGACAGGGTGAAGCTGAAGGTTGCACCCACGGTGCTCCGGACGGCCGGGCGAGGGAAGTCCGTAGGCAGCTCCAGCACGGCCGGAGCACCTGAGAGCTTCGTCTCCCACCAGGCCACCTCCTGCCGCAGCGTCTCACCGGAAAGCGTGCGGCGCTGCCAGTCCGCGTAGTCCGCGTATTGCACCGGCAACACGGGCAGGGGCGACGGCTGTCCGGCGGAGAAGGCCGTGTAGAGGGCGGCGACTTCACGCACCAGCACACCCAGCGACCAGCCGTCGGAGACGATGTGGTGCATCGTGACGACGAGGACGTGCTCGGTTTCGGTCAGCTTGAAGAGGAGCGTGCGGAGAAGGGGGCCGGTGCGCAAGTCGAAGGGCCGGCGCATCTCTGCTTCCACGAGGGCCCGTGCCTCGGCCTCGCGCTGTACTTCGGGCACATCCGTGAGGTCCACAAGGGCCAGGGGCTGGTGGCTGTTGGGATGGATGACCTGGACGGGCGTCCCCTCCACCTGGGCGAAGGTGGTGCGCAGGGCGTCGTGACGGCGCACGACTTCCTGCAGGGCACGCTCCAGCACTTCGGCGCGCAGGTGGCCTTCCAGCCGGACGGCGACGGGCACGTTGTAGAGCGAGCTGCCCGGCTCCAACTGGTCGATGAGCCACAGCCGCTGCTGGGCGAAGGACAGCGGCAGCGGGCCGTCATGCGAGACACGGGTGAGTGGCGAGGTGTTGGTGCGGGTGAGGCCCGCGAGACGCGCGGCAAGGGCTTCCACCGTGGGCGACTCGAAGAGGGCGCGCAGGGGCAGCTCCACACCGAGCTCCGCGCGCACGCGGGACACCACCTGCGTGGCCAAGAGTGAGTGGCCACCCAGCTCGAAGAAGGAGTCCTTCACTCCGACCTGGGGCAGACGGAGGACCTCTGCCCAGATGGACGCAAGCTTCGCCTCCGTCTCCGTGCGAGGTGCCTCGTAGGTGCTGACCGACTGCGGCGCCTCGGGCTCCGGCAAGGCCTTGCGGTCCACCTTGCCATTGGAGTTGAGAGGGAGCGCCTCCAGGACGAGGAGGGCGGAAGGCACCATGTACTCGGGCAGTTGCTGCCGGAGGTGCGCTTTGAGGGCGTCCACCTCCAGCGAGGCGCCCGCCTTGGGCGTGACGTAGGCGACCAGCCGCTTGTCGGCGGCTTCGCCCTTCGCCACAACGACGGCATCCTTGAGGCCCGGAGCGCGACGGAGCGCCGCTTCGATTTCACCCAACTCGATGCGGAAGCCGCGCACCTTCACCTGGAAGTCGATGCGGCCGAGGTACTCCAGCCGCCCGTCCATGCGGTAACGGACGCGGTCACCCGTGCGGTACATGCGGCCACCCGGGGGGCCGTAGGGCTCCGGCACGAAGCGCTCCGCGGTGAGCTCCGGGCGCAGCAGGTAGCCACGCGCCTGGCCTTCACCGGCGAGGTACAGCTCTCCGGCCACGCCCACGGGCACCGGCTGCAATGAAGCATCCAGCACGTAGGCGCGCGTCGCGGGGAGCGGGCGTCCGATGAGGGGCACCTCGTCGCGGCCAACGAGGGAGGCCGTGGAGTAGGTGGTGTCCTCGGAAGGCCCGTAGAGGTTGTAGAGCTTCTGCACCGTGGGCACGGCGTAGACCTGCTTCGCCAGCGTCTCCGGCAGGGCCTCACCGGCGAGGTTGATGACGCGCACGGTGGGCGGCACCGCATTCAGGCGCAGCAACTGCGCCATGGCGGAGGGCACCGTGTTGACGAGGGTGACGTGCGAAGCGGTGGGCAGCTCCGCCAGGTGCAGGGCGTTGCGTGCCACCACCACCGCGCCACCGCTGCTCAACGGGGCGAAGAGCTCAAAGACGGAGAGGTCGAAGTTGAGGCTCGTCGCGGCGAGCGTGCCCTTCAACTCTTCCTGAGAGAACGTCGCGAGTGCCCAGTGGAGGAAGGCCACAGCGTTGCCATGGGAGATGGCGACGCCCTTGGGCCGGCCGGTGCTGCCGGAGGTGTAGATGAGGTAGGCGAGGTGCCCAGCGTGGATGTCCACGGCGGGGGCCGTAGTGGGCTGCTTCGCCAGCTCCACATCCGAGTCGAGGCACACCGGCGTTGCCGAGGTTTCAGGCAGCGCGGCGAGCAGATGCGAGTGGGCGACGAGGGCAGGGCCCTGGGCGTCCTCCAGCAACCAGCCCAGGCGCTCACGCGGGTAGCTGGGGTCCAGCGGCACGTAGGCGCCGCCGGCCTTGAGAATGCCGAGAGCACCGATGATGAGGTCCTCGGTGCGCTCGACGCACAGGCCGACGCGGACTTCGGGACCGACTCCGAGGCCGCGCAGACGGTGGGCAAGCTGGTTCGCCTTCGCGTCCACCTCCCGGTAGGTCAGCTGCCGCTCGGGCGTGATGACGGCCAGCGCATCCGGCGTACGGCGCACCTGGGCTTCCACCATCGCGGGGATGCTGGGTTCCCGCGGCATCTGCGACGCAGCAGGATTCCACTCGACAAGGAGTTGCTGACGTTCGGAGTCGGTGAGCAGGGGCAGGTCGCCCAGCCTCGTGTCCGGCTTCGCGGCGATGGTCTCCAGCAGCACGCCGAAGTGGCCGGCCATGCGCTGGATGGTCGCCGCGTCGAAGAGGTCCGTCGCGTACTCCAGCGTGCCGGCGAACCCGTCCCGTCCCTCACGCAGACCCAGCGAGAGGTCGAACTTGGCGAAGTGGGCCTCCAGCGGCAGGCCCTGGAAGGACAAGCCGGGCAGACGCAACGCCTCGGTGGGCGTGTTCTGCAGGACGAACATGGCCTGGAAGAGGGGGCTGCGGCTCAGGTCACGCGTGGGCTGCACCGCTTCGACGAGCTTCTCGAAGGGCAGGTGCTGGTGCTCGTACGCCGCGAGCGTCGTGCCTCGCACCTGAGCCAGCAGCTCGCGGAACGTCGCACGCGGGTTCAGCTGGGCGCGCAGGACCAGGGTGTTGATGAAGAAGCCGATGAGGCCTTCAGTCTCCGCCTGGGTGCGGCCGGCGATGGGCGAACCGACGCTGACGTCGTCCTGCGCGGAGTAGCGCGATAGCAGCACCTGGAAGGCCGCCAGCAGCGTCATGAAGGGGGTTGCGCCTTCACGCTGCGACAGGGCCTTCAATGCCTCCGCGATGCGGGCGGGGATCCGCACATCCACGGTGGCGCCACGATGCGACTGCAGTGGCGGACGCGGGCGATCCGTGGGCAGCTCCAACGCCGCTGGCGCACCCGCGAGCCGCTGCTTCCAGTAGTGGATCTGCGCTTCTAGGGCCTCTCCCTGGAGCCAGTTGCGCTGCCAGGTCGCGAAGTCCGCGTACTGCACGGGCAGCGGCGAGAGGGCCGGTGTGCTTCCCAGGGTGAAGGCCTCGTAGAAGGCCACCATCTCGCGCACGAGGACGCCCATGGACCAGCCGTCGGAGACGATGTGGTGCATCGTCACCAGCAGCAGGTGCGAGTCGCCCGTCAGGCGCACCAGCGTGCTGCGCAGCAGCGGGCCCCTGGCGAGGTCGAACGGCCGTCGCGCTTCCTCGTCGGCCAGCCGCCGGGACTCTTCCTGCCGTTGGGCATCTGGCAGGGAGGAGAGGTCCACGAGAGGCAGTGCCCAATCCACCGGCGCGTGGATGCGCTGGGTGGGCTGGCCCTGGTGCTCGTGGAAGGTGGTGCGCAGGGCTTCGTGGCGCTGGACGAGCGACTCGAAGGCACGGCGCAGTGCTTCCACATCCAGGTGGCCGGAGAGCTGGAGCGCGGTGGGCAGGTTGTAGGAGGCGTCTCCCGGCTGAAGCTGATCCAACAGCCACAGCCGCTGCTGCGCGAAGGACAGCGGCCTCGGGCCGTCCGCGTGGGAACGGGTGAGCGGAGGGAGGTGGACGTTCGGGGTGCTCGCCTGGATGCGCTCCGCGAGCGTGGCGACCGTGGGCGCTTCGAAGAGGGCCCGGAGCGGCAGCTCCACGCGGAAGGCGGCGCGGACGCGGGAGACGAGCTGGGTGGCCAGCAGGGAGTGACCACCCAGGGCGAAGAAGTCGTCGTGGATGCCCACGCGCTCCACGCGCAGCACCTGTGTGAAGAGGGCCTCGAGCTGCTCTTCGGCAGGGGTTCGCGGCGCGACGTAGGTGGAGGCGAGCGCATTGCTCTGAGGCGCGGGTAGGGCCTTGCGGTCCACCTTGCCGTTGGTGTTGAGCGGCAAGACCTCCAGCACGAGGAACGCGGAGGGCCGCATGTGCTCCGGCAGGAACTGCTTGAGCCAGTCCTTGAGGGCCTCGGGCGTGGGCGCGGAGTCCGTTCCTTCCGGAGGCACCACGTAGGCGACGAGCCGCTTGTCACCGGGTACGTCCTCGCGCGCCAGCACCACGGCGGCGTGCACCTGGGGATGCTTGAGGAGGGCTGCTTCGATTTCGCCCAACTCGATGCGGAAGCCGCGCACCTTCACCTGGAAGTCCGCACGGCCCAGGTAGTCAATCATCCCGTCCGCGCGCCAGCGCACCACGTCGCCGGTGCGGTAGAGGCGGGCACCCGGGGTGGAGGAGAAGCCATCCGGGATGAAGCGGTCCGCGGTGAGTTCCGGCCGGTTGAGGTAGCCGCGAGCGACGCCTTCGCCGCCGATGAACAGCTCTCCGGCGACACCCACGGGCACGGGGCGCAGCGTGCGGTCCAGCACGTAGACGCGCACGTTGGGCAGGGGCCTGCCGATGGTGGGCGTGGGCGAGGCGTCGAAGGCGCAGGCGGTGGCGTCGACGGTGCACTCGGTGGGGCCGTAGACGTTGAAGACGCGCGGACGAGTGACCTGGCCCAGGTGACGCCAGGTAGCCGGGTCCACGGCCTCACCGCCCACGAGGACGCGGCGGGGAATGGACTGGCTCTCCAGCAGGCCTTCGTCCACCAGCAGGCGCAGGTGCGCGGGCGAGCAGTCCAGGACGTCGAGCGCGTCCTGGCCGATTCGATTGACGAGCTCGCGCACGTCGGCGCGGGCCTCGTCCGGGACGATGCAGAGGGTGTGGCCGTCGAGCACCTGGATGAGCTGCTTGACGGAGGCATCGAAGGACAGCGGTGCGTTGACGCTGACGCGCTCAGCAGGCTGGGCGCCGGAGTGCACGGTGGCGGCAAGGGCGACGCGCAGGTTCAGCACGGAGCGGTGCTGAATCATCACGCCCTTGGGACGGCCGGTGCTGCCGGAGGTGTAGATGATGTAGGCCAGATGCTCCGGCGTGACTGCCGTCACCGGCGCGTCCTGGGACTCAAGCGCGAGGTCCGCGGCGTCGGAGTCCAGGCAGATGTCGTGCGCGGCGTGCGGGGGCAGCGAGTCGCGCAGGCGCTGCTGGGTGAGGACGACGGGCGCGCCGGTGTCGATGAGGACGTGGGCAAGCCACTCACGCGGGTAGCTGGGGTCGATGGGGACGTAGGCGCCACCGGCCTTGAGGGTGCCGAGGATGCCGACGAGGGCCTCGACGGAGCGCTCCACGCAGAGCACCACGCGCACGTCGGGGCCGACGCCGAGCTTCACCAGCCGGTGGGCGAGCTGATTGGCGCGGATGTCCAGCTCGCGGAAGGTGAGCTGCTCATCGCGGCAGATGACGGCCAGGGCGTCGGGTGTGCGAAGGGCCTGGGCGGCGAAGGCCTCATGGAGGCAGAGGTCGCGGGGGAACTCGGCGCTGGGGCCGTTCCAGTCGACGAGGAGTTGCTGGCGCTCCGGAGCCGTGAGCAGCGGCAGGCTTGCGAGCGTTGCGTCCGGCTTCGCGGCGATGGCCTCCAGCAACACGCCCAGGTGGCCCACCATGCGCTGCACGGTCGAGGCGTCGAAGAGGTCCGTGGCGTACGTCAGTGCTCCGACGAAGCCCTGGGGCGACTCCACAAGGGTGAGCGTGAGATCGAACTTGGAGGAGCGCGTATCCACCGGGACGGTCTGGAAGGACAGCCCGGCCAGGCGAAGCGTTTCGGTGGGCGCGTTCTGCAGGGAGAACATCGCCTGGAAGAGCGCGCTGCGGCTCAGGTCTCGCGACGGCTGGAGGACCTCCACCAGCTTCTCGAACGGGACGTGCTGGTGCTCGTACGCCGCGAGCGTCGTGCCGCGCACCTGGGAGAGCAGCTGGCGGAACGAGTCCTGCGGCTGCATCCGGGCGCGCAGGACCAGCGTGTTGACGAAGAAGCCGATGAGGCCCTCGGTCTCCGCCTGCGTGCGACCGGCAATGGGCGTACCCACGCTGATGTCGTCCTGCGTGGAGTAGCGCGACAGCAGCACCTGCCAGGCCGCGAGCAGCACCATGAAGGGCGTCGCGCCCTCACGCTGGGCCAGGGCCTTGAGTGCCTGGGAGACCTGCGATGGGACTCGCACGTCCACCGTGGCCCCCCGCCGTGACTGAACGGGCGGACGCGGGCGGTCCGTGGGCAGGTCCAGCGCGGACGGCGCCCCCGCGAGCTGCTGCTTCCAATAGCCAAGCTGCGCGTCCAGGGCCTCCCCCTGGAGCCAGCCTCGCTGCCACACGGCGAAGTCCGCGTACTGCACGGGCAGTGGCGGCAGGGCCGGCGTGCTTCCCCTGCTGAAGGCTTCGTAGAAGGCCGCCACTTCCCGGACGAGGACGCCCATGGACCAGCCGTCGGAGACGATGTGGTGCATCGTCACCAGGAGCAGGTGCGAGTCCTGTCCCAGCCGCACCAGCGTGCTGCGCAGCAGCGGGCCCGTGGTGAGGTGGAAGGGACGCCGTGCCTCGGTGGCCGCCGCGCGCTGGGCCTCTTCCTCTCGCTGCGACTCGGGGAGGGGCGTCAGGTCGATGAGGGGCAGCTCCCAGCCAGAGGAAGGCTGGATGCATTGCGACGGTTCTTCGTGCTCCGCGGAGAGCGTGGTGCGCAGCGATTCATGGCGCTCCACCAGCGCCTCGAAGGCGTGGCGCAGCGCTTCCACGTCCACGTGGCCCGTCAGCCGCAGGGCGGTGGGGATGTTGTACGAGATGTCACCGGGCTGGAGCTGATCCAACAGCCAGAGCCGCTGCTGGGCGAAGGACAGTGGAATGACGCCTTCGCGCGGCGAGGGCCGCAGGGGCGGTGCGCGGAGCGCGGAGGACCGGGCTCCCGCGAGCTTCGGTGCGAGGCCTTCAACGGTAGGGGCTTCGAAGAGGGCCCGCAGCGGCAGCTCTACCGCGAACGTAGCCCGCACGCGCGAGACGAGCTGGGTGGCCAGCAGGGAGTGGCCGCCCAACACGAAGAAGTCGTCCTGCAAACCAACTCGCTCCACGCGGAGGACTTCGGCGAAGAGGGCCGCGAGCTGCTCCTCGGTGGGCGTGCGAGGCGCAACGAAGGCGCGAGGCGTGTCCACGGGGGCCGGCAGGGCCTTGCGGTCCACCTTGCCGTTGGCGTTGAGGGGCAGGGCCTCCAGGACGAGGAGAGCGGAAGGCACCATGTACTCAGGCAGCCTTTGCTTGAGGCTCGCCTTGAGGGTGTCTGGGGTCAGCGCATGGCCTTCGCGCGCGGTGACGTAGCCGACGAGGCGCTTGTCCGCGTCCGTGCCCCGGGCCACGACGACCGCTTCGTTGACGCCAGAGCCCGCCCGCAGGGCCGCTTCGATTTCGCCCAACTCGATGCGGAAGCCGCGCACCTTCACCTGGAAGTCGACGCGGCCCAGGAAGTCGAGCGCACCGTCCTCCCGCCAGCGGGCCTTGTCGCCCGTGCGGTAGAGGCGCTCGCCGGGAGTGGAGGCGAAGGGATGGGGGACGAAGCGCTCCGCGGTCAGGTCCGGCTGCCGCAGATAGCCCCAGGCAAGGCCCTGGCCACCGACGTACACCTCGCCCGCGACGCCCAAGGGCACGGGGCGCAGGTGCGCGTCGAGGACGTAGGCGGTGGAGTTGGAGAGCGGCCGGCCAATGGGCACCGCGCCCTCCACCACCGAGTCGCGGTGCATGGTGAAGGTGGCGGAGAAGGTGGTGTTCTCCGTGGGGCCGTAGCCGTTGATGAAGGTAGCGCCTTCAGGAATGCGGGAGAGGTGCTCACGCACGCGCGCGGCAGGCAGCACGTCGCCACCTGCGAGCACCTGACGCACACCCGCGAGGGCTTCGCCCTGGTGCAGGGTCATCTGCTCGAAGAGGGCCGCGGTGAGCCACAGGGACGTCACGCGGTGGTGACGCAGTTGCGCGGCCAGTTCCTCCAGCGAGAGGGAGTGAGGCGGAGCGAGGACGAGCTTCGCGCCATGCAACAGCGCACCCCAGATTTCGAGCGTGGAGGCGTCGAAGGCAACGGGAGCGGCCTGGAGCCAGACTTCGTCACGCCCGAAGCGCATGAAGGAGTTTCCGAGCACGAGGCGGGTGATGCCCCGGTGGGGCACGGAGACACCCTTGGGGCGGCCCGTGGAGCCCGACGTGAACATGACGTAGGCCAGGGCTTCGCCATCCACGCGGACGTCGGGGGCGTACGTGGGCAGCGCGGCGATGACGTCCTGCTGCGCGTCCAGCCAGACGCGGGTACCGGAGGCGGGCAGCAGCGAAGCAAAGGGCTGGTGGGTGACGATGACGTGGACGTCAGCGTCCTCCAGGAGCGCCGCGATGCGCTCCACGGGGGCATTGCGGTCCACGGGGACAAAGGCCGCGCCCACCTTGAGGATGGCGAGCAGCGCCGTCACCATTTCGAAGGAGCGTTCGACGGCGAGGCCGACGCGAGCACCCGGGACGATGCCCAGCGAGCCCAGGTGATGGGCCAGTTGGTTCGCGCGTGCGTCCACTTGGGCATACGTCAGCGAGTCATCCCCTAGAACCAGGGCGACGGCGTGAGGCGTGCGCTGTGCCTGCCGGGCGAAGTGGACGTGGACGGGGACGTCCGTCGGGCTGGCGGCGGCGGTGTCATTCCACTCCACGAGGATGCGCTGACGTTCCACTCCGGTCAGCAATTGCACCTCGGCCAGGGACTGCTCGGGCTTCGCGGCCACGGCCTCCAGCAGCGCGTGCAGGTGGCCCGCCATCCGCTCGATGGTGCCCTGCTTGAAGAGCGCGGTGCTGTACTCCAGCGTGCCGCGCAGGCCTTCGGTCCCTTCCGTGAAGAAGACGCTCACGTCGAACTTCGA
This sequence comes from Corallococcus exercitus, assembly GCF_042231735.1. Taxonomy (GTDB): domain Bacteria; phylum Myxococcota; class Myxococcia; order Myxococcales; family Myxococcaceae; genus Corallococcus; species Corallococcus exercitus_B. The sequence goes on from NZ_CP102577.1 coordinate 10,097,744, forward strand.
CGTCGAGTGGGTGGCCTCCAGCCCCCGCAGTCGGAGGTCCGACAGCCGCACGTCCTCCGTAGGCACGTTCTGGAGCGCCAGAAGCGTCTGGAAGAGAGGCGTGTGGCTGAGGCTGCGTGTCGGTTGCAGGGCCTCCACCAGCTTCTCGAAAGGCACTTCCTGGTGCTCGTACGCCTCCAGCACCATGGCGCGCACCTGCTGGAGGAGTGCACGGAAAGACTGGCCCTCTTCCACCTTCGCGCGAAGGACGAGCGTGTTGACGAAGAAGCCGATGAGGCCTTCCGTCTCCGCGCGGGTGCGGCCCGCGATGGGCGAACCCACGCTGACGTCGTTCTGGCCCGTGTAGCGCGCGAGCAGGCCCTGCCAGGCGGCCAGCAGCACCATGAAGAGCGAGCCGCCTTCCCGGTGGGCGAGGCCGCGCAGTGCTTCCGTCAATTCACGCGACAGGGTGAAGCTGAAGGTGGCACCCGCGGTGCTCCGGACGGCGGGACGGGGGAAGTCGGTGGGCAACTCCAGCACGGCCGAAGCACCCGCGAGTTTTCCCTCCCACCAGGCCAGTTCCTGCCGCAGCGTCTCACCGGAAAGCGTGCGGCGCTGCCAGTCCGCGTAGTCCGCGTACTGCACCGCCAGCGCAGGCAAGGGCGACGGCTGTCCGGCGGAGAAGGCCGTGTAGAGGGTGGTGATTTCCCGCACCAGCACACCCAGCGACCAGCCGTCGGAGACGATGTGGTGCATCGTGACGACGAGGACGTGCTCGGTTTCGGTCAGCTTGAAGAGGAGCGTGCGGAGGAGGGGGCCCGTGTGCAGGTCGAAAGGCCGGCGCATCTCCGCTTCCACGCGGGCCCGTGCCTCGGCCTCACGCTGCGCTTCGGGCACGTCCGTGAGCTCCACGAGTCCCAACGGCAGGAGGCTGTCGGGATGGATGACCTGGACGGGCGTCCCCTCCACCTGGGCGAAGGTGGTGCGCAGGGCGTCGTGACGGCGCACGACGCCCTGCAGGGCGCGCTCCAGTACGTCGGCGCGCAGGTGGCCTTCCAGCCGGACGGCGACGGGCACGTTGTAGAGGGCGCTGCCCGGCTCCAACTGGTCGATGAGCCACAGCCGCTGCTGGGCGAAGGACAGCGGCCGTGTGCCTTCATGCGAGACGTGGGTGAGGTGTGGGCTGCTGGTACGGGTGAGGCCCGCGAGGCGCTCGGCGAGGGCGGCGACGGTGGGGGACTCGAAGAGGGCGCGCAGGGGGAGTTCCACGCTGAACTCGGCGCGCACGCGGGACACCACCTGCGTGGCCAGCAGCGAGTGGCCACCCAGCTCGAAGAAGGAGTCCTTCACTCCGACCTGGGGCAGACGCAGCACCTCCGCCCAGATGGACGCCAGCTTCGCTTCGACTTGCGTGCGAGGTGCTTCGTAGGTGCTGCCTGACTGCGGCGCCTCCGGTTCCGGCAGGGCCTTTCGGTCCACCTTGCCGTTGGCGTTGAGGGGCAGGGCGTCGAGGACGAGGAGGGCGGAAGGCACCATGTACTCAGGCAGCCTTTGCTTGAGGCTCGCCTTGATGGTGTCTGGGGTCAGCGCATGGCCTTCGCGCGCGGTGACGTAGCCGACGAGGCGCTTGTCCGCGTCCGCGCCCCGGGCCACGACGATGGCCTCGTTGACGCCCGCGAAGCCACGCAGCACGGCTTCGATTTCACCCAGCTCAATCCGGAAGCCGCGCACCTTCACCTGGAAGTCGACGCGGCCGAGGAAGTCGAGCGTGCCGTCCTCCCGGAAACGGGCCTTGTCGCCCGTGCGGTAGAGGCGCTCGCCGGGAGTGGAGGCGAAGGGATGGGGGACGAAGCGCTCCGCGGTCAGATCTGGCTGATCCAGATAGCCCCAGGCAAGGCCCTGGCCACCGACGTACACCTCACCGGCGACGCCCAAGGGCACGGGGCGCAGGTGGGCGTCGAGCACGTAGACGGTGGAGTTGGAGAGCGGGCGGCCAATGGGAACCGCACCGTCCACCACTGAGTCGCGACGCAGGGTGAAGGTGGCGGAGAAGGTGGTGTTCTCCGTGGGGCCGTAGCCGTTGATGAAGGTAGCGCCTTCAGGAATGCGGGAGAGGTGCTCACGCACGCGCGCGGCAGGCAGCACGTCGCCACCTGCGAGCACCTGACGCACGCCCGCGAGGGCCTCACCCTGGTGAAGGGCCATTTGTTCGAAGAGGGCCGCGGTGAGCCAGAGTGACGTCACGCGGTGGTGACGCAGCTGCGCGGCCAGCTCCTCCAGCGAGAGGGAGTGAGGCGGAGCAAGGACGAGCTTCGCGCCATGCAGCAGCGCCCCCCAGATTTCGAGCGTGGACGCATCGAAGGCAACCGGAGCGGCCTGGAGCCAGACCTCGTCCGGCCCGAAGCGCATGAAGGAGTTTCCGAGCACGAGGCGGGTGATGCCCCGGTGGGGCACGGAGACACCCTTGGGGCGGCCCGTGGAGCCCGAGGTGAACATGACGTAGGCCAGGGCTTCACCGTCCACGCGAACGTCAGGCGCATGGGTGGGCCGCGCGGCGATGACGTCCCGCTGCGCGTCCAGCCAGACGCGGGTGCCGGAGGCGGGCAGCAGCGAAGCAAAGGGCTGGTGGGTGACGATGACGTGGACGTCAGCGTCCTCCAACAGGGCCGCGATGCGCTCCACGGGGGCGTTGCGATCCACGGGAACGAAGGCAGCGCCCACCTTGAGGATGGCGAGCAGCGTCGTCACCAACTCGAAGGAGCGCTCGACGGCGAGGCCAACGCGTGCACCCGGGACGATGCCCAGGGTGCGCAGGTGATGGGCCAGTTGGTTCGCACGGGCTTCGAGCTGCGCATACGTCAGCGAAGCCTCTCCCAGCACCAGGGCGACGGCGTGAGGCGTGCGCTGTGCCTGCCGGGCGAAGTGGACGTGGACGGGGACGTCCGTCGGGCTGACGGCGGCCGTGTCATTCCACTCCACGAGGATGCGCTGACGCTCGTTGCTGGAGAGGAGGGACAGCTCGGCCACGGGCTGCTCGGGGCTGGCGGCCACGGCATCCAGCAGCGAACGCAGGTGGTGGCCCATCCGCTCCACGGTGCCGCGCTTGAAGAGGGCGGTGCTGTACTCCAGCCAGCCAGTGAACCCCTGCGGTGAGTCCTGCAGCGTCAACGTGAGGTCGAACTTGGCGGAGTGTCCTTCGGCGACGACCTGCCGGAAGGTGAGGCCCGGAACGCGCAGTGCTTCACCCGGGGCGTTCTGGAGGACGAACATCACCTGGAACAGCGGGCTGCGGCTCGCGTCCCGCACGGGCTGGAGGGCTTCCACCAGCTTCTCGAAGGGCACGTGCTGATGGTCGTACGCCGCGAGCGTCGTGCCGCGCACCTGGGCGAGCAGCTTCCGGAAGGAGTCCTCCGGCTTCACGCGCGAGCGGAGGACGAGCGTGTTGACGAAGAACCCGATGAGGCCCTCGGCTTCCGCCTGGGTCCGCCCCGCGATGGGGGAGCCCACACTGATGTCCTCCTGCGCCGAGTAGCGCGACAGCAGCACCTGCCAGGCCGCCAGCAGCACCATGAACGGCGTGGCGCCTTCGCGCTGGGCCAGCGCCTTGAGCGCGTCGGACGTCGCCTGGGAAATCCCCACGGAGAGGGTGGCACCCGCGTGGGACTGGATGGCCGGACGCGGATGGTCCGTGGGCAGCTCCAGCGTGGTCGGAGCCCCCGACAGCTGCTGCTTCCAATAGCCGAGCTGCGCCTCCAGCGTTTCTCCCTGGAGCCAGGTGCGCTGCCACGTCGCGAAGTCCGTGTACTGCACGGGCAGCGGGGCAATCGCAGGCGTCCGGCCGGCGCTGAAGGCCTCGTAGAAGGCCACCAGCTCGCGAACGAGGACGCCCATGGACCAGCCGTCGGAGACGATGTGGTGCATCGTCACCAGCAGCAGGTGCTCCTCGGCCGCGAGCCGCACGAGCGCGGTGCGCAGGAGCGGGCCGTGCCGCAGGTCGAACGGCTGACGTGCATCCGCTTCGACCTTCCGCTGGGCCTCGGCTTCGCGCTGAGCCTCAGGCAGCGACGACAGGTCGATGAGCGGCAACGTCCACGTGGCAGGCGGGTGGATGTGCTGGGTGGCCTGGCCCTGGTGCTCGTGGAAGGTGGTGCGCAGGGAGTCGTGGCGGGCGACCAGCGCTTCGAAGGCGCGGCGCAGCGATTCCACGTCCACCTGCCCCGTCAGCCGGAGCGCCGTGGGGATGTTGTAGGACGCATCGCCCGGCGTGAGCTGATCCAGGAACCAGAGGCGCTGCTGGGCGAAGGACAGGGGCTGAGGGCCTTCCACCTGGGTCCGGGTGAGCGGAGGGAGGCGGAGGCTCGGCGTCTGGGATTGGAGGCGCTCGGCGAGGGCTGCCACGGTGGGCGCTTCGAAGAGGGCTCGCAGCGGCAGCTCCACGCGGAAGGCGGCGCGGACGCGGGAGACGAGCTGGGTGGCCAGCAGGGAGTGGCCACCGAGCGCGAAGAAGTCGTCGTGAATGCCCACGCGCTCCACGCGCAGCACCTGCGTGAAGAGGGCCGCGAGCTGCTCTTCGGCGGGAGTGCGCGTCGCGACGTAGGTGGAGGCGAGCGCATTGCTCTGAGGCGCGGGCAGGGCCTTGCGGTCCACCTTGCCGTTGGTGTTGAGCGGCAAGGCCTCCAGCACGAGGAGGGCGGAGGGCACCATGTACTCGGGCAGGTGTTGCTTGAGCCAGGCCTTGAGGTCATCCGCCGACGGCGCGGTCTCCACTTCGCCGTCCGTGAGGACCACGTAGGCAACGAGCCGCTTGTCACCGGGCACGTCCTCGCGCGCCAGCACCACGGCTTCATGGACTCCCGAGTGCTTGAGGAGGGCTGCTTCGATTTCGCCCAGCTCGATGCGGAAGCCGCGCACCTTCACCTGGAAGTCCGCACGGCCCAGGTAGTCAATCATCCCGTCCGCACGCCAGCGCACCACGTCGCCGGTGCGGTAGAGGCGGGCACCCGGGGTGGAGGAGAAGGCGTCGGGGATGAAGCGATCCGCGGTGAGTTCCGGCCGGTTGAGGTAGCCGCGAGCCACGCCTTCGCCGCCGATGAACAACTCACCGGCGACACCCACGGGCACGGGGCGCAGCGTGCGGTCCAGCACGTAGACGCGCACGTTGGGCAGGGGCCTGCCGATGGTGGGCGTGGGCGAGGCGTCGAAGGCGCAAGTGGTGGCGTCGACGGTGCACTCGGTGGGGCCGTAGACGTTGAAGACGCGCGGACGCGGGACTTGGGCCAGGTGACGCCACGTAGCGGGGTCCACGGCCTCACCGCCCACGAGGACGCGGCGGGGAATGGACTGGCTCTCCAGCAGGCCTTCGTCCACCAGCAGGCGCAGGTGCGCGGGCGAGCAGTCCAGGACGTCCAGCGCGTCCTGGCCGATTCGATTGACGAGCTCGCGCACGTCGGCGCGGGCCTCGTCCGGGACGATGCAGAGGGTGTGGCCGTCGAGCACCTGGATGAGCTGCTTGACGGAGGCATCGAAGGACAGCGGTGCGTTGACGCTGACGCGCTCAGCCGGCTGGGCGCCGGAGTGCACGGTGGCGGCAAGGGCGACGCGCAGGTTCAGCACGGAGCGGTGCTGAATCATCACGCCCTTGGGCCGGCCGGTGCTGCCGGAGGTGTAGATGATGTAGGCCAGATGCTCCGGAGTGACTGCCGTCACCGGCGCGTCCTGGGACTCAAGCGCAAGGTCCGCGGCGTCGGAGTCCAGGCAGATGTCGTGCGCGGCGTGCGGGGGCAGCGAGTCGCGCAGGCGCTGCTGGGTGAGGACGACGGGCGCGCCGGTGTCGATGAGGACGTGGGCAAGCCACTCACGCGGGTAGCTGGGGTCGATGGGGACGTAGGCGCCCCCAGCCTTGAGGGTGCCGAGGATGCCGACGAGGGCCTCGACGGAGCGCTCCACGCAGAGCACCACGCGCACGTCGGGGCCGACGCCGAGCTTCACCAGCCGGTGGGCGAGCTGATTGGCGCGCGTGTCCAGCTCGCGGAAGGTGAGCTGCTCATCGCGGCAGAGGACGGCCAGGGCTTCGGGCGTGCGAAGGGCCTGGGCGGTGAAGGCCTCATGGAGGCAGAGGTCGCGAGGGAACTCGGCGCTGGGGCCGTTCCAGTCGACAAGCAACTGCTGGCGCTCCGGAGCCGTGAGCAGCGGCAGGCTCGCGAGCGTTGCGTCCGGCTTCGCGGCGATGGCCTCCAGCAGCACGCCCAGGTGGCCCACCATGCGCTGCACGGTCGAGGCCTCGAAGAGATCGCTGCTGTACTCCAGGACGCCGACGAAGCCCTGGGGAGAGTCCTGCAGCGTCAGCGTCAGGTCGAACTTCGCGGAGCTCGATTCGAGCGGGAGCTGCTCGAAGGACAAGCCTGGGACGCGCAGCGCTTCGATGGGCGTGTTCTGCAGGGAGAACATCGCCTGGAAGAGCGCGCTGCGGCTCAGGTCACGCACAGGCTGGAGGACTTCCACCAGCTTCTCGAACGGGACGTGCTGGTGCTCGTAGGCCGCGAGCGTCGTGCCGCGCACCTGGGAGAGCAACTCACGGAACGTCGCACGCGGCTCCATGCGAGCGCGCAGGACCAGGGTGTTGATGAAGAAGCCGATGAGGCCTTCGGTCTCCGCCTGCGTGCGGCCCGCGATGGGCGTGCCCACGCTGATGTCGTCCTGCCCGGAGTAGCGGGACAGGAGCAGCTGCCACGCGGCGAGCAGCAGCATGAAGGGCGTGGCGCCTTCGCGCTGGGCCAGAGACTTGAGGGCCTGTGAGATCTCCACGGGGAGGCGAACGTTCACTGCCGCGCCCCGGTGCGACTGCACGGGCGGACGCGGACGGTCCGTGGGCAGGTCCAGCGCGGACGGCGCGCCCGTGAGCTTCTCCTTCCAGTAGGAGAGCTGGGTCTCCAGCGTTTCGCCCTGGAGCCATTCCTGCTGCCAGAGGGCGAAGTCCGCGTACTGCACGGGCAGCGGCGCGAGTGCGGGCACCTGCCCCGCGTGGAACGCCGCATACAGCGAGGTGAGCTCCCGGACGAGGACGCCCATGGACCAGCCGTCGGAGACGATGTGGTGCATCGTCACCAGCAGCAGGTGCTCCGCGTCACCCAGGCGCACCAGGGACGTGCGCAGGAGCGGCCCGGCTTCCAGGTTGAAGGGCCGACGGGCCTCCAGGTTCGCGAGGCGCCGCGCCTCTTCATCCCGCTGAGCTTCAGGCAGGGAGGACACGTCGAGCACGGGCAGCGTCCACTCCGCGGGCGAGTGGATGCGCTGCGCGGGCTGTCCCTGGTGCTGGACGAGGGTGGTGCGCAGCGTCTCATGCCGGATGACGAGGGCCTCGAAGGCACGGCGCAGGGCTTCGACGTCCACCTGGCCCTTCAGCCGAAGGGCAGCGGGGATGTTGTACGCGGCGCTGCCCGGCTGGAGCTGGTCCAGGAGCCACAGCCGCTGCTGAGCGAAGGAGAGCGGCGGCGGGCCTTCGTGGGTGGCGCGGGTGAGCGGCGGCAGTCTCGGGCCGGAAGTCGCAGTGCGCACGCGCTCGGCGAGGGCGGCGACGGTGGGGGCCTCGAAGAGGGCGCGCAGGGGCAGCTCCGCGCCGAAGGCGGCGCGGACGCGGGAGACGAGCTGGGTGGCCAGCAGCGAGTGGCCACCGAGGGAGAAGAAGTCGTCGTGAATGCCCACGCGCTCCACGCGCAGGACATGGGCGAAGACTTCGGCGAGCTTCTCTTCGGTGGGGTTGCGCGGGGCGACGAAGTCCGCGCGGGGCGAAGCGTCAGGGACAGGCAGGGCCTTCCTGTCCACCTTGCCGTTGGCGTTGAGGGGCAGGGACTCCAGGACGAGGAATGCGGAGGGCACCATGTACTCAGGCAGCCGCTCCTTGAGGAAGGAGCGCACCGCGGTGGTGTCCAGCTGCTGGCCCGAAGCGGGCACGAGGTAGGCAACGAGTCGCTTGTCGCCGGGCACGTCCTCACGGGCGAGGACGACGGCTTCATGCACGGAGGCATGGGCGAGGAGGGAGGCTTCGATTTCGCCCAATTCGATGCGGAAGCCGCGCACCTTCACCTGGAAGTCGAGCCGCTGCAGGTAGTCCAGCTGGCCGTCGGCCCGCCAGCGCACGACGTCACCAGTGCGGTAGAGGCGAGCGCCGGGGGAGGAGGAGAAGGGGTGCGGGATGAAGCGCTCTGCACTCAGGGCGGGCTGGCCGAGGTAGCCCCAGGCGAGGCCCTCGCTGGCGAGGAAGAGCTCGCCCGGGACGCCGATGGGCACCGGCTGCAGGTGCGCGTCGAGGACGTAGGTGCGGGTATTGGCGATGGGGCGGCCGATGGGCGGGCGCGTGCCGTCGTCGCGCGCGGAGGCCGCGACGGGGGTGAAGGTGGCGACGACGGTGCTCTCGGTGGGGCCGTAGTGGTTGAAGAGGGTGGCGGGCAGCGAGGGAGGCGGGCCGTGGTGCAGGGCGTCTCCGCCCGTCAGCAGGGCACGGAGGGCCATGGGGCGAGGCCACTCCTCACGCAGGACAGCCTCCGCGAGCGGCGTCGGCATGAAGCAGGTGGTGATGGCTTCGCGGGCCATCCACTGCAGCAGTTGGGAGGGCTCCGCGCGCACGGCGTCCGGAGGGACGACGAGGCTGGCGCCGGAAGCCAGGGAGGGCCACACCTCCCAGGTGGAAGCGTCGAAGGCGACGCCCGCGGTGAGAGCGGTGGAGTCGTCAGGCGTCAGCGAATAGGTGCGCTGGTGCCAGGAGACGAGGTTCATCAACGCGCGGTGGTGGACGGCGACGCCCTTGGGCTTGCCGGTGCTGCCGGAGGTGTAGATGACGTAGGCCAAATCCTCCGGGCCCACGGGCGTCACCAGCAGCGGCTGCTGAGTCGCACCCGCCTCCATCTCCAGGGAGAGGACGCGCGCGGAAAGCGAAGGCAGAGAGGAACGGAGGTGGTGCTGGGTAAGGAGGACGGATGCAGCGGAGTCCTCCAGCATGAAAGCCAGACGCTCGGGCGGGACACCGGGAGCGACGGGGACGTAGGCGGCGCCCACCTTGAGGACGGCCAGCAAACCCGCCACCAACTCCGGGGAGCGCTCAGCAAGGACGGCGACGCGGTCGCCACGAGAGACGCCCGCCGCGTGCAGCTGGACGGCAAGGCCATGGGCCCAGGCATCGAGGCCCGCGTAGGTGACGCTTCGCTCGCCCATGCGCACGGCGACGGCGTCCGGAGCGCGACGGGCCTGCTCTGCGACGACGTGGTGGATGCAGGTGTCGCGAGGGAAGGCGACGTCCGTCTCGTTCCACTCGGCGAGAAGCTGCTGCTTCTCGGAGGCGGTCAGCATCTCCAGAGAGGAGACGCGTGCGTCGGGCTGGGCAGCGAGGGAGGAGAGGAGGACAGCGAAGTGGCCCATGAGGCGCTGGACGGAGGCCGCGTCGAAGAGGTCGGTGCTGTACTCGAGGAAGCCGGTGAGGCCCTGGGGGACTTCGAAGAGGGTGAGGGCCAAATCGAAGCGGGAGGAGTTGCCCTCCAGGGGAATGGGCTGAAAGGCCATGCCCGGGACGCGCAGGGCCTCGGCGGGGGCATTCTGCAGGACGAGCATCACCTGGAAGAGAGGGCTGCGGCTCAAGTCACGCGAGGGCTGGAGGACTTCCACCAGCTTCTCGAAGGGCACGTGCTGGTGCTCGTAGGCCGCGAGGGTGGTGGCCTTCACCTGGGAGAGCAGCTGGCGGAAGGAGTCCTCCGGGCGCACGTGGGCGCGCAGCACCAACGTATTGACGAAGAAGCCGATGAGGCCTTCGGCCTCGGCGTGGGTGCGTCCGGCGATGGGGGAGCCGACGCTGATGTCGTCCTGGCCGGAGTAGCGCGAGAGGAGCAACTGGAAGGCGGAGAGCAGCAGCATGAAGGGCGTGGCGCCCTCACGCTGCGCAAGGCTGCGCAGTGAGTCCGTCAGCTCCGACGAGAAGTGCACGGGCACCGTGGCGCCGCGCCGCGACTGGACGGGCGGACGGGGACGGTCCGTGGGCAGCTCCAGCGCCGCGGGGGCACCGGCCAGCTGCCGCTTCCAGTAGCCGAGCTGCGTGTCCAGCGTCTCACCCTGCAGCCATTGGCGCTGCCAGAGGGCGAAGTCCGCGTACTGCACCGGCAGCGGTACGAGTGAAGGCTCACTGCCGGCGGTGAAGGCGGCGTAGCTCGTGGCCAGCTCCTTCACGAGGACACCCATGGACCAGCCGTCGGAGACGATGTGGTGCATCGTCACGAGGAGGACGTGCGTCTCCTCGGCCAGCCGCAGCAGGGCGGTGCGCAGCAGCGGACCGTGGACGAGGTGGAAGGGCTGCCGGGCCTCGCGGGTGGCAAGCCGCACCGTCTCCGCTTCGCGCGCGGACTCTTCCAACCCAGACAGGTCCTCCACCGGAAGGGCCCAGGACGCCGGGGCATGGATGCGCTGGAAGGGCTGGCCCTCGTGCTCGAAGAAGGTGGTGCGCAGGGCCTCATGGCGTGCGACGAGCGCTTCAAAGGCGCGGCGCAGGGCTTCCACGTCCAGGCGTCCCAGGAGGCGCAGCGCGACGGGGAGATTGTAGGACGCATCGTCCGGCGCCAGCTGGTCGAGGAACCAGAGGCGCTGCTGGGCGAAGGAGAGGGGCTGGGGGCCTTCGGTGCGCGTGCGCGTCAGCGGTGGCAGGCGGGTGCCCGTCGCCGTGCGCTGCAACTTCTCCGCGAGGGCCGCGATGGTGGGGGCCTCGAAGAGGGCGCGGAGGGGCAACTCCACGTCGAGCGCGGCGCGCACGCGGGCCACCAGCTGGGTGGCGAGCAGCGAGTGGCCGCCCAGCTCGAAGAAGTTGTCCGTGCGGCCCACGGTGGGCACGCGCAGCACCTCGCTCCAGAGCGCCGCGAGCTTCTCCTCCAGCGGCGTCACCGGCGCTTCGTAGGCGTGCGACGCGCGAAGCAGGCTCGCATCCGGAGCGGGGAGGGCCTTGCGGTCCACCTTGCCGTTGGACGTCAAAGGCAGCGTCTCCAGGGAGACGAAGGCGGCGGGCACCATGTACTCGGGCAGGTGCTGCTTGAGGTGCGCGCGGATGGCCGTGACATCGAGGGCTTCACCCACGACGTAGGCCACCAGCCGCTTGTCGCCCGGAGCATCCTCGCGGGCGAGCACCACGGCGTCCTTCACGGCCGGAGCGGCACGCAGGGCGTTCTCGACTTCGCCCAGCTCGATGCGGAAGCCGCGCACCTTCACCTGGGCGTCGATGCGGCCGATGAAGTCCAGCTGTCCGTCCGCACGCCAGCGCACCACGTCGCCCGTACGGTAGAGGCGCGCGCCCTCCTCACCAGAGAAGGCGTCCGGCACGAAGCGCTCGGCGGTGAGGCCCGGCCGTCCCGCGTACCCACGCGCGACGCCCACGCCACCGATGTACAGCTCACCGCGCACACCCACGGGCGTCGGCTGCCCATGCGGGTCGAGCACGTAGACGCGCACGTTCGCCAGCGGCTTGCCGATGGAGGGCACGCCGTTGCCCGCCACGACATCGCCCAGCGTGGCGATGACGGTGGCTTCCGTGGGGCCGTAGGTGTTGATCAACCTTCGCCCCGGGGCCCAGCGCGCGACGACATCCGCCGGCAGCGCCTCTCCGCCGGAGATGACGGTGCGCACCTTGGGCAGCCCTTCGGACGACGTGGCCGCCAGTGCCGCGGGGGTGAGGCTGACGACGCTCAATTCCTGCTCACGCAGCAGCACGGGCAGGGGCGCGCCCGGCATCAGCTTCTCCAGCGGCGCGAGCACAAGCGTGGCGCCGTTGCAGAGCGTGGTGAAGATCTCCTCGACCGACAGGTCGAAGCTGAGGCTCGCGAACTGGAGCACGCGACTGCCGGGCCCGATGCCGTAGGCCACCGCCTCATGGGTAACGAGGTTGGCGACACCGCGGTGCTCCACCGCCGTGCCCTTGGGCGTCCCCGTGCTGCCCGACGTGTAGAGCAGGTACGCCATGTTCGCGGGCGTCACGCCCGTCCCGGGCGCATCCGTGGACTCCTCGGCGAGAGCACCGCGCTCCGTGTCCAGGCAGAGCGCGCGGGCATGCAGCGCTTCCGGGAAGCGGTCCACCAACCCCTGCTGGGTGACGAGCACCTGCGCGGCGCTGTCCTCCAGCATGAAGGCCAGGCGCTCACAGGGCAGGAGCGGATCCACGGGCACCCATGCACCGCCGGCCTTCAGGATGCCAAGCAGGCCGATGACGATATCGAGCGAACGCTCGACGCTGAGTGCGACGCGGACTTCGGGCCCGACGCCACGACGACGCAGGGCATGGGCGAGCTGATTGGCGCGCGCGTCCAGTCGCGCGTACGTCAGCTCCGTCCCCTCGAACACCGCGGCCAGTGCCTCGGGTGCGCCGCGCACCTGCGCCTCGAAGAGCGAATGCACGCACGCTTCGGGGAAGGGCGCCCGCGTGGCGTTCCACGCCACCAGCACCTGCTCGCGCTCCTCCCCCGCGAGCAGTTGCAGCGACGACACGCGCTGCTCCGGCTTCGCGACGAAGCCCTCCACCAACAGCCGCAGGTGCCGCATCATCCGCGTGACGGTGGACCTGTCGAAGAGGTCGGTGTCGTACTCCAGCTCGCCCGTGAAGCCCTTCTCGGTCCGGGACAGCGAGAGCGTGAGGTCGAACTTCGCGGACGCGCCCGTGCGCTCCTCGACGTGCACCTTCACGCCCGCGAGCGAGAGGTCCACCTCCGGGATGTTCTGCATGAGGAACATCACGTTGAACAGCGGCGACGTGCGCAGGTTGCGCATCGGCTGGAGCTCTTCGAACGGCACGTACTGGTTCGCGAGCACCCCCAGCGTGGTGGTGCGCACGCGGCCCAGCAGCTCCCGCACGGTGGGCTCGCCGCCCATCCGGGTGCGCAGCACGAGCGTGTTGATGAAGAACCCGAGCAGCCCCTCCATCTGCGCGTCGTTGCGGCCCGCCACGGAGGAACCGATGCTCACGTCGTCCTGGCCGGAGTAGCGGCCAATCAACACCTGGAGCGCGCCGAGCAGGAACATGAAGGGCGTGATGCCCTCGCGCACGCAGAGGGCCTCCACGGCCCGCGTCAGCTCCAGGGGGAGCGCGACCTGCATCAGGGCGCCGGGATGCGCCTCGAGCAGGCCGCGCGGACGGTCCGTGGGCAGCTCCAGCACGGACGGCATTCCCTCCAGCTGCTGGCGCCACCAGCCGAGCTGCCGCTCCTTCTCCGCGCCCGACAGCCACTGGCGCTGCCACACCGCGAAGTCCGCGTACTGGAAGGGCAGGGCGGGCAGGGCGGGCTGCGTCCCCGCCACCAGGGCGCGGTAGGCCTCCGACAGCTCCCGCATCAGGATGCTCATGGACCAGCCGTCGAAGACGGCGTGGTGGAGGGTCAGCAGCACCAGGTGCTCCTGCGCATCCAGCACCAGCGCCGACACGCGCAGCAGCGGCCCCGCCTCCAGGTTGAACGGGAGCCGCACCTCCAGCTCCGTGCGGCGCTTCACCTCCGCGTCGCGCTCCTCCGGCGACAGGGCGCGCAGGTCCACCAGCGGCAGCACCAGCGGCTCGGGCGGCGCGATGACCTGCACGGGCCCGTCCGTGTCCGGCCGCAAGGTGGTGCGCAGCGCCTCATGCCGGTGCACCACCAGCTCCAGCGCGCGGCGCAGGGCCTCCAGGTTCAGCGCCCCCGTCAGCCGCAGCGAGAACGGCATGTTGTACGCGGCCGAGCCCGGATTGAACTGCTCCAGCACCCAGAGGCGCTGCTGCGCGAAGGACGCGGGCAGCTTCTGCGTGCGCGGCACCGGCACCACCGGGGGCGGGCCGGCGAAGCGCGGATCCTTCGAGGAGGACGCGATGCGCGCCGCCAGGTCCGCCACCGTGGGGGACTCGAACAACGCCTGCAGGGGCAGGTCCACCTGGTACGCCGTGCGCAACCGCGACGTCAGCCGCGTGGCGAGCAGCGAGTGGCCTCCCAGCTCGAAGAAGCTGTCCGTCGCGCCCACCCGCTGCACGTTCAGGAGCGACGCGTAGAGCTCCGCGACCTGGGCCTCCATGGGCGTGCGCGGCGCGACGAACTCGCGCGCGGCCTCGGTGGACACGTCCGGGGCGGGCAGGGCCTTGCGGTCCACCTTCCCGTTGGGCGTCAGGGGCATGGCGTCCAGCACGACCAGCGCGGACGGCACCATGTACTCGGGCAGCCGCTCCTTCAGGAGCGCCCGCAGGGCCGGGGACTCCAGCGTCTGGCCGGGACGCGCCACCACGTAGCCCACGAGGCGCGCGTCGGCCGCGCTGCCGCGCACCACCACCGCGGCGTCGCGCACACCGGGGGCCTGGCTCAGCACCGCTTCAATCTCGCCCAGCTCGATGCGGTAGCCGCGCAGCTTCACCTGGTTGTCGACGCGGTTGAGGTACTCCAGCACGCCGTCCGCCGCCCACCGCACGCGGTCGCCCGTGCGGTACACGCGCAGGCCCGCCACGCCGCCGTGCGCGTCCGGGAGGAAGCGCTCCGCCGTCTGGTCCGGCCGGTGGAGGTAGCCGCGGGTGACGCCCTCGCCACCGATGAACAGCTCGCCCGGCACGCCGCGCGGCACCGGGTTCAGCCCGCTGTCCAGCACGTACACCCGCGTGCCGGAGATGGGCCGCCCGATGGGGACGCTGCCCGTGCCCGACGCCACCGCGTGCGCGGTGGACCACACCGTCGTCTCCGTGGGGCCGTACACGTTCCACAGCGCGCGGCAGCGCTGGAGCAGCGACTCGGCCAGCTCGCGCGGCAGTGCCTCTCCGCCGGTGAGCGCCGTCAGCCCCGGGTCCCGCCAGTCCGTCTCCAGCAGCAGCCGCCAGGTGCTGGGGGTGGCCTGGAGCACCGTCGCCCCGCACTCGCGCAGCAGGCCCGCCAGCCGCGCGCCGTCCACGGCGACGTCCCGCGACGCGATGACGACCTGCCCACCCACCGACAGCGGCAGGAACAGCTCCAGCACCGCGATGTCGAACGACAGCGTGGTGACGGCCACCAGCACGTCCCGGGCGGACATGCCCGTCGTCTCGCGCAGCGCCGCGAGGAAGCGCGCCACCGCGCCGTGCGGCACCTGCACGCCCTTGGGCCGGCCGGTGCTGCCGGAGGTGAAGAGCACGTACGCCACGGCCTCCGGCGGCACCGTGTCGCGCAGCGGCGAGCCGTCCTCCGCCGCGATGGCCTCCGCGTCCCCGTCCAGCAGCACCACGCGCGCCGAGTGCGGCGGCAGGAGGGACTCCAGCGAGCGCTGGGACACCAGCACCGGCATCCCGCTGCTCTCCACCATGTACGCCAGGCGGTCCGTGGGGAACGCCGGATCCAATGGCACGTAGGTGCCCCCGGCCTTCAGCACGGCGAGCACCGCCACCAGCATGTCGAGCGAGCGCTCCACGCACAGGCCCACGCGCACCTCGGTGCCCACGCCCAGCCGGCGCAGGTGACGCGCCAGCCGCGACGCGCGTTCCTCCAGCTGCGCGTACGTGAGCGACGCGTCCCCGAAGGTCGCGGCGACCGCGTCCGGCGTCAGGTCCGCCTGCGCCTCGAAGGCGCCGTGCTGCGAGCTCCACGGCAGCGGGGCGGGGCGGGGCGGCTGCCAGGCGAGCAGCACCTCGTGGCGCTCGGCGTCGGTGAGCAGCGGCAGCCGGGCTACGGCCTCTTGCGGACGGCGGACGGCGCCCTCCAGGAGCACGCGCAGGTGCTCCGCCATGCGCGCCATGGTGGGCGCGGTGAAGAGGTCGGCGTCGTACTCCAGGAAGCCCTTGAGGCCGCTTTCCGTCTCCAGCACCTGGAGCAGCAGGTCGAACTTCGACGTGTGCGTGTCCAGCTCCAGCGCCTCCAGCTTCACGCCCTCCACGGAGGCCGCGCCGCGCAGGGACGCCTGGAGCGTGAGCATCACCTGGAAGAACGGCGTGCGCCCCTGGGTGCGCTCCGGACGCAGCTCCTCCACCAGCCGCTCGAAGGGGACCTCCTGGTGCTCATGGGCCGCGAGCACCGTCTCGCGCACCTGACGCAGCAGGGACCGGAAGGACGCGGAGGGCTCCACCTGCGTGCGCAGCACCACCGTGTTGACGAACAGGCCGATGAGGCCCTGCACCTCGCCGCGATCCCGGCCCGCCACCGGCGAGCCCACCGTCACGTCCTCCTGCCCCGCGTAGCGCGACAGCAGCACCTGCCAGCCCGTCAGCAGCACCATGAAGAGCGAGGCGCCCTCCTGCTGCGCCAGCGCCTTCAACGCCTCCGTCAGCTCGCGCGACAGCAGCAGCTCATGACGGGCGCCCCGGCCGCTGCGGGCCGCGGGGCGGGGCAGGTCCGTGGGCAGCTCCAGCGCGGAGGGCACCCCGGCCAGCTGCTGCTTCCAGTAGTGGAGTGGCTTCTCCAGCCGGGGGCCCCGCAGCCACTCGCGCTGCCAGACGCCGAAGTCCGCGTACTGCACGCCCAGGGGCGGCAGGGGCGCGGGCTGGCCTCGCGCGATGGCGCCGTAGAGCAGCGCCACCTCGCGCACCAGCAGCGTCATGGACCAGCCGTCGGAGACGATGTGGTGCACCACCACCGCGAGCAGGTGCTCTCCCGGCGCCCACGTCAGGAGCAGCGCGCGCAACAGCGGACCGTTCGCGAGGTCGAAGGGCCGGGCCGCGGCTTCACGCGCCAGGCGCCACGCCGCCTCCGGCGAGCCGACCGCGGCAGGGTGCTCCAGCGTGAGCACCGGCTCCGGCGACACCACCTGCACGGGCTGCCCCGAGGCGTCCTCGCGGAAGGTGGTACGGAGCACCTCGTGGCGGCGCACCACCTCGCGCAGCGCGCGCTCCAGCACGGCCACGTCCAGCGCGCCCTCCAGCCGCACCGCCATGGGCACGTTGTAGAGGGGGCTGCCGGGCTGCAGCTGATCAATGAACCACAGGCGCTGCTGGGCGAACGACAGCGGCAGCGGGTGCGAGCGGTCCTGCACCGGGATGCCCTGCACGGTGTTGCCCGTGACGGCCTTCTGCGCGGCCATCTTCTTGAGCAGCTCGGCGCGCTTCTCCGGTGAGAGGTTGGCGATCCGCTTCGACAGCTCGTTGCTCATCTCGATGGACTCCGCGCTCGGGTACGCCAGCGCGAGCGTCACCCGGGGCGGTGACGTTCGCGGGAACTCAGGCCTGCTGTTGATTCTGGATTGACGCCCTGCGCTGCTTTCCCAGGGAATGCGCGGGGTGGGTCAAATCCACACTCGCCATATTATTCTTGAGCGAGCGACCTGTCATGGGGGCGGCCTGATGGAAGCCCGAATGAATCCACGTATTTGCTGGAAAAGTCGGGTTCCCCGAAGTCGTTGCGGGAAGAACTTCCGGTGTCTCCCAGAGAGGGCGCTGCTCGCGGGGTCGTCCCTCCGTCTGGCGGGGGAGCAGGATCAGGGCCTGCCGACCGTCTGGTGCGAGCGCGGTGGACCCCGCCCAGATTCTGGCCAGCGAGGACCCTTCCATGGCCCCTTCCACGCCTGCCCTGTCCCGCCCGCTGCCTTCCGGTACCCGGGCCCCTTCGTTCCAGCTCTCGGCCGCGCCCGACACGTCGGTGTCGCTGGCGGACTGCGCGGGCTCGCCCGTGGTGCTCGTCTTCTACCCCGCGGACTTCAGCCCGGTGTGCGGTGACGAGCTGGCCCTCTTCAACGAGCTGCTCCCGGAGCTCCAGCGGCACGGCGCTCGGGTGTTCGGCGTGTCGGTGGACAGCGTGTGGTCGCACCTCGCGTTCGCGAAGGAGCGCAAGCTGCGCTTCCCGCTGCTCGCGGACTTCCACCCCAAGGGGGAGATGTCGCGGCGCTACCACGCCTGGCGCGAGTCGGAGGGCGTCTGCGAGCGCGCGCTCTACGTGGTGGACGGCGACGGCGTCATCGCCTGGTCGCACGTGTCGCCGCCCGCGGTGAACCCCGGCGTGGACGGCGTGCTGGCGGCGCTGGAGGACCTGTCCGCACAGGCGGCGTCGCGGGAGGTGCGCCCATGAGCCGGCTGCGCAGGCCGCCGGGCCCCGACGACCGCTTCCAGGGACCGCGCGACGCGCCCGTCATCCTGGTGGAGTACGGCGACTACCAGTGCCCCTACTGCGGCGCGGCCTACGGGGAGGTGAAGCAGCTGCAGGAGCGCCTGGGCTCGCGGATGGGGTTGGTGTTCCGCGACTTCCCGCTGACTCAGTCGCACCCGCAGGCCCTCCAGGCCGCGGAGGCCGCCTCCGCCGCGGACGCGCAGGGCCGCTTCTGGGAGATGCACGACCTGCTCTTCGAGCACCAGGACGCGCTGGAGCGGCCCGGGCTGCTGGCGCTCGCGGAGGCGCTGGCGCTGGACATGGACCGCTTCCGCGCGGACCTGGACTCGCACCGGTTCGAAGCGCGCGTGCAGCGGGACTTCATGGACGGCGTGCGCAGCGGCGTGAACGGCACACCGACCTTCTTCGCCAACGGCCACCGGCACGATGGCCCCTTCGACGCCGACTCCCTGCTGGACGCGCCGACGGGAGGCGTGGGCGCCTCCCGCTGATGACGCGTGTCTGGCTTCAGCCCGCCTTCGCGAGCGCCAGCGGCGAGGCCAGGGTGGCGGGCGTGGGCACGGTGTAGCCCGCGACGAAGAGCGTCTCCGCGATGGCCTCACCGACGTTGGCCTGCGTGTCGCTGTACTCGGTGGGCTTGCAGAAGACGCTCACCGTCAGGACCGGCCCCTGGAGCGTGAACTCCTCGATCTCCACCTGGGGCACGGGCGTCGCATGGACGCCCTTCACCGAGGGCATGCGGTCTTGCAGCGCGTGCTGGAGCACCCGCGCGTCCACGCCGTGCATCAGCGGCACCTTGACCGTCAGCTTGCGGTTCGCGTGGTGGCTGAAGTTGATGATGTTGTCGCTGAACATCTTGTTGTTGCCCACGGAGATCCGCACGTTGTCCGCCGTGTCGAGCGTGGTGACGAACAGGCCGATCTCCTGGACGATGCCCGTGACACCGCCGGCTTCAATCGACTCGCCCACGCGGAAGGGCCGCAGCACCAGCAGGAAGACGCCCGCCGCGAAGTTGGCGAGCAGCCCGGACCAGGCGGCGCCAATGGCGATACCCGCGGCGGCGATCAACGCGGCGAAGGACGTCGTCTCCACGCCCATCACCCCCAGGATGCCGATGATCAGCATCAGGGTGAGCGTGCCGGTGAAGAGCGAGCCGACGTAGCGGATGAGCGTGGCGTCCAGCTGCCGCCGCTGCAGGCCCATGTCCAGCACCTTGCGGAAGCCGCCAATCACGGCCCGCCCGATGAACCAGATGAACAGCGCGCCAATGACCTTGAGCAGCATCGGCAGCGCTTCGGTGATGGCAAGTGACTTCAACTGAACGACGATTTCATCCATGGCTCGAACTCCCTTGACCCGGGCCGGGCGTGCTCGGCGCCTTTTGCACGGGACAGGCCACGGGATGCAAGCCGCCCTCCCCGGAGGGCACAGCCGTCCGGGAGGGCAGTCCTGACCCGTCAGTCCGGGGCCTGACGTGCCGGGAGGAGGGGCTGACGCGTCAGCGCCCCTGATGCCAGGGGGCTTGCGTGGAAGGGGCGCCGGGGGAGAGGTTGCGCCGCATGCGTCTGCTCCCGGCCTCGTTCCTGATGTTGCTGAGCGCCTGCACGGCCTCCCGCGTCGCGCTGCCTCCGCCCACGGGCGACGAGGTGACGGTCTTCATCCACGGCTACCGGGGATCGTTCCTCGCCACGGTGGATGGGGAGCGCGAGCGGGCGTGGGTGTCCGTGGGCGACCTGCTGACGCGCGGGGAGCGCTCGCTGGCGCTGCCGTTTCCCGGGCAGCGGGCGACGCCGAACTTCGGGGCGCTGGAGGTGGACGGGCCGATGACGCGCTTCACGGTGCTGCCGTGGGTGGCCCGCTACGACATCTACAAGGGCTTCCTGGAGTTCGCGCGCGAGCGCCTGCCGGGCTTCATGGTCTTCGACTACGACTGGCGCCAGGACAACCGCGTGACGGCGAAGCGGCTGTGCGCGTTCCTGGAGGAGCTCGCGGCGGCGCGGGGCGGCCGGGTGAAGGTGAACCTGGTGGCGCACAGCATGGGCGGGCTCGTCACGCTGCACTGCCTGCGCTACGGCACTGGCGACGACACGGGCGAGCCCTCGTGGGCGGGCGCGCGGCACGTGAAGCGCGTGGTGTTCCTGGGCACGCCGTTCCGGGGCGCGCCGGGCATGTTCGACGACTTCACCCTGGGCACGCCGGTGGGGCGCAACCGGGCGCTGCTGTCCCCGGAGGCGCTCTTCACCTTCGCGTCCGCGTTCCAGCTGCTGCCCGCGGAGAGTGACTTCTTCGTGGACGCGAGCGGCCAGCCGGTGGCGTTCGACGCGTACCGGCCGGACGCGTGGGTGGACGGCGGGTGGGGCGTGTTCCAGGACGCGGCCGTGCGCGAGTTGCCCGCGTATCGGCAGTGGCTGGAGCGCATGCTGGAGGCGCGCTCGGGGCTGGCGCGGGCGCTCTCCGAGCGCGGGGGACCGCCTCCGCCCTTCCGCACGCTGGCGGTGGTGGGCGTGGGGCATCCGTTGATCAAGTCCTTCCGGATCATCGACGGGAAGCCCACCTTCGAGGACCCCGTCATCGCGGACGGCGACGGCTCCGTGCTCACGACGCGCGCGCTGCCTCCGCCGCCGCTCCACGTGGACCGGCTGGAGACGCAGGCGGACCACGTCGCGATGATGGGCGACGAGGAGGTCCAGGAGGCCGTCGCGCGCTTCGTCGCGGGGGACTGAAGCGCACGGCGGCGAAGGCTCAATCGCCCTGGATGGCGGCCTGCCAGTCGCCGTCCACGGAGATGCCGACGCGCATGCCGATGTAGCTCTTCTCCTTGCGCATGTCGGTGATCATCTCGTCCGGGTAGATGCCCTTGAGCAGGGCGAAGTCCGCGTCGGTGGCGCCCTTGCGGAAGGCGGTGGGCCACCAGTACAGGTTGCCCTCCTGGTAGAAGGGGAGGTTGAGCACGTGGACCAGCCGCGCCAGCACGGGCTGCGGGCTGTCCTTCCACTCCTCCTGGATGCGCCAGGTGGTGGCCATGTCCTGGTCGGGGTCGTAGGAGAAGCGCACGCTCGGGCCCTTCTCGTCGCCCAGCTTCTGGAGGCCCGCGTAGTCGCACGCCACGGCGGCCTTGATGATGCGCTCGCGCATGGAGGCCACGGCCGGAGGCAGGGGCTTCGCGGTGGGCTTGGGGACGGGGCTCAGCCGGCTCGCCGAGCACGACGCCGCGGCCGGGGCGCTGGTCCCCGTGGGCTTGGATGCAGGCGGGGCAGGGGGAGGAGCGGGCTTGGGCGGGGTGGGCATGGTCGGGCTCGGGGCGGCGGACGCTGCGGGCGTCTGGGGAGACTCCGTGCAGGCCAGGCAGGCAGCGAGGAGACAGGCGGATAGCAGGGGAGCGCGGTTCATGTCCCCGGGTCTAGTCCATCACGCTGGGAGGACATGCAGGGCACACAGGGCCTCTGTACAGGAGCCGTCACGCGGGGCCCGGTCAGGAATGCGTGCTTGCGTCGTCTGGGGACTTCGGTTACTCCTCCGGCACCGGAAAGCAGTTCTGCGCGATTAGCTCAGCTGGATAGAGCGTTGGCCTCCGGAGCCAAAGGCCGCAGGTTCGAATCCTGCATCGCGCGCAGACGTAAGGGCCCGGAATCACTGGGGAAATCCCAGGGGTTCCGGGCCTTTGCCTTTGGGCGAACCCGTGGGGGCGGGCCCATCCCAGGACCGACCGAAGCGGGCCAGGCAGTGCCAGAGCTTCTTGAGCTGCTGCGGCTCCACCGACGCGTCCGAGCGCGCCCTTCCGAGGATGAACGGCGTAAGGACTTCGTTGTCCGCGACCCGCTCCGCGAGCCGGAGGATGTCGTCCCCCCGGTAGCCCGGGTGGGGGCTCAGTGCTCCCAACGTGACGGCATATCCCGGATGCCACTCCACGCGGACGCCCAGCGCGTGGGCTTCCTCCTCGACGTGGGTCCCCCGGTAGCTGGGGTCGAGGACCAGGGCCTCGACGTCGTCCGGGATCCGCAGGTCGCCATGGACGTGGGCTTCGACGTACCAGTCCAGCGGATCCTCGAACGGCGTGGCCTCCGCCAACTCGATGAGCGCCATCCGCTCGGAGGTCCCGAAGGACGTGGGCTCGAAGACGCTGTCCGGGAAGCAGAAGCTGGCGCGGTCCAGCGCTCCTTCCGTCAGCCGGAAGTAGCTGGAGCCGAAGCGCGGTGAGCCGCCGTAAGCATCCCCGCGAAAGTTCAGCGAGCCGTACTTGGGGCGCTCGTGGCCGGCGCGCTGATCATAGAACCCGTTGAAGAGCCGGCTCTCCCACTGCCAGCGGGCTCCCTGCGGGAAGGCGGTGAGCCCGCCGTTGCTCGTGCGCGTCTCGAACTGGGAGCAATACCGGCCGTCCCGCCGCATCGCGGCCAGGATGCCGCCGCCCTCGAAGAGGGCATCCGGATGGAAGTGCAGGGTGACCCGCAACTGGCGGTCCATCGGCCCGCCCCGGGCCTGCTCGTGGACATGCGCCAGGGCGGGATGGAGCGAACGCATGTCCCGCTCAGACCCCCGTCACCTGGCGGATGAACGCGAGCATCCGCGAGCACGTCGTGTCCAGGTCCATGTGCGCCTCAGCCATGCGGCGGGCTTCCTGGCCCATGGCCTCCAGCGTTTCCGGGTGCTGCACCAGCGCGTCCAGCGTGTTCGCCAGCGCTCCGTAGTCCCCCACCGGCACGATGCGCCCGTCCACGCCGTCGCGCACCAGCTCGCCCACGCCGCCCGCGGGCGTGGACACCACCGCCAGGCCCGCGGCCTTCGCCTCCGCGATGGCCCACGACGACATGTCCGCCATCGTCGGCAGCACGAAGAGGTCCGCCGCCTGCGCCAGGCCGATGAGCTCCGGCGAGTTCGGCTGCACGCCCACGTGCACGCGCACGCCGGGCGGCGCCTCGATGCGCTCGGACGTCACCAGGTCCAGCTGCCAGTTCCTGCGCCGCGTCTCCCGCGCCCAACGCAGGAGCAGCTTGCCGCCCTTGCGCCCCAGGTCGCCTCCCACGAAGAGCAGCCGCACCACGCCGTCCCGGGGCTTCTTCTCCGGCGCGGGCCGCCACAGCGCCGTGTCCACGCTGGGCCACACGACGTGGACGCTCTCGTCGGGCACGCCGTACTCCTCCACCAGCGAACGCTTGGTGAACTCCGAGAAGGACAGCATCCCCTTCGCGATGGCGTACGTGCGCCGGTGCAGCGCGTTCTTCGCCCGGCCCACCCAGCCCGCGTGCTGCGTGGGCAGACCGTAGTACCGCAGATAGTCCTCCAGCCCGCTCGGCGTCGCGTCCGTGGAGATGACGCTGGGCACCCGGCGCATGAAGTCGTGCGCCAGGTGCGCCATCCGCTGCGTGTGCACCACCGCCGCCCGCACCGGCTCCTTCGCGAAGGCCTGGTTCAGCGCGCTGCGGGCCCGCAGCCCTCCGCGCACCGACAGCCGCGAGCGCACCAGCGGCAGCTGCTCCCAGACGTCATCCGCGTGCTCGTCGATGGGCAGCCACACCGGCGTGATGTCGTCGCGCCGCGCCATCGCCCGCTTGAGGTTGTCCAGGAACACCGCGTTGCCGAGCGTCGTCTCGATGGCGAACGCGATGCGTGGGGGCGATGACGACATCCGCTGCGCGAGCCTCCCAGGGCCGAGGGTGTCCCTCCCGGGTTTATAACGACCCGGCGCGTCATCACCAACAACGCCGTGGGTTCCCCGTCCGGATTCTCACGACGGAGGTGGGCCGGCCTCACGCCTCCGGCTGCGCGGGCTGCTCCGGCAGATGGAAGCGCACCTCGCGCACCCGGCGCGGCGACGCCTCCACCACCTCCAGCACCGTGCCGTCCGGCAGCGACAGCTTCGCGCCCTTCTCCGGGATGGCGCCTCCCGCCAGCGCGATGCACAGGCCCGCGACGGTGGAGTAGTCCTCGCTCTCCTCCAGCTCCAGCCCCAGCGCGCGGTTCACCTCGCGCAGGCTCGCCTCGCCCTGCACCACCGCGACGGTGGGGCTCTCGCGGCGCACGAGCTCCTCGGGCGTCTCGGACTCGCTGAGGATGTCCCCCACGAGCTCCTCCACCAGGTCCTCCACCGTCACCAGCCCCACCACGCCGCCGTGCTCGTCCACCACCACCGCCAGCTGCATGCGCCGGCGCTGCAGCTCCTTCATCGCCGCGATGGCGCGCATGGACTCCACCAGGAACAGCGGCGGGCGCAGCACGTCCTCCAGGACAATCAGGTGCGCTTCCCAGGCCACGCCCAGCAGGTCCTTGGCCACGATGTAGCCGACGACGTTGTCCAGCGTGCCCTCGTACACCGGCATGCGCGAGTGCCCGTGCTCCAGCAGCACCTGGCGGATCTCCTCCGTGCTCGCGTGGCGGCGCAGCGCGACGATGTGCTCGCGCGTCACCATCACCTCGCCCAGCGTCAGGTCCCCCAGCTCGAAGGCGCGGGAGGCAATCTCCCCCGCGCGCGGATCCAACGTGCCCTGCTTGGACGCCTCCGCCACCAGCTGCAGCAGCTCGTCCGGCGACAGCCGCGACTCGGAGAAGTTCGTCCGGTCCCCGAAGAGCTTCAGCACCACGTTGGAGCTCGCGGTGAGGAACCACACCAGCGGGCGCATCACCCACGCCAACGCCTTGAGCGGCCGGCCCAGCGTCAGCGCGTACTGTTCGGAGTAGCGCAGCGCCAGCGACTTGGGGACCAGCTCCCCCAGCACCAGCGACAGGTATGACACCAGCGCGACCACCAGCGCGAACGACACCTGGCTCGCCGTGGCCTCCGGCATGCCCAGCCCCGCCAGCACCCCGGAGAGCCGCTGCGCGATGCTCGCGCCGCCGAAGGCCGCCGCCGTGGCGCCAATCACCGTGATGCCAATCTGCACCGTGGCCAGCAGCCGCTCCGGATCATCCCGCAGCGCCGACACCGCCTTCGCGGACTTGCTGCCCTGCTCCAGGAGCTCCTTCAGCCGCGTCTTGCGCACGGACAAGAGGCCCAGCTCGGCGCCGGCGAAGACGCCGTTGGCCAGCACCAGCAACAGGATGATGATGAGCTCCGTGACGATGGCGGACCTCCTGGCTGGACCCACCCCGCCTCGAGGGTCGGCGGGTGACGTCCCCCGTCCTACACCCCCAGGGATTGCAGGAGGAGCGACAATTGGTCGCGGCTCGCTCCCTTGGGCAGGTAGTAGTGGGGACCGGACATGAGTGCGCTCCCTACATCCTGGGCCGCCGCCGAGGTGAGGAAGACGATGCGCGGGTTGTTCGACGCCCGCGGCAGCTTCTCCACCACCTCCAGGCCGCTCATGCCCGGCATGTTCAGGTCCAGCAGCATGACCCCGAAGCGCTCGCCCCGTCTGAGCGAGTCCAGCGCCTCCTGGCCGTCAGCCGCCTCGGTGGTCTCATAGCCGAGGTCCTCCAGGCTCACCCGGAGGAATTCCCGCCAGTCCGCGTCGTCATCCACGACCAGGACCTTCCGAGCACCGTCATCCACCGCGAGTCGCCCCAAGCATCCTCCTGACCTGGGGAGAACCTTCCGTGGCCCCGCTGGCATTCGCGACACTTGCGTGAAGCCCCGCCATCCAGCAGGCAGCCGGCCAGGCGCTAGAAGAGCGCCATGCCCAGCTGGCCCACCAGGTACTGGAGCGCGGGCCTGACGTTGTGGACCGCCGTGCGCGGCCTCGCTGGCTCCGACGCCTGGCACCACGCCGGCTCGCCCACCAGCCGGCCCGCCATGTGGCTGAAGACGCGGAAGCGGCCCAGGTCCGTGCTGCTGCCGGAGTTGTAGACGCGCAGCGCGCGCTCGCCCGGGGTGCCCAGGTCCGCCTCGTTGGGGATGTGCCGGTGGCCGTGCAGCACCAGGTCACACCGGCCGCCCACGCGCTCCAGCAGTCGGCTTCCCAACGCGAGCTCCGACGCGTGGGGCAGTCCCATCTTCGTGGCGATCCACTCCGGGAAGCTCTCCAGCGGCAGCGGCATCACGTGGTGGTGCAGCAGCACCGCGACCAGCGCGTCCCTGGGCGCGGTGTCCAGCGCGCGGTCCACTTCGTCCACGACGCCTTCCGTCAGCTCGCCGTGGCTGTGGAAATAGTTGCGGTTGTGCTCACCGGTGGAGTCCACGCACACCAGGAAGAGTCCTGCCTTCTCCACCGTGTGGACCTTGCGTCCCTCCATGAACCCGCTGCCGACATCCTCGCCGGGCCGGTCATGGTTGCCTGGAATGAAGGTGAGGCGTCCGGTCTCCATCCAGGGCGTGAAGAGTTCACGGAAGCGCTGGAACTCCGCTTGGGAACCGCGGTGCGTGAGGTCTCCCGTCACCACCACGTGATCCACGTCCTGCGCCGCCAGGGCCTTCACCAGTGAGGACGCCGCGGCATCGCTCTCGCGGCTCATGTCCAGATGAAGATCCGAAAGATGCGCCAGCTTCAGGGAAGGCATGGGAAGGAGATAGGCATCGGGTGAGCGGGCGGCGAGGGTTGCTGCACGAAGGATCGTCAAAAGTTGGGCCAGCGTCGTTCAACCCACCCCGTTGCTGGGGATCCACTCCGCCGCGGGAGTGCCACGCGCACGCATTGGCACCAGGCGCGTGCCTGACACCACGCGCAACCGCGTGCCGCGCCAGTCCACCGTGCGCCGGAACGCGCCATGCCACCATGCGGCGAAGAGCAGCGCGTCCTTCACCAGCACGGCGGGCGCCGCGCGCAAGGAGACCGGCTGGGGCCGGAGCGAACGGAACACCGTCACGTCCACCCAGACCTTGCCCAGCGCCACCGCCAGCGCCGCCAGGCCGGTGAGGGCGGACGGGTGGAACAACGCGCCCAGCACCGCGAGTGGAACGGGGTTGAGGAGCGCCTGCGCCACGTACGTCGAGGGCGATACCGCTGTGCGGTGGATGACGCTCCAGCGCAGGTAGCGCTGGAAGAAGGCGTCCACGCTCTTGCGCAGGGACACGTTGAACACGGGGGCGTGCGCCAGCACCACGCGCTTGCCCAGCTTGCGCGTCACCCACTGGCCAATGACGTAGTCCTCCGCCAGCACGTCCTTCACGGAGAAGAAGCCGCCCAGCGCCTCCACGTCCTCGCGGCGCAGCGCCATGGACTTGCCCACCACGATGTCCCGGTCCGCCACGTGCTTCGCGGCGATCATCCCCGCCGCCGCGCTGGAGGACAGGTGCAGGTTGTCCAGGAGCGAACCGAAGGTCTGCTCCCCCAGCCCCGCCACCGGGTGCGTCACGCAGCCCACCGTGGGGTCCTCGAAGGCGGCGGCGATCTCCTCCAGGTAGCCCTCGCCCACGCGGGTGTTGCTGTCGCTCACCACCCAGAGGTCGAAGCGGGCCTCCGACGACAGCGTCACCAGCTGGTTCACCTTGGGGTTCAGGCCGGGCTCGCCCTCCTGGAGCACCACGCGCATGACGTGGGGCCACTTCGCCGCCGCGGCCTTCGCCACCGCGTAGGCCGGGTCGCGCGCGTCCTTCACGCCCAGCAGGACTTCGTAGTGGGGGTAGGGGAGCCGGGCGAACCCGGCGAGGTTCGCCTCCAGGTCGTCATCCACGCCGCACAGGGGCTTGAGGATGGACAGGCCGGGGCGGTGCGTGGGGCCCGCGGGGGCGGTGCGGCGGTGGCGGCGCACGAACAGCGCCTGGAGGAGGAGGGCCACAAGGCCCACTGCGGACGCGGCCAGGAGGAGGCTGGAGGCGATGAGCATGTCGCCACCCTAGAGGCCCCACAAGGCGGGACCGGGGCGGCGGGGCGGCGGGACGGCCAACTCGCCGTGACACGCGCGTGAAGCCGCCTGGGCGCCTACTCGAGGTCGCGGCTTCGCGGGTGGCGCACGTCCTTGCCGCGCACCATGTAGATGACCATCTCCGCCACGTTGAGCGCGTGGTCGCCAATGCGCTCCAGGTGCTTCGCGATGAACATCAACGCCGTGGCCCGGCGGATGTTGCGCGAGTCCTCCATCATGTACGCCAAGAGCTCGTTGAAGATCTTCAGGAAGAGGGCATCCAAGAGGTCGTCCCCCTTGAGGACGTCCTCCGCCTTGGCCGCGTCCCCGGACACGAACGCGTCCAGCGCCTTCTTCACCTGCTGCTGCGCCAGCTCCGCCAGCTTCGGCGTGTCAACGTAAGGCGCCAGCGGTGGGACCTGGTTCAGGTCCATGGCGCGCTCGGCGATGTTCACCGCCAGGTCGCCGATGCGCTCCAGGTCGGTGACGATCTTGAGCGCCGTGGTGATGAGGCGCAGGTCGGACGCGGCCGGCTGGCGCAGCGCGAGGATGCGGCGGCACAGGTCGTCGATGTCGACCTCCAGCCGGTTCACCTCGCGGTCCGCGCCCACCACCTGCTCCGCCAGCGCCGAGTCGCGGTCGGTGAGGGCGCGGGTGCTCTGCGCGATGAGGGTCTCCACCTTGGCCCCCATGGCGAGCAGCTTCTCGCGCAGGTTGCGCAGGTCCTGCTCGAATGCCTTGTCGGTGTGCGTGGCCGCCATGTCGTCCTGTTCCGTCGCGGGTGGAGGTTCAGCCGAACTTCCCGGTGACGTAGTCCTCCGTGCGCTTCTCTTGGGGGTTGGTGAAGATCTGCTCCGTGGGGCCGCACTCCACCAACTCCCCCATGTAGAAGAAAGCCGTCCGGTCGCTCACCCGCGCGGCCTGCTGCATGTTGTGGGTCACGATGGCGATGGTGTACGTGGCCTTGAGCTCGTGGATGAGCTCTTCAATCTTCGCCGTCGCGATGGGATCCAACGCGGACGCGGGCTCGTCCATGAGCAGCACCTCCGGCTCCACCGCCAGCGCCCGCGCGATGCACAGGCGCTGCTGCTGGCCGCCGGACAGGCCCAGGGCGCTCTCATCCAGCCGGTCCTTCACCTCGTCCCACAGCGCGGCGCCGCGCAGGGACTTCTCCACTCGCGCGGAGAGCTTCGCCTTGTCCTTGAGGCCGCCCACGCGCAGGCCGTAGGCGACGTTCTCGAAGATGGACTTGGGGAAGGGGTTGGACTTCTGGAACACCATGCCCACGCGCCGGCGCAGGTCCACCACGTCCAGGGAGCGGTCGTGGATGCTGCGGCCGTCCAGGAACACGCTGCCGTCGTGGCTCGCGCCCGGAATCAGGTCGTTCATCCGGTTGAGCGAGCGCAGGAACGTGGACTTGCCGCAGCCGGACGGGCCGATGAGCGCCGTCACCTTGTTCTCGGGGATGGCCAGGCTCACCTGCTTGATGGCCACCTTGCTGCCGTAGCGCAGGGTGAGCTCGCGGGCTTCCATCTTGTTGCGCGGCGTGGCGGAGGAGAGGGGCATGGGAGGGACGAGCGTCAGTGGCCGGCCGCGGCCTTGCGGCGCGTGCGCGTGCGGATGATGACCGCGACGAGGTTCAGGGCGAAGGTGAGCAGCAGCAGCACCAGCACCGTCGCGTACAGCAGCGGGCGGGTGGCCTCCACGTCCGGCGACTGCGTGGCCAGCACGTAGGTGTGGTAGCCCAGGTGCATGAACTGCGAGTTCAGGCTCGTGGGCAGGTCCGGCAGGAAGTAGGCCGCGCCGGTGAAGAGGATGGGCGCCACCTCGCCCGCGCCCCGGGAGATGGCCAGCACCGCGCCGGTGAGGATGCCCGGCAGGGCGCCCGGCAGCACCACCCGCGCCAGCGTCTGCGACTGGGTGGCCCCCAGCGCGAGGCTCGCGGTGCGGTGCTCCTGCGGCACGGCGCGCAGCGCCTCCTCCGTGGACACGATGACGACGGGCAGGGTGAGCACCGCCAGCGTCAGCGACGCCCAGAGGATGCCCGGCTGGGCCCAGTGCAGCTCCTCGTAGCCCAGCGCGTGGTCCAGGCCCTTGCCCACGAAGAGGATGAAGAAGCCCAGGCCGAAGAGGCCGAACACGATGGAGGGCACGCCCGCCAGGTTCGCCACCGCCACGCGCACCGCGCGGGCCAGGAGGCTGGAGGGCGGCGCGTACTCGTGCAGGTACACCGCCGTCAGCACGCCCACCGGCATCACCGCCAGGGTCATCAGGAGCGTGAGCGCCGCGGTGCCGAAGAGGGCGGGGAAGATGCCGCCGCCCATCATCCCGTCCGTGGGCGGCTGGGTGAGGAACGTCCAGGACACGTGGCTCCAGCCGCCCTGGACGACGTCCAGGAGGATGAGGGCCAGCATGGCCACCATGACGAACGCGGCCAGCCCCGTGAGTGACACGAGCGACAGGCCCACGACCTTGCGCGTGGCGTGCTTCACCCCGCACCTCCCTTGAGCCGCTGGATGACCTTCTTCGTCCACATCCCCGCGAGCATGTTGAGGATGAAGGTGAAGAGGAACAGCTCCACGCCGATGAAGAAGAGCAGCGCGTAGTGCGGGCTGCCCACCACCACCTCGCCCATCTCCGCGGCGATGGTGGCCGACAGCGAGCGGACGGAGTCGCCCAGATTGGCGGACACGATGGCCGCGTTGCCGGAGGCCATGAGGACGATCATCGTCTCACCGATGGCGCGCCCGAAGCCCAGCACGCACGCGGCGAGGATGCCGGGGGCCGCCGCCGGGAGCACCACCTTCCACGCCGTCTCCCAGGGCGTGGCGCCCAGGGCCAGCGACGCCTCGCGGTAGCTGCGGGGCACGGCGGTGAGCGCGTCCTCCGTCACCGTGAAGATGACCGGCACGATGGCCAGCGCCAGGCCCAGGCCCGCCACCACCGCGTTGAGCCGGGACGTGAAGCCGAAGGTGTCCTGGAGGAACGACGCCATCACCATCAGCGCGAAGAAGCCCAGCACCACGGACGGGATGCCGGCGAGCAGCTCGATGGTGGGCTTGAGCACTTCACGCAGGCGGCGGGGGGCGAACTCCGCGGCGAACAGCGCGCCGAAGATGCCCAGGGGCACGGCCACCAGCATGGACACGGCCGTCGTCTTCAGCGTGCCGATGAAGAGCGGAATCATGCTGACCTTGGGCACGCCGGACACCGGCTGCCACATGTAGGCCAGGGGCTTGCCCTTCCGCACGAGCTGCGGGAGGAACATCTTGGAGAAGCTGGCCTCCTCGCGCGCCGCCGCGTCGGTGACGAGCGTCAGCGCCTCCTTCGCCACGAAGACGAGGATGAGCACCAGCGCCGCGATGCCCGTGAAGGCCACCGCCGTAATCAGCGCGGCGATGGCCTTCTCCTTCAGCTGGCGCCGCCGGGCCGCGGGCGACAGCGTGGGCAGCGCCACCGGGGGCGCGAGGTCCTGCTCCTGCATGACGGCCTGTCTATCCAACATGGGACCCCCGCGCCGGGTGACAATCGCGTGACGGCCACTACTTCACAGGGAAGTAGCCGACCTGGGTGACGATGGCCTGGCCCTCGGCGGACAGCGCGAAGTCGATGAAGGCCTTCACCTCGCCCGCGGGCGCCTTGCCCAGGTAGAAGAACAGGTCGCGCGACAGCGGGTACTTGCCGCTCTTCACGTTCTCCGCGGAGGGGGCGAAGGACTCGTTGCCCTTCTTCACCTTCAGCTCCTTGATGCCCTTGCCGTACGCGGCGCCGCCGTAGCCGATGCCGTTCTTCTCCTTGGAGACCGCGTTGACCACCGCGGCCGTGCCGGGGAGCGTCTGGGCCTCCGGGGCGAAGTCCTCGCCGCCCAGCACGTGGTCCTTCACGAAGACGTAGGTGCCGGAGGAGTTCTCACGCGAGTACGGGACGATGGGGGCGTCCTTCCCGCCCACGTCCTTCCAGTTCGTCGTGTCGCCCAGGTAGATGGCCTTGAGCTGCTCGGCCGTGAGCGCCTCCACCTTGTTGGTGTCGTTGACGTAGAAGGTGACGCCGTCCTTGGCCACGGACAGCGCGGTGGGCGGGGCGTTGTTGCGGGCGCGGATCTTCGCCGCCTCCGCCTCCTTGATCTCCCGGCTGGACATGGCGATGTCGGTGGTGCCGTTCTGCAGGGCCGCCAGGCCCGTGCCGGAGCCGCCGCCCGTCACCTGAATCTTGGTGGCGGGGTTCTTCTTCATGAACGCCTCCGCCCAGCGCTGGGCGAGGATGACCATGGTGTCCGAGCCCTTCACCGTCACCGTGCCTGCCTGGGCGGAGAGCGGGAGGACGGCGAGCCCGAAGGCGACGAAGCTTGAGAGCAGGGTCTTCTTCATGAGGTGTCTCCTCTGGAAACGTGCCTGTAGCCGCAAGGTGGACAGGGTGATGGCGACGCGCCCGGAGGCGCATGGAAGGTCTTCGGGCGTCTCGAGGGTCGAGGCCGTGTGTCGATCTATGGGCCGGATGTGGCTGTTTGACGGCCCTTGCGTGACAAATGGGTGACGGCGGGGAGGAGCTTGCCTACCCGGCCGCCGGATCCACGATGCGGTAGCCCACCCCGCGCACCGTCTCCAGGAGGGCGCGGGCGGGGCCCAGCTTGTCGCGCAGGCGCATGACATGCGTGTCGATGGTGCGCGTCTCCAGCGCGCTGGACAGGCCCCAGACCTGCTCCAGGAGCTGCTCGCGCGTCTGCACCCGGCCCAGCCGGGCCATGAGGTACTCCAGCAGGCGGAACTCCAGCGCGGTGAGGGGCGTCTCCTTCTCCTCCACGAAGAAGCGGTGCTGGGTGACGTCCAGGCGCAGGGGGCCCAGCGCCAGGGGCGGCGAGCCCTCCTGGGGCGAGGCCGAGCGCCGGAGGATGGCCTTGAGCCGCAGCACCAGCTCGCGCACGGAGAAGGGCTTGACGACGTAGTCGTCCGCGCCGACCTCGAAGCCGCGGATGCGGTCCGCCTCCTCGCTCTTCGCGGTGAGCATGACGATGAGCACGTCACGCAGGCGGGGGTTGGCGCGCAGGTGGCGGCAGACCTCGATGCCGGACAGGTCCGGCAGCATCAGGTCCAGCAGCACCACGTCCGGGGACTGCTCGCGCGCGGCGGTGAGCGCCGCTTCCCCGGTGAAGGCCACGCGGGTGGTGAAGCCCGCGCCGCGCAGGTTGAAGTCGATGAGCTCCGCTAGGTCGCGCTCGTCGTCGACGATGAGTACGTGGGACATGGCGGGCACGTACTGTGCGCGCATCGCTTCGCGCCTACGTGACGCGCCGGCAACAAGTGCGTCACGGGCGACGCAGGGAGCGCCCCGGGGCCGCCATCCACTGCAGGGTGAACGCGCGACCCTCGGGCCTCAGGGCGACCGCGCAGCCCTTGCGGAGCTTGTCCGGCAGGGCCTGGCCCAGCGCGAGCGCGGCGGCGCGCTCCAGGGAGGGATTGTGCCCCACCAGGGCCCAGCCCGGCCCCACGTCCCGCGCCAGCTTCAGCACGTGGCGGGCCGCGCCCTTCATGGGGACGAGCGCGGGGTGCACCTCCACGTGGGACAGGCCGAGCGCGTCCGCGAGCAGCTCCGCGGTCTGCACCGCGCGCACCAGGGGGCTGGTGATGATGCCCATGAGGGGCGTCAGGCGCGCGAGCTTCTTCGCGTGCTGACGGAAGGCGGCGCGGCCCTGGGGGGTGAGGGCGCGGGCCTCGTCGCCCAGGGCATGGGAGTCCTCGGCCACGGCGTGGCGCACGAGGAGGAGGGGCAGGTCGCGGTCGGCCATGGGCGCGCGTTGTAGTGCGTTTCGCGCCCGCGCGGATGTGACGAACGGGTGGACCGCCGTGTGGCGCACGCGCGACCGGAGTCTCTTTCCCGCTTCGTATCCACACCGGGACTCAAGGGGGGAAGTTCATGCGCCGGAGGAAAATTGCCGCCACCCGAAAAGCCACACGCGTCACCTCCGTGGAATTGCCAGGAAAATCCCGGATGACGTATTGAGTGTGAATATCTAATTTTGCACGGTTAGAGAGACAATGAACCTCCAAGGCGCGCCGGCTGCCCATCCGACACGACAGGTCCTGGTCCTGGTCAACACGGACCATGAGGACACGCCCTACGACGAATGGGCCGCGGGGTCGGATCTCCAGCTCACCCTGCTGTGCTCCGAGGAGAAGGCCCCGGGCTACCGCCACCTTCCCCGCGTGTGGTCCTTTCCCAACTACCGGACCAATGGGCAGGTCGAGCAGACGGCCCTGCGTCTGGCGAAAGAGATTGGCTTCTGTGCCCTGTTCGCCAAGGGCGAGGTGGACATCCTCCGCGCGGGCAGGCTCCGGGATGCGCTTGGCATTCCGGGGCAGGGCTTCCAGAGCGCGCTCGTCTTCCGGGACAAGCTGCTGATGAAGGCCCGTCTTCAGGAGGGGGGCGTCCCGGTCGCGGTGGCCGCGCGCGTCACCACCGCTTGTGATCTGCTCGAGTTCGTCGAGGCCCATGGCCTTCCGGTCGTCATCAAGCCGGTGCTGGGCTCCGGCTCGCTCGACACGCGGGTCATCCATGACGAGGCGGAACTGGAGGCCCTGCTGGTGAAAGGCATTGCGCCGGACATGGCGGTGGAGAAGTTCGTCGAGGGAACGATGTACCACGTGGATGGGCTGATGGCCCATTCGGAGGTCGTGGAAATCCATCCCTCGACGTACGTCAATGATTGTCTTTCATTTCAGCGGGATGAGTTCCTGGGGGGGTACCTCCTCCGGGAGACCCATCCCCTGCGCGAGCGCCTCATCCGGTTCACCCGGCAGGCCCTGCGGGCCCTGCCCACGCCCCCGCATATGACCTTCCATGCGGAGGTCTGGCACACCCCGGATGACCGGCTGGTGCTCTGTGAAATCGCCAGCCGCACGGCGGGCTGCCGCTTCAACACGACCTTCGAGCTGGGCCGTGGCTTCAACCTGGACCGGAACTGGTTCAACGCGCAATGCGGGCTGCCGGTGGACGTCCCGCCGGCCCGGAGCCCCGGCGCCGACGGCCGGATGTCGGGCTGGTGCGTCGTCTACCCCCGGGCCGGCCTCCTCACCGGGCTCCCCGAGGGCCCGCCGCCTCCCGGCGTCCACCAGCTGCGCCTCAACGGCAAGCCCGGACAGACGCATCACGGGGGCTACAAGTCCGGAGACTACCTGGCGGGGTTCATCCTGAAGGGCGAGTCCGAGGAGCAGCTCCAGTCGCGGATCCGCGAGGCCGCCACCTGGTTCGAGCGCAACACCACCTGGCGGCAGGAGCAGCCATGAGTCTGAAGCTCTACAGCTACTACCGCTCGACGGCCTCCTACCGGGTCCGCATCGCGCTGAACCTCAAGGGGCTCGCGTACCAGTACCAGGGCGTTCGCGGCCTGAGGAAGGGTGAGCCCGAGTTCACGGAGCGCTACCTCGCGCTCAATCCCCAGGGCCTGGTGCCGCTGCTCGTGGATGGAGACGTCCCCATCAGCCAGTCCCTGGCCATCATCGAGTACCTGGACGAGCTGCACCCGGAGCCGCCGCTGCTGCCCCGGGAGCCCGCCGCCCGCGCCCACGTCCGCGGCATCGCGCTGTACGTCGCCTGTGACGTCCACCCGCTGAACATCATGCGCGTGAGGAAGTACCTCACGCAGCCCCTGGGCCACTCCCAGGAGGAGAAGATGGAGTGGTACCGCCACTGGGCCGTCACCGGCTTCGAGGCGCTGGAGCGCATG
The DNA here is from genome assembly GCF_042231735.1 of Corallococcus exercitus. Lineage (GTDB taxonomy): Bacteria > Myxococcota > Myxococcia > Myxococcales > Myxococcaceae > Corallococcus > Corallococcus exercitus_B. The sequence goes on from NZ_CP102577.1 coordinate 10,133,174, forward strand.
TTGGAGCGCAGCCCGCACCGGGGGACGTGCTGTCACGGGGACACGCCCACCCTGGCGGACCTGTGCCTGGTGCCGCAGGTCTACAACGCCGAGCGCTTCAAGCTCCCCCTGGATGCCTACCCCACGCTGAAGCGCATCCACGACCACTGCATGACGCTGCCAGCGTTCATCGCCGCCCAGCCGCACCTGCAACCCGACGTCAGTGAGTACGCCCCGAACGAGGAGTACTGACCCGCGCGCCGGGGGGGGGCCGCGATAGCGGACGCCCCAGGCCCCTTCCCACCGCCTTGTCCCACGCACGCGTCCCCCTCAGGGGCCGCGAATGGACTCCCCTTGCCGGAAACCCGACGGGCCGCGCCCTTTCGCGCGACGCCCCCTGGCCCGGCCCTGCCCAGGAACGCCCAGGAGAACGCCGATGCCAGACCTTTCGACGGCGCCCGTGCACGCCTTGTCCTTGCTCGCGGTCGCGCTGGCGCTCCGCGCCGCGGACGCCCTCTACTACCGCGACTCCCACCGCATCCTCCGCCTGCTGAAGCTCGAGGGGACCGCCCGGAAGGGCGAGCGGTACTACCAGCGGTTCGACGCCCTCTTCGCGCTCTTCCCGTTCCTCTGGTCGTGGTGCGACATCCTCGCGGCCAACCTCGCCGCCGCGCACTTCGCGCACCCGGCGCTCTACGTGCTGCTCGTGTTGTTCGTGGGCACCCGGTTCCGGGCGCTCCAGGAGGCGGCCCATACGGCGACCCACTCGGGCCTCTGCAAGTCACGGTCATGGCAGTGGGCGCTCTCCAACGTCTTCTTCCAGTACCCCTGCTTCAAGCCAGACATGCACCACCGCTACATCTACCATGTCCTGGATCACCATCATCACGCCAACGAGCCAGGCCGGGATCCGAACGTCACCCGGTTCATCTCCGTGGGGGTCGTCCCCGGACTGACGCGGGCGCGGTTCTACTGGAAGCTCCTCCACCCGCTCACGGCCGCGGGGTTCGCGGAGACCTTCCGCGCCATGGCCATCAACAGCCTGCGCAACCAGCGGGTGTCCAACCTCGCCGTGCGGGGGCTGGTCGTCGCCGGAGTGGTGGCGGGGTTCACCTGGGCCTTCGGGCCGGAGGGGCTCCTGCTGGGCTTCCTCCTGCCGCTGGTCACGGCCTACCCGCTGTACTCGTGGATCTCCGTCCTGGCCGAGCACCGCTGGTACGTCCACTGCGACGAAGAGGAGCGGGTGGCGCGCGAGTGCATCAACGGACGCCCCACGGACTACTCGGGGCCGCTCGGCTGGCTGGTGAAGCACGCCATCTTCCCCGCCACGGACCACTACCACCTGGCCCACTCCATCTACCCGCATCTGCGGTGGAACTACGTCCGGGCCGTGGACCTGGCGCTGAAGAAGAAGGACCCCCGCTACGCCCGCCATCTCAGCCACGGCCTCTTCTGGGCCTCGACGGAGCGCCCCTCGGCCCTGTCGGAGCTGCGGGACCGGCTGACCGCACCGGCCGACCCGGAGCTCGCGGGCTGGGCCCGTGAGCTCGCCGTCGAAGCCCCCCGGGTGACGTCCGCCCAGGCCCACGCGAGGGAGTGATGCCCATGCCCACGCACGACCGTCCCCTGTCCTCTCCCGGAGTTCCCATGACCCTGCACAACCCCGCCCTGGATGACATTCCGCTCTCCGTCTTCGACGACATCGAGAAGCGCATCGCGGAGCTGAAGCACCCGCGCTTCCTGCGCCTGCATCAGGGCAAGAGCACCTTCGCGCCCTGTGCCCGCATGCACGACTGGCAGCACTCGGACTTCGCGCTGCGCGCCCACGAGCACGCGCCGCCGGGCGGCATCCCCATGCTGCGGCGGAGAATCGTGGAGCACCTGCGGGAGCAGGCGCGGCAGGAGGTCCGCGAGGAGCACGTCGTCATCACCTGCGGGGCGACGCACGGCATCGGGTCCGCGCTCCGGGCCATGCTCCAGCCGGGCGACGAGGTCCTCATCATGTCGCCGCAGTGGCTGTTCGTGACGGGCCTGGTGCGCGCGGCGGGCGGCCGTCCCGTGGAGGTCCCCGTCTTCCTGGAGCTGAGCCGCGACCGGAACTTCGACTTCGTCGCGGCGCTCGAGGCGGCCGTGACGCCGAGGACGCGCGCCATCTACTTCAACACCCCGAACAACCCCACGGGCTTCTCGCTCGACCGGGAGGCCCAGGAGCGGCTGGCGCGGTTCGCGCGGCGCCATGAGCTGTGGCTCATCTCCGACAACGCCTACGCGCTCTACGACTTCACGGAGCCGGGCTTCCTGGACATCTCCCAGCTCCCGGACGCGGCGGACCGCACGTTCTCCGTCCATTCCTTCAGCAAGACGTACGCGATGCCGGGCTACCGCGTGGGCTTCGTGGTCGCCCCGGAGGCCATGGCCCTGCGGATGAAGAAGTGGGGGCTGTACTCGCTCTACTCGCTGGCGAGCGCCTCCCAGTACGGGGCCTTCCAGGCGCTGGGCACGCCCCCGGACGTCCTGGAGAGCCACCGCGCCCGGGCCCGCGAGGCCCGCGACATCACGATGCGGGAGCTGCAGGTGCCCTGCACCCGGGTGGAGGGGGGCTTCTACACCTTCCTGGACCTCTCCCAATGGGAGCACGGCAGCGAAAGCGAGTTCCTCGCCCGCGCCATCCAGGCGGGAGTCTCCGTCGCGCCAGGCATCGCCTTTGGCCAGCACTGCCGCCAGTTCGCGCGGCTGTGCTTCACGGCGGTGGGCCACGAGGACCTCCGCATCGCCATCCAACGCCTGAACGCCGTCTACACCCACGCAGCACCCTGAGGGGGGAGAGCGCATGTCTCGCACGCACGAAGCACACGCGGTCGCACGCAAGGTCCGTCAGCCGGCTCCGATGAGCCTCTGGGAGTTCGTCGTGGGTCAGGCCCGGGAGCGCTTCGCCCGCCAGTCCCTGGGGCTGAAGGTGAACCTGTACCGGGGCTACGAGGTCGAGGCGCTGGGCCAGGCCATGGAGTCCCTGGACCTGATGCGCAACTGCCGCCTCGAGTGCCTGATGGTGGGCGACTCGTACTTCATGACGCACCTGGGCCGCCCCAGCACCCGGCTGGCGACGGTGGAGGAGCAGGTGTGGGGCATGGACCAGATGCTCACGCTCCTCCAGGAGGTGCGCGGGGCGATGACCCGCGCGTTCCCCGCCTACCGCCGGCCGTTCCTCCTGGGCGACATGCCGGACGGCGCGGCCACGACGCCGGCGGTGGCGCTGCGGAGCGCGGAGGTGATGGTGGAGGCGGGCGCGGAGGTGCTGAAGGTGGAGGTCACCTCCGACGCGTCCCTCGCCGTCCTGGAGGCGCTGTGCCAGGAGGGGTTCGCCGTCATCGCCCACCTGGGCTACACCCCGCAGGGAGGCGTCACCCGGCGCTACGGAGACACGCTCGCCGAGGCCCGGGAGATCTTCGCGGGCAGCCGGCGGGTGCGGGACCTGGGCGCATGCGGCCTGGTGCTGGAGATGGTGGGCGAGCCCGTCAACCAGGCGCTGTGCCGGCCCTCGCCCCACGCGCTCCCCGTCTACAGCATCTTCAGCGGCAAGGCGCCTTGCGGCGGCCAGTCCATCAACGTCTGGGATTCCGTCTTCCTGCCTTCCTTCAAGGGCAAGTACTTCCCGCCCACCGCCGAGCACCCGGTCTCCGCCTTCCCCGGCGTCTACACGCAGGAGGTCATCGCGCGGAAGGTGGCGGAGATGCTGCGGCTCACGCTCGCGGGTGACTTCCCGCTCTCCCCGCCGTCCAAGCTGGGCCCGGCCGAGCTGGAGGAGCTGCGCTCCATCGACCCCTGGGCCGCGACGCCCTGAACCGCCCGCCAACCCGCCATCACTGAATCCCCCCTGGGGTGAAACCATGCAGAAGCCTGCCGCGACCCTTCACGGAAGTCCCCGCGCCATCTTCGACGAGCACGAGTCCGCGGTCCGCACCTACTGCCGGAAGTTCCCGGCGGTCTTCAGCCGCGCGCTGGGGCACCGCCTCTGGGACGAGGAGGGCCGGGAGTACACCGACTTCCTCTCCGGCGCGGGTGCCCTCAACTACGGACACAACCACCCGGTCATCAAGCGTCAGGTCATCGAGTACCTGGAGCAGGACGGCATCACCCACTCGATGGACCTGCACACGCAGGCCAAGCGCGACTTCATGCAGGCCCTGGTGGACGTCATCCTCAAGCCCCGGAAGCTGGACTACCGCATCCAGTTCACCGGCCCCACGGGGAGCAACGCCGTGGAAGGGGCCCTCAAGATCGTCCGCAAGGCCACGGGGCGCGCGTCGGTCATCGCGTTCACCAATGGCTTTCACGGGATGTCGCTCGGGGCGCTCGCGGCGACGGGCACGGCGATGAAGCGCGCGGGCGCGGGCCTTCCCCTCGCGCACGTCACGCGGATGCCGTTCGACGGGTACTTCGGTGAGGGCAAGGACACGCTCGAGTACGTCGAGGCGCTCCTGGATGATCCGGGCAGCGGCGTGGAGCTGCCGGCGGCCTTCATCCTGGAGACGGTGCAGGGGGAGGGGGGCGTCATCGCCGCGAGCAAGGGCTGGCTCCAGCGGCTCCAGGCCCTGGCCCGGCGCAAGGGCATCCTGCTCATCGTCGACGACATCCAGGCGGGCTGCGGGCGCACGGGCACCTTCTTCAGCTTCGAGGAGGCGGGGCTCACGCCCGACGTCGTCACCCTCTCCAAGTCCATTGGCGGCCTGGGGCTGCCCATGGCGCTGGTGCTGGTGAAGCCGGAGCTGGACGTGCAACAGCCCGGGGAGCACAGCGGCACCTTCCGCGGCAACAACCTGGCCTTCGTCGCCGCCCGGGCCGCGCTCTCCTTCTGGGCGGATCCCCTCTTCGAGAAGGAGCTCCAGCTGCGGTGCGCGCTCGTGGACGAGCGCCTCCGCGGCATCGCGCGCCAGGACGCGGCGAAGGGGTGCACCCCGCGCGGCCGGGGCCTGCTGCGCGGGCTGACCTGGACGGACCCGGGCGTCGCGGGCCGGGTGTCCCAGGCGGCCTTCCAGCGGGGACTCATCGCGGAGACCTCCGGGGCCCATGGCCACGTGCTCAAGGTCATGCCCCCGCTGACCATCGACATCCAGGCCCTCCAGAAGGGCCTGGACCTGCTGGCGGACGCCATCCAGGCGGCCCATGCAACGGCTTGAACCCGGACTCCAGGAGACCCCGACCATGAACCCTACCCCCGCCACCACCCCCCACTCCACCCGGGACGCGGCCGTCGAGCTGGCCATCCTCGACAAGATTGCCTCCACCTGGCAGCGGCGCGCGACGGTGAAGAAGCCGGAGCTGGACCTGGAGGGCCTCTTCCAGCCGGAGCTGCCGGACTACCCCATCGCCCTCGTGCCGTTCCGCGACCACCCCCGCTTCGTGGAGGCGCCCGAGGAGCGCAAGCAGGCCCTGCTCTCCTGGGCGTGGATGGCCTACAACCGGAACACCATCATGAACGAGGAGAAGATCGCCAACCCGGCGTTCGAGCTCCTCATGCACGCGCGCTTCCCCGGGACGAACCATCCGGGCATCAAGCGGACCGTGGTGCAGGCGCTGGTCGACGAGAACTACCACACGTTCATGCACCTGAACGCCACGCTCGTCACCGAGAGGAAACGCGGGCTCGTCTTCAACGAGTCCCTGCTCCCGGACTCCCTCGCGTGCCGCATGCTCCAGGCCGCCCGGGCCCGCGCGGCGGATGCCTGGGAGCAGGACCTGCTCACGCTCGCCTACGCGGTGGTGGCGGAGATCAGCATCAACGCCTACCTGAACCTGCTGTCCAAGGATCAGTCCATCCAGCCCATCAACCGCATGACGACGGAGCTGCACAACCGCGACGAGTTCTCCCACGCGCTGGTCATCGCGGAGATCGCCAAGTCCGTCTACGTCCACATGAACGACGCGATGCGCGAGTGCTTCATCCGGGCCCTGCCGGAGGCGCTGCGCGGCATCGCTTCGAGTGACTACAAGACGTGGCGCGCCCTCCTGGAGCACCTCGGCTTCGAGCACGTGGACGAGATCATCGGGGACCTGGAGGGGCAGACGGGCTCGCGCGT